>JADJAD010000022.1 GCA_016704465.1 Gemmatimonadota bacterium | reverse complement strand
CGGCGAAAGGCCTGCCAGCCGACCAAGGTGCCGCAGGACTCGGGCGCACACAGCGGCCATCCATAGGAGACCACGACCATGCTCAAACGCATCATCGAATGGTCGGTCCGCAACACGCTGCTCGTGGCGCTGTTCACCGTTGGCGTCGCGATCGCCGGCGTGATTGCCCTGCGGCGCACGCCGCTCGAGGCGATTCCCGACCTCTCCGACGTCCAGGATCATCGTCCGGGCCGACTACAGCGAGCAGGCCGCGCATCGTCGAGGACCAGGTCACGTATCCCATCGCCACCGAGATGCTGCGCGTTCCCCGGGGGCCAGGACGGTGCGTGGCTATTCCTTCTTCGGGGGTCTCGCTTCGTCACGTCATCTTCGAGGACGGGACCGACCTGTACTGGGCCCGCACGCGCGTGCTCGAGTACCTCAGCGGCATCTCCGGCAAGCTCCCCCGAGCGTGACCCCTCACTCGGCCCCGACGCCACCGGGCTGGGGTGGATCTTCCAGTACGCGATCGAGGACACCAGCGGGCGGCTCAACCTTGCCGAATTGCGCGGTGTGCAGGATTGGTACCTGCGGTATGCACTGACCGCCGTCCCGGCGTGTCGAGGTCGCCAGCATCGGCGGCTTCGAGAAGCAGTACCAGGTCGACATCGACCCGGCCAAGCTGCTGGCGTATGGCATCCCGGTGACCCGGGTGATGGCGGCGTTGCAGGCGGCCAACAACGACGTCGGCGCGATGACGATGGAGCTGTCCGAGCGCGAGTACATGGTGCGCGGCCTGGGTACCTGCGATCGCTGGCCGACATCGAGAACGTCGTGGTCGGGGCCACGCGCGCGGGGACCCCATTCGCGTGGCCGAACTGGGGCGCGTGAGTGTAGGCCCCACCAACCGGCGCGGCGTGGCCGATCTCGACGGACGCGGCGACGCCGTGGGCGGCATCGTCGTCATGCGCTTCGGCCAGAACCCACTGACCACGATCGAGGCGGTCGGGCGCCAGGCTCGCCGAGGTTCAGGCTGGACTTCCGCCAGGCGTCGTGGTGACCCCCGTGTACGACCGGAGCGACCTGATCGAGCGCGCGATCGCGACGCTCAAGGGGAAGCTGCTCGAGGAGTCGCTCATCGTGGCCCTGGTGTGCATCGTCTTCCTGCTGCACGTGCAGTCGGCGCTGGTGGCGATCGTGACCCTCCCCATCGGCATCCTCATGGCCTTCGTCGCCATGCGCTGGGTCGGCGTCGGGGCCGACATCATGTCGTTAGGCGGCATCGCCATCGCCATCGGGGCGATGATCGACGCCGCGATCGTGATGATCGAGAACATGCACAAGCATCTCGAGCGGGCCGCACCCGCCGACGGTGACGCACGCCACTTCTCGACGAGTCACCTCAGCACGGCGCAGCGCTGGCGCATCGTCGTGGAGAGCGCGCAGGAGGTGGGGCCAGCGCTCTTCTTCTCGCTCCTGATCATCACGGTCTCGTTCCTCCCCGTCTTCACGCTGGAGGGGCAGGAGGGGCGCATGTTCACGCCGCTCGCCTTCACCAAGACGTTTGCCATGGCCGCTGCGTCGCTGCTGTCGGTGACGCTCGTCCCCGTGGCGATGGGACTGTTCATTCGCGGGCGCATCTATCGGGAGCGCGCGAACCCGCTCAACCGGATGCTCATTCGCCTGTATCGCCCGGTGATCGATGTCGTGCCTCCGCTTTCGCGGGCCGGTCGTCCTCGCCAGCGTCGTCATCCTGATCGTCACGTGGGTCCCGTGGACGCGCATCGGCAGCGAGTTCGTGCCGCCGCTCGACGAAGGGACCATCCTGTTCATGCCGACCACGCTCCCCGGATTCCCATCGCCCGTGCGCGGGGAATCATGCGGCAGCAGGATGCCATCCTGAAGTCCTTCCCGAGGTCGGCATGTGGGGCAAGGCGGGGCGCGCGAACACGGCGACCGACCCGGCCGGTCTCGACATGTTCGAGACCACCATCACCTCTCCTGCCGCGAGCGCGTGGCGCGAGGGGATGACGTATGACCGCCTCGTTGCGGCCATGGATTCGGCCGTGCGGTTGCCGGGCGTGACCAACGCCTGGACCATGCCCATCAAGGGGCGCATCGACATGCTGGCCACCGGCATCCGGACCCCGGTCGGGATCAAGCTCTTCGGCCCCGACCTGGCCACACTCGAACGCATCGGCCGACAGGTCGAGCAGGCGGTGCAGATGGTGCCGGGGACGCGCAGCGCCTTCGCCGAGCGGGCGGTGTCGGGCTACTACCGGGACATCGACATCGACCGGGAAGCCAGGCGCGCCACAACGTCAATGTCGCCGACGTGCAGACCGTGATCGCGACTGCCATCGGCGGCATGTCGATAACCCAAACCGTCGAAGGGGCGTGAACGCTACGGCGTGCGGGTGCGCTATCCGCAGGAACTGCGCGACACTCCGGAGCGCCTCGCATCGGTGCTCGTGCCCGTGAACCACGAGCCGAGGGCGCCGGCTCGGCGTCCATGGGATCGACGGGGATGCCGGGCCTGCCACGTCGACCAAGGGCAGCACCCAACGCGCCGCAGCTGGCGCGATGTCCGCGCGTGGTGCGCAGGTACCTCTGGGGCAGCTGGCGACCATCCGCCAGGTGGCCGGTCCCATGGTCGTGCGCACCGAGGGAGCCGTACCGACGGCGTGGGTCTACGTCGACGTCACCGGACGCGACCTGGGAGGCTACGTGCAGGAGGCACAGGCGATGGTGGCATCCATGGTGACCCTGCCGCCGGGCTACCGCATGTCGTGGAGCGGCCAGTACGAATACATGCAGCGTGCGCAGGCGCGCATGACACTCGTCATCCCGGCGACGCTGGCCGTCATCTTCCTGCTGCTCTACTTCAACTTCCGCAGCGTGGGCGAGACGCTCATCGTCATGCTGTCGCCCTTCGCCATGGTGGGCGGCGTATGGATCGTCTGGGCACTCGGCTGCAACTGGTCGGTGGCGGTCGCCATCGGCTTCATCGCCCTCGCCGGTGTCGCCGCCGAGACGGGGTGGTGATGCTCATCTACCTCGATCATGCCCTGGGCCGAGCGATGTCGTCAGTCGCAACGCCCGACGTTACCGCAACTGTATGAGGCCGTGATCGAGGGCGCGGTGGAGCGCGTGCGCCCGAAGATGATGACCGTGACCGCGATCATGGCCGGGTTGCTTCCCATCCTGTGGGGAGGTGGTACGGGGGCGAGTGTGATGAAGCGCATCGCCGCGCCGATGGTCGGGGGAATGGTGTCGAGCACGATCCTGACGCTGGTGGTCATCCCCGCGGTGTACTCGTTGTGGAAGGAGCGAGCGGTGGTGCGGGACGCAGAGGGCGTGAGGTCGGCGGCCGACGTCCTGGCGCCGGCCGGCGGGTGAGGCACGGCCACGCGCACCTGGAATTGCCCCGTGGGTCTTCACAACGTCCCGCATCGGATGCAGAATCGGGAGTCGGCCGAGGTGTCAACGATGGAGTGCCTTCCAGCCCTCTTGCCAGGAGAGCCGCGATGAAACGCGTCGGGCGCACGGTGGCGTGGGTCGTGACCGCATTGACTGTCGTCGTACTTGCAACGATCGGCGTGGGGAGCGCGCGACTCGCGGCGGCGATCGAGGTCCCGCCGCACGACGCTCCGGCGGCGGTCACCGCGCCGGAGCGTCAGACGGAGGGCGGACGCCTCGCGAACGCGATGGCGTGCACGCAGTGCCATGGGACCGACCTGGCGGGCTCGGACTTTCTCGACGGCGGCCCCTTCATGCGGTTGCCGGCACCCAATCTCACCGGAGGGCGCGTGTCGGCCGCCGTGGTGGAGCGTGCGGTGCGTCATGGCATCGGCAGTGATGGTCGCGCCCTGCTGATCATGCCCAGTCAAGCATACGCTCACTTGTCCGACGACGACATGGCCGACATCGCCGGGTACATCGCCTCGCTACCGGACACGCCGCGTGCGCTGATGCAGCGATCCGTGGGACCGATCGGGCGGGCCGTCGCGGCGTTTCAGGCGACCGAACTGCAGCCGGCGCGCATCACTCCTCAGGCCGATCGGCATCCGGCGAGCGCCGCCGACGCTGTGAGCCGCTTCACCCGCTCTGCGCCACGTGCCATGGCGCCGACTTCCGGCGGCCGTTGTTCGTCGCCGAGATCGACTGGTGGGCCCCGAACCTCACGAGTCATTCCACCGGCGCCGCGTCGTGGACGCTGGAGCAGTTTGCACTCGCGGTGCGCCAGGGGCGGACGCCGGACGGGCGGGCGCTGAGTGTCGAGGAGATGCCGTGGCGGTCGTTTGCCAGCCTGACGGACGACGAGATGACCGCGATCTACGAGTTCCTGAGGAGCCAGCCGGCGATTGAGCGGGTGGCACCGGCGCGGTAGGGGCGGGGCGCATCCCAAACGATTTTGCTGCTGTCCTCGACCCTGCCAAGGCCGATCGCGTCGACCTGCCCGCAGGCCGTCCGCAATCGGCGCGCACCGGTCGTGCACCGGTCGTGCGTTCCCGGTGGCCGCAATCTCCCCCTAACTGATCGTCATCACCCACGGCACCATGTTGTTCTCCGACGCATTGTCCCAATCGTTGCCGCGGACCTTGAGCGTGTTGGTCCACGCACCATGCGTCGACGATTGGTAGAGCACCACGACGTCTACTGAGGCGCCCGCAGCGAGCGCTCCAACGGTGCACGTCAGCGTCCCCACGCTCACCGAACAACTCGTCCCCGGTCCCGGCGACAGGTACGTCAGTCCCGCCAGCGCAGGGATGCGGAACGTCGACCCGGTGGAGGCGCCCGGTCCGTTGTTCGTGATCCGAAAGCGCGCATCGACCCCCTGCCCCACGTTCGCGATGGTCGGCGCGAGGACGATGGACACCGCGGGGTCGACCGGTGGATCGTTATCGACGATGAACCACGGGGCGCGGGGGTCGTTCGAACCGCCGCCCTGGCGCAGCGTGAAGGTCAGCGTGTCGTGGTGCGGCCCTTCGCTCATGGCATCGTCCACGGCGGTGTACCGCACCGGCTGCGGCAGTGCGAAGTTGGTGCGGGTGAAGGCGAACGTGGACGCGGTTGCGGTGAGCTGCCCGCGTGCGGCGATGAGGGTGGCGGTGACGCTCGAGCCAGTGACTGGCAGGCCAAGGCACAGCCGACCGGTTTGAGACGCCTTTGCAACGCGCGAGTACCGTCTTCGCCGGCGCCCCCGCGCGCACCGCGACGAACACGTCAGATCGCTGAGCGCCCTCGCCACGTCGCTCGTGGACCAGGGCGCCTCGCCGACGCCGAGCCGGTGTATCGCCAGGCGCTGACCATCGCCCGGGAGACGTACCCCCCCCGCGGACACGGAGCTTGCCGAGCGCATGTCGGACCTCGGCGCATTGCTCGGCAACCTGGTGCGGGCCGCGGAGGCCGAGTCGCTGGTTGCCAGCGCCGTCGCCATCCGGCGGGCCGCGAACGGCGACGACAACCCGCGGGTGGCTGGCGCGATGAACAGCCTCGCGGCGGCGTTGCACGAGCTCGACCAACCCGCCCGTGCCGCATCACCTAGTCGCGCAGGACCGCCGCACTCGGCGCCGCGCATCCGATGGTTGGCACCAAAAACGCAAAGCAGCCTCGCGGCTGCGCTCGACGATCAGGGGAAGCACGGGGACACGTTGGCGATGCAGCGCGACGCGCTCGCGCGACTCACGGCTGCGCTCGGACCCGATCACCCGACCGTCGCCTACGCCCGCCACAACCTCGGCGCCACGTACCACGACCTGCAGCGGCACGAGCAGTCGATCACGTCGTTCGCTGAGGCGGCACGCATCCGGCGTGCGGCGCTGGGCACCGCGCACTCGTTGACGGTCAGCTCGCTCGTGAGGCGCGGGCAGTGCGAGGTGGACGCAGGGCTTCTGGCGGATGCGGAGCGCTCGCTGGATGCCACTACCCAGGCGCTTGAGCAACAGTCGCAGCCCGACGCACGAGCGAGGGAGCAGCTGCAGCTTCAGCGGAGGCGGCTGGACTCGGCACGAGCGTTGCTGCGAGGTCGTTGACTGGGAAGGCAGTTCGTACGTACCGCTTCGAAGCGGCACACGCTCGCGAGCTGTGCCGATGGTCCCAGGTCGTCGAGTGACTTTCGTTCATCCTTGAGCAAACGGTGCAGCAGCTGTACGCGCTCGTGCCGGTGCACCCACGTCTCGCGCACCGCCCTGGCGGGCCAGCCGCTGATTCGGTTGCGACGATCCGCCCGTCCGGCAACTTCGCCATCCCCGTGCGCCAACGTCACCAGCTCCCGCGAAGAACCGGAACGGATCGCACTCTCCATGGTCCACCCGCCCCAGCCGTTCGTACTCCCATGGGCACCCCCCCATGCACGTCGGAAGCGCGGAGCAGTTGGAGCACCCGCGTCGGATCGATGGGTCGTAACGCTGCCACCGCCGCTGCTTGGCGTCGGTCGCTGCAGCAGCTCGGCGTCGAAGCGCACGACGATGCGCGCGCGCCTCGTCGCGCAACACGTCATCCTTCACGTGCGCGCAGGCGCCGGTCGAGTCGACGATGAACCCCGCGCTTACGTGCGCGGCGGGGACCACCCCCGTCGATGAGGACGTCGAGCAGGGCACCGAGCGACGGCGCGTTGCGACGGTCCCCGTTGCTGATGCGCAGGTTCACCGGCAACCCGGCCGCGAGCGCGGTGCGGCAGTTCGCGACGATCCGGTGCCACGTCCCTGCCCGCCGAGCGGGACTCGACGCTGGTCGTGCGTACCTGGGAGGCCGTCCAGCGTCACCTGCACCATCTCCACGCGCCCAGCCGCTGCAGCCGCGCCACCATGTCGTCCGCGAGGAAGTAGCCGTTGGTCACGATCCCGCGCTTGACCGCGATCCCGCGCGACGCTCCCACTCGTTGGTGAAGCGCTGGACGCGCTCGACGATGTCGGGCTGGAGCAGGGCTCACCGCCGGAACCACGTCGTCGTGATGGGGCGCACCCCGCCGACTGCGCGACGATGAACCGCACGAGGTCGCCCTCAACCGCCGGCGCCATTGCCTCTTGTCGGTGTAACCGAAGCAGTACGTGCAGCGAAAGTTGCACTGGATCGTTGGCGCCAGCGTGAGCAACAGCGCGTCGGGCGATGCCAGCGCGCGTCGCCGGATGTCGAACAGCGCCTCGCGCTCGTCAAAACCCTGCGGCACGAGCACGCCGGCGCGCACGAGCCGTTCCCGGGGAACACGTCGCTCACCTCGGGCAGCGCGGTTCCGATGCCGGCCCTCCGCTGGCGGTACCGAGTCCGGGAGTCGGCGCCTCGTGCAGCGCCGATACAGCGGCGTATTCCGAATCACCGAGCTCCAGCAGGGCACCGGTGAACGCATGGAACACCCGGTGCCCCCGCCCATCGGCCGTGTCGGCAAGCGTGTTGTAGCGCGACGGCGCGAATCGCACGTCGTGTCGCGGCTACCGGAACCGTTCCGCCAGCTCCGCGCCGAACCGCGTCGCCCACTCCGACCTGCTCGCCGGTGCCAGTCGACTGGATGGCGCCGTGTCGGGGGCGATGATGTAATTCTTCGGCCCGCACAGCGGCGCGGCGGGCGCATCGGGATCGGCGACGATGTACTTGCGTCCCGAACAGGTCGGCGCACCGGGGGCGCTCGGGTCGGCCGGGACTTCCCGGCACCTGCCCGGCGATGGCTTCTCGATCGCCACGGCACCTTCCGCCACACCGTGCACGGCGCCCTCGAGCGCGCGTGCGGTCGGAGTGTTCGGGATCCAGTCCGGTCCGGCGTCGCGTGTCGTCATGGTGTCGGCCCCGCTAGTTTGGTGGGTGCGGCGCGCTATGATGCGTTCGACCGCGCCACGAATTCGGGGACGACCAGAGGCATCCGCCACCCTGTGGCGCATACGCCACGCAACCTCACGACGAGCACGCGTGACAACCTCGACGGTCTAGTGTTTGGCAGCATCTGTCCTCTGGAGAACCAACGCGCTGCTACCCTCATCCGCGCCATGTAGCGGCAGCAGCAGTTCGCTGCTGTGCAAGGCGCTGGGCAACACGGCCTTGTCGGCGAACCTGCGGAGTACCTGCTCAGCGCCGAGGCCGGTGGCTGGGAAACGGGAGAGGCCGACGCGGCACGGCGCGCCCGACGCGAGCCGAGTACCTGCAACTGGTCTCTCTGTGCCGGCGCGGGGAGCAACGGGACTCGGGTCGAAGCTCCCACGGATGGGCGCGCTATTTCGAGGAGTGGCGACGCCGCCGTTTCGGGAGAGCTACGAGGATCTCGTGGAGGCGTCCGGGCAGACCGCGCTCGATGTGCTGACGTTCCTCGGGGTCCCCTTCACGCGACCGGTTGCATTCGGGCCACGACGGATGGAGCGGCGGCGGATGCCGACAGCGGGGCGGGTGGCTTCCTTACCTTGCGGAGCGGCGCGGGCGGATCGTAAACACGGGCCCGAGTGCTACGTATCCCGCCCCAGCCGCCGCACCCGGCCGCGCACCTCCGTCACCAGCGGAAGCGCCGCGTCCCCCGCCGCGCCAGCGCGAGGAAGCGGCCGCACGCCGCGGGGGGGCGGCCCGCTTGTCGCTCCGCGCCTCCTGGGAGACATGCCGATGTCGTGTAGGGCGCCAAGTACCAGCGCGCCTGCCCTCCCAGCCAAACTCCGGCGTGCCGTCAATGCGCCGATAAGGTTCGGATCGCCGGGCCAAGGTCGCCAGCGGCCGCCGAGGCGTGGGCCAACGACTCGCGCGCGAGGGCGGTCGAGTCGGCGCGCAACGCCGCCTCGAGGTGCGGGATCGCCTCCCGCGCCCGACGCCGCGCCACCAGAGCTCGCCGGTCAGTCCTTCCACGGCAGCACGATCGGTCGCGGCTCCCCGCGTGCTCGCGCGTGCGCACCACGTCCAGCACGGCAACACGCGGCGCGTGCGACGTCACCGACGCGCGCGAGTGCCGTGCCCAGCCAGAGCAGCAGCGTCGGCTCGACATCGTTCCTCGTATGGCAGCAAACGCCGTGTCGAGCTGCGCACGCGCTTCCCGCCCGCGCCCGCGCCTCGACAGCGTCGTCGCCAGCAGCAACCGGTTGCGCACCACGCTGACCCAGGCCGGCCCATCGCCCAGCAGGACGTTCGCTTCGGAAAGGCTGGCGCTCGCCTCGACGTAACGCGCCCGGTACATGGACAGGAACGCCAGCGAGCGCAGCCCGCGCGCCCGGGTAAGTGCGTCACCTGCCAGCAGCTTGGAAAAGACCGCGGCCGCCGAATCGAGCTGGCCCATCTTCACGAACACACCGCCAAACTCGTGGTTGATGTTTCCGTTGGCCGTCTCAATCGAGGAGCGGTATCTGGGCAAAGGCGCGCCGGTAGTGGACGATCGCCTGCGGATAGCGCTGCAGCTGCTTTTCGGCGGTGGCGAGGTTGATCGGTCACATGGTCGGTCGAGTCGAGCGCCGTCAGCTGCGACAGCACGTCCGCGGCCCGGTGCTCCGCTTCATGCGGACGTAGTCGCAATACCAGCATGCCAAGCACATCGACATCCCTGTGGTGGGCCTGCAGTTGCGTCCTCAACAGCGCCACTGAGGAGTCCCTGTTACTCATTGTGCGAACTTCCGATTCGCGCGCGCACGAGCAGCTGGTCGCGCGCGGGCAACGGACCGATGGTCGCCAGCGCCCGCGCGAAGTTGGTGTCGCCCAGCGCGGGACGATTGGTCCACAGAAGCCCTCAGGCGGCCAGCGCCGAGGCGAAAGTGGAGTCGAGCCACCGCGCCGCCCTTCCACGCATCTTCGGCCTCTTGCAGCCGATACGCCTCGAACGCGCGCGCGATCCGGCAAACTTTCTGCAGCGCCTCGGTGAGCGAGGCGGTCGTGACCTGCGGCAGCGGGGTGGAATGGGAGTGCGACGCGCGGGCATACCCGAACCCCCGCGTCGTGCAAACTGACGACCCAACCGATCGAGCGCGCGTCGATCACGTCGGCGCGACTCGCGGCTCGCTCCGTCACGGCGGCAAGCACCCGGGATTTGGCATCGATCAACCGGCAGCGCCTCGATCTCGAAGCGGCGCTGTCGGCACGCTCAACGGAGGACGATCACCAAATTCACCCCCGCGCTGCGCCAGCTCGCGGGCCAAAGACGCCGAGCGCGCTGTCGCTCGCTAGCAGTCGCATGCGTGCCCGCGCTGTCGAGATACGGGTTGGCGGGACTACGTACACACGGTCGGACTGGGCCAACGATGCAGCGATGGCCACCGGGACGGTACGCTCGAACACGGGATCGCCCGTCGCATTTTCCACATCGGCGAGCACGGCCCACGTGTGCGGGCACCCAGTGCGGCGGTGCTGGTCGCTCATGCCGACGAATGCGGTCGCTGTGACCACATGAAAACCGACGGCGCAACGAGGATCTGCCGCCAGCCTCGGGCGCGCGTCCCACGGGCGCGCTGCCGACCTCCGCGCGTGGAGCAGGCGTGAACGAAT
>JADJAD010000021.1 GCA_016704465.1 Gemmatimonadota bacterium | reverse complement strand
ACGTCGATCACGCGCGCATCGGCCGGGACCTGGACGCTGCCGCGGGCACCGATGGCGACGATGCGGTTGTCCCGCACCACGATGTCGGCGTTCTCGATGATCTCGCTGCCCTTCATCGTGATCGCCCGGGCGCCGCGAAGGACCGCCGTGCCACGCGGGGTGTCGCGGGTGGCCGTGACGGTGATGCGCTGCTCGGCCGGCTTGTAGCCCGGCTTCTCCTTTTTCGTGGTGTCGGCCTTCGCGATCGAGTCGGCCCGCGCGACGCTGTCCTTTTTCGTCGTGTCGGCGCGGATCGCGGCCTTCACCTTCGCGTCGGCCTTGAGCGAGTCGTCCACCACCTTGGCGCGGTCGAGGTCGAAGGTCCACACCGCGTTGCCTAACGCCCAGTGCAGCTTGCGGCCGCTGCCCGCCCACGCGGGGAACTCGCCACCAATCTCGTTGAGCTTGCGGACCGGGACGGGGGCGCTGGCCGGTGACGCCACCGAGATCGTCGGCGGCGTGGCCCCGACCTGCGGGACCGTCACCACGTACAGGTCCATCCCGACCATCGCCAACGCCTGGTCGCCGGTCGGCGCCATCAGGACGAGGCTCGCGGGGGGCGGCTGCGGTGGATTTGGCTCCGCCTCATCGTCCAGGTGCAACGCGGTCGAGCCCGCGGCCATCGGCCGGGCGGCGCGCCCGCCGATCCAGTTGCGCGCGACCTTCTGTTCCAGGCCGGCATCGAGCGTCGCCGGCGTCCCGCCCATGTTCGGCATGGGACCGGTGACCTTGAGGTGCGTCTTGAGATCAGTCCCGTCCCAACGGAACGAGATCAGGCCGTCACGACCGCCGTACGCGAAGATGCGCTCGGCGTTGCTCGTGAAGTGCGGCGAGCCCATGCCGCCGGTCGGCATGATCACCGTCGGCGATCCGCCGGCGGCGGGAAACCAGACGAAATCGGCAGCCGCCGGGCCGAAGAATGCCCCCCCCGCCTCCTGCAGTTCACGTGCGGCAGCCCGCACCGCCACGATCCGGTCCCCGGCGGGCGACCAGGCGAGATCGGCGAACAGCGCCCCCGTGGCAATCGGCTGGGTCGACCAGCCACGACGCGGGTCGAGCGTCGCACGCACGAGCCCCCCGCCCGCCGCATCGCTCCACGTGACCCACGCCAGCGAGGTGCCGTCGGGTGACCAGACGGGGCCGAACTCCCCAACGTCCGCCCGGCTCACCCGCTCCGGGGTGCCGTTCGGGAGCGTGACCACATACACCCGGTCCAGCGTGGAGAAGGCGAGCTTGCTCCCGTCGGGCGACGGGGCGATGTCGCGGACCTGCTTGGCCGTGAACGCCGACGCCGTGTCGACACGCCAGCTGAACTTGACCTCCGGCCCCATCTCCAGCTTGACCTCGGCCTCGAACGGGATCTTCGTCGGCGCCGACTTGTCCACCGGGACCCGCCAGATCTCACCGCCGTACGACACGATGATCGCCCTCGAGTCCGGGGTGAACGAGTAGCCCGGATAGGCATCCATCGGCGCGCGCGACTCCGTCTCGTCGCGCTGCACCGGGTACGCCAGCCAGTCTTCCTGCTGCGTCTCGAGATTGCGCAGCCGGATGCCGGTCTTGGTCTCGAAGCGCGCCGCGTAGGTGAGGTACTTGCCATCGGGCGACAAGGCCGGCCGGAACGCCGAGCCGAAGCGCGTCGTCATCTGCGAAGTGCGGCCGGTCTCCTTGTCCCACACGTATAGCTGGTACTGCGGACCGATCGCGTTGTACTGCCAATCGCCCATGCGGGCGCTGAACCACACGTAGCGCGGGTCCTTGCCGAACGCGGCGCCCAGCATCTTGAGCGTCGGCGGCGGCGCCGGCTGCGACGTCAGCGCGACGCCGCTCCCCCCCTCCACGTTGAACATCCAGAGCTTGGCCATGCCGAACGTCCCGCCCGACTTGGAGGCGATGATGTACTTGCCGTCGGGCGTCCACTCGGGCGAGACGTACTGGTTGTTGTTCCCCTGCGTGAGCTGGGTGGTGTCCTTCCCGTCGAGCGAGAGAATCCACAGGTTCTCGCCCCCGCTCCGGTCGGAGACAAAGACGACCTTCCGGCCATCCGGCGAGAGACGCGGCTGCACGTCATAGCCCATCCCGCTCGTCAGTCGCGTGGCCTTGCCGCCAGCTGCGGGGAGCGTGTAGAGGTCGCCGAGCAGGTCGAAGACGATTTGCTGGCCGTCGGGCGAGACGTCCAGCGAGAGCCAGGTCCCCTTCGAGGTGGTGAAGGTGTGCGTGCGTGCCGTCTTGAGCGGGAGCGTGACGGCGGCGGCCCCGGGGGCGGAGCCCGGCGGGGCGCCTTGCGCGTGGGCAACAGCGCCGGGCGACGCCAGCACCGTCGCGGCGAGGAAGCAGGAGACGAAGGACTTCATGGGGGACCCGCAAGTAGTGGTTTCACGTCGGTCACACGCGACCGGACGCATCGCACAAGCATACGGCGAGAGGCGCCGCGAGTGCCAGAGCGTACCTCCCGGAGACCCCGCCGTGAGATGGACGGCGAAAAAGCGGGGGTGAATCGTTCCTCGCGCCCGCACGTAGTGATCGGCGACAGCACACAGCGTCGGCCACCGGCAGGCATGCTCGAAGCGGCGCGCGAGGACTCATCCAGGCGTCCGGACGACTGCGAGGGGGGCCCAGGTGGCTCGGCGCACGCGTCCATCGTCAGCGCTGTCGCACGTGCGCACCCGGTAGACGCATCGCCTTGCGCCCCGTAGACTTTCCCCCGGCCGGTCCACAGGGTCGGCCCCCTCGACGCGGATGCGCGCCCAGCGCACTGCTTGAGTCATGCCCCCCCACCCCGACGTGCTACGACAGTGACGCGCCGCCGCGGCTCCATCTTGAGGATCCTGATCATCGTGTTCGTCGGGCTGATTATCGCTCAGCGATACCGTTCGGGTCAGTCAGACGATGAACGAGGAGCGGCGGCGTCGAGCGACACCACCCGGTACGTGGCATCTGTTCAGCAGGGCCTGGGGCCTCGGTGGCGATCCTGCTCGATCAGTCCGGCTCAATGGAAGACGAGCCCGAGACCGGGGGCACGACGCCCAAGTACCTGATCGCTCGCCGCGCCCTGGCCGAGGTGCTCGCGCAGACCGACTCATTCGTGTCGCGCCAACCAGGGTTCCCGGTCAACGTCGGGCTGTACACCTTTACCAGCAACGTCCGACAGGTCCTCCCCATCGCGCCGTTCGATCGACGCCAACTCACCCTCGCACTGGAGGGACTCCCTGACCCGAGTGGCAACACGGCGATCGGCGAGGCCATGGCGCTGGCGACCGCCGACCTCTATCGCGCGGGCACGATCCGGAAGTACCTCCTGGTCGTGACCGACGGCGAGAACACCACCGGGCGCGAACCGGACGAGGTCGCCCGCGAGATCGCCCGACGCAGCGAAGGCGCGGTGCGAATTCTTCTCGTGGCCTTCGACGTGGACGCCGACAAGTTTGCGTTTGTGAACGAGGTGCGCGGGACGGTGATCCAGGCGCGCAACGCCGTCGCGCTGCGCGCCGGCCTCGACACCTTGTATCGCGGGCGCATACTTGCCGAGGCGATGGATGCCGGCGAGACGCTTCCGCTCCCCATGCTGTCCGATAGTGCCACGCCCCGCGGGGCCGCGCCGGCGGTTCCCCCTTCCCGTCCACGGTAACCCCTCCTGATCATGGGCAAGATCTTCACGGCCATCCAGGCCTTTTTCAACAAGTTCGCCAACGCGCTATGGGAGGCGGACCCGCACGCCATCCTCCAGCTGGAAGTGGACCGGGCGACCGACCAGATCCAGGTCGCGCGCCAGGGGCTGGAGCGCTACCGCGGCCTCGTGGAACGGGTGAGCATGCAGGTCGCCGCCGAGAAGCAGAACGTGCAGCGACTCGAGGGACAGATCCGGGCCCACCTGCAGGCGGGCAACCGCGAGGTGGCGGGGCAGCTGGCCGTGCAGCTCCAGCAGGTCAAGAACGACCTGACCAACAACGAGCAGCAGCTGGCCATGCATACGGACTCGTACAACAACAACCTGCTCAAGCTGCAGCAGGGGCAGAAGGACATCACCACCCTGCGGCAGAAGGCCCAGAAGCTCAAGGCCGAGCTGCAGATGGCCAAGGCCGAGGCCGAGATCGCCCGGGTCGCGGAGGCGGTGTCGGAGTCGGCGATGCCGAACTTCACCACCAAGGTCGGCCAGGCCACGGAACTCATGCAGGAGCAGATCGCGAAGCATCGCGGCGAGGCCCGCGTCGCCGCCGACATGTCGTCGCGCGGCGTGGACGAGATCAAGTCGCAGCAGGCCGCGGAGGCCGCGATGGGCGAGAACCTCCTCCGCCAGTTCGAGGTGGAGCTTGGCCTCGTCAATGCCGAGTCGGCGCCCCAGGCCGCGCCGCAGAAAACGCTCGGCCCTACACAGACGCAGTAACCGGCGAGACGACGCGTCGGCTCGTCCCGCTTCCCCGTTCATTCACTCCGCTCAGCACGCGCACCGAGGAATCCCACGATGGCCAACAATGGTGGCGGCCCCAAGCCGGCGTTCTACCTCATCATGTTCCTCCTGATTGCCGGCGTCATCGGCTACGGGGTCGTCCGCTTCAAGGACCACGTCGGCGGCAGCGACCCGACGAACATCAGCGCCGACGACCTGCCGCAAGGGAGCGTCGAGGCGCCGGACGACGCCTCGCTGACCACGTTCAAGGAGTACGACAAGCTCAAGTTCCAGGAGGCCGGGCGCATGCCCGCCGTCCAGGGCGTGTCGAACTACGAGCCGATGGCCGACAACACCGTCGTCTTCTCGCTCAACGTGTGGGCAGGCTGGGCCCCCATCATCCTCGCCAACAACGGCTTCGAGCCGGGCAAGGTGTGGACCGGGCCGGGGGGCAAGACGTTCAAGGTCAAGCTCACCCTGATCGACGACCCGATCGCGATGCGCGATGCGTACGCCGCGGGTCGCGTGCACGTGGGGTGGGCCACGGTCGACATGCTCCCGCTCTTCCTCGAGCAGCTCAAGCGCGACTCGCGCACGATGCCGCGCGTCTACCAGCAGGTGGACTATTCGTTCGGCGGCGACGGGATCGTCTGCCGCGACGCCATCAAGTCGGTGCGCGACATCAAGGGCAAGACGGTCGTGCTCGCCCAGAACTCGCCCTCCCACTACTTCGCGCTCAACACGATCATCTCGGGCGGATTGCAGCCGGGTGACGTGCAGTGGAAGTTCACCGCCGACGCCTTCCAGGCCGCCGCCGCGTTCAATGCCGACAAGCGCATCGCCTGCGCCGTGTCCTGGGCCCCCGACATCTACAGCCTGGCCGAGGCGTCGGGCAACAAGATGCTGGTCAACACCCAGACGGCCAACAAGCTGATTGCCGACACCTGGTTCCTGCGCGCCGACGTGGCGAAGGACCACCCGTACCTGGCCGAAGGGCTCATGCGCGGGATCTTCGACGCCATGGAACAGCTCAAGACGCAGGACGGCAAGGCGGCCGCGGCCAAGCTGATGGCGCGCGGCTACTCGCTCCCCGAGGCCGACGCGCTGGCCATGCTCGCCGACGCGCACAGCACCAACGTGGCCGAGAACCGCGATTTCTTCCTGAACGCCAACAACCCGGCCAACTTCCAGCGCACCTTCGAGACCGCCTACTTCCTGTACCGGAAGATTGGCGCCCTCACCGGCGACGCGGTCGCCTTCGACGACATCTTCGACGGGTCGCCGCTCGTCAAGCTGGCCAAGGAGCCGAAATACGCCGCGCAGAAGAACGAGTACGCGATCCAATTCGTCCCCACCACCGCGATGTCGGTGCAGGCCGAAAGCAGCGAGATCCTCACCAAGGCGGTGGTGATCCAGTTCTTTCCCAACTCGGACTCGATCTACAAGATGGTGACCAAGGCGGTGAATGGAAAAACCATCGAGGAGATGTACGACCCGAACGTGAACAACGTCGTCGAGGAGGTCGGACGGCTGGCGGGGCAGTACGGCGCCGCGCGCATCGTCATCGAGGGACACACCGACGCCTCGATGCGCGCCTCCGGTGTCGTGACCGCAGCCGACGTGCAGGAACTCTCCCTGCGGCGCGCCAACGCCGTCAAGGAAGCGATCGTGCGCAAGTTCAACTCGCTCGACCCGAACCAGTTCGCCACGGCGGGCCTCGGCTGGGACCGCCCCGCCGAGGCATCGGACCCCAACAACAACGCCCGGAACCGCCGCGTGGAAATCAAGGTCTACCCCCTCGAGCAGAAATAGGCATGGCGCCGCTCCCGCTGCTCGCACTGCGCGCCACCCCCTCGCTCCCGGTCCGACAGGCGGCGGGTGGGGTGGCGATCGTCCTCGTCCTGCTCGCCTGGTACCTCCTGACGAGCGGGGCCACCCCCGAGGCGCGCGCCATCTCCCCGTCGGTCTTTCCGAGCCCCGGCGAGGTGATCAAAGGCTTTCCCTCGTTGGTCACGGAGCGCAACCTGGTCGGCGGGATCGCGGCGTCGCTCAACCGCGTCTTCCTCGGCTTCGGGCTGGCACTGCTCGTGGCGATCCCGCTCGGCATCGTGGCCGGCTCGTTCCGCCTGTTCGGCGCCGCGGCGCAGCCCATCTCGCTGTTCGGGCGCACGATCCCGGTGGCCGCCCTGCTCCCGCTCTCCCTGCAGATGTTCGGGATCGGGGAGCTGCAGAAGGTCATGTTCATCTTCCTCGCCACCGCCCCGTTCATCTTCCACGACACGGCCCGTGCCATCGTCGGGGTCGAGGACCGGTATGTCGACACGGCCCGCACGTTAGGCGCCTCGTCGTCGCACGTGATGGCCAAGGTGCTCATCCCGCTGGCGCTGCCCGACATCTATGCGATGATCCGCGCCATGTTCGGGATCGCCTTCGGCTACATCATGCTCGCCGAGGTGGTCGATGCGGGCGCAGGGCTCGGCTACATCCTGCTGCAGAGCCAGCGACGCGGCATGCCGGAGCACCTCGTGGGCACGCTCTTCGTCATCTCGGCACTGGCCTACGGCATCGATGCGCTGTTCCGCTTCTTCGAGCGAGGCTTCTTCCCCTACCGCCGATCGCATGAGTGACGCCGCCTCGCCCGACATCACGCCGGCCGCAGCGGGCGCGCCGGCAACCGCCACCGCCGGCGGCGCGACGCAGGAGACCACGACCGTGGTCGAGTTCACGCAGGTCGGCAAGACGTACGACACCGGCTACACCGCGATCAAGGACGTCACCTTTCGCGTCGACGACGTCCCGGGGCACATGGAGATCGTCGGCATCCTCGGGCCGTCGGGATGCGGCAAGTCCACCGTGCTGCGCCTCATCGCCGGCCTCACGCCGCAGCATCCGGCCACCACCGGAATCGTCAAGGTGATGGGCAAGCCCGTCGAGGCCCCCGGCGCCGACCGCGGCTTCGTCTTTCAGGACTATACATCGTTCGATCATCGGACCGTCGAGCAGAACATCGCCTTCGGGCTCGAGTGCCGCGGCACCCCCGCCAACGAGCGCCTGGAGCTGGCGCGCGACTGGATCCAGAAGGTCGGCCTCGACGTGAAGCGCGACGCGGACAAGTACCCGCACGAGCTCTCCGGCGGCATGCGCCAGCGCGTCGCCCTGGCCCGCACGCTGGTGCTCAAGCCGCGGGTGATCCTCATGGACGAACCGTTCGGCGCGCTCGACCCCAAGACACGCTACGCGATGCAGGACCAGCTGGTCGCCCTTTCCCGCGAGGTGCAAGCCACGGTCTTCCTCGTCACCCACTCCATCGAGGAGGCGGTCTACGTCGGCGACCGCCTCTTTGTCTTCTCCAACGCGCCGGGCACCATCCTGCAGGAAATGTCCATTCCCGCCCCCGATCGTCCTGCCCGCGTGATGCAGCGCGAACCGGACTTCCTCGACATCGTCTTCTCGGTCCGCGACCTCGTCGAGGGACTCGAGATGTACGACCGCGCCGGCACCTGAGCCCCACCCACGCCATGGCAGATTCCGCGAGCGGCGGCTTCATGAAGTACGTGGCGCGCGCCTTCCGGCAGCGCTGGAATCTCGGCCTGCTCGGCGTCGCCGCCGCCTTCGCTATCCTCTCCCCCTTTCCCGATGCCCTCCTCCCCATCGTCGTCGGGCTCGAGGGGGCGTACCTGCTGGGGATGGTCAGCCGCCCGCGCTTTCGCGACTACGTCGACGCGCAGGACGCGGCCGCCTCACGCGAGGCCAGCGCCGTCACCGCCGAGGACCTCTTCACGCAGCTGCGGAACCGCCTCAGCCTCGGCGACCGGCAGCGCTTCGAGAAGGTCGTGACCCGCTGTGAAGACATGCGGCGCCTGGCCCGCACTGTGCGCGCCGGACGCTCGTCGGATGACGACAGCACCCGCGACGCCGCGCTCAACAAGCTCCTCTTCTTCTACCTGCGCCTCCTGGTGGGGCGCCGGTCGCTGGAACAGTTCCTCGCCAGCAGCAATCGATACGAACTGGAGAGCCAGCGACGGGAACTCGCCGAGCGCCTCACCGCCGCCGAGCAGAAGGCCGCCGAACCCGGTGGCGACCAGCGCATCCTCTCGTCGCTGCGCGACACCGTCAAGGACCTCGATACCCGCATTGCCAACGTGTCGAAAGGCGAGAAGGACGCCGAGTTCGTCGAGCTGGAACTCACGCGCATCGAGGGCAAGGTGCACGCCCTGTCCGAGGGTGCGATCACCAGCCAGGATCCGGGCGACCTGAGCGCCCAGGTCACGGCGTTCACCGAGACGCTGCAGCTCTCGCAGGACGTCGCCTCGCAGATGATCTCGCTCGACGACCTCGAACTCGCCTCGGCCGATGCGCCTCCCATCCTGGGGAGCGCACGGGTCACCTCCCAGCGCCTCCGCTAATCGCGCATGACTGTGCCCGACGCCCTCGCCACCGCCCAGGCCGTCCCGACCCCCGCATGGTACCCAGCGTGGGCGCGCGACCTGGCCGGCGCCTACTTCGCGGGGAGCGCCTCGCTCTTCGTCCTCCACGGCAACACGTTCGACGACGTGCAACTGGACGATGGCGCCGCACCGCCGTACGGGCCGCTGGCGACCTTCCTCGCCGAGCAGCTCTTCGGGAGCTGGGACCTGGTGCTGCACTACGACGTGGGACGCGGCGTGCGCCCGTACGCCGGGCGCAACCCGGATCGCCTGCGCGAGATGTCGCCGCGCACCACGGAGATTTTCGGCAATAACCTCGAGAAGTCGCGGGTGGTCGAGCCGCAGGCCGTCTTCGCCGCGCTCGATCGCTACCTCATCCAGCAGCTGCACTCCCCCGCCGAGACGCGGCGCAAGGTCGCGCTCATCATCGACCATGCCTCGTTCGCCTTTCCCGCCGCCGAGGCGGGGTCGCTCACCCTGGGTGCGAGTTCGGCCGCGGTGACGGCGCTCAACTGGGCGGCCGCGGCCAGCGTACGACGCATCGACTTCGCCTGCGTCCTGATCGAGGAGCGGCGCGCCAACCTGCAGGGGCGCATCTCGCAGAACCCGCACGTCGTCACGCTCGACGTCCCCCTCCCCTCGCTGGAAGAACGGGCGCGCTACATCGAGGCCCTGGTCGGGACGCGCACCGACATCTTCGAGGCCGGTCTCACCGCAACGCATTACGCGCGCGAGACGGCGGGCCTCGCCCTCAACGACATCGCCCCGCCGCTGCGCGCTGCGCTCGACGGGCAGGCTCGGCTCGACCAGGCCGCCTTCAAGAAGCTCAAGAAGGGCCTCATCGAGCGACAGTGCCACGGCCTGCTGGAGTTCGTGGAACCGAAGTTCACCCTCGACGATGTCGTCGGGCTCGACGCCGCCAAGCGCACGCTGCGCGAGGATGCCAAACTATTGCAAGCCGGCCGGCGATCGCTCGCTCCGATGGGTTACCTCATCTGCGGCCCGGTCGGCACCGGCAAGACCTTCCTTGTCATGGCCGCTGCCGGCGAGATGGGCATGCCGTGCGTGACGCTCAAGAACTTCCGCTCCAAGTACGTCGGCGAGACCGAGGCCAACCTCGAGCATGTTCTGTCGGTGCTGCGCGCCATGGGGCCGGTCATGGTGATCATCGACGAGGCGGACGCGATGCTCGGCGATCGCGAGTCGGAGGGCGACGGTGGCGTCTCCAGCCGCGTGTTCGGCATGATCGCCCACCAGATGGGGAACACCGCCTACCGTGGCCAGATCGTCTGGGTCCTCATGACCGCCCGCCCAGACCTGCTCCCGATCGACCTCAAGCGGCAGGGGCGCGCCGAGGTGCACATCCCGTTGTTCTACCCCGACAGTGCCGACGAACTGCGCCTGATGCTCAAGGTGATGGCAAAGAAGGTCGGTGTCCCACTCGAGTCCGACGCCACCGGCCCCGACCTCGCCGTCCCACACGTGGGGCAGCTGTCCGGCGCCGACATCGAGGGGGTGATCACGCGCGCCGCACGCCAGGCGGGCATCGCCGGGGAATCGGCCATCTCCCGCGTCCGGCTGGAGACCGCGCTGGCCGACTTCATCCCCTCCGCGCAGTCGCTGGAGAAACGGTTGCAGGTGGCGGCTGCCATCCTCGAATGCACGGATTCGGCCTTCCTCCCGGCGGCACTGCGCGGCAGCGACCGGGCGGCGCTACAGGCAGAGATGGCGCGCATCAAGGCGGCGCTGGGGTAGCGGCCGGTCGAACCCTCACGGCGCCGGGAAGCGGCAGGGCGCCACCTCGACGACTCGTCTCCTCAGAACCTCCAGGACAATGCCAGCATTGTCTGGAGGTTGCGCTGGAACTCGCCGGACTCTCGGTAGGTGGAGGCGAGCAGGTACAATGAGCGACCAAGTCCGACGTCGGCGTCGGCCCCCCACCAGGTGGTGCTGCTGTTGGAAATCTGTGTAGACGCCCGCGTGTCGGTGCGTCGCCCGCCGTTGAGCTCGAGGCGGAGCGTCCCCAGCGGCTGCATGTCGATCGCCGCGGCGCTGAGTTCCCCGGACGAGAGCGTTCCTGTGTAGCGCGTGGTGCGCACCTGCACCCCGAGCTGCAGCGGCGTGAGGCGGGTGACGTGCACGGAGCCGGTGTACGAATCGGCCTCGCCCGCTGCCCCACCGCGACTCGTCCGCAGGTCGGCGTTGAGGCGCAGGTGCCCCAGCGCGTACAGCGACGCCCCGCCCCACGCCCCCTGCCGGAACGAGTCGTCGAAGGCGGTCTCGGGGTTCAGGAAGTCGCGATACAGCCTAACGCTGCGCCGGTTGTCGTAGCCTGCCGAGAGCGACAACGCGTCGGTCGGCGACACGCGAAGCATCGCGAAGGTCGACGTCGGGGTCGCCCCCCCCCCCTCCACTCCCGACTTCCAGCCGCGATTCACGTCGATCTCCTGCGCCGTGTAGACCGAGACGTGGCGGCTATTGAACGTGCCCTGCAGGTAGCCGAACTCACGGTCGATCTTCCCGCCCGCGTACGACCCGATCCCGCCGAGCGTCATCGCCCAGGAGGCCCCGGTGTTCGGCGCATTGTGCAGCTGCACGTACGCGCCGTGCTCGCGCACTCCGCCCGAGTATCCGAACGTACGCGGATCGGGCTGGCTCCCCGAGAGCGCCCCGGCGCTCCAATGCGGCCGGTCCACGTCGATCGCGATTCCATCGAAGAGCCCAATGGTTGACAGCGCACTGGAAAACTGACGGCCCAGCGCCACGCGGGTACCCGAGTTGACGGGGTTCCACTGCACCGCCGTCTGGTAGGCCCGCGTCGAACTGGTGAGCGTGGAGCCCGACGTGCGCGCGTAGTTCTGCCGATAGGCCCGCACGTCGACGGTGAGTCCGAACGGAGAGCCGTTGATCTGGTGCCCGTCGAGGCGCAGGTCGAAGGCCGGCTGGGTGAGGGTGCTGGTGGCGTCGCCTCCCCCCTGCTGCATGACGAGGTACCGCACGCCAAGCCTGCCGCGGATCGGCGAGGACGGACGGCGCGTGGTACGCCGCAGCGCCGTCGTGTCCTTCGCCGCCTCGCTCCGCGCCACCTCGGCGAGTACCTCACGAACCGGGGTGAAGCGGGCGGAGTCGCCAATCACCACCTGGGCGGTTGAGGTCACGACGGTACATGAGGAGCGGGTGGAGGAGACATACGCCACCGCCAGTTCGGCGATCACCGTGTTGCCCCGCACCACCTCGAGCCGAGTTCCTTCGCGCAGTCCGCCGCGCGTCCCCACGTCGATGTACACGGCGGGGCCGCTGATGTAGGTGATGTGGGCCCAGCCCGCACTGCCTGACTGCGGCTGATTGCGAACGTCAGCAGCGACCGCGCGCTGCGGTGCGGGATCGGGAACCGGCGTACGTGCCGCCGCAGCCGCCGCAGCCGCCGAAGGCGTCGCAGCCGCCGAAGGCGTCGCCTCAGCGCCGCGATTCGCGGGAGTGCTCGGCGCGGGAGTGCTCGGCGCGGGAGTGCTCTGAGTGGGCGTGCGCTGAGTGGGAGTGCGCTGAGTGGGCGTGCGCTGAGTGGGCGTGCGCTGCGTGAGACTGCTTGTCGCGGGCGTGCTCGGCGCGGAGCGGGCGCGGGCCAGCGTCGCCGGCTGAGGCACCTTCGTCACCAGGCGCGCAGCCGGCATCAGCGTTCGCGCCGGCATCCGCACGGCGAGCGGCGCGATTGCCCGGGGGGTGACGGCCGGCGTGCGCGACGCCAGCATGACACGGCTGGCGCGCGGCGACTGCGAGAACACCGTTGGAGTGCGTCCCTCCGCAGCCACCGAGTCTCTCGTAGGAGGCGGCGTGCGCCGCGGCGGAGGCCCCTGCGCTCCGGACGCGAGCGGCAGGGCGACGAGCGGCAGGGCGACGAGCCCGACGACCAGCCCCCAGCGGGCCATCCGACGCACCGTCACCTAGTGCGTCCCCCGCGGGTGGCATTGGTAGCAGGCAATGCTGGTGTACGAGTAGCCCTTCTCACCCTTGTGATCGTTGTCGACCTTTGACTTGTTGCTGTGCTCGTGGCACAGGATGCACTCGAACTGCTTGTAGTTGCTCGGGTTGATGTGACAGTCGGCGCACGTGTTCCACTTCCCCTTGTGCTTCCCGGAGTAGATCGGGAAGTACGGCCCGTCATGGTTGAACGTCGCCCCCAGCCATTGCGTCGTGGTGTGGCAGGACTGGCAGGTGGTGGGGAATCCGGACGTGGAATGCTTCGGGTTGGTGGTGTTGGTGTAGTCCGTGAGGTGGCACGACACGCAGGTCTGCGGCTTTCCCTTGTAGACCTTGTCGAGGTGGCAGCTGATGCACGTCTTGCCGACGTGCGCGCCCGTGAGCGGGAACGCCGTCAGGTTGTGGTTGTACGGCGCCCCGGGCCACTTGACCGTCGTGTGGCAGCTCGCGCACAGCATCGAGAAGGCGGCCTGCACGTGGTGCGGGTTGGTCGAGGTGGTGTACTCGGGCGTGTGGCACGACGCGCACGCGGTGGGCAGCCCCTTGAACACGCCGCTCGCGTGGCAGTCGTTGCACGTGGCGGTCAGGTGCGCCCCGGTCAGCGGGAACGCCGTAAGCCCGTGATTGAACACCGCGCCCGGCCACTGCGACGTGGTGTGGCACGTCTGGCATACGGTGGAGAAGCCGGACGTGGAGTGCTTCGGGTTGGTGGTGTTGTTGTAGTCCGTGAGGTGACACGACACGCAGGTCTGCGGCTTCCCCTTGTAGACCTTGTCGGCGTGGCAGCCGATGCACGTCTTGCCCACGTGCGCCCCCGTAAGCGGGAACGCCGTCAGGTTGTGGTTGTACGGCGCCCCCGGCCACTTGACCGTCGTGTGACAGCTCGCGCACAGCGTCGAGAAGGCGGCCTGCGCGTGGTGCGGGTTGGTCGAGGTGGTGTACTCGGGCGTGTGGCACGACGCGCACGCGGTGGGCAGCCCCTTGAACACGCCGCTCGAGTGGCAGTCGTTGCACGTGGTGGCCAGGTGCGCCCCGGTCAGGGGGAACGCCGTGAGCCCGTGATTGAACACCGCCCCCGGCCACCGCGTGGTCGTGTGACAGGACTGACAGGTCGTCGAGAAACCCGACGTGGAGTGCTTCGGGTTCGTCGTGTTGTTGTAGTCTGCCTGGTGGCACGAGACGCACGCCTGCGGCTTCCCCTTGTAGACCTTGTCGGCGTGGCAGCCGATGCACGTCTTGCCCACGTGCGCCCCCGTGAGCGGGAACGCCGTCAGGTTGTGGTTGTAGGGAACACCGGGCCACTGCGTCGTGGTATGGCAGCTCGCGCACAGCGTGGCGAAGCCGGCCTGCACATGGTGCGGGTTGGTCGTTGTCGCGTACTCCGGCGCGTGGCACGACGCGCAGGCCGTCGGCAGCCCCTTGTACACGCCGCTCGCGTGGCAGTCGGCGCACGTCGAGGCCTGGTGGGCGCCGGTCAGCGGAAATGCGGTGGCATTGTGGTCGAACGTCGCCCCCAGCCAGTGCGTCGTCGTGTGACAGGCCTCGCAGGTGCTGGGGAATCCCGACGCGGAGTGTTTCGGATCGGTCGTGTTGTTGTAGTCTGCCTGGTGACAGGAGACGCACGCCTGGGGCTTCCCCTTGTAGACCTTGTCGGCGTGGCAGCTGATGCACGTCCTGCCCACGTGCGCCCCCGTGAGCGGGAACGCCGTCAGGTTGTGGTTGTAGGGCGCCCCGGGCCACTGCGCCGTCGTGTGACAGCTGGCGCATATCGTGGCGAAGCCCGCCGCCGCATGGTGCGGATTGACCGTCGCGGTGAAGTCGGATTGGTGACATCCGACGCAAGTGGTCGGGAGACCCTTGTAGACGCCATTCACGTGACAGCCGAGGCAGGCCGTCGCACGGTGTGCCCCGGTCAGCGGGAACTGCGTGTCGGTACTGTGGTCAAACGAGGCCTTGCCGAGCCAGCTGGAGGGATTGTGGCAGCTCTCGCAGGTGGTCGGCAGTCCGCCCGACTTGTGGGGCGGGTTCTTCGTACCGTTGTAGTCGGCGATGTGGCACGAGACGCAGGTGGTCGGCTTGCCGGCATACACCCCGTCCGCGTGGCAATCCTTGCAGCTGGTGGTCACGTGGGCGCCGACCAGCGGGAACTTCGTGGCGTTGTGGTCGAACGTGCCCCCCCGCCAGCTCGCGGTGGAGTGGCACGACTGGCAGACGGTGGGGAAGCCCGCCGACGCGTGGGGTGGATTCACCGTGGCGGTGTAGGTGGCCTGGTGGCACGACACGCACGCCGTCGGTGTCCCCTTGTAGGTCCCGGTGCCGTGACAGCCGTTGCACGACGCCACGACGTGCGCCCCGGTGAGCGGATAGCCCGTCTTGCTGTGGTCGAAGACGGCCCCCCTCCACCGGCTCGTGGTGTGGCACGTCTCGCACGTCCCCGGGAATCCCAGCGTGGCGTGCGGCGGGGTGGTGGTCTGGGTGAAGTCGGACTGGTGACACGACAGGCACGTGGTCGGCTTTCCCCTGTAGACGCCGTCCGCATGGCAGTCCGCGCAGCTGGCGGCAAGGTGCCCTCCGGTCAGCGGGAAGCGCGTCGTCGCATGGCTGAACACGCCGCCCGACCACGACACGGTCGAGTGGCACGAGGTGCACGTCGTGCTGAAGCCGGCAGCGCCGTGCGGTGGCGTGCGCGTCCCGTCGAAGTCGCCCTGGTGGCACGAGACGCACGCCATCGGCTTGCCCTGATAGACCTTGTCGGCATGGCAGCCCTGGCATGACGTGGCAGCGTGCGCCCCGGTGAGGGCGAACCGTGTGGTGTTGTGGTCGAACGGCGCCCCCCGCCACGCCGCCGCCGACGTGTGACACGATTCGCACAGCGTCGGGAATCCCGCCGCCGCGTGCGGCGGCTCCTGCGTGGCGTTGTAGTCCGGGGTATGGCACGAGGCGCACGCCGTCGACCGTCCCTTGTACACGTCGTCCGCATGGCACCCCTGGCACGAGACCGCCGCATGCCGTTCCCGCAGCGGGAAGCGCGTCGCGGAGTGGTCGAACCTCGCGCCCTTCCAGTCGGTCATCGTGTGACAGCCCAGGCACGCCGTGCTGAACTGCGCGGCAGCATGCTTCGGCGACACCGAGGTTGCGAACTCCTTCTGGTGGCAGCCGATGCACGTAGTCGTCTTGCCGCGGAACACCTTGTCGCCGTGGCACTCCGCGCAACTCGTGGTGCGGTGCGCCCCCTCGAGCGGGAACTGCGTCGTCCCGTGGTCGAACGTCGCCCCCTTCCACTCGGCGGTCGTGTGGCAGTCCGCGCATAGCGTGGGGAAGCCTTGCGCGTGCGGCGGGTTGGTGGTGCGCTGGTAGTCGGCCGTGTGGCAGCTCACGCACTCCATGCTCTTCCCCACGAACACCTTGTCGGCATGGCAGGCCGCACACGTGCGCCCGGCATGGCCGAGTGTCAGGGGAAAGCGCGTCGTGGAGTGATCGAAGGTCGCCGTGTTCCAGGCCAGCAGCGTATGGCACGTCGCGCAGTTCGGCGAGAAGTTGGCGGCGACATGGTCCGGGGACCGGGTCGTGCGAAAGGCCTCGGCATGACACCCGATGCAGGTCGCCGGTCGATTGACAAACTGCATCTGGCCGCTGCTCGTCGGCGCGTGGCAGCTCTCGCACGCCACCGCCGCATGTCCCCCCTGCAGCGGGAAGCGCCCGGTCTGGTGCAGCCGCGCCATGGCGGCCCGATCGGTGAACGTGCGCGCCGTGTGGCAGCGCGCGCACTGCGTCCCCAGCTCACCCTTGTGCACGTCCTGGTGGCACGACGCGCATGCCGGGAGCGCGCGGGAAAAGTCGAGCGAGACATGACACGACGTGCACGTCGTCTTCGCGTGCGCCCCGTCGAGCGGAAACGACTGCGGCGCGTGCCGGAAATCCTTGCCAATCACCGCCGGTCGCCACCCGTCGGCCCGATGGCAGGCGTTACAGGTGTTGCCCTGCACCGACGCCCCGTGGGGATTGTCGGCGCGCTGCGCGGCCGCAGGACGCGACAGGAAGAGCAGGGCGATGCACAACCACCATGGCAGTCGGCGCATCAGTGGCTCCGCGGTCCGTTGCGCGCCGTGTGGCAACTCTCGCAGGTTGCGGAGAGCGGCCGATAGAGCACGCGCGTGGTCCCGACAGGCGCCCCGTTCACGGGGACCTGCTTGTGACAGCCGGCGCACGCCACGGTCGCGTGCGCGCCCTTGAGCGAGAAGCTCGCGCGCTCATGATCGAAGCGGGGCGCCGGCGCAAACGCATCGACCGCGTGGCACGAGGCGCAGTCGGCACCACCGGGTCGCCCGGCGAACTGGTCTCCGTGCACCGTCTCGTGGCACGTCGCACATGTGCGGGGCAACGGCTCCGAGAAGGGGAGCGACGCCACCGGTCGTCCACCGCGCACGAGCGACGCCCGTGGGGTCGGTGCCCCGGGAGCGACCGCCATCCCCTCATGGCAGGCGACGCACGGCACCGCCCGATGTGCCCCCTCGAGCGGCAGCGCATAGCCCGCGTGCACCGTCACGTCCACCAGCGACGGTCGAAAGCGATCGCTCCCGTGGCAGCCGCGGCAGGAACCATCGCCGGCCGCCCCACCGGGCCGACTGTAGCGCCCCGCATGCGGGTCCACGTGGCACGACGTGCAGGAGGGGTCGACCCCCGTGAGGGCCACCTTCGCCGAGCCTAACGATTGTGACGGCCCCCAGGCCGGGAGCCCCGGACGCTCGGCGCCATGGCACGCGGCGCAGGCGATCGTCGCGTGCATGCCTTCCAGCGGCAGCCGCAGCGTCGCATGGGCCACGATCCCGAAGGTGCTGGGCGCAAATCCGGCCACCGCATGGCACGCCTCGCACGTCGCCGCCGGCACCCGCGACGCCAGCTGCGACCCGTGCGCGTCCTCATGGCACCCCGCGCACTGCGTACCGGCGACCTTGAGTCGCACCAGCTTCGCGCTGCGCGCCAGCGACTGCGTCGCTCCGCCAGGCGCCGCCTGGGAAGCCGGGGCCTTGGTCGAGGGATGGCACGCCGCGCACTTCACTCCCTCATGCTTCCCTTCCAGTGGATACGCGGTCGCCCGGTGTTGCGCCACCGTGAAGGTGCTCGGCGCAAAGCCCTCCACGCGGTGGCACGCGGCGCAGTCGGCCCATCGACCGCCTAACGTCCCTTCCCCTCCATGCGCGTCGGCATGGCAGGAGGCACAGCTCGTGAAGGGCGGGTTCTTCTGCGCCAGCGCGTTGCCGTGGCACGGCGCGCAGGCCACCGCCACATGAGCGCCCTTGAGCGGGTAACGGGTGAGCGCGTGGTTGAACCCCTTCTGGTCGATCACCTCAAAGCCGCGCGTCACGTGGCACTCGCTGCACTTGGCCGACAACCGCCCCTTGTGCGGATCGGCATGGCACGAGGCGCACTCCTTGAATGGGACCGGCTTGAACAGGGGGACGGGCTCCCCCTTCGCGTTGGTGCGCGTCTTGAGACGGGGAGTGAGATGGCACTTGTCGCACGCCACGTCCGTGTGCTTGCCGTCGAGCCGGTAGTCTGCCTTGTCGTGATCGAAGGTCGGCGCCGTGTCCCAGGTGCGCGCGTCGTGGCAGCTCTCGCACGTGGCAGCGAGCGCGCCGTCGTGCACGTCGTCGCTCTCGTGACAGGCCATGCAGTCGCGCTCCAGGCCAACCCACCCAGCGGAGCTCTTGCGCTCCGACAGCTTCGCCGCCTGACCGGTGCGATACTTCGTGGCGTGACAGCTCTCGCACTTCGCCTCGCCGTGCTTCCCCTCCAGCGACCACCCCGCCTTGCGGTGGTCGAAGCGAGTCGCCGAACCCTCGGCCCACTCGACCATCTTGAAGTCCGCCCCGGCGTGATCCGGGTGGCAGGATGCGCACTCCTTCTTCCCGACCCGCACCTCGCGCGCGTGGAGCCCGCGCTGCTGCTGCATCAGCCAGCCGATTTCCTTGTGGCATTGCAGGCAGACCTGGGTCATGGGTGAGCCTGCGCCCTTGAGCCCGTGGCACTTCACGCAGTTCGCCGCCCCTTCGAGCGAGGCGTGCGGACGGGCGAGCGGCCCGGGAGAGATCTGCCCGGGCAACCTCGACGGTAGCGCGAGCGAGAGGATCCCGGTCATGACACACACCGCGAGCAGCGCGCCGACCGGCCGGCGTCGAACGACGGGCGGACCATCCCTCATCCGGCCCGCGCCGAGTCGCCGCCGATCGGGACGTCCTTCGTCACGATCTCTATGCCTAACCGTTCGAGGAACGCGTACGGCGCCTCGCCGCCGATTCGCACGAACACGTGGTCGTTGGGGAGGATCGTCTTGTCCCCGTCGATGTCGATGACGACCACGTCCTCACGGATCTCCCTGATCTGGCTCTTGAAGAGCGCCTTCACCTTGCCGGCCGCGATTGCCCGCTCGAACTTCTCGACATTGCGGTCCTTCACGCGGCTCAACGCATCGCCGCGATACGACAGCAGGACTTCCGTTCCCTGCTGGTTCGCGAGCCCGAGCGCCGACTCCACCGCGCTATCTCCGCCGCCCACCACCATCACGCGGCGCCCGGCAAACGCCTCCATCTCGACGATGTCATAGAAGACCTTGTCCAGTTCCTCGCCGGCGACGCCGAGCTTGCGCGGCGTTCCGCGGCGGCCCATGGCCAGGACGACACGACGCGCGGTGTACGTCGCCTTGTCGGTCTGCAGGCGGAAGAGCGACCCGTCACGCTGGATGTTCACGACCTTCTGCCCCGCCTGGACGTCGAGCCCGGTGTTGGCGACGATCGTCTGCCACACCTCGAGCAGCGTCTCCTTCGAGGCATCGGCGATCCACAGGTCGCCATACAGGGGGATCGAGACCGGCTCCGCCAGCAGCAACTTGTGACGCGGGTACTTGCGCACCGTGTCGGCGAGCGTTCCCTGTTCCAGCACGACGTACCGAAGGTGGCGTCGGTGCGCCTCGAGCCCTGCACTGAGCCCGGCAGGTCCGCTCCCGACGATCGCGACGTCCACGGTGGTGTCGTCGCCGTCGCTGCGCGGCTCGCCTGGGGGCAGGACGCGGGCCACGTGCTCGGCTGCGATCTTCCCCTCGTTGATCGCGTTCTTGATCAGGCCGCGACCGCCAAGCTCACCCACGATGTACACGCCAGGGACGTTGGTCTCGAAGTTCACGTCGATCAGTGGCACCTGCACACGATTCGCCGCACTGCCCGCGTTCACCGAGATTGCCCCGACCGGACAGGCCGCCACGCAGTCGCCGTGTCCCTTGCAGAGCGCGTTGTCCACGACCGCGAGCTTGCCGCGCATGGTCAAGGCACCGTCCTCGGGACATGCGGCCACGCAGGTGGCGCATCCCACGCACATGTCGGCGCGCACGAGCGCGCGCATCGCCCCGCCCGTGCCATCGGCAGACATCGGCGCGGAGATGCCGGCGCTGACCACCTCGAAGATCTGTTGCGGGATCCCGCACCCGGGGCAGAACTGCGATCCCGACGGCACCGGAGCGCTGCATCGCGCGCACGGCGGACCCGACGCCCGGACCGACGCTCCGCCCGCCGACGCTCCGCCTGCCTGCAGGTGGCGCCAGATGAAGAAGCCGGTGAGGGCGAAGAAGCCGATGGTCGTCAGGAACATCTGCATGGTCGGCGGCGCCTCAGTAGAACCAGGTGGCGCCGAGGGCGACGACGACCGCGACATGTACGACGACGGCGAACAGCGCGGTGAGGGCAAACGGCTTGTGCGCCACGTGCCAGTACCTGAAGACCCGCTGCGTCGCCTCCAGCATGCGCACCTGCTGCGAAAGGGCGATCTCGCGGTTGGCCAGCTTCACCGAGCGGCCAAGCGCCGCCTTCGGGATCTCGCGCCCCCCCTCCAGGTCCTGGAAGCGCCGGCGCAGCTCGTGCGTCAGGCGCCACCGCTGCAGGTCGTTCGTCAGCAGGTTGACAAAGACGCGCATCACCCCGGCCTTCGCGTCGCTCGGCGACGCCACGTCGAGCGTCACTTCCACGGTCTGCGGATCGATGCCGGTGACCTCGGCGATCTCGTCGACCAGCCGGTTCCGCTCAGCGACAACGTCGTCGCGGCTCAGCTCCGCGCCGCTCTTGGCGCGCGGGATGCGCGTGTACAGGTACCGACCGACGATCCCGCTGGCGCAGACCACGAGCATCGAGGCGAACCCCAGCCCGATGAGACCGTCCGATCGCCACGCGGCGTGGATCGTGAGCAGGAGCGGCAGGGCGATGGCAGTGGTCACGTGCACGTCGAGCCACTTCCCGATCGGTCCGGTGAAGGCGAGCGCCTTCCACTTCTTGCGCAGCGGGTAGAGCCAGAGGAAGGTGAAGGCGAGAAAGGCGAGGACTCCCGCGCTCTGCCCCACGAGTCCGGACGGTCGCAGCAGCACATGCATCGGGTGCCGCACGCGTTCAGCGAGGGAACTGGTGTAGTAGGGCGTGCCCAGCACGTTGACGGCTGCGAGGACGATGACAAGCAGCGTCGTGAACACCGGCATTCCAGCCTTGCCACGACTTGCCGGAGGTCGCACCGCGGCCGGAGGCTGCCCTGCGTCGTCGGCAAGCCGCACCGGCCCCCGCCGGCGGGGGGCGGGTGCGGACGCGGGGGCTGGAACGGGTGCGGGGACGGCGCGTGCGAGATTTCCCTGAGTCATGCTAGGCGTGCGTGGTGATGCGGGGCTCCGGAAGCTGGTCAGCACCTGCGCGAGTGCCGCGACCCTTCGCGCCGATCCCTCCGCCGTGCGTCAGCATGCGCTGCAGACGATCAGTCCGCTGTGCGTTGCGTCGCATTTCCGTCTGCATCTGACGACATTGGATCGCGTGCGAACGACGGTACGACGTCTCAGGCACTCAGGTGGTCACGTCGCTTCATGAACCGTTCATCTCGCATAGTCTGACAACTCGGAAATGCATCACGGCGCAACGGCGCGCAGCACCTCGCCAACCAGCGCACGCCGACGGACACAGTCCACACGAAGCACCGCGGCAGCCCACCGCAGCGGCGCCGCGTGGTGGGTGGACCTGCGGATCGTTGGTCTTGCAGTCGCCAGGCAGTGCCGTCGGCTTCCGTCGCGCCCGCTCCCCATCCTGCCATGACAACGTCGCTGCTACGCTCCCTCTTCGCCCACGCCGAGTGGGCCAACACCCGCGTCCTCGAGTCGCTGGGACAGGGACCGGACACTGACCCGCAGGCGCTGGCGCAGTACGCCCACCTGCTGGCCGCCGAACATGTGTGGCTGGCACGAATCGCGGGGCGCGGCGGGAGCGTCCCCATCTGGCCTGTGCTCACCCTCGAGCAATGCGAAGCGCTGTCCGACGAGAATGCCCAGGGCTACGCCCGGTTGCTCGCGCGCGAGAGCGATGCGTCACTCCTTCGCGACGTCGCATACACCAACAGCGCTGGCAACCAGTTCACCAGCCGGGTCGCGGACATCCTCGCCCATGTCGCCATGCATGGTGCCTATCATCGCGGCCAGGTCTCGCTCATGCTCCGCCGTGGCGGCCTCGTGCCAGCACCGACCGACTATATCGCCTTCGTGCGCGGCCAGCCCGCCGCTGCCACGCCAGGTGACGGTGCCAGGTAGCTGTCGCCAGAGAGAGCTGTCGCCAGAGAGCTGTCGCCAGAGAGCTGTCGCGAGAGAGCCGTCGTACCGCGCAGCCCCGCGTCGGCGTCGGAACCTGGCGTTCAAGATTTGTCGCCCGATTGCCTGCGTCCTCACCAGATTACGGGAATCCTGTGACCGGAGCATTTGCTTGACGAGCACGCCCGCGCCAGTTGCCCTCGCGCGACCAGTCGTACCCGAGTCAATGAATGCGGCATCCCGACTGGGGCGCTTCTCGTTCGCCGCCCTGGCGCTCGTGCTCCTGCTCGGCTTCGGCTTCGCCACCCGCCTCGTCCTGCTGGCGTATGCCTGGCCGGAGCTGGTCGCGCCCCGCGTGGCCATCGCCAGGGCGGTAGCAGTCGGCGAACTCTTCGACCTTGTCGCCGCGGCCTGGCTGATCGCACCGCTCGTGGTGGTCCTGGCGCTGCTCCCCGATCGCTGGTTCGCTCGTGGAGGAGTCAGGCGCTGGATGCAGGGCTGGTTCTTCGGACTCGTGGCCCTGTCGGCCTTCGTGATCGCCGCCGAGGTCCTGTTCTTCGACGAGTTCAACGGGCGCTTCAACTTCGTGGCGGTCGACTACCTCGTCTTTCCGACCGAGGTCGTCACGAATCTCTGGGAGAGCTATCCGCTCCCCGCCATCCTGCTCGCCGTGGCTGGCGCCGGGGCACTCGGCGTCTGGCTGGCGCGGCGACGCATCACGCGGGCGCTCGACAGCGCCACGCCCGGGCGCACGCGCCTGGCGAGCCTCGCCGTGCTCGCGAGTTCGTTAGGCGTGCTCACGCTCGCGGTCTCGCCGCAGCTCGGACGCGTCTCCGATGACCGCGCGCTCAACGAGATCGCGCTGAACGGCTACTACACCATCTGGATGGCCTTCCTGGGGCAGGACGCCCCGTACGAGGGACTCTACGCCACCCGCCCGGCGCACCAGGAGGCCGCGCGCGTGCGTGCGATGCTCGCGGTCCCCAGCGGGACCGCCGGGCCGATCTCGTCGGCGAATCCCACCCTCCGGCATGTCACCGCCTCGTCGCCCGAGGCGCGCCGCAACGTCGTGCTCGTCCTCGAGGAAAGCCTCGGCTCGATCTTCCTCTCGTCGCTGCATCCGCGAGGCGACACGGTGCTCACGCCGCGCTTCGATTCGCTCATCGCCGAGGGAACGGCCCTCACGAACTTCTACTCGACCGGCAATCGAACCATCCGCGCCCTCGAGGCGACGACGTCCGCCCTCCCCCCCCTGCCGGGGATCTCCATCGTCCGACGCCCCGCCTCACGGGACTTGTTCACCCTTCCGGCCGTCCTGCGAGACCGTGGCTACCACACGTCGTTCATCTACGGCGGGCGGGCGCTCTTTGACGGCATGGGCGCGTACATGCGCAACAACGGCATGCAGCTCGTGATCGAGCAGCGCGACTTTCCACGCGATGCGTTTGCAACGGCCTGGGGAGTGGCCGACGAGTTCATCTTCGACAAGGCGCTGGCCACGTTCGACTCACTGCACGCAGGCGGCGCACCGTTCTACTCCACCATTCTCTCGGTCTCCAACCACAAGCCGTACACCTACCCGACCGGGCGCATCGCCGCCGATCCCGACCAGCACTGGCGCACCAATGCCGTCCAGTACGCCGACTGGGCACTCGGGCGCTTCATGCGCATGGCCAGGGACCATCCCTGGTTTGACAACACACTCTTCGTCCTCATGGGCGACCACGGCGCACGCGTGTACGGCGCCCCGGAAATCCCGCTCCCGAGCTACGAGGTCCCGGTCCTGTTCTACGCCCCGGGATTCATCCCGGCGGGGAGGCGCATCGAGACGCTCGCCTCGTCCCTCGACCTTCCGGCGACGATCATGGCGCGGCTCGGCATGTCGTACGAGAGCAAGTGGTTTGGCCACGACGTCTTCACCGCCTCACCCGACCAGGGACGTGCCTTCATGACGCACAATTCCAACATCGCGATGATGCGGGGGAATCGCCTGGCGGTGCTGGGACTGCGTGAGGCGACAGACGTCTACGAGTACGATCCCGACCACCGGCGGCTGCAACGCATCGAGCGCCCCGACTCGGCGGCACGTGCGCTGGTAGAAGACGCGATCGCGTTCTTCCACACAGCCGACCGGCTCTATCGGGGTGGTGGGTACACGATGGAGGGCCTGCCCTCGCCGCCAATCGCGCAGGGCAGCCCCCCCGACGTGCCGAGCAGGCCGTCGCGACCATCCGGCAAGCCGCCGCTGCAGTAGGCAGGCGCGGGCGCAGCGACGGAGCTAGCGTCGACGCGCGCGGGTCAACGCCCGGTCGAGCGCGCCGGCAAATCGCTGTTTGTCCTTCGGTCCGTAGGGCGCCGCACCGCCCGTCTCGACTCCGGCACCGCGCAACCCATCCATGAAGTCGCGGACCGAGAGACGCTCACCGATGGTCTCGGCCGAGTACTCCTCGCCGCGCGGGTCGATCACGGCCACCCCCTTCGCCACGAGCAGGGCCGCCAACGGAATGTCGGCGGTGACGGCGACGTCGCCCGGCTCTGCCCGGTCGGCGATGTGGCGATCCGCCACGTCGGGGCCGCCGTCCACCCGCACGGCCGAGGTGAAGCGGCTGCCGGGCTGCAGTTGTATCCGCTGATTGGAGACAAAGATCGTCTCCAACTCCAGTCGGTCGGCAGCTCGCGCCACGATCTCCTTCACGTCGCGCGGGGCTGCGTCCGCGTCAATCCACAACTTCATGAGGGGACGGCTGGCGGCAGGCGCGCCGGCAGCCGAAGCGACCCGCGCGCGTGATTGATGGCGCGCCTCATGACTCTCTCAGCGCGCGTCCATTGCCATGCAAGGTAGCGGCACGCGCCGCCCCCCGTCTTGCCGCGCACCGATCCGCTAGATTACCCCCATGTCCTGGGGACGCTTGATCGCTCGACTCATGCTCGCCTGCCTCCGCCGTCCGCCCCTCGCCATCGACCTGTTGCGGGTCGCCTGGCGTTTTCGCGTGCGCGGCTGGTACGCACGCTTCCCCTTTCTCCCGCTTCCGTCGATGCCGTACGTCCGCTGGCGCATGACGACCGCCTACGGTGACCCGGACATCGTGCCACCAGCGGACGACATCATTCGATACGCACGCTGGATCGGGACGCAGCCGTGAGCGCCGAGGCGACCGCCTCCCACGGAACAGCAGTGCCCGCGCTGACACTGGAGCGGCGCATCGAGCGACAGGCGTACGCACTCGGCTTCGACCTCGCGGGGTTCGTGCGCCTGGGTCCCGCCGAGACGGCCGGACACTTCGACGCCTGGCTCGCGCGTGGTTGCGAGGGGGAGATGCACTACCTCGCGCGCGACCCAGCACTTCGCCACGACACCCGACGTCCCCACCCCGGTGCGGTCAGCGCCATCGTGGTTGGCATGGACTACGGCGGGCACGAGCCGACCGGTCCGGTCGCGCGCTACGCACGAGGCGACGACTATCACGACCTCATGAAGGACCGGCTCCGCCAGCTGCATGCGTGGCTCTCCACCACCGTCGGCGCAGAGGTGCCGGGACGGGCGTACGTCGATACCGCACCCATCCTGGAGCGCGACCTGGCCCGGCGCGCAGGGCTCGGCTGGTTCGGCAAGAACACCACCCTGATCAACCCGCGGCGGGGCTCGTACTTCTTCATCGGCTCCCTGTTCGTCGCAATCGAACTCGAGCCGAGCGCACCGTTCGACGCCGACCGATGCGGGAGCTGCACGCGCTGTCTCGACGCGTGCCCGACCGAGGCGTTCGATGGACCACGCGCGCTGGATGCGCGAAAGTGTATCTCGTACCTGACCATCGAGCACCGCGGGGCGATCGCCGAGGAGCTGCGGGCGGGAATCGGCGAATGGCTGTACGGGTGCGATGTGTGCCAGGAAGTGTGCCCATGGAACGCGCGGTTCGGGCGAGAGTTGCCGGCGCACTCGGCGTTTTCCCCCCGCCCGATATTCGTCGACACCGATGCGCGAACGCTGGCGCGCCAGCTGCTCACGATGGCGCCCGACGACTACGCCGCAGCGTTCCGGGGATCGGCGATCAAGCGCGCCAAGCTCTGGATGCTCCAGCGCAACGCCGCCGCCGTGCTCGCGAATGTGGGGACCGACGAGGATCTGCCGGTACTGTACGCCCTGCGAGACCACGACCACGCGGTCGTCCGTGAGCAGGTGCGCGCCGCCGTCGCGCAGATCGTGCAGCGCGGCGGCGAGGGTACGCCCCCGTCAGCAGGCCACCCGACCTGACCTGCGGCACCACCCGAACCGTGGGCGCCGGTCAAATCGACCGGCAGAAACCCGATAAAGTCGGCTGGCCTTTTCCTCTAGCGGCCGACAATACCGAGGTCGGCGACGCCGCTCCCTGAACGTCCCGCCTGCTTCGTGCGTATGCACAGCGACACCCTTTCCCGATTTCTTCCGGTCGGACGGCGTCGTCCCCCATGGTCCAGTACGCATCGTGATTCGTTTCGTTTGCGCCGCCCTGGCAGCGGCGCTTCTTGTTGCCGTTCCTCGCGGGACCAGGGCACAGGTTACCGAGGGCGCGGCAGCCCCCGCCTCGTCGGCGGGTACCCTGCGCTCGTTGCGGGTGAGCGCGCGCACGGGCGACGTGACGCTCGATGGGCGGCTCACGGAGGCCGCGTGGCAGGCGGCCGACGTCGGGGCCCAGTTCGTCCAGCGCCTCCCGATCGAGGGGCGTCCCGCTGCCCAGCGTACCGAAGTCCGCGTGCTGGTGGACGAGACCGCGGTCTGGATCGGCGCGCGCATGTTCGACAGCGAGCCGGGGACGATCGCCCGCCAGGTGGTCCGCCGCGACCAGGACGCCCAGGCCGATTACTTCGAGGTGGCCTTCGACTCCAATCGCGACCGGCGCACCGGTTTCCTCTTCCGGGTGAGCGCCGCCAACGTGCAGCGCGACGAGTACATCTTCGACGACGCCGAGCGCGATCGCGCCTGGGATGCGGTGTGGAGCTCGGCGGTGGCGATTGACTCGCTGGGCTGGACTGCAGAGCTGCGCATCCCGCTCTCCCAGCTTCGCTTTCGTGCCTCCGACACCGAGCAGTCGTGGGGAGTGAATTTTGCGCGCCGCCGACTGCGCACCAACGAAGAAACGCATTTCGCGCTCGTCTCGCGGTTGCAGCGTGGCTTCATCTCGCAGTTCGCGACCCTGGGTGGCGTGAAGGCGCAGAGCGCTCGTCGCATCGAGATCCGCCCCTACGTCCTCGGCTCGGTGTTTCGCGGCACGTCCGAATCCGGGAATCCGTTCCGGACGGGGCGCGACCAGGCCGCGCGCGTGGGGAGCGACGTGCGCGTGGGACTCGGCGGTCAGTTCACGCTCGACGCGACGATCAACCCCGACTTCGGGCAGGTCGAGGCAGACCCCGCGGTCATCAACCTCACGGCCTTTGAGCAGTTCTTCGAGGAGCGGCGCCCCTTCTTCGTCGAGGACGCCAAGATCTTCGACTTCACCCTCTCTGGCGGGCGCAACCGCCTGTACTACAGTCGCCGGCTCGGCCGCGCTCCGCGCGGGTCCGCGCCGGGCGATGCGCAGTTCGCCGACGCGCCATCGTCGGCCAACATCGTTGGCGCGGTCAAGCTCACCGGTCGCACCGAACGAGGACTGTCGTTAGGTGCCCTCGTTGCCGTGACCGAGGAGGCCGACGGCCGTGCGTTCCTGGCGGAGGGCGAGCCGACGCGGCCGTACCTCGTGGAACCACGGTCGGAGAACGGCGTCGTGCGGCTGCGGCAGGACTTCAACGGTGGTGCCTCAACCGTCGGCGCCATCGTGTCATCCCTTCAACGGCGGCTCCCGGGCGACGGTGCCTTCAACTTCCTCCCCTCCTCGGCGTACAACGGCGGGGTGGACTGGGAGCACCAGTGGGACAACCGCGCCTGGGCGTTCTTCGGCTACGTGGCCGGCAGCCATGTTCAGGGTGACTCGACGGCCCTGCTCCGCATTCAGAGCGCCAGCAATCACTTCTTCCAGCGTCCCGACGCCCGGCGGCTGCGCGTCGACTCCAGCGCGACCAGCATGACGGGGATGGACTGGCGCATGACGCTGGAGAAGCGGCGAGGTGCGCACTGGACCGGGTCGGTCTGGGCCGCCGAAGTCTCGCCGGGCTTCGAGATCAACGACCTTGGATTCAGCACCCGGCAGGAGGTGCTCGACGGCGGCGCGAGGATCAACTACCGGGAGATCACCCCTGGGCGGCTCTTCCGCTCGTACAACGTCGGCCTGTCGACCTTTCACAACTGGTCGCACGACGCGATCGCCGGACGACCGAGCATCGACGCCTGGGGACGCGCCCACGTCGGCGGCTCCGTGAGCGCCAACACGAACCTCGAGTTCAACAACTTCTGGCGGATCGACGCCAACGCGCAGTACCACCCGGAGGTGATGGATCGGGTGGGCACACGCGGCGGCCCGCTCATGCTGCAGCCGAGGTGGTCGGACGCCCGCCTCTCGATGCGGACCGACTCGCGCGCCCGCGTCGCGCTCGAGCCGAGCCTCTACGTGCGGCGCGGGGCGCTCGGCAGCGGCAACGAATCGCAGGCGGCCATCGAGATCCGGCTTCGCCCATCGTCGCGGATCGAGATCGAGGTGGAGCCTCGCTACGCGCGGTCCACCATCGGTGCCCAGTACGTCACCACCAGCGGCCCGTTGAGCGACGCCCCGACGTATGGTGCCTTCTACATCTTCGGCGAGGTCGCCCGCCGGGAACTTTCGTTCCCGACGCGCATCAACGCCGCCTTCTCACCGACCCTCAGCTTCCAGCTGTTCGCCCAGCCTCTGCTCTCGTCGGGCGACTATTCGAACTACAAGCAGCTCAGCGCCCCATCCACGTTCGACTTCGAGCGATTCGGCGAGGGGAGCGCGGAGGCAGCCAGCGGGGGCGGCACGGTGTGCGCCAATGGTGCCACCTGCGTCGATGGCGCCTCGGTTCGTCACTTCGACCTCGACCGCAACGGCAGCTCGGACCTGTCGGTCGCGCGGCAGGACTTCAACGTGCGTTCCCTCATCGGCAATGCGGTGGTCCGCTGGGAGTATCGCCCAGGGTCCGCGCTGTTCCTGGTGTGGCAGCGGCGCCAGCGCAGCGACGTGATGCAGGGAGACTTCTCCTTCCGGCGCGACCTGTCGGCGCTCATGCGCGCCCCCACCGACAACACCTTCCTGGTGAAGGCGAGCTACTGGCTGCCGTTCTAGGCTGACGGATCCGAGGCCATCGACGGTGTGTCCCATACGGTGCGTCCCAATCCGTTCGCGCGAGCGCTAGACTTGAGCGTATCGTAGCCGTTTCATGGGACTCCGTCCTTCCCTCTCCGCCAGTTCATCCCGATGACCGTCGATCGTCGCACGTTCCTGAAGTCGGCGGCCGTTGCCGGCGGCGCGCTCGGGCTGCATGCCCTGCCGGCGCATGCCGCGCCGTTCACCAGCGAGGGCGTCTCCTCGGCAGCAGGCTCGGCGCCCCCGTCGCGAGCCGCGGCCCCGCTGCGCATTCTCATCCTCGGCGGCACCGGATTCATCGGCCCCGAGCAGGTGCACTACGCGCTCGCGCGTGGCCACACGGTCACCCTGTTCAATCGCGGTCAGACCAACAGCTGGCTGTTTCCTAACGTGGAGAAGCTGCAGGGCGACCGAAACGCAGCGGGGGGCCTGGACGCGCTCAAGGGGCGTACCTGGGACGTCGTGATCGACAACCCCACCGGGAAGCCGCAGTGGATCGTCGACGCGGCGGCGGTGCTCAAGGGCAACGTGGGGCACTTCTTCTTCGTGTCGAGCACGGGCGTGTACGCCAACACCGAGCGCGTGTCCCCCAACGAGTCGTCACCGCTGCTCGAGCTCTCGCCCATCTCCGGGCCCCAGGCCGACGCCGCCGGCTATGGCTCGCGCAAGGCACGCTGCGAACAGTTGGTCGAGGAGGCGTTCCCGGGCAAGAGCACGATCGTTCGCCCGGGGCTCATCGTCGGCCCGGGCGACCTGTCCGATCGCTTCACCTACTGGCCGTGGCGCATCGAGCGGGGCGGCGAGATCCTCGCCCCGGGACAGTACGAAGATCCGGTGCAGTGGATCGACGTGCGCGACCTGTCGCAGTGGATGATTCGCCTGGCCGAGTCGCGGACAACCGGGATCTTCAACGCCGTCGGACCACAGGCCCCCATCGGAATCGGGGGTATGCTCTACGGCATCAAGTCGGTCTACAGCAACGACTCCCGCTTCACGTGGGTCCCGCAGTCGTTCCTCACCGAACAGAAAATCCGCTCGTGGGCCGAGATGCCGGTGTGGACGTATGCCGGGGCCAGCACGTATGCGTATTGCACGAGCAAGATCGACAAGGCGCTCGCGGCCGGCCTGAATTTCCGCCCCCTGTCCGAAACGGTGCGCGATGGCATGGCGTGGTACCACTCCCGCCCGGCCGACCAGCAGGAGCGCCTGCGGGCAGGGCTCCCGCGAGCGCGCGAAGCAGAGGTGCTCGCCGCGTGGCGTGCGCGTCGTGGTCGGTGATGGACGCCGGCGAGGGGCGGCGAGGACACCGCCCCTTGCAGCAAAGCGTTAGCGCGCCGCCGACACCGGGTCGACGAATCGGAGGCAGACCGGCGCCGGAACGTCGATCCGCGTGCCCGTGGCCATGAGCCGACCCGTCGCCGGATCAATGCGAAAGGCAACGATCGAGTCCGACCGCTGGTTGGCAACCAGCAGCAGCGTCCCCGACGGGTCGAGCGCGAAATTGCGCGGCCACGCCCCGCCGGTCGGCACGGATTGCTCGAGGGTCACGGCACCGCTGGCGCCGTTGATGGAGAAGACGGCAATCGTATTGTCGCCGCGATTCGACGCATAGACGAATCGCCCGGTGGGATGCATGTGCAGGTCGGCGGGATAATTGTCCCCCGTGGCGCGCGGCGGGCGAGTGGACAGCACCTGCCGCTCGCGCAGGGTGCCGATCGCCGCATCGTACTCCAGCGCCACCAGCGTCGAGTCGAGTTCGTTGACCACGTACACGGTGCGCCCGTCTGGCGCGAACACCAGGTGTCGCGGCCCTGCCCCCGCGCGCAGCTCCACCTCGGGCTGCTGCGCCGCCTCCAGTGTGCCGCGACCGGCATCGTAGTGGTAGACCTTGATCCGGTCGATGCCGAGATCGGCGACGACGGCAAACCGGTTCGCCCGGTCGAGCAACACACAGTGCGCGTGCGGCGACCCCTGCCGCGCCGCGTTCGGTCCCCTGCCCCTGTGCTGCACCATCGCCGTGGCGTCACCCAGGGTGCCGTCGGCCGAGAGCGGGAAGACGGCAACATTCCCCCCCAGGTAGTTGGCCAGCAGGAGGTGACCGCCGGCATGATCGACCATGACGTAGCACGGGGCACCACCCAGGGAGGCGGTGGCCGACGTCCGTGCCAGCGAGCCCGATACCGGGTCGCGCGTGAACGCGGTGATCCCCCCCGACGCCCGTCCCTCATAGGTCGTCACCTCGTTCACGGCGACCAGATGGCGGCGGTCGGGCGTGAGGGCGAGGAACGACGGATTGACAGATTCGGCGGCGAGGGTCAGCGCGACGGCGCCGCCATCCTGTGCGTCGATCAGCAGCCGATAGATCCCCCGACTTGCGGTATCGGCTGTGTAGGTTCCGACGTACAACTCCCACACGGCGCGCGACGGCGGCGCCGACGCGTCGCGACCTGGCGCCTCCAACGGGCGGCCGGGACCAATCGCCGCGCCTAGCGCGGTGACCGCCGCACCCCCGACAAATCCGCGGCGCGAGATCGTGGTACCGTCGGTCACGTGCGCACTCCGCCGCCGACTGGCTCGTCGTCGAGGGTGATACCGGTCTCAACGACGCTGCAGCTACCGAGTGTCATGTCGCTGGTCCGCGTGGTGGGGGGAGATCCTCCTCGAGAGGCCCGGAAGCGACCTCGCACTGGATGATGGTCCAAGTTGCCTGCGGAGGGAACCGCCCCTCGAGTCACGCGCGTCCGGACGCCCCCGCGCCAGCAGCACACGAACAACGCCCCCCACCGTGCACGAGAGCTGGTGGCGGGCGTGTGTCGAGTGGGGCTACGTTGCGCATGCCGGCTGCGTACCGTGGGATCGCTGCCCCCTCCGGCCCTTCAACCTCGGGTTCCACGCATGACCGCCTTCGACGCGCGCTACGACGTCACCCTCCTGGACGACAATACGGTCCACCTGTTCAACGAGGGGACCCTCGATCACGCACACTACGTGCTGGGGGCACATCTGCACGTTGCCGACGGGGTCGCCGGCACCTATTTCGCCGTCTGGGCACCTAACGCCGCCGCCGTATCCGTGGTGGGCGACTTCAACGACTGGAGTCGCAAGGCGCACCCCATGCGCCTGCACGGCGGCTCGGGCATCTGGGAGATCTTCGTTGCAGGGATCGGGCACGGCGACCCGTACAAGTACCACGTGGTGAGCCGGAACGAACGCTACCGCGTCGACAAGGCCGATCCGTACGGCTACCACTGCGAGGTCGGGCCGAAGACCGCGTCGAAGGTCTGGAACCTCGACTACGAGTGGCACGATGGCGCGTGGATGGAGCAGCGTGCCACCCGCCGTGCCATGGACGGGCCGATGTCGATCTATGAAGTGCACATCGGCTCGTGGATGCGGGTTCCGGACGACGGCGATCGCATGCTGACCTACCGCGAGATTGCGCCGCTGCTGGCCGACTACGTGACACGCATGGGGTTCACGCATGTGGAACTCATGCCGGTGATGGAACACCCGTTCTATGCGTCATGGGGCTACCAGGTGACCGGCTACTTCGCCGCCACCTCGCGCTACGGCACGCCGCAGGACCTGATGTTCCTGATCGACACACTGCACCAGCATGGCATCGGGGTCATCCTGGACTGGGTCCCGTCGCACTTTCCGACCGACGCCGCCGGCCTGTCGTACTTCGACGGCACGCACCTGTACGAGCACGCAGACCCGCGAAAGGGTCACCAGCCCGACTGGGGAAGCTACATCTTCAACTACGGGCGCTTCGAGGTGCAGAACTTCCTGCGCTCCAACGCCCTGTTCTGGCTGGAACGCTACCACGCCGACGGGCTGCGCGTGGATGCGGTCGCCTCCATGCTGCACCTCAACTTCTCGCGCAAGGACGGCGAGTGGATCCCCAACGAGCATGGTGGACACGAGAACCTCGAGGCGATCGACTTTCTCAGGCGCTTGAACGAGAGCACCTACCGGGCGCATCCCGACACGGAGACGATCGCCGAGGACTCGACCGCCTGGCCGATGGTCACGCGCCCGGTCTACATCGGAGGGTTAGGCTTCGGGCTCAAGTGGGACATGGGATGGATGCACGACACCCTCAAGTACTTCGCCGAGGATCCCGTCTATCGCAGCTACCATCACCAGAAGATCACCTTCCGGATGATGTACGCCTTCTCGGAGAACTACGTGCTCCCCATCTCGCACGACGAGGTGGTGCACGGCAAGGGATCGTTGATCAACAAGATGTCCGGCGACAACTGGACGAAGCGCGCCAACCTGCGCGCCCTGCTCGGCTACATGTATGGACAGACGGGAAAGAAGTTCCTGTTCATGGGCTGCGAGTTCGGGCAGTATCGCGAGTGGAACCACGACACGTCGATCGACTGGCACTTGCTGCAGCATCCGGCCCATCGCGGACTCCAGCAATGGGTCGCAGACCTCAACGTGCTGTACCGTGACGAACCGGCCATGCACGAACTCGACAACGAACCGGCCGGCTTCGAATGGGTGGACTGCAACGATGCCGACCAGAGCATCGTCAGCTTCCTGCGCTACAATCGCGACCGCTCCCGCGCGATGCTCGTCGTCTGCAACTTCACCCCGGTCCCGCGCCCCGGCTTCCGTGTCGGCGTGCCCGAGAGCCAACGATGGGACGAGGTCCTGAACAGCGACGCGCCCACCTACGGCGGCTCGGGATGGGGCAACCTCGGCGGGGTCGAGACCGAGGGGATCCCACTGCACGGGCGTCCGGCGTCGCTCACCCTCGTACTGCCACCGCTCTCGGTCTCCTTTTTCCGCATGGTCCCGCTTCCGCTGGCCGACGTGGTCGACGAGACGGAGCCCACCAAGGACGGCACAGCGGACCTCGAGTTGGCAGCCCTCGTCGCGGCCACGTTAGAAGAGGTACCGGACGTCACCGAGGTCACCCTGGACGTCGCGCCGGCAGTCGATGACGTGCCGAGCCCGGAGTCGACCGACGCGGGAGCCATGACCGCCTCGGTCGCAGCCACGGATGCGTCGATCTCGACTGCGACGGCGACGCCGAATACCCAGCGTGCGGGCAAGGCGGCGTCGAAGGAGCCTTCGACCGCCAGGAGGGTCGGCCGGTCCGCGACGAAGGGCGCCCCCACGTCGGCGAAGGCCCATGGGGAGGTACCGGTGGGACTCGCACGAGAGCGGGCGGAGAAGTCCGGCGCGACGCCCAAGTCGAGACCCACGACCAGGAAGTCCACGAAGAAGTCCACGAAGAAGTCCACGCAGAGGGCCACGAAGCGGACGTCGAATACAGCGATTACGACGGCCACGAAGACAGCGGCCGAGGCGTCGCCCGAGGCGTCGCCCGAGGCAACGGCCGAATCCGCGGCCAATCCCACGGGGAAGGCATCAATCACCGCCGCGGGCGCGGAGAACGCAGGCGCGCCGGCGACATCGAACCGTGGTGCGCCCACCGTACGAGCCAGCGCCGGCTCCGAGGGGACGGAATCGCCGTACGCCCCGTCACCGGACGACCCGACTCCCGGCCAGCGTTAGGCAGGACGCGCCACCCGTCGCTCGCGCACCCGGAGAGCCCCGGCTGCGCGAGCGACGCACGGTGCCCACCCCAGGATCCGATACCTCCCCCATGCTCTTCACCCCGTTTCCACTCCGCGCACTCACGTTGCGCAATCGCATCGTGGTGTCCCCGATGTGCCAGTACTCCAGCCACGAGGGATTCGCCTCCGACTGGCACCTGGTACACCTGGGCGCCTTCGCTGTGGGCGGCGCGGCGCTGGTGCTGACTGAGGCGACCGCCGTGTCGCCCGAGGGCCGCATCAGTCCGCACGACCTGGGGATCTGGAGTGATGCGCACGTCCCCATGCTACGCCGCATCACCGACTTCATCCACGCACAGGGGGCGGCATCGGGGATCCAGCTGGCGCATGCCGGACGCAAGGCCAGCACGCACCGCCCGTGGGAAGGGGGAGGACAGGTGACCGCGGCATCGGGGGGGTGGGACGACGTCGTGGCGCCGAGCGCGATCGCCTTCGCAGGTAACTATCCACAGCCGCACGCGCTCACCCGGGAAGGGATCACCCGTATCGTCGATGCGTTCCGGGAGGCTGCAGCGCGCGCGCGCGACGCCGGGTTCCAGGTCATCGAGGTGCACGCCGCGCACGGATACCTGCTGCACCAGTTCCTGTCGCCCCTGGCCAACCACCGCACCGACGAGTACGGCGGCTCGTTCGAGAACCGCGTTCGCCTCACGCTGGACGTGGCGCGGGCAGTTCGCGACGTGTGGCCGGCGGAGGCACCGCTGCTGGTGCGCCTGTCGGCGACCGACTGGGCCCCCGGCGGCTGGGACGTGGACGAGACGGTGCAGCTGGCGAAGCTGCTCCGGGCGGCGGGCGTCGACCTGATCGACTGCTCGTCGGGCGGGCTGGCGTCCGGCGTACGCATTCCGCTGGAGCCCGGGTACCAGGTTCCGTTCGCCCGGCGCGTGCGTCACGATGCGGGAATCGCCACCGGGGCAGTGGGACTGATCACCACCCCCGACCAGGCAGAGCGGGTCGTCGCCGACGGCGACGCCGACCTGGTCCTCATGGCTCGGGAGCTGTTGCGTCATCCACGGTGGCCGCTGGAGGCCGCCCACGTCCTCGGCACCAACGTCGAGTGGCCGCGCCAATACGAGCGGGCACGCCCCCGCTAGCGAACGCCCTACAGGTAGCGCTGCACCAGCAGCATCGACAGGAACGACAGCGTCGCCGCCGCCGCGATGCCGCGCGAGGTTTCCTGCTCGTAGGCCTCAGGCAGCAACTCCACGAGCACCATGAAGATCATGGCGCCGGCGGCGAAGCCCAGTCCGTAGGGCAACGTCGCGGTAAAGTGCTCGACCATGAGAAAGGCCGGCACGGCCGCCAGCGGCTGCGGAATGCTGGAGAAGAAGCTCCACCAGGCACAGGCGAGCAGCGACGCCCCCTGGGGCCGCAGCACCGCGCTGATCGCCAGCCCCTCCGGAATGTTGTGCACGGCCACCGCGAGCGTGATCGCGGTCGCCAAGCTCGCCCCTCCCCCAAACGACACGCCGACCGCCGCCCCCTCGGCGAACGAGTGCACCGTCATCACGGCAACGATCATCAGCATCCTCCTCGCCCCGGCCCCGCGCGCGCCAAGAAACTCCAGCTCGCCGCCGTGGTCGCCGAGCGCGCGCTGAACCACCAGCATGAACGCCACGCCGATCATCACCCCGGTCAACGTCGCGCCGCCACGCGAACGCGCACCTTCCACGATCAGCCCGAAGCTCGCCCCGAGCATCAGCCCGGCAGCCAGTGCGTTGGAATAGCCGACGACGCGCGGCGAGACCTTCCGGATGAAGACGAACGGAATGGCGCCGAGGGCGGTGGCTATGGCGGTGAGCAGGGCGTACCAGAATACCCAGACCACAGGGTGCGACTCGAGCCAGGTCATCCGGCCGCTTCGGCGAAGGCGACCATCCCCGTGGCGGCAATCACGACCACGCTGATCGCCGTTCTGCCGGCCCCCGGTATCCGTCGGGGAGCAAGTCGGCCAGCGAGAGATAGACGAGCGATCCTGCAGCCCCCGCCAAGCAGCAGCGGGCGCAGCGTGGGATATGCTTCCGCGAGGACGAAGCCTGCCACGGCGAGCGCGACCTGGGGCGCGTTCGAGAGGGCCGCGGCCGCGGCGGCACGCGCCGGTTTCTCCCCGCGCCCGAGGTGCGGCGTGAGCGCAATTCCCTCGCCCACGTTGTGCAAGGCGAGCGTGAAGGCCACCAGGAGTCCGAAGCGTGGGTCCATCGCGCAGGCCACCCCGAGCGTCAACCCTTCGGGCACCGCATGCACCGATGCCCTGAATAGCGCGCGCATCGGCGGCATCGCCTCAGGTCCGTCGAGCTCGAACCACACATGCAGCAGGAACAGGACGATGACTCCAGCGCCCGCGCCCAGCGTCGCCGAGATCGCGTCGGCGTCGAGGCCGTCACGCATCATCGGGTAGGCCAGACCCAGCATGACTCCGGCCGCGAGCGCATTCGCCAGTCCGATCAATGGCTCATCGGGCCCGCGCACCGTGGCCAGGAGCGGGCCAAGCGCGGCAGCTGCCGCGGCGAGGGTTGCGTAGATCGCAACGTCGGCGAGCGTCATGGTGAGAGGTTCTGGTGTCCGTGGTGATCGGCGCCGCGAACTATAGCACGCGCCAACGCAGGCGGTGTACTCCCCCTGCCGCTAGCTTCGTCCCGACCGCCTCCTGCGAGCGCTCCTCCCTCGTCCCGGCATGACCGCTCCCGCCTCAGCCCGCGACCGTTTCGTCGCCTTTCGGCGATCGCTTGCACGTCCGCCGAAGCTCACCGAGCAGCGCGTGCGGACGCGCGGGCTCGACTTCGCCATTTTCACCACCCCCGAGGTGCACGGCGCCGTCCCGCTGTGCTGCGTGAACGGCGGGATGCTGTTCGATCACAAGCTGCTGTGGCCCGCGCTTTCCCCGCTGGCGGCCGACCGCCAACTCATTCTGTACGATCAGCGCGGCCGAGGCGCCAGTTCAGCGCCACCAGGTGTACAGATCGCCCGGATTGAACACGACGCTGGAGACCTGCACGCGATTCGACTCGCGCTCGGATACCGCCGATGGGATGTGCTCGGCCATTCGTGGGGCGGGGGAATCGCCACGTTGGGTACGGAGCGCGACCGAGATGGAGTCCGTCGCCTGGTGCTGGTGAACGCGGTTGGGCCGCGCAGCGACAGCTGGCTCCCGAGCCTTCACGACGCCGCGCTTCGGCGACTCACCGGGACCGAGCGATCGCTGTTGCAGCGCCTCGACCCGTCGCATCTTCACGACGGCGACCCGGCACGACATTCCGCATACGCGCGCGCCATGTACCCGGCCTGGTTCTCCGATCCGGAGCTCGCGCAGCTCTTCGCGCCCCCGCGGAGTGACAGCCGGACCGGAGCCGCGATCGTGGCCCGCCTGCGGCGCGACGGATACGACTGGTCGGCGCTGGTACGTGCCGTGCATACGGAAACGCTCGTCCTGCATGGGGAGGACGATCTCTTGCCGACCTCAGTCGCCCGAGAACTTGTCGCCCTGATGCCGCACGCACGCCTGGCGCTCGTCCCGCGGGCCGGGCATATGCCCTTCTGGGAGGCGCCGCAGTCGTTCTTCGATCTCGTTCGGACGTTCCTGGACCGCACCTAGCGCCCTCGCCTCACCCGCATGAAGCGACTGGATTTCGCCTTTGCCCTCGTGCTCTCCGTCCTCGCGGCCTTTGTCGGCGTGCAGGCGTTCGCCATGCGTTCGGGCGGCGACGGTCGGGTGCTCGTGCGCTCGACCGGTTCCAGCGCCACGACCTTGGCGGCCGACGCACCAGGAGCGGGCGTGGTGCGCGCGAGCGATCGACCGCGCGGGGCATCGCGCGGCACCGCCCGCGAGCGAAGCCGCGCCGACGTGCGATCGCGACTCGAGCTCTCCTCGGAGGGGACGTACATCGGCGAGGTGCTGGCGGCGCACGATTCCGCCCTGGCCAGGTGGCCGGATCGCGGCGCGCTCCCGCTGCGTGTCTGGATACAGCCCATGGCCCGCGTGCGCGACTGGACGCCGAATCACGTGGCGATCGTTCGCGACGCATTCATCGAATGGGGCGAGAGCGGCGTCCCGCTCGCCTTCAGCTTCGTCCTCGACTCGGCCTCGGCCGACGTGCACGTGAGCTGGATCGACCGGTTCAACGAGCCCATTTCGGGCAAGACGCTCTGGTCACACGACAACCGCTGGTCGATCCTCGAGGCCAGCATCGTGCTGGCCGTGCATCATCGGACCGGAGAGCTGCTCGACACTGCCGCCACGCGCGCGATCGCCCTGCACGAAGTCGGGCACTTGATCGGCCTCGACCACACGACCGACACGACGTCCATCATGACGCCGAGGGTGCGGGTGAAGGTGCTGTCGCCGGCCGATCTCGCCACGGCCCGGCTGCTTTACCTGCTGCCGTCCGGGCCCATCGGAGGCGAGCGCAGCGGCACGCGTTAGGCACGCGTTAGGCACGCGGCGCGTGTACGGCCATACCCGTCACGCGCGGGTAGCGCGCTCGGCGGCTGTCGCCACTACGAGGCTCACCACCGAAGCATCGCGGTCACGGGCTTGCCGCGGCGCACGAGCTGCAGCCGCAGCTGATGTCGGGTCGATTCTTCCACGGCCTGCAGGAAGACCTGCGGCGACGCAACCGGCCGACCGTCCACCGCGACCAGCACGTCGCCGGTGCGCAGCCCCGACTGCTCCGCAGGCGAACCCCGGCCCGTGCCGATCACCAGGAGCCCGCGCTCCACGCCCAGGGCGGCCGACAGCTCGGCGCTGACCGGAATGAACTGCGCCCCGCCGAACACCACGGAGGAGGCGCCACCGCCTACGCCAACCGGCGGCAGCGGAGGAACCGGGGGAACGGGAGGAACCGGTGGGGTCACGGCCACCATCGGCGCGCCCCGCTGGACGATGACCCGCGTCCCGAGCGGGGCTGTCGCACCAGGCGACTCGGGGTCCTCGGACGTCACCGTCAGCATCATCTGGCTGGGGGCGAAGGCCGCCGCGATGCGCTCGTCGACCCACGGACACGGCGTCGAGAAGCCGGAGGGCCGTGGCTCGACCGTCACGGTCAGCACCCGCGATTCACTCCCGCGCTGCACCCTGAAGGGAATGCGCGTCCCCGGCTTGAGCAGCGGCGTGAAGTCGATCTCCGCGTCACGCAGGTCCCGGCCGGCCATGGCGAGGATGCGGTCCCCGCCGCGGATCCCCGCCTTGTCGGCCGGTGAGCCCGGCTCGACCGACTCGATGCTGGGATGATTCTCGAAGCGCATGATCACGCGTCCGTCGTCCTGTCGCGTGGCATTGGCCGACACCGAGTAGGCGATCCCCACCCATCCCGCGGGCTGGCGATCCGCATCGCAGATCTCGCCCAGGCGATTCCGGATGCGCACGCCGTCGGACTCGAGTGACGTGAGACGCTCGCGCAGCTGGCGAATCGAGCGTTCGATGTGGGCCCGCTGTTCGTCGTTGAACTCCACGGTGCGCAGCGACCCTTGCATCTGCTGGACGCTGCCCACAATGGAGACCACGATCCGGCGCTTCTGCAGGAGTTCCTGCACCAGCCGGTCGACCTCGACCTCAAAGGCCGACTCGTTGTTGCGCAGCACCAGCGTGCGCTCCTGCGCTCCCGCCGAGGTGGCGCCGGTGGCCAGAACAATGAGCGCGACCGTCAGGCGCCATGCGCGCCGGGATCCGCGGGGCATCAACGGCCCGCGGGGCACGACGCTTTCGTCGCCACGCATGCTGTTCCGCATCAGAACCGTCCGAGTCGGCTACCGACGGGCAGCGTTGTTCCGAGCCGGCGCAGGGTCTGTTCCCGCGCACTGAGCGTGGCGAGATAGTACTGGTTGATGTAGGGGTCGGACGGGGCCTCGCGCATCGCCTGCTGCATCGTCTCGGCCGTGCGGTCGAGCGCGGCCAGCCGCGTGCGATATTGCGCGGGGGCGAGCTCAGAGGAGCTCGTGTCGTGCGACGCCAGCCAGTTCGCCGCCAGCTCGTACTGCCGCTGCGCCCCTTCGAGCGCGCGTAGTGCGTCAGCCGTGGTCCCGAAACCACCCGACGGATTGCTCGCCGCCAGCGTTGGTGTCCCCTGCCCTCCGCCCGGCGCATTCGAGCGGGCACCGACCAGCAGCGCCCCCGGCCCGACGGCGACCGCTTCGGTAATCGGCATTCCCGCGCTCATCCGTCCCAGCACGGCACCTCCCCCGAGGAAGACCACGACGACCGCCGCTCGGCGCAGGCCGTCGCCCGCTTCCCGCCACCACGTGCGACCGACCTTCGAACGACTGCGGCCCGAGGTGACGAGACCTTCGGCGCGCAGGCGCACGCTCAGCGTGTCCCAATTGGTGAGGGGCGGCGCGATCCGACGCCGCGCGTCGCCGGCCATCGCCGTCACCCGGCGATAGGCCTCCAACTCCTGCGAGCAGCCCACGCAGGCCGTGAGATGCTCGCGTTCGCTCGGGCTGGCGTCACCATCCACCAGCTCGGCCATCCGTTCAATAGGCAGGTGCTGCATGTTCCCGGTCCGTATCAGATCTGAAGCCATCGATCACTGGCGCCAGCAGCTTTCGCAGCTTGGCGCGCGCCTTGAACAACTGGGACTTCGAGCCCCCCGCGGTAATCCCCAGCGCGGTGGCGATCTCTTCGTGGGTGTAGCCCTCGACGTCGTGCATCACGAACACCGTCCGCGCTCCCGGCGACAGGCGAGCCGTCGCATCTTCGATGGATGCCGCCAGCATTGCCCGCTCGCTGCCGTGTTCGACCGAGGCCGTCGCTTCGTCGATGTCGGTCTCGATCTTCGACAGCCGACGCGTGCGGCGGAGCGCGTTCAGCGTCCGGTTGACGGCGATGCGATGGGCCCAGGTTCCGAACTGGGAATCGCCGCGATAGGTCGGGAGCGCACGGAAGATCTGGATCCAAACTTCCTGGGCGATATCGACCGCCTCCTCCTCGTGCCCGGCAAGGCGACGGACGACGGCGTCGATGTGCGGCGCGTGTTGCGACCATAACTGTCGCATCGCCCGCTCATCGCCGTCGATTGCGCGCTGGATTAAAGCAGAGTCCGTAGCCATGGCGTTCTGGGTACTTCGTCACCCCGTGCCCCCGTTGGGTTTACCACCCCACCCGATTGAACGACTCCGGCCCCAGCGATCCCCGAACCTTACACGTTGTCGTCCAGAACCTGCGACAGGCCCCGAAAGCGCTGAACGAGAACGCACATTAGGTAGGCATTGCGATCTCTTGACCTTGCAACAACCTACGCAACGACTTATCGTCGCTGGAGCACTTCCTGAACGCTATCGTCGCCGTGGTGTAACCTTTGCGGTCGATACTCTGACCGTCGCTCGGTCGTCGCAGACGAAGATACCTACCGGGAGAACATCTTGGTCGTACACCTCGCACTCGCGCTCGCCACACTTGCAGGCACAGCGGACAAGCTTCCGCTGAAGTCTCCCAGTGCGGTGGGTATGTCTGCCGAACGACTGGCCACGATCGATCGTGTGGTCCGTCGCGGCATGTCGGCGGGCGGGTATCCCGGGGCGTCGGTCGTCATCGGCCGCCGAGGCGCCGCGGTCCTGCAGAAGGGCTTCGGGCACCTGGGATGGACGAAAACCTCTCCCGAGGTCGACGCCGACAAGACGATCTACGATCTGGCATCGCTGAGCAAGGTCATCGGGACGACCACCGCCGCGATGATCCTGTACGACGAAGGGCGACTTGACCTCGACGCCCCCGTCTCGCGGTACCTCCATGACTTTACCGGCGGCAACAAGGATCAGGTCACCGTCCGGCAGCTGCTGACGCATCGCTCCGGCCTGCCAGCCGGTCGCGAACTCTGGCGCATCGCATCCAACGCGCTCGACGCCCGCCGCATCGTGCTCGCCACGCCGCTCGCCAACAAGCCTGGCGCCGCCTTCGTCTACAGCGACCTGGGCGCCGACGTCATGGCGTGGGTCGTCGAGGAGATCTCCGGCCTCGCGCTCGACACGTATCTCAACGAGCGCGTGTTCAAGCGGCTCGGCATGAGCGACACCTTCTACAATCCGCCCGACTCGCTTCACTATCGCATCGCCCCGACCGAGGTCGCTCCGCCGCGCGGGTATCCGGTCAAGGGAGAGGTGCACGATGAGAACGCCTTTGCCCTCGGCGGCGTCGCTGGCCATGCCGGACTGTTCTCCACGGCGTCCGACTTGGCGATCTTCGCCCAGATGATGCTCAACGGGGGCGAGTACAACGACGTCCGGATCTTCTCGGACAGCACCGTCGCGCTGTTCACCCGCCGTAGCGCCGGAACGCGGGCGCTGGGCTGGGACACGGCCGACGGCGACGGCGGCTCCGGCGAGCACCTCACCGCCGCCGCCTACGGGCACACGGGCTACACCGGCACCTCCATCTGGATCGATCCGGAGCGACAGATGTTCGTCGTCCTCCTGACCAATCGGGTGCATGCCGCGAAGGCGCGCCGCCCGGCCAAGGTCATTGCCGACGTTCGCGCCGACCTGGCCGACGCCGCGGCCCTGTCGGTAGAGGACACCGACCGCATCCTCGCCATGCCGGCCTCCTTCCGCGCAGACCGTGCCGACGGCTGGAACAAGCCGGTACGGCGTGCGCGCCGGAGCACGCGCAGCAGCCGGGCCAAGACCACGAAAGCCAAGGTGACCACCGCCAAGTCGACCAAGGCGAAGGCCAAGCCGACGGCGGCCAAGTCTACGGCGGCCAAGTCATCGAAGCCGTCGGCGGCCAAGTCGACCAGCAGCAGCAAGCCCAGCGCAGTCAAGAAGTCGACCAAATCGGTACCCGCGAAGGCCAAGCCGGCGGCCAGCACGTCGTCCAAGGCCTCGAGCAAGGCTCGCACTACGTCAAAAGTGACCCGGTCCAAAACGGCGGTAAAAAAGCCGTCCAGCCCGTCGTCCAGGGCCTGACAGCAGGCGATGAGCACCGTCGAGCCGCCCGATGGCGGCTCTTTTTTTTGTGGTAGATCTTCCCGACCGACTTGATCGGAATAGCCCCCTCCCCCGATCTTGCTCGATACGTATGCCAGGACTGCCGATGTACGACTCCGCCGAACCAACCCGCGCCTCCAGCGCTTCCGACACATCTGCTCCCGTCGTCACCCCTGCTGCCGCGAAGCTCGGCGAGGTGGACGGGGGGTCGACGGTCGCCCCCGCCTCAGCGGTCGCCGCCGAGCCTTCGGCCGAGGGGTCCGACGGCGCCGTCACGACGGATCAGGTCAAGCTGGCCCTGCGTCGGGTGAAGGATCCGGAGCTCAACCTCAACATCCTCGACCTCGGCCTGATCTACGAGATGACGGTTGAGGGCACCGACGTGGCGATCGACATGAGCCTCACCTCGCCCGGTTGCCCGTCCGGCCCGGAGATCATGGGTGACGCCGAGCGGCAACTGCGGGCGATTCCGGGGGTCGGCAACGTCGCCGTCAACCTCGTCTGGTCGCCCCCGTGGACGCCGGAGCGCATCGAGCCGCGCGTGCGCGCGTACCTCGGGTTCTAGTCGCCTCGCTCGTCGCGCGGCAGGCGCACCTCGTGGTCACAGCCTAACGCACGACCGCCGACGGCGACTCCTGTCCAGCGTGATCGACCGCCGAGATGTAGATCACCGTTGGCGGTGCATCGGAGGCATCCAGCGGCAGGCGGATGGTGCGCTGGGTCGCCGGCACGATGCGGGCATGCCAGCCGTCGGCGTAGCGGGCCCGGACCAGCCACCAATGCGGGTCACGAATGCTGCGCACGACCGTGGCGTTGGCCGGCGCCGACGTCTTGTCTGGGGGAAGGCGACCGGGCGGGGTTGCAGCGCTCGGGCGGGCCCCCGGCGGAGGGGCGTCAACCAGCGGCGCGCCGAGCCGGGTGACGTCCAGTTCGACGACCCGAGGCCGAGGCACGCGCACCACGACTGGGCCATCCGGGACGCCGCTCGCCAGCCACGGGGAGGGCGGGACGAGCGCCGGCTCTCGATAGAGCCCGCCGGCCAGCCGCTCATTGAGCGAATCCCGGTTCACGAGAAACGCGTCCATGCTGAAGTGCACGTTGCCGCTGCTCGGCGAGAGCTGGGCCCGGGTCTCCTGGATCTGTTCCACGACTTCCTCGACCGGCCACGTGGAGCGACGCCTCGCGGACGCACGCGACGTGTAGTTCCCGGGCCAGACGTGGCGCCCCTTCAGGTTCTGTCCGCGCCACCAGGTCAGCAGGTCGGCGTACCGCTGGGCCGACGCCGTCGTGCGCCAGTAGAGCTGCGGGGTCCAGTAGTCGAGCCAGCCTTCGTTGAGCCACTTCTTCGAGTCGGCATAGAGCGACTCGTACGCATCGAAGCCACGCACCGACGCGGGATAGCCCGGCCGCCATATACCGAACGGTGAGACGCCGAACTTGACCCACGGCTTGGCGGCCTTGATCTCCGTGTACAGCTGCTCCACGAGGAGGTCGACGTTGCGGCGTCGCCAGTCATTGCGCGACAGGGTGCCTTCCTTCGCCTTGTAGGCGCGCCACGACCGTTCGTCGGGGAACGGAATCAGCCCGCCGCGGCGCGCCCGCTCGGGGTACGGATAGAAGTAGTCGTCGATGTGCACGCCGTCGACGTCGTATCGCCGCACGACGTCCAGCACCACGTCCACGGTCTTGCGTTGCACCTCCGGCTCCCCCGGATCCATCCAGAGATACGCGCCGTACTTGTGCACCAGCTGCGGATGCGTGCGCGAGATGTGGAGTGGTGAGGCGGTGCGCGAGGTATCGTCCGGGTGCTTGGCGCGGTACGGATTGAACCACGCGTGCAGCTCCAGGCCGCGCTGATGCGCCTCGGTGATGGCGAAGGCAAGCGGATCGTACGACGGCTGCGGCCCTCGCCCCTGTGAGCCGGTGAGGAAGTACGACCACGGCTCGAGTCGGGAGCTGTAGAGCGCGTCGCCGGCCGGACGCACCTGGAAGATGACCGCGTTGAGGCGCAGGGCGGCCGCCCGGTCGAGGATGGTGATCAGCTCGCGCTGCTGCGCCGCGGTGGAGAGCCCGGGGCGCGACGGCCAGTCGATGTTGCTGACGGTGGCGACCCACACGGCGCGGAACTCGCGCGGCAGCGGCGGGGCGAGCGTGTCGCTGCCCGCGTCGTTCCCGACGGAGGCGTACAGGAGTCCTCGCGACGGCGGCTCGGGAGGCTGCACATCTGCCTGCGCCTCTCCCTCGGTCGCAGAAACTGTGGCGGCGAGCAGTATCGCCCATGCGCGACGGCTCGCCCATCCTCTCGCCACCTGCCCAGCGGCCCGGACGAAGCGCACGCCTCGCAGGGCGCCGCCACGGCTCCGGCCGGGCTCAGCCATCTCGATAGGGCGAGGCATCCGCTTCGTCGTTCTCAGCTGGCGCTGGGGGTGCTGCCGTCGCTGCCGGCTCGTTCGGTCCCTCGCCGTTGGAGAGATCTTTCAGGGCGTGCACGAAGGAGGGACCGAGCACCTCGATCTGCCAGCCACTCAGCTCCTGGATCTCCTGGACCTCGTCAATGTGGCGCGGCTTGGCCCGCGCCACCGCCTCGAGGCGGTCACGCGCACAGAGCACCCCCGGGTCGAGCTCCAGCTGGGAGGCCGACTCATCGCGCACGCGCTTGAGGCGCGCGACACGTTCGTCGAAGAGCGGGTCTCGATCCCAGCGCGGCGACTTGGGGAAGCGTGGCAGCTCGGCGTCGGGAACGGCACGACCACGTGCCATCGCCTCGAGCATCTCCTCGCCACGATGCTCCAGGATCCCTCGGCCGATCCCCTTCACGCCGCGCAGGTCGTCCATCGTGCGCGGCGAGCGGCGGGCCAAGTCGAGCAGCACGTCGTTGGTCACCACACGAAAGGTGCTGCGGTCAATCCCCTTGGCGACTCCGTCGCGCCAGATTGCCAGCTCCCGCAGCAGCGCGAGCTCGCGCCGACTGAGGTCTCGCGCCCCCTTGAGGCGCAGGAAGGACGAACCGATGTCCTCCGAATCCCACTGGGTCCCCTCCAGCCGTGCGAACTCCTCGCGCGCCCAATGCCAGCGCCCCTTGCGCTCCAGGGCATCGCGCAGCTGCTCCCGCAGCCCCAGCAGGTGCATGGTGTCCTGGGCCGCGTAGTCGAGCATGTCCGACGGCAGGGGGCGCATGGACCAGTCGGCGCGCTGGTGCTTCTTGTCCAGCTTGACGCCGAAGTACGAGTCGAGCAGGGCAGCAAGCCCGAAGGCCTTGATCCCCAGCAGCTGCGCCGCGATTCGCGTGTCGAAGATGTTGTTCACCTGCCACCCGTAGTCCTGGTGCAGCAGGCGCAAGTCGTAGTCCGCATCGTGAAAGACCACCTCGACCTCGCGCGACTCGAGCAACGACCCGAGGCGGGACGGCGACGAAACCTTCAGCGGGTCGAGGATGGCGTGCCGCGCGTCGGTCGACAGCTGCAGCAGGTAGATCCGGTCGACGTACCGATGAAAGCTCGCCCCTTCCGTGTCGATCGCGACCACCCGGGTCGTCTCGATCGACGACAGGAACTGGTCAGCGGCCTCGGGAGAGTCGAGAAAGAGCGTGCGGGGAGCGTCGGGCTTCTTGGATGCGGTCACGAGTCGATTTGGAGGCAGCGCCCGGATCGTTGTGCTGGCCGCCCCGGGTGCATCTCGGCGTAATGTAGCACCCTGATCCGCCCGTTGCGGTCCACCGCGCTCCTCTGCGCTCCACCACGCACACCCCCGAATCGACGCCGGCCCCCGCGATGCAGACCGCCACGCCCTTCTGCCCGACCCTCGCACGCATCTCGCGTCGTCGACATGTTTCCGCCGACGCGGAACGGATCGGACGCATCGCCGCACCGCGCGATAGGGGAACCCACACCGGGAGTCGGGATCGCGTGATTGCACTCTGTGGCGACATCGAGATCGGCTACGACGACGTCGGGAAGGGTGAGGCGGTACTCTTTCTGCACGGCTTTCCGCACAACCGTACCCTGTGGGCGACGCAGCTCAGTGCGCTGTTCGATCGGGCGCGGTGCATCGCCCCCGACCTGCGCGGCTTCGGAGACAGCACCGTCACGGCCCCGTATTCCGTGGATCAGTACGCCGACGACATGGCCGCGCTGCTCGATACCCTGCGGATCGAGCGCGCCGTGGTCTGCGGCCTCTCGATGGGCGGGTACGTGGCGCTCGCCCTCTGGCGCCGACACCGGGCGCGGGTGCGTGGGCTGATCCTGATGGATACACGCGCCGACGGCGATTCCCCAGCGGGGCGCGTGCGGCGCGACGAGATGATCGTGCTTGCCCGGGCCAAGGGGAGCGGGGGCGTGGCCGACGCGATGATCACGGGCATGGTCGGCAAGCAGACGCGCGAGAAGTGCCCGGAGGTGGTCGACGCGGTGCACCGCATGCTCGAGAGCGCGCCGCTCGACGGGGTGGTCGGGGCGCTGGAAGCGCGGAGGGACCGCCCCGATGCCACCGGGTCGTTAGGCTCGATCGACGTGCCGACGCTCATCATCGTCGGCGAAGACGATGTCCTGACCCCGCCGTCCGAGGCCGCACTCCTGCACGCGGGGATTCGCGGGAGCCGGCTCGAGGTCATCGCCCGCGCCGGTCACGTGGCCAACGTCGAGCGTCCGGCCGCCGTGAATCACGTGGTGTCGGAGTACCTGGCAGAACTGACGCTGTCCTGACGCTGCTCGTTGCAGCAACGCGTCAACTGTCGGACAGCAGGTAGGTCGCGAGCGCGTCGAGGGTGGGGGCGATGAATTCCGCGGCCGACGGGCCGCCCTGCCGCACGGCGTCGAGTCGCACCGCGCGCAGGCCGGATGCCAGCGCCCCGGCCACGTCGGTCCGCTCGATGTCGCCGACATGCAGCGTCTCGTGGGGAGCGACGCCGAGCGCCGCGAGCGCGGCGCGGAACGGCTCCGGCCGCGGCTTGGCGTGGCCGACATCCATCGAGTAGATCGTCGCCGCGAAGTGCTGGCGCAGCGAGTCCAGCTCGAGCACCCGATCTTGCGCTCGCCCGCCGGCGAAGCCGGTGTCGGAGACGATCGCCAGTGCGAATCGCTCGCCCAGACGGGCCAGCACCTCACGCGCACCGGCCAGGAGCGCGGGTGGGTGGTCGATGAGTGAGCGATCGACCTGCTCAACCGCCGTGGCAATCTCGGCGCAGTCGACGGGCCGTTCGATGGCCAATTGCGAGAGCAGCCACCGGATGCGGTCATCGGTCGTGTAGCCGCGATGCTCGTCACGCCACCAGCGGTTGGCTTCGGCGGCCGAGGCGACGTACAGGGCCTCGAAATCGGATGGGATCGGGCAGCCGAGCCGCTCGAGCATCTCGGCGAGTGCGTCGCGCCGGCGCTGCACCCGCGCGGCGTTGGAAGCGCCGTGGTAGATCGTGTCCCAGTAGTCGAACGTGATGGCGCGCAGCATTCAGGCAGCCAGGGCGAGCGGGGGGCTCAGGGACGGCGGGCGGGATCCAGCCATCGCCCGAGACGCGCCTGCGCGGCCCGCGACGCTCAGCGAGTCGGCTTGCCGGGCGGGGTGTCGCCCGTGAACACATCCCGGTTGATCTGCACGTACTTGCGCATGTTCGCCGGGACATCTTCCTCGGGGAAGATGGCCGTCACCGGGCATTCGGGTTCGCAGGCGCCGCAGTCGATGCATTCGTCGGGGTGGATATACAGCTGGTCCTCCCCTTCGTAGATGCAGTCCACGGGGCACACATCCACGCAGGCCTTGTCCTTGGTGCCAATGCAGGCTTCGGTGATGACGTACGGCATGATCGGGGGAGGTTGAGCCAGTCGGTGAGGCGGGCAGACAAGATATGCATTCCCCCCGGTCGGCAATAGTCGCTGGACAGGGTGCGCCGCGGTGCCTAGATGGAGGAGCATGCGACTGACGATCAACACGAGGGAGCGGGACATCGTGCCCGAGCCCGACGAATCACTCCTGGTCACGTTGCGCGACCGCCTCTTTCTCACCGGGGCCAAGCAGGGGTGTGACCGTGGGGAGTGCGGGGCGTGCACGGTGCTCCTGAACGGTGAGCCGGTCTATTCCTGCCTCACCCTGACCGTGGCCTGCGACGGCGACCACGTGACCACGGTGGAGGGGTTGGCGAGGGGCGACGATCTGGATCCGCTGCAGGCAGCGTTCATCGCCCACGACGCGGTGCAGTGTGGCTTCTGCACGCCGGGGCAGCTGATGGCCGCCACGGCCCTGCTGGCGCGCAATCCCGCGCCCGACGACGCGGCGATCGTCGAGGCCATGAGCGGCAACCTGTGCCGGTGCGGGACCTACCCGAAGATCGCCCAGGCCATCCTGACGACCGCGGCCGTGCGGCGCGAGGGCGGAGCGTGAGCGACACCCGCAGCCCATCGCCTAACGACGGCGCGCCCGTGGCCACGCCGCGCCGATTCGTCTCCACCACGGTCGAGGTCGAGGGACGGTTGGAGACCAAGGTGGTGGAACTCCCCGACCGGGAACCCGCGCCGTGGGGCGACGATGTCGCGCTCTCGATCGTCGGCCAGCCGGTCCCGCGCGTCGACGCCCGGCAGAAGGTGACCGGGCGGGCCCGCTTCACGACCGACGTGGTGCGCCCGGGCATGCTGCACGCCATCCTCGTGCGCGCCACGATCGCCAACGGGACGGTCACGTCGATCGACGCCTCGGCGGCATTGCAGCTCCCGGGCGTCGTCGATGTCCTGACGGCCGAGACGCTCCCACGCCCCATGCGCGCCGGCGGGCTCCCGCTGCTGGGCAGCCGCGTGCTGTATCCGCACCAGCCGGTCGCCGCCGTCTGCGCCGAATCGTACGCTGCGGCCACTGCGGCGGCGCGCGCGATCCGGATCACCTACGAGGCCGCTCCCAGTGCGGTGACGTTCGAGGCCGCGACCGCGGCGGGAGCGGCGATCGTGCGCGGACAGTCGAACGTGCTGCGCGGTTCGCCAGTGGTCACCGAACGAGGCGACGTGGCGCGGGCGCTGGCCGACGCGGAGGTGATAGTGACGCGCGAGTACCGCACACAGGGCGCGGTGCATTCGCCGCTGGAGCCGCACGCCACGGTCGCCGAGTGGGACGGCGACCGGCTGACGCTGTGGGAGTCGACGCAGGGGATATTCCGGGTGCGGGACGAGGTGGCGACGGGGCTGGGACTCCCCAAGTCGCATGTTCGGGTGATCAAGGAGTACATGGGGGGTGGCTTCGGGGGAAAGAACAACGCGGGGGCACAGAGCTTCGTGGCGGCCATCTTCGCGCAGCGCACGGGGCGGGCGGTGCGCTGCGTGCTGGAGCGTGAGGCCGAGCAGTCCGACGGGGGACAGCGGGCGCCGTCACGGCAGGTGGTCACGCTCGGCGCGATGCGCGACGGCCGGCTGGTGGCGATCGACGTGGTGACCGAGATCCCGTTAGGCGCGACCGGGTGGGAGGCGAGCGTGGCGCAGATCTATCGGGAGCTGTACCACTGTCCCAACGTGCGCACGCACGAGACGTTCGCGTGGGCCAACACGCAGCCGATGATGGCCTTTCGCGCGCCGGGGCACGTGGAGGGGGCGTTCGGGCTGGAGCGCACGATGGATGTGCTGGCGACGACGCTAGGGATGGATCCGGTGGCGCTGCGCCTGGCGAACTTCGCCGAGCGGGACGAGTCGCGGGATCGCCCGTATTCGGCCAATGGATTGCGGGCGTGCTACGAGGAGGGGGCGCGACGGTTCGGGTGGGGGGTGCGAGGAAATGGTGAGGGTGGCGGGGAATTGGTGACGGGGGTGGGGGGGGGGAGGGAGAGATTGTTGTCGGGGGGGCCCCAGCGCCCCCGAGACTGCCCCCCTCCCCGCCCCAACACGCCGTCGAGGCGTCGGCGTGGCCGCCTGCATCTGGGCCGCGGGCGGCGGCCCGCCGGCCTACGCCACGGTGCGCCTCAATTCCGACGCCACCATCGACGTCCTTTCCGGCACCCAGGACCTGGGCACCGGCTCACGCACCATCCTCGCCCAGGTCGCCGCCGAGTCGTTAGGCGCGACCCTTGCCGACGTGCGGGTGGTCCTCGGCGACACCGAACGCACGCCGTACGCCGGCAACTCGTGGGGCTCCATGACCACGGCGTCCGTCGGCCCCGCCGTGCGCGTGGCCGCGGAGGAGGCCCGCCATCGCCTGCTCGAGGCGGCCGGCCAGCTACTCGAGTGCCACGTGGACGATCTGATCACGCGCGACTCGACCATCGTCACGCGCGACGGCGCCCGCCGCCTGACCTTCGCCGAGGTGACGAAGAAGCTCGGCAACGTGATGATCATGGGCCAGGGGAGCCGTGGCCCGAATCCCGACAACGTCGCCCTGATGTCATTCGGGGTGCAGTTCGCCGAGGTCGAGGTCGACGTGGAGTCGGGCGTCGTGCGCGTCGTGCGCCTGACTGCGGCGCACGACGCCGGGCGGATCATCAACCCGCTGCTGGCGGAAAGCCAGTTGGAGGGCGGGATCCTGCAGGGACTTGGCTACGCGCTGTTCGAGGAGCGACAGCTGGACGGCGCCACGGGCCGGCCGGTCAACGCCTCGCTGCATAGCTACAAGATCCCGACCATGGCCGATGTGCCGTTGATCGAAGCGTTCTGTGTGCCGGGTAGCGACACAGTGGCCAACCATGTCGGCGCGCGCGGGCTGGCCGAGCCGCCGATCATTCCGACCGCGCCCGCCATCGCCAACGCCGTGGCCAACGCGTTAGGTGTCGAGCTGTGCGAGCTGCCGCTGACGCCATGGCGAGTGCTGGAGGCGCTGCGGCGGGGGTAACGCGGGCCGAGCACACGCGGTCCGCTTCGCGCCGCTCAGTCCCGCCAGGGCGGCGTCTTGCGCGGCTTCGTCCACAAGTCGGGGTTGTGTCGATACAGCGTCACCTTGCGACCGATCGTCTGGATCACCTCGGCCCCTACCGCGTCGGCCATCTGGGAGGCGAGCGCCTTTGGCGACTCCTCCAGCGTGCGGGCCACGGCGACCTTTACCAGTTCGCGTGTGCGCAGCGCATCGTCGAGCGTCGCGAACGCCGTGTCGGTGAGTCCGTGATGCCCGATGTGAACGAGCGGTTCCAGGTGGTGGGCTTCTGAGCGCAGCTCAGCGCGTTCCTTTCCTTTCATGATCCTGTGCGGAGCCGGCCCGCCCTGACGAGGTATGGATGCGGATTGAGCGGATCGCCATCCCACCAGCGTCCGTTGCCGCGATACAGCAGCAGCTGAAAGTGGAGATGCGGCGCGTTGGGCGGCGCATTTCCGGTCGTACCAACGTAGCCGATCACGTCGCCCGGTTGCAGCGCCTGCCCTTCCGCCAACCCCTTGGCGTAGCGCTCCAGGTGCGCGTAGTAGTACACGAATCGCTCTTCGGCATCGATCGCGTACACGGTCAGCCCCCCCAGATTGTTGGACCGCACCTTGAAGACCCGCCCAGCGTCGGCGCTGAGCACGGGAGTCCCGCGCGGGGCCATGATGTCGAGCGCCGAGTGAATCCTCGCCCCCCGGCGGGCGGTGAAGGTGTCACGGATACGCTCCGGTGCCACGCCGTCCACGGGCACCATCAACCGCTTGCCGCGCAGCAGCGCCGCGAGATTGTCCCGGGGGACGCCCGCCGTGGCGGGATCGGCGGGAATGGGCAGCTCCATCGGATCGGGGGCCGGGTCGGCCGGGCCGGGGAGCGGCGTGAGGCCCGGCGCGCATGCCGCGAGCGCCGCAGCGATGAGCGCTGCACGGGCGGCGCGTATCGCTGAGGCAGCGCGTGCTACAATTCGGGACCTGGCGAGTCTCATCAGCTACACATCCTTCCGTCCAGCGATCGGGACAGTCGCCGAGCGACGCACCGGCCGTGCTGGGGAACGACCGTCGGCGCGGCACGGCACGATTTGTTCGTCGGCACTCGGACACGATCGATCGTCACGTCCCCCCAGTCGCCGCCGATCCGCGCGGAGGTCAAGAATGCCAACGCTTCGTCCGCCAACCGTTCCCCGTGCGCTCTCGCTCGCCATTCTTGGACTGCTCCTCTCCGGATGTACCGTCATCACCGGACCGGACGACGCATGGGACCGCGAGCAGCGCGACCTCTCGCGCGCCCGCCGCACTTGGTCAACCAGTTTCATCGAGGACTACGAGTTCGTCGTGCGGCGCAACTGCTTCTGCCTGATGGGGGGCGTAGCCGTGCGAGTCGTGGTGCAGCGCGACGTCGTGGTCGCGCGAGAGATCGACGGAACGTCGACACCGGTACCATCCGGGCTCGCCTACCTCTATCCATCGATCGACGGGATCTTCTCCGTGATTCAGGACGCGATCGACCCGCGCGCGTACCAGATCGATGCGAGTTACGACGGCCGGTACGGCTTTCCGACCGACGTCTACATCGATTACGAGCGGCGCGCCGTGGACGAGGAGCAGGGCTACACCATGCTCCGATTCCGTGCGCTGCCGTAGGGACCACACGCCGCGCCCTACCGTTCCCATGCAAAGCCCGAGGCTAGCCGCTCGAAGCGCGTTCCGTCGGACAGCTTCAGGATGACTGTCCCGCCCCCGCGCGGCGTCCACGCGCGGGCGGCGAGGTCGTCGATGCCGTCGCCATCGGCATCCAGCGCGTGCAGTGCTTCGTGCGCGCGGAATCGCAGGTCGCGCACCGTGGCGCGTTTCACGGAAGTTGCGCCGACGAGCAGGACCCGCTCGCGCACCCATTCGTAGTCGCCCGCGTACAGCGTCACGATCACTACGCCTCGCGCGTCGCCAAAACAGCCGGCGGCCACGCTTCGGCGCGCCTTGAGCGCAGCCTTGAGCCGCGGGTAGATCGGCTGGTCCTCGGCGGTACGGAGCGAGTCCTCGACCAACTGGGCCAGCTGCGTCAGCCGTGCCGAGAAGGCGGGGTCGGCGCTCCGCTCGCAGCGGACGCCCGACGCGTCTGCATCCGACGCGTCTGCACCCGGCGCGGCGGCACCCGGCGCGGCGGCGATCGGCGTGCCGTCGGGCAACCGCTGCGCGGCGGCGACGAGTGGATCGGTCACGCGGGCGAGCGAATCACCCGGGACGGCTCCCTCGAGCGTGGCGACGATGCGCCCGTTGTAGGCATCGAACGCGGACAGTGTTGCCTGCTCGGCGCCCCACGGGCCGCGAATCCGAAAGCGCGTCCCCAAGGGAAAGGGTGACCGTGCAGCGGCGGCGCGCTGGAACGCTGCCACACGCGCAGGATCCTTCTTGAGGTCGATGTCGAGACGTCCGAGGTCCACGTGGAGGCGCTTCATGCGCGCCGCCGCGGTGAACCAGTCCTGCACGACCGGTGCGAAGACCAGGCGCTGCGCGATCGTGTCTTCGAGCGCAGAGAGTGGCCGCGCCGCACGCGGTCGTGGCGCGGAAGCACTCGCGGGAGGCGCTGACATCGCCCTGGTTGTGGCACCGCGCCCGATTGGGGCGCGGTGGCGGCCCGACATCGACCGAGTCGCGTTCGGCCTGGCCCCGATGTTCCCTTCGCCGCCAACGCACGCCATCGCCCACACACCTAACGGCCATGGGGTGAGTCGCTGTACCGTTCGACGAACCATCGGGCGCAGGCAGGGCATCTCGCTCCCGAAGTTAGTGCCGGTCGTCCCCACCTGAAACCGTACCCGAGGCATGTCGCCGTTCCGGTATCACCGTCCCGAGTCGATGGATGAAGCGCTCGCCCTGCTGCAGGAACCGGGGGCCCGGGCGTTGGGAGGCGGGACCGACCTGCTTCCGTTGATGCGGGAGGCGCTGGCCGAGCCGGACATGCTGGTGGACCTGCGGCGACTTCCCTCGTCGACGGCGGTCACGTGGCGGGACGACGGCGGCGTCCGCATCGGGGCCTCGGCACGCATCGCCCATCTCGCCCGCAATCCCGAGTTGCTGGCCGCCTTTCCTCTGGCGCGAAGCTGTGCGGCCTTCGGCTCGGCCGCGCTGCGCATGGGAACGCTCGGTGGCAACCTCTGCCAACGCCCACGCTGGTGCACTTCCGGGCGGCTTTGCCTGCCTCAGGAGCGGCGGCGACAGCTGCTCGGCACGAGCGGGGGAGCACCAGTATCACGCCATCCTGCTCGATCGTGGGAGTGAGACCGCGGGGTGCGTCGCGGTGCATCCGTCCGATCCGGCGGTCGCGCTGACCGCGCTGGACGCGATCGTGCACGTGGCGGGGAGCGCCGGAGCGCGCGACATCCCGATTGCCGACTTCTTTTCCGGAAGCGCCGGGCGACACGATGCTGAGACCAACCTTGCACCGGGCGAGATCGTGGTAGCCGTCTCGCTCCGGGGGGAACGCGTAGCGGGGTGCAGCACTACGAGAGGCGATGCGGCGCGGGGCCTTCGACTTTGCCCTCGTGTCGCTGGCCACGCGACCCGTCGGGAGGACGGCGAGGTGCGCCTGGTGCTGGGAGGTCGCGCTGCGTCCGTGGCGCGTCACCGACTCCATCGGAGGAGACGTGGCGTCGGGTGGGCTCAGCGACGACGACATCGAGACGCTCGCGGCACGACGCTCTACGATGCCGTCCGCTGCCGAAGAATGGCTTCAAGGTCGACATGATGCCGGCGCTGCTGCGTCGCGGGATCGCCACCATCGTCGCACGTTAGGCGATGCCTGACACTCCCCGCACCATTCGGCTCTTATGGTCATCGCCACCGGGCTCGAGCGCGACCCAGCGCGGGCGCAGCTCGTCGACGATCACCTCGACGCCGTGATCGCGTTGGCGGCGGCGATGCTGGGCGCCGCACCGATCGTCGTCGTGCACGATGGGACACCGAGGTCGCGGCGCCCGCTCGATCGTTCCCGATGCGCGGCAACAGCGCGACGATCTCTCGGCGGTGCGATTGGGATTGATGCAGTTCACCAACTCGGCGGTGGGTGCCGCCCTCGTCCTCCCGATCGAGGCGCACGCGACCAGCGCCGCCATGCTGACGCGCATGATCCACGACGCGGGGACCGTCAGGTCCCGCTGGCGGCGACCGCATGCGTGGCGCGTTGGGCTTCCCCTGTATGCCACGCGCGACGCCGGAAGCGAGTTGATGACCGCCGAGGGTGGCCTCGACGCCGTCGTGCGGCACTACGGCCCGCGGTGCTCGCCGTAGAACCCGGAGACTAGGTTCGCCATCGCGGCACCGACGGACATCACCGACGCATTGCACCGACGCCCAGCACCGACGCCCAGCACCGACGCCCAGCACCGACGCCGCATGACCCGCAGCCGCGGCGTCATCATGCCCGCCCCAGGCGCCCCGCTCCAGGTGGTGGAGTTGCCGCGCCCCACGCTGACTCCCGGCGCCGCCACACTGCGGGTGACGTACTCGGAGGTCTGCGGCACCGACGTGCACCTGTACCACGGCCGCCTGTCCGGGGTGCCGTATCCGATCATCCCCGGACACGTCTCCGTCGGGGTCATCGACGAATGGCCGGACCGATCGGGGACATCCAGGGGCGGCTGTTCGCGTTAGGCGACCGGGTCACGTTTCTCGACGTGCACGGCACGTGTGGACGCTGCTACCAGTGCCTCGTGGCCAGGCAGTCCACGCGCTGCCCGCACCGCAAGGTGTACGGCATCACCTACAGCGCGAATGAGGGACTGCTGGGCGTGTGCGGCGAACACCTGCGGATGAAGCCGGGCGTCCACATGGTGCGCCCCTGCCCGACGCGCTCGACGAGGCGACCTTCATGGGGGCGGCTGCGGGCTGGTCCCGGCGTTGCACGCCGTCGATCGCGCCGGGGTGCGACTGGGGCATGACGTCGCCGTGCTGGGGGGTCGGGCCCGTGGGGCAGTCCATCGTGGCCCTCGCGTCGCTGTCGGGGCGGGGCGCGTCTTCGCCATCGGCGATCCCCCGCTCGGCTCGATTTCGCCCGGCGCATGGGCGCCACCGACTCGCTGGGACTCGACCTGTCACCCGAGGCGAGACGACGCGGTCCTCAGGCGACGGACGGGCATGGTGTCGACACCGTCATCGAGGCCAGCGGCGCTCCCGACGCCGTCGTGCGGGGCCCTCGGCCTGGTGCGCGACGGGGCCGCGTCGTCATCTGCGGGCACTACACGGACAACGGGGACGTTCGCATCCATCCGCACTACCACATCAACCGCAAGCACGTCGAGATTCGCGGGTGCTGGAGAGACGACTTCTCGCACGTGCATCGCGCCGTCGCGATCGCCGCCAACACACGGCGACCGTTACTGGCGCGACATGGTCGGCGCCGTACACGCTCGATAAGGCGCAGGTGGCGCTGGCCGCCGTGGAGAAGCGCGAGGTCTGAGAGCGATCGTCGTCCCCACTGAAGGCGGGGTCGCCGCCCGACACAAGCAGTCGTGCGTCGGCCAGCGGAATCTCACGGGCCTCCATCGCGGCGAAGGAATACTCCTGCCCGGTGACGGCACCACGACCACCGCTGCCGTCGTGCGTTGCCTCCGGCGATCAGGCGTTCACGACCGACCGGGGCGACCGTCGGCGCGATGCGCGGCATGATGACCGGGACGGCAGAGGTGAACCCGACGGGCTCCAACGATTCGTCGTGTCCCAAAGAACCGCGGGTGCGGATTGACGGTGCGCCACGCGATAAGCGGTGCGAGCCGCCGGTCAGCCGGGCGGCTGTGTCTCAAAAGCGTGCGTGAATGTATCGACCGGATTGGTCTCTTCGGGAGGACCCGCGATGCGTCGCGAGGGTTCCGCGGATCAGGGGAACATCTGTGTGAAAATCCGCCGTCTGCCACGTGCAGCGTGCGCATCACAGCGGTATTGAGCCTCGTGCATGCCGGAGACGGGTCTTGCGGACCACCGCCGCTTCCTCCCTTCCTGTTGCGCCATCGGTGTCGATACCCCGACACGTCCGTTCCAAGCATGCACGAGAGAATGTCGGCGGCGCGCGAGGCGCTGTACACTCGTGGTAGTCGGAGGTCGCGCGCCGCTGTTCGGTCGCGCGCACACGGCTCGCGTGACGCTGGTCACGGTTTACCTTCTGTGTGCCGTGCAACCCCTGCAGCTTCAACTCTGACGCGGCGCGATCAATACGGTTGTCTGGGCCGTCATCAAGCGTGAATATCTCGAGCGCGTGCACGCGCTGGTTCGTGATCGCCACACGCTCTTCAGGCCGCTCCTCTTCCCGGGGCGCTCATGTTCCTCCCGTCCTACATGGGACAGCGTACCAAGGCATCGGCGAAGTGAGCCGCATCCGGATCCTCGACGCCTCGAGGACGGACCTCGGCCAGCTGATCCGGCTATGAGCTGGGCGGGGGATCACCGGCGACCCGTGAAGGAACGCAGGTCGTGGCCGTGATGGCCGGGATACGGAAAGGAAGGATCGCAGGCAGATCGGGACGTGATCGCCAAGGCGCTGCTAGGCTATCTCGTCCTCCCCTCAGACGTGCTCACCACCAGGGACCGGTCGTTATGTGGGCACCAATGCGACGGCCATCGCCGACATGGATTCCACCGCCGGGTGGTCGAGCGGCAGCTGCTCGCGAGCCAGATGGAATCGGCGGGACTGACCGCCGGGGAGGCGGCGCAGATCAGCCGGCAGCCGTTCTCGCTGAAGGCGGACCGCATCACATCCTCCGGCAAGGCCGCCGGTTTCTCGGTCGGCTCTCCCTCCTGTTCGCAATCTCGGTGGCGATGCTCCTCTACTTCACGATCATGCTCTATGGGCAGAACGTCCTGCGCAGCGTGATCGAGGGGCACTGAACACGCACGTCGCAGAGATGGACGTCGCGAGCGTCCCACCGACCAAGCTGCTGGCCGGAAAGGTGCTCGGCGTTGGGGGCGTGGGGCTCACGCAGATGCTGATCTGGGTGGCCGCCGCCTTCATCATGGCTAAAGTACCGTGCGGCACTGCGCACGAGGACGCTGGGTGTCAACGTCGTGCCGTTCGTCGGGGTGCCACCGATCTCCGGGTTCATGCTCGTTGTGCTGATCCTGTACTTCCTGCTCCGGCGCTACGTCCTGTATGCATCCCTGTTCGCCGCCGTGGGCATATCGTGACCAACAGCGAGCAGGAGGCCCAACAGGCGCAACTCCCGGTCGTCCTGCTCCTCGTCGGCGGAATCATGTTTCCTGCAGCCAGTCCTGAGCGCGCCCGATGGCACGCTCGCACGGAGTACTTTGTCATGGTTCCCGTTCACGGCGCGCCAATCCTTGATGCCATTGCGCATGACGGCTGTCGAAATCGCCCCGGGACATCACGCTGTCCATCCTGGCGCTCGTGGCGTCGAGCTATCTCGGCATTGCCTTCGCCGCGCGCGTCTATCGCACGGGGATCCTCATGTACGGCAAACGGGCATCTCTCGCCGAGGTGCTGCGCTGGGTGCGACGCGCAAGCTGAACGGGTCCCCGTTCGGCTGCCGAGGCGATGGACGAATCGCCGTCGCGAACTGGGGACCCAATTCCCCGCATCCATTCTCCCGCCGCGTTAATCACGCCAACACTTTCGTTGACTTATTACCGGAATTCGGCGAGTTTGGTGCATGTTAGCCCCCACCGCCTCCCCGGTTACCGCCGGACTCCGCTGGCTACGACGTGCTCGTCGCCCTGGCGAAGAAAGCGCAACCGCTTACCACCAAAGAACCAGGGGCGCTGTTCGGCCTCACGCCGAACGCCCTCCGCCGTCACCTCAAAGGAAGCAGGAAATAGAGGAGGGCGTCGTCCGATATCCAGCGCGAAATCCGCGCGGGGTCGGGGCCCGGTCTTCGCCCCTTCTCCTTACCGAGGTCGGCGAGCGTCTCTTCCCCGCGCGTATGACTCGGCCTGAACGAAAGTGCTGGAGTTAGTGCGCCGGGAGCGACGGAGTCGTTGACCTCTTCCGGAAACGTTGGGCCGATATCGCCGAAAAGGCGAAACCGGAGCTGGCTCGGTTGCCGTTGAATCAACGGGCAGAGCGGCTCGCCGAACTCCTTACCACGCTCGGCTACATGGCCGAGGCACCGGGAAGGAAAGGCGACGCTGCGTGAAAACAATTGCGCCATTCGCGCGGTCATTGAGCGCTTTCCGAGAATCTGCGTCGCCGAGAAGTCGTTCCTCGAGGAAGTGCTCCGGGGCACGTGACGCGCGCCAGAGCCATATCGCCGCAGGTGCCAACTGCTGCCAGTACTGCATTCACCCGTCCGACCCGGCCGGCACCGCCGCCGCTGAGCCGGATTCCCTTGTCCAGATCGGGCCCTCGCGTTTGGGGGCGCCTGCGTTGCAGGAGACGACATGAGCTCTTCCATCGACCAACTGGTTTCAAGGGATACCGGAAGGTACGGCTTCAACACCGACATCGACGCGGACACGATCCCCCGGCCTCAACGAGGACGTGGTCCGCATCATTTCGGGCAGAAGAAGGAGCCCGCCTTCCTGCTCGAGTGGCGCCTCGAGGCGTTCCGCCGCTGGCGGCAGATGAGGGAGCCCCATGGCCAAAACGTCAACTAAGCCCATCGACTACCCGGGGCGGGTCAGCTATTACTCGTCGCCGCGGACGGCCAAGCCGCTAGCCGGCCTGGACGAACTCGACCCAGAATTCGCGAGACCTACGAGAAGCTCGGCATTCCGCTCAACGGGCAAGTTGCTCGCCAGGCGTCGCCGTCGACGCGGTGTTCGATTCGGTTTCGGTGGTATGACCTACAAGGCAGAGCTGACGAAGCACGGCATCATCTTCTGCTCGTTTGGTGAGGCCGACCAGGAACATCCCGAGCTGATCGAAAGTACCTGGGCTCGGTGGTGCCCGCGACCGACAACTACTTCGCGGCGCTCAACTCCGCGGTGTTCTCGGACGGCAGCTTCGTGTACGTGCCGCGCGGTGTGCGCTGCCCGATGGAGCTGTCGACGTATTTCCCGCGATGAACGCGGCCGACACCGGCCAGTTCGAGCGCACGCTGGATCGTGGCCGAGGAGGCGCGTACGTCAGCTACCTCGAGGCACCGCCCCAAGCGCTCAACCAACCAGCTCCACGCCGCCGTCGTGGAGCTCGTCGCACGACAACGCACGGTGAAGTATTCCACCGTGCAGAACTGGTACGCTGGCGACGCCGACACGGCATGGGCGGCATCTACAACTTCGTCACCAAGCGCGGCAAGGCGAACGCCCGCTGCAAGATCCTCGTGGACGCAGGTGGAGACCGGATCCGCCATCACCTGGAAGTACCCGAGCGTGGTCCTGCAGGGCGACGACTCGGTGGGCGAGTTCTACTCATGGCCGTGATCAACAACCACCAGCAGGCGGACACCGGTACGAAGATGATCCACATCGGCCAGCAACACGAGGAGTCGAACATCGTCTCGCGGAGTCTCCGCCGGAAGGGGCAGAACTCCTACCGTGGCCAGGTGAAGGTGCGGCGCGGGCGAACGCGCGCAACTACACGCAGTGCGACTCGATGCTGATCGGCAACCGCTGCGGGCGCACACCTTCCCGTACCTCGAGGTCAAGAACCTTCGGACGTCCATCGAGCACGAGGCCGCCCACCTGCGAAGATCGGGCAGGACCAGCTCTTCATGCCTCCACCAGAGTGGGATCGAGCGCGGAGGAGGCGACCGCTCGATGATCGTCTACGGCTTCTGCCGCGAGGTGTTCGAGCAGCTGCCCATGGAGTTTGCCGTTGGAGGCGCAGCAGTTGCTGGGGATTACACTCGAGGGGTCGGTCGGCTAAAGGCCGGGGCTGTTGTGAAGAAAGAAACGCGTTGAACCGCAGAGAAGGCGGAGGGAAGAAGCTGGAGTAGTTGGACGCTGAGTCCTCTGCGATCTCTGTGGTGCAAAAACAAGAGCTTGGAACCGCAGAGGACGCAGAGGAAC
>JADJAD010000020.1 GCA_016704465.1 Gemmatimonadota bacterium | reverse complement strand
GTTCCTTCTTTCAGCGATCCTGTAAGTGAGCCGGCCCGCCCTGACGAGGTATGGATGCGGATTGAAAGCGGATCGCCATCCCACCAGCGTCCGTTGCCGCGATACAGCAGCAGCTGAAAGTGGAGATGCGGCGGGTTGGGCGGCGCATTTCTGGTCGTACCAACGTAGCCGATCACGTCGCCCGGTTGCAGCGCCTGCCCTTCCGCCAACCCCTTGGCGTAAAGGCCTGTGCGCGTAGTAGTACACGAATCGCTGCTCTTCGGTATCGATCGCACACGGTCAGCTCCCCCAGATTGTTGGACCGCACTTTGAAGACCCGCCCAGCGTCGGCGCTGAGCACGGGAGTCCCGCGCGGGCCAGCGATGTCGAGCGCCGAGTGAATCCTCGCCCCGGCGGGCGGTGAAGGTGTCACGGATACGCTCCGGTGCCACGCCGTCCACGGGCACCATCAACCGCTTGCCGCGCAGCAGCGCCGCGAGATTGTCCTGGGGGACGCCCGCCGTGGCGGGGATCGGCGGGAATGGGCAGCTCCACTGGATCGGGGCCGGGTCGGCTGGGCCGTGGATGGCGTGGAGTCTTCCGGCGCGCATGCCGCGAGCGCCGCAGCGCGATGAGCGCCGCTGCACGGGCGGCGCGTATCGCTGAGGCATGCCACCGGGCGGGACCTCGCGAGTCTCATCAGCTACATGCCATCTTCCGTCCAGCGATCGGGACAGTCGCCGAGCGACGCACCGGCTGCGCTGGGGAACGACCGTCGGCGTGCGGCACGGCACGATTTGTTCGTCGGCACTCGACACGGATCGATCGCCACGCCCCAGTCGCCGATCCGCGCGGAGGTCAAGAATGCCAACGCTTCGTCCGCCAACCGTTCCCCGTGCGCCTGCCGCCATTCTGGACTGCTCCTCTCCGGATGTACCGCCATCACCGGACCGGACGCATGGGACCGCGAGCAGCGATTCCTCTCGCGCGCCTGCCGCACCTCGTCAACCAGTTTCACCGAGGACTAGAGTTCGTCGCGGCGCAACTGCTTCTGCCTGATGGGGGCGTAAGCCGTGCGAGTCGTGGTGCAGCGACGCCGCGGTCGCGCGAGATCGACGGAACGTCGACACCGGTACCATCCGCTCGCTTACCTCTATCCATCGATCGACGGGATCTTCCGTGATTCATGACGCGATCGACACGCGCGCGTACCAGATCGATGCGAGTTACGACGGCCGGTACGGCTTTCCGATCGACGTCTACATCGATTACGAGCGGCGCGTGTGGACGAGGAGCAGGGCTACACCATGCTCCGATTCCGTGCGCTGCCGTAGGGACCACGCCGCGCCCTACCGTTCCCATGCAAAGCCCGAGGCTAGCCGCTCAGCGCGTTCCGTCGGACAGCTTCAGGATGACTGTCCCGCCCCCGCGCGGCGTCCACGCGCGGGCGGCGAGGTCGTCGATGCCGTCGCCATCGGCATCCAGCGCGTGCAGTGCTTCGTGCGCGCGGAATCGCAGGTCGCGCACCGTGGCGCGTTTCACGGAAGTTGCGCCGACGAGCAGGACCTGCTCGCGCACCCATTCGTAGTCGCCCGCGTACAGCGTCACGATCACTACGCCTCGCGCGTCGCCAAAACAGCCGGCGGCCACGCTTCGGCGCGCCTTGAGCGCAGCCTTGAGCCGCGGGTAGATCGGCTGGTCCTCGGCGGTACGGAGCGAGTCCTCGACCAACTGGGCCAGCTGCGTCAGCCGTGCCGAGAAGGCGGGGTCGGCGCTCCGCTCGCAGCGGACGCCCGACGCGTCTGCATCCGACGCGTCTGCACCCGGCGCGGCGGCACTCGGCGCGGCGGCACCCGGCGCGGCGGCGATGGGCGTGCCGTCGGGCAACCGCTGCGCGGCGGCGACGAGTGGATCGGTCACGCTGGCGAGCGAATCACCCGTGACGGCTCCCTCGAGCGTGGCGACGATGCGCCCGTTGTAGGCATCGAACGCGGACAGTGTTGCCTGCTCGGCGCCCCACGGGCCGCGAATCCGAAAGCGCGTCCCCAAGGGAAAGGGTGACCGTGCAGCGGCGGCGCGCTGGAACGCTGCCACACGCGCAGGATCCTTCTTGAGGTCGATGTCGAGACGTCCGAGGTCCACGTGGAGGCGCTTCATGCGCGCCGCCGCGGTGAACCAGTCCTGCACGACCGGTGCGAAGACCAGGGCGCTGCGCGATCGTGTCTTCGAGCGCAGAGAGTGGCCGCGCCGCACGCGGTCGCGGCGCGGAAGCACTCGCGGGAGGCGCTGACATCGCCCTAGTTTGTGGCACCGCGCCCGATTGGGGCGCGGTGGCGGCCACGACATCGACCGAGTCGCGTTCCGGCCTGGCCCCGATGTTCCCTTCGCCGCCAACGCACGCCATCGCCCACACGCCTAACGGCCATGGGGTGAGTCGCTGTACCGTTCGACGAACCATCGGGCGCAGGCAGGGCATCTCGCTCCCGAAGTTAGTGCCGGTCGTCCCCACCTGAAACCGTACCCGAGGCATGTCGCCGTTCCGGTATCACCGTCCCGAGTCGATGGATGAAGCGCTCGCCCTGCTGCAGGAACCGGGGGCCCGGGCGTTGGGAGGCGGGACCGACCTGCTTCCGTTGATGCGGGAGGCGCTGGCCGAGCTGACATGCTGGTGGACCTGCGGCGACTTCCCTCGTCGACGGCGGTCACGTGGCGGGACGACGGCGGCGTCCGCATCGGGGCCTCGGCACGCATCGCCCATCTCGCCCGCAATCCCGAGTTGCTGGCCGCCTTTCCACTCCTGGCGCGAAGCTGTGCGGCCGTCGGCTCGGCCGCGCTGCGCACCATGGGAACGCTCGGTGGCAACCTCTGCCAACGCCCACGCTGCTGGTACTTCCGGGGCGGCTTTGCCTGCCTCAGGAGCGGCGGCGACAGCTGCTCGGCACGAGCGGGGGAGCACCAGTATCACGCCATCCTGCTCGATCGTGGGAGTGAGACCGCGGGTGCGTCGCGGGTGCATCCGTCCGATCCGGCGGTCGCGCTGACCGCGCTGGACGCGATCGTGCACGTGGCGGGGAGCGCCGGAGCGCGCGACATCCCGATTGCCGACTTCTTTTCCGGAAGCGCCGGGCGACACGATGCTGAGACCAACCTTGCACCGGGCGAGATCGTGGTAGCCGTCTCGCTCCCGGGGAGCGCGCGTGGCGGGGTGCAGCACTACGAGAAGGCGATGCAGCGCGGGGCCTTCGACTTTGCCCTCGTATCGCTGGCCGCGACCCGTCGGGAGGACGGCGAGGTGCGCCTGGTGCTGGGAGGGGTCGCGCTGCGTCCGTGGCGCGTCACCGACTCCATCGAGGAGGACGTGGCGTCGGGTGGGCTCAGCGACGACGACATCGAGACGCTCGCGGCACGAGCGCTCTACGATGCAGTCCCGCTGCCGAAGAATGGCTTCAAGGTCGACATGGCCGGCGCGCTGCTGCGTCGTGGGATCGCCACCATCGTCGCACGTTAGGCGATGCCTGACACTCCCGCACCATTCGGCTGCCTGGTCATCGCCACCGGGCTCGAGCGCGACCCGGCGCGGGCGCAGCTCGTCGACGATCACCTCGACGCCGTGATCGCGTTGGCGGCGATGCTGGGCGCCGCACCGATCGTCGTCGTGCACGATGGGACACCGAGGGTCGCGGCGCCCGCTCGATCGTTCCCGATGCCGCGGCAACAGCGCGACGATCTCTCGGCGATGCGATTGGGATTGATGCAGTTCACCAACTCGGCGGTGGGTGCCGCCCTCGTCCTCCCGATCGAGGCGCACGCGACCAGCGCCGCCATGCTGACGCGCATGATCCACGACGCCCAGGACCGCCAGGTCCCGCTGGCGGCGACCGCACTGCATGGCGCGTTGGGCTTCCCCCTGTACCACGCGCGACACCTGGCGCGAGTTGATGACCGCCGAGGGTGGCCTCGACGCCGTCGTGCGGCACTACGGCCCGCGAGTGCTCGCCGTAGAACCCGGAGACTAGGTTCCGCCCATCGCGGCACCGACAGACATCACCGACGCATTGCACCGACGCCGCCGACGCCCAGCACCGACGCCCCAGCACCGACGCCCACAGGACACCGCATGCCCTGAGCCGTCATCATGCCCGCCCCAGGCGCCCGCTCCAGGTGGTGGAGTTGCCGCGCCCCACGCTGACTCCCGGCGCCGCCACACTGCGGGTGACGTACTCGGAGGTCTGCGGCACCGACGTGCACCTGTACCACGGCCGCCTGTCCGGGGTGCCGTATCCGATCATCCCCGGACACGTCTCCGTCGGGGTCATCGACGAGATGGCCGGACCGATCGAGGACATCGAGGGGCGGCTGTTCGCGTTAGGCGACCGGGTCACGTTTCTCGACGTGCACGGCACGTGTGGACGCTGCTACCAGTGCCTCGTGGCCAGGCAGTCCACGCGCTGCCCGCACCGCAAGGTGTACGGCATCACCTACAGCGCGAATGAGGGACTGCTGGGCGGGTGGGGCGAATACCTGTGGATGAAGCCGGGCGTCCACATGGTGCGCCTGCCCGACGCGCTCGACGAGGCGACCTTCATGGGGGGCGGCTGCGGCCTGGTCACGGCGCTGCACGCCGTCGATCGCGCCGAGTTGCGACTGGGGCATGACGTCGCCGTGCTGGGGGTCGGGCCCGTGGGGCAGTCCATCGTGGCCCTCGCGTCGCTGTCGGGGGCGGGGCGCGTCTTCGCCATCGGCGATCCCGCCGCTCGGCTCGATTTCGCCCGGCGCATGGGCGCCACCGACTCGCTGGGACTCGACCTGTCACCCGAGGCGAGACGCGACGCGGTCCTCGAGGCGACGGACGGGCATGGTGTCGACACCGTCATCGAGGCCAGCGGCGCTCCCGACGCCGTCGTGCAGGCCCTCGACCTGGTGCGCGACGGGGGCCGCGTCGTCATCTGCGGGCACTACACGGACAACGGGGACGTTCGCATCCATCCGCACTACCACATCAACCGCAAGCACGTCGAGATTCGCGGGTGCTGGGGGAGCGACTTCTCGCACGTGCATCGCGCCGTCGCGATCGCCGCCAAGCACGGCGACCGCATTCCCTGGCGCGACATGGTCGAGCGCCGCTACACGCTCGACCAGGCGCAGGTGGCGCTGGCCGCCGTGGAGAAGCGCGAGGTCACGAAGGCGATCATCGTCCCCCACTGAAGGCGAAGTCGCCGCCAGACACAAGCAGTCGTGCGTCGGCCAGCGGAATCTCACGGGCCTCCATCGCGGCGAAGGAATACTCCTGCCCCGTGACGGCACCACACACGACCACCGCTGCGTCGTGCACGTTGCGCACGGCGATCAGGCGTTCACGACCGACCGGGGCGACCGTCGGCGCGATGCGCGGCATGATGACCGGGACGGCAGAGGTGAACCCGACGGGCCCCAACGATTCGTCGTGTCCCAACGAACCGCGAGTGCCCGGAATTGACGAGTGCGCCACGCGATAGAGCGGTGCGAGCCGCCGGTCAGCCGGGCGGTGTGTCTCAAAAGCGTGCGTGAATGTCGACATGATTGGTCTCTTCGAGAGAACCCGCGATGCGTCGCGAGGGTTCCGCGAATCCGCGGAGACATCTGTGTGAAATCCGCCGTCTGCCGTGCAGCGTGTGCATCACAGCGGTATCGAGCCTCGTGCATGCCGGAGACGGAGCGTGCGGACCACCGCCACTTCCTCCCTTCCTGTTGCGCCATCAGTGTCGATACCCCGACACGTCCGTTCCGAGCATGCACGAGAGAATGTCGGCGGCGCGCGAGGCGCTGTACACTCGTGGTAGTCCGAGTCGCGCGCCGCTGTTCGGTCGCGCGCACACACGTCTCGCGTGACGCTGGTCACGGGTTACCTTCTGTGGCCACCCGTGCAACTCCTGCAGCTTCAACTCTGACCGCGGCGCGATCCAATGCGAGTTGTCTGGGCCGTCATCAAGCGTGAATATCTCGAGCGCGTGCGCACGCGCTGGTTCGTGATCGCCACGCTCTTCGGGCCGCTCCTCTTCGGGGCGCTCATGTTCCTCCCGTCCTACATGGGACAGCGTACCAAGGCATCGGCCGAAGTGAGCCGCATCCGGATCCTCGACGCCTCGGGGACGGACCTCGGCCAGCTGATCGGCTATGAGCTGGGCGGGGGGATCACCGGCGACCCATCAAAGACGCAGGTCGTGGCCGTGACGGCCGGGATGCTGCCCGAGGAAGAATCGCAGGCGAATCGGGACGTGATCACCAAGGCGCTGCTTGGCTATCTCGTCCTCCCCTCGAACGTGCTCACCACCGGGACCGCTCGTTATGTGGGCACCAATGCGACGGCCATCGCCGACATGGATTTCCTGCGCCGGGTGGTCGAGCGGCAGCTGCTCGCGAGCCAGATGGAATCGGCGGGACTGACCGCCGGGGAGGCGGCGCGAATCAGCCGACGGCCGTTCTCGCTGAAGGCGGACCGCATCACGTCCTCCGGCAAGGCCGCCGGCTCTGGTCGGCTCTCCCTCCTGTTCGCAATCTCGGTGGCGATGCTCCTCTACTTCACGATCATGCTCTATGGGCAGAACGTCCTGCGCAGCGTGATCGAGGAGAAGCAGACACGCGTCGCGGAGATGATCGTCGCGAGCGTCCCACCGACGAAGCTGCTGGCCGGAAAGGTGCTCGGCGTTGGCGGCGTGGGGCTCACGCAGATGCTGATCTGGGTGGCCGCAGCCTTCATCATGGCCAAGTACCGTGCGGCACTGCTGGGGATGCTGGGTGTCAACGTCGTGCCGTTCGTCGGGGTGCCACCGATCTCCGCGTTCATGCTCGTTGTGCTGATCCTGTACTTCCTGCTCGGCTACGTCCTGTATGCCTCCCTGTTCGCCGCCGTGGGCGCCATGACCAGCAGCGAGCAGGAGGCCCAACAGGCGCAACTCCCGGTCGTCCTGCTCCTCGTCGGCGGAATCATGTTCCTGCAACCAGTCCTGAGCGCGCCCGATGGCACGCTCGCACAGGTGCTGTCATGGTTCCCGTTCACGGCGCCAATCATGATGCCATTGCGCATGACGGCTGTCGAAATCGCCCCGTGGGACATCACGCTGTCCATCCTGGCGCTCGTGGCGTCGAGCTATCTCGGCATGGCCTTCGCCGCGCGCGTCTATCGCACGGGGATCCTCATGTACGGCAAACGGGCATCTCTCGCCGAGGTGCTGCGCTGGGTGCGACGCGCAAGCTGAACGGGTCCCCCGTTCAGCTGCCGAGCGTGGAGCAATCGCCGTCGCGAACTGGGGAGCCCAATCCCCCGCATCCCTTCTCCCGCCGCGTTAATCCGCCAACACTTTCGTTGACTTATTACCGGGATTCGGCGAGTTTTAGTGCATGGCAGCCCCCACCGCCCCACTCCCCGGTTACCGCGGACTCCGCGGCGACGTGCTCGTCGCCCTGAAGAAAGCGCAACCGCTTACCACCAAAGAACTTGGGGCGCTGTTTGGCGTCACGCCCAACGCCCTCCGCCGTCACCTCAAGGAGCTTGAAATAGAGGGCGTCGTCCGATATCAGCGCGAAATCCGCGGGGTCGGGGGCCCGGTCTTCGCCTTCTCCCTTACCGAGGTCGGCGAGCGTCTCTTCCCCCGCGCGTATGACTCGGCCCTGAACGAAGTGCTGGAGTTGGTGCGCCAGCAGTTCGGGAGCGACGGAGTCATTGACCTCTTCCGGAAACGTTGGGCCGATATCGCCGAAAAGGCGAAACCGGAGCTGGCTCGGTTGCCGTTGAATCAACGGGCAGAGCGGCTCGCCGAACTCCTCACCACGCTCGGCTACATGGCCGAGGCACCGGGAGAGGAAGGGGCGACGCTGCGTGAAAACAATTGCGCCATTCGCGCGGTCATTGAGCGCTTTCCGGAGATCTGCGTCGCCGAGAAGTCGTTCCTCGAGGAAGTGCTCGGGGCACACGTGACGCGCCAGAGTCATATCGCCGCAGGTGCCAACTGCTGCGAGTACTGCATTCACCCGTCCGACCCGGCCGGCACCGCCGCCGCTGAGCCGGATTCCCTTGTCCAGATCGGGCCCTCGCGTTTGGGGGCGCCTGCGTTGCAGGAGACGCCATGAGCTCTGCCATCGACCAACTGGTTTCCAAGGAATACCAGTACGGCTTCAGCACCGACATCGACACCGACACGATCCCCCCCGGCCTCAACGAGGACGTGGTGCGCATCATTTCGGGCAAGAAGAACGAGCCCGCCTTCCTGCTGGAGTGGCGCCTCAAGGCCTTCCGCCGCTGGCAGCAGATGACGGAGCCGCGCTGGCCCAACGTCAGCTACAAGCCCATCGACTACCAGGCGACCAGCTATTACTCGTCGCCGAAGTCGGTCAAGCCGCTTGCCAGCCTCGACGAACTCGACCCCAAGATTCGCGAGACGTACGAGAAGCTCGGGATTCCGCTCAACGAGCAGAAGCTGCTCGCCGGGGTCGCCGTCGACGCGGTCTTCGATTCGGTTTCGGTCGGCACGACCTACAAGGAAGAGCTGAAGAAGCACGGGATCATCTTCTGCTCGTTTGGTGAGGCGACGCGCGACCATCCCGACCTGATCGAGAAGTACCTCGGCTCGGTGGTCCCCTACAGCGACAACTTCTTCGCCGCGCTCAACTCGGCGGTCTTCTCCGACGGCTCGTTCGTGTACATCCCCAAGGGGGTGCGCTGCCCGATGGAGCTGTCGACGTATTTCCGGATCAATGCTGCCGACACGGGGCAGTTCGAGCGCACGCTGATCGTTGCCGATGAAGGCTCCTATGTCAGCTACCTCGAGGGGTGCACCGCCCCCAAGCGCTCCACCAACCAGCTGCATGCCGCGGTGGTGGAGATCGTCGCCCTCGACAACGCCACGGTGAAGTATTCGACGGTGCAGAACTGGTACGCTGGCGACGAGCACGGCGTGGGCGGCATCTACAACTTCGTCACCAAGCGCGGCAAGGCGATGACGAACTCCAAGATCTCGTGGACGCAGGTGGAGACGGGCTCGGCGATCACCTGGAAGTACCCAAGCGTGATCCTGCAGGGCGACAACTCGACCGGCGAGTTCTACTCGGTGGCGGTTGTCAACAACATGCAGCAGGCCGACACCGGGACAAAGATGATCCACATCGGCCGCAACACGAAGTCGAACATCGTCTCCAAGGGCATCTCGGCGGGCAAGGGACAGAATTCGTATCGTGGCCAGGTGAAGGTGATGCCCAAGGCCGAGAATGCACGCAACTACACGCAGTGCGACTCGATGCTGATCGGCAATGCCTGCGGGGCCCACACCTTCCCGTACATCGAAGTGCAGAACAACTCGGCGACCATCGAGCACGAGGCGAGCACGGCGAAGATCGGGGAAGACCAGATCTTCTACCTGAAGCAGCGGGGGATGAGCGCCGAGCAGGCGGTGTCGATGATCGTCTCCGGATTCTGCCGCGAGGTGTTCAAGGAGCTGCCGATGGAGTTTGCGTTGGAGGCGCAGCAGTTGCTGGGGATTACACTCGAGGGGTCGGTCGGCTAAAGGCCGGGGCTGTTGTGAAGAAAGAAACGCGTTGAACCGCAGAGAAGGCGGAGGGAAGAAGCTGGAGAGTTGACGCTGAGTCCTCTGCGATCTCTGTGGTGCAAAAAACACAAGCATTGAACTGACAGAGGACACAGAGGACACTGAGGAGGACAACTGGAAGTTGTCTGACGCTGTTGCCTGGACCTCTGTGACCTCTGTGGTGCAAAAACAAGAGCTTGGAACCGCAGAGGACGCAGAGGAACAAATCTTGGATCATGGGACGCCGTGCGCCCCGCGACCTCTGCGACCTCTGCGACCTCTGCGACCTCTGCGACCTCTGCGACCTCTGCGACCTCTGCGACCTCTGCGACCTCTGCGACCTCTGCGACCTCTGCGACCTCTGCGGTAAAAAAACGTTTCACCACCCTCCCCCATCGCCGCCCCCCCCAAGCACACGACTCTCAATATTTCACTCACACATACATACCATGCTCGTCATCAAGGATCTGCACGCCACAGTTGGAGACAAGGAAATCCTCAAGGGCATCACCCTCACGGTGAACGCCGGTGAGGTGCACGCCATCATGGGCCCCAACGGGTCGGGCAAGTCGACGCTGGCGCAGGTGCTGGCCGGCCATCCGGGCTATGAGGTGACGAAGGGGTCGGTGGAGTACGAGGGACAGGACCTGCTGGCCATGGAGCCGGAAGTGCGCGCCCACGCCGGCGTCTTCCTCGCCTTCCAGTACCCGATCGAGATCCCCGGCGTCTCCAACGCCTACTTCCTGCGCTCCGCGTACAACGAGATCCGCAAGGCGGCCGGCAAGGAAGAGATGGACCCGATGGACTTCCTCGACGTGATGACCGAGAAGCTCGCCCTCGTCGAGAT
>JADJAD010000019.1 GCA_016704465.1 Gemmatimonadota bacterium | reverse complement strand
GGCGAGTGCCACCGCACGCGGGGTCGACACGACTGCGCGTCACCGACGTTGCATCGGACTGCATGGACCTTCGAACTTCTCCGCACCTCCTGTTCGGGAGGTCACGGAGGGGTACACTGTGCCCGTCTCCACACACTCTTCGAGGATGTCCACGGGATATTTTCGACGACGGCGCTGTTGTTTGCAATTTCGCCACCATCGCCGAGGGCCATGTTTCGCGCGCATCGATCGCGCCGAGCATCACCAGTTCGTCACGACGTACTTCCGGACGGAAAGGGGCCACACTCTTGCGCGGGTGGTGTACGGCACCTACGGCCGCCTGAACGCCGAGCGCGATAACGTGGTGCTCCTGCCGTCGTACCACATGGCCACGCACCACGGCTACGAGTGGCCGATCGGACCGGGACTCGCCCTCGACACCACGAAGCTCTTCCTCGTAAGCTACGGAGCCGTTCAAAAACGCTTCTCCTCCTCGCTTAGTAATACGCCGGAACCGTTTTACGGTCCGCGCTTCCCGGTCACGACGATCCGCGACAACGTGGCGGCGGTGCACCGGCTGCTGGTCGAGGACCTCCGTGTCATCACGTGCGCGCCGTCATCGGCTTCGATGGGCGCGGAGCAGGCTTTTCAGTGGGCGGGTGAGCCATCCCGCGTTTGTCGACCAGGCGGGTGGCGACCCCGGCACCGCCAAGACGTACGGCCACGGCTTCGTGCGGCTGGAGGGCCAGATCGCGGTACCACCGCCGACCTGACATTCCGCGGCGGCGACTACACGTCACCGCCCAAGGCTGGGCTGGAGGCGTTCGGCATGGTGTGGGCGGCGTGGTTTCATTCGCAGGAGTGGTGGCGACAGGAGCTCTGGCGTACGAATGCGCCGCCGGCCGGCACCACCTTCGAGCAGGTCGTGCAGAACATGCGCACGCGCTTCTCGGCCGACGCCAACAACTACATCCTGCAGGCTCGCACATGGCAACGGCACGATGTGGGCGGCACGCCCGGCTTTGATGGGGACGTGGAGCGGGCGTTGCGATCCATCCCGATCCCCGTGCTCTACATGCCCTCGGAGACGGACCTGTACTTCCCCATGACGGACGCCCGCTACGAGGCGCAGTTCATACCACAGGTTCGGTTCCGTCCCGATCCCATCGCCTGGGGGCACCTCGCGGGAGCCGCCGCGAGTCCGGCGGACCGGAAGTTCCTCAATGAGACGATCGGGCGCGTTTCTCCGCGAGGGGGATGAGAGGCAGTAGGCGGTAAGCGAGGCGCGGGGAGGCGCCAACCGGCGCCCCCCCGCGCGTGCCTGCTGGTGCGCCTAACGCGCCGTGTCCAGCGAGAAAGCCACGAGTTCTGCGTTCTCGCCACCGCCGGAGGCAATGACGACATACTGCACACCGTTCGCCCCCCGGTACGAGATGGGGTTGGCGTAGCCCCGTCCCGCGGGGAGCGTGAACTGCCAGAGCACCTTGCCATCGGTGGTATCGAGGGCGTAGAGCACGTCCCCCCCGCCGGTTGCAAAGATCAGCCCACCCTTGGTGACGGTACCGCCGACCGCGCCGGAGACGCCGAAGGGGAGGTCCATGTCCTGAGCAAGGATGGCTGGGTGAACCGCCGCGTTATCGCCCAGGGTCACCTGCCAGAGATGCTTGCCGGTGTTGAGGTCGATCGCCGTCATGTTGCCGTATGGCGGCTTGATGAGCGGCAGCTGGGGCGGCGGCGTATGCCCGGGCGTGGCGGAGTCCGGATCCACCATGACACCGAGGCCGCTGTTCACCAGGTCGGCGGTGTACCGTAATCGATGGTATCGTTGGGAATGCCCTTCTGGATGCGGTACAGCACCGGATTGTTGGTCCTTCACGTACAGCACGTGCGTCTCTGGATCGAACGACGTGCTCCCCCAGCCGGCACCACCGATCGATCCGGGCATGGTGATGGTCCCCTTCATCGATGGGGGCGTGAAGATCGGGCCGCTGACGTACTTCTCCTGGAACACGGCACAGCGCCCGCTCCTTGATCTCGGGGTGAAGTCAATCAAGTCGTTCTCGGTGACCACCTGCCGTGAAGGGCGGCGGGTTGAGGGCATGGGCTGCGTGGGCGAGGTACGTTCGCCGGGGACGGTGCTCTGCGGCACCGCTTGCTCCGGGATCGGCCAGATGGGTGCGCCCGTCTCCCGATCGAAGACATAGATCCACGCCGTCTTGGACGGCACCGCCACAACGTCCCGCGGCTTGCCCTCCCAGGTGATGGTCGCCAGCACCGGAGGTGCAGGCAGGTCGTAGTCCCACAGCCCGTGGTGTACGATCTGGAAGTGCCACACACGCTTTCCCGTGTTGGCATCGAGGGCCACAACCGACTCGGCGAACAGGTTGTCGCCCTTGCGGTCGCCCCCATACCAGTCGTTGGTGGGGGTGCTGACCGGCAGGAACAGCAAGCCGCGCGCTGCGTCGAGACTCATGGGCGACCAGACATTGGTGTGCCCCATGGTCTTGTACGAGTCGTTCTCCCAGGTCTCCCACCCGAACTCACCCGAGTCCGGGATGGTGTGGAAGCTCCACACGCGCTTCCCGGTCCGCACGTCGAACGCCTGCACGTCGCCTGGCGGATCGTTGGGGTAGCGCAGCCGGTCGCCGACGCCATTGCCGACGATGACGAGCGAGTCGTGCACGATGGGCGGCGAGGTGTTGGTGTAGTGCAGCCTGTTCGTGGGCCGCCGCAGCGTCGCCGTGAGGTCGACCTCGCCATCGGTGCCGAAGGTCGGGATCGGCTTGCCGGTGGCCGCGTCGATCGCGATGAGCTTCCAGCGGGCGTTGATGAAGATGCGCCGCTCGGTGGGCGATGCCCATGTGGCGACCCCACGATGGACCAGCCCCGTCCCGTTCGACGGCTGGCCCGGGCGCCACATGTCGGGGTCGTACTTCCACAGCTCACGACCGGTCTGCGCGTCGAGCGCTGCAACAGCTGCGTAGGGCGTGGAGAGGAACATCGTGTCGCCGATCACCACCGGCGAGACCTGGAACATGCCGGGACGCACCGCGCGCTGCTCGCCGGAGGCTGGGATGGCGCGTTCGCCGGTCTTCCATGTCCACGCCACCTTCAGCGTGTTCACGTTGTCGCGATTGATGTCCTCGAGCGGCGAGTAGCGCATCGCGCCCGGGTCACCGCTGGTCGTGGGCCAGTCCACGCGGGATGACGGCGCGGAGCATGCCGCCATCAGGAACAATACGGCCGCCGCTGCGGGAGCGGGTCTCATGGGTACCTCCGGCGTGGACCAGCAAACGAGGGCGGAGCGCGATGCACCTGCCCCCCCCTCATCACGAACCCGACACGTTGAAAGGCCATGGGATCGGTCCGAGGATCTCCATCGAATGCCACCAGGTCGGCCTGATACCCGACCGCGATGCGACCAAGCTCCTTGCCCAGGCCCATGGACTCGGCCGATAGCGACGTGGCCGAGGTGATGATGTCGACGGCGGACTCGCCGTTCTTCTTCACGCGACAGGTCAGGTCACTCCCGTTTTCACCATGCGCGCCCGCCACGGCGTCGGTGCCAAAGACCACCTTGAGTCCTCGGACGGCGAGGTAGCGCTTGACCAGCGCCTCGCGCAGCGCCAGCGATCGTTCCGTGGCCGCAAAACCCTCGTCGTTGTAGTTGCCGATACCGCGGAACCACTCCTTGTGGTCGAGGTAGTTGCGCGAGACCAGCTCGCACTGGGGCTCGAAGTACGTCCCGGCCTTCGCCATCATCTGCAGCGCTTCGTCATCCACCAGGACGCCGTGGTCCACCTGCGTGCACCCAGCGCGCACTGCGGCCTTGGCGGCCGACGCGGCGTGGGCATGCACGATGGAGCGCAGCCCCTGCGCCTTGGACTCGCCGCAGGCCGCGTCGAGCTGCTCCTGCGTCATGGACTGCACGCCGCCGTCGCGAATGCTCTTGGAGGCGAAGATCTTGATGACGTCCGCGCCGTTGGTCTTGAAGCGGCGTACGGCGGCCCTGATGGAGTCGGGGCTTCCGGTGTTCTCGTTCAGCGACCCGAGCGAGGTGAGCACACGCGGGCCGGCCAGTACGCCGAGGTTGATGGCATCGCGCACGGCCTTGTCCTCCATGCCGCCCACGCTCTGCACCGTCGTGAAGCCGGCCTGCAGCATGCGCTGTGCGTTGCCGGCGGCATTGAGCGCGGCGGTCTGCACATCGTCTCCATCCCCACGCTGGCGCAGGCGCCGCCGCTCGGTGATGTACCAGCCGAGGTGGACGTGGGTATCGATGAGACCCGGCGCGAGCACTCGGTCGCCAAGATCGATGTCCGCCCGGCCCCGCGCCGGCCGGAGCTCGGCGATGCGACCGCCGCGCACCACCACGTCCATGTTGCTCCTGACGGCTCCAGTCCCGTCGATGACCGTCGCGGCGCGCACGATCAGGGCGGTTGTGTCGGGCGCCTGCGCCTGCACGGGACGCGCACCGGCGCCGATCGCCAGTGCGAGTCCCATGCCGACTCGGCGCCAGCCCAGCTGGCGTGTGTTCATGGCGTCAGGTTCGGATTGGTGTTGATCTCTTCCCGAGACACGGGGAAGCAGGTGTCTTGTCCCGTGAGGTACGACGCGGCGCCCGAATCTCAAGGGCGTTGAGGCGCCCCGGCGCGTTGACCGAGGCCCTCGGCGCGGGGCGCCCCTCCGGCCGCCCCGGCGTAGCCGGCCAGTCCGCCGTACGTGAGGAAGACGGTCGTGCTTCCCTGCGTGTTCACGTTCACGCCAGTCGGGTTCACGCGTACCTGCGCTGCGACGGCACGGCTCACGGCTCCAGTCAGCGCGACCGCGGCGATGGCGAGGACGGTAAGGCGCCGCGACCGGACAAGGCGCGAAGGCATCAGAAGAATCGGAAGGAGGAACCGGCGTTGACCGTCCACATGAGCTGCGGGACGAGGGCGGGATCGGGGACAAGCGAACGGAAGACCGCCCGCGTGCGGGCGTAGCGGATGAACACGCGCCCCTGCGTGCCGCCATCGGCGGCGCGGTACAGCGTGAACCCCTGCGACAGCTCGCCCTGCAGCTCCACGTTGCGTGTGCGACGCTCGGCGAACGGGTCCCAGTTCCACATGTGCGAGACGTTGCCGTTGAAGGCGAGCGTACGCGTGAGCTGTGCCTGCCAGAGCGTGCCCACTCGGCTTGTGCGCGCCTGGGCCCCTGTCTCACGCATGTGCTGGCGCTCCACGCTGCCATCCAGCGCCGGCGTGAAGCGCGGGATCCCGTTCAGCCCGAGTTGCACCGCGTGCACGCGCGTGCGGAGGTCGGCCCGCTCGCGCCCCACCTGCCGGTTATCCTGCAGCGACTCGTTCCATCGATACGCCAGCGAGCGGCGGGCGGGCGACCACGACAGCGACGCGGTGCGGTTGCGGTTGAACTGGTTGGGGACGTGTGAGGGCTGGAAGTCCGAATTCACCGGGACCCCGTCGCCCGCTTGCGCGGTTCCCTCCCAGGCGAAGCTGGCCATGGGGAGCCACCCGCTGGGCGACAGGCCGAGCAGGCCATGGAGGGGCGCCGCCAGCGACAACGTACGACGGGTGGTCCTCGTGGTGAGGATCGACGGAACGCCGGCGAGGTTGTCGCGCCCGCGCGAGTAGGCGGCCTGGATGGCGAGCGCACCCATCGCACAGGTGAGGTCGCCGCCGTCCACCTGCTGGTCGCCTTGCACGAAGGCGCCCACGCTGCGGTACAGCGGATCCACCCGCTCTTGCCGAGCGGTGACCGCCCGTGACGCGCGCACGGGCCCGGCGAGCGGCATGGCGCGCAGCAGCTGCACCCCCAACTCGCCGTAGCGTGCGCGCCGGCGCTCGGTGCGAGTGGCCACGACCGTTGTGTCGAGCGCAAGCAGCGGATCGAACGGATTGCGGAAGCGCGACTGCGTGACACCGGCACCAAGCCGCACGCGTTGCGACGCGTCGGACATGCTCAGCTGCACGCCCACGCCACGGCTCTGCTCCGCGTCGGTGACGGCCCCCTGTGTGAAGCCCGTCCGGGGGAGCAGCGAGCCGTCGAGCGCCTGCACATCCACGTGCACGGCGCCCGGCCGCGACGGGACGAGTTCGAGCGCGACGCCCGTGCTGAGCATCCGGTGCTTCCCGTTCGACACGCCGAGCAGGTTGTCCCAGCCCACCACATTGGTCCCGTGCACCGCCGCCGCCTCGATCGCGACGGATCGGTTCAGCTGCACGCCGGCCGAGAGTCCCCGGCTCCCGAAACCAGCGACCAGGAATCGGTTCTGCCCTACCGACAGGTTGCCGACTGTGGCACGCAGCGGTCCTCGCCGCAGTTGCACCTGGTAGTCGGCCAGGTCGAGCGCAGGTGCGTCACCCTGCCGCTCGCCGAAGCGCAGGCGCTGCTCCTTTGCACTCATGCCCACGGCGCTCGACTGGAGCGACAGCTCCCACCCATCGCGCACCCCCCGTCCCGCAAGGCCGAGTCGCACGGTGAGGTCCTGGTACGCACGACGCTCGGGCGGCGGGGCCCCATCCGGCACGAACTGGTCGAGCTGACCGGCCGACGACAGGTCGGCGCTCGGTGACAGCTGCCCTGCGTCCAGCCCGGCGCGCGACCGCACGCGCAACGGTGCGCGACCCACCTCGCGCCACGCGCCTGCGGTGGTGACGAGGTAGGCGACCGCCTCCTGCTCACCGGAGGGCAGTGGCAGGGCCTCGGGGGTGTATTCCACCCGACGCCCCAACCAGCGAAGCGTCGAGGAGACGTCGGCTGTCCCCACGAGCAGCGCCAGCCGTTCGCCCGCGACGAGGGACCGGGACAGCTCGAAGGCGAGCGTGGTGCGATTCGAGGTGAAGCGCGTGCCATCCCAGCGGGCCTCGGCGCGCAGCGCCTCGATGGAATCGGGCGGCGACGCCGTGGCCTGCGCCAGCAGGTCCGATCCCGGCCCGACGCTGAGGAGTGTGAGCAATCGCCAAACTGACGCCCCCACCACCGACCGGGCTGGAATGGGGAAGGACAAGAGGGTCCACACGGGCGGTTGAAGAGCGGGTGAAGAGCGGTTGAAGGAAGGAGAGAGAAGCGACGCATCCGACCGTGCACGCCCCCTCGACTGGGATATCGGCAAGGCGGCGTGAAAGGGATCACCCGTCGCTCGTCCGCCTCGACGTCGGAGTGGCGCGGGTGTGGGCGACGGTTGGCGCGCGTGATCCCAGTCCGGCGGCCTTTGCGATTCTAGGAATGGAGCGCTGCACAGCCGCTGTCGGGTGTCGCACCGCGCGGGGCACGGCACTTCCGTCCCTGTCGCCACTACCGTTATGTAGGGTCACGCCCGTCGAGAGGAGGAGATCGGCGCCATGCACGACGAGGATTTCACACGCTGGGTGCGCGTCGACGCGCTGTTCGCGGAGGTGCTCACGCGACCGCCCGATGACCGACTGGCGTTCGTGCGCGCGTCGTGCGGCGACGATCGTGCGCTGGAACGCGAGGTGCTCGCCATGCTCGACTCTCTCGGGAGTGCAGAGGCGGCGATCGGCGAGTCGGTGGGTGCCCTGTTCGTCCCGTCTGGCCCCCTCGTGGACGCGCCCGACGCCGCGTTACCCGAGGGGACCCGCGTGGGCGCGTACGTGGTGCGTCGACTGGTCGGCCGCGGCGGGATGGGGAATGTCTACGCCGCCGTTCGCGCCGATGGCTCGGTGGCGCGCGAGGTCGCGCTCAAGGTGGTGCGCACCACGGTCACGGGGGGCGCGATCGGGCGACGCATCCGCCAGGAGCAACGAATCCTCGGGACGCTGGAACACCCGCACATCGCCCGCCTGTACGACAGCGGCGTGACCGCGGAGGGGAGTCCGTACCTGGTGATGGAGCTGGTGCAGGGCACGCGTATCGACCAGCACCTTGCCACAGCGCGCGCCCCCCTGTCGCAGCGGTTGCGCCTGTTCGAGGAAGTGTGCGATGCGGTCGCCTTCGCGCACCAGCGATTGGTGGTGCACCGCGACCTGAAACCCGCCAACGTGCTCGTCGCCGCCGATGGTCACGTGCGATTGCTCGACTTCGGCATCGCGCGGCTGCTCGCCGACGCGGATGGTGATGGCGCACCGGGTGCCGAGGCGGCCACGCGGCCGGGACAGCTGGTCCTCACGCCGGAGTACGCCGCCCCGGAGCAGGCGCGCGGTGAGCCGGCGTCGGTCGGCATGGACGTCTACGCCCTTGGCGTGCTGCTGCACGAACTGCTCACCGGCTCGCGCCCGGCGTGGCAGCGCCTGGTGATGACGCGGGCCGAGAACACGGCGATCGAGCGGGCCATGATGCCGCCCAGCCGCAACGCCGCCGACCCGGAGCTGGCGCGCGGCCTGCATGGCGACCTCGATCACGTGATCCTCACTGCGCTCGCGCCCGGCGTCACCACGCGGTACGAATCGGTCGCCGCGTTGCGCGAGGACGTGCGGCGGGTGCGGGAGGGCTTTCCAGTCCTGGTCCGGCGGTCGTCGCCGGCCGAACGCCCGGTGCGACTCGTCAGGCGCAACCCATGGCTCTCTGCCGCGTGGGGTGTGGCGGCGGTCGCGACGCTCGAGGTCATGGCCAACACGATCGTGCAGGGGCGGCGCGTGGCGCGCGAACGCGACCTGGCCAGTGCGGAGCGGGACGTAGCCGCCGTCGAGCGGGACCGCGCCAATCGCGAGCGGGACCGCGCGCGCGCCACCAATCGCCTGCTGGCGTCGCTCTTCGAGCGCGGCGATCCCTTCGCCCCAGGGCGGGGCGACACCTTGCGCGTCACCCAGGTGCTGGCCGAGGGGGTCGAGCGGGTGAATCGGGACCTGGCATTCCAGCCCGCGGCGCGGGCCGAACTGCTCACGGCGCTCGGGCGCGCCTTCCATGGACTCGGGCGGTTCCGCGACGCGCAGTCGCTGCTCGACACGGCGCGGGCGCTGCAGGCGGACGACCCCGACGTGACGCCGGCCGAGCGCGCCGCGACGTTGTCGGCGCTGGGCAACCTGGCCCGCGCGCGCGGCGAGCACGCGACCGCCGACACGCTCTTCCGGTCGTCGATGTCGCTGCGAACCCCGGCCACGGACGCTGCGCGCGCCGGTACCGTGCCTAACGACGGCCGGATGCCACCCCTGGCCGACACCGACTCCGCGGGCCACGCGGCACGCGGCCTGGCGGTCACGCTCGTGAGCCTGGGCGCGGGCCACATGGAACGCAATCGCTTCGATTCGGCGCGTGTCTACCTGGACTCGGCCTACGCCCTGCTGCAACTGCTGCCGCGCCCCGACTCCGGCGCCCTCGCGGACTACTTCAACAATCGGGCAACCCTGGCCATGCGATCCGGCGACGCGCAGGGCGCCGCGCGCTTCGCCGGCCAGGCCTACGCCATCAACGTGGCGCGGCTCGGCGCCGACCATCCGCGCGTGGCGGTGGAGATGGCGAACCTGGGCTTCCTGCTCGACCGCATCGGGCGCAGCGGCGACGCAGAGCCACTGCTGCGGGGCGCCGTGCGGCTCCTGGGCGAGCGCCTGCCGGCGGGCCACCCCAGCGTCCGATCGGCCAAGCTCACGCTTGGTGGAATCCTGTCTCGCACCGGACGTTTGGACGACGCGGAGCGCCTGATCGCAGAGGTGGTGGCGGCGGAGCGCGCCGCGGGCGACGAGGCCAAGCGAGGACTGCCCATCACCCTCGACAACCATGCCGGCGTGCTCGAGAAGCTCGGGCGCACCGCGGAGGCGGAGGCGGTGTACCGTGAGGCGTTCACATTGCAGCTCGCGATGGGAGGCCAGGCGAACCCCGGCACCGCCATCCTGCGCGCCAAGGTCGCCGACATCGCCTGCCGGACAAACAGCGGCACGCCTGGCCTGCTCGGGGAGTTTGAGCAGTCGCTGGACGTGCTCGATCGCTCGTTTCCCCCGCTGCATCCCTTCCGGCTGGGTGGCCGCGGGCAATACGGCGCCTGCCTTGTGCGCACCGGGCGGCGGGACGAGGGCGAACGGGAACTGCTCGCCGCATTCAACGATGCGCGACGCGCCCCCCCAGTGGCGCACAGCGCGGCACGATCGACGGGCCGCGAACTGCTCGCGCTCTATGCGGCCCCGGCCGACTCGGCGCGCCGGATGCTGATCCAGGCACAACTCGATTCGCTCACTGCCGGGAGTGGAGCACAGTAGGTGATACGGCAGCCGGCGAGATTCCGATTGCTCCAGTGCGGGACACCAACCCTTCACCGGAGACCCTCATGTCGGCACGCACACTCATCCTCGGCGCCATCGGCGCGCTCGCCCTATCCCTCGCCACGGCCGCTGCTCGGCCCGCGACGGCGGTGGCCAACACGGCCGAGAAGTACTTCGGCTGTCCCACCGGCTACTCGTTCCAGGTGAGCGGGAGCAGCGCCCGCTGCTACGTCGCCGGCACCGCGTCGACGGCCAACATCTTCTGCGGTGTCGGCTACGTGAAGGCGATCGACCAGTTCAACGGCGGCAGGGACGCCTGCCAGCACCAGATGACCAACGCCGTGGGAAACTATACCTGCCCCAGCGGCTACTCGTCCACCGCGCGGCCCGGTCCCGACGTCTGCACGAAGCCCGCGACGCCGTCCATCCTGGCCCCTGCGGTGGCGAAGTACCTGTAGGAGACGCCGAGGCGCCGCGCGACGGAGGGGGCGCCGCTCGTCAGGCGCACTCCTCGGTCATGAAGCGGTACAGCCAAGCGCGGGCACGCGCCCAGTCACGCTTGACGGTCGGCACCGACAGCCCGACCACTTCAGCGATTTCCTCGTAATTGAGGCCGGCGAAGAATCGCAGTTGCACCAGCTGGCCGAGTCGAGCGTCGTGCCCCTCGAGTCGCGTCAACGCTTCGTCGATGGCGACCAGCTCCTCGGCGCGATCGGGGGGCGGGAGCTGGTCCTCGTCGAGCAAGACAGCACGCACGCCGCCCCCTCGCTTGTCGGCCAGGCGCGCGCGCGCGTGGTCCACCACCACGAAGCGCATGGCCCGTGCGGCGAGGGCGAGGAAGTGGTTGCGATCGTTCCAGGCCGCCGCGTCGCTCTCCGCCAGGCGCAAGTACGTTTCGTGCACGAGCGCCGTGGTGTTGAGCGTCTCGGACGCCCCCTGACGGGCGCGCTGGTCGTGGGCCAGGCGCCGCAGCTGGTCATACACTTGCGCGTACAGCGCGTCGAGCGCGTCCGACGGGGGAGTGGTCACGTCGTATTAGGGTTTTGATCTTGGGCGAGCGCAAGGGGGGGACGGCAGCCGGCCACGACGGCGAGCGCGGTAATGCCGGGTCGCAGGTTCCGTGTCGTGGTGACCATGGGTCGAGGGGCGAGCGCTCCGACTGAGCTGCCTGATCCTCAAGCCCACTCTCGGTGGAAGCGTTTGCACGAAGCTCGAGTCGCTCACGCCGGACGGCCGCCGGGGCGCCGCTCCTCTGGCGTCCAGGTCGGTCGCATCGTAGAATCGCCGTCGCAGCCGCTGCCGGACGACCCATCGGTCACGTCCCCCACCCCGTTCTCTCCCGCCGCGCCACCGCGTTCCCGTTCCTCGCGTGCCGCCCGACACCCCGTTCCCGGGAAAATTCCGGCGCTCCCCGCCGGGGGCAATCGATCTCGCCGCGCGCGCTCCGCGCGGGCGACGTCTTGCCGTCGGCGCGGTCCTCGCGTATGCCGCCATCTACTGTGCGGTCATCGCGGCGCGCCGAGGCGAGGATCTGTGGGTCTTCGAGAACCTGGCTTTCCTCCCACTCTATCTCGCCGCGGGAGTCGGCGTCCTGCTCGGCGCTCGGCGCCCGGGGCTGACGTGGCGAGAAGTCCTGGCGTGGCGCCTCGTGGGATGGGGGTGGGTGCTGTCGTTCATCGGGGCAACGGCGTATGTCCTCCCCGAGTCGGCGGCGGCGACGCTGATCGCCGACGTATTCTACAAGAGCTACTATCCATTGTTGGTCGCGGGCTTCGTCCTGCTCTCCGACATCGACCGTCCCCGCGCCATTCCCGTGCGCGCGATGGTCGAAGTGGGCGTGGTGGTGGTCGCCGCCGTCACGCTGAGCTGGTACTTCGTGTGATCGCTTCCGCAGCTGCAAGATGGGCTGCTGCAGACATCGTGGTACGACGACATCCTGGCGCTTGGCGAAGTGTCGATCCTGATCGCCGCCGGCATCGCGCTCATATGCCCCAGGAACGTCGCCGCACGCCGCCCCCTGGAGCTGCTTGGCTTGGGGGCGCTGCTCGCCTCGGTGGGAGATCTCATCCTGGTGCGTGGCACAGAGTTGGAGTCGATCCTGTTGCGCCAGGGAGCCGACATTCTGCTCGCCGGGAGCACCGTCCTCTTCACCCTGGCTGGCGTGACGCGCCCCAGTCAGGACGCGGCGCCGACGCGTGCGGTGGCGTCCTTTCTCCCGTTCGCCGCGATGTCCGCCGTTGGCGCGCTGGTGCTCGTGGAGATCGTGAGAGGCGGGGTGGCGACCGGCGCCACTCGCGGGCTGATCCTGGGTGCGGTGGTGCTGACCAGCCTGGTGATCGCTCGCCTGGTGGTGGCCGAGCGGGCGACGCGCGCCCATGCCGTCGAGCTCGAGGCACAGGAAGCGCGATTCCGCGCGCTCGCGCAGCGGAGCGCCGAGGCGCTCATCCTGGTCGATAACGATGGCATCATTCGGTACAGCAGCGAATCGGCGTCGCGTGTGTTCGGCGCGGCCGCCGCGGAGTTGGAGGGCCGGCGACTGGATGCCATCGGCGTCGGCGCGGACTCAGCGCTGCAGCTGGCGGTGGCCCGTCCATCCGACGGCGAGTTGGTGGCGTGGGGTGCGACCGTGCACGGGACCACGCACTACTTCGAGACCGTGGTCTCGGACCGCCGCGACGATGCCGCGATCGCCGGCTTGATCCTCACCACCCGTGACGTCAGCGAACGAACGCAGCTCGAACGGCGGCTCCTCCAGTCGCAGAAGTACGACGCCCTCGGGCTGCTGGCTGGCGGGGTCGCCCACGACTTCAATAACCTGCTCACCACGATTCGGGTCAACGCCAACCTGGCACAGCTCACCCCTGCAGTGGACCCGATGCACGAACTCCGGGAGATCCAGCTCGCCACCGAGCGCGGGGCGGCCCTCTGCCACCAGCTGCTGACCTTTGGACGTCCCGGGCACGGCGAACGCACGGTCGTCGACCTCTCGCTGCTGCTGCACGAGCTCATGCCGATGCTGCGGCGCGTCGTCCCGGCAACCATCGCACTGGAGCTGCGCGTCGCCGAACCGGGGACTGTGGTGCATGTGGATCGCTCCCAGGTCGAGGTCGCGATCCTGAACCTGGTGATGAATGCGCGCGATGCCGTCGGCGCGATCGGGAAGATCAGTCTCGACGCGGTCACCCGCCGTCAGCCCGTGGTCGACGAGCGTACCGGCCGCGTCGCCGGCGACTACGTCGAACTCAGCGTGACCGATGATGGGGTCGGCATGGACGATGAGACGCTGGAGCGCGTCTTCGAACCCTTCTTCTCGACCAAGGGATCGAAAGGCACCGGACTGGGGCTGGCGATGGTGTACGGCACCATGAAGGGGTTCGACGGTAACGTCGAGATCGAGTCAGCGCTCGGCGCGGGCACGACGCTCCGTCTCATCTTCCCGCGTGTCAGCGCGCGCACCGCCGACGAAGCGGACGAGGTGGTCGATGAGGGTGCCACGCCGTCCCACAGCCGGTCATCGCGCCTCGTACTGCTCGTCGAGGACGAGCGCAGCGTCCGGCAGTCCATCGCCAAGTGGCTGAGGTTCAATGGCTTCACCGTCGTCGAATCGGCCGACGGTGTCGAGGCGCTGGAGGCGCTGGAGCGCACGGAGTGGCGCGTCGACGCGATGCTGTCCGACCTCAGCATGCCGCGCATGAGCGGCGCCGCGCTGTGTGCGGCAGTGCGCGATCGCCTCCCGCTGCTCCCCATCTTCCTGATGTCCGGCTTCGCGTCGCCGGCGCTGCACGCGGAGGCGAGCATTCCAGCCGATATCATCCGGTTGCGCAAGCCGTTCGATCTCGCGGAGCTGAGTACCCGGCTGCAGGAGATGGTGGGGTAGCGATGCGGTTCATGGTCGACAGCCCCAGTCGCTACCCACCATCTCGCACCCTGGGCACCCACACCCTGCGCCGGCCGGAGACAGCCGGCGTGAGATGAGCTCGCCGTTAGAACGCCGTCACGTTGTAGCCCGAGAAGTGGCGCAGAGTGCGGTAGATCCAGTATCCGCCCTTGGGATGCGGCGCGGCGTGGGTCGTGAGCGCTGCATCCGTGATCGATTCATCGACACAATGGTTCGACCCATTGCAGAACGGAATCACGACACGGGAGAAGTTCTGCAGGTCGTTGTCCGCGAAGTACAGCCGCACCGGGTCAGGCGCCGATGGGTTGAAGCGGATGTTGGGAGAGAACTCGGCGTGCGGCTGCCCCTTCGCGTCGTTCCAGGTGCGCACCTCGAACGTGATGGACGAAGTCGCGAGGATGCACGGCTTCATCCATTCGGTGGGGCCGTAGGCGTTCTTGTTGGGGTCGCAGAGGGTGTTGGCCGGAATGGCGATCGTGTGCCCACTCGACTTGCCGAAGTAGATCAACTTCCCGCTCTTCGGATTCACCGTGAAGGTCTGGATCGTCGTGTCGCCCCTGGTCTTCACCGCGGGGACCTGGGTGCTGAGCTTGGGATAGAGGAGCTTGAAGTCCTGTAGCGTAATGCCCGTCGAGCACGGCGGGAGAGGCAACGGCAGCCGCCGACGTGATGTAGCCGGAGTTGAGCGTGGGCGACGTGGAGTCGGCGCAGGCGCCCAGGGCGAGCGACGAGACGACCACGGCGGCGAAGGAGCGAGCGATGCGGGGGAGCGAGGAGAACATCTGCGCGGGGATGGAGGCGGGAGGAGGGCGATCGAAGCAGTGTTGCTGCCCTCCACACCAAGCACCCCGCGTGCCACGCGTCGCGTCTGGAGCAGGACGCAAGTCACCAAAAGACAGAGAGTTACAGCGCCTGGCCACGTTCGGTCACGATGACCGAGAAGCGGTCAGAACGCCGACCGACCGTGGCCGACTTCGGTTGATCTGCCTGACCGGGCCGGCGGTGTCGTGATTTCTGCGCGTGGACGTCGGCGAGGCATCGATGTCGTGGACCAGCCGCCAAACGACGGCTGGCCGCAACAACCGTTGTCTCGGCGCGTGCGTGCCCGGCGCCGACCGTTGCGGCGGACGCGCACGCCGCAACGATCATCCGCAGCAGCTACGCCGCGAGCAACTCTCGCTCGAGTCTCGCGTAGCTCGCTTCCATTCCTCCGGTCATCCCGGTGCCGAGCACCATGTCGCGCAGTTCTCGGCTGGGATAGGTAATGACGAGGCTGAGAAGCGTTCCCTCGCGCGTCTGGACCAACGTCATCTCGTTGTGCGTCCCAGGGCCCTCCATGCCGATCATACGCTCCGTCGTCACTGCGCGGTACGGCGCGCTCAATTCCAGCAGCTCGCCCTCGAACCCGAATCGCTGCGCACCGTCGGCCGACTCCCACTCGTAGCGGTAGCTCTCCCCGACCTTCGTGGCCACCTCGCACACCGGCATGGTCCAGCCGTCGGGGCCAAGGAGCCAGCGTTTCATCAACGCGGGCTCGTTATGCGCGCGCCAGACGTCGGCCACCGAACCGCGAATCACCCGGCTGACCCGCACCTGCGTATCGCTGAGCAGCTGGGCTTCGACGGCGCGACTGGCTGCAAACGTCGCGAGGTCGGCCAGCACGGCATCGATCTGCCCCATCGCCGAACGCATCCCGTCCTCCATTCCCATCGTCACCAGCTGCTCCATCGCCTCCATGCTTGGGAAGGTGGTCACGCTCTCGAAGCGCGACCCCGACGCCGTCGCCGCGAAGGCGAATACCATCCGCATCGTCGGCATTTGCTCGTTCGGCTTCCCCTGCTCGTCGGCGAATCCATCCTCCAGTTCGAGCCGGCGCCCCGGTTCGACCGCGAGGTACTTCCACCAGCCACGCGACGTGGTGCCATCGGGCCCGGTCATGTAGTAGTGCGAGTAGCCGCCCACAGCCATGTCGTGTCGCGTGAAGGTCGCGGGCCAGGTCTCGGGCCCCCAGAAGCGCTCGAGCTGGCGTGGGTCGGCATAGGCCTCCCACAGCCGCTCGACCGAGACGGGATAGTCGGCGACCACGGTGAGGGTGAGCTTCGCAGGATCGGAGGAGACGGAGGTGATCGGCATGGTTAGTCGTCCTGTGGGAGCCTCGGCTCGGCGAGCACGGCGTCGAGCTGGCTGAAGCGGGACTTCCAGAGTCCCTCGAGGTGAAGGAGCAGCTCGCGCGCTCGCGCGAGTTGCGCCGGATTGCCGCGCACCATCCGCTCGCGGCCCTGCGGGTGTTTGGTCACGAGTCCTGCCTCCTCGAGCACGGCGACGTGCTTCTGCACCGCCGCGAACGACATGTCGTAGCGGGCCGCGAGGACCGAGACCGACGCCTGCTCGCCCCCGAGCACGCGGGCGACGATGTCGCGCCTCGTGCCGTCCGCAAGGGCGCGAAAGAGCCGGTCAAGATCGGCGTCGGAGAGGGGGAAACGTGCAACCATATGGTTGTACGTTATGACGGCCGGCTCGATTCCGCAACCCCGGTGTGCGCGCGCGACAGGTGCGATGCTGCGACCTCGCTCGTGGGTCAGGTGCACCAGCGCCCTAGCGAGCGCGGTGGCGTCTCACACTTGCCGAGGCAGCCGGCGCGGCGGCATCATCTAGGCACTTTGACCAGGCACTTTGACGCGAGGACAGTTCGTGCGCTCTCGTGGTGGGTTCGGGTGGTCGGGTCGGGTAGCGCGCATCGTGGGACTGGCCGCGCTTGTCGCCGCATCGGCGGTGTGCCGCGACGGTTCCAGCCCCCGGATCGGCGGCGGCCCGTATGCCGGCACCCTGCGCGCGTCCGAGCTGCTCGAAGGGGCACTGCGCACCGGTGACACGCTTCGTTACGTGTTTCGGTCCACGGATGCGCGGCCGTTCGTGGTGGTGCTGACGGCGCGCACCGACTCGATGCGGCTCTCGGTGCAGGACTCGACGGGCATACCCCTCGTGGCGCAGGTGCTCGCCGCGGCGACCACGACGTCCCAGGCGACCGCGTCCTCGAGCGACATCATTCCGCCGCACCCGGCGACGTACCGGATGGAGGTCACCGGCAGGGGCGCGTTTGGATTGCGCGTCCTCACGACGACGCCCGAGCTGGCGTCATCTCGCCTCGTCATCAACGACACGATCCGCGAGTCGCTCGACGCGACCGGCGATGTCGACGTCTTCACGTTCGAGGCGCGCCCCGGCGAGCTGTACATCGGCTACCTGCAGCTGCTCGGCGCCGACACACTAACAGCGAGCATGGAGCTTGGCGGCCGCGACATGAGCGCCGCGGTGACGTCGCAGGGTGGTGACACGGAGCTCGAGACGCAGGGGTCGCAGGTATTCGGCACGTTTGTCTTCGATTCCGTTCGTGTGGTCATTCGCGGTGCGTACGTCGGCCCGTACCGATTCATGGTCCGCCGCATCGATCGACGTCCCGAGTCGCTGGGCACGCAGGCGATCGAGAACGACACGATTGTCGGGGAACGGCTGGACTACGTCGGGGATGTGGACGAGTTCCTCATCACGGGGGCTCCGCGTGCCCTGTACAACGTGATGTTGCAGCTCACCAATGGCCAGGCGTCGCAGAGTGCCCGCGTCGAGGTGTCGAACGTTGATGCATTCGAGTACTTCGCGAGCGCCACCAGCACCGGGACCGGACAGTCGCTGCTGGAGCGCTCGACGGGGCGGTTCGCGCTCGACGGGAGCGGGACCGCGACGGTTGCGGTGCGTGCGCTTGGCACAACGCGGGTCGCATATCGACTCTTCGTCTATCGCATCGATACGCTGCCCGAGCTCGCCGCCCCGGTCCTCGTCCCCACGGACAGCGTGGCAATCGAGACGCTCGACCTTCCGGGCGACGTGGACGACTACACGATCAACCTCGCGACCGACGACACGTTGCGGTTCGTGGTCGACTTCGAGACGACCGCACGCCCCGGGCTGCCGACCTGGCCCGGAGTGGTCGTCACACTGCTCGACCGCTTTGGCGAGTCCATCGGCCCGTTGGGCACCAACAGTTGGGAGACGTTCACGACCGGCGCGTTGCCGCTCGTGGCCGGTCGATACCGCCTGAGGATTGCCACCCTCGGCGAGCCGCTGGCCATCCCTGTCGGTGCCTACACGGTAGCAGCGTACCGAATCAGCAGTGCTCCGGAAGTCGGAGCACAGGTCATCGCGATCGGCGATACGATCACCGGCGCGATCGACCCTGCGGGCGACGTGGACGAGTACCGCTTTCAAGCGCAGAAGGGTGACCACATCGACCTGGAGATGCAGGTACCCGTGGGGAGCGGTGCACTCAGTGCGGATCTCATACGGGCGCGCGGCCGGGCGGGCGTCTCGTTCACCGACGCGGGCCCGACGCTCTCCGAGCCTGGCATCTATCGCATCACCCTCGAGGAAAGCGGGGCGTACCTGGCGCGAGCGCGGTCGAGCGAGAACGGGCGCGTCGTCGGGCAACGGGGGCCGTATCGCCTGCTCGTGAGGCGCATCCTCGGGACCCCGGAGCACCATACGGAGGAGCTCGTGCCTGGCGACCTCGTGCAAAATGAAGGCATCGAGATCCCGGGCGATGTGGATGAGTACTTCGTGCAGGGTGCGCCGGGGGGCGAGTTCAGTGTGGAGTTCAGTACAGGAAATGACCCGTACGGTCTCGACCTGCAGCTGGTGGATGCGCACACCAAGGACGTGGTGCGGTACCTCTCGCACGGCAACGACTTGCTGCTCTCGTTCGGTCGCCTCGTCTTTCCGGAGAGCGGTCGCGTCATGCTGCGGGTGCAAGAGCGCGGGGGGAGACCACAGTTCGGCCGTTCGTTCCCCTACAGGATCGTGACGCATCCGATCCATCGCACACCCGAGACGCTGCCAGTCAGCTTCGCCATCGGCGACACGGTTTCGGGCGAGGCGAACTTTCCTGTGGAGGACATCGACGAGTTCGAGTTCTCGGGCGTGGCGGGGCAGCGCCTTCAGGCCTTGGTGACCACGCAGGTCGGCTCCGCGCCCGGGCTGGCGTTCCAGGTCTTTGAACCAGTGACCGGTCGCCTCGTCGCCGCGGCCCGGGTTGACCACACGCAGTGGGAACTCGGCCCCGATCGCAGCCAGGTCTTCACGTTGCCGCGCACTGGAGCCTACCTGGTGCGCGTGCAGTGGCCGGTTTCGCAGGTCGGCGACTATCGGTTCGTCATCATCGCGCCATAGACGCGTCGAATCCTCGCCTGCGGCGCTCCTGTCCCGGGCATCGCTGCTCGCACGCGTGGTGCTCATCAAACCCCGGCGATACCGCCATGATGTCCTTCACGTTCACCGGCAGGATCTGGGAGTGGCGGGGTCCCTCCCCCTTCCACTTCGTCACCGTGCCGGCCAAGCAGTGCCGTGACCTGCAGGGCATCGCCAAGCTGGTGACCTATGGATGGGGGATGGTCCCGGTCGTGGTGCGGATCGGCGGCACGGAGTGGAAGACGTCGCTGTTTCCACGGGACGGCCGGTACCTCATTCCGCTAAAGGACAGCGTCAGGCGGGCGGAGGGACTTGCGGTTGGCGAGCGGGTGACGGTCGGGATCGAGGTGCGCTAGGGCTCGGAGCGCGGGACCGATCCTGAGGATTCGGGCGCGCGACCGTGCCGACTCGACAGGCATAATAGTGGCACAGATCGCGAATCTTCATTGACGTCGCGGCCCGGCCGCCCAATTTGACTTCCACCTGCGGCCGCATCGAGCGTGATCGCACCGCGGCACTCACTCAGTTCCCACACTCTTCTATCATGAAACAACGATTGTTCGCGCTGCTGGTGGGCGCGTGGCTGGTCGCGCAACCGGCCACCGCCCAGACTGCCGCTCAACCCAAGACGGTCACCGGTCGAGTGACGAGTGAGCAGGGTGCGCCCATGACGGGTGTCTCCGTCGTGGTGAAGGGGACCACGGTGGGGACGCTCACCAATGATCGTGGCGATTACAGCGTGCGGGTCGCCGAAGGGCAGGTCCTTCAGTACCGGTTCCTCGGCAGCGCTCCCGAGGAGCGGCCGGTTGGGGCATCGGATGTCATCAACGTGCAGCTGCGGCGCGTCGCCATGCAGCTGGACGCGATGGTGGTGACCGCCCTTGGCCAAACCACCGCACTCCGTTCGCTCGGCACCTCGCAGCAGACCGTGGCGGGCGCCGACATCTCCCAGACGCAGCGCCAGAACTTCGTCAATGCGCTACAGGGGCGCGTGGCGGGGGTTGAGGTAACGAGCAGCTCGGGGGTGCCCGGGGCGTCGTCGTCGATCACGATACGCGGCGTCAGCTCGATCTCGAGCAGCAACCAGCCGCTGATGATCGTCGACGGACTACCGCTCGACAACAAGACGCTCAACACCGGTGTGCTCGCGGCCGACGCGCCGGGCTCGGTGACGGCGTTCAACAATCGCGGGCTCGACTTCACCAATCGTGCGGCCGACCTGGATCCCGAGAACATCGAGACGTTGGTCGTGCTGAAGGGACCGGAGGCCTCGGCGCTGTACGGGATCGACGCGGCGAACGGGGCGATCGTCATCACCACGAAGCGCGGCAAGGCGGGCCAGGGAGGCTTCGAGTTTTCGTCGAGCCTGCGCATGGACAACACCCGTGCGCGCCCCGAGCTGCAGCGTCGCTATGGCCCGACCACCGTTGCCGGTGACCTGCTCGGAAGCTTCCAGTACTTCGGGGCACCGTATCCTGACGGCACGACGTTCTATGACAACATCGACGGCTTCTTTCGCACGGCGCTGACCCAGCGGCACAACCTGGCCTTCAGCGGTGCATCGCCCGACAGCCGCATCAGCTATCGCCTGGCGATGTCGGGCGACAAGCAGGAAGGGGTCATCCCGAACTCGAAGTACCAGCGCATCAACCTCACCGGCGCCTCGACGTCGCAGGTGAATCGCTGGATTCGCACCGACCTGTCCATGCAGTATTCCGTGGCCGACAACGACCAGGCCTACAAGGGAGACAACGGCCCGCTCATCGGGCTGCTGGTCTGGCCACAGACCGACAACGCCAGCGATTGGCTGACGCCGGCGGGGAACCGCCGACGCATCACCAACCTCGCCACGGCGTCCGAGACCGACAATCCGTACTTCAATATCGAGAAGAACCGGATCAACTCGAAGAACAGCCGACTCATCGCCAACCTGGGGCTCATCCTCACGCCGGTCTCGTGGGCCAACCTCAAGACCAACATCGGTGTCGACGGCTACACGAACGAGAACCTGATCCTGCGGCATCCGGAGAGCGCGTACGGCAACAACAACAACGGGATCCTCGACGAGGCCAACGACATCACGCGCAACCTCACCGCGCAGACGTTGCTCAACTTCGAGAGCATCGACCTCGGCCGGGGGCTCTCGCTGACCGGGCTGCTCGGCAACCAGATCTCCGACTTCCGGTCGACCACCGCGGCGCTGCAGGGGCTCGACTTCCTGGACCCGAACTTCGTCTCGATCAACAACACCAACCAGCGCGTCAACCGCACGACGCTGACGCAGCGTCGCCTCGTGTCGCTGTTCGGCAGCGCGACGCTCAACTACAACGATTACCTGTACCTCACGGCGACGGCGCGCAACGACTGGACGTCGACCATTCCGCAGGAACGCAACTCGTTCACGTATCCATCGATCTCGTCGTCGTTCATCTTCTCCGACGCGTTCCCGTCCATCGGGAAGTTCATGACGGGCAAGCTGCGCGCCGGCTACGCCGAGGTAGGTAAGGATGCGCGTCCGTACGCCTTCCGTCCGTCGCTGGAGTTCAAGACGACCTCGTTCGGCGGTTACGGCTACGGCTTCACCGGCCCCAACCTGGGGCTCAAGCCCGAGTTTGCCCGGTCGTACGAGTTCGGCACCGAACTCGGCTTCCTCGAGAACCGACTCGGCCTCGACGTCACCTGGTACCGCAAGCAGACGAAGGACCAGATCGTCAACGACATCCGCGGCAGCTACGCCACGGGCTTCATCCTGTTCAACCTCAATGGGGCGGTCACCCGCAACCAGGGGCTCGAGGTCACGCTGCGTGCCACGCCGATCGAGAACCGGCTGCTCGCATGGGACGTTGAGGCCAACTTCGACCGTGCGCGCGGCACGGTGCTGGCGCTCCCCAACGAACTCCCGGAGTCGTACGTCTCCGACACCTGGCTCTTCGGCAACGTGCGCAACGGCACCAAGCCGGGGGCGTCGACGCGGTCGTTGACCGGGCTGTTCTACCTGCGCAACGACAACAACGAGCTGCTCATCGACCCGACGACCGGGTTGCCGCTGCGCTCCACTGCGTTCATCGATGCCGGCTACGATCGGCAACCCGACTTCACCATCGGCGTGAACAACACGATTCGCTTCCAGAAGTTGTCCGTATCGATGCTGCTGGACATTCGGCGCGGGGGCGACGTGTACAACGCCACCGAGCAGTTCCTCACTGCGCGCGGGCTCAGCCCGCGCACGCTCGACCGTGAGGAGCCGCGGGTGATCAAGGGGGTGCTGCGTGACGGCAAGGAGAACAGCGCGACCCCCACGCCCAACAACATCGTGGTGATTCCAGCGGTGCAGCCGCAGTTCTACACGTCGATCTCGGAAGAACTGTTCATCGAGAAGGACATCAACTGGCTGCGCCTGCGCGACGTGACGGTGCGGTATGCGTTGCCACGCGGCTTCCTGAACACGCGCGACGCCTCGGTCTTCATGACCGGGACCGACCTGTTCGTGCTCACCAACTACTCCGGGCTCGACCCGATCGTGAATGGCAACACGGCCGCCGTGGGCGGATCGGGGGCGGCCGGGATCGACTTCGGCAACTTCCCGATGCCGCGCGGCTACACGTTCGGCTTCCGCTTCGGGTTCTGACGATGACGCCACATTCACACGCCCTCGCGCGTCTCCAGACGCCGACCACTTCCGACATGGCCCCGCCGATGCCTCGCTTCCTGCGGCGCGTGCGCGCCGTCGTGCCACTGGTCCTGCTCGCGGCTTCGGCCAGCTGCAAGGACTTCCTCGACGTCAACACCAACCCCAACGCGCCACAGGACGTCTCGGCCAACCTGTACCTCGCGCCCATGCTTCACTGGATGGCCACGGCGCCGCAGCTCGACGGGCGGTTCGTGGGGCGTTATACGCAGCAGTGGACGTTTCCCGGGACGGTCCTGAGCACCTGGGACCGCATGGGGTACGACCCGTCCAGCGACAACGGGGCGCAGATCTGGCGCGACGTGTACTGGACGTTCGGCCAGAACCTGGTCGACATGATGGACAAGGCCGAGGCCGAGGAGCGCTGGGACCTGCTCGGGGTCGGCAAGGTGCTCAAGGCCTGGGGGTGGCAGGCCACCACCGACCTGCACGGCGAGATCATCGTGAAGGAGGCCATCGACCAGTCGAAGTTCTCCTTCAACTACGACACGCAGGAGTACGCGTATCAGGAGATCCAGCGCCTGCTGAACGACGCCATCACCCTGTTGGCGCGCAGCGACGGCGCGGTGGACCCGACTTACCTGGCCCGCACCGACAAGATGTACAACGGAGACCGCGGCAAGTGGCTCAAGCTGGCGCAGGGCCTGCTTGCCCTGAACCTGAGCCACTACTCCAACAAGGGGACGTACAAGCCGGCCGACGTGATGGCCGCCGTGGACCGCTCGTTCACCAGCGGCGCAGACGACGCGCTGCAGAGCTTCCCGGCCACGAACAACAACGACACCAACTTCTGGGGTCGGACGCGCAACAACCTCACCACCTACCGCCAGACGCAATTTGTGGTTGGGCTCATGGACGGGACGGCATTCGGTGGAATCGTGGATCCCCGCATGAGCCGCATGCTCGCGCCCGCCCCGAACGGGTCGTATCGCGGGCTCGACATCAACGTCGTCGGCTTCGGGGCGATTCCCGTGGACCAGCGCCCGAACAACTTCTTCGGGTATGCCGGAACGGGCGGACTGCAACAGCCGGGGCGCTACCTGTTCGATGACAAGGTGAAGACGCCGGTGGTGACCTACGCACAGCTGCAGTTCGTGAAGGCCGAAGCGGCCTTTCGTGCGGGCGACCGCGCGACGGCGCTTGCCGCTTACCGCAATGGCGTCTCGGCCCACATCGACTTCGTCAATGCGCGCAACAACGACAACGCCCAGGCGGCCACGCAGATCACGTCTGCCGAGAAGGCGAGCTTCCTCGCCTCGCCGGCCATCGTTCCCGCCTCACCGGCCGGGCTGACGCTGACCCACATCATGTCGCAGAAGTACATCGCCCAGTGGGGATGGGCCCACGTGGAGCTGTGGACCGACATGCGCCGGTATCACTACACCGACATCGATCCGGCCACCAGCCTGCAGGTCTACCCGGGCTTCGTCCCGCCGGCAACCCTGTATCCCGACAACGGCGGCAAGATCGTGCAGCGCATCCGCCCGCGCTTCAACTCCGAGTACGTCTGGAACCGCGCGGGACTCGACGCGATTGGCGGGCTCGCCCTCGACTATCACACCAAGCCGATGTGGATCACCGAACCGTGACCCTACCCATGCACACATACCGAGCCCTCGCGGCGTTGCTCCTGCTCGTGGTGGTGGGCGGCTGCGACAAGACCGCGGTCCAGGAGATCGCCGGACCAGCGGCCGCCGCCCGCATCAAGTTCTTCAACTTCGGCGTGGGCGCCCCGGCGGTGAATTTCTACGCCAACGCCACGAAGATGACGGCGATCAGCTCCACGACGGGAGGTGAATCGACCAACGGCGTGACGTATGGGAGCGTGGGGTCCGGTGGATTCTACGCGTCCATCGTCCCGGGCTCCTACTCGCTGGAGGGGAAGATCTCGGCTACGGCCGACAAGGACCTCGCCATCGCCAAGGTGACCGCGACCATCGCGGACGGAAAGAGCTACTCGTTCTACATGAGCGGTCCGTACAGCACGACGGCGAAGACTGTGGATGGATTCGTGGTGGAGGATCCGTTCGTTTCGACCATCGACTACTCGGTCGCCTACGTGCGGTTCGTGAACGCGATTTCCAATGCCAACCCCATGACGTTGTACGCCACGAACACCACCACGTCGGCGCAAGTCGCCGTGGGTGGTCCCGTCGCCTACAAGGCGGGCGGTGCCTTCACCTCACTTCCCGGCGGCGTGTACGACCTCGCCACGCGATACGCCGGCTCCACGACGAACGCAATCGTGCGAACGGCGGTCTCGTTCTCCCCGGGCCGAGTGTACACCATCGGCGCGAGGGGCGACATCACGATTACCTCCACGACGGCCACGAACCGGCCGTTCCTCGACAACACGGCGAATCGGTAACCACGCAGTCCCGACAACGAGCGAGCCCCGGCAGGTGCCGGGGCTCGCTTGTTTCGTGTAGACCCTCGCGCGCGCTATCGCCCCCGCACCCGCGCGCTGCACTTGATCTCCACGCGCGCCGCCGGCCGTGGCAGCGACGTGACCGCCAGCGTCGCCCGGCTCGGCGGATCCACGGGGAAGAACTTGATATACTCGGCGTTCATGGCCGCATAGTCGGCCATGTCCACGAGGAAGACGGTGCACTCGCCGACGTCGGCCATGGTCGCGCCAGCGGCGGTGAGCGACGTGCGGATGTTCTCGAGCGTTTGCCGAGTCTGCACCGACACGCCGCCCTCGACGATCTCCTGCGTGCCGGGCTTCACACCGGTCATGCCGGAGACGAAGACCAGGTCACCGTCACGGATCGCGACCGAGTACGCGGGGACGAGCGGCGCGAGGCCCGGTGGATCGATGCGACGGCGGTCGCGCCCTCCACTGGCCACGGCGGGCGTGGCGGCTCGAGCGGGCACGACGATCGGCTCGAACCATGTCGGCAGTATCACGCGGCTGCCCGGCGATGCCGCGTTGACTTCCTCGACGAAGCGCTGGCGATCTGCGACGACAGCAGCTGGCGGGTTCGGGTTGCCGTACGAATCGGCGTGCGACGCCACGACGAGCGCGGGATAGCCGAGCGCGCGCATGAGCCGCCCCGTGAAGTCGTGGATCTCGAGTCGCTGGCTGTTCGCGCCGACCAGTGCGATGTCGGGGCGCAGGCCCTCCATCTCGCGCTCCAGGAAGTTCATGGAGCCCATGATCACCACTTCGTGTCCTGCCATGCGCAGCAGGTAGGCGAAGCTCCCCCCCTCCTGGTAGTCCCGGCGTCGCAACGGTGCCCGCTGGCCGCGTGGCGCGACGCCGGCGATGCCGCGGCCGTTGTTGAAGTAGCGCTTGTCGTCGAGCGCACTGTGGATGCTGGGAATCACGCGCAGCGAGAAGGTGTCGAAGTCGTAGTCCTCGCCGCCGCGCACGGTGATGAGGTTACTATCGGGCACCGCGTACGCGCGCGCGAGGTTGGCCGTCGTCTCGTGGCCAACGATCACCGCGCCGGTGCGGCGCGAGATGACCCCCGCATCGAGCGCGTGATCGGAGTGACCGTGCGTGATGATGATGTAGTCGGCCCGCTTCACGTGCCGATTGATGAGCGCCGTGTCCGGGCGATACAGGGAGTCGGGCGCAACCTCGCGTGCGGGGCCGCGAGGCGTCCAGCGCGCGAACTGTGTCAGAAAGGGATCGACGAGTACGACGGTGCGTCCGTCGGTGATCTCCCAGCCGGCGTTGCCGAGGTAGGTGAGGCGCAGGTCGCCGGGCTGCTGTGCGGGACTCGCAGAAGGAATCGCCGGGGAAGCCGCGGCGGGCGCTGCGGCGGGGGTCGCGCAGCTGAACGCGCCTGCCCCGAAGTAGAGTGCATTCGGCGCCTCCGACCGCGCGACAGCGATGTCGGGACGCGCATCCTCGTTGAAATCGCCGATCGCGATGCCGTACGCTGAACCCTGTTTGTCGCCGAAGGAGACTTGCGTGAAGGTGCGCCCCGTACCGTCGTTGACATGGGCGGTGGACGGTGCCTCGACGTTGCCGACCACAAAGTCCGCCCTGCCGTCGCAGTTCAGGTCATCCACCGTGAGCGCGTAGGGAACCACCGACGCGTCACCGACCGACCGAGGCGCCGCGAACGTCGCGTCGCCCTTTCCGCGGTAGATCGACACGCCTTTCGCCTCGTCGATGGCGATGACGTCCATCGCGCCATCGCCGTCGACGTCCGCCGCCTCCGCGACGCGGATCCTGGCATCGGCGGGACCGAAGGGAACGGCACGCAGCGTCGACAGGCTTGCGCCCTTCGCGCCGAGGTAGAGCTGACTCTGCCCGCCGTTGCGATGCGGCACGAGCAGGTCGGCGATGCCATCGCCATTGAAGTCGGCAGTCGTGATCGTGGTCGCCGGCACGGGCGAGAAGGGCGTACAGTCGGCGTCAAACTGGCCATTGCCGCGGTTGAGGCAGATGTAGTTCGAACCGCTCGTGCGTCCGTAGCGATTGGCCGCGATGATGTCGAGCCGTCCGTCGCCATTCATGTCGGCCACGGTTGCGTTCCGCATCGGCCACTCGGGCCGGCCGTAGGTGGAGCCCACCGTGAAGCGCCCCTTCCCGTCGTTCAGGTAGACGAGCTTCTCGCTCGGCGCGTCGTTGCTGATCACCACATCGAGGTCGCCATCGCCGTCGAGATCGGCCAGCCTTCCCGAGTACGACTTGTCAGATGCAACGCCGAGGTCCGCCGAACGGCGGATTCCACCCTTGCCGTCGCCGAAGAGCACGCGGTTGACGAGCGGCCAGTGGCGACCCTTCGCGAGCACGATGTCGAGATGACCGTCACCATCGAGGTCGCCGAAGCTGGCGTTGGCCGACGTCTCTGAGGTTGTCTCGAGCAGGAGGACGCGATTGTAGCTGGGAAGCGCGGGCGCTGAAGTCGCGCCGAGGAGCATGACGCCGAGCGCCACCAGGCGGAGCGGGAGTGAGGTCATGAACCGAAGATATGGTCACCCTCGCGTTGACAGTAAGGCGGGAACAACCTCCGCGTGTGGCGTCGAGGTGACTTGCGCGTGATGTGGACCGGTGACCTCGTCGTGAGCGACGTGCCGCGAGCGACGGCGAGGTCACCGGCAGCCACTCACGCCCCTACCGCTTCCTCGCTCACCTTCTCCGAGTCGTTGATCACCTTCTGCGCCGCCTCGTGCGGCATCTGCTCGTAGCCGTGGAAGCGACGCCGGTACGTGGCGTGCCCGTGGGTCAGCGAACTGAGGTCGGTGGCATACAGGTGCAGTTCTGCCTGCGGCACGAGCGCCTTCACCGTGACGGTGCCCCCGTCCAGCGAATCGGAGCCGAGGATGTGCCCTCGACGTCCGGACAGGTTGCCCATCACGTCGCCGAGGTACTGGTCGGGGGTCGTGATCTCGACGTGATCGAGCGGCTCCAGCAGGATCGGCTTGCACTGCGGTGCGACCGCCTTGAAGCCGAGGATTCCCGCCATCTTGAATGACATCTCGTTCGAGTCGACGGAGTGATAGGAGCCGTCGTACAGTTCGACCTCGAAGTCCACCAGCGGATAGCCGGCGAGGATGCCGCGCGCCGACGCTTCCTGGATCCCCTTGTCGATCGCCGGGCGGAACCCCGACGGGATCACGCCGCCGACAATCTTGTCGACGAAGTGATAGCCCTCGCCGCGCGCACGCGGCGCCATGCGGACCCAGCAATCGCCGAACTGCCCGCGGCCGCCCGACTGCTTCTTGTGCCGGCCTTGTCCGTCGCCCTTCCCGGTGAGTGTCTCGCGATAGGCGATGCGAGGACGCGTCAACTCGGCCGAGACGTTGTACTTGCGTCGCAGCTTGGCCAACGAGACGTCGAGATGGCGCTCGCCAAGCCCGGCAATGATGGTCTCGTGCGTCTCGGGGTTGTAGTGCGTCTCGAAGGTCGGATCCTCGTCGTGCAGTCGGTGCAGCCCCTGTTGCAGCTTGTCCTCATCGTTCCGGGTGGCCGCGTGCACGGCGAACTCGACCACCGGCTCCGGGAAGGAGATCTGCGGCAGGCGAACCGGGTGTTCTCGTGTGGAGAGGGTGTCGTTCGTGTGGGTCGTCTTGAGCTTGGCCACGCAGCCGATGTCGCCGGCGTGGAGCACGGGAACCTCGATGCGATCCTTGCCCTGGGCGATGCACAGGTGCCCGACCTTCTCCGTCGCATCGCGCGTGGCGTTGTAGACCTCCTGCCCGTTGCTGATGCTCCCGGAGAAGATCCGGAAGAACGTCACCTCACCGACGTGCGGCTCGGAGTGGGTCTTGTACACGAGCGCCGCGAACGGATTCTCGTCGAGGGCATGGATCTCGACGGTCTTGTCTCCCTCGGACCCGTGGAAGGCGTGCACCTCCTCCATTTCGTAGGCCGAAGGCATGAGCTGCACGAGCTCGGTGAGCATGGCGTGCACCCCGATCACGCTGTCGGCCGACACGGCGAAGAGGGGAAAGAGGTCCATGCGCTTCATGGCTTCCTTCATGCCGTGGATCGCCTCGTCGCGCCCGATCTCGATCCCCTCCAGGTAGCGCTCGAGCAAGGCGTCGTCGGTCGCGGAAATCGACTCGATCAGCTCCTGGTAGTAGCGATCGAACATCTCCTTCGACTCGGCGGGGATGTCGGTCTCCGTGTAGTCGCCGGCGCGAGAGCCGGGGGGATACAGATACGCGCGACGGGTGAAGAGGTTGATGACACCGCGAAACTCGCTCCCCTGCCCGATCGGGATCTCGACCGGCACCACCTTGCTGGTCAGGCGCGACTTGATCTGCTCGAACACGCGGTCGAAATCCGCATGTTCCTTGTCCATCATGGACACCACGAAGAGCACCGGGTCTTGGCGCGAGACCGCCTCCTTGAACATCTTCTCGGTGCCGACCTCGACCCCGGACTGCGCGCTGACGACGCAGATCGCGCCGTCGGCAGCGGCCAGTCCGGCGATCGCGTCGCCGTGAAAGTCGAGGTACCCCGGGGTGTCGATCAGGTTGATCTTCGCATCCATCCACTCGGCGTAGGCGCTCCCGAGGCTGATGGAATAGCCGCGCTCGATCTCCTCCGGTGTGTGGTCGGTGAGGGTGTTCCCCTCCTTGATGGTCCCGTGGCGTTTGCTGGTACCGGACACAAAAGCCAGCGCATCGACCAAGGTGGTCTTGCCGCTGGCTCCGTGTCCGACTACCGCCACGTTTCGAATGTCCGTCGCGGAATATTCACGCATGAATGGGTCTCCCAGGGCGAAGCGTTGGCCTAAGGAGACCTTCGCTTGTGAGGCTGGTTCCGTCAAGAAGCGAATGCCCGATTGCCTGCACGTGCGTGGCGACGGGGTGCCGAAAGCACACGGGCCGCTCCCTGAGGGGGCGGCCCGTGTGACAACACTCAGACGAGTCAGTGTGGTTGGTCAGTCTCCGTCGTGGTCGGATTCGATGCCGTCGGCCTGCCGATAGCTGTCGAGGAGCGCGTCGACGCGCGCACCAGCACCAGCGGGGAGCACGGCGTGCGGCGTGAGTGAAAAGCTGATGGCGCGGCGGGTCCCTTCGGGCCAGTCGGGCATCAGGAGTCCGGCCACCAGGCGGCGGATCGCCGCACCCGACTCGACCAGCAGTCGTTCGGCCGTCTGCTGGAGCGTCGCGAATGGGATGGCCAGGTCGTTGGTGACCAGCCGGCCGGTCGAGTCATCGCGCCATGCGGCGTCTCCCACCGCGCCGCGTTCCGGCCAGAGTGCAACGTGCCGAATGGTCGCCGGGCGTTCTCCGGGCTCACGATGGGCTTCGACCGCTGCCGCCAAGGCGAGGGCCAGCGACTCGGGGGTGGCGTCACCAAAGAGCGTGACGACGTCCCGAGAAGGGCGCTCAGAGTTGAGCGGTGACGGCACGGAGTTCACGTGCGCAAGCACCGTCGAGTGCTCGGGGCGATCCTCGAGCATCACGAGTACATCCATCTCCCCTCCTGCTCATGTCGACCCCACCCTCGGGAGCGCGAGTCGGACCGAAGTGTCCGCCGCAGTAACCGGAGCGAGAGCCGTTGAGGAGTGTGACCCCACAAACACGCCATCGGCCACACCCTGAACATGACGTTGCGATTACGTGACAGACGTCGGGCTATTTCCTGGTGACCCGGGTCACGAATCAGTGCGTGTGAGGACTACACCAGCAATGAACGCACCAGCGAGGAGGAGGAGAAAGAATGCTGACTGGGCCGAGGTCAGCGCGGCGAAGGCGACCGCGCCGAGCGCGCCCGGAACCACGGTGGCCGCGAGCGCGCCGAGGAAGAGCACGAAGAGCAGCGCCCCGGCGGCGAGGGTCGTGCCGCGCAGGCGGGAGGCGGCGACGCTGAAGCACAGCCCCCACAGCAGCATCCACACGAGGTGGGCGACGATGCCCGCCACCAGCGCCACGCCGTCAGGCGGCGACGCGATCCGCCAGGACGCGAGCAGGGAGCGCCCTCCCAATTCGAATGGAAGGGTGGCGGCGCGATGGCGGAGCCCGAGGCCCATGAGCGCCCCGGCGGTCGCGGCCCCGCCGATGAGCCCGATAGGCAGTCCGGTTCGAATGCGGTCAGCTAGCACAGCCGAAAAGAATCGGACGACAGCACGACACTCAAGGGGGCGACGCTCATGGGGCGCCACTCATGGGGCGCCACTCATGGGGCGCCACTCATGCGACACGCGGTGAAGCACCAACGACTCGGCAACGCTTGCCCGCACGGTCGTCGCGCATTAAGACTGGTGTTCCGTCATCCCACGCCATGGATACCTCAACGCCTGCACAACAGCTGACGATCCTCGTCATCGAAGATCGTCGCGAAGTTCTGGACGTCCTCCAGCGGACGTTGACCGACAATGGCTATCGAGTGCTGACCGCCATGGATGGCGATAGCGGGTTGCAGACCGCCCTCGACGCCCAGCCGAACCTGGTCATTCTCGACATCGGCCTTCCCAAACGGAGCGGGTTCGCGGTGGCGCGCGAGCTACGGGCCCGCGCCTTCACTGCCCCGGTCCTGATGCTCACCGCCCGCGACACGGTGACCGACAAGGTCCAGGGCTTCGAGGCAGGCGCCGACGACTACCTCTCCAAGCCGTTCGACTACGACGAACTGCTCGCTCGCGTCCGTGCCCTGTTGCGGCGGTCGTCGATGCGCGACGAAGCGACGCTCATTCGCGTCGCGGACCTCACGATAAATCCCCTCACGCGCGACGTCGTGCGGGGCACCCGGGCGATCGCCCTCACCCAGAAGGAGTACGCGCTGCTCGAGTATCTCATGCGCCACGCCGGCATGCCGGTGACACGCGAGCAGATCTCGGAGCACGTCTGGAAGCAGGATTTCGACCCGACGACGAATATCGTGGATGTCTACATCAACTACCTGCGCAAAAAGATCGACGCCGACTCGGACAAGTCCCTGGTCCAGACGGTCCGTGGGGTCGGGTACATGTTGAAGGGGGAGTGACGACAGCGGCGCCAGCGATCGGCTAGCGCCGGCGAGCAGCTGGCGGCCCTGCGCTACTTCGGTTTGGCTGCGCGAGACGTGCCTTAACGGCGCGGCCGGCATGTCGTCCAATTCGGAAGTCACGCCGATTGGGAGATCACCGCATGCCGCTGCCGCCTCGCCGCCTCGCCCTCGCCTCGTTCGTCCTGCTGGGCACGATTGCCGCCGCGCTCGGCGCCCCGCCTGCGCACGCCGGCCAGACGGCACAGCCGCTTCAACCGGCCCGCGGTGACGCGCGCGCGCGACCGGGCAGTGAGCGCGAACTCTCGGTCGACGAACAGGCACGCCACGTCCTCAATCGCCTCGCCTTCGGGGCGCGTCCCGGCGAGACCGCGCGCGTGGAAGCGATGGGGGTGGATCGCTGGATCGCCGAACAGCTGCAGCCCGAGCGCATCAATGACCGGGCGATGGACGCCGTCCTGGCACGTTACGCGACGCAGTCGCTGGACGCCGGCGAGCTCCTGCGCGCGTTCCCACGTCCGGCAGCGATCGCGGCGCAGGCGCGAATCCGCGCCGACAGCTCCGCGGAGCGCGTCGACTCGACGGCCCTGCGTCAAGCCGGGCGGCAGAACCGCCAGTTCGTCGCCGAGCTGATGTCGGCGCGCGTCGCGCGCGCGGTGGGGAGCGAGCGGCAGCTGCAGGAGGTGATGACCGACTTCTGGCTCAACCACTTCTCGGTGTTTGTCGGGAAGGGGCAGCTGCGGTACTTCCTTCCCGAGTACGAGCGCGAGACGATCCGCCCGCACACGCTCGGCACGTTTCGCGACTTGCTGGGAGCGGTCGCCAAGAGCCCGGCGATGTTGCACTACCTCGACAATGCGCTGAGCGTGTCCGACAGCACCAGCCCCACGCTCGCCACGCGTGACGAGGCGAATCGCCAGCGGCGGGTACAGGGGGCGATCCAGCGACGCGCCGCCAGCATGAGCGAGGCCGATCGGGCCCGCGTCGAGGCGCTCCAGGCTCGGCGCCCCAAGGGATTGAACGAGAACTACGCGCGTGAGCTGCTCGAGCTGCACACCCTCGGCGTGGACGGTGGGTACACGCAGCACGACATCGTGGAGGTGGCACGTGCCCTCACCGGGTGGACCGTGCGACCGCCGCGCGCCGGAGCGCCGGAGTTCATGTTCAACCGGGGCGCGCACGACGCCGGCGAGAAGCTGGTGCTCGGGACGCGGCTCAAGGCCGGTCGCGGAATCGAGGACGGCGAGTCCGTGCTGGATCTGCTCGCCGGGCATCCGTCGACCGCGCAGTTCATCGCGCGCAAGCTGGTCGTGCGCTTCGTGAGCGACTCGCCGCCGCCGGCGCTCGTGGAGCGGGCCGCGGCCACCTTTCGCCGCACCGATGGCGACCTGCGCGAGGTGGTGCGGACGATCGTGACGTCGCCGGAGTTCTTTTCGCGTGACGCGTACGGCACGAAGGTGAAGTCCCCGTTCGAGGTGGTGGTCAGCGCTGCGCGGGCGCTGGGTGCACAGCCCGACACGACGGCGGTGTCGGCGCTCCTGGTCGCACGACTCGGTCAGCCGATTTACGGTCACCAGGCGCCGGACGGGTGGCCGGAGACGGGCGATGCCTGGATGAACACGGGGGCGATCCTCCAGCGCATCAACTTCGGCCTCTCGGTGGCTGCCAACCGGATGCCCGGGGCGCGCCCCCGTGCGTGGAGTGCGTATGCCGGCCTTCGTGCGGCGCCGCGCGACGGCCAGGTCGCAGCCGTGATCGACGCCTTCCTGGGCGGGCGGGCGTCGGCGGAGACGCGGGAGATCTTGTCGAGCGGGGAGAATCCGTTTCTGGAGCGACAGGTGGACTCCGCGGCCGCGATGAGCGACGAGGAGTTGCTTCAGGGGATGGCGGCGGGGGCGCGTGCGAACGGCGTCGGGGGCGCGGGGGGCGCGGGGCCCCCCCCCGATGAAAACAATCGCCGCACGCCCCCTCGACCGCTGTACCAATCCACCGCAGACCGTCGTGCCGCATTGCGAAACGGCGTCCTCTCCTCGCCAACGACGCTGACCGGGCTGGACCAGGTCATCGGCTTGGCGTTAGGCAGCCCCGAGTTCCAGCGCCGCTAGCCCTCCACCGGATCCCCATGCATCGCCGCATCTTCGTGCGTTCCGGGGCGCTGGCCCTCGTGACCCTCGGGCTCTCGCCGTACTTCCTTCGGCGCACGGCCTTCGCCGCCGAGCTGCCACGCGCGCGCCGGGGCAAGGTCCTCGTCTGCCTCTTCCAGCGTGGGGCGGCCGACGCGCTCAACGTCGTCGTCCCGCACGCCGAGCGCGCCTACTATCGCCTGCGCCCGACCATCGGGATCGCGCGCCCCTCGAGGAGCGACGCCGCCAGCGCCCTCGACCTCGACGGCTTCTTCGGCCTGCATCCGTCGCTGCAAGGACTGGAGCGCCTGTACCGCGACGGGCTCCTGGCGCCGATCCACGCGGTCGGTAGTCCCAGCGCCACCCGCTCGCACTTCGACGCGCAGGACTACATGGAGTCGGGGACGCCTGACCTCAAGTCGACACGCGATGGCTGGCTCAATCGGTACCTCGCCGTGTCGGGGACGTGCGAAGCGTGTGAGCCGACGCCGTTCCGGGCCGTCGCCATGGCGGCGCAGACCCCGCGCATCCTTGACGGACCGGCCCCCGCCGTGGCGATGTCGTCGTTAGGCGAGTTCCGCGTGCGCGGCACCGGCACGTCGATCGATCGACTCGAGGCGCTCTACCGCACGGGGAGCGCAGACCTGGTCCACGCCTCGGGACAGGAAATGTTCGAGGCGATCAAGCTGCTCAAGAGCGCCGATCCCGCCCGACATGCTCCGCGCAATGGCGCCGCGTATCCTCGGTCCCAGTTCGCACAGCGCCTGCGCGAGATCGCCCAGCTCATCCGATCCGACGTGGGCATGGAGGTGGCCTTCGCCGATGTGGGCGGCTGGGACACGCACGTGAACCAGGGCGGGGGGACTGGACAGCTTGCCACCCGGCTCCGCGACTTCGGCGACAGCGTCAGCGCCTTCGTGACCGACCTGGGCGACCGCATGGACGACGTCGTCATCCTCACCATGTCGGAGTTCGGCCGCATGGCGCGCCAGAACGGGACCGGCGGCACCGATCACGGCCACGCCGGCGCGATGTTCGTCATCGGCACGCAGGTGCAGGGCGGCCGGGTGCATGGGCGCTGGCCCGGGCTCGAGCCCGAACAGCTGCACGAGGGGCGGGACCTGGCGCTCACCACTGACTTCCGCGCCGTCTTCTCCGAGGTCCTCCAACGTCACCTGGGCGCGAGCGACCTGTCGCGCATCTTTCCCGGCTACGACTCGCACCGCCTCGACTGGCCGGGGGTGCTGCGCCCCGGCTAGCGGCGCGGCTAGCGGCGCGGCTAGCGGCGCGGCTAGCGGCGCGGCAACGTTGCGCCTGGCGGCGCCGGTGGAGCGCCTAAGGCTTCCTCATCCTGCGACGAGCCCGAACTCGGTCACCTGCGCCGGGGTGAGGTTGCCGCCGCAGAGGATCGTCGCGACCCGGCTCCCGGCGTACCGCGGCCGCTCGGCGAGCAGCGCCGCGATCCCGACCGCCCCCGCCGGCTCCACCACGATCCCCAGGTGCACGAACAGCCGGCGCATGGCATCGATGGTCTGCCCGTCGTGCACCAGCACGACGTCGTCCACGAGGGCCTGGATGTCCGATACCGCCTCGGGAATCGGGACGCGCACGGCGATACCGTCGGCGATGGTATCGGCGCTCGCCGTTTCCACCGCATGTCCGGTCCGCCAGCTGCGCTCCAGCGACGGTGCACCCTCGGCGCACACGCCGACGATCTGCGTCTCGGGACGATAGGCCTTGAACCAGGTCGCGACGCCGCCGAGCAGGGCGCCGTTGCCTAACGGGACCAGCAGGGTGTCGATGGGGGCGGCCCAGCGCGCCAGCTCCACCCCGATCGATCCCGCCCCCTCGGTGATCGCCACGTCCCGTCCATCCTCAACGTAGCGTCCGCCGATCTCGGCCGCATACGCCCGACCGGCCGCCTTCGCCTCATCGAAGTCGCGCCCCACCTGCCGGACCTCGGCGCCGAGGGCACGCATGCGATCGACCTTGAGCGGGTTGGCATGCTCCGACGCGAAGACCACGAGCGAAAGGCCCCGCCGTCGCGCCGCATGGGCCAGCCCCTGCCCGAAGTTGCCAGCCGATGCACAGACGAGCGGCGTCGCATCGTCCCCCAACTCCGACACAAAGAAGTCCGCCCCCCGCCCCTTGAAGGATCGGATGGGATTGATGGTCTCGACCTTGACCACCAGGTCCACGCCCAGCACCTCGCCTAACGACTCGGCGCGATACTGCGGGGAGTGCAGGAAGACCGGGTCGATGGAGGACGCGGCGCGGGCGATGGCAGAAAGCGAAAGGCGGCGCAAGAGACGGGGGACGGGAGACGGGAGACGGGAGTTGAGCCATGCGCGGGGCGGGAACCCGCATCCTACCGCTCACCGCACCTCGACGCGAGCGCGAGTCCCCCTCCCGTCTCCCGTCCCCCGTCCCCCGTCCCCCGTCCCACCTACATTTTCCCCCGAATCAACCGCCGGAACAACTTCGCCACGCGTTCGCCGACCTCCTCCTCCACGTCGCGCAGCCAATCGTCGTTGTCGCGGTCCATCTCGCAGGAGTACTCCGTGGGCTCGGATCCCGGCTTGAACCACTCTTGGCGGCGCTCGCCGCACCACTCCTCGGCGAGCAGCCCGGTCGCCGGGTCGATGTCCCGGGCGATCAGCCCGTCGGGTGCTTTCCACGCCGAGGCATCTGACCGCTCGCGCCATCCGCGCCGGTAGAACTCGGCCCAGGCCGGAGCGGCGTACCGGCCGCCGCTGGCGCCCGAGCCGAGCGAGTGCGGTGTGTCGTAGCCGAACCAGAAGCCGGCGACGAGCGTTGGTGTGTATCCGACGAACCACACGTCGCTTCCGTTGTTCGACGTTCCGGTCTTGCCGGCGACCGGACCGCTGATACCGGCGGCGCGCACCGCCTGCCCGGTTCCCTCGTCCACCACTGAGCGCAGCATGGACGTGAGCTGGAAGGCGTCGCGTGGATCCATCACTGGTGTGGTGGTGACGGCCGACGCCCAGAGCAGGCTCGAGTCCGATCGCTCGATGCGCCGGATCATGCGTGGCGTCACCCGCAGCCCGCCGTTGGCGAATGGCGCGTAGGCTGCCACCAGTTCGAGCGGCGTCACCTCCAGGGCACCTAACGCAATAGACGGCACCGCGCGCAGTGGCGACGCGATCCCATTGCGCCGGGCGCGGTCTGCCACACGGCTCTCGCCCACCGCGCGGGAGATGCGCACCGTCGCGGCATTCGCCGACTGCGCCAGCGCTCGACGCACGGTGACCGGCCCGCGGTACTCGTCGGCATAGTTGGCCGGGCGCCAGACGTCGCGATCGGTCTCGATTTCGATCGGCTCGTCGTCGACAATCGTGGCGGGAGTGAATCCCGCCGTGAGCGCGGCGGCGTAGACGAACGGCTTGAACGCCGAGCCAGGCTGCCGCTTGGCGGCGAGGGCCCGGTTGAAGCCACCGCGCTGGTAGCGGCGCCCACCCACCAGCGCCCGGATATCGCCGGTGCGCGGATCGAGGGCCACCATCGCTCCCTGCAGCGGGGCGTCACCGCCGGACGACTGCCGCGCGATGCGATCACCGTACACCCGCACGGCGCGCTCTGCGGCGTCCTGCGCCGTCAGGTCGATCGTCGTGTGCACGGTCAGCTCGGTCATCGGCTCGCCCACGGCACGCAGCACAGAGTCCACCGCGCTGCGCACGGCATCGAGGGCGTACGATTCGTGCGGCTGCGGCGGGCTCCACTCCTTCGACGCAACGACCAGGCGCGCCCGACGCCCCGCGCTGACGGCTCGGGCGTCCAGGTAGCCGGCCTCGCCCATGAGGCCCAGTACGAGGTCGCGGCGCGCGCGCGCGCGTTGCAGGTTGTTGCGCGGCGTGTACGACGACGGCCCTTTGGGCAGCGCCGCCAGCATCGCCCCTTGGGCGATCGACAGTTCGGCGATGTGCTTGCCGAACAGGTCCCGGCTCGCCGCCTCGACGCCGTAGACGCCGTTGCCGAGATAGATGGCGTTGAGGTACCGCTCGAAGATCTGGTCCTTGGTGAGGTTCCGCTCGAGCAGCCGGGCCAGTCGCAGTTCGATCAGCTTGCGACCGAGCGAGCGCTCCAGGGCCCGCTGCTCCACCATGAAGGTGTTGCGGGCCACCTGCATCGTGATCGTGCTGAAACCCTCGCGCACATCGAGCGCGACCGCGTTGCGCCACACCGCACGCACGAAACCGCGCCAATCGAGCCCGTCGTGCTCGTAGAAGCGGCGGTCCTCGGTCGCGAGAAACGCCTGCCGCACGTGACGAGGAACGCGATCGAGCGGAACATTGATGCGCTTGACCAGTGACACACGACCGATCAGGCGCCCGTTGCGGTCCAGCACGCGCCCGCCTTCGGGGGACCGGTAAGCGCGAATCGCGACGTCGGAGGGACACCCTTCGAACGCGCACGAATAGACCCACGCGTCGAAGGTCGCCGCCCCGATGAGCATGGCGACGATCGCCGTCGCCTCTCGCCAGCGCGCGCGAAGCCATACACGGGGAGGACAGGACGGATCGCGGCGCAGCGCGGCGCGGAGCGACAGCCAGCGCGCGGCAACCGAAGCACGGAGCGTCATGGAGTCTCGGGGGGAGAGCTGTGGATTAGATACGTGTCCACACCCGGAAGGTTTCCCCGTCGCGACGGGCAACACGTGTTCCCCGCGTCGCGTCCGAGCCAGGCGACGTCGGGCCAGGCGACGTTGGGCCGGAGACGGCTCACCCGACGCGAACCGCGGGCCGCACTAGAACTTCCACCCCTTGAGCGACCGGAGCGCCGTCTCCAACGCATTGCGCTGGGCCGGCTGTTCGGCGCGCTCGAGAAGCGACTCGTAGGTGGTCACCGCGAGGTCCAGCATGTCGTAGTCTTGTTCATTGCCGGCGACCCCTGCGGCGTTGTCGGCCACATTAGCGAGCGCGAGGTCGTCGCCGGGAAACCGAGTCACGACCTGCTGCCATCGGCTCACACGCTGGCGGGGATCCGACTCGGCGAGGGCCCACAGGTGCCACGCGCCGCGGTTGGCGGGATCGGCGGCGATGGCGCGACTGGCGAGGGCGCCCACCACATCGGGCCCCATGCCCATGAGCCAGTACGCGTTGGCCAGCATGACCAGGGCGCGGGCGTTGTCGGGCTGCGCCTCAACCACCACTTCGTACAGCGGGGCCACGATGTCGGGTTCGTCCCGGTACGGTTCGGCCGCAACGATCACCGCGTCGGGCATGGCGGACCGAGCCAGCGCTTGCACGCCCTGCTTGAGGAGTGCGATGTTCGAGTGCGTGCGATACGCATCGACGAGCGCCGCCAGGTCGCTGGATAATCCGGAGGTCGGAGCAGTCATGGTCGAAAGGTAGGCGGGATGAGCGGTCCGCGCATGAGCACGCCGCCCGTAGGGACCACCCGGCTTGGGTCCACGTCGGACCGAACCGAGGAGCTGGCAGGCGCCCACGTGGTCTGCATCTCGACAGACGTGTACGCCTCCGCGGCGCTGCAGGCCGCCGTGTCGGCGATTCTCCCCGACGCGCGGGTCGAGGCGGCGGACACGTCCATCGTTCGAGGTGTGCCCGATGCCGACGGCGTGATCGTCGCAGTCGGCCGGCTGTACTCTGTCGGGACGTCGCTCGTGCGTGAACTGCGAGCGCGGGGATTCGAGCGCCCGATCATCCTTGTCGTGGAGTCGCTCGCCGGCGCCGACCATCGCGGCCTCTCCCGACTCGGCGTCCCGGCGATCCTGGCCGAGGCCGACCTCGCGCTCCAACTCCCTGCAGCCCTGCTCGGACTGTTCGCGGAGGAAGCGCGGATGCGAGGGAGCGCACACGGCCGCGCGATCACGAGTTCGCTCCGTCGCCTGCAGGCCACGATCGCTGCCGGCGAAATGGCGCGTGGCCTTCAACACAAGCTCAACAACCCGCTCGCGGCACTCCTTGCCGAGGCGCAGTTGCTGGAGATCGAGTCGCTACCGGCCGAGCCCCATGCCGCCGTCGGTCGCATCGTCGAGCTGTGCCGCCGGGTGATCGATGTCTCCCGCTCCATCGATGGGATGGGCGCAAGCGCCGACGATGACGCTTTGTTGCGTCCACGCGGGTCCAGCGGTCAGTAGAACGCAGGGGTGGTTCGCTGCTTGCGCGAATCGTTGCCCCGTGCGATACTCGTAGCATCCGCAGGCGATTGTCCTTTCGCCCGAGGATCTGCGTCGCACCAGCCGTTGCAGGGTTCCGGAGCCCAATCCCGGACAGCGGCTCGGCGCTATAGTGAGAAAGTGGTCTCTGGCAACGCGTGACGCCTCCGCGCCGTCTGGTGACAACGCGGGTCGTACGAGGCTCGTACGACCCGTCCCTCTCAGCTCGAAAGCCCGGTCTCCACAAACTTGGCGTCGTGTGCATTCCACACGACGCACCCCGACCGAAATCATCAGGACACTCAGTCCGCATCTCTCGCGATGCCGAGCGGCCATGCCGCTCGCTCGCCCGTTTTCCCCCAATACCATGTCAGCTGCATGACCGAACGTCGACGCCCCTTTCGTCGAGGCCGGCGACCGGCCACCAAGCGCCAGCCGAACGCCGACCAGCTTGGTGAGCCGAATCCATATCGCGACGGCTACGCCGACGGCGGCCAGGAGGACGGCGGCGCACCGGACGACACCGACGCGCCTCCAGCTCGAGAGGTGCGCAACGCGGCACCCGACGACGCGGCCCCACGCAGGAAGGGGCGGCAACGCGCTTCGGCGGATCGAGAGGGCGCGGCGGACGACGCCGCCCCACGCGACGACGCCTCAGCCGCAAGCGACCGGCAGCCCGGCAGCGAGCGGCAGCCCGGCAGCGAGCGACAGCCCGGCAGCGAGCGACAGCCCGGCAGCGAGCGACAGCCGGGTAACGAACGACAGCCGGGCAACGAACGACAGCCGGGCAACGAACGACAGCCGGGCAACGAGCGGCAGCCGGGCAACGAGCGGCAGCCGGGGAACGAGCGACAGCCGGGGAACGAGCGATACTCGCGTTCGGACCATCGACGTGATGACGACGCCGGCGGCGGTCGAAGCACCGGACGGCGCAATCGACGGCGACATGGACGCGGCAAGCGTGAGGCGGGGAGTCCGCCGCCGCCGCAGATCCCGACGGTCGCCGACGGCGAGACGGTGGGCTGGTTCGACACGTCGCGCGATGGCGGCTATGTGCGACGGGCCTCGAACAGCTACCTCGCCGATACGGGCGATGCGTGGCTCCCGGCGGCGGTCGTCAAGCAGCATGCGCTGCGCCGCGGCGACCTGGTCGCCGCCACGACGGGGCGAGACAACCGAGGGCGCAACGTTGTGGTCGAGGTCACGCAGCTCAACGGTGTCCCGATCGCCGACATCGCCCGCCGTCCCGACTTCAGCTCGCTGACCGCCACGTACCCCGAGCGGCGCCTAACGCTGGAGACCGGTCGTCCGGCCAAGGGTGGTCCGGAACTCACGCGACGCGCGATCGACCTCGTGTCGCCCATCGGCTACGGGCAGCGCGCCCTCATCGTCGCTCCCGCGCGCGCCGGCAAGACGATGCTGCTGCACGCGATCACCGAGGGGATCGCGATCAACCACCCCAACGCCGTGCTGCTCATCCTGCTCGTGGACGAACGTCCCGAGGAGGTCAGTGAGGCCATCTCGTGGGGCGTGGGTGAGGTCGTGGCGTCGTCGTTCGACCAGCCGGCACCGCGTCACGTCGAAGTGTGCGAGATCGTGCTGGAGCACGCCAGGCGCCAGGTCGAAGTGGGCAAGGACGTCATCATCGTGCTCGACTCGCTCACCCGCATGGCCCGCGCCCACAACACCGCCGAGCGCGGCTCGGGACGCACCATGTCGGGCGGACTGGACTCCAGCGCCATGGCCAAGCCGAAGGCCTTCTTCGGCTCGGCGCGCGCGGTGCATCCGAAGGACGGCGGCGGCTCGCTCACGATCATCGCCACCGCCCTCGTCGAGACGGGGTCGCGCATGGACGACGTCATCTTCGAGGAGTTCAAGGGGACCGGCAACTGCGAGATCAAGCTCGAGCGCTCCCTCGCCGAGAAGCGCATCTTCCCCGCCTTCGACATCGCGACCAGCGGGACCCGCCGCGAGGAGAAGCTCTACAAGGACGGGCAGCTCGACGCGATCTACACGCTGCGCCGCGGGCTGCAACAGATGCCGCCACAGAGCGCGATGGAGTGGCTCATCAAGCGCATCGCCGGCACCACCAACAACGACGCGCTGCTCGCCGGATTGTAGCGATCCTCATCGGTCGACAGCTACGGGCTGGCGGTGCGGCCTGCCGCCTCGCGCAGTCGCTGTCGACAGCGCGACGCAAACGAGACAAACGAGACGGGCGCCGATGACTTCGGCGCCCGTCTCGTTCTGTTACTCAGGGTTCGCGCGACCACAGGGCGCGGTCACGTCGACTCTCCATGGGGCGTGCCCCCCTCGCCGTTGCCCGCATCGCCCGTTGGCTCGAACGTGAGCGAGGCCGAGTTCATGCAGTACCGCTGACCCGTGGGCCGAGGGCCATCGGGAAAGACATGGCCGAGGTGAGCATCGCACCGCCGGCAGAGCGCCTCGGTCCGACGCATGAACAGGGAGACGTCCGATTCGGTCGCCACCGCGTCGGGCGCGATGGCGTCCCAGAAGCTGGGCCATCCCGTCCCCGAGTCGAACTTGGTCTCGGACGAGAAGAGCGGAAGGCCGCACGCTGCGCACTTGTAGGTCCCGCGCGCCTTGTTGTCCCAGTACTCGTTGGTGAACGCGCGTTCCGTCCCCTTCTTGCGCATCACGTGGTACTGCTCAGGGGTCAGGATCGCCTTCCACTCGGCGTCGTCCCGCTCGACCTTCTCGTCGGGCCGGCCCTCGTCTGATGTGTCGCTCATGTCGGTCTCGCTGGTCAAGGTTCCGTTCGTCGATGCCTGGTGATGGCACGATGCAACTGCGGCGTACCGACGATGCTGCTGGCCTGCTATTTCGCCGCTTCGATGGCGCCGGCCGCACCTGAGCGCCGCGGATCGCCGCCACCACGAATGCGGGCGCCGTCGATCATGACGGCCGCACCGTAGCCCATGCGCAGTTCGCCCCGGAGCGAGACCAACTCAAAGCGGTACCCCATGCCGCGCAACCCCGCGACGACATCGGGGGAAAAGCCATCCTCGAGGTCGATCACCGCCTCACGCCCCCGCCCTGGTCCGCCGCCTGCCGCGCGCTGCCCCGGAAGGAAGCGCGGCATCTCGAGCGCGCGCTGCGGCCCGAGCCCCAGGTCGCTCATGCCGACCACCGCTTGATAGACCGCCGAGTTGATCCAGGCGTTCCCAGCCGCCCCAACGGCGAACCACGCGCGCCTGCTCGCTCCGCTCCCGCGAAAGACGATGGTGGGGGCGAGGGTGCTACCATGTCGCGCATACGGCAGCCGCGCGCCGTAAGCCTCGGGATCGGTCCCGTACGAGGTCAGCTTGTCGTTGTACAGGAAGCCCAATCCGGGTGAGACATAGAAGTTCCCGCCCCACGTCCCGAGCGTCTGGGTGACCGCGACAAGGTTTCCGTCGGCATCGCCCACGGCAAACGCCGTCGTCCCCTGGGCGCGGCATTCGCTCCCCTCGGCATGATCGAGTCCTGCGCACTCGTCGCGCGCCCCATGCGTGCCAGGTTCATCGCCGCTGCGCGCCGTGATCGCAGGTTCGGCGGCGCTCCCGGACGGGGCTGACGACGTGGTGGTGGGTGCGTCATCGCGTACCGGTCGATTGGACGGCCGCGAGGGGCCCGGGACGCCGCTCGGCGTGGCGCACGTCAGCGTATCGCCGCGGAAGACCTGTAGATCGAGCGCCCGATCGGGGGTGAAGCACCGCCAGCGCACGGCCGCCGTGTCCTTGCTGACGAACGGCTCGGTGGTGACCGGCCACAAGGACGGATCGGCGATCCGGTTGCGCGACGACGGCGCCAACTGCCACGCCGCGATCATGGCGTGCAGCGTGGCGGCGTCGTCGGTGAACGACTTGGGAGCGACAAACTGCTCGAAGTTGCTGAGCTGCCCGGCGAGGATCGCGCCGCCACCGGCCGGCGGGGCGCTGGAATAGACGTCGTTGCCACGATAGGTGAAGTGCACCGGCTCGCGCTCGGGGGCGAAGTAGCGGGCGAGGTCGGTGGTGCGCATCGCGTTCCCCCGGCCGCGCAGGTCCTGGACCAGGCGGCGGGCAACGTCGCCCCGGTAGAAGCCATCGGCCCCGCCCTTCGCCACCTGCTCGAGCGTCCAGGCAAGGTCGGGATTGCGCAGCGTGTCGCCGGCGGACAGCGGCTTTCCGTCCTTGAAGAACAGGGCGCGGCTTCCGTCGTAGCGGGTAAAGCGTGCCTGCTCACGCAGGAGCGTGGTCGCCAGCCCGTCGCTCACGACGTAGCCGTCGCGCGCCGCCCGAATGGCGGGGGCCAGCAGGTCGCTCCACGGCAGTCGCCCGCTCCCGAACTTCTTCCACGCCGCGTGCATCCCGGCCACGGTGCCGGGGACCATGGCCAGCACGGGGCCGTCGGACGGGTAGCGTCCACCCTGCAGCAGCGTGGCGTTGGAAAGTCCCCCCTCCTCGGGAACGCGGGCCATGAACTCGATGAGGGCGGGGCGCGACATCCCCTTGAGCTGGATGAGCATCTCGCCGTACCCTCCCATGCCGCTGGCATCGGGCTCCACCACGCCTAACGCGAACGACACGGCCACGGCGGCGTCGACCACGTTCCCGCCCCGGCGCAGCATTTCGAGTCCCGCCTCGGTGGCCACGGGATGGGCGCTGGAGACCGCGGCGCGTCCCGACGCCTCGTCGCGGATGGTGGGGCGCGCCCGCACCATGTCGTGCAGCGCGCGCTCCAGTGCAAGGTCGCTCGTGGCCGCGAGCGCGCGCGGGCGGTGCTGCGCGCGCAGCCGTCCCCACTCGTCCCGCCGGGCGACGGCGCCCGGCGTGGCCGCCGAGGCGAAGTACAGCTGGTCGAGCCGCGACCAGACGCGGTCGAACATCTCGGCGTTGCGCCCCGCACGCCCGTCGACCGGCGGTGGACCGGCGTCGCCGAGTCGCACGTCTACCGCGCGCGGCGCCTCCACCCAGAACAACCTCGTGACATTGCCTAACGACTCGGCGGTGCGGTCGGGGAGGCGACGCGGGTCGCCGTTGTACCCCGGCTCACTCCCCTCCGATTCGGCGATGGCCAGCAGGTCGCCCGCGGGCGACCACGCCGGCGCGCCCATCACCTCGCTCGCCAGGTTCACGTAGCGGCCGTCGCGCGTCGTCACGTACACGCCGGGGCTCGGCGTGGCCGACGCAAACGCGAGGCGCTGGCCATCGGGCGACCAGGTGGAACGCTCGACGTTGCGGTCGCTCACGATGACGCTGTCCGGCGCCCCCGCCGCGACTCCGCGCACACGTAACCGTCGGCCGACATCGGGAAACTGGACGTACGCCACGCGTTGGCCATCGGGCGACAGCGCGGCCCACCGCTCGGCGAGTTCCGTCGTCGTCAGGCGGCGCTCGGCCCCCGTCGAGTCGCGGACCCAGAGGCGCGCGCGGGACAGGCGACCGCGCGTGAATACCACCGTTCCATCGCTCCCGACCGTCGGTTCCATGTCGTCGGCCGGGTCGGACGTGAGGCGCTCCGGCTCCCCCGCACCATCGGCGGCCAGGGCGACGCGCCACAGGTCGAGGGCGCCCGCACGATCGGAGGTGAAGACGATGGACCGTCCGTCCGGGGCCCACGCAGGTTCGCGGTCCCACGACACGCCGCTCGTGACCCGCCGCCACCCCGCATCACGCCCTGCCGCGCGCTGGATCCACAGGTCGCCGTCGATCGTGACCGCCATGCGCCCGTCGGATGCATAGGCGGGGTCGCGCATGGCAGGACGCGCGACGGGCGGCTGGGCGGCGACGGCCTGCAGCAGGGCGGCGCCGACAAGGGCTGGGAGCAGCATGGAGAGGGACTCCGAAGTCAGGTGGGACGGGCGCGACCTCGGCGCCTAACGTCGGCAACGGGTGAGGGGCGGGTGGGGGACGGGTTGGGGACGATCGCTCGACGCGTCGCGCGACCCGGCGCGCGCCACCACCCGCTCATCGCGTGCGGAACCGCCACGTGGCGTACAGCTGCGCCACGTGGAGGATCGTGACGCCGAGGACGGCGAGCAGCGCGGCAGTGCGCCGCATCCCGATGCGCGGCCCGGCCGCCAGCGCCTGAAGCGACGCAAAGAAGACCCCCGATCCGACGAATGTCCAGGTGACGAAATGGACCGCCAGCCACGCGAGATACGTGTACCATTCGCGCATCGGGAGCGCCTTGACGTAGAGCAGCGTTGCCAGGAACGTCGTGATGATCAGGGCAAAGAAGGCGCCGAGCACCGCCCCGTTGAGCCATGTGCTTTCCTCCCCGCTTCGTGCGCGCGACACACGAACGACCGTCCAGAGCAGCATGTACACGAACGGGAGCACGACCAGCCACATCACCGAATACCAGATCGTCCAGAGTCCCGTCTTGTCGAAGAGGGTCATGTCGGTCTCCATTCCTTGCCGCGATCGAAGGCCTATTCCGCTTCCCAATTGCACGCGGCCGACGCACCATTCGGCGCACATGTCGCATCCCAATTCCCTTCGGCCGGACACGGCGCCGCTCCCCCGCCCCGCCCCCCCCCGCCTCGCAACGGCGCTGCACCCGACAAGGTGCACCGCAGTCGTCCGCTTGGCCAGCGTGCCGACCGCTCGCGTCGCGACGACGGTCGAACGCACCGGAGTGGCGGCGCGTTGAGCGACGAGTCGTCGGCACATCCGAGCGCCCCGGCGCCGCGCGTGACGGAACGCCCCCTTCCCGACGACGTGCGAGCGGCGCTCGCCCCCCTGGAACGACTCCACCTGGAGATCGCGCGTCGCATGAATCGCGAGCCGCTCAAGGGGATCTGGACATGGTGCCAGTCGGCCATCGGCGCCACGTGGATCGCACTGGCCACGGGCCAGCTCCTGCGGGTGGAGGGGATGGAGCACGTGCGCGCGGCGTTTCCGCGAGGCCCGCTGCTCTTCGTCGCCAACCACCGCTCGTACTTCGACATGTTTGTCGTTTCGAGCCTGCTGCACCGCGAGCTGCCGGGACGCAAGCGACTCTATTTCCCCGTCGTCGGCCAGTACTACTATCAATCGTTCGGCGGGATGGCGCTCAACCAGCTGTTGGCGTTCTGGTCGATGTATCCCCCGCTGTTTGCGCTGCCAACGCACGGCGCGAGCGACCGTCACGCGCTGGACGTCATGGTCGACCTGTGCCAGCAGGGTCCCGGACAGATCCTCGGCATACACCCCGAGGGGGGGCGCAACCTGGACCCCGACCCGTACTCGCTCATGCGCGGCCAACCCGGGACCGGGAAGATCATCCACGCGGCGCGTCCGATCGTCATCCCCACGTTCATCGCCGGGCTGGACAACGACGTCGTGAGCCAGGTGCGCCGCAACTGGAGCGGGGGAGAGCCGATTCGCATCTGGTTCGACGCCCCGGTCTCCCTCGATCACTACCTGTCACTGCCGGCCAAGGGGAGCACCTACAAACAGATAACGGACTCGGTCATGGATCGCGTACGGGGGCTGGCCGAACGGGATCGCGATCGCTACGCGGCGGGGCGCTGACCAGCGCCCCCGTCTCCCTCATCGGGTCGCCGTGCGCTTCTTCCGGGCCGCGTCGGTCTCGTACGCCGCGTCGGGGGGCGGGTCGCCATGCGGCCAGTCGTTCTCCTTCCCCTTGTAGTCGGGGCGAGGATGCGCGTCGACATACGTCGCCACGTCGAACGCCTCCTGCGCCGTGAGCACCCCCGCCGAGTCCTGTGGCATCCAGTGCTTGATGAAGGTGGCCGCTGTGCGCACGCGGGCCATCCCGGCGCCGATGTTGAACGACTGCGGACCCCAGACCGGGGGACCGAGCTGCGTCCCCTCCCCTCCCACTGCGTGACACCGGGCGCAGCGCATGAGGTAGATCGACGCACCGCGCAGGGAGTCGCCCTGGAGCGGCTCGAGCTTCGGCAGCCCCTGCCCCTCCGTCTCCGCCCCCACCGGATAGCCGCTGGACAGGAACGCCATGTACGACACGATGTCGCGCATGTCACGCGACTCGGGGACGAGCGGCGTGCCGTTCAAGGAGCGCTTGAAGCAGTCGTTGATCCGGTCCTCGATGACGATGGTCTCGCCCGAACGACTGCGATACTGCGGAAAGCGCGCGTACACGCCGACCCACGCCATGCCGTTTTCGAGCGTCCCCCCCTGCTGATGACAGTTTGTGCACACGAGGCCATTGCCGACGTGCCGTGGCAGGGAATCGCGCGTGAAGGTGGCCAACGCCCGTCCACGCCGGACCGACGCGAGCACCACCGTGTCGCGGACCTCCGACTCGGCAGGGACCCGGAAGGCCACGCGCTGCACCGCCGAGGGGTTCGGCAGCGCCGAGGCCGAGGCGGCTGCGGCCGACTCGCCGGCACCCGCCCCGTCCGCGCCCGGAGCGCAGCCGGCCGCGAGCACGACGCCGACACCGGGCAGGACGCGTCGAAGCGCATGCGCCAGACTACCGCGCTTGCCTACCGGTCCATCGACAGCTGAAGCCATGGATCTTCCGTCGCTCCGTCGCGGGCGAGTGAATGGATTCCAGAGCGGTCGTCGGCGATGTGGCAGCCGCCGCTGCTGCTAGATAATGCGCGGCGCCGGCGTCGGTCAACGCGACGGCGGATTCGACTGCGCACGGGACGCGGAGTCAGCTCGCCGGAACGACCGGACCCAGGCGACGAGCACCATCGCAATTGCCACCACGCCCACGCCGAGCAGCCAAGGGACGGTTTCGCCCGGCACAAGACTCCGCAGCGCGAGGACGACGCCGAGGCCGGCCGTCGTTCCGAGAATGTAGCCTGCCCGCTCGAGCGAGGACGGCGGGGCAACACGTTCGGGGGCGCGTCCGGGAGGGGCAACGAGAATTGAACGCAGCCGATCCCAATCCCAGCACAGCAGGAAGATGGAGGCGAGCAGCATCAGCGACGTGATGTACGTGGTCCCCTTGAACCCGATGGACCAGGTGACGACCGTGATGTTGAGGACGACCGGAAAGAAGCAGACCGCGCCAACGGTCGTGGTGGCCGGAATCAGCAGCAGCACACCCGCCGCGACCTGTCCCAGCCCGAGGAAGTTCCAGTAGAAGCCGGTCTGGTACATCGCCTCGAAGAAGGCGCCGACGGGATCGGTGGTCGGGAGCAGCGTGAAGCGTTGGCCGAGCAGCTTGACCATCCCGGTGGGGATGAAGGCCAGCGCGAGCAGGACTCGTGAGATGATGGCCAGCCGATGGAGCGGCGCAAGCTGTCGTGCGCGCTGGTGCAGTGCGTCGATCGCGTCGAGCATTCGTCCCGTTCCCAGTGATGGAGTGTACGCAGACACACGGTACGCCCGGCTCGCGGCCGCAGTTTCGACCGCCTGTGGTGATAGGTTACGATGCGTCGCCCGTATGCGCCGTCCCTGGTCCTCTTGCCCCTCCCTCCGATGCATCGTCTCGCCCTCGCGGCGCTCGCCGTGCTTCCCACGTTGGCCGCCCCACTGCGCGCCGCTGCAGCGCAAGCGCCGCTGGTTGTCACCGGGAGCTGGCTATCGCAACACGCAACGGACGCTCGACAGGTCATCGTGCACGCCGCGGCATCGCGCGCCGAGTACGACGCGGGACACGTGCCGGGTGCGCGACTGCTGCTCTTTTCCAGCTACGCCCCCACCCTGGCGGGACTCAGCAGCCAGCTGCCGCCAGCCGCACTGCTCGACTCGCTGCTCGAGGAGATCGGGGTGAACGACGGGGACCGCATCGTGATCTACGGTCAGCCGCTGCAGATGGCGCGGCTGCTGGTGACGCTCGAGCACGTGGGGCTCAAGGGTCGCGTCTCCGTGCTCGATGGAGGCATGGATGCCTGGCGCGACGCGGGACGACCGGTGTCGCGCGAGAACGTGGCCGTGGCTCGCGGTTCCTTCACCCCAAAGATCGACCCATCGGTGATCGCCGACATCGACTTCGTGCGCGCGAACGGCGCCACGGCAGGGGTATCGATTCTCGACGCGCGAACGCCGGAGTTCTACCTCGGCGTGAGCCCGGGACAGATGCCGCGCGCCGGCCATATTCCCGGCGCCCGGAACGCCCCGTATTCGTCCCTCACCACCGAACTCACGCAACTGCGCGACGAACCGAAGCTGAGCCAGGTGTTCGCCGTTGCTGGAGTCAAGACGGGTGACACGGTCGTCACCTACTGCCACATCGGGATGCAAGCCTCGCTGCTGTACTACGCCTCCCGCCGCCTGGGATACACCACCCGCATCTTCGACGGCTCGTTCGAGGAGTGGAGCAAGCGCACCGACTTGCCCGTGGTGGTCGAGGTAGGGAAGTAGCCGGAAGCAGCTACAACCTGAAGAGATACGACCACTTCATGAAGAGCCCGTCCTGCACGCGGGTGAGACGGTTGAACTTGAGCGGTTCGGGCTCGTCGAGCGAGCTTCCGTAGCCCAGGAAGAACACCGTTCCGGGGGTCGGCTGGTAGGAGAAGAGCCAGTCCGCCCGCACCCGGTTGCGCTTGAAGCCGCTCAGGCGCGTGTAGCTCCCGCTCGCGGTGCGCAACAGCAGCGGATCGTTGGTCCTTCCGTCGTCGCGCCGGTCGAGCTTTTCCTGGGTGTCGTACTGCCCCACCATCCGGAAGAAGATCGTGCGCGTCGCCTGGTACTCGACCTTGAGTCTCGGCACCTTGCGGATGGACACCGTGGTGCCGTCGGTCCAGCGATTGAACTCCTGGTGCTGGTACTGCCCCTCCACCCGGATCTGGTCGGTGGGGCGCCAACGGGCATTGACCGTGACGATGTGGACCAGCCCCGACTGCCACTCATCGAAGTTCTCGTCCTTGCCGCCAATGTAGAAGAAGTCGCCCGAGAACTTGCCCCACTCGGGCGTCGCCACGCGCATGGTGAGGTCGACGTTATGCAGTCGCGGGTCGCCGGCGGCGGTGAACTTCACGGTGTCCTTCACGGCCCCCAGGTCACGTTCGATGTAATAGTCGCGATAGAGGGCGGGATCGAAGCCGAAGTTCTCGAAATACACGCCACCGCTCAGACGCCACCCGCCGCGCAGGGCGGCATTGGTCGTGAAGTGCAGCTTGCGATCCTGCGACGCACGTCCCCGCACAAAGGCGTCGTACGGCCCCGTCCCCTGCCCGCGTACGGTGAGTCCCCAGGTCTCGATGCGCGACCCGGCGGGTCGGAAGAACGTCCAGTTGTTGCTGACGACGTAGTCCACCACGTTGCGGCGGGAGATGAATCCGGCCTGGGCGTCGAAATCCTCGCCGATGGCGTTGATACGCGCCGAGAAGGTGTAGCCTCGCCCCTGCCGGTCGAGCGTCGCGGCCCATAGCGGTGCAGTCGTAGCGTTGGTATCGGCCCGCGTGTGGCTCATCGCCCCTTGCAGCGAGAGTGCCCACACCTTCCGGGCAATCAGGCGGGCGTCGAGCCCCGCCACGCGGTTGGAATGCTCGCCGTCCAGCCGATCGGTGTAGGTGAAGCCGAGCCGCGACTGCCGCCGAGATCGCGCGTGCCACGCACGATGTTGAACAGCGGGTTCCCAGTCCCGCCGATGGAGGTCGAGCGATCGTCGAGGGCCGACAGGATGGCGAGATTCGTCCCGAAGCTCTTGCCGGTGAGCTTCACCGCCACGTCGGGCTGCACGATGCGTCGACTGTAGACGAGGTTGTTCCCCACGGCGAAGTTCTCGATCCCCTCCAGGAAGAAGGGGCGACGCTCCGGATAGAACAGCGCCTGGCGCGGGTCGTACTGGAAGGCGACCACGTCGGCCTCGACCTGCGAGAAGTCGGGATTGACGGTGCCATTGAGCGAGAGGTTGTTGGTCACCCCCCACCGAACCGTCCCCCCGTACTCCGGCCCCTGCGGCGAGTAGCCCCAGCTACCGTCAGCCTTGCGGGCGCCGTTCTCGAAGCCCACGACCGACGGATTGAGGTCGACCACGAGCCCGCGCCGCAGGCCGCGCAACCCGGTGAGACGACCGGACTGCGCAAGGAACGAGGCCCCGTCGCGACGGGCCGGCGTCCACGTGTCCTCATGCCCGCGGTGCTGCACGCGACGCACGAGCTGGAGTCCCCAGTCCTGCACTTCGCGCGGCTGGTAACGCAGCGACTTGAACGGGATGCGCACCTCGACCTCATAGCCCAACTCCGTCACCCGCCCCTTGGACTCGTACACAAAGTTGGCGCTCAGGTCGGCCGACGTGCGACCCGTGTTCGTGGCGGAACTCGAGGAGGAGGCGGTGCTCGTCACCTCGTTCAGCGTGCCGTCGGCCTGCACGCCGAGCGCGTTGACGCCGAACACAAATGCCTGCCGCCCATCGTTAAACGTGGAGAGGATGATCTCGACGTAGTCGTCGGCGCTGATCTTGTCCCGGTCCGAGAGCCGTGCGTTGGTGGCCCCAGTCGGCGCGAACGCGCGCACGCCGAAGTGGATCGCGGTGGGAGAGTACCACACCAGCACTTCGGTCGAATCGGCCGAGGGTCGGCGGTCGGCCGGCTGGAATTGCGAAAAACCGGTGAGCAGTGCCGCCTGGCCCCACACCGGCTCGGTCAGAAAGCCGTCGAGGGTAAGCGTCTGTTCGAGCCGGGGGAGCGGAACGTCGAGCTGACCAGCACGTCCGTTGAAAACGCCCCCGAGCGGGGGGTCGGACGGCAGCAGCAGGGCAAGAACAGCGAACGGGAGAGCGAGCACAGCCGGGGGATCGACGTGAGGGAACGAGGCGATGCAATAAGCATCGGTGCGACTCGCACCGGACGGTTACGCACCGGGCGGCGTGTAACGTTGTTCGAACAGCAGACGCCCGAGCATGCCGTGACACGAGGAGCCGCCTCGCATGGACAGGTTGGCCGGAGGCGATATTTTTCGATTCGAGACCGTACACCTCGAATCTGGGGGATGGCAGTACCTTCCGATACCTTCTCACCCCGCCGACCGATGACGCTCCGTACCCACCGCCCAGCATTCGCACGACGGCTCGCCCTCGCGCTCTCGATCGTCTGGATCGCGCTCGTCGTGACGGCGCCGAGCGCGGGCGCCCAGGCGAAACCCGAGCCGTTCGTCGTGGAATACTCCTACAAGATCAAGTGGGGCTTCACCGACGAATGGATGGAGCTGTACAAGCGCAATCACTATCCGATCCTGCTCAAGCAGCAGGAGCTGGGTCGCATCGTGAGCATGTCGGCGGTGACGCCGATGAACCATGCGGGCGAGGCCAACCGATGGGACCTGCGCTTCACGATCGCCTGGAAGGACGCGGCCACGGCACACGATGACTTCGACGCCTCCACGATCATCAAGGCGCTGTATCCCGACCAGGCGAAATTCACCCGGGAAGAGCAGCGGCGCTTTGAACTGTTGCTCGAGCATACGGACGTGCCCGTCTGGGTCGACGACCTGAAGGGGTGGGGGAAGAAGTAGCGGCGATCCCACTCATGCCGTCAGCGCTAGCACCACCTTCGGCGCGACCGTTGCAGATGCCCAGTGCAGGCATGTCTCCGCGCACGGCGAACGCTGCAGGTGGTGCGTGAGCGAGCGCCCGCACGGTCCGCCGTCCCCTCCCGCCGGCATCCTCGAATACGCGCTGCCCGACGGCTGGCAGCTGTTTGCGGGAAAGACCGATGCCGCCAACGACTACGTGAGCCTCAAGCTCGCCAAGGCGAATGATCGCTGGTTTCACATTCGTGGCATGCCCGGCGGGCACGTGGTGTTGCGCGTCTCGGCCGACCGGGAACCGGATCGGGCGACGCTCGAGCTTGCCGCAAGCATCGCGGCATTCCACAGCAAGGCACGTTCAGCGGGTGTGGTTGCGGTCTCCATGACCGAGGGACGGCACGTCTCCAAACCTCGTGGCGCCAAGCCTGGCACTGTGTCCATCCAGCGCGAGCGCATCCTGCGAGTGCGTCCGATCGCCGAGTCGGAGCTGGCGACGTTTCGTCGCGTGACCGTGTGAGGTGAGCGGGCGGACGGGTGCGACGCGTCGCCGTCGGTCGCGTCGCCCGTCAGTTCGCGTCGCCCGTCGGCTCACCCGACCTGTTCCCGGAATCGTTCAAAGATGCGCTGCAGCGCGGCGGAGCGCGTCCCTGCGTCGCCGACCGCTCGCGCCGCACCGAGGAACGCCAGCAGCGCGTCGGGGTGCCCGCGAACATCGAGCAGGCTCAGCGCCATGAGTTGCTCGATCGTGCTGGTGCCGTCGACCAGTCGCACGACCGACGAGGCATCGAGCGTCGCCTCCATGAGGTGACCTGGCGGGGCGACGTCGCGCAGGTGCACGATGCCGTCGCTGGCCGTGATCCCCAGCGTCTCGTCACCCACCACCAAACGAGCCGGCGCCTCTGCCATGCGCTCGCTCACCCGACGATAACAATCGGGGGACTCGTCGCGCAGCACCGCCATGGCATCGACCGCCGCCTGCCAGGCGGGGCGCCGAGTGGGCACGTCCTCGCGCAGGGTGCGGCGCCCGCTCATCCGGCTAACTCTGCGAAGCCGACGTATTCGAAGGCCACCGCGCGCCCGTCGAGCCGTCCGCGCACCGAATAGTGCCCCACCAGCTCGGCGATCGTCGTGCGACCCGCCGTGGCCGGATGCGGAATGAGGAACTGCATCGCCGCGTCGACGTGCAGGGTGATCTCCAGGACATCGTCGCCGTCGGCGGCGCGGATGTCGACCCGTTCGGGGATGCGCGGACGGTCCGGGGCCAGCAGGGCGAGCACCCCGGGAATGCGCGGCACGTCGCCGTAGCGTCGTTCGCCGGTCGTCGTGATCGACACGGCATCGCCCACGAAGGCACGACTCCAGCGTTCGCCTTCCCACACGAGGACCACCAGGTCGGAGCGCGCCGCCACGCGGGTGGCATCGGTCACCTGCCCGAAGACGATGGAGAGCGGGGGGTGACGCGTCTTCGTGCGCCCCGATCCCGGGGGCTCGATCAGGTAGCCCCAGTCCCAGCCGATGTCGCGCCCCCAGTCCCACGTCCCCCAGTTGTGGTCGTGATAGCCGGTCGCGCCGCGCAGCGGGATCTCGCGCCCGTCCAGGATGAGTGTCCCCTCCACGTCGAAGCTGGGCGACAGGAACGAGCTGACCACGCCCCCGATGTGATCGAGGCGCATGGGACACGCTTTCGGCGTGTACGTCGCGTGGAAGGCGACTGACCCGTCCTTCAGCGCCCCGGCCAGCTGGTAGCGCCCGCGACGCAAGCGCACGCTGTTGCCACCGATCGCGACGTCGACCGACCCGGCCGCGACGGTGCACTCCTCGAGCGGGTACAGGTTCATCGTCCCGTGCCATCCCACCCCACGCTCGCACACCACCAGCGACACGCCGGCGCGGGCGCGCGGCGGCTGCGACACGTCGCCCGAGAGGGCGAGGTTGAACAGCCCGTAGACCTCCGACGCCTCGTCGTTGAAGTTGAAGTGGTGCCACTCGGAGTACCGGGCGGCATCGGCGGAGCCCGCGACCGGCGGGTTGAAGGCATCGTCCCGCACCGTATGCAGCGATGGGCGAACCTGCATGGCCCTGCCTAACGCAGCAGCGCCCCCCCGCGCCACTCGGCGAGGGAGGCGGCGGGAGTGGATGCCGCGCGATGCACCGCGTGGCGACGGCGCGCGGCGGGGCGCCCGGGTGTCGCGTCGGGAGGTGCGCTCGTGGTGGCCGGCGGTGCGCCCGCCGCCGCTGCCCTCGCGGCTGCCAACACCGGATACCGGTGGGCATCCTGCGCGCGCGGGTGATCATCAGCGGTCGAGCGCTCCGCCGACTCGATCCAGGCTCCGATGCGGCCGGTGAGCTGCTGCAGCAGTTCGCGCAGCTCCGCCCGGTGTTCTCCCACGAAGCCGGCGCGATCGGTGAGCAGGCCAGCCAGGGCCGGCGTCGACGCAAAGGCGTTGACGATGACCCGCACGTCGTTGGCCGGGCTGCGGGCAATCGTCAGGCAGGGGAGCGTCGGGCGGCGCGTACGCGCAGGCTGGCGCGACGTCATTCCTGCGCCTTCCCGCCCGAACGACGCTTCTTGCCGCGCGACGACTTCCTCCCGCTGCTGTCTCCCTTCGCCCCGCGACCGGATGTCGACGATCCCTTCGCTGCGCGCGCCGATGCGCCTGCCGCTGCACGGGGCGTTGACGCCGCCGTCGATTCCTGCGCCGCTTCGCTCGCCGAATCCCGCGCCACGACGGAGAGCGCCAGGGCAATCGTGCGGGCCTGATATCCCTTGATGCGCACCTCGCCGCGGTAGGTCGCACCCACCGCTGCCTTGTCCGGGATGGCGATGGCCGCCTGCACCACTCGCTGCCCGCGCGCGAGGGTGAGCGCGCCCGGTTCGAACGTCACCTGGCCAACCGCGATCTCACGCCCCGCCTCGTCACGCAGCGGTGACGCCTCGAAGCTGACCTCGAGGGGACGGTCGTATTCATTCGCGATAAGGAACGGCGCGCGCACCGTCTCGCCCGGTGTCCCTTCGACGTGCAGGTCGATCGGTGTGGCCGCGGTCGGGGGCGTGGTTCCAGCGTTGGGCACCCCCTGCTCGTGCGATGGCAGCGCTCGCCCGAGCAGCGAACGTTCCGCCGCATCCACGAGTCCTCGCATGACCTCGGTCGAGTGCGTGGAGATGACGGTCGCCGACGCAAGATTGAAGTCGAGCCAGCGGGCGAACAGCTCGTTCGGGGTGGCGGGAAGCCCCTCGCGCGCGGACTGCTGCAGCAGGCCTGAGACGCGCGAGGCGAGCTGCGTATTCGCCTCCATGTTGCGCGTCAGGAGTCCCTTGATTTCGTCGATGAACGTTTCGGCGTTGGCCATGGTCGCTCGTCCGTGGCGTGAAGGCTCAGCCGGTCGGTTGCGCGGGTCGCACGCTGGTGGACGGCGTCCCGGGGACGGGTACGGTCGAGGGGCGCGGCGGCTCGCACGGTTCCTCGCACTGCCAGTGCCGGTACCAGTGCATGGTGCGCACGCGCCGGGGAGGATCGCCTTGCGCCACCTCGCAGGTGATCGTCGACTGCGGCTGCACGGTGAGCCGCACCGTGACGCACTGTTCGTAGGCGCCGGTCACGAGCAGCTCGGCGGTCGCGCTCCCCGCCGCGGTGCCGGCGGGCACGTGATAGCTGACCGCGACGTTGGCCGCCGCGCCCCCCGGGAGCTGCAACCGCGCCGGGGCGACCGTCAGCTTCCCGGCGGCCACGCCGCCGAGGTCGGTCGAGACCACCGAGAACTGTCGCGCGACCCGACTCGTATTGCGCACACGAATCGTGGCGTGAAACCACTCGCCCGGGCTCCCCTCCCAGTGGAACTCGCAGACGCAGCGCGGCGGGCAGTCCGTCTCGGGAATGTCGCAGCCGCAATCGTCACTCCCCACGACGGAGCGCCGCACGGCGTCGATGCCGGGCATGGCCGGCAGCGTCGAGGTGGCACGCGAGACAAAGTCCTGCGCGCTTTCCATCGACAGGACCAGCAGGCGCGGAGCGACGCTCAGCAGGTCGGCGGCGGCCGTCCCGCCGGACTGCATGGACTTCATCGATACTCGGCTCATCGGGCCCTCCGCTTGGTGGACGACGCACTGCCGTCGCAGGCGACCGCAACGAACAGGCGGGCGTGCATGAACGTGATCGACCGGACGTACTCGCGCCCCTTCCGGAGCTCTTCCGGCAGGTGCAATGTGAGGCGCGCCGCGAGGCTGTCCCCCGGCGCCAACTCACCCTCCTTGGCCGCCACTTCCACCCGCATCGGACGGATGTCCGAGTCCTTGAGCTCGGCGAGCAGCCTGTCGAGATACGCCGCCGCCCCGGTGTCGCGCGCGACGTCGCGCAGCACGTAGGTCAGCGAACGTCCCATCCAGTAACGCTCCTCGAGATGGACGAGCGCGGCGCGCGGCACCTCCAACGGGACGTTGCCGCGATTGGTGACGGCGACATCGGCGGTGAGCACCTCGCCCGGGGCGCCGCGCAGGTCGAGACGTGCAGGCGTGAGGAGCGTGGACACGCGCTCCAGGACCTCGAGGACCACGCCCCCCGCGGCGAATCCCTCGGCGTCCATCGCGTAACGTCCGGGCGGGGTGTGCGGATCGACTCGCATGGACGCGCGCGCGCGCGCCGTATCGCGCGGGGCAAGGCGAGCGCCGATGCGCAGCCCGCCCGGGGCCAGGCGCCCCTTCATCCCCTTGCCGGCCGTCACGTCGAGCTGCCGCACCTTGACCTTCTCATCGCTGTCGTTCACGAGCGTCACGTCGCCCCACAGCACCGGGGGCATGCCGCGCAGGACCACGGTATCGCGGTCCGGGTGCCACCCCTCGCCTGGCGGGGTCGAGTATCTCTGCATGGGTGCGCCTCCTGCGTACGAACGTTTGTTCGAACGTTTGTTCGAACGTTTGTTCGAACGTTCGGTGTTGGTCGGTGGTCAGGGACAGAGCTCGGCGGGGCGCGCGACGTAATCCTCGACGATCACCATGCTCTCGCCGCACACATGGAAACAGAACAGCTCCATCCCCATGCTCTTCACGCCGAACTTCATGTTGATCGGGAAGGAGATGCGCGTTGGCCGCATGGCCATGGTGACGTCGAGGGCGATGCGCGGCAGGCGCTCCACGCTCAACGACAGCGCGTTGGTCGTGGTCAGGGAACTGGTCGAGGTGAGCGTGCTGGTACTGTTGAGCGCGCTCGTGCTGTTGAGTGTGATGGGTGCGATGGCATTGATCCGGATGTCATCGAGCCCCATGTCCACGCCCCCGCTGAGCGCGAGGTCCATGTGGGTGGTGTATTCGCTGGGAATGTCGGGGCTGCTCATGACGGTCTCCGGGTATCGGGGCTGGCGATGCGGACGTGGAGGACGATGGGCTCGGCGCTGGGGCGGGGTGTTGTGCGAACGCTGGGGCGGGGTGTTGTGCGAACGCTGGGACTACAGGTCGCGGTGGATGACGTAGTCGATCATCGACTCCAGGAAGTCCAGGTGCGATGATGCGGGGAGCGTGGCGGTGATCGAGGCGAGCGCGGTGCGTGCCTCGCGGGCGAAGTCGCGCGAGATCGTGCGCGCGTGGTCGAGCGCGCCGTGGCGTTCCATCGCGGCGAGCACGAAGTCGACATCCTGCTGTGTCTTGCGGGCGCGCGGCGTCCCCATGATGCGCAGCACGCGCTGCCGCTCCCGACCGCGGGCGCGTTGCAGCAGCTGGATCAGCATCAGGGTGCGCTTGCCCTCCCAGATATCACCGGCCGTCTCCTTGCCGTAACGCTCCTCCTCGCCCACGAGGTTGAGGAGATCGTCCTGGATCTGGAATGCGACGCCGAGCTGGTACCCGAAGTGGATCCAGGGCTCGAGGTCGACCTCGAGCGGACCACCGACCAGCGCCCCCAGCCGGCAGGGTGCGATGGTGGTATACCAGCACGTCTTCTTTGACGTCATCCGGAAGTAGTGCGCGTCGCGCAACTCCCACGTATTCGCACGCACCCACTCGAGCTCCATCGCCTGCCCCTCGACCGACTCACGCGCCATCTGCTCGATCTCGCGGAAGATGCGCAGCGTCTTCTCGAGTCCCACCACCTCGAGGTTGCGCAACAGCGGCGTCATGGCGAGGACGTTCAGGGCGTCGCCGACATTGACGGCAATCGCGATCCCCCAGTCCTGGTGCATGGTGGGGGCCCCGCGCCGGTGCAGCGATTCGTCCTCGACGTCGTCGTGCACGAGGAAGGCGTTGTGGAAGAGCTCGAGTGCAACCGCGGTGGGGAGCGCGTGTGGTGCTCCGCCGCCGTACGCCTGGCACGTCGCGAGACAGAGCGCGGGCCGCAGCCCCTTGCCGGCACGCAGTGGATAGTCTGCGAGTCGCTGCGACAGCACGTCGTCGAACCCCTTCTCCGCGATGATCGCGCGCATCTCGCCAATGACGGCGTCGCGATAGGTCAGGAGATCGCCAACGAAGGCGGGTGTGGGTGCGGCAGCGACAGCAGACACAGCGGCAAGCTCCCGACGCTCGGATCGTTCACGCCATATTCTCGCACGAGACCGTAAGCTGTCAAGTGTGAGTGCGCCGAGCACGCTGTCTGTAGCCTAGCGCACGAATGCCGAACAATCGCCTCCGCCCCGGCGAGCGTCACCGCCTCCGCTGCGCGCGCGTGAGCTTCCTCACGCGCCCATCCTCAGGCGCCCCCTCTCTCTGCGCCCCTGCGCACCGCGCTCATGCGCACCGCGCTCATGCGCACCGCGCTCATGCTTACCGCGCTCATGCTTACCGCGCCGCGCGGCGCGCATCCACGCGCAGTCGCTCGAGATCCCGTGCCTCGAAGAGGCGCCCATTGCTCATCACCAGCGCGATGCGGCGCACGTTGGCGACATCCTCGAGCGGGTCCGCGTCGAGCAACACGAGATCGGCGACGCGCCCGGCGGACACCGAACCGAGCGAGTCCGCAGCGAAGTAGCGCGCGGGCTCGGTCGTGACCGTACGCAGCGCCTCACGCGGGGTGAGCCCGGCCCGCACGAGCCACTCGAGTTCGCCAACGAGCGAGGCGCCAGGCCCGCCGACCGTGAGCGGAGAATCGGTCCCGCCGAGCAACCGAACACCTGCCCGATGCAGGGCGCCGACCAGTGCAAGGCGCCGCTCGAAGAGTCGCTGGCCGGCGGCCACCGCGGCCGCAGGGGGTGCGGGAGGGAGCTCGAACTCCTCGGCAAGTCGCTCCAGGAGCGCGTCGCTGTAGTACTGCGCCGTGCTGTCGCCGCGCACAATGGGGACGCGCAGCTCTGCGAGGCCCTGCTGCACACCGAGCGTTGGGGTGATCCACGTTTGTTCGCGCGCCAACGCCACATACATCGCCGCCTGCGGCTCCGACGTGCAACGCCCCATGACGTACTGCTGCAGCTCGGTGGCGCCGGCGATGACGGCGGAGTCAGCGGGCGAGCACCAATTGGGGAAAGCGTACAGGTGCTCCTCGCTTCGCACCCCGCTGCGCGCGGCGTCGAGTGGCGAGAGGGGGAGCGAGACATGCCCGGCGACCACCATGCCGTGGCGCGCTGCGGCACGCCCGATCGCCGCACTCGTCTCGGGCGACAGTCGGTTGTGGACCTTGATGAAGTCCACGCCGATGCGCGCGAGCGAGTCAACGGCGCGTTCCCCCTCTGCAGGCGTCAGCGCCAGCAGGTGTGGAAGCGGCGAGGCGCGCCCGGTGATGTACGGACCCGACACAACCATTCGTGGTCCTGCTAGCGTTCCGGCGACGATCTCGCGCTGCCAGCCACGCAATCGTGCCAGGTCGCCGTTCATGTCGCGCACGCCGGTCACCCCCGCCGCGACGAAGAGCCCCAACAGCGGGCGCCCCCCCGTGACATCGACGTGCACGTGCATGTCCCACATGCCCGGGATCAGGTACTTGCCCGTCGCATCGATCACGCGCGCGCCGTCGGGCGGACGAACGGTCGCCGACGGGCCCACGCGCTCGATGCGGCTCCCTCGCACCACGACGGCCTGGTCGGCACGAACAGTCGGCGAGTCCGGATCGATGATCGTCGCATGCATGATGACGACGACCTGCAATGCGAGTGTGGTGAGGATCACGCGACGTGGGGCCGAGGGTGAGACACGCCGGATTCGAATCCCTCGCCTAGAACGAGAGCTTCAGCCCGGCCGTGAAGGCGAAGTTGTTGGCGACCTTGCTGTTGATCCGTCCACCGATTGCGGTGCCGAGGGCGTCGGAGAAGTCGAACTTGCCGATGTAGTCCTTGACCGACAGGCGCAGGTCGAGGCTGGGCGTCAGGCCAATGTCGGCACCGGCGCCCACATTGAAGGCGAAGTTGGTGGCGACCGTATTGAGGGGCCCCACCGATTGGTCGAAGCGAATCGCACCCACCCCGGCCTCGACGAACGTCCCGAACTGCATCTGGGTCGATCCGGGTGCCGGCACCGCGACGGGGACGGTGAGGGCCAGGTGCACATTGGCATCGAGCAGCAGGACCTTGCTGTCGCCGAAGCTGTAGCCACCGAGCAGCGGCAGGTCGCCGCGCAGCTTGGTGTTGGCGAAGCCGATATTTCCTACCAGTCCGACGCGTGGCGACATGTCGATTCCCAACGTGGCGCCGAACAGCGCCGCGCCCGCGTTGGAGACACTGGTCCCAAGCGGTCCGGTGGCAAAATCGCCGAAGGCGATATAGCCCACGTAAGGCGTAACCGAGGCCACGGTCGCCCTGGGAGGTGGCGTCTGGGCGCCAGCGTGCACGAGAGGAAGGATCGAGACGATGCTGAAGAGCAGCGCGGCCATCTGGTGGCGGCGAGAGAACGCGGTGGTCATGTGTGCTCCGAAGTGAGGGCCGCGGAAATATGTACGAACGCCTCGTCCCCACCGGCCGTCGCGGTCACTCCGCGGGCCGAACAGACACCGTATGACACGTTCCGCGATGTCGCGATATGCTTGCCGTACGCAACCGCCTCCCCCTGCTTCGTCCCCGTCCGGGCGCCCGGAGAACTCCGGCGCCGGCCTCCCCGTAAGGCGCTCCGCGTCGCACAGGACTCGCGCATGTCGCTCGAACGCTACGCGGTCGATCCGAACCACGGCTTTCTTCCCGGCATCGCGCCACTTCGCGAGCTCCCAGCGCCGTTTGCGCCATGGGAGGCGATCGTTCCGGACATGTCGGCGCTCATCAGGTCGCGGCGGCTGCGACGGGCGCTGGAACGCCTGCCGCTGCTCGACGCCGCCGCACTCCAAACCGCCGCAGAGCGCGAGCGGGGGATGCTGCTGCTCTCGCACTTCGTCAACGGCTGGGTTTGGGGAGGCGCGGAGCCGCACCTGCGGATTCCGGCCGCCGTCGCGGTGCCACTGTGTGCGCTCGCGGAAACGCTCGGCCGGCCGCCGATTGCGCACTACGCCTCCATGACGCTCAACAACTGGCAACTCCTCGATCCCTCGGCGCCGCTGTCGATCGACAACGCGCGTACCGGGTGAACTTCCTTGGAGGGGTCGACGAGGACTGGTTCTTCATCGCCTCGATGGGGGTGGAGTTGGCAGGCGCTCCCCTGCTGCCCATTGTTGCGGCGGCCGACCGCTCCTCGCGCGACGCGTCGGATGGGGAACTCGCTCGCGAGTTGGAGGCGTACGCCAACGGCATGGACGCGGTGCTGCAGGCGCTGCACCGCATCCGGGAATGGTGCAACCCGGCGACGTACTACCTGCGAGTGCGCCCGTATGTGACGGGTTGGCCCGCACCGGGCGCGGTGTACGAGGGCGTGTCGGAGGAGCCGAAGAAGTACCTCGGCGGAAGCGCGGCCCAGAGTTCGCTGCTGCAGGTCTTTGACGCGCTGCTCGGACTGGCGCACCCCGACGTCCCCGCCGGCAAGTACCTGCGGGCGGTCCGAGACTACATGCCCCCCCTGCACCGCGCGTTTGTCGAGGACATCGAGCGCTCGTCGCGGGTACGGGATCGGGCGATCGCCGGAGCGGCGCCGCTTCGCGACGCCTACAACGCGTCGCTCGCGCAGATGGAGCGGTTCCGTGACGCGCACATGCAGCTGGCGCACGACTTCATCATTCGCCCGTCCGGGGAGAACTCGGCGCATGAGGGGACGGGGGGGACCGCGCTCAACACCTTCCTACGCGGTGCCCAGGGAACCACGACCGCCGCCAAGCTATGAACGTCCCGCCGCCGGATGAGGAGCTCACGACCACGTCCGCCAGCCCTGTTGACGGCTCCATTGCGCCGGACACGAGCACACCCGACGCGAGCACGCTCGACGCTGCAGCACTCGACGCTGCAGCGCTCGACGCCGCAGCGCTCGACGCCGCAGCGCTCGACGCTGCAGCGCTCGACGCCGCCGATCCGCTGCGCGACTTTCGTGCCCGGTTCGTCCTCGATCCGGCGCTCATCTACCTGGACGGCAATTCGTTAGGCGCCCTTCCGAGGGCGACGGCGGCACGGCTCGCCGAGGTGGTCGAGCACGAGTGGGGAGAGGGACTGATTCGCAGCTGGAACACGCACGACTGGTTCAACGCGCCTCGCAGGGTGGGGGCGAAGATCGCCCGACTGATCGGGGCCGGCGCCCACGAGGTTCTCGTTGCCGACTCGGTCTCGGTGAACCTCTACAAGCTGATTGTCGCCGCACTCCAGGCCAGGCCGGGTCGGCACACGGTGTTGTCGGAGCCGGGCAACTTCCCGACCGACCTGTACATGATCGAGTCGGCACTGCGGACGATGGACGCCGGGCACCGACTGCGACTCGTGCCGCGCGGCGAACTTGCCGCAGCCATCGACGACGACACGGCGCTCGTGCTGCTCACCCACGTGCACTACAAGACGGCCGACGTCTTCGACATGGCGGCCGTGACGGCGCAGGCCCAGGCGCGCGGCGCACTGGTGCTCTGGGACCTGAGCCACAGCGTGGGCGCGCTGCCGGTGGACCTCAACGGCGCGAACGCCGACCTCGCCGTGGGGTGCGGGTACAAGTTCCTCAATGGCGGGCCCGGCGCCCCGGCCTTTCTCTTCGTGGCCGAGCGCCATCAGGGTGGGCTGCAATCACCGCTTGGCGGGTGGATGGGGCATGCGCGGCCGTTCGACTTCGTGGACGGCTACGAGGCGGCGCCCGGCATCGCGCGCTTTGGGTGCGGGACCCCGTCCATCCTCGCCATCGCCGCGCTGGAGTCGGGTGTGGACCTGCACCTGAGCGCCGACATGGAAGCGGTCGCCCGCAAGTCGCGGGCGCTCGCCGAGCTGTTCATCGACCTGGTGGAGGCGCGGTGCGCGCAGTTCGGCATCGCCCTCGTCGGGCCACCGCGTGGTGCGCCCCGCGGAAGCCACGTCTCGTTCCGCCACCCGCGCGCGTACGAAATCGTGCAGGCGTTGATCGCGCGGAACGTGATCGGCGACTTCCGCGCCCCGGATGTGATGCGCTTCGGGTTGACCCCCCTCTACCTGCGCTTCGCCGACATCCAGCGCGCGGTGGAAGAGCTACACGCCGTTATGACGACCGACGAGTGGCGCGAGCCGCGATTCAGCGAGCGCCGCGCGGTCACCTGAACGATGTCGGGTTCTCCGTCCGTCTGGTACGGTTGGCGGAAGAGTGGAGACGTGACGATCGCCCCGCAGCGGCCAACGCTGCGGGGCGATCGTGCATTCGGTCGTGCTCCAGGTGGGGGCGTTCGCTGCCGGGCGTTCGGTCAGTCCTTCTCCCGCATCGCCGCCGCCTTTCGGCGCGCCGCCTCGAGCTGGATGTCGTTCAGCTGCTCGATCGGCAGCGCCTCGGTCCCGTCACACTTGATGTAGGTGATGGACACCCGCCGGTTGCGCGCATGGTCCATCGGCTGGCGCCCCGGCGTGAGCAGGTTCGTCTCACCGAATGCCTTCACCGTCAGGCGCGAATCGGCGAGTCCCTTGCTGCGCAGGTACTGCCGCACGGCTTCGACGCGTCGTTCGGAGAGCGCCTGGTTGTACGGCTCCGACGCGCGCTCGTCGGTGTGACCGGCCAGCACGATGCGCAGGCCGGTCTCCTGCGCGAGCTTTTCGGCCAACGCGTCGAGCACGGTCCTGGTGGCCGGCGCGAGGAATGACTTGTCGAGGGCGAAGTGCACGATCGACGGCACCCCCGCGAGCACGTCGGGCGTGGTACAGCCTGGCGTCCCGCCCCTTCCGCTGTCGGGCGGCGTGACCGGGACAACCGGCGGCTGCGGGATCCGGTCAGGCGGGATGACAGGTGTGGATCTCCCACCCTTCTCCGCCACGTCGAGCAAGCGCAGGGCCGCCGTCATGGCCACCTCATCCACGCAAGCCGGACCGGCAAGGAACGCATGGCCTGCGCGCAGCAGCTGTCCCTCGGCGAGGGCGACTTCTTCCGGCTTGGCGAGCGTCGCCGCGCCGCGGCGCAGCCCCTCGGCGCGTGTCCACGCCGCCGGGTCCACCGGCTGCGCGGCCGTCGGGATGGGGACAACGCTGGCGGGGCGGCGGCGGCGCCGCCGCGCTCAAGCGTCTCGATGTCGGCCGCCGCCCAGGCGAGTGCATCCTCGACGAAGCTCGTGCGATCGTTGCGCTCGTAGGCGTCGCGTGCGACGCGCACGTATTCCGTCGCGCGCGCCGCGACGTACCGCTCGGCCCCGGTTGGACTCGGCGCCACCCGGCTGAGCCGGAGGTCGTACGAATCGAAGATGGCCAGGTCGCGCGCGATCGCCTCGTCGGTCACGCGGTCCCGCACCGGCGTGAGGCGTCCCGCCGGCTGCATGGTCACCGACGCACATCCCGTCAGCAGCAGCATCGCAGCCGTGGCGGTGACGGCGGCCCGGGGGCCCACTAGTCGGGAAATCATTCGTCCTTCCCCCCTGCACGGCAGGCGTTGTCACATGGTGCGGCTCCGGCGCCCAGGCCGAAGAGCGATTCGTCGAACTTGAAGCCGAGGTCGAGGTACAGCCCCTTGCGGGTGGTGCCGAACGAATTGAGGTCCTTGTCGGTGAAGCCGAAGACGTTGTAGCCGCCGGCCACGCGCAGGTTCTTCATGACGATGAGTCCGAGTTCGGCGCCGAGTCCGTAGCGCCGCGAGGAGAAGCCGTCGCTCATCAGGACCGAGGAGATGAGGCCGGCATCGAGGCGACGGTTGAGGTCGAACAGTCCGCGCCCCATGAGGAGCTGCGACGTGGTGCTGGTGCTCAGCGTGCCGACGTCGTCGCGCGCCATCTTGGCCGCATACCGACCCGACAGCGTCACCCGCGACTGCGGTTGGTAGTTCACCAGCGCGGCCAGGATGTGCGCCATGTTCTCCGTCTGCTCCACCGCAGCCGTGGAGCCGAGGTTCGTCAGGCGGTTCTCATAGCGCATGAGCGCGTTCCACTTGTTCTGGTCCGTCTCGCGCCAGGCGAAGCCGAGCTGCGACCAGCCACGCGTCTGGTTCTGCCCCATCTCGGCGACATCCCACAGGGTGCGACCGAGGAAGGTCCAGTCCAGCGAGAGCTTGCGGGCGTAGCCGAACGAGGCGAGGAAGTTGTCGCCCGAGTCCGCGTCCCGATACTCGAGGCGCGCGGTGCTCTTCCACAGCGACGGGCGCGTCCACTCCACCCCACCGGTCACGGCGAGTGCATCGCCGCCGCCAGCGTTCTGCCCCGTGCCCAGCCCGACACCGATGAGCGGCGAGACCCGCTCGAAGCTCGTGTTCACCATGAGCCCCGGCGCGACCGCCCAGCGGTTGCGCAGCCCGATCGACGCCTCGGCATCACGGCCGTTGAACGAATCGCGACCGCGATACTCGCTGAACATCTGCGTGTTCTTGAGGTAGTCGGCGTCGATGCCGAAGACCGTGTACTGCTGGCTGGTCCCCGAGTTGGTGGCGTAGGGCCCTTCCTGCCCCGTGAGCCACTCGTGGCGGGCGTAGAGGCGCGTGCTGTTGGAGATGATGTACTCACCTCCGATCGCACCGCGGTGCGAGTCGTCGCGGATGTCCTGCTCGTATTCCGTGAAGATCGAGCTGCGGGTCTTCTCGGGAAGCGTCCAGGTCAGGCGGCCACGCAGCGCGCTCACGTCGTTGTCGACGAGTCCGCGGTTGATCTGCGTGAGGCCAGCGCCGGGATACGGGGAGTAGTTGCCGCTCTCCTTGGCGTAGCGATAGCCGACCTCGGCACGCCACGCCTTGTCGAACTGGCGCTCGATGGCGATGAGCGCGCCATCCCGCTTGCCGTCGAGCCCTGTGTTGTTCTCGGTGTGCAGGGCGTCGCCCATGAGGCGGGTCTTGTCGTCGAGGCGCGTCGAGAAGCGTCCGCCGAACTCCGTGCGTCCGCCGAAGAATGTCGACGAGGTGTTGGTGAAGGCCGAGTCGGATCGGGCGGCGAAGATGCGCCCCTCGACCTTCTCGGACTGGTGCCGCAGTTCCACTCGGAATGCGTCACCGGTCGTGCCACCGAGGTCGGTCTGGGCAAACTCGCCGAAGAGGAACGAGGCACGCCCGAGCTTGGCCGTGGCGTTGAGCCCGGCCAGGCGCGACTTGAGGATCGGATTCTCGTCCTGGGCGTAGGTACCGCCGATCTCGAGGGCGTCACCGACGCGCACCGAGGCGTCGCCGCCGTAGACCCAGAAGTTGTCGCTGCCGGCGCTCTCTGTCTCGTACGAGACGCGGATCGACACCGGGTTGAGGTTGGCATCGGCGCTCGGCACCGGGGCGCGGAAGATCAGGCGACCGGTGAGCGGTTCGATGGTGTAGTCGGCGAAGCGCGTGAGCGCGACGCGCGACAGGATGACCGACGGCTGGTTGCGATCGCGGGTGATGATCTCCACGCGCTCGGAGTTGATGAGCCCCTGCGCACGTGTCAGGGTGTACGGCCCCGAGATTCCGCGTCCCGGCAACTCGTCCACCGCCTGGCGAATGCGTCCCTGACTGGCGAAGAGCGTCGCCGTGCCCTGCTTGCCCTCGAAGTGCTGCACCGCACCGTTGAGTGTGCGGTCGTAGGCGCTGAGGATGCGACGCTCGTCGGCCCGCGTCGTCTGGAAGTCGCCGAACATGGTGAACGATGTCCCGCGGTCGAGGCGTGCGTAGAACTTGCGCCGCGACTGGGCATCGAACTCCCGGATCGAGCCATCGCCGTACACCGGGAAGAACTCGTCGGGGCGGATGTCGCGGAAGAGCGTCGCGCCACGATCGCGCTCGCTGTCGTACGACATGGTCAAGAGCTGGTCACCAAAGATCTGGCCCTTGAGCAGCAGCGCGCCTCGCGCCCCGCCGCGCACCTTTCCGCTGTCGTTCTCGAACGTCCAGTCGCGCATCGACTCCTCGAAACCGTCGGCATCCGATGCGAGCGCGTTGCCGCCGCGGATGAGGGAGCGGAAGTCGATGCGGGCATTCAGGAGCCCGCTCGCCATGAGCGGACGCACCACCGGAATGAAGCTGATCGGCATGGTCGACACACCGTCCGGCGTGGTGACCCGCACCTCGCCGCGCCCCGGCTGCGCCGCGGCAATCAGCGTGTAGCTCCCTTCACCGCCATCGAGCACTACCTGGCGTCCCTGTTCGGTGGCCCCGACGTCGTCGCCCAGCCAGCGACCCAGCGACGCCTCGAGCGTCACCGGGATGCGTCCGGTGAGCGGATTACCACTGCCGTCCAGCGCGCGGACCACGACCTTGACCAGCGTCTGGCCGTCGGCCGGGATCCCCTGCTGCGGCACTTCCAGCTGCACGCGGCCGTAGCCGAACGGATTGCGCGACTGCTGGGCCGCCAGTGCACGCAACGGTGTTGCCGGCAGCTGCGAGTTGGCATCGGTCAGCGTATTCGTGCCGCCGACCAGCGGCTGGTACCCCTGCGCAGCACGCACCGGCCCGGTGCCCGAGTCGTGCGACTGCGCGACGCCGGGCGCCATGGTCGTGTAGGCGATCTTGATCGAGTCGGCCACCGTCGCGGCAGGCAGCGGCTGTCCGCTGGCGCTGCGCGCAGGGGGCGTCCCTTCCGTGGCGACGCGCGGCGGAAGCGCGCCGTCCTTGATCTGCGTTCCGGCATTCTCCACCTCACCGGCCCGACGACGCTCCAGCACCAGGCGCAGCACGTCGGCTGACCCGGAGCCCTCGGCGAAGTCGGCCTTGTGCATCTCGCCACCCTTCACGTCGGCGAAGCGCGAGTAGCCGTCCATCGCGTTGCGGTTTCCAAGCGGCACGAGGACCGCCCCTCCCGGCAGCGTGCTGCGGTCGACCTTGACCGTGTGCATGCGGTTGGAGACGCCGTAGAAGTTGTACTTCCCTTCCACGTCGGTGACGACCGACGAGCCGTCCTCCAGATAGATGCGGACGCCGGGGATCCCGACTTCGCCCCCTTCCTGCATGGCGCTCTCGCAGTTGCACTGCGTGTAGACCTTGCCGACGATGGCGCCGCGCTCATTGAACAGGCCGCCGGTCAGTCGCGTCGAGGCCCGGGCCGGGCCCGACGTCGTACCGCCGTCACTGCTGCTGGCGACCGCGACGTTCGTGTTTACTCCGAGTTTGGCCGTCGCGGCAATGCGCACGCGATACGTGAGCGTTACCGGCGTGCCGACGTTCACCGCGCCGATGGCAAAGGTGAGGCGCGGCCCGGGAGCCCCGGCAGGATCGGCGATGACCACACCGCCAACCCGCGCGGTGCGTCCCTCGTAGGCGAAGCCCAGGGGGAGCGTGTCGACGACGATGGCATTGGCAAGATTCGCCGTCCCGGTGTTTCGCACGACCACCGTATAGTCGAGCACATCGCCGATCTGCGCGTCGGCCTTCGACACGGACTTGGTGATCTCCAGCGTCGGCCGGCCGGCCACCGGGGTGGTGGCGCATCCCTGGTTGTTGGCCAGCGTCCCGGTTTCGTTCGTCCCCGACACGGTCGCGCAGTTGCTGACCTGCGGAATGGCCAGGGCACCAACGGTGACCTGTAGCTCGATGGTCGAGGTCTCGCCTGCGGCAAGCGCGGTCGAGCGAATGCACGTCACGATGCTACCCGACACGGAGCAGGCCCATCCCGTCCCGGTCGCCGAGACGAAGGTGAGTCCGGCCGGGAGCGTGTCGCGCACCGTGATGGGCGCCGCGGCGGCGATCGATCCCGTGTTGCGAATGGTGAGGTTGTAGCGCCCCGTCTGTCCGATCTGGAAGGCGCCGACCGACTCCTTCTGGAGCGAGAGGTCGACGACCCCACCGACCGGCGTGTTGACGGTCGAGGTGTCGTTGGCGGGGTTGAAGTCCTCCGGCGAGGTGCCGACCGCGATGTTGCGCACGGAAGGAATCGCTGCCGGGAGCGGGATGACGTTGACCGTGACCACCGCCGCCGCACCCGGCTGCAGGATGCCGGCGTAGGTGCAAGTCAGTAGCTGGCCGCTGATCGAGCAGGTCCAGCCGGTGCCCGACGCCGACACCAGCGTCAACTGGGCGGGAACGGCGTCGGTCACCGTGATCGGCACCGTCGTCGGGACCCCGCTGATGTTGCGCACGATGATCGTGTAGCTCGCCGGCTGTCCGACGCTGAAGGCGGTGCTCGACGCAGACTTTGTCGTTTCGAGGTCGATCTGCGGCGTGCCGCCACCGATCGGCACCGTGTCGCTGTCGTTGCCGGGGTTCGGATCGCCCGGCGTCTTCACGACCGCGGTGTTCTCGGTGTTGATCTGCTGCGGGGGCGTGGTGGTTACGAGCGTGATGACGCTGGACGCCTTGGGGGCGAGCGGACCCGGGTTGGTGCAGGTCAGCAGCTGTCCCGACGCCGAACAGGTCCAGCCGATTCCGCTCGCGCTCACGTAGGTGAAGCCGGCCGGCAACTGATCGGTGACCGTGATCAGTCCGGTCGTCGCACCATTGCCGACGTTGGTGACCGTCAGCGTAAACGTGGCGTTCCGCCCGAAGATCAGCGGCTGGACGATCTCCTTGTCCATCGCCAGGTCGGGCGTCCCGGTGATCGTCTCGGTGATCGTCGAGGTGTCGTTCGTCGGATTGATGTCGTCCGGGTTCTTCACCACGCCGGTATTGGTGATCACCGTGCCGACTGCGCCCGTCACGTTCACCGTAACCGTGACGGTGGCCGTCTCCAGGTGGGCGAGCGACGCGGCGTACGTACAGGTGAGCGTCTGCCCGACCGCGCTGCAGGTGAAGCCGGGTCCGGTGGCGCTGACGTACGTCAGCCCCGCCGGGATCACATCCGTTATCGTGGTCGGCTTGGACGTGGGGTCGAGCAGGTTGGTGATGGTCAGCGTGAACGTCCCCTGCTGCCCCTGCACCAGCGACGACGACGTCTTCAGGATCTCGAGGTCGATCTGGTTGCCTCCAGTACCGACCGGCGTGGTCACGGTGGAGGTGTCGTTGGCCGGGATGGTGTCGCCAGGCGTCTTGACGATGCCGGTGTTGCGCACGCCGGGAGCAGCTGCGGGTCCAACCGCAACGGTGACGGTGATGACCGTCGTCGCCCCCGGAGCGATCGGCGTCCCCGTGGTGCAGGAGATCGCCTGGCCGGTCACGCTGCAGCTCCAACCGCTGCCAGTCGCCGAGACATACGTCAGGCCCGACGCCAGGATATCCGTCACGGTCGTCGTCCCGGTGGTCGGAATCGACGAGATGTTCGTCACGTTCAGCAGGTACGTCCCGTTCTGGCCGACGATGAACGCGCCGGGGCTGGCCGACTTCTGAATCGCGAGGTCGAGCGAGGGCGACGGCTCGGAGACGATCGTCGGGTCGCGGGCGATGTTGTTGGTCGGGTTGGAGTCACCGGGGGTCGACACGATGGCGACGTTGGTGACCGACGGAACCGCGGCACTCGACACGGCCACCGTGAGCGTGATGGACGGAGCCGCACCACCCGGGGGAAGGGTCGCGGGATTGGTACAGGTGACAACTGCGCCGAGGGCTGAGCAGGTCCAGCCGGTGCCGGTCGCCGAGACGAAGCTCAGCCCGTTCGGGAGGTTGTCGGTAACCGTCAGGCCACCAGTGGTCGACGAGCTTCCCGCGTTCGTCACGCGAAGGGTGTAGGCGCCGTTCTGGCCGACCGTGAAGTTCCCCGAGTGGATCTTGGTGATCGCCACGTCGAGTGTGGTCGACACGGTCGTCGGGTCGGAGGCGGTGTTGTTCCCCGGCACCTGGTCTCCCGGCGTGGCCACGGTCGCCACGTTGGTGACCGACGGGACTGCAGTGATGGAAACCGAGACGGTGAGCGTAATGGCCGGAATGGCCGCGCCCGGGGCAAAGGTCGCGGGATTGGCGCAGGTGACGGCCGATCCGGACGCCGAGCAGCTCCAGCCGGTCCCGGAGGCCGAGACGAAGGCGAGTCCTGCCGGCAGGTTGTCGGTCACGGTCAGGCCGCCGGTCGTGGCGAGGTTCCCGACATTTGTGACGGTGAGCGTGTAGCTCCCGTTCTGCCCCACCACGAAGTTCCCGGTGTGGCTCTTGGCGATGGCCACGTCGAGGACCTGCACCGGCGTGGTGATGGTCGAATCGTTGTTGCCCGGGTTGGAATCGCCCGGCGACTGTACAGTCCCGGTGTTCGTGACCGAAGGAACGGCCGCGGCGGCGACCGCCACCGTCACCGTAACGCTGGACGAGGCACCGGCGGCGATAACCGCGGGATTGGTGCAGGTGACGGTGCCCGATGCGAAGCCGCAGGTCCATCCTGTTCCGGCGGCCGAGACGAAGCCCAGTCCGGCCGGGAGCACGTCGGTGATCGTGGTGGTGCCACTGGTGGGTGCCTGCGACACGTTATTGACCGTGAGCAGGTACGTCGCGTTCTGCCCGACGACGAACGGGGTGGTCGCGGTCTTCACCAGTTCGAGGTCGAGCGCCGGCGGCGCGTTGACCGTGGTGGGATCGGTTGCCGTGTTGTTGCCCGGGACAGCATCTCCAGGGGTCGCCACGGTCACGAGGTTCGTCACCGACGGAATTGCCGCGGCCGATACGCCGACCGTGAGGGTGATCGCCGGAATCGTTGCGCCCGGCGCAAAGGTCGCCGGATTGCCGCACGTCACGACGGGGCCCGTCGCCGAACAGCTCCATCCCGTGCCGCTCGCCGAGACGAAAGTCAGTCCGGTCGGCAGGTTGTCGGTCACCGTGAGCGGTCCCGTCGTGGCGACGTTCCCGACGTTGCTGACCGTGAGCGTATAGGTGCCATTCTGTCCGACCGTGAACGACCCGGTATGGCTCTTGGCGATGGCCACATCGAGCAGCGTCACCGGGGTCACGATGGTCGAGGTATTGTTGCCCGGGTTGCCGTCACCGGGGGTCTGCACGGTCGCGGTGTTCGTCACCGACGGCACAGCGCTGGCGCCGACAGCGACGGTCACGAGGACGTTCGTCGAGGCGCCGGCGGCAATGGCGGCAGCGTAGGTACAGCTGACGGTTCCGCTCGCAAACGAGCAGATCCATCCCGTGCCGGCCGCCGACACGAAGGTCAGTCCGGCCGGCAGTACATCGGTAATGGTCGTGGCGCCCGTCGTTGCGGACGACGACAGGTTGTTGACCGTGAGCTGGTACGCGGCATTCTGTCCGACGGCGAACGGGCCCGTCGCTGTCTTGACGATGGCCAGGTCGAGCGCCGGGACCGGATCGATCGTCGTGGGATCGGTGTCCGTGTTGTTGGCGAGGCGCCCGGCCTGCTCGTTGGGCGTGGAGACGGTCGCCGTGTTCGTGAGCGTGGACGGCGCGGTCGGGCTCACCGCCACGGTGAGCGAAAGGCTGGTGGACTGCGACTGGGCCAGCCGAATGGGATTGCTGCAGTTCACCTGCTGGCCGACCGCGCTACAGCTCCAACCCGTCCCGACCGCCGACACGAAGGTCAGCCCGACCGGGAGGTTGTCGGTCAGCGTCAGGTCGCCCACGGTCATGCGGTCCCCGAGGTTGACCACAACGATCGTGTACACGCCGTTCTGTCCGGCCGTGAAGTTGCCGGCGTGCGACTTGGAGAGCAGCAGGTCGATGAACGGATCGTTGTTGCCCGACAGAATGACCTGGGTGACGTCGCTCGAGGTGTTGTTGCCGAGCAGCGCCGCCGATTCGTCCGGCGTCGAGGCCGTGGCGGCATTCGTGACCGACGGGAACGCCGACTGAGCGACCGAGACATTCAGCGCGAAGCTCGTCGCCTCGCCCGGCGCGAGCGCCCCCGGGCGGGTGCAGGTGACCAGCGCGCCGGCAGCGCCGCAGTTCCAGCCTCCACCGGACGCCGAAGCGAACGTCAGCCCGGTCGGGAGGTTGTCAGTGATCGTGATGGGGCCGGTCGTCGTCGCGTCACCCGTGTTGACCACCACGAAGGTGTACGTCGAGATGGTCCCGACCGCAAAGCGCCGCGCGTGTGACTTGGTGAGTTCAATGTCCACCCCCACCGCCTCAGCCTGCGGAACCGAGGGCACCGAAAAGATGGTGCGCGACCCGAGCGCACCGCGCTCGGTCGCCGTGCCCTCAGTGTTGGTAGCCGGACGACCCGACAGTGGACGTTCGGTGGGCCGCTGCGCCTCCGCAGATCCGGACGGTACGAACGGCGGAACGAGAGAAAGCGCCAGCAGCAGGGCTGCGCGACGCCAGATCGGGGCGGGTCGATTTCGAATCATGGTACCGGGATCGTGACGCGGCTGCGGAAGGGTCCGAACACAACGGGATGTCGCGTCGGGGCCGGCCAGAAGAGCGGGCGGGCGACCGCAGGTCGAGTTGCGAGGCAGGGGCACGCGGTGGAGTCAGGGTGGCGAAGCTACAGCACTTGCGAAGATGCGCAATTACTAACAAACGGAAGTCTTGTGCCATAGATCACAGAAAGACCGTGCGCCCGTTGGCATCTCCTCTCGCCGCGTTCACGGAGCCTCCGCCTGGCGTGCCTAGCGACTGCTGGAGGCGAGGCTCTGGGCGCGGGTCAACGCTTCGCAGGCCGACAGACGGCCGCCACCAGCCGTCGTCGCGACACCCAGTTCATGAATGGACCACCTGCGCAGCGCTCTGAGGCGCAGGCGCGACAGATGCCCGGCCTGGTGGACTACTGGGCTGAGCACTGGGGCGGCGCGGTGGGGCGGCGCGGTGGGGCGGCGCGCGGCGAGTCCGAGGGCCTCAGCGAACCGGGACGTCGACGACCCGCGCCAGATGTCCGGTGGAGGCGAGAAATGCCGTGATCCCGTCGCGCGGCAGGACCAGCGTCGTCGTGTTCACCAGCGGATGGCAGCGCCACGACGCCGCGTCCCACACGTCACGGTCCACGAGCAGCTCGACGGCGTGGCCAGGATCATTCACCAATCCCAGCACCGTCACGGCCCCAGGGGTCAGCCCGAGGTGCCGAAGCAACCGCTCGGGCGACGCGAGTGAGAATCCATCGGCGCCGACGCGCGAGGACAGCGTCTTCAGGTCGACCGACTTCTCGCACATGGTCACGAGCAGCCAATGGTGCGATCCCTTTCGATCGCGCAGGAAGAGATTCTTCGTATGGACGCCACCCAGCTCCGCCGGGACGGCACGATCCGCCTCGTCACAGGTGAACACGGGTGCATGGTCGGCCCGCCCGTACGCAATTCCGAGGGCGTGCAGTCGCTCGAGCAGCGAGGCGGAGGGGTGTGGCGAGGCATCCGACATGGTGATACAACCTAGTGCCGCGATGGCCTGTCCGACGACGGCGCCCCGACACTAGGCAAGCCAACTCTGGTCAAGCCAACTCTGGGCAAGCCAGCACTGGGCAAGCCAACACTCAGCGATCCATCGACGTAGCCCTTGAAGGTCCGAACCATGGCGCGGTCGCTCCCCGTCGGCCACGCACTCGCTAGCCCACGTTCTGGAGGCGACAGTGCCTCCCTCCCCTCGTGACAGGTCGACCATGCGACGCTCCCCACTCTCACGCATCATCGCCGGTGCGCTCGTCGGCGTGTTCGTCGGTGCCACGCTGGTGCCCACGACCAGCCGAACGCTCGGCGCACAGCAGTCGGTCGACCCACCACGACGACCGTTCCTCTATAAGGATGCCCGGGGCGAGCTGGCCAGCGCACGCGCGAGGGGCGACACGAGCGTCACACTCGTCGTCGCGGCCATGCCTGGACGCAACGCCAAGGTGGTGGAACTGGTGCGCCGACTGGGCGGGACGGTGCGCTACCGCGATGACGACGTGGATTACCTGCGCGTCCACCTGCGGGTCGACAGCGTGGACCGGCTGGTCGGCGACCTGCTGATTCACAGCGCCGATGTCTCGATCTCCGGCATGAGTCGCGCGCTCGGCCTGGCCGACGGACCGGCGGGCGTGGCGAGCAGCGCTGCGGCGCACGATGGAGCGCCTGCGGATGCGGCCCGCGCAACGACGGCATCGGCGCCCGGGTTCGCGCTGTGGACGCAGCCGGACATCAGCGACACGACCAAGCGCCGCTGGCCCCCGCCCCTCCCCGAGACGCCGCTGGTGGATCGGTACGACCCGCTGAGCGACATGGGCGCGAGAGAGTGGCAGCGGGCGAATCCGACGTTCGACGGCCGAGGGACGGGGATCGCGATCATCGACCAGAGCCTCGACGCACTCCTTCCCGAGCTGCAGGTCGCGACCACGTCTCGACGGCACTCGTACGCGCAAGATCGTCGGCTACCTGACCGCGGTCGACATCGACGAGGAGGTCGACGGGCAGTGGCTGCGCATGACGGACAGCGTCGTGGCCGCGGCCGACGGTCGATTCTCGTATCGCGACTCGGCCTACACGGCCCCTGCGACCGGGACGTACCGCATCGCCCTGCTCGACGAGGCGGTGTTCGATTCGCTCAACCGCGCCGGGATCGAGAAGGACCTCAACCGCGACGGCAACCCGAAGGGCTCGAGCCGGTTGTTTGCCGTGCTGTGGAACGAGCAGTCCAACGACGTCTGGCTGGACACCGACCAGGATCGCGACTTCCGCGACGAGACGGCCTACACCGACTATTCGACACGCCCGGAGTTCGGGGTGTTGGGCAAGGACAATCCGGCGACGCCGGTGCGCGAGAGCGTGAGTTTCGCCGTCCAGACCGACCGGGCGCGCCGCCTGGTGGCGCTGAACTTCGGCGTCGCGAGCCATGCCTCGCTCGTCGTTGGCGCCGCCGTGGCGAGCCGCGGGACCGCCGGCCGCTTCGATGGCGTGGCCCCCGGCGCGCGCCTCGTGAACGTCGCCGAGGGCGGATCGGCCTACGGGCAGACCGAGGCGGTCATCATCGCGGTCAAGCACCCGGCCGTGGACGTCGTCTTCCTTGAGCAGAGTTCACTGATCGCCCGCAACTACCTGCTGTTCGACGGACGCCTCGTCCCGACCGTCATCTACGGGCGGCTGATCGCCAAGTACAAGAAGCCGATCGTCATTCCCACGCACAACTACGCCGTGCTGGCGGCGATCGACGACTACGCCCTGGCCCCCGGCGCCATCTCGGTCGGGGCACACGAGAGCAAGGCCAACTTCCTCGCCAACCACGGCGTGCGAGTGCAGCACGACGACAACCTGCTGGTCACCGGCGGCTACGGCCCCATGGGGAACGGGGCCGCCAAGCCCGACATCATCGCCCCCTCCAACTACGTGAGCACCGGACGTGGCTTCCTCGAAGGGACCGCGATCCCCGGGCTCATGCAGCTGCCGCCGGGCTACAACATTGCCGGCGGGACCTCCACCGCAACGCCGACCACGGCGGGCGCCGTCGCCCTGCTCATCAGCGCCGCTCGGCAGCACGGGGTCTCGTTCGACGCGTATCGACTGCGCCAGGCCTTCATGACCTCTGGACGCTGGGTGCCGCACCTCCCGTCGTACAAGCAGGGGAACGGCGTGGTCAACCTCGCCGGCGCCTGGGAGGCGCTCAAGGCGATGGACAGCGTGCGCACGCCGATCACCATCACCAGCCGCGCGCCCGTCCGGCACGCCACCAGCCACCTGCTCGCCGAGCCCGGCGTGGGGGTGGGAATCTTCGAGCGTGAGGGCTGGGTACGCGGCGACACCGCGACCCGCACCGTTACCGTCACCCGCACGACCGGCCCGCGCGCGCCACTCACCTTCTCGATCGGCTGGCTGGGCAATGCGGCCGGCACGTACTCGGCCCCGACCAGCGTCACGCTCCCGCTCAATCGCCCGGTCGAGATCCCGGTCCGCATCGCCCCCCAGGCGACCGGCGTGCACTCGGCGATCCTCACCCTCGACACGCCCGGCGCCCCGGGCGTGGAGTTCCGCACCCAGGCGACGATTGTCGCCGCACAACCACTCGCTGCCGACAGCGGCTACAAGTCTGAACAGAAGGTCGAGATCGCACGTCCGGGGATGACGCACCTCTACTATCGCGTCCCCGCCGGCGTCTCGGCGCTGCGTATCGACGTGGCGGCGCCGAAGCGGCGCCCAACTGTCGCCATCATGCGCCCAGACACGCGCAATGTCACTGGAGGCGCCCCGGCCGCGACCACGGGACAAGGGCCCCAGACCTACTGGGTGCAGGCACCTGTCGCCGGCGTCTGGGAGGTGCGACTGCAGGACGTCGAGGATACCCGGACCTTCGACTGGCAACAGGCCAAGAAGGATTCCGTCGTCCCCCCGACGGCAGCCACGGTGACCGTGACCGCGCTGGGCGCGCGGGTCGCGCCGGCCGCCACCACGACGGGCGACGGCGGCAGTGGCAGCACCGGGATCACGGTGACCAGCACCTTCGGCGCCTTCACCGGCGGCGCCAGCGGACTGCCCATGGGCGCTGTGCGGCGCGATCGCGGGTCGCTGCTGGCACGGGAGCAGCGCGTCTATGACATCGACGTCCCACCCGGCACTCCGCTCCTGGTGGCCCACCTGCGCGGCACAGCTGGCAGCAGTGGTACCACGGGCGCCAGCGGCGACCTGGACCTCTTCCTGTTCGACTGCAGCGGGACCGAATGCGTCGCCGCGCGCGCCGATGGCGACGCAACCGGCGACGAGGTCGTGATGGCCCGTTCGCCGGCGGCCGGTCGCTGGAAGGTGGTGATCGATCATTCCGGCCACCCGGCGGGCGCGACCGACTTCGAGTACGAGGACATCGTCTTCAACCCGGCCTTTGGTCACCTGGCCGTGTCGGACCAGCCGCGGGAGCGCGCCGTGGGCGCCAGCTGGTCGGCGACGATCAATAGCTGGGTGGCCGCCGCGCTCCCCGAGGGACGCCAGCCGTATCCAGCGGTGGCGCTGCAGATGCAACTCAGGGCTGGCGATCCGTTCCTGATTGGCGTTCGGGAGGTGCCGGGGGCTGCACGAGATCGCTAACGCCACGGCAGCATGCGGTGGGGATGAACCGATAGGGGACACGACGCCCCGTCGGTGTCGGCCTCGTGGCACCCCACCGCGCGCTCCGGGAGGACTCATGCTCCGCACCCTGGCGGCATTTTCGCTGGCCATGGCCGTTGCCTCGCCGCCGTCGTCCACCGCGTGGGCGCAGCGACCGACCACGCGTGTCTCGCTCGCGGTGGGCGGTTCGTTCGTCAATTTCTCCGACGTCGGTGGCAGGATGGGCGCGGGCGTCGGTCAGGTCGCGATCACGCGACACTCGTCCGGGGGGTACGGTGTCGAGCTCGCCGGCTTCGGTGTGGCTCCGTGGGGCGCCGTCTCGGTGCAGCCGACCTGTCTGCCTGACAGTAGCTGCGAGACACGGTCGACTCCGTCGCTGCTCACCGGCGCCACCCTCTCTCCCACCGCGCGACTGGGAAGCTCCAGCCTGTGGGTCGCGGGCGGGGCGGGCCTCCTCACCGCGGCCGGGGGAGAGGGATTACGACGCCGTACGAGTCTCGCCGGCACGCTCTCGCTGCGGTGGATGCCCCCGCGCGACCGGCGCATCGTCCCGACGGTCGGCGTGCGGCTCGTGCGGCTGGCGCGCAACGTGGCGGGCGCGCGGCTGCTGGTGCTCCCGACTGCCGGCGTAGCCTTCTAGCGGCCGCGCGCAGTCGTCGGGCGGCCCCGATTGCGCGGTCGCGCCCCGACAGCCAACCGCTTGCACGGCAGTATCTTGGGACAAGCCGATGGCGGCGACGCATGCACCCGCGCCTCGGCCCCTTGCGACAAGACCCGCCTCACTGGAGAACACCCATGACCAAACAGCAGAACCCTGCCGTGGTGGACGGCCTCAACGTGCTCCTGGCCACGAGCTACGCGCTCTACCTCAAGACGCATAACTATCACTGGAACGTGACCGGACCGATGTTCACCACGCTCCACACGCTCTTCGAGACGCAGTACACGGAGCTGGCAATTGCCGTGGACGAGATCGCCGAGCGCATCCGGTCGCTCGGGGCGTTCGCCCCTGGCAGCTTCACCGCGTTCGCCAAGCTCAGCACCGTCGCGGAGGAAAACGGTCGTCCGGAGGCCAAGGACATGATCCGTGTCCTTACCGCCGATCAGGAGGCCGTGTCCGACGCCGCTCGGCAGGTGATCAAGGCGGCGGAGGCGGCGGGCGACCAGGCCACCGCCGACCTGGGCACGCGCCGCCTCGACGTTCACGAGAAGCATGCGTGGATGCTGCGTAGTCACCTCGAGTAGTTCGTCGCACCATCCTTGAGGTAACGGTCGAACCAGTCGAGCATGTCGAGCAGGACCTGCCGCTGGTTCGCCCGTCCGTAGACGTAGTAGCTCTCGCCGGGGTAGGTGGTGTACTTGACGACCTTGTGCTGCCGTTCGAGCGCCAGCGCGTATTCCTGCGACGACCGGATCGGCACTGCTCCCCCGCGCCACGCCGGGGTGCGCCCCTCTCCCTGGATCACGAAGACCGGCGCCTTGACCCGGTGCGCCTCGAAGATCGAGGAGTTGCGGCGATATACGGCCGCGCTGTCGGGCCACGGTCCCCATTCGTGCGCCAACAGCTTCGCGTGCCCCAACTCGGCGTTGTACTCGTGAAACGAGACCCAGTCGGCGTAGCCTGACTGCGGGATCGCGGCCTGGAACAGGTCGGGTGCGCGAGCCACGGCGGCCATGCTCATGATGCCGCCATAGCTGATCCCGGTGATCCCGAGCCGCGTGCCATCGACGTCGGGCATCGACTTGAGGTACGCCGCTCCGGCCTCCACATCGCGCAGGTCACAGATGGTCCAGCAGGGGTCGTTGGCCTTCTCGAAGGCGAAGCCGTAGCCCGAACTCCCGCGGATGTTCGGCATGAGCACCACGTAGCCCATGCCGGCGAGGAACTGGGCCTGCTGGTTGTAGCTGTCGGAGAACTGCCCCGTCGGACCACCGTGGATGTAGAGGATGCCGGGAAAGCGCTGGCCCGGACGGGCGTTCGGCGGGCGGAGGAGATACCCCGAGATCGTGTACTCATCGCTGCGGTACGACACTTTCTGGGGCGTCACCAGGACCCCCTCCATGGCCGGCAGCTGCGAGAAGGTGAGTTGCTTCGGCGACTTTCCTGCGAGGTCCACGACATACAGGTCGGCGACGCGCGTCGGGGTGGCGAGCGTGTAGGCAATGCGGCGCCCGTCTGGCGACCATGCGGGATTGCCGATCACTCCGGTCGCCACCGGCACGACGACACGCGCCTCCCCGCCGCGCGCGGCAACCACCCGGAGGTCGAGCGTCCCGTTGCGGTTCGAGACGAAGGCGACGGAGTTGCCATCGGGCGACCAGCGGGCATCGGTCTGGTCGGCCGGTTCGGGAGCCAGCGCCTTTGGTTCTCCGCCGGCCAGCGGGACCGCCCAGTAGTTGATCCAGCCGCTACGGGTCGAACGAAAGAGCAGGCGTGAGCCGTCGGGCGAGACCAGCGCGGGACCGAAATTGCTGCGCATCCCGATCGTCCCGTAGTCGAAGAAGCCCCGGTCGCTGGCGACGACCCTGGCATCACCCCCCGTCGACGGGACCACCATGACGTCGTGGTCGACCCATCGGTCGTCGGCGCGCAGGTAGACCAGCGAGCGGCCGTCGGGGGTCCACTCTGGGACGAGTTCGTGCTCGTCGCCGTGCGTGATGCGGCGGATCGCACCGTCGGCGACCGCCACGGTCCAGATGTCGTAGCTCCCCAGCCGGAGGGCGGCGAAGGCGAGCGACCGTCCGTCGGGGGACCAGGACAGGGCGTTGACCCGGGCGCCGAGCTTCGTCAGCTGCACGTCGCGGGCATCGGGGACGCTCCACACCCAGACTTCCGGATTGCCCCCCTTGTCCGAGATGTAGGCGATGGCCCGTCCATCGGGCGAGAGTCGCGGCGACTGGGCCGAGAGGTCGCCCGTGAGGCGGGCCAGCCCGCCGCTGTCGGGGTTCACCGTCCAGAAGGTCCCGAATCCGAGGTTCGCCGGGAAGACGATGCGGGCGCCATCGGGCATCCACTGCGGTCCATCGCCGCCGACGACCGAACTCATCGTCGTCAGGAGGTCGGCCACTGCACCGGGTGTGTGCACACTGCGCCCCGCCGCAGCAGCCGGCGAAGACTGTGCGTTCGCAGTGAGCGTGGTGAGGGTCGACAGCGCCGCACACGCGGCGACGCCCGACAGATACCGGGTCGCCCGGACCCTAACAGCAGCGTGCATTCTGGTGACTCCTGGTCGTCAAATGAGACTGCGCGCCCGACTCGACAGCCGGGAACGGCCGCTCCGGCGGCGAATCTGCGGCCGGGCGGTCGAACGGGCAAGCGAAGACGGCAGGAACACACACGAATGCGAGGACCGCCGCTCGGCGGTCCTCGCATCGGTCGCGCGGCGCAGGCCGCGCCATGTGCGTTATGTGGTGCGCGGCGCGGGCCAGGTGCTCCCGCGCCGACAGCGCCGGAGTTACAGCCCCAACGTCAGCCCCAGCGTGAAGGCCACGTTGTGCGACACCCGGTTCCGGAGCTCGAAGCTCGTGGCCTCCTGGAAGTCGAACTTGCCGACGTAGTCCTTGACCGCGGCCCGGACGCCAAGGGCGCGGGAGAGCTGCAGGTCGACGCCCCCGCCGAAGTTGCCGGCGAAATTGGTGGCGTTGGTCGTGAGCGGACCGGTGCGCACCTCGTAGCGGATAGCTCCCGCCCCGGCCTCGACGAATGGAACGAGTCCCGCACCTAACGACGTGCCGGGCAGCCGCAGCTGCAGTCCGGCGTCGTAGAACAGCACCTTGCTGTCGGCGATGTTCACCCCGCCGATGATCGGGAGGCCCACGCGCACGTTGCTGTCGGTGTAGCCGATGTTGCCGACGAGCGCGAGGTTGGGCGACACGTCGAGTCCAAGCCCGACACCGTAGATCGCCGAGCTGGCGTTGGAGATGCGCGTCCCGATGGGGCCGTCGATGTAGTCGCCGAAGTTCATGTAGCCGACGTACGGCGTGACGCGGGCGACGGTTGGCTTTTGCGCCTGGGCGCTGGTGGGGACGATGGAAGCGAGGAACAAGGTCGCAGCCGCGATGGCGGCGCGAGCAGGACGGACGGATGCGTGGGTCATGGGTTCTCCCGTAAAGGTGCGGGAGAGGGGAACGCACACGAGGTGCCGGGAGTGGCCCCAGCGCCAACTTGCGCGCCCACTTGCACTTGTCGCGCGTGTCGTGCCCACGAGCGTCCACGCATGTCCAGCGTTTAGGACGGTCGGGCGTCCCGCGGGCACGCAGCGTGTGCGGCGCGTCACACGACGACCGCCACCACCGGCTATCGGCGCCCCAGCTCCTCCCATAGCAACGCCGCCGCCTTGATCCCGCCGATGTAGTTGGCGTCGCTCATCCATTCGTTAGGCGCGTGGGCGTTCTCGCCCGGCAGTCCGAAGCCCATCAGCAGCACGGGGGCCCCAAGCACGCGCGCAAAGTCGTGCACCACCGGGATCGACCCGCCCTCGCCCACGATGACTGGGGCACGACCGAAGGCGCGCTCGAGCGCCGCGCTCCCTGCCTCGAACAGCGGTCCCGCCAGCTCGCCGCGCCAGGGCCGCCCACCGTGCAGCGCCGTCACGGTTACCGTCACCCCCGCGGGCTGCACGGCGGCGACGTGCGCCTTGATCAATTGCTCGACGGTGTCGGGATCCTGGTCGGGGACGAGCCGACAACTCACCTTGGCCATCGCCTTCGCGGGGAGCACGGTCTTGGCCCCTTCGCCCGTGTAGCCGCTCAGCAGGCCGTTCACCTCGCAGGTGGGGCGCGTCCAGATCCGCTCCAGCGTGGTGTACCCCACCTCCCCGCCTAACGCCGAGGCCCCGGTCTCGTGCCGAAAGGCGCCCTCGTCGAACGGGAGCGACCGCATCTGCTCGCGCACCGCCGTCTCCCACGCGCGCACGGCATCGTAGAAGCCCGGGATCGCCACCCGCCCCTCGGCGTCGTGGAAGGTGGCCAGGATGCGCGCCAGCGCCATCGCAGGATTGACCACGGCGCCGCCGTAGCTGCCCGAGTGCAAGTCGGTTGCCGGCCCATCGACGTCGATCTGGAAGTACGCCAGCCCGCGCAGCGACGACAGGATCGACGGCAGCCCGGGCGCGAACATCGCCGAGTCGGAGATCACCACCCCGTCGCAGGCCAGGCGCTCGGCATGGGCCTCGACGAAGGGGGCAAGGTGCTCGCTCCCCACCTCTTCTTCCCCTTCGGCGAGCACGATCACATTGACCGGGAGCGACCCGTGCACCGCGAGGTATGCCTCGAGCGCCTTCAGGTGCAAGTAGAGCTGCCCCTTGTCGTCGACCGACCCCCGGGCAAAGATCTTTCCGTCGCGCAGGGTCGGTTCGAACGGGGGCGAGTCCCACAGGTCGAGCGGCTCGGCGGGCTGCACGTCGTAGTGACCGTACACCAGAATCGTGCGCGCTCCGATCCCGGCCTTGCGGTACTCGCCGAGCACGACCGGGTGTCCCTCCGTGGGGTGAATCGTTGCCTCCAGCCCGCAGCGCTCCATCTGATCGCGCAACCACTCTGCCGCCTGCACGACGTCGGCGTCGTGCTCCGAACGCGCGCTGACCGACGGAATGCGGAGGAAGGAGAAGAGTTCGTCGCGGAAGCGGGGAGAGTGCGAGTCGATGAAGTCGAGGAGGGGCGTCATGGGACGGGGGACGGGGGACGGGGGACGGGAGTTGGAAGGTGTGGGGGTGAGGGGGGAGGCACAACCGAGCGGGCGCGGGGCGTTTAGGATTCTGGGACGGCATTGGTGGCGTCGGCATGCACACGTCCTTCAGCTTTCTGGCATGACTCTTCTCTACGTTGCGCTTGGCTCGGCGCTCGGTGGCGTGGGACGATTCCTCATCAGTGGGGCACTGCAGCGCGGGACGCGCGGTTCATTTCCGGTCGGGACGCTGGTGGTCAATGTGGCCGGATCGTTCCTGTTCGGGTTCATCGCCCAGTACGCCCTGGAGTCGCGCGATTTCTCTCCCCAAACTCGCGTCTTCCTCACCGCGGGCCTGTGCGGCGGATTCACGACCTTCTCGACCTTCAGCTACGAGACCTTCGACCTGCTGGAGCACGGCCATTACGCCCAAGCCGGCAGCTACATCGCCGCCAGCGTACTCGTGAGCCTTCTCGCCGCCGCCACCGGCGTCCTCCTCGCCCGCAACACCATCTCGGCGTAGCCCCTCCCGTCCCCCGTCCCCCGTCTCCCGTCCCGCGCTTGCCAAACCGCCTCCACGCCCAAACTTCTCCGTACCTCCTCCAGCACGCCGACAACCCGGTCGACTGGTATCCGTGGGGGCCCGAGGCGATGGCGCGTGCCGCCGCCGAGGACAAGCCGATCCTGCTCAGCATCGGCTACGCCGCGTGCCACTGGTGTCACGTGATGGCGCACGAGTCGTTCGAGGATGCGGCGACGGCCGAGTTGATGAATGCCCACTTCGTCAACGTGAAGGTCGATCGTGAGGAACGCCCCGACCTGGACGGGATCTACATGCAAGCAGTGCAGGCCATGACCGGACACGGGGGCTGGCCGATGACGGTCTTCCTCACGCCGGCGGGCGAACCGTTCTATGGTGGCACCTACTTTCCGCCGGTCGAGCGACACGGGATGCCCTCGTTCAAGCGCCTCCTGCTGGCGATCAGCGAGACCTACCGTCACAAGCGGGAATCGGTCGAGGGGACGACGCGACAGGTGCGGGAGTTGTTGGCCTCCGGAGGTCGATTCGGGTCGGGCGGGGGTATGCTGGATCATGGCACGCTCGCCGGGGCGTTTCGGGCGCTCTCGCTCGCGTACGATGCCGAGCACGGTGGCTTCGGTAGCGCCCCGAAGTTTCCTCCGTCCATGGCGCTCGACTTCCTCTTGCGGCACTGGGCCCGCACCGGGACCGAGTTCGCGCTCGACATCGCCCACCGCTCGTTCCGCGCCATGGCGCGCGGCGGACTGTACGACCAGGTGGGGGGCGGCATCCATCGCTACAGCACCGACGTGCACTGGCTGGTGCCGCACTTCGAGAAGATGCTGTACGACAACGCCCTCTTCGCCCGGTTGGGAATTCACCTGTGGCAGGCCACGGGCGACGACGAGGTGCGAGTGGCCACGCGGCTGACGCTCGCCTGGCTCGGCCGGGAGATGACGTCGCCCGAGGGGGGCTTCTATTCATCGCTCGACGCGGACAGCGAAGGGGTGGAGGGAAAGTTCTACCTGTGGGACGACGAAGCGCTGACTGCGCTGCTGGGAGCTGATGCGGCGATCCTGCGCGAGTACTGGGGGGCGCTGCCGGCCGGCAACTTCGAGGGACGGAACATCCTGCATGTGGCGACTGAGCCCTCCATCGTGTCCAGGCGCAACGAGCTGACGCTGGCCCAGTTGGCAGCGGTGGTGGACCGCGGCCGCGAGCGGCTCTACGTCGAACGGGCAGGACGGATCTGGCCCGCGCTGGACGACAAGGTGATCGCGTCGTGGAACGGGCTGATGCTACGCGCGGTGGCCGAGGGGGCGCGGGTCTTTGGCGATGTCGCGCTGCGGGAGCTGGCCCTGCGTAATGGCGCCTTCCTGCGCGCGCACATGGTGCGCGACGGGCGTGTGGTGCGCTCGTACCGGAACGGGGTGACGACCGACGTGGGATTCCTCGAGGACCATGCAGCGGTCGCGCTCGGCTTCCTCGAACTCTATGCGCTCACCTTCGACGCGAGCTGGCTGGCCGACGCCATGGCGATCGCCGACGTGGCCGTCGATCGCTTCTTCGACCCGGCGAGCGGCCAGTTCTTCGATACCGCGCACGATCACGAGGCGCTGATCACGCGACCGCGCGACGTGACAGACAACGCGGTGCCCAGCGGGAACGCGCTCATCGCCGACCTCCTGCTGCGCCTGTCGGTCGTGTCGGGCGAGCCACGCGGAGCGGAGCACGCTCGGCAGGGGTGTGATGAGATGTCCGAGGCGCTGTCCCGCCACCCGACTGCGTTCGGGCACCTGCTGGGGGTCGCCGACATGGCGTTGCACGGCGCCACCGAGGTGGCGCTCGTCGGTGACGTGGATTCGGCGACGTTCACGGCGTTGCGCGAGGCGCTGTCGAGCCGGTACGTGCCGGCACTGGTGGTCGCGGGCGGCGCACCTGCCCCCGACAGCTCGCTGGCGCTCCTTCGCGGGCGCAGCGCGGAGCCGGGCGGGGCGACCGCCTACCTGTGTCGCCAGTATCAGTGCGAGGCGCCGACGTCGGACCCAGCCGAGCTGATCGAGCAGCTTTCGGCGATCCACCCGCGATAGCCGAGCCCGGTGCGGTGCGGCGGGCGACTGGCACCGCGCTTGCTTCACACTAGACGGTATCCGCTCAGGCAACTTGCTCGTCGGTAGAGGGCTCGCAAATTGCGAGGCCCGATGACTGTCGGGTGGGGCACTGCGGCTATACTCCGTGGCGTCCGGGACGCGACAGGACCCGGGTGTCGAAGCAGGGACCCGTGTCGGGTAACGCGCCTGTACCCCGGGATCATCACCTCGTCCGCCGAATGCACACTTCCGCTTCCGTCCGCCCCTCGCGTCCTGCCGCACGGCGTTCGCGCCTGCTGATCCCCGCCCTGTTGGCCATGACCGCGGCGATCGGGGGAGCGTGCACCGAGCCGCTCCCACCGTCGACGATCGCGTCCCTTCGCATCGTCCCGCAGCAGGACTCGTTCTTCACGGGCCAGACCACGGCGGGCAATCCGTTCGCGGTCACGCTGTTCGATGCGAACAACGGCGAGATCAGCGACGGGCGCACCATCACCTACACGTCGTCCATGCCGGACATCTTCTCGGTCGATCCGCGCACGGGCGCGGTCACCGGCAAGACGACCGGGGCCGGACTTTACCGGGCCACCGTGAGCGGTCGCTTCATCGAGGCGTCGGTCAAGATCATCAGCCCGGTGGACCGTGTGCAGCTCAACACGGGCGACTTCGTCCTGACCGTGGGGAACACGCGACAGCTGGTTCCCACGCTCACCTCGCCCAACGGCTCGGCGATCAGCGGACGCGCGATCAACTTCGCGTCATCCAATCCCGCCGTCGCGTCGGTCGGGACCGGCGGGCTCGTGACCGCGGTGACCGAAGGCACGACGACGATCACCGCAACGAGCGAAGGGAAGGCGGCGACCGTGGTGGTCACGGTGCAGCGCGAGACGGTCGCGTCGATCTGCCTCACGCCGCAGGTTGCACAGCTGCTGCGCGTCGGTGGCCAGCTGCAGGTCACGGCCCAGCCGCTCAACGCCTCGGGGCAGCCGCTGGCTGGTCGCGCCATGACCTGGTTCACCAACAACCCGGCGGTGGTGACCGTCTCCCAGCTCGGCGTCGTCTCGGCGATCGGGGTCGGCAACGCGACCATCACCGTCGAGTCCGAGACGCGCGTCGCCACACTGGGGATCACCGTCACCGAGGTCCCGCCGCAGAGCGTGACGTTGGAGCCGGACAACTTCGCGCTCGCCACCAACCTGACGCGGCAGCTCGCGCCCATCGTCATCGATACGGCCGGCAAGCTGGTCACGTCGCTCGCCAACCGTCAGGTCGTGTGGCAGTCCAGCAGCTCGATCGTGGCATCGGTGAGTGCCAGCGGCGTGGTGACGGGAACAGGTTCCGGCACGGCGCGCATCAGCGTCACGGTCGACGGCCTGCGCTCCAACGACGCCGTGGTGGTGGTAAGCCCGCAGGTGTCCTCGGTGGTGCTGACGCCGTTCAACCCGCAGCTGCTTCGCATCGGCACCACGGTGCAACTGACGGCGCAGGCACGGGACAACGCCAACCAACCGATCCCGGGCAAGACCGCCAACTGGTCGTCCAACAACCCGACCATCGCCAACGTCTCGCAGGGCGGGCTGGTGTCCGGGATCGCGGTGGGGTCGACCACGATCACGGCCGAGATCGACAACCGAACGGCCAGCGTGCAGGTGACGGTCACGCTGGTCCCAGTCGGGTCGGTGACCTTTGCCGTGGCGACCGATACGCTGGTCGAGAACGACGTGCGCCAGTACAACCCGGTCGTGCGCGACACCTCGGGCAAGGTCATCACCTCGCTCATCGGGCGTCAGGTCATCTTCACGTCGAACAACCTTCCGGTGGCGAACGTGAGCAACCAGGGGGTGGTGAACGCGGTGTCGCAGGGCGTGGCGACGATCGTGGCGGTCATCGACGGTGTGACGAGCAATGACCTCACCATGCGCGTGGCGCGCGTGACCTCGGTGCAAGTCACCGCCAACACGACGACCATCGCGGTCGGCGGCACGGCGCAGTTGACGGTCGTGCTGCGGGACATCAACAACAATGTCCTGACCACCTCGCGCCCCATCAGCTACAGCCCCGGTAGCGGCGCGGTGGCGAGCGTGAGCGCCGCGGGAATCGTGACCGGGGTGAACAACGGCACGCAGATCGTCACCGCGTCCATCAACGGCGTTTCGGGCCAGGTCACGATCACCGTGCAGTAGCGCAACCCGTCACGCATGGCGCGGCGTACGACGCCGGTCGCCAACAGGCCCCCGACCTCGCACCGAGGTCGGGGGCCTGTCGCTGTCGGTGCCTTGGATCCGTCGCCACCCGGTGGTCGCGTCGTGGTCGTGTCCGACTGCGATCAGCCGCCGAGGTCAGCGCAACTCTGCACAATCGTGCGGCAGTTGAGGCAGACAACCTTGCAGCGGATTTCCACGAGCGACGAGGTGCCGCACACCGGACAGGGCTCGGCCAACGGCGCGTGCGCGTTGGGGCCGGTCATGGGCGTGGGCGGCGCACGCGGTGCGCGCGGTGCGCGCGGTGCTCGCGGCGCGTTTGCCCTGATGCGCTGATCACCACCTCGGCGCGCCCCTACTCGAAGTCCAGCGCCAGGTTCATCGCCGGCGCGGAGTGGGTGAGCGCCCCGACCGAGATGTGATCCACCCCAGTCTCGGCGATCGCCCGCACCGTGCCGAGGTTCACCCCGCCCGACGCCTCGAGGATTGCCCGGCCGCCGACCAGCTGCACGCACTCGCGCATCAGCTCGAGCGACATGTTGTCGAGCAGGATGATGTCGGCCCCGACATCGGCGGCCGTCCGTACCTGGTCCAGCGTGTCGCACTCCACCTCGACCGTCGCCCCGGGTTCCATCAGGTCCCGGGAGCGCCGGACGGCGAGGGCGATGTCGCCCTCCACCGCCGAGAGGTGATTGTCCTTGATCAGCACCGACGACGCCAGGTCGAGCCGGTGATTCACCCCACCGCCCGCGCGCACGGCGTACTTCTCGAGCGCGCGCCATCCGGGGGTCGTCTTGCGGGTGTCGAGGATCCTGGCCTTCGTCCCGCGCACGGCGTCCACGAACAGGCAGGTGAGCGTCGCGACCCCCGAGACACGCTGCAGGAAGTTGAGCGCCACGCGTTCGGCAGACAGCATGCCGCGAGCATGCCCGGACATGTGCAGCACCGTATCGCCCTTGGACACGCGCTTGCCGTCCTCGGCATCGATGCGAATCGACGTCTTGCGATCGAGCTGGTGAAACGCCTCGATGGCGAGGGCGACGCCGGCAATCACCCCGGGCTGGCGAGCGACGAGTCGTGCCCGGGCCCGCCGATCGCTCAACACGGTGGCGATCGTCGTGACGTCATTGAAGGCGCCATCTTCCTGCAGGGCATCGCGCACCAGCGTAGACACCTGCGCTTCCGTGAGAGGAAAGCGCAGCATGGTCCGCAGGTCGATGCTGGGGGTCTCGAGTGGCGTCAGGCGACGCGGCGGCGTTACAGAGTCTTCGTGCTGCGACATCTCAGGTCCCCCCGGGGTGCAGGGTCAAGCGTGATCAGGCGTCGTGCGTGTGCATCCCCACCATCGCGTGTGCAGCACGCCGCGACCGCGGGTGCCACTCGGCTCTCCGATTGCACGTCGGGGCAATCCTACTCGCCGGGATCACCGAACGGCGACGGCGCCGGCTGGCTACCGCCGATGCTCACCATGCGCTCCAGCGCCCGCCGCGCCCTCGCGGCCACGGCGTCCGGGACGGTGATGCGGTGTTCCATCCGTTCCAATGCGCGCAGCACCTTGGGGAGCGTGGTCATCTTCATGTACTGGCACTCGGCGCGCGCACTGGCCGGATAGAACGTCTTGTCCGGATTGGCGCGACGCAACCGGTGGAGGATCCCCGTTTCGGTGGCGACGATGAACGCATCGGCCGTCGACGTTGCCGGGCGCCGGATCATCCCCTCGGTCGAGAGCACATGCACCCCGTCGGCGGCGATCGCGCCGGCCGACATGGCCTCCAGTACGTTGGTCGAACAGCCGCACTCGGGATGAACGAGCACCTCGGCCCCCGGGTGCTCCGCGCGCTGGCGCGAGAGCGACTGCGGGGTGATCCCCGCGTGCACGTGGCACTCACCCATCCAGACGTGAATGTTCGACCGCCCGGTCACCCGGCGCACGTGGGCACCGAGGAACATGTCGGGGAGAAAGAGGATCTCCCGGTCGGCGGGGATGGCATTGATGACCTCGACCGCATTGCCCGACGTGCAGCAGTAATCGCTCTCGGCTTTCACCGCCGCCGTCGTATTCACGTAGCTGACGACCACGGCACCGGGATGCTCCGCCTTCCAGGCGATGAGGTCCGCAGCGGTGATGGTATCGGCGAGCGAACAGCCGGCGGCGAGATCGGGAAGGAGGACGGTCTTCTGCGGCGACAGGATCGCCGCCGTCTCGGCCATGAAATGCACGCCGCAGAAGACGATGACCTCGGCGTCGGTGCTCGCGGCCTCTCGACTCAACCCAAGCGAATCCCCCACGAAGTCGGCGACATCCTGCACTTCGGGGCGCTCGTAGTTGTGGGCGAGGATCACCGCGCGCTTCTCGGCGGCGAGGGCCCGAATCTGCGAGGTCATCGCCTCGGCGGACTCGGCTGAGGGTGTGCTGATGGTGGTCATGATGTAGCAATTTACCCCGACCACCCGTTCGCGGCACCGATACGTCTGCCGACGCGCGCCTACATCTCGGCGGGAAGCGGCGTGGCGACGAGGAGTGCGGTGACCACCACGAGCAGAAGCGCTAGCGACAGCTCCACGAGGGCCGACCGTCGCAGGGCTGCGCCCTCGCCGGTGGCGCGGAGGCGAGGGGTCACGACGCGCCAGTTATAGGCGCCGAGCGCTGCGACGCAGGCCACGATCCCCAGCTTCACGAGCAGCGTTCGCCCGTACGGGGATGTCCACAGGGCGTCGAGCGCCCCAAGGTGCAACCAGGAGGCGAAGGCGCCGGAGAGCACGACCGCCCCGGCGCTGGCGAGGGCAAGCGGCGAGAATCGGTCGAGCATGGCGAGCAGCGTTCCCGGTGCGGCGCTGGAAACTGCGGGGAGGGCGGCGACGACGATCACCAGCAGCGTCCCGAGCCATGCACCGGCGCCCAGCACATGCAGTGTGTCGGCCGCGACCGCCAGCGCCACCAATCGCGGCGCCCCGATCGCGTGACCCGACAGCGCCGGCGAGGCAGCCAGCGCGAGCACGCCGATGCCGAGCGGCAGCCATGCCGCCCCTGCGCGTCGAGTACTGGCGCCGGACGCAACGGCCACGAGCACGAGTCCGGCACCCTGCACGAGCCAGCCCGTACCCCACGACGTCTGCAGGAGGACGAGCGAGACGGTGGAGGTCCATTCTGACGGAGCATCGGCGAAGGCGGCCGCCTGCTGCACGAGTCGACAGGCGAGCGCGATGGCGACCAGCGTGACCGCCAGCCGCAACATGTGCAGCGCTCGCCGGCGCACCGCGGACACCGCAGTGGACGCGACGGTTGAATTGACGGAGGATCCGACGTCGAACAAGGGAGCGATACGGGCCATGAAGAGTACCGCTCCCACTACGAGCATGATGCCGGCCAGCAGCAGTGCCCGTACGGCGGCCTGCGCCGTCTCGGACACCAGAAGGGCGGGCACGCTCGCTTACCCGCCGGCCTTTACGGTGAAGCTGAAGTCACCGGAGATGGGATGTCCGTCCTTGGACGACGTCTTCCACGACACGACGTAGCCGCCGGGGGCCAGGGGATGCGTAATGTTGACCGAGACCGGGTCCTTCGCACCTGAGCCGCGCGTCGGTTTGCTCAGCGTGATCGCGGTGCCGTCGGCGCTGGCCAGCTTGACGGCGGTGACGGACAGCTCGGGTGGGAGCGAGTACCAGAGACGGATCGCGGTCGGCGGGGTGGCGAGCACGGCGCCCCTCGCCGGCTCGGATTTTTCCAGGCGCAGGTGCAACGTGCGGGCTGGATCTCCGGCCCGGAATATCGGGGCCATGATCGGCGTTCCCGCAGACGCGACGGCTGGCGCCGTCGGGACGCTGGCGACGAGACAAGCCAGCGCGGCCACTACGCGAGCGGCGTTCACGGGGTGCAGTCGAGAGGGCATCGGCAGACAGGTCAGGGACGAGCAGAAAATTGTAACGCAGTGCCGTCGATGGCGCACGTTGGCGCATGAGTGAGGCACGGGACTCTCACCGACGACCGCGCATTGTGGCAGGGCGGTTGGTTACGTCACCACTCGATATGCTTCCCCCGCCACTCGCCCTTGGCCCGGGGGAAATCGCTGCGAAAGTGCCCGCCACGCGACTCCCGTCGGGCGAGCGCGGCCGCTGCGACCAGCTGCGCGGTTTCGCACATGTTGTGCTCCTCGGTCATCCCGGCGTCGAGGCGTCCGTGCAGTTCGTCGAGCGCCGCGACGCACTGCCGAAGACCGCGTGCGTTCCGGTCGATCGCGGCATGCTCCCACATGAGCGTCCGGATCGCATCGGCCGAGACCTGCGCCGCACCGCGGTCGCCCAGTGGCGGGACGTCCCACGAGCGGCGGCGGCGCTGTGCCGTCGCGCTTCGCGGCGTGCCCGCCATGTCGCGCGCGACGCGCTCGGCAAAGACGAGTCCCTCCAGCAGCGAGTTGGACGCGAGCCGATTTGCCCCGTGCACCCCGGTGCAGGCGACCTCGCCGCAAGCGTACAGGTGCGGAAGCGAGGAGTGCCCGGCCAGGTCGGTGACGATGCCCCCCATCATGTAGTGCGCCGCCGGGGTCACCGGGATGAGGTCATGCCGCGGATCGATCCCGCGGTGCTGGCAGAGGGCGAAGATCCCGGGAAATCGCTTGACGAACCCTTCGGCTATCGCCCGAGCGTCCAGGTACACCGCCCCCGTCCGCGCACGCTCGCGAAAGATCTCGCGGGCCACGATATCACGCGGGGCGAGCTCCGCGAGCTTGTGGCGACCCACCATGAAGCGCACCTGCTCCGCGTTGACCAGCGTGGCCCCCTCGCCGCGCACCGCCTCGGAGACAAGCGCGAGCGGGTTCTCGGGCGTATCGAGCGCCGTGGGGTGGAACTGCACGAACTCCATGTCCGAGAGGCGCACGCCGGCACGATGGGCGATGGCGAATCCGTCGCCGGTGGCGACGAGCGGGTTGGTCGTGTAGCGGTAGATCTGCCCGCAGCCGCCCGCGGCGAGCACGGTGGCGTCGGCGCGGATCTCGACGGCCTGGCCGAGCACGCTGGCCCGCACGCCGGCGCAGCGTCCGTCCTCGACAATGAGGTCGAGGACCCGCGCGTGCTCCAGGACATCAGTGGCCTTGGTGTCGCGGACGCGATCGATGAGGGTGCGCGCCACCTCGGCGCCGGTACGGTCGCCATGGGCGTGCACGATGCGGTGCGCCGAGTGAGCGGCCTCGCGCCCGAGCGTGAGTTGGCCGTCGGAGCCGAGGTCGAATGCGGCTCCCGCCAGTTGCAACTCGCGCACGCGCGCCGGCCCTTCCTCCACGAGGACTTCCACCGCTTCCCGGTCGCACAGGGCGGCGCCGGCCGCGAGTGTGTCCTTGCGGTGCAATTCGGGAGAGTCCCCGGCCCCCAGCGCGGCGGCGATTCCTCCCTGGGCGTACGACGTGGCGCTGTCGCGCAGCGTGCGCTTGGTGAGAATCAGCACGTCGCCATGGGGAGCCGCGCGCCAGGCGGTATGGAGGCCGGCCACGCCGCTGCCGATCACGAGGAAGCGGGTGCGGAGGGTGGAGGGTATCGACAAGGCAGTAGGGAAGAAGACGTCGCGCGCGCCACTCCATTGCGCGGCACCGTTCGCCTCTCGGCGCACCGACGTGCCATTGCCGGCAGCGGTTCGGCGGCGAGATTACGATCGGAGCCCCCTTCACGATATCCCATTGTCCATGCCGTTCACCATTCCCGTGCGTCACCTGTCGAGCGTCGCCGTGTTCCTCACGGTCGCGGCTGTCCCACTCGCCGCCCAGTGGACCCCCCTGTCGAGCCCCACCAACGTCTCGCTGCGTGGACTGTCGGTGGTCGACGGTCGCACCGTGTGGGCGAGCGGCGCGAGGGGGACGGTCGTGCACACCACGGACGCCGGCGCGAGCTGGCGTGTCGATTCGGTCCCGGGGGCTGGGGCGCTGGACTTTCGGTCCGTGCACGCGCGCTCCCGCCAGGTGGCGCACATCGCCGCCACCGCAGGGCGCATCTATCGCACGACCGATGGCGGGGCGACCTGGTCGCTGCGATACCAGGCCAGCGATACGTCGGTCTTCCTCGACGCCATCGACTTCTGGGACGACCAGCACGGCATGGCGTTAGGCGATCCGATGAACGGCCGCTTCTTCCTGCTGGTCACCCGCGACGGCGGCGACACCTGGCACGAGCCGCCGATCGACGAACGCCCGGCCGCGGAGCCGGGTGAGGCAGCCTTCGCCGCCAGCGGAAGTTCGCTCCTGCTGCACGGGGACGTCGAGTCGCGCAATGCGTGGATCGGGACCGGCGGGAAGGTGGCGCGGGTGCACCGCAGCATGCAGCGCGGCCGCTCGTGGGTCGCGACCTCCACCCCGATGCGGCAGGGCGGGAGCTCGGAGGGGATCTTTTCGATCGCCGAGGTGCCGGGCGAGGGGTGGCTGCTGGTCGGGGGGCACTATTCGCAGGACGACTCGACCCGCGGCAACGCCGCCGTCTCTGCCGACGGGGGACAGTGGCGTGCCTTCGCGAGCGACGGCCCGCTGGGGTATCGGTCCGGGGTGGCGTTCGCCCGCCTCGCGGGCGCTGCGCCGATCGGGATCGCCGTCGGGCCGGGCGGGAGCGACATCTCCCGAGATGGCGGACGTCGCTGGGTACGCTTCGATGCCGCCGGGTATCACGCCGTGCGGGCCTCGCGCGATGGTATCTTCTACGCGTCGGGGAGCGACGGGCGGTTGGCACGATTCGAGGCCCGCGCGCGTCCCTGATTGCCGCGAGATGGCACGTCGTCCCGGCTTCCCGCGTTACTGAAGCGTCCGCGCGCGCCGGTCACCCGCGCGTCGCCCACCACCCTTGCTCGTGTTCAGACTCGTTATGCATCGCCTCACCCGCCACGCCATCTTCGTTCCAGTGCTCGCCCTCCTCGCCGCGTGCGGGGGCTCCGAGCAGAAACCCGCCGCCTCGGACGTGGGACTTCCCCCCACCTCCTCGACCGAGGCTCCGAGCGTCTTCCGCGTCCGCTTCGAGACGAGCAAGGGGACCTTCGTCCTCGAGGCGCATCGCCGCTGGGCGCCGCGCGGAGTGGATCGGCTGTACCAGCTGGTACAGAGCGGGTTCTTCGACAATACGCGCTTCTTCCGGGCCGTCACGGGCTTCATGGTGCAGTTCGGGGTGCATGGCGACCCGGCGGTCAACGCCGCGTGGGAGTCGCTGGCCATCCCCGACGACTCCGTCGCCCAGAGCAACAAGCGCGGCGCCATGTCGTTCGCCATGGGCGGTCCCGGGACGCGCACCACGCAGGTCTTCATCAACCTGGTGGACAACGGCGCGCTGGACGGCATGGGATTCTCACCGATCGGCCTGGTCGTCGACGGCATGGCAGTCGTGGACTCCCTCTATGCCGGCTACGGCGACGGCCCGCCAGCCGGCTTCGGCCCCGACCAGATGCGCCTCATGAGCGAGGGAAATGCCTATCTCGAGCGGGAATACCCGAAGCTGGACTTCATTCGCACCGCGCGACTGGTCGACCCCTCGGGCGTGACCGACGCAGTCTCGGGCGACTCTGCCGCAGGGATCGCCCCTCCGGCGATTTCGCCCGCCGTCGCTCCGGCGACGTCGGCGAAGGATCGCGCGAAGTAGCCGGCGACCGACGCCTCGCGTGCGCGCGCGTGCCGCGGTAACGCTCGCGCTCGTGGCGATCACGCCGGTCGCCCCGCTTGCCGCACAGCACCAGGACCACCAGCGCCCCACACCGGATTCTCTAACTCGCTGGAGCATCGGGGCGATGGCGATTGGTGTCGCAACGCGCGCCGCCCCCGCCGCGCTGGGACAGGTGGTGACCGAGGGCTACCTCACGCAGCCCATGCTGCTGGGGAGCATGCAGCTGGCGGGAGGGAGGCTGCAAGGCCTCGCCACCGTGAACCTGGAAGGGCTGACGCTGCGGCGCGGGGAGATCAATCTCGGTGTGTACGGCGAGGGCTACGTCGACCGGCGACACCCGCACACCTACCTGCACGAAGCGATGCTCGGCACCGAGGCCCGCCTCGAGCCGGCCCGGTTCTCCGTCTTCGCCGGCAAGGGGTTTGTCCCGTTCGGGACCGACGACCCGATGGTGCGCCCTTTCGTGAAGTATCCGGTCAACCATCACCTGGCGCAGGTCATGGAGCGCGTGCTCGTGGTCGGGGCCATCGGGGTGGGGCCGGTCGTCATGGAACTGGCGCGATTCAATGGCGACGAACCCGAGGGGCCGGCCGACTGGCCCAACGCCGGCCGCGCCCTCGACTCGTGGGCGGCGCGCCTCACGGCGAGCGTCGGCCGCTCGCTCGAAGTGGCGGTCAGTCAGGCGCGCGTCGAGTCGCCGGAGTTCGCCACCGGCCAGGGGCTCGACCAGGACAAGCGCAGCGTCTCGGCGCGGGTGGTCCGCGATCGCGGCATGCTCCGCTACGCGCTCGTCGAGTGGGCAACTACACGCGAGCTGGGGAGCAGCGGGCGCACGACCTTTCGTTTCCCGTCGCTGCTCGCCGAGGGGATGATCGCGGCGCGTGGCGTGCGCCTGGCGATGCGCGTGGAGCGCACGGAGCGTCCGGAAGAGGATCGCCTGGACAATCCGTATCGGTCTGTCCGTCCGCTGCTGGACTTCAATGTCCTGGGACAGACACGCTGGGAGATCGCGACGCTGGGCATGGCGGCCCCTCCCCTGCGGCGCCGGTGGATCACCGCGTCGCCGTTTGTGGAGGGGGCGTGGCACCGTCCGCGCGCGCTCGCCCGCCCTGCGGCGCTCGATCCGGAGGTGTTCTACGCGGCTCGCCAACTCTGGACGTGGTCGATCGGTGTCCGGATGCATGCGGGGACCATGCGCCCGCGGTTCGGGCGCTATGGTGTGGCGATGCCTGCAACGTCGGCGACCCGTGCACCGGCCGCATCCACTCCACCGGCCGACGTCCCGACGCGCGACAAGCGCCGCGCGTCGTCGACCCTCCGAACGACCGCGATAGGATGTATCGTCCCCACTCCGAGTCCACTCTCCCATGCATCCTGACTCGCCTGCCCGGCTTGTCGCCGGTGTCGCACGGACTGCGCTGGTGCTGCTGGCGGCCTGCGGCGGCGGCACCGACGGCCTGAAGGCGACCGGGCCGGCGACTCCCGCACCGGTGCCACCGCCGGCGGCAACGGTGCTCCCCGTCACGGGTCGTGGCACGATCACCTCGCGCTACACCGCCGAGGTGTGGGCGCATGGCGATTATGCGTACACCAGCACCTGGAGCAGCCGCGGCAACCCGCCGGTCAGCGGGAATGCCGTCTTCGTGTGGGATGTCAGGGGCACGCCGCAGTTGGTCGACTCGATCATCGTCCCTCCGGTACAGGATGGGGTGCTGGTGCGCACGACCGGCGATGTGCAGGTCAGCGACGACGGCGCCCTGCTCGTCTTCCCGACGGAGTTGGCGCCGGGGTCGATCGAGATCTACTCCCTCGCCGATCCGGCGCGGCCCACGCGTCTCGGTCGCTTCACCTCGCCCAACATCGCGCGCGGCGTGCACACGTGCGAATTGCAGCGCATCGATGGGCGCCTCTACGCCTTTCTCTCGGTCAACAGCGCCCCCTCGCATCCGTCGCGTCTCATGGTCGTCGACCTGGGCGATCCATCGAACCCGCGCGAGGTGATGTTCCGCGACATGGGCGACCCGTTCATCCATGACGTGTTCGTGCGCGATGGGCTGCTGTTCACCGCATTGTGGGACGCGGGCGTGGTGATCTGGGACATCGGCGGCGGCGGAAAGGGGGGGACGCTGCAGAACCCGATCGAGGTCGGTCGCGTGGTCACCCGCAACGGCAAGGCGCACAACATCTGGTGGTTTCACCAGTCGGGCACCGGGGCGAAGCGTTTCCTCTTCGTCGGCGAGGAAGGAGCCGCGACGCTGTTCTCCTCGTCATCGGGCGACATCCATGTCGTCGACGTGACCAACCTGGCGCAGCCGGTCGAGGTGGCCTTCTTCAGCGTGCCGGGGGCCGGGACGCACAACTTCGCCGTGGACGAGGGCCGCGGCCTGCTGTACGCGGCCTTCTACAACGGCGGCGTGCAGGTCCTCGACGTGACGGGCGACCTGTCGCGCTGCACGCTGCTGCAGAAGTCGGCCGACGGACGATGCGACCTCGCGCTGATGGGGCGACTCGTTGCCACCGGTGCACGCGGTGGCGGCGACGGCCCGACGTACGTGTGGGGGGTGCACCTGGCGGGATCCGTGTTGTATGCCTCGGACATGCTCAACGGCCTCGTGCGGCTGTCGGCGCTGACGCGCTAGGGGCCGTCGCCGCCGGGCCGGGATCGCCCCGCCGGCTGCGGCTCAACCCGACGGCTGCGCGTCGACCTGTGACGGCGTCGTCTCGGTCGCATCGCGGTGGGCCGGCGCACGCAGCGCCTCGCCGCAGGTCAGGCAGAAGTTGGCCTCGGGCTGGTGGCCCTCGGTCAGGCAGTGTGGGCACGCACGGGTCGAGATCGCCCCGCGCACGCTGCGAGAGATCTCGGCCGACACGATCCCGGTGGGGACGGCGATGATCCCGTAGCCCATCAGCATGACCAGCGTCGCCAGGAAGCGGCCCAGGGGGGTCTGCGGCGAGATGTCACCGTAGCCCACCGTGGTGAGCGTCACCACCGCCCAGTACATGCTGATCGGGATGCTGGTGAAGCCATGCTCCGGCCCCTCGACCACGTGCATCATCGCGCCAACGATCACCACGAGCGTGAGGACCGTGAACAGGAAGATCAGGATCTTGCGGCGGCTTGCCTCCAAGGCGACCCCGAGCTGGCGCGATTCGTCGAGGTAGTGCGAGAGCTTGAAGACACGAAAGACCCGCAGCAGGCGCAGGATCCGGATGACCAGCAGGCTCTGGGTCCCGGGAATCACCAGGCTCACGAACGACGGCAGGATCGCCAGGACGTCGACAATGCCGAAGAACGATCGTGCGTACGCCAGCGGACGCGCCACGCTGTAGAGCCGGAGCACGTACTCCACGGTGAACAGGAACGTGAAGACCCACTCCAGCAACAACAGGATCGGTCCGTACTGGGCACGGATCGCCGCCGAGCTGTCCAGCGCGACCACGCCCACGCTGGCCAGGATCAACACCAGCAGGATCGTGTCGAAGGCCTTGCCTGCGCGGGTGTCGGCCTCGAAGATGATCTGGTGCAGCCGGTGGCGAAGCGGATCGGGCGCGGAGTCGTCGGCAGGCATGTCGAAGGATAAGTTATGCGCGCCCGATCGCGCCGCCCTGATTCATACTCCAGGAAACGTCCTCAGGAAACCTCCTATGGATCGCTCGCGTCATTTCCGGCTCGCCCTCGTCACGCCCCTGCTGGCGCTCAGCACCACGATGTTGCGGGCCCAAGTCGCTCCACGCCCCGACGCAGATCCGCGGATCACCGCGCTCGTGGCCGCCGTCTCGCAGGAGCGCCTGCGCGACGTCGCGACCCGGCTGGCGGGGTTCGGGACGCGCTCCACGCTCTCCGACACGGTCTCCACCACGCGCGGGATCGGGGCCGCCCGCCGCTGGATCCACGCCGAACTCACGCGCAGCAGTCCCCGGTTGCAGGTCTCGTTCGACCGGCATCACGTGGCCCAGCAGGGGCGCATCACGCGTGACGTCGACGTGGTGAACGTCATGGCCGTGCTGCCAGGTCGCTCGGCGCGCCGGGTCTACATCAGCGGGCACTACGACTCGGTGAACCCGCGGGCCAACGCGCCGCAGGGCGGGGCCGGCGGCGATGCGCAGGCCAACCGTGCGTTCGACCACAACGTCGATGCCCCGGGCGCGAACGACGATGGCAGCGGAACGGCACTGACCATGGAACTCGCCCGTGTCTTCGCGCAGAGCGGGATCGAGTTCGACGCCACCCTGGTGTTCATCACGTGGGCCGGCGAGGAGCAGGGGCTGATCGGGTCCATGGCCCACGCCACGCGCCTGGCCGCCGACCGTGTCGTCGTCGAGGCGAACTTCAACAACGACATCATCGGCAGCAGCCTGGGGGGCAACGGGATCGTGGACGGCGAGAGCGTCAAGCTCTACTCCCTCGGCCCCGACGACTCCATGTCGCGCTCGTTGGCCCGCTACATCGCGCGGATCGCCTCCGTGTATGTGCCGTCGCACCGCATCCGGCTCATGGCGCGCGAGGACCGGTTCGGGCGCGGGAGCGACCATTCCTCGTTCACCGCGAACGATTTTCCTGCGGTGGTCTTTCGCGAGGCGAACGAGAACTATTTCCGCCAGCACAGCGCCGAGGACAAGCTCGAGGGGATGGACTTTGCCTACCTCGCACAGAACGCCCGGGTGAACGCGGCCGCCGCGGCCTCGGCCGCGCTGGCTCCGCCGGCGCCTAACGTGGTGAGCGAGCGCGGCCAGCCGCGCATCGGCCGCGGGACCACCGGCTACGACGCCGCCCTGCAGTGGGGCGCGACGCCTGGCGCGGTGGCCTATCGCATCTACTGGCGTGACGCGTGGACCAATGACTGGGAACAGTCACAGGTGGTGGGCGCGGTGACGCAGTTCGTGCTCCCGAACGTGTCGATCGACGACTACGTGTTCGGGGTGGCGGCGATCGGGGGAGATGGGCAGGAGAGTTTGGTGAGTGCGTATGTGTCGCCGGTGCGGCGCATGACGGAGGTCAAGCTCGTCCCGTGACGCCACCGCGTGCCGCGGCGATCACCTCCGGACGCCGCGCCCGATGTGGTGGACGCCCTGGCCGCTCGTGGTCGCGGCGCTGCTGGGCTGCGCGCCGTCCGGGACGAACGCCGACGGCGCGGTGGACCCTCGCCGACCCAACGTCGTCTTCATCGCGGTCGATGACCTGCGACCGGCGCTCGGTGTCTACGGCGACTCGATCGCGCGGACCCCCAACATCGACCGCCTCGCGCGATCCGGTGCGATCTTCCTGCAGGCGCACGCACAGCAAGCGGTCTGCAATCCGTCGCGCGCCTCGTTGATGACGGGGCTTCGCCCCGACTCGCTGCGCGTGTGGGACCTGGACACCGATTTTCGTGTCACCACGCCCGGGGCTATCACGATCCCGCAGCACTTCCGTTCCCATGGGTATGACGCGGTAAGCATCGGAAAGATCTATCACAACGTGCTCCCCGATTCCGCCTCGTGGAGCGAACCGGCCCTGCATGTGGACGGCTTCCCGTTCGATCCGGACGCGGTGTACCATCACCGTGACAACGTGGCGATCCAGGCGTTGCGCAAGGCCGCCATCATCAAGGCTGGTACCGAGGCGCGCTACGTCGACCAGTATGGCCTATGGTACCTGAAGGCCAACGCCACGGAGTCCGTGAACCTCCCGGATTCCGTCTACTACGACGGGGCGCAGACGAATCTCGCCCTCCGCACGCTCGCCGAGCTCAAGGATCGGGCGCAGCCGTTCTTCTTTGCCATCGGGTATTACCGCCCGCACCTGCCGTTCAACGCGCCGCAACGGTACTGGGATATGTACGACCGGGACTCCATCCCGCTTCCCGGCAATCCGTACCCCACGCGTGACGGTCCGATCATGGCGATGAGCACCATGCGGGAGCTGCGCGGCTACACGGACTTTGCCGCCGCGCAGCATCCGTTCGACGGCCCGCTCCCCGAGGCCGACGTCCGCCGGCTGCGCCATGGCTACTACGCCTCGGTCAGCTATATCGACGCGCAGGTCGGGCGACTCCTCGACCAGCTCGACGCGCTCGACCTCACGCGGAACACGATCGTCGTGCTCTGGGGGGACCACGGCTACAAGCTGGGCGAGCACAATGGCTGGGCGAAGATGACGAACTACGCCATCGACACGCACTCACCCCTCCTGATTCGCGCGCCGGGCACCATCGCGCCGGGCACGCGCATTTCGCAACTGGTCGAGTTCGTGGACGTCTACCCAACGCTCGCGGAACTGGCCGGCCTCCCGGTCCCGCCACAGCTGCAGGGGACGAGCGCCGTGCCGCTGCTGCGCGACCCGACGGCCACGGGCAAAGCGGCGGTCTTCAGCCAGTTCCTGCGCACGGGCATGTGGGTCGCCCCCGACAGCCAACCGTACATGGGATATAGCATGCTCACGGAACGCCATCACTACGTTCGCTGGATCCACTGGGAGAGCCAGGCGCTGGTTGCGCGCGAGCTGTACGACCGACGAGCCGACCCGGACGAAGATGTGAACCTGGCGCTGCGGCCCGAGTACGGGTCGCTCCTGGACTCGCTTGAACGGCAGCGCGTCGCGGGCTGGCGGCCCATGCCCACTCGTTAGGCCCGCCAGCGGCCCTGGCCGGCGCGCTGCACACCGCGTGCGCGCCGGTGCCTACCGCGCCATTCGATCATTGAACGCGGCGCGGGACCACCGGCGGGAGCCGCGACACACCGCGCACCCGAGCGCCATACCGCGCACCCGAGCGCCATACCGCGCACCCAAGCGCCACACCGCGCATCCGAGCGCCATACCGCGCTGGTCGTCGTGCATCGATGCCCTGCCCCGCCAGTCGCAGGTTCGCTGCCCCAAGGCGGCGGTCCGCGGTCACCAGCCGTCAGGGAGGTAACAACGCCCGCACGGCCGTCACTATCTCGTCGACCTGTGCTTCGTACGGGAACTCGGCCGAGAGCTGCCCCTGCTGATCGAGCACATACAGCGTAGTTGAGTGACTCACGGTGTATCGTGCCGCCGATTCCGGCGTCGGCACGATCTCGTACTTCGCGCCAAACAGCTGCACGGCACGATCCACTTCTTCCCGCGTCCCTGTCAGCCCCACGGCGTCCAGCGCGAAGTTGGCGAGATCGGCCCGCAAGACCTCGGGCGTATCGCGCTCGGGATCCACGGTCACATACACGACTTTCATGGCATCGCGCTGTTCGCCGAGTCGCTCGGCCACGGTCGTCAGCTTCGACAGCGTGGTCGGGCAGACATCGGGACAATTGCTGTAGCCGAAGAACACCAGCACGACCCGGCCGCGGAGCGACGCCAGTTCGAACCGTTGCCCCGTGTGGTCGGTGAGGGTGAAGTCGTGTGTTGGTGCCGCGCGCTGTGACGTGCATGCTGACGCCAACAGCGTGGCAGCGAGCGTGGCGCCGATTGCGACGAGGGCAGGACGGGAGCGGCCGATCACGGCATCCGTCCCTGCATGGAGCGCACCGGCGCTGCCACCTGCACCGAGGATCCATCATCAAGTGTCAACGTGAAACGCACCGTGTCGGTGGCCGTGAGCGGTGCCTTGAGCCCGAACAGCATCAGGTGGTATCCGCCGGGCCGCAGCGCGGCCTCACCCTTGGCCGGGATCTCGATGCGCTGCACGGGCGACATGCGCATCATGCCGTCCTCGCGCTTCATCTCATGCAATTCGAGCGTATCACCAACGCTCGCTGTTCCACGCACGAGTGCGCGCGGGGTATCGCCAGAGTTGACGATGACCATGAACGCACCGGTGACGGCGCGGCCGGCGGCAGCTTCGCGGACCCACGCGTCCCGTACCGTCACGGTCTGCGTTTGCGCGACCAGGTGGCGTGCGGGAACGAGCATGCCCAGGAGTGCCACCGCGAGTGCGGCGAGGGTGAGCTGGGCCCGGCGGTCTGTCAATTGTCTGTTCATCGAATGGTGCTCCTGTTCGAGGGAGTGGTGGCTATCAGTGCGCGTCGGACACCGATGTGTCGCGAAGCGAGATGACATACAGCGCGAGTGAAGCGCGCTGCTGATTGGAGAGGTGGGCATACAGCGGCATGTTGCCGCCGGCCGGGATGCCGAGCACCAGCATCTTCGCGATGTGTGCGCCGTCGCGCCCAGCCTTGAACGCGAGGCTGTCCCGGAAGTCGCGCGGTGGCGGAACAAGGGTGCGGCCCACCACGCCGTCACCGTAGCCCACCGGACCGTGGCACGTGATGCAGCCGTTGCTTCGATAGAGGGCCTTGCCCTCGACCAGCGATGGTGTGCCGCCGGAAGGCGGCATGGATCCACTGTCCGCCAGCACACGCTCGAGTTCCGCGAACGCGACAACCGGCGCGGTCGTCGTCGCGGTGCGTCCGCTCTGCAGCTGAACGGTGAGGCGCACCGAGTCGCCCACGGCGAGTGGTCGCTGCAGGTTGTACAGCAGCGCCGTGTGGCCACCTGGAGCGAAGCGCACCTGTCCTGTGCGCCCGAGTGGCACGGTCGCCACTGGCGACATCAGCATCGCCCGCGACCCTCCACTGGTTGGCATCCGGTGCGGTTGCGGCGATACCATCGTCGCGAACTGCGCGACGTCGGCCGATACGCCCGTCACCGAGTCGGCGCGGGTCCGCTCGTCGCGCACGGTGAAGTACGCCGCCGCAGGCGCGCCCACTGCATCCACGATGACTGCCGCGCGCTCCAGGTGCACGCGCGCATCCTCGCGCGCGCACCCCGCGGTGAATCCCGATGCAAGGGCGATAGCCCAGGCGGCGATGGGTGTCCATCGCGCGCCCCCAACTCCGATGTGCAACATCTGCGCAGGCGTCCGGTCCAGAGGAAAAAAGGGACGGAGCGGCCAGCGCAGGATGCGTCAGCCGCTCGCGCGGGCCGGAGGTCCTACCGCGAAGGGAAGGACATGGTCGTGTGGCGTGGGCAGCGCGACAGCTGCCGACATCGCAGCGCGAGCGCTCGACACCGCCGCCTCGGCAGGTGCACGCGCGGAGGCGACGTGCAGTGACGCCCCTGGCACGCAGCAGCACAAGGCGGCGCAGTCACAGGAGTGCGCCGGTGGTGGCGCCTCGACGGGTGCGTCGCTCGGTGCACTGGATTGCGCCGAGGAACCCGCGACGTGGTGCGCACCATGTCCCGGTTGAACGGGCGCGGACGCCTCATGCGCCACCGCGCCGTGCATAGTGCACGGACGCGTGACACTGAGCGTGAGGCTGAGCAGCGCGAACGATGCGCCGCACAGCAACGCAGCCAGCCGGCGTGGCCCACGGGTGGGGGACATGGCTAGGACGCTAGCGGGTCGGCGCAGCAAGGGACATCGCGGCCGACCTACGTCTCGGTAAGGGAATGTCCGACAGCCGACGCCCGGGGCCTGGTGTTCCTCGCCGCCCGACTTCGTGCCCCGGGCGCAGGTCTTGACAGACCGTCGGGAGCACGATGCGCCGCCTTGGCGAAACCTGAGGTCGACACCGGGATCATCCGGGGTCGACAGGAGGTGCCGTGCACGCAACAGATAATCGGACCGGCCAGACAGAACCGACCGCACCACGTCGCCCCGTCAAGAGTCGGACACAGGGCGACCTAGGTGCGCCGTGCAGCTTGGCCGATCCTTGCCCGCACACGCGGTGCTCCGGGAGTCGCATAAGCTGACTGAAACACTCGCCATTAAGGGTCTGCAGTTTTGCTTGACCCATTCTGAATCGAGCTGCAGCTTGGACGTGCCGTCGTCCGCGTGCATGATCGCGCGAGCTGCCCCCGCGCGATCACATACCTCCGGGATTTCGTCCAATGCGTACTCGGTTCCCTGTCGTCATGATCGCCGGCTTTGTCCTGTTTGGGTGTGGCGGCGAGCGCCGAGATCAAGCCGCCGGCGACACCGGGACCACGGACGCCACCGCCATGGCCTCGGTCGAGGTCTGTGCCTTGCTCACGTCTCCAGAGATCCAAACGGCGTTGAGCTGGACTCCCGACTCGACCGCAGGCCAGTCCTACGGGACCACCGGGAGCTGCACATTCTTCGGCCCCAACACAATGCAGCAGGTGTCGTTGCTGGTTGGGCAGGGGATGCCTGACATGTCGAGCTCCGCGGCGATGGCCACCTGGCGATCGGAGCAGTACACGGAGTACAAGGTCACCGATGCGATCGTGAAGTCGCTCGACGGATTGGGCGTTCCTGCCATTCAGAATGAGTACGGGGGGCTGATGACCATTGAGATGGCGGTGGGCTCGCAACTCGTTTCGGTCAGCAGCCTGGCGACGGTGGAGCAGATGCGCAGCATCGCGAGTGTGGTGTTGGGCCGGTTGCGCTAGCGCCAGCCGACTCCGGCCATGCAGCGGTCCCTGCGGTGCCTCACCCCGCTGGTCCTGATGGCGGTCACGCTCGTCTCCAGCGTGCTCGCGGGGCAGGACACCCAGAAGGGGCCGCTACCGATCACCCTCGCCGCCACCCCGAACACTCCGTCTCCCGGCGATTCGGTCGTGCTGTCGGGGAGCACGGGCTTGGTGGGGAATGCGAGTGTGGTGAAGCTGATCATTCGGCCGCCCGGTCGACCTCCCGTCAACTTGCAGGTGACACCCGGCAGTACCGGCCACTATGACGTGCGATTCGGGAGCACCACGCTCCTCGGGCTCTACCTCGTCGAAGCGACGGCTCCCGATGGTGCCGGGCAGGCCAAGGCCAGCTTCATCGTGGCCGCGGACGGGTTCCTCCCTGCCCAGGTGGCCGCCAAGGCGGACTCGCTGGTTCAGCTCGGCGCCAAGGTCGTGGCGCACGTGCGCGAGGCGGTCGACGCCCAGCCCCCCTCGCCAGCACGTGACGAGGCCAAGGCGAAGCTCGATGACGTGGACAAGGAATTGGCCCGGCTTCCGGCGCAGGTGCAGGTCCTGCATCAGCAGATGCAGCAGGTGTATCAGGCGCGGAGCAAGATCGCCAAGCCGATTCCGGAGTGGAACGACTATCAGACATTGCTGGACAGCTGGGGCGCAGACGCCGATCGGGCGCTGGCCAAGCTGGAACAGCTCGCCGCCCCGACCACCGCTGCCGCCGAGGGGTGCCGCGATCTCGACAGCTACAACGAGGCGCTCACCTTCACCTCAGAGGCGCTCAACTTCGTCAAGGCGCCGTTCGACCTGGGTCGCGGCTTCTGGGTCGACAAGATCCCGGCCGGGATCGTGGCGCGGAGTAGCGGGGCGAGTGCGTTGTCCAGCGCCGAGCGATTCGCGCTCATCGAGACCATGAAGGTGGCGGGCTCCGCCCTCGAGGGGCCTGCCGGGATCGTGGCAGCGGTCCCGGGGTTCCTCCTGGACACCGCGCAGTGGTTCCTGCAGGACTATTTCGGTCAATACTGCCAGCAGTGGGAAGGTCCGTTGCAGGCAACCTTTGTGGGCGAGTCGTTCACGACCAAGGGCGATCCGTTCTTCGACTACACCATCGAGCTCGACGGCAAGCTCAAGCTGCTCTACCCCTCGGCGGTCCCCGCGGGTCAGCCGGTGACGCTGCTGGGGTACCTGGAAGGCAACGGACAGTTCTCGATCCGGGATAATCCCAAGCCGATCGTGGAGCTGGTGCCGGGCCACGTGCTGTTTCACCGGATCACCGCACCCCCCGGATCCGGTTACTGGGATGAAGTGGGACAGGCAAGCCGCAGTCTGTTGCCCCACTCATTTCGGATTCCGGTGCGAGGAGTGATGGCGGGCGACTCCATCGTCTTGACGCTGCAGGCGGCCGACCATGATTTCGGTGCCACCGTGGTCGGGCTCTCCACCTGGGTGCTCATGCCACTTGGCGGGCTCGTCCCGGAGGTAGTCAACGCCAAGATCGAACTACAGAAGGCCCATCCGATCATCGAGCGGGTAGTCCGGCGCCGACCGATCCTCCGGATCACGAGCTCCGGGAAGACGATGATCGCGGAAGGAACCTTTTCGCGCGACACGACCAACGCGGAAAAGACCGGCCGTGTGCGGACCACGCTCAAGCTCAAGGCCTGCAACCCGAGCTGCCTGCCGCTCCCCATCTCACCAGGGGGATAGGACCCCATGGATCATGTGAGGGGGGTACGCGGCATTGGCGTCGCGCTGGCGCTCGGGGTGGGATGGGCGACGGTTGGTGCCCAGACGCCCCGGATCCCCTTTGGGCCAGGGCTCCAGTTGACCTGGGCAAGTTCCCTCGCCGACGAACCGGACTATGAGTCGGTTGTCGCAGTGGTGCGAGGCGACACCAACGCCGCCCAGATCAGGATCTCCTGGAACCGAGGAACCGAGCGACGCTGGCGTGCGGTCGAGCGGCCCGTCTCACGAGCAGAATTGCGACGCGCGCGGGCGATGTACTTCTACAGCTCGGAGCAGGATCCCCGCCCGTTTCGGGGTGCCAACTACTCATTGGTCTCGGTCGCGATCTTGGCGGAGTTGAAGCAAGGGGGAAGCGCGGACGTCGTGCTGATGGTGCCGTCCCTGTCGACAGCTCCCTTTCGGGGTGTCCTCCAGCGAGTGGGCACCGCTGAGCCGTTCCAGTTGCTGCTGGACGGCCGACCGGCAAGCGTCCAGGGTATTCGGGCGAGCGGCACCCTGAGCGGGGAGTTCAGCCTGTTGGTGACGGCGCTGCTGCTCGATGATCCCACGACGCCGTGGGTGCTGGAGACCGATGTCCGTCGCGGGACAGCGACCAGCGGTCGGCGGCGACTGGTGCGGGTTGCAACCGGCGCGCGGGGTGATACGGAGTCCACCGCCCTCGCCACCAAGTGCACCGTGAGCGTACACGATCTCTACTTCGCCTCGGGGTCCGATGTCCTCGACTCTGCCAGCACTCCGGCGCTGGATCGGATTGCGCGGACGCTGCACGAGCATCCGGATTGGACCCTCACCCTGGTTGGGCATACCGACAGCATCGGGACGGCGGCCAGCAACCTCGAACTCTCCCGGCGGCGCGCCGAGCGGGTGCGCACCGCACTGGTCACCGGGGGTGGTGTCGAAAGCGGTCGGTTGCAGGCGAAGGGCCGGGGCGAAGGGGAACCCGTTGATGACAATGCGACGCTGATGGGCCGTGCCAGGAATCGACGGGTTGATCTGGTCCGCGACTGCACCGCGCAACGGCCGAAATGATGCAACGGGAGGGAGAATGCGGCGCATCTGCTTGACCATGCTGTTGGCGACCCTAGCGGCGTGCGACGGGCCGGGCCGCTCAGACGGCGAAGCGGTGACGGTCGACGAGGTGACGATTCCCTCCGGACCCGATCCCTGCAGCCTCGTCTCCGCGAGCGAGATGGAGGCCCTGCTCGGACCGCTGGCCGAGCCGCCCTTCCGGGTGGATGACGACCGGAATCCCAAGGTGGAGGGCGAAGGATGCTTCTACCGGGCCCGTGACCGGCGCAACGTGACGTTGGAGGTGGATTGGGAGGATGGCGCGTTGAGCTTCCAGATGCTGGCCGGCACCGGGCAGGCCATCACCGACATCCTGTCCGGGTACGATCCCGTCACCGACACACTCGACGGCGAATGGGATCGGGTAGGGGCGCCGTTCGGTCGGCTCATTGCGCTCAAGGGAACGGTCTCGGTCCAGATCGATCCGCTCGGCTCGCGAATCGGGACCGGTGGGGCTGCCCGGCTGGCGGCCCTCGCGCTGGGGCGAATTGATGCGCCGCTGGAGTACAGTGGTGCTCGGGCGACGCTCGCGAGGCGCGAGACTCCCGCTCCGGCGCGGAATCCGTGCGAGCTGGTGACCCTTGAGGAGGTCGAGGCGCTCATGGGACCGCTGGCGGGGGATCCTCGCCCGTCTGCCGACGGCTCCGAGTGCGATTACCCAACCCCGCACGACGTCTTCGGCAGCCAGCTGGTGCGGACCCTCACCGTGGTCTGGCGGGACGGCTTCCATGCGTTCGGGCAGGAGCGGATGGCGGTGGCCGGTGCCACCCAGATCATGGCGGCGCAGGTGGATCCGGACCTGCCGGAGCTGAGCGACACGACCACCGGAGCGTCGGAGCCTTGGGATGAACGGATCACGCTGGTCGGCGGTGTGGTGACCGTCGTCAAGGCGGATGTAATGCTGCAGTTCTCGGGAGATGCGATCGGAGGGTTCAGCGATGCCCGGGCCCTGGAGATGCTCCGGATCGCCGTGCGGAGGATCTGAGCGGCCGCGCAGGTGGGAGTTCGGGCAGGTGTCGACCGACGCGTGCGTCGTTCGACCTCGGCGCGCCGCCAGGCGTTCATGCCTTGGGAGGCCGCCGCCCGAGCGCGGCGACGCCGAGGATGTTCAAGTCGGTATTGGAATGACCGACAGCAGACGCCCCGGGGGTTCCGCGGTCGACCTACTGTCCCGGCTTGGCGTTGACCTCGTGCGCCTGCACGATCACCCAGCGTCCCTGCCGTCGCTCATAGACGAAGGTCCAGATCTTCCCGTCCGTCCATAGCGGCGCTCCCGCCGTGTCCACCATCTCGGGACGGAAGATCCCGGTGAACGCTCCGGCAGAGGGCGACAGCGCGACCACGTGCGCCGGCTCCCATCGCCCGCCCGCGCGTCCGATACGGCTGAAAAAGCCGCCGGCCGCAGCCTCGAGGGCGGCACGGCTGGGATAGATCTTGCCGTTGTCCACGTACACCAGGTCGGGCTCGGTCGTGAAGAGCGCCATGAAGCGGGCGATGTCGCGCGATCCGATGGCGGCGATGAGGCCGTCGGCCGCCGCGCGGATCTCGCGCGTCACCACCGCGCGTTCGGATGCACTGAGGCTCTGCGCCGACGCGGGACGTGCCGCGGCGAACAGGAGCGCTGCGCTGACCAGCGCGAGGGCGCGGCGTGTCGATCGAGACATGGCGGCTACACCTTGAGTGGTGGCCCGACCAATTCCATCCCGTGGGCGCGCCAGAGTTGCGGGTCCTGGATGGGCATCGCGTCGGTCTTGGACACTTCCCGGAAAAAGGCTTCCATCTGGCCGGGGGGAGTGAACGTGATGACCATCCGCCCAACGTCGTGCCCGGCTCCCTCACCCACGAAGGCCCACGCATGGGGAATGCGCCGCGGCGCGAGGATCGCATCGCCGGCCGACAGGGTGAAGCGCTCACTGCCGATCTCGATCACGTACGACCCCTGGGCCACGTAGAACAACTCGTCCTGGGCCACGTGCAGGTGACGGGCCGGACCTCCCTTGGACCGGTTGGTGTTCTCGATCACCAGCATCGCCCCGCCGCTGTCGGCGCCGGTGACCTTGAAGTCGATCGTGGAGATGCCGAGCGTCTTGTGCACCCCGAATCGATCATCGCCGGCGGCGACGTAGACGCGCTTGGCCGGCTCCTGCGTGCCGAGCGTGTCGCTCGCAGCAAGCGGGATTGCCGAGAGGGCCATTCCGAGGAATACGCGTCGCTCAACGTGGGACATGCGGAGGGCGTGGCAGGGGAAGGGGGCGAAGCGGGCGTGGCGTCACAATAACTGGCTGCGCGGGAGCTGAAGATGCAAGGACGCGCTGAGGGCGACGCTGACGGCGACGACGATCGTCGAGACCGTGCCTACCGCACCGGCACCGTCGCGGCCGTGAGTCCATCGACATACGCCCGTAACCTCGACCCCGGCGGATCGAGCGCCGCTGCCGCCTTGAGGTACGGCAGCAGGTCGCCGCCTAACGGCAGTGGGATCCTGGTTCCTCGGTGCAGGGCGTATGCCGCTCCACCCTCGACGACCAGCGCGGCCGGCGGCCCCCCGTACACGGCCGACATCCCCACGTCGACCATGATGACGCGCCCACCGAAGCGCGGCAGCACCGCACCCGGGGTCACGGTGTGGCCGATCGCGACGTGCGACACGCCGAGCATTCGCAGGACACTGTCCACATGCGCCGACAACGCCGTCTCGTCGCCCGTGGCGAGTCCTCGATACCAGAGCGGCCCCTCCGTATCCTCGGCGATGTTTCCTTCGGGCGGCGACGACGTGGGGTCCAGCGCCCGACGCACCCCCGTGTTGAGCGCCGCGAGCGAGGAGTCGACGTACTTGGGTCCAATGCCGCCGTGCAGGAAGAGGTAGTCGTTGATCTTCACGACGGCGTTGTGGCCGCGAATCCACGACGCGTATCGGCCATTCCCCTCGAAGGCAACGCGCTGCTCGACCCAGCCGAGCGGGTGCTCTGCGTACCACTGCGTGCGGTAGGCCGCGTCGCCCCGCCGCGCCGAGTCGGACAGCACCTTCCAGGCGCGCTCCTGCAGCTGCTTGGAGTTTGGCGTGCGGAACGCCGCGTATTCGCCGGCAGACACGTAGCGCAGGTCGCCGAGCACGTTCATGACCTCGTGGTTGCCGATGAGGGCGTGCACGCGCCCGCCGGCCTTGAGCGCCTGGGGCTCGAGTGCCATGAGGAGCTCCATCACCTTCCGTGTGTCGGGACCGCGGTCGGGCACGTCGCCGACCTGCACGAGATGGGTGCGCCCCCCGCTCCAGCGCGCCTTGCCGTCGATCACCCCCGCCTGGCGCAGCACGGTGACGAACTGCTCGTAGTCGCCATGCACGTCGCCAAGCGCCACGATGCGCTCGACGTTGGTGAAGACGTCCTGGCCGAGCGCCGGGCGCGCATCGACCTGCGAAGCGATCAAACACGCGGCGAGCGAGATCCAGCGAGAGATCACGTGCATGCAAACTCAGGAGAGTGGTTCTCGAACATAGCCCCGCAGCTCAGTTGTCGCGATGCGCCGTCGGGCCGCAGCCTTCACCGGCGCCCCTCCGCTGCGGACTACACCATCTCCAACAATTCCCCTGATCAGCGTCCGCACGCATGCACTACCCCCCAGTGAACCAGTCGGTCGCCAATTCCCCGCCCGCTCCCCTCCACCGCGACGAGAGCAAGATCCCGCAACGTCGAACTCCCGTCCCCCGTCCCCCGTCCCCCGTCCCCCTTCCTCCTTTCCCCCCCACGCACGACCTTTCCCGCCCTCATGCGCAAGCTCTATCTCGTCCTCGCCGCCCTGCTGGCGGCCCACGTCGCGCTCCTGTTCGTGCACCCCTCGGGCGCCCAGCAGCTCGACACGGGCGCGGGGCTCGACGTCGGGATCGTCTTCGACCTCGGTGGACGCGGCGACAAGTCGTTCAACGACGGCGCCTATCTGGGGGCCGAGCGCGCCCGGCGCGAGCTCGGCGCCCGCGTGCGATTCATCGAACCCGGTGAAGGGTCGGATCGCGAGGCGGGACTGCGGCTCCTGGCGGCCGAGGGGATGGAGCTCGTGGTCGGCGTCGGCTTCATCTTCTCCGACGACCTCACGCAGCTGGCCCGGGAATATCCGAACGTGCGCTTTGCCGGCGTCGACTACGCCGTCGCGCTGGATTCGATCGGCAACGCCATCCAGCCCCCCGCCAACCTGGCCGCGCTCAAGTTCCGCGAGGAGGAGGGCTCATTCCTCGTCGGCGCGCTGGCGGCGCTCGTCGGCGACTCGAAAAAGGTCGGCTTCGTGGGCGGAATGGACTTCCCGCTCATCCACAAGTTCGAGGTTGGGTACCGGGCAGGGGTAAAGGCCGTCTGCCCGGACTGCGAGGTCGTCGCCCAGTATGCGGGGGTGACACCCGAGGCGTTCCGCAACCCGGGACGCGGGCAGGAGCTGGCGCTGTCGCAGTACCAGTCGGGCGTGAACGTGATCTTTCACGCGTCTGGGTCGACTGGGCTCGGGGTCTTCGAGGCCGCGCGGCGGCGCGGCAAGCTGGCGATCGGCGTGGACGCCGATCAATACGCCGAGGCGCCGGGCTACATCCTCACGTCGATGGTGAAGGGGGTGGACGAGGCAGTGTTCGACGCCATCAAGCAGGTCGCCGACGGCAGCTTTCGTGGCGGCATCTTCCAGCTCGGGCTCAAGGAGCGCGGGGTGAACTACGTGTACGACGCGAACAATCGGGCGCTGATTCCAGACGCAGTGCATGCGCGCGTGGAGTTGCTGCGGCGGGAGATAATCGATGGGAAGATCGACGTTCCTAGTGTGAAATAATGGGGACGGGGGACGGGGGACGAGAGACGGGGGTGGCGCTGCGCGCCGTTGGTGTATCGAAGAGGTTTGGGGTGGTGCGGGCCAACCTTGGTGCGTCGCTCGAGGTGCGGCGGGGGGAGATTCATGCGGTCGTGGGGGAGAATGGGGCGGGCAAGTCGACGCTCATGCGCATGCTGGCGGGGATGTATGCGCCCGACGCGGGGTTGATCGAAGTCGAGGGTCGCGACGTGACGGGGTGGTCCACGCGCGAGGCGATTGCCGCCGGCGTGGGGATGGTGCACCAGCACTTCATGCTCGTCCCGACGCTCACCGTGGCCGAGAACCTGGTGCTGGGGCAGGAGCTGACCAAGGGCGTGCAGCTGGACCGCGCAGGGGCCGAGGCTGCGGTGCGGTCGCTGTGCGAGCGGACCGGGCTCACGGTCGACCCTCGGCGCCTGGTGTCGGACCTGACGGTCGGCGAGGCGCAGCGGGTCGAGATCCTCAAGGTCCTCTATCGAGGGGCGAAGATCCTGATCCTCGATGAGCCGACGGCCGTGTTGTCGCCGCCCGAGGTGGTCGAACTGTGGCGGGTGCTGCGGCGCCTGTCGAGTGAAGGCGGAACGGTCGTGCTCATCACGCACAAGCTGGACGAGGTCATCGAGATCTCGTCAACGATCACGGTGATGCGCGCCGGCGAGACGGTCGGACAGGTGCGCACGGACGAAACCACCCCGGCGGGGATCGCGCGGATGATGGTGGGGCGGGATGTGCGACTGGCGGCGGAGATGGAGATGGACGGGGGACGGGGGACGGGGGACGGGAGGGCGGCGCTTCGCGTCGCGGGACTTACCGTGCCCTCATCCCGCAGGCCTAACGAGGTGGACAACCTCTCGTTCACCGTTCGGGCGGGGGAGATCTTCGGGATTGCCGGTGTCGAGGGGAATGGGCAGACGGAACTCATCGAGGCGATTGCCGGGTTGCGGGCGGCGAGCGCGGGGTCGATCTCGTTGGGGGAGGCGGACCTCGCCAAGATGTCGGTGCGGGAGCGCAGTGCGGCCGGGCTGTCGCACATCCCTGAGGATCGCCACCGACGCGGGCTGGTGCTCGAGTACTCGGTGGGCGACAACCTGATCCTCGGCTTGCAGCGCCGATTCTCCGTCAACGGCGCCCTGCAGCGGGAGCGGGTGCAGGCCAACGCCACGCGCCGCATCCGCGAGTTTGACATCCGTCCGCCGACCCCGGCGCTCCCGGCGCGCGCACTCTCCGGCGGGAACCAGCAGAAGGTCGTCGTCGCCCGCGAGATGCGCGGGCGCGAGTACTCCGTGCTTCTCGCGTCACAACCCACCCGCGGGGTCGACGTCGGGGCGATCGAGTTCATCCATGCCCAGCTGCGCTCAGCGCGCGATGCCGGCAAGGCGGTCCTGCTCGTCTCGGCCGACCTGGTGGAGGTGCTCGCGCTGTCTGACCGTGTCGCCGTCATGTATGAGGGGCGGTTCGTCGCGGTCCTGGATCGGGGGGAAGCGACGCGGGAGCGAGTCGGGCCGCTGATGGTCGGAGTGGAGACGGGGGACGGGGGACGGGGGACGGGGGGCTCGGCAGAGCCCGGGGGGGAGGTGTGAGCCTGATCAACGAGGCGATACCCGACCCCGCGGTTGCGCCGCTCTCCCGTCTTTCGTCGCGGGTCGGGCGCGCGACGGCGGCACTCTTGCCACCGCTGACTGCGCTGCTCATCGCGGCGGTTGTTGGCGACCTCCTCATTCTCTCCTTCGGCCAGTCGCCGGCGGCGGTCTTCAAGCTCCTGCTCGAGGGGACGTGGGGGAACGCGTATGGCTTCGGGCAGGTGATCTATAAGGCGACCACGCTCACCTTCACCGGGCTGGCGGTCGCGATCGGGATCCGCGCGGGGCTGTTCAACATCGGGGCCGAAGGGCAGCTGGCGATGGGCGGGTTCTGTGCCGCGCTGGTGGGGCTCCTGCTACCGGTGGGCACACCGGCGGTGGTGGCCATTCCACTCTGCCTGGCCGGTGCGGCGTTAGGCGGGGCGTCGGTGGCGAGCGTGCCCGGCGTGCTCAAGGCCCGCTTCGGCGCGAGCGAGGTGATCGTGACGATCATGCTCAACTTCATCACCCTCGCCTTCCTCAACTGGCTGATCGCCACCAAGCTGAACGTCGCCGAATCGCTGCACACGCCGGAGATCAACGCGGGGGCGGTGGCGCGGCTGTCGAGCGTGATCGACGCGTTCCGTGGATCGGCGGCAAACTTCGTCCTGCTGGTCGCGCTGGCGGCGGCGGGCTACGTGGGGTGGTACCTGTTCCGGACCCGCGCGGGCTACGACCTGCGCGCGGTGGGGCTGCAACCCGAGGCCGCCGAGTACGGCGGGGTGAAGGTCGGGAGCGTCTGGCTGCGGGCCATGCTCATGTCGGGCGCGCTGGCCGGGCTGGGCGGGACGAACTACGTGCTGGGCTACAAGCAGTATTACGAGGAGGGCTTTGCGGCGGGGGCCGGCTTCCTCGGGATCGCAGTGGCGCTGGTCGGCCGCAACCACCCGGCGGGCGTGGTGGTCGCCGCGCTGCTCTTCGCCACGCTGTCGCAGGGAGGGCTGGCGGTCAACGCGGTGGTCCCGAAGCAGATGGTCGACGTGCTGACGGCGGTGGTGATCATCGCGGTCGCGACCTCGGTCCCCGAGGTGCAGCGGCTGCTCCGGAGCACGGTGCGAGGAGGGGCGAAATGATCGTCCTCGCCTTTCTCGTGCAGACGCTGCGCATCGCCATCCCGTACCTATTCGCCGCCGCGGGGGGCGTGCTGTCGGAGCGCGCGGGGATCATCGCCCTCACGCTCGAGGGGTGGATGCTGACCGGGGCGTTCACCGCGGTGCTGGGGGCGCACTACTCCGGCTCGCCGTGGGTGGGGGTGCTGTGCGGGGTCGCGGGCGGCGTGTTGGCGGCGGCGCTCCATGCGGTCGCCTGCATCCGGTATCGGGGGGACCAGGTGGTGGTGGGGATCGCGATCAACCTGCTGGCGGTCGCGGTGACGCGGTTCTTTCTGCGGCTGGCGTTTGATTCGTCGTCGAATTCGCCGCGGGTGGTGGGGTTTGAATTTGGGACGGGGGACGGGGGACGGGGGACGGGAGTGCTCGCGTCGCTCGCGAATCCGTTGGTGCCGCTGGGAGTTCTTTCCCTGGTTCTCGTCTGGTGGATTCTTTATCGCACACCCTTCGGGTTGCGGTTGCGGGCGGTGGGGGAGAAGCCGGAGGCGGCGGCGTCGGTGGGGGTGGCGGTGCACCGCATCCGCTGGATCGCGGTGCTGGGGGGCGGGGCGCTGGCGGCGCTCGGCGGGACGTACCTGGCGCTCGAGCAGCACCAGTTCACCGACAGCATGACGGCGGGGCGCGGCTTTATCGCCCTCGCGGCGGTTATCTTCGGCAAGTGGGAGCCACGGCGTGTCGCGCTGGCTTGCCTGCTCTTCGCCGCGGCCGAAACGCTGCAGATCCAACTTCAGGGGCTCCAACTGATTCCCTCCCAGTTCGTCGAGATGATTCCGTACGTCCTGACCATCGTGGCCGTGGCCGGCGTGGTCGGGCGTGCCGCACCGCCGGCGGCGCTCGGCAAGGTGAGCGAGTAGCCCGGTGCAATTCGACATCGCGCAGTCGTTCCAGTCGCCCGTGGTGCGAGTGATCGGCTTGGTCATCGCCACCGGACTGCTCTTCATCCTGGCGCAGGAAGTCCGCAAGATCCCCAAGAAGCTGTTCGCCCTGATGGCGACGGCGTTCATCGACATGATCGGGCTCCTGATGATCATCCCGATCATCCCGTTCTATGCCCATGAGCTGGCGACGAACGGGCTGGACGTGGGGCCGGTGCATTTCGGGATCGGGATGATCCAGGCCATCCTGGTCTCCTCGTTCACCGTGGCGCAGCTGCTCAGCGCCCCGATGTGGGGACGGTTCTCGGACAAGCACGGGCGCCGTCCGGCGCTGCTCATCGCGTTAGGCGCGTCGGCGCTGGCTTACCTCGTCTTCGGCTTTGCCACGTCGCTGGTGGTGCTCTTCCTGTCGCGCGTGCTGCAGGGGGCCGGGGGCGGAACGGTCGGGGTCATCCAGGCCTATGTGGCCGACAGCGTGGCCCCGGAGGACCGGGCGCGCTCGTTAGGGTGGCTGTCGGCGGCCACGAACCTGGGGGTGGCGCTGGGGCCCGTGCTCGGCTCGGTGGCCATCTCCATCGGCAAGAGCGACCTGATGCCGGGGAGCGGGACCTTCGCGCTCGGGCGCGCGGCGCCAGGGATCGTCGCCGCGCTGCTGTGCGTCATCAACATGTGGTTCGTGCACCGATACCTGCTGGAATCCCGCGTCCACCACGAGGTGCCGGCCGGGGCCCCGCCCCGCCTGTCGTCTCGTGCCGCACTCTGGCGGGTGATCACCCACTCGGCCGAACCGGCGTCGCGGCTGATCCTGATCTACGCCATCGCCATGGGCTCGTTCCAGGCGGTCACGGCGATGCTCCCGCTCTTCCTCGAGGCGCGCTTCCAGGTCGACGAGACCAACATCGGCTACTTCTTCATGTATGTCGGGGCGATCTCGGTCTTCACCCGCGTCCTGATCCTCGGGCGCGCCGTCGATCATTTCGGCGAGGCGCGGCTCTCGCGCTACGGCGTGGCATTCCTGGCGCTGGGAATCGCCGGCATGCCACTCTCGAACAATGCCGTCAGCCTGGCGCTCGCGGTGGCCCTCATCCCGCTCGGGACGGCCTTTACCTTTCCGTGTGTGACCTCGCTCCTGTCCCGGGTGATCGGGTCCGGTGAGCGGGGATTGTACATGGGAATGCAACAGACCTTCGGCGGCGTGTCCCGCATCATCTTTCCGCTCTGGGCCGGCTTTGCGTTCGACACGCTGGGCACGGGAATCCCGTTCTATACGTCGGCGATCGCCGTCCTGGCGACGGTCTTCCTGGGACTCGGGCTGGACCAGTTCGTGAAGCCCAAGCCCGTCATGGCGTAGGAGGGACCTCGCATGGCTTCGGACGCGCCGCGCTCCCCCGACTCGCGATACGCTCCCACCGTGGTGGGAGAGCGCGAACGAGAGCAGGTCGTCCGTCGGCTGGGCGATCACTTCGCGCAGGACCACCTGTCGCTCGACGAGTACGAGTTTCGTGTGCAGGCGGCGCTTCGGGCCACCCAATGGTATGAGCTGACTGCCACCACCAACGATCTCCCCGCGCTCGACGTCGACGCGCTGCGGGTGGCCGCGACGCCCACCGGGTTCATTCCCGGGCTGCGACGCATGGTGGTGGCGTTCATGGGCGGCGTGGTCCGCAGGGGGCAGTGGCTCGTGCCACCTCGCCTTGGCGCGATTGCGGTCATGGGCGGAGTGGTACTCGACCTGCGCGATGCCACGTTGTCGGCGCATGTGACCGAGGTCTTCGCGGTGGCCGTGATGGGTGGCATCGAGATCAAGGTGCCACCGGGAGTCCGCCTGGAGTCCGATGGCATTGCCATCATGGGCGGCTTCGAGGACCAGGCGGGCTTTCCCGCGTTGGGTCACGCGGATGCTCCGGTGGTGCGGGTTCGTGGCATCGCCTTGATGGGCGGCGTGATAACGCGCATGCAGCCGCGCGGCTGGCACGACGAGGATGACGATTGACGAGAGGCACGATGGAACTGCGACCCGTAACACGCTCGAGCGGTGCGACCCGTCGAGCGGCAGGCGCCGCGTGCGCGCTGCGCTCACCACGTCCGACGCTCGTGAGGCTCGCGGCGCTCACGCTCCTCGTGTGCGTCACGCCACGCGGCGCGGCAGCGCAGCTTCCAACGGAATGGCGCGATTCACTCGTCTTCAACACCTTCTCGATCGCCGCGATCGATCCGCGCACCGGTGAGGTTGGTGTCGCCGTCACTACGCGTGTCGCCTGCGTCGGCAATGGCGTGCCATGGGTGCGCGCCGGAGTGGGGGCGGTGGCGACCCAGGCCAATACCAGGACCGAGTACGGGCAGGAACTGCTGGACGCGCTCGCCGGTGGCGAAGCGCCATCGAGTGCGCTCCCCCGTCTCCTGGCCGCCGACAGCGGTGCCATCTCGCGCCAGGTCGGGGTGATCGGGGTGGACGGCCGGAGCGCGCAGCACACGGGCACACGCACGTCGCCATGGGCCGGGCATCGTGCCGGCACCAACTACGTGACGCAGGGGAACCTGCTCGTGGGTCCGGAGGTCGTCGCGGCGGTGGCGGCGACGTTCGAGGCGAGCGAGGAAAGCGGGCGCCACCTGGCCGATCGCCTCATCGAGGCGCTGGCGGCCGGGCAGGCCCAGGGCGGCGATGCGCGAAAGGGGCGCCACCAGTCCGCAGCCGTGATCGTGGCCGATGCACGCCCCGGGCGGGCGCGGCGCGCCGATGGCGTCACGGCCAACATCTCGGTCTGTGAGCATCCCGAGCCGGTGGCCGAGCTGCGGCGCATCTACGGGACGATCTCGCAAACGCTGGGCTATCGCACGCTGCAGCAGTATTCGGGCGGCGACGTCTGGCAGCTGAAGGTGATGCTGCACGCACTCGGCCTCTACCGCGCCGAGGCGGCGGTGCTGGCGCGGGACGCCGACGCCAACACCTACACCACCGAGGCAATGGCTGCGGTGGACGCCTTCCGCGCGGCCGAGAAGCTCTCCGGCCCCGCCGCCGGGTCGCCGGCCGGATTGGTGGACCTGCAAACGGTCCAGCACCTGTGGGATGCGCTGGCGCGTGCGGGCAAGGCCGGGGCTGTGCGCGCGCTCCTGCTCGAATCGACTGCTGTCCGGCGGTAGGGGACCGCGACGGCCATGAACGTCCGCATCGAGAAGTTCACCTCCGCGTTAGGCCACCGGTACGAGGTCGTGCGCGAACTCGGCAGCGGCGGGACGGCGACGGTCTTCCTGGCCAACGACACCCGCTACAAACGGCGCGTGGCGGTCAAGGTCTTCCGCCCCGAGGTGGCCGAGGCTTTGGGGCACGAGCGCTTCGTGCGCGAGATCGCCCTCGTGGCAACGCTCAGTCATCCCCACATCATCCCGCTGCTCGACTCGGGCGAGGTGGAGGGGATGATGTTCTACGTCATGCCGGCCATCGACGGCGAGACGCTGCGCGAGCGCATGACGCGCGTGGGAAAATTTCCCATCGACGACGCCTTGCAGATCGCCCGCGACGTGGCCGTCGCCCTCGACTACGCCCACGGACAGGACGTCGTGCACCGGGACATCAAGCCGGAGAACATCCTGCTCACCGCGGGGACCGCGGTGGTGCTCGACTTCGGCATCGCCAAGATGCTCAATGCAAGTTCGGGCGGGAACTCGCTCACACGGGCCGGCGTTGCGGTGGGGACCGTGATGTACATGAGTCCCGAGCAGGCGAGCGCCGGCCCGGTGGACGGCCGCACGGACATCTATGCGTTAGGGTGCGTGCTGTTCGAGATGCTGGCCGGCCGGCCGCCGTTCATCGGCACGTCGACCAGGGCCGTCGTGGTGAGTCACTTCACCGACCCGGTACCCAGCCTGCACCACCTGCGCGCCGACGTGGCCGCGTCGATCGAGGCAGCAGTCAACAAGGCGCTGGCCAAGAACCCCGACGAACGATTCGCCACGGCCCGGGAGTTCACCGACGAACTCGCCAAGGCGCGCCGCGCCGCGTCGCGCGAACACATGTGGCGGGCCCTCGGCGGAACCTCTCCTCCGCCCAAGTCGGGGGAGTGGCACGGCAAGCGTGAGTTCGCCGCCATCGCCGCGCACGTCGCGGCAACCGAAGCGGCCAATGCGGCGGCGGCCGAGCGCGCGGCGGCGAACCAGCAGGAGCAGGCGCCGCCAGCGGACGGTCGCACTTGGAGGGGCGTCCCGATGGTCGCCATCGTCGGCGTGGCGACCATCGTGGTTGGCGTCGTGGCGTGGTTGCTGCTCCGGTAGCTCGAACAGCCGCGCAGCCAGCCGCGACACCAGCCGCGACACCAGCCGTGCCACCAACGCCCGTCACCGCACGCGTGGCCGGACCACCGGCCTGACGGCGCGCGCATCTCATGGCCGGTCTGACCAGCCGGACCGGTGCGCGGACTGCGCGTGGGGAGAACGCCGACAGAGGAGGGACAGACCGTGCGCGCAGGTTGCATGGCGACTGGCGCCGGGACCGGCGCCAGTCGCTGCGTCGCGCGCCCGCGTCGGTCGCGCGGCACGTCCCTCATCCGCCATCCCGCCCATGTCACACCCCGCGCCCCGCACAATGGGCCAGCAGTTCGGTCGCCGCTCGTGGGCCGAACCCTGGAAGATCAAGATGGTCGAGCCGCTGACCATGACGTCGCGCGCGCAGCGCGAGCGCGCGCTCGCCGAGGCCGGTTGCAACACCTTCCTGCTCCGCAGCGACGACGTGTACATCGACCTGCTCACCGACAGCGGCACGAGCGCGATGAGCGACCGGCAGTGGGCAGGGATGATGGTCGGGGACGAGTCGTATGCCGGCAGCCGCAATTTCTACCACCTCGAGGCAGCGATCCAGCGCTACTACGGGTATCGCCACGTCGTCCCGACACACCAGGGACGCGGCGCGGAGCACCTCATCAGCCGGGTGGCAATCCGGCCCGGGCAGTGGGTCCCGGGCAACATGTACTTCACGACCACCCGCGCGCACCAGGAGCAGGCCGGCGGGCAGTTCATCGACGTCATCATCGACGAGGCCCACGACCCGTCGTCCCCGCACCCGTTCAAGGGCAACATCGACCTCGCCAAGCTCGAGGCACTCATCGCCCGCGAAGGGGCCGAGGGCATTGCCTACGTCTCCGTTGCCGGGACGGTGAACATGGCCGGCGGGCAGCCGGTCAGCATGACCAACATCAAGGCAGTGCGCGCGCTGTGCGATCGCCACGGGATCAAGGTCTACCTCGATGCCACCCGCATGGCCGAGAATGCCTTCTTCATCCAGGAGCGTGAGGAGGGATACGCCAACAGGCCCATCGCCGAGATCCTGCGCGAGTTCTGCAGCTATACAGATGCCGCGTGGATGAGCGCGAAGAAGGACTCGCTCGTGAACATCGGCGGATGGCTGGCGGTCAACGACCTCGGCCTGTTCGAGGAGCTGCGCAACCTGGTCGTGCTGTACGAGGGGTTGCACACCTACGGCGGGCTGGCCGGGCGCGACATGGAGGCCATGGCGATCGGGATCGAGGAGAGCCTGCAGGATGACTACATGCGCTCCCGCATCGGGCAGGTGCGCTACCTCGGCGAACTGCTCGCCGATTGGGACATCCCCATCGTGCAGCCGGTCGGGGGGCACGCCGTCTTCCTCGACGCGCGGGCATTCTATCCGCACCTGCCGCAGGCCCACTTCCCGGCACAGGTGCTGGCCGCAGAGCTATACCTCGACTCGGGAATCCGTGCAATGGAACGCGGGATCGCCAGCGCCGGGCGCGACCCGGCCACGGGCGACCACCACTATCCCCGCCTCGAGCTCACGCGCCTCACCATCCCGCGCCGCGTGTATACGCAGGCGCACATGGACGTGGTGGCCGAGTCGGTGAAGTGCGTGTGGGACGCGCGCGGCGCCGCACGCGGCCTGCACATGGTGTACGAGCCACGGTACCTGCGGTTCTTCCAGGCGCGATTCGAATGGCGCGACCGTTCGACGGGGAGCCGCACCGGTCAGGAGGCCGCCTCGCACCCGCACCCGGCGGCCGAGCCGGCTCCCGTGTAGGCCGGCGCGCCGGGGCACGGTCACCTGGCCAGCAGTTCCAGCGTCGTCCTCGCCTCGATGAAGTAGCGCGTGAGTGCGGGGATCTCGGCGCCGGCATAGCCCGTCGTCAGGCGTCCCTCGGCGACGCCTAACGCGGCGAGCAGCTCGGTCGCCGCGGCCCGCCGCGCACCCGGGTCGGTGCTCCCCGTGCGGCCGATCCAGATCGGGGCGGTGTGGGCGAAGGCATACTCGGCCATCGCCGGCCATTGCGTGATGTCGGGGCCCACGACTCGCGCCGCGACCCAGCCGCCCGCCGGGAGGCGCACCGTTCCCGCATAGCTCCGGCGCCCCGTGGAGTCGGGGGCCGCCCCGCTCCACACCGTGCGCCCGTTCACGACGAGGGCGACGCTGTCCACCGGGACCGCCGTGTACACCCCCAGCGTGAATGCCACCTCCCGCTCCCCGTCGACGATCGCGTCGCCAGGTTGCTGCTCCGCCACCTTGAGATCGAGCAACGGCCCGGTCGTCACGAACGAACGTCCGGCCTTGAGCGCCGCGAAGTACGACGTCCAGTTGAACGGACCGTCGGGGCGCACATACACGCGCGTCGTCCCCACGGCCATGGTGCGGTGGAAGTCGGTCATCACGTCAGTGCCGCCGCTTGGTGCGACGGGGAACCCCGCATTCAGGAAGCGATACCACAGCTCCGTCGTCCCGACCGAGTTGCTCCACAGGCAAACCACCTCCAGCAGGTCGACCATGCCGTGCGCGGCATCGGCGACGAGGGCGACCGGGAGCGAGTTCATGCCGGCCTCGGAGAACGGCGCCCGCGTCCCACTCACCGGATGCACGTAGTATCCGGCCCCGCCCTGGCGCCGCGCGAACGCCAGCGGCTCGGCGTTCAACCGGTCGTCGCGCCCGTTCACCTCGTAACCGGGCCCCCAGACCCACGGCCAGAACAGCTCGCTCGTCCCCAGCAACCCCACGTGCCCGAGGAAGTGCGAACGGACTTCCTGCGCCCAGCGAAGGAGCGGGCCGCTGCCTAACGACTGCCAGCTGAATGTCTCCTGCTCCTCGAAGCGGTTGTGCAGGTTGGCCAGCATCGGGGTGGCGACGTCGAGGTCCTCGCCCTGCATCATGGGGAAGAGGTCGGCCGGTCGCATGGCGAACTGTCCGCCGTAGTTCAGGTGGAAGTGATGGTCGCCCGAGAACCAACCGGCGCGCTGCGCCTCCCAGAGCGGGACGAGGTCGAGCCGGCTCGTGCGCTGCTCGCCGGCCACCGCAGTCACCGTCGCCACCTGCTCGCGCGTGGCCAGGCCGCGTACCCCGCGCACGGTCACCGCGCCCACGGGGACCTCGAGCGTGACCGTCCCGGGCGAATAGAAGAAGACGCGCCCGTTCTGTCCCTCGAATCGCGCCATCCCCTCGGCGGGGATGAGCGGGTGCCCGGCGGCGTCGGTCACCGACAGTCGGGCGGCATCGCGGTTGTCACCATCTGCCCCTAACCCCGTCGGCGGGGCGCACGTCGGGCAGCGCGTCTCGATCACGATGCGACCCGTCGGTGCCTGCCAGTCCCACGCCGTGACCGCAACCTCCTCCGCCTGCCCGCCCACCGCCGCCACGCGATACAGTCGCGCGACCTGCCGCGCATCGCCCTGATAGAAGTAGACGTGGCGTCCGTCGGCGCTCCACGCGGGGGCGATGGGGCGAGCACCCGCTCCCCCCACGAGGAGAATCGATACCCCGGGACGCTCGGTCGACGACAGGCGCAGCTCCCAGCCGTTCTCGCCCGGCCAGTTGAAGGCGAGCCGTGTGCCGTCGGGCGAGAGCGCCGGACGCGTCTGCGACACGAGGTTCCCTTGCAGCAGGACGACGTCCTTCGCCGTGGCGAGCGTGCGCAGCCGTACCTGGTCGGCCGCCCGCGACTTGGCGAGATACACCAGTCGCTGCCCGTCGGGATGCGGCAACGGGCGCAACTCGATCCCCGCGTCCGTGGTCAGGCGGGTCCGGCTGCGGGACGCGAGGTCGTAGCGCCACAGGTCGAGGTCACCGCCAGCCGCAACATTGCTGTAGATGATGGCGTTGCCATCGGGGGTGAAGGCCGGGTCCATCGCCATGCCGCGATCGACCTCCGTCTCGCGCCCGGACGCCATGTCGCGCACCATCACCGCGAGCGTGCGCGAATCGTCGCGCACGAAGGCCAGCGTGCGACCGTCGGGAGACCACGCGGGGCGCGAGTCGACGCCACCGCCACTCGTCAGGCGGCGCGCCACCCCCGTGGCCGCGTCGAAGCGCCACAGCCAGCCGCGCGAGGCGATCACCTGCTCCCCAATCGGCGACTCGGCGAAGTCCGTCGCCCCCGCCGACAGGACCGGCAGCTCGTAGCCCTCGAGGTAGACGTGGTGGCCGTACCCCGCGTTCCTGGGATACCGATTGCTCCATTGCGCGCCGGCCACCGAGGGGACCAGCGGCAGGAGAGGGACCAGCACGGAGAGCGCGAAGAGTTGGCGGAGTGCAGTCGGCATCGAGTCGGTGGATGGGAGGCGCGGAAGTGTGCACCATGGTCCCGGCTCTCGCAAACGCAGCGTGCAAGCCCAGGTCGCCGCTCACGCCGCGCTCACCCCGCGCTCACCCCGCGCTCACTCCTCGCTCACGCCTCGCTCCTGCTCGGCCCCCGCCCCCCGGCGCCCGCGGAACGCACTTCCCACAATGAGGCGCGACCCACGCTGGTAGGCGAAGTACGCCCACGCCCACTGGATCAGGACCGTCACCCGGTTCCGGAAACCCACCAGGTACATGATGTGCACGAAGAGCCAGAGCAGCCACGCCGGAATCCCGGTAAAGTCGATCGAGCCGAAGTCGGCGATGGCGCGATACCGACCGATGGTCGCCAGGTCGCCCTTGTTGAAGTACCGGAATGGCCTGCGCTCCTGGCGCCGCAGGGTGCGCAGGATGTTGCGCGCGGCCCAGGTGCCCTCCTGGTTGGCCGCGGGGGCCACGCCGGGCACCAGCGTGTCGTTATCGCGCCGCACCAAGGCCAGGTCGCCCGCCACGAAGACCTCGGGATGTCCCGGGATCGACAGGTCCGGCTCCACCATCACGCGGCCGATCTTGTCCAGCTGCACGCCGAGCATCCCGCCTAACGGTGAGGCGGCATTTCCGGCCGCCCAGAACACCGAGCGCGTCGCAATGCGCTCCTTGCCGACATGGACCGCGTCGTCCTCGATGCGGGTGACGATCGCCCCCAAGCGAACCTCTACCCCGAGTTCGGTCACGTCGACAAGCGCCGCATCGGAAAGGTGTTCCGGAAAGGCCGGGAGGATCCGGCTCCCGCCTTCGAGCAGGAGCACACGCGTCTTGCGCGTATCGATCTGTCGAAAGTCCTTGTGCAGCACGTCGCGAGCGATCGTGGCCATGATTCCGGCCAGCTCCACCCCGGTCGGCCCGCCCCCGATGATCACGATGGTCTGCAGAGCGGCACGCTCGTCCGGGTCCTCGCACCGCTCCGCCCGCTCGAACGTCTGCAGGAAGCGATGCCGGATCTCGAGCGCGTCGTCGAGCGACTTGAGCCCCGGTGCAAACGTCTCCCAGGCGTCATGCCCGAAGTAGGCGTGACGCGCCCCCGACGCGACGATGAGGTAGTCGTATGTCTCCCGTCGGTCCCCGTTGTCGAGCGCCACGACGCGGGCGTCCACGTCGATGCCGGTCACCTCGCCCATCACTACGCGGACATTCTCGCGGCGGCGCAGGATCCAGCGAATGGGGACAGCGATGTCCGACGGCGACAGCGTGGCGGTCGCCACCTGGTACAGCAGGGGTTGGAAGAGGTGGTGGTTCGTGCGGTCGATGACGACCACCTCCACCGCGTCGCCCTTGAAGACCCGGGCTGCGGCGATTCCGGCAAAGCCTCCACCGATGATGACGACCTTCGGTCGCTGCATGTGCGGCTCCGTGCTGGCGTGCGGCGTGCTACGAACGCTGGCGACCCTCGCAGGGAGGCGGCGCCGGGAAGCGCCACAATGCGCGGCGCGACGGGTCGGATTCGACGCTACTTACGCGCGTCTGATCGTGGAGTCGTGGGTGGATCCACCAAGATCAACGAGCGAACGGGGTCGACGGTGCCCGCGCGAGCTGTTTCGCACCGTGCCCCCGCTACGGCACAACCTCGCAGTACCGTCCGCCCGTGCAACGATCGGGCACATACGTCTCACTCTCCACCAGCCACCGTCCCTCCAGCTGCCGCCACTTGGCGAAGTACAGCCCGCCGATGGACAGCTTGCCGTCCGCATCGGTCCACGATCCCGTCCATCGTCCCTGTTCGCTCGCCATGCGCCAGGGGGCGAACACCCTCACCTCCGCCGGCGTGCGTTCGTAGGTCACATCCGGGCGGTCACGGAAATGGTCGGCGAAGCTCCGTGCGTTGGTCTCGCGGCCGACGATCTGCGCCGAGGCAGACGTCACGACGACCGCGTTGGGCGCGAGGATAGCCGCGATTCCCGCGGTGTCGTGGCGCGCAATGGCGGCGTTCGAGGACGCACGGAGCCGGCGAATCTCTCGTTCGGCGTCGCGTAGGCCTGCGCCAACCTGCGCCGGGAGCGGAGCGGCGAGCAGGAGCGCGCTGGCGAACAGCCAAGACTTTCGGCGGTGCAGGGACATGGACAAGACCTCGGCCCGCGCGGGCGAAGGAGTGACTGGCATCATGACGCATCGCCAGGAATCTGCGTCTCCATACTGTCCTCTGGCGACCCGCCTCGATACACGGATCTTACGACGCCGCGCCGACATCACCAGGAGATCGTCGCCTGACCCCGGCCGAGCTGCGAGTCCAGCGGCATCGCCATCACCGTCGAGAGGTTGGCCGTGGACGCCTTCGTTTCGCGGTAGATGTTGACGACGTTCCCCGGCTCCTGCAGCGGCCCGGAGATGAAGAACGAGTAGATCAGCGAGGACAAGAACTGCCCGACGGTGATCTATTGGTCACAAACCAGAAAGAGCATCAGGAACAGGATGCCCGTGCGCAGGAAGTTCACCGCGGTCACGAAGCGCTCGGTGTCCGCGCGCGAGACGAAGGCGACCCCGACCAGCTGCCACTACGGGGCAGGTAGTCGAAGAGGAGCGGCGTGATGCTACGGCTGCTAGTGCCCTCTCGTTCCGCCAATTCCCGACGCGTGGAGCAGCTCCCGTGCCCTACCGACCAGCTCGAGGGTGAAGTAGCTGCCACTGGCAATGGCGACGAGCACACCCCGGTATCCCGCCACAACGTTGCCAGCTCGCAGCAGGAGGTTGAACCCGAACGAGACGACAATGCTCACGACCAGGAAGCACACGACCGCGCCGACCACGGCGCCCGGGACCGACTCGGCGGCCCCGCCAGCCGAGGCCGCGAGCGCAAATGCCGCGAGGAAGGAGAGGAAGAAGACCACCCGGGCGGTCCATCCGCGGTTGAAGAGCGTCCACCCGGCCTGGAACACGGGGAACACGGCCATGCGCGCAACGTGCACCGGGCCCACGGAACGCCACCACACGCTCGGTGAGGGAGTTGACGGCGTCTGCCGTGCACGGGTATCGAGCTGCGCGCCACGACCGGCCATGCAGTCGCGATATGACTGCGATGCGAATGGCGGCGCGGCTTTGGACGTGTCCATCAGGCGCGTGAGACTTTGTCCCGACGACGCGAGGCAGTCGTGCACGTTCGCCGCGCGCGGCAGCGCCTCGGGCGACGGCGGTGGCCGGTAGCACCAGAAACTCAGCCTACACGCGCTTACCTGGTCGAGCCACGCCTTCGTGACGAAGAAGGGATCGGCGATCAGCATCTGCGCGCCGATGGCGCGGACCGACCGCTCTCGCATCGCCGCATCCAGCTTCTCCCCCGACTCCTTCACGTCGAGGGCGCCGAATGCCAGCCCGACCACGATCATGGCGATCTTGACGGGCGTTGAGGAAATCGGAATCGCGTCCATGCCGTCACTGCTGAGTTTTAGGGTGAGTGACCACGGCCTTGCGCGCTTCGCCTACCACCCGCCTCCCCCTCCCCCACCCGAACTCGACCCACCGCTGCTGGAACCGCCGCCCCCCGAGCTGCTCGAACTCGGCGCCGACACGCCTGCGGCCACCGAGCTTGCCGCGGCCACCCAGGCGCCGCTCGACCCGCCGCCGGCGAAGCCACCGCCGCCGCCCAGGCCCGACCATCCCCCCGCTCCTCCGTCGCCGCCACCGGACGACGTCGAACGCCACGCCGAGCTACCACCCGCCATGGTCGCCGAGCGCGCCGTTCCGCCGAACGCCTTGAACCAGTGATCCATGTGCGACCCCAGGCCGAAGGCGATGAGGTAGGGGAACCACTCATCGCGCAGCTTGGGCTCGGTGCCTTGCAGCTCGCGGATGAAGAAGCGACGGGCGGCCGCCAGCTCGCGCCGCAACTCCAGGCGCTGCGTCCCGTACCGCCACATCGCCATCGCGAGCACGCTGCTCACCGCCGCCAGCAGCAGCGCCGCCAGCCCCGCCAGCACGAGCACGCCGGCACGCGGGCTCGATTCGCGCACCAGGTGTACGTACGCGATGACCATCGCCAGCAGCGGGACCACGAACCAGAGCGCGTGCCGCCGCGGGCGCTGTACCACGCGCTGCCACAGCTTGGCGGCCAGCAGCGTCGCGAGGTACGCACCGCCCGTGACCAGCGACCCGACCCCGGCGAGTGCGAGGTCCGAGGGGCGCGTCACGCCGGCGACGATGAAGAGGGCGACGGCCGCCGCCAGCAGGGTCACGGTCAGCCCCTTCCCCGGACGTGGCGGCGGCACGTCGTTCGGCACCATCCGGTTCACGAGCGACTTCACCGAACTCTCGATCTTCGTCGACGGCGTGAAGCCTCGCTTCGCATACCGCTTCCGGATGGCGCTCGTGTCCGTCTTCGTCGACGCACCGCTGAACAGGGCATCGATCAGCGCACGCTCGTAACTCTGGAATGCGTCGCGCTCCACCAGCAGCTCCATGTGCAGCTCATGCTGGCTGAACATGAGGACCTTCCTGCTTTCCACCCGGCTCTTGAGCTTCCCTTCCGCCTCGAGCCGCGCCAGGACCGCCGTGACCTCGGCTGCCCCGGTCTCCTCGTCCCAGGCCGCGCCGATGACCTCCGGACGGTGGGCGATCACCCGCCGCTGCAACCAGTCGTCGGTGACGACGTCCAGCGGCACGTCGGGCGCGAAGCGACCCAGCGACGCCTCGCGCCGGTAGAAGCGCACCCCGAGCAGCAGCACGCCCACGAGGACGGCGGCGATGAGCCCCTGGCGCTCCGTCGAACCGGCCCCGAACACGACCCCCGCAGGGCGCCCCTCGGGCAGGTAGCGCAACGCGAGGTTCACCACGAAGCCGTATCCAGGCTCCAATCGCTCGGGACCGAAACGCCCCGTGAAATCCGGCTGCGCCTCCCACGCCGGATCGAGCGTCAGGTTGAGGGTGAACTCCTCGACGGGCCCATCGCGATCGCCGAAGGCGAAGTCGTGGTCCAGGCGAAAGCCGTCGCCGTCAGGGACAAGAATGTTTGCGTAGCTGTACTCCAGCCGATACGTGCGCCCGGTGTTGTCGAAGGGCGGATCGTCCGGAAGCCGACTGCGCCAGCGCACCGTCCGCGAGCCTTCAAAGTCGAATCCGTCGACACGGTCGAGGTCACCGCCCACCATCGTCACGTCGCCGCCGGTCGCGCTGTCCACGCGCACGATGCCTTCGAACTCGAAGCGCTGCCCGCTGTTCACAGTGAAGCGTCGCTCCCCCCCGTTCCAGTCGCCGGAGTAGACGATCGCCTGCGTCTCCGTCACGTGCAGCACACCGTCCCGATCCAGCCGCCCTTCCACGGCGATCGAGCGCCAGTGCAGCGACCGCTCCTGCGCCGAAAGCGGCCCGGCAAGCGGCCCGGCAAGCGGCCCGGCGACCAGTGACAGCAGGACGGCGAGCGGGAGAGTCGATGTGCGAGCCATGAATTGTCGGGGGCAGATGGACGAGGACTGCACCAGGTGCGAACGTGCCAACCGTGTGCTGGGCGCGCGAACCACGTAGCAGCAGCGGTCCCATGCTGAACCAGGCGCCGGCAATCATACTGTCCTATTCCGTTCCCGTCACTCCTCCTCGACCTGCCCATGACGTCTCGCCGCGACTTCGTCCGCACGATGGGGGCCTCGCTGGCCGCCGCCTCGACCGCCGCCACCGCCTGCGCTGCCGCCACCAGCGACGGGCAGCCGCACGGATCGGAAACACTCCTCGTCGACAATCCGCTGCACCCCACGCCGGCCCCGGTCGGCGTCGATCGACTCCCGCTCGCCTGGTACCAGGCACAATCCCGCCGGCTGCGCGAGCAGGCCCGCGAGCGCGGCGTCGATGCAATCCTCCTGCAGAGCGACACGAACCTCGTCTACTTCACCGGGTGCTTTCGCGGGAGCGGCGAGCGCACGACGTGGGCCCTGATGCCCACGAATGAATCCGATACCGTGTACTGGTTCTCCCCGGCCATCGACCGCGACCTCATCACCTCATGGTGGTCCACGGAGAACGACTACTACTTCTGCTATCCGCATGCCGCGGGAGGATTTCCAAACCGTGGAGAGCTGGCGCGAGGCAATCGAGTGGACCTGTGGGAGTGGGCCCTGGGCAAGCTGGCGGCCCGTGGGCTGGGTGAGCAGACGATCGGGCTCGATCGCGAGCTGACCCCCTCGGCGATGCGCACGTTCAGCCGCGTCCTCCCCAAGGCGAAGGTCGCCGACATCTCCGACCTCTGCCTCACGATGCAGATCATCAAGACGCCGGAGGAGATCGCCCTCACGCAGCGCGCGTACCGGTACTTCGACACCGTGCACGCCTTCGCCCGCGACTACATCCTCGAGCACGGGACCGACACGACCGATTACCAGATCGGCCAGGCGCTGTCATCGTTCGGCATCAACCTCATGATGCGCGACGTGAAGCGCGACGGGAAACCGCACAGCGCCGTTGGAATGGAAGTGACCGGGAACTACGTGCGCACCGGCGTCGCCACCGCGTATCCGCATCCCAACCAGTTCTTCCATGCCCCGGTACAGCGCGGGCAGCCGCTGTACGTGAACTGCGACATCCTGCTGGGCGGCTACGGCGGCGAGGGATACCGCAACTACATCCTCCTCCCGTCCACACCCCAGCACGACAAGATGTGGCAGGTCGTCGCCGATACCGTGCAGATCATCGTCGAGGAGACGAAGCCCGGGGCCATCTGCTCCGAGATCGCCTACAAGGTCCATGACTATCAGGTCAAGCAGGGCATGCAGGACTTCATCTACCACCGCCCCGGGCATGGCCAAGGTCAGAACTTCGTGGGCCACCAGCCGCCGTTCCTCGCGCTCGGCGACGACTCCGTGGTCGAGGAAGGGATGACCTTCTCGGTCGAGCCGGGACTCTACGACGAGAAGGGCGGGATCGGGATCAACCCCAGCGACCGGCTGGTGGTGCTGAAGGACCGCGCGGTGCTCATGAGCCGCATCCCGTTCTCAAAGGAGTGGAGCTACCTGAAGGTCTGATCACGGCGCGGGGAGCCGCCGCACGGCGCGACGGCTCTCCAGCTCCTCCCAGGCGCGCTCAGCGGCGCGGATCTCGACCGCTCGAGCAGCGCCCTCGCCACCGCTGGTGGCGCCGGAGCCCCACTGGTACCACAGCTTGAGGCTCCAGTCCTTGAGCCAGGCATAGGTCGAGTCCTCGTCGTCCCACGCGTGGGCCGCCGCCGCCTCGGCGATTCGTCGCGCCAGCTCGCGTGGGCGGTCGCCGCCCCCGAGGTCGGGAAACCGGTTGACGACGATGAGTTGCTCTCGTGCCTCGTCGAACCGGCCGCGGGCGGCCAGCGCCCAGACCTGGGCGATCGCCTCATCCTCGCGGTGCGGCACGTCGATGACGTCGTCGGACGAGAGGTCGGGGACGGCCGGAGGCGGCGTTGCCACGCGAAAAGCCGCCCGGTCGGCACCCGCGACCACGCCCCCGCGGGAGTCGCCAGGCTTCGGAACGTCGATCACCTCGAAGTAGTCGCGCATGCGGCCATTGCCAGGCCCGTCCTTGGCGCCAGCGCTGAACCGCATCAACGCTTCACCCTCCCCATGGCGGACGACGAGGTGAATATCGAACGACCGGCGATCCAGCTCGAGCCGGGTGATGTGGCCGGCGAATCCGGTCGAAAACATGCGCCCGTCCGCATCCGTGAACGGACGGATGACGCGAACGTGAAGGTCGTGGGCGAGGTGATCGACGGTGAGGGCCATGGCGGACGGGAACGTTTGCATTCGGGGCGCCAAGGGATAGCCCCGCGCACGGTCGCCCGGTAGAATCGTGCGTGAATTCCGGGGTGCAAAAACGTTTCCACCGCTCGCTGGCCTGTACGGAAGTGCCCCTCCGGTCTCCCTTGCTCGCTGCTTCGCCCCCTCGAGACTGAGCTGCGTTTCCGCACATGACGTTTCCTCGCGCTGCTGGCATCCTGCTTCATCCTACCTCGCTCCCGAGTCCGCACGGGATCGGCGACCTGGGACCCGAAGCCCATCGTTTCCTCGACTTCCTCGCCACGACTGGGATGAAGATCTGGCAGGTGCTCCCGCTGGGCCCCACCGGGTACGGCGATTCCCCGTACCAGTGCTACTCGGCCTTCGCCGGGAACCCGCTCCTGATCTACTCGCCGGGCGAGGGGGGCGACTTCGCCGAGCACGTCGTCGAGTTCGAGCGCGTGATCCCGCTCAAGCAGGCGCTGCTGAACGCCGCGCTCGACCGCTTCACCCCCGACGCGGCATACAAGGCCTTCGTGCAACGGGAGGCCGACTGGCTCGACGACTTCGCGCTCTTCAGCGCCCTCAAGGCGGCCCACGGCGGCAGCTCCTGGACCGCGTGGGAGCCCGGGGCCGCCCATCGAGAGCCGGCCGCCCTGGCCGAATGGCGCGTCACGCTGGCCGACCCGATCGAGCGGATTCGGCGCGCGCAGTTCTTCTTCTTCTCGCAGTTCCGGGCCCTCAAGCAGGCAGCGAGTGCTCGCGGCATCCAGCTGATGGGCGACCTGCCGATCTACGCCGCCCACGACTCGGCCGACGTGTGGGCGAATCGCTCACTCTTCAAGCTCAAGCCCGACGGCACGTTGCAGGTACAGGCGGGCGTCCCCCCGGACTACTTCAGCGCGACCGGGCAGCTATGGGGCAACCCGATCTACGACTGGGACGCCATGGCGGCCGATGGCTACGCCTGGTGGATTCGGCGCATGCGGGCCGCGTTCGACATGTACGACCTGGTCCGTATCGATCATTTCCGCGGGTTCGAGGCGTACTGGGAGGTGCCTGGCGACGCCCGGACCGCGCAGGGCGGACGCTGGGTCCCGGGGCCCGGGGCCCCGCTCTTCGAGGCGATCATCGAGGCGCTCGGACCGCTCCCGATCGTGGCCGAGAACCTTGGGCTGATCACGCCGGCCGTCGAGGAGCTGCGCGAGCAGTTCGGCTTTCCGGGGATGAGCATCCTCCAGTTCGCCTTCGGCGGCGACGGGCAGGCCACGGAGTTCAAGCCGCACAACTTTCCCCGGGAGCGGGTGGTGTACACGGGGACGCACGACAACGACACCACCATGGGATGGTGGGCCTCCACCGGTAACGGCGAGTCGACGCGCGACGCCGGCGAGGTGTCGCGGGAAAAGGCCTACGCCCGCCGCTATCTCGGGACGGACGAGAGCGACGACCCGGTGATGAACTGGGTCCTGATGCGCGCGGCGCTCGCCTCCGTGGCCAACACCGTGCTCGTGCCGATGCAGGACGTGCTCGGCCTCGGGAGCGAGGCGCGCATGAACCTTCCCGGGCGACAGGCGGGGAACTGGGGATTCCGGTTCTCGTGGGCACAGGTCACCCCCGAGATCACCAGTCGCCTGCGCGACCTGGTCGACATCTACGATCGTTAGGCAGAGGCGCGATGACCGAGCAGCGGGCGAAGTTCTCGACGATCTGGAACATGAGCTTCGGCTTCCTGGGGATCCAGTTCGGCTGGGCCCTCCAGATGGCCAACATGAGCGCCATCTACGAGTATCTCGGGGCCAAGCCGGACCAGATCCCGTTGTTGTGGCTGGCGGCGCCACTCACCGGGCTCGTCGTGCAGCCGATCATCGGCCACATGAGCGACCGTACCTGGTCGCCGCGCTTCGGCCGGCGGCGCCCGTATTTCCTGGTCGGGGCGGTGCTGGCGTCGCTGGCGCTCATCGCCATGCCCAACTCGAGCACGTTGTGGATGGCGGCCGGGCTGCTCTGGATCCTTGACGCCTCGATCAACGTCTCCATGGAGCCGTTCCGCGCCTTCGTGGCCGACCTGCTTCCGCAGCGCGAGCGCACGCGGGGCTTTGCCATGCAGAGCCTGTTCATCGGGCTGGGGGCGGTGATCGCCTCGGCGATGCCGTGGATGCTCACCAACTGGTTCGGCGTCGGCGCCTCGGCGCCGGGGACGATCCCGGCCACGGTGCGCTTCTCGTTCTACTTCGGCTCGGCGGCGTTCATGGGGGCGGTGCTGTACACCGTCCTGACGAGCCCCGAGAAGCCGCCGGCCGACATGGCCGCCTTCCTGAAGATGAAGGCCGACAGCAAGGGGATCGCCGCCGGGGCGCGGGAGATCTTCGCGGCGGCGAAGGCCATGCCCGAGACCATGCGGCAGCTGGCGGTCGTGCAGGTCTTTACCTGGCTCGGCCTGTTCTGCATGTGGCTGTACTTCCCCGTCGCGGTCGCGCGCAATGTGTTCGGGGCGCCGGACGCCAACTCCCCGCTGTATCAGCAGGGGGTGGAATGGGCCGGCGTCTGCTTCGGCGTGTACTCCGTGGTCACCTTCGGCTTCTCCTTCTTCCTGCCGGCGCTCGCGCGCTCGCGCGGGCGCAAGGCGACGCACTCCATCTGCCTGCTGGCGGGGGCGGCCGGACTGCTGTCGGTCGCCGTGATCACCAACCCCGTGCTCCTGCTCCTGTCCATGACCGGGGTGGGGATCGCGTGGGCGAGCATCCTCTCCATGCCGTATTCCATGCTCGCCGGTTCGCTCCCCGAGGGCAAGACCGGGGTGTACATGGGGATCTTCAACTTCTTCATCGTCATCCCCGAGATCGTCGCCTCGTTAGGCTTCGGCTGGGTGATGAACAACGTGCTCGGCAACGACCGGATGGCGGCGGTGGTGTCGGGGGGCGTTTTCCTCGCGGTGGCGGCGGTGATGGTGTGGCGAGTGACGGATGCGGGGGAGTAGATGGGACGGGAGACGGGAGACGGGAGACGGGAGACGGGAGGTACTACACAGCGTGATCAATGTGCAGATGATTGGGCGGATTCTCTTCGGGGCGGCGTTGGGGGTGTCCGTTGCGGCGGGGGCGCAGGGGCCCACCGTCTCCAAGGTCGAGCCGCCGAACTGGTGGGGTAACTCGTCGGTCAATCCGGTGCGGGTGCTCGTGCGGGGCGCCAACCTTGCCGGGGCGACGCTTGAATGCGGGCGACTGGCCTGTTCGAACGTCGTGGTCAATGCGCGGGGGACGTATGCGTTCGTCGATGTCACCATTCCTCGGGACGCGGCGACCGGTGCGGCGCCGCTCACGTTGCGCACGGCGGGTGGCGCGGCGACGGTCCCGTTCTCCATTACGCCGCGCCTCGCCGGGCACGGCCGCTTTCAGGGGTTCGGCACCGAGGATGTCATGTACCTCCTCATGCCGGACCGATTCGCCAATGGCGACCCTGCCAACGATGATCCCGCCGTCTCGCGCGGACTGCTCGACCGCAGCAAGGGGCGCTACTACCACGGCGGCGACCTGGCTGGCGTGCGGCAACGGCTCCCCTACCTCAAGTCGTTAGGCATCACGACCATCTGGATGAACCCGATCTACGACAACAACAACGAGCTCAACCACAAGGAAACCTACGACAACCTGCCCGTCACCGACTACCACGGCTACGGCGCCACCGACTTCTACGCCGTCGACGAACACCTCGGCGACATGGCCACCTTCAAGCAGCTCGTCGACGACGCCCACGCCCACGGGATCAAGATCGTCCTCGACATGGTCGCCAACCACACGGGGCCGTATCACCCGTGGGTCGAGGACGCGCCCACCGCGACCTGGTTCCACGGGACCGCGGCCAGCCATCCGAATAACACCTGGCAGACGTGGACGCTTGCCGACCCGTACAGCACGCCGGCCATGCGCCAGGCAACGCTCGATGGCTGGTTCATCAACATCCTCCCCGACCTCAACCAGGACGACCCCGAAGTCGCCCGGTACATCGTCCAGAACACGCTGTGGTGGGTGGGGATGAGCGGGATGGACGGGATCCGGCAGGACACCTGGCCCTACGTCCCGCGCACCTTCTGGCGCGACTGGATGACGGCGATCAAGGACGAGTACCCGTCGCTGCGCGTCGTTGGCGAAGTATTCGATGGCGACCCGTCGATGATCGCCTTCTTCGAGGGGGGGCGCAGGCAGTGGGACGGCGTCGATGACAGGGTCGACCTGCTGTTCGACTTCCCGCTGTTCTACCCCATCCGCAATGCCTTCGCCAAGGGTGGACCGATCCGCGAGCTGGCGCAGATGCTGTCGCGGGATCACCTGTATCGCGACCCGAACAACCTGATCACCTTCCTCGGGCTGCACGATGTCTCGCGCTTCATGTCCGAACCCGGGGCGACCTCCGAGGGACTGAAGCTCGCCTTCACCTTCCTCGGCACGGCGCGCGGCACGCCGCTGATTTACTACGGCGACGAGATCGCCCTCCCCGGGGGCAACGACCCCGACAACCGGCGCGAGTTTCCCGGCGGGTGGAGTGGTGATGCACGTTCTGGCTTCGAGGCGAGCGGTCGCAGCGCCGACGAGCAGGACCTGTGGTCGCACCTGCAGAAAGTGCTCGCCGTACGGGCAGGGCGGCAGGAACTGCGCACGGGTACGACCGAGCACCTGCTGGTGACTGACCAGGTCTACGTCTACCGCCGCGGGCACACCATCGTCGCCATCAACAACGGCAGCGCCGAGACGACGGTGACGATCCCTGCGACGGCGCTCCCGGCCGACGCGCTCGGCATCTGCGCAGCAAGGCGTGCGGCCGACGGCGGCGTGGCGGTCACCATTCCCAGGCGCTCGGGGTGCATCTTCTAGCATGCGCATCGAGCACGTCGCGCTCTGGACGCCCGATATCGAGCGGCTGCGCGCTTTTTATGAGCGGGCGTTCGGCGCGACAGCCAACGCGCGCTACGCGAGTCGCACGACGCCCGGGTTCGCCTCGTATTTCCTGACTTTCCCCGGCGGCGGGACTCGGCTCGAGATCATGCAGCTGCCGGCAGTTGCCCCGCTCGCCCCTGCCCCGGCGCTGGGCTACGCGCACATGGCGATCTCCGTCGGGTCGCGCGCGAAGGTCGATGCGCTGGTCGCCCGGCTGCGAGACGACGGCGTCCGCATTCGCGCCGAGGCGCGCCTAACGGGTGACGGGTACTACGAAGCGAGGATTGACGACCCCGATGGCAACCCGATCGAGGTGACGGAGTAGGGGGGAACGCGCGCCGGGTGGCGCGACAGGCTGGAGCGGTGCCCCACTTCGAGCACCGCTCTCCCGGTCGACGCGTCAGCCGGCGTGGGCGCGAAGTACCTCTTCGGCCTCGAGCCAGTTGGCGATGGGATCGCCGCCACCGTTCCGCTTCAGCGAGAGGTAGTACGCATACTGCCGGATGCTCGCCTCAGTCACCTGCACGCGACGTGACTGCGGTGCGGCAGGCGCAGCTTCCTGCGATGACGTCCGAGGCGCCTGCGCCGCGGCGTCTCGCCTGGAAGGAGCTTCACCGATGCGCTCGTCGGTCACTGCGATCGGCGCCTTCGGTGCGGCGGCGGCGGGCGTCTCGCGCTGTGGCGCGGTGCTAGCAGACGCAGCGCGCTTTTTCGCGGGGGCGGCCGCCTTGGTGCCGGCTGACGTGTTCTCGCTCGTCGAAGGAGCCGGCGCCTGGTCGGCCGCAAGCGTCTTGGTGGCGGGGCGCTTCTTGGTCGCTGCTGCCGGGACCACGCTGCCCGCACCCTGGGTCTTCGTCTTGGGCTTCGCCTTGGACTTTACGCTGGGCTTCGAGTTGGGCTTGGCGGCGGTGCCTGAGGTAGTGCGCTTCTTGGCTGGCATATGAAAAGCTCGAAATGGCAGGAGGAGTGTCGCGCGCTCGGGGCGCCTCGCGCGGTGGCGAGGTTCCGGGAGCGACTGGCGACTGGTGACGGGCGACTGTTGACTGATTCCGCGCGCATGAACGGCACGCTCTGTTTGAGGCAAGCTAACAAGGGCGTGCCGCCGGAACCAGCCCGCGCCACCGCCAGACCAGCCCGCTTGTCGCGCGAGTGCATCGAGCGTCGGCTCGGTTCCTGTGCGTCGCACTCGCCGCGACCGCCACGGCGCGCTACGGCGCGCTACGCAGGTCTCACCACGCTCGGCCTCGCCTGTCACCCCTGACAGTTCTCGGCGGCGGGACTCGGCTCGAGCTCCCGCTACCGCCCGCAGTCGCTCCTCTCGCCACGTCCCCGGCGCTGGGCGACGCGAGCATGGCGACTTCCATCGAGTCGCGCGAAAATGTCAGTGACGTGGTCTCCTGGCTGCGGGTGGCGGCCGGCGCATTCGTTCCGCGGCGCGTGTGACCGGTGACCGTTAGTATCAGACCGTGATCGACGATCCGGCTGGCAACCAGATCGAGGTGTCGAAGTAGCGGAACTCGAGTCGGCGAGGAGGCGAGGTCCAGCGTCTCGACGTCGTTCGGCAGTAACTCCCTCAGTCAGCGAGGCGCGCATGCATCCCATGTTTCTTCCTGAAGTCGAACACGCGCAAGCCCACGGGTCCTACGGCGCCAAGCTGGCGGCGGCTCGGGCCGCGGGGCAGCACGTGCCGCAGATCTGGCACCTCTTCGCCTACAAGCCGGACCGGACCGAGTTCCTCGCCCAGTTCTCGCAAGGCGTCATGCGCGGACCGTCGCCGCTCTCGCCGGGCCTGCGCGAGCTGATTGCCGCATTCACCTCGCGCCGCAACGACTGCCCCTTCTGAATCGGCTCCCACGCCGCGGTCGCGGCGACGTTGCTGGAGGACCGAGACCTGGTGGACGCGGTGCTGGCCGACTATCGCTCGGCGCCCATCGACGACCAGTGGAAGGCGCTGTTCGCATTCATCGACCGGATGAACGCTGAGTCCAACGCGATGCAGCAGGGCGACATCGACGCGGTGAAGGCCGCCGGGTGGAGTGAGGAGGCGATCTACGACGCCATCACCGTGTGCGCGCTGTTCAACTTCTACAACAAGTGGATCGACGCCACGGGGGTGAGCGACATGCCGGCGGCGGCGTACGAGATGTCGGGGGTGCGGATGGCGGCGCACGGGTATGGTGGGGCAGGAGGCGCCGCGTCGCCGGCTGACGTGTGAGGTCTCGACGTGGCGTCGTCGCCGCGAGGCGCGGGCAACGGGCATCGGCGGATACCTCGCGCGATGCACGATCGCCGTGAGAACGGCATCGGCCATCGCGTGACGTACCGATCGCTACTCGGCAATCAGCGGACACACTCGGGAGGCAGTCGCATGGCGCGCCGAGCACGACGCGAGGATGCAGCAGGCTTCGCCGCCCAGTAGCGACCGGTTGCCGGATCGGCTCCGGCGCCTAGAATTGCCCAGTCCGACCCATTCCCGGCCCACGAGGCACCCTGAGGCACCCTGAGGCACCCTGAGGCACCCTGATTCGCCCGGAAGCACGCATCAGGCGCCCATGAGCCACCGACCGGCGCCCCCTCCTGCTCTGCACTACCACGGGAAGTCATGACCCTGAAACGCAAACTCCGCTACGGCATGGTCGGCGGCGGCCCAGGCGCCTTCATCGGCGCCGTCCACCGCCGCGCCGCCGAACTCGATGGACTGGCCGAGCTGGTCGCCGGCGCCTTCTCGTCCGACGCGGCCAAGTCGCGCGCCCACGGCGCGTCGTTGCACCTGGCCGCTGATCGCGCTTACGCCAGCTACGAAGCAATGGCCGCGGCCGAGTCGGCGCGCCCGCTCGGCGACCGAATCGACGTGGTCGTGATCGTCACGCCGAACCACCTGCACTATCCCGCCGCCGTCGCCTTCCTGGAACGCGGATTCCACGTCATCTGCGACAAGCCGATGACCACCACGCTGGCCGACGCCGAAGCGCTGTGCGCGCTCGTCGCCGAGCAGGGGGTCGTCTTTGCCCTGACGCACAACTACTCCGGCTACCCGATGGTGAAGGAGGCGCGCGCGCTGGTAGCCAGCGCCGCGCTCGGCGAGTTGCGCAAGGTGGTGGTCGAGTACACGCAGGGGTGGCTTTCCACCGCGCTCGAGGCAAGCGGCCAGAAGCAGGCCGACTGGCGCACCGATCCCGCACGTGCCGGCGCTGGCGCGCTGGGCGACATCGGGTCGCACGCCGAGCAGCTGGCCCGCTACGTGACCGGGCTGGAGATCGAGACCATGCTGGCCGACGTGGGCACGGTGGTGGCGGGGCGGCGAGTCGACGACGATGCCAACCTGCTGCTGCGCTTCGAGGGCGGCGTGCGCGGCATCCTGCACTGCTCGCAGATCGCGTCGGGCGAGGAGAACCGGATCAACCTGCGCGTCTACGGTAGCACCGCATCGCTGGAGTGGTCGCATGAGGAGCCAAACTCCCTGCTGCTCCGCCACGCCGACGCCCCGCTGCAGGTCCTCAAGCGTGGCAACGCCTACCTGTCACCCGCGGCACAGCGCGGGGCGCGCCTGCCGCCGGGACACCCCGAGGCGTTCTTCGAAGCCTTCGCCAACGTGTACGGCAACGCCCTGCGCACCATCGCCTCCCGCGTGAGCGGCGCAGAACCCGACCCGGCAGATCTCGACTTTCCCACGGTGCAGGACGGGGCGCGTGGGGTGCACTTCATCCAGACGGCGCTGCGGAGCGGAGCGAGCGGGGCAACGTGGGTGGATGCGCGATACTCCCCGCCTGGTGCGACGGGCGCGTGAGGGGAGCGGACTTCGAGGCGCATGGCTTCCGATTCCTCGCCGAACATCATGCGACCGCAATGAGCCGTCTCATCCGAGCCTCTGCGTCCTCTGCGTCCTCTGCGGTTCAACAGCTTTTTACCGCAGAGGACGCAGAGGACGCAGAGTCATGGCGCGGAGGACCCGATGTTCGACATCACACCCGCGGAACACCTTGGGACAACGCCCTTCCCTCGAGTCCAGCTCTCTGTGACCTCTGTGTCCTCTGTGGTTAACTGCTTTTTACCGCAGAGGACGCAGAGGACACGGAGTCGCACGACCTCACGCGATCAGCAGCGTCACTTCTACAACGCGCCTCGCGAACTACTTCCGGTCATTGACGCATCGCGCCGTCGACCCCCACACCCTCTCCACCTCACCTAACGATGCCCCGTCCCGTCACCCTCTTCACCGGCCAGTGGGCCGACCTTCCACTCGCAGTGCTCGCGGCGAAGGCCGCCAGCTGGGGCTACGATGGCCTCGAGCTGGCCTGCTGGGGTGACCACTTCGACGTGGCGCGCGCGCTCGGCGAGGACGGCTACTGCCAGGGACGTCGCGACCTGCTGGCAAAGCACGGGCTGCAGGTGCATGCCATCAGCAACCATCTGGTCGGCCAGGCGGTCTGTGACCGCATCGACGACCGGCACAAGTCGATCCTCCCGCCGCGTGTGTGGGGCGACGGCGGGGCGGACGGCGTGCAGCGACGCGCCGCCGAGGAGATGCAGGGCACGGCGCGAGCCGCCGCGCGACTGGGCGTATCGGTCGTGCCGGGGTTCACCGGGTCGAGCATCTGGCCGCTGCTCTACTCCTTTCCACCAGTGCCACCGGAATCCATCGACGCCGGCTACCGCGACTTCGCCGATCGCTGGAACCCGATCCTCGACGTGTTCGACGAAGTGGGCGTTCGCTTCGCGCTCGAGGTCCACCCGACGGAGATTGCCTTCGACATCTCCAGCGCTCGGCGCACGCTGGAGGCGATTGCGTATCGCCCCGCGTTCGGCTTCAACTACGATCCGTCTCACTTCGCGTATCAGGGGTCGACTACGTCGCCTTCATCGAGACGTTCGGCCATCGCATCTATCACGCGCACATGAAGGACGTGTGGTGGAGCGAGGTCCCCACGCGCAGCGGCGTGTTTGGGGGGCACCTGGAGTTCGGTCATCGCGACCGACACTGGGAGTTCCGCTCGATCGGCCGCGGGCGCGTCGACTTCGAGGGGATCGTGCGCGGGCTCAACCGTGTCGGTTACACGGGTCCTCTCTCGGTGGAGTGGGAGGACATCGGGATGGATCGCGAATTCGGGGCCCGGGAGGCGTGCGAGCGGGTCAAGGCAAAGGATTTCGCGCCCAGCGGGGTGCGATTCGACGCCGCCTTCGAGCGGGGGTAGCCGGCGAGAGCCATCGGGCGTCTGCGGCAGCGTCAGGAGCGCTCGACCGTCCCTCGAGGTCGGTACGTACTCCATCATGGCGCAGCGCGCCTCTCTCTCGAGGGGGACAAAATCTGCCGCGACGAGCGTGGCGTGCGCGCCCCACTTGCCCGATTCGCCCGCCCTGCCCATTGTGCGTTCATGCTCCCGTATACACCACGCGGGGACGGCAGCGACAGCGCCGTCCGCTCGGTCGCCCACCGGTTGCTGCTGACCGCTAGTCTCCTCGTCGTACTCTCGTGCGGCGATTCCACCTCGTCCAGCGCCCCGGCCGTCGACCGCGTAGTAGCCGCGCCGTCGACGCTCTCCCTCTCGATCGGTGAGACGAAGGCGGTCAGCGCCCGCGCCCTCGACGCCGCGGGGAACCCCGTGGCGCGCAGGCTCTTCTGGTCGACGTCGAATGCGGCGGTCGCGACCGTGACACAGGGCGGCATCGTCACCAGCGTCATCGCGGGATCGGCCGAGATCGCCGTGAGCAGCGGCGGCTCGTCGCAGCGCATCCCGGTCACGGTGCTCGCGCGGGAAGCCTCGCAGGTCCTGGTCACGCCACCAGCCTCGACGATCCTGGTCGGCGCTTCGACGTCGCTCACCGCCGCGGTGCTCGATGCCACCGGCGCGGTGGTCGAGGGGAGCACGGTCACCTGGTCATCGTCGAGCCAGGCGGTCGCGTCGGTCGGCGGTACGGGGGTGGTCACGGGGGGCGGGACGGGAAGCACGACGATCACCGCCACGGTCGTGACGGCGTCCGCGAGCGAGGTGCGGGGCAGTGCCGTGATCCAGGTGCAACCAGTCCCGGTTGCCAGCATCACGCTAAGCCCAGGGACCGCGACGGTGCTGGCCGGACAATCGTTGCAGCTGATGGCCCAGCCACGGGACGCGGGCGGCAGGGCGCTCACCGGACGCACCATCACCTGGAGCAGCAGCGCCCCGAGCGCGGCCAGCGTCTCCTCGACCGGCCTGGTCATCGCCTTCGCCCCCGGCGCCACGACGATCACGGTGACCAGCGAAGGGCGCTCGGCCACGGCACGGGTGACGGTGACGCCGGTCCCGGTCGCCGCTGTCTCGATCGTCCCAGCGGTGGCGACGGTCTCCGTTCGCCAGACGGCACAGCTGGTCGCCCGAGTCACGGACTCGACGGGGGCGCTGCTCGATGGACGGGCCGTGAGCTGGTCCAGCGATGCGCCGAGCATTGCGACGGTCGACGGGACCGGAGTCGTGACCGCGGTCGCAGCCGGACAGGCGCGCATTTCGGCCTCGGCCGAAGGGCGGACCGGCGCTGCCGTCGTCACCGTGACGCCGATCCCCGTCGCCTCGCTGGAGGTGGCCCCCGACAGCGCCGCGCTGCTCGAGGGCGATACGTTGCAGCTCTCGGCGCGCCCGCTCGACGCGCAGGGACGCGTGCTGACGGGTCGGGTGGTGTCATGGCTCAGCGGCGCGCCAAGCATCGCCACGGTGAATGCCTCCGGCCGCGTCACCGCCATCGGCCCCGGGGTGGCATTGATCATCGCCAGCAGTGAGGGCGTGAGCGCGACCGTCTCCATCGCCGTCGCGCGCGCGGTCGTTGTCGCGGTGCAGCTGTCGGCGGCCACCGTGACGCTGGTGGAGGGAGCGACGCAGCAGCTGACGGCTACCGCGCTCGACGCGCGCGGGCGCCCCATGGCCGGCAAGGTCGTGACCTGGAGCAGCAGCAACATTGCGGTCGCCGCCGTCTCGGCGTCGGGGCTCGTGCAGGCGATCTCGCCCGGCAGTGCCACGATCACCGCGAGCAGCGACGGAGTCACCGGCACCTCGGCCATCACGGTGCGGGTCGTCCCCATCGCGACGGTGACGATCGCGCCGGCCAGCGCCAACCTCACCACCGGAAACACGGTGCAACTCACCGCGCAGATGTTGGACGCGGCCGGCAACCCGATCTCTCCCTCGGGGCGCGCGGTGAGCTGGAGCTCGGCGGCGCCGTCCATTGCCACGGTGGGCGCCTCGGGGGTGGTGACCGGGACCTCGGCCGGCATCGTGACGATCACCGGAACGGTCGAGGGCGTGACCGGAACAGCCTCCATCATCGTCACCAATGCCCCCGTCAGCACCGTGCAGGTGGCACCCGCCGCACCGCAGCTGACGGTTGGCACGTCAGCGCAGCTCAGCGCGACGGCGCTCGACGCGGGCGGCAACGTGGTGACCGGACGACCGGTGACATGGACCTCGAGCGACCCGGCCGTCGCCACGGTGAGCACGAGTGGCCTTGTGTCTGCCCTCGCCGCCGGCAGCGCGCAGCTGACGGCGACCGTCGACGGCGTGCGCGGAACCGCCACCGTGACTGTCTCTCAGGTCTCGGTCGCCAGGGTGCAGCTCAACCCGGCAAGTGCATCGCTACTGGTCGGGGGGACCGTGCAGCTGAGCGCGACCGCGACCGACTCGGCGGGGAATCCGCTCACGGGCCGAGTGATCGCCTGGAGTTCGGGGAGCGCCGCGGTGGCCACTGTCAGCAGCACCGGGTTGGTCAGTGCGGTCGGCGCGGGCACGACGGTCATCACGGCAACGATCGATGGCATACGGGCGACGGCGTCCATCACGGTCGCCGACGTGCCCATCGCCAGCATCTCGCTCTCGCCGAGCAGCGCCTCGGTGACCGCGGGTAGCTCGGTCGCGCTCGCGGCAACGGTGACCGATGCCAAGGGCAACGTCCTGACCGGTCGAGTCCTGACGTGGACGACGGACAACAGCGTCGTGGCCACCGTCTCGCAGGGCGGGATCGTCGCCGGCGTGTCGGCGGGCGGTGCGACCATCACCGTCAGCGGGGCCTCTGCCGGCCAGTCGACGCCCGTGACGACCTCGGCCAAGGTGAGCGTGACCGCCCCGTCGGTGAAGGGGCCGGCGAGCGTGGTGATCGCGCCGCTCACCGGGTCAATTCACGTCGGCACGCGCTACGCGCGCCAGGTGAGCGCGCAGGTCTTCGATGCCGCCGGCGCGCCGATGCCGAACGAGGTCGTCACGTGGAGCACGAGCGACCCCTCGCGCCTCGTCGCGACAACCGGGGCGGTGTCCACGTCGGCGGTCCTTACTGCGAGCGCAGCGCCGGCATCGGGAATGCTGCTCATCGCCACGGCGGGAGGGCTCAGTCCCGTCGCTGACACGATCCTCGTCACCTCCGATCTCGTCCCGATCGCTCGGGTGACTGCGTCGCCGCTCGTGGTGACCATCCCACTCAAGTCGACCCAGACGCTGGCTGCCACCGCGTTGGACTCGGCGGGGAACCAGGTGGGGACGACCGGAGGCAACCCCTTGGGCGGCCGAGCGGCTGTCTGGACGTCGGCGGACACCAACGTCGTCACCGTCGACAAGGCCGGTGTCGCCACCGGAGGACCCCAGCGTGGCGTTACGCGTATCGAGGTCGTCATCGATGGCGTGGGTCCGGCTATCGTGCTGGTGATCGTCCTTTAGCGGGGGGCAGTAGGGCGGGCAGGGATGCAGGACGGGATTAGGACCGGCTCAAGATTCTCCTCCGCGCGTCCGAAAATACTTGGATAGGCGCAGCATCTCTCCGACGCCGTGCCCCGCATCGCCCTTCTCCGTCCCCGTGTCCACCACCAAATCGTCGCCCCGCCCCGCCGCCGATCCTGCCACCGATTCCCCATCGGCACAGGACGAGGCACCCCAGGACTACACGGGTGCTGGGTGCGAGTCGTTGGAGCAGGAGCTGCTCGCCTCCGGTGCGGTGAGCCCAGCGGCAGTCGAGCGCGCCAATCGCATCCGCGCTCGGCTCGAGACACCGCGCCCGCTTCACGACGTGCTGATCGAGATGGGCGCGCTGAGCGCTACGCAGCTCGAGACGGTGAAGCGCCGGCGGCGCACACGCATGTCGCTCGCCGCGCTGTTGCTGGAGGACGGCGCGCTCGACGCGGCGTCGGCGACGCTGTTCGACCAGGCGAAGGCGGCCGAGCCGTCGCGAACGGATCGTGACCTGTTGATCGAAGGCGGGCTGGTTACCGAGGAGCAGTACCTGCGCGCCGTCGGCGCCAAGCTCGACATTCCGTTCATCGAGCCAGAAATCGGCGAGATCCAGACCGACTTATACCGCAAGACGCCGTTCGCGTACCTGATCAAGAACCAGGTACTGCCGCTTCGGATCGCCGACGGCGTGCTTGAGGTGACGGTTGCCGCTCCCGAAAACGACGCGCTGGTCGGCGAGGTTGAGCGCTCGTACGGGATGCGGGCTCGCCGCTTCTGCTCCACGGCGTTCCGCATCACCGAGACGCTGCGCACGCTGGAGCGGCTGCGTGGCATGCCGTCGGACCGCGACCTGTTCAAGATCCAGTATCGCGAACTCGATCGCGCCTACGACGGTCCCGTGGAGTCGGGTGAGGAAGCGATCCAGCTCGTCGACTACCTCCTGTCGCGCGCCATGGAGATGGGGGCCAGCGACCTGCACGTGGAGCCGACGCCGAGCAAGGTGCGGGCGCGGGTTCGCATCGACGGGATCCTGCATCACCTCACCGACCTGCCGATCGACTTCACGGCACGCATCGTCGCGCGCATCAAGATCCTCGCGCGCATCGACGTCACGGAGAAGCGGCTGCACCAGGACGGCAAGATCCACATCAAGATCGGCGGACGCGAGATCGACATCCGCGTCTCGACGTACGTCTCCGTTTTTGGCGAGACGGTCGTGATGCGACTGCTCGACCGCGAGCGCGGCATTCTCCCGCTGGACCAGGTCGGCTTCCAGCCCCGCGCGCTTTCGCTGCTCAGGGAAACGGTGCTCTCGTCGTCCGCCGGCATGGTGCTGACCGTGGGGCCCACCGGGAGCGGCAAGACGACCACGCTGTACTCGTTCATTCATCACACCAACGATCCGAGCCGCAAGGTCATCACCTGCGAGGAGCCCGTCGAGTACGTCATCGACGGCATCATCCAGTGCACGGTCAATGCGAAGACGGGGCCCACGTTCGCCGATTCGCTGCGGGCCATCGTGCGGCAGGACCCCGACACCATCGTCGTCGGCGAGATCCGGGACTCGGTCACTGCGCACCTGGCGACCGAAGCGGCGCTCACCGGGCACAAGGTCTTCTCCACCTTCCACACCGAGGACGCCGTCGGCGCATTCGTGCGGCTGACGGAGATCGGTGTCGAACCCTTCCTGGTGGCGTCCACGCTGTCGGCCGTCATCGCGCAACGACTCGTGCGACGACTGTGCACGGAGTGCCGAGTCCCGCATCGTCCGTCGGGCTCGGAACTTCGCCTGCTCGGCCTGGACCGGAACGACCTCGCCGGGATTGCCCTGCGGCGCGGCAAGGGGTGCGGGCACTGCTCCAGCACCGGGTTCCGGGGCCGGGTGGCCATTCACGAGGTGCTGGTCCCCGACGACGCATTCCGCGAGGCAGTGCTGTCGCGGGCCTCGTCCGGCGTCCTGCGCGACCTGGCCCGTTCGCTGCCCGCGTTCCTCACCATGCAGGAAGACGGCCTCCTGAAGGCGTGCCGCGGCGTCACCAGCCTGTCCGAGGTGATCACCAACGCGCCGCGCGACACCGCCCCCCGTTCTCTCGATGCCATTCGCCGCATCGCACGAGCCCAACTATGAACTCCGCCCTTCCCCACGTGGTCGAGGCCACCAGCGCCTCGCTGGCCAGCCGCATCATCGAGCTGGTCGATGCCGACGAGGTGAGCCTGCCGCCGCTCCCCCAGGTGGTCGTCAAGGCCCGCGAGCTGCTGTCATCCGAGAGCGCCAACGCCAAGGCACTCGGCACGCTGCTCTCGCAGGACAGCGCCATCGTGACCTCGCTCATGCGGCTCGCCAATTCGGCGGCCTTCGGAGGGCTGGGGCGGGTCGACAGCCTCAACACGGCGATCCAGCGCATTGGGCAGCGCCAGATCGGGGCCATCGTCATGGGGCTCGGTCTCAAGGGTCACTACAAGACCAGCAACCCGGCCAAGGCCCAGGTGCTGGAAGTGCTGTGGAATCACTCCGTGACCTCGGCCTTCGCGGCGCGCGCCATCGCTGCGCGCACCGGGATGGATCCGGAGCGCGCCTTCCTGGCGGGACTCCTGCACGACTGCGGCAAGGTGCTCGTGCTGTCCGCACTCGACCTGATGCACTCACGCAAGGAGGTATCGGCTCTTTCGGTCGCCACCGTGCACGAACTCATGCGCGCGCTGCACTGCGAGCTGGGCCATCGCGTGCTCGAGGCGTGGAAGCTCCCCAGCGATGTGGCCCAGGTCGCGCTTCTGCACCATGAGCCAAAGCTGCTGGACCACGGTCTCGTGCTCCCGGTCAAGGCGGCGAACCTGATTACCCGCCGGCTAGGCTTTCACCTGGAGCCCGACCCCACACTGAGCATCGTGGAAGATCCGGTCATCGAGGAGCTCGGGCTGACCGACCTGCAGGTGGCGACGCTGATGGTGGAGATGGAGTTGCACCTGGAGGAGATGCGGCAGCTGTTCTAGGGAGCAGCCGTCCCGCTACTGCACGCGCGCGGCCTGGGCCGCCAGCGCGAGCGCGACCCCGTTGCTCCATCCAAAGCCATCCTGCGTCGGGTACTCACCGCCGCCGGCCGCGCGTCCCGCGTCGAGCACGTCGTACTTCTCGGTCATCTTCCCGGTCGCCGCATAGGTGCGGCGATTGAGCGCCAGCCATCGTGTCCGTGCCGAGTCGGCGAGCGCACCCCGTCCGTAGCGCCGCACCCCCTCCATCGACAGCCATTGCAGCGGCGGCCAGCCATTGGGCGCGTCCCACTGCTGTCCCGAGTTGACGAGGGTGCTCACGAATCCACCGGACTTGAGGAAATCGCGCTCCAGTCGCGCTGCCACGGCGCGCCCTTGCTCCTCGGTCGCGAGGCCGAAGTAGAGCGGTGCGGCGGCGGCCAGTGTTGGCCGGTCGGTCACGCGCGCTCCGGTGGTCCATCGCAGGTCGTAGAAGAAGCCGTCGCCGGCATCGTACATGTTCGCGAGCACCGCCGTGCGTCGAGTCGCGGCTGCCGCCTCGAATCGCGCCGCCACGTCACGATCCCCGGCCGCGTGCCGGACCCGGCGCAACGCCGCGATGGTGCGCTCGGCGTGGTAGAGCAGGCTGTTGAGGTCTATCGGGGCGAGGTCGATCGTCTCGAGCGAACGCAGGTCCCGCGGATCGCGCATCCACCGGCTCGAGAAGTCCCACCCGCTCTCGGCGGCCGCCCGCACGTTGCGGAACAGGCGCTCACGCTGCGGCAGCGGGACCGACTCGCCTAACGCGAAATCCTCGCGATACGACTCGGGGCGCGGGGCCGGCATGTCGTCCCAGTAGCGGTTGAGGAGCGCACCGTCGGCCAGCCGCACCACGCGCCGGTGCGCCTGTCCCGGCCGCAGCGCCTCGCTCCCCTCCATCCAGAAGCCGTATTCCTTCTCCAGCGCCGCAAGGTAGGGGAGCGCACGAGTGGAATCGGTGGCCTGCGCATAGAGCCCAACCATCGCCGCGAAGTACGGCGGCTGGCTGCGACCGAGGTAGTAGGTGCGGTTCCCGTTGGGAATGTGCCCGACGGTCTCGATCAGCCCGGCGAAGTTGTCGAGCATGGAGCGCACCAGGTCAGTCCGGCCGCTGACCACCAGCCCTTGCATGGTGAAGTACGAATCCCAGTAGTAGACCTCGCGGAAGCGGCCGCCCGGCACCACATACGGCGCCGGAAGCGGCAGCAGCGTCGAGTGCGCGCGCGCGGAGTCGGCCGGGCGGGTCAGGACGGGCCACAGGTCGCGGATGTGGTCCTCCATGGACCGCGACGTGTCGGTGACGAACGTGCCGCCGATCGCGGCCGGAATCTCGAAGTGATCGCGGGCGAAGGCGGCGATTGAAAAGCCCGCGCTCCCCTTCTTCGCGGCGTAGATCGCCACCAGTTCCTCCGGCGCCTGGCGCGGGACCGCGTCGGCGAAGGTCTTGGAGTCCTCGAAGACACGCGCCATCTGCACGTCGTGGTAGAGGGCGCCGAGGTCGCGCACCGGGTCGTAGGACGCCGCGGGGACCGCCGCGGGGATCGTCGGCCGGGGGGGACGAGCAGGCGGAGACAACCGCCGCGAAGAGGAGCGCGCTCGGCCAGGTGCTGATGATCGACGGGAGGTACATGCTCACCCGCGACACGGTCGGTGTACACATCGTCTGCTCGGCCCCGCGCGTCGAAACCGCGGGGCGTCGCGCTGCACCGGCGTCCCTGATCGCTCGTGCCTCAGCTGAAGTAGAACCACAGCGCGCCGACGGCGGCAATCAGCACGAATGTCAGCATCTTGTCCCGGCCGCGCTGTCGCAGCGCCACCGGTCCGTCCGCTACGGGCGTCGCCGTCTGGAACGTGATCCCCGCCACCTGGGCCTCGCTCGGCGGCGCCGTCATCAGCGACACGAAGACGAGGATCAGCGAGCAGATCACGAACAGGAGGATGGCGAAGTGCAGGAAGTTGATCGACGCATAGGTGAGCAGCACGCCGTCGAGCGACCCCTTGTTGAGCTCCAGCACGAGGCGCACCACGCCAAGCACGAAGCCCGAGATGAGCGAGGCCATCGCCCCGTGCGCGTTGACGCGCTTCCACAGGATGCCGATCAGGAAGACGGCGGCGATCGGCGGCGAGATGTAGGCCTGCACGCTCTGCAGGTATTGGTACAGCTGCGCCGACACGAGCTTCATGATCGGGATCCACGCCAGGCCGAAGCAGACGAGGATGGCGGTGGAGACCTGCCCGAACAGGACCAGCTGCTTCTCCGTGGCCTCGGGGCGCAGCTTCTTGTAGACGTCGAGCGTGACGAGCGTGGAGGTCGAGTTGAAGACCGACGACAGGGAGCTCATGAGCGCGGCCAGGAGGCCGGCCACGACCAGGCCCTTGAGCCCGACCGGCAGGAGGGCCCGCACCAGCGTCGGGAGCGCCTGGTCGGACGCCGTCAGCTCCAGCTTTCCCTGTTGGGACAAGGCGTAGGCAACGATTCCGGGCAGCACGAAGATGAAGAGCGGGAGCAGCTTGAGGAAGCCGGCGAAGATCGTCCCGCGCCGCGCCTCGCTCAGGTTCTTGGCGGCCAGGACGCGCTGGACGATGAACTGGTCGGTGCACCAGTACCAGACGCCGAGGATGGGGGCCCCGAACAGGATGCCCGTCCACGGGAAGTCGGGGTCCGACATCGGGCGCCACAGGGAGAAGAAGCCCGGCTCCACCTGCGCCGTGAGCGCATCCCAGCCCCCGAGCGCACTGAGCCCCATGAGCGTCACCGCGACCGCGCCGCCGATGAGGACGAACATCTGCATGAGGTCTGTGTACAGCACCGCGCGCAACCCGCCGAAGATGGTATACACGCCGGTGATCACGACGACGACGAGGGCGCCGGTCCAGAAGTTGATCCCCATCAGCGCCTCGAACACGATACCGCCAGCCGCAATGGTGACCGAGATCTTGGTCAGCACATAGGCGATGATCGAGATGATGGCGAGGTACCATCGGGCGCCTGGCGAGTAGCGCCGCTCGAGGAACTCGGGCATGGTGAACACGCCGCTCGACAGGTAGAACGGGACGAAGACCCACCCGAGCACGAGCAGGATGAGCGAGGCGAGGATCTCGAACTGCCCCACCGCCACGCCGCTGGCCGCGCCCGTTCCGGCGAGCCCCACCAGGTGCTCGGAGCCGATGTTCGAGGCGAAGAGCGAGCCCCCGATAATGAACCAGCCGGAGTCACGACCGGCGAGGAAGTACCCGGTCGACGTCTCACCGCCCCGTCGTTCCCTGAGTCCGGCGACGATGGCCACGCCGAAGGTGAGCGCGAAGTACAGGACGACGATCAGCCAGTCCAGCGTCGCGAGAGAGCCTGTCACGGGAGGGGGGGTGAGGGGAGTGTGACCGTCGAATGAGCATCCGAATCGTTGCCTGCGCCAGAGGTGTCACGCATGACTGTGCGCCGCAGAGTCCGCACCCGCTTCATCAGTAGAACAGGACGTTCAGGAAGACCGCGGCCCCGACAACCACGGTGGCCAGTGCAACAGGCCGTCGCCACCACGCGACCTCCGGTTCTCCCGGTCGCGAGCCGCGCCCATAGACCAGTCCGTCGAGTGCCGATTGGGGGCGCGGAACGGTGAAGCGACTCACGACGACCGTGACGAAGGCGCAGCTCGCGCACGCCACGATCGCAGTCACGAACACCTGTGCCAGCTCGCCGCGATACGTGAGCAGGACCGTCACGAACCCGCCCTTGACCCCGGGCACGGACCCGCGCGCGAGCGAGAGCCCGTGGTGGGCGAGGGCCGCCATCGCTCCGGTCAGCAGTCCGGCGAAGGCGCCGTGGCCGGTGGCCCGCTTCCAGAACATCCCCAGCAGCACCGTAGCCAGCAGCGGCGCGTGCACGAAGGCAAAGACAACCGGGAGAAAATCGAGTAGGCTGTCGTAGCTCCGGGCGACGTACGCCACGAGGACGGCGAGCACGACTCCTCCCACGGTCGCGGCGCGCCCCACGTGCAGGTAGTGCGCGTCGGTCGCCCCCTTCCGGATGTGCGCCTGATAGATGTCGCCGGTCCAGATGCTGTTGAAGGCCGTCACGCTCGCCGCCATTCCGGCCATGCACGACGCCAGCAGCGCCGTCAGCGCGAGTCCCAGCAGCCCGGCAGGGAGGATCGACACGATCATCAGGGGAGTGGCCATGTCGAAGTCGAGCATGGTGCGGCCGGCCGCGTTCATCAGCGCCGCCCCGTCCGCGGCGCGCCGCCCGGGGATGAGCCCCTGCCCTATCCCCCCATATGGCGCCCCGGATTCACCGCCCCCCAGCATGATGGCCAGCGCCCCAGGGAGGATCAGGATCGCCGGAAGGACGAGCGAGAGCGCTGCCGCGATGATCGGGGCGCGGCGTGCCGCCACGATCGATTCTGCGGCCAGTGCGCGCTGCACCACGCGGACGTCGGTGCACCAGTAGCCGAACGAGAGCACGACGCCGAGTCCCATCACGAGGGTGACCCCCTCGACGCCGAAGGCGTTGGTGAGCGGGTGCCCCATCCCTTTCCACAGGTGGGTGTAGATGGCGGGCGGAAGCTGCGAGTTGATGGCCGACTGCGAGAGCCGATGCACCAGCAACCGCCAACCGTCCGTTGCCGCCAGGCCCAGCACGACCACCGGAACGAGTCCCACGATGACCACGATCAGCTGCAGTGCGCCGTTGTACATCGCGCTCCGGAGCCCACCGAGCACGACGTAGGTCAGCACGAGGGCTGCGGCGGCAAGGACGATGACGCCGAAGTCCCACCCCAGCATGAAGCGGAACGTCTTGCCGACCACATACAGCGTCACGCCGGCCGATGCCACCATCAGCGTGGCGAATGCGATGGAGGTGAGCACCCGCGTCTTCTCGTCGAACCGCAGCCCGAGGTAGTCCGGCACCGAGCGCGCCCCCGAGGCGTGATACACGGGCATCACGACCAGCCCCGCGAAGACCAGCGCCGGTATCGCACCCAGCCAGTAGAAGTGCGCGGCGGCGAATCCATAGCGCGCCCCCGCCGCCCCCATCCCGATGACTTCCAGCACCCCGACATTCACCGACACGACGGCGAGCCCGGCGACCCACGACGACATCGACCGCCCGGTGTCGAGAAAGCCGCTCGCTGAGCGCGACCGCCCGCGAGACCACCACCCGATGCCGACGGCCACGGCGACAAAGGTCGCCATGACGGCCAGGTCGAGTGTCGTCAGCTGCGCGAATCGCATGACGTCGCCGATGGTTGAACATTCATTGCGGAGCGCCCAGGCATACCTAACGGCTTCTCGCTTGCAGCAGGCGCACCGTCTCGTTGTTGCGGGCCACGGCGACGGCGAGCCGACCACCGGCGCGCCGCACCACGCGCAGGTCGCGCACCTCTCCGGTCAGGTCGACCCCGCTGGCCGCCATGTCCACGGCGGCGAACGAGCCATCGCCCGCGCCGTGCAGCAGCAGCCCGTTCCCGGCGTCGTAGCGCCCGTACAGCGGCGGAACCCCGTAGAAGTTGCCGCCAAGCAGGAGGTCCACCCGACCATCGCCGTCGAAGTCCCGTGCCAGCGCGCTGAACACCGGAAACATCTGCGCCTCGACCGGGAGCGGCTGCAGTCGGAAGCCGCTCCCGGTGCTTAGCGCCACGGAGGAACTGAAGGTGTGCGCCGACAGAACCGTCGCCCTGGCCAGTTCTGCCGCCGGCAGGATGTCCTCCACGCGCGCGGCGCCGAACGACCTGTACGAGGGGTAGCGCTGCCGCAGCGCCGGCATGAGCCGCACCAGGTCGTCCCGCCCGGCGACGGGGTAGCTCACCCCGCCCTTGAAGAACGTCAGGATCTGCTTGAGCGTCCCCGTTGAAAAGAAGTCGGCCACGTACAGTCGCGCCGGCTCGGTCGGCGTGGCCGTGAGGTACGAATTGAGCCCGAGGTTGCCCAGCACCAGGTCCTCACGACCGTCGCCATCCAGGTCGGCGACCGAGACGCTGTTCCACCACCCGTCGCTTCCGCCGAGCCCCGCCTGAGCGGTGCGATCCCGAAAGCGTCCGGATTCCTGGCGGAAGACGCGCACCGGCATCCACTCGCCGGCCACCACGAGGTCGAGCTGGCCATCGCCGTCGTAATCGATCCACGCCGCCGACGTCACCATTCCCGCCTCACCAATGCCGCCCCCAACCTCGGCAGTCACGTCGCGAAAGCGCCCCGTGCCGTCATTGACCAGCAGGTGGCTGCGCGGCGTCTCGCCGTAGCGCCGGGACACCACTCGGCTCCCCACAAACAGGTCGATATCGCCGTCGGCGTCGAAGTCGCCGGGAACCACGCACGACCCGTTTTCGCGAAAGGGCGGGAGCGCATCGACGGCAGGCGTCAGCGTCCCGCGTCCGTCGTTGAGATAGAGGCGGTCCGCCAGCTGCACCATGTCGCCCCAGAACTCGTTGCCCGCGCTCACCACATACAGGTCCAGGTCACCGTCGCCGTCGGCGTCGAAGAAGGCGGCGTCGACGTCTTCGGAGATCGAGTCGGCGGCCAGGGCCGCTTGCGGCGCCGAGCGAAAGGCCCCATCGCGCTGCTGCAGCAGGAGCACCCCCGCCTGCCACTTGGCCCCGCCGACAAAGAGGTCGTCCAGTCCATCGCCGTTCACGTCGCCACTCGCCAGCGCCGGCCCCTCCGTGGAGAGGCGGTGCGGCATCAGCGGTTCGCGGTCGTAGTCGAGAAAGTCGTTCTCAAGGTGGCGTACGGACGTCTTCATGGACGGCGTCACGTCGGTGAAGACCGGCGTGGCGTTGGGGGTGGCGGGGATCCAGCGACCGGTGGCTTGCGCCTGGCTGAGCGTGATCGAGCTACCGAGCGCGACGTCATGCAGCACCTGCATTCGCCGGTCGGGCCAGATGACCACGAGCGAATCGGCGCGCGTCGCCGTCCCGACGCCGAAGTGCAACGACGGATCGACCGACGAGAGAAATCCGCGGGTCGGCATCTGCTCCAGCAGCTGCGTTGTTCCACCGACGGTGAGCAGCACGCGCGCCCCGACGCCGCCGGTGTTGCCGCCCGCTCCCTTCAGCCGCACCGTCAGCGAGGAGTTGCCGGTGCGCTCGCGCACGCGATTGCGATAGATCGACGCGGGGGCGTTCACGTTGTTGACCACGAGATCGAGCACGCCGCTGTTGGTCAGGTCGGCGTAGGCGGCCCCGTTCGAAAACCCCGGCTCTCCCAGTCCCCACGCCGCCGCGCGTTCGACAAAGCGCAGCCCCCCCTCGTTACGAAAGGCGGCGTTGGCCAGCGGGATGCGCGGCATGCTGTCCAGCAGCGACAAGTCGGCCGCCGACACGCCTCGTGCCAGCGAGGCCTGCACGGCCTCGTTCCCCACGTAGTTGATGTAGTCCAGGTCGTTAGGGCGGCCATAGATCCCATTGGTGACGAAGAGGTCCTTGCGACCATCGTCGTCGAGGTCGGCGAGCAGCGCCGACCAGCTCCAGTCGGTGGCGCTTACCCCGGCGAGGTAGCCGACCTCGCTGAAGCGCATCCCGCCGCGATTCAGCTGCAGTGTATTGCGCGCGTACTGCGGCCAGTACCCGGCGCGCACGCGCAGGTCGAAGAGGTTGAACCCCTCGGAACTCGCCGACGTCTTGAGCACGTCCTCGCGCCGCGGGAGCATGTCCAACACGACCAGGTCCGGCCGGCCGTCGTTGTCGAGATCGGCCGCATCGACCCCCATCGAGAAGCGCGAGGTATGGGCGGTCGCCCGGGCGATGGACTCGGTGAAGGTCCCGTCGCAGTTGTTGCGGTACAGGTAGTCGTTCTCCTGGAAGTCGTTGGCGACGTACAGGTCCACGCATCCGTCGAGATCGAGGTCGCTGGCCACCACGCCGAGGCCGTAACCCTCCACCCCCTGGTAGATCCCGGCCCGTGCGCTGACGTCGGTGAACCGGCCGCCGTCGTTGCGCAGGAGCCGGTCCCCGGCGCTCGCGTGCGGCACCCGCCGCAGCGCCGGGCTCCCGATCGCGCGCTCGGTGTGCGCCGAGTGGTTGAGCAGGTACATGTCCAGGTCGCCGTCGCCGTCGTAGTCGAAGAAGGCGGCCTGCGTGGAGAAGCCGGTGTGCGCGAGACCAAACTCCTCCGTGCGGTCGGTGAACGTCCCGTCGCCATTGTTGATGTACAAGACGTTGCGGCCGTGCATGCCGAGGTACGCAACGGCCGACGCATACAGGTCGAGCCGTCCGTCGCCATTGACGTCGGCCATGGTGACCCCGGTCTTCCAGCCATCCGGGCCGGCCACCCCCGAGCGCTCGGTCACGTCCTCGAAGCGATAGCTGCCGAGGTTGCGATACAGGCGATTCGTCCCGACGTTCGATGCGAAGTAGAGGTCGGGGAGGGAGTCGCCATCGACATCACCGACCGCCACTCCTGCCCCGTTGTAGTAGTAGAGGTAGTTGAGGATGTTGAAACTGGTATCGCGGGGCAGGTCGTTGGAGAAGGCAACGCCGGTCGCCTCGGGGGCGAGTCGCTCGAAGAGAGGCAACTCCGTTGCTGGCACTTCGACCGGTGGCGCCGCAGTGCCGCACGCAGCGGCCGTCGCCAATGCCACGGCCAGCAGCGTGTGCGGCGCGCGGCCCGCGCGCGGCCGCCCCACGGACGCTCGTCCCGCGCGCGGCCGGCTCACCGTGATGGGGCCGCCGCGTTAGGCGCCGGACTCGCGGACGCCACGACGTCACCAGCCGTCGTGCGCACGCGGGCCACCACCAGCCGACCGACCGCCGTGCCCTGCGTGACGCCCTCCTCCACGGCGCGGCGATAGTGAATCCCGCCGTACAGCCGACTGATCGCCGCCTCGGCCGCGGCGTTCATGAACGAGGGATAGCTGCGGACCGGGAGCCCGTACTCCACCTCGGTGGAGTCGGCGAAGCTGAAGGCGTCGCCGAAGACGGCGGTGAGCACGACCGCTGCGGCGTTGGAGATGACGCTGTGCCCGCTCGTGTACTCGGGAAAGGGCGGGGTCTGCAGCATCGGCTCCCAGGTCTCGTCGATGTATCGGTTGATGACCGTCTCGGGTCGGATCAGGGCGCTGCGATACTTCTCGTCCCACGAGCTGATGAATCCGTCGGCCAGCGCCATCGCGGTGCGGGCATACGCGTCGGCCGAGCGCAGCGGATCGGCCCCGGCCTTGCGCGCCGCGAGCCCGACGATCCCCATCCAGTGCCCACCGGGGGTGATCTTCTTGGTGGCGAACATCGTGTGGCCCTGCACGTGCATGACGTACGGATTGCAGTCCCAGAAGGCGAGGATCTCCTTCTGCTCCTCGGTGAGCGCCGCCTTGACCTCGTACACTTCGCGCGCCTCCTTCATGAACGGCGACGTGGCCGTCGTATCGAACGGAAAGGGGGGGCGAGGCCGGAACTGCGAGCCGGAATCCATCACAAACGGTCGCAGCGCCCCCCACGCCGGCTCGATGGCATCCATGTAGGCGGGCGGCGTGGGAACCCAGCGCCCCGGGCTCGCGGTCACGCTGAACTTGGGAAAGCCGCGCGACTCCTTGTAGCCATCGGTCCCCGCCCAGGCCAGGATGTGCCGCGCGACCGTGTCGCCATGCGCGATGGAACGACGGTACACGGCGGGGGCGAGTCGTCGTTCGAACCGAGCGTCCATGGCCGCGCGCAGCGAGTCCATGCGCGCCCGCGAGAAGGTCAGCGCCCCACCCACGACCATGTACGCATGCACCCCGGCCAGCGCATGCGACAGCTCCACGCCGGCCGGGGGCGCGGGCACTGGCGTCAGCGCGTTCACCTGTCCCGCCAGCGACCGATAGCTGCTGTCGCTCGGCCGCAGCGCCTCGTAGGCGGCGATGCTCGCGTACGCGTACACACGGCTCGCCTGCGGCGGCGAGAAGATGTCGTAGACAATCACGTCGCTGACCTGGTGCACGGCGTCGTGCAGCAGGTCGGCATCGGACCGCGCGTCGTCGGGGGCGCCCCCGCTGCGTGCGCAGGCGGCGAGCGCCATCATGACGCAACCCGCGAGCACCGCCACCCACCGCTGCTTGCTGTTGTCGTGTCTCATCGTCAGCTCCCCGTCGGCTCCTCGTCAGCTCCTGCGGGCCATTTTCGCCATCGCCTAACGCCTTGCCGGGCGCAGCACGAACGGCCGGTCGTTGTTTCGGGCGACCACGATCAACTCGCCACCGCGCGTGCGCACGCGCTGCACGTCGCGCGATTGCCCTGGCACGTCGAACCCGCTGGCACTGGTGGGCAGCGGGGTGAAGCCCCCCTTCCCGTCGCTGCGCAGGACCAACCCGCGCCCCTCACTGGCCCGCCCGATGTCGGGCTTGAAGCCGTCGAAGTTCCCCACCAGCAGCAGATCGAGCACGCCGTCACCATCGGCGTCGCGCGCAAGGATTCCGTAGATCGGCGCCACCTGCGCCTCGGCGGGGAGCGGGACCAGCGTGAAGCGTCCATTGCCGTCGTTGCGCAGCAGCGCGCTGGCGAAGGTCTGCACCGAGCGCTCGATCGCCCCCGCTCGCTCCTGCTCCGGGAAGATGTCCTCGACCGACGCCACCGCGTAATCCTCGTAGTTGAGGTAGCGGGACTTGAGTGTCGGGACGGCCCGGATCAGGTCATCGCGCAGGGCGATCGGGTACCGCCTGCCCCCTGAATACGTCGCGACCACCGGTTCCACGAATCCGTTGCCGTCGAAGTCCTTCACGAGCAGGGTCGCCGGCCCGGAATCCGAGGCGACCAGGCGCGTGTTCAGCCCGAGGTTCCCCAGCACGAAGTCCACTCGGCCATCGCCGGTGAAGTCGCCAGCCAGCACACGATTCCACCACCCGCCGCTCTTCTCCAGCCCCTGCACCGCCAGCGGTGTCAGCCGCCCGGCACCGATGTTGCGAAAGACCGAGACCGGCATCCATTCCCCGACCACCACCAGGTCGCGGCGGCCATCGCCATCCACGTCCTCCCAGGCTGCATCCGTCACCATACCGATGCGCTGCAGCTCGGATGCAAGCTGCGCGGTGACGTCGGTGAAGCGCCCGCGGCCATCGTTGCGCAACAGCGCACTCGTCGGGCTCTCGCCGTACCGCCACGGGACGACGCGACCACCGACGAACAGGTCTACGTCGCCGTCGCCATCGTAGTCCGCCGCCGCAGGGCGCGACCCAGCCACGGACTCGGCCGGGATCGCGTCCAGCGCCTTCGTGAAGTTCCCGCGTCCGTCGTTGCGGTACAGGCGGTCCTGCAGCGCCGGCGCCATGTCCGAAAACTCGTTGCCACCACTGACCACGAACAGGTCCTGGTCGCCGTCGCCGTCGGCGTCGAGGAAGGTCGCCCCGACATCCTCCGAGATGGCGTCGCCCTCGAAGGTCGAGGCACTCGTCGCCAGGAACCGTCCGTCGCTTCGCTGCACGAAGAGCGCCCCCGCCTGCTCCTTGGCGCCCCCGATGTACACGTCGTCCAACCCGTCGCCATTGACATCACCCACCGCCATGGCCGGTCCCTCGGTCGACAGCATCTGGGGGATGAGGCGCTCGCGATCGAAGTCGACGAAGTCATTCTCCCGGTGCGTGAACGGCAGCCCGTCGATCGCGGCCACGGGATTGAAGAGGGTGCCAGCGCGCGGTGCGGCATTCGTTGCTGGCGACGGCGCGGCCGAAGCCTGCGCCATCGTCAGTCGTTGTCCGGCGGCAGTGGGGCCGAGTGCGCTCGCACGGCCATCTGGCCAGGACACGCGCACGTTCGAGACCGAATCGTGCGAGCCCAGGCCGAAGGTCAGGACATAGTCCACCGACGACTGGAAGCCGCGCGCCGGGTGCAGCTCCTGGACCAGCGTGTCGCCCCCGACGACCACGGACACGCGGGCGCCCAGGGCGAATCGGTTCTTTCCCTCGCCCTCGAGGGCGAGTTGCAACCAACGGTTAGCGGGGCGCTCCGAGCGCGCGTTGTTGCGATACACGAACGCCTCGGCGTTTACGTTGTTCACGACAAGGTCGAGCGCACCATCGCCATCGAGATCTCCATAGGCCGCACCACTGGAAAACGAGGGCGTATCGAGCCCCCACGCCGCCGCCTCGTTGGTGAACGAGAGTCCGCTCCTGTCGCCCGCCTGGTTGCGAAAGGCATAGTTCGGGATCGGCGTGGACTTCATCGCATGGATCAACTTCAGGAAGTCCACCTTCCCGCTGGACGTGGCTCCGTCCATCGTCGACTGGTTGGCGAGGAAGGCGATGTAGTCCTGCGAGGTGACGTCCTTGACGAGTCCGTTGGTGACGAAGATGTCCTTGCGCCCATCGAGGTCGAGATCGGCGATGAGCGCGCTCCAGCTCCAGTCGGTGCGCGCCACGCCGGACATCTGCCCGATGTCGGTGAACGATCCGTCGCGGTTGTTGCGCTGCAGCATGTTGCGCATGAACTGGTGCCCGTACCCGTTGGCCACCTTGGCCTGGTACAGGTCCCACCCCTCGAACGAGGCCATCGTGCGCAAGCGATACTCGTTCTCGGGGAGCATGTCGGTGGTGTAGATGTCCGACCAGCCGTCGTTGTCCACGTCGGCCATGTCCATGCCCATCGAGAAGTAGCTGGCGACCGCCGCGCGACGATCGAGCACTTCGTCGAACGTGCCGTCGCGGTTGTTCAGGTACAGGTAGTCCCGCTCGAAGAAGTCGTTGGAGACGTAGACGTCGGGCCAGCCGTCGCGGTTCACATCGGCCACGCCGAGGCCGAGGCCGAAGCCGATCTCACTGCCGAAGATGCCGGCCATCGCGCTCACGTCGACGAAGCGGCCGTCGTCGTTGCGGTAGAGTTTGTGTCCGCCGTACGCGTCGCGCACGTTGCGCGTGTTGCGCGTCCCGAACGAGCTCACCGGGCGCGGCGAGTTGTTGATGAGGAACAGGTCCAGGTCACCGTCGCGGTCGTAGTCGACGAAGGCCGCGTGGGTGGTATAGCCTTCGTCTGCCACGCCGAATCGCTCGCCCGCTTCCCTGAATGACGGCACGCTGTCGCTGCCCGCGCCCTGGTTGATCCACAGCGTGTTGCGTCGCGCCGCCGGCTCGACCTGACCGGCATGCGAGAGGTAGATGTCGAGGCGTCCGTCCCCATCCACATCGGCCAGCGTCACGCCCGTCGTCCACGCGCGCCCGGGATCGATCCCGGCACGGGCGGTGATGTCGCGAAAGCGAAACCCGCCTTCGTTGAGGAAGAGGCGGGCCCCGCCCTGGTTGGCGGTGAGGACGACCTCGGGAAATCCATCGCCCGTGAGGTCGCCGATGGCGACGCCGCCACCGTTGTAGAAGTTGCGGTAGGTGAAGACGTTGACGTCGCGCGACTCCGTGAGGTCGTTGGAGAAGCGCACGCCGGTGAACGACGAGGGGAGGCTGGTGAAGAGCTTGCCGTCTGGCGGCGGCGCCGCAGCGTCAGGGCGATAGCTCTCCGCATCGGGGGCGCTGGAGCAGGCCGCGCCGAGGCAGAGCGTCGCGAGCGCGATCACTCGACGCGGCGCCGCGCGCCAGCGCTCGGTCAGCAAGGTCGCAGTCACGTAGGGCATGATAGCGGGGCGTGCGGTCGGGAATGCACTACCGACGCGGTGCACGCAGGGAGGTCCGGGAGCGCCATAGCCTGCTCCCGGGGAGGGAGCAGGCTATGGAGGCCCTGCGAGGTGTCAGGTCACGCGGCTCAGTAGCCGGCGTTCTGGGTCAGGAGCGGGTTGTTCTGGATCTGGGTGATCGGGATCGGCATCAACACCTTGAAGCCTTCCGTGGCTGTCTTGAACTGCCGCGCAGCCGTATAGCCACCGAGGCGGATCATGTCCTGACGACGCTTGGCCTCGCCGGCGAACTCGAACAGTCGCTCGTTGAGGAGGACGTCGCGCGACAGGGCGGTGAGCGGCTTGGCCGGCGTGAAGACGCGAGCGCGAAGCTGGTTGACGATCGCCAGCGCCGCTGGCGTGCTCCCCTGCTCGAAGAGCGCCTCGGCCTTGATCATGTACATCTCGGCCAAGCGGAAGTACGGGAACTTGTGCGGGTGCGAATCGCCGTTCGGCGCCGTGACGAACGGCGGGAACTTGTTGATGCGCGGCCCCTCAACCTCGCTCGCATTCGTGATGTCGCTGATCGTTTCGGTGAAGACCAGCGGGTTGCCGGCGCGGTCGTTCGCGTTGGCGCCGGTCACGAAGTTCTTCTGCTGCCCAACCAGCCAGATGCCGCGACGCTGGTCGGCCGGATCGTACTTGCGATACGTCTCGGCGATCGTGGCGAAGCCGTTCCACGGACCGCCGCCCACGCCGTGCTGGTTGTAGTGGAGCGGACGCTGTGGCAGCGAGTTGCCAATGCCGGGCGGGTTCGACGTGTTGTTGACGACGAAGATCAGTTCCGGAGAGCTCTGGTTGTCCGCGTTGAAGTTGGACTGCCAGTTGCTCGCCAGGCTGTAGACGCCGGAGTTGATGACCGCGTCGGCGAACTGGATCGCCTCGGTCAGGCGAGCGGGTGCGCGCTGCAGGCCGGCCGAGGTTACCGTCCCCTGAAAGACCGGGGCGTTGAGGTACATGTTGGCCAGGATCGCATTGGCCACATGCTTGTTCACGCGCCCGTAGGCGAGCGGGCGCTCTGGCAGGTTCGGAAGTGCCGCCTTCAGTTCCGCCTCGATGAACTTGAAGGTTGCGTCACGGGTGGAGCGCGCCGTGGGGACGACCTCGGTCGAGGTCACGATCGGCACGCCGCCGAACATGTCCATCAGCACGTAGTAGAACCAGGCGCGCAGCACTCGCAGCTCTGCCAGGTTGCCGTCCTTCGAGGCGCTGGTGCTCTTCTCGACCACGTCGATCATCAAGTTCGCCTTGGCCACACCGGCGAACATGTTGTTCCACAGGCCGTTCATGTCGTCGAGGGCCGACCCGGAATTGGCGGTCCACGACTGCCGGTAGATCTCGATCCAGCGCCCGTTGTCGAACCAGTCGCTCCCGCGCGTCGGGACGATCTGCTCGTCGGTCGTGATCTCGGACAGGTTGTAGTAGGCCCATTGCGTCTGGCGGAGCTGCGCGTACACCGACGCGGCGCCGGCGAGAATTTCAGGGTCGTTCTTGAACGCGTTGTCCGGCGTGAGGGCGTCGAGCGGCGTCTCGGTCAGGTCCGTGCAACCCGCCACCGCGCCGAGCACACCCGCGAGCAGCACGGCACTGAGCCGTGCGCGGCGGAAGGGGAGCGAAGAGAAAATGGGCATAGTATTCGGAGGTTACCTGATCAGTTGATGAAGGAAGGATCGAGGTACGGTGCGGTGGCGCGCCACGAACGACGCGCCACCGCCGCCGGTCTTAGAACTGGACGCGCACGCCGGCCGTGAAGGTCCGGGCGCGCGGATAGATCAGGTAGTCGATCCCGCGGACCGCGAGTCCGTTGTCAACAAAGACCTCGGGGTCGTATCCCGAATACGGGGTGAACAGGAGCAGGTTGTCGCCCGATACGTACAGGCGGCTGTCGCGCGACGAGAGGCCCGGGAGTCGCACCTGGTAGCCGACCGTCAGGTTCTGCAGTCGCAGGAATGACCCGTCCTCGATCCAGCGTGAGGAGTAGATCGCCGGCTGGCCTATCGCGTCCTCGTTGTCGAGCGCGGAGCGCAGGAAGTTGCGGCTCTGGTTGACGTTCGATGTGGTGCTGTAGACCAGCGACGTGTTATTGAACACATCGCGCGAGACCTCGGCGCGCCACAGCCAGCTGGCGTCGAACTTCTTCCAGGTGGCGTTGCTGCGGATCCCGAGGCTGAACGCGGGGTTCGCGTTGCCGATGATGACCTCGTCGTCACCGCCCGGCGACGTCGTCGTCCCATCGCGCGTGCGCGTGAGCTCGCGCCCCTGCGCGTCGCGCGTCACCGTGTACTTGTTGAAGAGCTGCTGCTTGTCGCTGTTGTAGCCGGCGAACTCGGCGCCCCAGAACGTACCGATCGGCTGGCCGGGGATGAGCCGCTGGGCGAACTTGCCCGACTGGCCCTGCCCGTTGACGCTGCCGGTGATGATGAACTGGCGATCGAGTCCGAGCGCGTCGATCTCGTTGCGCTCCATCGTGAAGACCAGTCCCGACGTCATCGAGGAACTGGCGCCGCTGAAGAGTTGGGCGTCGAGCGACGCCTCGAAGCCGCGCACGTTCAGGCTGCCGACGTTCTCGAGGCGGGTCGACACCACCGCCGGCTGTGCCACCGGCACATCGAACAGCAGGTCCTTGGTCTTCTTCTGGTAGAGCTCCAGCGTACCGGTGAACCGGTCTCCCTTGATGCCGTAGTCGATGCCGACGTTCACCTGCGTCGACGTCTCCCAGGTCAGGTCGGGATTGGCCACCTGCGATGCGGCGAAGCCCGTGATGACCGAGTTTCCGAACGGATAGCGGGCGTCGTTGTTGGTGCGCAGCAGCAGCTGGGTGCCGTAGGGTCGCACCGACTGGTTTCCCTGAACCCCCCATCCGAGGCGGACGCTCAGGTTCGAGAAGAGGGCGTTGTTCTGCATGAACGCTTCTTCGCTGAGTCGCCACGAGGCCGACACCGCCGGGAAGACCGCCCACTTGTTGCCCGGAGCGAGACGCGAGGAGCCGTCGTTCCGCAGCACACCGGTGAGGAAGTACTTATTGCGGAATCCGAGATTCGCTCGCGTGAAGAACGAGGCGAGGCGGCTCTGCTCGATGTAGGAGGTCGGGGCAGGCGACCCCTCGCTCGTGCCGGCGCCGAGGTTGTTCCACTGGAAGGCGTCGGTCAGGAAGCCGCGCATCTCGGCCTCGAAGCCGCGGTTCTCGAAGCGCGTGAATTCGTAACCACCGAGGACTTCCAGCTCGTTGTTGGTCCCGAGCTGCGGCGCCCAGGTCACGAGCGACTGGAAGTTGAGGTTCGACAGCGAGCGCTCGGCCTGCCGGGCACGCCCGTTGGTGGAGGCACCGACCGGGCTGCTGAGTGGGAAGTACGTCTGGCGGACCGAATTGGCGATGTCTGCGCCCAGCGTCGTCTTGAACGTCAGCGTCGGAAAGAGGCCGTACGAGGCGGTGAAGTTGCCCAGTGTGCGATTCTCGGGGGCCTGATCAGCGATCTGGCGCGAGAGGGCGACCGGGTTGCGGATCGACTGGGCGCCGGACCCGACTTCGTAGAACGAGCCGTCGGAGTTGCGCACCGGCTGGGTGGGATCGAACGACACCATGTTGGTGAACACGCCGCCGTCGAATCCGGCCGTGTTGTCGAACGGGAGGTAGTCATTCTGCACACGCGAGACGGTCAGGTTCAGACCACTCTGCAGCTTGCCGCCGAACGACGAGTTGTTGGCGTTGACGCGTCCCTGGTAGCGGCGAAGCCCGTTCGAGATGATGATGCCCTGCTGCTCGAAGTAGTTGAGCGTCGCCCGGTAGCGCGTGGACGCAGTGCCGCCGGAGATCGAGAGGTTCTGGTTGTGCGTGATCCCCGTGCGCTGCAGCTCCTTCTCCCAATCCGTGTTGGCCGTCCCGACCGAGTTGAGGCGGGACGCAGGCAACTTGCCCGCCGTGATCTGCTGCTGGATGAAGGACTTGTATTCGCTGCCGGTGAGCAGGTCGTAGCTGTTGGCCGCCGTCGAGGCGGCGACGTAGCTGTCGAACTCGAACTGCGATGCACCGGCCTGCCCCTTCTTGGTCTCGATCAGGACGACGCCGTTGGCGCCGCGCGAGCCGTAGATCGCCGTGGCCGAGGCGTCCTTGAGAATGGTGATCGAGGCGATGTCGGAGGGGTTGATGGCGTTGAGCGGGCTGCGTCCGAGGGCGGCAGAGCCGCCGATCGCCACGCCGGAAGCCACCGGATTGTCGTTCTGCAGCGGGACACCGTCCACGACGTACAGCGGATCGTTCGACGCACTGATCGAGGTACCGCCGCGGATGCGGATCTGCGAGTTCGCGCCGGGCTCACCGTTGTTCGAGATGACGTTGACGCCGGTCACGCGGGCGTTGAGCATCGCGTTGGCGTTGTTCACCACGCCGACGTTGGCCTCGGAGGCGTCGAGCGTCGCGACGGAACCGGTCACCGCCTCGCGGCGCTGCGTTCCGTACCCGACGACCACGACCGCCTGCAGGTTGATGGCCGACGCCGACATCGAGAACTCGACGTTGACCGTCTGCCCGTCGCTCAGCGTGACGGTGCGTGACTGCGGGTTGAATCCGAGCCGCGTGGCGCGGACGGTCGCCGATCCGGCCGCCACGCCGACGATCGTGAAGCCGCCGTCGGCGCGAGAGAGCGCCCCGCGCGGCGTGCCCACGACCTGAACCTGCACGTTGGCGAGCGGCTGCTGACTCGTCGAGTCGACGACGCGCCCCGTGATGGTACCGCCGGTGCATTGCGCAGGTAGCTGAGACACCGTCAGCAGGCCGCCGGCCAAGGCGACCAACAGACAACGCGTGAATACCATACGGAAACTCTCCGATGTTGACGTGACAGGGGACGCGGCGAGCATGCTCAGGACAGTTGTCGCAGCGGATACCGTGCTCATGTGGAAGCGTTTTCCGCAAACGTTTCCTGTGGCCCGCCGGCATAACATACGGCCGTGTGAGAATCGGTCAAGATCGCGTAAATCGCCTTCTTGCACGGTTTTGGATTCGCCGTCGAATCGCGGGCGGCAATAAGTGCCGCAGGCCCGCTCTCGTCCGATCCTATGCTCGTCCGCTTGACGCCTAAGGCGCCCGCAAGTACGTAGTCGCTCGCCCTGACCTCGGCTGGAGGCACGATCATGCTCGTGAGCTTCCTGGTACTGTTCGCCCAGCTCTCCCAGACAGCTCAGGCAAGGCAAGCCATTGTCCAGCAAAGGGTTATAACACCGGCCCTCTCGTTCCCAGAAGCCGGACTGGACGACGCTGCCGCCTATCAGGGCTACCAGACCCGCCTCTATCGCGATGCCGCGAGCAACACGGTCCAGATCTACCTGGACCGCCGCGAGGGACGCGTGGTCCACATCCTGGCCGATGCGGAAAACGCCAGCGCGGGCTTCAGCGCCCGCTTGGCGGGCGGCGGCGCTGCCCCGCTCGAGTGGGGCGCCCCCGGTGCCGCAGTCTCGCAAATGGGACGTCGCCGCTCAATCGCCTACTCCGTGCGCTCCGACGCCGCCTCGATCGCCCTCGGCTGGTTCGTGCTCGGGTCGATGCGGGTCGAGCGCGACTTCCTGCACGGCGGGGATCACCGGCGCCCGTTTGCATCGCCGGCCTTTGCCGTCGAGGAGTTGGTACGGCTGGTGAACGCGATCGAGCAGCTGCCCGCAGCCGAACGGCAGCGCCACCTGCGCGCCCTGAATGCGACGAGCGTGACCCGCCTGCGCGCTCGCCTACGCCCGACCGTGACGATCGACCAGGGCCCCCGCCTCTGGCGTGCCCGGGTCGTGCAGCCGTCGCTCGACGGGCGCGACACCATGAGTATTGCGCTGGTCGTCGATCCGCGACGCGTGCGTGGCGTTGCAGCGGGCGATTCGCTCGTGCTGAGCGCGGTGGACGGGGGCGGGGTGCGTGTTGAGGTGCAGCTCTCGACAACAGGGGCCACCCTCGCCCCGCTCGCCCGCGGCGAGATCTTTACCCCGGACTTCCTCGCCTTTCTCGACTCCGTGCGCGCCGCCGGGAGCCGTGACGCCGACGCCCAGGTGCGCGCGCGCTGGATGGAGCGCCAGGTGCGCGGCGTCGAGCTGCTCGCCTCGCGCGAGAAGCTCATGGCGGGGCTCCCGACGTACGCCACGTACTTCGGGCGCGACATGCTGGTGACGACCCTGATGATGCGCGGCATCTGGCGCGACGACATGTCCGCCTTCGCCATCGCCGCCGCCCTGCGCAAGCTCTCCCCCGATGGCCAGGTGAGCCACGAGGAGGCGCTCGGCGCTCAGGCGGTGCGCGAAGCGGCAGCCGAGTATGCGGCCCTCCTGCGGGCACGGGACGAGGCACGCGGGCGCGGCAATGTTCGGGCGGCCGACTCGCTGTTGGCGCGCGCCCACGACGTCCTGCGCCGGCATCGACGCGTGCGGGAGAACTATCACATGATCGACGACGAGCTGCAGCTCCCGGTGCTCGTGGCGTCATGGATCGCCGACCCCAACGTCTCCGCCAGCCGCAAGCGCGCCTTCTTGCGCGAGGTGGATGGTGGAAACGAGCCGCGCCTCACCCGGCTGCTGCGCGAACTCGCCCTGGTGGCGCGCATGACCGCCCCCTACGCCGCGTCACCCTCCGTGGAAACGCTGATCGCCTTCGCGCCGCGCGCCGAGGGAGGGTGGGCGTCCACCAGCTGGCGCGACAGCGGTGCCGGCTACGCGGGGGACGATACGGCATGGACGTCAACGCGATCTGGGCCCCGCACGCGCTGCAAGGCCTCCGCACGATCCTGCGCACCATCCCCACGCTCGGCTTCTCGATCGACTCACTCGCCAGCGCCACCCCGACGGAACTCGGCAACACGCCGCTCGGCGCCTGGACGCGCGACTCGACGAGTCTTGCGCGGGCCATCGACACCTGGATGGGCGCCGGGCGGCACTTCGTCGTGCGACTGGGGCCGGACGACGTACGGGCCAAGGTGGCGCAGCGGATGGAGGCGATGCCCGAGGTTGAGCGCGCGCACTGGCAGGGCGTGCTGGCCGCCAGTGGCGCCGACCGCGATTCGCTGGTCTTCCTCGCGCTCTCGCTCGATGCGGGTGGTGCGCCGATCGGCGTCGTCAACACTGACATCGCGACCCGGCTCTTCCTTGGCGACCCCTTGCACGGCGCCATCGATCCCGCGGTCGTGGTGCGCGACAGCCGGCTGTTCGTGCGGCCGTACCCGGTGGGGCTGTTCGTGGAGCGCGTGGGGCCGGTGGTGGCCAACGACGCCTTTGCCACCGACAGCGTGTGGGGCGCGTTCGTGCGCGACCCGTACCACGGCCCCCGCGTGGCGTGGGGGCGCGAGGTGAACCTCTTCCTGCTCGGCGTGGCGCAACAGGTGCTTGCAGCCGGCGGCGGCGACTCGCCGTTCACACGGGAGTTGCGCGCCGCGGCCGAGCGGGTGGTGGCGGCGGTAGACGCCTCCGGCTTCCGCAGCGAGTTGTGGAGCTACGCATTCGAGGGTGGCATACCCACGCCGGTGCGCTACGGCTCGGGGGGCGACGTGCAGCTCTGGAGCACGACCGATCTCGCCGTGCAGTACGTCCGCGCGCGATTGCGCTGGTAGCCTAACGAGTATCCCGTGGCAAGCTGCCGTCGAGGGCCTGGTACACCCGGCGCACGGCGATGGGCCCCTGCTGCTCGGCGAGGAACCAGTCTCGGTAGGATCCCCAGTCGGCCTCGCGGACTGCCGCGTCGGCCGAGAGCCCGCGCGCGTGCAGGCGCGTGACCTCGGCGATGACGGCCCGCAGCGCCTCGCGAAAGGCCACCAGTTCCTCGCGCGAAACGCGTGGCGTCTCGATGAACCCATGCCCGGGAACGAAACGGGTGACGTCCATGGCCAGCGCGCGGTCGAGCACCGTGACCCACTCGGCGGGATACGCCGAGCGCATGGCCGGGAAGACGCGATTGAGATACGCCTCGCTCATGAACAGGAGCTTCTCGCCCGGCAGGTGCACCATGAGGTCGCCGCCGGTGTGGGCGCGCCCCAGGAAGCGCACCTCGACCACCCGCCCGCCCACGTCCACTTGCTCGCGATCGCCCGTCATGGCCTGCGGGGGGACGACCACCAGCCGCGGGGGCGACGGCGTGGCGCCGGCGGCCGAGCTGCCCGTGCGTGCGTTCGCGGCATCCGCAGCCACCGCGTCCTGTTGCAACTGTCGCTGGGAGTTGGGGTGCACGATCCAGGTCACGCCGGGCGGAAGCACGCTGTTGCCGGCGGTGTGGTCCCCATGGTCCGATCCCACCACGTACCAGCGCACCGGGCGCGCCGTGACGGTGCGGATCTCGTCGAGCAACCGCTGCGTTGCCGAAGGACTCCCCTGCCCATCGGCGATGAGCACGCCGCTATCGCCGACCACGACGAGGCTCACGGTCGTGAAGCCGGGCGCGCGGATCTCCTCGTAGCCGTAGACGCCCGGCGCCAGCGGCACGAGCCGAGGAAAGGCCGAGCGCGGGATGCCGCGCACGGCGGGATCGGCGGAACGCGCCGGCACCTGCGCCGGCGCCGGCGCCGCGCTCGCCAGCAGCGTCGCGAAGGCGAGCGCGCATGCGGCGCTCCGCGGCACAGGACCTCGGGTGTAGCGAGGGAGCGTCATGCAGGAATCCTCTTGCCCGTCGCGCTAGCGCGGCGGCGTGAGGCGCACCGAATACATCCTCGGCCAGAGCTTGCCCGTCAGGAGCAACGTACCAGGGGCCGGGGCCCGGGCGATCCCGTTCATCACATCAGCCCCGTACGGGCGCTGCCCGCGCGGCCACAGCGCGGCAAAGTCCAGGAGCTGGCGCACGACACCGGTCGCGGGGTCGATGCGGGCAATCCAGTCCGACTCATACACGTTGGCGAACAGGTCGCCGTCGATGAACTCGAGTTCGTTGAGCTTGGGCAGCGGCGACTGCTCGTGTCGCACGTGCATGACTCGCTCCGTGACGAACGTGGCCGGATTCACGACCCGCACGGAGTCCGATCCATCGCTGAGGTAGAGCGAGGTGCCGTCCGTGGCGAGTCCCCACCCCTCGCCCGCGTACGAGATCGAGTCGAGGAGCACCAGCGAGGTCGCGTCGTAGACGTACGCCACCTTCGACTCCCAGGTGAGCTGGTACAACTTTCCGCCCAGCAGGGCGAGCCCTTCGCCGAATCGATTGTCGGCGAGGGCGGTCGAGGCCTGCACGGCACCCGTGCGCAGGTCCACGCGGCGCACGTCCGAGGCGCCGTAGCGTCCCGTGCTCTCGTACAGGACGCTGTCCTGCCAGACGAGCCCCTGCGTGTAGGCCCCGGTGTCGTGCGGAAACTCGGCCACGATCTCGAACGGGGTGTCGATCGTTTCACTGCGCGCGTCGCCGCAGGCGGTCAGCGAGAGCGCGGCCGCGATGACCAGCAGATGCTTGGGAGGACGCAGCGGCATCGAGGGGGATGAGTGACAGGGATTCGTGACGACACCACGGACGAAACTGCGGGTGACACAACGCGACGCGCCAGTGTCTCGCGCGCCGAACCATCACGTGGCGTCGGGGCGGCTCACCAGCATGGGGAGTGAGCCCGAGCGCAGCACCTTGTCGGTCACGCTGCCCAGCAGGAGGCGTCGCACGCCGCCGCGCCCGTGCGTGGACATGGCGATGAGGTCGGCCTTCTCATGGGCCGCGACTTCGGAAATCGCCGTGGCGGGATGGTGGTGCCGGACGACCACCACCGACACCGGCACCGTCGACGTGCCCACGCGAGCGGCGCAGGCCGTGAGGTGCGTTCGCAACCGCTCCTCTGCGGCCTCGACGCGCGCTTCCACGTCGGGCAGCAAGGGGAGCAGCAGGGAATGCGGGAGTCGGGACGGCGTCGGCACGACGCCCAGCAGCACCAGCTCGCCCTCGTATAACTCCGCCAGCTGCATTGCCGACGCGAGCACGGCCTCGGCGACTGGCGATCCGTCCGACGGCACGAGCAGCCGACGCAGCACGGGCTCGCCGCCCATCATGTCGGTGGCCGCCGACGGGCGCACGAGCACCAGCGGCACGGTCGCGTCGCGCACCATGCGATCCGTCACGCTGCCGAGCCAGGACTGCGACGAGCTGCCGCCGCCATGCGTCGTCATCACCACGAGATCGGGCTTCGACGTCGCCACATGCTCCACGAGACGCTCGAAGACCGCACCCACCAGGACCAACTCGCTGCAGGGCATCCCATATCGCTCCCGGATCCGCCACGCCACGTCGTCGAGATAGCGCTGGTGCGCCGCCGCCCCCGCGCGCAAGTCCGCGTCGTCGAGGATGCGGACCCCACGCACGTGCGTCGAAGAGAACGGCGGGGGCGACACGCTGACCAGCTCGATCGTGGCGCCGGCGCGACGCGCGATCGCGATCGCGTAGGGAAGGGCATGCTCCGCAAAGTGGGAACCGTCGAGCGGAATGAGGACACGGCGAATCATGGGCGACTCCTGTTCGTGAGGCTGCTTCTCGGTGTGGCGACTCAGGGCGCGGCACGCAGCTGGTAGAGGGCGACGACGCCGGTGACGTACGCCAGGAGCATCAGGACCGCCCCGGGCTCGATGAGGGCATGGCGACGCGTGGCGCGAAAGGCGATGGACGCACTGCCCAGCGCCATCAGGAGCACGGCGAACAGCGCCGACACGACGTGCGCCTGCCCCACGATGGCGAAGATGGAGCCGCCGGGGTGCGCCAGGTCCATCGCGAGGAAGATCGACGCATTGAACACGTTGGAGCCGAACAAGTTGCCCACGGCCAGGTCGCGCGCGCCCATCCGCAGCGCGGCCACGCACGAAACCAGCTCCGGGAGCGACGTGCTGGCCCCGACGAACAGCGTCCCGAAGAAGGTCAGCCCCAGCCCCGTCCCCTCGGCGATCGTCTGGGCGCTGTCGGCGAACAGCGGCGCGAGCAAGAGCAGGACGGCCGCCGATGCCAGGAACCGCGTACCGGACACGCGCCGACGGCGCGCACGGTCCGTCTCATCCTCGTCCGTCGCGGCAGCGTCGCCCGGTGTGGCTGGGGTAGCCTGGCCGGCGCCCTGATGCTCGGCATTGACCGGCGCAGCGGTGGCCGGGGCCGCATCGGCTGGGGCCGCATCGCTCGCCTGACGATACAGGATGCGACTACCGATGAGGAACAGCACGACGAGCAGGACCGAGGCCGGATGCACGCCGGCCACGGTCGTGGTGGCCTGGCTGTACACCAGGATACCGACGATGGCCGTCATGATGATGCCGAGCGACGCAGCGATCGTGTTGTCGAGCGAGGTGCGCCGGAAGATGTCATCGCGTGGCGGCACCATGCCCAGCAGCGCCAGGATCAGCATGTTGGCCATGCTCGACCCGAAGATGTCGCCCGCCGCGAGGTCGGCTGCGCCCTGTCGGACGGCCGACACGTCCACACCGAGTTCGGGGAGCGACGTGGCCGACGCGAGCAGCACGGTCCCGATCCAGACCCGCCCAATGTTGGTCGACCGCGCAAACGCCTCGGCCGCCCGGGTGAGCGCGACGGACGACAGGACGATGATCGCCCCGCACAACACAAAGGTGACAATCGCAAGCGTCACGACGCTCTCCCACTGGCCGAGGCGTACTGATAGCCGCGTCGAAGCAGGAGCTTCTCCCCTTCCACGGCCAGGAACGGCAGGCACGAGAGCGCCACGCAGGCCGCCAGTTCACCTGCCGACAGCGGCGCTGTCTTGAAGATGCCGTTGAGCACGGGGACGTACAGGGTCGCCATCTGCAACCCGACGGTGCCGAGCACCGCGAGCGTGAGCGGCGCGTTACCCCACACGCCCTGCGTCCAGAGTGACACGCGCTCGGATCGAATCGCCATCACGTGGGCTAGTTGCGAGAGTGCCAGGACCGTGAACGTCATGCTCTGCCAGTGTGCCAAGCCATGCCGCAGCGACCACCCCTGTGTCAGCAGTGCGACGCCGCCCATGAGCAGTCCGACCCACAGCGCGTGCTGCCACAGTCCGTGCGCGAAGACACTCTCGTGTGGGGGGCGAGGAGGACGTTGCATGATATCCCGTTCGGCAGGCTCGAGGGCGAGCGCCAGGCCCGGCAGGCCGTCGGTCACGAGGTTGATCCAGAGGATGTGAATCGGGAGCAGCGGGAGCGGGAGTCCGGCCAGCGGTGCGAGGAGCAGGAGCCAGAGTTCTGCCGAGTTTCCCGTCAGGATGTACCGGATGAACTTGCGGATGTTGTCGTAGATGCGCCGTCCCTCGCGCACGGCGGAGACGATGGAGGCGAAGTTATCGTCGGTGAGCACCATGTCGGCCGCCTCGCGCGCCACGTCGGTGCCGCCGCGTCCCATCGCGACGCCAATATCGGCTTGGCGCAGCGCCGGGGCATCGTTCACGCCATCGCCGGTCATCGCGACGAATTCTCCGCGCCCCTGCAGGGCCCGCACGATGCGGATTTTCTGTTCGGGCGCGACACGGGCATACACCCGCGCCTCGGCGCACAGCGCCGCGAGCCCATCGTCGTCCAGCCGTTCCAGCTCGGCCCCGGTGACCACCCGTGGCGCGTCCCCGTCCCCGTCCCCGTCGCCGTCCACGATCCCGACCCGACGGGCGATGGCGCCGGCGGTGGCCGGGTGGTCACCGGTGATCATCACGACGCGGATACCGGCGCTCCGGCACTCGGCCACGGCCGATGCCGCCTCGTCCCGAGGCGGATCCATCAGCCCGACGAACCCGAGGCAGGTCAAGTCCCGTTCCTCGTCGTCCGACAGCGCCTGGCCGTCGACCGATTTGGCGTCGAGTGACGCGGCGTCGCGTGACGCGACGTCGCGCACGGCGAAGGCCAGCACGCGGAGTCCGTTCCGGGCCATCTCGTCGGCCTGGCCCATGACCGCCGCATGGTCTATCGGGATGCGCCCTGCCGGCAGCTGCACATGCGTGCATCGTGGCACCACGCGCTCCGGCGCCCCCTTGGTCAGGAGCATCGACTCGCCACCAGCCGCCGTGTGCAACGTCGTCATCCGCCCCCGTTCGGAGGAAAACGGGAGCTCGGCGCGACGTGGACTCTGCCGCAGCAGGTCAGCAATGTCTGTTCCCGACCCGGCGACGTAGTCCAGCAGGGCGACCTCGGTGGGATCGCCCGCGCCGCTGCCGGAGCCGTTTACGAGGCGGGCATCGGAGTTCAGCACCATGGCCCTGGCCAACGCCGCCCCCTCGTCGCGCGCGATGTCGATCGGGGCGCCGTCGGTGCCGCGCACGTCGGTCACCCGCATGCGGTTCTGCGTCAAGGTGCCCGTCTTGTCCGAGCAGATGTACGTCACCGAGCCTAACGTCTCGACCGCGGGGAGCCGCCGGATCAGCGCGTGGCGCGCCACCATGCGGCGCGCCCCCAGCGCCAGCGAGACGGTGACGACAGCCGGCAGCGCCTCGGGCATCGCGGCAACCGCCAGGCTGAGTGCCGTCAGGAACATCAGGAGGAGTGGCTCGCCGCGCAGGAGGCCAAGGCCGAAGAGAGCGGTGCACAACAGGACCACCACGACCGCGAGCTGGGTCGCGAACTGCCGCAGGCGTCGCTGCAGCGGCGTGAGCAACTGCTCCGCTTCGTCGAGCAGCGACGCGACACGCCCGAGTTCCGTCGCCATTCCCGTCGCCACCACGACGCCCTCTCCCCGTCCGTAGGCGACGATTGTCCCCTTCCACGCCATGTTGACGCGATCGCCGAGCGGAATGCTCCGCCCGGGGAGGGCAACCACGGACTTGTTCACTCCCTGCGATTCGCCCGTCAGCGCCGACTCGTCGATGCGCAGGCGACGGACCCGTAGCAAGCGCACGTCGGCCGGTGCAATCATCCCGGTCTCGAGCTCCACGACGTCGCCGGGGACGAGCTCCCGCGCCGCAATCATCGAGGTAACGCCGTCGCGGCGAACGCGCGCCAGCGGTGCGGCCATGGCCCGCAGCGACCGTACGGCCTGCTCGGCGCGATACTCCTGCGAGAAGCCGAGCGCTCCGTTGATGACGATGATCGCCACGATGGCGACCGAGTCGTGCGGCTCCCCCACCATCCCCGCCACCACGGCGGCGACCAGCAGCACCACCACCATCAGGTCGGTGAATTGGTCGGCGAGCATGCGCAGCGACGAGCGACGCCGACCCTCGCGCAGCTCGTTCGGGCCATGCTGCGCTGCCCGCGCGGTCGCCTCGCTCGACGACAGACCGTGCGCCGCATCGACCACCAATTGCTCGGCGACGTCAGAAGCCGGCAGTTGGTACCATTCCGAGCGCGCGTCGGCCACCAGACCTCCCGTGTTGTCGTCGACGCTGCGGCACCAGCTCACCAGCTCACCAGCTCACCAGCTCACCAGCTCACCAGCTCACCAGCTCACCAGCTCACCAGCTCACCAGCTCACCGGTCGCCGGTCGCCGGTCGCCGGTCGCCGGTCGCCGGTCGCCGGTCGCCGGTCGCCGGTCGCCGGTCGCCTGACCTTAACACTCGCCCACGTCGCGGGGCGCGGCTGTTGGGGGTTCGGCCCCCGTTCGTAGGGAATAACTTTACACTACGCGCCGCGCGTCGCGTGCTGCGGCGACGTAGCGTTGTCCGAATCGGCGGCGCACGTTTGGCTCGTCCGCAGCCGCTGTCCTTTCCCTCACGCAGCCCCTTCATGCGCATTGGCATCGACGTCGGAGGCACCAAGATCGAGGGCATTGCCCTGGCCGATGGCGGCGAGACCCTCGTCCGCCACCGGGTGTCGACGCCGCGCGACTACCGCGGGACGGTCGATACGGTCGCCGGACTCGTGCATGCAATCGAGGGCGAAACCGGACGTCGCGGATCGGTGGGAGTCGGGGTTCCCGGCGCGGTGGTTCCGGCCACCGGTCACGTGAAGAACGCCAACTCCACCTGGCTGATCGGCCAACCGCTTGGCAGCGACCTCGAGGCGATCCTTCACCGACCGGTGCGACTCATGAACGACGCCAACTGTTTCGCGCTCTCCGAGGCGACCGACGGCGCGGCCGCGGGGTGCGACGTCGTGTTCGGCGTGATTCTGGGCACCGGCGTCGGCGGGGGGATTGTCGTGAACGGTGCCTGCCTTCCCGGCGCCAACCTCATCGCCGGCGAGTGGGGACACAACGCGCTACCGCGGGTGAGTGCCGATGAGCTGCCGGGCCCCGCCTGCTACTGCGGCAGGTCGGGGTGCATCGAGAGCTGGTTGTCGGGACCCGGCTTCGCGCGCGATCACGCGACGCACACCGATCAGCAGTGGGGTGCTCCCGAGATCGTGCGCGCCGCCGCGTACGGTGACGCCGGGGCGACGGCGACGCTCGAGCGATACGTGGATCGCCTGTCGCGCGCGCTGGCATCGGTCATCAACCTGCTCGACCCCCATATCATCGTGCTGGGCGGAGGGATGTCCAACATGCCGCACCTCGCCGAGTCGGTCACGGAGCGACTGCCGAGCGAGGTCTTTTCGGATACGCTGGTTACGCGTGTCGTCCCCAACCGGCATGGCGATTCGAGCGGCGTACGAGGGGCGGCATGGTTGTGGCCGACAGGAGACCTCGCGCCGCAGGACGTTCGCCCCTAACGCGAGAGGGCGCACGCGCGGACTCCGCCCCGTCGTCGTCGCCAATCTGCCGTCATGTCAACGCTGCGTTTCCTCCTCCCAGGGTGTGCCGCGCTCGTCGCCGAGTCGGTCGCCGGCGCGCAGTCCGCCCGCGAATCCGCCCTGCGCGGCGTGGTGTTTGACAGCATAGAGATGCGCCCGCTCGCGGGGGCCGTCGTGCAGCTGGTCGCACTCCCGGTCAAGAGCGCCCCCCTGCTCGCGACATCCGACTCGGCCGGGGCGTTCTCCTTCGACACGCTCGCACCGGGCAGCTACCTGCTCGGCTTTTCGCACGCCCGCCTCGATTCGCTCGGACTGGAGACTGGGCAAGTGCGCCTCGAGCTGCGCTTTGCCGCCACCGTGGTCGCCCCGCTCGGCGTGCCGTCGGCGGCGAGCATGGTCCGCGCCGCGTGCAAGACAGATATCGCCAAGGACTCCACCGGAATCCTGCGCGGCTTCGCGCGCTCGGCACGCGATGGCTTCCCCGTCCCGCGCGCGCGGGTGCGCGTGGAGTGGCCCGAGTTCGTGCTGGGGCGACAGGGGATGCGCGAGGTCACGCGCTCGATCGATGCCCAGGCCAACGAGTCGGGGCGATTCGTCATCTGCGGGGTGCCGCTGGGGACGACCGTACTCACACGCGTCTATGCGGGGGCCGATTCCAGCGGCGTGCTGGAGCTCGGCATGCCCGAGACCGGGTTATTGCGCCGCGACCTGGTTCTTGGCGATGCGTCGCATGCCGTGGATATGTTCGAGCGCGACGTGGGAGCTGGCGCGACGGCCGCCCCGACACGCGCCGATGGCGTGACCCCGGAGGCGGCGCGAACCGGCACGGCGCGCATTCGCGGTATCGTGCGCTCGGACGACGGGACGCCGGTCGAGGGAGCCACGCTGCGCCTGTTCGGGAGCGTCGGCGAGGCGACCACGCGAGGCGACGGGACTTTTCTGATGACCCAGGTCGCCAGCGGAACGCAGATGCTCGAGGTGCGCGCGATCGGCTTCGCCCCGGGCAGGTTGGCGGTCGACGTCATGGGGAGCGGCGACACGGCTGCCGAGATCGTCCTGCGCTCGGCGAACCCGTCGCTCACCGAGGGGACGACGCTGCTGGACACGCTGCGGGTGCGCACCGACGCCGACCGCCTGGCATTGTCGGCGATGAGCGTGCGCCGAGCCTTCGAGACGCGGCGGCAGTCGGGGGTCGGCGTTTTTCTCACCGACTCGATCATCCGGTCACGCAACGTCCAGCTTCCGTCGGAGCTTTTCCGTGGCGTGTCCGGCATCACCGTCACCAGCGGCAGCGGGGGACAGGGGGTGTACATGCGGGCGAGTGCGAGCTTCAACGCGTCCAAGGGGCTGTGCCTCCCGACGGTTTTCCTCGACGCCGCGCGGGCCCCGCGGGCCCCTGTGGACCAGATGGCGATCATGGCCGACCTGCGGGCGATCGAGGTCTATCCGCGCGGCCAGCTCGCACCGCCGCAGTTCCAATCGTCCGATGGCTGCGGGGTGATCGTGCTCTGGACCCGCACCATGTGGGAGGCGCGAAACCTGCCGGCACGGCGCTCGTGAGGAATTGCGCCGCTGCATTGACGCGCCCATGGCGCGGCGGCCAATGTTGGCCGCCCACGCTCCCGACATTTTCCTCGCCTTTCCCAACCCACATGCGGTCGTTTCTCCATCGCGCCGGTCTCGGCGTCGTCGTGCTCTCGTTGGCGCCGGCCCTGGCGACCGCGCAGGCAGTGCGTGACGCCAGCATCGCCCCGCCGGCCGCCTTCGCCGACCCGGCGCGCGAGTCGAAGTTGCGCTCGGCGTTCCCGGCCATCGACCAGCTCGTGCGCGACTTCGCCACGCAATCGCACGTCCCGGGCATCGCCTACGGACTCGTTATCGACGGCACGCTGGCCCACGTGTTCGTGTCGGGGACTCGCGACATCGCGGCGCGGGCTCCGGTCGACACGGCCACGGTGTTCCGGATTGCCTCGATGTCCAAGAGCTTCACTGCAGTCGCCATTCTCCAACTGCGCGATGCCGGCCGCCTGTCGCTGGACGACCCCGTGTCCCGCCACGTCCCCGAGCTCGCCTCGCTGCGCCTGCCGACCGGCGACTCGCCGGCCATCACCATTCGCCACCTGCTGAGCCATTCGGAGGGCTTCCCCGAGGACAATCCGTGGGGCGACCAGCAGCTGTCGGCCACCGACGCGGAGATGGCGGGCATGATGCGGGCCGGGATCCCGTTCTCGAGCGCCCCGGGGACGGCGTACGAGTACTCCAACTTCGGCTTCGCGATCCTCGGCCGCATCGTCGCCAACCTGTCCGGCCAGCCGTACGCGCAGTACATCCGGGAGCGCGTGCTGCTGCCGTTAGGCATGACGGTGACCACGCTCGAGGCGCGCACCGTGCCTGCCACCCGCCTGGCACACGGCTATCGCCGGCAGGACGGGCGCTGGCTCGAGGAGGAACAACTCCCCGACGGGGCGTTCGGGCCGATGGGCGGCATGCTCACCTCGGCGGCGGACCTCGGCCGGTGGGTCGCCTTCATGCTCGATGCCTGGCCGCCGCGCGACGGCGACGAGGGCCGGGTCCTTCGCCGCGCCTCACGCCGCGAGATGCAACAGGTGTGGCGCGTCAATGGCGCCACGGCGTTGCGTGATGCGACGGGCGCCCCGTCCCTGAGCGCCGGGGGATACGGCTACGGTCTCGGCGTGCGGCAGACGTGTCGCTTCCGCATCACGGTCGCCCACACCGGGGGGCTCCCCGGCTTCGGTTCGCTCATGCGCTGGCTCCCGGAGTACGGCGTGGGGATCGTGGCCATGGGCAACCTCACCTACACGGGGTGGAACGGGGTCGCCGACCAGGCACTCGACCTGCTGGCGGGCACGGGGGCGCTCGAGCCCCGCCAGCCGCAACCAGCCCCGGTCCTCGTCCAGATGCGCGAACAGGTCACGCGCCTGGTCACCCGGTGGGACGACGCCCTCGGCGACAGCGTCGCCGCCATGAACCTGTTCCGCGACGAACCGCGGGAGCGGCGGCGCGCCGCGATCGAGCGCGTGCGCCTGGCGGCAGGCGACCGCTGCCAACCCGAGGGACCGTTCGTCGTGGAGAACGCGCTGCGTGGACGCTGGCGGCTGCGCTGCGCCACGGGTGACCTGAGGGTGGCCATCACGCTGGCACCCACAACTCCCGCACGCGTCCAGTTCCTCGATGTGACCGCGATCGGGAAGGACGAGAGCCTGGCGGCACCGCCCGCGTGTCGCTGACGCTGTCCGACGGCCGCCGACACTCGCCCCCCGACCCAACATGTCCCCGCCCTTTGTCCCGATCGTGCACCCGGACGCCACCGGGGAACTCCGGGCCGAAATCCTGAGCCAGCTGAAGCAGTTCAATCGCCGTCGCGCCGGGGACCCGCAGCTGGAGCCGCTGACCGTGGTCACCTACGATGCCGACGGCATGCTGGCGGGGGGGCTGGTCGGAGAGTTCTACTGGCGCTGGCTGCATGTGGACCTGCTCTGGGTGGCCACACCACAGCGCGGGCGCGGCCTGGGAACGCGACTCCTGCAATGCGCCGAGGACGAGGCCCGAGCGCGCGACTGCCTCGGGGTCTACCTCGATAGCTTCGACTTCCAGGCGCCGGGCTTCTATGGCAAGCTCGGGTATCGCGTCTTCGGCGTGCTCGACGACTACCCCCCCGGAAGCCGGCAGACCTATTTCGCGAAGCGGCTCGACGAGGATCCCTCCCCCGACTCGCCCGCCAGCTGACTCGGCAGACCTCACGACTCGAGGACACCGCGTCACGTGCCGAGCGACTGACGTTCCGAGCGGTTGACGTGCCGATCCAGTCACGTGCCGAGCCGTGACGTGCCGAGATCGCGGGGGCGGTCGTCTGAACTGAGACGGCTCCAATGTCCTCAGTCGACGCCAGCGGGTCAGCGCGCGTATTCGCCCCCTGCTGTCTGCTGAGTTCTGCTGTGGCGTGCCGTTTCATGACCTGCGCACTGCCCTCATCCTCGCGTGGTGTACGTGCTCCCGCTCGCCGTACCGGTCGATCCGACCACCCAGGACTTTGCGACCCTGATCGAGCGCGCCCATGGGTGCGAGCGACAGTCGCGTCGTGACGAGGCACGCGCACTCTACGAGGCGGCGCTCCTCCGCCTGGCAGAGGCGACGGCCGAGATCAACGCATCGGCCATCGTACGGTCGATCGCGCGCACGCACCTGGCCGACGCCAACTACGACGCGGCGCGTGAGTGCATCGAGCTGTCGCTCACGCTGGCCGAACTCGCGGGCGACGACGCCGGGATCGGGCATTGCACCAACCAGATGGCCGTCCTGCACTGGCACCTCGGCGACCTCGATTCTGCCAAGCGGCTCTACCTCACGGCGCGCGAGCAGGCTGTGCGGGCCGACGACGCCCCGCTCGTCGCCATGACCTCCACCAATATCGGGGTCATTGCGTCGGTGCGAGGCGACCACCAACAGGCGCTGCGCTACTTCGAGAGCAGCATTCGCGAGTACCGACTGCTGGGGATGTCGCGCGACGTCTGCATCGCACTCAATAACGTCGGGCTGGTGCAGACGCGTCTCGGGACGTGGGACGAGGCGGAAGGGAGCTTTCGTCAGGCGCTCGACATTGCCGCGACGCTCGGGGACGCCGACATCGCCACGCAGCTGGAGATCAACCTGGCGCAGGCGATCTTCCATCGTGGCGACTTCGCCGCGGCCAGTCGCCTGATCGATCGCGCCCTGCTCGCGGCACAAGCCCACCAGCTCGGCGACTCCCAGGCCGGCGCGTACAAGCTGGCCGGATCAATCGCCAAGGAGTTGGGCAATCACGACGAAGCGCTCGTCTCGCTCGCGCGGGCGGCCGACCTGGCCACCCGCGCGGCAACCTGCTCCTACTGGCCGAGGTGGAGCACAAGCGTGCGGAGGTCTATCGACAGCTCGGGCGCAATCAGGATGCCCTGCAGAGCCTCAACGCCGCGCATCGCCTGTTTGCGAAGATGCAGGCCCGGCACGACGTGGAAGACATCGCGCAGGAGACGCGCGCCCTGCAGACGGAGTTCCTCGTCGTGGCGCACCGATGGGGCGAGTCGACCGAGTCCAAGGACCGCTATACCCAGGGTCATTGCGAACGCGTCGCCGATGTCGCCTGCCAGATCGCCGCCGCCGCCGGATTGGACGAGTCGGAGTTGCTCTGCTTCCGGATCGGGGCGCTGTTGCACGACGTGGGGAAGCTCATCGTCCCGTCGGAGGTGCTCAACAAGCCCGGACGCCTCACCAAGGAGGAATGGGAGCTCATGAAGCGCCACCCCATCGCCGGGGTGGAGCTGCTGTCGGACGTCGAATTCCCGTGGGACATCCTCCCCATCGTGCGTTCGCACCATGAGTGCTGGGACGGCTCCGGATATCCCGACGGATTGGTCGCCGATGAGATCCCGCTGGTCGCCCGCATCGTCTGCCTGGCCGATGTGTACGACGCCCTCACCACCGAACGCAGTTACAAGCGCGCGATCCCGCACGACGAGGCGCTCAACGTCATGCGGCGCGACGCGGGACGGCAGTTCGACCCGCAGCTCTTCGAGACGTTCGAGCAGCTGATGCGCGGACCGGGGGCGCGATCCAGCGCGGCCGATCGTCCCAAGCTCGAACGCCGGCGCGAGGGGCGCCAGCGCCCGGCCGTTGACGAACTCACTGGCCTCCCCACCCGCCGCGCCTTCATCGAGGTGGCCAAGCGCGAGCTGGACGTCGCCTCGACCGACGCCCCCCTCGCCCTTGCCGTAATCGACGTCGATCACTTCAAGTCGGTCAACGACACGTTTGGTCACTTGACCGGCGACGACGTGCTCGAGGCGGTGTCCAGGGCCCTCGCCCACGGCTCCCGTCCGAACGATGTGGTCGGTCGCTACGCCGGCGACGAGTTCGTCATCCTGTTCCCGAACACCCTGCCCGCCGAGGCCGCACGCGTGTGCGAGCGCCTGCGCGAGGCCGTGGCCGGACTGCGCATCCCGGTGCGTGGCTCCGAAGAACAGTGGGTGGGCGTCTCGCTCTCGATCGGCGTCTCGGTTGCCCCGCTCGACGGGGAGACGTTCGAGGGGCTCTTCGCCGTCGCCGACCGGGCGCTGTACGACGCCAAGCGACGCGGCCGGAACGCGGTGTCCATCGCCAGTCACGATGGCGACAACACGACACCCCGCCTCAACACGCAGCGATTCGTCGGGCGAGAGGCCGAAGTGGCGAAACTGCGCGAACGCGTCGAAGACTGCGTGCGCGGCGTTCCCGGGGTCGTCGCGGTGATCGGCGAGGCGGGGGTCGGCAAGACGACGCTCGTGCAGCGCATGGCGTCGGAGATCCGCCTGCGCACGGGCACGCTCATCACCGCCCGCGCGCTGGAGCCCGACGTCCGCCCGCCCTTCGGATTATGGGCCGATGTCATCGGGCAGCTGCACCAGCAGCGCATGCTCCCAGACCGGGAGTGGCCGCAGCTCTCCCGCATCATCCCCGCCCTCCGGTCCAGCGCCCACGGCTCGGTCCAGCGTGAGGACGGGGTGACGTCGAAGTACGCCCTGCTCGATGAGCTGGTCTCGTACGTGCGCGCGGCAGCTGCGTCGCGACCGCTGATGCTCGTGCTCGACGACGTGCAGTGGGCCGATCACGCCTCGTGGGAGGTGCTCGAACACCTGGCGAGCACCATCCGCCACGATCGCCTCCTCATCTGCCTGACCATCCGGCGTGAGGATGCGCAGCAGTTCGAGGACAGTCGCCGCCGCCTCTCGCGCAATGAGTCGTACCGGGAGATCCGCCTCGAGCGCCTCTCGCCCACCGACGTGGGGGAGTGGCTGGCCGACGTGCTGCACCAGGCCGAGCGCAAGGGAGAGCTGGCCGACTTCCTCTACCGATATACCGAGGGCAATCCGCTCTTTGTCGTCCAGGTACTCCAGACCCTGGCCGATGAGGGGGTGCTCTGGTACGGCGGCAAGCGCTGGGAATGGGCGAGTGTGGATGCCCTGCAGCTGCCGCCGGCCGTGGACGACCTGCTGGCGCGGCGCATCGCCCGCCTCGCACCCTCGACCACGACCACCATGACCACGGCGGCGGTCATCGGGCGGGCGTTCGAGTTCGACCTGCTGCGACGGGTGACCGACCTCGACGAGGATGCCCTCATCGACGCGATCGACGAGGCGATCACCGCCGGCGTGCTCGACAGCGGAACCGACCGGGATGGAGAGCGCTTCCAGTTTGCCCATACCCTGCTGGCCAACTCGCTGTTGCGACATGCCAACCCGCGGCGGGTGCGACGGATGCACGCCCGCGTGGCCGAAGTGCTGGAGTCGGAGCGCCCCGAGGCGCTCACCGAGATCGCCGTCCACTACGATGCCGCCGGCGACGAGGTCCGCACGTTCCACTTCGCAATGAAGTCTGGTGACCGCGCCGCGAGCGTCCACGCCCTCGACGACGCCATTGTGTCGTATTCCATCGCAGTGCGCCGATCCCCGGGTTCCGCCGAACGGTTGCAGGCCCGCCTCGCGCTGATCGACGTTGCCCACATCGCCGGTCACCTGGACATCGCGTCCACCACCTGCGACGACGCACGCACCGACGTCGATCCCGACGACTGCGTCGCCCACGTGAAGGTCGCTCGGCGTGCACTCCAGGTACAACTGCTGCGCGCGCGCAACCTTTCGGACCTGATCAGCGATGGACGAGCGCTCCTGGAACAGGCTCGCGCCATCGATGCGGTCGAGGATTGCATCGTGATCCTGTCGAGCATCGCTGATGCCCACACCCGCCTGAGCCAGCGTCCGGAGGCAGAGCACGCCGCGCGCGTCGCCACCGCCGAAGCCGAACGACTCGACGACCAGCTCCTGATCGCCGACGCGCGACTGCGGCTGGGGGCCGCCCTGCTCGAACGCGCACCGCAGGAGTCGCTGCGCGAGTTCGAGGTCGCGCGCGCGCGTTTCGCCGGCATCGGGAATCGGCACGGCATCATTCGCTGCCTCATCAACTGCGGGATCGCCCATTTCCGGCTCGGGAGCAGCACAGAGTCGCAGCAGGCGTACGAGGAGGCGCAGGCCGAGGCCGAGGCGGCCAGTATCCCCGACCTGGGCGGTCTTACGGCGCTGAACCTCGGGGTCCTCTTCCAGAAAACCGGCAACTTCGACGGGGCACAGCTCGCCCATGCCTACGCCGAGCGCATGTTCAAGAAGGTGCGCCATGAAGGGGCGCCGCCTGGCCGCGATGTACAACAGCGCCAACCTGTCGCTCGACCAGGGCGACGCCGTAGCCGCCCTCGAGATGTACGAACGCGTGTACGCGATGGCCAGCGAGCTGGCCATCATCGACATCGAGGTGGGCTCGATCGCCGGCGCTGGACTCGCCGCCCTCTCCCTCGGCAATGTCGACCAAGCGCAGATGTCGCGCCGCCGCGCGTCGGAGCGCAGCGCTGAACTGGGAACGACTTGGTACCAAGGGCGCGAACTGGTGGAAGCGCTCGAGGTGCGCTACCTGCTCGCGACCGATCGCGTCTCGAAGGCCGCGGACGCCTTCGACCGCGCCCTCGCCCTCACGATCGACGCCGGCGCTGCGCTCTGGATGGTGGCCGAGTGCGCGCCGCTGCTCGTGCGGTCCGGGGCAACGCAATACGCCGCGACCATTCGCACTGCCCACGAGCGAGCGAGCGCGTTCGGCCTGCGCCCGCTCGCAGCGCGACTCGCTGCGGCACTTCGATAAACCGGTCGCGCCCCTCTCGGGCGCGCGACTGTAGTTGCTCGGTCGCGCGCTTTCTGGCGCGCGCGCCAGCAGGCGCGCCAGCAGGCGCGCCAGCACGCGCCCCAGGTCCCGGCGTGTGCGCTGCGGCGGGGACGCAATGTGTCGCAGCGCACCGACGCACAGGGGGCCTCGTCACCGCATCGCCCCGATTCCGAGCCGCGACCGGTATCAGTCGTTGTGACCGAGACGCGGGAAAAGCGGGAGACGTTCTGACCGCATTTCGGTCACCGCGTCCGAAGCATGTTTTTCGTAAGTCGTTTATTGATATGCGGTTACAATGGCACGCGCCCTGCTTTAGGTGTTGGCAGATCCCCGCCGCACCCTTTCATCCCCAGCAGAGACCCGACCATGTACTCCATCACCCGCCGCCTCCCGAAGTTCGCGACCCTGGCCGTGATCGCCCTGACGGCCGCCTGCTCATCGGATCGCGTCGCCTCGCCCATCGCCTCGCAGCTCGACCCCGCCATGAATGTGCTGGCCCCGGCGCTGCCCGGTGTGGTCCAGCAGCAGGCCGCCGTCGCCCAGCCGTCCAGCGCCCCGGCAGCGACGAGTGGCAAGCATTGGTCGTTCCTCTCCACCGCTCCGTCCAACGCCCAGAGCTACAGCTTCACGGTCAACCCGACCCAGACGCAGTCGTTCATTGTCGGCACGCATCTCGTCTCGTTCCCGGCCAACACGATCTGCAACCCGGCCAACAGCAGCTACGGCGTCGGGACGTGGCTCAACACGTGCTCGAAGCTCACCACCAACATCACGATCACGGCCACGACCTGGACCGACGCCAACGGCCGGGCGCAGATCGACTTCACCAATGCGATCCGCTTCTATCCCAACAGCAGCGGCCAACTCCCGGCCGTCTACCTGCGCGACCCGTCGGCCGCCCTGGCGAACTACAGCCGCATCGACTACTGCTCGGCCGCCGGCAGCTGCGTCGACGAAGCGAATGCCGACGCCACCCTCAAGACGCAGCGCGATCCGGTCACGGGCTACCTGTTCCGCCTCGTGCGCCACTTCTCCGGCTACAACGTGTGGGCGTAACCCCCATCTCACCTCATACAAGGGAAACGACTCACATGAAGAACAACTTCAGCAGCACGATGCGGCGCGATCTTGCAATCGCCACGAGCGGCTGGCTACTCGCCGCCTGATTCGGGACGCAGCGATGGGGATGAAAGGCAGCGCGCCGGTGCAGTGTCGGACGACCCGACCTGCCCCGGCGCGTTGCCGTATCGGTTACGGCTGCAGCGTGTTTCGCGCCGACAGCAGGTTGATCATCAGCCGCGCAGCGCCGGGCACGCCGTTGGGGAGTTGCCGGAAGAACGCCAGGGTGGTGTAGACGTATGTCCCCTTCCCATACGACGCCACGAGGATCGCGCCACGATTGGGCGACTCACCGGGATCGTTGGTCTCCACCACCGGCGTGTACGCCGGATCGAAGGTGCGCGGCATGTACAGCGACCGATCCTGCACCCAGCCGTCGAAGTCGCGCGCCGAGATCGCGTTCGGGGACGACAGGATCGACGCGGATGGTTCGATCACCCGCACCGGCGCCCCTTCGACCGTCACGCGGTCGGCGGGGCGGCCGAGTGTGATCGGGAACGGCATGATCCCCGGTTGGGTCATCTCGTACTGGCCGTACTGCACCACGAGCGTCCCGCCCCCCCGGGCGTAGTCGAGCAGGCGGGCGTTGTTTGCCACGAGGGCCTCGCTCGCCTCGTAGGCGCGCGTCCCCACGACCACCGCCCCGAACGCCGAGAGGTCGGTGCGCGGGAGCGACGCGGGATCCACGAGCGTGACGCGCACGCCGAGCTGCTCCAGCATCGGGGCCACGTTGTCGCCCACGCCCGCGATGTAGGCAATGTGGAGCGCACGCGGGAGCACGGCATCGACCGCCTCGATGCCTAACGTCGCTGGTCGGTAGAGCCGCTGCGGCAGCATGTGATCATAGGCCACCGAGGTGTAGCCCGTGGCGAAGCGCTCGCCGTTGCTGGTGGCGACCGCAGACAGCGCGTGACGTCCCGGAGCGAGTCGTCCGCGCACGGTGAAGGTCACGTCGCGGATCAGCTCGGGGGCCGCGCCGCCGCCGATCCCGAACGCCGCGCCCGGCCCCGCCACCGCGACGTTGCGGGCGTTGCCGGGGAAGTTCACGTGCCGCTCCGCACTGTCGGCGACCAATCCGTCCGGGAGCTGCAACGCCACCGTGACCTCACGCGGGCCTGACGCGCTGGAGCGCACCGTCACGCGCACCGGACGCTCGAACGGGACGTTGGCCTGGGCATAGGCGACCGCATCATCGAGGGCGACCGTCACGGCCGGCGCGGCGGCGACCGGATGCCGGATCTCTCCCTTGATCGCATCGGCGTAGCGATAGACGACCGGCGTCTCGATCGTGGTCTCGCCGGCACCCTCTACCGAGATGGTGACCGCCACGGTGGCCGCGGGGCGGCGCCCGGTCTCCGAGATGCCGGTGACCGAGGGGGTGAACATCGCCCCGACGCGAGGCATGGCGAGCCACCACGGCTCGGTGGGCGTCTCGAACCGCACCACAAGCGAGTCGGTGCGCGTACTGTCCGGCAGGATCACCGTCTCCCGAACGGCAGCGTTCCGCTCATCCACCCGACCGCCGACAATGGACTGCGTCGCTCGAACCGTCACCGGCCGACCGCCACGATTGTAGACGCGCAGGGTGACGGGAACCGACTCGCCAATGGCCCACACTTCCCGCGATACCGTCGCTTCGGCCACCACGCCTGCAGCCAGCGCCAGCGCGCGCGCCGTACGAGCCAGCGCGACCGAATATGCCTGCGCCAGGTCGCCGCTGCCCGCGGCGACTTGCAGTCGATCGTCGGTCGCTGCCCACGCCGCACTCAGTGCCCGCGCGGGCAGCTCACGGGCAACGGCGGCGGGATCGAAGCAGGGAGCCATTGCCGGCGCCGGGCACACGGCGCGCAGCAGGCGTGACGCACGCCCCAGCGCCGGCACGACGCGCCCGGGCTGCATGAGGTCAAGGGAGGCGCGCGCCTGGGCGAATGCCACTGGAAGCGAGTCGAGCGCGGCACGTTGCGACGCCGTCGTCATGAGCGGGGCGAAGCGCGCCCAGGTCGTGTCGATCCCGTCGAACAGGCCCTGCTCAGCGGTCGGATCGGCCGGGGCCCCAGGCGCGCGCGTTGCCTCACGAATCATCCGGTCGAAGCGCACCCCCCGCTGCTGCAACGACCCCATGGCCTGCGACTTGTGTTGCGATCGGGAGTCGCTGGCGATTTCGCTGTACGACCGGCCGAGGATCGGGTTGAACTCGCCGACGTTCAGGCGGATGGTCGCCTGCTCCTGCATGCGGAAGTTGGCCGACCGGTAGAACTTGGAGACGGTCCACGCACCGTAGCCGGCGGTGGCGGCGCGTGGAAAGCGCACCGTGTCGCCCGCCGCATCATAGGCCTCGCGCCCGAAGATCCCCGAGACCTGGTGATGCCCGTGCCCGTCGGACGGGGTGCCGCTGAAGACGGCGACAATGACGTGCGGGCGGAACTGGCGCACCACGGTGATGACGTCGCGCAGGATCGAGTCGCGCGACCACTGGGTCAGTGTTTCCTCCGCGTTCTTCGAAAAGCCGAAGTCGTACGCCCGGGTGAAGTACTGGCGCCCCCCATCGAGCCGACGGGCGGCGAGCAGTTCCTGGGTCCGGATCGCGCCTAACGCTTCGCCGAGCTCATTACCGATGAGGTTCTGCCCGCCATCGCCGCGCGTGAGCGAGAGGTACGCGGTCTCGACGTGGCGCCCCTTGGCCAACCAGGTGATGAGCTGCGTGTCCTCGTCGTCGGGGTGGGCGGCGATGACAAGGACCCGGCCGGAGACACCGAGCCCCTGGACCAGGGGGCCGAGTTCGGCCGCACCACGGTCCTGGGCGGGGAGGGCAGAAGCGGCGGCGAAGACGACCGCGACGGCGGCGGCGGCGGCGAGTCGAGTCCGGCGGGACGGGGAGGATGTACGCACGGTCATGTCGGGAGGGCGAAGGCGGCTCGCGAGACGTCCAATGTACCGCCCGTGCCACCAGAGCACGGCCCGCTCAGTACATTGCCCGCCGAAGCGTGTGACCGCTCCGCGGCGACCGACCGCCTCGGGCGCGCGTCTCCCCCGTCCTTGGCTCGCTCCAGACACTCGCGATGTCGACTCACGCCGGCGCCCCCACCAGCGCTCCGACCAGCGCTCCGCCCAGCACAGACCAGTCCCCGCCCGAAGACTCCGCCCGATTCAGGCGGAACCTCGTGAAGGTCATGAGCATGCAGGTCGTCGCCCTGCTCGCGCTCTGGTGGCTTCAGGCGCGCTACGCCTCCTGATGGTCTCCTGATCACTCCCTGATCGCCACCGAACCGCATGCATCCGCTCAACTGGGCGATCGTCGTCGCCTACCTGCTGTACGTGGTCATCGACGGCCTGCGCGCCGCCAAGGGGACCAAGGAAATCGAGGGGTACTTCCTCGCCAATCGCTCGCTGCCGTGGTGGGCGGTCGGGCTGTCGGTCATGGCGACGCAGCTCTCCGCGGTCACCATGATCGGAACCACCGGCCAGGGCGCGACGGACGGAATGCGCTTCGTGCAGTTCTACTTCGGCCTCCCGATCGCGATGGTGATCCTCGGGGTCACCATCGTCCCGTTCCTGCACGGTGCCAAGGTCTTCACCGCCTACGAGTTCCTGGAGCGCCGTTTCGACGCCAAGACGCGCTCGCTGACGTCCTTCCTCTTCCTCGTATCCCGCGGGATGTCGTGCGGCACGATCATCGCCGCCCCCGCCGTCGTCTTCTCGGCGATCTTCGGCTGGCCGCTCCCGTGGTGCGTCGCGCTGATCGGGGTACCGACGGTCATCTACACGATGATCGGCGGCGTGCAGGCGGTGACGTGGGCCGACGTCAAGCAGATGTTCCTCATCAGCGGGTCGCTGATCGCGATCATCATCGTCCTGCTCGTCAAGCTCCCGGTGTCCCCCGACAATGCGCTGCGCATCGCCGGATCAGTGGGGCGGATGACGCCGTTCGACTTCTCGTTCAACCTCTCCGAGACCTACACGTTCTGGTCGGGAATCCTCGGCGGCACCTTCCTGATGCTGTCGTACTTCGGCACCGACCAGAGCCAGGTGCAGCGTTACCTCACCGCCCGGTCGATCCCCGAGGCGCGCAGTTCGCTCCTGATGAGCGCCTACTGGAAGATCCCGCTCCAGGCGCTGATCCTCCTGATCGGCGTCCTGGTCTTCGTCTTCTACCTGTTCCAGGCGCCGCCGCTGCTGTGGAATCCGGCGCACGACCGCAGCGTGCGCGAAACGCGCCCGGCCGCCTACGCCCAACTGGAATCGCGCTACGGCGACGCGATCGCGCGGCGCACCGACGCCGCCCTCCGGCTCTCCGACACGCCGCGCAGCGATGCAAGCGCTGCGTTGGCGGCCGAGGGGTTCCGCGAGAGTGAGGCGCGCGTGACGGCCATTCGCGACGAGGCGCTCGTCGCCGCGGGCGAGGTCACCGGCGAGTCGGCGCGCGACGTGAACTACATCATGCCGCGCTTCGTGCTCGACCACCTGCCGCTTGGCCTGGCGGGCTTCTTCATCGCCGCCGTCCTGGCGGCCGCCATGTCGAGCATCGCCGCCGAACTCAACTCACTCTCCACGGCGACGGTCATCGATTTCTATCGCCGCTGGGTGCGACCCGAAGCCTCCGACACGCACTACCTCAACGTGTCCAAGGCGGCCACGGGCGTGTGGGGAATCTTTGCCTGCGTCGTCGCCACGTACGCGGCCACGTTAGGCTCGCTCATCGAGGTCGTGAACCGCTTCGGTTCGTTCTTCTACGGCTCCATCCTCGGCGTCTTCATCCTCGCCATGATCCGACGCGCCACCGCGCGCGGCGCCTTCGTCGGGCTGCTGTCCGGGATGGCCTGCGTGGGCGCGGTGTCGTTCGGCCTGCCGCAGATCTCCTTTCTCTGGCACAACCTGATTGGTGCGGCGGTCGTGGTCCTGGTGGGCCTCGCGCTCGGCGGGAACCCGGGCGAGTCGTCGCCGGCCCGCACCTGACGGCGGCGGCTCCAGCCACCCGTTCCTGCGCGGTCAGGCGAACGGTCGGTCGCAGGGCGGCTGCATCAAGCGACCACACGACGACGAGAGGCCCGCGCTGGCGCCTCTCGTCTTCACATCGTCCCTCGATTTCGCCGCGCGCCTGATTGGCCCCCGGCACCTGTGCGCGGACTTGGCGCGCCCTACCGAACTGCGACCCGTCGCGGCAGGATCGGCTCCGCGTGCACGTCACCGACAATGCGCGCCTGCTCGCCGGCGTGCGTGGAGGCGTAACCTTCGGCGGGGCTCGAACGCTCGGGGCGGCCGATGTAGCGGATGATGAGGGCGTTGCCCGCCGATGCGCGCAGGCGCGGCGCCACGTAGCTCCACGCGCCCATGTTCTTCGGCTCTTCCTGCGCCCACACAATCTCGGCGATGTTGGGGTACTGGTCGACCACGCGCGACACGTCTTCGTGCGGCCAGGGGTACAGCTGCTCCACGCGCACTACCGCCAGGTGCGCCGGGTGTTCGCGCCCGACCAGCTCGTAGTACAGCTTGCCCGTGCAGAACACCAGCCGGGTGACCTCCGCCCGGTTCGCCACCTGCGGGTCATCCAGCACCGGATGGAAGCGACCGGTCACCAGCTCGTCCAGGTGCGACGCGGCGGCCGACAGGCGCAGCATGCTCTTGGGCTGCATGAGCACGAGCGGGCGCTTGATCGGGAGCTTGGCCTGGCGGCGCAGCACGTGGAAGTACTGGGCCGACGTGGACGGATAGGCCACCCGGAGGTTCCCCTCGGCGCACAGCTGCAAGAAGCGCTCGAGGCGGGCCGAGCTGTGCTCGGGCCCCTGCCCTTCGTAGCCGTGCGGGAGCAGCAACGTGACGCCGGAGTCCTGCCCCCACTTGGCGCGGTCGGCCGTGATGAACTGGTCGATGATCGGCTGCGCCATGTTGGCAAAGTCGCCGAACTGCGCTTCCCAGAGGACCAGGGCATCGGGCGACGCCGTGGCGTAGCCGTACTCGAAGCCCAGCACCCCCATCTCGTTCAAGGGAGAGTTGTAGATCTCCAGTCGCCCGGTGGCGCCGGGGATGTGCTGCAGCGGCGTGTACTTCCGGCCGGTGTTGACGTCGTTGAGCACCGCGTGCCGATGCGTGAACGTCCCGCGCTCGGAGTCCTGCCCCGTCAGGCGCACGTCCACTCCCTCGGTCACCAGCGAGGCGAAGGCCAGCGCCTCGGCGTGCCCCCAGTCGATGCCCCCGGCTTCGCCCATCGCCTCGCGACGCCGTTCGAGCTGCTTCGCCAGCCGCGGGTGCGGCGTGAAGTCGGACGGCCAGGTCAGCAGTCGCTCGTTGAGCGTTACCAGCGACTCGGCCCCAACCGCGGTGGCCACCGCCGGCATCGATGTCGGGGTCGGCCGCAACGGCTCGTACTCCGGCTGCTCGAGCCCGACGTCGCGCCGCGAATCGGCCAGGATGCCGTCGAACCGATCCTGCAGCTCCTTGTCCATCGTCTCGACGGCATCCGCCGTCAGTACGCCATTGGTCACGAGTCGCGACGCCCACACCTGCCGCGCCGTCTGGTGCTGACGCACCTTCGCGTAGAGCGCCGGCTGCGTGTACGTGGGTTCGTCCCCCTCGTTGTGCCCCCAGCGCCGGTAGCCGACGAGGTCGATCAGGAAGTCCTTGCCGAAGGCTTCGCGATACATGATCGCCAGCCGCACGGCCGCGACGCATGTCTCCGCGTCGTCGGCATTCACGTGCACGATCGGGATCTCGAATCCCTTGGCCAGGTCGCTGGCGTAGTAGGTCGAGCGCGAGTCCTTCGGGTTGGTGGTGAAGCCGACCTGGTTGTTGACGATCAGGTGCAACGTGCCGCCGACGCGATAGCCCGGCAGCTTGGACATGTTCAGCGTCTCGGCGACGATCCCCTCGCCGGGAAAGGCCGCATCGCCGTGGATCGCGATCGACAGCACCGAGGACTCCTCTCCCCCGAGCTGCGCGATCCGGGCCCGCGCCACCCCCATCAGCAGCGGGTTCACGACCTCGAGGTGACTCGGATTCGGGACGAGCGAGACGCCCACCGAGCGCCCATCGGGAAACTGCCGGCCGGTGACCGCACCGAGGTGGTACTTCACGTCGCCCGTATCGCTGCTGGCATGTCCCGCGTGCTTGCCGTCAAACTCGTTGAAGATCCGGGCGTACGGCTTGTCCATGATGTGCGCGAGCACGTTGATGCGCCCGCGATGCGCCATGCCGATCACCACCTCGCGCGCCCCCAGCTTGGACGCCTCGTCAATGACCGCGTCCAGCATCGGGACCAGGGCATCCGTCCCCTCGATGCTGAACCGCTTGACGTTGACCCAGGCGCGCGCGATGAACCGCTCCAGCCCGTCCACCTCGGTCAGGCGCTGCATCATCGCGTGCTTCTCGTCGGCGGTCATCGCCACGCGCAACTCGCCCTGCTCCATCACGCGCCGGAACCACTCGCGCTCGATCTCCTCTTCGAGATGACCCACCTCGAGCGCGAGCCGCGACGAATAAATCAGGCGGAGGCGCGCGACCGAGTCGGCGGCGGTCGCCCCGGGAGTCCCCAGCGCTGCGGCCGGCACATCGAGCAGGTCCGCTTCCGAGATTCCATGGAACTCAGGATGCAGTTCGGCGGCGCCGTCCGGCGGTGAACCCAGTGGGTCGAGCTTCACCGCCAGGTGCCCATATTGCCGAATCGACGCGACTAACCCCGCCGCGCCGGCCACCTTGCGCAGGACCGACGGATCGATCGTCGCGTCGTCGTCCGCCGCGGCGAAGCTGCGCGGCGGCGAGGCTGCTCCACCACCGATCGACTCCGCAAACCGGAAGTACTGTCGCCACGATGCATCGACCGACGAGGGGTCGCGACGGTACGACTCGAAGACTTCAGCGATATACGCGTCGTTGAAAACGCCGGTGATGGGATCGCTTGACATGGCCTGGGAGTTTGACGTTTCGAGCGTGCGCGGGCAGGCGCGACGTGCGCCGCGCCGCCCGGGCACCTCAAGTGAGCGTCCGGCTCGCGCGCGCGCGCGGTGCGGTCGAATCGGGGATCTCGCCTACCGAGAATGTAACGGGGAGTCCGCCATTGTTCGTCCTGATCGCGTCGGTGAGCGGAACCGCGAGCTGGCGCGTCAGTCGGGGCTCGGCCGATATGAGCGCGAGGCGCCACCCCGGACAGGTTGCCCGAAGGACCTGCCCCGTGCGCGCATACAGGTTGCGCAGCTCCCCGCTGTCGCCGATGCGCACCCCGTAGGGTGGATTCGTGACGACCGCCCCCCGCGCGCCGACGTCAGCCGGGAGCACGAGCGCCGAGACGGCGCGCACGACGAAGGTGATGCTGTCGCCGACCCCGGCGCGCTCGGCGTTGCCTCGTGCCGCCTCGATCGCCCCGGCATCGCGATCGCTGGCGATGATGGCCGCCCCTGCCGACGCGAGTTCACGCGCCGACGCGTCGTCCCGAACGCGCGCCATCACCGCAGGGTCGAGACCCGGCCAGCGTTCGAAGGCGAACCCTCGCCGTCGTCCAGGCGCCATGCGTCGCGCCATCAGCGCCCCCTCGATCGCCAGCGTGCCGGACCCGCAAAACGGATCCAGCAACGGCGTCCCGGGCGCCCATCCCGAGGCGAGCAGGAGCGCCGCGCCTAACGTCTCCCGCAGCGGCGCCTTGCCTCCCGCCAGCCGATAGCCGCGCCGGTGCAGCAGGTCGCCGGAGCTGTCGATCGATAGGGTGCAGCGATCGTGATGGATGCGCACCACCAGCAACTGCGCCTCCTCGCGCTCGCCAGCCCCCTCCCCCTCCCCCTCCCCCTCCCCACGCTCCTCCGCGTCGCCATCACCGCCGAGCCCCGAGCGCACCCGCGCCGTGACCGATGCCAGGACGGCAGCCACCCGCTCGGCGACCGCCCCGGAGTGGTACAGCCGAGACTTGCGGCAGGTGACCCGCAGCACCACGTCGCGCCCGGGGGCGATCCAGCGCCGCCAATCTATGCGCGCGCTTCGCGTCTCGAGTTCGTGGAACGTCGCCGCCCGGAACTCGTCCACACGCACCAGGATGCGACTGGCGGTGCGCAGGTGCAGGTTTGCCGCCGCCAGCCCGCGCAGGTCGGTCTCGAACGCGACCCCAGCCGGGTCGATCGCATGCACCGACACCCCCAGCGCGGCCAGCTCGCCTGCCGCGAGCGGGGCGAGCCCCGGGGCCGTGCTGGCGAATGCGTCATACCGCGTAGTCTGCGCGGGCTCGACGGCGCGCTCAGGAGTCTGGACACTGCGCTTGATCGGCACGCCGAAACGTAACGGCCGAACGCGCGTCACCGCGCGTCACCGCGCGTCACCGCGCGTCACCGCGCCTCACCGCGCCTCACCGCGCCTCACTGCGCCTCTGCGTGCGCTGTACTTGCAGTCGCTGCCGCAGCTCCGCCCACCCGTCGTGCACGACCACTACCGTCGGCCCGCGACCTGCATCGCGCAGGGCGACGACGCGACTCCCCACCGCCGCCGCTTCGACATCGACAAGATCGGGAACGTCGGCGTCGGCCCCGACGAGCACGCCCCGTGACTGCACGGCCAGGCTGCGTCCGTCGGCGAAGGTCGCCTCGAGCACCGCGTTGCCGTTGCGATAGTAGAGCCTCGCCCCGTCGTCGGACCAGGACGGCTGGGTTCCGCCGTCCAGCGAGACCTGCACCGCGCCACCCGGTCCCGGAAAATCCCGCACATACACCTGCATCTGGCCGCTCTCGTCCGACGCATAGGCCACGCGCTGGCCGTCGGCCGAGAATCGCGCGCCGGTCAACGCCCCGGCGCTCGGGACCAGGAGTACGGGGGTGGTATCGCCAGTCGCTGCGACGTAATAGAGGCCGCCGAGCCATTCTGGACCGCGCGGCGCGCGGCTGAACAGGATCCAGCGACCGTCAGGCGAAAGCACGGCGGGGCCGAAGACGCCACGTCGCGATGCGACGAGCACCGCGGCGGCGCTGCCGTCCGCGATCCGTCGCCACACCGTCATGCTGTCGCGCCCCCCCGTCGCGTATACGACCGTCCGACCATCGCGCGCCCACGACGGCGCGGTGAACCGCGGAGCATTCGCGAGGATGGTCGCCGCTCCCGTCGACAGATCGTACGTCCGTAGCTCCTCTCCCCCCGCCCCCTGGATCACGACCGCCAGGCGCCGACCGTCGGGCGAGAGCCGTGGGTGGCTGTATGCACCGGCACGAATCCCGAGCGGCGTCAGCGACCCGCCAACCCCGACCTCGACCACCTCGCGATCGCGCGTCCCACGCACGTACAGGAGGCTCCCGCTGGCCGAGACCGCCGCGCGCACCGCATTCGTCGGTCCCATGAGCACACCGTCCAACACCGGCGCCGCCTCGCCACGAACCTGCCGATGCGTGGCGTCGAGCGGGACGGCCATCAGCGACCCGGTCGCCGTCCCGTACACCAGTTCCTCCTCAACCATCCCAAGTGCCACGGCGCCCGCCACGCCGAGCGGTGCGGTCGTCCCCCGTGTCAGGTCGGCAACCACGAGCTGCACCGACGTCGCCGAGTCCCGCACCCATTCCGAGAAGACCACCACGTCCTTCCCTAACGAGAGCGGCCACGCGCGGGCCGCCATGGTGCCGCTGCCGGCCGCTGCCACCGCGACCGTCGGCGTTCCGCCCGTGGACGGGACCGACATCAGCGCTCCACCCATGAAGCCCACGAGTCGGTCCGAGCCGACCCAGGTCAGTCCCACGACGGTGCGCAACCCGGTCGCCAGCGTGGAGGGCGAGCCGCCGGCCACGGGGATCTTCCGCAGCTCGGCACGCGTGGTGAACGCCAGCCAGCGCCCGTCGGCCGAGAAGGCGGCGTGCATCGCCCCTTCGGTCCCGGCGATCGGGGTCGCCACGAGCTGGTCCATTGATCGCATGTAGAGCATGGACTCGTTGCCGGCACGCCCGCTGTAGACGATCTGGAGGCCATCCGGCGAGATGGCGTACATCGCACCGAAGCCGTCGACCGGTCCCTCGCCTGCCGGAAAGTCGAGCACGAAGCGAACCACCGGCGCCTCCCGCACCTCGGGTGCCCTCCCGACCCAGAGCGCCCCGGCAGCCAGCGATGCCGCCACCGCCAGCGCGCCCAGTGCGTACACCAGCGGATCGCGGCGGCGGCCGACCTGCCCCGTGCGCTCGCGCTCCGCGGCAACGGTCGGGGCATGCGCACCGCCGTGCGATGCCCCCCGCCCTTGCAACGCCTCGGCGAAGTCCTGCGCCGTGGCGAAGCGATCGGCCGGAATCTTGGCCAGCGCGCGCTCGATCGCCGCCGCCACGTGCGGCGGGACGGTGTCGCGCGTCGCGCGCACCGGTCGCGGTCGCTCGGTGACGACGCGCGCGATGATCGCCCGCGCCGTGCTCCCGCTATGGGGAGGATCGCCGGTGAGCATCTCGTACAGCACAGCGGCCAAGCTGTAGATGTCGGAGCGGCCATCCACGTACTGGTCGGCCGTCGCCTGCTCGGGCGACATGTACTGCGGCGTCCCCAACGACAACCCCGTCTGCGTGACACGCTGCCCGCCGGCGTTCGACACCGCGAGCGCAATCCCGAAGTCGGCCAGCAGGGGCTGCCCTTCCTGCAGCAGGATGTTGTCGGGCTTGAGGTCTCGGTGGATGACACCCTGCCGATGCGCGTACTGCAGCGCCCCTGCCACTCCCACGGCGAGGCGCACCGCCTCGTCGACGGGCAGCTGACGCTCACGGGTGAGCCGCTCGCGCAGCGATTCGCCCTCGATATACGGCGTGACGTAGAACAGCAGGCCGTCGGCCTCACCGCTGTCAAAGAGCGGCAGGATGTTCGGATGCTGCAGGTTCGCCGTGACGCGAATCTCGGCCAGGAAGCGCTCCACCCCGAGCAGCGCCCCCAGCTCGCGGTCCAGCACCTTGAGCGCTACCCGACGTTCGTGCCGCAGGTCGCGCGCGAGGTAGACGGTCGCCATGCCGCCACGCCCGATCAGTCGCTCCACGACGTAGCGATCGGCGAGGGCGGCGCGAAGCGCGATCTCGATCTCGTGCGCTACCCGGGCCTCTCCGCTGGTCGCGGCGGCCGGCGTCTGCACCGCCGCGGCGGCCGACGCATCCTCCGAGCCACCGACCGGGTGCCCTCCTCCGGATCCTCGTTCACTCACCGACAGTCCTCCAGCGTGGTCTCACGTCGATCGACACGCGGCGCCGATCGCCATCGACACGCGCTGGTCCCGTCGCACGCACCGACGCCCTGCCCCACCAAGATAGACTCCGCTCGTCGCCATTCGTTATTCCTGTGGCACGTACGAGGGCGAACCTCCCCCACGTCGCCCCCGGGTTCCATATTGCCGGACTCGTCGTCGAATCCGCCCCTCCAGCTCCGACACCCTCATGACCACCAATCGTCGTGACTTCCTGCGCACCTCCGCGATTGCCGGCGGAGCCGTGGGCCTTGGCCTGTCGCGCGCGGACTCGCTCGGCGCGCAGCCCATCACGACCCAGCCGTCGCCGGCGAGCGTCGTCGGCCGACCGCAGCCCACGAAGCCACTGCGCATCCTCATCCTGGGCGGCACGGGCTTCATCGGCCCGCACCAGGTGCGTTATGCGCTGGAGCGCGGCCACACCGTCACGCTCTTCAATCGCGGCAAGACCAACCCGACTCTCTTTCCCGAGGTTGAGAAGTTGCAGGGCGACCGCGCAGTTGGCGACTACGCCTCGCTCAAGGGTCGCGACTGGGATGTAGTGATCGACAATCCCACGACGATCCCGCGCTGGGTGCGGCAGGCCGCCGACGTCCTCAAGGGACACGCGAAGCAGTTCATCTTCATCTCGACCATCTCGACCTACGCCTCGAACGCGACCCCCGATGCCGACGAGTCGGCGGCGCTCGCCACGACCACGGAGCCCGAAAGCGAGGATCGCGGGCGCCTGTACGGCCCGCTCAAGGCGCTCAGCGAAGGCGAGGCCCGAAAGGCGTTCGGCGACCGCACGACGATCATCCGTCCCGGGCTGATCGTCGGCCCGGGTGACCTGACCGACCGCTTCACCTACTGGCCCGTGCGGCTGCAACGTGGCGGCGAGGTGCTCGCCCCCGGCACACCGATGGACCCGTCGCAGGTCATCGACGCCCGCGACCTCTCCGAGTTCGTGATTCACTGCTGCGAAAAGGAGACGATGGGGATCTTCAACGCCACCGGTCCGGCCTCGTACCTCTCCATCGCCGAAATGCTCGGCGGGATCCGCGGCGCGATGGTCACCAACGCCCACCTCACCTTCGTGGACGCCGACTTCCTCGCCGAGCACAAGGTGCGGCCGTGGAGCGACATGCCGGTCTGGATCCCCCCGCGCGGCGAGACCGCTGGCTTCATGCGGCGCAGCATCGCCAAGGCAGTCGCGGCGGGACTCACCTTCCGCCCGCTCGCCGAGACCACGCGCGATACGCTGGAGTTCTATCACCAGCAGTCCGCCGAACGGCAGGCCGAACTGCGCTCCGGCATGGACTCGGCGCGCGAGAAGGAGATCCTCGCCCTCTGGCACGCGCGCCAGAAGAGCCGATAGCCCGCACCCCACACCTCATGCTGGTCGACGCCATCAAGGCCCTGCTGGGACGACGTCCGACGCCCGTCGCCACAGGCGACCCGGACGCAGCCGCCGAAGACGCGTCGTCAGTGTCGTCGCCAACAGCACCGCGCGCCCAAGCCGATGCTGACGAAGCGCCGCCGGTCGATGCCCTGCACCTGGCGGCGTGCGTCCTGTTGCTCGACGTCGCCTACGCCGACGGGACCTTCACCGACGACGAGCGTCGACACCTGGAGGAGACGGCCGGGCGACACTTCGCCCTATCGGTCGAGAGCGTGCACGCGCTCATCGTCGAGGCCGAGCGGGAACGCTCGCAGGCGATCGACCACTTTCGGTACACCAGCCTCCTGCGCCAGCAATTCGACGTGGGACAGAAGATGGTGCTCGCCGAGGTGATGTGGGGACTCGTGCTCGCCGACGGTGCCGTCGACGACCACGAGCACTACCTGACCCGGAAGATCTCCAACTTGCTGGAGCTGGAACCCGGCTTCCTCTCCACCGCCAAGCAGCGGGCAGCCGAACAGGCAGGCGGCGCGTAGGCTCGGCGGCGGCGCCCGACTCACGCCATCTCGAATTCCTTCGCGAAGGCGACCGCGAACGAGAAGGTCTTGGCCCGGCTGCGCGTCTCCATCATGTCCGCCACGCGCTCGAGGCGCGCGGGAATCGTGAGGATCTTGTCCTGCGCCTTCTTGCCGGCCTCGTTGAGCCCGGTGATGGTGTCGACCGCCCAGAACTTGATCGCCTCCTGCACGATGCGCAGGTAGTCACGGGGCCCGTAGATCCCCGCCCGCCGGATCACGTCCGCCATTTCGCGGAAGTGCGGCATACTGATCCCCGGCATGTCGATCGAGGGCATGATATGCGCGGCCGACTCGAGCGCCCGGTTCGGATCGCGCGCCAGCACGCGCTCGAAGATCGCCCGGTAAAAGACATAGTGCCGCGCTTCCTCCTTGGCCACATTCGACAGCACCTCGCCGATGAGCGGCTCGTGCTCGCCGGCCACCCGCCCGGTGTTGGCGTGGCTGACCTGCGTCGCACGCTCCTGCAGCGTGGTGTAGACAAACACGCGGTAGGGATCCTTGTCCCACGTCGGCTCGAACCCGGCGCGCAGGTACTCGAACTGCATGCGCTCCATCACCGGGTTGTCGAGGATGCGCGAATCGCGCGTGTAGTCGTGCAGGACGGCGCCGTGACGGTCCTCTTCGGCCGTCCAGAGGTTGTTCCACTTGGCCCAGATCGAGTCCGGCCCGAGGTACTGGGAGATCAGGCGGTGGAAATGCGGGAGCCCTTCCTCGGTCAGCGTGTTGAGGCACAGCGCGACGCGCGCCGGGAGCGTGATGCCGTCGGCGCGGCGCCGGAGCTGCCGAACGAACTCGTCGGGGTCGGTCTCCGGCGCCGGCGACAGCAGGTCGCTCGGGAACCACAGCACCCGCTTCGATTCGTGGGCCTCCATGAGGATGCTCACGTCGTGCGCGAGATCCTCGAGCACCTCGACCTTCGCCATCGTCTCGTACTCGGACGGGTTCTTCATGGGTCGGGAAGTTGGGAGGCGGGTCCAGCACGACGTGCGCCGCATCACCCGTCGCGGGCCGGGTCACCCGGGACCGGGAAGTCGACGCGCCACCTTCTACCCTACCTCGCCGCCCCGCGCTGCGCCACTCCTGAGTTTGCGCCCGGGCATGGCAATCCGCCCCCCGACCGGCGAGCTTGCGGCATCGCGCGTCCGACCGAGGCGCGCCGCGCCACCAGTTTCGGCGCGTCACGCCATGCCATCAAGGACTTCCGTGCCGTTTTCAGCGCTCGACCTCCATCCCAACCTCCTCAAGGGACTGAAGGAACTCGGCTTCGCCAAGCCGACGCCCATCCAGTCCGACGCCATTCCCCACGCGATGGCGGGCCGCGACCTGCTGGCGTGCGCGGTCACCGGCAGCGGGAAGACCGCCGCCTTCCTGCTCCCGATCCTGCACCAGCTCATCGACCGCCCCCGCGGGACCACGCGCGCCCTCGTCGTGACGCCTACCCGCGAACTTGCCGCCCAGATTCTCGAGGACCTGAACGACCTGGCCGTACATACGCCGATCACCGCCGCCTCGATCTACGGAGGCGTCGGGATGGGGCCGCAGGAGCACGCCCTGCGCTCGGGTGTCGATGTCATCATCGCGACTCCCGGCCGGCTGCTCGATCACCTCAAGCAGTCATACGCCAACCTCAGCGGCATCACGCACCTCGTGCTCGATGAGGCGGATCGCATGCTCGACATGGGATTCCTCCCCGACATTCGCCGCATCCTGAAGCAGCTGCCGACCAAGCGGCAAACGCTGTTCTTCAGCGCCACGATGCCCGGACCCATCGGCCAGCTCGCCCATGAGATGCTGCGCAACCCGGCCACGATCAACCTCGAGCGCAAGTCGGCACCAGCAATCGGCATCACCCAGGCGATCTATCCGGTCGTCCAGGAGCTCAAGTCGGCCCTGCTGCTGGAGCTGTTGACGCGCGGTGAGATGCAGGAGGTCCTCGTCTTCACCCGCACCAAGCACCGCGCCGACCGGCTGCAGAAGTTCCTCGCGAAGCAGGGGCTCGCCGCCGAGCGCATCCATGGCAACCGGTCGCAGCCGCAGCGCACCGAGGCGCTCGCCGGGTTCAAGAGCGGGAAGTATCGCGTGCTCGTGGCCACCGACATCGCCGCCCGCGGCATCGACGTCGAGGAACTGGGGCACGTGGTGAACTTCGACGTCCCGATGGCCCCCGAGGACTACATCCATCGGGTCGGACGCACCGGGCGCGCCGAGGCCACCGGCGACGCGTTCACCTTCGTCTCCCCCGACGAGGAACAGGACCTCCGCGACATCGAGAAGAAGCTCGGTCGCCGGCTGCAACGTGTGACGCTCCCCGACTTCGACTACTCGGCCCGCGTGGCCGAGAAGCTCGAGGTCTCCCAGGCCGAGCGCACGGCAAAGTGGCGCGAGCAGAAGACCAAGGAGCGCGCGAACGCCAAGGCCAAGGCCGACCGACGGTCGCAGGCGGAAACCGAGATGCGTGCCCGACAGGAAGCGCGACCGGCGCGAGGGGCATCGCGCCCGCCGGCACGTGGCGCGCGTCCAGCCGGGTCGGGACAGATCAGCGGAGGTGCACCCGCCGCGAGTAGTAGCGGCAGCGCAGGTGGCGCTGCGCGCAGCGGGAGCCAGCGAAGCGGCAGTGGGAGAAGCGGCGGTGGCAGCAGCGGCGGCGGACGCGGCGGCGCGAGCGGCGGTTCAGGCGGGGGATCCCGGGGCGGTCGCTCGCGCTGAGCCGCATCACCCCGGCGCAGGTGCCCCCGACCACGGGCTCCGTGAATCCTGGCCCTCCTTCCCGTCCACGCGCCACACCAGCTCCCACTCGCAGAAGGCATCGCCGAGGTGTGCGCACCGCACGTGCTTCACGCGTGGTGCCTCACCTCCGGCCTGCACGAGAGCCTGCTGCAATCCCCCGGTCTGCCGGCGACAGAACAGCACGTCCTGCGAGTCGAAGCCGGTCATGCGGAGCACCGCCCGCCCCGCATCCTCGTCCACCACGTCCATGTCACCCGGATAGTAGTAGAGCTGGAAGAGCGAGACGCTCTGGGTGAGGAATTCGTGCGGTGAGCGCTTTCGCAGGATCCCGCTGTAGAGCTGCACGCCGGTCGACTCGATCGAGAATGCCCCCGAGCGTTCCATCCACAGGGGATCGCGCGGGTGAAGGAGTTGGTCGGCAGCGCGCCAGAGAGCGAGCAGCTCCGCGTACGGCAGCTCTGCGGTAGGGGCGATGCCGACCAGTCGGCTGCGCAGCGCGTTGGGCAGGGCCGCCAAGACCGCCAGCTGCAGCTCCGCGCCGTACGTCACCTCGACGAAGCGTAGCGTCGCCAGCACCGTCGACCCCTTGGAAATCGTCGCTGAGGTCACGAGGGCGCGTCGTCGCGGGAGACGTTGGCGCTGGCGCTGACGCTGACGCTGACGCTGACGCTGGCGCTGGCGCTGGCGCTGGGGACGATGAGGCCGTTGGCGACGTTGGCGACGTTGGCGACGTTGGCGACGTTGGCGAGCGCAGCCAAAGTGGCACGGTCCACCTTGCCTGAGCCAAGCGTCGGCAGCATGTCGATCACCGACACGAGCCGCGGAACCTTGTACGCCGCGAGTGATGCGCGCGCCCAGCGCAGCAGTTCATCCGGCTCGATCGTCGCCCCACGCCGCGGCACGATGAACGCACGCCCGACCTCTCCCCACCGTGCGTCGGGGACGCCGACCACCGCCACGTCCGCCACCGACGGGTGCGCAATGAGCGCCGACTCCACCTCGCCAGGATAGACGTTCTCGCCGCCGGAGATGAACATCTCCTTCCGTCGGCCGCAAATGGCGTACGCCCCATCGGCATCGCGGCGTGCGAGGTCCCCCGTCCGGAAATACCCCTCCGCATCGAGCGATTCGGCGGTACCGACCGGGTCGTCGAGGTACCCCGAGAAGAGCTGCGGACCGCGCAGGAGCAGTTCTCCCGCCTCGCCAGGGTCCACGTCACCTCCCTGCGGGTCGGCCAGTCGCATCTCGAGGAACGGTACCGGCCACCCCACGCGTCCTGCGCGTCGCGTCGACTCACCGATCGGCATCACGAAGCAGTTCGGGCCGCACTCGGTCAGTCCGAACCCCTCGGTCATGGCGAAGCCCGCCTGGCGCACCCGATCCATGACGCTCACCGGGCACGGTGCCCCGCCCGAAATGAAGTAGCGAAGCGACGGCACGGGGGTCCCCCACGCCGAGCTCTCGAGCAGCATAACGAGTTGCGTCGGGACGGTGAGCGCGACGGTGCAGCGCTCGGCCGCGAGTCCCTCGAGATAGCCGGCGGGATCGAACTGGTCGAAGAGCACCACCCGCCCGCCGTGCTGCCACGGGGAGTGGCAAAGACGTTCCACCCGCCGGTGTGAAAGAACGGGGTCGAGACCGGGGCAATGTCACCGGCCCCCAACTCCCACGCCACCGTGGTGGCGACCGCGTTGTAGAACAGCTGGCGATGCGGAAGGACTGCCCCCTTGGGGACACCCGTCGAGCCGGAGGTGTACAGGATGAGCGCCGCCTCCTCGCCATCGAGACGCACGTCCGCAGCGAGCTGCGACACGGCGCCCACGCCGCCCGTGGTTGCACCTGTCGGCAGCCGCGTCGCAGGCGGCGCATCGCCCGTGTCCGACATCTCGATCCATCGCGCGCCACCCTGCTCCACTTGGGCCGACTCGGCGAGCGCGCGGAATCGACCCTCCCCCACCACCACCGCCGCGCGCGTGTTGGCGACGATGCGCGCCAGTTCCGGCGGGGCGAGACGCCAGTTGAGCGGCACCAGTGCCGCCCCGAGCCGGCCGCACGCGTACAGCAGGGCCGGCTGTGCCGCGCGGTTGCCGGCCAGTGTCGCCACCCGGTCGCCACGTCCCACCCCATGCGCGACCAGCACCGCCCGCCACGCCTCGGCCAACGCATCCAGCTCCCGGTAGGTCAGGCGCTGGTCCCGCCCCCGATCGACCAGCGCCAGTCGTTCCGGGGTCACCCGCCCCCACCAGCGAATGGGATCGGGCGACGAGGGAAAGCGCGGCGGGGACGGGGGAGACATGGACATGGACATGGACATGGCGTGCCTAACGTCGCCCGACCGCGGCGAAGAACTCCACGACCATCGTCGACGCGCTCGGGCCGCGCACGTCGGTGAACGTTCCCTCCGCCGACCCCCCGGACCACGCGTGCCCCAGCTCGCGTATCATCACGAGCTGCGAGAGCGGCGTCCCGTCCTTCGCCCGGTAGGTCGAGCGGCGAACGAGGTATCCTCGCTCCTCGCGCTCCGACCGATCGGTCGCACCGCTGGTCGTATCGAGCGGCTGCCCCATGGTCAGCGCATTGGTGAGGAACCACTGCTGGGCCGCCTGCGACCCATTGATCGGTACGACCACGGCGTCGGCCTCCCCGTGGATCACCAGTGTCGGGATCACGCGCCGGCCATCACCCATCGCCTCGAACGCCGACGTGGCGTAGGGCTCCGGACTGGGCACGCCGCGCTGCATGACCCGGAGCGCCTCGGGGACCGTCACGGCGGCGGTGTGCACGAGCCCCGAGTGCAACGCGAGGGCTGCGTATCGCTCGGGATACGCGGCCACCACCAGCGACGCCATCGCCGCACCGGCCGACATGCCGGAGAGGAAGACGCGTCGGTCATCGCCGCCGTACTCGGCGACGACCTGTGCCGTCATGCCGGCGATGATCGCGGGTTCACCCGCATCGCGCCGTTGATGCGCCGGTTCATACCAGTTCCAGCATCGCGTCGCGTGCGCCGTCACCGATTGCTCCGGGTACAGCACCATCCATCCCTGCTCCCCCGCGATCTCGTGCAGGCGCGTCCCCCGCGCCACGTTCTCGGCGTCCTGCGTGCACCCGTGCAGCATCACCACCAGCGCCCGCCCACCGGCCGGCGCCGCCCCCTCCGGCAGGACCAGCGTCCACGCGCGCTCCCCCGCGGCGTTCCGGAAGCTCCCGCGCACGACGCGTGCGGACGTCTCGATGGCTGCGCGCTCGCTGCCCAACGCCATCGAGGCAGGGGCGTCCAGCGCCCCCACCGTCGCGGCCAGGAGGATCAGGTCCGTCATCAGCGACCTAGCGATCGTAGCGCACGCCGACGAACAGCATCGTCCCGATGCTCGGCATGTTGATCATCTCCAGGTGACGCCGCCCGATGTTGCAGCCGCGCTTGCGCTTGAGCGTTCCCGGCGAGGCCTGCCCCGCAAACAGTTCGTACGTGCCGTTGGAGCATGCCGCCAGGTTCTGCACCGACACGTTCAGCTGCGCGCCAAGCGATGGAATGCGCCGCCCGAACGTGATGTCGAGCGTCTCGAACGTCGGGATCACCCCGGCGTTGATCCCCGAACGGAAGTTGTACCCCGTCACGTGCCGTACGGTGAAGCCGCCGAGCAGGTTGCGCCCCGGCGCGTTGAAGTCCATCCCGACGTTCCACTTGGTCGGCGTGGTATTGAGGGCGGTGGCCTCGAGTACCGCAGCCGGGTCGGTCGGCTTCTTCTCGACCTTGCTCAGCTTCGTCAGGCTCAGCGTCCCGGACGCGGCGACGTTGTCGGTCAGCACCCAGCGCACGCCGGCATCCATGCCCTTCAGCTTCGCCTTCCCGAGGTTCAGGTACGTGAGGACCGACTGGGCACCATTCGTCGACACGATGCGCTGGCCGGCCGCGTCGTACGCGAACGTCCCGGACAGGTGCGCGTTGATGGTGACCAGAGGCGAGATGAAGTTCTCGTAGTCGGACTGGTAGTACGCCGCATCGACGAAGACCCGGTTCCTGAGGATCCCCTTGTAGCCGACCTCGTAGGTCGTGTTCTTCTCGGGCACGAGGGGGCGGTACGTCGCCAGCGTCGTGCCGGCCGCGTTCTGGACGGTGAAGCCATCCTTGTTGCCGTAGACCCCGAAGCCGCCGAAACCGGCCGCCAGCTTCACGAAGTCAGGGATGGAGAAGTAGTTGTTGAGCGAGGTCGGCGTCTTGAAGGCCTGATTGTACGTCGCACGGAACGTCTGGTCGATCCACGGCGAGTACAGCACGCCGGCCTTCGGCGAGAAGTTGGCCTCATACGCGGTCGACTTGTCGTACCGGCCCGAGAGGACGACGCGCACCTGCGATGTGAGGGGCGTCTCGCTCTGCGCGTAGATCCCCTGCTGGTTGAGGATGATGTTCTCGTTGGTCAGTCGATCGATGAGCCACTCGCGCTTGGAGCTGACGTCGTCGCGGCGAAGCTGGGCGCCGTACACCAGGCGCGTGTTCAACAGGGGCGCCACCGTGTAGTTCCCCTGGACCTCCGCGGCGTACAGCCGTCCCTCGGCCGGGAAGTCGGAGAGCCGTGCGACCGAGTCGTCGCTGATCGTGGCCGGCGTCGCCGGCCGGGCGCTCGAGTACCGGTTGATCGCGTATGTCTCGCCCGACAACGACTGCGTCGCATAGGCGTTGGCGTACCAGCGCGGCGTCGTCCACTTGAGCTGGGCGTGTCGGTACTGCCAGTCGATGAGCTGGTTGCGCCCCACGTTGGTCTGCCCCACGCCGTTCGACTTGCTCCCGCCGGCGTTGAACTCGAGTCGGCCGTCCCCGCGATAGTACACCAGCGCGCCCTCGGCGCGCATCACGTCGGTCTTCCAGTCTACCGACCCGCCAAGTCCTTGCTCCCGCACGTTGCCGGCGTATCGAAGCTGGTTCTCGAAATCGTTGGCCGAGAGGTACTCGCCGCTGATCTTGTACCCGAACGTGCCGCTCGAGGTGACCCCCGCGTGGCGTGCCTGGAAGTCCATGAAGCTGCGCGATCCTCCGGCCACCTCGAGCGTGGTCCCCTGAAACTGCTTCGGATCCTTGGACTGGAGCGTCAGCACGCCGTTGGACGCGTCCGGACCGTACAGTGCCGACCCCGGCCCCACCAGCACCTCGACCCCCGCCAGGTCGACCTTCGGGATGGTCGTGAAGCCGCCGACGGGCAGTCCGTTCTCGGGAAGCACGGCGATGCGCCCATCTTCCATCATCAGCATGCGGTTGTTGAACGACGAGTTGAAGCCGCGGGCGTTGATCGCCACCGCCGTGATCCCGACCTGGATGAAGTCGATCCCTTTTACTTCCTTGAGTGCCGGCGCAAACGAGTTGCCGACCGAGTTGGCGATCTGCGCCGCCTCCAGGCGGGTGACGGTCGCGGGAGCGTCCGTGATCTTCTCCACCCGTCGCGACGCCGACACCACCACGCCGCCCAACCGCAGCGCTGCCGCCGTGAGCGACACGTTCACCTCGGTCGTCGCACCAGCGGTCACCATCACGTTCGGCGTCTCCACCGCCCGGTTCCCGATCCGCTGCGTCCGAAGGGTATAGGTCCCCGCCGGGACGCCGGCGATCGCGAAGCGACCGTTCACGTCGCTGATCGCACCATAGCGCGTCCCCACCACGGTGACGCTCGCATTGTCGAGCGGGCGATTCGCCGAATCCGACACCGTTCCGGTGACGCGCCCGCCTTGCGCCTGCGCCAGCAGTGGCGCGACGGCGAGGACGCACAGCACGGCCAGCTGCCGCGACAGTCGCAGTGACCAACCTGACACACTCATTGATCCACCCTCCATTGGAGAACACGGTCCTGCATGATGGGCCGGCAACGCACCAACGCACCAACGACACCAACGACACCAACGACACCAACGACGCCAACGACACCAACGACACCAACTGCTGCGTCACCTGCTGACGGACATCGCGCGCATCGCCGACGGCTGCGAGCGCGTTGGGCACCGGCGCCTACGTACTCGTTGGCTCGCCACCGGCATCCGGTGACGGCACCAGCACCAGGGCCTCGCCGTCGATGACCACTTCGTCCCGCTGGTTCCGGCACGTCGTCCCGAGCCGTGCGCGCCGCTTGCCCTCGTTCCAGTCCAGTACTTCCACGCGCGCGGTCACCGTGTCGCCGATCCGCACCGGTCGCATGAACTTGAGCGACTGGGTGAGGTAGATCGTCCCCGGGCCTGGCAGCTTCATCGCCACGCAGGCCGAGATGAAACCGGCCGAGAGCATGCCGTGGGCGATGCGGCCGCCGAAGCGCGACTGCGATGCCTGCACCTCATCCATGTGCGCGGGGTTGAAGTCGCCGGTGATCCCGGCGAAGAGGACGACGTCAGTCTCGGTGACGGTCTTGCTCATCTCCGCGACCTGTCCGACCTGCAGGGTGACGCCGGGCATGTTCAAACCTCCATGACGAAACGGACGTCGTCGTCGAGCGTGGCGGCGGCGCTGTGCCGCGTGAACCACGAGACGACGAAGAAGACGAGCAGTGAGCTGACCAAGGCGAGGGCCGTGGCAGTGACCCCGGCCGGGAAGGTGAAGACCTCGAGGAAGGCGAGCGTCTCGAAGACCAGCGTCACCACCAGCCCGGTCGCGATCGAGGCGACCGAACCCGCGCGGGTCGCGCCGCTCCAGTTGAGCCCGATCGCCAGCGACGGCACCAGTGTCGAGGCAAACAATCCCCAGCCGAAAATGCCGAGGAAGGCGACCAGCGTGCCGGACGCACCCGCCACCACGGTGGCCACGATGGAGATCACCACGGTCGACATGCGCCCCCAGAACAGCTCATTCGTCACCTTCCGGCCGAAGGCGATCGGCAGGTCGTGGGTCAGCGCCGCCGCCCCCACGCTCATGAACGAGTTCACCGTGCTCATGATCGCCGCCGCCACACCGGAAAAGACGACCGCCGACAGGAGCAACGGCGTGAAGCGCAGGAGAAAGAACGGCGTGGCATCGTCCGCCCGCTCGAGCGGCGGCAGCTCGCCCCGCACCACCAACGACTTGACCGCCAGCCCGACCCCGATGAACAAGAGCAACGAGATGATGACCGCCACGCTCATGATCAGCGGGTACCACTTCAGCTTCCGGGGCTCGCGCAGCATGTAGAACTTGTGCACCACGTGCGGCTGCCCGAGCGACCCGATCCCGAACACGAAGAAGAACGAGAGGGCCGCCAGCGGTGTCATCTTCCCCCATGGCGCCAGGAACGGGGCGTCGACGGGGAGGATGGTCCCGGCAAAGCCGGCATCCCCCCCGCCGACCTTGAGCGTGAACAGGAAGACGAGGACCGACGCCACCGACATCACCGCGCCCTGGAACAGGTCGGTGTACACCCCCGCCAGGATCCCGCCCGAGACGGAGTAGGCCAGCGTGATCGCCATCCCGATCCACAGCCCCGCGAACAGGCCGCTCCCGAAGATCGCGTCGATCACCAGCCCCAGCGCGAGGATGTTGGTCGCCATGTAGCCGATGATCGCCACGAGCATCGCCACCGCCGCCAGCCCGCGCGCCAGGCGCGAGTTGAAGCGGGCCGCGATGGCATCGGGGACCGTGATGAGTCCGCGCGCCTCGCCAAGCAGGCGGATGCGCTTCGCCATCGTCCACGCGCCTAACGTGCCCGACACCCCGATGGGCAGGATGATGAAGACCGCGCCCATCCCCAGCGAGTACATCAGCCCGGGACCGCCGATGAACGCGAAGCCGGACAGCGTCGCCGCCATCGCTGCGACCGCCATGGTCCACAGGCCGATCCCCTGCCCCGCCACGAAGAAGTCGCTCGCGCTGCGCGTCCGGCGGGCCGCCCACACGCCGATCGCCGCGACCACCAGGAAGTAGGCCACCGCCACGGCGATGATCGTGGGTTGCGCGAGCGTGGGCAGCGTCCCGCCTTGTAGCAGGGAGATGGGAGTCAGCACGATCATCCCTCACCTCCTGCAGCATCCGCGCCCTGCCGCGCCCGATACTCCACCCCCAGCGCGCGCACGCGCGCCAGGTCCGCCTCGCTCAGGGTCATGTCATCGAACGTCAGCGCGTAGGCCAATGGCAGGACGAGGATCGGCAGCAGTCCAACCCCGTACAGCACGAGCGCCGCACGCAACGGCAGGCCGAGCACGAGTCGCCCGCCCACCGTCTCGACAGGCAACAGCAGCGCGGCACCAAAACCGGCCACGATGACGACGAACGTGAAGGCGAGCGGCACGGCCAACCGCCCCACACCACGGCCCCGACGCGCCACGCCTAACACCATGAGCGATACCACCATCGTTGCCAGCCCGATCACCATGCTCCACGCCCCCCACTCTCCCCCTCCAGGCACGAACGCCGAGGCGTACGCGAGGGCGATACAGCAGGTCGCGAACACGGTCGCGCCGACGGCGATGCGCTTCGTCATGCAGTCTCCCGGTACAGCGCGTCGATCTCGACGGCGTAGTGCTCCGCAACAACGGTCCGACGGACCTTGTGCGTCGGCGTGACCTCACCAGCGGCCTCGGTCAGGTCATGCGCCAGGATCGTGAACTTCCGGACCTGCTCGGGGCGCGAGACCTCGGCGTTCGCCCGCGCCACCACGTCCTGCACCTCGCGGACCAACGCGGGGTGCCGCACGAGCAGCGCGGCATCACCCTCGATGCCCCGCGCGCGCTGCCATCGCTCGACCAGCGGCCAGCGCAGGCTCACCAGCGCCACGAGGTATGGTCGCCCCTCGCCGAACACCATGGCGTGCGCGACGAAGGCACCGTCGGCCAGCCGTGCCTCCAGCGGGAGCGGGGCGACCTTCTTCCCGTTCGACAGCGCGATCAGCTCCTTCCGGCGCCCCGTCAGCCGCAGGAAACCCGCGCCGTCGATCGCGCCGAGGTCGCCCGTACGGAGCCAGCGTCCGTCGTCGGTGAACGCCGCGGTCGTCTCATCGGCCCGCCGATGGTAGCCCGAAAACGTCAGCGCCGAGCGCCACAACTGCACCTCGCCGTCGTCCGCAATGCGCAGCATGCTCCCCGGCATCACGTAGCCGACCGAGTCGTGCCGGTACCGGTGCGGGCGATTGAACGTGGCGCACAGCTGTTCGGTCTGCCCATACGCCCCCAGCACGGTGACGCCGCACGCATCCAGGTACTCGGCGACCTCCAGCGGAAGCGCCGCCCCTCCCGATGTCGCCAGCCGCAACCTGGGGCCGAAGGAGCGCGCCACCACCGGTGTGATCACCGAAAGCCCCTCGCGCCACGCGCGCTCGAGCGCCTCGGGGACCTCGGCATCGTCCTGCCGCAGCCGCGCCCGCTCTCGTCCGAGTGCCACCGCGGCGTCCCACCGCAACGCGTCGGCCGGCGCCGCATCGGCTCGGGCCGCCAGCAACCCTGCGTGCACCTTCTCGAAGAAGCGCGGCATTCCCCCGAACAGCGTCGGCTCGGCCGCGACACTCGCCGCCCACACGAGACCGGGGTCCTCGACCAGCGTGGCCAGCATGCCGCAGGCAATACGTGTGTAGAGCCCGAAGATGCGTTCGCTCGCATGCGAGAACGGGAGAAAGGAGAGCGACGAGTCGTGGGACGCCAGCCCCAGCGTGTCCCGGATCGATCGCGCCGACTCCACCACGTAGCGGTGGGACAACCGTGCGCCCTTCGGCAGTCCCGTCGAGCCGGAGGTATACACCAGCATCGCCGTCTCGTCCGGCGAGAGGACGTCCCATCGCTCCCGCACCCGCAGGAACAGCTCGGGGTCGTCCCGACGCGCGAGGGCGCCGCGCGCGACGAAGGCGGCCCAGTCCAGTTCACGCACCAGCGAAGACGCTGGCGCGGACCCGAGCGCGGACCCGGACGATGTCAACGGCACGCCCGGACCGCCGGGACTCACCAGCGCCCCATCGCGCGCCAGCACGAGCAGCGGGCGCTCCCAGCCCGACGTGGCCTCTCGGACCTTCGCCAGTTGCAACGCCGAGTCCACCACCACCACGCAGACATCGGCATCGGCCAGCAGGGCGCGCACCTGCGCGGCCGAGGCCGTGGGATAGATCCCCACCGTCACCATCCCCGCCAGCACCGCGCCAACTTCGGCAATCGGCCACAGCAGGGTGTTGCCGGCCAGGATCGCGCACGACGTGCCCCGCGCACACCCCGCTTCAACCAGCGCCACCGCCACGTCGAGCGACGCCTCGTACCACTCACCCCACGAGAGTGGCCGCACCACGGCGAGCGTCGCGGCGTCGAACTCGCGCAGCGCCGGCGCAGCGCCCGACGCAGCGACGCGTGCCGAAAACAGCGCCGGGATCGTGCCCTCGACGTGTGTCACGCCCCCCCCTCGGCGGCGCCCTGCCACGTGAGCGCGACGCAGCCCATCGCCAGCCCTGCCCCCGAGCCGGTGAGCACGAGCAGGTCACCCTGCGCCACGCGCCCGCCGCGCACCGCGTCGTCGAGCGCCATCGGGATGCACGCAGCACCAGTGTAGCCCCACTTGTGCATGACCGTGTGCGCGCGCGACATCGGCACGCCCAGGTGCGCCATCACCACCTCGATGGTCGACCGGTTCACCTGCGTCCAGAGCCACTGATCCACCTCGTCCACCCGGCGTCCCGCCCGGGCCAGCACCGACCGCACGATCCGCGGCCACCCCTCCTCGTTCAGCTCCCGCGGGTACTTCTCCACGAAGCGCAACCTGTTCCGCTCGCCGCGCGCCAGGATCTCGGCCGTGATCGGCTCCGCTGTCCCACCGGCAAAGATCCCCATCCCCTCGCAGTAGCGCCCGTCGGCAAAGAGCTCGCTCGCCAGCACCCCAGGCTCGGCGCGCACCTCCACGACCGTCGCCCCCGCACCGTCGGCAAAGATCGTGGCCGTCTTCTTGTCGTGCAGGTCGAGGTACTTGGACATCGCGTAGGCAGCCACCACGAGGATGCGCGAGTAGCGCGCGTCGGCCGTGAGGTACTTCGCGGCGATGTCGAGGGCCGTCACGTACCCCGCACAGCCGCAGTTCACGTCGAAGGTCCCGGCGCGCACCGTCCCCAGCCTGCCGTGCAGCACCGACGACGTCGCGGGCGATATGTATTCCGGCGTGTCCGTCGCCACGATCAACAGGTCGATGTCCTCGGGGCGAAGGGCGGCCGCCGCCAGCGCCTGGCGCGCAGCAGGCTCGCACAGGTCCACCGTCGACTCGTGCGGCGCCGAGAAGCGGCGCTCGCGGATGCCTAACGTCTCCGATACGAAGGGCTCGACACTCGTCCCCAGCACGCGCTCGAGCTCGGCGTTCGTGACCACCCGGGACGGCACGTAGCTCCCCGTTCCGGTGATCACCGCATGACGCGCCGCGTTCATGCCGCCTCCGGCGCACGGGCGCTGGTACCGCGCGTCACCAGGCGGACCGGAAGCGGGCGGGTGGCGCGGGCCGGCGGTGCATGCCCGTCGCCAGTCAGCTGTCGGATGAGCAGTCGGGCCGCACGCGCCCCCAGTTCACGTGCCGGGATGGCCACGGTGGTCAGCTCCGGCGTCACCAGCTGCGCCAGCTCGATGTCGTCGCACCCCACGATCGACACATCCCCCGGGACCGCCACGCGCGCCATCGCGCACGCCTTGAGCGCACCGAGCGCCGACAGGTCGTTGGCGCAGAACACCGCGGTCGGTCGCGGACGCAGGGCGAGCAGGGCGCGCATGCCCTGCATCCCACCCGCCACGGTTGCCCCACCGCGCCGGAGCGCCGCCGAGGCGACGGCGCAGCCCGCCGCACTGAGCGTGCGCGTGTACCCGCGTTCCCGCAGGCGGAATGCGCTGGCATCGATCGCCGGACCGATGAAGGCGAAGCACCGATGTCCCAGCTCCAGCAGGTGTCGCGCGGCGAGTTCACCCGCCATCTGTGCGTCGCTGACCACGCCGGGGTAGTCCTCGTGCGTCTCGTCCACGAGGACGACGTTCATCCCGCTCAGCGATTCGGGCGTCAGGCCCGAGACGCCGACCGCATCCAGGATGACGCCGTCGATCTGCCGCGACTTGAGCGCCTCGACATGCTGCTCCGCCCCCGTCTCCCCCGTTTCGCACAGGAAGACCGCGTAGCCCTCCTTCGCCGCCACCTTCTCGGCGCCACTGACCACGGCCGCAAAGAATGGATTCGATAGGTCGGGGATCAGGACGCCGAGTGCGTAGGAGCGCCGGCGTACCAGCCCCTGCGCCAGCACGTTCGGCCGATAGCCCAGCTCCTCGGCGGCCCGCAGCACGCGCGAGCGTGTCTCTGCGGCGAGTCGCGCCCTGGGATTCCCGGAGAGCACGAGCGACACGGTGGACTGCGAGACACCGGCGCGGGCGGCGACGTCGTTCGCGGTGACGCGGTTTGCAGACTTCGGCAGAGGGCTCACGGACTGCTAATACGTATTAGCAACACGAAAAAGTCAAGAGAATCCTGTCTGATTTCTGGACCACGCCGGTGGTAAATGAACGACGGCGCCATACTGGCGCCGCAGACGCGACACAATCGTTCCATTCAACCCGCATACCGGAGCTGGCGCTTGCCCGTCGCGCGAACGGACCGGTATTGGCTACGTTGCCGAGTTCGGCGCGCGCTTGGGGTTCGAAGTGCGCCAGCGCCAGACCCGCCAGCCCAGCAGGGCGGCGAAGACGAGCCCGAACACCGCCGGCTCGGTGATGTCCTTCTTGACCGACATCCAGTAGTGCACGAGTCCGAGCACGGAGCTCACGTAGACCAGCCGGTGCAGCGCGTTCCACCGCTTGTTTCCCATGCGGCGAATCCACCCCTTGGTCGACGTGACGGCCAGGGGAATGAGGAGCACCAGCGCGGTCATGCCGATGGTGATGTACAGGCGCTCGGCCACGTCTTCGACCATGTCGCTCCAGAGCAGCTCCACGTCGAGCACGGCGTAGATCACCAGGTGGGTGCAGGCGTAGAAGAACGCGAGCAGCCCGAAGGTGCGGCGGTATCGAATCAGCCACCCCTGACGCAGCAGGCGAACGGCTGGGGTCACGGCCAGGGAGAGCGCCAGAAAGCGCAGTGCCCATTTCCCGGTGAAGTGCTCGGCCGCCTTGATGGGGTTGGACCCAAGGTGGCGCGTCCCCTCGAAGAAGTCGGAGGCGATCGCGCCGACCACATAGGCAAACGGGAGGACTGACGCGAGCAGGACGAGCCAGGGCAGCCAGCGTGGTGGCCAGCGCAGTGGCCTGCGCGGTGGATTGATACCTTCGGCGCGTTTTCGGTGACGTTTCGCCTCGGCGGGAGCAGCTACGTTCGATTCGGGGGGGGACCCCAACCGCCGACCCTCAGTCCCGATCGCCACCCCTTCGCTGGTCGCCCGCTCGCCCGCCCCTCGTTCGCCCGCCACCCCTTCGCCCCGCACGTCCGTCCGCATGCGAGGCACAATCAGTACAGCTTCCGCAAATCCATCCCGCTGTACATGGACGCCACCTGCTGCGCATAGCCGTTGAACATCAGCGAGTCTCGCTTGCGAAACTCGCCAATCCGCCGCTCCTTGGCCTGCGACCAGCGCGGATGGTCCACCTCGGGATTCACGTTCCCGAAGAATCCGTATTCCCCGGGGTTGGACACGTTCCACGCTGTGCGAGGCATCGTGTCGGTGAAGCGGATCTTCACGATCGACTTGCACCCCTTGAAGCCGTACTTCCACGGCACCACATGGCGCAGCGGCGCCCCATTCTGGTTCGGCAGCATCTTGCCGTACACCCCGACCGCAAGGAACGCCAGCGGATTCATCGCCTCGTCCAAACGCAGCGCTTCCACGTACGGCCACTGGAGCACCGGCGAGCGCTGCCCGGGCATCTGCTTCGGGTCGAGCAGCGTGGTGAACTCCACGTACTTCGCCGACCCCAGCGGCTGCATCTGCTTGACGAAATCGGCCATCGGGAAGCCGAGCCACGGAATCACCATCGACCACGCCTCGACGCATCGGTGGCGCGCGATCCGCTCCTCCATCTTGTACGGCTTCAGGAAGTCGTCGACGTTGTACGTGGCCGGCTTGGCCACGAGCCCCTCGACCTTCACGGTCCATGGCTTGGTCTTGAAGTTCTTCGCGTTCTCGGCCGGGTCTTCCTTGCTCGTCCCGAACTCGTAGAAGTTGTTGTACGTCGTGACGTCCTCCCACGGCGTCAGCTCGGGCTTGAGCTCCGCGCCACCGATCGACGTCCCCTGCTGCGCAGTGACCGCCGCCGCACCAGCCGAACGCGACGCCGCGGCCACGCCGGCCAGCCCGAGGCCGAGCAGCCCTGCCTCTTTCAAGAACTGGCGACGGTTCTCGTAGTCGGACTCGCTCGTGATCTCCGAGGAGCGAATGGGATGATCGGGCGTGCGGCGAATCAGCATGGGAGTCATCCAGACGCAAGAAGGAAGAATCGAAGGCCCCCAGGGGGGAGCACCTTCATGGGACATATCGGACAGGCAGGAATCGGGTTCCCTCCCTTCATGTACGCCCGAAAGCGGGCGACGGTTCACTTCCTGCCGCATTCGACAGCCCCCGTGCAGCGGCGAACGCCCGACGCGCCGCCACGCGCCGCCGCACCGTTCGCTGGTGGCGGCTACGGCTGGGGGCGTCGGATCTCGAACCCTTCAGGCGGTTCTCCACCCTGCAGGTGGCGCACGAAGTAGTCCCACGTGCGACGCACCATGTACGGCTCACCCGCGAAGCCGTGGTTGCGATTCGGCATCACCAGCAGGTCGAAGTCCTTGTTGGCCTTGATCAGTTCGTCGATCACCAGCTGCGTCGCCACCGGATGGACGTTGTCGTCGAGCGTGCCATACGCGAGCAACAGGCGTCCACGCAGGTTCTTGGCCTTGCGCCAGTTGGACTGCGAATCGAAGGAGTCGGTGCTGTCGCTCAACTTCCGCAGGAGCCCCTGGTACTTCTCGCCCCAGGTGAAATCGTAGCTGCGGTTGTCGTGGTTGCCGGCGCTCGACACGGCGACCTTGAAGAAGTCCGGGTACGACAGGATGGCATCGGTCGACGAGAATCCGCCGCCCGAGTGTCCGAAGATTCCCACGTGGTCGAGGTCCATCTGCGGAATGCGCCCGGCCAGCTGCGTGATCGCCGCCACCTGGTCGGGGATCCCGTTGTCGGTCATGTTGCCGTAGTACGAGTCGTGGAACGCCTTGCTGCGCCCCGGGGTTCCCATCGCGTCGACCTGCACGACGAAGAATCCCAGCTCGGACAGGGCAGCCGCGTTGCCGCCGGGGCGCGCGGCAAACTGCCGATTGCCAACCGACCCGACCTGCGGCCCGGGATAGATGTAGTCCACCACCGGATAGCGCCGAGTGGAGTCGAGGTTCGCCGGGCGCCAGAGCAGTCCGTGCAGCTCGGTCACCCCGTCGCGCGCACGCACCGTGAAGGGTTCGGGGGCGCGCCATCCCGCCGCCATGAGCCGAGACGCGTCCGCGCGCTGGAGCTCCTGTACCACCGTGCCATCGACGCGCCGCAGCACCGTCACCGGCGGTCGATCGGGGCGAGCATGGTTGTCCACGACAAACCGCCCGCCAGGAGCAACCGACACGTCGTGATCGGCATCCTCGGGCGTCAGCAGCTGGGTCGCCGTGCCGTCGAGTCGCGACCGGTAGTAGTGGCGGAAGTACGGGTCGCGCCCGGGCTCGCGGCCGACGGCGGTGTAATACACCCACCGCGCCGCCTCGTCGATCCACAGCACATCGGCCACGAGCCAGTCGCCACTCGTGATGCGGTTGCGGATCTCGCCGGTCTGCCCGTTCACCAGGTAGAGATGCCCCCAGCCGTCGCGTTCCGACCACCACACGATGTCGGTCCCGCCCGCCAGCACACGCCAGTTGGGGATACCGCCCGAGAACTGGTTGGTCTCGACGAACGTCTTGCCGCGCTCGGTGAGGATCGGGCGCGCCGTGCCGGTGACCGGATCGGCCGACATCAGGGTCAGTTCGCGATTCCCGCGCTTCCCGGCGGTGAAGAAGAGCGCCTCGCTCCCCGCCCCCCACCGCACATCCTTCCACACGGTGTCGGTCATGAGCCAGCAGCAGGTGGTGTTGACCGCATCCATCGGCGGGATGTCGACCTTCGCCCCACGTCCGGCGGTGACGTCGAAGACGTGCAGGTCGAAACGGGGGATCACCGAGTCGCCGGGGAGTGCGTACCGGTAGGAGTGCAGCACCGGTCCCGGGTTCTTCGTCTCCAGCAGGTGCATGAGCCGCACGTTGCGCTGGTCCCACTTGGTCGCGACGAGGCGCTTCGAGTCGGGCGACCACAGCACCTGCGGCCGCAGCTCCGCCTTGTTGCGCACGCTGGTGACCTGGCCGCAGCAGCCGATGTTCGACAGCGCGTATCCCCAGTCGGGCGTTCCGTCAGTCGTCAGGGCCTTCTCGGCGCCCCCCGCGGTCGGGCGCACGTACAGGTTCCCACCGCGCTCGTATGCCACCATGGCGCCGTCCGGCGACTTCACCTCGCTCGCCTTGGTCAGCGCCAGCGTATCGGGGCCGGTGCACTGATACGACGTCAGGTCGCACGTCCAGTTCTTCCCGCGCGCCACCGAGAATCGGATCGCCCGGTCGCCATCGACCCAGGTAAGGTCGCGAAACGGGAGGCGCGCCACGTCAAACGTCGTATCGGCGGCGATCGACAGCGCCGACGCCAGCCGCGCGTGATCGAAGGCGCGGCGCTTCGCCCCGGTCGCCATCTCCACGACCATGAACTCCCACCCGGTCGCGCCACGGTTGCCGGAACCATAAGCGATCGCCAGCCATCCAGCGCGGGCGCACGGCGTCGTTGACCAGCAACTCCTGCGCGTGCCATGGCAGCAGCTGCTCGGCACGCGCGTAGTCGTTGCGCGTCGCCTGGGCGCCCGCCGGCGCGGCAACCATGGTCACCGCGCCCAGCGCGGTCGCGGCGGCGCACAGCGCCATCGCGCCGAACCGCACGCGTCGGGGGAGCGAAGTGGACATCGTCACGAGAAGGGTCGGGTGAGGGGGAGTGATGGTCTACGGCGAGGCCCCGGGACGCCTGCGCGCCCCGGGGCCTCGTTCGTCCTGTCGTGTGCTGATCGTGTTCTTACCGTGTCCCTGTCGCGCTCATGGCGATGCAGCTCACCACGGCGCCCGGAACGGCTTCCAGTACGGGAACCCGTCGTCCCACCCTTCCCACGTCTCCCACGGCTCGGGGGTGCTGCCCGGCGGGCGCGCGCCACCGTCCACCGGCTGGCGGATCTCGTAGTTGTCCGGGGGCGTCATGCCTAACAAGTGCTCCACGAAGTAGTCCCAGCGGCGCCGGATGAAGTACGGCTCGTTGAGGCCGTGGTTCCGGTTGGGGGCCCACACCAGGTCGAACGCCTTGTTGGCCTTCGTGAGTTCGTCGATCACCTGGACCGTCATCGCGGGATGCACGTTGTCGTCCATGTCGCCGTGCATCAGCATCAGCTTCCCCTTCAGGTTCTTCGCCATCAGCGAATTGGCGGAGTTCGCGAAGTTGTCGCTCTTGCGCACGGTGTCCTTCTTCATCAGGCCCTGGTACTTCTCGGCCCAGTAGATGTTGTAGCTGCGGTTGTCGTGGTTGCCGGCGCCGCTGACTGCCACCTTGAAGAACTCCGGGTAGCGCAACATGGCGTCGGTCGAGGCGAATCCACCACCGGAATGCCCGAAGATGCCGACGCGATCGGCGTCGATGAACGTGTACTGGGCCGCCAGCTGCTTGATGGCCGTGATGTGATCGGGCAGCCCGTTGTCGCCGAAGAAGCCGTAGTAGTTGTCGTGGAACGCCTTCGAGCGCAGCGGCGTCCCGAGGTGATCGAGCTGGATCACGACGAAGCCGAGTTCGGCCAGCGCGAAGGGCTCTCCACCATTCTTGAAGCTCCAGCTCCGACCGAGCCGACCTGCGGGCCTGGATAGATATGGGAGATGATCGGGTACTTGCGGGTGGAGTCGACGTTAGGCGGGAGGTACAGGATGCCGTAGATGTCGGTCACGCCATCGCGGGCCTTCACGCTGAAGACCTGGCCCGGGCGCCACCCCACCGTCTTGAGGCGGGAGGCATCGGCGTCCTCCAGCTTTCGGATCACCGTACCGGTGGCGGCGCTGCGCAGGACGCTGACGGGCGGCGACTCGACGCGGGAGTAGGTGTCCACGAAGTACTTGCCGCTCGGCGAGAACGAGATGACGTGATGTCCG
>JADJAD010000018.1 GCA_016704465.1 Gemmatimonadota bacterium | reverse complement strand
GGTGAGGACAAGGGCAAGGAAGGGAAGGTGCTTCGCGTCTTCACCAAGACCGGGCGCGTGACCGTGGAAGGAATCAACATCGTGAAGCGGCATCGCAAGGCGCGGTCTGCCGAGGAGCAGAGCGCGATCATCGAGATGCCCGCTCCGGTACATCATTCGAATCTGATGCTGCTCGACCCGAAGAGCGGGGCGCCGACGCGCGTCCGGCGACGGATCGATGCGGACGGCACGAAGGAGCGCATCAGCGCGAAGAGCGGGGATGCCATCCCGCGGAACCGTTGAGGCGAGGACCATAGACAATGGCAACCAAGGAAAAGAAGGGCGGCGCGTCTGCCGGCAAGGGTGGAGCGGGCAAGTCGACGGCGAAGACGTCCACGACCAAGTCGACGACCAAGTCCTCGACGAAGTCCTCGACGAAGTCGTCGTCGGGCGGCAAGGGTGGCGACCGCAAGTCGATGCTGCCCAAGGGGCCGCACGCTGGTGCGGCACTTCCGGTGCCGGCGCCGCGCCTGCTGGCCTATTACAAGGCGACCATCGTACCGCGGCTCATGCAGCAGTTCGGGCTGAGCAACGTGCATGAGGTGCCGGCGATGACGAAGGTCGTGATCAACGTCGGGCTCGGGGAGGCCATCAAGCAGCCCAAGCTGCTCGACTCGGTCGTCGAGGAGCTGGCGCTGATCACCGGACAGCGCCCGGTGCGGAAGAAGGCGAAGAACTCGATCGCCAACTTCGGCCTGCGCGAGGGGCAGGAGATCGGGGCCGCCGTGACGCTGCGAGGCGCGCGGATGTGGGAGTTCCTCGATCGATTCATCAACTCGTCGCTGCCGCGGGTGCGTGACTTCCGCGGGCTGGGGACGCGGTCCTTCGACGGACGTGGCAACTACTCGCTGGGCGTCAAGGAGCAGATGATCTTCCCCGAGGTCAACTACGACATGGTAGACCAGATTCACGGGATGGACATCACGTTCGTCACGACCACGGACAAGGATGACCAGTCGTTCGCGCTGTTGCGCGAGCTGGGCATGCCGTTCCGCGGCGACGAGAAGCCGATCGTCGTCGCGTTCACAAACTGAGTTAGGCAGCCATGGCCAAGACGTCGAAGATCGTCAAGAACGAGGAGCGCAAGGTGCTGGTGGCGCGCTACGCCGAGAAGCGTCGCGCCCTGCTGGCGATCGTCAAGAGCCCGAAGAGCACCAACGAGGAGCGGGTGGCGGCGTACAGCAAGCTGCGCAAGCTGCCGCGGAACACGTCGCGGGTCCGCATCCGGAACCGCTGCTCCATGACGGGGCGCGCACGGGGCTTCGAGGGATACTTCGGGCTCTCGCGCATCGCACTCCGCGACATGGCGCTGAACGGGTTGATTCCTGGCGTTCGGAAGGCGTCGTGGTAGGTGGTGGGACGGGAGACGGGGGACGGGGGACGGGAGTTTGGCGGTGCGCGGGGCTGGCACTTGGCGCGCCGCGCCGCTGACTCATCGGTCTCCGCTGTCTCCTCCTCCCGTCGCCCGTCTCCCGTCTCCCGTCCGTCTTTTCCCCCCTTTTATTCCTCCACGTCCGCTGCGTCGGATACGAGAGGAGAGTGAGCGAATTTCATGAGCATGACTGACCCGATCGCCGATATGCTCACGCGGATCCGCAATGCCTGCGGATCGAAGCACCGTCGCGTGGACATGCCGGCGTCGAAAGTGAAGACCGAGATCGCGCGGATCCTGAAGGCGAACCACTACATCCAGGATTACCGCCACGTGGAGAACGAGGCCGGACACAAGTTGCTGCGCGTCATCCTGAAGTATGCGGGTGGGCAGCCGGTGATCCGCCAGCTCCAGCGGGTGTCGACGCCTGGCCTGCGGAAGTATGTCGCGGTCGGCGAGATCCCTCGCGTGCGCAACGGGTTGGGGATGGCTATCCTCAGCACCTCGCGCGGCGTGATGTCGGACGCGGATGCGCGCAAGGCGCACACCGGCGGCGAATTGCTCGCCCTCGTCTGGTAAGGAGATCCCACGATGTCGCGAATTGGCAAGCAACCGGTCCCCGTTCCGAGTGAAGTGACGGTGACCTTGAAGGGTACGACGTTGGCGGTAAAGGGGCCCAAGGGTGAGCTGTCCCGGACCCTGCACACGGAGATGATCCTGGTGCACGAGAACGGGATGATCACGGTGAGTCGCCCGTCCGACGAAACGCGTCACAAGGCCCTGCACGGCCTCACGCGCACGCTGGTGGCCAACATGGTCGAGGGAGTGACGAAGGGGTTCACGCGTCAGCTGGAGATCACCGGGGTCGGCTACAAGGCCGAGGTGAAGCCGTACGGGCTGCTGATGTCGCTGGGCTACTCGCACACGATCGAGGTGAAGGCGCCCGCAGGGGTGAAGCTCACGGCCCCGGTGCCGACACAGGTGCTGGTGGAAGGGGCGGACAAGGAAACCGTGGGACGTATCGCCTCGGAGATTCGGAAGCTGCGCAAGCCGGAGCCCTACAAGGGCAAGGGCGTGCGCTACGCGGGCGAGATCATTCGCCGGAAGGCCGGTAAGGCGGGAGGCAAGTAATGCGACGCAAGGGAATCCCGAAGACGCGCCAGGAGCTGCGGTATCGCCGGCACCTGCGCATCCGCAACCGGATCAAGGGGTCGGCCGAGCGGCCGCGCCTGGTCATCTTCCGCTCGTTGAAGCACATCTATGCGCAGTTGGTCGACGACGTGGCGCAGCGCACGCTGCTGACCGTTGGCGACGGCGAGCTGGCAGGCAAGAAGTCAGAGAAGGCGGCGTTGGTCGGCAAGGCGCTGGCCGGCGTGGCGAAGGAGAAGGGGATCACCAAGGTGGTATTCGATCGCGCGGGGTATCGTTATCACGGCCGCGTGAAGGCACTGGCCGATGGCGCCCGCGAGGGCGGTCTGGAGTTTTAACATGGCTGACAACGAGACAACTGGTTCCCCGGCAGGCGCGCCGCGCCCCGCTGGCGGCGGTGGTGGAGCGCGCAGCGGTGGCGGCGGCCGTGGTGGCCCCGGTGGCGGTCGTGGTGGCCGTGGCGGTGGTGGCCGCGGCGGGCCGGGCGCTGGTCGTGGCGGTCCCGGTGGCCCGGGCGGTCCGGGCGGGCGCGGTCGTGACGGCGGCTCCGGCGGTCCTGGCGGCGGCCGTGACGGCGGGCGCGGGGGACGCGGTGGTGACGCGCAGGGTCGTGGCGACGGCGCCTCGGACCTGGTCGAGAACGTCGTCGCGATCAATCGTGTCGCCAAGGTCGTGAAGGGCGGTCGGCGCTTCTCGTTCAATGCCCTGGTTGCCGTGGGCGACGGGCAGGGGAAGGTCGGCTTTGCGACCGGGAAGGCGAACGAGGTGTCCGAGGCGGTCCGCAAGGCCGTCGAGGGGGCGCGTCGCAACATGGTCTCCGTCCCGTTGACTGGCTCGACGATCCCGCACGAGGTGATCGGCCAGCATGGCGCCGGGCGCGTGGTCATGAAGCCTGCGGCGCCGGGCGCCGGCGTCATCGCCGGTGGTGCGGTCCGCGCGGTGATGGAGTGCGCCGGGATCAGCGACATTCTCACGAAGTCGCTAGGTTCCTCGAATCCGCACAACATGGTGCGGGCCGCGTTCGATGGGCTGATGCAGTTGACGACGGTCGAGCAGATCGCGCGCGAGCGCGGGGTGGATCCGTCGGCGATCGGGTATCGTTCGCGACACAAGGGTAAGGAGGTTTCGCATGCCTAGGACATTCGTGTGGCACCCGACGCGTGGGCCGAAGTCGACGCCCAAGGACGAGCCGGCAACGGGTGGCAAGGTGCAGATTACGCAGGTCCGGAGTGAGATCGGCCACAGTGAGACGATGCGCCTGACGCTGCGTGCGTTGGGGCTCCGCCATCACCAGGCTTCAGTCATCCAGCAGGATACGCCCGCGCTTCGTGGGGCGATCAAAAAGGTGCGGCACCTGGTTACGGTGACGCCCGTAAAGGAGTGAGATCGTGGCGACCCAAGAGAAGATCGGGCTGCACAACCTGTCGCCGGCACCGGGATCACACCGGAATCGGAAGCGTCTGGGCCGCGGGCCCGGATCGGGCACGGGAAAGACAGCTGGCAAGGGACATAAAGGCAGCAAGGCGCGTTCGGGGCACCATGGCCCGGGCGGCGGGAAGCCCGGCTTCGAGGGCGGCCAGATGCCGCTCACGCGCCGGATTCCGAAGCGTGGCTTCAACAATACGCGCTTTCGTATCGAGAACCAGGTGGTGCGCCTCGGCGACCTGGCCAAGGTGGACGGCAACGACGTGACGCGCGAGTCGCTGGCGGCGGCTGGGCTGATCAAGCTCAGCAAGGGGCCGGCGAAGCTTCTGGCCACTGGCGACGTGCCAGGTGCCTACACCGTGCGCGGCATCAAGGTCAGCGGCGGCGCGCGTGAGAAGATCGCCGCGGCCGGCGGCCGCATCGAGGAGTAAATGGCGCAACCAAATCCCGCCCAGGCGATCGCGAACATTCGCAACACGCCGGAGCTCTGGGAGAAGATCGTCTTCACATTCGTGTGCTTGGCGATCTATCGGTTGGGTACGCACGTCACCGTGCCGGGCGTCGACGTCATCGCCCTCACGGACTTCTTCGCCAATCAGGGTTCGGGTGGGCTCCTGGGGTTGTATGACCTCTTCGTGGGCGGCGGACTCTCGCGCGCGACGGTCTTCGCGCTCGGGATCATGCCGTACATCTCGGCAAGCATCTTCGTCCAGATCGCCGGGGCCGTCGTCCCCACGATCGAGAAGATGCAGAAGGACGAAGAGGGGCGAAAGAAGCTCACGCAGTGGACGCGCTACGCCACGGTAGTTCTCGCCGTCGTGCAGGCCTGGGGCTTCGCGCTGTTCACGGAGTCATTGCAGCAGGCGGTGGCCAACCCCGGCTTCGGGTTCAAGCTGCAGACCGCCTTGTTCCTGACGACGGGTGCCGTGTTTGTGATGTGGCTGGGCGAGCAGATCACGGAACGCGGGCTTGGCAACGGCGCCTCGCTCCTGATCTTCTTCTCGATCGTCGAGCGCTTCTGGCCGGGCATCATCCAGACGTTCCGCTTCGTTGGCACGGGCGCTGTTGGTCCGTTCTCGCTTGCCATCCTCGGCATCGTCATGGCGGCCGTGGTCGCCGGTATCGTGGCGATGACGTTGGCGGCGCGCAGAGTCCTCATTCAGATCCCGCAGCGCACGATGGCGCGTGGTCGGATGCGAGAGGCGGCGCGGAACTTCATCCCGCTGCGCGTCAACTCGGCGGGCGTGATGCCGATCATCTTCGCCCAGTCGGTGATCGTCGTTCCGGGCGCCATTGCCCAGTTCTCGGGGAATCCGGGGGCGCAGCGGCTGTCGGAGATGTTCCAGCCAGGGACGTGGCTGTACATCGCGGCGAGCGCAGTGTTGATCGTCTTCTTCACCTACTTCTACACCTCGATCATCTTCAACCCGATCGAGTTGGCCGAGAACCTGAAGAAGCAGGGCGGATTCATCCCCGGGGTGAAGCCCGGTGCGAAGACGGCGGAGTACATCGATCAGGTCGTCACGCGCATCACCCTTCCGGGAGCGGTGTTCCTTACGGTCATCGCGCTGATGCCGATCATCATCGCGACCTGGATCAACGTCGCGTTCCAGTTCGGGGGGACGTCGCTCCTCATCGTGGTCGGCGTGGCGCTCGACACGATGTCGCAGATGCAGCAGCACCTGCTGCTGCGCAAGTACGACGGGTTCATGAAGAAGGGGCGTGTGCGATTCCGTGGCCGCCAGACGTCTGGCGGATTCTGATCTGGGGCGCGCGCCCACCGGCGCGCGCCGTCCATCGCACCTCGTCCATTCGACCGGCTGTAACGACATGACCCGGCGGTGCTCGTGCATCGGCCGGGTTGTGCGTTCCCTCCCACCAGGCTGCTCGCGCACGCGTACGCCGCTCACTACTTGGTTCGCCGACTCATGATCATCGTCCTGCTGGGTCCCCCTGGCGCCGGGAAAGGCACGCAGGGAGAGCATCTCTCCGAGGAACTCGCGATCCCGAAGATCGCGACGGGCGACGTGCTTCGCGCCGCCGTGCGTGAGGGCACCCCCCTCGGTCTCGCCGCCAAGGCGGCCATGGAGCGTGGTGACCTTGTCCCGGACGACGTGATCCTCGGGATCATGAAAGAGGCGTTGGCGTCGCCAAGCGCGGCCCGTGGGGCGATTCTCGACGGCGTGATCCGGACAACGCCGCAGGCCGAGGGGCTGGCCCGCGTGCTGGCTGAGCTCGGGCGCACGCTGGATGCCGTGCTCGTCGTCGACGTTCCCGACGAGGCCATTGTCGAGCGTCTGAGCGCTCGCACGGTGTGCGACGTGTGCCAGCGACCGTTCACGGGGCGCGCGCCCGGGGAGCGCTGCGACGCCGATGATCACGAACTGCAGGGGACGCTGGTGCGGCGCAAGGACGACGAGCCGGATGCCATCCGCAACCGGCTGGCAGTCTACCAGCGGCAAACAGCGCCGGTCATCGATTGGTATCGCACCCACGGGGCCGCGCTCAAGTTCGTCGATGGCATGGGGACGCAGGACGAAGTCCTCACGCGAATCCGTACGACGCTCGGACTCTAGGCCGTGGTACACCTCAAGTCATCGCGCGAGATCGAGATCATGGCGAAGGGCGGGCGCCTGCTTGCCCAGACCCTGGAGTTGCTGCGCACCAGCGTGCGACCGGGCATGAGTACCAAGGCGCTCGACCAGGTCGCCGAGGACTTCATCCGGAGCCATCCCGGCGCGACCGCTGCGTTCAAGGGCTTGTACGGCTTTCCCGGTTCGGTCTGCATCTCGATCAACGAGGAGATCGTCCATGGGATTCCGTCGGCCAAGCGCATCCTGAAGGAAGGCGACATCGTGACGGTCGACTTCGGGGTGAAGCTCGAGGGCTACTACACGGACGCCGCGATCACCGTCCCGGTCGGCGAGATCAGCGAGCAGGACCAGCAGCTGTTGCAGGTGACGCAGGCCGCGCTGCGCGCCGGCGTCGAAGCGGCGCGCGTGGGGAACCACATCGGCGACATCGGCGCCGCCGTGTCGGCGGTGGTGCGCGCGGCGGGGTTCACGACGGCCGACGACCTGGTCGGGCACTACGTCGGAACCAAGCCGCACGGCGATCCGCAGGTGCCAAACTTCGGGAAGCCGAAGCGCGGCCCGCGACTGCAGGCCGGCCTGACCATCGCAATCGAGCCGATGGTCAATGTCGGTGCGTCACCGATCCGGACACTGTCGGACCGCTGGACCGTGGTCACGGCCGACGGATCGCGCTCGGCACATTTCGAGCACAGCGTGGCGATCCTCGAGGACGGGCCGCGCGTGCTGACCTCGCTCACGTAGCGCGACGGTCGCCAGTCGCACGCGCCGGGGGGCGCGCCACCGGACGGCGCGCCCCTGGACGGCGCGCCCCTGGACGGCGCGCCCCTGGACGGCGCGCCACCGTCAGTCGCCGATGGCCGAATCGACGGTGGTGGTGGTGGCTTCGGCGAGCTGCCGTGCCTGGACCACCAGGGCGGCCGCTTCCCCGAGCAACGACGCCCCGCTGGCACGGTCACTCAGCGACGCGACGTTGATGCGTACGTTGTAGGCGGCGCCGCGACACCCGGCTTCGGCGAGCAGGGCGGCCACGCCCGCGTCCGAGACGCAATTGGGATTGCCCAGCCGCGCCGCGTGCTCGGCGAGCGCCGCGACCGCTGTGCAGGCGCGCGCGGTTTCCAGGGGGACGAGGGCGGCGCCGAGCAGCGCGGCGTCGATCGCGCGCGTGCGTTCCGTGCCTTGTGCGTCGGTTTCCTTTGGTAGAGCGTACGCCTCCATGACCCTCGCGTACGCCTCCGCGTCGCGGTCGACCAGCGCGTTGAGTGCGTTGCCGAGCGTTGTTGCCTCGAGGGCGAGCGCCTTCATCTCGGCCTCCACGGCGGCGTACTTCTTCCGGCCGACGGTCAACCCGGCGACCATCTGCGCGAGCGCCGCGCCCAGGGCGCCGGCGTGGGCGGCGACCGAGCCTCCGCCGGGGGCGGGAGTTGGGGCAGCGACGCTGGCAACGAAGCCGCTGAGGGACATACCGCCAGCCACGGCCTGCCGGACGCGGTGCTCGAGCACGAGGTCCTGCGAGAAGCGGCGCAGTTGCAGGTGACGGGCTGCGGTGTCGAAGAGCGCGCGCTCGGGGACCAACCCGACGATTTCGCTCCAGGTGGGCGTGACGCCCTGCGCCAAGGCCTCCATCCTGACCATGTCGAAGGCGCGGAACAGGGGGGTCTTGTCGATGTCGACGAGGTTCATGGAGACCTGTGCCTGTCCGTCGACCTCGAGGCCGAGCCCCTTGACGTAGCGCAGCCCGCCCGAGGAATGGCGCAGCGCCTTGGCGACGTTCTTGGCGACCTGCAGGTTCTCAGCGCCTCCGAGGTAGACGTTGTAGGCCACGAGGAAGGGACGGGCGCCGACGGCCGTCGCGCCGGCGGTGGGGTGCAGGCGCGGTTCACCGAAGTCGGGATGGCGGGCGGGGTTGGTGGCGATGTCGTCGCGCAGGCCCTCGAACTCGCCGCGCCGAACATCGGCGAGGTTCTCGCGCGCGGGGGAGGAAGCGGCGCGCTCGTACAGGTAGACGGGGATCTGTAGTTCGGTCGCCGCGCGCGCGCCTAACGAGCGGGCAAGGGCGATGCAGTCGTCCATCGTCGCCCCCTCCAGCGGAATGAAGGGGACCACGTCGGTGGCGCCGATGCGCGGGTGCTCGCCGCGCTGGACAGTGAGGTCAATGTGCGCCGCGGCCGTGCGCATCCCGGCGAGCGCGGCGTCAACCGCGACATCGAGCGGCGCGACGAAGGTGATGACGCTGCGATTGTGTGACGGATCGCTGGAGACGTCGAGCACGACCACGCCGTTGGTGGCGGCGATCGCGTCGCGAATGGCGCTGACGACCTCGGGACGGCGTCCCTCGGAGAAGTTGGGGACGCACTCGACGAGTTTCATGGGGACGGGAGACGGGGGACGGGGGACGGGGGACGGGGGACGGGGGGCCCCCCCGACAAAGAAGATGGCACTCCGCTGCCGACTCCGCGTCATCGTTCGAGTGCGCGGAGTATCCCGACGCCTCACCTCGGCGCCTCCCTCGAGGGCGTGCTTCGCGCTCGGTGCATGCGATGCGATGGGTCTCGCGTTCCTGCCTTGTTGAGCCCCAGCCTCAGCGGGCTCCTGTTACCTGTCCTCCAGCCGGCTCCCCTCCACCAACGCCTCGCGCACGCTTCTCTCAGTCGTCGACCTGTGCCAGCATCCAGTCGTGTAGCACGCCATTGCTCGCCACCAGCGGCGTGTGTTCTGGCGCAGCCTCCACCCCGCGCAGGTCGGTCACGCGCCCGCCGGCTTCCCGCACCAGCAGGATGCCGGCCGCAATGTCCCACGGCGCCAACATCAGCTCCCAGAACGCGTCGAAGTGGCCGCAGGCCACGTGCGCAAGGTCGAGGGCTGCGGAGCCCGCGCGCCGAACACCGGCCGTGGCGGCGACTACGCGAGCGAACTGCGGAAGGTACGGCACCACGAGTTCGGGATGCTTGAACGGGAAGCCCGTTCCGATGAGCGCCCGCCCGGGATCGGTGATCGTCGACACCGCCAGGCGCTGGCCATCACAGAAGGCACCTCCGCGGGCCGAGGCCCAGTACGTGGTGCCACCTGGAACCTCGAGCACGACTCCGGCGAGGAGCGTCTCCCCGACGAGCGCGCCGATGGACACGGCGTATTCGGGATAGCCATGCAGGAAGTTGGTGGTGCCGTCCAGCGGATCGACGATGAAGACCAGGCCATCCGCCCCGGTGACGGTCGGCGTCAGCTCCTCGCCAACGATCCGCGCGTCGGCAAAGCGCGTGAGGAGGACGTCGGCGATGCGGGACTCAGCCCCCACGTCGACCTCGCTCACGAAGTCGGCGCGTGACTTCTCCTGCCAGTCGATCGTGGCGAGGTCGCGGCTGCGAGCGCGAATGTAGTCCGCCCCCGTGCGCGCCGCCGCGAGACAGGCGTCGAGCACGGAGTCGCGGAGCGTCACGTCGTGTCGTTGCGATGGCAAAGCAGGCCCCCTTAAGTTCTCTGGATGCCAAGAATCTTTAGCGGGATCCAGCCCTCCGGGGAACTGCACATCGGGAATTACCTCGGTGCCGTCAGGAACTGGGTCGGACTGCAGCACGAGTTCGAGTCCTTCATCTGTATCGTCAACTATCACGCCATCACCCAGCCGTTCGAGCCGGTCGACCTGATGCGACGCACGCACGAGATGGCGGTGTCGCTGCTGGCCGCGGGCATCGATCCCGGCGTGGCGACGTTGTTCGTACAGTCCCACGTGCCGGAGCACACCGAACTGGCCTGGCTCCTCAACACGATCACCCCGCTGGGGGAGCTGGAGCGCCAGACCCAGTTCAAGGACAAGGCGTCGCGCCAGGAGAGCGTCCCCGCCGGCCTGCTGAACTACCCCGTGCTCCAGGCCGCCGACATCCTGCTGTACCATGCCGACATCGTCCCGGTTGGCGAGGACCAGATCCAGCACCTCGAACTGTCGCGCGAGATCGCCCGCCGATGGAACGCCCGCTTTGCCGAGGGCTACTTCCCGGAGCCGCAGCCGAAGCTCACGCCGACCCGGCGGATCATGGGGCTCGACGGCAATGCGAAGATGTCCAAGTCGCTCGGGAACACGGTCGCCCTGCTCGAGCCGACGGCGGCGATCTGGGAGAAGCTGCGACCCGCGATGACCGATCCGGCGCGCGTGCGCAAGACGGACCCGGGCAACCCCGATGTGTGCAACATCTACCAGTTGCACAAGGCGTTCAGTCCCGAGGCGACGCAGGTGCATGTCGCCGCGCAGTGCCGCAGCGCCGGATGGGGATGCATCGAGTGCAAGCGGGTGCTGGCCGACTCGATGGAGGTGGAGCTTGTCCCGATTCGCGCGCGCGCGGTCGAGCTGGCGGCGCACCCGCAGCGGGTAACCGATGCGTTAGGCGATGGCGCCAGTCGGGCTCGCTCGGTGGCCCGGACGACGATCGACGAGGTGCGGGAGCGCATGGGGATCGCGTGACGCCTCCCTCTCCCGTCTGCTGGTGCAGGTGAGCGTCCAGGCACGATGCTGGTCGTCCCCGGCGAGTGGGGCCGACGCGTAAGGCCGACGCGCGGTGTCGGCGCGCGGTGTCGGCGCGCGGTGTCGGCGCGCGGGACCGGAGGGACGGGACCGGCGGATCTGGTCCGGCGTCTGGAGCGGCGGGTCTGGAGCGGCGGGTCTGGAGCGGCGGGTCTGGACCGGCGGGCGTGGGCGGTGGGCTGGGCCGGCGGGTCGCAGCTGATTCCGCGCGCTAGGGGGTGGGGCTGGGGCCGATGTCGAGGGCGACCGGGCGGGAATAGCTGGACGTGTGAGCCGGCCTCGACCACGTGACTCGGGCGGGAGCGATCGATACGTACCACCGAGAGGTCGACCTGGTCGTGCTCGCCGCCGTGATGCACCGTCGCGGCTGGGCGCCGTCCCGCCAGCGCGGCTCGATTGCCTCGCAGCCGGGGCAATCGTCGTGAACGTGGCGGGGGCTCGCGCATGATCGGGCCGGCGCTCGCGCAAATCCCGGCGCAACACCAGATTCGAGGGGCGGTGCTGGATGTGGTCGCCGGCGAGACGTGGCGACGCGAGTGCGTGCGTTAGGGGCTGCCGATCGGCCGCCCCACCCCGGCGATCTCGAATGTTGCGCCGTGCCTGGTCTGGCGGCTGGCGCTCGACGGGTTCCTGAACGGCTGGCCGCGCGATTCGCGCGGCGAGTGACGGTAAAACGTGGTGGACAAAAAGGCAGGGTACTGACTCGTGGAGAAGATCATCAAGGCGGCGGTGGACCGGGGGGCGAGCGACCTGCACATCAAGGCCGGGGACGTGTTCCGCGCGCGGATTGACGGCAAGCTCGTGGCGATGACGAAGCAGGCGCTGACCCCCGAGCAGACCCGGGCGATCGCGATGCGCCTCATTTCCAACGAGAAGGTGCGGGAGCGCATCGATTCGTTGCTCGACTACGACTGTTCGTGGGGGTCGCCCGGGATCGGACGCTTTCGGGTGAACATCCTGCGGCAGCGATCGAGCTTCATGATCGTGATGCGGGTAATCCCCTTCAAGGTCCCGTCGATTGCCGAGCTGGCGCTGCCGCCGGTGCTGGATCGCATTGCGCTGACCGAGCGCGGGATGGTGCTCGTGACCGGGATTACGGGGTCGGGCAAGTCGTCGACCCTGGCCGGGATGATCTCGCACATCAACAGCACGATCGAGAAGCACATCGTGACGCTGGAGGAGCCAATCGAGTTCCTGCATCGCGACGTGCGCAGCTCGATCACGCAGCGCGAGATTGGCGTGGATACCGAGACGTTCCGGCAGGGACTCAAGGCGGCACTGCGGCAGGACCCCGACGTGATCGTGCTGGGTGAGCTGCGCGACGCGGAGACGATCGATACGGCGATGAAGGCCGCCGAGACGGGGCACTTGCTGCTGGCGACGGTGCACACCCCCGACGCCCAGTCGACGATCATGCGCATCGTGTCGATGTTTCCGCCCGAGGAGCAGGAGGTGGTGCGGCTGCGGCTGGCGGAGTCGCTCAGCGCCGTCGTGTCGCAACGCCTGCTGCCGCGCTCGGACGGGAAGGGGCGGGCCGTCGCGTGCGAAATCCTCATCAACACGCCGACGATCCGCGACCTTATCTTGCAGAACACGGTCGGTGAGATCCGCGAGTACATGGCCGAGGGACGCGATCAGTACGGAATGCAGACCTTCGACCAGCATCTCGCCGAGATGGTGACGCAGGGCATCGTGACCTTCGACGTCGCCCTCGCCGCCTCGACCCGTCCGGCGGACTTCGAGTTGCAGATGTCGGTCTTCAAGAAATCGGCGCGCGACCTGAGTCAGCCGGCGGACGGATTCGGCGGTGACCTGAACCTCAGCATCAACGGAGGAATGTGGCAGTGACGTCGGCGATCAAGGGAATATTCGGGCCGGTCATCACAACGTTCGACGGCCGCGGCGAACTCGACCTCGACGCCTTTGGCGTCAACCTGCGCGCGCACATCGCGGCCGGGCTGGATGGGGTGGTGGTCGCCGGGTCCACCGGCGAAGCGGCCCTGTTGGAAGAGGGCGAGCGGCAGCGACTCGTCGAGATGGCGCGCTCGGTCGTGCCCACGTCGGCCCAGCTCATCATCGGCACCGGGGCCGAATCGACCAAGGCGTGCGTGCGCCGTTGTCGGGAGGCTGCGGAGCGTGGGGCGAATGCCTGCCTCGTGGTGGCGCCGCACTACTACAGTTCGGCCATGAACGTGGCGGCCTTGCAGGGACACTACGAGCGCGTTGCCGACGAATCGCCGATCCCGATCCTGCTCTATAACATCCCGAAGTATATGCACTTCAAGCTCGAGCCAGAGCTGGTCGTGCGACTCTCCGAGCACGAGAACATCGTGGGGATGAAGGACAGTTCGGGTGACCTGGACACGCTGGCCAGGTACCTGCTTGCCCAGAGCCCGACCTTCGGCGTCATCACCGGCCACGCGGGGACATGGCTCAAGGCGCTGAACATGGGAGTCGTCGGTGGCATCCTCGCCGCCGCGCTCTTCGCCCCGGAGCTCACGCTCGAAGTCGCGCGCCATGCGTCCAACCGTCGCGAGCCGGAAGGCTCCGAGGCGCAGCGGCGACTCCTGCCGCTCGCCCTCGAGATCGTGGGCCGCATGGGAGTACCCGCGGTCAAGGTCGCCATGGAGTGCGTGGGACTGCGCGGCGGGCCGGTTCGCATGCCATTGCGCGACTGCTCGCCGCCAGACGCGGCGTTGGTCGCCGAGCTGCTTCGCGAGGCCAGCGTCGCCGGCGTGGCATAGTCGGCGTGGCATAGCCGCCAGCTGCACGGCAATGCTCTCGGCGGCGGCACGACCTCGACACGGCTACCTCAACCGCTCGGCCGCGCGTCCATCGTGCTCCCGCCACCGACGAACCGGTGCGCGGCCGGCGAACCCGCAGTCACCGCTTGCAGAAGTGCTGAAGGGCAACGTCGGCAAAATTTCCCGAGATCGCCGGGCCGAATCCGGGCTGCTTGTTGACCGTGCGCTGGAAGACGTTGTTGGTCCGCTCGTCGATATAGGTGGCGTTCTCCTTCGTGGCGAACGTCATCTTTTCGCAGTCGAACATCGCCACGGCGCGTGATGCGGTGAGGTTGCCCTTGGGGGTCTTCACGGGCGTGGTGTAGACGACGCGTATCGTGGCGTTGATGATGCGATCGCTGCCGGTCTTCACCGTGCGACGGTCGACAAAGACCGGGTTTCCCGATCGCGTCTTGCCCACCTCTTCCCATCGAGGCTGTGCACTGCCGACGCTGGGGGCGAAGAGCGTGACGAGGAGGGCGAGCAGGGGCAGCAACCACATCGTGGCGTTGGGTTGGAGCGTGGAGTGGCCGACCAGGACAACCTACACGTTATGCTGCCCGGTGCGGGACCCGGAAGGGGTGTGGTACGGCGGGTTGCCCGTGGCGCCCGCCCGGCGGTATAGTCCGTCTCGCACGCTATGCGCCACGCGACGCTCCCATCCGCTGGAGAAGACCCATGACCGTTCCTCCCCCGGCTACACCTCCCACGTCCCGCAAGATCATCATCGTGCGCTTCGGCACGTCCACGGGAGCCAAGCTGGGGCTCGACCAACTGAAGAATGCGGGCACACGCCTTGGAAACGGCGCGGTGATCGAGCGCGAGCCGGACGGCACGGTCAAGTTCAATGAGACAAAGGACTGGGGCATCGGCAAGAGTGCCGCCGTGGGAGCGGTCGCCGCGCTGATCCTTCCTGGAATCGGCCCCTTGATGGGCGCGCTCGCTGGGGGCCTCGCGGCACACTTGATCGATGCCGGCTTCCCGGACGACCTGCTCCGGCAGCTGGGGAGTGGGCTCGACGTCGGGACGTCGATGCTCGTCGCGCTGGTGCAGGAGGAGGACGTTGCGCACGCCGAGCAGACGGTCGTCGCGGCCGGGGGCATGGTACTGGGGAGTGGCTTTGAACCCGACCTCGCCGCGGCCATGCAGCGCATGCGCGACGGCGGCGTGTAGTCACGGGCCATCGCACCGGTCCGCATCCCGCGCCGCGACCTCGGGCGCCCGCTACCCGATCGGCGAGGCGATACGGGCCTTTAGTCGCTCGATGACCAGCGATTCGAAGGACCCGGTCGAGCCGCAGGCGACGGGGTCCGTCGATGATCCCGCGACGTCCTGCGCGCCGCCGATCATGGCCAGCCGCAACGTGGTGGTCGCCGAGTCGGCCGCCTCGACGAATGCGAGGGCGGTGACGTAGACGCGCCAGTTGTCGGCGTTCAGTCCGGTCATGCCGCTGCCGCAGTTGAGGTACTTCGAGATTCGCCCCGTCCCGAACGTGCGCATCCTCGGCACGCTCATCACCCCGATGATGCCGCGCGTGGAGTCCCGCGTGTCGACCGGAACCTTCAGCTCGGCCAGCACCTGGGCGAGCGCGCGAAAGGTCACGCCGCGTGGAGCGGCGATGGTCACCTCCGTAGCGAGCGAATCCACGGACACGGGTCCCGGGTGCCCGATGATCCCGATGCGCACGCGCGGAATCTGCTGGGCGGCCGCGGCATGCGCGGACACGACAAGCAGGCAGGAGGCGAGGAGACGATACACGGTGATTCCGCTCAGCGAAGGGGGTGACACTCCTGCCAATGGAACGCGCCGCTCGATTCGGGCGCAAGGGTACGCTGGCGGAATGTGATGGCGAGGCAGGTGAGGGGCCTGCAGACCCGTCGGCTACGGATCCGGGATTCGCGTCCATCCCAGCTGCTGCAGCCGATCCAGCAGACGGGCGATGCGCTGCAGCGACTCGCGATCGTTGTCCTGAATGGGGTGCGGCTCGCGACTCAGGCGTGGAGCGCGAGCGTCCTCGGGCGACATGAGCATGCGGCGCGCCACGTCGCGCGCGGACCCCTCGACGCGGAGGGTCGTCCCGGCGCCCTCGATCGTCTCGGCGGCATCGGGCGACAGTTGAAGGCGCAACCGGATCTCAGTCTCACCCATGCCTCCGCGGCGCACGAGGAAAGTGGTGACGAACTCAGAGCGGTCGGAGGCGGGCGTCCCGTCCACAACGAGCGCCTCGTGCTGCAGCGCGGCGAGCACCACCTGTCGGGCGCTATCGACCGGAACGGGGATTATGAGCACGTGTGGCGGAAGTGCTGGCGTGCGCAGCCGGGCGCTGGCGCACGCAGATAGGACGAGGACCAGCAGCAGGCACGCTCGACGGAGGCTGGACCCGGCGAGCGTCGGGTGTGTCGCGTTCATCGGTGGCCGTCTTCTTCAGGCGATGGGTCGCCGGCCGAGACGTCGCCGGCGGGGATGTCTCGGGCCGAGATTGCGCACGCCATCACCCAATCGGTCTGCTCGTCCGTGCCGACGATAAACGCTTTCGTGCCGACCTGTCGAAAGCCACACTTGGCGTAGAACGCCTGCGCGCGCGCGTTCTGCTCCCAGACACTCAGCCAGATCGCGTCGGCGGCGCGGGCACGTGTCGCCTCGATCACGGCGCGCATGAGTGACTGGGCGACCCCGCGCCCCTGCCATGGGCGATCGACGTAGAAGCGCCACAGCTCGAGTGGCGCCGTCGCCTGCACACAGGGCGGCGGCGGGGCCTCGCGAACCTGCGCAAACCCGATCAACTGGCCGTCAGCTTCCGCGAGCAGGACGTCGATCGCCGGGTCGATGATCTCAGCGTGCTGACGGTCGGTTGCATACGTGGCCGCGAGGTGCATTGCCATGTCCGCGGCGCTGCTTCCGTCGGCGAACGTCTCGGCGAATGTGCGAGCCGCCAGCTGAGCCAGCGACGCGGCGTCGGGTGGTTCGGCCGTACGAATCGAGACGGTCATGCTATGCTCCGGCCGGCGCAGAAACGTGGAGATCCATCGGCTGTCCCCCGGCGCCCGGTGCGTGCCCGCGTCGACCGCGACGCGATGGCGGTGTCGCGGCGGACGATTCCAGGCACGCTGCGGGGCACGACTCCCCACCGCCAAATGTATCGCCGAAACGGTGGCGCCGAGCAATGCTCGTGACGGCGCTACTTGAAGCGCATGCCGTTGGGCGCGACGAATCCCGTGCCCGGGACGGGGGGCGGCGAGACGCTCGGGGGGGCCTTCGAGTCTGGCGTGCCACGCGCGTCGCGATCCCGTCGGGACATCGAGGACCCACGGCCGCGGTCGTCGCCGCGCGTGGCATTCCGGGTGTTGGTTCGCTCTGCGGGTGCGCCCGCTGTCGCGGGCCGACCGTCCGAACGCATGGTGAGGGCGATGCGCCCGCGCGCGAGGTCGATGGATTGCACCGTCACCTTCACGCGCTGCCCGACCCGGACCACGTCGTTGGGATCCTTCACGTAGCGGTCGGCGAGCTGGCTCACGTGCACCAGGCCATCCTGGTGGACACCGATGTCGACGAAGCAGCCGAACGCCACGATGTTGGTCACCACGCCCTCGAGCAGCATGCCGGCGACGAGGTCTTCGGGTTTCTGGATGTCGTCGCGGAACGCGGGCGGTTCGAACGCGTCGCGCGGATCGCGTCCGGGCTTGCGCAGCTCATCGACGATGTCGCGCAGCGTGGGAAGCCCGACATCGCCGGAGACATATCGTCCGAGTTCGATCGAGGCGAGCAACGCCTCGTTGCCGACGAGCGTTGCCACGTCGGCGCCGAGGTCGGCGGCCATGCGTTCGACGAGGGAGTAGCGCTCCGGGTGGACCGCGCTGGCATCGAGCGGGTGGCGCCCCCCGCGTACGCGCAGGAAGCCGGCCGCCTGTTCGAAGGCCTTGGCGCCGAGTCGCGGGACCTCCTGCAGCTCCTTGCGCGACGAGAGCCCGCCGCGCTGGTCGCGGAGCGTGACGATGGCCTGGGCGAGCGACGGTCCGATCCCGGATACGTAGGCGAGCAGGGCGGCGGAGGCGGTGTTGACTTCGACTCCCACACGGTTCACGCAGCTCGCCACGACCTCGTCGAGCCGCGACTTGAGGCGCGGCTGGTTGACGTCGTGCTGGTATTGGCCCACGCCGATCGACTTGGGGTCGATCTTGACGAGCTCGGCGAGCGGGTCTTGCAGCCGGCGGGCGATCGAGACGGCGCCGCGGAGCGACACGTCGAGCTCCGGGAACTCGGCGCGCGCCTGATCCGACGCGGAATAGACCGAGGCTCCGGCTTCGTTGACCACCACCACCTGCGGGCGCGGCGGGTCGAGCTCGCGCAGTGCCGCCTTGACCAGCGTCTCCGTCTCGCGGCTGGCGGTGCCGTTGCCGATGGCGATGAGCTCGGGTGCGAAGCGGGCGACGATCGCACGGATCGCACCGGCGAATCGGTCCTCCTGGTGCAGGTACAGCGTGTCCGTGTGTACCAGCGCCCCCGTGGCCGTGACCACCGCGACCTTGACGCCGCTCCGGAAGCCGGGGTCGAGGCCGACCACGCGGCGTTCGCCGGCCGGTGAGGCGAGCAGGAGCTGCTCGAGATTGCGCCCGAAGATCGTGATGGCGTCGTCGTCGGCGCGCGACTTGAGTTCCATGCGCAGCTCGACCTCGATGGCCATGGCCAGCAGGCGCTTGTAGGCGTCGGCCGCGACCAGCGTGAGCTGCCGGGGTGCGCTGCGTCCATCGAGCAGCTCACGCGTGAGGCGCGCGGCGATGGCGTCGGCTGGCGCCTCGATGCGCCACATCAACTCCTCCTCAGCCTCGCCGCGACGGATCGCCAGCATGCGATGGCTCGGGATCGTGCCTAACGGTTCGGCGTACTCGAAGTAGTCCTTGAACTTCGACGTCTCGCTGTCCTTCCCCTTCTGCACGACGCTTGTCACGATCCCCTGCGCACGCGTCGTTTCCCGCACCCAGCCGCGCACCGTGGCGTCTTCCGCCACCTGCTCGGCGAGGATGTCGCGGGCGCCCTGGAGTGCCGCCTCGGCCGTGGGGACCTCGCGCGCTTCATCCACGTAACCGCCGGCCGCCGCGAGCGCGGCGTCGTCCGAGAGCGCGCCACTCCAGAGCTGGTCGGCCAGCGGGGCCAACCCACGCTCCCGGGCGATCATCGCGCGGGTGCGGCGTCTCGGCTTGAACGGGAGGTACAGGTCCTCGAGCGCCTGCTTCGTCTCCGCGGCCTGGATCAGCGCGCGCAGCGCATCGTCGAGCTTTCCCTGGTCCTCGATGCTCGTGAGGATGGCGCTTCGACGCTCTTCCATTTCGATGAGGTAGTCGGCGCGGTCGCGCACGTCGCGAAGCTGGACCTCGTCGAGGCCGCCCGTGGCTTCCTTGCGGTACCGGGCAATGAAGGGCAGGGTGTTCCCCTCGTCGAAGAGGGCGAGGGTCTGCTGCACCTGCGCGCGCGTGAGCGACAACTCGGCGGCGACTCGTGCGATGATCGCAGGTTGCTCGGATGGGGCGACGGATTCGGACATGCGGCGTGGAGAAGTGACGCAAGGGACCGCCGATGGCGCGCGGGACGGCGCGATCCGCGGACGATGGCGAGCGGGCAAGCTGGCCGACATGCGCCATCGGGGCAACGCCTTGACTTCACGGCCGCCCGTCCTCGTCGCTGGATGTCGCGCGCGGGATCGACCCCCTCACCCTTGACAGCGCCGACTTATCCCGTCAGTTTAACCATATGGTTAAACCAGCGAGTTCACGCGCACCCGCTGCCGTTCGACGCCGCCCGGTCGCGGCGACGGCCGCCGGCACGGATGGCGCGAGCCGCGACCGCATCCTCGCGGCCGCGCACCGCGTCTTCCGGCGACAGGGCACGTCCAAGACTCGGACGCAGGAGATCGCAGACGAGGCTGGCGTCAACAAGGCGCTCGTGCACTACTACTTCGGAACCAAGGAGGCGCTGGCCGACGCCGTCTTCGCCGCCGCCGCCGCCGAGTTCCTGCCGACCGTCTTCGCCATCCTCGGCGACGCCGAACTGTCGATCGAGGACAAGGTGCGTGCGGTCGTTCGCGAGCAGCTCGACTTCCACGGGGCGCACCCATACCTCGCCGGCTACGTCGTGAGCGAGGCACACACGCAGCCCGAGCGCGTGCAGACGATCATGCGGCGTGCCGGGACGGCGCCGCTCGGCGTGCTGCGGCGACAGCTCGCGGCCGCGGCCGCCGCGGGAGAAATCCGCCGTATCTCCGCCGAGCATTTCGTCGCGAACCTGATGGGACTTCTCGTCTTTCCGTTCGTCGCGCGTCCCCTCTTCGAGGTCATCGTGGGGCTCGACGCCGACCGCTTTCCCGCCTTTGTCGAGGCGCGCAAGCGCGAACTCCCCGCCTTCTTTCTCGCCGGGTTGCGTCCGTGATCGCACATCGACTCGCAGTCCTCGGCGCGCTCCTCGGCGCGCTGCACGTCGGCCTCGCTCCGGCAATCGGTGCCCAGGACACGCTCCATCTAGGTGCCCTGCAGGCGGCGGCCGTGGCGCGCGACGCGCGCGCAGCGCAGCCGGAGTTGTTGCGCGCCCAGTCGTCGCTGCGGCTCACGTCGCTGGAGATGGAGCGCCGCCCGCAGCTCGCCCTCAACGGGGCCGCGTCGCACCAGAGCGACGTGACAGCGGTGACGCTGAATCTTCCCGGTGCGTCGATCCCCGCGCCGCCGAAGGATCGCTGGCAGGCCACCCTCGACGCGCAACAACTGCTGTACGACGGCGGTGCAGTGTCGGCGCGGCAGGACGTGGAGCGCGCCCGCCTGGCCGAGTCGGCTGCAGCTGTCGACGCCGCGCTTTATCGGCTACGCGCCGAGGTGAACGCGGCGTTCTTCAACGCGTACTTGCTGCAGCAGCGCACGCTCGAGTTCGACGCGCTGCTCGGCGATCTGGACGCTCGATTGGAGCTGGCACGTGCGCGCGTGCTCGCCGGTGCGGCACTCCCTCGTGATTCCGCCGCGATTGTCGCCGAGCGCTTGCGTGCCGAGCTCGCCCGCGACGAGGCCGCCTCGGCACGACGTGTGTCGCTGGCCGTGCTGGCGCGCTTGAGCGGCCGCACGATTGTCGACGCATCGGTGCTCGTGCTCCCGGACCTCGCGCAGGAAGTGGAGCAGGCGCGCAATACCTCGAGTCCCGAGGCACTGCGGGCGCGTCCGGAGTTCGCGCAGTTCGAGCGTACTCGGCTTCGTCTGGATCGCGAGGTCGTGCTGACGCGCCTCGAGAACCGCCCGCGCCTGGTCGCCTTCGGGCAGGCCGGCTTCGGGCGACCGGGGCTCAACCAGTTTCGCACCGATCCGGATGAGTTCTGGCAGGCGGGACTGCGCGTGGAGTGGCGTCCGTGGACCTGGCGAAACGCGGATCGCTCCGCCGAGGTGATCCACCTGCAGCAGCGGATGGTGTCGACCGAGGAGCGGGCGCTGGCCGACCAACTCGCGCGTGCCACCGAGAGCGACGTGAGCGACATGCAGCGATTGCGTGCGGCGCTCGAGACGGATGCGCGCGTTGTCGCGCTGCGCGGCGAGATCGAGCAGCAGGCGCGCGCGCAATTCAACGAGGGCGCGATCCCGGCAGCCGAGTACGTGGAAACGCGGACCGATGTGCTGGAAGCGCGACTGACGTTGCAGCGCCACCGCGCGGAGCTGTCGCAGGCACAGGCACGCTACCTCACGACGCTCGGTCTGGTGCCGCGCAGCGACGATCGGGGGGGGGCATGATGGCGTCCCCCATCCGTGTGATGCTCAGCGCCGAGCCGGAACGGGAGCCGCCGCGTCGCGGTCCAACTCTCGGCGGGGGCGCGCATCGCCTTCCGCCGGTCGGCGGTCGAGTTGTGACCGCCACATCCTTCAGCCGTAAGACCCAGGCCATGCACACCATCGTTCGCTCGCTGTCGATCGCGTCGCTCCTGTTCATTGCCGCCTGTCGCCAGGCGAGCGCCGACGCCTATGGAAACTTCGAGGCGACGGAGGTGACGGTGGCATCGGAGGTCCCGGGGCGCGTGCTGCGCCTCGATGCCGAGGAGGGGCGCCGCCTGACGGCCGGCGAGGAGGTCGGCCTGGTCGACTCGACGGCGCTGGTGCTGCAGCGCGCCGAGCTGCTGGCGCGTCGCGCGTCGGCCCAGGCACGCATCCGCGAGGTAGAGGCGACTGCCGCGGTGTTCGAGACGCAGCAGGGGATCGCCGAGCGCGAGCTGGAACGCACGCGACGGTTGCTGGCGGCTCAGGCGGCCACGGCTCAGCAGGGCGACCGGGCGGAGCGGGATGTGCGCGTGCTGCGCGAGCAGCTGCAGGGCGCGCAGGCCGCACGAGTCACGGTGCTGCGCGAGGTCGCGTCGATCGAGGCCCAGGTGGCGACGCTCGAGGACCGGATTCGACGGAGCCGTATTGTGGCCCCCGAGGCGGGGACGGTGTTGACGCGTTATGTGGAACCGGGCGAGCTGGTGCAGGCGGGGTCACCGCTGTTCAAGATGGCCTCGCTCGACACGCTGATCCTGCGCGCATACGTGAGCGGTGCCCAGCTCTCGCAGGTGGCGCTGGGGCAGGTGCATGTGGTGCGGGTGGATGCGGGTGGTGACTCGCTGCGCACGCTCGAGGGTCGGGTGACGTGGATCGCGCCGGCCGCGGAGTTCACGCCGACACCGATCCAGACCCGCGAGGAGCGGGTGATGCAGGTCTATGCCGTCAAGCTGGCGGTGCCGAATGCTGACGGTCGGTTGCGGCTGGGAATGCCGGCCGAGCTGACGCTGACGGTGGCGACCCCGGAACGGTGAGCCCATGTCGCCAGCGGTGGAGTCGATGATGGACGTCGCGGCGCCGCCCGCCGTGGACGTGCGCGCCTTCACTCGGCGCTTTGGTGACGTCACCGCGGTGGACTCGCTCACATTCGACGTGCGACCGGGCGAGCTGTTCGGCTTCATCGGACCTGACGGGGCGGGGAAGACCACGCTGTTCCGCACGCTGGTGACGCTCCTGGTGCCGGATGCGGGGAGCGTGCGGGTGCTCGGGTACGATGTGGTGACCGACCTGTGGACCTTGCGGTCGCGGGTGGGCTATATGCCTGGTCGCTTCTCCCTGTATCCGGACCTGAGCGCGCTGGAGAACCTGCGCTTCTTCGCCTCGGTCTTCGGGACCAGCGTGGAGGAGGGGATGTCGATCATCGAGCCGATCTGGCGGCAACTGGCACCGTTCGCCGACCGCCGGGCGGGGGCGCTGTCCGGGGGAATGAAGCAGAAGCTCGCACTGTGCTGCGCCCTCGTGCACGCCCCCGAGATTCTCTTCCTGGATGAACCGACGACCGGGGTGGACGCGGTCTCCCGGCGGGAGTTCTGGGACCTGCTCGACCGGCTGCGCGATGGCGGGTTGACCATCGTCGTCTCCACGCCCTACATGGATGAAGCGAGTCGATGCGATCGGGTCGCGCTCATGCAGCAGGGTCGCATCTTGCTGGTCGATACGCCGGCCGCCATCCGTGCCGCGTATCCGCGTCCGTTGTTTGCGGTGCAGGCCCCCGATCGACTGGGGATCCTGGCCGTCCTGCGTCGCTTTCCGCATGCCGCGGCGGTGTGGCCGTTCGGCGACGTGCTGCACTACACGGACGCCCGTGCCGGGATGGACGACGGAGCGATCATCGACGAAGTCCGCGCGTTCGTCCAGGCGAACGGCGTTCCGTCGCCCGGGATCTCGGCGATTCCCGCCGGCATCGAGGACGCATTCATGTGGCACATGGCGGCCGGAACGGCGGGGGAGCAAGTCGGATGAGCGCCTTCGCGATCGAGACCCACGGCCTCACGCGCCGCTTTGGAGAGTTTGTCGCTGTGCGGGACCTGACGTTTCACGTGGCACAAGGCGAGGTCTTCGGCTTCCTGGGCGCCAACGGCGCCGGCAAGACGACGGCGATGCGCATGCTCATCGGGCTGCTCGAACCGAGCGATGGCTCGGCGCAGGTGGCCGGATACGACATCGCGACCGACTCGGAGGCGGTACGGCGCAACATCGGCTACATGAGCCAGAAATTCTCGCTGTACGACGACTTGACGGTGCAGGAGAACATCACCCTCTACGGAGGGATCTACGGGCTGTCCAACGCGCAGATCGCCGAGCGCACGCACGCCCTGCTCGGGCGCATCGGACTCGAGCACGCCCGGAAGGAGCTGGTGCGTCGCATTCCGCTGGGGTGGAAGCAGCAGCTGGCGCTTTCCGTGGCCCTCCTGCACGAGCCGAAGATCGTCTTCCTCGACGAGCCCACCGGAGGGGTGGATCCCATCACGCGCCGACGCTTCTGGGAGTTGATCTACGAGACGGCCGCCGCCGGCACCACCGTCCTCGTCACGACGCACTACCTCGACGAGGCCGAGTACTGCGACCGGCTGTCGATCATGGTCGAGGGTGCGATTGCGGCCATGGGGACGCCGGGCGAGGTGAAGCGCGAGTTCGGCGTGACGTCACTGGATGAGCTCTTCCTGCAGCTCACGCGGCCGGGGGCGGCATGAACGCCTTCGCGGGCTTCGTGCGCAAGGAAGCGTTCCACATCCTGCGCGACCGGCAGACGTTCTGGATCCTCCTGCTCATGCCGCTCGTCCAGGTGCTCATCTTCGGGTACGCCGTGCGGACCGACGTCCGCGATGTGCGCATCGCGATCGTCGACCCGACACCCAGCACCGCCACGCGCGCGCTGGTCCAGCGCTTCGCGAGTTCGACCCGGTTCCAGCTCATGGGCGTGTACCCGACGATGCAGTCGCTCGATGACGGCTTCCGGTCGGGGGTGCTGCGGCAGGCGGTGGTCCTGCCACGCGATGCCGATCGGCTGCTGCGCGGACAGGCAACACTCCCGATCCAGCTCATCACCGATGGGGCCGACCCGAACACCGGCTCGGTCATGCAATCGTACGCCACGGCAATCATCCAGCGCTGGCATGCCGAGTCGGTCGTGCGCGCGGGAAGCCTGCGCATCGACCTGGCGACCCGCATGCGCTACAACCCGACGCTGGAGAGCGTGAACCTCTTCGTCCCCGGCCTCATCGCGCTCGTCCTCACCATCGTCTCGGCGATGATGACCGCCATCTCGATCACGCGCGAGAAGGAGACCGGGACGATGGAAATGTTGCTCGTGTCGCCACTGCACCCGTGGGCGATTGTTGCCGGCAAGGTGGCGCCCTACGTCGCGATGGGGTTCGCCAATGTGCTGCTCGTGCTGGGCGCGGCGTGGGGGGTCTTCGGCATGCCGCTGCGCGGCAGCCTGGTCCTGCTCCTGGCCGAGTGCCTGCTCTACATCCTGAATGCGCTCGCGCTCGGCATCGTGATTTCCACCAGCGCGCAGACCCAGCGCACCGCCATGATTGCCGCGCTGGCCGGGCTCCTCCTGCCGACGCTGATGCTGTCGGGCTTCATCTTTCCGCTCGAGTCGCTCCCGACCCCGCTGCGTCTGTTCACCAACATCGTCCCCGCGCGCTGGTTCCTGCTGATCGTCCGCGGGATCATGGTCAAGGGGGCCGGACTCGCCACGCTCTGGCAGGAGACGCTGATTCTCGTCGGCATGACGCTGGCACTGCTCGTGCTTGGCGCCCGGCGACTCGCCATTCGACTGGACTGACCGATGCGCGTCATCCTCTTCCTGATGCGGAAGGAGTTCCTGCAGGTCTTCCGCGACAAGGCGACCGTCTTCCAGATCTTCTTCATTCCGGTCGTCCAGCTCCTCGTGCTCTCCAACGCGGCGACGTTCGACATCAAGCGCACGTCGCTGGCGGTGGTGGACGAGGACCGGACCACCGTGTCGACGGGACTCACCCAGCGACTCGAAGGGGGCGGACGCTTTCGTGTGGTGCGGGAGCAACCGACCACGGCGGGGGTCGAGTTCGCCCTGCTCGATCGCGAGGTGAGTGCAGTGCTCCGCATCCCGCACGGCTTCGAGGCCGACCTCGTCCGGGAGCGGCACGCCTCGCTGCAGCTCCAGGTGAACGCCGAGGAGGGGGCGTCGGCGGGGATCATCCTCACTGCCGCCCAGGCCGTGCTGGCCGACTACACGCGTGAGCTGGGCATGACCATGGGCGCCGCGGGCGTCGTGCGAGGGCCGGTGCTCACGATCGCAACCCAGGGGTGGTTCAACCCGTCGCGCAACTACAAGCACTACATGGTGCCGGCCATCCTCGTCTCGCTGACGACGATCATCGGCCTCCTGCTCACGGCGCAGAACATTGCCCGGGAGAAGGAGCTGGGGACGCTGGACCAACTCAACGTCACGCCCATCACCAAGGGGCAGTTCATCACCGCCAAGCTGCTCCCATTCTGGCTGCTGTCGCTCATGATCTTCACGATCGGCCTGCTCATCGGGAAGTTCGTCTTCGGGATCCCGACCCGGGGGAGCATCCCGCTGGTCTACCTCGCCACGGCAGTCTATCTCGTCGTCGCCCTCGGCATCGGGCTGTTCATCTCCACGTTCACCAACACGCAGCAGCAGACGATGTTCGTGGCCTTCTTCGTGATGCTGATCTACCTGCTCATGAGCGGCTTGTTCACCCCGGTGGATTCCATGCCGCGCTGGGCGCAGTGGGCCGCCGAGGTCAATCCGGTGAAGCACTTCGCCGTGATCCTGCGGGCGGTGCTGGTGAAGGGGGCGGGGTGGGAGGTCGTCGCCCGACCGATTCTCATCCTCGCGGTGGGCGGTGTCGGCATCCTGACGCTGGCGGTTCGGAAATACTCCAAACAGGCGCACTGACGGGCGCAAGCGGCCGGGGCAGGGGCGCCGTGGCTGGGGGGGCGCCCTGATCCGTGGCGCTCCCGTGTTGACTCCGGACCTGCATGCCGTAGGTTTCGCCAACGCCCCCGCTTGTGCGCGGGGCGTTTTTTGTTGTGTCCAACACTGCTCCATACCGTCCCGCACTCCGTCAGGTCGTTTCTCATGTTCGATTCCAAGACCCGTACCGTCGTAGTCGTCGGCGCCCAGTGGGGCGACGAAGGGAAGGGGAAGCTGGTTGACGTCATCGCCGAGCGCGCCGATTGGGTCGTGCGATACCAGGGCGGGGCCAACGCCGGCCACACCGTGCACATCGGCGACGACTCGTTCGTCCTGCACCAGATTCCGTCGGGGATCCTGCATCCGGGGGTACGCTGCGCGATCGGCAACGGGGTGGTGCTCGATCCGGAGACGCTGTTCACCGAGATCGATGAACTGGTGAAGGACGGGATCGACGTGGAGGGACGGCTGTACGTCTCCGACCGGGCGCACCTGGTCATGCCCTACCACAAGTTGGTGGACAGCGAGAGCGCGGCGTCGAAGGCGATCGGCACGACCGGACGGGGAATCGGCCCCTGCTACGAGGACAAGGCGGGGCGGCGCGGTGTGCGGGTCGTGGATCTCAAGCACATGGATCGGCTGCGCCCGCTCGTGGAAGCCGGGGTCGAGACGGCAAACATGCGCCTCGAGCGGAACGGGTCGTCCATGCGGGCGTCGGTCGACGAGACCATGGCCCGGCTCGAGGCGCTGGCCCCGCGGCTGACCGCGCTCTCCGAAGACCTCGGCCTGTTGATCCATCGCGCGATCAAGTCGGGGGCGGCCATCCTGCTCGAGGGGGCGCAAGGGTCGCTGCTCGACCTCGACCACGGGACCTACCCGTTCGTGACGTCGAGCAACACGACCGTCGGCGGTGCGGCCACCGGGGCGGGGATGTCGCCGATGGCATTGCAGTCTGCGCTGGGCGTGGTCAAGGCCTACACCACGCGCGTCGGCAACGGCCCGCTGCCGACCGAGTTCGACGAGCCACTCGGCTCGCAGGTCCGCGCGCTGGGGAACGAATTCGGCGCGACCACCGGGCGCGCGCGCCGATGCGGCTGGTTCGATGCGGTCGTGGTGCGATACGCCGTGCGGGTCAACGGGCTCACCGGGCTGGCGGTGACGAAGCTGGACGTGCTCGATACGCTCGATTCGTTAGGCGTGTGCACCGGCTACCGGGTGGGCGACGTGGTCCACGAGGAATTCCCGGCAGACATCACGCTGCTGGACGCGATCGAGCCGGTGTACGAGTGGTTCCCCGGGTGGAAGCGCTCGACCGCCGACGCGCGCACGCTGGCCGACCTGCCGCGCGAGGCGCGCGCCTACCTCGATCGCATCGAGTCGCTGGTGGATGCGCCGATTCGATTCGTCTCGGTCGGGACGCGCCGCGACCAGATCATCGACGTCACGCTCGCACCGCGGGGCTGAGCGATGGCCGCGGTAGATCCGGGGCCCGACGTGGTGGTGGTCGGAGCCGGCCCCTGCGGGCTGGCCGCCGCCATCTCGCTCGAGCGGGCGGGCTTCCGCACCCTGGTGCTGGACGCCGATTGCGTGGTCAGTTCGATCACGCAGTATCCGACCTACGCCACCTTCTTTTCCACCGCCGAGAAGCTGTCGTTAGGTGGGCTGCCGTTTGTCATCTCCGAGTCCAAGCCCGCTCGGCGCGATGCGCTGACGTACTACCGGGCCGTCGTGCGCCACTTCGGACTCACGGTGCGCCAGTACGAGCGCGTGGACGCGATCGAGGGCGGTGCGCCGATGTTCACGGTGCGCACGACGCGGCGCAGCGGGGAAACGCGTCGCATCGCGTGTCGCGCCGTGGTGGTCGCAACTGGCTACTGGGGGTCGCCGAACCGGCTCGACGTCCCCGGTGAGCGATTGTCGCACGTCACCCACGCCTACCGCGAGGGGCATGTCGCCTTCCAGCAACCGGCGGTGGTGGTCGGGGGTGGAAACTCGGCGGCCGAGGCGGCGCTCGACCTCTTTCGCGCGGGGGCCGACGTCACGCTCGTGCATTTCGGTCCGGCGTTCGACAAGAAGATCAAGCCGTGGATTCTCCCCGATCTCACCAACCGGATCGCCGATGGGGCGATCCACGTGCGCTGGAACAGCCGCGTCACCGCCATCCATGGAGATCGCGTCGACCTCGTGGACGCCGATGGTGAGACCAGCGAGGCCGCGGCCGACCACGTCTTCCTTCTCACCGGCTTTGCCCCCAACGTGGAGCTGCTACGCGGAGCCGGCGTTCCGATCGACACCGCGACCGGCATTCCGTCGCACGATCCCACGACGCTGGAGACGAGCGTTCCGGGGCTGTTCATTGCCGGGGTGGTGACGGCCGGGTACGACGCCAACAAGGTGTTCATCGAGAACGGTCGCTTCCACGGCGATTTCATTGCGGCTCGCCTGCGCGGCGAAGGCCCTCCGGCGGCGCCCATCCTCAGTCGCGAACTGGATACGTAGTCGCGCGCGTATCCGCCGGTGTCCTCTCGAAGGAGATCTCCATGGTTGGCTCCAGCAGGCGGCGGTTTCTCCAGGCCGGCGCGTCGTGCGCTGGCCACCTCGCGCTGGCATCGGCACTCGCACCCGCGGCGGCCCGGGCGCTCTGGGCGCAGCAGCCCATGGGCCGGGTCGTGCGCACGGAACCGTTTGGGCGACTCGAGCAGGTGGCAGACGGCGTCTGGGCGCTGGTCTCGACCCCGCTCGGGGGCGACTACACCACCGTGTCGAACGGGGGGCTGATCGCCGGGCGCGACGGCGTGCTGGCGGTGGAGGGACTCATGACGCCGGAGGGGGCGCGCTGGCTCGCCGGGCAATCGCGCGCACTGACCGGGCGCTGGCCGACGCATGTCGCGATCACGCACTATCACGCGGACCACGTCGCCGGCGTGGCGGGCTACCGCGCGGACGGCGCGCAGCCTGTCGTACATGCCACGGGTGAGACCGTTGACCGGGTGCTCGCCGCGCTCCCGCCCACGCCGCTCCCTGCCGACGAGGCGCGCCGCGAGGCGCTGGCCCAGGTGGTGGCTCCCGACGGCGGGGCGGCCACGATCGATCTCGGCGGGCGTCGCGTGCGCCTGGTCCGCCGACGCGGGCACACCGCGAGCGACGTGAGCGTCGAGGTGGACGATCCATCGATCGTCTTCACGGGTGACCTGGTCTGGAACGGGATGTTCCCCAATTACGTCGATGCGGCCCCGACCGAGCTGGCGGCGGCGGTACAGGCGCTGCGCCGCAGTCGCACGACCACGTACGTGCCCGGGCACGGCGCCGTGGCCGTCGACGCCGACGTCGCGCGCTACCTGGACATGCTGGGGAGGTGGAGCGCGCCGCGCGGGCCGCCTACGTGCGCGGCACGCCACCCGCCGCCGCCGCGTCCGCGTTCGCGCTGCCTGCGTCGTTAGGCGAGTGGGCGATGTTCAACAAGGTGTTCTTCGAGCGCGCCTTCGCCGCGTGGGCGCGCGAGCTCGGCGCGGGGCGTGGGTAGCCGCCCGGGAATGGCCGCTCCACGGCTGGAGCATTAGCTTCATCGACTCCGAGCACCGCACCCCGGACGCGAGCCGAGAGAACTCCCGTCCCCCGTCCCCCGTCCCCCGTACCCCGTCCCCAATGCCCCACCCCGACGTCATGGAAAAGCTCGTGTCGCTGTGCAAGCGGCGCGGCTTCATCTTCCAGTCCTCCGAGATCTATGGGGGGACGGGCTCGGTGTGGGACTATGGACCGCTGGGCGTCGAGCTCAAGAAGAACCTCAAGGATCGCTGGTGGCATGCGATGGTGCGCGCCCGCAGCGACATCGAGGGGCTCGACGCGGCGATCCTGATGCACCCGCGCGTGTGGGAAGCGTCGGGGCACGTGGCCGGCTTCACCGACCCCATGGTGGACTGCAAGACGTGCAAGGCGCGCTTCCGTGCGGACAAACTCGAGGATGCGGCCTGCCCGCGGAAGCCGAGCAAGCACCCCGGGGAGCACGGCGACTGCGCGCTGACCGAGCCGCGCAACTTCAACCTCATGTTCAAGACGTTCATGGGACCGGTGGAGGAATCCGCGTCGGTCGTCTACCTGCGGCCGGAAACGGCGCAGGGGATCTACGTGAACTTCCTCAACGTGCAGCAGGCGTCGCGGCAGAAGATCCCCTTCGGCATCGCCCAGATCGGCAAGGCCTTCCGCAACGAGATCACCCCGGGGAACTTCATCTTTCGCACGCGCGAGTTCGAGCAGATGGAGATGCAGTTCTTCGTCGATCCGGCCTCGGATCACATGCAGTGGTTCGAGTACTGGAAGGCGCAGCGCATGCAGTGGCACCGGTCGCTCGGCCTGCAGGAGGACCGCCTCCTGTTTCACGCGCACACGCCGGAGGAACTGGCGCACTACGCACGCGCGGCCTTCGACATCCAGTTCGACTTCGGCGGCACGCTCGGCTTCCAGGAGATCGAGGGCGTGCACCATCGCGGTGACTTCGACCTGTCGCGCCATCAGGAGTATTCCACCAAGCGGCTGGAGTACGCGGACCAGGTCAACAACCGGCGATATCTCCCGTTCGTCGTCGAGACGTCGGTTGGTGCCGATCGCACCACGCTCGCGGTCCTGGTCAACGCCTATCGGGAGGAAGCCGTCGCCGGTGAGGAGGAAGGGCGCGTGGTCCTCGGGCTGCTCCCGTCGCTGGCGCCGATCAAGGCCGGGATATTCCCCCTGACGAAGAAAGAGGGGATGCCGGAGTTCGCCGAGAAGTTGGCGAGCGACCTGCGCCCCCATTTCCCGGTGTTCCTGGACGAAAGCGGGGCGATCGGGCGCCGCTATCGCCGACAGGATGAGATCGGGACGCCGTGGTGCATCACCATCGACGGACAGACGATGGTCGACGGGACGGTGACGGTGCGCGACCGCGACACGCTGGCGCAGGAGCGAATTGCCGCGACGGCGCTGCGCGACGTCCTGGCGACACGGCTCCCGTAGCGCGGCGGGACTGGTACCGGGCGGTGGGTGCCTCTGCTGAAGGCATCCGCCGCCCGGTTTCCGTGTGTTGAGGGACGGGAGCGCATGGGACGACGGCGTCGCCTTTTTCCCCGCATAGTGACGCATTTTCCCTGACCATGCAGTCCACGGCGGGACGCTACGTATTGCATCGGATTCGACATCTGAAGTCGTGCGGGCCGGCCGGATCGTGACGCCGCCACCTGCCACCCACGACGCGCATGGGAGGCGAATCATGTCGGCCATGGCCTATTGCGCACGCACCATGTTGCCGCTGCTGTTCTCGCTGACCGCCGGGAGTTGGTGTGTCGAGGCGCAGCTCCGGTCGGACTCCACGCTCCCGCCACGGGTGACCGTTCTCCCAGTTGTCGGTTCCGCGCCCGAGACCGGTTTCCAGTACGGGGCCACGGTGCTCCGCTTGTACCGGCTGGGTCCTGCCGTCGATACCCGCGTCTCGCAGCAGCAGGTCTACGCGATCTACACCGCCCATTCGCAGGCCCGGGCCTTTGTACAGCTCGACCGCTGGTCACTGGGGAACGAGTGGCGTGTGCGCGCGCGTGGCGAATACCAGCGCTTCCCGTTGCCCTTCTACGGGATTGGCGACGCTGCGCCATGGTCGGCCGAGGAGTGGTACACCTCGAGCGGGCCGTCGGCACAGCTCCTGGTCCAACGACGCATTGCGTCCGCCCTGTTTGTGGGCGGCGGGGCACGCGTCAACGACGTTCGCATCCGGGACATCGAACCGGGGCGGGCGCTGGGGACCGGCACCGTGCTCGGGGCGCAGGGGGGGACCGTCGCTCAGCTGCAAGGTTTCGTTGCCCGTGACACCCGGGACCACATTCTCGCCGCCCGACAGGGCCAGTTGGTGCAGCTCACTGCCACGCTCGCGGGAGGGGCGATCGGGTCGGACTACGACTTTGGCCGCTTCGCGCTCGACGCGCGGCAGTTCTGGTCGCCGGGCCAGGGTGAGCATGTCATCGCCGCACAGCTGTTGCTGGAGGGGACGTCGGGGCGCGCGCCATTCGACCAGCTGGTGCAGGTGGGGAGCGATACGGCGCTGCGCGGCTACACGCGCGGCCGCTATCGCGACCGACAGGGTGCGAATGCGCAGGTGGAGTATCGCTCGCCCTATGTGCGCCGGGTGGGGCTGGTGGCGTTTGCCGGCGCGGGGATGGTGGCGCCCTCGCTGCGCCGGTTCGATCAGGCCAAGATGTTTCCCAGCGTTGGCGTTGGGCTGCGAGCCCTCCTCGTCCCGGCGCAGCGGGCAAGTATTCGTATCGACTACGGGCGAGGGCGGGGGAGTTCCGGACTGTACGTGGCGTTGAATGAAGCGTTTTGAATGCAGGAGCAGGCGCCGTCCGGAAATCCTGGACGGTGGAGGAGAGCAGCGTGGACAACGGGGGAGGCTGTATGAGGAGACGTGGATACCTGGCGCTCGTCGCGATCGCGATGACAGCGTGTACGGACAGCGCCATGACGCCGACCGCGCCGCGCGCCAACGCGGCGATCGCAGACATCGGGACCGCGAGTGCGGCGCTGGACCGATATGTGGCGATGGGGACGAGCATTTCGATGGGATGGGCATCGGATGGGGTGGTGGCTGCGTCGCAGTACGACTCCTGGCCGGCGCAGCTCTCGCGGCTGGCCGGTCGCGCACTGGACCAGCCCTACATCTCGGGAACAGGATGTCGCGCGCCGATGGCGGCGCCCCTGGCGTCGGGCGTGCGCATCTCGGGTGAGTCGGTTCTCCTGTCACCGGCCCTGGTCCAGTGCGCTCCGTTGCTCCCGGGGATCGACCTGCCCGCGCGCAACGTGGCCATGTCGACCGCCACGACATTCGAAGCGTTGTACGTGACGCCAGAGACGCGCAACGATCCGTTCTATTCGCGCCTCTATCCGCTGGTCCATCCGCCCAACACCACCCAGCTGCACGCCGCGCTCGCCAATCGCCCGGCGTTCGCGTCGGTGGAATTCGGGGCGAATGAAGTGCTGGGCGTGCGGGACGGTCGCGCCATCGTCGGCGTGACGCTGTACCCGGTGTCGGCCTGGAGCTTCCTCTACTCCGCGCTGAGCGACACGGTGCGGATGAAGGTCGGTCGCGGGGTGCTGGTCGGGCTGATCAAGGACATCGAGACCTTCCCCGCCTTCCGACGCGGCGACGAACTGTGGGGCGATCGCGCCGCCTTCTTCCGCACGTTCAACGTCGAGATCAAGCGCGACTGCCGGGGGAGCTCCAACCTGATCGTCGTGCCATTCCGGGTCCCCAGCGCGGTCGCCGCTGGACTCACGGCGAGGGCGCGCGGCCTTCCAGCGGTCGAGTTTTCCTGCGCGGCGGGTCCGCCCACGATGGTGGACTATGTCCTCGATCCCAACGAAGTGGCGATCGTCAACGCGCAGCTGGCCCAGATGAACCTGATCATCCGGCAGACCGCCGACCGGGTGCGCTTCGCGCACTTCCAGTTGGAGGCGCTCTACGGCATGTCGGTGCTCAAGCCTCCGTTCAGCGTGGTGGCGCTGATGACGACGGCGGCGCCGTACTCACCCTATATCAGCCTCGACGGCTTCCACCCGAGCGGCTTGGGGCAGGGGGTGCTGGCCAACGCCGCGGCGTCGGCAATCAACCGGCGTTACGGCTTCGGACTTCCCGTGACGAGCGTGGTCGCTTCTCGGTAGAACGCCGTTTTGCGGCAGGATGTTGGCGCCGGCGCCGCCCCACGGGGTTGCGCCGGCGCCAGTCGCCTCGTACTCGGCCCCGGTGCCTAACGCCTCGGCACGCGCTCCCGCAGGTACACGGCGACCGCCTCCGTGCGGTTCCCGACGCTGAGCTTCATGTACAGGTTCTGCAGGTGGAACTTGACCGTGTTCTCGCTCACCCGCAGCCGCCGGGCGATCTCCGCGTTCGTCGTCCCCTCGGCGAGCAGCGCCAGCACCGACTTCTCCCGCTCGGTGAGTTGGCGGGGATCGGATGCCTGCGACGTGCCGAGCAACCACCGCTTGGCGGCGATCGGGAAGACCAGCTGGCCACGATGCACCTGGCGGATGGCATCGACCGTGTTGCGCGGCGGGTCGGTCTTGAGCGCGTAGCCATCGGCCCCGCCATCGAGGGCGGCGCGCATGGAGTTCCCGTCGCCGTACGCCGAGAGCACGAGGATGCGCACCGGGAGCTTCTCGGAGCGGATGCGCGCGAGGCAGGCGAGCCCGCTCATGGTGCCCATCTCGAGGTCGAGCACGACCAGGTCGGGCCGCTGTGCGCGCAACAGGTCCATCACCTGGGCGCCGTCGGTGGCGGCACCCACGACCTGCATGTCGGGCTGGGCGTCGAGCAGGGAGCGCAGCCCCTCGAGCACGAGGGCGTGGTCGTCGGCCAACACGATCCGGACCCGAGGCGTCACAGGATGTCGACCTCCACGCGCACGCACGTGCCTTCGCCCGGCGTGCTGGCGAGCGCAAACGCCCCGCCCACCATCTCGACGCGGTCGCGCATGCCGCGCAGGCCGAAGTGGCTCTCGCCCGGCGCATTGGTCGTGTCGAACCCGGCACCGTTGTCGACGATCTCGAGGCGAAGCCGTGGATGCGGCGCATCCTTCACCGCCCGCAGCGAGACCTCGACCCGGCTCGCCCCTCCGTGGCGGTACGCGTTGGACAGCGCTTCCTGCAGGATACGATAGAGCGCGATGCGCACCGGGAGGTCGGCAGCGGGGAGGTCGTCGTCGGCCTGCAGCGCGATGCGCGTGTCGGTGAGGTGCTCGTGCTGCAGCAGCAATTCATCCAGCAGCTGACGGAGCGGTCGGTGCTCGAACTCGGGCGCGCGCGAGGCGCCGATAAACGATCGGACCTCGGCGAGTCCGTCTTCCAGCAGGGTGCGGATGCGATCCTTGCGCAGCAGCACCTCGGGGTCGGTGCTCGATGACCGCTCGAGCGCCGTCTCCAGCAGGTCCAGCTGCGACAAGGCGGCGTACATGTGCTGCACCGGTCCGTCGTGGATGTCGAGCAGGATGCGTTGCAACTCCCACTCGGTGATGGCGAGCATGCGGCGAGATGCGCCGACCTCACGTGGCCCTGGTTCGTGGTGTTCCGGTGCGGAGCTCGAGGCCACGGCGCGTGCGCTCTGTGCTGGGCGAATGTCTGGTGTCCCCTGCCGTCCGGGGCCGACGTGCGGCGACACCGGTACGGCGACGGCGTTCGATGGTGACAATGTGCGCGGTCACATCGATCCGGGCGAGGGGTCGCGAGCCTCCCGCCTCTGGTCGCTGCGCGGGGGAGCGGCTAGGCTTGAAGGATGACACGCACCCGCAGCACGCGCCCCACAGCCTCCGCGGCGCCCCGTCCGGTCGCGGACAACCCGGTCGCGGACAACCCGGTCGCGGACAACCCGGTCGCGGACAACCCGGTCGCGGGCGACCCGGTGACGGACGACCCGGTCGTGCAGGAGACGATCGAGCACCTGCAGGCGTTGATCCGACTGGACAGCAGCAATCCGCCCGGCAACGAGCTGGCGGTTGCGCGCTACCTCGATGGCGTGCTGCGCGCGGCAGGGATCGACACCTGGCTGGACGAGCCGGCCCCGGAGCGCGGCGCGCTGATCGCCCGGATCCGCGGCGATGGGACGGAACGTCCGCTCCTGCTCATGGCGCACATGGACGTGGTCGGGGTGGAGCCGGACAAGTGGACCTACCCGCCGTTCGGCGCCGAGGTGCACGGCGGATTCCTGTACGGACGGGGGGCGATCGACGACAAGGGGATGCTCGCCTGCCATCTCGTGACGATGCTGCTCGTTAGGCGCGCCATCGCATCCACCGGTCGGCTGCCCACTCGTGACATCGTGCTCGTGGCGACGGCGGACGAGGAAGCGGGGGGGATCTACGGCATCGACTGGGTCATGGAACACCGCAAGGACCTGATCGACGCCGAGTTCGCCCTCAACGAGGGGGGACGGGTGCGGATCGTCGGCGCGCGGACGTTGTACGCCGCGGTGCAATGCGCCGAGAAGGTGCCGCACAACGTGATCGTCACCGCACGCGGCCCGGGAGGTCACGCCTCGGTCCCGCACGCGGGCAACGCCATCACCCGGCTCGTGGGGGCGGTCGCGCGTATCGCCGCGCACCAGGAACCGCTCGCGCTCTCCGAGGTCACGCGCACCTTCTTCCGCGAGCTGTCGGCGATCTGGCCCGACGCGCCGCTTCGGCAGGCCATGGCCGACGTCGCCTCCGGCGATCCGGCCCGCGTGAGCGAGGGGGCCCGCGCCCTGTCGCACGTCCCGTCGATGGATGCCGTGCTGCGCAACGGGATCTCGCCGACGCTCATCAGCGGAGGCACGCGGTCGAACGTGATCCCCACCGAGGCCGAGGCGACGCTCAACATCCGGACCCTTCCCGGGGTACCCATCGACGCCGTGCTCGAGCGACTGCGCGCGGTGGTCGACGACCCACACGTCACGATGCGCGTGCGCGCCAGCGGCGACGACGCCCCCGAGTCGGCGATCGACTCGCCGATGTTCCGCGCCGTCGCGGACGCCGCCATCTCGCTCGAGGCAGGCATCGTCACCGTGCCATACCTCTCGACCGGGGCGACGGACAGTGCCACGCTGCGCAAGGCCGGGATCGCCTGCTACGGCATCCTGCCGTTCCCGCTCACCCAGGAAGACGAGGACCGCATGCACGGCCACGACGAGCGCGTCGGGATCGACGCCCTCGGCTTCGGCGTCCGCCTGGTCCACGGCATCGTCGCCCGCATGACCGGCCTGTCCGCGTGAGCCGCGACGACTCCCGCACGGTCGCCCTCCCGTCCCCCGTCCCCCGTCCCCCGTCCCCAATGCCCACCGCAGTCATCACCGGCGCCAGCAAGGGAATCGGCCGCGCCATCGCCCTGCGCCTCGCCCCTGCCTACGACATCGTCGCCCTCGCCCGGACCGAGGAGGCGCTGCGTTCGTTAGGCGCGGAGATCGCCGGCAAGGGCGGACGCTGCACGGCCATCGACGTCGACCTGCGCGATCCGTCGGCGATCGCCACCGCCCTCGACGGCGTGCACGCGGACGTCCTGGTCAACAATGCCGGGATCATGCACCGCAAGGCGTTCATCGACCTCGCCCCCGACGACTGGGCGGAGATGATGGACGTGAACGTGCACGCGATCTACCACGTGACGCGCGCGCTGCTGCCCGGGATGATTGCCAAGGGGGCGGGACACATCGTCAACATCTCGTCGATCGCCGGACGCAATACGTTCCTCGGCGGCAGCGGCTATTGCGCGACCAAGCATGCCGTGCAGGCGTTGAGCGAGTGCCTCATGCTCGAGGTGCGGGAGTATGGCGTGAAGGTCTCGGTCGTCATGCCGGGCTCGGTCGCCACGGAGCTGACTCCCGGGGGATCCAAGGTCGAGTGGGCGCTGCGCGCGGACGATGTGGCCGAGTCGGTCGCCCACGTGCTGTCGATGCCGCCGCACGCGCTGACCTTCATGGTCGAGGTCCGGGCGTCGCTACCACGCAAGTGACCGCCCCGCGTCTTCACGGCAGGGTGACCGGTCGTTAAAATCCCCGTCAGTGCCCAAGGCCATTCGCAAGTCTTCCGAGGGGCTGCGCCCGTCCCGGCCCCAGCTGCCGTCCACCACGACGACAGAATCGCTGCGTGAGCTGATGGCGGTGCGCGAAATCGTGCACGCCTTTCTCAACGCCGATCGCCCGGAAGAGGTCTTCCAATTCGCCCTCGACCGGGTCAGCCCGCTCGTTGGCGCCTCGCTCGCCTCGGTGTTCATCGTGGACGGCGTGTCCGAGCTGATGCACCTGGTGGCGGCCTATAACTGGCCGGACCGCTATCGTCCGTGGCTCGGAGAAACGCGGGTGCGCCTCGGTTTCGGCCCCAGCGGCGAGGCGGCGGCCGAGCGCCGTATCATCGAGGTGCCCGACGTCCTCGCCGACCCCGACCTGGAAGACTGGGCCGAGGTGGCGGCGGAGCTGGGGTTTCGGTCGCTGGTCGCGCTGCCGCTGGTGACCCCGACGCGGGTGCTGGGAACGGTGACGTTCTACTTCGCCGACGCGGGAACGCGGCGCAAGGAATCGCGCGCCATGATGCGTCTCGTGGCCGACCAGATGGCCGCGACGGCGGAGAAATCGTCGCTCATCGAGGAGCTGCGGCGCACCAACGCTGCCCTCACCGAGGCCAACGCCGAGCTGGAGGAGCAGTACTCGGCGGTCGTCGAGGCGCGTAAGGCGAAGGACGAGTTCCTCTCCAATGTGTCCCACGAGCTGCGCACGCCGCTGACCTCGGTGCTCGGCTACATCTCCATCCTGCAGGAAGAGCTGTCCGGCCCCCTGACCGACGGGCAGCGGCACGACCTGGCCCACGTGAAGCGAGCCAGCGAACGCCTGCTCGGGCTGATCGAGGACCTGCTGGAACTGACGACCCTGACGCGCGGCGATGTCTCCCTCTTCGTCGAGGAGTTCGACCCGGCGCTGGTCCTGCAGGAGGTCGCGGCCACGGTCCCGGGACGTCCCTCGGACGTTGAGCTGGTGGTCAGCGAGCCCCCGGCCTTTCTCCCGCGCATGCGCTCCGACCGGAAGAAAATCGCCCGCATCCTCGTTAGCTTGCTGGGGAACGCCTACAAGTTCACGCCGCGCGGCCGTGTCGAGCTGGGCGTGGCCCTGGTCGGCGATCGGGTGGAGTACCGGGTAGGCGATACCGGGATCGGGATTCCCGCCGAGGCGCAGGCGCTGGTTTTCGAGGAGTTTCGGCAGCTGGATGGGTCGGTCACGCGGCGCTACGGTGGCTCGGGGCTGGGCCTGGCGCTGGTGCGACGCCTGTCGCGATTGCTCGGTGGCGACGTGGGGATGCGCTCCACGCCCGGCGCCGGGACCGTCTTCGTCGTGTCGCTTCCGCTGGAGTTCGAGCCCGCGCTGGACGCGCGGGGTAACCTAACGACTACCTGATCCTGGCATGACGCAACGACGCACGATGCAGGAGACGCGCACGACACTGACGCCGGCCGAGGTCCTGGCGGCCGCCAAGGAGTTCTTCGCGCGGCGCAACACGATCTACGCGGCGTTCCCCGAGCAGGAGAGCGCGGCGCATGTGTCGCTGCGCGGACAGGGGGGCGAGGAACTCATCGTGGGCGTGCTCACCCGGGACGGTGCAACGCTGGTGACGGCGTCGTCGTACATCTTCGACGCCCAGATCTCGCGCTTCTTCGCCACGCTGCCTCCCGTCGTCGGGGTTCCCGCATGAGCATGCCCTTCACCGCCTCGCTCCGGAGCCGCTCGGACGGGCTGCGCCTCGGCACCGGAAACGAACCGGTCATCACCCTGCGCGTGCAGGTGCCGGACGTGTGGGATACCATTCGGATCGAGGCTCCTGCCGATACCCCCGTGGCCGTGGTGAAGGCGCGGGCGCTGCAGGCGCTGATGCCCGACGAGGCGGTCAATCATGCCGACTTCGTCATGAAGCTGGCCGGGTGGGAAGTGCTCGACGAACAGGTCGCACTGTCCGAGGCCGGCGCCAGGAACGGTTCGATCTTCCTGCTCACGAGTCGCCGTCGCCGTCCCGTCCGCTGACGCTCTCTCCACCCTCTCCGACATCTGACACTGGCGGCACCGCGCCCGACGCGCTGCTCGCTGCTGCGTCGCGCCTGCGCGAGGAGGTTGGGCGGCGCATTGTTGGCCAAGGCGATGTGTTGGAAGAGATCGTCATGGCGATCCTCGCCGGCGGGCACGCGCTGCTGGTCGGCGTCCCCGGGCTGGCGAAGACCCTGATGATCAAGTCGGTCGCCGACGCCATGCGGCTCGACTTCCGGCGCATCCAGTTCACGCCCGACCTGCTCCCCGCCGACATCACGGGGACCGAGATCCTGGAGGAGAACAGTGCCACCGGGGCGCGCATGTTCCGCTTCGTGCAGGGGCCGGTGTTCGCCAACATCGTCCTGGCCGATGAAATCAACCGGGCGCCGCCGCGCACGCAGGCGGCGCTGCTCGAGGCCATGCAGGAGCATCGTGTGACGGCGGCCGGCGAGACGATGCGTCTGCCCGAACCGTTCTTCGTCCTGGCGACCCAGAACCCGATCGAGCAGGAGGGGACGTATTCGCTCCCCGAGGCGCAGCTCGACCGGTTCCTGTTCGACATCCGGGTCGGCTATCCGGCTGAAGACGAAGAGGTCGCGATCCTGCGGGCGACGACGGGGCGGGCGAGCGTGGAGCTTGAGCCGGTGCTGGACGGGGCGCAGACGCTCGCCCTGCAGCGGTTGACGCGGGACGTGGCAGCGAGCGAAGCGGTGTTGCGCTACGCCGCGGCACTGGCGCGAGCCACACGCCCCGACTCCCCCGAGGCGTCGGAGCTGGTGCGCAAGTATGCGCGTTGGGGGGCCGGGCCGCGCGCGGGGCAGGCGCTGATCCTCGGCGCGAAGGCGCACGCGCTGCTTTCGGGGCGGATGGCGGTGGCGCCTGAGGACATTCGGCGTGTTTCGGGGCCGGTGTTGCGCCACCGCGTGCTGCCGAACTTTGCGGCTGAGGCGGAGGGGATTGGTGCGGAGGAGATCGTCCGGGACGTCGTGGAGCGGGTGAGCGCGCCGGCGAGCGGCGTTCGGCTGTAGAATGGATGGGGGAGGCGTGGAAATGGTGGGGGCGCGGGTGATGCGCGGCGGTAGGTTGTGTGTGGGGGGGGCCCCCCACTCCACCGGCTGAGCCAGCCAGCATGTCCATTCCGCGCGAGTACGGCCCGATCCTCGACGCGGTTCGCGGCCTCACCTGGCCGGCGCGCCGCCGAGTCAGTGGTGTGCACACCGGCGCCCACCTCTCCCGCCTGCGCGGGCGTGCCCCCGAGCTGAGCGAGTACCGCTTGTACCGGCAGGGTGATGACCCTCGGCAGCTCGACTGGAAGCTGCTCGCCCGGAGTGACCGCGCCTTCATCCGACTCTCCGACGATCGTGCCGTGCACCCCACCTGGTTCGTGGTCGATGCCTCGGCGTCCATGGCGTTTCCGTTGCCCGGGCACACGAAGTGGCGCATGGCCTGCGGCCTGGCGATCGGGCTCGCCGCCGTCGCGCAGCGGGCGGGCGATCCGGTCGGGGCGGCGATCGTCGCCGGTGCGGGGACCGCCCGCGTGCGGGCGCGCACGCGCGCCGACGTGCTCGTGGAACTCGGCTCGGCGTTAGGCGGCGTCGTGCCATCGGGTGCCGCGGCGCTGGCGCCGGCGCTGTTGCACGTGCCCGAGCGCGCCCGGTTGGTGATCATTTCCGACCTGCTCGGCGACGAGCCGGCGCTGCGCCGTGCGGCCGCTGGCCGCGGGAGCACCGGGGGCGACGTGCACGTCCTGCACGTGGTCTCGCGCGACGAGCTGGACCCGCCGCCGTCGCTCGCGCTCGCCCTCGATCCCGAGGACGCGTCGATCGAGCGCCCGTTCGACGCCGGGGCACGCGCGGTGTACCGAGAACGGTTCGCCGAGTGGCGCGACGAGGTGGCGCGCGGCTGGCGGCTGGCGGGGGCGACGTACCGCCAGGTGCAAGCCGAACATGACCCGGCGCTCGAGGTGCGCGCCGTGGCGATGTCGGCCGCCGGACGCGGCTAGGCGATGCCCGTGTTTCTTGCCCCCGGATACCTCGTGGCCGCCGTGCTGGCCTCGGCCGTGGTCACGGCGCTGCACCTGCTGGCGTGGCGCCGCCCCGAGCCGACGCTGCTCCCGACGGCGCGTTTCGCGCCGTCGTCCGCCGTGCGCGCGGTGTCTCGCGCGCTGCGCCTCAGCGATGTCTCGTTGCTCGTCGTCCGCGTGCTGGCCTTGCTCCTGGCGGGAGCGGCCCTTGCCAGACCCACCGTCACCCCCCGTCGCTCAGGGGTGGCGCGGGTGCTCCTGCTCGACGCCTCGCGCCGCGTGGGGAGCATGGACGCGGTGCGCGACAGCGCGCGCGCGCGCCTGGCCGGCGCCGATGCGGTGGTGTGGGTCCGGGTCGATTCCGTGGCCCGCCTGCTCCCCGACAGTGCGGCGGGCGATCGCGCCGATGTGCGCGGCTCCCTGAGCGCGGGGCTTGTGGCGGCGGTGCAGGCGGCGCATCGCCTGGCCGGAACGTTTGCACGCGTCGAGGTGGTGGTGATCTCGCCGTTCGCTGCCGAGAGTTGGGACGCGGCCACGGACGCTGCGCGGCGCGCGTGGCCGGGTGATGTGGAGGCGGTGCGGGTTGGCGCCCGTGCTGCGACGGCCGGTGCCGGCGGCCGCACCACCCGCGTGGCGCGCGAGCTCCCTCCCGTGGACGATCCGATCGGCGCGGTCTTTTCGCTCGCCGTCGATTCCACATTGCCGGCGATCCGCGTGCGGCGCGAGGCCCCGTCGGCCGCGGACTCGGCGTGGGCCAGGGACGGGGGCGTGGTCGTGTGGTGGCCGCGCGCCGGGGCAGGGGACGCGGGGCACACGTCCAGCGCGTCGCTGGCCATGCTGGGCGACGGTGCGCGAAGCGCTGTCGGGCACTTCGCCGCGCTCCCCGGGGTCGCGCTGTCGGGGCGCGCGATCCTTCGCTGGGGCGATGGCGCCATCGCCGCCGCCGAGGAATCGTTAGGCGGCGGGTGCCTGCGCGTGGTCGCGGTTGCGGTTCCCGACGCGGGTGACGAGGTCCTGCGCCCCGGATTCGTGCGCCTTGCCCGCGGGCTCGCCATGCCATGCGGCGGCGGCAGCGCCGAGTTGGTGGACGACGAGACCCTCGCGTCGTGGGCCGTCCCCGTCCGCACGACCGGCGATGCAGCGGCCGACGCTGGCGTCGCGACCGTGGCCGGGACACGCGCCGACGAGACCTCGGTGCCGGCGGGGCCGTCCGCCACCCTCGAGCGATGGCTGCTCGCGGCGGTCGCCCTCGCACTGCTCATCGAGTGGTGGCTGCGACGACCGCGCGCGACCAGCGCGGCCGGCAACGACGCATCGGTTCCGGCCTCCCGGGTGGCGGCATGAGTCCGCGCGCCGCGGATCTCGCGCGTGCGCGACGCCAAGGCACGGGCGCTGACCCCGCGTTGATCGTCGGCGGGTGGCGCCGGCGCCTGCAGCTGGCGGCCGCAGCGCGGGCCGTGTTGGCGGGGATCGGCAGCGGGTCCCTGGCCATGGCCGCCCTGCGGCTGCTGGCCGGGTGGCCGCGCGGCGTGCCGACGCCCGGTGATGCGATCGGCACCGACACGCTCGGGCCGGGCGCGGGCATCAGCTGGTCGATGGCCGCTGCGCTCGTGGTGGGCGCTGCCACCGCGATGCTCACCTGGTGGCACAGCGCCGCGCATGCCCTGACCGCCGAACGGGCGGCGCTTTGGATCGAGGAGCGCGCGCCGCGCCTGCGCTTTGCCCTCGTCACGGCCGTCGGCGACGACATCGCGCCGCCCGTGCGCGACGCCCTCGAGCGTGCGATTCGCGCGGTGTCGTGGGAGGGGCCGGCCCGGTCGGCTGTGTGGCGGTCACTGCGCTGGCCGGCGTTGCTGGCCCCTGCTGGGACTCGCCGTCATGTGGCGCATGCCGGCGGCGCTCGACCGCGCGGGGGATGGGTCGAGGGCGGTGCCTGGTGCGGGCGGTGCCCGTGCCGCGGGCGCCACCGCGTTAGGCGCCGTGACGTTGACGCTGCGCCCCCCGCGGTACGCGGGGCGCGCCGTCGAGCGACTCGTCGATCCGGCGCTGGTGCGCGCCTACCCAGGGAGCCGCGTGATGCTGGAAGGGGCGGGTCCTGCCGATGGCACGCGTGCACGGGTCGACGATGCCTCGGTCGCCGTACGCGAGGCGGGCATCGGTTGGCGCTCGGAGTTCGTCACCGGCGCGGCGCGTGCGCTGGTGCGCGTGGAGCGCGACGGCGGTGGGGCGCGGCTGCTGGCGCTCGAGCCGCTCGTGGACTCCGCCCCGATGGTCACGCTCCGGTCGCCCGCGCGTGATACCGTGCTGCGGCAGCCGAACGGGACGATCGCGCTCGCCGCCGACGTGCGGGACGATCTCGGCCTCGCGTCGGCCGTGTTCGAGTACATCGTCAGCTCTGGCGCGGGCGAGCGCTTCACCTTCACCAGCGGCACGTTAGGCGCGCTGCGACCGGGGAGCGGGCGCGAGGCGGCGCTTCGCGCGTCGCTCTCGCTCGACGGCCTGACACTGGCCCCGGGTGATGTCGTGCACCTGCGCGCCGTCGCACGCGACCAGAACGACGTGTCCGGGCCGGGCGTCGGCAGCTCGGAGTCGCGCACGATCCGGATCGCTCGCGCCGATGAATACGACTCGGTGGCGGTGGACCAGGCCCCCCCGCCCGAGGTGGACAAGTCGCTCCTCAGCCAGCGCATGCTGATCAACCTCACCGAGGCCCTGGTGAAGCGATCGCGAGCCGTGGCGCGCACCGAGGTCACGGCCGAGTCGCGACGCATCGGGCGCGATCAGGGTCGGCTGCGCAAGCAGGTCAGCGATATCATCTTCTCCCGGCTTGGCGATGGCGGCGAGGGCGGCGAGCACTTTCACGGCGACGGGCACGCGCACGCCGAGTCGGACGAGCTGGCGGCCGGGCCGCTGACCCCCGAAGCGCTGCTCCGGGCCGCCGAGAAGGCGACGGTGATCAGCGGGAGCCCGACCGACTTCGAGCACGACGAGACGCCTGTCGTGGCGATCAATCGGCCAATGCTCGAGGCCTACAATGCCATGTGGGACGCCGGACGGGCGCTCGATGGTGGCGAGCCGGCCCGGGCCCTGCCGCCGATGTATATCGCCCTGGCGGCGATCCAGCGCGCCCGCGCCGCCGAGCGACTGTACCTCCGTGGTGCACCACCGCGTGTCGTCGTCGACCTGGCGCGGGTCCGGTTGCAGGGGAAGGAGCCAGGGAGTCCGGGGGCCCGGTCGCCGCGCCAGCCCATCGATCTCGCACGCGCGGGCGTGCTGGCACGGTTCGGCGCTGCGCTCGACGAGCTGACACGGGACCCGGCGGCCGGTGTCGATTCGCTCATCGTCTTGCGGCTGGCGGTCGCCGAGCGGCTCCCGGCCGCGGCCGCCGCGCTCGAGGGAGCGATCGCTGCCGTCCGTGCCTCACGCAACGCGACCGACGCGCTGCGGCGCGCGCGTCGCGCCCTCGACGACGGCCTCGTGGCCACCGACACGCTCCCAGCGTGGGGGGGCGCGCGATGAGCACGTTCACGTTCGCCACGGTGCAGTACGAGTCGGGCGACTGGGACTCGGCGCCGCTCGTCCCGGCCAACCTCATCGACTCGATCGCCCGCTACACCGAGATCGACGTGGCGCCGTCGGGTGTCGTCGTGCCGCTCGGGTCCGAGGCCGCCCTGCGCTATCCGCTGTTGTACCTGACGGGACACCTTCCCGTGCGCTTCACGGCGCAGGAAAAGCAGGTGCTCACGCGCTTCCTCGATCGCGGCGGGCTCCTGTTCGTGGACGACCACAATCACGACGTGGACGGGATGTTCCACAAGACGGTGACCGAGGAGTTGGAGCAGGTGGCGGGTGTGCTGCGCAAGCTGCCCAACACCCATCCGCTCTATTCGTCCTTCTTCCGGTTCGAGGACGGCCCCCCCAATACCTCGCACGAACTGAACGGGTGGGGCGACAACCTGCTGCACCCGTACCTGATGGCCGCGATGCGCGGCGACCGGATCGCCGTCCTGTACAGCAACAAGGACTACTCGTCGGAGTGGAACTTCCATCCCGACAACAAGCGCTTCTACTCGGTGGACAACACGCGCTTCGGCGTCAACCTCGTGGTGTATGCCCTCACGCGGTGAGCGTCGCCTGCTCGAGCGCGGGAGTCGCGCGGTCGCGCTGGCCGCGTTAGGCGGGCTGCTCTGGCTCGCGTGGCGCCCGCCCCCCCCCGCAAACGCGCGGGTCACCGTGGACGGCACGGCGGCGCTCCCGGCGTTCCTGTCGCAGGCGACGCGCGCACCCGTCGGTGCCCTCGCCCTCGTCATCGACTCGATCCCCGGTCGGCGGGAGCGTGACTGGCTGCGCGCGCTCGCGGGGGCCGGGACGGCGGTGACGTGGCGGCGAGCTGGCGCGACCGCGCTGCGAGGCGACCTCACCGGAATCGCCATCACTGCCGAGCCCGTGGTCGATCCCTCGGGTCGCTCGCGCATCGTCGCCGTCGGCCCGCCCGGCGCGCCGCTCACCATCTCCGACGAGGCGGGGGGTATGGATTCGGCCTCGATCGCATCCAGCGGCGCTCGGGTCCTCGACGCCACGGTGGACGGAATCGTCACGGGCGGCGGCGCCCGCAGCGTCGCGACAACCGCACCGCGCGATTCGGTCGTCCTGCGCCCAGTGCTGGTGCTGGCCAATGCCGGATGGGAGGGGAAATTCATCGCCGCCGCCCTGGAGGAGGCCGGCTGGCGCGTCGACGTGCGCTTTGCCGTCGCCCCACGCGTCGCGGTAGTGCAGGGGACCGGGGGCCGAGATCAGGCGGCGACCATCGCCGGAATCGACACCGGGCGATACGCCGCGGTGGTTGCGGTGGACGAGAGCGCCGCGCCGCACGCCGCGGCACTCGTTCGCTTCGTGCGACAGGGCGGGGGGCTCGTCGTGGGAAGGGACGCCTCGTCCGTGGTCGCTCTCGCGCCGATCCTCCCCGCGCGACCGGGCGCTCCGATAACGCCGGTCCTCGGGGCGATTGCCAGCGACCAGCCGCTCCGCGCCCTTGGCGGAATCGCCCTCAGCGCCCCGCGCCGCGATGCGGTCGTGCTCGACCGCTTGGGAGGTGCGGCGCGCGGCGTCGCGGCGCGCGTTGGGGTCGGTCGAGTGCTGATGCTTGGATACGACGAGACTTGGCGCTGGCGCATGGAAGGGGGCGAAGGGGCCCCCGCCGAGCATAGGTCATGGTGGTCGGCGATGGTCGCCTCGGTGGCCTACGCCCCGCTCGCGCCACTCAGACCGGCTACGGCGGCGCAGCTCGTAGACGAGGCGCCGTACGCCGCACTCGTCGACGCGCTGGGCGAGCCGTTGCCGGACCAGCCGTCGGCCGGCGCCCCGATCTCGGCGATCGCCTGGCAGCGCCTGCGCTTCGTGCTGCTGTTCGTCCTGCTGATCGGCGGCCTGCTGGCCGAGTGGACATCCCGACGTCTTCGAGGAGCACGATGAGCGTTGCCTATATCTCCCACGCCGACTGCGGTCGCCACGATACGGGATGGAGCCATCCCGAACACGTCGGGCGGTTGCGCGCCATTCCGCGGGCGTTGCGCTACGAGCCGGAGCTGTACCTCGCGGTGGAGCACATCGAATCGCGACACGCCACGGTAGAGGAGCTGGCGCTGGCACACGACGCGGGATACGTGGATCGGGTGCGCGCCACCGTGGCTGCGGGGGGCGGTCATCTCGACCCGGATACCGTCGCCAGCGAGGGATCCTGGGATGCGGCGACCGCCGCGTGCGGCGCGGTGCTCGACGGCGTGGACATGGCGTTCGACGGCCGCGCCACCCGTACGTTCGCCGCCGTGCGTCCCCCAGGTCATCACGCGCTGCGGTCGCGCGCGATGGGCTTCTGCATCTTCGGAAACGTCGGCGTCGCCGCGCACTACGCGCGGCAGCGCCACGATGCCGGTCGCGTCCTGATCGTCGACTGGGATGTGCACCATGGCAATGGGACGCAGGCGCTGGTCGAACACGACCCCGACATCCGGTTCGTCTCGATGCACCAGTGGCCGTGGTACCCGGGGACGGGCGCGGCGGAGGATCGGGGGCCGCACCGGTCGATCTGGAATGTGCCGCTGCCAGCGGCGCGCCCGGCGGCGGAGTATGTCGACGCGCTCACGCGCGCCGTGGATTCGGCGACCACGGGTTGGGTCCCCGACCTGATCCTCGTGTCGGCTGGCTTCGACTCGCTGAACGGCGATCCGCTGGGCGGGTTCACCCTGGAGCTGGAGCACATCGACGCCCTGACCCGTCAGATGGTCGAGCGCGCGACCGCCTGCTGCGGCGGGCGGCTCGTTTCGGCGCTCGAGGGCGGGTACGACCCGGAGCGGCTCGGCGCCGCGTGCATGACGCACCTGAAGGCGCTCCTCTAGCCGCTCCTGTTGGCGCTCCTGTGGCGCGCAAGGCCAAAAATTGGTGTCTGAGGCGCCGTGGGTCGATACTACGACGTGAGCCCGTCAGGTCCCGGGGATCCGCCGGTGCTCCGGGCGGCACGACATGGGCCCGGCACGCTGCATCTTCATCCATTGCTCGACACCTCGAGGACCTTCGTGGCGCGTACGCGCAGTCTCCGCACTCCCGCGGTCGGCACGGAATCGTTGCAACTCTTCGGCATCGTCGCCCACGATCCGGCCGCCCCGATGCGGCTGACGGGGCTCGAGATCGTCCCGCTGCGAGAACTCGCGGCGATCGTCCGTCGCGAGCCGTACGAGCGCATCGCGGCGACGAGCGGCGCGATTGCCGAGTACCGCGAGATCGTGGAGACGCGCTTTCGCGAGCAACCGGTGATCCCCGCGCCGTTCGGCACCGTCTTTCGGTCGCGCAGCACGCTCCTGCACTGGATGGAGCTGCACTACGTCACGTTGATGGAAGGCTTCCGCTTCGTGGGGGACCGCCTGATGGCGCGACTGCGTGTCACGGCGCTGCCGCTTCCGGTGGAAGGGGTGGGCGAGACCCGTGAGATGATGGCGACGGATTTCGAGACGACGGTCTTCGACTCGTTTCGCTTCTTGCGGCGGAGCGCGGTGGCGTGTGTGACCTTTCCGCCGCACGCCTCGCCGGCGGACCGCAGCGTCGAAGCGTCGTTCCTTGTCGAGCGCGCGATGTGGGGGAATTTCCGGGACGCAGTGGTCGAGGAACAGCGCCGCCTTCGCGACGTGGCCATCGAGCAGGACGGACCGCTCCCGCCGTACGACTTCGTTCGCCTGCAGTTCGGAGCCTGATCGCGTGTTCTGTCCCGACTGCGGCACCTGGAATCGGACACGGGCGGTCAAGTGCGTGCGCTGCACCGAAGATCTCCCCGAGGTCAGCGCCGCGCCCATGGAGCAGCCCGACAGCGAGCTGACGAACCTGCGCCGGGCGTCGGGGACGCGCTATCGCGTGATCCGTCGCCTCGGAAGCGGTGGCATGGCGCACGTCTACTACGCCCTGCACGCCACGCTCGACCGCCCGCTGGTGATCAAGGTCCTGCACGCGCACCTGGCCAAGGACCCCGAGATGCGCGAGCGCTTCCGGCGCGAGGCCGAAGCGTCGAGCCAGTTGATGCATCCGCACATTTGTCCGATCCTCGACTTCGCCGACCTGAGCGACCTCGTCTTCCTGGTCATGCCGCACATGTCGGGCGGGTCGCTCGCCGACATCCTGGTGCGGGACAAGGTCGTGGCGGCCGGTCCATCGGCGACGATCTGTGCCCAGGTGGCGACGGCGCTGGACTACGCGCATCGACGCGGGATCGTGCACCGCGACATCAAGCCGGACAACATCCTCTTCGACGAGGATGGTCACGCCCTCATCACCGACTTCGGCATTGCCACCGCGCGCTTCCACGGGCGCCTGACGCGCAGCGGCCGGGCGATGGGGACGCCGCACTACATGTCCCCCGAGCAGGCGATGGGCAAGATGGTGGACGGGCGGAGCGACCTGTATGCGGTGGGGGTGATGCTCTACGAGATGCTGCTCGGGTTTCCACCGTTCGACGGCGCCGACTCGTACTCCGTCGGCTACAAGCAGGTGCACGAGGCGCCAGTCTCACCGGACGTCGTCGATTCGCGCGTCCCCGCGGAGCTCTCGGCCATCGTGATGAAGTGCCTGTCCAAGACCGCCGCGGACCGATACCAGACAGGCTTCGAACTGGCCGATGCGCTGCTGGCCTACCTCGTGTCCTCGGGCTCGGCGTCCGAACAGCGCGCGGTGTGGTTCTCCCGTCGCTCGGCGGGGGCGGCCGTCTCTTCGTTCTAGGGCGACAGGGCGGCCGCGTGCCCGCCGTCGTGGCAGCGACGCGCGCCGACGGGCCGTCCTACGTCAGGTAGAAGCGCGCTCGCTGCTCGGGAGCGGGAATCAGGCAGTGGTCGGTGCGCCCGAACATCGCGGTGCGCCGCTTGGCTACCTGATCGTACATCCAGTCGCGCACCGCACGGGGGATCAGGTAGCCGAGCACCGCGCCGCCCCAGATCCCTCCGACATACCGTGCGATCTCCAGCGCCGCCGTGGACTTGATCCACGCCCCCTGCCGGTGCAGCAGTACCATGGAGTCAACTCTGGCCAGGTCGGGGAGCTGGGCAAGCGCTTCGCGCCCGAGCCGGCTCTCCAACGGGGCAAACCGCATGGCGCCCGATGGGTCGCGGCGCAAAATCCACTGCACCGCCGCGTCGCATAGACCGCACGTTCCGTCGAACAGGAGAATCATCCCGTGTTCGTCGAGAAGCGATGCCAGCGACGGCTCTGGAGCGCGTCGAGGCGGCGGCTGGATAGGGCGCACGCGCGACATGGTGTGAAGGTAGCGAGTGGGAGGCGAAGGCCGAAGCGGGGGCCGGGGTGCCGACGGCGACGGGCGCCGACCGAGGATATGTTTGCTCACCATGTCGTCGCCCGACGCCCCACGTCTCATCGACGTCGCCCTCCCCGTCCCGATCTTCCGTACGTTTTCGTACGCGGTGGACCAGGCGCACGCGCACCCGATCGTGGTGGGGAGTCGGGTGGTGGTGCCGTGGCGCAACACGGCCGAGGTGGGGATCGTCGTGGCCACCGAGGTCGCGTCGGTGGACGGAGTGAAGTACAAGGCGGTGCGCGCCGTGCCGGACGCCGAACCGGCGGTGACGCCCGCCGTGCTGGCCACCGGCCGCTGGATGGCCGACCATTATGTCGCCCCGTTAGGCATGGCGTTGCGCAGCGCGCTCCCGGCCGGCCTGACCGGGGCCGCGACGCCCTCGCCGCCGGGGAGGACGCGACGAACGCTGGTGATCGAGGCGCCGATCGAGTCGTTGATGGAGCGGGACCGGCTGTTCCGCCGCAGCGCGCGCCAGCGCGAGGTGTACGAGTTCCTGGAGGGGGCAGGGGGGCGCGCCAGCGTGGAGCAGGTCTTCGAGCGGCTCGGCGTGTCGGAGAGCGTCGTCGGTGCGCTGGTCAAGCGCGGACTCGTGCAGCTGCAACGTGCGTCCGTCGCGCGTGACCCCTTTGCCGACCGGATCGGCGTGCCGTACGTCGCACACGCGCCGACGCCGGCGCAACGCTCGGCGATCGACCTGATCTCAGCCGGCGCCCCGGGCGAGGTCTTCCTGCTCCACGGCGTCACGGGGAGCGGAAAGACACTGGTCTACCTCGACGTCCTGCGGCGCGTGGTGGAGGACGGGGGGCGCTCGGCGATCGTGCTCGTGCCCGAAATCGCCCTGACGCCGCAGACGGTGGACCGGTTTCGCGGTGTCTTCGGCGATCAGGTCGCGGTGCTGCATTCCGCGTTGAGCGACGGGGAGCGTCTCGATGCCTGGCGCGCGCTGCGTCGCGGTGAGAAACGCATCGCCGTTGGGGCTCGTTCGGCGGTCTTTGCGCCGCTCGTCGACGTGGGGGCGATCATCGTCGACGAGGAACAGGAGACGAGCTACAAGCAGAACGAGACGCCGCGGTATCACGCGCGCGACGTGGCGATCGTGCGCGCGCGGCATGAGGGGGCGATCACGGTGCTGGGGAGTGCGACGCCGAGCCTCGAGAGCTGGGTACTGGCGCGCGAGGGGAAGTACCGACTGGTGTCGCTTCCGGACCGGGTCGGCGGCGGGTGCTGCCGGCGATCGAGATTGTCGACCTGGGGGCGGTGCGGCGCGGGGAAGGGGAGGCGTGGATTCCGGGGACGGGGAGCGCGCTGGCATCGGAGCGGATGGCGGCGATGCAGGGGGAGCGCGAACGGGGAGGGGAGGTGGGCGCGGGCGATGGCGGTGGCGGTGACGCGGGGGGCCCCCCCCGAAATCGAGCATACCTCCATCCCCGCGTCCCCCATCATCAATCCCTTCCCACCCCCACCGAATCCACCACATCCACCACATCCACCACATCCACCACATCCCGCGTCGCTCCTACCCCCCGCCGAGCCCCAATCACGCCCCGATCGCATCCCCGCCCCGCCGCGCCGCCTCGAATCAGCCGGCGCCCGTGACCCCTTTCGCCGCATCGTCTCCGAGCCGCTCGAACGCGCCGTGCGGGACACGCTCGCCGCGCGGGAGCAGTCCATCCTCCTGCTCAACCGGCGCGGCTACGCCTCGTTCATGCAGTGCTCCTCCTGCGGCGACGTCACCGCCTGCCCCAACTGCTCCATCTCGCTCACCTATCACCGCACCCCGGAGCGACTCGTCTGCCACTACTGTGGCCACGCCGAGGAGCTGCGGCTCGCCTGCGCACGCTGCGGCGCCGCCACGTTGCGACAACGCGGCCTCGGCACCCAACAGGTCGAACGCCTCCTCGTGGAACGGTTTCCCGAGGCGCGCATCGCCCGCATGGACGTCGACACCACCAGCGGCAAGTGGGCGCACGCCGAGATTCTCGACCGCGTTGGGGCCGGTGAGATCGACATCCTGCTCGGGACACAGATGATCGCCAAGGGGCTGGATTTCCCGAACGTCACCCTCGTCGGGGTGATCGACGCCGATGTCGGGATCAATCTCCCCGACTTTCGCGCCGCCGAACGCACCTTCCAGCTCATGGCGCAGGTCGCCGGTCGGGCCGGGCGCAGCGTGAAGACCGGGCGGGTCATCATCCAGACGCGCATGGGCGATCACCATGCCGTGCGCTGTGCGGTGACGCATGACTATCTCGGCTTCGTCGAGCACGAACTGCCCGGACGTGTGTCACCGCCGTACCCGCCGACCATTCGTCTGGCCAATATCCTCTTCTCTGCGACGGCCGAGGACGCCACGGCATCGCTCGCCATGGAGGGGACCGACTGGCTGCGACGGCTCGCCGATGCTCGCCCGGAACTGAAGCTGACCATCATCGGTCCGGCCCCCTGCGCGGTGGATCGCATCAAGCAGCGCTGGCGCTGGCACACGCTGGTCAAGTGCGTCAGCGCCAGTGCACTGACCCGAGCCCTCCGCTATTTCGCCGAGCGCTTCGACGTGCCGAACAGGGCGGGCATGCGATTGGTGGTCGACCGGGACCCCGTCAGCCTCCTGTAGCGCGAACGCGAAACGGCTCCGCCGAAGGCACGGGCGACGCAGCTTCCCGAACGCCCGCGGCAGAATCCCGCCGCGCGAGGTTGTTCGCCCCCCCCGCGTCCAACGATCTTACCCGCGTGCCGACACTCACCCGACCGACCTTCGATCTCCCCCCGCTCGCCGATAGCCGCGACGCCACCTTCGGGTGCGCCTCTCGGGAGGGCGGGCTCCCCGAGCGGATCGTCGTGTACGCCCGCGCCGCCGCCATCGTCGACACCACGTCCGGCACCACCTCCGGCACCACCTCCGGCACCACGGCACCACGTCTGGTACCAGGTTCGGCACGCGCACGACCGGCAAGGCCGAGCGTGGCGGCCACGGCCTGCAGCTGCGGGCGATCAACAGGGTGCGCGCGGCGGCTTCCATCGCCGCCAGCAACATGGTCCATGCCTTCGTCACTGAGGGCGACGGTGCGTTGCGCGCCCTCCCCACCATCTTCGTGGATTCCTCGGAGTTCGTCGTGAGCAAGCTGAAGGATCGTGGGACGCATCCGGCCCGTGGGGTCGTCACCAACGCGCACGACTTCATGCACATCCATCGGCTTCGCGCGAAACGTGATCTCGGCGTGCGCGCCGCGCGCGGCGCCGACTCGCCCGCGGGGATCGCGCGATGAACGACACCACCCGGCGCTTCCTTACGGCCATCGTCGAGCGCATTCCCACCGACGGACGCATCGTCGAACTCCGTCTGTTTCCGGCCATTAGGCAAGGGGGCATGGAGAGCGCCGTCGCCGTCGTCGCGGTCGAACTGGCTGAGCCGGCGCTCCCTGTCACGTCGTCCGACGCCGCGGACGCCGACGCATCCGTGATCGCTGACGTGGACGCCACACACACCGCGGGCGCACCCGGCGACGAGGGCGCCGTCACGCCAGACTATGCGCTCGCCGCGCACGACCTCGTCGATACCGACGTGATCGGCGAGGACGAGGAGGGCGTGAGCGGCGTCGATGTGGAGACAACTCCCTCGTTCGTCCCGCACGCCGACGCTGCCGACGATGGCGCGGTCGGCGAGGCGCTCGATGAAGAGTTGCAGACGATCGTCGTCGACGTGGCACGCGACGTCGTCGCAGCCGAAGCGCGCGCGTTTGCCGCCGCCGCGGGCACGCATCCGGCGGTGAACATCGACGAGGCTCCGACGGATGCCACGCACGATTCCGAGCGCCAGCGTCCGGCGGAGCCGAGGGATGACACGGCGGCCGCGCTCAGCACGACCGATGTGGATCATCCGGCCGACAGCGCCTACCGCCAGGAGCAGGTCGAGGGAAGCGCGTTGATCGGGGTGTCGCTTGACGACTCGTTGGAGGACTCGCCCTACGCCGACGCCCCGCGTCCGGCGGAGTCGTCGCAACGGCACATCCCCGCCGATGTTGCCGCACCCGAGTCACGCGGGGTCGATCCCGAGGTCATGCGGCTAGACGACATCCTCGCCCTCTCCGCTCCCGAGCGGGCGGCGGACCCTGACATCGAGGATTCGGCCGACGACACCGCCGTCGCCAGCGAAGCGATCCGCAGGTATGCGATCCTCACGGCCAGCTATCGTCTCACGCTCAAGGGGCCCGATCGCGGCAAGTGGGACGTGGAACTCACCCACGAGGCCGATGCGCCCCTCGCGACGGTCGCGCGGGTTGCGCGCGGCGTGGCAAAGCGGGCGGGCGAGGACTCCGAGCCGGAGCATTTCTCCGGCGAGTCGCTTCAGCAGGCCCTCGACGCACCGGCGTGGGTCACGACGGCGTAGTCGAGACCTTCGCCACCTACCTGCGCGAACACGGCCTTCCGGTGACCGCGCAGCGACTGGCGATCGCCCACGTCCTGCTCGGCTCCGAGCGGCACCTCTCGGCCGATGACGTCGCCAGCGAACTCGCACGTGCTCACAGCCGTATCGGGCTGGCCACGGTCTACCGGACGATCGAACTTCTCGTCAAGAGCGGTCTCCTGGTCGAGCGCGATTTCGGGGAGGGCTTTCGCCGGTTCGAGCCTGCGCGCGACATCCCGCACCACGAGCACCTGCTGTGCACGGTGTGCGGCACGGTGCACGAGTTCCGCGACGAACGGCTCGAACGCATGACCACCCTCGTCGCTGAGGCGAACGGATTCGCCCGCCAGCGCCACCTGCTGGTCATCTACGGGGTCTGCGCCGACTGCCAGCGCGCCGCCCCGATCCGCCGATCCCCGCTCACCAGACCCTGACCCCCGCGATACCTTCCCCCGTCCCCCCCCGTCCCCCGTCCCCCGTCCCGTACAGTCTTGTCCGCTCCCTCCATCGGTCTCTTCGTCGCGTTCGGCGCCGGCCTGCTCTCCTTCCTCTCGCCGTGCGTGCTCCCGCTCATCCCGAGCTATATCACGTTCATCACCGGGTTGAGCTTTGACGACGTGACCTCGCGCAAGCGCGTGGCGCTGGTTCACGGCCTGCTGTTCGTGCTGGGCTTCTCGCTGATCTTCCTGGCGCTGGGGGCGACGGCGACGGTGCTTGGGCGGGTGATGTTTGCCTGGCGCGACATGATCACCAAGGTCGGCGGGGCAATCATCATCATCTTCGGCCTCTACCTTGCCGGGCTGCTCAACATCGCCTTTTTCGCCCGCGAGCGGCGCGTGCACCTGGCGGACAAGCCCGTCGGGTACCTTGGGACCGTGCTGGTCGGGATCGCCTTCGGCGCCGGCTGGACCCCGTGCATCGGCCCGATTCTCGGCTCCATCCTCATTTTTGCCTCGACCGAGGCGGATCTCCCCCGCGGACTGGCCCTGCTCTCGGCCTACTCGCTGGGCCTGGCGGTTCCGTTCATCCTCGCGGCGCTTGCCGTCGACCGCTTCATGGCCTTCTTCGTGAAGTTCAAGAAGCAGATGCTCTGGATGCAGCGTGGAGCCGGGGTCCTCATGATCGGCGTCGGCGTGCTGATGATCACCAACCAGTTCACGATCCTGGCGTCATGGCTGCAGCAGTTCACCCCGGAGTTCATTCTCGAGCGGTTGTAGGAACAGGAGCCAGCACGACGCGGCACGGAGGGGACCGGTGCAACGCCTGATCGTGGAAGCTTGGCCATATCTGCTCTCGCTGATCCACGTCCTGCTGGCCTCGGTGGTCACCGTCCACGCCGTGCTGGGACGTCGCGAGGTGCCCGCCATCATCGGGTGGGTCGGTCTCGCGTGGCTGGCACCAGTCATGGGGTCGATTCTCTACGTCGTCTTCGGCATCAACCGGATCAGGCGCAGCGCATTGCAGCTGGGTACGCCGAGCGTGGTGGTGACGGGCGAGATGCGCGTGGAGCCGGAAGTGTCGCTCCCGGCGGCCCTGCTGACGCAGTCGTCCGCGCTCGACCAGCTCGCGCGTGTCGGGGGGCGCGTGACCGGGCTCCCGCTCCGCGCCGGGAACCGGATCGAACCGCTCATCGATGGCGACGGCGCCTACCCGCCGATGCTGGAGGCGATCGAGCGCGCGGAACGCTCCGTCATGCTCGCCAGCTACATCTTCGACCACGACCGCGTCGGTGTGCAGTTTCGCGATGCACTGGCCGCCGCCCATCGTCGCGGCGTCATGGTCCGGGTCCTCATCGACGCCGTCGGCGCGCGATACGGCCGCCCCCCCATGCCCCGACGCCTGCGCGAGCTCGGCGTCCCGGTGGCGACCTTCCTGCCCACCGCCGGGCGTTCACTGCTTCGGTACGCGAACCTGCGAAACCATCGCAAGGTGCTCCTGGTCGATGGACGGGTCGGCTTCACCGGTGGGATGAACATTCGCGAGGGACACCAACTCTCGCTTGCGCCTGCGGACCCGGTGCGCTGCCTGCACTTCCGCATCGAGGGACCGCTGGTCGCCGACATGATGCGGGTCTTCCAGCAGGACTGGACCTTCACGACGAAGGAAGTGCTGCCGCCGGTCGAGGTGTTGTGCCCCGCGATAGGTCGGGCCGGCTCGGTGGTGGCACGAGTCGTCCCGGACGGCCCAGACGCCGACATCGAGAACATGCCGCAGCTCGTGCTGGGGGCAATCGCGGCCGCACGGCGTCGCATCGCGATCGTGACGCCGTACTTCCTCCCCGACGCGCGCATCGCATCGACGCTCGCGGTCGCCGCGCTGCGCGGGCTCCAGGTCGATATCATCCTGCCCCAGCGCAACAACGTCTGGCTCATGGACTGGGCAACCGTTCCGCAGCTGCTCCCCCTGCTGGAGAGCGGGTGCCGAGTGTGGCACACCCCGCCTCCCTTCGACCATACGAAGCTCTTCGTGATCGATGGCGCGTGGTCGCTGATCGGCTCGACCAACTGGGACGCGCGCAGCCTGCGGCTCAACTTCGAGCTCAACCTGGAGTGCTACGACGCCGACCTCGCGGCTGGACTCGAGGCGCTGGTGTCGACGCGCATCGACCACGCGCGCCCGGTGCGGCTGGTGGACTTGCAGCGCCGCCCCGCGGTCGTGCGCGTGCGGGACGGGCTGGCGCGACTCTTCTCGCCGTACTTGTAGCCGCTAGTCGCTAGCCGCTAGTCGCTCGCGGATCGCTAGCGGGCGCGCGCCCGCTTCGCCGTGCGGTCCTTGCGCTCGAGCGTGCGACGGACTGCGCGCTCGGCGGCGCCGACTGCCTTGTCGAAGGCGGCACGCTGAGTCTCATCCGACTGGCTGACCATCACGTCTGGGGCAGTGCGCAGGACGACCTTGATGCGACAGTCGTAGACCGGTGCCCCCTTGGGCCCGGAGATGTCCTCGAACCTGACCGAGACGCGCGTGATTTCGAGGCCGAACTTGCCAATCCTGAAGCCGGTGCGCTGGCGCGCGTACTCACGCAACCCGTCCTCGAGCACCAGTCCGGGAGCCCGCACATGCAGCGGCGTCTCGCTCGTGGTCGTCGCTCCAGCGGCACGCTTGATCGCGCGTGGCGTGGTCTCGGCGAACGCGGCGCGCCGCTCCTTGCGCTGCACCGTCTTCTTCGTGGTCAAGCTCCGTCGCTTCGTGGCCATGGCGTTCCTCGCTGAGGGTCTGGCGATGCACGTCGTGCAGCGCACTCCGATACAAAGATGATCGACGACGCGACCTCGCGCGACCGCAGGGATGCGTCACCCGCAGCGCCCGAGCGTGGCGCGTCAGCCCTGCGCCCGGCGCGTGGCGCCGAGTGCCGCCTGCACGCTCACGAACTCGCCCACGTTCTCCATCGTGACCAGCCCGACCAGCTGTCCGCCGCGCACCACGGGCACCGTCCGGCACGTGCACGCCTGCAGTCGCTCGAAGACCGTATCCAGCATCTCCGACGGGTCGGCGGCGATGAATGCACGCTGCATGACCGACGTCACCGGCGTCCCATCGCCCTCCCGCGCCAGCGCCGCGAGCAGGTCGGTACGCGTGAGCACGCCGACCACCCTGCCGTCATCCAGCACGGGGAAGTCCTGCTGGCTCCCGGCCAGCAGTGCGCTGACGGCGGCGCCAAGCGTGTCGTGGACCGAGAGCGTGCGGAACACGGTCATCATCGCCCGGGTCAACGGCGTTCCGCTCAGCGCGAACTTCATCTGCGTCGCGGCCGATTCCTGCGCGGCACCGATCCAGACGAAGAGCGCGATGAAGACCAGGAACGGGTTCCCCATCAACCCGACCAGTCCGAACAGGAGCGCGATCCCCTGGCCGAGGTTCGCGGCGGACCGCGTGGCCCGCGCGTAGTCCATCCGCATCGCCAGCGCTGCACGCAGCATCCGGCCGCCATCCATCGGGAAGGCAGGAATGAGGTTGAACACCACGAGCCAGATGTTCACCAGCATCAGCCGCTCGAGGAAGCTGCCGCGGGCCACCGAGAGCTGATCGAACCCTGCGAACGTTCCCGACATCGCCAGCACGACGAACAGGAGCGCCGCGATCACCACGTTGACCGCCGGCCCGGCAACCGCCACGAGCAGTTCCTGGCGCGGGTCGTCGGGCATGCGCTCCAGGCGCGCGACTCCGCCGATCGGGAAGAGCGTGATGTCGCGCGTGCGAATCCCGTAGCGTCGCGCGGTCAGCGCGTGCCCGAACTCGTGCAGGACCACGCAGCCGAACAGCGCCAGGATGAACACGATCCCGCTCACGACCGCCGGGATGCTCTGTTCGGCGCGCCAGTACGACACGCCGATCCATATGATCAGCAGCAGGAACGTTGCGTGCACGTACACGCTGATGCCGGCAAACGTGCCAATGCGGGACGCCCACTTCATCGCGGCACCTCCGACAACGACTCGGGGCGGGCCCCGGCCGCCAGGTCCCCGGGCAGTGCGGCGTTGGGGGGCGCGACCACCGACGGGTCGAGTGGTCCCATGAGCGCCGCCAGCTTGCTGAGTCGCCCGGCCGACTGGAGCCCGACTCGCAGCGTGATGGTCAGCGGGACGGCGAGGAACGCCCCCGCCAGCCCCCACGTCCACCCCCAGAACACGAGGGAGACGAGGATGACAATGGGCGAGAGCCGCAGCTGTCGCCCAATCAGGATCGGGTCAGCCACGCTCCCCAGGGCGATGTTGGCGGCGAGATAGACGCCCGCCAGCGCCAGGCCCCGCTCCACGCCCAGCTGCAACGACGCCACCGCCACCGCCGGGAGCGCGGCGACGATGGAGCCGATCGTCGGGATGTAGTTCAAGGCGAAGGCCAGCAGCCCCCAGAATGCGGCAAAGTCCACGCCGAGCAGCGCTGCGGAGATGCCGATCGTGGCGCCGGTCAGCAGGCTGATGAGCGTCTTGACCACCAGGTACCGTTGCACCTGCCGCAGCACCGTCTCGCCGATCACGAGGGCGCGCGACTTGCGGCCGAGCACGTGGGCCACCTTCGCCGGCAGCGAGACCGACTCCACCAGGATGAAGACGAGATACAGCAGCATCAGGAAGAGCACCGAGATCCACGAGGTCACATTGCGGGCCCACGATGCGGCGATCTCGAGCAGTCGCTGCGGCTGCACGAGCGTCGCGTAGAACTCCGCCGGCAGCTCCATCCCCCACCGTGCCAGGCGCGCGCGCGCCGCGCCCTCGATCTCCTGTCCCCGCTCGATGTAGGCCGGCAGTGCCAGGCTCAAGTCGATCACCGTCTCGACCACGATCCAGGCGAACAACGACAAAATCGCCGCGTCCAGCAGGACGATCGTCAGGATTGCCAGCCATGTCCGCACACCGTGCGACCGCAACCAGCCCAACGACGGCAGCGACACGGCGGCCACGAACGCGGCCAGCGCCAGCGGCGTCAGCACGGGTGCCGCCGCACGCAGCCCGGCCACAACCACCATGAAGGCCGCCGCCAACAGCGCAACGCGCAGTTGCGGGGTCAGCTCACGGACCCTCGGTGCCGCGCTCATGCCGCGGTGCACACGGTGCACACGGTGCACACGGTGCACACGGTGCACACGGTGCACACGGAGCGTGCGTGGAAGTCGATCGTACCCATCAGCCGTGGCATGTCATCCCGCGTTCCCCGCGTCGTCGCTCGAATCCGCGAGGCGGGCGGCCGCCGACAACACCCGACCACCGCCCACACGCGTCGGCGACCGTGCATGCCGGCGCCTGAAGCGCGAGCCGACGTGGCTCCCGCCGCTGCATGCAGTCTACCATCGGGGACCGTGCGCGCGAAGCGTAGACGTGTGCGATGGGGTGAGTGATCTCGTGGCGACCGTCATGCGTCGCAGGCACCTCGGGCGCCGTCGTCCCGGCGGCCCGGGTGTGCGGCGACCATTCCGCCGTCGACGTACGCTACGCCTCGCCGTCCGGTTCCCCATCAGCGTCCGGCGAGCCGGAGATGAGCACCATGTCGATGCGCCGCCGGTCCATGTCCACCACCTCGAATCGTCGCCCATGCAGCACAACCGCATCGCCCGCTCGCGGTAGCCGGCCCAGATGCGCCATCACGAATCCCCCCAGCGTGACCACACCACGCCGCTCCTCCTCCGAGAGCGACAGTTTGAGCCGATTGGCGACATCTCCGATGGGGACGGCGGCGTCCACGAGCCAACTGCCGTCAGTTCGGCGGCTCATCGACGGCAGCTCACCCTCGATCTCGGCCGGCACCTCGTCCAGCAGCGCCTCCAGCAAGTCGTCCAGCGTCGCGATCCCGGCCACCAGACCGTACTCGTCGAGCGCCACCGCCGTGTGGTGCCGCGTCTGCCGAAAGGTCTCCAGCAGGCGGAAGGCCGGCATCGACGCGGGGACAAGCGGCACGGCGAAGGCGAGTTGGCGCAGCAGCGCGGCGTCGTCTACCACGTCGCCGACGAGGTAGCGAGATAGCAGGTCGGAGGCGCGCACCACGCCGACGACCTGGTCAATCTCCCCCTGACAGACCAGGATTCGCTCGTGCACCGCGCCGGCGAGCGTGGTGCGCATCGCCGATGCCGCGCTCGTCAGGTCGACCCACTCCACGTCGGGACGCGGCGTCATGATCGAGTACACCGTGCGGTCGCCGAGCCGAAACGTATTCTCCACGATCTCGCGCTCGGCGCGCTGCACGGCCCCGGTCTCCATGCCTTGCTCCACGAGCGCCCGGATGTCGTGTTCCGTGACGCCCGGTGCGCGAACCGTCCCGAGCCCAAACAGCCGAAAGATGGCGTTGGTCGATCCCGTCAGGATGACGACCAGCGGCCGCACGACGATCGACACCACTTGCATCGGGCGGGCCAGCAGCGAGATCACCCGTTCCGGATTCCCGAGCGCGAGCCGCTTCGGGGCCAGTTCCCCCAGCACCAGCGAGAGGTAGGTGATGCCGGCCACGACCACCAGGAGTGCGAGCTGGTGGCCGTGGCTCCCGATCCATGCCTGTGTGTTGAGCCGGTCTCCCAGCTGCTGGGCGATGGTCGCGCCGCCGTACGCGCCGGCGAGGATGCCGGCCAGCGTGATGCCCACCTGCACCGTGGACAGGAACGCCGTCGGGTTCTGCGCCAGCTGCAAGGCGGCGCGTGCGCCGCGGTCCCCCAGCTCCGCGCGTCGCTCGAGCCGGGAGTGCCGTGCCGCCACCAGCGCCATCTCCGACATGGCGAAGACGCCGTTGAGCAACAGCAGCAGCACGATCAGCACAATCTCCATGACAACTGACGTCATCTCTCCACCAGTCAGGCGTTATCGCGCCGTGCAGCGTGCGCTGCGCCTCCTGCACTAACCGGAGACTGCAGGCGTGTCAGCCTCGGGCGCCCCGTCCTCCACCTCGTCCTCCAGCTGCTGGCGCGCCAGCAGCGTCCAGTAGCGGCCGCGTCGTGCCAGCAGGGTCGTGTGTGTCCCCGATTCCACCACCCGGCCCCCGTCGAGCACGATGATCTGGTCGGCGTCGCGGATGGCGGTCACGCGGTGCGAGGCGATGATCGCCGTGCGCCCCGCCAGCACCTCGCGCAGTCCATGGAGGATGGCCGCCTCGGTATGCGTATCGACCGCCGACAGCGCATCGTCGAGCAGCACGATCGACGGACGACGGGCCAGCGCACGGGCGAGCGCGGCGCGCTGCTTCTGCCCCCCCGACAGGTTGATCCCGCGTTCGCCGAGAATGGTCTCGAACCCTCCGGGAAAGTCGCGAATCGTCTCCGTCAGCTGCGCCACGTCGGCGGCCCAGTCCACCGCGGCATCGTCGCTCGTGCCATACGTGAGGTTCGACCGGATGGTATCGCTGAACAGCACCGACTCCTGCGGCACCACCCCCAGCTCTCGACGCAGCGTGTCGAGCGACAGCGTTCGGATCGGGACGCCGTCCAGCAGGATCTCACCCTCGGTCGGGTCCCACGTACGCGTGATGAGGTCGATGAGCGCCGACTTTCCGCTCCCCGTCGCGCCGACGATCCCCAGCGTCGCCCCGGCGGGCACGGTGAACGAGACGTGCCGAAAGACCCAGCGCGGTTCCAGCGTCGCGGCGCCGCTGGTGCCGATCGTCTTCGAGTGGGCGACGTCCAGGACGACACGTGGCTCGGTCGAGCGGCTCATTGTCGCGGAGATCGCCTCGCTCGTCGTCGGCACCAGCGGCGGCGGGGTGGGATACGCGAAACCGACGTCGCGAAACTCCAACGTCCGCCCGCCAGTCGTCGCAGGCAGGGCGCGTGGCTCCGGTGGCGATGTCACCTGTGGCATGGAGTCGAGCACCTGCTCGAGTCGCTCCATCGACGCACTCGCCCGCTGGAAGAGATTCGTCACCCAGCCCAGCGCGATGAGCGGCCAGACGAGCATCGTCAGGTACATCCCGAAGGCGACGAAATCACCCACCGTGATGGTCCCGCGCATCACCAATGCCCCGCCCGCGCCCAGCACGATCACCGTGCCGGCGCCACCAAGCAGGGCAAACGTCGGGTTCATCAGCGCCTGCAGCCTGGCCAGTCGCAGGTTTCGCTCCAGGTAGTCCTCGCTCAGCGCCCTCCAACGACGCTCCTCCGCCGCCTCCTGCCGATAGGCTCGCACGATGCGCGTCCCGGCCAAGTTCTCCTGCACCCGCGTCGTCATCGCACCAAAGTGCTCCTGCACCTCCTCGAAGCGCTCATGAATCTGCCGCCCCAGCCGGATCATCACCCACGGGAGCGGGAGCATCGGGAGCAGCGCCAGCGCCGTGAGACGCGGCTCGATGGCCAGCATGAAGCCGAGCGCGAACAGCCCGCCCACGGTCGTGTTGACCAGGTACATGATGGCCGGTCCGGCGGCCATGCGAACCGCGCTCAGGTCGTTGGTCAGCCGCGCCATGAGTTCGCCAGTGCGCGTCCGGCCGAAGTAGGCGGCGTCGAGCGTCAGCAGGTGCTGCAGGAGATCGTTGCGCAGGTCATACTCGACCCGTCGCGACAGCGCGTTGAGCAGCTGACGCATCCCGAAACGGAAGACCCCCCCGGCGAGGGAGACGCCGAGCATCATCGCCGCCACGCGCCACGCCGTGGACACCGACCCGCCGGGCTGCATGCTGTCGATGCCGCGGCGCAGGAGCATCGGGTTGATGCTCCCCAGCGCCCCCGAGATCACCACGCACGCGAGCCCGCCCGCCAGCAGGCGACGATAGGGACGCAAGTACGGGATGAGTCGTCGCAGCGCGCGCAAACGGGGGCAGGGCGGGATTGCGGCGGTGAGGGAGGTTACGGCACCTTTGCCGTATCAGGCTGTATGATTGTCAGCCAGACCGCTCACACTGGAGGAAATCCGTGATGTTCCAATATATTCGGCGCGCCGCCCGGCCCGCCGTGCTCACGCTCGTGTTCGCCGCAGCTGCCTGTTCCGGCGAGAAGCAGGGCGACGCGTCGGCGTTGGCCCAGGACAGTGCGCTCGCCCGCGACCTCGCACGCGTTGGCGGCGATACCGCTGTGGTTCCACAGCTGCAGGACATTCCGGTCGAGGCGCCGATGCCCGAACCGGTGGTGACACCTCCGCCAGCAGTCTCGACGCCGAGGCCGCGCCCGAAGGCGCCGACGCCCGCGCCGGCCAAGAAGACCCCCGCGCCGACCCCGGCGCCGGTCAACGAGAACGTGACGCCGACCGGCAACACGGTGGAGAAGGGACCCGGAACGGCGCCGAAGATGGGAACGGTTGCCGCGGGCGCCACCATGCGGCTCGGCGCATCGGACAAGGTCTGCACCAACACGAACAAGATCGGCGATCGATTCGTCGCCACGCTCAGCGAGTCGGTCACCGGCTCCGATGGCGCCGTGATCCCCTCCGGAGCCGCCGTCACCATCGAGCTCACGCAGCTCAAGCGCAGCGAGAACGCGAACGACCAGATCCAGATGGGCTTCCGCGTGATCAACATCGCGTTTGACGGGCGCACCTATGCCCTCGATGCCGACGTGCAAACCGCCGAGATCAGCCGCGTGCGTAACAGCAGCTCGGGGAACGACGCCAAGAAGGTGCTCGGTGGCGCCGTGGCTGGCGCGGTCATCGGCCAGATCCTTGGCAAGAAGTCGAAGGGGACCATCATTGGTGCGGCTGCGGGCGCTGCAGCTGGCGGTGCAGCGGCGGCGGCCACGGCGAACTACGAAGGGTGCGTGAATGCCGGGGCGCCGATCGTCGTCAGGCTGAATGCGCCGGTGACGGTCGCCGTCCCGTAAGGGCGCTTCGATGCGGTAGCGTCGCACCAGGCGCGCCAACCAGGTGCGCCAACCAGGTGCGCCAACCAGGCGCGCCAACCAGACACAGACGGACACAGACGGGGGGCCCGGCAATCGCCGGGCCCCCCGTCGCGTTCACCTGCCGGTCCAGCGCCTACGGGTTGCGGCTGGTGCAGCCCGTGAAGTTCGGGTTGTTCTTCTCCGAGATCGGGACGATGATGTTGGTGTCGGGCCCGCGCGTGAGGTTGTCCTTGTGGTAGGCGCCCGTCGGCCACACCGTCTCGGCCGGGCGATTGTACTGCCGCGTGAGCCGGCGCAGGTCACCCACCCGGTGCGACGTACCAAACATGGCGAAGGCCCGCTCTCGGAACAGCAGGTCGACCCGTGCGGCGACGGTCCCCGGATCGGTCACCTGCGACATGCCGGCGAACGGGGCGCGTGCGTCGTTCAGCTTCTGGACGAAGAGCGTCGGATTCGTCGCCTGCAGCGCGGCCTCGGCCTCGATCAACCGAGCCTCGACACCGGTCGCGACAGAAACCGTGTGGTTCTGACGGTTGTACGCGCGGAAGTAGTAGCGCGGTGTCACCTGGTCAAAGCTCGAGGGTGCACCGTCGCCATCGACCGGGAGTCGCGGATCGTTTGCCGTGGCGAAGTTCAACCCGTTGCCACCCTCGCGGTCGGCGACCAGCAGCGCCTGCGTGTTGTACATGTACGACCAGGTGAAGCTCTGCTGCCGAGCCGTCGCGAGGCCGTGCGACACCTGGTACACGAAGCTGGTGGGGACGGTCGCGACCGTCGCTGCGGCCGCCGCGTGGAGTCCGGACCCGAGCTGCGCCCGTGCCTTGAGCACGCGTGCCAACGACCCGACTGTGGCCGTGACGCCGCCCGCGCTGATCGCCGAATCGAGCTTGCCGATTGCGAGGGCGAAGGTCTCGTTCGTCGAGAGAGCGGGGCCGTACGTCAGCGTCGGCTGTGTGGTGCTGACCGGCGCGCCGGTGCAGTAGTTCTCCGCCTGCAGCACCAGCAAGGCGCCCTGCAGTGCGTACATCTCGCCGATGAGCGGATCGCTCGCGGCGACCGCTCGCAGCGCGCCGGCGGCGCGCCCCGCGGCTTCGCGTGCGCGGTGCAGGTCGATGTACGTCTGCAGCCACGCGCCGTTGGCTTCGCGCACGTTGCGCAAGTCCATCTCGCGTAGCTCCGGTGGGGTGCCGCCGAACTTGAACTCGTCGCTCAGGTAGCCGCTGGCCATGACTTGTCCGTTGCCGGCGCCGCCACCGCTCCCGCCGTTGAGCGCGACGGTGAAGTCGCCAATCGCGCCCGATGCAAGCGCACGCGCTCCCTGCAGGTCGCGCGAGAGCTGCGCAGGGTCGATCTGGTCCGGGCGGTCGGCCTTGAGGATGCGGTCGGTCGAGCAGGCGCCCGTCGCCAGGAGCAACGTGGCGATCCCCGCGCGGCCGACGCGGCGGAGGGTGTGCCGTTGGATTCGTGTCGTCATCACGGGGCCCTCCTCAGTAGGTGAGATTGATCCGAAGCAGGAAGACCCGGGGTTGGGCCTGCTGCACGAAGTTGTAGTTCGGGCCGTCGGTCCCGGATGTGTTGTTCTCCGGGTCCCACGACGTGAAGTCGGTCCACAGGGCGAGGTTGCGACCCGTGAGCACGATCGAGACGCCGCTCGCCTTGACCATCGATGCCAGGTTCGGCGTCAGGGCGTAGAGCACCGAGATCTCGCGCAGGCGCACGAAGTCGGCCTTCTCGCCATAGGCGCCGAAGGCGCGCGGGCCCGCCACGGCCTTGGCCTGTTCCTCCAGGTCGTAGCCCGCCACGTGCAACGCCGCGCAGTTCTGGCGGAAGGCGCACTGGAACATGCCGTTCACGTTGTGCGACACGAAGCCGCCGCGGTAGTCCAGCAGGCCGCTCATCCGCAGTCGGTCCTTGAACAGCCCGATGGAGCTATTGACGGAGATGGTACGCACCGGGACGGTGCTGCCGTTGAAGGCGGCCGTGTCGGTCACCGTGACCTCGCTCGGCTCGATGATGTTGTTGCCGTTGGCGTCGGCGAAGCTCGTGAGCCGCGGCCACCACAGGCCGAACAGCGGATAGCCGGGCCGGTTCTGGAAGCCAAAGCCGGTGAGCGGAGGTATGCCCTCGGCGAGCGACTCGAGGCGATTCTTGTTCCCCGAGGCCTCGACGCCGACGTCCCAACGCACGTCGTCGCGGTCCACGACCCGGGCATTGAGCGAGACCTCGATCCCCTTGTTCGTGACGGTCCCGACGTTCTCGATGCGCGACGCGCCCGCGCCGAGCGAGCCCGGGAGCGGCCGGTTGACGAGGGCGTCGGTCGTCTTCTTGTCGTAGTAGGTGACCTGCAGCGAGACGCGGTTGTGCAGCGTCGTGAAGTCGAAGCCGGTCTCGATCTCGCGGGAGCGCTCGGGCTTGATGGTCGTGTTCCCGAGCGCGCCGAACGTCACCGCCGGTACGTCACCCTGCCCGAAGATCGTGGTCGTGGTGGGCGTGAGGAAGGTGATGGCCGCGGTCGCGGTCGGCTGCTGCCCCGACTCGCCGAAGGCGAAGCGGGGGCGGAACTGGTTGATCCAGCGTGCGTCGCTGTTCTCCAGCGCGACCCACGAGAGGGTCGCCTTGGGATAGACGATGGAGCCGAAGTCGCCGCCGAACGCCGAGTTCTGGTCGCGTCGCACGGCGCCCGTCAGGAACAGCTTGTCGCGCCAGCCCAGGGTCTGCTCCACGTACAGTCCGTACGAGACCGTCTCGATGGTCTGCTCGCCCGAGACGCGCTGCGAGCCTGCATCGATCGTGGTGCCCCCGGGGGGAAGGATGTTCGCGGTATTGAGGCTCCCCGTGAGGCGATCGCGATTCCACTGCGCGCCGACGGCCGTCTTCGACGTCAGGTCGGACCGCAGGTTGAACGACGCTGCGGTATTGAGGTCCAGCGTCCAACGGTTGTTCGACCACCGGTCGATGGTGCGCACGCCCTGTCGCTCGATACCGCAGCTGAGGCACCCCTGCCCGTTGGCCACGCGCGCCTCGTTGTTATACGCCATCCAGTCCATCCCCAGCGTCGCCCGCGAGGACAGAAAGCTCGTGGGACGCCACACGGCGGTCGCCGAGTTCAGGAACTGGTTGGTGTAGCGCGAGACGCTCTTGGCGAAGCCCTGGCTCGGCGGCGCGAAGCCCCACTGGTTGGCGAGCGCCGGGTTCGGGTTCCCAAACAACCCGGAGCCGATAACCCCCTGCAGGTTGTCGCCGGTCTGCGGGAGCAGGTTATACGAGTTCACGTAGCCCGAGCTCACCGACAGGTCGGCCTGCGGCGAGAGCTGCACCCCGAGGTTGGCACGCAGGCTGGACTTGGTCAGCTGGTTGGGGATCCGCTGGTCCCGCGGGATGTTCGTGACACCGCGCTCCTTGAAGAGCGAGTCGAGTTCCGCGGCCGGCATGCGCAGCAGTCCGAGCTCATTCTCCCAGTCGGCGCTGATGAAGTACCGCGCCGCCTCGGTGCCGCCGCTGACCTGGGCGCCGTATTGCTGGCGCTGCCCCCGGTCGATCGGCGTTGTCGCGGCGTCCTCGAGCAGGTTGCGGCTGTACGCCTGCGTGATGGTGCAATCACCGACCGCCTGCTGCCACTGCAGGCAGCCGCGCGTGGCGCCGCTGGGCGAACGGCCCTCGGTGTAGTAGATGCCGGGATACTCAGCCGGGTCGTAGCTCGTCCCGCCCTCGCCGTACAGCGTCCACTTCGGCGGTCCGGCCTTGCCGCGCTTCGTCGTGATCACGATGACGCCGTTGGCCGCCTGCGTACCGTACAGCGTAGCGGCCGAGGGACCCTTCACGATCTCGAGACTCTCGATCTCGTCGGGGTTGAGGTTGTTCAGGAAGCTCGGGCGTCCGCCGCCCACGTAGAGCGTTCCCGCGAGCGCCGGTGACGCCTGCTCCACGCGCACGCCGTCCACGAGGATCAGCGGATCGTTGGACAGCGACGCGGAACTCAGGCCGCGGATGCGGATGCGCGCGCCGCCACCGACCGTCCCGCTCGAGGCGAGCATCGTGACGCCGGCGGTGCGCCCATTCAGCACGTCCTGCATGGAAGTGATGGGCTGTTCCTCCACCAGCTTCGCTGCGTCGATCTTGGCGATGGAGTTGCCGAGTTCGCGGGTGAGTGTCTGGCCGGTCGCGGTCGTCACGACCCCCTCGAGCTGGTACGGCGCCCGTGTCAGCGCGAAGTCGACGGTGGCCGACTCGTTGGCGCGAACCGTCGCGGGCTTGAGCGCGGCCAGGTACCCGATGCGGATGACGCGTAGCTGGAACTGCCCCGGCTGGATCCGGGAGATGACATAGCGCCCGTCATCGCCGGTGATCGTCCCGATGTTCGTGCCGTCGACGCGGACTTGGGCCCCTTCGAGCGGTGCGCCGCCCGCACCGTCGGTCACTCGGCCAATGATGCGAGTGCCGCTGCCGGCCTGCGCCTGCAGCTTCGGACCGGCCGCCGCCAGCACGAGGATGACGGCGAGTATTCGTCGGACGATGGTGGGCATGTGGATCCCTCCAGACGGTGGTGGGGGACGCGCGGGGGGGCAAACGTCGACGAGGTGAGCACTAAATTGCATACAATTGCTCGCCGACCGCGCCATCCTACGACAGTCGATTCGTGACCGCAAGGTGGACGATCGGTCCGAGAGCGGGGCGAACCGTCCAAACGGGGGATAACACGAGCGCGAGGTGCAAAAGAGCGGGGGCCCGTTACCGGGCCCCCGAAGCGTACACAAGCATTTGCGATTCGACTGGCGCCTACCGAGCGCTCGTCCCGCCCGTCCCCCCGACCCGCGGCTCGCTGACGCCCTCCCACCCGCCTGCCACGCGCATCACCGCGTTCACGTTCGCCAACCCCCCCAGGTAGCGCACCGCGTGACCGATGCGCCGCACGCCGGCCTCGGCCTCCGTCGTGAGCCCGTTCGTCTCGACCATCAGCGTATCGGGCAGCGCCTGGTGATGCAGGCGCGGCGCGCGCATCGCGTCGGCGAGCGTCATGCGATAGTCGATGACGTTGAGGATCACCTGCGACGTCGCGGTGATGATGCGCGGCCCGCCGGCGGCGCCGACCACGAGCAGGAGTTCGCCCTGCGGGTCGAGCACGATCGTCGGCGACATCGCGCTGAGCATGCGCTTGCCGGGCGCGATGGCATTGGCTTCGCCCTGCACCAGGCCGAACATGTTCGGCTTGCCGGGCGCGGAGGCGAAGTCGTCCATCTCGTCATTCATGAAGAAGCCGACGTTCTTGAGGTAGACCGCCGAGCCGTAGCCGTTGTTGAGCGTTGTCGTCGTCGCGACGGCGTTCCCCTTGTCGTCCACCACGGAGTAGTGCGTCGTGTGCATCCCGTCCACGATCTGCGCCCCGTCCGACGGGGTCGGCGTCTTGCGGTCGGGATCGATGGTCTTCGCCAGCGACTGCGCGTAGCGCTTGCTCGTCAGCTGCTCGAGCGGGACGTTCACGAAGGCCGGGTCCCCCAACTTGCTGTTGCGGTCGATGAACGCACGCTGGTAGGCCGAACCCAGCAGGTGCGCGTACGCCGCCGTCCCCCATGTCGGGAGCGAGTCGCCGGCCGCCTCGAGGATGTTGAGCGTCTCGGTCACCACGATCCCGCCCGACGACGACGGGGGCATGGTGAACATGGTGTAGCCGCGGTACGTGCTCTTGATCGGCGTGCGCCACAGCGCCGTGTACTGTTCCAGGTCCCGCTTGGTGATGATCCCGCCGCCGCGCTGCATCGCCGCCACCAGCGAGTCGCCCACGGTGCCACGATAGAAGGCCGAGGGGCCCTGGTCGGCGATCTGCTGTAACGTGCGCGCCAGTGCGGGCTGTTTGAAGAGCGTCCCCGGCTTGAGCGGTTCGCCGTTGTCGTAGAACACGTCCTTGGCGTCGAAGCGTCCGAGGTAGCCGCTACTCGAGCGTAGGCTGTAGTAGAGCGACGAGTCCACCACGAAGCCGTCGCGCGCCATGCGGATGGCCGGCGCCATGACCTGCGCCAGCGACATCGAGCCGTACTTCGACAGCGCCTCGGCCATCCCGGCCACCGCCCCGGGGACTCCCGAGGCCTTGTAGCCGATGATGCTCTCGTTGGTCGGGTTACCAGCGGCATCGAGGTACATGTTGCGGCTGGCGGCGAGTGGTGCGATCTCGCGGTAGTCGATGGTCGCCGAGCGCCCGTCGGCCATGCGAATGACCATGAAGCCGCCGCCGCCGATGTTGCCCGCGACCGGATACGTCACGGCCAGCGCGAAGCCGACCGCGACGGCGGCATCGACCGCGTTGCCGCCCGCCTCCACGATCTCGCTCCCGGCGTTCGAGGCCAGGACCTGGTTGCTGGCGATCATGAAGCGGTCGCCGAACGCCGCCTTCTCCCCCGCCTTGAAGCGCCAGCCGTCGGGAAAGGTGACGGCGCGACGCGCCGGGATCGCCGGCCCCGCAGAGCGCAGCCCAGCCGACGAGGGGGCTGGGGCACGGCAGGCGAGGAGGGCCAGCGGGACGACGAGCAGGCGAAGCGAAGCGCGCATCGGGCGACCTAACGGGTTAGTGCCGCTGCGACCGTCTGGATCGCGCGCGGCAGGGGATCGAGCAGGACAACGTCGCGCGCGGGGGATGGGCGCGACGACGAAATCATGGTGGCAGAACTGGCATCACGTGGCCAACGGGTGGCGTCGCTACAGCCCCACCCGCGCGCCGAATCGAAGGGAATAGTGCTGCGTGGTACGGCGCTGGAACAGGTCGGTCGTCTTCTCGTGCAGGCTGCTCCCGTAGTCGAAGATCGCCTGGAGCGTGAAGTCGGGCGACAACCCGTAGCCGGCCCCCGTGCCAATGGCCCACGCGAAATCTCGATTGGTCACGTTCGAGAACGCGGCGGCGCCATTGCCGTCGGCGGTGAAGTTGCTGTACTGCGCGACGCCGAGAAATCCCTCGTACACGAGGTGCAGCCCCAGCCCGCCCCCGGAGTGGGCGACCACTCCATACCGGGCGATCGTCGCCTCGGCCGAGCAGGTGGGGCGACAGGCGGCCGCTGTATTGGCCCCGCGAATGGTCAGAGGCAGTCTGGCGTAGGTGTACCCCAGGCCGATCGACGTGCGCGGGGCGATCACGCGCTCGGCGGTGAGCCGGAGGGCCCAACTCGCGTCGAAGTCCCATATCGACGCGGTGCCGGGGTCACCCACCAGGTTCGACCACTGGTACCCCCCATCCACCGACCCCCACCACGTGGGGTCGTCGCCCCGGGCACCGAATCCGCCGCGATCGCGGCCGCGCGGACCCTGGGCTGCGAGCGGTAGCGCCGTGATTGCGGCGGTGATGGCGAGCAGCACGACCATCGCCAGACGGCGCAACGCCGGTGCCCCCGGTCGATGAATCCTCAGGGGTGCGCTGGTTCCACCTGATATGCGAGCGCCCTCATGTGCCGTCACGCGACCTCTCAATCCTCCGCTCATCTTCCCTCCGTTGTGACCCCTCTCGGCGGGAGGGTAAGTTAGACGACGTTCGCCGACCCGGCGGGCGCGAGTCTCCCCCCTGTACCCTCCCCACCGCCGCCGCGTGCCACCTCGAGCGCTCGATCCGCGCATCACCGAACATCGCAACCCGCGCTCGGCCAACATCGATCTCGCCTCGCCGATCGAGATCGTTGATATCATGAACGCCGAGGACCGCGGTGTCCCTGACGCCGTGGCCACCCAGCGCGAACAAATCGCCCGCGGCATCGCCCTGATCGAGCAGGCCTTCAGGCATGGCGGCCGATTGTTCTATGCCGGAGCGGGGACGTCGGGACGCTTGGGGATCCTCGACGCGAGCGAGTGCCCCCCGACCTTCGGCAGCAACCCCGAACTGGTGCAGGGGATCATTGCCGGCGGCTTGGAGGCGGTCTTTCGGGCGCAGGAAGGAGCCGAAGATCTCCCGGAGAACGGCGCGCGCGCGGTCGAGGAACATGGCGTGCGCGCTGGCGACGTGATCATCGGCATCGCCGCGTCGGGGACGACCCCGTTCGTGCGCGGCGCCCTCGCCAGAGCCAAGGCCGCCGGCGCCACCACCGGGATCATCGCCTGTACTCCGATCGACGCCCCCTTCGCCGAATCGCTCGACGTGGCCATCGTCCCGGTCACCGGTCCGGAGGTCGTCACCGGGTCCACGCGCCTCAAGGCGGGGACCGCCACCAAGCTGGTGCTGAACATGCTGACCACCGGGGCGATGATCCGGATCGGGAAGACGTTCGGCAACCTGATGATCGATCTCAAGGCGACGAACCTCAAGCTGGTCGATCGGAGCGAGCGGATCCTGATGGAGGTGTGCGATGTGTCGCGGCAGGAGGCGCGGGCGCTGATGGAGGCTGCCGGGGGTCGGGTCAAGCTGGCGATCGTCATGCACGCGCTCGGGGGGTCGGCGGCAGAGGCGGAGGCGGCGCTGGTTGCGGGTGACGGGGTGATCCGGCGGGTGGTCGGGGGGGAGCCGCCGCCGGTGGGGGGGTGAGTGGGGGGTTCTCGGTTGCGTGCTGTGTCAAGAACGAAACGCCTTTAACCGCAGAGGACGCAGAGGACGCAGAGGGGTTTGTTCATGTTCGCAGCGACTAGAGCATGTTCATGAGTTCCCCAGCGCCGTCGGCATCCGACCTGGTGAAGTCTTCCCGAGTGTTTCTACCTTGACGTCGAAGATTCACGAATTCCCCGCCACGCCCTCATCAACCGCACTGCAGCACGTCGCCCTCCGTGACCTCTGTGACCGCTGTGACCGCTGTGACCTCTGTGGTTCCCCAGGTTCCTTGACGACTGCTGCATCCTCTTAGGTGCCCGAACGACTGCGCGCCCGCTCGGTCCTTTGCGACCTCTGCGTCCTCTGCGTCCTCTGCGGTTCCCCAGCAGTTGGTGCCCTGCACAACACCTCGCCAGTAGCAAGCAACCACCCCGCACACGACCACGCCCACCGCGAACCCCTGACCATGACCATCATCGTCGGCCTCATGTCCGGCACCTCGCTCGACGGGATCTCCGCCGCGGTCGTGCGCTTTGCACGTGACGGTGCACGGATCTCGGCCGACCTGCTCGCCTACGACGTGCTCGCCTACGACGAGGCGCAACGCGACCGCCTGGCGCGAGCGCTACGCGGCGGCACCCCGGAGGAGTACTGCCGCCTCAACTTCGACCTCGGCGAGCTGCTCGCGCGCGCTGCGATCGGCGTGATCGCCGAGTCCGGGGTGCCGCGCCGGGAAATCGCCGCCGTGGCGTCGCACGGGCAGACCATCTGGCACGTGCAGGGGCACTCGACCTGGCAGCTGGGCGAGGCGGCAGTCATCGCCGAACGGGTGGGACGTCCGGTGATCGCCGACTTCAGGGTGCGGGACATGGCGGCGGGAGGGCAGGGGGCGCCGCTGGTGCCCATGGCAGACTGCCTGTTGTTCAGCGCCCCGCACTGGCGCGCGCTGCAGAACATCGGTGGGATCGGCAACGTCAGCGTCGTCCCGCCTAACGGTGGTGTCGTCGGGGTGCGGGCCTTCGACACCGGCCCGGGCGTGGTGGTCATGGACGGCGTCACGCGGGCCCTCGTCCCCGGCATGCGGTTCGACCTGGACGGCGCGCTGGCCCGGCAGGGCACGGCGATCGAGGCAGTGGTCGAGGCGGCGCTCGGCGATCCGTACTTCGCCGCGCCGCCCCCCAAGAGTACCGGGCGCGAACTCTTCTCCCCCGACTACATCGCCACGTTCATCGCACACTGCCGCACCGCGCACCCGGCGGCCACCGCGAGCGACATCATCGCCACGGCCGTGCGCCTGACGGCCCGCTCGATTGCCGATGCGTACGAGCGCTTCCTCCCCGAGCCGGTGCGCGACGTGGTCGTCTCGGGGGGCGGGGCGAAGAATCCGGCACTGGTCGAGGCGATCGCCGCCCTGCTTCCCGGGCGCGACGTCGTGCGCTTTGACGATGTCTTCTTCGATGGCGAGGCCAAGGAGGCGGTGGCGTTCGCCCTGCTCGGCTACCTGCACCTGACGGGCGACCCCGGCAACGTCCACACCGCCACCGGGGCCGCCGGGCCGCGCGTGCTGGGGAAACTCACGCCTCCGTAGCGGCTGCGCGCGTTCGCGGCGCTGTCACGGCGAAAGCGGCCGAGCGAGTGCCGACCCGTCGACAGCTACCGATACTCGTAGGTCGCCTCGGCGACCAGTCCGCGCCAGTACGAGTGGCGCCCTTTCGGGAGGACCCACAGCACCTCCCCCGACACCGGAATGCGCATGCCGTCCACCTCGTGCAACGTATCGGAGAAGTGCCCCTCCCACGGGGTCAGCTCCACGGTGCCGTTCACCTCGCGCCCGCGATTGGCCGAAACCCTCGCCATCTCGCCCCCGCTGCCGAAGTACACCTCCATGGTCACCGTGTGGTTCCGGTCGGTCAGCGTTGCCCGGGCGGTGCGATCGTCCACGGCCGTCCATTGCACGCCTTCACTCGGGAGGAGTGCCGTTGGAAACCACGCCGCCTCCGCGAGGTAGCGAAGCAGCGACGCCTCTCCCATGCCGGGCGTGCCCTGCTGGTTCACGACGGTCACCACCCCCGCGACCGTTCCGACCATGCGCCCCGCTCCATCCTGGTAACTATCGCGCACCCGGAACGGGAGAAGCGGGAGGAACTGGATCGAGGCATCCCAGACAAAGCCGCGTGGCGCGGTGGAGTAGAGCTGGCGCGAGGTGAACGGCTTCCACTGGTTACGGGTGCGGGCAAAATTCCCGTCGTGGCGAATCAGCGCTCGCTGAATGAAACGCTGCCCCGGTGTCAGCACCGTCCGGAAGTAGCGAGCCACCGGGGCCGGTAGCGCGTCGAGCTGGCTCGGGTCGTAGTGCGTCGGCGCGGCAGGCGCACGTGCTCCGCCGTCAGCAGGCGGCGCTGCATCGCCGCTTCGTCGCAGGGCCTCCAGCGTCTGGTCGGTGGCGCGTTTCCAGCGGACCCTGCCGAACATCACCGCGACCACGGCGGCGACGACGACGGCGACGAGCATCCACATCGAGATGACGAGCAATCGATTCATGGGTCGCGGACGGTGATTCCGAGGCAGGCACGCTCACGATCGCACTCCGGGGGCCGGCAGCGTCACCCGGGATTCCCCGACACGACGTGGCGACGGTTCGCGAGCCCCCCTCTCGCACCGGGACCTCCGGTGCTTAGCATTCGCTCCGCACGGTGCTTCCTCGAACCGCCCGCGTCAACCGACCGACGCGACGCGGCTGCCCCGTCTCCAGGTCGTCCCTGCCGAGCATCCCCTGAGCGAACTCGCCAAGCTCCTCCTCCCCGCCATCCGGTGGGATCCCGATCGCGGCTTCGCCGCCGCGGCGCCCGAGATCGAGCGGGCGCTCGCCCTCGGCGTCGGGGGGTTCATCGTCTTTGGCGGCGAACGTGACGCGGTCGGCGCCCTCACCGCGCAGCTGCGCGCAGCCGCCCGCTTCCCCCTGCTGGTCGCCGCCGACCTGGAACGTGGCGCCGGGCAGCAATTCGCCGGCTGCACGCAGCTGCCCCCGCTCGCCGCACTCGGCTCGTTAGGCGACGTGCTCGCACTGCGCGTCGCCGCCCGCCTCACCGCACGGGAGGCGCTCGCCGTGGGGGTCAACTGGACCTACGCGCCCGTCGCCGACCTCGACCTCGAGCCCACCAACCCGATCGTCGGGACCAGGTCGTTAGGGCGCGACCCCGACGTCGTCGCCGCGGCCGTGACCGAGATGATCGATGCCCTGCAGGGCGAGGGGATGCTGGCGTGCGCCAAGCACTTTCCCGGCCACGGGCGAACCACCACCGATTCGCACGCCGTGCTCCCGGTGGTGCACGCCACCCGGGAGGAGCTCCAGGTCGACCTCACCCCCTTCGTCGCGGCCATCGATGCCGGCGTGGCGTCGATCATGACCGCGCACGTCGCCTACCCCGCCCTCGATCCGAGCGGTGCCCCCGCCACCTGTTCGCCGGCCATCGTCAACGCCCTCCTGCGCGAGGAACTCGGCTTCGAAGGACTCATCGTGACCGACGCGCTCGTCATGGGAGGGGTACAGGACGAGGGAGGGGAAGGGCACACCGCCGCCCGTGCGCTCGCCGCCGGCTGCGATCTCCTGCTCTACCCCAGCAGTCCGCGGGCCGCGCTGCACGGCCTCGAGGTCGCCGCCGGCCGGACCGTCCCGCGTCATCAGCTCGACGCGTCGCTCGCCCGACGCGATCACTGGGCGCGCTGGGCCGCCACCCCCGAGCGCGCCAAGCCAATCCTCGACAGCGACCGCGCCGAGGGGGCCGCGATCATCGATCGCGCCGTGCACGTCCTGCGCGGGACCATCCCGCCGCTCGGTCCCCGCATCGGGGTGGCCATCGTGGACGACGACCTCGGCGGTCCCTATCCGCCGCCCAGCCGCCAGCCGCTGCTCGACGCGTTAGGCAGGGCCGGGGTCGCGGCACAGCTGGAGACGCATCCCGGGGCAGGGTCACGTCCGCTGGTCATCGCCCTGTTCGGCGACATCAGGGCGTGGAAGGGGCGTCCCGGCTACTCGCCCGCCGCCCTCGATCGGGTGCGCCAGCTGGTCACCACGGCCCGCGCCGCGCGCCGCGACGTCTTCCTCGCCCAGTTCTCGCACCCCCGCCTTGCCGCCGAGCTCCCGGTCGATGTCCCGGTGCTGTGCGCCTGGGGAGGGGAGCGGGCGATGCAGGAGGCGGTGGCGCGTCGATTGGCGGCTCGTTAGGCCGCCCGCCGCCCGCCCGCCCGGCGCACGGCCACGATGTCTAGCTTCGGACCAGCTGCAGCACTTGCCACAGCAGGTATCCGCCGAGCACAACGGCCGACGCCGCCAGCACCCCACGCACGATCAGCGACAGTTCCTGCCGCTGTGCCCGGAGGGCGGGTGGCAGCTCGAACGGGGCGTTCTGAAAGACCGACTCCATCTGCTCCGTCTTGGCGCGCATCAGGTCTTCCACCGTCTCGCCAGCAATCACCTCGCGCCCCGGGACGGCGTAGAGCCGGTGACCGACGTGGTCCTCCTCGCTCGCTACCGCCAGTCCCTGTCCGTTGAAGCGCGCGGCGACCACGGTGATGTTGTCCGGGCCGCCGAGTGTGTTGGCCAGGTCCACCAGTCGCTGGCAAACGTGCTGGAGATCGGGCTCGGCGACCACCGCACGTGCGATCGCTTCGGCGCGCACCAGCCCGGACAAGCCATCCGAACAGAGGATCAGGACGTCGCCGCGGCGTACCCGCTGGTACGTCAGGTCGATCTTGATGGCCGCCTCGGGGCCCAGCGCCTGCAGGATGATGTTGCGCCGCTCGTTGTGCTCTGCGTCTTCCTCACTGATCTCGCCGGCCTCGATCAGCTTCTGCATCAGCGACTGGTCCTTCGTGATCTGTCGCGCCCGGCCGTCGCGGACCAGGTAGGCTCGTGGAGTCGCCGACCTGCGCCAGGTAGAGCGTGTCGCCCAGCAACCCGGCGATCGTCGCCGTCGTCCCCATGCCGCGCAGCTCCGGGTGTTCCGCGGCATAGCGATAGATGGTCGAGTTGGCGACGTCGGTTGCCCGTTCCAACGTCTCGACGAACGCACTGGCCTCGGAGGAGCGCAGGGGAACCCACTGCTCCTGCAGGTACTGCAGCACCACCGAGACCGCGGTCTCGCTCGCCAGCTCCCCGGCTGCAGCTCCCCCCATGCCGTCGGCAACCATGAAGAGCAGTCCGGCCGGCCCCACCGACTGGCGCACGTCCTTGTCGAAGGGGATCGGGGCCGCGTTCGACAGGTCGGCGACGACGAACGCGTCCTCGTTATGCTCGCGCGTGCGCCCCACGTCGGACAGGGCGAAGACGTCGGCGACGATGGCCGCCTCACTGCCGGCCGGTGGCGTGGGGAAGCGGGCGGCACTCGTTCCCAAGGGGGTGTTCATGTCGGGACCCGATCGTGCGGCGCGAACGAGCACGCGAACGAGCAGGCGCGGGCGCCCACGTGCGCGTCGGGCGGCTGCAAGCCGGCGCGCACCGCGCACGGTGCGCTGGCGCGCGCGCCACGCACCGCTGATTGCGGTGTCTTGTCAGTCAGCGGCTCTGGTGCGGCGCCGCAATGCGTTCGAAACAGCACTACGAGGAGGTCATCTCGTTCGATGGGTGGGACACATCGCTCGGTTGCGCGAAGATGGCACGAAGGAACATACGGGGCAACCACGACCGTGGATTCGGCCGATCGGCGCGTCGGAGTCGCCGGGCGCAGCCCTTCGCACGCGATGACCGGGCGGGTTAGCTTCGGCCTATGCGTTCCTTCCCTGCTGGACTTTCCCGCGCGGTCGCGGCGCTGGTGCTGGCGGGATGCGCCGCCTCTGCGCCGCGCGTCACGCCCGCCGCGCCGCTGGTCACCGAGGACTCCGCCGTCGTCGCGCCTCGCTTTGCCGCCGTGGCGGCGGTGCGCGGTGCCGTCAACCTGCGCGTGGTCTACCCTCCCGACGGGGCGACGATTGTGGCCCGGGACTCGACGTTCATCTTCGGGTCGGTCGGTACCGGCGATGCCCGTCTCGTGATCAATGGAATGGACGTCCCGGTCCTTCCAAATGGCGCCTGGCTCGGGTGGCTGCCGCTCCCGCCTCGTGATCGCCCGACCTGGTCGCTGGTCGCAACGCGCGGTGCCGACACGGCGCGCCTGGTGCGTCGCATGGTGTTCCCCGCTGCTCGCCCAGCGCTGCCCGACGACGGTCCGCTGCGCGTCGATACGGCGTCGTTGCGGCCGGGCACTCGTGAGGCACGACTCGCCGGAGACCTGGTGCGCGTCTCCATCCGGGCCCCGCGCAACGCCAGTGTGGAGTGGATCGCGGCCGACGGAAGCCGCCGTCCGCTGCACCATTCGCTCTCCCTTGGCGTCGGGGGCGGCGATCCGACGCAGTGGACGACGGACGTGGAGGCGCGCGCGCTGCGGCTGGCGGGGCGCGTCGAGGTCGTGCGCGGGAGCGATCGCGTCACCCTATCCACGCCGCGCGTCGCCCTGATGGATTCTGCCGGGCCGCGCTACGGTGTCGTCGGCGAGGTGGCCCCGCCACCCACCCCGTTCGCGCCCGACTCCGACCGCGTGATCAGCGCCCGTCCGGTGGCCAGCGGCGGGACCTACAAGTGGTTCCTCCTCCCCGGGACCGTGGTCGAGCTGACCGGGCGCTCGGGCGACATGGTGCGTGCCCGGCTCGACCGCGACCTCGAGGTCTGGCTCGTGGGCAGCGACGTGCGCGAACTCCCGGTCGGCGCGTCGGCACCGGTGCGCGTGGCCGGCAACGCCCGGGTTGTGGCCCGCGGCGAGTGGAGCGAGCTGGTGATCCCCATGGCCGAGCGTCCGGCATACGCCGTGGAGGAGCGGGGCGACGAGGTCGTGCTCGACCTGTTCGGCACCGTGGGGAACACCGACATCCTCAACCTCGCCAGCGTCGATTCGATCGTTAGGCACGTGTCGTGGAGCCAGTCCGGGCGCGAGCGGGCGCGCTACACCGTTGCGCTGCGGGCACCGCTGTTCGGCTATGCCGTGCGGTGGGAGCGCGGGGCGCTGGTGCTGCGCCTGCGCCGGGCGCCGGTGGTGCAGGTGGCGCGGCCGCTGGCGGGCCTCATCATCGCGGTCGATGCCGGTCACCCGCCGGCCGGCTCCACCGGACCGACCGGGTTGTACGAGGGCGTGGCGACGCTGGCCATCTCCGAGCGGTTGCAGCGGCTGCTCGAGGCGCGCGGGGCCACGGTGTACATGACGCGGACCACGGCCGAGGCGGTGCCGCTCGGCGATCGTCCCGAGATGGCGCGGCGGGCGGGCGCGCACGCCTTCGTCAGCATCCACCTCAACGCGCTGCCCGATGGGGTGAACCCGTACGCGGCCCATGGGACGGGGACTTACTACTTCAATGACCGCGCCGTTCCGCTCGCGCGCGCCGTGCAGCGTGGCATGGTGCGGCGCATGGGGCTGCGCGACCTCGGGATCAACTACGACAACCTCGCGGTGCTGCGGCCGACCTGGATGCCGTCGATCCTGTGCGAGGGGGCGTTCGTGATGATGCCGGACCAGGAGGCGTTGCTGCGCACACCGGCGTTCCAGGAGGCGTACGCGTTAGGCGTGGCGGAGGGGTTGGAGCGGTATTTTCGCGAGCTGCGCCGGTGAAAGATTGGCGCGCACCAATGGGCGTTGGCAGGCGTTAGGCATTGGGCGGTTCTCACACGCGAGAGCAAGCAAAACCCCTGCCGGAAGTATTCGCAGGTCAAGGGGTTCGTGGGCAATTCTCGTGGGAATTTCCGGCGCGCCAAACGGCACGGACCATCTGTTTCTTGTGTAAGATCCTATGGGGCAAGCGCTTGGAGCGGTGCTGCTGTCGGAGGGTCGACGCGCGGCTGAAATCCAGACATCAGACGTATGCACGAGGTCGCCAGTTCGTGGAGAAGCGGGTGCGATGACCGATTCGTGATGTTGATAAGCTAAACGATTGGTGCGAGGGGACTTACAAAGGCACTGGCGCGCTCTCACGACCCTTGGTAAACTGCCCGCCCGCGCTGAATCGCCCCCGATTTGCGATCGCGCCGGATGCGCCCCACGTCTTGATCGCTCGCTTGATTTTCTTCTTCATATAAGTACCGCATCGCCACCGAGGTTCTGACATCATGCCCCTGCCTGCCAAGCCGCCCGCCGGTTCCGTCCAGCTGACCAAGAACGCCCTTACCGTTCTTGAGAAGCGCTACCTCATCAAGGACAGGACTGGCAAGGCGACCGAGACGGCCGAACAGCTGTTCTGGCGCGTCGCCACGGTCGTCGCCGAGGCGGATCGGCGGTACGGGGCCACCGAGGGGGGGGTGAACGAGGTCGCGGATGCGTTCTATCGGTTGATGACCGAATCGCGCTTCGAGCCTAACTCGCCGACGCTGATGAACGCCGGGCGCCCGCTGGGCCAGCTCTCGGCCTGCTTCGTGCTCCCGGTCGAGGACGCCCTCTCCAACGGCAACAACGGCATCTACGACACGCTGCGCTCCATGGCGCTCATTCACCAGAGCGGCGGCGGCACCGGCTTCTCCTTCTCGCGCCTGCGCGGCAAGGGGTCCATGGTCCGCTCCACGACCGGCGTGGCCTCGGGCCCCGTGTCGTTCATGAAGCTGTACGACGCCTCCACCGATGCGGTCAAGCAGGGCGGCACTCGGCGCGGCGCCAACATGGGGATCCTGCGCGTCGACCATCCCGACGTGATGGACTTCATCAGCTGCAAGGAAGACCTCACCCAGATCACCAACTTCAACATCTCGGTCGGGGTCACCACGCGGTTCATGGAAGCGCTCAAGGCCGGGACGAGCTATGACCTCGTCGACCCGTCCAACGGTGAGCTCTGCGGCCAGCTCGACGCCCGCATGGTGTGGGACAAGATGATCGATGGCGCGTGGCGCACCGGTGAACCTGGCGTCTTCTTCATCGACGAAGCCAACCGCTACAACCCGGTCCCGCACCTGGGCGACTACGAGGCCACCAACCCATGCGGTGAGCAGCCCCTGCTCGCCTACGACGTCTGCAACCTCGGCTCCATCAACGTCGGCTACTACGTCAAGGCTGGCGAGAAGGGCGCGGAGATGGATTGGGACGCCTTCAAGCGCGACATCCACCTGTCCACGCACTTCCTCGACAACATCATCGACGTCAACAAGTACCCGCTGCCGGAGATCGACGCGCTGTCCAAGCGCATCCGCCGCATCGGCCTTGGCGTCATGGGCTTCGCCGATGCGCTGGTGCGACTCGGCATTCCGTACGACACCCCCGAAGGGGTCGAGTTCGGCCGCAAGGTCATGGAGTTCGTCGACCTCGAGTCGAAGAAGGAGAGCGAGCGCCTCGCCAACGAGCGCGGCGCCTTCCCCGAGTGGGCACGCTCCATCTGGGGGCCCGACGCCACCTGCGCCCGCGATGCCGCCGGGGAGCGCATTCGCCCCATGCAGCTGCTGCGCAACTGCAACGTCACCACGGTCGCCCCGACCGGGACCATCTCCATCATCGCCGGCTGCTCGTCGGGGTTGGAGCCGCTGTTCGCCGTCGCCTTCATGCGCAACCAGGCCGGCGTCATGATGCCCGACGTGAACGAGGACTTCGTCCGGATCGCCAAGAAGGAGAAGTGGTACACCGACGAGTTGATGGCGCGCATCGCCAAGACGGGGAGCGTCAAGCAGCCCGAGGTCCCCGTGCGGTGGCAGCGCGTCTTCGTGACCGCCAACGAGATCGCCCCCGAGATGCACGTGCGCATGCAGGCCGCCTTCCAGCTGCATTGCGACTCGGCCATCTCCAAGACCACCAACTTCTCACACGCCGCCACCAGCGACGACGTGCGCGCCATCTACGAGCTGGCGTACGAGATGAAGTGCAAGGGCGTCACCGTGTACCGCGACGGCTCGCGCGACAACCAGGTCCTCTCCACCGGCGCGACCGACAAGGCCAAGGCCGAGCGCGAGGGAGCGGGGAAGGAGACGCCGTCCGAGAAGCGCCAGGTCGGCGAGCTGCAGGGGACCATCGCCGAGCTGCAGGCGGAGAACGAGCGCCTCAAGAAGTCGCTGTTCGACGTCGAGAGCGAGAACCTGGCCCGTCGCCAGAAGCGCGCCCGTCCCGACAAGCTGCGCGGCACCACGATTCGCAAGGAAACGCCGCTCGGGACGATGTTCGTGAACATCACCGAGGACGATCGCGGACAGCCGTTCGAGGTGTTCGTGACGTTAGGCAAGGCCGGCGGCAGCGCCATGGCCGACGCCGAGGCGATGGGACGGCTCATCTCGCTCGCCCTGCGCTCGGGCATCCCGATCATGGAAGTGCACCGCCAGCTGCGCGGCATCTCCAGCGACCGTGCCGTCGGGCTGGGGCCGAACAAGATCCTCTCCGTGCCCGACGCCATCGGCATCGCGCTGCACGACTGGTTCCAGGACAAGCAGGGAGTGCAGCAGGAGCTGATCAAGAGCACCCCTGCCGGCGGACCACCGGCCAAGGAGCAGATCACGTCGCCCAAGCCGGTGACGGTGGCGGGCGGGGTGCAGATGGAGATGGCGGCGCTGGAGGATCAGATGGCGAAGTCGTTCATCGGCACGTGCCCGGATTGCGGGTCACAGCTGGAGTTTGCCGAGGGGTGCGTGAAGTGTCACGTGTGTGGGTTTTCGGAGTGTGGGTGAGGGGAGGGATTACTGTCCCGTGGCGCTGAAGTGATTTGACGCGTGGGGAAGTCTTTTGACAGCCTGATTCGAGAGCGTTTCTGGGCAATGGAACGCCGCCGGCCCAACTGGGGATCGGCGGCGGTTCCGTTGAGGGCCATTTGCGGGAGACGGACCGTGCCCCGTCGGGTGAAGGAACCGAAGACGAAGTACTTGTTCGCCCGGATTAGCCCCGCGGAGCAGGAGATCCTCCAGCGCGCGGCCGACGCGGAGTTCCTCAGCGTGGCCGCGTGGGCCCGTCAGACACTTCTGAGACGGGCGGAAGAAATTCTCGGAGACGCAAGACCCGAAGGGACGTAGTCGGAGCTGATCGGGGGCCCTACTTGGCCCGGTGCACGTCGTGGAGGGTCCGGCCATCCGGGTACTTCCACTCGACCCACCCGTTGCAGGACGCTCCCGCCACGACGTCGGCAGCGCCACTCGGCGTTGCGAAGACGAAGTCTTTCGCGAAGCGGACTCCGTCCTTCGCTTTCACCAGCACGCCCGACTTGAGGAGCGCCGCCTCGCGCTTCTTCGCGACGCCCGGCGACGTGCTCTTGGTCATTTCGCTCGCGGCCACAGACCCCGCCCGCACCACGAACCCCTCGGAGCCATACTCGCCGACCGCGCTCGCGCCCCGACGGGTCAATCGAACCTGCGCGCCTGGGTTCGCGACGGTGGGCTTCTCGAACACTGATTGACCGAGCACCCCAAAGAGGATCTTCGCCCTTCGAAGAATTGCAGCAGGTCGGCCTCCATGGGCTCCGAGACGTACGGTCTTGAGTGGGCACCGCATCGTTGTTGAGCGCGCACCGGCCGGCGGCCTTTGCTTCCTGCAACGCGTGCCACTCCATCCATGTGGTATGCGCTTTCGTAAAAATGCCCGACCCGCGATACGACCAGGATGGTGTCCCACCAGTCCTTCTTCTTGTGGTGCGACCGCGCCCGCGCGACCAGCTCTTCCGTCTCGCCAATGTACGTCAACGGGAGCGCGCCCTCCGGATCAGGGCCGACCAACACATACAGCACGGCACCCTGAATCTCCTTGCGCTTCAGAAGCGCTTCGAGCTGCGCGCGCGGCGCTGCCAGCACCTGCACGGTCCGACTCGTGATCTCGGCGATCCGTAGAGAGCGGGGATCGCCGTCTGGCAGGAAGATCTGAATGCTTTGCGCGTGCGCCGGCATGTGGAGAATGGGAGTAAGGGGCCTGTCTCCTTAGGTGACCTGCCCGCGCAGCGACTCGTTGAGCCCCGCGTAGTTGAGGATGATACTCAGGTCAGAAGCGGGACCTAATCCCGCGCTACAACCGTGTCGTAGAGGCCGTACTGGGTCAGACCCTCGTGACTGTCAATGCCTGTATAGCGCAGCGAAGAATCCTCGTAACGACGAAATGCGAACACGGCCTGATTCATGTGCTCGGTGTTGAATACCTTGAGCCGCACTAGCAGGTGGAAGTCCTTTACCGTCAGTCCCGTCACGGTCTGAAACAGGTCTGGCTCGATCTTGGTGATGACATCCTGGAGCGTGTTCTCACGAAAATCGGTGAGATACATGAACGCCGGGAATGGCGTGTGCGAACTTTATGAGTTTTCCTGCACCATCTTCCGCTTGGACTTGTATTCTTCTCCTCCTCGGTGAGGAGCTTTTTCTCTTTTGCCGACAGATCCTTTTTCTTCGCCTTGTCCTTCAGCCCCTTCACCGCTTCGCTCTTGTTGATGATGGTCTCGATGACGTTATCGCCGAGTGCGCGCCATCCTTCGATACGCTCAACGGCGGCCATCGCCTCGGGGTTGTCGAGGATGCGACGAAGGGTGTCGTTGTCGACATTCACCAACATGGCGGATTCCCACTTGCGCGCGAGCAGCGTTGCCGACGTTCCAGCCATCGCTATGTCGAGGATGCCGGCCGCGTCGATCTGCGTCATGTTCGCGCCGTCGTAAGCCAGAACCGGCAGGAACGACACGAGATCTCTGACGGCGTTCTCTGGGTTCGGCTCGCCGGGCGAAAGGCCGATCCCATCTTCCGAAAGCTGGCGCAGCGCGCGTGGGCGCGAAGTCGAAAACGAAACACACCGGCTTGAGGATTTCCTCCTCGTTCGGGTCGTCACCGTTGGGGTTCTTAATCGACCAGGGAGACTGTACGCGAAATGCCGCCTGAAAGTAGGTCTCTGGCGACTTGAGGTTGCGGAGCATCAGTGATCGACGACCACTGCGGTACCGTAACGCCCGTGGTGAGCTTGCCGCACGAGAGCGTGATGGTC
>JADJAD010000017.1 GCA_016704465.1 Gemmatimonadota bacterium | reverse complement strand
GAGAATCCCCTTAACGCAATCTGCAGCATCTCCGATGGGGGCGTTCATCGTAAGTCGTTCGGGCACCTCAGACCAGGATCAACGGAATGTCAACAGGCCTGTCCTTATTCGTGCCAATCTCGCCGGAACTCAAGCTTCAGCTCCACACGTCGCATCTGGGCTGCCGAACTCGCCGCCGTATTGAAGGAGGATCCTCCGACCAGAAACAGCGTCTGAACGAGCTTCCGGTCAGCTTCGGAGATCGCGTCAGCCTGTCGTGAGTCGAGCAGTACACACAGAACGCGCTGCGAGCGAAGGTAGCTCAGATTGAGGTTGTACAGGTAGTCGCCAGTCTTGCTTGCGAAGCCCTCAACTACCACGCGCTTGAGCCAGTGCTCGCACTCGTTCCGGCGTGCAAGATCAAGCACGCGCGGAACAAACTTGCGTACGAATTTCTCCTGAGACTTGCTCTCAAACGTGTGCCTATTGTCACCGAAGAACAAGCGTTCCGGAGTCGAGAGAGTTGCCGTGCACCTGCACGCCACGGAACTCAGGTTGTCCAGCGAGCGCCCTGATGCCCGCAATGCGTGCCGATTGTTGTCTCTCGATCTTCCTGGACCTTGTTGATCGTAGCGAGTCCATGTGTTACCGCGATGAGCGCGACAGCCATCGCCACAAGGAAGAGCACCATTAGCGCCAGTCATCAAGTCGGAAAATGAAATCCAGAATGGCTTCTCTGCTTCATCCTTACGTGTGCTGCGCGCCGAGGACCGGAGACCAAGCATCAGATATCACCTTCTCGGGGAGAAATCGTCGATCACGTCTCCCAGATTCTTTATCGCGCCCGAAAGCAACTGAACGGCAGTCGAAAGCTCCGCCTGAAACTGCCGATTGCCTTCGCGCAGCGACCGCTCGACGTTTTCCGCGAAGGACTCGTGGGCCTTGACCAGCGTCGCTAACGCCACGGAGATACTCCTCCGACTCTCTTTGGGCTCTACCGAGTTGCGCTGCCGCGCCTCGATGCGACCAATGATTTCTGTCGTCATCAATGCCTCGCGCTTTGCGTTCTCAATGGTCTGTTTCAAGTCGCTAACCATCAACGCAAACGTCTCGCGAGGATTTGCCGTAATCCGCGAATAAGCTTCGCGCCCGCGCCATCGGTGCAGGGTGAGCTGCCTACGAAACAGCCCTCAATTGCGTCCACCGCCGCCGTGGAGGCCGTCATCGTGTTCGCTACTCCCTGGCCGGCCTTGGCAGTCACTCGCAGCGACCAGCGGGCGTGTCGGCTCCCGAATTCATACCGGCAATCGCTTTGTCGGTGGCTCCCGCGAGCCGCGCGGCGGTGTCTTGCAGTGATCGATTTGTCTCGACCGATTGCGCGAGTAGTCGCTCCATTTGTTGCGATAGGGAGCCGATGGCCATACCAGTGGCGGCTTCGAATCGCGTTTCGCGCAGCCCTTGAGACTCAGCGGACGACTGCGCCTGCCGACGCAGTTCAGCGACTACGCCTGCGACTTGGTCGCCCACGCTGAGTCAGTACTTCCTGCAGCTTTCGAGAGGACTCGGTTTGCGGGCCTACCAGTGCGCAGCTCTGCTCGACGGAACGAGGCCGTCTGGGTGTTCATCATAGTCTGACGCGCTTCCATGCCGTCGAGTGCGATAGCCAGCCGCTCACCCATCGCATCTACGGTGTTCTTTCCGGCAGCATTCATGTTCGCCGCAAGCTGCCCGAATTGCAGCGCCGTGGCTTGCATGGAAGCGCTCGTTTCGCGTAGTAGACCGGACATGTCATTCATCTGGCCTCCAAACATATCGCGCATCTGGGCTGAGAAGCTGGCCAGAACGTCCGTTAGCAGCTTGTTGACCGCTTCGCCTTGATTTGAGCTGACACCTTGAACCGCTATCGAAATGGCATCCAATGGGGATCGAAGACTCTCAGACATCGACTTGCCGATCTCCGAAGACATCACGCCTGCATGTCGCGCATGGGCTTCAATCTGCTGCTTACTCAGCGTCGTCAGAATCTCCTTCAGATCGGCGACGAGCGCGTTCTTGATGTGCGATGCCTGAGTTGCTGAGGTCTCTGCGGCCACGACCAACCTTTCGAGGTACTCCTCTCCGGCTCCGCCATGGAACATGCCGTCGACGAGCTCACGTAGTGACTCTACCTGCTGATAGCGAGCGGCGACAAGCGACTTCTCGATCCATGTGAAAAGCATCGCCAGCGCGATGGCTGCTGCAGACACGTAGAATGCGTGTCCCACCGACTCAATGGGCTGTCAAGTTTGCTCCTGGACCTTCGTCAGATCCTCTGGAACTTTGAAGCGGCCAAGACCGAGGATCAGACCAGTGAACGTGCCGATGATTCCGAGACCGGTAAGAATGCCCGGAAAGTGCTTGAACTTCTCGGTCTTGAGCCTGCTATCAACTACCGCATAGTCGGAGAAGAACGCGTCGGCTAACGACGTAGCTCGCCACTGAACAATCCGGCTTTGTCCATTCTCTCCCTCCTCCTTCTGCGGATGTAGCGTCTTCGCGAATTCGCTCCATAGATGAGCGAGCGCTGGGCCGACATCGCTTTCGACTGGACCTCGCTAAGCTCGACAACATTTCCCTGCTTCGCGCGCGAATACTCTTGAGCGCTGCTATCGCTGCATCAAGTTCGTGCGCGAGGCGGATGTCGTTCGCCACGAATGACCCGAGAACTCCACGCTGACGTACACGATCAACGCCGCAACGAGCAATATGCCAATATTCAACTAGCCACTTTGCAAAGTCTGTCACGCCGGACCTCGTACCACGCTGAGAAATGATTTGATCTGTCGATACCGCACAAAGCCTTCCGGGCCTGAAGGCGAACGCTCATTGGGTTGACCTTGGCTGTGACTCGGGGTCCAATGCCTAAGTGTACGTCGCAAATTCATCCATGGCAGGCTACTAGGGGACGGGTGGCGGCGACGATCCTCGTTCTGGCGGCCCTGCAGCGGATTGACCCCCTTCAGGTGGGACAGCAGCAATCCTGATGCACTTACTGCTCAGATCTCGGAAGCGGGCAAATGAGGATTCGGGGCGCTCAGGGTTTCTTCAGGCTCGGCACGTCGAGTCCTAGGTGTAGATGACGAAGGGTTGTTCACTGGGCCGTAGCGGTGCAAGCTGGGGTTGTCGAGACACTCAACCGGCAACTGCCAGAGGGCTCAGTGAACGTCCACAAGAATGCAGGGTGGGTGCCCCGTGGGGCGGATCCCTCGCGGTGCAGCGCGTCGCCGCCGGCGAGCCGCGGGCGGCGGTCGCCCGGGGCTGCGGCGTCACGCCGCGCACGGTGACGAAGTGGGAAGGGCGCGCCCACGCCGCCGGATCCGCGGCGCCGGCGGCCCTGCAGGATCGGTCGTCGCGCCCGCACCGCCTGGCCCGGCAGCTCCCGCGCCACCAGCGGCGCCAGATCCTGCGGAGCCGCCGCAAGCGCTGGATTTCGGTGCGGATCGCCCAGCACTACACGCTCGCGGTGAGCACCGTGCTGTCGTTCCTCCGCCGCCCCGGGCTCAATCGCGTGGCGCGCCTGGAGCCGGTGCGGCCCATCCAGCGCTGCGAGCGCCGGCGCCCGGCACGCTGGTCCACCTCGACGTGAAGAAGCTGGGAAGATCGGGCGCGTCGGGCACCGTGCACGGGAACCGCACGACGCGCGTGCGTGGGATTGGCTGGGAATACGTGCGTGGCCATCGACGACTGCACGCGCGCGTGGCGTACGCCGAGGTCCTGGCCGACGAGCAGGTCCCCACGACGGCCGCGTTCCTCGAGCGCGCGGTCGCGTGGTATGGCGCGCTCGGAATCACGGTGCGACGGCTGCTCACCGACAACGGGGGGAACTACCGCAGCACGGTCCTCGCCGCCTGCTGCCGCCGAAATCGGATCCGCCAGTACTTCACCCGACCCTACCGGCCGCAAACCAACGGCAAGGCCGAGCGCTTCATCCGGACCTTGCTCCATGAGTGGGCCTACGCCCGAGGCCTAAGGGCGGTCGGTCTATCGCACGCGCGCCTTGCCGACCTACCTTCGCTTCTACAACGCCGAGCGGCGGCACACCGTGCTCAAGTTCATCACCCCGCTCCAGCGGCTGGCTGCGAAGCAGTGAACAACGTCTTCGTCATTAACACCTAGGCCCCCGGCCGGGGGGCCGTGCGTGTAGTGATAGCGGGCCTCTAACTGCGCCGGGGACATCTGCGCGAGCGGGCCCGGGGGCGCTACGTTGAAGCACGGGACCCATTCGTAGCTCGTAGATTCGACATCGTCAAGTCTGCGCCACGGCCCGCGACGTCCAAGTGCTTCCGCCGTCAACAAGCCGATTACCGACTCAGGTCGCGCACCTGTCGTAAGCGTCGCCGAAGCTCGCAAACGATGGCGCCACCCCGCCGCCACGCGCTTTGTGTAGCGTGTGGACACGTGCCGCGATCCGCGGGCGGTATAGAGGACGAGGGCGCGGGCGCACCGTCCAGCACCCGGTCTTATAGCGCTCGTTGGAGCGCGTCCAGCTCGAGGACAGTCTTCATCGTCGTGTGCGCCCGCCAGCCCACGATACGCCGCGAGTAGACGACGATCCTGAACGCCACCGTACAGGACGCCGCGCGACGTCGCGACGTGCGTGAAGGCGGCGACCCGGGGCTAGTCCGTCCGCTCGGGCACAGATGCCCGCCGCAAGAGCTTGCGCGCGTACCCTAGGATTGCGTCGGGCTCGTCGTCTAAACGCGCCGACCGCACACGCCCCCCTGCACGCCCCCGATGCCGTCGTGCACGCGACATTGCAGCTCGCCACCGCACAACCCCTAGGGCGCGGTTCATTGCAGTACTTTTGGACGCTGTTTACCCGGTTGTTGTCGTTCCGCTCGCGCCGGTTCGCTGTGCGCGGCGCGTGGTCGCGCTGCGCGTGCGGGACGCCGCACTGGATCTTCGCAGCGGGCGCGATACGCGCGATACCCGGAGGCGCGATCCTGAGGACTTCGCACCATCACTGCCGTCCGGTTCCATGGCGTAGGTCCTTCGCTCCGTATCGATGGACGCGTGTATCATCGCGTAAGAGACGAGGGCGCTGCCGTGAGGCCGTCAAGGTATGTCGCCGCGTACGGCGCGCTCGTCTTGCGCAGAATCTCGTTTGCGCGCTTCAGCTGGCGTTTCGCGCCCCTGGCGCCTGTACGCGCTCCGCTTCCGAGCGCGTCGGGCCCGCGCTCGCTGGTCTCACGCACTTACCGTCCGAGAGGGTCTCTCTTCAACTTGGGGCATGGCGATGATCGCCGCCAACCACGACGGGTGCTTCGGCGTCTGCTCCTGGTCTAGGCAGATCTCGCGTTGACGTACGTCAGGAGTGAAACGCGGTTGCTGTGGCGACGTGGCCAGGGCTCCGATCTCTTACGGAAGGAACCCTCCTTTCGTCGCGGGGCAGTGCACAAGCGTGAAGGCGGCCCCCGTTGTGGGGCCGCCTTCGTCGTTGGGCTAGTGCGGCTGTCAGTCGAGCGTGAGAGACTGTCGATAGATCGTGAGAGAACCTGTCGATAGAGCGAGAGAGCGTACACGATGTACGCTCTGACCCTGAGGCAGAGGTGATGGTGAGACGCAGCAGCGGTTTGAAGTTGAGACACCCGCTGTTGATATTGAGATCTTGAGGTAAGTGTCCGCGAGAGAGCTATTTACGAGTAGAAAGCGCGCGTGAGGCCCCGAAGGTGGGTCTCACGCGCGCTTCGTTTTCGCCGTCGGCGGGGAGAGATTGGCACCGACTCACAGCCACTACCACGCATCCCCTACCGCGGTTGGATCGCCCGTTTCGCTACGTGATGTTGCGACGGCCACAATGTTGATGTTGAGACTATGCGGGGCGAGATCGCGGGGAAGCGGGGTGGAAGCGGGCCTCTCGGCTTCGATAGAGGGCGAAAGCCGCGAGTGAAGTGGTTCACTGGAGGCCCAAAGCCTGAGTCGCTGGGGCTTCCTCGTCGCACTCACAGCCACTACCACGAATGCCCGGATGGGTGTCGGCATCGACCATTTGCGTGAAGATGAGACACTGGTCGCTGTGAACCGCCCCGGGTTTGCCGGAGGCTCCGAACTGTGAGGGTTGGAGCCATGAGCAGAGCGAATCGATTCTCGCCGGAAGTGCGTGAGCGTGCCGTGCGGCTGGTGCGAGACCACGGGAAGGACCATCCCTCGCAATGGGCGGCGATCCAGTCGGTGGCCGGCAAGTTGGGCTGCACCGCGGAGTCGCTGCGCCGCTGGGTGCGGGCCGCGGAGCGGGAGGCCGGCGCGCGCCCGGGCCCGACGCGCGCAGAGACGGAGCGCCTCCAGGCACTGGAGCGCGAGAACCGGGAGCTGAAACGGGCCAACGAGATCCTGCGGAAGGCGAGCGCGTTTTTCGCCGCGGCGGAGCTCGACCGCCTGACGAAGTAGCCGCCTCGTACGCGACGATGTACGCGTTCATCGAGGCGGAGCGGGAGACCTACGGCGTCGAGCCGATCTGCCGAGTCCTGGCGATCGCGCCGTCGGGCTATCGAGCGTACCGCGCGCGGCAGTTGGAGCCGGCGAAGCGGTCCGCACGCGCGCAGCGCGACGCGACGTTGCGCGACGAGATTCAGCGCGTGTGGGACGACAACCACGGCGTGTACGGCGTCCGCAAAGTCTGGCACGCGCTCCGGCGCCAAGGCCACGCCGTCGCGCGCTGCACCGTCGCCCGGCTGATGACCGCGGAGGGGCTGCAGGGTGTCGTACGGGGCCGGCGCGTGCAGACGACGCGTCCTGGCCCGACCGCGGATGATACGCGCGATCTCGTGCAGCGCGCCTTCGTCGCGGAGCGCCCGAATCAGCTCTGGGTGGCGGACTTCACGTACGTCGCGACGTGGCGGGGCATGGTGTACGTGGCGTTCGTCATCGACGTCTTCTCGCGGCGCATCGTCGGTTGGCGGGCGCACACGACGATGCCGACGGCGCTCGTGCTCGATGCCCTGGAGCAGGCGCTCTACGACCGCGTGCTGGAGGGCGCGCCGGGGACGCTCGTCGTACATTCCGACCGCGGGTCGCAATACGTGTCCATGCGCTACACCGAGCGCCTGGCGGCCGCTGGCGCGGCCCCCTCGGTCGGGAGCGTCGGCGACGCCTACGATAACGCGCTGGCCGAATCGGTGATCGGCCTGTACAAGACCGAGGTCATCCGACGGCGCGGGCCGTGGCGCAGCTTTGACGACGTGGAGTTCGCGACGCTCGAATGGGTCGCGTGGTTCAACACGCAGCGCTTGCTGGAGCCGCTCGGGTATGTGCCCCCGGCGGAGTACGAGGCGATGTATCACGAGACCCAGACCGCCCACACCGGGGCGGTGGGACTCAACTAACCAAGCCTCCACAGAACCTGGGGCGATTCAGAACCGAGCGTTCTTCCTGACGAATAGGACGTGAATCACGTCGTTGCGTTCGCGCAGCGACGCTGGGAAGCCACTGCCGATACGAATCGAGAGATTGGCTGTGCTACGTGAGAGTGCGCAGTACGCTCGCACGCCGTATCGACAGGAGCTCTCGCGGTAGCTCGACAGCAAGTGTGTAGAGGAAAACGAAGCGGCGGCCTCCAGATGGGGGCCGCCGCTTCACGTTTGGGGTCAGATGGGATGTCGATAGTTAGGGATCCCCTGCGGAGCTGGAGGACGCTTGCAGCGCCAGCACGCCGTGACCGACCCGCCGTCAGTGTCCGGCACCACGCCCACTGCCCCCCTCGGCGTCACCCCCAACCATCACCCCCTCACGGCACCACCGCCTTCGGCGCCTGCTGCTTGATCTTCTCCATGTACTTCTGGAAGAACAACTTGTGAATATCCATCATGTTGATCTCCCGCCCCTGAATATACGACTGCAAAATATCACTAGTCATATCCAGCGGCGTCCCCGTCGTGATCAGCAGCGTCGCCTCCTTCCCCACCTCCAGCGACCCCACCTTGTCCGCAATCCCCATGAACTGGGCCGCATTGATCGTGACCGCCTTGAGCGCCTCCTCCTCCGGCAGCCCGAACGCCACCGCCACCCCCGCCTCCCACGGCAGGCGATAGCTGTACAGTCCACCCGACCCGCCCGCGATCGCAAACTTCACCCCCGCTGCGTGCAACTTGCCTGGGGTCGCGTACGCACCGTCGTAGCCCTCGTACTCCCGGTCGGGCGCTGACATGGTCGAAGTGAGAATCACCGGCACACCCTCCGCCTTGAGGCGGTCAGCCACGAACAGCGCGTCGCGCCCGCCGCGGATGACCATCTTCACCCCTTCGGCCTTCGCCCACGTGATGGCATCGTTGATCTGGGCCGCACCCTCGGCCGCGACGACCACCGGGATGGCGCCATCGAGCGCCGGGATCATGGCGGCATAACGTGAATCGGTGCGCACGTCCTGGCCGGACTTGACGGCATCCCGATACGCGCGCGCCTCGCCGAACCAGTCCTTGATCTGTTGCACCTGCTCGGCGTAGCTCTTGGGAGGCGGACCGCCGGCGCCGCGACCGCCTGGGCCACCGCCGCCGCCACGGCCACCACGCGCCTGCGCGTTAGGGTCGGGCCAGTTCACGTTAAGCGCGGCCGCCCCCTTCATGGACATCTCCTCCCACGTCCACCCTTCGAGCGAGAGCGCCGACGACAGCCCCGAGATCACGCCGCCGTCGGGCGTGCTGAACGCAACCAGCACGCCGGCCGAGCGCGTGGTGCCGATGTGACGGCTCTCGGCGTTGACGGCCACCTCGGCGCGCACGTTCGGGTTGAAGTCGCCGATCTCCCTGATGTCGTTGGAGACGTCCACGGCGCCGATCTCGGTGATGCCCACTGTGCTGTAGGCGTCGACGAGGCCGGGGTAGATGTGCTTGCCGCTCACGTCAACAACCCTGGCGGCACGCGGGACGGCCACGTCGGCGCCGCCGATCGCCGTGATCTTGCCACGCTCAAAGACGATGGTGCCGTTGGTGATCGTCCCGTTGGTGACCGTGTGGATCGTGGCGCCTCGCAGCACGACCGGGAGTGCCTGCGGTGGCACGGTCATGCGCTCCTGCGCGCCCGCAGCGCCCGGGACGAGCAGCCCGGCGGTCGCGGCGGCCGAGGCGAGCAGTGCACGTCGGGCGCTGCGTGCGATCGTGGTCATGGTTCGCATGGTGTGGAGTCTCGAAAGGAATGGGCTGGTCACTTGCGTGCCTCCTCGCCGCCGCGCGGGCGCGCCGGCGCGCCGGCGGGCGCAGTCTCGGGCGGCGCAGCGGCCAGCACCGCCTGGATGATCTGCGCGCGCTGCCGGGTGATCTCCTCGCGCAGCACCTTGTCCTCGTCGAGCGAGAAGTAGCGACGGCCTTCCACCCACGTCTGCTCGGCCTTGGTGAACTGCGACAGCGGGTTGCCGTTCCAGATCACGAAGTCGGCATCCTTGCCGGCCTCCAACGATCCGATGCGATCGTCGATGGCGATGGCCTTCGCCGATTGGTTGGTGACGGTGGACATCGCTGCGATTTCGTCCACTCCGGTGCGCAGCAGCTTGCCCGCCTCCCAGTTCATGCGGGTGGAGATCTCGGCGTTGTCGGAGTGTAGCGAAGTCACGACCCCGGCCTCCATGAGCAGGCGCGCGTTGTACGACGTCGCGTCGTACGCCTCCATCTTGAACGCCCCCCAGTCGCTCCACACCACGGCGGCAACGCCCGACGCCTTGAGCTCACTGGCGATCTTGTACGCCTCGACGCCGTGCTGCAGCGTCTGCACCCTGAAGCCGAACTCCTCGGCCAGCCGCACCAGCGCGAGGAACTCGTCGGCGCGATAGCCGTGCGACGAGATCAGCAGCTTCTGGTTGAGGATGTCGAGGATGGCCTCCATGCGCAGGTCTCGGCGCGGCGGGATCCCGGTCTTCTCCTTCTCCCAGCGCTTCCACTCCTTCTCGTAGTCGCGCGCGGCCAGGAAGTGGTCGCGGATGATCTCCTGCACGCCCATGCGCGTGTTGGGATAGCGCGTCGGGCTGCGCTTCGGGTTCTCGCCGAGCGCGAACTTCACGGTGCGCGGCGCCCCCTGGATCTTGTAGTCGTCGGGGAGCGAGCCCCAGCGAATCTTCACATACACGTTCTCGCCGCCGATCGGGTTGGCCGAGCCGTGCTTGATCATGGTGGTGGTGAGGCCACCGGCCAGCTGGCGATAGAACCAGATGTTGTTGTGGGTGATCACGTCGCCCATCTGCACCTCGGGGACGATCGCGAAGCCGCTCTCGTTCACCGCACTAACACCCGAGTGCGTGTGCGGATCGATGAGCCCCGGCGTGACGTGCTTGCCCGTGGCATCGATCTCCACGGCGCCGGCGGGGGCGGAGAGCTTCTGCCCGACGCGCACCACCTTGCCGGCCTGCACCAGGAGGTCGGCGTTCTCGAGACGTCCTTGCGCCCCCTGCGTCCACACGGTGGCGTTGCGTACCACGACCGACGCGGGCTGCGGCGGCGGCGCCGAGCGGCCGAACTCCATGGAGGGTCGCAGGAACGGTAGGTCGAGCTTCGGCACCTTGACCGCGACGGCGCCGCGGGCCGGTCCTTCGTAGGTCTCGGTGCGAGTTCCTCGATACGTTGCGTCGGTGCCATTGGGCAACGACAGCCAGCCGAAGAACTCCGCCTCCCGCACGGAGCCCGCCAGCAGCATTGCCCCTTCCAGGCCAACGGCCTCGCCGGGGAACGTCGCTTCGAGTCGACCGGTTTCGACGGTGATGCGCGCCGACGTCAGGTTCACGGGGCGACGGCCACCGATCTCGATGGTGCCGCGGATGCGGTTGAGCGGTCCCTCGAGATGCAGCGTCGCGCTGTTGAAGGTGCCGGCGTCGGACGAGGTGATCGTCCACGTTCCGCGCGGGTCCACCTGCGGCGGCCGCGTCACGCCGTAGCGCACGCCCTGCACCCACACGTCGCGCACCGCCGACTCCTCGGTGAACAGGTCGCCCTCGGTGATCACGAGATTGGCGGACTTTCCGACGGCGATCGTCCCGTGCGTCTTCTCGATGCCCAGCCACGTCGCGGGGACGGTGGTGAGTGCTGCGAGCGCCTTGTCGGGAGCGAGCCCGCGCGCGACGGCCGTGCGCAGGTTGGGAAGGAACTGGGCGAGCGAGGAGAGTCCATCGGCGGTGATGGCGAACTGCACCCCGGCTGCGGCCAGCTGCGCCGGGTTGGTCGGGGCGAGGTACCAGTGCCGGAGGTCGGCCAGCGTCGCGTTGGCGGCGGCTTCGGGGCTCGACACGTTCGGCGCATCGGGGAAGGCGAGTGGTACCACCAACGGCTGTGTGCGTCCCTTGAGCACGTCGACGAGCCGGTACTCCTGGCCGCTGCCGCGGAACCACGGGGTCAGCTTGTAGTCCTGGGCGAGCTTGTATGCGCGCAGGTACTCCTCCTCGCTCCCGGTCTCGAAGAAGACGGGCTGCTGGCCCTTCACGGCCTTGCCGAGTGCGGCGAGCGCCTCACTCGTCTCGGGCGGAAGCAGCGCGCGGCCGCTGGACTCATACGAACCCCAGGCGCGCGTATACCACTCCGCGTCCATGAACGTCTGCTTCATGAGCGCGATCGTCCCCATGGCGGAATTCGGGTACATGCCGCCGAGCGCGAACGAGCGGTTGAAGCCAAGCGTCTGGGCGAGGTCGGGGCGCAGGATCCGCTCGCGTGCGCCGCCGTCGCCGAGGTTGAGCACCGATGCGCACCGCGGAAAATCCCCTGCCTCGGCACCGCCAACGCTGCCCCGAAGCCGAGGGAGCGGAGCGCGATGCGACGCGTGGAGTCGTCCTTGAGGTTGGCCGTGGTGCTGAACCAGGCGCGCACCTGTGGGTTCCAGTGCGTGGGGCCCACGTCGCCGCCCTGCGGCGGTGCATCGCCGCCAAGGTCGGCCGAGGCATCGATGAAGCCGGGGTAGACGGTGAGGCCCTTGAGGTCCCACACGCGGGCACCGGCCGGTGCGTTCGTCCCAGCGCCGACCGACACGATGAGCCCGTTCCGGACGACGATGGTGGCGTTGTCGAGCACCTGGCCAGGCGCTGTCACCACTCGCGCGCCGACCAGGGCATGGTAGCCGGTGGCATTGTCGCGCAACCCGGTGACTGGCTGCGTGCGGGAGGACTGCTGGGCCTCGAGCGATCCGGCGGCGAGCGCCGCGATACCGAGGAGGAGACGAGACACGTTCACGAAGGGCTCCCGGAGGACGGGTAGAGGGGCGGCCGTCGGTGGAGATGGGCAAGGGACAGGTGGCAACGCCGCACGCCGGGGTCGACGAGGGTGGCGGGCCGAATACTATATGTTGGCGACGGTGACGGCTCGGGGCAAATGGAGGGTGTGCGCGCGAGGGGCGTGCGCGGTCTCGCACATCCCTGACGGGAGTGACGCGCGAGGACTCTCCGGACGCCTCACATCTTCCCGTGGTGGTATGCTGGGTACGAGATGCCGGGCCCTCGTATCAGGCCCGCGAGCGACGCTCCATCGGCGAGCCTCACGGCAGCCAGTGGCGCTCTCGAATGAAGGCGGCAACGCTTTCCGCGACGACACGGTGGCCGAAACCCGTCCAATGCGCGTCGTCCAGGTAGTAGACGGCTCCGCGCGGTGCAGCGGCCCGGAGGGGCTGCTCCAGGTCAAGGAGATGAATCCCGTTCGCCTGGGCCCAGCTCGCAATCCGTCGGGAGATATCACCCTGCACCAACCGGTCGGCCAAGGCGCTTGGCAACGACGCCCACGGCGCGTACACCCTCGCCTTGATGGGAACCACGGCAAGGAGAAACTGCACCCCCTGTGCCTCGCAGAGCGAACGCGCCTGGCCCACGATCCGCGTGAATTCATCCAACTGCGAGAGCGTACTCGTCGAAGGAATGGGAGGATTGGTGTTCTCGAAGTACATGGTCGCGCCAGCTTCCTTGATCGGCCCTCGCAGCATAGCCGACGCAATCTGTGGATCGTCAGCATCCCTGTGCCTCCGCGTCCAGTAGGCCACGACTCGCAAGCCGTTCAGCACGAACGAACGGTCCGAGAACGTGGCGCCACGGGTGCTCCAACCGGCCTGTTCCAGGTCGTAGTCGTACAGGTCGTTGCCCTCAAAGAAGAACCAGACGACAACGGCTGGCTGGAGCGGCAGGCCAACCAGTCGCAGCACGGCAAGCTCGTTAGGCGGTCCGAAGTCGGACTGACCGAGGTTCGCCACGCGCGCGCCCAGGAGCGCGCCCAACTGCATGGACACAATGCGCTCCTGGGTGACCTTGTATCCCTCGACGAACGAATCGCCAACCAGCACGACCGCCGCCGAGTCCAGGTCATGGTCATTCCGAAAACCACGACGGTCGTAGCGGTAGTCGGCCGCATAACGCGGCGCTGAGCGCATCCCCAGGATGGCGGCGGCATCCCCGTACAACGCATTCGAGAACCGGTCGTGCGGAGGCCGATGAAAGTACAGCTCGGGCTCGTACAGGCGGTTGCCGGGCCCCTCTCCCCCGAGTTGATCCGGCGCGAGGTACTCCCGGTAGTCGATCCACCCGACGAGCGCGGGTCCCTCCACGAGGGCGAGTGGAAGCAGGATGCCCGACAGGTGGAGGGTTGCGACGATTAGTCGGCGGCGAACGTCCTGGTGGCTACCCACGACGTACAAAAGCAGGCCCGCCGCATACGTCGCCGCGACATTCCAGGCGAATTGATCGACCGGATACACGCCGAAGACGTACACGAACCGTTCGGACGCCGAACCGGGGGACGCGGCCGTCCTGACCCACAGCAGCACGACCAACGCGGCGACGACGAGATGCAGGACGCGCAAGATAGTCGGTCGCAGCGGTTGCACCGTGGCCGACTTCATCGCGGGCACCCGTCGTCCTCGATTCGGGCGGCCGGGTCCTGCTTCGACCATCCCACGTTCGCGTTCGAGTACGCTCTGGAGCGGCGACCGGGGCAGGATTCGGTGGCCGCACTGCCAGTCGCCGCGCCGCGATCGGAGACCTCCGGAATCATGCCGTCGCGCACCCCCTCCGACCCCGGTCGTAATGCACCGTGGCCCGCTCGCCTCCACCGCCCAACCGGCGCTTCCTGCTGAAACCCACACGTCTGAGCAGGGTGCAGGTCAGCGCCGCCGCCCCGCCGAGCGCCGCTGTCTTCAACGCACCCCATGGAACCCGGTGGCACTAACTCGGCGCTGCTTCCGCAAGCGCAACGACCGTCACCGGCGGGTTGGCGCTGTAAAAGCCCCCACCCGGCTTCCCCGAGATCGTGAGTCGCTGCTGTCCAACCGTGGATCCGAGTCGCCACGTCGTGCGCGCACGCCCGGTCGCGTCCGTCCTGGCCGATGCGGGGGTCGCGGTGGCACCTGGCACGTCGACGGTGAACGTCACTTCCACTCCGGCGACACCCGTCCCGTCGCTGAAGCGCACGGCTGCGGTGATGACCCCTGGAAGCTCGGTACCAGCAATCCCGAGAGCCCTAGCGTCGGCCCCTCGATCGCGAGTATCGCGAGCGGGACAGGCGGCGTGCACCCGCAGAGGGTTGGCACGCATCCCGGGATGAGCAGCGTCCCGAGGAGTCCGCCGAAGGCGGGCGTCTTTCTCCACATGTCAGTAGTCCCCGTCGCGCGTGTCCACGATACACCAAATAGTGGATAACGCGCGACGAGCGCTAGCAGGCCAGTGCAAAAATTTCCTGCTTCTCGCTGACCATGCGGACCCGCCACGCGAGATTGTCGACCGGGCATCCGACCCGCTACCGTCGTCGTGCATTCGGTCACCTCGGCGCGCGTGCCGCCCCGTCGAACTGCCGAAGGGCGATGCCCGGGTCGAAGGCGGGCGATCGCTACGACGCGGGCTGCGATGCGGCGTACTCAGCCGCAATGGATCTCGGGGGTGGCGCTGCCTGCACGCTTACCCACCGTGCAGGGGCAGCATACGTTGACCTGTCGGCGTTGCCGGCAATCCGCGAACGCGTGTCACTGCCACGCGACGCGTACGTTGCGCCACCCAGCAGCGGAGGCAACGGTGACATACTCCGGGACGCCCGCGGACGGCAACGATGCCAGTGAGATTGCCGAGGCAACCGACACGCTGCGCAAGGCGCGTACGCCGCTCGTGCGACGCGACGTGGTTGTCGCCACGCACCGGGCGCTCACGCTGGCCGGCGATCACCAGGCGGCCGATGCGTTCCTCGAGGACGTTGAACGACACGCCTCCTATCTGGAACGGTGTGCCGAGCAAGCTGACGCGGTCCTGCGTGGTGACCTGGCGGCTTCGAATCGGTTGTGGCTCCTGCTGCGCGACTCCATTGGCGCGTCACCACGAGCGCCGGCGTCGATTCTTGGCGACGGGGCGTTGGAGGCGCAGTTGGCGATGCCGCAGACGATCGATCCTGAGGCACTCGTGCGACTGGTCGCCGGCGTGACACGGGCCGCGAATCGGCCGTCCGAGGCGGAGACGATGCTCGAGTCGCTCGGGCACTTGCTGCAGCCGTTGTTCACCATGGACGTCGCGGCTGCGGCCGCGGAACGGGCACGGGCTGGCGACCGCAGCTTGTATGAGACGGTCGTGACGGCACGCATGGCGCCTGTGTGGCGTGCGGGGGTGCAACCGGTTGACCCGGTGCGGCCGACGGATCCGGTTCTGCCAGTGCCGGGCCAGCGTCTGGACGCCGACCGCGTGACGCTCGACCTCGCGAGTTGGCAGGAGGATCATACCAGTCCGGTCCTGCGGTGGGGGCCGGTGTGGGGGGGTGTGGGTGGCACGCGCAAGGCCATGTCGCAGATCGACCGCTTCGGCACGCGCTATCACATCGATTCGATTTCCAATCCCGGGGCGTGCGCCGGTGAGACCGTCACGATTCGTGGACGTGATTTCGGCCCCATGGGACGGGTGTCGTTTCCTTCCCCGAGCATCAAGGATCCGGCGTTCGCTCTCGGCGCCGGGGACGACGGTGTGCTGGCAGGGGTGAGCGCCACGCGCTGGACCGATACGGAGATCGATGTGGTGGTGCCGGTGTGGGCCACGGCTGGAGCGCTCCATCTCAATGCGTTCGTGCGGCACCGCGATCCCTGTGCCACCATCGATGTGTATCGCCTCGGCAACAGCGTGTTGTTCGTGGGCGGACTGGCCTCGGTGTACGAAGTGTCGCTCGGCGGTGTCCCGGTGGACCTGGCGGCGACGGCGCCACGCAATCTCACCCCTGGTGATGCGGTCGCACTGACGTGGCGATCGAGTGGTGGGCCAACGACACGCATCTCCATTCAGCTCATGGACGGGGCGACCCAACTCTGGAGCCGGAGCAACCTGCCGGGCGGCTTTGGTGGTGTTGTCTTGAGCGTGCCGGACCCGGCTCCGCAACAACCGCGGAGCGTACGGTTGGTGTTCACGGCCACGAGTGCCTGTGGCGCGACCCAGCCACTGTCGCTCCCCATGTGGTTGAGCGTGCCACCACACTTGAGCATCCAGTACATCGAGGTCACCCAAGGGGTGCAGGCTGATCTGGCCGGGGTGCTGGCCGGGCAAGCCATGCCCACGGTGGCCTACAAGGATACAGCTGTGCGAGTGCACATGGCCTGCGACCGCAAGGGATGGTTCAACAATCAGCTGGACAAGATCACCGGCACACTCCTGCTGGATGGACGGAGGCTCGCGCCCACCAACGTACGGGTGATGCTACCGCCGGACCGTGGGTTCGCCGCCATCCGCGGACTCTCCAATGCGGACCTGACCAACGACACACTCAACTTCACGATACCGGCGGCCTGGCTGACACCCGGTGCGCATACCCTCTCCGTGACGCTCATATGCAACGACCCGAGCGGCAGGATCGTGGTCGGCCAGCAGATTTCGTGGACGTGGGTCGCCAAGTCGCCCCTGCGCGTGCGGGGCGTGTACATGGCACTGTACGGTTCAGATGCCTTCATCCTGGACTATGTGCGCGCGGCGCTGGACTACTTGCCCACACCATTGACCGACATCGGGATCGCGGCGCCGCGCTGGATGCCGCACACCTACGACATGTCAGCGTCCGACGGCTGGGAGGACCTGCTCGATGACCTGGAAGACGCCTGGGACGATGCCGATGAAGCGAGCGGTGTGCGCTGGCTGGGCATCGTGTCGGCGGGCGAACGATACCTGGGGCAGTCGCTCGCCCAACAGGGAAGGTCAGGGGTGCCCAGCATTGCGGTGCTGGCCATGGGTGATCGTCCCGATGTCGGAGCGCACGAACTGGGGCACAGCTACGGATTGAACCACGTCGACCTGCCGGCCGGTTCCGCCAAGGGGCCGTTCGATGCCGCAGACAGCGGAGGGCGGCTGCGACGGGCACCGTTCGACGTGCGCACGAGCACGGCCATCCCGCTTCCGGCGGGTGACCTCATGTCATACTTCGAACCCATCCGCGCGGGGATCAGCACATGTATGCGGCTCTTCCTGAACGCGTGAGGCGGTGATGTCTTCCATCAGCTGGTTGCACGTTCGTGGCACCCTGCTCGAGAACATGACCTATCGTCCGCGTCCCGGACGGGAGTCGACGCGCCGCGGACGACACCTGGACGGCGATCCGGCCTTTGCGCTGGTCTTGCTCGACCGCGAGGGCGCCGAGCTGGTGAGCGTCGCGCCGCAGGTCAGCCCGCGCGCCTGCGGTGATCCCGACCATGCGTTGCGCTATCGTGTTGGCGGGACGCTGCCGTTGCACCCCGCAGGAACGGCGTATGAGTTGCGCCGCCATGGTCGAGTCCTGTACCGCACCACGATCGCCAGTGAACCCCCACGTCTGACAACGCCACGGTGCCATCACAGCGCCAATGGTGTGGCGCTCAGGTGGGACGCGGCCGAACGCTGTGAGCACACCCATCACGCCCTCGTGGCGGCAAGTGTTCCTGCGCCGACGATCGGCAGCGCGCGCGTGACGTATGATGTGGTGGTGCGGATGGAATCAGGCCGGCGCATCACGGTGGCGCGAGGTCTCACAACGCACGCCCACGCGATTGACGTGAGCCGCATGCCATGTGCCGGGAAGGGTACGTTGCTCGTGGTGGCGAGTGATGGGGTGCGGTCAACGGAAGTTGAAGGTGGATCCATCGACGTGCCCGAACGTCCACCAACTGTGCACATCCTGTCTCCGGCAGCTGGCGAACGCGTGTCGTACGATCAGCCGGTCTCCGTGCTCGGATGTTGCCTGGACATGTCGGGAGAACCAAGCACGCCGGAGCCGCTGCGATGGAGCCTCGACGGCGAGGATGTGGCCGCGGGCACGCTCATGATGGTGCTCGAGTCGCTCCGCGCCGGACCTCATCGGCTGGTGTTGCGCTACGGTGAGAACACCGCTGGCGGGGCCGAAACGGCGGTGGACTTCGACGTGGCCGCCCCCGATGCGCAGTATCGAGAGTGGGAGGGAGTGATCATGGGATAGGCGACCGACAGGCGGGCGCGATCATCGCGATGCTGCGCCAATCTCAGAAGATCACCCCAAACGTCACCGGAATCGACGTCACGCTCTTCGCATCGATCTTCCCCTTGTCCGTATAGACGTTCTGCACACGCCCCTCAGCGAACGCGCGCAGACGGCCGAGCCGCAGCGTGATCCCGGCACCGCCGTCCACCCCCCAGTTGAGGTTCGACTCGGGAGATGCTCCCGCCGGCGGTGGCGGTCACCTCGTCCTTGATATTGAAGGCACCCAGCCCGGCGGTGACGTATGCCCCGAGCGGTCCCTTTGTCGGAAGCGAAAGCACAATGCCGCCGACGCCGCTGAGCGTGGTGCTCTGACCGCTGGTGGTGCCGCCCGTCAGGAGCGCATCCTTATAGTCGAACTTCTGGTAGCCGAGGTTGAAGCGCAGCGGGACGCCGAGGTTGAGCAGGACGAACGCCTGCCCGTTCACGCCGGTCTTGAAGACGTCGGCGGCGTGGCTGGTGGGGACGCTCACGCCGCCGCCGAAGCCGATCTGCACCGGGCGCGTACCCGCGGCATCCATGCCCCGCTGGGCAGCGACGGGTGAGCCAAGGGCCGCGCAGGCGAGCAGCAGGCCGGGGACGAGGGTGCGGAAGGCGCGCGACATGTCGGTCTCCTGGGATGGTGGCGGGCGGGAGACGCCATGCGTTGGCGTCATTGCCCGCTGATCCGTGCTCCTCTAGTTTCGCGGCAGGTATCATCGGTGAATCACACCGGGATCATCTGATCCCATCGAGGCACGATGTTTCGCCTCCGCACGCTGGGTGGGGCCCTGCTGGAGGGGCCGGACGGCCCCTTGGCGGGGGCGGCGCTCCAACCGCGACGGCTCGCCCTCCTTGCGTTGCTCGCGGCGAGCCGCCCCGGGATAAGCCGTGACCGGGTGGTCGGGATGCTCTGGCCCGAGCGGCCAGAGGACCGCGCGCGTCACGCGCTCTCGCAGCTGGTCTACGCCCTGCGCCGCGACCTCGGCGACGTGATCGGGGGCGGGACGTCGTTGCTGACGCTGGATCGCAGCCGGCTGGCGAGCGACGTGGACGCGCTGGAGCAGGCGCTCGACCGCGACGAGTGGGAGCGGGCGATCGACCTCTACCGTGGGCCGTTTCTCGACGGCTTCTACCTGAACGACTGCCCGGACTTCGAACGCTGGGTGGAGGACGAGCGAACGCGCATCGCCCAACGGATCGAGCGCGCCCACGAGCGTCTGGCCCGCCGGGCGGCTGAGGCGGGCGACCACGCGGGTGAGGCGCGGTGGTGGGAGAAGCTGGCGACGCTGGTTCCGCTCGATGGTCGGATTGCCCAGTTACACGTCCGTGCACTGATGGCCGCCGGAAATCGCACCACGGCGCTGCAGCGGGCGCGTCTGCACGATGCTCGCGTGCGCGCCGAGCTGGGGTGCGCCCCCGATCCGGCGATCGGTGCGCTCATCGACGAGTTGAGCCGCGATTCGAAAGCGGACGCTCGTCGAGCGAGTCCGGCACGCGGCGTTCACGCGAGTCCGCAGGCCGAATCGCACGATTCGTTCACGCTTGGTCCACGCGCGGAGGCCGTCGGCACGCCCGTGGGACGCGCGCGAGGCTGGCGGCGAATCGTCGTTGCTCCGTCGGTTTTCGCGGTGGTCACAGCGACCGCATTCGTCGGCATGGGCTTGACCAGCACCGCCGCGCTCGGTGCGCGCACGTGGGCCGTGCTCGCCGATGTGGAGAATGCAACGGGCGATCCGGTGTTCGAGCGTACCGTCCCGGTGGCCATCGCTGCATCGTTGGCCCAGTCCGACCGTGTGTACGTAGTCCCGCCGGCCCGTATCTCGACAGCGCGGACACGCATGCGTTTGTTGGCGAGCGACAGCGCGCTCGGCACGATGCTGGCCCGCGAGCTGGCGCAGCGCGAGGGGGTGAAGGTGGTGATCGTCCCTTCGGTGGAGCGTGCCGACAGCGCCTTCGAGATCGGGGCACGGTTGATCGATGCCGAGTCCGGGGGGGTGCTTGCTGCCGTGACGGAGCGAGCCGCGAGTCGCGCCGACGTGATCGACGCGCTCGATCGATTGGGTCGTCGGTTGCGACGCGAGTTCGGGGAGCCATGGCTGCACGTCGCCTCCCATTCCACCCCGCTGCCGCAGGTCACGACCGCCTCGCTCGAGGCGCTGCAGAAGTTTGCCCAAGGGTCGCGCGCGTTCGAGGCGTATCGGCTGCAAGAGGCCGAAGATGCGTGGAAGGGCGCGGTGGCGCTCGACTCCACTTTCGCCTCGGCGCTGGCCGCCCTTGGGGGCTTCTACTATTGGACCAATCGTCCCGCGCTGGGCGACACCAACTTCGCGCGGGCGCTGGCGCACATCGGTCCGTTGCCCGCGCGCGACCAGCTGCTCGTGCGCGCGCGGGCGGAGAGTTCGCGTGGCAACCGGGACTCCGCGGTGGCGCTGTTGAGGAAGCAGCTGCAGGCCCACCCCGGGGATGTCGATGTGCTTGGCATGCTGGCGTACCACTACGTCCGCATGAATCGGAGCACCGAGGCCGCGGACGTGCTGTCGCAGCTGACGGCGCTCGACTCGACCGACCATGTGACCTGGATCAACCTCGCCACCGCCGAAAAGCAGCTGCAGCGCTATCCGCAGGCGATCGTCCACTACCGGCGCGCCTTTGCCCTGATGCCCTCGATTGAGACGGCCAACGGAAACATCAACCACGAGTTTGGCGGTGTGTTCGTGAAGATGGGCCAGCTCGATTCGGCGGCCGCGGTCTTTTCCAAGCTGCTGGCTGGTGACGCACACACTCGGGCGCGCGGGCTGCGCTCGCTGGCGTTCCTGTCCATGTACCGGGCGCGTTACGTCGAGGCGAGCGCCAGCCTTTCCGAAGCGAACGTCCTGCTGGGCGATGGGCCGGCCTGGGTCAGCGTGGTGCGCAACCGGTTGCTGCTGGCGACGACGCTGTCGAGGCGCGGGCGCGGGCGGGAAGCGCGTGCGCAGCTCGACACGGCGTTTGTCCTCGCCACGAGGAACGATGTCGAGCCGACGCTGCTGCTCTGGCTGGGCACGGCACTCGCGCGCGTCGGTGACGTCGCACGCGCCGCGCGCGTGCTGGACGTGGTGCGCGCGCGCGAGCACGCGGGGAGCGCGACCGATCGTGCTGCCGTGGAAGGACTGACCGGCGAGCTGCTGGTGGCGCGGCGTCGGGCGCGGGAGGCGATCCCGCACCTCGAGGCGGCGTTGCGCGCCGACTCGACCGCCCTCGCGCGCGAGTCGTTGGCCCACGCCCTGGCGGCCGCTGGCGACCTTGGCCCGGCGATCGAACTGTATCGGCGCATTGACGGCACGCCGGAGTTTGGCTGGGAGGGGCAGGAGCGCTGGTCCTTGGCGCCCTACGATATCGGCCTGCTCGAGGAGGCGCGGAGCGACACCGTGGCCGCCCTCGCGGCGTATGGTCGCTTCCTCGCGCGCTGGCGCGGCGGGGACGCGGCGCTTCCGCTGGTGACGGAGGTGCGCGGCCGGGTGCGGCGGCTGGGGCGGGATACGTAGCACTCGGGCCCGTGTTTACGATCGCCCGCGCCGCTCCGCATGGTACCGAGCCACCCACGTCTCGCTGTCGGCATCCGCCTGCCGCTCCATCCGTCGTGGCCCGAATGCAACCGGTCGCGTGAAGGGGACCCCGAGGAACGTCAGCACATCGAGCGCGGTCTGCTCGTACGCCTCCACGAGATCCTCGTAGCACACCCGAAACGGCGGCGTCGCCACTCCCTCGAAATGGCGCGCCCATCCGTGCTCAGCCTGCTCGATGACCCGCACGATGGCATCCAGTTGCTGGAACGAGTACGCGTACTCGATCCCGGATGTGGCGGGCATTTCCGAGTTGTACCGTTCCGACTGCGCCGCCCGCAGCCATGAGACCGCCTGCCGCACCCGGTCGCGACGTGTCAGCCACACGTAGCGCAGCCTTGGAAACACGGTGCGCAGGAGCGTTTCGGGCGATGTGTCTGTGTCGCCGCCCATCAGCGAGCCCAACTTCTCCAGTGTGTCGGGTACGTGCTCCCACAGGAGCTTCGACCCGAAGGACCCGTTGCTCCCGGTGTCGGCACGGAAGACCAGCTGCAGGTACTCGGCTCGCGTCGTGACGCCATGCCGCGTGGCCCACTCTCCCGTTTCCCAGCCACCGGCCTCGGCGCTGAGCAGGTACTCCGCAGGTTCGCCGACAAGGCCCGTGTTGCCCAGCGCCTTGCACAGCAGCGAACTGCTGCTGCGCTGCGTGGCGCAGATGAGGTAGCAGCGCTGGTCTCACGGAGGGCAGATGCTGCCAAACACTAGTTACCGCCGAGGTTGTCACGCGTGCTCGCCGTGACGTTGCGTGGCGCATGCGCCACAGGGTGGCGGATGCCTCTGGTCTTCCCCAGATTCGTGGCGCGGTCGAACGCATCATCTCGCGCCGCACCCACCAAACTAGCGGGGCCGACACCATGACGACACGCGACGCCGGACTGGACTGGATCCCGAACACTCCGACCGCACGCGCGCTCGAGGGCGCCGTGCACGGTGTGGCGGAAGGTGCCGTGGCGATCGAGAAGCCATCACCGGGCAGGTACCGGGAGATACCGGCCGACCCGAGCGCCCCCGGTGCGCCGACCTGTTCGGGACGCAAGTACATCGTCGCCGATCCCGATGCGCCCGACGCGCCGCTGTGCAAGCCGAAGAAGTACATCATCGCCCCCGATACGGCGCCATCCAGTCGCCTGGCACCTGGCGAGCAGGTCGAGTGGGCGACGCAGTTCGGCGCGGAGCTGGCGGAACGGTTCCGGTAGCCGCGACACGACGTGCGATTCGCGCCGTCGCGCTACAACACGCTTGCCGACACGGCCGATGGGCGGGGGCACCTGGTGTTCAATGCCTTCACCGGTGCCCTGCTGGAGCTCGGTGATTCGGAATACGCCGCTGTATCGGCGCTGCACGAGGCGCCGACTCCCGGACTCGGTACCGCCAGCGGAGGGCCGGCATCGGAACCGCTGCCCGAGGTGAGCGACGTGTTGCGGGAACGGCTCGTGCGCGCCGGCGTGCTCGTGCCGCAGGGTTTTGACGAGCGAGAGGCGCTGTTCGACATCCGGCGACGCGCGCTGGCATCGCCCGACGCGCTGTTGCTCACGCTGGCGCCAACGATCCAGTGCAACTTTCGCTGCACGTACTGCTTCGAGACACACCGACAAGAGGTGATGGCGCCGGCGGTTGAGGGCGACCTCGTGCGGTTCATCGTCGCGCAGTCGGCGGGGGTGCGCTCCATCACGACGACATGGTTCGGCGGTGAGCCGCTGCTCCAGCCCGACATCGTCGAGCGCGTCCAGCGCTTCACCAACGAGTGGGGAGCGTCGCGCGGGATCGCGGTCAAGCGCGGGATCGTGACCAACGGCTACTTCCTCGCGGACGACATGGTGGCGCGGCTGCAGCGGCTGGGCGCGTGGGAGATGGTGCAGGTGACGCTGGACGGCCTCCCAGGTACGCACGACCAGCGTCGAGTCCTGCTCGGCGGGCAGGGGACGTGGCACCGGATCGTCGCGAACTGCCGCACCGCGCTCGCGGCCGGGTTGCCGGTGAACCTGCGCATCAACGTGGACCGTCGCAACGCGCCGTCGCTCGGTGCCCTGCTCGATGTCCTCATCGACGGGGGCGTGGTCCCGGCCGCGCACGTGAGCCTGGGGTTCATCGTCGACTCGACCGGCGCCTGCGCGCACGTGAAGGACGACGTGTTGCGCGACGAGGAGCGCGCGCGCATCGTCGTGCGCTTCGACGCCGAGCTGCTGCAGCGAGGCATCCCGCCGACGGCGACGCTGCCGAGCCCGATCTGCGGGCCGCTCTGCTCGGTAGAATCGCGGCTCGGATTCGTGGTGGCACCGAGCGGATTGATCTTCAAGTGTTGGCACCAGATCGACGGCGATGCGACGCAGGCGATCGGGCATTTCTCGGGGAGCCACGTGCCGAACGCCGACGCCAAGCAGCGGCGGTGGCAGCGTTACGACCCATCGATCCGACGCGGGTGCTCCAACTGCTCCGCGCTCCCGACGTGCATGGGGGGGTGTCCATGGGAGTACGAGCGGTTGGGGCGGGTGGAGCACGGGGAATGCGATCCGTTCCGGTTCTTTCCGCGGGAGCTGGTGACGTTGGCGCACGCGGGGATGAAGTTGCCGGGACGGGCGGGATCGTCGCAACCGAATCAGCGGCTGGCCCGCTAGGCGCAGTGCGCGAGACGTGGGTGCACGCGGCACGAGCGCGTACAGCTGCTGCACCGTTTGCTCAAGGATGAACGAAAGTCACTCGACGACCTGGGACCATCGGCACAGGTCGCGGGCGCGTGCCGCTTCGAAGCGGTGCGTACGAACGGCCTTCCCAGTCAACGGCCGCGTCGCAACGCCCGTACCGAGTCCAGCCGCCCCCGCTGAAGCTGCAGCTGTTCCCTCGCCCGTGCGTCGGGCTGCGACTGTTGCTCGAGCGCCCGGGTAGCCACATCGAGCGAGCGCTCCGCATCCGCGACGCGTCCCGCGTCCACCTCACACTGCCCGCGCCTCACGAGCGAGCCGACCGTCAACGAGTGCCCGGTGCCCAGCGCCGCACGCCGGATGCGCGCCGCCTCAGCGAACGACGTGATCGCCTGCTCGTGCCGCTGCAGGTCGTGGTACGTGGCACCGAGGTTGTGGTGGGCATAGGCGACGGGCGGGTGATCGGGTCCGAGCGCAGCCGTGAGTCGCGTGAGCGCGTCGCGCTGCATCGCCAACGCGTCCCCGTGCTTCCCCTGGTCGTCGAGCGCAGCCGCGAGGTTGATCAGCGTGGTGCCAACCATCGGATGCGCGGCGCCGAGTGCGGCGGTCCGCATGGCGATCACTTGCCTCAGCAGTGATTCGGCACGAACCGGTTGGTCGAGCTCGAGCAACGCCGCCGCGTGGTTGTTCAGCGCGGTGGCCCGCAAGGGATGCTGCTCGGGGAGCGATGCCGCGAGGATGCGGTCCACATCGCGCTGCAACGACTCGGCGACCGCGAACTTGCGCTGTCGCATGAGCTGCGACGCGAGGTTGTTCATCGCGCCAGCCACCCGCGGGTTGTCGTCGCCATTGGCGGCCCGTTGGATGGCGACGGCGCTGGCGACCAGCGCCTCGGCCTCCGCGGCCCGCCCCAGGTTGCCGAGCAACGTGCCGAGGTCCGACATGCGCTCGGCAAGCTCCGTATCTGTGGGGGGGTACGTCTCCCGGGCGATGGTCAGCGCCTGGCGATACACCGGCTCGGCGTCGGCGAGGCGCCCCTGGACCACGAGCGATGTGGCGAGGGCGCTCAGCGACTTGACGTGTTCGTCGCGGTGCGCGCGGGGGGCGGCGGCGAAGACGGTAGTCGCGCGTTGCAGCAGCGTCTCGGCGGCGGCGGGCTGGCCGAGTGCGACGAGCACGCTACCTAACGAGCGCTCGGTGGAAGCGGTCTCCAGCGCGGCCGGACCGAGCGTGCGCCGGCGAACGGCCGCCGCCTCGCGCAACAGCCCGGCTGCCTGCTCGTAGAGCCCGAGATCGGAATGGGCACGCCCGAGCACTGTGAGCAACTGCGCCTGGACGAGGGGCTGGCCGGTGAGCTCGCGCTGCACCTTCTGTGTCCCCTCGGCCAGGAACTCGCGCAGCCGCAACGTATCGCGGCGTTCGCGCCCCGTGACGAACGGTGTCGGCGACGCAAAGAGCGTCTCCAGGAATTCCGACACCTGCAGTGCCACGTCGCGTTCGCGGGCAACGGCGGCGGCCTGTGCGCGACTTGCGGCGGCACTCCGAAACGACACACCGGCCAACGCGAGCAGGGCCAGAACGGCGGCGACGGTGGCCGTGACCGCGACTCGGTTGCGGCTGACGAATCGGCGCGCGACATACGCGAACGAGTCCGGGCGGGCAATGACCGGGAATCCTCGGAGAAAGCGCTGGACGTCCTCGGCCAGCTCTCCCGCCGATCGGTATCGACGCTCCGGTTCCTTGCGAAGCGCCAGGAGGACGATCGCGTCCAGGTCGCCGCCGATGGCGGACGGGGGGACAGGGGACGCGGGGCGGCGCGCGCGCTCCAGGCGGCGCGGATCGGCCGCCGCCGCGCTCGGCGCGACGGGGGCACGCTCGCAGACGGCCCGCATGAGTTCCTCGGGGGTCGTGAGCAGGAACGGACGCGAGCCGGCGAGCAGTTCGTACAGGAGGACGCCTAGCGCGTAGACGTCGGTGGCGGTCGTGGCCGGCTCGCCACGGAACTGCTCTGGGGCGGCGTGCTCGGGGGTGAGCAGGAGCAGGTCGCCGGTGAGGGGATCATCGGCGGCGCCGGCGTCGAGCATCTTGGCAATGCCGAAGTCGAGCAGCCGCACGGTCCCGTCGGCCGTGACGAGGATGTTGCTCGGCTTGATGTCGCGATGGATGACGAGGTTGGCGTGGGCCACGCGCACCGCCTCGCAAACTGTCGTGAACAGCCGAAGCCGCGCGCCGAGCCCCAGCCCGTGCTCGTCGGCCCACGCGGTGACCGGGCGACCGTCGACGTATTGCATCGCCAGCCACGGCTGCCCCGCGTCGGTCACCCCCCCGTCGAGCAGGGTGGCGATGTTCGGATGTTGCAGGCGGGCCAGGATCTGCCGCTCGCTACGGAAGCGTCGCAGCATGTCGCCGGTGTCGCGCCCGGCGCGCAGCACCTTTACGGCCACGTCCTGCTGGTACTGGGCATCGGCGCGATGGGCGCGGTAGACCTCACCCATGCCGCCGCGACCGACCAGCGCATCAAGCTCCCATGGGCCCATGCGCGTGCCGGCCGAAAAGTGCGGCGCGAGCGCCGGCGCAGGGCGGAGCAGCTGGTCCGGGGTGTCGTCGCCACCCGCGGCGCGGTGCGCGGCGAGCATGGCCTCGACCTCGCGCCGTACATCGGGCTGGTCCGCGCACGCCGAGTCGAGGAACGCCGCGCGGCGCTCCGTCGGAACGTCGAGCACCTGGAGAAAGACCGACTCGAGTCGAGCCCAGCGTGCGCCGTCCGTCATCTTGCGCCTCCCGATGCTTCTGCTGTAGCTCTTGGGGGCCGCCTGCCTTGTGCCCCATGTCCGACGACACCATCTCGCACTCGATCGCCCAGCTGCGTGCCGGGAACGCCGGTGCGCTCGACCACCTGTTCCCCATGATCTAAGAGGAACTGAAGGGGGGGTGGCCAGAGCGCAGCTGCACGCCGAAGCCACCGGGCACACGTTCGGGCCGACCGCGCTGGTGCACGAGGCCTACATGAACCTTGCGAAGCGAACCCAGCTCCAGCCAGAGGACCGCACCCACTTCCTGAACATCGCCGCGCACGATGCGCCGCATCCTGATCGATCATGCCCGGTCCCGGAAGCGGCTCAAGCGTGGGGCGGGGCAGACGCCGGTCCTGCTCGAGGAGATCGTCGCTCTGATGACGGATGTCGCCGCCGACGAGCTGGTGGCGCTCGACGAGGCGCTGGATCGGCTGGCGGCGCTCAACCCGCGGGCGGCCCAGGTGGTGGAGCGCCGCTTCTTTGCCGGGCTCACCCTCGAGGCGACGGCCGAGAGCCTGGGCGTCTCGCTCAAGACCGTGCAGCGGGACTGGTTGGTGGCGCGGGCGTGGCTGCGCAAGGAGATCGACCAGGAATTGGACGAGGGGGAGCATCGGTGAGGTCCTGACGGCGGGGACTCCTTTCCTTGGCGATGTCGCGTTCGCTTTCTGGACATTCGCACGCTACAGGTGCGAGTGCGTGATGCGCCCACCAGGCGGTACGGGCGTGGTTCGCTGATCGTGCGGACCGGCGCGTGAGGCACTGGTTTGTCCATTTCTGCACGACATTCGCGCCTCCCTCGTGAACGCAGCAATCCACGGAGGGAGAAAGAATGGAACGGGTGCGATTCGTAGTGATGGCGCTGGGAGCATCGCTTGTGGTCGCGTTGAGCGCGTGCGTCGAACCACCTGCGGCCCCACTAGCTACAGTGATCCCCACCGCGGCGACGCGTACCACGGTACCCGCGATCTGCGAGAAGAACTGGCTGTACGTGCGCGATGGAGACTGGAACGACGCGTCCAACTGGCTCCCCAGTGGCGTACCGTCGGTCACCGATGAGGTGTGCATCACCGGGGTCGGGACGTACGAGATCAACATCGACGTGCAGTCGTATGCCGACAGTGTCTACGTGGGTCCGGGGGTTATCCTGACCTTTACGGCGCCAGCCAGCATTCTTCTCTGGGTCGACGAGGAATTCGTCGTCGCCGCTGGCGCCAGCGTGACGTTCGACGATGCCGCATCATTGGGCGCCGTCGACGTGATCAACGATGGAAGTCTCGCATTTCGTGACTACGGCAGCCTGTACGTGACTGGGCGCATCCAGAACGGTGCGTATCTCGAACTGGCCGCGCTGGGTACGGTGACGATCGAGGACCTGGTGAACACCGGCGACTTCCGGATTGAGAACGACGTGTCGGTGAACTGCCATGGTCGATTCGACTTCGAGTCGGGACGCGTACTGGGGCCCGGGACGCTGCGACTCATCTCCCCCGACTATGACAACAATTGGGGAGCGGTCCCGGGCTACGTCGTGTGGAGCGGTGGGGTGCTCGGCGCTCGCGGCGCGGACGAGAACCGTGCGCAGGTCACGCTGCAGGGACTGAGCCTCATCCTGGCGAACACCACGCTGGTGGGCGCGATCGATCTCGAGACCGGGATCGACACCGTCTTCGGCGACATCGGCCCCTCGGTCAACCTCAAGCTGCTGCCGACGGGCCAGACCGTCGTGCACCTCCTCCCTGATGTCGGTCGTCGACTCGAGGCTCGCGCTGCGTACCCAGCTGTTCGAGAACCGCGGGACGTTCACCGCGTTTGGAGACGTGAGCATCGGCGATACCACGTCCGCGCCGGTCGTACGGAACCATGGGACGATAGTTGCCGACGCATCTGCGACGATCACGCAGAACGCCGGCGTGTTCGAAGCCACGGTGAGCGGCGTGCAGTCGGGTCGGTACGACTTGCAGGGCGGCAGCATCGTGGGGCAGGGACGCATGGGACACGTCAAGGCCGACAGCGGCGTCATCGCGCCCGGTGCCGGAACGGCGACGCTCACGCTGGACCAACTCACGCTCAAGCCGAACGCGCGGCTCCAGATGGAGGTCGCCACGCCGTCGGCAATGGATCGCATCGACGTGCGGGGCGAGGCCACGTACGGCGGGCTGCTGGAGGTGACGTCGCTCGGCAGCTTTGTCGGCGGCGTCTGCGGACAGGTGCTGCCGATGTTCACCGATCGCAACTCGGTTACGAGTCACGTCCCCGGAGCCTTCATGTCGTTTGCCAACTGGCCCGGAGGCATCGGGCGGTTCTGGCGGGCGCACTACGCGCGGGATTCGGTCCTGATCGCGGGCTACGACCCCACGGTGGCCATCACGACCACCGCGTCCACTGGCTCGCTGGCAGAAGGAGGCGCCGCCGCCACTGGCCAGCTGTGCCTTGGCCTGCCAGTCACTGGCTCGAGCGTCACCGCCACCCTCACCGCCGCACGCGGGCAGTTCACCGCGACAGCATCCACGTTCACCTTCTCGCGCACCAACTTCGCACTGCCGCAGTCGGTGCGGTATGGCGCCGTGGACGATGCCATGAGCGAAGGGCCGCACCACGACACGCTGACCTTCACGCTGCGCCAGGGAGGCGTGCAGTTCGGACCGACCCCCCCGCGCCCCGTGTTCGGCATCGTCGATAACGATCCACCGGTCGACCTGGCGGTGTCGATCGTCCTCGCGCCGACCACCGCGAACGTGGGGCAGGGAGTCGATGCGCGCTATCGGATCACGAACAACGGACCGGGCGCCTCCACCGGGTCGACGTTCAGCATTCCGGCACTGTCGGGGCTTACGTACCTGTCGTCGGGGCCGGGGACGACTTGTTCGTTGAGCGCCGGGACGCTGACGTGCACGGTCGGAGCGATCGCTGCGGGCGCCTCAGCCGACGTCGTGGTGCTCTACCAGGCGTCGACGGCCGGTGCATGGGCCAACACGCTCAAGGTCCGCGGCAACGATTGGGACAACGCGCCGGCGAACAACATGGTGCCGTGGGTGCTGACGATCAGTTAGGGGGAGATTGCGGCCACCGGGAACGCACGACCGGTGCACGACCGGTGCACGGTGGACGGCCGGTGGCACCGCTGCAGCACCGATTGGCGCCCGGTCCGCGCCCGGTCCGCTCTCCCGCTGCTCGGCCATTGCGCGCCGATTGCGGACGGCCTGCGGGCAGGTCGACGCGATCGGCGTTGGCAGGGTCGAGGATAGCAGCAAATCGTTTGGGATGCGCCCCGCCCCTACCGCGCCGGTGCCACCCGCTCAATCGCCGGCTGGCTCCTGAGGAACTCGTAGATCGCGATCACCTCGTCGTCCGTCAGGCTGGCAAAGGACCGCCACGGCATCTCTTCGACACTCAGCGCCCGCCCGTCCGGCGTCCGCCCCTGGCGCACCGCGAGTGCAAACTGCTCCAGCGTCCACGACGCGGCGCCGGTGGAATGACTCGTGAGGTTCGGGGCCCACCAGTCGATCTCGGCGACGAACAACTGGCCGCCGAAGTCGGCGCCATGGCACGTGGCGCAGAGCGGGGTGAAGCGGCTCACAGCGTCGGCGGCGCTCGCCGGATGCCGATCGGCCTGCGGAGTGATGCGCGCCGGCTGCAGTTCGGTCGCCTGAAACGCCGCGACGGCCCGCCCGATCGGTCCCACGGATCGCTCCATCAGCGCACGCGGCGTGTCCGGTAGCGAGGCGATGTACCCGGCGATGTCGGCCATGTCGTCGTCGGACAAGTGAGCGTATGCCTGACTGGGCATGATCAGCAGGGCGCGACCATCACTGCCGATGCCATGACGCACGGCACGCTCCACCACGGCGGCCGACACGCGCCCTCCGGTGAGATTGGGCGCCGGCAACCGCATGAAGGGGCCGCCGTCGAGAAAGTCCGAGCCTGCCAAGTCGGCCCCGTGGCATTGCGTGCACACCATCGCGTTCGCGAGGCGTCCGCCCTCCGTCTGGCGCTCCGGCGCGGTGACCGCCGCCGGAGCGTCGTGTGGCGGGACCTCGATCGCCCCCGCGAGTCTCGCACTCCCCACGCCGATCGCCGCGAGCACGACGACGAACAGGGCGGTCACGATCCATGCCACGGCACGCCCGAGTCGTTGCATCGCGACACTCCAGGCACGAGAGGGTGAGAAGGCACGACATCGTTTGCAGAACGGCCGACTCCCGATTCTGCATCCGATGCGGGACGTTGTGAAGGCCCACGGGGGCAATTCGCAGTGCGCGTGGCCGTGCCTCACCCGCCGGCCGGCGCCAGGTCGTCGGCCGCCGACCTCACGCCCCCTGCGTCCCGCACCACCACTCGCTCCTTCCACAACGAGTACACCGCGGGGATGACCACCAGCGTCAGGATCGTGCTCGACACCATCCCCCCGACCATCGGCGCGGCGATGCGCTTCATCACGCTTGCCCCCGTCCCCATGACCCCACATGATGGGTAGCAGCCCGGCCATGATCGCCGTCACGGTCATCATCTTCGGGCGCACGCGCTCGACCGCTCCCTCGATCACGGCCTCATACAGTTGCGGTAACGTCGGGCGTTGCGACTGACGACATCGCTCGGCCCAGGCATGATCGAGGTAGATGAGCATCACCACCCCCGTCTCGGCGGCGACACCGGCGAGGGCTATGAAGCCGATGGCGACCGCCACCGACCAGTTGTAGCCGAGTGCCCAGACGATCCATACGCCGCCCACGATGGCGAAGGGGAGCGACAGCATGACGATGAGCGTCTCGCCCACGCTGCGGAAGTTGAAGTAGAGCAGCAGGAAGATGACGGCCAGCGTCGCCGGGATGACGAGTGTCATGCGCGCCTGCGCACGCTGCATGTATTCGTACTGGCCGCTCCACGACATGCGGTAGCCCGGCGGCAGGGTCACCATGGATGCCACCATGGCCTGCGCCTCCTGTACGTAGCCTCCCAGGTCGCGTCCGGTGACGTCGACGTAGACCCACGCCGTCGGTACGGCTCCCTCGGTGCGCACGACCATGGGACCGGCCACCTGGCGGATGGTCGCCAGCTGCCCCAGGGGTACCTGCGCACCACGTGCGGACATCGCGCCAGCTGCGGCGCGTTGGGTGCTGCCCTTGGTCGACGTGGCAGGCCCCGGCATCCCCGTCGATCCCATGGACGCAGAGCCTGGCGCGCCCTCGGCGTCGTGGTTCACGGGCACGAGCACCGATGCGAGGCGCTCCGGAGTGTCGCGCAGTTCCTGCGGATAGCGCACCCGCACGCCGTAGCGTTCACGCCCTTCGACGGTTTGGGTTATCGACATGCCGCCGATGGCAGTCGCGATCACGGTCTGCACGTCGGCGACATTGACGTTGTGGCGTGCCGCGGCTTCCCGGTCGATGTCGATGTCCAGGTAGTAGCCCGACACCGCCCGCTCGGCGAAGGCGCTGCGCGTCCCCGGCACCATCTGCACCGCCTGCTCGACCTGTCGGCCGAGGCGTTCCAGTGTGGCCAGGTCGGGGCCGAAGAGCTTGATCCCGACCGGGGTGCGGATGCCGGTGGCCAGCATGTCGATGCGCCCCTTGATGGGCATGGTCCAGGCGTTGGTCACGCCCGGCAACCGCACGGCCGAATCCATGGCCGCAACGAGGCGGTCATACGTCATCCCCTCGCGCCACGCGCTCGCGGGCTTGAGGGTGATGGTGGTCTCGAACATGTCGAGACCGGCCGGGTCGGTCGCCGTGTTCGCGCGCCCCGCCTTGCCCCACACATGCTCGACCTCGGGAAAGGACTTCAGGATGGCATCCTGCTGCCGCATGATTCCCCGCGCACGGGCGATGGGGAATCCGGGGAGCGTGGTCGGCATGAACAGGATGGTCCCTTCGTCGAGCGGCGGCATGAACTCGCTGCCGATGCGCGTCCACGGGACCCACGTGACGATCAGGATGACGACGCTGGCGAGGATGACCGGTCCGCGAAAGCGGAGCACGACATCGATCACCGGGCGATACAGGCGAATGAGCATCCGGTTGAGCGGGTTTGCGCGCTCCCGATAGATGCGCCCACGAATGAACAGTCCCATCGCCACGGGGACGAGCGTCACCGAGAGCAGCGATGCCCCGGCCATGGCAAACGTCTTGGTGAAGGCGAGCGGCGTGAACATGCGCCCCTCCTGCCCCTCCAGCGTGAAGACGGGGAGGAACGAGACCGTGATGATCAGGAGCGAGAAGAAGAGCGCTGGTCCCACCTCCTGCGCGCTCTCCACGACGATGCGCCAGCGCTGCGCCGTGCTGAGGTGACTCGTCGAGAAGTGGCGCGCGTCACCGTCGGCAGGTGCGGCCCGCTCGAGATGCTTGTGCATGTTCTCGATCATCACGATCGCGGCGTCGATCATCGCCCCGATGGCGATGGCGATGCCGCCTAACGACATGATGTCGGCCCCGACGCCGACCCAGCGCATGGCGACGAAGGCCATGAGGATGCCGATGGGGAGGGTCACGATCGCCACCAGCGCCGACTGCACGTGCAGCAGGAAGACGATGCATACCAAGGCCACGATGAGCGACTCCTCGAGCAGCTTCCCCTTGAGCGTCGCGATCGCGCGCTCGATCAGGTCGCTCCGGTCGTACACGGGGGTCACCACGACGCCTGGCGGAAGTCCAGCCTGAACCTCGGCGAGCCTGGCCTTGACCGCCTCGATCGTGGTCAGTGCGTTCTGGCCGAAGCGCATGACGACGATGCCGCCCACGGCGTCGCCGCGTCCGTCGAGATCGGCCACGCCGCGCCGGTTGGCGGGGCCTACACTCACGCGCCCCAGTTCGGCCACGCGAATGGGGGTCCCCGCGCGCGTGGCCCCGACCACGACGTTCTCGATGTCGGCCAGCGATCGCAGGTACCCCAGGCCGCGCACCATGTACTCGCGCTCGGACAGCTCCATCGTCATCGCGCCGACGTCGTTGTTGGCCGCCTGCAACGCCGCCATCACCCGGGTCACCGGGATGCCATACGCCAGCAGCTTGGCCGGGTCGATGTCGACCTGATACTGCTTCTCGAAGCCGCCGATGCTGGCGACCTCGGACACGCCCGGGACGGCGGTCAGTGCATACCGCAGGTACCAATCCTGCACACCGCGCAATTCGGCAAGGTTGAGCCGCCCGCTGGTGTCCTCGATCGCGTACTGGAAGATCCACCCCAGCCCGGTGGCGTCGGGGCCGAGTGAGGGGGTCACGCTCGGGGGGAGCTTGCCGGAGATGCCGTTGAGGTACTCGAGCACGCGCGTGCGGGCCCAGTACAGGTCGGTGCCGTCCTCGAAGATCACGTAGACGAACGAGACCCCGAAGAAGGAATAGCCACGCACCGTCCTGGCCCCGGGCACGCGCAGCATCTCGGTGGCGATGGGATACGTGACCTGGTCCTCGACAATGCGCGGCGCCTGCTCGTTGTAGTCGGCCTGGACGATGACCTGCACGTCGGAGAGGTCGGGAATGGCCTCGAGCGGCGTGCGCTGTACGGCGATCACGCCGGCGATCGCGACGCCAACGGTGAACAGCGCCACGAGCAGCGTGTTGCGGACGGACCATTCGATGATGCGCTTGAGCATGGTCGTCGCTCCCTTATGGATGTCCGGTGTGCGCGCCGGAGTCCTTCGGCACCTTGATCGGCGGCGCGCCCTTCGCCGGCGCGGCGCTCCTGCGGGGCGGGTGTCCCGCATGGGGAGCCGGGGTCGGCGGCGTCTGCATGTCCATGCCGGGCATGTTGCCCATCCCGCCTAACGCCTTGCCGAGGTTCGACTCGGCGTCCACCAGGAACGTCGCCGACCGGACGACGGTCTCGCCTTCCACCAGCCCGCGCAGGACCTCGACGCGGTCGTCGCTCGACGTCCCGATCTCCACCTCGCGCGGCACCAGCACGTTGGCGCTGTCGCGCACGAACAGCACGTGCCGCTCGCCCGTTGAGAGCACCGCGTCACGCGGCACGGTCAGGACGCGGGCGCGTTCCGTCCCCATGATGCGCAGCGTGGCGTACATCCCCGGCTTGAGCCGCAGGTCGCCGTTGGCGAGCACCACACGCACGCGTGCCGTGCGGGTTTCCGGACTGATGGTGGGATAGACGAACGAGATGCGTCCCATTCGGTGTTCGCCCGGCATCGCCGACAGGTCGGCATGCACCGTCTGCCCCACGCGCACGTCGGCCAGGTCCTGCTCGAAGACCTCGCCCTCCACCCACACTTCGCGCAGGTCGGCGATGCGGTAGAGCGACTCGCCGGCCATGATCCGCTGGCCGGCCACCACGTTCTTCTCCAGGACATGGCCGCTGGCCGGCGCGTAGATGGTGAGCAGCTTCTGCAGCACGCCGCTGCGTTCGACGGCAGCGATGTCACCAGCCGGGATGTCCCAGTACGCGAGCCGGCGGCGTGCCGACTCCACGAGCGTTGTCGCGCCACCCTGTGCGTCGGCGGTTGCACCCGACAGTTCCTGCCCGAGCCTGGTCGCCAGCAGCAACTCCTCCTGTGCCTGCACGAGCATCGGCGAGTAGAGCGTGAAGAGCGGGGCCCCAGCGCGTACCGGCTGCCCGGTCGCGTTGACGAAGAGCTGGTCCACCCACCCGTCGATCTTCGTCGAGACCGACTGCACGCGCGTTTCGTCGAGCGTGATCTGCCCGACGGTCCGGATCTCCTTGCCGAACGGCCCCTCGGTTGCCTCGGCGTAGGTGACGCCGATACGGTTCGACTGATCGAGCGTGAGGGTGACGGGTTGGGGCGCATCGCTCCCCGTCATCAGCATGGCCGAATGATCCATTCCGTCGGCCATGACCGTGGGAGGCGCGTCGTCGCGCGTGAGCAGGTACACCCCCGCGACCGTAGCCGCGAGGACCCCGGCATAGAGCACGACACGCACGGTGGTGCGCACACGTCCGGTCGATGCGACGTTCGATGGTCCAGGCTCGCGGTTCATGGGGCACCTCCAGAAGTCGGGGCACCGGCGCTGTTCGATCTGGTCGGCGCAATGGCGTCGTGCCGTGCAATCGTGTTCGGGTCGAACAGTTCGTGCCCGGTCAGCATCTCCAGCTCGACCCACGCCTTGCCCTCGTCGGCGTCGAGTGTGGCGAGCTCGAGGCGGTAGCGATTCACGCTCATCTGGTTGTCGAGCAGCGTCATGAAGTCGACGCTCCCCACGCGGTAGGCCGCGAGCGACGAGTGCACGGTGGCCTCCGCCTGCGGGAGGATCTCGGTGCGGTACAGCTGCCCGAGCCGCCTGGCGCGGGTGAGCGCGGCGAGGGCCTCTCCCAGTCCCCCACGCGTCTCGGCGCGGACGACCGCCACCTCGGCCTGCGCCATCGCCCGCATGGCCGCCGCCTCCTCCCGGAGTTGCAGCTGCCGAGAGCGGGCGAAGATGGGGATCGAGGCCCCGATCATCAGGCTCCCCATGCGCTGCGTCCCGGCCATGTCGTCGCCCTGGAATCGGGACGCCCCGCGCTGCCCGTACTGCACGCCGACCTGCAGGTCCGGAATGAGGGCGCGCCGGGCGATGCGCTCGCCGGCCTCGGCGGCGCGCACCTCCTCGAGCGCGGCGCGCACCATGGGCCGGTTGAGCGCGGCCACCGAATCGAGCCACGGTCGCTCGGGGAATTCGTCAGGAAAGCGCGGGGGCAGTGGCGTGCCTATCGGGATATCGGCGTCGCGGTCCGCGAGCGCGTTGAGGCGCGCGACCATCGTCTCGCGCATGGCCTGCATGCGAATGGTGTCCTCGGTCATGCGGGCGATCTCGACCCGGGCGCGCAGCACATCGACCTGCCGCCCCTCGCCCACCCGGTACATCGACGCCGCGGTCTCGGTGATGTTGGCCAGCAGGCGCAAGGTCTGGCGCATGACGTCGAGGGTGCGATCGGTCGCCGACAGCTCGAAAAAGGCCATGGCCACCTGGTTGCGGAGCGCCCAGGAGACCTCGTCCGTCCGGGCGCGCATGGCCGCAGACTGGGCGGCCGCGGCGCGCGTGGCGAGGGCGAGGGTGCCGTTGATCGGGACCATCTGCATGACTTGCAGCTGCACCATGCCCAGCGGGTCCATCGGCACCAGTTGCGGGAGCATGTAGTTCATCGCACCGATCTGCAGCTGCGGATCCGGCGGGCGGCCGGCGGCGGAGATCCGCGCCTCGGCGGCCCGCGCCAGCTCCGCGCGGCAGTGAGGCGTGGGTTGGCACGCAGGACTTCGGTGTACAGGTCGCTCAAGCGTACGCCGAGGCGCGCGGGCACTTGAGCGCCAGGTCCGCCGTAGGGCGAGAGCAGCGCAACGACGACTGCGACGCGAGCGAGCCTGGCGTGGTTGCGCAGCCGGTCGCCCGGCCGGCACCATGCGCGTGACCCGGCCGCCCGCGGCCGCGGGGGGAACCGTAACTGATGCATATTGGAGCCTTCTCCCGGAAATTCCCCCGACGGCGCGTCGAGGTGCCTAACGATTCGCTCGTGCTCTCCGTCGCTCAGCGTGAGCGAGGGCTACGAGCGCACTCCGAGTGGGAGGTCAGGCTTTCGGGGGCGGGGTGTCGGGCGCCGTACCTGGGAGTCGTGGCGCGGCATTGGACGGGCCTGCGATCGCCATGCCCGCGGGGCGAATGCCCGTGTGCGTCGCGCCGGCGGGGAGCGCCGGAGCACTCGCGCACGCCACCATCGCCGCACAGTCCGCCAAGGCGTCCGGCCCATGACATGGCGTCTGGTCACCGTGCGAGTCGGAGGCAGCGCCTCGGGCACGCGATGCGTCGCCAACGTCGTGGTGCGCGTCACCGGCACCGCGCGTACCGTGCGAATCGCTTGTGCCACTCCGGCCGCTGGCGTGCGAATCGGCCGATCCGTGGAACGCGCACGACTCCGACCTCCCCGGCAGCACGAGCTGCAGGACGAAAATGGAGCAGAGGGCGGCGGTGAGGCGTCGAATCGTCGGCATGTCCCAGGGGGGTGCACAACGCGAAGCGGCGGTCGCCTCGCGCGCACGTGTCCAGAGGTAACACTGCACCACCGGGCAGCGCCAGCGGGGGCGCCACGATTCCGGACGGCGATCGCCTGACCGTGCGCGCGCGAGTTGGCGCGTCACCCATCAGGCACGCTGGCGTCAGTGGCCTCGGTGCGGTCGGCGACCTCGGTTGGAACGGCCTTCTTACCACAGAGGTCACGGAGCTCACGAAGGCGCCCAAGCTTGAGATTGCGAGCGGGCGCCGGCCACGCGACGGCCGCCGATGCCGCTCTTCGCCAGGGCAGTCGGACAGCCTCAGCCTCGATCTATCCGTAGCTGCCGGTCACTTGTAGATTCGGTTCCCGCCTCCCGCCTCCCGCCTCCCGCCTCCCGCCTCCCGCCTCCCGCCTCCCGCCTCCCGCCTCCCGCCTCCCGCCTCCCGCCTCCCGCCTCCCGCCTCCAGCGTCGCGAGGCCCGCCGTCCGTCTCCCGCCTCCCCAAGCCCGTTCCCTCGCGCCGAGCCGCGCACCGGTCCTGGCGCGTGCCGTGTCCGCTCTCCCGGTGCCGTTCCGACGTCCGCCGGATACTCCCCCCCATCTCTGGAGGAATTCATGCGATCGATGCTCTTCGTTCCCGCCGTGTCGGTGCTGGCGTGTGTCGCCTGCATGGACGCGGGCCCGGCTGCGCCCGCTGCAGAGACCGATCCGTCGCTTGCCCGGACGTTCGACGCGGCGACACTCGCCGCGCCGGTGTTCGACCTGGCGGCAACGTCCAACGGCACGCTACTGGCAGCCGAGCTCTTTGTGGGCGTCACCGAGCTACGGGGTGGGCAATCACGCCCGGTCGGCGCGCTCGCCGGCGTGACTGGCATTGCACCGCTAGCCGGCAGCGACTTTCTGGCGCTCACCGGCGAGGCGTTCGACCCTTCGCAGGCGGCGACGGAGCGAAAGCTGTTCCGGGTATCGCGGGGCAACATCCGACAGATCGCCGATCTCGGGGCCTTCGAGAACGCCGTGAATCCCGACCAGTCATGGAACCCGCTCCCGCCGGAGTCGAACCCGTTCAACATCGCGCGACTCGGTGGCCCCAACGTACTCGTGGCCGACGCGGCCGCGAACGACATCGTGATCGTGGAAGGCGAAGGAGCAGTTGACTGGGTCGCGGTACTCACGCCGCAAGTGGTATCCACGGGACACTTCAAGGAACTGATCGGCTGTCCACGTAGCGGCGCGCCGGAGTGCGCCATGCCACCGGCGATTCCCGCGCAGCCGGTGGCAACCTCGATCGCGGTCGGGCCCGACGGCAACTACTACGCAGGCGAGCTGACGGGATTTCCGGCGGCCCCTCGCACCTCGCGCATCTGGCGCATCGCGGCGGGAAGCCGGCATGTGCTGTGTCCAAGCAGCGACTGCACCCTGGTCACGTCGGGGCTGACGTCGATCGTCGACCTCGAGTTCGGCCCCGACGGCACGCTCTACGTGGCGGAGTTGGATGCGGACACGTGGCTGGGGGTCGAAGTGAACTCGGGTGGCGGGCCACTGGTGCCGAGCAAGGGCGGTCGCGTGAAAGCGTGCAACGTCATGACCGGCGCATGCACGGTGGTCGCGAGCGGACTCTCGCTCCCGTCGGCGATCGCGGTCGATGCTGCTGGCGGGCTGTGGGTGGCCGAGAACTCGAGTATTCCGGGAACGGCCACGGTTCGAAAGTTGAATTGAGTCGCGCGACACCTCGTCGCGCGACACTCCTCGCGCGACGAGGAGCGGGGCGATCCGGTGCGCGCGCCGACGGGAACCCGTCGCGTGCAGACCATCATGGGCATACGCGGCCCTAACCTCAACGGGCCAAAGACTCCACTCGGCCCGATGCGGACACCGCTCCACTCACGGCTCATCAAGGGTCGGCCCGTAGGTCGAGCGCACCTCCATCCCAACCATGCGGAGGTACATCGAGAACTGTCCACGGCGATGGATCCCGTCGTGCAGCGGGAACCAGGCGAACCCATTGCGTCTCACGTCGCCAGGGGTCGTCGGCGCGGAGACGCACATCTCTACCGGCCACTTCTCGTCCGGCATTCCGCCACCCAGCGCCACGAAGTCATCACGCGCGGGTCCGCAGCTGCCATCAGTGCCCCCACGCGCCCGGGGGAGTGGCATCATCCCCGTTGGCCCTCCCCGCTCACGCCTTCGGCCGCCCCTCCGCGTGCAAGCGATACAACAAGACGGCCGCTCGCTTCGTCAGCGGGGCGAGCATGCGCAGGTCGGCGGTTTCCTTGTCGGTATGGTCGTCCCACCCCGCCAGCCCAACGCCATCGATGGCCGCCGAGACGAACGGTGCCACGAACGACACATCGGCCGCCCCGGCCTTCGATGGGTCGACGGCGACGACCGCCCCGTATCCCAGCGCCCGACTCACCTGATCGTATCGCGCCAGCAGCTCCCGGTTGCCGTCGGTCGGCGCCATGGGAGGGTACCCATCGTCGAAGGTGATGCGCGACGTGGTCCCCGGCAGCGACTGGGCGGCGATGTCTTGCATCACACGCTTGGACTCGGCGAGCTGCTCGGGCGAGATGGTGCGGATGTCGCCACTGACCTGCATCGACTTCGCCACCACGTTGGTCTTGCCCGAGGCCGCGCCATCGGTCACCGTGCTGTCCAGCCGAACGTCCGTCCCCCCGAGGGCGACACCGGGATTGAAGGTGAGGTACTGCTGCGTGGCCAGTCGCTCGCGGAAGGCGTTGAGCACGCGGGCCGATTCGTAGATGGCGCCGAAGCCGATGTCCTCGCGGAATATCTGCGACGAGTGGGCCGGAATCCCGGTGGACGTCAGCACCCATCCGCCTGCGCTGCGCCGAGCGACAACGGCCGTGCGCGGATCGCCGGAGCCGTCCTCGAAACCGATGGCGTACCGGGCGCCCTTCGCGAGGGAACGAATGTCCTCGCGCGCCAGGTCCTGCGGCGTCCCGGCCTTCTCCTCATCGCCGTGCATGATGACGCTGACGTGCATCTCGGCAAGTGCGCCGGTAGCCTTGAGCGCCTTGAGCGCCTGCACGATGATGACGTCGCCCCCCTTCATGTCGATGATCCCGGGGCCGCGCGCCGTGCTGTCGCTCAAGCGCTCGAACTTCTGGAAGGGGCTGCCCGGCTCGAAGACGGTGTCGAGGTGGCCGATCAGGAGCAGCTGCGGACCGCTCCCGCCTCCCTTGAACTCGGCGACCAGGTGGCCGGCGCGCTCGAACGGGGCGCCATCGACCCAGCGCGTCGTGAAGCCGAGTGCATCGAACTCCGCACGCAGCGCGTCGCCCACCGCCCGCACCCCAGCGAAATTCATCGTCCCGCTGTTGATGTTGACGATGCGCTCGAGCAGGGCGAGCCCTTCGCTGGCACGGGTGTCGACGGCGCGGACAATGGAACGCTCGGCAGCGCTGAGGGCATCGCCGCCCTTGCCTGCGGCCTGGGCGGAGAGGGTCACCGGAAGCGCGAACAGGGCAGCTAGCGCGAGGCTGCGTGGAATCGGACAATGCATGGGCCGGAAGGAATCGGGGGACAGGGATGCTTCATCATGGTCAATCGGCCGCCCTCCTGCCACCTTTCGCGCGTCCGGCCCTCACCGCCAACGGAGTCGCACGTGCCCTTGCCCGACGCACACCTCGCGGAACAACTCGACGCGCTGCAGCACCTGGAGACCGAACTCTCCGCGCGTGACTACGACGAGACCGCCCCCGGCGCGCTCGACCGGCGTCACTTCCTGTTTCTCTCGCTGGTCTCGGCGGCGGCGACGTCGTTCGGTGCCACGAGCGCCCTCCGTGCACAGGGGAGGTCGGCGAACGGACTGCTGCTTGCCGGTCAGCAACAGCAGCCGACGCCCGTTCCGCTGGGGAATGGCGAGGCGCCGGCGCTGCAGTTCCAGCCGTATCCGGCGGGGACCGGGGCGCTGATGCAGCGGCTGGCGCGTGAGCGCGGCGCGGCGGCGTTCGAGCGGACGCCGTTCGACGTGCCGGCGTGGAGTGGGACCGTGCCGTCTGCGTCCGACGACATCGCCTTCCTCCCGGCGCACCGGCTCTCGGCGCTCATCCGCGAGCGCCGAATCTCCGCAGTGCAGCTGACGGACATCTACCTCGCCCGCCTCAAGCGACTCGACCCGGCGCTGTTGTGCGCGGTGACGATCATGGAGTCGCAGGCGCGTGCGGCGGCGCTGCGCGCCGATGCCGAACTGGCGGCGGGGACGTATCGCGGACCGCTGCACGGGCTGCCGTACGGACTCAAGGACCTCTTCTCCACGCGAGGGGTGCCGACCACGTGGGGGGCGGCCGATTTCCGCGATCGGGTCATCGATGAGGACGCCGAGATCGTCGTGCGGCTGCGCGAGGCCGGGGCGATCCTGATCGCCAAGCTCTCTACCGGGCTCTTTGCCCAGAACGACTGGTGGTTCCGCGGGCGCACGAACAATCCGTGGAACCTGTCGCAAGGGTCGAGCGGATCCTCGGCGGGGCCGGCATCGGCCACCGCGGCGGGGTGCGTCGCCTTCTCGATCGGCACTGAGACGCAGGGGTCGATCGTCTCGCCCGCGGTGCGGTGCGGAGTGAGCGCACTGCGGCCGACGTTCGGGCGGGTGAGTCGGCACGGGGGGATGGTGCTGGCCTGGTCGCACGATCGCGCAGGGCCGATCTGCCGCACGATCGAGGATTGCGCGATGGTCTTTCAGGCGATCCACGGAGTGGACGAAAAGGACCCGTCCACGGTGACCACGCCCTTCCAGTTCGACCGGTCGCTCGACCTGGCCCGATTGCGCATCGGGGTCGATCCTGCGGCGCCGGCAGAGCTGGTCGCTGGCCTGCGTGCGTTAGGCGCGGTGCCGCGCACGATCGGCGCGCGCCCGACGGTCCCTGGTTTGGGCGGCGGACTCGGGGTAGAGGGCTCCGCGGCCTTCGACAGCTACGTGCAGCGCAAGGCGAAGGAGATGGGGATCGACCTCGCCAAGCTGCCGCCGCGCTCGCCGCCAACGCCTGGGGCGCCGCCGGCAGCCGCCGCGGCGGCGCCCGCGAATCCGATGGCTCCCGCAGACTGGAACCCGCGATTCGTCAACGGGCGCACGGTCACCGCCATGGACTTCATCCAGGCGCAACGGCGCCGCTACCTGCTGGTGTCGCAGTGGGGCGAGTTCATGCAGGACCTCGATATGTTCGTCGCTGCACCCTTCGCCGATGTCGGAGCCAACGCGCAGACGGGACATCCCTGCGTCGTGGTCCCCTACAAGTTCGCCGTCCCCGCGGCCGGTGGCCCCGGTGGGCGAGCGCCCGCTGCACCGACGCAGCCCCCGCCGCCGGCCGAACCACCGCTGGCGCCGCAGCCCATCTGCGCCACGATCGTGGGGGCACTGTACCAGGACGACCTCATCCTCGGCGTCGCGCATCGGTTTCAGGTGCAGGAGGGCGACACACACCTCAGGCGTCCGTCGCTGTAGGGGCCATCGCACACGGTGTCGACGGGAAGTGGCCGGCGCCCACGGGGAGCCCGTTCGCGAAACCGCGTGAGTCGACCCAGTGTCGATCGGGGCGAACGCACGACGGGCTCCGCCACCGTGGCGGAGCCCGTCGTCACGTGCTCGTGGCGTTGCGTTACGGCATGCGGCGCCGGCCGCGGTTGGTCAGGTCGAGCTCCCATACCTCGCCGTTGATCGTAGCGGTGGGACTCGACGTGCCGTTGAAGGTGATGACCACGGTGCGCGTCGTGGTCTTGCCATCGTTCGGGCCGCCGACGACGGTGACCGTGAACGACTTCGTCACCGTGCCCGACGTCGGCCAGCTATTGAGCGTGCGCGGGACCGGGACGACGACGTTGGTGCGCTGCACGGTGTAGCTCATGTTGTATTCACGCGTGGAGCCATCTTCGGCGCTTCGCACGCGCGACACCGTCCCGCGCCCGCCGCCGTTCCATGTCGCGCTCGTCTCCCTGCCTGCCAGTCCGCTGACCGTGAAGTCGCTGGTGCGGTCGATCGTCATGGTCATCGGGCCGCGGGTGACGGTCCCCGTGACGGTGGCGTTGACACTCACCGATGCCGTCGTGAGGGAGTCGTACGTGGCCTGCGTGGTGCCGGCTGCGTCCTTGTAGACACAGGTGCGGGTGGCAGTCAGTCCGTCGCGGGCCGCCGACGAACACTCGAACTTGCCGCGTTCGGCGGCCATGCCGAAGGCGTGCAGGCCGCCTGGGCCGCGCATGACCTCGACATCCTGCCCGAGTGCCTCGGTGGCGACCATGGCCACGTCGGCGTTCACGAACGGCGATGCCGCATCGCCGAACGGGCTCCCCGTCGCCGAGTCGGTCGAACAGGCCGCGAGGCCGGCAAGGAGGGTGAATGTGCCCACCAGGGTGGTCGTTCTCATGGGTCGTACTCCGGTTGGGGTTGGAGAGGGCCTGGGGGGATGCATGTGGTTCGTACCGCCCGCCGATCTCGATGCTCCGCACGTTGCACCTGTGCAACGTTCAGGACGTGACGGGAGATCGAACCTCCACCTTGGAAGACGCCGGCGGCCGAACTTCGTTAAGGGCGGCGACGACCCAGCGCCTCGTGTGCATCGGGAAGGTGTGACACCGGACACGTCTCGCGGCCCGCTCGTGACGATGGATCGCGAGCGTTCGTCCATCAGGCACGTGCGGCTGCTGTCTCCCGCACCACGTGCTCCAGAATGCCGGACTTCGATCGTGTGCGCTCGCCCGCCTCGACATCGTATACATTACTTCTCGCACCTATACCTGTTCGCCTTCGTGCTAGGGTCGCTGGGTGTGAGACGCCCCCGGGAGAAATCCCGGGGGTTTTTCGCGTCCGGCAGGCGCGCGATCCAGCTACGCGATCCAGGTACGCGCTCCAGGTACGCGCTCCAGGTACGCGCTCCGGGCGACGCGGCGTTGCTCCTGCGACTATTTTTCCGTATCCCGATGGAGGTGATGCAACGTGTCTCGCACGGAATCGACCATGCTGGCGCTCGGCACACCGGCGCCCGACTTCTCGCTCCCCGACGTCGCCCACAATCGGTTGGTGACGCTGGCCGAGCTTCGCGGCGCGCGCCCCCTCCTGGTCATGTTCATCAGCCGGCATTGTCCCTTCGTCATGCACGTCGCCGGTGAATTGGCGCGGATCGATCGCGACTACGGGGAGCGGGTTGCGATGGTTGGGATCAGCTCCAACGACGTCGAGGGCTATCCCGACGACGCCCCGGACCGCATGGCGGCGATGGCGCGCGACTTCGGCTACCGCTTTCCGGTGCTCGGCGATGGCTCCCAGGACGTCGCCCGCGCGTACGCCGCCGCATGTACGCCCGACTTCTTCCTGTTTGATGCCGATCGGCGACTGGTCTACCGCGGGCAGCTCGACGCGTCACGGCCCGGGAATGGTATCCCTGTGACCGGGAGCGACCTGCGCTCAGCGCTCGACGCCGTGCTCGCCGGCGAGAGCGTCCGTGCCGAACAACTGCCGAGCATGGGATGCAACATCAAGTGGAAGCCGGGGAACGCGCCCGCCCATTTCGCCGGACGGCCACGCGCAGGGTAGTGCGCGCACCAGCACGCCCGGGCGGGCACCCCCGGCCCCCCCCCCCGACACTCCCGCAGGATCACGCGTAGCCAGCGGGGTTGGTCCGTTCCACCGACTCAGCTCGAGTAGTACGACGCGTTCTCGTCCACGTAGCCGCGCGTGAGGTCGCAGCCGAAAGCGGTCGCCTGCGCTGCGCCCACGCCGAGGTCGACGACGAGATCCACCACCTCATGACTGAGCGTCGCGCGGACCTCCGCGTCGTCGAACGAGAGGCGTGCGCCCTCGCGCACGACCGGAAACCCGTTGATCCACGCGTCGGTGCGCTCGGCGATGACGGGGACGTCGAGACACTTCCCCACGGCCATGAGCAGGCGCCCGACATTCGGGTCGGCGCCGTGGACCATCGTCTTGACCAGCGGCGAGTTGATGAGCGACTTGGCAACCCGGCGCGCGTCGTCCTCGCTGCGCGCCCCGCGCACCGTCGCGCGAATCAGGTGCTCCGCCCCTTCGCCATCGCGCGCAAGGATCTCGGTCATGCGCAGGCAACCGGCATGTAGCGCGGCACGGAAGTCGGCGATGTCCACGGCGCCGGACAGCCCGTTCGCCATGAGGACGCAGGTGTCTGACGTGCTCGTATCGGTGTCGACCGAGAGCATGTTGAACGTCGTGTGCACCGCCTCGCGCAGGAGCGCGTCGAGCGTGGCGGCGTCGAGCGCGGCGTCGGTGAAGATGTACGCCAGCATCGTCGCCATGTTCGGCTCGATCATCCCCGAGCCCTTGGCCACCCACGTGATGGTCGCGTCCCCGACCGGGATGGACAGCGCCTTGGGATGGGTGTCGGTGGTCATGATCCCCTCGGCGCCGAGCAGCGGATCGTCCGAAAGATCGTCCTGCATGCCCACGACCCCGGCCTCGATCTTCTCGATCGGAAGCGGGACGCCGATGACGCCGGTGGAGCTGACGAGGATCCGGTCGGGCGTCGTCCCCAGCTCGGTCGCGGCCGCGACGGCCATGCGTCGCGCGCGCCGGACCCCTTCCTCGCCCGTGGCGACATTGCTGCACTTGCTGTTGGCGATGATGCCGCGCAGCACGCCGCCCCGGATGGTCTCTCGACCCAGGATGATCGGCGCCCCGGGAAAATGACTGCGTGTGAAAACCGCCGCGGCCGCAGCGTCGACGTCGCTCACGAAGAGCGTGAGGTCGCGCGCCGTCGGCTTGAGGCCGACGTTGCGCGAGGCGCAGCGGAATCCCCGCGGAAAGCGAGGATGATCGTGAAGTGACACAGAACCTTGCAGGGATATGGCGAGGGTGGAGCTCCGAGTGGAGCGTCGAGTGGAGCGTCGAGTGGAGCGTCGGGGGCGAAAGATCCAATGGGTGCCGGTTTTGCGCCAGCCGCCACGCCGCGTCGCGGCAATCCGCCCGGCGTTTGCGTCCCGCGTCACCAATTGCAGGTGGCGCGGCGTCACCGACGCTCCGCGCGAGCAGCGTGATCTTGCAGGCTGCACGCAGCTGACGGCGAGCGGAGGCATATCCGCCGAATCGATCAGGCGCTGCGCAAGGGCACGCATGCCAAAACGTCCCGTCCAGGAGCCTCAGTAGATGCGTTCGCGTTCGTGGATCCCCGTCGTCCTCGTGGCGACGCTTGCCAGTACGGGTAGTGTCGGCGCGCAGCTCATGCCGCGCGTGTACTGCCCGCCGGGGCAGGCCTCCTGTTTCGGCGCCGCCTTTACCTATACCAACTACGCGACCGGGCTGCCGGGACACAGCTTCCTGGACGGCGTACCGCTGACGGTCATGTCGGTGTACCTGCAGAACCTGCAGGGGTCGTATCGGTGGCGTTCGGCGAAGCCGGCCATGGCGCTGAATACCATCGGCTTCTACCGCCAGAACGGGGGCTACGACAATCTCAGCAACTCCCTGTTCGTGAACCTTCTCCCGCACAGCATAGACCCCCCGAAGTCCGGCAGTCGATACGGGCCGGTGCGCCAGGGTCCGAACCAGTTCCTGTCCGAGGACGCCAGCGCCGAGCCGGTCGTCGCGCTGTCTTCGACGTACTCGGCATTCGGGAGCGGAGGCGTCCTCGGGTGCAACCTCGGTCGTTATGCCTCGCCGTTCCGCGGCTGGGGGTGGCAGACCTGCCCCGAGCAGGGGACCAACGGCTGGGTGAAGTTCGACTTCGCCCTGTGGTGGGCCGAACAGTCCGGGGCGCCGCGATTCGTCGGCGCCGACGACTTTTCCTCGCCATCGGGGCGGCTGGGACGCCGTCGGACTACCTGTGCGGCTACGGACGCCGCATCGGCACGGAAGTTCCCGCGACACGATGCCCGGAGTACGACTACGACGGAGCGCTGGTCACCCCAGAGCCGGCAACGCTGGCGCTGGTCACGACCGGCTTGGGGGTACTAGGCGTCGCGGTGCGGCGCCGGCGGCGCTCGGGAATGGCCTAGCGGGGCGGCGTCGCCGGGAACTTCTCGCTGGCTGTCGGCCGTCAAGCGGGCGCGGTCAGCGGGGCGCCGTGAGCGGGGCGCCATGAGCGCTCGGCGAGCACTGTGGCGAGGGTCAGTGTCGCTGCGTAGCTTTGGGCGAACCCCCCCCACGCCCGGCATGATCGTCGCCCTGACACGCGAAGTCTCCGCTTCCATCGCCGAGTGCGAACTCACGCACGTCGCGCGCACCCCCATACACCTCGGCGTGGCCCGCGAGCAGCACGAGGCGTATATCGCGGCACTGGAGTCGCTCGACGTGCGCGTCGTGCGCTTGGCGGAACTCCCCGCGCACCCCGATGCGGTCTTTGTCGAGGACACCGCCGTCGTGCTGGATGAAGTGGCGGTGCTGACGCGCCCCGGGGCGGCGTCGCGTCGCGCCGAGGTGGATGCGATGGAGGACGCGGTGGCCCCGTTCCGGCGTTCGGTCCGCATGACGGGTCCCGCGACGCTCGACGGCGGTGACGTGCTGCGACTCGGCCGCACGCTCTTCGTCGGTCGAACCCCGCGCACGTCGAGCGACGGGATCGCAGACTTGCGGGCACTGGTCGAGCCCTACGGCTACGAGGTGCGCGACGTGGCGGTGAGCGGCGCGCTCCACCTCAAGACCGCCGTTACCCAGGTCGGTCCCGATTGGATCCTGGTCAATCCCGACTGGGTGGATGCCGCCGAGTTCGACGGCTTCGATGCGCTGCGGGTCGATCCCGACGAGCCGTTCGCCGCCAACGCAGTCCTCGTGAACGACGCGCTCATTCACTCCACCGCCTACCCGCGCACACAGGCCATGCTGCGTGCGCATGGCCTGCGTGTGGTGGGGGTCGACGCCTCAGAACTGGCCAAGGCCGAAGGAGGCGTCACCTGCTGCAGCTTGTTGTTCGACGTCGTGAACTGATCCGACGCGCGGCCGACCGACCGGGCTACGGGTGGCTCAGCTTGTACACGTAGGCGGTGACGGCCCGCGTGTGCTCCTCGGTCATCGGGATGCCGCCGTAGGGGGGCATGATGCTCGTGAACTGCTTGGGGGCCATGACGCCTGCCACGACGGTCTTGTGGATCCCCTCCCAGCTGCCGTCGCTGTGCAGCCATTCGCCGTCGGTCAAGTTGGGGGCGACGGTCGCCTGCGCCCCGTCGGCGCCGTGACACGCCTGGCACGAGGTCGCGCCGATCAGCCCGTGGAAGAGGCTATCGCCCTGCGCCACCATGGCCGGCGTGATCGTCGCCGGATCGAACGATCCGGAGGTGGACGCCACGGCGGCGTCACCCGCGGACGTCGCCGGCGCGGAATCGCTGGAGGCCTCTCCGCCGCCGCCGCACGCGGCCACGGTGGCGACAAGAACAACAAGGGACGAAAGGGCGCGCATGGATGCTCCAGAAGTTGGTGAGAGCGATCGGGGATGCCGGGAGGGCAGGCCCGGGAAAGTGTGAATGCTACATTCGCACTACAGGTATTTCGAGTCGGGGCTCCCCTGTCGTGGTGTCCCAGAAATCCCTACGTGAACGTACCGTCGCGCTGGCCCGGCCGAAGCTACCCCACCGCCCAGCCCGCCTAGAAGTCGCGCCGATGAAAGGCACGCAGCGCGAACAGTCCCGGAACGATGGTCCAGGCCGCGAGCCCGCCGATGGCGGCGGCGATGCCGAGCGGTGTCCCGAGCATGCGCTGCATCACGGCCCCGGTGTAGCCCATGAGCGCCGAGACGTCGAAGCGCAGCACGAGCAGCACGCGCGCGAGGTCCACCGGGTTGGCGAAACTGAGGGCGAGCATCGCCCCCTCGATCGGATAGTCCTGGAAGGCCATCGCCACCCAGAGCACGAGGCCGTCGTACGCCACGGTCATGACCAGCCACACCCCGAGCGCGATCCCCAGTCCCTTGAGCCGGTCGTCCACCAGGCCCGCGATGAGCACCGCCAGCGCTCCGAACACCGCGGTGAGCGCGCAACCGGCCAACAGGAGGAGCAGCAGCAGCTTCGTGGTTTGCCCGTCCGCGGCCCGCTGGACGAGAACGGGAATCGTGACGCCGACCACGAAGGCGACCGAGAGCGGGATGACGAGCCCGGCGAATAGTCCATGGAAGAGCGTCCCGCGCGCCACCGGCTGCGAGAGCAGGAGTTCGTTGAACTCGCGGGCCCCGTGCCAGTAGATGGTCCCGAAGACGATCGTGACCAGGGGGATGAGCAGGACGACGACGTTGAGCAGGCTGAGCATCGCGCGCGGCCCGCTCCCGCCCAGCCGTAGCAGGACGTCAGTCACCGCGAGGAAGAAGAGTCCGTAGGCGAGCACCCAGCGATTGCGGACCACGTCGAGGATGACGTAACGCACGACCTTGAGGATGGTCATTTCTGTCTCACGAGACGCGCGCGACGGCCGGGGGCTCGGCGGCCCCTTGTCGCATGAGCTGGGCAATTGCGCGCTCCAGCGTGGCCTCGCCCGTCTTGGCCTTGAGCTCCTCCTGCGATCCGGAGAACCGTACCTGTCCCTCCAGCAGGAAGGCGACGCGGTCGGCGAGTTCTTCCAGCTCGCTCAGCACGTGCGAGGTGAGAATGAACGTGCGACCGGCGTCGCGCTCCTGGCGAATCTTGTCCTTCAGGACGCCGCTCGAGATCGGGTCGAGTGCAGCGGTCGGCTCGTCGAGCAGGAGCAGCTCGGGGCGGAACAGGAAGGCGAGGGCGGCGTTGACGCGCTGGCGCATGCCGCCTGAGAGCACGCGGATCGGCGTGCGCAGCACCGGGCCGAGGACCAGCGATTCGATGAGTTCCTCGTCGCGCGAGGCCTCGGACGCGCCGCGCAGGTCGGCCAGCATGCGAAAGACATCGTCGGCGCAGAGGTTCTCCGGAAAGCGCGCCGATTGCGGCATGTAGCCGATGCGCGCGCGATACGACGGATCCTCGTCGACCCGGTGTCCGTCGATGTGCACCTCGCCGCGATCGGCGCGCACGAGTCCGAGCAGGATCTTGTTGAACGTCGTCTTGCCCGACGCATTGGGTCCGACGATCGCCGTCACCTGCCCGCGCTCCACGTCGAGGTCGAGGCCGCGCAACACCGGCAGCTTGCCATAGCGCTTGTCCACCCCGCGCGCCCTAACCACGGGACACCTGCCTCTCGGGACGCTTCATCAGCGGGCGATCATCGAGCAGCGTCTCCGGCGTGAGCGACGGGATCACCCGTTCGGCAAGGTCGAGCAGGTCCACGAGGAGCGAACGCAGCAGGATCAGGGTCGCCGGCGCGCGTTCGACGACCAGGGCGAACAGGCGCACCGGGGCGTGTGGCACGTCGCCGAATCCGTCCCGGTCCAGGTCGTAGCCGCGATAGCGGTCCCAGTAGTTCTCGCGAAAGAACGAGACGTTCGAGCGGCTGTTGGTTCCCACGTCGAAGGCGTTCCCCTCGAAGATGTTGTGTTCGTACACGTTGTCCAGGGCGTTGGCGAGCGACTTGAGCGCCCACCCGTTGCCCTGAAATGTATTGCCGATCACCCGATTGCGGTTGGCGTCCTCGAGGTAGAGGCCGACCGAGTTGCTCACGAACTGATTGCCCTCGATGCGTGAGTCGTTGATGTCCTTGAGCAGGAGGCCGTAGGCGGCGCTCCCCCAGTTGCGCTCAAAGCGATTGTCGATGAACTCCGCCCGCTTGGAGTACATGACCGCCACGCCGTTGTTGTTCTGGAGGTACAGGTTGCGCTCATAGCGGCAGTCGTTCGAGAACATGAAATGCATGCCGTATCGCGCGCTGCGCTCGGAGCGGTTCCCCACCACGTGTCCGTCGGAGACGAACTCGAAATAGATGCCGTCGCGGTGCCCGCGCACGTCGTTGTCGAGCACTTGCACCTGTCGGCTCGACCAGACGTGGATCCCGTTGCCCGAGACCATCTGTGCCGACTCGGGGCCGCGCACAATGTTGGCGCGGACCAGGCAGTCCTGCACGTCGGCGAGGTAGATGGCGAACAGCGTCTGGTCGAGGTGGTTGGACTCGATGCGGCAGTTGCGCACCCCCGCGGCGCGAATCCCGGCGCGCTCCTCACTCTGACTGGGGCCGGTGTTGCGCAACGTGAGACCGCGCACGGTGACATCATCGGCGGCGATCTCGAGGATGGTGTGGGTGCCGCCACCGTCGAGGATCGCGCCCGGCTCCCCCTCGAGCGTGACCGGACGCTCGATGCGCAGCGTCGGCTCGAGGTACAGCCCCGGCTTGACGAGTACGCGACCCCCGGCAGCGGCGAGTCGCAGTGCATCGCCCACGCGCTGCACGGGACCGTCGGGAGAGACGACGATGAGCGCGGCGCTGGTGGGACCAGCCCCCTGAGCGCGCGCAGGTGATGGGGACGATTGCGCGATGGCCGGCGATGGCACGCCGAGACTCGCGGACACCAGCGAGACACACAGTGCACGACCGAGCACACGGAGACGCGTGCGGAGTCGGCGCGCGCACGCACCGCTCGTATCGCACGCGCACGCATCGTGTAGGTAGGCCCGACACGCGCCACATGGGGCTGCAGGAGTCGTCGATCGCCAGACGTCGCACGTGGTGAGTAGGGAGCTCACGGTGCAGTGCTCACGAGCGGGTCGATGTCGCCGGCGGACGGGCCGTGCGCGGAACGCGCCGCGGCTCAATGTTCATGCGTCGGGGTCGTCTCGTCGCTGGGCGCGTTCCCGGTCGATGGCGAGCCGCCTGACGGCTCGCCAGACGGTGGGACATGCGACGAACCATGCGGCGGGGTCGGCGCCATCGCCAGTACCTCGGCCCACCTGATGACGGTCCCGCCGTAGAGCGTGGCGAGCGAGTCCGCGGAGATCGACGGGGCGAACGACGTGAGTTGGCGTCCCATCGGACTGTGCAGCGAACCGCCGCTCACGAAGAGGGCGCTGTCGGCCGGGACCATGGCACCACCGTGGTAGTCGGCGACCCAGATCCCGGCGATGCGACTCTTGTCGGTGGCCGCGCCGACGTAGCCGGCCACGCACTCCACCGCGTCAAACGTGACGAGCCGCCCCGTTGTCGTGCGCACCTCGGCGCCGAAGCGCGGGTCGGAGATGGCCATCTTGCAGAAGTCGCACGAGTCCTCGCCGACGACGAGTGGTCGCGGCCCCTTCTCGCCGCCGCAGCCAGTGCTGGCCAGCACAACGCTGGCCAGCACGAGTAGTTGCACGGCCAGTTGCAGGGCGAGCCGGACGCAGCGGCGTGAGGATGCAGGACGGACCACGGCGCCGAACGGGCGCCCGACGCCAGGTAGGTGCATCAACTCAGGCCACGAGGGAGGCGGCACGCTCCCCCGCACCGACGGTCGCGCCATCTGCCCCGCCCAACACGGGACGTCGACGGTCGATGACGAGGGCAAGGACGCCGACGCCCACGGCCAGCATGGCGGCGATGCCGCCCACGCCGGGAATCGACGTCGCGGTGAAGTTCAGCAGCTGCTTGGAGCCGATCAACGGGGGTTGGTACGTCATCCCCGGCACCTTGATGATGGCGTTCTCCATGTCGAGGTCGTGGCCATAGTCGTACTCCCATTTCCAGAAGTCGGCAAGCCCGACCACGGCGACGAGAATGAACGCCACGACCCAGAGCTGCGCCCCGCGGCGCCGGCCGACAGCGGCGGCTACGAGGCCGGCAGCGCAGAGCAGGCCGACGATATATGGCATGATGCGCAGCTCGGGGATCGTGTCCGGCTCGATCCGCTTCATGCCGATGTAGTGGTTGAGGTTGTTGATGTTGTCCAGGTCGTTCTCCTTGATCCCCTTCACCGTGTTGATCCAGATCTGCATCCCGATCCCCTCGGGGTACTGCGGTGCCTGAAGGTACACACGCCAGATGGGGGTGACGAACATCGGGAGCAGAAGGAGGGCGGCCAGGACGATCAGGAAACGGGCACGCACGGACATCATGTCAGGAACTCGTGTGAAGGAAAAAGTGGGGGCGGGCCATGCGGCGCCCGCCCCTCGTACTTCGCGCTATCGACCGCTCGGGGCGCTCGGCGCTTTTGGCGCTGGCGGCGGGGTCTGCGCGCTGGCGGCGAGTCGTGCCAGCTGCGTGTTCGGGCTGGTGGTGGCGGAGAGCGCGACCATGGATCCGGTGGGCGCCACCCGCACGTACCCCGACATCTCCTGGTGGAGCGCGCTGCAGAAGTCGGTGCAGTAGAAGGGATAGACCCCCGGGTACTTCGCGACCCAGGTGAGCGTGCGGGTCTGCCCCGGCATCACCAGCACCTCGGCGTCGGAAAACGAGCCCATCGCCGCGAGGCCGTGCGGCACGTCCCAGTCCTGCTCGAGGTTCGTGACGTGGACGAGCACCGTGTCGCCGACCTGCACGCCCTCGATGTTGTCCGGGGCGAAGTGCGAGCGGATCGCGGTAATCTTGACGTGCACCGTCTTGCCACTGCGCGACACGCCGGTTTCCTGCTCGCTGCGGGCCACGTACGGATGGTGGTTGTCGGCCAGCTTGTAGAAGCGTACCTGTTCGCCCTTGATCTTGCTGGCCAGGATCGCCTGCGCGTAGTGCGGCTCGCCGATCGTCGGGAAGTCGAGCAGGAGCTTCATCTTGGGCCCCGAGATGTCGTACAGCTGCGCCGAGTGGGCGAGCTCCGGGCCGGTCGGGAGATAGCGATCCTTGGTGATCTTGTTCATGGCCACCACGTACTTGCCGTACGGCGTCTTGGTATCACCGCCCATGACGGACAGGTGGCCGATCGAGTAGTAGGTGGGGACGCGGTCGCTGACGACGCAATCCTTGAGCGACCACTTCACGATCTCCGACGAAATGAAGACCGACGTGTAGGCGTTGCCCTGCGCGTCGAACTCGTTATGCAGGGGGCCGAGACCCGGGTTCTGCACCTCGCAGTACATCGTCGCGTCGTAGTTGATGACCGGGATGCCGTACGCTTCCGAGTCGAACTTCTTTTCGGTGATGGCTGTCTGCATCTTGCTGAACGAGTGCACCGGGATCACGGTGGCCAGCTTGCCGCCGCCGACGATGTACTCGCCGGTGGGGTCGACGTCGACGCCGTGCGGCGACTTCGGGGTGGGCAGGAAGTAGACCGTCCCCTCGCAGTCCTTCGGATCGAGCACCTTGACCGAGGTCTTGAACTCGGTGCTCGCCGAGTGCGTGCTGTCGTTATAGACGTTGTGGGCGTAGCGGGTCGGCCAGGTCTTGGCCTTCCCCGCGGCCACGCACGCCTCGGCCGCCTTCCAGTTGACGGCAGCGATGTAGTCCTTGTCGTTCTTCGACGCGTTCACCTCGAGCTTGGTGTGCGCCTGCTCGGTATTGTACGAGGTGAAGAAGACCCAGCCGTGCGACGGACCCTTGCCCGGACGTCCGAGGTCGTAGTTGAAACCGGGGACGAGGATCTGGAAGGCGAGGTCCATCTTGCCGAACTCGTCGGCCTTCACGAAGGAGATCGTCCCCTTGAACTCGTCGGCGAACTTGTCGAAGCCGACATCCTTCTGCGGAATGGGGACGGAGAAGCGGGTGGCGCTGATCACGTACTCGCTGTTCTCGGTCGTGTAGGGCGAGCCGTGGTTGCCCCCCGTGTTCGGAAGTTCGAGCGTCTCGACCGTCTCGAACGACTTGAGGTCGATCCGGGCGAAGCGCGGCGTGTTGTTCGCATTGATGAAGAGCCAGCGGCCGTCGTGTTCACCGCCGGTCATCGAGAGCGACGGATGGTGCGAGTCATCCCAGGGAATGAGCCCCCACGAGGAATTGAGCATCGCCTTCGTCTCGACGTTGTAGCCGTACCCGTTCTCGGCGTTCTGCGAGAAGACCGGGATGACCTTGAGCAAGCGCCCCGACGGCAGACCGTAGACCGCCACCTGTCCCGAGAAGCCTCCAGAGGCGAAAAAGTAGAATTCGTCGTAGCTGCCAGGTGCGACGTACGTACGCGCGGCAGCGTCGCCGACGTTGCCGATGCCGCTCGTCTTCGTGGTGGGGGCACAGGCGTACAGGTACGTCACGCCGAGTAGCACGGCGCCTACCGACGCCACGACTCGTGATTTCCGCGTGAGGGACATTTGGAGAGCCTCGGTGTGCAGGATGGGTCACTGATGGGACCGAACAGGGGGCGTTCGATCTGCCCAATAGCTTCGCACAGCATACGGAATAGAAGGGTAGGTAAATCCTCTATTCTATGTAGAGGATTCTAGAGGGTCGGGCGGGGGCATCTCCCGACCGCGCGGCGACCCCGCGCTCCTAGGTTGGATGCAAACGCCGGGATTTCGCCCGGCCGTGCCGTACCGTGGAGTCTGCATGCGCCTGACCCGCTTTACCGATAATGCCTTGCGCGCGCTGGTCTTCCTTGCCCTCCGGCCAGAGGAAACCCCGACCGTTGGCGCGGTCGCCCGCAAGATGGGAATGTCGGAGGATCACCTGCTCAAGGTGGTGCAACGGCTGTCGCGACTCGGGTTCGTCCGGACCGTGCGCGGGCGCAAGGGCGGGATGCGCCTGGCGCGAGCCGCCGACACGATTGTTGTCGGCGAGGTCATCCGGAGAACCGAGGACAACCTGGCGCTCGTCCCGTGTTTCGAGCCTGCGCACGACGGCTGCCCGATCGCGTCGGCCTGTGGGTTGGCTCCGGCGCTCGACGAGGCCTTGCAGGCCTTCCTGGCCACGCTCGACCGGTATACGGTGGCTGACTTGATCGCCAGGCATGGCGAGTTGCTCGAGCTCACGGGCATCCAGCGGCGCGAACTCGCCCCGTCGTCGGCATCCATGTAGTGCGCGACGCGGCGGTCCCTCGCGCGACCGCCGCTACTGGTACTGCTATGCTACGACCGGCCTCGGTACGGCCGCGGACAGCGAGACTCGGACGGGCGCATCAAGCGCGATCCCTTCTTCTTGAGGTCGTTCTTGTAGAAGAGCTTGAACCCGGTGAACTGCACGGGTTCGCTGGCGACGTAGGCATCGTACGACGCCCGCTTGTGGCTCGGCGCCCCCCACCCGTCCATGTGGATGACGATCTGGACGCGCGGGTCGAGGTCGATCTTGCTCGTGTTGGTCAGCATCGGGCGCGTGAAGCGATGGATGACCAGCACCTTGGGCGGGAGTTTGTAGGTGTCGACGATGTCGGCGAGGAAATCCACCGCCCAGTTCACGTCGCGCGCGTCGTAGGTCCCGATCCGCTTGCCCGGGGCGTGCCCCCGCTTCATGGAGAACTCGGGGTCGATACCGAGGTGGACGTTCGGACGCGCGAGGAATTTCTCCAACGGCGGCAGTTCCTGCTTGAGCGTGCTCTGCGCGACCTGCACGTCGAGGAAGAGCAGGGCGTTGCGCTGCTGCGCCCAGCCGTAGACCCGTTCAATGAGCGAGTCCGACATGCGCGTGCGCCACTTGCCGTCCTTGCCCGCGCTCCCCTGCGCCACGGTCACGATCAGGTGCAACGCCGGGATGGCCGGCGTCAGCGTATCGGCGCGCGTCCAGGCGGCGACCTCGCGGTCGAGGCGACGCAGCATGTCGTTGGGTTGGTACTCGCCGAGCACGCCCATGCGCTTGGAGAGCGGATTGCCGTAGTAGGCAATGATCCGCTGGTGCGGGAGAATTGAGCCGGGAAGCGGCGTCGGCCCCTTGACGGGCCAGCCCGGACGCAGGGTGGGCTTGGGCGCGGCCTTCTTCACGGCCGTCCCCTTCGGGACGGACTTCTTCGCGGTGGACTTCTTCGCGGTGGACTTCTTCGTGGTCGCCTGCTTTGTCTTGGCCTTCTGCTTCGTCCCGGTCTTCGTCGCCTGTTTCTTTTGGGCCTGCACGGCCGACGGTACCATTGCCGCCTCCACGTAGGGCGCGAAGGCGAGGGGAGCCATCAGCAGGAGCGTGGCGACGACTGCGCCTGGGAGTCGCATCGGCGGCGAGAGCGGAAGCGGGTGGAGCGGCGGGTGGAGCGGCGGGTGGAGCGGCGGGTAGAGCGGCGGGTAGAGCGGCGGGTTTCGCGCACGGACCAGAACCCCGCTCCCGGACAGCCTAACGATCCTGTCGGCAGCGGACAAGCGCAGCAGGCGGTTAGTCTACGGTGAGCCAATCCCCACGGCTGCGCAGGTGCTCGAAGACGAGCCAGGTCTCGATGTGCCCGACCTCGTCGCGGGTGATGAAGCGGTCGATCGCCAGGTCGCGCAGGTGCTGCGCATCGCGCGCCTGCACGTGGACGAGGAAGTCGTTCTCACCCGCCATGTGATAGACGGCCACCACCTCGGGAATCGTCATCGCGTGCTGCCGGAAGGCGTCGTAGTTCTCCCGCGAGTGGTGCTTGAGCTGCACCGCCATCACCGCCTCCAGTCCCAGCCCCAGCGCCGCCGGGTCGATGTCGGCCGAGAAGCCACGGATCACGCCATCACGCACAAGGCGTCGCACCCGCTCCAGGCAGCTCGACGGGGCGAGGTCGACGAGCGCCGCCAGCTCCTTGTTGGACGCCCGAGCATTCTTCGATAAGGCGGCGAGAAGGGCGCGGTCGATTCGGTCGAGAGGGCGTGTGGCTGGCATAGAACCGAAAATGATTCGTTGGAATTGCAGTAGGTTCGAATGATATACTGCAGTAGGACTCTCAACGGAATAATTTGCGAATGTCAGCCACATCAATGCACACCCGCTGCGTCCACGCCGGTCGCGACGACTTCGCCCGGATCGGCGTGCACGCCCCCCCGATCGACCTCTCGTCGACCTACCCCATGCACGACCTCGCCGAGGGGACGGCCGATCTGGATGCCCTCGCTGCGGGCGAGGCAGCCCCCGCCCACACTGCGGTCTACGCTCGGCTCTACAACCCCACGGTGGCCCGATTCGAGTCGGCCTTCGCCGAACTCGAGGGGGCACAGGCGGCGGTAGCCTTCGCCAGCGGCATGGCCGCCATCACGGCCCTCTTCCTCGCCCCCACCGACCGAGGGCGGCATATCGTCGCCGTGCGCCCGATCTACGGCGGCACCGATCACCTGCTCGCCTCGGGACTGCTCAGCCGCGAGGTCACCTGGGCTGCGCCGCACGAAGTCGCCGGCGCCATTCGCCCCGACACGGCGATGGTCTTTCTCGAGACCCCCGCCAACCCGACCTGCGCCCTGGTCGACATCGCCGACGTGGTCCGACAGGCCGGCGACGTCCCCGTGGTGGTCGATTCCACCTTCGCGACCCCGATCCTCCAGCGCCCCCTCGCGTTAGGCGCGGCCGCCGCGCTGCACTCGGCGACCAAGTTCATCGGCGGGCATGGCGACGCCGTGGGCGGGGTCATCGCGACGTCCGAGGCCATGGCCCGCGGGCTGCGGCAGGTCCGCATCCTGACCGGAGGCATCCTGCACCCGCTGGCTGCGTACCTGCTGCATCGCGGACTGCCCACGCTGGCGCTGCGCGTGCACGGGGCCCAGGCAGGCGCGGGCGAGATCGCCCGGCGCCTGGCCCGGCACCCCGCGGTGCACGCGGTGCACTATCCGGGGCTCCCGGACGGTGACCCGCAGCGGCTGCTCGGGCGACAGATGAGTGGAGCGGGGAGCCTGATGTCGTTCGAGCTGGCCGGTGGATACCAGGCGGCCGCCCACGTCATGGAGTCGGTGCGCCTCATCACGCCGGCCGTCTCGCTCGGCTCGACCGACACCCTGATCCAGCATCCGGCGGGCCTGACCCACCGACTCGTGCCGGATGCGGAGCGCGAGGCGATGGGGATCACGCCGGGGTTGCTGCGGCTGTCGGTCGGCGTGGAGGGGGTGGAGGACCTGTGGGCCGACCTCTCCCGGGCGCTGGCTGGCGTGGGAGACGCCGACTGGGACTCGTCGTCAGAGGGAGCGGCATCGCCGTCGAACGGCGAGTTGGCTGCCCGGTAGGCGCGCGATTCTGCGCGTTCGCCTGCGAGGGCATGAGGCTGAGACGCCGCATGCCCCTCGCGCGTCCTACCGTCGTGAAACTCCTCGTCCTGAATTGTCACGAAGCCTGGATCCATCAGCTCGGCGTCCTGTGCGCCGAGCTTGATATCGTCGTGGGGCTTCCCGGTCGCTACACGCAGGGCTGGGACACGCGCATGCGCCCGCTGCCCGACGGCGCCCGCACGGTCACGCTCGATGAGGTGCGCCAGCACGGTACCGCATACGACTGCGTGATCAACCACAACATCACCGACCTGCTCGACACGAAGTTCCTCGATGCCCCGAAGCTGCTCGTGCTGCACGACACGCTCGAGGGACGCATGGCGCAGCAGGACGCAGAGTTCGATGCCCGCGACATGCGGGCGATGCTCAACAGCTACCTCGCCACCGTCGGCGGCCACGCCATCGCCATTTCGCGCTCCAAGGCCCGCTCGTGGGGCGTGACGCATGCGGTGGTGCACAACAGCGCCGACCCCGAGGCGTATCTCCCATGGATCGGCGACGTGGCCTGCGGGCTGCGCGTGGCCAACCATGTCACGTCCAAGCGCGTGTTCCTCGCCTGGGACTTTCATGAGGAGGCGCTGGCCGGCCTGCCGCTGCGTATCGTTGGGCACAACCCCGACCTTGCCGGGGTCGAGGCCGCCGATAGCTGGGATCACCTCAAGCGCATGCTGGCCTCCCATCGCTTCCTGGTGCACACGGCCGACCCTCGCTACGAGGACGGCGTGAACATGGCGGTGCTCGAGGCGATGGCGGCGGGGATGCCGGTGCTCACCAATCGCCACCCGACCACGATCGTCGAGCACGGCGTCACCGGCTTCGTGGCCGAGTCGCCGGCTGAGATGCGGGCCCACGCCGAGCGGTTGCTCGCCGACCAGGGGCTCGCGGCCGAGCTGGGAGCGAACGCCCGCGCGCTGATTGCCCGCTACCACTCGCCCGATCGCTTTCGCGTGGAGTTCACCAAGGCGATCGGCGAGGCGCGCAAGAAGTGGGCACGGCGTCGCGGTCGGGGGATGGCGCTGGGGCGCTGAGGCGAGCTGCCCGCGTCCGGAGTCGCCGGCGCGCCGGGGTCATGCGCCGGCTTGCAGAGGTCGACTCCCGGCGGGATGGACTCTAGTTTGGGCGCGTCCCTCGGCTCTCCGTCCGTCCCCGCGCTCCCGTTCCCGATGCTGAGACTTCCCCGCCACCTGCTCGCCGCCGCGCTTCTCTCCCTCGTCGGCGCCCCGTCGGCGGCACAGGTGACGCCCGGCGACTTCACGCTCCGTGAGTATCGCTTCGAGTCGGGTGAAGTGCTGCGCGACGTGCGGCTGCACTACGTCACGTTAGGCACGCCGCGCCGCGACGCCGCCGGAGTCGTCAACAACGCCGTGCTGATCCTGCACGGCACCGGCGGGACCGGGGGGCAGTTCCTTGGCGCCGGCTTCGCCGGGGGGCTGTACGGTGCGGGCCAGCCGCTCGACACGGCGCGCTACTACGTGATCCTCCCCGACAACATCGGCCACGGCGCGTCGAGCAAGCCGAGCGATGGGCTGCGCATGAAGTTCCCCCGCTACGGCTACACCGACATGGTCAAGTTGCAGCACCTGCTGCTCGACCGCGGGCTCGGTGTCCGCCGGGTGCACGTCGTCATGGGGACGTCGATGGGGTGCATGCATGCGTGGGTGTGGGGCTATCTGTACCCCGACGAGGTCGACGCCCTCGTCCCGCTGGCCTGCGTCCCCACGCAGATCGCCGGACGCAACCGGATGATCCGCCGCATGCTGATGGACGACATCAAGCGTGACCCGAACTGGAAGGGCGGGGACTACACCGCACCGCCGGCTGAGGGACTGCGCTCAGCGTTGGGGATGCTGTTCATGATGACATCGGCCCCGCTGGTCCAGCAGCGCCAGGCGCCAACGCGCGATGCCGCCGACTCGGCGATCACGGCGTTCCTCGACGCGCGCGTGCGCACGACCGACGCCAACGACATGCTGTATCAGTTCGACTCGTCGCGCGACTACGACCCGTCACCGCATCTCGAGCGCATCACGGTCCCGGTGCTGACGATCAATTCGGCCGACGACCTGGTGAATCCGCCCGAACTCGGCCTGATGGAACGCCTCATGCCGCGAGTGAAGCGAGGGTCGTACGTCCTCGTCCCGATCGGTGATCGCACGCGGGGGCATGGGACACACACGATCCCCGCCATCTGGGGCGACACGCTGCGGGGATTCCTGTCGACGCTGCCGACGCCGGGCGGACGCGGGCGATAGCGGGCAGGCTCGTGGGGCGGCCGGAGCGCAGGGGACGGCTGGCAACGTGACGCTGCGCGTCCTCGGCGTGACGTGCAGCCGACGGGACGTCGTTTGCGCGCAGCAGGTGCGTGCGTTGCGCATGACCTTGGCGGGCGACCGATCGTCCCAGAGGTAATGAAACGAGCTCTTGCATACCGCCCGCGCTTTAACGCGCCCCCCCGCCCAAGCGCCTCACCACCTGCTCCCGGTCGTCGTCCAAGGACGACGGTCTCGTCGGGCATCTGGTGGTTCCTTGGCGCTGTCCTGCTCTTCGTCGCGGTCGCGCGGACTGTGCAAGGGCAGGCACGTGGGACGGGAAAACGCGAGGCGTTCGAACCGGCGCTGGCGGTGGCCACGGCCGATAGTGCGTGGTCGAAGGTGGCGCAGTCGTACTACGACACGACCTTTCGTGGACACGACTGGGACGCGGTGCGTCGCGAGTTGCGCACGGCTTCCGCGCGCGCGCGCACGATGGCCGACGTGCGCCTTGCGATCGGCGCGATGTTTGCCCGGCTGGGCGAGTCGCACTTCGCCCTCATTCCCGCAGAGGCCGCGGCCGGGTGGGACGAACCGCAGGCCGAGCAGGAATCGTTAGGCGACGTGGGGCTCGAGTTCCGCCTGCTGGATGGCGTGGTCGTCGTGTCCCGCGTGGCCGAGGGGTCGTCGGCCGCACAGTCCGGGGTGCACGCCGGGTGGACGCTGGAACGGCTCGGCGAGCTCGATGTTGCGCCCTTCGTGCGCGACCGCCTGCAGGTCGGCGACGTGCGTGCCCGCCGGCTGGCGGCGTTGCAGCTGCCGCTCGCGCTCATCTCGCGGTCGCAGGGGGCGGTCGGCTCCGTGGTCCCGCTCGTCCTGCGTGACGGAGACGGGGATGTTCGACGTGTGAAGCTGCGCCGCCAGGCGGTGGACGCGGACCTCGTGCGCTATGGACACATGCCGCCGTTGTTCGTCCGCTTCGAATCGACGCGGCGGGTCGGGGAGGAGGGGGAGGGGTGCGTCGGCATGCTGCGCTTCAACGTGTGGATGACGCCGATCATGCCCCGGATGGACGATGCGATGGTCGCCTTTCGCGAGTGCCGGGGCGTGGTGATGGACCTGCGCGGCAACGTGGGCGGGGTGGCCGCGATGGTGATGGGGATGGGAGGCTACTTCCTCGACTCCACCGCATCGTTCGGCACCATGACGATGCGTGGCGGGGCGCTGCGCTACGTCAGCAACCCCGGCGAAGCGATCGTGCCGGGAATGCGCTCCCCCCGTTTGGTGGAACCCTCGCGATCCTGGTCGACGACCTCTCCGTGAGTACGAGCGAGATCTTCGCCGCCGGGTTGCAGGCGATGGGGCGGGCGCGGGTCTTCGGCGACCGCACGGCCGGGCAGGCCCTGCCGTCCATGCTCACCCGCCTCCCGAATGGCGACGTGATGCAATACGTCGTCGCCGACTTCACCGCCCCCGACGGCCGCCGCCTCGAGGCCCGCGGTGTCGCTCCCGACGAGCTGCTTCCACTTCGGCGAGGCGCGCTGCTCGAAGGGCGGGACGAAGCGCTCGAGGCAGCGCTGCGGTGGATCAATGGGGCGGCATCGGCGGTATCGGATGCGGGGCGAGGGGGGAAAGGGCGCCGCTGATCTGGAGTTGAGCGGGGACGGTTGCGACCGACCCCGCAGATCCACCCTCGCACCCGCCCTCCTCTGCGACCTCTGCGACCTCTGCGGTAAAAAGCAGTCAACCGCAGAGGACGCAGAGGACGGGCCTCGGCGCGCGCGGGAAGCGGGTCATGGGATCCTGATCGCTCACCCCCGCAGGCCCCCCATGAACCTCCCTTCACCAGGTGCCCCCCCCGTCTCCCGTCTCCCGTCCCCCGTCCTTTTCATCCAACTCCCAGCGCCCTATCACCGTAGGGTCTTCCGGGACGATCCGTCCCCCAGCGTGTTAGCTTACCCGGCGGGCGCCGTGTGGCGTTCCCCCCATTCATTGGAGAATCAGATGTCGACTGTGTCCATCCGCACCCTGCGCGCGGCGCGTATGCTTGCGGTCCTCGCCGCCATTCCCGTTACTGCGACCCTGGCCAGTGCCCAGGCGGCGCTGCCTCCGGCGAAGGACCTCATCGCCAAGTGGGCCAAGGAGACGAACGCCGATGCGTGGAAGGGGCACAAGTCCTCGCGCATGAAGGCCGCCTTCGACCTGCCCGCGATGGGGATGAGCGCGAACATGGAAATCGTCAACGTCTTCCCGAACCTGATGGCGTCCAAGATCGACATCCCCGGGATGGGCGAGATGCGCCAAGGGTTTGATGGCGCGGTGGCGTGGACGACCAACCCGATGCAGGGACCGTCGATCCTCAGCGGGCCGTCGCTCGAATCGGCCAAGGAAGACAACGACCCGAGCAACTACTCGCGTGTGTCGGCGGCGATCACCGCCAGCGAGACGATGGAGAAGACCACGTTGGGCGGGGCCGAATGCTACAAGGTCAAGCACACCTGGAAGTCGGGCAAGAACTCCTTCGACTGCTTCTCGGTCGCCGACGGGATGATCACCTGGTCGCAGTCCAAGTCTGCCACGCCGATGGGTGAGGTCGAGACGACCACCACCTTCGCCGGCTACAAGGAATGGGGCGGCATCAAGCGCGCCACGACCACGACGATCGACCAGATGGGGCAGCAGATCATCATCACGGTTCAGGGCTACGAGTGGGACAACGTCGACCCGAAGGAGCTCGAGCTTCCGGCCGAGATCAAGGCACTGACCGAGAAGAAGTAGGACGGATCGGGCCGTGACGAGAAAGTCGGGCTGGTTCTGGTCGCTCGCGACGTTCGTCGTGCTGACCGATGTCGTGACCAAGCGGCTCGCCGAGGTGGCGCTCCAGCCCAAGCACGTCCCCCACGAAATCGTGGGGGACGTGCTGCGTTTCACCTTGACGTACAACACCGGGGCCGCATTCAGCACCTCGCTCGGTGACTACTCGCGCTGGGGCTTCACGATCATGGCCACCATCGTGCTCGTGGTCCTCCTGCGCACGCTGCGAACCGTGGACGACCAGGACGCCTGGCAGGGGGCCGCGATCGGATTGATCTGCGGCGGGGCGGTGGGTAACCTCATCGACCGGCTGCGCCACGCCGCCGGCGTCGTGGACTTCATCGACGTCGGACTCGGCGACCTGCGCTTCTGGATCTTCAACGTCGCCGACATGGGGGTCAGCGTCGGCGCCATCATGCTGGCGATCGCCATGCTGCGCGCACAACCGACCCCCACAAATCCCACGGAGCGCATCCTGTGACCCCGCTGCTGCCCCTCGCCCTAGGCGCCATCTGCGCCCTCAGCCCCACCCCCTCCGTGTCCTCTGTGACCTCTGTGGTAACTCCGCAGGTCACTGCCGCGGGCGCGACCGCCAGCACAATCCCCGACACCACCTACCGCCGCCTCTTCGAAACCGGCGTGACGATGGACGCCTTCCTGGCCGCCGCCAAGGCCCGCAAGGCGCAGTGGGCGACGAACTACGAACGTGGCGTGGTCGCCGACGCCGTGCTCACCCGCGCCCGCTCCGCCCCCGGCCCGTGGAAGCTCCTCGTCGTCGCGGTGGACGGCTGCTCCGACTCGGTCAACACCGTGCCGTATGTCGCCCGACTCGCCGAGCAGCTGATGGGGGTCGAGCTGCGCATCATCGACAACAAGGTGGGGAGCGCGGTGATGGAGGCACACCGCACGCCGGACGGGCGCGGCGCGACGCCCACCGTCATCCTGCTCGATGCCAACTTCGAGGAGCGCGGCTGCTGGATCGAGCGCCCCACCGAGCTGCGCGACTGGATCCTCGGCAACAAGGGGAAGCTCAAGGACAACGAGATCTTCGAGCACAAGATGAAGTGGTACGACGAGGACATCGGCGCCAAGACGCTCATCGACATCGCCGCGATGATCGAGGCGGCAGGGAAGGGCGAGGTGAAGTGCTGAGCGCGTTGCCGCTAATGCCGCGGTGACGACGACACGGGGGTGAAGCGCACTGCGCCTCACCCCCGTGATGCATCCATGGCACACGCACGCCGTTACATCTTCGGCTTGTTGGCGTTCATCGCGAGGTAGTCGATGGCCAGCGTGGACAACGCCTTCACCCCCGGGACCAGTGCCCCCTCATCGGCAAAGAAGCGCGGCGAGTGGTTCGGGGCGATCTTCGATGGGTCGGTCCCCTTGGGGGTGACGCCGAGGAAGTAGAAGACCCCCGGGGCCGCCTTCTGGAAGAGCGAGAAGTCTTCGGCGGTGGTGGTCTGGCGCCCGATCTCGACCTGGTCCGCGCCTAACGCACGCCGCAGCGATGGCGCCATGCGCTCGGTGAGCGCCGGGTCGTTGAACGTGACCGGGGTCCCGCGCGTCAACTCGATGGTGGCGGTGGCACCGTTGGCCGTGGCCAGTCCGGTCACGATGCGGCGGAACCGCACGAGGATCGAGTCGCGCGTCGGCTCGTCGAAGGTGCGGATCGTCCCGCCGAACTCCACCGAGTCGGGAATGATGTTCACCCGAATGCCGCCGCGGATGTAGCCAACGGTGAGGATCGCCGGCGTCAGCGTCAGGTCGACCTGGCGGCTGACGATCGACTGCATGTTGGAGATGATCTGCGACGAGATGGTGATCGGATCGATCCCGTTCCACGGGAGCGCGCCATGTGTCTGCCGACCGCGGATCACGACCTTGTAGCTGTCGCTGCTGGCCATCAGCCCGCCGCTGCGATACACGATCTTCCCGGTCTCGAAGGGAAAGACGTGCAGCCCGAAGACCGCATCGACCTTGGGATTGTCGAACGCCCCCTCCTTGAGCATCAGCTCGGCCCCACCCTCCTCACCGGCCGGCGCGCCCTCCTCGGCGGGCTGGAAGATGAACTTCACCGTCCCTTGCAGCTCGGACTTCATCCCCGACAACAACTCGGCAACTCCCATGAGGATCGCAACGTGGTTGTCGTGGCCGCAGGCGTGCATCACACCAACATCCTGCCCGTTGTAGGTGGTGCGCACGGCCGACTTGAACGGCAGGTCGACCTCCTCGGCTACCGGCAGGGCGTCCATGTCGGCGCGCAACGCGACCACGGGACCAGGCTTGCCCCCCTTGAGGATCCCGATGACCCCCGTGTGCCCGACCTCCGTCTTGACCTCCATGCCGAGCTCCTGCAGGTGCTCGGCGACCAGCTTGGCGGTTCGGAATTCGCGGTTGCCGAGCTCCGGGTGCTCGTGGATGTCGCGGCGCCAGGCGACAACCTTGGCCTCGAGCGACTTGGCGCGGCGGTCCACCTCGGCGTCCATCTTGGTGGGGGCCTGCGCAGTGCTGCGCACGGGCGCGAGACCCGTCGCGAGGGTCACCGCAGAGAAGAGAATCGTCAGGTCACGAACTCGCATGAAGTTCCTCGTGCGATTAGGAAGCCGTCGCCGGAGCCTCCTCTGCGTCCTCTGCGTCCTCTGCGGTTAAAAGCTCTTGGACCGCAGAGGACGCAGAGGACGCAACGCGGTGCGTCACGGGGAATCGGAGGAAAGATACGGTCAGGGCGCCTTCGCCGTGCGCCTCACACGCCGCGCCCCCCGCACCACCAGCGCCGGCAGCACCACCATCGCCGCCAGCGTCCCCGCCAGCGTCCCCCCGGCCGTGGCCAGTGCGATCGCCCCGAACAGCGTGTCGCTCTTCTCCCCGATCGCCAGCGGGAGCAGCGACGCCAGCGAGGCAAGCGTCACCAGCACGATCATCCCCGCCCGGTCCACCGAGGCCCGCAGCGTGCGCAGTGGCGTCAACCGGTGCAGCTGTCGGTTCACAGTCCCACGCCGCCGTCGCTCCAGCGCCGCGTCGATCAGCAGGATCGCCTGGTGCACGGCCAGCCCCACGACAAGGATCACCCCGACCGCCGCCTCACGCGTAAACGAGGCGCCGGAGACCCAGAACGCCGCCACCACCCCGCCTAACGCCACCGGCAGCGAGCAGAAAACCATCCCCGCTGCCCACACCGAGTCGAAGACGATCGCCACCGTCAGCAGCACGAGCGTCACGCCGATGGCGAAGACGAGCCACAGCCCCTGCTCGCTGTCGTCGGGTTCAAAAAAACCGAATCCCGCGTCGGCCGCCGAGTAGCCGGGAGGAACGGTGACGGACCGCATGAAGGCGTCGTGGGTGCGCTGCGCCAGCTTGTTCGGGCCGCGGAACTCGTAGGCGACGATGCGCACATACTGCTGGTCCTCGCGCGAGATAGCGCTCAGCGCCTCGCGCTCGTCGACCGACGCCAGCGCGGCAATGGTCACCGGCGCCCCGCTCGGCGACGGCACGATCGCTCGGCGCAGCTCGTCGAGCGACCGCTCGCGCGCGCCGGCTGCCTTGACCGTGACCGGGATCTCCTCGCCGCCGATCTCCAGCAGCTGCCGCCCCACCGGGCCGCGCACCTCGCGCGACACAGCGGCGGAGAAGGCGGCGGCCGTCACCCCATAGCGTTCGAGCGCCGAGCGATCGGGGAGGATCGTCACCGCGTAGGCCTTGCCCGTGGAGAAGAACGATGAGGCGTTGATGTCCACGTCGCGCACGCGAGGAATGCGCTCCAGGCGCTCCTTGAGGTCCATCGCCAGTCGCTCGACACCGCCGAACGAGTAGCCCAGCACCTTGATGCGGAACGTCGCCGACGACACGGAGCCCATGCCCGACGAGAAGCCGGGACCGTTGCCGCGCACCGAGACCGACGCGCCACCGATGTATACCGCCCGCTGCGTGAGCGCTTCCTCCAGCTCCTGGGGGATCGCCGAGTATTCGGCCTCGCGCCGGAACAGCACCCGCATCCCCGCGCCGAAGCCGCCGTACGATTGCGCGGTCACCTGCTCCACGCCGGGGCGCCCGACCACCTGCGCCTCCATCTCGCGCATCGCAGCGTCGAGCGAGGCCGGATCGCTTCCGCGCGGAAAGTTGATGAAGGCGGAGAGGGTGGTGCGCTGTTCGCCGAAGCCGCCGAACGAGACGCGGGGGACCTTCACGATGAACGCCCAGGTGAGCACGCCTAACGTGGCCACGGTCGCGGTCAGCGTCGCCCAGCGCCAGCGCATGACACCGATCACCAGCCTGGCATAGAATCGTCGAGCGCGCGGGAAGGAGGTCTCGTGCACCCGGTGCCCGCGCGCCAGCGCCGGCACCATGACCACCGAGGCGATCAGCGACCAGCCGAGGGCGATCGTGAAGGCGCTGGCAAACGGGACGAAGGCGGTGCGGGCGTTACCCTGCAGGTACAGGAAGGGGAAGAGGACGACCGCCGTGGTGAGCGTGGCGCCGGTGACGGCTGGGGCGATCGCCCGGGCCACGCTGGCCCGATCGGCCGGCGTGTCGGGGACCGTGCCGAGTCGGTCCATCACGATCAGCCCGTCCTGGACGAGGATCCCGACCCCCATGGCCAGCCCGGCGAGCGTGAGCAGGTTGGCCGGAATGTCGAAGAGGAAGAGCAGGAGCGCCGTCCCCGCCACCGAAACCGACGCGCTCAGCATCACCAGCCCCGTCCCGCGCCAGTCCCGCAACAAAGCGAGCAGCACCACTAGCACGAGCCCGAAGGCGATGGAACCGCGGATGAGCAGGTCGCGCAGCTGGCGGGCCAGTTCGACCGAGTCGTCGTAGACCACGTTCAGCCGCACGGCCGGCGGTAGCCGCCCCTCGATTTCCCGCAGCGCCTGCCGTACCGCCGCCGCCGTCTTGATCGCGTCGGCCCCTGCCAGCCGCGAGATGCCGATGGCGATCGCCGGCTGGCCGTTGATGCGGAAGAAGAGGCCGCGCGTATCCTCCTCGGGGCGCACGGTGGCCAGCGCGCCTAACGCAAACGGCTGCCCGCCGCGCCCGATGATCGGCAGGTTGGCCAGCTCCTCGACCGCCGCCGGCTGGTCACGCAGCACCACCGGCCGCTCCGTCCCCCCGCGCTGGTCCGTCCCCAGCGACTGCACCACCCGCGCCCCGTCGAGCGCGTCCCCCAGCAGCTGCGGCGACACGCCGAGCTGCCGCAGCAGCGCCGGGTCGTAGGTGATCGACACCCCCGGCTCCGTGCCCCCCTGCACGCTGATGTTGCCGACTCCCGGCACCGCGCTCAGCCTGGGCTCGACCTGTTCATCGGCGATCTTCTGCAGCGTTCCCGCCGTGTAGGGTCCGGAGATCGTCAGCGTGAGCAGGTCCTCCTCGGACAGCTCCTCGGGCACGTAGTTGCTCACCTTGGGCTGCGTGACCCCCGGCGGAAACTCCGGCCGCAGCAGCTCCATGCGCTCGAGAATGGAGAGCCGGGCGATCTGCACGTCGGCGTCGGCCTCCAGCTCGACGGTGATACGCGATCCATTCTCCGACGACTCCGACCGCGTGCGTCGCACCCCCCGTACCGATTGGATCGCCGACTCGATAGGCGAGGAGACGTACATCTCAAGCAACTCAGCCGATGCCCCCGTCCAGGAGGACGTGATGGAGAGCCGAGGAAGCTCGATCGAGGTGCGCGTTGCGAGTGGGAGACGCGTGAAGGAGACGAGCCCCGCCAGGAGCAAAGTCACCGCGGCGGCCCACACGACAGCGGGGCGGGAAACGGCAGCCGAAATCATGGCAGGGACGGGGGACGGGAGACGGGAGACGGGAGTGCTAGCGTTGCTCGCGGGGGAGAGGGGCATTCGGTGGCACTCCCCTCCCGTCTCCTGTCCCCGTCTCCCGTCTCTTTGCCTCAGTACCTGCACACGCCGTCGGCAGCAAGAAAAAACGTGACCAGGAGCGCTGACACGCTCCCTCCGATCACTCCCGCCGCCAGCGGCTGGTACAACGCCCCGCCGCTTCCCCATCCAAACATCAACGGCAGCACGCCGGTGATGGTCGTGATGCTGGTCATCGCGATCGCCCGCAGTCGCTGGTGCCCACCGAGCAGCACCGCGTCCTCAATCGAATGCCCTGCCTCGCGGAAGCGACGGATCGCGTCGAGCTTGACCACCGCTTCGTTATCGGCCATTCCGATCATGACGACGATCCCGATCAGCGCCACCGCATTGATCGACTGCCCCGTCACCCACAGGAAGAGGATGCCGCCCACCGCGGCCAGCGGCACGGTGAGCATCACCACCAGCGGGACGGTGAACGAGGCGAACTCGCCGGCCAGCACGAGGAAGACCAGCGCCACCGAGAGCCAGCCCACCAGCGTCAGCTCGCGGGTGGTGCGTTCCTGTTCGGCATTCGCACCGGAGATCTCCCACGTGACACCGCTGGGGAGCGAGAAGCCGTCCATGACTGCGCGCACTTCCGCCGCCGCGTTGCGTGTGCCGCCGCGCTCGATCAGCCCCTCGACCACGGCCACCGGACGCTGCCCCACCCGCACAACCTCGATCGGCGCCTGCCGCTCGTGTGCGCGCACCAGCTGCGCGATCGGGATGCCGTTGACCGGCGTCGCCATGGCCTCGGCCAGGTCCTCGTTCTTGAGCCCCGCGAAGCGCACCGAGATCGGCGTGCGCCGATCGGTCTCGCGGAAGTCGCTCGACTCCACACCGCCGAGCCCTCCGGCCAGGGCGTTCGACACCGCCTCCACCGAGATGCCGCGCTCCGCCAGCAGTTGGCGCTGCAGGGTGATCTCGACGATCGGCTGCGTGCCACCGTTCGGGTCGCGCACGTCGGCGAGTGATGTGAGCGCCTGCAGTCGCGTGCGCACGCTGTCGGCCCAGCGCGCCGCCTCGGCCAGCTTGCGCGCACTCATCTCCACCCGCACCAGCCGCCCCTCGCGCCCGATCAGCGACCCGAACTCCGACTGTCCCGCCAGGTCGAGCGCGAGCGCTCCGCGAGCGAGGTCCGGCACGCCTGCGCGCAGCCGGTCAGCGAACGTAGTCGCCTCGACACCATCGGGGACCGGGATGAGCAGCTGCGCCGTCGCCGACGAACCGGGCTCGGCCCCCGCGAGGATCTCCTCGTCGGTGGCGATGCCCACCCGCGAGTACACCCCCACCGCGCCTAACGATCGGGCGACCTGCTCGACCCGCGCCACCTGCTGCACCGTCGCCTCGATCGCCGTCCCTTCGGGGAGATGCATCGACGCCACGACCATGCCTTCGTCGACTTGGGGCAGGATCTCGCGTGGCATGCGGTCGATGACGAACAGAGTCAGGACAACGGAGGCGATGGCGACGGTGAAGACGGGCCCGGGGTTGCGCAGGGACCAGCGCATGCCGCGGTCGTATTGGTGGGACGACCAGTGGCCGAGGCGCGTGAGAAGCGAGCGGTCGATCGGACGGGAGACGGGGGACGGGGGACGGGAGTGCTCGCGTTGCTCGCGGGACGGGGGTTGGGCGCGCTTTCAGCGCGCCACCCTCACCCGGTGCACTCCCCAACTCCCGTCCCCCGTCCCCCGTCCCCCGTCTCCTCCCCACGATCATCACCGGCATCAGCGTCAGCGCCAGTATCAGAGACGCCCCCACACTCATAACCACAGAAAGCGATAGGTCACGGAACAGCGCTGCCGCCAGCCCGCGCACGAAGATGATCGGGCCGAAGACCAGGAGCGTCGTCAGCGTCCCGGCGATCAGCGGGCCGCTCACCTCCTCCGTTGCCTCGATCGTCGCCTCGAGCAGCGGCATCCCTTCCTCCCGCTTCCGAGCCGACGCCTCGGCGACCACGATCGCGTTGTCCACCAGCAGCCCGACGCCTAACGCCAGCCCACCCAGCGAGAGCACGTTGATCGTCACGTTCATTCCCTGCAGCAGGACCAGCGCCAGCAAGACCGACAGCGGGATCATCGCCCCAATCGCCAGCGACATCTTCCAGTCGCGCAGGAAGAGCAGGATCAACCCCAGCGAGAGGATCCCGCCGATCACGATCTCCTGTCCGAGGTTGGAGAGCGCGTCGACCACGAAGTTGGCCTGCGCGGCGACCACCGTGAGCCCGATGGCGGGGAACTCCTGCGTGAGCTGGTCCACCACGCCGGTGATCTCCTTGGTGACCGAGACCGTGTTCGCCCCCGCATCCTGGTAGACCACCAGCCCCACCGCCGGCTTGCTGTCAAAGCGCGTCAGCGTCTTGGGGTCGGCGATCGTCGTGGTCACCGTCGCCAGATCCTTGAGCGTGATCCCCGCCCCCACCGGTCCCACCGGGACGTCGCGGATCTCGTCCGGCGAGCGGAACTCGGTCAGGGTGCGCACCGAGAAGCGGAACTGCCCGCGTCGGATCGTCCCCCCCACGCCGCTGACGTTGGCCGCGCGGATGGCCAGCGACACGTCGTTGGGCGTGAGACCGAGCGCACGCATGCGCGCCGGATCGACCTCGACGCGCACTTCATCTTCCGGCGCCCCCACCACCGCCACCGACGCCACCCCGGCGATCTGTTCCAACCGCCGCGAGTGCACGTCCTCGGCGGTGCGCGCCAGCTGCCGCATGTCGCCGGCGATCGACATCGACAGCACCGCGATCGGCCGCTCCCCCGGGTCGCTGGTCAGCAGCGTCGGACGGTCGGCGCGCTCCGGCAGCTGTGACCGTGCATTGTCCAGCCGCTCGCGCACATTGAGCAGCGTCGTCTGCATGTCCGTTCCCCACGCAAACCGCGCCGTGGTCGTCGCCTCACCGTTGCGGCTGACCGACCGCAGCTCGACCAGCCCCGGCGTGGCCGCGATCGATTCTTCTACTGGCTCGGCGATGAATCGGGAGACCTCCTCGGCCGCTGCCCCCGTGTAGAGCGTCCGGATGGTGAGCACCGGCAGCTGCACATCGGGGAGCAGCGAGACCGGGGTCCGACCGAGCGAGACGCTGCCCAGCAGCACGATCGCCAGGACGCTGGCGATGGTAGTGACGGGGCGGGTGGTGGCGGCGCGAACGAGAGACATGGGGGGGCGGACGGGAGACGGGGGACGGGGGACGGGAGTGCGGCGCTCTGCGCCGCGTACACCGGGTGTGGCGTCGCGCGCTACTTCCTCGCCGAAGGCACTCCCGTCTCCCGTCTCCCGTCCCCCGTCTCCACGACCCGTACAGGCGCATCATGCGTCAGCGTCAAGTGTCCCTCGACAATCACTTCGTCCCCGACATCGACCGGTATGACTCCGCTCACACTATCCGCCATCACTTCCGTCTCGATCCCATTCGTACGCCCCGGCAATATGTACACCCACTGGGCGCGTCCCTCCTTCACCACGAAGACCAGCGGGCGGCCGTCGCGTTCGATCACGGCGCGGGCGGGGACGAGGCGGCGGTTGGTGAGGCGGGAGGCTTCGAGGCGCACGTCGGCGTACATGCCCGGGCGCAAGGCGCCGCCGCCCGTCAGGCGCACGTAGGCGCGTCCGGATCGCGTCGTCGAGTCTATCACCGGCAGCACCGCCGAGATGCGTCCCGTCACCGCCATGTCGGGGGCGGCGGCGGAGGTGATGACCGCGCTGCCGCCTTCCTTGATCAGTGGCAGGTCGTGCTCGAGCACCGCCGCTTCGATGCGGAGCGCGTTGAGGTTGACCACCCGCGTGATGTTGGCGCCGGCCGCCACCCGTTCGCCCATCGAGATGTCGACCCGATCGACCATCCCGTCGTACGGGGCGACGATCGTGGCGCGTTCGCGTTCGAGCTTGGCGCGTTCGAGGCGGACGCGGGCCGTCATCAGTCCCGAGCGAATGAGCGCGATGCGCCGCTGTTCGGGCGTAGGGGGTCGACCGAACACGATCGAGTCCGGGGCGACGGCGTCCTGGTAGCGCACTTGCGACTCGTCGATCGCGGCCTCGGCTTCCTGCACCGCGAGGTCGAAGGGGCGCGGGTCGAGGATGACCAGCGGAGCGCCGCGCTTCACGCGGTCGCCGGGGCGTACGAGGACCTGCTCCACGGTGCCGGCCACCTCGGCCTTGAGCAGCGCTTCGCCGTCGGAGCGGACCTGGCCGGTGGTGGTTACCGATAGCACCAGGTCGCCGTCGCGGACGGTGGCGACCGCCACCGGCAACGCCATGGCGGCGCGCGGGGTGTCGGATGTATCGCTGTCGGCGGCGAGGGAGTCGGCGGCGGAGGGGTCGCTTGAGGCGGCGCCGCGGAGTTTGTCACAGGCGGAGGCGCCCGTAAGGAGCGTCACCGCGAGGAGGAGGGAGATGCCGTGGAGTTGGGGGTGTAGGCGACGCATCGAGGGGTTGGGCTTGGGCTGGTGGTCCACGGCGGTGCTGGCTCTCAATTGTGCAGGCGGGCGCGAGAGGGCGGGCCTTGACTGGCGTTGCTGTGTTTTACATATGTGGCACCGGGAGCGCAAATGGTTTCCCTTTGGCGAACAGAACCGGAGCGGGAGGTGAGGTGTGGACGGGGCGTCGGATTCGGTTGGGACCAAGGTGCTCGTTTTCGCGGACGAAGAGCGGGGGCGGGAGGTGGCGGATGTGTTAGCGCGGGCGCTGGACTCTCTCTCTCTCTCTCTCTCTCTCTCTCTCTCTCTCTCTCTCTCTCCCACCAGCACTCTGGTTGCACCTGCAGTTGAATGCTGGCCATCGACGCATGATTTCGTCGCGGCCTTCGAGAGAGGTTCGGCTTCGACACTGGTGATCGATCCCGCGCATGCGTTTCGCACTGTGGGAGCCCTTGCGACACTTGCGTCACTGATACGCGACACGCCTTCTCCCCTTTCGCGAGTCGTCCTCTACGCGGACTCGACGGAGTCGGCAATGCGAGGAACGTGCGCCCTCGCAAGCACGGTGCAATGCACTTTGGTGGTTCGCGGAGTAGACAATCCTCAGCTGGTGTCGTACGTGCTGCGGAGTCCGATGGCCGGACTAGCACTTCGGCACACAATCGAAGAGGTCGAAGCGCGGCTGCGTGCGCTCCCGACGCTCGCCCGCCAACGATGGCGACAGGCGATGATCACGCCGGGCGATGACAGTGTCAAACGGATCGCGTCCGACATCGGGGTATCGCGACGCACTATGGAACGATGGTTCGCGGACTGCGGCCTTCCTACGCCCGCGCGGTTGTTGAGGTCGATTCAGCTGGCGGCGGCGAGTGACGGACAGCGGACGGGCCCGACTATCGATCGCGAAATCGACGAGCCGGGTTGAGGAATAGTCTCAGAGGGGCGTCATGTCCGAGTGGCGACCAGCATGGTCGCTCCGTTGTGTTAGCGGTGCTCACTCCCAGTGTCGCAAGTTCCTGAGCAGATGTCGCAATCGCGGGGTTGTCAAGAATTTCCATGTTGTGTACCAATACCTACGTTCTTACCCGCTGACGCGAAGCGTCGCGCACCAAACACGAGCTACCATGCGAAGATCCCGGTCTCTAGCAACACGACGTCAGCTGCCAACACTGGCGCGTGCGTGGATGCCCCAAGGCCAAGCCAGCTGCATCGCTATCGCGATGATTGCTCTGCTGCCAATGAGCGGCAGTTCCCAGGGTATTGACCAGATGGTTCTGTGGAAGGGCACGCTTCAACTCGAGGACTCGAGGGACGCACTGCTGGTTGCTCCACACGCAGTAGCGAGCGCGACTGGACTTACGATTGCCGACCTCAGGGAGTTCCGTGTGTCACAGTACTCGCACGAGGGACGACGACTACGACTTGTGGGAAGGCGAGGTGGCGGACCTGGAGAGTTCGAATCGCCGCCGTTGACGGCGCGGCCGATGCCGGACGGTGGTCTCCTGGTCGCGGAGTTCAGCGGTAGACTTCATCGCTTCGGCGCTTCGGGTGATAGCGCGCGCACGAGTCGAGTTCCGCTCTTCCCATTCTACGATGCGAGGAGACTGGACGACGATCGCGTGTTGTTGGTTGGGTGGGGGCCTATTGCGCAGCGCGAGCGCGCCGAGCGCGGAAGTCTACTGCACGAATGGTCGACACGCGAGCAGCGCATTCGCAAGTCATATTTCGTCCTTCCGGTCGCGGACGCTCAGTTGGCGCTAGCCCGCTCACTTGGGAGCGTCGCCACGGTCATCTCGGGCGATACGATCCTCGCGGTATTCGCGCTGACGGATACGATCTACAAGTTCACTGTATCAGACGGCACGCTCGTAGCCAAGGTGCCCATTCGGAGTTCGCTCCTGAAGAGGATCGCCGACGCGCCGAACGCGTTTCGCAGCGTGGCCGAGCGAAGCAAGTGGCTCGAGCAAGTGTCAGTGATTGATGCGCTCTATCAGCTTAGGGACGGTCGCCTGCTCGTTCAGTTCAGCGAGCGATACGGTGTGCTGCGTCGATATCGACTGCTGTTGCTTGATGCGTCGGGAACAGTGCTGGCGCAGGCATCGCCCCGATATCGGAAGCGTGGCGAACCCGTCCTGCTGTTCGCGAACCGCGACGATGATGAGCCCAACATATGGCGACGAGCGGAATTGCGCCCCTAGCGACACGAGTTCTGGGGCTTGCGGTACCTGGCCAGTGGTGCTGCGGCCCGGCCTGGGCTCATCGCTCACGAGCTGGATAGGGAAGGTTCTGCAGTGTCGCAATCTGCGGCTCGGCGTCACAGGCTGCTTTCTGCGCGAACCCTCCCCTCATGAGTCCTGCCGGCGCTGAAGGTGCTGGCGCTGTAATGCCGCGCTCTAAGCGATGATGAGCCCAACCTGCGATGGCGATGAGCGGAATTGGGCAGCCACCTCCCCTGCTATTGGTTCGTAAAGCACGTGTTCGCGCGATGGCGGCAAAACCTCAATCATGGGGATTCCGTGCGGCAAGTTCTGGGTCGCACCCCCCCCCGCCTGCCAGCTGGCCAGTGGTGCTCGGCACCCTCGCGGCACACCGCCACTGAAGCCGTCTCATGGACATCATGAGCTGGTGCCATAGGGAATTCCCAACCACCCGGATTGCTGTCAGGCACCCTGGCTGCGGGTTGCCGCGAGGCCCCTCGTGTGGAGAATCCGGATGGCGAGGCTCGCGACTCTACGCTTCCGCTCGCATACCGTCGTGTCGGCACCTTCACAGCAATCTGCTGACGAAGTTGAACCGCGGGCTCCACTCTGTGAGAGTGAAGCTGGCAGCAAGCACGGTTCGCTGAATCGATTCCCCATTCTGTGGAGGAGGGCCATGCGAAGCTTACTGCAAGTGCTGAGCGCGGTTGTGATGCTCGGCGTTCTCGTTGGCTGGGCGCCGGCGCCGGTGTCTGCGGCCGATACGTCGACGTGTGATGGAGCGATGCCGTCGTGCAGACCGAAGTCCACCTGGCTTTGTTTTCACGAAGGTATGGAAGAGTATCTCGCGGACTACTGTGACCCCAACGACATCGGTTGTGAGTAGGGCTGTAGGAAACTAAGAAGGCGATCGTCGCGCCGGTGACGTGGTGCGTGCGGAAGCCGCCGTAGCGCGGCACCGGCGTTTGCGCCACGAAGTATTCCTTGTCAAGACTTACGGAGGATGTTCGCATGAGAATGGGAAGACTCCTGGTCTTTGTCCTAGCCCTCATGCTGGGCGGAACGGAATCCATCAGCCCACAGCGCGCGGCACCCGCACAGGATTGCACGAAACGGAACCAAGACCGACAGGTTCAGTGCGTGGAACACCCAACGTGGATTTGTTGGGATTCCAATGCCGAGGAACCCTTGCAACACGATCGGTGCGACCTCGAAGATGTTGGGTGTTGATATCTGGGTACACACGTATTCTTTCAACAGGCAGCGTTGACACTCTTCGTTCACGCTTCGGTCCGATTGGTCGTGGTAGGACGAGTGTGTCTGTCCGTCCTGACCGCACCGAACGTATGGGGAGGTCCAGAGTTGCGAATTCTTCGCGGTTGTCTAGCTAGCGCTGCAGTGTTTTGCACTTGGGTTGGCACAGTGGGCGCGCAGGCACATTGGGTGCTGCCAAGCAAGCCGCAGCTGGAACTCAAGCAGTACGCTGATTCGCTCCCGTTGGCTAAGCCGATCGGGGCCGCGATGCTGAGTGACGGAAGCGTCCTAGTCGCAGACGAAGGTCTGTTCGCGGTGATGCGTTTTGCGAAAGATGGAACGCCTCTTTCGACCTTTGGTCGCCGGGGTAGTGGCCCGGCTGAATTTCTGTCAATGGTGTGGATGGGAGAATGCGAGCGAGGACGCTTCTACGTGCGGGATGCGGCACAGCGACGAATTGCCGTGGTGGACACATTTGGCCGCTACGTCCGCACCCTGATAACAACCTTTCCAGGTAAAGCGATACCCTCGCCGTATTCCGCGAAATGTGCATCCTCGGGCCTGGTTGCTCTGGTTGGATGGCCCAAGGCCGATCCTCCGCCAGATCCCGGCCCACATAGGGGACTCGCGCCAGTGGCAGTCAGCCGCGGCATTGGTGGCGAGCAGATGGTTCTGGGAGACTTCGTAGGGCCGGAGCGCTATCGGCACGCACGGAGTGATGGACCGCGGCCCTTAGGGAATACTCTCGAAGTCGCGGTCTCGAGTCGGCATGTATTTGTCGGAACGACCGACTCGCTGGCTATCGAGATATATGATCAGACTGGTCGCCGAGTCGGATCCATACGGCGTTCTGGAGCAGGGCGTCGCATAACGAAAGAGCTCCGTGACGCGTTCGTTGAACAGACCACCGAGCACCTTTATGGAGCACGGCGACAGAAGCAACGCGCGGGCTACGCCGCTCTAGCCTACCCGGCATTTGCTCCCGCGTACGTGCAGCTGCTGACAGAGGATCTCGACCGTCTGTGGGCGGAAGAATACACATTCTCCGTGGAGCGCGTGAAACGGTTGTGGTGTTTCGGGGTGCAAGGCCAGCGGCTCGGAACACTGACAGTACCGACGCAATTTGCCCCGTTGCAGATCACCAAACGCCACGTTGTCGGACGCTGGACGGATGGCGACGGTACGGAGAGTGTTCGCGTGTACGAGTGGGCAGGGAGTCAGGTGAAGCGTGACTAGAAGACAGCTCACAGATGGTCCAGTGCCGTAAGGCGTCACGGGAAGGTAAGCTATTCCGACCTAAGAAGGGGATCCGTTGTTCTGTTCAGCCTAACGGTGGTCGTTAGGTTGATCGCGGGCGAGGGGCAGGCGGCGGCCGACAGGGTGAGTGGAGCGAAGTAGGCGTCGTCGGGGTGCGGTCGGCGAGGCTCGAGTGCGGTCGCCGGCTGTTGTAGAGGGTGAAGTAGCGGCCGATGCCGGCCGTGGCGGCGGACATCGATCCGTACGCGTGGAGATAGACCGCTTCGCACGTGAGCGAGCGCCACAGACGTTCGACGAAGATGTTGTCGCGCCTTCCCGTCCATGCTGATCTGGATCCCGTGCGCCTGCAGCAGGGCGGTGAAGGCCGCGCTCGTGAACAGGGCGCCCTGATCGGTGTTGAAGATGGCGGGACGACCGTAGTGCGCCAGCGCCTCCTCGACGGCGGCGATACAGAACGCGCTGTCCGACGTGATCGAGCCGCTCCAGCTCAGCACGCGGCGACTCACCCAATCCAGCACCGCCGCCAGGTACACGAAGCCGTGGGCCATCGGGATGTACGTGATGTCCATCGCCCAGACCTCGTTCGGGCGCGTAATCGTCCGGTGGCGCAACTGATCGACAACGACATTCGCGTCGGCCAGCGTCTCAACATCCAAGGCACTCCAGATGATGGTACGCGAGGGTCTCGCGCGAACGGGCGCGGCCCCACTTGATACCATTCAAGCCTTCATTCGCGAGAGGAGAGGGCGATCGGGCCGCTGATCCCTTGCGAGGACCAAGAGCGTAGTCGCGTTGAGTGCGCCTGAGCACCCATGGTACTATATCGAGCTGGATTGGTGCGGAGTCAAATTGTTGGCCGGCGTACGGACCGCCAGGAGGACTACAGACTGTCGACTCTGAGGTCCGCGCATCAATCAATTCTCGGATCCTCACACCGACGAGCCGACAGCCATGCGGCACCCGAGACGTTGGCAACTACTCGCAGCGGTCACGTTCATTCTGTGCGGCTGCGGGGAGTCAACAGCTCGAATGGCCTCACGCTCGCTACAGCTTTCACTGGCTACTCGCATCTCTTCGGACCAAGGTGATGAGCCTTACCAGTTCACCGCCATTCGGACCTTGGTAGAGGTCGGAAAGCAGGTTCTGGTTCTCGAAGAGGGCGACGATCGCATAAAGGTATTCGATACTTCAGGCGTATTCGTCAGATCATTCGGTGGTCGCGGTGGCCCGGGGAGTTGTAGGTCGGGACACGATCTGGGGGGGGGCGTCCGGGCGCGCCTGGCGGGGCGGAGCCGACCCCGGCCGCGGCCCCTCTGGGGTGTACCCGCCGCCCGGCCGGAAGAACCCCCACGGCTTGGCGGAAGGGGACGCGCGACACGGGGGGGGGGGGGCGCGGGGGGGGGCGCCGGCCCGGGGCGCGCGCCCGGCCCGGTGCGCGTCTCGACTCGGGGAAGTGGTCCCGGTTTTCTGAACAGGGTGGGTGAGTGGACACGCGGGCTCCCCCGGCGACATGTTCGCCTCGACCCAGGAGCCGCTGATGAAGAAACGCCCGCGCAGAAACCACGCCCCCGCCTTCAAGGCCAAGTCGCCTTGGCGGCGGTGCAACAAGAAGGCACGCTTGCCGTACCGGCCAAACGATTCGACGTCCATCCCGGCCAGATTACCGCAACGACCTACTACGCTCTACGCACACCACAACTGTTGCGACGACCGGTTGAGTCCGTGACCGGTTTCGTCCGACATGGGTGATAGACTTCGACCGAAATTCGTGATCGACTTCGAGCGAAACGGGGGATCGGGATGGACCGAAATACGCAGGCCCGAGGGGAGTGAGCGGCGAATGCCTGGAATCGACGGCTGGGGTGTGGCCTGATGTGCAGAGAGGCAAACCGGACGTTGCCGCATTCTATGCGGCGTCCATCGCCCGACCGAGTGCCGTCTGCGCGTGGGAGCGACTCGCCTCGAAGCGGCCGCGAGCCAAGAGCACGAGCTCGGCACACGTCGAGTCGTCGCGCTGAACGCCCGAGCGGGCCAGGAGCAATCGAACGGACAGCCTCCCGCGGCGACTCAGGTGTTGGTGAGCTCCGTCCGCGGGACCTGCGGTACGACCAGCGTCGCCGGGACCTACCCGCATTGCCGTGATAGCCGTCCTGCATCCGGCGGCGCGATGCGTGCATCGCTGGGAAACGGGCAGTTGGCTACGCTGGACGCTCGGCCCTAGTGCCCGGCCAGCAGTCGTTCGCTAAGCAGCCGCAACTTCTCACGGGCCGACGAGTCGTACGCCTGCTGGTGCGCCCTGATCGGTACCTGACGGTTGAAGTACGTCCCGGTCGGCTCGGTGGTGACGATGGCATTGACCACCGATTCGACCCCCTCGGCGATCGTCGAGCGCGGCGTCACGTTGAGGGCGCGCGCCATCGTGGTCGCCATGGTCGTCGCGGGATGCAGCGAATACGTCAGCACCCCCTGCCGCTCCAGAGCAGGCGCCATGTCGATCGTCATCAGGATCTGCGCCAGCTTGCTCTGCGCGTAGCCACGTGCACCCGTGAACCGTTTCGTCATCATCACGTCGTCGAAGTCGATCGCCTCCTGCGACCCCGACGACACGTTGATGATGCGCGATTCAGCGTTGGCGACGATCAGCGGGAGGAGCTGCTTGATCAGCAGGTAGTGCGCCAGGTAGTTCACCGCGAAGTGCATCTCGTGCCCCTCAGCGCTGAACTTGGGCGTGGAGTCGAAGACGAAGCCGACCCCGGCGTTGTTGATGAGCAGGTCGAGGCGCTGATTGTCGCGCTTCACGGCGTCGGCCAGGCGCCGGACTTCAGCGAGCGAGGCCAGGTCGGCGCGGTAGAAGCGCGCGCTCCCCTTGCGGCTCGTGGTGATCTCGTCCACGAGCGAGTCCCCGCGCGCGACGCTGCGACCGGTGATGAGGACATGCGCACCGGCCGCCGCCAGACGGCGCGCCACGTCACGTCCCAGGCCGTCGGTCGAGCCGGTGACCAGGGCCACCTTTCCCGAGAGGTCGGGGAGCGGCGGCGCCATCTTGAAACTCGCGGCTGGCTGCTGGGCGAGGGCCACTGCGGGGAGCCCCGCCCCTGCCAGCGCGAGACCCAACGAGAGGGTGACGACGCGTGCGAGGACGGTGCGGAGCGGCTGCGGCATGGCGGACGGACGAGGGAGGCGACTAAAGGACCGCTCAAGAAGGTCGCGCGTCGTCCGGTCCACGTCCAGACGCCGCGCGATCGAGCATTCGGATCGCTCAGTGAGAGCGCGAACGGCCTCCCGTGTTTCCACCTTCGGCCGCACCGGCCACTCTACCACCAGCCGACTTGGAACCGTACGCAGACTCGAGATCGTGTGCTACGACGGCTCCACCGACCTCCCCGTGGGCGAGGGTAAAGCCAGCCGCCTCCGCCAAGAAACGCACGAAGAACTGACTGCCAGGACTTCCCCCTCGCACGTGACGGAGGCCCCGAGATTCCCCGCGCGTCTCACGTCCGGATATTCTCTCATGACCGAGGCACTACTTCCGCGGTCCAAGGATGACGCACCAACCACTGCTCCAGATTCTCACCGGTCGAGACGGCATACACATGCGCCCGGCCCCAAGCAACAAGCTGTGTGCGCGGCGGCAGCACAAGCTGCAACTCGAGCTGACCAGTCCGTCCGACCACGTCATAGACGACGCGCTTCTGCATTGGATCCGTGGTACGTCGGATCGCCAGGCGCCCGTCGCGCATGGGGACGAGGGCACCGATGTCAAACGCCGGCAGATACTTGGGCCATGCGGGAAGCTCTCCCGGCTGAAACGGGGGCTCGACCAACGGCCATCGCTCGCGCACCAGCATGCGACGCATCGGCTCGCCTACCGCAACTGTCTCGAACGGCAGCACACGACCCCGTCGATAGCTCCCGTCGGGCGCCCGCCAGTCCACGCGATACGGGTCCGCCAACGCGAACGCGAGCCATCCATCAGGGAAGAGAAGCACTTGGTCCTCTGTGGCGAGCGGATTCTCGAGCAACCAGAGCGAGGCAGGGGGAGGTTTGCTGCGCCGCACCAGCACCTGACCACTCGCCCGACCACCAATGCGTGCAAGCGAGTCGGCGCGCTGTGCGAGTCGGCGACCGTCCACTCGTGTTCCGCGCACAGCGGTCGGACGCAAGATCACAAGCAGCGACTCGGCGTTCGTCCGTTCTCGCACGAGAGGGACGTCCTTGCTTCGACGAAACGAGAAGGGACGTACATCGAGAATGGAACCTGTCGCATCAATTCCTTCCACGAACGGCAGTCGCGCCACATCCGGCTCCGAACGGACGATCGTCGCGACTACGCGATCGCCGGCGAGTATCAGCCACCGACGACGACTCTGATCTACGACGAGCGAGGAATCGTGGGGCGCAATGCGAACATCCGTTCGATATGCCGCATTTCGCCGGGACCGTCACCGCGTCCGGTGACAAGACGCCGCGTGCCGCTGGACGCGTCAACGACATGCACGCCTGGCTCGGCTTGATCGCATACGAGCAGACGTCCATCGGAGAGTTCGCGAGCTCCGATCACCGCTGCAAAGGGATCGTCCGATACCCGCGCCCACTGCTCGAGCACGCGAATCTTGTCACGGGGGTTCTGCGCGAAAGTGGTACTGCTCGTCGAAGTCGTCAGCAGGCAAGCAACAGCTAGGCGTAGAAAGGCATTCGCCACGCTCGACGCGGATGTGTACGCCCTCCACGCCGTGATCGGGCCGGGATTGCCGCCGAGGCGCGTGGCCGGCTCAGCGAGCATGCATACTTCGCGCACCCGGGACAGTGCGGATCTCGACTTGAAGACCGGGGCAGTATTCCGACGGGGTCGCATCTTCATCAGGGACTCCAGGGTCGTGGCAAACATGGTGCAGGGAGAGCCCGTGTGTCCATACAACCGCGCTGATCGGAAACCGAGGCTACTTCGGTCGTCCCAGCCACGTTGCACTCGGCGCACTCGCGATCTTGATGACGCACGCCGGACCAGCCGATAGTTCGCCCAGCATGCCCAACTGCTCACACGCGTGTAACGGAGCCACACAACAGGTGTCTGTCGTGCGCGTAGAGTCGCCACAGTCGAAGTGTCTCGCGTTCCGGCGCGCGACTAGAGTCGTCGAACGTACCGTGCTGCGAACGGCCCTCGCCGCCGCCGTGCTCTGGCCCGGCACGGCCGTGTCGCAAAGCATCGAAGAGATGGTACGCTGGACCGGCACCCTACAGTTGGCAGAGTCGCGAGAAGCGATGATCGTCGCGCCGCATGCCGTCGCCACTGCATCAGTCATCACGATCCCCCGACCTTCGCGAGTTCCGCGTGTCGCAGTTCGCGCACGACGGACGTCGTCTCCGTGTGGTCGGTGGGCGAGGCGGCGGGCCAGGGGAGTTCGAGTCGCCACCGTTGACGGCGCGACCGACGTCGAACGGTGGACTGCTGGTCGCCGAATTCGGCGGTCGACTGCACCTGTTCGGTCCGACCGGCGACAGCGCACGCACGACTCGAGTGCCCATCTTCCCCTTCTACGACGCCAGGCCGCCTGGACGGCGATCGGGTCCTGCTTGTCGGTTGGGGGCCGGTCGCCCAGCGAGAGCGTGCACAGCGCGGTCTGTTGCTGCACGAGTGGTCGATGCGTGAGCAGCGGATACTCAAGTCGTACTTCGAGCTCCCCGTGCCCGACGCACTCCTGCCTGCCGCGCGTTCCTTCGGGAACGTGGCGACGGCGATCCGGGGTGATACGGCGTTCGCCGTGTTCGCGCTGACAGACACCGTATACAAGTTTTCCGTCACCAGTGGCAACCAGACGGGAAAGGTGCCGATTCGCAGTTCCCTCTTGCAGCGCGCGGTGGATGCGCCGCGTACGCTGGCGAGCGCGGAGGCGAGAAACAAGTGGATGGAGAGCGTGTCGGTGATCGATGCGCTCTACCACCTGCGAGACGGTCGGCTCCTCGTGCAGTTCAGCGAACGGTTCGGAGCGGTGCGGAACTATCGGCTTGTACTACTGAACGGGGGCGGAGAGGTGTCCGCGCAGGCGTCGGAAGCGCCTCAGCTGATGGCGGTCTTCGAGAGCGGGGCCGACACCGTCCTGCTGTTCGCGAACCGTGACGACGACGAGCCCAACGTGTGGCGGAAAGCCGAGTTGCGACACTAGGGCGGTGGCCTGTCGGATGGACGCGCGCCGATAGGAGCGCAAAGGTCGCCGATGAATCGCGGCGTGCGTTCGGTGCCTGGTTGAACGGAGAGACGTGCCTTACGGCTCGCGGCCGACACGGCTGACGCACACCCTCAACCCAGGCCTGCGCCACCGCAGATCGGGAAAGCGCCCGAAATCTGAGTCGTCGGAAATCCAATCGCATCCATGCGCGATGGCCAGCGCGGCATGCCACGCGTCGGCGACGAGATTGCCGATTGCCGATTCCGCGCCGGAGACGTTCCCCCGCACCACCGCGACGCGGCGTCTCGCAGCGCTTGCCAGACGTCACGCAATCAGACATCTCAGAACCGCTACGACCATTGGGACCCGAGCGCGCTGGCTCGCAAAGACGACTCGGGCGCAGTCCCCCACTCTCCCGGGATGTCTGGCGGCGGCTCGCCCGACAGTGCGCCCGCCACCTGTCCATGGGTGAGGGAGATCGGCAGTTCGGCAAATCCCTGCTGACGAACCTCCCGCGCGAAATCGACCGCCAGTGGCCCCGCGCCCGGTAGTTTGCCAATGCGGTGCTTCGTCGACACCTCCCAGGCCGATGCGGCACTGACGAAGATCTGTTTCGCGTCCGCTAGCGAGGCGAGCACGCTTGACAACGTTGTCGCCGCGAGCCACCACAGGAGTGCGTCGAGCGGACGCGCACCCGCTATTCCTCCCCGCGGCTGGCGCGGTGCGGGTCGAGAATGCCGCCTGACGCCCTGCTGACAGCGCACCGAACTGGCGCTTCGGTGCAGGGCTGCTCGTTTCGTGCGGCCGCCTCCGTCCCGCAGAGACCACGCACGCCGGCTTCACCCGGCGATCAGCTGCGACAACGTGGTCTTTGCCTTGTGGACGTGACGTCTTCATCGGCCCCAGTCGGTTGCTCGACGGGAGCAATCATGGCGGAGTACCTCAGTCATGATTAGCTAAGGCCTCACGGCGACTGGCGCGTGAGCGCTCACTGCGCTTCCTCTCCCTGTATACAAAATTGTCACAACCAACTCGCGCCTCTCCCCTGCCCCAAGCCCCTGCCATGCGCCGTCCAACCACCGCACTCGCCGCCGCCCCTCACCGCCCTCGCCATCGCCTCGCTGCCGCACCCGCTCGACGCCCAGCACATCATCGGCGACCGCGACGCTCGCGCGCTCCGAGTCGACAGCGTCTTCCAACGCTTCGATCGCACCGACTCTCCGGGCTGCGCGGTCGGCGTCTACCAGGACGGCAAGATCCTCTACGCCCGCGGCTTCGGCATGGCGAGCCTGGAGTTCGGGGTGGCGCTCTCGCCGCGATCGGTGCTCGACGTCGGATCGATCTCCAAGCAGTTCACCGCGATGTCGATCCTCCTCCTTCAAAAGGAAGGCAAGCTTTCGATCGACGATCCGATCCGGAAGTACATCCCCGAGATGCCGGCCTACGCCGACGGCATCACGATTCGCCGCGCGCTGAGCCAGACGAGCGGATTGCGCGACCTCTACATCATGATGGGGCAGACGGGGCGGACCTTCGCGGGCGATTCGGTGGACGCGCTGCAGGCCATCACCGGCTCGGTGGAACCGAACTACGTACCCGGGGCGCGATACCTCTACACGAACTCCGGCTGGATCCTCGCCGCCCAACTCATCTATCGCATCACCGGCAAGACGCTCGCCGAGTTCGCCGAGGAACGCATCTTCCACCCGCTCGGCATGTACGACACGCGCTACCTGGCCGACGTGACGACGATCATCCCCAACGGAGCAGAGGGGTACGCGCCCGCACGGGGCGGCGGCTTTCGCGTGGCGCGCTCGACATACGACGGCGCGATCGTCGGAGCGGGAGCGGTCCACACGACGGTCGAGGACTTCAATCGCTGGCTGAACAACTACGACTCGGCGACGATCGGCGGGCGCGACATCATCGACTTGATGACGACGGCGACCAAGCTCAACGACGGTTCACCCGCGACCTCGGGTCCGACCCAGGCCTACGCCATCGGACTGAGCGTGGGAACGCTGCGTGGGTTGCGCGTGGTCTCGCACGGCGGAAGCTGGGCCGGCTACCGTGGGCACTTCCTGCGCTTCCCGGACCAGCGCTTCGCCGTGTCGACGTTCTGCAACCTCACGACCTCGGGGCCGGACTCGCTCGCGCGCAAGGTGGCGGGGATCTACCTCAACGACAAAATGCAGCCTGACAGCGCCACGATGTGGACGGCATCACTTGCGGCCGCGGCGATGGCCGACGTGCCGGCAGCCCGCCTGCGCTCGTACGCGGGCAACTGGCGCAACGAGGAACGCGGGGAAGTGCGCCGTACGCGCATGGTTGGCGACACGCTGTTCTCGATCGGTGGTGAGCGCACCCGGATGGTCCCGCTCGACGGGGGGCGATTCCGCGTCGGGTCGGGCACCGAGATGCGCTTCGAGGGAGACGCGGCGGCACCGTCGCAATTGCTGGTCAAGACGACTGGGGAGACGGTGACGTTCGTGCGAGTCGACACGGTCGCGCTCACCGCTGCGGCGCTCGCCGATTATGCCGGCACCTATCGGAGCGACGAGGCCCACGCGACGCACACCTGGAAGGTCGAGAAGGGCGCGCTGGTGGTCTACGCGAACGATCGGCGGCAGGGCGTGCTGGAACCGGCCTACAAGGATGGCTTCACGCGCGCCGGCACGGTGATCGACGTGCAGCGGGACTCGAGGGGGCGGATCACCGGCTACGTGCTGCAGGCCGGGCGCGTGCGCAACCTCAAGTTCACGCGGGTGCGCTGAGGAGTGAGAAAACGCCACGGGATGGGCGTTGGCCAACTGGCACGCATCGAACGCTAGCGCAGTTCGGTGGCGTGCCGAGCGCCACGCTCGCGCAACCACTCCACCAGCTCCGCGTCTCCGAAAGTCTTTGCCGCGTCGCACGGGGTCTTGCTGTCGTGCCCGATCCAGTTCACGTCGGCGCCGAGGTCGATCAGGTATTCCGCGACCTCGCGCTGGCCGCCGCGGCTCGCGTGCCAGAGCGCGTTGGTGATCTGGTTGAGGTCGGGCGCCGGCTCGGCCGTGCACAGCTCGCGCACGCGATCCAGCAGTCCCAGGGCCGCCGCCTGCCAGATGGTCGTGCTCGCACCGCGTTCCAGTAGTCGACGCGCGGCCCGCCACTGGGCGAACACCACCGCGTCCGACATCGGCGGGCCGCCGGTGAACACAGCCCCCGAGGCCTCGATCTCGGCGCCGCCATCGAGCAGCGCGTCCAGCACGGTGACGTCGTCGCTGCTCGCTGCCCAGTGCAGCGCGGTCTCGGGTGAGACGTTCGTGGTGGTGTGCAGCACGCGGGCGTCCACGTCGGCACCGGCCGCAATGAGCGCCGCGACGCTTCGCGCACCGTTGGAACAGTGGCCCGGCCAGTCCGCGACAATGTGCAGCGGCGTGCGGGAGACGCCGTGGCGGTCCTCGATGCGTGCGCTCGCCAGCTGCGGCTCGTCGCGAAGTTGCCGCTCCAGGCGCTCGACGTCGCCATCGTGTATGGCCGACGTGAGCGCCACGGCGCGCGGATCGTCTGCTGGCATGGAGAGCATGATGTGCACGGGTCGAGGGGTGCGGTCGACGTCTGCTGGGTGCGACGTCGTCACCATGAGATAGCGCCGCGTCGGTCCCGGGACCAGCCGGCGATGGCGCCTCGACGGCGTGCTGCGCACCGGCGCGCAAGCCTCCGTGCAGGCCTCCGTGCAGGCCTCCGTGCAGGCCTCCGTGCAGGCCTCCGTGCAGGCCTCCGCGCTGGCCTCGCTAACTGCTGCACTGCGTGCACGGTGGCGAGCCCTCCTCCGCCTCGACCCATCAGGCCGACCTGCGCTCGACCACCTCGTAGTGGGTCGATCGCGCATCGAAGCGTGCCAACAGTCGCCTCGCCTCGGCAGGGACGACGGCAACCTCGTAGTCGGCCCCGGCGAAATCGCGCACGGCGTCGAGCGAGTCGAACCACATCGTGGTGACGAACTCCACCTCGTCCCCGAGCGCGCGTCGCATCAGGTCGATGCCGTGAAACCCGGCGATGTTGCGGCTGACGATGCCGGCAAGGACCTCGCCTTGCAGGAGTGCTTCGTACGCGTCCGCGTTGGACGGGGAGGTCCAGCCGTGCCACATGCGACAGATCATATCCTCTCCCGCGAAGCGTCCTGAGTGCAATCGCCGGACGCGGGGTGCGCTGCCCGTGCCTGCGTCTGAGGCACACAGTGTCGCCATGCGCTCGCCGGTCGGCAACCGCGCGCTGAGCGGCCACTTGCGCTCGCCAAAAATTTAGTCTATCCTAACTATCGGATAAATGCGTCCTAATCCTGACAGGCTTTTTGCGGCGGACGCGCGCACGAATTGGGACGAGCGTCCGTCTGCGCGGGCGCATCGACCACCCGCCACCTCGCGACCGTTACCCGCTGCATGCCCATGCCTTCCCGCCGGCTCTCCGCTCTGCGCTTCGTTCTGGTCCCCATGCTGCTGCTGGCGTGTGGGGAGCCGTTCCTGCCAGGCGCCATCGATCCGACCACCACGCTCGACGGACCGATCGACGGACTCTCAGCGACGCAGGTGGCGACCCATGCCCGCGGCGACGCCGAGTTTGCCCGCCGATTTGCCGCGATCGATGGACTGGGGCCCACCTTCGTGGCCACGTCGTGCGAGTCGTGCCACGTCGGTGACGGCAAGGGCCACCCGCTGTTCGACATCACGCGCTTCGGACGATATGCCGAGGGCCTGTTCGATCGCATGCCGGCCCACGGGGGGCCGCAACTCCAGAACCGCGCCATCCTTGGCTACGCCGCCGAGCAACTGCCCGCCGGTGCGACCGCGATTGCGCGCTTCACCGCGCCCGCGGTCACCGGTCTCGGCTACCTCGAGGCACTCGACGACGCCACGATCCTGGCGAACGCCGATCCGACGGATGCCAACGGCGACGGGATTTCCGGACGTCCGTCGATGGTCGACTCGACCGACTTGGTGATCGACGTCATCTCTGTCTCCGATCTTGCCGCCGGGGCAGAGCAGACGCGCCACCGTCCGACGGGCGGGCAGTATGTGGGACGTTTCGGCAAGAAGGCGCGCACGATCAACCTGTTGCACCAGACGGTGTTCGCCTACTCCGAGGACATGGGGATCACGAGCGAGCATGTGCCTCAGGACCTGTACTCTCCCCACGTGGGGTCACAGGGTGGGGACGGCGTAGCCGATCCCGAGGTGTCGGCCGCCGTGGTGGACGCCGTGGTCTTCTACCTCCGCACCCTTCGGCCGCCGCCGCGTCGCAATGCGGGCGACGCAGCAGTGCAGGAGGGCGAGGCGCTGTTTACCCAGATCGGCTGCTCGGCCTGTCATATCCCGACGCTGCGCGCCGGTCGCTCCGACATTCCGCAGATCAGCGGCGCCCTGTTCTCGCCCTACACCGACCTCCTGCTGCACGACATGGGCTCGGAGCTGGACGACGGCTACACGGAAGGTGACGCCGCTCCGTCCGAATGGCGTACGGCGCCGCTCTGGGGGATCGGACTCGTCGAGCGGGCCCAGGGGGGAGGTGCGCACTACCTGCACGATGGACGCGCGACGTCATTGCCCGATGCGATTCGATTCCACGGCGGCGAGGGCGCCAGCAGCCGGGCGGCATTCACCGCGCTCGACGCCGCGAAGCAGGCGCGCCTGCTGGCCTTCCTCCGGTCGCTCTGAATTCCATGGCACCTAACGAGTCCCGCCAGCCGTCGGACAGCCCGCCGCGCCTCGGCCGTCGCCAGTTCCTGGCCCGCATGGAAGTGCTTGCCGTCGGCATGACGTGCGGTGGGGTCCCGCTCCTGCTGGGCGGCTGCGCCGCGCGGGCGAAGTACGTGACGCCCCTGGTGGACGGAGACCGCCTGTCGATTCCACTCGCCCACGTCACCACGCCGGGTGGTGTGTTCGTCGAGGATCCGCTGAGCGACCTTCCCCTCTTTGTACATCGCAGCGCCGCGGGGACGTTCGTCGCCGTGTCCACCCGCTGCGGGCACCGCGGGTGCCAGGTGGAGCCGGCTGCCGAAAAGCTGGTCTGTCCCTGTCATGGAAGCGAATACACGTTCGAGGGCGCGATCCTGCAGGGGCCGACACAGCTTCCGCTTGTGCGCCACCGCGTCACGGTCTCCGGGGAGTCGCTGGTGATCCAGCGCGCAGCCGAGGGGTCGGAATAATGGACGCGACCAGGCGACACACGACCCGACATTCGACCAGACGCACCTTCCGGCGGGTGTTCCTCACGCTGGCCGCCACGCTGACTGCCACGTTGGCGATCGGCACGCGCGCCGATCCCCTTCACGCGCAGGCCGACAGCGCGCGTGCGGACACGTCGCGAGCGCGCCGAGACACGCTCGGCGTACAGGGGAGCATCTACAACCGTCCCTTCATCGCCGGTGCGGGGCGTACGTCGATCGGCGGATACGCCGAGGGCAACACCAACTATTTCGTCGAGGACGGGATCAGCGACGGCTTCTCGATGGAGCTGCGGCGCTTCAACATCTTCCTGTACTCGGCAGTTGGTCCTCGGCTACGCTTCATCTCCGAGCTCGAGTTCGAGCACGGCACGGAGGAGATCGCCCTCGAGACAGCGTTGATCGATTTTCAGCTCGATCCAGCGTTCGTGCTGCGCGCCGGCATCCTCCTCCCACCGATCGGCGCCTTCAACCAGAACCACGACTCCCCACGGTGGGACTTCGTCGATCGACCGCTCGTGTCGACACGCATCATCCCCTCTACGCTGTCCGAGGTAGGCTTCGGCGCCTATGGTCGCGTGGCGCTGCGCGCCGGGGGGAGCTTCACCTACGATGCGTATCTCACCAACGGTCTCGGCGACGGGGTGATCCTCAATGGCGAGGGACGCACGCTGCTTGCCGCCGGAAAGCGCCAGGAACAGTTCGCCGAGGACAACAACGGTGTGCCGGCGTTCTCGGCGCGCGTGGCACTCCAACGGCGTGGACTGGGAGAGGTGGGTCTCTCGCACTATCGCGCGACCTACAACTCGTTTCGCGTCGACGGCGTCGAGGTGGACGCACGACGCGCGCTGTCGATCAGTGCGTTCGACCTGTCAACGTCGCTCGGCCCCGTCTCGCTCCGCGGCGAGGCGGCGCTCGTGCGGCTCGACATGCCGCCCGCGTTGTCCGAGCTCTTCGGTCACCGGCAATGGGGCGCTCACGTCGACGCCATGACTCCCGTGTGGCGCCCGCGCCTGTTCGGCCTGCGCGACGCGGTCGTGAGTGTTGGTCTACGCACCGAATACGTGGACTACAACGTGGGGACGTTCACGTCGACTGGGCGTCCGATCCGGGACGATGTCCTGGCCGTGGTGCCAGGCGTGACCTACCGGCCGGTGCCGGGCACGGTGTTCAAGGTGAACTATCGTCGACACTGGACGCGCGACCTGCTGGGCAATCCCGCGGCGCGCCTGGGCGGATATCAGGTGGGGATGGCGACGTACTTCTGAAGCCGTGACGTCGTGTGCGACGAGCGTACGCCTCGACAACGTGGCGCGCCCGTCCTGGGCAGCTGCACGAGTCCCCGGACGCCGTCGCTGCGATTTCCGGGGACTCGTGCGTTAGTGGATGCTGTCGACCGATCGGTGGGCCTCAGGGCGTGGTCGGCGCGCACCCCTGGAAGTCGGGGTTGTTACGCTCGGCCTGCGCCGGGATGAGCACCACATCCGTGCCGTAGGCGCCACCCTTGAAGTACGGGCCGTTGGGATACACGGACGTCGCTGCGCGCTTGTAGTCTTTCACCAGGCGGCGCAAGTCACCCAGCCGGTGCGCTGTCCCCCAGAACCAGAAGGCCCGTTCGCGGAACAGGAGATCTTCCCGCGCGGTCGTGGCGCCCGGATCGGCGAGCGGCGTGAGCGAGGCGATGGTCGTCCGTGCATCGTTCATCCTGGCCAGGTACGCCGTGGCGTCTCCGGACTTGAGCGCGGCCTCGGCCTGGATCATCCGCGCCTCGACGCCGGTGGCAAGCGGGATGGGCGAGCCAGCCAGCGGGAAGACGGTCTGCGTGAAGTGAATCGCGCCGTCCTGGCCGGCGCGCGGCGTGGGCTCGCCCGCCGAGTTCCGGATCACGGTCACGCGCGGGTCACGCGCTGAGATGTAGTCCATCCCGTTGCCCCCCTCGTTGTCGGCCGGGGCGTAGTTCAACGTGCCGTTCATCCAGTCGTAGATGGCATTCACGACCGATGTGCCCGAATAGCTGACGTTGAAGACGAAATTGGTCGGAACGGACGCCACCGCGGTCGCCGCGTCGTCGTAGCGCGCGAGGTCGGTGAGGACGCGTCCCTTGCCCACGGCGACCAGATTCCGAAACGGCTGATCGGCGGCCGTGGAGCCGAGCGTGGTGCCGGCTGTGTCGAGGTAGGCCTGCGCCCGGGCGAACAGCTGCGCCGTGGTGAGGACGTCGGTCTTGGGATCCAGGTCGTCGGCGTTGGCGACGGGGATGCCGCTGCAGTAGTTCTCGCCGAGGATGATGTAGGCGAAGCCCTGCAAGGCGTAGAGGTGCCCGACCTGGGTCGCCTTGGTCGCCTTTTCGCCCGCGGTCGACTCGAGGGCGAACTCCTTGAGCGCCTTGATCCCCCGAATGGTCTGCGTCGTCGACTGGCCGACGAAGGCCCAGGTGGTGCTCAGCGGTTGCACCGCCTCATTCTGCGCGCGGCTGTCGAGATGCTCAGTTCCGCCGCGTGCCGACTCGATCTCGTCGGTGAGCATGCCGCTGGTGATGTTGACTCCGTGGAACGATCCGCCGTAGTCGCCGCCGTAGAAGGCGGCGAAGTTGCCGATCGCCGAGGCCCGCAGCGCGGCGGCGCCGACCGCGCTTGCCGCCTTGTCGGGGGTGATCTGGTCCGGTGTCTGGACGTCGAGCATTTCGGAGGTACTGCACGCTGCGACTCCCAGGGCCAAGGCGAGGGCCGTGAGCGTCGAATGCCGTGTTCTATTCGTCATGGATTGGCTCAATTCGAAGTGGATAGGCAATCGGGCCGCGACTCAGAACTGGATGTTGACGCGGGAGATGAAGTACCGCAGCGGCGGTTGGGCTGTCAGCTCCGTGTTGCCGCCGCCTCCGTTGTTCACGTCGTTGTTGGACTCCGGGTCGATCCCGGGATACCGGGACCACGGGTACCCGAGGTTGCGCATGGCGATGTTGATCGACAGCGTGCGTGAATGCAGCCAGCGCGCCGCGAGATTGGGCGGCAGCGTGTAGTTGGCAGCAATCTCGCGCAGCTTCATGAAGTCGTTGGGGACGAAGTAGCCCCAGACCGTGCGCTTCGACGAGCTGTTGGCGGCGGTGGCCGCTGCCTGGTCGGCGAGCGGTGCATTCGGGTCGTTGACGGCCGCGCAGTTGCCGCTCGACTGACAGCGCCATTCCTCGTACCGCCACCGCTTGTAGAAGTCGCCGCGGTAGTCCATGAGGACCGACAGCTGCAGGGCGCGATTGAGGAACCCGACCGTCGTGCTCAGCCCGGCCTCGCGCTGTGGGAGCGACGGGCCGCGATACGCCAGCGCGGCCGGCACGTCGATCTCATCGTCGCCGATCAGGCCGTCGCCGTTGGTGTCGGAGTAGCCGGCGATCTTGCGATCCCACAGTCCGAAGAGTGGATAGCCGACTTCGTTGCGCGGGCCCGGTGTCGTCGGCAGCGGCACACTGCCGGCGTCGACCAGCTTGTTCTTGAGGAGCGAGCCATTCGCGCGCAGGTCGAGCGAGAGGGCACGGCCGCGAAGGACTGCGACGTCGACCGTCAGCTCGGTGCCGCGATTCTCGACCGCGGCCAGGTTCTGCCACTGCGTCGGCGAACCCGAGCCGATCGCCGTGCCGTACGACGGCGGGAGCGGGCGGTTGAACAAGGCGTCACGCGACAGCTTGCGGAACATGGTCGCCTCGACGTTGATGCGCCCGTCGAGGAATCCGACGTCGAAGCCACCTTCCACTTCGGTGGTGACCTCGGGCTTCAGGTTCTGGTTGCCGATCGACGCCAGGCGGAGCCCCGGTTCGTCCGCCCCGGTCCCTGTGGGGAAGGCGGCCGCACCGAGGAACTGGAGGGCGGCGATGGTGCTGGGCTGCACACCGGCCTTGCCGTATGCCGTGCGCAAGCGCAAGCGATCGACGCCGGGGAGCGTCGGGAACCATTCTTCGTCGGAGATGACGTACGACACCGCCGCGCGCGGATAGATCGTGCGCTTGGCCTCGCGGCCGAAGGCCGACGTCTGGTCGGTGCGGATGGCGCCGGAGAGGAAGAGGCGATCGCGCCACGCCACGGCTTCCTCGACGAAGGCGCCGTAGGTCGCCTCCTCCGAGGTGAACTCCCACGATTCGCGCTGTCGTGCCGAGTTCGGGGTGGAGGCTCCGGGAGGGAGGCCGTAGCCGCGTCCCTGCGACTGGTACAGTGCGTCGAAGAAGCGCTGGACCCCGACCGAGCTTCGCAGCGAAATCTGGTTGGCGAAGTCCTTCGTGGCCGTGGCGCCGACATCGAAGGTGTAGCGCGAATTGTTGGAGCGGTTGTAGTCCTTGCCACCTTCGTTCGATATCGGCCCCCACGAGATGCCGACCTGTGGACCCTGCCCCTTGAGCTGCTGCCGATAGCCGAAGGAGTTCGACTGGTCGATGCCGACGACCGCGCGCGCGGTCAGCCAGGAGTAGGGTTGCCAGTTGAGCGACGAACTCCCGGTGAAACGATCATCGCGCAGCTGTCCCTCGACACCGAAGATGTCGCCGACAAACTCTCGCTGCAGGCCGTTGGTCGCGTTCTTGAAGCCGGGTCCTGTCATGAACTGGAAGGTCATCCCGGCGAAGAACGTCCCCTCGAAGGCGTTGTAGAGGTTGCGCCGGACGTAGCCCGAGTTGACGTCGAGCGTAAGGTTCGGCCGGATGCTGATCGAGAAGTTGCCTCGCATCGAATTCATCGTGAGCTCGTTGGGGGTGATCTCCCGATCGAGCGGGCGCGAGCCGCGCAGGGCGGTGATGCGATTGATCTCGAAGTCGGGCATGGTGTACGGCCCGACTTCGTTCTGGTGTTCACCCGAGATGAAGTAGCGAAGCTGGTCGCTCCCGCCGGAGACCTGCAGCCCGGTGGTATAGCGCGGCTGCGTCTGGAAGGGGTTCGTCTCGGACGCTGTCCACGGGTTGTAGGTGGTGAGCGAGTCGAGCTCGCACGCCCGGCGCGCGGCGGCGAAGACCTTGCACTGGACCGGCCCGCCGATGCGCTGTCCCGCCGCGTTCAGGTTCGTCCCCCAGCCCTGGTAGTTCGGGGTGATCTCGGCGGGCTGCGACACCGCCCCCCCCTCGGCGAACACGTTCCAGCGCGGAGCGCCGACGGCCCCCTTCTTGGTGCGGATCACGATGACCCCGTTGGCCGCCGCCGTGCCGTACAGCGCGGCAGCTGACGGACCCTTGATCACGTCGAGCGACTCGATCTCGTCGGGATTGAGCGTGCCGAGCTGATTGATGCGAATCGACGAGAAGTTGGACGCGGCCGGCGAATTGTCGAATCGGATGCCATCGACAATGATGAGGGGTTCGTTGGTGAGGGAGAGCGAGCTGGCGCCGCGGATGCGGATCGAGCTCGACGCCCCGGTCTGCCCCGTCCCCTGGATCACCTGGAGACCGGCAGTCCGTGCTTGCAGTAGCTCGTTCACGTTGGTGATCGGGGCCTTGCCGACGAGGGAGTCGGCATTGATGGTCGCCACCACGTTGCCGTACGACTTCTTCTCGACATCGCCTGTCGCGGTGGTGATCACTTCGGAGAGTTGCGTCGCTGCACGCGTGAGCCCGATGTCGGCCACCACTTCGCCATCCGCCGGGACGACGACCTCACGCGTCACACTGGTGTAGCCGATGCGACGGACGCGTAGGGCCACCGTCCCAGTCGGCGCACCGGCAATGACGTATTGCCCAGTCGCCCCAGTGATTCCGCCGATGGTCGTGCCAACCACCTGGATCTGGGCGGCAGGGAGCGCGGCCTGGTCTGCGGCATCCGTGACTCTGCCCCGGATGCGCCCGGTTTGTTGAGCCGACAGTTCGGTGGATGTGGTGACGACGGCAACCAGCGATAGCATCGCCGCCAACCGTGACACGCGCGATACCGAGAAACTGGAATTCATGCCTCCCTCCGTACCAGTGGGTGAACGCCGCCCGACCGACTTGCCCCTCGAATCGGGCCGGTCGATTATGACGACCGTCACCAATGCTGTCTAGCGATGGAATGCTGAGGTTGCTGCGTCCATCCGGACGGGTGCGCGTTGCGCGTTCGGCGGGCAACTCCCGTACGGCGGCTCGTGTACTGTCCCTATATAGAAGGCCATTGCCAGTCTCAGCCGCAACGCGGAGCGAGTCCCGTGCGTCAACACGCGCGCGCGCGAACGCGCGCCAACGCGAGCCAACACGCGCGAAAGCGCCGGAACCGGCGAGCTGGCGTGCACAACGGTGGCGAGTAACTTTGCGCCATCTTTTCACTCGCCTGAGGTGTCGCCATGCGTGGCTGTCTGCACGTGCTCTCCTGCCTCGCCCTCACCGGCACCGTCGCGGTGCAGGCCGAGGCGCAGACGTTCTCACTCGAGCACTACGCGAAGGTCGCGCGCGTGACGGCCCTGCACGTCGCGCCCGACGGCAACCGTGCGGCTCTGGTCGTCGCCTGGCCGAACTACGACACGAATGTCTGGGAGGCGGAGGTGGTCGAGGTCGACCTCCGGTCGCGCGCGACGCGAACGCTCACGCAACGCAAGAGCGCCTCGTCGCCGCGCTGGTCGCCGAGCGGCGACCGCCTCGCCTTCCTCGCGTCGGTGGAGGGGAAGACGCAGCTCTTCGTCCTTCCTGCTGGTGGTGGTGACGCGCGCCAGGTGACGTACGCTCCCACCGGGATCGGCACCTTCGCCTGGCGCCCCGATGGCGCCGCGTTTGCTTTCGTCGCGTCGGCCACGAGTCCGGCGCGCGGCAAGTTCGACGACGCCTTCGAGATCAACGGGAACGACTACCTCACCCTCGCGGCGCCGCGCGCCAACCAGCTGTTCAGCATCGCGTCGGACGGGGGCGAGGCGACACCGCTGGCAGGGGGCGATTGGTCGATCCCGGGCCTCTTCTCCACGATCACCTGGTCCGCCGACGGTCGGCTGCTGTACTTCACGCGGCAAGAGTCGGCGGGGACGCGGGAGTGGGAACGGCGTGCACTCTCGGTCCTCGACGTCGCGTCGGGTCGCATTGCACCGATTCCAGGGATCGAGGGACGGAAGTGCGGTGCCGGTTGGCTCTCGCCGGACGGTGGGCAGCTCCTGCTATCGTGTCCGGTCGACGGGCACGTGAAGAACCAGTCCGAGCTGGGCCTGCTGCCGCTGAACGGCGGGGCGTTCCGCCGCCTGACCGTTCCGCTCGATCGCAACTTCTCGCGCGGAGCATGGCGCAGCGATTCGCGCGCCGTGGTGAGCAGCGCCCCCGACGGGACGGCGAGCGGGCTGTGGGACATTCCGCTCGAGGGGCCGCCGCGCCGCATCGACGTGGGGCGCGTCGGGGTCGGCGACGTCGACGTCGCGGCCGACGGGGCGATCGTCTTCATCGGGACCGAGGCATTGCGCCCGCCGGAACTCTACGTCGTGCGTCCCGGGGCGACGGCGCCCGAGCGACTCACCGACCTGCACGCGAGCGTGGCGGCGATGGCGTTAGGCAAGCTGGAGTCGTTACGCTGGACGAGTGATGACGGCCTGCCGCTCGACGGCATCCTGACCTTCCCTCCCGGATTCAACCCGGCGCAGCGATACCCGCTCGTCCTCAACATCCACGGTGGCCCGTGGGGGTCCTCGCGCGAGGTCTTTTCGACGCGCTCGCAGCTCTTGGCCGGCAAGGGCTTCCTCGTCTTCGAGCCCAACTACCGCGGAAGCGACAACCACGGCAACGCGCTCTATTCGGCGGTCTATCGCGACCACGGCGCCGGACCGGGACGGGACGTGATGGCCGGCCTGGCCATCCTCAAGAAGCGTGCGTACGTGGACACCACGCGCATCGGGGTCTCGGGGTGGTCGTACGGCGGCTACATGACCACGTGGCTCATCGGGCACTACACCGGGTGGAAGGCAGCCATGGCCGGCGCCGCCGTGATCGACCTCGTCGACGACTACAACCTCAACGACCTGAGCCTGTATATCCGCGCGTACGGCGAGACGCTCACCTTTCCCAAGGACCTCGCGCTCATGAAGGAGCAGTCGCCGATGACCTACGTCGACAACATGAAGACGCCGCTCCTCCTCCTGTCGAACACGGGCGACGTTCGTGTGCCGGTGACGCAGTCGTACAAGTTGTTCAATGCCCTCAAGGAACGTGGGCGCGATGTGCGCATGAAGCTCTGGCCGGTCGCGGGGCACTTTCCCGCCGACCCGGTTCGCGCCCGCGACGTCGATCGCGAGTGGGCCGATTACTTCGTGCAGCGACTGAAGTAACCGAGCACGTCGGCCCTTGCGATTTCGCGAACACTGTACACACATTGGCCGACAAAGAGGGATGCCTGCAGCCAGCCTGCAGGGCGTGGCAGGAGTGCCGCTGAACCAGTAGCACTCGGCGTCGTCAGGCTTCGTGCTCACGTGGGGGTGTACGCCGAACCCAGCCATAGGAGTCGCGCCATGTCGAAGCAGGTGCAGGACCGTGTGCGCACGCGCACGCCGCTACTGGCGGTGGTGATTGCCTGTGCAATGACGTCGACGGTTCTCGAGGCGCAGTCGGCCCCGGAGCCCGCCACCATTGACCGGGTGCTCGCGCTTCGTTCGGTGAGTGACGTCGAGATCAGCCCGGACGGGCGCTGGGTGGCCTACACGGTGACCACCCGGGACCGCGAAGCCAACGTCAACCGTTCCCACGTGTGGCTCGTGGCGACGGACGGCAGTGTCACGCGACAGCTCACTCGCGGTCCGCGCACCGATCGCGCCCCGCGCTGGGCCCCCGACGGCCGCTGGCTCGCCTTCCTCTCCGACCGCGACTCGACCGGGCGGAGCCAGGTCTTCGGCATCGAACCCTCCGGCGGTGAGTCGTGGCGCGTCACGCGCAGCGCGCGGAACGTCACCGCGTATCGCATCGCACCGGATGGCCAACGCATCGCGTACATCGCGACCGATACGATGCCGACGGCCGACAAGGAACTGGAGAAGCTGCGGGGGCACCCGCTCGTGCGCGACTCGTCGTACGCCAACGAGTGGAACTTCGTCTGGGTTGCCGCGCTCACTGATCGAATTGCGACGACCACGCGTCGAAGCTCGCCCGAGTTGCTCGACGTGACGAGCATGGAGTGGGGGCCGAATAGTCGGCAGATGGCGTTCAGCGCGAAGCCCGGAACGACGCTGCGCAGTTCGGGTGCGGGAGCGGTCTACGTGCAGGACGACGTCGGGGCCGAGGCGAAGCAGGTCACGACCATGCCAGGCGGCGAAAGCGTCGCCGATTGGTCGCCCGACCTTGGTTTGCTGGTCTACGGCACCGGGCAGTTGCTCGGCACCTACAATCGGGAGATCTGGCGCGTCCCGCTCGAGGGTGGGACTCCGGTGTCGCTGACCGAGCAGCTCGACGAGGACGCGGTGCTGGTGCGCGCCAACGCCGAGGAACTGGTTGTGGAAGCGGCGATGCGCACCAGGCGCGGACTGCTTCGAATCCCGTTGCGCGACGGGCGCGCCGTTGGCGCACCGCAGGCCATTTCGACCGGACAGAAGTTCTACGCCAACTTCTCCATGGCGCGCGGCGGCGACGTCACCGCCTTCCTCGCCGAGTCGGGGGCGGACGCGCCCGACGTGCACACGTCGTCGCTTGCGCGCTTCGAGCCGCGGCGACTGACGACGACGAATCCCGAGGCCGCGTCGCTCGCCTTCGGTGAACAGCGCGTGGTGAACTGGAAGTCGGCGGCCGATGGCGAGCTGATCGAAGGCGTCCTCAACCTTCCGGTTGGCTACACGGCCGGAACGCGCGTGCCACTGCTGCTGGTCATTCACGGGGGGCCGAGCGGGGTGTCGAGCGACCGGTTCCCCTCAACGCGCGGTGCGTACCCGATCGCGGTGCTCAACGGCCTTGGCTACGCCACGCTCCAGCCGAACTATCGCGGGTCCACCGGATATGGGGAGCGTTTCCGCGGACTCAATCGTGGCGACATCTCGGGGCGCGACTGGATCGACGTGAACTCCGGGGTCGATGCGCTCATCGCGCAGGGGATTGCGCAGCCTGACAAGCTCGGGATCATGGGCTGGAGCTTCGGCGGGCATCACACGTTCTGGGGGATCACCCGCACCACGCGATTTGCCGCCGCCAGCGCTGGGGCAGGGGCGAACGACCTGATCTCGATGTACTCGCAGACCGACATGCCGGAGTTCTATCACACGTACCTGGGTCCGCGCCCGTGGGAGAACTTCGCGTTGTACGAACAGCGCTCGGCGTATCGCTTCGTCAAGAACGTGACCACCCCGCTGCTGATCCAGGTGGGCGAGGCCGACCGACGCGTCCCGGCCGAGCAGAGCATCCAGTTCTACGAGGCCATGAAGGGGATCGGGCGCGCCCCGGTGGAGCTGGTGCTGTACCCCGGGCAGCCGCACGGGATCGCCGATCCGCGCCTGAGCCATGACCTCATGGCCCGGAACGTGGACTGGTTCACCCGCTGGATCCCGGTCAGTGGCTCGGCCACGGGCACGTCCTCGCCACTGCCGCCCAAACGTCGTTAGGCAATCGTCGCTGCAGGTCCACCTTCAACCGTCGGGAGCGGTTCCATGAAGAGAGCCCAGTACTTCATTGCGTGGAGCGTTGTCCTCGCGGCGGGCGTGAGCAGCCCCGGTGTGCGGCCACTGCATGCGCAGGTCGGGAGCATCGGCGGCATGGTGGTGGACGCCGCGTCGAAGCGCCCGATCTCGGGCGCGCAGGTGTTCGTGAAGGGAACCAATGTCGGCACGACCACTGGGGAATCGGGACGCTATACGATTGCCGGCGTGCAGCCCGGTCCACGCGTGATCGGCGTGCGGCAACTCGGCTTTGCGGCCCAGGAACAGACGGTGACGGTCGTCGCGGGCCAGCGCGCCACGCTCGACTTCGAACTCGGTATCAAGGCGATCTCGCTCGGCGAAGTGGTGGTGACCGGCACGGCGACGGCGACCGAGGTGCGCAAGATCGGCAACTCCGTCGCCAGCCTCAACGTCGCGGAAATTACCGAGAAGGCGCCGATCCTGAGCGTCGACCAGCTGATCAAGGGGCGCACGCCAGGCGTGATCATGAACGTCGGACAGGCGACGGTCGGGACGCCGGGGCAGATCAAGATTCGCGGGACGAAGTCCATCTCCCTCCCCAGCGATCCGGTCATCTACATCGATGGCGTGAAGATCAACAACTCCGATGACCGTCCGATCTTCATCGGCGGCCAGGGGATCAATCGATTGGCGGACATCAATCCCGCGGAGATCGACCGGGTCGAGATCGTGCGCGGGGCGGCGGCCGCGACGCTGTACGGCACGCAAGGGTCCAACGGCGTCATCCAGATCTTCACCAAGCGCGGGCGCACCGGCGCGCCCGAGTGGCTATTCGAGGGCGAAGGCGGCTACGAACGCACGCCGACGAATCGATTCCCCGGGCGCCTCTGGACACAGTTCACGGGCCCGGACGGCTATCGCGCGCACGACCCCAAGGAAATCGTCTCCAACGGACGCTACGAGCGCTACATGGCGCAGGTGTCGGGTGGAAGCGAGTCGATCACCTACTTCACCTCGCTGGCATTCCAGGGGCAGAACGCATCGATCGCACCGAGCGCGAACTGGAACCACGCGACCACGTCGCGAACAAACATCACGGCCGTGCTCACCCCCAAGTTGTCGCTGTCGGCCCGCAGCGGTTTCACGTTCAACAAGCTGCGCATCAACGATACCGACAACGCGCTGCATGGCCTCTATTCGCAGGTCGTGGCGGGGCTCCCCTACAGCGCAACACCCGAGCGCAAGTGGGGCGAGCGCTTCGGGAACTTCACGGCGAACCAGACGGTCGAGAACATCCAGAACGTCCTGCGCAACACGACCGGATTTACGCTGGACTACCGGATGCGCGACAACTTCGTGCAGAATGTCACGCTGGGGATCGACTGGTTCGACGATGAGTTCCAGAAGTACTTCCCGTACGCGTACCTGGGGTCGGGCAACAAGCTCGGCTCCAAGGCCAACATCACGCGCTCGGTGCGTGAGGTGACCTTCGACTACAAGGGATCGCTGTCGAACCAGCTGATGCCCGCGGTGACGTCGGAGTTCTCGTACGGCGCACAGGGAATCTTCTTCGCCCAGAATCGTGTGACCGGGTCGGGCACCGACTTCCCGGCGCCTGGCGTGCGCACCGTGTCCGCCGCCGCCACGCGCACGGCGGCCGAGGATCGCGTGGAGACCGTGAACGCCGGGTTGTTCGTGCAAGAGACCTTCGGGTTTGCCGACCAGGTCTTCGTCGCACTCGGCGTCCGCGTGGACGGGAACTCGGCGTTCGGCAACAACTTCAAGTACCAGTGGTATCCGAAGGCCTCGGTCGCCTACTCGCTCAGCGACGCGAGCTTCTGGCCGACGAGCGTCGTGCCGACCATGAAGTTGCGCGTCGCGTACGGCACGTCGGGCCAGGCGCCGTCGCAGTTCGCCGCCGATCGTACCTACACGCCCACGTCGGCACAAAACGGGCAGCCGGCGGTGACGCCGAATAACCTCGGTGACCCGGACCTTGGGCCCGAGACGTCGAAGGAGATCGAGGTGGGCTTCGACGCGGGGCTCTTGAAGGATCGACTCGGGATCACCTTCACCTACTTCGACCAGACCACGAACGACGCCCTGATCCGCAAGAACGAACCGCCGTCCGAAGGATTCCTCACCGCACAGCTCACCAATATCGGGCAGACGAAGAGCAGCGGCATCGAGGTGGGCGTGAATGCCAACCTCATGTCGCGCGCCCGGCAGGAGCTGAACGCGCGTGTCAACTTCGCCACGTTCACGAGCGAGATCACCGACTTGGGCGGGGTCGCGCCGTTCTTCGTGAACGATGCACGCATCGTTGAGGGGTATCCGGTCAACTCCATCTGGCGCATTCCGCTGGTCGGGTGGAATTCCACCACGCGTCGTCACACCGCGGGGATCGACCGCGTGTACGCCGGACAGATCGATCCCAAGTGGTACGGTTCCGTAGCGGGCGACTATCGACTCGGACCCTTCACGGTGACGGCGATGGCGGACTTCCAGGGGGGGAACACCAAGATGGACTTCTCCCACTACTGGGATACGCGCGTGCGGTCGGGCGATCATTACCTCTCGCTGGTGCAGAAGCCGAACGGCGCGACGACGCCTGCGGCCGACTCGCTGGTCGACCTGGTCAATACGATCGGGAGCACGGTCTTCATTGAAAAGGCAGATTTCCTGGCTCTGAGCGAGCTGTCGCTCAACTACAACGTGCAGGACGGGCTCTCGCGCAGGCTCGGCTTCCGTCGCATGTCGATGCGGCTGTCGGGGCGCAACCTGTACCTGTGGTCCAAGTTCCCCGGTGTCGATCCGCGGCTCGTCTGGCGCGGAAACGTGGCGGTGGGTGGCAGTGCGGACTTCGACTCACCACCGGTTCCCCGCGTCTTCCTCTTCACCGTACGGGGGACGCGATGAACCGACCGACGGCCCATCCAATCTTCCAGAGGACGGCACGCATGTCACACGGACGGACTCGCCGGCTGGCCACGCTCGCCGCTACGGTCGCCCTGCTAACCGGCGGGTGCAGCGGTGTGCTCGAGGTGAGCAACGAACAGGACATCCTCGACCAGAACCTCGACAACCCCGATGCGGTGCTCCCGATCATGAACGGTGTGATCGGCGACTACGCGCTGGCGTACGCCAACGCGATCGACATCGTGGGGCTCTTCGGACAGGAGTTGCAGCACACCGGTTCGTTCCCGACCTGGCGCGAGGTCGAAACGGGGATCGGCACCCGACCGAGCGGCACGGGTGACCAGATGTATCAGAACGTGTCGCGCGCCATCTGGGTCGCCGACACGGCGGCCGTGCGCTTTCGAAAGATCCTGCCGGACCCGGAGAAGCGATTCGAGTTGGCGAGCGTGTTGATGTGGGGGGGCTTCGCGCACTTCCTGCTTGCCGACAACTTCTGCGCGCTGACATTCCACGGAGGCGCACCGGTCACGCCCAAGAACGGCTACGAGCGGGCGAAGGCAGCGTTCGATGATGCGGTGACCGTGGCAACGGCCGCCAATCGTGTTGACGTGCTGCGCGGGGCACTGGGCGGCCGCGCGCGCGTCAAGCTGATGCTGGGCGACTACGCGGGTGCGCGGACGGATGCACGACTGGTCCCGCAGGGATTCCGGCTGCAGGCGCTCTACGGCAACAACACCCGGGAGAACAATGCGGTCGCCACGAATACCACGACGCTCATCCGTCGCGAGGCCGGGGTGCATCCGCGGTTCTACAACGACGCGCAGTTCAAGGTGGATCCGCGGACGTCGTTCCGTGACAAGGGCGACACGGCCAAGGGTCCCGACCCGATCCGCAAGTTCGTCGAGCAACTGAAGTATCCGGCGCGCGACACCCCCATTCCGGTGTTTACCTGGCAGGAGGCGCGCCTGATCGAGGCGGAGGCGGAATTGCAGCTGGGGAATCCCGGGGCGGCCGTGACGCTGATCAACCAGGTACGCGCGGCTGCTGGCCTGGCCGCGTACAGCGGCGCCGCCACGGCGGCGGCCGTTCGAGCGCAGCTGATCTTCGAGCGGCAGGCGGAGCTCTGGCTCCAGGCGCACTCGCTGGTGGACTGGCGGCGATTCACGCTGACCTTCGCGACGCAGCCACGCGACCAGTGCTTCGAGATCGGCCAACTGGAGTTCGACACGAACCCGAACCTGCGGTAGCCGACGGCACGTGGAGGCGGTCCGACCGAGCGACGGGGGCGGCGACGTGACTCGCCGCCCTCGTTGCGTACACGAAGTCAAAGCGCCATGGTCCACTGCGGTTGTTCTGGCGCAAACCCGGGAGAGGGCGCATGGGCGTCATGCTGCAGGCGTTTTACTGGGATTGCCCCGCGCGCGAGGGGGTCGCGTTCGATTGGTGGAGTCGCGTGGAGCGCGAGCTCCCGGCGCTCTCGGCACAGGGATTCACCGCCCTCTGGCTCCCACCCGTCAGCAAGGGGATGTCGTCCACCGGGATGGGATACGACCCGTACGATTACTACGACCTCGGCGAGTTTGACCAGAAGGGGAGCGTGGCGACCTGGTTCGGGACGCGGCAGGCGCTGGACGCGCTCATGACCACGGCGCGCGCGCACGGGTTCCAGCTCTACGCCGACCTCGTGCTGAACCACTGCAGCGGCGCCGACGCGCAGGAGGTGAATCCGATCACCGGGGAACTGCGCTGGACGAAGTTCCTGCCGGCCAGCGGCCGCTTCCCTCGCGACTGGAACAGCTTCCATCCGTCTGACTATGAGTCGTGGGACGACGGCGCATTCGCCGGCTTTCCCGACCTCTGTCACCGCAACCCGGCCGTGTTCACTGAGGTGATGGCGTACGTGAAGTGGCTGGTGGAGGAGGTCGGCTTCGACGGCTTCCGGTACGACTTCGTGAAAGGGTACGGCGAAGAAGGGCGCGGGGTGGGGATGATCACGGCCATACAGGAATTTCGCTATCGCCGTGTAGGGGGCACGCACCACAAGCCGTTCGGCGTGGTGGAGTACTGGGACGAGCAGGACGTGGGTGCGATCGAGCGCTACATCGACGGCGTGAACTTCTGGAACGACGCCCCCGTCGGCGCCTTCGACTTTCCGCTGCGTCACCTGCTCAAGCGTTTGTGCGACGATGACGGCTACTCGTTGCGAGACCTAGCGCGTGCCGACACCGTGCTGGCCCGCCAGCCAGCGCGTGCGGTGACCTTCGTCGAGAACCACGACATCATCCGCGAGGGCCCGATCGTGCGCGACAAGATGCTGGCGTACGCCTATATCCTCACGCACCAGGGGTACCCGTGCGTCTTCTGGGAGGACTACTTCACGTTCCAGCTGGCGCGTCCCGGGACGCCCAACGGGATCGCGGCGCTGGTCGACATACACGAGCGACTCGCGCGGGGGGGCACCGACGTCCTGCACGTCGACGATTCGCTCTACGTCATGCAGCGGCGCGGCCTGGAGGGCACGGGTGGCCTGATCCTGGTGCTCAACGGAAGCCGGGAAGCGTGGCGCGGCGTCCGAGTGGAAACCGCCTTTCCGGCGATGCGACTCGACGCGATCGCCTACGGCTCGGACCTCGATGCGGGAACCCCGGAGGCGAAGCATACCGATGCCCGCGGCGGCGGCGACTTCTGGGCGCCACCGCGGGGGTATGCGGTGTATGCCATCGGAACGTGAGCACGCACAAACCGGTCGCGACAGTCGTTATCTATAAGGTAGGACGCGCCACCGGCGTGCCCACGCCGAGTGCCGCTCTGCGAGCCACTCCGCGTGCGTCGAGGGGCCGCTCCCACCTCCGCGATCCGTTCGCTCATTTCGCACCCGTCGTCGTGACTCCTGCCGTTCGATTGCTCCTGCTGGCCAACGTCGCGGTCTTCGCCCTGCAGGCGACTGTCCCTGGCTTCGGCAACGCCTTCGTCTTCGACCCGCGCCATGTGCTCACCCGGCCGTGGACGCTGGTCACCTACATGTTCCTGCACGGCGGGTTGATGCACATCGCCTTCAACATGCTGGCGCTGTTCTTCTTCGGCCCGCGCATCGAGGGGCGCATCGGATCGCGTCCGTTCGCGATCCTCTACTTTGCCAGCGGGATCTCGGGGGCGCTGCTCTCGATGTTCTTCTCGGGGTCGCCGATCATTGGTGCGTCGGGCGGGGTGTTCGGCGTGATGCTGGCCTTCGCCTGGTACTGGCCCGACGAGCGCATCTTCCTGTGGGGCGTGCTGCCGGTGCCAGCGCGAGTGCTGGTGATCGGCACCACGGCGATGGCACTGTTCGGCGGCTTTGGTGGTGCGGGCGACGGCGTGGCGCACTTTGCGCACCTGGGCGGGTACGTCGGGGCATTCCTGTACCTGCGCTGGCTGGAGCGCGGTCGGAAGAAGTTCCGCCAGTTGGCCACCGCGCCCGCGGCGTCCCGCGTCCCGTTGGTGACCCCGCCACCGCCGCCGTCCATACGTCGGATCGACGACAGCCGGGCGATCGACATGTCGGTGGTGCACGAGATGAATCGTCCCGAGGTGTCGCGCATCGTGGACAAGGTCGCGGGGCAGGGGCTCGCCTCGCTCACCGAGCAGGAACGCCGATTCCTGGCGAGCTTCGTGTCGCTGGACGACCCGCCGGTGCGGCCGACCTGACGAAGTCTCCTCGCTTCTGCCACGCGACGCGCGACTCCACGCGAGGTGCTACCGCGTCGCTGCCTCCACCTCCCGCGGCGTCTCCAGCAACTGGAAGGCCAGGTTGGACATCAGGCAGTAGGCGGCAAAAAAGTAGAAGCCGCGCTCGGCGGTGGCGTGCAGGTTGTCGGTGGCGCGCGCGGCCAGGAACGCGATGAAGACGGCCACCGCAAAGACATCGGCCATGGCCCACTTGCTCACCGAGTTCACCACGGCGTGCAGCCGCCGGCGGGTGGCCAGGTTGCGCGCCGTGAAGACGGCGAGCAGGAGCAAGGCCTTGATCGCCGGGACGGTGATGCTGAACAGGAGGATCAGCCCGGCGACGAAGTCGTTGCCCGAGTTGTGCAGGTTGCGAACCGACTCGACGATGCTTTGCGTCTGGCGGAAGACCTCGCGCGACTGGCCGAGCAGGGTGATCGTCGCCGAGATGCTGAGGACCGGTTGTGTGAGTCCGGGCCAGAGCAGCGCGAGCGAGACCACCGTGAGGACGACGGCCGCGATGTTGCGAGTCGACATGGCGTGTCGGCGCTACGGGAGCCGATAGCGCTGCAGGTACTGCAGGTCGTCCGCGTCGGTGCGGGTCGCGTATACGGTGCCATTGCCGAGCCCCACGAGGCGTGTGTTCTTCGGCAGCTCCACGCGCATGGCCACCTTTCCGCTGGCGTCGATCACGTCGAAGTTGGGAGTGTCGTCGTTGGCTGCACGCGTGCGGTTGACCCAGATCATCCCGTTCGGCGCGACGAAGGTCGCGTTGTCCACGAAGGGCGGCAGGATCTCGGGCCAGTTGCCCGGATCGGGCATGTCGCTGGGCGGCGGGCCGGTGCGCACCGAGCGCTGTCCATTCTCCACCGTGATCATCATGCTGGTCTGCTGCTTCCGCGACTCACGCCACTGTTCCTTGTGCTGCTCCGTGAGCTTGAGCTTCTCGTAGGCGATCGGCGCCGCCTCGCTCTTGCCACCCGCGCCGTGCCACTCGACGCGGTACTCCGGCGACCGAAGCACGGCGACCCGACCATCTGGCGTCACGGCCCATTCGTCACGCGGCTGGAACGGATTCGCCATGCCGACGCGCATCGACACGTTCCCGGACGACCCGCTGGTGACGACGTTGTTCTTCGCCACCCGCACGTAGGCCATGGTGTCGGTCGCCTTGCTCGCGCGGTCGTAACGCACGATCGGCACCGAGTCGGCCGTCTTGGGCGGTCCTCCGCCAGGCGAGGGCGGTGAGAACGGCTGCCCGGTCCAGTACAGGCGTCCCCTGGCATCGGTGAAGCGCGGAGCCGACCCTCCGACCCGCATCATCCCGCCGCTGCCGCCGCCGCTGCTCGTCTCGGTGGTAATGAAGTCGCCAGGCTTGCCGTTGGGCAGGACCACCAGCGTGCGCGAGTTGAGCATGTCGTACACCCCGGATGTGTCTCCGGGAAGCGCGAAGACGTTCCTCGGGAAGGCATACTCTCCCGGCCCTGACCCCTCGCGGCCGATCTTCGTCCCGGCGCCACTCTTGAAGTCGACGAGTTGGACGATCTTGTCGCGCGAGTCGATGACGACCAGGCGCCCGTCCTTCAGTTCTCGAAGCCCGGACACCTGGGTGAATGGCTCGGCGAATTCGGCGTCGGGCTTGGCGAGCTGGCGCGTGACTTGGGCGTGGCCGACCACCGGGGCCAGCGAAGCACCGGCGATGGCCAGGGAAAGCGTACGACGGGACAGCATCACGGCAGTCTCCGGGAGAAGTGGGGCAGCAGGCTGGAAGCGCGAGTCCGTCCCGCGCCCCCGGTCCACACGCGGGAATACTAGCGTGTGGAGTTAGTCGCCCAAGCCCAGCCGAAGGTTTACGACGGGTGTCGATCTCCCGTTACCAAAGGCTACCGAGGAATCCCCTGGTCGCGCTTCCACGACTCGTAGCGCTGCACCTCGGCGTCCAGCTCCTTGAACACCTCGCTGGAGCGAAAGCGGGTGTACAGCTGCTCCTGGGCGCGCAGCTGCTCGAGCAGCCGCTTGCTCATCTCGCCGATCGGCAACTCCATGAGGACCACCGCCCGGTACACATCGCCCTCGGTGCGCAGCGTCTGCTGCCGGGCCCGTGAGCCGTACAGCGTCTGGCTCACGACGGCCTTGTAGGCCTGGGTGTACTGGTCGAGCAGTTGCGAGCCCTCGCGCCCGACCTCCTCGGTGAAGCGCTTGTTGAGCGCACCGTACTTGACCTCGAGCTGCTGGGCCAGCGCGTTTCGCCCATCGGCCTGCGCCTTGTTGATCGCGACCTGCACGTCGCGCGAGACGGCCGTGGCTGCGCCGAACAGGTAGTCTCGATCCGTGGGCGGCTTGAGGTACCAGCCGGGGAGGTCGCGGATGGTTTGCTTGCTGGCGACCGGGGCGATGTCGGTGGAGCGCGGGGCGCGAGAACAGGCGGCGGACAGCGCGGTAGCCACGAGAAGTGCGACGAAGGGGCGCATGGGGAGACGGGGGACGGGGGACGGGGGACGGGGGACGGGAGGTCATGGCGTGCGGTGGACCTCGTAGGGGGCGAGGGCGATGGCGCGTTTGTTCAACGGGATGCGGACGAGCCAGCGTTGCAGCTCGAGGAGGGAGAGGGCGGCGGGGGGGAGCGGGACTTCTGCTCGGGTGGCGACCACCATCAGCAGCTCCTGCCGGTTAGAGCGTTCGGCGGGGAGTGTCGCGCGCAGGCGCAGGCCGCGTGCGCGCCACTCCGGATCGGGGAGCTCGGTCGGAGAGTCGGCCCCGATGCGGACGGTGCGCTGATACTCGTTCGGGAAGAGTCGCTGGGCCGAGTCGTCGGCGATGTTGAACAGGATGAGCTGCGCCGGCTGGCTCGTGCGGATCGTGGCGATGACCTCGTCGGCATCGGCCGGCCGTCCGGTGCCGGCCTCGAATCGCGTCGCGTTGAGCGAGAGCTCCACGCGAAATCCGACGTCGGCGATACCGACCTCACGCTCGATGACGGCGGTGAGGCGCAGTCGCAGGTACAGCTGCGGCGGGACTCCGGCTGGGCGCAGCGTCTCCCACTCCTCGCGCACCACGTGGTAGTCCACGGCGCGCGCGGCGGCATCCAGTTGCACCACGCTGCTGTAGCCGCCGCGAATGGCGCCGTCGCCCACGGCGCCATCGCGTTCGCTGAGCGTGCTGAGTGCGTTCGACTGCACGCGGACCCCGGCAACGCGCCGGACTGCCTCGGCGAGCGCTCCGTCGATCGCGCGGCGGCGAGCTTCGGCGGGGGTGAGGTCCGGCGTCATCAGGACGCGCTGCTCCACCGTGACCGAGTCGACGCCCTGTGCCGTGGCCGAGGCTGTCGCAAGCAACGCGGTGCCGAAGATGCATACGAGTGCGCCGAGTCGGGGCCGCATCACGTCACCTCGCCGGCGCCAGGCGGGCCACGACCATCACCGAGTCGCGAGCCACCAGCAGCGGACGCTGATCGCGGTCCAGGCGCGCGGCAGTCTCCCGCACTCGCACCTCGGCGAAACGTGCCAGCTCGGTCACGGTGATTGTGTCATCGTCGTTCGCGTCGGCCTCGCCACGCAGCCCACGGGCGACCCAGTAGGTCAGGAGTCCGTGGCGAGCCTCGGGGAGGTCGCCAGCGGCCTGCGCGTCGCGCGAGGCGGTCAGCACCGCCATCTGTCGCCGTACGAGCGCCGGGTGCTCGATGGACAGCTGGGTGGGGCGCGTCCCGGCGACCAGCGCCTCGCCGCCGCGGGTAAGCCCGCTGAAGCAGGCGTCGAGGATCACGGTGATCGAGCGGGCGGGGAGGCGGGCCAGGCGGTCGTACAGCGTGCCTAACGCGAACCCGGTTTCGGTCACGAACGCGGGGTCGGCATCGAACGGGAGCAGGTACGGCGTGCGTCTCGCCGCGTCGGGGGCGCCGTGACCGGCGAAGTAGACGACCAGGTCGGTGTTGGCCGTGACCCGGCGGGCGAGCCACCCGGTCTCGCCAAAGAGCTTGCGTAGCTCTCCGCCGGTGACGTCGGCTCCGGTACGGAAGTACAGGTGTTCCAGGTCATCGTTGATGCCGAGTGCCTCGACCGCGTAGCGCCGCATGAGCGCCGCATCGCGCTCGGCGAAGCGGGCGCCGGGGAGGGCGCGGTAGCGATCGATCCCCAGCACGACCGCGATGGCATCGCCACGGCGGGCCGCAGCGCGGGGGATGTCGCGGTCCACGTCGGTGGATGTGAGTGCGCGCCCTCCGGTCGACGACGCGCCGCTTGGCGTCGAATCGCGTGCCACGGCCACGTCGAGCACCCCACTCGGCCGCCCCGTGACGGGGAGGGGGATGGGGAGCCGGGCGATGATCCGTCCAGCGGCGTCGGCGAGTTCGAGGTGGAGCGCGGTCTCGGCGGCGCGCGTGTTGGTGTAGACCCCGACCGTGACGGTGGCCTCGCCGCCAGGCGCGATCGCGCCTAACGCGAACGAGTCGCGGGCCCCGGCGGCGAGGAACAGGTCGGCCCCGCGCCAGAGGCGCCCACGCAGCGCCGGGGTCGCGGCGCTCCCCGAGTTGGCGAGCCGGATCGTGAGGTCGGCGAGCTCCCGTGGTGCGAGGCGGCGGTCGCGTGAGGCATCGTCGACCTGCACCTCGCGCACGATGATGCGCGGGGCACCGGCCGGCCGAGCCGGGATGCGCAGGCGCAGCGAGGGGGCGAGGTCGAAGCCGTTGGCCTCGGTGGCGCGCACGACGGCGACCACCTCGGTGGACGACTGGGCGCTGTCGGCGACCAGGCGCAGCTCGATCGTCCCCGACCGGCCGGCGGCGAGCGTGAGCGGAGGTGGTGCACCCCGGGGCCTGACCCCGGTCGCCGGCGACTCGACTCGCAGCGCACCCCGTACCGTCCGCGCTTCGCCCGGTCCGTCGTTGTCGAGCGTGAGCGTGACGGTACCCTGTTCGCCCGGGGCGAGCACCCCGTCGCCGTCGTCATCGCGCCAGGTCAGGCGTCCCCGCAGCGTGGCGGGGGCGACGGCGACCCGCGCGCTCGTGAGGCCTCGGTCGATGCCCATCGCCGACTCGCCCATCGCCAGGTCGCCCGGCGCCACGCGAATCGCCGAGTCGCGCACGATCCATCCGTCGACCCGGTCGTCGTCCAGCGCGAGGCGCACGATGCTGCGGCCGTAGGCGAGGTAGGCGTGGCGGGCGTCGGCATCACGGGTGTAGGCCCATGGTGTCCCGAATCGTCGCACGACGAGGTCGCGCGATTCGCCGAGGGTGAGCGGGGAAGTGTTCGGATGCGTGCGCGCGGGAGTGCCGCGCGGCGCGAGGGTGATCTTGAGTCGACGCTCCCCGTCGACGTACTCCACGACGTGACCGGTGCGCGGGTCGAACTTGACCGTGCTGCCGCCGTAGCTCCACACCTCGGTACCGAGCGACGCGAGGCGTTCGATCACCTCGGGAGATCCCTGCACCTGCCGTACGCGCTCGCGCGAGTCGCCGAGGGTGAAGCGCGCGGGGGCCTGTGCGGCGAGACCGATCGCAGCGAGCAGGATGGCCATTGCCGCCTGGGCGACCACGCGTGCCGGCGCCCCCCTCCCGGCGATGGTGGGGGGTGGTGAGGCGTCGTCGTCGAGACGTGGCAGGACAGCGGGCGGATACACCATCGTGGGGAGTATCGGCCGCGGACCGCAGCGGCTTGAGGCAGGGGGGGGAGCCCTCCCCCGGGCGCGACGGTCGGCGCCCCCTCACTCGTTGCCGCAAGGGAGCGTGACGCCTGCGGATCTGCACGGGCCGATCCGGGCCTTCAGCGCCACGGCTCCAGCGCCACGGCTCCAGCGCCACGGCTGCAGCGCCACGGCTGCAGCGCCACGGCTGCAGCGCCACGGCTGCAGAGCCGGGCCTGCAGATTCGGCCCTGCGGCTCAGGGCTCGAGGCGTGACTTGAGCGCCAGGATCTCCTTGCTGGCGCGCGGATATTCCGGGTTGATCTCGCGCAGCGTCTCGTTGATGACGCGGGTGATGAGGTAGTTCCGCGTCGTCGTGCTGTTGGCGGGCACGACGTACCACGGCGCCCACTTCGTGCTGCACTTGCGCAGCGCGTCACGATAGGCGCGTGTGTAGTCGGTCCACAGGGCGCGATCATCGAGATCGCCGGCGCGGAACTTCCAGTTCTTGGCCGGATCGGTGAGTCGCTCGAGCAGCTCCTCGCGCTGCTCCTCGCGCGAGATGTGGAGGAAGAACTTGAGGATGACGACACCGTTCTCGCTCAGCATCTGCTCGAAGTCGTTGATCTGCCGATACCGGCGGCTCCAGACCTGCTTGGGGACCAGGTCCTTCACCCTCACCACGAGCACATCCTCGTAGTGCGATCGGTTGAAGATGCCGATGTATCCCTTGGGCGGAACGACCTGGTGCACGCGCCAGAGGAAATCGTGCGAGAGTTCCAGCTCGGTTGGGGCCTTGAAGCCGGTGATCATGCACCCTTGCGGGTTGCACGCGCCGAAGACCGTGCGGATGGTCCCGTCCTTTCCCGACGCGTCGCGTCCCTGCAGGACGACGAGCAGCGCCTTCTTCTTGTCGGCCCAGAACGCGGCCTGTAACTCGGTCAGCTGTTTGAGTTCGACGGCGAGCAGGCGCTTGAGTTCATCGCCATTGGGGAGCTCCTTGGGCGACTTGGCGGCCGAATCGGGGAGCGGCAGCGCGCGGGAGGGATGGACGGGATCGAGAATCATGGATGCGTTATGCCGGATTTCAGGGATTGTCGCCGTCTGCGTCGGGCGTTCCCGCACGCGAGGGTCCATGGGGACCCTTGATATTGCGCGCGGGCCACGCGTTTGGCGACCGCGCGGTGGATCGCGGCGGGCGAGTCGTGCCTCTACCTCACGCCGTACCTGGAGCTTGGAGCAGCGACATGGACTGGTTCTCGAAGGCGTTCCTCAAGTCGAGCCTGGCGTGGTTCGGCATCGGCACGACGCTGGGTGCGGTGATGTCGACGTGGCCGAATGCGACGATGTATCGGACGGCGCACTTCCACATGAACCTGCTCGGCTTCGTCTCGATGATGATCTTCGGCGTGGCGTACCACGTGATTCCGCGCTTTGTGGGGCACCCGCTGCATCGACGCCGGCTGGCGGAGGCGCATTGGTGGGTCGCCAACATTGCGCTGGCGATCCTGTCGACCGGGTTCATGCTCATGCCGACAATCGGGGCGCGCGCCTTCCCGGTGCAGGCCGTGGGGGGGACGCTGTCGGCGGTTGGGGCGTACCTGTTCATCTACAACATCTGGCGCACGCTGGACGGGCCCAAGATCCTGCGGCGGGTGCAGCAGCAGAAGCAGCCGTCGTCGCTCCCGCTCCTGCAGCGCGACTAGCGGTCCGATGTATCACACGCTGGTGACCCTTCATCTCCTGGCGGCCATCGTCTGGCTCGGCGGGGTCCTCTTCTTCGCCCTCGTGGGCGCCCCGGTGCTGCGGCGCGTCGAGCCTGCGGCGCTGCGCAGCGCGTTATTCGAGGGGCTCGGGATGCGCTTTCGCGTCGTGGGATGGGGTGCCGTGCTCACGTTGCTGGTGACTGGGACCTGGCTGTTGCAGCTGCGGGGGTGGCTGTCGCCGGCGGTGCTCTCGCAGCCGACGTTCTGGCGTAGCGCCATCGGGGTGGCGCTGGCCTGGAAGCTGGCGCTGGTGACCGTCATGCTGGTGTTGAGCCTCGCGCACGACCTCGCCTTCTCGCCGGCGCGGGCGCGGGCACTCGCCGAACGACCCGACGGGGCGAGGGTGCGGCGGCGCCTCATGCTGCTGGCGCGCGTGGGAGCGGTGGCCGGACTCGGAGCAGTCGTCGCCGCCGTGCGCCTCGTCCGGCCCTGACCAGAGGCCTGCATGTACTCCCTTGTGCGCCGCTACATCAAGACGGCGATCACCTTCCTCGCCCTCGGGCTCGCGATCGGCTTCGCCGTGATGGTCCGCCGGGAGCTCTGGGGCACGTGGCCCTCCCCGTACGAGGTCTCCGCCCACACGCACGCCATCCTCGTGGGCTTCGTGATGATGATGATCCAGGGAGTGGCGCTGTGGCTCTTTCCGCGTCCCGAGAAGGAAGACCGCCGCTATGACCCGCGCCTCGCGGCACTCGCGTGGTGGTGCATGACCACGGGCACGGCGCTGCGGCTGGCGGGAGAGCTGGGTCGCGCGTGGAGCGACGTCGCGGGGTTGCCCCTGGTGATCGTGGCCGCGGGTGCGTTGCAGGTGGCGGGGATCGCCGTGTTCTTCCACACCATGTGGTCGCGCGTGCGTTCGGTGGGGAGCGCGGGTCGCGAGGCGAAGGGGGAGCGCTTCTGAGCGCGTGCGAGGCGGCAGGCGTTCGCGAGGGTTCGCGCGAGGGTTCGCGCGAGGGTTCGCGCGAGTTCGCGCGCGCGGTCAGCCGTCGGCGCTGCGGTCCAAACCGGCGCGGCGCAGCCGGTCGAGGATCGCCTCCCACTCACCTCCCGTGGGAAGCACCTCGACAAAGGCGACGGTGCAGCCCTCGCGGTCGAGCGTATGCAGCGTCGCGTACAGCGCGCGGGCGTACCCTTCGGGGTCGACCGGCATGGCGATGGGGCAGGTTGCCGGCGACCCGGCCACGTTGAAGGCGACGACGCCCACGCGCCGCCCGCTCCCGACCATCGCCGCGATGCGTCCCCACACTTCGGCGCGCTGCCAGGCACGGAAGCCGACGAGTTGCGCCTGCGGGGCGTAGTGGCGATCGACCATGCCGGGGGCCGGTCGCGGGGCATCGCCAGTTGCAACCACTGCCGGACGCTCGACGGGACCGACGACGCGCTCCACCTCGTCGCGCGAGACGCCGCCCGGACGCAGCAGGATGGGGCGTGGACCCGTGACGTCGACGACGGTCGACTCGATGCCGACCCGGCACGCCCCGCCATCGAGCACCAGGTCCACGGCATCCCCGAGTTGGGCGATGACGTGGGCCGCCGTGGTGGGAGAGACGCGCGAGTACGGGTTGGCGCTCGGCGCCGCGATGGGAACCCCGCTGCGTTCGATGAGCGCCCGCGCCACGGGATGCGCGGGGACGCGCACGCCGACCGCGTCGAGCCCGGCGCTGACCGCATCGGGGAGGTGCGGCGCGCGTGGCAGGACGAGCGTGAGCGGCCCGGGCCAGAAGGCGCGCGCCAGTGCCTCGGCCATGGGTGGCACCTCGCGCGCCACCAGGCGCAGTGCGGACGCGTCGGCGATGTGCACGATGATCGGGTTGAACGCCGGTCGTCCCTTTGCCCGGTAGATCCGGGCGACGGCCGCGGCGTCGAGCGCGTTTGCGCCGAGCCCATAGACCGTTTCGGTGGGGAAGGCGACCAACCCCCCTGCCCGGATGATCTCGGCGCCTTCGGCGATCGCTGCGTCGAAGGCGCTCGCGTCGGCAGGATCGACCTGGCGCGTGCGTGGGGCGCGCGGAAGGGGCGCGGGAAGGTCGGGAGTCATCGGGGCGCGAGCCCGGGAGGGAGCCACAACTGGCAAGCGAGCAGCGGAGATTGAAATGTAGCCGTCCCGCGTACACGGCGTGGGAGTGCCCTCGTGTCCCGGTTTGCTGCGGTGCGACACGGGGACTACGTTCCCGCGGGCCCCGGGGTCAGTGACGCCGCTCCGGCCTTTCGCTCCGACCGTTGCCATGCACACACCGTTCGACCCGCTGCGCCCGAAGGATCGCCTCTATCAGGAGGTCGTGGATCACGTGCAGGCGGAGATCCTGTCGGGCGCCCTCAAGCCCGGCGATCGGATTCCGGCGGAGCGCGAGTTGGCGCAGCACTTCCGCATGAGTCGCGCGGCGGTGCGCGAGGCAATCAAGTCGCTGGCGGAAAAGGGATTGGTCGAGGTGCACGTGGGGAAGGGAACCTTCGTCGCGACGCTGACGACCGATCACGTCGTGCAGTCGATGTCGCTGCTCCTGCGCGATGCGCTCAACACCCCGGAGCACCTGCAGGAAGCGCGCGAGATCATCGAGGTCCCGATCGCACGGCTGGCGGCGCACAACAGGACCGAGGAACAACTGGAGCGGCTGCGGGCGCTGCTGGGGGCGATGGAAGGCCAGCGGCACATGTCGCGCTCGTTCATCGAGACCGACAGTGACTTCCACTACGAGTTGGCCCGCGCCACCGGCAATCCAGTGTTGGAGATCGTGAGTCGCACGCTGCTCACCATGCTGCGCTCCGAGCGGGTGTTCATGGTGGGCTTCCGCGACGAGATCCACGGCGCCATCGGGAGCCACGGGCAGATCGTGGCGGCGCTGGAGGAGCAGGACGCCGATGCTGCGGGACGGGCGATGGCTGCCCACCTGTCGCACGTGTCGGCTGTGCTTCGCTCGCTGCGGGGGCCGGCCCCGATCACCGACTAGCCGCCGCGCCATGTTCGGCCGCGGTGAGCGCGGCCGACGACTTACCGGCCCGTCGTGTTGGCGAGCGTATTGGCGAGCGTGAAGGCCAGCACGTCGGCCGACTCGGCGATCAGCTTGTCCGTCGGGCGATACCCGTGCGACCCCTTGGTCTCGACCCGAATGAGGGCGGGGCGATCGCACCCCTGCGCGCCCTGCAGCGTGGCGGCGTACTTGAAGGAGTGTGAGGGGACGACACGGTCGTCGTGGTCGGCCGTCGTGATCAGCGTAGCGGGGTAGCACGTGCCGGCCTTGATGTTCTGCAGCGGCGAGTAGGCGAGCAGCCACGCCAGTGCCGCCGGGTCGTCGGCCGAGCCGTACTCGGTGACCCACGCCGAGCCGCCGGTGAACTTGTGATAGCGCAGCATGTCGAGCACCGCGACGGCGGGCAGGGCCACTGCGAACAGTTCGGGGCGCTGCGTCATGACCGCCCCGACGAGCAGCCCCCCGTTCGATCCGCCCTGGATGGCGAGATGCGGGCTCGAGGTGTAGCGGACGGCGATGAGCTGTTCGGCTACGGCGATGTAGTCGTCGAAGACGTTCTGCTTCTTGTCCCGCATGCCGGCCTGGTGCCACCCCTCGCCGTATTCCCCCCCCCCTCGCAGCGAGGCGGTGACGTAGACCCCGCCCTGTTCCATCCAGGCGAGCGCCGAGGTCGAGAAGCTCGGGACCAGGGCGATGGCGAAGCCGCCGTATGCGTGCAGGATGGTCGGGTTGGTGCCATCCAACGCGAGGCCCTTGCGATGGGTCACGAAGTACGGGACGCGCGTCCCGTCCTTCGACGTGGCAAACCGCTGCGTGGTTTCGTACTGGGACGGGTCGAACTGCAGCTCCGGCGAGTCGAACGATGCGCTGCGCTTCGACGCGACGTCGTAGCGGAAGACGGTCGACGGGTAGAGCGGTGAGGTGAAGGCGTAGTAGAATCCGGAGAAGTCGCGCGATGCGCTGATACCGGCCACCGACCCGATGCCGGGAAGCGTGACCGTGCCTGCCGCCTTGCCGGCGAGCGAATACAGCGACAACTCGCCGCGCACATCCACGAGGCGGGAGACGACGAAGTGCGTCTTCGTCATCTGCACATCGTCGATGGTGTGCTCGCCCTGCGGGATCACTGTGCGCCAGCGGGCGCGTGCGGGATGCTCGAGCGCCAGCGCGACCACCCGGCGGCGAGGGGCGTCCAGGTCGGTGCGCAGGTAAATCGTGCTCCCGTCATTGCCGATGACCGCGAACTCTCCGTCGTCCTCCTCGACGACCGGAATCGGACGTGCGGTGACGTCGGGCGCCTTCGGATTGGCGAGGTCTGCCGCGTAGAGCCGGTTCCGGGAATCGGCCCCCTTGGACATGTAAATGAAGAGGTAGCGCCCATCGTCGCTCACCCCGCCGCTGATGAACCACGCGGGGAGGTCGGTACGCTCGTACACGAGCACGTCCTCGTCCTGCGGCGTGCCGATCCGGTGGTAGTACAGCTTCTGGTGCAGCAGCGCGGCCGTCAGCTTGTCAGCATCGCTGACCTCGGGATACCGCGAGTAGAAGAACCCCTGGCCGTCCTTGGTCCACGAGAGCCCGGAAAACCGAACCCAGCGCAGCGTCTCCGCCAGATCCTTGCCGGTGCGCACCTCCTGGATCTTCACGTCCTGCCAGTCGGTTCCGCCTTCGGACAGGGCGTACGCCAGGTGCCGACCCGTTGGCGACGGCTCGGCGGCAGACAGCGCCGTGGAACCGTCGGGGAATCGGACGTTCGGGTCGAGCACGAGCTTCGCGGGAGTGCTCGGCGACGATCGCGCCAGCACGACAAACTGCTTCTGCAGCCCGCTGTTGCGCCGGTAGAACAGCACGCCGTTTGCCAGGCGCGTGGGGAGCGTCACTCGCGGATAGTTCCAGAGCTTGGTGAGTCGCTCCTTGAACGAGGCCCGCTGCGGCAGGGCGGTGAGGTACCCGTCCGTGACCTGGTTCTGGCGGGCGATCCAGGTCGCTGTTTCGGGGCTGTTGAGCGCCTCCAGCCAGCGGTAGGGGTCGGCGACGGGCACGCCGTGCAGCGTATCGACGACATCACCCTTGTTGGTGACGGGATAGGTCAGCGTCTGTGCGGCAAGGGCCATCGGCCAGGCGAGGAGAAATAGGGCGGTAGCGAGGGTCGAGCGGGTGACTTTGGCAGTGGAACGACATCCGATCAGCGGCATGAGACGAGCTCCTCGGGGTCCGTCGAGGGGCGAAGCTAGCGGAGTCGTTGAGCGCGCGGAAAGGGTATTGCGCACATTCCGTGGGGGATTTTCCCCGATGCAGGAACGCACCAACGAACGCGAGACTTCTTGTGGGACAACTACTTACACCTCAGGGACCGTGATGATCGTATCTCCCGAACGCTTCCAAGCCGGCTTGGACTTCACCGCCTACCTCTCGACGGTGGCCGAGAACGCCGAGCTCTGGCCGGCGGTGTATCGCACGGCAAGGGTGCCGGAGGAAATGGTGGCCCGTGCGCGGGAGATTCCGGGACGGTGGAATCTGCTCGCCCTGACCGAGGACTGGTGCGGCGATGCGGTCAACGCGCTGCCGATCATCGCCCGGCTGGTGGAGGAGGTGCCCACGTTCGAGCTGCGGCTGCTCGGTCGCGATGCGAACCCGGACCTGATGGACGGCCACCTGACCGGGACGTCGCGCTCGATACCCGTGGTGATGGTGCTCGATGAAGCGATGGTGGAACGCGGCTGGTGGGGGCCGCGACCGGCACCGCTCCAGGACTGGTTCCTCGAGGAGGGGATATTGCTGGAGAAAGACGAGCGCTATCGCCAGATGCGCCAGTGGTACGCGCGTGACCGCGGAAAGACGATCCTGGACGAGGTCCTCCGGATCGCCGAGCAGGCCGCGTCACCCGCTTCGACCGGAACAGCAACCCGGTAGGTACATTAGGGGGCGGCAGACGGCGCAGAACGGACGCGCCTCTGTGCACGCACTCGGCATTCCGGGCGTGTATCGCTAGATTCTGCCTTCGCCGCGCGACGGGATGCGTCGCACGATCACCGTTTATGACTTCGAGGACGACATGGCCGCTGGGCGCAAGGAAGCCAACTTCTCGCAGGGGTGGGGCATTGCCGCGTTCGTGACCGCCATGGCGGTGGGAGCGTTTGTGCTGGCTGGGACGATCAAGTCGCGCACCTATCTTCCGCCGACCGACCCCATGGCTCCCAGCTCGGAGCGAGCGGCGCACGCGCCTGCTGCCGATCACGCCGCCCCGGCGGGCGAGAAAGGGGCCGCGCACTGACGCCCTGCGGTGACGTCCCTTGCCGAGGCGTCACCGGACTGACGGGGTATGCACAGCAGCGACGTGTCGTAGCGGCATCGTCGACTCTGCCCCGGAGGGCTGTCATGTTCCGCACCTCGATCGCCGTCAGCGCCTTGCTCCTGCTCCCGGTTGCCGTGATGGCCCAGCGCGGCGGCGCGTCCCCTCCATTCAACGGTCCGCGCGGCGCGTACGCCTTCGAGCTCTCCGATGGCGAGCCGGTATCGTTCTATCTCGAGTGGTCGCGGGTGCTCGAACTGACCGACCAGCAGAGGGATGGCTTGATCGAGATTCGACGCAAGCTCCGCATCGTGAACGCCCCGTTCATGCGGCAGTTGGACTCACTGCGCGAAGCGGCTGGAGTGAACATGGAGACGCGCGGCCGCATGGATGCGCGCGACGCCGACGCATTGAAGCGATTCGAGGAGTGGTCCGCCCCCGTGACGGAGTCGATCCGGCTGAACAACGACGGTGCGCGCCGGGACATACGGGCGCTGCTCGGTGAGGTGCAACTCATCCGGGCCGACTCGTTGAACGCCGAGACGCGACCGCAGCTGAGGGGGCGTCGACCCGGCGCACGAGCGGACGCACGAGCCGACGCACGAGCGGGAGAGCGACCCGACACACGCGGTCTCCGTCGCGGGTGAGTTCGGCGTCCGTTCCTCGCTCGGCTCGACGCTCGTCGCTCACCGCGTCCACGCGGCGACTGGCGAGCCTGATCGTCACGTCGGCGTGGCTGGTACTCGCGCTGGTGATCATGGCCGTGATCGCCGGTCTCCTGGTCCTGCACCGCGGGGACGCCGAAGGGAGCGCGCGACTGGCGAACGCCGAGATTGCCGTGCTGCTGGAGCGCGACGAGGTGGTGGAGCATCGGGTTGCCGTGATGCAACGCAACTGGTGGGACTTTTTCCGGGTGACGCACGGCGTGCTCGCCGCCACCGATCGTCGGCTGTTGTACGTCGGCATTCCCCCCGAGCCGTTGGTGCGCCGGGAATTCGAGCCGCCCGCGGTTGTCGTGGAGGGTTTTCGGTACGACCAGGGGGCATCGTTCGAGCTGTCGCGGCAGTTCCTCGGGTCCCTGCCCGGCGTGCAGCTGACGGCCACACCGGCGCAGGGGGACTTCGCCTTCTGGTCGGACGACCGACAACGCGTGGACAGCGTGCTGGCCGTCCTGGTCGGGCGGCGAGAGGCATTGCGCCTGGCGAGCGACGCGGAACGCCGGGCCACCGAGGCGACGGTGGCTGCGTCGCGTCGGGCGATCTACCACCTGGTGCAGCGCGGTGAGGCGCTGGATGTCATTGCCCGTCGCTACGGGGTGAGTGCGGACTCGATCATCGCCTGGAATGCGCTCCAGACGACCCGCATCACTGCGGGGAGCCGCCTGCTCGTCAGGCGGGAGCGGCCATGATGCGCGAACACCGGATCCAAACCGCGCGCTCCGCGCGCGTGCAGTCGCTGGGCGATGTCGACGGCGCACAGGAAGTCTGGCTCGTCATTCACGGATACGGGCAACTGGCGTCGGACTTCATCGCGCCGTTCGACGCGATCGCCGGCCCGGGGCGCGCCGTGCTCGCTCCCGAGGCACTGAATCGCTTCTATCGGGAGCGGGAGGGCGGCGCGGGCGGGCATGCCGGTCGCCCGGTGGGGGCGACGTGGATGACGCGCGAGGATCGCGAGGCCGACATTGCCGACTACGTGGCGTACCTCGATACCGTCGCGGCCGAGCTGGCGCGCGGGCGGCCGCTGACGGTGCTTGGCTTCTCGCAAGGCGTTTCGACGCTCCTGCGTTGGGTCGCCTTGGGCGCGACTCCCGTGCAGCGCGTGGTCGCGTGGGCGGGTGAACTGCCGGCCGATGTCGACCTCCTCGAACGGCGCGACCGATTCTCGGCCAGCGGGTTGGACGTGGTGATCGGGTCGGTGGATGAGTACGCGACGTGGATCAATCTCGATGGCCTGAAGCGACGGCTGCATGCGGCCGCGATTCCCCACCGCGTGCACCTGTTCGACGGCGGGCATCGCCTGGATCGCGCCACGCTCGTGACGCTCGCTGCGAATCGATAGCCGCACGCGGGGGTGGGGCGGAACGAGGCATGCTCAGCTGCCGCGATCGCGCCAGCGGTCGATGTCGCGACGCTCCTTCTTGCCGGGACGCCCCTTCTCACGAAATGCGCTTGGGCCGACCGATCGCAGCTGCGCAGCCAACGACTCGCGCGCCTGCCGCGAGCTGTCGGACTCCTGGTACAACCCGGCGGCCACGGTCGCTGAACCGCGGCTGTCGCTGAGCGCCGTCACCTGCACCACGTGTTCGAAGGGTGGCCGACGCAGGCGCAACGTATCGCCCCGTTGTACGAGGCGCGACCGCTTGGCCTTCTCGCCGTTTACCTCGACGTGTCCGGCATCGATGGCCTCGGCCGCCAGCGACCGCGTCTTGAAGAAGCGCGCGGCCCAGAGCCACTTGTCCAGCCGCACACGGTTCACGGCGTTTGTGTCGTCTGTCACTGACTCAATGTCCGCATCGGATGTATGAAGCTACGATCTCCCCTTCGCCGCGTGCCGGCGGCGCTGCGTGGCGCCATTGCACCGAGGCCGCCCACCTGCATCCGCCGCACCTGTGAGTCCCGAGCCTGTTTCCCCCACTACCCCGACTGCTGAATGGCCCTGGGGAGTGGGGGGACGACGCGCTGGCCCGGCGGTTGCTCGAGAGCACGAGCGAAGGAATCGTGGTGTACGACCGCGATTTGCGCTACCGGGTCTGGAATCGGGCCATGGAGCTGCGAACCGGTATCCCGGAAGCGGGGGTGCGCGGCCGGGTGTGCCACGAAGTCTTCCCTCACCTGCGTGAGCAGGGGCTCATCGCGTACTTCGAGCGCGCGCTGGCCGGTGAGTCGGGACAGACGCCGGACTATCCGTACTGGAGCCCGTTCAATCAGGCGAGGGGGTGGGCGCGCGCGCGCGTGGAGCCGTTCCGCGATGCGCACGGCGCCGTCGTCGGGATCATCACCCACGTGAATGACGTGACCGCGCGCCGGCGCGCCGCAGAGGCGACCGAACGCAGCGAGTCGCAGTTCCGCGCCATTATCGAGAGCGCCAGCGACGTGGTGCTGATCCTCGACGCCGGGGGGATCGCGCGGTACGCCTCTCCGGCCCTCACGACCGCCCTGGGGTGGAATGCGGCCGAGGTCCTTGGTCACAGCCCGATCAAGCGCATCCACCCCGAGGACCGCGCGGAAGTCGGGGAGATGTTCCGCAGCGCCCTCGCGCGCGCGGGCGCCACGCACCGCGTGCAGTATCGGGTGCGTCACGCCGATGGCAGCTGGCGGACGCTCCTGTCCACGGCGCGGAACCTGCTCGACGATCCATCGGTGAATGGCATCGTGGTCACCTCGCGCGACGTGACCGAGTGGGCCGACTTGCAGGCGCGGTTGCTGCTGTCGCAGCGCATCGAGGCCGTGGGGCGTCTGGCCGGTGGCGTGGCGCACGACTTCAACAACCTGCTCACGGTCATCCGCGGCAACGCCCAGCTCCTGCTCGGCGATGGGACGTCGCCCGTCGCGTCGAGCAGTGAACTGGCGGAGATCGCCCAGGCCGCCGACCGCGCCACCACGCTCACCCGGCAGCTGCTCGCCTTCAGTCGGCAGCAAGTGTTGCAGCCACGGGTGCTCGACCTCAACGAGGTCCTGAACGAGCTCTGGCCGCTGCTGCAGCGACTGGTTGGTGAGGCGGTCGTGCTGGAGCGGCGTGCGGCGCCCGCGTTGGGGGCGGTGGTCGCCGACCCCGCACAGGTGGAGCAGGTGCTGCTCAACGTCGTGGTCAACGCGCGCGACGCCATGCCGCAGGGTGGCACCGTGGTGATCGAGACAGCCGACGTGACGGTCGACGACGCCTTCGCCCGCCTGCACGACCCCATGCCAGCGGGCGCTTATGTCCGTCTCATGGTTCGGGACACCGGGATCGGCATGGACCCGACGACCATGGCACGAGCCTTCGACCCGTTCTTCACGACCAAGCCGCTCGGACATGGGACGGGCATGGGGCTGCCGACGGTCTACGGCATCGTGAAGCAGAGCGGTGGCTACATCTGGCTCGAGAGCATGCCCGCTGAGGGGACCACGATCAACATCTACCTGCCGCGCAGCGCCGATTCGGCCCGTGTCGTCGCCTCGCGCCCGCGCCCGCTCGAGCTGCACCGCGGATCGGAGACAATCCTCATCGCCGAGGACGAGCATTTGGTGCGGGCCGTGACGCGCCGCACGCTGGAGCGCGCCGGCTATCGCGTGCACGAGGCGGCCGACGGCGCCGAGGCGCTCGCCGCCGCTCGCGCGCTGGGAGACGATCTCGACCTGCTGCTGACCGACATCGTGATGCCATCCCTGGGCGGGCGTGAGTTGGCCGCGAGGCTGCGCCTGGAGTATCCGGCGCTCCGCATCCTGTTCATGTCGGGCTACTCACACGAGCGGGAGGCGCACCTGAGCGCCGGCGAGACGATCTCGAACTTCCTGCACAAGCCGTTTTCTCTCGATGAGCTGCGCGGCCGCGTGCGCCAGCTGCTCGACCAGGCCGCGACGCTGAGCTGATGCGCGGGGACCCGCGCGGCGGCGCGCGGCGGCTGGTGGAGGCTCGTGGCGGCTCGTGGCGGCTCGTGGCGGCTCGTGGAGACGTGAACGGGCAATCCGGAGCGGGCACGGCGACGTATCCCTACCATGCAATGGCATCCGTTCATCTCGGTCCGGTCCGGTGGCGCTCGCCCCATCCCGATGTATCGGGACCGGGAAGCGCCGCGCGTGGTGGGCAGCGATGGCGTCGCCCGAGTTGCGCGGCGCGAGGTGGTGCGGCAGCTTCAAGGCGAATGTTTCCTTCCCCTATTGGTCAGGCTGGACCGCGCCTTGATGCCGCCGGACGACTCGCTCGCTGACGCAGCGTGTCTCTCCCGCCTGGTGGCGGGGGATGAGCGCGCGCTGGGAGTACTCTATGACCGTCACGGAGCCATGGCCTTTGGCCTGGCCAGCGCGATGATGCACGATTCTGCGGATGCCGAAGAGGTCGTGGCGGACGCCTTTGCGCAGGTGTGGCGGACGGCCGCGTCGTTCAACGTGGAACGGGGAGTGTGGTCGCCTGGCTGGCCACGATTGTGCGGACCAGGGCGCTCGATCTGCTGCGCGCCCAGAAGCGACGGGCGCGCGTGCTGGACGAGGCGACGGCGATGAGCGCCGAGGGGAGCGCGCCCGCGCTGTCGTCGGGATCGCCCGCTCCCGACGAGGGCGTCGAGGCAGCGGAAGCGCAGGTGCAGGTTCGGGAGGCGATGGGACGCCTGCCCGTGGCGCAGCGCCACGTGCTCGAGTTGGCGTACTTCGGGGGACTGTCCCAAAGCGAGATTGCCGAGCGGCTCTCCGAGCCGCTGGGAACAGTGAAGACGCGGATGCGCGCCGGGATGGAGAAGTTGCGCACCACACTCCGCCCGTTCATGGAGCAGCCCTCATGAGCGGCGATGCACGGCCGGACGATCGCCCGCCGGGCGACGACATGCCCAACGATGCCATGCGCGAGCAGCTGACGGCGTACGCGTTCGGCACGGCCGATGCCGCGACGCGCTCGGCCGTGGAGCGCGCGATTGCGTCGTCGCCCGAGCTGGCCCGCGAGCTGGACGAGTTGACCGAGGTTGGCGCCCTGCTGGCGTTGACGGTCGAGCCGCGCACTCCCCCTGCCGGCTTGCGCGATCGTATCATGGCCGCCGCCACGCAGTCGCGCGCCGCCGACCGAACGCCGAGTGCAGCGTCGGCGACGACACCGGCACCGATCGCGCCGTCGACAGCTGCACCGCCGCTGCGAGTGTCGTCGACGTCCGCGTCGGCGAAGGGTCCTGCACGCGGGGCTCGCTGGAGCGTTCGGGTCGTCGCGCCCTACCTGCTGGCGGCGGCATCGCTGGTGGGGGTGGTGGTGATCGGACGCACCGTGTCCGTTGAACGCCAGGCGCGGCAAACGGCCGAGGGCGTTGCGTCCGCGTTGCGTTCGCAGGTCGCCTCGCTGGATTCGCTGGTGGCGACGTTGACCGCGTCGGAGTTGACCACGGTGACGTTGACCTCAACTGGGGCGCCGCCGTCCGCGCGCCTGTACTGGAACCGGGCGCGCGGCGAGGTGTTGCTGGCCGCGTTCCGACTTCCCCCGGCACCGGCTGGCCGGACGTACCAGCTGTGGGGAATCGCCGAGGGGGCAGCTCCGGTCAGCCTTGGGACGTTCGGGTCGGCAGGGGAGGGGCGCGAGGTGGTGCGCTTCCAGCTCCCGCCGGGATTGAACCTGGCGATCGGCGCAGTGACCGAGGAACCCGCCGGCGGCTCGCCACAGCCGACCAGCACGCCGTTTCTGGCGGGCACGGTTCGCGCGACCGAATAGCAGCTGTCGGAGGGTGCCGCTACGGACGCTGCGCGGCGACCAGCTCGGCGACCAGCTCGCCTACGCTCGGCTACAGCTCGTGCAGGACGATGCGCCGCAGCGTCGCGTCGTCGATGTTGCCGCCGCTCACGATGATCCCGACAGACTGGCCGGCGAGCTGCGGTGCGAGATTGAGGAGTCCCGCGAGCCCGCCCGCGCCCGCCCCCTCGACCAGCGAGTGCGTGGTGCGCAGGAGCAGTCGCAGCGCCTCGGCGATCTCGGTGTCGGTCACCGTGACGAAGCCCGCGAGTCCGTCGCGCAGGGCAGGGTAGGTCAGGTCGTAGGTGCTGCGCGTCGCGAGGCCGTCGGCGAAGGTATCGGCGTGGTCGACGGTGAGACGCTGCCCCGCGTGCCAGGAGTCGTGGGCGGCCGCGGCGCCCGCCGCCTGCACCGCGTAGACCCGGGTGTGGGGCGAGAGGGCGCGTGCGACCGTCATTGCCCCGACGGCCTGCGAGCCACCGCCCACCACGGCGACGACGGCGTCGAGTGGCGTGTGCTGCGCCTCGGCCTGTTCGAACATTTCCAGCGAGAGGGTGGCAGCGCCGGCCAGCACCGTGCGGTCGTTGGTGGAGTGCGCGAGCGTGGCGCCATCGCGCTCCATGATCTGCAGGGCGACCTGCACCGACTCGTCGTAGTCGCGCCCCTCCTCGATGAGCGTGGCGCCTAACGCGCGCATCCCGGCATTCTTGTCGGGGTTGTTCCCGACGGGGACGCAGATCGTGGTGCGCACGCCGAAGGCGCGGCCGGCATAGGCGATCCCGAGGCCGTGGTTGCCGCGTGTCGCAGCCACGACGCCGCGGGCGCGCTGCGACTCGGGGAGCGCGGTCATGAACGAGAGTCCGTTCCGCACCTTGAACGAGTTGGTGGGGTTGAAGTTCTCGTGCTTCACCAGCACATGCACGCCGTGCCCCACTGCTGCGTCGAGCAGCGGGTGGTTGTACAGCGGCGACGGGGCCATGTAGGGCGCGATCCGTGCACGCGCCGCGTGCACCTCGTCCAGCGTGATGGGCCAAGGCAGAGTCATGCGAGCCGATGGGAGGGCGGAAGGGCGCGGATGGATGGCACGGCGGTCATTCGTCGAGCTGCGTCACGTCGACGTTGGCGTGCCCGTCGGCGTCGTACGACACGACGACGCGCCACGGCCGGCAGCACACCTGACAGTCCTCCACGTACTGCTGCGACGCACCGCTCCCGGGATCGAGGAAGATCACGTTTTCCTCGCCGCAGTGGGGGCAGCGCACGCAGTTGTCGGTGTCGGCGGTTCCGTCACCAGTGTCGAAGTCGTCGGCGTCGAGCGGTTCCATGACCGATGCAAGGTAGCGCGGCGCTGCCGCAGCGGGTGAAACATCGCCGGGGGACGTGGCGTACCAGAGGAAGCGTGAAGCGCGCGTGCAACGAGTGCACGCGCCGGTCGGTGGAACGGCAGGGGAACGAGATCGAGGAGCGCATGCAACGATACATTCGGGCCGGGATGCTGCTGTCGCTGGCGGTGATGCCGGCGACGCTTTCTGCCCAGGTCTTTTCGGTGGACCGGGATGAGCAACGGGCGCCGACCGGGCCGCGCCGGTCGCCAATCACTGCCGGTGGTGCCTTCACCTACGGGGTGCCGCAGGGCGACTTCCGGCTCAACGTGGAACGCGGCTTCGGCGGCGACGGCAATATCCACTACAAGCTCGACCGCGCCGGCGTCTTCGGCATTGGCGCGGAGGCGGGCTTCCTGACGTACGGTCGCGAGACCCAGCGCGTCCCGCTCAGCTCCACCATCGGTGGACGCATCAATGTCGACCTGACCACCTCCAACAACATCTTCTGGATGGGGGTGGGGCCGCAGCTGACGGCGCCGTCCGGGCCGATCCGGCCCTACGTGAACGGGACGGCGGGATTCGCCGTGTTCTGGACCCAGTCGAGTGTTAGTGGCCGCTTCGACGACGAGGAGTTCGCCAGCACCAACAACTACGACGACGCGACCTTCGCCTGGACCGGTGGCGGCGGGATCCTCATCCCGGTTGGCACGACGAAGCAGGGGGCGATCGACATCGGGGTGCGCTACCACGGCAACGGCAACACGCGCTACCTGCGCAAGGGCGACATCATCGACCTGCCGAATGGCAACGTGCAGCTGAACATCAAGGAAGGGGAGACCCCGATCCTCATGTGGCGCCTGGGGTTCAAGTGGGGGCTGTTCTAGTGCACGAGGCACGGTGCGCCTGACCTAACGACGGTGGTCACCGACGCCAACCACCGGCTGGTGGTTGAGGGACGACGTCGCGCGCCGTAGCATTGGGGCCATGAAAATCGGCGGCGGCCCCGCGGCCATCCTCTCCCTCGTCGGCGGCTTCGCCGTCGGGTCGCTCGCATCGGCCTACGCGCCGTCGTTCTCCGCGGTCCTCCTGACGGTGAGTGAACCGGTTGGGACGCTGTGGGTCAACGCGATCCGGATGACCGTGGTCCCGCTGGTTATCGCCCTCCTGGTGACCGGCGTGGACTCGCTGGGAGACCTGCGGGTTGTCGGGCGCATGGGCGGGCGCGCGCTCGCCACCTTCGTCGGGCTCCTCGCCCTCATGGCGCTCTGCTCGGCTATCGCCTCGCCGCCGATGTTCGAGCGCCTGCAGATAGATGCCGTGGCCGCGTCGACCCTGCGGTCGCAGGCGGCGGCCAGTGGGGCGGGGACGGTGGTGGTCCCGCCGTTCTCCACGTGGCTCACCTCGCTCATCCCGGTCAATCCGGTGGCTGCGGCGGCTGACGGGGCGATGCTGCCGCTGATCGTCTTCACCGTCGCCTTCGCCCTCGCGGTCTCGACGCTCCCGGCCGATTCCCGCGCCGCGGTCGTCGGCGTCTTCCGCGGGACGGGCGAGGCCATGCTCGGCGTGGTGCGCGGAGTGCTCTGGTTTTCACCCGTGGGGATCGGCGCGCTGGCCATCACGCTGGGAGCCAAGCTCGGGGGCGAGGCGGCGGGGCTCATTGGCTTCTACCTCGTCGCGCAGATTGCCCTCCTGGTCGCGGGCATCCTCCTGCTCTACCCGATCGCGATCATCGGCGGCCGTGTGGCCCCCGGCACCTTCGCCCGCGCCATGATTCCGGCACAGGTCGTGGCCATGTCGACGCGCTCATCGCTGGCGTCGCTCCCGGCACTGCTCGATTCGGCAGAACGCACGCTGCATGTGCGGCGCGAGGTTGCCGCCTTCGTCCTGCCGTTCGGCGTGGCCATCTTCCGGCTCTCCGGCGCCATCACGTGGGTGACGTACGGGTTGTTCATCTCGCGGCTGTACGACCTGCCGTTCGGCGCGCTGTCCATCGCCACGTTGTCGCTGGCGGCGGTCGTCATGAACTTCGCGGTCCCCGGCATTCCCAGCGGCGGCCTCCTCATCATCACGCCGATCTTCGTCACGCTCGGCCTGCCGCCCGAGGCGGTCGGCCTGCTGATCGCGGTCGATGCGATCCCCGACTTCTTCAAGACCGTGCTGAACGTGACCGCGCACATGACCGCGCTCGTCATCGTCGCGCGGGGGAGCCCGCCGGCGACGGCGGCGAGCTGACGAGGACGGCGAGTTGACGAGGACGGCGAGTTGACGAGGACGGCGAGTTGACGAGGACAGCGAGTTGACGAGGACAGCGAGTTGACCGGATCCGGCAGCGCTGGACGGTGGAAGCGCGGCGCCGTCGCGCTGACTGCGGCGCTCACTGCGGCGCTCGGCGTCGGCTGGCTGATCGTCGCAGCACCGCAGGCCCCGTCCGCGCGTCGGGCATGGGCCCCGGATCATGCGCGCCTCGCCCGGGCCGATTTCGTGAACGACTCGCTGGTCACCGTGCGCGATGTGCGCGACTTCGCCTACACATCGGCAACGTCTTTCACCCCGCGCCACCGTTCCCACACCTACGACCTGTCGCAGCTGGAGTCGGCCTGGTTCATCCTCACGCCGTTCTCGACCAGCTGGCGAGGTCCGGCCCATGCGTTCGTGTCCTTCGGCTTCAGCGACGGCGAGTTCCTCGCGATCTCGGTCGAGGCGCGTCGAGAGGCGCGGGAGGAGTATGGCCTGCTCGCGGGCATGCTGCGGCGCTTCGAGCTGGCGTACGTCATCGGCACGGAGCGCGACCTGGTCGGGCGACGGGCCCTGTTCGACGGCGACGATGTGCACGTCTATCCTGTCAACTCATCGCGCGATCGCACGCGACAGATGTTCGTGGAGATGCTGCGCCGCGCCAACGCCGTGCAGGACACACCGGAGTTCTACAACACGCTCACCAACAACTGCACGTCGAACATCGTCGATCATGTGAACACCCTGATTCCAGGGCGCGTGCCGTGGAGCCTGCGCACGATCATGCCTGGTTACGCCGACGACCTGGCGCTGTCGCTGGGGCTCATCGAGGCGGGAGGGACGATCGAGGAGGTGCGGCAGCGCTATCGCATCAACGACCGGGCGAGGCGTGCGGGGCTCGGCGACGACTTCTCGCAGGCGATTCGTGGCCAACAGCCCTTCTGAGAGGGGCGAGCGATCGACGGGCCGCGCGCGTACTACAGGCAGCAGCGGCGCCGGGTAGCGCCGTCGTCGCATCCGTTCCACCATTCTCGGAAAAGCGCTCCATGGTAACCTCCGCGTCCCGTCGCTTGCTTGTCATCGCGCTCGCCGCCGCCGTGCCCGCCATCCTGGCGGCGTCCGTTGCGGCCGCGCAGGGATCACCGACATCGCAGTATCAGGAGATGCAGTGGCGCCACATCGGTCCGTTCCGCGCGGGACGCACCAAGGCGGCCACCGGCGTCCCGCAACAGCCGAATCTCTTCTACATCGCCGCCGTCAACGGCGGGGCGTGGAAGACCACCGATTTCGGCCGGACCTGGACCCCGATCTTCGACGGCCAGCCGAGCGGGTCGATCGGGGCGCTGGCGGTGGCCCCGAGCGATCCGAACGTGATCTACATCGGGAGCGGCGAGGGGCTGCAGCGCCCCGACCTTTCCACGGGCGACGGGATGTACAAGTCGACCGATGCCGGCAAGACGTGGACGCATCTCGGCCTGCGCGATGCCCAACAGATTCCCCAGATCGCGATCGATCCACGCAACCCCGACCGGCTGTTCGTCGCGGTGCTGGGCCATCCATACGGCCCCAATGCCGAGCGTGGCCTGTACCGCTCGCTCGACGGCGGGCGCTCGTTCTCGAAGGTGCTGGGGAAGGACGAGAATACCGGGGCGATCGACATCGTGATGGCCCCGAACGATCCCAACACGCTCTATGCGGCGCTCTGGGAAGCGCGGCAGGGGCCGTGGGAGAACGGGGTGTGGCAGGGGCCGGGGACCGGTCTGTTCAAGTCGACGGATGGTGGCGACAACTGGACGCCGATCATGCACGGACTGCCGACGCCGGCCGAGGGGCTCGGCCGCATCGGGATCGCCGTGTCGCCGAGCCGACCGCAGCGCCTGTACATCACGATCGACGCCGAGTCGCGCAGCGGGATCTATCGCTCCGACGACGGCGGCGCGACGTGGACCAAGACATCCACGGATGAGCGCGTGCACAACCGCGGCTCGGACTTCGCCGAGGTGAAGGTCGACCCGAAGAACGCGGACATCGTGTACAGCGCGAGCATCGTGACGTGGAAGTCGGCCGATGCCGGGGTGACCTGGAAGATGATCCGCGGTGCACCTGGCGGCGACGACTACCACCGCATCTGGATCAACCCCGACAACACCGACATCATCCTGATTGCCTCGGACCAGGGGGCGATCATCACGGTGAATGGCGGCGAGAGCTGGAGTTCGTGGTACAACCAGCCGACGGCGCAGTTCTATCACGTGACCACCGACTACTCGTGGCCGTATCGCGTGTGCGGCGGGCAGCAGGAATCGGGTTCGGCGTGCGTGCTGAGTCGCGGTAACGACGGGCAGATCACCTTTCGCGAATGGCGGCCGGTGGGGGTGGAGGAGTATGGCTACGTCGCCCCCGACCCGCTCAACCCCGACATCATGTACGGCGGCAAGGTCACCCGGTTCGACTATCGCACCGGCCAGACACAGAACGTCGCGCCGAAGCCGTTCCGCGACGGCAACTATCGGATGATTCGCACGGCGCCCGTCCTGTTCGCCCCGACCAACCCGCGCAAGCTGTACTTCGGCGCCAATACCATCTGGCAGACGGTGGACGGCGGCAACAACTGGACCGAGATCTCGCCCGACCTCACGCGCCGCGACTCCGTGGTTCCGGCGAACGTGGGCGTGTATTCGAACACCGCCAGCGCCCGCGCGCGACATCCCGGGGTGGTGTACACCATCGCGCCGAGCTACCTGCGCGAGTCCATCATCTGGGCCGGGTCGGACGACGGGCTGATTCACGTGACGATGAACGGCGGGCGCTCGTGGCGCAACGTGACGCCGCCCGAGATCGGCCCGTGGGCCAAGGTGTCGCTCATGGATGCCGGGCACTTCGACTCGCTGACCGCATTCGCCGCCATCAACACCATCCGGCTCGACGACCTGCGTCCGCACATCTTCCGCACGCGCGATGGGGGCCGCACCTGGCGGCGCATCGTCACCGGGATCGACAGCGGGGCCACGATCAACGTGGTGCGCGAAGACCCGAAGCGGCGGGGACTGCTCTACGCGGGGAGCGAGACGAAGGTCTGGGTCTCGTTCGACGACGGGGACCACTGGGAGTCGCTGCAGGTCAACATGCCGGCGACATCGATTCGCGACCTGGTCATCAAGGACGACGACCTGGTGGTGGGGACGCACGGGCGCGGCTTCTGGATCCTCGATGATATCTCGCCGCTACGCGAGATGGCGTCCAACCCGGGCGCGAAGGCTGCGCACCTGTTCAAGCCGGCGCTGGCGACGCGTGTGCGCTACTCGATGTACACCGACACGCCGCTCCCGGTGGATGAACCGCGCGCACTCAACCCACCCGACGGGGCCATCCTGCACTACTCGCTCGCGCGCCCGGCCACGTCGCTGACGCTCGAGATCCTCGATGCGGCGGGGACGGTCGTGCGCCGCTACGACCAGGGGGAGGTCGACGTCCCCGATCCGCGCGATGAGGGACACTGGCCCGACTGGTGGATTCGCCCGAAGCCGGTGCTGCGTGCCGACGCCGGCTTGCACCGTTTTGTCTGGGACCTGCGCCATCCGCGCCCGCGTGTGCTCTCCTTCTCGTACCCGATCTCGGCGATTCCCGGGCAGACCGTCCCCGAGCCGCTGGGGCCGTTCGTGGCGCCGGGGCGCTATAGCGTCCGGCTCACGGTGGACGGGACGAGGCTGACGCAGCCGCTGACGGTCCGCATGGACCCACGGGTGAAGACGACGCCGGCGGGGATCCAGGCCCAGCACGCCCTCGCGCTGCGGCTGACGGCGGGGATCGACCGCGCGGCCGACGGGATCGCGCGTGCCCGGCAGCTGCAAACTGCCGCGAGCGCGGCCGGGAATGATGCGAGGGCGCGGGCGCTGGCGGGCGTGATCGGCGGGGGAGGGCGCGGGTTCGGCGGCGGCGGTGGCGGCGCCTCGACGCTCACGCGCGTCAGCGGGGACCTCACGCAGCTGCTGGACATCGTCGATGGCGCCGACTTCGCGCCGACGTCGCAGGTCAGGACTGCCGCGGTCGCCGCCCTGCAGCGCCTCGATGCACTGCTGGCGACGGTGAAGTAGCGCCCGCGCGGCGTCCGGCCGGCCCTGGGCGCGCTCACGGGCGCGCTCACGGGCGCGCTCAAGACCGCAGCGCCCCCGGCCGAAACTTCCCTTCGATGACTCGCATCAGCGTCGTACCTCCTCGGCCATCCGTCCTCGACACGCTGCGCGCTCGTGGCGCGGCGCTGGTGTCGTCTACCCCGCGCCAGCGCGCCGAGCTGCTGGACGGGACGCGGTGGAGCCACCGCCTGAGTTGGAAGGAGGAAGAAGGGATCGGGAGCTACCTCCAGTATTTCCGGCTGGCCGCCGGCACGGTCCTCTTTCACGAAGGGGACAGCGATGCCTTCGCCGCGATCATCGTCGCGGGGGCGCTGGAGATCCGAAAGGGGGATTCGGGACTGCACGAGCGGGTGGTCGCGCGACTGGGCGAGGGGAAGATGGTCGGCGAGATGTCGCTGATCGACGGCGCGGCGCGCTCGGCGACCGCGACCAGCGCAGAGCCCACGACGATTCTCGTGCTGTCGCGCGAGGACTTCGACCTGATGAGCGAGGAGCGCCCGGACCTTGCCCTGAAGTTCGCGATGATGGTGGCTGAGGCGATCGCCCAGCTCCTGCGACAGACGACCGGGATGCTGGTGGACCACCTCGACCACGACCTCGTGCGCCCGTCGCCGCCGGCTCAGGGCAACGGTGCCGCCTCGCCCGGCACCGTCGCCCCGCCTGGAGCTGCCGACTCGGCCTGAGCTGCGGCGCGACGGCGAACGCGCGCGCCGTCGCCGCCCCAACGCCCCTTCGGCACGGTAGCGGGCCCGCAGAAACGTCTCGTCCCTGCTGCATGGCGCACCCCTGTACCGGCCGTAGGTTAGGTGGTTCTGTTCGCCCCGACCACCTGCCGAGGACGCGATGCGACGCATGCGCTGGCTGCTTCCCGCTCTGTTTCTGTCTGTAACGACACCGACGCTGACGATCGCCGCGCAGCAAGCGACCTCGGCGCAGCGCGCCGTGCTCGTCACCGGTGCCAGTAGCGGCATCGGTCGGCGGATCACCGAGACGCTCGCCAAGCAGGGGCTGTTCGTCTATGCCGGGGCGCGAAAGGCGGAAGACATCGCCGAGTTGTCGCGGATCCCGAACGTGCAGGGGGTCCGGCTGGACGTGACCGTTCCGTCCGAGATTGCGGCGGCGGTGGAGACGGTCCGGCGTGGGGGGCGCGGGTTGCATGGGGTGGTGAACAACGCGGGCGTGGCCGTGGTCGGCCCGCTCATCGAGATCGAGGAACGGGAGCTGACCGCGTTGTTCGACGTCAACACGTTCGGCCCGTATCGCATCACCAAGGCGTTCGCCCCGCTCCTGATCGAGTCCAAGGGGCGAGTGGTCACGATCAGCTCGATCTCCGGCATCCTGTCCGGCCCGTTCTTCGGGGCGTACAGCATGAGCAAGCACGCGGTCGAGGCGTTCGGTGACGCGTTAGGCGCGGAGATGGCGCGCTACGGCGTGACATCGAGCCTGATCGAGCCCGGGAACTACCGCTCCGAGATCGGCCGCAACACGATGGCCCAGGTCGAGGCCGCGCTGGCGCGCACGGCCGGGACGCCGTTCGAGACGCAGATGCGCGGCATGCTGACGGCGATGGGCCAGTACGACAACTATCCGGAACCGGACTCGGTCGCGGCCGCAGCAGCGCACGCACTGCTGGCGCCGGAACCGCGCATGCGTTACATGGTGGTTCCAGCGGCGCGCCAGGCCGAGGTGACGATCCGGAAGGCGATCGACGAACTGGTGCAGCTCAACGGCGGCCACGAGTTCAGCTACGACCGCGCAACGCTCGTGAAGATGCTGGACGAGGCACTGGCGCGCGTGAAGTAGGCGGCGCTCCGGCGCGTGGATCGCCGCGCCACTCGGCAGGGCTCTCCCTCAACCCCCATTCGAATGCACGGCTCCCGACGACACTTCCTGCGGACCGGCTCGATAGTCGGCGCCGCGTTGGCGCTTCGTCCCACCTTTGGCGGGGCGATCGAGGCCGCGCCGCACGCCGCCGCGCCGCGCCCCGCGGCGGCCAAGAAGCTCCTGATCCTTGGCGGAACGGGCTTCATCGGCCCCAACACGGTCAAGTACGCGCTCGCCCGCGGACACGAGGTCACGATCCTCACCCGCGGTCGCAGCGCCACGAAGGTCGACGGCGTGGAGCACATCATCGCCGACCGCGAAGGAGACATGGGCATCCTCTCCAAGCGGAAGTGGGATGCGGTGCTCGACAACAACGCGCGCGACTATCGGTGGGTGCAGCGCAGCACCAAGGCACTTCGCGACTCCACGAGCCACTATCTGTTCGTCTCGTCGATCTCGGCGTACAACACGCCGGCCATGAGCTACGCATCCAGCGCGAACGTGCTGATGCGGCCGACCCCCGAGACCTACGAGCGCTTCGCACCGCCCGCGGGGTGGAAGGACGGCGATGAGGCGCCCTACGGCCTGACCAAGGCGCTCTCCGAGAACATCGTGCATGAGGTGTTCCCGGGGCGGACGACGGTCGTGCGTCCGGGGTTGATCGTCGGCCCCACCGATCCGACCGACCGGTGGACGTACTGGCCCGTACGCGTGGACGAGGGGGGCGAGGTGCTGGCGCCAGGAAACCCCAACCATTCGTCGCAGGTCATCGACCAGCGCGACCTCACGGAATGGATCGTCCGACTTGCCGAGTCGGGCACGATGGGCGACTTCAACGCCACCGGGCCGGCCACCCGGCTCACGTTCGCCGAGATGCTCGCCGGCTGTCGGGCGGTCACGTCGGCGCCGGTGAGCCTGACCTGGGTCTCGGAGGACTTCCTGGCCGCGCAGAAAGTGGCGATCTGGAGCCAGATTCCGGCGTGGGCGCCGGGCGACCTGCTCATGTACGTGGACGTCTCGCGTGCCGTCGCCGCCGGGCTGACGTATCGCCCGCTGGCCGACACGGCGCGCGATACGATCGAGTGGGACAAGGCGCGTCCTGCTGCCGAACGAGCGAAGCGCGCGGCCGGGATCTCTCGTGCGCGTGAGCAGGAGCTGCTGGCGCTGTGGCGCAGGGGGAACGGGTAGCGCAGGAGACGCGAGCGCAGGAGCCGCGGGCCGCGGACTAGCCCGTGGCAGCGCCCGCTCCGACGCGGCTCGGGCGCCGTCGACTGTCTGACAAGCGGGCCGTCAGTCCCAGTGCTTGGGCCGACGGTCCTGCTTTTTCTGCGATTCGCGTTTCTTGGTCTCGAGGCGGCGTTCGGTCGAGGCGCGCGTCGGTCGTGTCTTCTTGCGGATACGGGGGACCACCAGCGCGCGCGCGACGAGCTCGGCCAGGCGCACTTCGGCGAGCACTCGGTTCTGCTTCTGGCTCCGGGTATCGCTGGCCACGATCCGCACGCGCCCCTCGGCATCGAGGCGCGCGGCCAGCTTCTCGAGCACGCGAGCCCGCTCGATGTCAGTGAGCGCCCGTGAGGTCGCGGGATCCCAGAGCAGCTCGACGCGGGTCGACGACGTATTGACGTGCTGTCCGCCCGCTCCTCCCGCGCGCGAGGCGCGCGCCGAGAGCTCGGCACGCGGGATGACGTGTCGCGCGTCGATCACGACGTCATCGTCGGGGGACGACGCAGCGGGTGCGCGACGGGACCGGCCTGGCGGAGGTGGCGGAGGCGTCATAAAGGCGTCAGTCCGGCGGTCGCGGAGGCGTGGCGAGGCGGTGGACGCGCACGGCAGCAACGCGTCGTTTGTCCATGGCGATGACCTCCAGTTCACCGCCGGGATAGGGCGCGCGCTCTCCCAGCGAAGGGACGTGCCCGAGCCGGGCGAATACGTAGCCGCCAAGCGTCGTCCACTCGCCGTCGGGAATCGCGAGGCGATGGTCGGACCGCACATCGACCAGCGAGAGTGCCCCGGCGAGTTCCAGCACGCCGTCCACCTCGACCGCGTCGCGCGAGGCCATGTCGTACTCATCGGCAATGTCGCCGATGACCTCCTCGATCAGGTCCTCCATGGTGACGATGCCGGCGGTGCCGCCGAACTCGTCGAGGACCACCGCCATCTGCGCGCGCGTGCGCCGGAGGTCATCGAGGACGCGTTCTGCCGAGCGCGAGGCGGGGACGAGCAGCGGTTCACGCAGGAAGTCCCGCAGCTGGAACGGGCGATCCCGTTCGCGCAGCCAGAGGTCCTTGGACAGGAAGACGCCGACAATGTCGTCCAGCGACTCGTCGTAGACGGGATAGCGCGAGTAGCGCTCGCGCCGGAGCAACGCCGTGACCTCGGCCTCGTCGTCGTCGATGTGGAGGGCGACGATGTCGGTGCGCGGCTGCATGACGTCGTGGATGCGCTTGGCGGCAAAGTCGAAAATGCCGGCCAGCATGGCCGAGTCGGTCTCGCTGAGCGTGCCGACGGCGCGCGCCTGCAGCACGAGGAGGCGGATCTCCTCGGGCGAGTGGGCGTGCGCCAGCTCCGACATCGGCTGGATTCCCGCCAGCCGCAAGAGTGCGGTCGCCGTCCCATTGAGCAGCCAGATGAACGGGGACATCAGGCGTGAGAACGCCATGAGCGGGAGCGCCACCAGGCCGCTGATGCGCTCCGGCATCACGAGTGCCACACTCTTGGGAGCCAGCTCGCCCAGCACGATGTGCAGGAAGGTGATGATCATGAAGGCGGTGATCGTCCCGGCGGCCGAATGGGCCAGGCCGGCGGGGACGTCGATTCCGAACTGCGCGAGGAATCGATCGACAAGGACCGCCAGCGCGGGTTCGCCGATCCAGCCCAGGGCGAGCGAGGCCAGCGTGATTCCGAGCTGCGTTCCCGAGATGTAGCGGTCCAGGTCGGCCATCGCGGCTTGCGCGCGACGTGCGCCGCGATCTCCTCGCGCCGCCATCTCTGAGAGCTTGCTTCGGCGCGCCCCCACCAGCGCGAACTCGGCCATCACGAAGAACCCGTTGATGAGGACGAGGATGAGGACGGCGGCTAGCCGACTGCCGATAGATGAGGCCGAGAGGGGTTCCACGACGTGGGGTTCGGGGTGAGGGGCGAGCGCGCCGAGACGGGAGGGCGCGCTCGTGCGCTACCTAACGTTGCAGGCAGGCGCCCGCCGCCACCCGCTCGCGAATCATCGCCGGGGTGGGCACGGAGTCGCGCGGAGCTGTGCGGAAGACGGTGAGGTATTCGTCGGGGCCGGTACTCATGCTGCGCACTTTCTCGAAGCCCACCACCCCGAGCTCGCATTCCAGGAGCCAGGGGGGGGTGCCGTGCTGGTCGGTCGGAAACGTGGTGTCGAGAATCGCGAGGTGCGCGCCCGGCTTCAGGACTTGGGCAAGGTTCCAGAGTTGAGCGTACGGCTCGGTAATCTCATGGTACATGTGGATCATGATCGCCGCGTCGATCGAGTCGCGCGGCAGCCGCGGGTCCGCGGCCTCGCCTCGGACGACGGTCACGTTGGTCAGGCCGGCCTCACGCACCCGGTCGGCGAGCAGGTTCAGGTACTCAGGAATGATATCCTGACCGTACACACGACCGGTCGGACCCACGCGCCGCGACATGCGGGTCACGTAGTAGCCATCGCCGGCGCCGATGTCGGCCACGGACATCCCCGGGAGGAGGGGCAGGTTGGCAATGACGGTCTCGGCCTCGCTGGCGGCATCGCGTGTGCCTTCGTCGGTCCAGCGCGGAGCGACAATGCGGGAGAAGCGCCGGCTGGGAGCCGGAAAGGAGTCGGCCGGGAGCCCGCGCGCGTACGAGGTCCAGAGCGAATCGACCTGCGCGCGGGGCTCGGGCGTTCCCTGCGTCGATTCGCACCCGGCGACCAGGGCGATTCCGACGGCCAGGATGAGGGTTCGGGCGAAGTGGGCGAAGCCGGGAAGCCGAACGATCACGAGGTGAACGACGAGGGGGAGGGGCTGGAGCGTCGGGTTGCAAGGGGCGCAGGTCGAGGGCGCCCCACGTCACACCTGCTCAAGGCTAACCGCGTCACGGCATTTCGCTACGACCTCAACGCCAAGGGAGGAAACGCGTTCCGTCTCGAATCGTCCTCACTACGGCACTTTGCCAGTGTTGCGTCGGCGCGCTGGCCTTGCAGGATGCAACGCTCTTTCCCGTACCGGATTGACCACGATCGCCCCCAACGCCTCGCGATCCCTCATTGAGCCGCAGCGACTGCTGCGGTCCATCTATGTCGGCCGACTGATCCTGGCGGCGGCGATCTACCTCGCGGCGGTCTTTGCCTGGCGCGATGCGGATCGGGAGCTGACGCTGATTGCCTCGCTCATGGTCACCGTGGCGATGGTCTTCACGGGGGCGTCGGCCTTCTATAGTGAGAGTGAGGGAAGCGCGCCCGGCCCGACCTTCCTGTCGCTCCAGGCGGTCTTCGACCTCATCCTGGTCACGGCCATCGTCCATATCACCGGTGACGGGTCGTCGCAGTTCGCCGCGCTGTACATCCTGGTCATCGCCACGTCGGCGGTCCTGCTGTCGACGACCGGGGCCTTCCTGGCGGCGGCGCTGGCCTGCGTGCTGTACTTCGGCGACGTGATACTCCTGACGGACTCGGCGCTCGAGGTGGCGGTCTGGCTGCAGCTCGTAGTCTTCGCCGTGGTCGCCTTGTCGTCCTGGTACATCGCGGCTCGGCTGCGCGAGGCGCGGGCGGGGACCGCAGAGCTGGCGGCCGAGCTGGTCAAGGTCCGGCTCGAGGCCAGCGATATCCTGCGCAACATCAAGAGCGGGATCATCACGGTGGACTCGCGCGGGACGCTGCTCTATGCCAATCCCACCGCCTGCAACCTGCTCGGGCTCCCGCTGGAGTCACAGGTGGGGGCGTCGTCGTTGCGCCTGATCGAGCCGGTATCGCCGGTGCTGGCGCGGGCGATCGAGCGCGCGGCGATGGAGGGGATTCGCACGACGCGCGCCGAAGGTTCGGTGACGACCGCCACGCGTTCGTTCCCGATCGGGTTGAACACGACGGTCTCGCTGGCGAACGGAAGCGATGCCGCAGGGGGCGCGGGAAGCACGGCCACGGTGATCTTTCAGGACATCTCTGACCAGAAGCGCCTGGACACGCTGCACATGCGTGCCGAGCGACTGGAGGCAGTGGCCGAACTGAGCGCATCGCTCGCCCACGAGATCAAGAATCCGCTGGCGTCCATTCGGTCGGCGGTGGAGCAATTGGGGCGCTCGCCGCGGGCGAACGACGATGAGCGGTCGCTGTCCGAACTGATCGTTCGTGAGTCGGATCGCCTTTCCCGCTTGCTCAGCGAGTTCCTCGACTTCGCGCGTGTACGGGTCACGCGCATCGGGCCGGTCGACCTGGCGGCAGTGGCCCGAGAGGCGGCGTCGCTGGTCGCGGCGCACCCCGACCGGCCCGATGGAGTCCTCGTCCACTGCGACCTGCCGGGCGAGGGATTCATCGTGGAGGGCGACGAGGACCTGCTGCACCGGGCCGTCTTCAACCTGGCCTTGAATGCCATCCAGGCGTCGACCCAGCCGGGCGCGGTCCGTGTGGAGTTGGCGCCGTTGACCTCGGACGATGCGCCGGCCGGCGTGTCGTTCGATCGCGGGGGCGTGGCGCTGCGGGTCTCCGACCAGGGCGGCGGCATCCCGCACGAGATTCGCGACCGGTTGTTCGATCCGTTCTTCACGACGAAGCCCGGCGGGAGCGGGCTCGGGCTCTCGGTGGTGCACCGCGCCATCGAGTCCCATCGCGGCTTCGTCTTCGTGGACAGCGACGCGCGCGGGACGCGCGTGACCGTCCTGCTTCCTTCGTACCAGACCGACGCTGGAGTTGCCGCGTGACCGATCGCCACCTGTCCGGCCCCTGTGTGCTCGTCGTGGACGACGAGGCCGGGATCCTCGAATCGCTGCGCATCCTGCTCAAGAATGAGGGCTTCACGCCGCATGTGGCGTTAGGCGGCCGGCAGGGGCTGGACCAGATCGAGTCGCTCGCGCCCGACGTGGTGCTGAGCGACATCCGCATGCCGGCGGTGGGCGGGCTGGAGATCCTCAGCGCCGCCCGGCAGAAGGACCCCGACATGCCGGTCATCCTGATGACCGCGCAGGCCACGCTGCAGTCGGCGATGCAGGCGGTGAACGAGGGGGCGTTCTACTACATCCAGAAGCCGTTCCGCAACGACGAGCTGCTGGCCATCCTGCGCCGGGCGACCGAGCATCGCACGCTGCGGGTCGAGAACAAGACGCTCAAGCAGGAGATCCGCCGCCGTGACAAGTCGGTCGGCGGACGGCCGATCGGGAAGAGCCGTGCCTGGATGGATGTCTTGCGCCTGGCGGAGACCGTCGCACCGACCGACTCGACCGTGCTGATCCAGGGCGAGTCCGGCACGGGAAAGGAAGTGATCGCCCGGTACATCCACGACCTGTCGCAGCGGACCGAGGGGCCGTTCCTCTCGATCAACTGCGGCGCCCTGCCCGAGTCGCTGCTCGAGAGCGAGCTGTTCGGGCACGTGAAGGGGTCATTCACTGGCGCGGTGAAGGACAAGACCGGGTTGTTCGCCTCGGCCGAAAAGGGGACCTTCTTCCTCGACGAGATCGGTGAGACGACCCCCGCGACACAGGTGAAGCTGCTGCGCGTGCTGCAGCAGCGGCAGATCATCCCTGTCGGGGCAACCGAGGCCGTCTCGATCAACACGCGCCTGCTCGCGGCGACCAACCGTGACCTCGACGAGGAGATCCGGCGCGGGACCTTCCGGCGCGACCTGTACTATCGCCTGAACGTGATCGCCGTCCATCTTCCGCCGCTGCGCGAACGGAGCGATGACATCCCGCTGCTCGTCGACGCCTTCCTGCAGCGCACGGCGCAGCAGCGCAGCGAGCCGCCGAAACAGTTGAGCGAATCCGCGCTGGAGATGGTCATGCGATACCCCTGGCCGGGCAACGTGCGGGAGTTGGAGAACGCGCTCGAGCGGGCGTGCATCCTCACGGACAACGGCACGATCGAGCTGGGTGCGTTGCCGGAGAAGCTCTCCACCCACACGCCGGAGCGGCTGGTCGAGGAGCGGGCGACGCCGAACCCGCCGCTGGACGTGATCGAGCGAGCGTACATCCTCTGGGTCCTCCAGTCCGAGGGGGGCAACAAGACGCGTGCCGCCGAGGCGTTAGGCATCGATCCCTCCACGCTGCACCGCAAGCTGCAGCGCTTCGGGGCAGAGAATTGAGCGTGGGGCCGCTGCGCCTGGTGTCGACGCCGTCGATGGGCGCCTCGAGGGGAGGCGCCGGCGGGTGAAGCGCCCGTGCGGCCTGCGGCGCGTCACGAGGCGGCGCACGCCGCGTCGCGACTCGCGCCGTGGCTGGTGGCCCTCGCGGCGTTCGGCGCGGCCGTGGCGGCGATCGGGCCGTGGCCGGCCGGGGTGTTCCAGGACGACGGCATCTACGTCGTGCTCGCGAAGTCGCTGGCGACGGGGGAGGGATACCGCTACCTCAACGTGCCGGGGGCGCCGAGCGCGACGCACTATCCCCCGCTGTACCCGGCATTGCTCGCGCTGCTGTGGAAGCTCTTCCCTTCGTTCCCGCAGAACGTGACGCTGTTCAAGTTCGCCAACGCTGCGATGCTTGGCGGGGCCGCGGTGCTGTTCCATCGCTTTGCGCGCGAGCGCCTGCGGCTGGGGGCGTGGGGGGCCGCGCTGTCGGTGGTGGCCTTTACCGCCTGCGCGCCGGTGTTGCTGCTGACGGTGATGGTGCTGTCCGAACCGATGTTCCTGTGCGGCCTGGCGGCAACGCTGCTGGTGTGCGAGCGCGCGGCGTCGAGCGGCCGCGGTCGTGACGCCGCGATCGCCGGGGCCGCGTGTGCCGCCCTCGCGCTCGTGCGCACGTTAGGCATCCTGGTCGTCCCGGCCACGGGGCTGGTGCTGCTGTGGCGGCGGGAGTGGCGCGCGGCGGCGGTGCTGGCGGGCGTCGCGGTGGCGCTGTCGATCCCCTGGCAGCTCTGGGTCGGTGCGCACGCGGCCGAGGTGCCGCCGATCTACCTCGGAAAATACGGGTCGTACCTGGGCTGGCTGATGGACGCCGTGCGACAGGACGGGATCGTCTTCCTGCGGGACGTGGCCTGGGCGAACCTGAAGCACCTGGTGGCGCAGGGGTGGGCGTCGACCGCGACGGACACGCTCAATGTGTATGTCCGCAATACGACGTCGATCGCGCTGTCCTTCTTCTTCGGGGTGGGGCTCGGGGCGCTGCTGAAGCGGGCGCCGGTGGCGGCGCTCTTCCTGGCGGGCTACCTGACGATCGTGGTGGTCTGGCCATTCGCGCCGGCGCGGTTCACGTGGGGAGTGTGGCCGCTGGTCGGGATGGTGTATGCGCTGGCGGCGGCGGCGGTGTGGGAGTGGGGGGCCCCCCCCACGGACAATTTCGTGCCACCCGCCGAGTCGAGCGCCACCGAAATCACGCCGCCCCTGTCATTACATCGCACGCCCGTGTCGCCATCATCGGACACGGTCGGCGGCGGGAACGCGACGCGCGTCGGAGTCGCCCTGCGTTCGCCGCTGCTCCGTGCGGCGCGCACGGTCGCGCTGGTCGCGCTCGTGGCGCTTGCCGTCGGCTACGGCGGATACAACTACCTGGGCGCGTCGCGCCACTGGTGGACGGTCGTGCAGCAGTCGGTCGCCGACCGGGCGCGTCCGCTCGCCGAGTGGGTCACGGCGAACACCGATAGCGCGGCAGTCCTGGCGACCGATGATGACGTCCTGGTCTACCTGTACACGGGTCGACGGTCGATCCCGACCGGCGCGTTCACGCCGCAGGAGCACCTCGTGCAGCAGACGCCGGCGTTCGCGGTGCAGTCGCTGCGCACGGTGCTCGCGACCTATCGGGTCGACTACGTGCTCGCGTCGACGCAATACGGGACGTACGCGGCGCGCGGCCTGGTGCAGGCGACGCCCCCCGAACTGCGCATCACGCGGGTCCTGTCCACAGGGGCGGTCTTCGTCCCGCTCCGGGACAGCTCCGTCGCCGTGCCCGCTGCACCGGGGGGGCGATGACTGCTCAGGCGCATGCCGCCGAGCCGTCGCATGATGGGGATGGCGCGGAAATGATGACGGAGCGGGCGGGAGACGCGCCTAACGTTGATACGGGGGGGGGCCCCCGCCACGAGCGCCTGCTGCTCGTCGCCATCGCCGCCCTCGTCCTGCTCGTCGCCATTCTCACGGTCACGCCATGGCCGGTCGGCGCCTTCCAGGACGACGCCATCTACACCGTGCTCGCCAAGGCCCTGGCCACCGGTGAGGGATTCCGCCTCATCAATCTCCCGGGCTCGCCGTACAACACGCACTACCCGCCGGGATACCCGCTCGTCCTCGCGGCGCTGTGGAAGCTGTGGCCGTCGTTTCCCGACAACATCGTCCTCTTCAAGTTCGCCAACGCCTTCTTTCTGGCCGGCGCCGCGGTTGGCACGTACCGCTTCTGCCGCACGCGATGGCGCCTGGCGCCGCCGTGGGCCGCTGCCACCGCGATCGTGGGGACGCTCTCCGTGGTGGTCCTGCTCATCACCGGCGTGGTCCTCTCCGAGCCGCTCTTTCTCGCCCTCCTCCTCCCCTCGCTCCTGGTCGCCGAGCGCGCCGCCGACGACGGCGACGTGCGCGTGGCGATCCTCGCCGGCCTGCTCCTGGGCGCACTGGCAATGGTCCGCACCCTCGGTGTCTTCGCGATACCCGCGGCCGGACTGATCATGCTTCGCCGAGGTCACTGGCGGGCAATGCTCGCGATGGGAGCGGCGGCATCGCTCTTCATCGTCCCGTGGCAGCTCTGGGTCATGGCGCACCAGGGGGAGATCGCCCACCCGCTTGTCGGGAAGTACGGATCCTACGGTGGATGGCTGGTGGAAGGATATTCCGCCGGGGGATGGACCTTCGCCCGCGACGTGCTCGTGCGCAACGCACAGGACATTGATCGCACCATCAGCTACATGTTCTTCCCGGTGCAGGTCGCGTGGCCGCGGGCGATCGCGCTGGCGGCGCTGCTCGTGTTCCTGCTCGCGGGAACGAAACGGTACGCCCGCAATGCGCCGGTAACGCTCGGCTTTCTCGGCGGGTACATGCTCGTGGTCATGCTGTGGCCCTTTGAACCCAATCGGTTCCTCATCGCCGTCTGGCCACTCTGGTTCCCGCTCCTCGGGTTCGGGGTGTCGGCGTGCTGGCGGGCCGGCGTTCCGCAGGTCGTGCGCCTCCCGTGGCGGGCCGCGGTCCTCGTGGCGGCGGGCGGCATCGGCGGGGGATACCTGTGGTACAACGGGATGGGGTACCACCGAAAGTGGTGGACGGCCGTCCAGCGGAACGCGGGCGAACGTGCGCGCCCAACCGCCGAGTGGGTCGCGCGCCACACCGCGCCTAACGCTATTCTCGCGACCGAGGACGACCTGATCCTCTACCTTTACACGGGACGGCAGGCCGTCCCCACCTCTACATTCACGGCCGGGGAGCGCGTGCGCCCCTTGTCCGACGCCGAGGACCTCGCCGCCGTCGAGGAGATCTTTGCGACGTATCAACCGGAGTTCTTCATCGTGGGCAGCGCGGCAGGACTGCGTACAGCCCGCACGCTCGCCGAGCGAGTGCCGCCCCAGCTCCGCCGGGTCGGCACCACTCCTGCCGTGACGATCTTTCAACGCACCGTCCGATGACGCTCCATCGCCACCCCACGCCGTCGTTCACCGGCACCATCGAGGGCAGTACCCCCTACATGCGCGGTCGCACGCCGATCGCGCTCGAGGACGTCGTACTCTCCGTCCTCATTCCGGTCTACAACGAGCGGAACACGATCCGCCTCATCCTCGATCAGGTGCACGCCGTCCCCGTGCGCAAGCAGGTCATCTGTGTGAACGACTGCTCGACCGATGGGACGCGCGAGATCCTCGATGGCCTGTTCGCCGCAGGACTGATCGATCGCCTCATCCACCAGCCCGTCAACTGCGGAAAGGGAGCCGCCATTCGCACGGCGCTGCGGGAGAGCACTGGCAACGTCGTCATCGTGCAGGACGCGGATCTCGAGTACGACCCGGCCGACTGGCCGCTGCTGCTCGATCCCATCATCGATGGAAAGGCCGACGCGGTCTTCGGCTCGCGATTCCTGGGTGGCTCGCATCGCGTGCTCTACTTCTGGCACTCCGTCGGCAACTCGATCCTGACGACCGTCAGCAACATGTTCACCAACCTCAACCTGACCGACATGGAAACGTGCTACAAGGCCGTGCGGGGAGAGGTCGCGCGTCGGCTGGTGCTCACCGCCGACCGGTTCGGGTTCGAGCCCGAGATCACCGCGCGCCTCGCGCAGGCGGGCGCCCGCATCTACGAGGTCCCGGTGACATATGCGGGACGGACCTACGCCGAGGGAAAGAAGATCAGTTGGCGCGATGGCGTCGCGGCTTTCTGGCACATTGTGCGCTTTAACCTGCTTCCCCCCGTGATCCGCGACACCGTGCGTGAGGTGTTGTAGGTCGTTACTCCCACGCCTGTTACCGCCCGCTACCACTCTGCGTCCTGCGTGTGTCCTGACGGACGGTTCGATTTCGGATCCGGACGGAGGGCAGGAGGCGGAAACGAAGGGCCGCGCGACGAGGTTGGGCGTGTGGCAGACTGCAAGACAGCGTGCAAAACACTGAGAGCCTCGCGGTCTGCGCGCAGTCCAACGAATCCGCTAACTCGCTGTCGGACCGTCACTTCGACAGAGTTGCCGCCGCTCGTCCGCCGCTTGCCTTACCTGGTTCCCGAGAACGAAACGCTCCTCCAGATCGCTCCATCACTCCCCCAGTCGGACAACCCCGGAGAACACCATGTTGAACAAGACTCGCAAGGGCTTCACGCTGATCGAACTCCTGATCGTTGTCGTCATCATCGGCATCCTGGCCGCGATCGCGATTCCGAAGTTCGCCAACACGAAGGAGAAGGCGTATCTGGCGTCGATGAAGTCGGACCTCCGCAACATGGCCACCACGCAGGAGTCGTACTTCGCTGACTACCAGATCTACATCGCCGGAACCGCGAACAACACCGCAGCGGGCACGAGCTCGGTCTACGGCTTCGTCCCGTCGGCTGGTGTGACGGTGACCACGGCTGCCACGGGCGGCACCGGCTGGAGCGCCACCTCGGGTCACTCGGCCACGACCAAGACGTGCGCCATCTTCGTCGGCGTCGGCGCGGTTGCCCCGGCCACGGTCGAAGCCGAGCCGAAGTGTCAGTAAACGCTTGACCCTCACAGCCACCTCCTCCCGGCTGTGACGATCGAGGGCAGCGCTCCCCGGCGCTGCCCTCGATCACATCGTACCCCCGCGTGATTCCGGTACGACCCGCGATCGAATGATGACAAGCGTCCACGAGGCATGCCTAACGTCAGGCATGCCTCGTTCTCGTTGCGCCCATCGCGCCACCCATCGCGCCACTCATCGCACCACCCATCCTACCGCCGGTCGCACCGCCGGTCGCACGCCCCCACCCACTCATCGAGCCGGCTTCACGCTGGTCGAGGTCGTCGTGGCGGTGCTGCTGATGGCCATCGCCGCGCTCGGCGTCGCGTCCTCGACCACCTACGTCGCCCGACTGGGCGCGACGGCGCAGGCCGTGGCGCGCGCCACCCGCGCCGCCGCCCAGGTCGTGGACTCGTTGCGCGCCCTCCCGTGCACCACCCTCGGGAGCGGTGCGGTCGCTACGGCGTCGGGGGGGGTACGCTGGACCACGACGAGCACGCCGGTCACTCGGGCCGTGCGCGCGGTCCTGACCCCCGCGTCGCCGCGCGTCCCGAACGCCATCGTCGAGGAGGTCCTCCTGCCATGCGAGTGAACCGTCGGGGATTCGCCCTCGTGGAGCTGCTGACGGCACTCGTGATCACCTCGATGCTCGGTGCCGCACTGTTCCGGCTCGTTGATCGAACACAGCGCTTCACGCGCGGGACCGCGCTCATGGCCGACCAGCGCGCCCAGCTCGCGGTCGCCGCCTTCGCGGTCGAGGCGGCGCTGCAGGGGGTCGCGCCGTCGGATGGCGACGTCCTCGTCGCGGCCGACTCCGCCGTCAGCTTCCTCGCACCGGTCGGCAGCGCCATCGCCTGCGCGTTAGGCGGCGGGTTCGTCGACCTGGCGCCCCCGGTCGTCGCCTCCGGCGCCACCCTGACCTGGTGGAACACCGCGCCACAGGCCGGTGACTCCATCGCCATCCTCGACGACGGCTCGCTCGCCGGCGCGGCCGACGATCGGTGGGTGCACGCCGAGGTGACGGCCATCTCGGCGCTCCCCAACGCATGCCTGCACTCTCCCTTCCTCGACTCCATTGCCGATGCGGGTCGCGTCGGCTGGCGGCTGGCCGCCTCACCTGCGCTGCCGCCGACGGTCACCCCGGGTGCCGTCGTGCGGGTGGGACGTCCGGAGCGATTCGCGCTCTACCGATCGGCTGGAGAGTGGATGGCGGGTTGGACCGAGTGGAACCCGATCGTGGGGCGGTGGAACGTGATCCAGCCCGTCGCAGGGCCGCTCCTCCCGTACGCCGCGCCGGGATCGACGAGCGGGATGTCCTTCCGCTGGCGTGATTCACTCGGTGCAGTCCTCTCGTCCGCCGGCCCCGGGAACGCGCGGGTGGTCGAACTCTCGCTCGGCGCCGTGACGCGGCACGCCGTACGCATGGACGGTGCGGCGGGTGGCATGCGGCGCGACTCGCTCACGGTGCGCATCCCGCTGCGCAACCTCCCATGACTCGCGCCGCTCCCCCCGCCCCCAGGATCGCGGCGGCTTCCCGTCGCGGCGTCGCCCTGCTCACCGCGCTCGTCGCGCTCCTGCTGCTCGCCTTGCTCGCCGTCGGTTCCATGCACGTCGGCCGGGGAGACTTCCAACGCACGCGTGATGCGGGGGTCATGCGCCGCGCCGCCAATGCAGCCGACGCCGGGGCATACGACATCCTGCGTCGATGGGGCACCGCGCCGTACGCCGCGACGCTGGTGGGAGGGACCATCGGGCCGGACACTCTGCGCTTCAGCGCAGCGATGGCGGTGACGCGCACCATGCGAACTTCCGCCACCAGCTTCTGGACCGAGAGCGAGGGACGCGCCGGCGATTCGCTCGCGCGCACACTCGCCCGTCGCGCCGTCCACGTCGCCTTCCGTCTCGCGACGCCCGACCTCCCCGTGACCGCGACGCTGGTCGCACGAGACAGCGTGGAGCTGGTCGATAGTGCCCGGGTGGTCGGCACCGACACCTCGCTCGTCGCCTGGGGAGCGACGTGCGCGCTCGCCGCCGCGGTGGCGGCCGTGGCGCTCCCCGACACCACGCGCTTGTGCGACGCAGGGTGCGGAGGTGGCCGCACGGGTGGACGCCTCGCTGGCGTGCCGCCCCTACTTGAGGACAGTAGCGCAGCCGACACCGCCCGCTATCGAGTCTTTGGCCGCGAGACGTGGGCGACGCTGACGCGGCATGCGGCCATCGTCCTTCCGGGCGGCAGCGTCGTCACACCGAGTCCTCGCCTGAGCGGCGCGAGCTGCGATCGTTCGTTCCTGGACAATTGGGGAGCGCCGGGCGGGGGGACGGACTGCGCCTTGTACGCGCCGATCATCTGGGTCCGTGGCGACCTGGAGCTGCGGGGTGGAGTCGGGCAAGGGGTCCTGCTGGTCGATGGCGACCTGACGTTGAGCGGCGGTGCCTGGTTTGCCGGGGTCGTCATTGCCGGGGACGACGTGCAGTCGTCGGGCGTGGGTGGCACCGTGCTCGGGACCGTCATGGCCGGCGACGCCACGCTTGCAGCTGGCGATCATACGGTGCTCGGCGGGTCCACACACCTGCAGCTGTCGCGCTGCGCGATCGACCGAGCCCTGACGTGGTCGGCTCGGCTCGTGCCGGTGCGACAGCGCGCGTGGGCTGCGCTGCGCGACTAGGGCCCGCGACGCCGGCGGGCGAATTCCCCCGTCGATCGTCCCATCGGTCACCCTGTGCCGGTGATTTGACGCACGCTGGAGGAAAAACGCAACGGGAGGCGCATTCTGCTGTTACCCCGCGCCATGGGCGGTCGTGTGAAGGGCAGAATCGACCGCTCTGTCGGTCAATGTGTCTGGTACGTCGGCGTCGCGCGCATCTCGCGCGCGGTGCCCAGCTCCTCCTCCGCACCCTCTCATCGTTATGGCGCTCTTCGGTCGCAGGAAGACGACGATCGGCCTCGACGTCGGCTCGGGGCTCATCAAGGTCGCGGTCATCGATCACGGACGTGGCGAACCTGAACTCGCCAAGGTTGTGATCGTTCCGCTGCTGGCCGATGCCATCGTCGAAGGCGAGATCATGGATCCGGGCATCGTGACCGATGCCATTCGCAGCGCCGTCGAACAGGCCGGCATCAAGACGAAGGATGTCGTCACCGCCGTCGGCGGTCGCGACGTCATCATCAAGAAGATCCTGATCGAGCGCGTGAAGGAACAACAGGCGCGCGAACTGATGCGATGGGAAGCGGAGCAGCACGTGCCGTTCGACATGGAATCAGTCGAGCTGGACTTCCAGATCCTCGACCCGGATGGCGACGGCATGGAGATGAGCGTCCTGCTCGTCGCGGCCAAGCGCGACCTGATCGAGACGAAGATGCGCCTGCTCGCGGACGCGGGCATGCACACGGCGATCGTCGATGTCGACGCCTTCGCGCTGCACAACGCCTTCGAGCTCAATCACCCCGATGCCATGAGCGGCGTGGTCGGGCTGATCAACATCGGGCATGAGGTCACGAACATCAACATCCTCGACGAGGGCGTGCCGATCCTCACGCGCGACATCACGGTGGGCACGCGCCGGTTCCGGGAAGACCTGCAGCGCGAGCGCGGCCTGGGCGCCGACGAGGCCGACATGCTGCTGCAGGGCTACGACCGCTCGACCCACCTCGACGCGGTGATCGACAATCGCGGCGAGGAGATCGCGGTCGGCGTCGAGCGTGCGGCCGCGTTCCTGGCGTCGTCGTCCCGCTCCGGCGGACAGATGCGCATCGTCTACCTCTGCGGCGGTGGCGCGCGCGTGCCGGGCCTCGCCGACGCGTTAGGCAGGCGGTTGCGGCTGCCGGTCGAGCTGGCCAACCCGCTCGCGAACCTGCGCGTGCGAGAAGGCGCACTCGACAACCTCGTCACCGACGAAGTCGCCCCGCTTCTCATGCTCCCCATTGGCCTGGCGCTCCGCAAGGCTGCCTGAGCGACCCCGAGAGATCTCCCACGATGATCGAAATCAATCTCCTCCCAGGCGCCGACAAGAAGCACAAGGGGCGCGGTGCCGGTTTCTCCCTGCGGGCGATCGGCGCCTCGGTGGGCGCCCGTGTCCGCGACCCGTACATGCTCTCGGCTGTCTTCAGCGTCCTCGTTGCGGCCGCGGGGATCGGCGGGCTGCACCTGACCCAGACGTCCCAGTTCTCGGCCCTCGAAGTGCGCGAGTCGGAAGCGGTGCGCGACTCCGCCCGCTTCGCCGTCGTCCTCAAGGAACGCCGCAAGGCCGAGGCAAAGCGGGACTCCGTCGTCCGGCAACTCCAGATCATCAAGTCGATCGACAACGATCGCTTTGTCTGGCCGCACATTCTCGACGAGGTGTCGCGCGCGCTGCCGCCGTACACCTGGCTCAAGTCGGTCGCCCAGACCGCCGGCAGCGCGGCCGCCGTCCCGGCGCCCGCCACCAAGGATGAGAAGAACACCAGGCAGGATCCGCAGCCGAGCACGGAGCCGCTGCGCTTCCGCGTGGTCGGCAACACGGTGGACATCCAGGCCCTGACCCGGTTCATGAAGATCCTCGAGACGTCGCCCTTTGTGCAGAACGTGCAGCTGGCGCGCTCGGAACTCGTGATGGTCGACGGCAAGGAAGTGACCGAGTTCCAGCTCGACGCCGAGTACGAGCGGCCCGACCAGGGCGTGATCACCACCGCACCCGTCTCCCTCTCGGTAAGGTAACGATGGCCTTTCCTCCGAAGTCTCCGCGTGAACAGGTGATGCTGCTCGCCAGCGTCGTCGCCCTCTCGCTTGTCGGCCTGTACTACAACTACGTGTACTCCCCGAAAGTGGAGCAGCTCACCAGCGTCGCCGAGCGGGTGGACACGCTCGAGTCGCGGAACATGCGTGCCCGCGCCGAACTGGCGAAGGGGAACGTCGAGGCCCTCAAGGCCGAGGCGGAGATGCATGCGCGCGACCTCGAGGTGATGCGCCAGCTCGTCCCGACCGGCAACGAAGTTCCGGCGCTGCTCGAGCAGGTGTCGACCGCGGCCCGTCGCGTCGGCCTCGACCTCGCCACGGTGCAGCCCGAGCCGGTCATCGAGGGCGACCAGTTCGACACGTATCGATACAAGATCTCGGTCACCGGCGGCTACCACGCTGTCGCCGAGTTCCTGACCAACGTGGGATCGCTCACCCGCATCATCGCCCCGGTGAATGTCGCGTTGACGCCGGCCGCCAATCCCAATGGTTCCAACGGCCGCGCGCGTCCGGCCGGCGCCTCGGCGCTCGATACCAAGTTCGAGATCCAGACCTACGTGGCCCGCACCGCGACCAACGCCAAGGGAGGCAAGTCATGAGACGGTACGCCCTCGCCCTGGGCCTGCTGCTGACGGTCGCCCCGCTGGCGTCCGCGCAGTCCGTGCCCAACATCATGAAACCGAAGCAGGCGGCCGCACGCGCGGTGGCCGCGACCAATGCGCAGGTCGAGGCCAACTCGACGCTGCCGCCGGACACCGTGGTCCAGGCCTCGGGCGCCGCCACGCGTCGCGACGTCGAGCGCGTCACGGGGACGGACAGTGCCAGCGGGTCGGCCGCCGTCTCGAACAGCGCCCCGGCGCCGAAGGGGACGGGCGCCGCGTTCGAGCGCGAGACCTTCGCGTACGATCGCAGCGGCCGACGCGACCCGTTCATCTCGCTCATGAGCACGAGCGAGTTGCGCCCGCTCGTCTCGGACTTGCGCCTGGTCGGCGTGACGTTCGACGAGGGAGGGCGCGGGTCCATCGCCGTCCTGCGTGACCTCGGAACGAAGGACCAGTACCGCGTACGCGTCGGACAGTCGTTAGGCCGGATGCGGGTGGCGTCGATCACGCCGCGCGCCGTGGTGTTCACAATCGAGGAGTTTGGCTACAGCCGGCAGGAAACGCTGGCGCTCGGGGATTCCAACAAAGAGAGGAAGCAATGAGGCGAGTCTGGACGCTGGCTGCGCTGCCGGCTGTCGTGCTGTGCATCAGCGCGTCACCCGCGCGCGCCGCGCGTATCGATACGTCGGCCGCGCGCGCGCGCCGACGCCGCAAGCGCGGTCACGGCGCTCTCGCTCGTGCCGGGTGAGGGCCAGGCCGAGGTGGTCATCGCCATCTCCGGCCCGGTCGAGATCCAGGACTTCACGGTCCCGACACCGCACCGCATCGTGCTCGACCTGACCGGCGCGCGGCTCGGCTCGATCGGCCGTGGCTACGATCGGGTCGCGCGTGGCGGCATCACCAATATCCGCACGGCGCAGTATCGCAGCGACGTGGTCCGCGTCGTGCTCGACATCGAAGGGCCCCGTGCCTACTCGGTGACGCGCCACGACGGCGAGATTCGCGTGGTGATCCGCGGCGACGCCGCGTTCGCCGCCTGGCACTCGTCCGGCGCGATGCTGGCCGAGGCACTCGCCTCACGCAACAGCCTGATCACGCGGGAAGTGTCCGCGGGCACCGTCGCCGACGACCTCGTCGCGTCGCTGTCGCCGGTTGGCGCTGCCGCGACCGCCTCGACGGACTCCGCGACGTCGGTGGACGATATCATTGCCCGGGCCGCGTCGCCGACCCGCGGGTACGACGAGTCGCTCCCGGTCACCGCGGTTCCTGCTGCGCTGCGCGCCGAACGCGGCCCGTCGCCCATGCGCGCCATGCCGCCGGTTGTGCCGGCCGTGGTCCGCCTGCAGCTGGATCGCGCACCGCAGCAGGGGCGCGCCGCCTCGCAGCAGCCGCGCATTACCGTCACCTGGTCGGACGCCGACATTCGCGACGTGCTCGCAGGCTTCGCCACCTTCTCCGGGCGCACGATCGTCGTCGGCCGTGACGTGGCGGGGACGATCACTGCCGAGATCAAGGACCAGCCGTGGGATGTCGCCCTCAAGGCCCTCCTCGAGGCGCAGGGTCTGGCCGCCAGTGAGGAGACGTCGGGCATCATCACGGTGGACAGCTACAAGAACATCCTCGAGAAGCAGTCGAGCGAGCCGGTCACGACGCAGATGGTCAACATCAACTACGTCGCCGCCGCATCACTCGTCCCGACGGTCCAGGGGCTGCTGTACAAGGAATGCCCGATCGGCGCGTCGCCCCAGCCCATGGGACCGGGCGGTGGTGGATCCGGTGGCTGCATCCAGCGCGGCACGATCAGCGCGGACAGCGGAACCAACTCGCTCATCATCACGGAAGTCACCTCGCGCCTCCCCGACCTGCTGCAGTACGTCAAGGGACTCGACGTGCGCACGCCGCAGGTGGCCCTCAAGGCCAAGATCATCTCGGTCTCCCGCAGCCAGATCGAGCAGCTCGGCCTCTCGTATGACCTCGGCTCGAGCGGGACGTTCTTCAATACGTTGCTCCCGCGCATTCCGGAGGGGCAGTCCACGCCCGGCACCTTCGATTCCCAGGTGCAACTCGGCGGCGATGCGCTCGCCGGTGTGTCCAACGCCCAACGCAAGTACAAGCAGGGCTCGGCGCTGAACCTCATCTTCTCCACGGCGTTAGGCAAGTACTCGCTCACGTCGTTCCTGGACGCCCTGCGCGAGACCTCGCTCTCCGACATCCAGGCCGAGCCGAGCATCGTGACGCTCGACAACCGCCAGGCGCGCATCTTCGTCGGGCAGGAAACGCCGGTCCGCGTCATCGATGCCGGGTCGATCTCCCAGATCGGCGCCCCGGTCCGCGCCAACGTCCAGTTCCGCGAGACCGGCATCATCCTCACGGTCACGCCGCACATCACCAACAACCGGCAGATCCGGATGACGATGGAGGCCGAGCAGTCGGACCTCAACATCGTCGGCGGCGACCTGGGCTTCATCATCAACAAGCGCAACGCCAAGACGCAGCTGCTCGTGAACAACGGCGAGACGGCGGTCATCGGCGGGCTGACCCAGACGCAGATCACCAAGAACCGCTCCGGCATCCCGTTCCTGTCCGACCTCCCGTTCATCGGGCGCCTCTTCTCGCAGACCGAGTCACGCGAGGAGAAGAAGGACCTGCTCATCCTCATGACGCCGCACATCATCGACGAGGGCGATCCGATCCGCCCACCCGATGGCAGCGGCAAGTAACCCACCCGGAGCCCAACCGATGAAGACCAAGATTCGTCGCGTCGCCCCGGCGCTGCTCGCGGCCCTGGTGGCCGCGGGCTGCGGCAGCACGGAGATCGCGTCCACCACATCGGACAAGATCCTCCCCGAGCTGACCGTCGCGATCGAGAGCAAACTGGGGTCCGGCGGCGTCGATTCCGTGTCGCTGCGAGCCCCGCTGCAGGTCGCGGTGAATGCGAAGGACAATGCCGCCCTCCAATGGGTCGTGACCCGCGTCTTCGCGGACACGGCGCTGGTGGGTCGCGACTCCACCGCCTTCCCCGTCGCCAGCAATACCTTCACCAAGACCCTGCGTATTGCCCTTGCCGGCGTCCGCGGTGGCCAGCGCATCACCGTCCGCACCTCCGTCTCCGACGGGGCGGGGAACGCTGCAACCGGTGAAGCGTCGGCAATCGCCTTCGATCCCAACGTGCCGCGCGTCGCACTCGTGCAGCCGCAGCCCAACGTGATCATCGGCGGGACCTACAGCTTCGATGTCGGTCTGGTCGACACCACCGGGATCACCAAGGTGGGCTATCGCGCCACCGCCCCCGGGTTCTCCAAGTCCGACTCCACGCTCTTCCCGGTGCCCTACCCCAAGGGCGACACGGTGACCTACCTGTTCCAGATCCCGGCCGGCGTCACCGCGGGCGCGATCATCACGGTCACACCGTTCGCCGAGAATCGCGATGCCCTGCGTGGCAACGGGGAGCCGGTGCAGGTGCGTGTCGTGGAAGCGGGCCCGGATCTGCTCCCGCCGATCGTCTATCAGTCCGTTCCGCCGCGGCTCGAGACGCCGGATTCGATCGATGTCTCGGCGCGCGATAGCGATGGCCTGGTGCGCATCGTGGGCTTCATCGCCAAGGACAACACCGGGCGCATCGTCTACCGTGCGGCCGACACCCTGCTCACGCCGTCGCAGCAGGTCACCCGTCGTCACGCCTGGGCAGCCCCCATCGCCCTGCGCGGCAAGGCGCTGTTCGTCACGGCCTACGCCACCGACGTCGCCGGGCGCACCGGTTTCGCCGTCCCAACCGGCGCCTCGGTGCCGGTCACCAGCGACACGATCGCCAAGCGGGATCCGACGGTCTACGCCTACGGCCTGACCTACGCCCTCCCAGAGGGGAGCCTCGGCGCCGACATCACGGTCGACACCGCGCGCACCCGCGTCTTCATCTCCAACCTGACCAAGAACCAGGTCGAGGCGTTCAGCTACTCCACCACGTTGCAGCGGCTCCCGGCCATCGCGGTCGGTGCCCAGCCGTGGGGAATGATGATCGACAACTCGAACTCGCTGCTGCTCGTCGCCAATTCCGCCGGGACAAACATCTCCAAGGTGTCGCTGGTCGATCGCATCGAGTTCGGGCGGGTGAAGACCTCGAACGAATACGTCTACGATGTGACCTACACGAAGGATGAGGAAAGCGGCGGATTCAAGTTCAAGGTGCCGCCGCCCATCGACTACTCCGATCGGCCGCAGTACATCGCCCAGTCGGCCTCCGGTGCGCTCTACTACTCGACGCGCCCCACCGAAACGGCCACGCCCGGGACGCTGCGGCGTATCGACAACTTCCTCGACACGCGCGCCGAGCCCCGTCAGATCTGGCAGTACGGCGCCTTCTCCAAGGGGCACTACGTCATCCTCAACGCCGACTTCGTCGACGTGATCGAGGGGCAGAGCGGCGTACCCGACAAGATCGTGATCTGCGAGCACACGCCGGGGCAGTCGCCCGACACGGCCGTGTGCGTGAACTCCGGAACGGTCGAAGCGGCAGTCGCCGCGCTGCGCGCCGGTCCGATCAACGGCAACCTCGAGGCGATCAAGGACCTCGGCGTCGCCTCGCTCGCCCTCCCCGACACGAACTTCGTGGCGGTCGGTGGCGATCGGCGTCGCGTGGCCTTCGGTGAGGGTAACACGCCCAACCGGTCCGGTCGCGTGCTCCTGGTGTACGATCCGAGCGGGACGCCGGCCAATGCGGCGCAGTATTCGGCGCCCATCGAAGTCGCCGACCTGACGAACAACGCGTCAGACAAGGTCTACGGGCTGGACATCAACCAGAACAGCTCGAACATCGGCATTCATGGTGTCGAGACGTTCTTTGCCGACTCCTCGCTTCGGTTACAGGGGAAGTTTGCCACCTTCAACACCGGGGCGGGCATCGCCTTCCATCCGCGGAACGTCGACGAGAACACCGCCGATTCGACCGCGCGCGTGGTCTTCGTGGCGTCCGGCGACAAGTCGATCCAGATCGTCGACTCGTACAGCTACCGTCTGCGCGGCCGCATCCCGATTCGCGAGGCGCTCTACGGGCCGCTCCGCGCGTCGGTCCCGACCCCGGCCGAGCGCTCTGCCGACCCGACGCTAGTCGTCAAGCTCTTCGGCTTGACCCGGGAGGGGATCGTGATCATAGATGTACGGTCGGGAGATATCGACAACGTGCCTCGATGAACTCGGTGAGCCTCGTGTGAGCGCCCGGTGGCGCGTCGGTGGCATCACCACGTACCATTCGCGAGCCCGGCCTCCTCTTGGCCGGGCTCGCGTGCCTTTCCAGGGTGTCCATGCTTCGCTTCACCACCGCGGGAGAATCGCACGGCCCAGCGCTCGTCTCGATCGTCGAGGGTCTGCCGGCGGGACTTCCGCTCGCCGCCGAACAGGTCAACGCCGAACTCGCCCGTCGCCAGCAGGGATACGGGCGCGGACGTCGTATGCAGATCGAGCGCGACGAGATCGAGTTCCTCTCGGGGGTCCGGGCTGGCGAGACGTTAGGCGGCCCGGTCGCCATGCTCGTGCGCAACCGCGACTGGAAGAACTGGGTGGAGATCATGGATCCCGCGCCGCGCCCCGAGGACGCCGATGGCGGGCGCAAGCGGGTGGTGACGCGCCCGCGCCCCGGTCACGCCGACCTGGCTGGGCTCCTCAAGTACGACCGCGACGACGCCCGTGACATTCTCGAGCGCGCCTCGGCGCGCGAGACGACGGCTCGCGTCGCCGCCGGGGCCATCGCCCGCCGCCTGCTCGCCGAGTTCGGCGTGCGCGTCGGGAGTCACCTCGTGCACCTCGGCGGGATCGACGCCCAGGTGCCCGAGTCGCTGCCGGAGGATCTCAACGCCGCGGTCGACGCGTCGCCCCTGCGCACGCTCGACGACGATGCGGCGGTGCGCATGATGGCGCTGATCGACGAGTCCAAGCGGGCGGGGAATACGCTGGGCGGCATTTGCGAGGTAGTCGTGACCGGTCTCCCGGTCGGACTCGGATCGCACGTCTCGTGGGACCGCAAGCTGGACGGGCGCATCGCCGCGGCGCTCATGTCGATCCCAGCGGTGAAGGGGGTGGAGATCGGACTCGGCTTCGAAGCGGCGCGTCGCTCCGGGGCGCAGGTCCACGACGAACTGGACGCCGCTCCTGGGCGGACGCACGCCGGAAACGTGCAGCGCCGGACCAACCGCGCGGGAGGACTGGAAGGTGGGATCACGACGGGCGAACCGCTCGTCGTGCGGGTCGCGATGAAGCCGATCGCGACGCTCATGCGCCCGCTCGGCACGGTCGACATCCCGTCGGGCGACGCGGCGGTCGCCGTGGCCGAGCGCTCGGATGTGACGGCGGTGCCGGCGATGGGGGTGATCGCCGAGGCCATGCTGGCCTTCGTGCTCGCGCAGGCGTGGATGGAGAAGTTCGGCGGCGACTCGCTTGGTGAGACGAGACGCAACGTGGACGGATACCTGTCGCGCGTGGCGATGCGGGTGGGGAGCGGCCGTCTTGCGCAGCGTCCCGACGGGCGTGATCTCGCGCCTGATGACGCCAGACGTGACTGAGCGACGAGCCGAGGCACGACCCACGCATCTTCTGCTCGTGGGTCTCCCGGGCGCTGGCAAGTCGACACTCGGTACCCTGCTGGCGCGGGCGCTGGGCCTGTCGTTTGTCGATCTCGACACAGAGATCGAGCGAGCGTCGGGGAGATCCGTGGTCGATATCTTCGCGCGAGATGGTGAGCACGCGTTCCGCCGGCTCGAACGCGAGGCGACGGAACAGCTCAGATTCGTCGAGCCTCGTGTCGTCGCTCCAGGAGGGGGATGGATCACCCAGCCGGGCGTAGTGGCCCTGCTGCGGCCGCCGTCGCGCGTCCTGTACCTTCACGTTTCGCCGGTGACTGCCCTGGCCCGGATGGGGAACGAAGTCGAGGCCCGACCACTACTTGCGGGCGAGGATCCGCTCGCCGCTCTGGCCGCGCTCGAGAGGGAGCGAGCTGGGGCGTACAACACTGCAGACGCCGTGCTCGACACCGAAGCCGTTGTATTGCAAGAACTTGTCTCCCAAGCGGCTGCGCTTGCCTCGTCTTGGGGCGTGGGGATAGGTTAGGCCATGGACGATCGATGGGCGCACCTGCTCTCGCAGCTCCGGGAGCGATTCCCGGCAGACTCGGACGTCACCGACGTCGAGGCATTCCTGTGGTCGGAAGGGTACGACCAGCGCGAAATTGGTGAGATAGTCTCTGCCTGGGCCGCCGATCCTTCGACGTCCCATCGCCAGCGCGACGCGGCGTCCGAGTCCTCCATGCCGTTTCGTGTGCTCGGTCCGCACGAACGCGGGCGCTTTTCGGCCGAGGCGTGGGGACATCTGCTCTCGATGGCCAGTGCTGGGCTCGTGAACGGCGCAGAACTCGAGGGTGTGATCGAGCGCGCCTTGTCCCAGGTCGATGGGCGTATCGCCCTCGACGACATTCGATCGCTCATGGAGTTGGGTGGCTACGATGACCTCGGTCCGTCCCCCGACCACGTGACCATACATTGAAATATGCCAGCCAAGAAGAAGCCTGACGACGAACAGGACGCCCCCACGACGCGACGTGTAGCCGGTCGCGGCAGCGCAGCGCGCCCGGCCGCCAAGAAGAAGTCGGCGCGCCGTCCGGCGTCCAAGTCCGCCGCCGGTAGCGCGGGCAGCAGCGGCGCGGCCAAGAAGAAGGTCTCCAAGACCGCCAAGGGGCGAGTGAAGGCGCCCTCGACACGCAACGCGCCGTAGCCGAACCCGGAGGAGGAGATCCAGCCCGGGACATCGGCGCTCGTCATCGTCGAGTCCCCGGCCAAGGCCAAGACGATTGGCAAGTACCTCGGCCGCGGCTACCGCGTGCGAGCCACCGTTGGCCACGTGCGCGACCTCCCGGAAAAGAAGCTCGGCATCGACGTGGACAACGGCTTCGAGCCCGAGTACGTCACGATCGCCGGCAAGGAGAAGACACTCGCCGACCTCAAGGCGGCGGCGCGCGAATCCACCGAAGTCTTCATCGCCACCGACCCTGATCGCGAGGGCGAGGCCATCGGCTGGCACGTGGCGGGCCAGATCCGTCGGAAGGGGGGGGCGCCCATTCGCCGCATCCTCTTCCACGAGATCACGAAGGAGGCGGTGCGTGCCGCGATCGACCGCCCGCGTGAGATCGACCAGAAGCTCGTCGATGCCCAGCAGGCCCGGCGCATCCTCGATCGCCTCGTCGGCTACAAGGCGTCGCCGCTGCTCTGGAAGACCGTGAAGAAGGGACTCTCCGCCGGACGCGTGCAGACCGTGGCGCTGCGCATGATCGTGGAGCGCGAGCGGGAGATCCGCGCGTTCCGTGCGCAGGAGTACTGGTCGGTCGTCGCCAACTTGCAGAAGGGCGGACAGGCATTCAACGCCAAGCTGCACTCCATCGATACCCGGAAGATCGAGATCCCGGACGCCACCATGGCGAACGGGATCGTGGACGAGGTCACCCGCAGCGCCGCGCGCCTGGCCGCCGGCCTCACGGGCGGCGCCACGGGCGCGTTAGGCGTGTTCCCCGTCACCGACGTGAAGCGGCGCGAGCGCCGCAAGAACCCGGCGGCGCCGTTCATCACCTCGACGCTGCAGCAGGAGGCCGCGAAGAAGCTCGGCTTCGGCTCCAAGCGCACGATGCGCCTGGCGCAGGACCTGTACGAAGGGATCGAGCTCAGCAAGGAAGAGGGGGCGGTCGGCCTGATCTCGTACATGCGCACCGACAGCACGCGCGTCGCCGAGAGCGCCGCCGTGCACGCCCGCGAGTTGCTGGAGCGGGAATACGGCAAGGCGTACCTCGCCCCCTCGCCCCAGCTGTACGGATCGAGCGGCGGCAAGGCGCAGGCCGCGCAGTCGGCCAACACGCAGGACGCGCACGAGAGCGTGCGTCCCACCGACCCGGCGCGTCATCCCGACCAGGTGCGCAAGTTCCTCAAGGACGACCAGTTCAAGCTGTACCAGCTCATCTGGCAGCGCTTCATGGCCTCGCAGATGGCACCCGCCGTCTTCGACACGACCACCATCGACTTCAACGTTGAAGGTGACACGCCGGTGAGCGGGGCGGTGCGGCACTTCCTCTTCAGGGCCACCGGGAGCGTGATCAAGTTCCCCGGCTTCCTCGCGCTGTATCGCGAGACGCGCGAGGAAGGCGATGGCAAGGCGCTCGAGGACGAGCAGGCGCTGCCCTCCGCGGAAGTCGGCGAGCGCGTTCCGCTCCACGCCATCACCCCCAACCAACACTTCACCG
>JADJAD010000016.1 GCA_016704465.1 Gemmatimonadota bacterium | reverse complement strand
CGTCGGGGTCTTCAGCCACGGCGAGAGCGCGCGCGAATTGCTGCTGCTGGTGGACTACGGCATGTCCCCGCTGCAGGCCATGCGGGCCGCCACGTCGGTGACCGCGCGCGTCCTGCACATGGACGACCGCGTCGGGCGCGTGAAGACGGGGCTGTGGGCCGACCTCGTGGCCATGGACGGCGATCCCACGGTCGATATCGCGGCGACCCAGCGCGTCCGCTTCGTCATGAAGGGCGGCATCGTCTACCGGAACGACGCCACGTCGGGACGCTGAGTGCGTCCATCGCCCCGCCACCTCACCCATGTTTGACGCCGCGCCGCCCCGTCGGGCAGATTGCGGCATGATCTCGCGTACCCTGTTCTCGACGCGTCGGCTGGCGTGCCTCGCCCTCGCGCTCGCCGCCTGCGCCCCGGCGACCGACCGCGAAGACGCACCGGTGGTGCGTGAGCTTGCCTCCCCTGCGGGTGCGCCGAGCGGGGAGCCATTTCTCTCGACGGATGCGCAGGGCGGCGTTCACCTCTCGTGGTTGGAGCGATCGGGCGATTCGACCTTTGCCCTGCGATATGCCCGCCTCGACGGGGACACGTGGTCCACGCCGCAAACGATCGCCGAGCGCCCCGACTTCTTCGTGAACTGGGCCGACTTCCCCTCGGTCACGCCGACCACCGACGGCGCCCTTGTGGCCCACTGGCTGCAACGCAGGCCCGGGGGCAAGTACAGCTACGACGTGATGCTGACGCGTTCCAGTGACGCCGGACGCACCTGGTCGCCGGGACAGATCCTGCACGGCGACGGTGTGGCGGCGGAGCACGGATTCGTTGCGCTGTGGCCCACCGAGGCAGGCGGCATGGCCGCGGCGTGGCTGGACGGGCGGGCCACCGCCGACGCCGACACGGCGCGCCGCGCGATGTCGGTCTATACGACGACGATTGCCGCCGACGGAACGTTAGGCACGGAGACCCGCCTCGATGCCCGGACGTGCGACTGCTGCCAGGTGGCCACCACGCTCACGCCCCGCGGCCCTGTGGTCGCGTACCGGGATCGGACCGACCAGGAAGTGCGCGACATCGCGGTGGTCCGACAGCAGGGTGGCCAGTGGACCGCCCCGGCCATCGTGCATGCCGACAACTGGCAGATTGCCGCCTGCCCGGTCAACGGTCCCGCCCTCGCCTCGCGCGGCGACACCGTCGTCATCGCCTGGTTCACGGGAGCGCAGGACACGGCGCGCGTCCGGGTGGCCTACAGTACCGATGCAGGCGCGAGCTTCGCGACGCCGCAGCGCATCGACGACGGAATGCCCGCCGGTCGCGTGGACGTTGAAATGCTCGCCGACGGTAGCGCGGCGGTGTCGTGGCTCGAGCGCACCGACAGCGGCGGGGCCGAGGTGCGGCTGCGCCGCGTTCGCCCCGATGGGAGCGCGGGTGCCGCCGTGGTGCTCGCCCAGGCGTCGGGCGCGCGCGCGAGCGGCTTTCCCCGGCTCGCCCTTCGAGGCAGCGAGCTGTTGGTGGCATGGACCGATACCGGGGCGCCCGCCGACTCGCTGCGCACCGCCAACGGCGGCAACTCCAGCGCCGCCCCTGCCCGCGTTCGGATCAACCTTTTCCGACTCGATGCCCTGCCCTGACCGGGACATGGGCCTCTCCACGCTCGGGCGGCCTTCGGACTGGCCCGCGCGAGCTGCGAGGTCTCCCCTGCACACCATGAAGACACCGAGAATGTCCCTGCACGCAACACTTCGGACGGCGCTGCTTGTGAGCAGCGCGCTGCTCGTGAGTAGCGCGCTGCTCGTCGCCTGCTCCGGCGCCGAGCGCGCGCCGGCAGTCGCGACCGTCGGCGAGCTCGCACCGGCGTACTCGGCGGCGCTGCTCGACGGCGGCACGGCGTCGATCGCCGACTATCGCGGACAGGTGGTCCTGCTCAATGTCTGGGCGACCTGGTGCGCCCCGTGTCGGCAGGAGATTCCGTATCTCCAGTCGCTGCACGACGCCCACGCGACCCAAGGGCTGGCGATCATCGGGGTGAGCGTGGACGCGGCCGGCGCCGAAGGGACGATCCGCGAGTTCCGCACCGACTTCGGCATGACCTACCCGATCTGGCTCGACCCCGAGGAGAAGGTACAGACGACGTTCCTGGCGTTAGGCGTCCCGGCGACGTACCTCATCGACCGCGAGGGGACGTTGCGCTGGAAGCACCTCGGCACCGTCCGCGCCACCGATACCACCTTCACCAACGCCCTGCGCGAGGCGCTGGACGACGAGGGCTGAGCGGTCAGGACGCGTACAGCCCGTCCGCGAGTGGCGCGAGCCGGGCGGTGAAGTGCCGCAAGGCCGCCGGCTGCTCCACGATGCGACAGCCGCGCAGCGCGCTCGCGCGCTGCCGCACGAATGCCAGCACCTCGGCCACGTAGTCCACATGGCTCTGGGTGTACACTCGCCGGGGAAAGGCGAGGCGCACGAGATCCATGCGCGCCGGCGTCTCGGTGCCGTCGGGCTGCAGGCCGAACATGACCGTTCCGATTTCCGAGGCGCGAATCCCCCCTTCCAGGTAGATGGCGCACGACAGCGTCCACGCCGGGTATTCCAGCGGCGCGATATGGGGCAGCAGCTGGCGTGCATCCAGGTAGAGCGCGTGCCCGCCTGCCGGTCGCACCATCGGGACGTCGGCGGCCTGGAGCTTCTCGGCCAGGTACTCCACCGACCGGATGCGATAGCGCAGGTAGTCCTCCTCGAGCACCTCGTGCAGTCCGACGGCGATGGCTTCCAGGTCATAGCCAGCCAGCCCGCCATACGTGGGGAATCCTTCCGTCAGGATCAGGTTGTTGCGGCACCTGGCCGCCACCTCGTCATCGTTGAGGGCGAGGAATCCACCGATATTGGCCAGGCCGTCCTTCTTGGCGCTCATCGTGCACCCATCCACGTAGGAGAACATCTCCTCCGCGATGTCGCGCGGTGACCGCTCGGCGTATCCCGGTTCGCGCATCTTGATGAACCAGGCGTTTTCGGCGAAACGGCAGGCATCGAGGAAGAGTGGCACGCCGTGGCGTCGGCAGATGTCGTGCGCACCGCGGATGTTGGCCATGCTCACGGGCTGTCCGCCGCCCGAGTTGTTGGTGACCGTCAGCATCACCAGCGGGACCCGGCCCGCGTGCTCCGTCAGCGCCCGGTCGAGTGCCTCGAGGTCGATGTTCCCCTTGAACGGATGCTCCGCTTGCGGGTCACGTCCTTCACTGCACGGGAGGTCGAGCGCGATCCCGCCGCGGTCCTCGATGTTGGCGCGCGTGGTGTCGAAGTGCGTGTTGTTCGGGACCACGTCGCCCGGGCGAACCATGGTCGTGAACAGGATGCGCTCGGCCGCCCGTCCCTGGTGCGTCGGGAGCACATGCGCGAGGTGGGTGATGCCGTGCACGGCATCCCGAAAGCGATGGAACGACCGGGCGCCGGCATACGACTCGTCGCTCTGCATCATCGCGGCCCACTGGTTGGCCGACATGGCCCCAGTCCCCGAGTCGGTGAGCAGGTCGATGAGAACGTCGCTCGCGTCGAGGCGGAAGACGTTGTAGTCCGCCGCGCGCAAGGCTGCGGCGCGCTCGTCGCGCGTCGTCTGGCGGATCGGCTCCACCGTGCGCACGCGAAACGGCTCGATGATCGTGTGGGAGAACATGCGCTCGAAGCTGTGCCGTCGGGACGACTCGCGCGTGGGGGAGTCCCCACCTATTCTGTAAGGGATGCCTATCCCCATTCCCCATCACGGCGCCGCGGCCGTCACGCGGCGCAGCGTGGCCATCGTCCTCTTCGACGACGTCGAGGTCCTCGACTTTGCGGGGCCGTTCGAGGTCTTTTCCGTCTGCGGGCGTCGCTCGTTGCTCGATCCGTTCGACGTGTACACGGTCTCCGAGCGCGGCCAGACCATTCGGGCGCGCAACGGCCTGATCGTGACGCCGCTGCATTCCTTCGAGAGTGCGCCGTCGCCCGACATCCTGCTCGTCCCCGGTGGCTTCGGGACGCGGCGTGAGATGAAGAGCCCGGTGATGCTCGAGTTCGTGGCGCGCGTCGGTACGCACTGCGAGTTCCTCCTGTCCGTGTGCACGGGCGCGCTCGTGCTCGCGTGTGCGGGGCTGCTGGACGGCCTCTCGGCCACCACCCACCACCTCGCCCTGGACGAACTGCGCGCCGTCGCTCCCGCACGACCGTGCGCGAGGGCGCACGCATCGTGGACAACGGCCGCGTGATCCTCTCGTCAGGTGTCAGCGCCGGGATCGACATGTCGCTGCACGTGGTCGCCCGGCTGCTCGGCGACGACCTCGCGCTCGAGACGGCGCGCTACATGGAGTACGAGGGCGACTGGCAGGCGAGGAGCGCGTCCGAGCGCCGCACCGGCGGCGGCGGTGGCGGTGCGCTGCGCCCCGCGACCTGACGCCCACCAGGGCGCCGAGACCGACGTGCGTCCGCCTCGACCTCGGAGCCATCGCCTCCAGGTGCTCGACATGGCGTGGCGCTCGCGGTAGCCTTTGCCCGTTGTCCACCCGCCCCCATTTCCCGCATCGATCCGACGTGCCGACTCCGCCGATCTCCCGAATCCATTCTGTGCCCGTCGCCGTGACCGCTCGCCGGCGCTCCCCGTGGCGCACCAGCGTCGCACTCACCGGGCTCTTGGCCCTGGCGACCGTCGCCTCCGCGCGCACCGCGTTCGCGCAGGACGACGGGAAGACGTTCGCCGCGCTGCAGGCGCGCAGCATCGGACCCGCCAACATGAGCGGACGAATCGTCGACGTTGCGGTCAACGAATCGAACCCGTTCGAGTTTTACGCCGCCAGCGCGACCGGCGGCCTCTGGAAGACGACCGACAACGGGGTCACCTGGCGCGCGCTGTTCGAGCGCGAATCGGTGCACTCGATCGGCGCGATCGCGGTGGATCAGATGGATCCGCGCATCGTCTGGATCGGGAGCGGCGAGGCGACCAATCGGCAGAGCTCCAGTTGGGGCGACGGCATTTACAAGTCGACCGATGGCGGCGAGACGTGGAAGAACATGGGACTGAAGGACAGCCGCCACATTGCCCGGGTGGTGGTCGACCCGACCAACTCCGACATCGTGTACGTCGCGGTGCCCGGTCATCTATGGGGTCCGAACCGCGAGCGCGGGCTCTACAAGTCCGTAGACGGCGGCGCGACGTGGTCGCTCATCCTCGCCAAGGACGAGGACACCGGGGCGGTGGACGTCGCCATCGACCCGACGGACCCCAACATCCTCTATGCCGCCATGTACCAGCGGCGCCGGGCACCGTTCGGCTTCGTGGGCGGCGGGCCTGGGGCCGGTCTGTACAAGAGCACCGACGGCGGGCGCAACTGGCGCCAGCTGGTGCGCGGGCTTCCCGAGGGGCCGGTGGGGCGCATCGGCATCTCGATCTTCCGTCGTGACCCGCGGGTCGTGTACATCACGCTCGAGCAGGGGGAGCGCTACACCTCGTCGATCGCCTACGGCAAGCGCCTCGGCGGGGTCTTCCGCTCCGAGGACAAGGGGGAGTCGTGGCGACACATGGGCGACTGGAACCCGCGCCCGGCCTACTCGTCACAGATCCGCGTCGACCCGAGTGACCAGAGCCGCATTTACCAGGTGCAATATTCGGTGAGCGATGACAGCGGCAAGACCTTTGTCGAGCCACGCCAGTCGCTGCATGGCGACGACCGGGTCGTCTGGATCAACCCGCGCGACTCGCGGCACCTGATCAAGGGAGACGATGGCGGCGTGGGGATCAGCTACGACCGCGGCGTCAAGTGGTTGTACGTCTCGTCGATTCCGGTGTCGCAGTTCTATCACGTCTCCGCAAGCACGACGTCGCCGTACTTCGTCTGTGGTGGCTTGCAGGACAACGGCAGCTGGTGCGGGCCGAGCCAGACCTTCTCCACCCAGGGCATCCTCAACGACGACTGGTTCCGGGTCGGCGGCGGTGACGGCTTCCACAACGTGATCGACACGACCGACAATCGCACCGTCTACGTGTCGTCGCAGTACCTCGGCATCACCAAGGTCGACATCCAGACGCGCGAGGCGAAGAACCTGCGCCCGACGGTCAAGGACGGTGAGGGGCCGAAGCTGGGCAACTGGGGGGCGCCGCTGCCGCGCGTCGGGCAGAAGATCCCGCCGGCGGGGTGGAACTCGCCGTTCCTCATCTCGGCGCACGACGCCAACACGGTCTATGGCGGGATGGCGGTGCTCTGGACGAGCCGCGACCGCGGCGACACCTGGCGATCGTTAGGCAATCCGTCCACTGGGGTCGACCGGCGAACGCTGCAGATCATGGGACAGGATCCGGACGCCAACACCCTGTCGCTCGACGACGGCATCTCCTACTACCCGACCGTCTCGGCGCTGACCGAGTCGCCGCGCGTCCGCGGCCTGCTGTACGTCGGCACCGACGACGGCAACGTCCAGCGCACACGCGATGACGGGCGCACGTGGGCCAACCTGACCGGCAACTTCCCGGGCGTTCCGAAGGGGACGTGGGTCGCCTCGCTGGCCGCCTCGCGCCATGCCACCGGCACCGTGTACGCCGCCTTCGACGGGCATCAGGCCGACGACTACGCCAACTACCTGCTCAAGAGCACCGACTCCGGCGACACCTGGACGTCCATCGTCGGGGACCTGCCCGCCGAACGGGCGATTCACGTCGTGGTCGAGGACACGCGCAACCCGAACGTGCTGTACCTCGGCACCGAGTTCGGACTCTACGTGACGACGGACGGCGGTGCGCACTGGATGGCGGTGCGCAACGGGATGCCGACGGTCCCGGTGAACGACCTCGTGATCCAGCCGCGGGAGAACGACCTGGTCCTCGCCACGCACGGGCGCGGCATCTGGATCATCGACCAGATCCACGCCTTCCAGGAAATGTCCCCGGCGGTGCGCGCGGCCACCGGGCACGTCTTCACGATTGCGCCGGCCACCCAGACGCGCATGACCAGCACGAAGGCGCATGCGGGCGACATGATCTTTCGCGGGGAGAACCCGCCGAACGGGGCGCTCATCGACGTGTGGTCGCGCGATGGTGTGCCGCAGGGGACATCACTCACGATTCATGCGGTAGGCGGTCGCGAGGTCGCCCGCGTGCCATTGACCGCCAGCAGCAACGCCGGCGTGGTACGCGCCGTGTGGAACCTGCGCCTGCCGGCGTTGCGCGACGGACGAGGCGGCGGCGACGACGAAGGGTTCGGGGGCGGCATTCCCGGTCGCTACGCGACCCCCGGGAGCTACGAGGCGCGCGTGACGCTCGGAGGGGCGACGTATGCACGCCGCTTCGAGGTGCGCGAGGATTCCCGCGTCCGGTTGACGCCGGCGGCGCGCCAGCGCTGGACCGATGCGCTCGATCGCATCGCGACGCTGTATCGTGATGCCGCGGCGCTGTCGGACTCGGCGCGCACGGAGGTGCAGCGGCTCGAGGGTGTGTCGCCGCGCGATGACCGGCGCCTGGCCGAGGCGCGCGACGTGGCCGAAACGGCGGCAGAACTCGTCCAGCGCATCGCAACGCTGTACGGCAACACGGTGCGGGTGTCGGAGCCGCCGACTGCGGACCAGCGCGCACAGATGGGGTACTTCCCGACCGTGCTGACGACGCTGCAGGCCAAATGGCGTGCGTTAGGCACTCGCTCCTGACCGCATCCGAACTGTCCTTCCCCGCTCGGGCCCGCGCGGGGGGCGTGCGCGGGGGGGGCGGCAGAGGACGGCGCCGCACGCTATGGGGCCTCGTATCGGGCGGTATCGTGCCATGGAGCGTCGCGGCGCTGCTTGCGGTGGGCGGCTGTACACCGTCGCCCGCGTCGCGTGGCGGGCCGGAGCAGCCGGGAGCGGTGCTGCAGTGGGGAGGGGACGCCGAAGGGGGCGCTCCGTTCGTGGAGGCCGATCCGGCGACGCCCGACAGCATGCGCGGCTTCGACGTGGAGATCGCCGGGATGCTCGCCGAGGGACTCGAGCGACGGCCGCGATTCAGCCAGGTTGCCTACGCCTCGATCTCGGCATCGGTGGAGCGCGGCGACTACGACGTCGGGTTGTCCGGGGTCGAGGACCTGCCGGAGCTGCGCGAGCGCCATAGCCTCTCGCTCCCATATTTCGAGTTCCGGGAGGTGCTGGCGGTGCGGGCCGCCGACACGGCGCGTTACCGACAGCTGTCGGATCTCGCCGGCCGGCGCGTCGGCACGCTCGGCGCGACGATGGCCTACGACATGCTGCTCGCCGCCCAGCGTGAGCACGGCGTGGTCCCGATTTCGTACGACGATGACGTGCACCCCTACACCGATCTTGCAGACGGCCGCCTCGACGCCGTGCTGCTGGACCACGTGATTGCCGAGCGAGCGCTGCGCCGCTCCGGAGGGTTCGTCATCCAGCCCACGGCGCTGGCACGCGGACACTACGTGGCGGTGTTCGCGCGCGCCGACAGTGCGCTGCGCGACTCCGCCGATGCCATCCTGCGTGCGCGCATGGCCGACGGGGCCCTCGAACGGACGTTTCGGCGCTGGAGTGTCTGGGACGAGCAGCAACGCGCCCACTTCGACCGTGTGCTGGCCGACGAACCCGCGCGGGCCGTGGCGTCCGTGCGCGCGGGCGATCGCGGCTTGACGCGCTACCTCCCCGCCCTGCTGCGGGGTGCCGCGCTGACGCTGGTCCTGTCGTGCCTGGCGATGCTGCTGGCGGTCACGCTCGGGATCGCGGTGGCGGCCGGTCGCGTCTATGGACCACCCGTGGTCCGCGTGGCCCTCACCGTGTACGTCGAGATCATGCGCGGGACGCCGGTCCTGCTGCAGCTGTTCGTGCTCTACTACGGACTGTCCAACGTCGTCCGCCTCCCCGCCTTCCTCGCCGCCGTCATCGGGCTTGGCCTGAACTACGCGGCGTACGAGTCGGAAATCTATCGCTCGGCGCTCATGGCGATCTCGCCCTTGCAGCTCGAGGCGGCGCGTACGCTCGGGCTCTCGGAGGCGCAGGTGCTGCGCCTGGTGCGCGGCCCGCAGGCGTTGCGCCTGGCGCTGGCCCCCATGACCAACGACTTCGTCGCCCTGCTCAAGGACTCGTCGCTCGTCTCGGTGATCACGGTCGTGGAGCTCACCAAGCAGACGGCGATCTACGCCACGAACATCGGGAGCTGGTTCGTGCCGGGCGTGGTGTGCGCCTTCCTGTACCTCGCGCTGTCCCTGCCGCTCTCGCGCGCGGCGATCGTGCTCGAGCGCCGCTGGAGCCATCCGTGAGTGCGCCGCTGTCGATCCGCGGCCTCGTGGTCCGCCGCGGTGCGCAGGACGTCCTGGCCGGCGTGGACCTCGAGGTGGCACCCGGTGAGGTCTGTGCGCTGATGGGCGTCTCGGGCGCGGGAAAGACCACGGTCCTGCGCGCGGTGGCCGCGCTCCAGCCCTTCACCGCTGGCGAGATCCGCATCGGCGCGGTCGCGCTTGCGCCAGGGCGCCTGCTCTCCGAGGCGCGCCTTCGCCCGTGGCGCCGTGCGGTGGGCATGGTCTTTCAGGCGCATGCGCTCTTCGAGCACCTGACGGTCCTCGACAATGTGACGCTCGCGCCCGTGCATGCGCTGGGGTGGCCGCGCGCCCGCGCGGAGGACGTCGCGGGCACGCTACTGGAGACGCTGGGGGTCCTGCCGCGCGCAGCCGCGTTTCCGCGCGAGTTGTCGGGCGGCGAGGCCCAGCGCGTCGCGATCGCCCGAGCGCTCGCCCCCGACCCGCCACTGCTCTTGATGGACGAACCCACCTCGGCGCTCGACCCGGCGCGCCGTGGCTCGTTAGGTGAGGTCCTGCGATCGCTGGCTCGGGAGGGGCGCGCCCTCGTGATCTCCACCCATGACGTGGACTTCGCGCGAGCCTACGCCGACCGCGTCGCCGTGCTCTCGCACGGGGTGCTCGTCGAGTCCGGCGCTGCCGAGACGGTGCTCACGCGTCCGCAGCACGCGGCAACCCAGGCGCTGCTGCATGGCTCCCCCGAGGGCGAGGCGTGGCCTGCGTAACGGCTTCGGGTACACCCCGGCGCGGCACGCTCCGTCTCCACGTGGTGGAACGACGGAACGCGACTTCGTCGTTCGCTCACTGATAGCGCCCCCAGTTTTCTCTCGACTCACGAGGTACCGATGATCGTGCCAGGTGCTTTCACCATCCGTTCTGCGAGCGTCCCACCTGTCTCATTCCTGCCGGCGGCCCTGCCGCCCACTTCATGACGTTCTACGACACGCGCAATCTCAGGGGTGACCTGTCGGGCGGCTTCGTTGCCGGCATCATCGCGCTGCCATTGGCCCTGGCCTTCGGCGTGCAGTCCGGCCTCGGCGCGCCGGCGGGTCTCTATGGAGCCATCGCGATCGGGATACTGGCCGCCGCGCTCGGTGGGACGGCGACCCAGGCGTCGGGTCCCACCGGCCCGATGACGGTGGTCTCGGCGTCCGTCGTGGCGACGACCGTCGCGCAGGTGGGCAGCATCGACGCCGCCCTCGGCATCATCCTGCTGGCCTTCCTGCTCGGGGGGCTCTTTCAGATCGCGCTCGGCCTGCTCGGCGTGGGAAAATACATTCGCTACTTCCCGTATCCGGTGATCTCCGGCTTCATGAGTGGCGTCGGGTTGATCATCATTGCACTGCAAGTCTGGCCGTTCCTGGGTTCGGCATCGCCCAAGAGTACGCTCGAGGTCTTCACCAGGATCGGCGAGCCGTTAAGCCAGATCAACACGCATGCGGTCATTCTCGGCGGGATCACGGTCGTCGTGTACTACCTGTTCCCTCGCCTCACCAAAGCCGTGCCGTCGGTGTTGGTGGCCTTGCTGGCGGGCACCGGCGTGTCGGTGGTGGCCGGGTGGAACGTGCCGATCATCGGGGACATTCCCAGCGGCCTGCCAGCGCTTCAGCTGGGCAGGATCCTCTCGGCGGTGCCGGAGCACCTGTCGCTCGTGATCGGGTTTGCCATCACGCTCGCGCTCCTCGGTTCGATCGATTCATTGCTCACGTCGGTCATCGCCGACAACGTGACCAAGACAAAGCACGATAGCCGGCGGGAGCTGATCGGCCAGGGCATCGGCAATGTGGTGGCGGCGATCTTCGGTGGCATTCCCGGTGCGGGGGCGACGAAGGGCACGGTGGTCAACATCAATGCTGGCGGAACGACGCGACTGTCCGGTGTGGTCCACGGTCTTTTCCTGCTGGCGGTGCTGCTCGGGGCGGGGCAGTTCGCAGCCTACATCCCGCTCTCCGTGCTCGCCGGCCTCCTGATCCCGGTGGGAGTGGCGATCATCGATGCCAAGGGCTTCAGGCATCTGCGCGATGTCCCGCGGGCGGATTCCCTGGTGATGCTCGTGGTGCTAGGCATGACGGTGTTTGGCAACCTGATCCACGCGGTGGGCGTCGGCATCGTGCTGGCCAGCGTGTTGTTCATGAAGAAGGCCAGCGACCTGGCGGAGTCCAGGAGTTCGATCACCTCCCTTGAAGACACACCGTGGGACGACGAGGCCAAGCTCTTCGAGAACTTCAAGGGCCGCATCTTTGTGAAGCACCTGTATGGCCCACTGTTCTTCGGATTTACGGCCCGCTTTCAGGAGCTGTACTCGTCCCTCCCGCCGGGCACGCGCGCGTTGATCATCCGCATGGAGCGGGTGCCATCCATCGACCAGTCAGGGCTGTATGCGCTCGAGGATGCCGTCTTGACCCTGCGCGTTCGCGGGGTGGTCGTGCTGCTCATCGGCGTGCAAACCCAACCCGATGACATGCTGCGGCGCATCAGGCTGGTGCCGGACCTGATCCCTGAAGAAGGCCTGTTTGAGGGCACCGATTCTTGCCTCGCGTGGCTGGCGCGTGAACTGGCGGTGACGCCGGACGTTGAGACGACCTGAGTGCGGGTTCGCAGCAGGCAGGGGATTGATCGATGACCCCGCAGCCCTCGTCCACCGCTTCCTGTCGCCCGGACGCGTGCCCAGGATCGGAATCCCGGCGACGGGCTCGCTGCAGTGCTAGAAGGCGTATCGGAACCAGTGAGCGAGCCGCGTCTTCATGGCCGACTGCGCGGGCAAGAGCCGATCGAGTTCCGCCGGATCCTCGATCCACTCACTCTGGCCGATGAGGGTGATGAGGTCGAGGTAGGCGAGCACGCTGGGCCAGCGCGAGATCACCAGCGCGTCCTCGCCATCGAGCACAAAGCTGCGGTCGTTCTGGTTGGCCGATCCGATGACGGTGAAGAAGACGACGCGTTCCCGGGCAGTGGCGGGGAGCTCGTCGTACCAGCGCCTGAGCACGTCGCCCCCGATGTCGCGCAGGGCGTCCGGGTCCTCCGCGAAGGAGGCGACCGCGGCGGCCGGGCGTTGCAGCTGCGCGAGGCGGAGCTCGGCGAATTCCCCCATCAGCGGCGCCCAGTCGGCGCGTGACATCACCGTCCACGCCTCGCGCGAGGCGAAGAAGTTCGCCTTGAGGTGCAGGTACGACCGCTCGTACGACTCGAAGCCGTTCGAGAGGCTGGGTGAGCCCGGACGGGACCGGAGGGCGACGGCAATCGAGTCGAGCGCCGGGTACACCTCGTCGGGGAAGGCAAACAGGTCGTGCAGCCAGGCGTGACGCTCGAACGTGTTCCTGACCGCCGCGGCCTTTCCGGCGATGTCGGTCACGCGTAGTTCGGTGGCAAACATGCCGACCTTGAGCATCCCGCCGCTCTCGGCGATCTCGGGAGCGAACGTTCGGGCGGCGGTGAGCAGCCGCCACGCGAGCTCGCGTCCGCGCACCATCGAGCCAAAGGCGCGGGCGGGCGCGTTGGACAGGGCCGGGGCGATGACGAGCACGCGCACGCCGCGTAGTGCGCACCCGACGAGCGCCGATCCCCAGAACGTCCCGTTCCAGAGCGAATCGGGGATCTTGATCACCGAACCTGGCGGCATGAGCGTGTAGAGCACGGCCTTGGCGACATTCACGTACTTGGAATCGAAGCCGGTTCCGTTCTGCAGCTGCAAGGCGCGCAGTGGATAGGGAATGCGCACCGTGCCCGCGCGCACACGTTCCGCGTAGTCGACGGCAAGGGGGCTGCGGGAGGAGGGCGTACGGAATGCGGGCCGGCGCCATGCCCTGCTTGAGGAGGATCTCGCGGGCCGCCTGCTTGAGCCCGAGGATGGCGGGGCCGCGCATGAGGAGGGAGCGATCCTCCCACGCCAGGTTGGCGTAGTGTTCCCCAATCCCGGCGCCCGTGAAGATCGCTTCCCCTCGGTAGGGGTCGGCCTCCGTGATGTCGTAGAAGGCGATCTTGCGATGGTCGCGCATCCACGCATCGGGCATGGGGAAGAATGATGCGACGCGCCAACTCCAGAAGCTCGGATCGGCCGAGTTGGTGATGCTCACGTGCACCTTGACCAGGTTGCGGAGCCACGTCTCCCCGTACTGTCGGCGCTGGGCGCCCAGCAGCGTGGAGCCGCGAATGGCTGCGCGCAGGCTGTCCTGGGCCACCCGCAACGAATCTTCCCAGGCCGCGAAGCGCGCGGGGAGCTTGACCGTGTGGTGGGTGGGGTCTTCCAGCAGTTCCATCCAGAGGCGCCCGCTGTTCACGTCGTAGAACCACTCGTCGAGCAGGATCATGTACACGGGGAAGACTCCCGTGCTGTCGTAGGCGCGCACACGTGCGGTGAGCGTCGACAGGTACGAGCGCAGCACATGGCGAAAGCTCATCTCGTCGGGATCGCCCTGCGCGTCGTAGCCGCGAAAGTCGTGCGTGAGGAGGATGTGGTAGTCGTTGGCCTCGCGAATGGTGCGGCTGACCTGGTACTGGAACTGCTCGTTGATGATGTAGGAGGCGGAATTGCCCTCGGTGAAGACCTCGCGCGTTGCGAGCTCGACGAGGGCGTCCAGTTCCTCCTGGGTGTCGTGCTGCTCGGGAAGCAACGCCAGCTGCAACGGCAGCCAGACGAAGCGCGAATGCCCCCACGCGCGGGCGGAGACGCCGCGCACCGCCTCGGCCAGCTCCAGGTACTCGGTGAAGATCGCCAGCGCCGCGTCGGCCTCGCTCCGCGAGAGCCGCTGGGAGACGGTCAGCCACCGCACAAACTGTCCGCGGGCCAGCACGGCAAACTCGCGTGTGCTGTCGTCCTCCTTGAGCTGCCCCAGCAGGCGGTTGTACGGAACGAGGACCTCGCGCAGCAGGATGTCCCGAGCGCGCGCCGCGGTCGCTTGTCCCAGCGGCGAACTGCCGGCGCGCAACGAGTCGTCCGGTGACATGGCAAGGGAGAAGGCGCGGTCCATCGCGTCGTGCAGGCGTCGCGCCTCGGCCACCACGGTGCGCGTCGCCGCCGGGCCGGGTGGACTCATGAACTGCTTGAGCGTGTCGAGGCTGACCATGACCGTGGCGTTGCTCGACGCCCCGCCCCGCCCAGTGTGGTCAAGCGGCGGAACGGTGAGGCGACCGACGGCGAGTGCGGCGTCGCGCGCAGTGGCGAGCGCCGAGCGCAACGCGGCGCTCGAGACGGCGAGCGGGGCCTCCGGCGGACGTGGCGCGCGCAGTCGCACCCGGTCGCGACGGGGCCGCCCTGCGCCGAGCGGAATCCGGCGAAAGACCGGCTTCTCGACGCCGATCATCAGCGACCGATCCCGACCTCCCATGGCGTCGAGGCGCAACACGCCCCCGTCGCCCGAGACGCCGCCGCGCCGCAGCGGGTAGACGTACGTGAAGATCGGACGCAGTTGATCCTGGGTCGCGTTGTAATCCGCGCCGATGCCGATCCCGGAAATGGGCGAAACGAAGCGCAGGCGGAGCCCGCTGTTGTACTTCGTGTCGAACGCGCCGTTGTAGAGCTCCAGTTGCGCCCCGCCGATGCCAAGCACGGGGTTGAGCAATTCGTGGTACACGCCCGCGCGCCCCTCGGCGAGGCCCGACCCCTCGCCGTCGCGTCGGCCGATCCCGGTGGAGACTCCAAAGGTCCAACTCCAGCGCGCCGGTTGCCCGAGCGACATCGTGACTCCCCCGTCCGACGGGAGCCGTCCCTGGGCGGTCGCTTCACGCCCTAAAGCAGCGGCCGCGCACGCCGCGAGAGCGGCGAACCACCACACCTTCCGCACCGCACCACCTCGCTGAAGGAGCTGTCCCCCGACGGCACATCGCCCCGCTGCGCACGCTCGAACCTGCGTCGTCGGGGACGATCCGTCAACAGCAGAACCCCCGACAACACCAACCGCTCAGCTGCGACTCGACCCCGTCGCTGCGCGCCGGCAGCCCAAAGTTGGACGTGACGCTCGGGCTCGGTACCTGCGCTCGGCACACGGCGTGCACTCGGCGTGCTCGACGCGGCCTCGATGCAAGCTCGATGCAAGCTCGATGCGTGGTCGATGCGTGGTCAGCGACCCGGCGCCGGGGACGAACACCGCTCGGCCACGTCGCGCGCGTTCGGCAGCGAATCAGTCAGGCGCCACACGCCGGCCTCGTCGAGCGCGGCGGAACCGATCGCGAGCCGACAGTCCGGGGCGCGCCGCCCCCCCACCACCCAGGCGAGGTCGAAGAGCGATGCCGTCGCGCGGAAGATGGCATGGTGATTCCCAAACGTTTGTTGCAGCCATCCTCCGGCACTCACGCCGTCGGTCACGTCGACTGTCTCGAGCCCCTCGGACGTCAGGGGGGCGCCGGGATGCAGGCCGGCGCGCTGGGTCTGTGTGCGTTCGCCCGACACCTCCAGCACACGGTCGCGCGCCGAGGTGTACAGCAGGAGCCGGTCGGTGAGTGGACGCACCGCCGGCACCAGGTACTCGGCGAAGCGGCGCGCCTCGACGTCGGGCGCCATGAACGCCACTGCGCGCAGCGGGGCAGCGCCCAGCAGGGTGCGCAAGGGGACGTCCTGGGCGAGCGTCTCGCCCACCAGTTGGCTGCCTAACGAATGCGGCACGAGCATGACCCGCGGCGCGCCGGCCGCGGCGACCACGGCGCGGAGCGCGCGATCGAAGGCGGGACGGCTCGCCACCGCCGCCGTCGAGTCGTCGATGTAGGCCTGCGAGAGTGGTTCATCGAGCGTCGGACGCGCAATCCCCGAACCGTTCGACGGCCAGCAGAACGCGACCCACGGCGCATCCGTGGCAGCGCGCGCGCGCGAAGTGGCGGCGAAGGTCCACGCCTCGTGCAGCGAGGTCCCGAAGCCGTGGACGTAGAACACCGCGTAGTCGTGCGGGGCGACCGTGGCCTGCACGCGCTGCCGCAGCGCTGCGGCGAAGTCGCCGGCCGTGAGCCGCACCGAGTCGGCCAGCGTGAGGTCGAGCGCGTCCGCGCGCGCATCCTGGCCGGCCGGACGACCGAAAATCGCCAGCCCGTACTCCAGCGAGTCGGCCTGCCGGCGCGTGTCGCGACCGTCGTCGTCCCGCGCTCTCGTCGACACGTACCAGACGGTGTCGGCGTGCACGGGAGCTGGCGCAGGCTCGGCGGCTGGGGGGCGGGCGCAGGCGGCCGTCGCGGCGAGCAGCGCCCACAGGGCGAGCCACGAGGCCGGCGATTGCCGTGCGCGGTTGGCGACCGTACCGCTGCCGCTCACGGAGTGGGCGTCGATCATCGAGAGGTCGGCCATGGTCGGAAGCTCGTCGCGTTGCAGGAAAGCGTTGACCAGTCGAAGGGTGGTGACGTCGAACTGGCGTTGCGCTCACAAGGCGACGCCGGGCCCGTTCACGATTCCGCTCACGATTCCGCCACGCATTTGGCACGTGGAGTTCAACGGGTTGAGGATGCCACCGGCGCCATGCGCCGCGGGATCTGCAGGTCGATCGCGTGCGACGAGAAGTATGTCGCCTCCTTCTGCCCGCGTCGAGCGAGGGTGGTACCGGTAGTGGCGGGAGTGGCTCGGCACCACGGGCTGCATGGCGGACTGGTCCGGTGCGCTGGGTGCCGTCTCGGCCTGGCTGGAGCACACACAGGGCCGATCCGAAGCCACCGGAGACGCCGGACGCCTCGTGTCGCGGGCGGCGCAGGGGATCGACGTCGATGATCTGCGGCACCAACGTCGCTCATCGTGGCGGACTCGGGCGACACCACGAGTCGTGTATGCACGATCTGTCACACACGCATCGGTGTGGGTCCGGCCGTTCCCAGCGCCGCCGCACGGCGCGAGTGGGAGGCTGGCCACGTACGAGTGGTCCAAACGGGACCGTGGATTGTACTGATCAGCGAGTTCGATCGCGCACGCTGGTGACTGTCCTGGCGCCGACATGCATCTGGAACCCTCTCGCCCCACGCGTAGCTTCTCCCGTTCTCCTCGCCCCTGCACATGACCCGACTTCCGCTCCTGGGCATCGCCCTACTCGCCGGCGCCGCCGCGCGCGCCACGCCTGCCGTCGCACAGACCGTTGCCCAGGCCGACAGCGCCGCCAAGGCAGCGGCCCGCGCCGGGGGCCTCCCGCTCATCACCACGCGCACCCTCAAGTTCTCCACAAACGAGGGAACGTGGATCTCGCTCGACGTTGCCCCGGATGGCAACACGATCGTCTTCGAGCTGCTCGGCGACCTGTACACCCTGCCGATCGGCGGCGGCGCGGCCACGCGCATAACGAGTGGCCCGGGCTACGACACCCAGCCTCGCTACGCGCCGGATGGGCGCCGCCTCGTCTTCCTCAGTGACCGGAACGGCTCGGAGAATCTTTGGCTCGCCAATGCCGATGGCACGGAGCCACGCGCACTCAGCAAGGCGGAGCGCACCAACTTCGTGTCGCCCACCTGGGCCCCCGACGGCTCGTACGTACTGGTGACCCGCGCCGGACAGCTGTGGCTGCATCACGTTGATGGCGGGAGCGGGGTACAGGTCACGGGGGTACGCCCGCCTAACGCGCCGACGACGGGACCCGCCGCTCCCGCGTTCCCCGCCCTGCTCGGCGCGGCCTTCTCGAACAACCCGCGGTATGTCTGGGTGAACGCCAACGGCAACCTCGGGGGCGCCTTCCAGGGCGAGGTGGTCCCGGATCCGGCGGCGGCGATGGGAGAGGACGAGGCACACGGACCGCGCAGTTCGGCGCGACGAATCGGCACGTACCAGATCGGCCTCTTTGACCGGGAGCAGGGGCGCACCGCGGTGCGCACCAGCGAGTCGGAGGGGGCGTTCCGCCCGATCCCGAGTCCCGATGGGCGCTGGCTGGTGTACGCCACCCGCCACGACGCGCGCGAGGGACTCAAGCTGCTCGACCTGGAGAGCGGGGAGGAGCGTTGGCTGGTGATGGACGTGCAGCGTGATGCCAGCCAGGGAGGTGCCGACCGCGACGTGTATCCGGGGTCGGCCTTTACGCCCGATTCGCGGGCGTTGATCACGGCCTACGACGGAAAAATCTGGCGCATCGCCGTCCCGAGCGGCGACGTCACGCCAATCCCGTTCGCGGCGGAGGTGGAACAGCAACTCGGCCCCCTCGCGCGCTTCGACTATCCCATCAACGACTCGACGCTGGTCGTGGGCCAGGTGCGCGGTGCGCGTCCCTCGCCCGATGGCAGGCGCGTGACGTTCACCGCGCTCGACCGACTCTACGTGGCCGACCTGCCGCCCGGCCGGGGCGGGCCGGGGCGACCGGCCGGACCAGCCGTCGCACCAGCCGTCGCACCTGCCGTCGCACCCGCCGCCGGCGGGACTCCGACGATCACCGATGCCCGCCGCCTAACGACTGGCGACGTGGTGGAGCACGCCCCGGTCTGGTCGCCAGACGGGCGCTGGGTCGCGTACGTGACGTGGAACGACTCGAGCGGTGGCGACATTTATCGCATCCGTACTGATGGCGCCGGCGCGCCGGAGCGCCTCACCACACGCTCCGCATTCTACGACAAGATCAGCTGGTCGCCGGATGGCAGCCGCCTGCTGGCCGTGCGCGGCTCCCGGACACATCGCCTCAAGACGCTCGAGGACTTCGGGAACCACGGCCCCACGGCCGAGCTCGAGATCGTCTGGCTCCCCTCGTCAGGCGGCGACGCGCGCAGCGTCGCATGGCTCGGTTCCGGCGCGACCGAGCAGGGGCGCAACGTCCCGCACTTCGGTCCCGACAGCACGCGCCTGTACGTCTGGACCGGTGCCGACGGTCTCGTCTCGATGCGCTTCGATGGCACCGACCGTCGCACCGTCGTCCGCGTGACCGGACTCCCGGCGCCGACGGGCCCGGGGCGTCGTCGACCCCGGACGAAGTCGTGCTCTCGCCCGACGGCACCAAGGCGCTCGTCCGTGCGCACCGCAACGTCTTCCTGATCACCGTCCCTCCGGTCGGGGGGGTGCCCAGCACGGTCGCCATCACCGCCAGTTCGGTCGTTCCCACAGCGCGCCTTTCCCGTGTTGGCGGGGACTTCGTGGGATGGAGCAACGACGGCCGCACGGCCTTCTATTCCATCGGTCGCAGCATCATGCGCCACGACCTCGCCCGGGCCGACTCGCTGGTGCGCGACTCCGTGAGCCGCGCCGAGCAGCTCGCGGCCGCCGCCCCTGGCGCCCCCGGCGCTCCCCGCCCCGACTCGTCACGCGTCGCCGCTCCGGCCTATGAACCGTCGCGCGTCGACGTGCAGATCGTCGCCCGCAAGGACAAGCCCTCCGGCGTGGTGGCACTGCGAGGGGCTCGCCTGATCACCATGAAGGGGAACGAGGTGATCGCCAATGGCGACGTCGTCATCCGCGACAATCGAATCGTGGGCGTCGGGCCCCGGGGGCGCGTCCCGATTCCGTCAGGTGCACGTACCATCGACGTCTCGGGCAAGACCATCATGCCTGGCCTCGTCGACATCCACGCGCACACGTGGATGGCGTGGGGGGTGCACCGGCAGCAGGTCTCGCAACTCCTCGCGCAACTCGCATACGGCGTCACCACGCAGCGGGACCCACAAACTTCGAGCGAGGACGTCGTCACGTATGCCGACCTGATGGAGACCGGGGCGCTGATCGGTCCGCGGCTCTACTCCACCGGCCCGGGCATCTTCGGCGCCGACAACATCAAGAGCCTGGACGAGGCCCGCGACGTGGTCCGACGCTACGCCGACCACTTCGACACGAAGACGATCAAGCAATACTTGGCGGGCGACCGCAAGGTGCGGCAGTGGGTGATCACCGCCGCGCGCGAACAGGGGCTGACGACGACCACCGAGGGTGGCGCCGACTTCACCATGAACCTCACCCTCATGCAGGACGGCTATCCAGGGCTCGAGCACTCACTCCCCATCAGCCCCCTGTTCCGCGACGTCGTGCAGCTGCATGCCTTCAGCGGCCTGACATACACGCCGACCTTCATCGTCGCCTACGGCGGTCCGGCCGGCTTCGGCCAGTATCTCACCAGCTACAACGTGGACCAGGATCGCAAGCTGCGCACGTTCACGCCGCACGACGAACTGGACAAGTGGAAGCAGGTCCAGTGGAATCGCGCCGACCAGTACGTGCACACGTTGCATGCCCAACAGCTTCCCAAACTGGTGGACGCCGGCGGCCGCGTCGGCCTCGGTTCGCACGGGGAACTCCAGGGACTGGGCGCCCACTGGGAGCTGTGGATGATGGCCTCGGGCGGCCTCAAGCCGCACGACATGCTGCGCGCCGCGACGTTGCACGGCGCCGAGGCCATCGGTCTCCAGCGCGATCTCGGCTCGCTGGAGACCGGAAAGCTGGCAGACCTGCTCGTGCTCGACCGGAACCCGCTGGTCGACATCACCAACAGCGCGTCGTTGCGGTTCGTGATGAAGAACGGACGGATGTACGACGCGAACACACTGGCCGAGGTCTGGCCGCGCACGCGGAGCCTTGGGGCGGGGTGGTGGACGAAGGTGGAGCCGCACTAGGAAAGTGAGAGGGGCTGCCGACCGCACCGCGTAGCCTGCGCGGCAGCCGACCGTCGCGAAGCCGGCCGTTTGGACGACCGCGCTCAGGCGCGACCCGGCGTCGTTCGCTAGCGGTACACGCCGATTGCCGCAAGAACCGCAACTCCAGCCAGGCCGACCCAGCCGGGATGCCGTCCCTTCGTGCCGACGAGAACCAGGAGTGCGCTTACCCCCATCGCCGCCGCGATCAACAGCGCGATGACGGACTGCGCTGCCTGCCCCACGGAGGAGAGCGATAGCCAGACAAGCACGGCGGCCAGGCACCAACCGATCGCGGTCACAACGTGCCACGTTGCCCAGAGAATGCGCACGTGGCGCTCAAGCAGGACAGTTCCACCCTGCGTGGGAACAAGGCCCGCAGCACGCATGCGGGAGAAGACGAGCCGCTCGCCGAGAATCGAGTGCGCGAGTCCAACCATGAAGGCGAGACCTCCAGCTGCGGCAAAGTAGGCGTTCATTCACGTCCTGTGACAAGTCGTGATCAATCGACGCTGTGCAGTGGGAGAGGCGCCACTCGCAGACCAGCCGCAACTTCACGCCGACGCACACCTACGCACCGTTTCCAGGGTGCGAGTGGTGATGCCGACCCCGAACGTTCGTTCGAGCAAACGCATGAACGCGGGACCCTTGGGGCCCGGAACGTAGGCGCACAGGACTTCGGACCCGCTCACCTTGAGAATACTCGCTCCGTCTCGCGTGATGGGCAGCTCGAGCGCTTGATGGTCGGGGCCGTGAAGAAAGGTGACCACCCGCTTCGCCCCTGGTGGAAGGTCGAACGGTGCGAACGGTTCCGATTCAATCAGCGCCTGCAGGTACCTGGCTGGACGGACGAACGTGCCGAAGCTGCGACCGAGTTCGGACTGCATTGCCTTCTCGGCGCGGCGCTCCAACGCAGCCAAGGGCGACGAACGCGAGGTGAAGACGACGTTCCCGCTGGAGAGTAGCGTACGAACGTCCGAGAAGCCTGCCGCCTCGAAGCAACGCGTGAGCGCCGGCATCCTGGCGTTCATCGGGCTGACTCCGCGAAGGAAGGCGACGTAGCGGCGCGCCACTAAACGGTCACCTCGTTAGGTCCCCGGACTTCTGCGGCAGCTGCGTCGCGATGGCCCAGGTGTTCCCGCAAGGATCCTTCACGCTCCCGCGCCGGTCCGGCTCGCCTTCCCTTCCCTGCGGTGGCTCAACCGGTGTGCCACCGGCCTCGACTGCCCGTGCGTATGCACGATCGACGTCCTCGACATACACGTGAAGCAGCGAAACAAAGGGCGGATACGCTTCTGATCCGTCGCCCAGCATGACGATCGAATCGTCGATTCGCACCTCAGCGTGCATGATCGACCCATCCGGATTGTCGTAGCGCCGGAGTTCCGTCGCGTTGAATACGGCCTTCACGAAGTCGATGACCCTTTGTGCGCCGACGACGACAAGGTACGGAGACACCGAGGAATACGATTGAGGCTTCCAATGTTCGAGATCTCCCATCTGTGTCCTCCTGTCCGTGTCGATTCGAAACCGGCGGAGCCCAGCACGCGCCGCCACCGGCACCGGCACCGCGTCTCCGCCGAGTGCGGCGGAGGCCTGAGCCACAGTCGTCCTACTGCTTGGCGAGAAAGGCGGCCACGAGCGCATTCGCGTGCCCGTGTCCCATGGCGTGCTGCGACTTCAGGAGGGTCACGAGCTCCATGTGTTTCCGGGATCCTGCCCGCTGCAGCACGGCCATCCAATGGGCGATCGGTTCACCGTACGTCTTCTCAATCGACGGAAAGTATGATGCGGGACCCTTGACCTTCGGGGTGTCTGGCATGGGAGACGGGGTGAGAAGTGTTCGGCCAAGCGCTGAGTGGAGGCCCAGTCCAGCATCGTGTCGCCTCCGCGTTCACAGCGCCCGCGGTGGCTCCAGCATCCGGTGACATCTCACAATCGCCCGTCGCACGGAGCGAGGCGGGAGTGCGTTGCGATGCGCGCACGCGCGACGAGTGTCGCGAAGGGGACGCCGTGCGCGCGGACCTTCGCGACGGCGTCAGTACGGGTGGCGATGCAGGAGAAGGCCGCGGGAATGGTCGCGAGATCGGCAATCCAGCGCACTCTCGGCTTCCTAGTCGAGTTCGATGGACAGTGCTGTGGTGCTTCCACGATCGAAGGTTGGTGCCCGCCGGAAGAATGCGCTAGTGCGGCGGCGGTCGCGGGGGCGCCGAGGCTGTCACCGGCAGTTCGTGCGGTCCAGCGACGGCGGCCCGGTCGTCGCGTCCGAAGTCCAGGGTCTCCACCAATCGTCGTCAGGCACTCCGGGGCGCGCGTCGCAGGTCGCGCTGCCGGAGGACCGCGCCGCGCAGGTGCACAAGGCCGATCATGAGCGACACGACCGAGAACGCCACGAAACGCGGCGGGACATTCCCGCTGCCGTGCACTACGCCCAGTACCTCCGGAACCGCGCCGAGGCCGCGCAGCGTGTAGATGCCGGCGATGAGCCAGAGCCCTGCCGAGAGCAATGGCGGGGCGCGTGTCACGCTTCCGGCCGCCGCGGCCGCATAGTACGCCCAGATCGAGACCAGCAGTACAAGTCCAGCCGTGATCACGTCTGGCAGCCAGGAACCTGCGGCCTCCCGGACCCCGAGGTCGCTCGCGCCGAAGAACACGTAGGCGTTCGGCCCCGCCAGGATGATGACGAGGTGCATCAGTGCAACGGTCGCGCTCAGCAGTGCGCTCGCGTGAAGCCAGCGCCTCGTCGCGTGGGTGACTGTTTGTTCAGGGGCACTCATTCGCTTCACTCCGTGGGAAGGCGTCGCTCAACCGAACGCCAGTTGCGGCCGCCGCCGATCCGGCGGATGCCGGTTGGCGGCCGCGCCAACCCCGCGCCTGCAACGAGGCATCACCGTCAACCGGCCAACCGACCGGGCTGTCCGCAGCGATCACCGTTAGGCGGTGCCCGTGTCGACACCCGGCGCTGACAGGCGACCCTGTACCAGGACCAGGTGGTGCCGATTGTGAAACACAGTGAAGAAGAGCATCTCGCGAACGGTGAGCTTGCCAAGCGCCGGGTGTGGAAGCATTCGGCCATCGAGCGCCCGTTCCGGCCATTGTCCCGCCGCCTCGCGCAGCGCGTGCAGCGCCACCCGATGATGCGCCATGATCTTGCCCCGTTGCCCCTCGGCATCGGGAGATGGCCGGCGCTCGCTCGGCGCGAACCGTCCGGCCGTGGCACCACGCGCGAGCCGCTCGCGGTACTCCGCGTGCAGCGCTTCGAAAGACCGCGACGGCGACGCGGCACTGCCAAAGCGGAGCGCGAGCAGCCAGCGAGGCAAGCGGAGCCCCATCGTGACCGCTCGCATCGACTTGGTCAGGTGTCGCACATTCTCGGCTGGCGACCACGCCTCGCCGATGGACGCAAGGAAGCGCGCCGTCGGGAGGGACCGCCAGTACAGCTCGCTCTCCTCGTGCACGGCCTGCAGGGCGGCAAGGATTTCGTCTCGCGATTGCGGAGTGACTCTGGAAGGCGAAATGATGTTTCCCTCGTCGGCAGGACGCGGTGCTGCAGGAAGCCAGCGACGTGAGCTTGGTTGACCTGAAGTGGCGTGTCACTCCGGCAAGGGGGAGGCTGCGTAGCGCCGCGCCGGGATAGGCGCGATCGAACCGCAGGCAACAGCAACACCGCCGGAGGGCCAGCCGCATGACCACGATAGGCGTTGGTCTCCGCAAGCGCGAGAGCCGGCACTGCACCATCGCGACGGACCGTGAGCGGCAGGCCAGGCATCGCTGGGCTTCCGCTCTACCGCACCGAATCCGTAGTGGGTCCGAGCCGCGGCCTTTCCCGATACTCGGTCGGTGTCAGCCCCGTCGTCCGCTTGAACGCCACGTAGAACGTGGACCGCGAGTTGAAGCCGCAGTCGTAGCAAATGGCCGAGACACTCATCGCACTCCCCGTGAGCAACTGGCAGGCAGCCTCGACGCGCCAGATGTTCACGTAGTCGTAGAAGTTTGGCCCGGCCCTAGTATTCAGCGCTTGCGTGATGTAGCGCGGGCGCACCCTCGTCTGCTCGGCGAGGTCGCGCAATGTCAGCGTCGACTGGCTCCACAACCGCCGTTCCCGCATGGTTGCATCGAGGCGCGCCAGGATGTCATCGCAGTCGTCACTCGTCAGCGCTGAGCGCGAGTAGCTGCGATCCGTCGCGGTCGCCTGTTCCAACGGAAGGATCTGGTCGATTGCGGTCGATGGCTCGACGGTGGTCGCGTCGTCACTCCCATCGGCGAGCGCCGCCTCGGCCCAATGCGGCATGAACGGATGCTGCTGCACAGCAAAGATGCCCATGAAGAGGACGAAGGCCAGATTGACGGCGGCATCCAGGAGTGCCACCAGCGAGGCCGGTGCCACCAGCCCGAACAGCGTATCGTTGAGAATGGATTGCGCGGCAATGATGCCGATGAACCAGAGCAGCGCGCTCACCCATGACAGCCCGGCCAAGGGAGGGTCGAGAAGAGCTGCCGCACGCGTCGACGATGGGCGCGCAGGCGACGCACGATGGTTATGCCGTACCCGACCAGCAAACCGATCCAGAACAGGTCTGCGAACAACAGGCCAACGGCGACGGCGGCATCGGTGAGGGTGACGGGAGTCGGAATGTCACCGAGATAGGGTAACCGGCTCGCTGCCGGAAGCAACAGGAATGGCACGTAGAAGAGCGCGCCGAGCAGGACTGGAATCACGTGACGCCAGTCGGATCGGTGCAACGCCGCGTCTGACTCCGTGAGCGCCCGAACGTAAATCCACAACGCGACCGGCAGGATCGGCTGCACCATTTGGGCGAGACCCAGGAACTCCGGATGCATGCGACCCAGCTCCGACGTCTCGTAGGCGCCGCCGAGTCGATCGAGCGTCAGCACGACGAAGAAGACCGTGAGTGAGAACGCATGGAGCCGGCTGCCCGAGCCGTCGCGGTGCCGCATGATCAGCTGTGCGACTGCAAGCAACGACGCGCCCGCCGCGAGAAGGTAGATGGCAACTTCCATCATGTGCTGCGTCTGCTCATCACCGGTCCGGGCAAGAAGAGCCTGGCTCTGCTCCGCCCAGGGAGCAAAAATCTAGCGTCACGCCAGAGCGAGCTCGCACCACCGACGCCCCGGTCGCGGCGTCCGGTGTCCGCCGAATACCCCGCCACCGAGCGTTTCTGTCCGTGCCTCGTCACGCGGACGACTCCCCGGCCGATCTCGCGCACGTTCGGGATCAGGAGACCCGAGCTCACCCCGTGTCGAGGCAGGAGGATCAGATGAACAGGTGGACCACGTTGATCTGTTGTGTCGTTGCCTTTTCGGCATGCGCAAGCATGGGTCGAAAGGGACAGGTGAAGGTGGACACCGCTCCCATCCACTACGCCGTCCAGGGCACCGGCGGCCCGGTCGTCGTGTTCGACGCCGGAGCGGGTGATGACATGACAAGCTGGAAGGGTATCGTTGGCCAGGTGTCACAACACGCGGTGACGTTCGCATTCGACCGGCCGGGTTACGGCGCTCACTTCGGCGTCGACAACGCGTTCGATACCGATGCTGACGGCAAGCGCACCGCCGTCGAGATGGCCGAACACCTGCGTGCCGCGCTTCAGGCGGCTGGACTGGCTCCTCCCTACGTGCTGGTCGGCCACTCGCTGGGCGGTCTCAACATGGTGGCGTTCGCCAAGCTCTTCCCTCGTGACGTCCAGGGGGTGGTACTGGTCGACGGGCGGCCCCCTGCATTCACCGAGGCGTGCCGTGAGGCGGGCGTCAAGGCGTTCATCGTCCCGGGCTGGCTCACCTGGACGATGAAGGAACATGTCCGGCGGGAGATGCGCGGCATCGAGGACTCCGAGCAGTTCGTCGCCGACCCACCCGCGTATGGCACGCTGCCCATCACCGTGATGGCCGCCAACCGTCCCGACACATTCCTCACCAGCGAAGAGAGCCAGCGCTTCTGGGTGCGCAAGCAGCAAGAGTTCGCTGCGAGCCTCGCAAACGGACGCTTCGTCGAGGTTACGTCGACTCACTACATCCACCACGAGCAGCCGGCGCAGGTCATCACCGAAATCCTGCGCATCGTGGAGGGAGGAGCCGAGGGGGCCGCTCGGGGCGCGAAGTCACCCACATGACGTGGTGGCGCGCGAGAGTGCTCGCGTCGCTCGCTTCAGCGCTGTTGGCGGGCGGGGAATCCGAACGCTGATCCGTCGCCTCAGGGCCGCGGCGCTCCGTTGGTATTGTCGATGTCGGCCACGATCATCCACGGTCCGCCCGCCACGCGCGTGAGCGCCAGCACGAACTTCCCCGTGTCGCCGTCGCCCGGCCCGTAGCGATAGCCGCCCACGATGTAGCCGACGGTGTCGGCGACCGCCCACGCCAGCGCCCTCAATCGCAGGTCGCCGCCAGGACCGGCGTATGCGCGCACGATCGCATCGCGCCCGGGGGCCGGCGGCTTCCCATTCGGCAACGCCATGCCGTCGCGCGAGAAGAGCCTGGACACGGCCACCGCATCGCCCGCTCGCCACCCGCTTTCATAGTCGCGCAACACACGGACCAGCTCCGCCGGAAGCGTGACCGACGGGGGCTGTCCGTCACCTGCACGGTGTTCCTGCGCCGCCAGCGAGCTTGCGGGGAGCAGCAGCAACGTGCAGACGGACGCGAACCGGCGAGCGATCCTGACCATGGCGAGAGCCTCCACTGAGTGAACGCGCCGCGCGGGCAGCGTCACGGGACGCGCGTGGCCTGGAACGCCACCAACTGCCAGCGCCCCCTGTCGTTTGACCACACGTCGGTGAACCGGATGCTGTACGGCGTCGATTGCGCCGAGAGTTTCACCCGCAGGATGCCGGTGACCACGCCCACGCTCCCGTAGAGGCGCGCGACCAGGCTGTCTGGGGTGAGGTAGTCGAGCTGGTACGGGCCGCCCGGGCCGACCTGGGCGAGCACCGCCGCCTTGTCGTCGATTACGCCGCTCGAGCGCACGTAGGTCAGGTCAGTCGAGAGCAGCGTGTCTAGCGCTTCGCGGTCGGCGGCGAAGTCGGCGGCGACGCGCGCTCGCGTGAGCTGTGTCAGTCGGAGCGTTCCGGTGGTGGCCTGTGCGCCACCGTGGGTGGGCGCGAGACTCGTGACGCACAGGAGCGCAGCGAGAATGAGTCGGAGCTTCATGCGCAATCGACGTGGGATTAAGGTGGACGGAGTCACGCCAGACGGGGAGGAGTCGTCGTCGGCACACGACGTGGATCACGCCGCACACCGACACGCCGCACACTGGAACCAATACGAGGGCGACCGTTGCCGGTCGCCCTCGTATTGTCGACATCAGGCAGACCAGCGCCCGACCATCAGGCCCAGCGAAACCCGCTCTTGGACAACGGCAGCTCTCGCACGCGCTTCCCCGTGGCGACGTACAGCGCGTTACACAGCGCCGGGACCACCGGCGGGAGCGCCGGCTCCCCCATGCCCGTGGGCGGGAAATCGGTGATGCGGAAGTGGACCTCGACCGGCGGCGCCTGTCGCATGCGCAGCAGCTGGTACTGGTTGAAGTTCGCCTGCTCCGCCCGTCCGGCCTTGATGCTGATTTCCTGCGTCATGGCCTCGCTGAGCCCATCGAGCACGGACCCCTGCACCTGCTGCTCTGCACCGCTTGGATTGATGATGTGACTCCCGACATCGCCGGCCACCCACACCTTGTTCACGGTCACGGCGCCATTGGCGGCGACGCTGGCCTCGACAACCTCGGCAAAGTAGCCTCGATGGCTGAAGTGGAACGCCACGCCTCGCCCCGTCCCCTTCGGGAGGCGGGCCTTGCCCCACTGCGATTTTTCGGCCACCAGCTCGAGCACGCCCCGCATGCGGGCCGCATCGTAGGCGGCGCTCCCGTCGTCGTTGGCGACGACGCGCGGGTCACCCAGCAGGTCGAGCCGGAACTGCACCGGGTCCTTCCCCGCCGCCTCGGCCAGCTCGTCGATGAACGAGTGGAAGACGTAGGCGAGCGCGTTGCTGCCCGGGGCCCGCAACGGTCCCGTCGGCACCCCCGACGGCATCACCGACACGTCGAGCTGAAAGTTCGTGATGAAGCGCGCCGGAAACTCGGCGGGTGACATCGACGCGCTCGAGCCGAAACGCTCGCCCTCGCCGAAGGTGACGAAGTGATTCTTCCACGCCACCAGCTTGCCGGCCCCATCGACGCCGCCGGTGAGGTTGTGCCACCCGGCCGGACGGTAGAAGTCGTGCCGCATGTCGTCTTCGCGCGACCAGACCAGCTTGACCGGCACCCCGGCCTCACGGGCGATCCACGCCGCCTCGACCATGTAGTCGTTGGACAGGCGTCGGCCGAAGCCGCCACCGCAGCGCGTCATGTGGATGACGATGTCTTTCTCTTCCACGCCTAACGTGGAGGCGACGAGCTGGCGCCCGGGCTGCGGATTCTGCGTCGGGGCCCAGATTTCCGCCTTGCCGCCGCTCACCGACGCCGTGCAGTTCTGCGGCTCGAGCGTCGCGTGCGAGATGTACGGGTAGAAGTACGACGCCGACACCACCTTGGCTGCCCCGGCGAGCGCGGCATCCACGTCTCCGTCCTTGCGCAGCGTGCGCGCGGGGGGCCCCTTGGCGATCTGGGCGGCCGAGGCGGCGAACGTCTCGCTCCCCTGCGCGGCGGTGGCCCCTTCGTCCCACGTCACGACGAGCCCTTCCCTCGCCTTCTGCGCGTGCCACCAGGTGTCGGCCACGATGGCGACGCCGCCCAGCAACCCGTTCAGCGCCGTCCCCCCCTCGACCACGAAGGCATTGCGCACGCCAGGCATCGCCTTGATCGCGTCCACGTTGGCGGTCTTCACCTTCCCGCCAAAGACCGGGCACTTCTCGAACACGGCGTACTTCATCCCGGGCACGGTGACGTCGACACCAAACAACGGCTTGCCAGTCACGACCTTGTCGTTGTCCACGCCCTTCGTGCGCTGCCCGATGATGCGGAAGTCCTTCGGGTCCTTGAGCGTGACGGTCTTGAGGTCGGGCGCCGTGAGCGCCGCCGCCGCGGTGACCAGTTCACCGTAGCGCTTCGTGCGCCCCGACGGTCGATGCGTCACGACGCCCGACGCGGTCGTGCACTCCGCAGCGGGGACCCCCCACGCTACGGCCGCCGCACTCACCAACATCTGCCGTCCGGCGGCGCCGACGCGGCGGTGCCCATCCCAGTTCATGGGGGTCGCCGTGCTGCCGCCCGCAAACTGCTGCCCGTACTTGTCTGGCTCCGAGTCACCCTGCGTCACGGTGACGTCCTTCCAGTCCACATCGAGCTCCTCGGCAATCAGCATCGGGAGCATCGTCTTGATCCCCTGGCCGATCTCGGGGTTCTTGTTGACGATGCTCACCTTGCCATCGGGAGTGAGCCGGATGTAGACGTTCGGCGCGAAGACGTCGTCGGCGCTGGGCGCGCGCCAGGCGACCGCCGTCTCGGCCATCGCTTCGGCCGGGCGCACGTACGACGCGAGCAGCAGGCCGCCACCGGCGATGGCCGAGACGCGGAAAAAGTCGCGGCGGTCGAGCCGGTCGGCGCGGGGAGTCGTGGGGGATTCCATGGCGGCTCCTTAAGCGTTGTCGTCGCCGGGCCGTCCGGCCGGCGAGGTGGCGTTCGTCGCGGTCCCCGCGGCCTGGTGGATCGCCTGACGAATGCGCAGGTAGGTCGCGCAGCGGCAGATATTCCCGTTCATCGCCGCGTCGATCTGGTCGTCTGTTGGCTGCGGTGTCCGCTTGAGCAGCGCCGTCGCCGCCATGAGCTGCCCGGCCTGACAGTATCCGCACTGCGGCACGTCGAGCTCATCCCACGCCTTTTGCAGGGCGCTCAGCGTCACGCCGTCGGGCGAGATGCCCTCGATGGTCGTGATGTTGGCGCCATTCGCGGCGGCGATCGTTGTGCGGCAGGAGCGGGTCGGCGCACCATCACGATGGACCGTACAGGCGCCACACTGTCCGATGCCGCAGCCGAACTTGGTGCCCTTGAGGTCGAGGACGTCACGCAGGACCCAGAGCAACGGCATGTCCGCGGGGACATCGACCGTGTGGGACTTCCCGTTGACCTTGAGTGTGTACGCCATGGCGGGACGGGGATGGAAGGAATCATGCTGCGCACGAGGCGGGCCATCCTAAACTTACGCAAAGAGCCACGGGCGCGCTGCATTCGGTGCCCATCGTACCGCGAACCGGACAGGGCGCAGCAGAAGGGCGCGAATCGCGTGGCAGGCGCTGTGCGCAGCCTGTCCCGCCCGCCCGTCCTGCTAGGCCGTTCGCACCACCTCGATGAACGCCTCCCCATATCGGGCGGCCTTGGCTGGGCCGATGCCGTAGATCCCCTCGAGGTCGCGCACGGAGCGAGGACGCAGTTCGGCCAGCTCCCGCAGCGTGCGATCGCTGGCCACCACGTAGGGCGGCACTCGTTCCGTGCGCGCCAGTTCCAGTCGTCGGGCCCGCAACGCCTGAAACAGGTGAGCGTCCTCGTCCGAGAGAGGCGCCGACTCCGGCCGCGCGCGACCAGCACCGCGGCCGGGCGTCGTCCGGCTCCGCTCCCTGACAGGCGGGGCATCGCTCGGCAACAGCAGCCGGACAGGCCCCTGGCCGAACAGCACGCCCTTGCCTAGGGCGGTCAGCGCAACCATGGGGCGGTCGCCTCCGGTGAAATCGACCCATCCGGCGGTCACGCAGCGGCGCAGCAGCGCGGTGATCCACTCCTCGCTGCGATCGCGCATCACGCCGAACGTGCGGCTCTCCTGCAACCCCGAACGTTCGAGTCGAGGGTCGGGGAGCCCGGCCAGCAGCTTGACCGCCGCCTGAATCCCGAATCGACAGTGGGTCCGGGCCACGGCGCTCAGCGCCTTGCGGACCGCGATCGCCGTTTCCTCGGCATCGGCGGACTGGGGCGCATCGAGCGCCGTACACGTGTCACATCGACCACAGCCCGCGAGCGTCTCGGCTTCGTCGCCGAAGTAGCGCAGGATGGCGTCGTGCCGGCAGCTCCCCCCTTCGGTCCAGCGCATGAGTTCGAGAAACAGCGACCACCGGTGCTGCACGCGCGCCTGATCGACCTCGCCGAAGTCGTTGGGCATCTCGAGCAGGCGCCTGCGAAGGGGGAGGTCGCTCGGCGAGATGCACAGCACGCCGATGGCGTCGGCGCCGTCGCGACCGGCGCGCCCTACTTCCTGATAGTAGGCCTCGATCGAGCCGGGAGGCGCAAGGTGCACCACGGCTCGCACGTCGGCGCGGTCGATCCCCATGCCGAAGGCGTTCGTCGCCACGATCACGTCGAGCGCCCCATCCCGGAACTGCTGTTGGGCGTGCTCGCGCACGTCGCCGCTGAGTCCCGCGTGGTAGGCTTCGCACCGCCACCCGGCACGCGTGAGACGGCGGGCTTCTTCTTCCGTGCGCTTGCGCGTCGGGGCATACACGATCGCCGCACCGCACGCAGCGCGCGGCGTTCCGATCGCCTCGGCGAGCGCCGCATCGACGGTGCGTCCCGCCTCGGCGGCGCTGCGCACCTCGTGCACCCGCAGCCCGAGATTCGGGCGCGCGAAGCCGCGGACGAGTTGCGGCGTGTCGGCGCCGAGCCCGAGGCGTGCGAGGATCTCGTCTCGCACGATGGGCGTGGCGGTGGCGGTACAGGCCATCACGCGTGCGTCGGCCAGATCGGCCACCAGGTCGCCGAGTTGGAGGTAGTCCGGCCGGAAGTCGTGTCCCCACTCCGGAAATACAGTGCGCTTCGTCGATCGCGACCAGCGGACAGTCGATGTCGCGCACCAGCGCGCGGACCCCGGGAAAGGCGAGTCGCTCGGGGGCAACGTAGGCGATCTGGAATTCGCCGCGAGCCAGCGCCGTCATGCGCTGGCGCAGTTCGTCGCTGTCGAGCGTGGCGGCGAGGAAGGTCGCCCGCACGCCGCGCGACGTGAGCGAGGCCACCTGGTCGTGCATCAGCGACACGAGCGGCGACACGACCAGCGTCGTCCCGCTCAGGACCGTGGCCGGCAGCTGGTAGATCAGCGACTTGCCGCCGCCGGTCGGGGCGACGAGGAGCAGGCGGCGCTCGAGGAGGATCGTCTCGATCGCCTCGCGCTGTCCTGGGCGGAAGGCATCATAGCCGAGCTGGTGCAGCGCAGCGTCGAGGTCCGGCAGGGCGGAGGGAGCGGCATCGGCCATGGGGGCAAGTTCACGAATCGTGGCCCGGCGCCGCAACCGTTTCCGCGCAGGTTGTGGCCTGCGATTGCATCACGCACCCAGCCGCTCGCGCGCGGGGCGCGGCGCAGCCACAGCTCGATTGCCTAACGCTGGACGTCACGGTGGGGGGAGACGGGGAACTTTGCCTGCGCCGACGCGCTTCGACTCTCGCAGCGGCTCCGGATTCGGGCAGGTGGAGCGGCGTGGGCGCGGGAACCCGCTGTGACGCGCACGGCTAGGTTCGGACGGGGACGGGGATCGTCCCCTCGCTCGCCTCGCTCCCGGTTATCCGCGCTGGACTCCGACCTTCCTCCTTGCCCCTCGACGCCCAGGCGATGCCCGCTGCCCCGAGTTCCTCCGCTGTCCCGTCTCAGTCGGCGCGTTGGCTGCGCATCGGTCTCGCGGTCGCCGTCGTCGTCGCGCTCGTCCTTCTCGGTCGTCGCGCGGGCAGTGCGGTGCCGGAGTTCGCCGCCGATATCGCCGGACTCGGAGCGCTCGGTCCGGTCGTCTTCGTGCTGGGGTACGCCATCGCTACCGTGGCCTTCATCCCTGGCTCGCTGCTCACCCTTGCCGCGGGCGCGGTGTTCGGACTGCTCAAGGGGACGATTGTGGTCTTTGCCGGAGCGACCATCGGGTCCACGCTGGCATTCCTTGTGTCGCGCTACGCGGCGCGCAGCCTCGTCGCGCGGCGGCTCGCCGGAAACCAGCAGTTTGCCGCGGTGGACCGCGCGATCGCGGCGCAGGGACGACGGATCGTCTTTCTCCTCCGCCTCTCGCCGGCATTCCCGTTTTCGGTCCTCAACTACGCGCTCGGGCTGAGTCGAGTGACCTTGCGCGACTACGTCCTCGCCAGCGTGGGAATGCTGCCCGGCACCGTGCTGTACGTGTACTACGGCAAGCTGGCCGGCGACGTCGCCGCCCTCGCCGGAGGCGCGCAAACGCCCAAGGGCCCGGCGTATTATGCAGTGCTGATCCTTGGTCTCGTCGCGACCGTCGTAGTCACGACGATCGTCACGCGCACCGCGCGGCGCGCGTTGCGCGAAGCGACGGAGACTGCGGCGCCGGTTGCCTCCCGGGGTGCCGCGGTAGTCAAAAGTGAAGTCGCGGCCTCTTCCCTTACTGACGTCCGATCCATGCATCGACTGATGCTCGCAACCCTGCTCACGCTCGCCCTCGTGTCCGCCCCGCTGCCGTCGCAGGGGTTCGACCACTCCGCGTTCGACGCGCTGCTCAAGCAGTACGTCGCGAAGGGGATGGTCGACTACGACGCCTTTGGCGCCGCCCCGACGTTCCGCACTTACCTGCAGTCTCTGGCCCGGCAGGATCCTGCGCGACTCTCCCGCGACGAGCAGCTGGCCTTCTGGATCAACGCCTACAACGCCTACACGATCCAGCTCATCGTCAAGCACGACGAACGACGCAGCATTCGCAACATCAACAAGACGTTCTTCCTGAAGCTCAAGGGACCGTGGGCCGAACCGCTGGCGCGCGTCGGCGGCAAGGACTACACGCTGGACGATATCGAGCACGTCATCATTCGCCCCACCTACGGCGAGCCACGCATTCACTTTGCGCTGGTCTGCGCGGCCATGGGATGTCCGCCGCTGCGCGACGAGGCGTATACCGGGGCTCGTCTGGAGGCACAGCTCGAGGATCAGGGCACGGTCTTCATCATCCAATCGCCAACCAAGAACCGGGTGAACGCCGCCTACGGCGTGCTGCATCACTCCCTGATCTTCGAGTGGTACAAGGAGGACTTCGGCGGGAGCATCCAGGGCGCGGCGCGCTACATGGCGCGCTGGTTTCCAGAGGGATCGGCCGAGCGACGCCTCCTCATGAGCGGCGAGTTCAGCGCCGTGGAAACGGAGTACGACTGGACGCTGAATTCGCAGGAGAACTCTCGTCGACTGTCCGCCGCCGGCACGGCTCGGCCATCGCGCTCGCAGTCGCCGGCGCCGGTGGCAGCGGTCGCGCCGCGCACCTAGACTTCGCCCATGGCTGACTGGGACGAGCTCCCGCTCACGTACCGGCTGATGATGCGCGCCTATCCATGGCGCCGAGTTTCCCCGACGCCGTGGGCGCCGCTCCGGCGCCCGGTGACGGAGGCGCGCATCGCCATCGTCTCCAGCGCCGGACTCTATCGCGCCGGCATCGACCGCAGCTTCGGGACGCGGGAGGGCGAGGATGTCACCGTGCGCTGGCTTCCCCGCGACGTCGCCACCATGCGCCTCACGATGGGGCAGACCTCGGACGCATTCAATCGCGCCGCCGTCGAGTCCGACCAGGAACTAGCGCTGCCACTGACCCGTCTCGCGGAGTTGGTCACGTTGGGGGAGGTCGGGAGCGTGGCCCCGCACCACGTCAGCTTCAACGGGTCGATGTTGTCGACGGGACGATTCCTGCGCGATTCGGCCCCCGAGGTGGCACAGGGGCTGTCCGTTGACCAGGTGGACGCGGCGCTGTTCGTCCCGGTTTGACCCTCGTGCACGCAGTCGGTCGGACTGCTGGCAGCCGAAGTGGAACGCCATGGCATCGCGACGGCAACGATTGCCCTGGTGCACAGCGTAGCCGAACGCTTGCGCGGCCCTCGCATGCTCTCCGTCCCGTTCCGGTTCGGACACCCGTTAGGCGAGGCGCATGACGCCGAGGGACAGCGGCGGGTCCTGCGCGCCTTGCTGCAGTTGTTGACAGCGGCGGGACCGGGTCCCGTGCTGCGCGTTTACCGCCCGGAGTGACCGCGCCCCGGAGTGACCGCGCCACGGAGTGACCGCGCCACGGAGCGGCAGCGATCGTCCGCAGGTCGCACTCGTCGCGCAACCGATCGCCGTCACCCAACGATCCCCAGCAGGAGGCGCCCGGATACTGGCGCCCGGCGGGTGGCGCTCAACGAGTCCCGAGAAGGCGGCGCGCCAGCAGCGTGCGCTGCACGACGGTAATCCCGCACATCGCGGCCCACACCCACGCCAGCGCGGTGACATGGGCGGGGAACGCCGTGAACAGCACGTAGGCCACGCTCGTCTCGCCCGCCTCGGCCAGGCCGGGGGTGAAGCGAATGGTGCGGTCGCCGTCGCCCGCATCGACGCGCTGCTGCTCGAGGATGCTCGACAGCGCGAGTGTGCTGGTGGTGACGAGCACGTAGCCGAGCAGGATCGCCGGCCACGCCCAGGCACCCTCGGGATGCTGAATCCAGAACCCGAACAGCATCACGCAGTACGCCAACATGTCGAAGGTGATGTCCAGGTAACCGCCGAACGCCGACTTCTGTCCAGTCTCGCGGGCGAGGATCCCGTCGATCCCGTCGAGCAGGCGGCTCGCCAGCCAGACGGTGAGCCCCGTCCACGCCGCCCCCCGCGCCACCAGCACGCCCGCCGTGCAGCCCAGCAGGACGGCGCCCATGGTCACCTGGTTCGGCGACACGCGCCACCGGGCCAGCTGCCGGACCGGGCCAGCAACCAAGGCGGGCAACCTGCGGCGAAACGCGTCGTCAAACATGCGGGGGTACCATAGGGACGGGGCCGATCGCGTCAACCACGTGCGTCCAATCGTTCAGCGCTGGTGGACGATCGGGTCGACAGGGGAACGCACCATCGCGCGGCTCGTCGCCATCGCCTCGTGCCGACCGCACCCCGTCGACTAGTCACGAGCTGACTGCTCGAATCGCCACCCCACCGAAAGCTGCAGCTGGCGAGGAGGACCCGGCGTGAAGTTGAAGATCGGGTCACCCGGGCGCCCGGTCTGGACGATGTTGCCGTTGCCGCCGGTCCCGGTGGCGAACCCCGCCCACGACGTGCGGTCGAAGACGTTGAACAGGTCGGCGCGGAGTTCCAGCGAGCGGTCGAGCACCGGGAGGGTGTACGAGGCGCTCAGGTTCGTGTTGGCATAGGTCGGTAACCGTTCGCCGTTGCGCGGGACATCGAAATAGCGATCGTTGTTGCCGATGAACGAGTTGCCGCGAATGGGCCCCGAGCCGAGCAGGTCGTAGCGCGACTGCCCGCCGCCCACCGTCACGCCGGCGACCCGGTTGAACGGTTGCCCGCTCTGCAGGTCGCCGATCGCGCTCACCCGCACCAGCGGCGTCGGCGACCAGACCAGTCGCACCGTGACGCGATGGCGTCGGTCGTTGTTGGCGACCGCCCATTCGGTGCTGTTGCACGACGCACCGGTGATGGCGTCGACTCGGTCCTCACTGTAGCAGTTCCCCTGGGTGGCCGAGAAGTTGATGTCCTCGGCGTCGGTCATCGCCCGCGACAGGACGTAGTTCGCATCGATCGTCAGGCCGCGCGAGAGGCGCTTGCGCGCCGCCAGGTACAACCCGGCGTATTCGGCGAGCCCCTCGGTCTCGGCGGTGGAAAGCCGGCGGTAGCCGGTTTGCGTCGGCGCCTCCGGGCGCAGGCCATCGCCCGGACACGACGTCGCCGAGGCGCAGACGATGTTCGCCGTGTCGGCCGCTGTGAGGCGACGCGAGATGGAGTTCAGGTCAACGAGGCGCGGCAGGTTCGTGGTGCGTGACAGCACTACATCGGCGCTGAATCCCCAGTCGTCGCCCGCCTGGAACTGGTAGCCCACCGTGGCCTGGTAGCTCATCGGCATGCGCAGGCCGAGCGGAAAGTCGGCGAAGATCTCGCGCGGCGGCAGCGTGCCGGCCGCCGCTGCAAGGTCGGCGACGCCCTTCCCCTCCCCGAATCGCGGCGCGCTGGTCCCGCTGAACGTCACCGTCGCGTTGCCTGCCGTCCCGAGCTGCTGCGCATCGGAGTACGTCGCGTACGGAAACTTGCCCGCGTACATCCCGGCCCCGCCACGAATCACGGAGCGCGGCGTATTGTACCAGTTGAACGACAGGCGCGGCTGCACACGGGTCAGGTCCGGATCGCTCTGCCCGCGACTCGTGATGTCGTCATAGTCCCATCGCAGCCCGCCGATGAGCGTCAGGTTTGACGCGACCTTCCAGGAATCCTCGATGAAGGCGCCGTACACGGCCTGCGTGAGGTTCACCCGTTGCGGCCGGGCGTCCACGGTGTAGCTCAACACCTGCACGCCGGCCGGGATGTCGGTAAAGCCCACCGACCGACTCGCCGGCGGCTGGATGTCCCCATTGTTGACGACCACGTAGGCGCCGAGCGGATTGGTGCCTGCAGCAAACAGGCGAAAGCGGGCGGCCACCACGTCGCCCCCGGCGCGCAGCGTGTGCGAGCTGCCGATCGCGCGCTCGTACACGTTCCGGACTTGCAGCTGACGCTCCCGCTCGTCGAAGACGAAGTTGGTCGAACCCACCACCGCCTGCGGCACGAAGGCAGGGCCCGGCCCTACGATCGTCACCTGCGGGCGACTTGGCGAGTTCACGGCGGGCGGGAAGTTCCACGTGTACGTCCCCAGCTGCAGCGACAGCGTATTGGACGCCATGCCGCCTGACAGGACGGAACGGTGCGTCACCGCGTACAGGCCGCCGAATCGCTGCGTGACGTTGTCCGCCTCCTTCGTCACGATGCCACTGCCGGTCCCGGCGCGATTGGTCAGCGACGAGGCCGCGCGCAGCGTCGTGAACTGGGTGCCGTTCCAGGCGTGGTCCAGCCGGGCGAAGAACTTCCCCTTCTGCCGGCGCTCCGTTCCCAGGAAGGTCGCCAGCGCCGTGGACCCGATGCGGTCCTCGTTCTCGTCGGTGTATTCGGCGGCCATGGAGTAGAACGTGCGGTCTCGCACCAGGGGGCCGGACAGTGCCCCGCCGAGCTGAAAGCGGCGGAACCCCTCCTGCCGGCGCTGCACCGCGGCGGCGTTCGCCCCGAACGGCACCGTGTTGTCACCGTCGACGCCGAGTCGAGTGCCCGGCCGGCCGTAGACGAACAGCTCACCGCGTGTGCGGTTCGTCCCGCCCCGCGACTGCTGGTTGACGATCCCGCTCGACGAGCGGCCGAAGGCGGTCGAGTACGTATTCACCAGTGCGTCGATGCGTGCGAGCGCAGCGAGCGGGAACTCGACGCGCGGCCCGCCGAGGAATCCCTCGTTGTTGTCGAGGCCATCCAGCAGGTACGACGCGTAGAGCGAGTTCTGTCCGTTGAACGAGAGCGTGGGCGCATCGCCGAAGAAGCCGGTCGCCTGGGTGATGCCCGGAATGTTGAACAGGAGCGAGATGGGATCGCGGGCATCGGTGGGCAGCGCCGCCAGTTCGGCGGCCTCGATCGACCCGCCCGTCGTCGCGTTCTCGGTGTTGAGCAGTGGGCGCTCGGGCGCGGCCACCACCGAGACGGCGTTCAGGGTGTACCGCGGCGCCAGCGTGATCGGGAGCCGGCGAGTCTCGCCCGCGGCGAGCCGCGGCAGCACGATCGTCTCCGGACGGTAGCCCTCGGCGCGCACCAGCAGCGTCGTGCCTCGCGCCGTCGACAGGAGCAACCGGAACGCCCCGGCAGCGTCAGTGACGGTGCGCACGGTCGAATCGGCCAGCAGGACGACGGCGCCGGCGATCGGACGCCCCCCCTGCGAGCGCACCGTGCCGACGACGGTGGCGGCCGACTGCGCGTGCGTCGTGCTCGCGGTGAGCATCTGCGCCAGCACGGCGAGGGCCAGCAGTGGCGGGAAACGAAATCGTGACACGTCGGCTTCTCCAGGAGACAACAGGACCATCGACACCTGCCGCGCCCGCGAGCTACGCGGATCGCCAGTGCCCAGCGACAGCCGGTGCACACGGTGCACAGGGTGCACCGCGCGCCATGCGTCTGGCGAGACAATCAGCGGGTCGCCAAAAGCGTTCCCGAACGGCGATCATCTGGTAGCGACTTGGTGCAGCAGCTGCGTGGTGCGGCAGCTGCGTGGTGCGGCGGCGGCGTGGTGAACCCGATCGCCGAGGGTCCAGTGCATTCCGTACCTTGTGTCGCTCACTTCCGCCCGAGTTGCATGCGTCGCGCTGCCTGTCGGTCCCCGATCTCCCCCTCTCGCATGCCGTGTGGTGCGGCTGCATGGCGACCTCGCGCAGTCCCGGTCGCCGATTCGGCCGGCGTGATCTCGGTCGTCCCTCCCCCACCGTCCCGGAGCGGCGTGCCGTGAGCGGGCTCGATCTCGCCGGCTTCGCGGCCATCCTGGCCCTGCTGCTCTGGGTTGGCCGTCGAGCGACTACCAGCGCCGACGCGTATCTCGTCGCCGATCGCTCCATACGGCTGTTCCCGCTGGTCGCGACGCTGGTGATGACCGAGTTCAATACCAGCACGCTGCTGGCCTTCAGCGCGATGGGTTACAGTGCCGGCCCAATGGCCATCGCCCTCCCGTTCGTCTTCCTGGTTGGGCTGCTCTTCTACACGCTGAGCGTGGCCCGGGCGTGGAAGCGCTTCGATCGCCTGAGCGTGGCCGAGCTGTTCACCGAGCGCTATTCGCCGTCGCTCGGGCGCCTGGCGAGTGCGCTGCTGCTGCTGGCCATGACCGGGTTCAGCGCGACGTACGTGAAGTCGCTGACGCTGATCATGGCGCCGGTGGCCCCCGCCATGTCCCCGTGGATCCTGTCGGCCGTGCTCTCGGCGATCGTGCTTTCGGTCGTCGTCGCCGGCGGTCTTCCGGCAATCGTGCGGTCGGACATCGTGGGCTTCGGGCTCACGGCGTTCCTCCTCCCCCTGCTGCTCGTGATCGGCTTGTCCAAGTTAGGGCCCGGTGGCTTCGCGGATGTGTTCCCAGCCGACCAGCGCACCTTTGCCCCGACGGCCCAATGGACGCACCCGGCGTTGCCGTTCCGCTTCGTGACGACGCTCATCGTGCTGACCTGCTTCACGTATATCGCGGCCCCTTGGTACGGCCAGAAGATCTTCGCCGCGAGGGACACCCGCACCGCAGTGGCCGCCGTGGGGATATCGGCCGTGCTCGTCTTCGTGTTGTACGGGGCGACGGTGCTGGCTGCCGCCGCCTTCCGGGTGTCCGGGACACCGCTCGCAGACCCGCAGACCGTGGTCCCGGCGATGATCGCGAGCTGGCTGCCGCCCGGGATGCGCGGCGTGGGGATCGCGATGCTCTTCACGGCCGCGCTCACCACCCTGGCCGGCGTGTGGAACGCGATGGCCGCGATGGTCACTGCCGACTTCGCGCTGGCGGGGACACGCACGGTGCGCGGCCAGCGCATCGCCATGGCCACCTTCGCACTCCTGTGCTGGCTGGGCGCCAACCTGCTGGTGGACGACATCCTCGACCGGTTGATCCTCGCCAACATCCCGGTGGCGGCCCTCTCGTTTGCCTTGCTCGCCGGCTTTCACTGGCCGCGCGCCACGGCCGCGGGCGCCTGGGCGTCGGCCGTCGTCGGGGTGGCGTGGGGCGTCGGCTGTTTCGTGGTTGTCGGCGAAGCGGGAGGATACACCTGGCCGTGGGCCATCTATGGCATACCGCTGATCTTTGCGACGGGCATCATGGTCTCGCTCGCAACGGGCGACCCGCGGGCGACGCAAGCGGTGCACACCTGAGAACCGACGGCAGGCGCGGACTGGCGAGCTATGGGGACGTTGGGTAATCCTTCACCCCTCTCTCACACCTACCTCAACATGCGGTTTTCACGAGTCGTCGTTCCGGCATGCGCGCTCGGACTCGCCTGCCTTGCGCTCCCCGCCCACGCCCAGCGCCGAGGCGCCGTCAACGAATACGGCAACCCGTCGCGTTTGGCGCCAGCTCCCACCACGAGCGCGATCTCCGTGCGTGACCTGCAGGTGCGCCTGTACCAGTTCGCCGACGATTCCATGCAGGGGCGACAGGTGGGCCGGGCCGGAAACATGAAAGGGACGGCCTACATCGCGGCAGAGCTTCAGCGCCTCGGGCTCGTCCCGGCCGGCGACAACGGCACCTTCTTCCAGGTACTCCCCTATCACCTGCGCTCCTTCACCGCGCACTCGCGGCTGACCGTCAGCGGCAACCCGCTGCGATGGGAAGCTGACTGGCTCGCGATCCCCGGTGCGCGCGCGCCGCGCCCCGTCAGCGACGCCGAGGTGGTGTTTGGCGGCGTCGCGGGAGATACCACGCGGCAGATCGCGCCGCGCGACGCGGCCGGCAAGTTCGTCGTCCTGCTCCCCGGAGCGGCGGCTGCTGCTGCGCCGGGCGGCCGCTTCGCCCCGCCTGCACCGTCGCGCTTCGCCGGGGCGGTCGCCGTGGCCACGGTGGATCTCGATGCGCTCACTGCCGCGCAGCGCCGTGCCCTGAACACCCCGACGATCGCCACCCAGGCCACGACCGGGCGTGGGCGGGCACCCACACCAGCCGCAGCGGTCGATTCCCTTTCCCTGCTGCGCCAGCAGGTTGACCAGCTCGCCCCGCAGGCGGTCCTCCGCCTGACGAGTGACGCCGCGGCGCGCCTGTTCGGTGTGCGAAGCGTCGAGGCCCTCACGCCCGGCGCGACGGGCGGACGCGTGACGGCCTCGCTTGACTACGTCGAACTTCCCAGCGACTACGCACGCAACGTCGTGGCGATCATCCCGGGGAGCGATCCGGCGCTCGCCGGCCAGTACGTGGCCATCGGCGCCCACAATGACCATGTCGGCTTCGCCACCCCGGTGGACAAGGACTCGATCAAGGCCTTCAACAACGAGCGCAACAAGCGCCTGCTCGCCAACAAGATGATGGCGCTGACCCCGGCGCAGCTCAGCGAGATCCGCGTCAACATGGACAGCATCCGTCGCCGCTTTCCGCAGCCGCGCCTCGACTCGATCAACAACGGGGCCGACGATGACGGCTCGGGCTCGATGGGGGTGCTCGAGATCGCCGAGTACATCCAGGCCATGCGCGTCAAGCCGAAGCGCTCGACGCTCTTTGTCTGGCACACGGGCGAGGAGGCCGGGCTCATCGGCTCGGCGTTCTTCACCCGCAACCCCACCGTGCCGCTGGACTCGATCGTCGCGCAGCTCAACATCGACATGATCGGTCGCGGGCGGGAGGGCGACCTGCCGGGCGGCTCGAGCGACTACCTCGGCGTGGTCGGCTCCTTCTTCGACTCGAAGGACCTGGGCGAGACGGTGGCGGCGGTGAACGGGAAGCAGTCGCGCGCCCTGACGCTCGATTACCAGTACGACTCGACCATGAGCTGGACCGGCTACAACAACATTTACGGCCGCAGCGATCACTACAACTACGCCCTGCAGGGCATCCCGGTCGCGTTCTTCTTCACGGGGCTGCATGGCGACTACCACCAGCGCAGCGACGAGGCCGAGTTCATCGACTATCCACACTACGCGCGCATCACCAGCTACATCCGCGACGTGACGGTGGAGGTGGCGAATGGCCCGCGTCCGCGCATCAACGGCACCCGCCCCGCCCGTCCGCCGCGTCCGACCGTCCCCTGATCGACACCGGGCTCGGTCGCCGGGCGCCGCCTCGTGCCGCGGCGCCTGATGCCGCGGCGCCTGATGCCGCGGCGCCTGATGTCGCGGCGCACTCGTCCGAGTGCGTCGCGACCTACCAGAAGCGTTCCGCGGTCACAAAGATGCTGCGCGCCGGGAGCACGAAGTATCGCACGCCCCCGGATGACGAGACGGACCCGCTGCCGAATCGCTGGCTGTTCCCGAGGTTGACGCCGCGCACCGACAGCGCGACGTCGCCGCGCGTCACCCGCGCCGATGCGTCCACGAGATAGAACGACGGGAGCACACGATCGAGACTGCTCGTATTGTCGAGGAAGGCGCGCGACTGGTAGCGTCCTTCCAGCGAGAACGTCAGCGCACGCGCGGCGAGCACGTCGATGCGGTGCGTGGCGAGGAATCGCGGGGTGAGCACCGGCTCCACGTTGCGCCGCACGACCGGTGCGCCGCGCGATGAGTCAGTGAACTGCCGAATGCGGTTGGCGCTCCACACGGCGTTCCCGGCCACGGTCAGGCGGGGAATGCCGCGCCAGCTCGCATCGAGCTCGACGCCGCGCCGATAGCTCGCGCCCACGTTGCGTCGCAGCACCGAGCCGGAGGCGGTCGGCGCCCCGATGCGGGCGATGTCGTTGCGGAAGTCCATGCTGTAGAGGTTGGCCTGCAGGTCCCACGTCGCGCGCGAGAACGAGACGCCCGCCTCCAGGTCGCGCACCGACTCGGGGCGCACGCGTGAGAAGTCGCCGAAGTCGTCCACGTTCACGGCGTTGAGGTCGTCCTCGCCCGCCAGCAGGTCGCTGCGTGCCGGCTCGCGTGTGGTCGCCCCGTACGACGCGAAGGCGCTCACACCGGGCCCGAGCTGCAGCGTCACGCCCCCCCTGGGATTGAAGAACGTCCAGTCGATGTCGCGCTCCCCGATTCCGGCCGCAGCATCCGGTGTGTAGCGGAACCGTGCATGCCGCCCCTGCAGGTCGACGAACCAGCGCGCCCGCCCCACGTCCAGCGCCCCCTTGGCGAATACGCTCACGTCGCCCTTGTGTCCCGTGTTCTCGTACAGCGTCGTGGCGGGCTGCAGTTAGCCGCGATGATCGCGCGCGTACGTGTTCGCGTTGACGCCGACGTTGAGGCGCAGCGCGCCGCGTTCGTGGTTCACGGCCGAGGTGACGCCGACCCACGCATGGTCGAGGTTGAACCGGTAGCGATCGTCGCCGTCGAAGTAGTCGTAGCTCCCGCTGGCCGAGTTGCGGTAGAGCGTCGTGTTGAGCGTCGTGGTGCGGCTGACGAGCCGAGTGTACGCGAGCGACACCAACTGTTGGGCGAATCGGTCGCGCTCGCCGGGGGCCAGCGGATTGTACCGCCGGTTGGCGTCCAGCTCCTCGCGCGTCGCGCCGACATACGAGAGCGTGTCGGCGAGCACGCCGGCCAGCAGCGTGAGCTTCACGATGTCGCGGTCGCCGAACCAGCCGGCACCGATGAGCGCCGACCCGCCTGCCACCCCGCTGTGATCGCGGTAGCCATTGGTACGCAGCACGCCGATCCGCCCCTGCACGGCGAGCCGTTGCCCCGGCCCGGTGAGCCCGGACTGCGCGGAAGCGCTGACGCGCTGCGCCCCGAACGACCCGACCTGCAGGGCCAACGACCCGCCCGGCGCGCGGCGCGCGACGGGCATCGTCTCGAAGTTGATCGAACCGGCAAACGACGCTGTACCGGCCGTGCTCGTGCCGACACCACGCTGTACCTGCACGGACTGCACGCTCGACATGAGGTCGGCGAAGTTGGCGAAGTAGAGGACCTGGTCCTCCATGTCGTTGAGCGGAATGCCGTCGATCGTGATGTTGATGCGCGTCTGGTCCATGCCGCGCAGCCGCAGGTAGCTGTAGCCCCAGTTCGTCCCGGTCTCGGTATGCGCCGTCAGCCCCGGGCTGGCCCCCACCAGCAGGAGCGGGACGTCCTGCCCGAACTGCCGCTCGCGGATGGTGGCGAGGGGGATCGTCTTCTGTGCGATGGGGGCCGCATCGGCCGCGCGAATGGCCGTCACGAGGACCTGCTCCATGCGGCGGGCCGAATCGGGCGCGCTAAGGGTCGAATCGACCCGCTGCGCCCGCCCGGGGATCGGCGCCACGACGAGGAGCAGGCAGGCGGAAGCGGTCGACGCACGGAGGCGTCGCGAGGGGCGCATCGCGCGCGCCCGTGGCAGGCTGGACATCGTTGGACTCCCTACGCCGGTACGAACCGGATCAGGTTCTACGGGACTCTCTCAGCCGGCGCTCACACGCGTCGCCGGCACCCCGGTCATGTGCGCGAATGGTAACCGGTGCGTCGCGCCGCGTGAAGCGCACGACCGCGATACGCTCGAGCGGCGCGGGGCGCGATGTACCTTTCGCGCGACAACGCCGGCGTCGCAGGACGGGTCGCACACTCCCTGCCCCCGGTCGCACCGCGCTCGCTCGAGGTCGCACATGGTCACTCGCGGATTCACCGGTCGACGCCCCATCCCCCCGTACGCGGATCGCATTCCACCGGGGCAGCACCTGGTGCATGACTTCCCCGTCCTGTCGGCCGGTCCCACGCCGACGCTCGCGCGCGCCGACTGGACGTTCACGCTGCGCGTCGGCCCGAGGCCGATCAAGCGGTGGACGTGGGAGGCGTTCAACGCCCTCCCCCGCACCGCGTTCACGCGGGACATTCACTGCGTGACGACCTGGTCCAAGCTCGACACCCGCTGGGAAGGGATCCTCGTCGACGACCTGCTTGCCGATGCCGGCCTCGCGCCGCCCACCGAGTACCTGCTCGCCCACTCCTTCGACGGCTACTCGACCAACGTCCCGTTGGCCGACCTGACGCTTGGACGGGGGATGATCGCCACCCACTACGACGAGGAGCCGCTGGCGCCAGACCACGGCGGGCCGGCGCGCCTCGTGGTCCCGCACCTGTACTTCTGGAAGTCGGCGAAGTGGATCAATGGCCTGCAGTTCACCACGCGCGACGAGGCCGGATTCTGGGAGCTGCGCGGCTACCACATGTACGGCGACCCGTGGCGCGAGCAGCGCTATACCGATGACTGACGCGTCCGGTCCGGATGCGCGAGTCGCAGCGAGCGTGGCCGGCAGGGAGCGATGGCAGCCGGCGGTCATCGCGGCAATCGTTCCCCTGACGCCAGCTGTCGTGAGCGTCCGACTACGCCCGCAGCACACGCGCCCGTTCCTGGCGGGTCAGCACGTCGACGTGCGGCTGACGGCGGAGGACGGCTACCGCGCGCAGCGCAGCTATTCGGTCGCCTCTGCGCCCGACGAGGGCGACACGATCGAACTGGTCATCGAACGGCTGGACGACGGCGAGGTATCGACGTACTTCCACGACAGCGCGGCGCCGGGTGACACCGTCGAGATCGCGGGGCCGCATGCCAGCTATTTCGTGTGGCGTCCAGGAGTCGACGGGAGCGTGCTGCTCGCGGCCGGAGGGTCGGGGGTCGCGCCATTCCTGTCGATGGTGCGACAGCGCGCACGCCTCGCCGACCCGACACCGATGCTGCTGCTCTACTCGGCGCGGACATGGGGCGACGTCATCGCGCGCGACGAACTCCTTGCACATGAACGCCGACAATCGGGCTTCACCGCCTGCTTCTGCCTGACGCGTGACGTCACTCGGCGCTCGTCGGACTTTGCGCGGCGCGTCGACCAGGCTGTGATCGACGACATGCTCGCGCGACTCGGAGGCACCCCCACGCACACCTTTGTCTGTGGTGCCAACACGTTCGTCGGCGCGATCGCAGACTTGCTGCTCGCCGCTGGCGTTCCCGCCGGCAGCGTCCGCACGGAGCGCTACGGCGGCGACTGACGCCCGTGGTGAGCCGTCGGGCCACTCACCCTAACGACTCATCCGCTCACCGCCGACCACGTGTCACTCGGCCCGCAGGGCCTGCGACGGTGCGACCTGGCTCGCGCGGCGCGCCGGCAACCAGATGGCCGTTACGGCGACCCCCGCCAGCAGCAGTGTGGCCACCGCCAGTGTCAGCGGCTCGGTGGCGCTTACTCCGTACAGCAGTGATGCCAGCATGCGGGTCGTCGCGAAGACACCGGCCAGCCCCACGACAATTCCGATCCCCAGTGGCGCGAGCCCGCGCAGCATCGCTCCTCGCACCACCCCGGCTCCTGTCGCCCCCAGCGCCATGCGGATGCCGAACTCGTGTCGTCGCCCGCCAATGGCATATGCCATGACGCCGTACACCCCAACGGCGCCGAGCAGGAGCGCGAGCAGCCCGAAGAACGAGAGCACCCCGGCAAAGAAGGTCCGCTGCGTCATCGAGGCGTCGAGCACGTCGGAGAGAGGTCGCATGGCGGCGATCGGCACGTCGACGTTGATCGACTCCACCGCCTGCCGCACTGGCCCCGTCAACTGCGACATCGGGAGGGCGCTGCGCACCATGACCACCATGCTGGCCACGCCGAACTGGCTCAGCGGTACGTAGATTTCCTCACGCGGCTCCCGGTCGAGCGACTGCTGGTGCACGTTCGCCACCACCCCCACGACGCGGAACGGCTGGTTGCCAAAGAGCTGGATCGTGCGCCCCACCGCGCGCGCTCCGGGCCAGAGCGTCGACGCCATGGCGGCATTGATCAGTCCCACCTTCTCGCTGCCACCGACATCGGCCGACGTTATGTCGCGCCCGTCCAGCAGTTGGATGCCGACGGTTCGGAAGTATCCAGGCGTGACGACCCGGAAGTTCGCGGCCGGCAGCGGTCCATCGCCCGGCGGGGCGTGCCCCTCGGCGAGGTACGGAAAGGCCCAGTTGCTTCCAGTGAACGGCAACAGGTGGATCGCGCCGACACCGGTCACCCCCGGAAGCGCAGCGACGCGCTGCAACACCTCGTCGTAGTACTGCGCGGAGCGCGTGTCGCGAAACCGCGTGTCGGGAGGCGCGATTTCCACCGCCAGCACCCGTGCGGCATCCAGCCCGGGGGCGACGGCACGGAGCGAACGCAAGCTCGACAGCAGCAACCCGGCGCCGCTGACGACTACCAGCGCGATCGCGACCTCAAGCGCGATGAGCGTGGCACCGATGCGTCGTCCACTGCGGGAGCCTGCCACCGCACGTCGTCCGGCTCCCAGCGAGGGGCGCAGGTCACCACGCGTCACTCGAAGTGCCGGAAGCAAGGCGAACCCAATCACCGACAGCAGCGACGCGGCGAGGGCAAACAGGAGCACACGTCCGTCCATCGCCATCTCACCAGCGCGCGGGAGCCCCGATCGCTCGCCGACCCGCAGCGCGCCGAGAATCAGTGCTGCGAGCCCCGTCCCGAGCAGGCCGCCGGCCAGCGCGAGCACCGTCCCCTCGGCCAACTGCTCCCGGATCAGCCGTGCGCGCTGCGCCCCCAGCGCGGCGCGCACGGCGATCTCCTGACGGCGCCGCTCGCCGCGAGCCAGGAGCAGGTTGGCGAGGTTGGCGCAGGCCAGCATCAGGACGAGCGCGACGGCGCCGAGCAGCAGGCGCAGCGGCTCCTGCACGTCGCCCACGAGCGACGGAAGCAGTCCCATCGCGCCGGCCGCTCGCACCGCGTCGGCATCGATCTGCCCCGGGAACGCACCGCGCAGTCGCTCCATCGTCGTCCGGACCTGCTGTGCCGTTCCCTCCACGGTGGTGCCGGGCAGCATGCGGCCGACGATGCGGTTGACGAACCATGAGCTGTCTGCCGCCACCGACGTGCCGGGCGCGAGGTGGAACGGGATCCACGCGGCCGTCTCCGATCCGGAGGGCTCGTACGGGGCAACAAATCCGCGCGGCATTACGCCGACGACCGTTCGCATCGCGTGACCGTAACCATCGAGTCGAATCCGGCGCCCGATGACTCCTGGGTCTCCGCCAAAGGTGCGTTGCCAGAGGGCATGGCTGATGACGGCGACATCGGAGCGCGCCGGGAGTCGTGCGTCGGGGTCGAACGGGCGTCCGAGTACGGGCGTCACCCCGAAGACGGCGAAGAAGTCCGGGTCCACCGCCTGTGCGGACAGCGATGCGGCAGGTCCCTCGCCGCTCAGGGTCAGGTCGAAGAACGAAAGTCCCGTCGACGCCTGGAGCGATGGCGTCCCCTCTCGGATTGCATCGGCAAGGGCGATGTTGGAGTTCTGCCCAGGCGCGACGAGCACCAGCCGGTCGGGGGCCACAAAGGGGAGCGGTCGCAGCACGACCGTGTTGACCACCGTGAAGATCGCGACCGAGGCCCCGATGCCGAGCGCCAGGGTGGCGAGGGCAACCGCCAGGAATCCCGGCTCGCGGCGCAGGCGCCGAGCGGCAACGACAAAGTCTCGCGAGGCGTCGATCGTGCGCATGACTGGACGGAGATGGGTGACGCGGTGGGCGGGCACGGAGGAACCCCTCCACCTGGTAGGACCCACTGCCGGCCCGAAGGGTTGCGCTGGTCGCGTTGCGTGTCCGCGGTTGCGCCAGGGCGTGCGGGACGCGAGCGCGCGCCGCGGTTGCCTGCGCGACAGGCGGTCGCGGAGCGGGCAGCTGCACGCCGAAGCGCGCAGCTGCCCTCGATGCGTCGGCGCCGAATGAACCCGGCGCCGTCCGTTGCCCTACGCCACGATCCGCTTCTTCACGCGATCCTTCTCGATCTCGGCGATTGCCGGCGACTGCAGCAGGCAGTCCACCCGCTCGAGATTGCGCCGGGACATGTCGTGGCGCTTGACCTTCTGCCACAGCACCGCGGCCTCGAACGTGGCGCGCAGTTCCATGGTCGGGTCACCGTAGCGTGCGGCCTCGGCCGCGAGGTCGTCGAGCATGAGGGCGCCCCCCCTGATGTCGCCGTCGTACACGTGGTTGCTCGCCAGCCGCCAGAGCGCGGTGCCGGCGTACTGCCGGGCGTCGCGCTGCTCCTGGATGACGTCGCGGTACATCCGGCGCGCCGCAGACATGCGGCCGGCGGCCATGGCATCGTCGGCCTGCTTGAGCGCGGCCAGGAGGCGCGCGGAGTCGGGTGCAGGACGGGCATCGAACAGCGTGGTCGCCAGATGCAACGTGACCGGGGGCTGGTCGGCGTGGGCAGTTGGCGCCGCAAGCGGAAGGGCGAGACCGCCAAGCAGGAGAAAGCGGAGAGGGCGCATGGGATTCACCTCGTGTATGGGAGACCGCCACCGCACCGGGAAACGTGCGCGGGCGTTGTGCCCAGTCAGACGGAGGCGAAAGCGGCAGAGATTCACCGGCGGGACCGGACGACTGATGCGCGGGATGGACGGCCGGGATCAGGCGATGGATGGATCACGGTTCGTCTTGCCGAGGCCGCTGCGGATCTCGCCAACGATGCGCTGCTGCTCCACACGCGACGAGGGCCGCCCCCACGGTGGGAACGGCCCTCGTCGGCATGTGCACGCTGCTCAGGATGCGATGCGTTCCTTCTTCTGCCGGCTCTTGAGGTGCTCCTCCATCTTGAGGCGCGGCACGCCGTTCAGCAGCCAATCGGGCGCCGGCGTCCCCTTGAGATAGTGGTCGAAGTACTCCTGCATGCGAATCGTGTAGTCCTTCTGGTTCTTCGGCAGGCGCAATCCGTGGTTCTCGCCCACGTACTGCAGGAGGATCACGTCCTTCTCGAGTTCCCGCAGCGTGTTGAACCAGGTGATGCCCTGGTTGAAGTCCACCGCCCCGTCCTTCTCGTTATGCAGGATCATGAGGTTCGTCTCGACCTTGTCGGCATGAAAGGCCGGCGAGTTGCGGAGATACGCCTCCGTGTTCTCGATGACGTTCCCCTTGAAGCGCCCCTGCGAGCTCTCGAAGATCGCCATGTCGGCCGTGCCGGTGTTCCAGTAGACCGACGCGTACATGCTGACCATGTCGGTGAGCGGCGCGCCCGTCACGATGCTCTTGAACAGCGTCCCGGTCTGGGTGGCGAGGAACGACGACTGGTAGCCGCCCCATGAATGGCCGTGCAGCCCGACGTTCGCCGGGTCGACGATCCCGGTGGCGATGGCCGCCTTGACCGCCGGCACGACGCACCAGACGGAGGACATGCCCGGGTCATTGATGGTGTAGACGATGTCCGGCTGCAGGACGGCGTAGCCACGCGACGTGTAGATGCTCGGGTTGAAGGCGCGCGTCTCGTTCGGGACCGCGTACTGGTGCAACCCCTGCGACAGCTTCTCGTAGATGTACACCATCGTGGGATACTGCTTGCCCGGCTCGTAGTTGGCCGGCAGGTACAGCGCCCCCTGCAACGTGTCCCCCTTGTCGCTCACGTAGTTCACCAGCCGCGAGCCCGCCGACCAGGCATACTCCTTCTGTTGCGGATTGGCCTCGGTCAACCGGCGCGGCGCGGTGAGCGTGCGCTCGCTCACCCAGTAATCCGGATAGTCGACGATGGTCTGGCGCGTGAAGACCCACGTGTCCGTGTCACGCGCGCGCGAGACGAAGAACTTGGCGTCGTCCCACAGGAGCGACTGGGCCCCAGCACGCCCCGGCTGCACGACCGAGAGTCCCTCCTTCTTGGTCCACTCGCCATACGTCTGCAGGTAGAGCGGCCGTGAGAGGTCGATCCCCTTTTCCTTCGGGTCGATGACCAGGCGCCGCGTGTACCGGATGCGGTCCGCGCGACCATTTCCCGTCAGGTTCACGAGGGCGCCCTCCCGCACCGGGACCTTCCACACGTCCCAGTTGTCGAACAGCAGGACGTGCTGGTTGTCGCTCGCCCAGCCGAGGGGCTGCACCGGGGGACGATCGACGTTATGGTCGTCCTCGGTGTCGACGAAGCTGGTCGGTGCCCCGGCGGTCAGCGTGCGCGAGGTCTTGGCGACCAGGTCGTAGACGTGATACTGGCCGTTGTCGTAGTAGAGCGCCTTGCTGCCGTCGGGCGACGGGGTCCAGGTCCAGCGCGCCCCCTTCACGGCGAGGGTGCGCTCACCGGTGACCACGTCGATCGCATACAGGTCGCGCCGCTGTCCGCCGTCGATGTTGTCGCGCCGCTCGTAGGCGCGGCGGTCGCTTCCCACCGCGAACCGCTGGCGCGGGGTGAGCGCGACATCGCGCACCTCATCGGTCGCCAGGCGCACGAAGGTCCCCGTCGCCAAGCGATAGGCCGCCAGGTACGACGATGTCTTGTCGCGCCCCTCCTCGACCTGCTGCTGCGACTGCAGGCGGGGATCGCCCTTGCCGTGCCAGATGACGAGGCTCGGCAGGTCGTCCTCGGTAGCGCCCACCCCCGCCGGCGCCTGCATCGCCCCCGGCGTTCCGGCTACCGGGCGCACATCAGGGCGCGGCGTCTTGGACTCGGGCCCGCTGCGGCGCGCCGCAATCCCGAAGTAGACCGCTGAGCGATCCGTTGCCCACTGCGGCGCACGGTCGGGCGATATGCGCATCCCCAGCGGGAATCCCGCCGAGTCGCGCAACGCCGAGTAGGACACCTTCGTCGGCACCGCCGCTGTCGCGTTGGTCCACGCGACGATGGCGTACGATGTGTCGGCGGCGGCGCTGTCGGCGCGTCCGCGCAGGGCGGCAAGCGCGAAGCCGCTGTCGCTCCACGTCAGCCGGCGATACAGCTCGCCCGCGCTGTCGAGCGCGCGCACCACGTCGGTGGCGAGGTTGCGCAGCTGGATCCCGTTGCCGACGAGGTCCTTCGTCTCGCTCGTCCACGCCAGCCAGAGCCCGGAGTCATCGAGCGCAAACTCCCCCACCGCGCCCACGGTGCTCACCGTTCCCGAGCGCAGGTCCACGAGCAGCATCTCGGCCGCACTCCCTCCCTCGCTGGCGTAGCGGTGCATCACCGCCCAGTTCGGGCGCTCGCCGGAGAACTGGACCTTGCGCACCTTGTCGAAGTCCCGCTTCTCGCCGGTGGCGAGATTGACCAGCGAGACATCGTTCTGCAGCGGCTTCTTGTCGCGACGCAGCTTCTTCGCATCGGCAACCGTCGGGTAGGTGGTGAACGCCACCCAGCGGGCGTCGCCCGAGATGGTGACCGGCGGGTCGCCCGAGGGACCGAATCCAGCGGCGACTGGCGGCTCCCCGATCGGAAAGCGCCACTCCTTGCCTCCGGCGGCCGTCGGCCGGATGACGACGTCGGCGTCGCCCTCGTTCGGCGCCACGACGTAGGCGAACCACTTCCCGTCGAACGACGTGGTGGCATTCCGGATGTTCTTCCAGAACGCGAGATCGGACGCGTCCAGCTGCTTGAGCGCCGATCGCGCCGGGGCAGCGCTCGCGGCCATGGTTGCCTGGGCACCGACAGCCTGCGGTCCTGCGAGGGCGAACATCCCGAGCAGCGCGACGCGTGCGCTGCGGCGGGCATGTCCAGGAAAGCGTGCGAACGACATGAAATCCATCCCGGTTGGTTGGAAGACGGGGGAATGTGCGCGACAGAACGCGTGAGAGCCAGCGAGAGCAAACTGCGAAATCGCGCGGGCGATCACCAGTCGCGCCGCACCGTTCCGGGGGATCCCGACGGTTCGTCCCTCGAGACTCGCGGTCAGAACAGGTGCGGGTGCTTCGGCGTGACGCCCGCGTAACGCGCCTTGATCTGCATGACATCCAGCTCCCAATCACTCGTGGGAACGAACGGCTCGCCCACGATCACCCGCGACAGGCGATAGTCCAGCGCGACCGGGACGATCGGGACGCCAGCCCCCAGGGCAATACGGTGAAATCCGCTCTTCCACTCCTCGACACGCCGACGTGTCCCCTCGGGGGCAATGGCCAGCAGCATGCGATCGCGCGACTGGTACGCCTCGACGTAGACGTCCACCACCTGCCTGGCGACGCGGCTCTCTCGATGCACCGGAATGCCACCAAACCGGCGGAGTATCACCCCGAATGGCCAGACAAACAGCGTGTGCTTGCCGAACCAGTTGGCATGCAGGTCGAGCGCGAGATAGGCCCAGAACCCGGCGATGAAGTCCCAGTTCGACGTATGGGGCGCGACGATGATCAGCGCCTTCGGCAGGTCCGGAAACGAGCCCACCACCTTCCATCCGAAGAGCGACAACCCGACCCGGCCAACCAGGCGACCGAGCGCGCTTCCGCGCCGCGGAATCGCCGAGGGAACGGCGGGTACGACGGGCGCGTCGATGGGGGCCTGTGCGGCCGTGTCGAGCAACGTCATCGCGTCACGGCCTCGGAGGGCATCCATGCGCCGGGAAAGTGAGGTCTCACTCGCGGCCTGCGGCCGGAGTCGGCCCGATCAGGCCGCTGGAAGGTACAAGCCAGCTCACCAACTAATCGACAGCGCCGGGCGCCCGCCAGAAGTCGCCGACTCGTGGTGCGATGGCCCCGAACACGTCGCCATGCCACTTTCACGCATGGCTCCAATACCACGTCGCTCCGCGGCACGCCTGCGCCTCCTCCTCGCCCTGACGGTCCTGGGCGTCCCCTCGACCACGCAGGCGCAGCCCGCGTCTCCAGCCGACGCCGAGGCGACTGCGCTCGTGCAGCGCTACCTCACGCGCTACTTCGCGATGTATCCCTCACGCGCGACGCAGGCCGGGAATCACGAGTACGATCAGCAGCTGGAGCAATTCACGGTCGGCCAGCGCGCGTCGTGGACCGACCTCAACGCCGAAGTGTTGCGCACCACGGCCCGGATGCTCGGCATCACGGGCCAGGGGAGCCCGGGCACCGCGGGTCGCCCTTCGGTGAACGGCAGCGCGGCGCCGGCTGCCGGTCCGCTCAGCGCCGACGCACGCCTCGACCTGGCGGTGTTGCGGACGCAGGCGGAGCGGGAGTGGTTCGACTATTCCGTGCGCCGACGGCCGGAGCGAGACCCGCTCTTCTGGTCGCAATCCGTGGGGCAGGCGGTCGTCTTCCTGCTCGTGCGGGACGATCGACCGCTGACGGAGCGCGTGGCAGCGGTGCGAGCGCGCGTGCAGCGGATCCCGGCCTTGCTCGACGAGGGGATGCGGGCATTGCGCACCGCGCCGGAGAGCCTCATCGTCGCCGATTTCGCCCGCGGGGCGGCGCGCCAGGCGGCGGCCGGGGCAACGTTCTACCGCGATGGCATCCCGCGCATCGCCGAACCGTTAGGCACGGACGTCGTGGCGGCGACGGCGCGTGAGGGAGCACAGGCGGCGCAGGCGCTGGAGCGGTTCGCGGCCTTCCTCGACTCGCTGGCCACTGGGGCGCGCGGCACCCCGCGGCTCGGCGCCGACTACGCCGAGGTGTTCCGCGTGGAGACCGGGGTGCAGGAGCCGGTCGACAGCGTGCTCGCCCGTGCGGAGCGCGACCTGGTCGCCGTGCGCGCCGAGGCGGCCACGTACGCGCGCAGGAACTGGGCAACGATCGGCAGCGCAGCGCCGCTCCCCGCCGATGACCGGGGCACCGTTGCCGCGGCGTTCGCCAGGGTCGAGGCGGTGCGCGACACCAGCGTAGCCGAGTACCTCGCGTACTGGCGTTCGCTCCCCGATTCGCTCGAGGCGTTCGTCACGGCCACCGCGATCACGGCGCTCCCGCTCCCCCGCACGCTCACCGTGGAGATCGCGCCGGCCTTTCTTGCCGGCCAGAGCGTCGGCGGCGTGTATCCGGCCGGACCGTACGCCCCGACGGCCCCCACGATCCTGTACGTCCCGGTACCGGCAGCGGGGGCAACGCGCGAGGCCCGCGACGTCTTCTTCCGCGACTTCAACCGTCCCTTCACGAAGATGATCGCGGCCCACGAGCTGATGCCCGGGCACTACGCGCAGCTCAAGCACTCGGCGCGACACGCGCGCGCCGTGCGCAGCGTCTTCGCCGACGGCGTCTTCACCGAAGGATGGGGGACCTTCTGTGAACGGATCCTGCTCGACGCCGGCTGGGGCGGTCCGCTCGAGATGCTCGCCCACTACAAGAAGGCGATGGAGAACATTGCCCGCACGGTCGTCGACATCCGTGTGCACACGCGCGACATGTCGCGCGAGGCCATGGTGCGGTTCGTCCGCGACGAGGCGCTGCAGGGTGAGCAGCTGGCGAACAACATGTGGACGCGCACGCTGACAACCGCGCCGCAGATCACGACGTACTATCTCGGCGATCGCCAGATCCGCGACCTGTACGAGGAGGTACGCGCCCGCGACGGGGCGGCATTCTCGCTCCCGGCATTCATGGACGCCATGGTCGCCGAAGGGAGTGTCCCCGTGCCGGCGCTGCGGCAGCGCCTGCTCAGCCGTTAGGCGCCCCGATCAGTCCGACCCATCGGGCGCGACCGCGCCGCGCCCGATGTGAGACGCGCAGTCCCGTCCACCGTCGTCAGCGCCCGGCGGCGAGCGGACGCAGCCGCTCGGGCATGTCGGCAACGATGTACGCCATCACCGCCAGCGTGGCCACGCACTTTGCCACGTCGGCCGGGTCGAGCTTGTCGACCGTGTCGGCATCGGTGTGGTGATACCAGAAATAGCGCGAGTCGTCGACGTTGAGTCCCATGCCGGGCACGCCCAGCGCCATGATCGGGGCGATGTCGGCGCCGCCGCCGCCGCGGGCCACCGTCGAGGAACCAACGCGCTGCAGCAGCGTCCCGATCTCCCCCAGCGTCTTGAAGGCAGCGTCCGGACCCGTGAAGCCGAAGCCGGTGGGCGCAAAGACCCCGCCGTCCGACTCGATCGCCAGGATGTGGTTCTCCAGCTCGTTGCGATGCGCGTCGCGATAGCCGGCGCCGCCGCGGCCGCCGTTCTCCTCGTTGGTCCAGCCCACCACGCGGATCGTGCGCTTCGGCGTGAGCCCGAGCCGCTTGAGCACGCGCAGCGCCTCCCACGCCGCCACCACGCCACCGGCATCGTCCATCGCCCCGCGCCCCACATCCCACGAATCGATGTGGCCGCCCATGACCACCACCTCGTCCGGGAACTGCGAGCCGCGGATCTCGCCCAGCACGTTGCGCGACGGGACATCGGGAAGGGTCTGCGCCGCCATCGTCAGCCGCACGACCACCCGCTCGCCGCGCGCGCTCATGCGGGTGATCATGTCCGCGTCCTCGTGGGTGATCGCGGCATGCGGGATCTTTCGCACCGTCGAGTCATACGACATGCTGCCGGTGTGTGGGGTGCGCATGGAGTACGGCGTCACCGACCGCACGAGCGAGGCGAGCGCCCCTGCCTTCGAGGCCGCGATCGCCCCCTGGCGCCGGTAGGCCCCGGTCTCGCCGTAGTTGGTCCATGGCACGCTGAACAGGACGATCTTCCCGACCGCCTCCGACGCACGCCGTTCCAGCTCGGCAAAGCTGCGCACGACCAGCACCTCGGCCATGATCCCGCTGGCCGGCGTTCCAATGCTTCCGCCGAGTCCCAGCATCGCCAACGGTGCCTGACGAGGGAGCACCATCTCCGCGCGTTCCGCGCCACGGACCCAGCGTGGGACCATCACCTGCTCGCCCCGTACGTTCTCCAGCCCGTCCTCGCGCATGCGCTCGATCATCCAGTCGATCGCGTCTTCGAGCGCGCGCGACCCGCTCAGCCGATGTCCGAACGTCTCCGTGAGCACGGCGACGCGGTTCCACGCGGCGCTGTCACGCATGGACTCGGCGATGATCCGATCGGCAGTCGCCCGGTAGCGAGCGGCCACCGACTGCGCGGGGACCGGAGCGGTGACGGTGAGTAGGGCCAGGACGAGGGGCGCCACGACGGCCGGTAGCGCGCGCCGGCGGCGCGCGACAGAACGAAACATGTACATGACGAAGGCGGGGTGCGTGGGAATCGCGACGGGCTCGAGGCCCCGACGCGCTGAGCACCGCCTCGTCTCGCTGGGCGAGGCGATGACCTCGATGCACAACTAACGCACCAGCCCGCCCCGACGCTAGAAGACGAGTCCGATCGTCCCGATCGTGCGGTCCACCCGCTGATACCGACGCGCCTGTCCGAAGGCGCCGAACCCACCAAGTTGCAGCCGAACGCCGGCACCGTAGCTGATGCCGCGCCGCTCGCTCGACTTTCCCCAGTCGGTCGTCCCATACCCGAGCATCGCGTACGGCTGCACGACCGGAAGTCGCAGCGGAAGGATGGCGCTCGTCGTCACGTTGCGTCGACCACCCGCGATGCCGCTGCCGGCGAACGAGACGTCGGCCCGCAGCGCCACGGGGAGGATCGGCAGGTCGAGCTGAATCGCACCGTACGCGTCGAGGTTACGCAGGGCGAACGAGACCGAATCCTGCGCGACTGGGCGTCCAGCCCCGAGCCAGAGTGAGATCGGACGCGTCTGTGCGCCGCCAACCGCGGGGGCAGCGGTGCCGAGCATCGCGAGAATCGACCAGGAACGAATCCAGCGCATCGGCAATTCCCCTCCGGATAAAGGCACTGCCGTCACTCCTACCCGCGGTCACTGCAAACGTGGCACCCGATGAAACGGACTGCGGCCACACGACGGGGCGTTGTCACACGCGCTCAGTGCGATACCTCACATACAGGTGTCGCGCGCTCTCCGTACGGACGCGTCGACGCTGCATCACGTCGGGCGCGCCGGCACGCTGCCGCTGCGTGCGCCGGCCTCCCATCGGGTGACGCCCCGACGCACGGGACGGTCACGTGGTGTGCCGCACCGACCGCCGCGTTCGGGCGCGCGCCGCCGCCAGTCGGTCAGCGCGGTGCAATGCCATACTTTCGCAGGATCTCGCGAACTTGCTCGATGGGGAGTGCCTGCACGGTGCGGCCGTTGCTGGTGACCGTCGTGGCGGCGAACAGCGAGTTGTAGATCGCCTCCTCGGTCGCCTCGACCACGCCCTGGAAGAGCGCCGACACCGCATCGTTGGCCAGTTCCTCGGTGGCGCGCATGTACGAGGCCCGCGAGGTGTCGCCGGGCGCGGCCACCGCGCGACGCACGCCGGTGGCGGTGGAGAAGGCAAGGACGTAATCGCCGCTGCCGTTCGACGCCGAAGACCCGGTGCGCGCCAGCCCCATGATGGCCCGCGCCGCGAGACGCTCGAGGTTGCGATCCGACAGCGGGGCATCGGTCGCCACGACCATCATGATCGAGCCGTCACCCTTCTCGTCCTCGACGTCTCCCTTGAAGGCGTAGCGCCCCAGCTCCTTCCCGACGGGCGCGCCGAGAACCTGCAGCACCCCGCCGAAGTTGGACTGCACAAGGACGCCGACGGTGTACCCGCCTAACGACGGCGGCAGGAGGCGGGATGAGGTGCCGATCCCCCCCTTCCATCCGAAGGCGACCGTCCCGGCCCCGGCGCCCACCGCCCCTTCGGTCACCGCCCCGCTCGTCGCCCCCTCCAGCGCCGCGCGCACGTGCTCGGGGCGAATGGCCCGCTCACGGATCGCGTTGAGTCCGCCGTCGTTCGTCTCGCCGACCACGGGGTTGATCGACCCGACCCCTGCCATGCCCGGGCGCGCCAGCATCCACTCCACCATGGCATCGGCGGCCTTCCAGACGCACAGCGTGCAGGTGAGGAGAATCGGCGTCTCGAGTTCGCCGAGTTCCCGCAGCTGGGTCACCCCCAGCAGCTTCCCGAATCCATTGCCGACGTGGAGCGCGGCGGGGACGCGGTCGAGAAACGGGTTGCCCTCGTGCGGCAGGATCGCCGTGACCCCGGTGCGCACGCGATCACCCTCGATCACGGTCGTATGTCCGACCTTCACCCCCGCGACATCGGTGATGGCGTTGAAACGTCCGGGTGCAAAAATTCCGGGCGCCACGCCCAGGTCGCGGGCACGCGGCCGGGCGGGCTCCTGCGCGGAGCCGCCGGTCGGCACGAGTCCCATGCTGAGCGCGAGCACGACCATGCGCACTCCCCTGACGCTGATGTGATGGATCACGGTGCCCCTAACGCGAGAAAGTATCGCATGCCGAGCGGGTTCCTTCCCTGAATCCCCGCGTGAACCACTCCATGCGCTGGGCCGACGACCCATGCGTCCACGACTCCGGCGCGACCCGCCCCGTCGACATCTTCTGCAGGCGATCGTCACCCACCGCGGCCGCGGCGGCGAGTCCCTCCTCGGTATCGCCCGGGTCGAGCGACCCCTTCCGAGCAACGTCGGCGGCCCAGACCCCAGCGTAGCAGTCCGCCTGGAGTTCCAGCCGTACCGACAGCGCGTTTCCCTGGGCCTGCCCGGCACGCTGCTGTGCGCGGCGCACTTCGGTGCTGGTCCCCAGCACGTGCTGCACGTGATGGCCGATCTCATGGGCCAGCACGTATGCCTGGGCAAACTCGCCCGGCGCCTGGAAGCGTCGTCGCAGCTCGTCGAAGAAGGCGAGGTCGATGTACACGCGCTCGTCGCCGGGACAGTAGAAGGGACCGGTTGCCGCTTCGCCCGCCCCGCACGCGGTGGAGGTCTGGTCGCGGAAGAGTACCAGCCGGGCGTCGCGATAGGTCAAACCCTCGGCAGCCAGCGCCCGCTGCCAGAAGCCCTGCGTATCGTCGAGCAGGAACGACACGAACTGCACCAATGGTTCCTCGCGCGGATCGTCCAGCGCCGCCGCCTGCTGCTCGGCGCCCGCCGGGGGCAGCGCGGCGCCACCACCGGCGAGTCCGAGAAAGTCCTGCTTGAAGACGAGGCTCAGGACCACGAGCACGACCAGGCCACCGAGTCCGAGCTTGCCACCGCCGAATCCGCCCCCCCCGCCGCCGCCGCCGCCCCCGAAACCGAATCCTCCACCCGCGCCTCCACCCGATGAGGCGCCGCGACGGTCCTCGAGGTTGGCACTCCGTCGACCCGGCGTCCACTTCATGCAAGTCCTCCCGCGACTAGGCGGTACATGGTGTTTGTGCTCGACGTCGATGCAAGCGCGCGTCGACGGGACCCGGCGCGGGCGCTCATGTGGCGGTCGCTCACGTCGCAGCGGGCCATCGAGCGAGCAGCCGCCCAGCGCGGGCCGCCGCCTCCGCCAGTCGCGCCGGTGGCACGATGAACGAGATGCGGAAGTACCCCTCCCCTCCCGCGCCGAAGCCGGCGCCCGGAAGGACGATCACCCCTTCCTCCTCCATGAGACGATCGGCGAACGCCTTGCTCGGCACCCCCTCGGGCAGCGGAATCCACAGGTACATGGTCGCCCGCGGCGGCGAGACGCTGAACCCTGCGGCACGAAATGCCGCGACCGCGGCGTCACGGCGCTCCAGGAAGATCGCCACATTGCCGGCAATCCATTCGCTCCCCGATTCCAGCGCCGCCACCCCCGCGGCCTGGATCCCCATGTACGCGCCGGTGTCGACGAACGTCTTGACCTTCGCAAGGGCGCCGGCAATCTCCGGTTTGGCGACCGCCCAGCCGCACCGCCATCCGGTCATGTTGTACGTCTTGGAGAGCGAGTGGAACTCGATCGCCACGTCGCGCGCGCCCTCCACCTCGAAGATCGACGGCGGGACGTAGCCATCGAACGCCAGCTCGGAATACGCGTTGTCGTAGACCAGCAGGGCATCGTGCGCCCGACAGAAGCGGACCACGCGCTCGAGGTAATCGCGCGGGGCGACCGCCGTGGTGGGATTGTTCGGGTAGTTCAGGTAGACGACGCGTGTCCGCGCGACCACCTCGGGCGGGAGTTCGTCCGGCTCGAGCAGGAAGTCGGTCCGCGGGCGCAGGGCGTACACGTGCGGCGTGGCATCACTCAGCAGTGTCCCGCCGAGATACGCCTGGTACGCCGGCTCGGGTACCACCGCCACGTCGCCCGGCCCCAGGAAGGCGAACGCGACGTGCGCCAGCCCTTCCTTGGACCCGAGCAGCGGGACGAGCTCTGTCACCGGATCGACCGTCGTCCCGAACCGCCGATGCATCCACGCGGCGATCGCCTCGCGATACGGCATGTGGCCGAGCCCGAAGCCGTAGCGCCCGAGCGCGGGAGTCGCCGCCGCCTCGCGAAGTGCCGCGACGGCACCCGGGGGAGGCGCGAGGTCCGCGTCCCCCGCCCCGAGGTCGATGACGTCGACCCCGCGCTGCAGCAATTCGCGCTTGCGCAGCGGGACGTGGGCGAGCGGGTAGGCCGGAAGCAGGCCGAAACGTTGGGAGAAGACCGGCACGCGCACCACTGGGTTGAGGGGAGTCGGCGCGCGCAATCTATCGCCCCCGGGGCGCGGTTGTGAACGGCGCGCCGTCGTCCACGGCGCGCGGCCGCTCAGTCCGAATCGGGCGCCTGGTCGTCGAAGCCGGGCTCGAACGTCGCGTGGTGGGCCGGCAGCGTGAAGGTGAAGATGCTCCCCCCATCGGGGCGCGGCGTGTACCGCAGGCCCCCCCCCTGCGCCTCGGCGAGCATCTTCGCCATCGGGAGCCCGAGCCCCGCCCCGCCCACGTCGTACAGCACCGCTTCGGAGCGAAAGAATGGGATGAAGATGCGACCGAGGTCGTCCTCGGCTACCCCCGGGCCGCGATCCAGCACCTCGATGACCAACTCACCGCCTTCGCGCCGTGCGACCAGGTCGATCGGGGCGACGGGGCCGGAGTACTTCGCCGCGTTCTCCATCAGGTTCACGACGACGCGCAACGACGCCACAAAGTCGAACCGCCCCACCAGCGGCCCCTCGTCGTCGACGACCCGGCGCGTGACGCGCCGATCGCCAAGCATCGGCGCCATCTGGCGCGTCGCCGCTCCGACCAGGTCCTCCAGCGTATTCACGTCCATCGCCAGCGTCAGCTCGCCGGCTCGTGCGCGCGACAGGTCCAGCAGGTCGCCGACCATGCGGGACAGGCGATCCGCCTCCTCCTCGATCTGCATCGCTGCCCCTTCTCCTCCGCGCGCCAGCGATGCCGCGAGGAGCTTGATCGTCGTCAACGGCGTGCGCAGGTCGTGCGAGACGGAGGCCAGCACCATGTCCTTCATGCGGTCCGCCTCGCGCAACGAGTCCGCGTACGCCGCGTGCGCCGCCAGCTGCATACGGTCCAGGCCCAGCGCCGCGTACTGCGCCAGTGCCTGCAGCGTGGAGGCACGGGTACGCCCGAGCGCGGCCGGGTCGACACCTTCCACCTGCATCTCGCCGATCAGCTCACCGTCGGCCTGCAGCGGAAAGCGAAGGGGCGCTGTTGTCTCCGTCACGTCGACGGCGCCCGTCGCGGCCGCAACCGTCACCTCGGCAACGACATCCTGCGCATCGGCCGCCGTGCCTCGAGTCACGCGACAGCGCCGCGCGCCGAGGATGTCGCACATGGCGAGGGCGACGCGTTCGAGCGCGGCCGTGGTGCTGGTCGCCGAGAGCATGTCGGCGCCCAGTTCTGCCATGCGTTGCAGCTCGGCACTGCGTCGACGCGCCTCCGCGGCCTGGAACTGCGCGCGCGACAGCAGGCGCGTACTGATTGCCGCGGTCACGAAAAACGACACGAGGACCGTCAGGTCGTGCGGCTTGCGCAGGCTGAACGTGCCAAACGGTCGCTGGAAGATGATGTCAATCGCCACGAACCCGACCGCCGCCAGGAAGAAGCCAAGCCGCTCGCCACCGATCGAGCTCGCCAGCAGGATCATGAGCAGCATGGGCAGGACGACGTGCACTTCGTCCACCGTTTCCCGATACGGCACCATGATCGCGACGAAGATCAGGACGACGGCGGTGCTCAGCAGCCAGATCCGCGATCGCTTCATGCGCAGGCGGAACCAATGGCGTGGCGGCTCGGTGTCCAGCGGGAATGCCGCTATCGCCGCGGCCGGGGACGCGCCACTCGAGCCAGCGCCAGTCGAGCCAGCGCCAGTCGAGCCAGCGCCAGTCGAGCCAGCGCCAGTCGACCCAGCGCCGCTCGACGCAGCATCACGCGGCGGCGGTCTGTGCGGCGTGCCGTCGGCCGCGCCGCCCCGAACATCCGGCAACGCTGTCATTCCACCCCGTGCTCACGAGGTCGCCCCTCATGCGGGGCGCGGAATCTCGAACCGATAGCCAACTCCTGGCTCGGTGACGATCAACTGCGGCGCAGAGGGATCGGGTTCGATCTTCTTGCGCAGCGCCGTGATGAAGACGCGCAGGTACTGCGACGCATTCCCGTGCGATCGGGCCCAGACGGCATCGAACAGCTGTCGATGCGTCAGTGTGCGACCGGCCTGCGTCGCCATGGTGCGCAGCAGCGACCACTCCAGCGGCGTGAGATGCAGCCGCTCTCCGTCTCGAAAGGCGCCGCGCCGGTGAAAGTCGATCTCGATCGAGCCGGCGCGAATCACTGCCGGCAGTTCGCTCTCGGCGACCGTGGAGCGGCGCAGGTGCGCCCGCACGCGCGCCACCAATTCGGCTGAGCCGAACGGCTTGGTGAGATAGTCGTCGGCCCCGAGGTCCAGGAGCCGCACCTTCTCCACTTCGGAGTGACGCGCCGAGAGCACCACGATCGGCACCTGGCTCCAGGCGCGCAGTTCGCGACACACCACGTCGCCGGCAATGTCGGGGAGCCCGATGTCCAGCACGACGAGGTCCGGATTCTCCGACGCCGCGAGGGCCAATCCCTCGGTCCCGGTCGCAGCATCGACCACCCGCGCCCCGCGCTCCTCGAGCACGCGAGCAAGGGCGCGACGGATCTGCGGTTCGTCATCGATGATCAATACCTGTGCATCGATCGCTTCTGAAGGAACCACGAAGCGTTGATGCCCGGCCGGTACAGCAGTCATGTGCGATACGCCTCCACACACAAACGGTTGAGGTTCGTCTACTGCGGGTACACTACCACGCGTCGTGCAGCGCGGCGAGACGTCCAACAGCTCGCGCACGCTGCGCGCCCACCGCTCGGCGTTTGCTCGCCCCAGGCGGAGCGAGCAGCGCGCGGCATCACGTGCGACGCACCAGGGTCAGGATCGTGTACGTCGCCACCAGTTCGCCCTCTTGATTGCTGACACGTACGTCCCACGCTACCACCCCCTGCGGGACGCCATCGGCCGGCGTCTCCTTCACGGTCTTCTGCTTGCAGGTCAGCGACACCTGGATCGTGTCGCCCGCGTACACGGGCTTGATTAAGCGCAGGTTGTCCATTCCGTAGTTGGCGAGCACCGGTCCCGGGGCCGGATCGACAAAGAGACCGGCCGCCGCCGAAAGGACGAAGTAGCCGTGCGCCACGCGCCGGCCGAAAAACGACTCCTTCGCCGCAAGCTCGTCCATGTGGGCATAGAAAAAGTCGCCGCTGATCCCCGCGAAGTTGACGATGTCGGCCTCCGTCACCGTGCGGCGGTGCGTCGTCAGCGTGTCGCCGATCTCGAGTTCCTCGAAGTATTTCCTGAACGGGTGCACACGATCCGTCGGCTGGTCGGCGCCGGCAATCCATTCGTTGGTGATGCGGGTCAGCGTCTGTGGCGACCCCTGCACCGCCGTGCGCTGCATGTAGTGCATCACGCCGCGCATGCCGCCCATTTCCTCGCCCCCGCCCGCCCTTCCCGGTCCGCCATGCACGAGGTGCGGGAGTGGGGAGCCGTGCCCGGTGGCTTCCTTGGCGCTATGCCGATTCAGCACATACAGCCGCCCGTGATAGGCGGCCGTCCCCAGCACCACATCGCGCGCCACCGTGTCGTCGGCCGTGAACAGCGACGCGCACAACGATCCCTTGCCGAGTCGCGCCAGCGCGATGGCGTCGCCAACGGTCGCGTAAGGCATCACCGTGTTCACCGGACCAAAGGCCTCGATATCGTGTGGCGCCGTCGCCGTGAGCGGGTCGTTGCACGCCAGCAGCGTAATGGGAAAAAAGGCGCCGACGGCCGCATCGGCGTTGATCAGCCCCTCGGCGTCGCCGCCACCCATGATCACCTCGGCACCGGCGCGGATCGCCGTGAGCGCCTTGCGCACCTCGCTCACCTGCGCACGCCCGGCGAGCGGTCCCATCTTGACCCCCTCGGCGGTCGGATCGCCGATCTTCACGTCGCCCAATCGCTTGCGTAGGGCGGCGAGCACGTCGCCCATCACCGCATCGGGGACGATGGTGCGACGGATGGCCGTGCACTTCTGCCCCGCCTTGCTCGTCATCTCGCGCACGACTTCCTTCACAAACAGGTCGAACTCTTCGGTGCCGGGCACCGCGTCGGGACCGAGGATGGAACAGTTGAGCGAGTCGGCCTCCATGTTGAAGCGCACCGAGTGCTCGACGACGCTCCGTGATTCCTTCAGCATGCGGCCCGTCGACGCGGAACCGGTGAAGGCGACCGAGTCCTGACAGTCCAGGTGCGACAACAGGTCGCCGGCGCTCCCGCAGATCAGCTGGATCGCCCCCTCGGGAAAGATCTTCGACTCGACCATCAGGCGGAACGCGGCTTCGGTCAGGAACGACGTCAGCGTCGCAGGCTTCACGATGCACGGGACCCCGGCGAGCAGCGACGGGGCGAGCTTCTCCATCATCCCCCACACGGGGAAGTTGAAGGCGTTGATGTGCACCGCCGCTCCCTCGAGCGGCACGCAGATGTGGCGCCCCACGAACGTCCCCGACTTCGAGATGCCTTCCACCGCGCCGTCGACGAAAAACGTCTCGTTAGGTAACTCGCGACGCCCCTTGCTCGCGTAGACGTAGAACGTGCCGATCCCGCCGTCGATGTCGACCCACGAGTCGGCCTTGGTTGCCCCAGTGGCGGTGGACAACGCGTACAGCGCGTCCTTTCGGTCGCCGAGATACCGGGCCATCTCCTTCAGCATCAGCGCCCGCTGGTGGAAGGTGAGGCGACGGAGCTTTGGCCCACCCACAGCGCGCGCGTACTCGAGCATGGCGGCGAAATCCAGTCCCCCGCTGCCCGCTTCCGCCACCTTGTCACCGGTGACGGCGTGGAAGAGATCGGTTCCTGTGCCGGTGCCGTGAACCCACTGGCCGAGCGCGAAGTTCTGGAGTCGCATGGACATGAATCGCAGGGAAACGCAGGAAAAAACTCAGGGGGAACGCGCGGGGCGAGACTCGAGTGGCCGGTGCTGAAGTTCGTCGCCCCGCCCACCCGACTCGCGCGCTGTCGCGAATCGGCGTGCCGCAGACCGCCAAGCATCGATACGGAGGCGTCCACGTCACCCCGCAAGCTAATTGCCGTCCCACGCCATGCCGTCGCGTCACAGGGCGATTCTCGGGACGAACCCTCTTGCGCCCGCGGCACACCGGACCGACAGTACAAGAGCGACGTCTCCCGGTTGGGCTCCACCATCGAGGAAGACGGACGCTGTCGCTCATCTCCGCAGGAGGATTCGCCATGGTGAGTCGCCACCCACTGCGCGAGGGCGTGGTCGCCGGATTTCTCGGCGCCAGCGCGATTGCCGTCTGGACCTTCGGCGTCGACGCCCTCGTCGATCGAGCCGGTGTCACGGCCGCACTGCTCGGCGCCTGGATCTATCACGCGCTCGGAGTCGGCTTCGGCGGGCGCGGGTTCGCCATCCACGTCGTCACGTGGCTGGTCACGCTCTACGTCGGCATGATGGCCATCGGGACGATCGTCAGCGCCGTGTACAACCGGGCCGAACGCAAGCCCTCGTTTGCCCTCGCCCTGATCGTTCTGGTCGCGCTGTTCGAACTCATCTTGCTGAATCTCACCGGACTCGCTTCACGCAATCCAGTCTTTGGCGGCTCGGCCTGGCTCTACGGGCTGGTCGGCAACCTGCTCGGCGCCCTCGCCATGGGCCGCTATCTCTGGCGGCGGCATCATCCAGAGGCGAAGTGGGACTGGGAACGCTCCAACGATCAACACTTTCACTCGGGGCCGAGCAAAGCCTAGCCCGCTCGTCGACACGGATCCCGAGTCACTGTTCGGATTGCAGGGTTCGGTCCAGCGGGCCCGATTCACAGGGCCGGACTCGAAACGCCCGGTTCGCAGGGGCCGGTTCGCGGGGGCCGGTTCGCATGATCGGTCGTCTGGGGCGCATCAGGCGGCCGATGGCAGGAACCGCGCGAGTCGGCTAGCCACTCCCGCCGTGCGGGAGTAACGTCCGTCGATGCATCCCTACCCTCCCGGATCCGACCGCGGCGCGACCGCGATCTGCACGCAGTTCACCACTCGGCCTCACCGCATGCGGCTGTACTGGCTCGCCGTGGTCGCCCTGTGTGCCGCCGCCATCGCCCCTCCACCTGCATTCGCGCAACGGGCCGCGCGACCTGCAGCCACTCCGCGCGTCGAGTTCGGCGGAACCGGGGCGGTACCGGCTCGACGCGGGATAGTTGTGTCCGTCTCGAGCTTCGCCTCCGATATCGGGGCCGCCACCCTCGCCCGCGGCGGTAACGCGGTCGATGCCGCCGTAGCCACGGCCTTCGCCCTCGCGGTGACACATCCCTCGGCCGGGAATATCGGCGGTGGCGGCTTCATGGTCGTGCGCATGGCGTCGGGCGAGGCCACGACCTTCGATTTCCGCGAAAAGGCGCCGCTGAGCGCCACCCCCACGATGTTCCAGACCGCCGACGGGGCGATCGCCTACGCCCTGACCGATTCGGGGTGGCTCTCGCCCGGAGTCCCCGGCACCGTGCACGGGATGGAATCGGCCCACGCGCGGCTCGGGAAGCTCCCTTGGCGCTCGCTTGTCCTGCCCGCCGCCCAGCTCGCGGCGCAGGGGTTTCCGCTCTCACGAGCGCTGGCCGCCGATCTCAACGAGCAGCTGCTGACCACGTTCGCTCCCTTCCCTTCGTCGATGGCTGCCTACGGACGGCGCGACGGCAGGGCGTGGCGGGCGGGCGACCGACTTCGGCTTCCCGACCTCGCGCGCACCCTGCGCGCGATTGCCGACAGCGGCGCGCGCGCGTTCTACACCGGCTGGATCGCCGACTCGCTCGTCCAGCAGATGCGCGACCACGGCGGCGCGATCACGGCGCGCGACCTGGCCGAGTACCGTGCGGTGGAGCGCGCGCCGCTACGCGGCACGTATCTCGGGAACGATATCATCGCGATGGGTCCGCCGAGTTCGGGCGGCGTTGTCCTGATCGAGACGCTGAATCAACTCGAGGCACTCAGCGCCGAGCGATTCGCGCGTGGCACGCCGGAGTTCCTGCACCTGCGCATCGAGGCGGCGCGGCGCGCCTACCTGGATCGCGCCCGCTACATCGGTGACCCGGACTTCGCGACCGTGCCGCTCGAGCGCCTGCTCTCGACGCAGTACGCGGACTCGCTCGCGCGCAGCATTGATCCGGCCCGCGCCTCCCGCTCCGTCTCGCTGGCCAGCGACCTGGACATCGCCACCGAGCCGATGGAGACGACGCACTTCTCGGTTGTCGACGCCGAGGGCAACGCGGTCTCGCAGACCTACACATTGGAGGGGGGCTACGGCTCCGGGATCGTGGTGCGAGGGACGGGGTTCCTGCTGAACAACGAGATGGGCGACTTCAACAAGAAGGCGGGCTACACCTCCACACGCGGTGACATCGGCACGGCACCCAACTTGATCGCCCCGGGCAAGCGCATGCTCAGCTCCATGACGCCCGTCATCCTCGCGCGCGACGACCAGTTGCTGCTCGTGACCGGCTCTCCGGGAGGACGGACGATCCCGAACACGGTCATCGACGTCGTGCTCGGGGTCACCGCGTTCCGGCAGCCGGTGCGCGCCGCGGTCGATGCCCCGCGCATCCACCACCAATGGCTCCCCGATGTGACGCAGTTCGAGGTGGGGGCGATCTCGACCGCGGCGCAGTTTTCGCTTGCCGAGATGGGGCACCTGCTGCGCCAGCGCCCCGCGCAGTCGCAGGGTGACGCGCACAGCATCTGGTACGACGCCCGGACGAAAACGGCGTATGGCGCCCACGACCGGCGGTCTCCCGACGGCAAGGCGAGTGCGGCGGCGGTGCGGCGGCGAGCACCCGCCAGCGGCAAGCGGTAGGCAGTCGCGGGGCCGGCGTCGCGGGCGGTGCGTCGACGCCCGGCCGTACCCGCGTCGAGCGATCAGCGGTCGTCGCTCTCCTTCTCTCGGCTCCACGGCTGCAGCGTCGGGGCGACCACCGCCCCCCATCCCTCTGGCCGCGTGCGCAGCGGGACCGCTTCACGCAACGATGCGTGCAGCGCCGCAGGGAGCCGCTGGTAGTGGGCGGTCCCTTCCGTCTTCCACGCCAGCATCTCGTCGGACACGTCCTTGACGATGCGCGCCGGGTTGCCCACCACCACCTTGCGATCGGGGATGATCATCTCGGCGGGCACGAAGCAGAGCGCGCCGACGATGCATCCTGCGCCGACCACGGCGTTGTCCATGATCACGGCATTCATCCCGACCAGCGCGTTGCGCCCGATGCGTGCACCGTGCACGATCGCGCCGTGGCCGATATGCGCCCCCTCATCCAGGACCACCGTCACGCCTGGAAACATGTGGATCGTGCAGTTCTCCTGCACGTTGCACCCGTCGGCGATCTCGATCGCGCCCCAGTCCCCGCGAAGCGCGGCGCCGGGACCGATGTACACGTCGCGCCCGATCGAGACCTGACCCGTCACCACTGCCTGGGGGTGGACGAAGGCCGACTCGTGTACGATGGGCGTCGTGCCGTTGAAGGAGTAGATCACGGATCGAGGGGTTGCGGGAGGCGCCCGATCAAGATAACCGGGCTCGCGCGACTCCGTCCCGCGGCGGCGAGACTGTTACAGGCTGCACGGTCGTACGCGCGGTTCATCACTGCGCCCTATCGGGGTGCCTCGCGGAGCACCATCGTCTCGTGGCCCTCGTCCCGCCGTCCCGCCGTCCCGCCGGCCCGCCGCGCCTCACACCCTCTCCCGATCGCCATGCTCCCGCCGCGTCGGTTGTTCGCTGTTGCTGCGGCGCTGTTGGTCCTCCCTGCCGGCGCGCTCTGCGCGCAGGGTACTCAACCGGCAGGCTGTCGCACGCCGTCTCATCGGGCGTTCGATTTCTGGCTCGGTGAATGGGAAGTGCGCACACCGCAGGGTGCCGTGGCCGGCACCAGCCGCATCACGTCGATCCTGGACGGATGCGTCATTCACGAGGCGTGGTCCGGCACCGGCGGGTCGGTAGGGGAATCGTTCAATATCTTCGACGCGACTGCCAAGCGCTGGCACCAGACCTGGGTCGACAATCAGGGCATGCTGGCCCAGTTCGACGGCGCGCGTGCCCCCGACGGCGCCATGGTCATGGAGGGGCCGGCGCGCGGCCCAGCCGGCGAACCCGCGCGCTCGCGCATGTCGTTCACTCCGCTCACCGACGGACGCGTCCGGCAGCTCTGGGAGCTGTCCATCGATGGCGGCACGACGTGGCGGACCACGTTCGATGGCTACTACACCCGACGCGCGCCGTAGCGCGCGACTACAACTCCGGCGTGCAGCTGCCGCCCGACGAGCGCAACAGCGGTCGGCGGCGACCGCGGCGCCGTCGACCGGCCGTCAGGCGCGCTCGAGGATCATCGCGTATCCCTGCCCCACCCCGATGCACATCGTGCAGAGCGCGTAGCGCTTGCCGGTGAATTGCAGCTCGCGTGTGGCCGTCAGTGCCAGTCTGGCGCCCGACATGCCTAACGGGTGACCGAGCGCGATGGCGCCGCCGTTCGGGTTGACGCGCGGATCGTCGTCGTCGATGCCCAACTCGCGCAGGCAGGCCAGCGACTGGGCCGCGAAGGCCTCGTTCAACTCGATCACGTCCATGTCATCAACCGTCAGCCCCGACTGCTTCATCACGAGCCGAGTGGCGGGAACCGGGCCGATGCCCATGATGCGCGGGTCGACTCCTACGGCCGCCGCGGCCACGATGCGTGCCGTCGCCGACAGCCCTTCCTGCTTCAGGGCGGGCTCGGAGGCAATGAGCAGGGCGCAGGCGCCATCGTTGATCCCCGACGAGTTGCCGGCGGTCACCGATCCCTTGCCATCAGTGCGGAATGCGGGCCTCAGCTTCGCCAGCACCTCCAGTGACGTGTCGGGGCGCAGGAATTCGTCGTCCGTGACGGCCACAGTCGTCCCCCGCTTGGCCCCGGGAACCATCACCGGCACGATCTCCTCGCCCAGGCGACCCGACGTTCGCGCCGCAGCGGCCTTCTGCTGCGAGCGTACCGCGAACGCATCCTGGTCCTCGCGCGAGATCTTCCACTGCTCGGCCACATTCTCGGCCGTCTGCCCCATCGAATCCACCCCGTACTGTTCGCGCATTGCCGGGTTCACGAAGCGCCAGCCGATCGACGTATCGAACAGTTGCGCATCGCGCGCGAACGGCGCCGCGCCCTTGGACATCACGTACGGCGCCCGCGACATGCTCTCCACGCCGCCGGCGATGTACAGGTCCCCCTCGGCGAGCTTCACGGCGCGCGCTGCCTGCGCCACGGCGCTCAATCCCGAGGCGCACAGCCGGTTGACCGTTTCGCCCGGAACCGACGTTGGCAGCCCGGCCAGCAGGCCGGCCATGCGCGCTACGTTTCGGTTGTCCTCGCCGGCCTGGTTCGCGCAGCCGAAGATCACGTCGACGATCTTCTCCGGACTCCACGCGCACGACCTTTTCCAGGAGGGCACGGATCGTCAAGGCGGCCAGGTCGTCCGGGCGCATGCCACTCAGCGCGCCGGCAAATGAGCCGATCGGCGTCCGAACGCCGTCGACGATATACGCGTTACGCATCGAGACCCTCATCTGGAAAGTGGGGACGCTGCGTGCGATATGCCGTCCCCTTGAACAGCGCGACCACCGCGCCATGCTGGTTTGTCACCACGACCCGGTAGTACCCGAGTCGGTTGGAGCGGGCTTCCTCTCCCGCCTCGGCCGTCAGCACGTCGCCGGGGTGAATCGCCGCGGGGTAGGTGATGGTGTTGTCCACGGCGACCGTGACCGTCCCGTGCGTGTTGCAGGCGAAGGCAAACGCCGAATCGGCGAGCGCAAAGACGATCCCGCCGTGGGCGACGCCGAATCCGTTCACCATCTCGTCGCGCACCGTCATGCGACAGGTGGAGCGTCGCGGGGCGATCTCGACGACCGCGATCCCCAGCCATCGGCTCAGCGCGTCGCTGGCCAGCATGCTGCGCACGACACGCTCCGCGAGTTGCTGTCCGTCGTTGTGTATCCCGGCGGGCGTGGCATCGCCGGCGGCGTGCCGCGGCCCCGTCATACCTGGAACTGCTCCGCGTTGCGCACCATGCGTCGCAGCAGTGGCGACGGGCGATAGCGGTCCTCGCCTGTTTCCGACTGCAACGCCTCGAGGTGCTCGAGCAGCTTGCCGAGCCCGATCTCGTTCCCCCAGGCCAGCAGCCCCTTGGGATAGTTGACCCCCTTCGTCATCGCCAGCTCGATGTCCCGGGCACTGGCGATGCGGAGATGCAGCGCATCCGCGGCCTCGTTCACCAGCATCGCCAGCGTGCGACGGAAGATCACCCGCCCCAGCGTCTCGTCCCGCACCGGCTCCGGCACCGTCGCTCCGTCAGCGTAGTCGTAGAACCCCCGACCGCTCTTGCGCCCGAGTAACCCCGCCTCGAGCAGCCGTTTCTGCAGCAGCGACGGCCGGTAGCGCGGATCAAAGTACATCGCCGTCCAGACCTCCTCCGTCACCACGTAGTTGACGTCGTGGCCGATGAAGTCCATCAATTCGAACGGTCCCATGCGGAATCCACCGATCGTCTTCATCGCCCAGTCGACGGTGGCCATGTCGGCGACCCCCTCCTCGACCATGCGCAACGCCTCGCCGTAGAACGGGCGTGCGATGCGGTTGACGATGAACCCCGGCGTGTCGGCTGCTCTCACGGTGACCTTGCCCCAGCCATCGACCACTGCCGCCACGCGGTCGGCGACGGCCGGATCGGTCCGAATGCCGGCGACGATTTCCACCAGCGGGAGGACCGTGGCCGGATTGAAGAAGTGCACGCCGAGCACGCGCTCCGGGCGCTGGCACGCGGCACCGATCGACGCGACCGACAGCGATGACGTATTCGTGGCCAGCGCGCAGGCAGGCGACACGACCCGTTCCAGCGCCTGAAAGGTCGCCCGCTTGATCTCGAGCCGCTCGACGATGGCCTCGATCACAAGGCCGCACTCGCGGAAGGGACCCACGCCGTGTTCCGGGACCACGAGTTCGAGCCGGCCCAGCGCCGCGTCGCGCGCGTCGGCCGTCAGGCGCCCCTTGCTCACATCGCGCGCGAGCCCGGCCTCGATCGACTCCTTCGCCTTCCAGACGGCCGGAATGACGGCGTCGGTCAACAGCACGCGATGACCGTGCTTGAGCGCGACCTGGGCGATCCCGGACCCCATGGCGCCGGCACCGACGACGCCCACGACCATCTCTGCCTCCGAACTATTCACCGCGAAACTCCGGCGTGCGTTTTTCCAGGAATGCCCGAATCCCCTCCACGAAGTCCTGCGTGCGCCCGGCCTCGCGCTGCAGCCGCTCCTCCTCGTCCAGCTGCGCGACCACGTCGCGCGTCACGGACGCATTGATCGCCTGCTTGGTCAGGGCGAATCCTCGCGTCGGCTGTGCCGCCAGCTGCAGCGCCAACGCCTCGGCCTCGGCCAGCAACGTCTCCGGCTCGCACACGCGCCAGATCATCCCCCACTCCGCCGCCTGGGCCGCCGGCACCTTGTCGCCGAGGAACATCAGCGCGGTGGCGCGGGCGGTCCCGACGAGGCGCGGCAGGAAGAACGTCCCCCCGCTGTCCGGGATGATCCCGAGCTTGCTGAACGCCTGGATGAACGAGGCCGAGCGCGAGGCGAGGACGATGTCACAGGCCAGCGCCACGTTCGCCCCGGCCCCCGCCGCGACGCCATTCACCGCCGCGATCACCGGCTTCTCCCACTGGCGAATGCGCCGAATGATCGGGTTCCACAGGTCGCGCACGACGTTGCCGAGGTCGGGGAGGCCCGCCGGGTCATCGAGCTACACCGACCCCAAGTCCTGCCCCGCGCAGAAGGCGCGACCGGCCCCCGTCAGCAGCACCGCGCGCACCGACGGCGCCGCGGCTTCGTCCAGCGCCGCCTGCAGTGCGCGCCCCATCGCCATGTGGAACGAGTTCAGCACGTCGGGACGGTTGAGGGTGATGCGCATCACCCCGCCGGTCACCTCGCGCACAATCGACGTCTCGGTCATCCCCCACCTGTCATTCTCGGTCCCGCGAGCGCCCAGCGGCCCTCGCCACGGCTCCGGGGAACCTACTCGCCGTCACCGCACTCGCACCACGTCCACCCGCTCGATCACGTCGCCCTCGATCACCCCCTCGGCCACCTCACGCCCCTGGATGATCTCGCCAAAGACGGTGTAATCATGGTCGAGCCGAACGTTGTCCGTCAGGTTGACGAAAAGCTGCGCGTCACCGGTATCGCGCCCGCGGGTCGAGATCCCCAGCGTTCCACGCAGGTGACTTGGCAGCCCGACCTCGTCACGCATGAACGGACCGTCGCCGACGAACTCGGGACGCCGCGGGACTCCCCCCCTGGATCACGAAGGCCGGCTCGACCCGATGAAAGGTGCGCCCGGCGTAGTGGCCCTCTCGCACCAGCTTGACGATGCGGGCCACCGTGAGCGGGGCTTCGTCTGGAAGCAGCCGCACGACGAAGACCCCGCCCCCGCTCCGCGCCGCCATGCGCACCAGCAGCCGCAGGTCGCTTCCGATCACCTGATCGACCGCGTCGGTCGACAGCGGCAGCCGGCGCGGCGCCGCCACCGATCGACGCAGTGTCCAGCGCTCCATGATCGTCGCCGCCCGCACCGCCAGCGTCGAATCGAAGTCGGTGAGGTACGGCGCCAGGCGTTGCGCCTGCCGCTCGTTCCCCAGCTCCCCGATGCGCTCGACGAGCGCCACGCGCGGGTCGCGCGCGTTCTCCCGACGCTCCGCCGTCAGCCGCTCCAGCGCGGTGAAGAGCGCCGGCACGACCGAGTCGGGGGCGGGGGCCCCGCGCAGCGCCTGGGCGGCCTGGAGCACCACCTGATAGTCGAGCGCCGACAGCGCTGCGAGGTAGACCTTGTCCGCGGCATGGCCGACGGTCGCCGAGATCCCGGCCAGCGCCGCCTCTCGTACGTTCCCGTTGCCGTCGAAGGCGAGCGACGAGAGCGTCAGGGTATCCCGCACCACGAGCGCCGCTCGCGCCACGTAGAGCCGGACCTGCCACACCGGGTGCAGCGCGTCCTGTCGCAGCAACGGAATCGCCGTCGTCGGCGATAGGCGGGACAGCGCGAGCAGGGCGTGCGCCCGTCGGTGCCAACTTGTCCCCCCCTTCGGCCGCGCGGGTACGGCGGCAACCGGCGTCGCGGCCAGCCGTATCAGCGAGTCGGTCGCCGCGCCACGATCGTCGCATCCGCCGCCTAACGCGTCGACCGCTGCCAGCGCCACGTGCGGATTGGGGTCCAGCGTCGCCCGAAAGAGGGGGGCGCACACGCGGGGGGCGGGGAGCGTGCGGTAGCTGCGCACCCCCTCGAAGCGCACCAGGAAGGAAGGGTCGCGCAGGGCGCTCGTCACAACCTGGCGACGCACCACGCTGTCCTCGAGCGCGACCGCCGAGACGACGGCCAGGCGGCGGACTTGCTCATCCGTGTCACGCATCGCCCGGCGCACCAATTCGCCCGACGTATCGCGTGCGGCCGCAAGCGCCAGGTAGGCGAGTCGCCGCACGCGGGCGGCAGCCTCCTGGACCGTCGCAGTGGTCGCGCCGCCACCCGGTCGCGCGGAGTCCAGCCCGAACGTCGTCGCCCAGCGCATCGCCGACCGCGCCACCTGCGACGGACTCCCCGTCGTTCGACCGGAGCGGGCGAGCGCGTACAACCCGTGCATCATCCCCGCCGCCACGGCTGCATCGCTGCGCGCCAGCGGTCGCCCCCCCGGCCCGGGACGATCGCCCATCTGCGCGATCACCCGCTCCACCTCGCGTGGCACGATGCTATCACCGTACGGGAGCCGACCGAGCGACCGTGCCGCCGTCGCCAGGACGCTCGGACTCGGCAGACGCTCCGCGGCGCCCACGAGGGCATCGACCCCGTCGTCGAGCGCGCGTCGCCGATCAGCAGACGCTGGCTCCAGCACGCGCAGCCCCTGCAACGACTGGGCGATCGCGTTGATCGCCTCCAGCTGCACGCGCTCGTCCGCATCGCTCACGGCACCCTCGATGTCGGGGAGCAGGTCGGCGCGCTGCAGGCGTCCGAGCGCCCGCACCGCCGCGCGCCGCACCACGGGCGAGGGATCGGCCAGGGCAGCCACCAGCGGCGCTGCCCCGTCCGCGCCTAACGCACGGGCGTTTTCAACCGTCGCGATCGCCAGCAGGGCGCGCCGCTCGGCCGCCGATAGTTGCGCCCCACCGACTACCGCCGGACGCGCCTTCGTCCCCGGACGCACCGGGGAGACCTTCTGGGCGTGCAGCGGCCGCATCCCCGCCGCGACGAGGAAGAGAAGCGCGAGGGTACGCCAGACAGCCAGCATGATGCGGAGAGATTCGAGAGAAGAACGGGACCACCCGGGCGGCGTGCGACGTGGATCCGGTTCGGCAGGTCCGGGGCCGCAGATCCGGGGCCACGGATCCGCCGCCGCCGATCCGCCGCCGCCGATCCGCCGCCTCGCGCGCCGCGCGACAGACGATAACGTGCCGCCGCTCGCACGACCATGCGGGAGAATCCGAAACCACCGTGGTGGTCGGGGGAACGTGTCAGGCGTCCACGTGCGCGGGGAGTCGGCATCGGGAGCCATCGGCCGGGCGTCCGGCAGCAGCACCGCGCCAGGCGGCGACCGGCGCATGACCGCGAGCCACAGCCGTGGGTACCGCCGCCGAGACGCTCCCCAGACGATGTTCCACCGATAGATTGGGGGGTCGTACGTCGTGCATCGGCGCCATCCCCTCGTGGGTGGCGAGATGTCTGGGCACAGATTCCGCGCTCACGCTCCCATCGGCTCCCGTCGCATGCGGGGGGCGGAGCGAGTGCGGCGCACCTTGCCCCCGCCCCCCCCGATTCCAGGCGCCTCGTCATGGCTCGTACCCGGACTGCTCCCCGACCGAAGGTCTCGTCACCCCGCCCGCCGGCGGCGGCGCCGATCGATTGGCGGCGGGTTGCGTACCACACGCTCGTGTCGCGCGCCCTCGACGACACTGAGGAGCAGACCAATCGCAATCGCGCGTTGGTCCCCAAGGACCACGTCGTGCTCTACCAGTTTTCCGCCCGCGGCCACGATGTCGCGCAGGCGATCCTCGCGAGCCTGCTGACGCACCCGCACGACGGCGTGGGCGCCTACTATCGCTCGCGCCCGCTCCTGCTCTCGCTCGGCCTCGGCATCGACGACGGCTTCGCCTCGCCGCTCGGACGCTCGGGAGGGTTCAGCGATGGCCGTGACATCGGCGTCGTCTGCAACTTCCCCAATCCCGGCGGCCCGACGGTGCTCCCCATGGCGGGGGATGTCGGGTCGCAGTACACCCCGGTTGCCGGCTGGGCCCAGGCCATCACCTACCACCGCAACGTGCTCGGTGATCGCGCGTGGGATGGCGCCATCGCCGTCTCGTTAGGTGGCGATGCGTCGGTCGCCACCAACGGCTTCTGGTCGGCGCTCACCATGGCCACCACGCTCGCCCTTCCCATGCTGTTCTATGTCGAGGACAACGATCTCGGCATTTCGGTCAGGGGCGACATGCAGACCCCGGGCGGGAACATCGCCCGGAACCTGGCGGCGTTCGGGGAGCTGTTCATTCGCGATGGCGATGGCACCGATCCGGCCGACACCGCAGCGCAGCTGTCGGCGGCCGTGGAGCACGTGCGCGCCGGACGTGGCCCGGCACTGGTGCGCCTGACGGTCCCTCGCCTGTCGTCGCATTCCGGTCCCGACAACCAGCGCGGCTATCGGTCCGACGCCGAGATCGCCGACGATGCGCGGCGCGATCCCCTGCCCAAGCTGCGCGCGTTTCTCGTCCCGGCGCACCTGAGCGAGGCCGAGTGGGGCGCGATCGAGGCCGACGTGGCCCGCGACGTTGCCCTCGGACTGGACGCCGCGCGGGCGCGCCCCGCCCCGAATCCGGCCACGGTACGGCGATACCTCTACGAGGAACCGGATGCCCCCGACGACGCCGCCGTCGGCGGATTGCGCGCCTCCGAGCGCGCGGCGCTGGTCTCGGTCGAGACGGCGAGCGAGGACGGCGAGGTCGTGCGCTTCCAGGAGGCGATCCGCCGCACGCTGCGGCATGAACTCGACGTCAATCCCAAGCTGCTGGTCTTTGGCGAGGATGTCGGCGTCAAGGGCGGCGTGCACCTCGTCACCGAAGGACTCCAGAAACAGTTCGGCCTCGGCCGCGTTTTTGACACGTCGCTTTCCGAGGAAGGCATCATCGGTCGGGCCTCGGGGTTGGCCATCGCCGGCCTGATGCCCGTCGCCGAGATCCAGTTCCGGAAGTACGCCGACCCGGCGACCGAGCAGCTGAACAACGCCGGCACCCTGCGCTGGCGCACGGCCAATCGCTTCGCCTCGCCCATGGTGGTGCGCATGCCGGGCGGTTACGGCAAGGACGTGGGCGACCCCTGGCACTCGCTCAGCGCCGAGGTCCTGTGGGCGCATGCGGTGGGATGGCAGGTCGCGATTCCGTCCAACGCCGCCGACGCCGTGGGGTTGCTGCGCTCGGCCATGCGCTCGCCGAATCCGACGATCTTCTTCGAGCATCGCTCGCTGTTGATGACCAGCGACGGCAGCACCCGGTATCCGGGCGATGACTACGTGATTCCGTTCGGCACGGCGGCCACGCTACACGAGGGCGACGACATCACGGTCGTCACGTGGGGCGCAATGGTGCACCGCTGCGTCGAGGCCCTGGAGCAGACGGACGCGAAGGTGGACCTGCTCGACCTCCGAACCATCGCGCCGTGGGACAAGGCGCGCGTGCTGGAATCGGTGCAACGTACCGGCCGCTGCCTCATTGTGCACGAGGATACGCGGACGGCCGGGTTTGGGGCAGAAATCGGCGCGGTGCTCGCCGAGCAGGCCTTCTGGTTCCTCGACGCCCCCGTCGCGCGCCTGTGCGTGGACGACGTGCCGATGCCGTACCACCCGTCGCTGCTCGCCGCCGTCCTCCCCTCGGCGGACGACATCGCCGCGCGCATTGACGCCCTGGTGCGCGAGTAGTCGCCCGCACGTTGGTGCCGACGGCCGACCACCGGTCGGCTCAGCTCATCCGCTGGGCGATCGCCATCGCGTCGGCGTCGGCCCCTCGGCTGCAAGAACACGGCGGCGAGTCACGTACCGTCCGACTCGCGTCGGTGGGACCGGAACGCGTCGGCAGCGCTCCCCTGCTCGACGATGACCCGGCCGAGGAATCGGCGAAACTCCGGCTTGGGCCCGAAGTGCAGGAGCATCCCGACCTCGGCCTGCGAGCACCGCATGCAGTTGAGCAGCTGGACCCGGTCGGAGTCGAACAGGTCGGCGCCGGCACGCACGCTGACGACCACCTTGCCATCGACCAGGAGATCGGCCGCGAAGGTGCCGACCTTGCGCCCCTTGTAGAACACGCCTAACGGGATGTCCTGCTCGGCCTGCACGCCGCGCGAGGCCAGCTCGAGGATGAGCGCGCGCAGGTACACGGCCTCGACGAACCCGTGGCCGAGTTCGCGGTGCACGGCGAAGAACGCAGCGAGCAGGCGGCCCGTGGTCTGTTCGTGGACCAGCCGCGAGGGTTGGGGGCGCTCGTCGGCGAGGGCGAGGGCGCGTTCGGCGTCGAGGGTGAGGATCGGGACTGGAACGGACATGAAAGGGCTCCCGGAATGAGGACGGGAGTATCCTGTCACCCGATCGCCCGCCCCTCGGTACCCGAAGCGTGCGCACGGTATCAGAACTGCTGGCGGCCCACGATGCCGGCGCGCCGCCGACGTCAGATCGCCTTGAAGTGCTCGAACGGCTGGCGGCAGGCGTTGCAGACCTGCAGCGACTTGCACGCCGTGGAGCCGAACTCGCTGCGCGTTTCCGTCTCGCGAGAGCCGCAGAACGGGCACGGCACCGGCGCGGCGCGGCGCATGAGCGGGACCAGGGGCTGCTCGGTGGTCGGTCCCGGGGGCGCGATGCCATAGGCGCGCAACTTCTCCTTTGCGACGTCGCTCATCCAGTCGGTCGTCCACGCTGGCGAGAAGACCGTGCGCACCTCGGCGACGAGCCCCCTCGACGCGAGCGCCCCGACCACCGTGCGCTCGATTTCGTGCATCGCGGGACAGCCGGAGTACGTCGGCGTGATCTGCACGGTCACGTGGTCGCCCTCGATGGCGATGTCACGCACGATGCCGAGTTCGACGACGCTCAGGACCGGCACCTCGGGATCGCGCACTTCCTCGAGAATCTCCCAGACGTCGGCGGGGGACGGCGCCGACCGCGCTACCACGTCGCCCCCGGATGGCTGCGGGCGACGATCTGCATCTCGGCCAGCAGGTGTCCGAGGTGCTCGGTGTGCCGGCCGTCGCGCCCTCCGCGCTGCATGTGGACCTCGGTCGGGACGGTCAGCGTGGCGAGCCCCGCCACCTCGCGCAGTTGCGCGCTCCACGCGTCGCGGACCGACGCCGGGTCCACGGCATACCCCTGTGCCACGAGCCGCGACTCGACCTCATCCCCCTCGAACAGTTCGCCGGTGTAGCGCCACAGGCGATCCAGGGACCGCTGCACGCGCTCGTGGCTCTCCTCGGTGCCATCGCCGAGCCTGACGAGCCACTCGCCGCTGTGGCGCACGTGATAACGCGTCTCCTTCACCGCCTTGGCCGCGATACCGGCCAGTTCGGGGTGCCCGCACCGCTGCAACGCGTCGAGCACGAACAGCGCGTGGAGCGAGAAGAGGAACTGACGCACGATCGTGTCGCCGAAGTCGCCATTCGGCATCTCGACCAGGCGCACGTTGCGGAAGTCGGTGGTCTCGCGAAAGTAGGCCAGGGCGTCCTGGTCGCGCTCCGGCCTCGACCTGTCCCGCGAGCTGCAACAGCAGGTTGGCCTGGCCGATGAGGTCGAGCGCGATGTTGGAGAGCGCGATGTCCTCCTCGAGGATCGGACCGTGGCCGCACCATTCCGACAGGCGATGGCCGAGGATCAGCCGGTCGTCGCCCAGGCGTAGCAGGTAGGCGAACAGGTCCTGCCGTGTGGTGTCATCCACGGGTCGTTCCTCGTGCAGGCAAAGGGGCGGCGCCACGCGGGCGCACGGGCTCAGAAGACACGGACGCCGCGGGGAGTCTTGTAGAACTGCGGGTGCCGGTACGCCTTGTCATTGGCGGGGTCGAAGAACGGACCGACGTCCTCGGGCGTGGAGGCGCAGATCGTGATGCTCGGGACGACCCAGATCGAGATGGCCTCCCGGCGGCGCGCATAGACGTCGCGCGCGTTCTGCAACGCCTGTTCGGCATCGACGGCGTGCACGCTGCCGGCGTGCTGGTGCGCGGCCCCGGGCGCCTCTTGCGTGAAGACTTCCCAGAGCGGCCATTGCGAGTCGCCCGCCGACGGTGTGGCGGGGGTGCTGTTCGGTGCGGTCGTCATGATCGTCGTCTCGTCTCGCGTGGTGAGGCGGCAACCGCGGCGCGCGCCGCGCGCTGCTTCGCCGCATATGCCTCGGCGGCCGCGCGCACCCAGGCCCCGTTGTCGTGCGCGGCACGGCGCGCCTCCAGCCGCTCCTCGTTGCACGGACCGTGACCCTTCACGACCGACCAGAACTCGTCCCAATCGATCTCCCCAAACTCCCAATTATCGGTTGCCTCGTCGTAGCGCAGGTCCGGATCGGGGAACGTCAGGCCGAGGGCCTGGCCCTGCGGTATCGTCAGGTTCACGAAACGCTGGCGCAGCTCGTCGTTCGACTTGCGCTTCACCCCCCACTTCATCAACTCGGCGCTGTTGGGCGAGTCCTTGTCGCTCGGGCCGAACATCATGAGGGAGGGCCACCACCACCGGTTGAGCGACTCCTGCGCCATGGCCCGCTGCGCCGGCGTGCCACCGGCGAGCGTCGCGCAGATCTCGTAGCCCTGGCGCTTGTGGAAGTTCTCTTCCTTGCAGATGCGGATCATGGCCCGCGCGTACGGGCCGTACGAGGCCTTGGCGAGCATCGTCTGGTTCACGATCGCGGCCCCGTCCACCAGCCAGCCGATCATCCCGATGTCGGCCCACGACAGGGTTGGGTAGTTGAAGATCGAGGAATACTTCGCCGTCCCGGCGTGCAGCTGGTCGACCAGTTCATGCCGGTCGACGCCGAGCGTTTCCGCGCCGCAATAGATGTAGAGGCCATGCCCCGCCTCGTCCTGCACCTTGGCGAGCAGCGTCATCTTGCGACGCAGCGACGGAGCGCGCGTGAGCCAGTTCCCCTCGGGGAGCATGCCGACGATCTCGGAATGCGCATGTTGCGACATCATGCGCACAAGCTGCTTCCGGTAGCGATCCGGCATCCAGTCCTTAGGCTCAATGTACCCGCCATCGGCGATCACCGCCTCGAAGGCGGACTCGCGTGCGGTGTCGGCAGCCGAGGGTGTGGCAGTCTGCGTCATGACGAACGACTCCTGCGCGCCGCGAAGCGCGGCACAATCTGGGGAACGGCGCCGCACCGGGCATGCGGCGTTCGCAACGAGAGAAGTATCTCCGCATCTCCAACCCGCGCAAAGTCTTGCGTCCGAGATGCCGGCGCATTAGGACCGACCAGTCCTACCTGAAGTGCTGCATCGGAGACGGGTACCGGCGTCTCCGCACAGGACCGGGTGCCGCAGTAGCTTGCGCCGCCCACTCGACCCTTCGATAACCGTCCGGGACACCATGACCGTTCCCTCCTCGTTGGCCGCTGGCACCGTGTCGCACGACACGGCACACGGGATCGCCACCGTGACCTTTTCGCACCCCAAGGGGAACTCGCTGCCGAGCGCCCTGCTGCTCGAGTTGGCGCGCACCTTCGATGTGCTCGCCACGCGAGAGGACGCCCGGGTCATTGTGCTGCGCAGCGAGGGGACGGGACCGTTCTGTGCCGGGGCGTCGTTCGACGAGCTGCGCGGGCTGCGGGACGAGGCGTCGGGGCAGACGTTCTTCTCCGGCTTTGCCCATGTGATCCTGGCCATGCGTCGGTGCCCGCAGTTCGTGATCAACCGCGTGCACGGCAAGGCGGTGGGCGGCGGGGTGGGGCTGGTCGCCGCGTCCGACTACGCGATCGCCGCCCCGGGCGCGTCGATACGGCTCAGCGAGCTCGCCGTCGGCATCGGCCCGTTTGTCGTGGGGCCGGTGATCGAGCACCGGATCGGCCGAGGCCACTTCACCGCGCTGTCGGTGGACCACGACTGGCGCGACGCGGCCTGGGCGCTCGGGGCCGGGCTGTACGCCAAGGTCACCGCGACCGTGCCGGAGCTCGACGTCGCCGTGAACGCGCTGGCGCAGAAGCTGGCCAACGCCAACCCTGCCGCCATGCGCGAGATGAAGCAGATCTTTCGCGACGGGACCGCGCACTGGGACACGCTGCTCTTCGAGCGGGCCGCCGTGAGCGGCTCCCTCATCCTCACGCCCCCGGCCCAGGCCGCCCTCGAGGCCCTGTCGCGATCGTAGGTCGCGACCCTCACGCGCCACGCTCGCGACGCCTCGCTCGCGACGCCTCGCCTACGAGGTAGGCGGCGAGAAGGCCGCGTGCTGCTGATCCACCCAGCTCTGGTGGTACTTCGGATCCTCGATCGGCATCGCGGCCTTGGCCACCTTGAGCGGGCGGAACGAGTCCATCATCACCGCGAGTTCGTTGGTGTACTTCGCGCCGATCGATGCCTCGGTCCGTCCCGGGTGCGGACCGTGCGGCAGTCCATCCGGATGGTGCGTGATGGAGCCGTACTCGATCCCCTTGCGGCTCATGAACTCGCTCGAGGCATAGAACAACACCTCGTCCGAGTCGACGTTGGAATGGTTGTACGGCGCCGGAATCGCGTTGGGATCGAAGTCGTACGGACGCGGGCAGAACGAGCAGATGACGAAGCCATCGCCCTGGAACGTCTGGTGCACCGGCGGCGGCTGGTGTATGCGACCGACAATGGGTTCGAAGTCATGGATGTTGAAGATCCACGGGTAGAAATAGCCATCCCACCCCACGACGTCGAACGGATGGTGATCCAGCACCAGCTCGTTGATCGCATCGTACTGTTTCACGAAGAGCGGGAAGTCGCCCATCTCGTCGCGTGTATTGAGCTGGTTCGGCCGCCGGATGTCGCGTTCGCAGTACGGCGCCCCTTCGAGCAGCTGGCCCACGTGATTGCAATAGCGCGTCGGGAATCGCACATGCCCGCGACTCTCCATCACGAGGAACTTGTTGGGCCCCGTGGTCCCCAGGCGCCACCGATGGAGGATGTTGCGGTGCACCACGACATAGTCGCCGGCGCGGTACGGCAGGTCGCCAAACACCGACTCCAGCACCCCCTCACCCTCGATCACGTACACGACCTCGTCCGCCTGCGAGTTGCGATAGAAGTGCGCATCCAGCACGTCGGGCTCCACATAGCCCATGACGATGTCGTCGTTGAACAGGAGCGGGATGCGGTCCAGGGTCGGGCTTCCGCCCGTGGGGGCGCGCGCGGTGAGAAAATGGCGATGCCGCAGCGACGTGTCCTCGTCGGCCTCGAGCCTGACGTCCCGCACTTTACGCGCCGACTTGACCGTCGTGGGCGGGTGCGTGTGATACAGCAGCGACGAGGTCCCGGTGAACCCCTCGTGCCCCATCAGCTCCTCGGCGTACAGCCCGCCGTCGGGGCGGCGGAACACCGTGTGGCGCTTGCGGGGAAACGCGCCTAACGAAGAATAGAACGGCATGGGAACGGGACGGGGGACGGGGGACGGGGGACGGGAGTCTACAAGTTGCCGCGCAGGGCTTGTTCGCGTTCGATGGACTCGAAGAGGGCCTTGAAGTTGCCCTTGCCGAAGCTCTTGGCGCCTTTGCGCTGGATGATCTCGTAGAAAACGGTGGGGCGGTCCTGCACGGGGCGGGTGAAGATCTGCAGCAGGTAGCCGTCGGGGTCGCGGTCGACGAGGATGCCGAGGCGCGCCAGCACATCCACGGGCTCGTCGATCCGGCCCACCCGCCCTTGCAACTCGTCGTAGTACGACGTGGGGATCGAGAGGAACTCCACGCCGCGGTCGCGCAGCGTGCTCACCGTCTCCACGATGTCGTCGGTCGCCAGCGCCATGTGCTGCACCCCGGGGCCAACGTAGAAGTCGAGGTACTCCTCGATCTGCGACTTCTTCTTGCCCGAGGCGGGTTCATTGATCGGGAACTTGATGCGGTCGTTGCCGTTGGCCATCACCTTGGACATGAGCGACGAGTACTCGGTCGAGATGTCCTTGTCGTCGAAGGTGAGCAGGTTGCGGAATCCCATCACGCCGGCGTAGAAGTCGACCCAGTGGTTCATCTTCCCCAACTCGACGTTGCCGACGCAGTGGTCCACGTACTTGAGCCCGACCGGCGTGCCCTGGTAGTGCGGGGTCACGGGGACGAAGCCGGGGAGGAAGAGCCCACGATAGTTGCGGCGCTCGACCAGCGAGTGGATCGTCTCGCCGTACGTCCGGATCGCCGCGATGACGACTTCGCCGTCGTCGTCCCGTAGCACGCGCGGCTCGGCGACCGACTGCGCCCCTCGCTCGATCGCCCGGGCGTAGGCCTCACGCGCATCGTCCACCCACAGCGCCAGGTCCCGCACGCCATCCCCGTGCTTGTGCACATGCTCGGCGATGTAGGCCGCGTCGGGCGAGAGGTCGGGACGGATGGCCGTGGTCAGGACGAAGCGGACCTTGCCCTGCTGCAGCAGGTAGCTTGCCCGGTCGCGGGTCCCGTTCTCTGGTCCCCGATATGCGACGAGCTCGAAGCCGAACGCCGAGCGATAGTACAGCGACGCCTGACGCGCATTCCCGACGTAGAACTCGATGAAATCGGTCCCGTTGATCGGGAAGGTGTCCTGCGCGGTTTCCGGGAGCGGAGCGCTTGTGGTCGCCATGGCCAGCCTTGGGAGTCGGAATGCACACGGGTACGGAGCGCCCCACGACACGGGACACGGCGCCACGCGGGCGGAGTCACCTGCACGACTGGCAATCTAGCGGAAAAGCCGGACGTCCGCCCACTGGTCAGACCGGTCAAACCCTTTGCCACGCTGATACTTACCGACCCGACCGACGCGCCCATATCTTCCCCCTCATGACCGCCCCTCGCCCCGATACGCTCGCGTTCGCCCAATCGCTCGATGGGCAGTACCAGCTCGTGCGCGAGATCGGACGTGGCGGCATGGGCATCGTGTATCTCGCGCACGACCTGAAGCTGGCGCGTCCGGTGGCCATCAAGACGCTCCCCTATCACCTGGCCAGCGACCCGCTGATCCGCGAGCGCTTCCTGCGCGAGGCGCGCACCGCCGCAGGACTTGCCCATCCCAGCATCGTCCCGGTGCACCGGGCCGACGAGCTGGGCGACTTCGTCTTCTTCGTGATGGGCTACGTCGACGGAGAGTCGATGGCCCACCACGTCCGCGAGCACGGGCCGTACCGCCCTGCCGCGCTCGTCCCCCTGCTCATCGACGTCGCATCCGCGCTCGGCTACGCCCACGCACGTGGCGTGGTGCATCGCGACATCAAGGCCGAGAACATCCTGCTCGATGCCAGCGGTCGCCGGGCGATGGTCACCGACTTCGGCATTGCCCGCCTGGCGCAGTCGGCCTCGCTCACCCAGACCGGGACGGTGCTCGGGACGGTGCACTACATGAGTCCCGAACAGGTCACCGGCGAAGACATCGACGGCCGCAGCGACCTGTACGCATTCGGCGTGCTGGCGTTCTTCGCCCTCACCGGGCACTTCCCGTTCGAGAGCGACACGCCGTCAGCCGTCCTGGTCGCCCACGTCACGCGACCCGCTCCACCGATCCGCAGCGTGGCACCCACGGTGCCGGCCCCGTTGGCCGAGGTCGTGGACCGACTGCTGGCCAAGTCGCGCGAGTCCCGCTTTCCCGACGCCGAGGCGCTCGTGTCCGCGCTCAGCGCCGCCGGCCAGGCGATTCCCGAGCAGGCGCCGGCCGCATCGCGGGTGATCCTTTCCTCGGTGGAAGCGAACGCCATCTGGGAACGGGCCGCCCTCCTGCAGGAGATGACCGGGCAGCTCACGCCCCCGCCAGAGCTCGTCCGCGCTGGACCACGCGTGCCGGCCACCGAGACCACCGGCTACAAGATGGACGACGTGCGAGTCGCCGCGCGCGACGCGGGCATCGGGGAGAAGTACGTCGAGCGCGCCCTGGCTGAGCGGGCACTCGGCGACGCGGGCAGCGAGCCCGTGGACGTCGTGCGACCGGGCGTGGCGATGGAGGCTCCGATCCACCCCTTGGCCGGGGCGCGAACGAAGATCGAGTTCGAGGCGATCGTCCAGGGTGAGCTGAGTGACCTGGACCTGGAGGACGTGGCCGACGAGATCCGGCGCAGCGTCGGCGACGTCGGGAACGTGAACTCGATCGGGCGCAGCGTCACCTGGACGTCGTACGCCAGTCCGACCTCGCAGCGCAAGTTGCAGCTCTCGGTGTCGACCCGGAACGGCCGCACGATCATCCGCGGCTTCGAGGACCTGTCGCAGATGACCGGCGGGATCTTCGGCGGGATCACGGGCGGGGCCGGCGGGGGCCTTGGCAGCGCCACCTTCGGGATCACGATGGGCGTGACGAATGGGGCGGTGATCATCGCAGCGCCCGCGTTTTTCGCGGTCGTCGCCGCCGCCTACGGCGCGTCACGCTTGCTCTTCCGGCGCATGTCGCGCGAGCGCGAGCGCCAGCTGCGCTCCGCCGTGGAGCGTGTGACGCTGCGGGTGCGCGAGTGCATCGAGGCGCGGCAGCTGCCACGCACGACCGACCCGCGACGGCTCGCGAAGTAGCCAGCACCGCGCGTGTCGCGCACTGCCGGGACGTAGAGCACGAACCTGCGCCACGCGTCGACTATGCAGCGGCGAGGTGTAGGAGCCAGCAGCCCTCCACCGCTTGCGAACGCGCCGCTAGAGTGCCAGCTCGGGCAAGTCGCGGAAGTGGTCGAGCGCTGCGGGGTTGGCCAGTGCATCCGTGTTGTGCACCGGCCGGCCGTGGATCACGTCGCGCACCGCAAGTTCGGTGATCTTGCCGCTGATCGTGCGCGGGATGTCGGGGACGGCGACGATGACCTTGGGCACGTGAAACGGCGACGTATTGGCGCGCACCTGCCGCACGATACGATCGCGCAGCGTTTCGTCGAGCACCGCGCCATCGCGCAGCCGTACGAACAGCACGATCCGCACATCGCGGTCGCCCGCCGGGCCGATCTCCTGCCCCACCACCAGGCTCTCCACGACCTCCGTCAGCTGCTCCACCTGCCGGTAGATCTCGCTCGTCCCGATCCGCACCCCGCCGGGGTTGAGCGTGGCATCGCTCCGTCCGGAGATGACGAACCCGCCGTGCGGCGTGCGCTCGATCCAGTCGCCATGGCGCCATGTGCCAGGGAACGTGTCGAAGTAGGCGGCGCGATATCGGCTGCCGTCGGCGTCGTCCCAGAAGGCGATCGGCATGCTGGGAAACGGACGGGTGCAGACCAGTTCACCCGGCCCCTCGCCCACGGGGCGTCCGTCGTCGCCGAAGACCTCCACCGCCATCCCGAGTCCCGCCACCTGCAACTCGCCGCGCCACACCGGTCCGGCCGGGTTGCCGAGCACGAAGCAGGAGATGATGTCGGTTCCCCCCGAGATGGAGCTGAGCTGCACGTCGTCCTTGATGTCGCGGTAGACGTAGTCGAACGACGGTGGTGCCAGCGGGCTTCCGGTCGAGAGGATGGTTCGCAACGGCGACAGGTCGTGGGTGCGGCCGGGGGCCAGCCCCTCCTTCTCGGCCAGCGCGAGATACTTCGCGCTCGTCCCGAAGACGGTGAGCCGCTCCGCTTCGGCCATCGACCAGAGCACGGGGTTCGTGGCGAGCGGTGACGACGCGTCGTCGTTCGACTCGAGTGCCTCGGCCTGCGGCAGGCGCGCCATGGGGGCGCCGTCGTACAGCACCACCGTCGCCCCGACGGCGAGCGCGCTCACCAGCCAGTTCCACATCATCCACCCGCAGGTGGTGAAGTAGAAGACGCGGTCGTCGCGCGAGAGGTCGGTGTGGAGCAGGTGCTCCTTGAGATGCTGCAGGAGCGTCCCTCCCGCACCGTGCACCATGCACTTGGGGAGCCCGGTCGTACCCGACGAGTACATGATGTACAGCGGATGGTCGAACGGAAATCGCTCGAACTCCGCCGCGGAACGCGTCGAGGACGCGCCCAGGGCCGTGTCGCCCGTCTCCAGCCACATGGGCCACGCGAGCGCGTCGCGCACGCTCGCCAGCATGGGCGCATCATGCAGGTAGGGGACGATCACGACCCGCTCGATCGACGGAATGCGCGCGGCGATCTCGCGCACACGTTCCAGCGTGTCGATCGACTTGCCGGCATAACGATAGCCATCGCAGGCGATGAGGACGCGCGGCGCGATCTGCCCGAATCGGTCCAGGACCCCGCTCACCCCGAAGTCGGGCGAGCACGACGACCAGATGGCGCCGAGGCTCGCCGTGGCGAGCATGCCCACCACGGCCTCGGGGATGTTCGGGAGGAAGGCGGCCACACGATCGCCCGGACCGACCCCCTGCGCCCGCAGCGCCGCCGCTGCGCGTTGCACCTGATCGAACAACTGGGCGAAGCTCAGCGCCCGCTGCCGCCCGTCCTCGGTCCACGCCACCAGCGCGTCGCGCTCGTCGCGCGCGCGCAGCAGGTTCTCGGCGAAGTTGAGCCGGGCCCCGGGAAACCAGCGTGGGCCAAGGACCGGGTCGGGAAGAGCAAGCCGGCCCTCGCCGACGACGACGCGCTCCCACAGCGATCCGTCGGGACTCGGCGACGACACGACGTCGGCGAATCGCCACAGTGCGGACCAGAAGCGCTCCGGGTGGTCGATGGACCACCGGTGGAGCGCCTCGTAGTCGAGCGCGCCGTCGTCGCCCACGCAGACAAGGTCGCCCGCCAATTGCAGCTGGCGAGCAAAATGCAGGAGGTTGGTGCGCGCCACCCGCGCAGGCGCGGGCGACCAGATCGGGCCGAGCGAAGCCGAGGGCGTCTCCGTCACGGCACGCGCTTCGTCAGACGACGGTACAGCCGGTGGCGACGAGCTCGACGTTGAACAACAGGTTGGAGTTGGCGGGAATTCCGCCGCTGGAGAGCGAGCCGTATCCGTACGCCGCCGGAATCAGGAGGCGACGCTTGCCGCCGATCTTCATTCCCTGCAGCCCGATCTTCCATCCCTCGATCAGTCCCGAGAGCGGGAAACAGATCGGCGTCCCGCCGCTCAGGCTCGATCGTTCGTCGAACCTGGAGCCGGTCGGAATGTAGCCCGAGTAAAAGACGGAGACGGTCGGTGTCCCGGTGAGCGCGGCGCCCGTCCCCTCGAGCGAATCGAGATAGTGCACGCCCGAGGTCAACTTGGTGAACTGGGACAAGGTGACCTGCAGCGAGGGTGCCCACGTCTGGCTCTCGATCGGGATTTCCTCCGGGATGGTCAGATCGGTCGCGGCACAGGCGGCGGCGAACACGCAGGCGCCGACGAGGGTCAGGGGACGAAGCAGACGAAAGACGGACATGAGGCTGCCGGTGCGGGTCGAAGTCGAAACGAGTAGCGAAAGGAAACGCGGGCGACGCTATGCGTCTACCACGAGATCGCGTGTCAGTTCCGCCACGGAGGTGCAGCCCGCGAGCGCCATGGCCAGGTCGAACTCCATGCGCAGGTGCTGCAGGACCTCTGTCGCCCCCTTCTCGCCCCCGACGGCCAGCCCCCACAGCGGCGGACGACCGACGAGCACGGCACGCGCACCCAGCGCCAGCGCCTTGAGCACATCGGTGCCTCGCCGAATTCCGCCGTCGACGTAGACCTCCCCACGATCGCCCACGGCATCGACGACCTCGGGCAGCGCGCGGGCGGTGGCGATCGACGTGTCGAGCTGGCGCCCCCCATGATTAGAGACGATCACGCCGGCCGCGCCATGGTCCAACGCCCGCACGGCGTCGTCTCCTCGCACGATCCCCTTGAGCACGATGGGAAGCCCGGAGACCTCGTGCGCCCATTCGATGTCGCGTGGCGAGAGGGCGGCGTCGTGCAGCGCGTGCAGGTGCTTGGCCAATCCCGACCCTTCGCCGTCGGCGGTGGGGAGGCGGTCGTGTCCCGCTCCCGCCGCAATCGCGTTGGCGATGGTCAGGTGCGGTGGCAGGGTGAAGCCGTTGCGGATGTCACGCTCGCGCCACCCCAGCAGCGGCGTGTCGACCGTGATCACGATCGCCGAGTAGCCGGCGTCGCGGGCGCGCTCGAGCAGGGCGCGCGTGGCGCCGCGGTCCTGATAGATGTAGAGCTGGAACCAGGTCGGCCCGGTGGCCGCCTTCCGCACCTCCTCCAGCGAGGTGGTCGCGGTGGTGCTCACCACCATGAGCGTGCCGCAGGCGCCGGCGGCGCGCGCCATCGCCGATTCACCGTCCGGATGCGCGAGCTTCTGCATCGCCGTGGGCGCGACGAGCACCGGAAAGTCGATTGGTTGTCCCAGCACGGTCGTCCCTAACGATCGCGTGGTGACGTCGACCATGGTGCGGTACCGGATCGCCAGCCGATCCCACGCGTCGCGGTTCCCGCGCAGCGTGATCTCGTCGTTGGCACCACCGGCGAAGTAGCCCCAGGCGGCCGGGTCCATGCGCCCGGCCGCCTGTGTTTCCATCTCGAAGAGGTTGATCATCGAACCCGACGTCCCCGGCTCAGCGCCGATAGTCCGACGACTTGCGCAGCGCCTCGGTGCAGCTCGGCCAGCTGGTCGGCGTCGGGAACCCCTGCCCCGGCCGCGCCGCGGTCGTCCCGCGATCGAATCCGCGGCGATCACGGCTCAGCAACTCCGGATCCTCGGCGGCAAGATAGGTCAGCATCGCCGTCAGGACCGCGTTGCTGCGCAGGTCGTCGATGACCGCCTTGTCGTAGGTGTCGCGCTGCGTGTGCCAGGTGTACTGCCCGTACGACCAGTCGAGCGCTCCGAGGCCGAACGCCGGGGCGCCGTAGCAGACAAACGATGCGTTGTCGCTGCCGCCACCCGACGGGGCGCCGGGAAAGCCCAGCGTGATGTTGCGCGAGATCTCCGCCGGGATGTTCGTCATCCAGCGGGCAAGGTTGCCGCTGGCGGTGGTGAGCCCGGACGCCGAGAAGTTGATGACCCGGCCGGTCCCGTTGTCCTGGTTGAAGAGCGCCTGCAGCCCCTTGACCACCTCGGGATGATCCTGGGCGTAGGCGCGGGAGCCATTGAGCCCCTGCTCCTCGCCGCTCCAGTGCCCGACCACGATGGTGCGCTTGGGGGCCGGGTACACCTGCTTGAGGATGCGCAGCGCCTCCAGCATGGTCACGGTCCCGGTGGCGTTGTCGGTCGTGCCCGAACCACCGTCCCACGAATCGAAGTGCGCCGACAACACGACGTACTCGTCGGGCTTCGCGCTGCCCGGGATGCGAGCGATGGTATTGAACACCGGCACCTCGCCCAGCGCCTCGGCGTCGGCACGCACCCGCACCTTGGGCCCCTGATTCTTGTCGGCGAGTCGATAGAGCAGGCCGTAGTCCTCGCACGAGAGGTCGAACGACGGCACCTTGGTCGTGCGCGAATCAAAGACCTTCTGCACCCCCCAGCCGCGCGACCAGTTGCTCGCGATCACCCCGGCCACGCCGGCGGACTCGAGCCGCACGCCGAGCATCCCGGTCCCGAGCCCGGTCCCGTGTCCCGTGGCCGTCAATCGCTTCTGCCAGGCCACCGTGGCTGCCGTGCGCGCTGCCTTCATGCGCTCGAACGACTCGGGGAGGGCGAATTTCTCCCAGTTGTCGTCGGGACGACAGGTGGGCTGCAGCATGGAGACGAGCACGAACTTTCCCTTGGCCTGCGGGAGCCACTGCACGAACGCCGTAGAGTCGGCGAACTCGGGGAGCACGACGACATCGCCGGTCACGTCCTTGTTCGCCGTTCCCCCGCTCCACGCGAGCATCATCCCCTCGAGCGTGCGGACGCGCGGTTCGATGAGGTCGATGTGCGAGGTGCCGCGACGCCAGCCCTTCCACGTCCCGTACTGTTCGTTCTTCGCCTCCACCCCCCAGCCGGTGTACGTGGCGACGAGCCAGTCGGTGCCGCGCTTCATGCCGGGAGTGCCGGTGAGGCGCGGTCCGATCGAGTCGCTCAGGACCTGGAGCAGCCGCTCGGCCTGAGAACGCTCCATCCCCTCGTCCCAGATCTTCCGGATGACGGGGTCGCTCGTGGCGTAGCTCTGCGCCTCGAGCGCCGGCGCGCTCAGGAGCGACGCAACGAGCGTAGCGGCAAGCGTCGCGAGCGGGAGGGATCGATTGGGGAACATGGCAGGATGGTGGTGTGAGGTGAAGGCACGACACCCGAATCTGCCCTCGCGCGCACGCGTGCGGCAGTCGCGCGCCGCGAAGAAATCGCGGCGGCGATCAGGCCCGTCATCTCTCGTGGTCGGCGGGCCCGGTCAGGTCCCCGCGATCGCCCACGCGACGGCGTACGTCACCCGGTCGTTCGTCACGTCACCGTGGTTCTTGATCCCTCCGCCACTTCCATCGAGGTTGTGGACCACATCGGCGGCGAAGGCGTACGGCTCGCCGACCTTGTGCAGCGGTTGGGTGCGCGCCTCGTCGGTGCGCTGCGTCCCGTTGCGGCCGATCCCGCCGTATTGGTCGTCCTTGTCGCCGATCGCCTTCACGTTGTCGCCGGCCAGCCGCGACGACACCGCATAGGCCACACCGACCACCGTATCCTGATACGAGTAGGTCGAGATGAACGGCCCTCGCACCGTTCGCTTGGCGACGACGTCGCGGAAGAACCCGGCGCTCCCCTTCCCGTTGTTGGCGCTGAAGCCGTAGTGTGAGAACGCCGCCTCGAGCAGGGAGACGGAATCGGGGCGCACCTGTGGGGCAGCCGAGAGCGCCTTGATGCACGCGGCCATGCAGCGCCCGCCCAGGCTATGCCCGACGAGATGCACGCGCACGTTCGGATGCGCGCTCTTGAGGGCACGGACCACTGGTGCCACGCCAACCGCGCCGACCGTCCCGGAGCGATTCTTCATCATGTACCAGGTGGTCATGTTGAGGAACTGCCCGACGCGGCCGCCGACCGACTTGAAAAATCCACCGATGAACAGCGGGCGCCCCTCGTCCGACGTCCCGCCACCACCGCCGACCGACATCACGCCGCCATCCGCACTCTCCTGCGAGGTCGGCAGGATGATCGGCGTGCCGAGCTTGGCCAGCAGGTCGGCACCGTCCTGGGCCTTGAGCTCGGCGAGGCCCTCGGTGGGATCGGACTCGGATTCCTCCACGAGCGACAGCATCAGCGCGACGAACTCGTTCTGCTTGTCGGGATCGTCTTCCAGCTGATCGAGCAGTGCCAGCGCCTTGGTGACGACGCCCTGCTGCGCGGGCGGGACGAGGTCATCGCGCATGCGCTTCAGTTGCGCCCGCGTTGCGTCGAGCTCGTCGTCGGCGTCGCCGAGGCCCTGCACGCTTCCCCCGTCGCTCGCGCCGCCCCCCCCCCCGCCCTCGGAGAAGGACTTGGAGGGCCAGAAGATCCCGCCGATGGCGAACTTCCGCGACGCCAGCTGGTCCTTCAACTCGGCGCGCGAGAGGTGCGCATGCACGTTCTCGAAGAAGTCGCGGTACAGGTGCAACGCCTCCCGTTCATCGTTGCGGAACCCGTGGGCCATGAGCACCACGTCGGTGGTCCCGGCCGTCGCCACATGCTGCAGCAACGTCGCCTGGGCGGCCGCGGAGGTCGGCTTGCCGTCGTCGTCGAAGTTGAGGGCGATGAAGTCAAAGCCTGAGAGCTGGTCCATGTCGCACTCCGGTGGTTGGGATCAAACCGCTTGCAGCACCTTCATCAGGTCGAGCAACCCTTTCCCCTGCCCCCTGCTCTCGCGCCCGAGGTCGATGGCGTTGGCGAGGAAGAGCGCCTTCACGCGCTCGGGCTGTCCGATGAACTCCGTGCGGACGGAGAGAAACGCGGCCGCCGCTCCCGACACGTGCGGCGCCGCCATGCTCGTCCCGGTCTGCTCGCAGTACATGACCTTGCCGCTCGCAGGCGCGCTGGTCGCAGGCGCGCGTTTCGTGGCCGTCGCCACGGCGCCGCCGCCTTCCGGCGCGTGCGCCTCCGTCCCGGGCTCATCGACGGCCGCTTCGTCGGCGGGGAGGACCTGCGGCTTGTGCTCGATTCCGTACCGGTCCTGCTCCCGCCCCGCTGCGCAGGATCGGATGCGCTCACCCGGCGCGAGCAGGTCCGGCTTCCGGCGTCCGTCGCCCGTCGGGCCGCGGGAGGAGAAGTACGACACGCCGTAGGTATGCGGCATCTCGCGGTGCGTGGAGCCGACGGTGATCGCCAGTTCGGCGTTGCCGGGGTCCATGATGCTGCTCTCGTTGTAGCTCCACATCTGCTTCGTGTCCCCCGTGATGTACGACGAGTATCCGTCGTTGCCCGCCGAGACGACGACCACCACGCCGGAGCGCACCAGTCGGTTGACCTCAGCGCAGATGGGGCTCTGTCCGCAGGCGAACCACCGCGGGTCGAACGAGTAGCCCACGCTCATGTTGACGCCGTGCACGAGGATGCGTCGTCCGTTCTGGTTCCACGTCTGGATGTCGTCGATGGCTCGCAGCACCCAGCTCACCTTCCCCTGTCCCTGCTTCTGCTTGAACTCATCTGTTCGCGTGACGTCGGCGATGACCTTGAGGCTGACAACCTTGCACAGCGGCGCCACCCCGCTGATCGACTTGAGCGACTCCCGCGAGGTTATCGTCTTGACTTCGCCGTCGACCGTGGCGCCAGCGCCTTCGTCTCGCACCTCTGTTCCGACGACCATGAGCCCGCCGTCGGCGGCGGCGGTCCAGTGTCCGGCGATGATCCCGGCAACGTGCGAGCCATGTCCGAGCCGGTCCAGCAGGGCACTCGCATCGCGGGCGCGCGACGCCGCGACGGGGGGCGAGCCTGTGGCGGGATCGACCGCTGCCGTCGGCGCACGGCCATCCGGGGTGTAGTCACGATGCTCCACCGGCGCTCCGACGGCAAACGAGTCGATGCTTCCGTGCATCGGCAGCGAGGAGGCAAAGTGCGGGTGCGTGCCATCAATGCCCGAATCGAGCACGGCCCACACGATCCCCTCGCCAAGTGCGTGGAACGATCGCTGCGCCGCATCAGCCTTGATCGTCGTGACCGATCGCGTGAGCGTCACGCCGATGTCGCTGTCCTCCCAGATGCGGTACACGACGGCACTGCGCTCCTTCGTGGCGTTCGCCTTCTGCGTTTCCTTCGCCAGCGTCTCGATGCGCGCGGCCGACAGCGTGGCGAATACGTAGTTGGACACCGACGAGTAGCGCACGCCCCACTCACGCGCGAGCGCCTCCACCGTTGCGAGCGCCCCGGCCATCCCGTCTTTACAGAACTCGTTGAGCGAGATGATGACGTCGAAGGACCCGTTCGGGTCGTCGCGCATGTGGGTCAGCAGCGGCTCGGTCACGATGGAGCGCATCATGTTCCGGCGCAGCTCCTCCTGCGGGCTGCTCGCGCTGGGCGCCGCCTTGCGCTTCGGCGACTTGCTCCGCGGCTTCTTCTCCGCCGAAGTCTCGCCTTTCGCCGCCCGTTTGGTCGCAGGCTTTCGCTTCTTTCGGCCCGCCATGTTCGCTCCCGGTCTCGGATTGCCGTAACGCCAACGACGTGCCCCGGCGTCGTCCCCACCGGGACCCGACCTGCACGTACGCCTGACGAGGGTTCGTCTGGGTGCGCGAGCCGTCGGCTCGCGCACCCTAACGCCTGCCGGGTATTCTACCGGCGACAACGCCTGACGCCAGAGCGTACTTGCCCGGCGAGAAGCGTGCTCGTGCGTCACTCGCACGAACGCGGAGGCGGCGCTTGCAGACGCCGCACGCGCCGCACGCGCCGCACGCGCCGCACCCATATGCGAAACGCGGCGCCTCCCGAGCTGGGAGACGCCGCGTCACCGTTCGAACGATCCCGCGCGCCGAGCGGCGCCGAGTTCCCTACCGCGCGCCGCCGTCCATCGCGCCGTCCATCGACACGCGGCTCACGCCGTCGCCGCTGGCATAGATGCCGTTGAACAGGAACTTGAACGTCCCGTGCGGCGTGGCGCGGAACGTCACCTCGGGCCCGAAGAGGTAGAGCATCCCCTTGCCCACGTGGGCCTGCGCCGCGGCGACGCCACCGGTCAGGTACCCCTGCCCCCGCGCCCAACCGCTGCGCAGCGGCTTGTCGCTGGAATACCATGCCACTGGGCGAATTCCCTTGGCGGCGGCATCGGGGCCGAGCCGGAAGGTCGGCGAGTCATCGAAGAAGACGTCGGTCCGGGCGTCGAGGCCAAACGCGACCGGGACCGTGTTGTCGACCGTCGCGCTGAGGATCGAACCCGGCACGTAGAACTTCTCGCGCGGCAGCTCCCGTTCCGATCCGTCCGGCGACTTCTCCACCATGTAGTCGTAGATCGGCAGCCCGAGGTGGTAGGCCAGGTTGGTCGAGGTCCCGACCGTAATGACCGTCCCCCCCGCCTCGAGGAACTGCTTGAGCTGCGGCACGGTCTTGTCGGCGCTCACTCGCCCGAGTGATGGCCGGAACTGGGCGGGGATTTCGTCGGGCGACGGCTGGCGGTTGAAGCGCTCCATCATCATCGACAGCTCGCTCCCCCCCTCACGCCGAGCCGCGGGAATCCCGCCGGTCACGAAGACGATCACGTCGTACTTGGCCTTCAGGTTGCCGGCATCGAGCGTCGGCGCATAGACGACGTCGAACGGGAACTCGAACTGCTCCAGCAGCCAGCGCGTGTGCCCGGAGGGCATGGAGCCGCCGTACGTGTCTCACAGCGCGACGCGCTTCGGGGTGAGCCGCGTGGCATCGCCCGGCCCGGCGTTGGTGCCATGCACCGGGACGCCGAGTTCCTTGGCGGCCTGCTCCACGATGGTGCGGGTGCCACTGGTTGCCGTGATGTAGAACGCGCCCGCCGGGTGCGTGATGCTGCCCATGGTCAGCGGTGAGTTGACGCGATAGACCGTTGCCCCGCTCTTGAGCGCCCGGTTGACGACCACGAAGGCGTCATTCACGCGCGGATCGATGACGAACCCCTTCGCGCTCGCCGCGCTGGCCACGGCCTGCGCCATGGGCACTGCCATCCCCTCGATGACCTTGCACGGGCAGTCGAAGCCGTCGAGCAAGCGATCGAACTTCACTCCCATCTGGAATGCCAGCGTCCAGCCGGCGTTGTCGTACGGCGGCTTCGGTGGCCCACCCGGGAAGGCGAAATCGTTCGGGTGGTCCTGCGGCTCGAACATGTCGAGCACGTGCGAGCGGAACGCCTGGGCCGACTTGACCACGTACGAGCCGGCGGGATAGTTCGTGCCCCCCGCCGAGAAGGCGGCCGTCGCCTGGTGCACCGTGATGTTCGCCTTGCGCAGCGAGTTCACGAACTTGGTGGCGGTCCCGAAGTCGGCCTGGCTCGCGGGCAGGATGTAGCCGCGAGCATCACGCTTGGCGGGATCGCGCAGGGCCTGGAAGTACTTGCTGGGGACCGACCGGCCGAACGGATTGATCGCCGCAGACAGTCGGTCGCTCCCCGCGGCGCTCGCCGCCCGGTCCTTGTCGATGCTCGCCTGCAGGTCGGCCACTTCCGTGGGGGTCACCATCCACGTGTCGCGGTTGCCGCGATCGATCTGGTTCTTCCCCATCCGGTAGATGTTGAACAGGAAGTCCTCGCGGCGCTTGGACGCGATGTCGAACACGGCGTAGTTGGCGGTGACCGAGTAGTCGATCGACTGCCGGAAGTGCCACGGCTGCGGGGCGATGGGATACGGCAGGTCACCGCGTGGCAGCTGGTTGGCCACCACGAGCGGGAGCTCCATGGGCGTCGGCGATCCGATGGTCTCGGTCAGCAGGCCGATCATGTTGTGGAAGTACACGGTGGTGCGCAGCCCGCCGTTCCACCACGTGGAGTAGCTGGATCCCGAGCGCATCGTGACCCCGGGCTTCCCCTCCACGGCAAAGCGCGTGTGCATTGCCGCGCCGACCATGTCGATGCCTAACGGGACGAGCGGGTCGAACGTGTAGTTGAACGGGTCACGGAACGGGGGGGCGAACATCACCGTGCCGGCCGGGCCGGTCTGGTGGTGGTTGTAGACGATCTGCGGGAACCACTCGTGGTACTGGATCCGCGCAATGTTGATCGACTCGTTCTGGTTGAGGACGAAGAAGTCGCGGTTGTTGTCGTGCCCGACGTACTTCTGGTAGAGGCGCGGGATGGTGCCGTAGGTCTTCTTCGCGTCGTCGGGCTCCTGCATGTACCAGTTGGAGACCAGCTCCATCCCGTCCGGGTTGGCGTGCACCGCGAGGATGATCAGGTCCTTGAGGAAGCGCTGCGTCTCCTCGTCGTTGCGGCTGATGAGCTGGTAGGTCGTCTCGATCAGCTGGTGCGCACCGAGCACCTCCGTCGCGTGCAACCCGCCGTCGAACCAGACCACCGCCTTGCCTTCCTTGGCCAGTGCCTTGGCCTCGGCGTCGGTCAGTCCTCGGCCAGCGCCAGCTTGCGGGCGATCTCCTTGTAACGATCCAGCAGGCGGAAGTTCTCGGGCGACGTGATGATCGCCATCAACTGCGGGCGTCCCTCCGCCGACTTCCCGATTTCCTGCACGACCATGCGATCCGATTCCTGGTCGATCTTCTGCCAGTACGCCTGGAACTGCGTGTAGGTGGCGAGCTTGTAGTCGTCGCCGATGTTGAAGCCGAAGAACTCCTTCGGCGACGTGATGCGGGCTTGCGCCTGCGCGACGCCCGCATCGGCTGCGGGAGTGAGCAGGAGTGCGGCCACGGCAACGGCGACTCGGCGCCGTCGCCAAGCGACGGGGAGGACCTTCGCGAGCATGGGGGCGTCTCGAACGGGTGGGAAGGAAAAACGGGATCCTGCGGCAGCAGGCGAACACTACGACCGGGAAAGCGTGCGGTCCATGCGCGGCGGGTCGGCCACCAGCTGGCCCGTGACCACGAGCCGCGTGCGGGCAGCGTCCGCCGGCATGCGTGCGTCGTGCACCTCCCTCTCCTACGCGGGGCACCGCTCCGCCGCTGCACGCCGACGTGCCCGTCATGCGCACGCCGATGCGCTGGACGACGCGCTGGACGACGCGCTGGACGACGCGCTGGACGATGCGCTGGACGATGCGCTGGACGATGCGCTGGACGATGCGCTGGACGATGCACTGGACGATGCACTGGACGCAGCTCCTGCGCCGACGTACTCGCCTGCGCCGCCGTGCCGTTCGGGTCGAGACTACATTTATCCGATCCGTGACCCAGACCCGTCCAATCGCCGTGCCCGCCTCCAAGTCGCGTCCGTCGGTCCATGTCCACAAGTTCGGCGGCGCGTCGCTTGCCGACGCTGCCGCCGTCGGACACGCCGCCGCCCTGATCGCCGCGCGGAAGGGGCGTCGACTGGTGGTCGCCAGCGCGATGGGCGGGGTGACCGATGCCCTGCTCTCTGGCAGCAGGAGCGCCGCCAAGGGCGACGGCGAAGCCCTTCGGCAGACCGCGGAGCTGCTGCGCGCCCGACATCTCGAGGCCGCGCGTTTCCTGGTGAAGGACCGCCCGCGTCGGGCAGCACTCGAACAGGCCATCGTCGAGCTGACCGACGAACTGGAACACCTCGCGCGCGGCCTCGCCGTGCTGCGCGAGCTCACGGCGCGCACGTCGGACCACATCGTCGCGCGTGGCGAGCGGCTGAGCGCCCGGCTGCTGGCCGCGGCGCTCGTCGAGGCCGGGGTGCGTGCCGAGTACGTCGATGCCACCGAGGTGGTCAAGACCGACGAGCAGTTCGGGGGGGCGGCCCCGGATTTCGTACGAACGGACGCGGGGGCGCGCGCCCGATTGTCGGGGCGGCTCACGCGCGGCGTCGTTCCGGTCGTCCCCGGCTTCATTGGCGAGGCGCCCTCGGGCCAGGTGACCACGCTCGGCCGCGGCGGCTCCGACCTCACGGCCACGCTGCTGGCGCGCGCCCTCAAGGCCACGCAGATCACGCTGTGGAAGGATGTTGCCGGATTCCTCACGGCCGACCCGCGCATCGTCTCCGACGCCCACGTCATCCCGCAGCTCACCCCGCGCGAGGCGGCCGAGCTGGCGTACTACGGGGCCAAGGTGCTGCACCCGCGCGCGCTCATTCCGTTAGGCGACCGCAACATCCCGATCCTCATCCGCCCGTTCGCCGATCCCGACTTCCCCGGCACCGAGATCTCGCGTCGGCGCACCCTGCGCGAATACCCGGTCAAGGCGATCTCCAGCATGACCGGGTTGGCGCTGCTGACGGTGACGGGCAACGGCATGCTCGGCGTGCCGGGGATCGCCGCCCGCACCTTTGCCGCGCTGCACCGCGAACGCGTCTCGGTGTCGCTGATCTCGCAGGCGTCGTCGGAACACTCGATCTGCTTTTCGGTCCCCGAGGCGAGTGCGGAGGCGGCGCGACGCGCGCTGCTGGAAGCCTTCGCCGATGAGATCGCCCATCGAGACATCGACGGCGTCGAACTCCGGACCGGGCTCTCCACGCTCGCCGTCGTTGGACTCGGGATGTCGGGCACACCGGGGATCGCCTCGCGGGTGTTCGACGCGCTGGCCACGGGCGCGATCAACGTCGTGGCCATCGCGCAGGGCTCGTCGGAACTCAACATCTCCGTCGTGGTCGACTCGGCCGACACGACGGCGGCGGTCCGGCGCATCCATGGCGCCTTCCAGCTGAACCGCATCGGCGGTGGGCGTCTCGTGCGCCACGACCAGGTCGATGTGGTGCTGCTCGGCTTCGGGCAGATCGGGCGGGCGCTGGCGCGCATGATCCCGCGCGCCCGGCAGGACGGCGTCGCGCTGCGAATCGTTGGCGTGATCGACCGGAGCGGCTACGTCTTCGATGCGGCGGGGCTGTCGACGCGGCGGCTCGAGCAGCTCGTCAGGCACAAGGCCGCCGGCACAGGGCTCGCGACCGCCGCCGGCGCTCGGGCGTCGTCGGCCACCGACGCGGTGCGCGACATCGCCCGCCACGCGCTGGCCCACCCGATCCTCGTCGACGTCACGGCCGACGACACCTTGCCGGCCCTCACGCTGGCAGTGTCATCGGGCATGGATCTCGTGCTGGCCAACAAGCGTCCGCTCGGCGGGCCGCTCGCCGACGCCCGCGCCCTGCTCGACCTCGCCGCCTCCCAGGGTCGGCGCCTGCTGCACGAGACCACCGTGGGCGCCGGCCTCCCGATCATCGACACGTTCAAGAAGCTCGTGGAATCGGGGGACCGCATTCGTTCTATAGAAGGTTGCACCTCGGGAACGCTCGGCTTCCTGCTGGACGAGGTCTCGAAGGGGCGGAAGTTCTCCGACGCCCTCAAGCGCGCCATGCAGATGGGGTATACCGAACCCGATCCGCGCGACGACCTCTCCGGCATGGATGTCGCCCGCAAGGCGTTGATCCTCGCTCGCCTCCTGGGATACCGCGGCGAACTCCACGACATCCCCGTCGACTCGCTCGTCCCCACCGCACTGCAATCCGTCAGGCGCGACGACTTCATGGCCCGCATGGAGGAGCTGGACGCGCCGTGGGAGGAGCGCGCCAGGCAGGCCCGCGCCAACGGAGAAGTCTGGCGCTACATCGCCCGCATCTCCCGCCAACGGGTGACGGTCACGCTGCAGTCGGTGCCGCTCGCCTCTCCATTCGCCGCCCTGAAGGGGACCGACAACCAGGTCGTCTTCAACACGACGCGCTACCGGGAGAATCCGCTCGTCATCACAGGCCCCGGCGCCGGGCCGCAGGTCACAGCGGCGGGGGTCGTGAACGACGTCATCAAGCTGGCCACGACATGAGGGACAGCGAGCACGGGTTCGAGCGCAGCAGCTTGCACAGCATCGAGCACAGCATCGAGCACAGCATCGTGCGCACGTCGGCGTTTGCCCCCGGCAGCATCGGCAACGTCGGACCTGGGCTGGATGTGCTTGGCGCCGCGGTCACCGGAGCTGGCGACACTGTGGTCGCCGAGTGGCACGACCGTCCCGGGGTGACGATCCTCGAGGCGGGGGCCCCCGACCTGCCGACCGACGCCACGCGCCATACGGCCGGCGTGGCCGCGTTGGCGGTGCTGCGCGCCGCGACCTCGTTGGGTGGGCAGCGAGCGGGGCGTGGCATCGGATTGCGGGTTCACAAGGGACTCCCGCTCTCGGCCGGACAGGGCGGGAGCGCGGCATCGGCCGTGGCAGGCGCCGCGGCGGTCAACGCCCTGCTCGGGTCACCGCTGGACATCCCCGCCCTTCTGCTGGCGAGCCTGGAGGGCGAGGAGATGGCCGCTGGCCGCCATCTCGACAACATCGCCCCGTCGCTCATGGGAGGCGTCGTCCTCGTGCGCTCGCTCGATCCCATCGACGTCGTGTCGCTTCCGGTGCCGCCCACGCTGCGTCTCGTGCTCGCCCATCCCGACCAGCGCCTGCGGACCGCCGATGCGCGCTCCGTCCTTCCTGCTGAAGTACCGCGAGGGACCGCCGTGCACCAGCTGGCACAGGTCGGCGCGATGGTGGCGGCGCTCTATTCCTGCGACCTCGCCCTGCTCGGACGCGCGCTGGACGACCGCATCGCCGAGCCGGCGCGCTCGGCGCTGCTCCCCGGCTTTTGCGAGGCGAAGGCGGCGGCGCTCGACGCCGGCGCGCTCGGTGCGTCGATTTCCGGATCGGGTCCCACCGCGTTCGCGCTCTGCGACGGCGATGCCGTCGCGTTGCGCGTGGCGGAGGCGATGGCACGGGCCTACGCGTCGCAGGGCGTTCGCGCCCTGGTGCGCACGGCGCGCATCGACACGGACGGCACGCAGGTCACCTGCACACGCTCGGAGGACGCCTGATGCCCCCCACCCCGCAGGTCTGGCAGGTGTGCGAGAGTTGCGGCCACCGCCTGGCCGACGACGCCCCGGATCCGCAATGTCCCGACTGCGGCGGCCTGCTGGCCATCGAGCAGCCGGCCCCCGACACCTCGATTGGTTCGCTGCGCGAGCGCTTCGACGCGCGCTGCTGCATGACGTCGCCAGGTGCAATGTCGTCGGGTGTGTGGCGCTTCGGCGAGATCGTGCACCCTGGCGCCGACCGACCGGTATCGTATCCGGAGGGCAACACCCCGCTGCTGGTCCGGCCGCAGGTGCAGCGGTTTGCCGGATGCGACGGCCTGCTGCTCAAGCACGAAGGGATGAACCCGACCGGATCGTTCAAGGACCGCGGGATGACTGTCGGCGTGACGCAAGCGTTGCGGCTGGGGGCCAGTGCGGTCGCCTGCGCGTCGACCGGAAACACGTCGGCGTCGTTGGCCTCGTACGCGGCGCTCGCCGGCATTCCGGCACTCGTCTTCGTTCCGGCCGGCCAGATCGCCCTAGGCAAGCTGACCCAGACGCTCGCCTACGGCGCCCGCACGCTCCTGGTCCGTGGCGACTTCGACGCCTGTCTCGCCCTCGTGCGGGAGTCGAGCGCGAAGCTCGGGATCTACCTGCTCAACTCGATCAATCCGTGGCGCATCGAGGGGCAGAAGACGATCGTCTTCGAACTGCTGCAGCAGCTGCGCTGGGATCCCCGGAGTGGATCGCCTTGCCGGCGGGCAACCTCGGAAACACGGCGGCGTTCGGAAAGGCGCTGCGCGAGGCTCGGGCCTGGGGGCTCATTTCCCGCACCCCGCGCATCCTCGCCGTTCAGGCGGCCGGGTCGGCGCCGTTCGCCAGCAGCTTTCGCGGCGGCTTCGTCGAGCGCCATCGTCTCAAGGCCGACACGGTCGCGACCGCCATCAAGATCGGCGATCCGGCATCATACCAGCGGGCCGTCTCGACGATTCGCGAGACCAACGGAATAGTTGCCGACGTGTCCGACGCCGAGATCCTGGAGGCCAAGGCGGCCATCGACGCCGCGGGAGTTGGCTGCGAGCCGGCGAGCGCCGCCAGCGTCGCGGGCGTGCGCCAGTTAGTGCGGAACGGCACGATTGCCCCGGGCGATCGCGTCGTCGCCATCCTGACGGGCCACGTTTTGAAGGACCCCGGCATCCTGCAGTGGTATCACCAGGAGGCCGAACCGCCCCCCGCCAGCGCCAATCGGCCGGTGGAGATCGACGCCTCGGTGTCGGCGGTCGAGCGCGTCCTGGCCTCGCGCTGACGCGACACGCGCTGCAGCGACACGCGGTACGGGCGCCGACGGCGACCCTTCGGCCAGAGGTTACCGATATGTTGACACAAACGTCGGTGACGGGGTCTTTCTCCAGGGATGGCGGCCCGCAGCGGGCGCCAGTGTCGTGGGTTGCCTGACGAGACGGGGTTTGTTCCCCGGGTACGAAGGCGCTAAGTTGATGGTACTTCTGGCCTGACGCGTCGTCCCCTGTGGCTGGTAGTACGACACCGGTTTGCCGACGCAGCATGCAGCAAATCGCTTTATCCACCAGAGGAGTGCATGAGAAAACATCTCGTAGGGATCGCTGTGCTGACGGCGCTATGCGCCGCGCCGGCGCACGCCCAAAAACCGCTCGCGCTCGAGTTGGGCGGGTTCGGGCAGTTCAACCTGTTCGACAAGAACCTTGATCTCGATAACTCGGTGACGGTCGGCGGGCGCGCCAGCCTGCACCTGTTCAAGCGCCTGTGGGCCGAGGGCGACATCCAGTACGGCAAGACCGACTGGGCCATTCCCGGCGGCACCACGAAGTCGCTGACCCTCCGTCCGTGGGCAGCGCGGCTCGTTTACGCCCCCAAGCTTGCCGAGAAGACCAGCCTCCTGATTGGTGGCGGCTATCAGCAGAGCGTCTACATCGGGCGCACCGAGCAGGTGACGGCGCAGCTGGCGTCCAAGAACGAGTACGAAGACACGTTCACGGGCCTCATCGGCCTCAAGCAGTGCCTGAACGAGAAGTGGAGCCTGCGCGGCGACATCGTCGGCGTCTACGCCCCGTCGCCGAACCAGAACAGCACGTCGGGCACGCTCGACGGCACGGCCTCGAACTACGGGCTGCGCGCTGGCCTGGGGTACATGGCGAATGGAACCTGCTACACCAAGCCCGTTCCGCCCCCGCCGCCCCCGCCGCCGCCGCCGCCCCCCCCGCCGCCGCCGCCGCCGCCAGCCAATGTGGCCCCGGTCCTCAGGATCAGTGCCCCGGCCAACGGCGCCGACTTCAACGGCCCGGTCACCTTTACGGCGTCCTGCACCGACCAGGAAGACGGCAACATCTCCAGCCGCGTCTCGTGGCGCAGCAATCGTGATGGCGATCTGGGAACCGGCGCCAGCGTCACCAAGACGCTGACCGCAGGAACGCACACCGTCACGGCCACCTGCGCCGACGCGCAGGGACAGCAGGTCACGCAGCAGGTCACCATCACGGTGAATGAACTGCTCGTGCGCCTCAACTGGGTGTACTTCAACTTCGACCAGGCGACGCTGACCCGCGCGGGCCGCGACACGCTCAACCGCGTCATCGCCACCCTGAACGAGAAGACCGACTGGAAGGTCGCGGTCGAGGGTCACACCGACCCGTACGGCAGCGACGAGTACAACCAGCGCCTGTCGGAGCGTCGCGCCAGCACGGTCGTGAACTTCCTGACGACCGCCGGCATCGCTGCCAGCCGCATCTCGCAGAAGGGCTTCGGCGAGCAGTGCCTTGCCCTCGATGACGATCACACCCGCCCGGCCAAGTCGCGGCGCGAACACGCCACGAACCGCCGAGTCGAGATCTGGTCGGTCGGTGAGCGCGGCGCCTCGCCGAACTGCCGCCGATAGGTCCGGAACTCAAGACCCGAAGTCGTTCCCGCTACAACGAAGCCCCCGGTGCCGCTGGCACCGGGGGCTTTCGTTTGCACTCAGGTCACGCGAGCCACTCAAGCCACTCGGCCACTCCCCAACGCCCAGCTACCCCGTGACCCGAGTCGGACTGCGTGAGGAGCGGCTGCCGACGCGTTCCGTTCCCCGCACGTCGCGCGCGAGCGACCGCAGGGCGGCATACGCGAACAGCGCCAGCGTTCCTTCCAGGCCCCCAACCAGCACGAATATCGTGCGATAGCCGCTGACGGGATCACCGCCCTGCGTGAGCACGAGCAACCCGCCGCCGACGATCGGCCCGACCAGGAATCCGAGCGACCCTGCCACCTGGAAGGCGCCGAACAGCCCCTCGCCATGCCCACGCTCGGCCAGGTCGGAGATGAGCAGCAGGTTCGGGGTGAACATGAGCGCCGAAAGCACCCCCGACGCGAGCATGGCGAGCGGGAGCCAACCCTTCGGCACGAACCCGTACGATGCGAACACCACCCCGAAGAGCACGTTGCCGATGATCATCGGGAGGAACCAGCCGATGCGATCCGCCAGTCGCCCGACCGGATAGCACAGCAGCGCGAACGGGAGCATGAACAGCGCGATCAGGACGCCGCGCTCCGAGGCTGTCAGTCCGTGGACCTGGGTCAGGAACAGGGTGAACGTGGAGACGAACACCCCGATGCTGAACCGGTCCATGAAGGCGTACAGGAGCGGAATCCACCCGCGAAGCCGCGCGCGGTCGAAGGCATACCGCGGACGGCTCGGCCCCGGCGCGGGGATGGGCACCGAGGCGATCGCCATCGACACCAGTGCGGCCACCACCAGGAGCGAGGCGCCGACCACGTACACGAGCGAGGGGCCGCGGTCCACGAGCCAGCCGCCGAGCGGAGACCCGAGCGCCACCCCGATCATCAGCGCCGACGCCAGCGCGCCGAGCGAGCCCCCTCGCCGGACGCCCGAGCTGCGATTGCTTGCGAGCATCAGCAGGGTGACGGCCGGGAGGTGCACGGCGCCATCGAGCACCCGGAACGCGAACAGCACCGGAAGCGACGGCGCCTGCATCATCCCGACAAAGGCCACGGCATTGATGACCAACGCGGCGGCGATCCAGCGCTGGATGTCGGCCGTTCGGCGGGCCAGGCGCATCGCCAACGGCACGGTGAGCATCCCGGCCAGCATGTTCACCGTCATGAAGGCGTGCGCTTCGGTCGTCGACCCGCCATGCACCACGACGACAAGCTCGTGGAGCCCGGGCACCAGGAGGGTGACCGGGACGAGGGTGAAAAACATGGCTAGGGCGATCGTCGCGTGGGCGCGCATAACCGGGTAAACTCACCCACCATTGGGGCGGTTGGCAACGTCCAGCGCACATCTCACCGGCGGTTCCCGGCCGCAACTCGGGTACCATTCGACGGTATTCATCAGCGACGCAGCACCCTGCCAACGATCTGCCCGCCACATCCGGAGTCCGCATGTTGTCGAGTCCATCTGTCCGAGTCCGTCGTTCCGTCACGCGCCTCTTCCTGATCGCGGCCGGCGTCGCGCAGTCGGCGGGAGTGGCCGAGGGCCAGGATCCGCCGCCGGCCGCGCGCACGGCGATCGCCCCGCAGGCCATCCCGGCCGATCCCGCGGTCCGCACAGGACAGCTGCCGAACGGGTTGCGCTACTACGTGCGGCAGAACGCCCGTCCCGAGCAGCGCGTCGAGCTGCGGCTCGTGGTGAACGCTGGATCGGTGCTCGAGGACGACGACCAGCGCGGCCTCGCCCACTTCACCGAGCACATGCTGTTCAACGGCACTCGGCGCTTCAAGAAGAACGACATCGTCTCGTACCTCGAATCGATCGGGGTGAAGTTCGGGGCAGATCTCAATGCGTATACCGGCTTCGACGAGACCGTGTACATCCTGCCGGTGCCGACCGACAAGCCTGAGCTGCTCGATCGCTCGTTCGAGATCCTCGAGGACTGGGCGGGCGGCGCGCTGTTCGATTCCACCGACGTGGTCAACGAGCGCGGCGTCGTGCTCGAGGAGTGGCGCGGCGGGCTCGGTGCCGACACCCGCGTGCGGGACAAGCAGTTCCCGGTCATCTTTCAAGGATCGCGCTACGCCGAGCGGCTCCCGATCGGGAGCCCCGACATCATCCGGGCCGCGAACCCTGCCCCGCTCAAGCGCTTTTATCGCGACTGGTACCGCCCCGACAACATGGCGGTCGTCGCGGTGGGCGACGTGGACCCGGCGCGCCTGGAAGGGCTCATCCGCACGCACCTGGGGCGCCTGACGCAACCCGCGCGTGCGCTGGCGAGGCCCACGCCCCCCGTACCGCCTAACGACTCCACGCTCGTCACCATCACCACCGACCCCGAGTTGCAGCTCGGCACGGTCACCGTCCTCTACAAGCACTCGGCGCAGTCGCTGCGCACGGTCGCCGACTACCGGCGCGCGCTCGTCGGACGGCTGTACAACTACATGCTGAACGAGCGCCTGACCGAGCGTTCGCGCCGCCCCGACGCCGCCTTCGCCTTTGCCGGGTCGGCATATGGCAGCTTCGTGCGCGCCACGGATGTCTACCAGCTGCAGGCGGCGGCCAAGGAGGGCGGCTTGCTCCCGTCGCTGGAATCGGTGTTGCTCGAGGCGCGGCGGGTGGACGAGCACGGCTTCCTCGAGAGCGAGCTGGCACGGGCGCGCGCGGCGCTGCTCCGGTCGTACGAGAGCGCCAACGCCGAGCGCGAGAAGACCGAGTCCGCTGCCTACGCGGAGGAGTACGTCGACCAGTTCCTCACCGGCGACCCGTCGCCGGGCATCGCCTGGGAGTACCAGCAGGTGCAACGCCTGCTCCCGGCGGTCACCGTGGCCGAGGTCAATGCGCTGGCGCGCACCTGGCTCACGGAGCGAAACCGGGTGGTGGCGATCGCGGCGCCGTCGAGCGACAGCGCCACCGTCCCTTCCGAGGCCGCCGTGCTGGCCACGTTCCGCGCCGCGCACTCGGCGGCGGTGACGCCGTACACCGAGACCGTGTCCGACGCCGACCTTGTGGCGGCCGTCCCGCCCCCCGGGCGCGTGGTCGCCGAGCGCACCAATCCCGAGTTGGGGGTCACGACCTGGACGCTGTCCAACGGCGTGCGCGTCATCCTCAAGCCGACCGACTTCAAGGCCGATGAGGTCCTGATGCGCGCGTGGAGTCCCGGCGGATCGAGCCTGGTACGTGACGAGGACATGGCGTCGGCCGTGCTGGCCACGACGGTGGTCGAGCGCGGGGGATTGGGGGAGTTCGATGCGACGGAACTGGGCAAGAAGCTGACCGGCAAGCAGGCGCGCGCGAATACGTATGTGGATGCGCTGAACGAAGGGCTCACCGGCGGCGGCTCGACGAAGGACCTGGAGACGATGTTCCAGCTGGCCTACCTGCGCTTCACCTCCCCGCGGCGTGACTCGGCCGCCTTCGTCGCGTTCAAGGCGCAGATCGCCCCGTTCTTCGCCAATCGCGCCAACTCCCCCGAGGCGGCCTTCTCCGACACCGTCATGCTGACGATGGCGCAGCACCATGCGCGCGCCCAGCCGGTGACGCAGGCGCTGTTGGATCGTGCGTCGCTGGATCGGGCCTTCGCGATCTACCAGGAGCGCTTTGCCGACGCCTCCGACTTCACCTTCGTCTTCGTCGGCAGCTTCACGCTGGACGCGATGCGCCCGCTCGTGCAGCAGTGGCTCGCCACCCTCCCCGCGTTGCAGCGCAACGAGACCTGGCGCGACGTCGGGATACGCGCGCCCGACGGGGTGATCGAGAAGTCGGTGCACAAGGGCGTGGAGCCCAAGGCCTCGTCGCTGGTGATCTTCTCCGGCCCGGCGACCTTCAGCCCCGAGACGCGATACGCCCTGCGCTCACTGAGCGAGTACCTGGAGATGCGGCTGCTGGACAACCTGCGCGAGGCGCTGGGCGGCACCTATTCGGTGAGCGTCGGTGCCGACGTGAGCAAGCGCCCGCGACCCGAGTTCTCGGTGTCCATCCAGTTCGGGTCATCGCCGACGCGGGCCGACAGCCTGTTCCAGACCATCCTGGCGGTGATCGACTCCACCAAGACCGGCACCGTCAGGGACGAGGACGTGCAGAAGGTGCGAGAGCAGCAGCTGCGTGCGTACGAAGTGAACCTGCGGGAGAACAGCTACTGGCTGGGCAACCTCTCCGCGCGTGAGGAAAACGAGGAGGATCCGGGCGGCCTGCTCACGTACGACCGGCTCATTCGCGGGCTGACCGCGGCGCAGCTGCAGTCGGCGGCGCGTCAGTACCTCGACGTCACGCGGTACGCGCGCTTCAAGCTGCTGCCGGCAACGGTGCAGCCGTGAGCGGGCCGCGCGCCGGGTACCGCTCGACGAATCGGCGAGGAAGGGTTCGTGGGTAGGGGTAATCCTGACAGCCGCGCGGTTCCGCCCCGACGACACGAGGCGGCCTGCCGATCGAGATTGACCGCACGTGAACCAACGCGCACCGCACAACTGTATGCGTATTTGGTAATGTTATTGCCGATCTATTGCCCCCATCGAGGTCCTGCATGAGCGAATCCCGGAGCGTCCCTGCCGGGGCGGCCCCAGCGGCAGCCGCCAGGCTTGAGTCGTTCAGCTACGATGACGCCATCGTACGCAAGTTCCTGTTCGCGACGATCCTGTGGGGATTCGTCGGAATGCTGATCGGGTTGATCGTCGCCATTCAGCTGGCGTACCCGGAATGGAACCTGGCCCCGTACCTCACGTTCGGGCGCCTGCGTCCGCTGCACACCAATGCGGTGATCTTTGCCTTCGCCGGCAACGCGATCTTCACCGGGGTCTATTACTCGACGCAGCGCCTGTGCAAGGCGCGCATGTACTCCGACGGGCTGAGCGCGGCGCACTTCTGGGGGTGGCAGCTGATCATTGTTGCCGCCGCGGTGACGCTCCCGATGGGCTTCACGCAGACCAAGGAGTACGCCGAGCTCGAGTGGCCGATCGACATCATGATCGCGGTGGTGTGGATCATCTTCGCCATCAACTTCATCGGCACGCTGATCAAGCGCCGGGAGCGCCACCTCTATGTGGCGCTCTGGTTCTACCTGGCCTCGATCATTACCGTGGCCCTGCTCCACATCTTCAATAACCTCGTGATTCCCGCCGGGGCGTTCAAGAGCTACAGCATCTATGCCGGCGTGCAGGATGCCTTCATGCAGTGGTGGTACGGCCACAACGCGGTGGCCTTCTTCCTCACCACACCGTTCCTCGGGCTGATGTACTACTTCATGCCCAAGGCCGCCGAGGGACCGGTCTTCAGCTACCGGCTGTCGATCCTGCATTTCTGGACGCTGGTCTTCATGTACATCTGGGCCGGGCCGCACCACCTGCACTACACGTCGCTCCCCGAGTGGGCGACCACGGTGGGAATGCTCTTCTCGGTGATGCTGTGGGCGCCAAGCTGGGGCGGCATGATCAACGGCCTGCTCACGCTGCGCGGCGGTTGGCACAAGGTGGCCGATGACCCGATCCTCAAGTTCATGGTCATCGCCCTCACCGGCTACGGCATGTCGACCTTCGAAGGGCCGATGCTGTCGATCAAGACGGTGAACTCGCTCTCGCACTACACCGACTGGACGATTGCCCACGTCCACTCCGGCGCCCTGACATGGAACGGCTTCCTGACGTTCGCCATGATCTACTGGCTGGCGCCCAAGCTGTTCCAGACCGAGTTGTACAGCAAGAAGCTGATGAACACGCACTTCTGGATCGCCACGGTCGGCGTGGTGCTGTACATCGTCTCGATCTACTCGGCCGGGGTGACGCAGGGGCTCATGTGGCGCGCCTTCGACGAGACCGGGCGACTGCAGTATCCCGATTTCGTGGAGACGGTGGCCCGCCTGATCCCGATGTACTGGGTGCGGGTGGTGGGCGGCACATTGTACCTGACGGGCGTCATCCTGTTCGCCTACAACATCCTCAAGACGTGGGCCCGTCGCCCGGCCGGCTACGTGGTGTCGGTCATCCAGGCGCCTGCCCTGGCCAGGGAGTACGTGGAAGAGCCGCTGCGCCCGGGCATCGACGTCCCCGCCTCGGCGTGGGGGCGCTTCGTCAACCTGACCTTCCATCGCAAGTGGGAGCGTGCCCCGGTCCTCTTCTCGGTCCTGACCTTCGTCGCGGTCGCCATCGCCTCGCTGTTCGAGATCATCCCCACCTTCCTGATCAAGTCCAACGTCCCGACCATCGCCTCGGTCAAGCCGTACACACCGCTCGAACTGGCGGGGCGCGACATCTACATCCGCGAGGGGTGCGTCAACTGTCACTCGCAGATGATCCGCCCCCTGCGCTTCGAGACGGAGCGCTACGGCGAGTACTCCAAGCCCGGGGAGTCGGTCTACGAGCACCCCTTCCTGTTCGGCTCCCGCCGCATCGGCCCCGATCTCGCGCGCGAGGGCGGGATGAAGAGCAACCTCTGGCACTTGCGGCACTTCCAGAACCCGCGCGAGGTCAACGCCAAGTCGATCATGCCGGCGTATGGGAACCTCATCACCGATGACCTCGACTTCGAGTCGATCCAGCGCCGCGTCGACGTGATGGCGATGCTGGGCGTGCCCTACGGCGAGGCGATCGGGCGGGCGCCCGAGATGGCGCGCGCACAGGCCAGGCTCATCGGCGCCGACCTGGACCAGACCGGGGGCGGTCCCGGCTTCGAGACCAAGGAAGTCACGGCACTCATCGCCTACATGCAGCGCCTCGGCCGCGACATCCAGGGCGATCAGGGCGCGGTGGCCACCAAGCCGGGGGCGACGCCGGCCCGGGCACCTGCTGCGGGAGCGCAACCATGAGCCTCACCGAACTGATGAGCGGCGCCAACCTCGATGGCTACGCCCAGATCTCCCTCTTGCTCTTCCTGTTCGCCTTCGCGCTCATCCTGTGGCGCGTCTTCTCCCCGCGCTTCACGGAGCAGTACAAGCGCGACGCTCGCATGCCACTGGACGACGAGCATCCCCAAACGCCGCGCACGCGCGGAGAGTGACCATGGCGGCCCGACAAGACGACGAGCACCTGATCGAGCACAACTACGACGGCATCCAGGAGTACGACAACCCGCTCCCGCGCTGGTGGGTCTACCTGTTCTATGCCACCATCGTCTTTTCCATCCTGTACGCCCTGAACGTGCCCGGCATCGGGATCGGCAAGGGACGCATCGCCGACTACGAGGCCGACGTGGCGGCATTCCGCGCCGCCCACCCGCAGGACGCGGAAACGGTCTCGCCCGAGCAGCTGGCGGCGCTGGCCGCCGATCCCTCGGCGCTCGAGGCGGGCAAGCAGGTGTACGTCACCAACTGCGCCTCCTGCCATCGTGCCGACGGCGGAGGGATGATCGGACCCAACCTCGCCGATGACGCCTGGATCCACGGCGGCACGCTCGCGAACATCCACACCACGATTGTCGAGGGGGTGCTGGCGAAGGGGATGCCGAACTGGGGCAAGTTGCTCAAGCCCGACCAGGTGAACGCCGTGACGATCTACGTTGCCTCGCTCAAGGGAACCAACCCTGTCGACGGCAAGGCCCCGGAAGGAACACCGGTCACGCCGTGAGCAACGCGGCAGTGCCGAAGGCGCAGGGACGAGTACTCCCCACCATGAACGAGGACGGATCGCGGCGCTGGATCCGTCCCAAGCCCTCGGACGGCGCGTGGCTCACGCGCCGCCGGGTCGTGGCGTACCTGCTCATGGTCGCCTACCTGGCCATCCCGCACGTGTACATCAACGGCAAGCCGAGCATCTGGCTCAATGCCGTGCGCCGCGAGTTCACCTTCTTCGGCTTCACCTTCCTCGCGACGGACACGCTGCTGTTCATGCTCCTGCTCGGAATGCTGGTGCTGCTCGTCTTCACCTTTACCGCCCTGTTCGGGCGGGTGTGGTGCGGGTGGGGCTGTCCGCAGACCGTGTGGATGGAGTTCCTGTTCCGTCCGATCGAACGGTGGGTCGAGCGCGGGCGCATGGGGTCGATCCAGATCGACCGCAGTGGCAGTCACGTGAACCCGCGCCGCATCGCCAAGTACGCGATCTACGCGGTGCTCTCGCTGATCCTCGCCCACACCTTCCTGGCGTACTTCGTCGGCGTGGAGCAGCTCAAGGTCTGGGTGACCCGCTCGCCGGTGGAGCATCCGTCGTCGTTTGCCATCATGGCGGTGACCAGTCTCCTGGTCTTCCTCGACTTCGCCTACTTCCGCGAACAGACCTGCACCATCGCCTGTCCGTACGGGCGCTGGCAATCGGTGCTGCTGGACGAGAGTTCGCTCGTCGTCGCCTACGACTATGGCCGCGGCGAGCCGCGCATGCGTGGCACCAAGAGCCGCGCCGCCTCGGCTGGCGACTGCATCGATTGCGGCGCCTGTGTCGCCACCTGCCCGACGGGGATCGACATTCGCGACGGCCTGCAGATGGAATGCATCCACTGCACCCAATGCTCCGACGCGTGCGACGCGATCATGACCTCCATCGGCAAGCCGACCGGGCTGATTCGTTATACCTCGCGCGAGGTCCTCGCCGGTGGCACGACGCACCTGCTGCGCCCACGCACGGTCATCTACCCGGTCGCGCTGGCGCTCGTGTTCGGCGTCCTCGTCTGGCAGCTCGACACCAGGCCGATGGCCGACGTCACCCTGCTGCGCTCGCTCGACCGTCCGTTCAGCGAGGAGAGCGATGGCCGCATCTCGAACCAGGTGCGCATCAAGATCGCCAACCGCAGCAACGGCGACCGGCAGTACCAACTCACGGTGAGCGGCGTGGACGACGGGCAAGTCGTCATCCCCGTCAATCCGTTCCCCGTCGCCGAGGGGGCGAACGCGACGACCTCCATCTTCGTGCTGCTGCCGCGCCAGGGCTTTCGCGAGGGCGACCGCATGATCACCGTGCGGGTGAGTGACGGCGGCGACTTCACCGCCGACTATCCCTACCGCCTGCTCGGCCCACGCGGCGCTCGGGCCACCGATTCCGCCAGCCGGCGTGACGAGTCCGACGACCGCAAGGAGAACAAGTGAAGCGCGGCATGCAGTGGCCGATCGCCGTTGCGGTCGTACTCGGGCTGACGGTCATCGGCGACGTCACGGTCGCCGTGATCGCCAGCCGCGACGAAGCCTTCGCGGTCGAACCCGACTTCTACCAGAAGGCGGTGAACTTCGACGACGAGATGGCCCTGCGCGCCGCGAGCCGCACGCTCGGCTGGCAACTTGCGCCGTCGTTGCAGCTCGGGCGCCCCGGGACACCGGGCCTCGTATCCATCACCTTGCGCGACTCCACCGGCGCACCACTCGCCGGCGCCCGCGTGGAGCTGCTGGCCATGCATAACGCCCGCGCGTCTCGTCAGCTCACCGCCACGCTGAAGGACCTCGGCGCCGGCTCCTACGAGGCTGCGCTCGACGCCGAGCGACCGGGCGAGTGGGAGCTGCGCTTCATGGTCACCCGTGGCAGTGATCGATTCGCGGTGCGCGATCGGGTCGACGCAGCCGCGCTGCGCTAGGCCGACATGTCGCTCACCCTCGCCCTCGGCGTGCTGACGGCCTCCCTGCTCGGGAGCGTGCACTGCGCAGGGATGTGCGGGGGATTCGTCTGCTTCTATTCAGCCGGGGTTGGCGGTCGGCGCGAGGGCTTCACCGCCCACGCCGCCTACAACGGTGGACGGCTGGTCTCGTATCTCACGCTGGGGGCGGTCGCCGGACTGGTGGGGAGCGGGGTGGAGCGCCTGGGCGCGATGTCCGGCGTGTCGCGCGCCGCGGCCATCCTCTCCGGCACACTGATGGTCGGATGGGGGCTCTCCACCCTGCTGGCGGCGCGCGGCGTCCGCATCCCGCGGCTCGAGGGGCTGCCGGCGGGGCGCAACCCGTTAGGCGCGCTCGTGGGGCGTGTGCGCGAGCGATCTCCGGTTGTACGGGCCGGGGCGATCGGGCTGCTCACGACGCTGCTGCCCTGCGGTTGGCTCTATGCCTTCGTCTTCGCGGCGGCCGGGACCGGGCGGGTCGGCAGCGCGATGGCCATGATGGCGCTCTTCTGGGCCGGGACGCTCCCGGTCATGGTCGGCGTCGGGGTCGGCGCCGCGCGCCTCACAGGCGTCCTGCGGGCGAGGCTCCCGCTGATAACGGCTGCGGCAGTCGTGGTGATGGGCGTCCTGTCCATCACCGGCCGGCTGCGTCTCGCTCCGGGCCAGATGAGCGCACGCGCTGCGCAGCTGCAACCGTCGGGCATTCCGAACGCCGCCGATAGGCACCAGCACTGACGTGAGCCCCATAGACCTCGCCGGAGCCGCGCAGGGCGCGCAGGCACAGGGCGCAAGCGCGCAAGCGCGATCCATCGCGTGTGCGCACTGCGCCCTCCCCGTCCCTGCTGGTTTCGTCGAGCCCGACGCCAACGCACAGTTCTGCTGCGCCGGGTGCCGCACGGCCTACGCCATCCTGCACGATCACGGCCTCGACCAGTTTTACGGCTTCGCCGAGCGGCGCACATCCCCTGTACGCGCGTCGGGACGGAGCTACGAGGCGTTCGACCACGAGGCCTTCCAGTCGTTGTACGTCACCACCACGGCCGAGTCGCTCTCGCGGGTGGAGTTGTTCCTGGAGGGGGTGCACTGCGCGTCGTGCGTCTGGCTGGTGGAGCGGGTGCCGTTGCTGCTGCCGGGCGTGGCGCGGGCCGAGCTGAACATCGCCCGCTCGCTGGCCACCATCGAGTGGGACGCGGGGAGCGTGCGGCTCTCCGAGGTGGCGCGCACCCTCGCGTCGCTGGGCTACGCGCCACATCCGTCGCTGGGTGTGCGTCGCGATGTCGTCCGTCGCACGGAAGACCGCGCCGCCCTCATGCGCATCGGCGTGGCCGGCGCCATCGCCATCAACGTGATGCTCGCCGCCCTGGCCATGTACAGCGGGGTGCTCAGCAACGGCATCGAGGCCCCGTTCGAGCGCTTCTTCCGCTACGTGTCACTCGGGCTCACCATCCCCGCCATGCTGGGGCCGGGACGGGTGTTCTTCACCGGCGCGTGGGCGGCGCTTCGCACGCGGGCCCTGCATCTCGACCTCCCGATCGCCATCGCGCTCGGCGCCGGTTTCGTGCGCGGGACGATCAACACCGTCGCCGATACGGGCCCCGTCTACTTCGATGGCGTCACCATCCTGATCTTCCTGCTGCTGGTGGGGCGATACCTCCAGCAGCGCGGGACGCGGGCCGCCACCGATGCGTCGGAGCTGCTGCACTCGCTCACCCCGCAAGGGGCGCGAATCGTCGGCGACGACGGCACCGTGCGCGAGCTACCGGCCGCCGCGCTGATTCCCGGCATGACCCTGGAGGTCCGGGCCGGGGAGATTATTGCTGCTGACGGGGTCGTGGTCACGGGTCGTTCGTCGGTGGACCTGTCGCTCCTGACCGGCGAGTCGCGCCCGGCCGCCGTCGAGTCGGGGACGTTGGTCTTTGCCGGCACGCAGAACGTGTCGGCCCCGCTGCGCGTGCGGGTCGAACGCTCGGGCGACGAGAGTCGCGTCGCCAGGCTGCTACGACAAGTGGAGGAGAGCGCGCTGCGACGCGCCCCGATCGTCATCCTCGCCAACCGTATCGCCGGCTGGTTCGTCGCCGTCGTCCTGGTGCTCGCCGTCGTGACCTACGCGGTCCGCTACTCCCTCGACCCCAGCTCGGCGCTGGACAGCGCGATCGCGCTGCTCATCGTGACGTGCCCGTGCGCCCTGGCCATGGCCACCCCGCTCGCCGTCACCGTCGCCGCAGGACGAGCCGCCCGCGCCGGGATCTTCATCAAGGGGGGCGACTCGATCGAGGCGCTGGCGCACCCCGGGGTGATGATCCTCGACAAGACCGGGACCGTCACCGAATCGCGGGTGTCGCTGGTGCGCTGGGACGGGCCAGACTGGGTCAAGCCGCTGGTCCTCGCGCTCGAAGCGGAATCGACCCATCCGCTCGCCGATGGGTTCCGGCGCGCGCTCGCTCCAGTCGATGATGCTGTTACCGCGGGGGGCAGCGACGCGCAGCCGTCGGTCGTACCAACGGTAGAATCATCCACGCACGTCGCTGGCGGCGGCATCGTCGGCCGTGTCGGTGGGCGTGACGTCGTGATCGGCTCTCCGACGTTTGTCACTGGCCGATTTGCGGCGCGATTGCCGAGTGAGTCGCACGCCGCTCGCCCGCTCCCCACCTCGCCCGACGCGCCAGACGAGTCCCTCACCCCGGTCTGGATCGCCGTCGATGGCACGCTCGCCGCCCGCGCATGGCTCGGCGACCCGATCCGCACCGATGCCGCCGAGAGCATTGCCGCACTGCAACGGGCCGGCTGGACGGTGCGCCTGCTGTCGGGCGATGCCTCGTCGGTGGTACAGTCGGTGGGACGCGCGCTCGGTCTGGCGCCTGACGAGTGCCGCGGCGAGGCGACCCCCGAGGAGAAGCTGCGGGTGGTCGAGCAGCTCGGACGCACGGGGCGCGTGGTGATGGTCGGCGACGGGGTCAACGACGCTGCGGCGATCGCAGCCGCTACGGTCGGCATCGGCGTACACGGCGGCGCCGAGGCCTCGCTGGCGACTGCCGATGTCTACCTCACCACGCCAGGGCTGGCGCCGCTGGTCGAGCTCGTGCGAGGCGCCGGGCGCACCATGCGGGTCATCCGGCGTAACATCGCCTTCTCGCTGCTGTACAACGTGGCGGGCGCCACCCTGGCCATCACCGGGGTCATCACCCCGCTGATCGCGGCGGTGCTGATGCCGCTCAGTTCACTGACCGTCGTGCTGGCCTCGTGGTACGGAACGACCTTCGCGGAGCGCACATGAGCGTCATCTACCTGGTGCTCCCGCTGGCGCTGCTCATCGTCATGGCCGCAGTCATCGCCTTCATCTGGGCGGCGCGCCGCGGACAGTTCGACGACCTCGAGACGCCGGCGCTGCATGCAGGGTGCCCCGTCGCGGCGGCGACGAGGGCGCTGAAGGGCGCCACCGCGCGCGCGGTGCGCCACCCGAGCGCTAAGGAGTCGTTTAGTTCGCCCGCAGCCTTCTGTGCGGCGCGACCTTCTCGTTCTCGGCCATCACCCGCAGCAGGTTCCCGCTCCACAGCTTGCCGATCTGCTCCTCGGTGTAGCCGCGCCGAACCAGCTCGATCGTCACGTTCGGCGACTCGGTCGCGTCGTTGAAGCCGTCCACGCCGCCGCCGCCGTCAAAGTCGGAGCTGATGCCGACGTGTTCGAGCCCGATCAGCTTGACCGCGTAGTCAATATGGTCCACGAAGTCGCTGACCGTGGCTTTCGGCGGCGGTGGATACGTCGTGTTGAGCGCCTCCATCTTGGCCCGGAACTGCGTGCGCTGTTCTGCAGTCAAACTCGCCATCGCCGCTCCGAAGCCGCCACCACCGGCTGCGAGACCGAACTCCTCCCGCAGCGCCGTCATCGCCTGCGCGCGCTCCGGCGAGTCGGGCGGCGCCTTCTTCACGTAGTTGTTGAATGCCACCATCTGGATGACGCCGCCGTTCTTCTTGAGCGCCTGCAGCTGCTCGTCGTCCAGGTTGCGGCTCACGTCGCACAGGGCGCGCACCGCCGAGTGCGAGGCGATCACCGGCGCGCGCGACATCTCCATCACCTGCAGGTTCGACACCTTGGACGGATGCGAGATGTCCAGCATGATGCCGAGCCGGTTCGCCTCCTGCACCACTTCCTTGCCCAGCGGCGACAGCCCGTTCCACTGCCACGTATCGTCTCGCTCTCCCGTGTTGGAGTCCGACAGCTGCGAGTGCCCGTTGTGCGACAGCGACAGGTACCGCGCCCCCTTGTCGAAGAACAGCTTCACGTTGGCGATGTCGGTCCCCAGCCCGTAGCCGTTCTCCACGCCCATCAGGCCGACCTTCTTCCCCGCGGCGGCGATGCGCGACACATCAGCCGCCGTATAGGCAATCTCGATCTTGTCCGGGGCGATCTCCTCGGCGAGCCGGTGCACCGCATCGAACTTCGCCATGTCCTCGGCGAATGCCTTGGCATAGCCCTCGGCGGTCTGCTCGCCCTGCCCCACGTAGATCGAGAAGAAGACCGCGTCGAGCCCCCCTTCCTCCATCTTCGGCAGGTTGACCTGCGTCTCGAGCCGGTCGGTGTAGTTGGGACTCTGCAGCGTGAAGTTGGACGGATTGATGTCCACGTGCGTGTCGGCCGTGATGACCCGCTGATGGATCTCGCGGGCGCGAGCGACCATGTCGGCTTCACTCTCCGGGGTCGGCTCTGCCTTCGCACAACCGGCGGCGGCGAGCGCGAGGACCAGGGTGGCCGTACGTGACGTGATGGTGACGGAAGTGGGACGTTCATGGCTTGGTTCATGATGTGCCTCACGCGACCGGTGCCGGGCCGAACGGATCTTCCAGCGACGGCGACTGCGGGGTGAACATTTCCGCGCCGTCCTCCGTCACCACCCAGTCGTCCTCGAGGCGGATGCCGAACTCGCCCGGGATGTAGATCCCCGGCTCGTCGCTGAACGTCATGCCTGGGGCGAGCGGGAGCGGGTTCCCCTTGACCAGGTACGGCCACTCGTGGCCGTCCATGCCGAGTCCGTGTCCCACGCGGTGCCCGAAGAACTTGTAGCCGGGGCCGTAGCCGCCGTCCTCCACCACCTTGCGCGCCGCCGCGTCGATGTCGCCGCAGGGGACGCCGGGGCGTGCCGCCTTGTGCGCTGCCGTCTGCGCCGCCAGTTCGATGGCGAAGACCGCCTTCATCTTGTCGGTCGCCTTGCCGAGCACGAAGGTGCGCGAGAGGTCGGAGGAATAGCCTTCAACCTTGCAGCCGCCGTCGATGAGCAGGATCGACCCTTCGCGCACCACCTGCGGGGTGATCGAGCCGTGCGGCAGCGCCGAGAACTCGCCTACCTGCACGCCCGCCGAGCCGCTGAATCCGAGCTTGTCGTGCGCCTGGGAGACCAGCTTGCCGAAGTCGCGCTGCGTCATCCCTTCCTTGAGCGACTTGTAGGCCGCCTCGTAGGCCTTGAGCGTCACCGCCGAGGCCAGCTTCATCAGGGCGAGCTCGTGTTCGTCCTTGTACATGCGGCAGCCTGCCGTGACCGGCGTTCCGCTCGTCAGACGCAACTGGGGGGCGGCCAGGGCGATGCTGTCGCCGAACACGAACTTCGTCGTCTCCTCCACCCCGAGCCGCCCCGAGCTGATCCCGCGGCTGCGCAGGCCGTCGGCGACCAGCTTGGACGGGCTCTCGTCTTCTTCCCATGTCATCACGTTCGTCCCCGTGCCTAACGGCCCGAGCTTGACCTGCTCGATCGTGCGCTCTTCCTCGAACTTGGGCGTGACCACGAACGGGTCGCCCTTGACCGGGATGATCACCCCCGTGAGCCGCTCGCTGTTGCCCCAGCTCATGCCGGTGAAGTAGACCAGCGAGGTCCCCCCGGTGAGCATGAGGGCATCGATCTTCGCCTCGGCCATGAGGCGGCGGGCCTTCTCGAGCCGAGCGCGGCGCTCATCGACCGAGATCGGCGTCTCCTGCCCCTTCATCGAGGTCAGCGCGGCGATCGCGGGGGGGAGCGATGCGTCGCTCCCGGCCGCGCCCTGGGCGGCGCTGGCCTCGGAACCACTGGAAACGCAGGCGGTGCCGGCGATCGCGAGAGAGGAGGTCGTGAGGAACTTGCGGCGGGAGAACATCGAGAGGGGGCTCCTTCGGTCGGTGTGGGGACTGGTGGGCGTGCGGCCGTGCAGCGGGGGAAGGTGGGGCGAGGGAACGGATGCGTCGAGGGGCGTGGGCGAGCGTGTGACCGCGTGGCGGCGAACAATCTCAGCTGCTTGCGGCTCGAGCGACGCGGGGGGCAGTATGCCACCGCCTCACTCCCTTCGCCCCTCTGTTCATGCGTCCGCTCGAATACGTCCTCATCGCCGCCCTCCTGCTTGCGGCCGTGTCGTACTTCGTCGCCCCCCGGCGCCGGTCGTCGCTGCTCGTTTACGCCCCGCACATCGCGCTATTGGTCGCGCTCGTGCACGGGCTCATCGAGGGGGGCCGCTGGAGTCTTTACGCAGCGTACCTCGCCGCCGCTGTGATGGCCGTGTTCGCCGTGGCACGCAGGCGAGACGAGTCGGCGCGCGACCGCCCCTTGGCGCGTCGGGTCGGTGGCGTGCTCGTCGTGCTCGTGGCCGTGGCCAGCGCCGGCGCCGCGCTCGCCTTCCCAATTTTTTCCCTTCCCGAGCCCAGCGGCGCGTACAAGATCGGCACGCGGTGGCTCACGCTTGTCGACAGCTCGCGGACGGAGGACCTGACCCCCGACCCCAGCGACCTGCGCCACGTCGTCGTGCGCCTGTGGTTCCCCGCCGACTCCGTGGCTGGCGATCCATCGCAGTATTCCGCGCCCGCCGTCTCCTCGCGTGGACAGCCGGCGCCCCGGACCCCGGGCTCGTTCTTCGCACCTGCCGTTGGTCAAGACCCACAGCTACCAGCGTGCGCGCCTGGCCAACGCGTCGGGAAAGTGGCCGCTGCTGCTCTTCTCGCATGGCTACGGTGTGGGGACCGAGTCGCAGAACACCGTGCAGATGGAGGAGCTGGCGTCACACGGCTATGTCGTCGCCAGCATCGACCATGTGCATGAGGCGGGCGCTGTTCCCCTGCCCGGCAACGTCGTCGCCGCCTTCAAAGCCCCTCCCTCGTTCACTGACACCGCTGCGATGGCGCGCGGGCTGGCGATGCTCGAGCGCATCGAGGCCGCACCCGACACCGGCGCCCTGCTGGTCGCCGTGCGGGACATGCAGCGCATGGTGCCGTCGCTGGATACCTCGATCGTAAGGTGGACCGACGATACCCGGTTCGTGCTGGATCGGCTCA
>JADJAD010000015.1 GCA_016704465.1 Gemmatimonadota bacterium | reverse complement strand
TGCGCACGCGGACGGGTTCCTCGCAACAGCGTCCTACCTTGCGCCGTCAATCCCGCTAAACCTCAACTGCTGCGTGTTCCCGGGTGGTCAGGTCACTTTCCACGGTCCTTCGGTCCAGTTGATCGGAATCAAGCAGTGTACGACGCGCCGGTTCGGGTATTGTGGCAATGACTTCGCCGCCGCGAAAAACCTTACGGACCCGGTGCTCGATGAGCTCGAGAAGCTGGGAATGCAGGTCGGTCGATGGCTTTCGCGTAACGGCTATCTCGGGGCTTTCGGCATCGACGCACTTTGTCATGACGGGCTTGTCTACCTGACAGAAGTGAATCCAAGATTTCAGGGCTCCTCTCGCGTCACGGCAGAACTTGACGCAGCACTCGGCCTGTCGGACATCTTTCTCCATCATGCTGCTTCATTCCTCGGGCTCTCGCCACCGCCACAGCAGCCGCTACGGGAACTCACTCGAGCGACTCCAGCGCGCGCACACGTCGTATGCCACAACCTGTTGTCCGTGCCAGCGGAAGTCACCAGCGAGGGTGTCCGTCTGGGATTGCCACCTCACGATGTGCTCCCCGCCGCAGGCGAGACCGTCGATCCAGACGCGGTGCTTGGAGTGGTTCACTTCGACGCTAGCGTGACGACCGACGGATCTGACATCCTGCCACACGCACAGGCGATGCTTGACGCGGTCATCCGTGCACACTATGGCTTGGATCTCTCTCGCCTCGCAGAACCTCGGGCAGATAGCTCGTAAGCCCGACGCGCCTTTGCGAATCCTGGGCCGGAACGAACGTGACCCACTCCGAGTCCATGTTGTGAAACAGCATGTTTCGCAGGTCGCCATTCCTGACGATGATGGATCCGTCCGCCTTGCGGTCAAACTTTTCGAGCTGACTGAATCGCAAGACGGAGTCGCCAAGGTCTAGCGCCCCCGTTAGCTCCACACCGCGCATGACCAGAGAACTCGCCCAGCACTTGTCCAAGCGGAGTCGACCCTTCTGCGCGCCCCAATGCTCCCACCGAGGAACATCGCTCCTGACAGGTCGCAATCGATGAAGGCGCAATCGATGAAGGTACAATCCTCGAAGAGCATTCCCTTGAAGGTACAGTGCAGAAACTCAACGCCTTTGAGGGTTACACCGCTCAAGCGACACGTGAGCCAACACATATAGTGGAACTGCCCGGTCAACGCAGAATCGTCCCAAGCGAAATCCTGCCCTCCGAGACTTACCGGCGACGCTCTGACTTCGTCCACCGAGAGCAATTCGGATGATGACCAGTCAAGTAAGGCACCGCCGATCCCGTCATGCGCAAGCTCGCAACTAGGTCCAAACAGCGTGGAGCTACTCTTGAGCAGTTGGGCATTCGGCGAAGCCAAGTACGCTAGAGTTCGTAGCCCTCCTTCACTAAACCTGCGACCCTCTCAGCAAGAAACCGTTGTGCCGCCTCTGGGGAAGGTTCAGGCGGTGGAGCACTGTCGCCCTCGACTCCATCGCTACCATTAGTTGGTCGCCAATTCTCGCCGAGCGTTCGCCACGCTTGCAGCCACGACCCCGAAAGCACGTGACGCCGATCGAGGCTCACCTTCAGTGGGGATACGTCGCCCGCTTCGCGATTCCCGAGCTCCTGCACATAGCTCCGAATCTCCTCCTCGGAGTCGCGTACGCCCATCCTCCGTATGTCTTCGAGCACGGCCTCGTACACAAGCTCTGCCTCCAAGGCATGGCGCTTGAAGCCACCCGTCGTCGACAGCCGCTTTGCCATCCGCGCGAGCAGACGTCGCTTGATTCCGGCCGGCGCTATCGACGGATGCTCAAGCAAGCGCTCGATGTGATGGCGAAGTGCCATCCGAACAACAGAGCCCTCCTTCGTCGAGTAGCGTGCCCTGAGCTGTCCAAGGTACGCGTCTAGCTTCGCGTCATCGAGCAGAACGGGTGAAGAAGACGCGACGTCATCCTTCGGTCGAGCCGCTTCGTACACTCCAACAAGGATCGCCTGGAATCCGAGAAGGTCAAATGCCCTCACTTCTCCGCCCGAAGCGAGAGCAGCGATCTTCGCTGCCGCATCGGGAGTGAGACGCACATCATCGGTGGAATCCGCGGCCGCGCGTACCGCGTCCTCTGCGGTCTCAGGAGCCAGAGGCTCGAGAAACATGATGCGTGAGTCAACCTGCAGCCCATACTGGTCGAGAACGCGAAGGCGTGCGACGTATTCCTCACGGAGCGAGACGAGCAAACTCACGCGGGGCTCGTCCCTGAACACCTCAGCCAACGCTCCGAGCAGAGCTCGCTCGCGGTCGCGGTCCCGCTCGTGTTGTCCGGAACCGAGCAGCGCCTCTGCCTGGCCCACCCCGAGAACCAGCCGACCCAGCGCATCGCAAAGGGTACGAACGTAGGCAAGGAGCTCTCGCCATCCCGCACCGGACGAGGTCGCCCCAACGTCAGGCGGCTGTAGAGACTCCAAGACTCGACGATCTTCAGCGTCCAAGTCGTCCGGCGGGCGTTCATGCAGCTCCTTGAGCGCATCGTACAGCGCGATCGCGAGAGTCGCGTGTGGCGCGAACCCCGCATACTTGCCCCACCCGGCGACTACTACGGCAAACCCGAACGGATATCCGCGAAGACGGCCAATCCGAAGTCCGGGGACAAGCGCGGCATGAATGAGCGACGTCTTGCCTGCACCACTGCCGGCGCTGAGAACGCAGAATCGATCCTGCTTCAGTCGTCCTACGAGCTCGCGAGCCTCCTGCAACCGCCCGTGAAAGAGGTGGCGTTCGCTTTCTCGATAGGGTTTGGGGCCGGGCCATGGAAGTACCGAGCGTGGTTGTGCGTGCGAGGACATGATCACACTAGACGTGCGAGGGTCGGCCATCTGATGGAGGAAGCGATTCGTTGATGACGTCCAGAATGCGCTCGACTGATGTATCGAGCGTATTGTTTGTGAGTTCCAGGAAGGCGTGTACGATCGGGTCTTTCGGTGAATCTACGAAGACAACCTGTGGATGCACGTCTGGAGCGAAATCGTCTCGCTCGCGTTCATCGCCGAAGACTCGCCGGTACAACTCGAACACCTCCAACCGACTGTTGGAATCCGTGAGGGAGAAGCCAAGAAGGCAGAGTACACGCGCATACGTCATTCGCTTGATGTTTCGTGTCTGCCGGAGGAGAGCCTTCAAGCCCGGCAGCCCGACGCTGTCAGCTGCGCGTTTTGCAATCTCCGAGTTCGAGATGACGAATCGATGCTTGACTTCGTAGAGCTCGCCCAGATGTTGAGATCCCCTCAGCGCCGTACACTCCTTAGATCCTTCAGGAAGGCGAGTGAGAGGAGAGCCACTGGTCTTCAACACGATGGGCCCGGGAAAGGGTAAGTCCCCAAGGTCGAGCCGTTGATTCTGCGCGCGCCGGTCCTTGCTCTTCTCCGAAAGAAGCGTCCATTCAGCCTCGGTAGATCCGTGCGCACCAGCTTCGGGTCGCGCCGAGTACACAATCCACTGCGCCGCGCTCACTATGGCGTGGTCCTGGTCGCGATATGTAATGAGGCAGGGAAGCACGATGTGATACCCAACGCCCGCCAACTGCAATGCGCGCTCAAGCTGGTCATCGAGCATTGCGTCGATGGCCAGGGGCGCGAAATGACGATACGCCTCGGTTGCGTGGTCATCACCTATCGCATCCGCGTCCGAGCGCCGCGACGCAGGCAACTGGCCACCGGGCCGCGACAATGTCAGCTCTGGAAGGTTAGGCGGATCAAGCTGCGCCACCAGCGCCCGGGCTATGGTAGCATGCAGATCCGACACGGAACTGAGCTGTTGCGAGCCCCTCCACATCCTCAACCACTGAGGAATGAACTCCGCAATTGTTGTGAGCCTGGTTGCCACGATGCCCATCGGATATCGTCGCGGGGGCATCGCGTCAGCGAGGCAGATGCCGATCTGAAACGCGAGTTCATCGGGCGCGGGATACAATGGCGCGCGGAATCGCAGCGTGTGATAGATGAGATCAGCGACCCATTCCAGTACCGTGACCGATACGCGAGGTGTCGAATAGTTCGCGAGGTCCCGTCGGATCGCCTCTAGGCCCACACTGATTCCGAGCGCACCGAGCCCATGCTCGCGAGGGACCTTTCCCTTTGCGGCGACGGCCTTGAGCAGGGCAGACTTCGCGCAGGCCACATCGAGCACTTTGCGAACATTGAGCGCTTGCTCAGGCGACAACAGGACGGCGATGCTCGCCGTATCGGTGATCGCCACCATATCGCGGGAGAGCGAGCTTCCGAACGCACCGGTGAGAGCCACTCCCAGCGCAACGACTGCAGCCTGCAAAGACAACAGTTCGTCCGACTCGTATGGGTCGGTTGGCACTACCTGTCTAGCGATGCCCTCCTTGATTTTCGATTCAAGAGCCCCCAGCCTTGACTCGATGACACTCGCCAGGTATTGCGTCTCATCTTTAGTCGTCAAACACTCCTCAAGCAGCGCTCTCCTGTTCTCAATGTGCGCCCGTCCGTGCAATGACGGGCTCTGCGCCCGGTAGCCCTGCGGGCCCAGCGCGGGCGTGAAGAGCCTTCGACTGATCGCCTCTTGTATCGTGACCTCACCCGTGTCGTCGTTCCGCTGTTGGCGGGACTTTGGCATTGCGGAAGTCGAGTGCAGCTCAGTTGTGGCCACTTTTTCGAGGTACTCCCACGGCGTGATTGCTTCGAAGAGCCGATGCGCCGCCGGCAAGGGGGCAGTCGCAGAGCCATGGCGCATCGTATCGACATACCACGCTTCTCTCTCGACGCAAGCGTGGTCGAGTGAAAGCCTGAGTTTCAGCGTAAACTTATCCTTGAAAGGTAGCTCTACTGTCGCGCAAGGATCGCTACCCTCAATCCGCGTGATGACGCATCGATGGTATCGAACGAGCGTCGGAAGCGCGCTGCGCAGCAACTGTACAACGACGGGCAGCAGTAGCGGGCCAAGTAGTTCGAAGTACTCCTTGTTGCGTTCGAGCTCCCTTTCTTCCCCCGTCCGCTTGTCCCGATGTTCGCCGTCATGACCGAGCGTGGCGTTGCGAATCGCCGAAAGCAGGGGAAGAACTGATTGGAGCGGTAGATGTGGTGCGTTTTCGGGCGGCGCCAGCGCGCTGAACTCGCGGACAACATTGCCTGCGCTTCCGGCGCTGCGCACCGCCTCCCAGAACTTATGGAGCTGGCCGCACTCCAAGCTCTTCTGGTCAAGCGCGAGATTGCGCAGACATTGCAGCTCACTCCTATGCTTCCAGAGGGCCATGAGCAGGCTCTGGTCTGAGCCGAGCGAGAGGTTACTCCCGGAATAGGCTTGAACGCGTTCGAGAATCTCCTTGAAACGATCGCCGACAAGTCGCTGGTGAGCAAACTCGGATAGCGCGAGCAACATCAGACCTCTGATGCACTGCTCTCCAACCCAGAGCATCTCCTCCACGGCGGACTTCGAACCGGGGCCCGTGTCTGTCAGCGCATTGTTGAGATTCACGACCTTTTCGCGAAGCTTCCGATGCACTCTCACGGTCTGGTGTTCCAGCACGAAGAACTCTTCTGACGCGCTCATTTGTCGAATCGTCCCCTACCGCAAGAGTCAGGGCTCTCTGCCCTCAAGATCGAAACCGCGCTCCATGAGCGAGGTCCTGATGAACGCCGCATCATCGCTGTTCTCGAAGTATTGCGCGCTGGAGTCAACATCTATCTCCTTGTCGATCTCGTCAATACGAGGCAACGGACTCAAGACGATCGCTCCGGGAGGAGCCGCCCTATCCTCGCCGCTGTCAACGCATAGGCACCACGCACCCCCGCATCCAACGCCCCCTCCCCCCCCCCGCCGGCAACCCCGCCATGTAGACCACATCAAGCCCCTCGAGATCGAGCGCCGTCCCATAGCTCGCTCCGGCGAACCGCGCATCTCCCAGCCGCGACTCCGGCCCCATCAACCGGAGCTCCGCCTGCCCGAAACGCTGCAGACCCCGCACGAACGAATGCACCGCACGGCTACCAGCGATATCGCCAACGATCCCCACCCGCAATCCACTGAGCCGCCCAAACGCCCGCCGGATGGCGAAGAGATCGATGAGCGCCTGGCTCGGATGCTCCCCCGCACCGCACCCACCATTGATCATCGGGCACTGCGCTACCTCCATTGCAGTCTCCCAGGCCGAACGCGACGGATGGCGGAGGACCAGCAGGTCGGAGTATGCCGAGACCACCCGGATCGTGTCGGAGAGCGACTCCTGGGCAGACATGCCGGCAGAGTGGCGCGGGGCGTTCAGGTCGATGGGCACAAAGCCCAGTCGCGCCCCCGCGCTTGCGAAGCCCACCTGGGTCCTCGTCGACGACTCGAAGAAGGCCAGCGTTAGCACCCGGCCGGGCCGCCACTCGCCGGTCGCGCCCTGCCGTAACTGCTCGGCGCGATCGAGCAAAGCGAGGATCTCTTCGGTGGACAGGTCGTCGATAGAGCCAAGGTGACGCAGGCGATTCACTGATCACTCACCCAGAACGCCTCCCGCTCCAGCACACTGGCGTCGATGCGCCCCACCGCGTCCTCCCACGTGGCGCTGAACTCCCGCCGCAGTTCACGCGGGGGAGGCCCGTACGTTGGCCATCCCACCGCAAGCATCCCCACCAGTTCACGCGTCGTCTGCATCTCTCGGCGAATACGCTCGCGCAGTGGATAGGAGTCGGCCATGTACACGGCTCCCAGCCCCAACGCGCGCGCCGCAAGCAGCATGTTCTCCACGGCGGCTCCAAGGGCGATCAACTCTCCCGCGTATCCGTAGAGCGCCTTCCCGGGAAGCGACCCTTCAGTATTCCCGCGTATGACATGCAGCAACGTGTCCACGCCGCGCGAGAACGCGCTGGTTGAACAGGAGGATCAGGACAGAGGCCTGCTCCACCGTCTCTGCAGACTCCTGCACGGTATCTCGAAGTCCCGCGCGTTCCTGCCAGTCGCAGGATCGATCGGAACCCGCGACTGGAGGTTCTGCGGTCGCCACGGCGTCGCGAAACCAGGTGACATCGCGCTTGCGCTCCCCTGCCGCCGTCACGATGAACCAGGATTGCTGTTCTTCGACGACGGAGCGGCAGGGCCGCAGTCGACAATCTGCGCGATCATCTCCGGCGGCACCGCTCGGTCCGAGAACGCCCGAATGCGCCGCCGGTCGCGAATGAGCGGGAACAGCTGCGCTGCGAGCCGCGCTCCCCCACCCTCCCCCTCGCCGTTGCTCACACCACACCAAGTGCAGACGGCGTCGGGGCAGGTGAGTGTGTTGTGCATGCAGGGAATGCAGCGCGGGCCCAACTGTACGCCGTGCTTCGCCACGATCTCCGACGCCCTGCACCAGGCATCGACCATCAGCTCCGCTGTTGGCGGCGGGTGATCGCGCATGGGCGTGCTCGGGTCGGGCCGAAATGGTGACAGCACCGGGTCGCACCCCCGCTCAGCCAGTGCCTCGACGGCGCTCAAGGTGTCGTCGAGCGGCTCGATGCCGAGCATGAGCAACGAGCGAATCCGCCCCGGTCCGAATTCTTCCACGGACTGTTCGACGAGACGCAGCCACTGGTCCCGTCCGATCTTCGCCTTGCCGGGCATGGCGCGGGCTGCGAGCTCGGTATTCCGGCATCTCCATGTTGATGGAGAGTCCCGCAATGCCTGCCGCCTTGAGCGCCCGTGGATCCATCAGCCCCGGCGCCGGCACCATCATCACATCGACATCGATGGCGGGAAATGCGGCAGCGACGGCGGACCACACCTCCTGAAGCCAACCGTAGTCCGCCGTGCGGGGGAGGCCGCCGGAAATCAGCACGTGCCGAGCGGGTAGCGCGGCATCCTTCAACGCCCGGTCCACCGCGTCGACCAGGCCCGCCGTGCGCTTGGTACGGTAGCGATACTCGTAGGGCAGGTCGCAGAACTTGCACGCAATCGCGCACCCTCGACGGGAGATGCGAACTCGGTCGCTATGCGTATACGCGTAGCTGGTGTAGGCCTCGCCCTCGGCGTTCACCTCATCGTGGTAGTCCGGCACCGGTATCGGGACGGTCGGGAACTCGCCCAGATGACCTCGGACGACGAACCCATCCCCGGCGAGATCGAGCGTGTGCCGTGGTGCATGCACGAAGTTGGGGTTGTGCTGGGCGATCGGTGCGTTGACCCATACATCGTCCGGCAGCCGCAGGGTGATGCCCGAGGTGGACGCGTAGTCGGCGAGCGTAAGGGGTCGCTGCCCGTCTGCTCCAGCAAGGCGCTCGTGCGCCCCGGGCGCCACGACGAGCCCCTCGGTGAACAGCTCGATCTTGAGACGGTGAAGGGGGGATATCACGGATGGCCGAGTTGGAGGTCTGGTGAATCTGCCCATCATGAAAGAGCCCCGTCAAGCACGGTGGAGCAGCCGAATCTGCGCGCCACGACGCTTCACGGACCTCCACCCGACTCGCGACGCCTGCCAGCGTCGTGCTTCCCCATCACCGCGTGCCGCGTACGTGCTTGCGCGCCTTCGCGAGCGGGATCCCGCGGCGCGGAGCTACAGCTGGGGCACATCGACCACCTGTCCGGTTCCGACCCCTTCGATCACGACCACCCATTCCTCCAGCCCCGCCGATGAAAACACGAGTTGCGGTGAGTCGATCGATACGTGAACAAGGGAGACCAGGGCGCATTCCCCCTCGGCAACTTCGGCGCTGGGCGTGACGGTCACGGCTGAGACCGCGGCGAAGACCGCCATGCCCTCGATCGCGCCGTCAGCCGCTGCGGGCTCCCGGAAGAAGGTGGCCTCAGTAACCGTTGCCCCCGCCGCAACGACTCCATTGAATGCATAGATCACTTCATGCACCGCATGCTGCACCGGCCGGCGACCGACGCCGAGGGGCAACCGAAACACACCGCGCACCATGAGGTGCGAGGACGCCGGGTCCGACTCGTACGAACTCGATGTCACCGCGCGCTCCTACGGGGCTCGCTCGGCGACATCGCCGATCAACGCATCGAGAGGGACCAGTCGAGGTGCCAGTGGTTGCGTGTTGAATGGCGCATCGCTGAATCCGCTGAATGGAGCGGCGAACGTCACCGGGTATCGCTGCACCGCATGGGCAAAGCGTCGAAGAAAGAGCGCATGCGAGCGCGCGACCGTCCGATAACCTCGGCTGCCACCAGGCGGTCATACAAGTACTCGCCTCTCAAGCGCATCCACACGGGCAGAAGGAAGAGTGCACCGAGCGCGAATGAGAGCGGGTACGAATACCAGATCCGCCGATACATCAGGACCGCTCGACGCGAGAAGGATGGCTGGAACTCCGTCCGGCTGGCGATGGCCGCAATCTCGCGGTTCTGTTGTTCGTCCAACCCGCGAAGCGCATTCGTGAGCGAGTCGATCCTCGGCTGCAGGCGAAGCCGCTCGGAGCGAATTCGTTGTTCCAGCTCGTCTCGAGTGGCGTCGACGGTCGTTTGCACCCGTCGGCGCGTCGCCTCGGGCATGCGCGCCAGCAATTGCGGCTGCAGCAACTCCGCCTGTCGCCGCCGCATCGCCCTCGACGTTACCGCCGGTCAGGGCAAGTGCGCTGGTGAGGGTTGCCAGATCGCCACGGTAGCGCTCGCGAATCAGTGAGCTCTCCACCTCGATTGCCCCACGAATGTCGCTCGCCTCGAGGACCGCCACCTGAGGACCGAGAATCCGCGTCGCGAGTGCGGGGACAGCGCTCAGGGACACCACGCCGGCGACCGCCAGGCGCATGACCAGCGTTTGCCGCGAACGGGACGTCCCGCGCTCGCCCGCCAGCTCCTCCGGATTCGCCGGTCGGCGTGCGAGCGATGGGGACGGCGCGCAGTTGGCGTAGATCAACCTGAGCAGGTTGAGGGCAATGAACGCGAGCAATGCCCCGCTCGCGGTGGCGATCGCGAGACCCGCGAAGTCACGGACGAACGAATAGCCCGCGTGCGCGCACGCGGCGCCTATCAGCAGCGTCAGCACGGCGATCAGCGTGAATCGCCAGCGCTCCCACCGCGGAAGGTGCGGAAGAAGTCCGGGGTCTACAGCGCTCGTCCAGCAGCGCATGTGAACGGCGACGGAGAGAGAACCACGCTCGATTGCTCCATTGGCGACTACGCGGGCTGACGAGGTGACGGTTGCGGCTCGACGGCCGGATCCTCACGCAGTGGGCGGTCGGTCCGCGTGCTTGCGACCTCCTCGAAGTACGGCCTCGGGTCGCGCTCGACCTCCTGCACGGCTTGCTGTTCAAACCGCCGCCACCCCGCACGCTCGACCGCGAGCTGGGTGTCGTTCGCGAGCCTGCTGCGTTCGGTCTCGATGCGGGCCGGATGGTGTATGGTCTCCTCTCGCAGCGTCCCCGGGCCCGTGGTTCCGGGGGGCGCAGGTAGCCAGTGTCGCACGATCTCCGTTCCGGCTCTCGCACGCAGCAGCTCTTTCTCGGCTTCCTCCAGGTAGTCGTATGGGCCCTTGACGATCATGAGCTTGAAGAAGATCGGGGCCGCCTCGATGCAGAAGAAGACAAGGGTGATGAATGACCTTGTCGTCGTTCGCGACCTGCTCCTGCAGCTCTTCCTTGATGCGGGTCTCCCGAGCTTGCCACTCCCCCATCTGTGATGCCAATCGCTCCTGAAGTCCATCCCGCTCTGATTTCAACGAGTTGGCCTGGTCCCTGAGCTGATTGCACACGCGACCACAAACGGGCTGCTTGGTGACACCAGTGCCCATCAGTTCGGCATCCGCCGCGCGTTCGAGATCCTGAATGCGACTCTGGAGCGCTTCAATGGGCGCCACGGCGGCCGCGCGCAGGCGGGAGATCTCCGCGAGTTCGGACGCATACGTGGACTCGTTGCTGCCGCGTTGAGCCCGACGAAGTTTCGAGGCGGAATCGGCGACCGCACGATCCAGTTCGCGCTTGAAGATCTGGACCTCGAGTGGCTTGGACACCACCAGCGCGATGAAGAACGCCATGATCAGCCGAGGCAGGGCATTCCCTGATCTCGCTGCCAGAGATTGTCTCGAGGCCATCCCCTTCCCCGTGCTCGACACGATGAACCGGTCGAGGTTGAAGATCATGAGGCCCCAGATCAGGCCGACCGGCAGGGGCGAACCAGATCGCGTTGTCGCCATAGCTCTTGGAGAAGATGGTCCACATCGCGAAGGTCATCGCGATGAAGGCCAGCACGCCGGTCGCCAGCACGATGCCACCCATGCACGCCGCCTTCACGTGCTCCGAGTAGTTGCAACGTCGAAGGATCGCCTCATCGGCGCCGGCGCAGCGCCACATGAAGAGGCTCACCGCACTCGGCGTCGGGCACTGGTACGGACGGTCGGAGCCTGAGTTGCTGACATTCGGATGCGACATAGGAGACTCGGTGAAGGGTCGTTCGCTCATCCTGACCGCGATGCCGTGGTGCGGCAGCACCCGCGCGGGCCCTCGTGCTTCAGTTCCTGCGCAAGCTTCCGACCATACGGAGGCTCACGAGCGCCTCGAGCAGGGCGCGTCGCGAGCACTCATTCCGGTGCGTCCGACATGAAGTGTGCCGGGGGCGTTCTCAGCCAAGGGCGTGCTACCGCGACACGCCGTCCGGCGTAGCGAACGCGCGGCGCGAAAACGAGCGGTGAGGGTTTCCAGAGCGTAGCGCGGCGGGCGATGTCCTCGGCGATCTGGCGCGCCTGAGCCGCCAGCGATGCCCGCAGCACCGGTGCCAGGGCCTGCATCCGATCCACTGCCTGGATCCGTCGCTGTGTGCCAGGCACCGCGGCGGGGCGGACGCTCAACTCGCGCTCGAGTCGGGTGTACGCCCCCCACGCCTCGATGCGAACAGAAACGCCTTCGTGGGGAAGGACGAGCTCCAGTTCGCCCGAAGGCGAGTGAAAATCCCCGCCCGGGGTGAGCCTCACACGCCAAACCCCGCGCGTTCGCCAGCGCACCACGACCCGGGCTCCCTCCAGCGGCACGGCGGTGACCCGGGCGAACGTGACGATCGCGGCGGATTCACCGCGAGTGGTCAGCCGCACATACCGCCGCAGCGCCGCGAGAATCCGTCGCCCAGTCTCCCGCCAGCCCGTTTGCATCCCGCTCCCGCCCGTAAGTCTCATTCCCGACCTGCAGTCCGATTGGCAGCCTCGTCAAGAAGGGCGAGTTCTATCCTTCTGCTCGGCCCACAGATGCGTGACGGACCGGCTCGCGGATTCCTGACGCCTTGCGGCGTCATCCATGGCACCAAGTTGGGGGGATACTCGCGGTCCGATCGTCGTGCCAGGAAGTTCCGCCGCGCATCGTACGTCGGTCGACCACTACACTGGGCACGTCGGAAGTACGGAGTGGGGAGGGGATTCCAATGAGCGGACTCAAGCACGGCGAGATCGAAGTCAGCGCCGAGGAGCAGCGCCGACGCGAGCAGGCAGCGCGCGAGCGGCGCGAGGCGGAACGTCGGCGCCAAGAGGAAGAGCGCAGGGAGCGGGAACGCGCCCGGCTCACGAGCGCCCTTCGGCAGGTGGAGGAGCGGGCGTCACACGCCATCACACAGCTGCGGATGCTGGGCGTGACGGTCGAGTCCACCACAGCGCCAAGCGTGGGCGACGACATCGACGCCCTCCGCCGTTCGCTCGCGCAAGGCAGCTCGCGTGCCGCGACCCTCGAACGTCAGCTGGCATCGTTGCAGAACGAGCTGCTGGCGGAAATCGCCGCCTGCAACCTGATGATCGAGCGCGCGAATGCGCAGCTCCAGCTTGCGCGCGACCGTGCGGCGGCCCACCGCCAGGAGCTGAAAGTTCCCGCGGCAATGCCAAACGTCCCCTCGACGCTGTCGCCCAGACGCGCCACCTGCTGAGCGCTGCCGGTGCGAGCGTTCGTGAGGCGATCGAACAGCTGGAGCGAATCGCGCACGACACGAATCGGTCGGCACTCGCGCAGCTGCGCAACGACGTACTGGCCAGCGTCGCGCCACCTGCGTCCGGCGCCCACCGCGGCGATGCGCCCGTGCCGACCGACGAAGAGGAGCGCATCGGCGAGCGCATTGCGCGCCTGTCAGAATCTGCGCTGCTCGACGTATTGCGGCAGGACTCGCGGCGGTCTCGGTTGCGCCTGACCGCGACAGCCGTACAGCGGCTCTGGAGGCGCTCGACCGTCGCGTGACTGAAGTCGAGCCGAGCCGCTCTGTCGACGGCCAAGTGGTTTGGGGAGATCGATGGCACCGTGGTAGCAAGAGCGGGAGAGATGCATGAGGAGGATGCAGCACAGGCGCTGGCGCCGCTCACGGAGCTTCACGCGCGCGTGGCGGAGGTCGGGCACGCGCGAACATTCGAAGAGCTCGCCCGACTGTTGGGATCTATGGAAACGTCCTATGCCCGGAATCTGCAGCAGGCGCGTGACACGTCGGCGAGGTTGGCGCACAAGGCGGAGTCCGAACGTCGCAATGCGGCCTTCCTTCGCGCGCTGGAGCGACACGGCTACGAGCCGCAGCGAAGCGCGCTCGCTCGAGTCCGGGTTCCACGCGATGGCGTCATGGTTCAGGCGGAGGCGACGTCCGACGAGATGATGCTCCAGGTATACCAGCATCGAGACTATCCCGAGCGCCGCATCGCCATCTTCCAGTCAGGAACCGACGATCGGAAGGTGTTCGCTCTAGCGACGGAAAGCGACGGTAGCCTGACCGCCAAGCTCCAGCACGTGCTGGATCCGGCCTCGCCTGAGCCAGAGTGGGTCGACGATTGGTGCGCGGTCGCGCTTCCTGAGGCGAAGGCACTGCTGGAAGAGAGTGGCTACACCTTCACGTACGAAAGTTGGGTGGACAAGCAGGACCGTCGAATCGGAGAAGAGGGCAGGCGCGACGACTATGAAGCAGAGCAGCGTCGGCGCACTGCCGCCAGGCGTCAGGCGGACCGCTAGCCGCAGCATCCCGTTCTCATCACCATCCTCGACCTTCTTCGAGTCCGCCACATCATGACCGAACCCGATGCCGCCAGTCGCGCAGACCTTCCGGAGCAAGAAGTCCTCGACCTCGTTCCGAGTCGATGGCTTCGCGACTTCCTCCGCTTCCTGCCACTCAAGAGCCAGTTCATCTGCACGGGCAACATCTTCGATCTCTTTCCGTATCCGCAGCGCACGCTTCGGGATGGGCGAGAAGAGATTGGATGGACCTGGCTCGATCTTCCGCGGTTCCTCGCCCGTATCGTGCACGCGCGTGGTTATCGCCATGGACTGCGGTACGATCGCGTCCACGGTCTGTCGATCCTCGACGCCGCCCCGTTTGATGGAAAGCGCACCACCGAATTCCTGACCGGCACGCTCGGGCTCGAGCCGGCGCGATATACGGGGCCGGCCGCGCCGCGGGAGATGCTGACTCGCCTTGGTGACATCGTCGAAGCGGTCGCCAACCGGCCGGCGCGCGAAGACCATCTCTCCCTGCTCATCGACTTCGCCTCTCGGATGGCGCGCGACCCCAACGCCCTCGACCTGGTGGACGAGCACCCGCCACTCGTGCGTTGCCTGAAGTCGAGCATCTCGGCACGAGCGCACCTGTCGGAGGCGCTCAGTAGCGTCGCGCACTACAACACGGTGGTTTGGTTGTGCGACAAGGAGAACGACCTGCCCGCCTGGTACTTTCACCGGAACCCCCTGCTGCGACGCATTCCCATCACCGCCCCCGATTTTGCCACGCGGGAGCGGGTCGCGGACATTCTCCTGCGCGGGTGGAAGTGGAAGAAAGGCGACGCATCGGAAGCGGATCGCGCCCTGGCCATCACGACGTTCGCCTCGCAAACGGAGGGGATGTCCGTGCGCGACATGCGCGCCATTCACGAACTGAGCAGGGCCGAGTCCTGCCGGCCGAGCGATTGACCGACGCCATTCGCTTCTACAAGGTCGGCGTTGCTGAAGACCGATGGCAGAAGCTTCCGGCTGCTCGGCTCCCGCGCCGGCATGGAGGCGCTCGAGCGCGCAGTAATCGGACAGCCGCAGGCGCTGCGCAAGGCGCTGGACGTGATCGTTCGCGCCAAGATGGGGATGTCGGGAGCGCACGCGTCGCGCTCGGCCGGCAAGCCGCGAGGTGTCCTGTTCCTCGCCGGACCCACGGGCGTGGGGAAGACCGAACTGGCCAAGGCCATTACCGAGTTGGTTTTCGGCGATCCGCATTCGTACGTGCGCTTCGACATGAGCGAGTTTGGCGCCGAGCACGCCGACCAGCGCCTGCTGGGCGCCCCGCCCGGGTACGTCGGCTACGACGCGGGCGGTGAGCTGACCAACGCCTTGCGAGAGAAGCCGTACTGCCTCTTGCTGTTCGACGAGATCGAGAAGGCACACACACGCTTGCTCGACAAGTTCCTTCAGCTGCTCGATGAAGGGTTCGTTACGTCGGGCCAGGGCGAGCGCGTGTATTGCAGCGAGGCCGTCATCGTCTTCACGTCTAACCTCGGCATCGTCGAAGAGGTGGAGGAGAACGGCAAGCTTCAGCGAAAGCAGGTCGTGACGCCCGAAACCCACAAGACCTTTGCCGAGGTGGAACGGTCAGTCAGGGAGGGCATCACCACCTATTTCAACCTCAGGCTCGGCCGCCCCGAGCTGCTCAATCGCATCGGCGAGAACATCGTAGTGTTCGACTTCATCCGTCAGGAGTCTGCGGGGAGGATCTTCGACCGACTTCTCGACAATGTCCTGTCGCGGGTAGCCGAGGTGCAGCAGGTGACCATCACCGTTCGCGGTGATGTGGCTGACGTGCTGCGGGCCCTCTGCACGGCAGACCTGAAGCACGGAGGCCGCGGTATTGGCAACGAACTGGAGGAACAGTTCACCAATCCCTGGCACGCGCGCTCTTCGAGGCCGAGGTCCCAGCGAAGTCGTCGGTGGAGGTCGTGGGGCATGCGCTTCACGACGGCACGCCGGCGTTGGTGCTCGGTCCTGCCGTTGCGGCGCAGGGATAGGGTAGTGGAGCAGCTTCGAGGTATCCCGCGTTGCATTCCCGGTTACTTCGCTTAGCCACGGCGCAATCGGCATTTGGGCAGGGATGCAGCATCCGCTTGCCGAGGGCGCATCACCGCGACGTGGGACCGGACGCGGAGCTGCCATCGGTGTCGCTGCGCTCACGGACGGCATCAGTGACTGGATGAGCGTGTGTGACGGTGTCACCATCAGCGGAGGCGAACCGCTCGATCAGCCAGAGGGAGTGCGCGCGCTGCTGCTCGCGCTGCGCGCGCGTGAAGTCGGAGACATTCTCCTCTACACCGGTCACTCCATCGATCATGTCCGTGCAGCGTGTGCCTGGGTGCTGCGGCTCGTCGATTGCCTGGTCAGCGAACCATTCGATGCGGTTGCTCCGCAAACCCTTCCGCTGAGGGGCTCTGACAACCAGCAGATGCATCGACTCACAGCCGTCGCACGAGAGCGATACCCATCCTCGCTGGACGAGCCGGAGTCGCCCGGAGCGACGCGAAAGCTCGACGTCTTCAGCGAAGGACGTGCGACGTGTTACCGCTGGAATCCCGCTACCGCGGGAACGCAGGTCGCTTGGCGCCTCGCTCGCGCGCGATGGATACCGGCTCGTTCGGGAGGAACGTTGATGGCAGATCGTTCATGCCGCGTATGCGGCACGATCCCGAGCGACGACCTCGAAGCGGTCTGCACGGCTTGTGGCGAGCCGCTAGCGCACGTCTCGCCGGCGCCTGACGCGGAACCGGCGCCGTCACCGGCGTACCCACAGGTCAACGACGAACGGGTATCGGTGGTCGAGGACGAATCGCCAGCAATCGATTCGATCGTACCCCCGACACCGGGCGGGCGAACGCGCGTCCCGCTTCACTCCCTACCCGCGGCGACGACGCGCGCTCCCGGGTGCGTGCAAGCGATCGTACGGTGCGTGATCGAAGCGGTCGACGATGGGACGGACTGTTGCCCCGTGCACCGTCTCGCCCGGCGGCGCGCTTCAGGCGGAGGCGACCGATGGATCCGCAGCGACGCCCCTCCGTTTCGTGCTCGACGGGGAGCCCGGTGGCCCAGCGCACGCGCGATACGCCAGCCCGCAATGCGTGAGCTCTGGCCGCGACGACCGTCAACTCTGGTGGAGCCTCGGCCTCCTGCTGGCTGAAATGCTGACCGGGCGGCACGCCTGGGGTGGATATCCCGTGGAGTTGGGAGATCCTGACCGCGAAACGCTCTTCAAGCGAATTCGTGCGTCTCGCCCAGCGCTTCCGACATGCCAAGAGCCTGCGTGGTCCGCTGCGCCCGACGCGCCAGGCGACGCCTGGTTCAGCACCGTTTTCCTCGTCCACAGCCTCGCCCACGCCGACGCAGCGCAGCGGTGGGGCCGCAGGGAGTTGGCGGCATGGCTCGAGGGGCAACTCGTGCCGCCGATAATCGTGGGCGACATGGGCGTCTGGGACGCACAATCGTTGCAGGATGCCGCAGCGCGTTACCCCACCGAGTTGGCGCGAAGCTTGGAGTCGGTGAGCTCGACACTGTTGCGACAGATCGACCCTGACTTCGCACAGTTGGTCGCCGAGCTCCGGGTGCGTCGTGTTCAGATCGACGGCGGCGAGGCGGTCACCGTCTGTTGCACACCCGCAAGCCGCCTCCTGCCGGCGGCCGCTCGCATGCACGCCGACCTGGCGAGCGCGGCGCCCACGTCGCGCCTGGGCGTACTGCTGCGCATGTCCCCGCCCACGCGCATCGTCGATGCGGCCGAGTTCCTCATACGGATCCTGCATGCCACGCCGGCGGACGGCATTGTTACGCGCGCCGAGGCCCGGTACATCGAGCGCGTGGCAGCGCTCCGCGCGAGTGGCGTGCCCATCGATCCGCTGCGCATCGATCCGTGGCTACGGGCAAGTGACACACCAGATCTGGAGCTACTGCAGCAGTTCGAGGCAATTCGCGCAACCTATGGCGCCACTCGCTTCAGCGCGCTGCGCCACGCGCTCGAAGGGCTGCAGCCCATGTTCCTCGAGATGCTGCTCGTAGTTGGCGCCGAGCCATCGGCGATTGTGTCACGGGCGGAAGTCGCCCGACGGCGTAGTGGAGCATGCCGAGCGGAGTCGGCGAGTTGCGGAACGGCAATGGCGCGAGACGATCGCTGCTGCCGACGTCCGCGCGCAGGAGGCCGAAGCACTCTTCGCCGCACTGCTCGCGGCGCAGCGCTCTAACCATGCGTGAGCATCAACTGCAAGTCGCCATGACTCGACGCATGGCGGCGGCGTGAGACTGCGACCAGTGCTTCTCGCGCTGCCCGGATTCGTCCTGGCGCTGGGCTCTATGATCGCCGGGTCACTGCTTGGCGCATGGATGGGCGTGCTGCTCGCGTACGCGTCGCACTTCTCGTGCACGCTTCACGAGCCCCGAGCGCAGCTTCGGCCCTTTCGTCGCTGGATGGTGCTCGTGGGGCTGTGTATCGGCTTCATCGCGCACGTGACGTGGCGGGTGACCACCCGGCAAGGGAGCAACACGCTCGAGCGCGCAGGAGTCTTTCTGCTGAACGACTCGGCAGAGACACGCCTTGGTGTCGCGCGTCCGGGGCTCGATGTGCGGTTGGAGTCGGAGGAGCGTGGCGTGGAGGGTGGGAGCTGCGCGTCAAGCCGACGCCGAGTGGCTACGCCGTGACCGCCGTGGAGGGGGTGGACTGGATCGAGCGCCGGCGTCCGTCGGGAGGCGTGTCGACAATCTGGGGTGCCGAACTGTCGCGTGCATCCCGTGAAATCGCACTTCGTGATGCGCGGGGACAACGCCATCGGTTGCAGCTGCTGGCCTTCGGGGTACGCGGCGGTCTCGAGGTGGATGGTCAGGAGTTTCGCTTCGACGATCCTGAAGAAGTACACGATCAGCGACTGCGCCGGGCACTGCGAATGGGCACCGACGTGGGTGTGCTCGATGCCGGTGGCGCGCTGTCGCCTGGACTCGCCCGCTGTATTCGTTTTGTCGCTGGACGCTGAAGGCATCCTCGTCGGACGACTGGCCGTCCGCTGGCCGCGCGCCCGGGTCGCCGCGCGCGAGCCCGAGTGCGTGCTCGAGCCGCTCGATACGGCATCGAATCGGGAGTTCGCCGCTGGCGATACGCTACGCGTGGTGACGAACGGAAGGGCATGGCGCTTCGTCATCAGCGATGAAGGAAGAGTGGACGGGCGCCGAGGCATCCGGGTGAGCTTTGTCCGAAGACCTCGCCCGCGACTCGCCCTCAATTCCCCACGCAGCGTCTGTGGCGCCGGGGTGGCGTGCGCGATCGTCACCACGCGCAACCCGCCACCGCCCGTAGCACAACTCTTCCTCGGCGACGTCGGGCTCGATACCGCGCGTTACGGGCTTCTGGGTCGGCTGGAGCAGGGTGCCGACAGCGCTCGCCTAGTGCAGCGATCCGGCGCCACGGTGCTCCGCTATAACCAGCTCACGAGTGTAGCGGCCGAGCGGCTGCACGGGCAGGTCGACGCGGGCTATCTGCTGCGCGTTGGGCGCGTGAATGTCGGGAGTGTCGTCGACCTGGTACTCCCTATCGTCGCGCTTGTCGTGCTCTGGATCGGAACGGGCTGGGCCCTACTGCGAATCGATGTCTTTCGCGACTTGCTCATTGCGCAGACCGCCCGGGCACGACTCGCGTGGTCGCTGTTGTCGGCCATCACGATTTTGGGCTCGCTGCGCCTGGCGCTCGGACTGCGCTCCGCACTCGCAGAACCGTACAACGAGCGCGGCGAAGCAACGGCGATCGGCCTCTGGATCGCGCTTCCGCTCACCTTGCTGGTGCTGGTGGGTACGGTCGCGCTCTGGCCGAGGCTCGTGGAGCGGATCGAACGCCTGGCGATCGGGGGCAATCACGGCGCGGAGCCGGCTCCACGCATGGAGGCGCGCCCATCCACCGAGCGACGGCGGGTGACGCTCGACCTCGGGACGTTCCTCATACTACTTGCGCTCGCGCTCCTCGCCTGGCGTGAGCGGGACGCGCTCCAGGGGGCGGCGGTCGTGGTCGCGTCGGTGTTGCTGACATGGATCGGATTCGGCCTGTCCAGGCCCTCGGAGAGTCGCCGGCTGCGACGAGCAGATCCGTTGTCGACCCTCCTCGTCCCGCCGCCGGAGTCGGCGCAGCTGAGAGGGTTGCTGCATACGGCGCTCTTCGTGATCCTCATCTCGCTTGCCTTCTACCGGAAGGCGCTGGCCCTGCTCATCACCATCGGCGCTGTCCTGACCGTCGTGGTGCTTGCGGCGCTCATCGTGCGCACGTGGCGGAGACCTGGTTCGCGCGATGCGGCAACGACCTTCGCACGCATGCGAGGTGTGGAGTCTGCCTTGATGCTCGCAGTGCTCTCCGGTGTGTCGCTGCTGGTGGGGGGGCCATTCTCGCTCTTTGCGGCCGTGTTCGTACTGTATCTGCTCGCCGCTCGTGTGGGGATGATCCATGGATGGCGACGCCTCGCCCTCTCCCGTTGGCCCGTCGACACCACCGGGACGCCGGCCTCTTCATCGGGCGAACACGGGCAGGGAACGGCGCTGGCCGGCCGTGCGTGGCGCCGCATCGTGACGGCCGGTGTCCGGCGGCACATGCTCGATGCATTCGTGCTGTTGCTTCCATTCATCTGCCTCGTCCCCGTCGCCATTCTCGACTTCGGACTCGGCCTGATCTGCCTGGTCCCCCTGCTCGCAACGGTCTTGCTCGCGGCGGACGTGACCCGATTCTCGCGTCCGCTGCAGCTGTTTGCGCTCGGGTTCGTCATGGCCGTGATGGCTGCCGTGCGACCGGTGCTGTTTCCCGACACACGCGCGCTGCATGAAGCAGACACCTTTCTTGCGCGCGATTCGGCGTTTCATCACATCGGCGGTGCGTCCGGGCAAGCGGCGCGTTTGCTCGGCGCCGAAGGAGCCTTTGCGCGGGCGACGGTACGAAGCATCGCGGCTCGCGATCCGGAAGCGTTGGAGAAGGTGCTTGTTGCCGCCCGCCCGAGCGTGGCACGGGACGAGATCCTTCGCAGCATCGAGCAGGCATGGGGTGGACGCGTGTATGCGGCGTCGGGATGGGGAGGAGAAGGGCTGGCTCGAGCGCCCCTCGAAGGACGCGGCATCTCTCGCCCCACCGCCCTCGCCGAGAACGTGTTCGCCACCTTCATCGCATCCGAGCACGGCCTTCTTGGGGTGCTCGGGGTGCTCTCCGTGTATCTGTACATCGTCGTGGTCGTGTTTGCGTGGTTCCTTGCCACCTCTGCAGAGGAGAGCGCCGCCGGGCTGTCGTCCGCTCGTCAGGCGCTCGTGCTCGGCGGCACGCTCTGGCTCACGGTCCCTACGGCCTACGTGGCGATGGGGAACCTCGGCGTGGTTCCCCTGACCGGACAGAACATCCCGTTCCTCGGGCTCAACTCCTGGTCGGACGTGCTGTTCTGCGTGGCGATCTGTTCCACGCTGCTCCTGGCGATCCTCTTTGGCGAACGAGAGGGTGAGCCATGATGCGCGCGCTACGCCAGGCCTCCGCTCCGACGCGGTTGGCATTGCTGGTACTTGTCACATGCGCCGCGTCGCCGCTCGCCGTGACCATCTGGGCGTCGTGGCGAGTGGCGACATCACCGTCTGAGCGACATGCGTTGACCTTCGACGTCGTGGAACGCGAACTCGACTCGCTCTTCGTCTACTCACGTGCCAACGAACCTGTGCGCCTGGCTGCTGGCGTCGACTCCCTGACCGCCGACTCAATCATCGCAACCGGAAGTCCGCTCGGCGTCCCGAGCCTTCGAAAGGCGGGCTTTCTTCATGACCAGATCGCCGACTTCAATACGCACGAGCGCTGGGCGTCGCGCGCCGCGGCCACTCGAGCGCAGCGCGACAGTTTCGCAGGGCTCAATCCCTCGGTGTTTCGCGTGAGCCGGCGGCTGGACGGCAGCCGCGCGCTGGTGCGGTCCACGTCGACGTCCGGGCTGCGTGGCATCACCTTCGAGTTGGGCTCGTCGCTCACCGTCACGGCGCGCAACAGCCGCAGCACCATGTCGCTGGTCGGATTGCAGCGCACCATTCCGCTCGACACCTCGAGCGAACAGCCCGTGCGAGACGGTGCGGCGAATCGCACCTGTCGCTTCGAACGGCAGAGCATCGCGGGCGTGGCCGATGCGCGAATTCTGGTGTACTGCGTCTCGGCACTGGGGCGGGCCAGGCAGGAGCTGCCGCAGGCAACGCTGATCGTCGAGGCAGAACGCGTGGCACTGGTGCCGGGTTACGGCGACACTCGCGTGGACGATCGGCGACTGTCACGGCGTGACACCGCGTGGTTGTCGCCCGGAAGCATGGTGATGCTCGCTCCGCTCGAGCCGATGCTGCTGAGCCGGACACGCACCAACGTGATCAGCACGACGCAGTGGTCCAACGGTCGGCGCCGGCTCGTCAGTTCGGACGGCGCCCTGCTCCCCTTTCCCTGCGGCTCCAACCCCGAAATGCCGCTCCCGCAGCGGCTGGGGAGCGCGTGCTGCCCTTGTCCATCGATGCGGAACTCAGTCGCACGCTACGCGACCGATTGGCGGCATTCATTCGACGCCGGGACATTCCGATCGATTTCGCGAGTGTTGTTGTCGCGGAAGCGCGCACGGGCCGGGTGCTCGCCCTCACGGAGCAGCGGGCGTCGGGTGTCGGTGAGCGCATACGATCGTTCGAGGCGACGCCCATGGGCTCGGCCGTCAAGCCGATCCTTGGTGCGGCCATTCTCTCGGAACGTCCCGACCTGACACGCCTCACCGTGCCATCGCGAGCAGGGCGCGTGACGGAACTGTTCGGTCGCCGCGTCGACTTCGACAGTCCCCAGAACTGCCGAGTGGTGCCGGCGGATGTCGACCTCGAGCAGTTCCTGCGCTGCTCCAACAATCGGTTTTCGGTCGCCCTCCTCTTTGCATCGCTGTCGGCGCCCGGTGAACCGGTTCGCATTCCGACAGGCGCAGGAGGCCGAGTCGATGCCGATCGACTCACGCAGGGGGCGGCGGCCACTGGGCTGCTGCACCTGTTCGGCGTCGCGGCAGACCGCGAAGTCAGTCGCGCGCTCGGGCGGCAGTCCGAGTTCTGGCAGAGTGCCCGCACGCTCGACGGGGACTCGGTGCTGGCACCGCTCGCACTCCAGCCGGAGCGCTCGCACCCTTCGTTGGTGCTCCCCGATTCTGCAGGCACCACCACCGCGCTCCTGGCCCAGTACGCCCTTGGTGCGTGGGAAAATCGGTGGACGATCCTGGATCTCGCGCAGGCCTTTGCGCGAGTGCTGACCGACAACGCGGTGCAGCTCAACTTTGCCGCCCCGCAGGTCTCACCGAGCGAGGTCAACACGTCCGCGTCGTCGCTTGGACTCGCCGCACAACCCTGGTACCCGAGTTTCGCGAGGGGGCTGCGACGAGTCGGGCACGGATGGCACCGCAGCGTCGATTTCGGACTCGCTTCGAGCAGTCTTCGGTCCCCCGACGCAGTTGCTCGCCAAGACGGGGACACTCGGGGTCGACCGTTCACGATTGTTCGTGCGGTCATTCCTCTTCGCCCTGGGCACCAACTACCCGTCGACTCCCCGAGCACTCGACTGCGGCGTGGTAGGCATGGTGTACTTCAAGCTGCGAGAGCGCCCGGCCGGTCTGGCCACCCTGCCGGACTATCACGTCGCCTACTTCCGGGACGAGATGCTGCGAAGTCTCAGGCGAGACTGGAAGGCGCTGTCCGGCTGTGCCACCTGAGGAGTCGAGCGCGGACCCTGCCCATCCGAGGGGCGTGCCGCTTATCGAAAGAGCCCGCGGATCATGATATAGAGGCCGAAGAGCGCCACCAGCAGCGCCACGATCGCTCCTGCCATAGCCTTCATCGCCTGCATGTCGCCCCGCCCTCACGTATGACTAGGAAGGCAAGAGCGGCAAGCGGGAGTGCGACGCGCAAGGTGGCACGGACGAGGGACGATCGAAGTATGGCGGAGAGAGCGACGATGATCACCATGCCCAGCAGCGCGTAGGCGCCCGCCTGGTAGGAGATCAGCCTCGCGTTGACCAAACCGAGGATCGTTGCGGTCCAGCCGATTACTGTGAAGAAACCGAGGACCCCTTCCTTGCGCTGACCAGAAAATTGTCCCATGGCAGGGTGAGGTGCAGTGAGACTGCGAGCGGCTCTTCGAAGGCGATGCGAGCAGGACGGCTGCCGGACGAACCCCGTGAAGGGAAATGAGCCCGCCGCCAGGCGATCGGAGTAACACCAACGCGCGTCGCCGATCCCGGTCGCCGCGATATGCAACGCACGCGTTCAGACCGCAACCTGGCGCTTCATCTCCAGCTGCGACACGACTTGGGCGCGCGGAGGCGGGATCCGACGGCGCTGGGCGCCCCGCGCGGAGCCGGCCACATCGCCGGCACCGCGAGCCCACGGGTCAGTTCACGAAATACCGCCGCCGATCAAGCACGCGCCCGAGCGTGGTGTCGTTGTTCCTGCACCCCCACGTCCCCACCGTGCCGCACCACTCCTCGTTGACCAGGACGCCGTTCTTGCGGATCTCGTAGCCGAACGTCCACCTGCTGATGAAGTTGTCCACGGTGATGCGCATCTCGTTGCGGCCGGGAACAAGCAAGGCGTCGATCGGCACGTGGCCCGTGTCTCGAAGTAGCCGGCGCGCGCCGCCGGCTGGCCATTGATGTAGACCGTGACGGTGTCGTCGACATTGAAGAGGCGGATCGTATAGATGCCGGTGCTCGTCACGCTGGCAGCGCTGGTGTTGGTGCCCGCGGCGGTGGACTGCCTCGGCTGCGTGGCGAGGTCGGTGCCGCAGGCGATGGCGGTGAAGGACAGCGCCAGAGCGAAGGCGAGGGCGAGGCGGTTGCGCACGGTGGTTCTCCAAATGAAGAGAGGTGGTGAGGGCGCGACGGCCGGCAGGCGGTCATCACCCCTCGTACGGTCGGAGACGACCGGCGCTCGTGCATTCTGACACCCTCCTCACCCACCTCGTCGCCTCTCGCCAACCGCCGGTCCCTTCAGCGACGGCCCGCCAGCCCGCCGCATGATCGCCGCTGAGCGCCGGTAACGCTCGCGTCGAACGACCCACTGCGTGTCGGTCAGATTCTCTCCGCGCATCCGTCCTTGTTGCGCGGGGCGCCTGGGAGCGGAAGCGAGCGGTGGGAGGTGTGGTGGTGGTCGGCTCGTCTTCCGTTCCCCAGACCCCGGCCCTCCGGCACCACAGCCGGCTCCTCCATCCGTCAGAACCACATTGACGCGCCGTCTCCCGTGATGAAGCCCACCACCGCCGCCCACGGAGCCCGCATGCGTACCCTTCGCCCCTCGCTCTCCATCATCGCCCTCGCGACAGTCTCCGCGTGCGCACCGGTCGGTAGCTCGTCGCGGACCGAGGCCACCCGCGCCGCCATCGCGATCGAGGAGTCGCCCGCTGCGCTGCTGCGCTCGCGGTGCTCGACGACATCACCCTCGGGCGACGCGACCGCCACGCCGCGAGTGCGGCGAGCAGACCTCGACCCGCTCATCGACGCCATCATCGCCGCTGGCGGCGAGCTCGCCGTGGGCACGATCTCGGCGCGCTCCAGTGCACCGCTTGTCCGGTTCTACGTTGCACCTCCGGTCGCTGCGCCGCCCGCTCCCGATCCCAATGGCCCGACCTTCAAGGTGAGGGCACGACAGAAGGCACACGATTCGGCGATGGTCGCCCACCGATCGCTCGAGCAGGCGCGACTCGGGCATGCGGCCGAGGATGCGCGCCGCTTCCGCGCGAGCGTCGACTCGGCGCTCGCCGCCCCTCGCGATGCGCACAAGACGGATCTCTGGCGCGCCATGCTCGCCGCGCCCGCATGCTCGAGGAGCCGCTCCCGCGCACCTCCAGCTACCGCTCGGTGCTCATCGCGGTGACCGATGGCGAAGACAACCAGCGCGCTGCCGAACCCGTCAACTTCGCCGGTCAGATCCTGGCGGTGAGCTCGTCAGGTGCATTGGGAGCTCTCAAGGACCTGGACGTCACCCGCTTCGAGAGTGTCCCCGCCGCTGTGCGCTATCTCCTCGACCACCCCAGGGGGAACTGAGCATGCCTGCACTGACGACCGACACCGACCGCCGCGCCGCACGCCGCACCACGCGCGATCAGGACATCGTGGCAGGGAAGACTCGCAAGCACGAGCAACATGCGGCCAGGGCGCGTGAGCATCTGTTCGGTTCGGTGGAAAAGTTCGAACGAAACGAACATCTGCGCACGCTCGCCGAAGAGAGCGTCCGGAACGTGGAGCTCGACGTGCCCGCCGTGCTCGACAACTCTCCCCCGATCATCGCCGCCCTGGGGCGCGGGGTCCTGGCGCTCGTCGGCACGATCCTGCTCGACTTCATGCTCCTGGGCGGCGCTGGCCAGCACCTGCTGGCGCAGGCGTGGAGGATGGAGGATCCGCCGCTCTGGACCCTGCTCGTCTCCACCGGCGCCATCGTGCTGGTGGAAATCGGCACCGGCGCCTGGGTGGCGGCCACGCACCGCGACGTGAATCCCAACGCCGGCGCCGAGTTCTGGGTGTCGCGCGGCGTCGCCGCGCTGCTGCTGCTGGGTGTGACCGCGATGGCCGGCGCCGCCAGCTGGGTCGCCAACGGCGAGACGTTCGCGGGGCACAGCGGGCTCCTCATCGGCGCCACGATCATCCTCGCGCTTGCCACCCATGCGACCCTACTGGTCGGCTACCGATCGATGGCAGAGGCGTGGGCGGTGCTGACGGCGAAGGTTCGCTGGCTGCTGAAGAGCCGGGTCATGCGCCGCCGGGAGCGCCGCAGACAGACGGTGCGGAACGACGCGCTTCGGCGTTGGGGGCTCGTCGTCTCGGCGCTCGACCAGATCCACCCTCACGTCCCCCGTCACCTCCAGTTCTCGACTGCCGACGGTCGCCGCATCAACGCCGCCGTCGGACAGGACGTGGTGACGCCCGAGGGCGCCGCGCAGGGCGGGGCGCGGATGGACCCGCCAGATGCGCCGCCAGCAGCCGCAACTCCCAACCGGACGCCGCCGCCGCCCCCTACGGCAACCGCCCCCAACGCGCCGCACGCCCCCCAGCCCGAGGAGAACCATGGCGTGGAGGAGTACCTGCGACAGCTCGTGCAGCACCAGCAGCAGATGACCGACGGCGAAATCACATCCTGAACGGAGCGACCATGAGCGCCACGACATCCCGGCCACGTATTGCTGCCATCGTCCTGCCGACTCGCCCCGCGCAACCGCTGGCGACGATGCAGGCGAGCGCGGCAGCCCTGCCTACCATCGCCGCCATCTGCGCGACCGCATCGGCCACCGCCGGCTTCAGTGCGATCGAGACGCTGCAGGTGAGCGCCACGACGCTGCGCATCGTTGCTCACAACGACAGCCAGCAGGCGCTCGTCACCGAAGTCACCATCTCCCCTGACGGCGAAGCGGCGATGGTCACCGAGGTCGTGGGCGTTCACGACGGCTCCTGCACGGCCATCCTCGATGCCTTCGACCGCGCGGTGGAAGCTGGGGGCGTCCGATCGCTTCCGCCAAGACGAAAGCACACTGGCGGAGCGTGCGACCTGGCCGCGTCTCGCGAGCTGTTGCAGCGCTTCACGCGTCGACTCATCCCTGCCAAGGCCTCCCCGCGCCCACAGGCGCCGGCTTCGCGCACACGCACCGCCAGCTCTCGCAACCGCAACCGAGGCTCACAATGACCGACGTCATGCACGTCGCCTCCACGACCACCCCTTGGTCCGTGCCCTCCAACGACCTCCTGCTCCCGGCCGACCACGTCCTGCTCGCCCTCGCGCGAGGGCACGCGCGCAACTCGTGACCGGACGCCACCTCGATGATGTGGTTGCGGTGGATGACCGCCTGCTCACGATCCGAGAGCACCTGCGCCGGCGCGTGCGTGACGAGCATGGCATGGTGACGCTCGGCTATTCCGTGGCGGGGGGCTTCACTTGGGATCGCGGCACCGTGAGCGATCTGCGCGACCAGCAGCTCATCGAGACGACGCTGCGCGCCCACGGCCTCGTCGATCTCACGGCCGATCCCCGCGAGATGACGCAGGTCATGCGCGGCCTGTCAGGGCTGATGCGAGCGCCCACCGCGCCGCTGCGCTGGCGGGGCGGCGGTCCCCTGCGCTTCTGCGTCGTGTTGGAATTTGCGGAGCATCTCGTTCCCTCGCAGGAACACACCAGTCGGACCGATCACGAAATGGCCGCCATCGAGGTGCTGCACCTGCTCGGCCACAGCAACGCCCTGCGACAGTCGGGGAATCTCGTGATCGTGCACGGGCGTGAAGGGCGCGTGGACGGTCTGGTGCACGAGGTGCTCCACCACCTGCGCCTGGGCCCCCCGGGGGAGCGTGAGAAGCTGGTCTTCCTGGAGACCGCCCGCCGGACCCTTCCCGGTGGGCGATTCGAGCGCGGGCTGGGGGACGCCGAAGTGGCTCGGCTCACCGCCAACACCCCCAATCGGGGACTCGAGCTCCTGCTGCGTGCGTCGCAGGCAGCAGAGGAACCGATCTCGGCGGGTTCCTTGATCGAGCGGAAAAGTCGGGACGTGATCAGCATGAGCGAGGGGACGATGTCGCTCCTCGATGTGCGGCGCATTCTCGGGGTCAAGCTCGTGGGGCGCAACATCGCGGCCGTGATGCGCATCCTCGATCGCTTTGCCGAGGGGCTTCTTCAGGGCGACGTTCGCATCCCCGCCAATGTGCTGCTGGCGGGCCCACCATCTTCGGGAAAGACCGACTGCGCCCTCCGCGTCGCCGAGGCGCGCGGGCGTCTGCGTATGAGGTTCACAGCCCCAAGGGAGGGATCGTAGGAGAGACCGAGCGAAAGGCCCGGGTGCTCACCACCGGGCTACGCGAGTGGACGCCTAACGTGGCGTGGATCGACGAGATCACCGAAGCCATGCCGCTCCAGCGCTCGGACTTCGACGGGGACTCCGGCGCATCGCGCGCGGTGATGGCGGCGCTCCTGTCGGCGCTTTCGGATGAGCGCGGCGCGGCCGCTCCCTGCTCATCGCCGCCACCAACTGCCCCTGGCGCATGGGGGCCGCCATGTGCAGCCGCTTCACCGTCATCCCGGTGTTGTCACCCCTCGCGCAGGACTACCCGGCGATACTGCTGTCGATTGCGGACGGCTGGCGCCGGGCCACGGGCTCACGGCCGTCGAGCTGCACGCTGCGGCGCAGGCATTCCATGACAAGGGCGCCACGCCGCGCGAGATGCGCTCCGCGCTCGGGCTCACCATGCTGGAACATGGGACGCTCACCGCCAAGGTGGTCGAGCGGGCGGCGCGCGACGTGGCGGTGGCGAGCGACCGCCACTCTGCGGAGTACGCGGATCTGTGGGCCGTCAAGGCGAGTTCGTCCAAGGCGTTTCTTTCCATGGTATGATTGCGAGTCGACCTATCCGTTTCCTTCGCACCTGGCGGGAGTGGTGAACCCCGCGACGGGTGCGCTGGACATGGCGCAGCTCAATACCAGGCTGACCGCACTCGAGCCCAGGGTGAACCTGTGAGCGGCGCGTGGGATGAGCAGCTCGCGGGCACCGGGGTGGTGCATGAGTTGGAAGCGCGATGCGCCGCCCACTACGGAAAGGTTCACGCACTGGCGGTGTGCAACGCGACCATGGGGCTGTACGCGATTGCGCTGGCGCTGGGATTGCGCGACCGCGAGGTGATCACGACCCCGCTCACGTGGGGTGGAACTGTCGCGGGCTTCCTCGCGGCAGGGGCGCGTATCGGCTTCGGCGACGTGGATCCGGAGACCCTGGCGCTGTCGGAGCGCACGCTGCCGCGGGCCGTTGGCCGGCGAACGCGCGCCATTCTCGCGGTGGACCTGCACGGTGTCCCAGCCAACGATGCCGCCCTGCGCGCCCTGGCCGACGAGCTCGGCCTCTGGTACGTGCACGACGCCGCGCAAAGCCTTGGCGCGCGCATCGATGGCCGGCCGGCGGGAAGCATGGCGCACGTCGTCATCACCTCGTTCTCCCCCGGCAAGGCGTTGTCGGCGGGCGAAGGTGCGGTGGTGACGACCGACGATGCGACGCTGTACGAACGACTGCTCTGGTTGACGCAGCACCCCGATCGCCAGAAGCGTGAGCTAGGTCTTGGGTGCGTCAACGAGTTTGCGCTGAATGCCCGGATGCACCCGGCGGCGGCGGCACACGCGGCGCACTGCTTCGACGAGGCGCTCGTTGGCGTGGCCGCGCGGGCGCGCGAGGTGCTTGGTGTGCTGGCGGTGGTACGGCAGTCGGGCGTGGCACGCGCGCCGGACTATGCACAGTGCGGACTTGAACCTTCATTCAGCCGCCTCACGGGGATGTGGCTCAGAGACGCTGCCGGAGGCGCACTCCATACCGCCTTGACGAACGCTGGCGTGGACGGCGTATCGTGGTGCGACGCGCAGCTGCTGCCGCTGTATCGACGGCTGGAGTGGCCAGGTGCGCGACCGGCCAGCGCTCGCCTGCCTAACGCCGAGTCGGCGAATCGCCGGCGTTTCGAGCTGACCGGATTGGGCGGTCGTGGCGTGCGTGAGGGGGACGTGAGCTCACAGCACCGCACGTCCCGGACGTCAGCCTCGGAGCAAGCCGTGCACGCCTGAGCGAGGGTCGTGCAGGCACGACACCACCGTTCGAACGCCACCCCCGTCAGAGTGCGAGCCCACGCGCGTCTCCATGTCAGGTGCCCGAGTCTTAGTCGCGGGCGCCTTCACCTCAAGACGAAGACGACATGTTGATCCGCTCGCTCCGTTCGAGGCGCCAGGGCGCCACCATGGTCCTTAGTGTGTTGGCACTCTCGGCGATGCTCGATTGTGGTGGCTCTACCTCGCGAGACGGTAGCCGGGAGGAGCAGGGATGGTTGCCCCGTCCCGAGCCGTCCGTGGAGGGGATCGCGCTCTTCGGCATGGGTGTCGATCGGGCGTGCTCGTACCTGCACATGATGGTGAACGTGAGTGCCGGTGGCGAGTCTCGCTTTTCGCAGGTAGAGTGTCGTGACACGCTGCGCGTGATTCACGAACGGCACCTCGACCGAAACGATCGTCATCTCCTGGCCGACTTTCGTGCGTCGCCGACCTTTGCGCGGCTCCAGCAGTCGCTGGCCCGGATGGACGATCCGGATGCGGCGCAGGTGCCAGGCGCCTGCACCGAGGACGAGATCCTCTTGCTGCGCAAGGTGGCGCGTCCGCTCCTCTCCCTGATCCGGATGCCGCTGTTCTCGTCGGCCGGTAGCGAGTGGGGGGCGCTCGAGGGCATCGTGTCCGAATCGGTCGTGGTGGCGCTCTCGCCGTTGTGCGACGCGCTGTCGACCGACGAACTGCAGAGGGTGGCGCGCGTCGTGGCCTCGCCCGCGATGGATCACTCCGTTGCCGCGGCCGGTGAGACCGCGTCGTGGGTGGAGCGGGTGATTCGACGTGGGGTGGTGCGGCCCGGGTAGGGGAGATGGGGGGCGATCAATCCTTCTGGCGTTCAGAGGGACCACGCAGCGCCGTCAGCAGCCGAAACACGCGCTCCCCGCACGCCTCATCGAAGTCGCTGGCGATCACGCCGGCACGCTACAGCTCGCGCAGTGCGCGATCCAGCTGCTCGATGGCGACGGGATTGTGGCGTTATGCGATCAGTGCGAAGAGGTCGGCGCGTGCGGCGTTGCCGCGCATGGCCCGCAGTGCGCGCGTCACCGCCGCCTGCGCGCGCAGGGACCGGTTGCCGCCGGCACGATCTGAGGAGCCCGCGTCGCGCTCGAAGAGGATGCCCAGCAGCCATGTGACTGCGGCCATCGCACCGAGGGTGCACGTCACTAGGAGGACGGCTTGGTCGGTGCGAAAGGCATCCGCGACGAGGTAGGCGAGGAGGAGCCAACTCGCCCCGGCGATCGCGGAAGCGGAGGCGATCCGAAGCAAGCGCTGGGCTGACATGGAGAGGGGAGGAGTGGCGTCGGATGGGCGGGAGGTCGAGGGTCTACCGATCGAGATCGGGAGGATGAACGGAGCGCGGCACGATCTTCCTCTGCGATCCCGTGCTTCCCCGGCACTCCTGGCTCAACCGACGTCTGATCGGCGCGAAGCTGACGGGGGCCGCGCGGTAGGCCTACGCGAGTGTTGCGGCGCTGGACGCCGCTGCACAACGAGCGGGGATGGCCGGGGGATGGCTGCCGGGAGGCCTCTCGCCGATGTGCGGTTACGTCGTCGCCGTGCTGGCGCGGCGACCACGCAGTCCCTGCGCGCCAACAACATCTCACAGGCAGTCTCGGGGACGGTCGCGTTCTTCGAGGCTGCGAAGTGGGATCACCAGCTCGTGCACTTCGAGCGCGATTCCCACGACCATCGGCGGTTGCGCCTTCGGGAAGGAGGTGTCGCCCCGTCGGGCATCCTGCTTCGCGCGGCTGGCACGGACGACGGGGAGCGACGGACGCACAACGCGGCCATGCCCATGGTCCCCCTCAACCTTCCGGCCAGCTACCCCCCGAGGCAGCCAGCAGCGACTGCCGCATCTCCTCCGCCGTGCGAAAGCGCTCCTCTCGCGTGCAATCGAGTGCGCGCAGCAGAAATCCGGCAAGGGGTTCCGGGACCGCCGGATGCGCGAGGCGCGGGTTAGTCGGAGGCTTCGCCAGCATGCGTCCGTATCGAAACGGGCCCGCTACCCCGTCGAACGGATCCGCACCTGCCAACACCTGGTAGAGCACCACCGCCAACGCGAAACAGTCATCGGCCGGCGTAGCCGGAGCCCCCTCGTATCGAGAGGGCGAAAGGAACTCCGCCGTTCCCCTGAGCGAGGTCGCGGGGTGAGACTCGTCCGGTTCGGATAGCAGGCAAGGCGGGCGGTCCGGGCCTCGGCGTGCGGAAGCACCGTCGAGTCGAGTCGCGACGCGATGCCGAAATCGGCGAGCACAAAGTGGCGCCCCGACACCAGCACATTGGCGGGCTTCACGTCTGCGTGTACCCACTGCTTGTCGTGCACGGCCTGGAGCGCCTCGCAGATGTCGAGTCCCAGCTGAACGGCCTGCGCTCGATCGAACGCTCGCCGGCACTCCTCGATCTGGTACCGTAAGCAGCGATCCCGCACGAACGGTACCGCGAACCAGACGCGCCTGTCCTCCAGCGTTCCGGCATCGAGGAGGGGGAGCACGAAGGGGTGCTGTACCCCCCCGAGCACTTCGACCTCGCGCTGGAATCGGGCCTGGAAGGCGACGCCTTCCTCGCCCGCACGCTGGCTCTTGATGACCACCTGCCGTCGCACGCGCTGGTCGTTCGCCCGGAAGACGTCGGCCATGCCGCCACCAGGGATGACCTCCGCGATCAGGAAGCGATTGAGGAAGAGATGGCCAGGACGGATGGAGGTCGTCACGAAGCGAATTCTGTTCTGGCCGGCCGACGCCAGCAAGGGGACCGTTCGGCGAGACCAGCACGTCAGAATTGACCCCCATCCCCGTCTTGTTCCCAAACACTCCCCCTCTGGCGAATCGCAGGGCGGAGGAGGAAATTCTGCTCCTCTGACCAGGAGTCGTGAGGGGATGACGCAGCAGTGGGAGCTGTTCGTGGACGAATCGGGGGACCTGGGAAGTCGGAGCACCACGGTGTGCGTGACCGGCGTCCTCGTGCTCCCATCCCATGCTCCCACCGAGCAGACCGTGCGCCAGCAATGGCGCGCCATCGCGCCGCACCTTCCCTGGCCCATGCACACGGCTCACCTGCTCCGTCCCTCCTGGCTTCCGCTCTCCACGATCGCGGCGTGCGCACTCGATCCCGAGGCCGCAACCACGGACACGCGCCTCGTTCGGATTCGCGCACTCTGGGAGCAGCACGCCCCGGCTGCGCTCGCGCACGCGCTTAGCGGCCTCGCCGAACATCGACAGCCACGGCTGTCCGTGGTGCTCGATCTCGACGAGTCGCTGGCTCGGCACGCGCCCGCGCTGCTCGACGAGCTGCAGCGTGACGCATGGCGGCTCGTCCGTTCCGTGAGAACGCATCTCGACGCCGTCCAGCGTGACGTTCCGTCGCTGCGGATCCTGATGGCTGGCGAGGCCGTGCAGCCTCCCGCGCACGAGGCGAGCACCCTCACGCGCCAGGAACTCGACAGCGCTCGCTTCGCACGCATGCTCGAGGCACTCGTGCAGCGCACCGTCGACTACCTGGCCCGGATCCCCGGAGCGCATGTACTCGAGGTGACGGTCAGTCGCCGCGGAGTGGCAACGGCATGGAACCACGGCTACCGCCAGCTGACAGCGCAGGACGTCGCACGGTACATGGCACCGGTCGCGCGGTATGGCGACAGGATTCGGCTCACCGCGCGCCCGCCGCAGCCGTTCTGGACGAATGCGTCCGTGTGGGAGGTGATGGCCGATTTCGTCGCCTGCCGCGCTTGTGGAACGCTCGCAAGTCCGCACCACGCGCTGACGGACGTCGTGTCGAAGGCCGAGGCGCTCGCGGGCGCCCGACTGATGGCTCGCACGAGTCGATTCCCGCAACTTGCCTCTGACGGCTTGCCGCTCGACCATGTGCGGGATGCGATCTGCGGCCGGCCGTCGGTCTGGCCGCCGGTAGTGTCCTGCCGCCGCTGGGCGCGCGAACAGGCCGAGGGCGTCGTCGCCGACGTGAAGCGCCGCCAGGCCGCGATGCCCGGTGCCGGGGCGTCGGCACTCTCGCTCACGCCGGTAAGGCTCCAGGATCCGTCCAATGAATGAGCGGAATGGCCAATTTGCGAGTGCCGGCGTGGTCGATGACGATTTGCTGGCGTCGGAGGAGATCCCGTTGTCAGGATCCGACCGCTCGTACGGACAGCATCGACCGAGCGAGGCGATGATGGCGGCACTCCTCCTTGCTGGCGGACCCGCCACGGCCGCGCTCGAAGTGCGCTCTCCGGTGCTGCACTCCGTGGGTGTGCAGGCCACAAGTTACCCGGTGGAGCATGGCCTGCTCTCGCTCTCCGACCGGGACGGGTTGCCGCTCTCCGTCTCCGTCCTCGGGCATGGCCTCGTGGGAGTGATTCCGGAGTTCCCCGGAACCACGTATGCATGGCTTCAACCCGGAGACACCATCCGGGTCACGACGGTGCGAGGCGCCTCGATCGTGGGCGTTCGCGGTGCCCACGCGCTTCAGCTCGGCCTGGTGTGCCACGACCGGTCCTCACATCAGTTGGCGGACACCCTCATCGAGCCAGCCATGCTGCGGCGGTTGGCGGGGCTCTGCGGCGAGGGCCCTGTGCGCATCATGGTGGAGCAGGCGGTAGCGAGCGAAGACGCGTGGGACACACTGCGCGCGCTGGCCGATGTCCTCGTCTGCGGCGTGCCCGCCGCCGTCGACGAATGTGTGCGACATCTGCGCGACCTCTCGCCGGCCGCACGCGCCTCCGTCGACCTGACCCTGCTCGAGTACGAGTCGCTCCTGTCAACCGATGACGCGAATCGTCAGCACTCGACCGAGCAGGAGACGCGTACATGGCCGACGCTTGCAGTGCTGGCAGAGCGCGACCGGGATCGCATGGGGCGGCTCCGAGATGTACTGAATCCGGAAACGAGTGAGGAGCGAACGTGAGTGACTGGGACGAGACAAGTGCCGAGCAGCTGGCACGTGCCTTCGACGTGATTGTTCGTGCCAAGGGCGGCGGTGTCAGTGACAGGGAGCAGAACAGCGCGTTCGAAGTCGTGCGAGCGCAAGCAATAGCGCTCGCCCGCGATGTCGGCAGGGAATATCGACTATCACTGGACGAGCTAGATGACGTCGTACAGGAGCAGTTGGTCCATTTCTTCGAGAAGCAGCTGGAGCTGCGGCCTGACAGCCCGCGTTCGTATCTGCGAGCGTGCCTTGCGTACAGGATAGAAGACCACCGCCGACGCGCGGTTGCTCATCCGACCCAGCGGCACGATGAGGCCCCAGATGCTCAGGTGGATCCACTCACCGACGCCGGCGTCAGGTTGGCGATCAGGATGGGATGGCCGACAGGTCCGAGCGAACTCACCGACCTCCAAGCCGGCCGCGCCCTGCTTGCGACCCGAATGCGCATGGAGTGCGGAGACCCTGACGCCAGTGGGTACCTGGCGTTTCACGAGTGCGTGGCCCTGGGTGCACTGCCCGTCGACGGTACCGATGAGTCGATCGTCAGCGTAGGGGAGCGTCGGAGTGTGCGCTTCTATGCCGGACTCCGTCGTGCAACCATCACGCATCTCGTCCAGCGCGCGCTCCCGTGGATGGACATGGGCGCTAGTGATGCTAACGGACTGCAGGATCGTGTGAAGGCGGACTTGACGAGATTCGTGACGCGCTTCCTGTCGAAGGTGACGCTCCTCGATGGACTTTCGGACATCACATCGTCTGTGCAGTCCTACCTGACCGCCACTCTCGATGAAGCGGAGTCTCCCCACACACCAACCCCTCCGAGACTGGCTGCGGCCGCAGCGCGGGTGCATGAGGTGCTGATGCGAAGACTTCATGTTGACGACCTTCTTGACTTCCGCGCCTTCGAGGAACGCCTCATGCAACAGGGGTTTGATATCACGGGCGATCCTCTGCCGAGGACCGCGAGCGAGAAGAAGGAGGCGGAAGCGGCAGAGGAGGCCGCGAGAGCAGCGAGGGCCGGCTTGACAGAGAAGTCCAGAAGGGAGAAGAAGCGGGTCATGCCCGCCTGGTCTCCGGCCATCGCGGTACCTCGGCAACTCGCGATGAGCATACAACTGCTGAGAAACGCGGAAGGGCCGGAGCTCCGACGCCTGGAGCGCATCATGATGTCGATCGGCCGCAAGGATGACGAGTCGCGCAGGACGATCCAGGATCGATATGCCCAGCGTCAGAAGCGGGCGCTCGCGCGCGTCGATTGGATAGCGCAGGCAACGCGAGAGGATGACAGTCTTGCGGCGGGCGTTCGGCGTGGAGTGCTCCTTGCGGCTGCCTCCTTGTACGCATCCACGAAGGGGGGGCGAAAGTACAAGAGCAACCGCGAGGGCGCAGCACCCGACGCACTGGGAGGAACAGATGCCGCTCTCTGAACGCGAGATCCAGCTCCTCTTGGAGGATCGGCAACTCCGTGTGCTGCAACGCGAGGACATCGCCCTGCCGCAGAGAAGCATCGCGGAGGGGCTGCAGGCCACGACGGGCGAGTTTGCCCGGTGGCTCGACACGGGAGCTCCTGGCGCGCCGCTGACGGTGATGTCCGAGACCGCGAATCGACTCGAGCTCGACCTGCACTGCTATCCGCGGGCCGACGTACTCGAGGTGCTCGATCGCGCAGGACGCGCCCTCGAGTTCCAGGTGCTCAGGGGTACCCCCGAATTCGGCCGCGTCGGCTCGGCGCAGAGCCTGGCTTACCTCCGCCACGGTCACGACGGGGACGCCTGTGCCATCCGTCTTGGCGCGCACACCATCGTGATCGCACGGAACGGTGCCGTGCTCGAAATGGCGCTTGTTCAGCGCGATTCTCCGGTCGCGCACCCTCCCGCCACCACCGTGCGCATGTGGGCGGAGCACTCGACGTCCGATCCGCTTCGGCAAGCTGTCGAGCGATCGCTGGCGACGGAGCAGGCATGGGATGCGCTCGTGGCGTCAGCACTACTGGCCTTCGTCGCCGGAGTCGCGCAGCCTGCGAAGATCAGGAGCTTCGAGGACCTCAAGTCGCTGCGCCTTGCGGAGCCGCGGCCCGTCGAGTGGATCCGGTCGCTGGAGGCGACGTCGCTGCGAGGGATCGAGGAACGTCTCGCTCTGCAGGTCGAGGCGCTGCGCGCGCAGTTGCAGGCCTTGGGCGAGCGGGACGACGACGTAACCGAGGCGTGGTGCACCGAGTACGCGCGCTGTGCGTGGGACCGCGCCAGCGTCGAGGTCATCGCGTGGCTCGTGCGGCGGCATCCGGCGGCCGAGCGGAGTAGGGCGCCGTTCCACGACGTCGATCTGCTCGGCGAGAAGGTGCGACCCGTACTGGAGGAGCTTGTCGAGCGAGATCCGATCGTGGCCCAGATAGCCCAGAACGACCCGGGGAGCTGGTGGGACGCTGGAACGCTGCCCGATGACTTGGTCTGAGCTCGGGCGATTTCAGCACCTGCCGCTGCAGCAGCGCACGCGGGTGCTCGACATGCTGCGCGCGGCGCCCTGGTTGCGTCCTCACTCGGAGGATCCGCTCTCTCGCGCGGGCGCTTGCCAGCGCGCGCGGACGTGCGAACGATGAGGGCGAGTTCGGGTGTGTACCGCTCCTGTCGGTCACGGGTGGAGCGTACGCGGGTTTCGGGGATCTCTGGACGCTGAGGATCGATTCCAGCTCACCACTGGATGGACAGTTCGACGGGGAGGCTGAGGCGCTGTGGGAGTCCATTTCTGCCGAGCTTCCGCGCTACCTGCCGCTCGTACTCTCGTCGGTGCACGAGGTCGGAGCCGTCGCGATCGCGGCGGGACACATCCAGAGGGCGCGGGCGCCTGGCGAGGAGCCTGCAGTGCCCAGTCATCTGCCTCCACTGACACTGAGCGGCGGATCGTATGGGCTCGCGTTCGTCCTGTCGCAGGTGTCGTGGTTGCTCGATGTGCCTCCGCCACAGGACCTCGCCAGTACGGCTCATGTGGAGCACGGGCGATTGACGGAGGTGCAAGGGGTCGCCCTCAAGGTCTGTGCACTGTTCGCCGGCACCTCACGCATCACCCGCCTCATCGTCGCCAGGAGTGCCCAGCGCACGTGGAACGCCGAGTCACCATCGAATACCGACGAAGCGCGCGCCATGGCGCGCGCGCGCTGGGGCGCGAGCTCGAGGTACATGAAGCTAGCACCGTCGCGGAGGCCCTCGTGATCGCCTATCCAAACCTGACGCGCGACGCACTCGAGGCCTTCGAGCGGCGCGTGTTCCGGGAGGACCGGCCCACGCCCGACGTCGTGCGTGCCGGGTGTCTCGGTATCCTCAACATGGCGCTCGCCACGAACGCCTGGTTGAACAACTGGACGCCACTGCAGAACGCCGCCGGCGCACTCCTCGAACGATGGAGTCCGCTGCTCACGACGACCGATCGCTGGCTCCTCAAGCTGGTCATCGCGATCACGCGACGGCATCAGGGCGACGACGTGGCGGTCGCCCTGCTGGGCCACGAGGGGATGGAGGAGCTCCCTGACGACGTCAAGCGACGAGTCGCGGCGCAGCTGATCCAGCAATCGCACGACAGCGACAAAATGGAAGACGTGTCGGTGCGAAACCTCGCGAACCAGTATCTGCACTCCGTCCCCGCCAGTGCGCGCACCCTCGCGCACCAGCACCTGCGTGGTGCCTTGGCGCGGCTCCGCCGGCTCCGGGCGAGTTCCGGCATCGATCAGCCCACTCAAGAGCACGAGTTCGATGCATGCGTTCAGGAACAGATCGCGATCGCGAGCGCGCTCCGACAGCTCGACCTCCAGGGTGTCCCCTGCCTAGGCGAGCTCTCGTTTCAGATCTCGGAGCTCTTCCTGCTGGCATCGATGAGCGCGTCGAAGGCGCATTTCGCGCAGGCGGAGCGGCTTCACGATGAGTACCGCGAAGCGCTGAACGAGGATGGCGGAAAGTTCGTGGATCTTGCGCGCGCGCGCGCCTGCGTGCGGATCGGGACCGACGTCGAGTGGGCCAACGATCGGCTGCGCGCCTTATCTTTCGACCCGGCGTCGCCAGCCGCACACCTGCAGAGATCCGCGCATCGACTGCTGGCCTGGCTATTGCGAACTCAGGGAGATCAGGCCGAGGCCGATGTGGTGGTCGACCGATTGCTCACTCTTCCGCTCACACCGGGCGACGATGGTGCGGTGTTCCGGCTGCTCGCCGACGTGGACAGGTGGACGGCGTCGGGAGCGACGCCTGCAGAGGAGAGCGCACTCATCGACAGGATGCAGGCGCTGTGCACGAGTCACGAGATGATGGGCTTCGGCCGCTGCGTGGCGTCGGGTACTGCGCGGGAGCGTCTCATGCGGTTCCAGCGGTACTTCCCATACTGACCGGCGCCAGGTGCAAAGACGATGCGCTCCATATCGACCGCGACCGCTGACTGGGCTCTGGAGTCGACAGCTGACACCTCGCTCGCCGGAGGTCCGATGAGGCGGCGCTCCCGGGCCGTTCGCCGCGCATGATGCGTATCACCGTCTCGCTCGAGCATGCTGCAGCTGTGGCCGCGATCGTCATCGCAGTGATGACGACCTGGATTGCCGTTGTCGCACATCGATTTTCGGTGCGCGCCACCAGGCTGCAGACCGAACGCGAACTCACGGACCGCTTCATGAACATGAACTGGGAGATGTATTCCAATCCAGACGTCGCCTCGCTGTACCAGCGTACGCGCCACCCGGGCAAGGCCGTCGACTACCTGCGGGTGCTCGCACTGACCCGCTACAGACTTTCGCTCCTGTCACTCGTTTGGCGCGCCGAGCGCGAAGAAGTGCTTCCGGGGGCCTACTCGAGATTCGGCTTCGACGACTGGGTCGAGCTTCTGACGCGCACCAGCGCCGAGGCACTCCGCGAGGCGCTCACGGCACAGGGCTACGATCGCGCATTCATCGATCAGGTGAAGCGCGTGCAGAAGGAGCGGGGACTCGAATCCTACGACGGTGGCGTTCGATCGGGATCGATATCCACCAACGTCTCGTCGGTGGCACCTTCGCCACCACTAGCTGTTGACTGGTCAGCATCGCAGTTGTCGCCCGACAGTGTGCCCGATCTAGCGTAGGCGACGAGACTACCCTCTAGCAGGATTATGTACATTGTCGATCAGTCAGGCCCTGACTGACCCCCTCGTCGCACGGGCATACGAAGCGCTGCTCGCGTTCGTGGAACCGCTGACGCGACACGATCGTGACTCGCTTGCCCTCCACACGGGCGCAATGCGGGTCGTTGCTGGCACGGCGACCTGGCACTTCGCTGTGACGGTCCGCAATGAGCGCACCGAGCAGACGGGGCGGCTCCCAGCCGGCGCACGGGCGCTGTCGTCGCACCATGCTGTCGACGAGGCCGCGCACCAGGCACGCACGGACGTCCTTGCCGCGCTCCCGCCCCTGATCCACGCATGGAGCCTGGAGCATGCCGCGTCGGACCGGGAATTCACACCGCACGACTGCCGAGCGGGCGTGCAGTGCTTCGCACACGAGCGCCTCTGCGATGATTGTCGCGGAGAAAGGTGGATCCCCTGTCCCGAGCGCGCATGCGCGAGCGGCCAGGTGCCATGCCCGACATGTCGGGGCAGTCGCTCTGTGCATTGCTCCGACTGCCGCTCACTCTTCGGCGGTAACTCTGGGCGTGGCAAGTGCCCCGCATGCAAAGGCGAGGGAAAGGTCTCGGGGAAGTCCTGCGGTCGATGCGGCGCGAGCGGATCCGTCGACTGTGCCTCGTGCCACGGCCGCAAGCAGGTGCCGTGCACCCGGTGCCTGAATGGCACGGTGAGCTGCGGAACGTGCGACGGGCGTGGGAAGGTGCCGTGCCGCAGGTGCGATCAGACTGGCTACTTTACGACGCTCCGCACGGTGGACTGCGTCGTCGATGGTGCGTTCCACGTTCAATCGCGCGATGTGAACGCCGAGGTCAATCGTGAGTTTGCCAGCGCCAGGGCCATCGCGGCCTTGCGACGAATTGCAACGGTGGAGGCGCTTGCGCCGGATGTGGGAGAGTTCTGGGTGCAGCGTCGCTACGGTTATCGTTGCCCGATCGCCGAGTTCTCGATCGCGGTGGGGGACGCGACGATCCAATTCTGCGCCTTCGGCAATGAGGCACGGTTCGTCGACTTGCACGACGTGGTGCCCGCGCTGCTTGCGCAGGACAAGCATGATCTCGAGAAGGCAGTGGAGCAATCTCGGCTTCGCTTGTTCGGGCGTTCCGCACGAATCGAACTGGCATCGGCGAGGTTCCTGGCGTCGGAGGCCAATCTCCGGCTCGACGACGCAGGGCTTCTGCAGTCCCGCGCGTTCAGCGAGGAGTATGCGCGGGAGTCGATCACGCTCATTCGCCGCGCGCTGCGACGCGTCGTTGCCACGCGTTACGGCGTGGCTTTGCTGCTGCTCGCGGCCGCTTCAGCGTCGGCGACAGCTGCCGCAGTCGATGAACGTGTCGTTGATGCGACCAATTCCCTGGTCGCTCCTTGGGGTGCCGATCGTGGCAGGAGTCGCGGCGTGGTTGAGTGAGCGGGCCGCGCGACAGCATCTGATCAAGGCGGTCATGACGCTGGGTGGTGACGAGTCACTGGGGACCAGGCTACGCGCTCGACTGGGGTACTTTGGGGTGTTCTGGCCGTTCCGTCTTGTCATGGGCGTGATCGCGTTGGCGAGTGCTGCGGCCGGCGTGTGGAGGCTGAACGGCTAGCCCTGCCTCGCCAGGGCGTCGAGAGGAGGTCGCGAGAACGTGCTTCGCCTGGCGGGAACGGACTTGGTGTAAGGACTCCGGTAGTGCGCCGTGTGCGGGACAAGAGCGCTCACGGCTGGTGTCAGAGTCCGGAGCGCCCCGCGTCCATGGAGTACACCCTCCACGGATGATCACGCATGCCTCCCCATGGTCGCTGGCTGTTCGGCTCACTCCTGCTCATCGCGTTGACGGGCACGTCTGCCTTGGGGCAGGATCGTTGGCACGTCGTCGACCGTTCGCCCGATCGCGTCTGGTACTGGTACGCCACCTTCGGAGGCCCCGCCGGTGACGGGACGGCGCTGGTGCGCATGCGCACCATCTTCTCTGAGCCGCAGAGAGTCGACTCAGTCACAACCTCGCGGCATCGCGAGCAGGTATACCACGTGCGGTGCGGTCACCTCAGCCAGCATCTCGACTTCACGTACTGGTTCGACGCGAACGGCGAGATGATTTATGAGAGCCGCCGCGCAGTGCTGCACTGGTTATGGACGCCCATGCCTCCTCACGCCGTCCTTGAGCAGCCCGCCGCCGAGGTCTGCGCTCGTCCCCGGTAGACCCTGTGACGCACGTGCGGGCGGGCGCAGCGCGGCATGTGTTTGCGGCGGCCGTGCCGCTTTCCGCCTGACGCACGGCATAAGCGATCTGTTCTTCCGTAAAGCTGGACTTCTTCATCGGTCGGCGCTCCTGGGTAGGCCTCCAGGCGCGAACCCACTCTACTTCTGGACTGCCGTCGAATTCGGGGACCACACCAATCCGCAGAGGCTTCCGAGGGCACCGAATAGAATGAAGAGTGAGAGGCGATGGAGCGGCATGGCGGACCCCTGGGAATGAGTTGCGCGGGATCGCTGACCACAGAGTCGCCGGCCGAGCGGTGTTTCTGACCGTGTTGCGGTCGTGATGCGCGGTGGCCGGGCCGGACCCGGTGGATGCTTCAGGGAGTTTCCATCACCCATTCCAGCGTCGACTTGGCAGCAAGCAGCATGTGCGTTGTAGCTGCGCTCCGGGCCATGGCAGCGACCTGCCGAAGCTCCTCGGTCGTCATCGTGTCGCACAGCGCGAGAGAGAGGATGACTGCTTCCGTCATCACGCCGCCGAGCGGCGCGTCACCGCCGTTACGCCGATCCCCGGACGATGTGAGGTCGGGCACGACGTGGGTGACGCTGACGCGAAGCAGTGCGAGCTCCTCTTCGGAGCAGCTCCCGGGGAGCAGCTGGTCTCGCTCGGCTTCGTCCATCGACATGAACCGCACGAGCTTCGCGAACGCTCGCGAACGCTGGAACCGCTCGAATGACGTACGGTCGGCGGACGTGAGAAACTGGGAGTGAATTGCCACGATCGTGTCCGCGCAGTGCTCACGTGAAAAGTGCGGCTCACCGAGCGCGAATGCGTTGCGGTACATGTGGATCATGGCGCACCCGGGCGGTCTGTTCCCAAGCCGAACAAGACGGTGCTCGCGATGGTCGTGCTCCGCGAAGGGCTCTCTCCGGAGCTCGATCCTTCCGATCCATTGCATGCTGCGACTAGCGCAGAGGCGAGCGCCATCAGCCCAGCGGTGACATTACGGATTGCGTAACGCGCGGCATGACGAAGCATTGACGACTCCGGTTGACGTGGCGCGAGCGTGGCTGTCGACCAGCCCTCACCATGTCGGACGCAATCGTCGCGTGATTCTGACTTCGCCGAATCGCCTGCGCGGCCGCCAGAAGACCTGTAACTCGATCCGTTGGCCGAGACACGTCAGAACCGTTGGCGGAGCGCGTCTCTGGTCAGGAACGTCGCACGCTCGCGCCTTCGCGAGCCGACGCTCATTGTCCAGCAACTACCGCGCTTCAGCCTTCACGATCCGCCTACTCGCGACGCGCACACGCGCGCGCGTGGGCTGTTCTCGCCGCCGGCAATGCTCTCGCGGGCCCACCCCCGAGCCTTTCCACGGATGCAGCCACATGCGGCATGAACAGTACGATTCCTTTGCCACGAGGGTTTGATGAACACCATCGCCGAGATCGTCCGCCTTCTCAACACCCTGAACGGTGACCTGCTGGTCAATGCACTCGAGACCGTCGCCGATCACCCCGACCTCTCCCCCGACACCGAGTCCGCAGTCGCCTTGGCCTTCGCGATCGCAGGCCTGACTTGGCGGGGCGTCGGATGGGTCAACTCGGCCCGCGCCAAACGCGGCTGGGCCTCGTTCGAGGACGCCTCGGTCATGGCAACCCAGTTCGCCGACGACAATCGCTGCGTCGACGCGCTCACGTACCTGCGACTCGGACGCCGGCTGCCAGTGGCGGACGTTCGCCTCTTGCCGTATTGCCTTGCCATTCGCCTACAGGTCATCACTGCGGCGGCCACCAAGGCCGACATCCCCGTGTTCGATCCCGATACCATGCGGATCATGTCGGTGGAGGGGGGTGCGCGACTCGGCGTGGGCGGAGATGCTGCCGGAGATCGAGTGGGTCATGACCACGATTCGCGGCACCGGAGAAGCGCCTGCCGTTGCTCGCCTCGTCTTCGCGACCTCGCAGAAGTGCCTCGCACTTCACGCGGCCTGCGCGCAGTCGCTGGCGCTGCTTGCCCTCGCGCTCGATCCCTCGGTGGAAGCAGCGGCGACAACGGAGAGGGTGGCAGAATCGAAACTTGCGGAGTAGCGCTCGTACATCCACCTACAGCGCCGCGGCCTCGCCGTAGGACTCTCTCCTTCGGGCACGAACTGCCGCGGAGGCACGGCAGAGTCCCGGAATCATTGCGTCTCAATCCGCCCTTGCCCACAAGGTGTCAGAGATTGAGCCGCTGATCGTCACGTGAAATGCGTGCGCGTGCGGCGTCCGTCGCCAAACTCGCTTTCCATCTCTCCATCCACTAGGAGCCCATCATGCCGTCACGTGCCAACCTCCGCCATCGGCTGTCGATCCTCGCCGCCACCCTCTCGCTCGTCGTCGTCGCCGCCTGCACCCCCGACAATCCCGACACCCCCACGAGCCCGATCAACTTCGCGACCTCACTCAGCAACCAGCACGCCTCCGCCCTCCCCGTTCCCGAACCCTACACCTACACCTCCTTCAACGGCGACATCCTCCCCCGCTTCGCATGGAAGGGGGCGAAGATCGCCTTCCTGACCGAGCGCCCCGACCTCGACCCGCAGGTCATGCAGCGCCTGCTCACCGTCTTCGACAGCGTGTACGCCTACTATGCCGCCACTGTCGGTGGCACGCCGATCCCCTACAACCTTGTCGACGGCCGCCTCTCGATCGCCGAAGTGCCGAGCACCTGCGGCGCCGGCTGCGCATATCTCGGCTTCACCAGCATCGAGCTGTTGGCGCCGTACTGGACGCTGTTGTACGACGGCGTCGCCCAGCGCGACGAGTTCGACCAGGTCCTCTTTTTTGAATTCGGCCGCAACTTCTGGCTGCAGGATCTCGACGCTGCGCTTGCCTACAAGGCGCCGCAGGATGCCGGGAGCATCGTCACCGGTTATGCGGTCTTCATGCGCTTCGCCGCCATGGAAGCGGTCGGCGTGAAGGGAGGGCCGTTTAACGGCTTGCCCTACTCCACCTGGCTGCGCGAGGTGGTGCGCCTATCTGATCGCTACGAGCGCGACCACTCGCTCACGCTCTCCAACACGCTGTTCGTCGGCCGCGGTCCCACGAACCCGATCGGCGCCGGCGCCACCGACCTGTTCGCCTCGTTCATCCTCAACCTGCGGCGCTCCTACAATCCGACCACCTTCGTTCCGCGGCTCTGGCAGGCCGCCCTCTCCCGCCCTGCGGCGGTGACGACGCAGGATGCGGTCGACAACTTCGTCGTCTCGGCGTCCATCGCAGCCAACCGGAACCTGCGCGACTACTCGTGCAGCAGATCCGGTGGACGATTTCGCCGGCGGCGGAGCTGAGCTGTCGCAGCTCTTCCCGGCCACGTAGCGAGTGCCGGCTGCTAAGACGCGGCTCCGCCCGCACCCCCAAAGCCGCGGACGCGACACCCCCCCGGGCACCCCTGATCCCCGGGGCGCACGGGGCGTGCGGCGGCCTGGGTGACGCTGCGTACGTGGCACCCGCCTGATCGAGTCGCGCGCGGTCACGTTGCTTCGCGCTGGCGTCCCCTACCGAGTCGCCCTACGTTCCGAGCATGCAACCAGAGAGGCACCGCGGTCATGTGGCCGCCACGCACCGGCCGAGTGACGGCTCTGACCGCCTTCGAACGACCCTCAGCGTCCTCGCCGCACCGCCGGCCCGCCCGCACCCGCAATCACTTCCATGCGATTCGCCCCGATTCAGTTTCGACGCGACCTGGTAGCCCTCACCATCCTGGCCACGACGCCCTCGCTCGCACCCGCCCAGCCCCCGCGCCCCATCTACACCCCCGGCGCGCTGACCCCGCACCAGCAACTCAGCCTCGACATCTACAAGGAACTCGTCGAGATCAACACCGGCGTCGAGACTGGCGACATCACCGCCGCCGCGCAGGCGATGGCCAAGCGCTTCCGCGCTGCCGGGATCCCCGACGCCGACATCTTCGTCGGCGGACCGCAACCCAAGAAGCACAACGTGGTCGCCCGCATCCGCGGCAAGGGCGGGGCGAACGCCGGCAAGCCGTTGCTGCTACTGGCCCACATCGACGTGGTCGAGGCGCTCAAGGCCGACTGGTCGCCCGATCTGGACCCGTTCGTCTTCACCGAACGTGATGGCTACTACTACGGGCGCGGGACGGCCGACGACAAGGCGATGGCGTCGATCTTCGTGGCCAACGTCGTGCGCATGAAGCAAGAGGGGTTCGTCCCCGACCGCGACATCATCATCGCCCTCACAGCCGACGAGGAGAGCGGACCATTCAATGGCGTGGACTGGCTCACCAAGAACCACCGGGAGCTGGTGGACGCCGCAGTGGTGATCAACGAAGGCGGGGGCGGGACGTTGCGCGACGGCAAGCCGCTGTTCAACACGGTGCAGGCGGCGGAGAAGATCACGACCAACTTCACGCTGCGGGCGACCAACCGCGGTGGGCACAGCTCGGTGCCGCGCGACGACAACGCGATCACGGCGCTGGCCGATGCGCTCTCCAAGGTGGGGCGGCATCGCTTCCCGGTGCAGCTGAGCGAAGTGACGCGGGCCTTCTTCTCGCAGACGGCCAAGCTGGAGAGCCCCGAGGTGGGCAAGGCGATGTCGGCGCTGGTTGCCAACGTGCAGGACGCCTCGGCGCTGGCGGTGCTGCAGCGCGATCCGCGTTACAACTCGATGCTGCGCACGAGCTGCGTGGCGACGCAGTTGGTGGGCGGGCACGCGACCAACGCGCTGCCGCAGCTGGCGGAGGCGAACGTGAACTGCCGGATTTATCCCACGAGCAGCGCCGTAGAGGTGCGGGACGAGCTGCAGCGGGTGATCGGCGACACGGCCGTGCAGGTCATCATCAAGACGCAGCGTCCGTCCACGCCGGCCACGGCGCTGGCGCGCGAGGTGATGGGGCCGATCGAGCGCATCACCCAGGAGCTGTGGGGGAAGCTCCCGGTGATCCCGACGATGAGCACCGGCGCAACCGACTCGCGCTTCTTCCGCGCGTTAGGCGTGCCGGCCTATGGGGTGTCGGGGCTGTTCAGCGACCCGACCGTGGATGCGCGGGCGCACGGCCGGGACGAGCGCATGGCGGTCAAGTCGTACTTCGAGGGGCAGGAGTTCCTGTATCGGCTGACGAAGGCGTTGAGCGCGTCGGGGACGGCGGTGCAGTAGGAGGTGCAGTTGGAGGTGCAGTTGGAGGTGCAGTTGGAGGTGCAGTCGGGCGGATCTCGGTCGTGCTCACGGCATCCGCCCCTCCTCCACCCACACCCTCCCCCCAACCTCCACGGTGGCATCGGTGAAGAAGTTCCAGCGCACGTAGCCCCCCTTCACCTTGCCACCGAGTTCGCTGTTGTCGCCTAACGAGAGCCGCACGACGCCGGCGCCGTAGCCGTAGTACGGGATCCACCGCTCGCCGGTGGCGGGGATGGCGAGCAGCGGGTTGAAGCCGAGGGCGAACTCGCGGAACGAGCGCCCGGCGGCGCCGGCGGCGGTCAGCTCCTGCTCGACCGCCTCGCGCCCGCTGGTGGCGGTGACGCTGGTGACCCGCCCGCGCGCGATGGTCATCACCAGCCCGCGCACCGGGACGCCCCCCCACGTGCCATCGGGGAAGGCGATCTTCCCGTCCACACTCTCCTCGATCGGCGCCACGCGAATCGCCCCGGCCGGCAGCTCGACCTCGCGATCGATCAGCGTGCGCCCGAGCCGGGCGCGCGCCTGCGACGCGTCGCCATCCTGGCGCGTGACGACCCGATCGCCGATCCGGAACGTCAGGTCGGTCCCGGCAGGAGTGGTAACGCGCACCTTTCCGGCGCGCATGGCCGCCTCGAACTCGAGTTGCCGGCGCGCCAGCTCGTCATAGTCGGTATCGACAAGCGTATGCTGATAGAGCTCGGCGATCGCGGTCGTGACCGGGATCGGGTCTCCGGCGAGCGAGTACGCCCCCGACCAGTGAAAGTGGACGGTGCGCACCCCACGCCCGACCGGGCGCTCGAGGTGATACTGGAAGGCCTTGTACGGCGCATCGCCCGCGGCCGCCCCGGGGAGCATGATCCCCACGTCGACGTTCTTCAGGAGGGCGGTGAGCTGCTGCATGGGGCGCTGCTCGGTCTGGCGGGAGAAGTCGCTCCGCCACTTCTGCGGCGTCGGGCCCCGCGCAGGAATCAGCCCCACAAGCTCGCCCCCGCCCCGGCGCACGGCGCGCAGCATCGACTCCACCAGCCCGTCGGCCGTTCCCGGCTCCACGACCAGGACGACGCGCTCGCCGGTGATGAGCTGCAACCGCTCGACGATCACGCGCGCAACTTCGTCCCAGTCGGGCGCCGGCGCCGGCGGCGCAGATGCCGTCACGTTCTGCGCAGAAAGAGGCACCGGTACCACGACCGGCCCCAAACCAAACAGCACTCCCGCCGCCAAGGCCCACCCCACACGCCTAACCACAAACACGCACCGATCCACATTCGCCTCCTTCGCCTGAGCCACGGAGTCACCCTTCCCGCATACCCCCCCGCCCCAGACATTGTCACCCGCCACCGCCGCCCCACCAGCCCCCGCTGCGCATCGCCCCCCCGTCTCCCGTCTCCTGTCCCCCGTGCCTGACGCCCTCGCCCTCGCCGCCCTCGTCCGCTCGCGCCTCGCCACACCCCGCGAGCTGGTGGACGCCGCCATCGCCCGCATCGAGCAGCTCAACCCCGCGCTGAATGCCGTGGTGCACACGATGTTCGAGCAGGCACGCCGTGAGGCAGACGCCCCGCCAGCCCACCCCGACGGAGTCTTCTGCGGCATCCCCTTCCTCATCAAGGACCTGCTCACCGCCTACGCCGGCGAACCGATGGGCAACGGGTCTCGCCTGTACGACGGGTGGCGCCCGGACCACGACTCGGAGGTGATGCGCCGCTACCGGAAGGCAGGAGTCATCGTGCTCGGCAAGACGAACACCCCGGAGTTCGGGCTCGCCCCGTTCACCGAACCCCGGTCGAAAGGCATCGCCCGCAATCCGTGGAATACGGACCGGACGACCGGCGGCTCGAGCGGTGGATCGGCGGCCGCGGTCGCCAGCGGTATGGTGCCGATGGCCGGTGGGGGCGACGGGGGTGGCTCGATCCGCATCCCGGCCTCGTGCTGTGGGATCTTCGGCTTCAAGGCCACCCGAGGGCGCGTACCCACCGGACCGGACGAGGGAGAGCTGTGGGCTGGGGCGGTGACCGAGGGGGTGCTGACCCGATCGGTGCGCGACTCGGCGGCCATGCTCGACGCCCTGCACGGCGAGGACGTGGGGGCGCCGTACGCCGCTCCGCGGCGCGACCGCCCGTTCCTGGACGAGGTGACGACCGAGCCTGGGCGACTGCGCATCGCCTTCACCGACGCGCCGATGCTCGGCCACGCCATCCACCCCGACTGTAGCGCCGCGGTGCACGATGCCGCCCGGCTGCTGGAGTCGTTAGGCCATGACGTCGAGCAGCGCGCCCCGGCCATCGACCGGGAGGCGTTCAACCGGGCGTTCATCACCATTGTCTGCGGCGAGGTGCTGGCCGACCTGCGCGACGCGGCATCCCGCATCGGCCGCGAGGCGACGCGCGCCGACGTGGAGGTGGCCACCTGGGGACTGGCCACGCTCGGCGGCGCGATCAGCGCGGGCGACTATGCCGAAGCCCAACGCTACCTCCAGCGCACGGCGCGCGACATCGCCCGATTCTTCACCGACGTGGATGTCTTCCTGACGCCCACGCTCGGCGCGCCGCCGGTTCCGCACGGCACGTTGCAGCCGACGCAGAAGGAGGAACTGCTGCTGACGGTGTTGGGCGCGCTCGGGGCGGGCGGGATCATGAAGCGCTTCGGGGCCATCGAGGACGCCGCGGCGACCGTCTTCGACTTCACCCCGTATCCACCGCTGTTCAACGTCACCGGGCAGCCGGCCATGTCGGTCCCGCTCTTCTGGAACGCCGAAGGGCTGCCGGTGGGCGTGCAGCTGGCGGCGCGCTTCGGCGACGACGCGACGCTCTTCAGGCTGGCCGGGGCGCTGGAACGGACCCGGCCGTGGGCGGAGCGGTGGCCGACGGTCAGTGTGCGCTCGAGTTGAGGTGCGCCCCCGCCCTGACTTCATCCAGCAGCGCAAGCAGCGCGACGATGCGCTCGTCGTCGAGCAGCGCCAGCACATCGTGCGTGGCCGACGCCACCACCGAGTCGAGGCTCGCCAGGAGCGACATCCCCTCGGTCGTGATGCGGCACACAACCTGACGCCGGTCGGTGGCGTTCCGCCGGTCGCGACTCACGAAGCCGGCTGCCTCAAGTTTGTCGATGAGGCGGGTGATCCCGGCCGCCTCCTCGATCATGCGCTCGCGTATCGACAGCGTCGGCAGCCCATGCTCTCCCGCGCCCCGCAGGATGCGCAGCACGTTGTACTGCGCCAGCGAGAGATGATGCTCCTCCACGACCTTCGAGACCGGCCGTCGCACAACCGCCGCGCTGCGCAGGAGCGCGATGAACAGCTCCTCCCGCCTGGAGCGGAAGGGGCGGCGCTGCTGCAGTTCCTCCTGAATGGAGGGGAAGGAGTGCGCCATGTCGGGGTGTGGTGGAGGTCCCATATTTCGATGTTACCGGCAGCACGTCGCAACACAACCGGGGACTTGCCCCTCATCGAGTAGTGATTGCGCCCTCACCGACCGCACGACCCCGGCTTCGCTCAGCTCCAGGCAGCGGTGTCGAGCGCGAGGACGGTGGCCAGCAGGACGTTGGCGCCGTTGGTGATGTCGGGCGCGCGCGAGTGCTCCTTGGGTGAGTGCGAAATGCCGCCCACGCTCGGCACGAAGATCATCCCGGACGGACAGAGTTGCGCCATGTGCTGCGCGTCGTGCCCGGCACCGCTCGGCATCGCGCGCGAGGTCAGCGACAACCCCCGCGCCCCGCTGGCGACCAACTGCTGGATGCGCTGGTCGCACAGGGCCGGCGCCGAGTCGTGGGTGTTCTCGAACTTGAACGTGGTGCCGAGTGCCGTGCCGATTGCCGCTGACTCGGTGCGGATGCGCTCGAAGAGCATGGCCTGCTTCTTCGCATCGAGTTCGCGCAGCTCGGTGAGCACACGACCTTGCCGGGAATGACGTTCGGGGCGCCGGGAAAGGCCTGCAGCCGCCCCACCGTCCCGACCTGACGCCCGGGGACGCTGGTCACCACGCGATTCACCATCTCCACGAACTGGGCCGCCGAGCGCATGGTGTCGCGCCGCCGGTCCATGGGCGTGGTGCCGGCGTGGTTGGAGAAGCCCTCGATCGTGACGTCCCACCAGCCGATCCCGACGATCCCCTCCACCACGCCGATGTCCAGCTTTTCGGCGTCGAGGTTTCCGCCCTGCTCGATGTGCAGTTCGACATAGGCCGCGAAGTCGCCGCGGTCGCGCTTGACCGACGCCAGTCGCGACAGGTCGCCGCCGATGAAGGCGATCCCGTCGCCGATCGACTTGCCGCTCTTGGTCGTGAGCTTGAGGTCGGCCGCGCTCACCTCACCGACCAGCGCCCGGCTGCCCACCGTCCCACCCTCCTCGTTCTGGAAGATCACGATGTCGAGCGGGTGACGGGTCGTGAGCTTGCGCTCGGCCAGCGTCTGCGCCACCTCGATGGCGCCGAACGATCCGACCGTGCCGTCGAAGTTTCCCCCCTCGGGGACCGAGTCGATATGGGAGCCGAAGGCGATGGGCTTGAGCGAGGGATCGCTGCCGGCGCGCCGCCCCCAGATGTTGCCAGCGGCGTCGACGCTGACCGTCAGACCGGCGGCGCGCATCAAGCCGGTGGTGTACGCCCTGCCCTGCGTGTCGAAGTCGGAGTACGCCACCCTCGACACCCCGCCGAAGTCATTCTTTCCGAACTCCGACATGGCGGTAAGGTGGGCGTTCAGGCGATCGCCGCTCACCAGGACCGGGGCCGACCCGCCGCGCCGCGGCACACCGACGACGGCTGGGAGCGCGACCGCGCCGAGTCGCCCGAGTGAGAGTGCTCCGAGGGCGGAGAGGGAGACCTTGGTGAAGTCGCGACGTCGCATGCGGGCCGACCGGTTGGGGTGATCCCTATAGTATGCGGTCGGCGCCAGCGTTCTACCACATGTACGCCGCCGTCGCCTCGAGGAAACTGCGCGTCGAGGTTGCGGGGGTTGGCGCCGCTGTTGGCGCCGAGGTCGCGCGCAGCAGCGACTGCGGGTCGACGGTCACCGCCCCGTAGCGGGCGATCCAGTGCAGGTGCGGCCCGGTCACCCGCCCGGTTGCCCCCACTTCGCCCACCACCTGCCCTCGCTGTACCGTGTCGCCCTCGGCCACGCGATGCTTGCTGAGGTGCAGGTACGCCGTCACCAGCCCCTCGCCGTGGTCGATGTAGACCACGTTGCCGCCGAGGAAGAAGCGATCGACCAATCGTACCACGCCGCGATTGGCGGCCCGAATCGGGGCCCCGACGGCGCCGGCGTAGTCGGTTCCCATGTGGCGCGAGGTCACGGTCCCATTGAACTGACGTCCACTGCCGAAGGTGCTGGTGATGCGACTGGTACGCGGAGCGCTGAACGGAGTCGTCCACAGGCGGGGCGTTTCGTGCGCGCGCGCCGACACGGCGGCAGCACGCTGTGCCTCGCGCCGCTGTCGTGCGGCAAGGGCCGTGTCGGGCTTTCCCGAGAAGCGAGGCGCCACGGTCAGGCGCTCGAGCGGATAGGTCGCGCTGGCGAGCGGGATGTCGTGCAGCGCGCTGTCCACCGGTGCACCGGCGCAGGTGAGGATCACGGCCAGCGAGCGGCTTTCGGCGATCGGGACCGGAGCCAGCGCGCGCCACTCGCCGCTGCTGTCTGGCGAGAAGTGCAGCGGTTCACTCCCGATCCGTCCTTGCGGAGTCGCCCCCGGTTCGACGCCGCGCACACGGATGGTGAAGAGCGTGCCGGGAACGGGCGCGTCCGGACTCCACGACGGCTGCAGTCGGGCCGCACACGCCGTTGACGCAGCCTGCCCTGCGGCTGTTCGAGGTGTCAGGAGCGCGGCCGAGAGGAACGCGAGGACGCACGGCGCGAGCAGTCGTACAAGAGTCACGATCAGTCCAGAGAATCGGAAGGCGGAGGAAGCAAACCCCATGTCACGCCGACACAGGCTGCGGCTGGCGATCGACCGGCGGCGAGGCCGGCGACCTTCTGCAAAGTGGGGTGCTGCCCGCGCGAGGTGTACCCGTGGGAGGGATCGCGCGGCCGCGTCACGGCCGAAGGTGGCGCCACGACGCAGCTGTCGTCGCTTGCTTAGCGGAGCCGCTGTCGACGGCGAACTCGATGACCACACGTTCCACGCGCTGCCTGACGCCGCCTCCGGCCGGGGCCGTGTCCAGACGCGGGAGGAGGGTCAGTACGCCGGCGGCCACCAGCCAGATGGTCGAGTGGGCCAGGCGATCGCCGAGTGCCGGGGATTGCTGGGATGGTGCGGTGAGGCGGCGTACCCGTTCGACCAGGGGAGATCCGTCGAAGCCCGGTGCATGGCTCGCGGACGCGTGTGTTCCGGCCGACATCCATTCGGCCACACGGGCGAGTGCCTGCGCCAGTCGCAGCGGTTGGCGCGTCACGCGCACGGCCCAGGCGTCGGCGGCGAATTCGGCCGACAGCTGCATCTGGCGGCGGGCCACGCGGTTGAGCGGCTGGAACCAGGCCGCGCGCTCGATGCAGGTCGCCAGTCGTAGCCAGGCGGGATCGCCACGAAGTACGTGCGCGAGTTCGTGGGCCAGGACGCCTTCCTGCTCGGCGAGCGTGAGCTCGTGCAGCGCGCGCGAGGGGACGACGATTTCACTGTGTGAGATCGCCGCCGGCGAGGGCAGCGCATCGCAGGTACTGAGGCTGACGGCCCGCGTCGTCCCGGCCAGCGTGACGAGGTGCCGCAGCACGCCGCCGGCCAGCGAATCGGACGCATCGCGCCGGGTCTCGAGCGAGGCGAGCAGGCGACGGCGGGAGAGCGCGAGGTGCCCGAGCAGGAGCATCGCCACCAGCGCCCAGGCGCCGACCGCGACGGTGATGCCCGACACCGCCAGGACGATCAACCGCGTGCCGCCTGCATCGCCCATGTTGTCGAAACGGAACGCGTCGAGCGACGAGCCCGGCGGCAGCGACAGCGCCCGCTGCGAGATCACCGCGTGCGGGAGCGCGGGGTCCAGGGCGCGCGCGCGATGCGGCGGGCCGTCCTGCACCAGGCGCACTGCGGCAACCGTGCCTCCCATTCGGTGCGGAATCTCGAGGGCGCCGCCGAGCGGGTGCCACGGGCTGACCAGCTGCACCGCGCTGGTCACCCAGCCACCGACGAGGGCGACCCCCCAGATCGCGTGCTGCGCCGCGGGCGCCCACGCCAGGCGCCGGCGCGTGACCAGCCACCAGGCGGAGAGCAGGAGCACGGTGCTGTGCACGGCGTAGGTGAGGAGATACGCGCCGACCAGGGTGGTGCCGCGCCCGAGCAGCGCGAGGACCGGCAGCGCGAAGGCGTGCAACGCCCAGCTACCGTCCATTGGGCGCCACCCGGCGTTCGGCGGCAGCGATCAGTTGCTTGACCTCGTCGAGGTCGCCGGGGCGAATCTCCTGCTCGGCGATGAGGTGTGAGATGAGCGCCGCGGGGCGTCCGGCGAACAGCATGTCGGTCAGTTCACCCACCATCGAGCGGCGCACGTCGGGTTCGGAGACTTCGGCGCGGTAGTGGAACTGGCGTCCGATGATTGCGCGACTGATCACGCCGCGTTTTTCCAGTCGTGAGAGCAGCGTGGCCACGGTGGTGTGCGCCAGCGGGCGCTCGGGCATGAGCGCTTCCTGGACCTCGACCACGGTCGTGGCGCCGCGCGTCCAGAGCACGCGCACAATGGCCAGCTGCAAGTCGGTGAGATGAACGGACACGGCGTTCTCGCTGACGAGGGGCGAAAGGAGCGACGACTGTAGTGGGTGAGACACCAGCGCCGGGAAATCCGTTTCCTTCGCGCCGGGTGAGGCCGGCCGACATGCCGTTGCCACGCGGTCGGCACGCCCATCGTCGCGCGCATGGTCGCCGCGCGCATGGTCGCGCGCATGGTCGCCGCGCGCATGGTCGCCATGCGGGCTGCGAGGGGTTAGCCTTTGCGCGCACGGTGTGCGGTCCCTTTGGGCGGGCGCCTCACCCGCCATCTTCCCCACGCACCCCACGGCCCTCGATGGCTCCAGACAGTCCCGGCCGCCCAATCCCCGGCGCGATCTCGCCGGCTGCGCGGGCGTGGTGGTGGGTCCCTTCGCTCTACTTCGCGCAGGGGCTGCCGTACGTCGTGGTGATGACGGTGTCGGTCGTGATGTACAAGCGACTCGGGATCTCGAACACCGACATCGCGCTGTACACCAGCTGGCTCTACCTCCCGTGGGTCATCAAGCCGTTGTGGAGCCCGATCGTCGACCTGTACGGCACCAAGCGCCGGTGGACGGTCTGGGCCCAGTTCGCCGTCTCGGCCGCGCTGGCCGCGCTCGCGTTGGCACTCGGTTCGCCGTCGTTCTTCGCCCTCACGCTGACCGTGCTGTGGGCCATGGCCCTGATGTCGGCCACGCACGACATCGCCTGCGACGGCTTCTACCTGCTGGCGCTGCCGCAGCGTGAGGCGACCGCGTTCGTGGGGGTGCGCAGCACGTTCTATCGGCTGGCGATGATCACCGGGCAGGGGGCGTTCGTGGTGTTCGCCGGGCAGCTGGAGCAGCTGTCGCCGGATGAACCGCGCCGCGCGTGGGTCCTGACGTTCGCCGCGATCGCCGCGCTGTTTGCGGCGCTGGCGTTGTGGCACCGCTGGGTGCTGCCGCGCCCGGCGCACGACGTGCCGGTGCGGGCGGGGCTTCGCGCCGATGAGTCAACCGCCAGCGACACGCCGGCCGCGTCGTTCGTGTCGGTCTTCGTCTCCTTCTTCCAGCGGCCGCGCATGTGGGCGGTGCTGCTCTTCCTGATGCTGTACCGCTTTGCCGAGGCACAGCTCGTCAAGCTCGTCACCCCCTTCCTGCTGGACGCCCGCGCCGACGGCGGGTTGGGACTGAGCACCAGCCAGGTGGGGGTGGCCTACGGCACGGCGGGGGCGATCGCCCTCACGGCGGGAGGGTTGTTAGGCGGGGTGCTGGCCTCGCGCTTCGGGCTCAAGCGAATGCTGTGGCTCTTTGTCGTCGCCATCCACCTCCCCGACGTGGCCTTCGTCTGGCTGTCGTACACGCAACCGGAGAGCTTCACCGTCATCACGGCGGCGCTGGCGCTCGAGCAGTTCGGCTACGGGTTCGGCTTCACCGCCTACATCCTCTACATGATGATGATCAGCCAGGGGAGGCAGCAGACGGCGCACTACGCCATCTGCACCGGCTTCATGGCACTGGGGATGATGCTGCCCGGGATGTTTGCCGGTGCGCTGCAGGAGCGGCTCGGCTACCCGCACTTCTTCGTGTGGGTCATGATTTCCACCATCCCGGGCTTCGTGGTCGCGGCGCTGGTGAAGATCGACCCCGAGTACGGCAAGCAGACGGGGAACGGGGCCGGCGCATCGCGAGGCTAGGGTCGCGGCGGACTGGCGAGCGCCTTCCCGTTCTCTAGCAGTCGTTGCCTGGCCGGGGCGTCGAGCAACAGTCCGTTGAGCACCACGGCGTGCACGCGCTCGGTGTTGGCGATGTCGGCGAGCGGGTTGCCATCGAGCACCACGAGGTCGGCCAGCTTGCCGGCCGCCACCGCACCTAACGAATCGGTGGCGGCGAAGTAGCGGGCGGGATTGACGGTGGCGGCCTGCAGCGCCTGCAGCGGGGTGAAGCCGGCCGCCACCAGGTTTCGCAGCTCCTCGTGCAGCGAGAAGCCGGGAAAGATGAAGGGGTTGGAGAGGTCGGTCCCGGCAAGGAACGGCACTCCCTGCTCGTGCAGCAGCGTCACGATGCGCTGCTGGAGGGCGAAGGCCTCACGACGCAGCGCCCAATCGGCCGGGGTGAGCATACGAAATCGGAAGTCGTTCTTCGGATTCCAGCTCCCGCTGAACCAGCGCGGGATGTAGGCCAATCGCGGATCGGCGGCCAGCGTGGTGTCGTCGAGAAAGGCGATGGAACGCAGCACGGTCATGGTCGGGACCATCCACGTGTCGTTGCGCTTGAGGCGTTGTGCCAGCGCGCGGCACCGGGCAGGGTCGAACGTGTCGACCACGCGTCGCGCCTGCGCGCGCGACACGACGCCGGCCGAATCCCACCCCTTGGCCGAGGCGAACGCCGCGGTGTACTCGGCGCGCATGGCGTCCTCGTCGCGCGAACAGGCGTTGGTGAGCATCTGCAGGTGCTCGATGCTCTTCATCCCCAGGTCCGAGGCCTCCGCGACCGACACGAGCGACGGCACGTGGCCGGCGAACGGGAGGGCACGCCGCTTGGCCTGTTGTGCCGCCGCGCGGAACTCGTCAGGCGTGAGGCGGGAGTAGACCTTGATGAAGGCGGCGCCCCCGGCGGCGAGCGAATCGACCATGCGTCGCGCCTCGTCGGCGTCCTTGACCCCGGTCGAGCCGGGCCAGATGGCCGGCGATCCGTCGAGGATGTGACCGCTCCCGACGATGCGCGGCGCCACCAGCGCACCACGCGCCACCTGCGCGCGCGCCGAGTCGAACCAGGCGAAGCGCCCCCACATGTCGCGCACCCCGGTGATGCCGTTGGCGGCGAGGATGGGGAGAAACAAGCGGTCGATCCCGGGGCCGACGGCATGCACGTGCATGTCCCACAGACCCGGTATCACGAACTTGCCGGTCGCGTCGACCAGCCGTGCACCTGGCGGGATGGCGGCCGCGGCATCGTTTGTCACCGCCACGATCCGGGTTCCGCGCACGACGATCGTCTGCCCTGGCGTGAGTCGCCCGTTGGACGCATCGACCACGGTGGCGTGGACGATCGCAATCGGCGTGGTGTCGGCTTTCGCGGTGGCTGCCGCTTGCTGACTGACTTGCGCGAGTGCGACCATCGATGTCGTCGGACGCACCGGACTCGATGCGCCTGCCACACCGGCGCCGCTGGCCGGGACGGGTGCGACGACCGCCACGGCAGCGAGCACGATGAGCGCGGCGCGACGCGCATGACGGCGATGGTGCTGGGCGAACGGGACGGGTTGGAGAGCCATTGCTGAGCTGGGGTCGGAGATGATCGGAAGGCTGCGATGCACGTCGGCGGCGACTACGGCTGCCGATCCTCGCCCGGCGCGTACTCGAGCACGAGCGTCTGGCCGTTGGGCAGCGCCTTCCATTGTGCGTGGTAGCCACGTACGCGCTCCCGCACCGCGTCGAGCACGGACTGCGTGACGACGAGCGGCGGAGCGGTGGGATTGGCGACCGCGAAGGCGCGCAACTGTTCGTTCACATCGTCGACGGTCATCGGAAAGCCGGTCGCCCGCTCCCAGTCGAGCAGCCCCACCATCTCCTCGGCCGGGTCGCGATCGGCGGGCATCGCCCCGCGCGGCCAGGGCGCCCCGAAGTCGTCGAAGTTCCATCCGTCGCTGACCATGCCGTAGAAGCCCTGCCGGAGCCGCAGTGTGCTCTCCACGGCGTAGTGCGTCAGGTCGTGCATGGGGAAGAACGGGTTGATGTTCCGCATCACCGTAACGCTACCGTCGGCGCGGTGCAGGGCGAACGATGCGACCCGGCCATCGCGCCCCTTCTTGAGTCGTAGCTGCAGCGACATTTTCGGGGCGGCGAGGGTGGCGGCGAGGGATCAGGAGTGTTGTGGCTAAACGGAGAGTCGTGGCCGTCGCACAGGTCGTCGACGACCGCCTGTCGACGCAGAGCCGGCGACGAAGTGCGAGTCGGCTTGTAGTATTGCCACATCCCCCACCCCGCTCAAGCGATGCGCCGTACGACGACTCTCCTGGTGTTGTTTCTCACCGCCGCGTGCGCACCCGCCCCGCGTACCGCGGTGGCACCAGCAGCCGCATCGGCGGCCCCTCGCTACGCCACCCTCGTCCCCATGCCGACGAGCGTGCGCGGAATACCTGCCGACTCGTTCGTGATCTCCGACAGCACACGCATCGTGGTCGCCCACGACTCCCCCGACGAGGTTCAGGGCATCGCGCGCCAGCTGTCGGCACTGCTCGCTCCCGCGGCCGCGCGTGGGGTCACGCGCCTCGTTGCCAGCCAGGCGGTGCCTCCCGCCAGCATCCTGCTGGGGCTGACGAGCGACTCGCTGGGCGACGAGGGATACACCCTCACTGCGGACCGCAACGGCGTCGCGCTCCATGCCTCCGCGCCGGCAGGGATCTTCCGCGCCATGCAGACGCTGCGGCAGCTGCTCCCCGTGGCCGTCGAGCATCGTGCGGTCACCGGCCGGCGGCTCGTCGTACCCGGCGTGCAAATCTCGGATCACCCGCGCTACGCCTGGCGCGGTGCGATGCTCGATGTCGCCCGTCACTTCCTCCCGGCCGACGACGTCAAGCGATTCATCGACGTCATGGCACTCTACAAGCTCAACCGATTGCACCTGCACCTCTCGGACGATCAGGGGTGGCGGCTGGAGATTAGGTCATGGCCCAACCTCGCGCACCATGGCGGGAGCCGGCAGGTGGGCGGGGGCGAGGGCGGGTACTACACGCAGGGGCAGTATGCCGACCTGGTCGCCTACGCCGCCGAGCGATACATCACGATCGTCCCGGAGATCGACATGCCGGGGCACACCAACGCCGCGCTGGCGTCGTACCCTGAGCTCAACTGCGACGATCGCGCTCCGCCGCTCTACACCGGAACGCGAGTAGGCTTCAGCGCCCTCTGCGCCTCACGCGACACGGTGTACCGATTCATCGACGACGTGGTGCGCGAGATCTCGGTGCTGACCCCGGGCCCCTATTTCCACATCGGCGGCGATGAGGTGGAGAAGCTGCCCCACGACGAGTACCTGCGCTTCGTCGAACGCGTGGAAGGGATCGTGCGGGGACATGGCAAGCAGATGATCGGGTGGGGCGAGGTCGCGGCGGCCCGGCTCGACGCCGGGTCGATCGTGCAGCACTGGCGTCCCGCGCGCACGAGGGCCAGCGATTCCACGCACGTGCATGCGGCGCGCGGCGGGCAGGCCATCCTGTCGCCGGCACATCGCACCTACCTCGACATGAAGTACGACAGCAGCACCGTGCTCGGCTACACATGGGCTGCAGTCTTCGACGTGCGAGATGCATACGACTGGGACCCGGATTCCCTGCTGGCCGGCGTCAGCGGTCGCGCCGTGCTCGGCGTCGAAGGGCCGCTCTGGTCCGAGACGATCGAGCGACGCAGCGACTTCGAGTTCCTCGCCTTTCCGCGCCTGATTGCCCTGGCCGAGGTGGGGTGGTCACGCCAGATGGACCGGCGGTGGGAGGAGTTCAGGTTGCGGTTGGGGGTGCATGGCGCGCGCCTCGCGGCGCTCGGCATCAACTTTCATCGATCCGTGCAGGTGCAGTGGCGCGAGTGAGGCCTGACGGCGCGTCGACGCCTGACGCGGCTGTACCGCCCCCGAGCTCAACGGCGTCGTGCCACGGCGTCGCACACACTAACTGGGCCTTGCCATGCTGACTCGCTCACCCGTACGTCGCTCGGATCGCACGATGCACACGGCCCTCGGCATCGTCGCCGCGGTAGCCGTGCTTACCGCCGGGCCTCGGCTCGCGGCCCAGTCCATCGCATCGCCCACACCCGCGTCGCGACTTGCCCGAGTCGCGGACGACACCCTCGTCCTCTTCGACGGCCGGGTCATCCCACCGCTCCCGCGGCTGCTCTCCGTGCGCGAGCAGTTCGACCTGCGCGTGCGATGGCTCGAGGAGCGACACCGCCGGCTGCTGCCCATGATGCGCGCGCACGGCGTGGGCATGTGGATCGTGGTCAACGAGGAGTTTCACAACGACCCGCTGAGTGAACACGTCGCCCCGCCGCTGGTGTACGTCAGCCGGCGCGACGCACACGTCTTCGTGGATGGCGGCGACGCCGGGCTGCTGCGCTATTCCAACTACTGGCGCCCGTCGGCGACAAACGCCCGCTTCTTCGAGCCACTCCCCACGGCGCGATCCGACCGGGGGACATCGGACCTGTCAGACGGACTGCGCGAACTCGTGGCACGCACGCGACCGAAGAGCATCGCGCTCGCCATCCGGGGACCGCGAGGGCAGGACGGCGGGCTCTCCCGCGACGCGCACGAATTGATCGTCCAGGCCATCGGGCCCGAGTATGCCAGGCGCATCATCCCGGCCGCGCCGCTCATCGAGGAATACCTCGACACGCGCCTCCCTGATGAGCTGGAGCACTACCGAATGCTGGTGGAGGCCACCGACATCCTCGCCCAGCGCGCGCTGTCCAACGAGGTCATCACGCCGGGCAAGACTACCGCCGCCGACGTTGGCTGGTGGTTCAACGACCAGGTCGCCCGACTCGGCGTCGGCGCCACGCCATGGTTCGAGATCCACACTGCGGTGCAGCGCTTCGACGCCGCCACCGGAAAGATGATCCCGTACGTGCACCCTGCGCCCGAGTCGCTGGTCTTCCAGCCCGGCGACGTGATCCACCTCGACTGCGGCTTCAACTACCTGGGCATGGCGAGCGACTGGCAAAAGGTCGCCTATGTGCTGCGCCCGGGCGAAACCGAGGTGCCGGCGGGGTTGGTGCGTGCCCTACAGAACGGCAACCGGACGCAGGAGGCGCTGCGCACCACCGCGCGTCCCGGCATGTCAGGACATGAGGCGGCCCAGGCAACGCTGGCCGCGCTCGCCGGCGTCGACTTCACCCCCAGCATCTACTCGCACCCCATCGGGACGCACGGGCACGGCGTAGGACCGCAGATCAATGCGCGCGCTGGAACAACGCTGGTGCCTCCCGCGTGGGACTCAAGGCTGCGGCTCGGTTCGTATCGCTCGATAGAACTGAGCGCCACCACGCGGATCCCGGAGTGGAACGACGGATTGTTGACGATCCCGTTCGAGGACGACGCCGTGCTCACTGCGACGGGGTACGAGTGGTTTCGTCCGCCCCAGACACAATGGTACCTGGTTCGGAGCGGCATCATTCCGTGACCGGCGTCGCTGGCGCGCGGCCGGATACTCGGAGACATTCCTGATGGCTGCGCGTCATGATTGCGACGCGGCAACGCGGAGGGCGCGGGACGGGACAGGCGGCGCCGTGCTTCGCAGCACGACCGGGCGGCATCGTCGCCACGCCACGGAGATTCGATTCTCACGGAGAGAGCTGGTATGCATATCGTATCGCGCGCCACATGCGCGGTCCTGTCGATGGCTTTCGCCGTGGCGGCCGCGGCGAGCACGGGCCACGCCCAGTCGAAGCCACGACTCGCCGTGCTCGCGTTCGAGAACAACACCACGTCGAGCATCTTCGGCAGCCGTCTCGGCTACGCCGCCGCCGACGAGTTCACCACGCAGCTGGTGGGCACCGGTGAGTTTGCCGTGATCGAGCGCCGCCAGATCGAGGCGTTGCTCACGGAGCAGAAGCTGGGCATGAGCGGCGCGGTCGATGCCAACACGGCGGCCCGGATCGGGCGACTGATCGGCGCGCAGGCGGTCGTCGTCGGCTCCATCACCCAGTTCTCCCTCGACCGCAAGTCGGCGGGCATCGGCCGACTGGCCGCGAGCTACACTGAGGCCGAGAGCATCGTGGACGCGCGCGTGATCAACACCACCACCGGCGAGATCGTCCTGACCGCCAAGGGAACGGGGAAAAAGCGCTTCGGCGGGGCCGCGTTCAAGGATTACAACTTCGAGCGCGACATGGATGCCGGGACGGCGCAGGAGGCGCTGCGGCCGGCGATCGAGGAAGCCGTCAAGCAGGTCCGCAGCCAGAAGGCCCAACTCGCCACCCTCGCGGTCGCCGAGCCCATGGCACAGGTCGTGGGCGTGCGAGGGGCCGATTTCTACATCGATCGCGGGCAGAACACCGGGATCAAGGTCGGACAGCGATTCGAGGTGGTGCGGGTCATTGACCGGATCACCGACGCCAGCGGCAAGGTGCTCGATGAAGTGACCGAGGCCGTCGGCACGCTAGAAGTGACCCGGGTGCTGTCGCAGTCGGCGATCGGCAAGGTGGTGAAGGGGATCGCGAAGGACGGCGACCGGCTCCGCCCCGTCCCCTGAGCCCCGCGCCCATCAGCGATTGGAACCCGTGCGCTGCAGGATGACCCGCACGGCCTGACGCGTGACCGATTCGGCGGCCTGACTGATCGCGTCGAGTGCGCTCGATCCTGCACGCCCCGGCGTGCCGCCCGCGCCCACCTGAAAGCGTTCGGCCGCCAGCATCGCCCCGGTGGTCCCGTCGTAGAGTCGCCCGTCGAGCACCGCGCTCCCGGTGATGATCCCGGCGATCGCCTCCGTCGCGTCGACCGTGAGCGTGCCGACGAAGACGGCACCCGCTCCGGCGCCGCGGCCGATGGCGGCAATGGTGCGGGCGTCGGCGCCAGCTGCAACACGCCGCGCCGCACCGCTCGCCCGGGAATTGGCGAGGTCGTCGCGCCCCACCACCTGGCGCCCGCGCGCGGTGAGATCGGAGACAAACGTATGCTCGGCGAGTTCCACCGCCGCCGGGCTCGCCCCGCGCAGCAGGATGACGACGCGATTCGGGTCGATGGCCACGCCGGACGGTTCTGCGTCTTCGGAGGTCGGGCGTTCCGTGGAGACGCGGTCACCAGGGGCACGCTCCGCCGCGACGCGATCGGTCGACGCGCCGGTGCGCGCGGGAGCACGCTCGGCGGCAGCAGACGGTTGCGTGGTAGCCGCGGTCGCCGGTTGGGACGACACCCTTGGCGCGGCACCGGTCGGCGTCGCTCCCTGCGCGATCGAATCGAGGGAGGCAACTGACGCGGCGCGCGGTGCGAGCGTGTCGCCCGAGGCGAGTGTGTCCTCGGTGTCGACGCCTGCGACACCGGCGCTCGCGGAACCTGGCACGGAATCGCGCACGGAGTCGGGCACCGAGTCCACCGCAGTGGTCGTTGCGACGGCCATGGACGCCGACGCTCCATCCTTGCTGCGGGCCCGAAAGTAGAAGGCGAGCGATGAGGCGACGATCACGACCACCGTCGTGACCATCAGCGCCCCCCCGAGCGACACCCGGCTCCTCACGCCCTCGCCCACGGGCAAGACTGGAGCGGCCGGGAGGTTCGCGGGGATTTTCGAGGGAATGCTCGCGGGAATGCTCGCCGGGAGGTTCAGCGGCGCGGGTGACACCGTGCCGAACGCCTTGGTGGCCGAACCTGGCGTGGACGGCGAGGTGGGGAGCGCCTGCGGCGGTGCGGCGCCCTGCGTCGCCGAGTGCACGGACGGGACCGACGATGCTGCGGGAGACAACGGCGCAGTCGTCGCTGATGTCAGGGGCGACGGCGAGAGGCCGCCGGCCGACGCGTCCAGTTCCACCGTCAGCGAGCGCAACTCCGTCACCACTTCGCCCAGGTCGTTGTAGCGATCCTCGCGCCGCTTGCGCAGGCAGCGCTCCACGCAGGCGATCAGGCGAGTCGGCGTGCCGGGGGCGAGGGTCGCGATGGCGGCCGGCTCCTCATGCAGGATCCGGTACAGGACCGTGGTGATCGTCTCGCCGGCGAACGGCTTGGCCCCGGTGATCAACTCGTAGGCAACGACGCCGAACGAGAAGATGTCGGCGCGGTGATCGATCGGAAGCCCTTCCAACTGCTCGGGTGCGAGGTAGCCCGACGTCCCGATGCTCATCCCCGTAGCGGTGAGGTCCGCGCCAGCGTCGAGCAGCTTGGCGATGCCGAAGTCCATCACCCGGAGCGTTCCGTCGGCCTGCACCCTCAGGTTGCCCGGCTTCACGTCGCGGTGCACCACACCGCGCGAGTGGGCGTAGCGCAACGCATCGGCCGCCTGAATCAGGAAGTTCACCCGGGTACGCAGGTCGCCGGCAACCCCGGTGTGGATCAATTCCTCCAGGTCCCACCCGGGGAGGAACTCCTGCACCAGGTACGGCTGTCCGTCCTGCTCGCCGTAGTCGAAGACGGTAACGATGTGCGGATGCCGCAGGTTGGCGGCGATCTCGGCCTCGCGCACGAAGCGCTCGCGGGCCTGCGGCGCCGAGAGCGAGATGACCTTGATCGCCACCTCGCGCTTGAGCACCGGATCCCAGCCGCGGTAGACGCGCCCGAAGCCCCCCTGCCCAATCTGCTCCACCACCTGGTACTTCCCGAATGACGTCATCAGCGGATTCGTCCTTGACGCTTTGGGGCAACGGCGCAACGCTGGTCAACGATAGCGCGCCGGGAAACGAGGCGCACCTCCCGGCGCACCTCCCGCGCACCTCCCGCGCACCTCCCGCGCACCTCCCGAGCCCTCCCTCACGTCCGCCGTCTGCCTCGCCTACCGGTTCCACTCCGACAGCCAGTGAAACTGGCGCTCCGCCAGCTGAAACTTGCGATCGGTGCGCGCGAGCTCCACATACACCGAATCACCACGGATCGTCGTCCACAACCGCGCGGTCTCGCGATCGGGCAGCTCGTAGCGCGCGGAGAAGGCGTGCGTGCTGTCGAGCAGGAACGAGGTGCGCCAGACCGCCAGCGTCTTGCTCGCAGTATCGGCCTTGTAGCGGAAGTGTCCCCGACGATAGCGCTGCCAGAACAGCGCGTCGGTTGTCCCGACGCTCCCGGCAGTGGCGTTATCGATAATCACGTCGCGCCACCGCAGGGTGTCGGCCGGCAACGGCGGAACGGTGTCGCCATTCACGACGAACAGGCGCACGTCGTACACCCCGACGCCGAGCGGAATCGCCGCGACCTGGGTGGCGGCGGCGCGGAAGCGCTGCCAGCTGGCGTAGGCCGGCAGGACGAGGATCAGGATGATGATCGCCGCCTTGGACGCGACGCGCGCGTAGCGCTGGCGCGGACCGTCGAACGGCGGCTCGTACAGCGTGGTCGGGCCTGCGCCGCGGTTGAGCGCCAGGAAGGGGAGCAGGCGCGGGGCGTCCTGCGCCAGCAGGAAGAGACAGGCCAGCAGCAGGTGCGAAGCGAAGAGCTTGACGGGAACGTCGTAGCTCAGGTTGATCATCACGACGTTGAGGAACGCACCGGTCGCCGCGAAGAGCCCGAGGGTGACGGTCCGTCGCGGCAGGAGCAGGAGGCCGGCCGCGGTCTCCATCACGCCCGAGAAGACCTGGTACGGCACCGAGTAGCCGATGAACAGCCACGACAGCCGCATCGGGAGCAGGTCACCCAACGGCGTCGCCAGCTGGCTCAGCGACGGGAAGGTCATCTGCAGGGCGAAGATCTTGATGATCCCGTAGCTGAGGGCGAAGGTCGCGATGTAGTAGCGCACCACGGTACGCAGCCAGTAGCCGGCCCGCGCGTAGTTGGGGCGCCGCCGGTCGAGCACGCTCCACACCGCCGCGCCGAGCGCGGCGATGGAGAGGAAGAGCCACAGCTGGGACCAGGCCCAGGAGGTGTCACCGCTCCCGTTAGGCAGCACCAGCGTCTCGCGCACGTGGAAGACCCGTGCGTTGGCTGCGTGCACGCTCCAGTCGAGCAACCGGTTGTACGGCGCGGTGATGCCTTGAAGCCCCGGCACCCGCGCCACCCAGTTCCACGGAGCGATCTGCAGCGTGAAATAGATGGCGCAGAACCGGAAGGCGATGCGCTGCCACTGCGGCCAGGCCGGTGAAGACGCTGTCGTCGCGCCCACCATCATTCCTCCAGCTTCCATCACCGACCTATCGCACCAGGTACCATGACTCCTGCCTCGGCCTGAAGAAGACCCACCCGTCATCGGTCAGGTGGGCGTCGTCCTCGAACATCACGAAGACCTCCTGCCCGTCCCACTCGGCCACGGGGGTGCGCGTGTTGAGCTCGATCGAGATGTACGATCCCTTGCGCAGCCGCTTGCCGGTGGCGCCGAGCTCGGGGCGTTGTGCCGATCGGAAGTCGATCCCAGCGCCCAGGCCGTGCCCCTGGTTGCCGATGGGGTGCGAGTAGATCGTAGCGGTGATGCCTCGGCGCTTCATGTCGGCCATGGTCGAGTCGTAGACGTCGGAGACGAGCGCGCCGGGGCGCGAGTAGGTCTTCATGAGGGCGTCCTGCAGCGTGTTGCTGTTCTTCATCGCCGCCTTGAACCCGGCGGGCACGTCGCGCTCTCCCTCGCGCAGCACGTACGCCATCTTCTGCCAGTCGGTATCGAAGCCCATGACCGAGATGCCGAAGTCGAGGTGCACGACGTCTCCCCGTCGGATCACGGTGCTCTCGGCGGCGACGGCGAGGAAGCCGCGCGACGACGCCTTGGTCTGTCCGCGCCGCTGCACGCGCAGGTCCTGCTGGAACCAGGTGCGCACGCCGGCCGCCCACATGGCGTCGTACAGCCAGTTGCGCACGTCGCCCACGGTGGTGCGACCGGGGGTGATGACCTCGTTGGACAGCGCACGCTTCGCCAGCGACTCCGTCAGCCGCACGGCGCGGGTGTAGTACTCCATCTCCTCGGGAATGCGCGTGTCGAGGTACTCCTCGATCAGGTCGGCAGCGCTCACGATGCGCGGCTGCCCCGTGGGACCGAGCATGTTGTACAGGTCCACGTACGTGTCGCGGGTGAGCGACCGCGTCACGCCGCGCTTGCCGCCGAAGCCTAACGCCACCCGCTTCGGCTGGTATCGGTCGAACAGCTCGGGGAGGACGATGGTGATCGGCTTGGGCTCGTCGGGCGAGTCGAAGAAGCGCTTGAGGTTGTCCTCGGAGTAGCCGGTGACGGCGACCTTCTTGAGGGCGGGGCCGCCGGTGTCGACGAAGATGAAGAAGTCGCGGTTGCCGGTGTATGGGCGCGGTGGCGCGATGAACTCCGACAGCGGGTCGTTGTGGAACTCCTCGTTCACCACGACCCACATCTGCACGTCGTGCCGGCGCATCATGTCCAGCAGCATGGCGTGCCGCTTCACGAGCCATCCCTCGCGCACGCGGATCTGCTCCGACCAGGCGGGAATGGCCGCGGCCACGGAATCCCGGCGCACGGGGACGGAGCGGCGCAGCAGGGTGTCGCCCTGGGCGGCGAGCGGGGCGGCCAATGTGGACAGCGCCAGCGCGGCGGCCGCGACGCTGAGGGTCAACGTTGGACGGAGCATGGGCGGGGTTGGGTCGGGGAGATTCGTCACGGTCTGGACTCGCGGCAGGGGCTGAGGCCGGTCGGCGGCTGCGCCACACGGGATCCTACCGCCGGTCGTGGCGGTCGGGAAGGTTCGTCGGGCCTTGCGGTGAAACGGTGGGTGCTGCGTTCAAATGATCAACGTGGGGGGAGCGCCGAGCGTTAGGCTCCCTCCATGCCCTCTTGCGAGGATCGCCGAGCATGGCGTACCGTGTCTTCATGCCGCTGGCCGAGGAGTGGACCGCCGAGCGTGCCCGAGCGCTGCCGGACGACGGCAACCGCTACGAGGTGCTGGATGGGGTGTTGGCGGTGACGCCGGCGCCGAGCTGGCGGCACCAGGATGTGGCCTTCCTGTTGCAGCGCGCGTTGCAGGAGTATCTGCGGCGCCACACGCTCGGCCGGGCGATCTGCGCGCCGGCCGATGTCGAGTTCTCGTCGCGACGGCTGCTGCAGCCCGACCTCTTCGTCGTGCCGCACGTCGAGGGGCGGGCCCCGGAGCGATGGGAGGAGGTGCAGCACCTGCTGCTCGCGGTGGAGGTCCTCTCGCCCTCGACCGCGCGCCACGACCGGCGCACGAAGCGTGCGATTTACATGGCGGAGTCGGTCGATGAGTACTGGATCGTCGATGCCGAGGCGCGCGTGGTCGAACGGTGGCGTCGGGACGAGGAGCGACCAGAGATCGTCGCGGAGCAGCTTGCATGGCGCGCCCGGCGGCGACGATCCCGGCGCTCGACATCGACCTGATCGCGCTGTTTCGCGAGGCGATGGGGAATAGCGGACCGAGTCGCGATTCGTCGGGAGTCCGGCGCGACGGGCGGGCGGGGTGTTCGGGTGGGAGTGTGGGTCGGCGGGGAATGCGGCATATTCCAGCCGTTGGCCGATCGGACGTGGGGGCGCCAGGTCGCGGTGCCCGCCGTTTCGAGGCGATGCCCCACTCCCACCGCGCCCCCCGTCAGATGCACACCTCGCTCGCTGCTTCGCCTGCTGCTTTGCCTGCTGCTTTGCCTGCTGCTTTGCCTGCTGCTTTGCCTGCTGCCTCGTCTGCGTCGTGGTCACGAGCGTCGTCCGCGGCACCTCACGCCGCCATCGCGACGCTTGCGGCGCTGCTCGTCGCCAGCACCCCACTCACCGCGCAGCGCGCCCCCGTCTCGGCGTCTCCCGCCGGCGCGAAGGTGCTCGCAGCGCTCGAAGCCCGGGCCGGTCACTACGCCGGCGTCGCCCAGCAGATCTGGGGCTTCGCCGAGGTCGGCTACCAGGAGGTGCAGTCGAGCGCGCTGCTCCAACAGGAACTGAAGACGGCCGGCTTCGCGCTCGATGTCGGCGTGGCCGGCGCGCCCACCGCCTTCACCGCGACGTTTGGAAGCGGTAAGCCGGTTATCGCGATCGTCGGCGAGTTCGACGCGCTCCCCGGGCTATCGCAGGACGCCACGCCGGCCAAGAAGCCGATCTCCGAGGGAGGGGCCGGGCACGGGTGCGGGCACCACCTGTTCGGCACTGCGTCCACCGCATCGGCGATCGCCGTGAAGGAATGGATGGTCGCCAACAAGATCCCCGGCACCCTTCGCTTTTACGGCACGCCGGCCGAGGAAGGAGGCTCGGGCAAGGTGTTCATGGTGCGCGCCGGCTTGTTCAAGGATGTAGATGCGGTCGTCTCCTGGCACCCCGGTGACCGCAACCTCGCCGACGCCAACAGCACCCTCGCCAACATCTCGGCCAAGTTCCGCTTCCGCGGCGTCTCTGCCCACGCTGCGATGGCGCCCGACAAGGGACGTTCGGCGCTGGACGGCGTCGAGTCGATGAACTACATGGTCAACATGATGCGCGAGCACGTGCCGTCAGACACGCGCATCCACTACGTGATCACCAATGGCGGACGGGCGCCTAACGTTGTCCCCGACTTCGCCGAGGTCTTCTTCTACGCCCGCCAGAGCGACATGCGGGTGCTGGACCAGATCTGGGAGCGTATGCTCTCTGCGGCCAAGGGAGCGGCGATGGGGACGGGGACAACGGTCGAGCACGAGACGATCGGCGCCGTCTACAACATCCTGCCGAACGAGGTGCTGGCCCGCGTGCAGCAACGCAACCTCGAGCGCGTGGGCGGCGTGAAGTACACCGCCGAGGATCGCGCCTTCGCCGAGCAGCTTCGCACCACGCTGGAGGCGCCCGTCCCGCCGATCGACGATGCGGCCCGGGTGATGCCCTTCGTCGGGGGGCAGGTGGACGCGGCGTCGACCGACATGGGCGACGTGTCGTGGGCAGTGCCGACCGTATCGATGTCGGCGGCGACCTGGGTGCCGGGCACCGCGGCGCACTCGTGGCAGGCGGTTGCAGCCGGCGGAACGCCGATCGGCGCCAAGGGGATGATGGTCGCGGCCAAGACCATGTCGCTGACGGCGATGGACCTGTTCACCGATCCGGCGCTCATCACGAAGGCCCGCGCCGAGTTCGACCAGCGGCGCGGGCCCGACTTCGTGTACAAGACGCGGCTGGACCGGGAGAAGCCGGCGCTGGATTACCGGAAGTAGAAGGGCGAGACGGCGAGTCGAATGCGCGTGAGGCGACGGACGGCGCTGGGGTGGTGCCCGTGATTGCGTGTGCATGCCGCTGATCGGCACGAGCCAGGGCAGCGGCGTGCAGTTTGGTGTCGATCGCGTGGTCGAGGACCCGGCGCGGCTCCCGTCGGCCGCGCGCGTCGGACTCGTCACCAACGAGAGCGCGCGCCTCGCGCGCGACGCAACGATTCGCAGCCGCGTCGCGCTGCTGGGCGCGGGCATTCCACTGGTGCGACTCTTCGCCCCCGAGCACGGCTTGAGCGCCGCCGGCGCCGACGGGAGCGCGATGCCCGACGGCGTGGACGCGGCGACCCGGCTCCCCATCGTCTCGCTGTACGGGGCACGCTTCGCCCCTCCCGACGACGCGCTCGCCGACCTGGACCTGGTCGTTTTCGACATCCCCGACGTGGGGGCGCGCTTCTATACCTACGCCTGGACGCTATCGCACGTCATGGAGTCGTGCACCCGGCTGGGGGTGCCGCTGGCCGTGCTCGACCGTCCCAACCCGTTAGGCGGTGTCTTGTCGCTGGCCGAAGGGCCGATGCTGGACGAGCAGCACTGCGCCTCGTTCACCGGCCGCTGGCCGATCCCGGTGCGCCATGCGCTCACACTCGGCGAGTTGGCGCGCCACTGGGCGGCGACGCGACTGCCCGGGCTGCAGCTCACGGTGGTACCGTGCACGGGGTGGCGCCGCGACCAGCAGTGGCCGGCCCTCGCACTTCCGTGGGTCCCCACGTCGCCGGCCATGCCGTCGTTCGAGTCGGCACTCCTCTACCCTGGGCTGTGCCTGTTCGAGGGGACGAACCTGAGCGTGGGGCGCGGCACCGACGCCCCGTTCCAGCGCGTCGCCGCCCCCTGGCTCCGGGCGCAGCGACTGGTCGAGGTGGTCGGCGACGTTTTGCCCTCGGCCGTCCGCGTGGTCGCCGAGCGTGTCGTGCCGCGGGAGGGACCATTCGCCGGCGAGCCATGCGAAGGAGTGCGGGTCGAGGTGCGTGTTGCGCGCGACGTGCGCCCGGTGGCGATTGCGCTGACGCTCCTCGCCGCCCTCATCCGTGCACAGCCCGGGACATTCGCGTGGGCGCCGTATCCAACGGCGGCCAATCCGCTCGGGGGCGATCACTTCGAGAGGCTCGTGGGGCAGCGGGGAATCGCCGAGCGATTGGCAGACGTCGCGACCCCGGTGACGCCGGGCGACATCACGCGCTGGACTGATGCCGAGGATTGGGCGAGCCGGGTGCGGGACGCGCTGCTCTACCCCTGACACCTTGGGTGCGCCGTGCGACAGGTGCGCGGGGCGACCGGCGCAGTCGATACACGATGGTCCGCAGGCGACCTCGACGACCCGCCTAACGCGAGGAGAGTGGGCACGTGACCAACCGGAGTGACTCCCGCTTCCCCTCGGTGCTGAGCACAAATCGTCCCCTGCTCCCGTCCTCCTCGTGGAGGAAGCCGACCCCCTCCCCCTGCGTCTCGCGCAGGGCGGAGAGATCGCACATCGCCGGTAGCCGGTCGGGGACCGGACGGGCAGTCGCAGAGTCGACCGCAAAGACGAAGAGCACTCGATTGGAGCGCATCGCCAACGTCCGACCGTCGGGCGCCAGCGCGGCGTCGGTCACCGACTGTCCGGCGGCAACCCCGGGAACGATCGGCATCGAGTCGACGAGCACCGCCGCGGCCGCGGCATCTCTCCCCCAGCGCGGGGACGCCACGCGATACACCATCGTCGGACGCACCCGCACCCCCTTCCTGGCGCGCGCCGCCTCCTTGGTCACCAGGAGCAAGGAGCCGTCGGGCGCAACGACCAGCGACTCGACATTGTGCTGGTGGTCGTCGTAGCGCACGTCCAGCGCGTCGGGCACGAGCGTTCCTGTTTCACCGGTGCCGATCGGCGCCGGTTCGGGGACGCGGTAGATGGTCACATGCTCGCGCTCGCCCCCGTTGTCGCCCACATCGCCGACAAAGACGCACCACGACTCGCCCCCCGGTTCGCAACGCGCCACCGCGACCGCCTCCCAGTCCCGATTGGTCGCCCCCTTCAGACGCCAGCGCCCACGATCGGCCCCGGTGGTGTCGAAGGCGAATAGCACGGCGTCGTTCCCCGAGTCGTTGATGCTGAAGATCAGCCCCGGACGGGCGACGCTGACTGCCGCCGCGGAGTTCTCGGCGAGCGCGCGGGCCGTCGCGAGCGGGACCGTGCGGACCCTAGCCGCTTGCGCCACGTCGCCACTGACGGAGACCGCGCCGCCCTCTCGGTGGCAGGCGCCGGCCGTGAGCACCGAGAGAACGGCGTGGGCGACTGCGAGACGGCGACCAAAACGTGCAGGGATCACGGGCGTGGGGTAGTGAAGCGCAACAACAGTAGTCGCCGAGCGCGGGCGCGTGTTCAACCTCGGTCGCCTCCCGAAAGCTACCGGGGCTGCGATCCGGGTGGTGGGGTCGTACAACGAACCACTGGCGAGAGACTCGCGCCGGTCAGGCGCCGCGCGGGATGTCGACCTCGCATCACCGGGCGCTTGACCTGCGCCGGCTCTGGACGAGCTTGCAGCGGGAACACGCGGGCGGCAACCGACGGTATTCTTCCCGAGGTCCCCGTCTGCTCAAGGCGTTGCGACCGCCGGGGGAACCGGAGGCCACGGGACTGGCGGCCTTGGGGCAGGCGTGTGTTCACGTCGAGACGCGGGTGAAACGACAGGTGCGCAGTATCCGATTGTACGCACAACCAGCACTGCTCGGGACCGTGTGCCTGCTCGCCGCGGCCTGCGCCGGCGATGGACATCCTCCGGCCGAGCCGCTGTTTTCCGGCAATCCGGCCGATTTCACCTGGACGCTGCCGACCGGGTGGACCCCGCCCTCCGTCCCCGCCGACAACCCCATGTCGCCCGCGAAGGTCGAGCTGGGGCGCCGGCTGTTCTATGACACGCGGCTCTCGGGCAACGGCGGCTTTTCCTGCGCCTCGTGCCACCGCCAGGAGTTCGGCTTCGCCGACGCCCGCAACATCCCGGTCGGCAGCACGGGAGAGCCTCACCCGCGCAACAGCATGGGGATCGCCAACTCGGCGTGGCTCACCCTCTTCAATTGGGCCGACCCGCTCACCCCATCGCTCGAGCAGCAGGCGCTGGTGCCGATGTTCGGCGATCGACCGGTGGAATTGGGGCTCAAGGGGCAGGAGGCGGCCTTGCTGGACCGGATTCGCGCCGTGTCGCTGTACCGCACTCTCTTCGCCGCCTCTTTTGCCGGCCAGCCCGATCCGGTCACCGTCCCGAACCTCACGCGCGCCCTCGCGGCGTTCGAGCGCACGGTCATCGCCATCGACAGTCCGTACGACCGCGCGCAGCGTGGGCAGGCCGGCGCCATGTCGGCTGCCGCGGTGCGCGGTGAGCAGCTCTTTTCCTCGGCGGAGTTGGCGTGCGCGCAGTGCCATCCCGCCCCGTTCTTCACGACAGCGGCCGAGCTCGTGGGAACGGGCGGCGCCACCGGCACCACCTTCGCCAACAACGGGCTGTACAACGTGGGCGGCGACGGCAGCTATCCCACCGGGAATCGCGGGCTCATCGATCGCACGGGGCAGCCGGACGACATGGGGAAGTTCCGGGTGCCCTCGCTTCGCAACCTGGCCTTCACCTTTCCGTACATGCACGACGGCAGCATCAGCACGCTCGACGAGGTGGTCGAGCACTATGCGCGAGGAGGGCGTGTGATTGTCACGGGGCCGAATGCGGGCGATGGACGGCTCTCGCCACGCAAGGATCCGCGCATTCGGGCGCACACGCTGACGACGCAGGACAAGGGCGACCTGGTGGCGTTCCTGCGCAGCCTGAGCGACTCGGCGCTGGTGACCGCGCCGCGCTTCGCCAATCCCGGGCCGACTCGTTAGGCGCAAACACAACGAGGGAGATGGCGCACACAGACGGGGCGTGCATCGCGCGCGACCGCCCGCAGCTGGCGCGCCGAGTCAGGGTGGCGGCGTAGACGCCGGAAGCGCCTCCACCTTGCGTGCCCTTGTGGCGATGAACGCCGCCACCGTCCAGGTGGGAGCGATATCGAGGAAGGGCACGAGCTCGGCGACGAACGTCGGCAGGAAGACCCAGTTCCACCCCACGAGCGCGACCATTCCCGCGCCCACGACGACATCGAGCGCGTCGTTCAGCGGCGAGGCCGCGCCCTGGACGAAGAGCGGGAGCAGGCCGATCTGGATGGCGTCGGCAATGACGGCGAGGGCGCGGGCGGCGAGGATGCGCTTGCGGGAGGGTGTTGCGGAGCGGAGCACGGGAGGGGGTTGGAATCGGAGGAACACTACATACACTGCGGGGGCAAATCGAGGACAGTCGAGGACGCGTCCGGAGACTTCGAATACGACGGGCCACCTATCCATGGTGACATCATGAAGCGCACCGTTCCTGCGAGTTCCCCGGACGCGTACGTCGTCGGCTTACGCGGCTGGCAGGCCGATCTGGTCCCCCCGATTCGCGCCGCGATTCGGAGCGCGCGCGGCTTGCAGGAGGTCATCAAGTGGGGCCATCTCGTCTATCTCGGCGACGGTCCCATTCTGCTGCTTCGTGCGGAAGCGGAGCGCGTACTGCTCGGATTCTGGCTCGGGCAGCGGCTCCGTGATATCGAGCCTCGCCTGAAGCCGGGCGGCAAGTTCGAGATGGCAACGCTGGAATTGCGTGAGAACGACAGCATTCCATCGGCGCGGGTGCGGCGTCTCGTGCGCCGCGCGCTCGAGCTGGCGAAGGAGTTCGGTGACGCAACGAAGCTGCCGGCACCGAAGAAGCGCGGGGCGCGGAAGCCATGATTGGCCACCGCGCCCCTCCGTTCGTGCTATCCGCCTCGCTCGCCCGGAGGCGTGCAGATCAGGGTTGCTGATGGAGCGAACTCGCCCCGCCTACTCCCCCCCCGGCGGCCGCCGCTGCCCCCCAGGCCCCTGCTGCGGATTGCGCACCCGCTCCGGCACCTTCTCCCACTGCTCGGGCGTCAGGATCGCCTGCACGTCCTTCAGCAGCGTCGTGCCCTCGCGCTGCTGCGCCTCGAGCCGCGGCCGCAGCTTGCTGAACAGCGCCCCCATGTCGGGATTGGCGCCGGCGTCCTTGAGGGACTTCTGGAACTCATCGGCCAGCACCTTGTTCTTCGCCGCCACGCTGTCGCTGAGCGGCTGCAACTTGGCCAACTGCTCCTCGGTGAGGGAGATCGAGTCCTTGAGCGCGATGATCGACGCCACCGGGTTGATGTTCATCCCTCCCATGCCGAATCCGCCGGGGCCACCACCCTGGCCACCCTGACCGCCCGCCGCCTGTCCACCGCCGCCACCTCCGCCACCGCCCTGTCCACCACCAGGGCCGCCGCGACCGCCACCACCAATCATCCCGCGAATCATGTCACGCATGCGATCCGGACCAACGGTGTAGCGCGCCTGGATCCCCAGTTGGAACGGCACGGTGATCCCGTTCTGCCCCGCGCGGTTGGCGCCGAAGCGCTCGTTCACTTCGTACGTGTAGGCCTTGGCGACCGGGTCGAAGCCGCGCACGTAGAGCAGGGTGTTGTCGGTGCCTCGGAACTGCCCCCAGCCGCGCAGGTTATCGGAGCCGTGCAGGAGCTGGTCCAGCCCGCCTAACGAATTGACGGTCAGCACCGAGATCGCGAGGCGCCGGTTGAGCCCCATGAAGTTGGGACGCCAGTTGAGCTGCAGGTCGAGCGAGGGCTGCCAGGGCCCGCGGCACGAGTTGCGGCCGGCGATCCCGCCGAGCTGGCCGTTGAGGCACGACTTCACGGCGTCGGGGGCGTTGTCGAGCAGGCGTTGCATCCCGGCCGCCACGTTCGGATCGGCGGCCGTGGACGGATTGAACAGGAAGGCCCGGTCGTTGCGCGCACCGTCGCCGTTGATGTCGCTCCCCACCGTGGGCGTGAACGGCGTACCGGAGCTGACACGCGCGAACGCCGTCACCTCGATCGCCTGGCTGAACGGATACGTGATCGTCCCCACCATCGTGTGCCGACGATCGAAGTCGCTCGCGGACCATTCGCGGATGTTGGGGTTGCCGGCAGTCGTCGGGCTGCCGAAGCCGCCAAAGCCGCCGCCACCACCGCCACCGCCACCAAAGCCGCCGAACGCGCCGCCACCGCCGGCACCGGTCGCCCCCTGGTCCATGGTCTGCGCCCAGGTGTACGACATGTTCACGATCGCGCCCTTGGACGTGATGCCGCCCATCGAGAGCGTCACCTGCTTCGAATCGCTGGACAGGTCCGAGCCGGTCGCCAGCACCTGGCCAAAGTCGGAATTGCTGCGCGACCCGAGCACCGACGTCGCGCCCGAGAACGGCACGATCGTGGCCGCATCGACGAAGACGGGACGTCCAGCCTCACTCGCAAGGGCGAACTGCGGCGTCGAGCGCAGGTTGACGTCGGTGTAGCCGGTCAAGGCCACGCCGCGCGCGTACTGCATGTCGAGGTTGATGTTGTACCGCTGCCTGAAGCGGTGCTGCACCCCGAGCGACGTGCGGATCGAGCGCGCGGCCGAGAAGTCGTCGTCGAAGACGGTGACGTTCGGGCGGGACGTGGGGAGGAAGCTGTTGCCACCACCCACGCACTGGGTGGGGATGGTCGACTGGTCCTGCGAGTACTGGTTCCAGTTCGGGATCGGCACCCCGGCGCCGATGCAGACAAGCTGCGACTCGTTGTCCGGAAGTCCGGTGGCACCAGCCGCCGAGGCGACCAGCCCGATCGAAGGCGCGGAGCGGAACTCGCCGATGCCGCCGCGGAACGTCCACGAGGGCGGGGCGAAGCGCCCCTGCTCGGGCACGCCGAGCGAGTAAGTGAAGCCGATACGCGGGCTCACCCGGAACTCGGTCGGGACTTCATCGGTCCGGAAGCCGAACGCCTGCTGCACGGCCGGATTGTACGCAGGGGTTCCGCCGAAGTAGGACCCCTCGGCGCGCGCGCCGAGCGTGAGCTGGAAGGCTCGGCTGAACCGCCAGGTGTCGCCGAGGTAGATCGCGGCGTTGGCGCCGGCCCCCTCGCGCAGGCGCGGCGTGAGCGTGCGGGTGTACGTGGCGGGGAGCCCCGCCTCGAAGTCGCCCAACGAGTTGAAGGTGAACGTCCCCCACCGGTTGCTGGTCACGTCGCGCTCGAACGACTGCACGTTGAACAGCGCGCCCAGCTTGAAGCGGTGGGCGCCCCCCTCGGAGAGCCACGACGTCTCGTTCGTCCCCTCGAACGTGTTGGTCTTCCCTTCCTGCGGCAGCCCGGTGTTGCCGCCGAAGGTGAGCGACGAAATGCCCGTCTCGCCATCGCCAAGGTCGGAGGCGACCTGCACCCGCCCGAACGGGAGCGTGATGAAGGGGTCGCCGGCGTTGTTGGCGACCGAGGTGTAGACCTTGAGTTCGTTGAGGAAGCGCCCGGCGATGTTCGACGTCAGCGTGGCGGCCATCCCCCCGCCCCAGTTGCGCGAGTCGCCACCGGTCTGCGGAAGCGAGAGCGTCCCGATCCGCGTGGGGTCCGAGTTGCTGAAGTTGTAGTCGCCACGCACGGAGAGCGACTGTCCCCCCTCGGTCATGTAGTCGAAGCGCACGATGCCGGTGACGTTGTCCGCCGTACGATCGTTCGCCAGCACCGAACGCGGCGAGATGCCCGCGACGTTGGCAAGATTGAAGAAGCGGTTCACCGAGTCGGGCGAGACGCCGAAGCGCTCCAGCGTGCCGGCGTCGGCATTGCCGAGGTTCGGCACGATGTCCTCGCGCCGGCGCATCTGCAGGGCGCCGAAGACGAACAGCTTGTCCTTCACGATCGGGCCGCCGAAGCCGCCGGAGAACTGGTTCTGGTTGTATCCCTGGGCCAGCGGCGAGCTGCTCTCTCCCTCGATGGAGAGGTCGCGGTCCCGCAGGATGTAGGTGAAGTTGCCCTGGATGTTGTTGGTCCCGCTACGCGTCGTTGAGGCGATCTGCCCGCCCGAAAACTGCCCGCGGGCCACGTCGTAACCGGACGTGATCACGCGCGAGTTGCGCACCGCTTCCTGCGGTACCTGCGCTGACCCGAACGACATGCCGTCGAGCGTGATGTTGTTGGCAGTCGGCGACTGGCCGGCGACCGAGAAGCCCGCACTTGTCGAGTCGCTGCCGGTGATGCTGACGACGCCGGGAGCCGTCAGTGCCAAGGCGGTCAGGTCCGAAGCGTCGATGGGGAGGCGCGCGGCCTGGTCGGTGTTCATCGCGCGCTCGATAGATCCGGGAGCCGGCCGATTCCCCTCCGGCGGGACGTCGCGGCGCGCTTGCACGGTCACGGCGGCAAGCACGGTCGGGTTCGTCGACATCTTGATGTTGACGATGGTCCGGTCTTCATCAGCCTGGCGACCGACCGTCAGCGTCTGCGGGGCCAGCCCCAGCGCCCTGGCGACCAGACGGTATTGCCCGCCGCCGTCCGGGAAGAGGATCGTGAAGCGCCCCTTGTCGTTGGTCCGCGCCCGTCGCGTGACGTTCGACTCCAGCGAGGTCAGCTCGATCGCGGCATCCTCGATCGGGAGGTTGCCCTCGGCCCGCGTCACGGTCCCGATGATGATGTCGGTGGTGGATCCCATCTGGGCGGTCGCCGCCGCCGGGACGAACAATGCCAATACTGCGAAGGCTCGGCGCACGGCACGCGCACCGCTGAAGCCTGGAAATGTCTGCACGGGATCCGACCTGTAAGGTGATACGTCGCTGGGGGACGGGGATTGGACTGTCCAGCACGGCGTTCGTTAACGCGAAGTTGGGGGCAACAGTTGACCGGCGCGCCGAAGGGGTGAAAAACCCGCACAACGAGGGTCGCTATCGGCCGAAACAGGGCGCGTTTCGTCCCACACGGCCCCGTTTCGCGACCCGGGACGCTGTCTTAGCATCCCAGTGGACCCATCCGTCCAGCCGTGGGCGCCGTACCTGAGTGACGCGTCGCTGCTCCGCGCGCGACCTGCCTCCGTTTCCGGCCCCCGGCCCCCCACGACCCTCAGCATGCATTCCGAGTTCCTCACCTACTTTCGGCTCGGCACCGGCCACATCGCCGACCTGCGCGGCTACGATCACATCCTGTTCATCGTCGCCCTGACGGCGGGGTACGCCCTGCCCGACTGGCGGCGGCTGCTCTGGCTGGTGACCGCCTTCACGATCGGTCATTCCGTCACCCTGGCGCTCGCCACGCTCGGACTCGTCGCCGTGCACGGTCCCACGATCGAACTGCTGATCCCGGTGACCATCGTCGCGACGGCCGGGTATTCACTGTTCGCCCGCTGGCGTCCGGGCGCGTCGAGCGACGACAGCCGACCCGAGCGTCATCGACTCCTTTACATACTTGCCGGGTGTTTCGGACTGATTCACGGGCTCGGCTTCTCCAACTTCCTGCGGGCCATCCTTGGGGGAGAGGAGAGCATCCTGCTCCCCCTGTTCGCCTTCAACGTCGGCCTGGAAGTCGGCCAGCTGGCCATTGTCGCGGTCGTGCTGCTGGCCGGGACCCTCGCCTGCGACGTGGCCGGACTGGCGAGACGCCGGTGGGCGACGGCGCTCTCGATCGTGATCGTGCTCGCCGGCCTGCAGATGATTGTCGCGCGGCTCCCAGCAGGTTAGGGCGGCAGCGAGCCAGACGGGTCGAGGACTGACCCCGTTCCACGTCATTCTTTCCGTGAATGTCATGCGCCCTTTCCGTTTCGTACGCTCGACCTGTTCCCTGCTCGTCCTCGCTGTCGCCTCGACACAGGCCCCTCAGTCCGCGCAGGCGCAGGACTGGGTCAACGCCAAGGACCGCAAGACGAACCAGTCGAGCTTTCGCGCCATCGACGAGTGGCCGGACCCCAACGAGTACCGCAACGCTGCCGGCGCCCCGGGCCCCAAGTACTGGCAGCAGCAGGTCGACTACGCCATCAAGGCGACGCTCGACACCGTGGCGCACGCGGTGACCGGGAGCGAGCGGGTGACCTACCACAACAAGTCACCCGATGCGCTGTCGTACATCTGGTTTCAGCTCGACCAGAACATCGAGCGCGGCGACTCGCGCGCGGCGCTCATCGCGCCGGCGCTCCCCACCCGCATTCCCGAGCAGGCCCGCCGCTTCCTCGCCCCCGAGGCGTTCGAGGGAGGCTACGACCTGACGCGGGTGCAGCTGGTCGATGCGCGCGGCCTCAAGAAGGACGCCCGCTACCTGATCAACGGGACAGTGATGAAGGTGCACCTGGCGGCACCGCTCGCCCCGGGGCAATCGGCGATCATCGAGATCGACTGGCACAACGTCGTCCCCGAGGGGGGGCGCAACGCCCGCGGGGTCAAGGAGCTGGTGAAGGACGGCTGGCTGTACGAGCTGGCGCAGTGGTTCCCACGCGCCTCGGTCTACGACGACGTGAACGGGTGGGCGACCGACCAGTTCCTCGGGCAGGGGGAGTTCTACCTCAACTTCGGCACCTACGATGTCGAGCTCACCGTCCCGCGCAACCACATCGTCAACGCGACCGGCGTACTGACAAACCCGACGCAGGTGCTGACGACCACGCAGCAGGCGCGCCTCACCAAGGCGTGGACCAGCCCCACCCCGGTCTTCATCGTGGCGGCCGACGAGGTGATGACGCCGCAGTCACGCCCCGCCGGGACCGGGCCGCTGACCTGGAAGTTCCACGCCGAGAACGTGCGCGACTTCGCGTGGGTGTCGAGCAAGACGTACGTGTGGGACGCCATGGGCTTCCGCTACCGCCCCACCGACAAGCCGATCGAGCTGCACTCGCTCTACCCGCGCGACGCCATGCCACTGTGGGACTCGGTTTCGACCAAGGCGATCGCCCAGACCATGAAAACCTACGGGCGGCTTGCCTTCGAGTACCCGTATCCCAAGGCGGTCAACGTGCACGGCCCGGTCTTCGGGATGGAATACCCGATGATCGCCTTCTGCGGTGCCCGCCCCACCCCCGACGGACGCGTGACGCCGGGGCTGGCCCGGGCGCTGATCTCGGTCACCATCCACGAGGTCGGCCACAACTGGTTCCCCATGATCGTGGCGTCGGACGAGCGCAAGTGGACCTGGATGGACGAGGGGATCAACTCGTTCCTGCAGTACTACGCCGAGCAGGAGTGGGACCCGGCCTATCCGTCACAGCGTGGACCGGCGAAGAACATCGTCGGCTACATGCGGCAGGAGGCCCAGGTCCCGCTCATGACCGAGTCCAACGATGTGCAGACGCAGTTCGGCAACAACGGCTATTCCAAGCCGGCCGCCGGCCTCGTCATGCTGCGCGAGCAGGTGCTGGGCGACACGCTGTTCGACGAGGCGTTCCGCGAATACTCGAAGAAGTGGATGTTCAAGCATCCGCAGCCGGCAGACTTCTTCCGCTCGATCGAGGAAGGGGCCGGCGAACAGCTCAACCACTTCTGGCGCGGCTGGTTCTACACGACCTACGCCAACGACCAGGCCATCGCCAGCGTCGAGTCGCAGGCCGGCGATTCACTGCTCGGCCCCTCGCGCGCAGGGCAGACGTACAATCGCATCACGATCGAGAACAAGGGCGGACTCGTGCTCCCGCTGCAGGTCGAGGTGACCTTCGATGACGGGACCAAGGAGCTGGTCAAGCTCCCGGCCGACGTCTGGCGCAAGAACGAGCTCAAGTTCACGTACGGCTTCTTCAGCACGAAGACGGTCACGCAAGTCGTGCTCGACCCGAACGAGGTCCTCGCCGACGTGGATCGCAGCAACAACACCTGGAAGAAGCCGCCCACGATTTCCTGACCCGGCAGCTGACGCAACACCTAACGACGGGACGACATGGGGGGAGAACCTCGCGCCGTCCCGTCGTCTTCTACTTCTGGTACTTCCAGTTGCGCTGGCGTCCCTCGGCGATCCACTCGACCGCTTGGGCGATGCGCTTGCCCTTGGTCTCGTCACGCTTGGCGTCGGCCACCCACTCGGCGTACTCGCGCCTGTGCGATGGGGCGAAGCCCTTCCACGTCGCCAGCGCCGTCTTGTTCTTCCCAATGGCCGCGAGCAGCGCTGGCGGGACGTCGTCGGACTTGGTGGGCCGCGCCTTCGTCGTAGCGCCTGACTTCGCCGCGCCGGCCTTGGCGCGACGAGCCGCGACATACGGGGCCGGAACGCCGGCTTCGTTCAGCTGCAGCGCTTTCTTCACGTAGTCGGTCAGCACCCGCTTCGATGGCAGCTGTTCCACCGACGTCAGCTTGCCGAACTGTCCCATCCCCTCCTCCTGGCCGTCGGGCACGACCAGCGCCCCCTTCCAGAAGAAGAGGCCGCAGTGCGCCTTGAAGCCGCGCATGGCACAGACGATTCCCCCGTCTTGGGTGAAGAACGGGAACCCCCACTTGATCTCCTCAATGATCGCCGGGGCCGCGGCGTGCACGACGTCGCGAATGTGGGTGAGGATGGGACGGGCGAACTCAGCCGACTTGGCGATGTACTGGTCGACCTTGGGATTGAGCGTGGACATGTCGCGAGTGGCAGAGGAGAGAACCAGCACACCGTACGCGTGACGCAGTCGCAGGGAAATGGAGGCGAGGTGGCTGCGTGTCAATCGGCGCGCTAGTCTGCACGCATGGGCGTCGCGCGCGGCGGTTGGCGCGTGCACACATGGCGAACGACACAGGAGACCACATGAACACGATAGCGCTGCTGGGGACCGGACTGCTGGGCACGGGCTTCGCCGAGGGGATGCTGAGCAGGGGAGGGACGCACCTGCGGGTCTGGAACCGCACGCGCAGCAAGGCACAGCCACTTGGCGAGAAGGGAGCCGTCGTCGCCGAGTCGCCAGCCGAGGCGGTGCGGGGCGCGACGCGTGTGCACCTGGTGCTTGTGGACGACGCCACGGTCGATGCAACCATAGAGGCATTGAAGCCGGGGCTCGCCCCCGACGCCATCATCCTCGACCACACCACCAACCTGCCCGCGCTGGTGGCGGCGCGGGCCGCGCGACTGGAGCACGAAGGGATCGCCTACCTGCACGCACCGGTCTTCATGTCACCGGCGGCGGCCCGCGGCGCGCAGGGGATCATGATGGTCGCCGGCCCGGCCGCACGATTCGACCAGGTGCGGGCCGCGCTGGCGTCCATGACCGGCGACCTCTGGTACGTGGGCGAGCGCCCCGACCTCGCCGCCAGCTACAAACTGTTCGGCAACGCGATGATCCTCGCCATGGGCGGCGCGATGGCCGACATCTTCCACCTCGCCGACGCGCTGCACGTGGAGCGCGCCGAGGCCTGGTCGCTCTTTGCGCGGTTCAAGCCGGAGAACATCCTCCCCATCCGCGCGCAGAAGATCCTCGCCGAGGACTACTCGGCGTCGTTCGAGCTCACCATGGCGCGCAAGGACGCGCGACTCATGCTCGAGTCGGCGGGCGATGAACCAGTCCCGGTGCTCGCCGCGATCGCGGCGCGAATGGATCAGCTCATCGCGGACGGGCACGGGGCGTCCGATCTGGCGGTACTGGCGAGGCGGGGGGTCTGATACTTAGCGGCCGGTCAACATGCTTCGGCGTGATGCGCCGCGGCGAAGGGCGCGCCTCAGCGCGCCGACACCCGCCCCACCCGCACCGACACATAAACCCGCCTCCCCGCCCCGGGCTCGAAGAACCGACCCCGCGTCGCGTTGGTCACGATGTTCGCGGCGTAGTGCCGGTCGAAGATGTTGTCCACGCCGATCACCGGCTGCACGCCTGCCGCGGCCCACTGCGTGACGCCGACGCGGGCGTTCCACAGCACCCAGCCGGGCGCGTAGTTCACGTTGGCGTCGTCGGCCGCGGTGCGCGCGCCCTGCTGCATCTCCACCGTGAAGAAGCCAGGCGACCGCCGCGCGGTGGCGAACAGCGACGACGACAGCGGCGCCACCCCCGGGACCTTCTTCCCGTCCAGCACGGTCGTGCCCACGCGGTAGTCTTCATACGTGTAGGAGAGCCGAGTCAGCGCCCCACCGAGATCCATCGGCCCGACCGTGGTCGACACGCTCAGCTCCCCTCCCTCCCGCTGCGTCTTGCCGGCATTTCGGAAGTACCGGCGCCCGCCGCTGTTCGGAATCTCGAACGGGATCAGCTCGTCGCGCGTCGCAATCGAGAAAATCGCCAGGTCCACGAAGACGCGCCGCGCGACGATCCCCTTCACCCCGGCCTCCAGCGTGCGCCCGCGCTGCGGCTTGAGGTCGCGGTTGAGGCCGGCCGATCCGTCGGGGCGGTTGGCCAGTTCGGTCGTGGTCGGCGTCTCGAACGAACTCGCGATGTTCGCGTACACCGCCAGCGTCGGGCGCGCGCGCAGCGAGATGCCGAGCATCGGTGTCACGGCCGACATGGTGCGCGACTCGACGGCGCCGCCCACCGCGTACAGCGCCCGGTAGTCGCGCACGCTGAACGCCGTCTGGTCGCCACGCAGCGTTCCGGTCACCGTCACGACCGAGCGATTCACTTCGCCGCGGGCGAACAGGCCGGCGCTGGCCACTTTCTCCAGTTGGTGAATCGACTCGGTGCCCCGCTGATTGACCGTCGGGCAGTTCGGCAGCGACGGCAGCGTCGCCTGTCCCGCGCAGTTGGCAAAATTGCGCCGGTCGTCGCGCTGCGACTGCACGTCGGCCCCAGCCGACAGTCGCCACAGGTGGTTGCGCATCATCCCGCGCTGTTCGACGCGAGTCGAGACGCCTAACGTGCGGCGGTCGAGGCCGATGATCGCAAAGGCCAGCGGATTGTACAGGTCGCGCCAGCCGGTGAAGACGGTGGCCGAAGCGCTGCCCGCATCCCACGTCCGGTCGCCGGTGAGCGAGAGCAGCGTCTGCCCCACTTCCTTCCCCGCGCGGCGCAGGACATTCTGGGAGTCGGCCACCGTCGGGACGGTGCGCAGCTCGGCGGCCGTGACCGCGCCGGGGTTCTGGGCGGTGGGCGAGTCGTACCGAGTGAGCTGGGCCCGCAGCGTCCCGGCACTCCCGCGCCACGAGGCGTCGCCGGTGAAGGCGGTGGACCGGAACTCGGAGTAGTCGCGCGGACCGTCTCCAAAATTGTGGGTGGCAGTTCCGCGCCACCCGAATGCCCCGGAGCTTCCGGCCGAAGACGCCGACAGGCGCGTGGCGTCGGCGTTGGCCACATAGCGAACGGTTGGCTCGAATCCGCGGCTCGGAAACGGGTCGCTCTTGAGCTCCAGCACCCCGCCCGAGGCATTCCCGTACAGCGCTCCGGCCGCGCCGCGCATCACCTCGGCGCTTCCCACCCCTTCCAGGTCCACGAAGTCCACAGCGGTCTGGCCATCGGCCTGCGTGAGCGGGACTCCATCGCGCATCACCCGCACCCCGCGAATCCCGAACGCCGAGCGAGAGCCGAAGCCGCGCACCGCGAGCCGCGGATCCTGGGTGGGGTTGTAGCGGTTGGAGACCTCGAGCCCGGGAACGTTGAACAGCATCTCGGTCAGCGAGGCGCGGCGGATGCCGGTCCGGGCGCTATCGATCGACACACGCGAGGCGCCAAACGGAAGGTCGAGCACCGACCGCGCGGATTCACGCGTCACGGTGACGCGCACCGCTTGGAGCGGGCGAGCGCGGGTGGTGTCCTGGGCGCCGACATCTCCCACGGAACCACCGATCCCGATCGCCCCAGCCAGTCCGCACCAAAGCAGGAGCGGGATTCGCCCCCCGACGCATCGGGGACCGCACGACCGCAGCCACTTCGGGGTACGCGTATCTTCCACCACGTGGTGTGTCCTCACTCTGTTCGAATCGCCCGACGTGACCATCTTCGCACATCCTAGCGGGGGGTGCCGCACCGCGGCAGTCGTATCGATGCGCGCGCCAACGCGATACGCCGCGTCGACCGGCATCGCGATAACGCTGCTGCTGGCGTTCCCGCTGACGGCGCGCGCCGCCGAGGGGGCCCCGTTTTCGCGCCATCAGGATTCCGCGCGGGACGGGCGCGTCGCTGCGGCTGTGGCTGCCACGCGCCCTGATCGGCCGCCCGAGCGTCACGTCGGCAGCGTCCGGCTGTCGTCGCGGCCAACGCCGGCCCTGCACGACATCCACCTGACCTACTCGCGTGTCTTGATCGACGGAGGGAGTATCTTCTGGCGCGTGCGGCTCTTTCGCGACGACCTCGAGAAGGCGCTGCGCACGCACGCCCGCGCCCCCGAGCTCACCACCACCACTCCGGGGGCGGACTCCATCTTCGCCGCATACTTCAACGGCGAGGTCCCCGTCGACGTGAACGGCACCCGGATCACAGCCAAGGTCGTGGAGTCCGGCCGCGATGCGGACGCCACCGATCAGGACATGTGGTGGTACCTGCTCGAGCTCTCGGCCGTCCCCCCGGTCAGGACGCTCACGGTCCGGGTCGGGCTCCTCTTCCAGCACTTCGCCGACCAGCGCAACATCGTGACGGTGCTCAAGTCGCCGAGCGAGGAACGGCGGTCGATGTACTTCGTCCGCGACGATCCGAAGGGGCAGACGCTGGAGTTTCCGTAAGGGGCGGCGGCGGAGCGTGGACCAGGCAACCGATATTTCCCTTCCGCCAGCTGGTAGACCTCACCCGCCCACGTCGGGCCACTTCACCTGCTGAACCCCATCCCAGCCACACGCGCCGCGCCGCCCGGCGCGGCCCCCGTGCCGGCGGTGCAACCCAGCAGCGTCCCGTTGCCGGGAAGCGAGTCGATCGCCGTGAACGCACCGAGCACGAGTGAGTATCGCTTCACGATGCAGGTGGAGTTACCCACGAGCTGGGCAGGCGACGTGTACCAGAACTCGGACCCGTCTTCGGCGACCCCCAGCTGCAGCAGCGGGAACGTCCCCGCCCACGGCGGCGGTGAGAACTGTGGCAGCTGCGGAACGTTGTCGGCGAACAGCATCGTCCGCGTTCCGGACGGAATGGCGATGCGATAGAAGGTGTATTGTGTGACCGCACTTCCGTCCGTTACCACGCCGATCGCGAAGTCCCCGGTCGGCGAGAGCACGCCGCCTAATGCAGCGCCGTTGCCGTAGGGACCGATTCCGCTGATCGGGTTGGTCCACTGCGCGGGGAGGTTGGCGAAGGTGGTGATGGCGGGTCCCTGCGTACCGTTTGTCCAGAGCGAGAACGAGGCGTTGGACGTCAGGAACCCGGCGTTGTAGGTGACGCCGGCCCAGAGCGCGGTGTCACCGTCATGCGACCACCCGCGTGACGACCAGCTGGTGCCGCTGAGGTCCGGATTGTTCACGACTTGCCAAGGCTGACTCAGGGTTTGCCACGAGGTGCCATTGTGCTGGGCGACACGCCGAAGTCCCTGCAGGTCGAGCAGGTCAACGAGCACCTCTCGTCCACCGTGCGGCACGTAGACCGGCACGGCGTTGAGGCCGGGAATGGTGAACTGGGTGATGCGTTCCGTGCTCCCTGATCCACTTCCACGTTTGACGTCGACGGACATCGTGGTCGTGTAGGCGGAGCTATCGTACGAGGCGACGTACGCCAGCGGATTGCCGCAAAGGGGGGCGCCCTGGCGCTGGGCGGTAAACTTGAGCGTACCGTACGCATCCAGAATCGGACGGTTGATGCCGTCAACATCGATGCGATTGTGCGTGCCGCCCATAGTGAGCGCCGCTTTCAGTTCCGCTGCTGTCATCGTACGATCGAATGACTTGGCGAGGACTGCCGCTCCCGATACCAGAGCCGCCGCGAACGACGTCCCGGACTCCGAGGTCACGATGTTGTCGGGATCGAGCACCGCGACGTTGTCCCCTGGGCAAAAAATATCGACAGAGCGCCACGATTTCGAACCACCTGGCGTCCCGGGCGGAGCATCCGATAGTTGATCCGAAGGACTGCTACTCCCATCACAACTGATCTCGTTGGGAGCGATTTCGCACGGGGATAGCCGGCAAGTGATGCGTCAGAACAGGCTTTTGCCCGCCGCCAGCACGATGAGCGCCTGGGCGCTCACGGAGGCGTTGAGCTCAGATAGGTCTTGATGACGCGAGCGGTGCGTGCGGTAGCGCCAATTCCGCCAGTCGCAGGATTGCGTTCGTCGAACCCCCGTGTAGGGGACCGCGCTTATGCTGCGCGCTGGCAGAGGAGAAGTTCAGCACCCGCGCGACTGCTCGGAACCAAAGCTCTCCGTAAGTGCTAGCTCTGGAGATCCACTGCCATAGGCGCGAGTCGGAACGCCGGTCTGGGTCGCGTCAGAGGACTGATGGTATTCGCAGGAAGAGCCGCGACTTCCAGGCGACCCCAGCGATTCCACTCTGATTGTCGCCGAGCGACCTGGAGAGCGCTTGTGACCATAGCGCCATGCTGCTTCCGGAAAGCAGACTGGTTCGACTATCGCCGCGAACGCAATGCCGGCGAGGTCCAGTGGGGAGATGGCATCCGACGTCGGAGCCCACGATCGAGCACCGAGATGCGAGCTCGCGTCCCTGATCGAGCAGCCCCACGCGAGCGGCGCAGCGCCCGAGGCCCATCGTGCAGACGAGTGGCTCGAGCGCCATAGCGGCGACGTTCCACAGACGCCGATGACCAGCCGGAACTGGAGTCGTTGGGTCGGATGTGGGCGTTCTCCGGACTGGTGGCTCGCCAAACGGAGTACGCCAGCGATACGACCTCGCGGATAGCCCGGCCAGGCCACTAGTCTGATAGAATCGCACTTGCCGTTTTGGCCGGTGGAACACGGACGAAGTAGCATCCGTCAGTCGCCAAAGGCCCGCCGCCCGCCGACCACGATCCCGACCGAATCAGCGAGGACCTGTTGAAGTTCGTTGACGTTCGCGGACGGATCGAATCGGATCATGAGCATCGAGCTGCGCCAGCCTGGTATCTCCGCTGCGCTGACGATCGGCGAGCCTTGTGATCGAGCCGAGTAGCGCTGGACCAGCTGGCCGGCACGAGATGGAATTGCTGCCACCTGCGTCGCCATCGTCGGCACCTTGATCCGCACGATCTGCGACCAGTCGCTCCCCGCAAACTCGAGCCACCGCCGCCGCGACGTCGCCCCAGGCGCGAGCACCTGGCCCTGTCCACTCGGCGCAAGCAGCGTATCGTAGCGCCACTGCCCGCTCCGGCCGTTGGCGCTCGCCGTGTCGTAGTTGGTGGCCAGAATGTTCGGCGTGCCGGGCATCACCTGGCCCTGCGCGTTCAGGAACTGTGAGCTGTCGGCATTGAACCGGATGCGAGCCGGCGCCATCACGGCGACGCTCCCCACGTTCTTGAGCACGATCGGCACGCGGAGGGTCCCCGCGGCCACATCGAAGGTCGGGGCCGAGTCGGCCAGTAGTTGCAGCTGATCGGTCTGGCAGCCGTTGGTGTTGTACAGCGCCTCCACCTGCGCCACGCCATTCACCACCTTGAGTGCGAACCTGGTGCAGCCGTCGGTCAACTGCTGGTTCACCAGCGGCTCGGGCGGCGGCACGAGCACGCGCGTGGGCGCCCCATCGGCCAGTTGACACCCCAGGCACCAGAGTGCCGTCGTCCCCCACAGTCCGAGCAGCATGCCGCGCCTCCCGCGCATTGCGAATCCGGTCGCCCCCGTCGTCCCGTGCATGGCACCGCCTCCCGTTCGACGATTCACCGCGTGCCGCGTTGCCGTCAACGCCGCCGGCGCGCCACCGTGGGGCGCGCATCTCCACGGTACAGGCTTTTTGGGGGGGGGGCAAGTGCGCCGGGTCACAGTCTGCAAAGCACGCCGCCTGCCGCAGCGCCGTTGCCGTAGGGACCGATTCCGCTGATCGGGTTGGTCCCCTGTGCGGAAAGGGTGGCGAAGGAGGTGATAGCGGCTCCATGCGTACCGTCGCTCGCCGGGATTGCACCGCGCGGGCCGACCTGCGGACGATCACACCGGGTAACCCGACCGTGAACGGACCCCAATCGCCACCCCCTGCCCATCTGACACCTCTCCTGCCATCCCCGCAGCTGCCGCTGCGCCGACTCGTTCATTCTGACCGACATACATCGGCACAACGGATGCCTCCTCATCATCCACGTGCGAGTCCTTCGCGCATCACCCTGACTACCCCATGGAGGAATTCGTATGCTCACCATCACGCCCCTCAATTCGATGCTCGATCGCATGGTCACCCTCAACCGGGCGATGGACCAGGCGTTCGTGAACGGCAACACCGACGCCCTCGGCCGGACCGACGCCCAGCCGGCCTGGCTCCCCGAGCTCGACGCGTGGGAAACGGAGGCGGACTACATCGTCCAGCTCGACCTGCCCGGTGTGAAGGGCGAGGGGGTGGACATCAGCTTCGAGCGTAACACGCTCACCGTGCGCGGCGAGCGAGAGCGCACCATCCGCGCCCCCGAGAAGGGCGAGCTGCGGGTCTTCTTCGCCGAGCGCGACTGGGGAACGTTCACCCGCTCGCTGCGCTTTCCGCAGCATGTGGCCGGCGACGGCATCTCGGCCAGCTTCGACGCCGGGGTCCTGACGATCCGCATCCCGAAGTCCGAGGCGGCCAAGCCGCGCAAGATCCAGATCACTGCGGCCGAGGCGCCCAAGCAGGTCGAAGGGTAAGTCGCGGGGCGCAGCGCCTGCCGGCGGCGGTTCGCAATCCGCGGCAGGCGCAGCCCCGCATCGGCCCGGGCGCGAGCCCGGCTCCCGCTGCAGTGTGTCCGACCGGGCGGCGTGTACGCGCCGCCCGGTCGTCGTTAGGCTCGGCCAAACGTGCGAGGGGCGATCGCTCAATCGTCCGATGGGCCGAGCAGCGGGCGGGCCGCACATTGCGGACAGTCAGCGGGCGCCGCCCGGCGCCAGAACCCCCGTGTGAGGTCACGCCATGTCCGCCTCTTCTTCCCCCGCCCCCGCGCCCGCCACGGTGCTGGAATCGCTCTCCAACGACCTGTCCGCGGCCGTCAGGGCGGCATCGGCGTCGATGGTCGCCATCCACGCCCGCCGCCGAATTCCCAGCAGCGGGATCATCTGGCGCCCCGGCATCGTGGTCACCACGCACCACACGATCCAGCGCGAGGACAACATCACCGTCACCCTCGCCGACGGGACGACCGTGGGGGCGACGCTCGCCGGCCGCGACCCCACCACCGACCTGGCCGTGCTGCGCCTCAACAGCGAGGTCGGGGTGCCCATTGCCCGCGCGCCGCTCGGCGCCCAGGTCGGCCAGCTCGTCCTGGCGTTAGGCATGCCCGGCCCGTCGGTGACGGCGGCGCTCGGTGTGGTGAGCGCCACCGGCGGCGAGTGGCGCACGTGGCACGGCGGGCGCATCGACCAGTTCATCCGACTCGACGTCGCCATCTACGACGGCTTCTCGGGCGGCGCGACGGTCGATGCCGGCGGGCGGCTGCTCGGCATCAACAGCTCGGGGCTCGCGCGGGCCTCGGCCATGACGATCCCGCTCGCCACGGTCGAACGCGTCGCCGAGCAGCTGCTCGCCAGCGGGCGCGTGCGGCGCGGCTACATCGGATTGGGGGTGCAGCCGGTCCGCCTCCCGGCCGGCGTCGTGACCCAGCACGCCCTGTCGCAGCCGGTGGGGCTGATGGTGGTGTCGATCGAGGAGGGGGCACCGGCGCACGCGGCCGGGGTTTCGTTAGGCGACGTGGTCGTGACGTGCGAGGGAACCCCGCTCGCCGACCCGTCAGAGCTGCTCGCGTCGCTCACCGGCGAACGCATCGGAACGCCGCTCGCGCTGCGTGTACTGCGCGCTGGGGCGTTGGTCGAGGTGGCGGTAACCGTAGGCGAGCGCCCACGGCGCGGGGAGGGCGCCAGCGCCCACGACGCAGGGAGGAATGGATGAACCATGACAATCACGGCGGCGCCGCGCTGGCCGCCGGACTCGAGCTCGACGGGCTGGCATCGCTCGTCCGCAGCTTCACGGTGCGGATCGAGACACGCGGCGGCAGCAGCATGGGGAGCGGCGTGGTCTGGCAATCGGACGGATTGATCGTGACCAACGCCCACGTCGTGCACGACGAGCGCCCGCTGGTCTCGCTCGGTGACGCCGGGACGCTCGACGCCCGCGTGGTTGCCCTCGACCGGCACCGCGACCTCGCGCTGCTCTCCGTCGACGCCGACGGCTTGCGCGCCGCCCCCATCGGCGACGCCGAGTCGCTGCGGGCGGGGTCGCTCGTCCTCGCCCTCGGGCACCCGCACGGGGTGGCCAACGCCATGTCGTTAGGCGTGGTGCACGCGGTGACGACACGCCGCGGCATGCCGCGCTACATCGTGGCCGACCTGCGGCTCGCCCCCGGCAACTCCGGCGGACCGCTCGTGGACTCCACCGGTCGCGTCGTCGGGATCAATGCGATGATCGTCGGCGGGCTCGGTGTGGCGATACCGAGCACCGTGGAGCGCCGCTTCCTGCACGAGGTGTCGCGCAGCGGCGCGACCTCGTTCGCGTCCCCGCTGGCCGCGTGATTCGACTCGCCCTCGCCGCTCCCTCGGCGATGCTCCTGGCCGGACTGGAGGCCCTGGTGATGCGCGATGGCGCCTTCACCGTGGTCGAACGGATCGCCCACCTCGACGACATCGCCGAGACGCTCGCCGGGGCCGACGTCGACGTGGTCGTCGCCGTCGTGGACGCGCCGGCGCGCTTCGCGATGACGACTCCGGGCGCCGACGAGTCCGTGGCGCATCGGTGGATCCTGCTCGTGGATGGCGACGCGGCCGACACGGGCGAGTGGCTGCGCCGCGGGGCGCGTGCCGTGCTGCCGCGCGACGCCGATGAGCGGGAAATCCTCGGCGCCATCGCCGCAGTGCACGCCGGACTGGCCGTCGTCCCGGTGTCGGCGATCGATGCCCTGGGCGCTCGCCCCGCTCGCGAGCACGCCCGGCTGACCAGCGCGCTCGGCCACGCGCCGCTCTCTCCGCGCGAGCGCGAGATCCTCACCCTGCTCGCCGATGGGCTGGGGAACAAGATCGTCGCCGCGCGGCTCGGGATCTCGGAGCACACGGTCAAGACGCACGTGGCGTCGATCTTTCAGAAGCTTGGGGCCGATACGCGGGCGGAGGCGGTGGCGATTGGGGCGCGAACGGGGGTGATTCTCTTATAGGACGGGGGACGGGGGACGGGGGACGGGAGTTCAAACCATTCGTGGTTCTACCACTGTCCAACCGCCGTCCCCCTTCCTGCAGAGGATCATGCTTCGAATCCTGACACTCTCGGCCGTCGCCATTTCAGCGTTGGCCCTCTCTGCCCATTCGATCGACGCCCAGCAGGTCGTGGGGCGGGGTGATCGGGTGTTCACGACGAGCGCGCCGGTCGGGACGGGCGGGGCGGTGCGCATCTTCGCCAGCGTGGGTGACATCACCATCACCGAGGGGTCGGGGAGCACGGTCGAGTTCCGCGCCGAGAAGGACACCCGCCGCGGAAAGGTCGAGGACGCGGGCTTCATCGTCCTGCGCGACGGCGACGGGGTCACGATCTGTGCCGTGTTCGACGATGACGACCGCTGTGACCACGACGGACTGCGCAGCGACTCGCGGTCGAAGTGGAACCGCAACTGGCGCGACCGGGTCCGGCTCACCATGACCGTGACCGTGCCTCGCGGCGCGCGCCTGCATACCTCGAGCGGCAATGGTGACGTGTCGTTACAGGCCGCGGTCGCCGAGGCGAAGGTGCGGAGCGGCAATGGCAAGGTCAGGATCGCCGACGTGACCGGATGGGTCGACGCCTCCTCGGGCAACGGCGAAGTCTCGGTCGAGAAGGTGGGAGGCTGGGTGCGCGCCCGGTCGGGGAATGGCGACGTCATGATCGGCACGACGAACGGTCCGGTCAACGCCTCGTCAGGTAACGGCGACGTGCGGGTCACCATGGACCGCCTCACGGGCAACGAGGACATGGAGTTCACCTCTGGCAACGGGCGCATCGAGGTGATCGTCCCTTCGGACTTCTCGGCCGACGTCGAGGCCAATACGGGGAACGGGCGGATTTCGACCGACTTTCCGATCACCATCCAGGGCAAGCTCTCGCGCAACCGCCTGCGCGGCACGATCGGCAACGGCGGGCGCCGCTTGAAATTGTCCACTGGCAACGGGTCGATGGAGATCCGCAAACGCATGTAGCGTCGCGCGCTTGCGTCCGCGCTTGCGGGCGCGCGAAGCCGCGCCTACGCGCTCGCCACTCGCCCCTTCCCTCGTTCGAGCCGCCCGGCCAGCTTCGGGCGGCTCGTTCATTTGTGCATGCTTTCGACCGTCACGCGATCGTCACGGTCACGACGTGCGCTGCGCGTGTGAGGAGAGACGAATGCGACACCGTTATGGATGGATGACAAGACTGCCCGCCCTGCCGCTCGTGATCGCCATGGCGGCGACCGGGCTCGCGGCCCAGCAGAGTGGCGCCGAGGCGCGAGCGGTCGCGCGCAGCTGGCGGGAGGGACACGAAGCGGCCATCCTGCGCGAGTTCACCACCCTGCTGTCCATACCGAACATCGCCACCGACAGCGTCAACATCCGGCGCAACGCCGACCTCCTGATGCAGATGCTCCGCCGGCGCGGGGCCACCACGCAGCTGCTCGAGGTCGAGGGCGGCCCACCGTCTGTCTACGGCGAGCTGCGCGCGCCAGGTGCGATGCGCACGATCGTGCTCTACGCCCACTACGATGGGCAGCCGGTCGACCCGGCGCAGTGGGAGGGGGGCGGACCGTTCACCCCGGTGTTGCGCGACAAGGCGCTCTATCAGGGCGGGCGCACCATCCCCTTTCCGCGCGACGGCGCGCGCGCCGATGGCGAGTCGCGCATCTACGCCCGCTCGGCCAGCGACGACAAGGGCTCGATCGTGGCAATGCTGACCGCACTCGACGCCCTCCAGGCCAGCGGCCAGCGCCCCTCCGTCAACATCAAGTTCTTCTTCGAGGGCGAGGAGGAGGCCGGGTCGGCGCACCTCGAGGCGATCCTGCGCAAGTACAAGACGCTGCTCACCGCCGACGCATGGCTCTTCTGCGACGGCCCGGTGCACCAGAGCGGGGCACAGCAAGTCGTCTTCGGGTTGCGCGGCGTGACCGGGCTGGAGCTCACGGTCTACGGCCCCACCCGCCCGCTGCACAGCGGGCACTACGGCAACTGGGCGCCTAACCCGGGCATGCTGCTCACGCACCTCCTGGCCAGCATGCGTTCCGACGATGGCGAGATCCTCATCCCCGGCTTCTACGACGACGTGCGCCCGCTGTCGGCGTCCGAGCGCGAGGCGATCCGCGCGCTCCCCGAGGTGGACGCCGGGCTGCGCAGCTCGTTAGGGCTGGCGCGCACCAAGGGGGACAACGCCCTGCTGGCCGAGCGCATCATGCGCCCGGCGCTCAACCTGCGCGGCATCCGCTCCGGCGGGGTGCAGGAACTCGGCTCCAACACCATCTCGACGCTGGCCTTCGCCTCCATCGACTTCCGCCTCGTCCCCGACCAGTCGCCGGAGCATGTGCGCGAACTGATGGAGCGCCACGTGCGGCGCCTGGGGTGGCACGTTGTGAGCGATACACCCTCGGTAGCCGAGCGCCAGCAGCACCCGCGCATCGTGCAGCTGCAGTGGGAGAGCGGCTACCCGGCGCAGCGCGCGGCGATGGACGATCCGTTCTCCCGGGCGATGGTGGCGGCGGTGCGCGACGGCGCCGAGCGCGCGCCGCTGCTGGTGCCGACGCTGGGCGGGAGCGGGCCGAGCTACCTGTTCACCAAGGTGATGGGAGTGCCGGTCGTGACGCTCCCCATCGCCAACTACGACAACAACCAGCACGCGGCCAACGAGAACCTGCGGGTGCAGAACCTGTGGAACGCGATCGAGTTGTACGCGGGGCTGATGAGCCGACTGGGACGGGAGTGGGGCGGGCCAGTGGTGCCGTAACGACCGTGTCGCGAGCCGGCGACGGTCGCGCCTAACGCGCGGCCGTCAGCGCACGCTCGCGATCGACACCACGCCCGGACGGTGCCCGAACGCCAGCACCAGGGCGCTCCCCACGATGATGACGGCACCGGCGAGCGTCCACAGCGACGGGCGCTCGCCCAGCAACAGCACCCCCCACGCGATCGCGAAGACGATCTGCAGGTACCCCGTGGTGGTGGCACGCACCGCCGACTCGGCCTGCAGCCCGCGGGTCATGTACACCTGCGCCAACTGCGTTGCCCCGGCTACGCCGATCAGCAGCATCCACTCGGTCGGCGTGGGGGTGAGCCAGGTGGCGGTCGCGAACGGCACCGCGGCCGGAAACGTCACCAGCGGGAGGTAGAAGACCACCACGCTCCGGTGCTCGGTGCTCCCCATCTTGCGCACTGCGGCGTAGGCAGCGCCGCTGCAGATCGCGCCGAACAGGGCGATTGCGACGTCGCGCTGCGCGTAGGCGGCGGCCGCTGCCCCGAACAGGAAGCCGGGACGGGTGATGAGCACCACCCCGGCCAGCGCGGTCCCCAGGCAGAGCATCTCGCCGGGACGCACGCGCTCCCCCACCCACAGCGCCGCGACGACGGTGGCGAAAATCGGGTTGGTGTACTGGATGAGCGTGGCGTCGCCTAACGGAAGGTGGACCAGCGAGTAGTAGAAGCAGTTGATCCCGATGGCCCCGAGCGCGCCGCGGGTGAGCAGCAGCCATCGCTGCCGCCCCCAGATGCTCGGCAGCCCGGCCTGGCGTACGGCCCAATAGCTCATGGCCAGGGTAAGCGTCGCGCGCACGAGCACGATCTGCGACGACGGGAGGCGGCGCCCCGCGACCTTGACGAGCAATCCCATGATCGCAAACCACCACGCCCCGATCGCCATCGCCCGGATGCCCGGCGACAGCGACAGCAGGCGTGAGGAAGGTGACTCGGCGTTAGGCATGGTGCTCATGGGTGACGGAAAGCTAACCGGGGCGTTCGGTCGTTCGAGGCGCGGCCGTCATGGCGCGCGTGGCGGGACGAAACAGCATCGCCGCGTCGCTTAGCGATCGTGGCTCCCCGACGAGCACCACCTCGTCGCCGTCCTCGAAGACGATCTCGCCGACCGGGCGAAAGACCCCCTCGCCATGCCGGATCACGGCGCTGGCGATGGCCCCCGTGCGCCCACGCAAGTTGAGCGCACGGGCGGTGAGCCCGACCGCCTCGCCGCCGGCACGTGCAACCACGACCTCGAGGTCGAGCCGAGCCCCAACGCGCGAGAGCACCTCGTCCATCGGCGAGGTCGTCGCCCCTCGCTCCCGCAGGAGCTCGTAGTGGTCGCGCCGCGCTTCCTCCGCAGCCTCGCGAATGCGTGACGCCGGCACGTCGAAGCGGCGCAGCACACGCCCGAAGATCTCCAGCGACGTCTCGAACTCCTCGGGCACGACTTCGTTCGCCCCCAGGCGCTGCAATTCCGTGATCTCGGCGACGTAGCGCGTCCGCATGACGATGTGAATGTCCGGCGCCTTGTGACGCGCGACCGCCACCGCGCGCCGCCCGTCGGCGATCGACGCGATCGCGAAGACGATCACCCGCGCCTGCATGATCCCCAACCGATCGAGCACCTCGGCGCGCGTCCCGTCGCCGAAGAAGATCGGCTCGCGGTTGAGCCGCGCCTGGCGCACCACCGGGCCGTGCTCGTCGAGGATGACGTACGAAATGCCGGCCCGGCGCAGCGCACGGGCCAGGTTGCGGCCGTTCAGCCCGTAGCCGACGATGATCACGTGATCCTTGAGCGGCCCCACCGCCCGCACCTCCCGGGTCGTGAAATCCATCGCGGACGGGTCGCGATAGGCAAAGACCCGGTCGGCGATGTCGGGAGCCGCCGCCACCGCGAAGGGGGCAATGAGCATCGTGACGATCGCCGCCCCAAGGAAGAGCTGGTATCGATCCGGCGCCAGGATCCCGGCGGCGACCGCGGCGCTGGCCAGGATGAAGGAGAACTCGCCCACCTGCGCCAGCCCGAGTCCCGCCACCATGCCGATGCGCATCGATCGGCGCACGAAGCGCACGACCAGCGACGCAATCGCCGCCTTGAGCACGACGATTCCCACCGCCAGCCCCACCACGGGGAGCGCGTGCGCCGCCACGTAGTCGAGGTCGAGCAGCATCCCCACCGAGATGAAGAAGATACCGCTGAACGTGTCGCGAAACGGGAGGATGTCCGACAGCGCCTGCAGCCCGTATTCCGACTCCGAGATGATCAACCCGGCCAGGAACGACCCCAGCGCGAGCGACAGCCCGAACGACGACGTGAGGTACGCCGACCCGAGCCCGATGGCCACCACCACCAGGGTGAAGATCTCCTGGTTGCGGAACTCGACGATGCGGGCCAGGAGTCGCGGGACCACCCAGCGCCCCACGATCAGCAGCGCCGACGTGACCGCAATGGCCAGCACGATGTTCCGAACGATGGCCGCGCCGTCCCCTCCCTCCGTGCCCAGCAGCGGCAGCAGGAGCATGAGCGGGACGATGCACAGGTCCTGGAAGAGCAGGATCGCCACCACCGCCCGCCCGTACGATGAATCGAGCTCTCCACGCTCGGCATAGACCTTCAGGATGATCGCCGTAGACGACAGGGCGATCAGCGCCCCGTACAGCGCCCCTTGCCGCCAGTCCTCTCCCATGGCCAGCATCGTCAGCAGGACGGCCACCAGCGTCCCCAGTACCTGCATCGCCCCACCCTGCAGCACCATCCGCCCCATCTTCACGATACGCGACAGCGACAGCTCGAGGCCGACGGCGAACAGGAGCAGCACGACGCCGATCTCGGCCAGCGTGGCGACTTCCTGCGTCTCGCGGACCAGCCCCAGCGCCGTCGGGCCGATGGCGATCCCGCTGATGAGGAACCCGACAACGCTCGGAATGCGCAGCCGGTGCGCCAGCAGCACTACGGGGAGCGCGACCGCGATGAGGATCACGAGGTCGCGAAGCAGAGGAATACCGTGCATTTCGCGAACGCTCCGCGGTCAGTAGTCGAAAGGTGAGGTCATGCCGGCGGCGCCGACGGCCTCAGGTCGCGCACGCTGCAGCTCTCGCCTAGGGCGCCCGCTCGGCGGCGCGCGTCGGCGACTGCTCGCGGGACTATCCGCGTGACCCCTCGCGCGAGCCGTCGAAGGGTCCCTGGTTCAGCGCGCGAGCCGAGGGGTCCGTCGCAATGTCGTGGTCGACGTTGTCCGCGTGGTCCTCGTGCACGGGTGGCACCCCGTACAACAACAGGAAGCCGACCACCCCTGCGATGCACGACGACACGAGCACCGAGAGCTTCGCAGCGTCGAGCATCTCCGCGTCGCGGAACGCCAGCCCCGCGATGAACAGCGACATCGTGAATCCGATCCCGCCCAGCCACGCGGCCCCGTGCAGCGAGCGCCACGTGACACCCGCGGGCAGCGACGCCACGCCCCAACGCACCGCCAGCGCGCTGAAGAGCGTGATGCCGGCCATCTTGCCCAGCACGAGGCCAAGGGCGATCCCGATCGACACGGGGCTCGTGATGGCCTCGCCCACTCCGCTCAGGCGTACTCCCGCGTTCGACAGTGCGAAGAGCGGCATGATGCCGAAGGCGACGAGATCGGTGAGCGAGTGCTCGAGCTTGAGGAGCGGGGCGTTCACCGAGCTGACCGCCACGTCCAGCGAATTGAGCGCGTCCTGTTGTCCCTTGCTCGTGATGACGAGCAGGTCACCGGTCTCCGTGCGTTCGAACTCGTTGATCAGGCGTCGCGCCCGCGCCGAGAACTCCTCGGCGTTGATGCGTGAGCTGGTCGGGATCGTGAGGGCCAGCAGCACGCCGGCAATGGTCGAATGGATGCCGGACTGCAGGAAGAAGAACCACAGCGCGATCCCGACGACCATATACGGCGTCAGGTCGGCCACCTGGCGCACGTTGAGCACGAGCAGGATGACCAGGCAGACCGCGGCGCCCGCCACCGCCCCCCAGGCAATGCTGGACGTGTAGAAGATGGCAATGACCAGCACCGCGCCGAGGTCATCCACGATCGCCAGCGCGGCCAGGAAGACCTTGAGGCCGATCGGGACGCGCGGGCCAAGCAGGGCGAGGATTCCGAGCGCGAAGGCGATATCGGTCGCCATCGGGACCCCCCAGCCGTCCATGGCCGGCGTCCCGTGGGTGACCGCCACATAGAGCAAGGCTGGAACGACCATGCCGCCGATCGCCGCCACGATCGGCAAGGCCGCCTGCCGAGGCGACGACAGCTCGCCAACCCGGATCTCCCGCTTGATTTCCAGCCCGACCAGCAGGAAGAAGACGACCATCAGGGCGTCATTGATCCACTGGTGCAGCGACAGGGTGAGGGGCGACTCCGCGCTCCCCACGGTGATCTGCGTCTCCCAGATGTGGAAGTACGTGTCCGCGTACGGCGAGTTGGACCAGGTCAGCGCCACGGCCGTCGTCACGAGCAGCACGATCCCCCCCAGCGACCCGATGCGCGCGAACTCCTGGAACGGCCGGAGCACGCGCTTCACGATCTTTGGGGCAACCTTCAGGATGGGCGGTGGTGGTGGCGTCGACGTCATGGGCGGAGAATCACAACGGGTGCGTCCGCCCGGTCCCCGGGCGGAAATCTTGTGGAAGTTAGGACGATGCACCGCCGAACGGACCCGCCGCTCGCTGCAGGGCCTTTCGGGCCCCTGGCACCAGTGCAATCGCTGTGGCGCGCGAGGTGCGGCACGCCGCGCGGGGCGGCAGGGACGGGCCGCCCCGAGCGTGCCGAGGCTTGTGGCCGGGATTTGTAGCGCTGGCGGCGCGCTGCGACGCGCGCCAGAATGGCTGCTGATCACCCGGCCGCCCCTTCACCACGGCGCCGCGCCGTCAGACAGCCTTGGTAAACACCCTGGAGCCCCACGTGCGTTCCCACTTCTTCGTCTCGCTGCTGCTCGCCACCACCTGCGCGTTAGGCACGTCCGCGGCCGCCCAACGCCCGGCACCGCGCCCGGCCCGCCCCGACAGCAGCACGCGCCCCGCAGGCGCCGCCGAGACCTTCGCCGGGCTGCGGGCCCGCTCCAGCGGGCCCGCGAGGACCTCGGGACGCGTGATGGCGATCGCCGTGCACCCCGCCAATCCGGGGATCATGTACGTCGGCACCGCGTCGGGCGGGCTGTGGAAGACGACCAGCGGCGGCGCGACCTGGCAGCCGGTCATGGATCGCGAGGCATCGTACTCCATCGGCTGGGTCACGCTGGACCCGCGCAACCCCAACGTGGTCTGGGTCGGGACCGGCGAGCGCAATTCGCAGCGCTCCGTGGCCTACGGCGACGGCGTCTACAAGTCCGAGGACGGTGGCCGCTCGTGGAAGAACGTCGGCCTCAAGACATCGGAGCACATTGGGCGCATTGTCGTCGACCCGGAAGACAGCGACATCGTCTACGTCGCGGCGCAGGGGCCACTCTGGAGCGCAGGGGGTGACCGCGGGCTGTACAAGACCACCGACGGTGGCAAGACCTGGACGGCCTCGCTGACCATCAGCGAGCACACCGGGGTGAGCGACGTGGTGATCGACCCGCGCAACTCGAACGTCCTCGTCGCCTCGGCCTACCAGCGCCGGCGCCACTTCTTCACCCTCATCGACGGCGGCCCCGAGAGCGCGATCTACCGCAGCACCGATGCCGGCGCCACATGGACCAAGGTCAACACCGGGCTCCCCAGCGAGGAGCTCGGGCGCATCGGCCTCGCCATCTCGCCGCAGAACCCCGACGTGCTGTACGCCAACGTCGAGGCAGCCAACCGCCGCAGCGGCATGTACCGCTCCAGCGACAACGGCGTCACCTGGCAGAAGATGTCGGACTACAGCCAGGGATCGATGTACTACGGCGACGTCTTCACCGACCCGCACGACTTCGACCGCATCTACATCCCCGACGTGCTCTTCCAGGTCAGCGACGACGGCGGCAAGACGCTGCGCCCCATCCCCACACGCGGCATGCACGTGGACAACCACGCCATCTGGATCGACCCGACCAACCCCGAGCACATGCTCATCGGCAACGATGGCGGCCTGTATCGCTCCTACGACCGCGGGGAGAACTGGCTCTTCTTCGAGAACCTCCCGCTGGCGCAGTACTACGACGTGGACGTGGACAACGCCGCGCCGTTCTACAACGTCTACGGCGGACTGCAGGACAACAACTCGCTCGGCATGCCCTCGCGCACCATGTCGGACTACGGGATCCTCAACTCCGACGTCTTCGTGACGATGGGAGGCGACGGCTTCGTGTCGCGCATCGATCCCGAGGACCCCAACATCATCTACTCCGAGTTGCAGACGGGGGTGATCGTGCGCTTCGACAAGCGCACCAGTGAGCGCATCGGCATCCAGCCGCAGGAGGCGAAGGACGACCCCCCGTACCGCTGGAACTGGGACGCCCCGTTCATCATCTCGCCGCACGCCCCGCGACGCCTGTACATGGCGGCGCAGTTCGTCTTCCGCTCCGACGACCGAGGCAACTCCTGGAAGAAGATCTCTCCCGACTTGACCCGCCAGGTGCAGCGCAACGACCTGAAGGTGATGGGCAAGATCTGGGGGGCCGAAGCGGTGGCCAAGAACAGCTCCACCGCGATCTACTCCAACATCAGCGCCGTGGCCGAGAGCCCGCGGCGCGAAGGGCTGCTCTACGTCGGCACCGACGACGGGCTGATCCAGGTGAGCGAGGATGGCGGCGCGACGTGGCGGAAGTCTGCGGCACTCCCCGGCGTCCCCGCCGACGCCTACGTCGCCCGCATCAAGGCGTCGCTGCACGACGCCAACACCGCCTACACCGTCATCACCAACCACCAGAACGGCGACTTCAAGCCCTACGCCCTCAAGACCACCGACGCGGGGCGCACCTGGACCTCCATCAACGGCGACCTGCCGGCCCGCGGCTCCACCCACGCCATCGCCGAGGACCACGTCGATCCGGCGCTGCTGTTCGCGGGGACCGAGTTCGGCGCCTTCGCCAGCAAGGACGGCGGCGCGCACTGGCTCAAGCTCGCCGGCGTCCCGACCATCGCGGTGCGCGACCTCGCCATCCAGCAGCGCGAGAACGACCTCGTGATCGGCACCTTCGGCCGCGGGATCTACATCCTCGACGACTATGCGGCGTTGCGGCTGGCGACGCCGGCGGTGCTGGCCGCCAATGCCACCCTCTTTCAACCCAAGGACGCGCTGCTGTACGTCCCCACTCGGCAGTACGGTGGCGGCGGGCTCGCCTTCCAGGGCGCCATGCTGTACAGCGGCGACAATCCGCCCTATGGTGCGGTCTTCACCTATCACCTGAAGGAACCGCTCAAGACGCTCAAGCAGCAGCGCCTGGACGCCGAGAAGGCTGCAGAGAAGGCGGGGACGCCCATCGGGTACCCAACCAACGACCAGCTGCGTGCCGAAGCGGACGAGGAAACACCGACCGTCCTGCTGACCATCAGCGATTCTGCCGGCACCCCGATCCGCACCATCACCGGCCCCATCACCAAGGGATTCCAGCGCATTGCCTGGGACTTGCAGCTCCCGTCGCACGTCCTGCCGCGCCGTGCCAGTGAACTGGAAGAGATGTTCAACGACGGCCCGTCCGGACCGTACGCTGTTCCGGGGCGCTATTCGGTCGCGCTTTCCCAGCGCGTGGGCGGCGTGGTCACCTCGTTAGGCTCCCCGCTCAACTTCCGCGTGTCGGTCGTGCCGGGCTCCCCCGTCACCCTTGCCGACCACGCCTCGCGCGGCGCCTTCCAGGGGCGCCTGCAGGCGCTGCGCCGCTCGGTCGCCGGCGCCGTCGAGCTCACCAGCGCCACCACCCAGAAGCTGGAGCAGATCCGTCGCGCGCTCGACCAGACCCCCGCTGCCCCGCACGCGCTGCACGAGCAGGTGCGCGCGCTCCAGCAGCGCACGACCTCCATCGGTCGGGCCCTCTCGGGCGACCGGACGGCAGGGAGTCGCGGCGACCCGACCCCGAGCGCCGTCGCCGACCGGGTCAACGGGATCAGCAGCGAACAGGGGCGCTCGCTGGGCGCGCCGACCACCACGCACGGCGAGCAGCTGGCGATCGCCAGCGAGCTGTTTGCCGCCGAGTTGGCGAGGCTGCGGCGAATGGTCGACACCGATGTACCGGCGCTCGAGCGCGAGCTGGAGAAGGCGGGAGCGCCGTATACGGCCGGGAGGGTGCCGCAGCAATGACAGGCGCCAGCCAATCGTGTGGGACGCCAGCAGTCCCGGCACACGGCGTTCGCCTAACGCGTGTCGCCGCCCCGCCACGAACAAGGCACGCGGCAAGGCCGGGCAACGCCCACGCGGCAACGCACCCCCCCCGCGCGCGCGGCAACGCACGCGGCACCGCACGCGCAGCACGCGGCAAGGCACGCGGCAGGGCACGCGGCAGGGCACGCGGCAGGGCACGCGCCAGGGCAGCGAACGATGTGGATCGTCGCCGGCGGTTTGCTGCTCCTGCTCGCGCTTGCCGCGTCACCACTCTGGACTCACTCGCTCGCCGCGCAGCCGCCTGGCTCGCGCGCGCTCCTCCCCGGGAACGACACCCCGATCCTGCTCGACACGCTCGGGATCGCCCAGCCCATCCGCGGGTCGCGCGATTCAATCTTCGCCGCGACTGGCGCCGTGTTCGCCGAGCTGAAGATCCCGATCGAGGAGAGCAACGCCGGCACCGGCATGCTGCGTAACCTCAACGCGCAGGTGAGCCGGCGTCTCGGCGGAGTGCCGCTGTCGCGCTACCTCGATTGCGGGCGCGGCTTCTCAGGGAGCAATGCCGACATCTATCGAATCGAGCTGGCGATCTCGGTGTGGGTGGAGCCCGCGACCGGCGATGCCGAACGCCTGCTGGTCGCGATCGCCGCCACCGGGCGCGACCCGTCGGGAAGCCGCAGCGCGTTTTCAGCGTGTACGTCGCGCGGGGCGCTGGAGGAGCGCATCGCCGCGATGGTGCAGGCCCGCCTGGACAAGAAGTAGGAGCCGATCATGGACGTACACGCCTGGAACGATCGCTATTCGGCCGACGCGCTGCCCTACGGACCCGAGCCGAACGCATTTGTCGTCGCCCAAGCCCCGCAGATCCCCCCTGGTCCCGTGCTCTGCCTCGCCGAGGGCTACGGACGCAACGCCATGTGGCTGGCCACGAAGGGTCACGCCGTCACTGCCGTCGAGCAGTCACCGGTCGCCATCGCGCGAGGACGCGCGCTCGCCGTCGAGCGCGGCATTGCCGTGGACTTCGTGCAGTCGGACCTCGCGGCGTACGACCTCGGCGAGGCGCAATGGAGCGGCATCGTCTCCGTCTTTGCCCACCTGCCAGCCGCGCTGCGGGGCGACGTGCACGCGCGGGTCGTGCGAGCGCTTGCGCCTGGCGGCTTGTACATCCTGGAGGCGTATGCGCCCGCGCAGCTCGGCTTCCGCACCGGCGGGCCGCGCGACGTGTCGTTGCTGATGACGCGCGACGCGCTGGTGGAGGAGCTCGCGGGGCTGGACTTCGTGCTGGCGCAGGAGGTGGAGCGGGAGGTGATCGAGGGCGTGCTGCACAAGGGGCGGGCGGCGGTGGTGCAGGTCGTCGGACGCAAGTGAACCAGAGCCTCAACACGGTCGAGCGCGTGGCCCAGCGTCATTCTTCGAGCGTGAATCCCGCCACGATGAAATCCTGATCGAATCCGAACGCACTCGCGATTCCCTCGCCGCGCATCATCTCGAAGGTGACCGCGTCGGTCAACGAGAAGCGCTGGTCGGCGAATCGCTCCATCCATCCCGACAGCGCCCGGCCGAACAGTTCCTGACCAACGTCGCACCATAGGAATGTCGGGTCGCGTAGCAAGCCGTGGATGACCCGGCGCGCCTCCTGGTGCGGAAGGCGACGCAGCAGGTGTCCGTGTAGCTCGCCCATCACGAGGGAATGGCTCACGAACTGCACCCGCCGCCGCTGGAGTCGCGCCAACGTGCTTCGCGCCCGCAGGTGATACTGATCCCGAGGGCTCGCGAGCGCGAGCAGCGCTCCGGTGTCTACCGCGACGCGTGCGACCGGCATCGCGACGCTAACGCGCTGAGTCGTCACCGTCCGCCGGCTGCACCGGGCCACTCACGCGACGCAGCCGCCCCGGCGCCTCCAATCGCTCGGCGTACAGATACTCGTCGTGCCGCGCCGCCAGGTCGATCGGAACGTCGGGGCTCGCATCCAGCGATCCCAGCAGCGCCGAGAGCCCGGCTCCCGGCTGCGCCGCCAGCTCCAGCTCCTGTGCCAACCGCCGAATGCCCTGACGGATGACCTCCGCCTTGGACAGCGATAACCGCGCCGCCAGGCTCGCCAGCAGCTCGGCGTCATCTGTCCCCAAGTACGCCTGGACCGGTTCCCGGACTCGTCGAGGAGTCGTGGTCATACATGCAACTCCGTAAAGTATGCATGTATTCTAAGCATGTATTCGGCGACGTCAATACCCCGCCCACGCCGTAACTCTTACGCGCCGCTCGATATCAGTCCGCCCGAAATCGTCTCCCACGCACGGCAACGTCTTCGCTGGTGACATCGAGATCGCGGGCTGCTGACACGTCCTACACCTTCCCCCCCTCCCCCTCCCCCTCCCGCCGCCACGCTTCTAACGCCTCGATGCGCCGCTCGAGTCGCGCCACCGCGTCCCCTCCACTTCCCACCCCATTCCCCGCAACGCCGTTCATACCGCTCGGAGCCGCCGTAGCTGTAACCGCCGCCGACGTGACCGCGGCCGATCGCGACGCGGCACCCTCCCCCGCCCCCCGCGACGTCGGCGTGCTACGCACGAAGATGCTCATCGCCGGCACCGCCCCGCCGGGATCACGGCGCACACCCCGCGCCCCCGCCGCCAGGAACACCCGCCCGACCGGCCCCAGCCACACCCGTCGAAAGGCCCGCTCACCCACCGGCATCCGGATCGGGCTGCGTGCGATCAGCACGCCGCTGATGCCGATCATGCACATCGCCGAGACGACCATGACCACGGCACCCAACGGGGCGCGAAACTGCTGCGGCGCGATCTGCACGCGCAGCTGCATCGCGAACCAGATGAGCGCCGCCGCGCCCGCCAGTTGCACCACGGCGATCACCAGCGTGCGCCGCCGACGCGTGCGCGTCTCGGCGTCGCCACGCAACGCCTCCCGCAGGCTCTCCCGCTCGTCCACCACGCCCCGCATCCCCTTCAGGATCTCGTCGCGCGTGAAACCGGCCACCGCCAGCCGCCGCGCATCGGACAGCGTCTGGTGCACCCGCGTGAGCCCCACGGAGAACAGGATCACCACCGGGAGATAGGCGTCGATCATCGACATCCGTGCTCCCAGCGTGCGCACCGTGTACCACCCGAGCAGGGCGATGAACACGACCAGGAGCGACATCGTCCCCAACTCCTGCGTGAAGATGCGCACCGGGAGCGGGATCTCGGGCCCCGCCAGCTGGGCATCATCCACCGCCTCGACCAGCGCCTCGGCGGTCGCGAAACGGTCGTCCGGCGCCTTCTCGATGCACCGGTCGATGGCCTGCGACAGCAGGTCGGGCAGGTCGGGGCGCACGGACTCCACCCGAGGCACGGGCTCCGTCAGCTGCTTGACGAGGATCTTCTGCGTCGTCTCCCCGGTCATGGCCGTGCGTCCGGTGATGGCGTACCACGCCACCAGCCCTAACGAGTACAGGTCGCTGCGCCCATCGACCGTGTCGCCCGCTGCCTGCTCGGGCGACATGTACTCGGGGGTCCCGACCACCTCCCCCACCCGCGTCAGGCCGGCCGCCGCGCGGTTCTCCATGACGCGCGAGATACCAAAGTCCATCAGCAGCGCACGACCGGTCGCCCGCTCGAGCATGATGTTCTCGGGCTTGATGTCGCGGTGCACCACCCCGCGTCCGTGCGCGTACGCCAGCGCATACCCAACGTCCTGCAGCAGGCGCACGATCTCGCGCACGGTGAGCGGGCCGCTGCGGGCCACACGCTGCGAGACGCTCTCGCCCTCCACGAAACCCATGGAGTAGGCGATGAGGCGCGGACGCTCCACGATCGCGTGCACGGGCACGATGTTCGGGTGCGAGAACGAGGCCGCGGTGCGCGTCTCGAGCAGGAACCGCGCGCGCAGCGCCGTGTCGGCCGCGTACTCCTCGGGCAGGACCTTGAGCGCAATCAGACGATCGAGCTTGAGGTCGCGCGCCTGGTACACGACCCCCATCCCCCCGCGCCCCAGCTCCCGCTCGATGCGGTAGCGCTCCCCAAGCTCGCGTTGCAGCGCACTGGTGCTGATGACGGTCATGCGCGGCTCACGGCAGGGCCGGTTCGACCGGCGAGTACGACAGCCGGATGATGTCCCAGTACGACGACACGCTCCCGTCTCCCACACCCGACAGCACGTCGGCCACCGGGGACAGCATGGTCACGGAGCGCGGACCGCGCGGCATCCCGGGATCGCGATAGCCGCTGTAATTGAAGACGGCCCGCACGAAGACGCTGCGCTCGTCGAGCGGCAGTGCTGCCACGTTGCCGTAGTACCGGCGCCATCCCTCGTCCCCCTGAAAAAGGTACTGCTCAACATTCGACGTGTAGATCGCCGAGACCGTCGCCGAGCGCGCCGCGAGATAGCGACCCACTTCACGCAGCGTCTTCGCCCCGGCGAAGTCACCCACAAGCGGCACGATCAGGTTGCGCTCCTCGAGGTCCTTCAGCACCGCGAACTGCTCTTCCGATGACAGGTAACCGCGCGGGGACCCCTCCGCGTCGGTCGCCACGAGCAGTTCGCCATACGCGGGCATCCCGCGCATCCCGTACCCGCGCATCCCGCGACCAAACGAGTAGGTCAGCGCCGCACCGTCCAGCAGGAACGCCTGCAGCACGTACTCCATCCCCGCCAGGTCCTCCTCGCCGAGCGCGAACCCGCGCCCGTCCACAAGTCGCTGACGAACGGCGGCGATCGTCGCACGCAGGCGATTCGTGTCGGCCGGCATGGACTCGAACGCGGTGAGCAATGCTCCGGCGCTCGATTCCGCACCCACGGCGGGCGGGCGCGCCCTCGAGAAGAGGGACGACAGGAAGTCGGCCCGGTCGCTCGACAGCTCGATCAGCGCCTTGTACAGCAGGTGCTGCTGCAGGTTGCCGCGACGAATATCGACGATGAAGGCGATGCGTGGTCGCAGGGCGACGAGGTAGCTGAAGTTCTGGTCGGGACCGACGCCGAGGTACACGCCCCCCGTGCCGAGCCGGTCGAGCAGGGCCGGGATGACGTGCTGAAAGGTGAGCTCGTTGGAGACGAGATTGTCGGAGCGGAAGTAGCCCGCCGGCTCTGACATGGTGGTGACCATGCCCCAGAACTCGACGTTGCTGATGCGCTCGGGGATGAGTTCGGGTGCGTCGCCGCTCCCCCGCAGCGTGCGCGCGGTGCCGGCCAGCAAACCGCTGACCAGCATCGCCAGGAAGACCACGGACAGGGTGACCGCTCCCCCCCGCCTCGCACGTGAGACGACCATTCGTTCGCACCGCTCTGGTTGGCGGCGTCGAGGCCGGAGTCGTCGCCTGCTCCTCCGTCCGCTCGCCACGTTCGACGATACGCTGCGCCGCTGGGGGTGTCAAAGAGTGCGGGGCTTTCGGTGCTCTCGACTCGAACCACAGCGAACGAATCCCGCGTGGGCCAGGCCCTGAAGCGTCGCGCCCACGCGCGCCTACCAGCCCTCTCGAGTCAGGATCGAGCGCGTGCCGACTGAGCGTCAGAAGGCGGGCACGTTGTGCCTGGCCGGAGTGGGTGGAATCGCCCACCGCGATCGGCTGCGTGCCGGTCGCCTTGCCCGACTTGGTCGTCGTGCCTCCCGTGCTGGCCGGCACGTTGTACCCGAGATTGACCGTGTTCGACGAGGTCAGGTAGCCGCTGCGCGCGCCGACATCCGGGCCGGTCGTGTCGCTGCATGCGGTGGTGAAGGCCAGGACGAGGATGGAGGCGACGGCCAGGGGGAGGCGGAGGGCGCGGCGGAGGGAGGACATGGTGATTTGCGTGTGCGAAGTGAGTGTGGGCAGCGTCACGTTGGACCTGCTCACTTCTCACGCACACGGCGTGCCGCAAGCTCAAGCTATACCTGCACTTAGACCTTACATGCCCGGTCGGTCACCCTGTCTGGCGATTCGGTCAGGTTGGGAGCGATTCAGTTGCTCGGGCGGTCAACGTGTCCGAGCACGAGAAACGGCCGACGCAGGTGCACCGCGTCGACCGTTGTCGTCACCACTCAACACCTCGCAGCGACCTGCAACAGGCGAGTGGCGCCCATCGCGCGCCGAAGCCTCGAGTCGCTCGCGCGCCGAGGCGTCATCCCATACGGCCGCCGGGCGAACTGCCCGTCGCTCTTCGCTACTGCACCGCCGACGGCGTGGTCACCCGCTTCACCAGCCGATACGTGAACTCGATCCCCTCGAAGAAGGCCTTCTGCGGGATGCGCTCGTTCATGCCGTGGGCAAAGGTGTCGGTATAGAAGAAGCCGGTCACGCCGTACACCGGAATGCCAGCATTCCGCAGGTAGAGGCCGTCGGTCGCCCCGGTGCTCATGGTGGGGATGACTGGAACCCCCGGCCACATCTCGCTCGTGACCCGCTCGATCTCGCCCATCAGCTCGCGCGTGAGCGGCGAGGGCGGCGAGTTCCGGGCCGCCCGGTCGGTCGAGATCTTGACCCCGGTGTCGTTCACCACCTTCACCAGCGCCGCCTGCACTTCTTCAGTCGTCGCATCGGGGAGGATGCGGCAGTTGACGTTGGCCCGGGCGCGCTGCGGCAGGGCGTTGGGCGCGTGCCCGCCCTCCAGCATCGTCGCCACGCACGACGTGCGCAGCTGCGAATTGTACGCGGGATCGGACGAGAGGGTGGCGATGGCCCGCGCATTGGCCGGGTCCTTGGCCAGCGCCTGCATGGCCTCGCCCATCGCCCCCGGGGTGATCGCCGCCGACCGCTCGAAGTAGGTCCGCGTGATCTCGTTGAGCTTCACGGGAAAGTCGTACGCTCCCACCTTGAGCAGCGCCGCCGACAGCTGGGTGATGGCGTTGTCCTTGCTCGGGCGCGACGAGTGGCCGCCGGGGTTGGTGGTCTCCAGCCTGAAGTCGACGTACTTCTTCTCGCTGGCCTGTATGTCGTGCGAGAGGTACTTCCCGTCGCGCACCCGTCCCCCGCCTCCTTCATTGAACGCGTACTCGGCCTCGATGAGCGGGCGATGCTTGGTGAGCAGGTACTCCACGCCGTTGTTCGCCCCTCCCTCCTCGTCGGCGGTGAGCGCCACGATGATGTCGCGGTCGCCCGCATAGCCCTCGGCGCGCAGGCGCATGAGGGTCGCCAGGTGCATCGCCGAGTCATCCTTGTCGTCGGCCACACCGCGCCCGTAGAAGGTGCTGTCCTTTTCCACGAAGGTGAACGGCGGGAGCGTCCAGTCTTCCTCCTTGGCCTCCACCACGTCGATGTGGGAGAGCAGGAGGATCGGCTTGCGCGTGACGTTCTTGCCGTGCAGGCGTGCGATCAGGTTCCCCTTGCGGTCGGTCTGCTGGATCACCACCACGTCCGAGTCGGGGAATCCGGCCTGCTTGAGGCGCGCCGCCATCGCCTGGGCCGCCTTGAGTGTGCTCCCCGAACTCTCGGACGTGTTGATCTCGATGAGTTCCTTGAACAGGTCGCGGGCGGTGGAGTCCCACTTGGTGCGTCCGATGTGCTGGGCGCTTGCCACTGCCGGCACGGCCGCCAGCAGCAAGGCGGCCGAGGCAACGCACGTCGTCAATCGTGTCATCATGAAGCGGTCAAGGCTGAAGGAATCGAGTCATGGAAGCGGGAACTGGCGCCGGCGCTACTGCGCCGGCCCGCGCCCGATGGCATCCCAGATGAGCGGCAGCGTGGCGTTGGTCTGCCCACGATACTGCGGGCGGAAGCCATATAGCACAACCTTCCCCTTGCCGACCGTGGCCTCGACCAGCGCCGCCTTGCCGTATAGCCGTTCCGGCCCCATCAGCCATCCCGAGACGAGGGCGTTCCCCGAGGATTCGTAGGTCGCCACCGCCTTGGCCCGGGTGGGATCGGTGATCTCGAACGCCGGCGAGTCCTCGAACCAGACGGCGGCCGTGGACGCGGTGTGGCGCGCGGCGATCGGGTTGCCCTTGTCGAGCGTCACCTTGAACAGTGAGCCCGGGGCATAGAACTCGGTGTTGCGCACGCCGGCCAGCGCGTTCTTGACCGGGAGCTTGAACGTATCGATGGCGTAGTCGCTCGCCTCGTTGAAGGCGAGCACCGTCCCGCCGTTCTCGACGAACGCGGCCAGCGCCTTCGCCCCGTCCTCGCCCACGCCGCCGCGCAGCGAGTCGGGGTAGTTGGTCCCCAGCCCGCGGGCAATCGCGCCGGCGCTCTGGTCGGGCAGGATGATCACGTCGAAGCGGGCATTGAGGTTGCCGGCGCGCAGCTCACGGTCCACGATCGAGGTGAACGGGACCTTGTGGCTGTCGAAGATCCAGCGCGTCCACCCTTCATCCATGCTGGCGCCATACGAGCGGTAGATCCCGATGCGGCGCGAGCGGTTGCCGGTCAGCCCGACCACGCTGTAGTTCGGCTCCGGCATGGGCGGCACGAGCGTGGTGGTGACCGCCACGTTCTCCCGCACGGGGAAGACATCCACACCGAACAACAGCGGCAGGGTGTGCGCCGTCACGTCGTACGGGCGCTTCGGCGGGCCGCCCGGATACTCGCGCAGGTTGGGGTACTGCTGCGGTTCCAGCAGCGCCTTGGCATACGACCCGAACGGCTGTCGCACGACCACCGCGTAGCTCCCGGTCGGCTGCGTCGCGCCGCCAGCCGCAACCGGGGCCGTCGTCTCGCGCACCTCGACCTGTCCATGCTGCAGCGTCCAGACGAGGCGTTGCAGCGCCTGCGCGTCCTTCTGGTTCTTCGGGATCACGAAGGCGATGGGGACGATCGAGTCGAGCGCCCACGGGGCGTCGGCCGCCATCGCGCGGTCGCCGAGCGTGGCGTAGCTCTCCAGCCAGGGGCGCCGGTCACGCGCCGCCTGCGCCAGCAGCGCCCAGCTGGCCGCCGACTGGTAGGACACGATGTCGCCGATCCCCCAGCGCCCGCCCTGCCAGATGGCCGGGAAGTTCCAGCTCTGCACCTTGGCATCGTACCCGCGGCCGGTACCTAACGCGCTGAACGGGATGGTGATCGCCGTCGCCAGACGGGCGCTCGCCGTCTCGGTCAGGATGCGGGCCCCGTGGTGATTGAGCGAGTACTGCCGCGCCGGCGACCACTGGTCGTACGAGGCGTTCGTCGCCACCCCGGTCTTGCCCTCGGCGATCAACCGCCACGCCATCGACATGCCTAACGCGTTGGTCGCCCCGGTCAGGATCGGGTCGATGTTCGGTTCCAGCGGGTCCATGTAGGGCGGGATGAAGATGCGCCCTGCGTTGGGCCCCTGCTGGTGCACGTCGTTCACGATCTGCGGGTCCCACGGGGTGTATAGCGAGTCCACCGTGTAACGCGTCTCGGGCTGCGTGAAGGCGTACCAGTCGCGGTTGTTGTCGTGGCCCACGTACGGGTGGTAGAGCTCCGGCGGCCCCGACCCCTCGGCCGGCGTGTCGAGCGTGGAGCGGTACCAGTTCCCCACGATGTCCACCCCGTCCGGGTTCTGCGAGGGGACGAGCATGATGATCGTGTTCTGCAGGATCGAGCGGACCTCGGGCGAGTTGCCGCGGGCGAGCCGGTCGGCGAGCACGAACGGCGTCAGGAAGCCCCCCACCTCGGTGCTATGGATGCTCGAGGTGATCAGGATGACGTTCTTCCCTTCGTCGAGCAGCCGCGGCAGCTCGGCCGCCCTGCGCAGGCGCGGGTCCATCAGCTTGCGCTGGATCTGCCGGTACTTCTCGAGGTTGGCGAGCGTGGCCGGATCGGCAATGAAGGCGACGATAAAGTCGCGCCCCTGCACCGTCTTGCCCAGCGTGCGTACCGAGACGCGCGGCGACGCCTTGTCGAGGGCGCGGAAATAGGTCGTGACCTGCTGCCAGGTCGGGAGCTTGCGATCGGTTCCCGGCTCCCAGCCGAGGACGGAGGCAGGTGTGGGAATCGCCCCTTCGGCAGCGCCACGCGGCGCGCGAGCGGTCGCTTGGGACTCGGCGCCCTGCATCGGCACGCCGAGGGCGAGAGCGAGCAGGAGCGAGGCAGTGGCGGGGCGGACGGGCATGGGGGGCGGGGGACGGGGGACGGGGGACGGGAGGGGCGATCAAGGGGGCGGGGCGCTAGTTTCCGCACTCCACCCATCACCCATACGATGCGACGCCCATCAACGTTAGTCGCCCGACGCGAAGGCGCGGCCCTCGTCGTGATGCTCGCCGGACTCGTCGGGCCCGCGTCTCCGGCCGAGTTGAGCGCCCAGGGGCCCGCCGCTCCTGCGTCGGTGGCACGCGCCGCCTCCCCATCCGCCGCCCTCCTCCAGCTCGTTTTGCCGCGCTATGACGGAGACCGTGCGCTGGAAACCGTCGCCTTCCTCGACCAGTACGTGCGCTGGCCCGGGAACCGCGGCTTCGACGCGTCAATCGACCACATCGCCAAGCAGCTGAGCGCGGCGGGCTACATCCAAGAGGACCAGGCCCCGGCCAACGCGCGCTTGGTGTATCGCATTGAGCGCTATCCCATGAAAGCGCCGGCCTGGGAGCCCACCGCGGCCACGGTCGAGGTGATCGGGCAGGCAGCGCCGATCCTCACGATGGCGACCAACCGGAACATGCTCGCCACCAATTCCTGGAGCACCTCGGCATCGGGAGTGGTGGCCGAACTGGTCGACGCGGGGGACGGGTCTCCTGCGGCCCTCGATGCGGCGCAGGTGGCCGGCAAGATCGTGCTCGCCGAGGCGAGCGCGGGGCGTCTCTTCGCGGCCGCCGTCGTGGAGCGCGGGGCGCTGGGCGTGCTTGCCTACGACCTCCCCGCCTACCTCAAGCCCGAGGTCAACACCCGATCCATCCAGTTCCGCAGCATTCCGTACGATTCGTCGACGAGGGGGTGGGCGATCGCCCTCTCGCACGACGCACGCACCCGCCTGCGCACTGCGCTCGCGGCGGGGCCCGTGCGCGTGCGAGTGAAGTCGTCGGTGCAGTGGACGAGCAATGCCGTCGAGCGGACCGTGGTCGCCGAGGTGCGCGGACGCACGCACGCCGACGAACGCTTCGTGTACAGCGCGCACGTGCAGGAACCCGGCGCCAACGACAACGCCTCGGGCGTAGGGGCGCAGGTCGAAATGGCCCGGGTCGCCGCCGAGCTGCTGAAGGCTGGCGCCATCGATCCGGCACGTACGGTGACCTTCCTGTGGGGGCTCGAGATCCGCTCCACCGACCGATTCATCACGCAGGACAGCACCCGCGCCAAGGGCATCAAGTGGGGGCTCTCACTCGACATGGTCGGCGAGGACACGCGCACGACGGGCGGGACCTTCCTGATCGAGAAGATGCCCGACCCCAGCGCGATCTGGACACGCGGCGAGGATCGGCACACTGAATGGGGCGGGTCGGTGCTCACCAAGGAGCAGATGACGCCGCACTACTTCAATGACTACGTGCTCGGTCGAGCGTTGGAGCTGGCGGCGACCAACGGGTGGGTCGTGAAGACCAATCCATTCGAGGGAGGGAGCGACCACACCCCGTTCCTCAAGGCGGCGAAGCCTGGGCTCCTGCTGTGGCACTTCACCGACCAGTTCTACCACACCGACGGTGACCGGCTCGCCATGGTCTCGCCGGCGGAGCTGCGAAACGTGGGCGTGACCGCGCTCGTCGGCGGGCTGCTGCTGGCATCGGCCGACGGAGCCGCGGCGCGGGCGATCGTCGCCGAAGTGGAGCGCGCGGCTGCAGCGCGCTTGTTGGCCGAGCGTACACTCGGCCGGGCCGCGCTCGCCGGTGGCGCTGGTGGCGACGTCGCGCTGGAGCGAGACATCCTGCAAACGTGGGCGGCGTGGTACGATGGGGCACTGACCACGACCGAGGAGATCGAGGTCGGTGGAGCAAGCGCGGCCACCCGCGACACGATCGCCGCCTCCAGGCGGCGTGTGCGCCATGCGCTCGAGTCGGAGCTCACGGCGCTCGTCGCCCGGTAGGGGGATCGCGGCCCTGGCGCGACCCGGTGAGCGGCGGGGGTGCGGGAGGCTGCAATGGTCACCCGGCGCGCACCCAAACCAACAGCAACTCTCACTCTTTCCTGAATTCACTATGTTGTCCCGCGAGTTCTACACCGTTGTCCACATCATCGGGGTTGTCACGCTCATGGCAGCGCTGGGCGGGGTCGCCCTGCACGCCATGAACGGTGGGACCGGTCACGACAATCGCTCCCGCCGCTTCACGGCAACGCTGCACGGCGTCGGCGCCTTTCTGGTCTTGCTCGGAGGTTTCGGGATGCTGGCGCGGCTCGGCGTCGCGCACGGGGCGATCTTCCCGGCGTGGATCTGGGCCAAGCTGCTCATCTGGGTCTTCCTGGCCGCGGCGCCGTTCCTGCCCTATCAACGGCCGGCGCTGGCGCGCTGGCTCATGCTGGGGCTGCCGGTCGCCGGCGGGCTTGCGGCGTGGATGGCGCTCTACAAGCCGATCTGACCCGGCGCCCCCTTCTCGCGCACGACGCGCGGCGCCGCTCCTGCGGCCCCCTGTTCCTGCGTGACGGCGCCGCGCGCAGCGCGTACCTTGCCTCCCCTTCCCTCCACACCGAGCCGTCACGTGCGCCTTCCATTCATCGCCGCCTTCCTGCTCGCCGCCGGCACCCTGCCGGCCCAGACGAACTACGACACGGTGCAGGTCCGCGCCACCTCGCTCGGGCGCGGGGTGCACGTGCTCTTCGGCGCCGGCGGCAATGTCGGACTCTCGGTGGGCGACGACGCGGTCTTCGTCGTGGACGACCAGTTCGCCCCGCTCACCCCGAAGCTGCTCGCCGCTATCCGCACCCTCACCGACAAGCCGGTGAAGTTCGTGCTGAACACGCATTGGCATGGTGATCACACCGGCGGCAACGAGAACCTCGGCAAGGCCGGCGCCCTGATCGTGGCCCACGACAACGTGCGCCGCCGGATGTCGACCGAGCAGTTCATGGCGGCGATGAACCAGCGTGTGGCCCCTTCGCCAAAGGAAGCGCTCCCGGTGGTGACCTTCACCGACGCCGTCACCTTTCACATCAACGGCGACTCGGTCGTGGCCACGCATATCGCCCCTGCGCACACCGATGGTGACGCCTTCGTGCACTTCGCCAAGGCGAACGTCGTGCACATGGGCGACGCGTTCAACAACGCCGGCTTGCCCTTCGTCGACCTGTCCAGCGGTGGCGCGTCGCAGGGCGTCATCAGCGCCGCCGACCAGGTGTACGCGATGACCAACGCCCAGACGAAGATCATTCCGGGCCACGGCCCGGTCACCGACCGCGCCCGCCTGAAGCAGTGGCGCGACGCGGTTGCCGCGGTGCGCAACGGCGTGCAGGCTGCGGCCCGGGCCGGGCGCTCCATCGACGAAGTGCTCGCGCTCAAGCTCGGGGCGCCGTACGAGAAGGAGTGGCCGGCGGGACACGATCGCTTCGTGCGAGCCGTGTTCGAGGAAACGACGCGGCGCTAGGCAGCGCACGGTAGCGCGCGACCACGCGCGGATTGCAGCACGCGCGGACCGCTCCGCGTGCCCACCCACCGACAGCAGCACGCACCTGGCGGCGCGAGGGAGTGCCATCGATGCGGTTTCATCCCCTCGGCCCGGAGCGTAGGTTCCACGTTCGTCCGGTGCCATCGCCGAGCAGCGCCCCGCGGCCCGTGCGTCGATGCCCCGCGCTGCAACGCAGCGGTAAGCAGTGGCCCGCTTCAGGGTCGAGGGAGTTTTTCTCCATGCGAAGTACAGTCTGTCCAGCCGTGGCCCTGCTCGTCATGGCCGCCTGTGGGGCCGGCGCAGATGGCCGAGCAGCCGGTGACTCGGGCCGCGCCGGCGCCGACAGCGCCGCCACGAGCGACTCGGGGCGAGGCGCATTCGCGCCGCGCCTGGCGAGCGATGGGATGCTCATCGTCGTCACCATGAGCCCGCTCACGCACGCCCTCCGAATGGCGGCGGATTCCTTCTCCGCGCGCGAGGCGGTGCGGGTCGTGCTCGACACCCTCCCCTCGCTCGCCCCCCTCACGCGCGCGCCGCGTGAAGACGCGGACATCATCGCCGTGTCGACGACGGTGCTTCGGACCCGATTCCTCGCCACCGACCGGGCCTCCTGGTCGTTTCCGTTTGCCCGCAACCGGGTGGTCCTCGCGTGGACCGATTCCTCGCGCCGCGCCGCCGATATCGATTCGGCGAGCTGGCGGCGCATACTGGCACGGCGCACCACTCGTACGGGGCGCGCCGATCCGCAGGTCTCGGTGCTCGGCGTGCATACGCTGTTCGCCATGCAGCTCGCCGAGCAGCACCTCGCCGACGGCGGACTCGCCACGCGTCTCGGTGCCGCCCCGACCTACCCATCGACCGACTCCCTGCTGGCTGCGCTGCTCAGCAACGAGTTGGATGTGATCTGGACCTACGAATCCGCGGCGCGCGCCGCAGGGCTTCGCTGGCTCAACCTCGGCAACCGCGTCGATCTCGGTGACGATGCCGAGGCGAACAGCTACGGCGCGGCCTCCACGCTCATCGTCCACGTCCCACCGCGCGACAGCGCCGCGGCGCGTGACTCGACCGCACCGGCGCCGGTCCCCGACTCGCTGAGGGTTCGGGGCGTCCCGCTACGATACGCCCTGACCATCCCGCGCCAAAGCCTCAACCTGGCCGAGGCCGAGCGCTTCGTACGCTTCCTGTTCTCTCCCGATGGACAGCGCATCCTGCGCGGCGGGGCGTTCGACGTGATCGATCCGCTCGTCGTCGTTGGCACCGGTGTGCCAACTGCGGTGGCCGTGATGGCCGACTCCGTGGCCCAGCTCCTCCCCGACAGCACCCGAGCCCCGGCGCGACGCCCATGACGCAGGGACTCATCCTTGTCCTGATAGTCGTCGGCGCGTATCTCGCCGCCCACGGCGTCTTCGACTGGCTGGCGCGAAAGCTCGTGATCGTCTCTGGCGCCGAGTACCTCATCCTCGGCGTCCTGCTCGGGCCGTCGGCCACGGGACTCATCGACGCGACTTTCCTGCAGGACATCGCCCCGGCGTCGGCGCTCGCGCTGGGCTGGATGGGGGCAATCAACGGTTCGCGACTCGTGCTCCTGCGATTGGTGCGCATCCCCGCACTGGTCTATCGCGTCGCGTTTGCCGAGTCGTTGATCACCCTGTTCATCGTCGGCGGACTCCAGTACTTCCTCCTGAGCTGGTTGTTCGGGCTCTCTCCCGATCGCGCCTTTGCACCTGCGGTGGCGCTGGGCGCCTTTGCCACGCTCTCCGGTCACGCCGGCATCGAACTGGCGGCCCGGCGGTCGAGGGGACAGGGCCTGCTGGTCACCACGCTCCGCGCGACGACCGGGGCCAACGCCGCGGTGGCGATCTGCACGTTCGGGATCCTGCTCGCCTTTGGCCATCCGCCCAGCACCGCGCTCTCGCGCCCGATCACGCCGACCGAGTGGACCGTCATCACCATCGTGATCGGCGTCGCGGGCGGGGCGCTCTACCACCTCTTCCTGGGCGAGGAGAACAGCGTTGACCGCATGTTCATCTCGCTTGGCGGTGTCCTGATCCTCGTCAGCGGGGCGGCAACCTACCTGCGCCTCTCGCCGGTCATGGCCGGGATGTTCTTCGGCATGACGCTCATCAACACGTCGCGCAAGCGCAACGAGATCACCGCCGCCCTCTCGCGCGTCGAGCGGCCGCTGTACTTCGTGCTCCTGATCTTCGCCGGCGCCTCGTGGCGGCTGAGCGCGCAGAGCGTCTGGCTCCTCCCGGTGCTGCTGTTCGTCGTGGCCCGCGCCGTCGGCAAGTTCGGCGGGGCACGCCTGGCCGCGCGCCTGAACGACGTCCTCCCGACACTCGGTCCCGACTGGGGAGTTGCCCTGCTCGGCCAGGGCGGGCTGATCATCGCCCTGTCGGTCAACTACCTGTACCAGGACACGCTGGCCCTGCCGAACCTCGTCTTCACCACCGCCATCATCTCGGTCCTGCTGACCGACCTGCTCTCGGGGCGCTTCGCGGCCTCGGTGATCCCCCCGGCCACGACGACGATGACGCATCCCATGCCGCACCGGGCACTCTAGATGCGTCGCCTCATCATCCTCGTGCTGATGCTCGGCGGGATGCAGCTCATCCTCCCGTTAGGCGCGCGCGGGTACGGCGGCCAGTGGCTGCTGATCTTCGGCTTCCTCATTGTCGCCGCCGAGGCGGTGGGCGGGCTGTCGGCGTCGATCCGCCTGCCCAAGATCGTCGGCTACCTGCTGGCGGGGCTGCTGTTCGGTCCGTCGTTCCTGAATACCGTCGACGCCGAGTCGATCACGCAGTTGGCCCCCGTAAGCTCCCTGGCCATCGCCCTCATCGCCTTCCTCGCCGGCGCCGAGTTGCGGTGGTCCGAGCTCAAGGAACGCGGGGTCCTGATCCTCAAGATCCTCACCGTCGAAATGACGCTGACGTTCGTGGCGGTGGCGGGATTTCTGGTGGCGGTGCGCGAGTACGTCCCGTTCCTGCAGGACACGACGTTCCCGGTCGCACTCGTCCTGAGCATGATGTTCGCCTCGGTCGCCGTGGTGCACTCGCCGGCGGTGACCATGGCCCTGCTCACCGAGACCAAGGCACGCGGCCCCGTCGCCCGGTCGACGCTCGGCGTCGTGCTCGTCTCCGACGTGGCGGTCATCCTGCTCTTCAGCGGCGCTCTTGCCCTGGCGCGTTCGGTTGCCCCTCCCGCGTCGGCGAGCGCGGGGGGCACTTCGCTCGGCCTGCTCGTCTGGGAGATCTTCGGCGCCCTGGTGGTTGGGGCCGCACTGGGTGGCGTCGTCGCCGTCTACCTGCGATGGGTCCGGCGCGAACTCTTCCTGTTCGCCGTGCTCATCGCCTTCTTCGGCGCCGAGTTGGCACGCGTTGTCCATGTGGAAACGTTGCTGATGCTGCTCACCGCAGGCTTTGTTTCCGAGAACCTTTCGGAAGAGGAGCGCGGCCACGCGCTGCGCATCGCCATGGAGCGGTCGGCCGCGCCGGTCTTCGTCGTCTTCTTCGCCCTCGCCGGGGCATCGATGGAAGTGACCCAGATCCTCGTGCTCTGGCCGCTGCTCATCCCGCTCATCCTGATTCGGCTCCTCGCACTGTGGCTCGGCACCAACCTCGGCGCCCGCTGGGGTGGAGCGTCGCCCGAGGAGCGGCGCTACGTGTGGCTCGGACTCGTGTCCCAGGCCGGCGTCGCCATCGGCCTGGCGACCATCGTCGCCGACCTGTATCCCGAGCGCGGCGCCGACATTCGTACCTTGTTCCTCGCCACCCTGGCCGTGAACCAGACGGTCGGGCCGATCATGTTCCGGTACGCGCTGTCGCGCAGTGGTGAGCTGAACGAAGACGCCAACGCCGAGAGCGACGAGATCCTGTCCGGCCTGGCGGGTGACACCGGCGAGATGCCGGTGGCGACGGTCGCGGAGTCCTCGACGCCGCTACCGCCGCAGCCCGCCTAACGGCTTCGGTCGAAGGTCACGTTGCGGGTGCGCGCCTGGCTCAGACTGAAGCCCGTGACCAGGCCGCCCCGTCCCCGCACGAAGCGCACGCGCGTCCCCGCCGCGACGAATTCTTCCGGGGCGATCGCTTCGAGTGTGACCCACGGCCCCCAGCGCGTACGCACCTTGAGCGTGGCCCCCTCGGCCGTAATCGTCGCCCACGTGTCCAGTTCGTCGCTCGTGTAGCGGCCGGCATATGCGGCGGCACTCGCTGCCGTCAGCACGGGCGCAGGCGCCAGTTGCGGCGATGCCGTGGCCATGCCCAACGCCGCGAACTTCAACATCGGTGCGCCGGCTCGCGTCGAGAAGACGAGCGGCTCCGGCACGGCCGTCGTCGTGAACGTGGAGTCCGACGTGGCGGTCAGGGGAAGCGTCTGGCCAGCGACCTTCACGGCCATCGATGCGCCCGCACGCACCACCTCGACGACCATCCCGGCCGACGCTGCGTAGCGCCCGACCCATCGATCGAGCACCTCACCCCCCACAGGAACCGCCGCGCTCGAGGCGGCAACGACGGGCACCGTGAGCCGATCGGCGAGGTATCGGTCGACGACCTTGCGAGCCAGTTGCTCCGGCTGCGCCGCATAGTCGTTGCACAGCACGGCGACCGAGAGATGAGCGCCGGGAACTCGTAGCAGCTGGGCCCGGAAACCAATGAACGCGCCGCCGTGCTCCACCACGTCGAGTCCACGATAGGTCCCGGGTTGCAGGCCGAACGCGTACCGCTGCGAACTTCCATCGGCGAGCGGCTCGGACGGTGCGGTCGTGACCTGCCGAATCAGCGCGGGGCCCCCGCGACCCAGTGTGTTCTGGTAGAAGTTGCGGTCCCATTGCAGCAGGTCTTCAACCGTCGTGAGCAACCCTCCGTCACCAACGAGTGCAAAGCTGGTCCTGACGATCGCAAACGCCCCCGGGCCCGTGGGCTGGTACCCTTCGGCACGACGCTCGACGATGCGGGTGTTGTCGTCATGGAACTGCGTGCTGGTCATGCCAAGCGGCACGAAGATCCGGGCGGCCGCGAAATCGCGCAGCGACTGCCCGCTGGCACGCTTCACGAGCTCGGCGAGCAGCAGGTATCCCGAGTTGGAATACGAGTATTCGCTCCCCGGCTCGAAGTCGAGCGCATGCTGCCGGCGAATCAAGTCCAGCGCCACTTCCTGCGGGTACTCGTCGGCGAAACTGCGGCCCGACAGCCCCCACAGTCCGAGGTAATCGCGGAATCCGCTGGTGTGGTGCACCAGGTGGCGCACCGTCACGCGGTCCGTGTACGCGGGGAGCTCGGGAATCCACTTCCGGATCGGGTCGTCCAGCGAGATCGTGCCGTCCTCGGCGAGCAACGCCACGCTCATCGCGGTGAACTGCTTCGACGTGGAGGCGATGTAGAACACCGTGCGGGGACCGATCGGGATGCGCTGATTGAGGTCGGCCATCCCGTAGCCACGCGCGAACACGATGCGATCGTCGCGGAAGACCCCCACGGCGCATCCCGGGGTGTTCGTATGGTCATACTGCGCGAAGATGGAATCGATCGCGGCTGGCGACGGATCGGCAGCGCGCGCAACAGTGCCGGCGGCAGCGGAGCCGCTGGCTACGGAGGCGGCGAGCAGGTGCGCGAGCGTCCTGAGAAGCATGAGCGGGACGGTTGACGGAACACGCGAGGCGCCGGGCAATGGCACCGGTGTGGACCGATCATGCACCCGGCCGTGGACTCGCGGTAGGGGCGCACGCACGCCGCGACGCTGGTCCCCGCGCCGCGGCAGGCTGCGAGACGTCGTCCCAGGCGGTATCGTAGGCGCGACACCACGCCATGCGGACCTCCACCCTGCGCCCGTGCCATGCCCCGACTCCACCCAGCGCTTCTCGTCATCCCGCTCCTCTCCCTTGCCTCATGCCAGGCGCCGTCGTCAGGTGCAGCGATGACCGACGCGCATGCCCGCGCCCTCGGGGGCATCGGCAGCTTCGGCGAGTTGGTCAACTCCGGGGTCAAGACGCTGGCGCTCAGCGCAGTGCTGCCGGCGGCGGAGATGGACCGGCTTTTCCCCGAGGCAGAGCGCGTCGCCGAGCGCAACAAGGTGCAGCTGTATCGGGAAAGCGACCTGCTCGTGACCGACCTGTTCCCCGCCGACGTGGCCACGGGCAAGGACGTCCTGCTCATCTACCAGGGGAGCACGAAGGACGCGTATCTCCGGCTCAAGGCCGACGCAGACTCGCTCCGCAAGGCGGGGCTGTACGAGGGCAAGGCGCGTGAGGCCATCGCCCGTCGCTTCGGGCGAATGCTCAGCTACCCCACGTGGCGCATCAACGAGTTGCTCGCCGAGCAGGGCGAGTTTCGCACGCTGCGCGACTTCGGCATCCGCGCCAGCAACCTGTTTCTGTACTATCGCGACCTGGACCGGGCGACCGAGTTCTATCGCGGGACGCTTGGCATGGAGTTGGTAGCCGACTACGACATGGCGCGCATCTTCCGCATGACCGAGGACTCGTACCTCATCCTGGTGGACGCCACCAAGGGGATGCACACCGCCGACGAACCGAAGTCCATCGCCGTCGCGTTGGTGACCGACCAGCTGGAGCAGTGGCACGCCTACCTGGCCACGAAGGGAATCGCCCCGAAGTCCACCTTCGCCCCCAAGCCAGGTCGCGCGCACGACGGCTTCGTAATCGAGGACCCGGAAGGGTACCTGCTGGAGTTCGAGCGCTTCAACCAGCACCCGGAAAATGAGCACCTCGTCCCGCAACTGGCGCAGACCAAGGTCTTGCGCGGGCCGGCCAGCACCGTGCCGGACGGACTCGGCTTCAACGCCACCGTCACCTGGCTCTACTACCGGGACATGCAGGCGATGCAGACGTTCTATGAAGAGGTGATGGGGTTGAAGCTCGTGGTCGACCAGGGATGGGCAAAGGTCTATCGCGGGTCGCGCACCGGCTATGTCGGCCTCGTGGATGAGCGGCGCGGCATGAATCGCTGGAGCGAGAAGAAGGCCGTGAACGTCTCGTTCATCATCGACGACATCGACGGCTGGTTCAACTACGTCAAGGCGCACGACACCTTTCCGCTGCGCGGGACGAGCGTGAACGACGACGAGGCGGGGCGCTACCGCGCCTTCGTCGGCTACGATCCCGAGGGCTACTACATGGAGTTCGACCTCTTCCGCGAGCATCCGCTCAATGCGAAGCTGATGCGGTACCTCGGCACCGCCGCAAAGTAGGGCGAAGCCGTGCCCTGACGCCCCGCCGGCACGGCGCTCGCCGCGGGAGGCTACGCGCCCGAGGCGCACGCCCCGCGCCTCGTCGAAGGGTCCGAACGTCTCGTCCCTCACCCCTTGTCGGCGTACCCCTAGCCGACTTATGTATCGGGCGATCGTTGCGTGTCGGACCCTCACCCGCAGCCGCCATGGCCGGATCGGACATCTACACGGGGAGCCTCGAGCTGCTCATCCTCAAGTCGCTGACCTGGGGGGCGCGACACGGCTATGCCGTGGGTCAGTGGATCCGCCAGGGGACCGGCAATGCACTCGTGGTGCAGGAGGGGGCGCTGTATCCCGCCCTGCACCGTCTCGAGCGCAAGGGATTCGTCGAGGAGGAGTGGGGGATCACCGACACCAACCGCGAGGCCAAGTTCTACAAGCTCACCCCCGAGGGTCGAAAGCAGCTGCGCGGCGAAGTCGCGCGCTGGCAGGCGCACGTGCAGCTCATGACGGCCGCGCTCTCTGCAGGCAAGCTCTAGGGGGATGCCATGACCAGGAAGACGGTACACCTCGGCCAGGGTGACGAGCGCGCCGCCCGCGACGTGCAGCGCGAGATCGACCTGCACCTCGACATGCGCGCCCGCGAGTTCGAGGCGCAGGGCATGACACCCGCGGCAGCGCGACAGGCCGCGCTCGACGCATTCGGCGATCGCCGTGAGATCGAGGCCGAGGTTCGTGGATTGCACACCTCGACCGTCCGTGAGCGCGCGCAACGCGACTGGCGTACCGCCCTGCGCCAGGACCTCACGGTCGCCGTGCGCGGGCTGCGCCGCACGCCCGCCTTCACCGTCGTCGCGCTGCTCACCCTCGCCCTCGGGATCGGCGCGAACACCGCCATCTTCAGCGTGCTGCGCCCCGTCCTCCTGCGACCGCTCCCCTATCCCGAGGCCGACCGCCTCGTGCAGGTCTGGAGCGATCACCGCGCACTGGGGCGACAGGAGCCGGAGTGGCTCACCCCGCCCGACTTCGACGACTGGCGCGACCAGAACAGCACCTTCTCCGCCATGGCCGCCTACCGGGGCTGGGGGCCCGACATCACCGGGAGCGGGGACCCGCGCTCGCTCAGCGGCGTGGCCGTCAGCGGCAACTTCCTCTCGATGCTCGGCGCCCGCCCCGCGGTCGGCCGGCTGCTCACCCCGGCCGACGACACGCCGGGCGCCGAGCCGGTCATCGTGCTGAGCGACGCGCTCTGGCAACGCCAGTTCGGCGGCGATTCGGCCATCGTCGGGCGCCTGCTCACGCTCAACGGTGAGCCATGGCGGGTGGTTGGAGTCACCGACGCCGCGTTTCGCCCCCCGCTCGCCAACGCCCCCGACCTCTTCCGCACCATGCGACGCGCGCCGACCGACTCGTGCGGGCGAGGCTGCATCGTCCTGCGTGTCATCGGCCGACTCAAGCCCGACATCACCCTGGCGCAGGCACAGGGCGACCTGGCGCGCATCGCCGAACGGCAGGCGCGCGACTTCCCCGAGACCAACGCCAAGGTCGGCGCGTGGCTCGTCCCGCTGCACGAGCAGCTCACCGGCGAGACCAAGCCGGCGCTGCTCGCCCTCGCCGGCGCCGTCGGCTTCGTCCTGCTCATCGCCTGCGTCAACCTCGCCAACCTCCTCCTCGTGCGCGGCGCCGGCCGCTCGCGGGAGTTAGGCGTGCGCGCCGCGCTCGGCGCCGGACGCGGACGCATCCTGCGACAGCTGCTCGTGGAGAGCGCTGTGCTCGCCGTGCTCGGCGGCACGCTTGGGCTGCTGGTGGGCATGGCGGGCAGCAGTACGCTCGCGACCCTGGTCCCGGAGAACATCCGGTCGCTCGGCGAGATCGGCGTCGATGGCACGGTCGTGGCGTTCACGGCGGCGATCACCCTCGCATCGGGCATGCTCTTCGGCATGCTCCCAGCGCTGCACGCCGCCCGCACCAACCTGATGGACGCGCTACGCAGCGGCACGCGCGAGGCCGGAGGGCGCGGAGGGGCACTGCGCTCCTCGCTCGTCGTCTCTGAAGTGGCGCTGGCCGTGGTCCTGCTCGTCGGGGCAGGACTCCTGATGCGCAGCTTTCTCCTCATGCAGCGTGTGGAGCTCGGCTTTCGCACCGATCGAGCACTCGTCAGCCCGGTCTTCTTTCCCCGCTCTCGCTATGAGCAGCCGCAGCGCGCAGTGCAGGCCACCGAGAACCTGCTCGCTCGCCTGCGCGCACACCCGGCCGTGGCCAGCGCCGAGGCCAGTGACGTGACGCCGTTAGGCGGCGGTGGCGACCAGGACGTGACGGCGATCGCGATCGGTGAGCCGCCGCGCACCGACGGGCCGGGGGGCATCTGGTAGCGCGCCGTTAGCGCCGGCTACCTGCAGTCGATGGACATGCGGCTCGTGGCGGGGCGCTACTTCACGGCCGAGGATCGCGAGGGATCGGCGCCGGTCGCCATCGTCAACGAGGAAGCGGCGCGCGCATTCTGGGGCGGGAAGAGTCCCATCGGGCGCGTGCTGGCCACCAGCGACGACCCGGCCGAGCCACGGGCCACGATCGTCGGCGTGGTTGCCTCGGCGCGCCACGACGGCCCCAACCAGCCGTACAAGACCGAGATGTTCCTGCCGATGGGCCAGTTCCCCACTCGCGCCGTGAACGTGGTACTGATCCCGGCCAGCGGAACGGATGCGGCCGTGGCTGCCCTGCGCGGCGCGCTTGCAGAAGTCGACCCGCTCGTACCGCTCAACAGCGCCACACCGATCAGCCAGCTCGCCGGCGATGCCGTCGCCCTCCCACGCCTGTACGCCACGCTCGTCGCCCTCTTTGCCGCCGTCGCCATCCTGCTGGCGATGCTCGGCGTGTACGGCGTCATGGCGTACTCCGTGTCGCAGCGGCGTCGCGAAATCGGCGTGCGCCTGGCCATGGGCGCATCGCCGGCCGGCATCAGACGGTTGGTGCTGGGCGAAGGTGGACGCCTGGCTATGCTCGGCGTGGTGGGAGGACTCGTGCTCTCGCTTGCGGCCGGCCGGCTGCTGAGCAGCCTGCTCTTCGGCGTGCAGCCCTACGACCTGCCGACGCTGGCGGTGGTCATCACCGTGCTCGGCGGGATGGCGCTCGTCGCATCGTGGCTCCCCGCTCGGCGAGCCATGCGCGTGGACCCGCTCGAGGCGATGCGCGACGAGTAGGACGCGCACGGCGGCCAGCAGGTCGACCGGACTGGCTGGCGTGTGGGGCGAACAGCGGGGAGACGGCACGAGAGGCGCATGGCGCCTCGGGCTACCCGTCCGTACTTTCGACCGGAATCGATCCGCCTCCGTATCCTCCGTCGTCGCCTCCTGATGTCGCTCACGTCGTCGCTTGTCCGATCCACACGCCGCGCCGCGCTGGCGCTCGCACTCCTCTCCGCTCCGCTGCTCGCGCAGGGCAGTGGCGCGCCGAGCCAAACCTACCCGCAACTGACCGCACTCTTCAGCGAGTGGCGCACCTTCGAGGAGCCGCCGCGCATGAATGGCGTCCCCGACTACACGCCGGCCACGAACGCTCGCCGGCTGCAAGAGTTGCAGCGCCTGCAGCAGCGCCTGCGCGGTATCGACACCGCGGGGTGGAGCATCGCCGAGCAGGTGGACCACCACCTCGTGCGCGCCGAGATGAACGGGATGGAGTATCACCTGCGCGTCCTGCAGCCCTTCGCCCGCGACCCCGCCTACTACGTCTCCATCATCACCGGCGAGAGCGACACCCCGGCCAAGGAAGGGCCGACGATTCACGGGGCCATCAAGCTGTTCGAGTACCCGGTCTGGCCTCGAACCCAGCTCGATACCGCGCGCCCGCTCTCTGCCGAGCAGGCCGCGCGCCTGACGGCGCAGCTGCGCACCATTCCTCCGCTCCTGCAGCAGGCGCGCGCCAACGTTGCCTCGGCCAACGCCCGCGACCTGTGGATCGGCGGCGTGCGCGCCTTCGAGGAGCAGAGTGAAGCGCTGCACGAACTGGGCACCAAGGTCGGCAGCAGCAACACCGCGCTGTCGCGTGCCATCGCCGATGCACGCTCAGCGACAGACGGCTTCGCTCAGTGGATGCGCGACGAGGCGCCGAAGAAGACCGGACCGTCCGGCATCGGCAAGGAGCAGTACACCTGGTACCTGCGCAACGTCCTGCTCGTCCCGCTTAGCTGGGAGGAGGAGGTCACCATCACCCGGCGTGAACTCGCCCGGGCCGGCGCCTCCTTGCGCTTGGAGGAGAACCGCAACCGCAACCTCCCGCAACTCAAGGTCGCCAATACCCCCGATGAGTATCACGCGTTGCAGGAGCAGGCCATTGCCCGCTACCTGCGCTTCATGCGGGACAATCAGATCCTCACCATGCAGCCGTGGTTCGAGAAGGCCATGCGCGAGCGCACCGCGGGCTTCACCCCCGAGGCCGGCCGCAACTTCTTCATGCAGGCCACGCAGCGCGACCCCATCCCCCTGTGGACGCACCTCTACCACTGGTGGGACAACATGCGCATGAAGGAGCAGCCGCACGCCAGCCCGATCCGGCGCGGCCCGCTGCTGTACAACGTGTGGATGAGCCGCGCCGAGGGGACGGCCACGGCGATGGAAGAGTGGATGATGCACGCCGGACTGTACGACGAGTCGCCGCGCTCGCGCGAGATTGTCTGGATCATGCTCATGAACCGCGCCGCGCGCGGGCTCGGCAACCTGTACGCCCACGCCAACACGCTCTCCATGGAGGAGGCCGGCAACATCCACGTGAACTGGACGCCGCGTGGCTGGATGCGTCGTGACCCGCTGCTCGGCTTCGAGCAGCACCTGTACCTGCGCCAACCGGGCTACGGTGCGAGCTACATCACCGGCGGTCGACTAATGGAAGAAACCATCGCCGAGCGAGCGCGCCAGCTGGGCGGTGCCTTCACGCTGCGGGCGGTGATGGACGAGATCAACGCTGCGGGGATGATCCCCGTGTCGTTGATCTACTGGCAGGTCACCGGCGATGACCGGATGGTGCGGGAGCTGAAGGAGGGGGTGGGGCCGTTGCCGTTTCGGTAGGGGCGTCGCAGCATGGAGCCGCGGGGAGCACGCTTCGCGCGTGCTCCCCGCTGTTCATAGGGCGCGCCAAGCCGCGGCCATGCGGTCGCGGGCGCGCGCATCGGGGAGTCGCCCGGTCGCTCCCCCGACATTGTCCACGGCGTGCGCTGCCCGGCTCGTCCCGGGAATCGCACAGGTCACCGCCTCGTGCGACAGGATCCACTTGAGCATGAACTGCGCCCAGCTCTGTACGTCGTAGTCGGCTGCCCACGTGGGCAGCGCCTTGCCGCGGGCGCGGGCGAACGACCCGCCGCCACCAAACGGACGATTGGCGATGAACGCCACGCCGCGCTCGGCGCAGGTGTCGAGCACCCGCGACGCCGCCTCGGGCTCGTCGAGCGACAGGTTCAGCTGCACGAAGTCCAGCCGCTCCTCTCGCACGATGCGCTCCACCTGGTCATGCGCCGACGCGAGGTAGTGCGTCACGCCGATGTACCGCACGCGCCCTTCCTCCTTCCACCCGCGCAACGTCTTGAGGTGGGTCCGCCAGTCGAGCAGGTTGTGCACCTGCATCAACTCAAGCCGCGGCGTGCGCAGCAGCGCCATCGACTCGGTCATCTGACGAACGCCGGCCGTTTCGCCCGACGTCCATACCTTCGTCGCCAGCCACAGGCGGTCCCGCAACCCCTCCGCCTGCACCAGGTCTCCGACCACGCGCTCGGACGATCCGTACATCGGCGACGAGTCGACCACCGTTCCGCCGGCGTCGACGAATGCCCGCAGCGTCTCGCCGCGCTGCTCGCGAAGCGCCCGGTCCGTCCCCACGTCGAAGGTCTGCCACGTCCCCAGGCCGACGGCGGGGATGCGTTCGCCCGACGAGGGAATCGGGCGCGTGAGCACCGGGGCGGCGGAGGACACGGTGTAGGCGGGAAGCAGGGCAGCGCCGAGCGCGGTCGCGCCCGAATCTCGCAGAAAGCGGCGACGATTCATGCTGATGCGGTTGTCGTGAACAAAGGGCAACGTTGGTGACGGCGAACTCGTCGCGCAACCGCTACTCCGTCCGCAGCGCCACCACCGCGTCCACCCGTGACGCGCGCCACGCGGGCAGCAGCGTGGCGAGCAGCGCCACCGCTCCCAATCCGACCGACACGGTCGCGATCGTCCACGGGTCGCGGGGCGAGATGCCGTACACCAGCGGCCGAAGCGCTGTCCCGAGCAGCAACGCCGCACCGCCACCCACCGCGATACCCATGGCGGCCAGCCGTCCACCCTGCCGCATGAAATGCCCGAGAATCTGCCCCTGCGTCGCGCCTAACGCCGATCGCACGCCGATTTCCCGGACGCGCTCCCCCACCATCCCGGAAATCACCCCGAAGATCCCGATCGCCGCCAGGAGAATCGCCGCGAGCGCGAACGCCTGGAAGAGACGCTCGGCGAACCGCCGCTGCTGGGCCGCCCGGTCCACCAGCGCCGACAGTGTGCTGACCTCAGCGACCGGGATGCTGTTCTCCACGGACCGCACAGCGTCGCGCACCGTGCGCGTCAGCACGCCCGGATCGAGGGTGGAATGCACCACCAGGCGCACGTACGCGTCGGCGAACGCGTTCTGCTCCATGGGGAGATAGAGCTGGCCGCCGACCTCATCGTCCAGCGTCGGGTGCCGCACATCGCCCACGACCCCGACTACCGTGCGCCACGGCGAGGTCGGCGGCCCGATCTTCAGGCGGGCGCCGATCGGGCTACGATCGCCGAACTGGCGACGCGCCATGGTCGTGTTGATCACTACCACCGGATCGGTTGTCGCGCGGTCCGTGGGGGCGAAGAATCGCCCGCTGAGCAGCGGCACGCCCATCGTCGTGGCATAGTCCGCGGTGACGGCGAAGCGGAAGGCATCCATGCCCGACTCCTCGACATCGTCGGCCGCTCGCTCCCAGCGCACCCCCCACCCGTCGAAGTCGTTGGACAACGGCAGCTGCGTGGTGAGGCTGGCCGAGGTCACGCCCGGGACGGCGCGCACCGCCTCGTGCACCGAGCGCCACGTCTGGCGCACCATCGCCTCGGAATCGAATCGCGCCCCGGTGGCGCTCAGCGCCATCTGCACGCGGTCGGCGGTCGCAAAGCCGACGTCGACGGCCAGCAAGCGCTGCACGCTCTGCACGAGGATTCCCGCACCACCCAGCAGCAGGAGGGCCAGCGACAGCTCGACCACCACCAGCGTGCGACGCACCACGTCGTGCGCGCCGCGCGCGACGGTGCGCGCGTTGATCGCCAGCCGGTCACGCAACCCGCGTGCGCCGGCAAACATCGCCGGCAGCAGCCCGCTCACCATGCCTAACGTGACGGCCAGTGCGACCGCCAGGAGGGTGATCGGGAGGTCGGCGCGTGCCTGGTCGATGCGCGGTATCGATGCAGGAGCCAGGGCGAGCAGGGCGCCCAGCGCGGCGTGGGCAAGGGCCAGCCCGAACAGTGCCCCGAGTCCGGACACCAGCAACGCCTCGATCAGCATGCTGCGCGCCAATCGCCACCGGCTGGCGCCGAGTGCCGCCCGGATCGTCGTTTCGCCGCCACGCTGAATCGCGCGTGACACGAACAGGTTGGTCGTATTGGCCAGCGCAATCAACAGGAGCAGCGCGGCGGCCCCAAGCACCGCCAGCAGGGGACCGCGTGTCGTCTCCACCAGTGCAGCGCGCAACGGCGTCAGCTGCAGGCCATGCGACGCGTACACGGCCGGATACTCGTCCCGAAGCCGCGCGAAGACTGACTCGACGTCACGGGCGGCAACGGCGATCGGCACACCGTCCCGCGTGCGCGCGACCGCTCGCAGGTGGCGGCAGTCGCGGCATGCGAAACCAGCCGTTTCTATGTAGCCGAGCGGCTGCAGGATCACCGCGCCCGGACGAAGCACGCTCTCGTAGTCCGCGGGCAGCACGCCGATCACGCGGTGCTCCACGTCTTCCAGTCGTACGGTCCGACCGACGATCGAGGTGTCGCCGCCGAAGCGTTGTTGCCAGAAGCCGTGGTCGAGCAGCACCACCGCTGTCGCGTTCGGGCGGTCCTCCTCCGGCGTGAAGTCCCGCCCGATCGCCACCCGCGTCCCCATCACTTCGAGAAAGCTGGACGACACGGCAAGTCCCGTCAGCCGCTCGGCTCCCGATGCGTCGGTCAGCGTCGGAGCCCAGGCGCGGACCGCGGCGATTGCCGATAGGGTCGAGCTCTGGCGGCGCAGATCGGCAATGGTCGTGTAGCCGAGGTTGCCGAGGCTCCCGTCGCCGAAGCGTTCGCGCAGCGTGACAATGCGCTCCGCGTCGCGGAAAGGAAGCGCCCCCCACAGGGCCGGTCGCGCCACCGCCGTGATCGCGCAGGCGGCGCCAACGCCGAGCGCCAGCGTCAGGCTGGCCGCGAGTGTGAAGCCGGGGGTGCGCCGCAGCCGGCGCATGGCGAGGGAGACGTCGAGTCCGAGGTCGGTCATGAGTCCGCGCGTGAAGGGGATGGACTGGTGATCACGCTCTCGCCGCATGCTGGCAGCCACTGCTTCGCGCCAAAAACGGCGACGCGCCCCGCGCTGGTCGCCGTCGGACTCGCAGGCGTCATGGTACGCCTCGACCAGGTCGCCCACGAGGAACTCGCGCTCGTGCTCCGGCACGCGGTGTTGCAGCAGCCAGAGGGCAAGTCGCGGCGGATGTCCACCGCGGCGCGAGCGCTCGGGCGACATCACCCCTCCAGCTGGGCGCGGAGTCCGCGCGACAGCGCCTCGATCGCCTGCCACGCCTCGGCGATCGCCGTCCGGCCGGCGGGCAGCACCTCGTAGTGCCGCCGGCGGCGCCCGCCGCGCTGCGGGAGCGGCTCGCCGATGCGGGAACGCACGAAGCCCTTCTCCTCGAGGCGGGCAAGCGCGGTGTAGACCGCCCCCAGCGTGACGTCCCGCCCCGACCGCTCGGCGATTTCGCGCTGGACGGCGGCGCCGAATCCGCTGTCGGCGAGGCGCAGGAGCGCCAGCATCACGAGTTGTTCGAGATCGCCAAGGGCCATTCTATTTCTCCGTAATTCCAGAGTAAATAGAACCGGGCGTTCACGCAAGACCAGGACTGCGTGCTCTCCGGCAACCGCGCGCGCGGGAGCACGCGGCGGCGCGCTGGCGACATCGGCGGTGGGGACGTGCCGATGTCGCCGAAAGCGGGCGTGCTCCGAATCGCTGCGAGGGCCGGCTGGCCCCCTACCGTCGCCACCCCGGACCACGCACCACCACCCCGGGCTTCGCGCCGGTGTGGGCGTTGTTCAGCACCACTGCCACGCCGTTGACGTACACGTCGCGCACGCCCGTGGACAACTGATGCGGCTTCTCGAACGTCGCGTTGTCGGTGATCGTCGCCGGGTCGAAGATGATCACGTCGGCCTTGAGCCCTTCCTTCAGCACGCCGCGATCGGTGATCATGAGGCGCGTGGCCACCGCCGACGACGCCTTGCGCACCGCGTCCTCGAGCGCGATGACCGGCTCGCCGCGCACATACTTCGAGAAGATGCGCGGGAAGTTGCCGTAGGCGCGCGGGTGGGTCATGCCCTGCGCGGTCGCCGGGTCCTGCGAGCTGGCGTCGGTCCCGAACTTCATCCACGGCTGCTGCAGTTGCAGCTTCATGTTCTCCTCGCTCATCAGGAAGAGGATCTCCCCCAGGCCGAGCTCTTCCTCGACGTTCAGGTCGATGATCACCTCGGCCCAGTCCTTGCCTAACGCCGCGGAGATCTCGCTCAGGCGCTTGCCCTCGAACTGCATCAGCTCGGGCTTCTTGAAGCCCACGACCATCACATTGGCTGGCGAGGCGATCTCGCACAGGTTCTCGTAGCCGGCGTCCATCGCGTGCATCTCGGCGACCATGGTCGCGCGCTTCGCCGGGTCCTTGAGGTTCTCCAGCAGCCGCCCCCCCTCGGCATACTTCGGCGGAATGCAGGCGGCGAAGGAGTTCCCGCCGGCCGGGTACAGGTACATGTCCGCCTGCACGTCCTGCCCCGCCGCGCGCGCCGAATCGATCTTGGCGATCGCCAGCGGCATCTTGGGCCAGTTGCGCGGCCCGCTCGCCTTGAGGTGGTAGATCTCGACCGGCACTCCTCCTTCACGTCCGATCCGCAGCGCCTCGTCGATGGCCTCGAGGAACTTGTCCCCCTCGCTGCGCATGTGCGTGATGTACACGCCGCCGTACGGCGCCATGGCCTTCGACGCCTCCACCAGCTCCTCGGTCGAGGCATACGTGTTCGGCGGGTAGATCAGGGCGCTCGCGAGACCGAAGGCGCCATCCTCCATGGCTCGCCTGACCGCGGCCTGCATCGTGTCCCGCTCGGCCGCGCTCAGCGCTCCGGCCTCCTCCCCCTTGGCGTACACGCGCACCGTCCCGTCGCCCAGGAACGAGCCGATGTTCTGCGACGCGCCGCGCGCCACCATGTACTCCAGCCAGAGGCCGAAGCCATGATCGCCACGGAATCCCTCCAGCACGCGGCGCGCCGAGGTATCGGTCTCGGCGGCCAGGATCTTGTCGTTCACCGGCCCTAACGACGACCCCTCACCGTGAATCGCCGTCGTAATGCCCTGCGTCACCATCGAGATCCCGAGCCCATCGCCCCTCATGTAGTGGCCGATGGAGTGCGCCTGGATGTCGATGAAGCCAGGGGCGACGACGTGCCCGGTCGCGTCGACCCGCTGCGTGACGCGCGACTCGCGAAAGGCGCCACGCGGCCCGATGGCCGCGATCCGATCGCCCTGCAACGCGACGTCGCCGTAGTACCAGGCCGCCCCGGTCCCGTCGACCACGCGCCCGTTCTCGATCACCACGTCGTAGCTCGCATCGGGACCACCGCGCGAGGACGCGCCGTCGCCGCTGGGGCTGCACGCGGCGATCAGGGGGACAAGGGCAACGACTGCGGACAGGACGCGCATGGGCAAACCCGGGGTAAGAGTCGGAGAGAACCTACAGAATGTCACCGTCAGGCGCAGCGCGCAGCGCCTCTACAATCGCCTCTACAATCGCCTCGACGCTCGGCCCGCCGCCCACCACGCAGCGCATGCCATTGCCGACGACACCAGCGCCGCTCACGTCGCGCCCTGCGACCAGTACGGTCGGCGAGCCAAATCGTTGGTACCGCGCAGGCGTCGCCGAATCGAGCGTATCCCACTCCTCCCACACCTCGGCGACGCCGGCGCGCCGCAGCGCCTCGCCGACTCGCAGCCTCGCCTCCGGCGCGTGCGGACATCCCTCGAAGTAGACCAGCTCGACGCTCGCGCTCATGCTCGCCTCCAGTACGCCGCTGACAAACTGGCACCCGTGCCCGCACTCCGCGAGCATCCGCGAGCATCCGCGCCGTGCGACGCACGTTGCCTCGCTCCAGCCGGGTGGCGATAGTTCGGCTTCACGCGAGCCCACCGCTGTCGTGCTGACCTCCTGCGCCTGGTGCAACACCACATTTCCCGCCAACGACGGCGTGGAGTTCCTTCCCATCGGGCGGCGCATCGCGTTCGATGAGGCCAAGGGGCGTTTGTGGGTCGTGTGCAGGCGCTGTGAACGGTGGAACCTCACCCCGATCGAGCGTCGCTGGGAAGCGCTGGAAGAGTGCGCGCGCAGCTTTCGCGACTCGCGCCTGCGCGCCAGCAGCGACCAGGTCGGCCTCGCACGCCTGCGCGACGGCACCGATCTCGTACGCATCGGCGCCCCGCCGCCGACCGAGTTCGCCGCGTGGCGCTACGGCGACCAATTCGGGCGGCGGCGGGCTCGCGCCGTCGCGTTCGGCGTTGGCGGGAGCGCCGCCGTCATCGCCTTGGCAGCCGGGGCCGTAACCCTGGGAGGCTCGCTCGTGGCGCTCCTACCCTTCGTGCAGGTCACCACGCTCGTGCTCAACCTCGGCGCGTCCGGCGCGCTGTCGCGCCAGCGGCCGGTCGAGGATCCTTCCACGGGCGGAAGCGTGATTCCGATCGGTCATCCGAAGCTCGTCGCCGCGAGCGACGCGGACGGTGGGTGGGGACTGGAGCTCCAATATTCCATCCGCGCGGACGAACACGGAGTGCTCGAGGGAAGCTGGTGGCAAAGGAGCCTCCACAAGAATTCGGCGATCGCGACCCTGCGGCTGGTCGGCCCTCCGGCCCGCCAGCTGCTCGCTCGCCATGCCCCGCGCCTCAACCGCATCGGCGCCCCCTCGTCCCGCATCCAGGGGGCCGTGCACCTCATCGCCGAGGCGGGCGGCGCCGACGAGCTCCCGCTCTTCCTCGCCCGCCATCGCAGTCGATTCACCGCGCAGCAGACGTATGGCGACTCGGGCGAGCTCCCCAGCCTCCCGGCCGAAGTGCGATTGGCGCTCGAAATGGCCTCGCACGAAGAGGTCGAGCGCGCCATCCTGGCCGGCGAACTCGCGGGTCTGGAGGCCCAGTGGCGCGGCGCGGAGGAGGAGGCCGCCATCAGCGACGACCTGCTCCTTCCGCCCGGGGTGCGCGAGTCGCTGGCGCGGCTGCGTGCAACACGGGACACCGAATAGGCGACCGAACCCGGGTGGAACACCGCCTTGGCATGAGAAACGCCGAACCAGGCGCGCGCAGTCCGGGGACGCCTGAAAAGTCGTGCGGTGCGCCCCCCGATTTCTGGGTCTATCTCCAACTGACGTAACGCCTCCGAGTACCTACCCTCCTCAGTAGGGGGTCGATGGTCGCTCCACGCCGCCGAGGCGACGTTGGACCGAGGGCGTGCGCAGCTCGGAAGACGTGCCGGCTTCGCCCCGGCGCTGCAACGCAGGTCCGGCGACCGCCACCCCGGCACCATCCCTCTGTGAACCTCAATCGGAGGCGCCGCGGACTCGGATCGTCGAGTCGCCGCGACGCGTGCAACGTGACCGACAGCATTCGCGAGCTTCAGGGCGGCAGTACGACGACCGGCGTCGCGAGCCACGCAGAGATCGGGATCTTCCCCTTCCGTGTGCTCGACAAAACGCGCACGGCCGATGTCGGGGGCAAGGGCGCCAACCTCGGCGAACTGGTCCGGGCCGGCCTTGCCGTCCCCGACGGCTTCGTGGTCGGCAGCGCCACCTACGACGCCTTCCTCGACGCCACCGGCGTCCGTAGCGCCATGGACGACATCGCGCGCACGCTGAACGTGGACGATGGTGCCGCGCTCCAGGCTGCCGCCGATCGCTTGCGTGCCCTGGTCACGGGCGCGGCCCTTCCGGCCGCGATCTCCGCCCCCATCGTGCAGGCCTATCGCGCGCTCGAGTCCGATAGTTCGCCGGCGCTGGTGGCGGTCCGTTCCTCGGCCACATCCGAGGACTCGGCGCAGACCTCATTCGCGGGAATGTTCGAGTCCTTCCTGAACGTCGCCGGCGACGACGCGCTGCTGCAGGCCGTGCGCGACTGCTGGGCCTCGGGCTTCAGCGCGCGCATCCTGTTCTACCGGGCCAAGCAGGGATTGCAGGTCGCCCCCGCCATTGCCGTCGTCGTGCAGCGCATGGTACAGAGCGACAAGTCGGGCGTCATCTTCTCGGTCGATCCTGCCTCGCGCAACCGTGACCACATGATCATCGAGGCCGCGTGGGGACTGGGCGAGGTGGTGGTGCTCGGGCAGGTCACCCCCGACCGCTACGTGGTGCAGAAGTCCACCCGGCGCGTGCTGCAGCAGGTGGCCGGCCACAAGGCGTTCCTGCTGGAGCGGGACCGGGCCACCGGACAGAACGTGCGCGTGTCGCTCGATGGCGACCATCGCCAGATGCAACTGGTGCTCGAGGAGGACGAGCTGGGGCAACTCATCGAGATGGCGCTGCGCGCCGAGGCCCACTACGGCGCCCCCCAGGACATGGAGTTCGCCATCGAGCGGGGCAAGGCGTTCCTCGTGCAGGCGCGTCCGATCACGACGCTGGCCCTGGGCAATGTCGGCGTGGACAGTGTCGCGCCCGCGGGCTCGTACGCGTCGCCGGCCGTCGTGGTCGCCCCGCACTCCACCGAGCTCCTGGTCCGTGGGCTGGGGGCGAGCCCGGGCATCGGGAGCGGGCGCGCGCGGGTCATCGCCCGCGCCACCGATAGTGCTTCGCTGCTCGACGGTGAGGTCCTGGTCGCGGCGATGACCTCGCCCGATTGGGTCCCGGTCATGCGGCGCGCCGCCGCCATCGTCACGGACGCGGGCGGGATGACGTCGCACGCCGCCATCGTCTCGCGCGAGCTGGGGATTCCGTGCGTGGTGGGGACCGGAAAGGCCACCACCACCCTGCGCACCGGGGCCGAGATCACGGTCGACGGCACCGCGGGGACGATCCACGCCGGCTTCACCCCGAACACGCCGGAGCCCGAGTCGGCGCGGCGCGGCCGGGGGGCGCTGGCGGCCACCACCGCCGCGGCCGAGCGTCCGGTCACCGCCACCAAGGTGTACGTCAACCTGGCCGATCCGCTGCATGCCGCCGAGATCGCCGCGCGCGACGTGGACGGCGTGGGCCTGCTGCGCGCCGAGTTCATGCTGCTGTCGGCGTTAGGCAACACGCACCCCCGCGTCCTGATCCGCGACGGACGTGGCGACGAGTTCGTGTCGCGCATGGCCGCCGAGCTGCGCACCATCGCCTCGGCGTTCGCGCCGCGCCCTGTCATCTATCGCGCCACCGACTTCCGCACCAACGAATTTCGCTCGCTCTCGGGCGGCGAGGACTTCGAGCCGCACGAGGAGAACCCGATGATCGGCTACCGGGGATGCTTCCGCTACACCCGCGAGCCCGACCTCTTCGCCCTCGAACTCGAAGCGCTGGCCCAGGTGCGACGCGACTGTCCCAACCTCCACCTCATGATCCCCTTCGTGCGCACCCTGTCCGAGCTGCGCACCTGCAAGGCCCTGGTGGACAAGAGCCCGCTCGGCGCCGCCCCCGGATTGCAGCTATGGGTCATGGCCGAGGTGCCGTCGGTCGTCTACTGGCTCCCCGAGTATGCCAAGCTCGGCATCAGCGGTGTATCGATCGGGTCGAACGACCTGACGCAACTCATGCTCGGGCTCGATCGTGACAACGCCGTGGTCGCGCCGCTCTTCGACGAGCGCGACCCCGCGGTGCTCGACGCGGTGCACCGGATCGTCTCCACCTGCCGCGACCTGGGCCTCACCTGCTCGATCTGCGGCCAGGCGCCATCGGTGCATCCGGAGTACGTCGATCGGCTCGTGGAGTGGGGTATCGACTCGATCTCGGTCAACCCCGACGTCATCGAACGCACGCGACACAACGTCGCCGCCGCCGAGCGCCGCTTGCTGCTCGATGCCGCGCGGCGTGACCGGAAACCGAAGGTGCACGGCGACTGAGGCGACGCGGACCACGACTGTCTTCTTCAGGAGGAAATGGTTTATGCTACGAACTCACGACCTGGTTCAACTGGCCACCCAGTATCGCGAGCGACGGGTGCTCACCGTCTACCTGCACACCGCGGTGACGGATCCCGCCGCGCAGCGCATCTGGGAGGTGGAACTCGAACACGCGCTCGAGCCGCTGCGCCGTCGCATCGCCGACGCCGACCACGGCGAGCGTGAGGACTTCTACGCGGCCGTCGCTCTGCTCCGCCAGTGGCTCGTCTCCGAGCGCGCGTCGCTGGGCGCTCCCGGCGTCGTCCTGGCCGTGGCGCCGCGCGAGGTCCTGTTCGCCACCGCGACCGCGACCGCAGTGCCGAACACTGCGCAGTGGGGCTACGGCGTCTTCCTCGCACCGCTCCTGCACGATGTTTCGTTAGGTGCCCCCTCGGCAGTGCTGGTGGTGGACCTGCAGCTGGCTCGCCTGTGCCGCTTCACCCCGCCGCGACACCTCGAGACGTTCGAGACGCTCGAGTCGGACGCGGTGGAAAAGCTGGGCGACGTCGAGCACCGACTGGGTGCAGGCCGCAGCAACATGGGACGCGGGACGCGGGGCGGAACCGCCGCCGATGTGGCAGAACGCACGCTGGAAACCGGTCGTGACCGCCTGTACGCCCGTGCCATCGAGCGCGCCACCGACCTCGCCGGCGCGCACGGATGGATCGTCATCGGCGGCACCACCCGTTCGGTCGCGGCCGCTCGCGCGCTGGTCCCCACGCGACTGCACGATCGACTCATCGCCCTCGACCATCTCGACGTGCAATCCGGCGATTCCGCCATCGCCGCAGCCGTGGCCGCCGCCATCAACGAGCGCGAAGGCGCACGTGACCAGGAGACGGTCCGCGAGATCATCGAGGAGTTCGGCGCCCGCGGACGCGGCGTCATCGGGCTCGAGGCCACGCGCGCGATGCTCGAGCGCGAGAGTGTCGCCGACCTCCTGCTCAGCGAGCGCTTCGTGAGCGGACACCCGCAGGTGGCCGACGAACTGCTCGACCGCGCGCTCGGCCAGGGCGCAACCGTCCGTCAGGTGCATGGTGAGGCCGCCAGCGCCGTCGATCGGGAGGCCGACGGGGTCGCGGCGCGGCTGCGATACCCGATTTCCGCCAATCCGCCGACCGAGACCAGCAGCTGAGTCCTGCCGCCGGAAGGCATTCATCGCGAGGGGGCGCGGCACCATCGCCGCGCCCCCTCGTCGTTCTCCCTACCCGGCGAGCACCGGCAGCTGGCGGATCTTCTCCTGCCATTCGCGCGGCCCGGTCTCGTGCACGTTGCTCCCCCCCGCGTCTACCGCCACCGTGACCGGCATGTCGGCCACCTCGAACTCATAGATCGCCTCCATCCCGAGTTCGGCGAATGCGACGACCCGCGACGAACGGATCGCCTTCGACACGAGATACGCCGCCCCGCCGACCGCCATGAGATAGGCCGCCTTGTGCTTGCGGATCGCCTCCAGCCCGGCCGGCCCGCGCTCTGCCTTGCCGATCATCGCGATCAACCCGGTCCGGGCGAGCATCATCTCGGTGAACTTGTCCATGCGCGTCGCCGTCGTGGGCCCTGCGGGCCCGACCGCCTCGTCGCGCACCGGGTCCACCGGTCCCACGTAATAGATGACGCGGTTGGTGAAGTCGACGCCGGCCGGCAGACCCTCGCCCGAGGCGAACAGGTCGGCGATGCGCTTGTGCGCCGCGTCGCGCCCTGTGAGCAGCTTCCCGTTGAGCAGCAGGCGATCGCCCGCCTGCCATGACGCGACAACCTCGGGAGTCAGCGTGTCGAGGTCGACGTGCTTCGCGTTGACGTCGGGCTTCCACGTCACGTCCGGCCAGTCGGAGAGCTTGGGAACCGGCAACTGTGCCACCCCCGATCCGTCGAGTGTGAAGTGCGCGTGCCGCGTGGCCGCGCAGTTCGGGATCATGGCGATCGGCTTGGACGCGGCGTGCGTCGGGTAGTCGAGGATCTTCACGTCCAGCACCGTGGCCAGCCCGCCGAGCCCCTGGGCGCCGATCCCGAGCGCATTGACCTTGTCGTGCAGCTCGATGCGCAGCTCCTCGATCTTGTTTTGTGGCCCACGCTTCTTGAGCTGGGCCATGTCGATGTGCTCCATCAGCGATTCCTTCGCCAGCACCATCGCCTTCTCGGCCGAGCCGCCGATCCCGATCCCCAGCATCCCTGGGGGGCACCACCCTGCGCCCATCGTGGGGACCGTCTTCATGACCCAGTCCACGACCGAGTCGCTGGGGTTGAGCATGGCGAACTTGGCCTTGTTCTCCGACCCTCCTCCCTTGGCGGCGAGCCTGACGTCGACCGTGTCGCCGGGGACGATCTCGGTATGCACCACGGCCGGCGTATTGTCGCGCGTGTTCTTGCGACCGAACGCCGGGTCGGCGACGATGGAGGCCCGCAGGACGTTCTCGGGGAGCATGTAGGCCCGGCGCACCCCTTCATCGACCATCTCCTGCGGCGACATCGTCGCCTCCCACCGCACGTTCATCCCGACCTTCAGGAAGACCACCACGATCCCGGTGTCCTGGCAGATCGGGCGATGCCCCTCGGCGCACATGCGGGAATTGGTCAGGATCTGGGCGATCGCGTCCTTCGCCGCCGGTCCCTGTTCCCGCTCGTAGGCGTCGGCCAGCGCCTGGATGTAGTCGAGCGGGTGGTAGTAGGAGATGTGCTGGAGCGCGTCGGCGATCGACTGGATGAAGTCGGCTTGCTTGATGGTCGTCATGCCCGGAAAATAGGGGCGGATGCCTGGGGCGCGCATCGGGAAGTTGCAGGACGGACGGGGACAGTTCGGTGCGGTCCAGCTCGCCATGCGACAGGTGACGCAGACGTCGCCACGGAACGGCACGGAATGGTGTAGAAGCCACGGCGTTCCGTCGCCCGAGCTATTTTGCGATTCCGACCCCGGTGGCGGAATTCTCCCGCAACCGACTGAGAGATCCGGTTGTCCAACCTGTGGTCCTGGCCATGAGACATTCAACCTTGCTCGTGCTTGGCGCACTCGCTTTCAGCGCAGCGTGCGCCCAGTCGCACCCCGACACGGCGCTCACTCGCATGGGGCCCGAGGCGGCGAAGGAACGCGCCCGCGCCGATTCCCTGCGCTATCCGTACACCAAGGCCGACGTGGACTTCATGTCGGGGATGATTCATCACCACGCCCAGGCGATCCTGATCTCGAACTGGGCCCCGTCGCATGGGGCGAGTCCAGCCATGATCCGGCTGACCGAGCGCATCATCAACGCCCAGCAGGACGAGATCACCCTGATGCAGACCTGGCTGCGGGACCGGAACCAGGACGTTCCGGCCGCCAATACGACCGGGCAGCAGATGTCGCACGCTGGAATGGGGCACGAGATGGACCACTCCATGACCATGCCTGGGATGCTGACCGACGCGCAGTTGAAGCAGCTCGACGCGGCGCGCGGTGCAGAGTTCGACCACCTGTTCCTTACCTTCATGATCCAGCACCATCGCGGCGCGGTGGACATGGTCAAGACGCTGTTCGCCGCGCGCGGCGCCGGTCAGGACGAGACGATCTTCAAGTTCGCCGCCGACGTCGAGGTCGATCAGTCGACCGAAATTCGCCGAATGCTCCAGATGTTGATCGAAGCCCCCACGCCTCCAACCCCAAGGAGCCCTGAATGAGCACGTTTGGTCTTTCCGCCCGCCTGACGCTCGCCGCCGCGCTGGTCGCGGCGACGGCGTGTGCCGGGTCCAATCCCCCCGCCACGCCCCCGCGCCCCGTCGTCGATCCACGCATGGACGGACGCGTTGGCCTCAAGGCTGGCCTGATGGACGCCGGCGAAGCCAGCGAGAACATGAAGGTGGTCGCCAAGGCAGTCTCGCCCCCGGGCTTCTTGGGCATCACCAACTCCGACCTGGCCTTCACCGGCAACTACGTCATCCAGGGGAACTACAACGGCCCGGTCATCTGGGACATCTCCAACCCGGCCAAGCCCGAGCTGGTCACCGCGTTCAGCTGCCCGGCGTCGCAGAACGACGTCTCGGTCTACAAGAACCTGATGTTCATGTCGGCCGAAGCCAACAACGGGCGCGTGGACTGCCTGCCCGGCGGCGTCCCCGACACCGTGAGCGCGATTCGCTTCCGCGGCGTGCGCGTCTTCGACATTACGGACATCAAGAACCCGAAGGTCGTGGCCAACGTGCAGACCTGCCGCGGGTCGCACACCCACACCGTGGTCGAGAGCCCGCGCGACCCTGACAACATCTACATCTATGTCTCCGGCTCGGCCGGCGTGCGCTCGCCGAACGAACTGGCCGGGTGCGTGCGTGACGAGCCCGACCAGAACGCGAACTCGTCACTCCTGCGCATCGAGATCATCAAGGTGCCGCTGGCCAACCCTGAGCGCTCGGCGGTCGTCAACAAGGCCAACATCTTCAGCGGCCTGACCTCCACCCCCACCCACGCGCCGGGCGAGGAGGACCTCTCGGCCGCCGCGCAGGCAGCCGCCGCGGCTCGCGCCGCCGGTGGCTTCACCGCCAAGATTCCGTCGTCGGGACAGGAGATCGTGCTCGGCGGACCGATGATCAGGATGGCGCTGGACAGCGTGGTCAAGGCGCGTGGCGGGAGCGGCGCTCCCACCGCTGCCGACTCCACCGCGTTGCGCAACGGGCTGCAAGGGATGGTGAACCGCATGTTCGGCAGCGCGCCGCGTCCGGGCGCACCAATCGACGCCGGCCGACAGTGCCACGACATCACCGTCTATCCGTCGTTGGGGCTGGCCGGTGGCGCCTGTGAAGGACATGGCATGTTGATCGACATCGCCGACCCGGTGAACCCGGTGCGCCTCGATGCCGTCGCCGACTCCAACTTCGCCTACTGGCACTCGGCCACCTTCAACAACGACGGCACCAAGATCCTCTTCTCCGACGAGTGGGGTGGCGGCGGCGCCCCGAAGTGTCGTGCTACCGACAAGAAGGAGTGGGGAGCGAACGCGATCTTCTCGATCAAGAATCGCAAGATGGTGTTCGAGAGCTACTACAAGATCCCGACTGTCCAGACCGCAGCCGAGAACTGCGTCGCGCACAATGGTTCGCTCATCCCGATCCCCGGGCGCGACGTCATGGTGCAGGCGTGGTACCAAGGCGGCATCTCCGTGTTTGACTGGACCGACGCAGCCAACCCGTTCGAGGTCGCATACTTCGACCGTGGCCCGGTCGACTCCACCCAGATGCGCATGGGCGGGTCGTGGTCCGTGTACTGGTACAACGGCGCCATCGTCAGCTCCGAGATCGCCCGTGGCATGGACGTCGCCGACCTCGTACCGAGCCAGTACATCTCGCAGAACGAGATCGATGCGGCCAAGACCGTGCACTGGACGCACCTGAACGCGCAGGGGCAGCCGAAGATCGACTGGCCGCCGTCGTTTGCGCTGGCCCGTTCGTTCGTGGACCAGCTCGAGCGCAAGAAGTGCCTGTCGACGTCGCGCATCGCCGAGGTGCGCTCGGCGCTATTGAGCGCCGAACGTGCGCCGGGAACGCAGCGGTCGTCGCAGCTGTCGGCGCTGGCGGCGCAGGTGGAAGGGGACGCCCGGTCGTCGTGCGACGGGGCAAAGGTGCAGATGTTGATCAAGGCCGTGCGCGACCTGCAGAACGCGACCGTGTCCTGAGGCAGGGCTGGGGTAGAAGTGACGGGCGCGACGGGAATCTCCCGTCGCGCCCGTCGTGCATCGTAGGCCTCGGACGCAATGAAATGATGACGCGTGTGGAGCCCGGGGGGTGGAGCGTTGAGGCGGCCGGACTTGGCGCGACTTTCGACCCCTGTGTACCATGCCACCCCTCCTGCACGACATGCGCGCCGCCTTGCGCCTGCGGCACTATAGTCCGCGCACCGAGCGCTCCTACGTCGGCTGGGTGCGGCGCTACGTCCGCTTTTGCGGACTGAGACATCCACGCACGTGTGGCGCGCCGGAGATTCGCTCGTTCCTGGAGCACCTCGCGACCGAGCGAAAGGTCGCGGCGTCGACGCAGAACCAGGCGCACGCGGCGCTGCTCTTCTTGTATCGCGACGTCCTCCGGCTCCCCATGGACGACACGCGAGTCGCCGTGCGGGCCAAGGAAAAGACCCGCGTCCCGAACGTCCTCGCCCCCGACGAGGTCGCGCAGGTCATCGAGGCCCTGCGCGGGGACGTGCAGCTGGTCACCAGGCTGCTCTATGGATCGGGGCTGCGGCTGAACGAGGCGCTCGAGTTGCGGATCAAGGACGTAGACCTGCGTCGAGGCGTGCTCATCGTACGGAGCGGGAAGGGGGCGAAGGACCGGCGTACTGTGCTGCCGGAGAGCGTCATGGATGACCTCCGCCGGCGCATTCTCGACTCCCGGACGCTCCATCAACGCGACGTCGCCCGTGGCGGCGGTTACCTCAGCCTACCGTACGCGCTCGCCCGCAAGCTGCCGGGTGCGCTGCGCGACTGGCGGTGGGCGTGGGTGTTTCCTGCGACTCGGCAGTATCGCGACCGGACGACCCGCCGCGTGATGCGACACCACTTGTACGAGACCACTGTGCAGCGCGCCGTTACAGCAGCCGGTATCACCCTCGGGCTCAGCAAGCGCGTGACTCCGCACACTTTCCGCCATTCATTTGCCACGCACCTGCTGCGCAACGGTTACGACATCCGCACCGTACAGGAGCTGCTGGGTCACCAGGACGTGTCGACGACCATGGTGTACCTGCACGTCCTCGACCGGGGCCCGGGCGTGCGGAGTCCGTTGGACGCCTTGGACCGGGCGGTGGCGAGCACCACCCACCCTTCGGCGCCGCTCCGGCGCCTATTGTGATTATCACGTGTTGTGACGCATGATAATCCGGGCCGATTCAGGGGCGCGTTGTGTCGAAGTCGGTGACGCTCGATGGTTTGGCGCGCCCGCCGAGATTGAGACTGCTTGGGATTCGCATGCGCGACGGCGGGCTGATAATGTGGTGGTTGCGGGGGTTCGCTGGAATATTGGTGTGGGGCCCGAATTCGACGGCAGTCGGGAAGTAGGGTAGGTTCGCGTCTGGGGCCCTACCCAGGAGCACCGACCGATGAAGAAGTCCCGATTCACCGAAGAGCAGATCGCCTACGCCCTGCGACAGGCCGAAGCCGGCACGGCGGTGGCCGACGTCTGTCGCCAACTCGGCGTGAGCGAGGCGACGTTCTATGTCTGGAAGAAGAAGTTCGCACATCTGGGCACCTGCGAGATGCGCCGCCTGCGCCAACTCGAGGACGAGAACAACCGGCTGAAGCGCCTTGTGGCCGACCTCACGCTCGATAAGCATATGCTCGCGAGGCGCTCCGAAAAACGGGTGACGCCGACCCGTCGACGCGCGACCGCCCAGTGGTTCCAAGACAGATTCGGAATCAGTTGTGTGCGCGCCTGTCGATTGGCCGGCTTCAGTCGGGCCGCCTGGTACCGGAAGAGCCAGGCCCGGGATCAGTCCGCCATCCGCCTACGCATCCGGGAGTTCGCCCTCGCGCGACCGCGCTTCGGATACTACCGGATCTACGTCCTGCTGCGCCGGGAGGGGTGGCACGTGAACATGAAGCGCGTACGGCGCCTTTACCGCCTCGAGGGACTGCAAGTGCGGCTGCGCGTCAGGAAACGCCGCCACCGGTCACTGCATCGTGGGCCGGTGGCCCGCCAACGGGGCCGCAGCAGCGCTGGAGCATGGACTTCGTGCACGACCAGCTGGCCGACGGCCGGGTGTTTCGCGTGCTCACGGTCGTCGACCAGTGGAGTCGCCAGAGTCCTTGTTAGAGGTGGTCCAGCGGGTCACCGGAGGCGACGTGGCGGCCGCCTCAACCGCGTGCGGCAGGCGGGGGATACGGCCCCGGTCGATCACCGTGGACCATGGTACGGAGTTCACCTCGATGGCGCTCGACACCTGGGCCTTCGAGCATCGCGTCACGCTCGACTTCACGCGCCCGGGCAAGCCCACGGACAACGGGCACATCGAATCCTTCAACGCGCGCTTGCGCGACGAGTGCCTAAACGTGCATCAGTTCCATTCGCTGGCCCACGCCAAGGCCGTCATCGAAGCGTGGCGGATCGACTACAACGAGCACCGTCCCCATGGCTCCCTCGGCGACCTGACGCCGTCGGAGTACGCCGCATCCCATCAGGACACCGAGCCCTCTGTCGCCGCCTGACTCTACCTAACGAGTGTCCGCTTTCGGTCCGGGACCAATATTGACAACCGGTGAAGTAGCGTTATGCCGTCAATTGGGGAGACAACCCATGTTCCTCTTCAAAGCTTCTGGCGATACCTACGGCAGGGTGGTTCGGCAGGAGGTACACGCGTTTCGTCATGATCCCGCCGAGGTGTTCGGAGATGAATTCGTCCTCCTTTCCAAGAACAGGGACGACTGTGCAATGCTTGAGAAGCAGGTGCAGCACGTGGCAAAGCTGCTCGAGGTGCGAAAGGCGACTCCTGCGGAGCTCGAGCTACTCTTCCCCACTGTGAACGCGGGCACTCGATGGGACAATGTTGTTCGCCTCTACTGGCGCCGCGAACTATCGGTTCCCTTCAATCTTTCTGAAGTTTCCGGTCTGAACGAGAAGTTCTATCGAACGGTGCAAGGATTCTCGCGCTTGAAAGACGCTGACGCGATCTGCGTCGTGCAGCACCGCCAAGACAAATGAGCAGTTGATCCCGGATTTCATCAACAACGCTGAACGACCAGACACCAACGCTCCGGGAGATTGAAACCGATCATTGAGCGCGCGGTATAACGGTAGTTGGAGCAGACGGCCGGGTTATGGTGCGCTCGCTCCGCTCGCTCTATTCTATCCGGCCGCAGCTCAACATTGGCGTTAGCCCTCAAGGGAGCGTAGGTGCTCGCATCAACAGAGGGAGTCGTCGCTATGTCGAATTACTCCGAAGCAGTGAATGAGCACTATGGCCCGACTGACATCTCCGCGCGGATCATCGAGAGGCTAAAGGACGCGGGGAAGGACATCGGCAATCTCTCCCGGGACGATCTTTCTCCATTCGATGAGTTTCACACTGGCGGGCGAGAATCGACGCGCGAACTCGTTCGATTCGCAGATTGGCGGCCCGGCGCGTACCCTAGCGGCAGAATTCGCGTGCGAAGTAACCGGGGTGGATCTCACCGAGGAGTATTGCCGAGCCGCCGAGATGCTCACTGACAAGCTCGGCCTAGCGAGCAAGGTTCAGTTCCGATGCGCCAATGCCCTCGACATGCCCTTTGCCGACGGGTCCTTCGATGTTGTGTGTGGCAGAACACCTTGATGAACATTGAGGACAAATCGCGACTGTTCCAGCAAATTCGTCGCATACTGCGGCCCTGGAGGGATCTTCGCATTCGGAGACGGTCCCGCCGGAACAACCCCGATATCCACTTGCCTGTGTTTTGGGCCGATTCTCCGGCGCTGAGCTTTCTGCCCAAACCCTCAGAACTCAAGGGACAACTATCGTCCGCAGGTCTACGCGAAACCGCGTGGGAAGATACAACAGCGCGATCGATCGCGAATCAACGGAAGCGCAAAGGAGCCATCCAACGCGACGGACCGCCTGTGCTTGGCCTAGGGAGTCATTGTGCCGAAGGACGTACTTGCGAAAACTAGATAATGTCCTCCGCAACAGCGAAGAGTTCCCGAACCATGACAGCGCAGGCTGTGTACTCCGTATGACGCTTCGATTCAACGACCAAGTGCAACACGCATGAACGCGATGCCTAACTATTCGGTGGAGCCGGCTTGCCACAGCAAGCCGTGTCATGCGGCTCACCTCGGACGTTGGGCCTCACTCGACCCTCGGCGCACGCAGCCGAGAACCTGATCCATCGCGATGGCATATTCCCTGTGGCGTGGCGGTGAACATCTCGGCGACATCGTCTTTCCACTGCCGACCTCGGGGCACCACCAGCGCATCGCGGGCGTCTTCGCTCCGAGTCCCGCGTTTCATGATCTCGCGCCTGGCATGCAGGTCCATCCTCCGTTTCTCCCGGGACAACCCGTCTTCGAGACGGCCTTCACGGACACATCTACCTCGCCCCATCGCGCTCGCTGCGCTCAGTGAGGACGAGGCGAAGGGCATCCCAGCGCATCGGGTCTTCGTCCTGCGCGACACGGAAGGCGCACCACTTCCGATGCTGATGATTGCGCTCCATCGGCTACCGACGCCGCCGAGCGGCAATCCCAATCTTCTCGCCCACGCAAGCGACCCCCACGTGCCCTATTCCGGTTGGTTACTTCACGCTGCTCCCGCTCTCACCACTGACGCGCGTGCACAGCCGGGATGATGGGTAACACAAGTGTCCAAGTACATGGGTAACACTTGGGGGTGTCACCCCCGGATGATGTAGTCCCGCTCGTCGATCGTCGCAAGCAGGACCGTGGTGAAGTAGATTGACCAGACACCGTCGTCCGTTTCCTCGAGCCCGATGTGTTGGTCGACGAGCGAGTTTGAGCCGTGAAGCCGGCGTCTCCTGCTGCAACGCTTCGTGCGGCCGTTCGGTGTTGTACTCGGTGCGAAAGGGTACGAACTGGGCCTGTTGGCGCGCGTCAGGTGCGCTGCACCGGCTTGACTGCCCGGCGTTTCAGCGTGCGGTGCATGCGCTCGTGCGCCCGTTCTCCTGCGGCTGGCCCGGATGAATGCGCTGATGGACGATGCCGAGCCGCATCCACCCATTCGCGTTGATACGACAGCCCGTGCAGGGACGTCGTCGCGAACGGCATGCCGTTGTCTGTGCGGATGGCGCGCGGGAGGCCGTACGCGCGGAACGTGCGTTCGAAGATCGGTTTCGCCGTCAGCGTTTCCGTCGACAAGAGCCCGTGACAGGTGAGGAGAAAGCGGGTGTGCTGATCGGCGATGGTGAGCGGATAGCAGTACACGCCATTGCCCGTGCGGAACTGGCCCTTGAAGTCGGCCGTCCAGAGATCATTCGGCGCGGTCGTCGCACTCGGCACCACGCCGGATGCTGGTGGGGGGTGTCGGCGCCCAAGCTTTTGCCCAAACCGCGCCGTGCCAGCAGGTCGGCGGTCGTGCTGGTCTGGCCAGTCCTCGATCTCGGGATGGCGGCCGCGAGCACCTTCGAAGAGCTTGCGCGCGCCCCAGTCGGGATGCGAGCGCCGGAACTGCAGAGCAGGTCCCCCACCACGGGCCGGATCTGTGTGGACAGAGTGCACGCGGTTCCGGTTCGCCGGGCACGCCTCTTCCTCAGCGAAGCGGGCGACCCATTTGTACCTGATCCGACCACCCTTCCGTACTGTCGCAGAGCTCCGTCATCGTAAACCGGACGCCCTGGGCATCCAGAAGAATCCTTGGTAGGGTCAGCTTCGTCCATAGGACTCTGCTCCCAACCAGGCAAGGCGCACTTCGCTATCACGAGAGGGGCGGTGCAGTTTAGAAGGAGTGCTACCTATGCAGTTGGACTGATGTGTTACCCATGTACCCGGGCTATACC
>JADJAD010000014.1 GCA_016704465.1 Gemmatimonadota bacterium | reverse complement strand
GGCCCCACCGTTGCAATGGCCCCACCACGTTTGTGACATTCTTCGAGCCTGTCAAAAGACTCCCTGCCCATCTGTCAAATTCCCACCTCGCCACGGGACACCTGTCATGACGCAGAAGTGTTTTGACACGGTGGGGGGGGAAGTCTCCTGACGAACTGACTCGAGAGCGTTTCTGAGAGAAATTGCGCCGCCGGCCCAAGAGGGACCGGCGGCGGTCTCATTGCGGGCCACTTCACAGAGGTAGACCGCGCTTCGTTTGGCGAAGGAGCCGAAAACCGAGTTCCTGTTCGCTCGGGTGACACCGAGTCGGCTCGAGCGACTCAACACGGCAGTCCAGGAGCGAGACGTGAGCAGAGTCTCGTGGTTGCGGCAGACGCTGCCGGACAAAGCGCAGCGACCGTTTGGGGAGCACGTGCAGCCGACGATGGACGAGAGGCAGGGGCTGGTAGGCACCTCGTGATCCTCGAAGCGCACTTGCGGCCGAATCCCTTCGGGCCATATGATCGGCGCTCGACGATTCGGGGACTTGAGGATGGGAATCACAAGATCGGAGTGGGCGCGCATTTTCCTGTGGCTCGTCGTGACCTCCAGCGTCGGTGCCACGGAGTCGCGCGCGCAGTCAGGTGCGAGGGTCGTCCGCTACAACGCCGGTGACCGGCCGGCCGAGCAGTGGCGGGTCGTCGGTCGCCCCGCTGACCATCGGCGGTGAGGGATGGCGACGGGCCGACGGCTTTCGCCAACACTGTCGGCGTCGCGCGGTTGTTTGACGGGAGTATCGTCGTGGCTGACGCTGGCGCGCAGGAACTTCGTGTCTTCGGATGCCACGGGGCGTTTCTCGGTGCGGACGGATGGGGCGCCGCGGACGCGGGCCGGGCGAGTTTGACGGGCTGCGAGATCTGGCGCACGTCGCCGACACGATCGCGGGCAGTGATAGGTCGGGGCGACTGCAGGTGTTCGCGCCCGATGGAGGGCTGCTCCGTTCGGTGGCACGCCCCACGTTTCGGACCCCGTCGCTGGCCTTCCAACTCGGCTGGTTTTCCGATTGGTCGCTGCTCGCGGCGGGATTCCCACCCCCGAGGGATACGATGGCGTCGCGACTGGTCGCCCCCATGGTGCTCGCGCGCATCGATCCGACCGGACGCGAACAGGTGCTCGATACGGTTCCGTCCTACGAAGTGGTGCGAACGGGGGGCGGCCCGCCGCTGCCGGTGCAGTTTGCTGCGACGTACCGCGTCGTCACGGTCGGCAATCGATACTGCGGCGGTCACCAACGCGCGTTCGTGATCACCTGCTTCGACCGCGACGGAAGAGCACTGGTGCGGACGGAGCGCGCGGTGCCGTCGGCGCCGCTTCCCGACGAGGCGCGCGAATACTTTCGCACGACAACACTTCGTGCCAATGCCTCGCTGCCTGCGCCCGCCCAGGCGCAGCTACGGGAGATGATCCGCCACGCACTCGCGGATCGCACCGCCGCCTTCGGTGCTCTGCGGGCGCCACGACTGGGGAGCTCTGGGTGGCGCCCGTTCGACTATCGCGCCTCCATGATAAACCAGGTCCTCGTCCCGACATCAGACGGCCCGCAGCGCTGGGCAGTGCTCGGCGAAGGCGGGCGCTGGATCGCGGAGGTGACGTTGCCCGCACGCTTTGCGCTTCTCGACGCGGGAAGGACTGGGGCGGAGTGCAGCGACGTGGACGACGTCGAGCGCGTGGTGGTGCTGCGTCTGCAGCGACCGTGATCGATGGCACGACGATGCACTGGGTAGCGTCGCGAGCGCTCGACAGAAAGTCCGAGGTGCGTCACGAGACTCCCTCCCATCTGTCAACCTCCCACCTCGTCACGATATGCCTTCCGGCGCCGCAGTGATGCGAAAAACTGGCGGAGGACTCGTACCACTTCGAGGAGGTTCGGGAACCGCCCAGTCGTTCGGTTGCATCGCGCAGCGCCCCCGAGCTGACCCGTCCTTGAGGGCGTGCGTACGCCGCATGTCGGCAGCCGGTGACGAACATCGCGCTGCCACGAAGCCCAGGTGGCGACCCGCCACCCGGCTGACACAGCGGGCCGACATTACCCGTCCACCCCCATCACCCGCCCCAACTCCTCGTAGCGGCTCCGGCTCACCTTCAGGCGCACCCCGCCCTTGAGCTGCACGGCATAGTCACCGCCCGGCGCCCGCAGCAGCGATTGCACGAGGTCAAGCCTGACGATTGCCGAGCGATGGATGCGGAAGAAGTGCGCCGGGTCGAGCCGATCCTCTAACTCCTGCATGCGTTCTCGCACGAGGTACATCCTGCCGCCCACGTGCAGTTCGGCGTACGGCCCGCTGGCCTCGATGTAGTCGATCTGCTCGACCGGGACGATGCGCACCTGGCCCTTCATCTCCACGGCGATCCGCTCGAGGTAGGGCGACGCCGCGGGTGCCGCCACCTCGACGCCCGACTCCGCGTGCTGGCCGGAGAGCACGGCGCGCAACATGCCGGACAGGCGGTCCACCTCGTTGAGGTTGACCAGCCGCCGCGCGCGCCCGAGCGCCTGCTCGAATCGCTCGTCGTCGAAGGGCTTCACGAGGTAGTCCACCGCCGCCAGGTCGAAGGCCTTGATGGCGAAGTGGTCGTACGCGGTGACGAAGATCGTCGGCGGCATGCGTTCGGCACCGATCTCCCGCACCACCTCGATGCCCGTCTTGCCCGGCATCTGCACGTCGAGGAAGACGACGTCGGGTTGCAGGGCACGAATCATTTCCACCGCTGCGGTGCCATGCTCTGCCACCCCCGCAACCTCCACGTCTCCTTCGTGCGCCAGCAGGTCGGTCACCCGCTGCCGGGCCAGCGCCTCGTCGTCCACCACCAGGACGCGCAGTCGCTTCCCGGGTGTGTCGCTCACGGTGCGTCCACCAGTTCGCTCACGCCCGCGATGCGCAGGTCGGCGCCGGTGTGATACGGGAGCGACACCTCGGCGATCACTCCTCCGCCGGCAGCAGGGCGCAACTCGAGGCTCTGTTCCTCACCGTACAGGTGCGCCAGTCGCCCGCGTGAATTGCGTAGCCCAACGCCCTCTGTTGGCGCCGCGTCGCCCAGTCCGGGACCGTTGTCCTGCACGGAGAGGACGATGCGATCTCCCTCCCGCCGCGTCCGGATGGTGATGTGTCCCACCGCTTCGGTGCGGCCGACCCCGTGCTTGAGCGCATTCTCTACGAGCGGCTGCAGGATGAGGTTGGGTACGAGCGCGCTTCGTGTCTCCGGGTCCACCTCCGTCACCACGTCCAGCCGACCCTGGAAGCGAATCTGCATGATCTCCAGGTAGCGGGCGACGAAGTCGAGTTCCTCCTCGAGGGTGGTCTCCTGCTCGCCGTCGCTCTCCAGCCGGTGGCGCAGCAGCTCGCTGAGTCGGGCGATCATCCGGCGCACCCCGCGCGGATCCCGCTCCACCAGCGACGACACCGCATGCAGGGTGTTGAACAGGAAGTGCGGGTCGAGCTGCGAGCGAAGCGCCGCCAGGCGTGCCTCCGCCAGCTGCATTTGCAGCTGTGCCGCCTGCGCGCGCAGCTGCGTGGCATCCTCCTGCCGTGCGCGGTACCGCACGGAGTAGGCGCGCGCCACGCCCGCTGCGAGCACCGCGAGGTAGACGACGAAGTCGTTCAGGAAGAAGAATCGACGCGCCGACACCCAGGGGCCCACGGGCGGCGTCGGGCGCACGGTGGACGTATAGAAGACGCTGAATCGCAGCCAGGCGTGGACGGAATCCACCATGATGGCGAGCACGACGCCCGCGCCCAGCAGCAGCGCGAGTCGCGGTAGCCAGTTGGACCGCAGCATGCTGAAGCGGTCGCTGAGCATGAAGATGCCGGGCGTGAGCAGCGCCCACAGGTACGACTCGATGAATGCCTGCAACACTGGAGATGACGCCGACACGGGCTGGAAGATGCGGTCCCGCGGGTCGAGCAGTCCGTTGGCGGCCGAGAGGACCGCCATGAAGGTCCAGAAGGCGACGATGAGGAGAAGCTCCGTCCGGCTCAGGGGGGTTCGCCCCGTCGCGTACACCCCCGGGTCGCTGGTGCGCGCGTCGGCCCTCTGACCCTCGTTGCTCGTGCCAGCGAACCCGGCGTGCTGCGTTACGCTCATCTCGTCGTTGCCCACTCTTCATGATTAGGTCGGCCTGCCACCCCAGGCTACCGGCGAACGATACCGGCCGAGGCTCGGTCCCGACAACCCCTCTGTCACCAGTCGCACGTGGGGCCGCATGAACTGCATACCGGGGTTCGCGCGGTGTTGCCGCCTGCGTTCATGACACGGGCGTGCCGTTCGTGACGCACGCGTGCCGTTCGTGAATCCGACGCAAACATCGACCGATTGGTGGCGTTCAACATCATGCAGGGATGCGCCAGACGCCGCGCGACACCATACTCCGACTCTCCACCATCTCGCGAGACATCGACATATGAGCAAGTCCGGATACAGCCTCATCGCCATTGTCGCCCTCGCCGGCGCCACCGGACTCTGGTGGTATCAGCGTGCCGACGCCGGCGAGACGACCGGTTACCGCTTCGCTACGCTGGAACGCGGCAACCTCGAATCCACGGTCTCGGCCACCGGGACCCTGAATGCCGTGACCACCGTGCAGGTCGGCACCCAGGTCTCGGGGCTGGTGACCGAGATCCTCACCGACTTCAACAAGCGCGTGAAGAAGGGGCAGCTGCTCGCCCGCATCGACCCGACGCTCCTGGAGCAGGCCGTGCGTGACGCGGAAGCCATGGTGGAGCGGAACAACGCCGAGCTGCAACAGGCGCAGCGCGACTACGACCGCAACAAGCAGCTCTTCGACCGCCAGGTGCTCACGCAGTCGGAGTACGACGGCGCCGTGTACCGGCTGGCCGTGGCCAACGCAAACCTGAAGTCCGCGCAGGTGAGCCTCGAACGGGCGCAGCGCAACCTGTCGTACACGCGCATCTACGCCCCGATCGACGGTGTGGTGATCGAGCGCAACGTGGACGTGGGCCAGACCGTCGCCGCGTCCTCTCCGCCCCCAGCTCTTCCTCATCGCCAACGACCTGTCGCAGATGGAGATCCTCGCCAAGGTGGACGAGAGCGACATCGGGGAGATCCACGAGGGGCAGGACGTGCGCTTCAATGTGCAGCCCTACCCGAGCGAGAAGTTCATGGGCAAGGTGCGGCAGGTGCGGCTACAGAGCGCGACGGTGGAGAACGTCGTCAACTACACGGCCGTCGTCACCGTGAACAATGAAAGCGGCCGCCTGCTGCCCGGCATGACCGCCACCGTGGACTTCATCACCGGATCGGCGGACAGTGCGTTGATCGTTCAGAATTCGGCGCTCCGCTTCCGGCCCTCGACGGAGCAGCTCGAGGCGTTGCGAGCCAAGGCGACGAGTGCGAAGGGGGGAGAGGCTCAACGTGCAGACTCACCGCGTGGTGGCCAGGTCGCGCAGGCGTCCGGCGCCCAGGGCGGCGCGCCCGCTTCGGCGGACGGCGCGCGCAGCAACGGTGGCCGCACATCCGCCACGAGCACGCTCTGGTACCTCAACACCGCCGGCGAGCTGACGCCGTTGCGCGTCACGACCGGCCTGACCAACGGGCAGATGACGGTGGTGACCGGGCCCAACGCGAAGGAGGGAATGCAGATCATCATCGCGGCAGCGAGCGGGTCGGCCGCCACAAGTGGCGCATCCAGCCCCTTCCAGTCCAACACCACGCAGCGGTCGGGCCCCCCCGGCCCGGGATTCTGATCATGACAGCCATGTCCACACGCAGCGAGGCGTCGCCGACGCGTGCCAGCGGGGGCCTGCCGTCGGGCGATTTCATCATCGATGCCACCGCCCTCACGAAGACCTATCGCATGGGCACCAACGAGGTACACGCGCTGCGCGCCGTGGACCTCAAGGTACGTGCCGGCGAGATGATCGCCGTCATGGGGGCGTCGGGGTCGGGCAAGTCCACGCTCATGAACATGCTGGGCTGCCTCGACACCCCCGACAGCGGCTCCTACCTGCTGGACGGCGTGCGCGTGGAGGGACTCTCCACCAACGAGCTGGCCGACATCCGCAACCAGAAGCTCGGCTTCGTCTTCCAGGGCTTCAACCTGCTGGCCCGCACCACGGCCATCGACAACGTGGAACTTCCGCTGCTCTACGATCGCACGCACCGCTGGTCGAACCCGCGGGCGACGGCCATCGAGGCCTTGAAGAAGGTGGGACTCGGCGATCGCCTGGACCATGTGCCCAGTGAACTCTCCGGCGGCCAGCAGCAGCGTGTGGCCATTGCCCGCGCCCTGGTCACGAGCCCGCGACTCCTGCTGGCCGACGAGCCGACGGGCAATCTCGACAGCAGGACGTCGGTCGAGATCATGGCGCTCTTCCAGGAACTGAACGACGAAGGCATCACCATCCTCCTCGTCACGCACGAGGGCGACATCAGCCGATACGCCAAGCGCTTCATCGAGATGCGCGATGGGCGCATCATCCGCGACGAGGACGTAGACGATCGCCACATCGCGAGCGTGGACCTGCTCACCGTGGACGACCCCGAACTCGCGGGCACACCATGAAGACCACCACACTTGCACGCCTGGCCGCTGACAGCATCCGCAAAGAACACCATGCGCACGCTGCTCACCATGCTGGGCATTGTCATCGGCGTGGGCGCCGTCATCATCATGGTGGCGATCGGGCAGGGGGCGCGCTCCAGCATCGAGGCGCAGATCAACACCCTCGGCACCAACATGCTCGTGATCACCGCGGGGGCCAGCACGGCGGGTGGCGTGAGCCAGGGTGCCGGCACCTTCAACCGCCTGCAGATCGAGGACGCCGCCGAGAAGCTGCAACGGGAGGCCACCCTCATCACCGCCGTCTCGCCGGTGATCTCCACGCGCACGCAGCTCATCGGCGGCGCGGGCAACTGGCGCACCGAAATCAATGGCGTCTCCACCGACTACCAGGTCATCCGTGACTGGCCGCTGGCAAGTGGCACGTTCTTCACGCAGGACGACCAGCGCGCGCTGCGCAAGGTCGTCGTACTCGGCAGCACCGTGGCCGAGGCGCTGTACGCGGGCATGGATCCCATCGGCGAGCGGCTGCAGCTGCGCTCCGTGCCGTTCACCGTGATCGGCGTGCTCGCCGCCAAGGGGCAGACGGCCACCGGGACCGACCAGGACGATGTCGTGCTGGTGCCGTATACCACGGCGCGGGCCCGCCTGAGCGGCCGGTCGTTCATTGCGCAGATCCTCGCCAGTACCGCATCGCCCGCCGACATCCCCGCCGCCCAGGAGGAGATGAGCGCCATCATGCGCGAGTCGCACAAGCTGGGCGATGCCGACGACGACTTCACCATCCGGAACCAGAACGAGCTGGCAGAGGCGGCCACCGGCACGACCGAGGTGATGACGTGGCTGCTGGCCGCCATTGCGTCCGTGTCGCTGCTCGTGGGCGGCATCGGCATCATGAACATCATGCTCGTGTCCGTGACCGAGCGCACCCGCGAAATCGGCATCCGGATGGCGATCGGGGCGCGCGGCAGCGACGTCATGGTGCAGTTCCTCGTGGAGAGCATCGTGATCAGCCTCGCCGGCGGCCTGCTCGGCATCCTCGTCGGCATTGCTGGCTCCGCGTTGGTGGGCAGCCTGACTGGCTGGAGCACCGAGACGTCGCCGCAAGCGGTGCTGATGGCCGTCGGCTTCTCCGGCGCCGTGGGGGTGTTCTTCGGCTTCTATCCCGCGCGCAAGGCTGCCTCGCTCCATCCCATCCAGGCGCTGCGCTATGAGTAGGCCGCGCGCCACCGCCGGGGCCGTGCGGCCCGGTTCTCCGTCTGCTTCCATCGTCCGACACACTCGTGGACACAAGGACTTCTCCATGTCATCACTCCAACTGCCGCGCCCACTGCCCGTGTTCGTCCGCGCCACGTTCCTGTACGCGAGCGCCATGCTCCTGCTGGCCTCGCCCCTGACGGCGCAGACGTCGCGCACCATCACCTACGACGATGCGTTGCGCATCGCCCTGCAGCGGAACGTGGCCGTCCGGATCGCGCAGAACGCCCAGGCCACCGACGCCGTGTCGGTCAGCCAGTCGCGCATGCAGTTCCTCCCGGACCTGCGTGCGAATACCCAGAGTTCGCAGAACTACGGTCGCAACTTCAACAGCAGCGACGGCGCCATCCAGAACACCACGACCCAGAACGTGAACGCCGGGCTCTCGTCCAGCGTCACCCTCTTCGATGGTTTGCGCAACCTCTCCAACTATCGCCAGGCGCAATTGACGTCCACCGCCAGCGAGCAGGACCTGACCCGCGCACAGCAGACGGCCATCTTCACCGTGGCCTCGAACTACGTCGCCATGGTCGCCCAGCGCGAGCTGCTCGTGGTCCGGGAGCAGACGCTGACCGCGCAGGAGGCGCAGGAGCGGCTCGTGCAGGCCTACGTCGATGCCGGGTCGCGCCCGATTTCCGACCTGTATACCCAGCAGGCAAGTGTGGCGAGCGCCAGGCTTGAGATTGTGCAGGCCCGCCGTGCCCTGGAGTTGGCGCACGTGGACATCATGAAGACGTTGCAGCTCGACCCGGCCGGCGACTTCACCTTCGTCGCTCCCACCCTGTCCGCCGAAACGTCGCCACTACAGGGCGCGGCGCTCGATTCCCTCATCGCGCGCGCCTTGTCGCAGCGTGCAGACCTCGGGGCAGGCGACGCACGCCTCAAGGCGGCAGACGCCGGCGTGCAGAGCGCCTCCGCGACCCGCTGGCCGACCGTCGCCCTCAACCTTGGCTACAACACCTCCTATTCGAGCGCGTCACAGTTCAGCTTCGTCGACCAGTTTGACCAACGCCGCGGTGGTTCGATCGCGCTCGGGCTGTCCTTTCCGATCTTCGATCGCTCCAGCACCTCGAGCGCTGCGCAGAAGGCCAGCATTCAGTTCGACAACGCGCGCATCGCGCTGGAAAGCCAGCGGCAGGAGGTAGGGCTCGAGGTGCGCCGGGCGTGGTTGGACCTGGAGTCGGCGCGCGAGCAACTCGTTGCGGCGGAGGCACAGGTGCGGGCGGCGGATCTGGCGCTCACGTCATCCGACGAGCGGTACCAGGCCGGCGTGTCGACACTGGTCGAGCTGGCCAACGCCCGCACCGTGCAAGTGCAGGCCGCGAGTGCGCTGGTGAGCGCGCGATACAACCTTGTGTTGCAGGGAACTGTGATGGGCTACTATGTGGGGGATATCGAGGTCGGGAGCAACGCGCTGCCGTAGGGTTGACTGCCTGTCGACCACGTCCCCCGTTCCAGCGTGCGACGAGGGGCCGGCGCGGAGGAATTGAAGCGCTCGCTGCCGCCTGCCTCTAGCGGGACCTGAGTTGGACGGCGCTACGGACGGCGTAGACTCTTCAGCGGGAACGCTGCGCTGTGCGCCATGGCGCGGTTGGAGCAGATCTGTGATCTCCGCGACCCCCCGTCAAGTCACTTCGTCCCATCTGTCAAATTCCCACCTCGCCCAGGGGAGCGCTGTGTCGGGACGAGGAAGTGTCTTGACACGTTGTGCGGAAGTCGCTTGACCGAGTGAATCGCCAGCGTTTCTAGGCGACAAGACGCCGCCGGCCCAACTGGGACCGGCGGCGTTTCGCGTTCGAGGCCATGTCGCGGAGTGGAAGGTACCCCGTCGGGTGACGGAGCCGAGGACAAAATTCGTGTTCTCGCGCCTCACGCCGAGCGAGCCAGCCCTGATGCAGAGGGCGGCCGACGCCGAATTCCGTTCCCTGGCGCCTACTTCGCTTCCCTGTCCCTGCAGCCCGCCGCCTGACCCCCGCCCGCGATCCACTCAAACAACCACGTTAGGCTGTTCAGAAACACGGTGCCACCTCACGCTGCGTGACCGACTCGACCGAACGGGCCCGAAGCCGGTGACCGAAGAAGCCGTGGCGTTGGTGTCCGAAGTGGCCAGTACACTGGAAAACGCGGATACCCGCTGGATTCCGCACCAGGACCTCAGGCCCGAGAACATCATGCTGAGTCACGGGCACGCGATGCTCACCGCTTCCGGCATCGAGGGGGCCGCGGGCGCCCACGACCGCGCACGGCTCACGCAAGCCGGGCACTGTCAGGGGCCGCTGATCGGCCGGCACCGGTACGGGGACAACGACGGCGCATCACCCAACGAGCGGCGTCGACACTCCAAGCTTGAAGCCATCCGGATCAGTGAACTGAAACATCCGGACACCCCACGGGCGATCGGCCGGCTCGTTCAGGAGCGTGCCTCCCGCCGCCGTGATCCGCGCTGCCGCCGCGTCGACATCCGCCGCGCTCGCCACATTGATCTGCAGGTAGAACCCCTGTCCCTTGATGCGATCCCACCCGAGCTTGCCGTCGTCCTGATTGAGCACGAGTCGGCAATCGCCCGCCTCGACGACCGACGCAACCACCTTGCCGTCGTGTTCGAACGACTGCGCCACGGCAAAGCCAATGGCGTCGCGATAGAAACGGATCGATGTCTCCAGTTCCTTGCAGGTGAGGGAGCCGCCGATACTCGTCGCGTTGATCACGGCAGGAGCGTTGGGCATTCGTGTGTCCGGTTCTGGTGAGCGGAGCGCGAGACCTGAGGGCTAGCAAAGCGCTGCGGAACCGAAAAATGTACCGCTGGCATCCGGTCTCGGCAAACGCGGCGGGTACGCGGTCGTCAGGCAGCCGCTCGCACGCGCGCATGACGACCGTCTGGCTCGGAGCGCATGCTTCAGCGACACCGCGAGCCGGCAGTCCCACCAATGCGTTGTGCGACGCATCGCTGTGCGCACGCAGTTCGCTTGATCGCGCGACCCCGTGACGCTACGTTCTGGACGAGGCGAGTGAGCGCGGAGCCAGTCTGCGAGAGGGGATGATGCGGTCGGTGCGGTGGCCAGTCGGGTGCTGGATACTGACGATGTTGCTGCTGGCGGCTGCCTGCGGCTCGGACGAGAGTGCAGGGCCTGCCCCTCGTGTGCAACGCGGCATTCGCTTCGTGTCGGGCGACAACGTCACCGACTCGGTCGGGGCGGAGCTTCCCTTGCCGCTGATCATTGAGGTTCGCGATTCGTCCGGTGCGCTGGCACCGCTTGCCACCGTCGTTCGTTTCGAGCCGGTGGTAGACCCCGTACACGGCCCCGAGGCGCTGGTCGGCGCCCTTGCCTTACCGGGATTCACCGCCTTTGCCAGCGGCGCGACCGACGCGTCAGGTCGCACCGGCGCGCTCGTCAGGCTCTCCACGGTCCCGCGACAGGTGCGGATCGTCGTTCGCGTCCCCACGCTCGGGTTGCAGGATACCGCCCGCTTCCGCGCGGTCGCCGGAGGGGTCGCGTTGATCGAACTCGCTCCGCGCGACACGACCATACTGTCTGGACGGAGCTATCCGATTGTCGCGACGGTGCGTGACCGCTATGGAAACGCACTGCCGAGCGTCCCCACCTGGTCGGCCGCCGGAACGGCGATCGGTGGAACCGTGTCGACCTCGGGTGTGGCATCGGCGACCGCGACCGGACGGTACACGGTCGTGGCGACTGCTGCCGGAGTCACCGATACCGTCCGCTTCAGCGCAGTCCCGGAGGCAACGATCCTCGCGCACGACCGGAGCCGGGGCGAGATCGTCACGATCGGCCTGGACGGATCAAACCGACGTGTGCAGACGAGGGTGACCGATGGTGGCATCGGCGTGAGGCCGCGCTGGGTGCCCGGTCGATCGACGGTCATCTACAGCGGATATGCGGAACCCTTTCAGTCCGTCTTCCTGCTGGACTCGGCCGGCACGCCGCGTCCATTCGTGAACTCGCGGCCGCCAGGGATCTCGCACATGGCAGACGTTGCGCCCGTTGCTGACGGGTCGTGGGTGTATCTCGCCGCCTACGACAGCAACTGCGCGACGCTCGAGTACTGCTTGCATCGGGTGCGCATGGATGGGACCGCGATGGAGCTGCTTCCCGCCGTGCGTGGTCGGCCGGAACAGACCGTACGTCCGTCACCGTCTCCGGATGGGAGGCGGGTGGCATTGAACACGCTAATCGCGGGGATCGCACGGCTCCGGGTGCTCGATGTCGTGACCGGCGCCTTCCTTCCGCTGGATGTGCCGGGCGCCTTTCCACAGTGGGCTCCCACCGGCGAGATGATCGCCTTTCTCGAGGGTGATGGCTCGTTGTCGGTCGTGAACGCGGGTGGCCCCACCCCTCGGCGGATCGTGGACGGTACTGGCTACCTCGCGGGGCGCGCCTTCACGTGGTCGCCGGATGGCGCATGGATCCTGTACAACGGGGAGCAGGGACTGACGCTCGTGCACGTCCTGGAGAGGACGGTGGTTCCGCTTCCCGGCATGGGGAACCTGGTCGAGCCCAGTTGGCGGTAGCGACCACGACACGCGTCCTGCCGCTCGCAGCCCGCAATCCGCATGCGGCGTTCGCATAATCGAGAGACGTTTCGTCGCGCCACACCGAGAATGCACGTGCGGGGGCTCGACCGCGCCCTCACGGGTGTCGGGAGGTGATGCATCCGCCGAGGCGAACCGACGGCGACGCTTGCTCCGTGCTGCCCAATGGTCTCACGGTCGTCAACCCCGACAGCCGCTGGCGCAAGTCAGCGAACGACGTGAAGTTGCACCTCCGCGCCGCGCCCCACCGACGCAACGGAGATCGCATGTTCACCATCCTCGTCGTCCTGCTCGCGCTCATCGCCGTGATCCTCGCGGTCGCAGCTACTCGGCCGGCCACCTTCCAGCTGGAGCGCTCCGCGACCATCGCCGCCCCACCCGAGCAGATCTTCCCCCTGCTCAACGACTTTCACGCGTGGGGCGCGTGGTCGCCCTGGGAGCACCTGGACCCCAACCTCAAGCGCACGTACGACGGTGCGACGAGTGGTACCGGCGCGGTGTACAGCTGGGGGGCAACCGCAAGGTCGGGAAGGGACGCATGGAGATCACGGGCGAATCACCGCCGACGAGCCTCACGATCCAGCTGGACTTCATCGAGCCGTTCGAGGCACACAACGTCTCGACGTTCGCGTTGCGCCCCGTGGAGGGCGGGACGCATCTCACGTGGGCGATGGACGGGCCCAATACCTTCATGGGGAAGGTCATGAGCGTCTTCGTCAGCATGGACAAGATGGTCGGCAAGGACCTGGAGCGTGGGCTGGAAACGATGAAGCAGGTCGCGGAGCGTTAGGCGATGGTGCAATCACCCCGCGCAGGCCGTCCGTGACCACGGCGCTCGACGGAATTCGCGTGCTCGACCTCACCCAGGTCATGGCCGGCCCGTTCTGCACGATGCAGTTGGGCGACATGGGCGCGGATGTCATCAAGGTCGAGCCGCCGGTCACGGGCGACCTCTCGCGGTCGCTGGGCGGGGTGACGCTTCGTATGAAGGGTAGCGACAATGCCCCATTCTTCGCGCTCAACCGCAACAAGCGCAGCGTCACGCTCGACCTCAAGGTCGCCGACGATCGCGCGCGATTCCTCGCGCTTGCCGAGAGGGCCGACGTGCTCGTGGAGAATTTCCGCCCCGGAGTCATGCAGCGGCTCGGGCTCGACTATCCCACGCTGTCGGCGCTCAACCCACGACTGGTCTACGCCAGCATTTCCGGCTTTGGCCAGGACGGCCCCTACGCCGACCGCCCGGGCTTCGACCTCATCGCTCAGGCCATGACGGGGATCATGAGCGTCACGGGGGAGCCGGGGGGCGAGCCGGTGAAGAGCGGCGTTCCCCTCGCGGATCTCGCGGCCGGGCTGTACGCCACGAACGGGATCCTGGCCGCGTTGCTCTCACGCGAACGCACGGGCAAGGGACAGTATCTCGAGACGTCGCTCTTCGATGCGGCCCTGGCGCTCTCGGTCTGGGAGTCCACCGAGTACTGGGCCACCGGGGTCGCCCCCTCGGCGATGGGCTCGGCGCATCGTCTCAGCGCGCCGTACGAGGACTATCCCACGCGCAACGGCCATGTCGCGCTCGCCGCGCTCACCGACGCCCAATGGCGGACGCTCTGCCTCGTGCTCGATCGAGGCCCGCTGGCCGACGACCCGCGCTTCGCCACCAACGCCCAGCGCCTGGCCCATCGCGCCGCACTCGTCGGCGAGATCGCCGATGCACTCCAGCACGGCGGCACGAATGACTGGGTCGAGCGGCTGCTCGCCGCCGGCGTGCCGGCCGGGCCGATCCTCGACTACGCCCAGGTGTTCGCCGACCCGCACACCGCGGCGCGGGAGATGGTGCAGGTGATGCAGCACCCGGTGGAGGGCGAGGTGAAGTCGTTAGGGTTCGCCGTGCACATGGACGGTACGCCGCTCCGAGTGCGGCGCCCGCCACCACTGCTGGGAGAGCACACCGCCGACGTGCTCGCCGAGCTGGGCCAACTGGGCGAGCTGGGCCAACTGGGCCAATTGGGCGAGCGGCCGAGTCCGGGACGCGAGGGCGACGGATCATGACGGGGGGCGCGGGACAAGTGACCTGGGAGCGGCGAGGGACGACCGCGTTCATCACTTTTGACCGTCCAGCGGCGCGCAATGCGATGACGTGGGCGATGTACGAGCAGCTTGGAGCGGCGCTCGATGCAATCGACGCCGACCCCGAGGTGCGCGCCGCAGTTCTGCGAGGCGCCGGGGGGTGCTTCGTGGCGGGGACCGACATCGCACAGTTTGCCGACTTCACCACGGGTGACGATGGCGTCGCATACGAGCGCCGCCTCGACGCGGCGCTGGACCGGCTGGAGTGTCTGTCCGTCCCGACGATCGCGGTCATCGAGGGGCATGCCGTGGGAGGTGGGCTGGCGATCGCCGCGGCGTGTGACCTGCGCGTCTGTACTCCGGACGCGCGCTTCGCCATGCCAATCGCCCGCACGGTGGGCAACTGCTTGTCGATGGCGAACTATGCTCGGCTGCTCATGCACTTGGGCCCCGCACGACTCGCACAGCTCATCTTCACGGCCGAACCGATGCTGGCGACCGAGGCGCACGCGCGTGCCTTCGTGCTGGAGATCGTCGAGCCGGCGGGGCTCGAGGAACGGATAACGGCGCGCTGCGGGCAATTGCTCGCGATGGCGCCGGTGACGCTGCGTGTGACGCGCGAAGCGATCCGTCGCATCGTGCGCGCGGTTGCCGCAGAGGGCGATGACCTGCTGCGCCAGGCATATGGGAGCCACGATTTCCACGAGGGAGTCGCAGCCTTCGTCGCACGTCGCGCACCGCGATGGGAGGGGCGTTGACCGGCGATCTGGAGGCGGCGCTTCGTGCCGCGGTCGGCGGCGACGTGCGCTTCGACGCCTACACCCGCCACCTCTACTCCACCGATGCCAGCCTGTATGCGATCGAACCGCTGGGCGTCGTGTCGCCACGCGACGCGGACGACGTGGTCGCGGTGGTGGAGACCGCCGCTCGCTTCGGTGTCCCGGTGCTCCCGCGCGGCGGCGGCACGTCGCTGGCCGGTCAGACAGTTGGGGCAGCGGTGGTGCTCGACTTCTCGCACCACATGCACGCCATCGTGGCCATCGACGCCGAGGCGCGCGTGGCGCGGGTGCAGCCCGGGGTTGTACAGGACGACCTGAACCGCGCCGTCGCGCCACACGGACTCTTCTTCGCCCCCGATACCTCGACCGCCAACCGCGCGACGTTAGGCGGGATGGTCGGCAACAACTCGTGCGGGATGCGCTCGGCGCACTACGGGATGACGATCGACCACGTGTCGGCGCTCGACGTGGTATGGTCGGACGCGACGCGCGGGACCTGCGCGCCGGTATCGAGCGAGGAAGTGGCTCGGCGCGCGCGCGGCGACACGCTCGAGGGGCGGCTGTACCGCGACCTTCCCGCGCTCGTCGCGCGCCACGATGCGGCGATCCGGCGCGATATTCCCGCCTTCTGGCGCCGATCGGGCGGGTATCGACTGGAGCGCCTGCTCCCCGAGCGCGGTGAGTTCAACCTCGCCAACGCCATCGTCGGGTCGGAAGGCACGCTGGCCCTCGTGACGGAGGCGGTGGTGCAACTGGTGCCGCAACCGCGGGCGGTGGTCGCAGTCGCCGGTCACTTCGTGTCGGTGTCGGCGGCGATCGAGGCCAATGAGGATGCGCGCGCCTGTGGGGCGGCGGCGATCGAACTGGTCGATCAGTTCATCCTCGACCTCGCGCGCCGGTCGCCGATACACGGCGGGCTGGTGGCGATGCTGCACGGCACCCCCGGCGCGGTGCTGTTCGTCGAGTTTCATGGCGACACCGCAGCGGAGTGCCGCAGCGCCGCCGAGCGCCTCGAGGCGCTGTGGCGCGCGCACGGTCACGGGTATGCGACGCTGCGCGCCGAGACGGCCGCCGAGCGCAAGCGCTTCCAGGAGCTGCGCAAGGCGGGGAACGGGATGCTGCAGGCGGCGGGGCAGGGGCGCGAGCGCTCGCTCGCCTTCGTGGAGGACACGGCGGTGGACCCGATGCACCTGGCGGAGTACACGTCGCGTTTCGCCGCCCTGCTCGCCCGCCACGGGCTGCGCGCCGGCTTCTACGGCCACGCGTCGGCGGGGTGCCTGCACATCCGCCCGTTCATGGACCTCACCCGCCCCGGGAGCGTGGCCACGCTGCGCGCCGTGGCCGAGGAGGTGCTCGGGTTGGTGCAGGAGTTTGGCGGGATGAACAGCAGTGAGCACGGCGATGGGCTGGTGCGCAGCGAGTTCAACGAGCGATTCTTCGGGCGCGACGTCTACGGGGCGATGCGGGAAGTGAAGGGGCTGTTCGATCCCCTCAACCGCCTCAATCCGGGCAAGAAGGTCGATGCACCGCGCATGACCGAGCACCTGCGCGACGCCGCGCTCGCGCGGCCGGTCGCGCTGCCGACGCACTTTCCCTGGGTAGGGACGGAAGGGATGCACGGGGCAGCCGACCGGTGCGCGCGCATCGGCGAGTGTCGCAAGTCGGCCGGGGCGGGGGGGACGATGTGTCCGTCGTACATGGCCACGCGCGACGAGCAGCACTCGACGCGAGGGCGAGCGAACGCACTCGTGCACGCGCTCTCGTCCGCCGACCCGGCGGCGGCGTTAGGCAGCGACCGACTGCACGAGGTGCTCGACCTCTGCCTCGAGTGCAAGGCGTGCAAGACGGAGTGCCCGATGTCGGTGGACATGGCGACGATGAAATCCGAGGCGCTCGCCCAGCGCTACGCGCTCCACGGAACGCCGCTCGGGGCGCGCCTGTTCGGCCACGCCCGCGCCATGAACCAGGCGGGGGCGGCGCTGGCGCCCGTATCCAACTGGGTGGCGCGCGCCGCGCCGGTGCGCGCGGTGCTCGAGCGCCTGGCCGGGATCGACCGCCGTCGCCCGCTCCCCGAGTTTGCCCGCGAGACACTGTCGCAGTGGTTCGCCAGGCGCAACGCTGCGCTCGAACCGCAGGGCGGAGCGCGACGGGGCGAGGTGCTCTTCCTCGCGGATTCGTTCACCAGCTGCACCGAACCGGCCATCGGCCGCGCCGCCATAGAACTGCTCGAGCTGGCGGGGTGGGCGGTGACGCTCGTGGACGACGTGTGCTGCGGGCGGGCCCTCATCTCCAAGGGGCTGCTGCCGCAGGCGCGTGCGCAGCACGCGGCGCTCATCGACCGCCTGGCGCCCGCAGCACGCCGCGGGGTGCCCATTGTCGGGGTGGAGCCCTCGTGCGTGTTCACCCTCGCCGACGAAGTGCCGGCCTTGGCGCGCAACGGAGAAGGGGCAACGGCCATCGCCCGGCAGGCACGGCTGGTGGACGACCTGGTGCTGGCGGCGATCGACGACGGCGGCTTGCAGCTGGAGGCCGGACCCGCCGAGCACCGCGTGGTCTTCCACCCGCACTGCCACCAGAAGGCGGCGCACGCCACCGCCGGCAGCAGCGCGCTCCTGCGGCGCATCCCGGGGGCGATGGTCGAGGTGCTCGACGCCGGCTGCTGCGGCATGGCGGGATCGTTCGGCTTCGAGCGCGCGCACTACGACGTATCGCTTCGTATCGGCGAGTTGCGGCTCTTTCCAGCCGTGCGGGCGGCGCCGACGGCCGAGATCGCGGCCACCGGCGCATCCTGCCGGCAGCAGGTGCAACACGGGACCGGGCGCGCGGCCCGCCACCCGCTGGTCATCGTGCGCGAGCACGTGCGCGGGGACGCGCAAACCTAACGACATCGCATGCAACCGACGATCACCGATAGCGTCGTCATCGCCGTGGGCGGCCTCGTCGCGGTCGTGGCGCTGCTCTTCCTCGCCATCACGCGCCTCAAGTGGCACGTGTTTCCGGCGCTGCTCGTTCCGATCCTGCTCTTCGCCCTCGTCCCCGGCATCGACCGCGCGGCCTTCATCAAGGCCTTCGAGGTGGGCTTCGGCAAGACCATCCAGAGCATCGCCGTGGTCATCGTGCTGGGGTCGATTCTCGCCGAGGCGCTGAAGCACACCGGGGGGGTGGAGCGCATCACGATGTCGATGATCCGGTGGGTGGGCGAGAAGCACATGCCGCTCGCGCTCACCCTCAGCGGCTTCGTGATCGGGATCGCCATCTTCTCGGATGTCGGCTACGTGATCCTCAACCCGCTCGTGCACTCGGCGGCGCTCAAGACCGGGCTGACCATGAGCGAGATGGCGACCGGCTTGGTGGGGGCGATGCAGCTGACGCACGCCATGGTGCCGCCGACGCCCGGGCCGCTGGCCGCCGTGGCCATCGTCGGGGCCGACGTGGGGCGTGTGATCCTGTACGGGAGCCTGATCACCTTCATCGCCAGCCTCGCCGGGTGGGGATACGCGCGGCTCGTCGGCCCGCGGGTCGTGTCGCCGCCGTCCGCCGAGTTTGCCGGGCAGTCGTTCGTCGATCGCGGGCTGGAGTCGCAACTTCCCTCGACCTGGTCGGCCTACGCGCCGATCATCATCCCGCTCCTGCTCATCGCCGGCCAAGGAGTGAGCGCCCTTGCCCTACCCAAGGGGCACATCGTGAACGTCGTGATGACGTACCTCGGCTGGCCGGTGGTTGCGCTGTGCGTCGGCGTACTGCTCGCCTATCGCAACACGCGACCGGAGCAGGCCGATGCGCGCAAGGGCGCGTGGGTGGAGAGCGCACTTGCCACGTCGTCGATGATCATCATGGTGACGGGACTGGGCGGGGCGCTGAGCCAGATCCTGCGCGAGACGCCGGCCGTCGACGCGATCGCAACGGGAATGGTCGCGACCGGGCTCCCGTCCATCTTCCTGCCATTCGTGCTAGGGGTGGTGGGGAACATGGTCACCGGTTCCACCACTGTAGGGGTGATCACGTCGGCGACGATCAGCGCGCCCATGATGGGGACCCTCGGGCTGTCGCCCGAAGCGACGATGCTCGCTGGTGCGGCCGGCTCCATGATCGTGAAGTACATGAACTCCAGCTACTTCTGGGTGTGCATGTCGCTGTCGCGCATGTCGCTGCGGTCGGCGCTGATTTCGTACGGCGGCGTGACGCTGGTGAATGGGTTGGTGGCGATGGTCATGGTGTATGCGTTGTGGGCCGTTGGGGTGATCTGAGGGCGGAGGAAGGTGCCGACGCATCGCGCTCCGCCGTGCGCTCGACGCTACCTTCCGCCTCGCGCCGGCCTCAACCCGCGGCGTCGGAGACACCAGACCGTCTCGACCATCCATGCCGCGTACCCAGATCGTCCCGTGGTCCTCAGTCGCTGCGGTCTGCCGCACCGCGGCGCGAGTCGCCACGGTAGCATCGCTCGTCTCGCTCCCCTTGCGGTCGCAGCAGCCCGCTGCCTCAGCGTCCGCTGCGCCCGGCGTCCCCACGATCCACCTGACCACCACCCCCCTCCGCCTCGACGGCGCCCTCATCGAGCCGGCGTGGAGCGCCGCCGACAGCATCTCGGAGTTCACCCAGCGCGACCCCGCCGAGGGGACGCCATCCAGCGAACGCACGGTCGTGCGCTTCGTGGGGACGCGCGAGGGGCTGTGGATCGGCGCGTGGATGTACGACGCAACGCCGCGTGGCATTCGCCGGGCACAGCTGCGTCGTGACGCCGACCTGGAGACGGACGACACCTTCACCCTCATGCTGTCGCCGCTGGCCGACAAGCGCACGGCGTTCCTCTTTCGGGTGAATCCCAACGGTGCGCTGCAGGACGCGGAGATCCTGTCGTTCGAGCAGGAGTCGCGTGAGTGGGACGGCATCTGGGACGTGCGCGCGCGCGTGACGACCGAGGGGTGGCAGGCTGAGATCTTCATCCCCTGGCAAACGTTGCGCTACGACCGCTCGGTGGACCGGTGGGACGTGAACCTGAACCGGTTCATCCGCCGCAAGAACGAATCGTCGCTGTGGCGGGCCTGGCGTCGGACGGAAGGTATCCGCTTCCTCGAACGGGCCGGTCAGGTGCAAGGATTCGCCGCGGCGTCGTCGATCGGCGACCTGCCGCCACGGGCCATCGTCGAGATGCGCCCGTACGCGGCGCTCACGAGCCGCCTCACGGAGCGCCGCTACGCCCCGGGGAGCGCGGTCACGACCACGTCGGGGAGCGCGCTGCTCGGCGACGCGGGGCTCGATGCCAAGTTCGCGCCCGCCCCCACGCTCACGCTCGACATCACCGCCAACGCCGACTTTGCCCAGGCCGAGGTGGACCGGCAGATCGTCAACCTCACGCGGTTCCCCCTCTTCTTTCCCGAGCAGCGTCCCTTCTTTACCGAGGGATCGGGGATCTTCGAGTTCGGGCGACGGGAGCAGACGTTGCTCTTCTACAGCCGGCGCATCGGACTCGGTCTCGACCGGCGCCCGGTTCCCCTGTACGCGGGGGCGCGGCTCACGGGTCGTTTGGGAGGGCAGCAGGTGGGGTTTCTCGCCACCCGCACGGGAGGCGATGCTCCCGCCACCGACTACGTCGCCCGGGTCAAGCGCGACGTGCTGGGGCGAGGCTACGTGGGCGCGATGCTCACGCATCAGGACGTCGGGGGCGCGCTGGAGGCAGGAACGTCGCGCGGGGGCACATCGGGTGGGGTGGACTTCAACTTCCCCTGGATCATCAAGGACCAGAACCTGGTGCTCGTTGGCAACGTGGCGGTCGACGGCGGCGATAGTCCCGGGGACCCGACCTTCGCCCGCCTCATGATCGACTATCCGAACGACAATGCCGACATCGTCGCACGCTTCGATCGCGTGGGGGCGGGCTTCGACCCGGCGCTCGGCTTCGTACAGCAGGGTGGGATCACGCGGTACAGCGGACAGGCCAACCTTACCCCGCGCCCGCAGGCGCTGGGTCCGCTCGGTGGTCCGCTTCGGGCGCTCGGCGTGCGGCGGCTGTCGCTGAACCTGCTGCAATGGAACTACGTGCAGTCGCTTCCGGGGTCGGGACGCCGTGGGGTGAACAACGCCTCGTTCGAGGTGCGGCCGCTGGGCGCCGAGTTCGAGAACGGCGCCGAGTTCGAGCTGAACCTGCAGCGATACATCGACGCGCCTGACGAGGACTTTGAGCTCTTTCCGGGGAAGGACGTCGCTGCCAGGCGATACGATTGGGCGCGCGTAGAGCTGTCGTACGAGACGTCACCGGCGCGCGCGCTCGCCGGCGACATGAACCTGAGTCGCGGCGACTTCTACGACGGAGAGTCCACGGAGCTCGAGCTGTCGATGAGCCTGCGTCTCCAGCCGCACGTTCTCATTCAGGGCGACTTTGAGCGTGTGTCGGCCCGCTTTCCGGCGCAGCCGGGCGATCCATCGGGAGGGCCGCGCTTCACGGCCAACACGGTGCGCACGCGCATGGACGTGGCAGCCAGCGCGCGATTGAGCGGGACGCTGTTTGCCCAGTGGGAGAACGAGAGCGAGCGGCTGTCGGTGAACGCGCGCCTGCGCTGGACCACGTCGCCGGGGAGCGACCTGTACGTGGTGTGGAACAGCGGGTGGCCGACCGACCTGGAGGGGCGGTGGTCGGCGGTTCCCTGGCGCCGTCCGGCGTCTGGGGCGCTGGTGGTGAAGTACGTGCGGTACGTGAGGCGTTAGGCAGGGCCGGGCGATCGGTGGGGATCGGTGGGGATCGGGGGGGCGATCGTCAGGCGGCTGTCGGGCGGCTGTCGGGCGAGCGAAGGGTGGGCGTACAGGGGCGGCGGCTCGGCCCGGGCGGCCTTCTGCCGTGGCCGGAGCGTTTGAATGGCTGCGCGCCGCGAGCTGCACGCCCGGACGAGAATCGCTCCTCCTGGCCCCCCAGCGCGTTGCCGATTCCCGAATCCGGGCGCATTATCTCCCGAGCCTGATTCCGGTCATCGGGTTTGCAGGATCTGCGCACCTCACCGCCAGCCCAGGATCCACTGCATGCACCGCTCGCTGCCCGTCATGGACCAGCGCAAGTTCGGCGAGACCCTGCGACGCGATGCGTGGTGGGTGCCGAACGTCTTCGTCGTCACGATCCTGACCAGCTTCCTCGTGTACGCCACGTATGCGGCGTTCGCCAACGCGCACTACACCAGCGGGCCCTACCTGTCGCCGTTCTACTCGCCGGAAATCTGGGGCGACTCGCCGCATGCCTGGTTCGGGCCCAAGCCGGTGTGGTGGCCGGGGTGGCTCCCGTTCTCGCCCGCGCTGATCATCCTGCCGATCCCGGCGCTGTTCCGCTTCACCTGCTACTACTATCGCGGCGCCTACTACAAGGCGTTCTGGGCCGATCCGCCGTCGTGCGCGGTGGGGGAGCCGCGCAAGACGTATTGGGGGGAGAAGTCCTTTCCGCTGGTGATGCAGAACTTCCATCGCTACGGACTGCTGCTCTCGTTCATCCTGCTGGTCTTTCTCTGGCACGACGCGTGGCTGGCCTTCTGGTTCAGCAGCGGCAACGGCGGCACGCAATTCGGCATCGGGGTCGGCACGATCGTGATGCTGGTGAACGTGCTCCTGCTATCCGGCTACACGATCGGGTGTCATTCCATGCGGCACGTGATCGGCGGATTTCGTGACAAGCTGTCCGGGTCGCGCGCGCGCAAGGTCGCCTACGACTGCTCCAGCGCGTGCAACCGGGGCCACATGAACTGGGCCTGGTGCAGCCTGTTCTCGGTGGCACTGACCGACGTCTACATCCGACTCTGCGCGCTGGGCGTGATCACCGACCTGAGGATCCTGTAGATGGCGGATTTCGAGCGTGTGGAGCACGATGTCCTGGTCATCGGGGCCGGTGGGGCGGGACTGCGGGCCGCGATCGCCGCCGCCGCGACCGGCGTCCGCGTGGGGCTGGTGTGCAAGTCGCTGTTAGGCAAGGCGCACACGGTGATGGCCGAGGGTGGAGCGGCGGCCGCGATGGGCAACGTGGACGACCGCGACAGCTGGCGGGTCCACTTCGCCGACACCATGCGCGGCGGACAATACATGAACAACTGGCGGATGGCCGAGCTGCACGCGCAAGAGGCGCCGGATCGCATTCGCGAGTTGGAAGCGTGGGGGGCGGTCTTCGATCGCACCCCCGACGGGCGCATCTTGCAGCGCAACTTCGGCGGCCACCGCTACCCGCGCCTCGCCCACGTCGGCGACCGCACGGGGCTGGAGATGATCCGGACGCTCCAGGACCATGCGATCCACCAGGGGATCGACGTGCACATGGAGGTGACGGTCATCCAGCTGCTCCAGGACGGTGAGCGGGTGGTGGGGGCGATGGCGTATGACCGCGAGCGCGGTCGCTTCCGCCTGTTCTCGAGCGGCGCGGTGGTGCTGGCGACGGGCGGCATCGGGCGGGCGTTCGACATCACCAGCAACAGCTGGGAGTACACGGGCGATGGTCACTCGCTGGCGTACCACGCCGGGGCCGACCTGATCGACATGGAGTTCGTGCAGTTTCACCCCACAGGCATGGTGTGGCCGCCCAGTGTGCGCGGGATCCTCGTGACCGAGGGGGTGCGCGGCGAGGGCGGTGTGCTGCGCAACTCCGAGGGGAAGCGCTTCATGTTCGACGACATTCCGGAGAACTACCGGAGCCAGACGGCGGACAACGAGGAGGAAGGGTGGCGCTACACGCAGGGGGACAAGTCGGCGCGCCGGCCGCCCGAGTTGCTCACGCGCGACCACGTGGCGCGCTGCATCCAGCGCGAGGTGCGCGAGGGGCGCGGTAGTCCGCACGGCGGTGTGTACCTCGACATCGCGTGGATCAAGGAGCGGCTCCCCAAGGCCGCGGAGCACATCAAGAAGAAGCTGCCGTCCATGTATCACCAGTTCATGCAGCTGGCGAACATCGACATCACGACGACGCCCATGGAAGTCGGCCCGACGACGCACTACATCATGGGCGGAATCCGTGTGGATGGTGACTCGCAGATGACCAGCGTGCCGGGGCTGTTCGCCGCGGGAGAGTGCGCCGCAGGACTGCACGGTGCCAACCGACTGGGCGGGAATTCGCTGTCCGACCTGCTCGTCTTCGGCAAGCGCGCGGGCGAGTACGCGGCGCAGTTTGCCCGAGAGCAACCGGCGCCGCGCGTCGAGGCGGGGGCCGCCGAAGCGGCGGCGGCGAGCGCGCTCGCCCCGTTCGAGCGTGACGGGAGCCCCGAGGCGCCCTACGCGATCCAGCACGAGCTGCAGCGCATGATGCAGGACCTGGTGGGGATCGTGCGGCAAGAGGGAGAGATGCAGCAGGCGCTGGACCGGCTGGCCGCACTCTCCGAGCGCGCGCAGCATGCCGGCGTGCACGGCAACCGGGAGTACAACCCCGGCTGGCATACCGCGCTCGACCTGCGGCACCTGCTCACCGTCTCCGAGGCGATCACCCTCGCCGCCCTGGAACGCAAGGAGAGTCGCGGCGGGCATTTCCGCGATGACTATCCCGACAAGGACGCCGCGTACGCGACGTTCAACATTGTCGTGCGCCGTGGGGCCGATGGCACCATGCAGCTGGAGCGACGCCCCATCCCGCCAATGCCCGACGACCTGCAGGCGATCATCGAGGAGCAGAAGAGCTAGCGGCAGGGCAGGCAGTAGCGCGTGCAGTAGCGCAGCAAGCGATCGACGATCCTTCGACCAGCGGAACTCGACATGGCCAGCACGACCTTCAAGATCTGGCGCGGCGAACGGGGACAGGGTGCGTTTACGGACTACGCGACCGAGGTCACCGAGGGGATGGTGGTACTCGACGCCGTGCACCAGATCCAGGCGTCGGAGGCCGGCGACCTTGCGGTGCGATGGAACTGCAAGGCCGGAAAGTGCGGCTCGTGCTCGGCGGAGATCAACGGGCGGCCAAAGCTCATGTGCATGACGCGCATGGACGAGCTCCCGGCGGGCGAGGCGGTGACCATCGAGCCGATGCGCGCCTTTCCCCACGTGCGCGACCTGGTGACGGACGTGTCGTGGAACTACGAGGTGAAGAAGAAGATCAAGAAATTCACCCCGCGACCGCCCGATGCCCCCGATGGCACCTGGCGCATGGCACAAGCCGACGTGGATCGGGTGCAGGAGTTCCGGAAGTGCATCGAGTGCTACCTGTGCCAGGACGTCTGCCACGTCCTGCGTGACCACCACAAGCACGACGAGTTCATCGGCCCGCGCTTCCTGGTGTACGCTGCCGCACTCGAGATGCACCCTCTTGACACCGAGGATCGCCTGCGCGATCTCAAGGACAACCACTCGATCGGGTACTGCAACATCACCAAGTGCTGCACCAGCGCCTGCCCGGAGCACATCACGATCACCGACAATGCGATTATCCCGCTGAAGGAGCGGGTCGTCGACGAGTTCTATGATCCGGTCGTGAAGCTGGTGCGCCTGCTGAGGGGAAAGAAATGACCCCGGACATCCCTGATCTCAAGCCGATTTCGCGGGAAGGCATCGCCGCGGCGCTCCAGAAGGCGCATCGGTACCGGTTGCTCAACGACTCGGTCGCCGCCGAGAGCATTTGCCTGGACGTACTGGCCGTGGACCCCGGCAATGTGGACGCGCTCGTCACCCACGTGCTGTCGATCTCGGACCAGTTCGGCGGGAGCCATTCGGGCGACCTGGCCCGCGCCGAGAGCGCGGCCGCGGCGCTCAAGGATCCGTACGCGAATGCGTACTACCATGGCATCATCTGCGAGCGATGGGCCAAGTCGATCGTGACGCGCCACCTGCCACGCTCGGGCGAGATGGCCTTCGCGTGGATCGAGAAGGCGCTGCGCTGGTACGAGAAAGCCGATGCGCTGCGCTCACCGAGCAACGACGAGGCGATCCTGCGCTGGAACAGCTGCGTGCGCATACTGCAACGCGATCCCAACCTGCGGGAGCGTGAAGAAGAGGCGTACGTGCCGGACCTCGAGTAGCGCGCCGCTGGCGACCCTCAGCTGGCGCCCCTCAGCGGGCGCCAGTGGCTTTCGTTCGTACCCTGACCCCCGCTGCCCCGAGGACTCCCGCTGGCGCCTTCAAGCTGCGACTACGCCTTGCCGCGCTCGTCGAGTGCGGCATCGACGCTGTAGGGACCCGCGCCCCACGCGGCGAAGAGCAGCCAGACGAACGAGTATATCATCACCAGCTCGCCCCGATTGCTCCACCACCAGATGGAGCCGGCGCCGGCGGCATGCATCCAGAAGTACGCCACGGCCATCTCGCCGGAGGCGAGAAATGCCACCCACCTCACGCGGAAGCCCACGACGAGGCACAGGCCGCCCACCAGTTCGATCACGCCGGCCGCGCCGAAGCGGCTCATGAGCTCGACCGTCCCGCCGTTTGGTCCGGTGCCACCGAACCACCCGAGGAGCTTCTGCGCCCCATGGGTGCAGAACGCCAGGCCCGCCGCGATGCGGAGGGCGGCATGGGCGAAGGGAACGTGGCTTTCGTTCAGCGGTGTGCGCAACGGTAACTCCTTACGACGGGGACGATACAACGCGAAGGGTGCCGATTTTGGTGCCAATATCAGTCGCCGTTGGATGCGCGTCCAGCAATCGAGCGGCATTTCGTTAGGAATCAGTTCGGGCTCGCGTCGAGCCTGCTGCGCCACTGCGCGAGACGAGACCGGTCCACCCTGAGGTACGCCCGCCATGCTGCACGCTTTCCTCACCTCCCTCGTCGGATCCTGGGAGGGTAGCGCTCGCACCTGGTTCGAACCCGGCACGCTGGCCGACGAGTCCCCGGTCACGGGGACGTTTCGCCGGCTGCTTGGCGGACGGTTCGTGCGTCACGAGTACAGTGGGATGATGCAGGGCAAGCAGCGGCGCGGCGAAGAGACGATCGCGTTCAACGCAGTCACCAAGCGGTTCGAGTCGTCGTGGATGGACGACTTCCACATGAACTACGCGATCATGTTCTCGCAGGGCGAGGCGGCGGCGCGCGGCTTCCGGGTGTGGGGGACGTACGATGTTGCCCCCGACGCGCCGGCGTGGGGATGGCGGACCGAGTACGAGTTCCTCGACGATGACCACCTCATGATCACCGCCTACAACGTCTCGCCGGACGGAGAAGACGCGAAGGCGGTCGAGACCTCGTACCGACGCGTGCACGCACCCGGGCAGGGGGCGCTGTAGCCCGCGCCGGCGAGAACCGCGCCGAGGGCGCCTAACGCATGACCCGGACGGTATACGCGATCCCGTCCGGCGTCTCGCCCGCTGCCAGGTAGCCGACGACGGTGCGCGACGCCACGTCGATGATCGCGACCCGCGCCTGGCCGCTCAACGACTCCAGCGCGTAGCGACCGTCCGGGGTGATCGTGATGCCCTGCGGTGCGCCCCCCGGAAAGGTGATGCGCCCGAGCTCCCGGTGCGTGGAACGATCGATGAACCGGAGCGCCTCGTTCTTGAGGTCAGGCAGCAGGACCGTACGTAGGTCGGGGGTGAACAGCACGCGATAGGGCCAGCCGAACCCCTCCGCCGCGGTCACGACCGTGCCGCTGGCAGGACGCACCACGGTGATCTTGCCGGTGGCGTTGCTGCCGACCCAGACCTCGGCGCCATCGGGGGTGACGTTGATGGCCTCGGGCGTGGTGGGAACGTCCCACGTGCGAACGAAGGCCCCGGTCCGCAGGTCGAGTTCCGACACCGTGTTGCTTCCCATGTTGCCCGTGTAGGCGTGACGCGCATCGGCGGTCACCCCGACCATGTGCGAGCCCTTCTGCGTCGTGGGAATCGCGCGTCGCACGATGCCGTCGCCGACGTGCACGAGCACCACGTGGCCACTTTGCTCCGAGGTCACGGCCACCACGCTGTCGCCGGGAAGGAAGACGATCCCGTGTGGGCGACGGTGCTCGCCGAGTTCGATCGTGCGAACCACGCGACGCCCAGGAACGTCGATCACCGTGAGCGTCCGCCCGGGATCACCCGAGTAGTCGGTGACGACCGCAATGCCTCCGTCGCTGGAGAGGACGACCTCGTGCGGCCCCTTGCCGGTTGGAATGGTGGCGAGCAGTCGTCCCGAGCCGACATCGATGATGCTCGCGGTCGACGGTGACTTGTTGGTGACGACGAGCGTGCCGGCCAGGCCGGAGACCTGGGCAGCGGTACGCGAAGGAAGCGAGGCGAGCGTCGCGAGCGCGGAGAGCGTCGCGAGCAGCGCAGTGTACTTCGGGGAACGGACTCTATTCATGTAAGCGCACGACGGAGAAGGGGAGGACAAATGATGGTGACGGGGACCGCCGGCATCCAGACGTGGAGGCGAGACACGTCGCACATGCGCGCACCTTGGCGCAGGTCCGCCGCGGCGGAATGGCACTCACGTTGTAGCTGACGGCATGTGCTTGGGATGGCGATAATTCACCGGTGCCCCTTGTGACGCGTGTTCACTCGGGTACGGAAAAACGCTTCCACACGATAGCGACTCGGAATCGCACCCGCCACGTGACGGCAACTACTTGTGATGTCGACACTTGCGGTGACGATAGGCGCGCGCGTGCGTCGGCCGATGCGCACCGACGTACCGAGAGAAAGTTTGCCCAGAAGCGGTCACAGCATGAAGTTTGCACGATCGCCGAGTCAGTCGTCCTTCGTCAGAGTCTTTCCTCGTCGTCTTCCTGGAGTGCGTATGCAAACCATAGCTCGATCTGTCTTCTCAGCCGTCGTGGTGGCGTCGGTGCTCGCCGCGCCCCACGTCGCCGCGCAGGACGTGACCGTCCACACGACCTCGACCGTCCGTTTCCTCGGCGGTTTTGGCCGGCTCATGAGCATCGCCGCCCGATTCGGCGGCCAGAAGTTGAACGAGCCGATCGCCGGCGCCACGTACATCTCGGGGCACAAGCTGCGCACCGACAACGGCACCGACGCATCGATCGTCGACCTCGATGCGGAGCGCATCACCAACCTTGACAACAAGGCCAAGACCTACACCACGATGACCTTCGCCGAGATGACGGCGATGATTCGCAGCATGGGCGATTCGCTCAAGGCGGCGAGCAACCAGGCCGCGGCCGATGGGAAGAAGGCCGGTGAGAAGGGTGAGGTGGACATGAAGTGGCAGGTGAAGGTCGATCGCCCCGGCGAGCGGGCCAAGATCGCCGGTACCGACGCCGAGCGCGTCTTCATGACGATTACGACCACTGCCAACGTGACGCCGGAAGGCGAGCAGACCCAGGAAGCCGGCAGCATGGTCATGTTGGTGGACGAGTGGGTGTCCAAGGATGCCGCGCAGGCCGGCGCCATGAAGGAATTCGAGCGCGTCTACATCGAGAAGCTCGGCCGGCAGTTCCAGGCGACGGCCAAGTCACTCGATGCCGCCTTCAGCACCAACCCGCAGATGAAAGAGGGGTTCGTGGCCGCGGCGAAAGAGCGGCAGAAGGTCGGGGGCGTCTCGATGCGGAGCACGACGTATGTGTCGTTCGTCCCCGCCGGCATGGCCTTCGACCGGCAACTCGCGTTGAATGAGGCGTCGTCGGCGCCGCCGGCCGAGGCCGAAGAGAAGAAGGGCGGCCTTCGCGGGATGATGAAGGGCTTGAAGAAGATGGCCGACGACGCCAACAAGAACGAGGAGAAGCCGGCCGGCCCGCCGAAGCAGTCGACGATGATGACGGTGAAGACCGAGGTGGGGCGCATCGAGACGGGGCGCATCGATCCGTCGATGTTCGCGCCGCCCGCCGGCTACAAGGAAGTGAAGATGCGGGACAAGTAGTCCTGCGGCCTGCGCGCGCCTCGTTGCGCGCGCATTTCGCCTCGGTGCGTCGAGGGCCATTATTCCCCTGTTCGCTCGGCCCTCGCACCCCACCGCATGATGGAGACCCACCTGTACCTCCGCGACCTCGCGGTCGTGCTGTGCGCCGCGGCGGTGACCACCGTCGTGTCTCGCCGGCTCCGGCTCCCCGCCGTGTTCGGCTATGTGCTGGCGGGAATGATCGTCGGGCCCTACGTGCCGATCCCGCTTGCGGTGGATCGGGACATGGTGGTGGAGTTCTCCGAACTCGGCGTGGTCCTCCTCATGTACGCCCTGGGGCTCGAGTTCCGGCTGGGGCAGGTGATGCGCGTCGCGGCCACGTCGGGACTGGCGGCGCTCGCCGAGTCGAGCGTGATGTTCGCGCTCGGCTTTACCGCAGGATCGCTCTTCGGCTGGACCACGCTGGAGTCGCTGGTCGCCGGGGCCATGGTGGCCATCTCGAGCACCACGATCGTCACCCGCACGTTCGCCGAGCAGCGCGTGACCGGTGTGGTGCGCGACACGGTGTTCGGGATCCTGATCGTGGAGGATGTCATTGCCATCCTCCTCATCACGTTGCTCACCACGCTGGTCTCGGGCGCGGGGCTCTCCGGTCGGGAACTGGCGGTCGCCGGGCTTCGGCTGGTGACCTTCCTCGTGGTCCTCATCGCCGTCGGTCGGGTCACGGTGCCGCGCTTCGTGCGGGCCGTGCACCGGCTGGGGAGCCCCGAGACGACGGTCGTCGCCTCGATCGGGATCTCGTTCGCCGCCGCGCTGCTGGCGCTCAGCTTCGGCTACTCCGTCGCGTTAGGCGCATTCATCGCCGGGTCGCTGGTGGCGGAGTCGGGGTTGGGGAAGGAGATCGAGCAGCTGATCGTGCCGGTGCGTGACCTGTTTGTCGCGATCTTCTTCGTGTCGGTCGGGATGGCGATCGATCCCCGGGTGGTGCGCGACTGGTGGGGGCCCATCCTCGCCTTCGCCGTGCTGGTGATGGTGGGGAAGATGGTGGCGGTCTCGGTTGGCGCCTTCCTGACCGGCCGCAACCTGCGCGACTCGGTGAAGTCCGGGATGAGCATGGCGCAGATCGGCGAGTTCTCGTTCATCATCGCCGGGGTCGGGGCGACCAACGAGGCAACGCGTCCGTTCCTGTACCCGATGGCGGTGACCGTGAGTGCGCTGACCACACTCATGACGCCCTGGCTGGTGCGCGCGTCGGGGCCGGTAGCCGCGCGGGTGGACCGGGGGCTCCCACCGGCACTCCAGACCTACGTGGCGCTCTATGGGTCGTGGTTCGCGCGCCTCACCTCGGGACACGGCGGCCGGGAGCACGGGTTGCGGCGGGCGGTGTGGCTCATCGTCGCCGACGTGGCCGCGCTGGCCGTGCTCATCATGGCCGCCGCCGCGGAGATGGGACGGTTGGCCGTGTTGGTCGAAGGGTGGACGGGGTGGGGGCCGCCAGCGGGGAGCTGGATGGTGGTCGCGCTCGCGCTCGTGGGGTCGCTTCCGTTCGCCGCCGGGACCGTGCGCATGACCCGCACCGTGGCCCGCACTCTCGCCCGCCGAGCGATGCCGCTGCCGGCCGCCGGCAAGCTCGATCGGGCGTTCGCGCCGCGCGCCGCATTCGTCGCCACGTTGCACCTGGCCATGCTCGCCACGTGCGCGCTCCCGCTGGTGGCGCTCATCCTGCCGCTGGCGCCCGGCGCGATCACCGGGGGCGCGCTGGCGACGTTAGGCGTGGTCATGATCCTCGTCGTGTGGCGAAGCGCCCGCGCCCTGTACGATCACTCGCTGGCCGGGGCCGAGGTGATCGTCATGGCGCTGACCCAGCACGACCGCACCCGGGGGAGCGAGCAGGAACTCGCCCGCACCATGGGGCACGTGGCGACGCTCCTGCCCGGGCTTGGCGATCCGGCCTCGCTCCGTCTCCATCCCGGCGATCCGGGCGTGGGACGGACACTCGAGGACCTGGACCTGCGCGGTGGCGCCGGGGCCGAGATCCTCGCGATCCTCCGCAGCGACGGCACCGCGATGCAATCGGTGAGGCCCACCGGTCCGACCCGGCTCGAGATCGGCGACGTGCTGGCCATCGCCGGATCGACGGAGTCACTGCTCGCCGCGCGCGAACTGCTCGTGTCACCTCGAGAGGAATCCGTTGCCGCCGGACGCGACGACCCGAACGCCGGTGGCTCCGCGCCCCCTCACCCGGCGCGCACTCCGTCCTGATCGCACGCGATCAGGACGACGTGTGCGCCTCGTCGCCCGATGCGCCTCGTCGCCCGATCCGGCTCGCGCACGGCCTGGACCACCCCTCCGCTTGGCCCGCTTCGGCGGACTGGACGGGCATCCTTCCTCTGGCCCACTGACCGCTGCAGGTGCCATAATCTCCACCATGCGCTCCTTCCCGATTCTCGCCGCTGCCGTCACGCTCGCCCTCGCGGGTGCCGCGTGCTCCTCCGCGTCACGAGGAGACGCGCCGGACCTCATCCTGCACAACGGTCGCATCATCACCGTCGACTCGAGCGATCGTGTCGCCGAGGCCGTGGCCATCCGTGGCGACCGCATCGTGGCGGTGGGGACGAACGATGCCGTGCGCGCCCTCGCCGGCGGGACGACGCGCCAGGTGGACCTGGGCGGGCGGGCCGTCACCCCCGGCTTGCTCGATGCGCACGCACATGTCAGCGGGAGCGGCGCGAGGCGACTCTTCCTCCTCAACGTCGGCTTTCCCGCGGTGCGCAGCATCCAGGACGTGGTGGACTCGGTGCGGGCGCGCGCGGCGACGCTACCGGCTGGTTCGTGGATCGTAGGGCGCGGATGGGATGAGGGAAAATTCGCCGAACGTCGCCTGCCGACCGCGGCCGACCTGGACGCGGCGGCTCCGAATCATCCCGTCTTCCTCACCAACACGACCGGCCACTACAGCGTGGCCAACAGCGCCGCGTTGCGCCTGGCGAACATCACGCGCGCGACTCCCGACCCGCCGAACGGTACGATCGATCGAGGCGCCGACGGCGCACCCACCGGAGTGCTGAAGGAATCGGCCAAGGGGGTCGTGGAGCGACTCATCCCGCCGCTCTCGGCCGAGCAGGTGGCGGATGGAATGCGCGCGATGGCCCGCGACCTCAGCGCCGAGGGGATGACGGGGATCAAGGATCCCGGGATCTCGGGGGCGACCTTCGAGCAGTATCGTGCGCTCGCTGCCGCAGGAGCCTTTCCGGTGCGGGTCTTCGCGCTGTTCTCCGGTGGACGGAGCATGGCGGCGGCGCAACGACTCATCGCCGAGCGTGCGGCCACAACGCGTCCATACGAGTCCACCGGCGACGACCACATCATCGCTGGCGGGGTGAAGCTGTTCATGGACGGCTCCGGCGGAGCGCGCACGGCGTGGCTCCACGACGAGTGGAACAAGGACTTCACCGGAGTGGACTCCGGGAATCGCGGCTATCCGGCGATGGATCCCGATACGGCCCGCGCGATGATCAAGGCCTACCATGCTGCGGGAATGCACGTGAGCGTGCACGCGATCGGTGACCGGGCGATTGACTGGGTGATGGACAGCTACGACGAGGCGCTGCGCGAACAGCCCACCAAGGGACTGCGCCACGGGATCATCCATGCCAACATTCCGAGCGATCGGGCCATCGACCTGATGGCCCGCCTGCAGCGCGACTTCGACGCGGGGTATCCCGAGCCGAGCGCCGCGTTTCACTGGTGGATTGGCGACACGTACGCCAGCAACTTCGGGCCGCTGCGCGATCGCCGGCTCAACCCGTTCAGGACCTTCGAGGCGAAGGGGGTCCGCTGGGCGAACGGCTCGGACTTCGATGTCACGCCGTTCCCGGCGCGGTACGGAATCTGGGCGGCGGTCGCGCGCGAGACGCTGCTGGGGAGCGTGCCCGGCGATCCGTTCGGGCGGGACGAGGCGGTGGACGTGCGCACCGCGCTCAAGGCAGCCACGATCTGGGCCGCGCACCAGTTCTTCCTGGAGGACAAGATCGGCTCGATCGAAGTCGGAAAGTACGCTGACCTGGCGGTGTGGGACCGCGATCCCTATTCGGTGCCGACGGCGGAGCTGAAGGAGATGCGTTGCCTGCTGACGGTGTTCAACGGGCGCGAGGTGTACGCGGCCCCCGGGGGGCCATTCGAGCGTGCGACCGACGGGGCGAAGCCGAGCTGAACGCGCATCGCCCACCATCGACCGTCGGTCCGCACATCGAGCGACGCCGGCGGGACTACGGATACAGCGAGAGCCGCTCCGTGCGATGCAGCGTGATGCCGAAGAACGTCTGCGGAGGGGTCAGCGTGGCCTCGAACATCACCTGTCCGGTCGCCCGGTCGATCTCGATGACCTTTCCGGTGTTGGTGGCGCTGTTGATGGCACCTGGTGAGAAGATCACGCGATTCTGCGCGGCGAGGTAGTCAACGTCGGACACGATGCGCGAGTAGGTCGCGGCGCCGCGCTCCTTGCCGTACGTCCAGGCCTGCCGCACCGTGCGATTGACATCGTCGATGTCATACTCCGCCGCGCGACTGTATGCGGGCGCTCCACCGAAGTTCCGGTTGTCGCCGTTGTCGAAGATCAGGACATGTCCGCTGGGCATCACCAGCGGCGCGTGCTGGTACCAGCTCCACTCGAAGTCCGGGTGGCTGGCCGTCCCGTCGAGAAGGGCGGGGTCGGTGATCGAAACCCCGTTCCGGTCCAGCGGCTGCAACAGCTTCGTTCGCAGGTCGGTCCCGTCGCCGGCCGTTCCCCAGCCGCGGTGCGCCCCGAGGATCCAGACGACCCGGTTGTTCTCGTCGAGCTTCACCACCCCCTGCGTCCGGCCGGAGATGATGATGGTGTTGTCGCGCGCGTCGTAGGCGACGGCGTTGACGTGGATCCAGTCGTGCCCATCGCTGGTGAGCGTGCGTCGGCCATACTGCAGCGACGTGCGCAGGTCCCACGTCCGGATGACCTGCCGGGAGACGCGGTCGATCTCGATGACGAAGTCCTCGATGGTCGCGAGGCCCTGCCTCGACACCGTCACGAGGAAGTTGCCGTTCGGCTTCTCCTGCACGTTGTGATGGAAGTCGAACCCGGGCATGGCCCACGTCCCGACGATGCGACCGAGCATGTCGACTTCGTAGATGGTGTCGGTGGCGCCATCGCCGAAGTACAGGTTGCCGTTCTGCAGCCGCTCCACACCGTTGTCGTAGAACAGGGCGTTGAGCACCGGCGTCGTGCTGAAGTCGAGGTACCAGCGCACATCCCCAAACTCGTCGAAGATGAACGGAGTCTGCGGGACGTTGGATGTGCGGAAGCCGAAGTAGCTGACCAGCGTCATCCCGGGCGCGAGCAGTCCGGCGCGTCGCGTGTCGATCGAGATCTGTGGATACGTCGCCGGGGGAAGCGGCGCCGTGGTGATGGAGTAGGTCTTGCGTGCCAGCTCGGCGCCGCCGGCATCCTTGAACGTCAGGTCCACGGTATTGACGCCGCCGGGATAGAGTCCGAGTACCGGCACATCGTGGACCGTGCCCACGACGTCCCAACCCTTGACGACGTCGCTCGAGGGGCCATTTCGCCCCGCGACGCGCACCGAGACGCTGGCTGGCGCCGATGTCTCCACATGGATGGTCGCCACCAGGGGGGCCCGGCCGTTGGGGTCGACGGCCACGCGATCGTTGCGGATCGCGAACGCTGGCGGCACGGTGGTGATCGGCGTGTCCGAGCCACATCCCGCGGCCATGGCCGCGAGCGCGAGCAGGGGTGCGAGGCGCAACGACATCGCTAGCGCCGCTGCTGACGCGCACGTGTCAGGTGCGGCACGATTCCCAGCAGGCGTTCGATCAACATCAACTGGGCGCGATGGTGCATCTCGTGTTCCTTGATGCCGAGCAGCATCTCGAACCGCGACTTGCTCGCGTTCGGCAGCGTCACCGATTCGTGGAGCTGCGCCTCGGTCAGGCGCTCCAGGTGCACGGCGAGCGACTCGCCGTGCACAACCAGCGCCTTGATGATCGTCTCCTTCGACGTCAACCCGGCAGCCACGGTACCGGCGTCGCTGAGATAACGCCCGAAGTCCTCACTCGAGACGGAGGATCGTCGTTCCACAAAGTGCAACTGCTCGGCCCACAGCGTGGAGGTCGCCAGGTGGGCGAGCAGTTGGGCGACGGTCATGGTGTCGGCCGCGGCCTGGTAGCCGTAGTGCTCGGCCGGGATATCCTGTGCGACCTGCACAGTGTTCTTCCGCACCGTCCGCCAGCTTTGGGCCATCTCCGTTCCGCCGTACTGCTGCATGCAGCGCTCCGCAGGTGTCGAGTTCACGGGTACATCGCGTCCGGGAACGATAGCGCGGCGCGCGGGATGGCGTGACACCTGGGCCGACGCGTCCCGTAGTCTGAGCTGCGCGCCGCTGCGCGCGCTCGCGGACTCCCTCGTCGATACCGTCGTCGATACCGTCGTCGACACCGTCGTCGTCACCCTCGTCGTCACCCTCTCCGTCACCAACATGTCCTCCCGCGTACCACGCGCTGCCCGGGTCCGGGTTGCTACGGCTCTCTTGCCGCTCATCGTCGCCACGACGACTGTGGCAGCGCTGCAGTCAGTCACACCGCTCCGCGATCACATCGATCCGGCGCGGATGCGGCCTTCGCGAGACTCCTTCGTGGTTGTGATGCAGGGCAAGCCGTCGGGTTGGCAGCGACTGACCATGGCGCGCGACGGCGACGGCTGGATGGTCGGCGACGCCCTCGCCATCGGAACAATGGTCAGCCAGTCGAGCGTCATTCGCTTCGGCCCCGACCTCAGTGAGCGCTCCCTTCGGCAGGAGGGGGTCATGCAGGGAAAGTCGATGGAGATAGCGCTCGACTTTGCCGACGGGCGAGTGCGTGGCACCGCGGTCACGCCGACGCATCCGGCGGGACCGGTCACGATCGACACCGCGGTCGCGCGCGGGACGATCGACGATAACGCCGTGATGCCGCTGCTGTCGGCGGTGAAATGGCGCGACTCGCTGTCGCTGGTGATCCCCGTCCTCGCGAGCGGCAAGGGAACGATCGACGCGTGGCAGCTCCGAGTGCTGGGGGCCGACACGACGACCGTTCCGGCGGGCCACTTCGATACGTGGCGCGTGGAGATGCGTGCGGAGCGCAGCCGCAGCACCGTGCATGTCTCGCGCACGGCGCCGCACCGGGTGGTGCGCATCATCCTCGGCCCAGCCTTCGAGCTGCAGCTCGTGCGGTGAGCGGAGACGCATTGGGGCCATGCGTGCTTATGCGTCTCCCCACCGTGTCGAAGCGCGGCGCTGCGAGGACCGCCTGCCGCCGAAACGAAGGGCGCGCCGCCGACGGTCGCGATGCAGGGCTTCCGTCCATCCGCCGGATGGGTTATCAACCCGGGCAGTGGGTCGCCAGGGTGGCATCGCCATGCGATGCGAGCCGCTGACCGTACGACGACGAGACATGCGACGATCGAGGGAGCCATGACACCTGGAGCCGGGACCGGGATCGACAAGCGGGAGGAGCGCCGCCGCCGCGCCGAACTGGCGCAGGAGGCCAAGGTCGTACAGCTGAAGCAACAGGTGCTTAGGCGACGGGTCCTCATCGCGGCCGGCATCCTGGCAGTCGCCGCCTTTGTGTGGGCCGCGACGCATCGGGGGAGTGCCCCGGCCGGGCGTGTCTGGTCGCCAGAGCACGGACATTGGCACGATCAGTAAGAACGCCGCCTGTCGCCTCGTGCGGTCTGTGTCGAACGCACGCGGCTGCGCCAGGCCCGACGCACTGCCCCCCGGGAGCGGGCGTGCGTCGCCGCGGTGATCGCCGGAGAGTCTAGGAGCTGGGCGGTTCCCACCGGTATGCTTCCCTGATGGACAACGTGACCCACGCCCTCGCTGGCGCCCTGCTCGCCGCCACGACCATTCGCCTGGTCGAACGGCGCACCGGCGAGCCTCCGACGACGTTTCGGCGCGCGGCGTTCACAATCGGTATCCTGAGCGCCGAGCTGCCCGATGGCGACCTGGTGTACTCTGGCGCGTCCCTAGGCATGGGCAAGCTGGGATACCTGCTGCATCACCGTGGGCACACCCACACCATCCTCTTCGCCGTGGTCGGTGCAGTCGTCGTCTGGGCGCTTGCGCTGGCGATGCGCCGCCAGCTGCGCACCCATGCGTTCTCGCGTCCGCTGCTCTGGCTGGCTCTCGTCGGCACCGGCTCTCACCTGGTGCTCGACTATACGAACAGCTACGGGGTCCATCCGTTCTGGCCGTTCGACACCCGCTGGTTCTACGGGGACGCCGTGTTCATCGTGGAGCCGTGGCTCTGGATCGTGGCGCTCCCGCCGTTGATCTTCATTGCCCGGCGGGTGGCGTGGCGCGTGCTCGGGGGCTTGCTCCTGACGGGCATCCTGGTGGCCGCCTGGCGGATGGACATGGTGGGGACGGGGGTTGCGGCGGTCTTGACCGGTGGGGCGGTACTCTGGCTGGCGGTCATGCGGACGGTCGCCCCAGCGTCACGGGCTGCGTTGGCGGTGCTCGGGTGGCTCACGCTGGAGGGGGTGTTCTTCACCGCGGCGGGAGTGTCGCGTCGCCTGGTGGTGCGCGAAGTGGGGGGGGCGTTCCGGGACGTGGTGCTGGCGCCTTCGCCGGGCAATCCGTTGTGCCTCTCGGCGCTGGTGGTCAGCGAGCGGGACGGGGTCTACCGCGTGTCGAGCGCGACCGTAGCGCCCGCGTGGCGCGTGTACCCCGCCGCAGCCTGCCGGTCCGACGCGCGCGGGTTGTCGCGCGTCGGCACCAGCGATCTGGCGCCGACGCCCGCCATCGCGTGGGGAGGGAGTTGGAGTGCCCCCGTGTCGGAACTTCGCCAGATTGCCGCGGGCAACTGCGAGGCCGCGGCCGCACTGCGATTCATCCGGGTGCCGATCTGGCGGCGGGGCGCCAACGGCGACGTCACCGTGTCGGACCTGCGCTTCGGCGAGGGGGAGGGGAGCTTCGCCAGCATCGAGGCACGGTCGTCGGCGTCGTGTCCCCATCCGGTCCCCAACTGGGAGTGGCCACGCCACGACCTGCTCGGTGCGGCGCCGTGAGCGCGTGCCTCCGCACCACGGAGGGGGAATACACGGCGCATCGGTACGCGGCGGGGTAGGGCTGCCTTAGCTTTCGCCGCCAACCTGCAGCCAGGGAGTTTCGTGACCCAGCCATTCGGATCGCTTCGAACGCCGGCGCTTGAGCGGGGCGCATTTCTCCTCCTGCTCGGCATCCTCACCGTGGCGTTCATCGCGCTGCTGCTCCCGTTCTTCGGGGCGCTGCTCTGGGCGGTGGCGCTGGCGATGCTGTTCCATCCGTTGTATCGCCGACTCGGTGGGATGACGCACAAGCGGCGCAACCTGGCCGCTGCCACGACCGTCCTCATCACCCTCGTCTCGGTGATCCTGCCACTCACGGCGATCGGGATCGTCCTCGTGCAGAACCTGCTCGAGTTGTCGACGCGGGTGCGGACGGGTGGCATCGACTTCGCCGCGCTCTTCCAGAAGGTCCTGGATGTTGCCCCGGGGTGGTTCGTGGACCTGTTGAACCGCGCGGGGCTCGGCGATCCGGCCGGCGCGCAGCAGCGGTTGGAGCAGGTGGCAGCAACGGGGAGCCAGGCGCTGGCGACGATCGCGCTGAGCGCCGGGCAGAACACGCTGTCGTTCCTGGTCAGCTATGGCATCATGCTGTACCTGCTCTTCTTCCTCCTGCGCGACGGCCGCAAGCTGACCGCGATGCTGCGTCGTGCCATGCCGCTCTCGCGTCGTCATGCGCACTTCCTGCTGAATCGCGTGGGCATCGTGACGCGCGCGACGGTCAAGGGGAACGTGGTCGTGGCGGCGGTGCAGGGGGCGTTAGGCGGGGCGGCGCTGGCGGTGCTGGGGGTGCAGGGTGCGCTGTTGTGGGGGGTGCTGATGGCGATTCTCTCGCTGCTTCCGGCGATTGGGGCGGCCATCGTCTGGATTCCCGCGGCGCTGTACCTGGCGGCGATCGGTGCGGTGTGGAAGAGCGTGGGCCTGGTGCTGTTCTGCGCGCTCGGCATCGGCTCGGTGGACAACCTGCTGCGTCCGATCCTGGTGGGGCGTGACACGCGCATGCCCGACTACGTGATCCTGCTGTCCACCATCGGCGGGATCGCGCTCATCGGGATCAACGGCTTTGTCGTGGGGCCGGTGATTGCGGCGCTCTTCATGACGGCGTGGTCGCTGTTCGCCGACGGTGAAGCGGGGCCTGGGCACACGCTCGCGTCGTCGGCGTCGCCATCGCGTGCCGAGCCCTCCGGCGTGGTCGAGGCGAGTGGACCGCCGGCCGCAGGCGAATCGTCCGTGAAGCCGCAAGCGTAGGGGCGTGGGCAACGACCGGGAGACACCGGCTGCACGAGGAGGATGGACATGACCGAGGTCGTCATCTGGGCGCTCAGCACCGGATTCGTGACCGGCGCCGTGTGGTTCGCGATTCTGTTCTACCGGCGCGGCACACCCGATATCGAGGCGTTGCGCAGGGAGCAGCAGGCCGAGCAGGCGCGCAAGTCGCCGGAAGTGGGGTCGGGGTCCCGCGGACCATACCGTGGACTCGGGGCGGGTCCATGGCACGGAGGTCCGGTGCGATCGCGGGAGCGGGATCGCGCCGACGCGAAGGATCCGCCTGGGAAGTGAGTCTCGTCGTGTCTTTCCGCAGGCCCAGCGCGACGTTGGACGGCGACGTGGCCGCGATGGGAGCCGTGCAGCGCCCCCGCTTGTCTTGGCTGCAAGCGGTCGCACGCGTGTGCGCGCTCGCTGGCAGTATCTCGCTCGTGGCGTGTGGCGGCGAGACGGTCGTCACGCCGAGGGTGCAGGCGGGGCGCGTGGGGAACCAGATCGTCTTCTCCTCGGCGAGACACGGCACCTTCGACCTGCACGTGATGAACGCCGACGGGAGCGGACAGCGTTCGATCACCGCGCAGGCAGCCATCAGTCAGCACGGCGACTTCTCGCCCGACGGCTTCGACCTCGCCTTCATGTCGAACCGCACGGGGACGTACCAGGTGTACGTGGTCGGTACCACTGGCACCGGGCTGGTGCAGTTGACGAGCGGCGGTGGCGCCAACGGGTATCCGCGTTGGTCCCCTGACGGGACGCGCGTCCTCTTCACGTCGTTCCGCGACCGCAATTTCGAGCTCTACGTGATGCGAGCCGATGGGGCGAACCAAACTCGGCTGACCATCAACGGCGGCGATGACCTTGGCGGGGCGTGGTCGCCCGACGGATCACGCATCGCCTTCGTATCGGAACGCGACGGGGTGCGTGAGCTTTTCGTCATGCGGGCCGACGGCAGCGCGGTGACGCGCCTGACCAGCGACGGGACGGAGAAGGGGGCCCGGGTCGTCTGGTCGCCCGACGGCGCGTTGATGGCATTTCACGCCTATCGCGGCGCCACCGCCGACATCTATGTCATGAACGCCGACGGGTCGCAGCTGACGGCCGTCACGACACACGCGTCGAACGATCGCTATCCGGTCTGGTCGCCAGATGGCGCGCGCATCGCCTTCAGCAGTGACCGGGATGGTGACGAGGAGATCTACGTGGTGCACGCCGACGGTACCGGGCTGCGGCGCCTCACGACGAGTGCGGGCCCGGACATCCCGGACGCCTGGATTCGTTAGGCTGCCGGGCGCGCGGCGCGCCGTGTCTGCGGGCGACCGCGCGCCCTCACGGCATGCCGGACGAGCCGTGCATCTGCAGGACCTTCCACGCACCCGCGTCGTCCCGCACCATGACCAGCGAGCGCCGATGGACTCGCTCCGCCGCGCTGAACTCGTACGCCACCAGCGCCGCGTCATCTCCCAACGTGTCGATGCGCACGTGGTGCAGCACCATGAAGAGGAACGGGGGGCCTGAGCGCTCCCGGCGCATCTGCGCGAAGTACGACATGAAGCGCGCCAGGACCGCGTCGCGACCATCGAGCCGGTGGGGCGTGTCGGGAAAGGGAAGCACCGCGCTCGCCCCCTCGGCCCACCGCGCAGTGAATCGTGCGGAGTCGAGGTTGTTGAAGTCCACGATGAACGAGTCGAGCGCCGCGCGTACCCCGGCGGCCACCGTCACGCCGCCACGGTCGGTCGCCGGCGGCGATTGGGCGGCCGCAGGCGTCGCGAGCATCACCAGCAAGAGCGGGGCGAGGGAACGGATGGGACAACGCGTTCGCGGCGATCGCCCCTCCGCCCCCTCGACGTTGTGCATGTGCGCCTCCGCCGTCCGCCCTAACGCACCTGCACCTGCAGTTCCGCCCACGCCTCCGGCTGCACGGCGTGCTTGACGCGCAGCGTATAGGCGCCAGCGGGCGAAACGACTCGCTGGTAGTCGAGTGTCACGACCGAGTCGCCGGGGAGAATGGTCCGTCGCTGGCTGTAGGCGAGACACTGGAGCAATCCTGGCGGTAGGGTGAGGGACAGCGAACCCGCGTAGTCCAGGCCGCAGACGCGGCTGTCCAACTCGAAGCTGCTGGTCCCGCGGTTCGTGAGGACCGAGCGCACCGTGACGTTCGTCCCCGAGGTGGGGCTCACCGGTGAGAGGCTCACGGACTGCGAGACGGTCGCGGTGACGTTCACGTTCGCCGCGCCGTTGGCCGACGCGCCGTCCGGATTCGTGGTGGACGCGCTCGAGCAGGCAGCGAACAGCGTGGCGAGTGTGACGACGCGCACAACTGGCGAGAGTATGTGATTCATGGAATGCTCCTGTATCGCAGGGTTCAGCATCAGGACACATCGACGAGGCACGACCCCGATCCCGAAGCGCCGGGCCCCCCGATGCGCTGCACACACGGCGAACCGTTCTCCAATAGCCTAAGCGATCACGCGTCGATCCGGGCATTCACACGGATGAGTCCGCGTATTCAGAAGATAGGCTGGACGCACGTCGCCATCGGCATGACGTCCTTGCTGTACACGCGTGGTGCCGGGTGGTTGCGCACTTTCAACACGCCGGCAGCGTGCGCTGGATCACAAGTCGGCGCTCGCATTGCGCCGTCGTCCGTGACGTCGCGGCGACGTGTCCGCCTCGCGGAACTGGTCGTGAGGCCCTATGGTATGGGGCGCCGACTCGATCGGCGCGCCTCGTTTCCCTCCCACGGACGGCCTTCATGGCGAGAACGCTCCTGGCCCGCGGCGCACGCGGGGTGTATGTGCAGCAGGTACAGGTCAAGCTGCAGCAGCTCAGCATCCCGCTCGATGCGCCCGACGGCATTTTCGGGGGCAACACCGAGGCTGCGCTCAAGCAGTACCAGAAGCTCAACGCGCTGCCGGTCACCGGCCTCGTCGACTTTGACCTGTGGCCGCGCCTCACGGGGCAGCCCGTGCCGACGCTGGAAGAGCGCGCATTGCAGCTGACCGCCGCAATCGAGGGGCACGGCTACACCCTGGCCGTCGGCAACTTCGATGGCGCCGGGCTCACCTGGGGCATCATCGGCTTCACGGTCAAGTTCGGACTCGTGCAGCAGATCCTCGATACCGTGGCCCGCGAGCATCCCGGGATGATCCGGTCGGCCTTCGTGGACCTGACCCGGGACCTCGAGCGCATGCGCACGATACCGCTCGAGCAACAGGTCGCCTTCTGCGACCGCCTCAGCATCCCACCAGCAAAGCACCGGCTGGTGGATCCGTGGCGCATTGCCTTCGATCGCCTCGGCTCCATGTCCGAGGTGCAGGCGATCCAGCGTCGCATCGCCTTCGCGCAGTACATGACCCCGGCCAAGCGAACCTTCCGAAGCCTCGGGCTCACCACGGAGCTGGGGCTCGCGCTGTGCTTCGACATTCACGTCCAGAACGGCAGCATCAAGCGACAGGCGATGGACACCATCAAGGCCGCGCGTGTGAGGTCCGAGCCCGAACTGCGGCGAGTGATTGCCAACGCCGTCGCCGACCAGTCGCGCGAGGCGTTCCGGGAGGACGTGCGACGGCGCAAGCTGGCCATTGCCACGGGATCGGGCGTAGTTCACGGCATGACGCTGAGGTTGGAGAATTGGGGGTTGGAGGATGTGGCAGTGTGAGACTGGACGGGAGACGGGAGACGGGGGACGGGAGTAGATTGGGTCGGTCGCGTCGAGGGAGGAGCGTCGTCTCGTCGCGATTGCTGGTCCGCCCTCCATCCATCCCGTCGTGCTTGAAATTGTCGCGATCATGCTGGCGCTCACCGCGGTGTTGGCCTTCATCAACGCGCGGTTTCTTCGGTACCCGCCCGCGATCGGGTTGCTCATCATTGCCCTCGTCAGCGCCCTCGCGCTCAAGGGGGCCGGGTTGGCGGGGCTGGTGGACCTGCAACCGGTCACCGCCTTCCTGCTAGACGTCGACTTTGGCGAGACGCTGCTCGACGGCATGCTGGGTCTGCTCCTGTTCGCGGCGTCTCTGCACGTGAACTTCAACGAATTGAAGGCGCAGGGGGCACCGGTCGTGGTGCTCGCCACGGTGGGGACAGTGATCTGTGCCGCGTTGGTGGCGCTCGCCCTCGTTGGACTCGGGATGCTCGTCGGCGTGGCGATCCCGGTGCTGTGGGCATTGGCGTTTGGCGTCCTGATCGCCCCCACCGACCCCATCGCCGTCTCGGCGCTGCTGCGGCGCGCTGGAGTTCCCCGTGCGCTGCAGCGTACCATTGCCGGCGAGTCGCTGTTCAACGACGGCATCGGGGTCGTGCTCTTTCTCGTCGTGCTGACGGCCATCCGGAGTGGCGACGCGCCGAGTGGGGGGGAGATCGCGCGGCTGCTGGCCGTGGAGGTCGGAGGCGGCCTGGCGTACGGCTTTGTCCTCGGTTGGATCGGGGTGCAGCTGCTGCAGCAGATTGACGAGTACCAGACCGAGATCCTGCTGACGTTGGCGCTCGCCTTCGGTGGCTTCACCCTGGCGCGGCACCTGCACGTCTCCGGGGTGCTCGGCATGGTCGTGCTCGGGCTGATGATCGGGCGGCAGGGGAGCGACCATGTCATCTCGTCGCGCACCAAGCAGCGTCTCGACGACTTCTGGGAGCTGATCGACGAGTTCCTCAACGCCGGGCTGTTCGTGCTCATCGGCGTCGAGATCCTCGTGATCGACCTGCAGCCGGTGGGGCTGCTGCTCGGGGCACTGCTGATTCCGGTGGTGCTGGCGGCGAGATGGCTGTCGGTGGTTGGGGCGCTGGCACCGATTCGGCGCCGGCTCGACTGGCCCGCGGGGAGCATTGGCCTCATCACATGGGCGGGGGTTCGCGGCGGGATCTCGATCGCACTGGCGCTGGCGCTGCCGTCCGACCCGCTGCGTGTCACCCTGTTGGCGGTGGCGTATGTACTCGTCTGCTTCTCGATCCTGGTGCAAGGGCTGACGGTGGGGACTGTGGCGAAGCGGCTGCTCGGGAAAGAGGCGGTCGCCGACGCGGAGGCGGGGGCGCACTAGCGGGCGCACAGCGGGCGCACTAGCAGGCGCACTAGCGGGCGCACAAGCGCGTGCGCGAAGGGGCGCGCGAAGGGGCGACACGTGTGCGCTCGACCCCCGGTTAAATCGTGACGTCGGATGCGTTTCCGTCGTCAAGATTGGGTGGCGTGAAGCCTCGCCTCGCCGGCGCACGGGAGCGCCGGCCGGACCGGGAGGTGGTGCCGCGCGACAGCCCTCGAGAGAGCGGCTGGCCCCGCCGCACTACCCCCCACCGTTTGTGAACTTCCCCTTTTTCTGAGGCCGGGTGCGGCGGCGGAATGCCTCTCTCCGGTCGCGTGGCGCGTTGACATGTCGAAGTGGCCAGTAGGTCGCGCAGCGTTGGGACATGCCGCTCCACAGCGGGAAGGGTCCCGCGCGCCCGGCCACTCCCTGCGCCGGCGACCCCTCGCCGCCGCAGTCGCCGCGAGTTCGCTGCTCGTCGTCGCCGCCTGCTCGTACGAACCCGTGACGCCTGCCAGCATCGCCGGCGCTGACCAGATCGTCCTGGACTCCGCCCCATCCAGCGCCCGGTCAATCGGCGAGTACCTGCACTTCGTCGCCAAGGTGGTGGACAAGAACGGCATGGCGCTCACCGAGGCGCGACTCGCCTGGTCGTCGTCCGACACCACGGTCATGGTGAGTGACGGGTACGGGCGCTTCCGAACAACCGGCAATGGCACGGCCGCGGCCATCGTGGGACTGCTGGACAGTCCGAGCTTTCCCAAGCGCGTGGCGCAGGTCGTCGTGCGTCAGGTCCCCGACCACATCCTGTTCGCCACCGACATCGTCGTGTTCTATGCGCGGGGCCAGTCCACCCGCGTGGACTATCGCGTGCTGGACCGGGTCGGGTCGCCAGTGGTCGATACGACGCGGCACATCTGGCTGACGGCCAATCCGTCGGTGGCTGGTGTGGACGGGACGGGGCTGGTCTCGGCCAAGGGAGACGGCGAGGTTGCCATCGCCCTGCAGGTCGGTCCGGTCACCGAGTTCTTCTGGGCGCGCGTGGCCTCCACCGTGCGTTTCGGCGGGTGTGCGACGTCGTCCGATGCCGGCACGACGAAGTGCAACAAGGTGAGCTTCTCGGTCAGCACGTCGCGTTAGGCGCTGGCGCTGGCGCTGCCGGCGCCGCCTGACCTCGTGTTATCGGTGCGATCGGTGCGATCGGTGCGATCGGTGCGATCGGTGCGATCGGTGCGATCGGTGGAGCCGAGGTCTCCGACGGATCAGGACGAGGGCGGAAGCTTGACGACGCCGCGGTACGTCAGCGTCACCGACGCGCGAGGCGCCACCGTGCCGATCGTCCATCGCTGCGCCGCCGCGTCGAAGCTCCCCTGGCTGACGACGATCGAGAGCGTCTCGAAGCGATCGAGGGGGAGGTCGGTGTCAATCTGCGTCTGTGCCGCCGCTCCGGGACCCGCGTTGGTCACCGTCATGACGATGGTCACCGTGTCGCCAACGACCGGTTCGACCATGTCGGTGGTGAAGTTCACGGACAGGTCAGAGAGGAGCGCGCTCACCCGTCGTACGACGGTGCCGGTCTCCATCGCGACGCCGTTGACCAGCACGGTCACCGTGTCCACGCCGGGGCGCATGGGCGTGTATGCTGTCGTGTAGGAGCCGCCCGGGTCGCTGGATGCGGGCGCACCGGTCGTCCCGGCATTCGCGCCCCGCACGCGGAGTCCGATCGCTGCGGCCTGCGCCCCCAGCACGTTGCCGTACCTGTCCGTCAGGCGCACCGTGATGGCGACGGGCGACTCCGCACTTCCATCCAGCGGGACGACGGCGGTGCTGCGCACGGGACTCGGCGCGTCGGCGACCGTCACGATCGTCGCGCTCGTGCCTGTCGGCCCGGTCTCGTCGCTCGCCGTGATGACGTACTCGACGCCGGCGATGCTGTCCGGGGTGAACGTCACCGTGGCGATGCCCTCGGCGTTGGTGCGCGTCATCGACGTGCTCAGCTTCCCGTCCAGAAGCGACTTGGTCCACGTGACCCAGCGCGCCGTCCCCGTCACGGGATGGTTGCTGGTGCTCAGGAGCTGTGCCGACACGGTGATGGGGGTCCGGACGACGGGGTCGAGCTTGCTCACCGAGACGACGTAGCGGCCGGCGGCGCCCGCGCCGTACGAGATCGTGGCACGCGCCTGCTCGTTGGTGCCGTTGCGAACCGGGAGCCCACCGACCGTGGCGACAAAGACTCCGGTGCCGATCGCCGTCGGCGAGGTGACCTGCGCCGTGTAGCGGCCGCCGCCGGCGTCCGTGACTGCCCCGATCGTTCCGTTGCCGGACAGCCTGGTGATGGTGACCTCGGCCCCGCCGGTGGTGATCGGGTTGCCGTACTCGTCGCTCGTGGTCACGGTCAGCGTCTGGGTGCTGACCCCGTCGGCGGTGACGCTCGCCGAGGTGGGGGTGAGCATCGTTGTGGCAGCGCTGAGTGGGCCGGCGGTGAAGGTGATGGTGACCTGCACCTGGCCCGACATCCCGCCCTGGACAGCCGCCCCACCGAGGGTCGCGACGAAGACGCCCGAGCCGACCGTGGAGGGCGCCGTGACCACGGCGGCGTAGGTGCCGTTCCCGATGTCGGTGACGGGGCCGATGGTGCCGATCCCCGACAGGCGCGTGATCGTGACGACCGCACCGCCGGTGCTCAGGTGATTGCCGCCCGCGTCGCGAGCGGTGACGATGAGGCGCTGGGTGCGGACCGGGTTGGCCTGCAGCGACGCCGTCGGCGGCGTGAGGAGCGAGTTCGACGCGACCGCGGGGCCAGCGCCGTAGCCGACACGCGCTTGCACCTGGCTGGCCGTCCCGCCCTGCACCGGGGCGCCGCCTAACGTGGCGACGAAGATCCCGCTGCCGGCGACCGTCGGGGAGGTGACCACCGCCGTGTACGTGCCGTTGCCGACGTCGGCGACCGGCCCGATCGTCCCCGAGCCAGACAATCGGGTGATGGTGATCGTGCTGCCGCCGGTCGTCAGGGGATTGCCCGTGGCGTCGAGTGCGGTCACGGTGAGCAGTTGCGTGCTCGTACCGTCGGCGGTGATGCCCGAGTTTTGCGGCGTGAGCGTGGAGCGGGCGGCACTCGCAGCGCCCACGACATACGTGACGACTGCTTGCGTCTGGGTCCCGGCGCCGTCCTGCACGGGAGCACCACCGAGCGTCGCCACGAAAGTCCCGGTCCCGACCGCGGCGGGCGCGGTCACCGTGGCGGTGTATGTCCCGTTGCCGACGTCGGTTACCGAGCCGATCGTGCCGGTTCCCGAGAGTCGGGTGATCGAGACGGTCGCGCCCCCGGTCGACAGCGCGTTGCCGGAGGCGTCCCTCGCGCTCACGGTCAGGACCTGTGTACTGGTGCCGTTGGCCGTGATGCTGGCAGCAGCCGGCGTGAGCGTCGATGCCGCGGCGTTGGCCGCACCGACGCTGTAGGTGACGGTGGCCTGGACCTGGCTCGCGGTGCCGCCCAGGACCGGGTTGCCGCCGAAGGTGGCGACGAAGACGCCGCTCCCGACCGCCGCGGGCGCGGTGACGGTGGCGGTGTAGGTCCCGTCGCCGACGTCGGTCACGGCGCCGATGCTGCCCGTGCCGGACTGGCGGGTGATGGTCACCGTCGCGCCGCCGGCGGGGAGCGGATTGCCCGTGGCGTCGTAGGCGGTCACGGTGAGGAGTTGCGTGCTGACGCCGTCGGCCGTGAGTCCGGCGCTCGTTGGCGTGAGCGTCGAGCGAGCGGCGTCGGCGGCGCCGACGGTGTAGGTCACCGTCGCCTGGGTCTGGGTCGCGGTGCCGTCCTGGACCGGGTTACCGCCGAGCGTGGCGACGAAGACGCCGCTGCCAACCGCCGTGGGCGAGGTCACCGTCGAAGTGTAGGTGCCATTCCCGACGTCGGTCACCGCGCCGATCGTGCCGGTCCCCGACTGGCGGGTGATGGTGACGGTCGCGCCGCCGCCGGAGATCGGGTTGCCGTTGGCATCGTACGCGGTGACGGTGAGTAGCTGCGTGCTGCTGCCGTTTGCGGTGATGCTGGCACTGGTGGGTGCGAGCGTCGAGCGGGCGGCGTTGGCGGCGCCGACCGCATACGTCACGGTCGCCTGCGTCTGGCTCGCGGTGCCGTCCTGCACGGGGTTCCCGCCGAGCGTGGCGACGAAGACGCCGCTGCCGACGGCGGTGGGCGAGGTGACGGTGGCGGTGTACGTGCCGTTGCCGACATCCGTGACGGCGCCGATGGTGCCGGTCCCCGACTGGCGGGTGATGGTGACGGTGGCGCCGCCGGCGGGGAGCGCATTGCCGTTCGCATCGTAGGCGGTGACCGTAAGCAGCTGCGTGCTGGTCCCGTCGGCAGTGATGCTGGCGTTGGCGGGTGTCAGGGTGGAGCGCGCCGCGTCGGCGGCGCCGACGGCGTAGGTCACTGTCGCCTGCGTCTGGCTCGCGGTCCCGTCCTGGACCGGGTTACCGCCGAGGGTGGCGACGAAGACGCCGCTGCCCACGGCGGTCGGCGAGGTGACGGTTGCCGTGTAGGTGCCGTTGCCGACGTCGGTGACCGCACTGATGGTCCCCGTTCCCGATTGCCGGGTGATCGTCACGCTTGCGCCGCCCGAGGCGAGCGCATTGCCGTTGGCGTCGTAGGCGGTGACCGTCAGCAGCTGCGTGCTGGTCCCGTCCGCGGTGATGCTGGCGCTCGTGGGCGTCAGCGTCGAGCGGGCTGCGTCGGCGGCGCCGACGGTGTAGGTCACGGTCGCCTGCGTCTGGCTCGCGGTCCCGTCCTGCACGGGATTACCGCCTAACGTGGCGACGAATACCCCGCTGCCGACGGCCGCGGGCGAGGTCACGGTCGCCGTGTAGCTGCCGTTGCCGACGTCGGTGACGGCGCTGATGCTGCCGGTCCCCGACTGGCTGGAGATGGTGACGGTCGCGCCGCCGGTGGCCAGCGCATTGCCGTTGGCGTCGAGCGCCGTGACGGTGAGGACCTGCGTGCTGGTCCCGTCGGCGGTGATGCTGGTGCTGATGGGCGTCAGCGTCGAGCGTGCCGCGTCGGCGGCGCCGACCGCGAAGGTCACGGTCGCCTGCGTCTGGCTCGCGGTGCCGTCCTGCACGGAACTGCCACCGAGCGTGGCGACGAAGACGCCACTCCCGACCGCCGTGGGCGAGGTGACCGTCGCCGTGTAGGTGCCATTGCCGACGTCGGTGACCGCGCCGATGCTCCCGGTGCCGGACTGGCGGGTGATCGTGACCGTCGCGCCGCCGGTGGTCAGCGCATTGCCGTTGGCATCCAGCGCCGTGACGGTGAGAAGCTGTGTGCTCGTCCCGTTGGCGGTGATGCTGGCGGACGCCGGCGTGAGCGTCGAGCGGGCCGCGTCGGCGGCGCCGACGGTATGGGACACCGTCGCCTGTGTCTGGCTCGCGGTGCCGTCCTGCACGGGATTGCCGCCGAGGGTGGCGACGAAGACGCCACTCCCGACCGCCGTGGGCGAGGTGACGGTCGCGGTGTAGGTGCCGTTGCCGACATCGGTGACGGCACTGATGCCGCCGGTCCCTGACTGGCGGGTGACGGTGACGGTCGCGCCGCCGGTGGTGAGCGCATTGCCATTCGCATCCAGCGCCGTGACGGTGAGGACCTGGGTGCTGATCCCGTCGGCGGTGATGCTGGCGCTGGTCGGCGTGAGCGTGGAGTGCGCCGCGTCGGCGGCGCCGACGGTATAGGTCACCGTCGCCTGCGTCTGGCTCGCGGTGCCGTCCTGCACGGGGTTGCCGCCGAGGGTGGCGACGAAGACGCCACTCCCGACCGCCGTGGGCGAGGTGACCGTCGCCGTATACGTCCCGTTGCCGACGTCCGTGACGCCACTGATGGTGCCGGTCCCCGACTGGCGCGTGATCGTGATGGTCGCGCCGCCGGTGCTGAGCGCATTGCCGTTGGCGTCGAGCGCCGTGACCGTGAGGACCTGGGTGCTGCTCCCGTTCGCGGTGATGCTGGCGCTCGTCGGTGTCAGGATCGAACGGGCGGCGTCGACGGCACCAACCGTGTACGTCACCGTCGCCTGCGTCTGGCTCGCCGTGCCGTCCTGAACGGGAGCACCGCCTAACGTCGCAACAAAGGCCCCGCTCCCCGCGGCGGTGGGCGAGGTCACGGTCGCCGTGTAGGTGCCATTCCCGACGTCGGTGACCGCACTGATGGTCCCCGTTCCCGACTGGCGCGTGATCGTGACGGTCGCGCCGCCGGCGGGGAGCGGATTGCCGTTGGCGTCGAGCGCGGTGACGGTGAGGACCTGCGTGCTGGTCCCGTTGGCGGTGATGCTTGCGGACGCCGGGGTGAGTGTCGAGCGGGCCGCATCGGCGGCGCCGGCGGCGTAGGTCACCGTCGCCTGCGTCTGGCTCGCGGTCCCGTCCTGCACGGAACTGCCACCAAGCGAGGCGACGAAGATGCCGCTGCCGACTGCCGTGGGCGACGTCACGGTCGCGGTGTAGGTGCCGTTGCCGACATCGGTGACGGCGCTGATACTGCCCGTCCCCGACTGGCGGGTGATGGTGACGGTCGCGCCGCCGGTGGTCAGCGCATTGCCGTTGGCGTCGAGCGCCGCGACGGTGAGGACCTGCGTGCTCGTCCCGTCGGCCGTGATGCTCGCGGACGCCGGCGTGAGCGTCGAGCGGGCAGCGTCGGCAGCGCCGACGGTGTACGTCACCGTCGCCTGGGTCTGGCTCGCGGTGCCGTCTTGCACGGGGGTACCGCCGAGCGTGGCGACGAACACGCCGCTCCCGACCGCAGTGGGCGACGTGACGGTTGCCGTGTAGGTGCCGTTCCCGATGTCCGTGACGCCACTGACGGTGCCGGTTCCCGACTGCCGCGTGATCGTGATGGCCGCGCCGCCGGTGGCCAGCGCATTGCCGTTGGCGTCGAGCGCGGTGACCGTCAGCACCCGCGTGCTGGTCCCGTTCGCGGTGATGCTGGCGCTCGTTGGTGCTAGCGTCGAACGGGCGGCGTCAGCGGCACCGACGGTGTAGGTTACCGTTGCCTGCGTCTGGCTTGCGGTGCCGTCCTGCACGGAAGTGCCGCCGAGCGTGGCGACGAAGATGCCGCTGCCGACCGCCGTGGGCGAGGTGACGGTCGCGGTGTAGGTGCCGTTGCCGACGTCGGTGACCGCACTGATGGTCCCCGTTCCCGACTGGCGTGTGATCGTGACGGTCGCGCCACCGGTGGGGAGCGGGTTGCCGTTGGCATCCAGCGCCGTGACGGTGAGCACCTGCGTGCTCGTCCCGTCGGCGGTGATGCTTGCGGACGCCGGCGTGAGCGTCGAGCGGGCGGCGTCGGCAGCGCCGACGGAGTAGGTCACCGTCGCCTGGGTCTGGCTTGCGGTCCCGTCCTGGACCGGGTTCCCGCCGAGCGTGGCGACGAAGATGCCGCTGCCGACCGTCGTGGGCGACGTGACAGTGGCCGTGAAGGTGCCGTTGCCGACGTCCGTGACGGCACTGATGGTGCCGGTCCCCGACTGCCGCGTGATGGTGACGGTCGCGCCGCCGGTGCTGAGCGCATTGCCGTTGGCGTCGAGCGCGGTGACCGTCAGGACCTCGGTGCTGGTCCCGTTCGCGGTGATGCTGGCGCTCGTTGGTGTCAGCGTCGAACGGGCAGCGTCAGCGGCACCAACCGTGTACGTCACCGTCGCCTGCGTCTGGCTCGCGGTGCCGTCCTGCACGGGGGTACCGCCGAGCGTGGCGACGAAAATGCCGCTGCCGACTGCCGTGGGCGACGTCACGGTCGCGGTGTAGGTGCCGTTGCCGACATCGGTGACGGCGCTGATGCTACCGGTCCCCGACTGCCGGCTGATCGTCACGGTCGCGCCGCCCGAGGCGAGCGCATTGCCGTTGGCGTCGTAGGCGGTGACCGTCAGCAGCTGCGTGCTGGTCCCGTTGGCCGTGATGCTGGCGGACGTTGGCGTGAGCGTCGAACGGGCGGCGTCGGCGGCGCCGACGGTGTAGGTCACCGTCGCTTGCGTCTGGCTCGCGGTGCCGTCCTGGATCGGGTTACCGCCGAGCGTGGCGACGAAGACGCCGTTGCCGACCGCCGTGGGCGAGGTGACGGTGGCGGTGTAGGCACCGTTGCCGACGTCGGTGACGGCGCTGATGGTCCCGGTCCCCGACTGGCGCGTGATCGTGACGGTCGCGCCGCCGGTGGCCAGCGCGTTGCCGTTGGCGTCGAGCGCGGTGACGGTCAGGACCTGGGTGCTGGTTCCGGACGCGGTGATGCTGGTGCTCGTCGGTGTCAGCGTCGAACGGGCGGCGTCGGCGGCACCGACGGTATAGGTCACCGTCGCCTGCGTCTGGCTCGCCGTGCCGTCCTGCACGGGAGCACCGCCTAACGTCGCGACAAAGACGCCGCTCCCTACGGCCGTGGGCGACGTGACGGTCGCCGTGTAGGTCCCGTTCCCGACGTCCGTGACGCCACTGATGGCGCCAGTCCCCGACTGCCGCGTGATCGTGACGGTCGCGCCGCCGGTGGGGAGCGCATTGTCGTTGGCATCCAGCGCCGTGACCGTCAGGACCTGGGTGCTGGTCCCGTTCGCGGTGATGCTGGCGCTGGTGGGTATCAGCGTTGAGCGGGCAGCGTTGGCGGCGCCGACCGTGTAGGTCACCGTCGTCTGGGTCTGGCTTGCCGTGCCGTCTTGCACGGAAATGCCGCCGAGCGTGGCGACGAAGATACCGCTGCCGACCGCTGTGGGCGACGTCACGGTCGCCGTGTAGGTGCCATTCCCGACGTCAGTGATCGCACTGATGCTGCCGGTTCCCGACTGCCGCGTGATGGTGACCGTGGCGCCGCCGGTGGCCAGCGCATTGCCATTGGCGTCGAGCGCGGTGACGGTCAGCACCTGCGTACTGGTCCCGTTCGCGATGATGCTGGCGCTCGGAGGCGTCAGCGTCGAGCGGGCGGCGTCGGCAGCGCCGACGGTGTAGGTCACCGTCGCCTGGGTCTGGCTTGCGGTCCCGTCCTGGACCGGGTTCCCGCCGAGCGTGGCGACGAAGACGCCGCTGCCGACCGCCGTGGGCGACGTGACCGTCGCGGTGTAGGTGCCGTTGCCGACATCGGTGACGGCACTGATGCTGCCGGTCCCCGACTGCCGCGTGATCGTGACCGTCGCGCCGCCGGTGGGGAGTGCATTGCCATTGGCGTCGAGCGCGGTTACCGTCAGCACCTGCGTACTGGTCCCGTTCGCCGTGATGCTGGCGCTCGTTGGAGTCAGCGTCGAGCGGGCGGCGTCCGCGGCACCAACCGTGTACGTCACGGTCGCCTGCGTCTGGCTCGCCGTGCCGTCCTGCACGGAAGTGCCACTGAGCGTGGCGACGAAGACGCCGCTGCCGACCGCCGTGGGCGACGTGACCGTCGCGGTGTAGGTGCCGTTGCCGACGTCGGTGACGGCACCAATGCTGCCGGTCCCTGACTGGCGCGTGATGGTGACCGTCGCGCCGCCGGTACTGAGCGCATTGCCGTGGGCATCCAGCGCCGTGACGGTGAGGACCTGCGTGCTCGTCCCGTCGGCGGTGATGCTGGTGCTGGTGGGCGTCAGCGTCGAACGGGCGGCGTCAGCGGCACCAACCGTGTATGTCACGGTCGACTGCGTCTGGCTCGCCGTGCCGTCTTGCACGGAACTGCCGCCGAGCGTGGCGACGAAGATGCCGCTGCCGACCGCTGTGGGCGACGTCACGGTCGCCGTGTAGGTGCCATCCCCGACGTCCGTGACGGCACTGATGCTACCAGAGCCCGATTGGCGTGTGATCGTGACGGTCGCGCCGCCGGTGCTGAGCGCATTGCCGTTGGCGTCGAGCGCCGTGACGGTGAGGACTTGCGTGCTCGCCCCGTCGGCCGTGATGCTGGCGCTGGCTGGCGTCAGCGTCGAGCGAGCGGCGTTGACGGCGCCAACGGCGTAGGTCAGGGTCGCCTGCGTCTGGCTTGCCGTGCCGTCCTGCACGGGGTCGCCGCCTAACGTCGCAACAAAGACCCCGCTCCCCACGGCGGTGGGCGACGTGGCGGTGGCGGTGTAGGTCCCGTTCCCCACGTCGGTGACCGCGCCGATGGTCCCGGTCCCCGACTGGCGGATGATGGTGACGATTGCGCCGCCGATGCCGAGCGCATTGCCGTTGGCGTCGTGCGCGGTCACCGTGAGCACCTGCGTGCTCGCCCCGTCCGCCGTGATGCTGGCGCTCGTCGGCGTCAGCGTCGAGTGGGCGGCGTCGGCGGCGCCGACCGCGTACGTCACCGTCGCCTGGGTCTGGCTCGCGGTCCCGTCCTGCACCGGGTTGCCGCCGAGCGTGGCGATGAAGACCCCGCTGCCGACCGCAGTGGGCGAGGTGACGATGGCGGTGTACGTGCCATCCCCGACGTCGGTCACGGCGCTGATGGTCCCGGTTCCCGACTGCCGGGTGATGGTGACCGTCGCGCCGCCATTGGGGAGTGCATTGCCATTGGCGTCGAGCGCCGTGACCGTCAGGAGCCGGGTGCTCGCGCCATCCGCCGTGATGCTGGCGCTGGTCGGCGTGAGCGTGGACCGGGCGGCGTCGGCAGCACCGGCGGTGTAGGTCACCGTCGCCTGCGTCTGGCTCGCGGTCCCGTCCTGCACAGGGTTCCCGTCGAGCGTGGCGACGAATACCCCGCTTCCGGCCGCAGTGGGCGAGGTGACGATCGCGGTGTACGAGCCATCGCCGACGTCCGTCACGGCGCTGATGCTGCCGGTCCCCGACTGCCGGGTGATGGTGACGGTCGCGCCGCCGGTGGCGATGTCGTTGCCGTTGGCGTCGAGCGCCGTGACGGTGAGCAGCTGCGTGCTCGCCCCATCCGCCGTGATGCTGGCGGACGCTGGCGTCAGCGTCGAGCGGGCGGCGGCGGCAGCGCCGACGGTGTAGGTGATCGTCGCCTGCGTCTGGCTCGCGGTGCCGTCCTCCACGGGATTGCCGCCTAACGTTGCGACAAAGACGCCGCTGCCGACCGCCGTGGGCGAGGTGACGGTAGCAGTGTACGTGCCGTCGCCGACGTCGGTCACCGCACCGATGCTCCCGGTCCCGGACTGCTGGGTAATGGTGACGGTCGCGCCGCCGATGGTCAGCGGATTGCCGTTGGCGTCGACCGCCGTGACCGTCAGGACCTGGGTGCTCGTTCCGTCTGCGATGATGCTGGCGCTGACAGGCGTGAGCGTCGACAGGGCCGCGTCGGCGGCGCCCGCAGTGTAGTCGACCGCTGCGGTCGTCTGTCCCACGTTTCCGCTCTTGACGGGCGCCCCTCCCAACGACGCGACGAAGACGCCGCTTCCGACCGCCGTCGGCGATGTCACGGTCGCCGTGTACGTCCCGTCGCCGACATCCGTGACGGCGCTGATGGTCCCGGTCCCGGACTGCTGGGTGATCGTGACCGTCGCCCCACCGGTGGTCAGCGGATTGTCATAGGCGTCGAGCGCCGTCACGGTCAACAGCTGCGTGCTCGTCCCGTCGGCGGTGATCGAGGCGGTGGTCGGGGTGAGCGTCGAGGCGTCGGCGCTGGCGGCGCCGACGGTGTAGCTGACGGTCGCCTGCGTCTGGCTCCCGGTGCCGCCCTGCACGGGATTCCCGGCGAACGTCGCCACGAAGACGCCGCTCCCCACTGCCGTCGGTGCGGTGACGGTGGCGGTATACGTCCCGTCGCCCACGTCGGTCACGGGACCGATGATGCCGGACCCCGATTGCCGCGTGATGATGACGGTCGCGCCCCCTGCCGAGAGGGGGTTGCCCCCCGCATCCCTGGCGGTGACGGTGAGCACCTGCGTGCTGACGCCGTCGGCCGTGATGCTCGCAGTCGTTGGCGTCAAGCTTGTCTCGGCCGCGTCCGGAATCCCCTCGGCGATGGCAAAGTCGCTGAAGCCGGTCATCCCCGTCCCCGTGGTCGATGTCGGGAGCTGGTTGGTCGAGAGGGGCACCGTCCACGCGCCACTGGTATAGCGCCGGACCGCCAGCGCCGACGTCGTCACGCCGCCATCGAGTTCGCCGGCGGGGAAGGAGAAGGTCGCGTCGTACGACGTGAAGCCGGCGACGGTCGTGTTGTCGATCGTCCAGTAGCGATTGACGCTGCGGGTGGGGTCCCCGTGCGACGTGGCGATGTTGGGGTGATCGCCCGCCGTCGTCGTCACGGTGAGCGATCCCGACCCGCTGGTCGTCCCCGCGAAGGTGAGGGAGACCGGGGCAAAGTGGGTGGCGTCGCCCACGGGAAAGTGGGCCGTCGGCGCCGCGGCGTTCGGGATGTTGTGCTCGATGGTCCCGATCACGTAGCTCGACGTCGACGCGCCGGTGATGGTGCCGGTGCTGGCCATGATGACCCTGTTGGCCCCGGTCGTGACCGTGCCGTCCGTCAGGAGCAAGGTATCGGCAATGGTGGGCGTGGTCGCGATGCTCAGGCCGGCGCCGTCCACCTCGACCGTGTAGAAGGTCGTCGCGCTGCTTCCCCCGATCGTTTGTGTGCCCGCCCCGTCGAAGAACACGGTGCCGCTGTTGTGCAGGTACGACGCATCGTTGATGAAGTCCCCGCGGATCCGCAGGCCGGCGGTGGATGAGCCGCGCAGCGTCCCCGCCAGGATCGTCACGTCGCCCCCGATCGTCGCCGCCCCGTTGAGGCGCAGCGTGCCGGCGGTCGGTAGGGTGAGCCCCGCGGCGCCACTCACGATGCCGGAGAACGTCGTGGTCTGGCCGTTGGCGTCGACGATCGCGTCGGCACTCAGCGTGACATCGCGCGTCGCGGGTGACGTGATGGTGCTGGTCGCGCGAAGCGTTCCTCCTGCGAAGACAAGCGGATTGGACGCCGAGCCGTCGCCCAGCGCTGCCGTGGCGCTCGCGGCGAGGACGCCCGCCGAGATGGTCGTTGGCGCGGCGTAAGTGTTCGTCCCCGACAGCGTCAGCATGCTCGTGGCGCTGTTCTGGGTCACGCCGGTGACGTTGACGCCGATGACGGCGCTGATCAGGGCGTTCCCGGTGCCTGTCCCGCTGTTCGTGATCGAGCCGGTGTGGTTGACACTCGTGGTGGACAGCGTGATGCCGCTGGTGAGCGTGCTGTTGTTGTGCAGGATCAGCGCCCCGGTCCCCGCCACGCCGCCCGACACGGTCAGCAGCTTCGTCCCCAGGGCATTGGTCAGCGTCGTTCCCCCCGCGTTCACCGTCAGCGCCGTCGAGCTGATGGTCAGCGCCGACGTGGTGCTGGACTCGGTGATCTGCGTGACGTTGGAGCCCACGCCGCCGCTCAAGGTCAGGGTCCCCGTGCCGGTGCCCGAGTTGGTGAGGCTGCCGTCGACGTTCACCTGGCCGGAGACGGTGACCCCCGACGTGCCGTTGATGTCGATCGTCAGGTCAGTGGTGCCGTCCACCGCTGCCGGAATCGTGGTCAGGGTGGTCCCGTTCTTGGTCACGGTCACCGCCGGTGGCGTGAGTGTCACCGCGCCCGGCCCGAGGTTGAGAATGGCGCTCCCGCCCAGCGTGAAGTCGCCGTTGATGGTCTTGGCGTTGGTCGTGGTGAGCGTTTGGGTCGCCGTCGCGTCGAGGGTGGTGCCCGCCGCGATCACCAACGCCCCCCCCGTGCCGTTGGAGGCGCCGTTGCCTCCGAGGGAGGTGGCCGACCCCAGGAACAGCGTCCCCGCCGACAAGGAGGTCGTGCCGCCGTAGGGCGAATTGGTGCCGCTCAGCGTGAGGGCGCTGGTCGCGCTGTTCTGCGTGACGCCGGTGAGGTTGGCCCCGAGCGCCGCCGAAATGACGACCGTCCCGCTGCCGGTCCCGCTGTTGGTGACGGTTCCGGTGTGGTTCACGCTGGTCGTCGAGACCGTGATCGCAGCGGCAGTCGCGCTGTTGTTGGCCACGATCAGCGCCCCGGTCCCCGCCACGCCGCCGGACACGGTGAGCAGCTTTGTCCCGAGCGCATTGGTCAGCGTCGTCCCGCCGCTGTTGACCGTGAGCGCTGTGGTGCTGATGGTGAGCGCCGTCGTGAGGCTGGACTCGGTGATGGCGGTCACGTTCGAGCCGACACCGCCGGTGAATGTCGTCGTCCCCGCGCCGGCGCCGGTGTTGGTGATCGTGCCGTCGACGTTGACCGCCCCGGAAAACGTGATGCCGGAGCTGTTGGTGATGTTGAGCGTGAGGTCGGTCGTGCTGCTCACCGCGCCCGGGAGGGTGGCGAGCGCCGTACCGCCCTTGGTGATGGTGAGCGTGGGCGGGGTGATCGTCATCGCCCCGGGCCCAAGGTTCAGCGTGAAGCTCCCGCCCAGCGTGAAATCGCCGTTGATCGTCTTGGCGTTGGTCGTGGTGAGCGTCGTGTTCGCGGTCGCATCGAGCGTGGTTCCTCCCGCGATCGCCAGCGACCCGCCCGTGCCGTTGGCGGCCCCGTTCCCTCCCAGAGCGGTTGCCGAGCCAAGGCGCAGCGTGCCGGCCGACAACGAGGTCGTGCCTGCATACGGCGAATTGGTGCCGCTGAGCGTGAGCGCGCTGGTCGCACTGTTCTGCGTCACGCCCGTAACGTTGGCCCCCAGCGCCGCCGAAATGACAACGGTCCCGCTGCCGGTCCCGCTACTGGTGACCGTTCCGGTGTGGTTCACGCTGGTCGTTGAAACGGTGATGGCCGCCGCGGTCGCGCTGTTGTTGTTGAGGATGAGCGAGCCGGTCCCGCTGACTCCCCCAGATAACGTCAGGAGTCTCGTGCCCGCCGTGTTGGTGAGGGTTGTGCCACTGCCATTCACCGTCAGCGCCGTCGTGCTGATGGTCATCGCCGAGGTGGTACTCGACTGCGTGATGGAGGTAACGTTCGTCCCGACGCCGCCCGAAACAGTCGTCGTCCCGGTGTTCGTCCCCTGGTTGGTGAGCGTCCCAGAGAAATTGATGGCGACGGTGGACATCGTCACCGCAGCGGTTGTTCCAGTGCCGCTGACGATGACGTTCCCCGTCCCGGTGATCCCACCGCGCACGGTGAGCAGGTTCGTCAGCGTCGGCGCCAACACCACGTCGCGTTGCAGCGTCATGGCGCCGCTGAACTGGCTGGCCGCGGAGTTGGTGATCGACAGGGTGCCGCTGCTGCCCGACGCCACCGTGATGGGATTGGCGAAGGTGCCAGCGAGTGCACCGTTCAGCGTGGCATTGTCCGCGCCGCTGCTCGCCCCGAGCGTGATGACGCTTGCGCTCGCCCCGAAGGAGGCGGCGTTGGACCCGCTGACCGTGCCCGCGTTGATGCGCAGGCCACCGGTGAACGTGTTGGCGACGCTGAGCGCGAGCGTGCCCGCAGCGTCCATCGTCACGCCGCCGGCACCGCCGATGATGAACGAGATGGTGCTGGTGCCGCTGGCATACGTGCTGACCGTGACGCCGGTCGTGGACACCGAGCTGCCCGTGAACGTGTAGCCGGCGGCCGACACGGTGATGGTGCCGAAGATCGTACCGTTGGCGAAGTTGTTCGCCGGTGCGTTACGAACGGCGACGCCGGCAGCGTCGAAGACGAGGTTGTCGCCAGCGACTGGCGCTATTCCGCCCCAGTTGCCCGCGGTCGTCCAGTTGTTGTTGGCCCCCCCGCCTGTCCAGGTGCGCGTTGCCTGCGACCACAGGGGGGACGCGAAAAGGGCGCTCCCCATCAGGGCAACGCCGATCGCACACCAGACCGGCAGCAGATACCGCCAGCTCGACACGGCGCGCGTATGGCCGATCACAGTTTTGATGCGACGTGCAGACACGTGAGCGCCGGAAGGGTGGTGGCGCGAGAGGACCGAGAGGGGGACAGGCACTACGGATGCGCCTCGGCATCGACCCGCATACCCCAAGACGACGCAGCGCTGAAAACGTGACCACAGGCACGGGTTCGGCGTGCGCTTGACCTGTCGCGCAGCGTCCACGAACTGTCATGGAGCCCGGCGCGCCGCACGGAAGGAGCGCGATGACGTCACCCGCGGTCGGCGACCAGGCGATCATCAAATGGCTCGTGGCCGGTCGCTGCCTCGGCGGGGGGCGGGACTGTATTCGCGTGTCCTGGCCGTCCGTGGGACGCAGCGCCGCCGCCGGATCTGTCCGTCCGTCCTGTCGCCCGATCACGGCGAGAACGAGCACGGGGGAGTGCGCCTCTGGGGCATCGCCCCGCGGCTTCGGCCCGCGGCTTCGGCCCGCGGCTTCGGCCCGCGGCTTCGGCCCGCGGCTTCGGCCCCGATGTCAGGGGTCGATTCCGAGGAGGGCCTTATCCCGGACGCACGCTGACCGAGGAACTCACCCGGTCAACCGGCGCCATGCCGCGATCGTGGTCGGGTAGTCCCCCCGGATCGCCCCTCCCGATCAGAGCAGCCCGGAGAGCATCGTCGCGATTCCGAGGAAGCTGGCAAAGCCGACGATGTCGGTGACCGTCGTCAGGACGATCGACGAGGACTGTGCCGGGTCCTGCCCGACCATCGTCAGCACGGTGGGCACGAGGACCCCGGAGATCCCGGCCGCAACCATCGACAGCACCATCGAGATCCCGATCACGAGCGACAGCCCGAGCGACTGGCTCCAGAGGTAGACCCCGCCCGCGGTCGTCAGCGAGACGGCGACCCCATTGATCAACGCCACGCTGGCCTCCTTGCGCACGACCTGCGGCCACTGGCCGATGCGGATCTCGCGCATCGCCAGGCCGCGCATGGTCACCGCCAGGGCCTGCGCACCGGTGTTGCCCGACTGTCCCGCGACCACCGGGAGCAGCACGGCCAGCGCCGTGAACCGGGCGATGGTCCCCTCGAACATCCCGACGACCGCAGCGGCGAGGAATGCGGTCGCCAGGTTGATCTCGAGCCACGGCAGCCGCTTGCGCACGGCAAAGGAGACGGGCGACAGCGCCCGCTCGTCGCGGCTCACACCAACCATGGACTGCATGTCGGCGGCCACGTCCTCCTGGGCGATCGAGGCCAGCGTGTCGTAGCGGATCACCCCGACCAGTCGCCCCTCGAAATCGACGACCGGGAGGCTCGCCAGGCGCCCCTTGGCGTACCGTTCGACGACCTCCTCCTCCGGGTCGATCGCCTGCACCGCGACAGCCGGCTCGGCCAGCGTCTCCAGCCGCGCGCCCGGCGCCGAGACTGCGAGGACCTGCAGCGGGACGCGTCCCGTGAGCACGCGGTCCTCGTCGGTCAGGAAGATGTCGGCGATGCGTCGCCCCCGTACGGCGCGCAGGCGGCTGAGCGCCTGTTGCACGGTGGTCCCGGGCCTGAATCCGGTCGCCCGCGGATCCATCAATCGACCCGCCGTGTCCTCGGGATACTCGGTCATCTGCCGCAACTCTCGGCCGAGTCCCCCGTCGAGCCCTCCGAGCAAGACGTCGCGCGGCTCGTCGTCCATCCACCCGAGGATTGCCGCCAGCGGCACCGGGTCCATCGCCGAGGCGATATCGCGCGCTGCGTGCGGCGGCATGATCGTGAGCACATCGGCGGCGAGGTTCGGTGACAACCGCTCGAGCACCGGGACGGCGTAGCGCACGGGCTCCGTGCGGACGATACGGGCGATCTCCTCCACGGAGGAATCGTCCAGGCGACGTGTCGCTTCCTCGGGAAAGGTGCGCAGGTACGTGCGCGCCAGCGTGGCGATCCCCGCGGCGGCGTCATCGCGCATCGGTCACCTCCTCGTCGAGCGGCGGTGCCGCGTTGTCGGTCGTCGCCGCGTCGGGCGGCGCGTTGCGGCGTCGCCCGCGTACTCCCGACGCGGTCGCAGCGACACCGGCGACCAAGCCGTTGGTGCCGATCTGGAACAGCTCGCCGAGCGCGCGCGCGGTCAACTGCGAGGCATCGGGGGCGCGTTCTCCTGTCTCCTGCTCGATGCGGCGCAGCGTTTGATACCTGATCGCTCCAAGCAGTCGCTGCTCCTCATCGACCACGGGAAGGGCGTGAAACTGCTGCCATCCTGGATGCTCCTGCACCATCGCCACCGGCATCCACGCCGAGAGCTGGTCCACGTCGCGATGCATGACGGCGCTCAGGCGTTCGCGCGCGGGGGCCAGCATCAGCTCGGGGATATCGAGCACTCCCACGAGGTGCTGCTCACGGTCCACCACATAGACGTAGTACAGCAGGTCGCGCGCGGCGGCGCGCAGTCGCGCGCGCGCGTCGGCGACGATGACGTCCGCCGGGAGGCGAAAGATCGCCGGATCCATCACGGCCCCCGCCGTCCCGTTCGGGTAGGGGAGGATGCGTGCCAGCGGCTCGCGGGTATCGGCGGGGAGGGCGGCCAGCAGTTGCTCCCGCTGCGCGTCACCGAGCGCTCGCAGGATGCTGGCGACGTGTTGGGTCGTCATCTCGGCGGCGATGGTCGAGGCGGCTGCTGGCTCGGAGTCGGGCGAGCAGCGCGGCGGCGTGGGGCGGCGTCATTTCACCCATGACGGTGGCCGCCGAGCGTGGAGGGACGAGCCGCAGGACGGCCGCTGCCTGCGCGCCCGGCAGCTGCTCCAGCGCCTTCGCGGCGCGTGAGGGCTGGGCGTCGATGAAGGCGCGGGCGAGTCGTTCCTCGACGATCACGGCGCGTCTCCCTTCACGAGGAGCGTGGACGGCATTTCGCCGAACTGCTTGGCCGGGACGATCATCGTGCCATCGGGCACCTGGAGGATGACCGACGTCGAGGTGAGGGCCGTGATGGTCCCCTCGATGTCGCCGATCCGGACGGATTGGCCGACCGCGAACGTCTGCCGCAGGTAGTGCGAGCCGATGATGTTGCTGATGGCGGTGCGCGCGCCGAGGCCGAAGGCGAGGGCGAAGCCACCCAGCAGTGCCGCCAGCCCCACCGAGAGCATCGCCGTGAGCAGGGTGATGTCGACGCCGAGCTTGGCCACGGCGATCAAGGCGGCGGCGATGATGATGGACAGGCGGATGAGCCGGCCCAGCGTGCGGGCGAAGGTGGTGCCCGGCGCGGCCGCCGCGGTCACCGCCCCCCGGGCCACGTTGCCGAGCACGAGCCCGGCGACCACGATGAGGGCCGCGCCAAGTACTTTCGGGACGAACAGGGACAAACTGGCGACAGCGCCTCGCAGGAGCGAGAGCCCGAGGGCGTCGGCCGCGGCGGCAATGAACACCAGGAGGACGGCCCACAGGACGACGGTGCCGACCACGTCGGCGACGCGCCGTTCCCGCGAGAGCCCACCGAGCGACGTGCGGAAGGCGACGCCGGGTATGGCCCGCTCCAGCGCGCGCACGATCCGCACGGCGAGCGCGCGGAGGAGGAGGGCGAGCACCACCCCCGCGACCAGCAAGGCGACGACGGCAACCAGCTGCGACCGGTGGTTGGCGAACCACGCCCCCACTTCGCTCACCGACTGCAGGCTGGTGGGTATGGCGTCCGATTGCACGGGTTGGCTCCAGGGTCGGTAGGCGGGAACGGGCGGCGGAGGCGAACGCGTGGGCGAACTTCGCGGACGTTGCGGCGCGCTGCCGTGCCACTGCCGGGGCACCCCTCCGATCCCATGATGCACCCGGGTCTCCGGGCGCGCTACCGGCGCGCGCACTCGAATGCCTGCGCCACCGGGCGACCCGAGCGGTGTGGCGCTCCAACGGCTGGCCAGCGAGTATGTGAACGGTCGGCTATAGTGTATACAATTATCACCCTTGCCGGAGTTTGCCGTGACGTCACGCCTCCTCACCGCCGCGGTGGTCATGCTCGCCCTGGCTCCCCTGGCTCCCCTGGCTCCCCTGGGACGCCTCCACGGGCAGCCGCCCGCCGCCACCCGGAATCAACTCGGCGTCACGACCGCGCCTGCCGCGGGCCTCGTGCGTGGTCCGCGCGAACCGGTCGAGGTGGAGGCGTTCATGGACGGCCTCATGGCCGCCTACATGCGCGACAAGCACATCGCCGGCATCACCGTATCGGTCGTGCGGAATGGCGCGCTCCTTTTCGCGAAGGGATACGGCTACGCCGATGTCGCCCGGCGCGCGCCCGTCGATCCGGACAAGACCCTCTTTCGCATCGGGTCGGTGGCCAAGCTCTTCACCTGGACGGCGGTGATGCAGCTGCACGAACAGGGGAAGCTCGACCTCGCGGCGGACGTCAACGAGTACCTCGACTTCGCCATCCCGTCGACGTACCCGCAGCCCATCACCCTGCGGGACATCCTCACCCACACGCCGGGGCTGGAAGAGGACAGCCGCGACCTGTTCACCGAGGATTCGACGCACATCACCCCGATGTCCACCTGGCTGCCGGCGCACATGCCCAGGCGCGTGCGACCGCCCGCGACGTTCTCCTCGTACTCCAACTGGGCCACGGCGGTGGCCGGCTACATCGTGGAGCGGGTGGGAGGCGAGCCGACCTGGGACGACTACATGGATCGCCACCTGTTCGGGCCGTTAGGCATGACGCAGAGTACCGGCCGTCAGCCGCTCCCCGCTCGCCTGGTGCAGGATGCCTCGGTCGGCTACGCCTGGAAGGATGGCGAATTCGTTCCGCAGAAGTTCGAGATCGTCACCGGTGCGCCGCCGGCCGGGTCGATCAGCGCCTCAGCGACCGACATGGCGAAGTTCATGATCGCCCACCTCAATGGCGGGGCGCTGGGCGACGCGCGCATCCTCGGGGAGCGCGAGACGGCGTTGATGCACACCCGCATCCAGGGGCATGACCCGCGCATCCCGGGCTTCGCGCACGGATTCTACGAGCAATCCAGTCACGGGCTCCGCATCATCGGCCACGGCGGCGACACGCAGTACTTCCATACCAGCCTGTCGCTCATCCCCAGCGAGGGAGTTGGTGTCTTCATGTCCACGAACACGGACCAGGGCGGGACGATCTCCTTTCAGCCGTTCCTGACCGCCTTCCTGGATCACTACTACCCGGTTGCAGTCCCGGTCATCACCCCGAGCGAGGCGTCAAAGCAGGGGGCGAAGCGGTATGCCGGCGAGTACATGTTCAATCGCCGCAACGAGAGCTCGTTCCAGAAGGCGGCGGGGCTGGTCGGCAGCATCCCGATCGTCGCCATGCCCGACGGATCACTGCTGGCGCAGACGCCCTTTGGTGCGCTGCGGCTCGTGGCGGTGGACTCGCTGCTGTGGCGCGACGTGAACAGCGATGCGCTCGTGGCGTTCCGCGCCGACGCCGACGGGCGCATCACCCACGGCTTCCTCGCGGCAACGCCGATGATGGTGATGGACAAGGTCACGGGGCTCGCCGCACCCGGGCTGCATCGCGCGATCCTGATCGGCGGACTGTTGATGTTCCTCGCCCTTGTCGTCACGGCGGTGGTGCGGTTCTTCCTGCGCAAGACGCCCGGGCGCCTTCCGGTGCCCGCCGCGGTCACGAGCGGACGCCGAGCGATGGCGTGGGCCGGCGTCCTGCTGCTGGCCTTTGTGGGCGTCGTCGCGGCCCTGGCGTCCAATCCCGTCGCGCTCTTGTCGGACTCCCCGACCGGGCTCAAGTTGGCCCTCGCCCTTCCAGTGCTGAGCGCGGTGCTGGCACTGTGGGCGCTCTGGACCGGCGTGTCACAGTGGCGCGCCGCTGACGGGTCGATCTGGATGCGCCTCCGGCACAGTGGCGCGCTACTGGTGGCACTGGCCTTCTTCTGGTCACTCTACAGCTGGAACCTGCTCGGCTGGCACTTCTAGGCGGGAGCCCCCGATGATCATGCTCGGATCGTTCGACACCAACACGACGGCGGCCGCACGGGCCGCGTACCTCGAGCAGGTCAGGACGCTCACGCGGGTGGCCATTGGCGATGTGGTCGCCGGGGTCGATCGCATCGAGCTGACGCCGCTCGCGCCGGCGGGGAGCACGTCAATGTCGGTTGCGCAGGTGCAAGGTGCCCTGACGCGGGCCGGCTTCTTTCCCGGCGGAGTGGCCGACGGGATCTGCGGCTACCGCACGCAGTCGGCCATCCGCCTGTTCCAGGAGTACGTACGGGCGATCGAGCGGCAGGACGGCGTGCCCGACGGGCGGTTCGGACCCGGCACGCAGCGTCACCTGCAACGCTGGCTCGATGGCGGACTGCAACCGGACTGGACCGACGCGGTCGCCGCGTGGCGATCGGGGACGCCAGCCCCGGGCGAATATGCGGACTGGCTAGTGCTTCTCAACGCGGTCAAGCGGCACTTTTCAGCGTCGCCTAACCGCATGCTGCAACTGGTCGCTGCGACGACCATCCGCAGCGACACCCGCGCGGTGGCCGAGTGGGACTTCGGCCACGCGCCGATGCACCTTGTCGGCATTCGACGCGCGGAGAAGGGGAACAAGTTCGACGACATCTTCGTGCTGTTGATCAAGGGTCTCGTCTTCAAGTTCCAGGGCTCCACCGAGCCGGGGGCCAGCACCAACCCTGCCGGTCGCCCGTTCCTGGTGCAAGGGCAGCACGACTACCACTTCGGCTGGCACCAGCGAAAGTACCTCGCCCTGCGACCGCAGGGGGCGGGCGTGCTGGTGGTGCGGTCGAGGAACAACGACGTGCTCGACGACGCCGACCTCGCCAATGGGCTGGAGGCCAATGCCACGATCAACATCCATTGGGGGGGAAAGGGGCTCAAGGCCGACGTGAAGAGCTGGTCGGAAGGTTGCCAGGTGATCAACGGCTCGGTGTACGTCGGGCATCGTGGCGAGCTGCTGAACTGCGGCGCGTTTGCCGCCGTCAACAACGGCGAGGTGGCCAGTACGCCATCGCGCACGCGCGGGGCGTTCAACGTGCTGGTCGACCTGGTGACGGCGCTGGGAAGTGACTTGCCGCCGACCGTGCTGTACACCCTGCTGGTCGAGTCTGACCTCGACCTGGCGCCGGCGCTGAAGCAGGGGCTCGCTGAGGTACGGTCGCAGGTGATATCGGCGCTCGGCTGAGGGTTGGGAGCGCGCACGCGCAGGACCGCACAGGGGCCGCACGCCGGTCGCCGAGCGCGCACGCGTGCCGACGCCTCTTGACGCGTCTCGCGCGTCGCGCGACGATCGGGCCGACTCCATCGGGAGAAATCCATGCAGTGGCACACCGCGCCGACGCGTACCAGGAGCGGCCTCCTCCGCCTGACGGCGTTGCTGCTGGCGATCATTGCCGCATCACCGACCACACCGCAGCCGCTCGTTGCCCAGGCGTCCGGCGTCAGGGCCGATGTGGCGCGCGATCCGGACGTGCTCGCGGCAGAACGCCTCTTCGCCGCGTGGATCGAGGGGCAGATTGCGTATCGGGGACTGCCGGGGATCGCCGTCGGCGTGGTCGCGGACCAGTCGCTGGTCTGGGCGACGGGGTTCGGGATGGCGGACATGGCCAATCGGGTCGCGATGGCGCCGTCCACCAGGTTCCGCATGGCGTCGCACAGCAAGCTGTTCACCGCGACGGCGATCATGCAGCTGCGCGAGCAGGGTAAGCTGCGGCTCGATGACCCGGTGTCGCAGTACCTGCCCTGGTTCCGCGTGAAGCCTGCGGGCGACGACGACGGGCCGATCACCATCGAGCAGCTGCTCTCGCACAGCTCCGGACTCCCGCGTGAGGCCGGCGACCACTGGACGACGATGCAGTTCCCCACCGAAGCCGACATCAAGCGCCTTATCGTCGATCGCGAGGCACCGTTCGCGCCGCAGGTGCGGTGGAAGTATTCCAACCTTGCCTACACCATCGCCGGGATGGTCGTCGAGGCGGTGAGCGGCGAACGGTGGAGCGACTACGTGCAGCGCCACATCTACCAGCCCCTGGACATGCGCGCGTCGAGCGTGGATCGCGACGAGCCCGGGTTGGCGGTCGGCTACGGGCGCCGCATGCCGGACGGAACGCGGGAGGTGCTCCCCTTCATGGATGCGCGCGGGATGGCCGCCGCCACGGGGATCAGCTCCACGGTCGAGGACATGGCGAAGTTCGTGTCGGCGCAATTCCGTGCCGGCCCCGCGGGCGGGCGGCAGATCCTCAGCACCGGGTCGCTCCGCGAGATGCACCGCGTGCGGTCGGTGGAGAACAACTGGTCGTCGGGGACGGCCATCGGCTTCGCCGTGAGCCGCGTTGGTGACCGGACGTACGTGGGGCACGGCGGTGGCTATCCCGGCTACACGACCCAGACGATGATCGACCTCGAGCGTCGGATCGGCGTGATCGTGCTGACCAATACGAACGACTCCGACCCATCGGGCATTGCGCGACAATTGATGCGCACGGTGGGCGACGCCGTCGCCAAGGCCTCGACGGTGAGGGAGCCCGTCGTCGCCTGGGACCCGGCGTGGGAGCGGTTCGCCGGGATGTACCGGGGGCGCGGCGGAGATTCGCAGGTCGTGCTGCTGAACCAGCGCTTGGTGATCATCTCGCCTAACGCCGCGAACGTCGATGCACCGACGGCGCTGGCGCCGATTGGCGGCGGGCGATTCCGGTTCGTGGCACCGGGGGGCGGCGGCCCGGTGGGCGAGGTGGTGCGCTTCGTGGAGGAGAATGGACGCGTGGTGCGCATGATCACCGGCGACAGCTACGTCGACCGGCTGCGATAGCGTCGCACCGGCGGTCGCGCCTGGCAGGGTCGGCAGCTTTGGTTCGTTGGGGGTTGCCCGAGTGGACAGCAGCGCACGGACGGTCCATGGTTGACCGGCCGCGCCGCGTGTTCACGGAGACGTCCATTGCACGCACCGCGTGCATCGTACTGCAGAATCCAGGAGCGGGATGGACAATCGATCGGTGTCGTTCGGGATCACGGGGATCGGGATGGTCGTGGCGCTCATGGCGCTGGCCTTTCGCGACACGGGTGCACCGCCCGCGCCCATCACCGTCGGCGGCCAGGCGCCCGCCACCGCGACGCGCGAAGCCGACGTGCAGTACGGCGATCCCGAGAGCGCCGTCGCCGGCTACGATCGCGGTCGGCGGCTGATCGCCGAGTACCTCGGCGGTTCGTGGAGTGCGCTCACGGCGTCGCGCGACTCCACCTTGCGGCCGCGACTGCCGCTGCGCGTGACGCTCGTGACGGTCCCCGATCCCTACGACTCGCACATGGATTGGTCGTACGACGCCAACCTGGAGGCGCTGCGACGGGCGCTGGGAACGGCGGGCTTCGTCCCGCAGAACTTCTGGATTCCTGCGCACACGGATTCGGTGCGCGTCGTGACCAACCGCGTCGTCGTCCGCTATCCGGCGCACGACTACCAGCCGGGCGCCTTCCTGTTCCGCTCCACCGACGTGGATGCACCGGCGTTGCACCTGGTGTACCTGATTCCCGAGGTGCCGACGTCGGGCGTGCACATCATGGCCTTTCGCGCCGCGCTGGCCGAGCGGATGTCGATCATGCAGGAGGGGCAGGGGATCTTCTTCGTCGACGCGCGCGAGAAGGCAGAGCTGTCGATCCTCGGCCCCAACTTCAGCGGTTCTGCCATGTCGCTGCGAGCGTTGGTCGACGGGGCGCTCGTCGGCGTTGGAGCGGTCGCGGCGTCGGATGTGTCGCCCCGCACGGCCCGCCTCGTGTCGGGGTCGGCCACGTCGTTCCGCAACCTGCATGTCCTGTCGGACAGCGCCTGCGTCGAGGTGCGACGCCGAGACGCCGGGATCGGGGACTCGGTGCGCGTGGCCCGCATGCGCTTCTCGGCCACGGTGAATCCCGACGAGGCCATGGACGATGTGCTGCGCCAGGTCATCGACTCGCTGGGCGTGGCGCCGTACCAGGTGGCCGTGCTCTCCGAGGCCGGCACGGCGTATGGCGCGGCGCGGCCGAGCGGACTCGTCACGGCCGTGTCCGACGGCGTGGGCGGGGCGTCGCGTCGCGGCCCCGTGTGTGCCGTGGGCGGCGCGGTCGACCAGGCACCTCCACTCCCGGCTGTGCAGCCCGTTAGGCGGGCCTCGTCGCCGCTACGCGCTGTGCGCGACTCGTCGAAGGCGACGCCGGATTCCGCTGCTGCACGCGAGGCGGGATCGCGCTACCTCACGGTGCCGTTTCCACTCAACATCGCCAGCCTACGGAGCGAATTCGAGCGCGTGCCTGGAGGGCTCGAGTCGTCGGCCAAGATCCCGTCGCTGACCGACGCACCGCGTACGAGACTGTCGCTCCAGGAGCTGTCCCGCGCGCGCGAGTCGCCCGCGCTGACGTCGAACCTGAGCACGCCCTCGCTCGACGTGGTGCTGGAGGGACTCATCCGCACGCTGAGCGAGCATGACGTGCGCGTCGTGGTGATCAAGGCGACCGATGTGCGGGACAAGCTCATGCTGGCGCGCGAGCTGCGGCGCGGCGTGCGCGACGTGGTGGTCGTCGTGTACGAGGGGCACGTCCTGCTGCGTCGCCCGGAATACGCCGATGCGTTGCGCGGCGCCCTCGTGCTGGGCTCGTATCCGATGGCGCTGGAGAACCAGTTCTGGAGCACGGCGCATCGACGGGTGTCGGTCGATTCGTCGTACGTGCGGCTGGATGACCTGCTGGCCTTTCCCACCGACGCGGCGGTCGGGACGTACAACGCGGCCCTGTCGCTGCTCGGCCTTCCCCGGCTGCGGGTCGAGTACGACCTGCATAATGCCTTCGAGGGCGACTCGACCTACTACCTCCCGCCCGTCTGGCTTTCCGTGGTTGGGCGCGACGGCTTCTATCCCCTGCGGGCCACGGTCCCGGCCGCACGCTGGCAGGCGTACCTCGGGCAGCCGTCCGAGGCGAACTCACGGGAGCGGAGCACTCGGGAGCGGCCGCACGAACACTCGTACACGCACGACGACGTGTCGCTCTCCTTGATCATCGTGGCGCCGGCGCTGCTGATCGCCTCGCTGCTGGCGATGTTCCTGATGGGGCGCGATCGGCTGAGCCGGATGGGGCTCATCCTGCCGGCGTCGCTCGCCCGACCGGCCAGCGCGACCGAGTCGATGTATCTCGCGCTCTTCGTCCTGTCGCTGAGCGCGACGTACCTGCCGTTCTCCGTCGCGGTCGATGCGCGACGCATCATCGCGTCGGTCGACCAGTATGTGGACGGACGATCCACGGCGATGTGGGTCGTGCTCGCGCTGTTCAGCGCGGTCGTGGTCACGGGTGTCGTGCTGCTGGCGACGGGGATTCGGGGGCTGCTCTGGGGACCGGCAGAGCGGGGGAGCGCGTGGCGAGGGCGGCACGAGCGGGCGCGCGTCGCCGACGCGAGAACCGACGCGAGAACCGACGCGAGAACCGACGCGAGAACCGACGCGAGAACCGACGCGACGAACCGACGCACGAACCGACGCACGAACCGACGCACGAACCGACGCCGGCGCCGTCTCGGAAGCCGCCGCCGCGAGCCAGTCGGTGGTGGCCCAGGCCGCCAATGCCGGGGCCTCGGCCTCGGCGCGAACGCTCACGGAGCACGTCGGGGCGTTCCTGGCGCCGATGCTGGCCCCGACGCGGGTCAGCGGGAGCGTTCCGGCGATGCCTGAACCAGACGACCTCGACGAGTACCTGCGCCAGACGACGCGCATCGAGTCGACGGTGGCGGCGCGCACCGGGATCCTGGTCATCGGCGTGGTGAGCGTGGCCTTCATCGTGGCGTCCTTCGCCTACACGTGGCACCTGCTCTCGTTCTCGTCGTCGGGGGGCGCGAGAGCTTGGCGCTCTGGCGCCGTGCCTATCGCGCCCTCGTCGATGCTCGGCGCGGGCTCAGCTGGATGGTGCCAGGGACGGGGTGGTGTGGATCCTCCTGGCCGTGGGGATTACCCAGTGGATGGTGCTGCAACGGCGCCTGCCGTCGCTGGAGGTCATCGCCGGAACCACGTCCGCCGATGCGCGCTGGTTCGACCTCGCACTCTGGCTCGGGATCCTCTCACTCCTCGTCTCGTCGTCGTGGGCGATCTATCGACTGGTCCACACCTGGAGCGGATTGGAGCGGTTTCTCGACATCATTGCGGGCACGCCCATCTCGAGCGCCTTCGCACGACTGCCGCTCGACGTGGTGCGCTTGACGAACCTGGGGTTCCTGGGCACGCGCCACGACGACCGGTACGACGACCGCTATGCGTCCGAACTATGGTCAGCGGCGCAGTCCGACGTTGCGGTGGGGGCCGCGGAGAACGGGAGTGACTCGGCCGGACAGGCGGTCGCGCGCGAGTTGCAGCGTGTGGGCACGCCGGTGCGCGGCACCGTGAGCGTGCAGCGTGCGCTCGATGTCCTGCGCGGCGCGTGGCAGGTCGCACGCACCCGTCCCGACCCCGTGAAGGAGACGCCGATCGAGGCTGCCGGCACGGCGCCGGTGCACGCGCGGGCGATGCGTAGCCTCGAGGACTACATCGCCTGCGAGATCGTGCTCTACGTGGAGCAGTACCTGCGCAACCTGCGACGGCTCTGCTTCTTCCTGTTCGCGTCGCTGCTCATCCTGGTGACGGTGTCGGCCCAGTATCCGTACCAGCCACACAGCGTCGTCAGCCTCGCGGCGATCGTCCTGCTCGCCTTTACCGTGGTCTCGGTCTTCTACGTGATGGTGCGCATGAGCCGCAACGTGACGCTGAGCCGGATTTCGCGGACCGAGCCGGGCAAGGTCACCTGGGACACCACGCTCATCCTCAACATGGTGACTTTCGGCCTCGTCCCGCTGCTCGCCCTGGCGACGTCGGAGTTCCCCTCGGTGCGGGCCTTCCTCTTCTCATGGGCCGATCCGCTGGTCCGGGCGGTCGCGCGGACCTGACCCGCGGGTTGGACGGGCGGACCTGACGCGCGGCGCAGAAGTGTCAGCCGCGCAGCAGGGTCCGCAGTTCGCCGGGCGACACGTTGTCTACGTCACGGTCGCGCACACCAGCCTGGAATCGCATCGCCCGCCGGGAATCGCTGCTGACGAGAACGCACGGCACCTGTGAGGTTACTGACCGGCGTGCGACGTCGTCGGTCGACTCGTCGAACGCGAGGTATGCGATCACGTTGGTGGGCGCCGGCCAGCGCTGCGGTCCAACCGCCGGCGCGAGCGGCATGTCCATGACGTCAAACTCCGGCAGCAGGAGCTGCCGAATCAGGTCGCGCCAGAGGGGAGGGCATCGTCCGAGGACGACGGTACCGTTGGCCATGCCTCGTGAGGGTCGCACACCGGGCATGACTAACGCTGTGAGACGACCCGCGCATGAATCCTAGGGTGGATTTCCGGCTCGGCGTGCGCTCGCCACGCTCGCCACGCTCGCTACGCTCGCTACGCCGAGGCCGCCGACCGCCAGCGTCGCAGGGCGGCCGCCGCTTCGCCCCGGCGCTGGACCCCGAGCTTGTGCAGGATGTGGTGCATGTGGTTCTTCACCGTCGCGAGCTCGATGTGGAGTCGGTGCGCGATCTCCTTGTTGGACATCCCTTCATCCACAAGGCGCACGACGTCGCGCTCGCGGTGGCTGAGCGCGGAGACGCGGTCCAGTCGTTCGCTGCGCATCGAGGCCAGTCGTCGGGCGAGGGCTGCGGCGAGGGACGGGTCGCAGTGCAGCTCACCATGGAGCGCGGCGTCGGTCGTGGCGAGCAGCTCGGCGAGCGACCCGTCGTGGGAGACGTAGCCGCACACGCCGCATTCTGCGAGCGCGACGCGCGACGGGACATCGTCGGCCACGGCGAAGGCGATGACACCGCGCACCGCGGGCTCGGGCGTGAGGCGTCGCGCGATACCGGCCGCGTCGGGTGTGGCGGCATCGAGCAGCACGATGGTGGCCGGACCGCTGCGCACGGTCGCAATCGCGTCGTCGCCGCTGCCGGCAACGCGCACCAGTTGCGCGGCGCGATCGCGTGCCAGGAGCTCAGCCAGCCCGTCGCGCACGAGGCGCGTCGCGGACACGACGAGCACGAAGGTGCGCGCCGAGGCCTCGGGAAGGGAGCGGCGCCGTGAGGGAAGATCGTTAGGCATGCGGCCGCTGGTCAGGATCGACAGCTGGCACGGCGCGCGGGCACCGATGCCACGTACGCAGCGATTCTACGTGCTGCGGGGAGGGATGGCAACGTTGTCGCGTCAGCCCAACAATCGGCGTAAGGTGGCGCACTCGGCCGTGCCGTAGGCGAGGCAGGCAACCGTCATGCGACGAGTGCTCTACGACGCGACGTGACGCGACGTGACGCGACGTGACGCGACGTGACGCGACGTGGCCTGACGGGCGCGTGGAAGCTGAGCGTGCGCCTCGTGCGTGATCCATTCATGAGCCGAAAGATTCATGCGCGAAGCGCGCACCGCCCCGCATGATGCCGCTTGCACCCTTCGCGTGCGCCTGCCCACTCGTCACCCGAGGGGGCAGGCGCTGTCCATACGCACGAGGTCGCTGGAATTGGCACTCGCAGAACTGCAGGTACGCCTCAATGCGTCGGAGCTTGTGTCGTCGTTTACGACCGAGCTCCGGGAGGCTGCCTCTGGACTGCAGGCGCTGGCGGTTCCGCTCGACGCAGATGGCGTACAGGGCATCGCCGTGTCGGGGACGATCGACCTGTCGGCGCTCTCGATCGCGGCCTCGCGCGTGACCTCGATGCTCGCCGCCCGTTCGCTCGCGCTCCCGGATCCTGGCGCACTGGTCGGGCAGGTCGAGGGGCTGCTCGCGCTGCTCGAGGAGATCGACCTGCGACACATCGACGTCGCCGTGCGCGGCGCGATCGACCAGGCCACGGCCGCCATGACGCTGCACGGCGGGACGCGCGCCGATGTCGCCATCGAGCAGGTGGCCGCCGCGCTTGGCGCTTCGCCCGAAGGGCGCGCGATCCTCGGCGTCCTGGGGCGCATCGTGCAGCTGGTCGGTGGAGAAGCCGCCTTCCTCGGCGACTTCAAGGCATTGCTGCCTGCCGCACTCGCGATGCTGCGCGCGGTTGGAGGACTCATGCGTGTGGAGAGTGCCCTGTCCGAAGGCGAGCGACTCACCCTGCTCCTGCGCGCGCAGCTTGCCCGCGACACGACGCGGGCCGAGCTGCAGATGGTCGAGGCGTCGATCGCGTACGCCGTCGAGCGGCTCACGGCGGCGCGCGCCGACGCGTCCGTGCTGGATGAAGCCGAGCGTGCCGGGGTCGAGGCGCTCGCGCGCATCGATGTCGTCCGCGACTCCATCGCCCGACGCTTCGCCTTTGCCGAGTCGACGCTGCTGTATGCCGACCTGCCCGGCACGCTCGTCGAAGTGCGAGCCGGGCTCGACGATGCGCAGGGCGTCGACCTCGCGTCGGCGGGGGCGAGCGTCGGACGCATGGTCGATCGCCTGATGCCGGCGCTGTCGATCCCGCTCCCCCCCGCGCCCGCCGACTCGTTCGATGCCCTGCTGCGGCTGGTCGAGGGCGAGGTGGCGACGATCGCCCAGCGCATCGAGGAGATGGACATGACCCCGGTGGGGAAGCCGATCGCCACGCTGGCGACGGCGGTCACGGCCCCGATCCGCGAGCTGCAACGCCTGAGCGACCAGCTCATGCAGGTGGCACAGCAGGCCACGCAGGGGGTGACCTCGCTCGTGGAGTCGTTGCCGACGGCCGAGCTGGCGGCAGCGATCGACGACGCGACGGCGCCCGTGCGAGCCGCCATGGCCGCGATGCGTGAGGCGATTGCGGCCATCGAGGGTGCGCTGGGCAGCGCCGCCACGGCGGCCACCGCGGCATTGGTGCGCGCCGAGGCCGCGGTGGACGCCCTGATGGCCGCCATGCAGGCGCTCGTCGGAGACGCGGCCGCGTTCGTGACGGACCTGGGCGTCGATCGCGCGATCGGGGAGCTGCAGGAACGGCTGCGCACGCTGGCCACGGCGCTGGAGCAGGCGGCGGTGCAGTCCTATTTCTCGGCGGCAGAGTCGGCGATCGACACGACTGCGAGCGTGCTCGAGAAGGTGCCCGTGGTCATGCTCCCCGACGACATCAAGGAGGAATTCGACAAGCTCGTCGAGCCGCTGCGCGCACTCAACGTGGACGCCGCGGCCGGGGAAGTGGAATCGTGGTTCGAGCTGGAGGACGGGGCGCTTCCGTTCGAGCCGCCGCTCAATGCGGCCATCGCCGAGGTGCAGGTGGCGCTCCAGTCGCTGCTCGACGCGCTGCAGCCCATGCATCCGCAGCAGCTGGCGACGATGATCGATGCGGAGCTCACCCCGCTCAGGCGCGAGGCGTCGCGACTGGACCTCGCATCGGCGCTTCGTCCGGTGGAAGCCGCAATCGCCTCGCTGCGCGGCGGGCTCGATGGGATCGATCCCGCCGCGGCCCTGGCCCCGGTGAGCCGGGTGATCGGTGAGGCGGCCGACCAGCTCGATGCGCTCGACCCAGCCACGCTCATTGCCCCCTTGCAGGCGCGACTCGTGGACGTGCGCGAGACGGTGATCTCGACGTTGAAGCTCGAGGCGGCGTCGCAGGCCCTGGGCGACCTGGAGCGCGAGGGGGTGCGCCTGATCAACCTGCTCGATCCCGTGCGACTCGAGCCGATGATCGTCGACGGCCTCGACGTGGCGCGGGGGGAGCTTGGACGCCTGGATCGCGCGACGATGGGACAGTGGGGCAGTACGCTGGTCTCGGCGCTGCTCGCCGGCGACGGCAGCCGTCGTCGTCCAACGAGCTGGGCACTCGTCTTCGACGCGATCGTGTCCGGCAACGTGACCGCGCGACTGTCGGCCCGAGCCCAGCGCATCGCCGCGTGCGTACAGGAGGCGATCGCCACCACCGCCGCGCTCGACCTCGACGCGACCACGGTGTCGGTGACTGCGGGGCTTCGTTCGCTGCGCGGTGCGGTGGAGGCGTTCCCCAGCGACGCGCCGATCCGGATGTCGCTCGGTGGGGCCGTGAACCGCCGCGCCGCCGACGGCGGTTTCGGGAGCCTCGAGGCGCAACGCACGCGGTTCGCGGCGGACCTGTCGGGAGCGCAGGGTCCGGCCACGACGCTCGTGCAGCTGGAACTCAGCCGGGTCGACGTGACCGCGGCGGCCGTCGGCGCGGCGATGGCACCGATCGCCCGGGTGCGCGACCAGCTGCTCGGGTTCCTGCGGCAGCTCGGAATCCGTCGGACGGGCGACGGGCTCGGGGCGATCCTCGCCGAGGTCCTCGAGGTCGCCTCGCCGCAGCGACTCTCGGCGATCGTCCTGCCGGTCTTTACTGCGGTGCGGGGGCGTGCCGCGGCGCTGCTGGCGGCGGTGGTCGGGCCGCTGCGCGGCGCGATCGACGAACTCCTGGCGCTGCTGCGATCGATCGACCTGCTCGCGCTCACGCAGGGAGTCGGCGACGTGATCGCCGCAGGAAAGGCGCAGGTGCGCGCGCTCGATCCCGTCGTGCTGCTTGCCCCCTCGTTAGGGGCGTTCACGACGCTGCGCGACGAACTGCTGCAGTTCGATCCGCTCGCGCCGGTGCGTGCCGTGCTGCAGGCGCTGCAGGGCCTGGTGACACGCCTGGTGGGGACGGAGTCGGTGCCGGGCACCCTGAGTGCGGCACGAATCCTGGCGCCAGCGTCCGCGCTCTTCGACGCCTTGCTGCACACGCTGCGACAGCTGGACGCGGAGCCGCTCCTGCGTCCGCTGCTCGACGCGTTGCGGCTGCTGGCCACCGACATCGCGGGAGGCATCGACGGGCTGCGCGCGGGCTCGGGCGGCTGCAAGCCGCCATCCCGTCAACCGAGGGACTCTCCCTTGGCTCCGCGCTCGGGGCGGTGGGCGTGTCGGTTGACGTCGACGTCGACATCGGATTCTGAGGCGACCTGCCGATGCCAGCCATCCTCACGCATCATGCGATCATGCTCCTCGCGCGCGAGCGCGTGCGCGACCTGCGTGACCGGTTGATGGCCAAGAAGGCGTCTGCGGCGCAGCTGACCGACCTGGAGCTGCGCGTGTTGCGGCTGGCGACATTGACCTTCATCCTCCTGTCGGACGGCGACGACGCGCCCTCCCTTGCCCCCGACACGCCCAATGATCCGGCCTGGCCGAGCGGCTTCGGCGCCAATGCGTCGCGTTATGCGGTGATGGGGTCGATGGGGCCGGACATTCCGGGCCTGGCGGCGATCGTCGCCCCGGGGCAGGCGACCTGGTTCGACACGATTCACAAGGGGACGCCGGACGCGAATCGCGAGCAGCTCAACTCGCGCGCCACCGACATGGCGCTGGAAGTGTACCGCCGCTCGGCGTTCGCCATGACCGATCGCTCGACGGCCGGACCGGACGCGGCGCGCGCGTACTTGCGCGACCTGAACCGCATTCGTGCGTATGCCCTTGGGCACCTGACGCACATTGCGGGCGACGTCCTGGCGCACCCGTTCATCGCCGACGTGGAATGGCATGTGCCGTCGCGCGACACGCCCAAGCTGTTCAACAAGATCCGGCTGTCCGAACTGCGCAAGTTCGGGCATGACAAGGTCGAAGGGTCGCTGGACAGCAAGGTGGCGCGCGACTTCTTCGGACGACTCGACGGGCCGCGCAGCGGCCAGCCGTGGAGCGCTTGGTGGCCGCCGCTGGACGAGGTGCCGCCCGAACTGTTCCGCGGCTACGCCAGCGCCTTCGAGGAGGTCTACAAGGCGAGCCTGAATCGTCCCGACGGCCTGCGCGGGGTCGAAGTCGAGTTGCGAAAGCTGACGCTGCCCACGCCGGATGCCGACTTCTTCCGCGACGGATATCGCACGCTGAATCATGCCGGTGTGGGGCTGCTCTACGACTGGGGCTACGGCTCGTGGCTCGGCTTCCTCTCGGTGGCGATCCTTCCGCTCATGGCGACGATGCCGCTGGCGCTCGCGCTCGGGCGCGGGAAGCGCGTGTTCGAGACGAGCATCGACGACGCGGGCGAGCGTGCCGCGTTCGAGATCTTCGCATTGCCGCTGGCGATGAACTGCCTGTTGCCGCTGGCGTTCGGCATCCTCGCGTCGGGGAAGATCTGGCGTGAGGCCGAGGCGGAGCTGACCGTCGGGCTGATCGGCGCGGGGCTCTCCACGTTCACCGGGCTGCTGGCACTCCCCTTCCTGTTCGCCGACATGGACCCGGGTGCCGGGTGGCGCTGGGCGCTGCTGCTCATCCTGCCCGCGGCGATCGGGCTCGGCATGTCGGTCACCGCGCTCACCAAGGCGCTGCTCGGGGAAGATCGAAGGAGCAAGCTGCCGTTGCTGTTTGGCGCGCCCTTTCTCATCGCGGCGGTGATCGCGGTGCTGGTGCTGCTCTTTGCCGAGTTGATCGGGAACGTGGGCAGCGAGACCGCGGGCCAGGTCACGTGGGTGGTCGTCGCCGCGCTGCTCGGCGTCGTGCTCCTGATCGCCCTGTTTGCGCTGCCGGCGACGCTGCGCGACGCCAAGCTCCCCGAGAAGCCGGCTCCCTTTCCGGCGACGCGTCCGCATCACGTGCGGCTGTTCGAGCGCTCGTCGCTGTTCGAGCTGCCTGGCCAGCACGACGCGACCACGACGGAGGCGCACTATCCGAGCGGGGTGCGACCGCTGCTGCGACTGTGGTGGACCGGGGCCGGGAAGCGCTTCGTACGCCCGCGCCACACGCACATCGAAGTCGTGGTCACGCGCGAGGACAGCAATCCCGCGATCGTCCCGGCCCCCATCACGCCGATGACCCTGCGGCAGCTGGCGGCGTACCTCCCGGTTGCCTTCCGGACGGCCGGGCACGATGGGCTGCAGTGCGCGCTGGTCCATGAAGAGGACGCCGACGTCACGATTCCTCCCGGCGCGTCGTTCGCCGACCTGGCCGACCTGAAGGAGCAGGACGAGGAGGACCTGCCCGAGTCGGCGCTGAGTACGGCCGCGGCCGACTTCAAGGAGCTGACGGCGGAGAACGACAAGAAAAGCGTGGTCCTGTTCCATGCGCCCAAGCGCATGCAGGCAGTCCGGTTCGACCGCTTCGGCCCGGTGCCGTTCGACGAGCGGGAGACCGAGAGCGTGCGTGGCGCCGGCAAGGTGTCGGGCGACGGGACTCGGCTGCAGGGCGCTGGAACGAGCTTCCGGTTCTTCTTCCGCGAAGGGGATCGCGTGGTAGTGAACGGGAGTGCGCGTGTGGTGACGCGCGTGGAGTCGGATCTGGTGCTCGTGATCTCGTCGCCGTTCCGGCCGGCGCCGGACGGCGAGGTGTACGAGCGACTCGGAGCGGAGGGGGAGGTGACGCGCGGCTACACGTTCGGTGCGTTCCCGCACCTCATGCGGAACAGCGGCGACTCGATCATGGAGCTGGCGGGGGACCTGGGGGCCCTCCTGTGCCTGGGCGGCACGTCGCACATGCTCGATGGAACCGAGTCGCCGATCGCCGACCTCGTGGGGATGGTCGACGGTGCCGGCACCGCGATCGCCTCGACGACGCTGACGCGGGTGCAGCGGGTCTTTGGCAATTGGTCGTTGGACCGCCGGTTGGTGGAGGAGTGGCGTGAGCTGGTGACAGGCGGCGCCGTGGCGCGAGGCGCAGGCGCCGCCGACCCAGGAGAGGTGACGCTCATGCAGCAGGGATGGATTCCGACCCTGCGAAAGTGGCTCCAGGTCGTCGACGATCAGGGCGCGAACGCGGCGGACGCCGCGGCTCACAGCGCCGGGCTGAGCGAACCGTCGAACCTGGCGCTGTCACAGGCGATCGCCCGGCTGCTCGACATGCCGGCGCCCTCTCTCGTGACGCGGGGGCCCTGATGGCCACCGACGACGTGCTGCAGACCGAGCGCGAGGACGAGGCCCAGGAAGCGCGCGCCGACGAGGTCGCTCGTCTCTTCGGCACGACGCCGAACTCGCTGTCGGGTGTCACCGACCGGACCCGCCGTCACGCCGAGCGCACCGAGCAGGATGCGAGCGCACGTGGGTGGATGCCGCTGGGGCCGCGCAACGTGGGGGGCGCCATTCGCTGCCTGGCGATCCGTACGCCGACGGCCGCGGAGCGGCAGCAGCGTCTCCCGGTCCACATGGTGGCGGGGTCGGCGCAAGGGGGGCTCTGGATGAGCGAGAACGAGGGGTACTCGTGGCGCCCAGCCGGACTTCCCGACATCGTCGGTGCCGTGGGAGCGGTGGCGTGGTCGAACCGGGTTGTGGCGGCTGCGGGGCAGTCGCTTCGACGCCGAGACGATTCCCGGCGTTCCCGCGGGCACGGCGGTGACCGACGTGGCGTTGGCCGACGATCCGGCCGACCGCAACCGATGCTTTGTGCTGGCCGGCATTCAGGGGTTGGGGGTCGCCGTGGGGACGTACGACCGGCGGCGCAACAACATGGCCTGGCAAGTGACGACCGGCGCAGGACCGTGGCCGGCGATCGGCGTGGTGCGCGTGGCGTGGGGAAGCGTCGCGCCCGTTCCGGTCGCGCATGCGATCATGTCCGATGCGACGATGGCCGGCGCGCCGCCGGCCGCGAGCAATCGGGCCACGCCGCTCTTCTCGTCGACGAACCTGGGCGCGACATGGTCCGCAGTCGCGGGAGCGGTGTCGCCGGAGCCAACCCGCCGCATTGCCTGGTATGCGCTCACGCTCGCCGTGCACCCGACGACTCCTGCACTGGTCGTCGTCGGGTCGACCGACCTCTATCGCACGGCCGACGGCGGTGTGACATGGGTCCGGGTCATGGACTGGACGCAGTACTACCGTGGCGATCATGCACAACATGCCGACCACTTCGCGCTGGTCTTCGACGGGCCGGCGGGCGCGCGCCTGTGGGCCTGCAACGACGGCGGCATCTCCACCACGGACAACCTCGGTGTGGCGGCGGTGGCGGCGGTGGCGCCGGCGGGGCCGACGGCGCCGGTCGTCTGGCGCAAGCGCAGCTACGGCATTTCGGCGGCACAACTGTTCGACCTGACCACGCATCCGCGCTACCCGTCGGTCTTCGGCGGAGGCATGCAGGACAACGGCACCTTCCTGTCGTTCGGCGGCACGAGCTGGTATTCGATCGATGGCGGAGACGGCGGCTCCATGGCGTTCCACCCGACCAGCCCGTACCGCTGCTACACGTCCACGCAGGAATCGGTGTCGCGCGTCGACGTCTCGACCTTCGTCGGGCCGACCCTGCACACCGCGCGGCTTCCCGACGTTTCGGCACCGAACAACACGTTCGCCCCGTATCGGGAGCGGTTCCCCATTGTGCCGCCCGGACGCTTCTTTCTGCGCGCCATCGCGGCGCACCCGACGACGCCGGATCTGGTGCTGATCGGGACGCGCGACGCCTTGCAGTACACGAGCGATGGGCGCACCATCGCCACCGCTCGGACAGCGTTGGCAGCCCCGCCGCCCAACCGCGACTTCACGACGGTGGCATTCTCGCCAAGCGGCGCGGACATGTGGGGTGGGACGAGCCAGGGCGACGTGCTGTTGAACAGTGCGCCGCTGCCGCCGTCGGGTGGGGCGGGTGCGCAACCGGCGTGGGCACGGGTCGCGACGCTCGGCGCGGCGATCACGGCGATCGCGGCGCATCCGGCCGACGCGCGGGTCGTGGCTGTAGCCACGGCCATCACCGGAACGGCCGGGCAACTCATGCTGTCGCACGATCGTGGTGCCCACTGGGACCCGATCGATGCCGCGCCCAACGGACTGCCGGCAAGTCCCTACCTCTCCCTGGCCTGGGATCCCGGCAACATGGGGACGCTGTTCGTCGGGACGGCGAGTGGCGTCTATGTGACGCGCAGCCTGCCGGCGGTGGGATCGCTCGTGCCGGGAAGCGTGCCTGCACCGACGTGGCGGACCTTCAATCGCGGACTGCCGCTCGTCCCCGTGACTGACCTCGAGGTGCACTCGATCACGCGCACGCTGCGTTGCGCGACGCTCGGTCGCGGCGCCTACGAAGTGACGCTGGCCGGCACGACGCCGGCGGCGTTCGTTATCCCGGACGTGTTGCTGCTCATCCGCAGCCACGCGGCCGACGATGGCCGCAGCTACCCTGCCGTGAGCACGTTAGGCGGAGACCCGCGCCTCGGCATTGCCCCCGAGCCCCCGATCGGCCTCGTCGTCGCGGCACCGGCCGCGAACCCGGCCGGCCCCATCGACGTCACCCACGCCATCGACATTCGCGTGGATTCGCCTCGCTTCACCCGTTCCGAAGCCTTTGCCTTCGGCGATCCGATCGATGGCGCCGAGTTCGATGAGACGTTGCGACCGGACCGCCCGCTGGTGGGGGACCAGAACATCGTGTACGTCCAGGTGCAAAATCGCGGCGCCAGCGTGGCGACCAACGTGAACGTGCACCTGTACTTCGCCGACGCGGGCGCTCCGGTGGCGATCCCGGCAATCGACGGCGCCTTCAACTTCCCGGACCAGCCGGGCGCCGCATCGCCCTGGCAGCGCGCGGACATGCTCACGGTGGGCGAGGTCGTACCCGGGCACCCATCGGTGGTGGGATTCCGGGTGATCCCGCCGCTGAAGATACGCGCGAACATTGTCTTCCTAGCCCTGGTCACCGGCACCCAGGACGCGATGGCGAATGTGCCGGCGGGTGATGCCGTCGCGTTCGTGCGCGGCGAACGCCGTGCGGCGCTGCACGTCAGCGCGGTGGAGCGCGACACGATCATGATCCGCGACGGCGTGGACGACCGGGGCGATCGCGGCGGGGTCGCGTGGGGAGGGCGGAGCCCGGACATCATCGTCCGCCAGGCGCAAGTTGCGCCAGCCGCGTTCGCCGCCGAGTTCGCCGACCTCGCCGAGGGGCACGGGGCGAACGCAGCGCACCTGGGCGCGAACTTCGTGTACGTGCGGGTCACGAACCGTACGCAGTCCGAGGTGCCACGCAGCGTGGTACGCCTCTTTCGCGTCGTGCGGCCGGCCTTGGGCGTGCCCGGGCCGGATGGCGCCAACTGGAAGGAGGTGACCCCGGTCCAGGTGCTCACCGCGATCCCGGCGGGTGGGTGGGCCGTGGCCGAGTTCTCGATGCCGCTGCCGGTGGCGCCGGAGACGGACCCCGATCCCTTCAACGCCAACGATGCCAAGGGGATCATCCTCGTGGCCATGGCCAACGTCACCGATGCGGCGGGGGCGGAGCTTGACCCGTTCCCGGACTTCGCAAGCGTGACCGACGTCGCGTCGTTCTGGCGCTTCTTCAACGGGGGCGCGCTGGCCAACAACGTCGCGATGCGCGCCCTGCGCTACGTGCCATGAGGGAGGCCGCATGCGCATCCGCCCGATGATCGGGACCTGGAGTCCTCCGTCGATCACGCGCATCCGCGCGTCGGAGTCGCGACGCCTGGTCACCCTCGAGGTGCCGGGGCTCTCGGGTGACCTGCACCAGGACCTGGGGCGTGCCGCGCTCCAGATCGAGATCGAGGATCGCTCTCGGGTGACGACCTGCGCGACGAGTTCCTGAAGGAGGTGCGCGAGCGCTACCTCGCGGGAGAGCCGGTGGACTTCGTGGCCGACATCGCCAAGGAGTCGGAGCTGGAGCAGGTCTGGATCGAGGCACTGGCGTTCGAGGAGTCCGCCGATGCGCCCGATGTCTTCTTCTATCGACTGGTCCTGCGCGAGTACACCGAACCCCCGGAACCCCCAGCGATGGGAGGTGATCTTGGTGCCGGCCTGGAAGCGGAACTCGACGACCTGGCCGCCCTCGGGCTGGAGGCGCTCGACCTTCCGGCGGTGGTGGCGGGGTTACCCGCCATCGATGACGTGATCGCGCCGATCAAGCCCGGGGCCGATGCCCTCAAGTCGGCGTTAGGCGGGCTCGGGGGCATCCTGTCACCGATCAACTCGCTCTTTGGAGGGAGCTGATCGTGGCCGAACTTGCCTTTCTGGACGCCGTGTCCGCGTACCTCGGGAGCCAGCTGCTGACCCCGGCGGTGAGCTCGGGGCGCCTCGGCGTGGTCGAGCCATTCGTGGCCGCTGACCTGCCCGGGGTCGTGCTGTCGCTGGACGAGAGCACGCGACTCAGGATCGGGCTGGGGGAGCGCGCCGACCTCATGACGGGGGCGCTCCCGGTGCGCCGCACGATCGACCTGGCCGAGCCGCGGCTCCCCGAAGACCCGTCCTTCCCGCTGCTCGACGCGGGGCGCCGACGGCTCATCCTGCCGCACGGTGGTCAGGTGCGCGCCGATGGCACGGAAGGCGCGTTAGGCGCGGCCGACCTGGTCGTCACGCTTGGCGCGACCAGCTTCGTGGTCGTGGCCGGCGTGCCGGCCGCTGGCGAGGTGCGCGCCGACGCTGCCACGGGACTCCTCGAATTCGGCGCGCCGCTGCCGGCGACCGGCGTCATCGAGGCGCGCTACTTCCTCGGGAGCTGGGAGCGACGGGCGGAGCGCATCACGGGACGCCTGCGCGTGCAGGGCTGCGCGTCCAACGCGGCCGACGCCGCCTCGGTCCTTGCGTCGGCGATCGGCCACCTGCTCTCGCCGGCGGCACGATCGGCGATTCGCCTGCTGCCGTCGATGACGCTCACGGCGCTGTCTGCGGTGACACATCATCCTGCGCCCGCGGGAGTGGCACCCGTGACGGTCGCCCACTTCCGGCGCCATGCGACGTTTGCCTTCGAGTTCCAGCACCTGATCGACCAGCCGGAGTCATCGGGCGGCATCATCGGGCGCATCCCGATCATCACGCGGCTGGACGCATTGCACGTGGACCGCGCCACGGGGGCAATCCAACGCGCCGTGGAGACGGTCCCATGAGCCATCCCGAGCACGATGCGAAGCGCAGCCCACGTAGCGGCCACCTGTTGCACCCCCTGACATCACCGCAGCGCCGACAAGGAGAAGACGCATGAGCGAGACAATCACCGAGATGATCCTCCCGGGCACGTATATCGACGTGCGGGCCGAAGGGCTGATTGGGGTGGGAGGGATCGCGACGGGGAACGTGGGGATCGTCGGGACCGCCCAGCGCGGCCCGGTCGATACGGCGGTGACGTTAGGCAGCTACGCCGAGGCACTCGACACCTTCGGCGCCGCCGACCGGTGGCCCGATACCGCGGGAGCGCAGGCCGGGGCGCTGACGCTCACCCGCGCGCTGCAGCACGTGTTCGCTGGCGGCGCGTCGACCGTCTACGCCGTGCGCATCGGGGGGGCGGGCATGGTGGCCGCGGCCTGGAACGTGCCCGACGCCGCGGGGGGAGCCTCACCCCCGACACTCTTCACGCTCACGGCATCGTCGCCCGGGACGTGGGGGAGCGCGATCACGGTGGCCGTCGCGGCGCCGGCCGCAGGCGACGTGACGCTGACCATCACCCGCGATCGCGAGAAGGAGACCTTCACGGGTGACGATGCCGGCGCGCTGGCCGCTGCGGTCAACGCCACGAGTCGGCTCGTGGTGGCCGGCGCCGTGGCTGCCGCCGACACGGCCAAGCGTCCCCGCGATGGCACGGTATCGCTGGCCACGCAGGGTGCGGGGAACGCCAATCCGGCGACCGGGACGACGGTGGCCGCCGCGTTGGCGGTGCTGGAGCGCGAGCCGGTCAACATCGTGGTCGTGGCCGGTGAAGGTCCCGCCACCGCCTCGGCGCCGCTGCTCGCGCACCTGGAGGCCACCGAGAATGCCGCCATGGAACGCATCGGCGTGCTCGGCGCGTCGAGCGGCGTGGTCGCGACGGTGAACAGCGAGTCGGCAACCTTGCGCAACCCGCGGTTGGTCTTCGTGGCGCCGGGCATCCGCGCCGACGATCCCGGGCGCGCCGGCGAGCGCAACACGCAGGTGGTGCTCCCCCCCGCCTACACCGCGGCGATGGTCGCCGGCAAGCTCGCCGCGCTCGCCCCGCACCTCAGCCTCACCAACAAGGATCTCCCGGTGGCGGGGGTCGAGCCGGAATACACGCGCGCGCAGATGAAGGGGATGCTCAACAACCGGGTCCTGATCATCAAGAAGGACCTCGGGTTCCGCGTCGTGAAGGGGATCACCACCGATGATGCGGCGTTCCGGCAGATCAGCGTGCGCCGCACGGTCGACTACGCCAAGGAGGGAGTGCGGCGTGGCTCCAATCCGTACATCGGGCGCCTGAACAACTCCCGGGTGCGTGCCGCGCTCAAGGCCACGCTGGACGGCTTCCTCTCCGGCATGGTGCTCGATGAGATGCTCACCGGCTACACGCTCGACGTGAGAGCCACACGCGCAGAGGAGATCAACGGCCAGGCGATCGTGACGATGACGCTGCAGCCGACGTTCTCGATCGATTTCGTGAAGGTCATCATGAACCTCCAATAGCGGAGCGGAGCTCACCTCATGGCAACCACCGTATATCACGGCGCCGACGGCACGATCTCCGTGGCTGTCGACAGCGGGCCGGCCGGCGACGCCGCGAAGACCGTCGCCGACACCTTCTCCCTCACGCCGGTCGGGCGCTGCACCGGGGTCACCGTCAACGTGACCAACGACGTGAAGGCCTTCCACGAACTGGGGCAGCGCTTCGCGACCGACCTGCGCCCCGGGAACATCAATGTCTCGGGCAGTATCCAGCGGGCCTACGTGAACGGGGCGCTGCTGCGCCTCATGCTCGGCGAAGCCGGGGACTCGCGACCGGCCGGCGCCTTCGTGGGGCCGCAGTTCAACCTGAGCCTCGAGATGAAGAACCCGGCCGATCCGGACAACCCGGCGTCGATCACCGTCATGGGGGTGCAGATCAGCGCGTGGAACTACACGCTCCCCGAGGATGACTTCGTGATGGAGAACGTCGACTTCCGGGCGCTGTGGGTGAAGACCGAGGAGAAGAAGGCGAACTGACAATGGCCCATCGACTCTCAGCCGACGATCTGTTGGCCACCAGCGGGACGACCGTCACGGTCGAGATCCCAAGCGCGCTGATGCGGCGTGGAGGCGCGCCTCGGGACGGCGACGCGGTCGCGGGCGACGTGGTCCTGCGTCCGCTGCAGGTGCGCGACGTGGATCGCGCCGTGCGCGCGGCCCGCGAACAGCGAGTGCTCACCAGCGTCCTGCTCGTACAGCAGGCGCTGGTGTCGCCCGCGCTGACGGTGGAGCAGGTCGCCTCGCTGCCCGCCGGGATCGCGCAGTTCCTCACTGAGCAGGTCAACGGTATCAGTGGGCTCACCCTCGATGGCGACGACCTGGAGCGCGCGGTCCGGGCGCCGCTGGCCAAGGCCTGCTTCATCCTGGCACGCGAGTTCGGCTGGACGCCCAACGAGTGCGCCGAGTTGACGGTCGGGCAGGTCCTCCTCTACCTCGAGATGCTGGCGCGCGAGGAGCGCCCGGTGGCGACGGCATGACACACGCCCCGCTCTTCGCGCTGCGGGCGCTGTGGGCGCACGGAGGTGCCGCCCGGGCGTTTGTTGCCCGCGACCAGCGGGTGTCCGAAGTGCTCGCCCGCATCGTGCGCGACGTGGTCCCGGACCTCGTGCTGCGTGACGGCGACGCGGTGCAGACGCTCGCGGCGACCGTTGGCCTCGACCGGCTCTTCGGAGCCTCGCTTGCGTCTGACGGTCGGCAGCACGGGCCCGACGCGCGCATCGACGAGGGAGAGGCGAGGGGCGGCCGAGTGAAGCATGGGAGTCACGGTGCCGGTTCGCGCGGCGACGAGGTCGCGGCTGGATCTCGGGGCGAGTCGAACGGCGTCCGAGCCGACGGGGCGTGGCGGCCGGGGGCCGTGGCGCAGTCCGCACCTGGCGAGGGCATCACGCGCGCGGCCTCGCGTCGCGAGATGGCGGGAGGGCACGATCAGGGCGCGCCGGGACGCCTCGTCGCGGCACCCGGCGGCCCGCGTGCGCAGGCGCGGGAGACCGCGGTACCTGCCGCCCCGTCGTCGACGTGGACGCGCGCGTTAGGCGATGCAGACGCCCTGTCACCGGAGACAAGCGCCGCGCAACGCCAGCTACCCGGACAGCGTCGGCAATCCGGCCACGCCGAACGCGCAGCCGCGCAGCCGCGCCTGCGCCCGCCGGGGCACGCTCCGTCCACTACCGTTTTGCGCGCGGTTGCGCCCTTGGTTCCCACCCTCACCGACGAATCACGCCGTCAGGTCGCTGAGCTGCTCGCGCGATATGAACATGATGTCGCGATCACCGGGCGAGCGGACAGCGGGAAGCATCCAGCGGGGCAGAGGGAGGGGGAGCTGGCCGGCGGGCCGTCGCCCCTGGCACGTGTCCTCGACACGCTGGAGCGGCGACGCACGGGGCACGCCGCGCTGTCGGGGCAGTCCACCCGCGCCGTGCCGGGCGGCCGGCCCTCGGGCGCTCCCGACACGGTGCATGCCGACTCACCGATGGACGCAGGCGTCGAAACGCGGGCCGTGGCGGCGGCACCCGGCGCCGGTGGCTTCCGCGCCCTTGCATCTCGCACCCTTGCATCACGCACCCTTGGCCTGGACGACGCGCCGGGCGTGCGCGCACCGTTCCTGCAGCACGCGGCGGCCCGGCGACTCTCGCGGCCGATCGCCACCGAGAGCGCGCGCGACGTACACCACCTGCTCGTTGCGGCCGCCCGAGCCGAAGGGCTCGACCTCGACGAGGTGACGTCGTGATCATCCGTCACCCGGTGGCACGTGTCACCGTCGGCAGCCGCACCTTTTCGTCGGCAGAGGCGGCGATTGCCGCGGTCGATGTACGGCTCTCCTCGGGTGGCGAGCACGATGCGCTGCGACTCGTGCTCTGGTCCACTTCCCGCATCGCCGACCTGGCGCCCGGTGATTCGCTGCTCGTGGCGCTTGGCGAGGCCGGTGATGAGGTCGACGTGTGGGGTGGCGAAGTGACACGCGCCGAAGTGGTCGAGGGATGCGTGGTGATCGACGCCCTGTCGCACACGGCGCAGCTGTCGCGCACACGCCTCTCGCTCAGCTGGGAGGACCAGCGTGTCGAGCAGATCGTGCGCGACCTGGTCGGCGCCGCGGACATCGACGAGGTGGACGCATCGCTCACGCTGTCGTGGTTTGCGGTGGATACGCAGCGACCGGTGTGGGGGCACCTGCGAGACCTGGCCAGCCTGATCGGCGCCGAGGTCGGGGCGAGCGCGAGTGGTGGCGTGCGCTTCGTCCCGGTCGCCGCTGCGCCGAACATGCACCGCCTGCGCCGCGGCGCGGAGCTGGTGCGCTGGCAGCTGGCGGATCAGGTGGTGGCCGAGGCGCGTGGCGCGCGGGCCTATGCCGCCGCGAGTGAGGCTGGGGCGTCGCAATGGCACTGGCTCAAGGGCGATGGTGGAGGCGGGGCACACGGGGCGACCGGAGTGCTCGCCGGGACCCTGCGCACGCAGGAAGCGGCCGACGCGGTGGCATCGGCCCGCGGCGCTCGACGCACACGACGCACGCGCGAGGGGACGCTGGTGACCTGCGGTTCGCCCGAGATGCGGCCCGGCGACGTGGTCGTGCTCAGCGGTGTGCAAGGCGCGGTGGCCGATCGCTGGCGCGTGCGTGGCGTGCACCATCGGCTCGACGGCGCGCACGGGTTGCATTCCACGCTCCGCGTGGAAGGAGCGGGCACGTGAGCAATCCCCTCTCCGCGGTTCGCGCCGTCGTGCGGGAGGAGCAACAGCGCCTGCGCTTCCCCGAGTTGGGGGTCGTGACCCAGGTCCACGCGAAGTCGGCCGATGGTGGCAAGGAGAACCACCAGGTCGGCGTGCGGCTCCCGGCCAGCGACGTGGAGCTGCTGCGCGCGCCGGTGGCCGTCGGCCGAATGGGGCTGTCGGCGCTACCGCGGGTCGGCGACCTGGTCGTGGTGGTGTTCATCAACGGCGACATCAATGCCCCGATCGTCGTCGGGACGCTCTACGACCATCAGCAGCATCCTCCGCGCGCGACGGGAGACGAAGTCGTTTATCAGGTCCCGGATGGCGCGGCGTCGGGAACGCGGCGCGTGCACATCGAGCTGCCGAGCGGTGCGACGGTCACGCTCGACGACGACCGGCTTCAGGTGGCGTATGGCAGCACGACGCTCGAGATCAATCGCGACGGGAGTCTCGATGTCTCGTCGTCCACGACGGTCAACATCACCTCGAGCGGCGACCTCACGCTCGAGTCGCAGGGCAACATCTCGATTGCGGCACAGGGCACGCTCGAACTCAGCGGGCTCTCGCTGTCGGCGCAGGGACAGGCGACGGCGACCCTGAAGGCGGGGCAGATCTCCCTCGCCGGCATCACACAGTTCAGCCCCGCGTGACGACGATGCCCGGACCTCCCGTCTCCATCGGCTGCGCCGTGCTCCTGTCACCGGGGGCCGCCGGCCCACCCGACAGCGGCGTCCTCATTGCGGTGCCGCAGGGGGCGGTGACGGCGGGCGGGCTACCGCTGGCGGTCGTTGGTGCAACCTGCCAGATGGTGAATTCCGTCTCGGGGGTTCCCTACCCGCTGCCGATTCCCGGCGGAGGGTCGACGGGTGTCTCGATCAACGGGATGGCGATGCTGCGCCTGGGCGACGTGATCCCGGCGGGGCCAGGAATGCTCACGCTGCTGGGCCCTCCGGCCGCTCCCTTTGTCACGGACACGGGGGCCTGATGACCGGTCCCACCCGACTCGATCGCATCATCCCGCAGATGGGACGCGACCTGCGACTCGGCTTCGCCCAGCGCGGCGGCTTCTACGAGGACGCCGACCTCGATGCCGAACGTCGCCCGCATCGCGCCTTTGATGTCGACCTGGCACGCGCCGAAGGACTCGACACCCTGGTGCAGGCCATCGCGATGCGGCTCAAGACGCGGCGTGGCGAACTGGCGGCGCTCGGACATCCGGGCTACGGCTCGCGGCATCACGAGCTGATGGGCGAACCCAACGTCCAGCGCACGCGGGACCTCATCAAGCTCTACGTGCTGCAGGCGCTGCGCGATGAGCCGCGTATTCGGCGCGTCCAGTCCGTCGAGGTCGTCCCGGAACACCAACCCCCGCGCGAGACGGTGCGCATCTCGCTCAGCGTCGAGGTCATCGACGCGCCGACGCCGGTCAACCTCGTCCTCCCGTTCTCCTTGGGGGTGTCCCTGTGAGCTACGTGCAGGAGCCGTACGCACAGTTCGTCGACGACCTGCTGGGCGCACTCACCGGCGGGGTGACGCGGGAGCAGTTCGTCTTTGATCCGGACGGCGCGACCTACCGCCTGGTGCCACCGGCGCCGCTCCTGCCGTCGACCGTCCGGGTGTTCGGGCAGCGGCAGGGCGCGTTCGCGACCTTCGTGGCCGATCGGGACTACACGTTGAGTGCGACGAACGAGCTGCAGTGGCGGGCCCGGACCGACGGGACACCGGCGGCGTCGGCGCTCTGGCCCGACGGAGGGACGCTCTTCTTCGTGAACTACGATATGCGTCCGGTGTCCGGGGCCGTCCCGCTGCTGACGGACCGCAATCCCGGGAGCGTGACGCGCCTGCTCGCCGAGAGCTTCGCCCGGGAGTACGCGGTCCTGTCGCGACAGCTGGAGGGCGTGTACGCCTCCGGCTTCCTCGAGACCGCGACCGGTCGTGACCTGGACCAGTTGGTGGCGCTGGTGGGCATCGAGCGGCTCACGCGTTCGGCGGCGATCGGTTCGGTCATCTTCGCGCGGGGTGCGCCGGCCGCCGCGGACATCACGATCGAGGCCGGGACGCGGCTGTCGAGCGCGCAGCCGCCGGTGGCCACGTTCGAGACGTCGGAGCCGCGCGTGCTGCGCCGCGGCACCTTGAGCGTGGAAGCGCCGGTGCGCGCCACGGTGAACGGCTCGGCGGGCGTCGTCGGGCCGCGGGCCATCAGCGTCATCCACCGTCCGATCTTCGGGATCGAGCAGCTGTGGAACCCGCAGGGGACTCGCCTCTCGGGCGAGGACGAAACCGACGTCGCGCTGCGCGCCCGCGCCCGGCGCTCGTTGCAACATGCCGGGCGGGCAACAAACGGGGCGTTGCTTGGCGCACTGGCCAGCGTCCCGCGCGTGCGCGAGAAGGACGTGCGGATCGCCGAGGACCCGCTGGCCCGACCCGGAGTGGTTACCGTGAACGTGGCGGTGCCACTGGAGCCGGCGGAGTGCCTGCGCGCAGTCGAACTGATCGAGACGACCCGGCCGGTGGGCGTGCGCGTGCTGCACAACCTGGACTGCGATGCGGGGGCTGCCGCGATCGTTCCCGCCAGCAGCAATGCCGACGACGACACGGCCGTGGACGACGCGGCTGCCCTGGCGGCATCGGGCGAGGCGCTGGTCGCCTCCGGCGCCCTCTTCTACCCGGTGGCGGTCCAGGCCGTGGTGGTGCCCGCCTCGGGGCTCCTGAGTGCCACGGATCGCAACGACCTCAAGGACAGGGCCATCAGCGCGATCCAGGGGGCCGTGGCCGACGCTGGCATCGGGGAGACGATCGTATACAACCGGGTCATCGAACGCATCATGGCGCTCCCCGGTGTGCTCGACGTGACGCTCGAGCTGTGGCCCAACCTGCCCGGCGCACGCATCCCCAGCCATCGCAACCTGGTGCCGCCCCGCACGCTGCGCCCCACGGTGCTGGAGAGCGAGGGGGGGACGGTGCAGGTCGACGTGGGGGCGCAGTTGGTCGCGCTCGACGTCATGCTGGACATCACGCTGCGCGGGGCCGGGCTCGAGGGGGACACCGCGGCCAATCGCGAGGACGCGCGCATGCAGGTGGCCGGGCAACTGCGGGCCGGCGCCGGCGACCTGGTCTCGCTCTCCGTGGCCGACCTCGTCGGGTTGCTCGTCGAGTCGGAGTTCTACCAGGTGGCGACCCTGGAGTTCGTGAAGGAGTATCTGGATGCCGGGGTGCGCATCAACCGCGTGTTCCGCGCCGCCGATGCGGCGGTCCCCGTCTCGACGCTCGAGCGGGTCTGGGTGCGCACGGTGCGCCTGGCGGAGGGACCGGCATGACCGCGCCGCTCACGGCTCGCGCGCGTGCTGTCCTGGGTCGCCTTCCCGTGCACCTGGACGTGGAGCGCGGGGGAAAGCAGATCGCCCATGTGGTGGAGTCGTTAGGCGCGCCGTTCGACCCGATGGCCAGCCAGCTGGCACGCGTGCGCAACGCCCGTCGCCTCGACCACGCGGCGACGCTGCGTGACCTGGCGCTGCTCGGAGCGCTGCACGGGGTGACGGAAGCGGATCTCGGGGTCGTCTACCTCCGGGCCGAGCAGCTCGCCGCGCACGTCGAGTCGCTGCGCGCGGCGCTGGGCGTGGGCGGAGCACCCATGCGCGCGGCGGCGTTGCGCCTGCTCGACGCGCTCGACGTGGCAGGGGGCGAGGAGCGACTGGAGGCGCTCGCGCCGGCCCAGCCAGCGAGCGACGCGCCCGACGAGTCGGACGCGGCGGCCGCCCTGATCGCGGCGCTCGCGCCGCTGGTCGGCTTCGACGCGATCCTCGAGGCGACGCGCCGACGGCTGCACGATATCTGCGACCTGCACGCCGCGGGCAACGGCACGGTGCGCGCCATGCTGCTGACGACGCTGAGCGTGCTCGATGTCGAGATCGATCGCTCCCGCAACGCGGCGGTCAGGGACGCGCTAATCCACGAGGGACGCACGTCGGACCTCGACCTGAACATCCACGACGAGCTGTTCCACAGCGCCGACCACTTCTGGCATTCGACGTACGTGGTGCCCTCCGCGCCGCTCGAGGTCGCGATCGGCGTGTCGATCCCCGCCGCCCGGGTCTTGATGGGGGAGCGTATCGCCATTGCCGCGCTCGCGCAGCGCTCCACGGTGGCGACCGCGGCGCTGCTGCAGCGCTCGGCCGAATTGGGCGTGGTCGATCCGGTGCCGGCGACCCGTGTGTCCTTCGACGTGGCCGATGCGATCGGTGCGCTGGAGGGCTTCGACGTGCAGCGCGTGCCACGAGGGTCGATCACCGTGACCGGCCCGGTCGCGCGACGCGACTTCGCGGTGCGGCTTGGCGTCACCGACGAGCGCCTGGGCACGGCGCTGCAGTCGCTGATGGGGATCGCGAGCGTCGCCGAGACGCAGCTGACGCCGCAGCAGCTGGCGGCCGCGGCGCGCAAGTGGGGGTACGCGATCGTGCTGCGCCCCGCGCACCACGGTGAGGTGGTGGGGCTGGAAGAAAACCCGCTCCGGCGCGAGCGCCATCCCGACGTGGAGTGCGCTCACGGTGCGTTGTTCACGGTGCGGCGACGGGGATTCGGCCGCCAGACGTTGCGCGTGCAGGTGCACGGCATCGAGGACCTGACCGTGGGACCGATGCTGGTGAATCGTGATGAGGGGCGCGGCGTGGTCTTTCTCGGCCCCGTCCCCGCCGGGTCGCAGTTGCTGGTGACCGAGGAAGGGCGCGTCTTTCTCGATGGAGCTGACAACACGGGGATGGCCTCTTCGTGGAGCGGTGCCTGTTTCGCGGACGCGGGCGCGCCGAGCGCGCGCGACTTCGTCCTGGACGGTCGTGGGACTCCGGCCGCGAGGCGAGCCCGCTTTGCCCGCTTTGTCCCCACCGGTTCGCTCGACCGGGAGGGCGTGGTGCCGCATGTCGCAGAGGCGCTGGTCATGCCGGGAATCAACGTCGGCGAGACGCGCTTCGCGTTCTTCGTGCAGCAGGCGCACCTCGCCGCGCGCGGTGTGCCGCCGGCCGGCGACCTCACGCCGACGCCACGTACCGTGATCGGTTTCGCCGACCAGAGCACCTTTGCCGGGTCGTCGAGTCCGCAATCGCCGGCCCCGGAAGATCCACCGGCCGCGCGCCTGTCGCTGTCGTGGCTGGAGCACGAGGGGTACGCCGTGCGCGTCCTGATCCCGTCGCGCTTTCGGCAGCTGGACGACGAATCACCCGGCCTGCCGGCGCGTGTGCGTGCCGCGCTCGAGCGCGTGCGCCCGAGCGGGGTCGCGGTCCGCGTCGAGTACCTCGATGATCGCTGGACGCTGGGCGACGGGACCGTCACTGACGTTGCCTCACGACTGAACGACAATCCGAACGACTTGCTGCAGGGCGGCACCACGCTCTGGTCGCCCGACGACCTGTAACGCACCCGGAGTCCACCCATGGAACTCAGACCATTCGTGTCCACGCTCGTTCGTCCCGGCCAGCCGCTTACCGCACAGGGATGGAATGACCTGGTCAACGGCATCGACGCCGTCCACGCGTTTCTCCGGGCCACGTTGCACGTGGTGACCGTCCGCATCACCAACCCCGAGGTCGACGCGCGCGGTGTGCGCGTCACCGCCACGCGCGGCGATGTGCCGCCGGTGGAAGGGGTACGACCGGCCGAGCCGGACGGGGCGCACGTGCTGTCCCGTCTCGAGGCGGGCACGTGGACCATCGTGGCCGACGCCCCCGGCTACCGACCCGCCAGTGCGTCGGTCACGATCGTCGACGAGGGGACGACCGACGTGCAGCTTGCACTCGAGGCCACGGCTCGACCGATGCCCGAGCTGTTCGGGCTCACGCTCAACGCGGCCATCGGGAAGCTGGAGGGCGCGGGGATCGCGCTGACTCGGCTGCTCGACTTCGAAGGGACGGACTACGCGCCGGCGAATCCGGGCCGCGAGCAGCTGTCGCAGCCGGTGCTCGCGCAGTCGCCCGTTGCCGGTACGCTGGTCGATTCGGCGACGGCCGCGCGCGGTGCGGCAGTGGTCATCGCCGTCCCCGCGCTGCTCGAGTCGGTGGTCGAGGTCCCCTCGCTGGCCGGTCTCACGCAGGACGAAGCCAAGCGCGTGCTCGAGGACCTGGGGCTGCGCCTGGGCAAGGTCACCGTACTCCAGCCACGTACCTGATTCGCGATCGCCCCGCCGAACCGGGGCGCCAACCATCGGAGAGCATCATGGGTTCCTCATTCCGGCCAGGGCTCGCGGCGGCCGCCGCCATCCCGAAGACATCGGTCCTCGCCACGGCGGTGCGCATTCCCACCGAAAAGGTCGTCGACCTCGAGGCGACGCGGACCAAGGCCACGATCGTGCGCGGCACCGAGACGGTGGAGACCCCGGTCATCAACCTGACGCGTGCCACGGGACTGCTGGACGCCTTCGTCCCGGTGCGCCGCACCGAGGAGGCGCGCGCCGTCAAGCAGACGATTGTCGCCGGCACGCTCGTGGCGCGTGGCACGACGATCGACCTGGAGTTCCTCGCCCCGACCCACGTCGTGCTCGGCATCTTCGACGGCGTGCATGCGGACCTGCGCGCGAGCAGCGTGCTGTCGGTGGCGTCGCTGCTCGACGATCCCGAGGTATCGGCGGCCCTGAAGAAGAACACGAGCGAACTGACCGCCACCGAGCGGCAGAACGTCGGCGCCAAGTTCGCGGCGGCCAACGTCGCGATCGACGACGCCGTGCCCGAGAAGTCGATGGGTGCGGCCTTCATGGCCCTGAAGTCCGCGCAGGCGTTCCGGTAGCGGCCGTGGTCATCGACAGCGGGCCAGCCGCCATCGAGCTCTTTCCGATTGCCCAGTCGCAGATCACGGTCCTCGTGTCGCTGTTCGGGCTTGCGCCGACCATCACCGGTGGCGGCGCGGTCGCTGCGCGCACGTTGGCGATCCCGCGAAATGCCGTGGTGGTCTCCACGTTTCCGGCCATGGTGCGGGTCGTGCACGCCGAGTGGTTCGCCGCGCGCGACGTGGCCCAGCTGCGCTCGGCGGCGTCCGGGACGGCGGGCGTTCACGCCGTGGTGGTGGACTTCGGCGCCGCGCGCACGGTGGCAGCGGTGGCGAGCACCACCGGGTCAGTCCTCGTCACGTCGGTGCAGCGCTGGCTCGGCGCATCGTTCGAGTCCGCGTCGCTCGAGATGCGGCCATCGTTAGGCGCCCCCGGTGCCCTCGCGTCGGAGGTGCGCACGGAGCGCCTGCTGGTCACCTGCGCGGGACCGAGCTTCGACGCGGTGCGCGACGCGCTCGCCGTGCGGCTCCCGGAACTTCCGGCCGACCTCGAGTTGCGGATCGACGGCGGTGCCCCGATCTGGACCTCCGGCGGACCCGTGGTGGCGGGACCGTTGACCGCGGACGCCCCGGCGCTGCGCCTGGCGCCCGGTGCGGTGGCGAACGGGAGCCAGCGCTGGCGCGCGGTGGCGACGAGCGGCAGCGCCCCGCCGAGCTTCGAGCAGGCGCTCGACCTGGCGGCGATCGTCAACGCCCTGACCAACGATCCGGATGCGGCGCACGGCGACACGCGCGACGTGACGGTGTCGCTCACGTCTCGCATTCCGGGCGCCATCGGGCTCGACCTCCCGACGGCACCGCTGGCACTGCTTCGACACCTGGCCCGCGTGACCGATGGCTTCGTTGAGGGCCGGCAGGATGTCACGTTCAACTCCGAGGGACTCCATGTCGTCCCGCTGGCGCTCCCGTCGTGGGCAGCCTCGGTGCACGCGGCGTCACATCTCCTCGCCGGGAGCTGCGATGCCAATCGCACGCTGCCGCCGCTCGGTCCGGAGGCCACGCTGCTCGACCAGTCGCAGGCGCGGGATGGCGCCGTGCGTCCGGACGCCGAGTTCGTGGTGGACGGTGCGCGCAGCCTGGCGCTCCGTCTGCCGGCAGATCACGGTTTGCTCACCGTGTCCGCGTTTCGCGTGCCGGTGCGCCCCGACAGCAGCGGATGCGAGCTGCGCGCCGTGCTGCTCGCTGCCGTCGGCGACCCGGCGGGTCCCGGTGCACCCCTGGACGGTGGCGTCGGGACGCCGGTGGTCGTGGATCCCGCGCCCGATGACGGGGAGCAGTGGGTGACCCTTCCGCTCCAGTCGCCCTACACGATAGCAGCAGGCCACGAGCTGTACGTGGCGTTGCACGTCCTCCGGGGGACGGCCGCGCTCCCCGCGCTTAGACTCAGCGCGTCGGTAACCGATACCGCGGGGACGCCCGTCTCCTCGAGCGCGCCGGCAGCACAGGCCACCGAAGGGGCCACGCAGGTGTGGCGAGGGCCGCCGACCGGGCCGTGGGAGCTGGTGCCGGATTCCGCGGACCTGCGCGGCCTGCGGGGACGCCTGCGCGTGACGGGCACGGCGCCGAACGACCGACCCATCGCGCCCGTGCGCATCGCGCTCGGGCGCGCGCCGGGTCGCGGCGACGGCGTGACGCCGGGGCCGAAGGGCGTACCGGTGCAGCTGGCGGCCGGAGTCGCGGCGGCACCGGTCCTGTTGCACGTGGTCGCCCTCACCCCCTGCACGCTCACGCTCCGCGACGTAGTCGTGACGGTCTCCGCGGCGGGACTGCCCGCGTGAGTCCCCTGTCCCCCTGATCAGTCCAGGTCCCGGAGCACATCTCCCATGGCAACCGACGCAAAGGCACAGTTCCTCGACGGCCTCCGGGTCACCTCGGAACATCTCTCGCACCTGCAGGACCGGCTGTACGAAGCGGTGCTCGACCTGCGACGCACCGTGGGACTCGGGCGCATCGGGTGGGGACTGCGGATCACCACGACGGGAAGCGACATCCGGGTGGAACCGGGCGTCGCCTTCGCGCCGAATGGCACCCGGCTCGCCCTCGACTCGGCGGCCACCGTGCCCGCGCCGGCTGGCCCCGGTGCGTTTCGGGTGCGGCTGGCGGCGACCAACAGCGATCGCGAGGCCCTGCGGCTCGACGGGACCCCGACGCTGATCCTCGGGGCGACCGACCTGCTGGTCGAGGAACCAACGGACGCCGCAGTGCCCGCCGACTCCATGGTGATTGCCCAACTGACGATTGCCGGCGGTGTGGTGACCGTCTCGCAGGATGAGGCGCTGTGGATCGCCACGGGCGGGCATGGACACAGCGGAGACTTCGTGCAGGACGACGAGGGACGCTGGCACTTCGACGGGGTGCGGCTGTCGCCAACCGCGGGGCAGGGACCCAAGGGCGATCCAGGACCCGTCGGGCCCAGCGGTCCCGTTGGACCACCAGGGACTGCCGGACCAACCGGGGGGGTGGGCAACGTCGGACCGGGGGGGCCGCTCGGTCCGCTCGGTCCGGCCGGTTCTGCAGGGCCGCCGGGTCCCCCAGGACCCGCGGGTGGTGCGAAGGGGGATCAGGGTGAACTCGGCCCGGCTGGGCCCGCGGGTCCTCCGGGCCCCGGTGGGGTGCCCGGCCCCGGCGGACCACAAGGGCTCACCGGTGGAGCAGGACCTGCCGGACCACCCGGGCCGACAGGAGCCGCGGGACCAGGTGGACCCGCCGGTCCGGTCGGAGGGGTAGGGCCGGCGGGGCCATCCGGGACTGCCGGCCCGGCTGGCCCCGCCGGGCCATCGGGTCCGCAGGGACCGATTGGATTGCCCGGCCCGGCGGGCGCGTCTGGGCCGGCAGGTGCCGTCGGTGCAGTCGGACCGGCCGGTGCCCTTGGCGTGGCCGGGCCTCCCGGTCCCGCTGGCCCGGTGGGCGCGCGCGGACCACAGGGGGCAGCGGGCGCCCTCGGTCCGGCGGGCGCAGACGGAGCGCTTGGCCCGGCCGGCCCCATCGGGGCGGCTGGGCCCATCGGTCCGGTTGGACCAGAGGGACCGGTCGGGGCGACTGGGCCATCTGGGCCGGTGGGAGCTGCGGGTCGAACCGGCGCACAGGGTGTCGTCGGCGCGGCCGGGTCGGCCGGAGCGACCGGCGCAGCAGGTCCCGTCGGACCGTCAGGGGCACAGGGGCCACCGGGCGTCCCCGGTCCGGCGGGCGTGCAGGGGATTCCGGGTCCGCAGGGTGCCGAAGGCCCCCCGGGGGTCGGGCTGGAAAGCCTCGACCTGACCGTCATCCGGGGCACCTCGTGGACGCACGAGGACGTGGTCGACGTGGCGACGGCGCTGCGTTTGCTCGACGACATCAGCGTCACCCTCACCCGCTCGCTCGAGCCGTCGGTCGTGAGCGCGCCGGGGAGCGTCGTGCAAGTCTGGTTCGAGGCCATCGGGACGGGGGCTCCCCCCCAGGCGATCGTCGCCCTGGATGGCAAGCTCGCGGTGTCGGCCCGCATCGTGCGCTGGGTGTCGGCCCATCAGCCTAACGACGTCCTCAAGATCATGACCCGTTCGTTCGGGCGAGTGCTGGTGCGCGTGCATTGCAGCTACCTGCTCGACCTCAACAAGCGCCCGGTCTCGTCCACGCCGGAGCTGGTGTTGCGGGCGGGTTTCCCCGCCATGCCGGGCGGGGTGTTCGAGAGCTGGTTCTTCGTGAAGGGGTAGCTCACGCGCGTTCCAGCACGTGACGGTCGCGGTCGCCACGGCGAGCAATGCGCCCGCGCGCTCGGTGCGCTCGCGCTCGCGGTGCGCAGCGCTCTCGCCCGGATCCCGCGTGCGCGCTACACTACGACGATGCCCGTGCGCGACGCGGCGTGTCTGCGGACGTGCGCGGACGCGCCAGGCCACCTTCGCCTCTCATCATTTCCAGATCATGACGACTCGCCTGTTCGTCGCCGCCCGCCGTAGCGCCCTCGCGCTCGGCGCGAGCGTCGCGCTGCTCCCTGCCTCTGCCCTTGCGCAACGCCCCGATCCGGTCGGTATGACCCGCTCCGGACCGGTCATCCAGAGCGCAGGGCCCACCGTCAAGGTCGACGATCCGACTTTCATGATCCCGGCAGGGCACGACTTCAAGTCCGTGTTCGAGATCAACGTGGGCGACACCGCGACGGTGAACCAGCAGCTCGTCACCGTGGCCCGCTTCCTCAACGTGCACGTCCGCCACGGCATCCCGAAGGATCGGGTGCATGCGGCCGCCGTCATTCATGGCAGCGGCTGGATGGCCATCCTGTCGGACTCGGCGTACGGTGCGCGGTTCGCTGGCAAGGCCAACCCGAGTCGCCCGCTGGTGGAGGAGCTGCTGGCCAACGGGGTGCAACTCGTGCTCTGCGGGCAGACCGCAGGGATGCGTGGCGTCGATCGACGGGAGCTGTTGCCCGGGGTCAAGCTCGGCATCTCGGCCATGACCGCGCTCAATGTCTTCCAGGCCCAGGGGTACCAGTTCAATCCGTGGTGAGCTGACCGCTACTTGCCGAGGGTTCGCAGGTCGGGGAGCGGGTCGTTCCACAGGTAGTGATTGAACCAGACGAGGTTGTGTTCCATCACCGCCCGCATGCTCTTGGGCTTTGTGATGCCGTGCCCGTAGCCCTTGTACACCACCATCTCCACGGGCACGCCGCGATCCTCGAGCCCCTGGCGCAGTTCGTACGCATTGGCGATGGGGACTCGGCGATCGAGTTCCCCGTGCTGGATCAACGTCGGCGTGCGGGCCTTCAGCACATGGGTCATCGGCGAGGTCTTGGCGTAGATCGCCGGGTCGTCGGCCGGGTCGTCGCCCAGGTAGTTGATGGTGAACGGGGTGATGTCGGTGTTGTAGTAATACGTGGCCCAGTTGGAGATGCCCGCGCCGACCGAGATCGCCGCGAAGCGTGTGCTCGACGTGGTGAGGAAGGCGCTGATGTACCCGCCCTGGCTCCACCCCATCGACGCGACCTTGGCGGGATCCACCCACCCCTTGGCGGTGAGGAAGTCCACGCCGCTCAGGACGTCCCAGGCATCGCCCACGCCCAGGTTTCGCACGTTGAGCTTCCGGAACGCCTCGCCGTATCCGGCGCTCCCACGGTAGTTGACCTTGAGCACGAGGGCGCCGCGCCCGACCCAGGCGTCGATCGGGTAGTACCGCGCGTCGGGCAGGGCGGGGCGGTCGGTCCCGGTGGGGCCGCCGTGGATGACGCACAGGAGCGGATACTTCCGGCTCGGGTCGAAGTTCGCCGGCTTGATGAGGATCCCCTCAACGGTCGCGCCATCCTTCGATTTCCAGGAGACCACCTCGCGCGTCCCCAGCTGCCAGCCTTGCAACTGACGGCTGGCCTCCGTGAGCGTGCGCGGCGACCATTGGGCGATCGCGCTCACGGCGATCTCGGGGAGCGCGGACGACGAGCTGACGGAGAAGGCGGCGGTGGTCGCGTCGGTGCTCAACGTCACGCCGCTGATCATGGCGGCGTCGGGGGCCGAGACGCGGGTGATGCGACGCGAAGCCGGGTCGAGTCGAAAGAGGTGCGACGCCGTGCGCTGCGAGCCGGCGAACCAGAGTGACCCCTCGCGCCACGCGAGCAGGGAGGGGTTTTCATCGAAGGCATCGGTGAGCGATACCGGGGTGCCGCCGGCCGCCGGAACGACGGCGATGCGCGCGTTGGATGCGAAGTAGTTCTCGGTCCCCATGAAGCTGGAGAACGCGACCTGCGTGCCATCGGGCGACCAGACCGGGTTGTTGTCCGGCCCCGGCTGTGATACGAGCGTGCGCACTGCATCGCTTGCGCCCGCCCCCTCGCCGAGCGTGACGACGTAGAGGTCGGCTGTCTTTCCCTGGATGAGATCGGGATTCACCGTCGCGCTGAAGGCGATCGACCGCTCGTCGGGCGCCCATGCGAACGACTGCACCGTGTAGTTGGTCCCACCGGTGCGACGGCGTCCCGGCTGGGGTGTCTCGCGCGCCTCGCGTACGGCGAGGGTATAGAGGTGCGTAAAGGAATAGTCACGACGCACGACGTCGAACGCGCCGTATCGATCGGTGCGCGCCTTGGCGGGCGGCGTTGCCACGTCGGTCGCCGAGAAGGCGATCAAGCCGCCGCGCGGCGACCACTCGTAGCTGTTGACGCCACCCTCGGCGCTCGTCAGCTGCACGGGCTCGCCGCCGTCGCGTCGCATGCTGTACAGCTGGGTCTTGTCGCCGTCGCGCGCGGACAGGAAGCTGATCCATGTGCCGTCCGGCGACCAACGCACGCCGCTGACACCCTTGGCATGGCGCGTGAGCTGGCGCCGGTCGCGCCCGTCCGCGCTCGCGATCCAGAGCTGTGACACGAAGGCATCGCCCTTCCAGTCGGTCGAGGTGACGGTGTACGCCACCCAGCGACCGTCTGGTGCGAGCTGCGCCCCGCCCACGGACTCCAGCGACAGGAGGTCGTCGACCGTCGGGACTCGACCCTGTGCACCCACCGGCGAGACCGTCGCGCCGACGATGAGGAGCGTGAGCGTGCAGGCCAGGGAGATGAGCGAGGCGGCGGGGCGGCGCATGGCGTATCGCGGGAGAAAGGGAAGGCGTCGAGTGGTGGCACGTCGGCAACCGTGACGGACCCCATGGATTCTATCGTTCGGGTCGGCGCTGTCGAGAGCGGCGCGTCAGGCAAGGGAATCGGCGATCGGCTCGGTCGACAGCAGGAAGCGTGGGATGGCGGCGTCGAACACGGTGCCGTCGTCGCACACGAAGTGATAGCTCCCCTCCATCCATCCGCGCGGAGCGTGCAGGACGCAGAACGAGGAATACTCGTGTGCCTGGCCGGGCGCGAGGTGCGGCTGCTCCCCGACGACCCCGTCCCCCTCGACCACCGTGTCGATCGCCCCCTCATCGTGAATGAGCCAACGGCGCGTCATGAGTCTGGCGGCAACGTTGCCCGCGTTCTCGATGCGGATCTGGTAGGTGAAGACGAATTGACCGCCCGAGGGGTTGGACTGGCTGTGCAGGTACGTCGGTCTCGCGGTGATGCGGATACCCGACGTCATGCGGTAGTAGAAGGGCACGCGCGCGGCGGCCATCAGAACGACCTCTCTGGCACAGGGACAAGTGAAACAATGTGCACCACGATGCGCGCTACCGCTTGACCACGCGTCGGCGCGACCACGCGTGCGCACGGGGACGGCGACAAGCGCGTGTGATTCCGACCAGAGTCGCACCCCGCCCTCGACGGCATGCTCGTTCGAGCCACGGCGGGCATGACGCGGCAGCGTCGCGAGCTTGTTGACGTTGCCGCCACCAATGACGACGTAGTCGCACAGCAGCGCCGTGCGCAGGAGTTCAGTCACCTCGTGTACGTGCTGGGCCCAGCGCTTGCGGCCAAGGAACTTGAGCCCTTGCGCGCCGAGGTACTCCTCGTAGCTCTCGCCCTTGCGATAAGGCAGGTGGGCGAGCTCGAGCGGTTGGAGCCGGCCCGCATCGACGATGGCCGAGCCGAGCCCGGTGCCGAGTCCCAGGTAGAGCATGCGGCCACCGTCGTAACTGCCGAGCGCCTGCATCGCCGCGTCGTTGACGACGCGCACCGGCTTGCCGAACGCGCGCTCGAAGTTGAGGCGACGCCAGCCGCCGCCCAGGTTGTGCGGCTCGGCCGCCGGACGGCCGGCGCGCACCGGACCAGGGTATCCGATTGTCACCACGTCGTAGCGCCAGCCTGCGGTCGCCTCGAGGACCAACTTGACCATTTGTGTGCCGGTCATTGTCGGGCCGGACGCGATCTTGATCGGAGTCCGGCGCCACGAACCGGCGACCTTGACGTTGGTGCCGCCGACATCCACGACGAGAGTTCTCACGGAGACCCTGGATAGCTGGGGAATGGGGGGCGCGAGTCGCGCTTACTGCGGGTTGCTCCAGCCGCCGCACCCGATCGTCAGGCGCTCGGCGTCAGTCGGTCCCCAGCTCCCGCGCGCGTAGGCGATCGGTTGCTCGGGTCGATTCAGCAGCGGGTCCACGATCGCCCACGCCGCCTCCACGGCATCCTGTCGGGCGAACAGCGTGGCGTCGCCGGTCATCGCGTCGCCGAGCAGGCGCTCGTAGGCGTCCATCTCGTCGGCGGACTTCCGTCGCAGCAGGGAAAGCTCGGTCGCCTCGCCGTCCATCGCCTCGCCCGGGCGCTTGGCGCTGGCGCCGATCGCGATTGCCACGTCGGGGCCGAGGCGGAACCGCACGTAGTTGTCCATGGCGGGGAGCGCCTCCTTGAAGACCACACGCGGCGGTGCCTTGAACTCGACGACCACTTCGGTTGCCGTGCGCGCGAGGTGCTTGCCTGCGCGCACGAAGATGGGGACTCCGGCCCAGCGCCACGATTCCACGTGCAGCTGGATGGCAGCGTAGGTCGGGATGCTCGAGTCCGGGCCAACGCCCGCTTCGTCGCGATATCCCGCGTATTGTCCGAGCACGAGCTGGGCGGGATCGAGCGGCGGAATCGACCGGAGGACCTTGGCCTGCTCGTCGCGGATGGCCTCGGCATACGCCGACGTCGGCGGTTCCATGGCGAGGAAGCCAACGACCTGCAGCAAGTGGTTCTGGATGACGTCGCGGATGACCCCCGTTTCCTCGTAGAACGTGCCGCGCCCGGCCACGCCGAACGACTCGGCCATGGTGATCTGGATGTTCTCGACGTAGTGACGATTCCAGATCGGTTCCAGGAAGGCGTTGGCGAAGCGGAAGTAGAGCAGGTTCTGCACCGCTTCCTTGCCGAGGTAGTGGTCGATGCGGAAGACCGCCGACTCGCCGAACTGCCGGTGCAGCGTGGCATTCAGGGCCTGCGCCGACGCGAGGTCGCGCCCGAACGGCTTCTCGACGACCACGCGTGCCTGCTCCGTGCACCCCGCTCCGCCTAGTCCCTCGACGACGGCGGTGAACAGCGATGGAGGGATGGCCAGGTAGTGCAGCGGTCGTGTCGCCGAGCCTAACGCCGCGCGCAATGCGGTATACGTCTCGGCGGCCTGGTAGTTGCCGCGCACGTACTGCAGGCGGTCACTCAGCAGGCCGAATGCCCGGTCGTCCACCCCGCCGCCGAACTCCGCCACGCTGGCGCGCGCGCGCTCCCGCAGCCGCTCGATCGACCAGTCCGACGAGGCCACCCCGATCACCGGCACGTCGAGGACGCCGCGTCGGGCCATGTTGTGCAGGGCAGGGAAGATCTTCTTGTACGCCAGGTCGCCGGTGATGCCGAAGAAGACGAGCGCGTCGGAACGTGCCTCGCTCATGAGGGCCCCTTCTCCACGTGCCCGCCAAACCCGAAGCGCATCGCCGAGAGCATGCGGTTGGCGTAGTCGGCCTCGCCGCGCGAGGAGAAGCGCTCGAACAGCGCCGATGCCAGGACATGCGCCGGCACGGCGAGGTCGTTCGCTGCCGCAAGCGTCCAGCGCCCTTCGCCCGAATCGGAGACGCGCCCGGCGAATTTCGCGAGGTGCATGTCACGCGCCAGCGCCTGCGCCGACAGGTCCAGCAGCCACGACGTGACCACGCTCCCGCGCCGCCACAACTCGGCGATCTCGGCCAGGTCGAAGTCGTACTGGTAGTGCTCCGGGTGTCGCAGCGGCGTCGTCTCGGCGTCGTGCTCCTGGTCGGCGCGACCGGCCCCCGCATGCTGCAGGATGTTGAATCCCTCGGCGTAGGCGGCCATCATGCCGTACTCGATGGCATTGTGCACCATCTTCACGAAGTGCCCGGCCCCGTGCGCCCCGCAGTGCAGGTATCCGCGGTCGGCGGTGCGCGCATCGCTCGTGCGTCCAGGGGTGGCAGGGGCTGCCTCGATGCCCGGGGCGAGCGAGGCGAAGAGCGGGTCCAGCCGTCGCACCGTCTCGGGTTCGCCGCCGATCATGAGGCAGTAGCCGCGCTCCCGCCCCCACACGCCGCCGCTCACCCCGCAATCGACGTAGTGAAGGCCGCGCGCCGACAGGGCGGCCGCGCGCGCGATGTCGTCCTGGAAGTTCGAGTTGCCGCCATCCACGATGGTGTCGCCGACGGAGAGCAAGGGGGCCAGGTCTTCGATCGCGCCATCGACGACGCCGGCCGGCACCATGAGCCAGACGATCCGCGGCGCCGGAAGGGCGGCCACGAGCGCCGCGAGGGATGCGGCGGCGACGGCGCCCTCGCGAGCCAACTCGGTCGCTGCCTCCGGCGTGCGGTCATACGCGACGCATCGGTGCCCATCGCCCATCAGGCGCCGCACCATGTTTGCCCCCATGCGCCCCAGTCCGATCATGCCGACATCCATGTCACGCTCCCGCTCAGGTTCGCCGCGCGGCGCGCGGGCATCGCCCCGGCGCGCCGCGATCGGTAGCTTCCCGCCACCACGATATGTTGCCTGCAGTGCCGGGAGGCGCAACAGACCATGCCGAATCCAGCGCCCGAACACGACATTGTCGTCGCCGCGGCCGACGCATTGCGCGCCGGATTCGTGGAACTCGTGCGTGACCTCGCGCGCGACGCCATTGCCGAGCGCGGGCGCTTTTCGCTCGCCGTCCCCGGGGGGTCCGTCGCCTCGGTGCTGCTCACCGGGCTCGGTGCCCACGATGTCGCGTGGCCGTCGACCGACCTCTTCTGGTGCGACGAGCGCCTCGTCCCCCCCCTCGCATCCCGACTCGAACGCTGGGGCCGCGAGGGCCGGTTGGCTGCAACCACTCGAGCCTGCGGGCGTGCGCGTGCATGCGATGGTGGCAGGCGACGAGGACGCCGAGCAGGCGGTGGAGCGCTACACCCGCACCCTCGCCGCGACGTTAGGCACGCCGCCCGTTCTCGACCTCGTGGTGCTCGGGGTGGGCGAGGACGGGCACGTCGGATCGATCTTTCCGGGGCATCCGGCGCTGGAAGAACGCGACCGGTGGGTGGTCGCGGTCGACGACGCCCCCAAGCGTCCGCGCCAGCGCGTCTCCCTCACGCTCCCCGCCTTCACGAGCGCTCGCTGCCTGGTGGTGGCGGCCTTCGGGATCACCAAGTGCGACGTGATGCGGTGCGCGATCGAGGAGCCGACCTGCCTGCTGCCGGTGGCGCGCACGCTGCGTGGCGCAACGCGCGCGGTGGTCCTGCTGGACGATGGCGCGGCGTGCGGGCTGTCGGTCTTTCGCCGCGCGTCCGGGACGTAGGGCGCGACGCGCATGGCGCGTCGAGCATGGCGCGTCGAGCATGGCGCGTCGAGCATGGCGCGACGAGCATGGCGCGACGAGCATTGCGCGACGAGCTCGGCGCGAGGGTCGTCCGGGCCGGGTTAGTCCGGCGCGAGCATCTGCCCCACCACCGCGAGGATCTGGCGGGGGGTGGCGGGCTTCTGCAGGAAGTTGACCCCCGGCTCGAGGCGCTCCGCGCGTGTGCCGTGGTTGGGGTCGTAGCCGCTGCTGTAGACCACGCGCAGCCCCGGCGACCGGGCCTGGAGCACCTCGGCCAGCTCGACGCCGCCCACGCCACCCGGCATCACGAGGTCCGTCAGCAGCAAGTCGATGCTGGGGGAGTAGCGCTCCCACTCGTCCAGGGCTTCGCGGCCGCTTGCGGCAATGTGCACGCGATAGCCCTGGCGTTCCAGGATACGCTGCGTCAGCGCCCGCACGGAGCGATCGTCCTCGACGACCAGGATCGTGTGGGTGGCCGTCGTCGTCGCGGGCACGGCAGGTTCCGGCAACGGGGGAGCCACCACGCCAAGCTGATGGGACGGGAAGAGCACCTCCATTGTCGTGCCGTGGCCCGGTGCGCTGTCCACGAGAATCGTGCCGCGGTGTTGCTGGACGATCCCGAAGACCGTGGACAACCCCAGCCCGGTCCCCTTGCCCGGCTCCTTCGTGCTGAAGAACGGGTCGAAGATGTTCCCCAGGAGTTGCGGGTCGATCCCGCCTCCCGTGTCGCGCACGCGCAGGCCGACGTATGGCCCGCCGGTCGCGCCGGGGAGCCCCCGGGCCTCCTCGGTCGTCACCTCCCGCGAGAAGGTCTCGATCGACAGGACGCCGCCGTCGGGCATGGCGTCGCGCGCATTCACGGTCAAGTTCATCACGACCTGTTCCAGCATGCCGGGGTCCGCCTGGACGACCAGCGCCCGCGGGTGCAGCGACACGTGCAGCTGGACATGCTCGGGCACGACGCGCTTCAACATGCGCATGACCGTCGCGACGAGGTCGTTCAGCTCGACCGGCCGTTCCTGCATGGCCTGCTTGCGGCTGAAGAGCAGCAACTGGCGCGTGAGGTTCGCCGCACGCTGCGCCGCCGCGTCGATATCCTGCAGCAGCTCGGACGCCTCGGCGGGGAGGCCCGTGAGGCCGCGCGCCATGCCGGCCTGCATCATGATGGCTGCGAGGATGTTGTTGAAGTCGTGGGCGATGCCGCCGGCCAGCTGGCCGATCGCCTCGAGCTTTTGCACCTGGCGAAGCTGTTCCTCGATGCGCTTGCGCGCCGTGATGTCGTCGGAAATGCCCACGATCCGGTACACGTCGCCGCTGGCGTCACGCACGGGGAAGGCACGGCCATGGACCCACTGCACGCCGCCCCGCTCGTCCACGAGACGGTACTCCTCATCGAGCTCGCGTCCGGCCTTGACCGCGCTCGAGGCGGCGATCACGCGATCGCGATCGTCGGGATGGATGCGCGTGACGATGGCCGTGGGGGCTCGCTGAAACTCCGCCACGGAGATCCCATAGAGGCGCTCCACGCCAGGACTGACGTACAGCAGTTCGTTCGTGCGCGCGTCGAGCATCCAGAAGATCTCACGGATGTTCTCGGCGAGCTGGCGGAATCGTTCCTCGCTCGCGCCCAGCGCCTCCTCGGCCCGGGCGTGCTCCACGCGGGCGCGCAGGGCGAGGATGCCGTACGCGAGGTCGTCGGCCAGCTCCGTCAGGTGGGCGACTTCCTCGGCGTCGAACACGCCGACGTCGGGCGCATAGACCGACAGGGCGCCAAAGACGCGCGCGCCATCGCGCAGCGGGAGCGCCAGGCTCGATCGGTAGCCGCGCGCTCTCGCCTCTGCCTGCCATGGCGCGGCCGACGGATCGGTGAGCATTTCCGGACTGACGACCGCTCGTCCGGTCCGGATGGCGAGTCCCGTCGGTCCGGAACCCTGTCGGGAGTCGTCCCACCGCACGTCGATGCCTTCGAGATAGCCCGACTCAACGCCGGCATAGCCAACCGGTCGCACCCGCTGCTGGTCGTCGTGGTCGGCGTAGCCGACCCAGGCCAGCAGGAACCCCCCATGCTCCACGATGACCTGGCAGATGGCCTGCAGCAGGGCATCCTCGGTGCGCTCCCGCACGAGCACCTGGTTGCAGTGGCTAATGGTGCGCAGCGTGCGATTGGTGCGCCGGAGCCGTTGCTCGTCCCGACGGCGCTCCGTGATGTCCAGCGCGATGCCATCCCACACCAACTGTTCCGTCTCGAGCCAACGTGGGGAGGCCGAAAGCTGCAGCCAACGTTCCTGGCCGTCGCCCACGTGGACGTGCGTCTCGATGCTGAACTCCCGGTGGCGGCGCTCGCTCTCCAGCTCCGCGGCGGCCAGTCGCTCGCGATCGCCCGCGGATAGCAGCTGCGTCAGCCGTGCGGAATCCGCGAGCAATTCGTCGGCAGTCACGCCCAGGACCGACTGCGCGTTCGCGCTCACGTACAGGAACCGGCGGCTTCCATCCGGGTCGCGCGCGAGCTGGAAGATCACCCGGTTCGGCAGGTTGTCTGCAAGGACGCGCAGCCGATCACCACTTTCGCGCGCCGCGCGCGCTGCCGTCGCCCGTTCGGCCAGTGCCGACGCCAGCAGGAGTCCAGTCAGCCCCATGGCGGCGAGATACACCTGTACGAGCAGGAGCTGCTCCGACACGTTGGCACCGCCGAGCGGGAACAGCGCGGGCTGGGTGAGGACGACGTGCACCGCCACGGCGGCCACGCTGGTCATCGCGGCAGTGGCACCGCGCACCCCGAGGCGGAGGGCCGCCCAGACCATGAACGGCGCCAGCATGTACGGGTGGAGCTCCAGCCACCCGATCGACACCTCCCCGCGAAATGTGCGATCCGCCGTCCAGGTCCAGAAGGCCATGAACAGCGTCCCCTCCACGGCCCCTGCTGACCAGAGCGACTTGAGGCTCCAAGGGCCGCGAACCCAGGCAATGATCATCGGCGTGAGCAGCAGCATCCCGAGGACATCGGCCGCCCACCACGTCACGGCGCTGGTGACGAACGTCGCTCCGGAGGCGACGACAGCGAGGCCACCGGCCACAGCGCCGCTCACGCCCGCCCCGGCGACCGCCCCCCCCACGAGTGCGAAGGTATCGCGGACCCGGCGGAAATCGACGCGTGGGCCGGCCAGCCTCCTGATGATCCACAGCGCGACGGCCAACTCGATCAAGCTGGGGACCAGATAGGCGAGCCCCACCCACACACGGGCTCCGACGAGGACGTGGGAGAGCGCATCGGTGCCCGCGACGACCGCGACCGCCGCCGGCCACAGCGGCCGCCGGAGCAACATGAAGCTCGCCAGCAGGACCCCGGCCGGCGGCCAGAGGGGCGAGAGCGGAGAGAGCGGGGAGATCGTGCGCAGGCCGACCTGGTGGGCGATCAGGAAGGCGACCGCGATGGTCAGCAGGGCGAGCAGGTCACGCGGGCGTTCGCGCGGGTCGAGGCGAGGGGACATGCCTGGGCACTGGGGTCAACCGCATGCTCGCCCCCGGGAAGGTCTGGCGGCGGTCGCGAGCGTTCGCAGGGCGGAAGGTACCATGCGGGGCGCGCTGCGTCCCGCGCGGTACCATCCTTCGCCCCGACGAGCCGGCCTCAGCCGGTATCTTGCACCCCTGCCGCCGGGGCATCGCCGATGCGCGGGACCGCCCGGGGCGTGACCGCAGCGCCAAACAAGTCCAGCGAGCGCAAGCTCCCGGCGACCGCGTCCAGTGCGCGGGTCATCTCCTCATGCGTCCGCCGTACGGCCTTCCGGTAGCTGCCGCGATACAGCAGCGCGCAGCCTGCGGCGACGGCTCCTCCGACTCCGACGGCGGGGAGCGCGATGCCTAACGCACCCATCGCGGCGAGTGTCTTGAATCCCACGATGCCCGCGAGGCCGCCGGAGCAGCCACCAAACACGCCGGCAATCCACGCCGAGAAGTTCACGTTGCGCCGCACGCCGGGGCGCCAGTCGGCATGCATGGTGACCTCCGTGGCCTGCGCATCGCCAGGCGTCGGCCGCAGCGTGACCTGGAGGGAGCGCACCTCCAACTGCATGCCGGTGCCGTACCACGTGGGATTCATCGCGGCTGGCAGGTCGAAGACCAGTACGCCGCCGTCCAGCGGATGCCCGCCGACGGTACCGTTGAGCGTGAGTCCGAAGGGGGACTGCTGCAGCACCTGCCCGAGCGCGGGGAGCACGCGGGCGGGAGCGGCCGGCATGCGGCGCATGACCGCGCAGCTTCGCTCGCTGGTCCCGAGCATGCGCGTGGCCTGCCGCTCCTGCCAGCCGCCGATCGGGGCGGGCGGCTGGGCGCCGCGGTCACCATCGGTCGCCCCGACTGCTCCCAGCTCCGCCATGGCGAGGGCGACGAACTGCTGGGAGATTCCCGCCTCCGCCGCCGCCGCCTGGACGTGCTGCAGGCGGTAGCCGTCGGCCGGCGTCCCCGTCGCCGCCGACCCCATCGCGGTCGTGTCCAGCCGTCGCAGGGCATCGGCTTGCAGCTGCGCCGCACGCTGCCACAGCGCGGCGGCCTGGGGCTCCGACAGGACCGGCTCGTGCGGATGCTGGCGGGTGGTCTCGTCGTGCAACGCCGCCGCGAGGGCGGCGCCGAGCTGGTCCGCCATCGCCTCGCCAGTCGGCGGGCGCGCGGCGGGATCCTTGGCGAGGCAGGCGTCGATGACCGCCGCGACCTGTCGCGGTACGGCCGGCGCCACGGAGGCCAGCGCCGGCGCGGCGCGCGTGGCGTGGGCGACCAGGACCGCCGACGCGACGTCCCCCTCGAAGGGGAGCCGGCCCGAGAGCAGGAAGAATCCGACCACGCCTAACGAGTAGAGGTCGCTGCGCCCGTCCAGCACGTCGCCGGCCACCTGCTCGGGACTCATGTAGTGCACGGAGCCCAAAACGTGCCCGGTCTGGGTCAGGGCGTCGGCGCGCGTCGTGTCCCGGGCGATCCCGAGGTCGGTCACCATGGCCCGCGCCGTCGTCCGGTCGAGCAGGATGTTTTCCGGCTTGATGTCCCGATGCACCACGCCGCGCGCGTGCGCGTATGCCAGCGCCCACGCGACCTCCCGCAGCAGGCGCACGGCCTCGGCCACCGGCAACGCTCCGCGGGCCCGTACCCGCTCCGCCAGGTTCTCGCCGTCCACGAACGCCATTGCGAAGAAGACGTGCGCCTCGATCGCGTCGGCGTGAAAGACCGGGACGATGTTCGGGTGGGACAGCTGTGCCGCCGTGCGCGCCTCGCGCAGGAAACGCTCCCGCGACGCAGGACGACTGGCCAGCTCGGGCGGCAGCACCTTGAGGGCGACGAACCGGTCGAGCGCGATATCGCGCGCCAGGTAGACCACACCCATGCCCCCGCGGCCAAGTTCACGGTCGATCGCGTATCGGCCGGAGAGAGCAACGCTGAGCGTCGACTGCGTCACGAGTCAGGCCGTCGCGAAGCGGTGAACCGGGGGAGCAGCGGTTGCATCGGGACGAGCCTCGCAGGGTGACGGGTCGCGGGAGTCGCGGAATCTAAGCGCAGCGCACGGTGGCTGTTTCCGCGCGGCGCGACCATATGGTCCCGGAGCGTGTATCAGTCGCGTAGGCCGAACTGCCTCTCCGATCTCGAGGAGAGCGCCCGTGGCCCCCCGGGCATTCGACGCCAAGCGGACGATCAACTGGAACTGTTCCGCCCGGACGGTCGTAAGCGATAGCTTTGCAAGTTGATGTGCCGGTCGAACTGCCTGTTGATTGTGCTTGTTGAAATGCCGGTTCGCTTGGATCTTCGTTTGGCGGTTTGTACTGCCCCATCATTGCACCGTTCGACGCGCCGCCGAGGCTCTCGTGCGCTCCGCCCGCCCGCGACGGTCGCTCGTGCCCGTCATGTTCGCTCGTCTCCCTACACCTGGATCTCGTGATGACTCGTGCGCTGTGGATGTTGACCCTGCTGGGTCCGACCCTTTGGTCGCCGGTCGATGCTCGCGACCTGACCGTGACGCCTGCTGCGGCCGTGCGGAGTGATTCGATCGCGAACGACGACGCGCGGCTGACGGCCTTTGGCGGTGCCGTGGCGATCGCCGGCAACGTTGCCTTCGTGGGTGAGTCCCGCGGGACCGGCGCCGGCGTCGTGCACATCTACCAGCGTACCGGCACCGCCTGGCGCGCGGTGGGCAAGCTGAACGCCGCCGAATCCAAGGATCGCGACGGGTTCGGCGCGACCCTGGCGACCGACGGCAGCACGCTGCTGGTCGGACGGGTGGATCAGGTGTTCGGCCCCGATAGCGGGCGCGGTGCGGTCCACTCGTTCCGTCGGCAGTCGGACGGACGGTGGGCCCCCACCGGCGTGCTGGTCGCTGACGCGCGCTTGGCGCGGGCAAGCTTCGGGACGGCGATCGCGCTCTCGGGCGACATGGCGTACGTGGGTGCCCCGGCTGAGGGGAGCGGGGTGGTCTACGTCTTCCGCCGGCAGGGCGATGGTAGCTGGGCCTCCGCTGGAAAGCTCCCGGTCACGGAGTCGACCGTGTCGGACCGGTTCGGGAGCGCGATCACGGTGGACGGCAATCGCCTCGCCGTCGGCGCTCCCGGACGGTCCTCCAACAAGGGTGCGATCTTTACCTACTCGAGCGCCGCGGACGGGGCGTGGGTACAGCAGGCCATCGTGCTCTCTGCGCGCGTGGCGGACAACGCGCGGCTGGGGAGCAGCGTGCTGCTGTCGGGCAAGCGGTTGGTGGCCGGGGCGCCCGGCGCCCTGGTGATTCCCGGGCAGGGGGCCGGGAGCGTCGGGATGGTGTCACTCTTCGAATACTCCGACGTGGCCGAGATCTGGCGGGAGCGCCGCGCCTTCACGTCGTTTGACTATTCCAGCTCGCGATTCGGGCAGAGCCTGGGAATGGCGGGCGATGAACTCTGGATCGGGGCACCAGGGAGCGAGCGCGGGACCGGTCGCATCTATCGGGTGCGGCAGACACGTGACGGGGACTGGCTCGGGATGCAGGCGCTCGACGTTCCGGGTGTGGAGCCGGGCGCGATGTTCGCGACGACCTTCGCGGTCGGCGGCGACCAGGCGGCTATCGGGATGCCGAACGACGGGGGAGGCGAGGGGACGGTGATGTTCCTCGGCCGCACCGCCGCCGGCGTGTGGGGCAGCCGCGGTACGGTCTTCCCGGCGGCGACGGCGAAGACGTACGCCGCCATGAAGGGATCGGAGACGATGTGCGGGAGCGACGGCAAGGCCGGCGAGTTCGAGTGCGGCAGCGCGTCGTTGTATTCCTTCCTGCCCATCAGCGCCATTGGCGGCAAGCGCGGCACCAACATGAACGACAACTGGGGATGGACCGACTCCGTCACGCAGCGCGAGATCGCCCTGCTGGGGCGCACCGACGGGACGTCGTTCGTCGACGTCACCGACCCGACCAACCCGCGCTACCTGGGCGACCTGCCCAAGACCAAGGGCTCGCCGGCCTCCGCGTGGCGGGACATGAAGGTGTACAAGGACCACGTGTTCATCGTCGCCGACAACGCGGGCGAGCACGGGGTCCAGATCTTCGACCTGACGCGGCTGCGCAAGGTCACCACCCCGCAGGTCTTCACGCCCGACGTGACGTACGATCGCATCAACAGTGCGCACAACATTGTCGCCAACGAGGAGACGGGCTACATGTACACCGTCGGGACATCGGGCGGCGGTGAGACGTGCGGCGGCGGCTACCACATGATCGACGTGCGCGAGCCCAAGAAGCCGAAGTTCGCCGGCTGTTTTGGCGATGCGAAGACGGGGCGCGCCGGGACCGGCTACTCGCACGATGCCCAGTGCGTGAAGTACCGCGGCCCCGACACGCGCTACACCGGGAAGGAGATCTGCATCGGCTCCAACGAGACGGCGATCAGCATCGCCGACCTGACGGACAAGAAGAACCCGGTGGCGATCTCGCGCGCGAGCTACCCCAACGTGGCCTACGCCCACCAGGCGTGGCTCACCGATGACCATCGGTACCTGTACCTGAACGACGAAGGCGACGAGTCGGCCGGCCAGGGAGAGGCCGCGAAGGGGACGCGCACCATGGTGTGGGACGTGGCCGACCTCAGCGACCCGATCCTCGTCAAGGAGCATGTCGGCGTGCAGAAGGCGATCGACCACAACCTGTACGTGAAGGGCGACCGGATGTACCAGGCCAACTACACGTCGGGACTGCGCATCCTCGACATCAGCGACCCGCGCAACCCGAAGGAAGTCGGCTTCCTCGACACGCACCCCGGAGATGACGGCACGCCGCAGTTTGACGGAGCGTGGAGCGTGTATCCGTACTTCAAGAGCGGAACGGTCGTGGTGACCAGCATCGGCGAAGGGGTCTTCTTCGTGCGGGATCGCACCCGGAAGACCGTGCAATGATGCTCGCGTCCTGGGTGACCGCGGCGGCGCTCGTCGTCGCGGTCCTCGGCGGGGGCGACACGTCGTCCGCCAGTCGCAAGCTGTATGTCGTGAACCAGGCCGGCGCGACCATCTCGATCATCGACGAGGGGCGGCTCCAGGTCGACACCGTGCTCGACCTGCGCACGATGGGCTTCAGCGCCAACGCCAAGCCGCACCACGTGGTGGTGGAGCCCGACGGGAGCTTCTGGTACGTGACGCTCATCGGCGACGGGCGCGTGCTCAAGCTCGATCGCCAGAATCGGGTGGTCGCGCAGGTGGCGATGGAGACGCCGGGGCTGATGACGCTCGACCCCGTGCACGATTCGCTCTACGTCGGGCGCTCGATGACCGCCGTGAACCCGCCCAAGTCGTTAGGCGTGATCGCCCGCCGGTCGTTCACGCTGGTCGAGGAACAGGAGATCCTGATTGCCCGGCCGCACGCGATTGCCGCGACGGCCGACGGTCGGTGGGTGCACACCGCCTCGCTGGCCGAGAATCGCATCGCCTCGGTCGAGACCTCGACGGGGCGGGTCACGCTCACCACCATACCCGGCGCCGCTCGGTCCCTGGTGCAGTTCGCCCTCTCGCCCGACGGCACGACCATGGTCGCCGGCGGCGAGTTGTCCAACACACTGCTGGTGTTCGACCTGCGCCGGCCTCCCCCCTTTGTCCCGGTGCAGGAGATCGCGGTCGCCGGCAAGCCGTGGGAGGCACGGTTTGCCCCTGACGGGCGGACCGTCTGGGTCACCCTGCTGCTCGGGAACCGCGTCGCGCAGGTGGACCTTGCCTCCGGCACGGTCGTGCGCACGATCGAGGGGCGACTCGCGCAGCCGTACAGCATGCTGCTCGGCGAGGATGGCAAGTCCGCGTTCGTCGTGAGCCAGAACACCGGGGCACCGCAGCCCGGCCAGAGCGGGCACGAGATGCACGGCATGGCCGGGCACAGCGCCACCGACGGCTGGCTCTCCGTCCTCGATCTCGCCACCGGGACGCTGCGCGCCACGCTGATGCTCGGCACCGGACCCACGGGAATCGGCGCGGCCGGGGCGCGATGACCGTGCGCCGAGTGGTGTGCGCGCGCCGCGTCGCGGTGCGCGCACTGGGCTGCGCGGCGTTGGCGCTGGCGGCGGGTGGTTGTGGCTCAGTCGCGCTGGCGCAGGCAGGACGCTCGCCGCTCTCGTTCGAGCGACGAGTCGCTCCGTTCCCGGTCATCGACTCGGCGGGCCGGCCGTATGCTGAGCCATTCCTCGGCGGCTTCGACGTGCCGCGCCCGCAGCTCGTCGACCTCGACGGCGACGGCGACCTCGACCTGTTCGTGCAGGAGCGGTCGAACGCCGTGATGTACTTCGAGAACGTGAACGGGCGCTTTACCTGGCGCACCGATCAGTTCCTCGACCTGAAGGTCGGCGAGTGGTATCGCTTCGTCGACATCGATCGTGACGGGCTGGTGGACCTGCTGAGCGAGTCGCCGGTGTCCTACATCCGGGCGTGGCGCAACACCGGCACGCGACAGGCCCCTCGGTTTCACGTGGCCGCCGATACGCTGCGCGACATCGACGGTGCGCCCATTCCCGCCGACCGGCAGAACATCCTCAACGCGGTGGACCTCGACTGCAACGGACGGCTGGACCTGTTCCTCGGCCGAGTGGCGGGGACCGTGGACCGGTTCGAGGCGGTGCCAGGGAGTGAACGCGACGGCATCCCGCGCTTTGTCCTGCACACGGCACGCTTCGAGAACATCGAGGTGCTGGGCCCCATCCCGGGGCAGCCGATGCCTCGGCGCATTGAACTGGGGGGGACGCGCCATGGCGCCAACACGCTGGCGTTCGGCGACGTCGATGGAGACGGCGACGACGACTTGCTCTGGGGCGACTACTTCGAGCAGGGGCTGCTGCTGTTCGAGAACCGCGCGGCGGGGTGTGGGACACCGAGCATGCGCGAGCCGCCGCGCCGCTTTCCGGACAGCAGCAGCGTCCTGACCAGCGGCTACAATGCGCCAGCCACCGGCGACGTGGACGGCAACGGACTGCTCGATGTCGTGGTCGGGGTGATCGGCGGGGCCTTCACGCCGCGCACGACCGCCGTGGACAACCTGCTGCTCGTGTCACAGACGGCGCGCGGCGTCTTTGAGGTGGTCACGCGCCGGCTCATCCCCACGCTCGACGTGGGCAACGAGTCGCTCCCCCACCTCGCTGACCTGGATGCGGATGGGGACCTGGACCTGCTGATCGGCAACAAGATTGCGCCCGACGACGGCGAGTCGGCGCGTATCGCGTGGCTGGAGAATGTGGGAACTGCGCGCGCGCCGTCGTTCCGCGAGCGCGGCGTGCTCCCCATTCGCGGCGAGTATCACTACGCCCCCAGCGTGGCCGACCTCGATGGCGATGGACTCCCCGACCTCGTGCTGGGGACGTGGCGCGACCGGGTGCAGTGGTGGCGCAACGTCGGCACGCGCACCGAACCGTCATGGACGCTGGCCGACAGCGCCCTGGTCGTGCTGACGCGCGGGAGCAACACCACGCCCGCCGTCGCCGACCTGGATGGGGACGGGGACCTCGACCTGCTGGTGGGCGAGGCGTCGGGACAGCTCAACTACTATCGCAATACCGGGAGCCGCACCGTGCCGCGGTTCGAGCTCGTCACCGATACGTTGCAGGGGATCGATGTCGGACGCCGCAGCACGCCCGCCCTCGTCGACATGGACGGTGACGGGCAGGTCGACCTCCTGCTCGGGAGCGAGGATGGTGGCGTGCAGCTCTGGCGCCGGGTGGGGGTGGGCGATGACGTCCGGTTCGAGCGCGACACATCGTTCGTGATCGCCACGGATGCGTATTCGGCGCCTGCTGTCGGCACCGTGACGGGTGCTGGCGTCCCGTCGCTGGTGGTGGGCGGGATCAGTGGGGGTGTGTGGTGGTTTGTGCGAGCACGACCCTGATCGCGCGTTAGGCGGGCCGGACGCGGCGGCGACGCGCGCCCCGACGCGCTCTACGCCCGGAAGAACCGCACATACTTCACCACCAGTCCCCCCTGCTGCGGACGATCGAGGGCGAACCCCCGGTCGAGCCCGACCGGCCACACCGAGTTCCACACCACATAGAGGTCCGAGCCCGGCGTCTGCGTCCACCGCAGCCGGGCGTTGAGCGCGGCGCGGTTGGACTGGTCGTCAATCTGGGCGAAGGCGGTGGCCGTCAGCCGCGGGGAGGCCGCGTAGTCGCCCCGGAAGCGCAGGGTGTTGGTCACGAACGACGCCGACGGCAGGGTCACGTCGTTGCGTTCGGTCTCGAGCAGCAGCTCCACGTGCGGCTGCAGGCGGAGGCGCCCGGAGAGCGACAGGTCGGTGCGGCGGCCGTCGTAGAACTGGCCGGCCGACGCGCCGGCGTTCACCGCCCACTGCCGGACGTTCGACCCCTGGTACTTGAGCTCGACCCGGTTCCACCAGTAGTCGCCCGGCGCCACCACGGTCCCCGGCACCAGCTGGAACGGCGTGTCCGGGGCGTCGAAGCGTCGCACGACGTTGACCTCGACCTGATCGCCACTCTGGAACGTGGCGCCGAAGGGGCGCACGGAGAACGAGGCATTGTCGAGTTGGCGATCGAGGCCCCAGACCACGTTGTAGTCGAGCAGGTTGAACTGATAGCGGCGGATCAGGGTGGCGTTGTGCGGGCGCGGCGTGATGGCGGTGGACCCGCCCCAGCGATAGATCCCGCGCTGCACGACGAAGCCTAACGCCGGGTTGTAGGTCGAGTCGACGCGGTCGAAGCGCATCACGATGTCGGCGTGGTCGTTGGGAAAGTCGACCATGAAGCGGTAATGTCCCCCGGTCCCGGCGCCGGCGCTGTCCCGGCTCCACGCGGCGTTGCCGAGGAAGACGAGGTTGTCGCCCCCACCAACGATGAACGGGAGCGAGAAGTCGACCCCGCCCGACGCGGCGCCCGTGCGGTCCCTGCGCTCGCTGATCGTGGTCATGGCCCCGAGGTATCCCCGACCGAGCACGTCGCGCTTCACGCGTCCCACGAAGGCCCGTCCGTCCTCCTGGTCGCCGGTCGCCACCGCGAGCAGCCCGACCTGGTACGCCCCGGTTCGTCCCTGCATCCGTGCGCCGAACGGAATGTTCACCGGCGTTCCGTCGCCGCCGAGACCGATGCGGCGGGAATAGAACATCTGCGTCTGCTGCTCGCGCCCGAAGGCGAAGATTGCCGAGCCTTCAGTGAAGAAGGTGCGGCGTTCGGGAAAGAACAGGGGGAACCGGGTGAGGTTCACGATCTGGCGATCCACCTCGGCTTGCGCGAAGTCGGGGCGCATGGTCAGGTCGGCGGTGAGCGTCCCGGTGATCGGCACCTTGACGTCGATGCCGGCGTTGCCGCGCTGCCTGGCGTCGGCCAGGATCGTCGACGATCCATCGTCGGCGAAGGCGCGCTCCGGCGGGTTCGCCTCGCCCAGCACGAACGGACGGAACTCGGCGATCGCCCGGCGCGGCAACTCCTCGAAGCCGCCGACCGTCCCCTCGCGTTCGAGAAAGCGAAAGCCTTCCGTGCGCTTCCACGCGCGCCACAGCACTTCCTCGTTGGTGCGCGGCAGGAAGCGCCGGAAGTTCATCCCCATTGTAGAGACGTCGCGCCGGTAGCGCAGCGTGGCCCACGGGATCAGCATCTCGATCGTCCACCCGTCGGTGCCGATCACGGAGCGCGAGTCCCAGACCCCGTCCCACTCCTCGTTCCCCGACTCGGTGTTGACGTGCTCACCGTCCCACAGCGCCCCGTTGGAATTGGTGCGGAAGTAGAACGCGCTGCGCTGGTCGGAGAGTCCGTCGATCGCCAACGATACGTAGTCGTCCGAGCGTAACTCGGCGTCGCGGCGCAGCTGGGTGCGCACGATGCCCCCCGGGGCGCGGTCGTACAACCACCATCCGATCGCGAGGCCTTCGGGGGTCGCGAGCAGACGCACCACCGTGCGTTCGCTCGGTGTCCCTCCCTCGACTGGCTCCTTCTGGCGGAAGTCGTCGATGGAGTCGGCCAGCGCCCATTCCGGCTCGTCCAGCAGCCCATCCAGGCGGATCGACGCCGGTGTTGTGTGGACGCGAGGCACAGCCGTTCCCTCAGAACGCGGCGCCGAACCGTTGGCGGCGGGCGCGGGTACCTGTGCCGACAGCGGCGTGAGAAGGGCGCCGAGTGCGAGCGAGAGGAGCGGTGCTAGCAGGCGAAGGCGCGCGAGAGCGCGCCGCGAAGTTCGTGGCGTGGGACACATGGCGGGGGAATCTAGGCGGGCGCGTGCGGCGTCAGGTCACGACCGTCGGGCCCTCTCGGCCGGTCAGCTCGCGCAGCTGCGACACCTGCAGCGCGGCCGCGAGGTACGAGGCGAGCGCCTCCTGCGGATCCGCCCCCTGGCGCGCGGGGTCGCCCTCGTACGACTCGACGTACAGCCGCAACGTCGCCCCGGCCGTGCCGGTCCCCGACAGCCGAAAGACGATGCGCGCCCCGCTCGCGAACAGCAGGCGCAATCCCTGGTTGCTGCTGGTGGAGCCGTCGACCGGGTCGTGGTACTCGAAGTCGTCCACCTGGTCCAGCAGATCGCCGGCGAGCAGCTGTCCGACGAGCGCCCGTCCGCCGGAGCGCGCGGTCTCGACCACGGAGCGCGCGGCCGCGGCATCGACTTCTTCGTAGTCGTGGCGTGTGTAGTAGTTGCGTCCGTACTGCCGCCAGTGGTCGCGCACGATCGCCTCGACCGATTCGCCCCGCGCGGCGACGATGTTGAGCCAGAACAGCACGGCCCACAGCCCGTCCTTCTCGCGCACATGGTTGGAGCCGGTCCCGAACGATTCCTCACCACACAGCGTGACCTTGCCGGCATCCAGGAGGTTGCCGAAGAACTTCCACCCGGTCGGGGTCTCGAAGCTTGCGACCCCCAGTGCCTTGGCCACGCGATCGCTGGCCCCCGACGTGGGCATGGAACGGGCGACGCCGGCGATGCCGTCGGAGTAGCCGGGGGCGAGCGTCGCGTTGGCGGCGAGGATCGCCAGCGAGTCGGAGGGGGTGACAAAGAAGCGCTGCCCCAGGATCATGTTGCGGTCGCCGTCGCCATCGCTGGCCGCGCCGAAGTCCGGCGCGTCGGCGCCGAACAGTTCCTCCACGAGGTCGTGGGCGTAGGTGAGGTTCGGGTCGGGATGTCCACCCCCGAAATCGGGGAGGGGCGTGCCGTTGATCACCGTGCCGGCCGGGGCCCCGAGTCGACGCTCGAGGATCTCGGTGGCGTAGGGGCCAGTGACCGCGTGCATCGCGTCGAAGCGCAGCCGAAACGATCCACCGGTGATGAGCTCGCGGATCGCCGGAAAGTCAAACAGCGTCTCCATCAATGCCGCGTAGTCGGCGACCGGGTCGATGACCTCGACGGTGAGCGCACCGAGCGTCGTGGTGCCTAACGTGCCCAGCGGTACGTCCGCGCCCTCGGCGACGTGGTATTCGGCGATCGTGCGCGTGCGCTCGGCGATGGCCGCCGTCACCTGCTCGGGGGCCGGGCCGCCGTTGGCCATGTTGAACTTGATCCCGAAGTCGCCGTCCGGGCCGCCCGGATTGTGGCTGGCGGAGAGGATGATCCCGCCGTCGGCCTTGCGCAGGCGAATGAGGTGCGACGCGGCCGGCGTGGAGAGGATGCCGTCGCGGCCGACGATGACCCGCGCGATCCCGTTGGCGGCCGCCATGCGCAGCACCGTCTGGATGGCTTCGCGATTGTAGTAGCGCCCATCGCCGCCGAGGATGAGGGTGGCGCCGGTCGGGAGCGCCACCGCATCGAACGTGGCCTGGACGAAGTTCTCGAGGTAGTGGGGCTGCTGGAACACGGTGACCTTCTTGCGAAGGCCCGAGGTGCCGGGGACCTGGTCGGTGTAGGGGCGGGTGAGCATGCGCTTACCGCCACTCCTCGGCGTTCGTCGCCGGCCGCCCCGCAACCTTGCGCCCCAGGTCGACCGTCTTGAAGCCGTTCTCCCCCCACCCGATGACAAACACGCTGAAGCCCTGCTGCATCCGGCGCTCGATATCGTCCAGCCCGGCCGGATAGCCGCAGGCGACCTTGAATTCCTTGCACGCGGCGAGCACGTCCTGGATGGCCGCCTCCCAGGCCACTTCGTCGACCACGCGCTTGCCGGCAACGTCGGTGGTGCTGAACACCTGGCGCAGCGTCCCGGCGCCGGGGAACAGCACGCTGATGCCGGGGACCGCGGCGATCTCGCGCACCTTGGCGAGCCCCGCCTTGGTCTCGACGATCGTCCAATTCACCAGTTCGCCGCGCGGGTTGAGGGGCCACAGGTCGGCCTTGTCGCGATACTCCGCCTCGCCCATGCCCCACAGCGCTGGCGCGGTCCCGACCTCGTTCGGGCGCGTGCCGCCGTGCGTCGGAAAGCGCATCATCGCCAGCCCCTCGCGCACCTCGGCAGCGCTCTCGGCGCCGACGAAGACGATCGTACTGACGCCGAGGTTGAGCTGGCGCGAAATGCGGGTGCGGGCCAGGGCGGGGTCAGGGGCGATCTCGGGGGTTTTCACGACCAACGGAAAGCGCAGGCGCTTGAGCGGCGTCGTCGTGAGCAGGCCACCGGACTTGAGGCCGGCGACGAACTCGGCGAAGGCGGGATAGCCGAGATCAAAGTCATTCTCCATCCCCCCGTCGAAGATGTAGTCGCTCCCCGGCTGGCCCATGGCGTCGGTCGCGAGCTGCGCCGGAGTGCGGGGGGGCGGGACCGGGGTGGACGGGGCGCCTGGGCGGACGGGCGGGCGACGATTACTCGGGGCGTACAGGCCCACGACGGGCTTGCCGGCTGCGAGCAGGTCGATCATCGGATTGAGATGACGAGGGGACTGTCCCACCAGCGCTACGCCGACAACTGCAGCGGCCGAGGTCGTGAGGATCCACCGAATGCGCATCGTTGTTCCGGGGGGCGTGAGAGAGGGGACATTCCGGTTACCCGGGGTCCGACGTCACAACGTTTGGTATGGTCGCCGCGTTGGCAGCCGACGGATGCTCCGCGCACGATCGGAGCGCCAAACCTACCAGTCGATCTATCGACGGGAAGGCTGGTGTTCGATGCACCAGAAGAAAACCCTTGCCAGTCCCGTGGCGCGAGGGGAAAATACGTACGTCGTACCCGCGCACTCGCTGAACCCCGGAGATATGGCATGAAGGTACTAGCGGTCGCGACGGCGACCGGGATCCTGGCAGTGTCGGCCGGGATGGCGTGGTCGCCCCGTCCGGCCCTCGCACAGTTGGCCGAGGGCGTGGTCCTGCGGTCCGATGCGTCGCCCACGGGGCCGCGGACCTTTCCCCACGCGGCCCCGCACTCTTCGTCCCGCACCGGCTCGGCGGCGGGGCCCGACGCTGCGGCGCTGACCGAGGTCGTGAAGAAGTCGTGCGGCAGCTGCCACAGCGCCGCTCGTCGCCAGGGAAACCTTGTGCTCGAGGGGTTCGAAGTAGGGGCCGCCACGGGGTCGGACGAATCGACCGAGGTGGCCGAGAAGATCATCGACAAGCTGCAGACGGGGATGATGCCGCCGCCGGGGCGCCCTCGTCCGGGGGGCGATACGCTCGCGGTGCTGCAGTCCACGCTCGAGCGTTTGATCGACACCAAAGCGGCGCTGCGGCCCGAACCGGGGACGCGCGCCTTCCAGCGACTGAATCGCGCCGAATACGGACGGTCCATCAAGGACTTGCTCACGCTCGACGTGGACGCCGGCAAGTGGCTCCCGCTCGATACGAAAAGTGCCAACTTCGACAACATCGCCGACGTCCAGATGCCGTCGGCGACGCTGCTCGATGCCTATCTCGACGCGGCTAGCGAGATCGCGCGCCTTGCGGTCGGCGACCGCAATGCGAGTGCGACCTCGGCCACCTACAAGATTCCGCGGCTCGCCTCGCAGCTCGCCCGGGTCGAAGGGGCCCCGATGGGAACACGGGGCGGGGTCGCCGTGAGCCACACCTTCGTCGCCGACGGCGAGTACGTATTCGCCATTACGCTGCACTCCATCCCGACCGGGCAGCTGTACGGCTCGGCGGCCCCGATCGACGAAAAGGTTGAGATTTCGGTGAACGGCGAGCGGGTCGCGGTCCTCGAGGTCGACCGCTGGATCTCGCAGGCGGACCCGAACGGGATGGAAGTGAAGACCCCGCCGATCTCCGTGCGCGCTGGTGCCCAGCAGATCTCGGCGGCCTTTGTGCGCACGTTCGAGGGGCCGGTGAACGACCTCATCGCGCCCATCGGGCACAGCATCGCCGATACGCAGATCGGGGCCGACGGCGGCATCACGATCCTGCCGCACCTGCGCGAGCTGACCGTGCTGGGACCCTACAACGCGACCGGCGTGTCCGAGACGGCCAGCCGTCGCCGGATCTTCACCTGTCGCCCGCTCTCGGCCGACGAGGCGCGCCCGTGCGCGCAGCAGATCATCAAGTCGTTAGGTGGTGCGGCCTATCGCCGGCCACTGGCGGCCCGCGACGTGGACCCCCTGCTCACGTTTTACGATGACGGCGCCCGCGAGGGGGGATTCGAGTCCGGGATCCGCTTCGCGATCGAGGCCATGCTCGCCAGCCCGCACTTTGTCTTCCGCGTCGAGGAACGGCCGGCGACGGTGCTGCCGGGTGCGCGCTACGCCGTGGGCGACCTGGACCTGGCGTCGCGGCTCTCGTTCTTCCTGTGGGGAACGCCCCCCGACGAGGCGTTGATCGCCGCAGCGCGGCGCGGGACGTTGGCGACGCCGCTGGGGCTGCAGGCGCAGGCGCGCCGTATGCTTGCCGACAGCCGCTCCGATGCCCTGGCCACGCGGTTCGCTGCCCAGTGGTTGCGCCTGCAGGACATCGACAAGGTGCACCCCGACGCGCTGCAGTTCCCGGACTTCGACGCCCAGCTCGCCAACGCCATGCGTCGAGAGACGGAGCTGTTCTTCAGCAGCATCGTCCGCGAGGACAAGAGCATCCTCGAGCTGTTCACGGCGAACTACACCTTCCTGAACCAGGACCTGGCGCGGCACTACGGCATTCCCGGTGTGACGGGTCCGGAGTTCCGTCGCGTGCAGTATCCGGATGCGAATCGCGCCGGACTGCTCGGGCACGGCAGCGTGCTGACCCTGACGTCGCACGCCAACCGCACGTCGCCCGTGCTGCGTGGGAAGTGGGTGATGGAGGTCCTGCTCAACTCGCCGCCACCGCCCCCTCCGCCAGGGGTGCCGGACCTCGAAGAGACGAAGGACGCGAAGGAAGGCCGGATGCTGACCACGCGCGAGCGCATGGAGATGCACCGCGCCAACGCCGCCTGCCGGTCGTGCCACGTCTTCATGGACCCGATCGGGCTGGCGCTCGACAACTTCGACGTCACGGGGCGGTGGCGCATTCGCGAGAACGGGATGGCGCTCGATACGCGCGGGGACTTCTACGACGGGACGCCGGTGACGTCGCCCGCCGAACTGAACGCGGCCCTCGTCAAGCGCCCGGTTCCGCTCGTTCGCACGTTCACGCTCAACCTGATGGCGTACGCGGTCGGGCGGCGCATGGAATACTATGACATGCCGGCCATCCGGCGGATCGCCACGGATGCGGCGGCCAAGGGGTACCGGTTCTCGGAGTTCGTGAACGGTGTGGTGATGAGTGAGGCCTTTCGGGCAAAGCGGGCCGCGGTGGCGAGCGCCACCAGCCCGTCCAACGATTGAGAGCGGAGACGCTGACCCAATGCGATTCCTGAATGGCAAGCCGTTGCCGCGGCGCACCTTCCTGCACAGCATGGGGGCGACGGTGGCGCTCCCCTTCCTCGACGCCATGGTCCCGACCGGACGGATCCGGCGCAAGGCCGCGGCGGCCGACGGTACCCGCCTGGTGGCGATCGAGATGGTGCACGGTGCCGCCGGCTGCAATGAGCTGGGCGCCAAGATGAACCTCTGGTCACCCGCTGCGGCCGGCCGCGACTTCGACCTGTCGTCGTCCGCCCTTGGCTCGCTGGAGAAGTATCGCGAGTATCTCACGATCATCAGCAACACCGACGCGCGCGGGGCCGAGCCGGTCATCCCGAAGGAGATCGGCGGCGACCACTTCCGCTCGAGCGCGGTCTTCCTGACCCAGATGCACCCGCACCAGACCGAGGGGTCGGACGTGCGCGTGGGGACCTCGCTGGATCAGCTGTACGCGCAGCAGTTCGGGCAGGACACGCCGATTCCGTCCATGCAGCTCTGTATCGAGAACGTGGACCAGGCCGGCGGCTGCGCATATGGCTATGCCTGTGTGTACACGGACTCCATCTCGTGGGCCTCGCCGAACGAACCGCTCCCGGTGATCCGCGACCCGCGGGTGGCCTTCGAGAAGCTGTTCGGCGTTGGCGGGACGAGCGAGGAACGGGCGACCCGTCGCCGCTCGCGACGCAGCATCCTGGACTTCGTGGCGTCGGAGATGTCCTCGCTGCAGCGTGTGCTGGGGCCCGACGACAACCACCGGCTCGACCGCTACCTCGAGGACATCCGCGAGGTGGAGCGCCGCATCCAGCGCATCGAGGCGCGCAACGCCAGCGGCGAGGTGCGCGAACTCCCCGAGGCGCCGGCCGGCGTCCCCGACTCGTTCGCCGAGCACGTGCAATTGATGTTCGACATCCAGGCGCTGGCGTTTGCCGCCGATATCACGCGTGTCTTCTCGTTCAAGATGGGACGCGACGGCTCCAGCCGCACGTACCCGGAGAGCGGGACCGACAAGCCGTTCCATCCGGCCTCGCACCACGGCGGCACGGAGCGCGGCGTGAAGGACTTCCACCTCATCAACAAGTACCACGTCGCCATGCTCCCGTACTTCCTGGACAAGCTGAAGAGCATCCAGGAGGGCGAGTCGAACATGCTCGACAAGACCATGATCATCTACGGGTCGCCCATGAGCGACTCCAACCTGCACAACCATCGGCGCTGCCCGCTGGTGCTGCTGGGCAAGGCGAACGGCCAGCTCGCCGGCAACACCCACCTCGTGGCCCCCGACGGCACCCCGATGGCCAACGCGATGCTCTCCATGCTGCACTCGCTTGGGGTAGACGACCTGGCCAGCTTCGGCGACAGCACGGGGGCGATGAACCTGCGGGCCCATGCGTAGGGGCACGCCGGCCAGACGTTCCGGGCTCGCCACCCCGCTGGCGTTAGGCATCACGCTGCTCGCCGGGGTGACCGTACTCCCGGCCGTCGCCTCGCACGTCGCGGCGTGGCGCGCGACCCCCGTACATGCTCGCGGCGAGGCCCCGGTCGCCGACGCCGCCATGCGTGGTGACACCACCCTCGTGCGCTCCCTGCTCCAGCAGGGGGGCGACGTGAACGCGGCGCAGGGCGACGGCATGACCGCCCTGCACTGGACCGCCATGCGCGGCCCCGCGGCGCAGGCTCGCATGCTCGTGGTCGCCGGCGGGCGCGTCGATGCCACGACCCGCAACGGCAACTATACGCCGCTGCACCTGGCCAGTCGCAATGGCCAGGCCGGTGTCGCCGCCGTGCTGCTCGAGGCGGGGGCCGAGGTGCACGCCACCACGGCAAGTGGCGGGGCGACCGCGTTGCACATGGCGGCCGGGGTCGGTGACACCGCCGTCGTTCGGGTGCTCCTGGCGCACAAGGCCGCGGTCGACAGCATCGAGACCGCCTTCGGACAGACCCCCCTCATGTGGGCCGCCTCGGCCAACCGCGTGGCAGCCATCAAGCTCCTGATCGCCGCCGGCGCCGACATCAAGCGCACCTCGAAGGTCGAGGACGTCTCGGCCGAGGAAAAAGCGGCGCGCACCGCCCTCACCGTCCGCACCAAGAAGATGGCGGCGCTGCGGGCCGCCGAACAGCCGGTACGTCCGACCGCGAGCGCCGCGCCGATGTCAGCCCCCGCGTCGGCCGCCAATACCACGACAGCGAAGTCAGGGAGCGACAGCGCAAAGGGCGATCGACCGAACGAGGTCCCGGCGAAAGAGACCGCAGCGAAGAAGTCGGATGGCAAGGCACGCGATGCTGCGAAGGGAAGCGACTCGGCCAAGACCACTGCCGCTACCCAGGCCGTTGCCCCACGTACGGCTGCGGATTCGGCACGCATCGCCGCCGAGACGCGGACGCTCTCGTACGGTGACCTGGTCGGCAAGAGCGGCGGACTCACCCCGCTCCTGTACGCCGTGCGTGAAGGCCACGACGAATCGGTCCACGCGCTGATCGCCGCCGGGGCCGACGTGAACCAGGTGAGCGCAGGGGACCACACCAGCCCGCTCCTGATGGCCACGATCAATGGCCAGTTCGATCTCGCCCGCTACCTCCTGGAGCAAGGGGCCAAGCCGACCCTTGCCAGCGACGCGGGGACGACGCCGCTCTACGCGACGCTCAACGTGCAATGGGCAGCAAAATCGCTCTACCCGCAGCCGACCGCGCAGTACCAGCAGAAGACGACGTACCTCGAACTCGCGGAGTCGCTCATCAAGGCCGGCGCCGATGTCAACGCCCGCCTGAACAAGCACCTCTGGTTCATGTCCTTCAACTTCGACCTGCTCGGCGTGAATACCGAAGGGGCCACGCCGTTCTGGCGTGCGGCCTACGGCCTCGACGTGCCGGCAATGAAGCTGCTCCTGGCGCACGGCGCCGATGTCACTATTTCCACCAAGAAGCCTGCCGGTCGACTGCGCGGCGACGACGCCCCGCCGCCGGCCGAACCCGGTGCCCCCGCCCCGACAGATCTCTCCGGCCTGCCACCAGTCCCCGTTGGCGGACCTGGCGTCCTCCCCATCCATGCCGCGTCGGGCGTGGGATACGGTGAAGGCTTCGCCGCCAATTCACACCGGCATGCACCCGACGCATGGATACCAGCCGTGAAGTTCCTCATCGAGGAACTGGGTGCAGACGTGAACGCCCGCGATCACAACGGCTTCACCCCGTTGCACCATGCGGCCGCGCGCGGCGACAACGCCCTGATCGAATACCTCATGTCCAAGGGTGCCGACATCACCGCCGTGGCCAGACGCGGCCAGACGGTGGCCGACATGGCCAACGGTCCGGTGCAGCGCATCCCCCCGTTCGTCGAGACGGTGGCGCTGCTCGAGAAGCTCGGATCGAAGAACTCGAACAAGTGCAAGTCCTGCTGAGATGATCGCCGCACAGCGGCGGTAGCGAGTTCCGCTATCGACGCGCCGAACGCGGGACGGCCGCGAGAACCCCTTGGGTGCTCGCGGCCGTTTGGCGTTTCGTCCAGCTCCGCGCGGAGTTCTCCGTTCGGGCTCAGCGCTGCAGGGCAGGCGTAGTGCGCGTTGCGCTACCGGGGCGAACGAACGCTCGGTGGCCGAGTTGCGCGCGCGGCGCAACTTCACCTGCGCGTCGAGCAGCGCTTGCGTCGGACGTGGACTGGGGGAGGGTGAGCTTGTGCTGGCTCATCGCCGTCGAATCCTCCACCAGCTCGGTCAGGCCGGAGGGAACGCCGTTCAACTTGAGGATGTAGGCCACGACAGCCGTGTACTCACCACGGGGAAGGCCGCCCGGATCGCTGTCGGGCATCGTGGTGCTGATGCTCTTGAACAGGTCGAACGTGCTCTGGCCGCTCCACTTGAGTCGGAAGTCGTTGTTCGACATCTCGACGCGCTCGTGGCACTCCACGCAAACGCGCACGAAGACCTGGTTGCCACGCTCGGCCTGCTCCTCAGTGAACGTGCTGTCGGCAGAAGCACGGGAGGGTACGGCGGTCGCACTGTCCTGTGCAGCCATGGATGTGGCGCCGGCGAAGACGGCGAGGGCGACGGCAGTGCGGACGAATCGTCGGTCGAGAACCATGGGCACGGGTGAGAGGGATTGTGCGGAAAGTTGACAGTGTGAAGCGCCGGGAGCAACCCGACAGATTCACTCCGCTACGGGCCGTGAGCGGCCTCGTGTACGCCTGTTGCGCGGGTTGGTACTCCCAACGTCGGGCGGGGCGGTCCCGAGGTGGGGCGGCCCCGCGACGAGGTGGGTGAGGGTGACGGCGCGACGGTCAGCGGGCGGTGTTGACGCAGCTCCCTCCGGTGCCGAGTCCGACGGCGAACTTGAGGACAATGAGGGCGTCGGCGGCATCGAGCGCCCCGTTGCAGTTGGCATCGCCCTGCGGGAGGATGGTCAGCGGCGACGGGAGGGAGATGTTGGCGAGCCCTCGCTGGATGAGCAGGGCGTCGGCGGCGTTGACGAGACCGTTGCGATCGATGTCGCCGCGCAACACGGGCGGTTCGGTCGAGAGCGGGAGCGACCAGATCCCGCGGCCGTAGGTGCTGGCCATCAGTCGGTTGGACGCCGGGTGGTAAATGAGGTCACTGACCGGGACGAGCGGCATGCCCTGCGTGAGCCCCCAGGTGGCGCCGCCGTCGGTCGTCTCGAAGACGCCGATGTCGGTGCCGATGAAGAAGCGGTTGCGCGTCGGGGTGAACGAGAATGCGTTCACCGGGATGTTCGGCAGGTTGCCGGTGATCTGGCTGAAGCGGTTGGCGTCCTGCGTGAGGATGATCTTGTCGACACCGAAGCCGCTGTAGGTGATGGCGAAACGCAGCGGCTCGTTGGGGTCGGACGCGACGTCAGACACCGAGCGATTGATCCCGAACACCGTGCCGCCCGCCCAGTTGGCGCCACCGTCGACGCTGACGGCCAGGAATCCCGATCGGGTTCCGACCATCGCCGTGCGCGTCGGCGCGCGTCCCACGGCCATGGCGGTCACGTCGGCCTGGAGCACCGGGCTGAAGACCGTCCACGTGGCCCCGAAGTCGATCGATCGCTCCAACGCCCGTGTGCCGGCGTAGATCGTGGTCGGCGTGATCGGGTCGATGATGAACGGGGTGATGAACCCCGGCTGGAAGTTGAGGCGGTTGGGGAGGGGTTGGAACGAGCGCGTGGCGAGGTCGTGGCGCTGCAGGTTCCCGAACTGCGACGACGTCATGACGATGTTCGGGTTGGTATAGTCGATCATCGCCCACCCGCCGTCGCCGAAGCTGATGCCCGACCAGAGCAGCGCGCCGCCCGACATCATGCTTCCGTTGTCCTGCGTTCCACCCACCACGATGGCCGGGTTGGTGGGATGGACCTGGAAGCCCGGATAGAACTGGGTCGCGGAGATGCCGTTGTTGAGCGAGCGCCAGCTGTCGCCGCCGTTGACCGAGGCGAAGATGCCGCCGTCGCAGGCCGCGACGAGGTGCCGGGTATCACGCGGGTCGAAGGCCAGGCCGTGCCAGTCCGAGTGCACGTTGGCGGCGATCTGGTGAAAGTTGTTCCCGCCATCGCGCGAGCGGAACAAGCGCACGCCGCCGATGATGACGCGGTTCTCGTCGACCGGGTCGACGCCGATCACGAGGTTGTACTCGCTCTGCTCGCCGAAGTCGAGCAGGTCCGAGACGAACTGGATCCCGGTCGCGGGGAGGATGGCCCACGCATTGGTGAACTCATCCCAGCGCGCGAGGCTGCGGAACTTCCGGTTGGCCGGGTCGGCCATGATCGCCCACACGGATCCGGGGCGTGCCGCACTCACGGCGAGCGCGGTGCGGCCGATCGTGCCGCCAGCCCCTAACTGGGCGGAGATCAGCGACCAGGTGGACCCGCCGTTGGTCGACAGGTAGACACCGTTGCCCGCCGCCCCATTGGGATTGCCGATCGCCGCGTACAGCACTTCGGGACGCGTCGGGTGCTGGGAGACGTCGGTGGCGATCCCCTGGAGCACGGTCGACCACGAGCTCCCGGAGTTGGTGGAGCGCAGGACGCCCACGCTCGTCGCGGCGAACAGCGTGCTGGTCGTGGCCGAGCCGGCGGTGGCGCGGTCGACGGCAATGCGGTAGACCAGCGCGCCGAGCTGTCCGGCGCCCGCCAATTGGGGGCCGGCAAGGCGCGTCCAGCTGTCGCCCATGTTGGTGGACTTGAGGATGCCGCACCCGTCGGTGAAGCCGGCCGGGTCGAAGATCTCGCCGGTGCCGGCATACACGATGTTGGGATCGACGGGGTCGATCGTCACGCTCCCGATCGAGGTGGAGCATTCGAAGTCGCCGAGCGGCTGCCACGAGGCACCGCCGTTGACGGTGCGCCACACGCCGGCACTCCCGGCGCCCCCGATGATGATGTTGCCGTTGCGCGGATGGATGGCGACGGAGGTAAAGCGCCCCTCGTCGGGCATGGGGGTCGACGAGTAGGGAGTGTTCATGCTGACGAACCCCTGGGGACCCATCGGTTGCCACCGCTCACTGGTCACCGCGCTGGCAAACGCGCCCCGGGCGGCGGAGATGCGGAGCTCGCGCATGGCCGCGATCTTGTCGACCGGGAGGTTGCCCCCGGCGAATCCGCGCGCGGCCGTCAGCCACTCCCGGCGATCGCGCGGGTCTCCTTCGCGCATCTGGGTGGTGGTGGGGCGCTGCGCGCCGAGTTGGGTGGCGGTGAGCACCACCAACATGGCGAGCGACCGGGACAGGACCGGCGTGCGCGCGGTGCGCACGGTGTACGCGCTGTGCGGCGTTTGGCGCACGTCGGAATGGTGCTGGAGCCTCGTCACGGCGGCCGCTCGGCCGGTCGCCACGCAGGCATGCACGAGGTGATTCACGAAGGCATTCATGGGATCATCGTCAGTGTGAGCGAATTGCTCGTCCCCCGCGGTGTGACCACCGAGACGGGGTATTGCCCGGGCGTGAACGACGAGGGACGTCCCCTCGCTGTCGTGTCGGTATAGCTGAGCGGCAGCGGAAAGCGCAGCACCGTGCCTGACGAGTCGGCGGCCACCCCTTCGATGGTGGCGCGTCCGACCCGCACGCGATTGGCACCGGTGGCGAAGGCCCCGGTGGCTCCGGGGATGAAGCCCGATCCGGTCAGGACCATCGTGGGCACCTCGCCCCGTCCGAGGGCGATGGTGTCAGGGCGGAGCTGCGCGAGGCGTGGGGCGTCCATTGTTGCTGTGGCGGCGTCCGGACTTCCGGCGACCGTGTCGTTGCCGGACGATCCGCTGCGCGATGCGCAGGCGCTGGTCGCCGCCAACACAACCATCAGGAGCGGGAGGCGCAGGGGGTGCGTCACGGCCGGCGCTCCGGTGCGGGTTGCACGCGCAGGCCGGGGACGCCGGAGAGCAACGCCGCGCGCGTGTCCTGTACCTCCAGCTGCATCGTCAGGTCGGCAAACTTGATGCTGTGCATCTCGTCGATGACCAGTCCGAGCCGACGCAGCCCGCGCGGATCGATCACCTTGGCGCGCAGCCGGAAGAGCAGGCCGCCGGGCAGGCCCTGTGCCGAGGCGCCGGCAATGCGGTGCTCGCCCGGAATCGGATTCATGGCGCGCAGGACCTGGTCACTGATGCTGTCGGTGCCCAGGACCTGGAGCTGCAGCGAGTCGTAGAGGAAGCGCGCGGTGAAGCTGCCGACCGCGCCGCCCGCCTCGCTCGATGCGAAGGCGGCCACGGTCACTTCGCTCCCGGCACGCGCGGCGGAGTCGGACACCACGATCCAGGCATTCGACGGCACGGGGAGCGGGACCGGGCGTAGCGGGGCGACGCCGACGCGTTCGTCATTGCAGCCGGCGAGACTGCCTAACGAAAGCAGGATGACGGCCGGCAGGAGGCGTGCGCGTCCTCGGTGCAGCGCGCCACGATGGGGCGCGCCACGATGGGGCGCCACGTGGGGCGCGCCAGTGCACGGCGGGCCGCCGGCAGCGGCGTCATGCCGTGGCGCGGGCTGGCTGGTCGACATGAGAGTGGCGGGAGGAAGGCGGCGGAAGGTGCACGCGACCGAGGCGTGATGCGAGGGACGCGGGCTCATGGGATCAACGGGATGTTCACGCCGGTGCTGCGCGTGGTGAGGTTCTGGAGCGAGATGTCGATGACCTCGAACGGCGTCAGGACGATCTCGCGGTTGACGACGTGGGCCTCGGGCGGCCCCGAGGTGATCGTCAGCCGGGCGATGGCAAAGATCCCCTTCAACCCGGCAGACGACACGAGGCTGATGCGCAGCGCGTTGCGCTGCGAATCGAGGTTGATCACCGTCCCGGTGGCCCCCTGCCAGGTCATGCCGGCGACCAGTTCCGACGGCATGCTCAGCACGATGGTCGCCGCGCCGACGGTGGCGTCTCGGGTGTCGAGGATGACGTCGAAGCCCGCCGTGACGCCGTTGCGCACCGGGATCGGGGCGATCTGGGTGGTGGTGATCACCGGGGCCGTCGGGTCACGCGGGACCGTCACGTACACGGAGTCCATGATCGACGGCGCCCCTGCGCCGAAGGCCCGGACCCAGGCACTCCCGCCCCCACGCCGGTGATGGCGCCCGTGCTGCGCACCGTCGCCACCGTGGTGCTGGCGGAGTGGTAGACCATCGGCACGGCGGGGAGCGCGGCCCCAACCAGGTCGCGTGCGACCGCTGAGATTCCAACGGTCTGCCCGGGATCGATCACGAACAGGCGTTGCGCGGTGGCGCCATAGGCCACGCTGCGCACGGCGCTCGCCTGCGGCGGCTGGATGTTCATGTTGCCGGTCACGACAAAGGCATCGGCGCCGCTGCTGAAGCGCAGTCGCATCGTGAGCGGCGGGAAGGCGTTCGCCGGCAGGAAGGTCAGCTGCTCGAAGATGGCCAGGCCATTGGCGTTCGTCTCGGCCACGTCGTTCAGGAGCTGGCCGGTTGCGTCCAGCAGCGTGGCGCGTACGAGCGTCCCGGCCTGGCGCACCACGTTGCCCGACGTATCCGCCAGCTGCAGAGCGGGCTGCGTGACGAAGGGCACCCCCGCGACGATCGTCCCCGAGGGCTGCTGGAAGAACGCCATCGACCGCGGGGGGCCGGCGATGAGCTGGATCGGGGCCGTGTTCGCCGCAGACAGTCCCGCGGTCGAGAACGACAACGTGCGCGGCCCCGCACTTCCAACGATGCGCAGCGAACCGAACGACGCGACGCCGACGGCGTCGGTCTGGGCAGCCCCGCCCAGCAGCACGCCGCCGCCGCTGCTGACCGCGACGGCCACCGTACGGCTGGCCCCACCCACCCCATTCCCAAAGCGATCGGTGATGCGCACCAGCACCGGCGCGGGGAAGGGAAGCGTATTCTCGACGATCGTCGGCTGCGACGTGACGGTGAGCTGCGACGGATCGCCCGCCGAGAGAATGATGCTCGACGTCGTCACCGCGACCTGCTCGGCGGCGAAACGAAGGCTGCGCGTTCCGACGGCCCCGTCGATGCTCAACGAGGCGAAGGCCGCATTGCCGGACGCGTCGGTCGTGGCCGTGGCGCCCGAAAGCGTCCCGCCTCCAGAGGCGATCGTCGCGGTGACGGGCGTCGGCCGGGTGAGCGGATTGTCGAACTGGTCGACGACCCTGACGACAATGCCGGGTGCGACCACCACGCCCGCCCGGGCGCCCGTTGGCACGTTCTGCAACGCGAGCGTGGCCGCAGCGCCGGCTTCCAGCAGGATCGGCGACGCCGCGATGGTCGGAATGCCCGGGGCGCTGAAGGCGAGCGTGCGAGGTCCGCCCGACACCGCCCCTGCCAGGGTCAGCGCGCTGAACGTCGCCAGTCCGGCGGCGTTGGTGGTGGCTTCGGCACCGCTGAGGACCGCGGTCCCGGTCTGCAGCACGACCGTAATGACCGTGCCCGGCCGGTTGACGATGTTATTGAACTGGTCGCGCGCACGAACCGACGGCGCCGGTGTGATTGGGACGCCGACACGCACCGACCCCGGTAGGGCGGTAACGATCTCCAGGCTCGCGGCGGCTCCTGCGGCGGCAGTCGCCGAATACTGCGCGCTCGCCGACCCGGCCTGCGCGGTGAGTGTCTGCGTGCCGGCGGTCGTGCCGAGCGTCCACGTTCCCGCGGTCGCGCGCCCGTTGTCGTCGGTCTGCGCCGTGGTCGAACTCACCGTCCCGGCCGACGCGGTGAACGTGACGGTCGTGCGCGGAACGGGAAGATTGTCCGCAGTTCGGACCGTCACGGCGATCTGCGTCCCGAGGGCAGCGCCCACGGTTCCGCTGGCGCTCGTGCCGCCCTCGAATGTCACGGAGGCGGGGACGCGAGTGACGGGAGGCGTCACCCCGCCGCCGCCGCCGCCGTCTCCCCCACCGCCGCACGCGACACTGACTGAGACGGTGAAGGCCGCAGCAAGGGCGCGTCCCGTTCTGAATGGGAATGGCCGTACTCGCATGGTGACTCGACTCCGGGGTGCGGCGCCGCCGTGACGCGGGAAGCGGGACGGCGCGGGGTATGGAACGACGACAGACGTGGGGCTGCCTGAGCGACTGCTGTGCTTCTCCTGCGAGGACACGCGCAGGTCGCGCTCAGATCAGCTCATCTGTCGGCAAGCTTCAGGCCGAACTCGGCGGTTGGCGCGTGCGCGATGGTGCCAGAAAGTCGGTCGATCTCGCCCCCGCGTCGCTCGACCCGCCCCGTGTCACTCACTCCGGTTCCATCGCGATGTCACGCGCACCCGGCGGAGCGCCCACACGCGAGTGCGCGGCAGATGACAACCTGTTGGATCGGGTCTACGTTGTCGACGAGATGTCGCATCAGTGCATCGCGCCCACGTGGCTCGCCCGTGTGCGTCGCCCAAGGTCCCCTCATGGAAGGAGCCGATTGCCATGACCGCCGAGCACCCATTGACCGACCTGGCGCTCGCTTGCCGACTCGAAGGCGCCGAGGGACGTGCCAGTGCATCGTTCGTCGAGGCGCGCGCGGCGTACGCGCCCGAGAGCGGTGCCACGTGGTGTGAAGTGGGGGGCGCGTACGCCATGTTCGATGGAGTGGGCTCGCCGATCACGCAGACGTTTGGGCTCGGACTGTTCTCTCCGCCGACCGACGTCCAGCTGCAAGTGCTGGAGGAGTTCTTCGAGTCCCGCGGAGCGACGATCTGCCACGAAGTCAGCCCGATCGCCGACTCGGCGCTGCTCCCGCTGCTCGTGCGGCGGGGCTACCACCCGGTGGAACTCACCAGCGTGATGTGCCAGGTGCTCCCCGCGCCGCCCAGCGAGACGCTGTCAGCCGCCATGGGAATCGGCGTGAGGCGGGTGTCGGTGCAGGAGGCCGACGTCTGGGTGGACACGGCGTCGCAGGGGTGGGGCGAGACGCCCGAGCTGGCGGAGTTCATGCGCGGACTCGGCGCGGTCACGGCCCGGGCCCAGGGCACACACATCTTCCTTGCGGATCGAGACGGGAACCCGGTCGCCGCGGGTGCGCTCCACGTCAGCGATGGCGTCGCACTGCTCTCGGGGGCGAGTACCATTCCCGCCGCGCGCCGCCAGGGCGCCCAATTGGCGCTGCTGCAGGCCCGGCTGCGCTATGCCGCGGTGCAGGGGGGCGAGCTGGCCATGATGTGCGCGGCCCCCGGGAGCGCGTCGCAACGCAATGCCGAGCGGCGGGGATTCCGCATCGCCTACACGCGCATCAAGTGGCAGCGCGGTTAGTCGCACGCCCTACGCGCCCCACGCGCCCCACGCGCCCCCGCGTTCGACCGCCCGCGCGGGCACGACGCCGCTGGAGGAGTGGGCGCGCGAGATGTAGCCTTGGCGCATGAGCAATCCTTTCGCCATCCTGTTCGAGCCGGTTCGTATCGGGCCGGTGACCGCACCCAACCGGTTCTACCAGGTGCCGCACTGCAACGGCATGGGGTGGCGCATGCCGGAATCGCTGGCCGCGATGCGCGGGATCAAGGCCGAGGGTGGGTGGGGCGTCGTCTGCACCGAAGAGGTGGAGATTCACCACACCAGCGACCTCTCTCCCTACTTCGAGGGGCGTCTCTGGGACCGTGAGGACCTGCCGGCGCTGGCGCGCATGGTGGAGTCGGTGCACGCCCACGGGGCATTGGCCGCCATCGAGTTGGTGCATAACGGGGCCAATGCGGTGAACCTGTACTCGCGGGCTGCGCCGCTCGCGCCGCGCTCCATGTCGGTGATCGGCGCGGGTGGCTACGAGCCGGTCCAGACGCGCCGCATGTCGAAGGCCGACTTTCGCGACGTGCGACGCTGGCACCGCGACGCCGCGCTGCGCGCCCGCGACATCGGGTTCGACATCGTCTACTGCTACGCGGGGCACCAGCTCACGCTTCCCATGCACCTGCTGTCTCGACGGTTCAACGATCGCCACGACGAGTATGGCGGCCCGCTGGTGAATCGCGTGCGCCTGCTGCGCGAGCTCATCGAAGACACGCGCGATGCGGTTGGTGATCGGTGCGGGGTCGCCGTGCGGCTGGCGGTGGACGAACTCATGGGCGACGAGGGGGTGACCAGCGAGGGGGAGGGACGTGACATCGTCGCCATGCTCGCCGAGCTTCCGGATCTCTGGGACGTGAACATCAGCGGCTGGAGCAACGACTCGGCGACGTCGCGCTTCGAGAAGGAGGGCTATCAGGAGCGCTACTGCGGCTTCGTGAAATCGCTCACCAGCAAGCCGGTGGTCGGCGTGGGACGTTACACCTCGCCCGATGCCATGGTCTCGGCCATCCGTCGCGGGGTGCTGGACCTGATCGGGGCCGCACGGCCGTCGATCGCCGATCCCTTCCTCCCGGCCAAGATCCGGGAGGGCCGCCATGACGAGATCCGCGAGTGCATCGGCTGCAACATCTGCGTCGCTGCCGACTCGCGGCACGTCCCGATCCGGTGCACACAGAACCCGACCATGGGCGAGGAGTGGCGTCGCGGTTGGCACCCGGAAGTCATCGCGCCGCGCCATGCGGACGAGCAGGTGCTGGTGGTGGGGAGCGGACCGGCTGGTCTGGAGTGCGCGCGCGCCCTGGGGCAGCGCGGCTATTCGGTGGTGCTCGCCGAGGCGCGGGACGAGTTAGGCGGACGCGTGGCGCGTGAGGCGCGCCTCCCCGGGTTGGCAGAGTGGCGCCGCGTGGTCGACTGGCGCCTGGGGCGGCTGCGCCGCATGCCGAACGTGGCGACATATCCCGGGAGCCTCGTGACGGCAGCCGACGTGGAGGAATTCGGCGCCCCGCACGTGATCGTGGCTACCGGCGCCACGTGGCGCCGGGACGGCGTCGGACGCAACCAGTGGCGGGGAATTCCTGGCGTCGACGCCCGCAGCGTGTTCACGCCGGACGACATCATGGACGGCCGACTGCCGACCGGGCGCGTGCTGGTCTACGACAACGACCACTTCTACCTGGGCGGCGTCATCGCGGAGCAGCTGACGGCGGCCGGCTGCGAGGTGACGCTGGCCACGCCGGCGGCGCTCGTCTCGTTCTGGACCCAGCACACCCTGGAGCAGGAACGCATCCAGCGACGACTGCTCGGGCTCGGCGTCCGCCTGTTGACCGAGCACACCCTGACGATGCTGCTCCCTGGAGTCGCCGCCTGCACGAGCGCACGCGCGCTCGACCCGGTCCAGATTGAGTGTGATGCCGTCGTGCTGCTGACGGATCGCCTGCCGGACGATGCCCTGCATGGCGCGCTGCTGCCGTTGCTTGGTGACGGCCGCCTGCGCTCGCTCCGGTGTATCGGGGACGCCGAGGCGCCGGGGATCATTGCACAGGCGGTGTTCCAGGGGCATCTGGCGGCGCGCGAGTTCGGCACTGATGTGGACGGCGCGACCCCATTCCGCGTGGAGCGATGGCCGGGGGAGGCGCCACTGGTGCTTCCCTGACCGCCGCGCTCGCACGCTCCGTACCGACCAAGCGCGCCACGTCAGCGCGCCACGTGCGCCCGCAGCCACTCGCGTAGGGCGTGCAGGTGATCCAGGTGGTCGGGGGCGCTGTTGCCGGCAAAGCCGAGCAGGGTGAAGCCACCCGCGCCGGCCGCCGAGGTCTGCTGCATCCCGTTTGGCCCCCAGGCGAGGACGGCGCGGCGCGGCGACGCGAGGGTCGCGAGCAGCCAGTCGGCCGTCTCGGTGGTGCTGGCGAAGGTCCCCGGAAACACCTCGGAGTGCGTCACGAGGAGACGCACGTGGCCGGCGATCGCAGCGCGTGCGTAGCGCGCGATGGCCTGGAGCGGGGTCGGATCCAGCGTGCCGCCCTCGGCGACGACGCGTCCGGCGGGCGCGTAGCTGGTATGGATGCCGTCCAGGATCGCCACGCCACGAATGCGTTGCAACTGGATGCTGTCGGCAAGGATGGCCCGGACGGCGCCATTGCCGGCACTGAACGCGCTGAGGTAGATGTCGCCCGTGTGCGCCGATGGCGACGTCGCGGCGCGCAGCACGGAATCGATGGCGGCGATCAGTCGCGGCCAGGTGGTGGGGTCCCGAAAGGGGCGTTCGTATGCGGCCGACCCCGGCGACAGGTTGATCACCGCTACCATCATCCCCGAATCGGCGGCTTGGGCGGCGTCGACCGCAAGGTACGCCGGGCCGAGGAAGTGCACGAGCAGCGGCGAGGCCCCGGACGCCGCGGGTCGTGCCGGCAGGTGCAACTCGACGGGGCGCGGCAGCAGGTCGGAGAGCAGTACGGCGCGCGTACTCAGCGGGTGGGGAGCGATCCGCCCGTGCGCACGCGTGGACTCGACCATTGGCGAGGGATTCTGGGATGCCGGTGCGGGAGCCGGCGCCCGCGCAGGCGCGACGGACGACGTCGGTGCGGACGCGGCCGGAGCCGAGGTCGCGAGGCCTCCGGTTCGCGCACAGCCGGCGACCAGCACTCCCGCCAAGAGCGCCCCCAGGATGCTGCGGGATGCCGAGGCCGCGCCGCCCTGTCCACGACGCTCGCGACACGCGTACCGCGTGCGTTTCGCGAGCGGCGTGCGCTGCAGGTGGGTCAGCTGGTGGGTCAGCTGGTGGGTCGGCAGGTGGGTCGGCTGGTGGGTCGGCTGGTGGGTCGACTGGTGGGTCGGCAGGTGGGTCGGCTCGTGGGCCCGGGTCGCGCGTTCGGTGGTCAGCGTCGTGCATCGCACGAAGGTGGGGCGGGAGGACCCGCGGGGCCAGAGGTGCGGCCGAGCACTGATCGTGCCCATCGTCATGAGGCGACGCGCGGAGCATGCCGAACACGCACGGACGTCTGGGCCTTGGCCCGACGCACGGTGCAACGGCTACCTTAGCTGGGGCGTCGGTCTCCGCGCCGCGCCGCGCCGCGCCGCGTTCCGTCCGCCGACCGCTCGCCCTCGTCGCACCAGGTGCTCATGACGTCGATGCAATACCCCTCGCGATCCGAGGAATGGGCCAACGCGCTCACCCACGGTGCCGGCCTGCTGGCCAGCCTCGCCGCGCTCCCGTTCCTCGTGCTGGGCGCCTCGCGCACAGGCGACATGCTGCAGGTGATCGGGGCCGCCGTCTTCGGGACGACGTTGATCCTGCTCTACGGCGCGTCGGTGGCCTACCACGCAGTCTCGCCGTCCCCCAGGAAGTTGTTGCTGCGCCGCCTCGATCATTCGGCGATCTACCTCCTCATCGCCGGCACGTACACGCCGTTCGCGCTCGGCCCACTGCGTGGGGCGTGGGGGTGGACGCTGCTCGTCGCGGTCTGGAGCATGGCCGCAGTCGGGGTCGGGATCAAGAGCGTGCGACGCTTCGGCGGCGGGCGGCTGTCGACGGCCCTCTACATCGGCATGGGATGGTTTGCCGTCGTGGCTATCGGTCCCCTGATCGATCGGGTCGGGTGGAGCGGGCTGCAGTGGCTGCTGGCGGGTGGGCTGGCGTACACGGGCGGCGTGGTCTTCTACGCGACCGACCATCGGGTGAAGTTCGGTCATGCCGTCTGGCACCTGTTTGTCCTTGCCGGGAGCGTGCTGCACGTGGTGGCGGTGCTCAACCACTCGGCGCTTAGTCCGGTCGCGTAGGTCACCGCCCGCGCTCACCGCCCCGCGCTCACCGCCCCGCGCTCACCGCCGCTCGCTCACCGCCGCACCACATCCATGGCCCTGACCGCGACCATCCACACGTTCGACATCCAACTCGCAGACGTGGACCGCAGCGTGTACGAGACGCTGGCGTTGCGGGTGGCGCGACATCCGTCGGAGACGGAAGAGTATCTCTGGACGCGCGTGCTCGCCTACTGCCTCGAGTACGCCGAGGGGATCGCGTTCTCCAAGGGGCTGTCTGAGCCGGACGAGCCGGCCGTGGTGGTGCGCGACCTCACGGGTGGGCTGCGTGCCTGGGTCGAGGTGGGGGCGCCGGACGCCGCCCGACTGCACCGGGCGAGCAAGGCGTCGCCACGCGTGGCGGTCTACACGCACAAGGAGGCTCGTCTGCTGCAACGGCAATACGCCGGCGAGCGCATTCACCGAATGGACGACATCGCGCTCTATGCCATCGATCGCGACCTGCTCGAGGCGCTCGTGGCGCGCCTCGAGCGTCGCATGCGGTTCGACCTGTCGGTCACCGATGCGACCCTGTACGTGGTGATCGGCGACGAAACGCTGAGCGGAGACGTCGTGCGCCACCCGCTCGTGCCGACCGCCGACGGGCAGTAACGCACAGTAGCGGCGACCGGGTGCGACACGCATCGTTTGACCGTCGACGGTGCACCGGCTCCGTGTGCCGGCCGGTCACCAACGACGCTGTGCGACCGGGCACGTCGCGGGACCCTAGTCGTACCGGAGCGCGCGCATGGGGTCGACGCGCGACGCGCGCACGGCGGGGAGGTACCCCGCACCAAGGGCCACGACCGTCAGCAGCAGGGCCCCGCCGAGAAAGGCGACGAGGTCGAAGCCCTGCACGCCGAACAGCAGCGACTGCGCCCCGCGCCCGAGCGCGACGGCCCCCGCAATGCCGATCGTCCCACCCACTACGAGCATCATGCCGACCTGGCGCAGCACCATGCGCTGCACCATGCCCCGGTCCGCGCCTAACGCCATCCGCACCCCGATCTCGCGGGTGCGCTGGGCCACCGTGTAGGCCAGCACGCCGTACAGGCCGATCGCGGCGAGCAGCGTGGCAAGGGCGGCGAAGGCCGCGCACAGGGTGCTGATCATCCGGTCGAGGAAGACGTTCTGGTTGACCTGCTGCGGGAGCGTGCGCAGGTCCTCGACCGGCAGGTTGGGATCGAGGCGGGCCACCAGCGGCGGAATGCTGCGCAGCAGTTGCTCCGGCGCCATGGCGCTGCGCACGTAGAAGTTCATCCCGCCGACGAGGGAATCCTGGCGCCACGGCATGATGAATTGTGGCGGAATCTCGGCCTTCACTTCGCTGTACTTGGCGTCCTTCATGAGGCCCACGATCTCCACGTCGAGCGGCCCCTCCCGGTCATGCGCCATGCGCTTGCCTACCACATCGCGCCCGAGGTTGAACTTGCGCGCAAAGCTCTCGTTGACGATCACCACGTTCGGTGCCGTGAGGCCATCGGACACGGTGAACTCGCGACCCGCGAGCAGCGGGATTCCCAGCGTTGCGAGGTAGCCCGTGCCGACCTGGTTGTAGCGGGACTCGGTGTCGGTGTCCGGATCGGCGGTGAAGCCTTCCACCCGCACCCCCGTTCCCCAGTTGTTGCCGGCCAGCAGCCTCACACGACCCGACGTCACGGCGGTTACGCCGGGGAGGACAGCGAGTTCCTCCTCGAGTCGCGTGAACAGCGCGGCCGATCGCGCCGGCTCGTAGCCGTTGAGCCGCGGCGAGACCTGGAACGTCGCCACCCCGTCGATCCGCACCCCGAGGTCCACTCGGCTCACGTTCGACAGCGATCGGATGAAGAGGCCGGCGGCGATGAGCAGCGCCATCGAGAGGGCGATCTGCGCCGTGACCAGCGATGTCCGGAATCGGTTGGCGGTCCGATTCGACGAGAGGTTCCCCGCGCTCGAGCGGATCGTCGTGATCAGGTCGGCGCGCGTCGAGTGCAATGCGGGAAAGAGCCCGAAGAGGATGCCCGTCACCAGCGAGGCCATCGCAGCAAAGAGCAGCACCGGCCAGTCGAGCGTCAGCCGCAATGTGGTAACCGCATCCGGCGGCAGCATTCCGGCGATCGCGCCCAGCGTCCACTTGGCGACCAGCAGCGAGGCTAGGCCCCCGAGAGCCGCCAGCAGCACCGACTCGGTCAGCAGCTGGCGCAAGAGCTGCCAGCGACCGGCGCCGATCGACAATCGCACCGCCATCTCCATCGAGCGATTGGCCGCGCGCGCCAGCAGGAGGTTGGCGATGTTCGCACAGGCGATCAGCAGGACAATGCCGGTGATCGAGAGCAGCATGATCAGCGGGATGCGCGCCTCCCGATGGGTCGAGCTCTGGCCGCGGGAACCGGCCGAGAGCACGACCTCGCGCGCCTTGAAGCGCTGCATCGTCGCCTCGCTCATGGCCTCCTGCTGCGACGCCTCGACGTCGGTGATGATCGGGCGGTATGTCGCGTTGAGGCCCCGCGACGCTTGCTCGATCGACATTCCCGGCGTGAGGCGTGCGAACAGATACGCCCAGTAACCATTCCGGCGCTCGTAGTCGCGCTGGCTCATCGTGGAGAGGAGCCCGCGCATGGTGATCGGGACGAACACGCGCGGAGTCGACCCCAGCGTCGTGCCGTCGAATCCCTCGGGCCCGATGCCGATGATGGTCAGCGACTGGCCGTTCACGACGATGACCTGATCGAGCACCGCCGGATCGCGCCCGAGCTGCGTATCCCAGAAGCGGTGGCTGAGCACGGCGACGGGATGGCCGCCGAGGTTCTCGTCGTCGGCCGGCCCGATGAGCCGTCCCAGCGCGGGCTGCACTCCGAGCGTCGGGAAGTACGAGCCCGACACGTACATCCCCTCGCTATTGAGCGTCTGGTTGCGAAACGCCAGATTGGCGCCGAACGACACGTGCGCCGCCAGTCCGGTGAACACGGTCTGCGCGCGCTCCAGGTCGCGGAACATGGGATACGAGAAGACGTCCTCGCAGTCGCCCGCCTGGTTGCACGAGGTCGACCCAGGCTTGGGACCCGGCGCGGACAGGTTTACGAGACGCTGCGGCTCGGTTACGGGCAGCGGCCGCAGGAGCATCTGGTCGAATAGCGAGAAGATGGCCGCGTTTGCGCCGATTCCCAGCGCCAGCGACAGTACGGCGACCGCAGTCACGAACGGTGACTTGATCAGCGTGCGGAAGGCATACTTGAGCGTGAGCACGGCGCGATGGCTCTGGGGCAGGAGGAGGGGATGCTGCGTGCTTGGACATCGCGAGCGCGGGGAGGGTTTCGTTCGACCTCGGTCGCTGGGACGAACCGAGGACAGGCGATGCGACACGAATGGATCGAGGGGGAACCGCATTCGCGGTGACGCGCCATCGACTCACGATGGTCAATCGGCGCGGCACCAACACGAGGGGTTCACTAACCGGACCATGCCAGACATCTATCACACAGTCCCCGTTCGGGGCTCGGCACAGCGCGTCTTCGACATGGTCTCCACGCCCTCGGGTCTCGACGTGTGGTGGACGGCCCGGTCGCAGGGGTCGCCGCTGCTCGGCACCGACTACCAGCTCTGGTTTGCCCCCGACTACGACTGGCGCGCGCGGGTGACCGCGTGCGAGGCCGGGACGCTCTTCGAACTGGAGCTCACCACCGCCATGCAGGACTGGCTCGGCACGCGTGTGCGATTTGAGCTGGCCGAGCGCGACGGAGTGACGACGCTGCGCTTCGCGCACCTCGAGTGGCCGCGCGACACGGCGCACTTGCGCGAGTCGTCGTACTGCTGGGCGATGTACCTGCGCCACCTCAAGCGCCATGTCGAGCTCGGGGTGACGGTTCCGTACGAACAGCGGTTGGACGACTAGAGACGATCGCACAGGTCGTTGCCTGCACCAGAACGGCGCCGTCCACCGGAGCGCCCCAGCGACTACCTGCGCGACGGCCTGCCGGCCGTCCTTACCGCCGCGCGTAGCGTTTGCCCGCTCCGCCCCGTATCGTATGCGGCGACGCTCCCCCCCCGCCGGGTGCGGGGAAGCCGTCGGACCCCTGTGACCGGCGCCCGTGCGCCGAATATCGAGGAGAGATCGCCTTGGCTCGTCGTGACTCCGACCTACCCCTCGGCCGTCTGGCCGGCCATGCCGCGCTCGCGCTGCTGCTCTCGACGCCGGTAGTGGCGGGGGCGCAGCAGCCTGGGGCGCCAGTCAACGATCGCCCCAATCCGTACGCGACCGAAGCAGGGTGGGCCAAGCTCCCGCCAGGCCGGACATGGGGGTCGACCAGTGCGGTAGAGATCGACCGCGATGGCACCAGCATCTGGGTCGCCGAGCGTTGCGGCGCCAACTCCTGCCTCGGCTCGACGCTCGACCCGATCCTCAAGTTCGATGCGACCGGGAAGTTGGTGAAGAGCTTCGGCGCTGGCATGCTCATCTTTCCGCACGGGATCTTCGTCGATCAGGGCGGCAACGTGTGGGTCACCGACGGACAGGACAACATGCCGCGCCGCCCGCGCGGGGCGGCTCCCGATTCTCCGTTGCCTCCGCCGCCCGCCCAGGTCATCGGGCATCAGGTCTTCAAGTTCTCGCCCGAGGGCAAGCTGCTGCTCACGCTTGGCACGCGCGGCGGCGGGAAGGACGCCGCGCTGTTCTTCCAGCCCAACGACGTGCTCGTCGCTCCCAACGGGATGATCTTCGTGGCCGAGGGACATGGCGGCGACAACGCCCGCATCCTCAAGTTCTCGCCCGATGGCAAGCTCGTGAAGCAGTGGGGCAAGCTGGGGACGGGCAAGAGCGAGTTTGACCAGCCGCATGCCCTGGCGATGGACTCGCGCGGGCGTCTCTACGTCGGCGATCGCAGCAACAACCGGATCCAGATCTTCGACCAGGAAGGTAAGTACCTCGAGGAGTGGACCCAGTTCTCGCGCCCGAGCGGGATCTTCATCGATGCCAATGACAACATCTATGTTGCCGATTCGGAGTCGGGGTCGGTCGAGCCGGAGAACAAGGCCTGGTTGCGCGGCATCCGGATCGGAAACGTGCGCGACGGCAAGGTCACCGCGTTCATCCCCGACCCGGCAGTGAATCCGCCGAGCACCAGCTCGGCCGAAGGGGTTGCCGTGGACCGGAACGGGGTGATCTACGGCGCCGAAGTGGGGCAGCGGGCGCTCAAGCGGTATGTGAAGAAGTAGCAGGCTGGCGAACTCGCGAACGAGCGGGCGCGAGACGGAGCAGGCTGGCAACCTCACTGGAGGGCGGGATGCGAGAACGGCTAAGCGTGACGCGGCGCGGATTCATGGAGGGGATGGCCGCGGTGGCAGGAGGACTGGTGCTCTCGCCGGCGGCCGCGCGCGCCGCCGCCGTGCTCGAGCGGCAGGGCGGGGGACCGGCGTTCACCGGGCGCCCGTTTGCGGCTGACGACTACGACAGCTACGCCAAGCTCGCCGCCAACGAGAATCCGTACGGTCCGTCCGACACGGTCATGCAGGCGATGACATCGGCGTTCAAGTACGCCAATCGCTACGGTTACCCCGACGGCAACATCCTCGCCGAGATCGCCCGCTTCCACGAGGTGGATCCCTCGCAAGTCCTGCTCGGCGCTGGCTCGGGCGAGATCCTGACGGTGGCGACGCTTGCCCTGCTCGCCGGCGGGCGCAAGGTGATCGGTGTCGATCCGACGTTCCACACCGTGTACCAGTACGCGACCGGAATCCACGCCGACTCGATCCGGCTCCCGTTGCTCGCCGACGCCTCGCAGGACATCCCGGCGATGATCCGCGCCACGCGGCAGAACTGGCGCGACGTGGGGCTTGTCTACCTCTGCAATCCGAATAATCCCACCGGCCGCATCATCAGTGCACGTGACGTGAAGGCGTTGCTGGACGGCATCCCCGAGGATGTCCCCGTGCTCATCGACGAGGCCTATCATCACTTCGTCGAGGACCCGTCGTACGCCTCGTCGATCCCGTACGTGAAGGAGGGGCGTCCGGTCATCATCTCACGGACCTTCTCCAAGATCTCGGGGCTGGCGGGGATGCGGCTCGGGTACGCCCTGGCGCCGCGCGCGCTCATCGATCGTATGCGTCCGCACTCGGTCGCCAGCATCAACGCGATCGTGAAGTGGGGCGGGGTCGCGGCGCTCAAGGACACCGAGTCGCAGGACCGCGTCAGGCGCGTCAACAATGAATTGCGCAAGAAAACGGCCGCCGCGGTGCAAGCGATGGGTTACGACGTGATTCCGTCGGAGACCAACTTCCTGATGATCAACATCAAGCGTCCGGTCGTGCCGGTGATCGAGAGCTTCAAGGCCAAGGGTGTCCTGGTCGGGCGCCCGTTTCCTCCGATGACGAACCACCTGCGGGTGTCGATCGGGACGGCCGCGGAGATGGAGCGCTTCATGAGCGGGTTCAAGCAGCTGTTTTCGGCCTAGTCGCAGACAGCAAGCGAAGGGCGGGCCTGGGAGAGGCACTCGGCATAGCGGCATAGGAATTCGTGCGTTCCTGATCTTTTGGAGTGCACACAGCGCGCAACCACGTGCACAGATTCACCAACGCTTGGAGAGGCGGGGATGGGCATCATTCAAGTGCAGGGCGTTCATCACATCACCATCGTCGGTTCCACGCGTGCCAGCGCCATCGACTTTTGGCAAGGCTTGTTGGGGATGCCCTTTGTCATGGAGCAACCCAACTTGGGGCGACCCGAAGAGAATCACCTGTACTTCGATCCGGGCGACGGTCGACTGCTCACGGTCTTCACCAACGAGGAGCGCGTCGATGCGCAGCGCCCGGCACCTCGCGACACCGGCTGCGTCGAGCATCTCGCGTTCAACGTGTCGCGTGCCACGTTCCAGCTCGCTCCGGGACGATTAACGGAACGCGGAATCAGTTTCATCCAACGCGATCGCGGCTTCATGGACTCGATCTATCTGACGGATGCCAACGGTCTCAAGGTCGAACTGGCGTGCTACAAGTTTGAAGTACCAGAGGGATTCCGCGCGGTTGACGTGCTCATGACCGCGCAAAAACTGCGCGTCGAGCGCGGTGACCATCACATCGACGAGCGGCATGTGGCCGAAGCGATCACCCGACTGATGGCGAGTCGGGAGCGGCTACCCGTGTAGCGGGTCCGCGACACACCGCGCGTGAATCCGTCGAATGCAGCTTGAGTCACCACGTTCCACGCGCCGTGGGCGATGACGATTGGCCAGATGCTGCCGCTCACCATGCGCCAACGAAAGTACAACAGCGCCACCGGAAGAATGCTCATGACAAACATCAGCGCCGACAGCGCGGGGAATGCGCCGCTGGCATAGCCGCTTCAGATTTCGCGGGTGGGGCGTTCACAACTCCCGCCTACCGTGATCCGCGGTCTTGTACACGGCGCCGAGCATGCCATCATTGATATCGATGCAAGCGGCGGGACCGCCACTCTGCTTCATCCAACGATGACATCACGCGCCACGCCGCACCATGTGCCAATTGGGACAATCGACAGTGCTCCTGCTGCGTAACGCACTGCTGCTGAGTCTCGCGCTTTCCGCACCGGCCGTTGCCCAGGAACGCGCCGCCAGCAGCACCGAACGCCATCTCGACAACCGTATCGACGTGGTCACGCCGCTGGCACCGGAACTTGCGGAATTCGGAGCGTACACGGTGGGCGTGCGCACCATCACCGTCACCGACGGAAACCGCGCCGACGTGCTGCGTACGAAAACCGGCGAACCCAACGTTCGCTCAGATCGATCGCTCACGCTCGAGGTGTGGTATCCCGCCGTTGCTGCCAGCCCGACCCATGATGGCGAGTATCGCGCCATCATGCGCGACCCTTCGGTAGTGCTGACACTTCGCGGCCGCGCGCACCGCGACGCCACCCCGGCCGTCGGCGACAGCGCCTTCCCGCTCCTCATCATTTCACACGGGTATCCGGGCAATCGGTTTCTCCTCAGTCACCTGGGGGAGAACCTCGCGAGCAAGGGCTACATCGTCGTCTCGATCGATCACACCGGAAGCACGTACGACGACGCGCAGGCCTTTGCCGGCACGCTGTACAACCGGCCGTACGATCAGCTGTTCGTGCTCAACGAATTGGCACGACTCGGCGCGGCGAACTCGGGCCACTTTCTGGCCGGCCGAGTGGATGCCACACGCACCGGTATCGTCGGCTACTCGATGGGGGGCTACGGCCTGGTCAACGTGATTGGAGGTGGGTTCCGCGAGGCCGCCGCGTCGTTTCCTCGTGCGCCGCCCAACCGGCTCCTCCTGGAGCGCAGCGCCGACAATCCCACCTACCAGGCGTCCATCGATCCGCGCATCAAGGCGGCGGTCGCCATTGGTCCGTGGGGCATGCAGGCCGGATATTGGGATGCCGCCGGGCTGGCTGGAATTCGCACGCCCACGCTGTTCGTCGCTGGCAGTGCGGACGATGTGTCGGGTTACGAAAACGGCACCCGCGCCATCTTTCGCGGCGTCGTGAATGCGGATCGCTACTTGCTCACCTTCGTTGGCGCCGGGCACAACGCGGCCGCACCCATGCCCGCGCCGGCGGAGAGCTATGCCTTCTCGGAGACGCTCAAGTCATTCCCGTTCACGCACTACGCCGATCCGATCTGGGATACGCGCCGCATGAACAACATCCTCGCCCACTTCGTGACCGCGCACTTCGACGCGCGACTCAAGGGTGATACCGCGCGCCTCGCGTATCTGCAGGTCGTGCCTAACGGCAAGGACGCAGTCTACGCGATTGATCGCGAGGGCCGAGCAGGGGCAACCCACACGTACTGGAAGGGATTCAAGCGCGGGACGGCGGCTGGGCTGGTGCTCGAGCAGGCGCGCGCGGCGGTGAAACCGTAAGCCGCGTCGCGCGGCACCCCTGTCACGGCCACCGCGTATCTCGCCAGGAATCTCAGGTGGCTGCGCTCCACGGGGGGACCACCTTGTTGGCGCGCGCATAGGCGATCGCCTGCCCAAGATGCTCGTGCAGGTGCACGATGGCCCGGACCCACAGGTCGCCCTGGGTGATGGCGTTGCTCCGCAACATCACCGGCTTGTCGGGCGCGAGTCGGCTCGCGGCCATGGCGTCGCGCATCACGTCGAACGATCGCTTGAGTTCGGCCACGATCTCGGCCTTCGAGCCGCGGGCGTCCTCGTACCCCTTGATACCGCTCTCGGTCGTGACACCCGTGCCTTCCACGGGCATCCCGAGCAACGCCGGCACGAAGTAGTTGTCGGCGGCCACGTGGGCGAAGACGGCCCCGACCGAGCGCACCCCGTCCATGGGCGCCCAGGCGTAGCTGCTCTCGGGCATGGCCTCCGCGAGCTGCACCATCTTTCCGCCAAGGTCCTCGAGCTCGCGGCCGAGGTGGTCGACCATCGCGGTGCCCGAGGCCGTCGCTGACGCACTGTCGGCACCGACGCCGCCGGCTGCGGCGGCGGTCGTTCCGCGGTTGCAGGCACTCGTCAGGAGAAGCGTGGCCACACCGAGGAGGCTGGGAAAGGAGCGAAACGTTGGCGTCATGGATGTATTGCGAGGGAGAAAGGATGAGGTCTCGCTGCGACTGCGCCGAGTGTCAAGATCCACCCCGGGACGCATGATAGTGAGATCACCAACGGGCGGGTGGCGGCGTGAGCTCCGCCCCACTGGCAGGCCCGATTCACGCGCAAACCGCGGTATCTCATCACCCTGCTGGTGACGGACTGCGTGCGAAGTGACGGGACGGGGAAAGGCACTGGCCTCTCCCCGTCCCGTCTTCGTGTCTGCGCGCGCGCCCTGCGCGAGCGCTACTTCACCGCCAACGCCGTCAACGTCGTCGACGACCCCGCGCCCGAGGCAAAGACGATGTACTGCTTCCCCTTGTGCCGGAAGGTCATCGGCAGGGCCGTGGTCTTGGCAGGAATGCGAACCGCCCCCACCTGCCTGCCGGTCGCCTTGTCCACGGCAAAGATCTGCGGCGGCTGCCCCGGCACACCGCCGTTGCGGCCGGTGCCGTAGATCATGAGCGTCTTCGTGGTGAGGATCTGCGCCTGCCCGCGCGCGCCTTGCGGCGGCAGGGTGACGCCCGCGAACATCGGGTCATTGCTCTCCACCTGTACCATGCCCCCGTTAGGCACCCACCACTTCTTGTCGCCCGTGTTCAGGTCGTAGGCCGTGATGCCGCCGTACTCCTTGGGCTTGGCGATGGAGACGCCGCCGAGCAGCGAGGCGCCTGCCCGCGCCGAGAAGCCATCGCCCTGCAGGTCCTTGCGTGGCGTGTAGTCCGCCGGCGTGGGGAGTGCCCCCAACAATCCGCAGCTATCGTGCGGCGACGAGTAGTTGAACTCCGAGCAGGGGTCCTTCTGGAGGGTGATCGTGCTGAGCCCGGTCTGCGAGCCGACGTAGACCATGCCCGTCTCGGGATCGACGGCCACACCGCCGTCGATGTTCACGCCGCCCGAGGCGCCGGGGTTGTACCACGAGCAGGTGAGCCCGCTCTTGCCGCCGTCGGCCGGCTGGCCGGGGATGTAGTACGGTCCCATGCGGCACCGCTGGGCCACCTTGAGCGCGGCCGCCTTGATCGCGGGCGTGTAATCAATCAGGTCACTCTCGACGAGTCCCTGCTGCGAGTATGGGGCCGGCTTGCTCGGGATGGGCTGTGTGGGCCACGCCTCCTCGCCCGGGACCTCGCTCGCCAGCACCTTCGTCTCGGTAATCGGCCAGATGGGCTCACCGGTCACGCGGTCGAAGACGTACATCCACCCCTGCTTGGTGGTCTGCGCCACGATCTTGCGCGGTCGGCCATTCACCGTCACGTCGAGCAGGTTGGGGGCGATGGGGGTGTCGTAGTCCCAGATGTCGTGGTGCACGAACTGGTAGTGCCACTTCCGCGCGCCCGTCTTTGCATCGATTGCGAGCAGCGAGTTGCCGAACAGGTTCGCGCCGGGACGGTGGCCGCCGTATTCGTCCATGAGCGGCATCCCGGTCGGGATGTAGACCAGCCCCAGCTCCGGATCGGCCGCGTACGGCGCCCACGCATCCACCTTCCCTACGCCCGGTGTGCCGAGCTTCGTCCCGTTCTTCCAGGTGTCGGCGCCGAATTCCCCGGGCTGCGGAATGAGGTTGAACTTCCACAGCATCTTGCCCGTGCGCACGTCGAAGCCGCGAATGAAACCGTGGATGTTCTTCAGGCGGATGGGATAGTAGCCGTGGATCGAGGAGTTGCCGACGACGATGACGTCGCCGACGAGCTGTGCCGGACCGCTGGCGGCAATTTGTCCCTCGGTGGGGTCGATGCCGATGGTGCCGTCGGCGCCGGTCTTGGTCGTCTCGTTCCACGCCTCGTTAGGCCGAGCACGGCGGGCCGGCGCAGCGTCGGAGATGATGAGCGGGCCGGAGTCGTCGACCGCGAGCGGGACCATGGCGTAGCCCAACCCGTCCATGAGGTCGACGATGCCGTTCTTGCCGAAGCTCGGGTCTGGGATGCCGGTCTTGGCGTCGAGCGAGGCGAGGTGGTAGCCCGGGGTCACGACGATCACGCGCTCCTGGCGTCCGTCGGTCCAGTAGGCGAGGCCGCGTCCGGCAAACTGGCGCGGTGCCTTCTGCCAGCGGATGCCTTCGTCGAGCCGCCACATCCAGAGCGTCTCGCCCGTCTCAGGGTCGATCGCCGTGGTGATGCGGCGCGTGGTCGCGACGGTGAACAGGCGCCCGTTGGCGTAGAGCGGCGTGGTCCGATAGTACTCGTCGGCGCCGAACGCCCCCGATGTCCACGACCATGCCACCTTGAGGGAGTCGAAGTTGCCGGCGTGGATCTGGTCGAGCGAGGAGTACCGCGTTCCCCAGGCGTCGCCGCCCCAGAACCGCCACTCGCCCGGCACGTTGCCCCGCACGAGCGCCTGCCCCTGCGAGGCACTGGAGTCGGCGACGCGGGTCAGTGAGGCCGCCAGCAGCGCGCCGCCAACGAGCGCGGCGATCCCTAACGAGCGCCGGGTTGTCCATCGTAACGTCATGGTCGTAGTCATCCTCGAGCGGTGTGGGTCGTGCCGCGACGTCGCTCGGCGGCGGCGCCAACGTTAGTGCGCGGGCGCCGCTAGCGGTCGCTCGCCTCGATCCGGATACGGCGGGTGGCGCTTGAATCGTACGGCAGCTCCTCGTCGCCCGACGGATAGCCGTTCAGCATCAGGATGTACGCGGTCACCGCCGCGTACTCCTCGCCCGTCAGGCTCCCCGGGCTGTTCTTCGGCATGCGTTCTGTCATGTAGGCCAGCAGCTCCGACAGGCGCTTGCCGCCCCAGCTGTTCTTGAATACCACCCCGGTGTGTGAGGCGGGAACGTGGCACTCGCGACACGAGCCGACGTAGACGTCCTTGCCGCGTGCCGCCTGGGCATCGGTGAAAACGCCCGCCCGAGTGGAACGCAGCGCCTCGCCCCCGGCGAGCCCGACGACTGCCCCTGAAGCGCCGCTGGCACCACGGCGGAAAGCGCCGTCCCGAGCACGCTCGCGAGCAACAGGCTCCGTCCAGCATGGCCTACGCTGTCTCGCATGGGCTCCCGCGCAAGGCGGGTGACCAGCATTGCCACCATCCACAGTACCGCACCGATCACCAGCAGCAGCATGAGTCCCCGTAGAGCGACGGCCACCAACGCCAGGTCGAGGGCTGGCCAGGTGAAACGATACGCACGCAGGACACCGAACCGTTCGGTCATCCAGTGCCACGACTCGTGCGCGACGATGGCGGAAAATACGACGGTTCCGGCCCGCTCGGCCACCACGTGACGGAAGAGCAGCGCAAGCGCGGGGACCAGCGCCGCGATCGCCAGCAGCTGCCCGAGCTCGACTCCCACGTTGAAGGCGAGCAGCGAGGTGATCAAGTGCCGTCCCGCAAACTGCATCGCGTCGCGCAGGGCGAACGAGAAGCCGAAGCCGTGCACGAGCCCGAATCCGAAGGCGACCATCCAGCGCCGGTCCAGTCGTGGGCCCACGACGTTCTCCAGGGCCATCAGCACGATCGACGCGGCGATCAGCACCTCGATGAGGGGAGGGAACCATGGCGCGGACGGGGCGAGCCCGAGCGCCGAGGCGATCAGCGTGATGGAGTGGGCCGCCGTGAAGGCCGTGACCACCCCGATCAGCGGTCGCACGCGCCGGAAAGGGATGACCAGGCAGAGCAGGAACAGGAGGTGGTCGATCCCCCCCAGGATGTGCGTGAATCCGAGTCGGATGAACTGCCCGGCGGCATGCATCACCCCCGGATCGAGCTCAACCAGTCCGGGATTCCCCGTGTACTCGTAGGCGCGGTCGCCGCCGTCGGCCGACGTCCAGCGCATGACGGTCGTGGTCGACACGCCGAGGTGGGCGAGCAGCGGGCGGATCGAAAAGCGCGACTCCGGCGACTCGATGGGATAGGACAGCACCACATCGAGCATGGCCTGGCGCCACGGCAACTCGGTCTCGTTGGGGAGCGGAGCGGCGGAGGTGTTCGCCAGCGCGCGTTCGAAGTCCTCGAAGCTTCGATCCGACGGCAGGCTGATCCGGGTCGCGACGACGCGCCCCATTGGCAGGCGCTTGGTTCCCTCGAACAGCTCCAGATATCCGGCAATCCAGATCGTGGCCGCTTCGTGGAGCAGCGGCGTGGCCCGGCCGATGTCGAGGTAGTCGCCGCGCCAGGTCGGGAAGTCGATGTCACGAACCGCTTCCAGCGGCACCCGGACGACGAGCCGAAGCTGCGAGCTGTCGGCGCGCGCGAGCAAGTGGACCGCGACCCGCGCCGGGACCTCGTGCGCGCTCGCACTCGCCGGCGACCCGGCCATGCCCGCCGCGCCGAGCGCGAGCGCCAGGCGCAGCGTACGCAATCGCGCCCACCACATCGGGCGAGCACGACTGGCGTCGAGTGAGGGTGGGCGAGGGGATCGGGGGGGCATGCGGGCAATTACGAGGTACGGGCACCCTCGGCCGGACGCTGGACCACGGGGCGCGACTGGACGAGGGACTCATCGCAGCGGTAGTATGGTCGCCGCACGCCGCGCCGGCGAGTCTCCGAGCCACTCTCGCGCGGGAGAGGGGCGACCCACACGCTCGGGATGGACGTCCATGACGGGTTCGCGGAAGCTGCTGGCGGCGACAGTGCTGGGAGGGGCGATCATCTCCCTCGGGCTGGGACAGCGCGCGCTGGAGGGGGCGACCGCCACTGCGGCGGTCGATGCCCCGACGTTCGATGTCGATCCATTCTGGCCGCAGCCGCTGCCTAACCACTGGATCATGGGCTCGGTGATCGGCGTCGGTGTCGATGCCCGCGATCATGTCTTCATCGTCCATCGCCAGCAGACGCTCAACGCGCGCACCGAGGTCGGCTCGGCCGCCACGCCGCCGCTCGCCGAGTGCTGCGCGGCCGCCCCGCCAGTCCTCGAGTTTGCGCCCGACGGCAAGCTGGTGAACTCGTGGGGAGGGCCGGGCGAGGGATACACGTGGCCCGAGTCCAACCACGGCATCTCCATCGACGGCAAGGACAACGTGTGGATCGGTGGAAACGGTCAGGGAGACTCGCACATCCTCAAGTTCTCCCACGACGGCAAGCTGCTGATGCAGATCGGTGTCCCCGGCCGCGGCGCCAACAGCAGCAGCATGGACAGCTTCGGTCGCGTGGCCAAGGTGTCGTTCGACAACGCGGCCAACGAGGCGTACGTCTCGGACGGCTACTCCAACAAGCGCGTCGCCGTGCTGGACATGAACACCGGGGCGGTGAAGCGGTACTGGGGGGCGTACGGCAACAAACCGGACGATGCCAATCTCGGCCCCTACAACCCCGATGCGCCGCTCGCCCAGCAGTTCCGCAACCCGGTGCACTGCGCCGAGCCGAGCACCGACGGGTTTGTGTACGTGTGCGATCGCCCGAATAACCGCATCCAGGTTTTCCAGAAGGACGGGAAGTTCGTCAAGGAGGCCCGCATTGCCCCCCGAACGCTCGGCGACGGGTCGGTCTGGGACATCGCCTTCTCGCGGGACGCCGGACAGAAGTACATCTACCTGGCCGACGGCCGGAACGAAAAGGTGTACGTCATGGACCGGCAGTCGCTCGAGATCCTGACCTCGTTCGGCGATGGCGGGCGCCAACCCGGGCAGTTCTTCGCGGTGCACAGCATCGCCACCGACTCCAAGGGCAACATCTACACGACCGAGACCTACGAGGGGAAGCGCCTGCAGAAGTTCACCTATCGCGGACTTGCCCCGGTCACCTCGAAGAATCGCGGTGTGCCCTGGCCGGGCAGGCGGTGAGCGGGAACGCGCTAGACGTCGTCGGATTGCAGCGGCGGTTTGGCATGATGCACGACTGAAGCACGAAGCATGCACCACCTTCGCGAGGGCGCCTTCACGGGCGCCCTCGCGTCGCTTGCGACCGGCTGGCGACAACGGGCGGGGGCATACTCTGGAGGCTCCGGCCGTGCTCAACCCTCGTCCCGCCACCAGCGTGAGCGCGACCGGCCCGTCAAGTGCGAGGTATGTGCCCCGTGAAACGCTCGACGTCGGGTCGCGTAGTGCTTGCACCGTGCGCACCTTTCGCCGAGGCGCCACGCGCGTCCACATTGCTACCTGTGCCGACCGACGAGGTCCCCATGCAGGCCGTGCAAGTCACTCCGCAAGCGCCCCCCGCGCCTGTTCCGCCCATTCCGCCGGTTCCCACTCTCCCCCCGCTTCCTGTGGTCGAAATGACGCAGGGACCGGCCATCGCCGGGGCGGCGCCGACCGCGCGCGAGATGCTGCAGGCCTTCGTCGCCCAGCGAAACGAGTTGCGAAACCAGCTCGAGCAGGTGACCGGCGAGCGCCTGTCGATTGCCAGGCGCCTCCGGGAAGGCGAAGTGAGCGGCGTGGACAAGCTTGGGCTCGAGAGCCGCCTGCAGGCGCTCGACGCGCGAACCCTCGAGCTGACCCAATCGCTCGCGGCTGCAGACCTCCGCGTCTCGACGCAGATGGGAGTGCCGGGGGCGTCCGTCCCGCCGTCCAGTCCGCGCAACAACCGTCCCCAGGACGACTGGTGGCTTGAGATGGGATTCGTGCTGGCGCTCGTCCTGCTCGTGCCCAGTTCGCTGGCCATGGCGAGGCGCATCTGGCGCCGCGGCTCGACGATCGGGACGCCGGCCCCGATGTCGCCCGACCTGGACGATCGCCTGATTCGCCTCGAGCAGGCGGTGGACGCCGTCGCGGTCGAGGTGGAGCGTGTGGGCGAGGGGCAGCGCTACGTGACGCGCATCCTCGGGGCCGGCGCGGCCGAACCGATCGAGGCGCGTGCGGCCGAGCGCTACGAGGTGCCGCGGTAGTTTGCCGTTCACCCTCTCGCACCCCTCGGCCGCCCTTCCGTTCTGGCCGCTGATTCGCCGCGGCTTCGTCCCGCTGGCCCCGTTCGTCGTCGGGGCGATGGCACCGGACTTCGAATACCTGCTGCGCCTCGAACCCTGGGCGCTGCTGAGCCATTCCGCGCTCGGCGTCTTCGTCTTCTGCCTCCCCATCGGGGTGGCGACGTGGATCCTCTGGGTCATGCTCCTCCACCCCGTTGCGCGGGCGCTGGTGGCCTTGCCTCCTGCGACCCCACGCCTTCCGCGGACCGTGGGTGGCTGGCTGCTCGTCGTGATCGCCGTCCTGCTTGGCAGTTCGACGCACGTGTTCTGGGATGCGTTGACCCATCGCGACACGTGGGGGCCAGTCGTCTTTCCGATCCTCGGCCAGACCGCGTTTACCGTGGGGAGTTACCGCGTTCCCTGGTACAACGTGCTCCAGTTGACGAGTTCACTGCTCGGGGGCGTGCTCGTGCTCGCCTGGTTGCGACAGGAGATCGTGCGGCGTGGCGACAGGATCGCGGCGCTGCTGGCGCCGTGGCGCGTGCGGGCCTGGCTCGCGCTCGCGGCCGCGGCGCTGGCGGTAGCCGTATGGAATGCCCCGCGGCAGGGGATCATGACGCACATTACGCGCACGAAGCTCGTGCTCGGACGCATGGCCGTCGGCGCGCTGGTCGGATTGGCCATCGGCCTCGTGGCGCTCGCGGTGCTGCATCGACTGGGGCGCTTGCGCATCACGGACGACGGGACCGACCGACCGGGAGAGACGTATGCGACGTGACGGCGAAGGTGCAGGCAGTGGGTCCGGTGAGGCGCGTCGCGACCGTGCGTGCGCCGGCACGCGCACTCGGTCCACTCGCACTCGGCCCACTCGCACTCGGCCCACTCGCACTCGGCCCACTCGCGCTCGAGGCAATCACGGCGTCGGCAGGACGGTAGCGTTCGCGCTCGTCGTCACCGCTGTCCTGTGTGCGTCGAGTGCGAATCCGTCAGCTGCACAGGCGCCCGCGGCGCTGCGCTGGTTCAAGGGAAACACGCACACTCACACGCTCAATTCCGACGGCGACTCGTCGCCCGACGACGTGGCGCGCTGGTATCGCGAGCACGGCTACCACTTCCTCGTGCTCAGCGACACAATTACCTGACCTCGGTGGAAGGGCTGAACGCCCTGTTCGGCGCCGACCAGCGATTCCTGATCATCCCGGGCGAGGAGATTACGGATGCAGTGGGAGGCAAGCCGCTGCACATCAACGGCCTGGCTGTCACGCGACTGGTCCCGCCGCAGGGCGGGGCGACGATCGCCGAGGCGCTGCAACGCGACATCGACGCCATTCGCGCCGCCGACGGGGTGCCGCACCTGAATCACCCGAACTTCGGATGGGCGGTGACCGCGGCCGATATCGCCAGGGTTCGCAACGATCGCCTGTTCGAGATCTTCAACGGGCACCCGATGGTGAACAATGTGGGTGGTGGAGGAATGCCACAGGGCTGGAGGAGATGTGGGACGTGATCCTCTCGTCAGGCAAGCTGCTCTACGGCTTGGCAACCGACGACGCGCACCACTTCAAGCGTCCCGGCGATCCCTCGGCATCGGGACCGGGGCGCGGCTGGGTGATGGTCCGCGCCGCGCGGCTGACTCCGCGCGAGGTGCTCGACGCACTGGAGCGCGGTGACTTCTACGCGTCGACCGGGGTGACACTGTCCGACGTGCAGCGCAGCGCGACCCGGGTGAGCATCACCATCGCCCCCGATGCCTGGAGCCGGTACACGACCCGCTTCATTGGCCGCGACGGTCGTATCCTCAAGGAGACTGCGGACAACCCCGCCGTCTACGACGTGCGAGGTGGGGAGGATACGTGCGAGCCGTCGTGCTCGAGTCCAACGGCCTGAAGGCGTGGGTGCAGCCGGTCATGCTCGGCGAGGGGCGCGACTAGCAGGACTGGCCGGTGGCGCCGCGTTCGGGTGGATGCGTGCACCGGTCCCGACGGCGAGCGGCGCCTGCTCCCGCTGCAGGCGCCGCTGGTCCCCGCGACCGCGCGGTTCGTCCTCGTGGCGATGCACCGCCCTGTCACGTTCGGCATCCTGTCGCACGCGCGGCACCTCGAATACAATCCTCCTTTCGGTGACACACCCCATCGCACGCATCCTGATCGTGGACGATGAGCGGCTGGCCCGGGTTCGGGTGGCCGAATGCCTGCGCGCCATCGCGCCGAACGTCGCGCTGGAAGAGGCGGCTGACGGGGCGACCGCGGCACGGCTGGTGGAATCGTGGCGGCCGGACGCGGTCTTTCTCGACGTGCAGATGCCGGAGATGGACGGCTTTGCCGTCGTGCAGGCCGTCGGGGTCGAGCGCATGCCGCCGACCGTCTTCGTGACGGCGCACGACCAGCACGCCGTGCACGCCTTCGACGTGGCGGCCGTGGACTACCTGCTCAAGCCGTTTGACGACGAGCGCTTCGCAGCGGCATGGGAGCGTTTGCGCGCTCGCGCGGCGGCCGGCACGATCGCCGCCGAGGCGAGGCGCGTGGGGGCGCTCCTGACGTCGCTGGGCGCGGCGGCTGCCGCGCCGGTCGACCTGGCGGCCGGTCCGACCGAAGCGACCATCGGTGCAACCGGAGTCGCGCCTGCAGCGCGCGGAGAGTACGCCGATCGCATGGTCGTGCGCCGCGATCAACGCACCTACTTCGTCCGGCTGGCCGACGTGCAGTGGATCGAGTCGTCCGGCAACTATGTCATCCTGCACGCGGGGAAGGAGCGTCACGAACTGCGCGAGACGCCCTCCGCGCTCGAGTCGCGCCTCGATCCGCGTCGCTTCACGCGCATTCACCGTCGCCTCATCGTGTCCCTCGATGCCATTCGCGAGTTGCAGCCGTGGTTTGGAGGCGACCAGGTGATGATCCTGCACTCGGGGGCCAAGCTGCGGGTGAGCCGCACGCACCGCGCCTCGCTGGAGCGCGCCCTGCGCGGCGAATGACGCAGCCGGTCGACGAGGGCGGCAGCACGCCGGCGATTCCGCAGTCCCGCGTACCGCGCTCGCCGGCCCGCCTCGTGCTCCTCGTGGGCTGGATCGTCCCCGCCATCGTCGCGAGCATCGGGATGGTCGTGGTGCCGTCACGACTCAAACCCAGGACTCACGCTGGGGGAGATCGTTATCTCGCAGCTGGCGGTCTGGCTCCCGTGGGCGGGCTGGTCGCTGCTGGTCACTACCGTTGCCGATCGCGTGCCGTTGCAGCGCGGCGGCGTGGCCAAGGCGATGGCAGTCCACGTCCCGCTCTGTGTCCTCGTGGTCACCGGCCAGATCCTGATCGTCGATCGGGTGAGCTTGAGCTTCGGCGTGGTGCCCGAGCGCGCCCTGGACAGCATCCTTGCCTACGGACTGCGCTCGTACGGCGACCTGTTCACCGTGATCTACTGGGCGATCCTCGGTGCGCACGCGGCCATGCGCTGGCACGAGGCCTGGCGCGCCGAGGCGGTGCGGGCCGCCCGCCTCTCCAGCGACCTGGCCCAGGCGCAGCTGGCGGCGCTGCGCGCGCAGTTGCAGCCGCACTTCCTGTTCAACGCACTCAACGCCGTCGTGGCGCTCGTGAGTGAGGATCCACCGGCCGCGAAGCGGGTGACGGTGCGCCTGGCCGAGCTGCTGCGCGCCACCCTCGCGGCGACGGAACGCTCGTCGCTCCCGCTGCGCGAGGAGCTGGAGTTGACGCGACGCTACCTCGACATCGAGCAGGTGCGATTCGCGGAGCGCCTGCGCGTGGAGTGGTCGGTCGACGCCGACGTGCTCGATTGTGAGGTCCCGGCGTTCGTCCTGCAGCCGCTGGTGGAGAACGCCCTCGTGCACGCGATCGCCCCGCGCGCCGCGGGCGGTCAGGTCGCCATCGGTGCCGCGCGCGTGCCGGGCGGATTGCGCCTGTCGGTGCGCGACGATGGCCCGGGCCCGGTGGCGGTGGCGCCGACGCGCGGGAGCGGCACGGGGCTCCGCAACCTGCGCGACCGCCTGGACCGGCTCTACGACGGACGCGCCTCCCTCTCGCTCACGCGTGCACGACGCCGGGCCCGGGGCGGAGGTCGTGGTGCTGATTCCTGTGCCGGCCGCCTAACGCGCGGCGCCGCCTGCCTGGTGCGCGCGGGCGGCGAGCATCGCCGCACCCGCCCGCTGCAGCAGGGCCCGCACCTTGGCTGCGGGAAGCGGTGGCGCCGCCACCTGCGTCGGGAGGGAGGCCGGTAGCGTCGTTGGCAGGGTCGCCGGATCGAGCGCCCGCACGGTGGCGTAGATCACCACGGCCGCCAGCCACGCGCCGTACGCCGAGGCGTGAAGTCCGTCGGCGGAGTACAACCCGACCGAATCGCCCGATGCCAGGACGCTGTCCCAGGCCGCGCCGACCGGCGCGAGTCGTCCCTGGACTGCCCGGGCCGCGTTGGCATACGACACCAGGACGGCCGGTGCATCGCCTCGCCGCAGGATGTGCGGCCAGACCTGGTACAACAACGGCGTCGCGGCGGCCGAGCGGATCGTCGCGTCGAACTGGCGCGTCCACTCCTCGAGGTAGAGCTGGTTGGCAGGCAGCGATGAGGGACCCTGTTGCATGACCACGAAGTCCCAGCGCTGTCGACCCAAGGCCCGCGCGGCGCTGCCCTCGTGCCAGTGATCCTCGAGCGAGAAGTCGGGGAACGCCACCATCGCGGTGCCGAGGTCGTTGTCACCAACCTGGCGGGCAATGGCCATCACCAGCCCCGGAACGTCGTTGACGTAGGTGAGCGAATTGCCGATGAACAACACACGCGTCCCGGCCGAGACACCGGGAGCAGTCGGTGCGTCCATGCAGGCGACGACGAGCACGAGCGCGATGATGGATGAGGCGTTCATGCGCTACGATACGGCGGCACTCGGCTGGGGCGCCCGCGGCGCGGGGCCGACGGTGCGACCCGCGACACCGCCGGTGCCTTCGGTGGGACCACCCGCCGTGCCAGTGCTATCGAGGGCGCGAGTCCGCCAGGCGCAGCACGAGCGCGACCTGCCCGGCGTGATATGCGTCGTGCAGCGCGAGTCCCGCGACCTGCTCGCCGAGCACAACTGGCCGCGCCCCATGGCTTTCCCGCAGCCGCGACAGCGGCGTGCGCGCCAGGACCGCAAGCAGGCGCCGGTGCGAGACATCGAGCAGTGCGAGGTCGTCGCGCCACGCACGGTCGCGCGCATCAGGGTCTGCCACGTCGGGGGCAGACGACCACCAGGCGCGAGCGAGGGGGCGAGGGAACCGCGCCTTCTGCGACGGATCCAGCCGGTTCGCGACGAGGTGCTTCCCGATCGCGCAGTGCAGCACCTGCTCCCACACGTTTGGGCGACCCTTGCCCGGGCGCCACAGTGCGTGCTCGGCCGTCACGCCACGCAGCGCGACCTTGAGCGACGGGCCATGCCACGCCGGACCGAAGAACGCCTCGTCCAGCATGCGGCGCAAGGCTGGACGGGTCGGGAAGCTGCGAGCAACGGCAATGGCTGACATGCGGGGCTCCACGCGGGGGAGGGGACGACCGCAACATCCGGGACGACGCGCACCTGCCGGGCCGATGCGCGCGTGCGCGACGGGCAACCTAACGCGGAATGGCAACGGCACGCCACGTCGCCCGGTCCCGCATGCAGTCGACGGTTGGAGAGCGGACCGCTAGTCCACCCCTTGCTCCAGCGGATCACTGGACCCTGCCGCGCCGGCGGTTCGTCGGGCGCCGATAACGCGCAGCAGGACGAGTGTCAGCAGGAATGGAACGCCCATGAACGCGCCGATCTTGAGCGTCGGCTGCAGGTAGCGCTGGCGCCAGCTGAGCGTGTTCGCGCCGCCGCCGCGCCGCGCCGGACGTGTCGCGCGACCGGGTGCTGGTCCGCCCGCTTGCCCGCCTGCCTGCCCGTTCGCCTGCCCGTTCGCCTGCCCGTTCGCCTGCCCGTTCGCCTGCCCGCTCGCCGAACGATCGTTCGCGCCTGCACGGCGTCCCTCCGCACTCGCGGTCGGCGCATCGGTGGGTCGCTGGCGCGCGCCACCTGGCCCGGTAGCTGCCCCCTCGGGACGTGCGCGGGGGCCGGGCCGGTGCATGCGCTCGGCTATCGATGTCTCGCCGATCCCGAGCGTCACCAGAGTGGCGACCGCCGTCACGGCCAGCAGCGTGAGGGCGGGACGGAGCCACGAGTTCTGCGCGCGCGAGGTCTCCGTCCCCGTGCCCAGCGTCCCGGTCAGGAACCGCGCGCTCGCCGCCATGACCCAGTTCCAGTGCATTGCCGTGCACGCCGATCATCACCAGCAGCGCCTCCGACGACACGTCATGTATCACCGACCAGAAGCGGTCGCGCGGCCTCGGGAATCCCAGCGAGGGGAGCGCCGACTCCGAGATCACGATGCCCGACACCATCACCACGACCATCGCCAGGTAGCTCAACGAATCGAGCGCGTAGTTGAAGCGGACCTGTCCGCGAAGGGCCGAAAGGAATCGTGCGCTGGCGCCGACGATCCACGACCAGCTGAACAGGACATGAAGGGCGAGCACTGCGATGAAGGCGAACGACAGCCACTCGTGCGCGGGGATCCGCGTGGCCTGCGGCGCCGAAATGGCGATGAACGCCACGGCAAGGATCGAGTTGACGATCAGCTTGGAACGAACAGACCCGCTGCGCGGCCCGGCTGGAGGCATGAGTGGGGGGTTATGAAGTCGAGGTGGAGGCCATTCGTGTCACGGTGGTTGGAGGATATCCTGCTGCACGCGTCGTGCCGACCCGTTCGTCAACGCTGCATCGCCCCCTCGGCGTAGTTCGACTATCCAAACCGCACTCCCATGACCCTGCCCACGAAGCCCGCCGCCGACTCGTCGAACGAGACGGTCGCCTCCCCGTCCCCCCTCGGCTCGGACGATTCGGGCACGCCGACGCGCCGCGAAGCCGTCGTCCGGACGGTCGGCACCCTGCTCGCCGTCGCGGGAGTGCCCGCCGTGTGGACTCGTCGCGACGACTTCGACGTGGTGATTCGCGGCGGCGTGGTGCACGATGGGCGGGGGAGCCCCGGAGTCCGCGGCGACGTGGGAGTGCGCGCCGGGCGGATTGCCGCGATGTCCCCTCGCATCGCCGAGCGTGGACGCCAGGAGATCGATGCAACCGGACAGGTCGTGGCTCCGGGCTTCATCGACATTCACTCGCATGGTGACGGCAACGTGTGGGACGATCCACGCGCCGAGTCGGTGGTGCGCCAGGGGATCACGACGATCGTGGCGGGACAGGACGGAAGCTCACGCCCGTGGGGGGCCACGGCGGCGGCGTCGGCGGGCCGGGAGAGCGGGTCGTTCGCGGCGTGGTTCGCGGCGATCGACGCCTTGCACCCGTCGGTGAACGTCGCGGCGATGATCGGGCTCGGAACCGTGCGCGGCAAGGTCGTCGGCGAAGACGATCGCCGCCACCGCGTCCGAGGTGGAGCGCATGGTGGCGCTGGTGACGCGCGCGCTCGCCGACGGCGCCTGCGGCGCATCGTCCGGGTTGGAGTACACGCCGGGCGCCTTTGCCCGCCTCGACGAGCTCGTGGCCCTGGCGCGTCCGCTGGCCGGTCGGCGGCTGCCGTACGCCACGCACATGCGCAACGAGGACGACCAGCTGCTCGACGCGATCGACGAGTCGATCGCGGTGGCGACCGGCGCCGGCTGCCCGCTGCAGATTTCGCATCTCAAGACGCAGGGGCCGCGCAACTGGCCACGCCTCGACGACGCCTTCGGCCGCATCGAGCAGGCCAAGCGCTCCGGGCTCGATGTCGCGTTCGACCGCTATCCGTACACCGCCTACCAGACGGGACTCACGAACCTCTTCCCCGTCTGGAGCCGCGACGGCGGCACGCAGGCCTTCCTGCGCCGCCTGGACGATCCCGCCACCGCCGCGCGCATCCGGACCGAGACCTTGGGCAAGGTCGAGCTCATCGGAGGGTGGGACAACGTGCACATCGCGTCGGTGCGCGCTGCAGACGATCGGGCGGCCGAAGGGAAGCGGCTCGGCGCGTATGCCAGGTCGTTAGGCATGGACCCCTACGAGGTCGCCCTGGGGCTCCTGCGACGCAGTGCGCTGAACGTCGGGATGGTCGGCTTCGCGATGAGCGAGGACAACCTCGACCGCATCCTCGCCCACCCGCTCGGCATGGTCTGCAGCGACGGCGGCGCGTTCGCCGCCGATGGCCCCACGCGGCGCGGGAGTCCGCATCCACGGGGGCTCGGCACCTTTCCGCGTGTGCTGGCGCGTTACGTTCGCGAACGGCGCGCGCTCACGCTCGAGCAGGCGATCCACAAGATGTCGGCCTACCCCGCCGCGCGCGTCGGCATCACCGATCGCGGCCGGCTGGCCGTCGGCCTCGCTGCCGACATCGTGGTCTTCGACGCCGCCATCGTGCGCGACACGGCGACGTACGAGCAGCCCTTCCAGTATCCGGTCGGCATCTCGGCGGTGCTGGTGAACGGGGGCGTTGCTCTGCACGAGGGGGTGCGCCGTCCCGAGGGGACCGGGCACTCGGTGCGACCGGCCGCGGGCTGACACGCGGGTTGACACTCGGGTTGCCACGCGGGTTGCCACGCGGGTTGCCACGCGGGTTGACACTCCCACGTCCCTCCCCCAAGGTGCGGGGTTGAGCATTCGCTGTCACGCTTCCCGGTCCACTGTGAGCCCATGTCCCACGATCGTCGCGACTTCCTGAAGGGCACGGCCGCCGCCGCCCTTGCCGCCGCCGCGGGCCGTTCGGCCATGGGGGGCGCGCTCCTGCTCCCGGCCGCGCCCCCGCGCGTGGAGCGCGCGCCCGGCACCGACGCACTCGTCGAGGAGCTCACGATGGAGGCATTGAACGCGGCGCGTGACGCCGGCGCCTCCTACGCCGATGCGCGTGTCGGGCGATACCGGCGCCAGTTCGTGGCCACGCGCGAGCGCCAGGTCACCGGCGTGAACGACTCGGAGTCGTACGGCATCGGCGTCCGCGCGCTCGTGCAGGGGAGCTGGGGCTTAGCTGCCACCAGCAGCATGACGAAGGAGGGAGCGCAGCAGGCCGCCCGCGAGGCGGCGCGCCTGGCGCGAGCGGCCCGCACCACCCAGCGGCGCCCCATCGAGCTCGCTCCCACTACGGCGGTGAAGGGAACGTGGCGCACGCCAGTCACGCGCGATCCGATCGACGTCCCGATCGAGGAGAAGGTGGCGTTGCTGCTGGCGGCCAACGAGGCCGCGCTCAAGGTCCCGAAGGTGCGCTTTGTCAACTCGGGCATGTCGCTGCTGCGCGAGGAGAAAACGCTGGCCACGACCGACGGCACGCTCGTCACCCAGACCTTCGTGCGCGTGGGGCCGCAGTTCACCGCGACCGCCATTGCCGACGGGGAGTTCCAGAGCTACAACGAGGAACTCGCCCCGCGCGGGCAGGGATGGGAGTACATCGAGTCGCTCGACATGACGGGCAACGCCGAGCGCTGGGCGTCGCTCGCTGCCGAGAAGCTGACGGCCCGCTCGGTCGAGGTGGGGCGCTACGACCTCATCCTCGATCCCACCAACCTCTGGCTCACGATTCACGAGTCGATCGGCCATCCCACCGAGCTCGATCGCGCCATGGGTTACGAGGCCAACTACGCCGGCACCTCGTTCATCGCCCCGCCAGAGAAGATGATCGGGAAGCTGAAGTACGGCGGAGCGTTCATGAACATTCGGGGCGATCGCACGCAGGAGGGGTCGCTGGCCCGCGTGGCGTGGGACGACGAGGGGAGTCCCGGCCGACGAGTGGCTCATCGTCGACAAGGGGATGTTCACCGACTACCAGACAACACGCGAGCAGGCGGCGTGGATTTCCGGGCTCACCGGCGTCACGCGCTCGCACGGCTGCTCGTTCGCCGATTCATGGTCCAGCGTGCAGTTCCAGCGCATGCCGAACATCTCGCTGCTTCCCGCGGAGCAGGACATCTCGCTCGACGACATCGTGGCCGACACGCAGCGGGGCATACTCGTGAAGAACCGCGGCTCGTGGTCCATCGACCACCAACGCTTCAACTTCCAGTTCTCGGGCCAGGTGTTCTACGAGGTCCGGAACGGCAAGATCACCGGCATGCTGAAGGACGTCGCTTACCAGAGCCGCACGCCGGACTTCTGGAACAGCATGGACATGATCGGCGGCAAGTCGTCGTACTGGCTGGGCGGCTCGTTCGGCGACGGCAAGGGTGAGCCCGGGCAGTCCAACTCGGTGAGCCACGGCTGCGTCCCCGCGCGCTTCCGCGGCGTCAACATCGTGAACACCGGGAGGAACGTCTGATGCCGCGCTCCCTGTACACGCTCGCCGACGCCACGGCCGCCGACGTGGCGGTGCTGACGCGCGACGAGGCCAAGGCGCTCGCCGACCGCATCCTCGCCATGGGCAAGGCCGACGAGCTGCGCGTGAACATCGCCAGCGGGTGGAGCGGCAACACGCGCTTTGCCGGCAACGAGATCACGACATCGGGCGGAATCACCGACACCACGGTGACGGTCGTCGCCACGATCGGGCGGCGACGGGCGTCGGCGTCGAGCAACGTGCTCGACGACACCGCGTTGCGTCGCACGGTCGACCAGGCCGAACGGCTGGCCCGTCTCTCGCCCGAGGACCCGGAGCTGATGCCGGAACTCGGTCCGCAGAGCTATACGCCCGTCGACGCCTTCATCGAGCGCACCGCCGCCCTCGGCCCCGAGGCGCGCGCCGAGGCGGTCAAGCGCGTGCTGGCCACGGTGGCGACGGCGGGGCAGGGGGTGGGCGACCTGTTCGTGGCCGGCTTCCTCGAGGCCAATGCCGGGGCGGTGGCGATCGCGACCAGCAAGGGACTGTTTGCCTACCACCGCTCCACCGACGTGAATCTCGGCACGACCGTGCGCACCCCCGACGCCACCGGGTCCGGGTGGGCGTCGGCCGGGGCACGGGACTGGGGCAAGCTCGACCCGGCCGCGTTAGGCGCGGTCGCGGCGCAGAAGGCCGTGGCCTCGCGCTCGCCGCAGGCCATCGAGCCGGGCATGTACACCCGTCGTGCTCGAGCCACAGGCCGTGGCCGACATGCTCCCGCAACTGCTCGGCAGCTTCAACGCCCGCAATACCGATGAGGGGCGCGGCACCTTTTCGAGCAAGGGCGGCGGCAGCCGGGTGGGCGAGAAGATCGCCGACGAGCGGATCACGCTCTTCTCCGATCCGGCCGACCCCGACCTGCTCGCCCAGCCGTTTGACAGTGAGGGACTCCCCGTCGCACGGCAGGTCTGGATCGAGAACGGGATCCTCAAGCAGCTGTCGTACTCGCGCTACTGGGCGCAGAAGCAGGGGGTGACCCCGACCGGCGGTGGCGGTGGGGGTGGTGGTGGTGGTGGATTCGGCGGCGGGCGCCCCGGTGGGCTCAAGATGGTGGGCGGAAGTGCGAGCACCGAGGAGCTCATTGCCGGCACCGAGCGGGGGGTCCTCGTGACGCACTTCTTCTACATCCGCTTCCTCGACCAGCGCAGCGTGCTGCTGACGGGCCTCACCCGCGACGGCACCTTCCTGATCGAGAAGGGAAAGGTGACGCGGGCGCTGAAGAACTTCCGCTGGAACGAGAGCCCGCTGTTCATGCTGAACAAGATCGATGAACTCGGGCGGGCCGAGCGCACCGCCGCCGGTCAGGTGATGCCCGGCCTGCGCGTGCGCGACTTCAACTTCACCTCGCTGTCCGATGCGGTGTAGGGCGCGTCGTTAGGCCCGGCGTCTCACGCGCGCAGGGGGCACGCGCGCAGGGCTCACGTACGCTCCACGATCCGGTCAATGAGGTAGCTCGACTGCTCCAGCGCTTCGGTGGTGAAGCCGCCGAAGAACTGGCGCACCTCGTGGAACATCCCGTCGAACGCCGGCTGGTCGCCATGGGCGATGATGTCGGCCAGTTCGCGCGCCGCCTCATTGAACGCCTTGGTCACCTCACCGGTGCGCGGGTTGCGCATCTCGATGGGGCCGTACAGCCCCGGCGACTGGGCAAAGTGCCGGGCGGCGACGTACAGCTCGAGCAGGTATGCCGGCGACGTGAAGCGCAGCGTCTCCTCCAGCGGGACGCCCAGCCGGGCGAGTGTCAACCCGAGCACCTGCGTCTGGAAGTGGTTCAGGACCTGCACCACCGACATCGCCCGGTCGTGCTGCGCCGCGGTCGTCTCGGTGATCACGAGGCCGCGCGCCACGAAGTTCTGCGCGACCCAGTCTGCCCAGGCATCGCCGCGCCCGCGGACCAGCACCACACGTTGCCCCTGCAGGGTGTGCACGCTCGGGCCGAACATCGGATGGGCACCGAGCACGCTGCCGCGCGTCGCGTCGAGCATGGCGCGCACCGGCCCCTCCTTCACGCTGGTCACGTCCATCAGCAGCGCGTCCTCGCGCACGTGCGGCCCCACCTCGCGAATGACATCCTCAGTCACCTCGATCGGGACGCTGATGATGGTCACGTCTGCGGCGGCGGCGGCCTCGGTCGCGCGCAGTTCGGTGTCCACGTCGACGATGAGCACGCGATGCCCCAGGTCGGCGAACAGCCTCGCCAGCACCCCGCCGATCCTGCCGTGCCCTCCCACGATCGCGACGGTACGCGGGATGTCGTTCGGCGGGACCTCGGCGCGCAAGGAGGCCTGATGGTCGCGGCTTGCCCGCAGCAGCAGCCGGAAGATCGATTCCATCTCGCCGCGCGGGAGTCCGAGCTCATCGGCCAGCCGCGTGCGATCCTCGAGGACCTCGCGTTCGCGTCGGGCGTCGCGAATCTTCAGGCCACCCTCGCGTTTCGCGGCCGCCACCTCGGCCACCAGCGTCATGCGGCGGGCCACGATCTGCAGCAGGTCGCGATCGAGCGCGTCGATCATGGACCGCAGGATGGGAAGCGATCGGGGACTGGGAGGTGTCGTCATGCGGCGATGGGGAGGGAACTCGGCGCAATCTATGGCGCGCCAGCCTCCGGGACGATCCCGCTAACTTGACGGGCATGTCCCCAATTTTCGCCGGCGCACCGCGTCGGGCCGCCGGGTTCGCGCTCGCCGCCCTCTGCGGGTGCGGGCATCCCGCACCGCCTCCGGCGCCGCCGCCGCTCCCCGTCCTGTCGGCACCGGTCGAGCGGCCAAACACCCCGCCATCGCTTTCCGTCAGCGGCAACGCACCCGACGGGATCGCGACCTACGGGGCAACCGTGGCGCTCACGGCCCGATGCGACGATCGGGAGGATGGACGCCTCACCGGCATTCACTGGACGAACGGGCCGGGAGAGCTGCTTGGCGCGGGCGCGGAGCTGCGCCTCATGCCCGAGCCTGGCGAGTACGTGCTGCTCGCGACGTGTAGTGACCTCGCCGGGACCGCGACGACCGTGGCGGCGTCTCCGCGCTTCGAGATCATTGACCGCTGGAGCGCCGCCGACTCGGTTCCCGTCCTCGTGCGACTCCCGTACGCCACCACGCGCGGGGGGAGCATCACGCCGCGGTCCCCCGGTCGTTCGTTCGATGGCACGGCGCGCGACTCCCTCGCCCGCGGCCTCCTGACGGTGAATGTCCCGTCCGGCGACTTCCGTGCGACCGGGAGCGCCGTGCGCACACCCTACATGCGGTCCGTTCGCGGAAACGTCGCCAGCGACGACGCGCGACGCCTGTCGCTGCGTGCCATCGACGCGACCGACTCGAGCGCGTTCGCACGGCAGCTCGCGCAGGGGCTGTCCGAGGGCGTGCGAGAGGAGCGTCTGGTCTTCGTCCACGGATACCGCACGTCGTTCGAGTCGGCGGCCGTACGCGCCGCGCGGCTCGCCGCAGAAGTGCAGTTCCCGGGGGCAACGATCCTCTTCGCCTGGTCATCCAACGCACAGCTGGCCAGCTATCGCAGCGATCAGCGCGCCGCGCGCGACGCGGGACGACAGCTGGCCGCGCTGCTCCGCGAGTTGCGTGCGGACCCGGGCACGAGCGACCTCTCCATCGTGTCCCACAGCATGGGTGCCGAGGTGCTCGCCGCTGCCCTGCGGACGCTGCACGAGGCCGATTCGGCGGCGGGCGCTACCCGCATGCCTCCGGTCATGTTTCGCGAGGTGGTGCTCGTCGCCCCCGACCTTGCAGCCGGTGCGTTTCTCGAGCAGGTGCTGCCCGCGCTCAGCGCACGCGCGGCGCGCGTGACGATCTATGCGTCGGCCGCCGACTTCGCCCTCTGGTCGTCGTGGGGGAGCAACGGTGAGCGGCGCCTCGGACTTGGCGGACGGTTCGCCACCCTCGCGCGCGGCGTCGAGACGATCGAGGTGCCGTACAGCGCCACGGACGCGCTGGGGCACAACCCGTTCACTGCGCCGCCGTTTCGCGACGACCTGCACGGCCTGCTCGTCCAACACCTTCCCGCCTCGCTCCGATCGCTTCGCGAGATCCGGCGCGACGATGGGACGATCGTCTGGCAACTGCCGTGAGGTGCGCAGGCGCCCGCGACGGTCTGCTGGCGTGTCGCCGGCTCGACCCGCGCGGTTTCGGCGCGTACCTTCGGACATGACTGCCTCTGCCAGCGATGGCCGCCGCGTCCTGCTCGTCGGTGCGACAGGGCTGGTTGGACGCGAACTGCACGCCCTGCTCGCCGACGATCCCGGCGTGCGTGAGGTCGTGGCGCTTGTTCGTCGGCCGCTTCCCGACACCGTGCGTCATCCGCGCTTGCGAGAAGCGGTTGTCGACTTCGAGGCGCTCGACGCCACCCCCGACCTGTTCGCCGTGGACCAGGTGGTGTGCGCACTCGGCACGACCATCAAGCAGGCCGGGTCGCCGCAGGCCTTCAGGCGCGTCGATTTCGACTACCCGCTGCGCGTCGCGACGCTCGCCCACGCGCACGGGGCTCGGCACTTCCTCCTCGTGAGCGCGCTCGGCGCCGACGCCGGCTCGCGCGTCTTCTACAACCGCGTCAAGGGCGAGCTGGAGGATGCGGTGCGCGCGTTAGGCTACCGCGCCATCACCATCGCGCGCCCGTCGCTGCTGGAGGGAGCGCGGGCCGAGTTCCGGTTGGGCGAGGTGCTCGCTTCGAGGCTGGCGTTCCTCGTTCCCGGACGCTGGAAGCCCGTGCACGCGCGGCAGGTGGCGCGATCGCTGGTGCGGGCGGCCGCGCGCGACGCCAAGGGCGTGCACATCATGGAGAACCAGGAACTCCGCCGCGCGGAGCGCTGAGGCTCAGGCGGGAACCAGTGCGGTGCGGGTGAGATACGCGATCACGTCCGCGGCCCGGTACGAGTCGCGTCCCTGCAGGAAGCGGTTCAGGTACTGGACGTCGTCGCCACTAGTGACGATCGGCGGTTCCACGTAGCCCTCGCGCTCCTGTCCCATCCCGATGCACGACATCAGGGCGTTGCACAGGCACTGGCGATCGGCGGTGTCGCCCTCCGCGCCCCCCTTTTTCGCATAATCGTCGATCGGTTCGGAGGGGCAGCGGTAGATGATCTTCCCGGCGTCATTGCGGACAGCGGTGCGCAGGTAGCCGAGGTCGCACACGCGCGTACGAATCGAGTGGAGGACCGGCTGCGCGTCCACCATGGCGACCTTGAACGGATAGCCGGTCGGCGAGGCGCGCGGGTCGGTGCGCACCGTGAGTCGTTCCGCCGTCGCTGCCTCGATCACGGTCCGCTGGATCTCGCGCGTGAAGCCCGCTTCTTCGGTGTAGGCGAACAGGGTACCAACCTGGATCCCGGTGGCGCCAGCGGTCAGCGCCGCGTCCAGTCCGTCGGGCGATCCCGAGCCCCCAGCGAGCCAGAACGGAAGCCCGATCTCGCGCATGGCGGCAAGGTCGACGGCGTCTCGCTCGCCGTAAATCGGCTCGCCGCTCTCCGACAATCGCATCGTGCCGCGGGGCGGGGCGTTATGTCCGCCGGCGGTCGGTCCCTCGACCACGAATCCATCCACCCGACCGTTGGACTTGCGGGCCAGGTTGTGGGCCAGCGACGCCGCCGACACGATCGGGAAGAACAGGGGGCGTTCCAGCGGTTCGCTCGCGGCCTCGTTATGCGCCCGCGGATCGAACGTCAGGTACTCGGTCGTGCCGGCCGGAAGGCCCTCCACGTCGAACTTGAGCGTCGCGGTTTCGTGCCGTGACATGGCGTCGAGTGCCCCCGGAATCTCCCGCGGTATCCCGGCGCCCATGAGGACCACGTTCACGCCGGCGAGCATCGCGCCATAGAGCGTGGGAAGATTGGGCATCTGCAGCTTGGTGAGCAGGTTGATCCCCACCAGCCCCTCGTGCCCCTCCTTGGCCAGCGTCACCTCAACAAACGAGGCGAGCATCGTGATCTGCTGGCGCAGGGGCGCCATTCGCTGCCGATACATCGGCAGCAGGCGATACGGTTCGCCCGGCACGCGCCCATCAGCATTGAAGAAGCGGCGCATCACGTGGGCGGTGACGTCGGGGAGCGGGAAGCGCGACATGGCGCGACGCACGCTGCCGCACGGGTCGCCGTCCTGCAGGCGACGAACCAGCACGCTGTCGATCGCCGTGCCCGACACCACGCCGAGTTGTCCGGCCGAGGAGACGGCGCGGGCAAGGCTCCAGTTGGAGACGGCGATCCCCATCCCGCCCTGAATGATCGGAGGAAGACGCATACGGTCGTTCATGTGGCGACGGTGGAAGGCCGCGCCGCCCGGGGCGCGCGACCGTCAGGTGGGAGGGGACGGCGGAACCGACGGATAGGACGCGGTCGGGCTGTCAGTGGACCTGCCAAAGCGGTCCAAGCTACTCCTTGGACGCCACAGCTCACAATTCGCAAATCTCTGAACAACTCGTCGGGAGTTCCTTGAATCGTGTCACCTGCGTCTCCAGCGGACCAACGCACATCCAGGTGACGGGGCCGGGTAAGCGTGACGCTCGGTCTCGTCGCCGAGACTCGAGCGAACGACCACTCCGAAGTCCGGAGAAAGATGACCGACGGCCCGGCTCCCGTCGATAGCTCACCCTGCTTTCGTCGCGCGGATTGCGCCGGCCGGTTAACGCGACCTAATCGTGATCCCCCCACAGATCGTGTCGCGTCTTGCACCGGCCGGTGCACCCCGCTGGCTACTGCGCCACCGGCTTCACGGTGGGATACTTGATCCCGAGCTGGTCGAGGTACGTGGGGAACTTGGAGGCGTCGTAGTAGAAGGGCTTCATCAGGGGGCGATACTTTGCCATGATGTCCTCGTTGAGCCAGGTCGGTGGGCCGTCGTTGGGGCCGAGGAACGACTTGTACTTCTGCGTCTTGGTCTGGACGTTGTTGAAGTAGTCCCACGCGTCGGCCACGACCGCCGGCTTGAGCAGGATGTCGAGCAGCGTGAGCGCCTGCACCTTGGCACCGGCCACCGCGCCCTTGTGGGCGATGGGCGTCGCCATCGAGATCCCGTTGGCCCAGTTGTGCCCCGGGAGTCCGGGGATGTTGGACGGGTAGCGCAGCGTGACCGTCGGCACGTTCCACGAGATGTCGCCGATGTCGTCCGAGCCACCGCCTAACGAACGTGACATGTCGACCGGGCCGCGCATGGAGTCGACCTTGGTTTCCAGCCCCTGCTCGGTGACCTTGAGCTCGCGCTGGATCCCCTTGGCGAGCGCAATGTCGTTCGCGTCCCACGTCGGGTTGCCGACACGCTCGAGGTTGGCCTGGGTCACCTCGGCGATGGTCTTGTTGAAATGTCCGCTCCACGCCGAGCCGAGGATGATCACCGAGTCGAGCTTGGTGTCGGTCATCATCGCCGCGCCCTGCGCAATGCGCTTGGCCGCCTCGAAGTTGGCCTGCACCTTGTCGTAGTCGCGCTCGCGAATGTAGAACCAGACGCTCGCCGTCTGCGGCACGACGTTCGGCTGGTCGCCGCCGTCCTTGATCACGTAGTGCGAGCGCTGGGCCGGCTCCAGGTGCTCGCGCTTGTATTCCCATCCCTGGCCCATCAGCATCACGGCGTCCAGCGCCGACTTGCCGCGCCACGGGGCCCCGGCAGAGTGCGCGGTCTGTCCCCTGAACTTGAATAGCGCGGTCACGATCGCGTTGGACCCCGACTGCCCCCACGACACGCCCAGGTTATTGCCGACGTGGGTGAACAACGTGACATCCACGTCCTTGAACACCCCTGCCCGCACGAGGTGCGCCTTGCCCGCGACCTGCTCCTCGGCGACCCCCGGCCAGATCTTGAGCGTGCCGGAGATCTTCTCACGCTCCATGATCTCCTTGACCACCAGCGCCGCGGCGATGTTCACCGCCTGCCCGGAGTTGTGCCCCTCGCCATGACCGGGGGCCGACGCCACCAACGGCTCGAAGTAGCCGAACGCCGGCTTCTGGTTCGACTGCGGGATGCCGTCAATGTCGGATCCCAGCGCAATGACCGGCTTTCCCGAGCCCCAGGTCGCCACGAACGCCGTCGGCATCCCCGCGACGCCACGCTCGACGGTGAAGCCGTTCTGTTCCAGCAACCCGGTGAGGTACTTCGAGGTCTCGAACTCCTGCATGCCGAGTTCGCCGAACGAGAAGATCTGGTCGATGATCTCCTGCACGAGCTTGGCGCGGGCATCGACCTTGGTCAGCGCCTCGGCCTTGAGCTTCTCGAGGCGCGGGTCGGGGCGTGCGGAGCCCCCCCTCTGCGCGGGAAGGACGAGCGGGGCAGCGAGTGCGGCAGAGAGGGCGAGCGCGGACAGCCAGCGTGGCATGGCGATTCGGGGTGAAGGATGTGGAAATGGGGAGGCGGCGGACGCGGCGCCCGTCGGTCGACAGGCCATCGCCGCGTCGTACGTCCCCACGGAATTTACGCGTCGTCGCCGCCGCTCGTTGGCCAGGCCGGGCCACGAGAACGGTCGCGTCAACGCTGGTGCGCGACGCGCGTGCTCGTCGCGCGAACTCATGAACATCGCTACTGCACCGCCCCCTTCAGCGTCGGGTACCGGATTCCCAGCTGCTCGAGGTAGCTCTTGTACTTCGTCGCGTCGTAGTAGTACGGCTTCATGAGCGGCCGCCACTTGGCCATGATCTCCTCGTTCAGGAAGGTCGGCGGCCCGTCGTTCGGCCCGAGAAACGACTTATACGTGGTCGTCTTCGTCTGCGTCGTCTTGAAGTAGTCCCAGGCGTCGGCGACAATTCGGGGGGTCAGCATCAGGTCCAGGATGGTGAGTGCCTGCACCTTGGCCCCGGCCACGGCCCCCTTGTGGGCGATCGGCGTCGCCATGGCGATCGCGTCGGACCAGTTGTGACCCGGCGTGCCGGGAATGTTCGACGGATACGACAGCGTGATGGTCGGGACATTCCACGAGATGTCGCCGATGTCGTCCGAGCCACCGTAGACCACGGCATCGGGAACCGGGCCGGGAAGCGGGCTGATCGCGGTCGTCAGTCCGCTGTCGGGAGCCCCCATCTCGCGCTGTAACGCCTTGGCGAGCGCGAGGTCGTTGTCGTCCCACTTGGGAAGGCCGACGCGCTTGATGTTGGCGTAGGCCGCGTCTGCGACCGCCTTGTTGAAGTGCACGTCCCACGCCGACCCGATCACCTGCACCGTGTCCAGCTTGGTGTCGGTCATCATGGCCGCACCCTCGGCGATGCGCTTGGCCGTCTCGAAGTTCCGCATCGTGCGGTCGTAGTCCCGCTCGCGGAAGAAATACCAGATGCTCGCCGTCTGCGGCACCACGTTCGGCTGGTCGCCGCCGTCGCGCAGGATGTAGTGCGAGCGCTGCTGCGGTTCGAGATGCTCCCGCTTGAACTCCCACCCCTGCGCCATGAGCATGACCGCATCGAGCGCCGACTTGCCGCGCCACGGGGCGCCGGCCGAGTGCGCGGTCTGGCCGCGGAACTTGAAGATCGCCGAGACCATGGCCAGCGTCCCCGATCGTCCCCACCCCACGCTCAAGTCGGAGCCGACGTGGGTGAAGAGCGTGACATCCACGTCCTTGAAGACCCCCGCCCGCACCAGGTGCGCCTTGCCCGCCAGCTGCTCCTCGGCCACCCCCGGCCAGAGCACGAGCGTCCCGGAGATCTTCTCCCGCTCCATGATCTCCTTCACCACCAGCGCTGCCGCGATGTTCACCGCCTGACCGGAGTTATGTCCCTCCCCATGGCCGGGGGCGCCGGCGATCAGCGGCTCGCGGTAGCCGAACGCCGGTTTCTGGTTGGCCTGCGGGATCCCATCAATGTCCGATCCGAGAGAAATCACCGGCTTTCCGCTCCCCCAGCGGGCGACCCAGGCGGTCGGCATCCCGGCCGTCCCGCGCTCCACCGCGAAGCCGTTCTGTTCGAGCAGCCCGGTCAGGTACTTCGAGGTCTCGAACTCCTGCATGCCGAGCTCGCCGAACGAGTACACCTGGTCCACCATCTGCTGGATCAGCTGCGCACGCCCGTCGACCTTGGTGAGCGCTTCGGCCTTGAGCTTCTCGAGCCGGGGATCCGGCTTCGCCGCCGCCGTCGCTCCCTGCGCTGGCAAGTGGACCGACAGGGTGGCAAGGGCCACGATCACGGTCGCGATACGTGGGACACGATTCATGCACGACTCCAAACGGTGAGGGGGCGACGACAAGGGTGGCGAAGGCGTCGGCAGCGCTTCGGCCGCGGCAAGGTTGCCTCCCAGAACACGACGCGGCAAGCACACCTCTATCCGCGCGGCGTCTTTGCGTGCTCGCGCAGGACGGACTGCCGGAGCGGTGCTGGCAGCTTCTCGATCGCATAGCACACCGCCTCTCGCCGAAGGGTACGGTGATGGCGGCGCAGGAATGCCAGCACCGCGTCACGATCGGCCAGCGACAGCTCGCGCAACACCCACCCCATCCCGAGCTGGACGAATCGATCGGGGCTCGTCGCCAGCTGGTCACACAGATCCAAGATCTCGCGCGAGTGGGCGCCGTGGCGCGCGAGCTTCACGAAGGCCACCGCCGAGGCACGCTGGCGCCAGGGGTTCGCCGAGCGGCTCCACCGTGCGATCTGCGCCGCGGCCCCCGGGTCACGCTCCAGCAGCACCTTGAGCACCCGACCGCTCACCCCGTCGCACGTCGCCCAGTCGTGCACTCCCGCGTCGAAGACCGGTTCCAGCCGCGCGCGCAGGTCGGGCGGCCAGCGCCGTCGTAGCCGTTCGAGCAGATGCACCGCGAGCTGCTTTTCCTCCTGGTATGGCCGCTGCAGCAGGGAGAATGCTGCCTCGACCATCGTCTCTACCGGCTGGTCGTCGATGTCACGGAAGACGGTGCGGAAGACCTCGCGTACACGCGGCGCCTTGACGCCATGAAACGGCACCGCCCCCCTGAAGTAGCGTTCCGCCCCCGCCTTCACCTCGGGATCGGCGAGCGCCTCGAGCGCGAGGCGTGCTGCCGTGCCGAATGATGGCGCTTGGACGACCGGCGTTCGACGAGACATGTGGTGCCAGACGCGGGACGACGAACGACTCGCGATCGGGCGATCGCGCCGCGCGGAGCGTCGCACGAGCGGGCGATTTCCGCCAGATGGGAACCTGCACCCCGACGTGCGGGGTACACCTCACACACGTCGGGACCGGATTACCCAGGGCATATTCCCGTGGCGTCGCGCGCTGTTGCGCATGCCTAGTTGTCCGTGGCAGATTCCCCCCCGACATCGGCGACCGCAATCGGCGCCACGTCTCGTCTCCACCTCTCGCACCCCCGACGCATGACTTTTTCACGTCTGCGCGCCTTCGCTCCGGCGTTTGCGCTCTCCATCGCGGTCGCCGCGCCGCTCGCCGCCCAGTCGAACCTCAAGGCCGGCGCCAGCGGTCGGGCGAGTTCGACGGTCACGTTGGCGGCACCGCGCGTGCAGGGGCAGCCCGCCCCCAAGCCGTTCAAGATCTCCGTCGACTACGGCGTCCCGGCCGCCCGCGGCCGTGCGGTCGCTGGAGCCCTCGCCGACGACCTCGGTAAGGTCTGGCGGCTCGGCGCCAACGAAGCGACCGCGTTCGTGACCGAGGTCGACCTCGACATCGGCGGCGCCACCGTGCCCAAGGGGACATATTCGCTCTTCGCCGAAACGACCAAGGGCGCGTGGAAGCTCATCATCAGCAAGAAGACCGGTGCATGGGGGACGGAGTACGACCAGGCGATGGACCTGGTCCGCGTGCCGCTCAAGGAACGCACCCTGTCGTCGCCCGCCGAGGCGCTCGTCATCCAGCTGATTCCCGGCACCACCGGCGCCTCCGGCGAACTGCGCTTCGCCTGGGGAACCCTCGAACACTCGGTCGCCTGGTCCGCGAAGTAGCGCACAGCAGCCACCACTTCACCCTTCCCGTCGACAGCCTCCCGCCCCCCAGGGCCGAGAGCACACGACTGGACAGCGCGCCCGGCAGAGCATCTGCCGGGCGCGTCTGTCTTCGCACGCCACCGCCCCCCCTCTCCCGACCCCAACATTCGGCATCCGCAGTCGATTGCAGTAGATTCAACTCCCGTCCCCCGTCCCCCGTCTCCCGTCCCAAATGCCCAATCGTCTTCAGGATCTTCACGCTGCCGGCCAATCCGTCTGGCTCGACTACATCGATCGCGCCATGCTCCGCAACGGCGCGCTGGCGCGGCTCATCGACGACGATGCGCTCATGGGGATGACGTCGAACCCGACGATCTTCGAGAAGGCGCTGGCCGAGGGCGGGGAGTATGACGCGCAGATCGAGGGCGCGACCGGCGAGCTGACGCCCTGGCAGCTGTTCGAACTGATCGAGACCGACGACGTGCGCGCGGCCTGCGACATCTTCGCGGGCGTGTATCGCCAGACCGATGGTGTGGACGGCTACGTGTCGATCGAAGTGTCGCCCGGAGTTGCCGACGATGCGGACGCCACGGTGGCCGAGGCGCGCCGCCTGTGGGCTACGGTCGATCGCCCGAATGTCATGGTCAAGGTCCCCGGCACCAACGAGGGCGCGCTGGCGATTCGTCGCCTGATTGCCGAGGGGATCAACGTCAACGTGACGCTGCTCTTCTCGATCGAAGCGCACGCCCGCGTCATCGAGGCGTACCTGTCGGGACTGGAGGACCGTCTGGCGGCCGGGCACCCGATCGACCGACTGGCCTCCGTCGCCTCGTTCTTCGTGAGCCGTGTCGATACCGACATCGACAAGCGGCTGGACGCGGTGGCCGCCAGCGCGAACGAGGCACTGCGCCCCGGGATCCTCGCCTTGCGCGGCAAGGCTGCGGTCGCGAACGCCCGTCTCGCCTATCGCCTCTTCACCCAGCGCTTCTCGGGCCCGCGATGGGACACGCTCGCGGCGGCGGGAGCCCGCGTGCAGCGCCCGCTCTGGGCCAGCACCAGCTCCAAGAACCCGGCGTACCGCGACGTGCTCTACGTGGAAACGCTCATCGGACCGGACACGATCAACACGATGCCGCCGGCCACGATGGACGCCTTCCGCGACCATGGGGTGACGGCGCGCACGGTCGACATGGACCTGACGGCGGCCGAGCAGCACTTTCACGAGCTGGAGCAGGCTGGTATCTCCCTTCGCGATGTGACCGGGAAGCTGCTGGCCGACGGACTCGCCTCGTTCCAGAAGTCCTTCGACACGCTCATTGCCGGGTTGGAGAAGAAGGCGGCCGCCCTCGGGAAGTCGTTGGTTCGCACCTGATCTCGCCGTCTTGCGATGAGGGGGCCGTACTCTTATTGCTTGGGTAACGTTTACAGTCACCACTCCCCCCCATCGCCTTGTCCACGAACATCCGCGTTGCGCGCACGAAGGTCGTCTGCACCCTTGGGCCGTCGACCGCCACCGCCGAGTCGATCGGTGCCTTGATGGATGCCGGGCTCAATGTGGCCCGCATCAACTTCTCCCACGGCACGCACGAACAGCATGCGCGCACGGTCGCCCTGGTGCGCGCGGCGGCTCGCGAGCGGGGGCGGCCGGTCGCGATCCTCGGTGACCTGCAGGGGCCGCGCATTCGCATGGGCGATCTGCCCGAGACCGTCACGGTCGAGGCGGGACAGGACGTGGTCCTGTGTTACGAGGAGGAGGCCGGGGAAGGGGACCTGCCGGTGACGTATGATCACATCGCCGACGACGTAAAGGTCGGCGACCGGATCCTCGTCGACGACGGCCTGATCGAGCTGATGGTGCTCGACGTGCACAAGCCCCGGATCACCGCACGCGTCGTGTACGGCGGTCCGATCAAGCGACACAAGGGGCTCAACCTCCCCGGTGTGGCCGTGTCGGCGCCGTCCATTACTGAGAAGGACGAGGCGGACATCGCGTTTGCGGTCGAGCAGTCGCTGGACTACGTCGCCCTGAGCTTCGTCCGCAAGGCAGACGACATCGCCCAGCTGCGCACGATGATCTCCAAGGGGATGCTGATCGTCGCCAAGATCGAGAAGGACACCGCCCTGACCAACATCGAGAGCATCGTGCGCGCGTCGGATGCCGTGATGGTGGCGCGCGGCGACCTCGGGGTCGAGCTCCCCTTCGAGGAAGTCCCGCTCGTCCAGAAGCGCATCATCAAGCTGGCCAACCACCTGGGGCGCCCGGTCATCACCGCCACCCAGATGCTGGAGTCCATGATCAACAACCCGCGCCCCACGCGGGCCGAGGCCAGCGACGTCGCCAACGCCATTCTCGACGGGACCGATGCGGTCATGCTGTCGGCCGAGACGGCCTCGGGGAGCTATCCAAAGCTGGCCGTGCAGGCGATGCAACGGATCATCAGTGAGATCGAGCAGCACAAGTCGCCGGCGCGCGAAGAACGGCGCTTCTCGGTCGGGTCCTCGACGACCGAAGAGACGATTGCCGCGGCGGTGGTCACGGCAGTGCGCATGTTGGGCACGTCGCTCGTGATCGTCTTCACCACCAGCGGCTTCAGCGCCCGGATGGTGTCGTCGCATCGCCCCGGTGTCCCGATCCTCGCGCTCACCGACGTCGAGCGCACGTACAACCAGCTGGCGCTGGTGTGGGGTGTGGTGCCGATCCTCGTCCCCCGGACCCACGACTACGAGTCCATGCTGGCCAGCGCGCGCACCGCGCTCCTCCAGCGCTCCCTCGCACGCGAGGGCGACAAGGTGATCGTGACGGCCGGCGTGCCGTTCGACGTCCCCGGGACGACCAACCTGCTCAAGATCGAAACCGTGTGAAGCTGACCTTTCTCGGCACCGGCACCAGCTTCGGCATCCCGATCATCGGGTGCGGCTGCGCGGTCTGTCACTCGGCCGATGCGCGCGACCGGCGAACCCGGGTCGGGGCGGTGATCGAGAGCGACGGCGGGACCCGGATCCTCATCGACACGCCGCCCGAGTTGCGGTTGCAGCTGGTGCAGGCCGGGATCGACCGGGTCGACGCGGTGTTCTTCACGCACGACCACGCCGACCACATTCACGGCATCGACGACATTCGGGCCATCACCGTCCGGCAAAAGCACCCGCTGCCCATGTACGCCGAACCCGAGGTGCTGGCCCGGCTGGCGCAACGCTTCCCGTACATCTTCGACGACCGCATGCGGCCGCTGCCGGGCACCTCGAAGCCCGAAGGTGAGCCACGCCCCATTCACGATGGCGACGTCGTGGAGATCGGCGATGCCGTCGTGGAAGCGATCACGGTGCCCCATGGGCGCATGAACGTGCTGGCGTATCGCGTGGGGGCGCTGGGCTACGTCACCGACGCCAAGTCGCTCTCGACCCGCGCCATCGAGCGTCTGCGCGGCGTGCGTGTCCTCGTCCTCAACGCATTGTTCCGGCGTCCACACCCGACGCACCTGAGCATTGGCGAGGCGGTCGCTGTCGCCGCCGAGATCGGGGCCGAGCGCACCTTCCTCATCCACCTGACCCACGAGACGTCGCATGCCGAGCTCGAGGCCGAGCTTCCCCCTGGCGTCCGTCCGGCCTACGATGGCCTCGAAGTGGAGATCTGACCGCCGCGCGTGACGCCCTGCCGGGCGGGCACGCGCCCCACGCCCATTTCCGACAGCCCCGCGACCGATGACGCTTTCGCTCGACTACACCTTCATGCTCGCCGACGCGGTGTCGGGAGGCGTTGCTCCTGACGGGTTCGGCGGCGCGCAGACGGCGTTCGCCGCCGCGCATGCGGCAGTGGCGGCCCGCCGCGCGTCGGGCGAGCTCGGCTTCCTCGACCTGCCGCGCAATCGCGAGTTGGTCACGCAGGTCCTGGAGTACACCGCCTCGGTGCGCGGGCGCTATCGCGATGTCGTGCTGCTGGGAATCGGCGGCTCGGCGCTCGGGCCCATCGCGCTGCGCAATGCCCTGCGTCCGCCGCAGTGGAACGCGCTCGACGACGAGGCCCGGGCGGGGCAGCCGCGCCTGCACATGCTCGACAACGTCGATCCGGTGACGATTGCCGCGACGCTCGAGCGCGTGCAGCTGGCGGATACCCTCTTTCTCGTGGTCTCGAAGTCGGGCGGGACGGCCGAGACGATGGCGCAGTATCTCGTCGTGCGCGCGCGACTCGAGGCCGCCGGGCTCCCGCTCGCCCGACACCTGGTCTTCGTCACCGACCCGCAGAAGGGCGCGCTGCGCCCGATCGCCACGGCCGAGGGACTCCCCGCCCTCGACATCCCGGCCAACATCGGCGGCCGCTTCAGCGTGCTCTCCCCGGTCGGCATGCTCCCCGCCGCCCTCATCGGCATCGATATCGAGGCGATGCTGGCCGGGGCCGGCGACATGGTCGAGCGGTGCGCGACGGACGACCTCACCCGCAATCCGGCCGGCGTCTTCGCGACCCTGCAATGGCTCGCCGACACCACCGGTGGCAAGCACGTGCAGGTCCTCATGCCGTACGCCGATCCGCTGCGCGACATTGCCGCCTGGTTCGTGCAACTGTGGGCAGAAAGCCTTGGCAAAGTCCGCGGCGACGAACACGTGGGACCGACCCCGGTTCCCGCGCTTGGCGCGACCGACCAGCACGCCCAGGTGCAACTGTTCATGGAAGGACCGCGAGACAAGACGATCACCTTCCTGGCGGTCGAGACCCCCGAACGCGATGTCACCATCCCGGGCGCCCACGCGGACATTCCCGACCTCGCCTACCTCGGCGGTCACTCCCTGTGGGAGTTGCTCAACATCGAGCGGCGCGCGACGGCTGGAGCACTCGCCACCCGCGGACGGCCGAGCATGACGATTGCGATGCCGCAGGTCGATCCGTGGCACCTGGGTGCCCTCATGATGCTGTTCGAGATCGCCACTGCGTACGCCGGTGCGCTGTACGGCGTCAACGCCTTCGACCAGCCGGGAGTGGAACTTGGCAAGCGCTACACGTACGGCATGATGGGACGTCCCGGCTTCGAGGCCGCACGCGCGGAATTCGAGCAACTGCCCCGCAGCAATCCCGCGCGCATCCTTCGCTGATCGTTGGCCGATCGTTGGCCGATCGTTGGCCGAGCGTTGGCCGATCGTTGGCCGATCGTTGGCCGATCGTTGGCCGATCGTTGGCCGATCGTTCGTTGAGAGGTGGTCGATCGTCGTCGAGGCGACCGTCGAGACAGCGGTGCACGGCGACGGCGTTCGGGCTATGTTTCGGCACACCGTGCGCAGCAACCATTCCTTCTCCGCATAGTTCATGTCCGCTCAGGAACTGACAGTCGCTCACGACGCGCTTGGCGAGGCCGTGACCCGCTCGGGCTCGGTCATCACGGTCCATGACGCCTCGGTACTGGCCACGGATCGGCTCGACGCGGTCGTGTGGGACGCGGTATTTGGCGAACCGTCGGCCCGGGACTACGCCCGCTGGCTGCTGTGGGAGCTCGGACAGGCGGTCGGGGTGCGGCCGGCGTCGATCCACGAGCTCTACCTGGCACGCGGGCGTGGCCAGACGCAGGGCTTTACGGTGCCGGCGATGAATATCCGCGGCGCGACGTACGACACGTCACGCGCGGTCTTCCGCGTCGCCCGCCAGCTGGACGCCGGCGCCTTCATCCTCGAGATCGCCCGTTCGGAGATCGCCTACACCGACCAGCGCCCGTCGGAGTACGTCGCGGTCGTGATCGCCGCGGCGCTGCGCGAAGGATTCCGCGGCCCGCTGTTCATCCAGGGCGACCACTTCCAGGTCAACCACAAGAAATACGCGGCCGATCCGGTGACCGAAGTCGGCAACGTCAAGAAGCTCGCCGACGAAGCCATCGCTGCCGGCTTCTACAACATCGACGTCGATACGTCCACGCTCGTCGACCTGTCGCTCGGGTCGCTCACTGAGCAGCAGCGCAAGAACTATGAGGAGTGCGCCGCGATCACGACGTACGTGCGCTCGCAGGAGCCAGCCGGCGTCACGATCTCCATCGGCGGCGAGATCGGCGAGGTGGGGACCGAGAACTCCACGGTGCCCGAGCTTCGGGCGTTCATGGACGGCTTCGTCGCGACGCTCGAGCGAATGGCCCCCGGCACCGCAGGACTCTCGAAGATCTCCGTGCAGTCCGGCACATCGCACGGCGGCGTCGTGCTCCCCGACGGCTCCATCGCCGAGGTGAACCTCGACCTCAAGACGCTCGAGGACCTTTCCAAGGTTGCGCGCGACGAGTACGGGCTGAGCGGGGCGGTGCAGCACGGGGCCTCCACGCTTCCCGACGGCGCCTTCCACAACTTTCCGCGCACCGAGACGGCCGAGATCCATCTCGCGACCAACTTCCAGAACATGCTGTACGATCACCTGCCGGCCGCCCTGCGCGAGGAGATGTACGGGTGGCTGTCGCTCAACGCGATCGACGAGCGCAAGGCCACGGACTCGGACGAGCAGTTCTTCTACAAGACACGCAAGAAGGCGTTAGGGCCGTTCAAGAAGCAGCTCTGGCAGCTCGATGCCGGCACCAAGGCGGCGCTGGCCGCCGCGTATGACGAGAAATTCACGTTCCTCTTCACGCAGCTCGCCATTGGCGGGACGAAACAGGTCGTGAAGCAGACGGTGAAACCGCTGGCGATCCGCCGTCCGATGCCCGGAACCCCCGGACACATCGTGGTCGAAGCGGCGCCCGACGACGCCTCGCTCAGCGACTGAATCCACGCACGGGCGCGAGCCCGGCAGACCAGGAGGTACGATGGCTCGCAAGGACCTTGACGATGACCGGGTGATCATCGAACGGCGCTCGGGATCGTCGATCACTGCGCTGCTCACCGGCATCGCGATCGGGGCCGGCCTGGCGCTGATCTTCGCACCGCAGTCGGGCGAAGAGACGCGCCACGTCCTGCGGCGCAAGGCCCGGCGGGCGCGTCGCCTGGCCGGCAACTACTCGGACGACCTGAAGGACCGCGCGTACAACATTCGCGAGCGCGCCGGTCGTCTCGTGGGGGAGACACGCGAGCGCGGGCGCGACATCGTCGAGGGAGCCCGCGACAAGATCGAGGACACCATCGACGACACGCGCCGCACGATCCGCGACAAGCGGCGCGATCTCGGGCGCGCGGTCGAGGAGGGGCGTGCGGCAGCGCGCGATGCGCGACACGACCTGGAGCGGCGCCTGGCAGACGCCCAGCGAGCGACGAGTGACGGGCCGGCCCCAGAGCGCGACGACGCCACCGCCGACTGATCCACGGCCCGCGAACGCGCCGGCCGTGACCCAGGCAACGGCGGCGCCTGCGGACGGGGGAGCGACGCCGCTCGCCCGCCTCGTGGAGACGCTGCGCGACTACGTGCGGCGTGTCTGGGTCTCGAGCGCCGAGGACAACATCTTCTTCCTCGCGGGCGGCATCGCCTTCAACATCCTGCTGGCCGCGGTCCCGTTCGTCCTGCTCGTCATCACCGCGCTGGTCTTCGCCTTGCGCCTCACCCCCGACGCGTCGCTCGCCGAAGTGCGCTCCCTGACCGATCGTTTCCTGCCGCAGCAGGCGCCGGCAACCCACGCCGCCATCGAGGCACTGTTCAGCGACGTCATTCGCGCGCGTGACGCGCTGGGAGCGTGGGGGGCCGTGACGTTCGTCTGGTTCTCCACGCGCCTCTTCGGGTCGCTACGTACCGTGCTGGCCGAGATCTTCGACATCCAGAGCCAGCGCGGTATCATCGCCGGCAAGCTGTTCGACGCGCGCATCACCGTCTATTCCTCGATCCTGCTCGTCATCTACGCCGCGCTGAGCACCTACCTTGCGATTGCCACCTCGCGCGGGGCAACGCTCCTGGTCGAGGTCGGCCTGCGCGAGGACGTGATGGGGTCGGTGGAGTACGCGCTCGGCCGGCTGGTCGCGTTCGTCTTCTTCGTGGCCACCTTCTGGTCGCTCTATCGATTCCTTCCCCATCGCCGCATTCGCTGGCAGCAGGCGCTGGTTGGGGCCCTGACGACCAGCGTCCTGTTCGAGATCGCCCGCAACGTCTGGACCGCCTTCACCCAGTCGCTGTCGTCGGAGTCGATCTACAGCGGGACGATCTACGCGATGGTGTCGCTCGTGTTCTGGGTCTACTACTCCGCGCTGATCTTCATCCTCGGCGGCGAAGTCTCCCAAGCCCACGAGCTGCGCCGAGTACGGCGGCTGCAACGCGAGACGCTAGAAGGTCGTTAGAAAAAACGGGTATTGCGCATCAGCCCCTCCCGTCCCCCGTCCCCCGTCCCCCCCCCGTCCCAAGCATGTCCATCGACATCCGCTCCGATACCGTCACCAAGCCGTCGCCCGAGATGCGTCGCGCCATCGCCGAGGCCGACGTGGGCGACGACTACCTGGACGGCGACCCGACGACGCGCCAGCTCGAGGCTACGGTCGCCGAACTGCTCGGCAAGGAGCGCGCGCTCTTTTTCCCCAGCGGCACCATGGCGAACCAATGCGCCATCTGGGCCCTGGCCGAGCGCGGGACCGAGATGTACGCCGACTACGGCTCGCACATCAACGACTGGGAGATGGTCGGGGCGGCGGCGCTCGCCGGCGTGCAGCTGCGCGCCGTCCAGGGAGAGGGGCCGATGATGGAGGCGCAGTCGCTGGAGCGCGCCTTCCGGGCGCCCGCGCCGAGCGCACCGCGTGCGTCGCTGGTTTGTCTCGAGAACACGCACAACAGTGCAGGGGGGCTCGTGACCCCGCTCGCCGGCGTGCGCGCCATGCACGACGTGGCGCGGAACCATGGGTGCGCGGTGCACCTGGACGGCGCGCGCCTCTGGAACGCAGCGACCGCATCGGGAACCCCGTTGCACGAGTTCGCGCAGTATGCCGACACCGTGATGGTCTCCTTCTCGAAGGGACTGGGGGCGCCGATCGGAGCGGCGCTGGCCGGGTCCGACGAGCTCCTGGTGCGGGCGAACGAACACCGGAAACGGCTGGGAGGGGTGATGCGGCAGAGCGGTATCGCCTCGGCGGGGGCGCTCTACGGCGTGCGGCACAATCGAGATCGCCTCATGGACGATCACGACAAGGCGACCCGCTTCTCGCTCATCGTCGACCGGGCGATTGCCGCGACGGTCGCCCCGCCCGACAGCAACATTGTGATGATCGACCTGACGCCCGGACTGTCGGCCCACGACGTCGTTCGGCGTGTGGCCGAGCACGGGGTGAAGGTCGGAGTCTGGTCCCCAACCCGCGTTCGCGCCGTGATGCACCTGGACGTGACCATGGAGCAGGTGGAGGCGGCCGGCGAGGCGGTGCTGACCGGGCTCGACGAGGCCTGGCGTGCGCTTGGCGATACGAGCGAGTGGCCGGCGACACCGCGACGGTAGTCGTCGATCGGAAGCACGGCGCCATCGCGGCGACTCCTCCGCATCGAGTGGCGCGGGCGACCGCACGCCTGCAGTTGTCGCGCGGGGCACACGCCACTAGCTTTCCCTGCGCTCCAGGTCCCGGAGGGCGAAAGCGCGCCAACCCCGTGAGGACCCCGAAGGTAGCAGCGGTACGCGATGTCTAGCGTTGCTCCGTCAGACCTGGAGTATCGCGCGGGTGCTCGAGCCGGCAACGGCTGCGGAGCCCCGCGCGATTGTCTTTCCAGCACTCGCGCCGACCAGAGCCCGAGGCCAATTTGCGGGGTAGGTAGCTCGCCGATACACGCACGTCGGCACGCACGCTTGCACGCCCCCGCCCGCTGGTCCTCTCGTCTGCCCGCCCTCTCGACGTCCCGTCCACCTTGATCGCTCTCGCCCGCAAGTACCGGCCGCGCAGCTTCGCGACCGTCGCCGTGCAATCGCATGTGTCGAACACCCTCAAGGGGGCCATCGCGCGCGGGCGCGTGGCGCACGGGTACCTGCTGTGCGGTCCGCGCGGGGTGGGGAAGACGACGTTGGCGCGCGTCCTGGCGATGGCCCTCAACTGCGAGAACAAGCGCGCCGACGGTGAGCCGTGTGGAGCCTGCGAGAGTTGCACCCGCATCTGGAGCGGCGGGGCATCGCTCGACGTGGTCGAGATCGACGCCGCCTCCAATCGCGGCGTCGATGATGCGCGCGACCTGCGCGAACGCGCGATGTACGCGCCCTCGGGCGAGGGGCGCTACAAGGTCTATATCGTCGACGAAGCGCACATGCTCACGCGTGAGGCGTGGAACGCGCTCCTGAAGATCCTCGAGGAGCCGCCCCCGCGCGTGGTCTTTGTCTTCGCGACCACGGAGCCGCAGAAGATCGCCCAGTCGGCCGCCCCCGTGCTCTCCCGCCTCCAGCGCTTCGACTTTCGCCGCATGGGACCGGCGGACATCCGCGATCGGGTGCTGGCCGTACTCGCCGAGGAAGGGGTCGACGCCGAGCCTGAGGCGCTGGGGATGATCGCCCGCGCCGCCGACGGCTCCATGCGCGACGCGCTCTCGCTGACCGACCAGGTGCTGGCGTTAGGCGACGGCGGCGTGACGGCGACGCGCGTGCGCGAGGCCCTCGGCCTCGTCGCCGAGGACGAGTACCTCGGCATTCTCGACATCATCGCCGACCGTCGGGCCGGTGACGTATTCGGCACCATGGGGCGGCTGGTGGACCAGGGGGTCGATCTCGGGCAGTTCCTGGGGGGGCTGGGCGAGATGCTGCGTGCGCAGCTCGCCGTGGCGCTGGGTGCCACCGAGGTCGAGGTGAGCGCCGCGGCGCGCGACGCGCTGCTCGAGCGGAAGGATCGCCTGGCCCCCGGCGACCTCCTGCGCATGCTGAACGCCGTAGGCGAGCTGGAACCGCGCTTTCGGCGCAGTGGACAGCAGCAGCTCCTGCTCGAGACCCTTCTGGTGCGATTCGCCCTGCTCGACCGCACGCTCGAGCTCGAGGATGTGCTGCGCGAGCTCGGCACGGATGGGGGAAGCTCGGGGGGAAGTGCGGGGGGAAGCGGCGGGCGAGGCACGCCGCGCCCGCCGCCGTCCGGACGTCCCGCCCCTGGGGGAGGGAGCGAGCATCGAGCAGGCTCCCGATCCGCGCCGCCGACGGCACACGATTCTCGCGCCCGAGAAGAGCCGCCCAACCGCGGCGACACACCGGTCGGAACGCCGGTTGCGATGGAGGGGGTGCCTGGCCGCCAGCAGCCTCCCGTTGCTCGCCGCGCGGTGGCGGAGGGTTCTGCGGAGCCCTCTGCCTACATGGGTCGTGCGCACGGTGGGGTCGCGGTCGACGGCGCCGGCACTGCGACCGCGGTGGCGCGTGGAAGCGCGGCGACCGACCGGCGCGCGTCCGTCGAGACGGCTCCCCGTCGATTGCCGGCACCCCCGGTGGCCGTCGCGGCGCCGCTCGACATCAACACGCTCACCGAGCGGTGGGACGAGATCATCGCCGCCGTCCGGAAGGAGCGGCCGATTGTGGGGACGCTGCTCGAGCGGGCGCTCCCCTCTGCGGTCGCGTTGTCGGGACTCGTCTCGCTCCAGGTCGAGGAGATGGGGGCGTTCGAGAGCCTTGCGGCCAAGTCCAAGGAGCTCACCAACGCCCTCTCGCAGCACATCGTCGGGGTGACCCGAGTACAACTGCTCCCTCCCGAATCGGCGGCCGGTGCAGAGCCGCGGCGCATGACCGCGGCATCGATCAAGTCAGAGACGCTGGTGGCGCTTCGCAAGCGTGACCCGGTCCTATCTGCTGCTATCGATGAACTTGATCTGGATCTTGTAAACTAATACATACCTTGGTGTTATTGATTTGACTTCTTGTTTTACGTGAGCGACGAATCCATGGCCGACATTCTGAAGCTTCTGCAGCAGGCGCAGCAGATGCAGACCAAGATGCAGGAAATGCAGGACGAGCTTTCGCAGCGCTCGGTGACCGGAACGTCCGGCGGCGGCATGGTCACCGTCGAGGCGGACGGGAAGGGGACCGTGCGCAAGATCAAGCTCGATCCTTCCATCGTGAATGCGAGCGATGTGGAAATGCTCGAGGACCTGATCGTGGTCGCCGTTTCCGACGCGCAGAAGAAGGCGAGCGAGGTGGCGCAGGCCGAGATGGGGAAGCTGACGGGGGGGATGAATCTCCCGTTCAAGCTGCCGTTCTAGTCGTGTCGGTCATTGACGAACTGGCCGGCGAGCTGTCGAAACTCCCGGGGATCGGACGGAAGACGGCGCTGCGACTGACGTACCATCTGCTGAAGCAACCGCGTGAGCGCAGCATTCGGCTGGCCCGGGCGCTGGAGACGCTGGCCGAGCGTGTGCACCCCTGCCAGACCTGCTTCAACCCGACCGAAGACGCGGAATGTGCGATTTGTCGCGATCCAAGACGTGACGCGGCGGTCCTCTGCGCCGTCGAAGAAGCGGCGGATATCGGCGCAATCGAACGCGCCGGCGAGTTCCGGGGGCGATATCACGTCCTCGGGGGGCGCATTTCTCCGCTCGACGGGGTCGGTCCCGAGGACCTGACCGTGTCGGAACTTGAGCGCCGGGTGGCCGGTGGAGCCGTAACCGAGGTGATCGTGGCAACCAACCCGAGTGTCGAAGGCGAAGCAACGGCGCTGTACCTGCAACAGGTACTGGCGCCGCATGTGGCGCGTGTCACCCGCATTGCCCGCGGTCTCCCGGTCGGCGGCGACCTGGAGTACGCCGACGGTATCACGATCGCGCAGGCGCTCTCGGCGCGCCGGGAGATGCCGTGATGCGCAAGGGATCGGTCGTTTCCTTCGGCATGCTGGGCGGAATGGTCGCTGGGTTCGTGCTCTGGAGTCGCCAGCAGGTCGCGGATCGGCAGAGCCTGTTCAGTGACAGCCCGGTGCGCCGGCTCGCGGCGCTGAGTTACCTGCGGTCCCAGGCGGATGGGCAGACGGTGACGCTGCTGCGCGATTACCTCGCGTGGGAGCCGAAGCCCGAACTGCGCCGCCGCGCGCGCCGGTTGCTGCGTCGCGTGGAACGTTCGCTCGCCTGATTCCCGCCTGATTCCCATGCGCATGCCACTCGGAGCTTCCAGCTGGTCGTTCACCGAAGAGGACCACGCGGCCCTCAACCAGGTGCTGCAGCGCTTCCTCTTCGATAGCAACACGCGGTGCGCGCTGCTGGTGGATCGCAGCGGGCAGCTGGTGACCGTGGCGGGCGACCGCCCCACCTTCGATGTGGCGGCATTTGCCTCGCTCACGGCGGCGGATTTCTCGGCGAATGCCCAGTTGGCGCGCCTTATCGGCGAGACCGACTTCAACACGCTCTTTCACCAGGGCGAGAAGGAGTCGATGCTGCTCGGCGACGTGGCGCGGCGGGTCATCCTGGTGGCCCTGTTCGACAACCGCACCACCCTCGGACTCGTGCGCCTCAAGATGCGCGGCATCGTCGACGAGTTGGGCCGGTTGATCGAACGCTCGCTCCAGCGCTCGCAGGAGTCGAATCCGCAGCGCGAACCGCTGCTCGGCGATGTCGATGACGAAATCGACCGTCTCTTCCAGTAAGACGCACCAACGGAGACGCCGATGTCGATGATCAACTACGCCTCACGCGAGATCAACTGCAAGATCGTGTACTACGGGCCGGGGTTGGGCGGCAAGACCAGCAACCTCGAACACGTCTACAAGAAGGTCACGCCGGGATCTCGCGGGAAGCTGATCTCGCTCGCCACCGAGAGCGAACGCACCCTCTTCTTCGACTTTCTCCCTGTCGACCTGGGGACGATCCGCGGCTTCAAGACGCGCTTCCACCTGTATACCGTCCCCGGGCAGGTGTACTACAATGCGTCGCGCAAGCTGATCCTCAAGGGCGTCGACGGCATCGTGTTCGTGGCCGACTCGCAGATGGAGCGGATGGAAGCGAACCTCGAGGCGATGCAGAACCTGTACGACAACATGGCCGAGTACGGCTACGACCTCACGCACATGCCGTTTGTCGTGCAATACAACAAGCGCGACCTGCCCAACGCGGCGCCGCTTTCGGAGCTGCAGGATGCGCTCAACCCCGGATGGGAGGTCACCGAGCCGGGGCGGCAGCGCGTCGCCCCCGATCCGTGGCATGCGGGCGAGCACCTCGTGGCGCAGCTCCCGACTGGCGAATGGGTGGAGCGTGCGCCTTATTTCGAGGCAGTTGCCGTGACGGGCGATGGAGTCTTCGATACCTTGAAGGCCGTCTCCAAGCTCGTACTCAAGTCCCTGTCGTAGCGCCCCTTCCCCGTGGCCCTGAACCTCCCGAACGCGATCACAGCCGCCCGCATCGCCGCGACTCCGCTGATCGCTGCGCTCGTGATGAGCGCCGGGTGGCAATTGCGATTGACGGCCTGGATCCTGTTTATCGTCGCGGCCGTCACCGACTACGTCGATGGCAAGCTGGCCCGCGACCGGAACCTGGTCACAAACCTTGGAAAGCTGCTGGACCCGCTCGCCGACAAGCTCTTGCTGCTGGCGACGCTCGTCCCGATGTACTGGCTCACCCGCGACGTCGCCCTCTGGTCGTCCCTCCCCGAAGCCGATGCCTGGGCTGCCGGCGCGACGATCGGTCCGGTGGTCGCGGGGGCCCGCCTCGCCTATCCCTTCGTGACCCCGGTCGGCCTCATCGGCCTTCCGTTCTGGATCATCGCGGTCGTGCTGGGTCGCGAGCTGTTGATGACGATCTTCCGGCAGGTCGCCGCCCAGCGCGGCGTGATCATCTCGGCCATCGGCCCGGCCAAGTGGAAGACCACCTTCCAGTGGATCTGGGTCGGCGCCGCGTTCTTCTGGTACTTCGCCTCGTCCGCGGCCGCAGAGCACGGGTGGACCAGCGAGGCGTGGAGCGCCTTCGCCATGTTCAACGGCATCGTGGGCGTCCTGGCGATGATCGGCGCCGTCGCGCTCACGCTGTACTCACTCGGCCTCTACCTGCAGCGCTATGGCGGCGTGCTGGTCGGCGCGGGCGGCAGCCAGGGCGCTGCGCGCTAGCCGCCGGTGCAGCTCGAGCTCCTCACCATCGGCGATGAACTCCTCCTCGGGCTCACGGTCGACACCAACGCCGCGTGGCTCGCGCGTGAGCTGGCGACCGACGGCGTAAGCGTCGTCCAGCGCGCCACCGTGGGAGATGACGCAACGCGCATCGCCGCTGCCGTGCGAGACGCCCTGGATCGCACCGGCGCCGTGATCACCACCGGAGGGCTTGGCCCGACCGCCGACGACCTCACCAAACCGTCGATTGCGGCCTTTTTCGGCCAGCGGATGGAGTTCCATGCCGAGACGTGGGACCGCATCTGCCAACGGTGGCGAGAGCGGGGGCGCCCAGGCGATCCCCCCGAAGCCAATCGCCAGCAGGCCTTGATCCCGGTTGGGGCCCAGGTGCTCCCCAACGGACATGGCACCGCGCCGGGACTCCTGCTCGAGGACGCGGCGGGGCGGTGGGTCGCCATGCTGCCCGGCGTCCCGCGCGAAATGCGGGGGTTGTACGAGGACGAGTTGCGCCGGCGGGTGCGCCAGCGACTGGGCGAGGCCCGGTCGGTGATTCGTTCACGCACGGTGCGCGCCACCGGCGTGGCCGAGTCGCAGCTGCCGGAACTGCTCGGCGACATCGCCCAGGGGGTCGATGGCATGTCGCTCGCGTATCTCCCCGGCGTGGAGGGGGTGGACTTGCGCCTGACGGTGCGCGGCGCCGCCCCAGACGTCGCCGATGCCCGACTGGCCGCCGGCGCCGCGATCGTCGTCGCGCGGGTCGGGAAGTACGTCTATGCCGAGGGACACATCGACCTGGCCGAGGTCGTCCTCGCCGCCTGTCGCGCGCGCGCGCTGCGGCTGGCGGTCGCCGAGAGCTGCACGGGTGGGCTGCTCGGAGCTCGCCTCACCGACGTTCCCGGGGCCAGCGATGTACTGCTTGGCGGCGTCATCGCCTACGACAACGACGTCAAGCGAGCGCAGCTCGGCGTCGCGGCTGAAACCCTGGCGGGTGATGGGGCCGTCAGCGAGCAGGTCGCGCGTGAGATGGCCGCCGGCGTGCGCACGCGGTTTGCTGCCGACATCGGCGTCGGCATCACCGGAGTCGCCGGACCGGGTGGAGGAACCGCCGAAAAGCCGGTGGGGACCGTCTGGATCGCGGTCGACATTCTAGGCGACGTACGGACGTATGGCGGGCGCCTGATCGGCGATCGCGCTGAGGTCCGGTTTCGCGCGTCGCAGGTGGCACTGGACATGATGCGCCGAGCGCTGGTCGCGCCCGAGTAAAGACGCATCACGACGCGTACCGACGCGCAGCAAAGCATCGGTCGCGGGCACCGTTCGCTGCCGATTTGGCGGACGACGCAGGCACGGGCGTTGCCCCTCGTCGGACCGGTGTCGAGATTGCACGGAGCGCCCGCGCACACATCCAGCCGGGCCCGTCCCGCGGTACGCCTTCACCGGATCGTCTCGATTCGACAAACGCCGTCGAAACCCCAGCCCCTCGAACTCGGTACGCGTGAGAGATATGGAAGACAACGGATATCCCGGACAGGATCCCGCCATGACCGACGACTCGGCGGCGTCGGGCGGCGAGGTACATGCTCCCCAGTCGGCCGGCGGCGATTCGGCCTCGCTCTCCTCCCGTGAGGACTGGCAGCGCCAGCTCGAGGAGCAGCGCGACAAATACCTGCGCCTCGCCGCCGAGTACGACAACTTCCGCAAGCGTGCGGTCAAGGAGCGGCAAGACGCCGGGTGGCGCGCGCAGGGCGACCTGGTGTCGGGGCTGATCGACGTGCTCGATGACATCATGCGCTTCGCGAGCCTCGACCCCGCGACCGTCGACAGCCGGACCGTCGTCGATGGCGTCGTGCTCGTCGAGAAGAAGTTGTTCAAGTCGCTGGCGGGACACGGGCTCGAACTCGTGAATCCGGTCGATCATCCCTTCGACCCTGCGGTGCACGAGGCCATCTCGACCACTCCCGCCCTGTCGCCCGACGAGGACCACCTCGTTGCGCAGGTCTTTCAGCCTGGATACGTCTTTCGCGGGCAGCTGCTGCGCCCGGCTCGCGTGGTCGTGAAGCAGTGGAACGGGTGAGGAGCTGTTAGGCATCCATGGCTCCGACCAAGGACTACTACGCGGTGCTGGGCGTGTCGTCGACCGCAGCGGCCGACGACATCAAGAAGCAGTATCGTCGCCTCGCCAAGAAGTACTATCCTGACGCCAATCCCAACGACCCGAAGGCCTCCGATCGCTTCAAGGAGATCTCCGAGGCCTATCAGGTCATCGGCGACGAGGAGAAGCGGAAGCAGTACGACGAGATGCGTCGGCTCGGGGCATTCGCCGGGTATCCGCCGACAGGCGGCACACGGCAGCGACCCTCCACGCGGCGGCGCGCGGGGGGGGGCGGGCCCCGGACCCGAGGACGTCCGCTTCCAGGATTTTGACGTCGGTGGATTGGGAGGCCTCGGCGACCTGTTCGGGAGCATCTTCGGCGGTGCCGCCCAGGGCGGACGCGGGCGACAGCGCGCAGCCGAGCAGGGACAATCGGTCGAGACCACGCTCGAGGTTCCGTTTCGCACCGCGGCCGTGGGAGGCAAGGTCTCCATCGAGTTGGAAGTCAACGAGGAGTGTGCCACGTGCTCCGGGACCGGGGCGGCACCAGGCGCGACGCTTCGGAGTTGTCCCGAGTGCAGTGGGCGCGGGTCGATCTCGTTCGGCCAGGGAGGCTTCGCCGTCAACCGTCCCTGCCCGATGTGCATGGGGCGAGGACAGGTTCCGAGCGAGCGGTGTGGGACCTGCAACGGTGCCGGCGAGGTGCGGACGCGCAAGAAGGTCCTGATCACCGTTCCTGCGGGGTCCGACACGGGGACCAAGATCCGTCTGCGCGGGCAGGGCGGGCGGGGCGCCAACGGCGGACCGCCGGGTGACCTGGTCATCACCTTGCAGGTGCAGGACGATCGCTTCTACAAGCGCGAGGGGCAGGACCTGCTCGCCACCGTCCCGCTCAACATCGCCCAGGCGACGTTAGGCACGAAGATCTCGGTGCGCACGCTCGACGGGCGCAAGGGTGTCCATCAGGATTCCAGCCGGCACGCCGAGCGGCAAGCGGTTCCGCATTCGCGGGCAGGGGATCAGCAAGGACGACCAGGCGGGAGACCTCATAGTCGAGACCAGCATCATCGTGCCGGACAAGCTCTCCGAGGAGCAGGAACGGCTGCTGCGCGAGTTTGCTGCCGCGGGGGGCATGAAGTTCTAGCACCCGGGAGACCCGATGCCTGGGGGCACCGTGTCACGCGTCGAGTCACGCGTCGAGTCACGCGTCGAGTCACGTGTCGAGTCATCCACCTTGCACGAGTGCACGTCGACAATCGGACGCGCTGCAGGTAACGTGTTCGCCATGTTTGCGCGCCACTTCCTGTCGCCGCCCGTGCTCGGCGCGCTCCTGTCGCTCGTCGCGGCGTCGTGCGCCCGACCAGGCACGCCGCCCGCTCTCCCCGCTCCAGAGTTTGCCATGGATGAGGTGAACCACGGTCCGCTGATCATTGCCCACCGCGGTGCCAGTGGCCATCGCCCGGAGCACACGCGAGAGGCGTACAGCCTGGCGATCGAGATGGGGGCCGACTACATCGAGCCCGATCTCGTGATGACGCGTGACCGCGTGCTGGTGAGTCGACACGAGAATGAGATCGGTGGGACGACCGACGTGGCCGATCGCTTTCCGTCGCGGCGCCGAACGCAGGTCATCGACGGCGAGGAGGTCACCGGATGGTTTACCGAGGACTTCACGCTCGCAGAACTCAAGACGCTGCGTGCCCACGAGCGCCTGCCCTCGCGATCGCACGCCTTCGATGGGCGTTTCGAGGTGCCGACGCTGGACGAGGTCCTCACGCTCGTGCGCGCCAGCGAACGGGCCACGGGACGGACCATCGGGGTCTATCCCGAGACCAAGCATCCGTCGCACTTCGCCGCCATCGGGTTGCCGCTGGAAGACTCGCTGCTCGCGACGCTCGCGCGGCACGGCTACCATGGGCGCGACGACGCGGTCTTCATCCAGTCCTTCGAGACCGGAAACCTGCGCGGCTTGCGCACGCGCACGTCGATCCGCCTGGTGCAGCTGGTGGACGTGGGGGGGGCGCCAGCAGACCTTGCGGCCGCCGGCGATCCCCGTGGCTCACGCGACCTCGTGACGGCGGCCGGGCTCGGCGAGATCGCCACCTACGCCGACGCGGTCGGGGTGCACAAGGCGCTCGTCCTCCCGCCGGCCGCGGTCGGCGCGCCCGCGCGTCCCACGACCCTCGTGCGTGACGCGCATGCGGCAGGGCTGGCCGTGCACGTGTGGACGCTGCGATCGGACGCACCGTATCTCGGGGCGGAGTACGCCGGCGATGCCGCCGCCGAATGGCGCGCGTTTGCCGCGGCCGGCGTCGACGGAATGTTCGGCGACTTTCCCGACGTCGGCGTGCGCGCGCTCGGGCGCTCCGTGCCGCCGCGTTAGGCTTGCCCGTTAGGCTTGCCCGTTAGGCTTGCCCGTCCGGCCGCGAGCACCGGCAACTGCGGCCGTCCTGCCCCGGACCGCTCGATGAACCCGCCGCCCAGCACACGCGACCCGTCATACAGCACGAGCGACTGCCCCGGCGTGATCGCGGCCACCGGTTCGTCGAGGGCGAGTTCGATCTCGTGCGCGTCGAGGCGCACGATCTCCGCGGCGGCGGGGGGGGCGCGATGGCGGACCTGCACCTGCACGACAGCCCCGACGGCCGGGCGATCGACGAGCCAGTTCATGTCGCGGGCGATCACCCCCCGCCCCAGCAGCGCCTCGCGCGGACCGATCACGACGGCGCGCGACTCGGGACGGATGGCCACGACGAACATCGGCTCGGCGAAGCCCCCAGGCAGTCCGCGCCGCTGCCCAATGGTGAAGCGGGCGTGCCCGGCGTGCTCGCCGACGACCCGGCCGTCGGCGAGCACGATCGGGCCGCGCGCCAGCGCGGGGGCATCGTCGCCCAGGCGCTGTCGAATGATCCGCGTGTGGTCGCCATCGGGAACGAAGCAGATGTCCTGCGATTCGACCTTCTCGGCCACGATCAGCCCGAGCGCACGCGCCACGTCGCGCGTCTCGGCCTTGGTCTGGTGCCCGACCGGGAGGAGCATGCGCGAGACCACGGCGCGGTCGATCCCCCACAGGAAGTAGGTCTGGTCCTTGGCCTGGTCGAGCCCGCGGTGCAGCTCCCCGTTGACGACGCGCGCGTAGTGCCCCGTCGCGATGTACGCCGCATCGATGGCGTCGGCCTTGCGCAGCAGGTCACGGAACTTGGTGAACGTATTGCACCGCACGCAGGGAATCGGTGTGCGCCCGGCGGCGTACTCGCTCACGAAGTTGTCCACCACGTCGTGACCGAACGACGACTCCAGGTTGAGCACGTAGTGCGGGACGCCCAACGATTCGCAGATCCGGCGCGCATCGTTGATCGAGTCGAGCGAGCAGCACGGCTTGTCGGGGACGTCGTCGCCGTAGCAGAACAGCTTCATGGTCGCGCCCACCACGTCAAACCCCTGGGCATGCAGCAGCGCGGCGGCGACCGAGGAGTCGACGCCGCCTGACATGGCGACCAGGACGCGGGGACGGGAGGACATGGGCGTCGGTGGTCTCAGCCGGCCATGCCACTCAGCCGGCGCGCCTTGTCGATGAGGGCGGGGAAGAGTTCGGCCACGCGGGCGATGCCTTCCTCGGACGTCAGGCTCCCCAGCGACAGGCGGATCGCCGCGCTCCCCAGGTCGGAGCGCACGCCTAACGCGGTCAGGACATGCGACGGCGTCACGCTCCCGGTCTGGCACGCCGAGCCCGACGAGCAGGCGACGCCCTGCAGGTCGAGCGCCATCAGCAGCGACTCGCTGTCCGTGCCCGGCACCGAAATGTTGAGGATGTGCGGCGCGCGCGGCCCGCCGCGACCGTGCACCACCGCATCCGGAATGCGAGCGAGCAACGCGGCCTCGAGGGCATCGCGCATGGTCTCGAGCTTCGTCCACTCGTGCTCGCGCTCGGCGACGGCCAGTTCGGCGGCGCGCGCCAGCCCCACCGCCATGGCCACGTTCTCCGTTCCGGGGCGCCTGCCTTGGTCCTGCGAGCCGCCGTACATCAGCGGCTCGAGCGGCGTTCCGCGACGGATGTACGTCGCGCCGATCCCCTTGGGGGCGCCAATCTTGTGCCCCGAGACGGTCAGCGAGTCGAAGGGAGTGCTCCTGGCGTCGATGTTGATCTTGCCGAAGGCCTGCACCGCGTCGGTGTGGAAGACGGCGCCGCGAGCCTTGGCGACCTCCGCCAGCGCGGCGACATCCTGCACGACACCAATCTCGTTGTTGACCCACATGACGCTGCACAGCGCGACGGTGTCGTCCACCAGCGCGTCGAAGCTCGCGGCACGCACGAGTCCAGCCGCATCGACCTCCACGAGGCGCTGCTCGCCCCCCTCGCGCGCCACCTCGTGTACCGCTGCCAGGACGGCCTTGTGCTCGATCGGCGTCGTGACCACCGCGCGACGCGTCGCCCGCCGGGCGCGCCACATGCCGAGCACGGCCAGGTTGTCGCCCTCGGTCCCGCCCGAGGTGAAGCAGACCTCGTCCGGGTTGGCGCCGAGGCAGCGTGCCAGTCGCTCGCGGGCCTCGTCCAGCGCCGTGCGCGCTTCACGACCCCACTTGTGCGAGCTCGACGGGTTGCCGAAACGCGCGCCGAAGAAGGGGAGCATCGCCTCGAGCACTTCGGGGCGGACCGGCGTGGTGGCCGCGTGGTCGAGATAGACGGGAGTTCGCATGGTGCCAAAGATACCCGCGAAATCCCGAGGGCAGTACCCCGCGTCCGGCTCAGTCCAGCGTCAGCTTCCCTCGCTTGAATCGACGGATTGCCGCCAGGTTGAGGACCATCGCCAGCAGGCCCAGCCCGCCGGACACACGGAACGACAGCGTATCGATGCCGAGGCGCGCGGCGTGCGCCAACAACGTGGACTGCAGGTCGGGGGCGACGAACTGGACGAACAGCACGGGGGTCATCATCAGGAGCAGGATGATCACCCCAAAGGTCTGCTGGGCCTGGCGAACGGTCGCCGCGCGCAGCGAGACGAAGACCCCGATGCCGGAGATGAAGAACGACCCGGCGCCGATCAGGGCGAACAGGGCGGCGAGGCGCGCCAACGGGATGCCCAGCAGCTCCCCCGTTCCGTACTTGAGGTTCACCACCACCCAGCCGATGAGCAGGTTGGTGGCCGCGAAGGCGGCGCCGTACATCACCGCGGCCAGGATCTTTCCCAGGATGATGGCGGTGTCGCTCAGGCGCGTGGCGAGCAGCGTCTCCAGGGTATGCCGCTCGCGCTCGCCGGCAATCGCGTCGGCAATGAGCGTCGAGGTCATGCTCGTGGTCAGCAGCGGCCAGTAAAAGAACATCAGCGGCGAGGTGAGCCAGCTCGTCCCCATCTGGAGCGGCGAGATGACGCCCAGGAAGCCGATGATGAGCAGGATCGACCAACCACCACGCTTGAAGCGCAGCAGCTGGTCGAAGATCTCCAGCCATTCCTTGCGGGCCACGATCCACACGTCCCGGATCATGGGCCCCCTCCCGATGGTCCGGCTCCGGGCACGTCGCGCGATTCGTCGGCCACCAGGTCGAGGAAGACATCCTCGAACGAGGCGCGATCGCGCCGCACTTCTTCAATTCCGACCCCGGCGTCGACGAGCCAGGCGACGATCGCCGGGACGTCGGCACCATCGGCGAGGCGAAGCACCAGCGCGTCCCCTTCGCGCGCCACGCTGCCGACCCCCGCCACCGTCGCCAGCGCTTCCACGACCTGGTCGGTGAGTCCGTGGCCGGCGATCCGCACCACCGGCGCTCCGCGCGCGCTGCGCAGCGCCGACGGGGTTCCGAGGTCGAGCAATCGTCCCCTCCGGATCACCCCGACCAAGGCGCACAATCGTTCGGCTTCGGCCAGGTTGTGCGTGGTCAGGAAGATGGTGACGCCCTCCTGGCCGGCCAGCCGAGCGAGGTCATCGCGCAGCGACGCGCTGGCGACCGGGTCGAGTCCGGCCGTCGGTTCGTCGAGGAAGACGAGCGGTGGCCGGTGCAGGACGGCCCGCGCCACGGCGAGCTTCTGCTTCATGCCACGGCTCCACGTGCCGACGGTCTCGTCCCGCCGGTCCCACAGCCCGAACTGCGTCAGCAGTTCACGCACCCGCGCCGTTCGAGTGGCGCGCGGGATGTGCCAGGCGCGCCCGAAGAAGTCGAGGTTCTGCCACGCCGTCAGCCGCTCATACACGCCATTGTGCTCCAGCAACGCACCGGCGCGCAGCCGCACGTCGTTGCCGCGTGTGCTGGGGTCCATCCCGAACACTTCCGTCCGCCCTTCGGTCGGATCCACGAGGCCGAGCAGCACGCGGATGACCGTGGTCTTGCCGGCCCCATTCGGTCCGAGGAAGCCGAAGACGATCCCGGCCGGCACGTCGAAGGTGAGGTGATCGAGCGCGCGCACCTTGGGAAAGTCGCGCACGAGTCCCGCGACGCGGATCGCCGGTCCGGTCATACCACCACGTCTGTCGCGACCGATTCTGCGGCGGTCGTCGCGCGGGTCGTCGCGTCGGGAGACAGCGCGCGCAGCGCCGCCCGAACCGGAGCCGCGTCGAGTCCGTGCAACCGGAGCGGGAGGGCGATCAGCTCGTACCGTCCCGGCGCTACGGCCGACAGGTCGAGGTTCTCGAGGAGGTACGCGCCCCCCGCGAAGACCCGATGGTGCACCTCGAGCGCCTTGCTCTCCCTCGCGTCGACCGATGGCGCATCGACCCCCAGCAGGCGCAATCCTCGGCCCAGCAGGGCGTCCACGCACGCCGTCGTGAGCACCGGCCAGTCGACCGGAAAGGTCCCGTCGCCGATGGAACGGCCGGTGCGCAGGAGGAGGCGAGCTACCGGCTTGCCGTCTGGCAGGTTCAGCATCGGGAGCGAGATCTCGCCATGCCGGCCCGACACGTCCACGACCTGGCAGGGGGCCAGCGAAGGCGTCGAGCGGGAGCGCATGCGACGCAGCCCAACCGTCGCGCACATGCAGTGGAGCATCGGCGTGCGTCCCCACATGTGGACTGCCGCTGATGGCCGTCAGGTTCACGCTCTCCCCATCGGCGATCCGGCAGGTCCAGCGACAATCGAACGGGGTATCGCCCGGCCACTCCGGTGTGCCGGGGCGCAGCACGACACTGATGTCGTGCAGCATGCCGTGCAGCATGCCGTGCAGCAGGCCGCTACTCGTCTCGGACGTGTGACCGGCCATCAAAACGTCGAGACGTCGAGCGAGGTGATGTCGGCCACACGCATGGTCTCGGTTGTGAAATACGGCTCGCCGTACCGGCATCGGATCAGCGAGCCGTAGTGGGCCGCCTGGTGCCGGACGATGTCGTACAGCGACTCCCCGTTGGGATAGACTTCTCCCGCCTGCAGGGCGTCGTCGAACTGGGAGCGATAGCACTGGATGGCGGCGAGCTTGTCCTCGAAGGTGTCGCTCACGTCGACGACGAATGTCGGCTTGAGGTAATCCTCCCGGTAGCTGATCGCGTGGACCACCTTGTGCGGGCGATACGGTGGCAGGTCGTCGCTGAGCTTGCGAAGTCCGGCCACGAAGACCGCATCGCGAATGAGTTCGGCGGCCACGCGATGGTCCGGATGGCGTCCGAATGGGGCGGGTGCCGGCGCGATGACGATCCGCGGTCGCAGGCGCCGTAGCGTCCTGGCGAGCAGGAGTCGAGTCTCAGGGGTGTTGACGATCCCGGCGTCGGGCAGGCCCAGCGTCTCGCGCACCGAGACGCCGAGGATCGCGTTGGCCGCCGCCGCCTCCTCGGCGCGGATCGCCGCCGAGCCGCGCGATCCCATCTCGCCAGCTGTGAGGTCCACGATCCCGGTCGCCCGACCGGCGCGGGCCGCCGAGATGAGCGTGCCGCCGCAGGTCAGTTCGGCGTCGTCCGGGTGCGCAACGACGGCCAGCAGGTCGAGGGGGATGCCATCGTCCGAATCTACCGGATCACCCGCATTCCGTCACACCGTGGCGCTGGTATGTCCCGTCGCGAGCCGGGCAATCGGCGTGCCGCGCACGTCGGCCCGTTACTCATACCGCAGCGCCTCCACCGGATCCATGCGCGCCGCTCGTCGCGCGGGGATGAGCCCGAAGACCAGGCCGATGCTCACCGACACCAGGACGGCGATCGCGGTGATCACGACGGGGACTGGCGCCTGCACGTCGAGCGCCAGCGCGGCGATCCGGCCCACCCCGAGGCCGGTGACGACGCCGATCAACCCGCCGATGCCGGTGAGTGTCGCCGCCTCGAGCAGGAACTGCAGCATGATGTCGCGACGGGTCGCGCCTAACGCCTGGCGCACCCCGATCTCGCGCGTGCGGCTGGTGACCGAGACCATCATGATCGCCATCACGCCGATGCCGCCGACCAGCAGCCCGACCGACGACAGCATCACCATGACGAGGAAGAAGGCCCCGGTCAGGCTGTTGAAGATCTGCAGGACCTGGTCCTGCGTCACGAAGTCGAAGTTGTTCTTGTCGGCGGGGCGCAGCCGTCGCATCTCGCGCAGCGTCACCATCACCGCTTCCTGCGCCTCGGCGACCGGGACGCCCTGCCGTCCCTTCACGGCGATGTACACGGCGTTGCCCTTGTCCAGCGTGAACTGCTGGTCGAGCATTCGGTACGGCACGACGGCGGCGGTCCCGGCGCCGGGCGGCTCGAAGACGTTGGCGGCGGGCTGCATGAGCCCGATCACCTGCGCCGGACGCCCGCCGACCTTGATCGTCTGCCCCAGCGGATTGCGCCCCCCGAACATCTCGCGCGCGAGGTCGTCGGGGATGACGACCACCGAGCTGCCGCCGACCAGTTCCGAGCGCGAGAACCAGCGCCCGAGGACCAGCTCGCCGCCGATGATCTCGTGAAAGTGGTCGTCGGCTCCGTAGATTCGGCTCGGCTGCGTGCGCACCGGCCCGTACTCCAGCCGACCGTTCACGATGCCCCAGATGCCCGCGTACGAGATCTCGGGGAGCAACGCGATGCGCTCGGCCTCGCGCGCCTGCAGGTCGGGACGGATGCGCATCCACGCCGGGAGCGCATCGGGGTTTACTGGCGTCCCGCTGTACGCCTTGAACACGTAGAACACCGACGGCCCGGCCTGCTCGATCGTCGCGACGATCTGCCCCTGGATGCCGCTCACGATGGTCGCCATGGACATGACCGAGCTGACGCCGATCACCACGCCGAGGATCGTCAGGCCGGCCCGCAGCTTCGACGCGCGAATCGAGTCGAGGGCGATCCCGATGTTTTCTTGCAGCTGGTCGACGATGCGCACGGGTCTACTCGGCTCGCATGGCAGAAATGGGATCCAGACGCGCGGCACGCCGGGCCGGGTAGACGCCGAACAGGATCCCCACACCGGCACCCAGCGCCAGCGACAGCACGACCGACCACGCCGTGACGCGGGCGGGAAGGGGCGACGCCGCGGCGATGCTCAGGGCGAAGAGCCAGCCGGCCGCCACGCCCATCACCCCGCCTAACGTCGCCAGCGTGACCGCCTCCCACAGGAACTGGCGCTCGATGTCCGCCGCCCTCGCCCCCACGGCCTTGCGAATCCCGATCTCGTGCGTGCGCTCGGTGACCGCCATCAACATGATGTTCATGATCACGATGCCGCCCACAACTACCCCGATGGACACGACCGCAGGGATGATGGCGAACAGGAGGCGCGTCAGCGTCTTCCAGAACGCCACCAGCGCGTCCGATGTCTCGATCGAGAAGTTGTTCTCCTGCCCCGGCCGCAGCCCGCGCGACACGCGCATTGCCTCCTCAGCGCGCGCCATCGCCGACGCCATCTCGACCGGCCCCGACATCTTCACCGACACCGTCGTGGTGTTGCGCCGACCGAAGAGCATCTCGAAGCGCGTCATGGGCATCAGGGCATACGTGTCGAATGACTGTCCGAGCACCTGTCCCTTGCCAGCGTTCACGCCGATGATCTCGAACTGCTCGCCCATGATGCGCACCTCCTTCCCCACCGCGTCGACGTTGGGGAACAGCGACTCCGCGATGTCATGGCCGACGACGACCACCGCTCGGCGTTCGGCCACGTCGAGGTCGCTCAGCGGGCGCCCTGCTTCGACGCGGTAGTCCTGTACCACCTGGTAGGGCTCGGTCACGCCGAACAGGATCACGTCGGCAACCCGCTGGTTGCGCCAGATGACGTCGGCGCGCGGCGTGGGCCACCCGGAGGTGAGGGCGACCGCTTCGGCGTCGGGGATCGCTACTTCGATTGCGGCGGCATCGCGCACCGTGACCTTGGGGCGCCGGCCGATGCGAGTTACCTCGTCGTCGCTGATCCGCCCGATGTTCACGGGCGACTGTCGCACCTGGAAGGTGTTGGCCCCGATCATCGCGTCGGCCACATTCTCCTTCACGTACGCATTCATCCCCTCGATGATGGCGGTCACCGCCACCAGGAAGGCGACCGACACAATGATCCCCAGCAGCGTGAAGAACGAGCGCAGCTTGTTGTTGCGGATCTGGGCGAAGGCGATCGTCAGGACGTCGGAGAAGCGCACGTGGGACGGGGGACGGGGGACGGGAGACGGGGGCGACTCCCGGGGGTGTTCGAAAGCTATTCGCCCCGGACCCTGGTGGCTCGCGCCGTTCTCCGCCCGTTTTCCGGGCCTGCCCGACTGCTACTCGTAGCGCAGCGCTTCGACCGGATCCAGGTTGGCGGCGCGCGCGGCGGGCGCCATGCCGAACAGGATGCCCGTGAACGCCGCGCCGACGAGCGAGGCCGCGATCGCGGGGAGGGGGACCGAGGCCGGAATCGACGTGAAGGTCCGGATGCCGACCGCGAGCAGGCCCCCGGCGATGAGTCCCACGGCGGCACCGATGGAGGTGAGCGTCGCGCCCTCCACGAGGAACTGCCAGAGAATGGTTCGTCGCGTGGCGCCCAGTGCCTTTCGCACGCCGATTTCCCTGGTGCGCTCGGTGACCGAGATCATCATGATCGCCACCACCCCGACCCCGCCGACGAGCAGCCCCACGGCCGAGAGCACCAGCATGACCAGGAAGAGGGCGCCGAACACCTGGTTGAAGACGTCGGCGATCTTGTCCTGCCCCACCAGATAGAAGTCGTTGCGCTGTGCCGGGCGGAGCCCTCGCATGCTGCGCAACGTTGCCGTGACCTCGTCCATGGCCTCGCCACGGGCGACGCCGACGCGCGGCTTGACGTTGATCATCATGCCTCGCATCCACACGTTCAGCCGGCGGCGTGCCGTCTCGGCAGGGACGATCAACTTCGGCGTCTCGGGACCGCGCCCATCCATGGACTTGAGGAAGCCACCGCGCGACTGGTAGATGCCGATCACGATGAACTGCTGCCCGCTGACGGAGACCGGCTTGCCCAGCGGATCGGACTGCCCGAACAGCTGCTTGGCGAGCGTGTCGTTGAGGATCGCGACGGCGGCCGCGTTGCCGGCCTCGGTCGCCGTGAAGTTCCGACCGGGAAAAATGTCGCCCCCATCGGTCCGCAGCCAATCGGCGCCGTACGCCTCCATGTTCACCGACTCCAGCGACGCCTCGCGGAAGCGGACGCTCGCATTGCCGAAGAGCCACGGCGTCGAGGCGTCGACCGAGGGCAGGGCGTCGATCGCCCGCCACTCGTTCATGGTGATGGTGGGATTGCGCCTGTCGGGACAGTTCTCATCGGTGCCGTCGCAGGCGTTCAGCCCAACGTCCTGGCGTCGCACCATGAAGGCGTCGGCGCCGAAGTCATCCAGGTCGGACTGGAACGACAGCTGCACGCCGTGGATCGTGGCGGCCATGGCCACCACGACGAAGACACCGACGGCGACGCCGAGGATGGTGAGCGCGGCACGCACCTTGTTGGCGCGAATCGCGTCGAGCGCAATCATCACGCCCTCCAACGACGCCTGCAATCCGGCCGTGAAGGACCGGTTCATTCCTGCCTCAACGCGGCAATCGGGTCCAGGCGTGAGGCGCGACTCGCGGGGTACAGTCCGGCGACGATTCCCACCCCAGCGCCCAGCGCCACGGCGGCGGGAATCGACCAGAACGCCACCCCGGCCGGCAACGGCGACACCGCAGCGATGATCCGGGCCATGCCGATGCCCAGCAGGATGCCGATGGCCGCCCCCAACACGCTGAGCGACGCGGATTCGACCAGGAACTGACGCATGATGTCGCGCCGGCGCGCGCCCAGCGCCTTGCGGATCCCGATCTCACGCGTGCGCTCCGCGACCGCCACGAGCATGATGTTCATGATCACGATGGCCCCGACAATCAGTCCGATGGCCGGCAGCGCCGTCCCGAAGGCGATCAGCTTTCCCTTGAGTTCGGCGAAGAACGACATCGCCGAGGCCGAGGTCTCGAGGGCGAAGTCATCCGGCTGACTCGGCGAGAGGTGCCGAAGGCCGCGCATGATGCCGCGGGCCTCCTCCATGGCGTCGTTCAGCAATTCGGGGTTCGGCGTCTGCGCGACGAACGAGCGCACGTCGCCGCGCGGATTGGTCACCCGTGAGATCGGCGAGGTGTGGGGGGCGATCGCCAGGCGGTCGAGCGAAAAGCCGAAGACCGACCCCTGCGCCTCGATGACCCCGATGACCTGGTAGGGCGCCCCGCCGATGCGCAGCTCCCGTCCTACCGGATCGAGTCCCGGAAAGAAGTGCGTGGCGACTTCGGTCCCGACCACGATCACCTTCGAACCCAGCGTCACTTCCTGCGCCGAGAAGGGGCGACCGCTCGTCAGGTTGTACTTCTTGAGCGTGAAGTACGACGCCTCGGCCCCGACCGCCTGGACCTGCTTCGCCCGCCCTTGGCTCGACGCCGCGTACGCGAACGTCATGTTCTCGATGGACGACGTCACCCCAGGCGGGAGCACGGCCCGCACCTGTTCCACCTCATTGCGATACAGGCGTGGACGCCGCTGCAGCTCGCGCCACTGCGCCTCGGTGGTGTTGCCAAACCGCATGTCGGTGCCGCGCCGCAGGGTGAACGTATTCACCCCCAGCAGGGCACCGGCGAAATCGTCCTCGACGTAGCGGCTCATCCCTTCGACGATGCTGACCACCGCGATCAGGAACATCACGCCAATCATCACGCCCAGCAGGGTGAAGAAGCTCTTGAGCTTCTGAACGCGAATCTGCTGGAACGCGAGGCGGACGGCTTCGAGAAAGCTCACGTCGGGTTACGAAACGCCCATGGACTGCTTGAACGTGGAGCGACGCTCGTCGCTCGCCACGAGGCCGTCACGCAGCACGATGATGCGGCGTGCGTGGGCCGCGATGTCCGGTTCGTGCGTCACCATGATGACCGTCTGGCCCGTCGTCGCCAACGTCTCGAAGACACGCATGATCTCTTCGGAGGTCTTGGAATCCAGGTTTCCAGTCGGTTCGTCGGCCAGCAGGATGGACGGGTTGTTCACCAGCGCGCGGGCAATGGCCACGCGCTGACGCTGTCCCCCCGACAGCTCGTTCGGGCGGTGATCCATGCGGTTGTCCAGCTGCACCTGTTCGAGCGCGTGCTTGGCGCGCCGCTTCCGCTCGTCGGACGAGACGCCGGCGTACACCAGCGGCAACTCGACGTTGTGCAACGCGGTCGCCCTCGGCAGCAGGTTGAACGTCTGGAAGACGAAGCCGATTTCCTTGTTCCGGACCCGCGCCAGCTCGTCGTCGCTCATGGTCGAGGCCAGCAGGCCGTTGAGCCAGTATTCCCCGGCCGTCGGGGTGTCGAGGCAGCCGATGAGGTTCATCAGCGTCGACTTCCCCGAGCCGGACGGCCCCATGATCGCCACGTACTCGTTGCGTCGGATGGCCAGGTCGACCCCTTGCAGCGCGCGCACGACCTCGCCCCCCATGTCGTACTCGCGCTTCAGGCCGCGCGTCACGATGACCCATTCCTTGCCCGGCGATGCGCCGCCCGGGGCCTGCACCACCACCGAGCGCTCGGCGGTGGTGCTCATGGGATGCTCGTCGGTCCTGCTCAGCAACGCATCGCCGAACTGGTTGTCGCTCACGTCTTGGCTCCTGCCGCAGGCTTCTTGTCGACCTTCGGTTCCTTCACCAGCGCTCCATCCTTCAACTCGCGGATGGCCTGATAAGTGCCCCCCACGATCTTTTCTGCGTCCTTCAACCCGTCGATGACCTCGAAATACTTGTCGCCGGCGATCCCCACCTTAACGGGGCGGAAGGTCACTTTGTTGTCGGCCCCGACAATGAAGACCCCCTCCACGTCCTTCTTCCCGACCTCGCGCTGCTTTGTCTGCCCCGGGATGCCGGCCGTGTCGGCGGCAATCGCCTCGTTCTCACGCACCGTCAGGGCGATGATCGGGATGGTCAGCACCGCAGTGCGCTGGTCGGTCACGATCTTCGCCGTGGCCGAGAAGTCCGGACGCGTCTCATTCGGCGGGTTCATCAGCTGGATGGTGACCTCGTAGTCGATCGCCTGCTCCGAGCTGGTCGTCGTGGCGCCCGCAGCACGCACGGCGCTGTTCGAGATCTCCACGACCCGGCCGGTGAACGTGGTGTCCGGGAAGGCATCGATCTGGATCAGGGCGGAATCACCCAGCGAAATGCGGGCGACGTCGGTCTCGTCGACCTTGACCTTGGTCTCGAAGGCCGAGAGGTCGGAAATGGTCAGGAGGATCGCGGCGTCGCGGTTGAACGTGCCCGGGACCGCCGTCTCGCCCTGTTCCACAGCCAGGCGCGTGATCTTCCCGGCCATGGGCGCCATGATCGTCGTCCGGGACAGGTTGCTGCGCGCCTCGCGCAGCGAGGCCGCCGACTGCGCCGCGTTCTGCGACGCCGACTCGAGCAGCGCGGTGTTGACCTCGACCGCCGTCTTCAACTGCTCCAGCGATTCCACGGAAATCAGCGCCGCATTCGTCTTCTGGATCTCCAGCGAACGCTCGTAGGTTCGCGTGGCCTGCTGCAGGTTCGCCTTGGCCTGCGCCTCCGATGCCCGCGCCGACGCCACGGCCGCCTCGGATCGCTGCACCGCCGCCTGGTACTGCGCCGGGTCGATCTCCAGCAGGAACTGTCCGCGCTTGACGATCTCGCCCTCCTTCACCGCCAGGCGCACGATGCGCCCGCTGATGTCGGCCGCCACATCCACCTTGGTCACCGGTTGCACCTGGCCGCTCGCCGTCACGGACGCCACGAGGTCGCGCTTTTCGACGCTCTCGATCCGGACTTCCGTCGCCTTCTCGCCGCTGCGCGCCTTGGCGGCGGCGGCACCTGCAGCAGCGAGTACGACCACCAGCCCCAGTCCCCACTTCATGCCTTTACTCATTCCACTCGTCCTCGGTTATCGCAGGGGACGGCCGACCGCCGCTTCGAGCGCGGCGAAGGCCTTGTGATAGTCGTAGATCGCGTTGATGCGGTCGGTCTCGGCACGCTCGTAATCGGAGCGAGCCTGCGTCACGTCGACAAACGTGTTCGCGCCGACGCGGAAGCGCTCCTGCGCCAGCGCCAGGGCCTCGCGCGCGGCCACGGAATTCTGTTCCTGCAGTCGTACCGTCTGGTACGCGGTGGTCAAGTTGCGGTACGCCGACGTCACGTCGGCCGTGAGCTTCAGCTCCTGCTCCCGCACCCGGTACCGCGCGTCATTGCGGCTGGCGGTCGCTTCCTGGATGCGCTGCTCGCGGGTGAAGCCGTCGAAGATCGGCAGCGAGACCTGCGCCGAGAACTGCAGCGGCGATCGCGTCATCTTGAAGGGGAACTGCGCATTGGCGTCACGCAGCGCACTCGCCTGGGCATCTGTGAAGACAATCTGGCCGCATTGCTGCAGGATGCTGGGGAGTCCCGCGCCGCGTCGGAGAGAGTCCTGCGAGAAGCACGAGCGCTGCTGGGAGAGCGCGTTCAAGCGCGAATCGTTGATGCTCCCATCGATGTTGCGCAGCTGTTGCGAGAAGCCGCTCACCCCGGAACTGAACGACAGCGTCGGAAAGTACGACGATCGCGCGCTCGACACGCCGACGTCGGTGGCCTGGGCGCGGGAATTCAGCGCGGCAAGCGCCGGGTTCTGGCGCCGCGCCTGATCCAGCAGCGATCCCAGCTGGACCGACGGCTCCTCGAGCACGAACGCCGAGGTCAGCGTCACCCCCTCCGGCTGCTCCACCCCCAACTGCTGGAAGAGTCGCAGCTTCTCGACTTCCACGGCATTGCGTTCCCGCAGCACGGCGACCCGCTGCTGTCCTACCGCCACTTCGGCCCGTCGCACGTCGAGCGTGGTCGCCGCCCCCACCTGCTCGCGGGCACGGGCCAGCTCGAGCGCGGCCTGGGTCGAGACGAGCAGCGTGTCCTGCAGCGTTGCACGCGACTGCGCCTGCAGCACGTTGAGGTACTGGGTGATCACGTTCGAGCGCAGTGTGGCCTCGGCGCTCGAGATATCTGACTCGGACGCCGCCAGGTTGGCGGCCTGCTGCCGTCGCGCCATCCAGCTTGCGGCGCTGATGGTCAGGTCGAGGCTGAGGTCGGCGCTCGACGAGAGTACGTCGGACGTCGATCCGAACGCCTGACCGGCGAAGAACTGCTGGCGCCCCTCGCGGTAGCTCGAGCCGAACGACGAGCGCACGACGGGGAGGAGCTGCCCCTTGGCTGCGCGCAACGCCGCCGCGGCCCGCTGTCGAGCGCTGCCCGACTGAAGGAACTGCGGATTGTTGCGGACGGCGAGTTGGATCGCTTCGTCCAATGGAAGCACGGGACCCGTGGTCGGTGCCTGCGCCTGCGCGAGCTGCACGCTACCGACCACGAGCAAGATGCCGATCAATTGTCGCATGGAGTGCCAGATGCGGTGGAGGTGTAGGATAAGGGGGCTCTACGGCGCGGCGACAGGCCGGGTTTCAGTTCATCCCACTATCCCACCAAAGCGCCGCACCGACGGACGGTTTCACGGGCCGGGCGTCCCTCGCCGCCTGCCTCTCAGCGCTTCCCGTCTAGGCAGGCGGCGGGTCGTCGCGTAGCGCCACCAGGTTGCGCGAGGGAATCGCCACCTTCAGCACGCGCCCCTGTGCGTCGAGCCACACCTCGCGCGTGGCCCCCGATGGCTCCGTGATCACGAGATGGCGCGCGTCCAGGTCCTTCGTTCCGATGGTCACGCGCTCCTGCCCCGTGACGGCCAGCCGCACGACCAGCTGCACGTTGCGGCGCGGGACCACGATGGCCACGCTGGACTCCGTCGACCGCCGGGCAAGGAAGAAGTACTGGTGGAAGACGTCGTCGTCGATGATCAAGGCCCCATCGGTGACGATGTATTCCTTGGCCGATTCGCCGCGGGCGCTGTTGATGCGGGCACTCACCCGGCCACGAGTGATCTTGCCACTCCACCGCTCGGTCCCGGTGGTCGTCCCGCGGCTCTCGATCTGGTAGTCGAACGGCGTCCCCATGGAGTCGGAGCGCAGGGCGGGCGTCAGTCGCCGGTCCGAAAACGCCACGGTGGCGCGCGCCACGTACTCCAGGCCGCCGCTTCCGCCCGGCGTCCCCTCGATGCGGAAATCCTCACGTCCCACGCGCTGATTGCTCACGGTGATCGTGAAGCTCCCCTGATCGATGATCTGCGCCCCTTGGGCCGCCAGTGACGTGGCGGCGACCATCAGCGCCGCGGCGAGGCCGACATGTCGAGTGTGCATGATGGAAATGTAGTACCCCCGCGCACTTTCCCCGTTCGCCAACGGGTGGCTGCTGCGAGGGCTAGGTGGAAGGGGATGGCGTGAGCAGGATGCGTTCCCGGATGCGGGCGCGGATGCGCGCGTAAATTGTTGCGCCGGTCGCGGCACTCGCCCGCGTCGGGCACCCGACGTTTCCCGGACTTGACGAGGGAATGCGCAGCGATCCTCGCCCGTATCGCTGGGCATTGCGGTTGGTGATCATGTAGTCGTGCGCCAGCTCCATGAGGACCAGGTGCGGGGCCAAGTAGAGCAGGAGCGACGTGTCCACTTCGTCGCCGTGCATCGGGCCGCAGTCGCTGACCATCAAATCCGACAACTCGATCGACAGGATGTCCACGACACGCACGCGCGCGTCCTTCGTCACCACGGTCGCCAGCGCCTCCTGATGCCCGTCATGCCCCTGGGCCGTCAGAAAGATGAACTCCCGGATCCCTCCGGCCTCCCATGCGTCAGTGAGGTCGTTGAGCGCGCGAAGCAGCGTCTTCCGGCGCAGGGTGGCATTTCCCGGTACAATGCGTTCGACTTCGGCGTTGACCCCGTACTCCACGGTCGGGGCACGCAGGAGTCCGAACTCGGCCGACAAGTCGTCGGCGAGATACTCGACGATGATCGTATCGCACCCCAAGGGGAGGTGCGGGCCATGCTGCTCGCACGTACCAACCGGGATAATGAGACGTGGATCTCGCGCGATGGCGTCGGCGACCGCGCCGGGGCGCATCGCCTTCAGGCGCAGGGGTTGGCGGGACGTATCGGACTGATCTGGAGACATGTCGTCATCATCGAATGAGCGCTTCAGCGAGCTCTGGCTGGCATCGATCGCCGGGGCCCTGGTCTGCGGAGCGCTCTGGCTACGATGGTGGAGCGAACCATATCTCATCGCCACGTCGGGAGCCATCATGCTCTCGGCGGTCTTGGGGTGGCGCACCCGCCGACGGCCGGCGTTCCTCGTCGCGATGCTGGCGATGGTCTGGCTGGGAGTGGACGGGTGGCGCGCCGCAGGGGCCTTTCGAGGCGTAGAGCGCGACCCGGTCGGCTTCGAACGCGCGCGATCGGTCGCGTCGGAGCACACCCTCACTCGGGTCGCGCGAGACGACTTCGGTGCCCTGGCGACCGCTGCGTCGCAGGCCCTCGACATCGAAGGTCCCCCCGCGACGCGGTTCGCACGGCTGGAGTCGCTGCTTCCGATGCGCGATTTGGGTGAGGTGTCGGCCGTGATCATGGACGGGGAGCGCGCGACGGCTTGGATCGGGCCCGTGCGCGTCGCGGTCGACTCGCTCACCGCCGCTCGCGGCGTCATCTGGGGCGACTTCTATACCGTAGCCTTCGCCACGGCGGTTCGGGGAACGCGCCGCGTGGTGGTCATGCGCGTGCTGGCGGCCGACCCGCCGGCCGACCGACTCGCCCGCGGGCTGAGCGCCACGATCGCGACGCGTGAGGGAATCCGGGGCTTCATCCTTTCACCCGCGCCCCGCCCCGGGTTTCTGCAGATCGCGCCGGCCGAGGTGCCCGCGCTCTGGGCACGCAGCGAGACGATGGGTGCCGCGCTCATGCGGTTGCGGGTCGAGGAACGCACGAGGTTCACCGGGGCGACGGCGCTGGCGGTCGCGCTTCTCGCGTCGCTGGCCGCCGCGTGGCGTCGCCCGGCCTCCGTCGGGCGGCGCCTGGGTCTGCTCAGCGTCGCGCTGGGCACGATCTGGCTCTTTCCGTTGTCCGCCCTGTCCAACCGTCTCGCCATCTTCGACCCGACGTACTTCTTCGCCCCTGGCGGTGGCCCGCTGACCGCCAGCGTCGGTGCCCTCGTGTTGACCGGGGCGATCGCGGTGCTCGCGGTCTTCGCGCTGCGTCGCCTGCGAGTCGGGACGGGGACGCGCGTCACCGCGCCGGTCGTCCTGCTCCTGGTGGCGACGTTGGGACCCTTCATCCTGCGCGACCTGGCGCGCGGCATCACCCCGCCGTTGCGCGGGATCCCGGTCACGCTCTGGCTGGCCTGGGAGGTCGCGCTGTTCCTCGTCGCGACCGCGCTGCTTCTGGCGGTGGCCCAGGCGGGTAGCGGGGTATTGCGCGGACGGCGCGGTGTACCGGTCATGGTCGCCTCGGCGCTGGCCGCCGTGTCGGCCCTGGCTGCCCCCGTCCTGTGGAGTGCCGCAGACGGCTGGCCGCCGTGGTACCCGCTGCCGTGGATCGCCGCCATGCTGGCCCTCGGCCTGTCCCGGCGGACGCGCGGATTCGTGCTCCGGGCATCCTTCGTCGCGGCGTGCGGCGCCGTCACGCTGGTCTGGGGCTCGGTCACGCGCGGACGGGTCGCGCTCGCCGAGCGGGACGTGCGGGGGCTCGAGTCGCCCGACGTGGAAACGCAACGACTGCTCGAGCGCTTCGCCGACGACGTTCAGGGCGCGCCGCATCCGCAGTCACGCGTGGACCTGCTGCGGCTGTACGTGGCGTCGGACCTGGCGGCGTCGGGCAATCCCATGGAGTTGGCCACGTGGCGCCGCGCCGGCGATGCGCCCGACGCGGTCCTGGTGGTGGCCGATTTCGAGCGGCGGGTGGAGGGAGAACGCGAGGTGGTGGCCGACGTGAGTGCGTCGGGGCGGTCCCTGGTGCGCGAGCTCGCCTCGAACCAGGGCACACAGCTCGTGCTCGGGGCCCCACTCGATTCCGGACGGGTCCTCACGGTGGTGGTCTCGCCACGCACGCGCCTGATCGCCGATGACCCATTCGCCGCTCTCGTGGGGCTCGAGGTGCCGAGCATCGTGGAGCCGCCCTACCGCCTGAGCGTGACGTCGCTCTCGCCCGACGTGCGCCCCGACGAGGCGCCGCGGTGGCAGCGCATCGACGACGAGTTGCATGGCGACTGGCGGATCGGCGGGACGCGTGGCTACGTGCGCGCCCATGTCGAGGTCGAGCTGCGGTCGCTCGACGCGCTGGTCCAGCGCGGCGCGTTGCTCGTGCTGCTCGACCTGGCGATTGTTGCCGCGCTGTGGACGCTGGCGGCCGCGGCCGACGGGGCCCTCTGGCGGTGGGCCCGCGTGCGCCTGCGGCGGTGGCGTGCCAGCTATCGGACCCGCCTCAGCGCGGCCCTGTTCGTCGCCTTCGTGCTGCCGGCCGCCGCCTTCGCCATCTGGACCTACCGCCGGCTGCAAGATGAGGATCGCCTCTCGCGCGAGCTGCTCGTGCGCGAGACGCTGCGCGCCGTGGCCGCCACCAGCGACGTGGGCCGGCTGTCGGAGGAGGGGGCACGCCTCGCCACGCCGCTCTTCCTGTACGCGGGCGGGCACCTCACCCGGTCGAGCGACGAGCTCTACGACGCCCTCGTCCCCCTGGGGCGGTACCTCGATCCCGTGGCCGCGCGCAGTGTCGCGTTAGGCGACGAGGTCTCGGCCAGCCGGCGCCTGACGGTGGGCGGGGTGACGACGCTCGTGGGGTACCGGGTGCTGATGGACACCCGCAGTGCGCGCATCATCATCGCCGCCCCCGCCCGTCGCAGTGAACAGACGCTCGAGCGCCAGCGCACCGACCTCGGCGTCCTCGTGCTGTTCGCCACGGCGCTGGGCGCGCTGGCCGCGCTCTGGCTGAGCGGTCTCGTGGCCCGTGGTTTCGCCGCGCCCATCGGTGCCCTGCGCTCGGCCGCGCTCGACGTGGCGGGAGGACGGCGCACGCTGCCGTCGCTCGGGTCGCTTCCCCCCTACGAATTTCGCCCGGTCTACGCGGCCTTTCGGCAGATGGCCACCGATCTCGGCGCCTCGCGCATGCTGTTGGAGGAGGCCCAGCGCCGCACCGAGGCCGTGCTTCGCCACGTCGCCAGCGGCGTCGTCGCCTGTGAGGTCGATGGGACCATCACCCTGGCCAATGCCCAGGCGGAGCGGATCCTTGGCCGGTCGGTTTCGCCGGGCGACGCGCTGCGGGCGCTGGGCGGCGAGGCGCTGCATCGCGAGCTGACGGCGTTCGCGATGGACGACGCGCGTGGAGACGACCACGGGTTCGAGCTGGAACACCGCGGCCGTCAGCTGCGCGCCCGCCTGACGCGGCTCTCGCGTGGCGGCGGCGGCGTCGTGCTGACGCTCGACGACCTGACCGACCTGGCTCGGGCGCAGCGCGTCTTTGCCTGGGGAGAGATGGCGCGCCAGGTGGCGCATGAGATCAAGAATCCGCTCACGCCGATTCGCCTCGGCGTGCAGCACTTGCGCCGCGCACGCGCCGATGGACGGGACGACTTCGACGCCATCCTCGATCGGAACGTGTCGCGCATCCTCGAGGAGATCGACCGGCTGGACGAGATCGCCCGCTCGTTTTCGAAGTTCGGGACCGCGCCTGGTGAGCGGATCCCCGGTGAGCCGACCGACCTCGTGGCGGTGCTGCGCGATGTGGTCGCGCTGGAGCGCCTCGGTGACTCCGGCGTGGCGTGGGTGATCGAAGGGGAGGGGGGCGACGTGTTCGCCCTCTCCCGCGCCGACGAACTGCGCGAGGTCCTGCTCAACCTGCTGGAGAACGCGCGCCACGCGCATGCCACGCGGGTGGTGGCGCGGGTCGAGCGTCAGCTGGAGAAGGTCGCCATCGTCGTGGAGGACGACGGCGACGGCATCGGGGCCGACGTGCTCTCCCGCGTCTTCGAGCCACACTTCTCGACGCGCACCAGCGGGAGCGGACTCGGGTTGGCCATCTCCAAGCGGCTCGTCGACTCCTGGGGAGGGGCGATCCACCTGGCGCCCCGCCGTCCACGCGGGACAATCGTGCACGTGACGCTGGTACCAGCGAGCGCTCCGTAACAGTTTTCCGACATGTCTTCGACCCCATTCGACGGCGTTCGCGCGATTCGTCCAGTCACGGCGCTGACCGATGTCCCCAATCGCGTGTCGTACGACCTGCCCGTGCACCTGCGCGGCTGGACGCTTCCGCCCGAGTGGGCCTGGGGGAGCGAGGGCGTATCCATGGATCATCGCCACTACCAGGAGGTGCGCGATGCCCTCGGGCGATCGCTGTCCCTGGTTAGTGCCCCGGACCCGGATCACGTGGAATGGCTGGCAGAGGAGGCGCGTCAGCTCGCGCACCGCAACCATCCGGCAATTCCAACGACCTACCATTACTGGGCGCCGCATGCCCAGAATGCCCGCGGTCCGGGCTACCTGCGCCGCTGGATCTCATCCGAAACGGTTGGCGCTCGCGTGCGCCGGACGGGCCCCGAGGAGATCCCCGCGGTGATGCGCATGATCCGGGCGGTCGGCTCCACGCTCGCGTACCTGCACGATTCAGGACAGACGCACGGCGGACTCTCGCCGGAGATCGTGTGGGCGGCCCCGTCGGGGCGCTTCTGGCTGCTCGGATGGCAGTGGGCGCTGCCGCGAGAGGCCGTGCCGGACGGGCTGCTCCCCGATCGGCGATGGACCCCGATGCCGCCGGAGTGGGGCGACGACGACTGGTCACCCACGCTGGTGTCGGACCAATGGCAGCTGGCGGCGACCTGCTACGCGGCGCTGACCGGCGAACTCCCGAACTCGCTGGAAGTGCCACCGGTGCGGCTCCTGCGCCCGGAGTGTCCGCAGGCCCTCGCCAACATCCTGGATCACGCGCTCGCGGCCGACCCGGCCGGGCGTCATCGCTCGGTGTCATCCATGCTGCGCGCACTCGAGCGCGTGAGCGGCTCGCGCTCGATGTTCGTCAGCGCGCCGGCGATCCCCAGCGCGCTCAACGAGGAAGGGCGACTGCGGTGGGCCGTCGGCGACGACTACGAGGTGCTCGGCTTCCTCGGCAAGGGGACGTTCGGGAGCGTGTGGCGCGTGCGCGACCTGTCGCTGGAACGTGAGGTCGCGCTCAAGATGTTGCACCCGTCGGTTGCCGAGGACGAGGACGCGGTCACGCGCTTCCGGCGGGAGGCGCGACTGGCGGCCATGCTCGCCCACCCGGCGATCATCCCGATCTTTGACTGGGACTCGCGCGGTGAGGTGTCGTGGTACACCATGGAACTCGCGGAAGGGGGCTCGGTCGCCGACCTCGTCGCGCGCGCCGGGGCGCGCCCGTTCGACGAGGTGGCGCCGCAAGTCGATGCGATCCTCGATGCGCTCACCGCAGCGCACACCAACGGGATCGTGCATCGCGACCTCAAGCCCGAGAACGTCCTGATCGACCGCTACCGGCGCTGGCGCATCACCGACTTCGGCATCGCCCGCGGGCCGGACGAACAGGCCGGCACGACCGGGACGCCGGCCTTTGCCGCACCCGAGCAACTGCTGGGCGAAGCACAGGGGCCGGCCGTCGATTGCTTTGGCACGGCGGCCATCATCTACTTCGTGCTCACCGGCCGGCCGCCGTTCGACGCGGACGACGCCGCCTCGCTGCTCGCCCAGCAGCTGGGGGCCCGCTTTGACCAGAGCATCGTTGCGCCGCCGCTGCTTCCGTTCATCCGGCGCGGGCTCTCGCCCGAACCGGAGGGACGATTCGGCGACGCCGGGGTGATGCAGGAGGCGTGGCGCGCCGCGAGCAAGGAGATGGCCCGCGACGCGCGGCGCAGCGACTCGTGGTGGGGGCGCGTGCTGGGATGACGGGCGCGCCTCGCTAGCGATCGCCGTCGAGCATGCCACCAAGCACGCCGAGCACCGATCCTTCTTCCCGTCGCGCACCACCGGCGCGCGGGGATGCCGCGATGATCCGGTCGGCGAGCCGCGAGAACGGAAGTGTTTGCAGGATGACCCGGCCGGGCCCCGTCAGCTGCATGAAGAACAACCCTTCCCCCCCGAACAGCGCCGTCTTGATCCCCGGGACCATCTGGATGTCGTAGCCGACCGTCGGATGCATGGCGACGAGGCAGCCGGTGTCCACGCGCAGCCGCTCGCCCGCCGCCAGGTCCAGCTCCAGCAGGGTGCCCGATGCGTGCAGGAAGACGAGACCCTCGCCCAGCAGCTTCTGGAGGATGAACCCCTCGCCGCCGAAGAAGCCGGCGCCGATCCGGCGCGTGAAGGCGATGCTGACGTCCACGCCACGCGCACCGCACAGGAACGCGTCCTTCTGCGCGATCAACGTTCCACCCCACTGCTGCAGGTCGATCGCCTGGATCTTGCCGGGATACGGTGCGGCGAAGGCCACGTCTCGGCGCACGGACGACTCGTTCATGAACCACGTGATGAAGAACGAGTCGCCCGAGAGCACGCGCTTGCCGGCAGACTTCAGCTTGTCGAACAACCCGCCGCCACGCCCGGTCTGGTCCAGGCTGGTCGCCATCCGGATGCCGTCCTGCATGTACATCATGGCGCCGGCCTCGGCGACCACGGCTTCGCCCGGATCGAGGGTGACGATCACGCCCTGCAAGTCATCGCCGATCAGCCGGTAGTCGATCTCGTCTGCTCTCATGGGGGTTCAGCTCCTCATGCGTCCTGGGTGAAGTCGGGCGCCTGCCGCCGCATACGCAATGAAAATGTCCCGCGCGCCGTTCGGTAGGGCGGCGACGCGCGATGCGACGGCCGCCCGGCGGCGCTAGCTTCCGTGCATGCACCGTCCCCCGACCCCGTGTCGGCGACGCGCCGCGTGTTTGCCGCGCTCGCCGCGCTCGCCGTTTGTCCGCGCTGCCCTCATGGCCGCCGCCCTGGCGTCGACGGGGTGTGCCGCTCCTCCTGCCGACCGCGCGGCCGACTCGGCGCGTGCCAGCGTCGCGGCGTCCGATCCGACGTCCGCCCTCGATACCACCGGAGCGCCTTCCTGTCCCATGGAAGGCAATTGGACCGCCTGTGCGGTCGAGGAGCGTCTCAAGCGCGCCGGTGTGGTGATCGAAAAACAGGCGGACCCCGTGCAACACCCCTTCATGTCGGTGCCGGGCGCCACGTATCACATCGGCAACGCCGAACACGAGCTCGAGGTCTTCCTCTACCCGTCGGCCGAGGCGCGCGCCCGTGACACGGCGGCACTCGACAGCACCACCGTGTCGCCGCGCGGAACGCGGGTCGCCTGGCGCACGCCGCCGACCCTGGTGGTGTCGAACAACCTTGCCGCGATCATCCTCAGCTTCAACGACCGCACCGTCGAGCGTCTCACCCTGGCCCTCGCCGCGGGGTTGCCGGAGCCGGAGAAGCGTTAGGCGACCGCGAGCCGGGACGCGTGCCGCCCCCCGCCAGGGCTCCGGGGACGATCGCGCCTGCACCGAACCGGGCGCGCAGCGCATCCACCGCCGAGGTGAGCGCCCGGTCGCGGGCGGTTTCCGTCTCGCGTTCGGGCCGGGTGTCCCCAAACAGGGAAAGCTGCCCCTCGGCCTCGCCGACTCCCAGCCCCGACAGGCCGACGCCGAGCAGCCGCGCCGGGGTGGACCGCGCGCCACGGAGCCGCCCGAGCAGGTCGCGCGCGACGCCGAGAATGACCCGGTCGGCCACCACCGGGGCGTCGAGCGTTCGACTGGCGCTGCGCAGGCGGAAATCCGAGTCCTTGAGCCTGACGGTGATGGTGCGCGCGGCAACCCCCTTGGCGCGCAGGTCCGAGGCCACCTGCGTGACGAGTCGCACCAGCTCCGCCTCCAGGACGGCGTCGTCGTCCACGTCGTGATCGAACGTGTCCTCGTGGCTCACGCTCTTGGCGGGTGCGTGCGCCACGACCACGGCGCTCCCGATGCCGCGGACCCGGTCAAAGAGCCACCGTCCGGCCCGTTCGCCCAGCAGGCGTTCCAGCGCCGGGAGGCCGACGGCCAGCGCATCCGGGACGCGGTGCACGCCGCGCGCCTCCAGGCGCGCGCGCAACCGCGGACCGATCCCGGGAATGTCGGCGAGCGACACCTCGTGCATGAAGGTCGCCTCCGCGCCGGGGGCCACGATGCGGACGCCGGTCCCCGCTGTCCCCGGCTTGGGCTTGGCAAACTCCACCGCCAGCTTGGCGATGAGCTTGTTGGTCCCGCCGCCTAACGAGATCGAGCACCCGGTGGCCGCGCGGACCGCGTCGCGAATGCGGCGGGCAACCTCGTCCAGCGGTGCCTCGCCGTACAGCGCCTCCGTGCCCGTGAGGTCGAGGTACCACTCGTCGATGCTCGCCGACTGCACCACGGGGGCGAATCGGCCGAGCACGGCGGCGATCTCGCGACTCGTGCGGCTGCAGGCACCGCGAGGGACCGGGACGCACATCGCCTCGGGGCACAGGCGCAGCGCCTGCGCGATGGGCATCGCTGAGCGCACCCCGAACTGCCGGGCCTCGTACGAGGCCGAGCAGACCACGCCGCGCGACCCCGGCGCCCCACCGACGATGAGCAGCCGAGCCGCGCCGGCCCCGGCGGGATCGACCATGCGGGCCACGGCCACGAAGAATGCGTCCGCATCCGCGAGCAGGATGCGGGGGGGCCGGCCGGCCGTGACGAGCGTGGGCGAGGGGGAGGGCACCGTCATGTGCTGGGAAGACGCGTCCGATGCACGGCGCCGGGCCCGTGCCCGGCGCGTTAGGCGCCGGCCTCCGCAGGCGGATGCGCGGCGCCGGCCTCGTCCGCGCCGGCAAAGCGATCACGATACGTGTCTCGCAATTGCGACTTCTGCACCTTGCCCGTCCCGGTCTTGGGCAGGGCGTCCACGAAGGCGAAGTCGTCCGGCACCCACCACGACGCAAAGCGCTCGGCCAGCCACGCCTTGAGCGCCGGTGCCTCCACCAGGGCGCCGGGCTTGCGCACGACGACGGCGAACGGGCGCTCGGACCAGCGTGGGTGCGGCAGCCCCACGACGGCGGCCTCGAACACCTCCGCGTGGCCCATCAGGGCGCCCTCGAGCGCCACCGAGCTCACCCACTCCCCCCCCGACTTGATCACGTCCTTGGACCGGTCCGTGATCGTGATGCATCCGTCAGGAGCAATGGTGACGATGTCGCCGGTGCGAAACCAGCCGTCGTCGGTGAACTGCGTGATCGGATCCTCGGGCCGGTAGTATTCCCGCACGACCCACGGGCCGCGCACCTCGAGCTCCCCCATCGACGTCCCATCCCACGGCAGGAGCCCGGACTCGCTTCGGGCCCGAATCTCCACGCCGGGAACCGGGTACCCCGCCTTCGCCAGCTGGTGATACTGCTCGTGCTCGGGGATGTCGTCGTGCTTGCGCTGCAGCCGCGACACGCTGCCGATGGGCGACATCTCGGTCATCCCCCACCCCTGCTGCACGACGACGCCGTGACGCTGCTTGAACCCCCGGATCATCGACTCCGGCGGCGCGGCGCCGCCGACCAGCGTCATGCGCATCGCCGAGAGGTCCCAGTGCCCCGGGGCGGCATCCAGCGCCTGCAGGATGCCTAACCAGATCGTCGGGACCCCGGCAGCCATCGTCACCCGCTCGGTGGACATCAGCTCGAGCAGCGACGCCGGGTCCAGGTGAGGTCCCGGATGCACCTGCGTCGCCCCGACGAATGCCGTGGTGTACGGAAAGCCCCACGCGTTCACGTGGAACATCGGCACCACCGGCAGCATCACGTCGCGCTCCACGATCGCCGCGCTATCGGAGGCCAGCGACATGAACGTGTGCAGCACGATGGCCCGGTGCGAGTACAGGACGCCCTTCGGGCGGCCGGTCGTTCCCGAGGTGTAGCACATCGCGGCCGCCGTGCGCTCGTCGCGGTCGTCGAACTGGAACGTGTCGTCGGCGGAGCCGGATAAGAGTGCCTCGTAGTCGATGGCGCCCGGCGGCGTTTCACCGCCGTCGGACATGATGATCACATGCTTCACGCGCACCAGCGGCGCGACCTTCTCCCACAGGGGCCACAGCACCTGATCCACCAGGATGACCTGGTCCTCGGCGTGACCGATGATGTAGGCAAGGTCGGTGGGATGGAGCCGGAGGTTCAGGGTGTGGAGGACGGCCCCCATCGACGGCACCGCGAAGTACGCCTCGAGGTGTCGCTGGTGGTTCCACGCCAGCGTCGCCACCCGGTCGCCCTCAGCGACGCCAAGCGCGCGCAGCGCCAGCGCCAGCCGTCCGGATCGTGCGATCACGTCGCCGTATGGCGCACGACCGATCGAGCGATCGGGTCGCCGAGACACCACGTGCTTGTCGGGGAAGAGATCGCGCGCACGGCGTACCAGCATCGGGATCGACAGCGGCACTTCCTGCATCAGGCCGAGCATGGGAGTTCCCTGAGGTGACAGAGCGTCGGGAGCCGAGGGTTACCTCGGTTGCGTCGGAGGGCACGCGTTGGCGAGCATGTGTCGGACGGCGTGTTTCGGACGGCGTGTTTCGGACGGCACGCTAAGGTGTGGCGTGCTTCCGCAGCGCACAACCCGCGTGCCGGCGCTCGCACCCGCCGAGCGCCGCGGCGCGCCTCTCGACCATCGCCTCGACGGTATGCGAAGTCGGGACCGGGGGTGGCCGCCCGGGGGCGCCGTCGCTATCGTCACGCCCTCCCCGAGCCATCGGTCGTCATGCCGCGTCTATTCGCAAAACCCAGGGCCGCATTGGTCGCGCTGCTTGCGCTCGGCCTGCTCCACGCACCGCTCGGCGCGCAGGCCGGTCAACCCGATGTGTTCATTGCCACCCTCGACACCGCCGGAGGGACGGTGCGCGTCGGGACGGTGCACAACATCACCGAGCGCCCCGGCTACGATAACCAGCCCTCGTTCGCGCTCGACGGGCGATCGGTGTTCTACACATCCATCCGCGGCGATGCACAGGCCGACATCTACCGGTACTCCCTGACATCACGGCGAACCGAACGCGTCACGACCACAGCCCCCGAGAGCGAGTACTCCGCGGTGGAGGTGCCGGGTGGCGGGGCGATCAGCGTGATTCGCGTCGAACGTGATTCCACGCAGCGCCTGTGGCACCTCCCGCTTGGCGGCGGCGACCAGCTGCCCCTCTTTCCGACGCTCAAGCCCGTCGGATATCAGGCGTGGGCCGACGCCCGCCGGGTCGCCATGTTCGTCCTCGGTACACCGTCGGCGCTCGTGCTGGGTGATCGTGCGTCGGGAGCGCTCGATACGGTGATGTTCAACGTGGGGCGGTCCCTCCATCGCGTGCCCGGTAGCTCGCGCATCAGCTTTGTGAGCAAGGCGTATGAGGCGGCATGGTACATCATGTCGCTCGACGTCGACACGCGTGTCGTGGTGCCGCTGGTGCGCCTGCCGGCGGGCACCGAGGACTACGCCTGGCTTCCGGATGGTCGGCTCATCGCCGGGAGCGGTAGCGCGCTCTTCGTATGCGACCTCGCACGCCAGTCTCAATGGGAGCAGGTCGCCGATCTTGGAAGCTCGGCCCTCTCGTCCATCAGCCGGCTGGCCGTGTCGCCCAGCGGCGACATGGTGGCCATCGTCGCCGTCCCGACTGCATCCCGCCGCTAGCCGAGTCGGGGCATGGAAGTCGGCGCGTGCCGGCGTGGCCGCCCGACTCGGGCACGTGACGTGTAGGGACGGGGCGTGGTGCTACGGCCAGCCGACCAGCTTCCGATAGCAGGACTTCGGGACGATGCGAACGCCGTGTCGCATCATGGCGTCGTAGCGCGCCAGCTTCTCGGGATATCGCGCGATGGCGCAGCGCTCGAAGCCGAGCGACGCGAAGAAGTGTTCGGCGAGCGTCACGGCGAACAGCTCCTCGATGCCGCGACGTCTGGCAATGCCTTCCACGCCGCGCACCGCGATGCTTCCCAGCCCGCGCCCCTGCGCTTCTGGCGCTACGACGACCGATCCGACCTCGCCCAGCGACGGCGAGTATTCGTGCAGCGCGGCGCATCCCATCACCCGCCCATGCTGATCGGCGACGACGACGAAGTTATCGATCGCATCGGCGATCTCCTCGGCGCTGCGAGGGAGCAGCACACCGGTCTCCGCCTGGCCCATGACCAACAGGTGGATGTCCGCCGCGTCCGATGCCCCAGCGGCGCGCACGAGGTGCGTCGCGCTCAGATGCGAGCGCGGCGAACGAGTGGGTGACGCCGACGGCTTCCGGAGTGGGATGATATGCATCATGAATGCATACTTACCCATGCCGTCCAGCGCAAGGTCTGCGCCCGCTATCGAGGGGGCATCTCGATGATCACCTTGCCGACGGTCTCGTTCGTCTCCAGCCGCGTGTGCGCATCGACGATGGCCGCGAGGGCAAACACGCTGTCGATGTTGGGCACGAGTGCTCCAGTCGCCAGCCTGGGAAGGATGTCGGACTCGAACGCCGAGGCGACGATGATGCGCTCCTCGAGCGTGCGCGCGCGCATGACGGTGCCACGGAGCGTGAGGCGCTTGCTGAGGATCTGGCGCACGTCCACCTCGGCCCGCGCACCGGCGACGGCGCCGACCAGGATCAGCCGTCCGTGCAGGGATGCGCCGGCGATGCTCGCCGGGAGGTACGCACCGCCGACCAGGTCGATCGTGAGGTCCATGCCGTGGCCGTCGGTCCATCGGGCAATGGCCGCGGCGAGCGGATCGAGGGAATCCGGAAGGGCGACCCCGTCGATCATCCCGGCCGCCACCGCGGCCGGGAGCTTTGTCGCGGTGCGCGATGTGCCGTACGGATGCGCCCCCCACGCCCGTGCAATCTGGACGGCGGCGAGTCCCACGCCGCTGGCGACAGCATGCACCAGCACCCGTTCGCCCGGGCGCAGCGCTCCCTGGGTGATCATCGCGTCGTGCGCGGTGAAGAAGGCCTCGGGAATCGCCGCGGCCTGGTGCCAGGTCATCGCGTCCGGAATGCGGACGAGCGTCGACTCATGCACCACCACGTACTCTGCGTGCGCTCCTCCGCCGACCAGGCCGAACACCCGGTCGCCCGTCCGCCAACGCACGGCGTCGCTCCCAGTCGCGGCCACCTCGCCGGCGAATTCCAGGCCTGGCACGTCCCCGGGCCAGCCGGGCGGCGCGGGGTATCGGCCGATGCGCTGCAGCAAGTCCGCGCGATTCAATGCCGACGCATGGACCCGCACCAGGACTTCCCGCGCCATGGGTGTCGGGGTGGGATACTCGCGCACCTCCAGCACATCGGGTGGGCCGAACCTGGGAATCACGGCGGCGATCATGCGGACTTGTCCGAGTGGAGGAGGGCGTACGTGACTGGTCACTGCGGCTGGTCACCGCGGCTGCAATCCGTGGCGCGAACGCGTGCGTACGAGCGAACGCGTGCGTGCGAGGGATGCGTGCGTGCGAGGGATGCGTGCGTGCGAGGGTTGCGACCCGGCAGCCGTTGCCGAATGCAGCGGACAAAGTGTGGTAACTCCGGACCGGCGGGAGCGCCAGCACCCCGCGGGCCGGCTCCGCCCTCGCATGAGCAGGCGACCGCCGCGGCCGAAACATTCGGCCCGGCACCCCGTACGAGAGCGTGGCCCCCCCCGCCTCTCGAGGAATCCCCTATGTTTGGACTGCTAGCCCTTGCCGCGAGCCTTGCCATCGCCGCGATCGGATACACCCAGGCGCGCACGTTTGTCCGAGGACGCCTGCGCTACGTGGACGCCGCGCAGTCGGGCCTCGCGCCCGTCATTGCCGGACTGGGCGCCGTCGTGCTGGCCAGCCCGATCGTCGCCATCCTCCCCATCGTCGGCGCCGGGACTGCCGTGGCGTTCGGCGTGAGCGTTGGGATGGGCGTGGCCAATGGACAGCGCGACATTCGGCGAGCGCTCCCCCCCGGAGCCTAACGCGCCTCCGCGCCCGGCGCCCCCGTTCAAGGTGCGATCGGCGTCCCCATGGGTGGCGTCGGCGTACGCGCGGCGAGGAAATCGCGCGCCCGTACCAGCGCATCGTCCAGCGTAGTGCAGACCGATTCCGGCCCGAGTTCCTCCATCAGTGCGGAACGCTCCAGCGCGAGCAGCGGTTGGGCGTGGATCTCTGCGATGAGGACGAGCGTGCGATCCCGATGGCTGCGGCGTACCACGTCCCGCAACGCGCGCAGCGCCGTGGCGTCGAGCACCGACACGTTGCGCATGCGCACGACGAGGACGAGCGGCTTGCGACCCACCTTGTTGAGCGTGTCCTTGAACGTCTCGGCTGCGCCGAAGAAGAACGCGCCGTTCACCTCGTACACCTCGACGCCAGCGGGAATGTCATACGTCCCCATGGCGTGCGCATCGTCCTCATCGTCCGATGCTGCCTCACGCCGCAGTTCGCGGGTGACCGCACTGACGTTGGTGACCTCCGACATGCGGTGCATGAAGAGGAAGGCCGCCAGGACCATCCCGACTTCGATGGCCACGGTCAGGTCGACCAGCACGGTCAGGAAGAACGAGACCAGCAGGACCGCGATGTCCGAGCGCGGACCACGCAGCTCGTCGCGAAAGGTGCGCCACTCGCTCATCTGATATGCGACCACGACGAGGATCGCGGCGAGCGTGGCCATCGGGATCAGCGCCGCCCACTTCCCGAAGAACAGGGTGATGAGGAGCAGGACAACCGCATGCACGATTCCGGCGACCGGCGTCCGTCCGCCGCTCTTCACGTTCGTCGCCGTCCGGGCGATCGCGCCGGTGGCGGGAATCCCGCCGAAGATCGGCGAGGCGATGTTCGCGATCCCCTGCGCCACCAGCTCCATGTTGGAGCGATGCCGCGTCCCGATCATCCCGTCTGCCACGACCGCAGAGAGCAGCGATTCGATGGCGCCGAGCAGGGCGATGGTGAATGCCGGCGAGACGAGCCGCTGCAGCTCGGCGAATGACAAGTGCGGGACAACCGGATGTGGCAGCGACGATGGCAGCGTCCCGAATCGACTCCCCACCGTCTCGACGGGCAGATCCATGAGCGTCACGAGCGCGGTCGTCACGACCAACGCCACGAACGGGGACGGAATCCGGCGACTCACTTTCGGCCACCAGAGCACGATGGCAAGGGACGCGATCCCGATCGCGAGCGCCTGCGCGTTGATCGTTCCCGCGTGTTCACCGTACGCCACCACCTTCTCCACGAAGTCGGCGGGCACGGGGCCCATGCTCAGGCCGAACAGGTCCTTGAGCTGCCCGACGAAGATGATGACCGCGATCCCGCTGGTGAACCCGGTAATGAGCGGGTGCGGAATGAACTTGATAATCGTGCCGAGGCGGGCGAGTCCCATGGCAACGAGCATCACGCCAGCCATGAGGGTGGCGGCCGTGAGGCCAGCCAGGCCGTACTGCTGCACGATGCCGTAGACGATGACGACGAACGCCCCGGTCGGTCCGCCGATCTGGACGCGCGAACCGCCGAGCACCGAGATCAGGAAACCGGCGACAATCGCCGTGTACAGCCCGCGCTCCGGCGTGACCCCACTGGCGATCGCGAAGGCGATCGCCAACGGCAAGGCGACGATGCCGACGATGATGCCGGCCGTTACGTCGGCGGAAAACTGCTCTCGGTCATACGACCTGAGCGTGGTAACCAGCTTCGGAGTGAACATGGTGCGGAGGCGCGGGAGAAGACTGAACCGGGAGCCCGTGGTGGCGGCCGAACTGCGGGCGAGAACGGCCGAACCGCGGGCGAGAACGGCCGAATCGTGCACATCTTATCGGATGTGCGTGCACGAGACGATTCCGTTGGATGCAAGATAGATTTCTTCCCATCTCGCCGCCCGACCAGCGCGCCGCGCTCCGGGTGGCGGTGGGTGCGACCCTCTCCGACGGTCTCCGACCGTCTCCGACCCACTCCCGCGCTCAAATGCATCCACGCTTGGCCGATCTCCTTGCACACGCGGAGCACACTCGCACCGAGTTGGTAGACTTTCTCGGCTCGCTGTCGACAGAACAGTTCTCGGCGCCGGGGCACGGGGGAAGCTGGAGCCCCTCGCAGCACGCGGCGCACCTGCACCTGGTCGAGTCGACGTCGATCCGCGCCCTGTTCCGCGCCTTTCGCACGGCGCGCGACCAGGGGCTGGCGTCGGAGACCGAGCGCTCGTCATTGGTTGGGGTGCTGGACGCGACCGATCTCGTCGCCGGGACGCGGAAGCTGGAGGCGCCGGACTTCGTGCGCCCGGCGGACGCACCCGACTGGGAGACCATGCGCGATCGACTGGCGCAGTCTCGCACCGGATTGCTCACCTGGGCGGCGGAGGCGGACGGCTATGCGCTGGCGACGGTCCACTTTCCGCATCCCGCCCTCGGCACCCTCAACCTGTACGAGTGGGTGGCCATGATCGACGGGCACGAGCGTCGCCACCTGCGCCAGATGCGCGCGAGTCTCGAGGAGGCGGAGGCGTGATCCTCACGCTCCATCGCCTGGACGGTGCCTACGCCGTGGCTCGCCTGGCACCGGGCGAAGGATGGCCGCACTGGGCGACCTGGTCGCGAGGCCTGGCGAGCATCACCCGTACCGCGACGGAAACCTCGGTCGTCTGCGAGCAGCTGGCGGTGCCGGGCGAGGTGCGCGCGGAGCGGGACTTCGTGGCCTACGTGGTCGCGGGTCCGTTGGCCTTCTCGTCTGTCGGGATTCTTGCCCGGCTCACCACCGCGCTCGCGGAGGCGGGGGTGCCAGTGCTGGCGATTTCCACCTACGACACCGACGTGATCCTGCTCCGTGCCGCCGTGCAGGCGGTGGCCGAGTCGGCCTGGCATGCTGCGGGAATCAATATCCGCGACAGCTGAAGGCGCCCGGATCGGCGACCCATGCGGCCACCGCCTCGCGCCTCGCCGTCAGAGGGGGTCAGGTCAGTGGCGTGCGGTCCGGCCCGCGAGGGAGGGTGAGGGTGAAGGTCGAACCTTCGCCGAGCGCGCTGTCGACCGTGAGTTCTCCCCCCATGCCCCGGGCCAGTTCGCGGGAGATTGCGAGGCCGAGGCCCACGCCCTCCTGCGACGATCGCAGCGTGCGGTTTGCCTGCACGAACGGTTCGAAGATGCGCTCGGTCAGCTCGGTGGGGATGCCGACGCCGGTATCGCGCACCCGGAAGTGCAACTGGCGGGACTCCACCGCGCACGAGACGTCGATCCGTCCATTCTGCGGGGTGAACTTCGCGGCGTTGCCCAGCAGGTTGATCAGGATCTGTTGCAGCTTCTCGCTATCGGCGCGGACCGTGATGCTCGCGTCACACGGCGACAGGTGATACTGCAGTCCCCGCTCCCGCAACTGCGGCTCGACGAGCGATTCCACGGCGCGCAAGGACGCGGCCGCCGGCACATTGGCCATGTCGTAGATGACACGTCCGGCGTCGAGACGCGCGAAGTTCAGCACCGAGTTGATGAGGCCGAGCAGGTGACGCTGATTCTGCCGGATCTTCCGCAGGTCGCCGACCTGGGCTTCGGAGACGGCGCCCCGCAGCCCCAGCTCAATGAGCTCGGCGTAGCCGGCGATGGCGTTGAGCGGGGTCCGGAGCTCGTGCGACATCATCGCGAGGAAGTCGCTCTTCGCCCGGCTGGCGCGCTCGGCTTCGGCGTGCGCCGCCTCCGCCTCTGCCCGGGCGCGATGCTCGGCGCGGAGCAGGTACGCATTGTCGAGCGCCATGGCCGCCCGGCGCCCCAGTTCCTCCGCGAGCAAGAGATCGCCCTGGTCGAAGCGCCGCCGCATGCCGCGGGTTCCCATGCCCATCGCCCCGAGTACGCGTCCGCGGGTCGCGATCGGGACGAGCAGCAGGCTGGTCGTCTGCGTGTCCCGCGCCAGTTCAATGACCGACTGCTCGCCCGACAGCATGCTGGCAATGCTGGCGTCGCTGACGCTCGGGACCAGGATGGTGCGCGCGTCGCGCAGCGCGTGCCACACGGGGTGCGTCGGCGTCCCGTCGACCGGATGGTGGCGGTCGAACTCCTGCAGTGCGCGAAACATCGCGGCGTCCGTCGCTTCCATCGCCACGACGCCGACGCTGCCGTTCTCGCGCGTCACGAAGATCACGCAGACGTCGGCCATGTCGGGGACGACTCGCTGCGCCAGGACGGTGAACGTCCGGGGAATGTCGAGCGACGAGGCGAACGATGCGGACGCCTCGGCGAGGATGCTTGACGCGATCTCGGCCCGCTTGCGCGCCGTGATGTCGACAAAGGCGCCCACGCTCCCGCGCACCTTGCCGTCCGCATCGAGGATCGGGGCGGCGCTGGCCAGGAGGGTCACGCGCGTCTGGTCCGCGAAGAGCAGCTCGTGCTCGCCGTACGGGATTGCCCGCCCCTCGCGCGCCGCCAGCTGCAGCGGCAACGCGTCCGTCGACATCTCGACGCCGTCGCGCAGCACCCTGAAGGGGAGCGAGTCCGCCGTCGGTCCGGACTTGGACACGTTGTCCGTGATCGAGACGCGCAGCAGGGTGGCCATCGCCGGATTGACGGTGATGTCCGCACCGTGCGGATCGTTGGCGATGCCGATCCCGACCGGGATGACCTTGAGCAGGGTCTCCATCTCATCGACCCGCCGATTGAGCGCGATCGCGAGGCGGGACACCTCATCGGCGGCCTGGCGCTGTCCGGTCGTGTCCTGGGCGTGCACCCCAACACCCGTGCTGCATGGGAACGCGTGCCCCTCGTACCACGACTCGGCGTAGGTGCCCCGGGCTTCGAACGCAATGGTCGCCTGCTCGTCGCGTGCGCGGTCCATGGCGGCGTGCATCGGCCCGCCGACCAGTCGGGGAAAGACGTCCCAGATGCTGCGCCCGAGCAGTTGCTCGGGGGCGATCCCGTTCGCCCGCACAAAGGCGCGCATGGCGCGGTTGATTTGCACGTACCGCCACTCCGCGTCGCACTCGAAGTAGAGGTCCGTCATCCGCTCCAGCGCATCGGCGCTTCGCGCCGATGCGGCTTCGGCCGCTTCGCGCGCGGCGCGCTCCCGCGCAAACAGCGTCGCGCGCTCGAGCGCCACCGCGCACTGCGTCGCGATGGCGAGGAGGAATTCGCGCTCGTCCGGCCGGAAGTGGCGCGCTTCGGGGAACGTGAGGAGCAGTATCCCGAGGCAGCGATCTGTCGTCGCCAGCGGCAACCCGACCCGCGCGCCGGCCGCGACCGTGAACCGGACGATCGCCGGTGCCACCGCCTCCAACTCGGCTTGCGAGGCGATGAAGATCGGTTCGCGATCGTGCACCATTCGCGCGACCAGCGCCACGTCACTCACGCGGATCCGCCCGAACCGCTGGACGATCGCCTGTTCGTAGCCGACGGTCGCGACGAGGGTGAGCGTGCCGCCATCGTCCGACAGCTCGGTCACGGCCCCGGCCATCGCGCCCAGCGCGTCCACGCTGGTGCGCATGATCGCCTCCATCACCTGGGACCGTTCCAGGGGAGAGGAGAGCGCGGCGGCCGCTCGCCGCAACGAGACCGCAAACCGCGCCGCACGGGTGAGCTCCTCCACCGTCGCGTCCGGCGCGTCGAGCGCTGCGACTGATGGATCGTGGGACGGCGGAGTCGGCTCGAGCACGATGGTAGGCCTCACGGGAGCGGGAGCGGCGTCGTTCCACGCTCGCATCGGAAAGCGAGGCCAACAACTCGGAGAACTCCTAGCGTGCCCGTCCTTTACGACGCGCGGCCCCACGCAATGTTAACGCTCAGCCGGGGGTGCCGTCACGTGTCTGTGGACCGTTCCTTGTGTGGGGCGATAACCGGCCCCTTGCCCGGGAGGTCAGCCAGCGTCGGATGCGACGTCCGGGTGCGCGTCGGCGCGCCCGGTCCCGACCATCCACCGCAGGATCCAGTACAGCAGCACGAGGGGGATCGCCAGCTTGAGGGCGGCGAGGCCGATTCCGACGATCCACATCGTCAGGGTGACCAGTGCGCCACCGACCACGACGATGAGCAGGACGGGAAGCCCAAGCGCCACCAGCACCAACAGCACGGGGATCGCGAGCGCGGCGAGCAGCAGTAGCACAGGGAGCCCGAGCGCCTTGAGCACGAAGGCGAGGGGGAGGAGCCAACCGAGGCTCCCGAACGCCTTCAGCACGAGCTTCACGATCGCCCACTGCGCGAGCAGGGACTTGAGCAGCACCCACATGGCGTACCTCCGGCAATGAACGGTCTTCGCTCCCTACGGTCGCGACGACGCCCGGTTTCGTCGCCCTGGGGCGGCAAAGAAACCGGACCCGGATCGCGCCCGCCCCTGATCGCGCACCACTGGTGCGGCGATCGTCGGGCCCCGGGTTGCTCGCGCCGATGGCCGGACAATCGCCCCTCCCGTCGCCGCGAGGGCGATCGCTCCGCGACTGCGATAGCTTGTTGCCTGTCTCCTGCCCCCGATCATGGCCGACCCCAAGACTCCGAAGAAGCCGAAGGTGAACACCGCGCGCGCGTGGTCCGAGACGCGCGCCCTCATGTGGACGCACCGTCGCTCCCTGTCCGTCGGTTTCGCCCTGATGTTGGTCAATCGGCTCTCCGGACTGGTCCTCCCGGCCAGTTCGAAGTACCTGATCGACGACATCCTGTCCAAGCAGCAGGTCCAGCTGCTGGTGCCGCTCGCGCTGGCTGTTGGCGCGGCCACGATCGTGCAGGCCATCACGTCGTTCGCCTTGTCGCAGGTGGTCAGCATCGCCGCGCAGCGGGCGATCACCGACATGCGGATCGACGTGCAGCGCCACATCCTGCGCCTGCCGGTCTCCTATTTCGATTCCACCAAGACCGGGGTCCTGATCTCGCGCATCATGACCGACGCGGAGGGGATTCGGAACCTGGTGGGGACGGGGATCGTGCAGCTGGTGGGTGGCTTGCTGACCGCCGTGCTTGCGCTCGGCGTGCTGTTCTATACGAGCTGGCAGCTCACGTCGATCACCTTGGTCGTGCTCGGGGGCTTCGGCGTGATGATGGCGATCGCGTTCAAGCGGTTACGCCCGATCTTTCGCGAGCGGAGCGTGATCAACGCCGAGGTGACCGGGCGGCTGACGGAGACCGTCGGCGGGGTGCGCATCGTCAAGGTCTACACGGCCGAGGAGCGCGAGGAGCGGGTCTTCGCGAGCGGGGTGGAGCGCCTGTTCAACAACGTGCGATCCACCATCACCGGGACCTCGGCGGTGGGGGCGGCGACGACCGCCATCATCGGCGTCATCGGCGTGCTGCTCACGATCGTCGGCGGGCGGGCGATCATCGCCGGGGAGATGTCGTTAGGCGATTTTGTCCGCTACATCTTCTTCATCGGCCTGGTGGCCGCCCCGCTCGTGTCGATCGCCTCCATCGGCACGCAGATCTCCGAGGCGTTCGCGGGGCTCGACCGCATCCGCGAGATTCGCGACATGGCGACCGAGGACTCGGTCGATGCCGCCAAGGCGTCCGTGCCGCACGTCGACGGGACCATCGAGTTCCGGCACGTCGACTTCGAGTATGTCGCGGGTGTGCCGGTCCTGACCGACATCTCCTTCATGGCGCCGGCGGGATCGACCACGGCGCTCGTGGGGTCGAGCGGGGCGGGGAAGAGCACCTTGATCGGCCTGGTCATGGCGTTTTACCGCGCCAAGGCCGGCCAGCTGCTGGTGGATGGCCGCGACCTCGACACGCTCAAGTTGCAGGACTATCGCCGGCACCTGGGGGTCGTGATGCAGGACAACTTCCTCTTCGACGGCTCCATTCGGGACAACATCGCCTATGCGCGCCCCGAGGCGACCGACGCACAGGTGCGCGAGGTGGCCCGCATTGCGCACGTGGACGAGTTCGTGGATGCGTGGGAGCACGGCTACGCCACCATCGTGGGGGAGCGCGGCGTCAAGTTGTCGGGCGGGCAGCGCCAGCGCGTCGCCATCGCGCGGGCGATCCTCGCCGATCCTCGCGTCCTGATCCTCGACGAGGCGACCTCCTCGCTCGACAGCGAGAGCGAGGCGATGATCCGCGATGGCCTGCGACGCCTGCGCGCCGGCCGCACGACGTTTGTCATCGCCCACCGACTCTCAACGATTGAGAGTGCCGACCAGATCCTGGTGGTCGAGCAGGGCCGCATCGTCGAGCGCGGCACCCATCCGCAGCTCATGGCGCTGGGCGGCCGATACAAGGACCTCCACGATCGCCAATACGGGATCGAGACGGACCGATTCATCAATCCCGGCGAGGACTTCACGCCCGAGGGTGGGGCCGAGGCGACCACGGGTTCCGCGACGTCGCCGCCGGGACCAGCCGTCGGCTGATCGGGATGGCCGGCGGCGTGTCGGGCGATAAGTTCCTGCCCCGCCCCCACCCTTTCACCGACCTTCGTGTCTGACTCTCTGATCGGTTCGACGCCGCCACGCGAGCGTGGCACCCGACGTGGGGCACTGCTCGGCGCTGCCTTCCTGATGGCCACGTCGGCCGTGGGGCCTGGCTTCCTCACCCAGACTGCGGTCTTCACGCAGCAGCTGGGCCCCAGCTTCGGCTTCGCCATCCTCGCGAGCATCGTGCTCGATCTCGGCGCCCAGCTCACCACGTGGCGCGTGATTGCTGCGTCGAACCGGCGCGCGCAGGACGTCGCGAACCTTGTCCTGCCCGGGCTCGGGACTGCCCTGGCCCTGCTCGTCGCCGTGGGCGGGTTGGCCTTCAACATCGGCAACGTGGCCGGGGCCGGACTGGGACTCAACGTCCTCTTCGGCCTCGCCCCCACGACGGGGGCGGCCATCAGCGCGGCGATCGCAGTCGGGCTCTTCCTGGCCAAGGAGGCCGGACGGGCGATGGACCGCTTCACGCAGTGGCTCGGCCTGGTCATGGTGGCGCTGACGCTGTACGTGGCGCTGTCGTCGGCGCCGCCGGTCGCGGAGGCGCTGACGTCGGCGTTCCTGCCGGACACGATCGACGTGTTCTCGATCGTCACGCTCGTCGGCGGCACCGTGGGAGGCTACATCACGTTTGCTGGCGCACACCGGCTGCTCGACGCCGGGATCGGAGGCCCGGACTCGATTGACGTCGTCACGCGGTCGGCGGGCAAGGCGATCGGCATCGCGTCGCTCATGCGCATCCTGCTCTTCCTCGCCGCGTTAGGCGTGGTATCGCAGGGCGCCACGCTCGATCCGGCCAATCCGCCCGCATCGGTCTTCCGCCTGGCCACCGGAGAGGTGGGGTATCGCGTCTTCGGGGTCGTGATGTGGGCCGCGGCGATCACGTCGGTCGTGGGGGCGGCCTACACCTCGGTCAGCTTCCTGCGCTCTGCCAGCGCGTGGGTCGACCGGCATGTGTCGTCGGCCATCATCCTGTTCATCCTGGTGTCGACGTCGATCTTCCTGGTCCTCGGCCGCCCGGTGAAGACGCTGATCCTCGTCGGTTCGCTGAATGGGCTCATCCTGCCGCTGGCGCTGGCGGCCATGCTCCTGGCGGCCACGCGCCGCGCGATCGTCGGCGACTATCGGCACCCGCGCGCCCTGCTGCTGCTGGGATGGCTGGTGGCCGTCTCGATGGCCGCCATGGGGGCGTATACGCTCGTCCGGGACATCCCGACGCTGCTGCAAGGCCTGCGGTAAGACCCCGACCCCCCGGCCAACCAGCCCGACGCGCCCCCGATCGGGCGCGGCGCCCCCGCGCCGTCGCGAAACGTCTCTCGGGCGGCAGTCGTCTGTTGGGGAGTACCAACCCCGATTCCGGGGTGGTCGCGCTTCCCATGTCATTTCCCGTCGGACCCAGCCCCGTCGCCCCATCCCTTCCGCTGCCGCAGGAGCTGCTCGAGCTGCTGCAGGAGCTGTCGGTCGCCGTGCACAAGCGCGGGATCTACCCGCCGGGGCATCCCATGCAGCTGGGAGCGGTCGATGCGGTGCTCCGCGGGCTGCAGGTTGCGCTGGGCGCGCGCGCCGAGCTGGCGATCGGCGTGGCGAGGACGCAGCTCCTGCTCGAGGGGGGGGCGACCGATCGCGACCACCCCTTGCTCCGCGAGTTGGCGTCGCGGATGCACGATCATCAACTCGGCGGCGTGCAGATTCTTCCCGGTGTGTCACGCGTCGAACTCGATGCGCTGATCGATGGGTTGTCCGCGTCCCCGCTTCGTGGCGGTGAGCCGCTGGCGGCGCGGGCGACGGAGTATCGTGCGTCCTGGCCGCACGTTCGGCTCTCGCCGATGGCCTTCGAGCAGTTGGCGCTGCTCGAGGACGGGGACTCGCCCGAGTCGGACGCCTCGAGGCAAACGCGAGCGATGCAGCTGTGGGGGGCGCTGGCGAATGCGGCACTCTCCGGCGAGGGGGCAGGGGACAGCGTGGTCGGGCCGGAGATGGTCGCCCACCTGCTCGAGCAGCGACTCGGACTTCCCGACATGGACGAGCATCTATCGCGTCTGCTGCAGGAGGCGATGGAGGAAGGAGGCGCGAAGGGGGCCGAGGGCGCCGCGCGGCTCCGCGAGCAGCTCTCCGCGATGGTGGAGCACCTGAGCGATCAGGCGCTGCAGCAGGTCCTCGACATGGGCGGCGACCGCGCGCGCCGCGCGTCGTTCCTGACCAATGCGACCGACGTCCTCGGCGCGCGTGCCGTGCTCGAGCTGGTGCGCGTTGCGTCGGAGCAGGACGGCGCCCCGATCTCGGCGTCGGTGTTGCGCCTGCTGCACAAGCTGGCCCGTCAGGCGAGCGGCACACGAACCATGGCCCGCGGCGCCGATGTCGCGCTGCGGCGGGTCGCGCGACGGCTGCTGCACGACTGGACGCTGGATGATCCGAATCCCGAAGCCTACACGCGGGTGTTGGCCGACCTGACGGCCGAGGCGACGATCGGCGGGCCGGACCGGCGCCGCGACGCGCTGGAGCCCGAGCGACTGGTCGAGATCTCGCTGCAGGTTGCCGTGATCACGCCCAGCACCGAGGCGGCGCTCGGTCGCTTGGCGATGCGCGATGGGGTGGCGGCGACGGTCGAGCGGCTGCATGCATTTCCCGATTCTGCCGAGCGCGAGTCGCTGGTCGGGCGACTGCTCAACGAATCGACCATGCGCGAGCAGCTCGCACTGGGCCGTCCTGACCTCAACCTGCTGGCGCAGGCCGTGGACCGCATGCGCACACGTGCCATCGCCCCATTGCTGCAGGCGCTTGAGACACGGGAAGACGCCGATGCGCCATGGGGCGTGACGCTGCTGCTCCGCCTTGGGGCGGACGTGCTCGTCCCGTTAGGCGAGGCGATGCCGCAGGCCTCGCCGCGCGTGTTGCGGCACCTGCTGGTCGTGTTCGATCGCCTGAACGCATGGCCTCCGGGCGTCGATCCCGCCGACTTCGCGCGGCACCCCGACCCGTCCGTGCGGCGCGAGGCGATCCGCTTCCTGCTGAAACACGAGGACACGAGGGAACAGGGCGCCCTCCTGGGCCTGCGCGATGCGGATACGCGCACGTTCAACCAGTCCATGCACGCCGTGATGCGGTCGTGCTCGGCCGATGCGGCGCGCGTCCTGATGCGACGCTATGACGACGAGACGCTGGGGCGAGATGCGCGCGCGCGTCGCGCGCGTGATCGCGAGCGTGCGGACCCCCGAGACGCTGGACTGGCTCTGCAGCCAGGTCCTGACGACGCGCTGGCTGGTCGGCTCCGTGCGCCTGCGGCGGCCGTCGCTCGAGGTCCTCGCGATCATCGCCTCGATCGCGCAACACTATCGCGGCGAGCCCGCGGCCGACGCGGTGCTGCGCCTGGCGATGCGCAGCCGGGATGACAGCGTGCGTCGCGCCGCGACCGCGCGGTCGGAGGCGGAGCGGACGGGATGAACGAGGCTACGTTGTACCTCACGTCGCTGGCGCAGGCGCTGGCCAAGATGTCGTTGTACTCCGATGGGCACCCCGCGCGCGCACGCGCGGCCAACGCGTCGTTCGCCCGGCTGCGGGCGTTGCAGCAGGAAGACCCGAGGCCGACATTCTCCTTTCTCGGACGCGAGGTGATCTACGCCCAGCGGACGCTGCGTGACCTGGCCGACTGGGACTGGGCCCAGCGCCTCTCCGGCGCCGGCGTGCAACGACTGGAGTTCCAGGAGGCGGTCGATCCCGACTCCTATCACGCCTTCCTCGAGCAGCTGCTCACGCGCATCGCGCTGGCCTCCGGGCCCAAGGAACGGCCGCACCCCATCAGCCCCGATCGGTCGGAGTCGGCGATTCGCTTTGGCGCTGTAGGTGTGCGGGGCGGTGGGGGGGCGGGAGGCGAGGCGGAGGGCCTCGAGGACGAACCGGAGGATCGCGAGCGCTTCGACCTGAGCGAAGAAGCCGACGTGGTCTCGTGGATGCACGACGAGGTGGTGGCCGCGCACCACCTGCCGCTCGCCGAGGCGGAGGCGGTCATCGGATCGCTCGCACAGGCGATGCACGGCTCCTCCCGCGCGCTCATCCCGCTGCTCTCGCTCAAGGAGTTCGACCAGTACACCACGACCCACGCCCTCAACGTGTCGGTGCTGGCCATGGGGTTGTCCGAACGCCTCGGCCTGTCGTCACGCGAGGTGCGCGGCTATGGCATCGCCGGCCTCTTGCACGACCTCGGGAAGGTGAAGATTCCCAAGGAAGTGCTCAACAAGCCGGGCGTGCTGACCGACGAAGAGTTCCAGGTCATGCGGTCCCACACGGTCGAAGGCGCGAGGCTGATCCTGCGCGCCGACAAGCACCTCGACCTCAGCGCGGTGGTGGCCTTCGAGCATCACATCATGATCGATGGGGGAAGGTATCCGGTGCAGTGCACGCGCCGAGACTGCCACCATGCGAGCAAGCTGGTACACGTCTGCGACGTGTTCGATGCCCTGCGCACGCACCGCCCGTACCGGGTCGCGTGGGAGATCCCAGCGATCCTGGCCTACATCGAGCGCCGGATGGATACGGAGTTCGATCCGGACATCGCCACCGCGTTCGTCGCGATGATTCGCGAGTCGGAGGTGCGGCTCGCGCGGGCGCAATGCATCGACGAGGAACCGCTGGTCCCGACCGGCGAGCCGGTGGCCCAGTAGTCGCCGGCTCGTCCGCGTCCCCGTCCCGTCCCGTCCCGGCCCGGCCCGGCCCGCCCGGCCCGGCACGGGCCCGGGCGGGCGGGCCGGGGCCGTGCCTTGGCGAGTCGGACGCTAGAGCCCCATGCGCCCCAGGTGGTACGGAAGCATGTCACGCCACGCCGGCCAGTCGTGGCGCACATCGTGGCCCCACATGTCCAGCCAGTGCGGAATCCCCTTGGCGCCGAGTGCGTCGGACAAACGACGTGACGCATCGGGCGCCTCGTACTCCCCCTGACCGGTGACGACCACGATGCGGGAGTCGTGCTGCAACAACTCCAGCGCGCGCCCGTTGATCCCCGGGAGGTACCACAGCGGGTTGTTGAAGTAGACGTTCTGGTCCGAGTAGCCCTTGAGGTACCCCTTCTCCAGGTCGTAGAACCCCGACATCGCAATCGTGCCGCCGAAGAGGTCGGGGCGACGCAGGAAGCTGTTGGCCGCGTGGAACGCGCCGAACGACGCGCCCGTGGTAATGGGGCGTGCTTCACCGTCCCGACAGACTGTCCGGATGTAGGGGACAACCTCCTCCTCGACGTATGACATGTACATCGCCTGACGTCGCGCCTTCTCGTGCACCGGGACGTGCCCATCCATCCACGCGTGCCCGTTGATGCTGTCGATGGAGAACAGGCGCACCCGTCCGGCAAACAGCGACTGCTCGATCGCCTTCACGAGGAAGAAGCGTTCGTTCTCCAGGAAGTCGGCGGCGGCCGTGGGGAAGAGCAGGAGCGGGGTGCCCCGCCAACCATATGACACGATCGGCATATCGAGTCCGAGGCGCGGCGAGCGCCAGCCGTCGATGACGCGCGGCAGTGAGGGGTCGACGAACTGAATCGGCATGGCGCGGGGCGGGTGGCGAAGGGTGGCCGGGGACATTTCCGGTACTGCGCGACAGGCGCGGCGTACCTCGGAGGCGAAAGCTACCCCCTCGGCTCGACTCGGCAACCGATGGGCACCGTCCGCGAGATTCCGGTACCGTCCCGGGTGCGCGTGGGGCGTAGCGTCCGGGTATGCTTGCCGCCATTCGTTCCGCCGCCGTCCTCGGCGTCGACGCCTACGACGTCACCGTGGAGGTCGATGCCACCCGGGGGCTCCCGCAGTGGACCATCGTCGGATTGGCGGCCGGCTCCGTCAAGGAGGCCAGGGAGCGCGTGGCCTCCGCCCTGGGCAACGCCGGCTTCGCCCTGCCGCCGCGGCGATACACCATCAACCTCGCCCCGGCCGACCAGCGCAAGGACGGCACCGCATTCGACCTCCCGATTGCGCTCGGAGTGCTCGTCGCCACCGGGCAACTGGAGCCCGAGGCGGTGCGAGGACTCGCCGCGTTAGGCGAGCTCGGGCTCGATGGCACGCTGCGCGCCGTCCGCGGCGTGCTCCCCGTGGCGATGCACCTGGCACGCACTCATCCGGCCGACGGCCCCGAGCCGATGACGCTCGTGGTCCCGAGTGACAATGCAGGTGAGGCGCACGTCGTCTCCCGCCTGCGCAGCGTCGCCCCCGCGTCACTGGGGAGCCTCGTGACCGCGCTCCGCCTCTCGGGCGACGAGCGCTGGCGAGCGCTCGAGTCGTCCGGTGAGCCTTCGGGATTCTCCACCCAGGCGGTCGCCGGAGAGACCGCTCGGCCGCGGGAAGCCGGCGCGACCCACACCATCGTCTCGAGGGACGAAGGGCTGGACCTGCGCGACGTCGCCGGCCAGGAGTCGGCCAAACGCGCGCTGGAGATCGCCGCCGCTGGTGGACACGCACTCCTCCTCATCGGGCCGCCCGGCGCCGGCAAGACCATGCTCGCCCGTCGCCTGCCCGGGATCCTGCCGCCGCTCAGCGAGGACGAGGCACTCGAGGTCATGGCGGTGCAGTCCGTCGCCGGCGTGCTGCGGTCGCGAGCGCAGGTGGTCGGCGAGCGCCCATTCCGCGCGCCGCACCACACGCTGTCCGTCGCGGCGCTCATCGGCGGTGGCAGCCTCCCTCGCCCCGGTGAGGTCAGTCTCGCCCACCACGGGGTCCTGTTCCTCGACGAACTGCAGGAGATGCCGCGTTCGGTGCTCGACGCGCTCCGTCAGCCCATGGAAGATGGGCGCGTCGTGATCTCGCGCGCGCAGCAGTCGCTGGCCTTTCCCGCCAAGTTCGCACTCGTCGCCGCCATGAACCCGTGTCCGTGCGGCCAACTCGGACAGGTCGGACGTCGCTGTACCTGCAGCGACGCAGACGTGAGCCGGCATCGGTCGCGCATCTCCGGTCCGCTCGCCGACCGCCTGGACATGACCATCCACGTCCCCGCGGTCGCCATCGCGACGTTGGGCGGCGCCGCAACGGGCGAATCGTCCGATGAGGTCCGCGCACGCGTGGTGGCTGCGCGCGATCGGCAGCGCGCACGGTACCGACGTTTACGCCGCGTCACCTGCAATGCCCACGTGCCGGGACGCTGGCTCGATGCGCACACCGAGATCGCAGCGGACGCGCGCGCGATGCTCGCCACGTCGGCCGACCGGCTCGCTCTATCGGCGCGCGGGTACCACCGCGTCCTCAAGGTGGCCCGCACCATCGCCGATCTCGATGGCAGCGACGGGATCGATCGGGCGCACGTCGCCGAGGCGCTCTTCGTCCGAACTCCCGAGAGCCTGCCCGCGACGGAGGTGGTCGCATAGCTTGCATCCATGGTGACTCCTTCCGCCGATCCGGGGGCGACAGTCCTCGAGCACGAGGCGTCGATGCGCGAGGCGTCGATGCGCGAGGCGTCGACGCGCGAGGCGTCGACGCGCGAGGCGTCGACGCGCGAAGGCGCGCTGCAGGACTGGCTGCGCGCGCACGGTTCCGTGCTCGTCGGTTTCAGCGGCGGCGTGGACTCGGCGTACCTGGCGACCGTGGCGGTAGAAACGCTCGGTCGCGAGCGCGTGCTGGCCGTCATTGGACGCTCCGCGTCCTACCCGTCGTCGCAGTGGGCGACGGCGCGCGCGGTCGCCGACCGGTTCGCAGTCCCGGTGCTGGAAGTGGACACTGACGAGATGAACGACCCGCGCTACGCCGCGAATCCGGTCAATCGCTGCTACTTCTGCAAGTCGGAGCTGTGGAGCCGACTGGTTCCCATCGCCGCCGAGCGCGGTCTGGCCGTGGTGATCGATGGCACGAATGCCGACGACACGACCGATTACCGACCGGGGGCCGTGGCCGCGCGCGAGCTGGCGGTCGCGTCGCCGCTCGCCGAGGCGGGGCTGACCAAGGCGCATATCCGGCTGCTCTCGCAGCGACGCGGCATTCCCACCTGGTCGCAGCCCGCGTCGCCGTGCCTCTCGTCGCGCCTTCCGTACGGCACCGCGGTCACGCCGGCACGCTTGGCGAAGGTGGAGCGCGCGGAGGCCTCGCTGCGCGACCTCGGGGTGGCCGGCGACTTGCGCGTGCGCTACCACGACGACGTCGCCCGTGTCGAGATCGGGATCGAGGTGCTGCAGCAGTGGCTGGAGTTCGAGTCCACGGTGCAGATCGCCGTCGCTGTGCGCGACGCGGGTTTTCCCCGGGTCGCCATCGACCTGCGCGGGTTTCGCTCCGGCTCACTGAACGTGCTCGGCGGGGTGTCGTCGCCGAGTGGGCAGGAGGCGCACGGTCAGCAGCAGCGTGCGGTGGCCAGCGTCGACGAGCCGTCCTCGCCCGAGGACCGCGCCCTCGAACTGCAGCACGCGCTCGCCGCACGCGGGCTGCACGCCCATGTCGAGGTCAGGGGCGCGCTCGCGATCCTCGTCGGCGTCTCGGCGGCCGCACCGATCGACAGTGTGGCGCGTCGGCATGTCGTGCGCGCCGCGCAAGCCGCGGGCTTTTCTCACGTGGCGCTGGAAGTCGGCGGGTTCCTCGACATGGCGCGACTCGGGTTCCCCGGACGCGACACCGCGCGGCATGCGACTCTTCCTGGCGTGTCTCCTGCCTGACGCCGTGGCACGGGACATCGCCCGCGAGACCGCGACGATGCGCGCGGCGGTGCCGGCTGTGCGATGGGTTCCCGCCGAGCGTTTGCACCTGACCATGAAGTTCCTCGGGATTCGACCCGAGCACGACGTCGCGGCCGTGCGGGACGCGGTCGCCTCGGTGACGGACCGAGTCCGGCCGTTCGACGCGACGATCGGGCAGATCGGGGCGTTCCCAAACTTCTCGCGTCCGCGCGTCGTATGGCTTGGCATGCAACCTGACACGACGTTCGCCGAACTCGCGGGGGCCCTCGACCGTCGCCTGCACGGACTTGGCTACGCCCTCGAGTCGCGCCCGTTTCACGCCCACGTCACCCTCGGGCGTGTGAATGGAGCGCTGCCCGGGCGACAGTGCGATGTACTTCGCGACGCGCGAGAGCGCCTGCAGGTCTCCTGGTCCCTGCCGGTGCGCGAGGTCTCCGTGGTCCGCAGCACGCTGGGAGCGGGCGGCGCCCGCTACGAGACGCTGACGACGCTTCCCCTCGGAGGGACGTGATGTCTGGCTGCCTGCGTTCGGTCGGCTGCCTGGTGGTCCTGCTCGCGCTCGCCGTGGGCGCGTGGGTGACGCGCGATCGCTGGCGGCACGCGATTCCGGGCGCCGCGCCCGTAGTCGACGTTGCCTTCACGCCCCTGACCGAGGCGCGTCGTGCGGCCGGGCGGGCGCAAGTCGAGTCGCTCGGCCAGCGATCGGGGCCCGTCTTCGCCACGCTCACGGCCGCCGAGGCGTCCGCACTCGTCCTCACCGACGCGCGTCGTCGTCTGCCCGCGTTCGTGGGGCAGGTGGAGGCGGCGGTCGTTGGCGATCGCCTGGTCCTGCGCTCCGCGCTCGACCCGGCCGAGTTGAGCGGGATGGACGCGCTCGGGCCGCTGGCGAGTCTGGTGCAGTCGCGCCAGCGCGTGACGCTGGCCGGGACGCTCGACATCGCCGAACCGGGGCGGGCGCTGTTCACCGTGCAGGACGTGCGGGTGAACGAGCTGGCCGTTCCGTCGCCGGCGATCGCGGCGCTCGTGCGGCAGCTGGATCGGCGCGCGCGCGGCGCGGGCACCCCCGACCGCGCCATCAGCTTCGAGGTCCCGCCGTACATTGGCGACGTGCGCGTCTCCAAGGGACGGGTCACCCTCTACAAGTCCGTCCCATGAGTCGCCGGATCCTCATTGTCGATGACGAAGCGGGCGTGCGATCCGCGTTAGGCCAGTTGCTCGAGTACGAGGGCTACGAGGTCAAGGCGGTCTCGAACGGGGCCGACGGCATCGCCGCGTACGAGCGGTTGCGCCCGCAACTCGTCTTCCTCGACGTGAAGATGGCGGGGATGGACGGCCTGGAGGCGTTGCGCCACATCCGGCAGCTGGACCCCGGCGCCACGGTGGTGATGATCTCCGGACACGCCACCATCCAGACCGCGGTCGAGGCGACGCAACTCGGGGCCTACGACATTCTCGAGAAGCCGCTCGACACCGACCGGATCCTCGTGCTGCTGCGCAATGCGCTGCAGCATCTCTCGCTGCAGGAGGAGAACGCCCAGCTCCGGGCGTCCATCGAGTCGCGGTACGAGATCGTGGGCAAGTCGTTCGCGATCCGCACGCTGGTGGGGCAGATCGAGAAGGTGGGGGTCACGCCGGCGCGCGTGCTGATCACCGGCGAGAACGGCACGGGCAAGGAGCTGGTGGCGCGCGCTGTCCATCGGTTGTCACCCCGCCTGCAGAAGCCCTTTGTGGAGGTCAACTGCGCGGCCATCCCGTCGGAGCTGATCGAGAGCGAGCTGTTCGGCCACATGAAGGGCTCGTTCACCGGCGCCGTGCAGGACCGCGCCGGGAAGTTCGAGCAGGCCGACAAGGGGACGATCTTCCTCGATGAGATCGGCGACATGAGTCCGTCGGCCCAGGCCAAGGTGCTGCGCGTCCTGCAGGACGGCGAGATCACCCGCATCGGCGGCAGCAAGCGCATCCAGGTGGACGTGCGCGTGCTGGCGGCGACCAACAAGGACTTGCAGGAGGAGATCGCCGCCGGGCGCTTTCGCGAGGACCTCTTCTATCGGCTCAACGTCGTCCCGCTGCATGTACCGCCGCTGCGCGAGCGGCGCGACGACATCCCGCTGCTTGCCCAGTACTTCTCCGACCAGCTGTCGCGCCGCGAAGGTGCCCCCGTGCGCGAGCTGGATGCCTCGGCGGTCGAGGCGCTGACGCAGATGGAGTGGCCCGGCAACGTGCGGGAACTGCGCAACACGATCGAGCGGCTCCTCATCCTGGCGTCCGGGCCGCGCGTCACCAGCGCCGATGTCGCCCGCCTGACGGGCGCCCGTCACGCCGACAGTGCGAGCCTGGGCTCCCTGCTCGACATTGCCACGTTCGAGGCGTTCAAGGACGCCGCCGAGCGCGCCTTCCTGCTGCACAAGCTCCGCGAGTTCGAGTGGAACGTCTCCGAAACGGCGCGCGCCCTCGACATGCCGCGCTCGAACCTGTACAAGAAGATTGAGAGGTATTCGTTGGAGAGGGAGCAGTGAGGGGGGACGGGGGAGCAGGCGGGCGGGGCGCGCCTGCTAGACTCTCTACCAACACGAACTACCGTGCACGCGCGCGGCCCCGCCGCGCGCACTCCCGTCCCCCGTCCCCCGTCTCCCGTCTTCCGTTATGACCAACTGGGACGAAGAACTCAAGAAAATCGACCGACAGCTCGAGTCGGTCTCGGACGAGGCGCTCCTTCCCTCGAAACAGGCGGCCACCCCCGAGGCCAAGGCGCAGGTGCTGGCCAAGCAGGCCGCGACCTCCACGCTCGGCGTCACCCTGCGCCTGCTGCTGGCGGTGACGCTCGGCGTCGGCATGCTGTTCTGGCCGTACAGTGCGCGCTGTGGCGTGGGGCTCTTCGGCTACCTCGCCGCGACGGGGGTCGTCTCGCTCGCGGGGGTGTGGACTGCGGTCTGGACGTGGCGTCACCGTAGTCCCAAGGGACACGTGCTCTCCCTCCTGCTGATCGTGTGGGGAATGGTGCTGGCCGGCGTGGAGGTGCTCCCGCGCACCGGCTACGCCATGCCGACGCCCGACCACCCCACGGTCTGGATGTGCGAGTGACCGGGTGGCGACTGCGCCGGATTGACCACGGTCGATTCCATCGACCGACTGCGCAGGCCCTGTCGGCGGAATAGCTTTCGCGTCCAACCTGGGTCCCCTCGTCCACGCCGTCGCCTCGACGGCTTGCCCCGTCCGTCATGATCCGCGAATTCAGGAACTTCATCGCCGGTGAGTGGGTGGTGCCGACCACCGGTGAGTACTTCGAGAACGTCAATCCCGCCGATGGCGGCGACGTCATTGGTCGCTTTCCGCTGTCCGGGCGCGCAGATGTCGAGCGCGCGGTGGCGTCGGCCGAGCGGGGTTTCGAGCAATGGCGCAAGACGCCGGCGCCCCTGCGTGGCGATGTGCTGCGGCGGGTGGGTGACCTGCTCGCCGCGCGAAAGGAGGAGATCGCCGATCTCATGACGCGCGAGATGGGGAAGCCGCTCGCCGAGACGCGGGGCGACGTGCAGGAGGGAATCGACACCGCGTACTACGCCGCGGTCGAGGGGCGCCGACTGTTCGGGCACACCGTGCCGAGCGAGCTCCGAAACAAGTGGGCCATGAGCTTTCGCCGCCCGATCGGCGTCGCGGGGATCGTGACACCGTTCAACTTCCCGATGGCCATTCCGACGTGGAAGATGTTTCCGGCGCTGGTCTGCGGGAACGCCTGCGTCTTCAAGCCGGCCGAAGATGTCCCGCACACGGGGGCCGTGCTCGTCGAGATCATGCTCGAGGCGGGACTGCCCCCTGAGGTGATCCAGCTGGTGCACGGGGTCGGCGAGACGGTCGGTGCCGCCATCGTCGCACACCCGAAGGTGCCCGTGGTCTCGTTCACCGGTTCCACCGAGACGGGGGCGAAGGTGGGGGAGACGTGTGGACGCATGCACAAGCGGCTGTCGCTGGAGATGGGGGGAAAGAACGCCCAGATCGTCCTGGACGACGCCGACCTGGATCTGGCGCTCGAGGGGGTGCTGTGGGGGGCGTTCGGTACCACCGGGCAACGCTGTACCGCCACCTCGCGCCTGATCGTCCAAGGTGGAGTGCACGACCGCTTGGTGGACATGCTCGTGGATCGGGTGCGCGGCCTTCGGCTGGGCGACGGTCGGCAACCCGGAACCGACGTCGGGCCACTCATCCACGCGGAGGCAGTCCAGAAGGTGGAGCGCTACGTGCAAGTCGGGCTGCAGGAAGGGGCGCACCTGACGGTCGGCGGGGCGCGGGCGACGGAGGGGGAGTTGGCGAAGGGGACCTTCTTCCAGCCGACCATCTTTACCGGCGTCAAGGCCGGGTCGCGTCTGGAACAGGAAGAGATCTTCGGCCCCGTCCTCTCGGTGATTCGGGTCGACTCGGCCGATGAGGCGTTCGCGGTCAACAACGGCGTTCGGTACGGGCTCTCGTCGTCGCTGTACACGCGGAACATCGAACTGGCGTTCCGCGCGATGTCCGAGCTGGACAACGGGATCACGTACGTCAATGCGCCGACGATTGGCGCCGAGGCGCACCTTCCGTTCGGTGGCGTGAAGCAGACCGGGAACGGACACCGGGAAGGGGGGTGGGAAGTGTACGAGTTCTATTCGGAAACCAAGGTCTGTTACGTGGACTACTCCGGGGCGCTGCAGCGAGCGCAGATTGACACGTATGGTGACTAGCGGCGATCTCACCGGTGGGCGTCGGCGGCTGCAGCGTGCTGGTGCGCCGGCAACCACTCGTGCGGTGGCGCATGGTCGTGGTCGTGGGGTGGACGTGGGATCTGGCCTGGTCATGCGCGCCCGCCCGACCGTGCGGTTGCGTGTCGTGTGGGCCATGAATTAATTGCCCCGAACTCTGATGGTGTTGTCCTCTTCCGAACGAGACGACCTGATTCGCCGCGTCGAGCAGAAGCTCGGCCGCACCTCGGTGCGCGCCCAGCTGGTGCGCGAGGTCGTGGATCGCACGTTAGGCGCGCTGCCAGACGCTGCGCCGGCCAAGCCGACCGCGCGCGTGACCGCCGTCTTTGCCGCCACCTCGACACCAGATCTTGCATCGCGCGTCCGGCGGGCGCTGGCGGGGCGGAACGTGGCGGTCGATCACGTCGGCTCCGCGACCGAGGGACGACACACCGTGGTCGCCCTGCACGTCCCGGCGTCGGCTGGAGCGATCCTGCCGTCGATCGCGAGCGCCAGCGGGGCGCGCGTCAGCGTCCGATCGGAGGGGACATGATGACCGTGCCGACACCGGCCGATGGACGAGTGGAGATCTCCCCGACGGAGCGGGCCGCAGCGCTGGATCGCGTCAACGAGCGCAGCCCCCGCGTCCTGGGCCTCCTGTGGGAGTGGGCCAAGTCGTTCCAGTTGGCCGTCCTGCTCTTCCTGTTCATCCGCGCGTTCGTCGTCGAGGCGTTCAAGATCCCGAGTGGAAGCATGGAAGGGACGCTCCTGGTGGGCGATTTCCTCCTCGTCAACAAGCTCGTCTACGGTGCGGAGATCCCGTTTACCGGGAAGCGGCTCCCTGCCGTGCGCACACCGGCCCGCGGCGACGTGGTCGTCTTCCAGTGGCCGTCGGATCACAACACGAACATGGTGAAGCGCCTGGTGGGTGTGTCCGGCGACACGCTCTCCATGACCGAGGGGATCCTGCTGCGGAACGGGGTGCGGCTGCAGGAGGCCTATGTCCGGCACACCGATCCAGGGGCCGACCCTGCCGGCGAGGAGTTTCGCTGGCAACGTGACTACGTCGTCCGGACTGCGTCGGCCTCGATGTCCTATCACCCCTCGCGCAACAACTGGGGCCCGCTCGTCGTGCCGCGCGATCACCTGTTCGTGCTCGGCGACAACCGGGACAACTCCCTCGATTCGCGCTACTGGGGTTTCGTCCCCGACTCCCTCGTGCGGGGGCAGCCGATGGTGGTCTATTACAGCTACGTCCCCGACTCGTCGGCCCGTCTCGACTTCCTCACGCGCGTGCGCTGGCAGCGCCTCGGCGATCGCGTCCGCTAGTTTCCGTTTGTGAGTCGACGTATTCTCCTGTCGGCGATGCCCCAGCGATCCCCGACCGCCGTTCATCAGGAGCCCCTGTGGCTGCAGGACGCATAGCTTCGAAGAAGTCGTCATACGACGAAGGGTCGCTCGACCAGTACCTGCGAGACATCAGCGCCTATCCGCTGATTACCCGTGAGGATGAGGTAGAGCTGGCACAGAAGATCCGCGTCGGGGACCAGGAAGCACTCGACAAGCTCGTGCGCTCCAACCTGCGGTTCGTCGTCTCGGTCGCCAAGAAGTACCAGAACCAGGGCGTGTCGCTCTCCGACCTGATCAACGAGGGCAACCTCGGGCTCATACGCGCGGCGCACAAGTTCGACGAGACGAAGGGGATCAAGTTCATCTCCTACGCCGTGTGGTGGATTCGTCAGGCGATCCTCCAGGCCCTCGCCGAGCAGTCGCGTATCGTGCGGGTGCCGCTCAACCGGGCCGGGACGCTGCACCGGATCGGCAAGCGGGCCAACTCGCTGTTGCAGGAGCTCGGGCGCGAGGCGACGCACGCCGAAATCGCCGAAGGAATGGACATCACGGAGGAAGAGGTCGCGAAGACGATGTCCATCTCGCAGGCGCATCTCTCCCTCGATGCGCCACTCACGCCGGGCGAAGACAACAAGCTGCTCGACTACCTGCCCGACAACCTCAATCCCACGCCCGACGAGCAGACGTTCGAGAAGGCGCTGACGGAGTCGATCGAGGAGGCGCTGGGCTCGCTCAAGGAGCGCGAGTCCAAGATCCTGCGCCTCTACTTCGGCCTGGACGGCGAGGAACCGATGACGCTCGAGCAAATCGGCTCGCTGCTGGGCATCACGCGCGAGCGCGTCCGGCAGATCAAGGAAAAGGCGCTCTCCCGCCTGCGCCACGTCTCGCGCGCCCGCGCCCTGGAATCGTACATTGGGTAGCATGCGGGGCGACGCGCGACCGAAGGCGGACGCGGGACGGCAGGGGAACTCGGAGCCGCATCGGCTGCGGGATGCGAACGAACATCTCGAGATGTCGGTCCCGAAGTTCGGGCGGTTGATGCGGCTGGTCGGGCGGGCGCTCCTGCTGCGCTGCCCCAACTGCGGCGGAGGGCCGGTGCAGGAGAGCTGGTTCCGGATGCGCGAATCCTGCGGCGACTGCGGCCGCCCGCTGGAGCGCGGTGAACCGGACTACTTCATCGGCGGCATGATGTTCAACCTGGTGCTCTCGGAACTCCTGTTCGCGGCACTGTTCGTCGCGGTGCTGGTCTTCCTCTGGCCGGCCGTCCCGTGGGACGGGATTCAGGTGGGCGCACCGATCGGAATGGCGATCGCCCCCATCCTGCTGTACCCGATCTCCAAGCTGCTCTGGCTGGCCTTCGACCTCGCGTTCCGCCCCGATCGCGAGCGCTGACCCGGCGGCTCCCGCCGCCTCCTACGCGACATGCATGAGCGACGCACGACACCATGGCTGATACCAATTCCTTCGACGTGACCACGGGCGTCGACCTTCAGGAGGTCGACAACGCCGTCAATCAGGCCGGGAAGGAGGTCGCCACCCGCTACGACTTCAAGGGATCGAAGGCGGCGATCGAGTTCACCCGTGCCACGGGAAAGCTCGTCCTCGTGGCCGACGACGACTTCAGGATGCGCGCCCTCTTCGACATCCTGCAGAGCAAGTTGATCAAGCGCGGCGTGCCGGTGAAGAACCTCGACGAGGGCGAGACGCTCCCCGCCGGCGGCGATACCGTGCGCAAGGAGATCGGGCTCAAGATGTCGCTCGATACCGAGACGGCCAAGAAAGTCTCGGCGACCATCAAGGAGGCGAAGCTCAAGAAGGTCCAGGCATCGATCCAGGGCGAGCAGGTGCGCGTCAGCTCGCCGTCCAGGGACGATCTCCAACTCGCCATTGCCCTTCTCCGCTCCACGGACTTCGGCGTCGAGCTCAAGTTCGGGAACTACCGCTAGGCTCGCGCTGCAGCGGTCGTGCGTTGTGTGGGGGCGCTCGCAATGCACGCACCACCGCGTCGCCTCGTGCTGGACCAGCCCGGCGCGTCCACCCGCCAGCAGCAGACGCCCTACAGCGCCGCGTGTACCGCCCACTGCACACGCGGCGATCGCACACCCTACGGCACGATCAGACTCTCGATATCGGCGTTGCCGAAGTTCGTCTTGTAGAGGTTCTGCCTGCAGGTCACGGCAGACGGGCTCTGCGCGCATCCCGACGCGAGGGTGATGCGGAATTCCGTCCCGGCGTCCACGACCTGATAGGGTCCCGACGACGTCGCGCCAGAGAACGATTTGACAAACTGCGAACCCACTCCACCGGGATCGTGGATCGACTTCACGGTCAGGTTATACATCATGGGCGCGGGCGTCGCCTTGGGCACGTACACGTTCGCCGAGACGCACCCGCCCGTCCCACTCGGCAGCGTCACCACCTGAAAGCGACCGACGTACGTATCCTTGCCGATCTCGACGAACGCGACGGCGCTGCCGAGTTGCTTGAAGCCTCGCACGGTCCTGGTGACGCCCACAAAGTCCCACTCCCGAATGGAGAAGGTGACCGTGAGCTTCTCGCCGCGCGGCGGAAGCGGGACTTGCTGCTTGGCCGGCCAGGTCGTGTACGTCGGCCGATCGTCCTGCACGCGGACTCCCTTGGCTTGATTGACGTCGCCCGCGTACGTCGTGAAGTCATACTCGAAGAACAGGTCGGGGCTCTGGTAGATCGTGCCATCGGGATTCCGCGCGAGCACCTGCAGATTCGAGACGGTGTCGAAGGGCAATTTCTGCGACGGAGGGTTGTACTCAAACGAGAGCGCCAGCTTGCTATCCACCTTCGCCGTGGCTTGCGACATCGGGATGTAGGGGCCGCCGAGAAACACCGGCGCACTCACATCGACCGTCACCAGGTCGAGCGCGCCCTCGGGCAGGACGGGACTCGAGCTCGCGTACTGCCCCGTGTTTCCCGCTGACGTGATGATCGAGCCGTTCGATCCGGTCGTCGACCAGGCCCACAGGAAATTGGTGCCGGCGTGGCCAGGGACCGAGGCGGTGAAATCCACAAAGCGCTGGTTGTAGTTCACGCTCCCGGGCGAGGGTGTTATGACCGCGGGGGGAAGGCTGCCGATGAAGCCGAAGGTGCTGAACCCCATCGTTTGTCCCGAGATCGTCCGCTTGGCCGTATCCACGGAAACGTTCGTCAGCCCCTGCCACTTCGCACCGTCCCACCGCTGCATGCCCAGATCCCCCGGGAGCACCCAGCCAGGGAGCGTCGCGGGATCGTACGTCATCGTGACCGTGACCGGACTGGCGAACTGCGTGCCGTCGGGGCCGAGCTTGTAGAGCGTCTTCCCTATGGCCCAGCTGCGCTCGGGGAGCGCTGCCGGAAGGGTCGAGGACGTATCGACGGAGATCTTCAACCCGGCGGGCGCTGCCCCGGCTGGGACTTCGATACGCAGAGCTCCGCTCGCCCCGTTGATGACCGAAGTTCCGGTCCCTCCGACGAGGCCGCCGTCCCTGACCGTGATGGGCTTCGTGGCGGTCTTGCCTTCGACCGTAGCCGTCACCACGGTGGTGCCGGGGGCAACTGCGCTCAGCAGGCCTGCTGCGCTGATCCTTGCCACCGCGGCCGTACCGCTCGTCCAGGCCACCGGCCGATTCTGCAGGGAGTCGCCAGCGTCGCTCAGTGCGATGGCACGAAGCTGCGCGCTCTCACCCGGCACCATCGATCGCGCCGTCGTGTCGAGCCCCACGCGCGCGACGGCAAGCTGCACCACGACGGAGGCGGTCCCGGTCTTCCCCTCCGACGTGGCCGAAATCTGAGCCGTACCCGCCGCGACGGCGGTGACGAGTCCGCTCGAATTGACCGTGGCCACATTCGCCGAGCCGCTGCTCCAGGTCACGGTGCGGCCGGCAAGCGCACCACCGTTCGCGTCGAGCGTCGCCGCGGTCAGCTGCGAGGTCTGGGTGAGCGTCAGTGTCACCGTGGCCGGGGAGATGGTCACCGTCGCGACCGGTGCTGGCGGCGGCGGGGGCGGGGGGGGCGGCGCCACGGGCTTGTCGACTCCACCACCGCCGCACGCCGCAAGGGAGACCAGGGCGACCACGCACAGCATCTTCTGGCTCATGAGCCATTCTCCGCCTGAAGTGAGTCTGCGAAAACACGCACAAACCCACGGGCTCAGGGCTCACCGTCGCCGAGATTCCGTTGGGACGAGGGAGCGTTCCGTGTCCGGGACACCGGTCATCCGCGAGCACCGCGAGTTCACCACGTCACTCACCGCGTCACTCGCCGCGTCACTCACCGCGTCACTCACCGCGTCACTCGCCGCGTCACTCGCCGCGTCACTCGCCGCGTCACTCGCTGCATCGCTGGCCGCACCGCTCGCCCGCGTCGCCGCCTCGCGGCATCGGTTAGCTTTGAGCAGCGGGCGTGTGCGCCTCGGCACCGTCAGCCACGTGGCTCCTGTCGTCGTCCCATGACCTCCCCAAGCGCCGTTCCCTTCGCCCCGCGCCGCATCGTCATCGGGGCCAATGCCCATGCTGAGCTGGAACAGGCCCTGCGCGCCGCGCGCCCCGACCTCGAGTTTCGCGGCAACAGGTACACCGACCTGACCGCCGACGACCTGGCCTGGGGCGAAGGCTACGTCGGCTTCAAGCGGCCGCCGCTGCCGTCCATGGGAAATATCCGCTGGGTGCACTGTACGGGGGCGGGTGTCGATTCGTGGCTCTATCCCGACGAACTCCCGGCCGACCTGCTGCTGACGCGCTCCTCCGAATCCTTCGGCCCGATGATCGCCGAGTGGGCACTGGCGCGCGCCCTCGCCTTCTCCCAACAGTTGGTTGACCTGGCCCAGTGCCAGCGACTGCACCGCTGGGCCCCGCGCGACATCGCCACCCTGCGAGGGAGCAAGGCGGTCATCGTCGGCACCGGCGACGTGGGGACGCACGTCGGTCGCCACTTCGCGGCGATGGGATGCCGAGTGTATGGCGTGTCGCGCACGGGCGAGGGCGATGCGAGCGTCTTCTCGACGATGGCCGAGGTCTCTGCCTTGAAGGACGTGGCGGCAATCGCCGACTGGCTCGTCGTCACGCTCCCACTCACGGCCCGCACGCGCGGCCTGATCAGCCGCGAGGTCATGATGTCGTGTCGCGGCGCGATCCTGATCAACGCGGGACGCGGGGCGGTGGTCGACGAAGGAGCGATTCCCGACGCGCTGGACAAGGGCTGGCTGAAGGGGGCGGCCCTGGATGTGTTCCAGGAGGAGCCGCTGCCGCTCGAATCTCCGCTCTGGCAGGATACCCGCGTCATGATCTCGCCGCACATCAGTGGACTGACGACGATCGACGGTGCCGCCGCGGGGTTCCTGGAATGCCTTGCGGCCTTCGAACGGGGCGAATCCACCAGGTGGCTGGTCGACCGCGCTCGGCAGTACTGAAATGAAGTTCGCTGTGCTCACCCTCGGGTGCGACAAGAACACGGTGGACTCGGAGCGATACATCGCCGAGTTGACGGCCCACGGTGGCGAACGGTCGGACTCGATGGACGACGCCGACGTGATCGTCGTCAACACCTGCGGCTTCATCGATGCGGCCAAGCGCGAGTCGCTCGAGGCGATCCTCGACGCATCCAGTCGCAAGGACGGCGGACGGTGCCGGCTGGTGGCCGCCGTCGGCTGCATGGTGGAGCGACACAAGGCGGAGCTGGCCGAGTCGCTTCCCGAGGTCGACCTCTTTCTCGGCACGACCGAGAGTGCGCGCCTCATCCCGGAACTCGAGGCGCGCGGGCTGCTCGACGATGCCCCGCTGCTCGCGCATCCCGGGGTGCGCCTCTATGCCGGCGACCTGCCGCACGTGCGCTACCTCAAGATCAGCGAGGGGTGCGACCACGGGTGCGCGTTCTGCGCCATCCCGCTGATGCGGGGACGGCATCGCTCGTTCACGCTCGACGACGTGGTGCGCGAGGCGCAGCTGCTGGAGATGCAGGGGGCGCGGGAGATCAACCTCGTGGCGCAAGACCTGGCGCACTACGGTCGCGACGTGCGCGACGGCAACGGCCTCCCCGAGCTGCTGCAGGCCCTGCTGCGCGAGACCACGGTCCCCTGGTATCGCCTGCTGTACATCTACAGCGCCGGCCTGACCCCGGCGATGCTCGACCTCATTGCGCGCGAGCCGCGCATCGTGCGCTACCTCGACATCCCCATGCAGCACGCGGCCGATACGGTCCTCGCCCGCATGCGACGTCCCGAACGGAAGGCGAAGCAGCGGGAGCGGCTGCGGGCGTTGCGCGACCGCATTCCCGGAGTGGCCATTCGCACGACGGTCATCGTGGGCTTCCCGGGTGAGACGGACGCCGAGTTCCAGGAGCTGCTCGACTTCCTCGAGGAAGTGCAGCTCGAGCGGGTGGGGGCCTTTACCTACTCGGCGCAGGAGGGGACGTCGGCGTACGACATGCCCGACGACGTGCCCGAGGAGGTCAAGCGCGAGCGACTCGAACGCGTGCAGGAGCTGCAGCGCCTCATCACCGCCGAGCGGTACGAGTCGTGGTTGGGCCGGCGCGTGCATGCCCTGGTCGATCGCCCGGCCGACGGAGACGGCCTGGCGCAGGCCCGACTCGAAGCCCAGGGTGACGACATCGATGGCGTGACGTGGGTCGCCACCGACGCACCGGCAGGGACGCTGCTCGAGGTGCGCCTCGACGAGGTGGTGGACGACTACGATTTCCGGGCGACGGCGCTCGGGGTGGTGGACGTCGCCGCGGTGCGTCCTCCCGTCCGGATCGGTCGATCACTCCCGGTGGCCTCGACGAGCGTGGGGAGCTTCGGGCGCTGAGCCGCCGCGGGCGCTGAGCCGCCGCGGGCGGTGCCCCAACGCCCATGCGGCGCCCCGGCCCGGGCGCTGCCGGAGCCGCTGGCAGGAGCGTGACCGCCGTGCCAGTGGCGGCGTCCTCAGGTGAGGTTCGTTAGGCGCGCTGGTGCGCGTCCTCTCCCGCCCCGCCGTCATGCCGCGCACCCCCGCCGTCCTGTTGCTGCTCGCGCTCGCCCCGGTCGCCGGACTCGCCTCCGTCCCCGCGCACGGGGCCGGACCCGCAGCGTCCACGGCGCCGGCGCCGGCGCTGCCGATGCGGGTCGTGGTGGGCGCCGCGCCGTACGAAGCGCGGGCGGGCGCCGACGCCGACGCCGCGTGGGTCCTGCGGGACGCATGGGGACGGGTCCATGCAACCGGTACCGGCTCCCCGGCGTGGGCGGTCGAGCGTCGCAATACTCGCGTCCGGATCGCCTTCGACGGGTCCGATCGTGTCACGGCATGGAGCGACGAACCGTTCACCCTCTCGCCGGTGGCAGACGGGGCACCCCTGGCGTGGAACGGGCGCCGCTATCGAGGCACCCTCGCCTTCGTCCCCGTCGACACGGCGATCCTGGTCGTGAACCAGCTCGACCTCGAGTCGTACCTGCGCGGCGTCGTGCCCGTGGAGCTGGGGGTGCGATCACCTAACGAACAGGCGGCGCTCGAGGCCCAGGCCGTGGCGGCGCGCAGTTACGCGATCGTGCGCCGGCACGAGGCGGCCGGGCGGCGCTACGACCTGACGAGCGGGGCGGTTGACCAGGCCTATGGCGGGATGGACGCCGAGCATCCGCTGGCCGATGCGGCCATCGCCGCGACGGCGGGGATGGTGCTCTGGTACAACGGCACCGTGGTGCGCGCCCCGTACCACTCCACCTGTGGTGGACACACGATTTCCCCGTCGGAGGCGTGGAGTGGGGAGCGGGACGTGCCGTACCTGCGCGGGGTGCGCGACGCTCCGGAGGGGAGCGAGCGCTCCTGGTGTGAGATCTCGCCGCGGTATCGGTGGGAGCGCACGCTCGACCGCCGCGACCTGGAGACCGCCGTCGCTCGCTATGTCTCGGGGCGCGGGGCGGGGAGTGGCGGGAGCGGTGGAGGCGGGGGCGGTGGAGGCGGGGTGCGTGGCGTTCGCATCGAACGGACGACACGATCGGGGCGCGTCGCGGCCCTCGCGCTGGCGACGGACGGCGGCACGATGCTCGTGAGCGGCGCCGCGGTGCGCACGACGTTACGATCGGCACGTGGCGAGATCGTGAACTCGACATATTTTTCGCTGGAGCCGGTCATCGGGCGTGATGGTCGGCTGATGCAGCTGACGCTCCGGGGAGCGGGCAATGGTCACGGGGTCGGGATGTGCCAGTGGGGCGCCATCGCTCGGGCCCGCGCGGGGCACGATGTGCGCTCGATACTCTCGGCGTACTTTCCCGGTACGGTGGTCGCTCGGCTTCCCTGACGTGTCGCGCGGTTCGCGATGGTCACTCCCGCTCCTCTCGACGCGCCCAAGTTGTGCCTAACGCCGTACCCAGTCCCATGTCCACTCCTGTCCGGATCGCGGTGGTCGGCGCTGGCGCCATCGCCCAGCTGGCGCACCTGCCGGTCCTTGCCAAGTTGCGCGGCGCTGAGCTGGCCGCCCTGTGCGACAACGACCGCGCCAAGGCGCGCGCCCTCGCCGACCGATTCGGGATCCCGGACGTCTTCACCGACATCGACGACCTGCTCGACTACGATCGCGTCGACCTCGCCGTGGTCGCGACGCCCAACCACCTGCATGAGCCGCACGTCATGCAGCTGCTCGCAGCGGGGGTCGACGTCCTGTGCGAGCGTCCGCTGTCGCTCACGTCGAAGGGGGTCGAGCGCATTCTCGCCGCCGCGGCCCGCGGCAACCGCAAGGTGTTCGTCGCCAACAATCACCGCTTCCGCAGCGACGTCCAGGCGTTGGTGCGCTTTCTTGGCGGCGGGGAGCTGGGCAAGCTCATGGGGATGCGCGCTGGGGCGTATCACCCACGCGGCAAGATCGAGGGGTGGCGCCTAAGTCGGCAGGAGGCCGGCGGAGGGGTACTCTTCGAGAAGGGGTTCTCGCTGATCGACCTCGCCATGTGGATGGCCGACTTCCCCGCGCCGCAGCGCGTCTGGGCGCACTGCGACCGTCCCCGCGGCGCGAACTCGGTAGAGGAATCCGCGATTGTCGCCGTGGAATGCGCCAACGGCGCCGCCTTCACCTTCGACGTGTCGTGGGCATACGTGGGAGTGGACGAACGCTGGTGGTTCGAGACGCTCAGCTCGCGTGGCAGCGCGCGCCTGGCCCCGCTACGTGTGGTGAAGGAACTCAACGGCAAGCCGGTCGACGTGTCACCGACCGGGGCCTCGGCGCGCGAGAACGCGTTCATCCAGTCGTACCGCGCCGAGTTGACGCACACGATCTCGGTCCTGCGCGGGGAGGCCGAGTACGAGGCGCCGTCGGATCAGGTCATCGTGCACCGCATCATCGAGGCCGCGTACCGATCGGCCGAAGAGGGGAAGGAAGTGCGGCTGTGAGCCGTGCGCCTGGGCGCCGGCTGGCGCTCGCCCGGCTGGCGCTCGCCCGGCTGGCGCTCGCCCGGCTGGCGCTCACGCGGCTGGCGCTCACCCGGCTGGCACTCACGGTGGCACTCCTGCTGGGATTCCACCTGGGGTGCTCGGTGGCGCTGGCACAGGGCGATGTGTCGCGCCCAGGGGGTGAGGTTGCCGGGAGCGAGCTCGAGGTCTATGTCATGACCATGGGGCAGGGAGACCTGCTCTGGGAACGGTTCGGGCACAATGCGTTAGGCATCCGCGATCGTGCAGCCGGGACCGACATCGTGTACAACTGGGGGACCTTCTCGTTCGAGCAGGCGGACTTCCTGCCACGGTTCCTGCGCGGCGAGATGCTCTACTGGATGGCGCCGCACGACGCCGCCGCCACCCTGGCGGCCTACGAGTCGTGGAACCGATCGGTCACCGTGCAGCGCCTGAACCTCACCCCCGCCCAGCGCGACAGCGTTCGGCGGTTCGTGGAGTGGAACCAGCAGGACGCCAACAAGTTCTATCGCTACGACTACTACCTCGACAACTGCTCCACGCGCGTCCGGGACGCCCTCGATGCCGTGCTCGGTGGGGCCATCCGGCGCGCCACGGACTCCCTGCGGACCCCGATGACGTATCGCGATCACTCGCTCCGGCTGATGGACGGGATGTTCTGGTCGCGCACCGGGATCGACCTTGGGCTCGGGGCGCCGACCGATCGGCCGATTTCGGCGTGGGAGGCCATGTTCATCCCCATGGAGGTGCAGCGTGGGCTCCGGAGCATTCGGGTCCCGGATTCCACCGGCGCGCTGGTGCCGCTGGTCGCCTCGGAGGAGATCCTGTTCGAAGCCACGCGTGCACCGGAGCGCAAGGACGTGCCCCGGCTCGCCGGGACGGCCTTCCTGTTCGGGCTCGCCATCGCGGGTGTGCTGCTCGCGTTAGGCTACCGCCTGCCGGGCCGATTCGCCGCCACCACCCTGGCGATGGTCTGCAGCCTCGTCGCCGGAACGTTCGGCCTCCTGCTCTTCCTGCTCTGGACCGTGACGCAGCACGGCGCGACCCACGGCAACCAGAACCTGTTCTTCGTGCAGCCGTTGTGGCTGGCGGTGTTCGCCCTGGTGCCGTTCGTGCGCGCGGGACGCACGTCACGCGACCGTCTCCTGTTGCTGGTCCGCCTGTGCACCGGGCTGGCCCTCGTCGGCGGGGTGGTCGCCCTCACGCCCTTCGGGCAACCGTCTGGCGAGATCGCCGCCTTTGCGGTTCCGGTGATCGTCGCGGTCTATCTCCTGGTCCTGCGCGTGGTCTATCTCGCGCAGCAGGCGGCGAAGGCCGGGTCGGGGTCGGGGTCGAGGCCGGCCACCGTCGCCGCGGTGCGGTCGTGACGCACTCCGTCGGGATCGACGTCGGCGGGACGTTCACCGACCTGGTGGCGGTCTCGCTCGACGACGGCGCCGTGCTCACGGGCAAGGTGTCGAGCACGCCGCACGACCAGAGTCACGGCGTCGAGGACGCGCTCCGGACGCAGGGGCCTGCCGCCCATGACGTCGCGCGCATCGTGCACGGCACCACCGTGGTCACGAACATGCTGCTCGAACGACGCGGGGCGCGGGTCGTGCTCTGCGCAACCGATGGCGCCACCGACCTGCTGGAGCTTCGGCGACAGGAACGCGCCTCGCTCTACGACCTCGCGGCGCACCACCCGCCACCGCTTGTGGATGCTGCATGCGTCGTCGCCGTCGGCGAACGCCGTGCCCCCGAAGGCGTCATCCGCGCGCTGACCCCTACCGAGGCAGAGCGGGTCGCAGACGCGGTGGTCGCACTCGCGCCCGACATCGTGGCGGTCTCGCTCCTGCATGCCTACGCCGATCCCGCGCACGAGGTGCAGCTGGCCGAGGCGATCAGGGCCCGACTCCCGGCGATCGACATCGTCTGCTCGTGGGACGTCCTTCCCGAGATCCGGGAGTATGAGCGCACGGCGACCACGGCGTGCGAGGCGTACGCCCGCCCGGGCGTCGGCCGCTACCTCGCGAACCTCACCGAACGGGTCGCGGCATTGGGAATGCCGGCGCCCGGCGTGGTCTCGTCCAGCGGTGGCATGCGCGATGCGAGGGATGCCGCCCGCTTCGCCGCGTCGCTGGCCCTGTCCGGACCCGCTGGCGGGGTGGCCGGGGCGGCGCTCGTGGCGCGGCTGGCCGGCTTCGACCGGGCGCTCTCGATCGATATCGGCGGGACCAGCGCCGACGTGGGGCTCATCCTCGATGGGGAACCGCTGGTCGAGGCGGGAGGCTCGGTGGCCGGCATCCCGATCGCGCTTCCCCGTGTACTCGTCGAGACCGTCTCGGCCGGCGGAGGATCGTTAGGGTGGGTCGATGACGGCGGGGCGCTGCGCGTCGGACCACGCAGCGCGGGCGCGGTCCCGGGCCCGGTGGCGTTCGGTCGCGGCGGCACGCAGGCGACCGTGACCGATGCGCACGTCGCCCTCGGAAACATCCGCGCCGATCGCATGGCGCGCGACGTCGCGCTCGACGTGGCGGGCGCGCGCACGGCGGTGGACCGGCTGGCCGCGACGCTCGGCGTCACCGCCGAGCGCACCGCGGCGGCGATGATCGCCACCGCCGACGCCGAGATGGCGCGCGCGCTGCGACGCGTGAGTGTCGAGCGCGGCGTCGATCCGCGTGGCTGCGTGCTCGTTGCGTTCGGGGGAGGCGGGCCACTGCACGCCTGCGCCCTCGCGGATACGCTGGGAATGTCTCGTGTGCTCGTGCCGCCACACGCCGGGGTGCTCTCGGCGCTTGGTCTCGCCGTCGCCCCCGAACGTCGGGTCGCCATGGGCAGTGTCATGCAACCGCTCTCGGCGCTGAGCACCGCGTCGATGGCCGATGCGGCGCACGCCGCAGCCGCGCGAGCCGGGGGGCGCGGCACGGCGCAGTTCGTGGCCCGCATGCGCTACCTCGGGCAGGGGCATGAGCTGGAGATCGCGTACGAACCGGGCGACGCACCAGACGTCATCGCCGAACGCTTCGCCGACACGCACCAGCGCCGCTATGGCTTCACTCTCGAGACGACGACCGAGGTGGTGAGCGTGCGGGCCACGACGTCGACGACCGCCCCCGGGTTGCGCCTGGCGAGACGCGGGGAGAACCGCTGGGCGGACGGGACGTTCGTCGATTCGGGGGGCGATCTGGAGGCGACGGTACACGGGCCAGCCGTAATCGCCCTTCCCGACGCGACGCTGCTCGTGGCCCCGGGCTGGACGGCGCGCGCCCTCCCGATGGGGGGGTGGCTCATGGACGTGACCCGGTAGCCCGCCAATGACGCCTCCGCACACCCCCACAGGCGACCCCTCACGCGACCCCGCGCCTCCGAGCACGCCCCGGCGCGACTTCGACGCGCTGGCGCTGACCGTCTTCTCCAATGCGGTCGCGATGGTTGCCGAGGAGATGGGGACGGTGCTGGAGCGTGGCGCGCTCTCGCCGAACATCAGGGAACGTCGGGATGCCTCGTCGGCGCTGTTCGACGCCGCCGGACGGATGATCGCCCAGGCGGCCCACATTCCCGTGCACCTGGGCGCGATGCCCGAGGCGGTGCGCGCCGTGCGCTCGCGCCGTCCGCAGCCGCACGACGTCTTCCTGCTCAACGATCCCAATCACGGCGGCTCGCATCTCCCCGACCTGACCATGATCGAGGTGATCGCCCAGGACGGGATCATTGTCGGCTACGCGGCGGTCCGGGCGCACCACGCCGACGTGGGCGGGATGTCGCCAGGGAGCATGCCGCGAGGGGCGACGGAACTGGTGCAGGAAGGGCTGATCGTCCCCCCGGTCCGCATTGCCCGGGGATCGGAGTGGAACGAGGAGATCCTGTCGCTCGTGCTGGCCAACGTGCGCACCCCGCAGGAGCGCCTTGGCGACTTGCGCGCGCAGCGCTCCGCGTGCGCCGCGGGACGCGACGGATGGCTGGCGCTGCGTGCGCGCGAAGGCGGCGCGACGGTGGATGCCGCGTGCGACGCACTGCTCGACTACACGGAACGGCGGGCGCGTTCCCGCATTGCGCAGCTTGGCGCGGTGCGCGGCTCGGCCCGCGACGTGCTCGAGGGCGATGGCGTGACCGACGACGACATCCCGATCGTCGTCCAGCTCGACGCGCTCGGCGACCGCCTGCGCCTCGACTTCACGGGGACGTCACCGATGGTGGCCGGCAACGTGAATGCGCCGTTCGCCGTGACGCGGGCCGCCGCCGTCTTCGTGCTGCGCACGCTGCTCGATGCCGACGTGCCGACCAACGACGGAATCGCCCGGGCCCTGGAGCTGGTCGTCCCCACCGGGAGCGCGATCAATGCCTGCTGGCCGGCGGCGGTGGCGGCGGGCAACGTGGAGATGTCGCAGCGCGTGACCGACACGATCTTCGCCGCCCTGGCCGACGCCGGAGTGGACGTGCCCGCGCAGGGGCAGGGGACGATGAACAACATCACGTTCGGTGGCCGCGGGTGGACGTTCTACGAGACGCTGGGCGGCGGCCAGGGTGGCTCGTCACGCGGCCCTGGCCCCAGCGCCGTGCACGTCGGGATGAGCAATACGCGTAACACCCCGATCGAGTCGCTGGAGCATGCGTATCCGCTGCGCATCGAGACGTACGCGGTGCGGCGCGGCTCTGGCGGCGCCGGGGAGGGGCACGGCGGCGACGGGGTGGTCCGGCGCTATCGCGTCCTCGAGCCCTGCACGGTGACGCTCGTGACCGAGCGGCGCCGACACGCCCCGTTAGGCGCGGCCGGTGGCGCACCGGGGTCGCCGGGGCAAAACCTGCTCAACGGCGAGGCGATACCGGCCAAGTGCCGACTCGACCTGGTGGCGGGCGACGTCATCAGTGTCCTCACGCCCGGCGGCGGGGGGTGGGGCGCGCCAACGCGCTGAGGCCACCGCCGCCTCCGTCGCGCGTGCGTCCCGTCTACATTCGGGGATGAACGATCTGGCTCGTTTTTTCCTGCTCGCGCTCGCACCGGCCTTGCTGCAGGCCCAGGCTGCGCGTGAATATCCCGGTCGCGGCGCCCCGAGCGCCACGATTCCCCGCGTGACGGAGCCCATCACGCTGGACGCCACGCTCGACGAACCTGCCTGGGATCGGGCGGCGCGCCTCACCGACTTCTCGCAGTACCAGCCGGTGGACCGGCGTCCCGCGGTCGAGGCGACCGAAGTGCGCGTGCTCTACGCCCGCGACGCGATCTTCTTCGGCATCATTGCCACCGCCGCCGATCCCGGTTCGGTGCGTGCCACGCGGTCCAAGCGCGACAACATCAGCAATGACGATCGCGTCACGATCTACCTTGACACCTTCAACGACAAGCGACGCGCCTTCTTCTTCGGCGCCAATCCGCTCGGCGTGCAGGTGGACGGCGTGCGCACCGAGGGGGCGGCGAGCGCGGGCAACATGTTCGGCGGCAGTGTCGACCTCAACCCGGACTTCCGCTTCGAGACGAGCGGTCGCCTGACGCCGACGGGATACGTGATCGAGATGCGCATCCCGTTCAAGAGCCTGCGCTTCCCGTCCGGCGCACAGCGCTGGGGCATCCAGGTGGTACGCAACATTCCCAGTCGTACCGCCGAGGACACCTGGACGGACGCCCAGCGCGGCGCATCGTCGCTGCTGGCGCAATCCGGGATCCTGGCCGGCATCGACGACGTGGAGCGCGGCGTGGTGACCGACCTGCAGCCCTTCATCACCGAATCGGTCACCGGGACGCGCGACGCCGACGGGCGCTTCGGCCGGGATGGCGGCCGGTTCGACGCGGGACTCAACGCTCGCCTGGGCTTTTCGTCGTTTGCCATCGAGGGCACGGTCAATCCCGACTTCTCGCAGGTGGAATCGGACGCGGGGCTGGTGACGATCAACGAGCGGTTCACCCTCTTTCTCCCGGAGCGACGTCCCTTCTTCCTGGAGGGGATCGAGTTGTTCGCCACCCCGAACCAACTCGTATACTCGCGCCAGATCGCCAATCCGATCGCTGGGGGAAAGGTCACCGGGAAGCTCGGGCGCGCCGGGGTCGCGCTGCTGTCCGCCGTCGACGACGCGCCGGGCGACAATGCGCTCTTCAACATCGCGCGCCTGCGCGGTGACTATGGCGGCAACTCCGTGCTCGGACTCACGGTCACCGATCGCCGACAGGGGGACGGCAGCAACTCGGTTGTGGCGCTCGACAACCGGCTGGTCTTTCGCGACGTCTACTACCTCGAAACGCAGCTCGGGCAGTCGTTCACGTCGGCCGGCGCGGGCGTGCAGAGCGCCCCCGTGTGGAAGGCGGAGCTGGATCGCACCGGACGCATTTGGGGCTTCAACTATTCCGCGTACGGATTCGGCGACCGCTTCGAGACCAGTGCGGGCTTCGTGCCGCGCGTTGGATTCCAGAATGCCCATGCCTTCAACCGCTTCGCATGGCTGGGGAATCCGACCTCCCTGATCCAGAACTTCACCACCTTCTTCGGCCCCACGCGACTCTGGCGCTACGGCAGCATTGCCCGCAGCGCAGCGCTCGAGGGCGACGACCAGCTGGCGGGATTCATCACGCTGCGCGGCGGCTGGTCGCTGAATCCCAGCCTGAACCGGAAGTTTTTCGTGATCGACCCGAGCGTCGCCAGCGGGCTGCAGGTCTCCTCGATCGAGGGGGCGCTGGTGCCGTGGGATCCCTCCACGCGCCTCGACAACCTGTGGGCGACCTCGTTAGGTGTGACGACCCCCGTCTTCGGGCGCTTCAACGCCTCGGCCTCGGTGTCGCGCTCCGCCGTCCCCATCTTCGTCGAGGGGATCGAGGGGCGGCAACTGCGTGTCTCGGGGTCGCTCCTGCTGCGTCCGTCGCCGGGCACACGGATCGAGGGCACGCTCACCGCGTCACGCATTGCCCGCGCCGTCGATGGTTCGCGCTTCGCGCGCGTCGTCATTCCCCGCCTCAAGGCCGAGTACCAGCCAACGCGTGCCCTGTTCTTTCGCGTCGTGTCGCAGTATCGCGCCGATCGCGTGGAGAGCCTGCGCGCTCGCGGCAGCGGACTCCCGATCTACAGCGCGTCCGGTCAACCCATTCGCACCACGGACCTCCGGTCGCTGCGCACCGACTGGCTGGTCCAGTACGAACCGTCGCCGGGGACGACTGCGTTCATCGGCTACGGCGACGGGTGGGGCTCGCCGGGGCACCCGGACGACCCGGACCTGCGACGGCTGCGCGACGGGATCTTCCTCAAGATCGCATATCTCTTTCGTCGGTAGTCCGCCAGGCTCGACAGCCGCCCGCTGCACCTGCCCGCTGCACCTGCCCGCTGCACCCGCCGCATGCGAACCTAGATCTGCAGCTCCATCCCTTCGGCCGCTGCGATGACCCGCACCGACCCGCCGCGCTCGTCGACCATCGTATGGCAGAGCGAGAGCATCTCATCCATGGCGGCATCGCTGCGGTCCGGCTCGTGATGAAACAGCACGAGCGTCTCCACCTCGGCGGCGATCGCGAAGTCGACGGCGTCGCGGTATGAGGAGTGTCCCCATCCGCGATGCGCCATGTACTCCGCCCCCGTATACATGGCGTCGTGGATCAGGACCGTGGCCCCGCGGGCAAACTCGATCAGCGCATCGCGTGACGACGCCGCGTCGGCCTGGTCGCCGTCGCGATCGAGCTCGTTGTCCGGAATGAAGATCACCGCGCGCGACGGATCGCCGGCGGGCGACAGGCGAAAGCCAAGCGCGCTCCCGGGATGCCGCACGTTGATGGCGCGGATCTCGTAGCCCGGGCCGGAGTGCCGATGCTGTGCCAGTTCGCGCACCTCCATGCGGGCGCTGAGCTGGTCGAACGCGACGGGAAAGACGACGGGGCTCATCTGCTGGCGCAACACGACCTCGAGCGACCGTTCGAGCGACGGGGAGCCCCACAGCGTGAAGTCGTTCCCCGCCTGGAACGCCGGGGTGAAGAACGGCAGCCCCTGGATGTGGTCCCAGTGCGCGTGCGAGAAGAACAGGTCGCCGCTGATCGGCTGACCGCCCGCCTGCTGCACCAGCGACCGCCCCAACTCCCGGATGCCTGTACCGGCGTCAAGGATCACGAGGTGGTTATCGTCCGTTCGCACCTCGACGCAGGTGGTGTTCCCGCCAAAGCGCAGCGTGGCCGCGCCCGGCGAGGGACACGAGCCGCGAGTTCCCCAGAATCGGACGCGCATCACGACAACTGGTCGACGGAATGAATGGGAAGGGCGGGGGGCAGGAGCGGCACAGCGTCCCTGCGCGCGCCGCCCCGTGCTCCGGGGCGGCGCCGGCGATCAGACACGCGCTTGGGCGAGTTGCCGGAGGGTGGGGCGGTTGGCGACCGAGATGCGTCGACGCTCGACCCGGATGAGCCCCTGGTTCTGGAAGTCGCGGATCGTGCGGGACACGGTCTCGCGGCTCGCGCCAATCATGTGGGCGATGGTCTGGTGCGTGAGCGGCTTCTCGATCGTTTCCTTGCCCCCCTCATCGGCGAAATCGAGCAGGAGGCGGGCGATGCGTCCGGGCACGTCGAGCAGGGCGAGCCCGTGGATCTTGGCGTCGGCCCGACGCAGGCGTCGCGCCAGCTCCACCAGCAGCGACCACGCGACGGCAGGATTCGCTTCGACCCGACGGCGGAAATCGTCGCGACGGAGCACCAGCAGGTTGGTGTCTTCCATCGCGATCACGTGCGCCGACCGGGGCTGGTCGTCGATCAGCGAGAGTTCGCCGAAATGCTCGCTCACGCCCAGTACCCCGAGAATCACCTCACGCCCGTCCTCCCCGATGAGCACGACCTTCACCCGGCCGTCGCGCACGATGTACAAGGAGTCGCCAGGGTCGTCCTCGAAGACGATGACGCTCCCCTTCGGGTAGTTCTTCTCGCGCGTGAGCTCGCCGAACCGCTGGAGTTCGGCGTCGTCGAGCTTGGAGAAAATCGGGATCGAGCGGAGGAAGCTGCTGATATCCATCCGAGAGGCCTGTCGGGCTGGTGTCGGAGCGAATGCGAGCGGAAGAGCCATAGTGACGGACGCGCGACGGGGGTGAAATGCTGACGAGACCCTGCTGACTTCAACCAGAAGGACGCCCCGGGGCCGCGGCACGTCACGGTGACGCTGTGGGACACGCCACCGGACCCACGCAACCTAGGACACCGGCGTGCGCGCGAAACCCTCATCGTGGTCCACGCGTCGACGCGAAAGAGTCTCTGGCGACAAGACAATCTGCAAGAGATCGCGATTGTGGCCGCCTCAGTCAGTGTCGTGGATCACACCGGGCCCGTAGGATCCCGGGGGCTGTCGGGCAGCTTGCGCGGACCGAGTTGAACTTTGGCATCCCCCCAGCTTATATTTTCCAGCTCTCTACCAGCACCTTCAGAGGCAGCCGTGAAAGCCGACATCCATCCGGAGTACGCCACCGCCACCGTCAAGTGCGCCTGCGGCAACTCCTGGCAGACGCGCTCGACCGTGGGCGAACTCCATCTCGATATCTGTTCCAATTGCCACCCGTTCTTCACCGGCAAGCAGAAGCTCGTGGACACGGCGGGGCGCGTTGAGCGCTTCCGCCAGAAGTACGCCGGAAAGTCGGCCTGAGTCTCCGCGACCGACTGGCGGACGCCGTTGCGCGGGCCGCCGAAGTAGAACGCGAACTCTCCGACCCGGCGACCGCCAAGGACGCGAAGAAGCTGGCCACGCTGGGTCGAGAGCATCAGCGGCTCGGTGCCGTGACGGAGCTCTCCCGACGGATCGAGAAGTACGAGCACGAGCTCGCGCAGGCGCGCGAGCTCGTTTCAATTGACGATGCCGACATGGCCGCCGAAGCCGAGTCGGAAGTCGAGCGGCTGTCGGCCGCCTTGGAGCAGATGGAGCTTGATCTCAAGCCGCTGCTCGTCCCGCACGACCCGCTCGACGATCGCCCCGCCATCATCGAGATCCGAGCCGGCACGGGTGGCGACGAAGCCGCGCTGTTCGCCGCCGACCTGTATCGCATGTACACGCGCTTCATCGAGCGGCACGGCGGGTGGCGCATCGAGATGATCTCCCACTCCGACGGTACCTTGGGCGGCATCAAGGAAGTGGTCTTCAAGGTCCTCGGCGATGGCGCCTTCGGCGCCATGCGGTGGGAGTCAGGGGTGCATCGTGTCCAACGCGTGCCAGCGACCGAAGCGGCCGGCCGCATTCACACGTCCGCTGCAACGGTCGCGGTGCTTCCCGAGGCGGAGGAAGTCGACGTTTCGATCGACGAAAAGGACCTGCGCGTCGACGTGTACCGCGCGTCCGGTCCCGGTGGACAGGGCGTCAACACCACCGATTCTGCAGTCCGAATCACCCACATCCCGACGGGCATCGTCGTCTCGCAGCAGGATCAGCGCTCGCAGATCCAGAACAAGGCGAAGGCGATGGAGGTGCTACGCTCCCGCATCCTCGACCACCGGCTCTCCCAGATCCAGTCGGATCGTGCCCGCATGCGCAAGACGCAGGTCGGAACGGGAGATCGGTCGGCCAAGATCCGCACCTACAACTTTCCGCAGAGCCGGGTCACCGACCATCGCATCAACCTTACGATGCACGATGTGTCGCGCGTGATCGACGGTGACATCGCCAAGCTCATCGACGCGCTCCGGGTGGCCGACACCGAGGAGAAGCTTTCCAGCGATTCGTCGGTCGCGTAAGGTGGGCGACGCGCTGCGCTCGGCCGAGGCGGAGCTGTCCCAGACGGTCCCGGAGACGGTCGCCTGGACGGTCGCCGAGACGGTAGAGAAGGTCGCCCGCGAACTCGCCCCGCTCCTCGGCGACCAGGCGACCTCCGAAGCCCGAGAACTCGTCGCCGCCGTGCTCGACCAACCGCGATTCTGGCCGTCCTTTGCCGCAGCAGCCCACCTCGCCCCCTCCGACGTGCGGGCCATCGAACGGGCCACCGCCCGGCGCGCGCGGGGCGCCCCGTTGGCGTACGCGGCCCGGTCGGCCCCCTTTCGACACCTCACGCTCTACGTCGACGAGCGCGTCCTGATTCCGCGTCCCGAGACCGAGTATCTCGTCGAGTGCGTGTTGGCGCTGCCTGAGGCGAGGCGCGGTGGCATCGCGGTGGACGTGGGGACAGGGTCGGGGGCCATCGCCTTGGCGCTGGCGAGCGAGGGGGAGCTTGCCCGCGTCGTGGGTACCGACCTGTCCGCCGACGCCATCGCGGTGGCACGTCACAACGCCACACGACTCTCCTCCCTGCTGCGCGCCGCCGTGGAGTTTCGCACTGGCGACGCCCTGGCCCCGCTCGAGGACCTCGCGCAGTCGGTCGACCTCCTGCTGTGCAATCCGCCGTATATTGCGTTCGCCGAGCTGGCGTCGCTCCCCGCCGGGGTGCGGGACTGGGAACCGCCGCAGGCGCTCGTGTGTCCGGACGACGGGCTGGCGGTGACGCAGGCGGTGGTGCAGGGAGGGCGCCGCCTGTTGCGCACCGGAGGAATGCTGGCCTTCGAGACCGATTCGCGTCGCGCGCAACGCGTGGCGCAACGGGTGCGCGACGATGGCGCATACGAGGAGGTGCGGGTCCTGCACGATCTCACTGGACGTGAGCGCTACGTCCTGGCTCGTCGCCGTTCGATTGACTGACACGCTGCACCGATCCATGCCGCGCCGCTGCGGCGCACGTGGTGACCTCGCGTCCGGTCCGCATGGACGATACCAACCGAGTCGCCACCCCTGCGCGCGAGGCCGGCGCCACACCTAACGAGACTTGTTCATGATTGACGCAAAGGCGAAGGAACTCGGCCGCATGCTGGGCCAGAGCGACCAATACAAGGCGCTCAAGCGCGCCAACGACGGCCTCGGTGCCGACCCCGACGCGGTGACCATGCTGCGTCGCATGGAAGAACTGCGCAACGACGCCCAGCGCCTGATCGAAGGGGGGCAGGAACCGACGCCGGAGATGGAACAGGAGATGGACGACTTGCTGGGCCGCGTGCAGGTGAGCACCGCCTATCAGCAGGCGGTCGCGGCACAGGAGAACTTCGACAAGATGATGATGCAGGTGAACGCGTGGATCGCCGACGGCATCAAGGCCGGCGCTGCCTCGCCGATCATCACCCTCTCCTGACGCCGTCCGGCGCGTGAGGTCGCAGCCGGGGCTGGGAGCCTTGATCGTCCTCGAGGGGGCGGAGGGCGTCGGAAAGACGACGCAGCTTCGTCTGCTCGCGGACCGGATGCGGCTGGCGGGCATCCCGCACAGCCGCGTCCGTGAGCCGGGTGGCTCGCCAGTCGGCGACGACATCCGTCGCCTGCTGCTCGACCCGTCCATGTCGATCGTTCCACGTGCCGAAGCGCTCCTCTTCATGGCCTCGCGCGCCCAGCTGGTCGACACCGTCATCCGGCCGGCGATCGCACGCGGCGAGTTCGTGCTGGCCGACCGATTTTTTCTGGCCACCTACGCCTACCAGATCGCCGGCCGAGGGCTGGGCGCCGAGGGAGTGGTCGCCGCCAACGACTTTGCCACCGGCGGGCTCACGCCGGGTATGACCCTGTTGCTCGATCTACCCGACGGCGAGGGACTCGGTCGGATCGCCGCCCGCGGAGAGCACGATCGCATTGAACAGTCGGGTGACGCGTTCCACGCTCGTGTGGCCAGGGCGTATCGCGACTTCGCGGCACCCGCGTGGCAGGCGGCGCATCCCGAATGCGGTCCGGTCGCGCTGGTCGACGCCCGTGGCGCGGAGGATGCGGTTGCTGACCGGATCTGGGGCGAGCTGACCTTGCGCTGGCCGCAAACGTTTCGTCTCGTTCCGGAGTCTTATCTCTAGCCACATGTCGATGCGTTCGAGGCTGCTGGTCGTGATGTCGGTGCTGGGAAGCTCCCTCCTGTTTGGAGGGTGGCTGCTCAGCCGCGGCATGGCGCGACAGGTCGGCCTGAGCGGTGAGCAGCTGTTCGATGAGGTCGTGAGTCACGTCCAGCGCTTCTACGTCGACTCGGTCTCGCAGCCGGAACTGTTCGAGAAAGCGCTGACAGGCATGCTGGACGAACTTGGCGATCCGCACACGCTCTACCTCGATCCGGATCGCCTCAAGCGGCTCACCGAGACCACCAGCGGCAACTACACCGGGCTCGGCGTGCAGATCGACGTGCGCGACGGGTGGCCCACCGTGCTTGCACCCCTTCCCGGCGGCCCGGCCGAGCGGGCCGGACTGCAGAGTGGCGATCGCATGGTCGAGCTCGCGGGGAAGCCCACCCGAGGCTTGACCGGTGAAGAGGTACGCGCGCTACTGCGCGGACGCATCGGCTCGTCTGTCGACGCCATGATCGAGCGTCCCGGTGTGCAGGCACCATTCCTTGTACGACTTACGCGAGGCGAAATCCATCGTCGCGCGGTGCGGCGGAGCGCGCTGCTCGCCGACGGGGTCGGCTACATCGACGTCAAGGTCTTCTCCGACTCGACGCAGCTGGAAGTCTCCCGCACGATCGACTCGCTGAGCCGCGCGGGCATGACGTCGCTCATCCTCGACCTCCGAGGGAACCTCGGCGGCCTCCTCGCGCAGGGCGTCGGCGTCGCCGACCTGTTTCTCGACCCTGGACAGGACATCGTCCAGATCAAGGGGCGAATTCCGGAGGCGAACGCCACACTGACGGACCAGGAACCGCAGCGCTGGCCCTCCCTTCCGCTCGTCGTGCTGGTGGATGATGGCAGTGCCAGTGCCTCCGAGATCGTCGCGGGAGCGCTGCAGGACCACGATCGCGCGCTGGTGGTGGGGCGCACGACGTTCGGGAAAGGGAGCGCGCAGTCGGTCTTTCCAACCGCAGCCGGCGGGGCACTCAAGCTCACGACGGCCAAGTGGTTCACCCCATCGGGACGCTCAATCGACCGGCGCGCCCACGCTGCGACCGACCAGCCCGCGGACGATTCCGGCGATGGCACGCCGAGCTTCAGGACAGAGGGCGGGCGAGAGATCAGGGGTGGAGGGGGCATCACGCCGGACGTCATGGCGGGAGACACCGTGCAGTCGCCCCAGGAACTCGCGCTCGCGCGCGCCCTCGGCAACCGCGTTCCGCAGTTTCGCGATGCGCTCACCGGCTATGCCATCGGGGTGAAGGCCACGTCGGCCCCGGCGTCGCCCACCTTTCAGGTCACCGCTGCGATGCGCGATGGCCTGTGGGCCGTGATGCGCCAGCGCGGCTTCGACTTCGATCGCTCCGTGTACGACGACGCGGCTCCCATCGTCTCGCACCTCATCGGGCGCGAGGTGGCGCGCTACGCCTTTGGTGCCGCCGGCGAGGCCGAACGTTCGATTGCCGACGACGACGTGATCAGCGTGGCTGAGTCGCTGCTGGCAGGGGCCAAGACGCCCGCGGATGTGCTGGCCAAGGTCGCGTCGCGGGTGAGCGCGTCCCGGCGCTGAGGCGAGCGCTCGCCGGCCAACGGCGCTCGCTCGCCGGGCAACGGCGCTCGCTCGCCGGCCAACGGCGCTCGCTCGTCGGCGCCGAACCTACGGCAGGTCGGACTGGTCGACGATCCGCACACCGCGCGGCGGCTTGAAGCGAAACGTCCCCTCCGGGACCGCGGCGTTGGCGACGAAGGTGTTGATCTTCACCAGCCGAACCACTCCGCTCAGCTCCTCGGCCTCGAACTGCCGCAGCGTACCGTCGGCGGCGTCGATCCAAATCTTGGCCCTCGTGAAGCTCGCTCCGCTCTTGCCCTTGGGCGTGAGCGTGACGGCGCGAGCGGGGCGACCGCCCACCGTCGCCGCCCCGGCGTCTCCGACGGTGTAGCGGGTTCGCGGGTTGGTGAAGAAGGCGCCGATCAAGTCGATCGATCCCTCCAGGTCCGACGAGAGCGGGGCGCGAATCACCTGTCCCGGGGTCGAACTCGGCAGGTAGATCCAGACGTATTTCCCGTCCGAGAGGATGAGGTCTCCCTTCGGATCGTCGAATCGGAAGGCAAAGCGATCGGGGCGCGCCTGCTCGAATGCGCCGCTCGACTGCAGCTTGGACCCGGTGAGCGGGTTCGTCACGACCTGCTCGAAGGTCGCGCGCGCCGTCCGAACCTTGGCGTAGGCGGCGACCGCTCGGTCGATCGCTTCGCCGCCCGGATCCTGCGCACCGGTGGGGCGCACGAGAACGGCGGACGTGCTGAGCGCGACGACAAGCGACGCCGTTAGCGTCTTGATTGCTGCGGTTCCTGGCATGGCGAAAATGTGCGGGTAAGGGAGCGGAGAGCGATGCCAGCTCCCCCCCTGTCCCAAGTGTTACCGGCTTTCGACGGCGTCCGTTCCCACTGCGGGGGTGATTCCCCGGCCGATCGCGCTCGCGATCAGTCGCACCTCGTGCATGAGCTTCACGAACTGCTCCGGGTACAGGCTCTGTGCGCCGTCGGACTTGGCACGGTCCGGATTGGGGTGCAGTTCGACCAGGATCCCGTCGGCCCCGGCGGCGATGGCGGCGCGGGTCATCGGGATGACCATGTCGCGACGACCGGTTCCATGGCTGGGGTCGGCCACAATCGGCAGGTGCGACAACTTCTGCACGATCGGCACTGCATTGAGGTCGAACATGTTGCGTGCGGCGGTATCGAACGACCGCAGGCCGCGTTCACACAGGATCACCTGGCTGTTCCCCTCGGCGATGATGTACTCGGCGCTGAGCAGCAGGTCGGTGATCGTCGCCGCCATGCCGCGCTTGAGCAGGACCGGCTTGCCGAGTCGGCCCGCGGCCTTGAGCAGCGAGTAGTTCTGCATGTTGCGCGCGCCGATCTGGATGCAGTCGGCGTACTCGGCCACCAGCTCGGCTCCCGCTTCGTCCATGGCTTCGGTGACGATCGGGAGTCCCGTCTCCTCGCGGGCGAGGGCGAGCAGTTCGAGCCCCCGCTTGCCGAGTCCCTGGAACGAATACGGAGAACTGCGTGGCTTGAAGGCGCCACCGCGCAGGGCGCTGCCGCCCGCGGCGCGCACGGCGCGCGCCGAGGCGAGAATCTGCTCCTCCGACTCGACCGAGCACGGCCCCGCTACGATCACGATGTTCGTGCCTCCGAACTCGACTCCGGGGGCGATGGACACGACCGTGTTCTCGGCCTTCCACTCGCGCGACACCTGCTTGTACGGCTTGGAGACGTGAATGACCTGGGCGACGCCCGGAAGTCCCACCACGTTGGTGTCGTCCACGCGGCCGTCGTTCCCGACGACCCCGATGGCGGTGCGTTGTTCGCCCGGCATGGGGACTGCCGAGTATCCCATGTCGGAAATGACGCTGCAGACGATCTCGATCTCGCCCTGGGTGGCGGTCGCGTGCATGACGACGAGCATTACGTCTCCTGGAGGTCGAGCATCCACCCGTCAAACGCACGAAGCATGCGGCCGTCGAACCCTTCGGCGACCTGGCCCTCGATGTCGACGTCCTCGACGGGCGGATAGAAGTGGGTGAGCGCGAGCAGGGCGGGGCGGGCGATCGCAGCGATCGCCCCGCACTGTCGAGGCGTGAGGTGCGTGGGAATCGCGAGCTGGTCCGGAAGCGAGCACTCGAGCTGGAGCACGTCGCAGCCGACTGCCCATTCTGCGAACGCCGCGTCGAAGCCGGTGTCACCCGAGATCACCACCCGACGTCCCTGCCCCGCGACGGAATATGCCACGCTTTCGGGCGCATGCGGTACCGTCGCAGCCTCGATTTCGAGGGTGGGGGAGAGCGCGACGGAGTCGCCAGGCCCGATCTCACGCACCTGGATCGGCACGGCGTCACGCAGGCCGGCGCCAAAGGCGAGCGCCAGGCGATCGAGCAGGACCGCCGTACCGACCGGCCCCACCACGTCGATCGGCGTCGTGCGCGGCGGGAGCATGCCGTAGCGCCAGGCGAAGAACAGGTTGGCGAGGTCGTTGGTGTGGTCGGCGTGGAAGTGGGTCAGCGCCACGTGCGTGATCGTGCGCCAATCGATCCCGAGCTGCGCCATGCGAAACACGGCGCCGCTGCCGCAGTCGACGAGCAGCCGCGTCTCGCCCTGGGTGATGAGCGTGGCGCTCTGCACCCGCGTGGGCGATGGGGCGGCAGTGCCGGTGCCGATCGTGCACAGGTGCATGCTTGGGACGGGGGACGGGGGACGGGGGACGGGGGACGGGAGATGCGAGCCCCCGACGCTTGCGATGCGTCGGGGGCTCCCGTCCCGCAGCAATCAGCAGGCGCTGTTTAGGCGGGCGTCGCGGCGACCTCGGAGGCTTCGGGCGATGCCGCGTCGTCGGCTGGTGATTCGTCCACCGTGTTTCCGCGCATGCGCACACTCACCAGCGACGAAACGCCGGGTTCCTGCATGGTGACGCCGTAGACGGCGTCGGCTGCCTCGGTCGTCGTGCGCGGGTTGTGGGTGATGACGATGAACTGTGTCTTCCCCTTGAACTGGTTGAGCATCCGCACGTAGCGACCGATGTTCGCGTCGTCGAGCGGCGCGTCCACCTCGTCCAGCAGGCAGAAGGGCGACGGCTTGGTGAGGAAGATGCCGAACAGCAGTGACAGCGCCACCAGGGCGCGTTCGCCGCTGGAGAGCAGGTGAATGCGCTGCGTGCGCTTGCCGCGCGGGCTCGCATGCACCTCGATGTCGCAGTCGAGCGGCAGCTCGGGGTTCTCCAGGCGCAGGTCGCACTCGCCACCGCCGAACAGCGTCATGAAGATCTGGCGGAAGTTCTCGCGCACCTGTACGAAGGTCGCCATGAACAGCTCGCGTGCCGTCGCGTCGATCTCGCGGATCGCCAGCTGCAGCTTGTTCCTCGCCTCACTCAGGTCGTTGCGCTGCGCGGTGATGAAGTCCAGGCGCTTCATCTCCTCGTCGTGCTCCTCGACGGCGAGCGGGTTCACCGGGCCCAGCTTCTCCAGCTCGTTGCGCAGTTGCTCGGCCTCGGCACGCAGGAGATCGTCCTCGACGTCCAGCGCCTCGAAGCTCGACATCAGGTCCTCGAGCGGCCGCCGCCACTCCGTCTCGAGGCGCTCGCGGATCGCCGTGCGCCGACCGGACAACTCCGTGAAGCGCAACTCGGCGTGGTGCAGCGCCGACTCGTGTTCGTGCGCGGCGCGGCGCGCCGCGTCGAGCGCGTGATCGGCGTCGGTGAGCGCCGTATCGGCGTCGCGGACCTGCTGCTCCGCCTCGGACAGTCGCGCCTCGGCATCGGCCAACGTCGCGACGCGCGCGTCGAGGTCCATCTGCCACGCCGCCATCTGCTCGGCGAGCGAGCGGTCCGAGTCGGCCAGGGTGGAGAGCTCCGACAGCAGCGATTGCAGCCGCTGGGCCGCATTCTCGTGCTCCTGCTCGAGGCGGTGCAGGCGGTCCGTGGCGACCTGCAGGCGCGCCTGCGCCTGCGCCAGCGCGACTTGGCCGTTTGCGCGCTGCTCTCGCGCTGCCTCGAGCGCGCGCTCTGCCTCGATCGCGCCCTCGCGCAGCACATCGACGTCGGCGCCGTGCGTGCCGAGCGATTCGTGGACTTCAGCCGCCCGCACCTCGAGCGCGGCCAGCCGTGTGGCCAGCTCGGCGTGTCGGTCGGCAAGGCGTCGTGCCAGCCCCTCCGCGTTCTCGAGTTCCCGGAGGCCGCGCAGCCGACGCCGCTCGAGCTCAGCGCGCTGGTCGCTGGCGCGGCGATCGTCGGCTGTGGCGAGGTTGGCAGACTCGGTCGCGGTGGCCACGGTCGCATCCGTCTCGGCCAGCGCGCGTCGCGCGTCGTCGGCGGCGGCGGCGGCGAGTGCCCGCCCCTCGGTGGCAGCCTGCAGGTCGGCCCGCAGCGACGCCAGCTCGGCGCGGCGGCGCAGCGGCCCCGGGCCGGCGGTTGTGCCAGGCAGCCAGACCGCGCCGCGCGCGTCGACGAACCCCGTTCCTTCGTCCAGGGCATGCACACGTTCCAGCAGGTGCTGCACCCAGGCCGACGCGGGCGCCGTGGCCTCGACCTGCGGGAGCAGGTCGCCCGACTCGCCGCCGGCCGACGGCGGGGCCGCATCGAGGGGCAGGAGGAGCAGCGGGCCGGGATTCACGCTCGTGTGCCAGGCGCGCACGGCATCGGCCGCCGCCTGGTCGCGCACGACCACCGCGTGCACCGTCATCCCGAGAAAGCGTTCCACCAGCACGGCGGAGTTGGCCGACGTGGTGAGGAAGTCGGAGATCGGGCCCAGGACGGCGCCATCGCCGAAGCGTTCCCGCTCGCGCAGCAAACGTGCGGCAGCAGGCGCCAGCCCGACGCGCTCGCGCTCCAGTCCCTCGAGCGCGTTGACCTTGCCCTCGAGCCCGGTGTAGTGGTCCTCGGCGCGTCCAAACTCGGCCCGCGCCTGCGCATCGCGCTCGCGTGCGGCGCGTGCCGAGGCCCGCGCGTCGTCGAGTGCCTCGACCGCGGCGGCGACAGTGACCTTCGCCAGCTCGATCGCCTCCTCCGCTCCCTCGATCTCGCGCGCCAGCACGCCGGCCGCGTCTACCAGTTGCTGGCGCTCTCCCTCCAGCGCCTCGGCGCGCTGCTCCAGTTCCGTGGACTCGCGCTGCGCGCTTTCGCGATCGAGGTCGATGCGTCGCTGCTGCTCGCGCAGTTCACGGGCCGCGCGCTCGGCGGCGTCAACGGCCGAGCGCGCGGCGCGGACCGCCTCGCGCGCCGCGTCCTCCTCGCGCGCGTGCACCGAGAGCTCCTCGCCGGCGGTGGCCAGTTCGGCGTCGAACGTGACCACGTCCTCGGTGGAGCGAGTGCGGTCGGCGGTCAGTCGTTCACCGAACGCCTGCCCCTCCCGCTGCTCCACCTCTGCACGCTGGCGTCGGTCGAGCGCATTGCGCTGGCGCTCTTCGGCGACCGCGATCTCGGAGCGCAGTTCCTGCACGCTTTGCTGCTGCATGAGGGCGAGCCGGGCCAGCTCGCTGCGTCGCGCCTCGGCCGCGGCGCGCCCTTCGTGCGCGCCCTGACGTGCCACCTCGGCGTCACGCACCCGGGTGTCGTCGCCCGGCGCGTGCTCGCGAAGCGACGCCAACCGCTCGTGCAGCTGCGCCAGTTCGTCGTGCCACGCCGTCATCTCGCGCGAGGCGATCGTGAGCTCGACCGAGAAGCGGCGCGCCGTCAGTTCGGTGTGTCGCTCCGAGCGCTTCCGCTGGCGCGCCAGCGAGCGCACCTGGCTCTGGACCTCGGAGATCAAGTCATCGAGGCGCGAGAGGTCGACCGCTGTCTCCTCCAGTCGGCGCTCCGTGCTGCGCCGACGATCGCGGTACAGCCCGACGCCGGACGCCTCCTCGAAGAGTTCGCGTCGGTCGTCCGGCCGGTCGGAGAGCAGGGCATCGATCATCTTTGACTCGATCACGATCCCCGAATCGGCGCCAAGCCCCGTGCCGCGCAGCATGTCGTGAATGTCGCGCAGTCGGCACGAGGTGCCGTTCAGCAGGTAATCGCTCTCTCCCGAGCGGGACAGTCGGCGGGTGATCACGACTTCCTTGAAGGCGATGGGCAGCCCGCCGTCCTCGTTGTCGAAAAAGAGCGACACTTCGGCCACGTTGACGGCGCGTCGCGCCGACGAGCCCTGGAAGATCACCTCCTCCATCTTGGCGCCGCGCAGCATGCGGGCACGCTGTTCGCCCAGGACCCAGCGCACGGCATCCGACACGTTCGACTTGCCACAGCCGTTCGGGCCGACGATCGCGGTGACCCCGTTGTCGAACGTCATCGTCGTCTGGTCGGCAAACGACTTGAATCCCTGCATGTGGAGCTTGGAAAGACGCACCTTATGGAGTACTCCCGGCCCGCATCACGAGGGCCGACTGAATGTTCAGGCTGTCGAGGTGCTGCTTGAGCAGCAGTCCATCGTCCTCGGTCGAAAACGCCCCCGCATATACGCGCCAGACGGGCACGGAGTCGCGCAGGACGTACGCCGGAATGCCGCGACCGCGATAGGCAGAAACTCGCACCCGCGCGAGCGCGTCCGACGACGCGGAGTCGAGCAACAGCGCGAATGGTGTGCGGGTGACCGCCCCAGCGCCAGCGGTGAGTCGCCCGCCGAATCGCAGGCGTGCCAGATACGCATCAGCCGAGGTACTATCGGGAAATCCGCCGGCGAGCAGTCGATACCAGAGATCGCCCTCGGGTCCTCGGGACAGGATCGAAAACGTTGCAGCCGGCACGCTGTCCAAGGCCTGCGCCAGGTATTGCAGTGCGTCTTCGCTGGAGTTCGTGAAGAGCAACTCGACGCTGAACGCCGCCGCCGTGCTGTCGCCGAGTGACCGCGATGCTGGCGGGGGCGGAATCGGGGGGAGGGCAACGGACACATCGCTGGCCGGCTCGCCCTCGCCTCCCCCCGAAAGCAGCGGGCGCCATCGCGGCGCCGTCAACGCCGCCACCGTGGCGAGCGCAATCGCCGACACCGCAACCGCAAGAGGCCAGCGGCGGCGCTGCGGCGAGCGCTCGACCGAGCGCGCCGTACCGGGTGGCGTGATCTGGGTGCGCACGGTGGCGGCGGCGCGGACCTCGGCAAGCACCGGAATGAACGGTGTGGGTGCCACTGCTTCGCCCACCAGCAGGACGCCATTCAGGTGCGAGACCATCTCACGCATACCCGGGACCATCGAGGGTGCGGCAATGAGCAGCAGTGCATTGGATCGACGCACCTGCTCGATGATCACGTCCCACCACCGATCGGTGAGCACCGCTTCGCTCAGCGGCGACTCCGCCCCGCCCGGCACGATGAACAGGTTGGGTGTCCCGGATTGGGGACGCGCCGTTCGTCCGAGGGAGATGCCGTAGTGCACCATGTCGCTCACGCCGGGCGAGTCGTCCTCGTCGACGTAGGGCACGAGTCCCTGCGTCCCGCCAAGCAGGTCGAAGAGGAAGACGCGCCGATCGCGTGCATGGATCCGGCCGATGCCGAGCGCGACGGCGCCGGTCGCTGCCGGGTCGTCACCGAGCACCGCCACGGCGGTCGCCGCCCCGACCGCCGCGCTCACGCGGCCGCCCGCGGCCTCCCACATCGCCTCGTAGTCCCGCACGTCGAGGTCGCTCAGGGGACCCCCTCGTAGACCCAGTAGTTGTGCTTCGACGCCCGGCCCATCCGTTCGGCGTCTGCTTTCGAGTTGTAGGGCCCGAAGATCACGCGATAGACCGTCGTGCCAGCCGTCTCACCCTTCACGATGCGCGGGCGCTGGCCGTCGATGCTGATCGCGTCGGCGATCTCGCGCGCGCGCTGCTCCGAAAGCACCGCCGCGAACGAGACGGTCCACGCGTCGCGACTTGGCGGGGGTGTCGGGGCGACCGGGACGGCGACGGCCGGTTCATCGGCGGTCGTGTCGGGTGGCGAGGGCGGGCGTTGCGCTTGCAGCTGCCGGATTGAGTCGGCCGCCACATTCCGCCCCCCCTCCTCGCCCAACGAGAACGAGACCGCGACATCGATCCCCGCCGCGCGCGGGCGCAGTCCGTTCCACAGCGTGAAGAACCAGAGGTCATCTGCGCCGTTCGGTGCCGTGCGCACCGCGGCCCCCTTGGCCAGGTCGACGAACACCACGTCGCGCTGCCGTACCGTCGCAATGAGGCCGTCGATGGTCACAGCCGGCAGGTCGGGACGCCACTCGGTCTGGACCGTGCCCACCAGGTCATCCGTCCCGATCGCCACGACCCACGCCGAGTCACCCGTCACCGGTCGTGCCAGCAGGTAGCGTCCCATCGGGTCCATCCGCAACTCGGTCACCAGGCCGGGGAGGCGCACCGAGCCCCCCATGTCTTCGGCGTAGCGATCCATCACCTCGAGCCGCGGCCCTCCCTTGTTGGCCACGTACACCCGGTCACCGCTCGGCGTCGGTGCGATGGCGAGGATCTCGTCGTCTGCCGATACCTTCGAGAGTCCGTCGAACGTGCGCGGTTGCACGCTCAAGAGGTCCCCCTTGACGCCCAGGTACAGCCGGTCGCCCAGTGGCGTGGCGACCGCACGGTCGGGGCGCGGAATCTCCAGCGAATCGCCGACCGCATCGCCCGGCGGGCGGAGGCGCAGCAGGATGCTCCGCTCGCCGCGGTCGATCAGTGCCACCAACGTCCCGTCGACGAGCGGAAAGAGCCGTCGAATCTTCCCGGCCGTCTTCATCTGCCAGTCGCCCGTCGGCGTGAGCCGCACGATCGCGCCCAGCGAGTCCACCGCGTAGATCGACCAGCCGTCGGCCGACGTGATCGACGCCAGGCGCGCCGTGCCCACCGTTCGCGCCGTCCCCAATCGCAGGTCGAGCCACCCCGGACCGCGCTCTCGGCTCAGGTAGGCGAGCAGCCCGTTCTCGGCATCGAATGACAGCACGCGTTCCATCGCCGGCGCCTCCTGCTGGGAGCGCCAAATGAGCGAATCGAGATTGGGATACCGATACGCGCGCACGACGCCGCCGTCACGCGGCACGCGCACGACGATCGGGTCGGGACCCGCGGAGGGGAGGGCACCGGCCGCTCCGGACACGTCGTCGCGTTCTCGGCGACCACACGCGCACACCAGCAGCACCAGCGCCGCGAAGAAGACTCGCGTTCGCACAGGGCGTAAGGTAGGGGGGCGGGACGGGGGACGGGAGATGGGAGAAGAACGGACGGGAGACGGGAGACGGGAGAAGTACGGACGGGAGACGGGAGTCGGGAGACGGGAGTTCTGCGTCGTGGGGGCGAGAGTTGCGCGAGAGGGTGCTCTACCTCCACGCCCGCACCTTCCTTTTCGACCTCGCGCGCTCCCCCACAAACGCGAACGACGCCGCACCGCGGCGCCGTTCGCACTCCCGTCCCCCGTCCCCCGTCCGCCCCTAAAACGACTGCCCCAGCGTCCACATCCAATACCCCTTCTTCTCGGGGCGGTCGAGCGGAATCGCGTAGTCCCAGCGCACCAGGGCGAATCCGAACAGGTTGAGGCGGATTCCGGCGCCATACGAGCGCAGCGGGTACCGCTGCTGGTCCTGGTTGTAGCCGTCCGGGCGGCGGAACGAGACGCTCTGCCCGGCCGACCAGGCCACGCCAGCGTCGTAGAACACGAGGCCATCGACCGGGGGAAGCGAGATCGGCAGGAGGCCGAGGTCGAAACGCCGTACAAGCGGGAAACGCATCTCGATATTCGCGAACGCCACACGTGTCCCCAGCAACTCGGTGGCCGAGCACGCCGAGGTGTCGTTCACCAGCCCACCGCAGGCCTGCGACAGGAACTGTTCACGATCGTATCCGCGCACGAAGTCCGGTCGCCCGATGTACTTGCGCGACACGGCTGCCTCGTCCTTGCCGATCGCCAGGCTCGACTGGCCACGCACGGCGAAGGTCAGGAAGTTGAACAGGATCGGCACGTAGCGCCGGTAGTCCGCAGCGTATTCCGTCCAGCGAAGCCCGCCGATCGACGGTTCGACCTGGAAGCGGAAGCGGCGTCCGGAAATCGGGCCGGTGTAGCCGAACAGCGTGTTGTCGGACACGTATGCCGCGTACGGCGACACGTAGGTGAGGCTGCCGAGGTTGCTGACCGAGTCGGTGATGAAATCGGTCGCGTACCCGAGCGAGTAGTCGAGGCCGCGCTTCACGAACGCCACCGAGCGTGAGACGCTGTTGGCGTTGATGCCGTACTCGAATCGGGTGAAGCGGTTACTCGGACGCATCGCGATCGCAAACCCCTGACGGAACATGAAGCGAGCGATCTCGAGCGTCTGGATCGTGCGATTCGATCCATCGCCGTACGGTTGCTCGGAGAATCCGTTCAGGAAGAAGTACGGGGTCTGCGAGATCCCGGTTGTGTACTGCAGACGGCTGGCCAGGTTGGTGTAGGCGCCGTAGAAATACGCCTCACTCAGGCGCCCGTTCACTTGACCGGCGAGTGCCAGCCGGTTGTTGCCGAGCATGTCGCCAAGCACGATGGCGGTCCCGCCGAAGATGCCGCGGCCGAAGTTGTCCTGTGCGTAGCCGATGCTCGGCCGCGAGATGTACTCGGGCTGCAGGCCGGGTTTGTAGTCGTAGGTGCGGAACTTCGTCGTGTCGGGCAGCGCGAGGCTGGCACTATCGAGGATCTGCGCCACCGAGATCGGCGCGTTGCCGGAGCGCTCGGCCGACGACGGTACATCGGCCGACTCGCGCAGTCCGGTCGTGGAGCGATACAGCGACACCTGGCGCTCCCCTACCTTCGCCGTGTCGGCGGTGCGTTCTGCGAGCTGGATCGCCCGGAGCATGTCCGCGGCCGCGGAGCGTTGCGCGCTGTCGGGTGCGGCGGGCTGTGCCCCCGACGCCGAAGCCACCACGGTGGGAACCGGGTCACGATACGGCTTGCCCTTCAGCCGCCGAGGATTGGCCACCGACCAGATGGTGTAGTCGCCTTTCTCGTAGTAGGTGAAGGCCAGGCGGTCGGCGCCTCGTGCCCACGTAATGGCAGGCGAGTGCTCCGTGATCGCGCTGACCGCGCCGATCACGTTCGTGAGCTGGTAGTGCTCCTTCGTCTCGAAGTCATACAGGAAGATGTTCTGGATGTCCGATCGATCGGAGACGAACGCGACCGACTTGCCGTCCGGCGCCCACATCGGGTTCAGGTTCAATCCCGCCTGGTTGGGGAGCAGGTCGATGCGCGAGGTGGCCAGGTCGAGCGTGGCGATTTTCCACTTGTCAAACTTCAGCAGATCCAGGTCGGATTCGGGCGAGCGATCCGTCGCGAAGACGATCGTCGTGCCGTCGGGCGACCACTGCGGCTGCATCTCGGCGAACTTGTCGCTGGTGAGCTGGCGCAGCGCGCCCGTCGCGATATCTACTGTATACAGGTTGTTGATCCCGTCGTTGTATCCCTGGAACACGAGCTGCTTTCCATCGGGACTAAAGGCCGGCGACATGACCACGTCGAGCGGGAACTTGTCGAACGTCTGGGAGACCTTCCGGCGGCGCACGTCCATCAGGTAGAGGACGTCCTTGCCTTCCTTCTGCGCCGTGAACGCGAGCTGTCGGCCGTCGGGAGAGAAGGAGCTCTGGGAGTACAGCAACCGCAGCTCCTCGAAGTCGGGGTTGAGCACCGACTTCACCAGTCGCTTGATGCGCTTGCCCGTCTCGCCGTCGCCCAGCCAGAGGTCGGGAAAGACCTCGCCGCGCAGGAACGACCCCTGCGAGATGAAGGCGATGTACTTTCCGTCGTTGGAGAACGCCGGCGCGATGAACAGCTCCGAGAATCCGCCCGACTTCCGGCTGTTCAGCAGCGGTTCGGCAAACTTGCGGGCACGATCCAGGTTGGCGATCTGGGGCAGGTGCTTGACCTGCATGGCTTCACGCCACTCGTCGCTCAGCTCTTCCAGGGAGAGCCCCAGCTCACGCTTGAACGCGCGCTCGATCCCCACGTTGGGGACGGCATTCATGATCTCGCCGATGACGTCGTCGCCCCAGCGCTTGCCGACGTACTCCCACAGCGCCTCGCCGTAGCGGTACGGGAAGAACAGGTCCGGGCGGAAGGTCATCTGCTCGATCGTCGGCAGGTTGCCGTTGAGCGAGGCGTCGCGGACCCACGACTGCGTCAGGATGTGGTTCGGCCCGAGCGAGAGGTACTCGGCCATTCCCTCCATGAACCAGGAGTGGGGGCTGCACCTGCTGGAGCGTCTGCAATCCGCCGCCGGCCCGTCCGCGCGCGAAGATGTCGTACTGGAACGCGTGCACGAGTTCGTGCGCGAGCACGTGCTCGAAGCTCAGAAAGTCGCCCGTGAAGGGGAGCAGGACGCGATGGCGCAGCGCTTCGGTGACGCCGCCGGTCCCCTCGCCGAGGTCACCGGTGACGTTGTTCTGCCCGAAGTCCGTGCGCGAGCGGAACAGGATGAGCGGCTTCTTCTCGCGGAACTGGTGGTTGAGCATGCGCGACAGGCGGCCATACGAGCGTTCGGCCATGCGCGCGGCATCGACGATGATGTCCTTTTCTTCTGGATAGTAGTGCACCAGGAAGTGCTCGGTCTCGAGCACGCGCCAGTTGAACTTGTCGAATTGCACCTGGTTCTGGCCGAAGTACATCTGCGCCTCGGCCCGACCCATGGGGAGGATGGCCGCGATGAGAGCGGCCATGACCCACCGACGCACGTGCGCGCCCCTATTCATGCGGAAGCTCCTTGCTGCTTGAGCGGGATGACTGCGGCATCGCTCCACAGTCGTTCGAGCTGGTAGTATGCGCGCATCGCCGGGTGAAAGACGTGCACGACGACATCGACGTAGTCTAGAATGACCCAGCGCCCCTGTTCGATCCCTTCCGAGTGCGTCACGCGGTCCCCGTCGCGTTTCAGGTCCTCCTCGATGCGCTGCGCCGTGCTGCGCACATGCACGTCCGACGATCCGCTGGCGATCACGAAAAAGTCGGTCATGTCGCTCACCCCTTTTAGCGAGAGGATCGTGACGTCGGTCGCCTTGAACTCCTCGCAGAGCGCAGCGATGCGCTGGGCGAGGGCGGCGGAACTCTTGCGGCGTGCGGCGGATGCGACAGAAGCGGCGGATGCCATGCGAGGCGCGAGCGGGTTCGTGTTCTAGCGACGCCGCAGCGGAAAAGTTCCGCCCGCGCCCGGCCCACACATCGGGCCTTCCATAGCAACGATAACGCGCGCGCCCCGAGAGAGAAACACGCCACGCACGCTCCGCCCTGACGCGAAGAACTCGGACGAGAGACGGGAGACGGGGGACGGGGGACGGGAGACGGGAGACGGGACGCGCACCCCTCACGCAAAACGGCGCCCCAAGGCGCCGTTTTGCACTCCCGTCCCCCGTCCCCCGTCCCCCTACTGTTTAATGACCCAGACCTTGATCTCCGGCTTCACATCCGCGTGCAGCTTGATCGGCACGCGATAGACGCCGAGCGCCTTGATCGGCTCGTGCAGGTCGATCTGGCGCTTCTCGATGTGGAAGCCCTGCGCCTCGAGCTGCTGGGCGATGTCGGCCGAAGTGACCGATCCGAACAGCTTCCCCTCTTCACCGACGCGGGCAGAGAACGTCAGCGAGATCTGCTCGACCTTCGTGGCGTACTCCTGGGCCGTCTGGCGGCGCGCCGACTCGGCGGCCTCCAGTCGTGCCTTCTCCACGGCGATGCGCCGCTTGTTCCCCTCGGTCGCCGTCACGGCCACGCCGCGCGGGAGGAGGTAGTTCCGGGCGAACCCGGCGGACACTGTGACCAGGTCTCCAGGGTGCCCGAGGTTCTCGACTGCCTGTCGCAGGATGACTTCCATGGTCAGCTCCACTCGTTATGCGGCGGGGCGAGCGCGCCCACGCCAGTCGATCCACGTATCACCCAGTCCGAGCCCCAGCGAAAAGACGCTGACCACTGGCCAGGCAAGGAAAATCGCGATGAAAAACAGCACCCGCACGATGCCACGAGGTGCCAGGAACCAGTCCAGCACGCCGAGCCCGCGCAGTGCGTACAGCACGCCGAAGAATCCGACGAGGTTGAGCCCTACTCCCTGCGCCTCCCGAAGCGTCGGCAGGATCAGGATCGTGACCCCCACCACCACGCCCCACACCATCTGGTCGTTGAAGCGAAAGGCGCTCAGCGGTTGCAGCGGCCTCCCGATTCGCGTCCGGCTGGCCCGGTGGTAGAGCGACCACGCCAACCCCAGCAGCGCCAACGATTCCAGCGCCAGCAGGGCAGGGAACAGCTGTGCCGAGAACGAGGGAATGGCGCGCATCTGTGCCTCCCCCTGATCCACCATCGCCACGGCCTCGGGATACTTCTCGGTCAACGCCTTCCACTCGGGCGACGATGTCCGTGCTTCCCACTCCGCCTCCGACGCCGCGTACCGCCGCGCCAGCTCATTCGTGATGTGCTGCGAAATGCTGGCCGGCGAAACCCGCAGCGCCACGATCAGCGTCGCCGCGACGGCGAACGCCATCGCAGTTGCCGACAGCGCCCGGGTCAGGAACGTGCGCCTCGGCGCGACGGCGCTCACGATGCCGAACGCTGCCGCCAGGACCGTCGCCCACCCCTTCGTCAGCATCTGGAATGCCCCGCCGTCCGGTAGGGACGTCGAGAGAATCCAGGCCGCCAACCCCATCCACACGGCGGCCAGCCACAGCCGCCCTCCCTGCAACCATCCGATCAGCGCGCACACCGCCATGGCCGGCGCGATGAGCACGATGGTCTGCTCGATCGGCACGATCAGGCGCAGGATCGCGACGAGCGGTACTGCGAGAGCCAGCAGGAGCGCGACGATGAGGCGTCGCCAACCACGCTCCCGCGGGGCAGAGGCAGTCACCGGCAGCGCGGCCGGCGTGGACGGGAAATTCGTACGGCCTCCAGTTACCCGCGCGCGTCAGGCGCTCACGTGCCCGCGCTGGTACGGCACGAGCGCGAGGTAGCGCGCCCGCTTGATGGCGGTCGCGAGCTGACGCTGATGCCGTGCGCACACGCCGCTGAGCCGACTCGGGAGAATCTTCCCATGGTCGGTGATGAAGCGACCGAGCGTCCGGTCATCCTTGAAATCCACGTAGTGCACGCGCCCTTCGCAGAACGGGCAGGTCTTGGTTTGGCGTCGCATGGGTTAGTCCTCGTCCTCGTCGTCTTCTTCGCGTTGACGGGCCAGGGCGGCCTCTTCCTCGCTGATCGGCGGGGCCCCGAGCTCGTGCTCGTACAGGGTGATCAGGTAGCGGACGACGCCGTCGTCCAGCTTGAGCGCACGCTCGAACTCGGGGAGCGTCTTGGGATCAGCGATGAAACGGGTCAGGATGTAGTAGCCCGTTTCGCGACGGCCGATCTTGTAGGCAAGCTGTCGGCGTCCCCAATGATCGACCGTGATTTCCTCGGTCGCTTCGAGCAGGACGTGATGCTTGTCGAGTTTTTCCTTGATGACGGCATCTTCGAGCGTCGAGTCGAAGATGTATACCGCCTCGTATTGGCGAGACACGGTCGGCAATCCTCCCTTTGGTCGTGAACCGCCCCCCACTGGTTGCCGTAAGTGGGGGGAGGGGTATGGCGCCTGATCAGGCACCGGTGGGTAGTCCGGAAAAGCTAGCGGCCTTCTCGTTGAATACCAAGGGGTTACATTGTCCGCATGTGCGGTCGTTTCGGACTCACCCGCCCCGAGCGCCTCGACCTCGAGCGCTTCGGTATTCACGAAGCTCCCCGCCCTCGTGCCGCGCTTCAATATCGCCCCCGGCTCACAGGTCCTTGCCGTGCGCGAACGGGACGGAACCCGGAGCGCAGAGCTGCTCCAGTGGGGGCTCGTGCCCTCGTGGGCGAAGGATCCGGCCATCGGGGCCCGCATGGCGAACGCCCGCTCGGATACCGCGTTCGAGAAGCCCTCCTTCCGGAACGCCATGAAGAGCCGACGCTGCCTGGTCCTGGCCGACGTCTTCTACGAGTGGCAGGCAGTCCCTGGTGCGTCGCGCAAGCGTCCGCACGCCATCCGGCGCCCCGATCAAGAGGCGTTCGCAATGGGAGGGATCTGGGAATACTGGAAAGCCAAGGAAGGGGAGGGAGATGCCATCGTAAGCGCGGCGATCCTCACGACCGACGCCAATGCGCTCATGACCCCGATCCACGACCGAATGCCGGTGATCATTCCCGCCGACGCCTACACGCGCTGGCTCGACCCGCGCACCCCAGCGCCGGCGCTGCAGGATCTCATGCAGCCCTGCCCGAGCGAGTGGCTCGAGGCGTTCGCCATCTCGACCCGCGTCAACAATCCGCGGCTCGACGAGGCGTCAGTACTCGAACCCGTCACGGACGCGGAGTAGGGGGACGGGGAAACCCAGGCCGATCAGCCCTGAAGGCGAGCGGTCCCGCGCGAGCGGCCCTGAAGGCGATCAGCCCTAAGGCGATCAGCCCTGAAGGCGCGCGGACCGTCAGTTGGCGCACAGTATCAATGAGCCCCGCGCAGCTTGCACCGAACAGATGAAGTTGGCGAGCGCGCCGGGAAGGGTCGCCGTCGCATCCCACACGATGGTGCGGCGAAATCCGTCCCGCGTGATCTCGAGCGTGGCCCCAGCCACGTCGGGCGGGACGATAGAGCCAGGCCGCGGATACTCCGCCTTGAGGGCGCGAAACGCCGACGTCTTGGTGTCGAGAAAGAGCGACTCGACCGACGGGGCGACCACGTTTCCTTCGAGCTCGACCACGGGGAACGTGGTGCACGAGACGCCGATTGGCGCGGTCTCACAGCGTCGCATCACGAACCGTTTCGAGGCGGAATCGATGCGAGTCTCTCGCCGTGACTCGTGTCCACCGGCCACGGCGACCTCGGTCAGCACGATGCTGGAGGGCTCGCCGGGAGCCGGAATCTCGACGGCGAGGGGGTCGTTCGAGCACCCGGCCAGCGCGGCGGCGGCGGACAGCAGCAGGAGTTGACGACGGACGGACGGACGATGCAGCGACATCGCACACCTCCTCAAGTAGGCTCACGTGACGATAGCACGGCGTCGGCGGAGGCGCGTCGCCCACGAGGACGACCGGCGCCGACGCAGGGACGAGCCGGATCGGGGATCCTCCACCCCGCGTGCCACGACGATCGGGCGACCGGCGCCCTCCCTACTCCTGAGACGTCAGACGTTGAAGCGAAATAGCAGCACGTCCCCATCCTTCACCACGTATTCCTTTCCTTCGCTCCGGACTGCGCCCT
>JADJAD010000013.1 GCA_016704465.1 Gemmatimonadota bacterium | reverse complement strand
CGCGCGTTGAGCACGAGCGCATCGCGCCGTGTGTAGGGGCCCGGACGCAAGACGGCCAAGCCGAGCATGAAGCCCGCAGCACCGGCGCACCAGATGGCGAACAGTTCGAGCACGCCGTGGCCCGCCACGAAGGTCCATAGGTACAGCAGCAACCCGCTGTTCTGGAAGTGCGCCGACGCCGCGCCGATCGCCAGTCCGTTGTAGGCGAGCGAGAGCAGCGAGCCAACACCGACGGCGATGCCGCCGGCAAAGCAGGCGAACGCGACGCCGAGGTTGTTGGTGATGATGAACGACGCGACGGACGCACGTCCTCCGGCCTCTGTCGCGGCATACCCGCGACCCGACGCCACCTCGCGTCGCCCCGCCTCGGCGCGCTCGAGCAGGACGCTCGGCAGCACCTGCTCGGCGAGCGCCGGTTGTTCGCGCAGGGCGGCGTATCCACCAAGCGCCGGCAGCGTGAAGGTCAGGCAGGCCAGCAGGACGACGCGCCACGACGCGACGACCGCCGCGGGACACTCGATGGCGACCACTTCGCCGAAGCGGCGCCAGCTCTTGCGGTCGTCGCGGTACAGCAGGTTGTGCCCGGCGGCGACCAGCCGCTCGAGTCGCACGCGCACCCGGGGGTCGGCGCCGTACGTGCGAGCCCGGGCGAGGTCGGCGGCGACTTCGCGGTATCGCGCGGCGAAGTCGGGGAGTTCGTCCGATGCCAGTGCGTCGAGCCCGCCGCGCGCCGCGCGATCGGCGAGCGCGCCGAATGCATCCCACCGTGCGGCCTTGCGGGCCACGAGCCGCTCCATGACCACCGAGGTGCCCCCGACCCCCGAGGTGCGCGCCGCGCCACCCGCCGCGCGCGTCGCCGCCACGCCACGCGCGGCGAAACGTCCACGGCGCCGCGCCGCCTCGTCGCGCCAGGCGTCCCGGACGACGGCGACGAGGTCGGTGCCGCGGGCGGGGTACCGATCGGCAATGCGCGCCGCCAGCTGGGTCGCCAATCGTTCCTGCACGTCGGTCGGGAGCTGCGGCGCGCGCCCGACGAACTCGCGCAGCACACGGAACTCCTCGTCGCTCAACTGCGGTGCACCGCTGGCCTCGGTCGCCCCGGCATCGTCCGGCACGGCGACCGGCGCGAGGACCGGCTGGTCCCGCACCACCACGGTGCCGGCCACCAGGTCGCCGAGTCGCTTGCCGCGCGGGTGAAAGGCGATGCACAGGATGCCTAACAAGTACGGCGGGGGCATGAAGTCGACGACCCGCAGCAGGTTGCGGGCCGCCGCCTCGCGCAGCGTCACCGGGTGCCCCGTGTCGCGTATGACGCGAATTCCCATCCAGCGCTTGCCGGGGGTCTGGCCATCGCGAAAGCCCTCGAACAGGGCGAAGTAGCCCCAGAGCAGCGAAAACAGCGCGAGCCCCACGACCGGGACGAGCGCCGGACCGAGCCACGGGCCAACCTGGGAGGCGATGAGGAGGAGGGCCACGATCAGCCCGGCGATGATCGCCGTGTCGATGATCGCGGCGAGCGACCGGCTCCCGAGTCCGGCAATCTCGTAGTCGATGACGACGTGCTCCGGCGTCTCGATTTCGAGATGTTGTCGGTAGTCGGCAGGAAGGGCCATGCGACGCTGCGCGCTCGCGGGTCGGGTGAAATCGCCCGACTGGGAGTCGCCGGGCACGTCGTCCTGCAACATACGGGCGGCGCCGGCGCTTCCAAAGACGGGGCGCAGGCGTGAGGTTTCGCGGGTTCGTGGGGCAGTCGCTGGGACGACCCCGGTCGCCATGAGGAGGCGTGACATGCTGGTGCCCGTGCTTCGTCCGTTGACGCTGGGAGAGGTGCTCGATACGTCGTTCGCGATCTATCGACGCCTCTTCGCGCCCCTGCTCTTCATCTCCGTCCTCACGCAGACGATCCCGCTGGCCATCGGCGTGTACGTGCAGGCCGCGGGTGGCGTGGCGCAGCAGCCCGCGCTCTGGGTCCTGAGCGTCGGGCTGACACTGGTCCTGAGTTCGGTCGGCACCGCGGCCTCGACCTTCGTGGTCGCCGATACCTACCTGGGCAGCAGCCTAACGCCGCAGGAGGCCTTCCTGCGCTCCACGCCGTTCATGGGGCGATTGATCGGGACCTCGCTGCTGGTCTCCCTCGTCATGGGGATGGGTTTTCTCCTCTTCATCGTGCCGGGGGTCATCGCGGCCTGCGGACTCCTGCTCACTCCCTCGGCGCTGGTGCTGGAGGACATCGCCGGCGGGACCCCGGCCATGGCCCGAAGCTGGGAGCTGACGCGGGGATTCCGCATCAAGATCTTCGGCGCCCTGCTCGTCGCCTTCTTCCTGCTCCTGATTCCCGGCATCGCGCTCGGCGCACTCGCGCTCGGCTCCTCGAGCGACTCGATGTCCGCCGAGGCGCTGACCGTCGGCGTCCTGATCGTCCAGTCGCTCCTCCAGATCCTGGTCTACCCGTACTTCTACGTCCTGACCACGGTGCTCTACTACGACCTGCGCGTGCGCAAGGAAGGTTTTGACCTGGAGCGACTCGCCACGTCGCTGCAGCAGCGGTGACCATGCCGCAGGGTATCACGATGGCGCGCGCCGATTCGCTCCGCGCGACCCTCGATTCCGTCTTCGCGAATCCCGCCTATCGATGGGAAACGCGCGAAGACCCTTTCGGCGCGTTGCGACGACTGTGGGGGGCAACCGGCGACGCGCTGGACCGCCTGCGGGCGCAGAATCCCGACGCGGTTCGCCTGCTCATGTGGTTGCTGGTCGCGATCCTCGTCCTCATCGTCGCGCACGCCGCCTGGGTCGCGTGGCGCACGATCCGCGGGGGAAGTCGAGGTGCGCCGACCGCGGTCGATAGCCCCATCGTCGCGACGCGTGATGCCGCGTGGTACGCGCAGGAGGCCGCACGATTGGCCGCGGCTGGCCACTTCGCGGCCGCGATGCAGGCAGATTTCCTGCGCCTGGTGCTCGAGCTGGATGCGCGACGGGTGATTCACTTCCATCCCAGCCGGACGCCGAGCGAGTATGCGCGCGACCCCGCCTTGAGTGATGGTGGTCGCACGGCGCTGCGCGCCCTGGTGAGGGAGATGTACGCGCACGCGTTCGCCCGGGTCCCGCTGGACCGCGCGATGTACGACGCGTGGCGTGCCCTCGCCGTCGCCGAGCGGTATGCGCCTGCGCACTGACCTGTTGATCGCGGGGGGCGTGGCGGCGGCGCTCCTTGTCGTCGCCTATGCCACGGGGCGCCGGGCGCGCGGCACCGATGACCCGGATCGGCGCGCGTCGTCGTTCCTGGTCGGCCGGGAGGGCACGCGTGCCATGGCCGATGCTGCCGAACGTTTGGGAGTGTCCGTGACACGCTGGCGTCAGCGTCCGCAGGCACTGGTTGCGTGGGTCGAGCGCGCCGCAGTGGATGGCGCGGACGGTCCGTTGACCGCTGCCGAGCGGCGTGGAGCGGCTGGTTCGGTGACGTCGGTGTCGCCGGTGTCGCCGGTGTCGCCGGTGGCCTCGACGCTGGCGACGCTCGCCATCCTCGAGCCGTCGCGTTCCGTCACGCCGGCGGAGCGGCTCGAGGTCATCGGCCTCACGACGCGCGCGGTCGGCGCCGACCTCGTGCTCGCGGGAGGCCAGAGCGAATCGGTCGCGCGTTGTTACGGCTACCTGGTCGTCGCCAGCTTCCTCGATTCCGCGCGTGTGGCTCCGCCTGGCGTTGCTGGCGACAGCACCTCGGCGTTCGTGCACGGTCACCTCGTGCACGCCGGCGAAACGACCACGCGACGCAACCGTCCTGCGGCGGCGCGCGACGAGCGAGTGGCGGCCGAGGGCGAGTGCCCCGACGTCACCGTGGTGCGCACGGACACCCTGCTCGTGACGACGTCCGGCAAGTTGGCGATGCTGCGGCTGACGGTGGCACCGTACCAGCGATCGGTCGTGCTCATCGGCGATGTGTCGCTGGTGCGTAACCGGACCCTGCGCCACAGCTCCACGTCCCCGCTGGTACTGGATGCCGTGCTCCCGCGGTCCGGACGCCTGGTCTTCGACGAGTATCACCAGGGATTCGGGACGGGTGGCTCCATGGCCCGTGTCGCCATCGCCTGGAGTGCCGGGCATCCCGTGGGGTGGATGGTGTGGCAGCTGTTGGTCGTGGGATTGCTCGCCCTCGGCGCCGGTGCCGTGCGCTTCGGCCCCGTGCGCGCAGCGATCCCGCGCGCGAGGCGCTCATCGCTCGAGCATGTCCGCGCCCTCGCCACGGCGCTCGCCGCAGCGCAGGGTCACCGCGTGGCGATCGGCGCGCTGGTCCGCGGTCTGCGGCGCCGGCTGGCCGTGTCGACGGACCGCGTCGCCGCCCGCGACGATTGGCGCCCGTGGCTCGCCGGCCTCGCACACCACGCCCCGAACACGCAGGTGCGCGACGCCGCCGAGCGGCTCGAACGCCTCGCCGATCATCCTGAATCCGAGACCGCGGTGCTGAGCGCCGCCAACGCCGTGGAGGACGTGTGGCACTCACTACGCCCCTGACAGACCTCGAAGTCCGTACCCACGCCGAGGGCGCGCAGCGCGTGGCGTCGCAGTTGGAGCAGGTTGTGCTGGGCCAGCGCGAGGCGATCCGCGAGTCGCTGCTGGCGCTCATGGCGCGCGGGCACGTCCTGCTGGAGGGGCCGCCGGGGACTGCCAAGACGCTGCTGGTCCGGGCCTTGGCCCAATCGTTAGGCCTGACCTTCCGGCGCATCCAGTTCACCCCCGACCTCATGCCGTCGGACATCACGGGGGTGAACTTCCTCGGGGCGCACGGGAGCTTCGCCTTCCGCCCGGGACCGCTCTTCGCCGACCTCGTGCTCGGCGACGAGATCAACCGCGCGCCGGCCAAGACGCAGGCGGCGATGCTCGAGGCGATGCAGGAGCGTGCCGTGACGGTCGATGGGGAGACGCGCCCGCTTCCCGCCGGCTTTACCGTGTTTGCCACCCAGAATCCCATCGAGTTCGAGGGGACCTATCCGCTGCCCGAGGCTGAGCTGGACCGCTTCCTGGTCAAGGTGCTGCTGCGCTACCCCTCGGTGGCGGCGGAGGAGGGGATCCTGGGACGCGTGCTCGGGGGTTTCGATGCGGCCACGCCCGCCAGCTTCGGCATCACCCAGGTCATGGACGTGGAGGGACTGGAGGCGCTGCGCGCGGCAACACGGCGCGTGCGTGTGGAGCCGGCGATCGTGTCGTACATCACCGCACTGGTGCGCACCACGCGCGAGACGCCGACCCTGACGTTAGGCGCCTCGCCGCGGGCCTCGGTGGCGCTGCTGACGCTGGCGCAGGCGTCGGCGCTGCTCGATGGGCGCGACTATGTCGTGCCCGACGACGTGAAGCTGCTGGCGGCGGCAGTCCTGCGGCATCGCGTCCAGGTCGCTCCCGAGCTGGAGCTGGAGGGGGTGACCGCCGACGCGGCGGTGCAGGCGCTGTTCGAGCGGGTCGAGGCGCCGCGGGCGTGACGACGGTGACGTGCGCGTGATCATCCCGTCGAGACGATGGCTGGTCGGCGCGGCGCTGCTGGCCCTCGTGGCGCCGCTGGCGCTGCGGTGGCCGGTGGCCGCGTCGTGGCTGATGGGGCTCGACATGGTGTGGCTGGCGGCGCTGCTCGTTGATGCGTGGCGCTCACGTGCGATCGGCCGCGACAGCGTCGAGGTGCACCGCGAGTCCCCCCCCGCCTTCTCGATGGGCCGAGCCCTCCCGGTGCGCTACCGCTGGCGTTCGCGGCTCGCACGTCCGGCAGCCGTACGTGTGGTCGAGTCGCTCCCACCGCTGCTGTCCATGGCGGGTGGGATCGAGCGCCACTTCGTGCTCGACCCCGCGTCCCCCCGTTTCGAGGAGTTCGACGTGCGCCCCCGGGCCCGGGGCAAGGGAGGGCCCGGGACGTTGCACCTGCGGGTCAGCGCTCCATGGAGGCTCGCATGGCGATCGACCACGATCGACCTGCCGTGGCGGGTGACCGTCTATCCCACGCTCGTCGGGGCCTCGCTGCGCTCGCTGCCCACGCAGGCGCAACGCCGCCGCGAGGCTGGGCAGCGCGCGGTGCGCCGCCTGGGCGAGGGACGGGTCTTCGAGAGCCTGCGCGAATGGGTCCCCGGCGACGACACCCGCACCCTCGACTGGAAGGCCACCGCGCGTCGCGGCAAGGCGATGGTGCGGCAGTATGAGGACGAACGACGCCAGCAGGTGCTGGTGGCCATCGATGCCGGGCGCTTGCTGACCGCCGAGTCCGACGGTCGCTCGCGGCTGGAATCCGTGGTCGAGGCGGTCTTGCAGCTGGGACACGCCGCCGTGGAGCACGATGACAACGTCGGGCTCATGGTCTTCGCCGATCAGGTGCAGCAGTACCTCGCGCCCGCTCGTGGACGTCGCGCCCTGCGCGCGCTGCTCGACGCCCTGGCGATGGTGCAGGGGTCGCTGGTGGAGCCGGACTACCCGGCGGCCTTCGCCTATCTCGCGCAGCGCAATCGCAAGCGCGCGCTCACGGTCGTCTTCACCGACGTGATCGACCGGACCGCGAGCGAGGCGCTGGTGGCGCAGCTCGGCACGCTGCGCCCGCGCCACCTCCCGCTGGCGGTGACGCTACGCGACCCGGCGCTCGACCGCCTGGCCACTCGTCGCCCCGACACGGTGCTCGGCGCCTACGAGCGGGCGGCGGCTGAGGAGCTGCTGCAGGCGCGCGAGCGTGCGCTGGCCGACATGCGGGCGCGCGGCGTGCTGGTGCTCGACGTGCCGCCCGCCGGAGCCGCGCAGGCGGTGGTGGAGCAGTACCACCTGCTCAAGCGCCGGGCCGTTCTGTAGCGGAAGGGCGCGACGTGGCCGCGTCGGAGAATGTCGCGGGCGCGTTAGGCACGCGCACCCGTGTGCCGGCCGGAGTCAGCGCCGCATCGCGCCGGGGCAGCCAGGGAATCGGAAGCCGCCGATGCGCGTCGAATACGTCGCGTCGCCCGCGCGCAGGTAGTCGCCCACGTACCAGATCGTGCAGTCGTCCGACGGATCGACGGCCGTCTGCGTGTAGTCCTCCCACCGCAACGAGTGTTCCTGCGACGCCGCGCCCTCGACCAGCACCGTCTCGCGACGGGTGAGGATCCCGCGGGGATCGCCGGCCAGGCGACCGGCGAAGCGCTGCCCGGCAAAGTGCGGCGTGCCACCGAACGAGTAGCCGATGCCGATGTTGCCGGCGCGATCCATGGCGGGCGACGCCATCCACCGGAACGAGGAATCGGGCGCGTACGTCCCTTGCTGATAGAGCTGCACGTCGCGCCGTGGCCCGATGCGGAACTCGTACCAGCGCACGCCACCGCCACCGCTGCTGGTGTTGACGGAGTGCACGGCGACGACGGACTCGCGGCGTCCGATGCGACGGTACACCACGCGGGCCATCAGCTTGTCGCCCTGTGCGTCCAGGCGGCGCGTCGTCCCCGGCTGCGGCACGCAGCTCGTGAGCTGTCCGTCGCACAGGTAGCGATACGGGGCAACGGCGACCTTCACCGGGCCATAGACCCGCGTGCGCGACGGGTCTCCCCAGTCCACGTGGAACGACCACGCGTAGATCCCGTCGTCCTCGACGTCGTGCCGCAACTGCGTACCGCCGGTGGCCAGCATGATGTTCGGCGCCCCGGCCGGGGGGAGCGTGCTGCCATCGAGGTCGGCGTTGTTGAGGAAGTTCACGTCGTCCAGCACCACGCACTGCTCGGTGGCGACCTGCCCGGCCAGCATCCGTGCACGATCGACGACACAGGCATGCTTCTGGATGACGTCGTCGCCGGTGCTGCTCGGGACGTAGTAGCCGTCGGGCCAGACGGCCGGTCGCGGGTAGTCGGGAAAGAGCGGGCGCACGAACTCGTATCGATAGTAGCTGCCGAGCGGGTCGGCGCTCGTGCTCACGGCGTAGCACATGGCGTACACCCCCTGCGTGTCAGGGACCGCTGGCGCGGGAACTGTGGGCGCGGGGATTGTGGGCGCGGGAGTGGCCGGTCTCGCCGGGCTGTCGGTCGCGGCCGCCGGCGGCTGGAACAGCTCGCGGGGCGCGCCAGGCTGCCGCGCCTGTCCGGGTGTGCTGGCACGCGCCCCCTCGCCGGCACGTGGAGCGGGGAGGTGGCGCTCGCCCTTGCGCACGCGGGCAAAGATCGGAAGGACGATCAGCCATCGACCGGCCAGCTGGTCGTATCGCACCACGGCGTCGCCGCTCAGGCGTTCCTCGCACGGGCCGCCGAATCCGCGGAAGACGGTGTTGCTGGGGACCGGTCCATACAGGACCCGCCCCGTGCTGTCGTACGTCGCCCCCCGCTTGGTGAAGATCGCCATGCGCGAGTTGACAGTCTGCACGATGTGGTTTGGGCCGACGGCGAGGCTGTTGTCCGATGGATTGCGCAGGGTGGCGGTCCCCTGGGGGCCGACGAACGAGGCGCCGAGTCCGTCGAACGATGTCACGAGCTCGATCGGCGCACCGGTCCCGTGCGTGGACTGTTCGATCTCCGCAGAGCCTGCCGGGACCGCACGCGACGGTGCCGCCGGTTCCGGACGTTGCGGTACCGCCTCCGGGGGCGTGGCGGCTGCCGGCGCGAGGGCGCAATGGCGGCTCGTCTGCCGGCTGCGGCTCGCTCCACGGCCGCTGCCCGTCGCGCGCCGTCCGCCCGCTGTCGCCAGGCGCTCGTGTCCGCAGAGCCGCCGACGTGTCGACCGCGACGGCCGCGCGGACCGTGACCTCGTGCGTGCCGGTCGGTCGCGCCGCCTGCTCATCCACGCTGCACGAACAGAGTCCGGCCGTGGTCGCAACGATCCAGGTGGTGGCCACTGCGCGTCGCGACCGCCGCTGCGCGGCCACGAGGGTGGCGAGCGTTGCGGACATTCTGCGGGCGAGCGGATTCACCTGGACCTCGACGCAGGGACGGGGCGCTCAGGGGCGACGCGCAGGATCGTGGTCAGCGTCGCGGGAGGCGACGACGCGTCCGTCCACCGAGGCCACGCCGTGTGTCCGGCAGATGCCGCGCCGCCACGAGCGCAGCGTCACCGCCAGCTGCAGGGTCTCGCCGGGGCGCGCCGCGTGGCGCAACCGGACGCGATCGGCAGCGGCGAAGTAGGCGCTGCCCCCGCGGGCAGCGTCGATCCGGTCCTGCAGCAGGGCACAGGTGGTCTGGGCCAGCGCCTCGATCACGAGGGAGTGGGGCAGCGTCGCCATCGCCGGATTGCTGCCGTCGCACCACCACTCGCCCGCGGTCACGCGCTTGCTCCCGATCGCCTGCCGTCCCGGCTCCACAACCTGGATGCGGTCGACCAGGAGAAACGGGTAACGCTGCGGGAGCAGCTGGGCGAGGGCATCGCCCTCGAGCACGTGTCCCGCGGTCGCCAACGGCGATGTCGGCGCCAGCGAACGCGGGGCGGGCAGCTGACGGTCCCGCGCCGCTACTTCGTCGGCATGGCGGCAATGCACTCGATCTCGACCTTGGCTGCCGGGACCACCAGTGCAGCGACCGCGATCGTCGAGCGCGCCGGGGGCGAATCGGGGAAGAAGGCGCGATACGACTGGTTCATCCCGGCGAAGTCCTTGACGTCGATGAGGAAGACGGTGCACTTGGCGGCGTGTGCCATGTTGGTGCCGGCGGCCTCGAACACGGCCTTGATGTTCTCCAGCGCTACCGTGGTCTGGCCCTCGATCGTGGCGTCGGGCGCGTCGCGTCGCATACCGAGCTGGCCGGAGGAGTACACGACGTCTCCCACACGGATGCCGGGCGTGAGGGTGGCGGAAACCGACATCCCCTTCGGGACGACCGGCTGGCGCTGAGAGCCCTGCGCCAGGAGCGGGGTGGCCGAGAGGGTGAGCAGGGCGAAGAGCAAGGGACGAGACATCGGAATCCTCGGGGTGGGTGATGAGCGACCCGGTCGGTGGGGCGCCGGAATCGCGATCGGTGCGGCGCGCGCGCTGCTGCGCCTCCCCGGCTCCACAACGTGCGCCGGCGGTGCATCGCTGGCAATGCCCCGCTCCCCCGCCCGCCCTCGGGTCAGCGGCCGGCTCAGCGGCCGGCTCAGCGGCCGGGTCAGCGGTCGGGCCAGCGGTCGGGCCAGCTGCACGATTGCGAGCGCGCCGTCCGGCGTCCATCTTCGCCCCCGACTTCGACTCCCGACGAGACATGACCGACGAGCAAGCTCTGACCGCGCCGCCAGTCGGCGAGCGTGTGGCTGAGATGGATCCGATCGACCGGCGCGACTTTCTGCGGGTCGCCGGAGTCGGCGCCGGGGCGATCCTCGCCACCGGCTGCGCGACAGCGACCCCGGCGGTCGCTCCGGCGCGCGGAATCGCTCCCGCCCGCCTGTCGCGAGGTTCGGGGCACATCGTCGTGATCGGTGGTGGCGCGTGGGGCGGGTGGACGTCGCTCAACCTGCGCCGTCGGGGGGCGCGCGTCACGCTGATCGAGGCCTACGGCCCCGGCAACTCGAAGGCCTCGAGCGGCGACGAGACACGCGGGATTCGCTCCTCGTACGGCGATCGGGCGACGGCGGGCGAACTGTGGACCTCGTGGGCCCGTACCGCGCTGCAGCGGTGGAGCGATTTCGACGACGAGTACGCCCAGGAGTTCCGCACCAGGTTCTTCCACCGGACCGGCGACGTGATCTGCCGCGAGAAGGAAGAACCCTTCGTGACGCGAACGCTCGAACTGTGGAAGGCCAACGGGGTCCCGCACGAGGTCATCGACGGCGCCGAGGTGATGAAGCGCTGGCCGGCGATCGATGCGCGCGACATCGGGATCGCGATCACCGAACCCGACGCCGGGGTCGTGCGGGCGCGGGCGGCGACGCAGGCGGTGGCCGCGATCGCCCAGCGAGAGGGCGTGCAGCTGGTGATCAGCCGCGCCCGTCCCGGACCGGTGGTGAACGGGGAAATGCAGGGCGTCGTGCTGGAGGACGGCACGATCGTGCGTGGTGACAGCTACGTCTTCACCTGCGGGCCGTGGCTGCGCAAGCTCTTCCCCGCGCACCTCGAGAACCGGATGCGGATCCCGTTAGGCTATGTCTGCTACTTCGGCGTACCGGAGGGCGACCGGCACTTCACCTTTCCCAACATGCCGAGCTACAACTTTCCCGGGGTGACGGGCTGGCCTGCCCTCCCGGTGGACCTCAAGGGATTCCGGGTGCGGGGGGCGATCGCCCCGCCGCGACCGCCAGGGGCGACGGACGAGGCGCAGCAGGCGGCGGCGCGCGCGTCCGACGCCTCGACGATCGACCTGGCCCAGACCGACCCCGACACCAGCTCGCGCTGGATGAACCAGACGCGCGTCGACGGGTCGAGGCGTTTCGTGCAAGCCCGCTTTCCGAAGTTAGCAGAAGCGCCGCTGGTCGAGACTCGCGCCTGCCACTACGAGTCGAGCATCAACCGCGACTTCATCATCGATCACCTGCCCGAGGTGTCGAACGCCTGGGTGGCCGGGGTCGGGCAGGCCGAGGGATTCAAGTTCGGCCCGGTGGTGGGGGACTACATTGCCCAGCGCGTGCTCGGTCACGCGGGCGACCCGGCGCTGGTCAAGGCGTTCCAGTTCCCGACGGCGGAATACGAAGTGCCGAAGGAACCGGGAGACGACAACGAGGCGTAGGAGCAGACCCATGACGGCAGCGGACAATGCGCGCCCGCAGGATGCAGAGACCCTTGGCCCGGTCGACGTGGCGGGGCTCTCGCATACCGGGCTGATTCCCACCGAGAACCAGGATCACTTCCTGGTGGCGCGCATGCGCAAGCTCGTGGAAGTGACGTCGACCAACCTCGAGCGCGCGGAACTCGATCCGCGACTGCCGGGTGGTGACGCCTATCTCATGGTCGTCGCCGACGGTGTCGGCGGGCGCGCCGGGGGGGCGGCGGCCAGCCGCAGCGCGGTCGGGATGTCGCTCGAGTACATCGTGCGGGCCACCGGCTGCTTCCAGCGGTACGATGTTGACGAAGAGCAGCACTTCATCGAACAGATGGAGGCCGCGGTCCGAGAGGCGCACCTCGCCCTGCGGCGCGCGAACGGTGACGCGGAGTGGTCGCCGGCCACCACGCTCACCCTGGTCATGCTCGTCCCGCCGCGGGCGTATCTGGTGCATGTGGGCGACACCCGGGCCTATTACCTGCGGCGCGGGCGGCTCTTCCAGCTCACCCGCGACCAGACGTACGGCCAGTACCTGCTCGAGTCGGGGGCCATGACCGAGGCGCAGGTGGCGGCCTCGCCGATGGGGCGAACGCTCTCCAGCGCGGTTGGCAGTTCCGAAGTCCATCCGTCGGTCGGTCTCATCGACCTCGAACCGGGCGACCTGCTCCTGCTGTGCAGCGATGGGCTGACCAAGCACGTGCCGAATGACGACGTGACCCGATTGTTGCGCGATGCCACCAGCGCGCAGCAGGCGTGCGAGTCGCTCGTGGCCGCGGCGCTCGCCGGCGGCGGGAGCGACAACATCAGCGTCGTCGTGGCGCGCTGCTAACGGCCGTCGCTGGGGGGTGGCGTTAGGCACTCGGTGAGCGCCCGCGGCTCGGGCGTGCGCGCCTGCGGCGACGGCGTGCGCGCCCCACCCGTCCTGCTGTCGCCCGGCCCGCGCTACGCCCCCATCCAGCGCAGCGCCGATGCCAGGTCGATGTTGCTCCCGCTCAGGGTGACAGCGACGGTGCGCCCCTCCAGTGGAAGGCGACCGGCCAGCACGGCGGCCAGCGCCACGGACCCCCCCGGCTCGGCGACCAGCCCGAGGTCACGAAAGGCCGTGCGCATGGCCTCGATCACCTCGTCGTCGGTCACCGACAGCGCGCCCGTCAGGTGCTCGCGATTGATCTCGAAGGTCAGCTCACCCGGCGTGGGGGCGAGTACGCTGTCGCAGATCGAGATGGCCCCTGGTGCATTGCTCACGCGATGCCCGGCGGCGAGCGAGCGCGCCGTGTCGTCGAAGCCGACGGGTTCGGCCGCGAACATCTCGCCGTGCGGGACGAGGGCGCGCATGACCAATCCGCATCCCGCTGCCAGCCCGCCGCCGGAACAGCAGGCGATCAGGACGTCGATCGATGCCCCCATCGCCTCGGCCTGGCGCACGGTCTCGAGCGCGACCGTCCCCGCGCCGGCCATGACGAAGCGATTCTCGAACGGGGGGACCATCGTCAACCCGCGCTCCTCGGCCAGCCGACGGCCGATGGCCACGCGGTCGTCGCGCTGGCGATCGTAGAAGACCACCTCCGCGCCTAACGCGCGTGTCTTGTCGGCCTTGGTGCGCGGCGCGTCGGCGGGCATCACGACGGTGGCCGTGGTGCCCAGTAGGCGCGCTGTCGCGGCCACGGCCTGCCCGTGGTTGCCCGACGAGTAGGCCACTACCCCGCGCGCCAGCTCGTCCGCGCTCAGGAGTCGCATCCGGTTGTAGGCGCCGCGCATCTTGAACGAGCCGGTGCGTTGCAGCCCCTCGGCCTTCACCAGCACGCGACCACCCACACGCGCGTTGATCACCGCCGACTCGAGCAGCGGGGTTACGATGCACGCGGCCGCGATGTGGCGGGCGGCGTCCTCGATGTCGGCAAAGGTGGGAAGGTCGTGCGGCGAATCGGGAGTGCTCATGACCGTCGGCTGGCAGGGGAGCGCGAAAGCTATCGCCCCCGCACCATCAGCACGCGCTCCCCTCGCACCGGAATGGTCCCTTCGGCGGTGATCTCCAACTGCATGAGGTACCGCCCCGGCTTGAGCGTGGCGAGGTCGACGACGACCGCGCGCGGCGTGTACCCCAGCCCGCGCGTCGAGACATCGCTCAGGCCGACGGACACGGGTTGCGCCTCACGGACCAGCTTGAGGGCGGTGAGTCCCCGCTGCAGCCAGCCGCCGCTCTCCTGTTCCTCGGGGGCGACCGTGATGGCGACCTGGATGCCCTCACCGCCAGGATTCGTGTTGTACGTCTCCCAGTAGATCCCGACCTTGCTCCCCTCCCGCATGACCTGCGACGCACTGGCGTGCGGGAGCACGTCCTCGAGTGTGCGCGGCATTCCGTCGTAGGGCTCGAACAGGAGCAGGTCGGAGATGCTCACCCGCGACCCCGGGCTGTCGCTGGCGCGCATGCCGTAGCGCGCCCGTGCCAGGGTCTTCGCCTTGCGTGTCGCCACCTCGGCGCTCATGAGCATCGGGCCCCACGACGTGCGCGCCGTGATCGTTCCCTGCACGCCCGGGGTCGGGAGCCGCACGATGGTGGCGTCCGCCTCCTCGCCCTTCGTCAGGACCAGTGCCGCCGTCAGCTCCCCCGATTCGGCGGCGGCGGCGAGCGCCTTGTCGCCGCGGGCGTCGTAGGCCATGACGACCATTGCCGAGTCGCCGCGCCGAAAGATGGCCGACTGGTGCATGAGCGGAAGCAGGCGCCGCGCCACCTCGGGGGCGTAGCGGGCGCGCACCCCGGGCAGCCCCTTGCCGCGCCATCCTAACGAGTCGCTCAGCGCCGGGTTGCGCACGGTCGCCGCCACCGGGAGCATCGGCGGGGCAGGGGACGGTTCGTGACCCGTGATGACGCGCTGCGAGCCGCGCCCCTGGACGTACACCTCGTGCTGCGACCAGGCCCGCGGCCAGCCGTATCGCAGAAGGAGCTCACGTTCGTCGTCGTCGAAGCCCATCGCATACACCGACGGCGCGTCCTCAACAAAGACGGTATACAGGCGGCGGGAGAGGAATTCCGAGCGCGCGTCGTTGCCTTGCAGCGAGAGCATCGGCTGTGCCAGCCACCAGACGCGCCGCTCGAGTGTCTCGCGACGGGCGCAGTCGGACTCGCGATAGTCGCGCAACAGCTGGAAGTCGAGCACGAGCTTGAGGTCGCGCCACTCGCAGCGCTGCGCCTCGTTCATGAGCGCCAGCGCGCGGTCCCACGCGCTGTCGGCACTGGCGAAACGCCCTGCCTCGTGCAAGGCGAATCCCTGCAGCGCCGGGCACCACCATCCCCCAACCTGACATCGGTCGGCGGCGCGCACCGCATCGCTGGTGCGCCCACTTTCGGTCATGTAGCGCACGAGCTGGCCCGAGGTCCAACGATCATCCGGGAACTCGGCATACGCCGAGTCGAGCATCGACACGAGCGTATTGCGCGCCTCGGCTATCGTGGACGGCTCCTCGGGAGCGCCGGGGTCGCGTTCGTCATACCAGTAGCAGAACCGACCCACTTGTTCGTCGCACCGCCCCGCACCACCTCCACGCAGGTTGAGTCGTGGCAGGTTGGTGCGCCGGATCGCCTCGAACCGGGCCTGCTTGTCGCGCAGAACCCCCACGAGCGGGGCGGCCGCTTCGGGGGTGACCGGGCGTACCTGCAAGACCTGCGAGGTCGCCGCGGCAGGGAGGACGAACGTGGCGAGAACGGCAAACGGGGCGAAACGACGCATCAGCTGGGATTCGAGCGGGTGGAATAGCGGTGCCTTGTCTACGTCTGGAACCCCCAAAGGGTCCGGGCGACGCCGCGAGCAATGCGGCGCGGACGCGCATGTCGCGCGAAGCAACAGGGCGCCCTGTCGCATTTCTGAGGGAATGGACACAATACCGCACCATTCACCCCGATCCGCCATGCGCTTCCTGGTCGCTGTTCTCCTTCTCGTCGCCCCTGGACTGCTCGCCAGCCAAGAGGCGGACCTGCTCGTGACCGGCGGCCGGATCTGGACCGGCGACCGCGGCACGCCCTGGGCACAGGCCGTCGCGATTCGCGATGGGCGGCTCCTCACGGTGGGGTCCAACGCCGACGTCGCACGACATCGGGGCGCCAACACGCGCGTGATCGACCTCGGGGGACGCTTCGCCACCCCGGGCTTCATCGACAACCACACGCACTTCAACCAGGCCGGGGCGCTCCTGCTCGGGGTGAACCTGCTCGACGTGGCGGAGCCAGTCGCTTTCGCGGCCAGGGTCAAGGCGGCCCGCGAGCGCCTGCCGCAAGACGCCTGGATCACCGGCGGCGACTGGGGCGCGTACGAGGATTGGAATGCGGGGAGCGCCGGTCCGGCCGGTGCCGCGCCCAGCCGCGCGCGGTTCTCCCCCACCCGTGACATCGTGGACTCGGTCACGCGCGACACTCCGCTCCTGCTGCAGCGCTGGGATCGTTCGGCGTTCCTGGCCAACTCGGCGGCGCTGGCCGCGGCGCGGCTGACCTGCGCTGAGGCGATCGAGGGGCTGGAGTGCGTGAACGGGGCCGCCACGGGGAGGGTGAACGGCGAGGCACTGCGTCGTGTGCGCGTCGCGATCCCCCCCAAGAGTTTCGAGCAGCGCCTGCGCGAGGCGCGCGTGGCCATCGCGCACTTGAACGAGATGGGCGTCACCGGGATCCACGACATCACCCCGCCCGAACAGCTCCCCGTCTACCACGCGCTCAAGGCGCGCGGCGAGCTGACGGTTCGGATCTATGCGCGACCGACGCTCGACAAGTGGGATGAACTCACGGCGGTCGGCATCCCGCACGGCTTCGGCGACGAATGGCTGCGGATCGGTGGACTCAAGGGCTTCGTCGACGGCATCCAGGGGAACTCGACCGCCCGGTTCTACGAGCCGCAACTGCACTCCGGCAAGCGCGGCGAGTGGCGGGACTCGACCAACACCGCCGCCACCAGCGGACCGGGATCGGGAATGGAACCGGCGGGCAACATGCTCGGCAACCTTCGCGGGGCCGATCGTGCCGGTCTCTGGCCGCAGGTGCACGCCATCGGCGACCAGGCGATCGACACCTTGCTCACGCTGTATGAGCAGGTGATGCGGGAGAACCCGCCGCGCGAGCGTCGCTACCGCATCATCCACTCGCAGGTCCTGCGCAACGCCGAGGTGGCGAAGCGCTACGCTCGGCTGGGCATCATCGCCGAGGTGCAGCCCTACCATGCCATCGACGACATGCGCTGGATGGAGGAGCGCATCGGCGAGCGCTCGCGCTGGGCCTACGCGTTCCGCACACTGCACGACGCCGGCGTCATGCTCACCTTCGGCTCCGACTGGCCGGGGACCAACGCGTCGTGGTATACCGCCGACCCCATGAAGATCCTGTACGCCGCTGTCACCAGACAGACAATCGATGGACAGCCGGCGGCGGGGTGGTTTCCACAGGAGCGGCTCGATCTCGAGACGTCGCTGCGCGCCTACACCGTGAACAACGCCTGGGCTGCCGGCGAGGAGGCGATCAAGGGGCAGCTCAAGCCCGGCATGCTCGCCGACCTGGTCGTGCTGGACCAGGACCTCTTCGCCATCGCGCCGGCGCGCTATCAAGGACGTCAAGGCGCTGCTGACGCTGGTGGGCGGTCGCGTGGTGCACGCGGCCGCCCCGTTCTCCCGCACCGGTGCCACGGACTCATCGCACTAGGTTGATGTAGGCGGTGATGATGAGGGCGTTGCTGAAGTCGATGAAGAACGCCCCGACCATCGGGAGCACGAGGAAGGCGCGTGGCGCGGCACCGAAGCGCTCGGTGAGCGCCGTCATGTTCGCCACCGCGTTCGGCGTGGCGCCGAGTCCGAAGCCGCAATGTCCTCCCGCCATGACGGCTGCGTCGTAGTCGCGCCCCATGACGCGATAGGTGACGTAGTAGGCGAAGGCGGCCATCAGCGCAACCTGCACCATCAGGATCACGAACATCGGCAGTGCCAGGTCGAGCAGCTCCCAGAGCTTGAGCGACATCAGCGCCATGGAGAGGAAGAGCGACAGCGCGATCGTCCCGAGATCGTCGACCGTGCGCGACGCAATGCGCAGGCGCTTCGAGGCGTCGGCCACGTTGCGGATGACGGCCGCGCACAGCATCGCACCGATGTATCCCGGCAGGGTGACGAACTGCCCCAGCCAGGTGCTGAGCAGCCCGCCGGCCCACATCGCCACGAGGATGATCGTCAGCGTCTGGAGCAGCGTGTACGCGGTGGCCGCCTCTCCGGCAGGCTCGGTGTCGATCTCCTCGTCGAGCGCCGCATGTTCGAGCGCGGCTTGCTCCAGCCCCGTCGGCCCGCTCGCGCCGCTGCTCGGCGTCAGCCGGTCGCGCCCGATGAGGGCAGTCCCCACCGGCCCGCCGATCAAGCCGCCGAACACCAGCCCGAACGTGGCCGCGGCCACCGCCAGCGTCACCGCCCCGGGAAAGGCGTACTGGTCCTCCAGCAGCTTGCCGAAGGCCGCTCCCGTGCCGTGTCCACCGGTCATGGTGATCGAGCCGGTGATCAGGCCGAGCAGCGGATTGACCCCGAGCAGCTTGGCGAGCGCGACCCCGACGCCGTTCTGCACCGCGGCCAGTGCGCTGGCGAGGATCCAGAAGATCATGACCTGCGGCCCGCCCACCTTGAGCAATCCCAGCGACGCGCCGAGTCCGATGCTCGTGAAGAACATCACCATCAGGGGCGACTGCATGGCGGTGTTGAATTCGAAGGCGAGCACGCCGCCCATGCGCAGGGCCAGCGCGATGGCGGCAAAAAGAAACCCGCCGACGACCGGCGCGGGAATGTTGAAGCGATCGAGCACCGAGACACGCTTGCGAATCGCGTAGCCGGCGAACAGGACGACGGCGGCCAGCGCGACGGTTTGCAGGGCGTCGAGTGAGATGACGGTCATGTACCTGGATACGGGTGAGGAAGGCGGCCAATCTACGAGACGGTCGGTCCGGCGCGAGGGGATCCCGCCATCGGTCGGCGGCTGGCACCACTCGCGGCGGTCGCCGCGCACGCGCGGGCCGCGAATTCTGCTCCGCCCCCCTCGCCCTCTCCGGCTTTCAGGCGTACTCTCCCCTGCTGCGGCGCGGATGGTCGGTACGACCGGCGCCTTCACGACCACCAATCTCCGCTCATGCGACGACCCCTCCTCACCGCGGCCACCCTCGCGCTCGCGAGCACCTCGGCCTCCCTCGGTGCCCAGACGCCCGAGGTCGCCCGTATCGTGATCTCGCCGGCCAATCCGACCGTGGTGGCCGGCGATACGTTGCGCCTGTCGGCGCAGGCCTTCGATGCCGCGGGCAAGGTCATGGACGGCGTGCGCATTCGCTTCCAGGCCCAGGGCGGGCGCTTCGAGGGGACGGTCGACACGCTTGGCCTCGTGGAGTCGGGCGCGACGGGAACGCTGCCCGTCGTCGCCGTTGCCCTCGTTGCCGGGGCACGCCCGAAGGTCGAGACGTTCAACGTGCGCATGGTCGCCGGCCCGGCGGTATCGATCACCCCGACGCACGCGGGCGTGAAACTCTCGCGCGGGCAGCAGCTGCGCCTTGGTGGGCAGGCGTTCTCGCAGACGGGCGACCTGCGGGCCTCGGATCGCATCACCTGGACCTCGTCCGCGCCTAACGTGGCCCGGGTCGATGGCGACGGCATGGTGTCCGGGGCCGCAGCGGGCCGGGCGACGCTGACCGGGACGTCGGGGAATGCGTCGGTCCGTGTGCCGGTGGAGGTCGTCGCAGCACAGGTGGCATCGCTGCAGCTGTCGCCAGCGCGCGTCGAGGCGCGGCAGGGCGACGTGCAGCGCTTTCGAATCGTGGCGAAGGATGCCGGCGGCAATACGCTCGACGGACTCAGCACCTCCTGGTCATTCTCCCCCGGCGAGGGGTTGATCGAGCAGGATGGCGCGTTCACCGGCTACACCCCCGGCGAGTACGTCGTCACCGCCACGCAAGGGTCGCGCTCGGCGCAGGCCGTCGTGCGCGTCGCGCCGCGTGAGGTGCGCCGCCCACTCACCGTCGTGGGGCGCCTTCCGCGCACCCGCTTCAGCACCGAAGAAGTCTGGCTCCACCCCAACGGCAAGTACGCCTACCTCGGGTCGGGCGGCGGCGGCGACGTCATGGTGACGATCGACATCTCCGACCCCGCCAAGCCGGTGATCACCGATTCCATCGTGTCCAACACCCGGCGTGTGAACGACGTGATGACCACCCCCGACGGGAAGTTCCTCGTCTTCACCCGCGAGGGGGCGAGCGACCGCAAGAACGGCATCGTCATCTGCTCGCTCGAGGACCCGGCCCACCCGAAGGTGATCGCCGAGTTCACCGATGGCGTGACGGCGGGCGTGCACTCCGCTTTCATCTTCCAGCAGGAGAAGTTCGGGACGCACATCTACCTGACGAATGACGGCACCGGCGCACTGCACGTCATCGACATCAACGATCCGTACCATCCCAAGGAAGTCGCCCAGTGGCGCACGCCGCGCAACCACGGCGATGCCGGGCGCACGCTGCATGACATCGACGTCCAGGACGGGCTGCTCTACGCCAGCTACTGGAACGATGGGCTGGTGATCCTCGACATCGGCAACGGGACACGCGGCGGGAGCCCGAGCAATCCGCAGGTAGTCTCCCAGTACAAGTACGACCTGAACTTCCTGTACCGCGACGTCGAGGCGTCGGGCGGGCCGGGCTTCATTCGCGGGACGCACACCGCGTGGCGGCACAAGAACTACGTCTTCATTGCCGACGAGGTCTTTCCGGCGAGCGGGGTCAAGGGGGCGAAGGATGCCTCGGCGGGACGCGCGTACGGGCGCATGCAGGTCATCGATGTCTCGGACATCGCGAAGCCGAAGTCGGTGGCGTACTACGAGCCGGAGTTCGGCGGGGTGCACAACATCTGGGTCGCCGGCGATACGCTGTACATGGGCGCGTACAACGGCGGCTTCCGCACCTTCGACATCTCGGGCGAGCTGCGCGGCGACCTGCGGGCACAGGGGCGGGAGATCGGTCACCTGAACACGGCCGACATGGATGGGCGCGTGAAGAACGCGGCCATGACGTGGGGGGTCGTGGTGAAGGACGGCCTCGCCTACGTGAACGACATGTACAACGGGCTGTGGATCGTGAAGATCGAGCCGAAGCCGGCGGTGGTGCCGTAATTCGATCGGGGGGACGATGGGGCTGCGTGACCCGTCGTCCCCCTCCCGTCGCCCCCGCTCCCTACCGCTTGGTCGTCAGCAGGATCGCCCCCGACACATGCCCGGTCCCGAACCGCGTCGTGGCGTCGGCGGCATTGATGAATCGGATCTCCTTCACGGATAGCCCGGTCACGTTGTTCAGTGCCTCGGGGCCGCCCGCCCGGACGCCGTCGACGTAGACGACGATCGGGTCTCCACCGGGATTGCTGACACTCGAGCCCGCCCCGCGGCTCCTCAGCATGGCGGGCCGCAAGCGCTGCACGGCCTCCATCGCGCTGGTCGCCCCGGACGCCGCGATTTCGGCCTCGATGATCACGTTCGAGTTGCCGCGCGTCGGCGCCGACCTGGCTTGCGGAGCGCCGCCGCCCCCGGTCGCCCCGCCGCCGCCGCACGCACCCGCCACCAGTAGTGCGCCGAGTGCCCAGAATGCGCGCCGCTCCATCGTGTCCTCGCCGTGTGTGAGAGCTGCCGCCTGCCGACTCGCGCTACGCTCTCACGAAACACCACTCAGCGCAAGACTGGCCGACTCGCTCACGAAGCTCCTTCCGTCGAGCCCGGGTGGAACGGGGAGTCCGAGCGCGACGAGCGCGCTCGGCATCACGTCGACCGTGCGACGCGGCGGCTGCCGCACCGGTTGGTTCACCAGCATCGGCACCAGCATGTGGTCGCGATGCAGCCCGCCGTGCGACGAGCAGTGTTTGATCGGCTCGTAGCGCGAACGGAAATCCCAGCCAGGGGCGGCCGATACCACGAGGTCGCCCGACCGGGCGGCGGCGGCCAGCTGCGCGATCTGCACCACGGCATCGGGATAGTCGCTCGCCGCCGTGACGTCGAAGGCGTCGCGCGACCCTGCCCAGTCCATGGGCCCGATGCCGAGTGGGTCGCCGTCGAGCGGCTGGTAGCTGTACCTGCCGCCTCGGCGGCGGATCATCGCGATACCGCGCCGAGCGCTGCGTACCTCCACCGCGTCGTCGGCGTGCGGGAGCACGAGCAGGTCCACCGAGGGACGTGCGAGCAGGGCGTCGGCGACCGCCTCCCACCGCGCGCGCAGCGCGGGCCAGAACGGGCGCGTGCGCTGCTCGAGCTCCACATAGACGTGCGCCATCGCGTTGCCGCTGACCATGACCGCCACCTCATGACCGTGCCCCAGCGTCCAGGGGTGTGCCAGCGTGCGATAGCCCCACGCATTCCGGAAGCGCACCGCCAGGTCGTCGTGCCCGGTCACGGCCGAATGACCGTGGTCGCTCACGATCCACAGGTGTGTCTTCTCCCAGCGGCCGGAGCGCTCGGCGTCGTGGCGCAACTCGGCGACGACATCGTCGAGCTGTGACAGGGCCTCGTGCACGAGCGCGCTGCCATGGCCGGCAGCGTGCGAGGCCTTGTCGATCCCGGTGAACGCGGCGAACACGAATGCCGGCGCGTCGCGCCGCACGCGCCGCACCACCGCGGCCCCGATGTCACGATCGATGTCCAGCCAGCCGCGCACACTCCCGCGAAAGTGCGTCAGGGCGGCGCGGGCCACGAATCGCGCGCCGCGGCCTAGGCGGTCCTCGTGACGCAGGCCACGCCCGATCACGGTGAGCGCGCCCAGCGAGGAGTCGGTGAGTTCGAACAGCGTCGGGGCGTCGGCGGCCAGGTCGCGATCGATGTGGCGCATGCCGAGCCCCACGTAGCTGCGCGTGTGTCCCACGTGCGCGCCGACGCGGCGGCTCCGGTCAAACCAGCGCAGCCCCGAGAGGCCTACCTGCCCCGGATATCGTCCCATGAGGAACGGCGTGTACGCGACACCAGTCACCGACGGCCACGTGGTGGCCACCGTGTGCAGGCCGCCGTCGCTACGCAGGCGGGCGAGGTGCGGCACCGCGCCGCTGTCCATGGCAGCGCTCAGCGTGTCGGGGCGGACCCCATCGGCCACGAGGATGATGACGGGCAACGCAGGCGATCTCGGGAGGGTGTGGGAGGGGGCGTCGGCCGGCCGTTTCGCCCTCCCGTGTGATACGCTAAGCTGAGGCGCGTGTTGCGCGTTCACGACGCGTTCACCCCTCACGATTGTAATCACTCGATGGCGAATCGTAAGCGATCCGGACAACGGAGAGGGAAGTCGCGCGCTCGCGCGCTGGATCCCGAGCGCCTGCTCGACGCAGGCAAGGAGGCGCTCGAGGGACTGCGGGAGCGCACCGAGACCGGGCATCGGGCGGCGGGGCGCATGCCGCCGTCGGAACAGACGTCGCTTCGGACCAGTGGGGCCCATCGCATCATCGATGCGTCGATCCGCGATCCACTCCCCCTCACCGAGGACGCGAAGTTCCTCGAGAAGGGTCAGTCGCTGCTCGACTTCACGCGCACGGACCCCTGGCGCCTGATGCGCATCCAGGGCGAGTTCATCGAGGGGTTCGACCGGCTCGCGGGGGTCACGAAGGGCGTCACGATTTTCGGGTCGGCCCGCACCGGTCCCAACGATCCGCAATATGTCGCCGCGCAGGAGACGGCCCGCCTGCTCGCCGAAGCGGGCTTCGCCATCCTCACAGGGGCGGGGCCGGGGATCATGGAAGCGGCGAACAAGGGGGCGAAGCTCGGGGGCGGACACTCGATCGGCTGCAACATCGAGCTCCCCTTCGAGCAGGGAGCAAATCCGTATGTGGACACGCTCGTCAACTTCCGCTACTTCTTCGTGCGGAAGACAATGTTCATCAAGTACTCGAACGCCTTCGTCATCTTTCCCGGCGGCTTCGGGACGCTCGACGAACTGTTCGAGGCCGTGACGCTGATCCAGACCGGAAAGATCTCGCAGTTCCCGGTCATCCTGTTCGGTCGCCACTACTGGGCCGGGCTGGTCCGGTGGCTGCAGTCGCGGGTGCTGGTGGAAAAGAAGATTTCATCGGGCGACATCGACCTGCTGCTGGTCACTGACGATCCGGAAGAGGCCGCGCAGGCAGTGATCGCGGCCTATGGCGCACATCTCAACGCCGCCCGTGGGCGGTCGGACGGATAGACGTGAAGAAGAAGACGACGAACGGACGAGACGCCGCGAAGGCGAGTGAAGGGCGAGGGCTCGGGATGAAGGCGTCGCGCATCGGGGGGCCGGTCAAGCGCGCCTCGCCCGCCGGGCACAAGTCCTCGCAGAAGCAGGCGGCCGAGCGGCGGGAGAAGGCCGGCAAGGTGCCGCCGTCCGCCAGCAGCAACCGCTTCCTTCGCGGTGGCCGGATCGATCCGCGGCGCATCACCGGCAAGGAACGGGTGGTGGACCTCATCGAGGGGACATACCTGGCGTACAACGCCGGTCGCCTGCGCGAGGGCTGCCAGCTGTTCACCGACAAGATGCTCGATCCGTCGGTGACCGTCGGCCTCACCATGACCGGGGCGCTCACCCCGGCGGGACTGGGGATGTCGGCCGTCATCCCGCTGATCGAAGCGGGGTTTGTCGACTGGATCATCTCCACCGGCGCCAACCTGTATCACGACACCCATTTCGGTCTCGGGCTGTCGATGCATCGCGGCAACCCGCAGACGTCGGACGTGCTCCTGCGCGAAGAAGGGGTCGTGCGCATCTACGACATCTTCTTCGACTACGACGTCCTCCTGTCGACCGACGCGTTCTTCCGCGCGATCATCCAGGGCAAGGAGTTCCAGCGCCCGATGTCGAGCGCGGAATTCCACTGGCTCTGCGGCAAGTACGTGCGCGAGCGCGAGCGCAAGCTCGGCATCGGGACGAAGTCGCTGCTCGGCGTCGCCCACAAGTGCGGCGTGCCGATCTACACCTCGTCGCCGGGCGACTCCTCGATCGGGATGAACATCGCGGCACTCTCGCTCGATGGAAACCAGTGCACGATCGACCCCAACCTGGACGTCAACGAAACGGCGTCGATCGTCCTCAACGCCAAGCGCAGCGGCGGCCGGAGTGCGATCTGCATCCTGGGCGGCGGAAGTCCCAAGAACTTCGCCCTACAGACGGAGCCCCAGATCCAGGAAGTGCTCGGGATTGACGAAAAGGGGCACGACTACTTCCTGCAGATCACCGATGCGCGTCCCGACACGGGCGGGCTCTCCGGTGCCACCCCGGCCGAGGCGGTCAGCTGGGGGAAGATCGATCCCGACCGGCTTCCAGACGCCGTGGTCTGCTACCTCGACTCGACGGTGGCGCTCCCGCTGCTCACGTCGTACGCCCTGGCCAAGCGCCCGCGTCGTCCCTTGCGTCGCCTGTACGATCACCGTGAGGCGATGATGGCCCGGCTGCGCGCGGAGTACGAGAAGACCAAGTAAGCGAGACCAGGTAGGCGGCGGCTACCGTGCAAAGACGAAGCGGTCGCCCGCCACCTGCGCCCTGCCCCGCTGCAGGCTCACGCTGTTCGGTGAGTAGGTACCGAGAAAGAGCGTGTCGGTCTGCTGCCTGAGCGTCAACACGTTGCCCACGCGCCCGAAGGTCCCGCGCAAGGTCGAGGTGCTGTTGGACGCCTGGCTGCCGTTCACGCTCACGCGCAGGGCGAGCGAAAAGATGAAGGTCGAGTCGGTGGCCAGCGTCAGCGCTCCCTGACGAATCTCGAATTGCGACGCATCCTCCGTGAACGTCGCCGGGAGCGAAATGTCGTTCGCCGACACGAGCGCGTAGACCGTTCCGGGGCCGGTCACCGGCTCGGTGGTGGAGACCGCTTCATTGATGCGGCAGGCCGCCACGAGTGGCGTCAGACCCACGACCGCAGCGACCGCGATGAGACGAGGCGACAGGCGACGTGTGGCGGAGCGGCGCGGCAAATGGATTCGCATGGTCTGGCTATGGTATCAGGGGCACCGTGACAAACAACTGACACGCAGCACTCGCGGCAACCCCGCGCGCAGTCGCTCACTGGCCACCGCTTAGTGGCCACCGCTCACTGGCCACGGCTCACTGGCCATGGCTCACTCGCGATGGCTCAGTGACCATCCGACGCAGGCACTCGCGCGCCCGCCTCGGCCAAGACCGCCCGCACGAGGTTGATGCGAGAGTACTCCCCGATAGAGACGAAGTCGTTCGCATCCCGGGCGCCCAGCACCGCACGGGCGATGCGCTCGACCGGCATCCCGGTATCGGCCAACGCCTCGACGCGTCCGATCAATTCCTCGGTCCACGCGAGTTTGGCTCGCAGTGATTCCTGCGGCGTGGGGAGCAGGCCTCGGTGCGCGTCGAACACACGCGCCGGGTCGAGCGCCAGCACGCGCCGCAGGCTCGCCACCAGCTCGCGCGGTCGTTCGGAATGGTGCGCCACCCGCACCTTGACCCCGATGAACAGGTCGCTGGAAAAGAGCGTGCGAGTCGACGCATCCCACACGACGTGGTGGTCGGGCGAGTGCCCGGGCGTGTGGAGCAACACCAGCCCTTCGGGCTCGAACGAAACGATGGCAGAACGCAGCGGGGAAGGTTCGCCCCACGTGAAGCGACGGTACATCGGGAGTCGTGCCGGAGCCCGTGCGTACGCGAGTGTGTCTGGGTGCGCGAGCAGCGCGATCCCCCGTCGCGCGACCGCCTCCACGTTCCCGGCATGATCCTCGTGGGCGTGCGTCACGATGACACCACGCAGTGTCTCTTGCTGGAGCAGGCGATCGACTTCGTGCGCCACGTCGGGAAAGCCGCAGTCGATCAAGACGCCGCCAACCAGGTACGCGCTGGCCGACATGCCCGCCAGACGGCTCCGCCGCGTGGACATGGCGAAGCGCACCACATCCTCGTGGCGTTCGATCTGGATCATGCACGGAGTGTAGAGGTCCTGGCACAATTAGTCGACCGCTGCTCGACCTCACCGGACCAAGAATTGAAATCAGCGAGTGGGACGGGTAGATTTCCGGGCAGCGAAGGCGCCCGGCCACCCCACTGCGGCCGGGCGCTCACCTTTTATTGTCTACAGGGTTCCCATGCTCGAAGCCCTCAAGGAAAAGCTGGGCGCAGAGGTTGAGAAGCTGCAGCACGAACTCAACGTCACACTCCCCAATGAGATCCGCCGAGCGGTCGAGATGGGGGACCTGCGCGAAAACTCGGAATACAAGGCGGCACTGGAGCGGCAGCAGTTCGTGCGGGCTCGTCTGGAACAGCTGCGGCAGCGGCTCAGCAAGCTCGCCCAGGTCGACATGTCGCAGATTCCGCTGGATCGAGTGGGACTCGGATCGACGGTCATCGTCGTGTGCCAGGAAACAGAGGTCCGCGAGTCGTACACGCTCGTGTTCGGCGACTCGGATAGCTTCGATGAAGGGCACGTGACCATGTCGTCGCCCATCGGCCGCGCACTGATCAACAAGTCGGTGGGAGAAGTGACCTTCTTGCGCCTCCCGGCGCGCACCCGCCGACTGAAGATCGTCGAGCTCATCACGATCCATCAGGCGCCGGCCAAGTAGCGTTCGCCTGTCCTTTTGGTTGACCAGTGTCCGGAGACGATTGAATGCATCGCGCGCCTCCGACGCATCGTCGACCCTCGCGGAGCTGCGGCCGTCCGTACCCCATGCACCGATCGACAGCTGGACCCACACCGAATCGCTGAGGTGCCGCTGGCGCGAATCGCGGCGTACCTGCCTTCGCGCCGATAGGCTGCAGAGGACGACGAGGCGGTGCCGTGGCGCGGCGCCGCCTCGCTTCGCATCGTGACGGCACCAGGTCCACAGGGCACCCGCAGGGGGCACGCGCAGGGCACCGTCATGGCACCCGTGCGGTCGACATGGGTAGAATTCGGACACTCCAGCCCACTCCAGGTACACCATGCACGCCCTTGCTCGCGGGATTCGCACGTTGCTGGCTGTCTCGGCCTCGCTCGCTGCGTCGGTCACCCCGACCGCCGCGCAGACCATGGATGGCATCGTTGTGGTCGGCGCCGACAAGCGGCCCGTCGCGACGAGCAAGGTTGCCCTGCTCGACAGGCGACAGAATGTGCTCGACACGACAACCACCGACGTCTTCGGCGGCTTCTCCCTCACGGCAGAGAAGCCCGGCAAGTACTCGCTGATGGTACGGCGCACGGGCTACTACCCGATCCTCACCGACAACTTCGAGCTGCTCGAGGATGAGACGCGCCGCGACACCGTCTTCCTCACCGGCAAGATGGCGGAGATGAGCGTCAAGGACGTGATCGAAGCCGACGTCCGACGGCTCTTCAGTTCGGCGGTCCTCGGGAGTTTCCAGCGCTATCTCGGCCCCGATGATATCGAGGAGATGCGTCCCCGCTCGTTCACGCTGGGCGACCTCGTGCGCAATGGTCGGATGGCCGGACTGCAGTGGTACAACCCGCCCAGCGGCTGCCTGCGCTTCTCGGGGAGCTCCGGCTGCGCGCAGGTCTACCTCGATGGCCTGCCGGTGTACATGCGCATCGACGCGATCTCGGCGAACGACGTCGAGGCGATCGTCGCGTACCGCGACATGGAGCTCGGGATCGCCGCGACGACCCGCGGAGGGCTCGACAATACGCGGTATGGCGCTGTCCTCGTCTACACGCGCCGCTTCACCGTGCGGTAGCAGGCCTCGCCGCAGCGACACACACAATGGCGCCCGGGGTGGAACCTCGGGCGCCATTGCCCGTAGGGTGCTGCACAACCCTTGCTGCCGGAGCTCGCCATGCCCGTCTCGACTGCCCTCACCGCGCGTTCAGCTGTCGCCCTGGCCGCTGCCTGCTGGCTGGCGGCCGCCTGCTCGAAACAGGAGGAGCGGGCAGAATCGGCGGACGCCGCGCCGGCCAGCGCCGATGTACGAGTTCGCATCCGCACCGACGCGCAGGACGCACCTGCCGCCGCGCGTGCCCCGTACGGCCGACCGACGTTCGCCGAGGGGGAGGATGGGAGTGTGTCGATCCATACCCAGAACGGGGCGATGGTGATGTCGTTGCGGCACGACTCGATCGTCGTGGCATTCTCCGATTCAGTGCGTGCAACGGTCAGGTCGAAGGTGCGCCAGGAGATGAACAAGGACACCGCCGATGTTTCAGCGCTCGGCGAGGTCATCAAGGGGTCGTGCAGTCGTCGGTCTCGGGGCGCTGCACGAGGTCTTCGAGAAGGCGCGTGGGTTTCCAACCTCGACACTGCGCGCCGTCGCGTACGAAGAGGGCGCGATCCGCTTCGACTTCGAGCAGCAGCCGACCTGGAGCTTCGACGGCTTCGAGTCGGACGGTGAACCGCTCATGTCGCAGTTCCATCCGGCCGACGCAGCGCGATTCGTCGGGGCCGTGCGGGCGACGCTGAGGCAGCGCTAGTCGGCGATCAGTCCACCGAGAAGATGCGCGTCGCTTCCCGTTCGTAGCGACGCAGCTCCTCGGTCGTGCGCTCGGCGTCCCAGCCCAGCCGCGGTGCCAGTACGCCAGCCAGTCGTGCGGCGGCGCGCTCGCCGTGGTCGCGCGTCTCGAAGGCGAGATGGGTCCGTCGCAGCAGGATGTCGCCGAGCGTGACGGCCATCTCCCGCCGCACGGCATGCACCGCCTCGGCCATCGAGTAGGGGAGCGACTCCTCGATGCGTTCCGCGAGCGCTGCGTCGTCGTCGCGCACGAGACGCCACACGTCGCGCCACTCGCTCCCGTAGGCGCCGGCCAGCCGCCGCGCCACGTCGGCATCGTCCACCGCGGCGCTCGCCTCGGCCTCTGTTGCCGCCAGCGAGCGCATGGCGCCTCCGGGCAGGAGGACTTCGCGATGTGCTCGCCCGTCCCGTCCCGCCTCGCCTAACGCCGCGCAGGCCTGGTCGACCACGTCCTCGGCCATGGCGCGATACGTCGTCAGCTTGCCACCGGTCACGGTCAACACGCCCAGGGGTCCCACCGACACGGTATGCTCGCGCGAGGCACTTCCCGCGCTCTCTTCCACCAGCGTCGCGGCGAGGGGGCGGATGCCCGACCAGGCGGCGACCACGTCGTCGTCGCCCAGTCGGGCGGCGGGAAAGTTCGCGTTGCAGGCGTCGAGCAGGTAGCGCACTTCCTCGCGGGTGGCGCGGATCGCGTCGGGGCCGCGGCTGGCCGGCGTCTCCGTGGTCCCGATGATGGCGTGCGTCCCGGCTGGGAGGACGAACATGACCCGTCCGTCCTGCGGTGCGACGACCGTGATCGCCTCGCGATTCCCGACGCGCGCGCGCGGGACCGCCACGTGCACCCCGGCCGAGCCGAGCACGGCGCGCGTAGCGTCGCCCCCCTCCAGGGCATGCATCGTGTCGGTCCAAGGCCCGACCGCGCTGACCACGCAGCGGGCGCGCAGGGTGACCTCGCGACCCGTGAACTCCTCCCGCACCGTGGCCCCGGTCGCGCGACCCTGCGCCTGGGTCAGGCCGGTGACCGCCGCATGGTTGAGCACCGTCGCCCCGGCAGCCGCCGCGCCTAACGCGGTGGCCAGCGTGAGGCGGGAGTCATCGGTGGCCGCGTCCCAGTAGATCGCCCCACCCAGCAACCCGTCGGTGGAGAGCATCGGTTCGCGCGCCAGCACCCCGTCGACCGACAGTCGGCGGTGGTTCCCCACGTTGCGAAAGAGCGCCAGCGCATCGTAGAGCGTCAGCCCCGCCAGCAGCTTCCATTGCGCCACCCGCGCCCCGCGATAGACGGGCCACGTGAACGACAGCGGCCGCACGAGGTGCGGGGCGATGCGCAGCAGGCGGCGACGCTCGCGGCTCGACTCGAACACCAGGTGGATGTGGCCGTGCTCGAGGTAGCGCACCCCCCCATGCACCAGGCGCGACGAGCGGCTGGACGTGCCGCTGGCGAAGTCGCCCTTGTCGCACAGGGCGACCCGCAGCCCGCGCAGCGCCGCGTCGCGGGCGATGCCGCACCCCACGATCCCGCCGCCGATGACCAGCAGGTCGAAGGCGTCGCGCCCGAGCGCCTCGAGCGCCGACGCGCGCCAGGCGGAAACGTGGGGGGGCGTCATCTCGCCGGCGTGCCTAACGCTTCGCGGGTTGCCCGGCCCGCGGGATGGTCCGGGCGATGAACTGCCGGATATCCTCGTTCGACGTCGCGAGGTCGTCGCGCCGCAGGTACATCATGTGCCCCGAGCGATAGCCCTTCCATGTCATGCGGTCCTGCAGCCGGCCGGCCGGGTCGAGGTTCCACATGGAGTACTTGGCGTTGAAGTAGTCCGTCCCGCCATCGTAGTATCCGCTCTGCACCATCAGGTGCAAGTACGGGTTCTCGGACATGGCCTGCCGCAGCGCCTCGCCCGACTGGTCGCCGCTGCGGTTCCACGGGTTCACCGGGCCAAAGAGCCAGTACTGCAGGTCGGTCTTGAACTTCAGCTGTTCGCGCAGGTAGTGGTTGATGGCCGGTGCGAAGGCGTGGTTCCAGGCCGTGAGGGCCGGGTCGAAGTCGGGCGCCGAGCCGGCGTCGGTGCGATCGAGTCCCTGGTACCGTGAGTCCAGCCGCCCGACCGTCACGCCGCGCGAGCGCAGCAGTTCCTTCCAGAAGTACTGTGTCGGCACCGCCAGGCTCTGCTCGGCCACGGCCCGCTCCGAGAGGCCGCTGTACATCGCGAATTGCCGCACCAGCTCCTGCCGCTGCGCCGCTGGCAGCGAACCGCCGCGCGCGAGACCCGGCAGCAACTTCTCGATGGTGAAGTTCTCCACCTCGGGCAGCAGCTGTTCCAGGTCGCGCCCCTGCAGCTCGGGGCCCAGCGCCTTGTGGTACCACGCGGTCGCCGCGAAGTACGGGAGCCGGAGCGCGCTGGCCACAGGTCCTCCGCGCTCGACCCCCATCCCGGTCGGCGAGACCAGGATCACCCCGTTGAAGAACATCCAGTGCGAGCCTTGCAGCCGCTGCACGAGCCCCGATACGCGCGTCGTGCCATAGCTCTCGCCGATCAGGTATTTCGGGCTGGTCCAGCGCCCCTGTCGCGTCACCCACGCGTCCATCCAGCGGGCCAGGTAGGTGATGTCCTCGTTCACCCCGAAGAACTGCTCACGCTTCGCATCGCCGATAATGCGCGAGAAGCCGGTGTTGACCGGGTCGACGTAGACGATGTCGGCGACGTCGAGGATCGAGTTCGGGTTGTCCTGCACCCCGTACGGTTGCAGCGGATACCCCTCGTCATCGATGCGCAGCTGGCGTGGCCCGGTGTAGGCGATGTGCATCCAGACCGACGCCGACCCCGGGCCGCCGTTGAAGGAGATGACCAGCGGCCGCGCGCTGCGGTCGGTCACGTCGGACCGCTCGTAGTAGGTGTAGAACATCGAGGCGATCGGCACCCCCTTGTCGTCCCACACCGGCTGCGTCCCGACGGTGACGCGGTACGGAACCGGACGCCCCTTGATCGTGACCACGTCGGTCGACCGGATCGCCGTGTCAGGAATGATGCGAACGCCGGCCGGGTCGGCGGGCACGCGCGCTGCCGCACTTGCCTGGCCGCCCGAGGTCGCCGCAGACTCCGCAGGAGCCGGGGGACGCTGGCGCTGCTGGGCGACCAGCGAGGTGGGAACGCTCGGTACCAGCAGCGGTGCGAGGAACGGGAGCAACACAAGCGAGCGACGGAGTTCGTTGGCCATTGAAGCGACTGGGCAAAAGGAGGAACAGATGCAGGCACGCCGCGCGGGCAGGCCGTTCACACGAAAGGAACGCGCCGCCGCCCCCTCATGCTGAACAGTACAACCCGCATCGCAACGCGTCTCCGCACGCCGCCAACCGCCCCACCACCCGACGTTTCCCCGACGCACCCCCCCTCCACCCGTGCAATATTGACACTCCCGTCCCCCGTCCCCCGTCGTCCCCTGTCCCCCATGCCCTTCTCCCGCCCCGGACGCCGTGTCGCCATCGTCGCCGGCGTACGCACGCCCTTCAGCAAGTCGGGAACGGCACTGAAGTCCCTCTCGGCCATCGAACTCGGGCGTGCCTGCGTGGCCGAACTGGTCCAGCGGACGAACCTGCAGGGTGAGTCAGTAGATGCCCTGATCTTCGGAACGGTGGTGCACTCCGTCCTGGCCCCGAACATCGCCCGCGAGGTCTCGCTCATCCCGCACCTGCCCAAGGGGGTGCAGGCGTACACCGTGAGCCGAGCCTGTGCCAGTGCCAACCAGGCCATTACCGATGGCGCCGACCAGATCGCACTGGGGCACGCCGATGTGGTTATTGCCGGTGGGTCGGAGTCGCTCTCCAACGTGCCGATCCTGCACTCCTCGGGCTTCTCGGACGCGCTGGTGACCGCGTCGCGCGCCAAGTCGCTCGCGCGCCGGGTGCAAGCGCTCAGCCGCATCCGCCCGCGTGACCTGGTGCCGGTCACCCCGGCGATCGCCGAGCCGTCGACCGGTGAGTCCATGGGGCAGAGCGCCGAGAAGATGGCCAAGATCAACGCGATTCCCAGGGAAGCGCAGGATGCGCTCGCCTATCGCTCCCACCGCAACGCCAGCGCCGGGACCGCGGACGGCCGCTTGAGCGCCGAGATCGCCCCCATCTGGATCCCGCCCGGCTTCGACGTCGCGGTCTCCAGTGACAACGGGATCCGCGAGGACACGTCGCTCGAGGCGCTGGCCGCGCTCAAGCCCGTCTTCGATCGACGCTACGGAAGTGTCACGGCCGGCAACGCGTCGCCGCTGACCGATGGCGCCGCTGCGGTGCTGCTCATGAGCGAGGAGCGCGCCGTGTCGCTCGGCTACACACCGTTAGGCTTCATCCGGTCGTACGCCTACGCGGCACTCGATCCGGGTGAGCAACTGCTGATGGCTCCCGTGCTCGCCGCGCCCGTGGCGCTGCAGCGCGCAGGGTTGACCCTCGCCGACATGGACCTGGTCGACATGCACGAGGCGTTCGCGGCGCAGGTGCTCTCCAACATCCAGGGGTTGGCCTCGCGCGCGTGGGCCGAGCGCGCCGGCTTCCGCGAACCGGTGGGGGAGGTTGATCCGGAGCGATTGAACGTGCTGGGTGGCTCGATCGCCATCGGGCATCCGTTCGGCGCCACCGGCGCCCGCATCACGACCACGCTGTGCAACGAGCTTGGTCGCCGCGGCGGACAGTTTGGCCTGATGACGGTCTGTGCGGCCGGCGGCCTCGGCTTCGCAATGGTCATCGAACGCACGTAAGGCTGCTCGTACTCCCGACTGCTCGTACTCCCGACCGCTCGTACGCCCGACTTCTCGGTCTCCCGATTTCTCTCGCGCCATGCCCGCCCTCTCCCTGCACGTTTCCGACTCCATCGCCACCATCACCTTCGACATGCCGGAGGCGTCGCTCAACACGTTCTCACGCGCCGTGCAGGAGGAGTTCGTGGCGCTCTTCGATCGGCTCGAGCGCGATGACTCGATCGCCGGCGCGGTGCTCATCTCGGGCAAGGCCGACAACTTCATTGCCGGGGCGGACATCGAGGAGTTCCTGACCTGGAGCACGCCGCAGCAGGCGGAGCAGGCCTCGCGCACCGGTCACGCCATGCTCGAGCGGCTCGAGCGGCTCCGGGTTCCGGTCGTCGCGGCGATCCACGGGAGTTGCCTGGGTGGGGGGGTGGAGGCGGCGCTGGCGTGCGCCTATCGCATCGCCACCGACCACCCGCGCACGGTGCTCGCCCTCCCCGAGGTACAGCTGGGGCTCTTTCCCGGCGCCGGTGGGACGCAGCGCCTGCCGCGCACGATCGGGCTGCAGGCCGCGCTCGACATGATCCTGACCGGGAAGAACATCCGCGCCCGCAAGGCGATGCAGATCGGGTTGGTGCACGAACTCGTGCACCCGGCGATCCTGCACCGCATCGCCGTGCAGCGCGCGCGCGAGATCGCCGACCGTGTGCGCGCCCGCAACCCGAGGGCGCGTCGGCGCGACGCGAAGGCACTGCTGCTCGACGACAACCCGGTCGGTCGCGCGCTCGTGTTCCGCCAGGCGCGCGAGCAGGTGTTGAAGAAGACCCGCGGGAACTACCCCGCGCCGCTCGCCGCCCTCGAGGCGGTCGCCGCCGGTTTCCAGGATCGCGACCACGGGTACCGCGTCGAGGCGCGCCTCTTCGGTGAGATGGCGATGACCGCGGAATCGCGCGAGCTGATCGGCATCTTCTTCGCCAGCACTGCCCTCAAGAAGGACAGCGGCGTGGGGGAGGAGCTGGTGTCTCCGCGGGCGGTGCACAAGCTCGGGATCCTCGGCGCCGGCTTCATGGGGGCCGGCATCGCGACCGTCGCCGTGCAGCGGGGGACGATCGTGCGCCTCAAGGACGCCGACCTCGCGCGCGTGGGCAAGGGACTCGCCTCCATTCGCGAGGTGCTGCGAGCAGGCGTGACGCGCCGCCGCATCACCCGGCAGCAGATGGACGACCAGTTGCTGCTGGCGGGTGGCACGGTCGACTACTCGGGCTTCGGGAACGTCGACCTCGTGATCGAGGCAGTGTTCGAGGACCTGCACGTGAAGCACAAGGTGCTGCGCGAGGTCGAGGCGGTGCTGCCGCCGCACGCCATCTTCGCCTCGAATACGAGCACGATCCCCATCACGCGCATCGCCGAGGCATCAGAGCGACCCGAGCGCGTGGTGGGGATGCACTTCTTCTCTCCCGTGCACAAGATGCCGCTGCTCGAGGTCATCGTCACGCGCGAGACGGCTCCTGAGGTCACGGCGACCGTCGTGGCCTACGGCAAGCAGTTGGGCAAGACGGTGATCGTGGTGCAGGACGCGCCGGGCTTCTACGTCAACCGGATCCTCGCCCCCTACCTGAACGAAGCGGGACGCCTGATCGACGGCGGTGCGGCGATCGACGCGGTCGATCGTGCCATGCTCGACTTCGGCTTTCCCGTCGGACCGATCACCCTGCTCGACGAGGTGGGCCTCGATATCGCCGGCAAGTCGGGGGCGATCTTCGTCGAGGCCTTTGGCGATCGGCTGGCACCCTCGTCTACATTGCGTCGCGTGGTGGAATCCGGGCGGTTGGGACGCAAGGGCCGACAGGGCTTCTACCTGTACGATGGCAAGGGGAAGCGTGGCGGGGTCGATGCGTCGGTGTATGGGTTCACGCCCAGCGGAGCCAATCGCGTGGAGATGGATGCGACCGAGATGCAGGAGCGGTGCGTCCTGAGCATGGCGAACGAGGCGGTACGCTGCCTGGAAGAGGGCATCGTGCGGTCGGCACGCGATGGCGACATCGGCGCCGTCTTCGGGATCGGCTTCCCGCCCTTCCGCGGCGGCCCCTTCCGTTTCCTCGACGCATATGGCGCCGCGCGCGCCGTCGACCGGCTCGAGGAGTTGAATTCCCGTTTTAGCGGACGCTTCGTCCCGGCCGACCTCCTGCTGCACCTCGCACGCAAGGGGCGCGCGGTTTCACGGCGGCCGAACGGGTGGAGTGTGACGCAGCGCACACCTGCCTAACGGTTCGGGTCGTCGCGGCGCACGCTTCCCCTCGCCCTTGGGGTCGGCAGGCACCAGATTGTCCCGATGGTGGGGCCGTCGCGAGGCTAGAGGGACCCGGGTGTCCCCCGGACCCGTCCCGGCGCGCTTCGCGGGCGGGCGGCGCGCCGGTGGCGGTCTGGACCGCGCATGTGGGACTGCTGGAGGCCGGGACGACGGCCGCCGTGCCGGAAACGGCCGCCGGGTTGCAACTTTTGCAATCTTGTAAGTCGTTACGTAACAATCGGTTGCGTAGTAGAGTTCGGCGAAGTGCTCCTCGATATTGACCAATGGCGATTTCGCAGGGTCTTCCTGTAGAGAACGATGGTGACGCCGAAACGGTGGCGCAGGTGCTGGCGGGTGATGCCGCAGCCTACGCCGTCCTGGTCGGTCGCTATCGGGTGCAGTTTGCGCGGTACGCAACGCGCATGTTGGGGAACAGGGAGGACGCGGAGGAGGCGCTGCAGGATGCCTTTCTCCGGGCGTATCGCTCGTTGGCCAAGTGCGAGGATCCGGCGCGGTTCGGGTCGTGGCTGTTTCGCATCCTGGCGAATCGATGTCGGACGGCGGGGACGCGACGCGGGCGGCGGGAGCGGACGTTTGTGCGGGACGAAGTGGCCTTGCTCGACGCCTCCGAGGAGCATCCGGAGGATCGGGATGCGTGGCGAGAAGAGATCCAGCGCGCCCTGTTGTCGCTCGAGGAGGATCAGCGTGAGGCGTTCCTCCTGAAGCATGTGGAAGAACTGGGGTATGAAGAGATCGCGGAGCTCACCGGCGTGGGCGTGTCCGCATTGAAGATGCGAGTCAAGCGAGCCTGCGAGCGCCTGCGGGTGCTCCTGCACGAGGTCCAAGGATGATGAGACACGACGACGACTTCGACCCATTCATTGCCGGAATTGCCAGGGAACTGCGGCGCCCGGTCGCGCTCGACGCGCGATTCGACGAGCGGGTCATGACCGCCCTCGAGCCGCGCGTCATTCCGCTGAACGTGATGCGGCCGCGTCGTGCGTGGTATCGGCGCACCTTCTCGCTCACGATCTCGCAGGCGGCCGGTTTGGCCGCCGCCGCCGCCTTGGTCGGTGTCGTCGCCATGAACGTGACGTCACCCTCGGCCCCGTCGGTCGCCGCCGCGGTCGACCCACGCCCCGAAAGCGAGCTGGTCCTGCAGCCTGTTGCCGTCGTCACGCGCAACGCCAATGCGGCGACCCCGCAGCAGTTCATCATGATTGCCCCGGGGGCGACCTCGGTGTCCCTCGTCGGCGACTTCAGCGACTGGGACGCCTCGCGCTTCCAGATGGAGCAGGTCTCGGAGGACGGCGCCTGGTCGATCACGATCCCGCTGACCCCCGGACGCTACGAATACCAGTTCGAGGTGGACGGAGCGCAGCGGGTGAATGATCCCACGCGCCCCCAGTCGTCGAGCGATTTCGGCTCGCCGAATTCGGTCATCACCGTCGAACGCCGGAACTGACCGATGCGATCCTCACGACGCATCGCCCTCGTCCTGACCGGCGCGCTCACGCTGAGCGGCTACGTCTGGCAGGCCGGTGACCCGCGCCTAACGAACCGCCTCGACCGCGACACCCGCGTGGCGGTCGACGCCATCATCGACGCCGCGCGCAAGGCCGGGGTCCCGACCGAGCCGCTCGTCGACCGCGCCCTCGAAGGGGCCAGCAAGCGCGCGACGGGACGCATGATCATCGCCGTGGTCCGCAGCTGGGCCGACGACCTGCAGCGCGCGCGCCAGGCGCTCGGCCCCGGGTCGCCCGACGCCGAGGTGGTGGCCGGTGCACATGCGCTGCGCAGCGGGGTCAGGGTGCAGGAGCTGGAGCGCCTGCGCGTTGCCAAGAGCGGCGTGCGGTATGCGATGGCGCTCGATGTCATGAACTACCTCGTGAATCGCGGCGTGCCGCCGGACACGATCTCGCCCGTCATCGTGAACCTCGTCCTGGCCGCGGCCACCGACGACCAGTTCGCCAAGCTCCGCCAGGACGTCGAACGCGACATCTCGGGCGGCATGGCGGGCTCCACCGCTGCGACGCTGCGAGGCCAGGGGCTGGTTCGGCAGATTGCTGATGCGGCGGCGGCGGCCAATGGCGGGGCTCCGGGGAGCGCGTTACCTTCGGTGCGCGGTACGACCCGCGTTGGTGACCCGACGCTCAACCCGACTGCGGTCGGGGCGGTGCAGGGCAGCAACACCGTCTCCGGAGCGGGGGATGCACCGGCGGCGCCGCGCGGGAAGCCGAAAAAGCGCCCGTAACCAACCCCAGTCCGTATTCCGCCACACTTCGTGCGCGGCGGGGCGCTCTGCCCCGCCGCGCGACTGCTTTGGTGCCTCTCGATGCTCGCCGTCTCGTCACTCGGTGCCCAGGCGCCGGTGCGAACGCGCGACGTCGGCTTTGCCACCGTCGACTACGACAACGGACTCACGTTAGGTGCCGTGACCCTCACCGAGACGCTGCTCCTGGAGCGGCCGGCCGGGGCGCTCTATGCATCGGGCCTGGTCTCGCTGTTCAACGACGGGCGCTGGTCCATGCAGGGCGGTCTCACCGGCTCGCGCTACTCCGCCCCCATCCCGACCACGGGCCGGCTGGCGCGCCTGTTTCGCTCGGTGCGTGGCGAGCTGTCGTTCAACACCACCAGCACTGCGCAGCAGGACTTCATGCCGACGCTGCAACTGCTCGGGCAGGCGCGACTGCACCTCACGCATGAGCGCTACGCCGTGCGCGGAGGGGCGGCGCTGACCCGGACCTTCGACGGCTTCCAGTGGCGCACCACCGTGCTCGGCGACTACGGGGGATGGGCGCGCGTGGGTGACGCGGTTGTCTCGTTCACCGGCACTCCCATGCAGCTGCAGTACGGCGACGTGCTGGGCGACAACGAGGGCGTGGTGTCGTGGAGCCGCGGTGGGGTCACCTACGACGCAGCGTTAGGCGTGCGCCTCGGCGAAGCGCTGCGCGGGACCGTCGCCTGGGGATCCTTCACCGTCACTCGGCCCGTGCTCGGTGGCATGCTCGGGACCGTGAGCATGGGGAGCTACCCGGTCGACCTGATCCAGGGACTGCCGGGCGCGCGCTACGCGGCGGTTGCCCTGCGGCTTCCCAACGGACGGTTCTCGCTGCGGCCACGGCCGCCGCGACTCCCACCCCGGATGCCGGTCGAGCGCCCCGAACTCCCGATCACGGAACGCCTGGCGCTCGTCATCGGTCCGGCGCTGGATTCGCTGGCCCTGCGCGAGGTCCGAGTCTGGGCCCCCGGGATCGCCCGCGTCGAGCTCATGGCCGACTTCACCGAGTGGATCCCGGTCCCCCTCGTGCGGCAGCCGAACGGGGAGTGGCGCGGGTACTACCATGTCGCGCCCGGCATCCATCGGGTGAACCTGCGGCTCAACCGGGACGAACTCGACGTCCCCGTGAACCTGGCCCGGGTGCGCGACGAGTTCACCGGCGACGTCGGGCTGATCATCGTCCGATGAGCGACACGGTGCCGCACGCCTCCACGGCGCACCGCCCCGCACATGCGGTCGGGCCATGAGGCGCGTGCGCACGCTGCTCGACTGGCTGCACGAGGCCAGCGGCGTCGCGCATCGTCGGCGGATTGCCGGCGCCGACGCCGACCCGTGGCAGCGCTTCGACATTGAACCGCCGCTGCGTGCGTTTGGTCCGGGCGCCGAGGACTTCCTGGGCTACCTCGCGCGCCCCTGTCGGCACTCGCTGGGCACACCGCACGCGATTGCCGAGTTCCTGCTGCAGTGTCGATACGCCGAGGACGCCCACTTGCTCGACGAGGCCGACCACTGGTTGCATCCGGCGACGTTCGAGCTGGTGCGCAGCGGCGATTGCGAGGATTTCGCGCTGTGGGCCTGGCGCCAGCTGGCCGAGGCCCGTTTCGACACCGTCTTTGTCGTGGGGATGCGTGCGATCCCCGGCGCGGTCCGAGGGCGGCACGCATGGGTCCTCTTCCGCGACGCGGAAGGCGAATACCTGCTCGATGGCGTCGAGCGGAGCGTGGCGCGCATGATCCGTCCGCTCCCCGACGTGCGCGACCACTACGAGCCACAGGTCGGCGTCGCCGCCGATGGGCGCCGCCACGTCTACGCCGGATTGTACCGGGAGCCGTGGGGGCGCGCACTGCGCCTGCGGCCGACGCGCACGCGCTGATCCCTGCGGGCAGCGGGCCATTGATTCGGTCATGCGAGCAGGTGGGCGACGGGTATATTTCCCCCCCACGCCACCGGCACCGACGCCGGGAGCGGCGCCCAACGACACGTCCCGCACGGTTCGACCCCACACGTAATGCTCCGACAGACGTTCCTCTGGCTCTCGCATCGGCAGGGCATCTTCCGCTTCGTCCGCAACAACCGCCTGGCCCGCCGGTTCGCCAACCGGTTTGTCGCGGGCGAGACCATCGACAGCGCGCTGGTTGCCGTGCGGGCCCTCAACGCCAAGCGCATCACGGCCACGCTCGACCTGCTGGGTGAGAGCGTGAGCCGCGCCGACGAGGCTCGCGCCACGGCGGCGCACTACGTCGAGTTGCTCGATCGTATCGCGGCCGAGGGACTGGACGCCAACGTGTCGGTCAAGCTGACGGCCATGGGGCAGGATATCTCCGACACCCTGTGCATCGAGAACATCACGCAGGTGCTGGAGCGCGCACGGCAGCACCGGACGTTCGTGCGGTTGGACATGGAGGGGAGCGCCTACACCGAACGCACGCTGCAGCTGTTCGAGGAGCATCTCTTCGCGCGGTTCCCCGAGGAGGTCGGCATCGTCCTGCAGAGCTACCTGCGCCGCACACCGGCCGACGTGGCCAATGCGATCGACATCCAGTGTCGCGTGCGGCTGTGCAAGGGGGCCTACAAGGAGCCGGCCACCATCGCCTTCCCCGAGAAGCGCGATGTCGACGCGACCTACGTCGCGTGCATGCACCGCCTCATGTCCGAGGGGAAGTACCCCGGTCTCGCCACCCACGACGAGGCGATCATCGAGCAGGCCAAGCAGTACGCGCGAGAGCAGGGCATTTCGCAGGACCGCTACGAGTTCCAGATGCTGTACGGGGTGCGCCGCGACCTGCAGGAGCTCCTGGTGCGCGAGGGGTACCGGATGCGTGTCTACGTTCCGTACGGGACGCAGTGGTATCCCTACCTGCTGCGCCGCCTCGCCGAGCGTCCCGCCAACCTGGCGTTCATGACGGCGAGCATCATGAAGGAACAGTTCGCGAAGCGGCGTTAGGCATGTCCGGCCAGTGGTTGCAGCCCGACCATACGCTGGGTGACGCCAGCACCATCGGTGGCTACGCGAGGGCGCACGCGCGCCCGGCCGCGTTCGAGGGCTCGGACGGACTCTCGTACTCCGTCGCGATCGAGACGGATGCCACCGGCGAGGCCGCGCGTCCGCACGCCGCGTACTTCCTCTTCCTGCGGTGGCGTCGCATCGGTGCACAGGGTGTCGACGGCCACCTCGAGTCCGACTACCTGGCGTGGGGGGACACGCCGCCGGCGGCGATCGACGCGCTCGGCGCCTGGACACTCACCGATGTGCGCGAGCTGCTGGAGCGGCATATCGCCGACCTCCCCGGGCAGACGAGCGGGCGCCGCTGGTGGGATGTCATGAAGGAGGAGGAGTGACCGCGGCGCCAGTGCACGGCGTCGTGCTGCAGGGAACGGGGGGCGTCTACCAGATCCACCTGGCCGACGGGACGACGCAGGCCGGTGCAATGCGCGGCCGCCTGAAGCGGGAGGGCGGCGTCAAGATCGCCGTCGGCGACGATGTGCTGGTCGAGCACGACCAGGCCACCGGTGGCTGGACGATCGTCGAGATCCTGCCGCGTCGCTCCCGCCTCGCGCGGCGTGCCCCCGGCAGCGCGCACATGGAGCGCATCGTCGTGACGAACGTCGACCAGGTGGTCGTCGTCTTTGCCATGGTCAGGCCGGAACCGAACGCGAAGATGCTCGACCGGTTCCTCGTCGTCGCGGAGACCAACGACGTAGCGGCACGCATCGTCATCAACAAGGTGGACCTCGATTCTCGGCGAGCCGCGGAGGAACTCTTTGGGGGCTATGCCGCGTTAGGCTATCCCGTGCACTACACCAGCACCGTGACAGGCGACGGCCTCCCGGAGCTGCTCGAGGCGCTGCGCGGACGGGTGAGCGCCCTGAGCGGCCCGTCGGGGGTGGGGAAATCCTCGCTGCTCAACGCGCTGTATCCGGGGCTCGACCTGCGCGTGGGGGCGATCAGCGAATCGGTGAACAAGGGACGGCACACAACCGTGGGAGCGCGCATGCACCCGCTGCCCCGGGGCGGCTACGTCGTCGACACCCCCGGGCTGCGGGAAGTGGGGCTGTGGGGCATTGCCGCGCGCGACCTCGAACGTTGCTTCCCGGAGTTTGTCGCCGTGCTCGGGACCTGTCGCTTCGCCGACTGCCGGCACCTGAGTGAACCGGAGTGCGGCGTGCGGTCGGCGGTGGATGCCGGGCGCATCATGCCGTCGCGCTACGAGAGCTACGTGAAGCTGCGTGAGGAAGTCGAGGAAGTCGAACGCACGTGGTAACGTACCCGGCCTGAGGCCGAGCATCGGCCGGGCCTCGGCCGGGCCTCGGCCGGGCCTCGGCCGGGCATCGGCCGGGCCTCAGGGTGACAGGCGCTCGATGATCCAGCGGCTGCCGTCCCTGCGGTAGCGCACCCGGTCGTGCAGGCGGCTCTGGCGCCCCTGCCAGAACTCCACGTCGTCTGGAAGGACGCGATAGCCTCCCCAGTGCGGCGGCAGCGGGACGTCGTGCCCCTCGTACGACCGGGATGCCTCGGCCACCGCCTGTTCCAGCCAGTCGCGCGCCGGGATGACCGCGCTCTGCGTCGAGGCCCATGCGCCCACGCGGCTCCCGAGTGGGCGGGAGCGGAAGTACTGCTCGGACTCGTCGCGCGAGATGCGCTCCACTGTCCCGGTGACGCGCACCTGGCGCTCGATCTCCTTCCACAGGAACGTGAGCGCCGCGCGCGGATTGGCGGCCAGTTCCTCACCCTTGCGGGATCGATAGTCGGTGAAGAAGACGAAGCCCTGCGCCGCGACCTCCTTGAGCAGGACGATGCGCGCCGATGGACGTCCATCGGGCGTGCTCGTGGCCAGCGTCATGGCGTTGGGTTCGAGGATGTCGGCGCGCTGCGCCTCGTCGAACCATCGCATGAACTGGACGATGGGATCGGCGTCGACGTCGACGACGTCGAGGGAGGCGAGCGAGTAGTCGCGCCGCAGGTCGGCGATGTTCATGGGCAGGCGATGCGTAGGAAGGGTGAGGGCGACGTCATCGCGCCTCGACGAGGGTCACGAGCGCGTTGACGTCGTACGGCTTGTTGACGACCTCGAGGTCGGCCGTGGTGTCGCCGCCGGCGTGCGGGAGTGCCGTGGCGTCGCCGGTGGAGAGGATGAAGCGCGTGTCGACACACGATGGCAGGGACCGGAGTCGGCGGATCAGGGCGCGCCCGTCCATCCCCGGCATTCGCAGGTCGCTGATCACCACGTCGAACGACGCCTGTTCCGCCAGACGCAACGCATGTTCCCCGCTGGCCGCCGGAAGGACGGCGTGGCCGCGCGTGGAGAGATAGCGCACCAGCAGGTCGCGGATGGCCACCTCGTCATCGACGACGAGGATGTCGAGCGGGCGTGCGGCACGTGCGGCTGGCGTGCTGTGGTGGGGAATCGCGAGCGGGGCGGGCGCGGCCGGCGCGGCTGCCGGCAACGTGACCACGACGCGCGTCTCCACGCCCAGCACGCTGGTCGCCTCGATGGAGCCGCCGTGCGCCGTCACGATGCTGTGCACGACCGAGAGTCCGAGTCCCGAGCCTTCCCCCTCTTCGCGCGTCGTCCAGAACGGATCCCAGATGTGCGGCAGGTCCCGCGACGAGATCCCCGGGCCATTGTCGGTGACCGAGAGCGTGACGCGTGCGGACGCGCGCTGCGTGGCGATCTCCAGGGTCGGGAGCCATGCCTCGTCGGCGTCGTGTCGGTCGAGGCGCGCCTCGAGCGCCTGTCGCGCGTTGACGACGAGGTTCAGGACGACCTGTTCCAGCTGCGCCGGATCGCCCAGCACGCGGGGGGCGTCGTCGGCCAGGTGCATCACGATCCGAATCCCCCGCGTGTCCATCGCGTAACGCTGTGTCTCGACCAGGTAGCGTACGATGGCATTCAGGTCGACGCGCACACGCAGGCTCCCTTCCTCGCGCCGGGCGATGGTGAGCAGGTCCTTCACGACGTGGGCGGCCCGCCGCGCCTGATGCAGGATCGTCTCGTGCGCGTGCCGGTCGTCGTCCGACTGCTCCCGCTTGAGGAGGATCTGGGCGAAACCCGTGATCGCTGCCAGCGGGTTGTTGATCTCGTGCGCCACACCGGCCAGCGTGCGGGCCAGCGCCGCCATGCGTTCGCCGCGGCGCACGATCTCTTCACGTCGCGCACGTTCGGTGATGTTCTCGGCGATGCCCTGCAGGAAGCGAATGCGACGACCGTCGAACTCGGCGCTCACCGCCAGCCGAAGATGCACCGCCGCCCCGTCGCGCCGGGCCCCGCGCAAGTCGCACGACACGTCGGCGAGTCCATCTTCCAGCTCGGCAAGGCAGCGCTCCCGCACCCCTGGCTCGGCGCCAACAACCTCGAAGAGGTTGAGCCCGATCAGCGAGGCCGGGTCGGCGTAGCCAAGCATCGCCGCCAGCGCCGGGTTGACGTCGAGCAGCCCGCCATCGGGGTCGCAGCGGAAAATTCCGAAGGCGGCGCGTTCCACGAGCGATCGCGTCGATTCCTCCGACAAACGCATGCTCGGTCGTGGCGCGCTCAGCGCCTGCTCGCGCTCCGCCAGGTCGAAGAGCATCACCCCGAGTCCGTCGGGAGGGCCGGTGGGACCATGGTGCAGGGCGCTCCGCACCTCGACCGGGCGCGCCCCCCCGTCGGGGCGGCGCAGCCGCAGCACCCCGGCTGCCTGCGTCCGGCGTCCTTCGTAGAGGTCGCGGGCCATCCCGCGCCACGCGTCGACGTCGCCGGGATCGAGGAAGCCGTCCCACGGCATGCCTAACGATGCGCCGACCTGGCGTCCGCTGACGTCGGTCCACGCGCCGCTGAGCGCCACGACGGTGCCGCTGCGGTCGACGCGTGCGAGCGCAAACGGCAGGCCGGCGAGCCCCCCACGGTGACCACCGGCGGGGGTGGGCCCGGGGACTGTGGGCGAGGGGTCGTGGGGCGGAAGCGACATTACGTGGGGCCCGTCGCGAGCGAACGAGGATGGGGCCGAGGCTGGACGGGCAGAATCTATAGCGGCGGGTGCAGCAGCGGGGTCGGCTCGCCCCCCCCGCCGCGTGCTGTTATCGTGGACGAGCGCGGACAGGGAACCGCGACGACGCCTTCCGGCTAGGTGCATCAACATGAACGATTCCGTTCCACCCGCAGACGCTCGCGACGTCGAGTTCGCCCGCGATGCGCTCCCGTACATGGACGACGTGTACCGATTCGCGTACTCGCTCACCCGCAACGCCGCCGACGCCGACGACCTGGTGCAGGAGACCTACCTGCGGGCGTTCAGATCGTGGCACACCTTCCAACCCGGCAGCGATGCCCGCCGATGGCTGTTCACGATCTGCCGCAATGCCTTCCTCAGGTCACGCGAGAAGCTGCGCCACGAAGTGGACGTCGAGGACAGCGACATGGAGACGTTGGCCGCGGTGATGAACCAGGGCGAAATGCGCAAGGACGGGTCGGACCAGCTGCTGTCCCGGGTCGACCTGGCTCCGGCGTTGACCAAGGCACTCGATGAGCTGGCCGAGCCGTTCAGATCGACCGTGATCCTGGTCGACGTCGAGGACCAGTCGTACGACGCAGCGTCCGAGGTACTTGGCGTCCCGGTGGGAACCGTGCGGTCGCGCCTCTTTCGCGGACGCCGGCAATTGCAGGAGAAACTGAGGGCGTACGCCCGCGACGCGGGATTCGCCTCGGCGGGGAACCCCGCGCAGGAGCCAAACGATGTCTGACGATATGCCCATGCTGGACTGCCGTTCGGCCATGCAGCAACTGTGGGACTATGTGGACGGCGAACTCACCGCCGAACGCATGCAAGCCGTGGAGCGGCACCTCGATGCGTGCGCGAACTGCCACCCGCACGCCGAGTTCGCCGAGCGATTCCTCGCCGCGCTGCACCAGACCCGCGAGGACCGCAGCTGCCCACAGGACGTGCGTGCCAAGGTCATGGCCAGTCTTCGGGACGCCGGGATGAAGGTGACCTGAACGACACCATTGACATACCCCCCACTGGTATATAGGATGGATACCAGTGGGGGGTATACGATTCCCTCCGCGAAACCTGTTCCGGAGAGAGTCACATGGAGAAGGCCACGCTCACGGTCGCCGGCATGTCGTGTGGTCACTGCGTCAAGGCGGTGCAACAGGCACTCGCGGGCGTAGACGGTGCGACACCCGAGCAGGTCGCGATCGGTTCGGCGACGGTCGCGTTCGACCCTGCCAAGACGAATATCGGGGCGCTGATCGACGCCGTGGCCGACGCCGGCTACGAGGCGCAAGAGGCGACGTGACACCCCTCGACTGGAGCGTCGTGCTCGCCGGCGTTTCGCTCATTGCACTGATCAACTGGTACTTCTTCTTCTCCGAACCGGTGGCGGCGAGCATGAGCCCCAGTGCCGGAGGAATCGCCGAGGTGCCGATCGTGGTGCATGGTGGCTACTCACCGGGGACGGTGCGCGTGCCGCGCGGGTCCCGGGTGCGACTGGTCTTCGATCGGCAGGAAGACTCCAGCTGCTCCGAAGAGGTGGTCTTTCCCGACTTCGGCATCCGGCGCTTTCTCCCCGCCCATGAGAAGACGGTGGTCGAGCTCACGCCGAGCACCACCGGACGGTTCCCGTTCACATGCGGCATGAGCATGCTGCGTGGAACGCTCGTGGTGGAGGACCCGTCATGACGACCACGACGCATCCCAACGCGCCGCTCGGCGCGAATAGCGCGACGGGCGCGCCGGGCGCCACGAGTGCGACGAGCGCCAATCGCGAGAAGGTCGTGATCCCGGTGAGCGGCATGACCTGCGCCGCCTGTCAGGGGCGCGTGCAGCGCACGCTCGGCAAGACGCCGGGGGTGCTCGACGCGAACGTCAACCTCATGACCAACAGCGCGACCGTGTCGTTCGACCCGCAGCAGGTCGATCCAGCGGCGCTGGTCGCCCGCATTCGCGACACCGGCTACGGCGCTGACCTTCCGGTCGCGGGCCGCACCGCCGCGGACGAACAGCTGGCCCAGGATTCGGCGCGGCGTCGGGAATACACGGACCTGCGAGCCAAGGCACTCGTGGCAGGCGGAGTGGGCGTGGTCGCGATGGTGCTGTCGATGCCGCTCATGGCGGCGAACGCGCACCTTGGAATGGGAGGCAACCCCGACCCGTTCATGCGCTGGACGATGACCGTGCTCGACCCCGCGATGCAGCGGGCCATGCCGTGGGCGTACGCGATTCCGGCGAGCGTGCTCAGTGTGCTGCTGCTCGTCCTGACGGTGGGCATCATGGGCTGGTCGGGGCGCCACTTCTACTCGCGTGCCTGGCAGTCTTTCCGGCACCGCTCGGCCGACATGAACACGCTGATCGCCATCGGGACCGGGGCGGCCTTCCTGTTTTCGGCGGCGGCGACGCTCGTGCCAGGCTTCTTCCTCAGTCGTGGCGTGGCGCCGGACGTGTACTACGAGGCGGTGATCATCATCATCGCGCTCATTCTCGTGGGGAACGCGCTGGAGGCGCGGGCCAAGGGCGAGACGTCGTCGGCACTTCGCAAGCTGGTGGACCTGCAGCCGCGCACGGCGCGGGTGGTTCGAGCCGGTGCGACCGGGGAGCAGGAGGTGGACGTGCCGCTCGAGGCCGTGCATAGTGGCGACGAGATCGTCGTGCGTCCGGGCGAGCGCGTCCCGGTGGACGGCACGCTGGTGTCGGGAGCGAGTGCGGTCGACGAGTCGATGCTGACTGGCGAGTCGATGCCGGTGTCGAAGCGGGCCGGAGACCGGGTGATCGGGGGGACGGTCAATCGTACGGGGGCATTCCGCTTCGAGGCGACGACGTTAGGCGCGGACTCGGTCCTGTCCAGGATCGTGACGCTCATGCGCGATGCGCAGGGGTCGCGGGCGCCGATCCAGCGACAGGCCGATCGCATCAGCGCGATCTTTGTCCCGGTCGTGTTGTCGCTGGCTGTGGCGACGTTTGTGCTCTGGTTCGTCCTCAGCGACAGTGCGCCCTTCGTCCGGGCCTTCGCCGCGTCGGTGGCGGTGCTGATCATCGCCTGTCCGTGCGCCATGGGCCTCGCCGTCCCGACCGCGGTCATGGTGGCCACGGGTCGTGGGGCCCAGCTCGGGGTGCTCGTCAAGGGTGGCGAGGCGCTGGAGCGCGCCTCGCGGGTGGACACGGTCGTGTTTGACAAGACGGGGACGCTGACCGCCGGCCAGCCGGAGGTGACCGATGTGCTGCACCGCAGCACCGAGGTGGACGAGACAGAGTTGCTGCGTCTCGTGGCGTCGCTCGAGCGCTCGTCGGAGCACCCGTTAGGCGAGGCGATCGCAGCCGCGTCGGTGGCGCGCGGGAGCACGCTGTCGCGCGCCGAGGCGTTCGAGTCGGTGACGGGTAAGGGGGTGGTGGGAGTGGTGGACGGGCAGGCGCTGGCCATCGGCAACGCCGCGCTCATGGCCGACTATGCCATGGACGTCGCCGACGTGAAGGCTGCCGTGGAGCGCTGGTCGGCCAATGGCCGCACGCCCGTGTACGTGACGCTCAACGGCACCCTTGCCGGGGCGCTGGCCATTGCCGACCCGCTCAAGCCGTCGTCGGCGGCGGCAGTCGCGGCGTTACGACGGCAGGGCCTCGAGGTCGTGATGCTGACGGGCGATACGCGCCGCACGGCCGAGGCGATCGCGCGCGAGGCCGGGATCACCCGCGTCGTGGCCGATGTGCGCCCCGACGGGAAGGTGGAGGAAATCCGGCGGCTGCAAGGCGAAGGGCGCGTCGTCGCGATGGTCGGCGACGGGATCAACGACGCGCCATCGCTGGCGCAGGCCGACGTCGGGATCGCCATGGGGACGGGGACCGACATCGCCATGGAGGCGAGTGACATCACGCTCATGCGGGGTGACCCGGCCGCCGTCGTCGATGCGCTGGCCCTGGCGCGGTCGAGCCTGCGCATCATGAAGCAGAACCTCTTCTGGGCGTTTGTCTACAATACCATCGGCATTCCCGTTGCCGGCGGGGCGCTGTATCCGATGTTCCGCATCCTGCTCAGCCCGATCCTTGCGAGCGCCGCGATGGCGATGAGCTCCGTGTCGGTGGTGAGCAACTCGCTGCGCCTGCGTCGCTGGCGCGCCCCATCCATTGGTCGCCATCATGCCTGACGCACTGCCCCACGCATTCCCAGACGCACCAGCCAACGACTCGCCCGTCGCGACCAGCACAATCGGTTGTGGTTGTGGATGCGTCGCGCACGACGACGACGCCGGTGACGGTGACGGCGCCGGTGCTGATGCCGGGCGCAAGGCCGTCGGCGTCGATCCGGCGATCAAGGAGCGCAACCTGAAGCGCCTGCGCCGCATCGAGGGGCAGGTCCGTGGGCTGCAGCGCATGGTGGACGAGGACCGGTATTGCGCCGACATCTTGACCCAGATCTCGTCGGTGCACGAGGCGCTGCGGTCCACAGGGCGCGAGCTGATGCGCAATCACCTGCGGCATTGTGTCGCGGCCGCCGTGCGATCGGGGCCGGAGGCGGCAGAAGGGGTGTATGACGAGCTGATCGACCTCATGTACCGGCACGCGCGATGATGCGGGGGGTTCATCCCGGTCGCGTCGCACGATAACCTGCATGCCCTGATGTCACGCCGTCGCCGCAATGCGCGCCGCCCTGCGCGCCGCTTCGCTCACCGATTCGCCACGCTGGCCTTCTCGCTCCCGATGTGGATCGCCCTGATCCTCACGGGAGGCGAGTGGTGCCTGATGCCGGGCGCACACGCCGTACTCCCGGCGCTCTCCGCGACGGCACTGCCCGCGGGCACTGTGGCAACGGCCGTTGGCGTGCACGGTGCGCAGTCCAGGCGCGAAGCCGCAGCGCACCAAGCCGCCGGACACGGCGGCGACGCGTTCGTTGAACCGGTCAGCGTCGGCGCTCACGATGGTGCCGGTGCCGCCGCCGCCGCCGGTGCTGCGACGCACGCTCGCGCCGACGTCGACGTGGCGCCCAGCTCGTCGCAGGGTTCCTCGCATCATGGACTGGACGACGGCGCATGTGGCCCCAGAGTGGTCTGCAGCGTGGCAGTGGCGCCGGAAGTGCGCGTGCTGCTCGACCGAGCGACGACTCCGGTGGTGCGGCCGGTGATCGTCGGCGTGGATCGCCCGACGTCCGTGACGTTCGCCCCCGAGATTCCGCCGCCGCGAGCCTGACGAGTTCCAGCCGGGCCCCGCCCGGCGACGCCTCCGGGCGTTCCAGCGCAGCACGGTCGTGCGACGCGTGTCGCACGCCGCGAATCGGAACTCGAACTGCAGGACACCATGAGCTACTCAACATGGAGCGCGTCTCGCGCGCGCTCGGGCAGCCTCACGCGCGCCGGCATACGCGCCGGCATACGCGCCGGCATACGCGCGGGGGGGATGCTGGCGCTCGCGGGCGTCGCCCTAACGATGCCGGCGTCGGAGGTTGGTGCACAGACGGACTACTACAACCTGGATCGAGGGCGGCCGCTGCGGGTCGAGGACGCCCTGCCGATCGAACGACATGCCGTTGAATGGCAGCTGGCTCCCGTGCGCCTGAGTGGCGCGCGCGGTGCCGGCAGCACGCTCGATCTGGAGCCCGAGTTGGCGTGGGGGCTCTGGCCGCGCACGCAGCTCGAAGTCGGCGTCCCGCTGGCGCGACTGCGCCGCGAGGGCGGGTCGACGGTGGGCGGGGCGGGGGTCGACGTTGCCGTCCTGCATGCGCTCAACACCGAGACGACCTCGCTCCCGGCGCTCGCCATCTCGGCGCGAGTGCTGCTACCCGCGGGGCCGTTCGGTCCCTCGCGCGCGATTCCCACCATCACCGCCCTCGCCACGAGGACCTTCTCGGCGGGACGGCTCCACCTGAACGCTTCGGCATCGCCCGGTCAGTACAGACCCAGCGACCGGGTGGATGAGGGCGCACGGTGGGAGGTCGGCGTCGCTGCCGACCATTCATTCGTCTTCCAGGCATTGCTCGTGGGGGCCGATCTCGTCGTTCGCCGCCCGCTGGTGGGCGATGACGCGCCGGAGTGGAGCATGGCGACGGGAGTGCGTTATCAGGTAGGGCCGCGTCTCGGGATCGACGCGGGCGTCGGTCGCGGATTGTCGCCTGGCGACGAATGGTTCGTCACCTTCGGGTCGGCCCTCTCGCTCTCCCTGCTGCACCGCTTTGGAGGTGTCCGATGATCCGGCCTGCGATGCAACTGCTTGCCGCCATGGCGATGGTCCCGGCGCTGGCGCACGCCCAGTGGGCCAGGACGTACGAACAGTTCTACTATCCCGCGCCGGACAACTGGGTGTTCCGCACCGAGTACCCGGGGGCCGATCGGCTGTTCAACGCCTTCGACTACGGGCACGCGATCCTCTACGAACTCCTGTACACGCGGCCGGCCGCGAGCCCGGCAATCCTCGAGGAAACGCAGTACGACTTCCTGACGACGCGCCTGCTCGTGTCGCCCCCCCGTCTCCCGCTCAAGGAGATGGCGATCATGCCGCACTACACGCGTCTTGCGCCCGAGGCGAAGCAGATGTTCGAGTGGGCGCACATCCTGCACCGCCAGGTCTACGACGTGCTGGCCGACGAACGCCTCGACGACGCGCGCCGCGACGCGCGCCTGCAGGAGTTGACGCGCTACTACCTGTCGCGGCGCGACCTGGCGTTCAGCACGCGTCCCAAGTCCATGGCGCTCATGCAGGAGCAGTTCTATTCGCTCGCGTTCCGGGAGCGGTATCCCAAGTTCAACGGGCTGATCTGGGGCTATCACTGGCTGCAGGTGGGCCTGTACGAGCCGCTGGTGGCCGGACGCTCGCGTGCGGAGCGACAGGCCGGCGTGGGGGCCGCAGTGGCCCGCTTCCGCCAGATGCTCACGGATCCTCCCCGCACGCTCCCGTACCAGATGCCCATGACGACGGTCATCGCCCCGATCTTCGCGCAGCGCTACCCGGAACTGGCGATCATCTTCGACAACCTGCACTCCATGCACGACGTGATCTCCGACATCCTCGCGTCGGACAAGGTGCCGAAGGGGCGGAAGCGTGCGGAGATCCTGCTGGCGGCCGAGCGCTATCGCGACGACACGACCGAGGTGATGTCGGTGGAGGGGTGGCGTCGCATGTCCGACATGATGGGGTTGCAGAACATGGGCGGGTCAGCCGTCGGCTTCCTGTCCGAGCTGCCGACGCCCACGGTTGCGCGTGGACTGGTCATGCGGCACGACAAGGATGGCAACATGATCGGCGACGCGCACGAGGGGCACGGGGCGGCGATGCCGGTCGACAGCGCGGCGAAGGATGCACATGCCGGCCACGTGATGCCGACGCCGGTGGCCGATCCGCATGCCGACCACGTGCTGCCGGCGGCGCCGCCCGACTCGGCAGGGGCACTCGCCGCCGCGCGGGCCTTTCACGCGGCACTTGCCACGAGCGACTCCCTGGGTGCGCTCGCGCTCCTGCTCGACGACGCGATCATACAGGAAGCCGGGCGGTTGGAAGAAAAGCAGGGCTACCGTTCCGGCCACCTGGCGGCCGACATCGCCTTCGCCGCGGCGCTCCCGGCGGTACGCAGCGGGTGGAAGGTGCGCATGGAGGGCGTCACGGCCTGGGTGACGTCCACGTCGAGCACCACGGGCGAGTATCGCGGGAGGCAGGTGGACTCGATCGGGCAGGAGTTGATGGTCCTGCGGCATGGGGATGGGGGCTGGCGCATCGCCAGCATTCACTGGTCGTCCCGGACCCGCCCCTCGCGTTAGGCAGCGACCGTCAGTCCGCGCGGCCGCTGCGGCGCGACCCCTCCCGGGGCCGTTGCGCTTCAGCGGCCGTTCAGGTTGTATGGGGCAGCTTTCCCGAGGCCATGCGACTGCTCCTGGTAGAAGACGACCTCCAGCTCGGAGAGTCCCTCGCTCGAGGGCTCCGCGAGCACGCGTACGCCGTCGATCTCGCGGTCGATGGCGATCGCGGGAGCTTCCTCGCGCGCGTCAATCCGTACGACGCCATCGTGCTCGATGTGATGATCCCGGGGCAGGATGGGCTGCAGGTCGCCCGAGCGCTGCGCGCTGGCGGGGTGCATGCCCCGATCCTGTTCCTCACCGCCCGCGATGCCGTCCAGGATCGCATCGCCGGGCTCGATAGTGGCGGCGACGACTACCTGACCAAGCCGTTCGACTTCGGCGAATTGCTGGCGCGCCTGCGCGCGCTGATCCGGCGCCGGGCAGAGGTCACCCCCGACACCCTGAGCATCGGGGACCTGGTCGTGGATTCGCGGCGCCAGACGGTCGCGCGGGGGGCGCGCGCGATCGTCGTCACCGCAAAGGAGTATGCCGTCCTCGAATACCTGGCGCGACACGCGGGTCGGGTCGTGAGCCGCGCCGAGATCACCGACCACGTCTGGGACGACAACCACGACCCGATGAGCAACTCCCTCGAGGTCTTCATCAGCCGGCTGCGGCGGAAGATCGACGGGGAGGGCGGCACTCCGCTGCTCCACACACGCCGCCGCAGCGGCTACCTGCTCGCGGACCTGGCCGACGACGCGCCAGACGAATGATCGGGACCCCAGCGTCACGATCCATCCGATTGCGCCTGACGATGTGGTACGCCGCGACCCTCGCGGTCAGCCTGCTCGTCTTTGCCGCCGGGGCGTTCTGGATCATCCAGCGTGAGGTGGTCCTGCGCGCCGACCACCTGCTCGACGAGGCGACGCGTGCCTTCGGGACCGAGCTGGCGCTCGAGTACGAGATGCTGGGCGGGCGCGAGCGCGCCGTGGACGAGGCGCTGCGAGGGGTGCGATTCCGGGGGGTGACGCTTGCCGTGTTGGGCGAGGCAGGCGACTCGTCACTTCACGTCGCCCCCGAAGAGTCCATCACCGGCGCACCGATTCAACCGAGCGTGTCGCGCGAGGACCTCGTCGCCGCACTCCCCGCGCTGCGACTGGCTCCCGGCGATTCCCTGGAGATCCTCACGGTGCCGGGCGGCACGGCGGGCATTCGCGTGCACCTGCATCGCGCGCGGTTTGGCGATGGAAGCTCCGCCATGGTGATCGCCGCGCACGACCGGGCCGATGACCGCGCGGCGTTGCGCAACGCGGGGCTGGGCTTCGCGGCCCTGGTGCTGCTCGCCCTCGTTGGTGCGGTGGCGGGGGGCTACGTCCTGGCCCGGCGCGCGCTCGAGCCGATCGCGAGCATCAGCCGCCAGGCCGCGGCCATCGGGGCGGCGGACCTGTCGGCGCGCGTCCCGGTCTCGAATCCCGATGACGAACTCGGCGCGCTGGCCCGTGTGATCAACGACCTGTTGCAGCGCCTGCAGCGGGCGTTCGCGGTGCAGCGGGACTTCATGGCCGACGCCTCGCACGAATTGCGCACGCCCCTGGCCATCGTGCGCAACGAGGCCAACATCGCCCTCGCCCTCCCCGATCGACCGGGGCCGGCGTACCGCGACGCCCTGCGCGTGGTGGAGCACGAGAGTGTGCGCATGTCGGCGCTTGTCGAGGACCTCTTCCTGCTGTCGCGCGCCGACGGGGGTGGCCAGCCCCTGCGTCCGGAGCCGCTGTACCTCGACGACATGCTCCGCGACGTCGTCCGTGCAACGCGCTCGCTGGCCGAGCTCCGCCAGGTGCATGTTTCGCTCGACGCGGCGCCAGATGCAGAGTTCGTCGGCGACGTCGGATTGCTGGGGCGCGCCATCCTCAACCTGGTCGACAACGCCATCAAGTTCGCGCGCGACGCGGGGCGCGTGACACTCACCCTGCAGCGCGACACGGACGCCTGGACCCTCCGGGTCGAGGACGACGGGGAGGGCGTACCGCCCTCGATGCAGGCCCGTCTCTTCGAGCGCTTCGTGCGCGGCGAGGAGGCGCGCACGCGCCAGCGGACCACGCTGACGGCGGGGGCAGGCCTGGGCCTGCCGATCGCCCGCTGGATCGCCCAGGCGCATGGCGGTTCGCTCGTGCTGGAGCGCGGCGGACCGGATGGGACCTCCTTCGTGCTGCGCCTGCCGATCGCCGCACTTTAGCGCGCGTTCAGGTCGGCCTGTTCACTATGCAGGGTCGGGGGCATCTCAGGCCGTCCACGGCGCCTGGCTGGTGCCGCACGGTGGTACGCGGGCGACCAGCGAGGAGATAGCTCGTCGTCACATGCGGTGGTCGCCGCAGGAGGCGGTCGCCGCCGAGACCCATGCCGGAAGGTTCATGCTGAGCGTCGCGTTCCTCTCACTGTTGCTGCAAGGTGCCACGGTCCCCGAATCGCTCTCGCTCGCCGACGCCGTCGAGCATGCGCGCGGCCGACGGGCCGAGGCCTCCGGCATCTCGGCGCGTGTCGCCGAGGCACGGGCCGTTCGTCGGATCTCCTGGCGCCCGGTAAATCCCACGGTGGAGTACACCGAGGTCGCCGCAGATGAGACACGGCGACTGGCGTTCGTGCAACCGCTGGGGTCGCTGCCGCGACTCGCCCTCGACCGCCGCGCCGCCACGTCGGCGCTGCATGCCGCGGCAGCCGACTCGACGCAGCGCCTCGCCAATCTCGAACGCGACGTGGTGCGGGCCTACTTCGGGGCGGTGGCGTCAGAGCGGCGGGTGACGCTCCTGCTCGAGTTGGTGGCGCTGACGGATTCGCTGCGGACCCTGGCGGCCCGGCGGGCCGCGCTAGGCGACATCTCCGACCTTGATCGCGATCAATTTGCGCTGGAGGCGACGCGGGTCCGGTTACAGCTCTCGCGTGCAGAGGAGCAGCGTGCGGCCCGGCAGGCGGCGCTCGCACGGGAACTGGCGTGGGACGCCGCAGCGCTCCCCCTGCTCTCCGAACCGTTGACCGCCGGCCTGCCCGATGCCGCGGCGGTCGCCGCAGGCGACGGGGCCAGCTACCACGCAGCCGATGTGCCCGAGGTCCAACGCGCGCGCTTGGCGGCGGAGGCCGCGACGCTCAGCGCGCGAAGCCTGCGCTGGGCGCGACTGCCGATTCCCGGCCTGCTCTTTCAGCGCGACTGGAGCCGGGTCTCGGGTGTGCCCACGCTCACGCGCGTTGGGGTGTCGCTCCCGTTTCCCCTGTTCACCCGCGGCAGCGAGGCGATGGACGCGGGCGAGGCGCGCGCCCGCGTGGCCGAGGCGCAGGCCGCGGAATCGGCGATCGACGCGGAACGTGCCATCGCCGCTGGGCGCGCGCGGGTCGAGGAATCGGCGCGGCGCTCGCGCCTCGCGGCCGACTCGCTCGTGACGGGCGTGGTGCGCCTGCGGGCGGGGGCGGTTCGCCTGTACGACGCGGGGCGCACGAGCGTGCTGCAGGTGCTCGAGGCGCTGCGGGCCGAGCGCGATGCGCAGCTCCTGGCCGTCGATGAACTGCTCGCCTACCAGGAGGCGCGCGCCGACCTGACGGCGCTCGTCGGTCGCTCGGTCATTCCCTCGAATCGTTAGGTATCATGCCAGTTCCCGGACATCCGATGGCACGACGGCTCCTGCTGCTCGCCCTGCTCACGGCCTGCGACAAGCCGTCGGCCAGTGGCGGAGCGATCGTGGCGGCGACGGTGGCGAATCCCGTGAAGGAAAGCGACCTGACGACGGTGACGCTCGGCGAGGAGGCGGAGCGGCGCCTGCGGATCGCCGTGGACACGGCGGCGCCTCGGCGGCTGGCGGTGACCCGGGTGCTCCCGGGCGAAGTCATGGCCGCGCCGGGGCAGGCGCAGCGCATGGTGGCGCCCGTGGCGGGACGCGTTGCTCGCGTCGGTGACTCGGCCATCCCGCTCAGTGGGAAGCGGGTGACGGCGGACGAACCGCTGCTCGCGCTCGTCCCGATGGCGCCCGACCGCGACCTGCAGCGAACACACGAGGAGGCACAAGTCGCGGAGGCTCGGCTGACACGGGCCAGGCTGGAGGCGGAACGCGTCGCCGCGCTCTGGAACGATCGCCTCGTTTCGGCGCGGGACCGCGAGGTGGCCGAGGCCGAGCTTGCGGTTGCCCAGGCAACGCGAGACGCGGCCGCAGGGCGCGCGCAGATGGCCACGGGCTCGGGGGGAGTTCCCGCCGGCGTCGCCACGCTCGTGCTTCGCGCGCCGTTCGCTGGCGTCGTGCAGGCCCTGTCGACCGGAGAGGGGCAGGTCGTGGCAGCCGGGACACCCCTGGTGGACATCGCTCGGCTGGACGGCGTTTGGGTGCGCGTCCCGGCATACGTCGGCGATCTGTCGCGCCTCGACACGCGGGGGCGCGCGGCGATCACCAGGCTGGGGGCGTCGCCCGACGCGGCCTTCATGACTGGTGTTCCGGTGGTCGCCCCGCCGAGCGCCGACGCGGTGAGCGCCAGTGCGGACCTGTACTACGCGGTGGCCAATCCGGGCGCGGTGCTCCGTCCGGGCGAACGCGTGCAGGTTGCCGTCCCGCTGCAGGTGCAGGGGGCCGAGGTGCTGACGGTCCCGTGGGCGTCGGTGGTCTTCGACTACAGTGGCGGGACGTGGGTGTACGAGCGCGTCGCGCCCCGGCAGTACGTGCGCCGGCGCATCTCGTTAGGTGAGGTGAGCGGCGCCTGGGCGGAGGTTCGCGGCGGGCTGGCGGCGGGAGCGGTCGTGGTCACCGATGGTGCCGCCGAGCTGCTCGGGACCGAGTTCGGGGCGGGGAAGTAGCCATGCGCTGGCTCATTGCCACGGCCCTCCGGCAGCGCGTCGCTGTCGTGGCCGTCACCGCGCTCCTGCTGATCCTCGGGCTCTGGACGGTGGGCGATGCCCCGCTGGATGTCTTTCCCGAGTTTGCCCCGCCGCAGGTGGAGATCCAGACCGAGGCGCCGGGGCTGTCGACGGAGGAAGTCGAGGCGCTCGTCTCGGTCCCGATCGAGAATGCGCTGAACGGGACGCCGTATGTGGCGACGGTGCGCTCCAAGTCGGTCCTCGGACTGTCGTCGGTGGTGCTGCTGTTCGAGTCGGGGACGGACTTGTTCATCGCGCGACAGTTTGTGGCCGAGCGCCTGGCGCGGGTGGCGCCGCAGCTGCCGGGGGTGGCGCGACCGCCCGTGATGCTGTCGCCGCACTCGTCGCTGGCGCGCGTGCTCAAGGTCGGACTGACGAGCGACTCCTTGTCGCTGACGGAGCTGTCCATGCTGGCCCGCTGGACGATCCGTCCGAGGCTGATGGCGGTTCCCGGCGTCGCCAACGTGGCGATCTGGGGGGAACGCCCCCGGCAGCTGCAAGTGCTGGTGGATCCCGACCGGCTGCGCGCGCACGGGGTGTCGCTGCAGGCGGTGGAGCAGGCGGCGGGCGAGGCCGTGGCGCTGCAGGCGGGCGGTTTCGTCGATACGCCGCAGCAGCGCATGGGGATGGCCCAGCGCGCCGGGGGGGTGGACGCCGCCGCGCTCGCCGCCGCGCCGATCCCACGCCCGGGCTACTCGATTCTCACGTTAGGCGATGTGGCCGAGGTAGTCGAGGGTAACCCGCCGCTCATCGGCGATGCGGTCATCAACTCGCGCGACGGACTGCTCCTGATCGTGGAAAAGCAGCCGTGGGGCAATACGCTCGACGTCACCCGCGGGGTGGACCGGGCGCTCGAGGCGCTGGCGCCCGCCCTGGGCGGCGTGACCGTGGACGCGGCGATCTTCCGCCCCGCCACCTTCATCGAGATGGCACTGGCCAACCTGAACCGCGCCCTGCTCATCGGCTGCGTCCTGGTGGTGCTGGTGCTGGTCCTCTTCCTGCGCGACTGGCGCACGGCCCTCATTTCGCTCACGGCAATCCCGCTGTCGCTCGTGGCGGCCGCGGTGGCCATGCGCTATCGCGGCGGGACGCTCGACACCATGGTGCTCGCCGGCCTGGTGATCGCCCTGGGCGAGGTGGTCGACGACGCCATCATCGACGTCGAGAACATCGTGCGGCGCCTGCGCGTGAACCGCACGCTGGCGTCGCCCCGGTCGGCGCTGGTGGTCGTGCTCGAGGCCTCGCTCGAGGTGCGGAGCGCGGTGGTGTACGCCAGCGTGATCGTGGCGCTCATGTTCCTCCCGGTCTTCTTTCTCGGCGGGCTCGCGGGATCGTTCTTCCGTCCGCTGGCGCAGGCGTACGTGCTCGCCATCTTCTTCTCGCTGCTGACCGCGCTGGTCGTCACGCCTGCGCTGTCGTTGCTCCTTCTTCCGGGAGCGGTGGACCAACATGGGGAGTCGCCGTTTTCGCAACGCATCAAGCGCTGGTACGGCACCGTGCTCCCTCGGCTGCTCGACCAGCCACGACGAGTATCGGTTGCCCTTGGTGCGGCCTTTCTCGCGACGCTGGTCATCGTGCCGCTGCTGGGACAGGAGTTTCTTCCGAAGTTCAAGGAATACGACTTCCTGATGCACTGGGTAGAAAAGCCCGGCACCTCGCTCGAGGCGATGAAGCGCGTCACGCAGCTGGCGAGCGAGGACCTGATGGCAATTCCCGGCGTGCGCAACTTCGGTGCGCATATCGGGCGCGCCGAGGTGGCCGACGAGGTCGTGGGCCCCAACTTCACCGAGTTGTGGATCAGCATCGATCCCGACGTGCCGTACGACGCGACCGTGGCGCAGGCGCAGCACACGGTCGACCAGTATCCCGGACTCTATCGCGACCTGCTGACCTACCTGCGCGAACGCGTGAAGGAAGTCCTCACCGGGGCGAGCGCGAGCATCGTGGTGCGGGTGTACGGCGATGACCTCGACAGCCTGCGCGCGGTGACTGCACGGGCGGGGAAGGCGGTCGGCGGGGTGAACGGCCTCATCGACCTCAAGGTGCAGCCGCTGGTCCTCGTCCCCCAGATCGAGGTGGAGGTGCGCCCACGGGCGCTGGCGCAGCACGGCATGTCGGCCGGTGACGTGCGACGGCAGGTGGCAACGCTGGTGCGCGGGACCAAGGTCGGCGAGGTATACGACCGGCAGAAGATCTATGACGTGGCCGTGTGGGGCGTCCCGGAAATCCGCGGCGACCCCGGCGCGATTCGCCAACTGGTGCTGTCGACGCCTGGCGGCGGGGCGATCCCGCTGCGCGATGTGGCCGATGTGCGCGTCGTCCCGACACCGAATGAGATCGCCCGCGAAGGCTCCTCTCGCCGGCTCGACGTCACCGCGAACGTGGCCGGACGCGACCTCGCCGAGGCGACGCGCGCCGTCGAGGCGGCCGTGGCGCAGGTGCAGATGCCGGTCGGCTTCCACGCCGAGGTGCTGGGGGAGTGGGCGGCGCAGCGCGACGCCAGCCGGCGCCTCTTGCTGCTGGGGATCGTGGCGCTCGCCGGGATCGTGCTCGTGCTGTACGCCGACTTCGGCTCCATGCGCACGACGACGATCGTCGTCGCCTCGCTGCCGCTGGCGTTGATCGGCGGCGTCGCTGCCGCGGCGCTGGCTGGCGGCGTGCTGTCGTTAGGCTCGCTGGTCGGCTTCGTGACCGTGATCGGGATCGCCGCCCGCAACGGCATCATGCTGGTCAGTCACTTCCGGCACCTGGCAGACGAGGAGGGCGAGCCGTTCGGGCGCGCGCTGGTGATCCGCGGGGCGACCGAGCGCCTGGTCCCGATCCTGATGACCGCATCGGTCACGGCGCTCGCCCTCCTGCCGCTGGTGGTCGGCGGGAACCAGCCGGGGCACGAGATCGAATATCCCATGGCGGTCGTGATCCTCGGCGGGCTCGTCTCGTCGACCCTGCTCAACCTGTTCGTGATGCCGGGTCTCTACCTGCGGTTCGGGGCACGCGCGCAGGCAACGGCTGACTAGTGGTGCGAGGGACGCTACTCGGCGAGTTCGAGCGCCCAGCGCACCGGCAGCATCGGGTCCAGGGAATCGCGAACGGAGCAGTACTTGGTCACCGCCAGCTCGATCGCCCGCTCGGCGTGGACCCGTTCGATGCCTTCGCCGGCCATGCGATACGTCAGGAGGATCCCGACGAGTCGTGCCGGCGAGGCGGCTGAGCGAGCGCCGTCGACGTCAACCGTCAGCGTGCGGACCGGCGTCCGGCGCTTGGCGAGGATCTCGACGATATCGACCGAGGTACAGGCCGCCAGCGCGTTGAGCAGGGTGTCAACGGGCGACGGTCCCGTCTCGGCGCTCGCATCAATGCGATGCGTCACGCCGCCGGGACGCCCGACGTCGAACCGATGGGCGCCGACCCACGTCAGCTGCACGTGGTTGGTCGACTTCACCTCCGCCCCAGGGATGATCTCCAGTTCGCTCATGGCTGGTTCCCCGTCCGGATCGGTGCACGCACCTCGTTCCCCCATTCCGTCCAGCTCCCGTCGTAGTTGCGCACGTTGTCGTAGCCCAGCAGGTAGGTGAGCACGAACCAGGTGTGCGACGAGCGTTCGCCGATGCGGCAATAAGCGATGACATCGTCGCCGGCCTGCAGCCCCTGTTCAGACTCGTAGATGGTCCGCAGTTCGTCGGCAGACCTGAACGTGCCGTCGGAGTTGGCGGCCCGGGCCCACGGGACCGAGCGGGCACCCGGAATGTGACCGCCACGCAGCGTTCCTTCCTGCGGGTACTCCGGCATATGGGTGCGTTCGCCCGTGTACTCGGGGACCGACCGCACGTCGATCATCTTCTTGCCGGCCTCCATGTGCGCGCGGACCTCGTCCATGAAGGCCCGGATCGGCGCGTCGTTGCGCGGGCCGGCCACGTAGGTGGATGCGGGAAACGTCGGGCGGTCCGTCGACAGCTTCCGCCCTTCCTGCTCCCACTTCACCCGCCCGCCGTCGAGGACCTTGGCGTTGGTGAAGCCGAACAGGCGAAAGACCCAGAAGGCGTAGCAGGCCCACCAGTTGTTCTTGTCACCGTAGAAGACCACCGTCGTCGAGTCGTCGATTCCGCGCGCGCGCAACAGCGCCTGGAACGCCTCGCGCGAGACGTAGTCGCGCATGACGCTGTCGTTCAGGTCGATGTGCCAGTCCAGCTTCTGCGCGTTGGGGATGTGCCCCATTTCGTACAGGAGCACGTCCTCGTCACATTCGAGGATGCGCAGGGTGGGATCGGAGAGATGGGCGGTGAGCCAGTCGGTACTCACCAGGGCCTCGGGATGCGCGTAGCCCTTGCCTGCGATGGTTGAAGCGGTCGACGTCGGGGTCATGGCCGGTCTCGGTATAGGCGAACGTGCCATGGTCAATGTAAGGGTGCGCCGCGCGCCGTGTCGGCGCCGCGCCGCGCGGCCGATGGGCTCCTCGCCTCGAACTCGGCCCGGTCGCGCGCGAGGAGTTGGCGCAGCCGCAGGCGCTGCGCCTCATACACGGATCGCCCCCCCTCCTGTTCAGCAAGATTCACCAGTTCGTCGGCATCCGTGCGCACGTTGAACAGCAGGGAACGCGGCGCCTTCATGTTGCGAAAGGTCCCGTGCAGCCCGTCGTCCTCGACGAGCGAGATTCCCTGCGAGCGGGTGAGCGGGTCGGCGGTGCGCGGCACGGCGTCCTGCGTCAGCTCGCTGATCGCCGGGCTGCGCGGGACGCTCGCCGAGTCCGCCGAGGTCCAGGTGGCGACGAGCGAATGCCCCGGAAAGGGCGGATCGGCGGTGACCCCCGACAGCTCCAGCAGCGTCGCGCCAACATCGCGAAGCGACACGATGTCCTGCACGCGACGCCCCGCGGGAATGCGTCCGTCGAAGCGGATGACGAGCGGGATGTGGAGCAGCTGGTAGTACAGCGAGTTGCCGTGACCGCTGATGCCGTGTTCCTTGAATTGCTCGCCGTGGTCCGAGGTGATGACCACGATCGTATTCTTTAGGGCGCCCCGCGCCTGCAGGGTGGAGAGCAGGCGATTGACCTCATCGTCGATGTAGGCGATCTCCGCGTCGTGCAGGTCGCGAGCGGTGGGAGACTCGGCGAAGCGCGTGCGATACTGCGGGGGAGGGGCGTAGGCCTCGTGCGCGTCGAAGTAGTTGGCGAAGGCGAAGAAGGGTCGCTCCGCACGCGTGGACTGCCACTCGAGCAGCACATCGGTGATCCGGGTGGCGTTCGGTGCCTCGCCCCCCGGCTTGGGAATGACCAGGAACTCCGCGCCCCGGAGCGCACCGACCACGTCGCGTACGCTCCGCGATCGCATCAGCTGCTGCCCGATCGACGATTGCCCGATCCAGCCGCTGCGCAGGACCTGGCGAACGCTTCGATCGTAGTCCGTCCACTGGAGAAATCCTCGCCCCAGCCCCGAATCCCAGGCGGTGTAGTACGGGTTGCCGACGACTCCCATCGTCTCGTAGCCTGCGGCGCGGAACATCTCGGCGAGCGTCGGGCGCGAGCGGTCGAGCGGCGACTTGAAGCTGGTGGAAAGCAGCCCGGGGTATTCGCCGGTGAAGAGCGATGCATGCGATGGCAGCGTCCACGGTGACGTCGAGACCGCGTGCTCGAACAGCGCTCCTCCCGCCGCCACCGAGTCCATTGCTGGCGAGGTGGCGCGCGTGTAGCCGTACATGCCCAGTGCCGACGCGCGCACGGTATCGAGCAGGAGCACGAGCACGTTCGGACTCCCGCTCCGGGCGGCCGGCAGAGCGGACATGCCGGCGCGCTGCTCCATCGTGCGAAAGACCGCGACGATAGCGCCGCCCGCCGTGAACATGACCGCGAGGGCGACCCCGGCGTGTCGCAGTGCGCCGAATCGGCCGTGGCCGGACGGCGCCGCGCACCATCGCGTGAGGGCACTCGCCACACCCATGGCGAGCACCACGGCGGCCACCCGGTGGATCGCCGTCCAGGGGAGAAGGGCGGAAAACGTCGCCAGCCACGCGGTGGCGAAGACCGCGCTGGCTCGGGCCGCGCCCTGCCGCACGAGGGGAGCGGCCAGCCAGACCGGGGCGAGGATGACCGCGGCGAAGATGGCCGCGCTCAACGGTGCCATCCACAGCACATCGCGACTGGCCGAGACGAAGCCCTCGACGACGAATCGCCGCCAGCCCACCTCGATCGTGTAGCCCAGCGCCATGAACATCGCCAGCGCGAGGACGATCCCGAGCGAGTCGAGGATGGAGCCTCGAGCGGTCGACGCGGTGTCGTGTATCGCCCGATCGTTCATCAGTGCCACGAGTTGGAGACAGTCATGCTTGTTCGACCGCACTGGATGCGAGATCCGTACCGCCGGCCGGCGAGCGGCGCAAGTGCCCTTGGGCGGGCGAGGCGTGCGGTCTACCTTCCCCGCATGGGACAATACCTACAGCACGTGTTCGTCTGCTCGATCGGCAAGAGTTGCAGCAAGGCCGGGGGCGACGACGTGTTCCGGGAGATGAAGCGCGACGTGCGCGACGCCGGCCTTGCCGGCAGCGTCCGGGTGAACAAGGCCGGGTGCATGAACCAGTGCGGACACGGCCCGATGGTCGTCGTGTATCCGCAGGACGTCTGGTACGCAGCGGTGGACGAGGAGGGAGGGCGCCGCATCGTGGACCGGCACCTGGCGCACGGCGAGGTGGTGGACGACCTGCGCTATATCGCCCCTCCGGGCGACAACAAGATCGATGATGCCGAGTAGGTGATGGCGGCGCCCCTCGATCGCCTGCCGTTCATGGAGCGTTATTCTCGCCACGTGCTCATCTGCACGGGGAGCTTCTGTTCCCCCAGCCGCCAGGGGCGCGCGCTGTACTCGCTCCTGGCCTCGTTGCTGGAGCGCGAGTCGCTGCTCTTCGGTCCCACGCGCGTGAAGCGCAGTGAGGCGCCCTGCCTCGGTGTCTGCGCCGGGGGGCCGATCGTGGTGGTCTATCCCGAGGGGGTCTGGTACCACAACGTGAGCCCCGCCCTGCTCGAGCGCATCGTCGTCGAGCACCTGAAGGGGGGACGGGTCATCGACGACGCCGTGTTTCATCGGGTGGACGGTGAAGGCGCGACGGGCGGCCGGGACGACGCAGATGGGAGTGCCCGCAGGTGACGGCGGGGCGTCACCGGCAGGGGCGGAGGTCGCAATGCGACGGTTCGCGCGTCTCCCCACGTCGCGCTAGCTTCCCGCACGCGCCTCCGTTCCGCGCGCTCGACCGCGCCGTGTCCCCTGCATGATCGATCCGCTCAACTCGCGCCGCCTGCTTCTGGGTGCCGCGAAGAAGTACTTCCTCGACGCCATCGAATCGAGCGACGCCAAGCGTCGCCCGCCGGCCGTCGATGAGGCACCCCGACTCACCCCTAGAGCCATAGAGAGAACGCGCATGTCCCGCTCCCGCGACCGCATCCTCGCCAACCTCGACGACATGTACCGCGAGGCCTTCGAACGTGCGAAGGTCAGCGGCGACGATTCACAGATGGCTTCACTCGACTTCGCCTACCGCCGCGAACAGCTGTACTTCGAGATCCTGCTCGATGTGCGCGATGCCATCGAACGGCGCTAGCTCCCCGTGCCCGAGGCCGTCATGCGCTTTCGTCACTTGGCCGCCGTCCTGGCGGTCCTGACCCTGGGGTGCTCCGTGAAGCCCCCGGCATCCGACGGCCCCGTCACCATGGCGGTCGTGAACGCCCGCATCTGGACCGGTGATGCCCGGCGGCCGTGGGCCGACGGCATCGCCGTGCGCGGCGACCGCATCGCGGCCGTCGGCTCAAGCGCCGAGATCCGGAAGCTGGCGCGCGATGTCGAGGTCATCGATGCCGAGGGGCAGATGCTCGTCCCGGGCTTCATCGACGCCCACGTGCACTTCATCGACGGCGGCTTCCGCCTGTCGTCCGTGCAGCTGCGCGACGCCCGGACCCCCGAGGCGTTCATCGCCCGCATCAAGGCCTTTGCCGCCACCGTGCCGGCGGGGACGTGGATCACCGGCGGCGACTGGGACCACGAACTGTGGGGGGGCACGCTTCCCACAAGGGCGTGGATCGACTCGGTCACCCCCGATCACCCGGTCTGGGTCAATCGGCTGGATGGCCACATGCGGCTGGCCAACTCGGCGGCGCTCGCCGCGGCCGGCATCACCCGGGCGTCGGCCGAGGTCGCAGGCGGGACGATCGTGCGTGAACCCTCCGGGACGCCGGCCGGTGTCTTCAAGGACAACGCGATGGAGCTGGTCGATCGTGTGGTCCCCGATCCTGCTCCAGCGCAGGAGGACGCTGCGCTCGATGCCGCCATGGCCTACGTGGCCGCGCAGGGCGTGACGTCGGTGCATAACGTCGGCAGCACCAACGCCAAGCTGGGCTCGTGGAACGACATCGCCGTCTTCTCGCGCGCACAGGCAGCGGGGCGGCTGCGCACGCGCATCTACTCGGCGGTGCCGCTCGACACCTGGGAGCGGCTGCGCGACACGATAACCGCGCGCGGTCGGGGTGACGACTGGCTCCGCATCGGCGCGCTCAAGGGATTCGTGGACGGCTCGTTAGGCTCGCACACCGCTGCCATGAAGGCCCCGTTCAGCGATGCGCCGGCCGATTCGGGCTTCTTCATCAACACGCCCGAGAACCTGTATGCGTGGATCAGCGGCGCGGACAAGGCAGGACTCCATGTGTTCGTGCACGCCATTGGCGATCTCGCCAATGCCACCGTGCTCGACCTCTTCGACCGGGTGGCACAGGAGAACGGACCGCGCGACCGCCGCTTCCGCGTGGAGCACGCGCAGCACGTGTCGCCGGAAGACTTCGCGCGCTTCGGCCAGCTGGGCGTCATCGCGTCCATGCAGCCGTACCACGCCATCGATGATGGCCGGTGGGCCGACCGCGTGATTGGGGCCGAGCGCGCCAAGGGGACGTACGCATTCCGCTCGTTCCTGGATGCGAAGGCGCCGCTCGCCTTCGGGTCGGACTGGTTCGTGGCGCCGCCCACCCCGCTCGAGGGGATCTATGCCGCGGTGACGCGTCGCACGCTGGACGATCAGCGGCCCGACGGCTGGGTGCCGGAGCAGAAGATCACCGTGGAGGAGGCGTTGCGTGCGTACACCTCGGGGAGCGCCTACGCCGGCTTTGCCGAGGGCGAGGTCGGGATCCTTCAGGCGGGCAAGCTCGCTGACTTCGTGTTGATCGATCGGGACCTCACGCGCATTGCACCGGAGACGATCCGCGAGGCGCGGGTGGTGCGCACGGTGGTGGGGGGGAAGACGGTGTTTCCGGTGCCGGCTCGGTAGGGGGGCGGGGGGGGGCGGGGGTGCCTGCCGGGGCGTGATCGGCTGGGCGAGACGTGGCAGGTGATGGCCGCGGCGGGAGGTGTGTGGCGAGCGGTTCACCGGTCGCTTCCATCGCCCCTCCAAGGTCCGCGGAAGTCTCCGCGTGCGCACTCCCTTGTGATGCCCCTGGCCCCCGGCGGCCAGCTCGCGCTCCGCGGCGCGAAGGAGCTCCCACACCCGCTCACGTCGCGGCAGCGACCCGCCGCACACGACGATACCCCGATGGCGTCTCACCGTAGCGCTCTCGGAACTTTCCACAGAAGTGCGGGACGCTCTTGAACCCGACGCCGTACGCCACTTCGCTCACCGTGATCGCCGTTTCGGCGAGCCACTGCGCCGCCTGCGCGAGACGATACTCCCACAGCGCGTCCATGGGTGACATGCCGAGCCATGGCTCGAGGCGGCGGTACATCGTGCTGCGCCCCATCCCCATTGCGGCCGCCATCGCCTCGACCGTGAACTCCTCGTCGGCCAGATGGTCCGCGAGCACGCGGCTCAGCTTTTCCAGCAACGCACGCGCCGACGCGTCGCGCGGCGGCGCCTTCACCGGAACGTTGATCGACGGGAGCTGTCGATCGGCGGCATGCCAACGCTCCCGGACTCGCCGGCGCGACGCAATCAGGTTGTCGGCGCGAATCAGCAGCTCGGGGAGATCGACCGGCTTGGTCAGGTAGTCATCCGCTCCTCCCGCGAGGCCCGCGAGGCGCGAATCACGCGACGCCTTGGCCGTCAGGAGGATGACCGGGATGAAGTCGATCTCCGCGTCGTGCTTCACCGCCTCGCACAGGGCCTGCCCGTCCATGCCCGGCATCATCACGTCGCTGACGATGAGGTCGGGCACGTGCGCCCGCGCCATCTCCAGCCCCCGCAGGCCGTTCTCGGCGACCAGCACCCGATAGCGCTCGGCCAAGTGATCGCGCAGGAACTCCAGCAGTTCGGCGTTGTCCTCGATCACCAGCACCGTCGTCGCGTCTGGCGCGGCGGACAACCGTGCCGGTGCAGGTATCGCGGACGCGCGCTGCTCGACACGCCCGTGGTCAGGAGCATGGGCGAGATGCTCGGCCGAGACGGCGCCGGTGCCGGTCGCGAGCGGAAGGCGCAGAGTGAACGTGCTCCCCTCGCCGAGTGCGCTGCGGAGCGTCACGGTACCACCGTGGAGTTCGACCAGCTCGCGCACCAGCGCGAGCCCGATGCCGGTTCCCTCGTGTGCTCGTCGCGACGAATCGTCGACCTGGAAGAAGCGCTCGAAGACGCGAGCGTGAAACTCCGCAGCGATTCCGGGCCCGGTGTCCTGGACCTCGATCACGGCGAGTCCCCCGCCGTCGCCGTCGGGCTCCGCCGTCGCCCTCAGCTCCACCTCACCTCCACCCGGCGTGAACTTGAGCGCGTTTCCCACCAGGTTGCTGACCACCTTCTCCATCTGGTCGGGGTCGTAACGCACCCGCAGGCCGCCCACCGGGCATGACAACCGGAATCGGATTCCCCGTCGCTCGGCGAGCGAGGAAAATGAATCAGCCATGCGTCGCAGAAGCGGCAGGAGGTCGCGGACCTCGGCGCTCAGGTGCAGCGTCCCCGACTCGAGGCGCGCCACGTCGAGGATCTGCTCGACGAGCTGCAGCAGACGATTGGCATTGCTCTGCACCCCCTCCAGACGCCGACGTACGATCGGGCTGAGTTCACCGGACCGTCCTTCGCGCAGGTCGTCGACGGGTCCGATGATGAGGGAGAGCGGAGTGCGGAACTCATGGCTCACGTTGGCGAAGAATCGCGACTTCGCCTCGTCGAGCGTCCGCAGCTGATCGGCTTGTGCCGCGACGGTGCTGAGCGCCGTCGCGAGGGTCGCCGTACGTTCGTCCACCGCCTGTTCCAGCCACGCGACGCGCCGACGGGCCCGTCGCTCCCGGTAGTTGACGCCGGCCCAGGCAAGGGACGCGGCTGACAGCAGGAGCACCGCAAGGAACACTGGTGTCTCGTAGAACAGGTGCGGAACCGTGAAGGTCAACGTCGCGTCGGCCACGCTGGAGACTCCGCCGCCGTTGATGGCACGCACCCGAAAGGTGTGCGTCCCCGGATTGACGTTGTTGTAGATCGCGGTGCGCGCTGTTCCGGCGGAAATCCAGTCGGTGTCGACGCCGTCGATGCGATACTCATACTGCACGGCCGGGCTGTTGCGCATCGCAATCCCGGTGTAAGCGATCGTCAGGCGGCGATTGCCGCGGGTGAGACGTGCCGTGCCGAGCTTCCCGCCCTCGACGGTATCGCGCGCCGTCTGAAGCGCCAGAATGTGGACGCGCGGTGGGGCGGAATCGAGCGAGAGCGCGAGTGCGGGATCGACGACCGCGGCGCCGGTAATGGTGGGAAACCAGAACCGGCCGGAGTCATCCCGGAATCCCGGGTAGCCGGTCGTCTCGGGCGAGAGGAGCCCGTCGGCGCGGCCATACACGACGCCACGAACGCGCGCGGCGGCGCCGTCGAGAACGGCATGCACGTCGCGCTTCGCGACTCGGTGCACGCTCCGGTTGCCCCCCATCCAGAGGTTGCCAGCGTCGTCCTCGAGGAGGCTCGTCACCACATTCTCCCCCAGTCCCTGCTCCTCCGTGACCGTGCCGAAGCGTCCATCGCGGTAACGCAGCAGCCCGCCGCCGTACGTGCCTAACCAGACAGTGCCGTCGTCGTCGGCCTTGATCGCTCGCAGCGCCGCAGTGGGGAACCCTTCGCCGCTGGACAACGTGGTCGGCTGGCCGTCGGCGACGCGCAGCACCTCCGATCGGAGGTCCGGTCGCTTGAGGGTGGCCCAGAGCGTTCCATCGCTGCTCACGGTCATGGCCGTCACCACGCCGTGGGCGACGACAGAGTCGAGCACCTCGCTGCGACCCGACGTCGGGATCGTGACCCGATACAGGACCTGGTGCGCGGTGGCGTACCACAACGAACCACCACTCCGCCGGTCCTCGGCAAACGCATACGCCCCCGCGCGCGGCAGGAGCCGCAGTCCGGTGTCGTCAGGCATCGCGCTGCTGATCGACCACCAGATGGTGTTCCTGACGTCGACATGTGCGCGCGCGACGCTCATGCCTTGTCGCACGCGGGCGAGGCGCCTGGTGTCCCCAGTGGCCGTGAGCGCAACGACCTGACTGTCGGCATCCCAGGTCATGCCCGCACCGTCTGGCCCGCGCGTGATGAACTGGCGCGGGGTGATGCTCAGCGGAATGGTGCTGAACGGAACCCGGCAGGCTTTCATTAGGACGGTCTCCGTCACCCACACACAGCCCGACTCGCCCTCGAAGAGCATGCCCGCGGCTCCGGGTTCGGGCGACGGGATGCGCGCCACCGGTTCGGTTCGCCCGCGTTCGAATACATCGTAGGTCGCGGCGGAAACGACCCACAGTCTCCCGTCGCGATCAAGGATCGCCGGGAAGTAGGTGCCGGCTTCGGCGAAGCTCGTCACGACGTCACCGGTGGCCCGGACCACATCCCGCAGTCCGCCGCGCGCACTTAACGTGTAGAGCTCTCCGGTGGACCGGGAGGTGGCGACTGCCGCTGGAAAGAGGGTACGACGCGATCGGCGAGCGTTGGCGCCGAGTTCCCTGAGGACCGCATTGGAGTCGACGATCCAGGCGCGGCCGCTGCCGTTCCGGCCACTGCGAATGCGAGTGACCCCCAGTGAAATGCGCGGCAGCACCTCCGAATGCGTGCCCCCGCCACGATGCAGTCGCCACACCGAGCCCGACCCCAGGCCGTACAACGTCCCATCGCCATCCTGGATCAACCCATCGAGGTCGAAGTCGGAGGGCGGCAGGATCGGAACCACCGTGCCGCCCGCATGCGCGAAGACGGCATTCCCCTCATCGAGAATCCAGAGGGTGTCACCGATGCCCGCGTGCAGGTGATGGACCCGCCGAACGAGCGACGGCGTGTTGGCCTGTGTATAGGCACGGAACAGGTACCCGTCGAACCGAGCGAGGATTCCGCCCGCGGCAATCCATAGATAGCCGTCCGAGGTCTCGGTGACGTCCGTGATCGCCTGGCTCGGCAGGCCGTCATGAATCGTGAACGACTCAACCCGATAGCCGCTGACCTGCGCGCTGGCGTTTCGCGTGAGCGTCGCCACGCCGAGCGTCGCCGCGCTGAGCGCGAGCCAGAGAAGCCTTCGGGTGACGGGCTGCATGCCTCCCCAAGGTAGTCCTGCGAGGCGGTCGGTCGCGAGGCACGCCGCTGCGCGAGCGTCCCGACCTGCTCCTCGTGCGTCCCGCGGGACGCAGGCGCAAGGACATGGAGCGCTCGCGCTCTCCTGCCCATTCGCAACCGTCGAATAGATGGCCCGCCACACACGGGGCTGGCTCCCGCGTCGTGTGCCCCTCCTCCCCGGAGGGCCGCAACACGTAGTCCCCTCCCGCACGACCGCCCCTCTCACGGAGCAACGAAGATGTCCGAACAGCGCGATGGACGCGTATCTCCCCAAAGCCATCTGCGGACTCCGCTCGCCCGAGGCCTGCGGCGCTTCACCCTGGCTGGCGCCGCCCTCGGTGGACTTGTCTTCACGATTGCCTGCGAGCCCAAGTCGACCAAGGCGGAGTGCAAAGTGACCGCGGTCGCTGTTTCACCGAACGCTCCCTCGATAGTGACCGGGGCCACCGTGCAGGTCAATGCATCGGTGAGCTCATCGAACTGCACTCCCGTTCCTGTCGCCACCTGGGCGTCGAGTGCCGGTGCCGTGGCGACGGTGAGCACGACGGGGCTGGTCACCGGGCTGAGCGCGGGAACGGCAACGATCACGGCAACGGCCGGGGGAACGAACGGGACAGCGACCGTCACGGTCACCGTCGCGCCAATCAACACGCTCGAAATCCAGCCGGCGAGCAGCAGCATCGCCCTCGGCGGCACCGTCACACTGACCGCGATCGCCAGGGACGCGCAGGGCACGAGTCTAACTGGCCGGACGATCACGTGGGCATCGCTGCAGCCCGCGATCGTCACCGTGACGACCGCGGGAGTCGTGACCGGTGTGGCGGCTGGCACGGCCACCGTGACCGCGTCGAGCGAGGGGAAGACAGCGAGTGCTGCGATCACCGTCACGCCGCCCCCGGTCGCGACCGTCGCGGTCGTACTCAATTCAAGTGCATTGACGCCGGGACAATCCACACAGGCCGTCGCAACGCTGCGCAGCGCGCAAGGCGCGACGTTAAGCGGCCGCGTGACGACCTGGTCGACCACGAATGCCGGCGTCGCGACGGTCGACGGGTCGGGGATCGTCGCCGCGGTCAGTCCGGGATCGGCCACAATCACTGCGACGTCCGAAGGACAATCCGGGACGGCCGTTGTGACGGTGACTCAGGTGCCCGTGGCGACGATTTCGCTCTCCCTCGGCAATGGGGCGATGCGAGTCGGGGATGTGCAGGTTGGGACCGCCGTGGCCCGTGACGCGAACGGTGCTGCGCTCGCCGGCCGTCCGATTGCGTGGGTCACATCCAACGCCGCCGTTGCCACCGTGACGCAGGCCGGTGTCATCACCGCGGTCGGTGTTGGCGCTGCGGCGATCACGGCGTCGTCGGAGGGCCAGTTCTCGAGCGTTGCCATCACCGTCACGCAAGCCGTCAGTTCGATCACGCTCACGATCACTCCGCCGACGATCGTCGAGGGCCAGTCGGCGGTGGCTACGGCGGTGGCGAAGGATGGTTCCGGCAACACACTTCCTGGCGTCTCGATCATCTTTGCGACATCCAACGCCGCTGTCGCCACGATTTCCGCCGCGGGAAGCATTACCGGTGTCGCCCCAGGCGTCGCCAACATCACGGCCACCTCCGGCAGCACGGCGCAATCGGTGGCGCTGAGCGTGACTGCGGTCGTCGTTCCCGTGGCAGCGGTCACGGTCACGCCGACAACAGGCTCCCTGGTGACGGGGCAGACCCTCTCGATCGCGGCAACACCGAGGGACGGGACCGGGAATCCGCTGACGGGCCGAGTGGTGACGTGGAGCAGCTCGGCCGCCACGGTTGCATCGGTGTCGACGAGTGGAACCGTGACGGGAGTAAGCGCCGGGACCGCGACGATCACGGCCCTGGTCGAAGGGAAGTCAGCGGCCGCCACCATCACCGTCACGAACGTGCCGGTGGAGACCGTCACGCTGACCACACCATCGAGCAGCATCAGCGTCGGCACCAGCGTGCAGTCGACCGTGGTGCTCAAGGACGCCGGCGGCAATACGTTGACTGGCCGCACCGTCACCTACACGTCGAGCAATCTGACCATCGCGGTGGTCAACGCGCAGGGCGTCATCTCGGGGATTGCCGCAGGCGCGACGACGATCACGGCGATGTCGGAAGGGAAGAACAACGCGAAGGTGATCACGGTTCTGGGCGTTCCGTCACTCAGCGTGGTGAGCGTCTCGCCGACCAACTCGGCAACGAACGTGACGATCGAGTCCACGGTGCAGGTCACCTTCTCCGACAACATCAATCCAGCAACCGTCTCCGACGTCAGCGTGATGCTGAAGAAGGGCGGAGTATCGATTCCCGCCACACGGACCGTCTCGCAGAAGACGGTGACGGTGACGCCGACTGCCCTGTTGTCGGAGTTCGCGACGGGTTACGAGGTCACGGTGACGACCGCGGTGCAGAGCACCATCGGCAACACCCTTCCGTCGAGTGTGGTGTCGTCGTTCAGCACGGCGTTCTGGGATCCCGCGTACTACTATCGCCTGACCAATGATTTCCTTGTCGGTGAGGCACTGGACATCTACCCCGGGACCCTTGACTGCTTCAACATCGGCGTGGGGAGTTTCAGCGGGCAACACTGGTACTTCCTGCCGGCCGCCGGGTCACCGGGCTTCTACACCATGCACACCTTGTTCACTGGCTCGAACATGGCCCTGGAGGGCGCGGACAGTCCGACGCGCTGCTTCATGACCGGGAACAACCCACCCCTTCCCACAGGGATGCTCTGGAAGCCCGCGCCGTGGCCGTTCGGGCCAGGCAAGTACTACCTGCAGAACATGAACTTCGGTGCGGCCAAGTCGCTCGACACACCGTTCCAGGGCAACGTCACGATACCCTCGATGCAGCCGACCGGAGCGTTCACCGGGCAGGCGTGGACCTTCACCCGCCTGTTCAAGCGGTAACGGTGCGCAACATCAGCACGAACCGTCGGCACGGGGCGGGGCGCACCACCACGAAACTGTGGTGGTGCGCCCCGCTTCATCACCCACCACGAACCGCGTGGCGAGCCGCTCGATGACGATCTGCACCCCACCGCGTGTACCTTCCTGCGAACTCTATCAGGCGTATTCATGCGAATCACGACTGCTACGTTCGCCGCGGTCTCGGCGTGCCTCGTCGTCCTCTGGGCGGCCCCGATTGGCGCACAGGAACTCGAGACCCGTCCCGTCCCACTCGGACAAGTCGAGGCCTTCACCTTTCAGTCGCCGTCGATGGGCGTCACTTTCTCGGTGAGCGTGGGACTTCCCCCGGGCTACAAGGCGGGAGACGGCAAGAGCTATCAGGCCTTGATCTCGACCGACGGCGACTGGGCCTTTTCGTCCGTCAATACGGCGGCGCGGAGCCTGGCCGGGGTGATCGAGAGCCCGTTCGTGATCAGCATCGGGACGGGGGCTGATGAAGGCGAAGCGCTCTGGACCCGGCGCCGGATCTACGAGTTCTCGCCGCCCGATTGGGACATGAAGGATACGTTTGGCCAGTTGGTGTCCAAGCTGTGCGCGGACATGAAGACCGAGCCGTCCACGTGCGTCGGCGGGGCGCCGAAGTTTCTGAACGTCATCGTGTCGGAGCTGATGCCCCTGGTGAGCGCCAAGTATCCGATCGACCGCAGCCAGCTCGGCCTGTTCGGCGTGTCGGCCGGCGGGTTTTTCGCGTCCTGGGCAATCTTCCAGCCGAATTCGCCGTTCAAGAAGTACCTGATCTCGAGTCCAGCCATGGCCTACGGCGACGGTGACATCTTTCGCCAGGAGGCGCGGTACGCGAAGGACCACACGGATCTCCCGGTCGGGATCTACCTGGCGGCTGGCGTCCTCGAAGCGAGTGACGCTGATCTGGAGGGCGTCGGGAGGATCGTCAGTGGGACGGCCCACTTGGCGGGCGTGCTGGCCGGGCGAAAGTATCCGGGGCTCACGGTCGTCACGGAGTTTCACCCCGGCATGGGCCACGTGGACGTGGTGGGAACGGCGGTGGTCCGGGGGCTGCGGACGCTGTACGCCAGATAGACGCCTGGGACGCACAGGGATACTTCAACCGGAATAGCGGTGACACCCAGCGGGCCTCGCCTCCCGGCCGATGTCGTGGCTCGTTGCGGTCAGAGTGCTGCGACGACTTCCACACCTCCACACGCTGAACAGTCGCACTCGGCGTGGCCGAGGAGTATGTACGGCTCGCTGCGTTTGCGTCGTGTTGGAGCGTCCGAGGTAGGGGTAGCGTTAGGCGCACCTGCGTGGTGGTGAACCGTAGGAGGCCGTACTCAGTGCTGCGTACGAAGTACTGCGATCTCACAACGTCCGGACGGCCGGCGTGATGGGCAAACCGCGCGCCGGCGAGCGCGCGGAGTTCCGCCGGCAGCGCCTCTTCCACGGTCCGCAAGCCCAAGGGGATGATGGCCAGCATCATCGCGCACGTCACGGTGCCATCGTCCAACGATGCGGTGAGTTGCGGGTTCTGGGCACGCGCGGGCTGGTGTGTCGACGCCTTCGCTCGTACTCTTCGCACGGGCGGTGTCCTCGGTAGCGGAGCGCAAGTGCTTGGCCGGATCAACGCTGCAGTGCGGAGGCACCACCGGAGTTTCAACGAGCCCCGGGACAGACCCCATCCGAACTCCCCCCCTGGTCATGACGAAAACTATCCGTCGCCTTGGCGTGTTCACTTCGCTAGTTCTTTGCTCGTGTTCTGTTAAGCTCGCGGCAGTGGTTGATAGGACCGATGAGCAGCAACAAGCAATTTATGAAGTGACGAAGGATGTGCCGTACAGTACTGACACGGAACAAGTACTGGACATCTACCTGTCGAATAGTTCCAGTAAGCTAAAGGACAAAAACTACACCGTCGTGTTCCTGCATGGTGGCGGCTATTACGTAAGCGACAAGACCAGGGAGGAACGATACATTCGGCCCTACCTGAAGAAGGGGATGGATGTGGTCAACATGAATTACCGGCTGAAGAAGGGGATTCCAGTTGCCACCGAAGACTTGACGTACGCGCTGAACTTCTTGAAGGCCAACAACGCAACCTATCACCTGAATCTGGACCGGGTGATTCTCACCGGCTTCTCGGCCGGAGCCCATATTGCCAGCATGGTAGCGGTCACGGCCAATGACCCAGCCTATCCCAACAAACTACGTCCGGGAATAAGGATTGCCGGCGTTGTCAACTTCTCTGGGCCGGTTGATGGGCTGGATGTCGTGGAGAAGGTTTTTATGAGTCATGAGGTGCCGATCATGAAGGAAATCGGCAATTCGTTTTTCGTAGAAACCAGTGAGTATGCGCCAAAAGACTTCATCAAGAAATACGAGCCGATAACGCATTTTGATGAAGACGACCCACCATTCTTTATCTGGCACGGCGGTAAGGATGACCAAGTGCCCCCCGAGACGTTCGAAGAGTTTGTTGCATTGCTGAGGAAGGACAAGACGAAGAATGAAGTGCTGTTCTTGCCCCAAGGCCTGCACAGCCCCAGTGCCGACGAGCTAGCAAATGCCTACGTGGCAATCTTCAAGTTCCTGGACAAGCAATAGCGAAGAACCAGAGTCGGTTTGTGCGCGTTGCTCGTCTCGATGGACTGCTGGCACACGCGACTTCCTATCGCAATGGCGCGGTTGGTGCGCTGCGCCAGACGAGCGAATGACGGAACCTCGCGTCGCTCGCCGTGCTTGAATGCACCCGCAGGCGAGCATCACCGTTGTATCGCCCTCGGAAGAAGCGCCGTCCGCTCATGACACGCTTCCGCACCGCGTCCTCACTCGCACTCATGCTGGCCGGCGTCGCGGCCTGTGTCCACCGTGGTCGTACCGTGGCGCCACTCGCGATCGTGCCTGATTCCAGCGTCTCTCACTACGCCACGCAAGCCGCTCGCGTGCGACCCGACAGCGCCAGCGTCGACGCATCCGTGCGCGCGTTTCTCGTCGCCTTCGATAGCCTGCAGTATGCCCCATTTGCCGCCGCCTGGGCGCCCGAGGCCACGGTCTTCCTGCCAGATGCCGATCAGCCTCACCTGTTATCCGGCCGTCCCGCAGTGCTCACGTACTTCCGCGCGCTGTTCGCGGAGGTGCGCGCTGATTCGACGAGGGGAGTCCCGACACTTCAGATACTTCCGGCGGTGCGCGAACTCCGGATTCGCCTGACCGGCCCGGAGGGCGCACTGGTCACCTTCGAACTCACCGATGGCACCGCACCTGGGCGTCGGACGCTCGTATGGGCGTGGGACCAGAACGTGGGCGCATGGCAGCTGTTGCACCTGCACGCCTCGCGCCTGACTCCCGAGTAGCCCCCGCGCTCGCGCAGGCCCTGCAGTTGACGAGCGAGCCGGGGATCGCGTGCGTCACGCGCGCGCGGCCTCGGGCCGCTCCGCAATCGTGATCGAGTCCTTACCCCTTGCGCCGTCCCGAATCGACTGTAAGTTAGTAAGTAATCACTTTCTTTAAGAGCGATATGAAGACGCAGCGAGAGTATTTGCGAGCCAGCGATCGTAGGGCCGCCACCGTCGAGGCAGTCGTCGCACTGGCGGCGCGTCACAACCCCAGTGAGATCACGACCACCGCGATCGCGCAGGAGATGGGACTGACGCAGGGCGCCGTGTTCAGGCACTTCGCGACAAAAGACACGATCCTGCAGGCGGTGATGGAGTGGGTCGCCGCTGGCCTCATGTCCCGCGTCGACGCCGCAGTACGGGCGACGGCATCGCCGCTACGCGCCCTCGAATCGCTCTTCACGGCACACGTGGAGTTCGTCGCCTCGCACCCCGGCGTGCCACGCATCCTGCTCTCCGAACTGCAACGCGCCGAGCCGTCGACACCCAAGGGCATCGTGCAGGCATTCCTTCGGCGCTATGGCGAGCGAGTGTCTCAACTCCTCGCCGATGCCAAGCAGCGGGAGGAGCTGCCTGCCGCGCTCGATACCGAGGCGGCCGCGATCCTTTTCGTCGGTACGATTCAGGGTCTCGTGTTGCAGGGGTTGCTGGCCGGTGACGTCACGCGGATTCGTGGAGACGCTCCGCGAGTATTCGCCATCTACCGTCGCGGTATCGAGGCACAGCCATGAAGGGATTTCCGCTCAAGGGACGCACGCTGGCGTTAGCGGCGGTACTCCTGGCGCTGCTCGGTCTCTTCGCATACGTCGCGCTGCGCTCAGGTCCCCTGGCGCCGGTCGCGGTGACCGTCGCGACCGTGGAGTCTCGATCCGTCGCGCCCGGGGTGTTCGGGATCGGCACCGTCGAGTCGCGCTATCGCTACCGGGTCGGGCCGACCGTTGCCGGGCGCGTCAAGCGACTGATGGTCGATGTCGGCGACAGCGTCGTGGCTGGTCAGCTGATGGGAGAGATGGATCCGGTCGATCTCGACGAGCGCCTCCGTGCGCTGGACGCGGTGTACCGGCGCGGCGAGGCCACGGTGCACGAGGCAGAACTCCGCCGGGACTTTGCACAGACGCAGATGGAACGATACGAACAGCTGCTCGCGGTGCGCTCGACCAGTGAGGAAATCGTCGCCTCCAAGCAGCAAGAGCGACACGTGGCCGACGCGGCACTGCTCGCGATTCGCGCGGAGCTTGCGCGCGCCGGCGACGATCGCGCGGCACTCGTCGCACAGCGCAGGAACCTTCGCCTTGTCGCGCCAGCCGATGGCCTCGTGATCGCGCGTGATGTGGATCCGGGAACCACAGTCGTTGCCGGGCAGATGGTGGTGGAGATCGTCGATCCGGAGACCCTCTGGCTCAGCGTGCGATTCGACCAGGGCAGCACGCGTGGACTGCAGGCCGGACTGTCGACCCAGATCCTGTTGCGGTCGCGGCGGGGCGAGCCGCTGACCGGACGTGTGGTGCGTGTGGAGCCACGGGCGGACGCGGTCACGGAAGAGACGGTGGCCAAGGTGGCGTTCAACTCCGCCCCCGACCCGTTGCCGCCGATCGGGAGCTGGCCGAAGTGACGGTCGGCCTCCCCGCTGGCGGTACCGGCCCCGGTAATCCCCAACGCCGCGGTGCAGCGCGTGGATGGTCAGTCCGGTGTGTGGATGGTGGTGGGCGGTGACCTCCAGTTCACCCCGGTCACGCTCGGTCCCTCCGATCTCGACGGTAACGTGCAGGTGCGCAGCGGGCTCACGGTCGGCGATCGCATCGTGGTGTACAGCGCCAAAGCCCTAAGTGCGCGCAGTCGCATCACCGTGGTCGACCGGATCGCCGGTGTGGCGCGATGATCAGCCTGGCCGGCCGAGACATCCGGCACGAATGGGGAAAGTATGTCTTCACCGGGATCGGCCTGGGGCTGCTGATCGGAGTGACGCTGACCATGGCCGGGGTGTATCGCGGCATGGTGGATGATGGCAAGGCGTTGCTCGACAACAGTGGCGCCGAGCTCTGGGTCGTGCAAAAGGAGACGCTCGGCCCGTACGCGGAACCGTCGAGTCTCAATGACGACGCGTACCGCAGCATTCTGGCGGTGCAGGGTGTGGCGCAAGCCGCCAACGTCACCTATCTCACGATGCAGGTCCGCAGTGCCGAGCGGGACGTCCGCGCGATGGTCGTCGGCATTGCGTCGGGTGAGGCCGGCACCCCCGGGTGGCCACCCTACCTCGTGGCGGGACGTCAGATCACGCGCAGCCACTACGAGGCGGTGGCCGACGTCGCCTCCGGCTTCGCGCTCGGCGATCGCGTCAGGATCCGTCGCAACTTCTACACGGTGGTGGGACTCACCCGTCGGATGGTGTCGTCGGGGGGCGACCCGATGGTCTTCATCCCGTTGAAGGATGCGCAGGAGGCCCAGTTCCTCAAGGACAACGATGCCGTGCTGCAGAGCCGGCGGCGCACGTCCGAGAACCCCGCCTTCAACCGGGCAGGCGTCCCTGGCCTGCTCGACGCGGTGATCACTTCACAGAGCCGCAATCCGTACGTCAACGCGGTGCTCGTCCGACTCCGGCCTGGCTACGCATCGGACGATGTCGCCGAGTCCATCGAGCGCTGGCAGCGGCTGACCGTCTATACGAGGCCGGAGATGGAAGGCATCCTCATCGGCAAGTTGATCGCGACGTCGGCCAAGCAGATCGGGATGTTCCTGGTGATCCTCGCCATCGTCAGTGCGGCGATCGTCGCCTTCATCATCTATACGATGACGCTCGGCAAGATCCGCGAAATCGCCGTCCTCAAGCTGATCGGCACCCGGAACCGCACGATCGCCAGCATGATCATGCAGCAGGCGCTCGGACTCGGTCTCATCGGGTTTGCGGTGGGCAAGATCGCCGCGTCGTTCTGGGCGCCCTTCTTCCCAAAGTACGTGCTGCTGATTCCGGGCGATACGATCGCCGGATTCTTCGCCGTGGTGGTGATCTGCATGCTGGCCAGCTTGATCGCCATCCGTGCGGCGCTTCGGGTCGATCCGGCCGACGCCATTGGAGGATGACCGCATGAGTACCGGTATCCGCATCGAGGGACTGACGAAACGGTATGGCGAGGGCGACACGGCTGTCGACGCATTGAAGGGCGTGGACATGTACGTCGCCCCCGGCGAGGTGGTCGGTCTCATCGGCCCATCGGGCTCCGGCAAGTCGACGCTCCTCAAGTGCCTCGGCGCCGTGATCGAGCCGACGTCGGGGCGCATGATCCTGGGCGACGACGTCATCTACGACGATGGGTGGAAGATCACGGATCTCCGGGCACTTCGCCGCGACAAGATCGGGTTCGTGTTCCAGGCGCCCTACCTCATCCCGTTCCTCGACGTCACCGACAATGTGGCGCTGTTGCCAATGCTGGCGGGCGTCGCCAATAGCGACGCGCGCCAGCGCGCCGTGGAACTGCTCGGTGCCCTCGACATCGCGCACCGCGCCAAGGGGATGCCCTCACAGATCTCCGGCGGCGAGCAGCAGCGCGTTTCCATCGCGCGTGCATTGGTCAACCGCCCTCCGGTGATCCTGGCCGACGAGCCCACCGCGCCACTGGACAGCGCGCGGGCGCTCACGGTCATCCGTATCCTGCACGAAATGGCGCATCGGTACGAGACCGCCATCATCGTCGTGACTCATGATGAGAAGATCATCCCGACATTCAAGCGCATCTACCATATCCGTGATGGAAAGACACACGAGGAAGCCGGCGAGGGCCGAGCGCTCAACGAAGCGGAGCAGGGGTAACCGGGCCGTGACGTACCATCGTCTCGTCACACTCGTGCTGCTCTCCGCGTCGCTCGCAGGATGCGCCGCCGGACCGGCGTTCGAGCGCCCGGTCGTGCCCGTCGTGGGCGTGTACACGCCTAACGCCCTGCCGGCACAGACCGACTCGGCGCCCGGCGCGCTCGGCGGGGCACAGCGTTTCACCGGTGCGCCGGCGGACAGCACCCAATGGTGGCGCGCCCTCGGCTCTCCAACGCTGGACACGCTGATCGCCCACGCGCTCAAGGAAAGTCCGACCGTCATCGCGGCGGAGGCGACGTTGCGACAATCCCAGGCGCTGTTCGCCGCACAGGCTGGTGCGACGCGCTACCCGCAAGCCGATGCCTCGCTCGGCGCCCAACGTCAGCGCTTCAACCCCGCCGCGTTGGGCCAGGACAGTGACGCCCGCGAGTTCGGCCTGTTCAACGCCTCGATCGGCGTGCGGTACAAGCTCGACCTGTTCGGCGGCAACCGCCGTGCCCTCGAAGCGCTCGCCGCTCGCGCCGACTATCGGCGCTATCAGTGGGATGGCGCACGGCTCACGCTGTCGGCCGCCATCGTCGGAACGGCGACCACCCAGGCGCAGCTGTTCGCGCAGATCGAGGCCCTGGACGCCATTCTCGCGATCGATGAGGAACAACTCGAGATCGCCCGGCAGCGTCAACGCCTCGGTGCGGCCTCACCCGATGAGGTGCTGGCGTTGCAGCAGCAGCGGGACCAGACCCGCGCCAGCATTCCCCGGCAACGGCAACTGTTGGAGCAGAGCGCGCACCTGCTGGCCACGCTCGCTGGTCGGCCACCAGGGACAGCAGGCCTGCCCGCGTTTGTCATGTCGGATCTCGTGCTTCCGACCGACCTTCCCCTGATCGTACCGTCGGAACTGGTGCGGCGCCGTCCCGATATCCTGGCCGCGGAGGCGCTGATGCATGCCGCCAACGCGGACTACGGCGCGGCCGTCGCCAAGCTCTACCCGCAGGTCAACCTGAGCAGCAGCATCGGGTCGCAGGCGTTGAGTGCCGGCGCGTTGTTCGGCGGAGGAACGGCGATCTGGAGTCTGGTCACGCAACTGACCCAACCGTTACTCAACCCAGGGTTGCCCGCAGAGAAGCGGGCAGCATTGGCCGCATTCGAATCCGCAGCGGCGAACTATCAAGGCGTCGTGCTGGAGTCGCTGCGCGACATGGCGGACATCCTGCGTGCACTGGACAACGATGCCCAGGCACTGTCTGCACTCGCGAGCGCCGACGAGGCGTCGCAGGCGGCGCTCGAATCCGTGAAACGGCAGTATGCGCTCGGTGCGGTCGGATACCTGCAGGTACTCGCGGCACAGAGGGTGTCTCGACAGGCGCAGATCAACCTGATTGCCGCCCGGACCCAGCGACTGCTCGACAGTGTCTCGTACTACCAGGCAATCGGGGGCTCGACGGAGCCCCCGCCAACGCACACTCGAACCGAAAGGGAGAGAGATTGATGCGAACAGGAAAATGGAATATCGCCGCAGGATTGCTGTTTCTTTCCGGGTTCATGCTCTTCGGATTTGTGCTCATTTACTTGCGCGACTTCGGCCCCGACAAGGCGGAGTGGATCGCTGCCTACGCGACGGGAGCGCATTTCGAGGCGCGGCTCGCCCATGTGCACGGCAACCTCTTCGCGTTTCTCAATGTGGCCATCGGCTATCTGTTGCTTCGGTTGCCGATTGCCCCGACGTCGACCCGCTGGATTTCCTGGATGAGCCTATTCGGGATGCTGATGCCAGTCGGAATCCTCGCTGAACTCCTGATTGGTGCACCACCGGTTTTTGTCCTGCTCGGCGGGATCTCGATGGTGATCGCCGTGGCGTGGCTGGGCGTCGCGGTCGCGCGGCTGCAGTTGCCCGGGGCGACTGGCACAGGTACCTCGCTCTGACGCGGCCTTGTTCACTTCGATCGCGGGCCGCATCCTGTGAAGACCCGCTGCTGCTGAACGCAGACGTTCGCTTCGAACCCAGCACCGTGCAGAGCTAGAGTGACAACCGCAGACGTCCATGTGATCTATGGAACCGGACCGGTAGGCTGCTGGATCGCGCGCGACCTGCGCGTGCAGGGGAAGCGGGTGCGCGCTGTGAATCGTAGCGGTGTGCGCCCCGGCCTGATGCCTGCAGACGTCGAGATGATGAGGGCGGACGCGGCGGATTCCGCGCAGGCCCGTGACTGTGCCAAAGGCGCTTCGGTCGTCTATCAGGCGCTCAATCCTCCATACCACCTGTGGAGTGAGCTCTTTCCCGCACTGCAGGCTGGAGTGCTGGGCGCGGCCCAGTCCGAGAATGCCAAGTACGTGTCGATCGAGAATCTGTACATATACGACTCCTCAAGGCCCATCAGCGAGGACTCGGCAATTGCACCTGCGTCGAAGAAGGGTGCTCTACGCCAGCAGATGGCCGAGGACGTGATGCTCGCCCATGCGCGTGGCGACGTGCAAGCGACGGCCCTTCGTTCCAGCGACTACTACGGGCCCGGCGTCGTCGAATCGGCCCTCGGTGAGCGGGTCTTCGGCAACCTCGTAGCCGGTAAGCGGGCGCAGGTCAGCGGGTCGGCCGACCTTCTGCACTCGTTTGCGTACATCGAGGACGTCGGGCGTGCGGCGGCAGCGCTCGGCACGAACGACAGCGCCCTTGGCCGGAGCTGGATCACCCCGCATGCTGCAGCCAGGACCCAGGGCGAGATGGTCGAGGAAGCCGCTCGTGTTCTTGGCACGGAGTCCCGCGTCGGCGTCGTATCGCCGTGCATGATGCGGCTGGCGGGATTGTTCGTTCCCGGCGCACGCGCCAGCGTTGAGATGATGTACGAGTTCACGGCGCCGTTTGTCGTTGACTCGACCAGGATGGAACGCGCATTCAACCTGTCGGCAACCCCGATTCTGAGCGGCATCGAGCGAACCGTGGCGTGGTATCGAGAGCGCCGCGAAGGGCGATGAGCAGCAGAGAAGCGCGAGCCTCGGTGAGTCACCGGCGATGACGTTTGCTTGCGCCTGACGCTGTGGCCGTTGGCTCCTTGCTGGTCTATCGGTTTCTACTTCGACCTGCGGGCCCTCGGGCCCTCGGGCTCTCGGGCCCTCGGGCCCTCGGGCGCTCGTAGAAGGTGAGGATGCGCGCGGGTACCTAGACGAGCTGGTTGCCAACTCGAGAGTCCGGGGAACTCAATATCTCGTGGTGGATTCGGGTGGGCTACCGTTCGAGTACTCTGGCGGATGGGCAGACATCGCAGAACGGCGCCTGATGACTTCGGCGACGACCCTGATGGCGTACTCGATGAGCAAGACGGTCACGGCCGCCGCCGTGCTCAGCGTGGCCGAAGCGGGGGCTCTCCGTCTGGACGACCCGGTCAACCGCTACGTCGATCCCGTTCGCTACGAAGGCGAACTTACCGTCCGACAACTACTCACGCACACGGCCGGCGTGCCGAATCCGATGCCATTGCGTTGGGTTCACCCGGCGACCGCGCACGACGCATTCGACGAGCGTGCATCCCTGGCGGCGCAACTGAAGAAGAATACCGTGTAGACTCGACGGGTCAGCGCACCACCTTGTTCGAAGTGAAACACCCTGTCGCGCATCCGCGTACAGCATCGGCCTTCGCTGCATTCCGTCACAGCCCCCTTCGAGACGCGGGTGCAGCAGCACGAATGACTGTCCCGCAGGATCGCGTCCGCCTGAAGGAGTCCGTCGAATGGAACAACTCAGCCTGCTCCGCCTCTACGTGCTTCGTGCCATGTACACCCTCATGGCAGTAGGCTTGGCGTTGACGTTCTGGCCGTCAATATTGTCGCCGAACGAGCTCTCCACCGGCCCGAGTAGCGTTGTGCGAGCCCTCCTTGGCGCCATCAGTCTGCTTGCCGCGTTGGGCATTCGGTATCCCGCGCAAATGCTGCCGCTCCTCCTCTTCGAACTGGCGTGGAAGGTCATTTGGGTTCTTGCCTTCGGCGTACCAGCGTGGCGCGTTGGACAACTCGACGCGTACGGGAGTGAAACACTTGTCAACTGCCTGATGGGCGTGGTACTGGTGCCGCTGGTCCTGCCATGGAGGTACGTCTTCCAGCGCTACCTGCGTGCGCCGGCTGAGCCTTGGCGCTGGCGAAAGCCGGCGCGTACGACATGAATTCAACGGCCAGCAGTCATGCGCATGCATGTGACGGCGAACCAGTCGGTGGAGACGACATGCCACGACAAGCCGTGGCGTGTGGCTCACCTCTGGAGTCAGGCACCGACCAATCGGGTACCTCCATGCACGAGCACGAGAGGTGCGTGCACCCGTGACCGCGGATCGGGCAAGCTAGGTTCGTCACGCACCGCGCTGCACGACGATCCTTGCCGACGACGGCCGACCGCGCATCGCGACTCGCCCGTCAGCCGCGTTAGGTATCCGCTCGCCCACTCAGCAAATGCAAGGAGCTTCCCCAGGCATGCGCAAGCTCATCGTCTGCAACATCGTCTCGCTCGATGGATTCTTCTCTGGACCCGGCGGAAACGTCATGGTCATGCCGTTCGACCACGGCTTCTCCGACTACAATGCCGAACGCCTGCGGGCGGCCGACACGCTCTTGCTCGGGCGAACGTCGTACCAAGGCTTCCGCTCCTATTGGCCTGGCATCGCCGAGGACGTGAAGCAGCCGGCCATCGAGCGCGAGATTTCCCGCCTCAACGCTGCCATCGAGAAAGTCGTGGTCTCGGACAGCCTGACGTCCGAGGCGGTTGAGGGCTGGGGGCCGACTCGCGTGGTTCGACGCGCAGATGCGCACCGTGAGGTCGCCGCTCTGAAAGAGCGCCAGGGTCGGGACATCCTGATGTTTGGCAGTCACCTGCTCTGGAACGACCTGCTCGCGGTCGGCTTGGTCGACGAGCTGCACCTCATGATCGGCGCTGGGGTGGTGGGCGAAGGTGTGCGGGCGTTCGAGTCCCGGCCTCCCGGCGCACTCCGCCTGCTGGACACCCGCACCTTCGACGGCTCAAGCCTGCTGTTGGCGCGGTACGCCGTCGAGCGGTGAACTGCGGGCGCCCGCAGGTTGGACGCCCAAGCGTCTGACCGATTCCTCCGCGAAGCCGATGGCCCGTGCTCGCCGACGCCCCAGCCTAACTAGGCGACGGCGCTCAGTGACAGGTCCCCGTGCCCGAATCGGTGAACGATGCCCCTGCGACCGGCACGAACTCCCAGCCATACGTGCCGGCACCCAGCGTGAGCTTGAGCACGCCGAGCGAGCTATTGTCGCGTACCTCGCTATTCGGGCGCACCGCCCTGATCGAGGAGTAGGATCGCCCGCCTGTCCCCACCGTGAACTGCCGAATCCCCGTCGCGGGATTGGAGACCTCGGTGGGCGTCTGCGGCGCGAAGCGCTCGTACATGTGCTCGTGTCCGTTCAGGACTATCTCGGCGCCAGCCTGGTAAAGGGCGACCCAGAAAGGTGACACGCCCGGTGTGTTTCCGTGTGACGCGCCAGAGTTGAATCGCGGATGATGCCAATACGCCAACACGCACGCCTTGCTCGTGGCGGCGAGGTCTGCCTTCAACCACGTCACCTGTGCCGAACCGCCGGCGCAGCTGACGAACGTGCAGTTGCTGTTGAGGACCACGATGTGCCAGTCACCGAGGTCGTAGCTGTAGTACCCCTTGGCAGGATCGCCCGCCGCGGCGCCGAAATAGCCGAAGTAGCCGCTGGCCCCCGCGGTCTGGTACTCGTGATTTCCCACCGCCGGCATCGTGCGCGACTTGAACGCCCCCCACGACGGGCCATAGCAGTTGGCAAATTCGGCGGCTGTTCCGCTGTTGTAGACGTTGTCGCCGAGCACGGCGACCGTTCCCGGGATCGCGCTCACGACAGCCGCCGTCGCCTCGTCGTTGGGGCTGGAACACCGCGCGATGTCACCGGCGGCGATGAGCGTTTGGGCCCCTGACGGCGGGGGTGGCGGCGGCGGTGGCGGTGGTGGCGGTGGTGTGGGTGAGTTCACGCTGATGGCCGCTGTACCTGTGTTGCTTGCACCCGTCGCGGACATCGTTGCCGACCCCGGCGACACGGCGGTCACCAGACCGCCTGACGAGACGGTCGCAATCGATGGCGCACTCGACGACCACGTGAAGACCACGCCCGGGATGACGCGGAAGAGCCGGTCGACCGCGACCGCGGAGAGTTGCACGGTCTGGGCCGGATCGAGGACCATGCTGCCGGGAGTCACCGTCACGCGCTTGGCATCGACGCCCTCGGCGTGCACGAGCGCCGGGTCGGTGGGTAGCACCTTGGCCGTCGGCGCCGGAGACTCGACGCAGGACGCGACCAGCGCCAGCGCGCTCACTATCAGGAGAGTGAGCCGGCGGTGGAGTGCTCGAGACACGGTACGCATAATGTGTTGGAGAGGGCCGCCCGCAGGTCGATTGACGGCGGAGTCGGAGGGTGGGAAGCGCGCAGGTCAGTATTCTGGTGTCGCGGCTGTGATTGCGACAGTGAGGAACGACACACTCTCGCTCGGTCAATGTGACCTATGACGAGCGATTCGCGACACGCCACGTCCGCCCGCGGCACGACGTGCCCGAGGTCCAGGGAGACGGCTGATACGACTCGCCCCCCATTTCCGATGGAAGGGGTACCCACCATCGGATCCCGGACATGCTCCTGTCGGTCACTACCCTCCCGCTCCTCGTCGCGATCTTCGGCGCCGGCCTGTCGCCCCATTCGGCGCGCTCCGTCGCCAGCTCCGTCACCAGCACCGTCACCGGCTCGGTCACCAGCGTCGTCAACGGCTCCACGACGTACGGCCCATCACAGTCGGTTCACATCTGGCGTGGCGAGGTCGCGCAGATGGAGGTATTTGGCAGCGTGGTGGCGACGGCGCTCGGGGTCGACATCTTCCTGGCCGATGGTGCCACTCCTGCCCCGCTCATGGTGGGGTCGATCGTGACGCGCAAGCCGAGCAGCGTGGTGATCCGGATCGACGTCGCGGCCGTGGTGACACGAGCGAGCTACGTCGTTCGCTTCCGCTATCCGGTGGCCGCCGGGACGCCGGACCAGTTCACGGCGCGCGTGTACGACCGCGGCGTGATCACCGCCATCTCGGCCGACATCGTTGGACCCAAGCTCGGCGAAACGGTCACGGTTACCGTCACGGGTCAGAACCTCGGGCAAGCCAAGCTCGACCTCTCTCAGGTAGGGCAGTCGCCGTTCGGCTATGCCATCAAGTCACGCAGCGCCACCGCGTTTTCCTTCACGCTCAAGTTCAACGGAGTGGGAGCCACGTCGATCAGCAGCCACCAGTTCTTCGACGAAGACATCGGCAATTCCATGGGGATGCTCGCCGCGCAGTTCGGTGGCAGCAGCTCACGATCGCTCGAGGTGATGCCGAATCCGGCCATCGCCTCCATGACGCCGACGGCCACCGTTGGCAGCGGCACGGTAACGATCAGTGGCTCGGGACTCGCCCCCAGCGGGTGGACGCCGAAGATCCGCGTGGACGACGCATCGTCGAGCAATCCCGAACTCTCAGTGACCGTCGTCAACGGGTCGACGCTTCAGTTCCAGTCGGGCATGACGACGAACTACCGGGACTTGTACCTCCGGTATCGGCAGAGCAGCGGGGCACCCGGTTTGGTCGAGGTCGCCCTTCCGCACCAGGTGCTCGCCCAGTTCCAGCCACTCATTGCGCGCGGTGGGGATGTGCTCTTCGGGACCGGGCCTGACGACTGTGGCATCGCGCCCCCGTGTCCGAGTGGTGCGGACTCCCGCGTGTTCGGGCTCAAGCAGGGTGCGACACACGAGATCCAGGGGCTCTGGTTGCAGCCGGCGGCGAATACGCCGGTGGTCGTGAAGCACGGCGGCACCACGCTCAACGTGACATACACCAGCCACAACCGCATCCGATTCACCGTGCCTTCCGGCGCGGCGGCGACGTCCGGGCCACTCACGGTACAGACGGGAGGCGGGACGGGGACTTCGCCGCGCGTCGCGTACTTCGCGCCACCGGCCACCGGGCTCTCGCTGCAGAAGAAGGACGGGCCGGAGACGGGCAACTACCCGTACGTGGCCGTGACCGACGGCAAGCTGGAGCCCGACCGCAACTACCGTGTGCTTGGCGCCAACCTGCACGTCATCCCGTACAACACGACGGGCGAGGGCGGAGCGATGCTCGCCGTCGCGCCCGTCGTCCAGGGAAGTGTCGGCGGAGCCTTCACGACGTACATCGGTGACGGCTGGACGAGCTTTCACCTCCCGCCCGGCCAGCCCCTGGGGTCGCTCACCCTCACCTACAAGCACTGGGGCGGTACCTCGACCGTCGGGACGTTCCAGGTCGTCGCTCCCGCAGCGGGAGTCGCCGCCATGGAGGTGTCGCGCGCTGGAACACCGTGGTTCTCCAACGGTTCTGTGCAAGGTGCCACGGCCGACCGCACGCTGCAAAGCGGAAGCTCGGCGTCAGTCCTGGTGAAGGTGACGCCCACGTCGGGCGGGGCCATGCCCCCCCTCACGGTCACCAGCTCCGATCCGGCCGTGGTGGTGAGCGGGCCGAACACCTTCACCCCGTCGTCGGTGGCATACGACGCCAATACCCTCTACCCAACTAAGCCCACGGTGTCGGTGCCGCTCCAGGTGCAACCGGTCGCCACCGCCCGGAACGTGACGCTGACATTCAAGGCGGGGAACCATGCGGGCGCGATCGCCAGCGTCCCCATCACGCTGGTTCCCGTCACGCTCCCCAAGCTGAAGTCGGTGGCCTTTGAGCCCGCGGAACTCACGGGCGGCACGCACGCCAAGGCGCGGGTCGTGCTGTCGTCGGCGCCACCGGTCACCATGTCGCTCCCGGTCAGCACCAAGGATGCGGTGCAGGTGCCGTCTTCGGTCTCGCTCTCGGCGACGGAGACGGTCATCCAGGTTCCCACCCCGACCGTGACGCAGCCAACTCCCATCGGCATCACGGTGGGAAGCGGCGCCGACGCACGCACGGCGTCGCTCACACTGTACCCGGTGGTCCAGGTGCAATCGCTCGTGCCGGCGACCTCGCCCATTCCAGCCGGTCGGGTCACCGTCGGGACGCTGACGCTCGATCACGCGGCGTGGGAAACGATCGTCGTGACGCTGACCAGCAGCAATCCGGCCCTGCTCTCGGTCCCCGCCTCGGTGACGCTGCGCCAGCAGGATCGGACGACGACGGTGCCACTCACGGCAGCGGCGGGGGTGTCGACGGTCGTCTCGGTTAACGTTGAGTTGCGCATCGGACCACGCGTACATGTCGCGACGATCAGGGTGGGGCCTGGCCGTTAGGCTGTCCGAGCTCCGCTGCTCCTGTCCGCTGATCTCGGCGGTGGCAGTGGCGGTGGCACTGGACGCGGCGGGACGCGGAGGTGGAGGCGCTCCTGCATCGCTCCACCGCCCGTAGCGCTCACGGCGCCAACTACGCGCACGGTGCCCTCAGAACCGCAAGACGGTGACCTCCCGCACCTGCGGCAGCTGTCGAATGCGCTCCTGCACCTCGTCCGGCACGACCTGATCGACTCCCACGATCGCCACCGCCTCTTCTCCCGTCCCCTGCCGGCCCAGGTGGAAGGTGGCAATGTTGATCTGCGCCTCACCGAGGATCACGCCGAGTGCGCCGATGAATCCCGGTGAGTCGGAGTTGTTGACGTAGAGCATGACCGGACGGAATGCCGCTTCGAGGGCCATGTCCTTCACGCGGACGATGCGCGGTGCTCCTGCCACGACGGTTCCGGTGACGCGTCGCCAGCTGCCGCGCGATAGGACGCCGACGTGCAGGAGCGATTCGTAGGCGGCCGGCGCGTCGAGCCGGGATTCGGTGAAGGGGATCCCCTTGTCCTTCAGGACGGCGGGTGCGGAGACCATGTTCACGTCGGGCAGCAGCGGCCGCATGATGCCCGTCAGCGCCGCTGCGGTGATCGGGCGCGTGTTGAGCCGGGAGACCTCGCCCTGGAAGGTGATCTCGATCGCCTCGGGACCGTCGTTCGCCAGCTGCGTGACGAACAGCCCGAGCCGCTCGGCGAGGGCGACGAAGGGCGCAAGGCGCGTCGCTTCATCGGCGCTCATGGCCGGGAGGTTGAGCGCGTTGACGACGGTGCCCGTCAGCAGGTAGTCGCTGATCTGCTCCGCCACCTGCAACGCTACCTTTTCCTGGGCCTCGACCGTGCTGGCCCCGAGGTGCGGCGTGGCGATGAAGTTGCGCGCCCCGAACAGGACGTTCTCACGCGCCGGCTCCGTGCTGAAGACGTCGAATCCGGCGCCGGCTACGTGTCCGCTATCGAGGGCCGCGCGCAGGGCCGCCTCGTCCACCAGCTCCCCGCGCGCGGCGTTGACGATCAGGACTCCCGGCCGCGTCTTCGCCAGCGTCTCGGCGTCGAGCAGGTGGCGCGTCTTGTCGGTGAGTGGGGTGTGCAGCGTGATGGCATCGGCACGGGCGAGCAGCTCGTGCAGCTCGACCTTCTCCACCCCCAGCGCGATCGCGCGCTCGAGGGAGAGGAACGGGTCGTGGGCAATCACCTTCATCCGCAGCCCCAGCGCCCGCTCGGCCACCAGCGCGCCGATGTTGCCGCACCCGATCACGCCTAACGTCTTGCCGTGCAGCTCGATCCCCATGAAGCGTTCCTTCTCCCACTTGCCGGCCTGGGTCGAGCTGTTGGCGTCGCCAAGGCGGCGGGCGATGCCGAAGAGCAGGGCGAGCGCGTGCTCGGCGGTGGTGATGCTGTTCCCGAACGGGGTGTTCATGACCACGATGCCGCGCGTGCTGGCAGCCGCTACGTCGATGTTGTCGACCCCGATCCCGGCGCGGGCGATGACGCGCAGCCGGGTGGCGGCCGCAATCACGTCCCGGTCAGCCCGTGTTGCCGAGCGGATCGCGAGGCCGTCGTAGGCGCCGATGACCTCGAGCAATCGCTCCTGCCAAGACCCACCATCACGTCGACGTCGATGCCGCGCTGCCGGAAAATGTCCACGGCGGCTGGACTGAGTGCGTCGGCGATGAGTACACGCGGCATCGTGAAACAGCGTCCTTTCCCCACACGGGGGATGCAGGTGGTTGGCGCGCGACGCCTGAGGGCGACCCCGATGGCAGGGGCGCAGGCCGCCGGTAGGCGTCGTGGTCGAGGAGAGCCCTACACGTGCGCTGCAACGCAGCGGTCGAACGCCCAGTCCAGCCACGGGACCAGCGCCTCGACGTCCGAACGCTCGACGGTCGCCCCGCACCAGATGCGGAGCCCAGGCGGCGCGGTACGGTACGACGCGGCATCGAGCGCGACCCCCTCCTGTTCCAGGTGGCCGGCGAGCGCCTTGGCGAAGGCGGCCTGGCGCGCCGGATCCAGCGCGGTCACGCGCGGGTCGACGATCTTGAGGCAGACGCCGGTATTGCTGCGGATGGCGGGATCGGAGGCGAGGAAGTCGACCCAGGGCGTGCGCGACACCCACGCCGAGAGCACGCCCGCATTGGCATCGGCCCGGGCGTGCAGCGCGGCGAGGCCGCCGATCGACTCGCCCCAGCGCAGCGTATCGAGATAGTCCTCGGTCGCCAGCAGTGACGGCGTGTTGATGGTCATGCCCTCGAAGAGCGCCTCGTCAAGCTTTCCCTTGTTGGTCATGCGGAACAGCTTGGGCAAGGGACGGTCGGGGACATAGCGCTCGAGCCGTGCCACCGCGCGCGGCGAAAGGATCAGCATCCCGTGCGCGGCCTCGCCGCCGAGCACCTTCTGCCACGAGTAGGTCACGACATCGCACTTGTCCCAGGCAATCGGTTGGGCAAAGGCGGCGCTGGTGGCGTCGTTGATCGTGATCCCCTCGCGGTCGGCTGCGATCCAGTCGAAGTTCGGGATGCGGGCTCCCGCTGTGGTCCCGTTCTGCGTGAAGACGATGTCGGCCTCGCGCCGCGCCTGCGCGAAATCGGGGAGCGCCCCGTAGGGTCGGCCGACGTGGAAGCGAGCATCGTCGAGCTTGAGCTGCTCGGCTGCGTCGGTCACCCACTCCTCGCCGAACGACTCCCACGCGAACAGGTCGACCGGGCGCTCGCCGAGCATCGACCACATGGCCATCTCGACCGCACCCGTGTCGCTGGCGGGGACGATGGCGATGCGAAAGTCGTCGGGAACCTCCAGCAGCGAGCGCGAACGATCGATCGCCTCCTTCAGCTTCGCCTTGCCGGCAGCGGATCGATGGGAACGCCCGAGCGCGGCGCCCTCGAGGGCCTGCAGTGTCCAGCCGGGTCGCTTGCGGGTGGGGCCAGACGAGAATCGTGGATCCGAGGGGCGAATCGTGGGGCGGGCGACGTTGGACATACAGGAAGGCTCGGGATGAGGACACCGCGTGGATCCTGCAAACTCCTGCCGTGGGACGACGAAGGCAATCCCGAGGGGCCCATCTCCCGGTCGCCAGCCGTCAGCGTCCCCGACGTCCCGTCACGGTGCCTTCGCAACTTCCACGATCAATCGCACCAGCGCCTCGACGTCGCGCAGGTCCAGCACCTCCGCCGGCCCGTGCGAATACCGCCCCGGCCACGACAAGCCGATGTTCGGTGGTCCCCACGGCTGGATCGCCGATCCGTCGGTGCCACCGAAGGTAGTCCCGACTTGTAGGGGAATCGCCCGGTCGCGCGCCAGCGCGATGATGCGCGCACGCTCTGCTCGTGGAACCAGGCTGGCGTTGTCCAGCCCGCGGAGGACGGCGCCACCGCCTAACGGCGCAAACGCGAAGTGCGGCGACTCCTTCGGGGTCTCGCTCGAGACGAAGGTGTCGATGCTGTACACGCGCCGGAGGTTCACCCCGTGACGGTCGCCGAAGTAGCGCGCCCCGTTCAATCCCCCCTCCTCCTGCACTGACCAGACGAACACGACGGCGTGTGTGAGTGAGTCGGGGTTCAGGCGCCGGATGGCGAAGAGCAGGGCAGTGGTCCCGGTGCGATCGTCGCTGGCGCGCCCGGTTACGCGCGCGCCGGTCAGCCGGTCGGCCCGCTTGTAGGCCGTGAGACTCAGGCCGGGGCGCACGCCGCGCGCAGTGAGCTGCGCGGAGTCCAACCCGAACCAGGCGGTGAGTGCGCGCGGAGACCGGGTGCGCCCAGAGTCACGGGGAACGAAGACGCCACGCAGTGGAGCGGGCACTGGAGCGCCGTCGGCCACGTCGAAGTGCAAGTAGGCGGGCACTCCCTCCCACGATGGGAGCACGGCGCCACCTCGGCTGCGCAGCGTGACCCGTCCATCCGGCAGGATCGTCGCCACCTCGAAGCCGACTTCGTCCATGTGGGCGATGAAGGCCACCGAGTCGCGGGCCGGTCCCATTCCGACAACGATGTTGCCGATCGAGTCGATCGTGGCGCGCTGCCGCGCCCACGCTGGAAGCGCGGCAAGGACCGCGTGTCGCACCACGCCCTCATGTCCCGCCACGCCGGGCAGGTCGGCCAGCGCCATCCATTCGCGCTCGATCGCTCCGGTCACGCCCTCTCGACGGGAGAGCGATCGGGTCGAGTCGACGGGAGGCGCGACCCACGCGATCGAGGCGTCGAGGCGTACGCCCGCTGCGTCGGCAATCGCGCCGAGCAGCGCCCGCGCATCGTCGGACCGGATGCTCTCCACCATGCTCCCGGCAAACCGCACTCGCGGGGCGAGCACGATGATGGAGTCTGCCAGCGCCACCCGGGCTACGGCCCCGCCGCGCTGTCCGCGAAGGACCGACGGCGCGAAGGGAGTGTGACCACCGGCTTCTCCATCGTCGACGAGCGTCACGCGTGCCACCCGACCTAACGACGCCAGCAGGCGAGAGAGCCCCAGCCAGCCATAGCTCCGTCCCGCGCTCACGACGAAGATCGTCTCCCCGCTCTGCACACGCCCGGTGGCCGCGGTGGCGACGGCGGCACAGCCGGCTCGTGCGCCCGCGGCGGGGCCGGCCGCGAATCCCTCGTAGCTCCACGCCGGGCGGTCGATGGCCAGCGGGTCGAGCAGCGACACCCCTGCGCGCCCTACCTCCTCGGCCGATGCGGCGCCGATGTCCACCCAGAGGTCGTCCATCGTGCTGGCGACGGTGTCGGCACGATGCTGCTGCGTGAAATGCCCGTTTGACACCGCCACGACCCCCGGTACCCTCCCCCCGGCGGTGAACACGCTCACGCGCTGCGCCTCGTGGAACTGGTCCCACAGCGGATGCGACGGCGTGCCCGTGCGTCGCAGGCGGAGATAGCCGTCACTGGTGACCTGGCTGACGACATACGCCGGGACATCGAGGCCGCACGCGACCACGCGACGTGGCAGCCCCGAGCCGACGCGTCGCAGCAGGTTGCCGTGTCGGTCGGCGGACCATCCGTGAAGGGTCGAAGCCAGGCGCCGAGCCGTTTCGTCCTCCGTACCCGGCGGGACGATGAGGTGCGTCCAAGCACTCACGGCATGTGCGACCGCGTCGGGCGGGGGCGCCGCCTGACTGGCCAGGAGCGCGGGCACGGACGCCGCGGCGACGAGCGTGAGGACCACTGGTGCAAGGCGTCGGTGCATACGAAGGCTGGGAGGAGGCGTGCGTTGCTCGCAGAGCTTGGGAGCCCGGCCGGTCACGCGCAAGGCGCGATCGCGGCGATACCTTCGTACCGCGCCGCAGCGCGGCGGTATCTTGGTGGGGCGCGATGGCACGCGCTCGTACGGGCCGCGCCCCGACTCTCCCCGATTCCGCCTCGAACGCTCGCCATGTCCAGCCTCTCCCCCTATCGCTCGCTCCCTGCCGAGCAGCGCATCACGCTCGTGTCGCACGCGATGCAGTCCAGCCGTGAGACGCGTGCCCTCTACATCCAGCGCCTGCTGACCCGGAAGGCCGGCGGGTTCCGGGCGGTGACCCTGCAGGGCTGGTCGGTGGATCGGCTGGCGCGCGAGGTCGTGCGGTCGAAAGCCGAGCTGCCCGAGGACGAACTCGACCTGCTGCACCTGCACTACGTGCAACTCGAGCCCGGCATCCAGGTCGCCTTCCTCGACGCGGCCGGTGTCGCCCACGAGGGCGGGTCGATGGCGCAGGATCTCGAGGCCCCCTATGCCGACGCAGCAGCGGTCCAGCGAGCGGCCGCCGTGGTCACCGAGCGGCACGGCGAGGACGGTCTGCGATACCTGCGAACGCTGGCGCGGTACAGCCGCGCGGCCTGGCCCGGTATCGAGGCCATCGTGCTGCAAGTTGACGGGACGACGGAGTGAGGTGACGGTCGTCGGTCCCGGCACGCCATCGAACACATAGTCGCCGGCGCTTCGGCGACCCGCGCCGGCCAGCGGCCGTCGACTACTTGTGCGCTGGCCTCGGAGCAGCTGGCGGCTGCGCGATGCGGCGCTCGAGGAACCACCACTTCGGCGTGTCGTGACGCTTCCCGAGTTCCTGCCACATCGCCACGAGGCGATCCTGCAGCAGCGTGGTGGCCTCGTCCACGTCGTCGGCCACATAAACGAAGGCCAGCTCCTTGCGACCGATCGTCCCCTCGGCCACCATGCGCTCGAGCTGCTCGAGCATCGGTCCCCAGTAGGTCCTGCCATAGAGCAGGATGGGGAAGTCCTTCACCTTGCCGGTCTGGATCAGCGTGATCGTCTCGAACAGCTCATCGACCGTCCCGGCGCCCCCCGGCATGACGACGAACGCGATGCTGTACTTGAGCAGCAGCACCTTGCGCACGAAGAAGCGCTGGAAGGTGAGGCTGATGTCGAGGTAGGGGTTGGGTGCCTGCTCGTGCGGGAGGTAGATGTTGCAGCCGATGCTGCGGGCCCCCACGTCTCGCGCACCGCGATTCGCCGCCTCCATGATGCCCGGGCCGCCGCCGGTCATGATCGTGAAGCCCACACGGCCGATGCGCGCCGCCAGTTCGCGCGTGACCTCGTAGTACGGGTGATCCTCCTTGAAGCGCGCGCTGCCGAAGAAGGTGACGCATGGGCCGACAAAGTGCAGCTGTCGGAATCCCTGGACAAACTCGCGGGCGATACTCAGGACGCTGAGGAATTCCTTCCATCGCGAGCGCGGACCCTCGAGAAAACTGAGGTCGATCTGTTGTGAATTCCGGGCCGAGGGCATCGGGGTACCTGCCTGCGTGGGAGTGCGGAATTGCTTGCGGTCGGGGCCGATCGCTGTGCGCGCCTGATGTCCGCACCGCATCCGATGGAAACCCGGCGCGGGCGCTGCGGCGGCCCGGATGGACTGACGCCGTCCCGCCGGATCGCCCCACGACAAGCTATCCAATCGCGCGCGCTCCCCGCGCGCTCCCCGCGCGCTCCCCGCGGCGAGCACGCGCCAGCACGTCCCTCGCGACGGCCTGACTCGCTACCGGCGCGTCGCGCGTGCGGTGGGGTGGGCGGGGATCCGCCGCCGGCCGATCGATGCGGTGGGAGGCGTGGCGCCGGGGACCGCCGCCGCGAAGATCGCGGCGCCGTACTCCTCGAGCACCCAGCGCACGGCGGGGGACGCGGCATCGCGGCCGGCGGCCGTCAGCGCGTTCCCAAGGGCGAAGGCCGAGCGCTCGCGCCCGCCCGCCTGCGCGAGTTGCCGCAGCACCCGGGACAGCACACGGCGCACCGATTCGGCCACGCGCGACGTGCCGAGCGATTCGATGACGCGGAAGAACTCGAGCGCATCGAGCGCAGCATCGGCCTCCCGGCTCAGGGCGTCGCGCATCTCGGCAACACCTTCCTCGAAGACCTCGGGACGTGAACAGGAGTGCAGCGCGGTCGCCACCTCGTCCAGCACCGCGATCACCGAATAGTCGTGCGACGACGCGACGGCCGGGTCGATGTGCACTCGCGGCACGATCCTGGTCGCCAGGGCATGCGCACGCACCGCACCGTTGGTGCAGACCTCGCGCAGCGTGTACGGATGGATGTGCACCTCGGTGCCGGCGGTCCGCATGGCCACGCCCCCACGCAGCCGATCGCCGGGGCGTACCGCGAGCATCACCGGAAGCACGGCGCGTCCCCACAGCGTGCGTCCATCGTCGACGACATCAACCACCGTCCCGCCCGCGTCGTGCACCGTGTCGCGGAAGAGCTGCTGCAGCTGCGCGCTGGCCGGATGCCAGGACTCCCGATCGAGGTGCTCCATGACGCCTCCCGCCTCACACGGCGACTGTCGACGCGTGCCTCCCTGCGCCGCGGCAGGATGCGCGGCAGATGCCTGCATGCTATGCGGCGCCGTGCATGGGTGGAAGGGGTGGCCGCTGATCGATCGGGCATGTCCTGCTGACGACAGTTTGCCAAGCCTTGCTCGCACTCGCGTGATTCGCGGACCCGAACCGGCGACAACCGTAGTGCTCGTCAGGCAGGGAGACGCGCGCCGAAACGTCGCACCGCTTACCTCATGCCCTCACCCGCGCGCTCCTCGGGTCGTAGAGCGGCGCCAGCGACGCGTGCGCGCGACATCGCGCTGCCCCCACCTCGAGCTCCCAGACTCCCGCGTCGATCCATGCCTGTGTCAGGGGAGGGCCGCCGGTGTCGATCATCGCCAGCCCCACGGCGCCACCCAGCGTGTGCCCGTACGATGCCGCGCGCACGTAGCCGACCGCCACGCCACTGCGCCAGACGACCTCCGCGTGGAAGAGCAGCGGCGCGGGGTCGAGTAGTTGCACCTGCACCAGGCGGCGGGTGAGCGGGCCGGACGCCTTTCGTGCCACGACTGCATCGCGTCCGATGAAGCCGTCCGGCTTGGTGAGGTCGACGGCGAAGCCGAGCCCCGCCTCGAGCACCGAATCGGTGTTGTCGATGTCGTGCCCGTAGTCGCGGTACCCCTTCTCCATGCGCAGCGATGCGAGGGCCTTGAGTCCGGCGTGGCGGAGGCCGTGCGCACGGCCGGCTTCCACGAGACGGTCATAGACCGGCACCGCCTGTTCGGCCGGGATGAACAGTTCGTAGCCCAGCTCGCCGAGGTAGGTGATGCGCAGGCAGATTACGCGGGCGAAGCCGATCTCGATCTCGCGTGCGGCGCGAAAGGGAAAGGCCTCGTTGGAGACGTCGGCGGTCGTGACCGACTGCAAGAGCGCGCGCGAGCGGGGGCCCTGCAGGTTGACTTGCGCGTACGCCGATGTGACATCGGTCACAAAGGCATGTGCCACGGCAGGAATGTGGCGCCGCAGCCACGTTTCCACGTGTCGGTGCGCGGTGTCGGACGCCACGACCATGAAGCGCTCGTCATCGAGCTTGGTCACCGTGAGGTCGGCCTCGAGGGTGCCGCCCTCGTTGAGCCACTGCGTGTACGTCACGCGACCTCGCGCACCGTTCACGTCGTTGGCCGACACGTGGTTCAGCACGGGCCCGGCGTCGCGCCCCTGCACGAGGAACTTGGACATGAACGACATGTCCATCAGGATCACCCCCGATCGGGCGGCCTCGTGCTCGCCCTGCCACTGGGGGAACCACGCCGGACGGCCGAAGGACGGCGGCCCCGCGTCGGGCGGGGACCCGTCCGTCGCGTACCAGTCCGCGCCTTCCCACCCGCTGACATCGCGGAAGTATGCGCCGCGTTCGGTGAGCCGGGCATGGAGCGGTGAGAGCTTCGCGCCGCGCGCGGTCTGCATCGTGTGGAACGGGTAGTGGCACTTGTAGACCATGCCTAACGACTCCACGGTCCGGCTGCGCCGGTAGTCGGGGGTCGCCTGGTAGGGGTGCAGGCGGTCGATGTGCATCCCGGTGACGTCGAAATCCGGGCGGCCCTCCACGATCCAGTGCGCCAGTGCCCGTCCCACACCCCCGCCGGTGAGGATCCCGATGGAGTTGAGCCCGGCCGCGACGAAGAAGTTGCGCAGCTCCGGCGCCTCGCCGAGGATCGGGCGCAGGTCCGGTGTGAACGACTCCGGGCCGCAGAAGAACTTGCGCACCCCGGTCTCGGCGGCGATCGGGACACGCCGCATGGCGGTCTCGAGATAGCCGCCCATGCGCTCCCAGTCGGGAGCGATCTCGCCGAAGGCGAAGTCGTCCGGCATGCCGTCGACCATCCACGGCGCGCAGGCCGGCTCGAACAACCCGATCATCAGCCCACCGCCTTCCTCGCGGTAGTAGCCGTACGAGCCCGGGTCCTCGAGGACCGGCCAGCTCTTGGAGATCCCGGGAATCTCATCCGTGATCAGGTAGTAGTGCTCCGCCGCCTGCAACGGGACGCTCACCCCAGCCATCTCGCCGATCGCGCGCCCCCACGCGCCGCCACAGTTCACCACCGTCTCCGCCTCGATCGTCCCGAACGGCGTCACGACCCCGGTCACCGCGCCGTGGCGCTGTGTGATCCCGGTGACCGGCACGCGCTCCAGCAGCGTCGCCCCCTGCATACGGGCCCCCGCCGCCAGCGCCCGCGTCACGTCGATCGGGTTCACGCGACCGTCGCCTGCCACGTAGAAGCCCGCGAGGATGTCGTCGATGCGTGCGATCGGAAAGAGCGCCCCCACCTCGCGCGCCGAAAGCTCCTGCACGTCGATCCCGCAGTGCCGATTGAACGCGGAGACGCGGCGATACTCCTCCAGTCGATCCGCATCGGCGGCCACTTCGATGAAGCCGACCGGCTTGAAGCCGGTGGCCTGCCCCGTCTCCGTCTCGAGTCGGGCGTACAGGTCGCGCGTGTACTTGCGGAAGTCGGTCGACGTCTCGGATGTGGAACCGAAGGTCACCATCAGCCCGGCCGAGTGCCACGTGGTACCGGCCGTCAGCTCATGTCGCTCGAGCAGCACGACGTCGCGGCATCCCATGTGTGCCAGGTGATAGGCCACGGAGCATCCGATGACTCCACCACCGATGACGACGACGCGGGCGCGAGAGGGGAGGGCCGGTGTGGACATGCTGACGAAGGGAGTGATGGATGAGATGGCGTGTCCCAGGCCTACCGCGGCTCGGCGCCATTCGCTGCCGCCGCCTGCTGCGTGCCGAGTTCAAAGGTGAACAGCAGGCACGGGGCAGCACTCCCCCCGGCCTTCTCATATAGCTCGTGGGCGGGCAGGTTTTCGGGCTCGCTTCCCAGCCAGGCGCAGGTGCACCCGCTCGAACGGCCGACGTCGAGCATGGCGTCGACGAGCTGTCGACCGATGCCGCGTCGCTGGTGCGTCGTCGCGACCCCGATCTCATTGATCCACAGCTGCGGCGGCTTGTCCGGATGCAGGAAAACCACGGCCGATATCATGCCGACGACGGTCTCGTCGTCCATGGCGACGACCAGGTGATGACCGGTATCGCCGAGAAAGTCGCGCGCCCATTCCGGGCGAACCGGACGGTCGAAGACCCCCGGTGCCACCTGATGAAGCGCGCATTCGTCGATCGGGCGCAGCTCTCGCACGGAAATGGCCATGACATTCGCACGCTGTGAGCCACCCGCGCGGCACGGGACGACTCAATGGTGATATATGCCCTGCCGCGCGACACTGTCGCGGCAGGCCCGTGCGTCGCGCCGCTCGCGCGACCTGATGAACGGAGGAGCGGCGGCCCCTCGCCCGGCGCCGGAAACATGATACATGGCCCCGCGAAGAGTTAGGAGAAGCGGGGCCCGCGGTTATCATCCACCCATGGTCGGCGCCCCGCAGGCACCGTGATGCCAGCACGTCATGTCCGCTCGCTGCCGACGCTCCTGGCGCGTGTTCGTGCCTGCTCGCTCTGCGCGGGGGCGCTCGCTCATTCGCCGCGCCCGGTCGTACAGGTCGATGGGCGGGCCCGCATCCTCATCGCAGGGCAGGCGCCCGGGCGCCGCGTGCACGAGAGCGGCGTCCCCTTCGACGATCCGAGTGGTGACCGCCTGCGCGACTGGTTGGGGCTCGATCGGGACGCGTTCTACGACCCGCGCCTGGTCGCGATCGTCCCCATGGGATTCTGCTATCCCGGGACAGGTCGCTCCGGCGACCTGCCACCGCGGGCGGAATGTGCCCCGGCCTGGCGTGCGGAACTCCTCGCGCACCTGAGCGCGGTGCAGCTGACGCTGGTGATCGGCCAGTATGCGCAGCGTTGGCATCTGGGCGTTGACGCCGGTTCAGTCACCGAGGTCGTGGCGGGTTGGCGCCTGCGGTGGCCGGCTGTGCTGCCCATGCCGCATCCGAGCCCGCGCAACCGCGCATGGCTGGCGGCCAATCCGTGGTTCGAAGCCGACGTGGTGCCGCTCCTGCGCCAGCGCGTGCGCGCAATCGCGCGCGCCGTCGTGGGTGCGTAGGCGACATCGCGCGCCTCGTCGGCGACCCTCAGGGGCGTGTCTTCTTGTTCGAGATCACGGGGGAGACCGGGAGGCGGGCGATATCGACCAGCTTTCCATCCTTGATCACCGAATGGATGCGACGATAGTTGCGCGCCCCCTCGAGCGGGTTGGCGTCGAGGATGACCACGTCGCCGACCTTTCCGACCTCCAGCGTCCCAAGGTCACGATCGACCTTGTAGGCCCGGGCCACGTGGCTCGTCGCCGACTTGAGGATCTCCATCGGCGCCATCCCCGCCTCCTCGAGCCCCACCATCGCGTTGAAGTGCCCTTCGCCCAGCTTCACCCGGGCATCGACCGTGTCCACCGCCAGGGTGGACGACTCGGACAGCAGGACCGGGTCCTGCACCCCGGCGTCGGTCGACACGAGCAGCGGCACCCCCGCGCGCACCATGTTGCGGATGTTGGTGGCCGCAATCGTCATGTAGGGCGTCAGCACCCCCTTCGGCGCATGGGTCTGCAGCGCCTCGAGCTGACGCTTGGAGATCGCCAGCACGGAGACGGCAGTGCCGCGCGCGAGGAGCTTCTGGATCGTCTCGGGCGGGATGGGATAGCGCGGCCCCGAAATGTCGCCGTGGGTGAGGATGTCCGCCCCCGCCTCGATGGCCATGTCGATGCTCTCGGGCGAGGTGACGTGGGCCTGCACCGTCTTGCCGGCACGATGCCCCTCCTCGACAATGGCCCGCTGCTGCCGTTCGGAGAACGAGAGGAAGTTCATGTCGACGTGGCCGCTGCCGCCATACTTCAGGAAGTCGACGTCCAGCGCGGTATAGCGCTGGATCGCCAGGCGCAGCGTATCCGGGGGCATCCAGAGCAGCTCGCGTCCCGTTCCCTGTTCCCAGGTCGCGTTGGTGCGCGCAGCAAACGCCTTGCTGACGTGGGCCGCCGAGGCCCCGCGAAAGTCAGGACTGAGCGGGCCGCCGAATCCGATGATGTTTCCGGCCAGGAAGATGCGGCTGCCCGGCGCCTGGCCGGCGGCAATCATGTCGCGCGCCTTGACCAGCGCGGCACGCGGACCCCACGTGTCGAAGACAGTCGTCAATCCCGATCGCAGCGCGATCTGCGCCCCCTCGAGCACGACCTCGTGATAGCGATCCTCGAGCGTGATGAGGCTCTCGAGGTCCCCGTTGAGGTACAGGTGCAGGTTGGCATCCATCAGGCCCGGGATCACGAACTTGCCGCGTCCGTCCACCCGAGTCGCGCCGACGGGTATCGTCACGGTGCGCGCCGCGCCTAACGCAGCAATCCTCCCATCGACGATCAGGACGGTCGCGTCGGGCATCGCCGCCCGTCCCGTGCCGTCGATCACGGTCGCCCCGGTGATGGCGAGCGTCTGCGCGCTGGCCGGTGCGGGCCAAGCGAGCAGGATGGCGGCGAGCGCGCTCACAAGCGTGGTCGCACGTGATGTCGGAAGCGATGTCGCGAGCGCGGACGCCAGCGGCATGGTCCGTGGGGTCGAGAGGGCTGCCATGGCGAGTGCAATGTGTCGTGAACCAGCGGGGCACCGGAACGGTCTGGCAGGCGCCCCTCGCGGACGAGTCAATCTGTCGCCGACGTCGGGGTTCGGTCAGGGTCCTCGGCTCCCGCGCCGATCTCGCTGGGTCTCGCCCAGCTCACGTTCCGCTCCCGCTCCGGTCATCGCGCCACCGTCGTCACGCCAGTATCCTACGCGCGAGCGCCCGATGCGTCGAACGCGGCGCATGCTCGCGCGGGCGTCACTCGTCTCCCTCCGCTCATGGATCGCCTCTCATCCAGTTCGCTCGCGCTGACCGGCCAGTCCGAGCAGCACCTCAGCGCCGAACGTGCGGCCGATGCCACGGCAGATGCCGCGGCCGATGCCGTGGGCGCGAGGATGCACCTCGCGGTCTTGCCGGATTTTCTCGCCCTGCGTGATGCCGCCCGCGCGGCGGGTTTCGACCTGGCGGTGCACAGCGCCTTTCGCGACTTTCCCCGCCAGCTCTCGATCTGGAACCGCAAGGCGTCGGGGCTGCTGGCCGTCCTCGACTCCAACGCCCGACCGATCGATATTCGGACGCTGAGCGAACGCGACCTGGTCTTCGCCATCCTGCGGTGGTCCGCCCTCCCGGGCACGTCGCGTCACCACTGGGGGACCGATCTCGACGTGTATGATGCGGCCACAACGCCGACAGGCTACGACATCCAGCTGATCCCGGCCGAGGTCGATCCGGGCGGCATGCACGGCCCGCTCCACGAGTGGCTCGACGCGCGCATGGCATCGGGCACGGCGTTCGGCTTCTTTCGGCCATACGACATCGACCGCGGCGGCGTTGCCCCCGAACGCTGGCACCTGAGCCATGCGCCGCTCGCCTCGACGTTTGCGCAGCGGCTCACGCCCGAACTCCTGCGCCCGATCCTCACGGGCGCCGACCTGCACCTCAAGGAAGTCGTGCTGCACGAGCTTGAACACATTTTTCATCGCTTCGTGACCAACATCAGCCAGCCGCCGCGCCTCGTCGCACCGGCCACACCTAACGAGCCGGGCGCATGACGCTCCGGCCCCGTGCGCAGTGGGGAACGATCCCCCACTCCCCCGACACCTACGGACGATCGGTCCTCGGCCTGCCGCTCGAGGTCTGGCTGCCGCAGGGCGCCTGCGACCTGCTTGTCTTTGCCGGCATCCACGGGGAGGAACCCGAGACCACGTACGCGCTCTCGCGTGCGCTGCGGCAGTTCGTCGAACCGATGGCGAACGCCGCGGTGGTCCTGGCGGCCAACCCCGATGGCCTCATTCGCGGCACGCGCGGCAATGCGCGCGGCGTGGACCTGAACCGCAACTTCCCGTCGAGCAACTGGCAGGCCGCCCCGGTCACCTGCCGGTCCACCATCGAGGATCCCAGCGATGTCGTGCTCGGGACAGGGGCGCACGCCGGCTCGGAGCCGGAAACACAGGCCCTGATCGGGCTGATCGATCGCCTGCGGCCGCGCGCGGTCGTCGCCCTGCATGCCCCCCTCGCCTGCATCGACGACGCCAACGACAGCGCGTTGGGACGGTGGCTGGCCGATCGCACCGGCATGCCGCTGGTGCGCGACGTAGGCTATCCGACCCCCGGCTCGTTCGGATCGTGGGGACAGGAACACGACGTCCAGGTCGTCACGTACGAGTTTCCGCTCGCCGCCACCGAGGTGCTCATGCGCGACCATGTCCCGGTGCTCGTGGAACTGCTTATCCGTCGGGCGCCGGGAGACCGGCCATGACGCTCAACTACATCTGGGTCGGCTTCTTCCTCATCGCCCTGGGCGTCGGGTTGGTGAAGCTCCTGCTCTTCGGTGACACGGCCGTCTTCACCGCCATGGTCACCGCGACCTTCGATTCCGCCAAGACCGGATTCGAGATCTCGATCGGACTCACGGGTGTCCTCACGCTCTGGCTCGGCCTGATGAAGGTCGGGGAGAAGGGTGGGGCGATTGGGGCGATGGCGTATGTCGTGCGTCCGTTCTTCCGACGCCTTTTTCCCGAAGTCCCGGCCGAGCACCCCGCGATCGGGTCGCTGATCATGAACTTCGCGGCCAACATGCTGGGACTCGACAACGCGGCCACACCGCTCGGGCTCAAGGCCATGCAGGAGCTGCAGTCGCTCAATCCCGACAAGGAAACCGCGACCAATGCGCAGATCATGTTCCTGGTGCTCAACACGTCGGGACTGACCGTCATCCCGATCAGCATCATGGTCTATCGGGCGCAGCTGGGTGCCGCCAACCCGTCCGACGTCTTCCTCCCGATCCTGATCACAACATACTTCGCCTCGTTAGTGTCGCTGGTCCTCGTCGGCGTGATCCAGCGCATCAACCTGCTCGATCCCGTCCTGCTGGCCTACCTGGTGGGCGTCACCGGGCTCGTGGCCGCCGCCGTCTGGTACTTCACGGGGCTGCCGCAGGATCAGGTGCAGGCGATCTCCAACGTCGTGGCCAACGTGATCCTGTACGGCGTCATCGCCAGCTTCCTGCTCATGGCGCTGTTCCACAAGGTCAACGCGTACGAGGCCTTCATCGAGGGCGGCAAGGAAGGCTTCCAGGTCGCCATTCGCATCATCCCGTACCTGGTCGCAATCCTCGTCGCGATCGGCGTCTTTCGCGCCTCGGGAACGCTCGACCTCCTGGTCGATGGACTCGGCCGCATGTTCTCGGCGCTCGGCTTGCGCACGGACATCATTCCCGCGCTCCCGACCGCGCTCATGAAGCCGCTCAGCGGCAGTGGCGCGCGCGGCATGATGGTCGACGCCATGACGACGTACGGGGCGGACTCGTTCGTCGGTCGGCTGGCCTCCACGTTCCAGGGGGCGACCGATACCACCTTCTACATTCTTGCGCTCTACTTCGGGTCGGTCGGCGTACGCAAGACGCGCTACGCTGTCGCCTGCGGCCTCTTCGCCGACCTGGTGGGCGTCATCGCCGCGATCTTCGTCGCCTACATCTTCTGGGGATGACCCTGCCTTCGACCGCGCAGCCCACGTCCGACGACAACGATCCGGGCGTCATCGTCACCGACCTCGCGCCCGGCGCGGTGCAACGCGTGCATCTCGTGGGCGTGGCCGGCACGGGCATGGGTGCCTTCGCCGGCATGCTCAAGGCGGCGGGATACGTCGTGAGCGGGAGCGACGAGAATGTCTATCCGCCCATGAGCGACATGCTGCGGGAGTGGGGAATAGAGGTCTACACCCCGTATGCGTCCGCGAACGTCGACCGCGCACGGCCCGACCTTGTCATCATCGGGAACGTCATTCGACGCACGAACGTCGAGGCCGCGGCCGTGCGGGAGCGGCGCCTGCCGCAGATGTCGTTTCCCGCGGCGTTCGGTGCCCTCGTTGCGGCTGACCGCCACAGCGTGGTCGTCGCCGGTACGCACGGCAAGACGACTACCTCGGCGCTCATGGGGCACGTGCTGGCCGATGCGGGGCGCGACCCGACCTTCCTCGTCGGCGGTGTCACGCTCAACTACGGCGGCAACTTCCGGTTGGGCCACGGACCACACGTGGTGGTCGAGGGCGATGAATACGACACCGCGTACTGGGACAAGGGCCCCAAGTTCCTGCACTACGCTCCCCGGACGCTGATCCTCACGTCGGTCGAGTTCGATCATGCCGACATCTATCGCGACCTGGCGCACTACGAGTCGGAGTACGAACGCTTCGCCACGTCGCTCCCCGACCCCGGATGGCTGGGCGTGGCAGCCTCGTACCCGCGCGCCGTGGCGATCGCCCGGGCGAACAGCCGCGCCGCGGTCGTGACATACGCGTGGGATCGTGACGCCGACTACCGCGGACACGCCGTGCACTTCACCGAGCAGGGCGCACGATTCACGATCTCGGCGCCGCAGGGCGAGTCGACCGAGGTCGCCCTGCCAATGTCCGGATTCCACAACCTGGAGAATGCGATCGGCGTGTACGCCGCCGCACGGTCGCTGGGACTCACGCCGGCCGAGATCGCGTCGGGGTTCGCCAGCTTTCGCGGCGTGAAACGGCGGCAGGAACCACGCGGAGAGATCGGCGGCGTCCTCGTCATCGATGACTTTGCCCACCATCCCACGGCGGTGCGCGAGACGATCCTCGCGCTGCGGCAGCGTTACCCGACTCGGCGGCTCTGGGCGGTCTTCGAGCCGCGCTCCAACACATCGCGCCGCAACATCCACCAGGCCGAGTACGCCGCCGCCTTCGACCAGGCACACCGCGTCAGCATCCGACTCCCCGAGCCGCACGACAAGGTCCCCGTCGAGCAGCAGCTCGATGTGCCGGCCATCGTGCAGGCGATCGAGGCGAGGGGGATTCCCGCGAGCGGTCGCGCCGACGTCGGGGACATGGTCGAGGAATTGGCCGATCAGGCCCGGCGCAACGACGTGATCCTAGTGATGAGCAATGGGGCGTTCGGGGGATTCATCCCGTCGCTGCTCTCGGCGCTCGACTCGCGCGTCGAGGGGTAGGAAAGCGCGCGCCCGGTCGAGATGGCGCATCCGGCAATGCGAACGCCGCCTCTCCCCGTGGATTGGCGGCGTTCGTTCAGGGGGGACATCGCCAGTGCCCGATGTCCCGGCCCGGTTTCCCTGTCTGGCGTCCCTACGCGGCGCTCACAAGGATCGAGGCGAAGGCGAAGATGCCGACGACGACGGCGAGGATCATCCGACCGCGGGGCGAAATCGCTCCGCTGGGTCCGGCGATCTGCCGCTCGTGGTGCACTTCGCGCTGCCAGATGGGGTGACGCCGCACTTCGCTGTGGGAGATCTGCATCGGACGCTCCAGATAAGACGCTGGCTTGCTGGTTCCTGCCGCCGGGGAGAAAGCGCTTCCCGTGTCGTGACTTAGAAAGAACCAATCCGCCATGCGGCTGTACACTCGGGGAACCCCGAATCGCCGCATGCTTGACCTTGTGCAACTCGTGGGCCGCCAAGATCACAACCGGCGAGTGACCTGGGACTATTCCAGTACGAGGATTGTGAAGTACGAGTCAGCAGGGGATCCGTTGCTGCGATTCCAGCACCTCACGGTTGCCTCGAGGGCGCTCCCGTCGGCGCTATTGGCCCATCCCTCGACCTGGCAGGAATACAAGCCGCCGCCGTACGACGACACCTGCACGGTTTCCGCGCGCGTTCCGACTCTCGCCATCCCCGGAAACGACGCCACGTACACCCCCGTCGCCGCATGGCCGATGCGGACCGGGAGCCCGCTGGAGGTGCGCTGGTACGCGAGGCTCGGCGTGTAACTGTCGCCGATCGGTGTGGACGGGTCGTTCGACCAGGCGAAGCCGAAGCGGCGCCCGGGCCGCCCGCTTTCCAGTGTGAGCAACGAAAAGCGGGCATCCGCCAGCGCCCCGCTCGGCCCGTAGCAGACCACGGTCGCCCACACGTCTCGGTTCCACGACGAGACCTTGCACAGGTCATCGGCGCCACCGACGGTCGAGACGAAGTAGTTCTGCGGCGAGGACCCGGCCGTCCCGGCCAGCTGGACCAGGTAGCTCCCGGCCGTGGAACGCGACACCCCGATGCCTACCGAGAACGACGAGAAGGTGTGGTGCGACTGCGAGGCGAAGGACGTCGCCGCGTCGCCCGTGACGGTAAAACCCATCCGCGAGGGCAACGACCGCGACCCCACCACGAGGACCGAGAAGCGCGCGTCGACTCGTGATCCGGTAAAGGAGTAGCAGGAGACCGATACGTCGAGGTCGCGGCCGTTCTCCGCGTCGGACCAGCCGTTCAGGTGGCAGCGCTCACCACGGGTGCCGCCCGCCGTCACGAGCACCGTCTCCCGGAAACTGCTCTCGACCTTGGCCATGCGCTCGAACGTGACGACGTACTCACCTACGCTGCGGCGGGCGATGGCGATCTCCCCGCCCGTTCCGTTCTGCTGGTGCGTGGCGGCCGGGCGATAGCGCGTGCTCGTGGTGGGATCGTGAACCCAGGCGTAGGCGAATCGGCGGTCTTCCGCGGTCAGGTGTACGGGCAGCAGGGCAGCGGCCGTCGCGCGTCCCGCGCTGGCCGTCACGGTGACCGTGCCATGTCCCACGCCGACCAGCCGACCGCTCGCATCGATCGTGGCGATCGAGTCCGCCGAGGAACTCCAGCCGACCGTCACTCGCTCGAGCACGCGGCCCGCATCGTCCCGCGCCACGGCCACGAGCTGAATCGTGTCGCCCGCGAACACCAGCTCGGAAACCGCGCCGACCGCCACCGATGCGACCCGGCTCGCCGGGTCGGTCGGCGCGGTGGCATTCCCGCTGTCCCCCGCGCACCCGACCACTGCGCCGAGCACCAGGACAAGGCCCGCGTGTCCGCGCGCGCGTCCCATCGTTTCAACGGCCGACATGCTAGATCCCCCGAAAGACACGAGAGGCCATCTCACGATGGGTCGTCGGTGCGCCGGCGCCGTGCGCCGACCAGCCGCCGCCGACTCGCTGTGAGATGGCTTGGAGTTCACCGGTCGCTGGGAAGTCTCGGCACCGTGGGCGCCCGAACTGAAACGGGTCGAGCGGCCTGTTCGCCGCCCGACCCGTGTGCTCCAGGGCTGGAATTGATGCCCGCGCGCGACGCCTAGTAGCGCGACAGCTCGCGATAGGCCCGCGCGAAGTCGTCGATTTGCGGCAGGATCGCGTCTTCAAGCTGCGGGGCGTAGCCGACGAAGGTGTCGGTGCTGGCCACTCGCTTGACCGGAGCATCCAGCCAGGCGAAACAATCGTCCGCAATGCGCGCCACGATCTCGGCCCCATACCCCCACGAAATCGAGTCCTCGTAGGCCACGACGACCCGGCTGGTCTTCTTCACCGAGGCGTACACCATCTCCTGGTCCCACGGCGACAGGCTGCGAAGGTCGATCACCTCGACCGAGATCCCCTCGTCGGCGATCTGGTTGGCGGCCGCGAGGGCGCGCTGCACGGTGGCGCCATACGTGACCACCGTCAGGTCACGCCCCTCGCGCACGACCTTCGCCTTGCCGAACGGGATCATGAAGTTCGGTCCCGGGTTCGCGGCCTTGTTGTACGTCTGCCGATACAGGTGCTTGTGCTCGAGGAAGATCACCGGATCATCGCAGCGGATCGCCGTGCGCAGGAGGCCGCTGGCATCGAGGGCCGTAGCCGGACAGACGACCCGCAATCCCGGGTTGTGCGTAAAGAGCGACGCCCCGGTCTGCGAGTGGTAGAGCGCGCCGCGAATGTAGCCGCCGTAGGTCGTTCGTATCACCACCGGCGAGGCGAAGGCATTGTTGGAGCGCCAGCGCATGGTCGCCAGTTCGTCGCGAATCTGCATGAAGGCCGGCCAGATGTAGTCGAAGAACTGGATCTCGACCACCGGCTTGAATCCACGTGCGGCCATGCCGATCGCCCGGCCGACAATGTTGGCCTCGGCGAGCGGCGTGTTGAAGACGCGCGTCGACCCGAATTCCGCCTGCAGCCCGTGCGTCGCCTTGAAGACGCCGCCCTTCCCCTTGACCTTGCCCACGTTCGCTTCACGCGAGACGTCGGCCACGTCCTCGCCGAAGACGACGATGCGCGGGTCGCGGCGCATCTCGTCGCGCATGCAGGCGTTGAGCAGGTCGACCATCGTCGTCGGGTTCCCCGAGAACTGCGGATCGTCCTCCGTGTCGAACGACTCGCTCGTCGGGTCGACGTCGGGCGAGTACACCGCGAAGTGCACCGTGCTCGCATCGGGCTGCGGCTGGCCGAGCGCGTCGTCGGTCGCGGCGAGGACCTGGGCATCGACCGACTGGCGAATGTCATCCAACTCCCGCTCAGTTGCGTATCCGTGCGTCAGCAGCCACGCCGGAAAGGTCGTCAGCGGGTCGCGCAGCGCATCAGCGTCCCGCTCCTCGGTCGGACGATAGAGCACCTCGTCGTCGGAGAGCGAATGCGAATACGGCCTGATGACGTGCGCGTGCACGAAGGCGGGGCCCTTGCGTTCGCGCACGTGCTGCACCGCGCGCTGCATCACCTTGTAGCTGGCGATGAAGTCGCACCCATCCACCTCCTGGATGAACAGGCCGGGGAACGACGCCACCAGCTTTGAAATCGAGCCACCCGCCGTGTTGACCTCGACGGGAACCGAGATGGCATACTGGTTGTCCTGGATGACGTACAGCACCGGGACCTGGAGGTTGCTGGCCGTGTTCAGGCTCTCCCAGAACTCGCCCTCGCTCGTCGTGCCGTCGCCCGACGAGACGTACACGATCTCGTCGTCGCGGAACCCCTCGGTCATGCCGAGGGCCGCCGCGCGCTGGATGCCCTCGGCGCATCCGACCGCCTGCAGGAACTGCGTGCCGGTCGGTGACGAGGCGCTGACAATGTTGAGCGCCTTATGCCCGAAGTGGGACGGCATCTGCCGGCCACCCGAGTTCGGGTCGATCGCTGCCCCCACGGCCTCGTACAGCATTTCCTCGGGCGTCATGCCGAGGGACAGGCACAAGGCGCGATCCCGGTAGTACGTATAGAACCAGTCGTAGCTCGGGCGCAGGACCAGCCCGGCCGCGGCGAGGACCGCCTCGTGGCCGGCGCCCGATATCTGGAAGAAGATCTTGTTCTGTCGCTTGAGCTGGATCTCCTTGTCGTCGATGCGCCGCGACAAGAGCATGACACGATAGGCCTGCTGAAGCTGTTCGCGCGAAAGGCCGGCGGCGTCTACCCGCTCCGTTCTGGTCGTCGTAGCCATGGGACTCGCGTGAGAAAGAGGGTGCAGCGAAGCTCCAAAGATAAGTCGGTCACTCGGCAGCAGACGAGCACGGCCTGCCGAAGACTCCGGTGAGATCGTTTACTGCCCCGAGACTGGGGCGCTGCGACCGGGGCGAGGTCGGCGCTCGCGCTCGGGCGAATCTGTGTCACATCGTCCCGATGTGTCGCGATCGCGCCTCGCCACGCACGGCGCAAGCGTGGTAGGCGCCGTCGCACAGTCCCCCCCGCACACAGACGCCAGCAACAGTACGAGCACTGTGGCATCCGTTCTGCTCTCACGTGAGGGGTTCACTCCGAGGAGTCAGTCCGCATGTCAGAGCCGGTCACCCCCTGCATCTTCTGCGACCTCATCAATGGGGCGGGAGAAGTCTCGATCTGCTATGAGGATTCCAGCGCGATCGCCTTCATGGATATCCAGCCGGTGAACCTCGGCCACGTGCTCGTCGTCCCTCGTGCGCATTACGAGTCGCTGAGCGACACGCCACCCGAGCTGGCCATGCACCTGTTCGATGTCGCGCTGCGCCTGTCGCCGGTGGTCCGTCGCCTCAACGAGGCCGATGACATGAACCTGGTGGTCAACTCCGGTTCCAACGCCGGCCAGAACGTCTTTCACCACCACGTGCACCTGATCCCCCGTCGCGCGGGAGACGGCTTCGAGATCCCGCTCCCGTATCCGGGATCGAGCATGCCGGATCGCACGTTGCTCGACGCGATGGCTGTGCGCATCATCGCGGCGCTGCGCGATCCGGTGCGGCAGCAGATCGCGCGACGCCTGTCGTCGGCCAGCAGCTAGCGCCAGCCAACCCCGGCGACGCGCGCCCGCGTCGCCCAGGACTTGCGCCGATTGTCGTTATGCAGCAATAGTACCGACGTGCGGGGGGATCACCCCCCATCTCGGGAGGTTCATGCGATCTGTTCGCCCTCAGGCGCTCCGCGAACCGTCCATGCCGCGATACCGATCGCGGCTTGCTGCATCGCCTCCCCTCCACTCACGACACCCCGCCCCGGCCAGTCCCGGGCGGGGTGTCGTCCTTTCCGGCGAGGTGCGATGTCTCGACGTGGGATTCTCCGGGTGGTTCGCTCGCGCACGCCCCGTGGCCGCCGTGCCGCGGACACACGTCAACACGCGTCGTACGCTCGCGACGCGAAACGAGCCCTGAAGAACGCCGCACTCCGCGATTGCGGCCGACGATGCGTGTATTGTGCCGAGCATCTCGCGCTGGAGGAGGCGACGCTCGATCATGTCTACCCGCTCGCGCGGGGAGGGGCACACGCGGTCGGCAACCTCGTGACGGCGTGCGGACGCTGCAATCGACTCAAGGGCGACATGCTCCCCCACGAGTTCTTCGCCCGGTGCCCGTGGGCCGGCGCGAACTTCGTGCGCTACGCCCGGGCGGTGCACCGGGCGCTCAAGCGCGGGGCCCGGCGTGCGGTCAGCCTCGCCTACGCCGCCTAACGACGCCGGTCCGTGTCGCGCCCGCACCCGGGCGCGAGGCATTCCGCCACACCTCGATGGCGTGACCGCCGCCACGACCGCGCCCCGCATCAGCGAGTGATGCGGGGCGCGGCGACATCCTCACATCAGCCGCCTTTTCGCTGGAGCGAGATCTGGGCGATGATCGCCGATCGCTCTGCACACCCGTCCTCCACCGGCGTCAGGCGAATCGAGCGCCCCTCCTGGGAGAAGACCAGCTTGTACCTGGCCGTGCCTGGGCACATCAACTCGCCCTCGAGGTCCGTCCATACCAGGTGCTCGCCGTCGTACGACGTCCGCGAGCGCGTCATCATCGCGCCGGACTGCTCGATGACCATCACCGAGTCGCCCTCGAAGCGCATCGAGAACGCCGACAGGTCCATGCCGCCGGCAAAGTTCGCGTCGGGCACGACCTGGTACACGCCGGGGGCAATCTTCTTCGCGGGGGACGATTGCGCCGAGGCCATCGCGGGCACCGACAGCAAGAGTGCGGACAGCAGCGCGTAGCGCGACAGGGAAGTCATGAAAGGACGTCTCATCTGCAAAAGGTGAAGGTGCCGCGACCGACGCTCCTCGGTGCGGCCTTATGGTACCTCAATCCCACGAGATGGTGGCAGGCGGGCTCTTGATACTAAAGAACTAGTTGACACAGGCGCCGGTGAGATGCACCTTCTACGAAACATCTAGTAGGAGCTGTGCGTGGACGAGATCGTGTTCACCGGCCGTGAGTTGGACGTCATGGCGGTGTTGTGGGAGCAGGGAGCAAGTACGGTGGCGGAGGTGCGAGCGCGGCTCGACGACTCGCTCGCCTACACGACCGTGCTCACGGTGCTGCGCACGCTGGAAGCGAAGGGACACGTCACGCACGAGAGCGATGGGAAGGCCCATCGCTACGCGGCCCTCGTGGCGCGCGACGCGGCTGGTCGTTCGGCGCTCGGACGCATCGTCGACAAGATCTTCGGTGGATCGCGGGAGCTGCTGCTCACGCAACTCGTGGACGGGCGGGGAATCGACGACGCGGAGCTCGAGCGTCTTCGTCAGGTCCTGAACCAGCGGCGCAGCGCGGGAGGGACCGCGCCATGATCGTGGCCTGGGTGCTGTATGCGCTGCTCATCGGCGGGTGCGCCGTCCTGGCCGCCGCGGCCATGGAGCCCTTGTGCGCCGCTCGCCGGATCGCCCGTCGAGCGCCGTGGGTCGCTGCCCTTGTGGTGGCGATCGTGGTCCCGTTGCTCATGGCGGTCCGTCCGGTCGCCCTTCCCACCTTGAGTGCGGACGGACAGGCGTACCTGTCAACGCTGTCCTCCTCGACCCTCGCTGCGACGCCGGTGACTGGCTGGACGTGGGACCAGCTGATCCTCGCGGTGTGGGGGATCGGGTCGCTCGTGGTCGCGGCGGTCATCGCAGAGGGCACGTGGCGGCTGCATCGCGCCGCACGGGGGGCCGCCACCACCACGCTGGACGGCGAGGTGGTCGCGCTCACCCGCGACGTCGGTCCCGGCGTGCGATTCTTCGGAACGCCTCGCATCCTGCTGCCGTCACGACTCGCCGCACTCGAGTCCGGCCGCCGGGCCCTGCTTGTGCGCCATGAACGGGAACACCTGCGCGCCGGCGATCCTCACCTTCTCATGCTGAGCCTCGCGGCACTCGGTGCGATGCCGTGGAATCCGGCCCTGTGGTTCATCGCCCGGCGCCTGCGCGCGGCCCTCGAGCTCGACTGCGACGCGCGCGTGCTCAGCGCCGGCGGCGATGTGCATGACTACGGCAACCTGCTCCTGACGGTGGCGGCGTCGCGGCGGTCTCCGCGCCTGCCTGCCTACCTCGCCTTTGCCGCCTCTCAATCCCCGCTTGAACGGAGAATCCGCGCCATGACCAACCCTCGTCCCTCGCTCGGCGCCGCCTCGCAGTGCGCGCTGGGGCTCGCGATCGCCGCCAGCATCGTCACCGGCTGCGAAGCGCGCCGTCCGGAGCCGCTGGCCCCGGTCGCCTCGTACACGATTGTCGACGGTGCCGCCAAGCCGGCCGCTGCCGCAACCGCGGCCCAGGCGGATTCGATGCGTGACGCGGTCTCGACGGCGCTGCGCGTGCGCGGGCCGAGCTTTGGGGCGGGCGGCACATTGAACGATCCACTAGTGATGATCCACGACGCCGACGGAAATGTCGTCATGACCGGGCGACTCGGTGCGCGTACGGCGAATGGCACGCCAGCGTTCGACTCAATTCCGGTCGCGGCGTCGGAGATTGCATCGGTCGACGTGATCAAATCCGCGTCGCTCCTGCCGCCCGAGGCAAAGGCGGGGCTGATTCGCATCGTGCTCAAGCCGGGGGCGCGCTCGGCGACGCAACCCTCGTCCGCCGCCACACCATCCGCAGCGCCGTCCGCGGCGCCCTCCATCGCGCCATACGGCATGACGGAACCCTCGGCCTCGCGCGCTTCACCCGCGGCCGGAGGGCGCGCGCGGGTCATCGTCCTGTCACATGAGGGGCGTGAACTCTACCGGAAGGTCCTGACGTTGGCTCCGGCGAGCGGCGCGGGATCGCCCTTCGATGGTCTCCCGGTTGCGACGGAAGACATCGCCTCGGTGGAGGTCACCAAGCCCGATGCGTCAGGAGTCGACCTCACACAGGGCATCGTCACCATCACGCTCAAGCCCGGGCGGGGAATCAGCGCCGGACGTTAGGCAGGCTGGAGCTCGTGTGAGACCGCGGTCGCGGCGCGACGCCGTGTTCAGCGTCTGTGCACGGACGCCGTGCCGGCGCGAGGGTCAGGGGCGCCAGAAGCTGTCATCGACGATCGCGACGTCGAGCACGAGCCCGGTCGGCGAGGCGCTGTCGCGCAGGATGTCGATGCGCGCCGTCTCGAGCAGGTCGCCGTCCGGCCGGTGCAGCGAGAGCGCCAGTGTGTCTCGGGCGCGCCGGTACCGCGCGCGCTGGGCGTCGCCGCCGGACGTACCGGGCGCCTCCGTCCCGTCGGCGAGCGTAAAAATCGGCTCGACCAGCTCCCAGCCGAGTCCGGGGCGGAAGGACCCGCGCGCCGCGCGACGCTCCGTATCGCGTTCGGCGAGGTCCGACCGGCCGACGAGGACATCGCGCAGCTTCAGCACAAATGGCATCGGGGACGGGGGGTCAGTAGTCAACGGGTCGCAGGTACGACTCGCCGATCGCGGTCTGCGAGAGCATCGCCACGGTCGGAAGCTTGCGCTTCCAGTGCGTGCCATCGAGACGTCGGCGGACCAACTCGACCTGCTCGGCGTCGAACCCACGCGCCACGAGATCGGCCGCAGAGAAGCCCGAGACCAGCCACTGCAGGATCGCGTCGGCCCGGTCGTAGCTGATGCCGAAGTCGCCCTCGTCGGTCTGCCCGTGGATCAGGTCTGCCGACGCCGGCTTGGTGACGATGGTCTCGGGGACCCCGAGATGGCGAGCGAGTGCCCAGACCTGCGTCTTGAACAGGTCGCCGACCGGGTTGATCGGCGGGGAGTCATCGGCGTGCCAGGTGAAGTAACCGAACAGGCGCTCGGTCTTGTTCCCGGTGCCTAACGGAATGCCGCGCAGGCGGGCCGACTGGTCGAAGATCGCGATCATCCGCACTCGCGCCATGACGTTCCCCCGCCGCGTCGGATCGGCCTCCGGTTCCAGCGCGAGATAGCCGTCCACGGCCGCTGAGATGTCGAGCGTGCGCGCCGGGATGCCCAGCGCATCGATGACGAGTTGGGCGTGCTCGAGCGACTCCGGACTCGAAGTGCGATACGGCAGGCGCAGCCCGAGCACCTTGTCGGGGCCGAGCGCCCGGGCAGCGAGGAATGCGGTCACCGCGGAATCGACGCCACCCGAGATGCCGACGACGGCGCGCTCGAATCCGCGCCGCGCCATCTCGTCACGGATGAACCGCACGAGCCACGCTTCGACGAGCGGCGCGTTGATCGTCAGCGGCGGAGGCCCGCCGACGGAGTCCGGCGTCTGCGACCTGGCGTGCGCTGAAATGACCTGGACTGCGGGGAATTGGTGAAGAGGAGCGGCGGCAGGACTGGCTATCGTTGTCATTGGGGGGGGGGCCCCGCTCGCCGCCTCGCGCCCATCCCGCTCGCCTCTCGACCCAACCCGCTCCCCCTCCGCCGCGCCGTCGTGCCCTGCTCGTCCTCCCCGCTCCCCACGTTCGGCCGCCGCAAGGGCACGATGCAGGTGAGGCAGGGCCGTCCGGAGGTCGGCCAGCAACGGGGTGTCGGCGCGCGCTCGCCCGATGTCGCCCAGGTTGAGCGCGGTCACCAACACGGCCTCTTCCCACTCCGGGCCGCGCACCCGCAGGTCGCCGTGCGGCCCCGTGACGGACGAGCAGCCGGCGAAGATCTTCCCGCCTTCGCTCCCGACCAGGTTGGCCAGCGACACGAACAGCCCGTGCTCCTCGGCGATGTCGCGCACCAATCGCTCCCACCGCGCCACGGACGCCGGGCCGGGTAGCCCGTCGTCGCGCGGATGAATCCCGCGGGCCGGCGCGGCCGCCGAGACGAAGATCACCTCGGCGTCATCGAGCGCGGCGATGGTCCCCGACAAGGAATGCCATGCATCCTCGCAGATCAGGAGCGCCGCCCGGCCCCACGGGGTGTCGAACGCGCGGATCTCATGCCCCCGCTCCACGAACCGCTCTTCGTCAAACAGGCCGTAGGTGGGGAGGAACGCCTTGCGATGCACGTGCAGCACCTGCGGCGCGCCGTCGCCGAGGCGGATATACGCTGCGGAGTTGTAGAGTGTCCCGCGCCACCGCTCATAGAACCCCGTCACGACATCGACGGCGCGCAGCGCGCCGTGCGCCGGTGCAGCGTGCGCCGTTGCAGCGTGCGCCGTTGCAGCGTGCGCCGCCCGGAACGATCGATCGAGGTCGGAGGCCAGCGTCCCGGCGGTGACGGCGACGTCGCGCACGCCGCCCTCCACGAAGTAGCCGGACAGCACGGTCTCGGGGAGGTGGATCACGTGCGGCCGTGGATCGGTGGCGGCTAGCTGGGCGATCAGCTCTCCCACGCGGGCCAGGTTCCACGGGTAGTCGCCCTTGCGGGGATGCAGCTGGGCGACGGCGAGGGTTACGATTCGCGTCATGACGCGAAAGCTGACGTCCCGCTGGCCGGACGGCAACGTTACGGTGGAGCACGAGCGATCGCTTACCTTGGCACCTCCCATGCGTGACCGGCGTCGATCGCCGAGCACCGCGACGACGCGGGACGTTCCGGGCAGGCGCGCTTCGCACGCGCGCGGGAACTGCCTGCACCTCTCAGTCGCTCAGGGGTATGAGCGTCACACGGTTCCGTACGGGCGCAACGCGGCGCGACAGTGCGCGTCGTCTCAGGAGCGTGGAGCGCTCGAGCGCAGACGGTCCGACAAACTTCAGAGGCAGTCCGAGTTCGTGGAAATGCAGCGTGGCACTCCAGGGTCCGTGACGTCATTGCAGGGCCCGGCCCTCCGCGCGCGGACGAGCGCCCGGCGGCTGCACGCGCTCGGCGCGATACTCGTGTCCGCCGTACTGGCGCCCGCGCTCGGCGCTGCCCAGACGCCGGACACCGCCGGCACCGGCGAGCCATGGCGCATCGTCGCCATGCCGCAGTCATCCCAGGTGCTGGCGCGCGATGGGTCGCTGATCGGCGAGATCGGCCGTCAGTGGCGCACGGTCGTCCCCCTGCGCGAGCTTCCGCGCTACCTGCCACAGGCGTTCGTTGCGGTCGAGGACCAGCGATTCTACCAGCACGACGGAGTCGATCTCGTCGGCGTGGCGGGTGCGCTGAAGGACGCGCTTGGCGGGAATCCCCGCGGCGCCAGCACGATCACGCAGCAACTCGTCGGGAACATGCATCCCGACATCATCGACCGGACCGATCGCAGCATCGGGCGCAAGCTGCGCGAGCAGTCGGCGGCACGGGAGATGGAGAAGCGCTACAGCAAGGAGCAGATCCTCGAGGCCTACCTCAACTTCATCCACTTCGGCTCGAGGTACTACGGCGTCGAGTCGGCCGCCCGACACTACTTCGCCAAGTCGGCGACGACGCTGACGCTCGCCGAGTCCGCCGTGCTGGCCGCGCTCCCCAAGGGCCCCGCGTTGTACGACCCGGTCCGGCACAAGGATCGCGCGCGCGCGCGCCGCAACCTCGTGCTCTCCCTCATGGCGTCGCAGGGGTTCATCACCCGCGACCAGGCACAGGCCGCGCAGCGTGAACCGCTGGCGGTCGCCCCGAATGCCGGCTTCGCCGAACCGTCTCCCTACTTCGTCGACGTCGTGCGCGTCCAGGCCGAACGGGCTGGCGTCAACGTGACCGAGGGGGGGTATCGCATCGAGACGACGCTGGATCCGGTCATTCAGCGTGCGGCCAACGAGGCGCTGCGCGAAGGCGCCGCCGAGCTGGAGGCGCGCGATGGGTACCGCCATCCGACCTTCGCGACCCGTGCGCCACGCGCGACAAACTACCTGCAGGGAGCGGTCGTCGCACTCGATCCATTCACCGGCGACGTCCGGGCGCTCGTCGGGGGACGCGACTACGCCGCCTCACCGTACAATCGAGCGGTCAACGCGATGCGACAGCCCGGGTCCGCGTTCAAGCCCGTGGTGTACGCTGCCGCAGTCAACGACAGCGTTCCGCCAAACGCCATCATTCCGGACACGGCGCTCGCCATCCGGCTGTCCAGCCGGTCGACCTATCGTCCATCCAATGCGGACGGTGAGTTTCTTGGCCCGCTCACCATGCGCGAGGCGCTGACGCGCTCGCGCAACCCGGTGGCAGTGCAGCTCGCGTTGCAACTGTCGATGGATTCGGTCGTCTCCATGGCGCGGACCCTCGGCATTGCGTCACCGATCGCGCCGTACCCATCGAGCGCCATCGGCGCCTCAACGGTCCAGCCCCTCGACCTGGTTGCAGCGTTCGCCACGTTCGCCAACGAGGGCGGCAGGGTCGAGCCACGCTTCATCGTCCGGATCACGGATCGGCTCGACAAGGTCGTCTGGCACTCGCCCCCCTCGATCGCGCACCAGGTGCTGGACCCCAAGGTCGCCTTCATCGTGCGCGACATGCTGCGCGATGCAGTGGATCGTGGCACGGCGCAGGCGATCCGGAGTTACGTGCCGGCGAGCATACCGGTCGCGGGCAAGACCGGCACGACCAATGACAATGCCGACGTCTGGTTCATCGGGATGACTCCGGACCTCGTCGCCGGGGTCTGGCTCGGCTTCGACACCCCGAAGACGATCACCTCCGGTGCCGCCGGGGGCTCACTGGCCGCCCCGATCTGGGGGCGCATGGTGCAGCGGGCCGGCGTGGGACGCGCGGGACCGGCATGGACACCGCCCGAGGGGCTCGTGATCGCCGAGCTTGACCGGGACACCGGCGTCGTCGCCGACGAGTCGACCCCTGCCGCGCGCCGCTACACCGAGTACTTCCTCCCGGGCACGGAGCCGCCGGTCCTTCGCATGGATGCTTGGCGCATCCTGCGCTTAGGGCCGATCATGCACTGACGGCACGCCCGGCGCCCGACGGATCCTGCGTGACGTGCCTACTCGTGCCTACTCGTGCCTACTCGTGCCGGATGGCGTCGATAGGCGAGAGACGTGCCGCGCGCCGCGCCGGATAGGTGCCGAAAATGAGTCCGACGGCCACCGCCGAACCGGCCGCGACCAGCACCGACGACAGCGAGAGCGCTGGCGCCAGTCCGTCGGCCCCGGTCTGGGTGCGGATCAGGAGAATCGCCCCGGAGGCGATCAACGATCCCAGCACGACGCCGATCGCGCTCCCCACGCTCGAGATGGCGACTGATTCCGCCAGGAACTGCAGCAGCACATCGCGACCGCGTGCGCCAAGCGCCTTGCGCACCCCGATCTCTCGCGTTCGCTCCGTCACCGACGCCAACATCACGTTCATGATGCCAATCCCTCCCACCAGCAGGGAGATGGCGGCGATCGCTCCCATGAACCACTTGAAGATGCGCACACCCTGCGTCGCCTGCTCGAGGCGACGCGCCATCGTCGTTACCTCGACGCGCCGTTCCCACCGCTGTCCGTAGCGGAGCCCCAGCCAATCCTCGAGCGAGCGGCGCAGGGCATCCACGTCCTCGATGCGCGTCGCACGCACGCTGATGATCGGCAGCAATCGACGACCACTGGCGGCGGCCAGGAGCGGTGCTGACGCATACGGCACGATGGCCGCATAGCTACGTTCTCCCCTGTACGCGGCCAGGATGCCGATGACCTCGCGCGGGGCACCCTGCACGCGCACCGACTCACCCATGAGCTGTTCGGGTGCGCGCGGCCGCGCGAGGTCAGCCGCCAGCTTGTGCGAGAGCACCACGACCGGCGCATCGCGCGCGTCTTCCACACGCGTGAAGAATCGCCCGGTCGCCAGCTCTGCGCGCGAAAACTGGTCCACGCCCGCCATGGCCGCGGTCACCGAGGCCTCGCGCCGCCCCCCGCTGCGCGGCGATTCCACCGGAACCGTTGCCGACACCGCCAGCGAGACCCCCTTCACCCCGTCCACGTCGCGCGCGATGTCGGCGGCCTCGACACGGCCGAAGACCGGCGCATCACGCACCGGTACCCAGGTGCCCTCCACCATCTCGCCGGTGCGCGAGGACAGCGTCACCGACTGCACATCTGTCGTACGCTCGACTTCGTCACGCGTGAACCGTTCCATGCCGTCGCCTAACGACAAGACGGCGACCAGCGACCCGACGCCGATCATGACGCCGAGCGTCGACAGGAGGGTGCGGAGCGTGTTCACCCTGAGCTGGTCGAGGGCGACGAGGGCGGCGGTGGCGAAGGAGGCGAGCATGGACAGAGGGATCGGGATGTCGCCTCCTACGGCGACGCGCGCCCCCAGGTTCCGCGGCCGCGAGACGCCCAGCTCCTCAGCTGGCCATTGCGCCGGTCACGGGCACGCCGCCCCCGGGCACGCCGCCCCCGGGCACGCCGGTTCCCTTTCGTCCGCCGCCTCCGCGTCCGCCACCAGGGCGATCGCCAGCACCTCCTCCAGCGACTCGACGGGATGGAAGGTCAGTTCCTTGCGTACCTCCTCCGGCACGTCCTCGACATCGGCCGCATTCTGCTTGGGGATGATGATGTGCTTGATCCCCGCCCGGTGTGCGCCGAGCACCTTCTCCTTCAACCCGCCGATCGGGAGTGCACGTCCGCGCAAGGTGATTTCCCCGGTCATGGCGACGTCGCGACGCACCGGTCGTCCGGACAACTCCGACACCAGGGCGGTCGCGATCGCGAGCCCCGCCGACGGACCATCCTTTGGAATTGCGCCTGCCGGAACATGGATGTGCGCCTCGCTCGCGCTCGTGACCCGATCGAGCGGAATGCCCAGCTGCTCGGAATTGTTGGTCGCGAAGGTGAGCGCTGCCCGGGCGCTCTCCTTCATCACGTCGCCCAGTTGGCCGGTCAGGATCAGCGAGATCGGGCCCTGACGCGCCGCCCCGTCCCGCGAGACGCCATCCTCGGTCTCGCGCATCCGCCCTTCCTGCCGACGGATCGAGGCCTCCACGAACATGATGTCGCCACCCTGCGGCGTGTAGTACATCCCGGTCGCGATCCCCACCTCGTGCTTTTCCTGCGCCCGCTCGGGATGCACCTTCGGCCGCCCGAGCAATTCGCGGATCTCCTCGGCGTCCAGCCGATCGTCGTCCAGCATCGAGGTGTCGCCCGTCGCCAGCTTGCGCGCGACCTTGCGACAGACGCGACCGATCTCGCGCTCGAGCTGTCGCACGCCGCTCTCGCGCGTGTAGTTGCTCACGACTGCCATCACGGCATCGTCGTCGAACTTCACGTTCTTGTCGCGAAGCCCCGACTCCTCCAGCTGCCGCGGAATGAGGTACTTCCGGGCAATCTCTGCCTTCTCCCGCTCCGTGTATCCGGCGAACTCCACGACCTCCATGCGGTCGAGCAGCGGTCCGGGGATGTTCTGGATGAAGTTTGCCGTGGCGATGAACAGGACCTCGGACAGGTCGAACGGGACGCCGAGGTAATGATCGGTGAATGAGTCGTTCTGCGCGGGGTCGAGGACCTCGAGCAACGCGCTCGAAGGGTCGCCCTGGAACGACTGCCCGAGCTTGTCGACCTCGTCGAGCAGGAAGACCGGGTTCTTCGTCCCGGCCTGCTTCATCCCCTGGATGATGCGTCCGGGCATTGCACCCACATAGGTGCGCCGGTGCCCGCGGATGTCCGCCTCGTCGCGGGCCCCTCCCAATGCGACACGCACGTACTCGCGTCCCAGCGACTGCGCGATCGACTTGGCGATCGACGTCTTGCCCACGCCCGGCGGACCGGTGAACAGCAGGATAGGACCGCGCGCCATCGCCCGCGCCTTGGCCTCGCTGGCATCGGTGATCGTCCGGTCATGGCTCTCGCCGTTGCCCCCGGTGGGCGTCGTACCAGCATCCTGCACTACGGCGCGCTTCCCGATCGGGAACTCGCCGGTCTTGGTGACCTCCTCCGCGACTTGTTGCGCGCGCAGCTGACGCACCGCGAGGAACTCCAAAATGCGGTCCTTCACGTCCTGCAGGCCGTAGTGATCGCTGTCGAGGACGTCGATCGCCCGATTGAGGTCCAGATGGTCGTCCGACCGCTTGCTCCACGGAAGCTCGGCAATCCACTCGAGATAGGTGCGAATGACCTGCGCCTCCATCGACTCGCGTCCCGAGCGCTCCAGACGTCCCAGCTCGCGCTCCATTTCCGCACGCGCTTCCTTCGGGAGGTCGAGCTTGGTCAGCTTCTCACGCAACTCGGCGATTTCCTTGGACTGGTCATCGTCGCCCAGCTCCTTCTGGATCGCCTTCAGCTGCTCACGCAGGAACATCTCGCGCTGGCGCTCGCCCAGTTCCTCCTGGACCTGCGACTTGATTTCCTCCTGTGCCTCGAGCATTCCGATCTGGCGCTGCACGTGCACGAGCACGCGGCGCAGCCGCTCCTCCACGCTCAGCGTTTCCAGCAGCCCCTGCTTTTCCGGAACCGGGAGCTCGATGTAGCCGGCGACGAGATCGGCGAATTTCCCCCGGCTCATCCACTGCGTCGAGCACCTGGTGCACGACTTCCTCGGGGAGGCCGCGTTTCTCGCCCAGTTCCTGTGCGCGCTCGCGCGTTTCCTTGTGCAGCGCCTCGAAGGCGGCGTCCTGCTCATTGAGCGGCGCCATTTCCTCGGTCGGAATGACCACGGCCGTGAGGTAGCCGTCGTTCAGGTTGTACTCGAGCGAGGTGGCCCGTTGCTCACCCTGCAGCAGGAGCTGGACCCCGCCGAGTCCACGCTGGATCTGTCCGATCCGGGCGATGACCCCCATGGAGTAGAGGATCTCCGGCGACGGCTCGTCTGTATTGTCACGCTGCGCCACCGCGAAGACCAGTCGATCGGACTTCAAGGCTGCCTCGATGGCACGAAGCGTCCCCGGTCGTCCCGCCGCGATGGGCGATGTGAGGCCGGGGAACGTGACCGTCCCGCGAAGCGGAAGGACGGGAAGTGAGGTGCGCTGGGCCATGGCGATCGAGTCCAGAGGACGGGTAGGCAATCAGGCGAAAAGCGAGAGGTCGTTGGGGCCGGAGCAGGGACTGGATCGTGCCGCCTGGCTCGAGTCAGGCCCCGCACGTGCGCTCGACCTCCCCCATGCTGCCACCTCTCCAGTGCACGCGGCGCGCTCGTGTTTTACGCCACGGTGACCGGCTTTGCAACTTTCGTGGGCCATTCTGACGTAGGGTGAGGCTGAATGCGCCGTAGCGGCGGTCCGTTGCGCCACTCGCTGCTAGACGCTCCATCGGTCCAATGCTACACTACGCAGCTGATCACTCTCCTCGATTCCATCGCTCCCTCTCGAGTGCCAGATCCTATCGCGTCATCGTCCGACAACGAGTTACGCGCGCACGTCGAGCGCGTGCTCAGTGCGAACTATGAGTTGGATCGGGAAATCGGTCGCGGCGGAATGGGCATCGTCTACCTCGCCCGCGACCGGCGACTCAAGCGCCAGGTTGCCGTCAAGGTCCTGCCGCCAGAGCTGGCCTTCCGGGGCGAGATCCGCACGCGGTTTCTGCGCGAGGCGGAAACGGCGGCGCAGCTGAGTCATCCGAACATCGTCCCGATCTACTCCGTCGATGAGCGCGAAGGGCTGGTGTATTTCGTGATGGCCTTCGTGGATGGGGAGAATCTCGCGGTCCGCCTGCATCGGCAGGGCGCGCTGCCGTACGATGAGTCGCGTCGCTACCTGCTCGAGACCGCCCGCGCCCTCGCCTTCGCCCACGAGCGCGGCGTCGTGCACCGCGACATCAAACCCGACAACATCCTCATCAATCAGGAGGATGGGCGGGTCATGGTCACCGACTTCGGCATCGCCCGCGCCATCACCGACGGCGCCGATGCCCGACTGACCGCTACCGGCATGGCGATCGGAACCCCGGCGTACATGTCGCCGGAGCAGTCGATGGGCGAGCGCGAAGTCGATGGCCGCAGCGACCTCTATTCGCTCGGCATTGTCGGCTACCAGATGCTGACCGGTGACCTCCCGTTCAATGCCACGAGCACGCCCGCCCTTCTGGTAAAGCACATATCAGAATCGCCGGTTCCCGTGCACCAGCGCGCGCCGAGCGCTCCGAGAGACCTCGGACGCGCGGTCATGATGATGCTGGAAAAGGAGCCCGCGAACCGATTCCCGAGCGCCGCAGCGCTCGCGGCAGCGCTCGAATCGGGCAACGTGCCGGAGCCGGCGAATGGCGGACCGCTGGCGCTCGGGGCCATGGCATCGCCGAACCGCGGCTACGCGCCAGCCAGCATGGACAACGGCGGGGAGTTCATGGAGCTCTCGCCGGAAGAAGTCGTCCGGTGGAACGCTCCCCCGGTCCGCTGGTTCCGAAAGAAGCTTGCCCCGTGGATCTTCGCCGGCGGAGGCAGCATCGTCGTCTCGACGTTCGGCGGCCCGGACTTCGTCGGGTTGTGGGGGATGTACACGATCTACCTCGCCTGGAAATACGCCAAGCTCTGGTCCGACGGCTACGACTGGCACGACGTCCTCAAGGAGCCGAGGGACAAGCTCTTTTTCGACGTCGTCGCCGAGTGGGCAGACAGCGCGCGTGCCTTGTGGGATCCCGAGAAGCGCTCCGAGGTCCGAGCGCGCGCTCGGCTGCGTGGACGGAGTGGCCACCACTTCTTCGATCGCGCGGGCACCGCGGCGGCCATGTCGGGTGTCGCGTCGGGTCCGCCGCCGGCGGCGCTGACTGGCCACCACGGGCGAATGGTCCAGGAGGCACGGCGGAATCGCGACGACATCCTGCGGCTCATCGAGATGCTGCCCAAGCAGGAGCGCAGCATCCTGGCCGACGTGCCATCGTCGGCCATTGAGCTCTATGGCAAGGTCGAGGCCCTCGCGATGCAGGTGGCGGATCTCGAGCGCGCGCTCCCCGCCGCGTCGTCGGCCGAGCTGGAGGCCGACATCCGCCGGCTCGAGGGAGAGGCCAACCCGCTGGATACGCGCGCCAGCGAGGAGCGCGTGCGCCGGCTGGCGCATCTCAAGCGGCAGCGGCGGGCCGTCGCCGACCTGGACGCGCGGCTGTCGCAGGCCCGGGAGAAGCTCGAGAGCTGCAACGTCGCGTTGCAGAACATGCGCCTCGAGGTCGTGCGACTGCGCAGCGGCCCGCAGAACCACCAGACCATCACCTCGGTCGCAGAGAAGGCGATGGCCCTCGGCCGGGAAGTCGACGCCGTGGTCTACGCGCGGGACGAGATGGCCAAGTTGCGGATAGGAGGACGGAGCTAGGCCGACCGGTGGCGACGCGACCCGTCGCCACCGATCGTGCCGACGGCACCGGCAGCCGATGGCCGACAGACTGCGAGAGCGGGTCGGCGCCGCGTTAGGCGACGCGTACGAGATTGAGGGAGAGTTGGGCCGCGGCGGGATGGGCGTGGTCTACCGGGCCCTCGACCGCAAGCTGCGTCGCGTCGTGGCGATCAAGGTCCTCCCCCCCGAGCTGGCGTACCGTGACGACGTGAAGCAGCGCTTCCTGCGCGAGGCGCAGACGGCCGCGCAGCTCAATCATCCCAACATCGTCCCCATCTACGCCGTCGAGGAGCGCGACGGCCTGGTGTGCTTCGTCATGGCGCTCGTGGAAGGCGAGCCGCTCGCGCTGCGGCTCGCGACCGAGATGCGGCCCCCGCTGCCCGACGTGTACCGCGTGCTGCGTGGCGTGGCCGACGCGCTCGCGTACGCGCACGCGCGCGGGATCGTGCATCGCGACATCAAGCCCGACAACATCCTGATCGATCGTGCCACGGGGCGCCCCATGGTCACCGACTTCGGGATCGCCCGCGCCGCCGAGGGCGATGCCCGGCTCACGGTCACGGGGATCGCCGTCGGCACGCCCGCGTACATGTCGCCCGAACAGGCCATGGGCGAGCGCGAGATCGATGGACGATCCGACCTGTACTCCCTGGCGATTGTCGCCTACCAGATGCTTGCCGGCGTGCTGCCGTTCCAGGCCACGAACACGCCGTCGATGCTGCTCAAGCACATCCGCGAGACGCCGTCCTCACTCCAGGACGCCCGTCCCGACCTCCCGCTCCCGCTGGTCAGCGCCATCGAGCGCGCGATGGCCAAGCGCCCGCAGGATCGCTGGGCCGACGCCGCGACCTTTCGCGACGTGATCACCGCCGTCGAGACGCGCGGCACGGAGCCCCTCGCCCGCGAAGGGACACACCGGGACGACGTGCGCAGCGCCGACCCGCGCTCGGCACACACGCGTCCTGGCCAGGGCGAGGTCGATCGGCTGTCTGCGGCGTGGCAACGTCCCGCCCCGCGCGTCGAGGGCCTCGCCGCCAGTGTCCGGGACATCGTGCGCGGCGGGCAGGGGGCACCACCGGTCGCCTCCGGGCGGTCGCGCGAGCCATCGCGCGAGCCATCGCGCGAACCTGCGCGTGACGCGATCGATGCCGCCAATGCCGGCTGGGGCGGCAACACAGTCGGACGCCCCCCGCGTGGCTCGGTACAGCCACTCGCCCCGGTCCCCGCGTGGATGCCCGAGTCGTGGCACGACGTGCGGAATCGTGGGCACGTCAGCGGCCGCGAACGCGATCTGTTGCGGGGGAGAGAGAGCCTGTCGACGTTCGCGCAGTTGAGCGTCGCTGACCGTATCCGCGCCTTTCGGCGGCGCGCGGGGAGTTCGGCCGTCACCATTGGATTGCTCGCTGCGATCAACCTCGCGGTGTCCCCGCAATTCCTCTGGTTCTTCTTCCCGGCCATCGGCATGTCGATCCCGCTGGCCAGGCGGCTCGCCTCGCTCTGGGCCGACGGCGTGCGATTCCGCGACATCTTCGGACGGCAGGCGCGGCAGGCGATGCAACGGCACGAGGCGCGCGCTCCGATCGCCAACCGGCTCCCGTCGCCCGCGCAACTGGCCCGCGAAATGGCGCCCGAAGACGTGCTGGCCGGACCGTACGGTGACCACGTGCGCCGCGCCGCTTCCGATCGCCTCGCCGTGCAGGAGGTGCTGGGCAAGCTCACGAAGGCGGACAGCGACCTCATCCCCGATGTGGCGCCGACCGTCGACGCCCTGACAGAACGCGTCGCCTCGTTGGCGCAGGCGCTGCACCGGATGGAAGAAGACGTCCGTCCGGAGGCGCTGGCCGAGGTGGATCGCCGCCTGGCTGCGGCGCGCGAACTGCCCGAGTCACGCGAGCGCGACCAGCGCCTCCAGTTGCTGGAGCGTCAGCGCAGCACCATGGCCGACCTGCTGACCCGTCGCGAAACCCTGCTGACCCAACTCGAAAGTGCAGCCCTCGTCCTGCAGAACATGCGGCTCGACATGATTGCCCTGCGATCGGCCGGCGTGCAGGCAGCGATGGACGACGTGTCGTCAGCGACCCAGGAGGCGCGCGCGCTGTCTCGTGACATCGCGCACGTCCTCGACGCCGCGAAGGAAGTGCGCTAGCGGGGAAGCTCGCCCGGGACCCAGCGCTCACCGCCCAACGCGTAGCCCACCACGCCGCCGACGGCGGTTCCGATGGCCAGGCCCAGCGGCGCCCCCTTCAGGAAGTCCGAAGCAGACGGATTGACCTCCGGCAACTGCCCGAAGCCGATGAGCAGGGCGCCGGCGAGTCCCCCGATCAGCATCCCCTTGATCGTGGCCGCTCGGGTCGTTCGCCCGGCACTCACCTCGAGCTGTTCAATCGCCGACGTGCGCACGGTGACCAGTCGATAGGAATCGACCAGCACGGGTCCCATCTCGAATCCCAGTCGACGACGGATGCCGGCGGTGTCCAGCGTCACCTCGCCAGCATTCAGCGAATCGACGCGGCCGACATACCGTTCCCGCCGAAGGCTCGGGGCGAAGATGCGGACCCTCGTGCCGATGCTCACCGGCTGCGCCGCGATGGGAGACACCCGCTGGGCCGAGGCGGCCGAGACGTCGAGCATGCACCAGACGAGGGCGAACAGGGCGCTCCGCACAAAGCCGTTCACGTGGAATCCTCCAGGTCTTCGAGACGGCCGGCGAGTTCGCTCGCCATCCCGGGGTGACCGAAACGCTCGGCGGCGGTGATCCCGCGCGCGAGTGCGTCCCGGGCCTCGTCCATCAGGCCGAGCGCCTCGCACGCGTGCGCGAGGCGCCCGTATCAATTGCCATCATCGTCATACGATGCCAGGTACAGCCGCAGGTGCTCCGCCGCCTCCGCCCAGAGCTCCGCCTTGATAAGCTCGTTCGCCAACCCGAAACGAGCCACTGCGTTGGCGGGACTGCGGGACACCATGGTGCGGAACGTATCGAGGCGTGATGAAGTCATCGCGAGAGTAATTGTGCGATCGTCCCGGCCACCCGCTCCGGCGCTTCTTCCGGCGTAAAGTGACGGACGTCGGGTACAACGTCGAGCGTGGCGCCGCCGATCGCGTCGGCGAGCCGTTGCCCGATCGCGGGCGGAAGAAACGGATCCTCGGCCCCCCAGAGTACCGCAGTCGGGGCCACTATGTCCTTTAACCGAGGCGCCAGCACCTTCGTTTCCGCCGCATCGAGCGCCCCAAGGTGTGCGACCAGCACGTCCCGTCCCCTGTCCGTCGTGAACGGCCGCACGAATTGATCGATGGATCGCGCGCCACGCTCCGACACGACGTAGCCTCGCAGCAGGTCGGCACGAAGGATGGACAGGATCCACGTCGCCGGTAGATGACGCGTGAGGGGCATCGTCGCCCTGACGAGCTTGACTTCGCGCCCCGGCCAGTCGTCGAACGCGACCGAGTTGATCAGGCAGAGCCGAGCCACCCGAGTCGGATGCCGAATGGCGAGGCTTTGCGCGATCCCTCCGCCCAGGTCGTGTCCGACAATGGTTGCGTAGTTGATCCCGAGGGCATCGAGCAGCGTGACGACCCGATCGGCATGCGCGCGCAGGGAAAGGTCGGCCCCCTCGACCGGCGGATCACTTCGACCGAACCCGAGCAAGTCGAGCACCACCACGCGGTGCCCCTTCGGAAGGAGCGGGACGACGCCGGTCCAGAGATGAGACGAGGTCGGGAATCCATGGAGCAGGACGATCGGTTCACCCGAGCCACGGCTGCCAGAGGCGTAGTAGTACAGTCTGGCGCTTCCGATATCGACGAATTCACCCCGCACGAGCGGAGTGGTGGGACGGGACGTCGTGGTGGGCGGAACGGCTCATTCGCACCGGGGGTGGACGGGTCGGAGCAAGTTGGAGCGCGCCCGCCGTCCGGACAAGCACGGACCACGTCCTGTCGACGCGCGCTACCGAACGCGGTATCGGCGTTGTGACTGTCCACGTGTCGAGGTGGCCTCGCCGCATTGCGCACCTGTCGGGGCGCGGAAATGAGTCGCCGTGCGGCGCGTGGGCGGTTCGCCCTACAATTCCCTGGTCGAGTTCCGCAGTTTTCGTCGGTTCGATTCGCTCCCCTTTCCCGGTCCATCGTGCTGGTCAGCCTGTTTCGCGGGCGGTTGTCCCCCGACGAGTGGTACCCCGCCAACGAGGCGGGGCTCACCGCTCGACATCTGCGCATGCCGGGCGGCGAGCGAGTGCGCGTCGTGGAAGGGGGCGATGCCGCCGACGAGCCGGTGCTGTTCGTGCACGGCTGGGGGGCGTCGGCCTACTACTATCGAAAGCTCCTGCCTGCGGTCATGGTGGCCGGCTGGCGCGTGATCGCCGTGGACCTGCGCGGACACGGGGGGAGCGACAAGCCGCGCGACGAGGCGCTGTACACCTCGGCGGCCATGGCCGATCACCTCGAGGCAGTGATCGATGCGCTCGGGCTGACGCGACTCGCGCTGGTCGCGCATTCGTTAGGCGGTGGCGTTGCCCTCGACGTCGCGCGCCGGCAACCTGGTCGGCTCTCGACGCTGACGCTGCTCGCCCCGGTGGGGCTGGCCCCGCTCCGGTTTGTCGGGCTGGCGCGCTTCTTCACGCCGGGGGCTGCGGCGCGGCTGGTGCAGTACGCGGTTCCGCCCTGGAGCGTCCCGGTGGCGCTGCGCGCGCTGAACGGGACGCTGGGTGACTTCGCGTTTCGTGACGTGGACGAGTACTGGGCGCCGAGCGGCGATCCCGCCTTTGGCTGGGCGCTGCGCACCCTCCTTCACCGCTACTCGTTGGAGCCCCGGACCGATGCGGAACTGGCACCGCTCACGACCCCGGTCCTTACCCTGCTCGGCGGGCAGGACCTGCTCGTGCGCGCCACCGAATCTGCGGCGCGCACCCGCGCGCTCCCCTGCGCGCAGGCGCGCATCATCTCCCGTGCGGGTCACGTACTCGCCGAGGAAGTGCCGCACACAGTGCTCGAGGCCCTGCTCCCGCATCTCGCCTCCAATCGTTAGCCGGACCGACATCGCCCGGGTCGCAGGTCCCGCGCGACGCGCCACCCGTCGTTCGATTGGTCAACTCCTGCGCGGTGCCAATCGCGCCCGGCCCATCGGGGCGGTGGCGATTCTTGTCGACGGCCACTTAGCTTGAGATGTTGAACTGACTCAGGCTACAGGCGGAATGACGACCACGCACCCCGGCAAGCGATCGCGCACGCGCGCACCGCGCCTCTCGAACACCGAGCAGTCCCAGACGGCGCGGCCGCAGGCTGGGGCGACGCCAGAAGCCGCCGAGTCGCCGGCGGCCGAGGTATCGCCGGAGCCCGAGGGACCACTGGAGACGCGAGCGCTCCGCGACGTCGTCACGGCCGAGCCGTTGGTCGAGGGTCGGGCGGCGAGCTTCGAGTCGCTCGGTCTCGCGCCGTCGATCCTGGAGGCCGTCGCCGCAGCGGGATACGTGGCGCCGACGCCGATCCAGCGTGAAGCGATCCCGCTTGCCATGCATGGACGCGACGTCATGGGGCTGGCGCAGACCGGCACCGGCAAGACGGCCGCGTTCACCCTCCCCATCATCCATCGGCTCCTGGGAGGGCCGAAGCGACTGCGTTGCCTCATTCTCACCCCCACTCGCGAGCTTTGCCAGCAGGTGGACGAGAGCTTCCGGAAGTACGGCGAGGGGACGGGGGTCGAAGTGGCGCCCATCTATGGAGGCGTCGCGTACGACGCGCAGGAGAAAGCGCTGGAGCGCGGCGTCGACGTCATCGTGGCCACGCCGGGGCGGTTCATCGACCACATGGAGAAGCGCAACGCATCGCTGGACTCGCTCGAGATCCTCGTGCTCGACGAGGCCGACCGCATGCTCGACATGGGGTTCGCCCCCCAGATCAACCGCATCGTGAGCGGAATTTCGCCGTATCGCCAAACGTTGCTGTTCAGCGCTACCATGCCGCCCGAGGTGGAGGCGTTGGCCCGAAAGTATCTGCGACGTCCCGTGGTCGTGCAGGTCGGACGTCGCTCGGCGGCCGCGAGCACCGTGCGACACGCCGTGTATCCCGTGCCACGCGTCCGAAAGAACGACCTGCTGGTCGAGCTGCTGCGGAAGCCGGAGATGGATTCCGTGCTGGTCTTCACGCGCACCAAGCATGGGGCCGACCACGTCGTGCGCGACCTGCACGCGGCCGGCGTCGAGGCAACGGCCATGCACGCCGACAAGACGCAGGCGCAGCGCACCCAGGCGATCGAGCGCTTCAAGCTTGGAGAGATTCGCGTGCTCGTGGCGACGGACATCGCACAGCGCGGTCTCGATATCTCCGGCATCTCGCACGTGATCAACTACGACGTTCCCTCCCAGGCCGAGGACTACGTCCATCGGATCGGGCGCACGGGACGCGCCGCGGCGACCGGCGACGCCTTCACCTTCATGTCGGCCGACGAGATCGCCATGGTTCGTACGATCGAACGCGTTCTCGGCAAGCCGATCGAGCGCATTTCCATCCCCGGATTCGACTTCGGCACGGTGGCGGAGACCGACTGAAGCCGGGCGACGAGCCGGCTGGTCAGCGCTTCACCCGGCCTGCCCGTGAGACCGTGACCGTCTCGGCGGCCGCGCCACGCGTCACGATCAGGGTCGCGTTTGAGGCACCGTACCCAATGCCCGTCGGATAGAAGGCGATCGAGTCGCGGGTCACGCTCAGCGCAACCTCGAAGAGGGCGCGCAGCGGAGCGCGGGACAGCGTATCGGCGCCAGCGTGCACGACTGCCGACGCGGTCGACGTGTCGAAGCGAATGGCGGTTCGACGTTGCCAGCGCGCCGCCTGGTGCCGGGCATCGGCGAGAGACGACACGAGCAGCGACGTCGCACCGTGCACCGCCGACCGGTCGCGGACCCGGGCGACGCTCGGGATGGCGATGGACGCGACCACGCCGCAAATGGTGAGCACGAGCGTCATCTCGAGAAGGGTCAGGCCATGTCGCATAAGCGGTCAGTGAGGGCTCGGTGCAGTATGGTCCGCGCGAACGAGCGAGCGGTGACCATTTCATCGCCCCTGGTACCACAATCACGCGCGCGGGCGTCTTTCGCGAACGACGAAGTGACGCGATACTCAGCGGCCATGACGCATACGATCTTGACCTCCGTCCGCGCCCGACTGCTGCCGATGGTGTCGGCCGCGGCCGTCGTCGCCGGCCTCGCCTGCGCGCCCCCCTCGCAGCAGGACATCCAAACGGCGCAGGCGCTGTCGGACCTGGGCGTCGCGTTTACCGACATTCAACTGCAGTTGCAGGAGCTGCAGGATCAGTCCGACTCGCTGCGTTTGGTGGTAGTCCGCCAGGATTCGGTCATCCGGACGCTCGCCAACCTGGCCGGAGTACAGGTTCCGCCGTAGCGCCAATTCTTGTGGGTCGGGGTGCGCCGCGACTGTAAGCGTTTACCTTTTGCAGATCGCTTGGGCTGGGCGTCCGGAGCAGGGACCCGAACACCCCGTCAACCTGGCGAATGACCGGTCGATCCCCCCCTCACTATTCCTCTACGACGAGATGCGCATCGCGATCTCCACCGGCGGCGGTGACGCCCCTGGGCTCAACGCGGTCATCCGAGCCGCCGTACTTTCTGCCACCAGCCGCGGATGGGACGTTCTCGGGATCTGCCGCGGGTATTACGGCCTGCTCGGCGAGGACGACATCATCCCCCTCACGCGAGACTCCGTGCGGGGAATCGCGCATCTGGGCGGCACGATCCTGCGCACGACGAATCGCGGCAATCCGTTCGAATTTCCCGTCCGGCAGGCCGACGGGTCGTACATCGAAGTCGACCGGTCCAACGAGCTCTTCGAGAACGCGGAGCGGTTGGGGATCGACGCCGTGGTCACGATCGGGGGCGACGGCTCACTGGCCATCGCGCAGCGCTTGTTCGAACGAGGCATGAAGATCGTCGGCGTGCCGAAGACGATCGACAACGACGTGAGTGGCACGATCACGACCTTCGGCTTCGACACGGCGGTCAACACCGCTATCGAAGCGATCGACAAGCTGCACACGACGGCGGAGAGCCACGACCGTGTGATCGTGATGGAGGTGATGGGGCGTCACGCGGGGTTCATTGCGCTGCATTCCGGGGTGGCAGGAACCGCGGACGTCATTCTCCTGCCGGAAATCCCGTTCGACATCGAAAAGGTCTGCGCCAAGGTCCGTGCGCGCGATCGGGCCGGTCGCCAGTTCTCGATCGTCGTCGTGGCCGAGGGTGCGTATCCGATTGGCGGGCAAGAGTCGATTCTCGCCGATTCGCTTCCGGGGCAGGACAAGCGGGTTGGCGGGATTGCCGGTCGGATCGCATGGGAGATCCAGAATCGCACGGGCAAGGAGTCGCGATCGCTCGTACTCGGGCACCTCCAGCGTGGTGGCGGTCCGACAGGCTATGACCGTTTGCTCGCGACGCGTTTCGGCGGGGCTGCGATCGAGGCGGTGGAGAACGGTCGATGGGGGCACATGGTCGCCCTGCAGTCTCCCCATATCGTGACGGTGCCGTTCCTCGACGCCCTGCGTGAACCCAAGCGCGTGGAGCTCACCCACGACATCATGCGGACCGCACGCGCGGCGGGGATCTCGTTCGGCGACTAAGCTGGTGAATTCGCCACCAGAGCGCGTGAACGGGGTAGGAACGGGGAGGACGCATGGAATGTCCCTGTGTCCTCCCCGGTCGTCTGTCCTGAGGGACGGTCGGGAGAGCGCGTGGCAGCGGCAGGAAATCAGTAAGGCGTTGGCCCCGTTACGGTTAGTGCGCCCGGCGCGTGCACGGGGGACATGGGCACCGTCTATGCAGCGCGACGGGCGTGGCCTTTGAGCATCTCCATGGAGCGGCAGTGGACTCTCGATTCTTCTCGATTGTGTTGGTCACCGTCTTGGTGAGCGTTCCGGTGGTGTCGGAGGGACAATCCTCGCCGCCGCCCGTGCGCTCGCTCGTACCCATCGGGAAGAAGGCCGGCGAGGGCGCGGAGATCCCGAAGCGCTACCTGCCGCCGCCGGGGATGTGCCGGATCTGGATCGACAACGTACCGCCCGCTCAGCAGCCGGCCCCCACCGATTGTCCGAGCGCTATCAAGAACCGCCCGTCCAATGGCCGTGTGATTTTTGCCGAGGACGGTGGCCGTGGGGGGCAGGAACCGCGCGGGAGGGAGCGCCGCAGCGACAAGGACTCTTCGGCGGGAAAGGACACCACAGACGAACGGTCGTCTCGCGATCGGAAGGAGTCGAAGTCTCGCAGGCCGTAGCGACTACATTGCGGTGTGCTACGAGACGTCCAGGATCGATCGCTCCCGCCTGACCATGAGGCCTTCCTCGCGGCAGAACCGCCGACGGGACGGGTTATCATCATCGCGCCGACGCGGGCGGCGTGCGAAACCATCGAACTCGCCCTCGGGCTTGAGCTCGACACTGTCATAGAGCGCGAGCACGGCGCCGAGGTGCGCGCGCTCGCGGCGTCTGGCGAGGGATTCGGGATCGTTGCCGGGACCGGGACGGGCAAGACGCTGGCGATCCGGCCGATCGCCCAGGCCGTGCTGCGGACTACCGACTTGCGAGTCGGGGTGATCAACCGAGAGCGCGAGGCGACGCCCGAGACGCCTACCTGGAACGTGATCGTGGTGACGACGGGCATCGCCAGGCGCTGGTTCCAGGACGGCGACATCCTGTCGCGGGACACGCTGGTCATCGACGAGATCCACCAGACCTCTGCGGAACTCGAGCTCTGTCTCGCGTTAGGCAAGCGGGTGGGTTGCCGCTTCATCTGGCTGTCGGCGACCGTCGACCCGCGTTTCTACTCCGAGTACCTGCGGTCGTCGACCGTCATCCAGTCCACGGCCTTCGATCCGCGCAAGGCGGCCGACGTGCGCATCGTGCGTCGTGACCCCACGGATTTCCTCGACGACAAGTTCCTGCAGCAGGTCGTCAAGCAGCGCCGTGGCGTGGGCATGTTCCTGCCAACGCGCGCCGCGGTCGAGGAGGTCGCCGGACTCGTCTCGGACCGCTTCCGTCGCATCACCGCGGCGTTCTACCACGGGGGCGAGCCGATCCGCGTCATCCGCCCGTTCCTCGAGGAAGGGGTGGAAAAGCCGTTCTTCCTTTCGATGACTGCGGCAGGACAGAGCGCCCTCAACATCAAGGGACTCGACACCGTGGTCATCGACGACACACGGTTCACGAACGTGGTGGAGCGCGGCAAGAACGTCCTGACGCGGACGCACCTCGGGACCAACGAGATCCTGCAGATGGCGGGACGGGTGCACGGGCGCGTGGACGACGGCAAGGTCTACATCCTCAGTGATCGCGACCTGCACTGGCCCACGATGAAGCCCACGGCGCCGGACTTCCAGCTGGCGGGAGACTCGGAGCGCGTGGCCCTGACGTGTGCCGACCTCGGGGTGAGGGCCGATGAGCTGGACCTCCCCGTCCCGCTCGACCGCGGCGCCTATCGTCGTGCCCTGCAACACCTCGAGGCGCGCGGCGTCATCGAGCAAGGGCGGCTCTCCCGCTACGGTCGGCTGGTGGAGAAGCTCCCCGTCGATCGGGCCTGGGCGGAGCTGATCGTGCATGGCGCCGACGCCTTGATGCCCTACCTCGCGGTGATGGCGAGCGTGGAATCGCTGCATCGCATGACGCGCGACGAGCGCGACCTCACGGGCCTGGTCATTGCCGGCAGCGATCACCTGACGGCCTACAACGTCTATGCCGATGCCTTCGCCGCGGCCGGGTACGTGGGCGAGGTGTACGGCCTCGCGCGGCACCTGTTCGAGCCGGAGGCCATCACGCGCTGGGCCGACCGTCGCGGTGTGCTCGTCAAGGCGATCGAGGACACCGCGCTGGCGATGGCCTCCGTGTATCGCGGCGTCGGGCTCCCGCTGCCGACGCTCATGACGGTCGCCCGCGACGACGTGCGACGGGCGTTCTGCGACCTGGTCGCGCGTATCATGCCCTTCGACCTGGTGATCGACGAGCAGACGGTCGATGGGGACGAGGCGCGAGTGTCCAAGAGCAGCGTGTGCGGCTCGTGGGGACCGGTGGCCGGGACGCTTCGGTACTTTGCCGACCGCTCAGGGACTCCGCGCGCGGCGATCGAGGGGACCCAGATCCCGATGGGGCTCGTGCGCAAGTACGCCGTGCGCGGTGCCTCGAACCTCGTGTACGACGGCCGCGGCAAGCGCGATGCCCTCATTCGCGAATCGCGCCTCACGTTCTTCGGCTTCGAGCTCGAGCGCGACGAAGAGGTGCTGGACGAGTTCCCCGAGGACTCCCTCGCCGAGGCCCGGCACGCCCTGGCCATGGCGCTGGCTCGGGGCGAGACGCGTCACGTCGCGGTCAAGCGGAACGGGCCGGCCATCGAAGAAGTGCGCGAGTTGTTTCGACGGTCGGGCGGGACGACCGGACGACTCGGCATGGTCGAGTTGGCGGCGCTGTACCAGGAGGGGCTGCGCGACGTGCACTCCATGCGGGACTTCCGGGCGGCCCCGTTGCGGTTGTCGCTGGCGGACTGGGTTCCTCCCGAGGTGCGGGAGCAGTTGCTCTCCCTGCCGTCCTATGTGGACATCCGCGACAAGCCGGTCGGCATCGACTACGACGTGGAGGAAACCGTCGCGGCTGACGGTGCCGTGCGGCTGACGGGGGTGGCGCGCCTGGTCATGCCCGAGAAGCTGGCGCGCACGCTGGCGGAGGTGGAACTGCCCCGCTTCGACCGACCGTTGCGCTTCATCGTGCACCGCGGACAGCGCGGCAGTGTGCGAGCGGAGACAGTCGCCGAGCTGCAGGAGCTGCTGGATCGTCCGTGGTCAGCAGAAGAGCCGTCCGGTCGTCGGCGGGGGCGCGACGACGAGCGGCAACGACGCGGGCGCGAGCGCGACGTGGCCAAGGTGCGCGGACAGTTCGCGCGCGACGGTCGACATGGTCGCCAAGGGAGCAGCGGCAAGAGGAGTGGCGGCACAGGGGAGCGGCGGCACAGGGAGCGGCGGCACAGGGAGCGGCGGCACGGGGAGCGACCGACGCGGGTCCGGCGAGGGGCGCGGGCGCGACCGACGACGTCGGGGCACGTAGCCGCCGTCCTGCCAGGCGGTGGCCGATGCCGACTACGGGTCGGGCAGCGTTGCCTCGTAGGTCTCGCTCCGGAAGGGCTCAAAACCCCGGGCGCGATAGTTGGGAAGTGCGGCGGGATCGTCCAGCGTGCAGGTGTGGAGCCAGACGGAGGTCGCCCCCCAGCGCCACGCTTCGTCGATCGCCCTGGTGAGGAGGGCGCGCCCGAGTCCTCGACCGTGTCGCGATGCGACGAGCCCGAAGTAGGCGATCTCGACCGAGTCGTCGGGATGGCGGTGCAGTTCGAAGTATCCGCCCGCTCCGTGAGCGTCGCGCAGGACCCAGATGCGCACCGCTTCGCTTCGCAGATGTTCGTCCAGCCGCTGGTCTGACCAAGCCAGTCGATCACGCCAGTTGTACGTCGCCCCCACGGCCGAATACAGGGCGCGATACGCCGGTGCCGTGCAGTCGGGCGCTTCGTGTATCGAGGTCGCGTCCGGCAGCGTGTCCGGCGCGCGTGAAGGCGCGCGCGTCCCGAGCCGCAGATATGTCCGTTCGACCGAGACGACAGGCATATCGGAAAGCTACCTCGGCCCGCCGGACTCGGCCAAGCGCCGGCCCTCGCTCGCCAGCGGCAGCAGATCCGCTTCACACGGCGGCACATCCAGCAGGAAACCCCACGCTCTGTAGTGCCTGATTCGGACTATCTGGTCCATACGTTTGTGTCGAGGTGTGCTACGCACGTAAGCCGTTTCACTGCATGCGGTTCGCTCATAGCACGTTTCGAACGTACCGTCGTGATTGCCAACAATGCACTTGCGTTTCCGGACTTGATGGTCCTATACTTCAGGTGTGAATGAAACAAGATCTCGCATCATCGACGCTGCGGCTGTGCTGATCGCCGAACGGGGATTCAAGCGAACCTCGATCGACGACGTGATTGAGCACGCCTCGCTGAGCGGCAAAAGCCACTTCTATCACTACTTCAAGTCGAAGGACCAACTCGGGCTCGAGGTGCTTAGCCGTCAGTTCGAGAAGTTCGCGGAGCGCGGTCTGGCGATCCTGCGCGAGCCGATGATCGAGCCGATCGAACGGTTGAACTTGTTCATCGACTCCCTGGTGTCGCTGCAGACGGAGCGTGGATTCCGGATCGGGTCGCCGTTCGGAAACCTGGCGTCGGAGATGGCGGACTTGCACGAAGGATTTCGCGAGCGCCTCACGCTCGTGTTCGAGCGCTGGGCGTCGCAGATCCAGTCCTTGTTGTGGGAAGCCCGTCCGTACCTGACGGAGCAGGCGGACACCGTGCGCCTCTCCCGTTTCATCATCGCGACCCTCGAAGGGGCGTTGATGATGTCGAAGGTGAGTCGTGACGCCGAGATGTTGCGCGGCATCGCCGCCGACCTGAAGCGATTTGTTTCCATGCATATTCGAGAGGGGGTAGCTGCATGACGCGTTTGGCGACCTTTGGAGAGGCGACGGCGACGTACGCCACGGCACCAGATCGAGCGACCACCGGTGGCGCGGCGCATGACCGCCTGATCGAGCATCGCTTCCTCGACACCGCGTCCCACGACGTCCCGGTCGATCCCCGCCTGGCGCGCCGGGTCACGGTGGCCGAGGCGACGCGTCGCGCAGGATTCGAGCGCGAGGCACTGTCACACCTCGATGCCCTGTACAGCTTCGCGCTGAAGCTGTCGCGGTCGCGCGACGACGCCGAGGACCTGGTGTCGGACACCATTCTGCGCGCGCTGGAGCGATGGGAGCAGTACCGCCTCGGGACCAACATCCGAGCGTGGCTCTTCACGATTCTCTACCACATTTTCGTCAGCCGCAAGCGACGCATCGACGCGCGCGAGGTGCTCGCGCCCGACGATCCCGACGGCGGGCCTGCGTTCGAGCCGGTCGGCGAGACGGATCCCGAGGGGACGTTCTACGATTCCTTCATCGACGAGCAGGTCATGGCCGCGATCGAGGCGCTACCCGACGAGTATCGCTCGGCCGTCATGCTGAGCGACGTCCAGGGGTTGCGATACGCCGAGATCGCGTCGCTCCTCGGGGTGCCCGAGGGGACCGTCAAGTCCAGGCTGTTTCGCGGACGACGGATCCTGCAGAAGCGGTTGCGGTCCTACGCGACGGAGATGGGGTACGTCCGCAGCACGGCTGCGTCGATAGCCTAGCGGCGCATGGCAGGGTCTGCTGCCACGAGCGCGCGAGGCGGGAGTGCCGGTCGGCATCCCCGCCTCGTTCGTCGTCCGGGCGGCCGAAGCTCGCCGGTTCAGCTGGGCGCGCGGTCGCCAGTGGACGGAGTCGTCGCGCGCTCGCGGAAGCGCGCCGCTTTTGCGCGGTTGCCACAGGTGGCCATGTCGCACCAGCGTCGTCGTCCGTTTCGGGTCGCGTCGTAGAACACGCGTGTACAGCGAGGATCTCCGCAGCGACGGATCCGGGACAGCTCGTCGGCGATCAGTGTATCCGATGCCGACTCGACGATCGGGATGATCAGCCCGGCGAAGGCGTCCCCGACGGGGACGAACGCACGGGCGAACGTCCCGTCCTCGCGGCTCTCGAGGCGCCGAGTCCCCGCGCTACGCCCGAGGACGCGATTGATTTCCGTGAGGGCGTCCCATCGGATTCGTTCGGACTGTGCGCCGCGCTCGGCGAGCGCCCGCAGGGCCGCGCGGACGCGTCGCGCGTCGACGAGGGCGGCCGCCGCGCCAGCGGGCTGCTGTTGCGCGCGGCGTCGCATGACGAGTGACCGTTCCGCGTCGAGCACCGAGGCCGCGTCGAGGAACCGCACCAGCGCGTCGAAGTCGCGCAGCAGGTCAACGCGCGTGCCGCGGCGCACGTCGTCCGTGTTCACGAAGTCGAGCCAGAGCCGCTCGGCGACCAGGATGAAGGGCACCACGACGGTGCGCGCGGCATTGCGCGCGACGTGGCCAGGCGGTGGGTCCCGCACGGGGACGTACGACGAGGAGATACCCATGGGCGCCCTAGCTTATCCCGCCCCCCGGAAGGGAGCAAGGCGCGCCCCCGCGCGCCCCTGCGCGCCCCGGTGTGTAGATTCTACGATCGCCGGATCCACGGGGACCGGTGGGACCCGAACCCGACCGCCGTTCATGCAATCGACCCAGGTCCCGCGCATCGCCGTGGGGTCTCGCAACCCGGTGAAGGTGAGCGCCGTGACGGCGGTCGTTAGGCAGTTTGCTCCCGGAGCCACGGTCGAGGGGGTGCCGGTGGCGTCGGGCGTGCCCGACCAACCGGTCGGCGACGACGAGACGATCCGCGGTGCCGCCACGCGGGCGCGTGCGGCTCGACTGGCGTTGGACGCGGACATCGGCGTGGGGATCGAAGGGGGGGTGGTCGAGGAGGCCGACGGACACATGCGTTCGTGCGCCTGGGCGGCCGTGTCGCTGCGTGATGGGCGCGAGTTCATCGGGGGGTCGCTGGCGATGCCGCTCCCGCCGGCGGTTGCCGCGCTCGTGCGCGATGGCGTGGAACTCGGGCACGCCATGGATGCGCTCACGGGTGGGCACGACACCAAGCACGGGGCCGGGGCGGTGGGCATCCTGACGCGCGGCATGATCGATCGACGGCAGGCGTACGAAATGCTGGTGACCTACGCCCTCGCCCCGGTCATAGCCAGCGAGTACTGGTCCGTCGCCCCGGCGTCGTCCAGCGTCGTGGCCCGCTGATGTCCGCCGCGCCATTCGTCATCCACGAGCGTGTGAGGTGGAGCGATTGCGATCCCATGGGGATCATCCGGTACGATGCGTACACTCGCTTCTTCGAGCTTGGGGAGTCGGAGATGTTTCGCGCCTGCGGCATCGGCTACCGGACCTTTGCCGAACGATTCGGGATCACGCTGCCGCGACGGGTCATGCACCTCGAGTATCCGTCGCCGCCACGGTTGGATGAGCTGCTGGAACTGGCGGTCTACATCTCCGAGGTGCGCGGACGTTCGCTACGACTCAACGTTGATGCGTATGGCGACGAAGGGAGCCTGCGCATGGAGGGATACCTGATTCTGGTCTGCGTATACGATGGCCCCGATCGCGGCGATGCCATTCGCACGATGCCATGGCCTGCCGATTTCCTGGCGGCGCTCGAGCCGATCCGATTGACGGTGGATGCGGCACGTGCAGCGCGCGACGAGGTGACACGATGACGACCCCTGCCACGCCGAGCGACAGCTATTTCCGCAAGGGCTTCGGTCTCGGTGCACAAGTCAAGGCAGACCTGGCCGCCGACTACTCCGGGCATGTCGTGGACCTGTTGCGCGAACGGGACTACACGCTCGAAGCTGGCGGCCTGACGGTCCGGCTGGCGCGGGAGTTCGGGTTCTGCTACGGGGTGGACCGGGCGGTGGAGTACGCGTACCAGTCGCGCAAGAAGTTTCCCGATCGGCGGACGTTCCTGCTCGGGGAGATCATCCATAATCCGCACGTCAACGCGAACATGCGGCGCATGGGGATCGAGATCCTCTCGCCGCTCGACGGTGTGCACGATGGCGAGCCGCGCTTCGACCTGTCGGTCGTGGGGGCCGAGGACGTCGTCATCCTGCCGGCGTTCGGGGTGACGGTGGCCGACTTCGAGGCGCTGCGCGCCCATGGCTGCGTCATGGTCGACACGACGTGCGGGAGCGTGCTCAACGTGTGGAAGCGCGTGGAAGCGTATGCCCGGGACGGCTTCACCGCGCTCATCCACGGCAAGTACTACCACGAGGAAACACGGGCGACCGCGTCGCAGGTGCTCAAGTATCCCGGCGGCCGCTACCTGGTGGTGCGCGACATGGCGGAGGCCGAGGCGGTGTGCGCGTACGTCGAGGCATCGGGGCGTGGGGATGTCTCGGCGGAGCAGCGCTCGGACTTGCTCGCGCGGTTCGCCACGGCGGTGTCGCCCGGTTTCGATCCCGACGTGGACCTGCGCTCGATCGGCGTGGCGAACCAGACGACGATGCTGGCGCGCGAGTCGCTCGCGATCGGCGAGGCGGTGGGAGCGGCGATGGCCCGTGGATACGGTGCAGAGTACCGGGCGGCGCACCACCGCACCTTCGACACGATCTGCTCGGCGACGCAGGATCGACAGGATGCCGTCAACGCACTCCTGACCGAGCCGCTCGATGTGATGATCGTCGTGGGCGGCTTCAACTCGAGCAACACGATCTCGCTGGCGGCGCTGTGCGCCGAGACCGTGCCGACGTACCACGTGGAGGACGCAGAGGCGATCGATCCCGAGCACCGCACGCTGCACTATCGTGTGGCCGGCGTGGCGCATGTCGAGGCGGACGCCGCCGATTGGCTGCCGGCGGGCGAGGGCGTGCGGGTCGGCATCACGGCGGGGGCCAGCACGCCGAACAACAAGATCGGCGCGACGGTGGTTCGCATCTTCGCCACCCGAGGCATAACCGCCGAGTCCATCGGGTGAGATTTCCGTTCCTGCGCCGCGCCCGGAAGCGCTTTCCCTCGGCCGCGGACTTCGGCTTCCTCGAGTTGCGCGGCGGTGAGACGCCTGTGGTGCTCGTGCCGTCGTTAGGTGGCAAGATCACCGAGCTGTTCATGGGTGGCCGTGAATGGCTGTGGACCAGCGACGTGATTCCGCTGTCGCGCGGCATCGATGGCATGTCGTACCTGGAATCCGGCGATAGTGGCGGCTTCGACGAGTGCTTCCCGACGGTGTCGTCGTGCCGGGTGCCGGGCTGGGTCCGGGCGTTCGGCGGCATCGAGCTACCGGACCACGGCGAGCTGTGGTCGCAGGAGCCGCAGCTGTCAGTGCGCACGGCGGCCGACGGCCAGCGCGCCATCTTCACCTGGCGAGGCGTGCGCCTTCCCTACCGGCTGCAACGATCGGTGCGCGTCGTGCCGGATGGCAGCGTCCAGATGGACTACGTGCTGAGCAACGACGGGGTGGACCGGCTGCCGTTCATCTGGTCGACGCATCCCATGTTTCCGCTCACGCCCGAGACGCGCCTGCTGCTCCCGGAAGGGGCGCGGCTTCGCGTGTTTGCCCGGCATGAGATCGAGCTGGGCGAGGTGCGGTCCGAACATCGCTGGCCGTATGTGCGCGGTAGTGGCAAGGTGCATGACTTCGTCGTGCCGTTCGGGGTCGCGAAGAAGTACGCCTGCAAGCTGTTCGTCGACCTGCCCGAGGGTTCGGCCGCGCTGCGACAGGGAGACAGCGAGCTGTCGATCACGTTCGATCCGTCGCAGGTGACCCACCTGGGGATCTGGATCAACAAGCACGGCTGGACCCCCTTTCGGCGGGAGTCGCGCTACCTCAACCTCGCGTTCGCCCCCTGCATCGGAGCCCCGGACTCGCTGAGCGATGCGCTGGGTGACTGGAAAAGCGCGGCGTGGGTGGATCCGGGGACCGAGCGACGCTGGTCGGTCACCTGGACTGCGCGCCGCGTGGTGAGCGAGCCGGCCGAGCCAACGCGATAAGGTGGCCGTCGCGCGTCCGCGACGCCTCGTTCTCGCTGCCCCGACACCAGGAGTGACAGCCGTGATACATCATGCACCACCAGCGACTGCGACGGTGCGGCGCGTGACCTGTTGCCTCACGATCGCGGGACTTTTCATCGGTAGCCTGTCGACCCCGGCGCTTGCGCAGCAGGGGGACGCCTATGATGTCGTGATTCGCGGTGGCACGGTGGTGGACGGGAGCGGTCGTCCTCGCTTTCGTGCCGACGTGGCCGTGCGCGGCGATCGCATCGTCCGCGTGTCGACGACGCCGATCGATACGCGCGGGGCGCAGCGGGTGATCGATGCCAGCGGGCGCATCGTTGCGCCGGGCTTCATCGACCTGCACACGCACCTCGAGCCGCTGTTGCGGCTGCCGGCGGCGGAGAGCCACGTTCGGCAGGGGGTGACGTTGGCGCTCGGCGGGCCCGACGGCAGCGGACCGTTTCCGCTCGCGGCGTACATGGACTCGGCGCAGCGCGCGGGGCTCGGGCTCAACGTGGCCTATCTCGTGGGGCACAACACCGTGCGCGAGCGCGTGATGGGGCTCGCGAATCGCGCGCCCACTGCGGAGGAGCTGGAGCGCATGCGCGTGCTGGTGGCGCAGGGGATGGACGATGGCGCGTTCGGGATGAGCACCGGGCTGCGCTACATCCCCGGTTTCTACTCGCGCACGGACGAGGTCGTGGCGCTGGCCCGCGTGGCCGCCGCCCGTGGCGGCATCTACACCTCGCACCTGCGCGAGGAGGGCCTGGGACTGTTCGAGGGAGTGGGAGAGGCGATCACGATCGGGCGCGAGGCACGCATTCCTGTCGTGCTGACGCACCATAAGGCGATCGGCCGCGCCATGTGGGGACAGTCGGTGCGCACCCTGGCGATGGTCGATTCGGCGCGCGCGCAGGGCATCGACGTGATGATCGACCAGTATCCGTACACCGCCAGCCAGACCGGCATCGCGGTGCTGATTCCCCCGTGGGCGCTGGCGAACGGCGACTCGGCGCTCGCGCGTCGCATGCGCGACCCGGCGTTGCGCGACAGCATCCTGCGCGGGGTGATCGACTTCCTGCTCAACGATCGTGGCGGCGGCGACATCCGTCGCGTGCAATTTGGGCAGGTGTCGTGGCAGCGTGCGCTCGAGGGGCGGACGCTGCACGACTGGGCGGTCATGCGCGGCGTGCCGCCGACCCCCGAAGGGGCGGCGCCTTTGGTGGTCGAGGCGCAGCTCAACGGCGGCGCCTCGATGATCTATCACGTGATCGACGAAGGCGACGTCCGCCGGATCATGGCGCACCCGCAGACGATGATTGCGTCTGACGGACGGCTGACCTCCCCCGGTGAGGGGCAGCCGCACCCGAGGGCGTACGGGACGTTTCCGCGCGTGCTGGGGCGGTACGTGCGTGACCTCGGGGTGCTCTCGCTGGAAATCGGCGTGCACAAGATGACCGGCATGCCGGCGACTCGGCTGGGACTCACGGAGCGCGGCGCGGTGGTCGAGGGGGCGATCGCCGATCTCGTGATCTTCGACGCGCGCACGGTTGCTGACCGGGCGACGTTCGAGCAGCCGCACCAATATGCGGCCGGGATCGGTGACGTGCTGGTGAACGGGATCCCGGTCGTGTCTGGTGGAGCGCTGACGGCGGCGCGTCCGGGGCGCGTCGTGCGTCACGTCCCGACCCGGTAACAACGGCGCGACCGTTGCTTGACGCCGTCGGCGGCGGACGCCATGCTAGAGGCCATCTCGCACCTGGTCCCGGCGCCGTGCGCCGGCCGGCATCCGGCGACCAAGTGGGAGGTGGCGTGTAGCGGAGCCGCGTGCGGTGCAAGCCTGCGCGGCGGAGCTCCCATCTTCATTTCGGAGTGTCTGTATGACAGAGATCAACGTCTCGGTGAACGGGCGTGGCCACACGCGCGACGTCGAGCCGCGCACGCTCCTCGTGCACTTCCTGCGTGAGGCGTTGGGGCTGACGGGGACGCACGTGGGGTGCGACACCAGCCAGTGCGGGGCCTGTACCGTCCTGCTCGACGGACGCGGCGTGAAGTCGTGCACCGTGCTGGCGGTGCAGGCCAACGGCGGCGAGATCACGACGATCGAAGGGCTGGCGACGGACGGCGTGTTGCACCCGCTGCAGGCGGCCTTTCGCGAGACGCACGGCCTGCAATGCGGGTTCTGCACTCCCGGGATGATCCTGTCGGCGGTCGACCTGCTGGCCCGCAACCCGTCCCCATCCGAAAGGGAGATCCGTCACGGGCTCGAGGGCAACCTCTGTCGGTGCACCGGCTACCAAAACATCGTCAAGGCGGTGCAGCACGCGGCCCACACCATGGCGGGCGGCGCGTCGGCCGTCGCCGGCGACTGAGGAGCAATAATGGCCACGACGAGCGAGCCGGGTGCCTCCCTGATCGGCGCCAGCGTCAAGCGAAAGGAAGATCAGCGTTTCATCACCGGGAAGGGGCGGTACACGGACGACGTGACCCTTCCCGGCCAGACCTACGCCGCGTTCGTGCGCTCGCCGCACGCCAACGCGACCATCAACCGGATCGACGCGAGTGCGGCGCTCGCCATGCCGGGGGTGCACGCGGTGCTGACCGGCGCGGACATGCAGGCGGCCGGCGTGAACCCGATCCCGCCCGGCTGGCTGCACCCCGGGATCAAGATCGCCGAGTTCCGGGCCCTCGCGGTGGGGCGCGTCTCGCACGTGGGGAATGCCGTCGCGGTGGTGATCGCCGCCTCGCCATCGATCGCCCGCGATGCGGCGGACCTGGTCGACGTGGACTACACGGACCATCCGGCTGTTGCCGACGCCGTGGCGGCGTTGGCGGCCGGAGCACCGCAGGTGCACCCCGACGCTCCCGGCAACGTCGTCTTCAACTGGCAGCTGGGTGACGCAGCGGCCGTTGACGCGGCAATGGCGGGTGCGAAGAGTGTGGTGCGGCAGCACCTCGTGAACCAGCGGCTGATCGCGAACGCGATCGAGCCGAGGGCCTCGCTCGCGAACTATGACGCGGCAGCCGACGAGCTCACGCTGTATGTCACGTCGCAAAACCCGCACGTCCACCGGCTCATCATGGGCGCGTTCGTGCTGGGGATTCCGGAGCACAAGTTCCGCGTGATCGCCCCCGACGTCGGCGGTGGATTCGGGTCCAAGATCTTCATCTATCCCGAGGAGTGCGTGGTGGCGTGGGCGTCGAAGACGCTCGGCCGCCCGGTGAAGTGGACGGCGACGCGGAGCGAGTCGTTCCTGACCGATGCGCACGGGCGTGACCATTCCACCGATGTCGAGATGGCGTTCGATGACGCGGGCACGATCGTCGCGCTGCGGGTGAAGACGGTCGCCAACCTCGGCGCATACCTCACGCTCTTTGCGCCGGCCGTTCCGACCTACCTCTACGGCACGCTGATGTCCGGGCAGTACAACATTCCGGCCATCCACGTGGACGTGACCGCCGCGTACACGAACACCACCCCGGTCGATGCGTACCGCGGCGCGGGGCGTCCCGAGGCGACGTATGCGCTGGAGCGCACGATGGACGTGGCCGCCCGGCAGCTCGGGCTCGATCCCGCCGAGTTGCGGCGCCGCAACCTGATCGCTCCCGATGCCTTCCCGTTCCAGACGGCGGTCGCGTTGCAGTACGACAGCGGGAACTACGAACCCGCGCTGGACAAGGCGCTGGCGCTCATCGATTACCCCGCCCGGCGCGCCGAACAGGCGGCGGGGCGTGCCGCCGGGACGCACATCGGGATCGGGCTCTCTGCGTACATCGAGGCGTGCGGGCTCGCGCCCTCGCACATCGTCGGCTCGTTAGGTGCGCAGGCCGGGCTGTACGAATCGGGGGTGGTGCGCATCCACCCGACCGGCAAGGTGACCGTGCTCACGGGATCGCACTCGCACGGTCAGGGGCACGAGACGACGTTTGCCCAGATCGTGGCGCAGGAGCTGGGATGCACCATCGACGATGTGGAGATCGTGCATGGTGACACCGGTCGCGTCCCGTTCGGCATGGGGACATATGGCTCGCGCTCGGGTGCCGTGGGCGGTGCCGCGCTCTTCGGCTCCCTGCAGAAGGTGAAGGACAAGGGACGCCGCATCGCCGCTCACCTGCTCGAGGCCGCGCCCGAGGACGTCGACTTCGCCGGCGGCAACTTCTTCGTGAAGGGATCTCCCTCGCGCACCAAGAGCTTCGCCGAGGTTTCGCTCGCCGCATACCTGGCGCACAACCTCCCGCCGGACATGGAGCCGGGGCTGGAGGCGACGACATTCTTCAACCCGTCGAACTTCGTCTTTCCGTTCGGCGTCCACATCGCGATCGTCGAGGTGGATACCGAGACGGGGCACGTCACGCTCCAGCGATACCTGGCGGTGGACGACTTCGGGAACGTGATCAACCCGATGATCGTCGATGGCCAGCTGCATGGCGGCATCGCGCAGGGTGCGGCGCAGGCGCTGTGGGAGGGGGCGCAATACGATTCGAACGGCCAGCTGCTCACCGGCTCCATGATGAACTACGGCCTGCCCAAGGCCGCCTTCCTGCCCATGTTCGAAACCGACCGCACCGTCACCCCGTCACCCGTCAACCCGTTAGGCGTGAAGGGTGCGGGCGAGGCGGGGACGATCGCCTCCACGGCCGCGGTGGCCAACGCTGTGCTCGACGCCCTCTCACCCTTCGGCATCACCCACCTCGACATGCCACTGACGCCCGCCCGCATCTGGTCGGCGATCCATGGCAGCCACGGGGGGAACTGACCATGTATCCGTCATCCTTCGACTACCATGCCGCGGGGAGCGTGCAGGAGGCGCTCGCCCTGCTCGCGCAGTACGGCGACGACGCGAAGCTGCTGGCCGGGGGGCACTCGCTCATCCCGGTCATGAAGCTGCGGTTCGCCGCCCCCGCGCACCTGATCGACATCGGCCGCATCCCGGCGCTCTCGGCGATCTCCGACGGCGGTGCCAACGTCCACGTGGGGGCGACGGCCCGGCACGCCGACGTAGCGGCCTCGCCGATCGTGCGCACGCGGGTCCCGCTGCTGGCCGAGGTCACCGCACACATCGGCGACCCATTGATTCGCAACATGGGGACGATCGGGGGGTCGATTGCACACGCCGATCCCGCTGCCGACCTGCCGGCTGCCATGTTGGCGTTAGGCGCGTCGCTGGTGCTGGCCGGCCCATCGGGGACGCGCACCGTGGCCGCCGACGACTTCTTCACGGATGTGTTCACCACGGCGCTGCAGCCGGGCGAGATGTTGACCGAGGTGGTGGTGCCCGTGCCGGGCGCGGGAAGCGGCGCGGCGTATGAGAAGCTCCCGGACCCGGCCTCGGGCTACGCGATCGTCGGTATTGCCGTGCAGCTGCAGGTGCGCGACGGCGCCATCGCCTCGGTGCGCGTCGGCATGACGGGATTGGGGCCGATGCCGATGCGATTGGCCGGCGTCGAGTCGGCGCTGGCCGGGACTGCGGCATCGACGGCGGCGATCGCCGCTGCTGCGGCGCGCGCCGGTGACGGGCTGTCGTTCGACGACGACGTGCGAGGCAGTGCCGCATACAAGCTCAACATCGCCCGCGTGTACGTGCGCCGAGCCCTCGTGCGAGCGATGGCGGCCAGCGCAGGATAGCAGCCATCGAACCGTCATTCGCCAGCTCCCGGCCAGGCGCAGGCGACTGGCGGTGCGACGACATGCAGCTTCCGCGCGCTACCGGCGCACGTGGCCCCGGGAAACGACCTCTTGCGTTTCCGGGGGCCGCATCCATTTTGGCGGGCAGCAACGCCGTGTGGTTGCGCGTCAGTAGGTGGCGCGCCGGGGAATGGGAGCTGTCTGCGGATGTGTCAGGGTTGGGCCGCGGATCGACCAGAATGGACTCGTGCGTGTGACGCCATTTACCTCTGCGGGCCTGCGGCGGCGTAGCAGCGTGCTGCTGGCGCTGGTCACGGCGTCCGCCGTGCTCGCGTTAGTCGGGCTCGCGGAGCACCCGTCCTGGCGTCCCGAGACGCAGGCGTGGCTCGCGGTGGCCTACACGCCGATCTACCCACTGAGTGCGCTGCTATGCGTCCTGGCCGCGATGCGTAGTGGCGACGCGACGAGCCGACGTACGTGGCTGTGGTTCGCCGGCGCGTCGAGCGTCATGCTGGTGACGGCATTCCTATACTGGGCGCCGCGCGCCTTCGGCGCGGAGTCATCGTCCGTCCCCAGCGACGTGCTCGCGGGAGTGCGCCAGCTGTGCATTGCGGGCGCAATCATCGGCTTGACGCCCAGGGACGAGCGCCGGGAAGGGCGGACCGCGTTCCAGCTCGACGTGGCGATCGTCGTCGGGGCGGCGGTACTCGTTGCCTTGAAGCTGTGGGACGGACGTCCTCCCGCCGGATCGGTCGGGGCGCTGCTCCCCGCGTCGCCGACGTACCTCGTGGTCGCGGCGGCGTCGTCCGCGGTCGCGTTCGTCGCCCTTAGCTACTTCGCGGTTCGTTCACAGGGAGTCCCGAGCGGGCGGCCGCTGCGGCTCGCGCTCTACGCCACGGTGCCGACCATCATCGTGGACCTCATGTCCAGTGTGGCACCGTTGCGCTGGGCGGATCTGGTTGCCCCGACCACCCTGCTGTCGACCGCGACGCTGGCGCTCGCCGCCGCCTGGCATGTGCGTGCACCAGCCGCGGTTCGGCTCGCCCCGCGCGCACGAAACGCGCGCGCACATAACGTCGCGCCATACCTGGCGCTGGCGGCGGTCGAGCTGTTCATCCTGATCGACGCGTCCCAGCGCGAGGCGCTCTCGACGCGCCTCATGCTGCTCGGCATTGGCCTGCTGATCGCGTTGCTCGTGGCGCGCCAGTACCTGACCGTGCGCGAAAACATCGCGCACGTGCGTGCCCGCGCGCTCGAACAGGAGCGCCTCGTGCACCTCGCGCAGAACTCGTCCGATGCGGCAGTGCTCGTGGCCGCGGACGGGACGATCCGATTCGACCTGCCGATCCTCCCCCGCCTGCTCGGCGTGGAGGCACGCACGCTCGTCGGCCGATCGATCCTCGCCCTGCTTGTGCCCGACGACCGGGCCCGACTCGGGCACATCCTGAACGATCTGCAGCCGGGGAAGACAGCGGCCCCGCTCACGGTGCGCGGCGCGGCCTCGAGCGGACGCCTTCGAAGCCTGGAGGTCGTCGCGGCCAACCACGCGCACGTGCCCGCGCTCGATGGCATCGTCCTGAACATCCGTGACGTGACCGACCGGGCGCAGCTCGAGGAGCAACTGCGCGACTCCCAGAAGCTGGAGGGCATCGGGCGACTGGCGGGCGGCGTGGCGCACGACTTCAACAACCTGCTCACCGCCATCATCAGCAACTGCGAGCTGCTCGAGACCGACCCCTCGATCACGGGCGACGTCGCCGAGGAAGTACGCGACATTCGCCGCGCCGCCGATCGGGCGGCCGACCTGACGCGCCAACTGCTCCAGTTTGCTCGCCGCCAGATCGTCGCACCCGGCGTCCTGACGCTGGAGACGGTCCTGGCCCAAACGGAACGCCTCCTCAAGCGCGTCCTCACCGAGCACATCGTCCTGGCGATCTCGGTCCGCGACGGGCCGCTGCGCATCACGGCCGATCCCACGCAACTGGACCAGGTGCTACTCAACCTGGTGGTGAATGCGCGCGATGCCATGCCACACGGCGGTCGGTTGACGATCAGCGCCCGGAGGCGGCAGCTCACCGCCGCCAACGGGCGCGTCGCCGGAGCGCTCGCGCCGGGACGGTACGTCGAGGTGCGCGTGGCGGACACCGGCGAGGGTATGACCGACGACGTCCAGGCCCGGATCTTCGAGCCGTTCTTCACCACGAAGGACGTCGGGGCGGGAACAGGACTCGGCCTGGCGACTTCCTACGGCATCGTCCGGCAGCTGGGCGGAGATATACTCGTGCAGAGCGTGGTAGGGGGTGGGACGACCTTCACCCTCCTGATCCCCGAGACGGACGCCGCGATCGAGACGTCGACGCTCGGGCTGCCGAAGTTCGACGACCGCGTGCGCGAGACGCCACGAGTCTCACCGCCGGTGTCTCGCCGCAGGCTGGGCACCGTGCTGGTGGCCGAAGATGAGTCGTCCGTGCGGGCGCTGGCGGTGCGCGCCCTTCGCGAACGGGGATTCGAGGTGCTTCCTGCGGTGGACGGCGCAGATGCGCTGCGACTGGCGCGCGCGCACACGGGACCGATCGACCTGCTGGTCAGCGATCTCGTCATGCCACACGTGGGGGGCGTGCAGCTGGCGATCACGCTGCGAGCGATGGGGCACGCCAGCGGGGTGCTGTTCATCACCGGCTATGCCGAAGGCGAGCAGTTGGACCGGATCAGCGAGGTGCGCGGCGCCGAGGTGCTACTCAAGCCCTTCGCCCCCAGTGCGCTCCTGGCACGCGTCGCCCAGCTGGACGACCAGCAGGTCGGCGCCTAACGTCCCTTTCCGAAGAGGCCCGATAGCCAGGACAGAAAGACCTTCCACAGCAGCGGAAGGGCGCGCAGCTCCTCGCCCGCCAGTTCGGTCGGTTCCTTGACTACGAGGACGGCCCCAGGTTCGGGTCGCACGTGCCCCGGCGGCGACGGCGGCGGCTGTGACGACGGCCGCGCGGTGCTCGGCCCGGCGGCCGCGACGTCGGCGGCGTGCGCGTCCTGCAGCCTGGCCTGGACTGCGTCGGCGAACTGGCGGAAGAGCTGCTTGTTGACCGACTCGATGAGCCCACGCCCGAACTGCATCACACGCCCCGCGATGTCGATCGTCGCGTCCACGCGCACCTCGCTCGAGCCATCGGCGAGCGGAGTCACGAGGCCGTTGAGGGTCATGCGCGCAGAGCCCGGGCCGCCCGTCTCCTTTCCCTCGGCGACGATCTGCATCCGGCGCGCGGCATCATCCACCTGCACGAGCGTGGCCTGGCCGGCGTACTTCGCGGTGATGGGGCCAACCTTCACCTTCACCCGGCCACCGTACGTCTGCGCATCGATCGTCTCGGTCAACTCGGCCCCGGGAAGGCACGTGACGACGTCGGCCGGATTCTTCAGGAACTGCCAGACCAGGTCCGGGGGGGCACTGACACGAAACGTTTCGTTGAGCGCGATCGACATGCGGAACCCCGAGACGTGAGCAAAGGCGACGGCAGGAGCGACGTGCACCGTGTGCAATCTCTCGCGGGGCCAGTGGACGTCAAGCAAGGTCGTCCCCCGCGCCCGTCGCCGCGCGGAAGCCGTGGTGGACCCGTGCGATCGCTCCCTAGTAGTTGAACTGCGCCTGCAGGCGGAGGAAGTTTCCCTTCTGCCGATTGCCAACCGTCGCCGCATCCTCGAAGACGCGGTCCGACATGGTGTATTGGGCGGTCAGCTCGAAGTTCGGGATCGGGAGCCACTCGACACCAGCCTCGAGTTCGTGCACCTCATACCGCCGTGCGTCCTGCTCCATCTTCTTGCCGCCGTGGTAGCTGTGAAGCCGGGCAAACGGCTGGATCACCTGGTCGTGCGTGCGCCACCGGTACATCGTCTGGACGAAGCCGCCCTGGAGCGAGCGCTCGTCAATCGAATTCGATGCCGCCTGGTACTCGGGACCCGTGCCCCAGTTGTATTCGCCCTCGACGCCGAACGGCTGGGCGTACCAAACGAATGAAAGCGCCACCCGCTCGTCCGTGTACTCGGGCAGCACGCGAACACCTGCCGTGCGCGAAGGGACGACGAAGCGGCCGCTGTACCCCGAAATTCCCGCTTCGAAGAACTGCCCGCTCGGCAGGCGGAACGGATAGCTGAGTCGCACGACGTTGTGCAGCGAGTTGTTCGCTTCGGGGCGGTTCGCGGTCTGCCCGTTCATCACCCCGACGCCGAAGACGCCGTAGTCGCCCGTTCCCTTCAGCCCGCTGTCATTCAGCGTCTTGAACCGGGCGCGTGCCGTCGTGCTGGCCCAGTAGTAGAAGACGCCGATGTCGCGCTCGTTCGGTACCGCGCTGTTCAGGCCGTCGTGCCGGTCGAGCGGGAGGCGATTCTGCGACGACTGCAGGTTCTCGAACCCGAACGGCACCTTGCTCTGGCCGATGCGGAAGCGGTGCTCCTTCTTCGCGTCGAGCGACAGGTCGAAGTAGGCATCGCGAATCTGCAGGTAGTGCTGCACGCCAGCCGCGTCGGTGCCATAGTCGGGCTGGACGTACACGTACACGCGCGGGTGCACGTCGCCGCTGATGACCAGGCGACCGCGCCGGAGGAAGATTCCCCCGTTGTTGCCTATCGAGCGGTCGCACTGCGAGCAGACGAGTTGGTTGTTGGTCTCCAGCAGCCGATTGTAGCGGATCTGCGCGTATCCGCGGAGCGACAGGCGCTCGTACCATGTGCGCGACGGCGACTGCGTCGCCGGCGGGGGAGACACGGGGCGCGCGGGCGTCACAAGCGAATCGGGGGGGGCGGGTTTCGCCGTCGCCGAAAGTGTATCTGCCGCGACGGCTTGGCTGGACGAAGCAGGGCGCTGTGCGTGGAGCGAAGGGCCACCGGCGGCAAGCGCAACGCCAAGCGAGAACCAGGCGATGGCGCGGGGCGTTGAAGGCATGAGGCTGGATCGAAGCGTGAAGGGGAGGAGCGCGGAGCGACGGCGCGGCTGATTCCCCGAAGGAGACTCCGTTACAATTCATCAGGAAATCTGTTACAAATGCCCGTGCGTCCAACGAGTCACGGGGAGTGTGACCGGTTCGTTACACGCATCAAGCGGCCGAAAACAGCGTCGTATCGGACTGGCGACCACGGCCGTCCACGTGCGGCCGCCGAGCGTGACCACCAGGTGACGATGTCTCAGGAGTGGATCAGGTGAACGAGGAGATCCGCAGGATCCAGGCGGTGATGGAGCGGGAGGCCTACGTCACCGACCGGCAGGTCGCCACGTCGGTCTTCCTTGCCTCTGCGCTCGGCAAGCCATTGCTGGTCGAGGGACATCCGGGGGTGGGCAAGACCGAGATCGCCAAGGTCCTCGCCCGGTCGCTCGGCGCCGACCTGATCCGGCTGCAGTGCTATGAGGGGCTGGACGTCACCACGGCACTGTACGAATGGAACTACCCGCGACAGCTCCTGCACATCAAGCTGGGCGAGTCTGCTCCGGGATCGATGGCCGAGAAGGAAGCCTCGCTCTTCAGCGACGCCTTCCTGCTCAAGCGACCGCTGCTCGCCGCCATCACCCACACCGGACGTGCGCCGGTGCTGCTCATCGACGAGGTGGACCGGAGCGATGAGGAGTTCGAGGCATTCCTGCTTGAGGTGCTGAGCGACTTCCAGGTGACCATCCCCGAGATGGGAACGATTCGCGCCGAGGTGCGCCCGACGGTTGTGCTCACGTCGAACCGGACACGCGAGCTATCGGAAGCATTGCGACGTCGCTGCCTCTACCTGTGGATCGACTATCCCTCGTTCGAAAAGGAGCTGCAGATCGTGCGCAGCAAGGTCCCCGGGCTCAACGAGCGATTGGCTCGCGAGGTGACGGGCGTGCTGCAGTCGCTGCGGCGCATGCGGTTGGCCAAGCACCCGGGTGTCGCGGAGTCGCTGGATTGGGCGGCGGCGCTGGTGGCACTGCACGCCGATCATCTCGATGCAGCCGTTGTTCGCGACACGATGGGGTGCTTCCTGAAGGACGACGCCGACTTCAAGGTGCTGGAGCGCGAACTCGAGGCCGGTCGACTGCCGGCCCTCGTCTCGTTTGCCGAGTAGGGAAACCGGATGGTCCACGCGCCGCCCGCCGCATTGTCCACGCCGCCCACGGCCGAGCTTGTCGCGGCAGTCGTGAGGCTCGGACGGCTGCTGCGCGCGCGCGGCATCGCGGTGACGCCAGCCGAGTCGATCGACGCGGCGCGAGCCCTCGGCTGCCTCGACGTGGGCGACCGGGAGGAGCTGCGGCTGGCGTTGCGCGCGGTGATGGTGAGCCGGCGCGAGGACTATGACAGCTTCGACCAGGCGTTTCACGACGTGTGGACGGCCACCAGCGGGCTGCCGCCGTCGGTGCCGTTGCCGGGACCGCGACACGACATGGTGCGTCCTCCCGTGACCGCCCCGTCAAAGCCCCCGTCCGTGTCGCTCCAGAACTGGATGAAGCCCGGCGAGGTCGTTGAAGGCGAAGCGCTCACGCTGCGCGCGGCGAGCAACGAGGAATCGTTAGGCGCGCGAGACGTGGCCCGGTATGCGGCCGACGACGAGGAGGCGTTTCGGGTCCTGGCCCGGCAGGTGGCGCGTCGCCTGGCGCTGCGGCGCAGCCGGCGCTGGAAGTCCGAGCGACGTGGGGCACGCCTCGACTTGCGCCGGACCGTACGCGCCTCGCTGCGGACGGGGGGAGATCCGATTCGACTGGAGCGTCGATCGCGCACGCTGCGCCGAACGCAAATCGTGGCCCTGTGCGATGTGTCCGGCTCGATGGAGCTGTATGCGCAGTTCCTCCTCCAGTTTCTTCATGCGCTGCAGAACAGCTTTGCCCGCGTGGAGACGTTTGCGTTCGCGACCCGGCTCAGTCGCGTGACCCCGATCCTGCGAGGCGCTCGCTTTCGGGAATCGCTGCGCGAACTCGGGCGTGAGGTGCAGGATTTCTCGGGGGGGACGCGCATCGGGGCGTCGTTCGCGACCTTTCTCACCTGCTACCCGCGGTTGGTCGATCGGCGCACGATCGTCATCATCTTGAGCGATGGATGGGATGTCGGCTCCCCGGACGTGCTCGCCGACGCGATGCGGACGATGCGTCGGCGTGCGGGGCGCGTGATCTGGCTCAATCCCCTGATGGGGGCGGCGGATTTCGCCCCCGATACACGAGGGATGCAGGCCGCCCTTCCGTTTATCGACCTGCTGGCCGCTGGCCACAATCTGGAGGCACTCGGGCGCCTCGCGCGCCACCTTGCGCTCTGAGGCGAGTTGGGGAGGATGCGCGTCCCCCACTCGCCGCACTCGCCACCACCGCACCATCTTGAAGCCATGTCTGACGATTTCCACCTTCCGCCAGGTCCGGCGACTGTCGCCACGCTGATTGCCACCGAGGGCGCGTCGCCCAAGGAAGCGGGGGCCAAGATGTGGGTCGACGTTGAGGGGAAGATCGTCGGGGCGGTGACGATCGGTGGATGCGTCGATGCGCGCGTGATCGAGGAGTCGGCGCGAGTCCTCGCCCACGGGCGTCCGACGCTGCTGCAGATGTCGTTGGGTGACGAAGATGCGTGGGCGCTTGGCATGACCTGCGCGGGGTCGATCGAAGTCCTCGTCGAGCCGGTCAATGCCGCCGAGCCGGCGGACCCGATTGTCGCTGCCATGCGATACGCGCGCGCGGAGGTCGAGGCCGGACGGCGACTCGTCGTGGTGGCGCCGCTCGACGGGCGCTCGGACCGACTGGTGGTGTACGAGCGCGGGCAGCGTGCCGGGACGCTGGGCGACCCGGCGCACGACGCCATGGCCGCGGCGGCATGCGCGGCGTTCTTCGAGGGTGGCAGCTCTGGAACGGCGACGATCGGTGCCACGGGCGAGGGGGGGCGTCACTACTTCGAGCTGCATGCCCCGCCCCTCACGCTGGTGGTCTTTGGCGCCACGCACGTCGCCATGCCCCTGGTCGACATGGCGCGCGTCCTGGGGCTCCGGACCGTCGTGGTCGATGGGCGCGATCGGTTCGCCACACGCGAGCGCTTTCCATCGGTAGACGAGCTCATCGTCGGCATGCCCTCCGAGATCGCCGATCGGCTCCCGCTGGGGGCCCGCTCGCTCGTGGTCCTGCTGTCGCACGACTACAAGTACGACCTGCCGGTCCTGCGCGCGGTGCTGGCGTCCGATGCCGGCTACGTCGGCTGCCTGGGGAGTGCCCGACGCGGTGCGGCCATGCTGGAGTTCCTGGCGAGCGAGGGCATCGCCATCGGCCAACTCGCGCGCGTCCGCATCCCCATCGGGCTCGATATCGGGGCACGAAGCGCTCCGGAGATCGCGCTCAGCGTGCTGGCCGAGGCGTTGGCGGTGGTGCGTGGACGCACGGGGGGAGCGATGCGCGACAGGCGCGGCGGCGGCTCGGCACGCGGCGCGGCAAGCGGCGCGGCAAGCGGCTCGGCAAGCGGCTCGGCAAGCGGCGCGGCGAGCAACACGACGAGCGACGCGGCATCGGCGCCGAAGCCCGCGCCCCCTGGCACGACGTGAGAGCGGTCCGGCACGTCCGCGCGACCGACGGGGAAACGGTCGCCGTCGGGCAGGTCCTCACCCTCGACGTGCGCGACGCGGCGGGGCGCCTCGTGTTGTCGAAGGGGACGCAGCTCGACGACGTGGCCGTGCTGCAGCTGCGGGACGCGCCGTGGGAGCAGTTGCACCTGCTGGCGCTCGAGCCCGGGGACGTGCATGAGCGCCAGGCTGGGGCCCGACTCGCGGCGGCGGCGGCCGGCGTCGGGGTGGAGGTCGGGGCGCTCACGGCAGGGGCGTGGCCGCTCGACGCGAGCCACCGAGGCATTCTTGCCGTCCAGCGTGGTGCGCTGGAGGCCGTCAACAGTGTCGACGGTCTCTGCCTGTACACCCTGTTCGACGCCCAGGTGGTGGATCGCGGCGAAACTGTGGCCCGCAGCAAGATCGTTCCGTTTGCAATTGACGCGACCTCGTTGGCGCACGGTGAGCGGGCGGCGCGCGAGGTCGGCGGCGTGGTCGCCGTGCGCGCCTTTCTCCCGATGATCGTGGGCGCGGTGGTGCAGGAGTCGCTGGGGGCGCGCGGAATGGCGCGCTTCGAGCAGGCGCTGGGCGAGAAGGTGGAGTGGTTCGGCTCGACGCTCCTCGCCCCCGCGTTCGTGTCGGCGACCGAGGACGCGGTGGCGGACGGACTTGCCCGACTGCTCGCCCAGGGTGCGCAGGTGATCGCGCTCGCCGGTTCCCGCGCGATGGATCCGCTCGATCCGGCGTTCGAGGCGTTGCAACGCGTGGGTGCGCGCATGGAGCGCCATGGCGTGCCGGCGCATCCCGGGTCGCTCGTCTGGCTTGCGCGCGCGGGCGCCGTCCCCATCATCGGCATGCCGGCGTGCGGGCTGTTTTCCCAGGCGAGCGTCTTCGACCTGCTGTTGCCGCGCCTGCTGACCGGGGAGACCGTGGGCGGGCGCGAGCTGGCGGCCTTGGGACATGGTGGCTTTCTTACGCGAGACATGGCGTTCCGATTTCCCCCGTATCGGCAGGCCCGCGAGCGCGGCGCCGTGGAGTAGTGATGAGCCCCCCGTATGGGCCGGTCGTCATCGACCACTTCCGCCATCCACGCAACCAGGGGGCGATGCGTTACCCGACGATATCGCAGGAGGGGGCCAATCCACTCTGCGGCGACCGGGTGCGCATCGAGCTGCGGCTGGATGGAGACGTGGTGGGCGAGGCGCGGTTCACGGCCAATGCCTGCGCCATCTGCGTGGCATCGGCGTCGATGCTCACGGATCTCGTGCGCAACGCGCCGCTCGACGAGGTGGAGACGCTCCTGGTGGACGACATCCTGCGCGCCCTCGACGCGCGCATTCCGCAGGCGCGCATGAACTGCATCCGGTTGCCGCTGACGGTGATGCATGGGGCGGTGTCCCTGTATCGACGGGCCGCGGGCCCCGCTGGGGGCGAGTGATCGCCGGGGTGGTCCTGGCGGCGGGGCAGGGGACGCGATTCGGGGGAGACAAGGTGCTTGCCACTGTTCGCGGGACGGCCATCGTTAGGCATGTCGTGGACCGTCTGGCCGCCGGCGGCCTGTCGCCCGTGGTGGTGGTCGGCGGCGCCTCGGCCGATGGGGTGCGTCGGGCGCTGGCAGGCAGCGATGCGCAGGTGGTGGTCAACCCACGACCGGCAGATGGGATGAGCGCGTCGCTGGCCATCGGCGTCGCCGCGCTCCCTCCCTCCGTCGATGCCTTCGTCGTCGCCCTCGGCGACCAACCGGGCATTGACGCGGCGGTGGTGCGGGCGCTCGCCGAGACCTGGCGCGACTCCAACGCGGCCGCAGTGGTCCCCGTGTACCGGAGCGGACGCGGGAACCCGGTCCTGTTCGACCACACCATGCGCCAGCAACTGGCGGCACTGTCCGGCGATGCCGGGGCACGCGACCTGTTGGCGTCGATGGGCGATCGGGTCGTGCGCGTCACGGTGGACGCCGACGCGCCGCGCGACGTGGACTCGCGCGATGACCTGCACGCGGTCGGCGGCTGACGGATGAGCGCCGGGATTCGGGCCGTTGCTCGTCGCGCGCGACGGTTGCCGGATCGTCGCCCTCGCACGACGGATCGTCAGCCTGGTCATCCGGCAGATCGCCAGCAAATCGCCAGCCAGATCGTCCATGACCCTTACAGAGCTCCCGGCCGGCCGGTAAGCTACGCCGCCCGTCGTCCTGCATCGATCCTCTCGCCGCCTCGCCCATGGCTGACTCGCTCAAGCGCACGTTAGGCACGACCGACCTCACCCTGCTGGTCATCGGCAACGTGATCGGGAGCGGGATTTTCCTGGTCCCCTCCACGGTGCTCAAGCTGAGCGGCGAGTCGGTCGCGATCGCCAGCGGGGTCTGGCTCTTCGGGGGAATTCTCTCCCTCCTGGGCGCGCTCTCCTATGGAGAACTGGGGGCCATGGATCGCGGGTCGGGCGGGCTGTACTCGTACATCCGCGATGGCTTTGGCGCCCTGCCGGCATTTCTGTACGGCTGGACGCTGTTCTTCGTGATCGGCAGCGGCACGATCGCCACGCTGGCCGTGGCGGCGGCCAATTACATGGGGCAGTTCGCCCTGTTGTCGCCGATCGCCAAGAAGGTGATCGCTACCGCGCTCATTGTCCTGATGATGGCCATCAACGTGCGCGGGACGCGGGAAAGTGCCTCGGTGCAAAATGTCGCGACCGGGATCAAGGTCGTGGCGATCCTGGCGATGAGCGTGATCCTGCTCGCGCTCGGAACGGGCGGGGACGCGGTGGCGACGACGACGGCGCCTGCGGCGACCTTCTCAGGCATCGGGTTGTCCATCATTTCCGTCCTCTGGGCGTACGAAGGTTGGCAGTACGTGACCTTTGCGGCCGGCGAAGCCACCGCTCCGCAGCGGTCGCTACCACGCGCCATCGTGACGGGGACGATCGCGCTGATCGTCATTTATCTCGTGGCCAACTTCGCCTATCTCGCCGCGCTGGGGCCGGCGAGCGTCGCCGCCTCGGATCGCGTGGCCGGTGAAGCCGTGGCGCACGTACTCGGCCCTGCGGCGGGGAGCGTGATCGCGCTGGCGATCATCATCTCCATGTACAGCGCGGCCCATGCCACCGTCATCACCGCGCCGCGTGTCTACTACTCGATGGCGAAGGATGGGCTCTTCTTCAAGCGCCTGGCGGAGGTCCATCCCAAGTTCGGGACCCCGGCGTTGGCGATCGCCTCGAGTTGTGTGTGGGCGATGGTGCTGGCGCTCAGCGGGACGTTCGAGCAACTGCTCACCTACGTCGTCTTCGTCGGGTGGATCTTCTATGCCCTCGGCGCGGCGGCGGTGATCTCGCTGCGCATCAAGCGGCCGAACGCGGAACGTCCCTTCCGCGTGCCGTGGTATCCTGTAACGCCGGTGGTCTTCGTCCTGGCGGCGGCGGCCATCGTGCTCAACACCGTGTACGAGCAGCCGGGACAGTCGGCAATCGGGATCGGGGTCGTGCTCCTGGGTATCCCCGCCTTTGTCGCGTGGCGGCGCAATCAGGTGGTGCCGTCGTCGCTTCCGGGAGATCAGGGTCCTCCCTGAGGTCGCGGTACGCACCGGGACGGTCGGATCTGGGCGCGCACTTCCTCTTCCCCGTCGGGCGCTTCGCCGGCGGGGATTGTGCATGCGGCTCCCGCGGTCGGCCCCTGCGGTCGGCCCCTGCGGTCGGCCGCGCGAGGAAGCACCGGAGCCAGGCGCAGTGCGGAGTCGGTCGGACCTGGTGCCTTCGACCCCGCCCCCGCACGGGTCGACACCCACAGGTTGACGTATGCGGGCCCTCGCATCAACGTTTGAGCACGCTTATTTGTATACAGTTCCGAGTACCCGTCCCTGCGCGCCGATCGCTCGTGGCTCGAGGGATTCCACCTTCATCTCACTTGGAGGAGCTTCATGACGCGTGACTGTTCGATTGGTCGTGCGCGCCGCGTCCCAGGCTGGTTATCGACTCGCCCTTGGGTCGGCGCGCTCGCGGCGCTGCTTGCGCTGGCGCCGCCCACCGCAGGAGCCCAGACCGGCGGCGTGGTCTCAGGGACCGTGGTAGACGCGCGAACGCTGCGCGGCGTGGATGGCGCCCAGATTACGATCGAGGGGGGCACCCAGGGCGCCCTCACCGACGGTAGCGGCGGCTTTCGCATCACGGGACTCTCTGGCGCCCAGGTGACGCTGCAGGTGCGACGCATCGGGTATCGCCCGGCGAGCGAGGCGGTGCGCGTGGGCCGCACCGACATTCGGATTACCCTCACCGAGCAGGCCGCGACCCTCAGCGAGCTTGTGATCACGGGGACGGCCGAGCCCGTCGAGCGCCGCGCGATCGGCAACTCGATCACCAAGGTTGACGTCGCCGCGGTGCAGAGCGTGGCGCCGTCGCAGGACGTCTCCAGCCTCATCAACGGACGCGCCCCCGGCGTGGTGATGACGGGCGGCTCGGGAGCCATCGGCTCCGGACCCCGCATCCGCGTTCGCGGCGCCGCGTCGCTGTCGCTCAACGACCAGCCGCTGGTCTACGTGGACGGCATCCGCATCGCGAATGACGTCTCCTCGGGGCCGCAGTCGCAGTTCTTCAGCTCGGGGATCATCTCGCGTCTCAATGACATCGACCCCGAGAACATCGAGAGCATCGAAGTCATCAAGGGGCCGGCCGCTGCCACACTCTACGGCACCGAAGCCAACAACGGCGTCATCCAGATCATGACCAAGCGCGGCAAGGCCGGTCGCCCGGTCTTCAACATGACGTCGCGGCTCGGCGCCAACTGGTTCCAGGACGCCGAGGCCCGCATCGGCAAGACTTACCGCCGGCTGGCCGATGGGAGCATCAAGGACTGGAATCCGGTGGCGATCAATCGCGAAGCCGGGATGGACCTGTTCCAGACCGGGCTCTCGCAGGGGTACAACCTCGCGCTGAACGGCGGCAACGAGGCCGTCCGCTACAACGTCTCCGGCGGCTACGACAACGACAAGGGAATTGAGCCGACGAACGGACTGTGGCGCTGGAACGGCGCCGCCAACGTCTCGATCTCGCCGTACAAGTCGCTCGACATCCAGGCGACGTTCAGCACCACGCAGCAGCGCATCCGTGTGCCGCAGGAAGCCGGCGGCGGCGCGTGGTTCTCCATGTACTTCGGGCAGGCTCCGGTCACCGAAGCCGAGATCCTGCGTCGTGGCTATTTCTCCGCCCCGCCCGAGGCGTTCTGGGGGGCGTTCAAGCAGTACCAGGATGTCGCCCGTACGACCGGAACGCTGCAGTTCAATCATCGGGTTGGCACCTGGCTCTCGCAGCGACTGGTGGTCGGCAACGACCTGACGGGCGAGGACAACGTCAACCAGACGCAGCGCATGGCGCCGTTCTTCCGGCAGTTCTTCGGGAACCCGGTGGACCAGAACGGCACGAAGCTCACGCGGCGCCGCCAACTTGGCGTGACGTCGGTGGACTACGCGGCCACGCTCAAGAGCACGCTCTTCGGGCTCCAGAGCTCGACCTCGTTCGGTGCGCAGTACTTCCGGCGCGGGACGTATGCGCTCTCTGCGCGGGGCGAGGGCTTCCCGGCCGGTGGTCTCACCCTGGTCGATGCCGCTGCGGTCACGTTCGGCGGCGAGGATTTCTTCGAGAACTCCACGCTCGGCTTCTATGGCCAGGAGCAGATCAACCTGAACGACCGGATGTACCTCACCGCCGCGTTGCGCGTGGACAACAACAGCGCGTTCGGCGAGGACTTCTCGTGGACGACATACCCGAAGATTGCCGGCACGTGGGTGATCAACGAAGAGCCGTGGTTCAAGCTCGGGTGGATCAACCAGCTCAAGCTGCGCGCCGCCTATGGCGAGACGGGGCAGCAGCCGGCGGTGAACTCGGCCCTCCGGACCTACTCCGCGACCACCGGCGGCGACGGCACGTCGGCGGTCTCGCCGCAGGCGCTCGGAAACCCGGACCTGAAGCCTGAGCGGGGCCGCGAGGTCGAACTCGGGTTCGATGGCGCGTTCCTGAACGAACGCGTGTCGGCTGAGCTCACGTTCTACCGCCGCAATACGTCGGATGGCATCCTGTCGCAGGATGTGGCGCCGTCGTCGGGCTTCGCCGGACAACGCTTCATCAACATCGGCGGGATCCAGAGCCAGGGGGTCGAGCTCATGACCCGCTGGAATGCGGTGCAGCGCGACAAGTTCAACCTGGACTTCGGCTTCAACATCTCGAACAACGACAACCAGGTCACCGACATCGGCGCCGTGCCGTTCCTCCAGCTCGGCTCGATCCGGCACACCGTCGGTCGCCCGGTGGGGTCGTGGTACGACTACAAGATCGTCAGCGCGGACTACAATCCGACGACGAAGCGCGCCGAGAACATGATGTGCGATGACGGCAACAAGGGGAGCACGCCCTGTCTCAACGCACTGCTGCAGCCGGTGGCCCCGCGCGTGTACATCGGGCGGACCGACCCGAGCCTCGAGGGGGCGTTCAACACGACGATCACGCTGTTCCGCTCCATTCGCCTCTACGGGCAGCTCGATTTCAAGGGCGGGCACCGCGTGCTGAACAACAACGACCGCGCTCGCTGCCAGGTCTTTGCCCAGTGCCTCGCCAACCTCGAACCACAGGACTACGACCCGGTCTTCGTGGCGCAGGCGCAATCCTCGTCTGGTGCGTTGCGTCAGTGGACCTACCAGCAGGCGAAGTACATGCGACTGCGCGAAATCTCGGCAGCCTATCAGCTGTCGCCGCGCTGGGCGCAGCGCGCCGGGGCGCGCGGCGGCTCGATCACGGTGTCGGGGCGCAACCTCGCACTGTGGACGCCGTACGGCGGGACCGACCCGGAGAACTTCTTCACGACGCAACAGTTCGTGCGCCTCGAGCAGGCGCAGGTGCCGCCGCTCGCGCAGCTCCTCTTCTCAGTCAACCTCAATTACTGATGTCCGCCACGGACTCGTTAGGAGAGAACGCATGACCAATCATCGCTCTCGCTCCAGCGCGCGGCGGATTACCCGGGTCGCGATCGCGGCGGTTGCCGCGTCGCTCGGCAGCGGGGTCCTCACCGCGTGCAGCACGTTGCTCGAAGCGGATGCGCCGAGCCGCATCCTGGAATCCACGCTCCTCACGCCGTCGAACGCGCCGGTCCTCGTGGCTGGCGCAGTCGCCGACTTCGAGTGCGCGTTCGGGAACTTCATCCTTACCGGTAGCACGCAGTCCGATGAGTTCTCGGACTCTCAGGCGAACGCCGCCACGTGGGACATCGATCGGCGCACGAGCGTGCCGGCGAGTGCCCTCTACGCCACCGGCACCTGCAGCGGCTTCGGCGTGTACTCGCCAATCTCTACGGCCCGCTTCCAGGCCGACCAGGCGATTACGCTGCTCGATGGCTGGACCGATACCGACGTTCCGGGGCGTGCCGGCCTGATTGCCCGGACGGCTGCGTACGCAGGCTACTCGTACATCATGCTCGGGGAGATGTTCTGCTCGGCCGCCGTTGATCTCGGCCCGGAACTCACGCCCGCCCAGGTCTTCGCCCTGGCCGAGCAGCGCTTTACCCGCGCGATCGACACGCCGGGGGTGCCGGCGGAAATCCTCAACATGTCGCTCGTCGGTCGCGCCCGCGCACGCATCAACCAGAACAAGCGGACAGAGGCCGCGGCCGACGCCGCACGCGTCCCCGACAACTTTGTCTTCAATGCCCGCACCACGGCGGCGGCGAATCGTGCCGAGAACCGGATGTTCCGGTTCAACAACACGAGCGGCGTGATCACCGTGGACTCGACCTATCGCAACCTGAGGGTCGGCAACGTTGCCGACCCGCGCGTGCGGGTCATCGATGCCGGACGTGGGGGATCGCTCCCGACTGTGCGGCTGTACGTGCAGCAGAAGTACCTGTCCCTCACCGATCCCCTCCCGATCGCGACGTGGCGAGAGGCACGGCTGATTCAGGCCGAGGTGGCGGGCGGCCAGGCGGCGGTCGGCATCATCAACGCCCTGCGCGCACGTCATTCGCTCCCGGTGTTCGCCAGCAGCAGTGACACCGAGATTCAGGCGCAAGTCCGTGAGGAGCGTCGCCGCGAGCTCTTCGTGGAAGGGCATCGTCTTTTCGACACCATCCGCTTCAACGTGCCGCTGTCGCCGGCCGTGGGCGCGGTCTTTCCGAACGGCGGTGGAACGTACGGCGCCAACAAGTGCCTGCCGCTCCCCGACGTTGAGCGCCTGAACAACCCGTCGATCGGCGGTTAGTACCGCCGACCGCACGGGACCCAGTGCAGGTCCAGCGCCCCGGCCGCGACTGGCGCGTGCCGGGGCGCCCGGCATTTCTCCCGTTCCTCTCCACTCGATTCGGACGAGACGATGAATTACTCAAACGCCCCCCTGCGCGACATCGAGTGCACCGCTGGTCGACGCACCAACCGCGTCCCGTCCAGCCGCGCGGCGGTGCGGCAGGCGGGACACACCGGACAGCTGCGGCGCCGCGTCGTGGGGCTCGCGTTTGCGGCGACGGTCGCCCTGGCGGCGACGGTCGCCCTGGCGGCATGCGGTGGCGAACCTACACCGGCCGCGTCGACGGTCATCGGCCCGGATCCGGCGTACGCTGACGTCGCCGCGGTCCTGCGCGAGTTCATCACGCACGAGATGCGGGAGAAGCAGATCCCGGCCATATCGATCGCCCTCGTGGATGACCAGCGCATGGTCTGGGCGGAAGGTTTCGGCACGGTGGACTCAGCGACCGGTGCACCGGTCACCGCCGAGACCGTGTATCGCGTGGGGTCGGTGTCCAAGCTCTTCACCGACATCGGGGTGATGCAGCTGGTCGAGCAGGGAACCGTGCAGCTCGACTCGGCGGTTACGCAGTACCTGCCCGACTTTGCGCCGGGCAATGCGTCGGGGACGGCGATCACGCTGCGGCAGCTCATGTCGCACTATTCGGGACTCGTGCGCGAGCCACCGGCTGGACACTACTTCGATGACACCGGGACAACACTCGCGCAGACGGTGGCGTCGCTGAACGGGACCACATTGGTGTATCCGCCCGAGACCCGTCGCAAGTACTCGAATGCAGCGATCGGCGTAGTCGGCTACGTCCTGGAGCGGCAGGGGGGCGAGCCGTTTGCCGCGTATCTCAAGCGCAGTGTGCTGGATCCGATGGGACTGACCTCGAGCGCGTTCGAACCCGAAAGCGCCCTGGTCAGGCGCATGGCGCCGGCGGTGATGTGGACTCGGCACGGCCGGTCGTTTCCCGCCCCGAACTTCCAGCTCGGGATGGCGCCCGCCGGAAGCATGTACAGCACGATGCCCGACCTGGGACGCTTCATGAGCGTGCTCTTCGCGGGGGGACGCACGGCGTCCGGGGCGCAGCTCCTCGAGGCGTCGACCCTGCAGGAAATGTGGCGCCCGCAGTTTGCGCCTGACGGTGCGCGCGCCGGTGCCGGGCTCGGCTTCGCGATCTCGGAGCTGGATGGACGGCGCGCCGTGTCGCACGGCGGGGCGATCTACGGCTTCGCCACCCAACTCGCCGCGCTCCCCGACGAAAAGCTGGGGATCGCCGTGAGCGCGGCGCGTGACGGCATGAATGCCCTGACGGATCGCATCGCCGATGAGGCGTTGCGGCTGATGCTGGCCGCGCGCAGTGGTGCGGCGCTCGTGCCTCCGACATTGACGGACCAGCCCTCTCGCGCGATGGCCCAGGCGTTCGCGGGGCGCTATGCACGTGGCGATACGATCGTCGAGATCGTGGTGCGCGATTCCATGCTCACCCTCTCGTCGACCGCCCGCGACTTCGCGCAGGGGCTGCGTGCCTGGCGCGCCGACACGCTCATGGCCGACGATGGCTTGTCGTACGGCGGCAAGGTGTGGCGGTCGGGCGATCGGCTCGTCGTCGATGGCGTCGAGTACCTGCCGCGACCGGCCGTTGCCGGGCTCCCGCCGGTCGTGTCGCCGTCGCTCGCCGGGCTGGTGGGTGAGTACGGCTGGGACCACAACGTGCTGTACATCTTCGAGAAGGCCGGACGGGCCACAGCGCTGATCGAGTGGTTCTTCGAGTATCCGCTGACCCGTGTGTCCGACGACGAGTACGCGTTCCCGCAGTCGGGTCTGTACGACGGCGAGCGCCTGAAGTTCACGCGCGATGCGAGCGGACGCGCCACGCAGGTCGAGGCGGCCAGCGTCCTGTTCGCGCGGCGCACCTGGGTGGGAGAGGACGGCGGCGTGTACCGCATCACGCCCGAGCAACCGGTGGAGCAGCTGCGCGCCGCGGCGCTGGCGGCGACCCCGCCGAGCGAGGAGGGTGACTTCCTCCCTTCCGACCTGGTCGAACTCGCGACGCTGGACCCGACGATCCGGCTCGACGTGCGCTATGCGACGGACCGGAACTTCCTGAGCGTCCCGGTCTACACCCAGGCCCGGGCGTTCCTGCAGCGGCCGGCGGCCGAGGCGATGCTGCGCGCGCATCGCCAGCTGGCCGCGTTAGGCTACGGCCTGTTGATCCACGATGGCTATCGCCCCTGGTACGTGACGAAGATGTTCTGGGATGGCACCCCGGTCGACAAGCACCAGTTCGTCGCCGACCCCAGCAGCGGGTCGCGTCACAACCGGGGATGCGCGGTCGACCTCACGATGTACGACCTGCGCACCGGGGAGCCGGTCGTGACCACCGGTGGTTACGACGAGATGTCCGACCGGTCGTATCCGGACTACCCGGGTGGCACGTCACGCCAGCGCGCCCTGCGTGAGATCCTGCGCGCGGCCATGGAGCGGGAGGGCTTCCGTGTCTACGACGCCGAGTGGTGGCACTTCGACTACAAGGACTGGCGCCGGTATAGTATCGGGAACCAGCGCTTCGAGGACTTCGAGACGGCACGCCCGTCGCAGTAGGGGCGCTGGGCGTGGGTGACCCCGCCGCCCCGTCGGCGAACGACGGGGCGGCGGGGCGTCGCCTCAGAAGGCCAGCATCTGGGTGAACTTGATGATCACCGCGCGTCCGGCGACCGGGCTCTCGGGCGTGAGGATGCGTTGGTCGTTGTAGACGATGAACAGGTCGCTCAACGGATGGTGGATGATGTTGAACCGGACGTTGGCATTGAACTGCTTCGTGGTCTCATCGTACTGCGACAGGGCATCCACGAACATGTTGGTCGTGAACGAGTAGTTCACGCGCGCGGTCAGGAGGTTGTTGACGAAGGCGAGGTTCGGTTGCGTCAGCGTCGCGGCGGTCCGCTGGACGCCGAACGTCGCACGCAGCTTGTAGTTGGCGCGAAAGGTCATCGAGCCGTTCACGGTGCGCTGCGTGCCGTTGTACAGTCCGCCCCAGATGTAGCGCAGGCTCGACGAGACGGCCTTGCTCTGGTCGGTGATCGCGTAGAGCGACCACTCGTTCCACCCGTACCCACCGGGCGCGAGCGGCGCCGCCATCTTTCGGTTGGGAAAGAACGGCACGTCCAGGTGGTTGAAGGACGGATTGGCGGCGATCTCGAACACGGCGCCGTTGTTGAAGAAGAACGACTGCCCGGTGTGCAGCTTCTTGCTGACCATGCGGCCCTGCAGGTCTTCCTGGTAGTCCCACCCTACGTGCGGGTGCAGCTCACGGATCCCATGCGCGCGCATCCAGGCTGAGCGCGGGCGAATCCCGGTGTCGAGCAGGTACTTCCGGACGTCGGTGCGTCGATAGAAGCCCAGGTCGTTCTGGAACCCGGGACCGAGCTGCATGAGACCGCCCTTGCCGTGGAAGAAGTTGCCCTCCCAGTTCATCGTCGTGCGCCAGGCGTAGTCGCCGCTCTCGATGCCGGGCGTCTCGGACTTCACGACGTACGAGTTCCAGTCCAGGTTCCCGAACAGGCGGACGTTGTTGTCGACCCCATAGACACGATTCAGGTAGCCATCGCGCAGGCGCTGGCTCCCGGTGTCGGCACCGCTCATGTTGGTGCGTTGCAGCAGGAAGACGCCGAGGTCGTTGCCGGACTTGCCGAGGTTCTGGCGGAAGCGGAAGACGCTCGAGTTGGCGCGCGGAGTGATGTCGTCGCCCCGTTCCTGGATGGAGAGCACGCCCAAACGCGAGGATTCGCTCAGCTTGCCGGTCACGCGCACCCCGCCATCGATCGGGATCTGGAGCCCGCCGTTGCTGAGGCCGATGCGGCGCGAGAAGAAGAGCAGGTTGTCCTCGTCCGGGGTGGGGGTCGGGTTCACGCGGTTGTTGCGCGCGGCATCGCCCACGTAGAACACGCCCGAGTTCTCGAGGAAGAACTCGCGCTTCTCGGGAAAGAACTGCGAGAACTGCGTGAGGTTGACCTGCTGTTCGTCCGCTTCGGCCTGGCCGAAGTCCGGATTGACCGTGACGTCGAGGGTGAGGCCCGGCGTGATGGCGGCCTTGAGGTCGACCCCGACGTCGGCGTTGCGGGCGAAGGCCGGGTTGGGACGGCTCGTCGTGCCGAGGTTGCGCACCGTCGTCGCGGCGACATAGGGCTTTACGCGCAGGTCGCGCCCGGAACTGCCGGTCTTTAGTCCGGCCAGGTTGCCGGCCAGCGAGACCCGGTTCATGTTGAAGGCGCGCGGAACGGGCGACCAGAAATCGACCTCGTTCTTGCGGCGGATGTGGCGGGCGAAGTTGATCCCCCACATCGTGGCGCCGTCCCGGTCGAAGCGCAGGGCGCGAAACGGGATGCGCATCTCGGCGATCCATCCGTCGTCCATGCGGCGGGCGCGCACCTCCCACACGGCGTCCCAGCTCTGGTTGACCTCGCGCCCCTCGAGCGAGACCTGCCGATCGTGCCGCGCCCCCTCCACGTTGGTGCTGAAGACGTACCCGTTGCGCCGGTCGCCGAAGGTGTCGAGCAGGACCTCGAAGTCGTCCTGGTCTTCCTCCTTGAAATCCTTGCGGATGTCGTTCACGACGAGGCCGCTGGCCTGCGAATCGTGCAGGTAGGCGGCGATGTACAGGTTGTCGTCGTCGAACGCGACCCAGACCTCCGTGGCTTCGGTGGCCGGCTGCCCCGTGAGCGGCTCGCTCTGGACGAAATCGGTGGCCGGTTCGGCGGTCTGCCAGACCGGCTCGTCGAGGACGCCATCGACCTTGATCTGGCCGCCACTCGGGACCGCGAGGACTTCGCGCCGATTGTCCGCGGACAGACGGCGGACACGCGCGCGGGTGCGTCGCGGCCCGTTGCGGAGAGAGTCGGCCCCTACGACGCCGTGTTGTGCGTGGGCGACAGCGGGGGCAACGACGGTGGCAACAGCCGATGCAGCGGCGACTGCGGCTGTCAGGCTCGCCAGCAGTGCAGGTCGCAGGGCCGGAATACGTATGGACATCACGTCGGGAATTGGGGCGCGTGGAGTGGAACCTCAAAAGGTACGCGTTCCTCGCGGGCGATGCTGTGTCCTCGCACGGGCTTAGCGCCTGATCGGAGGCGGGCGATCGTCCGGAGGGGGCTCGCGGAGCAGGTGTCGCAGGGCAGGGTGCCGTCGTGAGCCGCGGCCGAATGGGGCGCGGAGCGAGGGGTGCGCGGACGGAGTGGGTGCGGCGAGGGAGGGGCGCGCCGAGGGAGGGGTGCAGCGGGCGTGGGGTGCTCCGCTCAGTGGAAGTCGTGGCTCCTGGCCCACGCCTCGCCGGCATCGGCTCGCAGCGCGCGGAACTGCTCGGCGCGCAGGTTCACGACGCCCTGTTCGACCTGAAGTGTCCCGCGGACGAGCAGGAGCGGGGAAGTAGAGATCATGAGGGCGTGGCGCTCGAAACGCTTGGGGGTGATCACGACGTTCAAGATGCCGGTTTCATCCTCGAGCGAGAGAAAGACGAATCCCTTGGCCGTGCCCGGACGCTGGCGGCAGATGACGAGCCCCGCGTGGGCGACGCGCTCTCCGTCGCGTCCCTGCTGGTGCAGGTCGCGGGTCGTGCGGACACCGTTGGGGTGCAGCAGGGCGCGCAGGTGGCGCATGGGGTGGCCATTCAGCGACAGGCCGGTGAGGCGATAGTCGGCGTCGGTGGTTTCCAGGCGCGACATGGGGGGGAGCGGCGGCGGTTCGAGGCGCGGGCGCGCCGGGGCGAGCGGGCCGGCGTCGCCGCGCACCGTCTCCAGGATGCGCCAGAGGGCGACGCGGCGGCGATCGGCGGCGGGGACGTCACGCACCATTCGGTCGAAGGCCCCGGCTTCGGCGAGGGCGCGCAGCGCGCGCTGGTCGAGGGCGGCGCGTTGGACGACGTCGGCGATATCCCGGAACGCGCCCCCTGTCCGCAGCGCGTGCTCGAGCTTTTCGCGCGCGGCTGCCCCGAGGCCGTGCACGAGGCGGAGTCCGAGCCGGACGGCTGGCGCGTCGACTCTTCGCGCGCCTTGCCCTCCCGTCGAGGGGGGCTCCGTCGCCCGTCGCATTCCCACCTCCGCCCCGTGGGGGATCACGACGTCGCCATTCGGCAGTTCGAGCGCATGATCCCACGCCGAGCAGGTGAGGTCGATCGGGCGCACCACCACCCCGTGCCGCTTGGCATCCTCGATCAGCGTCCCCACCGAGTAGAACCCCATCGGCTGGGCGTTGAGGATCGCCGCCGTGAACTCCGGGGCGTAGTAATGCCGGAGGTACGCCGAGGCATAGACGATGAGGGCGAAGCTCGCCGAGTGCGACTCGGGGAAGCCGTAGTCGGCGAAGGCATTGATCTGGTTGTAGATCCGGCGTGCCACGTCCTCGGCGATCCCGTTCTGCGCCATGCCGGTGATGAGCTTCTCGCAGATGGCCGCCATGCGCTCGCGCGAGCGCTTGTGTCCCATGGCACGCCGCAGGTTGTCGGCCTCGCCGGGGGTGAAGCCTGCGGCGGCGATCGCCACCTGCATCCCCTGTTCCTGGAAGAGCGGGATGCCTAACGTGCGCTTGAGGATCGGCTCCACCGACGGGTGCGGGTAGGTCACCGCCTCTTCCCCGCGCGCCGTCGCAGGTAGGGGTGCACCATCTCCCCCTGGATCGGCCCCGGGCGGATCAGGGCCACCTCGACCACCAGGTCGTAGAAGCAGCGCGGCTTGAGGCGGGGGAGGGTGTTCATCTGGGCGCGGCTCTCCACCTGGAAGACGCCGATCGTGTCGGCGGCGCACAGGTCGTCGTAGACCGCCTGGTCGGTCATGTCGAGGCGCCCCAGGTCGAGCGACACCCCGCGGGCGGCGCGGATGTACTTGAGGCAGTCCTGCAGCACGGTCAGCATCCCCAGCCCCAGCAGGTCGATCTTGACGAGGCCGACCGGGTCGAGGTCGTCGCGTTCCCACTGGATCACCGTGCGCCCCGGCATCGAGGCGGGCTCGATGGGGACGATGGTGCGCAGCGGCTCGGCGGTCAGGACGAAGCCGCCCACATGGATCGAGCGATGGCGCGGGGCCTGGTGCAGGCCGGCGACGATGTCGGGGAGCACGTGCACGCGGCGGTCGGTTGGATCGAGACCGGCTTGGGAGAGAATGGGCGAATCAGACGGGGGACGGGAGACGGGAGACGGGAGGTTACCCGCTGGTCGGGACCCTCCTCCATCCCCCGTCCCATCGCCTAACGACTTGCCCTCGGCGGCCAGCCGATCGACCAGCGCCTGGTTGCGGGTGTTCTGCTGCTGGGTGACCTGGGCGTTGGCGTTGCCGAAGGGTTCGTAGCCGCGGGAGGGGCGGCGCCCGCTTGCTGGCGGGGGCGTCGCGTTGGAGCCTGGACTTCCCGCCGTCGGCTGTCCCTCCCCGGTGCGCATCCGCGTCCCCGCATCCCACTGATGCTTACGCCGTGTTGGCAACTCCCCAGCCTCCCCCCCCGCGGCGCCCCGCGCCGCACTCCCGTCCCCCGTCCCCCGTCCCCCGTCCCCTCGATGCGCGTCTTTTTCCCGCCGCATCCTCGTCGTCGCCTCCGTCCCCCGCACCATCCCCTGCCCGAGTCGCTCCGCGAGCAGCTGCTCGGCGCTCCACTCGTCGTGCTTCTTGCGTGGATCGTCAGGTACGCCGGGGCGGTCGCTCTGCGGATCGAGGTCGTAGTCGCGGGCGAGCATGTCGGCTGGTGTGGTGTCGGCGCGCAGCGCCTCGGCGGTCGCCTTGGCCGAGAAGCGGTCGCTGAGTGCGCTGAGGACATCGGCCTGCTGCACCGAGAAGCCCAACACGCGGGCAGCATCCCGTACCGCCGACCGGCCCCGATAGGTGATCTGCTCGCAGACCATGGCGGCATGCTCGCGCCCGTAGCGTTCGTAGACGTATTGCAGGACCTTCTCGCGGTCGCGGTGGGCGAAGTCGATGTCGATGTCTGGGGCCTCGGTGCGCTCGTCGCTCAGGAAGCGCTCGAAGAGGAGCTCAAGGCGGATCGGGTCGACCGCGGTGATGCCGAGGGCGTAGCAGACCGCCGAGTTGGCGGCCGAGCCGCGTCCCTGACAGAGGACCCCCTCGCGATTGGCGAAGCGCACGATGTCCCAGACAATGAGGAAGTAGCCCGCCAGCCCCAACCGGCGAATGATGTCGAGTTCATGGACGACCTGGGCGCGGTGCTTGTCGGTGCAGTGGTCGCCCCATCGTTCGCGCATCCCCTGGTCCACCAGGCGGGCGAGGTACTCGTCGGCCTCGACCCCCGGAGGCAGGGGAAAGGTCGGCAGGGTGGGGCGCAGGTCGGCGAGGCGGAAGGCGCACCGCTCGGCGATGGCCACGCTCGCGCGCAGTCCCGTCTCGTCCCCACGCCAGCGCCGGCGCAGCTGCTCGGCTCCCTTCAGGTACCATTCGCCGTTGGGGCGCAGCCGAGTCCCCATCGTGTCCAGCGTGCGCTCATGCCGCAGGGTGGACAGCACGTCGTGCACGATGCGCCCGGTCGGGAGGGCATAGTGCACGTTGTTGGTGACCACCCACGGCACGCCTAACGACCTGGCGAGCGGGATCAGCTGCCGGACCAGGGTCCGCTCCTCGGGGAGGTGGTGGTCCCACACCTCGATGGCGAGGCGTCCCTCGAACAGGTCGAGCAGGGCGGCGGCCGCCTCGCAGGCGCCATCGGGATCGCCCGCGGCGATGCGCGAGGGAACCCAGCCCTGCGGGCACCCGGTCAGGGCAAAGATGCCGCGCGTGTGCTGCGCCAGCGTGTCGAGCGAGACACGCGGATGTCCGCGCGGATGATCCATGCGCCCCCGGGTGATGAGCGAGGCGATGTTGCCGTACCCCTCGCGTGTCTCGGCGAGCAGGACGAGGTGTGTAGGCTGGTCTTGCACGGCGAGGGTCAGCTCGCACCCCAGGATGCCGGCGATGCCGATCTCGCGCGCGGCCTGGGCGAAGCGGACGGCTCCGCCGAGGTCGTCGTGGTCGGTGAGGGCGAGCGCCGGCATGCCTAACGCATGTGCGCGGGCCACCAGCGCCTCCGGTTCGGAGGCGCCGTCGAGCAGGGAGAAGACGGAGTGGCAGTGGAGTTCGGTGTACAACGGACGGACGGGGGACGGGAGACGGGGGACGGGAGTGGCGCTTCGCGCCTAGTCGTGCCAGGCGTGGAGGTACCACGTGGGGGCGCTGGTGGTGCAGTCGCGATAGATCACGAGATCGCAGGTCCCGTCCTGGTCTTCGCAGCGCCAGTAGTCGCGGGCATAGCCGCCGGTCCACCAGTCGCCGGCCAGCCGCTCCGGGCCCATGGCGCGGGAGACGACGATCACCTGGTCGCGCCAGCGGATGGCCCGCGGGGTTCCGTTGGTCGTGCGGACCGCGATGCGTTCCGGCGGGTCGAGCTGGCGGAGCGCCGGGGGCGGGTGGAGACGGGTGATCGCGGGGGTTGCGGCTGGCGGTGATTCACGGACGAGGGTCAGGGAGGGGGTGGGGGTGGGGGTGGCAATGGGGACGGTCGGCGGGCGCGACGGCTGCCCCATTCTCGTTGGGCCGTGCGCAGTGTCGTGCGCAGTGCCGTGCGTCGGGACATGCACCATCGCGTGTCCCGTCGCCGGAGTCGGGGACGGGAGTCCCCCCCACTCCCGTCCCCCGTCCCCCGTCCCCCGTCCCCCATCCACCCGTTCCCACGCCCCGGCCGCCTCCGGCCGGTGGGTATCGCGCAGCACCGGGCGGACCACGGCCCCCGTGCCTAACGCTGATCGCAGGCGGGCGAAGGCGGCGTCGGCGGCGGCGGGGTCGCGCCATGCCGGGTCGAGCAGTTCCCCCTGCGCGCCCTGCAGCGGTGTGGTGGCCGTCACCGTCACCTGCACCGCGCACACGGGTGCCTGCAGCGACCAGTCCTCGAGCAGGGCGCGGCAGCGCTCCAGCAACGGGATCGTGCGGGCCAGCGCCCGCGGCAGGCGGATCTCCCGGGTCACGGTATGCGTGTCCCGCGGGACCGGCAGGGCCCCGCGGGCGTCGTCGAGCGAGAGCGTGATCGCCACCACCGCGGCCGCCCGCCCATCCCGGACGAGGTCCGTCACCAGGCGGTCCAGGGCGGCCCTGACCAGGAAGAGGATCGGTTCCATGGTCGGGACACTGGGACAGAGGTCGGTGGTGACCGCGCGCGGGGCGTCGAGATGGGCCAGCACCGGACGCCGGCGGTCGTTCCCATGCGCCAGGTGCCACGCGGCGACCCCGTCCGCTCCCCAGCGGCGCTCGACGTCCTCGGCGGCCAGCGCCGCGAACGCGCCCACCGTCCGCACGCCTAACGCCTGCAGCGTCTCGCGGAGCTCCTCGTCCATCGGGACCAGGCCGAGCGGGGCCGGGGCGAGATAGGCGGCGCAGGTGCCCGGTGGCACGAGGACGAGGCCGTCGTCCCTCCCGTGGCGCGCGCCCCCGGCCGCCGCCCAGGTCGCGGCGCGCGCGGCGACGCACGAGTCGCCGACACCGACGCGTGCCCCCGGATGCCAGCGCCGGGCCAGGGCCAGGAGGTGCCGGGCGACCCGTCGCTCACCGCCTAACGCATCGAGCCCGCCGACCCCGACCCACCAGGTGCCCGGGCTTCCCGCAGCGGGGCTCACTTGCGGGCTCGCCTGCACGAAGGCCGCCGTCGCGTGCATCACGGCACGGGTGACGGACTCCTCGTCCCACAATGCGACGCGCACCGCCGCGCACCGTGTGCGCGCCTCGGCGATCGTCATCCCCGCCCGGATGCGCAGGCGCCCTGCGGCCGCCGTGGCCGCGCGCACCCGCTGGCCGTCGAGCAGGACGATCGGGACCTCGTCCCAATGGGACGGGACCGGGGACGGGGGACGGGGGACGGGAGGGGCGTCAGGGGTGAGTTGGCGGGGTGAGGAGGAAGCCACCGCGCTCGATGGCTGGAGTGGCACACCGGCGTTTGGGCGCGAGCGTCCCCCGTCCCCTCCCCCCCCCATCGGGAGCAGCAACTGCGTCTCCCCCCCGGGGGGGAGGAGGAGCGACCCGTTCCCCTCGGCGATTGCGCGCTGCCACGCCGCGCCGATCGGGAACCTGGGGATGCGGACACAGGCGACGCGCCACTGCGATTGCACACTCCACCTCCACAACGTGATGCGTGCCTCCCTTCTCGATGGCGACCTGCAGGACGAGATGGGAAAGGCGGACGGGGGACGGGAGACGGGGGACGGGGGACGAGTTCGGGAAGGAGGGGGAGCGTGCGATGTCCGGCCTCCCGTCCAGTCCCTCGCCCTGCACGCCAGCCAATCGTCTGCCGAGTGATGTCCAGCGTGCGTCAGGGCGTGCGTCAGGGCGTGCGTCAGGGCGCATGTGGTCGCGGGCGTGCCTGCGGTGTTCCTGCCGGTGTTCCTGCCGGTGTTCCTGCCGGTATCCTTGTTTCTGGTCGTGCTCCTGACGGCGAACCCGTAGCCGCACGGCCCCGCCGACCAACCCGCTCTCACGCTGCAGGCCGCGCGTAGAGCCGTGCGTGGGGCGGCCGTGCGTGGGGCGCTGGTCCCGGCGCAGCATGACGTCGTCCTCGTCGCGCAGGACCACGAAGGCGGCATGGCTCTCGCGCGCCAGTCGCGTGAGGCGGACCGCCACGCCCGGGGCCAGCGGTCCCGCGCCGTCGAGCACCACGAGCCCGAAGGCGCCGCTGCGCAGCAGGACGTCGGCGCACCATGGGGCGTGGGCCACGGGGGGGCGTTCTGTTTCCCCCGTCCCCCGTCCCCCGTCTCCCGTCCGGTGAGGGGGAGAGGGGGGGGCGACGGGAGGTCGCACAATCCAGAGCCGCTCGGTCGTGGCCAATGCGGCCCAATCGGCGGGGGCGAGGGTGCGCCCGGCGTCGATGTAGGCAACCCATCGTTGGTCTGCCAGCGCCTGGGCGACGATCGCCCGGACCAGGGTCGTCTTCCCGCTCCCGCGCCGTCCCACGATCTCCGTCAGTCGCCCGCAGGGGAGCCCGCCATCGGAGAGCGCGGCATCGAGCGCCGCGATCCCGGTGGAGACGCCACTCCCCGGAACCGAGGGGAGCTGGGGGGCAATGACGGCGGCCAGTTGCTGGCGGAGTGCGGCGAGGGACATTCGGGACGGGAGACGGGGGACGGGGACGGGAGGTAAACCGAACAAAAGCCGAAGTTTCTGATTGAAAGATGGGTGGGCGGGCATTGGAAAATCGATCACTGCTGGCGGTGGCGATGCGGTGACCGCCCGGCGCGCCATCTGGCCGGAATCGTCACGCGGCTGTCAGGCATCGCGTGCGCAGTCGACGGACGCGAGCCCGGCGACTGCACGGGCGATGGCGTTAGGCATCGTCCAGCGGCGGCGTCCCCCTTTCGCCGGGGATCTCGATCACCCCGATCGTGTTGCCGAACGGGTCCAGGACCGCCGCCGCCAGGATCCCGCCACCAACGTCGTGGACGGCTTGGCGGGAGACCCCACCGATCGACAGCAGGTGGGCATGTGCCTGGTCCGCGTCGCGCACGCGCCAGTACGCTGTGGTCCCGCCGGCACCTGCCGCCTCAGTACCTGCCGCCCCGGCGCCTGCCGCCTCAGTACCTGCCGCCCCGACGGCAGGATCGGGGTCGAGGCCGAGTTCAGTCCCGCCGATGTTGAAGCCGACGGAGAACGGTTCGTCGGCATGCACGATGACGGTGCGCAGGGGCTGGAGCATGGGGGACGGGAGACGGGAGACGGGAGACGGGGGTTACATCCCGCCGGGTTCGTCGGCCGAGGGGCCGTACATCCCGGGAATCGGGACGTCCTGCAGGCGGAGGTAGACCGAGTACTGGCCGCGGTGGTGGATCAGGTGGTTCATGACCCAGGTGCGCACCACGGCGGCACGCGGCATGGTTAACACCGCCTGCCCGCCCATGAGCAGCGTCCAGGGGGCGGCGTAGTCTGCGTCGGACATCGTGCTCAGGACGGCCCGTGCTTCGCGCACGTTCTGGTCGAACGTGGCGAGCAGCACCTCGGTCGACTCGAACACGGGAGATGCATAGGCGGGACCATCGACCGGGGCGATGTCGAGCTCCGACAGCTGCCGCGTCCGTCCCCCCCACGACGGAAGTTCGGCCAGGTGCATGGCCAGGCGCCCGAGGGTCATCGACTTCTCGTGGGGCTTCCAGTCGGCGGCGGCTGGGGTCCGCTCGAGGAGCTTGCGGGTGGAGGCGGTTTCGTGGTCGAACTCGGCGGTGATGGCGGCAGCGATGGACATGATGACTCCCTGTGACAAGTGAAGAAAAGCAAGCGGCAACAACGGCAACAACGGCAACAACGGCAACAACGGCAACAACTGACAAACGATGGACCGTGTACTGGACTGCAGCCTCGCCTGGCTGGAATGCGCACCGGGCCTGGGGCGACGCGGTGGCTCAGATCTCCAGGTTGATTTGTACGCTGGGTGGGGAGGCTGCGGCGGGAGGTGCGGCGGTACTCCTGTCTTCCGTCTCCTCCTCCCCCGTCATGATCGGGAGCGCGCGGGATGTTGTGTGCGGGGACGCCTCGCGGAGAAGGGCGCCGGGCATGGTTCCTTCCTTCCACGCCCGGCTCCCCTGCGCGTCCGCGGGTCCCTCGAAGGTGCGTCCCTCCGGCGACCCGTAGCGGATCCCCGCCGTGCGGCACGTGCGCTTGAGGAACTGGCGCAGTCCTTCACGATAGCGATCGGTGATCTGGTACCCGCTGCCGTACGCCCGCTCGTAGCGGCTGCGCAGTTCGGGAAACTCCTGGTCGAGCCACGGGAGATAGCGCCGACGCGACGTCACGCGCAGGCGCAGGGCGCAGGCATTGATGTGCGAGGCGCCCGCGTCGGCGACGGCGCGCACCAGGGCGGCGAGCGTATCGGGGCGATCGGTGATGCCGGGGAGGACGGGCATGATGTTGACCGCGACGTCGATCCCGGCGTCGCTGAGCCGTCGCAGGGCGCGCAGGCGCGCCTCGGGGGTCGGGGCGCGCGGCTCGATGCGCCGGGCGAGGTCGCGGTCGAGGGTGATGAGCGAGAGCTGGACCGTGAGGCGCGAACGCTGGGCGATGCGCGACAGCAACGCCACGTCACGGGTGATGAGCGGGCTCTTGGTGATGATCACCAGGCGCAAGCGCCGCGCCTCGGCCAGGACTTCGAGGAGCTCCCGCGTGACGCGGAAGTGGCGCTCGGCCGGCTGGTAGGGATCGGTGGCCGTCCCGATGACGATCGGTTCGCCGCGCTGCACCGCGCCTAACGACTTGCCGCGCCCCTGCAGCGTGCGCCGCAGCACCTGCGCCGCATTGCGCTTGACGAAGATCCGCCGCTCGAACGCCAGCCAGGACGGGAGCTCCTCGAGAGCATCACCCGGAGAGGATTCCTCGCCGGTGTCCCCTCCCGTCTCCCGTCCCCCGTCCCCCGTCCGCTCCATCGCAAATCCATGCGCATACCGCGCGTAGCAGTACGTGCACCCGAAAGCACAGCCGATGTAGGGATTGATCGACCAGAACGACATCCCGGTCGTCTCGGGGCTGTTGAGCACCCCGGACGCGACGGTGCCGTAGTAGCGGATGTCCTTCTGTGCCCCGACCACCGGATGTCGAGGGGGAGCGGGGAGGAGTTCGGGAAGGAGTGCGGGAAGTGCCAGCGCCTGCTGCATCGTGCCACCTGTGCCGTGGGGGTGAGCCCGGGGCGATGACAGATACCGAACAAATACCGAAAATGCAAGAGGAAAAAGGGACGGGGGACGGGGGACGGGGGACGGGAGGAGGGCAAATGTTTGGAGGGAGAACGCTTGCGGTGCGACGGTTCACGTGACGTCGCACAAGCGCGCGGGGCGGAGCGGAGCGCGGAGGAGCGGAGCGCTACGGAGTGCCGAGCGTTTCCGCGAACAGCGCGGGCAGGTCGATCGCCAGCGGTGCCGAGTCCGGCGTCACCCGCCAGGCGAAGGTTCCATCGGCGACCTCGGGGCGCTCGTCTGCCGGGCGCCACCGCTCCACCACCCGCGCGTCGAGGTCGACGATCCAGTATTCGGGGACTCCCGCGCGCTGGTATCGTCGCCGCTTGAGTCCGCGGTCGTATCGCGCGGTGGACGGGGAGAGCACTTCCACGACCAGCAGGAGGGCGGTGATGTCGTGCCATTCCCGCACCGGACGATCATCGCTCAATGGCCAGACGTACAGGTCGGGCTGCAGGACCTCATCCTCGCCCAGCGCGAGATCGCCGGGGAGGGAGAGCAGGCCGGCGACACCCGAGCCCTTCACGTACGGCGACATGAGCAACGTAAGCGAGAGCAGGAACTGCTGGTGCCGGAAACGCGGCACCGGACTCACGATGTGCACCCCATCGATGAGCTCGTGGCGCAGCCCATCGTCGGGCAACGCCAGCACCTGCGTGCGCGTCCACTGCTCCACCATGCGAGGCATGGCCATATCCTACTCTCCTCGGCGCCGAGTGAACAAGGGGACATGCCGCAGCATGCACCCCTAAGTCTGCCGAGCGTGCATCACGCCATTGCACCACCAGCCGAAATCACGCGGCGCGTCCCGTCTTCCGTCGCTACTGTACGGTGGCCCGGTGCTTCTCGAACCACCCGGCCAGCGTCGTCAGCTTCGCCGCCTCGTGGCTCGGGAAGCGGCGGATGCCGTGCGGTTCACCGGGCACCCGCACCAGCACCGACTCCACGCCGCGCATCTTGAGCGCCTTGTAGTACTGCTCCGATTCCGACATCGGCGTGCGGAAGTCCTCCTCCCCGGTCATGATCAGCGTTGGCGTCTTCACGTTCTTGACCACCGAGAGCAGGGAGCGCTTGGCGTAGTTCTCCGGATGGTCCCAGGGGAACCCCGGAAACCAATTATTGACAGCAGACGGTGCCATGTCGGCGGTGAGCGCGAAGCTCTCCCAGTTGATCACCGGGTAGAACGCCAGGGCCGCACGGAACCGGTCGGTGTGGCCGATCATCCAGGCGGTGAGCACCCCGCCGCCGCTGCCGCCGGTCACGAAGAGGTTCTTCTCGTCGACGTAGCCCTTGGCGATCACGGCGTCGACCCCGGCGTTGAGGTCGAAGAAGTCATCGCCCGGATACGCGTGGTGAATGAGGTTGCCGAACTCCTCGCCATAGCTCGTGCTGCCGCGCGGGTTGGTGTAGAGCACGACGAAGCCGTTCGCGGCCATGACCTGCTTCTCCTCGTCGAACCGGTCCCCGTAGTTGGCGAAGGGGCCGCCGTGGATCTCGAGGATGAGCGGATACTTGCGGGCGGGGTTGAAGCCCGGCGGCTTGATGATCCAGCCGTGGATCTTCCGCTGGTCCTTCGACGACGGATACCAGATCTCTTCCACGGCGCCCAGCGTCGTGCCGGCCAGCACGTCGGCGTTGAGGGCGGTGACGACGCGCGCGGCCGGGGGGGCGGCGGTGGGAGAAGCCCCTGCGGGGGCATTCGGCGCGAGCGCCACCTCGGAGGGGACGCTCGGCGTGCTCAGGGTGTACGCCACGCTGCCGTCGCGGGCCACGGAGAAGCTCCCCCCGCTATACGCCGACGAACCGCCCCCAGGTCCTTCGCCACCACCCGCCAGGTGCCGTCGAGCGCGACCCGGGCGACCTTGGTGTTTCCCTGGTCGTCGAAGGACACATAGATGTTGCGGCTGTCGGCACTCCACACCGGGCTGGAGACGCTGCGGTCCATCGTCGTGGAGATGGCGCGTGCCCCCGAGCCGTCCAGGTTCATGACATACAGCAGCGAGTTCTGGTAGCCTTGCTTGCGGTCATCATAGCCGATGTAGGCGATGGACCGCCCATCGGGCGACGCGGCGGGGCTCTGGTCGGGACCGAACCGGTCGGTGAGGCGCCGCATGGCCCCGGTGGCGACCGTGAAGGCGAAGAGGTCGGTCTCGCGGGCGTTCCACTCCGGGTTCTCCCCGCGCCGAGCCGCCAGCAGCAACTGGGTGCCGTCGGCGGACCAGGTCACCGCCCCGCCGCCGTACACCTGCCCGCCGTGATGATACTCGCCGCTGGTGACCTGTCGAGGCGTCCCGCCCTCGGCGGGGACGACGAAGGCGTGCACGAAGCCGGTCGGGAGTTCGCCGACCTGGTCCTGCCGGAAGACGAGACGATCGGTGTACTTGGGAGGCGCCGACCAGGTGGCCCCCGGTGGCGGCGCGAGTGGCGTCCCGACCACCAGCGCCGGCTGCGCCACGAGCTGCAGGAAGGCCAGCTGCGTCCCGTTAGGCGACCAGGCCGGCGCGCTCGGCGCCTGGCTGCCGTGGGTGATGGCCAGCTGGTCGCCGCTGTCCATCCAGCGCACCCAGAGCTGGGCGCTCCCCCCGCGGTTGGAGACGAAGGCCAGCCGCGTGCCGTCGGGCGACCAGGTCGGCGAGTCCTCGCTGAACTTGCCCGCGCTGATCGGGCGGTGCCCCGTCCCGTCACGCCGCACAACCCAGATGTTGCTGTAGCGCCGGTCGGTCATGGCATCGCTCCAGCGGCGCACGTACGCGATCCAGCTCCCGTCGGGGGAGAGCTGCGGGTCGGCGGCATACTCCAACTGGAAAATGTCGGCGGCCGAGAGCGCTCGTCCCTGCGCGGCGAGCGCAGGGGAGGGCGAGACAGCCGGCGCGAGGGCCAGCGTGAGGGCCAGCAGCGCGGGAAGCGCGACGACGATGGGACGACGCATGACGAATCGTGGGAAACGGGCCGTGGCAACGACGCACGCGATGTACTCGCGATGTACTCGCGATGTACACGCACTTGCACGTCATCCTCGCACGCTCCGCGCACCATGCGGGGTGCGAGCGACATCCTACCGCGCGCGCATCGTCCAGCGACCGATAAGGTGAGGAAGCTGTTCTGCGGTTCCGGCCTCGGCAACTCCCTCCAGCGCGCCGCCGCGCCAGACGGCGCGATGGTACACGGTCGGCATGAGGAAGCGGGGGTCGGAGAGCGCGAAGTGCAGGGTGGTTCCCTCGATGCGCAGCCCCTCGACCATCAGCGACAGGCGTCCGCGCTCGTAGACCTCCGTCCACTCGCCGCGGAGCGTCCCGCCGGTAGTCGTGAAGTGCAGCGACACCTCGACGGGGGAGCCGTACAGCCGCATGGTTCCGGTCCAGTGACCCGCGAGCTGTCCGGGGGAGAGCGCCGTGCCCGGAGGGAGGGCGAGGGCGAGGGGAGGGATGGTGGAGATCGGCAGGAGACCGCCGGCCGCCCGCGCCTCGCGAATGACCTGCGCGGCCTGCGCCCGTACGAGCGCGGCATCGCGTTCGGGAAGGGCGACGAGGATTGCGAGGGTGTCGGCCAGGCCGGCGCCGGTGGTGAGATCGGCCACCGGATGTCCGCGAAGCTCGCGCGGGAGCCGCGCCGGCACTTCGCCGCCGATGACGCCCCACAGCACGCTCGCGGCGAGCAAGCTTCCCACGGGGGAGGGGTGGCTGCCGTCGGGGTCGAACAGCTCGAGCGTCGGGCGCTCAGCGCGCACGCGCTGCCAGGTCGCGCCGACCGGGGCCACCAGCGCCCCGATCTCGCGTCCCAGCGCGCCATACGCGGCATCCAGCGCCGCCTGTTGGCTGGCGGGGGCGTTCCGGCGACTCCAGGTCGAATAGAGCACGGTGCGCGCGCCGCGGCGGCGGATGGCCCGATCGAAGAGGCGCGCGTACTGCTGGAAGAACGCCGGGTCGTTGATGGCCGGCGCGCCCTCGACCAAGGTCACGCCCAGCATGCTCTGCTCCTGCAGCACGACGAAGTCCCACGACTCCTCCTCGATGCGTCGCAGCGCCGTCCCGCGCATCCAGTGCCGCTGGAGGGTGGCGCCTCCCTCGACTTCCATCGCGACGTGCAGCTGACGAGGAGGGACCGCCCCGGCCGCCAACCCCGCCATGATCTCCGGGAGGTTGTGGTAGTACGTGTAGCTGTTCCCGATGAACAGGACCCGCAGCGGCGCCGCCGACGCCGGCAAGACCTTCCGAGGCGACTGCGCTTGCGCCGACGCTTGCGCCGGCGACCGTGCGGCCGGCGACTGTGCGGCCGGGGCACTGGCGAGGAGGGGGATCGCGAGGGCGGCGAGGAGGAGGCGCGCGCCCCGGCATTGCAACGGCCGACGACAAGGCATTTTTGCAGGGAATTCCAGAGACGATTCGCCTAATTGGCCGCGACCGATCATCTTTCACAGGCTGTCACCGCCGCGGCGCGGCTACGACTCCAACGTACCGCCGCCTGTACCGCCGCTCAACATACGGACGCACACCACACGCATGTCCGCTCTGACGCCGTTCACGGACCTCCAGGATATCGCCAAGGCCGTCACGCACCGCCAGGTTTCCGCTGTTGACCTCGTGCGCGACATCCTCGACGCCATTGACCGCCACAATCCCTCGCTCAACGCCTACATCACCGTCTCGGGTGAGGCGGCCCTCGCCGCGGCGGAGCGGGTGGAGAAGCAGGTCGCCCAGAAGAAGGACCCCGGCCCCCTGGCCGGCGTCCCGATCGCCATCAAGGACCTGATCCTCACGGCGGATTCCCCGACCACCGGAGGCTCGAAGATCTTCGGGACCGGGATCCCGGAGGGAGACGAGGCGACGGTCGTGAAGCGGCTGCGCAAGGCCGGGGCGATCATCCTCGGCAAGACCAACCTGCACGAGGTGGCGCTAGGCGTGACCTCGGACAACGAGCACTTCGGTCCGGTCCGCAATCCGTGGAACGCCGAGCACGTGGCCGGCGGGTCGAGCGGCGGATCGGCCGCCGCGGTCGCCGCCGGGCTGTGCGCGGCGTCCGTGGGGACGGACACGCGCGGGTCGATCCGCATTCCCTCGTCGTGCTGCGGGGTGACCGGATTCAAGCCGACGTACGGCCTCCTGCCGACCGACGGGATCGTGCCGCTGGCGCCCTCGCTCGACCACGTGGGGCCGATGACCCACACGGTGGCCGATGCCGCGCTCATGCTGGGCGCGATGATCGGTGGAAAGGCGGGGATCGACCGCTTCATGAAGGCGCTCCGGGTGAGCAGCAAGGGGCTGGTGATCGGGATCTCCGAGTACCACCTGCGCGACCTGGACGACGACGTCGGCAAGGCGATCGACAAGGCACTCAAGGTGCTGCGGCCGCTGGTGAAGGACATCCGGGAGGTGGAGCTGCCCGCGCTCGAGGCGGCGCAGGAGGCGTCCGCGGCCATCACGGCCGCCGAGGCGATCGCGTATCACGATCGGTACCTCAAGGCGACGCCGTCGGCCTATGGTCCGGCGGTGCGCAAGCGACTCGAGGGTGGCTACAAGGTCACGGCGCTGGAGTACCTCTACGCGATGGCGACCCGCGCGGCGGTCCGGGGAGCGTTCGCCCAGATCTTCACCGAGGTCGACCTGCTCGTGGGCGCGACGCTTCCCGCGCTCCCGCCACGGATCGATGAGCGCACGGTGCACATCAACGGTGTGGAAGCCAACACGGTCGAGTCGTTCACCCGCTTTAACTCGCCCCAGAATCTTGCGGGACTCCCGTCGCTCAGCATCCCGTGCGGGCTGGCGAAAGGACTGCCCATCGGCTTGCAGTTCATTGGTGCCGAAGGGGGAGATGAGGCCGTGATCACGCTCGGTGCCGCATTCCAGCGCGAGACCCACTGGCATCAGCGCCGCCCCCCGATCGCGCGATGAGCACGAACTAATCGCGCAGTGATCGCAGGCTGATCACGGGGTGAGCATGAGGTCGCGGCGACTATTCGCCGCGTGGACCGTACTATCTTCTCGCACTGTCGCGCGTTCCCTCGCGCGTGAAGTGCGCGTATCCCACTGCCGGGAGTGATTGTCATGACCGCACCACCCCTGCTCTCCGACATCGAGATCCAGCGTGAACTCGGGACGCTTCCCGGCTGGGCGCGCCGCGGCGCGACGCTGCTCAAGACGTTCACATTCCCCGCGTTTCCAGCCGGTGTCGACTGGGTGCGGCGCGTCGCCGACGTCGCCGAGTCGATGAACCATCACCCGGACATCGACATTCGGTACACGAAGATCACCGTCACCCTGTCGACGCACGACAGCGGCGGGATTACCGGCAAGGACATCGCGCTCGCGCGCGCGCTCGACGGGCTCTGATGCCCTGACCCGGCGGCGATCGCGGCGACGAACGCACCACGCAGCACACGGCCCCGATCGCGAGCGCGATCGGGGCCGTGTGCGTTGTGCCGCGAGGTGGTTGTGCCGCGTGGTCGGGGCGGCACGTGTGCCGCCCGCCGATCAGTCGCGCCGACCGCCGAGCAGGTGGAGGATGGCGAGGAACATGTTCAGCAGGTCCAGATAGATCGTCACGGCGGCCTGCACGTAGTCATCCGGACCGAACACGTTGCGGAGGCGCCAGGTATCGAAGACCAGGAGGCCGCTGAAGACCAGGACGGTGGCGCCGGAAATCCACAGCGACGCGGTCTGGTTCCGGAAGAACAGGTTGAGCAGCGAGGTCGCGATCAGGACCCAGAGCCCGACGGTGAAGAAGGCGCCCATGGCCGAGAAGTCGCGGCGCGAGAGGAAGGCGTACAGCGTGAGGACGCCGAACGCGCTCCCGGTCAGCAGGCCGGCCTGTCCGATCAGTCCCGGATCCGTGCGACCGTACATGTACATGATCGGCGAGATCGACAGCCCGACCACGAACGTGAAAAGGAAGACGAGGCCGAGGTTCGCCGGGGAGGCATCCCGGAACTTCATGGCCAGCATGAGCGGGGCGAACATGCAGATCATCGTGATGAACGGGTGCTCGATCACGCTCTGCATGAGCGCCGGCTGCGTCATGCCGAACGCCGCCCCGGCAATCGTGACCAGCACGCTGGCAAAGACCAGCGTGTACGTGCGGCGCACGAGCGTGGCGCGCTCGACCCCGGTACGGACGGTGGTGGCGGGAAACGGGCGGGCGGAAATGCCCATGTCGGACTCCTGCGAGGTGGACGTGGCAAACGAACGCACCGCCCCGGTTCGGGAGCGCGCGAACGACTACCTGAATTTCATCGCATTGGAGTACCCGAGGCAAGGCGCGGCGATCCATGGGCACGATTCCCGGACAGGCGCCGACAGGCGCCGACAGGCACCGACAGGCACGGCGCGCCGATCCCGCAGGGGACCGGCGCGCACGACGCACGAGCGCGACCGCCGCTATCGCTTGCGGATCTCCACCGAGCCATTGATGGTGGAGAGCTTGAGGCGTGGTCCGCCCGTGCCCAGGGTGGCGCGGATGTGGCGCGGGTTGATGCGACCGGAGATCGTCAGCGGGAAGTCCGAGGACACGCGCCCGTTGACGGTGCGCATGTCGAGCTCCGCGTTCACGTCGGCGGGAAGTTCGACCTCGATGGAGCCGTTGACCGTCTCGAACTCCAGCTCCCCGGATCCCAGCTCGCGCATGCGCACCTCGATGCCACCGTTCACGGTCGACGCCCGCACTGGGCCGCCGGTCGACGATGCAGTGATCGAGCCGTTCACCGTGGAGGCCTCCACCTCAGACGTGGCGCCCTCGATCTGGATGCCGCCGTTCACCGAACTGCTCACCAGTTTCACCCCGTCGGGCAGGCGCACGGTAAACTCGACGGAGACCTCGCTGCGCCGATTCCACGAGTTGCCGCGCGTGCGATAGCCTTCCTCGTCGCAGGTCGTGTTCTCCGTCCAGATGGCGCAGATGAGGATGTCGTCGTTGGCCAACGTTTTCACCTCGATGCGCACGTCGTCCGCGCTCCCGCGCTTGACGCGCTTCTCGGCGGTGACTTCGGCCTTGGCACCCGACGCGCGCTCGACGCGGACGGCCCCGTTGAGGTTGCGCACGTAGAGCCAGCGTCCGCGCGGGATCGATCCCTCCCAGGCAAAGTCGCGCGTCCCCTGGGCGTGGGCGGGCCGGGCATCGATGGCGAGCGTCGTCGTAGCGCTGAGCACCAGGAGGGCGCCAACGACGGCGGACGACAGGCGCACCGGCTGGTGGGACGGCTGGTGGGACGGCTGGTGGGACGGCTGGCGCGCCGACCGGCGGGACGGCTGGTGGGAATGCGCGAGGAGTGGCATGCGGAACGTCACGGAGTATCTCCTGTGCCTAACGCTTACGGATCTCGAGGTCGCCGCTGAAGGTCTCGGCGATCACGCGGGCGCCGCCGTTACCGACGGTGAACTCGAAGCGGCGCGGGCGGCGCGAGGAGCGGTCGCCCGGCTGCAAGGTGATGGGAAAGGCGGAGTCCAGTTCGCCGCTGAACGTCTCCACCGAGAAGCGGGCGTTGGTGCTGGCGGGAATCGTCAGGGCGATCGTCCCCGAATGCGAGTGGAATTCGTAGCGGCCATCGTTCGACAGGTCGCCGGCGAAGGTGACCTCCCCGCTGGTGGTCGAGGCCTCCACGTCGCGCGACACCACCCCGGCGAGGACGATGTCGCCGCTGGTGGTCTCGGCGCGCACGTCGCCCTCGACGTCGTCCAGGTCCACGTCGCCCGACACCGAGGTCGCGTCCACGTTGCCCCGGAGCTTTCGCGCGGTCACGTCACCGGAGATCGAACTCACCTCGACGCGCCGGGTCGCGTCGGTGACCTCCACGTCGCCGCTCGTCGAACTGGCCTCGACCGCGCCACCCGTCCCGCGGACGGTGATGCTCCCGGATGTGCTGCGCGCGACGACCCGGACACCGCGGGGAACCGAGACTTCGTACCGGGTCTCTCCGCGTCGCCCACTCCCCCACGTCGAGGATCCGCGACGCTCCTCTTCCAGCGTCAGGCGCGACGAGGCGAGGTCGAGCATGAGGCGCCCGCGCTCGCTCGTGGCCTTGATCTGCGCCTCCCGCCGATCCCAGCCGGTCACGACGATCTCGCCGGCGATGTTGGACAGGTCGATCGACCCATCGGAGGAAAAGGCGACGGTCGTGTCGATGCTCGTCCGAGCCTGCTGCTCCGCCCCCTCGCGATCGAACAGGCTGCCGCCGTCGTTCGATCGCCAGTTGGGATCGGAGTTCCGCTTCCGGGCGAACTCGCGCTCCAACCGCGTGGCCATCAGCGTGGCCTGCTTTTCCACGCGTGCGGCCATCCGCTCAGCCGCGGCCGCGAGCTCCTCGGCCATCCGCTCGATCGAGCGCTCGACACCACGCTCGGCCGACTGGGCGCCGAGCGCGGTTGGACTGCCTGGCACGGTGACAAGTGCAGCGGCTGCGACCATCGCAAGAAAGGGGCGAGACATGGTGGTCATCCAGATTACGAAAGGTGGTGTGGCGCGGCGAGAGGCCCGTGTCGAGAGGCACGGTCAGGTGCGAGATGAGAGGAGCGCAGCCGTCCGAAGGAGACCGAGCTTCTTTTCGAGGGCCTTGTTGAGTTGCGACGAGAGGAAGCGTGACCCGGGGTCGACGTCGAGAGCCCGCCGCGCCTCGGCGATCGCCGAATCGATCGTCGAGATCGACGATTCGAGGATCGCGATGGTCCGTGGGTCGAGGTCGTCACGTCGCTCGGAGACGATCCCGCGCAGCACGGAGATCTCGGATGTGTAGGTCTCACGCGCAGCGACCGGGGGAGCGCCGTTCCCCGGGTTCGCCGAGAACGAGGTGATCCTGCCCGGAACGACACCCTCGGCATCGCGCACGGGTAGACCGGGGGCCTGTGCGATGGCGGACGACGCTGGTGAGGCGCCCGGCGCGACTGCCGCGGCCGCCGACGAATCGGCACCCGCGCCCTGTGCAACCACCGGCGAGGCGGCTCGATCGGTGAGCAGGTACGTGGTGAGCGCCGTGATCCCGACCAGTCCCGCGGCCACGGCACCGCCGCGCCAGCGACGCCACGACGAATGCGTCGCAATGCTGCGGCGTGCGCTCGTATACGCGCCCAGGTCCGCCACCGGCGCGTCGATGCGCTGTGCAATGGCGGGCCACAGGTCGTGCGACGGTGTCACTTCGGGGAGTGTCGCGGCAGACCGTGCGAGCGCCTCGAAGTCATGCACCAAGGCACGGCAGGCGGTACACCCCGACAGGTGCAGCTCGATCTCGGCCGCCGCCGAAACGTCGAGTACGCCCTCGAGATAGTCGCCGAGCTGCTCGTCCACGGCGGCGCAGGTCATGTTGCGGTGTGTCATCGATTCAGGGTCTGACGTAGCAGGTGCCGGGCGCGATGCAGCTGCGCCTTGCTTCCCCCAGCGGTAATGCCGAGCATGTCGGCGACCTCTTCGTGCTTGTAGCCTTCCACGTCGTGCAGGATGAACACGCGCCTGGCGCCGGGGGGGAGGCGCGAGATCGCGGCGTCCAGGTCGATCGAGGCGCCCGGGACCGAGACCGCAGCACCCTGCGGCACCGCCTCAATCTCGTCTCCCTCCGTCTCGAAGCGCGATCGTCGCCGCCCCTCGGTCTTGCGCGCATTCAGGACCACGTTGACCGCCAACCGGTGGAGCCATGTGCCGAACGCGGCCTCTCCCCGGAACAGCGAAAGCTTGTCCCACGCGCGGACGAAGACATCCTGCGTGAGTTCCTCGGCGTGCGTGCGGTCGTTGACCATGCGCGCACAGACCGCGAAGACGCGGTTCACATGCGTCCGATACAGCCGCTCGAACGCCTGTCGGTCCCCGGTCGCGGCCAGTGCCGCGTCCGATGAGTCGGTCGCTACGGGGTTTGAGAGGTATTCCAGGGCAGCCACCGTCACGATCGATCCGGTCGTCGAAGTCTCACCTGCTGAGATAGCCGCGACGGCCGAAAGGTTTGAATCGGAGCGGACGTACGGTCGGGACGGCGTGCCCGGCAATGCTCCGTGGCGGAATCGGGGCGCACACACCCGACTCCCCGTCCCGTGCCTCCCTACGGGGCGAACCCTGCCCGAAGTTTTGCCAGGAGCGCATCGAGTTCCTCGACAGTGCCGACGACGTGCTGCGGCTCGCCGCGGCGGAGCGGTTCGAGGGCCGAGGCGCCCCAGGTCACACCGATCGAGGTAACGCCGGCGGCGTTGGCCGACATCATGTCGTAGGGCGAATCGCCGACGTAGACGGCCTGAGCCGGCTCGGCGCGCAGCTCGCGGAGGGCGAACCGGATAGGATCGGGGTCGGGTTTGTGCTTGGTGGTGCGGTCGGCGCCGACGACGACCGGGAAGAACGGGGCGAGACCGACGTGCGTGATGGAGCGATTGGCAAGGTGATCGCCCTTGCTGGTCACGACGCCGAGCAGATGTCCCTCAGTGCTCAACCGCTCGACGAGCGATGGTATCCCGGCGAAGGGGCGCGTGAGGCGATCGTGATGCTCGTTCTGGAAGGTGCGATAGGTGCCGACGAGGTGCTGGACCTCTTCGGTGGTGGTCGCGTACTGCCCGAACTGCCAGAGCAGCGGGCGCCCGATGGTGGCCACCCATTCCTCGACCGTGGGGCGCGGCCCGCTCCACGTCTCGAAGGCGTGCTGCATGGCGCCCACGAGCAGCTCGAGGGAGTCGATGAGGGTGCCGTCGAGATCGAACAGGACAACGGGGAGGGGGCGGGCCGCGGTCGGCCGATGGCTGGGAAGCGACATGAAGACAAGCATAGCGCACGACGATCAGCAGGCGCGATGCAGGGTCAGCATGCCGTGGAGGACGACGCCGGAAGGGTGATCGTCTTGCGGTGCGGCTGCGCGCTCGTCGCCGGGCGCCGGGCGCAGCGTTCGCACCACCTCGACAAGCCAGTGCTCGCGTTGCTCGGCGCCAGCCCCGGCTGGGGGATGGGATGTCGACAGTGTATCGAGCAAACGCTCCACTCCCGCTCCCTGCTGTCGCACGGCGAACGCCCGCGCCTCGGCGACGGCCGTTGCCACCCGCGCCCGCTGGGCCCGCGGGGCGCACGAGGGCAGTGCGTCGAGCAGATGCAGGAGCCGTCGATGGCTTGGCGAATTGCGAGCGGTCGGCGGTACGACTGCGCCGGCAGCGGCGCGCGCGCGGCACCACTGGCGCACGCGGTGTTCCAGCTCGGTTGTGGTCGTTGAGTCGCTCGCCGCGGCGTTCTCGCTCGCGCACGCGCTTTGGCGCGCGCGGTCGCACGCGCGGTCGAACGCGCAGTCGAACGCGCGGTCGCACGCGCAGTCGCACGCGCAGTCGCACGGGCGGTCGGTCGTTTCGTCTCGCGTCACGAGGTCTCCGGGCGCACAGGCACGACCCTTTTCGGCGGCACAGATCGCCGCCTGTGCGGCTTCGAGTACGGCGAGCACGACGGCCGGATCGTGCGACACGCCACGGAGCCGCGTGGCGACGACGAGATGGGCACATCCGGCGATCGACACCAGGGCGACGGTGCAGGGTGGCGCCCGTCGAAGTACGGGCCACCGAACGACCGTGGCCGGGGATGCATCCGCGGCTGTCGCAGAGGAAGCACCGGACGTCACAACCCTCCCGGCCTCGCGCCTCGCGAGAGCTTCGAGGCGACGCAGGACATCACGGATGCCGTTGCGCGCAGTGGCGGGCGCGCTGTGAGCGGTGGCCGGGAGCAGCTCGGCCCACTGCTCGGCGTCGCCCAACACGCTGGAACTACCGATGGTCGCCCCGGCGACGGCGGCCTTGCGCATGAGGTGGCGGAGGGTGGCGTCGAGCTCGTGCGCGCCCACCGGCGGGGCGACGAAGTGCGCCTCGACCTTGGCGTGGCACGAACCGATTCGCCGCACCCGTCCCATGCGTTGCTCCAACCGCGCCACGGTCCATGGCAGGTCGAGGTGCACGACAACGGCCGCGCGCTGCAAGTCGATCCCTTCGCTCGCCACGTCGCTCGCGACGAGCACGTCGATGCGCGCCGCCTCCGCGACGGGGCGCCCTGAGTTCGGGCGGGTGCGGTCGTCGGTCGGTGCGAACTGGTCCAGGACGTCTCTCCGGGCGACCGGACCGCTGGCCAGCGCGGCGCCGCGTCCCGTGAGCAGGGCGATCCGCGCGCTGCGACGCAACGTCGCGAACGCCGCTTCGGCCGTCTCCGCGCTGTGGGTGAAGATGACCACCTGCCGCCCTCGTCGTGCCTCCAGGAGGCGTCGTAGCACGGCGTAGCGCGCGCCATCCCGTCCGGCGTGGCCGCGGACCAGGGCGCGCACGACACGCAGCGCCGCCGCATGGGCGCGCACGGTCGCGAGCGAGTCCCCGACGCTTGCCTCGCGCGCGGGGGCCGCGACAAGCTGCGGGAAGGCGAGCTGCACACTGCCGTCCGAGGCCGCGGTCCAGCTGACGAGGTCGCGCCGCGAGGGACGGCGGCCGCACTCGAGCGACTGTTCAAGTGCGACGGCCGTGACAAGTCGCCGGCGGATGGCGGCGAGCAGTGCGGCGTCGCTGGAGCACCAGGCTCTCGTCAGCTGCAGCGCCACGAGTGCCTGGGCGACACCGCCATCGGCGGGCGGGAGCGGTGGAGGGAGGGCACGCAGGGCCTCGAGGACCGCATCGGCACGCGGCAACGCATGCCTCACGAGCGGCGCAAGGACCGGGAATGGGCGCCGAACGTCGTCCACACGCCGTCGCACGATCAACGCGCTCACCGTCGCGTCATCGAGCGTCGAGGCGCCGGCGCCGAGGAACAGGGCGAACAGCGCCTGCAGGTCCCGGCGTCGATTGTGGATCGGCGTCGCGGTGATGAGCAGCACACGGGCTCCGCGCGTGATGGTCTCCAACGCGCGATAGCGGCGCGTGGTCGGCGTGCGGGCGTGGTGTGCCTCATCGAGCATCACCAGCGACCAGCGTGGGCGCGCGTCGATGCGTCCGGCGCTGAGGCGCTCGTAACTCACGATGTCGGCGGCGACGCCGCAGTGGTCGAGGGCGCGCTGCCACATGTCGCGCAGCACGGCCGGGGCGACGATGAGGACGGTGGGCGCGTGGCGCGCGACCTGGAGCGCGGTGAACGTCTTGCCGAGGCCAACCTCATCGGCGAGCAGCGCGCCACCGTACGACTCTATGATGTCGTGCAGCCGACGGGCGCCACTGACCTGATGCGGGAAGAGGGTGACGGTGCCGAGCAGGGTGCCATCGTCGTGCGCGGTTGTCTCGTCGCCGAGGTGCGCCAGGCAGCGGCGAAGGAAGGGCACGGCGCGCACGGCCGTCATCGCCACGTCCACTCGACCAGCGCTCGCGCGACCGAGACGCGCACGCGATACGCAGCGATCGCCGCGTCGAGCAGCTCGTCGCTTCCCACGACCTCGCCGGCAACGCCGCGTTTGCCGATGGGGGCGAGGATGGACCGTGCGCGCGCCCAGTCGGACGGGATCGGGAGACGGGCGACCGTCCAGCCGAGATAGCGTCGAAATCCGCCGCGAGCCGGCTCGGCGAGCGCATCGAGCCACGCCGCGGCCAGCGGCGAGTTCAACAGCGTGGCGAACGCCGCGGCATCCACGTCGTCCCGGCAGCTGATGACGTAGCAGCTGTTGAGTGGCACGACGGGGGAGTGCGCCGGGAGGACACAGGCACGGGGCCCTCGACTCACGTCGGCCCACACGACGCGAGCCCGATCGTGACTGGCGCCGTCGATGCGGTGCAGCGACCACCACGCCTGTCGGCCGCGCAGGTCGGTCCGCTTGGTGAGCGCCCCGCGCCACCGCGACAACCAGCGCGCTGCGAGCGGTGGAAGCGCGGCCAGCGGGGAACCGGCGTCGTCGTGCGTCCAGATGATGCGCTCGGGCGTGCGGGCGTGCGTCCACGCGCGGGCCGACTCTCCGCGAAGGACCGGGCGCAGCAGTGCTACCTCGACCGCGCCCTGCCGTCCGCCAGCGGTCACCGTGGCGTGCGTCACGCCTCCCTCGACACACTCCACGAGAAAGGCGTCGTTGCAGCCGCACTTCACCCCGAGCAGCGGACGACCGAGGCCGCTCTGTGACAGCGCCGGTCCGGCCCGTCCCAGGCGCTCGAATGCCTGCCGTGCTGGCGGCGGCAGGATCAGCCACGGCGCGCCCGGCGAGTCGTCGAACGCGAGTGCCTGCCGCGCACACCGCCAGCTGATTGCCAGCTCCCGCCGATGGACGCCAAGCTGCACGGTGTCTGCCGAACCGAGGTCCGATGCGCCGGCGATCGCGGGGGACGACGCGCGCGTCGCCGCGTCGAACGGCGTCGAGGCGGGGGACGCGGCGCCGGGCAGGCGCCGCACGACGATCAACGACGGATAGACGGCCGCATCGAAGGACGCCGGCGCCTCCGACCAGTCCTCCAGCAGCCGCAGGTCGTGGTCGGTACCCAGCAGGCGACGCACGCCGCCGCCGGCCAGCGACCGCCACAACTTGAGCGGGAGCAGCAGCGCGAGCGTTCCGTGCACGCGCAGGAGCTCCACGCTGCGCTCGGCGAAGATCGCCGCGAGGTCGACCTGTGCGGCGAAGCCTGCGCCGGCCCCCGCGGCCGCCGCCCCCGACTGCCATGCCGCGTGACGAAAGACGACGAAGTCGCGACGCAGCGCCTCGCGCCGATCGGCCGCGATGCGATGGAGCCGCACCCACGGTGGGTTGCCGATCACGAGGTCGAAGCCCCCGCGCGCAGCCACGTCGGCGAAGTGCGAGGCGAAGCGGAAGGGGAGGGCGCCCCCGCGCAGCAGCGTGCGTTGCGTCTGGCGGAGGGCCCGCACCTGCGCCCGCAGCTCGGCCAGCGCGAGGCGCTCACCGCCGACTGCCCCACGCCGATGACCGAACAGGTCGCGCCCCCGGGCGGCCTGCACCAGCTCGTACCGCTCTCGGCACGCGAGGGCGAGCCGGTCGGCGACGTCGTCCAGGGCACGCCGTCGTTCCGTCCGATCGAGCTGGCGGGCGAGCGAGACCTTCCGCAGTCCCGTCGCCCTCGCGTAGCGTGCGCGCAGCGGCGCGACGCCGTCTCCCGCGCGCTCGTGGTGCCGCAGGCCGACCCCTCCACCCGTCACCGTGTCGCCCACGCGCACGTTACGATCGAGGTTCGGGAGCGGTGGGACCTCCAGCGGGTCGCTGACCTCGAGGTCGATGACCACCGACAGCCACAGGCGCAGCTCGCACAACCAGACGGCCATGGGGTTGACGTCGACCCCGAAGATCGACTGCGTCAGCACGGCGCGGCGCAGCTCGGCGATCGGACGCGCGTCGCCCGCGGCGGCCAGCAAGCGCGTCACGCGCTCCAGCACATGCACGAGGAAGGCCCCCGAACCGCAGGCCGGGTCGAGGATGCGCAGGTCGGCAAGGCCGCGCCCGAGTCGCGTCCGCTCGTCGGGATGCAGCAGCGAGGGATCGCGCAGCGCCGCACGCACGTCGGGGACGAGCCCTGCCGAGCAGACCGCCTGTTCGAGCGCGGCGTCGGTCACGCGTACGACCAAGGCATGCGGCGTGTAGTACGATCCGCTGTCCCGGCGTTCGCGCGACGCCATGAGCGACTCGAATGCCCGGCCGAGCATCTCGGGATCGATCGCGCTCTGGCTCCAGTCGCGCTGTTGTTCGAGCGGCGAGAATCGATAGCGCGTGAGGATGTCGTCGAAGAGCCCGCCCAGGTCTTCGTCGCGGAAGCGGAGGGCGCGATGATGGCGCTCGAGGGGACTGCGGGCGAACAACCCGCCGTTGAGGAACGGGACGCGTCCGAAGCGGCGCGCCGCCGTCGCCCGGTGGGAGACGCGGGTGTTGAGCGTGCCGAAGAAGAGCGGTTCCAGGAAGCGGCGGTGCGCGTCGCCGCCCTGCGCCAGCGTCCGGTCGAGATGGCGGGCGAGGAAGTCGGCATCGCCATCCAGCCATCCGCGGGACTGCAGGAAGGCGAGAAAGAGCAGCCGGGAGGTGGTGAGCAGGGCGGCCGAGCGCCTCGCCTCGGAGGGTGCACTGCCGCGGGCGCCCTCGCCTAACGCCATGACGTGGTGCTCAAGCGCGCGGTAGAAGCGGTGCGACAGCGCCTCGCGCCCCAGGATCTCGCACCAGCGGTCGTGCACCAGCACGTCGTCGCCGTCCATGGCGGCCTGCAGGGCGAGCAGCGTCTCGGCGTCACTCGCCAGCGGGCGCTGCGGCGTGAAGACGAGCGCACTGACCCGCGCACGCGCTCCCTCGCTTCGCCACGCGGCAAACCCCCCGCTGCCACCATCGGCGCCCGCCGCCACGAGCAGCCACCGGTGATGCGGCGATCGCACGTGCAGGCGCTGGGCGACCGTGGCCAGCGTCTGCCGGAGCGAGGTGTTGGGCGGGGTGACGACGACCAGGGCGCGGCGGGCCCCCGGGCCGGTCGCCACGCCTGCCTGAACGAGCGGAAGGTCGTCCAGCGGCGGGATCGAGCGATCGACGGGAAGGAGGTCGCCGTGGAAGGCGAGGTGTCCCAGGAGCGCGGCGGGAGGGGCCCCGTCGGCGAAGCGGGCGAGCAGGTCGGTGGCGAGGCGTCGAGTGAGCACCGATGCAGCGTACCGGCCACCGGGCGGCGCCCCGGTACCCGAACGTTGCCGCCTGTGCCGTTTCGACCGCAGCGCTGCGCTCTCCCTTCTCGCCGCGCGGGGCAGTACGTTCGGGGCGATTCAAACCCCGCCCATCTCCCCCCGCCGCGCCATGTCGTCGTCCCGCCCGGGTATCGCCTCGCTCTTTCAAGGCGTCGTATCACGGCTCGTCGTGTACTATCTGTCGCTATCGGTCGTGGCATGGAGCACGTGGGTGCTACTGTCGCCCGTGTCGCGCGCCAACGTCGTCGAGGCGCTCGCTCCCATCCTCGGGATGGGTGGCGGAAGCCACGCCATGCCGGCAGGGGCCGGGCTCGGCCCCGCGGCCAACTCCATGCCTGCACTGCCACCCGGCCTCGTGACCCTGCTGGTCGCCGTTGCGTGCGTGGCGGCGTTCCTGCTGGCCCTTCCCGTGGCGTGGGTCTACATGTTCACGCGACAAAAGAAGGGCTACTCGCAATCCGTCGTGCACACGCTGGTCCTGCTCCCGGTGGTGGTGGCGGCAGTCGCGGTGCTGGTGCGCAACAGCATCGCCCTCGCCTTCTCGCTCGCCGGCATCCTGGCGGCGGTCCGCTTTCGCACCTCGCTCGAGGACTCGAAGGACGCCGTCTACATCTTTGTTGTCAGCGCGCTTGGACTTGCCTGCGGCGTGCAGCTCGAGGTGGCGCTCGTGCTCTCCCTGTTATACATCGCCATCGCGCTCGGGCTGTCGCAGACGGACTTCGCCCGCACGCCGCCGGCGCTGGAGGGACGTCGTGCCGAGCAGCACATGGAGCGCGCCGTGGCGATCGCCAATCGCACGAGCCAGTTTGTCGCGCGCCTCGATCGCGAGATCCTCGAGACCTTGGCGCCCGAGCAGCTCGACGCGCTCGCGACTCGCGTCAGGCGCCGCCGCGACGAGGTGCCAGTGGGTGGGGAGACGCGCCCGAAGTTCGACGGACGCCTCACGGTCGTGATCGCAGGGACGGATGATGCGCGCCCGGAGGTCGAGGCGATCCTCACGCAGCGCGCCCGGCGCCACGATCTCGTCAGCAGCGGGTCGGCGAACGACGAGACGACCCTCGTCTTCTCGGTGCGGGCACGCAAGGGAGAGTCCCTGGACGACGTGGCCCGAGCCGTGCAAGAGGAAGGCGTGCCCTTCGTGGCGCGATGCTCGGTGGAACAGTGGACCTAGTCCGTCGGAGGAGTCCCATGCGCAGTCATCGGTTCATCACCAAACCCCTGGCCTTGTTGCTGGCGATGTCGATGCTCGCGCCGCTCGGCCCGCGCCCCCTCGCGGGGGCGCTGCTGGCGCAGGCAGACTCCGTGCGCACGAGTGGTGCGGACAAGAAGACAAAGGCCGCAAAGAAGGGAGGCGCGGCCGACAGCGCATCGTCGGAGAGCAAGCAGGCCAAGCAAGCCAAGCAGCAGGCGCCCGGCGATCGCTCCAAGCTCATCAAGGACAGCCTCGACGCCGAGCAGCGCCCGCTGTTCGCAACGCGCGAGCCGCTCCCGTTCACCCTCATCGCCGACTTCGGCGCGATCGGCAGGAATCGCGATTCCACCCACACGGAGCGCTACGGCGGGACGCTGATCGTGAAGGACTCCGCCGGCGCGGACCGGCGCATCCCGGTCCAGCTTCGCACACGCGGGCACTTCCGGCTCAAGCGCAGCACCTGCTCGTTCGTGAACGTCCTCGTGCGCTTTCCCGACAAGGGCGCGGTCACCAAGGGCACGCCCTTCGCGGGACAGAAGTCCCTCAAGCTCGGTGCGCACTGCCAGGACGACGCGCGCTACGAACGCCTGCTGCGGCGTGAATACCTCGCGTACCGCATCATGAACACGGTCTCGCCACGCGCGTTCCGCACGCGCCTGTCCACCGCCACGTACATCGACTCGGTGAAGAATCGCACCCTCGGCACGCGGTTGGCGATGTGGATCGAGGACGAGGACGACATGGCGGCGCGGCAGGGCGCGAAGCTGCGGGAGTTCAAGCGCGCGCTGTTCGCCGACATGCAGCCCTCGACGCTCGACCAGATGGCGATCTTCGAGTACCTGATCGGCAACACCGACTGGTCGATCTACGCCCTGCACAACATCCGGATTGCGGTCACCGACTCGAGCGTGGTGTACCCGATTCCCTACGACTTTGACTTTTCCGGGTTGGTCAACGCGCCATACGCCACGCCGGCCCCGCAGCTGCAGATCCGCGGCGTGCGCGACCGCCTCTTCCGGGGCCCTTGCCGCACCTGGAGGAGATTGCGCCGAGCGTGGCGCGCTTCGTCGAGCGCCAGGCCGATATCCTGGCGCTGGTGGACGAGGCGCCGCGCCTCGAAGGGAACGACGCGCATGACGCGCGCGGCTTCCTCGAGGAGTTCTTCGAGGTCGCGCGCGACCCTCGGCAGGCGCAGCGCACCTTCGTCGATGGATGCCTGAAAAAGCCGGGGGCATAGGCAGGCACCGCCCGGGCCAGCGCGCACCCTCGCGCGCCGTCTCGTCAGCGCGTCAGGCGCCTACGTCGTACTCGCGTCCCTTCCAGCGCACGCGCGTGCCGCGGGTGACCGCCGCTATCGCGATGTAGAAGTAGACCAGGGCGCCGAGCGGAAAGGTGAGCGCGTACCAGGGGGCGAGGCGGAACTCGCGCGCGATCGCCCCGAACCAGAGCACGAGGGCCGCCGACGCCGATGCGCCGAAGGCGAGCCACGGCGAGGCAAGGACGCCGCACGCACCGCCCACGAGCGCCGCCACGGGGAGGAGCGAGAGCACGGCCGGGGCGGGGACGAGCGTGCGCGCGAGTGCCTGTCCGAGTGCCCCCCCGGGCAGCGTGTCCCGCCCCGCGGAGTAGACGTTCTTTCCCCACCCCGACACGATCTCGCCGAGCGAGGTGTACATCCGGGTCGTGAGCTGCCGCCTGCCTAACGTGAGGTAGACCGTGTGCCCGGCGGCGGTCATCTGCTGCGCAAAGGCGAGGTCCTCGGCCGCCTTGCCGCGCACCGACGCATGTCCTCCGAACGCGTCGTAGGACGCGCGGCGGAAGAAGAGGCACTGCCCGTTGGCGATCTTCCGGCGCGGGTCGCGCGCCTGGTTGACGGTGGCCGGGCCGCCATACCACTGCGCGAGGATGGCGAAGACGAACGGCTGCACCACCCGCTCCCAGAACGTCCCCGTCTCCTGGAAGCCCGCCACCGACACCAGCGCGGCCTCGGTCGAACGGCTGGCGTGCACGAGCCGCCCATGCAGGTCGGGCGCATGGCGCACGTCGGCGTCGGTGAACAGAAGAAAGTCGCCGTGCGCGACGAGCGCCCCCCGGTGGCACGCCCACTGCTTGCCCAGCCATCCCGGCGGCAGATCCGGCGGCGCAACGATGGTCAGGCGCGGGTCGCCGGCTGCACCGTCGCTTGCACATCGCGCCGTTCCGTCGGTGGAATGGTCATCGACGACGATCAACTCGAGCGCCGGATACGCACTCGCGAGAATGGCGCGCACGCAGGCGGCGATGTGCGACGCTTCGTTGCGCGCCGGGACGATCACGCTCACCAGCGGTGCGGGGAACGGCGCCTCGCTCGACAGGTCATCCAGCGAGGGAGACCCGCGCCAGCGCCATGCCGTGAGGACGAGGGCCAGCCACCACGGTGCACTCCAGGCCAGCCCGTGCAGGAGGCTGCCGTCGATCATGCCGCCGGCGGATCCCCCGCAGTTTCACCACGCGAAAGAACGGTGGCCGCCACCATGTCGCCCGTCACGTTGGCGGTGGTCCGGAACATGTCGGGAATCGTATCGACCCCGAGCAGGATCCCCATCCCCTCCACGGGAACGCCCGCCGCCATCAGCACCGGTACCATGACGATGATCGATCCCCCCGGAATGCCCGGGACAGAAAACGTCGTCAGGACAACGGTCAGCACGATGGTCGCCAGCTGCGCCGGGCCGAGCACGACGCCGTACAGGTGCGCGATGAAGGCCACGCCCGTGGTCAACCCGAGGGCGCCGCCCACGCGAAAGGTCGACGCGGCGAGCGGGAGGAAGAAGTTGGTGATCTGCTCGGGGAGTGCCAGTCGTGAGCGTGCGGTCTCCATCATCGCTGGCAGTGCCGCCAGCGACGAACGCGCGCTGAACGCGACAGCTTGCGCCGGGAACGCCGCGCGGGAGAAGCGGGCCACGCCGATGCGTCCGAAGATCACCGCCAGCGGATACAGCAGGATCACGGCGAAGGCGACGACCACCAGCACGGTGACCACGACGTATCCGACCAGCGCCCCCGCGGCGCTGATCCCGAGCTTGGCCGCGAGGGGAACGGCGAGGGCGAAGACGCCGATCGGGGCAGCGGCCAGGACCCATCCCACCAGGACCAGCGCGGCATCGGCCACGCCGCGAAAGAAGCGCACCATCAGGTCGCGCGTCTCCCCCGTCAGCTGCGAGAGCGCAAGGCCGAACACGACCGAGAAGACAATCAGGGGGAGCATCGCGCCATCGGCCGCCGCCTTGACCGGGTTGACCGGGACCAGGTCGGTCAACCACTCGGCGAACGTCGGGATCCGGTCGACACTCGCGGCCGCGGCCGACGTCGCGCTCGCGCCGCTGGCTCGCAACGAGGCGACCGCGTCGGGGTCGAGCGGAATCAGCGCCATGAGGGGCGGGGCGACGGCCGCGGCGAACAGCGCGCCGGCGACGAGCAGCACCAGGAACAGGACGAGCGCGCGGCTCCCGATCCGTCCGATCGTCCGGGCATCGGGCGCCGACGTCACGCCGACGATGATGCTGCCGACCACCAGGGGGACCACGGTCATGCGGATCGCGTTGATCCACAGGGTGCCCAGCGGCTCAATGACCGCGACGAGCCCCGCCAGCGAAGGATTTCGTGTTGCCGCGATGCCGATGCCGAGCGCCATTCCCAGCGCCAGGGCGATCAGGACTTTCGTTGTCAGGGTCACGTGCCCAAACTACCGGAACAACCGGACGGGCGCGAGGCACGGCTCCGCGCTCGCCCCCCATTTCCTTCTCCCTGCAAGCGAGTGTGGCATGACGTTCAAGACGGCGACGGAGCTGTTCAACGAGTCCAGGGCGCGCGTGACCCAGGTGACGGCCGCGGATACCATGCGCCTGCGCGACGAGCACCCGGGCACCGTCCTCCTCGACTGTCGCGAGCCTAACGAATGGAACCTGGGCCACGCCATGGGCGCGCTGTTCATCCCGCGCGGCATCCTGGAGTCGAGTGTCGAGGCCGCGATCCCGCGCGATCGCAAGGTCATCATCTACTGCGCCAGCGGGAATCGGTCGGCGCTGGCCGCCGAGACACTGCAGCACATGGGCTACGCCGATGTCGCCTCGCTTGCCGGCGGCTTTCGCGCGTGGGTCGATGCCGGGGGCGACATCGACGGCTGATCGCTGCGCCATCGTCCCATGCCTGCCGACTCGCGTCTCTCTCACCCCCTCCTTCGCCGCCTCGCCGCCACGCTGGCGCGCGTGCCGGGAGCGCCGGCCGATCACGACGGGAGTCCCGCGCGCGCCGCGGTCACCGTGACGCTGCGACCCGGCCCCGCCGAGTCGGTCGAACTCCTGCTGATTCGCCGGGCCGAACGCGAGGGCGACCCGTGGAGCGGCCAGGTCGCCCTTCCCGGCGGGCGCTGGTCGCCTAACGATGCGTCGCTCCTGCAGACCGCGCTGCGGGAGACGTGGGAGGAGACGGGGATCGACCTGGCGCACGTCGGACTCGTCCTCGGGACGCTGGACGAGTTGCGGCCGCGCACGGCGACGCTCCCGGCAATCATCATCACCCCCGTCGTGGTGACGCTGGATGTTGCCGCCCCACTGGTGCTGAGCGACGAGGTGGCCGACGCCTTCTGGGTGTCGCTCGAGGTGCTGCAGGACCCGGCGCGCACGCGCGAGTCGCAGGTGCACTCGCGCGGGGCGACGTGGCGCGTCCCCAGCTTCGTGCTCGGCGAACACGTCGTCTGGGGGCTCACCGAACGGATTCTGCGCCAACTGCTCGCGCGCCTCGGTTGACGCGCCGTAGATTGGGCGGCCCACCACACCCGAGTCATCATGCGCTGTCGATCCTTCGCCGTCGCCCTGTCCATATCGATCGCGGTCGCCCCTGCCCTGGCGACCGCCCAGCGTCCCGATCTCGCCGCCTTCGATGCCTATGTGACACGGGCCGTGAAGGCCTGGGACGTGCCCGGGCTCGCCATCGCGGTTGTGTCTGGCGACTCCGTCCTCTTCGCCAAGGGTTACGGCGTGCGCTCGCTGGGACGTCCCGAACCGGTCGACGCCCACACCCGCTTCTCGATCGGGTCCACGACCAAGGCCATGACCGCCCTGGCGCTGCTGATGGCCGCCGACTCCGGGACCGTGGCGCTCGATGCGCCGGTGCAGCGCTACCTGCCGGCGTTGCAACTGTACGATCCGGTGATGACCCGGGAGATGACGGTGCGTGACCTGCTCACGCACCACACGGGGCTCCCCGGATCGGACCAGCTCTGGTACGGCACCGACGCCAGCACCGACGAGATCATCCGGCGCATGCGCTGGTTGCAGCCGGCGACGTCGTTCCGCAACAGTTATGCGTACCAGAACGTGCAGTATGCCATGGCCGGTGAGGTGCTGCGCGCCGCGACCGGTCGCGCGTGGAGCGATGTCCTGCGCACACGCATCTGGGAGCCGCTTGGCATGCGCGAGACGCTGCCCACGCTCGCCTCCACCGTCGGTCAACCGAATGTCGCGGCGCCGCACCAGGTCATCGACGACACACTGCGCGTGATCGAGAACCGGTCAGTGGATGGCGTGGCCGCCGCCGGATCGGTCTGGTCCAGCGTATCGGACATGGCGCGCTGGATGCGTTTCGTGCTCGACTCGGGGCGCGTGAGCGGGCGACGCCTGATGTCCGAGCCCCGGTTCGTCGACTGGTTCGCGCCGCAATCGATCGTCCCCCTCGCCGGCTTCTACCCGGCCGCGCAGCGCGCCGGAGTGCACCGGGTCACCTACGGCCTGGGATGGTTTCTCCACAGCTACGCCGGCGACGAGGTGGCGATGCATACCGGCAGCATCGACGGCATGAGCGCGATCATCGGGCTGCTGCCCGGGCGCCGTGCGGGCGTGTATGTGCTGGCCAATCGTGATCACGCCGAGCTGCGACACGCCCTCATGTATCGCGCGTTCGACCTGCTGGCCGGGCGTCCGGCCCGCGATTGGTCGGGCGAGCTTCTCACGCTGTTCGACGGATTCGACGCGCAGTCCCGGCAGGCGCAGTCGGCGAGGGTCGCGGCCCGAGTCACGGGGACGCAGCCCTCGCTGCCGCTGGATCGGTACGCGGGAACGTTTGCCGATTCGCTGAACGGGACGGTACGGGTGTCGGTGCGCGACGGCGCGCTGCATGCCGCGTGGGGCGTCGGGTTCACCGGCCCGCTCCAGCACTGGCATTACGACAGCTTCATGGCGCGCTGGGACGATCGACGAAACCCACCGACGCCGGTCTCGTTCGTCCTCGACGTCGCGGGCCGGATTGCCGAGGTCCGCGTGGGCCAGGCGACATTTCGCCGAGCCGCAAGTCGCAATTGATCGTTAGACAACTGCCGTGATCGCCGCCCTGCCTGCCGCCCTGCCCGTTGCCGCGACGCTCGTCATGGCGATCCGGCCGGCCGGGAACGCTCCTCAACCGGGACCCTCTCGATGATCTGCCTCTCGCGCACGTCGCTCCTCGCCGCCACTGCGATCGTCGCCGTGTCCATCGCGCGCCCTGCCGCTGCCCAGCAGCCGGTGAAGCAGGGGTGGCAGTGGTCCACGGACACGGTCATGCAGGTCGTGCACGCGGTGCGGGCCGGACGCTCGCTGCAGCCGGCGGCGTGGCCCGACGGGGCCCGCGTCGCCGTCGCGCTCTCGTTCGACGTGGACAACGAGACCGTCAACCTGCGATTCGGGCAACCGACGGTCGGCGAACTCTCGCAGGGGCAGTACGGCGCGCGCGTCGGCCTCCCGCGCATCGTGCAGCTCCTCGATCGACATGCCATCCCGGCGTCGTTCTTCATTCCCGCGATGAGCCTGATGATCGATCGCAGCCAGGTCGCGCTGATCCAGCGTTCGGGACGACATGAGTTCGCCGTGCACGGCTGGATCCACGAGATGAACACCGCCCTTCCGGGCGATGTCGAGCGGCGGCTGGTGCAACAGGCGATCGACACGCTCACGGCGCTGACCGGGACGCGCCCGGTGGGATATCGCGCCCCGTCGTGGAATTTCTCGCCGAACACCATGTCGATCGTGCGCGACCTGGGCTTCGTGTACGAATCGTCGCTCATGGCCGACGAACGCCCCTACGAACTCAATCAGGACGGCAAGCCGACCGGGGTCGTCGAGCTCCCGGTCGAGTGGATCCTGGACGACGCGCCGCTCTTCTCGCCGCGCGGGTCGAACTACGCCTCTCCGCGCGACGTGGCGCAGGTCTGGATCGACGAGTTCGACAAGGCGTACGAGGAGGGCACGCTCTTCCTCCTCACCCTGCACCCGCACGTGTCGGGGCACCGGTCGCGCATCAAGGCGCTCGAACTTCTCATCGCGCACATGAAGTCGAAGCCGGGAGTGTGGTATGCCACCCATCTGGCGGTGGCGAAGTACGTGAAGGCCCAGGCGGGCATGAAGTGAACGGCGCGGGCGGCATCGGGACGAGCGGTCGGCGGCAGGATCGACCGGGGGAATTGCGGCCCCTCGGGTGACGGCGCTACGTTTAGGGCGTCCTAAACCTGAAGTTGCTCGGCGCGAAGTCGCGCCCCCACCCGCCCGTCGCCCGATGCACCGCGCATGACCCCCCCACCCGACGCTCCCTCGTCCGAGACCGAAGTGTCCGCAGCGCTGCAATCCGATCCCGGATGGCGTCGCGCGCGCGAGTCACCGTCGCTCGAAGAGGTGCATCGCAGCATTCCGGTCCACGGGCTCAGCTTCTGGCGCAAGCTGCTGGCATTTGCCGGACCTGGGTACCTCGTCGCGGTCGGCTACATGGATCCGGGCAACTGGGCCACCGACCTGGCGGGTGGTTCGCAGTTCGGGTACGCGCTGCTCAGCGTGATCCTGATCTCGAATCTCATGGCCGTGGTGCTGCAGGGGCTGGCGAGCAAGCTCGGGATCGTGACCGGGCGCGATCTCGCGCAGGCCTGTCGCGACCACTACTCCAAGCCTGTCGCGCTGGCGCTGTGGGTGCTGTGCGAAATCGCCATCGCGGCCTGCGACCTCGCCGAGGTCATCGGGACCGCCATCGCGCTCAACCTCCTGTTCAACATCCCGCTGTCCTGGGGGGTCGCCATCACGGCGCTCGACGTGCTGCTGGTGCTCTACCTGCAGAACAAGGGGTTCCGCTTCCTCGAGGCGCTGGTCATCGCCCTGGTCGTCGTCGTCGGGGCCTGCTTCCTCTTCGAGATCATCGTTTCGGGCCCCGACATGGCCGCGGTCGCGCGGGGCTTCATCCCCACGACAGAGATCGTCAAGAATCCCGCGATGCTGTACATCGCGATCGGCATCCTGGGCGCGACGGTGATGCCGCACAACCTCTACCTGCATTCGTCGATCGTGCAGACGCGCAAGTACGAGGAGTCGTTCGAGGGAAAGCGAGAGGCGGTGCGCTTTGCCTTCGTCGATTCGACGATCGCACTCTCGATCGCCCTGTTCATCAATGCCGCGATCCTCATCGTGGCGGCAGCGACCTTCCACACGACCGGCAACACCGAGGTCGCCGAGATCCAGGACGCCTACAAGCTCCTGTCCCCGCTGCTCGGGGTCGGTGCGGCCAGTACCGTTTTCGCGCTGGCCCTGCTGGCGTCGGGACAGAACTCGACAATCACCGGGACGCTGGCCGGGCAGATCGTGATGGAGGGATTCCTCAACATCCGCATGCGCCCATGGCTTCGGCGGCTCCTCACCCGCGGCATCGCCATTGTGCCGGCCGCGATCACCGCCATCTTGTACGGCGAAAGCGGGACGGCGAAGCTGCTCATCCTCAGCCAGGTCATCCTGTCGCTCCAGCTGTCCTTCGCGGTCTTCCCCCTCGTGATGTTCACCTCGGACAAGCTCAAGATGGGAGAGTTTGCCAATCCGTCCTGGCTCAAGCTCCTCGCCTATGCGATCGCGGGGATCATCGGCGCGCTCAACATCTGGCTGTTGGTGCAGACCGTTGGTGAGTGGATCCGCTGATGTATCAACGCATCCTCGTGCCGCTTGAGCACACATCCACCGATGACTGCATCCTGGAGCACGTGCGCCGGCTGGCGCGTCACTCCGGCGCCTCGATCGTCATCATTCATGTGGCCGACGGCTGGGCCGCTCGCAACCTCGCCGCGCTGAACCTGCGTGAGTCAGAAGAGATGCGGGACGACCGCGAGTACATCGAGCGCGTGGCCCACGACCTCAACGCCGACGGAATTCGCGCCGAGGCAGTCCTCGCCAACGGTGAACCCGCGCGTGAAATCACATCCGCGGCCGTGCGCGAGGGGTGCGACCTCATCGCCATGGCCACGCATGGACACAAGTTCATCGGCGACGTGATCCATGGGAGCGTGGCGAGTGCCGTGCGGCATGACACGTTCATCCCAGTCCTGCTGCTGCGAGCGCCTGGCGGGGGGAAACGAGCCTCGCCCCCGTGACGGCCCGCAAGGCGAAGGCGGCGCCCAACGCCCACGCGAAGGCGGCACGGAACGCTGCGAAGGGTGCGCCGGGCGCCGTCGAGAAGGCGGCACCTAACGCGGCCCGCCCGCCCGCCGCCGCAGCGGCCGGACCTCCAGTCGTGAGCGAGCTGACGGCCCCGGTCGAGGACTACCTGAAGGCGATCTATGGGATCGAGCAGGGCGGCGGCGCAGCGGCCACCACCGACATCGCCGCCAAGCTGGCCATCGCCGCGCCGTCGGTCAGCGGCATGGTCCGGCGCCTCGCCGACCAGGGGCTCGTCTCCTACGAGCGTTACCGCGGCGTGCGCCTGACCGATACCGGCCGTCGGGCGGCGCTGCGGACCATTCGGCGCCATCGGGTGATCGAGGCGTACCTGGCGCAGGCATTGGGGTATCCGTGGGATCGCGTGCACGCGGAGGCCGAGCGTCTCGAGCATGCGGTGAGCGACGAACTGGTGGACCGCATGGCGTCGGCCGTCGGTGAGCCGGAGACCGATCCGCACGGGCACCCGATCCCCACCCGCGACGGCATCATCGACGAGACGCGCCACAGGAAGCTTTCGGACGTCGCGCGGGGTCAGCGCTCGCGCGTGACGCGCGTGAGCGATGAGGACTCCGAACTCCTCCGCTACCTGGCGCGCATCGGCATTCGCCCCGGGGTGGTGGTGCAGCTGACCGATCGGGCCCCCTTCGACGGCCCGCTGACCCTGCACGTGGGGAAGGGGAGCTGCCAAGTGGGGCCGGCGCTGGCGTCACGCGTGCTCGTCGAATTGCTGCCGGACTAGAAGTCATCGCACCAATGGCCGACGGCGTCCGGCTGACGCGGCGTCGCTGGCACGACCGGCGACTATATGGTGCGGTGACCTGTAGCCCCGGACGCCACGCAGCGGCGGTAGGAGCGGCAGTCGCCGCAGCAGCGGCAGCAGCGCCGGCCGGCCGCTACCCGCATGTCGTTCGAACACGCATTGACCGCGAAGAACGTCGTGCGTGGGCCTGTACGCACCTGGCGGGTGGCTCAGGTGCCAGTCGGTCCCGCCGCCCCGGGGAACAGCGCACGGCCCGACGCAGTTTATCGACGCAATCATGGACTCCTGCATTCCCTGCCACCCAATCGTCGTCCTCACCCTTGCGTGCGCGCTGGGCGGGTTGCCCCGCGCCATCGAAGCGCAGGGCGACGCGCGCGCGCAGGTGGGTGCGGGGCGCGTCGAGGATGTGTCCCCGGCCCCTGCGGGCGCGCTGCGGACCATCGCGGTCGACGAGCGGCTCGTCGCGGACCGGGGAGTGCGCCTGGGAGACACCCTGACGATCTCCGCCACGCCGGGTGGCGCGGGAGAGCGAGTGGTGGTCGGGGCGATCGTTAGGCGTGCGGCCGACCCGTCCGAGGTGGCGCGCGCCGAGTATCGCGTGCGGCTGCACCTCGACCACCTGCAGTCGGTGACTGGCGCCGGCGATCGCGTGGATCGCTTCGCGGTCGCGGTCACGCCCGGATCGACCGACGCAGCCCTCGCCGCGATCAACGCACGCAGCTTCGGCTTCCGCGCGCACCGGTCCAGCGACGTGGCGGCGCAGGCGTCCCGCACCTTCGCCGTCGTGTCGCGCTTCAACCGGGCGATCGGCGTGATCTCGATCGTGGCCAGCGCGATCTTCCTCTTGTGCATCATGCTGCTCAAGGTCGAGGAGCGCCGTCGCGACGTGGCGGCGCTGCGCCTGCTGGGCATCTCGCGCCGTACGGTGACGGGGGCCGTCGTGATCGAGGCGTCGTGCATCGCGCTGCTCGGGAGTGCGGCCGGCGTGGCGTTCGGCTACGTAGCCTCGGCGATCATCAATGCCTACTACCGCGGGCTCTACCGCACCCCCCTCGCGTTCTCCATGGTGACGCCCGGGACCGTGGGCTTTGCTGTGCTGCTCTCGCTGGCGCTTGGAATCGGCGCCGGCTTTCTCGCTGCGCGCCGCTTGACCGGCGTCCCTCCCCTGTCGTTGTTCGGTCGCTGATGCGCGCCACGCTGGCCTGGTCCTCCCTTCGACGCCACCCCGTGCGAACGGCGTTGGCAATGCTTGGCGTCGCGGTCTCGGCGGCGATGCTGCTCGACATGGTCATGCTGTCGAGCGGGATGCAGGTGTCGTTCCGCGCCCTCCTGACTCGACAGGGATTCGAGGTGCGGCTCACGCCGAAGGGGACCCTGCCGTTCGACACCGAGGCCCGCATCGCCCGGGCGGCCAGCGCGGAGTCTGTCCTGCTCGCGATGCCGGCCGTGCAGGCGGTCTCGCCGGTGCTGGGCACGACGTTGCACGTGGTGGGTGACGACGGGTCGGCGGCCGCCGTCTTCACGTTAGGTATCCGCCCGGCGATCCAGGGCGATTACGAACTCCTGCGCGGCCTCGACGCCGACGCCGCCGATCGGATGGTGGTCAACGCGACGTTCCTGGCCCGCACGGGGGTCGCCGTCGGCGATACCATCGTCGTCGCCGCAGGATATGACGCCCAGTTGCGCAGCTGGACCGCCCGCCGACGCGTGCTCGTCTCGGGCGAAGGGCGATTCCACTATCTCGCGACCGGCCAGGCCGCCGCGGCCCTCCCGCTCTCGACGGTACAGTTCATGGTGGCAGATGCGGGGACGGCTCCATCCGACGAAGTGTCGCTGCTGATGGTCAAGACGCAACCTGGGGTGGATGCCGAGGCGCTGCGCGCCGGCATCGAGCGGGAGCTGCCGCGGGTCACGGCGATCGCCACGGCCGACGCGGTGAAGTCCGTGGAGCAGCGGCTCTCCTACTTTCGCCAGTTGGCGTTGATCCTCGGGACGGTGAGCCTGGCGATCGGTTTCCTGCTGGTCAGCACGCTCATGACCGTCAGCGTGCAGGAGCGCGTGGGCGAGATGGCGGTCATGCGCGCGCTGGGCGTGTCGCGCCCGCACATCGCCCAGCAGGTGATGCTGGAAGGACTGGTCCTCAGCGTCGTCGGCGCAGTGGGCGGGCTCGGGCTGGGGCTGGTCACGGCCACGTATCTCAACAACATCCTGCGGGCATTCCCCGGCCTTCCCGCCGCCATCGACTTCTTTGTGTTCGAGCCGCGCGCCGCGTACCAGTCCCTCGGGATGCTGGTGGTGACCGCCGTCCTGGCAGGTGCCTTTCCCGCGTGGCGCGCCGGTTCGCTCCCGATCGCGACCACCCTGCGCAGCGAGGCGGTGTCGTGACCGTGTCCCATGCCACCGGCGGCGGGGTCCCGCTGCTTCGCACGGAGAACCTGGCGCGCGAGTATGCGCTGGCGGGAGCGCCGGTGCGTGCGGTGCGCGGTGTATCGCTCACGATCGAGCAGGGCGAGTACGCCGCCATTGTCGGTCCGTCGGGATGCGGCAAGTCGTCGTTGCTCAACCTGCTGGGTGCGATCGACCGTCCAACCAGCGGGACGGTCCTGCTGCGGGGACGCGACGTGTCGCACATGCGTGACCGCGAGGCCACGGAGTTTCGGCTGCGGCACATCGGCTTCGTTTTCCAGCGTTTCTACCTGATGCCGATGCTGACGGCGCTGGAGAACGTGGAGCTGCCGATGGCCGAGGCGGGGGCGGCGAAGCGCGCGCGGCGTGCACGGGCGCGCGAACTCCTGTCGTACGTGGGGCTCGAGGCGCGAGGCGGGCATCGGCCGGCGCAGCTCTCGGGTGGTGAGCAGCAGCGGGTGGCGATCGCCCGGGCGCTGGCCAACGAGCCGGCGTTGCTGCTGGCCGATGAGCCGACGGGGGAGCTGGACGCGCGCACGGGACGCGACGTGATCGCGCTGTTCGACCAGCTCAACCGGGATGGTGTGACGATCGTCGTGGTGACGCACGACGAGGTACTGGCGCGTGCGGCGCGCCGGGTGGTGCACATGGTGGACGGCGTGATCGTGTCGGATGAGCGCAATGGACCTGGCGACGTGGGGGGCCCCCCCCGAACCACAATCTCGCCCGCGCTCGTCGACGCCGCGTCACCATTTCGACGCACCCCCGGCTGAACGGACTGCGCCGACGATGCTCCTGACCCTCGCGCTGCGCAACCTCGTCCTTCGTCCATGGCGCTCGCTCTTGCTCCTGGCGGGCTTCGGGCTCGGGGTCGGTGTCATGATCACCCTGCTGTCGATCGGCGAGGCGATGGTCATCCAGTCGCGCGACGAGCAGTTGGTCGGCGGCGGCGAGCTGACGGTGCTCCCCGACGGCGTGGACCTCGAGGTGCTCAAGACCGGCGGCGTGGGCGGCATGTGGTTCTCGGTCACCAACGCCCGCTTCGTCTATCTGCAACTGCTCGCCGCGCCGCGCCTGCAGTCGCTGGTGCGCGCCGCCGCGCCGCAGATGGAGGGCAAGCTGCTCTACCTGCGCGGCCCGCGCCTCCCCGAGCTGGCGGTTCGCGGCAGTGGGGAAGTTCCGTCGGCGACGCGCGCCGTCGGGGCCGCGCCCGCCGTCGTCGCAGGTCATTGGGACGATGATGCGGGCGATCGTCGATGGGCGGCGCCCGACGATCGACAGCTGCGGCACGGCATCGATCACTTCCACGAGACGCCCGTCGGGGTGCGCGACCCGGACAGCTGGGGCGAGTGGCACTACTTCAACGTCCTCTCGGCCGATCGGCGCCGGTGGGCGTTCCTCACGTTCATGCTCGGCGGCGAGGTGCCGCGGGGCGACTGGGGAGGACAGCTCCTGCTCACCCTGCACGAGGAGGGGGAGCCCGCGCGTCGCTACGCGCGTCGCATCGACCGGACCGCCGTGCGCTACTCGACGCAGGACGCCGACCTGCAGCTGGACGACGCCTTCGTGCGCGTCCTGCCCGACGGACGCTACGCCGTGCAGGCGCGCATCCCGGCCGAGGATGGCGGGGCGAGCGCCACGGTGGACCTCGTCGTGTCCCCGGCCCGGGGGGCGTACTTCCCCGGCACGTCGTTAGGCGCCGGCGACTTCGTGTCGGGCTACGTGGTGGCTGGCCTGCGCGCCTCGGCCACCGGCACGGTGTGCGTCGGCGCGCAGTGCGAGCGCCACGACGAGGCGCAGGCCTACCACGACCACAATTGGGGCACGTGGCGCGGCGTCACCTGGGACTGGGGTGCCGCGCGCGCTGGCGCCTACACGTTCCTGTATGGGCGGGTGCAAGCGCCCGACTCCGTGCTCGCCGACACGCCCTTCTTCTTCTACCTGGTCGACTCGGCCGGTTTCCGGGCCGTCTTTCGCCCCCGCGAGGTGCAGTATGAGGATGGGCGCACCATCGTCGTGAATGGCCGCCGGATCGCCGTCCCGACGCGCGCGGTGATGCTCGACATCCGCGGCGCGGACACGCTGCGTGTGGAGCTGGCCATCGAGGATGCCACCGCGACCGACGTGCGTGGCTCCATCGTCGAACGCGGGGAGAGCGGGCTGGCGCGCGCGGTTGCCCGTCCCTACTTCATCCAGATGAAGGGAACGGCGCGCATCAGCGGACGCCTCGACGGCCAGCCAGTGGCCGGCGAGGGAGCGGGATTCTTCGAGACCTACCGGTAGCACGGCGGCGTCGCCCACGCGACGCATCAGGCCCCGAGATCTTCGTCTCGGTTGTCCGAAACGCCCGGTGCCGGTGCGCCCTCCCCCTTCGGAAGGCGCCCCGCGTCCCGGAGCGCGCCACGCAGCAGGAACTCGATCTGGCCGTTGAGGCTGCGCAGGTCGTCGTTGGCCCAGCGCTGCACGTGCTCCAGCAGCGCGGGCTCCACGCGTAGCAGGAACGATCGGCGCGGCGTCACGGTCTCGCCCACGCCCTCACCGCGACCAGGTCATTGGTAGAGGCTCCCGGTGTTCAATACCGGCTGCGCGTCGCGGTCGGAGCACAGCACCACCAGCAGGTTGCTCACCATGGCCGCCTTCCGCTCCTCATCGAGCGTGATGACGTTGCGTTCGCCCAGCATCGAGAGCGCGTTCTCCACCATCCCGACCGCCCCTCGACGATCTTGGCGCGCGCCGCGATGATCGCCGCCGCCTGCTGCCGCCGCAACATGGCGCCGGCGATCTCGGGCGCATAGGCCAGGTGGCTCAGCCGCGCCTCGATCACCTCGACCCCCGCCTTGAGCAGGCGGTCCGACACGGCCTGCTGCAGCGCCAGGGACACGTCGTTCGGGTGCGTGCTCAAGGCAATCTCGTCGTGCCCGTGCGCATCGTACGGATACGACTGCGCCAGCGCGCGTACCGCCGCCTCGGACTGCATCACCACGAAGTGCGTGTAGTCGTCGACCTCGAACATCGCCTCGGCGGTGTCGACCACCTTCCAGACCACGATCGCGCCGATCTCGATCGGGTTCGAGTGGTTGTCGTTCACCTTGAGCTTCGCGGTCTCGAAGTTCCGGGTGCGCAACGACACCGCCTGCTTCGTATAGAAGGGATTCGCCCAGAAGAGCCCGGACTCCCGCACCGTCCCGACGTACCGCCCGAAGAGGGTCAGCACCTTGCCCTGGTTCGGCTGGACCGTGAACAGTCCGCTCAATCCCAGAATCCCGATCAATAGCAAGATCGCGCCGAGCACTGCAACCGCGGGCGCATCTCCCCTCGCGCCAGCGATCACACGCTCACCGCCGCCGACGAGGACGAGCAGGGAGAGGACGAGTGCGAGCAGACCGCTCGTCCCGGACTTGGTAATCTCTCGTAACATGGAGTCGAACGCTCCTATAGTATGGTAGCATCATGATATCAGTATGATACCGCACGGACAAGCGGCGGATGGCGTTGCCGACCTGTCGCGCGCTCCGCCGGTCGCGCCTTGACAGCGGGCGCGCAGCCCAGAGCATTGCGAGCATGACCAACCCGATCCGACTCGGCGCGCAGGGCTGGAACTACGACGCCTGGGTCGGCCCGTTCTATCCGTCCGGTACCCGGAGCCCGAACTATCTCACGACGTACGCCCGCGCCTTCGACACCGTCGAAGTCGATTCCACGTTCTATGCCGTTCCACCCGCCAAGACGGTGAAGGGGTGGGGCGAGCGCGTGCCCGAGGGATTTCGCTTCGCCCTCAAGCTCCCGCAGGAAATCACCCACGAGAACCGACTACGCCATTCCGGCGACCTGCTCGCCCTGTTCGCCGAACGCGCCCGGCTCCTGGGCAACAAGCTCGGGCCGGTCCTCGTCCAGCTCGCTCCCAACTTCGGCCCGGTCGAGCTGCCTGCGCTGGCGGGGTTCCTTCCCTCGCTCCCGCACGACATCGACTTCGCGATCGAGTTCAGGCAGCGCGGGTGGATCCAGGATGGGATCCTCGCGCTGCTGGCCGAGCATCGGGTTGCACTGGCGCTGACCGACGCGCGCTGGATTCCGCGACGCACGATGCTCGCGGCGGCGGAGCGACCCACCGCCGACTTTGCCTACCTGCGGTGGATGGGGCCCAACCGCGACCTGGTCGACTACTCCAGGGTGCAGGTGGACCGCTCGCGAGAGCTCGCCGCGTGGGCGGCGGTCCTGCCGGCGCTGGCGCGACGCGCGCGGGTCTACGGCTACGTCAACAATCACTTCGCCGGCCACGCTCCCGCGTCGCTGCGGGAGCTGCAACAGCTGCTGGGGATGTCCGTCGTGGATCCCGACGATCTCGGCGACCAGATGCGTCTCTTGTAGCTCGGCGCCGGATGTCGCGACGCGGCGGCTATCTTGGAGCGTCCCTCTCCCCCACGTCATGCCGCGCCGCACCCTCGCCTTCATCGTCTTCGCGCTGGTCATGGCCGCAGGCTGTGTGCGGCTCGGCGTCTGGCAGCTCAGCCGGCTGGGCGAGCAGCGGGCCGTCAACGCCCGAGTCGCCGCACGACTCGAGGCGGAGCCGGCGGACTGGGAGACGGCGACGCGGGATTCGGCCATGGCCCGCTATCGACGCGTGCGGCTGGCGGGGCGCTACGACTATGCCCGCGAACTCGTGCTCACGTCGCGCGGTCGCAGCGGCGCGCCCGGTGTGCACGTCCTGACGCCGCTCGTTGTGGCCGGCGGGGAGCTGGTGCTCGTGAATCGCGGCTGGGCGTACGCCGCCGACGGGATGACGGTCGACCTCTCGCCATGGCGGGAAGGGGACTCGGTGACGGTCGATGGCTACCTCGAGGAGTACGTGATCGCCAGCGGGATGATGTCGACTCCGTCACAACCGCGCGGGATCCGGCGACTGGTCCGCGACTCCATCGAGGCCCGCCTCGGCGAGCGTGTTGCGCCGTTCCTCGTGGTGCAGCGGCAAGGGGCCGTGCAGGGCGACACGCTCGCGCACCTCATCCGCGTCGACCTGCCGACACTGGGCGAAGGCTCCCATCGCAGTTACGCCATCCAATGGTTCGCCTTCGCCCTCATCGCGGTGGTCGGGGCTGGCGCCGTGGTGCGGCGCCCAAGGCGTTAGGCAGCCGCGGGTCCGCCTCCCCGCGTGGTGACGCGGTCGTCCATGCGCCCTGCGTCCGGGCGCTGCAGCAGCAGCACAGCGGCGGCAATGAGCGCTCCGCCGACGACGGTCGACGCGGTCACCGGTTGGTCGAGGATCACCGCGGCGAGCAGGGCCGCGCAGAACGGCTCGGCAGTCGAGATGATCGCCGTGCGCACGGGGCCGAGTGTCTCGAGGCCGCGCAGGAAGAGCTGCATGGCGACCACCGTCGGCACGAGGGCGAGCCACACGATGGCGCCAAGGGTCGGCGGGGAGAGCTGCCAAGTCAGCTCGCCGCGCATCGCCCCGTACGCGAGCATCGACACGGCGGTGCCGAGAGCGATGTAGAAGATCGCCACCGGCGCCGTCGTGCCGACCTGCAGCTGGCGGAGCAACGGGATGTACAGCGCATACACGAAGGCGCCGGCCAGGGAGAGCGATGCCCCCAGCGGTGAGATGACCCCGGCGTCCGGTGCCCCGAGGATCACCACGATGCCGACGAGCGAGAGCAGGAGTGCGACCGCCCGCATCGATCCCACGCGCTCGGTACCACGCAGCGCGGCGATCACGGCCACCCACGCGGGAAACGTGTAGAACAGGAAGACCACGGTCGCTGCCGGCAGGTAGGCCAGCGCGGAGAGGTTGAGGAGGTTGATGAGGGCCTGGCCGGTCCCGCCCCACAGCAGGATGCGCGTGGCGTGGTCGCGGCCGAGGGCCAGCCCTCGTCGGCCACCGGCCAAGGGAAAGAGCACGGCCGCGCCCAGCAGGAACCGACCGAGGACCACCGTGGACAGGGCCGTCCCATCGCGCGTCGCGATCACCGTGCCGATCGCGATCGTCGAGAACCCCAGCGCCGAGCACAGCACCGCCAGCGTTGCGGCACCGGTCGTGAGCGCCCGCTGTCCCGCCGCGTCGTGCCGCCCACTCATGGCAGCCGGAGCAGGGCGCGGGCAATGTTGAAGTAGACCACCAACCCGGTCACGTCCACCAGCGAGGCGACGAACGGCGACGAGGCAATGGCCGGATCGAACCCCAGCCGCTTGAAGACGAGCGGCAGCATTGCGCCGACCACGCTCCCCACCAGCACGACCATGACGAGCGTCAGCGCGACCACGGCCGACAGCGTCGTCGAGTTGCCCCACATCAGCGCGCGAACGAACCCGATCGCCCCGAGGCACGTCCCCAGCACGATCCCCTGCCCGAATTCACGGAGCAGGATTCGCATCGCATCCCGAATCTCCACGTCGCCCACGGCGAGCGCACGGGTGATGAGCGTCGCCGACTGGGCGCCGGAGTTCCCGCCGGAACTGATGATCAGCGGAATGAACAGCGTCAGCGCGAGTGCCTGGGCCAGCGTGTCCTCGTAGGCGCGCATGGCCGTCCCGGTGAACATCTCGCCGATGAACAGGACCACGAGCCAGCCGACGCGCTTCCGCGCCACGCTCCAGAATCCGACCGTGAAGTACGGCTCCTCGAGCGGCTGCACCGCGCCGAGCTTCTGCACATCCTCGGTCTGCTCCTCGACGATCGCGTCGATCACGTCATCGACCGTGATCACGCCGAGGATCCGTTCGAATCCATCGACGACCGGTATCGCGACGAGGTCGTACTCCGAGATGAGGTCCGAGACCTCGGCGCGGTCGGCGGTGGCGGTGACCTTGACCACCTCGGTCCACGCCACGTCGAGCACCGTGCTCCCCTCTGGGGCCGCCACCAGCTCTCGCAGCGACATCACGCCGACCAGCGCGCCGCGCGCGTCGGTGACGTACACGGCGTGCATGGCTTCCTTGCGCCCCGAGCGCGCGGCGGTGCGCACGATGGTCAGCGCCTCCTCCATGGAGAGGTCCTGCGACACGGACACGAACTCCGTCGTCATCAGGCCGCCGGCACTGTCGGTCTCGTACTGAAGCAGTCGCTCCGTTTCCTGCCGCTCCGCGTCCGGGAGGTCGTGCAGGATTTCGTCGGCCGTTTCCTCCTCGAGTTCCTCGAGGATGTCGGCGCGCTCGTCGGGCGTCATCTGCGAGATGAGCGCCGCGGCCTGCTCCGTGCTCATCGCCTCGAGCACTTCGGTGCGGAGTTCCTCGTCCAGGTACTCGAGGACGTCGGCGGCGCGGGCGGCGGGGAGCGCGCGCAGCAAGTCCGCGACGCGATCCCACGGCATCGCCTCGGCGACATCGGCGAGCGTCTTCGGGTGCAGCTCCTCGGTTTCCGCGGCGACGTCGCCCGGCGACTCCGCGAGCATGACGAGGAGGTCCGGCGCGAGCAGCGCGGCGAGCGCGCTGTCCTGGTTGCGTTGGGATGACGTCATGGCCGCCGTCCGGCGAATTGCGACTGGCGCGTGCGACCGGCCCGGCCGCGGGGGCCGCAAGTTACGGGCGTCGTACAGGGCGAACAAGCGCGCCCGCGACTTCGCATCCAACCATTTCCGTTTGCGCGTTGTCACAGTGGGCGTGGCCGGATGCGCCGCGCGCTCGCGCGAGTCGTTGGTCGCGACGACGACCGTTCACCACGCGCGTGATCGTCCCATGCCATCGGCGGACGGTTCGGCCGCGTGAACGCCCCTCCCGAAAGATCGTGTTGTCCAACGGTTGTTCCCGTCTGCCAGGCCTTCACGCGAGGCTGGAGTTCTCGAATGCGCATCATCGTAACCCTTGCCCTGATCGTCTCGTGCTCCGCGCTCGCGAGTGCGCAGCAGTTGCGCGCCAAGGCAGTAAGTGCCGCGACAGCCGCCCCGACCACGACCACGATCGCCCGTCGGGCGATCAGTCCGCCGGCCATCGACGGCGGCGACACGGACGACGTCTGGCAAACCGCGCAGCGCATCGGCGGATTCCGCGTCTTCGATCCGGTCGAGGACGGCGAGCCGTCGTTCCAGACGGAGGGGCGCATCGCCTACGACGATCGAAACCTCTATGTCTTCGTCCGGGCCTTCGATCCACATCCGGACAGCATCATGGCACTGCTCTCGCGCCGCGACGAGCGGACCCAGTCAGACTACGTGCGCGTGATCATCGACTCGTACCACGACCGGCGCACCGGCTACCAGTTCATGGTGAATCCCGCCGGCGTGCAGCGCGACATCTACCTGTACGACGACTCCAACGAGGACGTGACGTGGAACGCGGTCTGGGACGTGAAGACGGCGATCGATTCCCTGGGGTGGACCGCCGAGTTCCGCATCCCGCTGAGCCAGTTGCGCTACCCGCAGCGGGAGGAGCACGTCTTCGGGATCGGGATTCATCGTGAGGTCGCGCGCTCGAACGAGCGATCGAGCTGGCCGTTGTGGCGTCGCTCGCAGTTCGGGATCGCGTCACAGCTGGGCGAGGTGCGCGGACTGACCGGCATCGGAAGTCCGCGTCGCCTGGAACTGATGCCGTACTCGGTGCAGGCCAACGACTCGCGACTGCGCGCCGACGGCTACGGACGGTCGCAGCGCATGTCCTTGGGAGCGGACCTGAAGTACGGTCTCTCGTCCAACCTGACGCTTGATGCGACGATCAATCCGGACTTCGGCCAGGTCGAGGCCGATCCCGGGGTGCTCAACCTGGGTGCGTTCGAGCAGTTCTTCGACGAACGGCGCCCGTTCTTCCTGGAAGGGACGGGGATCTTCCGATTCGACATTGATTGCAACGATGGGCAGTGCACTGGCCCGTTCTATTCCCGCCGTATCGGTCGCTCGCCGCAAGCCGGCTTCCTGAGCGAGGATCAGAACGCGGTGCCGCTCAACTCGACGATCCTCGGGGCCGCCAAGGTCACCGGCCGGCTGTCGTCCGGTCTGTCGTTGGGAGTCCTGAACGCCGTGACCGGTCGCGAGAGCGTGGCCGACTCGCTCACCGTGGAACCACGGACCAACTACTTCGTAGCCCGCATGCAGCAGGACCTGCGCGGGGGGCAGAGCGGCATCGGCGCGATGCTCACGGCAGTCAACCGCCAGCTCGATGGCTACACCGAGCAATACCTGCGGCGCGAGGCGTACACGGCGGGGTTCGATGCGCGCCATCGATTCGGTCCGGGCAGCAGCTACCAAGTGTCGGGCAACGTGTACGGCAGCCTGGTGCGCGGCTCCGAGGCGGCGATCGCTCGCACGCAGCGCTCGACGGTGCACCTGTTTCAACGTCCCGACGACGGCGTGGCGTACGACTCCACGCGTACGTCACTCTCCGGCATCGGTTCCGGACTCGGCGTGTCCAAGAACGGCGGCGGGATCACGCGCTTCTACAGCGGCGTCTGGTACAAGGGCCCCGGCCTCGAGATCAACGACGTTGGCTTCATGACGAACGCCAACAACTTCGGCTGGAGCAATTGGTTCGCCTTCATGCTGCAGCAGCCCAAGTGGTTCTACCGCCGCTGGCAGGTGAACCTGAACCAGTGGAACTCGTGGTATACGGACGGCACGAGCGGCGGGCGGGGCGGAAACCTCAACATGAACGGGCAGCTGACGAACATGTGGTTCGTCTATGCCGGCTTTGGCGGCGAGACGGGGAGCTACTGCGCATCGTGCCTGCGCGGCGGGCCGGCGTTGTACGAGAACGGGAGCCTGCAGGGGTGGGCCGGCTTCACCGGCGACCAGCGTCGCGCCGTCTTCCCGTCGTTCAATTTCTCGTTTCGCCGAACCGACGGAGGGCGATCGTCCTCGTATAACCTGAGCCCCAGCGTGCAGGGGCACAACCGTTCGTGACCGGGGGGGACTACTCCAACTGGCGCGCCGTGTCGGCACCGCGCCTGCGAGACTACGAGCGCCGCTTCCGCCCGTTCACGCAGGAAGGGGAGCCGGACGGCTTCAACTTCAAGCAGTTCCGCTCCAACACCGTCTTGCGATGGGAGTATCGGCCGGGGTCGACGCTCTTCCTCGTGTGGGCCCAGGGACGCGTGCAGGATGGCCTCGACGCAGGCACCTTCCGATTCGGGCGCGACTACCGCAACCTGTTCTCGGCGCATCCCGACAACACGTTCCTCGTGAAGGCGAGCTACTGGTTCTCGATGTGATGCCACGGGCGGACACCATCGACCGCGTTAGGCGCCTGCGTCCCCATCCGCGCCATCGGCGCCTCGCGGGACCGGAGCGGTGGCGCCATCGGGCGGCGGCTGCGGCGGACGGTGTACCGGCACATGCACCAGCACGTCCACCGGCACGTGCACCGGCACGTGCACCGGAAGCCGCCGCTCCGTGACGACCACCCGTACCGCATAGCCCACCCGGGCGACCGCGTCGGCGACCGTCGCCCCGTCGAGCACGCCGGCGTGCTCGATGACCGCCTGGCCGATCGACACGTCGGCACGGTCGATACCGGCCACGCCGGCCAGCGAGGTGTACACGGCGCGGGCGCAGTGCACGCTGCGCATGCCATCGATGTAGATCGTGGAGATCATGGCTGAACAACATACTCGCACTCCCGCGAACGATCCGGTAAGGCGAGATTGTGTGCATGAAAACAGCCTTCCTGGGACTCGGGGCCATCGGGACCCCCATGGCACGACACGTGGCGGCGAAATCGTCGCTCACGGTGTGGAACCGCACCGCCGAAACGGCCGCGACGTTTGCAGCTGCCACCGGCGCGAGCGCTGAGCCGACGCCAGCAGCGGCCGCCACGGGCGCGGAGGTCGTGCTGACCTGCCTCCCCACCTCGCGAGAGGTCGAATCGCTGCTCGACGGCCCGACCGGACTTCTGGCCGGGATGGCCGCCGGAACGCTCCTGATCGATTGCACGTCTGGCGATCCGCAATCGTCGCGGCGCATCGCGGCGCGTCTCGGCGAGCGCGGGATTGCCTTCATCGACGCCCCCGTGAGTGGTGGCGTGTCCGGTGCCGAAGCCGGGACGCTGACCGTCATGTGCGGCGGCGACGAGGTCACCTTCGCCCGCGCACGCCCCGTGCTCGAGTTCTTCGGACGCAAGATCGTGCTCGTCGGCCCCACGGGAGCGGGCGACGCCCTCAAGGCGGTGAACAACGCCCTGCTCGCCGTACACATCTGGTCCGCTGCCGAGGGGTTGGCGGCACTCGCCAAGGCCGGGGTGAAGCCATCGGCGGCGCTGGACGTGATCAATGCGTCGAGCGGTCGCTCCAATACCTCTGAGAACCTCATTCCGCAGCGGGTCGTGACCCGGGCATTTCCGCAGACCTTTCGCCTGGCGCTGCTGGAGAAGGACGTCGCAATTGCTGCGGAGTTCATCCGCGACCAGCGCGTCGCGTCACCGGTCATCCAGCAAGTGGCGGAGCTCTTTCGCCTGGCCCGCCACGAACTCGGCGAAACAGCCGACCACGTCGAGGCGGTGCGTCTGGTCGAAGAATGGTCCGCAACAGTGATCAGCGACTGAACAGCAACCGATCCACAACCGATCCACAACCGATCCATAACCGGTTCACGACCGGCTCGCCCCGTGGCGGGTACACACCTCCCGCCGCCTTGTCCCCCTCCGACTTCCCGTCGTCCCGACCTCATGCGCGACCTCATGCCTGACACCGTGCCAGCCACCGCGCCCGACTCCCTCCGGTCGGTCGCCGAGATTCGCGCGCAGTTTCCTGCGCTCGCCCGCAGGGAACAGGGACTCCCCGTGGCATTCTTCGACGGGCCAGGCGGGACACAGGTGCCGATCGAGGTGGTGAAGGCCATGAGCGACTACCTGCTCCACCACAACGCCAATACGCATTGGGACTATCCCACGTCGCACGAGACGGACGCGCAACTCAACGCCGCCCGGGTCGCGGTGGCCGACCTGCTCAACGCCGCTCCCGACGAGGTGTCGTTCGGCAACAACATGACGACCATCACCTTTCACGTGGCGCACGCGTTAGGCAGGCAGTGGGCCGCGGGCGACGAGGTGATCGTCACGGAACTGGACCACCACGCCAACGTGGCCCCGTGGCGCCACATGGCCAAGGATCGCGGCATGGTCGTTCGCACCGTGCGCATGGACCCGCGCAGCGGCACCCTCGACTGGGACGACCTGCGGCGTGCCTTCACGTCCCGCACTCGGCTGCTCGCCATCGGGGCGGCGTCGAATGCACTGGGAACCGTGGTCGACGTGGCCGCCGCGACCCGACTGGCGCACGACGCCGGCGCCCTGAGCTTCGTCGATGCCGTGCACTACGCCGCCCATGGAGTGATCGACGTGAAGGCGTGGGACTGCGACTTCCTCGCCTGCTCGCCGTACAAGTTCTACGGCCCCCACGCCGGTGTCCTGTACGGCCGTCGCGCCCTGGTCGAGCGCCTCGACCTCGCCAAGCTCGAACCGGCCCCCGACGAATCGCAAGAACGACTGGAGACCGGGACCCAGAACCACGAGGGAATCGTGGGCGTGGGCGCGGCCGTGGACTTTCTCGCGTCGCTCGACTCGACGAGCGGTGCCGCCAGCAGGCGTGAGCGGCTCACGCGGGCCCTGGCCGGACTGCACGCCCGCGGCGACGCCCTCGTCGCTCGACTGTGGAACGGGCTCGCGGCGATCGACGGCGTCACCCTCTACGGCACGACGCCCGGCGCCGGACCGCGAACGCCGACCGTGATCTTCACCGTGGCCGGCTGGACATCCACCGAGGTTGCGCGCGCCCTCGTACCACACGGCATCTACGCCTCCAATGGCGATTTTTACGCCGTGACGGTGCTGGAGCGCCTCGGTCAGCTTGCCGACGGCGTCGTCCGCGCCGGCTGCGCCTGCTATACCACGAACGAGGAGGTCGATCGCCTTGTCGCCGCTGTCGCGATCATCGCCGCGCAGCACACGCCCGCGGACAGATAGTCGCCCGCGCGCTGCGTGCGGCGCACGCGATAGGCTCCTGCGATAGGCTCCTGCCATCGGCTCCTGCTGCCCGCGCATCCCGCACACCGCACGGCGCAGCCGGGCACGGGACGACGTCAGGGGCGAGGCTATATTCTCCCGGCCATGAATCTCCGTCGCGCGCACCTCGAATCGCTCCCGCGCCCCGAACGCCCATCGTGCGTCACGGGGCGCGCGGTGCTGGTGGTGGCTGCGCTGATGGCGGCTGCGCTGGTCGTGACCGCGTTGTCTGCATGCGTCGGGTCGCGCAACGCACGAACCGACCTTCCCGCAGCGTCGTTCCTTGTCTCAGCCGGCGACTCCACGTTCTGGGTCGAGAGTGATAGCGCCGGACTGCGGGTGCGGCGTTCGCCCATGCTCCTGACGGAACACGGCGGTCGATTCTACGAGCTCTACCTGACGGATGTCGATCTGTCGTACATCGACGCCGTGATCCTCGGCCAGCGGGTCTGGAGACGTGACGTGGCCACCGGCGATTCGCTGCTGCTGTTGGACGACAGCGTGCTCGTCGCGCTGGCGGCCGACTACGCCGCCCGTCACCCGAACGACCTGCCGCTCGCCCCAGACGAGGAGGCTGCCGAAGAGCCGTCGACGCACGCCACCACCGACACCGAACTGCTCGACGTCGCCGGCCCATTCCTGATGATCGAGCAACACGTCGACATCGACGTGCTCGGCGAGCGCGATCAGCACGTCACCCGCCGCGGCGTCCTCGATGCGCGAGACGGGCACGCAGTCTCGCTCGATGAGCTGATCGGCAAGCAGAAGGCCGGCGATGTCTTCCGCGAGGGGAATCGGCTGTTGGCGGCGGCCATCGACTCCATTCGGCGTACCAGCGATGAGCGCGCCCGCCGCGCTGCGACGGCGCTCGCGGGTTTCACGTTCGACTCCCTGTCGTTTTCGCTCGTCGAAGTGGACGGGGCGCCTGCGGTGGCATTCGTGGTGCCCGGGCGAGGACCGCGTGCCGGAGGCTACGCGCTCCCCCTTCCGCCGATCTCGATCGAGGCCGGGTCGTGGTGGGATGCGGTCCGTGACGGGATTCCGGTCGCCACTGATTCCGGCGGTCGAGCGCTCGTGTGGCGAGGGACGGGATACGACGTGGTTGCCCGCGAGGACTCGACGGGAGAGTCAGCCGCCCTTGCCCTTCGGCGTGAGCACAGCGAGTGGACGGTGGCGCGGGTCCCTGTCCCCGTGCGGCGCGTGCATCGCCTCGACCTCCCGGGCGCGGCCGCGACCATGGTCCCGGCCCTTCGACGGGCATTCGACGAGGCAGCACTCTACTCCGGTGAGGTGCGCACCGCCTCGCGCCGATCGCAGCGCACCTCCACCGTGCGATGGGTCTCGGGCTCTCGGGATCGCCGTGTCTCCTGACTCGGCAGCAGCGCTCGTCGCGCGGACTTGGCAGCGCGTGATCCTCGAGAAGGCGACGTTGCCGTCACCTGGGGGAGCTGCAGCCACTCGTCGATGCCGAAGCGAGCCGCCGTGCGCCGAATCGCCTCTCTTCGGGCCTCGGCACCCTCTTCCCCTTGTTGCGCGAACGTCGATCGACGTTCTTGCATGCAGCGGACTGACCGAATTGTTCGGCTGCGTCGTGCCGCGCGAGCGCCGTCTCCGTATGGAGACGGCGGTGCACCGGGAGATTGGAATGACGAAGAGATTCTCGCTCGATGAGGCGAACCGGATGTTGCCGCTGGTGTCGCGCATCGTTCGTGACATCCTTGAGCATTACCGGGAGTGGCAGCGCACCGTCGAGGCGTTCGAGATCGCTGCGACGCTCAGTCGATCGGAGAAGCCGACGCCCGAGGCGGAAACGCTGCAGCACGAGGCGCAGGTGCTGGCGCGCGACATTCAGGCATTCGTGGGCGAACTGTCGCGCCTCGAACTCGAATTCAAGGGATTCGAACTCGGACTGGTCGACTTCCCCGCAGAGTGTGAGGGGCGCAACATCAGCTGGTGCTGGAAGCACGGTGAGGCGACCGTGTCGCACTGGCACGATGCCGACGCCGGGTACTCAAGCCGACAGCCGGTTGAGGCGATCCTCGATCCCACCGGTGCCCACCATGACTAACGCGATCGCGCGGGACTGATGACCAATTTTCGTTCGGCCGACGGCCTCGACTGGACCGTGGCGGTGGAGTCGCCCAGCCACTCCAGCGCCATGATTGTCTTTGTGCATCCCAGCGCCACCTCGCGCCTCAACCGTTATGCGTGGCTCAATGCGCGCGGGCCGAAGGTGAACGACCCACGCGCCCGGTTGCAGCCCGAGAGCGTCCTGGCTGGCCTGACCGAGCGGGACCTCGCGCGCCTCTTTCGACGCTCGTACCCGATCCAGAACAACCGGTCGGCCTACATCGCGTCGTAGGACCCTGCGACCTACCGACGCGCTGGCGACTATTGGTGCGCCGGTTCGTTGCTCTCCTCGTCGGCGTCCCGGAACGGGACGTTGATCTCCATGCCGTCCCGCGCGATGGTCGTCTTCGGGAAGACACTCCGGGCTTCGCGCTCCAGGTCACTGACGTCGCGCGTGTAGCGCGCCGAGAGGTGCGTCAGGATCAGGCGCAACACACCGGCCTCGCGGGCGATGGTCGCCGCCTCTCGCGCGGTGGAGTGCCCGGTATCGATCGCCCGTTCGGCCTCTTCGTCACCAAAGGTCGACTCGTGCACGAGGAGATCGGCATCGTGGGCGGCGATCCGCGTTGCGGCGCAGGGGCGGGTGTCGCCGGTCAGCACGATACGACGTCCGGGGCGGCTGACTCCCACCAGCTCTTCCGGGCGTACCTCCCGGCCGTCTGACAGCACGACGGGCTCGCCCTTGTGGATCTTCCCCCACATCGGGCCTTCGGGAATGCCAAGCTCTCGCGCCCGCTCGGGGTTGAATCGACCGCGTCGAATGTCCTCGACGAGCGCCCACCCGAGGGCGCTGGCCCCACGATGGTCGGCCGCAATCGCCTGCACCTCGTACTCCTTGCGGCGTACGACGTCTCCCGCTGCCAACTCGACGACTTCCAGCGGATACGGCAGGTTGTCGGCGCCGACCACCTCGCACTTCTTCATGGCGCGGAGCGCTCCGCGCGGTCCCCAGCAGCGCAACGGTTCCGTGCGTCCCTGGAGCGCCATCGTGCGCAGCAGTCCGATGATGCCGAGGAAGTGATCTGTATGGAAATGGGAGAAGAAGATGTCACCGACGTTGAACGAGACGCCGTATCGCATCATTTGCCGCTGCGTGCCTTCGCCGCAGTCGAAGAGCAGCGTCTCCCCTTCACGGACGAGGGCAATGGACGACACCCCCCGTTCCACGGTGGGGCGGGAGGCAGACGTTCCGAGGAAGCGCAGGGATAAGGGCATGGGAGGCAGAATATAGCCGCTGAGGTCGGCGTTGGACGCGTAGTCCGCGATCCCGGCGATACACGACTGATATCAGGAGCCGTGGCGGAGTGTGATCTAGCTCGCTGAGGTTGCCATGCGTGCGCCCCAACATGAAGCGCACGCTGCCGCGCCAGGAGCCAACTCTGCAGCCCTGCGCCTACGTCCGGGATTGTCGGGCAGGTAAGCAATGGACGAGTTTGCTTGATTTCGAAGGCACAGCGGTGCGAATCATTGAACGGCGTGTTCGCAGTCGCGCACGTGCCAGCACCGGTTCCATAGCAAGTGCTACTGCAAGTGCTACTGCAAGTGCTACTGCAAGTGCTACTGAAGGTGCAGGTGCAAGCGAAGGGGAGCAGGCTCGGCTGCCGCGCCGAGGATGGATATCGAATGAGCGGCTAACGCAGGATCGCTGGAGAGGGAGGAGAACATGAGTGGGAAAAGCAAGCGGGGCTTTGCGTCGATGGACCCGGAGCGTCAGCGTGAGATCGCCAGCAAGGGCGGTCGCGCCGCGCACGCAAAGGGAACGGCGCACGAGTGGTCGCGCGACGAGGCACGCAATGCCGGTCGCAAGGGTGGGGAAGTTGTCAGTCGTGATCGCGCCCACATGGCGGCCATCGGTCGCGAGGGTGGAGAGGCGCGCGGGCGCTCGACGGCACGGTCGCGTCAGGCGTCCAACTTCGCCGATCGCGAGTCGCGCGTCTCGGTCACGCGGGAAGGCATGCCCGCGCCGCAGGCGGCTGGGGAGCGTCAGGGAACCACGCCTCCGCGTGACGAAGCAACACGTTAGGCAGGGAACGGAAGGTCCGGCTGGCGGCGCTCGGTCGAGCGCACCCACCGTTCGATGTATTGCTCAGCGTCCCACTTGTCCCTGGCCCGCTTGATCGACATGGGCCGGATCACTCCCATTACGGGACGGTTGTAGAACGGGCGGTCGAACTTTCCAAAGCACCACTGGATTCCGCCGTAGCTGGAGGGATCGCGGCCATCGAGGCCGTACTTGTTGTTGAGGTGTACGAGCCACGCCAGCGCATCGGCGTAGTGCGCGCTCCAGAGGATGAGCGTCTTGCCCCAGAGCATGCGCACCACGTTATGCATCACGCCGGTAAGCAGTAACTCGCGCTGGGCGGCATTCCACAATTCGTCGTGGGTATCGGCGCGCTCGAACTCTTCGAGCGTGTAGGTGGCCTCACGGGCATCGTCGGCGTGGCTCGCCATCGCCTTGTGCACCCAGTCGGGGAGGGCAGCAAGCGTCCCGAAGTTCGGGTTGCGAAGGCAGAAGTTGAGCGACAGCTCCCGCCACGTCACCAGCTCGTCGATGAACTTCTGCGCCTCGGCCGCGTGCGGCGAGGCGAGGGCGGCGCGTGCCACCTCGGCCGGGGAGATCTGGCCGAAGTGCAGGTACGGGGAGAGTCGGCTCGTCCCCTCGTCATCATTGGGGTCCGAGCGGCGCCTGGTGTAGTCTGCCAGCGCCCCCTCGCAGAACACGGCGAGTCGCGCGCGGGCGGCCGGGAGGCCGCTCGCCAGCGCGACCGGCGCGACCGCGTGGTCGATCTCGCACCGCGCGATCTCGGAGGCGATGTCGATGCGCGTCAGGTCGAGCGTGTCGACCGCCAGCGTGTCGCGCAGCGACGCCGCCAGCGTGGGCGACACTGTGCGTCGCGGTCCCTGCATGGCGACGGGTTCCAGCGCCAGCGAGAGGAGCTTGTGCAGCTTGGGGCGAATCGTACGTGCGGCGTACTCTTCCTTCTCGAACGCGCCCGACGGGACCACGCCGTGCGACTCGATTGCCACGACCCGGCAGTTCACGCGCTCGCCGAGGCGCTGCGTACGCTGGGCGATGCCGCAGGTCGGGTACAGGTCGGTCACCACGAGCGCGGCGCGAGCGGCCAGCCGATCCACGACCCGTCGGTCGTCATCGCGGCGCCGGCGGAGGACGAACTGGTAGAACAGCCCCATCGCCTCGGCACGACGCGCCAACTCACGGGCGTTGTGAAGGATGAAGCTGTGGATGCGGTCGTTCGCGTGCTCGTACGTGGGGTCGAGTCCCTGGTGGATCACCAGCGGCTTATTCAGCCGGTCCGCCTCGAGAATGGCGAAGCGGAGTGCCCAGTTCTCCTCGAATCGGTGGGTACTCTGCATCCAATAGAGGACGTATTCTCCCTCCGGCTGCGTTCGTTTTTCGTTGATCCGCGCACCGCGCAGCGACAGCTGGTCGCGCACGAACTGACTGATGAGAAGGTGCGGCTGGGAACCCATTTCGCCCCGCTTGGGTATGTATGGCGAGCGCTGGTTCCGGATTCAGGGACCAACACCGAAGTAGTGTGACGCATGCCTGACGCATGCCTGACGCCTGACGAATGCGTCGCTTGCCTGTAGTCAACGAAGGCTCAAGTTGTCGTTGTTCCAGAGGTTAGCTGCGGTCGGCTTGACTTCCCCACGGCGTCGGCTAGGTTTCCCCGCCGACACCTCCCGCCAGCGCGGGTCGGTGTGTTGCGCCGGAGTGCGACCGTCGTCAACTAGGTGGCGCGATTCTGGCAGTCAGGGGCTGTAGCTCAGCTGGGAGAGCGCTGCAATCGCACTGCAGAGGTCAGGGGTTCGATCCCCCTCAGCTCCACTGGTGTCGGCCCAAGGCCGGTACCCGCAGGTACTGAAGAAACTGGATGCTCCGGCGCGCGAGGCGTTGCCGTTGAAGGGGTTGAAAAAGCAGGAATCGCAGGGCCGGTGGGAGTCGTATCGCGGTTGACCCACCGTGGGGTATGTGCCAGCCGTTGTCCGGTAGGACGGAGAGTTCCAATGGCAGCGAGCTTGGCTATCCCCGTGGGGGTCCGCCGCAGCAGGATTCAGGGTCGCCGACGCGTTCGGCGGCCCTTTCTCGTTGCTGGTTCACGCCCGGCCCGCTGACGCTACTGGATGACCGCGACGTCGAGTCGCATGGCGCCGAACAGCTCGGTGATGAATCGATTCTCGTCGAGCTCTGTTCGTCCCTCAAAGTCGCCAAATGCCGTGGCGCCGAGTCCGCCCAGCCACCGCATGATCGCGCTCTCCTGAACGGCAGTGCGGAGCTGTCGAACGCTCATGGCCTGTCGCCCGAGGTCGTCGCGGACCGCGAGCCGGAGTTCTGTTCCGCGCCCTTCGAATGGTCGTCGCAGTGGCGTGGAAATCAGGTGTTCGGTTCCCAGCGGGAAGTGCCAGCGCGGCTCGCGCTGGAAGCGCAGCGTCCAGCCGCGCAGTTGTTGCCCGCGTTCGATGACGAGGTCCGCGATCAGGTTGGAATAGCCAACCCGGAAGATTGACATCTTCGCCGAGAAGTCGAGGCGCACCTGCAGCGAGTCCGGCATCGGTGTGGGGGCGCCGGATAGCGCTACGAGCGAGCCGTTCTTGGCGCGCAGCCGTACGTCGAAGGTGGCGCCCGTATGCTGTACATTCATGTACGACGCCCCCGTGCGATCGGACACGATCATTTGTCCGCGCGACGGCATGACGTACTTGTCCAGGTAGGCCGCGAAGGCTGCGTACTTGCCGCGCAGGGAATCGGGGGTGAAGGTCACGCGCATGGCCAGCAGGCTCGATCCGTCCCCCTGCGGTGTGACACGCAGCGACGTGATGTTCCACAGCTGTCGCATGTGTCGCGCGGTGCGCGGGAAGTGCTCGCCGATGTCGCTACGGATCGCCGACGATGATCGTCCCTCGAAGGCGGTGAACAGGACACCGAATGCCGCGCCGACTTCTGCGGCGCGCACCGGTCCAATGCCGTGGTCGACGTGGGTGATCCACTCGAAGGTGTCGTCGCCCAGGCGGGTCAGCTGCATGAAATGGCGCTGGTCGCCGAGCCGCTCGGGATACGCCGCGACTGCACGTGAGGTGAAGCTGTACCCCTTGTCGGTCAGCGTCCCTTGCACGTGCAGGGCGCGTACCGAGTCGGGGGACATGATGGTCCACACCGCCGTATCGCTGAAGATGCGCGACGGGGTGAGGGTGAACCGTCCCATTCGGGCCCGCGCGACGGTGAACCGTGCGTCACGCTGCACGTTGTAGAAGCGAAAGGCAAAGGCCGCGAAGCTGTTGTCGATGTTTCGCTTGGCGGCGTCCAACGAAGCTCCCCATGCTGGAACGGCGGGGCGGCAGCCCACCAGGAGGAGTGCGAGCAGGAGAAGGACGGCACTACGGCGGGGCATGATGCGGAGTTAAGGGGTTGCCCGACGCCTCGCAGCGCGGGTATTTTCTCCTACGCTTTCCGCGTGTCGGAAGGTCCAACTGCCCCTTGGTGTAACTGGCAACACGTCTGACTCTGGATCAGAAGAGTCCAGGTTCGAGCCCTGGAGGGGCAACTATAATCGAGTGGAAGACGCAGCGGTTCGCCGTCTACGTGCACATCGAAGCCTCGGCTACTCGCCGGGGCTTCGTGCTTTTCCGTGGGCGGTGCGCCGCGCGACTCGATGCACGGCCATGGTGACCCAGACACCCAGACACCCAGCCACCCAGACACCCGACGCATGCCACGGATCATGGCCGGACGAGTCCTCGGCGCGGGCTGATTGCCAAGGGTCCGGTCGACGACTAACATTATAGAAGCGAAGCCCGCGCCAGCGGCTCGGGGACAAGTTCCGTACGTACAGGGGCCTGCCAGCGCGAGCAGGCCTTGTTGCGTTGTAATACGGATGCACGCAGGCCCAGTGTGCGGGATACCGCGAGGAACCTAGATGAAGGAACAGGCAATCGAGCTCGAAGGATCAGTCTCTGAAGTCCTCCCCAGCGCGATGTTTCGGGTGGACCTGGAGAATGGACACCAACTGCTCGCAACGACGGCCGGCAAGATGCGGAAGTTTCGTATCCGGATCCTGGCTGGCGATCGCGTGACGGTCGAAGTGTCTCCGTACGACCTTACCCGGGGGCGTATCACGTTCCGTCACAAGTGAGGCAGTTGCATGACGATACCTGAACGCATCACGGCTCGGTGGATTGCCACGCTCTCCAACGATGAATTGCAAGCCGTGGAACGGACGCTGCACGGCTCGTTCGACAAGCAGGATTCCAGCGAGCGCCTGAGCAAGGGGAGTGCATACAGCCTCATGAAGGCGCCGGAGACGCTGACCAACGCGTGGCTGCGCTGGAGCATGGTCTGCAATGCCACGCGCGACCGAGGCCTGCGGACGTCCTACCGCCGCTAGTACGCGACGAGTGCACACGAGGTGAACACGGGGAGCGGCCAGGCGCCGCTCCCCGCCGCGCATCCCGGTCGCGATCACTCCCATTCCTTTCTGGCATGAAGCCCTGCGCGTGCGGCGAGAGTCACGACGGTCGGCGGATCGTGCTGACCGGTGGTCCTGGGGCCGGCAAGACCGCAGTCCTGGAGCTGATCCGGCTTTTCTTCTGTGTGCACGTGAAGACGCTGCGTGAGTCGGCAAGCATCGTGTTCGGAGGGGGCTTTCCTCGCGATCATCGATGGGAGCTGCGGCAGGCGGGGCAGCGGGCGATCTATCATGTGCAGCGCGCCCTCGAATCCACGGCAAAAATCGAGAATGCCGCCGTGGTGCTCTGCGACCGCGGGACGGTCGATGGGGCCGCCTACTGGCAAGGGCCCGGGACCATCTGGTCGGCCGTGGGCTCCACCCTCGAGGCCGAGGTCGCCCGCTACCACGCGGTGATCCACCTGCGCACGCCGAGATCCCGCGACGCGTATAACCGGGAGAATCCGATTCGGATCGAGTCGCTGGAAGAAGCGGCGGAGACGGACGACCGGATCGCCGAGTCGTGGGCCAGCCATCCGCGTCGGTACTTCGTCGATGCGACCCCCGACTTCCTCACCAAGGCCGCCCGGGCCATGCAGATCCTGCGCGACGAGGTCCCCGCCTGCTGCCGTCGCCAGGTGCAGCCGTTCCTGTGGTCGGCCTCTCCCCTGTCGGACCCGTCCCTGCCGGACGTGCCTGAGGTGACGAACGCATGAACGGCTCTCGCCGCGTCCGACCCTCGGCCGGTCTTCCGGCCCGTTTCACGGCAAGTCTCGCCGCCCGTCTCTCAGCCAGACTCACAGTCCGACTCACGGCCCGACTCACGGCCCGATTCACGGCCCGATTCCTAGCCCGACTCGCATCGCGGTTGACGGTCGGGCGCAGCCTGATGGCCACCGCCCATCTCACGCTGGTTGTTGGTGCATCTGTGCCGGCCGGGGCGCAGGCGCGAGCAACCGCGGCGCTACCGGCGCTGCACCACGTCGGGCTCAACTCGGTCGATCCCGACGCGGCCATTGCCTGGTACCTGCGAGTGTGGCCGACGGCCGTGCACACCGTGGTCGCCGGCGAGGCAGGTGTGCAGGGCGAGATGTTGCTGCTGTTTCACCGCGTCGCCCAGCCACCGTCGGGTGGATGGAGGGACGAGCTGCATCGCGCGAGTCCGCAGAGCGCATTCTGGCACATCGGGGCATTCACCAACACCTCGACGCTCCCCGCCCGCCTGGCGGGAACGGGCGTGCGTTCGCTTCCCCTGTTCCTTTCGCCGACCGACACGGGGAGCATCTGGCGCTCGGGGCAGGCCCCGTTCACCGGGACACTGACCGCGGGCCAACTTGCCACCGCACCAGTCGTCGCGCCGCGTGACGGGGGGTTCAGCTATGTCGTTGCCCCTGACGGCGTCCTGTTCGAGTTCACCGGCGGCCCCGGAACACGGGATGCACTGTCGCACGTGCACTTCTTCCGCGAGCGACCGCTGTGCACGGCCAACTGGTTCGTGGAGCACCTGGGCATGGAGCTGCCGCCCGTGCGCGACACCGCGGGGGTGGAACGGGCACGGGGGGCGTGGACTCCCTGTGAGGTTCCGTATGGCGAAGCAGGATGGCCGTCGCTGGAGCCTGCGGGGACGATTCGCCAGCCCTCGGGGACCGTGCGCTACGCCAACGGGACGATGGCGTGGTATCCCCGCCAGTGCGTAGCCGACCGCTGCGGCGCTGCCGCACCGCTCGTCCGATCCCGCGGGCAGGCGCTGGACCATATTGCCTTCGTGGTGCGCGACATGGACGCGCTGTTCGATCGACTCCGGCGGAGCGGCGTCCGGGTGCTGGAGGAGCCGCACCCCTTCGGAACAACGCGCGCCTTCATGATCGAGGATCCCGATGGCCTCGCGATCGAGCTGATCGAGGCGGGGTAGAGCGCCGGGCAGCCGGTTCCGGTACGGGACTCCGGCGGCGGCGATCGCCGTCGCTGCGGCCGGGCACGGTGGTTGCTCTAGGAAGCCGCGGGTTGGCGGACGCTCATCCGTTGTTGACGAGGTGAGCAATAACCGGCACCTTCCTTGTGCACAGCTGCGCCCGTCGCTCGAGCGACGAACGCGCGCGTGCGTCCCGCCACGCGACCCAGAGGGCCCTTTCTCCGTGCGCCCGCCCCGCCCGCCCCGCCATTTTTGCCGCCGTTTGCTCCCCGCCATCTCGGCCGCCACACTCGCGGCGGCGGGGTGTGCGACGGCGGGGCACGGTCTGCCGCGCGGCGATTCCCCGATCGCCCCGGACTCGGCCACGACTGCGGCGATCGCTGCGGAGCGCGGGAATACGTCGGGCGTGTTGCGCACGGTTGCGATACCACCGTTCCGGATGACGACGGCGGACGCGTCGCTCGCGCCCCTTGGCTACGCCATCGCCGACCTGCTGGCGACCGATCTCGCGCGCAGCGCGCAATTGCGGCTGGTCGAACGCGGGCGCCTCGGTGAACTGCTTCGCGAGATCGACCTGGCGCAGGGCGGACGCGTCGACTCGGCCAGCGCCCCCCGCGTCGGTCGCCTGATTCGCGCGCAGCAGCTGCTGCTTGGCGCGCTCGACACGTTGCCGGGCGGAGACCTGCGACTCTCCGTGCGGATCGCCGACGTCGAGACCGGGGCGCTCGACATCGCCCTCGATGCGCGGGCCCCGCTCGCCGACGTACTCGCGGCGGAGAAGGTCGTGGCGCTGCGATTGTTTAGTGCCATGGGCATCAACCTCTCCCCGGCCGAGCGTGCGCTGGTGGAGGCGCGTGCCACGCTCAGCGTGGATGCGTTGCAGGCGTACGGGCGCGGCGTGCAAGCCGCGGTGCTCGGCGATCCTCGGCGCGCGACGGAGGAGTTCGAGCAGGCGCTGCGTTTCGACCCGTCGTTCGTGCAGGCGGGCGAGCGTGCCGTGGAGGTCCGAACGGCCGCGGGGGAGCGCGGCTGCGGCCACGACGCTCCTGCCGGCGATCCGTGCGCTCGACACCCCGGTGCGCGGCGTCATCGACCGGCTGAACCGCCCGCTCGACCTGATCACGATCCAGTCACGACCCGTTGGGGGGCCAGGCGATCCGGCGTTTCCCACGACGCTGGTGACGGTGGTGATCATCGTGCAGCGACCGTGACGCTGGGCGCCGCGCGATGGCTCGCCCTTCAGCTGCCCTTCCTGCTCGGCGTCTCGACGGCGATGGCGGGTCAGGAACGCCTGATCGGCAGTCGCACGCTTGGGGTGGCAGCGTCGTTCGAGTCCATCTGGTTTGGTGATGGCGGCGTGCAGCAGACGTCGTTTGCCGGGATCGACACTGTGCACCTGACCCGGGCGCAGCAGCTGACGGTTCCGCTGACCGTCGCCACGCCGATCGGCGGCGGCTGGCGGCTGGATCTCACGACGCTGTATGGCAGCGGACGGGTCACCTTCATCGAGGCGGGGACTGGCCAGGAGCGCGTAGGGGCGCTGTCGGGGCTGAGCGACGTGCGCGTCCGGGCCAGTGGTCGATTCCTCGCCGACGCGCTGACGCTCACGTTCGGCGCGAACGTACCCACGGGGCGCACGACGCTGACCGGGAACGAGTTTTCCACCCTGCGGGCGCTGGCGGCGCCGGGACTCGGCATGGGGAGTTCGCCGGTGGGGGCAGGACCGAGCGGGACGATGGGCGCCGTGCTTGGTCAACACGCGGGCGCGTGGGATCTGGCATTCGGGGCGTCGTACGAACATCGGGGGAAGTTTCAGCCCGTCGCTGCACTCACAGCGGGCGCACCATCGGCCGACTACCGTCCCGGAGGGGTCTTTCGCGTCTCCGTCGGCGCGGATCGATCGGTCGGGCCTCACCGCGCAAGTGTCGCGGCTGCCCTTGATGTCTTCACGGACGATCGGCTGCGAGGGGCGTCCTCGGGCGACGGCGTCCCTTCGCGGACGGTGACGCTCGCGACGGTGCGGCTCGGACCCGTGTTTACCGGTGACGCCCAGTTCCGCATTGCGGCGCAGCGTTTTCGCGACCTCACGCTGTACGCGTCGTATCTCTGGCGGGCCCCCTTCGCTCGAGACGGCCTGACGGCTGAAGGGTCGAGCGGACAGTATGTGGCGAGCGGTCTTCGGGTCGCGATCCCCCTGGCTGTCCGAAGCGACGTATTTCTCTCTGGCGAGGGGCGCTGGCACTCCGGTCTGGGGATCGATCAGGGGTTGCCCACCGCCGGGGTGCGCAGTGTCGGCCTGACGGCGGGGGTGAGTACACGTCGCGGCCTGGTGGAACTGCAGCCCTATTTCCGCGCGCAGGCCGGGTCGCTACGCCAGCGCGCTCCCGACACGCCCGTGCGCACCAATTCCTTTCGCGGTGTCGCGGTTGGCGCCGTGCTCATATCCCGATTCTGATGCTCATTCCCGACTGTTGTCCCGGCAGGTTGCGCAGCTGGACGTGGCTTGGCGTCGCCCGCGCGGCAGCGCCCGTGCTCCTGATGGTCCTGACGACGGCTTGCGGTAGTTTGTCGGATGTGCTGACGCCGGGCGTACGCGACGCGGTGCTGCCGGCCCAGGTGTCGGTGACCGCCTCGATTGCGGCCGCGGTCGCGAATGAGGTCTCGCTCCACGTTCAATCCGAGTACGTTCGACGCGACGGACGGCGTGTCGCACTGGGAACACAATCGGCGGCGCTGTCGGGGAGCGTGTCACAGGCCGTCCCGTTGTCGGTCGACCTGGCCAGGTGCCTGGGCGACGAGGAGCGGGAGGCGACGTCGGCGAGGGATCGGTCGTGCACGGTCTTCCTGACGCTGGCGCTGTTCGTCAACGGCATCGAAGTGGATCGCCAGGTCATCGGCCCGCTGCGACTCTTACCCGGCGCGAGGACCGGCGTGGACCAACCGGTCTCCTTGTACGACATCTCCTCTCTCGAAATCAGCGCGGCCGGAATCGGCCCGGTAGCGGCCGCCGACACGATTCGATTGGTGCAGGGACGATCGCTGCCGTTGGTCGCGACGATTCGCGACCGCAGCGGGCGCATCGTGACCGACCGGGCGGTGCGCTGGACGAGCGCGACGCCGGCGACGGCGACGATCACGTCGCCCGAGGGGGTCGTCCCAGCGCTGGCGCTCGGCGAGGCGCGATTCGTCGCGGCGTTCGGGACGCTCTCGCGCGAGGTGTCCATGCGCATACTGCGCGCTCCCTCCATGCTCCGTGTCGTGGCGGGTGAAGGGAGCGGGCGCGGGACGATTCGCTCGACCCCGACGGGGATCGAGTGTCGCATTGTGGACGGCGCGACGATCGGGAGCTGCGAGTTCACATTTCCCGGTGAGGCGCTCGTGACCCTCTCGACCACGGCGGACGTCGGGAGCGCTCCCCTTCGCTGGGGCGACGAGTGCGACAGTGTGCAGCCCGGCGGAGCCTGTGTACTGGACATGGTGCAGCCGCGGATCGTGGCCGCCAGCTACACGGCGCTGCGGCGCATCACGATCGCCCCGATCGGGAGCGATGGGTCGGGGCGAGTGACTGGTCCCGCCGGTCTGGATTGCCGTATCGTCGCGCAGGGCACCAGTGGCGTGTGCGGCGTGGATGTCGTGGATGGCACTCCCGTTGTCCTCGTGGCGATCCCGGACATGGGGAGCGAGCCGGCTGCGGCGCGACACGCGCTGGTGAACTGGGGGGGAGCGTGCGAGGAGACGACCGGCGACTCGTGCCGATTCGTCGCGACCGCATCGCGCCCCGCGACCATTCGCTTCGCGGCGCCCCGATCGGTCCGCGTGATGCTCGAGGGGAGTGGAGACGGGCGGGTGGTCGGCGATGCGGGGGTCGACTGTCAGCGCGACCACGGCGCAGTCGCCGGTCAATGTGCGAGCGAGGGTACGTACGGCAGTACGCTCACCCTGACCGCGATTGCCGGACCACGCGCCGTCTTTGCCGGTTGGGGCGCGGGCTGCGAGTCGGTAGCGGAGACGACGTGTGTCGTCGCGCTCACGCAGGCGCGCACGATCACGGCGAGCTTCGTCGCCTTGCGGCGACTCGTGGTGGCCCCCGGGGCGGGTGACGGGCACGGGCGCGTCACGAGCGTCTCGGGCATCGACTGCCGCATCAGCGCAGGGACGGCGAGCGGAACGTGCGACGTCGACGTCGACGACCGCACGGTCGTCACGCTACTGGCGCGCGCCGAGACAGGCGGCGTCACGCGGCAGACGTTTGTGGGGTGGGGTGGCGAATGCCTCAATGCGACCGGAACTACCTGCATCGTGTCGGCCGGCGACGACGAATCGACGGTACTCGCGCGATTCGCCGACGAGCAGCGGTTGCGTGTCGTGCTCGACGGGGTTGGCGCCGGTCGTGTCGTCGCGCTGCTCGGCGTGGCATGCGTGCGTGCCAACGGCGAGACTTCTGGTGCGTGCGATGCGACCGCGCCGTTCGGCACGACGGTCACGCTCACGGCGATCCCCGATCCCCTGTCCAGCTTCGCCGGTTGGAGCGGGGCGTGCGCCCCTGCGACTGGCATGACCTGCGTCACGACGCTGGACGAGGCGCGCGTGGTCTCTGCGCGCTTCACGCGCAAGCAGGCGATCCTGACCATCGTCGCCGCTGGCCCCGTCGGTGGGACGGTATTGGTGAATGGAGAGACGGCGTGCATACTGGGCGCCGTGCAATCGAGCGTGACGTGCACCGTCTCCCTCGATGCGGGGACGCTGGTGACGGTCCTCGGGATTCCCTCGGCGGGTGGGCGGCTGGTGGGCTATGGCGGCGCGTGCGGCGGGGTGGGAAGGTGCCAAACAGTCCTGGGCGACGTCCGCCAGGTGACCGTGCAGTTCGATCGGCTCCGACCGTCGCTCGCCGTCCAGCTGTCGGGCGCAGGGAGCGGGTTTCTATCGGTAGACGGCACGACGTTCTGCTCCCTCGCCTCTGGACAGGGAAGCACAGCCTGCAGCGGCAGTTTTGACTACGGGAGCGTGGTGCAGCTGACGGGCACCGCGGGCGGCGGGTCGGTCTTTAGTGGCATGTCGGGAGACTGCAGTGGGGTCACTCCCTGCTCGCTCACCCTCACGCGGGACGCGCAGGTCGGGGCCCAATTCTCGTTGCTGCCGGTCACGCTGACCATGTCGGTCTTCGGTCGAGGTGCCGGGGGCGTGACGAGTGGCGGTAGCCTCGACTGCAACAACTCGAACGGATCGACGAGCGGTGTCTGCACCGAGACCGTTCCCTACGGCACGACCGTCACCTTGACTGCGCTGGCAGGCGCAGGCTCGAAGCTCGAGATCTGGACTGGTGCGTGCGCCGGGGTGACCGGTACGAGGTGCACACTGCGACTCACAGGGAGTGTCTCTGCGGGCGCCGGATTCACCAAGACGCCCTAGCCGACGACGGGGCTCCGTCGCCGGCCCGCGTTGGCACCTCGTGCACTCCGCTATCGCGCGCGGCTCGCGCGCGGCTCGCGCGCTACCGACCGCGCTGGACGGAGGCGAGCCGGATACGGGCGTTCTCGAACTCCGGATTGAGGGCGAGCGCACTCTGGTACAGGCGCTTCGCCCCTTCGAAATCCTTGTCGTCTTCCGCCTCGATGGCCCGGCTCATGGCGAGGACGGCCTTGAATTGGTTCGGGTTCTTCGAGGCGGGCACGGTGGAACTCGCGGTCTTGAGGGCCGGGAGCTTGAGTCCCGCGTTGACCTTGCTGCCGAGCTGGATCACGAGGTCGAGCAGCTTCTCTGCCTTCCCGCTGACGGTTTCGACGTAGTCGATCGCCGAGGTCTCGGTGTTCACCGCGCGAACGTCGATGCGCATGTTCTGCTTGGGGTCGATCACGAAGCTTCCCATCAGCATGTGCTTGGCGCCGAGCACCTTGCCGAGCTTCACGGCAGTCTCCTTGTCCACCCGGTCGCTGGCTTGCAGATTCTGCTCCTCGAGGAGTGCCTGCACGCGATCGCGTTCGACCAGCCGTACCGCGCCGTTCTGCGCCAGTTCGGTGATCAGCATTTCCGCCATTCCCTTGCTGAGTGGCGCGTAGGCGGCATTGTCGACGAGGGCGCCGTTCGTCATGTAGAGGACGGCGAGCGTTGGACGGCTGTCAGGGGTTGCCTGGGCAAACGCCGCCGTGGGGATCACGAGCGCCACGAGGAAGAGTGCGAGGCGCGACGGGCGCCAGCGCGAGCGGTGCAAGGACGCGAACATTCGAGATTCCCCTGGAATTTGTGAGCCGGCCCCTGCCGTAACGTCGTCCACGGCTGGCGGATGAGTCAATAGCGATCACGGATCGAGATGCCAAAACTGTGCCCAGTCTGCGGCGAGACATTCGCCGACAGCAGCGTTTTCTGTCCGACCGATGGTACGACGCTCCGGCTCGAGCAGTCGTCGGGCGACCTGGTGGGGAGCGTGATAGCCGATCGGTACCAGGTGAGCAAGCTGCTGGGAGAAGGCGGGATGGGACGGGTGTACCTGGCGCGACATGTCCGCCTGCCGCAGCAGGCCGCGATCAAGGTGTTGCACCCGGCGATGGTACAGGATCCGGACGCGGTCGCGCGGTTCAACCGGGAGGCGGCCAACGCCGCGCGGATCGAGCATGATCGCGTGGCGCGAGTGTTCGACTTCGGTGAGACGGGCGACGGCATGGTGTACCTGGCGATGGAGTTCGTCCCCGGGCGCACCCTGCGGGCGATCCTCGACGACGAAACGCGACTGGCGCCCGTGCGTGCGGCCAACATCGCCTATCAGGTGTCGGAGGGCCTCGACGCGGCGCATCGCATTGGGATCGTGCATCGGGACCTCAAGCCGGACAACATCCTCGTGGTGACCGACGATCAGGGGGTGGATCGCTGCAAGGTGGTCGATTTCGGGATCGCCAAGGCTGTGGATGCCGGGGGGACGCAGCTCACGCGGACCGGGATGATCGTGGGGACCCCCGAGTTCATGAGCCCGGAGCAGGTGGTAGGCGAGGCGGCAGACGCGCGCAGCGATGTGTATGCCCTGGCGCTGGTGACATTCCAGATGATGGCCGGGACGCTCCCCTTTACCGGGACGACGCACGAGCGAGTCCTGATGTCGCGGTTGGTGGGCGAGCCGCGCACGCTGCGCGAGGCAGCCCCCGACGTCGCGTGGTCCGATGGCCTGCAGGCTGTCTTTGGTCGAGCCCTGCAACGGGACGTGGACGCTCGCACCCCCTCGGCGCTGGAATTCGGCGAGGCGGTGGTGGCGGCCACGGAGGCGTGGCTTGGACTCCCTGTGCTGCGGGGGCGCACACCACTGGCGATGCCGGCCGTGGCGCCGACGCCGACCGCGGCATCGTCCATCGACGCGGCGGCGCTTGTGCGCACGGCAGCGACCGTTCCAGCAGGTACGGCGCAGGCGCAGGCACACACGCCAGCGCCAGTGCCTGCCCAATCTGCGTCGTCGACGATTGCCCCGCCGGTCCCCGAGCGTGCGTTGGCGACGGGCGCGACGGTCGCCCCTGCCGCCGCCGGGCGTCGATCGCGGACCGGGTTGCTCGTTGCTGGTCTGGTCGTGGCGGTCGCCGTCGCGGCCTGGGCCGTGTCGCAGCAGTCGAGCAGCGCGCCCCCGGTGGCTTCGGAGGAGACGGCGATATCGGCCGATACGGGGACCGGAGTCGCCGCGACGGCGGCCGGCGCTTCCCCAGTCGAGGCGCCGGCGAGTCGATCGGGCGCGGAAGGGGCTGGGGAGCGGGACCGGACCGATGTCGGCGGGAGTCAGGGTCCCGGTTCGACCGGGCGTGGTGCCGCGCCGTCGGCCGCATCGGAGCCTTCCGCTTCGCCGCCGGTGAGCGCTCCGACCAACCTATCCACTTCTCGGCCGATAGCTCCTGAGGTGCCATCGCCGGGAGCGGACGAAGCGACGACACGTCCCGCCGCTCTGGCATTGGCGGCGTTGCGCGGCGTGGACAGCGTTGTGCGTGTGCTCACGGATGAGCGCTCGGGGGCGCGCGAGGCGCGGGCCGCCGTCGCGGAGCTCCAGAGGTTGCTGCGGGACGTTCCCACCGCGACCGATAGTGCCGGCGTGTATCTGGCGCTGGTGAGCGCCTACGGGCAGTCGGGCGAGCCGCAGCGTGCCTGCACTCCGCTGCGCAGTGCTCGGCGACAGGCGACCACTGCGGCGCAGCTCAAGGCGGTCAGCGACTTCTTCCGCAGCGAGGTGCTGGCGTGCGTTCCCTGACGATCCCGGTCCCGGGGGTCCGATCGGTGGGAGCGGTGCGCCGTGGGTCGGGCCGAGTGACAGGCGTGGAGTACGGCGGCTCACGTCACCACCGGTCCACCGCGACCTCGGGTGTGAGTGGAGCGTTCACGCCCCTTGAGGGTATGGCGTAGCGAGGTGCGCGCGCCGGGGCGGTCGAGCCGACAGCTGCAATGACCTCGGCGACTCGAGATGCGGCGACACCCGGGCCCCGCCGTTCCAACCTGCACCCGCGCGATCGTGGGCCACACGCTCGGGCTCGACCTGGGTCGTACTGGCGTTGTGCCGCGGGCAGTGCACCTCGACCGTCCCGGATGTCAAATTCCACCGCGCCGCGCGCGCGCGATCCTGCGCGCCGCCGCCCCTGTCCCCCTGCCCCTGGTGATGATGCTGTCATTTCGTCCGTTCGTGGTCCTTCGTGCTGTCGCATGCTGTGCGTCGTTGTGTCTCGCGACAGCGCTCTCGTCCGGTTCCCTGCATGCCGCCCAGGCCACGAAGGGGGGCGCACGGGAGAGCGCGAAGGGCGGCCAGTCGGCGCGCGTCGATACGCTCAAGAAGAAGGGGGGCACCGACTCTGCGCGCGCAGACAGCGTGCGTCGCAAGCGGCCGGCGGGGGCCCTCGGACGCAGCGCGGCGGATCGCCATCTCGCCTACCGCGACAATGGGAGCGACCTGGATTCGCTGTGGCCGCCGAAGATGCCCGCACCGCTCCCCGGCTCCATCCTTCCCGCGCGCCGGATCGTGGCCTTTTACGGCAACCCGCTGTCGCGCCGGATGGGAATCCTTGGGGAGTTTGACCCGCCAGAGATGCTGAAGAAGCTCGACGCCGAGGTCGCCGAGTGGAAGGCGCTCGACCCGTCGCGCCCGGTGCAGCCGGCGTTGCACCTGATTGCCGTGGTCGCGCAGGGCTCGGCGGGGAGCGACGGAAAATGGCGCGCCCGCATGGACAGCGTGCTGATCGAGAAGGTGTACGGGTGGGCCAAGGGCCACAACGCGATCCTCTTCCTCGACGTGCAGGTGGGGCTGAGCACGTTGGAGCAGGAGTTGCCGCGGCTCGAGCGTTTCCTCAAGCGTCCGGAGGTGCACCTGGGCATCGACCCGGAGTTCTCGATGAAGAACGGCGGGCGACCCGGCAAGAAGATCGGGACGTTCGACGCGGCGGACATCAATTACGCATCGCGTTACCTGGCCGGCCTTGTTGACAAGTACCAGTTGCCTCCCAAGGTGCTGGTGGTGCACCGGTTCACGCAGCGCGGCGTCACCAACGTGCGTAACATCACGCTCGACCCCCGGGTCCAGTTCGTGATGCACATGGATGGCTTCGGGGCGCCATGGCTCAAGCGCGATTCGTACTACTCGTACGTAAAGAAGGAGCCGGTGCAGTTTGCGGGCTGGAAGCAATTCACGAAGGCGCGCAACGACTCGCCGCCGACGGGGAAGCGTGAGCTGCTGCGGCTCTGGCCCGTGCCACTCTATATCCAGTATCAATAGGGCGAGGGGCCGCGACGATCCGCGGCGCTCGCGCCGTTCGGCGGCCGGGCGCATCGCGTCGACGTCGTCGCCAGGCGAGCGGTTTGCGGCCGCATCGCATAGCCTGGTCGTGCGCCTGACAACCTAACGACTCGTGAGGAGCTGCTCGAAAAAGTGCCGGGGCGAGTGGTGGCACTGTCGAGTCCCAACCAGGCGATATCCACAGCGTTCGTAAAATCGTCCCGCGCCTGCCTCGCTATCATGGGCGTCGAGCCGGATGGCGTCGGCGGGCCAGGTGCGTGCGCGCCGGGCCGCCTCGTCCAGGCACAGTCGCCCAACGCCACGTCGCTGGAGCTCAGGATCGACGGCCATGTCCACGAGGTACAGCGCCCGTGAGACGTTGGTGAAGGCGCTCGCGTCGATGGACCCCGGTTTCCGGGATTGCAGCGTCAGCGTAGCCACCGCGGTTCCGTGCAGGCGCGCCACGAGCACGTGTGACCCACGCATCGCGGACCACACCGCGTCAGTGGACACCGTGCGTGTCCACGCCCCCTCGCCGTAACGTGCGGTCAGCACGTCGGCCGCAGCGGTCCGAATGGCGGCGATGGCGGGCGCGTCGTGCGTGCCTGCTCGTTCCACGATGAGGTGCATGGGTGGCGCATCTGTTCCGCGCATGTGTGCGCAGGGCGTCGGGTGGCGGGCGGGCTGCTGTGGCTACTGTGGCTACTGTGGCTACTGTGGCTACTGTGGCTACTGTGGCTACTGTGCTGCGATCGCGGCCCGCCCGCCGCGCAGGACGTACTTCTGGATCTTTCCGGTGGCGGTCTTGGGGAGTTCCTCGACGATCGTCAGTCCCTTGGGGACCTTGAATCGTGCGAGGCGTTCGTGCGTGAAGTCGCGTAGCTCGTCCATGGTCAGTGTGGTGCCGGGGCGCAGTAGCACGAAGGCGTGTGGCGCCTCGCCCCAGGTGTCATGCGGGAGACCGACCACTGCGACCTCGAGAATCGACGGGTGGCGCAGCAGGACGCCTTCCACCTCGATGGACGAGATATTCTCGCCTCCGCTGATGATCACGTCCTTGAGGCGGTCGCGGATTTCCACGAAGCCGTCGGGATGCACCACTGCGGCGTCGCCCGAGTGGAACCAGCCCCCGTGAAATGCGCGGGCCGTTGCCTCGGGGTCGCGATAGTAGCCTTCCATCACCACATTGCCGCGCACGACGATCTCGCCGACCGTTGCGGCATCGCGCGGAACCGGCTGCCCCTGCTCATCGACCACCTGCAATTCGCCTGAGGTGATGAGCTCAACTCCCTGCAGCGCCTTGATGCGGGCGCGCTCGGCCGAGGACAGCGCCGCATGCTCGGGGCGTGGTTCGCAAACCGTGATCAGCGGGGCGGTCTCGGTCAGTCCGTAGACGTGTGTGATGGTCCAGCCCAGTTCCTGCTCGACCCGCTCGATCGTGGCCGCAGCGGGGGGAGCCCCCGCGGTCAGGACGCGGACCCCGCGTGGGGCGTCGGCGCGCACCGACGCCGGCGCGTTGGCGACCGTGATGAGGACCGTGGGGGCGGCGCAGAGCATGCTGACGCGCTCTCGGCGTGCGACGTCGAAGACCTGGGCGGCGTCGACCTTGCGCAGGCAGATGTGCGTTGCACCAGCGGCCGTCACGATCCACGTGAAGGTCCAGCCGTTGGCATGAAACATCGGCAGCGTCCAGAGGTATCGGTCCGCGCACGACATCGGGTGGTGGATCAGGGTCCCGACGGCGTTGACCCAGACATTCCGATGGGTGACCATCACCCCCTTGGGCCGCGACGTGGTGCCACTCGTGTAGTTGATGGCGAGGACGTCGTGCTCCGCGAGCGCTGGTCGCGAGTAGGTCACGTCGGCCTGTGCGAGCAGCTGCTCGTACGATTCCCACCCGTCGCACGCGCCTTCGAGGGCGACGAAGTGCTCGACGGCCGACATCTCGTGGCGGACGGCCTGCACGAGGTCGAGGTAATCGGCGTGCACACAGACCACGCGACTCCCGCTGTGGTTGATCATGTACACCCAGTCGGCGGGGAGCAGCCGATAGTTGAGGGGCACGATGATTGCCCCGACCTGCGGCACGCCGTAGAACCCCTCGAGATTCGCGTGGGTGTTGGGCGCGATGTAGGCCACGCGATCGCCGGGGGCGACGCCGAGTTGCTGCAGGGCGTTGGACCAGCGATCGCAGCGATCGAAGAACTGGGCATACGTCCAGCGCTGGTCCCCGTCGACGACGGCCTCGCGATCGCCGTACAGGGCACGGGCCCGCCGCGCGAAGTCGAGTGGGGTGAGCGGAGTCTGCATCGCCGGGCTGTGTGAGGGGAAACGGGAAACGGACGCTGGGGCGGACGACCGGGTCAATCGATCTGGCGCTCGCCCGACCCGAACCGGAGGAAGATGACGGCCCCGGTCACCGCGATGACGGCGGTGACCACGAACGGCGCAGTGTATCCACCGGTACGTTCCACGAGCCATCCGGTCACCGCGACCCCGATGATGCCCGGGATGGTCCCGAAGGTGTTGCTGATCCCCCAGATGACGTCGGCGTACCGGGGGGCGATGTCGAAGCAGTTGGGGCCGAATCCGGCGAGGCAGAAGGCGAGCGAGCCTGCGGCGCCGCACATGAGGAGCACCCCGGTCGTGGCGGTCGTGGCGAGCGGCATGAGGAGGAGAAACGACGCGCCGCCGAGCAGGCCGATGCCCTGCATCGTCTTCCGGACGACGGTTGCGCTCTGGCCGCGCCGCAGCATCCGATCGGCGAGCGAACCGGCGACGTTGGCCATGACGAAGCTCAGCAGCCATGGCGCGGCCGAGAGCAGGCCTGCATTGGCCAGGGTCACGTCGAAGGTGGTCTTGAAGTACGAGGGCAGCCAGGCGAGCAGGACGTACAGCGCCCAGTTGTTGCAGAAGTGGTTGATGATGATCGCCCAGACCGCGGTGTTGCTGAGCAGGCGTTTCCACGGGATGGTGCGCCCCCCCACCGACTGCTCCTCCTCGACGCCGCGCCCTCGCGGGACCTTGGTGATCCAGAACGCGGCCCACACGAGTCCGGCCAGTCCGAACGCGTAGAACGGCACCGGCCACCCATAGTCGCGGACGAGCCACCCAGTGACGGGGAGCGAGAAGACGGTGCCGATGGAGAGGCCGCTGGAGAAGAGCGCGACGGCACGCGAGCGCTGCGCCGTCGGGACCCATCGACCGACCATGTTGATCGACGCGGGGAAGACGGCGGCCTCGCCGAGGCCGAGCGCGATGCGCGCCGCGATGAGCGCCGGGAGGGAGAGCAGGGCAGCGGGTGGCGTGAGGACGGTGAACAACGACCACCAGACCACGGCCACCCCTAATACGAGCTTGCCTCCATAGCGGTTGGCGAGCGTTCCGCTGACAACCTGCAGGAGGATATAGCCGACGAAGAACGACGACAGGACAATCCCCTTGGTCGTCTCGGTCCACGAGAACTCCTCCTGCATCGCGATCGACGCGACCGAGATGTTGGTCCGGTCGATATACGAGATGAAGACGGCGGCGAAACAGAGCAGGACGACGGTGTAATGTGCCGGCCATCGGCGGGTGGTGGTCATGGCGGGCGAAGGTACCGACAAAGGCGCGCGTCCGCGAGTTGCGAGTGACGGCGATGCACGGGGGGGGCCGACGGCCGCGCCTGTGCAGTGCTTCCGCCTCTCCCGTCCCGACCGTATGCTTCAGGTCCTGCCTGGTGCCTCGTCCGCACCGTCCCGCCGCCTGATTTTGTGGATCCAACCCTCGCTGCGCTTCAGACCGCTCTCGGAGACGCGTACGTCATTCAGCGCGAGCTCCCGGCCGGTGGCATGAGTCGACTCGTGCTCGCGACCGACACCTCGGCGTTCGATCGGCTGGTGGTGATCAAGGTGCTCCCGCCGGACATGGTCAGCCCGCAGGCGACGGCCCGGTTCAAGCGCGAGGTCGACGTCACGGCGCACCTGCAGCACCCGAATATCCTGCCGGTGCTGGGCGCCGGCGTGCGGGAGGGGTTGCTGTACTACATCATGCCGTACATCGAAGGTGAGTCGCTGCGGCAGCGGCTGGAGCGCGGGACGCGCTACTCGGTGGTCGGGGCGCTTCGCCTGTTGCGGGAGATTGCCGACGCCATCGCGTATGCCAACGAGCGTGGCGTGGTGCACCGCGACATCAAGCCGGAAAACGTCCTGCTGTCAGCGGACCATGCGCTGGTCGCCGATTTCGGTATCGCGCGTGGTGCGCTGCATCCGGTCGCTGGGGAGAAGGCGATCACCGCGACGGGGGTGTCGATGGGCACCCTTGGCTACATGGCACCGGAGCAGCTGTTCGGGGCGTCGGTCCCGGACGCGCGCGTCGACATCTATTCGCTCGGCGTGCTCGCCTACGAGATGCTCGCGGGACGTCCCCCGTTCGGGGAGGCGTCGGGGGTCGACCTGGCGCGCGCGCATCTCCAGGATGCGCCGCCGGTGCTCCGGAGCGTCGCTCCCGGCGTGCCGCTCGCGGTCAGCGAGGCGATATCGAGGGCGCTGGCCAAGCAGCCGGATGAGCGTCCGCAGAGCGCCCTCGAGTTGCGCGACGTCTTCGAGTCCGCGCTGGCGCAGCTGCAAAGTGGGGCGGTGCAGCGGCAGGCAGTCCCAGCGCCTCGGCGCCGCGGGCTCGCGGGCCTGTTGATTGGCACGGCGGTGGTGGCCGTGGTCGCGGTGTCGGCCGTGGTGGCGCTCCTGGGGCGCAGGCCGGCGGTCGCCGACGTCAACGGGGACCGGATCCTGGTGGTGCCGCTCAATCTCCCCGCGGATGCACGCTTCACGTCATGGGACGGGGCCGACCTGTGGTCGCAGACGCTGCTGAACGTGGTGACGCGCGCGCTCGACGGGGTGGGGCCACTGACGACGGTCGATGCCGCGACGGTCCTGCGCGACTGGAAGGGGCGGGGTGATGCCGAGAGTGCCCGTGCCGAGGCGCGCGGACATGACGCCGGGCTCGTCGTGTATGGCGACGTCGTCACGGCCCGCGGGGACTCGCTGGAGGTGCGCGCCCAGCTGCTCGATGTCGCCAGCGGCAAGACGATCGACTCCATCGCCGTGTCCGGCGAGGAGGCCCGCCCCGACCGGCTGGCGGCGGCGTTGGCGTTAGGCATCCTCGATGTGCTCCGGAAGGTGCGGCCGATCACCGCGACGCCGAACGCCGGCCTCGGATCCCGGTCACCGCCGGCGGTGAAGGAGTTTGCGCGTGGCGAGGGGTACTACCGCCAGTCGCAGTGGGACTCGGCCCTGGTGCACTACGAGCGGGCGATCGCGATCGACTCGGGATTCGCGCTCGCCCTGCGCCGCGCCGGGCAGTCGGTGGCATGGCTCCGGCACACCGACGACTCGCTTTCCCGGGCCTACCTTCGTCATGCGGGCGCGTTGAACCGGTCGCTGGGGCGGCACGATTCGCTGCTGATCGCCGCGGACTCGCTCAGTGCGACCCTGCCCGAGGACTATGCCGACCCGCGCTGGCTGCCGCAGGCGCGACGGCTGTTCGAGGTGCCGAACACGGCCGTGCAGCTGTACCCGTCCGATCCCGAGGTCTGGTTTGCCCGCGGTGACGCCGGCTACCACTACGGCTACGGACCCGGCGTGGGGATCGGTGACCGTCAGGAGCTGAGCGACTTTTCCCGGGCGATTCGCCTCAACCGCGGGTTCGCCCCGGCGTACCAGCACGTGGTGGAGCTGGCGTTTTCGCTCGACCTGCCCGATACGGCACGCACGTACGCCGAGTGGTACCTCGCGTTGAACACGCGGCGCGAGGACGTGAGCACGATCGGCATGGCGCTGCGCATTGCGAACGATGCCATGCAGCAGTCGGCCGCGCTCGACGTCCTGCTCGATACCGCCGACGTGCAACAGCTGGCCGGAGCCTGGCTGCTCATCCGTCGCTGGCCCGACCGCACGGAAACGGGGGTGCGCATTGCCCGGTCGCTCGTGGCGCGGCAGGCGGTCGACCCGATCTTCCCGGATCCCCGCATGCGGTTGTCGTTGCAGCTGGCGTACCGCGGGCACGTGGCGGAGGCCGGGACCCTGTGGAACGCGTTAGGTGACCTGCGCACGTCGCTGGCGGTGGACTATGCGCTGGTGGGCGCCTTTCCGCGCGACTCGGTGCGTACCCGCTTCGGCCGCTGGCTCGACGAACATGAGCAGGACCGGTCGCGCTCGCTCCCGTGGTGGACGCTCCCGTGGTGGGCGAGCGAGGGCGATGCGGCGGCCATCACGCGCATTGCGTCGCTGGCGGCGGATGAGTCGCGCGGCCGGGATCCGGCGCGTGCGCGAGCCGGGAGCTACGCCGCGCGGGCCGCGCGCGGGTACCTCGCCCTCGCGCGCGGCGATTCGGCCACGGCGCTCGCCGAGCTGCGGACGCTCCCGGATTCCCTGTGCGTGGACTGCTACCAGGAGCGCTTTGTGGCAGCGCGACTGATGGCGAGGCTGGGCGAACCGGAGCGGGCGGCGCTGCTGCTGGATGAGCGCCCGAATCGACTGCTGACGCCGACCGAGATCCCGCTGGCGCTGGAGCGGGCACGGGTCGCCCGGCAGATGCAACGTGATGAAAAGGCGTTCGTCAACTATGCCCTCGTCGTCAGCGCGTGGGCCCGTGCAGATCGGGTGCTGGAGGCGATGGTGGCCGAAGCGCGCGAGGCTGCCACGGCACTGCGTGCCGCGATGCGCGAGTTTGACAGCGCGCAGTGAGTGGGAGAGAAGGCGACGAGGGAGCGTCCCTCGTCGAGTGGCCCCGCAAGGGGATGGCAGGACCAGACCATGGAGGTGCACGATGAAGGTCACGTCACTGTTGGTGGTAACGGCGGCAGCGCTGCAGTCGGCGTGCGCGAGCGACGGTGCGATCGCGCCGGCAGCTCCCGCGCTCGCGCTCTCGGCGGAGGGGAATCCGCCGCCTCCCCGGGTGTTGGGGCGCTTCGCCACGACATTCAACACGTCGCCCGGGCAGTTCGGCGCGGCACAGCAGTACGTCTTTCGCGGACAAGCGTACTTCAACCGCAACCTGACGTCGGGGATGAACTTCTTCGAGATGGCGACCGGGCCTGGGCGCATCCGGGCAGATGCGGCTGGCGTGGTCGTCGCGTCGGGGATCGTCGTGTTGGTCGATGCGGGGACGGGGGCGCAGGTCAGCTTCGACCTGTCACAGCTCGTTGGCTACTCCGGCCCCCTGTTCGGGTCGTGTCCCCCCGGATCGCCGGTGAACTGCCTCGTGTTCAACGCGACACTGAGCGGCATGGTGCAGCCGGTCGGTGGGTCCGCGGTTCCGGCGACCGGCCACCTGCAGTTCCGTTGGGACACGAACTGACCGATCGCGCCGCCGGCGCAGCGCTCGCGTGAGCGACGCCGCGCCGGCGCACGGTCAGGTCGGGATGGTCGGGATGGTCGCCTGGTCAGGGTTCCCCGCGCGGCGCTGTTCGCCGCGCGCTCGAGCCCGCTGCGCCTCGACCTCGCGCGATCGTGGCGGCGCAACGGTGCGGAGGGCACCAATCAGGCGTTCCGCGGCGGCGGCGACGTCGTCTACCGCTTGGTTGAACGCCGCCGCATTGATGCGCGAGGGGCGCGAGGTTCCGCTCAGCTTTCGCACGAACTGCAGCGCCGAGGCGCGCACCTCGTCGGTGGTCGCCGGCGGGGCGAAGTTGGCGAGCGTCTTGATGTTCCGGCACATGGCAGTGCTCCTGTCCGTCAACGGGGTCCACGGGTCGTCGCGACCGGCGACATGGCGTGCTCGTGGCGGACACTTGCCCGCCCGCCGCGCACGGTCCGCCTAACGTCTCCCGAACCGGAAGGCCGCGCCCGCGTAGAGTGCATACACGCCGTTCCTCGCCGATTCGTCGACCGCGTCGAACGAGAAATCGGCGACGTTCGAGACACCGAAGCTGTAGCGCACTCCGCCGGTCAGGACCAGCGGACCGACGTCGTAGTCGACGCCGCCGCCCAGCAAGCCGCCGACATCGACCGAGTGCGTATTGACGCCGGGGATGTCGTCGCACGCGGCCGCGGTCCCCTTGACGCTGCAGTCCACCTCGAAGCCGAGATACGGGCCCGCGTACAGGTGGGGATGCATCGTGCCGCCGCGATTGAGCGTGAGGCGCGCCATGAGCGGGACCTCGACGTAGCTGAGCCGGAGTCCCTCGGGGTCCCCCGTCGATGCCGTCGCCCCCTTGTTGACCAGGAGCGCTTCGGTCTGGAACGCGAGGAATCCCTCGGAGGGGAACAGGATCGAGAGCCCGCCGACGAGCCCGGTCCTGCCATCGAGACCATCGACGCCCCGCAGGGTGGAGTACGTGGCACCGAGCAGGACGCCGACCTGTCCCTGTCCCATCGCCGAGGCGCCGGGCAGGAGCGAGGCTGCGGCGACCAGTGCGGCCAGGAAGACGCGACGGGAGGCGCGGGCTCGGACCGTCCGGTCGCGGCCGGTTCCGTGATGGCGTGTGCACGACGTGAGGATGCGCATGGGCAGCGAACGGATGACGTGAGAGGCAGGGCACGTGCGGTTGACCGCAAGCTATGCGCGTCTCACCGGTTCCGTGTAGTGATCCCCGTCACCCGCAGGGCGAGCGACGGGGCGCAGTCCACGGGCCGCGTTCAGGGCGTTGCGGCCCGCGCGCGGGCCTTGCGCACGATCTCCCTAACTTCCTGAAGCAGGGTCGGACCGTGATAGGTGAAGCCATCGCGGATGGTCCACTCGACCCCGCCGGTCTGCACGATCTTGCCGTCGCGCACGCTGTCCGTTCCGGATGGATACAGCACCTTCAGGTTCTCGAGCGGGTTGCCGTTGACGATGATCAGGTCGGCAAGCCATCCGGGACGCACGCGGCCGATCTCCATCTCCTTGCCCAGTACCTTGGCGCCGTTGCTGGTGGCGTGCTGGATGATCTTGAGTGGGCTGAAGCCGGCCTCTTGTTCGAGCTCCATCTCGCGGACAAAGCCCCAGCCATAGAGCTGGTAGATGAAGCCGGCGTCGTCGCCCACCGCGATCGTCCCGCCCAGTCGCTCGAACTCGCGCAGGGCACGGAACCAGATCTGATAGTTCTCCTTCCAGTAGGCTTCATCGACCGACGTCCAGCCGATGAAGTACGACCCATGGTTGTTGGGGTTGGGCTTGAAGAACTCCTCGAGCGTCGGGTGCAGGTAGTCGCGGAACCAGGGCTGCCCCTGCGCGCGCTGGAGGTCGCGCGAGGCCTCGTAGATGTCGAGCGTGGGAACCCAGGCGACGTTCGCCTTGACCATGGCGGTGAGCACCTCGGTCAAGCGTGCCGGGTCGGCCTCGCGCCATAGGCGCCCGGCATAGCGAAAACGATGCACCTCGTCCGTGTAGTTGAACTCCGGGGGGAACGGCTGTCCTCCATCGATGATCGCGGCGTCGGGAATGCCGTACCAGTGTTCGATGGTGGTCGTGCCGCCCTTGATGTCGTCCCAAGCGTTGGTTTCTTCGACCGCGGCATGGTGTGCGACGCGCAGACCTACCTTTCGGGCCTCGTCGAGCATGGCCTCCATCACGTCGCGCTTGGTGCCGAGGATCTTGATGCCGTCGGCTCCGGCCTGCTTGAGCGCCTGCACACGTGCGCGCGCCTCGGCCGGTGTATTGGGGACGGGGGGGAGGTTGAACATCGGGTAGTGGAACAATCGAGGCCCTTCGGCCTGGCCGGCGTTGATGCGGTCACGCAGCGGGATGGTCTTGCGCGTGTCGCTCCCCACATCGCGCACCGAGGTGATCCCCGAGGCGAGCCAGATCTTGAGTTCGTACTCCTGTTCCTGCGGGGTCCCGCCGCGCTCGTCCTGCACGTGCGCGTGGGCATTCACGAAACCGGGCATCACGTACTTCCCCCGGGCGTCGATCTCCACGCCCCCCTGCGGCCGCGAGGTCATGCCGCCGATCGTGGCCTGAATGGCGTCGGCGATGGGGACGATCTGCGCGATGCGGTTGTTCTCGATGACGATGTCGTAGGGGCCTGAAGCTGGCGTGCCCATGCCGTCGATCACGAGCGCGTTGCGAATGATGAGGCGAGGGGCGCGCTTGCCGTGCTGCACGGGTGTCTGCGCGCCAAGTCCGCTGCTGCAGGCGGCGGCAAGCAGCAGCGCGCACAGTCGCATCGGGCGCGCGCCGCTGCGGCGGGCCGTGCGGCCGGAATTGCAGCTGGTGTCGATCGGGCCGAGGGCGCGCGCGATGCGCGGTGAGGACGTCGAGGAACGGCAGGTCATGATGGGAGGTCTGGGGATCGAGAGTCGTGCGGGCGCGCGATCGGAGTCGTCAGGTGTCCGCGAGACGGGCGGTGGCGTAGATCAGCCCTGTGCCAGGCTCGGGGTACGCCTTCCAGTGCAGGCGCACGTAGGTTCCGTCGTGCCGGCGATATCGGTTGGTGAACGTGAGGGTCGGCGTGCCGTCCTTGAGTCGCACGACCTCGGCGACCGTCGCGTCCACGTCGTCGGGGTGAAGGAAGCTGATGAACGGAACCGCCAGCAGTTCCTTGGCCGGCATGCCGAGCGCGCGCTCGAACGCGGGATTCACGACAATGAAGCGCGCGTCCTGACCGGCCAGGCACATGAGGTCGATGCCGTAGACGAAGAACCGCTCGAAGTCGACCAGGGAGTGCTCCCCCGTCGCGGCAAGTGCCAGGCTCACCCCGCAGGACAGACAGTAGTTGGCGCCTTCGGGGAGCGGATGTTGGCACCGACTGCATGACTCGCTCACAGTAGTCTCCGGGGTTGCGCGTGCCCTAAGCTCCAGTCGCGTCCGGCGGGGCGCAAGCCGCCGGACTGTCGTCGCCGAACTGCGGCGTGCTCTGGCCCCATCTCGGCCACGGGCGATATTGGCCAGATCATGAGACTGATCCTTCGACCTCGCGGCTCGACCAACGCGAGGACGCGCCCACACTGGCGCGCGTCCGTCCTGGCGCTGTGGCTGGCTGCCTGTGCGCACGGCGCCACGAGCCGCGCGCTCCCGTATCCGCATGCGGCGGAGCCGATCGGGACGGTGCGCCAGAGCTACGACGGTGCGCTATCGGAGGAGCTGGCCGTCAATACCTTCCGCAACATCGACCGCCTCTTCCCCACGCGTGGTGTTGCACCAGCCGACGTTGCGCGCCCGCTGCGCATGGCAGCGCGTCCGCTGGGGGAGGTGCAGTTCTTCGACCGCGGGACGATTCACGGACTCGACGAGTACCTGCGCCGCAATCGCGTCGGCGCACTCCTGGTGCTCGAGGACGGGGCGATCGCGTACGAGCGGTACCTGCTCGGGAACACGCAACGCACGCGCTGGATGTCGATGTCGGTGGCCAAGTCGATCACGTCGACGCTGATCGGGGCCGCGATACACGACGGTGCCATCGGGAGCGTGGACGATCCCGTCACGCGATATGTCCCGGCGCTCACCGGGAGCGCGTACGATGGCGTCAGCATTCGTGACGTGCTGATGATGTCGTCGGGCGTGCGGTGGGACGAGACCTACACCGATCCGCGGTCGGACAGGCGCCAACTGCTCGAGGCGCAGATCTCCCAGGTCCCCGGCTCGGCGCTGGCGGTCATGGCCAAACTGCCGCGGGCAGCTGCGCCCGGAACGCGCAACAACTACAGCACCGGCGAGACGCAAGTCGCGGGCGAGATCCTGCGTGGCGCGGTGAAGCGGCCGCTCGCCACGTACCTGTCCGAGCGCATCTGGAAGCCGATGGGCATGGAAGCCGAGGCGCGCTGGTGGCTCGACTCGCCGGACGGGATCGAGATCGGGGAGTGGGATCAGCGCGACCCTGCGCGACTATGGGCGATTCGGGCAGTTCATGCTCGACGACGGCGTCGTGGACGGCGTGCGACTGCTCCCTGCAGGATGGTCGCGCGAGGCGGGGAGCGCCAAGTCGCTTCGCGACGGCACGAAGCTTCCTTATGGCTACATGTGGTGGATTCCCCAGTCCGATGCCGCGGCACGCGACCACGCGTATGTGGCCGAGGGGATCCACGGCCAGTTCGTCTACATCAACCCGGCCGCGCGGGTCGTGATCGTGGTCTGGTCGGCGCTGCCCAAGCCGACGGGGGGCGGAGTGTTCGACGACATGATTGTGTTCGACGCGATTGTCGAGGCGCTGCGCTAGCGGATGGTCGGCGTTACAGCGCCGCGTCGCCCTGCAGCAGTCGCATGAAGAAACCGACCGCGGTCGCGAAGTCGCCCACCGCGACGCGCTCGTTGACGCCATGGACGCGTGCGCGATCCCCATCGCCCAGCGGAATGGGGAGAAAGCGGTACACGCGCGCGCTGTGCGGGCCCCAGTACTTCGCGTCGGTCCCGCCCATGACGAGGTAGGGGATGACCGGGACCGTGGTGCCCGGGGACATCGCGGCGATGGTGGAGGCAATCAACTTGTAGGCGGGATCGCTGGTGTCGGACACGGGTGACGGGTCGACGCCGACGCTATCGAGCGGAGCGACGCGGACGCGCGGATCGTCGACGACCTCGGTGACGCGGGCCATGACCGACGCGACGGTCTCGCCCGGCCTGATCCGGAAGTTCACCCCGGCGGTCGCCTCGGGGGGGAGGACGTTGTCCTTGATGCCCGCCGAGAGCATGGTTGGGGCGGTGGTGGTGCGCAGCAGGGCGCCACCGAGTTCATCGGCCTGCAGTGCGCGCGACACCACGCCGCTGGTGATCCAGAGGTTGCTGCTGATCACACGTTGCAGGAACGGCTGGTACGGGGCCATGGCCTGGATCATGGTTGCCGTCGGGCCGTCGAGCGAGGCGGGGAAGGGATCGGCCTCGAGGCGCGCGACGGCGCGACTGAGGGCGCCGATCGCTGTTCGTTCGGTGGGCATCGACGAGTGGCCGCCATCGGCCTCTGCGGTCAGCGTGAGCGAGACGTATCCCTTCTCGGCGATGCCGACGATGGCCGCGATGCCCTCGATGCCAGGGAGGATGTCCTTGCCCATGAATCCCCCCTCATCGATGACGAGGGCTGGGGCGACGCCGCGCGCCACCAGCTCGTTGACGATGGTGCGTGCCCCGTATCGGCCGCCGACTTCCTCGTCGTGGCCGAAGGTGAGATAGATCGTGCGCGCCGGGACCACGCCTGCCCGCAGCAGTCCCTCGACGGCTTCCAGCGCCGCGACGACCGTCGCCTTGTCGTCGAGCGTGCCACGCCCCCAGACGTAGCCGTCGGCGATCTCGCCGGCGAACGGCGGGTGCAACCACTCGGCCAGGTTGGATTCGGTGACCGGGACCACGTCGAAGTGTCCCATGATCACGATCGGGGCGAGCGTGGTGTCGCGTCCGCGCCAGGTGTACAGGAGACTCAGGCCGCCGACCACTTCGCGGCTGAGGGTCGTATGCACGAGCGGGTACGTCGACTGCAGGTAGTCGTGCAGGCCCCGGAAGGCGGCGGTGTCGATCGGTCCGCCCGAGGCGAGCGACACCGTGGGGAAGCGCACCGCTTCCGCCAGATGCAACGCCAGGGCGGTGGTGTCCAGCGGCGGGAGAGCCGCCGAAGGGGCGGCGGTCGCGGCGGGAGGAGCCGAGACGCGCAGGGTGCGCGCGACCATGACGCCGACGAGGGCGACGACGAGCAGGGCAATCGCAGCGGCGAATCGCTTCATGACGGGGGCTCCGCGTGGAGAATCGAGTGACGGAATGTGGCCGGTCGCCGCCCTTTCGCCAACGCCCCGGTGACGGCGTCCGTTAGTTCACCGACGGGCCGCGAACCCGGACATCGGACAGGCGGCGCTCCTTTCCCCGGCACCGGTGTCGTTGCCGCGGCCCGCGACGGCGCGCATACTCTGTGCCGTTCACGATCGGGCCAATCTCACCGGAGGGCGGACCATGAAGCGCAGGGATTTCGTCGTCTCATCGGCGTTGGGAACGCTGGGTGCGAGCACCAGCCACCTGGGGCTGGGCGGTATCGGCAGCACGCTGACCGACGTCGCCTTCACGGCGCCGCCCGTGGCGTCGCCCTCGGCAGCGACCCGGAAGGTCCTCATCGCTGGGGGAGGATTCGGGACCGCCTTTCTTCGATACATGGCGTCGCTGACCGGCAAGGCGCGTCCGCGCATCTGCTACCTGCCGACCGCGTCGGCCGACAGTCCGCAGGGGGCGCTGTCGTTCTACCAGAACTGCGCGCCGCTCAACGTCGAGCCGCACGTGCAGAACTCGTTCATCGCCAGCACGCGACAGAACAAGAGCTGGGAGGAGGTCTTCCTGTCGATGGACGCGATCGTTTGCAGCGGCGGCAACACGCTCAACCAGCAGGCGATCTGGAAGGCGCAGGGGATCGACGTCATCCTGAAGGAGGCGTGGGATCGCGGGATCGTCCTCGGTGGCGCGAGCGCCGGCTCGTTATGCTGGTTCGACGAGGGAACGACGGACTCGCGCCCGAAGGAGCTGACCATCGTGAAGTGCCTCGGCTTCATCAAGGGCAGCCACTCGCCGCACTACGACGCCGAGCCGGGGCGCCGGCCGCTGTACCAGAAGCTGATCAGTTCCGGTGAGATGCAGCCCGGCTACGCTTGCGACAACGACGCCGGGATCTACTTCGAGGACAATACGGTCAAGCGTGTGGTCTCCACGCGGGCGGCGGCGAAGGTGTACTACGTGAGCGTGGAAGGGGGGAGGGCGGTGGAGAAGGTGATGGAGCCGGAGCGCATCTCGTAACGACTCGACTGTCGCGACAGCCGGTCGGGCGCCACGCGAACGAGCGCGTGGCGTGGCAGTCCGGCATGCGTGTCGGGGACGGCACCACACGCTCGATCGCCTCGCCGGTGCCGGGGGCCCAACGCGTTGCAGTCGCGCGATGGTGCCCTACGGCGAGGCGGGCAGCGCCGGCATGCACAGGGCCAGCACGTGATATCGGGTCGTGCCGGGGACGTGCTGCAGCGCCTCGTTGACCCGCAACTCGGCGTCGGTGCCGAGGCGGGCCTCGTCATTGATGTTGAAGACGCAGTCGGAGCGTTGCCAGCGAAAACGCAGTGAGGCCTCGTTGGGGGCATCGCGAGGCTCGGGGGTGCGCGTCCACCCGGCGGTGCGCAGGCGCTCGTAGAATCGCACGGCTTCGTTGGCGATGCCGCTCGTCGTGGTTCCCGCGGCGGTCACGCGACAGCCCGAGAGTCGACGCCCGGTGCGCCAGTCGTCGATCGTGTCCCGGTCGATCGCCGCCACCATGTGTTGCTGCTCGCGAAGGAACCGCGCGGCCGCGACGCAATGCACCGTATCGGCCGGACTGACCGAACGATCCGGTGCGTTGGGGGCGAGCGCGAGCAGCAAGACGAGGGCGGCGGAGGGCAATTCGGCGGTGGAGAGGGGCGGTTGGATGAGTCGGCAGGATAAGGGGGGGCGTCGCGAGGCGACGTCCGACCTGCCCGATACTACGCCAGCAGCACGAGCGTCAACCCGATGGCGGCCGGAAGGGCCTGCACGAACAGGATCTTGCGGCTGGCGGTGGCGGCGCCGAACAGTCCGGCCACGAGAATGCAGGTGAGGAAGAAGATGCAGACCGGGCGCCCACGGTCGCCCAGGACGAGTCCCCAGACCAGCCCGGCCGCGAGGAAGCCGTTGTACAGCCCCTGGTTTGCCGCCAGCGTCCGTGAGGCAGCCGCCGCCTGCGGGGTGAGGCCGAACGCCCGCAGGCCGGCCGGTTTCTCCCACAAGAACATCTCGAGGACGAGGATGTACACGTGGATGACGGCGTTGAGTATCACGGCGCCGGTGGCGAGCAGGGAGAGCATGGCGGGCCTAACGCGCCACGAGGGCGAGGACGCGCAACGGGCTGCCGCTGCCGCGCACGAGCTTGAGCGGAGCGGCGATGATCACGCTTCCAGTGGCGGGGAGCCGGTCGAGGTTGCATAACGAGGCCAGCCCGAACTTTCCGGCCCCGTGCATGATGGTGTGGTTGGGAAAGGGGACGGGGAAGCCGCCCGCCTGCCCGGCGTCGGTGCCGATCGTCTCCACGCCGACACCCAGGATGTCGCGCTCCCGGACGAGAAACTCGGAGGCGCGTTGGTGGAAGCCGGGTGTGTGAGGGCCAGTCGCGTCGGCGTTGAGGAAGTCGGCGCCGCTGCGCGTGCTCCAATCGGTCCGCAGCAGGACCCACGCGCCGCGCGGAATGAGTCCGTTCACCCCTTCCCACGCCTGGATGTGCTCCGGGGTGAGCAGGAAATCGGGGTCGGTCGCGCTCTCACGCGCGACGTCGATCACGCACCCCGGTCCGACAAAGCGGCCCGGGGGTATGGTGTCGGTCGCGTTGTGCGGCAGGTCCTTGCCGGTGACCCAGTGCACGGGCGCATCGAAGTGGGTCCCGGTGTGCTCGCCCATCGTGATCGTGTTCCAGTACCAGCCGGGGCCCATCTCGTCATACTGCGAGATGACCTGCATCGACACCCCGGGCGACGGGGCGAAGATTGGAGGGAGGGCGATGACCTGGGTCTCGATGCCTAACGGGATCGTGAGGTCGACGACCTCGATCCGCCCGTCGGCAAGGTCGGCGATGAGGTGTGACAGCGTCGGCGTCATGGGGTCTCCGGAAGTCCACGCAGGTGGCGGGCGAACTGGAAGCGGTTCTCGAGCAGGCCGAGGTCGGTGACGAAGCCTGCGGGCCCCACCGCCTCGACCTTGGCGACGAGCGTGGTGAGATCGTCGGCGGCCAGCGCGGCGTCGAAGGCCGCAGTGAAGTCGTCCAGCGTGCGCACGGTGGCAGTGCGCGGGATTCCGGCGGCGGCCGCCATCCCGGCGATGTCGCTCCCGGTCGCGGTCGCGGTCGGGAAGCCGCCTACGGAGAGCAGCGACTCGTTGTCAAAGACCACGTGCGTCAGGTTGCGCGGCCGGTAGCGGGCGAGCGTGGTCAGCCCCCCGAGGTTCATCAGCACGGAGCCGTCGCCGTCGAGCACGACGACGCGCGCCGCTGGCTTGCTCAGGGCGATCCCCAGCCCCACCGAGGACGCGAGTCCCATGGCGTGCTGGAGGTAGAAGAAGTTGGGGCGGTGTCCCAACGACTGCAGCTCGGCGGCCACGGCCCCCATGATCGTGACCACGATGCAGTCCTGCAGTCGGCCGTGGATCGCGGCGATCGCCTCCAGGCGCTTCATCCGTCCTCCCACATCAGGTCGCGTCCGAGCAGGAGCGCCACCGGACGATTGGTCGAGTGCGCGAGTGTCATGGCCTTCGCGATGCGGTGTGCCACGTGGTCGCGTGCGTCCAGCGTCTCGTAAGGGATGCGCAGGGCGTCGAGCACGGGGATCGTCACCAGCCCTCCCTCCGTCTGCCACGGGTCACGCTCCCCGAACCAGCCGCGGTGCGAGATGAGCATCACGAGTGGAATGCGGTACAGCTGCGCGCACGACACGATCCCGTTGATCGACTGCAGGAAGCCGTGATTCTGCATCAGCATCACGGACCTGGCGCCGGCCAAGTGCGCGCCGGTCGCGATTCCGACGCCCTCTTCCTCCTTCGCCAGCCGCACGAGTGTCATGTCCGGGTCGTCCTCGGCCATGCGGATCAGGTGCACGAGCCACGTCTCCGGCAGCGCGGAGACGACGGAGACGCCGCACGCCTTGAGGGCGTCGTAGATGATGCGGGAGGCGTCGACCGAGACGGGCATGCGCTGCAACAGAGGAGGCGTATGATGAGAACGGCGAGCGTCGTGCCGGCGCTCGCGCCGACGCGTCACCGGGGTAAGCTGTCGCGTGGTACGCCGGACGCGGAAGGGCAGGGGACGCATCACGGGTCTGCCGGGTGTGAGGAGACGCGACGCCGTGCGATATCTTCCTCGCGAAGCCAAGCGGAGGAGGCGATGGACGACGAGATGAGTGCGTGGGCGAGGCGACTCCAGGCCGGGTCGAGCGTGCGCATCATGGATGGTGCACAGCTCGCGGCGCGTCGGCAGGACGATCTGCACCGACGCGCGCTCGCCGTTCGCGCCCGGCTCGGACGCACGCCCCGCCTGGCGATCCTCGCCTTCGCCGAACCCACCGGGCCCGCTCCGTACGTGGCGCGCAAGGTGAGCGCCTGTGCCGCCGTGGGTGTGGACGTGGTCCAGCATCACGTCCCGTTCGGCGCCGACTCGGCGACGGCTCGGCAGGCGATGGACGCGCTCGTCACTTCGCACGAGCTGGACGGGCTCTTCGTGCAGGTGCCCTATCCCGATGCATCGTTTGCTGCCGCATTGGAGCACGCCATCCCGGAGCGATTGGATGTGGACGTCATGTCGCCTGGCATGGTGCAGCGGTACCTGCACGACGAGGGGGTGCCGCCTCCAGTGACGGTGAGCGCAGTGCTCGCCCTGCTCGCGGCGTATCGCATTGACGTGCGTGGACGCCGAGGTCTCATCGTGGCCGACGCGCACGACTTCTCACACATGCTCTGGACGGCGATCGCCCGGCTGGGCGTGAGCCTTGCGCCGCTGGTGTCGCCGACCGACCCGACGCTTGTGCAGCACGTGAGGGAGGCCGAACTGGTCGTGATCGCAGCGGCTGCACCGGGCACGCTGCGTGTGAGCGAGCTGCCGGTCGGTTCGGTGGCGATCGACGTCGGCTACTTCAACCCTGGTGGGCGGGGCGACCTTGACCTCAGTGGCGGTGTGGCGCATCTCGCGGCGATCGTGCCCGTACCGGGCGGGATCGGACCGATGACGATCTCCTGCCTCGTGGAGCGCGTGATCCTTCACGCGGAAATGCGCGACTGACCACTGGTGAGGTGGGCGGCGCGGTTCGGCGCGGGAGACTGTTGCATCCGGTGCTCGCGTGCCCCGGTGGGCGGTGACCGCTCGTCGCCCCCTGTGGCCGGGCGTGCGGGGCTGCATCTTCGGGGGCGCCCGCATACGCACCTGCGTGCGCCAGCGTTCCGTGGTCCGCTCTCCCTCCTGACTCGCATGGCCGTTCCGCCCTTCGACATCGCCGCATTGCGGGCGAAGATCCCCATACTCGAGCGGGCGATCCCGCTCAACAACTGCTCGCAGGCACCGCTGACCAGCGTCACGCGCGATGCGGCGGCTCGCTACATGGAGTCGTGGAACAGCCGCGGCATGGACTGGGACGAATGGATGGGCGAGGTCGAACTCGCCCGACGGGCATTCGCGGCGATGATCAACGCCGAGCCTGACGAGGTATCCGTTGTCTCGTCGGTGTCGGCAGCGACGAGTGCCATCGCCACCGCGATTGATTTTGGCAGCGGACGCGACGTGGTGGTCGCGAGCGGGGCGGAGTTTCCGGCGGTCGGGCACGTGTGGAAGGCCCAGGAGCGACGGGGCGCCCGGGTGCGCTGGGTCGCGCTGCGCGACGGGCACGTGCCGCTCGAGATGTACGAGGGCGCGATCGATGAGCGCACGGCAATCGTCTCCGCGGCGCATGCCTACTACCAGAACGGGGCGGTGCAGGACGTCGCGGCAATCGCCCGGCTGGCGCGCTCGCACGGCGCCCTCTCGTATGTGGACGCGTACCAGTCGTTAGGTGTGCTGCCGGTCGACGTGCGCGCCATGGACCTCGACCTGTTGGCGTCGGGGACGCTCAAGTACCTGATGGGAACGCCAGGGATCGCCTTCCTGTACGTGCGGCGCGCACTGGTGGCGCGCCTGGAGCCGCTGACGACCGGTTGGTTCGGCCGAGTGAACCCGTTCGCCTTCGATGCCACGCGCCTGGACTGGTCGGCGAGCGCGTCGCGGTTCGACGGTGGGACGCCGCCGATCTTTCCCGCGTACGTCAGTCGCGCGGCGATGGAGTGGTTGCATGGGATCGGGAGCGGGGCGATCGCCGAGTGGACGCAGCATCTCTCCACTCGGCTGGTGGAGGGGGCGCTCGCGCGAGGGCTCTCGCTGCACGGTCCCGGGCTGGCCGTCCCCAAGACGCCAAGCACCGCGATCCTGTGCGAGGATGCTCATGCGGTGGAGTCGGCGTTACGCGCGCGCGGCATCATTGCCTCGGCGCGTGGTCCGGTCATCCGGCTGGCGCCGCACTTCTACAACACCGTTGCCGAGATCGACCACGCGCTCGACGCGCTGGTCGAGGTGCTGGCCGAGGCGCGCACCCCGTGACCGAGGTGCGCGAACACTTTGCGTCCCGTCTCGGCACGATCCTCACCATGGTCGGGGTCGCGGTGGGACTGGGGAATATCTGGCGCTTTCCGTATTTGGTCGGGCGCTATGGCGGGGCCGCCTTCGTGGCCTTCTACGTCCTCGTCGCCCTCGTGATCGGCGTCCCGGCCCTGCTGGCCGAGTGGACGCTCGGGCGACACACGGGTCGCGGGACGCTGGGGGCCTTTCAGCGGGGACGGCTGCCGGGCGGTCGATTCGTGGGTGGCGCCCTGTTCTGTGTCGTGGTCGCGGCGACCGCGTACTACACGAACGTGGTGGGCTGGGTGCTGTACTTCGCCCTCTCGGAGCTGCTGTCGAGCATCGGGATCGCCCTCGACGCCTCGGCGATCCTTCCGCCGGAGACTGGGGTGAGTGGACGATCGATCCTGCTCCAGGTGGCCTGCACCGGCGTGGTCATCGCGTCGTGCGCCTTCGTCATCGACCGGGGGCTGCGGGCCGGCATCGAGCGGGCGAGCACGGTGATCATGCCGACGCTCTTCGTCATTCTCGTCGTGCTGATCGTGCGGTCGCTCACCCTGCCCGGGGCGGACGAGGGGGTGCGCTGGTTCATCGGGCGGTTCGCGTGGCGCGACCTGACGCCGACCGTGATGGTGGCGGCGATGGGGCAGGCGATATTCTCGCTGTCGTTAGGCGGCACCTTCATGGTGACGTACGGGTCGTACCTGCCCGCGGGGACGCCGCTGCGCACGAGCGCGGCGTGGACCGCGCTGGGCGACACGACCGCCGGACTGATGGCCGGCCTGGTCATCTTTCCCGCGGTCTTCGCGTTCGGGCTGTCGCCGTCGAGTGGCCCCGGACTCCTGTTCGACACACTCCCCCGCGTCTTTGGCCAGATGCCAGGGGGCGGGCTGTTCGGCGCCCTCTTTTTTGTGGGGCTGTTCGGGGCCGCCTTCCTCTCCGACGTCGCGGCGCTCGAGGTGCTCATTGCCGGGGTGGTGGACAACACGGCCCTCACGCGCCGCAAGGCCATCAGCCTCATGGCCGCGATCGTCGGGCTGGTGGCCCTTGTACCGATGATCAACCTGAAGATCTTCGTGGCGTGGGATCTCACGTTCGGGTCGGGGATGCAGGCGCTCGGGGCGCTGCTGTCTGTCTTGACCATGGGCTGGTTCGTGCAGCGCGCCACCCTGCTCGAACAGTTGGGCGACCCCGGCCCTGCTCGCCGCATCCTCGTGACCTGCATTCGCTACGTCATCCCCGCCGCGATGCTGACGGTCGGACTCTGGTGGCTCCTGACCGACCTGTTGCACCTGCTTCCGACCGTCTAGCGTCCTCACCTCGTGTCCCTCGTCCCCTGCGCCATGATCGATCTCACCACGTTCGTCGAGCACCACGACGGGATCTCCGTCATCCGGGGCGGCGAGACCGTGCGCGCCTGGAACGGCATCCAGTACCGGGCCGGCATGTCGGCCAAGAACGTCAATGCGAAGCAGCTCTCCATGAACATCGCCACGGTACCGCCGGGGGCTGTCGCCTTCGCGCACGTTCACGTCGGCTTCGAGGTGATGCTCTACATCCTGCAGGGACGCGTGCGGCATGAGTACGGGGACCTCCTGAAGCAATCGGTGGAGAATGGCGCAGGCGACTTCATCTTCATTGAACCGGGCGTACCGCACGAGGTCTTCAACCTGAGCGACACCGAGCCGGTCATCGCGGTGGTGGCGCGGTCCGATGCCGACGAGTGGGCGCACATCGTGACGTACGATCGAGCGTCCGGAGCGGTCGGCGAGGTGCTGAAGCCGGAGTAGCGTCGCGACCGCGCGGTCCAGCGATCGGGCATGTCTCAAGAGAGAGCGCCGCGGCCGCTGGGCATGCGCCTCATGTGGCGGCCAAGCGCCGGGCACCCAGCAATAGGTGTGTAGCGCGTCGCCTTCCACGCCGGTAGTATCTTGTTACCGCATGCCGCTCGTGGGCGTGCCTCACCAGGACCACACGATCATGAAGCGCTTCGCCTGCCTCATCGCGCTCGCCGCCCTGGCCGCCTGCTCGACCGACTCCACAGCCCCGGCGACCACGGAGCCCCTCGACGACACCACGATCGACCTGGTGCAGCAGTTCGACGCCACTGGCGCGGCGGCGGTGGACCGGGCCGGGATCGGTGGCTCGGAGCTTCCCGAGAACCTCAAGCTGACGGCCGAACAGAAGGCCAGGATCCAGGCGCTCCACGAGGCGTTCCAGGCGGACAACGCCGCCTCGCTGGCGGCGCTCAAGACGATCGAGCACGAACTCAGGGCCGCACTGACGGCCAGGAAGGACCGCGCCGCGATCGCCGCGATTCTCGCCAAGGCGATGCCGATCGTTGCCCGCCTGTCGGCTGCATTGGCGAGCCTGCAGCGCGACATCTGGAACGTCTACACCGCCGAGCAGCAGGCGTGGATCTCCTCGAAGGGGCGCGGGGAGAGTGCCTGTCGTCCCGACGTGCTGAACCAGCTGTCCGCTGCGCAGGTCGCGCAGATTCGGGAACTGCGGAGTGCCTTTGGCGAGTCGGTGCAAGGATATCTCGAGTCAATCAAGCAGGTGCACGAGGAGGCGCGTGCGGCAGCGCAGGCCGGCGCCACTCGCGCGCAGGTGAGCGCGATCCTGGCGCGGGCCGAGTCGACACTCGAGGCGCTCAGGACCGCGGAGCGGCGTCTGGCAGAGGCGATTCTCGGCGTGCTCACGCCGGAGCAGAAGGCCAACGCCTGCCTGGTCCGGGCGCTCACCGGTCGCTAAGCGACTCCCACGCGGGGCGGGTCGCCAAGTCGAGCGATCCTGCATCTGGTTCCGAGCCATCGAGCGCCCCGCACATGCGGGGCGCTCGTGCATTGCCGGATGGATTGGGGCGGTGTCATGGTGTCACCGGCGTGGAGGCGGGCCGCCGCGTCCTGGCCCCTCGCGCCTTGCGCTGCCCGGTTCCGTCGGCAAGTTGACGCGGTCCCCTCTCCCCACGGCAATGAAGCACACTCGGTATCATGCCGCGACAGCGCTGTTGGCGCTGTGCGCGGCCCCGCTCCCCGCGCAGCAACTGCTCGCCGTGCGCGGTGCCACCGTCCACACTGCGACCGGCGCCCCCATCTCGGATGCGACGATCCTGGTGCGGGATGGGCGCATCGCGGCCGTCGGCCGCAACGTCTCGGTGCCGGCAGGCGCGTTGGTCATCGATGCCACCGGCAAGGTCATCGTACCGGGCTTCATCGATGAGCACTCGCACATCGGCGCGCGCCCGACCGACCTGAACGACCGCCCGATGATCATCGGGCCGCAGCATCGCATTCGCGACGCGCTCGACCTCGAGGACCCGGATTGGAAGGACGCGGTCAAGGGCGGGGTGACCAGCCTGACGACCGGGCCGGGAAGTGGCGAGAACGTGAGCGGCATGGCGATCGTGCTGAAGACCTTCGGGTCCGACCTCTCCAAGCGCATACTGCTGGAGAAGGGGGGGATGAAGTTCGCCATGGGGCCCAAGCGCAGCGATGCCTATCCCGCCACCGCCATGGGCGTGGCCGCCAACTTGCGGCAATACCTGATCAAGACACAGGAGTACGTGGCCGCCCAGAAGCGCTGGGAAGACGGCGGACGCCAGGGCGCGCCTCCCGCGCGCGACCTCGGCTACGACGCCATGGCCGAGGTGCTCGCCCGCAAGGTCCGCGTGCGCGCCCACGTGCACTCGGCGACGGACGTGATGACGATCCTGCGCCTGAAGGACGAGTTCGGATTCGACCTCACCTTGCACCACTCGACGGAGGCCTACAAGGTCGCAACCGAGGTGGCGAAGCGGGGCGTGAGCGCGGTCGTGCTCCCGCTCGGCTCGCGCATCGGGGTCACCGACGATGCCATGAAGGGGCCGTTCGAACTGTGGAAGGCCGGGGTCAAGATCGCCATGCACACCGATCACCCGGTGATCAACCAGAAGTGGTTGCGCCTGTCGGCCGGTCTGGCGATGCGCTACGGCCTGCCCGAGGACGAGGCGCTCAAGGCCATCACGATCAACGTCGCCGAGATCCAGGGCGTCGCCGATCGCGTCGGCAGCATCGCCGTCGGCAAGGACGCGGACTTCGTCGTCATGAACGGACCGTGGTACGAACCGCGCACGCGTGTGGACCTCGTGGTGGGCGATGGCGCCGTGATCTACGATCGCTCGACGGAGGGGAAGTGACCATGCGCGAAACATCCCGATTCTTGGCCACGACCGTCGTCACGGCCGTTGCCATCGCGTTCGTCGCGTCCCCGCTGGCGGCGCAGGAGCGTGCCATTGCCATTCGTGGTGGCACGGTGGTGCCCATGGACGGCCCGGCAATCACCAACGCGACCGTAGTGATGCGCGGCGGGAAGATCACCGCGGTGGGGGCCAACGTCACGATCCCGGCTGGTGCGACGGTCGTCGATGCGCGCGGCAAGTATGTCCTGCCCGGGCTCATCGACGCGATGACGTCGCTGGGGATCGGCTCGGGCGACCTGAACGAACCGGCCGACCCGGTGTCGCCACAACTCCGCGTGTTCGAGGCGTTCAATCCGTTCGGCGACTTCGGCTCCGGGACGAGTGGCCCGTTGCGGCTGCACGAGCTGCTGGGCGGCGGGGTGACCACGATGTACATCGCGCCCGCCGATGCCGCGCTCATCGGCGGCCAGGGGGCGGTGGTCAAGACCGCCGGGGACAACCTGGCGGCAATGTCACTGCGCGACCCTGCCGCGATCGACATCTCGCTCGGCGAGCCGCCGCGCAAGGCCGCGAGTGCGAAGCAGCGCGATCCCGCCACGCGCATGGCCGAGGTGGCCATGATTCGACAGGCGCTCGTGCGGGCCCAGGAGTACCAGCGCAACAAGGCGCAGAATCCGTCGCTCCCGCGTGACCTCGGGCAGGAAGCGTTAGGCAAGCTGCTGCGCCGCGAGATCCCGGCGCGCATCCAGGCCAACGCCCCGGTCGACATCCGCAATGCGCTGCAACTGGCGGCGGAGTTCGGTTTCGACCTGGTGATCGACGGCGCGGCGAACGCAAAGTCGCAGCTGGCGCAACTTGCGGCGCGCAAGGTCCCGGTCATCCTCGGTCAGGTCTCCCACCCGTACGTGAGCAATGAGGAGATTCCCGACAAGTCGGACTATCCTGCGGTCGACGAGACGCTGCCGGCGACGTTGACCAACGCTGGAGTGACGACGGCGATCGCCACGTTTTCGCGCGCCTTCGGCTCGCTCGCGCCGTCGGGATCGAGCAAGTGGCTGCTGCTCGACGCCGGGATCGCGGCGGGGTACGGGATGACGGAACAGCAGGTGCTGCAGGCAGTCACGATCATCCCGGCGCGGATCCTTGGGGTGCAGGACCGCGTGGGGTCGCTTACGGTGGGGAAGGATGCCGACGTGATCGTGCTCGACGGGCCGCCGCTCTCGATGAAGAGCTGGGTGGAGCGGGTGTACGTGGGAGGGGAGTTGGTACACGAGAAGCGGTAGCGATTCGCGGAACAGCGGAGGGAGCCGGCTGGTCAGCCGGTTCCCGACGAGGACGCGATCAAGTCGTCTTCCCACCCGTAATGTTGCACCGGTCGCTCCTGCTCGGCGTACCAGCGATACGTCGCGCGCAGTCCCTCATCCAGCGGCGTGAGTTCGAGGCCGAGCTCTCGGCGCACCCGCTCGACATCGATGCTGATGGGCGGAATGTCGAGGTAGGCGCCGAAGTAGAGCGGTGGCGCCATGAGTCCGCCGCCGGCGGCCGCTATCCGTTCTCGCGGGACGTGAACGAGCGTCGCCTCGCGCCCGGCGGCGCGAGCGAGCGCAAGCACAAACTCCGCCTGCGTGATCGGAGGGGTGTTGCCGAGGTTGTAGGCGCGTCCGTTCGCGACCTCTCGGTCCGCCGCAAGGACCGCGGCGCGCGCCACGTCGTGCGCGTGCACCCACTGCATCGTGGCAGTGCCGTCTCCCGGGATGATGATCGGGCGGCCGGCGCAGATGCGGTCCCAGAAGAATGCCTCACGATCGAACGGGTTGTTCGGACCGTACACGAACGCCGGGCGCAGCGTGGAGACGCCCACTCCGTCGTGCCGGCCCAAGGCGAACAGCGCGCGCTCACTCTCGGCCTTATGGCGCGCGTAGTCGTTAGGGTCGTCCGCCGAGGTCAGCGGCGCATCCTCGTCGTACGGTCCGCCGATGGGGTAGGCGGCGACCGATGACGTGAAGACGTACCGGCGCAGGCCATTGCTCACGGCGCGCGCGGCGGCGGCGACCTGCTCGGCCGTCGTGCCACGCTGCCAATCGTACACGTTGTCGTAGACGACGTCGAAGCGCCGGTCGGCCAGCGCCGAGCGCACACCGCTGATGTCATTGCGGTCGCAGCGAATCTCGCCCACGCGCCCGCCGAACGGTGTCCCGGTTCCGCGGTGCATGATCACCACCTCGTCGCCACGCGTTAGCAACTGCTCCACGAGCGCACGGCCAATGAACAACGTCCCGCCGATCACCAATACCCGATCCATGTCGCGTCCTCGTCGTTCCAACCCCCGCGCCGCGGCGAATCCGCGACCGGGCAATCTGTCGATTCTTCCGCGAACGATCCAGAGTGACGGGGTGACGGGGTGACGGGCGCCGACGTGGTGCAGGCGTGCCCCTGTCATGCGGCAGGCGCTGCCGACGGCGTTGCGCCCGATTCCGCTGCGTGCGACGCTCCGCGAGCATGGCACTCGGCTGTCGCTGCCGCGTAATTCGCCGCGGACCGAGAATGTCAGTCGCGTAGTGTCGACCGTACCATCGCCCCGAGCGATGCTCCGAGCCGCTCGCTCCCGCGCAGGCTCATGTGATTGTCATCGGCGTACAAGAGCGCATCACCCTCCATGGCGGCGCACGAATGCTGGTCGCAGAACACCGGCACGGCGTCGAACAGGTGCGCCCCAGGAAGCGTTGCGGCGAGCGCGCCGAGCGTCGCCCGATAGTCGGCGTTCCGCTCATCAACCGTTGCGCGAGCAATACTGCACGGGGCGATTGGCGCACGAAGGCCGAGCGGGCGCCCGACCACGCAGTCGCGCGGACGGAAGTTGAGTTCCGGCACGTCGTGAACCAGGATCACTTCCTTGCCCGCGCGGGTGAGCGCAACGACCGTGCGACGCAGCCCGTCGCGGAATATCGCAAGGCGCGCTGGATTCGTTCGCGGCGCGCCGGGCAACCTGTCGGCGCCGAGCGTACGGTGCGCCGGTGGCCGCGCTGGCTGTGCTCCAGCGGTGAGGTACAGCGGGCCGCGTGAGACAAGCACGACGGTGCGCACGGAACGATCCTGGGCGAGCGTGGCGACCGCTGCTTCCATCGCGGCGACACAGGTGGGATCCGTGAAATCGGTGCGGACTGCGCTGCCCAGCAGCGGCGGGCACCGCGTGTGGCTCATGAGCTGCACGCTGATGTCGGGCAGCGCTCCCGACAGCCCGGGAAACGCCGCCTCGGCGTGGCTGTCACCCAGCAGCGCAACGCGTGGCGCTGCCGCGAGGCTGCGCAGGCACTGTTCCGGGTGCGGAACGTCGGTGGTGAACGAGCAGCGCACCACGTTGGGGTAGCGTGCCATGGCCCGACGACGAGACGATGCGGCGAGCACCGCGACCTCGTCGCGTGCAAGGGGGCCGGCGTATCGGGCCGGAATCCCGTGCAGGCTGACAGTGACCGCGCCGAGGCAGGCGACGGCCAGCAAGGGGGCGACAAAGTACAGCGTCTGACGCGAAAGTCGTTCACCGCGAGCGATTCGTGCCGTCGCGAGCCGCTGCACGGGGCGCTCGACGAGTCGATGCGTCAGCCACGCGAGCAGAACTGAGGAGGAGGCGACAAACAGCCGCGTGCCAAATAGTGCCGCGCCTCCCAGTCCGAGGTCGGCGCTGACGATGTCCAGCATGGACAGGAGCGGCCAGTGCCAGAGGTAGAGCGGATAGCTGATCAGGCCGATCCCTACCGCCCACCGGTTGCCGAGCACGACGCGGTTCACGAAGGTGTTCGGTCCAGCCGCGATGAAGGCCACGGCACTTATTACCGGCAGCATCGCCCAGGTGCCCGGGTACGGGCGTGCCTCGTTGATCCACACGAACGAGGCGACGAGCAGGGCCACGCCGATCCACGAGAGCGCACTCGCCAGATGACGTCGGGCGTCGGCGCTCAAGGTGGGTGCTCGCTCGATCCCGTGACCTCGCGTGGCCGCGATGGCGAGCGCACCGCCGGCCAGCAGCTCCCAAAGCCGCGCCGGGAGCAGGAAGAATCCGGCACTTGCCGCCGCCACGGCGCTCCAGGCGCTCACCGCGAGCGACAGTGCCGCGAGCAGGAGCACCCATACCACCGCGGAGCGTGGTCGCCTGCTGACGAGCAGCAGCAGCGCGGGCCAGGCGAGGTAAAACTGCTCCTCGACACCGAGCGACCAGAGGTGCAGGAGCGGCTTGACGCCGGCTTCGCTGTCGAAGTATCCAACCTCGCGCCACAACTGGATGTTGGAACCGAACACGCCGGCCGCGGCGACGTGCTTGCCGAGCGACAGGAACTCCGGACCCGTGAGCAGCGCGGCCCCGAGGCACCACGTGGCCGTGAGCACGACCAGCAACGCGGGGACGATACGGCGCCCGCGGCGCCAATAGAAGTCGGTGAAGCTGAATCGCCCCGCTGTGGCGTCGGCGTACACGATCCGCGTGATCAGGTAGCCTGAGATCACGAAGAAGATGTCGACCCCGACAAAGCCGGCGCGCACAACCGTCGGTGCGACGTGGTGCGCGACGACGGACAGGACGGCGACGGCCCGCAGGCCGTCGATGTCCGGGCGATACGTGAGAGAGGGGCGCACGTCGGCGGGCGCGGGGGCGTCGGTGCCGGCGGGGCGTTGCGCGCCACCGCTGGCCAGTCGATGGACGACGCGCGCGCTCTATGGTTGGCAACTGCGATCGGGGCCCTCGCCGCGCTACGACACCACCCCTAGGGCAGGGCAAACGCCACGTACATCCCCCCGCTCGGCGCCCCGTTCTTGCCTCCGCCGCAGGCGATCACGATGTACTGCTTTCCGTTCACCATGTACGTGGAGGGCGTCGTATTGCCTGCCGCCGGCAGCACCCCTTCCCAGAGAAGCGTGCCGATGGACTTGTCGTAGGCCCGGATCTTGTTGTCGTAGGTCGTTGCGGCAATGATCAGCAGCCCGTTCTCGGTCACGATCGCGCCGCCATAGTTGTCGCTGCCCGTGTCCTTCAACCCCTGCAGCACCAGCTGTGGATATTCGCCGAAGGGGATCGACCACTTCGTCTCCCCCGTGTTCAGGTCGAGCGCGTTCAACGTTCCCCACGGCGGCTTGATGGCCGGATAGCCCTCGTGGTCGAGGAAGATGTCGAAGGTGGTGTTGCGGTACTTGAGGAAGGTCGGGACGCTCTTCGGGGGACGCGTCGGCTGCTTGCCGCTGATGAGGTACTCGGTCAGCTCGGCGATCGACGAGTCGCCCAGCGCGGTGGCAAACGCGGGCATGCGCCCGGTGCCGTCCCGGATCGCGGTGGTGAGCTGTTCGCGCGTGAGGCGTGTGGCGACCCCGTTCAGCGTCGGCGCGATGGGCGTCGAGGTCGCGCCGTGGCACTCGGCACAGTACGCGCCGAACAGCGAGGTCTCCTCGCGCGGCACGATCTTGAGGATCCACCCCATCTCGTTCGAGTTCACGTACAGCACGCCCGTTTTTGGGTCGAAGGCTGGGCCGCCGTACTCTCCGCCACCGTCCACGCCGGGAAAGATGATGATCCCCTCGGTGTTCGGCGGAGTCCACGGGTCAGGGGTGGGGTTCTCACGGAAGATCCGCAGCGCCGACGCGTGCGCCTCGGGGGTGCGCTCGGTGAGCATGTCCTCGGTCAGTTGCTGGCGCGCGAAGGGCTTCGGCAACAGCGGGAATCGCTGCGAATCGGCGGTGACGTCCCCGTCCAGGATTGCCGGGGGCATCCGACGCCACTCGCTGGGGAACAACTCGGCCCCGGTCGAGCGGTCGAGCAGCCAGACGTGCCCCGTCTTGGTGATCTGGGCGACCGCATCGACCGGTTTGCCTTCGCGCGTGACGGTGACGAGGGTGGGCGCGGCGGGAAAGTCGCGGTCCCAGAGGTCGTGCTTGAGTCCCTGAAAGTGCCAGACGCGCTTGCCGGTGTTGGCGTCGAGCGCCACGATCGAGTTGGCAAACAGGTTGTCACCAAGCCGGTTCGCCCCGTAGAAGTCGAACGAGGCCGACCCCGTCGCGAAGAAGACCATCCCGCGTTGCTGGTCCACGGTCACGCCTGACCAGGCATTCGCGCCGCCAGCAACCTTCCACGCCTCGGCGGGCCATGTGTCGTGGCCGAACTCTCCGGGGTGCGGAATCGTGTGAAAGCTCCAGCGCAGGGCCCCCGTCTTGACGTCGTACGCACGAATGTCGCCCGGCGCCGAGGGCAGTGCCTCGGGGACAGAGGTCCCGACGATGAGCATGTCCTTGTACACAGCACCCGGAGTGCTCGCGCTCACCGAGAGGCCCTGCTCGGGGCGTCCGAGCCCCGAGCGCAGGTCCACCCAGCCGCTGTCGTTTCCCCAGCCGGTTGCCTGCTGCCCCGTCTTGGCATCGAGGGCGAAGAGCCGATAGCGGTAGTTGAAGTAGACGCGCCCGTCGTGCACCACCACGCCCCGGTAGCGGATGCGCGGGCCGGTGAAGTTCCCGCCCGTGGGATCAAAGCTCCACAACTCCTGGCCCGTTGCGGCATCGAGCGCAAAGGCGCGTTGCTTGGGTGACATGGCATACAGCACGCCGTCGATCACCACCGGGTTCGACTGCATCTCCGAACCCTCGAACGCGTCCTTCGTGTCATAGGTCCATGCGACCTGCAGCGTCGCCACGTTCACCGGTGAGATTTGCGACAAGGTTGTGTAGTGGGTCTTCTCGTCGCTGCCGTGGTAGACGGGCCAATCCGCGTTGCTTCGGTGCCACGCGGCGGCGGTGGCGGCTGGAGAGGAGCAGGGCGGGGATAGTGGCGAGCGGGCGTGAGATGGGGTGGATACGAGGAGGAGAACGAGCGTGGAGCCCAGATCGGCGTGGACGTCCGTGGGTGCGCGTCGGCCGGCGTACAATGGTGCGTCGCCGGTCGCGGCGCCATGTGGCCGCGAAGTCGATCGCTACACGGCGCTGAGATGCCACGGCGACGGGGTCGCGAGGGTTCTTGGAATGCGTCGCTCTAATGCATCGCCCCAATGCGTCGCCCTAATGCGTCGCGCTCATGCATTGCTCTGGTGGAGTCGATCACATGACTGCATACTCTCGGGGCCGCCATCTGGACCCTCGCGGCGGCGCGCAGCGAACGGTGGTCAGGAGGTGGAAGATGCGGCGCAGCAACTTCTGTTTCGTGCTGGCGGCTGTCCTCGGACTGGTTGCGTGTCAGGACACGCGAGAGTCGCCCCCGCGACTCCTTCCCACCGACGTGCAGCGCCCGCTCACGTCGGTGGCGCCGGAGGAGGCGATCCAGATCATTCCCGCGCCACGCTCGGGTGTCGCAGTGGTGGCGCCGGTACGTACGTCAGCGGCTCCTCCAATCGCGCTGTCCGGAATTGTCGGCGTAGGCTCCGGTAACAACTTCAGTTGCGCACTGCGCGGAGATGGCCTCGTCTTCTGCTGGGGAAGCAATGCGTCGGGCACGCTCGGCAACGGATCGTTGGCCGGAAGTCTCACGCCGAAAGAGGCGGGTGGGCCGCAGCGATTTTCGTCCCTCGTGGTGGGAGACTTCAACGTGTGCGGGCTCACCGCCGCGGGTGCGGCGTATTGTTGGGGGGACAACTTCAGTGGGCAGCTTGGCATCGGCAGCACGGGCGGGAACAGCCTGGTGCCGGTTGCGGTGTCCGGGGGGCACTCGTTCACCTCGCTCAGCATCGGCCTGCGCAGCATCTGCGGCATCGCGACCGACGGGGTGACCTACTGCTGGGGAAACAACGGAAGCGGCCAGCTTGGCGTCGGATCGACCGGTGGATTCATCAACGTACCGTCGCCGGTCGTCAACAGCGCATCGCTCGGGTTCGTGACGGTCTCGGCGGGCTTTTTTGCGTCATGCGCCCTTACCGCGACTGGGAGCGCCTACTGCTGGGGAGCCGCTGGGGCCAACTTCGGGAATGGCGCACTGCACCCGGCGAGTGACGTCCCCGTGGCCGCGGCGAACGGGCTGACGATCGCGCAGCTCAGCACGGGGTCCTCGTACTCGTGCGCGCTCACTTCGGTCGGCCGTGCCGGGTGCTGGGGCGCGCAGCGCGCCGGGGAGCTTGGCAACGGCAGCTTCGCGAATCCCGTAGCCACGCCGACCCCCGTATCGGGGACAATCAAGTTCACTATGGTCGATGCAAGTGCGATGAACATCGTCATCCCGACCACCTGTGGCCTCGCGCAGAGCGGGCATGCGTGGTGCTGGGGGAACAACGATCGCGGACAGCTTGGGACCACGAGCGCCTCGACCTGCACCTTCTCGACCACCGTGTTCGATTGTTCCGCCGTCCCATTGGCGGTGAGCGGTGGTCGGCGTTTCAGCGAGCTCGCGGTCGGTCTGCGGCACGTGTGCGCGCTGGACGGGAACGGCAAGGTGTACTGCTGGGGTGACAACGGTGCCGGGCAGCTGGGGAACAACTCGGTGACCCCGAGCCAGGTCCCTGTGCAGGTGGTGCAGCTGGCGGCCCCCGCGGAGGACGGCTCCATCGTGATCGCGCCACTCTCCGGGAACATCATCTTTCGTGGCGCCACGCTGCAGCTCGCGGCGACACAACTCGACGAATACGGCGCGCCACTCGCCGTGCAACCAGCGTTCCGGTGGCGCACGTCCGACCCGGCCATCGCCACGGTGGACCAGAACGGGCTCGTGGCGGCCATCTCGAACGGCCTCGTCGTCATCACGGCCAGGACCCGAAGCGACATGATCGGACAGGCACCGGTCACCGTCAGTCTCGTGGACCCGACGCTCGCCTTCCAGCGCGCGTGGTCGGGCGTGGCGTCGGGCACCAGCGTGTCGGACGGACTCGTGGCGTGGGGTGGCTTGCTCGCCGACGAGTGGATCCACTCGGGCACGTTCCCCACGCGGCTGGAAGTGGACCGGCGCATCGTGTCGGAGGGCAACAGCCAGCTTGTGCAGATCTTCGCCAGCTTGCAGCTGGCGCGCAATGCGCTGGAGTTCGAAGAGGGTCGCCTGTTGGGTGTGACGCCGGGCGACCAGAGGATCGGCGAAATGCGCGCCCTGGCTGGATACGTCTACCTGGGACTCGCCGAGGCGTTCTGTTCCGGGGTCCCACTCAACGATGCCAATGTCGGTCACAGCACGGCCGAACTGTTCACGTTGGCCGACGTGCGATTCGTCCAGGCGCTTGCCGGCCCCGTGGGGGCGCCGTTCGATGGACTGGCCCGCGCGGGGCGCGCACGCGCGCGTTTGGGGCTCGGCGACATCCCGGGTGCTGCCGCCGCTGCGGCGCAGGTTCCACCGGCGTTTGCCTATGCCACGACGCACTCGTCGATGTCGGGCTTCGAGAACTGGGTCTACTCGCTGAACACGACCCAGCGTCGACTCACGATTCCGGACGGCGAAGGAGGAAACGGATTTCCGTTCCGCTCGGCCAACGATGCACGCGTGCCGTGGGTCAACGGTGGGCTGCTCGGATTCGATGCTCAGACTCCCTGGTTCTACACGACGAAGTACAGCAGCGTCGCCGATCCCATCGTGGTCGCCAGCGGCACGGAAGCCCGCCTCATCGAGGCCGAGGCGGCGTTGCGCGTGGGGAACCCCGCCGGCTTCCTGAGCGGGCTCAACCTGCTGCGATTCCCGGCGGGCCTGCCCGTGCTCGTCGACCCGGGAACACAGCTGGGGAGAGAGAACTTGCTGTTCTCGGAGCGGGCGCTCTGGTTGTACGCGACCGGCACGAGACTTGGTGACATGCGCCGGCTCATTGGTCAGTATGGACGAACGCAATCCACCGTCCTGCCAACCGGTGCGTATCACAAGTTCGGGCTCACCTACGGATCGGACGCGAATCTCCCCGTTCCGACCGCTGCGCGCGGGGCGTCGTACACGGGGTGCACGGATCGCACGTCATGAGCGTTCGTCCGCGCGCGTTGGATAGAGCGCGCTGATGAAGGAGGGGAGTGCGCCTCGTCCAGTCGATGTTGGTCGAGGTGCGCTGCCCCTTCCTGCTTTGCGCATCGCCATGTCGATCCGCACCTGCTATGATCGGTTGGCGTCCGTGGCAACCGTGCAGCCTGCGCGATGACGCCTGTGCGAGCACGATGCGCACACATCCGATCGGCGCCTGGCCAGCGTACATCCGGTGACTTTCCCCACGCACCGGAGCGCACATGTACGCACACCGTCACGCCATCGTCCTCGGCGGTAGCATGGCCGGACTTCTCGCAGCTCGCGTCCTATCCGATCACCTGGAGCACGTCACGCTCATCGAGCGCGACCCCCTTCCCGACGAGAACGGCCCGCGCAAGGGCGTGCCGCAGGGACGTCACGTGCACGGGTTGCTCGCGTCGGGGCTCAACCAGCTCTGCCGCTACTTTCCGGGATTGCGCGACGCGCTGACGGCGGACGGCGCGATCATTGCCGACATGGCCGAGCGGGTCCGTTGGCACCAGCGCGGAGCGTACAAGGCGCGATTCGTGAGCGGTTACGAGGGCGCCTTCCTGAGCCGCACGCTCCTGGAGCAGCACGTGCGACGGCGTGTGCGAGCACTGCCCAACGTGACGACGCTGGACGCAACGGACGTCGAACGGTTCAGCTGGAACGAGGAGCACTCGCGCGTGACGGGTGTCATGCTGCGTGCGCCTCGGTCGCTCACGACTCCGTCGCTCGACGCTGACATCGTGATCGACGCGACGGGGCGCGGATCCCGGACGCCGGCATGGATCGAGCAGGCCGGCTACGTCCGCGCGCCGGAACGCTCAGTCAAGATCGATATCGGCTACGCCACCCGCGTGTATCGTCGCACGCCGGACGACCTGCCCGACGCCGATGCGGTCATAATCTCGGCAGCGCCGCCGACCAGCCGGCGCATGGGCGTGCTCTTTCCCGCGGAAGGCGACCGCTGGATCTGCATGCTGGGCGGGTGGCACGGCGATCACGCGCCGACCGATCCTGCAGGATACCTTCGCTTCGCCGAGGGACTTGGTGCCCAGGACATCCATCGCATCATCGCGCGTGCTGAGCCCATCTCCGAGATCTCGACCCACAGATTTCCCTCGAGTCGGCGATGCCATTACGAGCGACTGCAGCGCTTTCCCGAAGGGCTGCTCGTCCTGGGCGACGCGGTCTCGTCATTCAACCCCAGCTACGGACAGGGGATGACCTCTGCGGCGCTGCAGGCCGCTGCACTCGATCGCCTCATGCGCGACCGTCGCGGCCGTTCGCTCGACGGGCTGTGGCGCGAATACTTCCGCGACGTGGCGCGCGTGGTGAGCATTCCATGGGACGTGGTGAGTGGCGAGGATTTTCGGTTTCGCGAGACGACGGGAGCACGACCGCCACTCGTCGGCCTGATCAACCGCTACGTCGGCCAAGTGCAAAAGGCCTCGTCGACCGACCCCGTGGTGTTCACAGCATTTCTGCACGTAATGAACATGCAGAAGGTGCCGCAGTCGGTCCTTGCGCCGCGCGTCGCGTGGCGGGTCCTCCGCGCCGGCCTGGCGCGGTGGGGGGCGCGAGAACGGGACGCAACGGAACGAACGCACGCGCCGGTGCACGACGGGCGCGCTCGCCCACATTGATGCACGACGTCTTCATCACCGGGGGTACGGGCTACCTAGGCCGCGCACTCGCGCCCAGGCTGCTCGAGCGCCGTCATCGCGTCCGGCTGCTCGTGCGCCCCGGGTCGGAGTGGAAGGCGAGCCCCGGCTGCGACGTGGTGTCGGGCGATCCGTTCTCCGTGGACGGCATCGTTGGGAGAATCGCGACAGCCGACACCTTCGTGCAGCTCGTCGGTGTCCCGCATCCGTCGCCCTCGAAGGCGCGTCAGTTTGTCGATGTCGATCTTCGGTCGGCCATCGCGTCCATCGAGGCCGCGACGCGCGCCGGCGTGGGCCACTTCGTGTACGTGAGCGTCGCGCAGCCGGCACCCGTCATGAAAGCGTATCAGGAGGCTCGTGCCGAAGCCGAGCGCGTGCTCGTCGCGTCCGGACTACGCCACACGATCGTGCGTCCGTGGTATGTGCTTGGCCCCGGTCACCGCTGGCCGCTGCTCCTGGCGCCGATGTACTGGGTCTGGGAGCAGGTAGGGGCGACCCGGCACACGGCGAAGCGACTCGGATTGGTGACCCTCGCGCAGGTGGTCCACACGCTCGTGGCAGCCGTCGAGTCGCCGCCCATGCGTTCGCGGATCATCGAGGTCCCGCAGATTCTCCAAGGGCTGGGAGCGGCAGCAGCGGATTAGTCGCCGACTTGCTTCCAGCGCCTAGTTCGCCGACACACGCCCGCCCATGAACGGTGCGGACGTCGGTTGCGGCGACCCGGTGGACGGCTCCTCGGTGACCAGCACCTCGGTGACGCCGTCCGGAACCGCCGGAAGCGCGAAGTCCTCGAACAGGGCGTGGCCATCCGGGTCGGAATTGAAGACTTTCACCCCGAAGGGCTTGCCGCTGACGACAAACCAGACTTGGTATGCACGTCCCGTGGGAGCGGGCTTGAGGCGAAAGGCGTGGCCGATGGCGAGGCGCTGCTTCTGGTTCCAGAACAGCTGCACCCCAGGGCCGGCAGTGGTGTCCGCGGCCTTGAGATGCACGACCACCAAATCCTTCTCTCCTTCGAGGATGAGGTTGAGCTGATGGTGCCGCTTTTCCGCCTCGGCCGACGCCCCCGCGAGCGCACGCTCGCGGGCCGCAACGTCTCCCTCGAGGCGCGAGACCTGGCTGGCGTACCGGACCGCAACGACGAGCGATGCGGCCAGACCCACGGACACCAGGGCGAGGGGCCATCGGGACCGCGCGGCGATGGCGGGCGTACGTGTGGGTGAACGGCGCTTCGATGCGCCGACCCCGTCCAGGAATGCAGCGCGCACGTCCGGCGACGGAGCCATCGCCTGCTGCTGCGCCAGCGTGACTGTGACGTCGGTGTAGGCCGAAATCTCAGCGGCCAGGTCGGGCATCGTCGGAAGCGACGCCTCGATCGCCGCAGTCTCGGAGGGCGACGTGGCACCGAGGGCGTACGCCGCCGCCAGGTCGAGCAGTTCGTCGCGGGAGAAGTCGCTCATGACCCCGACTCCGCGGCGAACGGACGCAAGGCATCTCGCAATCGCATCATGGCGAGGCGCACGCGCGTCTTGATGGTGCCCAGCGGTTCGGCGAGCCGTTCGGCGATCTCGGACTGCGAGAGTCCGGCGAAATATGCGAGTTCAATGACTACTCTCTGTTTGTCTGGAAGGGTGCGCATCGCCGAGGCGACCGCGCGTCGCTGCTCCGCCTGTTCCGTGTCGTATCCGGGATGTCCGGACCGCTCGGGCGCCGCCAGCTGATCGGAGGCGACGTCGTCCAGGCTTGTCGCTGTGCGCCTGCTCTCTCGGCCGGACGCGCGCAGGTGATCGAGGGCACGAGTACGCGTGATGGTCAGCAACCAGCCCACGGCCGACCCACGCGACGCATCGAATCGCGCCGCGTCCCGCCAGGTCTGCATGAAGGCTTCCAGCACGACGGCCTCGGCATCGACACGCTCCCGCAGCAGGCGAAAGGCGATCGCCATTGCGGTGGACGCATGGCGGTCGTAAAACGCTGCCGCGGCGCGTTCGTCCCCGGCCGCCATGGCGGACACCAGTTCCGAGTCGTTGCGCGCGGGGCGCAGGGCGACGTCGGGCATCGGGTACGATGAAGAAGTGGAGGTCTGATGCGGGTGCACCGCGGGACTCCTCGCGATTGCGCTGCCAACATACACCTCCCCGGCGAATTGCATCAAGACGGTTCCCAGGGTTACCACCGCTACGACGACTTCCTGGGAATCGGATCCATCAAGATGCTCCGATCTCGGACCTGAGTCCCCGAGTCCGGCAGCGAGCAGACGCTTTCTCAACCGGCGAACCGCATCGGCCCGTCTCCCTCGGCGGTAGGGCGCCGCTACGACGACGCAGGGTTATACACGCCCCCAGACGATCACCCCCGCATCGCCACCACTGGCTCAATGCCCGCCGCCCGACGTGCCGGGATCCAGCACGCCACCACCCCCACCACTCCCATCACCACCCCAACGATCACCAGCGTCAGCGGGTCGTGCGCCGGCACCCCGAACAGCAACCCGCGCAGGACCCGCCCGACCACCAGCGCCCCCCCCCCAGCACCCCGCCCTCGCCCAGGATCATGCGCTGCACGCGCCCGCGATCGGCCCCGAGGCTCATCCGGATCCCGATCTCGTTGGTGCGGGCGCTCACCGAGAAGGCGAGCACCCCGGCGATCCCCACCGCCGCGATGAGCACGGCCAGCACCCCGAACGACGATACCAGGACCGCGTTCAATCGCCGAGGTGCCACGCTCTGGTCGCGGATCTGGGCAATCGTCAGCACGTTCTCGATGGGATCCTGCGGCGTGATGTCGCGCACGGCCCGAGTCGCCGCAGCGACCAGCGATTGCGCGTTGGCCGCCGCACGAATGACCAGCCCTCCCGACCAGGCCGCCTCCTGCGTGAACGGCATGAACGCGACACCGCGCGGGGCCGCGTCCAGCCCGCCGTCCTTGGTGTCGCCAACGACCCCGACGATCGTGCGCCAGTCGCCGCTCACCCCGATGAACTGCAGCACTTCACCGGTCCAGGCCAGGCGCTGCCCGATCGGGTCGCGATCGGGGAAGAGCTGCGCGGCAAGGGTCTGGTTGACCACCACCACGCGCTGCGAGCTGTCCCGGTCGGTCGTGGTGAACTCCCGCCCCTTGAGCAGCGGGATTCCCGCTGCGCGGAAGTAGTCGGGGTTGGCCGTGCGGAACTCCGCGCGCGGCTGCGCGGCGCCCGCGGCGAGCGGGCGACCCTCGGCCTTGATGTCGAGCTGGAACTCGGTGCTGCGCAGCGGGATGGTCGACCCGACGCCCACCTCGCTCACCCCGGGAATGCCGCGGATCTCATCCTGCATGCGGGCATAGAGTGCTTTGGCATCGGCGTCGCTCCGTCCGCCGCCGCTGATCGGCACCTCCATGGTGAGCACCTCCTCCGACGACAGCCCGCTCCGCACGTCGGCCAGCTGCATCATGGTGCGGGTGAGCAACCCGGCGCCGGTCAGCAGGATGACCGAGACCGCGATCTGGGCCACCACCAGCGCACGTTGCAGCCGTTGCCGGTGCAGCCCGCCGCTCATGCGGTTGGCGCCCGCGGCGATGAGCGCCCCCAGCTTGCCCTCCTGCGCCAGGGTCGGCGCGAACGAAATGAGCACGGCCACCACGAAGCTCAGCAGAAGCGTGAAGCCCAGCACCATCCCGTCGATCCGGATCTCGCCGGCCCGCGGCGAGTAGCGCTCCGCGAACGTGATGAGGAGGCGCACGCCGCCCACCGCGAGCAGCAGGCCAAGGGCGGCGCCGGTGAACGTCAGCACGAGGTTCTCGACCAGCAACAGGCGGCGCAGTCGTGCCGTGCCGGCGCCTAACGCGGCGCGTACCACGAGTTCGTGCTCGCGCCGCACGCCGCGCATCAGGGAGAGGTTGGCGACGTTGGCCGCGGAGATGATCATCACGAATGCGGCCGCCCCCATCAGGAGCCACAGCGTGAGGCGCGCCTTCTCCCCGAGCACGTCGAGGAAGGGCAGCACCGCGACCTTGAAGCCCGAGCCCGCATCATAGGACTCCGGAAACTCCTGCATGACGCGCTGGCGAATGGCGGTCACCTCGCTCCGCGCCTGCTCGACGGTCGCCTCCGGTGCCAGGCGGGCGATCATGTCGGTCATGCGATGCGAGCGCCCGTGCACCATCATGGCGCTCGTATGGTGCTCGCTGATCACCATGTTCATCAGCGCATCCATGCGCTCCGGAAACGTCGGCGCCTCCTGCAGCACGCCGACCACTTCGACGGCACGGCCGTCGATGCGCAGCTGACGGCCCACAATCGAACTGTCGCCACCAAACCGCTTGAGCCAATAGTCGCGCGTGAGCACGATGACCGGCGGGACACCGGTGCCGTCGTCGGCGTCAGTGAGCGCGCGGCCCAGGATGGTGGAGAGCCCCATCACGGAGAAGTAGTTCCCGGTCACGAGGCCGAGGTTCACGCGCACGGCGTCACGTTCGCCCTGCAGCGTGAGGATCAACCCCGAGTACTCGGCGATACCGGCCAGCGACTTGGCGCTGGTCCGGAAGTCCAGGATTTCGGGAACGGAGAAGCGGATGTTCTCGCCGCCGGGACCGTTGATCGAGTGACGCAGGTAGACGAGTCGGTCCCCGTCCCGGTGCGGGAGGGGGCGCAGCAGCACACCGCGCACCACGCTGAAGATCGCCGTGTTGGCGCCGATGCCCAGCGCCAGCGTGAGCACGACCGCGATGGCGAAGCCACGCGAGCGCGCGAGAGAGCGGAGGGCAAAGCGCAGGTCGGCACGAAGCATGGCACGGACTCGGTGAGGGGGGCGCCACTCCGGGCAGGGGGAATCTTGATGCCCGGAGAGCGGTATGTCGAGTTAGACCGGCGAGCGGCCGATCACTCATCGGTCGCGCTCTGAGCACGCGAACACGACCTCGCCGATCGGCCCGGGGGTGCATGACGCCGATGGGGTCCGTAGACTGCAGGGCACATGGCGCCCACACTCCGGCTCGTCCGCGCGGTTGCCCTCGCCTCCCCGTTCCTGCTCGCTGTGCTCGCCCTCGCGCGACCGGGCGCCCAGCTGGCGCGCTCGTGCATGCCGGCCGACCCTTCCCGCGCGGCTGTCGAGCTGCACTGCACCGAGCTGATCGCCACCCCCGACCTGCCGGCGGCGTCGGGCTGGGTCGAGCTGCGCTCCGTTGCCTCGCCCTTCGGCGTGAGCGTGACGGTCGATGGCAAGCCACGACGCTCGCTCGTGATCACCATCCAGGGGTTGCCGCCGGTCGAGACACTTGGCGCCTACGTCGGCTACGTCGCCTGGGCCACGCCGCTGTCCATGGACTCGATCATCCGGTTGGGCGAGGTGCGCAACGGGCGCACGGCAGTCGGCGAGGTCACGATGGAGCAATATCGCATCCTCATCAGCGCCGAACCGTCGGTGCGCGCGACGACGCGCGAAGGGCGGCTCGTGCTGCGTGGCACGTCGCCCGGCGTGCGGCTCCTCGCGCATCGAGACCTCCTGCAGCCATCGACGCCGGGTGCGGTGCGCGACCTGGAGGCGAGCCGTCCGGGAGGTGCAACAACGCGCCCCCCGACGGACGGGCACGCCGCACACGCCGCACCCGACACCTCCACTGTGGTCAGCTGGGGCATGCCTCCCATGCCGAGCTGGATGCGCCCGATGGCCGGGGCGCACACGCTCGTGCCAGACGTGTCGCCATTCCTCCCTGGTTCGGGGGGCGGATCCGAACGTCTTCCCACTCGCCCGCCCGCGCGAACTGGTGCGCCTGGCGAGTGGCGATACGTTGCACCTGGAGGCGAGCATCGTGCGGCGCACGATCGCCGGGCGCACGCTGGTGATGTACGGCTACAACGGGCAGTACCCCGGCCCGCTGCTGCAGGTGCAACAGGGCGCGACGATCCTCGTCGACTTCCACAACAGCATCGACCAGCCGAGCGCGGTGCACTGGCACGGTGTCCGGCTGGAGAACCGTTCGGACGGTGCGGTCGGCGTCACGCAGGCGGCGGTGCAGCCGGGCGATCGGTACCTCTATCGCGTGCACTTTCGCGACGCCGGGATCTACTGGTACCACCCCCACGTGCGCGAGGACATCCAGCAGGACCTCGGGCTGGCCGGCAACGTTTTGGTCACACCGGCTGCACGCAACTACTGGAGCACGGTCAATCGGGAGGAGGTGCTGTTGCTGGACGACCTGCTGCTCACCGAGCGCGCGCTCGTCCCGTACGGCCGCGAGGCGCCCACGCATGCCCTGTCGGGTCGACATGGCAACGTGACGCTGGTCAACGGCGACCCGCGCTGGTCGCTCACGGTGGCGCGTGGCGAGGTGGTGCGGTTCCACCTGACCAACGCGGCCAATGCGCGCTTCTTCAACCTGTCGTTCGGCACCCTCCCCCTCAAGCTGGTCGGCTCCGACCTGGGACGGTACGAGCGCGAGTCGTGGACGCCGAACGCGGTCATTGCACCTGCCGAGCGCTATGTCGTCGAGGTGCGGTTCGATCGCGCAGGTCCGGTTCCGCTGCTGAGTCGGGTGCAGGCACTCGATCACATGGCCGGGTGGTTCGTGCCGCAGGTGGACACGCTGGGAGTGATACAGGTGCTGGACGCGCCGGCCGTGCCCGACCTTCGCGAGTCGTTCGCGACGCTGCGCACCAACCGTGACGAAATCGACGAGTTTGCGTCGCTTCGCCGGCTCGCCTCGCGACCGGCCACCCACGCGTTGACGCTCGGCGTGCGCATGGACAGCGTCCCGCTCGCGGTTGCCACCATGCTGTGGGGGACACCGGTCGCTGCCGACTGGAACGACGGCATGCCGATGGTCAACTGGGCGGTCACGGGACGACGCACGACCTGGCTCCTGCGCGATGCCGAGAACGGCGCGGAGAACATGGATGTACACTGGCGCTTTTCGCGCGGCGACCTGGTGCGGATGCAGTTCTACAACGATCCGCTCTCGGCCCACGCCATGGCCCACCCCATTCACGTCCACGGCCAGCGCTTCCTCGTGCTCTCGCGAAACGGCGCGCTCGTCGACAACATGGTGTGGAAGGACACCGCAGTCGTTCCAGTCGGCGAAACCGTGGAACTCCTGGTGGAAATGTCCAACCCGGGGCGCTGGATGATCCATTGCCACATTGCCGAACACCTCGGAGCGGGAATGATGACCGTCTTCGACGTGCAGTAGCGCCTTGACTCTTTCCCCTCGATCCATGCGAGTCGTTCCGAACGTCTTGACGCTCTGCGCTGCGCTCCTCGTCCCCATGCTGCTCGCGTCGCAGCAGGCGACACCGGCCGGGCAACCGCGCACGATCGCCGCTGCCGTCAGGCAGTTTGTCTCGGTCGATGCGCCAGTGGTGGTGCTGACACACGCGCGCGTGGTGGATGGAACGGGACGCGCATCGCGCGATGACCAGACGATCGTCATCACCGGCGATCGCATCACCGCGGTCGGGGCAAGTGGGACTGTGCCGGTGCCTGTCGAGGCGCAGGTCATCGACCTGACGGGGCATACCGTGATCCCCGGCATCGTCGGGATCCACGACCACATGTACTACTCGTCAGTCAACGGCTCCTTGCGTCCGATGCTCACGAGCTATCCCAAGCTCTTCCTCGGCGCCGGCATCACCACGATCCGCACCACCGGGAGCGCCGATTCGTATCTCGAGCTCAACCTCAAGGGCGCGATCGATCGTGGAGAGCTGGTCGGGCCGAACGTGGTGGTGACCGGTCCCTACCTGCAGGGGCCGATCGGGAGTGGGGTCGGGATCATGCACCCGCTGCGCGGTGCCGACGATGCACGACGGGTGGTGCGGTACTGGGCCGAAGAGGGGGTGACCTGGTTCAAGGCCTACACCACCATTTCCCGCGCCGAACTCGGCGCCGCGATCGATGAAGCCCATAAGCGCGGGGTGAAGGTCACCGCGCACCTCTGCTCCGTCGGCTTTCGCGAGGCGGTCGCCCTTGGCATCGACAACCTCGAGCACGGCTTCCTCACCAACACCGAGTGGTATCCGGGCAAGGAGAAGGACAAATGCCCGACAGCCAGTGACTCGGCGGTCTTCGCCGGGCTCGACGTGAATGGCGCCGATGTGCAGCGCACCATTCGCGAGATGGTCGCCGCCAACGTCGCGATGACGTCGACGTTGGCGGTGTTCGAGCTGTCGTCGCCGAGTCGCGTGCCGCGAGACCAGCGGGTCCTCGATGCGCTGCATCCCGACGTGGCGAAGGTCGTGGGAGGATGGTACGACCGCGCCGCCTCGCAGCAGGACTCGGTCGCGCGCCAGGTGTTCAGGAAGCACATGGAGTTCGAGCGGGCCTTCGCGACGGCCGGCGGGATGCTGGCGGCCGGGAGCGATCCGTGCTGCCTGAGCGCCATCGCCGGCTACGCCGACCAGCGCAACTTCGAGTTGCTGGTGGAGGCGGGATTCTCTCCCGAGCAGGCGGTGCAGGTCATGACCGCCAACGGGGCGAAGGTGCTCGGCCTGCAGGATCGCATCGGGACGGTGGCAGCCGGGAAACAGGCCGACCTCGTCGTGCTCAAGGGCGATCCGACGCGCACGCCGGGAGACATTCGCAATGTGGTGACCGTCTTCCGCGCCGGGGTGGGCTACGATTCGGCCAAGCTCACGGCATCGGTCAAGGGGATGATCGGCATCAAGTGATGCGCGCGAGACCACCGGCGCATCGCGTCCGGTGGCTCAGCGGCCCGAGGTCCAGTACTGCAGCAGGCGCCCGACGGCGACGTCCATCTGGGTGGCGACGCTGGCGCTGTACTGGTTGGTGACCAGGAGAAAGGCCACGTCGCGCAGGGGGGCGATCCAGACCACGGCGTAGTTCCGCGTGTTTGTGCCGTCGTGAGACAGCACCCGCCCTCCCCCCCACGACCGCGTGGTGACGGCGAGGCCATACCCGTACGAGTCGCTTCCGGCCGTTGGTGTGTAGCCCGAGGTGAGCGCCGTCCACGAGCGGCTCGTCAACACGGGTGTATCGCGCCCCGACTGCGCGCGAAGCAACGAGCTCGTGAAACGCGCCCAGTCGCCAATCGACATGTGCGCACCGCCGGCTGGAGCGTAGGCCGCCGGATTGTCGGCCCCCTGACTTTGCGGCGGGACCGCGGTGCGGACGCCGTTGGCGTTCACGACGTGCCCGAACGGCTCGTCGATGGCCGCGCTTCCCGCTGCCCCCCAGCCCGCGCTTGTCATGCCCAACGGAAGCCAGAGGCGTTCCCGCATGACCTGGTCGAAGTCGCGGTCCATCGCTCGTTCAATGATCGCCCCGGCCACCATGTAGCCGGCGTTGCTGTAGCTGTAGCTCCCGGCAGCGGCGACCGGGGCGAGCGTCGTCACGCTGCGCATGACGCTCAGTCGCGCACTGCGCCCGCCAGCGGGGATCGTGCCCGGGGCGGGATCGCGCGGCAAGCCGCTCGCGTGCGACAGGAGCATGCGGAGCGTGACGCGACGGTATTCCGGGCGCATCGCCAGCGAGTCGTCGGGGAAGTACTCGGCCAGCCCGCGTGTCCACGACAGGTGGCCGTCGTCCACGAGCGCGGCCGCGAGGACCGCGGTCTGGTGCTTGAGGACCGAGCCGAGGTGGTAGCGGTCGCCGTCGGCCACGAGTGGAGCCTCCCCGGCCACGCGATAGCCCACCGCCGCCAGCTCGAGCGTGCTGTCGCCCCGTATGATCGCTCCGGCCAGCGACGGGAAGTCGTTGGCCCGGCGCGTCGAGTCGAGCATGCGCGCGAAGGCGCTCGCGTAGGTTGGGGGGGGATTCGCCGACCCCTTCGGCGCCGGTTCCGTCCCGTCGGCGCTACAGGCCAGGAGCCCGACTAGCAGCAAGGGCGCCCACGGCGCGACCACACGCATCGAGCGCGTGCGCCGAAGCCGAGACAGGAGGCTCGTGCTCGATGCATGGAGCACGAGCCTCGCGGCGTGCGTTTCCGGAGGGAACTCGGACGATTCTCGAGCATGCCGACCAGTTGTCACTTTGCGTCCGGTCGCTTTGTGGGACATCTTCTTGTCTGGCATCGGCGGGCGTCGATTGCTCGGTTGGCCAGCCTCTCTTCCAGAGCGCCTGACGAACGTCCGGGTCTCGGACTCGCCCGCGGCACGATCTGCTTCACCCCAAGGGAGATAGGAATGTTTCGTCAGGGATTCGCCATTGCTGTACTTGCCGCACTCGTCGCATCGCCCGCGGCCAGTCAGGAGACGGTACTCAAGTCTGCGCTGCACGACTATCGTATCGTCACGGTCGCCGAGGGGTTGGTCAATCCCTGGTCGATGGCCTTTCTGCCGAACGGCGACGTCCTGGTGACCGAGCGCCCTGGGCGACTGCGCATCATCCGAGGGGGCAAGCTGCTCGCCGCTCCGGTGGTGGGAGTCCCCGAGGTCGTGTCACGAGGGCAGGGCGGGCTGCTGGACGTGGTCCTGCACCCGAACTTCGCCTCCAACAAGCTCGTGTACCTGTCGTACTCGAAGCCCACGGGCGACAGCGCGGCCGCAACGACCGCCGTGGCCCGCGGCACGTTCGAGAACGATCGGCTCAGCGGGGTCACCGACATTTTCGTGGCGCAAACCAAGGGGGCCCCTGGGCACTTCGGGTCGCGACTCGCGTTCGACAAGGACGGACTCCTGTTCGTCACGGTCGGCGAGCGCATGGTTCCGTCGCGCGGCGACCTCGAGGCGCACCCCGCGCAGGATATCACGAACCACCACGGTACGATCAACCGAATGCGGGACGATGGCAGCGTGCCGACCGACAATCCGTTCGTCGGCAAGGAAGGGGCACGCCCGGAAATCTGGAGCTATGGACACCGCAACCCGCAGGGGCTGGCAATGAATCCGGCGACCGGCGACGTCTGGGCGACTGAGCACGGTCCGCAAGGGGGCGACGAACTGAATCTGATCAAGAAGGGGGCCAACTACGGCTGGCCGGTCATCGGATTCGGGGTCAACTACGGCAGCGGTGCGGCGATCCACGCCGCGACAAAGAAGGAAGGGATGGAGCAGCCCGTGGTCGTCTGGGTTCCCTCGATCGCCACCTCAGGGTTGATGTTCTATACCGGCGACAAGTTCCCCGGGTGGAAGGGGAGCCTGTTCGCCGGGGGGCTGGCGGGTGAGCAGCTGGCTCGGCTGACGATCGACGGGCAGAAGGCCGAACTGGTCGAGACGCTTGTGCGACACAAGGGGCGCATTCGCGACGTGCGCCAAGGGACGGATGGGTTCATCTATCTCGCCATGGACGACCGGACTGGTGGTCCGACCCCGATCCTGCGGCTCGAGCCGGTCGGCAGTCGCTGAGACGGAGTCGAGGGCGACGGCCTGCGGCCCGACACACCGGGACTTGAGGCGGGCCACTTGGATTTCCACCCTTGCGCTTTTTGCCTCGGGCTGGTATAATCACTTCTAGCGATGCGCGCACTTCGGTGCGTGGACAAGTTCCGAATGAAACGGGCCTGCCAAAGCGAGCAGGCTCTTTTTATTTGTGTCGCAGCCACCGAGTGGTGGCGACCGTCGTGAGGGTGATCACGAGCACGATGTGGTCGGTATGTTTGCATCAGGTCTCCTGGCCGAGCTCCGACTTACACCGCAACATTCAGTTTCAGGAGTACCGCAATGCGTACGACCGGCACCGTCAAGTGGTTCAATGATGCCAAGGGCTTCGGCTTCATCACCCCGTCCGACGGACAGAAGGACTGCTTCGTCCACCATTCCGCCATTCAGGGCGGCGGCTTCAAGTCGCTGAGCGAAGGCGAGACCGTGGAGTTCGACATCGTGCAGGGCCAGAAGGGCCCGGCCGCTGAGAACGTCACGCGCATGGGTCGCTAACCAGCGATTCGGCATGCCTCGGGTGTGTCCATGACACGCGCGAGGTAGTGAACGCCGCAGTCTGAGCAGTAGTCAACGCGCCGTGGGGCCGGACTCTCGTCCGCTCCACGGCGTTGTTGCGTTCACAGCCAGCCCGCCCGCCCGCCCGCTCGCCAGGTCCCGCACGGGTGCACGGGTCGCCCCGCCGACCTTGACCGCGACGCGGAGACCGGCAAACGTGACAAGCGCCCACTTCGCGCCGCCCCAACGCCCGTGCTCCACTCGTCCCGAGACATCATGCGATATCGACACGCCGTCCGTGGTGCCGTGCCCGCGGCCATCCTGACGCTGGCCGCCCTTGCCGCGCTCCCCGTGAGCGCCGCCGCGCAGGCACCGGACGACGTTCGATTGTTGGGCTGGATGGCCGGCTGCTGGGAGCTTCGCACGGCCACGCGTGTCACGCACGAGCAGTGGATGGCGCCGCTGGGTGGCATGATGATGGGGATGAGCCGCACCGTCGTGGCCGGCGCCGTACGCGAGCACGAGTCGTTGCGCATACAAACCGTGGACGGGCGCCTGACCTATCTGGCGCAACCCTCGGGGCAGGGCGCAGCGGCGTTCCAGGCGGTCACGATCTCCGACTCCACGGTCGCCTTCGCCAATCCGCTACACGATTTTCCGCAGCGTATCGCCTACCGCCGAAACCAAGGGGGCGACTCCCTGGTCGCCCGCATCGAGGGCGAGCGCGCGGGTACGGTGCGTGGCATCGACTTCCCCATGCGTCGAGTCGAGTGCTCCGACCCGGCGGTGGGCGGGAGCGACCCGAAGAGATCGTCGCATCGATGATCATCGCATGGATGATCATCGCATGGATGATCATCGCATGGATGATCATCGCATGGATAGTCGACGGATTTACGCTGAGGCCGGGCGCCGGTGCACCGGCGACTGTCATCCGTGTCCACGGCGCGGCGTGCCGACCATCGCGCGCCTAGTGCCCCGCGTCGTCGTCGAAAAACTGGGATGGTGAGGGGTACAGCTGCACCAGCTGCCGACCGAAATACTCGGCCCCCTCGACGGTCCAGTGTCCGTAGTCGGCAATGAGGAAGTTGTTCCGCTCGTCGACCATCGGACAGGTTCCGCGCTTGCAGACGACGCCGAAGGTGCTGACATACCCGGAGCCGTCCGTCGTGACGATCTGAGCGAGGCGCCGTTCCAGCGGCGCACGGTCGTGGTGCATGAACCGCCTCGCGAAGTCGTCGAATCCCTCCAGCCGCCCGAACCGAAACGCGAGCGTGCGCACGTCGGGCGAGAATTCGGCGATCGGGCCGAAGACGGCGACCGGCACGTCGAGTGCGCGATAGCTGGCGAGCTCTCCGGCGAGCTCGCCAGTGAGCTGGTCGACGCGCCGGTTCCACCGGCCGGCGAGGATCACGCCGTCCAATTGCGCCATGCCGGGAAGTTGCTGCTTGATGTACTGCAGCATCCTCCCGCAGCGCACGTCGCGCGTGGTGTAGAGCGATTCGATCGGCAGGCATCCGGCCCCGGTCGCCTGCAGGAAGTTGACTGACGGATACGCGCCGTGCAGTGCCATCCAGAGGTCCGCTGCGTGCGAGTCGCCCACGACGAGGAAGTTCGGCGTTCCTTCCCGCAGCGACAGGCACCCGGATCGGGCCGCCGAGGCGACATCGAACGCGCCGTTCACGTGACACTCCGGCGAACGAATGCCCACCTGTCTCCGCCGAAAGATCTCGGACTTGTCCCCGAGCGCGAGTTGCAGCTCCCGGGGCATGCGCCAGGTCCATCCGCCTGACCGCCAGGCATGTATCGCCGGCAGTGCGAGCGTCACTGCCAGCGCGACGCATGCGGCCGCGAACTGCGATGGCCGGAGGGCGGTCGCGCGCCCCGTAGCATGGCGGTAGCGCTTCTCCACGAGGAGATACATCGCGATGGCCGACACCACCGTCAGCACCAACACTGCGGCACGACCGTGGTTGGTCAACACGCCGTCCGCGCGATAGCGCACGAAGACGAGGATCGGCCAGTGGACCAGGTAGAGCGAATACGAGAGGAGGCCGGTGACACGTGCGACCGGCTGGCTCAGGAATCCCAGCACATGGCGACCGTCTTTCGCGCAGATGAGCGCCGCGGTGCCGAGGCACGGCATGAGGGCGTACATCCCGGGAAAGGGGGTGCGCGGCGAATAGCGCAGGATGGAAAAGGCGATGGCGGTGAGCCCGAGCACGCCGAGTCCTTCTGCCAGCCATTGGGACTTCGGGAGGCGGTCCACCACCCACACGCAGAGCGCCCCGATGGCGAGTTCCGCCACGCGGAATGGGGCAAGATAGAACACTGCCTCACGATCACTCGGCCAGAGCACCTCGGCGCCGACGAGTGAGAGCAGCATCGCGATGACAAGGAAGCCGAGGACGCGGCGCGAGCCTCCGCCGCGCCAGAGCCCGACCATGGCCAGCGGCCACACGAGGTAAAACTGCTCCTCGACCGAGAGCGACCAGGTGTGCAGCAGCGGCTTGACAGTGGCGTTGGCGTCGAAGTACCCCGCCTCCTGCCAGAACAGGATGTTCGACCCCGAGACAATCGCCGCGGCCAGCGATCGTCCGAGCGAGACCAGGTGGTCGGGCGACAGCACGACGGCGCCGACGGCAAACGTTGCGGCCAGCGTCGTGAGCAGAGCGGGAAAGAGGCGGCGCGCCCGACGCAGGTAGAAGCGCGCAAAGCTGAATCGTCCCCCCTCGAGGTCCTGGAGAATATTCCGTGAGATCAGGAATCCCGAGATCACGAAGAAGACGTCGACGCCGACGAATCCTCCGCCGAACCCGCGCACCTCGAGGTGAAAGAGGATGACGCTGACCACCGCGATGGCGCGCAGCCCGTCGATGTCGGGCCGATATGACGAACCGCGACTGCTGTGGGGCGGTCGCGGTGTCGGCGTGAGAAGGTTGGAACTGACCAAGGTCATCGGAAAAATGCGTCGTGGCGCTTCGGGTGCCTGGATTGGCGAACGAGCGCCACTATGGCCTCGACGACCGCTCCGGCGCAGTGACCCACGCGACGATTTGCACGAATGTTCGAGGGGGCAAGCACGCGACGACGCACCGCGGCACGGTGTCACGAGCGAGCGAGCAGAAACGACGCCCGGGGGCAATTTGGGTGCCGCCGCCGAGTGCGTGCTGCGCGAGCAAGCAGGATAGTCGTGATCGCAACGGTCCGCGACGGAGTCCCGGAGTCGCCGTCAGCTGCCACCGTCAGCCGTCGCCGTCAGCCGTCTTCGCCAGCCGCCACCGTCAGCCGCCACCGTCAGCCGCCACCGTCAGGCGTCGCCGTCAGCCGCCACCGTCAGGCGTCGCCGTGAGCCGGGGCCGTCACTCGTTGCCGAGCTGCTCTCGACCGGGCCGATGTTCGCCCAGTGACTCCCGGTCCACGGCGTCCTGCCTGGCCTGCGCGAGGCGCCAGTCGATGGCGGGCGCAACGTCCTGATCTGTCAGGTCCAACGACGCACGGGCCCGCTCGATCACTGGGCGCCCCAGCATCGGGGGGAGCGATTCACCAAACGCGAGCTCGGCGCGCCGGCACAGGCGCTCCTCACGCGCGGGATCGCGGTGCTCCGCGCGCACCCCCATGCGATCGACCCGGGCATGCATCCCTTCATGAACGATCGACGAGGCGACCGGCGCTGCGGAGATGTCGCGTCGCGCCAGAAAGGTCAGTTCCGTCACGCACACCCGATCGCCGGGGATGTATGCCCCTCGACACGGGAATCGCACAACCCGAATGTGGCGCAGGTCGCGGCGCAGGTGGCGCAGCCGCCACGGCTGGAATCGCTCAATCAGTTCGATGGCTTCGTCCAGCCGCGTCAGGACCGATTCCGTGGTGATGTCGGGACGGCTGTTCTCCACCACGACCGGGATCCCGCGGATGACGTGCAACGTCGGGGATGTGCTCGGGCTGGTCATGCGTGACTCCTCTCGCGTGTGCGCGGCGTCGCGTCTGTGCGGCGTCGCGTGTGTGTCGGGTCGCGTGTGTGTCGGGTCGCGTGTGTGCTGCTTCGCGTAGGTGCTTCGTCGCGTATGCGGTTCGTGGCGTGTGTGGTTGGTCGCGTCGATGCTGCGAGGTGTTGTCGAACACGGTCGCCGGTCGCACCACGTACGGCGGGCAGAGGCCGACGGACGATCGGACAGGCAACGTGGGTAGGTACCCGCACCGGTCTGGGGACCTGTCCATTCGAAACGTATTGTGCTATACCCGGCGACACCCAGGAAATCCCCAGCGAGTCTGCGCGAGTTCCGACGAGGGGGCCGCCCGCTCACGGCTGGCGTACGTCGTTCCATGCGGAGGGACCCATGCCTGATTCGCTGCCGCTCGCCGCTAGTCGCGTGCTTCCATGGGCCGCGTGCCCCGGGGGCGCTGTCACCCCGAGCCGGGCCGCCGGACGGGGATGATGACGGACCATCGAGGCCGGGACGTCGAGGCGCTACGCCAGCGGCTGAGGCCAAACGGGGGGGAGCACTCGGTGGTCGCCTTTCAGGGGGAGCGCGGGGCCTACGGCCACCTGGCCATTGAGCGACTCTGGGGGGCGAGGGCGTGGGATTTTCCGTGTCGGAGCTTCGCCGATGTGATCGCCGCCGTGGAGCGGGGGACGGCCCACTATGCCGTGCTTCCACTGCATAACGAGCTCATTGGCGAGATCCCGGGCGTTCGTTCGGCCATCGAGGCGGCTGGGCTCGTCGTCGTGGGCGACGTGCGGCAACCGGTGCATCACTGCCTGCTCGGGCCACCGGGAAGTTCCCTCGCGGCGATCACGGCGGTGTACTCACACCCCGCGGCACTGGCGCAGTGTGCGCGCTTCCTGCAGCGCCACGCCACGGTCGTTCCCCACGAGGCGTATGACACGGCCGGTGCTGCGCGCGACGTCGCCGCGCGCGGTCGTCGTGACGAGGCGGCGATCGCCGCCGAGGGTTGCGCGGAACGCTATTCATTGCAGCTGTTGGCGCGGGACGTCGGCGACCGGGTCGACAACGCCACGACCTTTGCGGTCGTGCGTCGTGGAGGCGGACCATGAAGGCCAGCCGGTCGGTGACGACGTTCTAATCTCCGCGTCTGGTGTCGCGGAGGTATCTTCAAACACGCGCTGGCCGCGTCGGCATGCCGCCGCTCTCGTCTTAGTCGGGGGACCCTGATGTCACGGATCGTCTTGGAAGGGACGGAACTCGGCGCGGAGCAGCGGGAGCGACTGGACGACCTGCTGGCGAAGTCGAGCCGGACATTTGCCCTGACGATCCCGCTGCTCCCCGAACCGACGCGCCTGCAGGTCACCGTCGCCTACCTCCTCTTTCGTGTCGCCGATACGCTGGAGGACGCGACGAGGTGGACGACGAGGCGGAAGCTGATCGAGTTGGAGCAGTTCGCCACGCTGCTGGAGGAACCGTCCGACGCCGCGGCTGCCGCGATGAGTGCGTCATGGTCGGCCGAGCCGCCACTGGAGCATTCGGGTTACCTCGAGCTGCTGGCTGAATTTCCGCTGGTGCTGGAGGCATGCGGTGGCCTCGCGCCCGGATCCCGGGCGATCATCCTGCGTCATACGGTCCGGACGGCGCGCGGCATGGCCTCGTTCGTCTCGCGCGAGGTGGACGGTCCTGTCCGGCTGCGCGACCTCGCCGACCTGCGCGCGTACTGTTACACGGTGGCCGGCATTGTCGGTGAGATGCTGACCGAACTGTTCCTGCTGGGTCGACAGCAACTGGCGAGCGTCGCGGCCGACCTGCGCGCCGACGCCTCGGCCTTTGGCGAGGGGTTGCAGCTGGTGAACATCCTGAAGGACGCCGACGCCGACGAGCGTGAGGGACGTCGATTTCTCCCGGTCGGGGCCGACCGCGCGGGGATCTTCAAGCTCGCTTTCGACGGACTCGATGCCGCATCGCGCTATTGTGCTCGGCTCGAGGCGGCGGGCGCGGAGCGCGGGTTGTTGGCCTCGACGGCATTGCCCATCGTGCTGGCGCGCGCGACCCTGGAGGTGGTGCAGCGCCTCGGTCCCGGGGCCAAGCTCGGGCGCCCGCAAATGGCGGCGCTGATCGCCCGCGTGCAGCGCGCGATCGCCATGGGGCGGCTGGGGGAGTTCGTGCTGCAGGGGCGCGCCGCGAGCCCGTAGGCTTACCCCGCGTGGCGCCTGTCAAGCTGCGGCGGGCACCGACGCGTGTCGCCACGACAGTGCCGATCGGGTTTGGACGGATGGACCCGACGATCAGGCCAACGCTGACAGTGCGGGGTAACTCCGCGCGCCGTCGCTGGGACATGATGAGGGAAGTCGGGCGCCGACATTGCCTGCGCCAGGCGGGGAAACCGCGGCTGCAACGTGCGCTGTGACTCATCATCTCCCCGAACGTCATGAATGAACGCAAGACGACTCCCGTCGGCCAGCCGGGAGGCGTGCGTCACGCACCCCGCACCACATCACGGCCCCCCATGGACATCGACCGCGAGGGCGAACGCCGCCCTCTGGACGCCGACACCGCCCGCATGATCGGGCGGCAGATGGCCGATGCCGAGCAGGGGGCGAACGGCGTGCGCATCGCGGTGCTGGGGGGCCTGGCGATGGCGGCGGCGCTGTACGCCCCGCACGTCCCGCGCTCCCTGACGCTCGTACACGCGTTGGTGCTGGCCCCGATGCTGGCATGGGCCGTGGGGCAGCACTTCCTCGTCCATCGCACGCGACGGGCGCCCGAGCAGCTCTTCCTGGCGAACATCGTCCTCGACATCACGGCGACGACGTGCCTGCTGCTCGGCTACGGGATCTGGGCGGATCCCAACATGGCGGCGAAGTCACCGGTCTTCTCGATGTACTTCGTGGTGCTCGCCACGCGTCCGTTCACCGGCTCTCCCCGCCGCGCGGCCTTCGCCGGGGGGCTCGCGGCCGCCCAGTATGCTGCGCTCGCGGCGTTCCTGTTCGTCAGCGGGCGGCTCCCCATGCTGTACGACCCGATCCTGTCGTCGTCGTCGAACGGGAGCAGCCTGCTGGACCAGGGGACGAGGATCCTGATGTTGCTGGCGGCCGGTGTCGTCTCCACGTATGCGACACGCTGGGTCGAGCGCACGCTGCAGAAGGGAATCTCCGCCAGGCGCAATGCCGATGCGCGGTTCCGGGCGGTCTTCGAGCAAACCGGGGTGGGGGTGGCGCTGCTGAGCGAGTCGTGGCGCGTTGTCGAGGCGAACGGCGCACTGGCCGAGTTTCTCGGTACCTCGACGGCGTCGCTGACCGGTGAGCTCCTGTCCGGGTATTCAGCCGGCGAGGACGTCGGCGTGGTTGTCTCCATGGCCGACGAAGTGTCGCGCGGCGAACGCGAGACCGCCTCGGCCGAGGTGCGCTACCAGCGCGCGGATGGGCAGGTGGTGTGGGGCAGCTTCACGTTGTCACGCGCCGAGGACTCCCGAACGACTCGATTGATCGCGGTCGTGCAGGACGTCACCCAGCGGAAATCGCTGGAGAAGGAGCTGCTGCGCCAGGCCTTCTACGACCAGCTCACCGGGTTGGCGAACCGTTCGCTCTTTCGCGATCGCGTGTCGCACGCGCTCTCGCGCGCGGCGCGGGAGCGTGAGTTGCTTGCGGTGATGTTCCTTGACCTGGACAACTTCCAAGTCGATCAACGACACGATGGGGCATGGGGCCGGGGACGAGCTGCTCGCGATCGTCGGCACGCGCCTGCTCAACGCCACGCGCGGGTGCGACACGGTGGCCCGTCTCGGGGGGGACGAGTTCGCGGTGCTGCTGGAACATGTGCGCGGCGAAGCGGATGCCGTGATCGTCGCCGACCGCATCGTGCACGCGCTCAGCGATCCGATCACCCTGCCGTCCGGCGCCTCGGTTCGGGTGGGCACGAGCATCGGGATCGCCCGCGTGTCGCCCGCCGACGGCGTCGACGAACTGCTGCGCAACGCGGATGTCGCGATGTACGCCGCCAAGGGCGCGTCGCGCGGCGGATACGCCTTCTTCGACCCGTCGATGCATGCCGCCCTGGTGGACCGGGTATCGCTCGAGAGCGACCTGCGCGATGCGCTCGACGATGGGTCGTTCTGGCTCGCCTACCAGCCGATCATTGCGCTGGAGTCGCACGAAGTGCTGGGGATCGAGGCGTTGCTCAGGTGGAACCATCCCACGCGTGGAAACCTGGCGCCCGCGCAGTTCATCGACCTTGCGGAGGAGACGGGGCTGATCCTCCCGATCGGGCGATGGGTGCTGCGCGAGGCCTGTGCGCGCACCGCCGAGTGGAACGCGCAGCGAGGGGACGGACGCGCATTCTCGGTGACGGTGAACCTGTCGGTCCGGCAACTCGAGTCGTCGTCGCTGCTGGCCGACGTACAAGCGGCGCTGGCGGAGTCGGGGCTCCTCCCCTCGCTCCTGGTGCTCGAGATCACCGAGAACGCCCTCATGCACCGCACCGAATCGACCGTCGAGCGGCTGCACGAGCTCAAGGGCATTGGCGTGCGCCTGGCGATCGACGACTTCGGGACGGGATACTCGTCGCTCTCGTACCTGCAGCAGTTTCCGGTCGACATCCTGAAGATCGACCGTGCCTTCACCGATGGCCTGATGCGCGGGACGCATGACGACGCCCTCACCCGGACGATCATCGCGTTAGGCGACCTGCTCACGCTGCGCACGATCGCCGAGGGGGTGGAGCATGCCCGGCAGCACTCCCGGTTGCGTGACCTGGGCTGCGACTACGGACAGGGGTACCTCTTCTCGCGGCCGTTGGCACCGCGGGACATGGAGGTGTTGCTGACGCGGGGCTTCCTGGAGATTCCGGGAGAGGCGCCGATCGTGTTGCGCGCCGAGAACAGTGAGCGCGCCGAAGACAGCGAGCGCGCCGGTGCGGCTGCGGCGTCGCCGGATGGAGGGGGCGCTCGCGCGGCGTCGGCGCTCGAGGCGATCGCGCCGCCGCCGGCTGCGGAGGCGGGGGGGCGCGTGGCGCCGCGTGGCGACGAGGACGCTGAGCCGCCGATGGCGGCGGCGAGGGGGGCGAGGAGGCGGGGGGTCGGCGGGGAGCGGCGGTAAGCTGGGGGCCCCCCCCCGAAAACAAAACTACCCGACCGGCCTGCTGCTCCCATCATCATTTCCGCTCCACCCCCACCAAAACCGCGCGGGCGACCCCCGATCGGAGCCGCCCGCCCGTTCTCGCCACCTCCCCGCGGCGGCCGCCGCTACGTCACCGGCTTTGCCGGCAGCACGATCGCCCCGAGCCCCAGTCGCCGCAACAGTTCGTTGAACGCGGGAACGTCCGTCTCGATGATGGTGCGAAGGCGCGCCGAGAGCGGTGCCCACACGCGCATCACATCGGCGGTGCGTTCCATCGCGCCCTTGGTCGGGCGCCCCTCGGGACCGCCGTAGATGTAGCTGTCGCTCCCGGTCAGGTTCGTGTACAACTCGGTCAACTCGTTGTCGAGCTGCCCGGGATGACGAATCGGGTCCTGGCCGCTCTCGCTCCTGGTCTGGTTCAACGCCCCTTCCACGCCGCCGAGCTTTCCGGTCAGGGCGTCGGCCGCCGGGCGCACGTCCGACGCGCGATTGATGCGCCCGGCCTGCTCCACCGCGCGCGTCGCCTGCTCACGCACGGCGCGGATCGTGGCAATGGCCTCGTTGACCACGTTCATCGAGTCACGCACGGCGACCGAGGCGCGGAACTGCGCGTCGTAGTCCGCCTGCGAGACGTCGGGGAGCCGAGGATCGGCGAGCAGGCGAAAGGTGCGCAACTGCGACGCCCCGCCGGCCACCAGCCGCACCTGGAACGTGCCGGGCGGGGCCTTCACGCCGCCGGTGTATCCCCAGATCGTTTGTCCGTCGAGCAGGCGCGGTCCGGTATAGGTCAGGTCCCACACGATGCGCTGGGCCCCGGCCTCGCTGCGCAGCGCCGGCTGTCCCAGCTGGCGGGCGCGGGCCGTGTCGGTCGTGAAGCTGCGCACGACCTGCCCGCGTTCGTCCAGCACCTCGAGGCGCGCGGTCGAGTCGGGGGCGGCCGCCAGCCAGGCGTGGATGAGCGTTCCCATGGGGAGTGGATCCGGGGCGCTCTCGATCCCGCCTGCGCCGCCGCCGCCGACCTGGGCGCGATACGTGTCGCGCGGCGTGAAGAGATGCGCGGCGCTTCCCCGCGCCACGTCTGCGAGCTGGTGCAGCGGGGTCACGTCGTCCAGGACGTACAAACTTCGCCCTTGCGTGGACAGCACCAGGTCGTTGCGGTGCACCAGCAGGTCCGACACCGGCGTGACCGGCAGGTTCAGCTGCAACGATTGCCAGCGCGCCCCGGCGTCGAACGAGACGAAGACGCCGTGCTCGGTCCCGGCATACAGGAGGCCTTCGCGGGCCGGGTCCTCGCGCACCACGCGCACGGGCGAGGCGTCGGGAATTCCGTTCGTGCCGTCGGTGAGTCGTGTCCAGCTGCGCCCGTAGTCGTCGGTGCGGTAGATGTAGGGGCGCAGGTCGTCGAGTCGGTACCGCTGCGCGGCAAGGTAGGCCCGGCCCGGACGGTGCGCCGACAGGTCGAGGTTCTCCACCGTGGCAAACTGCGGGAAGCCGGTTGGCGTCACGTCCTGCCAGGTCGCGCCGCCGTCGCGGGTGACGTGCACCCGTCCGTCGTCGCTCCCCGTCCACAGGGTGCGGGCGTCGGTCCGGTCCTCGGCAATGGTGAAGAGGGTGTTGAAGATCTCCACCCCCGTCACGTCGTGGTTGATCGGGCCGCCGGATGCGACCTGGTGGGCCGGCGTGTTGGTGGTCAGGTCCGGCGAGATCGTCTCCCACGTCATCCCGCCGTCGCGCGTGCGGTGCAGGTATTGCGAGCCGTGGTACACCACGGCCGGGTCGTGGCGCGAGACGAGGATCGGCGCGACCCACTGGAACCGGTACTTCAAGTCCTTGGCGGCCTGGCCAAGTTGCAGCTGCGGATACACGACGACGTTGCGGCGCTGGTCGGTGCGCACGTCCATGCGATTGATCGCCCCGCCGTAACAGCCCCCCCACAGCACGTCCGGATGGTCGGGATGCAGCGCCACCGGGCCGGTCTCGCAGCCCGACGCGTAGCGCCATTCGTTCATCGGGTGCATCACGTTCGGGCCGAACCAGGCCGGCACCGAGATCGTCGTGTTGTCCTGCTGCGCCGAATACACGCGATACGGGAACTGGTTGTCGACGGCCACGTCGTACAGCTCGGCGGTGGGCTGGTTGTTCATGCTCGACCAGCTCTTGCCCCCGTTGAGCGTGACCTGTGCGCCACCGTCGTCGCCCAGCACCATCACGCGGGGGGCGCGCGGGTTGATCCACAGGTCGTGCGTGTCGCCGTGCGGCACGTCGATTGGCGTGAACGTCTTGCCGCCGTCGATGGAGCGGTACAGCGAGGTGTTCATCGCATAGAGCGTGTGCTCATCCTGCGGGTCGGCCTCGACGCGCGTGTAATACCACGCGCGCTGCCGCAACCGGTTCTCCTTGTTGACGCGCGTCCACGACTTCCCGGCGTCGTCGGAGCGATAGAGACCTCCCTCCGGCTCGGCCTCGACGAGCGCCCAGACGCGGTCGGGGTTTGCCGGTGACACCGTGACCCCCACCTTGCCCACGAGCCCGTTCGGGAGACCGCCGCCGAGCTTTGCCCAGGTGTCGCCACCGTCGGTGCTCTTGTAGACCCCTCCCTCGGGGCCGCCGGAGAGCATCGTCCACGGCTTGCGCTCGGCGCGCCACATCCCGGCGTACATGATGCGCGGGTTCCGCGGGTCCATGGCGAGGTCGCTCGCCCCCGTGGAGTCGTTGAGGAAGAGCACCCGATCCCACGTGGCGCCCCCGTTCCGTGAGCGGTAGACGCCGCGCTCGGGGTTGCGGCCGAACATGTGGCCTAACGCGGTGACGTAGACGAGGTCGGGGTTGGTCGGGTGCACGACGACACGCCGGATGGCCCCCGACTCGGGCAATCCGATGAAGTGCCACGTGCGACCGGCATCGACGGACTTCCACACGCCGCGCCCCTGGGACGAGTTGCCGCGCACATCGGCCGACCCGGTGCCGACATAGATCACGTTGTGGTCGCTATCGGCGATGTCCACCGCCCCGATGCTGCCACCAAAGAAGCCGTCGCTGATGTTCTTCCAGTTCTGGCCGGCGTCGTCGGTCTTCCAGACACCGCCACCCGTGGTGCCCATGAGGAACGTGTGCGTTTCCTCGGCGATCCCCGTCACGGCGGTGGAACGTCCGCCACGGAAGGGACCGATCATCCGGTACGACAGGGACGTGAACAGGGTGCTGTCCTGCGCCGCGACCGGGGCCGGGGTCGACGCGCGCGTGCGCTGGGCGGCGACGGGCGAGGGAAGCGTGAGGAGCGCGCTGGTGCTGACGAGCAGGAGTGCGTGAGACGGCGAACGAGACATCATGTCGTTGTGCGTCGAGGTGAGGGAAGGACGTCGGCGCAACGCGCGACCAAAGCGCGCGCGCCGCATCGGTCAGTTAGTCGCGCGAGAGTGCCATGATCACGCGCGCCACCTTGTAGATCGTGAGCGGGTCGGACGAGGTGTAGCTGACGGTACGGCCGTTTCGCTTCATGCCCGGCACGAGCGCCACCTGGTCGGCGTGGGCGAGCGCGTCGAGTTCCACCTCGAGCGTGATGCTGGGGCCGAGCTTCACGGGGGGGCGGGCGATGCGCTTGACGAGCGCGGCGCGCACCCCCGCGGCGATCTTCTCCCGCGCCTCGACCGGATGCATCGTCTTGGCGGCGTAGTAGCCGATCCCTTCCTTCACGACGAGGCCGTCCACACCAGGAATGAAGTCCGAAGCCATCTCGACCGCGGCGCGGTCCCCGGCGATGAATACGACCGGGACCCCCCAGTAACCGGCAACCATCGCGTTCAACCCGTACTCGCCGACCTCCTTGCCATTGAGCCGCACGACCTTGAGGGCGCCGGAAAACGTATGCCCGTGCACCGCGTCGGCGGTCGAGCCAGGCGCGTGATAGCCGATGTAGACCGCGGCGTCGAAGGTCGAGTCGAGCCCCTGGGTCATGCCCAGGGGCTTGGGCTGCCCCGTGATCAGGGTCGCGCGCCGGTCGATCTCGTCGGGGCGCAGGTTGGTCTGTGGACCATGGGAGTCGTTCACCAGTACTTCCGTGGCTCCCCCGGCGAAGGCGCCCTCGATGGCGGCATTCGTTTCGGCCATCATCTGCTTCCGGGCCCAGTCGTAGTTCGCACCGGCGGGCGACGTTTGGGAATTGGCCACCACCCCGGCAATCCCCTCAAGATCGACCGAGATGTACACCTTGCGGCGGGTGGTTGCTTGTGCGTCGGCAGCGGAGCCGGCCCAGGGGGCGACGACGAGGGCGGCGAGGACGAGGACGGGAAGGCGCATGCGGAGGGCTCGGGCGAGAGGGCGGAGAGGAGGACTCCAGGGACCAGCGCGTGAGACGTCGACGGAGTCCGGCCGGCGCAAGGCGCGTCCGTGACCGTGTCGTGCGATGGCTCGTAGCAGATACGCCCTGTCATACCGCGATGCTGGGTGAGCGGCTAGTCCGCATCGCTCACGCAGCGGCGTCGAGTCGGTGTTCCCGGTCCGCAGAAGGACGAGGTCCGCCGCCTTCGAGCGTCGACCATGGCTGGAGACGGGCGCACCGGCACGTCGACGGCCTAGCGCACGTAGACGGTCTTGGCGTTCTGGAACTCGAGCAGGCCGTGGCGCGACAGCTCGCGACCGAACCCGCTCTCCTTGATGCCACCAAAGGGGAGCCGTGGATCGGACTTCACGAAGGCGTTCACGAAGCATGCCCCGGCCTGCAACTCATTTGCGGCGATCCGTTCGCCCCGCGCCAGGTCGCGCGTGAACACGGCCGCTCCCAACCCGAACGACGTGTCGTTGGCGACCTTGATCGCTGCGCGCTCATCCTTGACCGGGATGATCGACGCGACCGGTCCGAAGAACTCCTCGTTGTACGCCGGCATCCCCTTCGCCACGTCGGTCAGGACGGTGGCCGGATAGAAGTAGCCGGGCCCGCCCGGCAACGTCCCGCCGAGTAACAGGCGCGCCCCCGCGGCCACGCTACGGTGCACCTGATCGTGCAGGGTGTCGCGCAGGTCGGCACGCGCCTGCGGACCGACATCGACCCCGTCACGGAACGGGTCGCCCACGACCGCACGGCCCATGCGCGCGACGAACCGTCGCTCGAACTCGGCGCGAATCGGCTCGACGACTAGGAAGCGCTTCGCCGCGATGCAGCTCTGTCCCGAATTCAACAGGCGGCTCGTGGCGCAGGCTTCGATCGCCAGGTCGAGATCCGCGTCCTCGAGGATCAGGTACGGATCACTTCCGCCCAGCTCGAGCACGCACTTCTTGAGGCGTGCCCCCGCTTCCTTCGCCACCGCCTTGCCAGCGCCGGTACTCCCGGTGAGCGTCACGGCGGCAACATGCCGGTGGCGGATCACCTGCTTCGACTGCGGCACCGAGATGAACAGCGTGCGAAAGAGGTCTGCCGGGAAGCCTGCGTCCCGGAACACCTGCTCGATCGCCAATGCACATCCCGGCACGTTGGGGGCGTGCTTGAGCAGGGCGGCATTGCCGCCCATGAGCGCCGGCGCCGCGAACCTGAAGACCTGCCAGAACGGGAAGTTCCACGGCATGATGGCGAAGACGATGCCGAGCGGACGGTACGTCACGTAGCTGCGTGCGGCGTCGGTGGCGATCAGTTCCGGCTCGAGAAAGGCCGCGGCGTGGTCGGCGTAGTACTCACACACCCAGGCGCACTTTTCCGCTTCCCCGCGTCCCTGGGCCAGCGGCTTCCCCATCTCTCGCGCCATGAGTTCGGCGAATGATGCCGCGCGCTCACGCAGCAGGCGGGCGGCGGTTCGCATCAGGTCGGCACGCGCCTGCATGGGCACCTGCTGCCAGCGCAGATAGGCCCGCTGCGTGGCCGCGATAGCCCTGCGCAGCTCGGGCGATGCGAGGTCGGCATGTGTGGCGATTGTCTCGCCGGTCGTGGGATTGATGGCAGTATGGCTCATGCGTGTCTCCGCTCCCCGCCGGGTGAGGCGCCGAACGACAACGTTACGGCTCCTTCCTGGAAGGAATCAATGGATTGCTGGAGCGACAGCCCGGCCCAGTGCAGGGCTGTTCGTCGCGATGCTGGTTCATACACGGCGGTGTACAGCGTGCCCCAGCCGCGCGCGAACGACGATTGGTAGAGCGGCGGTTCAAGGAAACGCTGAACGAAGCGGGACGCGCTCTCCGTTGCATCGTCGAGCCGCGCGATCAGGTGTTGCTCCCGATCGACGCTGGCGGTGGCTTCGGCAAAGGCCTCCCAATCGATGTGGCGCTGGTGGTTGGTGGCGAAGGCGCGATGGGCGACGAACGGCGGCCGATCGGGCGCGACATACACTGTCTGGTACGCGCCCTGCGCATCGACCAGGGTCACGTTGTACGACATGTGACTAGGAATGCGCAGCAAGGCGGCGACCCCCTCGTCGACCGTGCAACAGGTCTCGAGCACATACCGCAGGATGAGGGGCATGCCGAATCCCGTGCCGACGACCTTTCGTCCGCCAAAGGCGAGCGAAACGGCGAGGCCATCGTCGTTCATGCCGTCGAGCAGGCCCCATAACGAGTCGGACATGCCGATGACGCGGCGCCCCGTCCAGTTGGTCGCCAGCTGCACGGCATCCCACAGCATCGGGTGGTAGTCGTAATTGCGCACGAGCACCGGCGAACCGTGCCGCCAGACGGCCTGCGAGCAGGCGGTGAGATACGGGGTCGGGCACCAGAGTGCGAGCAACCGCGCGACGCTGTCGGTGCCGCCGGCGAGTTCGACGAGTCGCTCGTACGTCGGCACCAGCTCCGGCATGTGCTTGCGCAGGGCGCGCAACGCGACCATGTACGACGGTCGCGCGGCGTCACCCTCTCGCAGGAACCAGTCGCGGTAGCCAGGCTCGAGCCGGCGAAACAGCCCGGCCCATCTCGGTCCAGGGAGTGGCTCCTCGACCGAGTACAGCGTCCGCTCGCTGGGAAGGCTAGAGAATCTTGAAATTGCCAACGTCGGCTACGCTGGCGACCACGGCGGCATCGCTGGCCGACACCGGCACGCTCACGTACTGCGCGTGGATCGCCTCGATCCATCGGCGTGCGCGCTCGTTGAGTTGATGTTCCTCGGTCATGAGTCGCCCCGGCGTGATCAGGATGCCGAGATCGGCACCTTCGTACAGGTAGTCGCCGACGTTGGTGATGCGCAGGAAGAACGCCTCGTTCTCCGTGTCGACCGTTCGACGATGCGTCTGGACGCGCAGGAACTGGGCCTGTCCGTCCGCGTCGAGGCGCCAGACGCCGGACGGGGGTGCGGACGTCACGACGCCGGTGGTGTCGGCGGTGTGCTTCATCACCAGCTGTCCCCACGGGTCGATGTTGGCCGGGTCGGCCCAGCGGGCATTGAGCTCGGCGACGTCGAGGTCGAACTTGACGTCCGAATACTCCAGCAGGTGAAAGAGGAACAGCGGGGCGTCGGCATGGGCGAAGGCGGCAAGGTTCGTCATCGCGCTGGCACCGGTGATGCGCGGGTTCACCTCGCCAAGATACAGGTCGTTCGTGTCCTGGTCGTGCAGGAAGTCGAGCTCGAAGTAGCCGCGATAGCCCATCGATCGCAGCTCCTCGCCGAACGCCACGGTGGCTTTCCTGGCCCGATCGCGCACCGTGCGCGGGAACGCCTCGGCGTTCACCTCGTTCCCGCACCATCCGCCGCGGTACGGGGTGAGTCGCTTGAATCCGATCAGCTCGGTCATGAGCGGGCCGACGATGGTCCCGTGCCGAGTGACGCAGGCCTCCAGCGCCGAGCCGCGCACATTGACGCGCTTCATCACCTTCACCTCGTCCTCAGCGGCGATCTCCTCGGCGTGCTTGTCGTAGTCGGCTTCGGAGGCGATGAAGAACGTCGTGTGTCCGGAGTCGCCAAATGCGGTCTGCACCACGAGGTCAGTGCCGAGGGGCTTGGCCACCTTCAGCAGCTCCGTCCAGGACCCAACCTTGGCCAGCACGTGCGGCACCGACTTCACGCCGGCACGGTCGGCGATGCGCGTGGCCTCGACCTTGTTGTCGACCGCCCGGCGCAGCTCGGCGGAGGGAAAGCAGACCTCGAGCCCGAGTTCCTTGCAGAGCGCCTCGGTCTCCTCGTCGAAGAAGAGAAAGACGGCCTTTCCACCAGGGCCACGCGCCCTAATGTAGTCCACCACGTCCTTGTGGCCGAGCAGGTAGTTGTTGATGTCCTCAATCGACGTGAAGGGGCGATGCGGGGCTTCGGTTGGCACGAACACGTGTGGATGCTGGCCGTCGAAGCAGTCGATGTAGTTGATGAAGTGGAAGTTCCGTACCCACTCGTCGAGGCCCAGCAGGTTGAAGGGCGTGGCGCTGATGAAGTAGACCGGGTCCTCGTTCCGGTGGAAGTTCCGGCGGATGTCTGATATGCCCGACAGCTTCGTTCGACGGCGAGGCTTTGCCGACTTCGGGAGCGGTTGTGGCACGCCGTGCTTCGGCGCTGGCGTCCGTGCCCCGTTCTTCAGCGCCGGGTAGGGCGTTCCATTCTTGAGCGCCGAGTGCCTCCCGGCACCCTTCGTGCTTCCTGCTGCGACGTGCTTGGTCATGCCACTACCTCCGTCAAATGAAGGGTTCCAGCGGTCTTTGCGGCCAGCTGCGCGTCGAGCGCGGCGTTCGTGAAGACGCGGAGCCCGTAGTCGGGTTCGTATCCATGGATCTCCTTCACGTCGAGCGCGAGGAGATAGTCGAGTATCTCGGACGTGACGACCTGTCCGGGGACGAGCACCGGAAAGCCGGGCGGATAGGGCGTGACGAAGCGTGCGCACACCACCGTACGCCCGGCGGCGACGGACCGCGACAGCGCACGGTCGAGCGTCACGAACTCGCACGCCGCGTCGTCGTACGCCAGGTAGAACGCCGTCCGCATGTCGCCTTCGGGGGTCGTGCTGTCGGCCGTTTGCAGGAACGCCGGATGAAAGCGACTGAAGTCGGGGAGCGGCGGGAGTTCCTCGATGAGTCCGCGCACCCTGGCGTCGTGCACGCTGCGCTCGGCGTTCCCCGCGTGCTGCAGTCGGTCGTCCAACTCCTCGGCGATCGTGCTCAGCACCGAGACGAGGTGTGCGATGGCGCCGCGCGACATGCCGATATGCACCATGAACAGGACCGTATTGCGCGACGTCTTGTTGATCTGGATGTCGTACGTGTTCATGAGCAGCTGCTTGAACTGGTCGCCATCCAGTCCGGTCCGCCCCACGTGGACGGTCACGCGCGTCGGGTCCAGCACGAAGTCGTCACCGGCCCACGCGGGCTCCAGGTTCTGCCACCCGGTCTCCGGCTTGAAGTACGCGTCGAGTCCCGACGGTCGGTACAGGTCCGGGATCATTTCGCGCGGGCCGAGGATGCGAAAGTACCGGGTGAGTGCGGGGTCCGCGCGAATGCGTTCGCGCAGCGTCATCGCCAGCTGCAGGCTGCGGCGCACGATCTCGTATCCCTCGAGCTCCACCTGGCGGCGTCCGGCGTCGAGCGATGCCAGGATCTGGTAGTTCGGTGACGTCGACGTGTGGGTGAGGTACGCCTCGTCGAATCCGGTGCGCACCCGGTGCTCGAATTCCTGGTCGGCCACGTGGATCATCGAGCCCTGGCGCAGCGAGGTCAGCGTCTTGTGCGTCGATTGCGTGGCGTAGACGCGGACCTGTGCCGTGTCCGGGTCGGGGCGCAGGCGGGAGTCCAGCGCCGCCTCGTCCAATCCCCCGGCGGCGTCGAACTCCTGCCGCCAGGCCGCATACTCTGCCCGGTACGCCGGCGAGTCGAGCCGCTCCTTGAGGCGGCGCGCGGCGTCCATCGCCGTGCGCAGGCGCAGCGTCGGGACGAAGCGGCCGTACGCGAACCAGGCCTCATCCCACAGGAAGACCATGTCCGGCTTGATGGCGAGCACCTCTTCCATGACGCGCATCGGGTCGTACGTGAGTCCGTCGAACGTGATGCTGGTCAGCAGCAGCAACTTGACCTTGTGCAGCTTGCCCGCCGCCTTGAGGCGCAGCAGCTGCTGCTTGATCTCGCGCAGGGGCACCGCCCCGTACATCGAGTACTGCGAGAGCGGATAGGCACTCAGGTACACCGGGTACGCCCCGGCGAGGATCACCGCGTAGGGATGTGACTTGTGACAGTCGTGCGACAGCAGGACGATGTCGCCCGGCTGCATCAGCGCCTGCATCACGATCTTGTTGGCCGTCGACGTGCCGTTGGTGACGAAGTACGTGCGCCGCGCCCCGAAGGCGCGGGCGGCCAACTCCTGCGCGCGCTTGATCGGGCCCACCGGTTGCAACAGCGAGTCGAGCCCGCCACTCGTTGCCGACGTCTCGGCCTGCAGGGCACGCGCGCCATAGAACTCGACCAGGTCCTGCACCCACACCGAGCGGTTCACCGACTTGCCGCGCGAGATCGGCAGGGCATGGAACACCCCGGTCGGCTTGAGGCTGTACTTGCGCAGCGCCGTGAAGAACGGCGTGTCATAGCGCTCGTGCACCCCCTTCAGGATGCTCAGGTGCAAGTCCTGGTAGTCCTCGGCGTGGTAGAAGACGCGGCGGTACTGCCGGCTCCTGGCGCCGACCACGTCCTCCACCGGGGCATCCGACACGAGGAACAGGTCCAGTTCGGGGCGCAACGCGCGCAGCACGCGCCCTAACGCGAGCGTGCGATCGCCTGGCATCATCGCCGCGATCTCGTCCAGGCGATATCCGTACACCCGGCAGAGCTCCGACACCGCCCTGCCAGCCTGCGGATTGGAGAACGGGAACGAGTAGCGCGCCACCACGGCCTGGATCGCCGGGTTGGCGAGCACCGCCATCACGGCATCCTCGAAGGTGCGGGCCACGATCGTCTCATACACGAACTCATCGTCGGAGCGGCGATGGCGGCGCAGCTGATTCTGCAGCTCGAGCTCCTGCGCCGCGGTGAGTTCGTCGACGACCAGCGTGACGAAGTACGGCCGCTTCTCCTGTCCGAGCCGGCGATACGTCCTCGGTAAACTCGTCGAGATCCAGCAGGTCCGAGTAGCCGGAGATCTTGAGTTCGAGCAGGTCGAGGCGGCGGAACGCGCCCGTCGTCAGGAGACGGTTGAGCCGGATCGTCTGGCGCGAAAGCACATCCCACGCCTTCTGCTGGTGGAAGTCCTGCAGTCTGGCAAACGCCCGATGGCCGGGGAAGGCGGCGTACGGCTCGAGTGGTGCAAGTGCAGCCAGTGCGGTACCGCACCTCGCGTCGAGTCGATCCGCCTCGTCCTGCGTGGCGACGCCACGATGCAGTCGTCGCGCCACGTCACGCAGGCGATTCCAATTGTCTGTTCGCGTGCGCCGCAAGTTGTAGAGGGGCTCGCTGTTGTCGTGCGCCTGTTGCGACGATGGTGCTGGACTCATCGTGCCTCCGTATGATGTCAAAGGTCGCCGGACTGAACCTCCGCGCCCTGGCTGGCAGCATGCGCCGGAAAATCCGGAAGAATGGACGGTGCGAACTGGCCGGGTGGGGCAGCGAGCGGGGCCACGGATGGCGGAGCCTCAAGGCTCGCGTGCGGTACGGCCGGCAACACCGCTGCAGGGTGTGAGGGCACCGGCACCGCGTGCGCGGGCACCGGCACCGGCACCGGCACCGGCGCTGGGAGCGTGGGCACGAGCGCGTGGCCCGTGCTGTCGATCATCCCCGGTACCGGGATGGTCGCATGTTCCGGGGTGGGGACGACCCCTCGGATCCCGGCCCGCGTCCCCCGTTCGGCTCGCGCCAACGGCCCTAACGTCTCGAGATACTCGCGCGTCTCACCGGCGTACACGGGGAAGCGCACGGTACTGTCGCGGAAGCTCTTGAGCGGTTGTCCCAATCCGCGAAGCCCCACTTCACGGCTCCGGCGCACGCGGGCGAGGTCGACCTCGATCGGGATGAGCTCCTCGGAGGTTCCGGCCTGGTAGATGACGTCGCCTGCCGGGCCGATCACCACCGACCGCCCGTTGCCGACGTCGCCGACCCCATTGATGTCGACCATGAAACACTGGTTGGTCGCCGCGGTGGCACGGGCGATCGACAACTCCACGTCGCGATCGATCGTGCTGGTGAGCGTCGGGTGGATGATGACCTCGGCCCCCATGGCAGCGAGCTGCCGCGACGTCTCCGGGAACCACATGTCATAGCAGATCGAGACGCCAAAGCGCCCAACATCGGGAATGTCGAAGACCACGAAGTTCGAGCCGGCGCTCACCCCCTGTTCGTACGGGAGGAACGGGAACAACTTGCGATGCCGAGCCACCACGACGCCTTCCGGGTCGATCACCGACGCCGTGTTGTAGACCTTGCCCCCCTCGGCGAGCTCGAAGTGCGAACCGGAGACCAGCCACACCTTGTGGCGGACGGCCATCCACTGGAACTCCTGCTCCGCCGGCCCCGGCATGGCCTGCGCATGTGCCGGCGACCAGCCGCAGGCCGCCAGTTCGCTGAACACCACCATCTGCACCCACGGAAAGACCGCCATGAGGAAGTCGAGCCGCTCGTGCATTCGGGGAAGGTTGTTGCCATGTCCCGAGAGCTGCAATTGCAGCCCGGCGATCGCGAATGGTTGCATGCAGTGCGCAGGGTTCAGGTATGCGTCAGGACGGCGTGCGTCGCTTCGACTCGACTCCACGCGGCGAGTACTTCCTGCTCGAGGACCGTCAGGCCCCGGTCCAGCTCCTCGTCGGTGATCACCAGCGGGCTGAGGACCCGGATCACGTTGCCGTGAATCCCCGCCGAGATGGC
>JADJAD010000012.1 GCA_016704465.1 Gemmatimonadota bacterium | reverse complement strand
ATGGAGCGCAGCACATCGGAGGTGAGACTGTCGTCGCAGCGCGCGCAGCGCCGACTTCGTCGAGGAAGCGCCCGCGTCCGGCGGCGCGATGTCTGCGGAAGAGCGCGCCTTCATCGAGCGCGCTCCTTGGCGCTCGGCGGTGCGACGGTGCTTCACGGCGCGCGGCTCACCGGATGGCGAACGAGGAGGCGCGAGCGCCGATCGAACCGGCCGTCAGGCGTAACGTCGCGCCACCGGCGCCGGTCTCGGCGGGCGGATCGACCTGGCACCAGCGTCGCCCGGGGAGCGCAGCACAGCGTGGCGCGCCCCGCGTCGTCGAGTACTTGCCTCGAGGTCGCGCCCACCCCCCGTGAGAGGTGTTCCCCGCGACTCGACGGCGCGCCAGGTGGCGGATGGGGCGGCGCGCAGCGGTTCTCCGCTGGCGGTCATCACCCACCGTGACGACGACGACTTCCCCTCGCGGGAGGTCGACCGGGGTGCGGCAGAGGCGGGCGGCGCGTGTGCGGAGCGACGGCAGCGCGAGCTTAACGCGCATTTGGTGCCGTTGGCCGGCACGTCGAGTGAAGGGGCGACGCCACCACCAGCCCCGAATGAGTCGAAGGCCGGGTGGGAGAGCCCGATGCAGCCGCCCCGCCGGCACGCCGAGTCAGAGAAGCGCCCCGTCCGCACCGGTGGTTGCCGAGCGCGGTCCCCGAGGTGACTCTGTCACCCGGTTGCCGGTGCGCTGGCGACGCCGCCGAAGACTGTCCCCGCAATCGACGCCCCCGTGGGAGTCGACGCCGCCGTGGCGGCGGTGACGCCGCCTGACGCGCCCTGCCCGCATCGGTGCAGCGTGAGGTGTGTCTCCGGCGCGCTGTTCCCGGTGGTTGCCGCGCGCGGCATCCGGATGCGCCAGCCGTCGACGATCCAGCGCCGATCGGCGAGCCGAGCGAAACGCACGCGCCCGCCGAGCCCATCGCGAGCGGCGTCGCCCGGCACGCCGGGGGAGCGCCGTGTAGGGGTGAACTCAGTTCGCGCAGCTCCGGACGAGGCGCCGTCGAGCCAGAGGACGCCGGCGACATCGGGGCGCTTCGCTCTCGCGCGTTGGAAAAGGCGGAAAGCCGTTGAACGCGGCGCGCGCCTACACCGACACGAGCCGGAAGCGGGCGGCGGGGAACTCCTCGGAGAGGAGGACGTCGGCGTCGGGGCGTAGTAGTCGGTGCTGCCGTCGGCGCGCCGCACGATGTAGCCGTCGCTGGCCAGCCGTGCCGCGGGAGACTGCGAAAGAGGTGGCCGATGGTCTCGATCGAGGTGCGCCGTTCGTCGCGCACGACGCGCCCCGATCCGGCGTCGACATCGCGACTGAAGCGGGTCACGCGTCCGCTCTCGGCGCGCTGCGCGGTGAGCACCGACGCGGTGAGGGCGGCGCGCACGTCTTCCCAGAGGGCGACCTGACCGCGGGTCGCCGTCTTCGGCTGCCGACAGCTCGCGCGCTCCGTCACCGCACCGCGCCCGGGCGGGGACGACGCGTCGACCTCGATCGGCTCGCGGCGCGCCTCGTCAGCCGCAAGGGCGAACGGCGCGGTGCGGGTCGGCCGGACACCGATGCGCTTGACCAGGAGGGCGAAGCGCCCGGCCCTGGGGGCTCGCAGTTCGTATGCGCCGCCGGCGTCGCTGAGTCCGGCGACGACGGTGCGTCCTTCGTCATCGACGAGCGTGAGGACGACGCCGGCGAGAGGCGCCCCGGAGCCACGTTCGGTGACGGCGCCGCGGACGAGTTGGGCGAGAGCGGAGGGCGAGCAGCCGACAGTAGGGCGAGCGAGGCGAGGCGGGACGCGAGGCGCGATGAGAGGTGCGACGCGAGGATGCCGCGCCTGCCGCGAGACGGACGGCGCCGTCGTCGAGCCGGGCGACGCTACGCCCTCGCACTGGCAGAGTGCCGGCGTCGCGGGCGATCTGAGCGTGGCGGGTAGATCGAGCCTGCGGCTGAGCGAGCGCGTCGTGGCTGAGGGGCCAAACGGCGACGGATTGCGAGGGGGCGGAACGAGGCGCGCGCCAAACGAGACGGGTGCCAGACTCTCGGAATCTGCCGACCGAGGCACCAGTCCGCGATACGCAGCGGCCGCGGAGGAGGGGCGGGCGGGTAGGGCGTCACCGCGCCCGGTCGCTGGCCTCCGCGCGCCTCACACGCTCGGCCCTGTGCGGCAACGCCCCACGAGGGCGTCGCCCAACGTCGTTCTACGCGACCAGCCAGCGCAGCGTCACGCCGATGGTCGGGCGACCCCCGCCCCCAGGGGAAGGGGCCGATCACGCCGATGCTGGGAGACGCCGTAGGGGGCGCTGGGGACGATGCGAGGGCGAGTGGAGACCGCAATCCCCCCATCGGCCGGATGCAGCCGGGGGAACAACAGCGAGCGGCGTTCGCGGCGCCGTGGGGGCGTCGCGTGGTCTGGAGTGGTGTCAGGCTCACGGTCATTACCCGTTTTTGCATGAAGTAGCAACGCACCGATTGTTGATTCTGAAACGCTCTACACATTGCATCTGAGATGCCACGCGCCGTTTGTCGCCTGAATTCTCGAGTGGGAAGCGATCCGTCTGCGGAAATGACTGGACGGTCCAGACAGGGCGAGCTACGCTCGCGGGTCTCGGGCGAGCTATGTGCGTGATTGCGAGACCCGTTCTTCGTGATCTTGGGACTCCTCGCATGATGTCGAGACGGTCACATTGATTCCGAGACCACTCGGCGGCGCCGTGATCAATACTCCGGCGATGATGCGCGCGGCGCCGGATCGCTCGGCATGTTCGGTAATGTCGGCATCGGGCCACGGATCGCCCCACCGACCGGACCGGGTCACAAGCCACTCCGAGCGCTCGGTCGTGGCAGACGATGCTGCGGCGAGAGAACGACCGCTCGACCTCGCGAGCGCCATCCTGGCCGTGGCGGCGTGGCCTGTTCCGCCGCTCGGAGGTGGCGGTTCGAGCTCGCTGCCGCCGAGTGCCGTCGTCGGCCTGGTTCTGAGTCAAGGCGGCCGGCCCATGCAGCACGACGCGCTGCTGGAGCGCCGCGTGCGGCGACTCGCCGGCGAAATGGCGGTGGTCTCCTCTCATCTCACCAGACGCTCCTTGCTCGGGGCAGCCGCGATGCTCAGCGCGGTGTGGGTATCAGGCCTCGTGGTAGCGCATCCCATGCCGACGGGCGCCGCTGCGGGCGTTGCGCACTGCGCGCACGTCCATCAGAACGCGCTCTCGCACCTGTTCTGCGCGGTGGATCACGAGCACCAGCCCGGGCAGCGCTGCCCGCATGAGCACGTGCGTCAGGACGCCGTGCGAATCGACGGGGCTGTGTCCACCGCCTAGTCCCGGAGCCTGTTGACATAGGGGGTGGGGGTATGTATCATATACCCCACCAGGGTATCCACACGGATACCCCGATCCTTTGTCAATCGGAGTCCGCGACATGACTGGTCCGAGTACCCCCAAGACGGCTGGCGCCGACTGCGCCGCCATGAGCCCACCCCCCTCCTCCGCTGCTGCTGACGCAGCCGAGTCCCGAGCCTCACAACGCCTCGACCTAGCGGTAGCTGGAATGACCTGCGGACACTGTGTCCGGGCTGTGAGCAATGCCCTGAACGGTCTGCCCGGTGTCGAGGTCGATGACGTACGCATCGGCCGGGCGTCGGTACGGCTCGAGCCAAAGACGGTGCTCCCTGCCGCGCTCATCGAGGTGCTCCGCGAGGCCGGCTACGCGGCCAGCTTCGCGTCAGGGTCGGGTCTTGGCAACGGTGCAGGCACGGCGGTCAGTGCGGAGGCCAAGACGGGTCTTCCGCAGGCGCCGACGAGCGGCGGCTGCTGCTCGTCGCGCTGATTGCTCCTTCACGTTCCTTCAACACACACGGAGACATCCACCATGTTCGCCTCACTCGGCGGCATCGACTGGCTCGTGATCGCCGGAGCCGGCACCACGATCCTCTGGGTCAACTGGTACTTCTTCGCCGCGGAGCGCGCCCCGGCCACGGCCGCCATAGGCTCGGCAGGGCACACGCAGGAGGTCACCGTGCCCGTCCATGGCGGCTACACGCCCTCCGCCATTCGCGTGAAGGCCGGCGCCCCGGTTCGCCTCCTGTTTGACCGCCAGGAGACCTCGAGTTGCTCGCAAGAAGTCGTGTTTGCGGACTTCGGCATCCGCACCTACCTGCCGGCGCACGAGACCACCGCGGTCACCGTGACCCCGGCGAAGCCTGGCGTCTACGAATTCACCTGCGGGATGAGCATGCTGCGCGGCAAGCTCATCGCCGAGTAGTTCCCCCCGCGCGAGGACACGAACCATGACCACCGCGAATATCACGCACCCGCGGCCCGCTGCGCCTCCGCCATCGGCGGAGCAGGTCGTCATCCCGGTGACGGGCATGACGTGCGCCGCCTGCCAGGGTCGCGTTCAGCGGACGTTGAGCAAGACACCGGGCGTCGTCGACGCCTCGGTGAATCTGATGATGGGCAATGCCACGATTGCGTACGACGCGTCGGCGATCACGCCGGACGCGCTGGTCGAGCGGATTCGCGCGACCGGTTATGGCGCGGAGTTGCCTCGTGCGGATCGCACCGCCTTCGAGGAGCAAGCTGCGCGCGACGCCGCGACGGCGGAGGAGTTTCGGGAGCTGCGCGCGAAAGCGTGGGCGAGCGCCATCGCGGGCGTCCTGGCGATGCTGCTCAGTATGCCCCTTATGGGTGCAATGGATGCAGGACACAATGGGCCCGTGGCCGACCCGTTCATGGGGTGGGCAATGGAGCACATGACGCCGGGCCTGCGGAGCGCGCTGCCATGGCTCTACGCCATTCCGGCTTCGGTCCTCTCATGGGGGCTGCTCCTCGTGACGCTCGGCGTCATGACGTGGGCGGGCCGGCACTTCTACACGCGGGCGTGGGCTGCCTTTCGCCATCACTCCGCCGACATGAACACGCTCGTCGCCGTGGGCACGGGCGCGGCGTTCGTGTACTCGGTGGTCGCCACGGTCGCACCGAGCTTCTTCGTGCGCCATGGGGTAGCGCCCGACGTGTACTACGAGGCGGTGATCATCATCATCGCGCTCATCCTCACCGGGAATGCCTTCGAGGCGCGCGCCAAGCGCGAGACGTCGACCGCGCTCCGCGCACTGGCGAACCTGCAGCCGAAGACGGCGCGTGTGCTGCGCGATGAGGCGGAGCAGGACGTGCCGGTCGACAGTGTGCGCGCGGACGACATGATCCTCGTGCGGCCCGGAGAGCGCGTGCCGGTGGACGGGGAGATCGTCAGCGGAGAGAGCGCGGTCGACGAGAGTATGCTGACCGGCGAGTCACTGCCCGTCACGAAGCGCACGGGTGATCGCGTGATCGGCGGGACGATCAATCGCACGGGGGCATTCCGGTACCGCGCCACGACGCTTGGCGAAACGAGTGTCCTGGCGCAGATCGTGAAGCTGATGCGCGATGCGCAGGGATCGCGCGCCCCGATCCAGCGCCTGGCGGATCGCATCAGCGCGATCTTCGTTCCGGTCGTGGTCTCGCTCGCCGTGGCGACGTTCGCCGCGTGGTTTGTGGCGGTGCACGCGACGGGCGGCGGCGTGGGCGAAGCGACCGTCCGGGCGTTCGCGGCGGCCGTGGCCGTGCTGATCATCGCGTGCCCCTGTGCCATGGGCTTGGCCGTCCCCACCGCCGTGATGGTCTCGACGGGCAAGGGTGCGGAGCTCGGCGTGTTGATCAAGGGTGGGGAGGCGCTGCAGCGTGCCGGCGACATTACGACGGTCGTGCTCGACAAGACCGGCACGGTGACCGAAGGACGGCCAACGGTGACGGACGTCGAGGTCGTACAGGACAGCCCGATGGCGAGCGACGCGTTGCTCTCGCTCGTCGCGTCACTCGAGACGATGAGTGAGCATCCGCTGGCCGATGCGCTCGTTCGCCATGCCCGCGGCCGGGGGCTCACCGTCGAGACTCCGGAAGCCTTCGCATCCTACACGGGGCGCGGGGCCACAGGGGTGGTGCTGGGACGCGCGCTGGCCGTCGGAAACGAAGCCTTGCTGCAGGACTTCGCCGTCGACGTCTCGCCCCTGCGCGCTGTTGCCCATCGCCTCGCCGACGAAGGCAAGACGGCGATGTACGTCGCGGTCGACGGTGCGCTCGCGGGTGTGGTGGCCGTCGCAGACCCGATTCGCGCGACGTCTCGCGCGGCGATCCAGCGGATGCAGCGTCTTGGCCTCGACGTGGTAATGCTCACGGGCGACAACCAGCGCACCGCGGATGCGGTCGCGCGGGACGCCGGCATCGGCCGCGTGGTCGCCGGCGTGCTGCCGGCCGGCAAGGTGGCGGAGATTGAGCGCCTGCAGGCTGGCGGGCGGGTGGTCGCCATGGTCGGTGACGGCATCAACGACGCCCCAGCGTTGGCGAAAGCCGACATTGGCATCGCGATGGGTAGCGGCACCGACATCGCGGTCGAAGCGGCCGATATCGCACTCATGCGCGGTGATCTCGCCAGCGTCGTGGACGCGATCCGACTCTCGCGGCGCACGATGCGCACGATGAAGCAGAACCTCTTCTGGGCTTTTGCCTACAACGTCGTCGGCATTCCCGTCGCGGCCGGCCTGCTGTTCCCGATCACCGGCCTGTTGTTGAGCCCTATCCTCGCGAGCGCGGCGATGGCGTTCAGCAGCGTCAGCGTTGTCATGAACAGCCTGCGCCTTCGGCGATTCGCCGCGACGACGGCCTAGCAGCACCGCATCACGCATCGCGCATCGTAGCACGCGCCCGAGGCAGCATTCACGAGCACTGCGTCACACTACCTGATCCTGGAGCACCTCGATGACCCCGAACCAGAGCCGCCACACCACCTCGCACGACCAGACCGACGACGCGTCCGATGCGACATGGGATGCCACGCTCAACACATCGGCCGCGAGCAGCGGGTGCAGTGCCCACGGCGACGCGGCCGTGGAGGGGCGGAAGGCCGTTGCCGTCGACGGCGCGGTGAAGGAGCGCAACATCAAGCGCCTCCGCCGCATCGAGGGTCAAGTGCGCGGCCTCCAGAAGATGGTGGACGACGACCGCTACTGCGCGGACATCATGACGCAGATCTCGTCGGTACACGAGGCGCTGCGCAGCGTGTCGCGGGAACTCATGCGCAACCATTTGAAGCACTGCGCCAGCTCGGCGATGCAGTCGACAGACGCTGCGGCGGAGTCGATGTACGACGAGCTGGTCGACCTCATGTTCAAGCACAGCCGCTAACCGACCACGGGTCGGCGCGGCCACGGAGATTCCCTCATGAAGGACCTGACACTTGAGGCGCGCTACAACAGCGCGCTGACGCTGGACCAATTCGTCGCGCAGGCGGCGGCAAATCACGAGCTGTGGGCGACGTTCGCCAAGCGCGCAGCGCCCGACGCGGACCTGGTGGCGCGTGTCAATCGCCTGTCGGCGCGCCGGCACCTGCTGGTGCTGCTCGAGGACTGGTGCGGCGACGCCGTCAACACGATCCCGGCGCTCGCGGCGCTGGCTGGTGCGTCTGCCACGCTGGATCTGCGGATCCTCACGCGAGACGAGAACCCGGATCTGATGGACGCGCACCTCACCGGCGGCACGCGATCCATCCCCATCGTGATGGTGCTCGACGAGGCGTACCACGAAGTCGGCTGGTGGGGCCCGCGGCCTGCGCCACTCCAGTCCTGGGTGCGCTCGGAGGGGCACGCACTCGACAAGACAGCGCGGTACCGCGAGGTCCGGCGATGGTACGCGCGGGATCGTGCCCAGACCACGTTGACGGAGATCCTCGCGCTCCTCGAAGGCGGCGCTGCCGCCCGGGCCGCCTAGCGCCCGCATCGCCGGCATCATCAGCATGACCAGTAGGCAGCGTCGTGGACTTCCGATATCGGGTCTCATGTTTTACGCTACGTAAAACGTAGATTGCCCGGTCGACGCCTGCACCACCTACAACGACCACTTCTCGTCCCATGACTGCCTTACATCGATGGCCCCAGCGCTTCGCGCTGGCCGCCACCATGACCATATCGTCCTTGAGCCTGCCGCAAAATGCGAAGGCTCAAACAGACTACTACAACACCGACGCTGGTCGTCCGCTGCAGATCGAAGACGCCTATGCCGTGGAGCGCCGCGCGCTCGAGATACAAGCGGCTCCGCTCCGCCTGGAGAGAAACCGTCGCGGTGTGTACAACTGGGGCATCGAGCCGGAGCTCGCGTATGGCCTGTTTCGCCGTACTCAGGTCGAAATCGGCCTGCCGATTGCCATCCTCGATGCCGGGGTAGGCGGCAAGACGGTGGGCATCACCGGGCTTGACGCGTCGGTGCTGTACAACCTGAACACCGAGACCCGCATTCCGGCACTGGCCATCGGTGCCAGCGTGCTGGCCCCCGTGGGTGGACTCGCCGCCGACGCGACGTACGCCAGTGTGAAGGGCATCGCGACAAAGACGTTTCAATGGGCGCGTTTCCATGTGAACGGTCAATACACGGCGGGAAAAGCACCCGCGTCGGTCCCGGGTGAGGCAGGCGCAGTAGGTGCTGGCGCGTCCGAGTTGTCCCGTTGGCTCGGTGGCGTGTCGGTCGACCGCCCCTTCCCGTTGAAGTCGCTGTTGATTTCGGCGGAAGCATTCGCGCGTCAGCCGCTTGAGGCCAACGAATCGCTGGAGTGGAACGCCGCGGTGGGTACGCGCGTGCAGCTCTCCCCGCGTGTTGCGCTCGACGTGGGCGCCGGATCGCGACTGTCTGGAGATGACAAGGGATGGTTCGCCACGATTGGTGGCGCCTACGTAATCGGCTTGCCGTGGAGGAAGCGCTAATGTCTCAGGTTCGCACACTCTCGTCGCGCCTGGGTCGCGGCGCGCTGCTCGCATCGCTGCTCGCCGGAACCGCGCTCGCGACACCAGCGACGGCGTCTGCGCAGTGGGTCACGACCTACGAGCAGTTCTATCTGCAGGCGCCACACAACTGGACCTTCCGCAACGACTATCAGGCGGCCGACCGGCTGTTCAACGCGTTCGACTACGGTCACGCGATCCTGTACGAGAAGCTGTGGACGATGCCGCACGCATCGCCCGATGAGCTGGAAGTGAAGCAGTATGACTACCTGACGAAGCGCGTGCTGGTGCGGCCGCCCCGCATACCGCTGGAAGAAGCAGCCATCGAGATCAAGTACGTGCAGCTCGCGCCCGAAGCGAAGCAAATGTTCGAGTGGGCCCACATCCTTCATCGTCAACTCTACGACGTGCTCGCCGATGAGCGCCTCGATCAGACGGCGAAGGATCGCGAGGTGCAGCGCCTGATCGACTACTACAAGACGCGCAAGGATGTCGCCTTCAGCTCGAAGCCGAAGAGCATGAAGCTGATGCAGGAACAGCCCTACTCGCTCGCCTTCCGGAAGCAGTATCCCAAGTTCAACGGGCTGATCTGGGGATACCACTGGCTGCAGGTGGGCCTCTACGAACCGCTGATGGTGGGCAAAACGGTCGACGAGCGGCAGGCCGGCGTGCGGGCCACGACGGCGCGGTTCTGGCAGATGCTACAGGACCCGCCGCGGACGTTCCCGTACCAGATGCCGATGACGCCCGCCGTCGCGCCGGTGTTCGCGGCGCGGTACCAGGAAGCGGCGATCATCTTCGACAATCTGCACAGCATGCACGACGTCATCAGCGACATCCTCGCGAATGACAGTGTGCCGCGTCACCGGAAGCGCGCCGAGATCATGCTCGCCGCAGAACGGTTCCGCGACGACACGTCGTACGTGATGACGCCGCAGGCGTGGCTGACGATGGCGGGGCACATGGGGATCGAGAACATGGGCGGGCCGTCCGTGGGCTTCCTACCGACACTTCCGACGCCGACGGTGACGTACGGCGCCGTGATGTCGCACGACGACCGAACCGGCGCGATGGTCGGCTTCAAGTCGGGGCAGGCCACCGGCGGAGAGCATGCGGGCCATACGAACATGACCCCGACGCCAGCCGCGGCGGCAGGTGCGGCACCCATGGCAGGTATGAATCACGCGGGCATGAACCACACCGCGTCCGATACGTCACGTGCGCGCACCGATTCGGCGCGCCGAGACACAAGTGCCGCACACCATGCGATGCAGCATGGCGTGACGCCTGCACCGTCGGAGAACACGGCGGCGCAGGCCATGATGCGCGAGATGCACGAAGCGATGCTACGTGACCCGGCAATTCGTGCACGCGTACTGGCTAATCCTGCGTTGCGCGCGCATCAGCAACATCTCGAATCGATGGGAGCAGTGGATTCGTTGCCCAAGGCGCCGCCTGCCCGCCGGTCGAGCCCTGCCACACCGGCGGCCAAGCGTCCACCGGCGAAAATGACACCCAAGGCCACGCCCAAGCCCGCGGATCCACACGCCGGACATGTGATGCCGACGCCGAAGCCACCCGTGAAGAAGCCGCCAACTGAGTCCATTCGCTGAGCTGGATGTCGCTCAGCGTATGGTGGCGGTCGCGTCGGAGCAGTACCGCGGTGCGAACCGAATCTTCGGTCGGACCGCGGCGCTGCTGCGCTTCAGCAGCGCAATGCTGGGCGCTACGCGTACCGACTCCGTAAGTCCACCACATCGACCATCGGCGTCGGGCGTGAGGTCCAAAGACAGAAACCAATGCGGCGCAAATACTACGCGGGCACCGCTCCACCAATCTGCTCGCGGACCCACTCTCGTTGATTCAACGGAAGTGCATGTCCCTCGCCCTCACGAACGCGCACTATAGCGGACGGTCGCTGGCGACTGATGTCCCAAACGCCACTGACCGGAGCGCTTTGGTCCTGATCGCCGTGCAAGAGCGTCACCGGCAGATTGGCCCGCAATCGTCGCAGATCGACCGACAGATCGTATCGGTAGATGGCCTCCCAGAGGGTCGACGTCGACGAGCGCCATGTCATCTGATTCATGTCTTCCACCACTTCGCGCGGGACATCACCGGCCATCATCGGTGCCGCCCACCCGAGCAGGCGGCGGCCCAGCAGACACCACAGCGCAAGTGGCACCAAATGCGTTCGTACCCATCCACTGTCGCCCTGCCTGAGAAATCGCTTGGCCTCCTCACCGCCCGTGAAGTATGGCAAGCTCACGAGCACGAGGCCGCGCACATGCGTCGGGTTTCGGGCGGCATACGTTACCGCGAGCCGCGCACCGAGCGAATGTCCCACCAGTGTTACGGGTCCGTCGGCAGCGAGCGGTGCGATGACGCGCTCGAGTTCTGCGAGATGTCGGTCGACTGAGTAGGTGGTCCACGGCTTGGGTGAGCGTCCGAAGCCGAGCAGGTCGATCAACACAAGCCGATAGCGATCCGCCAGCGGGGCGACCACCAGTTCCCAGAAACGTGTGGTAGCACCGATGCCCGGTAGGAAGACCAGCAACGGGCCGCTGTCGCCGAGACGCCGCACGAACAGGGGGCGTCCGGTGTCAGCGCCGTCTGCGTCAACGATGGCCAGCGCGGCGATACCGACGGCGACGGCACCCGTTCCCAGTGCTACTCGTTTGAGCCATCGGCGACGGGTACTACCGGGACGGTTCATGGCGGTGTATCCGCCGGTCTATCGGCGTTTGACGGAAAACACCAGGGTGGCCCAATGTACATCCCAGTCAGCGCCGGATCCTTTGTCGGCGGGCACAATCTGCAGTGTGCGAATATTCCAGAGGCCAGACTGCGTGACCACGACGGTGGCCACGCCGCTCGCGTCGGTCTCCAACCTCACGTCGCGCGCGGCGGCACGACGTGCGGCGGCGGTGTCGGTACGCGCGCCAGGCCCGCTCGGTACGGAGCCCGCATGGAGAGAGGCCGAGACTGCAGGCTTGCCCAGCAGTACAAGCCTGACGCGAAGAGTGTCGCCAATGCGAAGCGCCGATGGATCGGAGAGCAGCACGAACTCAAGCGGGTGATCGAGCGGACGCTGGAACGCCCGTGGTCCATCACCGACCTCGACCACGGTCTTGGCGTACTTTGCGTAGCGTCGCACGATGCTATCACCGCCGACAGGCGGGAGCAAACCCGCGCGTTCATATCGCTGCCTCGCCTCCGGCGCGCCCTCCAGATCGAGGTACCGCCGAAAACTTGCCGGCGATTCGCGGACGGTTCTCGGCGCGAGCTGCACGCCGATAAGGTGTTGGCCTGCTGTGGTGGCCGCGTGCGCGAGTCGAAGCGATTGCCCCTGCACAGACACATCGCGAACGGTGACCGCTGAGTTGGCCGTGACGACCTGCGCTGAGATGATACGATCCGGTGCTACGGCCGACAAACTGCTCGGAAACAGGCTCGACGTCTGGCCGCTCAATTCGATGCGCCCGCCAGGCGTGACCGCAAACGCGTCAGGCACCAGCCAAAAGTCGTGTGCCGTAAGCAGTGTCGCCGAACCAGCGAACAACGCGACAACTACCGTGGCCGCCATGGCCACAGGGCGGCGCCCAAGGCGTCGAATCGCCGAGTCTCCAGTGCGTGTCACGAGCGGCGTCGGCGAGACGACCAGTGGATCGCCTGAATCTTCCAGCCCGTTGTCGTGCGCTCAAGCACCATCAGCTCCGCCATCTGCGAACCTGTCGAACCTTCTTCGCCCGTCGGCGGGGTGACCGTCCGTGATACGACGTAGGCGGCGTCTCCGGCTACCCGAACCTGGACAACGGTTTGAGTGCCCTTGGAGTCTTTGCTCGCCGCCATGTCCGCACCCAAATGGTGGCCGAGATACTCGGCGCGGGCGGGTCTCGATGGCACCGCTTTCGAGAACGAGGGCGTCGCTCGCCAGCATGGCGACGGCGCGCACGGAATCGCCCGCGGTAAGCGCGTCGTGGAACCGTGCGACGGCGGTCGTGAGGGCGATTGAGTCAGCCCGCGCTGCTTGTGCGCGTAAGGGGGACGTCGGGAAGAGGGCGCCCAGCGAGAAGGCGAGCGCGCCTATGCGCAGAATCGGCAGCATGAGGAGGCTGGATGGGGTGGCGGGGGAGGCACACCTTTACTTCGGGTAAAATACGCTGTGACAGGAGGTCTCACGAGGGCCGCCCGCACCGCGATTTTTCTGCGACCCAGGGCCCGACTGACTGCTTCGTTCGCTGTCGTGTACCTTCGGCGCGCCGACTCGTCGCCGGCCGAATAGCTCTCAAGGTTGATTGTGCGCATTCCGTCTTTACGCTATGTAAAACATGTATGCGTAGAACTGCAACCGAATGCAGGGCGGAATATCGCTCGATGGCTTGCGCCGAGGTCTCAACCAAAACTCACGAGGGCACATCATGAGCCACCATCTCGATCAGACGGCGAAGGATTGCATCGCCGCGTGCAACGACTGCGCGACAGAATGCGGCCATTGTTTCGCGCATATGACCGGCAAGACCAGCTCCAATGATTGCCCGGCGTGCTGCATTGAGTGCGCCGCCATCGCCCGACTCTGTAGCGATGCGATAGCGCGCCAGAGCCCCTTTGCCAAGCAACTCTGCGCGCTGTGCGCCGACATCTGCGATTGGTGCGCCAAGGAATGCGATGCGCACGAGATGGAACACTGCAAGAGCTGCGCTGAGGCCTGCCGTCGTTGCGCCGAGGCGTGCCGCAAGATGGCCGGATGACTGTTCGCGTCGCAGTGAATGGATTCGGGGTGATCGGGCGTCGCGTCGCCGACGCCGTGGGCATGCAGCCCGACATGCAGCTTGCCGGAATCGTCGACGTCGCGACCGACTGGCGGATGCAAGTGGCACGGGAACGCGACTTTGCGATCTATGGAGCAACCGCCGAATCCGTCACGGCGCTGCGCGCGGCCGGGTGCGAGCCTAGGGGTGACCTTGGGGAACTGCTCGCGGTTGCGGATGTCGTGGTGGATTGTACCCCAAAAGGTGTGGACGCCCAGAATAGAGAGCTGTACAACGCGGCGGGCGTACGACACATCTTCCAGGGCGGAGCGAAACACGATCTGGCCGGACACTCCTTCGTCGCGTGTGCGAACTACGAGTCCGCCCTCGACCGCCGGTCCACGCGCGTCGTCTCATGCAACACCACCTCAACGGTGCGGACCCTCTTCGCGCTCCGCCAGGCGGGACTGCTCGGGCGAGCCCGCGGCGTCCTGGTGCGACGGGCGTCCGACCCGTGGGAAAGTCATCGCGAGGGAATCATGAACACGATGGTCCCGGAGCCGGTGATCCCCAGTCATCAGGGTCCGGATGCGCGCACCGTGCTTCCCGACCTCGACGTCGTGACCATCGCGACCAAGTCGCCCCAGAACGTAGGACATCTCCACCACTGGATTGTTGATCTTGCGCGGCCCGCGAGTCGGGACGAGGTGCTGGCGGCATTCATGGCCGTGTCTCGCATCGCGTTTATCCGCGTCAGCGACGGGGTTGCGGCGCTCAACGTTACGGCAGAGTTGATGAAGGAAATCGGTCGGCCGCGAGGCGACATGTGGGAGGTCGCGCTGTGGGAGGACATCCTCACCGTGGAGGGCAAGGAGTTGTGTACGCACCGGTGGACTCAGGCTTCGTGGTCCCGGAGACGCTTGATGCCTACGCGCCCTCACGGCGGCCGGTGTCGATGCAGCGCACGAATCTCGGCATTCGGCAGCGGTTCGTGGTCCCGGCGCCCGCTTCGACGCCCACTCCGTGCCCCCCCCTCATCGAACGGGTGCAGCGGAACGCCGAGCGCTCACCTGATGACAGCCCACCCACGCAAGTCTCTGCCGCGTTGGGGCCCCCGCAACGGCGGATGTCCTACAAACGTTTTGCCGCCAGACGTCCGTCGACGCTCGTCGTTCGGTCTCATGTACACCACCGTGCTCTATTCGACCATGTGGTGAGCCAGACGCGATTCTGGTGGCGCCCATGCGTATCTGCTGGCGTCTGCTTGGCATTCGGCGACGCAAGAACATCACCTGTCCTGCCCCCCTCGCAATCGCCATCGGCGAGCTGATCGACGCGCTGCGGGTTGATCGGTAGCTATTCGCCCGGCATCGGCGAGGCCACGAGCACCGCGGTCACCACGACTACGAGCAAGGCAGCCGTCAGCTCTACCAGCGATGATCGGCGCAGTCGGACAGTCGCATGCGGCTCGCCCAAGGCAGGCCGCACGCGGCGCCAGTTGTAGACGCCTGCCGCCAGCACGATACTGAGGAAGCCCAGCTTGAGCGCAGCGGCCGGCCGTGGGGCGCCGCTCTGCGCCACACCGCGGGACGGGAGCAGGCCGCCAAGATGCCTCCACGCGGTCACTGTCCCGGTGGTGGCCAATAGTGCGGCGAACGCGAGGGCGGTGGGGCTGAACGCGCGCACCAAACCAGCGATCCGTGCATCAACGGATCTAGACTCTGCGACCTCGAGACTCTTCGCCGCCGGAATCGCCACGACCGTCAACAGCGCGAGACTACCCAGCCAGCCCCCGGCGCCGATGAGATGCAGCAGTTGGATTGAAGTTGCCAGCCACGGCACGTCTGCAGCGGCGGGATGGCCGGACCACGGCTGCGACGCTACGAACAACAGCGTGACGGCGGCGGCCGCGACCCACGCGACGCCGGATCTCTGGCGCAGACGGGGCGCGATCCATGTTATGGTCACAGCGGCCAGGGTTGCGACCCACCACGCTTTTCCCCACCCGGAGCGAAAGAGCAGCGTCGCGACCGCATCTCTCGATAGCGCAACATCGGTGCCGAACACCGCCGCGTGCTGGGCAATGAGCCGAGCAACGGACGCTGCGACGGCGGTAATGCCTAACCAGTCGATCCAGCGCGGCAGACGCTCATCTACCGCCGCACGCATTCCTTCCGCGTCGGGTCCCACGTAGCGCGCGACCACGGCCCAGCGCAACGCGAAGGCACCGAGCAGGCAGATACTGCAGATAGAGAGCACCGCCCGTATAGCGACGAACGCCGGGGACTCGACGCCGAAATAACTCTCCATCCGAAAGCCGCGTCGCTACGGGCGCGTCGCTTTCGACGTCCGGACGCCCGTCGCGATGACCTCAAACTTGAACTCGCCGCGTACGGGGTGTCCATCATCGCCGGTAACCTGCCAGCGAACGGTATAGCTTCCGGGCGCGAGCGCTGCGTCGAGCGACGCTACTACCGTCTTATCATCGCCGGCGGCCAAATGCAGAGAGTCTGCTCGTACCTGCGTGTCTCCACGAAGGAGGGTGACGCGGGTGAGCGCGACGTCCAACGACTCGTTGAAGGTCAACGCAACCTGTCGCGGTGCCTCGGCGGATCGGCTATCAGCGGCGGGAGTCGCCTTGAGAAGGCGCGGATGAGCGTACGCCGCACTGAGGGGTGCGGCAACACTCAGCGCGAACAGAAAGGCCCAGGCTCGATTTCTCAGCTTCATGGACGGGTCGTTGGAGTGGTCTATTTTTACGCTCCGTAAAATATACCCCAAGACCTGCTGCGCTGGCAATGGCCGATCAGATCGCGGGTGCTGTGGACGCCGGGGTAGGTAGCCCGCTGACGAGATGATGGTCGTCGTCATGTGGGCATCCCGCGGCAGAGTTTCCGGTTCCCACTGTCCACCCGCGACAGAACAAGTGCGTCAGCGCGTTTCCGTTCGGATGATCGCAGTGCGCTGGTCCGTGCTCACTGTGATCCGAGGCATCGCTGAGTGGGTGCAGCACCATCAGACCGGAACTCCACGTGAGCAACAGCGCGGCAGCCGCCGCGACCAGCGAGCCGGTGGACGTGTGCGAGGAGGCAACCGTGTCCTCACCCGCGAGGCGACGAATTCTTCGCGGTAGCAAGTCGGCCCGTTGAAATCCGACCGTGGCCGCGACGGGGTTGGTGCGGACGCTACCCAACTTCAGCACGGCTGATGCGAGCGGGAGCGCGAGGTGCTGCGAGACTTCATCGTCGGCGGTGATCTCGACTTCATCCTCAAGATCAGCGGCCAGGCGCCGCATGACCGGGAGCCAGAACAGCAGCGAGCCCAGCGCGCGAAGCGAAAAGAGCCGCAGCGGATCGCGGCGCCGCACATGGACGGCCTCGTGGGCAAGAACAGCCGTAAGTTCGTCGGCTGTCAGAAGGTCAGGCAAATCTGCGGCGACGATGACGCGCGGCCTAAGCCAGCCTGATACGAACGCGGGCGTTGGCAAGCCCGATATCGCGCGAACACGCTCGGGGTTGAGGCCGGCGCGACGTGCGGCGAGGCCAATTGGCCCATCAGGCATGATTCGTGACTGCGGCAGCGCCCGCATCACCCTCCAGTGACGCCAGAGCACACGCCCCCGCTCCACGACTGCAAAGACGATTCCCAGGTAGAGCAACCAATGCGAAAGATCATGAACGGGCGCTAGCAGTTGATGCAGCGTAACCAGGCAGAGCATTCCGAGGTGCTGCTGCTCCGCCGAGAGCCAGTCGACCGCGCCGAGCACATGATGCCCCACCACCGGGGTAATCCCAAGCAGCAACGCCGCCACCATTGCGAACAACAGCACGCGTCGTCTGCGCTCTTCGCGGCGAATGACCGGAGGCCGGACGGCGGACGGGGCCACCCGCATCGCCGTCAGCCCCCCTGCTCCCGCAGTTTCTGGCGGATGAGGCGAGCGAGTTCCTCGAGCTGGGCAGGATCGCGTTCCGCCAGCACATCGACAAAAGATGCCGTGACGGCCTCAGCGCCGAGGGATAGGATGCCCTCGACCGCCCTACGCGACGCATGCGAGACGAACGACGATTCGTTGACGCGCGCACTGAAGTGCAGGCGCCCATCGACACGCTCGCGCTTGAGAAGGCCCTTTTCGACGAGCCGGTTCAACACCGTGGTGCTGGTGAACGGCGAGACCGGGTGCTCGATTCGGAGCTGCTCGTGAATCTCGCGGGCCGTGAGGGGCTCCCGAGCATCCCAACAGAGCCGCATCAGGCGAGACTCGAGCTGTCCGAGGACGGTGCCGACACCGTCCCCCGAGAGCTTCATCGTCGCGGGGAGCTTGGGAGATGCGAGAGCTGTTCCGGGGCGCTTGCGAGAAGTCATGTGCCGAGTCTACAGGCGACGGTGTCGCGTGGGCAACTCTCGGCCGTCACGGCATCGGCGGGTCACTGGGGCGACGCGCACGGCCCGCCGTCTGAGTCAGCCGCACGACCCAACGATCACCTCGCCGCTCCAGAATGGCCGTACCCCGCCCGACCACGTCGACCTTGCGATCCGGAACGTCAGCCGCGAGCGCGTAACGGTAGGTCGCCCACGCCAGCGTCCCCGAGACTCTGGCCTCGATCTCGAACGGACGATAGCGAAAGTTGCGGAACTCCTTGAGCTCCGGTGCGAGATGGTTGTCGCGATAGTCCACCCAGCCGCGATTCATGCCCGCTCCTTCGATGACAAGCAGGCTGTCACCGGCATACAGGGAATCGAGCGCCGTGAGGTCGCCTCGTTCGGCTGCGGCAAAGAGCGCTCGCATAGCCTGCACGACGGCTGCAACCTCAGCATTCGGCGCGGAATGGTGAGCATCGTGCGCTTGCGACTGAGCCTGCGCAACGGCGCCCACCAGCATGGCGGACAAGAGCACAACGAGGCGTGTCCCGCGGGGGAAAACTGTCATGACTCGGGGTGGCAAGCAGGAAGGGAGGCGGAGCTTTTAGTTCAACAGAAAGTTTACACGTCGTAAAGTAGTCGCCGCAAGAGGTGCCCGATACGAACGATTCCAGCTACTTTACATCGTGTAAATGTTGCCCAGCATTTCAACCCCTTGCCGCGGCAAGCGGCCCGCCGGGAAGGCGGTATTGACATAGGGGTAGGGGGTATGTACAATACTCCCTAGGGGTATATTTCTTCGGGCCTTCGCTAGCCTACTGTTCTATGAGCGACTTGCGCTTGTCTTCACGCGTATCCCGTCGGAGTTTTGTACGCACCGCCGCAATTATCGGCGCGGGCTCCGCCCTAGCCTCTCCGCTGCGAGCATCGCCGCCCGACGCCCTGCTCGACGCCGGCTTGCGACCGCTGCCCCCGGCGCCGAACAACGTGCGCCAGTACGACCTCGCCATCGCGGAAACGGTCGTGCGACTGGATGGACGCAACGCAAAAGCAGTCACCATCAACGGGACCGTGCCGGGACCGGTGCTGCGGTTTCGCGAAGGCGAACAGGCCGTGATCCGCGTTCGGAACACGCTGTCGGAAGACACGTCTATTCATTGGCATGGCATCATCTTGCCGCCTGAGATGGATGGCGTGCCCGGACTGAGTTTTGCGGGCATTCGTCCCGGCGAAACCTTCGAGTACAGGTTTGCGATCAATCAGGCGGGTACCTATTGGTACCACAGCCACTCGGGTTTGCAGGAGCAGCTCGGGCACTATGGGGCACTGATCATCGAGCCTGCGGAGCGAACCGGGCCCTCGTACGACCGTGAGCACGTGCTCGTGCTCTCTGACTGGACGTTCGAGAGCCCGTACAGAGTGCTCTCCCGTCTCAAGAAGCAGCCCGACGCGTACAACTTTCAGCGTCGCACGGTGATGGACTTCTTTCGCGATGTCTCTCGCGACGGCCTCTCGGCCGCAGTGAGTGATCGTGTCATGTGGGCGGGCATGCGCATGAACCCCACCGACATCGCCGATGTGACGGGCGCGACGTATAGCTTCCTGTTAAACGGGCGTACGGCCGAAGCACCGTGGACGGGCGAGTTCATGCCCGGGGAGCGCGTGCTGCTGCGCGTCATCAACGCCGGGGCCGGTTCGTACTTCGACGTGCGTATTCCTGGCGTCCCAATGACGGTGGTCCAGGTGAGCGGCCAGCCGGTCGAGCCGGTGGAAACCGACGAGTTCCGCATCGCGCTCGCCGAGACGTACGACGTGATCGTGCAGTTGCCCGAAGACCATGCCTATAGTGTGTACGCGGAAGCGATGGACCGGAGTGGGTTCACGGCCGGCATTCTGTCACGTAGTGCCGGTGTCGTCGCCGCGCTTCCTGCCCGTCGCCGTCGTCCGCTGCTGACCATGGCCGATATGGGCATGGACCACGGTGCCATGGCGGGGATGGATCACGGTGCCATGGAGGGCATGGATCATGGCGCCATGAAGGGCATGGACCACGGGGCGAAGGCGGACACGGTTGCGAGTACCGGTGCGGCGGTGGATCACGCGGCGATGGGGCACGCCATGCCGGCCAAGGTCCCGGCGGCGACCGCCGACGCGCACGCGGGTCACGATATGTCCGCGATAGCGACAGCTACCCTGCGCGCACCGGGTACGCTGCCAGTTGAAACGCCTCACAGTTCGGAAACGCACGGGGTTGGAAACGCGATGGTGCCCATGAGCACCAAGAGTCGCCTCGGGGAGCCTGGCGTCGGCCTTGGTGGGGACGGGCGCCGCGTGCTGCGATACGCCGAGCTGCGCTCAGCGGAGCCTTGGGCAGAATTCCGTGCCCCAACGCGTGAGATCGAGCTGCATCTGACTGGCAATATGGAGCGATACACGTGGGCCATCGACGGCATCCCGTACGATCAGGCTTCACCGATTGAGCTGACGTACGGCGAGCGGATACGCCTCACCATGGTGAACGACACCATGATGAATCACCCCATGCATCTGCACGGGATGTGGATGGAATTGGAGAACGGCCACGGCAACCGCAGTCCGCGCATTCACACCATCAACGTGAAGCCCGCAGAGCGGGTGTCGCTGCTGGTGACGGCCGACGCGCTCGGCCGCTGGGCGTTTCATTGTCACGTGCTGTATCACATGGAAGTCGGCATGTTTCGCGAAGTGCGCGTAAGCAAAGCCGCGAGCGAACACGAGGGGCATCATGATGCAGCCTGATCGCGTCACGCGGTTCTTGGCCGCGCCGGTGCTCATTGTCGCATTGATGTTGGCCAGCAGCGGTCCGTTGGCTGCGCAAGTTGTCGATACGCTACCTCATTCGAGCGCGCACGACATGTCGTGGGGGAGAGAGACGTTTGTGCTCTCGGAAGTGCTGGAGTATGCACCCTCCGGCGTGAATCGCCCCGTGAACTACGACCTGCTGGCGTGGACCGGAGGCGCGGTGAACCGTCTTTGGGCGAAGGCCGACGGAGGCATCGCAACACGCGGCAGTCGCCTGCATGGCGAGTACCAGGTGCTGTACGGTCGACTCGTATCGCCCTGGTGGGATGCGCAGATCGGCGTGCGCGTGGACCAGGCGAATGAAGACGGCAGCGCCGCGACGCGCGTGGGCGCGGTAGCGGGCTTGCAGGGCTTGGCCCCCGGCTGGTTCGAGGTGGAGCCGTCGATGTTCGTGACAACGGACGGCAACGTGTCGCTCGATCTCACCGTGTCGTACGACCTGTACCTGACGCAGCGTCTGGTGTTGCAGCCCCGTCTCGAGTCCGCCGTGTCACTACGCGATGAAGTTGAGTTCGGTATCGGGCGAGGACTCAGCAGTACCTCGTTCGGTTTGCGAACGCGCATTGAGCTGCGCCGCGAGTTTGCGCCGTACTTCGGTGTGGTGTGGGACCGGGGTTATGGACGCACAGCACAGTTTGCGCGGCAAGCGGGTGGGGCGGCCGGGGAAGCGCGACTTGTGGCAGGCCTTAGGCTCTGGCAATAACACGTGCCGGCGAGATCGCCGAGCACAGCAGCGCACCCTGAGGTACGGAAGGCGGGCGATGCACGGGAACGACGGGAAATCAGGAAAACACGACGTGCACGAGACCGCTCGTCACCACGGCTCGGCGCACGGAGCCGAGACGCACGGAGCCGAGCCGCACCGCGCTGAGCCTCACGGGGCCGCGCCTCACGGCGCAGAACCACGCGACGCTGAACCACACGGCGCCGGGCCGCACGGAGCCGAAGCGCACGGAGCCGAAGCGCACGAGTCCGGCGGTCACGACAAGCACGCCGGCCACAACCCGGGCATGTTCCGCGACCGCTTCTGGCTTTCTCTGTTACTGACGGTGCCGGTCGTCATCTGGTCCGCGCACATCGAACAATTGCTCGGCTACACGGCGCCCGTGTTTCCGTTCTCCGCCCGCATCCCTGCGGCCCTTGGTACGCTGGTTTTCCTTTACGGCGGCCTCGTGTTTCTCCGATCTGCCGCCGGCGAACTGCGCGCGCGACAGCCAGGGATGATGACGCTTATCTCGCTGGCCATCACGGTGGCGTTCGTGTTCTCGTGGGTGGTCGAACTGGGAGTGCTACGAGCCGAAGCACTGTGGTGGGAGCTGGCGACTCTGGTGACCATCATGCTGCTCGGGCACTGGATCGAAATGCGCTCGATCCAGCAGGCACAGGGCGCGCTGAAGGAGTTGGCGAAGCTCCTGCCCGATGAAGCCACGCGCATTACGAGTGGCGGGACAGAGACCGTCGCGGTGAGCGAGCTACGCGAGGGTGACAAACTCCTCATCCGTCCCGGCGAACGCGTGCCGGCGGACGGTACAATCGTGCGCGGCTCGAGCACGTTGGATGAAGCCATGATCACCGGCGAATCACGACCGGTGGAACGAGGCGTTGACGACGAAGTGATCGCGGCCACCATCAACGGCGATGGAGTGCTCGAGATCGCGGTGACCGGGACCGGCGAGAAGACAAAGCTGTCGGGCATCATGCGATTGGTCGCCGATGCGCAGTCGTCCAAGTCCCGCGCGCAGCTTCTGGCGGATCGTGCGGCGCGATTGTTGACGTGGGTGGCCATCGGTTCCGCGCTCGTGACACTTGTCGCCTGGCTCGCTGTTGGCGCCACCATCGATGTCGCCATCGTGCGCGTCGTGACGGTGCTGGTGATCGCCTGCCCGCACGCACTGGGGCTCGCCGTGCCGCTGGTGGTCGCCATTTCCACTGCAATCGGCGCGCGGCACGGACTGCTCGTACGAGACCGACGCGGGTTGGAGGAAGCGCGCAAACTCGATACGGTGGTATTCGACAAGACTGGCACACTGACACTTGGCGAGTTCCGCATCGTCGCGCTGGCCATGGCCGACGGGGTGACACGAGAGCAGGTGCTGCGTCTCGCCGCAGGGGTGGAGTCGCAGTCCGAGCATCCCATCGCACGCGGTATCATTCGTACCGCGAGTGAAGAAGGAATCGAAATGCCGACCGTGTCTGATGCGCGTGGGCTGCCTGGGCGTGGGGTGGCGGCGACCATCGATGGCGTGACGTATGAGATGGGCGGACCGGCCCTTCTCGAGGAGCGCTCCGCAGATGTCCCTGCGTCACTGACGGCAACGGTGTCGGACGCCAAGAAGGGCGGGCAGGCAGTCATCTACCTGCTGCAAGACGGCCGTGTACTTGCCGCACTCGCCATCGCCGACGCGATCCGCCCGGAGAGTTACGAAGCCATGCGCGCGCTGCACGCGCTCGGCGTGCAGGTGACCATGATGACCGGCGACGCGCGCGAGGTAGCGAATGCCGTGGCCGCCGAGTTGGGGATCGACGACGTGCTGGCGCAAGTGCTGCCCGAAGACAAGGCGCGGCACGTGCGAGAGATCCAAGAGTCTGGGCGACGGGTCGCGATGGTTGGCGATGGCGTGAACGATGCGCCGGCACTGGCGACGGCGGACGTGGGCATAGCCATCGGCGCGGGCACTGACGTCGCGGTCGAAGCCGGACACATCGTGCTGGTGCGATCTGACCCTCGCGATATTCCGCGCATCATCACGCTGTCGCGCGCGTCCTACCGCAAGATGGTCCAGAATCTGTGGTGGGCGGCCGGCTACAACATCGTCGCCATCCCGCTCGCCGCCGGAGTGCTGGCCCCCTGGGGCATTGTTCTGACGCCTGCGATTGGTGCGGTGCTCATGTCGCTCAGCACGATCATCGTCGCCGTCAACGCCCAGTTGCTCCGCCGCGCGCGTTTGTGATGGCACCGCGCCTTGCACACACGCCCGCCTTGCCGCGAGCCACGAGGCCCCGTAGCGTCACCGGACGCTGGCCCTCCGCGTTTCCCTTCTGACCCCTCTCGAGGCTTCACCGTGATGCACCCGACCGTTCGCCGCATGTCCGTCGCGCTCGCCGCCTCCTATGGCCTCCTGATGGGCGCGATCATGCCGACCGTCGCCCGCGCCCAGACTGCGGACTCCGCGGCCGTGGCGCGCACCGTCGCGCGCTTTCACACGGCTCTTGCCGCCGGCGACAGCGCCGCCGCGCTCGCGCTGCTCGCGCCGGACGTGACCATTGCTGAGAGCGGGGGTGTCGAAACCCGGGAGGAGTACCGGAGCCACCACCTGCCGGGCGACATCGGCTTCGCGCGTGCCGTGAAGAGTGAACGCAGCGCGGTGCGCGTCGTGGTAGGTGGCGACGTCGCGTGGTCGACGTCCACGAGCACCACCCAGGGCGAATATCGAGGGCGCGCGATCAATACGGCCGGTGCGGAATTGATGGTCCTGACCCGCGCGACTGCCGCCCCTGACGGCTGGCACATCAGCGCGATCCACTGGTCGTCGCGAGCCCGACGTCCCTAGTTCTACGCATCAGTACTGGCCGCGCACGGATCCAGAGCGCGGTTACAATCCGTCACATTGATCGGGCAGATCAAACCAAGGTTCGCGACGGCCTCGACGGCCGTCATCCCCGTGCCGAAGCGCGCCATGGTTGCTCGGGGACGCGCAAGTTCACCGTATGGCAGGTAGCGTACGCGAAGATTTGACACGCGGCTGAACGCGGGGCGCGCGCGTGGCGCTCGCACATCGGCCTCACGCTCGTCTGGCGCGACGAGGAACAGGTGCGTCACGGCCGCATCCGGTGCGCCGAGCGCCACGTCGAGTACTCGAACGATCCCGGAGTCGATGGATGTCGTGTGCTCCACCTCGAACGCGCCGGCGACGCCGCCGGTCGGGACGCCGAACGGGTCGCGCTTCAGCCAGAGCACGTCGATCAGCTTCACGACCTCGGCGCCGGGCGATGCAGCGGTCGACCCAGTAGAGCGCGTCTCCCCAACGTTGGATATTCGGGTCAGGCATGAGCGGGATCTGGGGGCTGATAGGCCGTTGAGGCCGCACCGGAGCAGGCCGACTACCTTCAAGCGTGACTCAGCCGTATACGCCGTGCTCGATGCGCACGAGCACCTCCTGCACCTCCGTCGCGCCTGCGTCCGTGCCGAGTAACTCCAGAGGCTGCCGCCCCTCCAGCGCCCGGTTGTGTGTCCCGAGCCACCGGTATGCGGTGTCCCGGTCTCCTAGGGCCTCCTCTGCCCGGACGGCGATCCGCGCCAAACGCGCCAGCCGATCTGATTCAGAGGGAGACAGTCGCTCGCGGTTCCTCTGTTTGAGATCGAGCGCGCCGTCGGACCCGACGAGGGCGTAGATCAATTGTGGCGATAAGGCCGGGTGGAGTTCCTCGACCAGGTGGGTGAGCGACCCCGAGGGGAGCCCTTGAGCGATCTCCGCGGCAAGCTCGATATCGGTGTGCACGTCTCGGCCAAGCACGGTGGCTCCGCCGAGAAGGGCTGCGGCTGCTCCTGGTGCGGCCATACTCTCCCCGACCCGTTGTGGTCCCGGACGGTTACCGCCAGGCGGCGGGTCTGTCAATTCGGGGGGCGCGGTGGTGACGAGACTGCACGTTGAAGACGGGCGACGACAGGCGGCTTCGCGCCCCCAGAGACGACTCGACCATCCTGCCGGGGTCGGCAAGATGGTCGGTAGGGGCTCACAACCTCGCCCAGTTTTCCGTTCGTTAGGAATCCGACGGCAGCTTTGTGAGCAATGTCAAAGGACTTCCATTCGAAAGTGTCAAAAGACTTCTGGACGACCGCAAGCCGCCGCACGGCCGCGAGGACCTGCACCTCCGTGGTACAGCGCACGCACGTATCGAGAAAGCGGCCGAAGGCGCAATGGTTCTCCGGCGATTCGTAGGTGTCCGGGATGAGAAGTTTTGGCTTCCAGAGCCACGCGTGGTCGGCGCCTCGGAATGCTCGCGCTGCTCGGCCACCGAGTGCAAGACCGTCTTGAGCGAGGAGCCGCGGTACGCGTTGCCGAATGTGCCTGCCTCGATCTCGCGAACGACCGCCAGGATGCCTCGGAGGATGGACCGAAAGTTCTTGACCCGCGCTTCCCACAGGAAACAGGTGCGGTACGTGCTGCCGACGCCCTCTCGCGAGCGCGTGAGGAGGACGCGGAGCGGCTCCGGCGGCACCGGGACGGTGGGGCTGGCAGGCGCGGCGGTTCCGGGCGCGAAGGGGACAGCCGACATGGACGGGATGCCACGATTCGTGGCACAGCGTAGCCCTCGACCGCCCAGCAAGCAGCGGGGGCGTGCGTCCGACGAATATGGAGATCCGCCCCCCTCCTCGCATCCGGGAACGCGGACGGGGCGGTTGTCGGGGAAGCGCCGCGTGTTTCTACGCGACCTCCGACTGACATCGCCGCGGCTGGGCCGGACATTGGAAGATCGGGGTCCCGCGCGCCGACCTGCGCTTCCGCGCTGATCGTACGCCTATGGACGTTCACTGGAGGTACCTATGCGGAACTGGACGCGCACGGCACGGTCTGTCCTCATCGCGTCTGGCGCGCTCGCGACGCTTGCCGCCTGCTCGGGCGACGCAATCCTGGGCGGGCCAGACGACACCGGGCGGGCCGCACTGCAGTCGGTCTCGCCTGCGAACGGCGTCACGGGCGTGTCGATCACCATGTCGATGGCGATGAACTTCTCCCGGCCGATGGGCCGCGATATGGAGAAGTACATCGTCGTCCACGAGGGGTCGCTCACCGGGTCCGCCGTAGGCGGGAAGTGGCGCTGGTCTTCAGACCGTCGGACCTTGACCTTCACACCCGACGTACCGCTCAGGGCCCGGACCACCTACGTCATCCACATGGGCGGAGACATGCAGGGTCAGAATGGGAGGCCGCTCGACCACACCCAGTGCGCGTCGCTGGGCGGGAGGGCGGTCTCGGAGGGGATGATGAGCGGCGGGATGGGGATGATGGGCGCCGGCTGGCGGGGAGCCGACGGGAGCTACGGGATGATCTTCACGTTCACCACCGCGTGAGCCGACGGAGGCGAAGCGCAGCCGTGGAGTCTGCGGCCGCGTTTCGCCGTCTCGGTCGTCGAAGGGTCCAGGCCGATGCGTCGCCGGTCGATGGGTCGCCGGTCGATGGGTCGCCGGTCGATGGTCGCCGGTCGATGGGTCGGCCGTGGTGGGCTATCCGCGCGCGACTAGATAGGCCGCGGGCGCGAGCAGCGCGACCCAGCAGATTCACGAGAGGGCGACCGACCAGGCGGGGAGTCTAGCCCTCCGCGCGCTCCTGCCGGCTCCGAGAATCCCGGCGCCCACGCTGGAGGCGAGTTCGACGCGCTTCTGCCACCCCGTTGCCGTCTGGTCGACGGCGGACCGCCGGGCCCGGAACACACGCGAGCGCTGCATGGCTCCTCCCAGAAGAAGATCCGCACCACCGGCTTCCGCGGGCGACGCCCCGGAAGCCGACCGTGACCTGTTCACGCACGCGACGGCGAGGCGGTGCTCCCGGCAAGCGTTCCCGGCACGTGCGGCCCGGATGGGTCGTCCGCCTTGCGCGCGGCCGTGCGTAGTCCGCGCTCTTGTACCAGAGACCAGATCGCCGGCACGACGAGCAGCGTAAGAATCGTGCTGCTCACCATGCCACCGATCATAGGTGCGGCGATACGCTTCATGACGCTCGCGCCGGTGCCGGTCCCCCACAGGATCGGCAAAAGCCCGATCATCGTCGAGGCGACGGTCATCATCTTGGGGCGCACGCGCTCCACCGCGCCCTCGATCACGGCCGCGTAGAGCTCCGGCACCCCCGCGGGGCGACCGGACGCGCGCCGCTCCTTCCATGCGCTGTCGAGATACACGAGCATGATGACCGCTGTCTCCGCCGCGACGCCAGCGAGCGCAAGGAACCCGATGGTGACCGCGACGGACCAGTCGTAGTCCAGCGCCCAGAGGAACCAGACGCCGCCCACCAGCGTGAACGGGATCGAGAGCATCACGATCAGCGTCTCGCCGACATTCTTGAAGTTGAAGTAGAGCAGCAGAAACACGAGGGCGAGCGTCGCTGGGACGACGACCTGCATCTTCGCCTTGGCGCGCTCCATGTACTCGTACTGCCCGCTCCACGCGAGCGTGTAGCCCGGCGGCAGCGTCATCGTACGCGCCACCATTCGTTTCGCCTCGGCCACGTACCCGCCGATGTCGCGGCCCCCGACGTCCACATACACCCACGCGGTCGGCTGCGCGTCCTCGGTGCGGACGACCATCGGCCCCGCGGTCTGCCGGATGGTGGCGACCTGCCCCAACGGGACCTGCGACACGCCGGCGCGGGAGGGCGGCGCGGCGTCGCCCTGGGCCGACGACATGCCGGCCGTCATGGCCCCGCCCCTCGTTGCAGCCCCCGCCCCTAACCCGTGGCTCACCGGCACGAGCACGGACGCGAGTCGCTCGGGCGTGTCGCGCAGTTCCTGGGGATAGCGGACACGCACGCCGTAGCGTTCGCGCCCCTCGACGGTCTGGGTGATCGTCATGCCGCCGATGGCGGTGGCGATCACCGTCTGGATGTCGCCGACGTTCAGCCCGTGCCGCGCCGCCGCCGCGCGGTCGATGTCGATGTCCAGGTAGTAGCCGCTGACCGCGCGTTCCGCGAAGGCGCTCCGGGTACCGGGCACCATCTTGAGATGCCCCTCGAGCTCCTTGCCAAGGCGTTCGAGCTCTCCGAGGTCCGGGCCGTAGAGCTTCACGCCCACCGGCGTGCGAATGCCAGTGGCGAGCATGTCGATGCGCCCCTTGATTGGCATCGTCCACGCGTTGGTCACCCCTGGCATGCTCACCGCAGAATCCATGGCCGCGATCAGGCGGTTGTAGGTCATGCCGGGACGCCACTCGGACGCAGGCTTCAGTGAGATGGTCGTCTCTGCCATGTCCAGCCCCGCCGGATCGGTCGCCGTCTCGGCGCGCCCCGCCTTGCCCCACACGCTCGCGACCTCGGGGAATGACTTCAGGATAGCGTCCTGCTGCCGCAGCAGCTCGCGCGCGCGGGCCACGCTGATGCCGGGGAGCGTCGTCGGCATGTAGAGGATCGTCCCCTCGTCGAGCGGCGGCATGAACTCGCTGCCGATGCGCTGGAAGGGGATCCACGTCAGGATGAGCGCCGCGGCCGACGCGCTGATGACCGGCCAGCGGTGGCGCATCGTCCACGCGAGCATCGGCCGGTAGGCACGGATCATTGCCCGGCTTAATGGGTTCCGCTCCTCGCGGTAGATCTTCCCACGGATGAAGATTCCCATGAGGACCGGAACCAGCGTAATGCTGAGCAGACTCGCTGCCGCCATTGCAAACGTCTTCGTCAGCGCGAGCGGCTTGAAGAGCCGTCCTTCCTGCCCCTCGAGCGTGAAAACGGGAATAAACGAGACGGTGATGATGAGCAGCGAGTAGAAGAGCGAGGGCCCCACTTCCTTCGCGGCGTCGAGTACCACCTCCATCCGTTCGTGGGTCGTGAGGGTGGCCGTATCCACGAACGTGGCGCCGGGCGGCGCGCGGCGTTCGAGGTGCTTGTGCATGTTCTCCACCATCACGATGGCCGCGTCGATCATCTCGCCAATCGCGATGGCGATACCGCCCAGGCTCATGATGTCGGCGCCGATCCCGAACGCTCGCAGACCGATGAAGGCGATCACGACGCTGATCGGCAACGTCACCACGGCAACGAGCGCCGAGCGCACGTGGAGGAGAAAGACGACGCAGATGAGGGCGACGATCACCGCCTCCTCGATCAACGTCTCGCGCACCGTGCCGATGGATTCTTCGATCAGCGTGCTGCGGTCGTAGACCGGGCGCACGACGACGCCGGGCGGGAGCCCGGTCTGCACGGCCGCGAGCTTCTCCTTGACGCGCGCAATGGTGGCGAGCGCGTTCTCACCGAACCGCATGATCACGATGCCGCCGACGGCGTCGCCGCGGCCATCGAGGTCCGTGATGCCGCGGCGTACCGCCGGGCCGACCGATACACGGCCGAGCTCCGAGACGCGAACCGGCGTGCCTGACGCGGTGGCGCCCACCACCACGCTTTCGATGTCGCCGATGCTCTTGAGGTAGCCGAGCCCGCGCACCATGTACTCGCGCTCGGAGAGCTCCATCACCATCGCGCCGACGTCACTGTTGGCGCTCTGGATCGCCGACATCACGCGGGTGATCGGGATGCCGTACGCGAGCAGCTTGGCCGGATCGATGTCGATCTGGTACTGCTTTTCGAACCCGCCGACGCTTGCCACCTCGGCGACGCCGGGGACGGCGGTCAGCGCGTAGCGGAGGTACCAGTCCTGGACGCCACGGAGTTGGGCGAGGTCCAGACGCCCCGTCGTGTCCTCGAGCGCGTACTGGTACACCCACCCGAGCCCGGTCGCGTCCGGGCCTAACGTCGGCGACACCGAGGCGGGGAGCTTCCCCTTGATGCCATTCAGGTACTCGAGGACGCGGGTGCGCGCCCAGTACAGATCCGTGCCGTCCTCGAAGATGACGTACACGAAGGAGACGCCGAAGAACGAGTAGCCGCGCACGGTGCGCGCGCCCGGCACCTTGAGCATCTCGGCCGCCACCGGGTACGTGACCTGATCCTCGACGATGCGTGGCGCCTGCTCGCCGTACTCGGCCTGCACGATCACCTGCACGTCGCTCAGGTCGGGGAGTGCTTCGAGCGGCGTGCGACGGATCGACCAGATGCCTCCGAGAACCAGGCCCGCGGTCAGCAGGAACACGATGAGTCGGTTGCGGACCGACCACTCGATGATGTGCTTCAGCATGGCGTCACCTCCCGCCGTGGCCAGCGTGTGTCTCGCCGCCCCGCGTTGCGGTCGACGGAACCGGCTCGGTCGGGTTCGGCCTGCCCGGTGTGCCCGGTGTGCCCGGTGTGCCCGGTGTGCCCGGTGTGCCCGGTGTGCCGGAGGTGTCCGGCATGCGCATGTCCGGCATCGGCCTCGCAGGACGCGGGGCGGGTCGTGACCCCGGATCGGCGGGCGCACGCGACGGCGTGCTCGTCGGCGGGACCGTGATCTCCATGCCGGGCATGTCGCCCATCCCGCCGAGCGCAGTGCCGAGGTTGGACTCGGCGTCGACGAGAAAGGTCGCCGATGCGACGACCGTGTCGCCGAGTGCCACGCCGCGCAGGATTTCGATACGGTCGTCCGAGGCAGCGCCCACCTGCACGCTGCGCGGCTCGAGCCGACCATCGGCTCGGCGGACGAATACGAGGGTCCGCTCGCCCGTCGAGAGCACCGCCCCGCGCGGCACGGTGAGCACGGCCGCCCCCGTGGCACTGGACGCCCCCGTGATCCGAAGCGTGGCGTACATGCCGGGCTTGAGGCGCACCCCCGCGTTGGCGAGCGCCACGCGCACCCGCACGGTGCGCGTCTCGGTATCGAGCGTTGGATAGACGTAGGCAATGCGACCCGTCCACCGCTCGCCGGGGTACGCGTCGAACTCGGCGACGGCGATCTGTCCGGTGCGGATCGCACGCAGGTCCTGTTCGTACACGTCGGCCTCGACCCACACCGTCGTCAGGTCCGCGACGCGGAAGAGCGCCTCGCCGGCCATGATGCGCTGCCCCGTCGTGACGTTTTTCTCGACGACCACGCCGGTCGCCGATGACCGCAGTGTCAGGGTGCGTTGCACCTGGCCACTTCGTTCGATAGCGGCGATCTCGTCGGCCTGGATGTCCCAATAAGCGAGACGTCGGCGGGCGGACGCGACCAGATCTGCCGCGCCAGCCTGCGCGTCCGGCGCGCCGCCCGCCACGTCACCCACGAGTCGCTGCGCCAGCAGCAACTCTTCCTGGGCCGTCACGAGCATGGGCGAGTACACGCGCATGAGTGGCTCGCCCCGCTGGATCACTCGACCGGTGAAGTTGACATAGAGATGCTCGACCCAGCCGTCGATCTTGGGCGCGATGGTCTGCACGCGGGTCTCGTCCACGGTGACCTGTCCGACCGTACGGATCTCCCGCGGGAGGACACTGGCGGTCACGGGGGCGAACGTCACGCCGATGCGGCGCGCCTGATCGCCGGTCAGCGACACAGGGGAGGCCGCGCCGACGGGCGCGGCCATCGTCGTGTGGTCGTGCCCACCGGTCGCGGTCGGGACCGTCGACGTTCGCGTCAGCCACCATGCGACGACCAGCGCCGCGACCGGGACCGCCACGAGGGCCGTCACCCGGAGGAGCCGACGCGCGACCGGCGGACGCGCGCGCTGCGGGACCGGCGCCTGCGATGCAAGAACAGGTGGGGCGGTCGGCTCGGGGGGCCGCGCCTCGTTCGGCGGGGGCGCGTGGTGTGGCTGGTTCGAGAGGGGATCGTTCGGCGTGGGCGTCACGGGGCACCTCTGCCGGCGCGCGGGAACGCGGAGGCCGAATTGGTCTGGGGTAGGAGCGGACGACCGACCAGCATCTCGAGCTCGGCCCACGCGCGGCCTTCCGCCGCGTCGAGTGTGAAGAGCTCCTGCCGGTACCGGTTCACGCCCATCTGGTTGTCGATCACAGTCATGAAGTCCACGGCGCCCGACCGGTACGAGGCGAGCGCGGACATCGTCGCCGCGTCGGCTTGGGGGAGGACGGTCGCGCGGTAGAGCTCGCGAAGGCGGCGCGTGCTCGCGAGCGTCGCGAAGACCTCGCCGAGTCGGCTGCGTGTTTCCGCGCGCATAGCGGTCAGTTCCGCCTCGGCCATCTGGTGCATCGCCGCGGTCTCCTCGCGCATCTGGAGCTGCCGGGATCGGGCGAAGATCGGGAGCGAGGCGCCGATCATGAGGCTTCCCATGCGGTCCACCCCCATTTCCATGCGTCGCTGGCCGTACTGCACGCCAACCTGCAGGTCGGGCCACAACTCGCGCCGGGCAAGCCTCGCGTCGGCGGACGCAGCGCGCACGTCGGCGGCACCAGCGGCGAGCATCGGCCGCGTCTCGAACGCGAGACTCTCCAAGGTCTCGAGTGCGGGTAGCGTGTCCGGGAACGCCGGCAACACCGACGCGCCGGCCACAGCATCCGGCGGCGAATCGGCAGCCGCGGCGAGTCGCGCCGTCGCGCCCGCGAGCATCGCGCCCATGCGGACCACTTCCTCGTCCATGCGGGCGATCTCGACCCGGGCCCGCAGCACGTCCGCTTGACGCCCGTCGCCGACCCGGTACATCGCGCTCGCCACCTCCGCCACATCCTCGAGGAGTCGGCGCGTCTGGCGGGCGATAGCGACGGAACCGGCCGCTTCGTAGCGCTCGTAATACGCCATCGCCGCAGCGGACCGAGCCTCCCACGCTGCATCCGTCGCGCGCGCACGCGCCGCATCGGCGCGCGCCCGCGCGGCACTGACGGCCGCCGAGAGTTTTCCAGGGAGCGGCACCATTTGCATGACCTGAAGCTGGGTCATGCCGAGCGCCGGGTCCGGTTTCACACTCGGGAGCGTGTAGTTCATGAACCCAAGCTGGACGTCCGGGTCCGGAGGGCGCGAAGCGCCGGCCACCCGCGCTTGTGCCGCGCGGGCGAGTGCCACGGCGGCCTGGGCACGCGGGCTGCGGGCCGCTACCAGCGCATATACGGAATCAAGCCGCAGGGGAGGCGCCGCGGCGGGCGTCGGCGCCGCCTGCGCGTTCGCCAGCACGGATTGAGTGCCCTGCAGCAGAAGCAAGGCGAGGAAAGGAGACCACCACCCCGGACGCGTACTCTGCGACGCGGGAAATACGATTCGGAACCGCACGAGGGACCTCTCGACGAAAACGGAGCCCGGCGCCCAGGTAGGGGCGGCCAAGATGGGGCGTGCGAGCGCGCCAGCCCGCGCCGTACGGAGCGGGCCCGTCGGAGGTCAGACTCGCGGTGGGGGGAAGTCCGGCTCTCGCGTGGGGCTGCGCGGAAAGGTCACGCGAGCCTCGCGCGGCTGCTGAGGCAGAACAGCAAGTCCGATGGGGGGGGAGGCGCTGGGGGCTACAGCGACGGCGATGCAGTGCGCCACGGTCGCGCATCCAGGCGGTGGCACACACTCATGCCCTCCTCCAGGTCGTGCGCCGGGATCGGTTCCTTGATCGGTACCGTAGTCGCCGCCCTCCGTGCTCTCGACACCACCCGTTTCTCCCATCTCGTCCCGACTTCCCTGCGGCGCGTGCGCATGCTTCATCACCATGTCGGACATCACGCGACCGTCAGCGCGGCCGTTGACCGGTAGCGCCGCGCACGCCGGGTGCGCCCCACCAACCGTCCCGAAGAGGACGCTCGTGAGGATCAACGAGGCAAAGAGGCGGCGGACGGCAACGATCATGCGAAGTCGGTTGGAGCGTCGAGGGAGAGTGTAAAAGCATTGGCGATGAGCCGTGCGGAGAAAATCAGCGCCGTGGGGTCATTCATGTCAGGGAAGCCCTGATGCGCGTTGGCGAGAGACAGACGACCCGCCGCACAGGAAATCGACACGACGCTGTCCCTGGGTACGCCGCGCGCCGCGATTCGCCCCCTGCAGCGCTCGGCGACGACCCGAGAGCCCGCATTGCCGAAACTATCGCTCGCCGAGATCCCCGCCGGTGGGTCCAGCAGCGGCGGATCGCGTGATGGTGGGACACCCGCGTTGTGAAGATGAGAATCGGCGGAGTGATCTTGAGATGATGCGTTTGATTCTGAGACGCATGTTAGCGGCGATCCCAGATTGGGGCTGATCATCATTTGGTGAAACAGTATTCGAAGGCGCCGCGCTGCAATGAGTTGCACGGATGTGTCACGTCCTGATTAGCGTCTACACGTCCCCTCTCAGGGGTGTGTGGAAGCCCAGCGTGGAGCAACGGATCGTCGAAGAGGTCGAAGCGGGGCTGGCCGGGGGGCGGGTCGGCCAGTGGCCAGAGTGGTGGAGAGTCGGCGTAGCGTGGAGGTGTGAGAAGAGTGAGCGGGTGCGCATCGCGGCTTGGCGGGCCCGGGCTTGGGCGGTGTACGGGATCGCCGACAAGAAAGTAAAAAAAGTTTGGTCCTGTAAAGGGGTGCCCCGGGGATTGGCCGGGCGTGGACCAGCTCTTCACGTGGCCGGGGGGCTGCGGGAGCGCGTGGCACCACCCCCCCCACGCGCCCCCGGCACCGCCCACCCGCCCGCGCGATTACCACGCGGCGTAACCCCTGCGTCGTGGTCCCTCACTCGTGTAGACACTTCCTAGGACTGGACAGGATCGCTCCGGATTGCCTAACGTGCAGCGCGACGGCGCCTAGCGTCGCACCGTCTTCACCAAAATCTGGGATCGCCGCTAACAGTTGTCGCGTTTGACGACCTCGTCCTCCGACCGCATGCAACCCGGCCTAGCAGACGACGTTGGCCACGGATGCATCGCTCATCTCTAGACGACGCCTCGCAGGCGCAGAACGGCCGATGGCCTGAGGATGGGGAGCGAAGCGGCTGCGGCACTGAAAGGGGAGTGGGCGAGCGTCACCCCGCGAGGGAGGCGTCCGCATGACGTTGTCGGGTAAACGCCGCCTCAGAAATACGTCGCCACTCCCACCTGATACCCCCCGAGCCGCGCGGCCGGATTGCCCAGCAGGTCGCGCGTCCACTGTCGCCGGTAGTTGAGCTTGAACACCGTCCCCGGCACTGGGCGAAAGGTCAGGCCAGGCACGACGGCCACGACATCGTCCCGGATCGGGCGGTCCGTCGACGAGAACGACCCCACGTTAAAGTCCACGTACTCGGCGCGTGCCCCCGCGCTCACCACGGCCTCGCGCAGCCCGAACAGGCGCGGGCGCCACACCGCGGTCATCACGTCGAGGTGCGCGCCCCACTGCCGGCTCCCGAACAGCTCCGACAGCGCGGGCGGGGTGTCGAGCCTGACGCTGGCGACTTCGCCGCGCACCGACACGGGGCCGAGCGAGGTCGTGACGTCGAGCGCACTGATCGCCAGCCCGCGTTTCGCATCCACCTGCACGCCGTCCACGCGAAACGAGTTGTAGGCGCCGCGATAATGCGAGAGGCCAAACTCGCCCAATCCGCGGCGCTGCAGGGCGACACGCGCCGAGAACGCCGGGACGCCGTTGTTGTCCCCCGCGAACTGATCCTCGCGCTTGCCGGCAGCCAGCATCGTGCGCCCTTCGGCGTTGAGCACGACGCCGTCGCCCAGCCCGTTCGTCAGGTACGCGTCGTACGTGAGCGTCGCCCCCCCGCGCAGCGGGACGCGCCCGTAGGCGCCGAAGCCGACTTCCGAGAGCGTCGACGGGATGATGCGGGTCGACACCAGGGGACGGTCGACGAAGTCCCAGCGCGGCGAGTCGTGATTCTGGTTGAAGGCGCCGATGGGCGGGAGGATGATCCCCGCGCGCAGCACCAAGGCGGGATCGAGTTGGAAGTCGAGCAGCGCCGTCTCGAGGGCGATCTCCGCGGTCCCGTGCTCGAACTCGAGCTCCGAGATGAAGCGCAACCGAGGTCCAACGGCGGAAAACAGGAAGATGTTGAACCGGCGCAACTCCATCGAGAAGCCTTCGGTGAGCCCGTCTTCGACGAAGTAGTTGGTGTTGACTTCGGCATACCCGCCGATGGACGTGCGCCCGGCGCCGGCGATGAACGGACGGGTGTAGATGCTCCCCTGCACCCCGAGGGTGTCGCGCGCGGGGCGTGCCACGGCGGCGCCCGGCGGGCGGTCCGTGCGCGCCGTGTCGGACTGGGCGTGGGCCGGTGTCGCCACGAGCGCGGCGACCAGGGTCACGACGGTACAGCCGCGGGATTGCACCTGACGAGAGGCCGAGTGCGTCACGGCGTCTCCGGCGACGTGCGGTGGATGATGGCCGCCGCGCCGTCGACGGTGACGCGGTAGCGCTCGAGGGGGCGCAGCGTCGGCCCCTGCAGGATGGTGCCATCGAGCGTGTACTCGCTCCCGTGGCACGGGCACACAAGCTTCGCCGCCGCCGGCTCCACCTGGCAGCCGCGGTGTCCGCAGCGCGTCGACACGGCGACGTACGCGCCGTCGGCCGTGCGATGCAGGAAGATCGGGAGGTCGCCGAACGGGTCCTCGACGAGGACGCCGCCCGTGGCCCCGACCTGCGCCAGCGGCACCGAAAGCCGTTCGCCGGTCAACGTCGGTGTCACGTACTTGGCACGCGCCGCGCAGCCGGCGGCGATCAGCGGGAGGGCACCGCACGTCAACCCCGCGGCCAGCATCTCGAGACGCACCAGGAACTGGCGGCGGTCGATGCGCAGCGCGTCGTTCGGTGTGGCGGGAAACTCGTCAGGCGGCATGATGCTCACAGCGAACGGAGGAAGGCGAGCAGGCGCTCCTGCTGCGAAGGCGGGAGGCGGTCGAAGGCCGTGCGACTGCGCCCCCCTTCGCCACCGTGCAGGCGGATGGCGTCGCGCAGCGTCGTCGCCCGGCCGTCGTGCAGGTAGTGCGCGCCCCCGCCCTGCGCACGCTCCGCGAGCCCCACGCCCCAGAGCGGAGCGGTGCGCCACTCGGACGGCGCGGCATCCCCTTCGGTATAGCCGTCGTCGAGCTCCGGCCCCATGTCGTGCAGCAGCAGGTCGGTGTACGGAGCGAACGACGCACCACTCACCTGCGGAATGTCCGAGACGCCGGCGCGCAGCGTCGGGATATGGCAAGCGGCACACCCGATCTGCGAGAAGAGCTGTTCCCCCTCGCGTACGGCCGCATCATCCGCGTTGCGCCGCGGCGGTGGGCGGAGCGTGCGCAGGTAGAACACGACCGCGTCGACGACGCTCGCCGCGGCCTCGGGGTCGGCGACGCCGTCAGTCGCCTGCGAACCCGTCTGCCGATTGTAGAGATCGCGCGGGACGTGCTCGGTCGTGATCCCCATGTCCTCGGAGTAGGCGAAGACGGTCTGGTGGAGCAGGTTGATGGTGCGCGCCTTCTTTCCGAAGCGCCCCACGTACTTCCCCTGATGCGGCTGATGACGCGTCTGCGCCGCCCCGGCCGCGACATCGGAGACCGACACGAGATCGGCGATGAAGTCGGTCGAGTCGACGAGCGACGGCCGTCCCGAGACGCCGTCACCGTTGGCGTCGTTCGGGTCGGCATGCGCAAGGATGGTGGCATCCTCTAGCGCCTCGAGATACCCCAGCCCCGTGACCGACGGCGCCATGAACCGCGCGGTGGCGGTGGCCCCGGGCGGAATGCGCTCGGCAGCGAATCCGAGGATGGCGCGATTCTGGAGCTGCGGCCCCCCGTCGGCCGCCATGCCGTCGAAGCCATTCGCCGTGCGCCGGCCGAAGCGGGTGATGTCGAAGAGCGGATGTCCCTTCCCGTCGCCGACGTGACACGATTCGCACGACGTGGCGACGAAGAGCGGGCCTAGTCCATCGGTGGCGGCAAATCGGCGCGCGAACTCGCCGTCGCCCCTCAGGTGCGTGGCGACCTGCGTCGGCGACAGCCCGTCGATGGGGCCATCGAGGGTCGTAGTGGCATCGGGGGCACCGGGCAGGAAGGGCTCCCCGCACGCGAGCAGCGCGACGGACGGCAGCAGCAGCAGGCGAACGAGTCGGCGGTGGCGGATCATCGAGGGGGAGGCACGAACGGGGAGCAGTCCCAGCGCCTGCGAAGCCGCTCGCGTGCAACGGCGTCGGGCGACAATGATATTAGGAATTACGTATCGCTTCTTTAGGATAGCCTAAATTCCGCACCATACAAGGGCCCGTTTGTGCAGCGCGACTTTCCCTGTCACGCCGAGGCGCGGCGAGCGCTCCGCGCGCGACACACCGTCGCGCGGGCCGGGCGTACGAGACCGCGGGATCGCGAGGGCGTCACGGTGTCCCTGCCGGATCGCACAGCCTCCCGAGCGGGAGCGCGTACCACACGCGGAGCGCCGCCCGGTCCGTCGCCGTCACCTCGTCCGCCGCGATGTCGGCGCTCATGATGATGGGCGCCACGCGCGCCGCCGCGTCGCGTCCCGCGTCTCCCCGGCCGGCGCTGGCCGGGCGACCGGGTGGCAGGTGCGCGAGCCCGAGGACATGACCGATCTCGTGCACCGCCACCGCGTGCACGGCGCGCACCGTACGCGCATCGCGTCCATCGTGCGGGGCGCCGTCCGCGTCCACCATGCCGAGGATCACGACGGCGTGCTCGACGGTCCCGCTCGCGGCGTTGCGGACCACGCCACTGCGTCCGTCGGGCCGCGCGGAGGGTGTCTCGGGGTGCGGGGGAACGTGGTGCACCCACCGGACCACGACGTCCGCGCCGGCGGAGTCCGACACGACGCGCAGCCGCAGACCAGCCGCCGCCGCGTCCCAATCGGTGACGGCATCACGGGCGGCGCCCGTCAGGGCCTCGCCACCCGCGGCGAGCGGCGCGGCTTGCACCCACACCCGGATCGGCCGTGGCACACCGTCGCGCGGCCCGCGCCACCGCACGACCGCACCGCCGTGAAGCACGAGGCTCCGCGCGAGCAGGGCGCCAGCCGCAGGCGACAGGCGCTCGTCTGTCGCCATGGCGTGCGCCAGTGCTTCACACTGCACCTGCTCCGGGGCTGCGGCGGCCGCCGCCGCCCGCTGCTGCGCACTGGCCGTGAGTTCGGCCGCGGGGGGCACCGCGCCCGCGCCGACGCGCCCGTCGTCCGGACCGCCACCCCGCGCGGACGCGCAGCCGAGCGCCGTGGACAGCAGGGCCGCGGTCGCTGCGCGTCGCATCACGACAGGGTGCCGGTCACGCGCGGACGGCGCGAGCTGCGAGGCGGGGTGCACCCCCCGGCATTCTCGAGCGAGGGGGGCGCCACCGTCGAGGAACGCCTCGCTGTCGTCATTGCGTCCGCGCCCCGCCCGCGCCGGGCGGCGCACCCCCCGTCAGCGGCTCGGACATCCCGCGGCCGTCGGTCGCTCACCCTCAGCACCCTGGCCATGTCGGGTTCGAACGACACAACTCGAAGCGGGACGGTTCGGGCGGCGACGGGTCGCGCCCCCCGCGCCGGTGGAGCTCCGTCAGTGCATGCGCCGCCTCGCGCCGCACGACGGCATCGGGATCCGTCAGCGCCCGCTCGAGATCCGGGCGACCCGCGGAGTCGCCCAACAACCCGAGCGAGGTGACCGCCGCCAAGCGCACGCCCGTTACCGGGTCGCGGGTGGCCGCGCGCAGCGCACGGAGCGGCGACGCCGTGGCGCCCTGCTCCCCGCCGAGCGCTCGCACGCCATGCGGGCGGCGCTGGCCCAATCCGATGGCGACGGCCTCTCGCACCACCGCGGCAGAATCGCGGAGCCCACGCACGAGCGCCGGACCGACCGCGCTCGCCGGTGCGGCGCCCGCCGCGAGGGCGCCGAGCACACGCTGGCGCACGTCGACATCCGGGTCCTGCGAGGCCGCAAGCAGGCTCGGGACCGCCGCCTGGGCCTGATCGCCCAGTCCCGCCAGCGAGAGCGCAGCCGCCTGTCGCACCGCCGGCTCGGGATCCTGCAACGCGCGACCCAGCGGTGCGACCGTCCCGGCGGCCGCGGCGGCGCCCAACATCCCGAGGATGCGCGCCGCATCGCGCCGCACCGCGACATGCTGCGAGTCGGCGAGGAGCGCCACGATCCCCGGCACGGCATCGCGCGCCACGCGCTCCTGGACACGGCGCTCTCCGCGCACGGCGTTGCGCAATCCCTCGGCGGCGGTGACGCGCAGCGCATCGCTCGTGTCCCCGAGCGCGCCGACCAGCGCGTTGATCACCGTCGGCGCGTTCGGTTGCACCATCAGGACCTTGCCGAGTGCCAGCGCCGCGTCCACCCGTTCGTCCGCGTTGCCCTCGGCGAGCTGGGCCATCCACTCGCGGCTCGAGCGACCCTGATACCCAGGATCGGCGTTGCACGAGCTGAGCACGAGGCTGACGCACAGCACGACGCGGACGCACCGCGCGGCCCGCGCCGATGGGCGACGCACCCGGGCGAGGGCGCGGTGCCACGTGTGGTGTCCGCTCATCGTGCTTGATACCGGAGCAGCCGCAGCGCGTTCGCAATCACCACGAGCGTGCTGCCTTCGTGCACGATCACGGCGGGACCGATGCCCGCGAAGCCGCCGATGGTCGCCACCACCAAGCCGGCGATCACCCCGAGCGAGATCCAGAGGTTCTGACGGATGACGCGCCGCGCCTGTCGCGAGAGGCCAATAGCGAAGGGCAGTCGACCCAAATCGTCGCCCATCAGCGCGACATCGGCCGTTTCCAAGGCAGCGGCGGTCCCGGCCCCACCCATGGCGATGCCGACGGTGGCATGCGCGAGCGCCGGCGCATCATTGACCCCATCGCCGACCATCGCGACTGGTCCGTCCGCCGCGAGTTGCTTGATGGCGGTGACCTTGTCCTCCGGGAGGAGGCCGGCCAGCACGCGATCCACGCCGACCGCGGCACCCACGGCCGCGCCCACCCCCTGATTGTCGCCGGTGAGCATCACGATCTCCCGGATCCCCACCTGTCGCAAGGCGACCAGGGTCTCGCGCGCATTCGCGCGCGGTTGATCGGCCATCCCCATGACGCCGAGAAACTCCGGCACGTGTCCGACGCGACGCACGATCATGGTGCTCCGCCCGCTCGCTTCCAGTTGCGCGACCGACGCGAGGATCGCCGCAGGTACCGGCACTCCCGCCTCCTCGAAGAGCAGCGCCCGTCCAATCTCCACGACGGCGCCATCGACGGACGCGCGAACCCCACGCGCGGTGACCGCCGTCAGCTCGCCCACCTCCCGGCGTGGCATGGCCCGCTCCTCCGCCGCGCGCACGACCGCCCGTGCGAGCGGATGCTGGGAGCGCTGCTCCACGGCGGCCGCGTTCGAGAGCAGTACCTCCTCGGTGACGCCGTCGGCCGGGACGAGATCGGTGACCTCCGGCTCCCCGACCGTCAACGTACCCGTCTTGTCCAGCGCGAGCGCGCGCAGTGAGCCTAACGACTCCAGATACTGGCCCCCCTTGATCAAGACACCGTTGCGTGCCGCTTGGGCAATGCCGGCAAGTACGGCGGCCGGCGTGCCGAGTGCCAGCGCGCACGGGGACGCGGCGACGAGCACCGCCATGGCGCGCGCGAAGGCATCCGCCCACGTCAGCAACCCGAGCGCCGGCGGGACGACGATCAGGAGGATATCCCCGATCAACACCACCGGCACGAACACGCGAGCGAATCGCTCGGTGAACTGCTGCGTCGGTGCCTTCTGCGTCTGGGCCTCGGACACGAGCGTGATCACCCGGTCGAGTGTCCGATCCCCGACGGCCACGGTCACCTGGATGACCAGCGCGCCTTCGCCGTTGACCGTGCCCGCGAAGACGCCATCGCCCGCGACCTTGTCAACGGGAATACTCTCCCCTGTGATGGGGGCTTGATTCACGGCCGACTGCCCTTCGCGAATGGTGCCATCCACGCCGATCCGCTCCCCGGGCCGCACGATGACGTCGTCGCCGGGGCGTACCTGCTCGATGGGCACCTCGTCCTCGCGTTGCCCGCGGCGCACGCGCACGGTGCGGGGCGCCAGTTCCGCGAGGGCGGCGATAGCGTGCCGCGCGCGGCCCAACGCATAGTGTTCGAGCGCGTGTCCGAGGCTGAAGAGGAACAGCAGCAACGCGCCCTCCGCCCATTCGCCGAGGATCGCCGCGCCCGCCGCCGCCACGACCATGAGCAGGTCGATATTGAAGTGCAGCTTGCCGCGCCGCAGGTCGCCCAGGAAGTGCCCCACGTTGTCGCGCGCCCCGAAGACGTACGCGCCCACGAACAGCGCGATCCCGACGCCCGGCGGTGCGACCGCGGACCGCTGCAGGAGCCAGCCCGTCAGCAGCAACGCGCCCGAAGTCAGGCTCCACGCCAGTTCGCGATTCCTCGTGTACCACCCGCGTGCGCCCGCGACCTGCCGCGCGCCGGGGGGCACGACGCGCGCGGGCAGCAGACGCTCCGCGGCCGCCGTGACCTCGTCGAGGGTCACCTGCTGCAGGTCGAACTCGAGGCGCGCCACCTGCGCGGCGAGACTGACGGACGCGGCGGTCACACCGGCCAGTTCGCGGAGCGCGCCCTCGAGGCGAGTGCCGTCGTCCTCGGTGGCGATATCGCGGATCGGGAAGACGACATGGGCATACCGCGCGGTGACCTTCGCCCCTGCCACGCGCGCCAGGGTTTCGAGCTTGCGCAGCGTCCACCGCTCGGGATCGTAGTGCAGGCAGAGCATGGGTTGCGTCACCGGGGGGGCGCCCGCGTCTTCCGCCTCCCCGACGTCGAGCACGTGCGCCCGCTCGATCCCGCGGCGCCGCGCCAGGAGATCGGTCAATCGCGCGATGCAGGCGTCGCGGAGATCGTCCACCTGTGGGAGCAACAGCGGCAGGTCCAGGCGGGTCATGCCGGGCGTGTTAGGCATCGGGCGTCGAGGACTCGGGGGCGGAAGCGGCTGCGAACGGCTCGCGTTCGAGTGGAGGGCGCGGGTGTGCCGCGCGCCGCCTTCGCCGGTTCTCGGCGGCGCGGACGCGGGCGGTCTCGATCCACGTGTACAGCGTGGGGAGGACGAGCAGGGTGAGCAGGGTCGACGTCAGCAGGCCCCCGATGACGACGGTGGCGAGCGGTCGCTGCACCTCTGCGCCGGTCCCGTGCGAGAGGGCGACGGGCACGAAGCCGAGACTGGCGACGAGCGCCGTCATGAGTACCGGTCGCAGGCGCTCGCGTGCCCCGTCGGTCGCCGCATCGCGCGGGGTGGCGCCCGCCAGACGCGCGCGCTGCACGGTCGTGAGGAGGACGAGGCCGTTCAGCACCGCCACACCGAACAGGGCGATGAAGCCGATGCTCGCCGAGACCGACAGGTGCAATCCGCGCAGCCAGAGCGCGAGCACGCCGCCCACGGCGGCGAACGGCAGGTTGACGAGCACCAGCCCCGCGAGCCACCACGAGCGGAGCGACACCCACAGCAGCAGGGCGATCAGCAGAATCGAGAGCGGCACGACGACCTGAAGGCGTGCCATCGCGCGCTGCTGGTTCTCGAAGGCCCCGCCGTACACGATGAACACGCCCGCCGGCGGCCGCACGCGCGCCGCGACGGCGGCCCGGACCTCCGCGGCGAACCCGCCGAGGTCGCGCCCCTGCACGTTAGATTGCACGAGGGTGTACCGCTGCGCGCGCTCGCGGCTGACCTGAACGGGCCCGCTCTCCAGCCGGATGTCGGCGATCTGGGCCAGGGAGATGCGTGCGCCCCCGGGACTCGGGACGGTGATGGCGCCAATGGCCTCTGCCGAAGTGCGCAGCGCTTCCGGATAGTAGACCGCTACGTCAACCGTCCAGCTCCCCTCGACGAGCTGCGACACCGGTCGCCCTCCCACCGCGGTCTCGAGCGCCTCCTGAACCTCGGCCATCGGGATGCCGAAGCGGGCCATCGCGGCGCGGTTCAGTCGCACGTTCAGGTAGCCCTGACCCGCGGTCTGCTCCACGCGCACTTCGTCCGCGCCGGGGACGCCCCCGAGGACGCCGGCCACCTCGTCCGCGACCGCACGCGTCACCGCCGGGTCATCGCCGAAGACCTTGACCGCGAGATCCGCGCGCACACCGGAGATCAGCTCGTCGAGGCGCATCTGCATCGGCTGGGTCATGCCGACGGCGACGCCCGGCACGCGCTCGGCGAGCCGGTTCGTGATCTCGCGCTCGAGCGAATCCTTGTCCACGCCGGGCCGCCACTGCGCCCGCGGCTTGAGCATCACGAAGTTGTCCGACTGGTTCACGCCCATCGGGTCGGAGCCGATCTCCGCGCGGCCGACGCGACTCACCACGGTCGTGACTTCGGGCGACAGTTTGACGGTGCGCTCGAGTTCCTGTTGCATCTGCACGGAGCGGGTGAGCGAAATCGTCGGGTCCTTGGTCGCCGAGATGAGGAGCGAGCCCTCATCCAGTTGCGGGAGGAACTCGGTGCCGAGGCGGGGGACGAGGAGCATGGTCGCCGCGAACACGGTCACTGCCGCGAGCACGGTCGCCCGCGGCCGTGCCGTGACCGCGCCCAGGGCCCGCGCGTAGCCGCGGTCCAGCCAGTGCGCGAGACGCTCGGCGTACCGCGATTCGCGGGCGCCGCGCTGGAAGACCCACGTGCCGATGGCGGGCACGAAGCAGAGGGCGAGCAGCAGGCTGCCGAAGAGCGCCACGGCGACGGTGATGGCCATCGGGCGGAACATGCGCGCCTCCAGTCCCTGGAGGCTCAGGATCGGCACGTAGACCAGCATGATGATCAGCACTCCGAACGCGATGGGGCGCGCGACCTCGCGCGCGGCCGCCACGAGGCGCGCCGCGATCCCCGCCCGCGTCGTGGGGAGCGCACCGCGTGCCTCGTCGCCGTGCAGCGTACGGACGAAGTGCTCGGCCATGACGACGGAGCCGTCGACGATCATCCCGAAGTCGATGGCGCCCAGGCTCATCAGGTTCGCGGAGAGGCCGAGCCCGCGCATTCCCAGGAACGCGAAGAGCAGCGAGAGCGGGATGGTCGCCGCCACGAGGAGTGCGGCGCGCACATTGCCGAGGAACAGCAACAGCACGGCGATGACGAGCAAGCCCCCCTCGAGCAGGTTGCGCCGCACGGTGGCGAGCGTGCCGTTCACGAGGTCCGACTGATCGTAGTACGGGACGACCTGGACGCCGGCGGGCAGCGACGCGTTGACCTCCGCCACGCGCTCGCGGATACGGCGCACGACCTCACGACTGTTCTCGCCGCGGAGCATCATGACGATCCCGCTGACCACCTCGCCGCGACCGTCCTGCGAGACGGCGCCTTGCCGGAGCTCGGCGCCGTAGCGCACGTCCGCGACCTCGCCGATGGTGGTCGGCACGCCCGCGGTGGTCGCCCGGATGACGGTGTTCCGCAGGTCGTCGAGCGTGGCGGCCTGCCCGAGCCCGCGCAGGATGTACTGCTCGTCGCGGTGCTCCAGGTACCCCCCGGCGGCGACGGCGTTGTTGGCCTTCACCGCCTCGACGACGTCGTGGAGCGTGAGGCCGCGGCTCACCAGGTCGTTGGGGCGCACGATCACCTGTGCCTGCCGGACAAAGCCGCCGAACGCGTTCACCTCCGTCACGCCCGGGACCGTGCGGAACTGGGGACGGACCACGCGGTCGTGCAGCGTGCGGAGCTCGGCGAGGTCCTTCCCGCCACCGGACACGGTGTACATGTAGATCTCGCTGTTCGCCGCCGAAAGCGGCCCGAGATTGGCCTCGGCGCCCGCGGGGAGCTGGTCGCGGACTCCTTGCAGCCGCTCGCTCACGAGCGTGCGGGCGCGCTGGACGTCCACGCCGTCCTCGAACACCACGGTCACGGCCGCGAATCCGTACTTGCTGACCGAGCGCACGAGCGCGTCACGCGCGGCATCCCGTTCAACGCGACCTCGAGCGGGAACGTCGCAAGCCGCTCGACCTCGACGGGCGAGAGGCCGGGCGCCTCGATCAGCACTTGCACCTGAACATCGGTGAGGTCGGGGAACGCATCGACGCGCAGGGTATTGAGGGCCCAGAGGCCGGCGCCGACGAGGGCGAGCACGAGCCCCGCGACCAGCGCGCGCTGCTGCACCGCCCAGGCAACCAGCCGTTCGATGACGCCATCCGGAGCCGGGGACGCGGGGAGCGGTGACGCGACCGCCGGTGACCCGCCGACCGCGTTCATGGGGAGCTCGCGATCAGGCGGAGGATCGGACGGGGTGCCACGGGGGAGGTCGGAGTCGATGAGGGTCATGGCGGCTCCTAGTGCTCGTCGCCGAGCGACGCCTTCGCGAGCTCGGACTTGAGCGTGAAGGCACCGCTGACGACGATGCGCTCCCCGGCTCGCAGGCCGTCGCGCACGACGACCGCCATAGCGCCTGGGGTGGAGGAGCCGGGTGGGGCGAGCGAGGCCACGCGGATCTCGCGGCGCTCGTAGGTGCGGACCCCGACCTCGACAAACACAAAGCGCCGGTCGCCGTCCGTGACGACGGCCGATTCGGGGATCGTGAGCACGGTGCCGTCACTCCCCGCAGTGGCCGCCGCGCCGGCGTCCGCACCACCGGACGCGAGCGCGAGCGCGTCGCGCGTCGCGACGGCGAGCTGCACCGTCGCGAACATGCCGGGTCGCAGCCGGCGGCTGCCGTTCGGCACATGGATCACGGCCCGCACGGTGCGCGTCTCGGGGTTCAGCGCGTCGCGCAGGCGTTCCACCTCGCCCTCGAAGCGCATCGCCGGGAACGCCGCGATGCGAACGCTCGCCCGCTGGCCCGTCCGCACGAGCGGCAGTGACCGTTCCGGCACCTCGGCGACCACGTCGATGACCGACAGGTCGGCGACCGTGAAGACGGGGGCGCCGGGTTCGACGGCGGCACCGGTGAGCAGGTGCGCCTCCATGACGCTGCCCCCGATGGGGGCACGCAGGGCGAACGTCGTGGCAAGTTCGCCGCCGTCGGCCGACGCGCGCATCTCCGCGTCACTCGCGCCCATGAGTCGCAGTCGGCGTCGCGCGGCGTCGACGAGGGCGCGGGCTCCGCGCTCGTCCTCCGTGCCGGCGAGGAGGTTAGCGCGACGCGCGGCCTGTTCGAGATCGGCCTGCGCGACGAGGAACGCGGGGCTGTAGATGTACGCGACCGGCTGACCGGCCACGACGCGGTCCCCCTCCACGGCCGCGAGTCGCTCGATGCGACCCGCGATCCGGGAGGAGACGAGCGCGACGCGTCGCGGGTCGAGTTCGACCTGGCCAGGCACCTCGAGGCCAACGCCGCCTGAGACGGCAGGCGCCGCGACGACCGGCTCGACCACGATTCGCGCGGTGCCGAAGGCGGCCTCCGTCAGGGTCACGCGGGACGCCTCCCCTGCGTGCGGCTCCTGGCCGTGTTCGCCCGGCTCGCCCGGCTCGCCCGCGGCGGCGCCCGACGGATCTCCGCCGGCTGCGTCGGACGCGGGGGGGACGGCTGCCGCCGGCTTTTGGGCCGTGCCGGGGGACTTCGCGTCTGGAGGTTCGCCCGCGCAGCTCGCGGCGAGACCAGCGCTCGCCGTGACGGCGACGGCGACCAGGAATTTCCGCGCCCGCGCCCTCGGTCGAGCAAGTATCTCACGCATCGTCATGGTCATTTGGGGTCAGCGCCGCTCGGGCGCGGTGGGAGTCGTGTGCGTCGGGTCATCGGCGTCGCCGCCGGAGGCCAGGTCGGCCCATGCATCGACGGCGTCGGTCAGCGCGCGGAGGCGGTCGATCTCGGCCCGCGCGAGTGCGCGCTCGAAGTCGACCAGTTCGAGGAGCGACAACCCGCCGGTTCGGTAGGTCGCGAGCGCGCTCTCCCGCTCGTCGCGGGCGCCGCGGAGCAAGGCGGCGTCGAACACGGCGAGTCGTTCGCGCGCCGCGGCGTAGCGCTCGGCGGCGGCTTCCACGCGCGCACGGACGGTCGCCAGCGTTGCAGCACGGGTGGCCGCCGCGGCGAGCGTGGCCTGCTCGGACGCCGCGGCCCCGCGTCGGTTCGCCTCCCGGGCCGTGAACGGCAACGAGACGGTGAGGCCGAGCGAGGGGCCGAGGGTCGGTCCGTTGTTCGCCTGTCCGATGCGCTGGAGGCCGCCATATGCCTCGACTTGCGGCCGACGCGCCGCGGCGGCGAGCGCGCCCTCGGCCTCGGCCCGCGCCACGGCGGACGCGGCGAGCTGCACGTCGCCGGAACCGGCCACGACGTCCGCGCGCAGCGAGTCGGAGGCGTGGTCGGCCGGGAGGAGGTGGCGCCACGCGTCCGCGAGGGTGGCCGACGCGAGGCTGTCGAGAGTCGCCGCGAGCTGCGTACGGGACACCTCCTCCCCGCCGAGCACGCCGCCCAGCGTCGCGCGGGCTGCCCGCGCGTCAGCGAGCGCGGCCGACCGTTCGCTTTGGACGCGCAGACGTTCGGTGCGCACGCGCAGGACGTCGACGTAGCGCGCCTCGCCCACCGCGAAACGAGATCGCACGCCGTCTTCGCCGCCGCTGAGCAAGAGGTCCTCGCTGGCGAGGCGCCGCGCCACGAGCTGCGCGGCCGCCGCCCGGACCGCCGCGCGCAGGACCCGCGCGCGCACCTGACGCTCCGCGGCAGCGAGCGCAGCATCGGCGGCCTGGACTTCCACCGCCGCCACCGCGCGCTCGGCCCGGAGCCGGGGGCCCGTGAAGAACGCGCGCCCGATCTGGAGGGTCAGGTTGCCTTGTTCGAGCTTTCCGTTCGGCGTCTCGGAGACGCCTGTGGAGAGGGACAGAGGGGCCGCGAAGCCGCTGGCCCGCGCCCGCGCGCGAGCGGCCGCGAGATTCGCCCGCCCAGCCGCCAGCGCAGGGCTGGTCCGGACCGCCGCCTCCTGCAGCCGGGCCAGGATGCGCGCCGGCGTGAGCGAGTCCAGCGGCGGCAGCGGCGCCGTCGCCGATGCGGGGGTGGGCCGTGGCGCCGCTGGCTGCCCACCGGCGCGCGCCCACGCGGCGCACGTCAGGGCGGCTAGCGCCACGAACGGACGGACGGACGCAAGGGACAGGAGCGACAGGGACGACAGGGATAACAGGGACACGACGGACACGCGCCGAGAAGGGGGAGCGGGCGCGGCACCGACGATCAGGCAAGCGGACATGACGGGTCTCCCGGAGAGCACGGCCGCGCCGGACACCAGCGCGGAAGGACGCGAAACGCGCCTCGACCGCGGCATCGCCGATGGCGAGGCGCGGGAGGCGCGGCGTCTGGCGCGACGAACTCCGACGCGGCACGAAGCCGCGTCTCGTCACGCCGTGTGCGGGAGGGCCGGAGGGCGCAGGTGCGGCTCGAGCGCGGGGCTCGGCGGCAGCCGGTCAGGGCATCGGCAGACGGCGCTGGTCACGGGGCGCGTCCGGTCCGCGAGCGCGTAGCCGCCCGAGAGCGTGCCGCCATGCGCGTGGGTGCAGTGGCACACGTGCACCGCGTGTTCGGGGCCGCTGCCGTCCGGTGCACGTGCCGGGGCATCGGTCCCACCGATCCGCGTTGCGCCGAGGACGTTGGCGACGACCGGCCCATCGGTGTGCGGCACGACCGCGGCGGCAGCGGCGGCCGGCGCGTCCCCATCGCAGGCGTCCGCCAGCAGCGGCTCGGCCCCCATGGTCAGACCCAGCACCGACCACAGCAGCGCCGCGACGAGGCGGCGCAGCAACGGCAGGTGACGGGAGGGACGGAGGAAGCGGAGCATGCGGGAAGGCCAGCGGAGACGCGGAACTTGGAAGACGCCTGCTGTTGCAGACGGCACTTCCACAGACTACGATACCTGAACGACCACTCAGGCGTTCAGGTAACGTATCATGCGCGTGTTCATGCCGCAATCCGACCCGTCGCACGACTCCGCTCGGTCTGTCGGCACCCCCTCGCGTCGACGGGGACGTCCGGACGCGCCGCCCGAGGAGAGCGTTGCCCCGCAAGCCATGGTGGATGCAGCGGACGAAATAGAAGACATGTGCGAGGTGCGCTGTATCGACGCGCCCACGGTGAAGCGAGTCCGCCGGGCGATGCCGGACAGCGACACGGTCGCGCTCGCAGCAGAGCGCCTGAAGCTGCTGGGCGATCCGACTCGGCTTCGTCTGCTCGCCGCGCTGGCACGGGCCGCGGAGCTCTGCGTTTGCGATCTGGCCTGTATTCTGGGGGGCGGGATGAGCGGCGGCGTCTCGGAGAGCGCCGTGTCGCACGCCTTGCGGGGGTTGCGCCTGGCGGGCGTGGTGACGTTCCGGAAGACGCAGCGCGTGGCCTACTACCGCCTGGCCGATACCGCCACGCGCCAGCTTCTCCACGACCTGTTCGGCGAGGCCGACCTGGCGACAGACCTCGGGCACCGCGGGGATCGGAGCGCGTGAGCGGAGTAGGCCCGGCTCGCACGCCGAGCGCGGGGCGCGGGGTACCGGTGCTGAAGCGCCGGGTCATCGGGATCGACTGCGCCACCGATGCTGCGGCCGTGGAGCGTGCCGTTCGTGGGCTCGCCGGCATCGAGGGCGTGCGCGTGTCGGCGGCCACCCAGATCATGTCTGCCCACGTGGCGAGGGCGGCCGCCCTCCCTGACGTGGAGCGTGCAGTCGCGCGCGTGGTTGAGGGCCTCGGCTATCGCCTTGCGCCGTGGGATGCGACGGCGGACGGCGCCGCGACCGTCCGCTCGGACGATGACGACGCCGTGCCGCGCGCCCCCGAGGCGACCCCGCCGGGATACGTCCGTGCCCTCTGGCTGGTGGTCGCCCTCAATCTGGGCTACGGCGTGATCGAGGCGTGGGGCGGCTTCTGGGCGGAGTCGCAGGCGCTCAAGGCGGATGCCCTCGACTTCCTCGGCGACGGCGCCGTGACGCTGCTGGCCACGCTCGCCGTGCGATGGAGTCTGTCCGCCCGCGCACGCGTGGCGCTCGCGCAGGGCGCGTTCCTCCTTCTCCTCGCACTCGGCGTGTTCGCGAACACGCTGGTCCGCGTCGTCCTGCAGCGCACGCCGGAGGCGGAGCTGATGGGGGCCTTCGCGGCCGTGGCACTCCTCGTCAACGTGCTCGCCGCTGTGGTCCTGTTGCCGTACCGGAAGGGACACGACGTGTCGGCCCGGACGGTCTGGCGCTTCTCGGCCGCCGACGCGGCCGGCAATGCGCTGTCCCTGGCGGCCGCGCTCCTCGTGGGCTGGACGGGAAGCCCGATCCCCGACCTCGTCGTGGCGTTCCTCGTCGGCGGCCTCTTCTTCCGTTCGGCGTGGGCGATCATCTGCGACGCGCGAGCCGACCTACGCGAGGTTCGCGAGGATCCGGTCGCCGCCGCGTAATGTTGAGACCGACGCGTCGTGAAGAGAAGACACCCCCAGGATGATGCCGAGACGCGCGGTCGACGCGTGAGGCATTCGCTCGGGAGCGTGAACGCGCGGAGTCGACGCGCGTGCACAGCGCCGTGCACCCTCGAGACCCCTCAGATCGTCCACCACACCCCCACAGTGTCCAATTGCGCACTCCGGGCGAGCGCCACGACCTCAGGGTGCCGCTCGGCGTCGAGCACACGCTCGATCAGCGACTCCACCCCGGTCGGTCGGCCGCTCCGTAGGCCCACAAGGCAGTGCGCCGTACCCCGCATCAGGATCGTGAAGCGCAATCTGCGCGAGGCAGTCATCGGTCTCCGGATCGCCAGGCAAGAACGCGAGCGCCGCGGCCGAGGCCATGCGGCCATCGAAGCGCGCATGCGACAAGCCGGCGCGGATGAAGCGCGGGTCGCGAAGCTGCCCGAGTTCCTGTCGCGCGATCTGCGCAAAGAGCACCGCCGTGCCCCCGCCCCACTCAATCGCGGCGAAGAGCATGGCATCCGTCCGCTCGAAATGATATTCCGAGGCCTGCTGCCGCCACCCTGCATATTCGACGTTGTCAAGTCGCGCGATGCGATGGGACAACAACGGGACGAGTTCCGTCGCACTCGTGGCGCGCAGGGCGCGCGCGTAGCCGCGCGTACGCACCATGGCGAACACTTCCTCCGTGGTGAGCGTGGCCTCGCCACGATCCGTGCCGCTCAGCGGTCCCGTCTCCGTCGTCACGCCGGTCGACTCCAGAACGCCTCGCGCGACGGCGCTTTCGAGCGCGGGGGTCCACGCTCGGAGTCGGCGCGCGTCGATCAGCAGACGTCCCAGGTGGCGTTCGCACTCGTGCGACACCGCCGCGGCCTCACCCTCGATGTCCTCGATCTCGCGTTGCACACGGCGCACGTGCGGCGCAAGATCGGCGCGGAACTCAGCGGTCGCCGTCTGGAGCTGCGCGATGCCCTGCCGAATCGCCCGGAGACGTCCCACGCTCGCGGCCGCGCTGAGACTCTCCGAGGCACACTGCACTTGCGTCATCGCGTGCCGCTGGCGCCAGCGGTCCTGCAGGCGGAGGAAGTCGACGTAGCGATAGGCGTGCACGAGCGCGCGCTCCGCAGCCGCCGGATCGCCCGCGCGACCCGTGGACGTCGTGGACGTCGTGCCGGCGCGGGTCGTGTAGTGCGCTTCGCCCGCGACGCAGCCGACGCCCTGGAGGACGGCGGTGACGCGGCGACGCCGACTCCCGGTGCCGGCCGCGATCATCTCCTTCGACGCATCCGCGAGCAGGGCGGCCACGCTGGAGGCGCCGTTCGGCCGTAGCGCCGGGTCCCGGGCGATTTCCGCCGTCACCTCATGTCGGCCGACCGCCGGCACGTGCAGTCGCTCCATGGCGCGCTGCGCCGCCTCCACCACGCGTGCCGCGTCCGAGGCAAAGGCCCGCCCGACATCAAGGGCCTCGTCGGGAACGTGGGCCGGGGCCCACAGTGCGAAATGACTGCCCGCGCGCACGCAGGCAATTCGCACGCGTGGGAGCGATGCTTTCGCGAGTTGGATCAGGGCATTGGGCACCAGTTGCTCGTCCCGCGCCTGCGGAAGCTCGGTCTCTTCCAGCAGACGTGCTCGCAGGATTCCGGTGCTGATCGGTCTGGGGCGGCGCTGATCGCTCGACGCCTCGGCGCATTCGGCCTCCCAGCACCGCTGGAAGGCCACGAGGACATGCTCCAACCACGTGCTGGGTCCGAGGGGCACGGGGAGTTCGATGGCCGCACCCGGTGCGTGCTCTTCGGGCAGATAGAAATACTGGCCGTCGACCCCGCCCCCGAGCACCTCGCGCACCGCGACGATGTCTCCCGCTAGGCACAGGCTCTGGATGTCGCGCCCGATGGCCGCGCGGTCCAGTCCCGCCGCCCATCCGCTGTCGTCGCGGTAGGAAATAATGTCGCAAAAGCGGACGGCGCGCCCCAGCGCCCGCGCGGCTTCGAGTACGAGTGCTCGCGTGCGCTGCCGTCGGGGGGCCGACGGTGCCAGTCCGAGGATCGTGCCCAGTCGCTGCACCGCCTCGGGATGCACAAACAGGGGATGCCCGCGCGGGCGAGCCGAGATCGTCACGTCGCCCGCCGTTACCGCCAGATCCAGCGCCGCGCGCACGGCATCTGCGGGACGCAGATTCGGCCAGTACCGCTGCAGCGCGCCCAGCTCCGTCGCGGACATCGCCTGCGCGACCGTGTGGGCCGACGCACTGGCACGACCGGCGAGGTTGGCGATCCGCAGCGCAGCGACCACGTCGCGCACGGCCGCATACGGGATCGCCGGCGGGTCGACGTCTCGCGCCGCCCGCGTGCCGGCCTCGCGCTCGGACACGCACTCCTCGGAACTGCTGCTGATTGGTGGCATAGAGGTGCTAGCGCTTCTTCGTCTTGGATGGAACGCCCTCGAGCTTGTATTCCGTGGACGCTGCGCTCAGAGCTTTCTGGTGCTCCTTGTCCGTCATCATGTGGACCAAGCGCAGCAGCGTAAGGGATAGCGGACCACCCATCATGGACTGGTTGTACTGCAGCTTCCGAAGAAAGGGCGCGAGTAGCCCTGGCAGTCCGGCACAAATCTCTTGGATGAAGGCGATCATGTCGCGCTCCGCGGGCACGTCGAGGTGGAGCTTGGCAAATTGCGGGTCGAGTCCGACGAGCAGTTCGTACGTCTCCTCGAGGACATACGGCTCGAAGTAACACCACTCGTGCACGCGCCGTTCGATCTGGGGCAGCCGCGCAATATCGGCGGGCAGGTTGTCCATGCCGATGAGGACAATGCTCAGGGGCCACCCGTGATGTTCCGCGACATCCCGAATGGTGACGAGGGCGCGCAGACCCTCAACCTTGAGCAGCCCGGCCTCGTCGACCATCAACATCTGGATGTTCTTCGCGCGCAGTCCCTTGACGACATGCAGGGCCAGGTCCTCGGACGGCGACTGCCGAAAGAGTCCCTCATCGAGTTTGGCGACCGTCGCTTGATAGACGCTGCGGATGACGCGCTTCATCTCGTTCTTGCTACCCGCCGTCCCGCCGCCGTACTCGAAGAGCACCGCACGAAACCCATTCGGATCACTCTCCGAGGCCTGGTTGATGTTGTCGCGCAGCCACTTGGCCGTTTCGGTCTTCCCGTTGCGCGAGGGGCCTGTCCACACCACGAGGGGACTGCCGTAGTGCAGCGCAAGCGTCCGCGTCGCGGTGCGCGTCATGAGTGGCGTCTCGACGATGACGGTCTCCGTCTCGCGCTTCTCGGGGAATTGCACACGAAAGCGCTTCGACACCGGCCGGGGCGCCTTCCCGTCTGTGTCCCCCCGCGACGTCGGCGGTGCGCTTCCCTCGACGTCGCAAGCCGGCAGGAGGTTCGGAGCGCTGAGGCTCGGGGCGTGCTCATCGTTGGTCGCGGCGTCGGCTTGGGTGATGGCCGAACTGCGGGTCCTAAGCGTAACGGGCATCAATCGAGGGCCCTGCGCATCGGCGGTTATGACGCCGGGCGTGGCTGCCGTGGGTGCGGTTACGTGCTGGTGCGGCATGGTTCGATCCTCAAGATGTGATGGCGAGCAACTCGGCTCGCGGAGTGATGGAGCGGCTGTGAAAAGAACGAGAACGAACAGAAGGCGGGTGACACTCGGGGCACGTCACCGTCCACTCTGGAGGCGAATTAGTCGGGCCAGCATGTCGGCCTCTTCGCCGACCTCCTGCGCGGGGGGCGCGCTGACGGAGCGCTTCGCGGGCCGCGGGCGCGGTGCGGTACGCGGTTTCGACTCGACGTCGTCGTCTCCCCCCTCGTCGTCGTTAGGCGCTGGCGCGGTCGAAGGATCGGCCGAGCGGACGTGGGCCAGGGTGTCGCCGGTCGTGAGACCGGCCGTGAGCGCGAGTCGCGGGCTGTGGGGCGGGAGGGCCGTCAGCAGTTCCTCCGCGTCAAGACGGTGTTCCTCCTCCAGAAACGCCCGCAGTTCTTTGGTGCGCTCCGGAGAGAGCCGGTCGCCACGTTCGGCCTCTTCGTGATAGGCATGGAGACGGTCGGCGACGCCGGCCAACTGCGCGGCGCGGCCTTGCTGGGCCTGCACGATATCGTGTTGGCCATAGCGGGCCCCGTCGATCCCCATGCGATACGCCTCGCAGATGGGCAGACCGGTGGCGGCGTCCGCGACGAGCACCGACGCGAGGTCTTCCGGATTGAACAGGAGTAGGACCGTGAGGCCGAACTTCTCCACGAGCGCCGGCGACCAAAACTCCGCGGGCTCCCCTCCGCGGAGGGTCAACTTCACGCCCTTCGACGTCACCACGCGAGTGTCGGACTGCAGAAGGAGCCGATTGAGAAGATCCGGCTCGACCTCGCGGGGCACCACCGTGTGCTCCCAGAGCTGGCGCGGCGTGAAGTCGAGAGACTTGCTGATGCCTTCGTGATGTGTGTCGTTGTACTGCTCCACCCAGCGGTCGATCTCCGCGCGCAGTTGCTCGATGGTGAGGAGTGAGAGCACCTGCTTCGCTGCGGCCTCACGACTGATCGTGTGCGCCTTCTTGTACCCGGGGAATCGTGGCAGCAGGTTCTCCTGCATCGTCCGCAGGAGGCGCTCGACTTCCGGTTTCTGGTTGGGACTGCGCAGCGCGCAGTACTCCGCGACAATATTGAGGAGCGCGAGCGTGCGGCTCACTGCCTCGGACCGGTAGTTCTTGCCATTGTCCATCGCGAAGCGCTGCGGCACGCCGCGGAACGGCGCGAACCGCGAGGCCTTGGGCAGGATGGCCTTACGCAGGGTGAGCGCGACGGACCACGCGTTCGGCGTTCGCGTCCAGACGCCCACCGCCATGCACGCCCGGGAGTGGACATCGATGATTGCAGTCGCGAACGGTTGCACGACCTCCCAGCTCCCGTCGCGGTTAGGCGCACGGAGCCAGATGTCGAGCGGGGTATCGTCGCACTGCCAGAGCTCATTGGCGACGTCCGCGCGCTCGACGGTGTGACGGGGGGCCGCTTGCCGGCGCCACTCCACCATGCCGTCGTCCCGCACGATCTTCTCGTCTGCAGGGATCTCGTATCGGATGAAGTCCGTCAGCCAGCCGTAGCTTGGCACGACGACTCCTGCCGCCGCGCATTTCTCCTTGAGGACCGCGTACACACTGCCCGACTTCCCATTGGGACATTGGCGCCATGCGGCTCGTGCCAATGTCCGGATTTCGAGCGACACGCCGGCGCGTCCGTTGAGCACACGCCGATCCACGAGCCCTTCGATGCCGGACCGTTCGAAGGCCTTTCGCCAGCGGTACACGGCGGCCTTCGACGCCGTGATCCCCGCCTCCACGCACGCGACAGTCCATGAGGCGCCGCGAGCCATCGGCATGCAATACCCGTTGGCGTTTCTCGAGGACATCCACTTGCTCGTTGGTCAGCGCAGCGAGGACGACCTGACCCTCCGCCCGCATCTGCGCGCGCACGACGCGCATGTGCCCACGACTCTTGCGGCGACCGCTCTGCGCAGTCTTTCGGCGGTCGACGTCCTCGCAGCGTTCATCGGCGAGGCGATGCGCCTCTCGCAGGGCGAGCTCGGGATCGGGGAGCTGCGCCGCCAACTCGGTCGCTCGGGCCCGGAACTCGCGTTCCACGTCGTCGAACGCCGCCGCGCTCACGGGCTGACGCCGCGCCCCGCGCTTCAGGAGCGCGCGCAGTGAGAGTAGCGCTGCGTCCGACAGGAGGCCCCCTGCGCGCAATCGGGCCGCCACGGCGTGCACCAGCGTGGTCGCGTGGAGGACACGCTGGCGGCCGATGCGCTCAGTGGCACGTGCTTCGACGTTCCGGCGCCGATTGCGCCGCCGCCCGATCACCGGTGCGGGTGGCGCGGCCGCCACGCGGGCCTCCAGCGAGTCGGAATCATGGACGACGCCCACGAACGGAGCGTGCGACGTGACCTGAGTCGATGGGAGAATCGCCAGTGCATGGGGTGACGGGGGCTGCACTTCGTCTGCGGGCGTGCGGTACTCCGCGACGCCTTCCGCCCGCGACGTCGCCGCGTGGGAGTCGTCGACGTAATTCCTCATAGGCCGCGAGGCCTCGGAATCACCGGTTGGTACCGCGAGTGTTCCCGCATAGGCGGCGGTCGACGCTTCGACCCGGCAGCCGACCGGTTCAGCAGCTCCCGGCTTGTCGACGGCCGACGTGTGATGCTCTCTGTCCTGCGTCATGTGCGATGACCGTGTGGGCAAGGGTGTTGTGAGAGCGTGCGGCAGCGAGGAAAAGCCGCCCACATTATTTGCGTTTATCACATAAGTTTGTTTGGCAGCCTGCGACGCCACGACTCGCGGGTCTGGATCGAGTGTCGGAATCAACGGAGGACGTGATGTCCGCGACGTCGCGCCGTGAATCGCCGAAACGGCGACCATGGCCACCAATTGAACCGGGTCGAGGGGTCGAGGCCGTGCGCTGGCAGGTGTGGATCGGCGTGCAACTGCGGGAATGGCGGCGGCGCGCACCCTTCGGGACCCGGCGCGGTTTCACCCAGACGCTTGCCGCGCAACGGCTGGGGCTCCGGCAGGAGGCCCTTTCTCGGGTGGAGAACGGCTTCCGTCGCGTCGACGCCGTCGAGTTGCTCGCGTGCGCGCGGGCGTACCGCCGGAGTCCGGCAGATCTGGCCGGGCTGTTCACCCCTCCGACGCCGGAGCGCTGGGCCATCGTCTGTTTGGGACGCGTGCGTACGGCCTACTTTCGCCAGCCGCCAATCGGGATCTTGCCCGCGTCGTCCGCGACGTGACCGTGCGATGCGCATTTCGCAGGTGCTCGGGGTTCATGAGTATGGCGAGCGCCGCGTGGCAACTCCCGCGGCGCCCACTTTGGTGTCGAGGAGTGCGAAGCACGTGGGTCGCTCGGCTCGCTACGCGGCGGGGGGCAGCAGTTCCGTCGCATGCGGAGCGGTCGCCGCACCCGGGGCCGTGTCCCGACAGACGGGGGTGAAGGGACACCAGTGACAGGCGGTCGGACTCCGTGCGGTCTCCTCCATCGGGAGCGTGCCGTCCGGCGCCCGAGCCGCGAGGATCGCCGCCGCCGCGTCGCCGATGAGGCGCCTACCGCGATGGACGTCTTCCGCGTGCAGCACGAACTGACAGTCGTGATCTTGCGGTGCCACCGCGCCGAGGTTCGCGATCCGCCCCACAAAGGCGCTGGGCATGACGGGTAACGCCAGCTTGTGGCTCGCCCACCAGGCGTAGACGGCGAGCTGCGCACGTCCCTGCTCCTCTGCGGCGTTGGCACGGCCCGACTTCCAGTCGAGGATTGTCACCACCGGGGGCAGGAGCGGTACCCCGAATCCCGGCACGTCCTGCCGCTCGTTCGAGATCCAGACCAGGTCCGGCGCCGCATACACGCGCACCGGCGATCCATTCACCTCGATCTCCAAGGCGTCGAGCGAGTCACAGAGCAGAATCTCGCCGCGACCGCAACGGGCCAACTCCTCCCACACCGGGTGTGTGACCATCGCCCGCAGGAGCAACTCGACCTTGGTACGCGTCGCGGTGACGAGCTCCGACGGGATGCGCCGGTCCGGCCACTCGGAAAAGTAGACTTCGCGCAGCATGACGCTCTCGCCCGGACGTTCGAGGAAGCGTTCGACGTTCCGGGAGCAGACCGCGGCATTGAGCCGGTCCCGCACCATCGCGAACAGCTCGTCGAACGTCGGCGGACGCATGCCGTCGCGGACGCACCGGGCGCGCCACGCGGCGGCATGATGGATGGCCTCCCCGATGACCGCCGGCAGTGAGGTGAGTTTCTTCAGCGCGTAGGCCAAGCGTGCCTCGGGCGTCGCATCGCGACGATAGCCGCCGCGGGCGCCCTCCGTCTGCCACCAGTCCATGCGTTCGCAACGCGCGCGGCGCTGGAGGCGCGACAACGAGACGTGTTCCAATAGCAACTCGTGGGAGGAACTCGATGGGGCCATGCGCCTCCTAGGGCGTGGGGATGAGTTCGAACGACGGGCATCAGGAGCGCCACAGCGTCGACCGCTCGCGAGGGTTACACTAGCATGCTAGTGTACTAGCGTCAAGAGGAATGTTTGCATTTCCCTTGAATGCACGTGCGCGTGGCGTGCACGGTGTCGCCGCGATACTGTGGCCATATGCCACGAAAGCCCACCGCCTCTCAGGCCGACGAGACGCCGCCACCCGCCGGACGGAGCCGCAAGCGCGTGCTGGCCGACGGGCGGCAGCAAGTGCTCCTCTATCTGCCGCCCGAGATGATCCGTGAATTGAAGTTGGCGGCGGTGGACTTGGAGACGAGCGTCAGCCAGTTGGTGGAGGAGGCCGTTGCGGCGTGGCGTCGCCAGCGGACTACGAGCGAATAAGGTCAATGAGCGGGCGGAGGTGGGACCACCCGGCGTCGGAGCGGCGCACCATCGACGCGATCCCTACTCTCCGATCAGGATGCGTGAGGTCGAGCGCGCCCCTGCGTCGATCCTCGCCGTCTGTCGGTCGTCCCTCTTTCGCCGTGTGACCTAATGCCCTCCGCTTCCGCAATGCGTGCAATGCCGCTTCCCCGCCCGTTCTCCGCCACTCTCTGTTACGAGGAACTCGCGCTCTATCACGAAACGGTGCCGCTTTCCATGGACAACTGGTCGCTGCACCCGCACGAGTACGACGCGCTGGTGGCCAACCTGACGCGTACGCGGACGCGTCGCTTGTCCATGAGACAGCATCGGCGCCTGTCCGCGCTCATGACCATTTGCTTCGCGGTGACGCCGCGCCCCCTGTGTGTGGACGACGCCAGCGCCGCCGTGCTTCGGCACCCGCGTACCGCCCCGGACGGCACTCACTCGGCCGTGGATGCGATGTGTGTGAGTTTGGAGGGACTCGAGGCGGTGGCCACCTACTTCGCCTCGTTGCCGCACGGCCCGTGGTTCTTGCCGAACGTGATGCAGGACTTCCTCGCGCAGTGGCATCCCAACACCACATGGTTTCGCGAGCTCTTGGAGGAAACGGAACAGATGTCGACCGCCGCGTGGGCGTCGGCCGCGGATCGGGCACTCGCGATGGAGTTGGCGACCAAGCTGCGCCACGAAGCGTGCACGGCCCCGCAGCCCATTCGCGACGCGCTCGTGCGAGACGCGCTGAACTCTGCCCACGTTGCCGTCTCCGACTGGGGCATTCGGTCGCTCACCGTCGCACGCATCTAACGTTCGGTCGCCACCGGCGTTCGCGAGAGGCTCCTTGGACGAACGACGTGGTGGTAGTGAAATGACGGAGCGTTGATCAACGGGGCGCTGCTGTCGCTAGGCTGCGGCAGCCCCCTTTGGCTTCGAGATGCTGTTGATAGGGAGCGTGCACCTGTCGGAGGGCGCGGCTACCTTCGCGGCATGCCGATTCTCGCTGCGTACGACGACTGGTGGCTCGCCTCTCCTCGATTCAGGCACTTCCGGGCCCCCCCTCCGGACAGGACTCGTTGATTGGGAGACCGGTCGCTCGGATGGGCCTTCGGTTCGCGGGCACCCTCATGCATCGCGTCCTCCCGGTCGCCTCCGTCTCCGACGGGTACATCCTCTTCGATGAGCCGCATCGGGTGACGGTGTCGTGGCGGACACCCGCGCTGCAGGAAGCGCACGAGGCCGACCTGGCCCGCGCCGCCCAGCGATTCCGGTCGCTCATGCGCTCCACAGGAGGGGCCGCTCGACACCGACCTCCTGATCGCCGACTTCCTGTTCATGCTGATGCAGCGTGCCGGCGAACTCGCCTTTCACGCCGACTTCGCGATGGGGGCACGGCGTACCGAGCCCCAAGCCGTCGAGGACGACCTCGAGAAGGGCGCCACCTGGATCTTCGGTGGCGGGCCGGCGGACGCGCTCGAGACCGTCGGGCTTCAGCCAGACGCATCTAGAAGTTCGGCCGGCAGGTTGGTCGGTTGGCCGGACGGGACCGTCTACGCCGTCGACCCGAATGGGGAAGCGTTCGAGATCTCCAGCGATCCAGAGATCGTCGCGATGATCGTCGATGCAGCTCGACGAAAGCACGGAATCGCTCCGGTCGAGTGAATCCGAGAAACGGTCAAATCGAACTTCGATCTTCGGGTTCTCTTCTCGGGACGAAGAGAATACGAAGAGATGTTAGTATTTCTACCGCAAAAGAATCGAAATTCAACATCGCAAGTCATTGATTGACTGCTACTTGCGGTTCACTCACTGCTTACGGACTGGACATAATTCACTAAGTGATGTACCGTGCACTTGGCCGACAGTCGCTCACAACGACGAAACCCTCGGCGAACGGCTGGAACCGTTCACCGAGGGTCGTTGTCGAGCGACGGGCGCATGGCCCATCGGCTACAACACGCTGCGGGTCGCTACTGTCTAGGCATCGGTCCGCGCAACGAGGTGAAATCATGTCAAGCTGCGCAAGCTCCGTCAACGACGGGGATCACATCCGGAATGAAGGGGATTGGCCGACGAGTTCCCGCCAGGAGGCCGCATGACCGCCCCCCTTCCATTCCCGCCCCGCGCCACGCCGCGGATCTCGGTCGCTCAGCTCGGTCTCTATATGGTCGCACGCGCCGGCCGACGGGAAACGATCATCAAGCAGCAGCGACGACCAAAGACCTTCCGGACGAATCGGTACGAAGACGCCTCGCGTGCCCTCCGGCGCGCCCTCGCGGCCGGAACGGATGGTCTCCGCGTCCTGGCAGGCGAACGGGCGAGGCTGGCAGCCCAGGCGGGCGGCACGGAACACGAGATCCAGAACCGCACCCTGTGCATCGCCGCCCTCGACGCCATCGTGGCCGTCTGGGGCTCCCTCGACTTCGGAGGGTTCCTGCCGGCATTGGGGCACCCCTCGCCGCCGAAGCTTCGAATCCAGGAGGTGGGCATCAGCGTGCGCCCTGAGCTGACACTCCACGGTCGAGATGACCAGGGGCACCCGTTGATCGGGGCGATCAAGCTCAGATTTTCCAAGATCGAACCTCTCCCGCCGGATGCGGCGAAGTACATCGCCGCTGCCGTGGAGTGGCATCTCGAGCACGTCGCCGGAGTGGGCGTGAACGTCTCGCCCGTGCACTGCGTCGTGCTTGACGTGTTCACGGGTGCCATCACCCGGGCGCCGCACGCGAAGGCGCGTCGTCGGGCCGACATCGCGGCGGCCTGTCGTGAGATCGCCTTGGGTTGGGACGGCCTGTAGACCCGCACGGAAGTCTGGATCTGACTGGACGTGGCGGTGCCGGGGCAACCGCGTGCCGCCACGTCGTTCGGTGCTTCTGACGTCAACGAGGATTCATGGACACCCCCGCTGAGAACCCGACGTCCTCGCATCCCGAGGGGCGAGCGCCCGGTGCGCCGGCTGGCACGTCCGGGTCGGGCGAATCCACGGGGCACATCACCGACGTCTTCGATCTCCGCGACGAGCCTCTGCGTGATCCGGAGAGCCGCCGCTGGCATGCCCTCCGGATCGCCGCCGCCCTGGGAGTCTCGGTCGCGGATCTCGCCGGTATGCTTGGTACGAACGAGCATGCGATCCGCCAGACGCCCGACGGCACGGACCTCCAGGGGCGTCTGGCGCCCTTCGCGAACATCCTCGCGATGGCGCAGGACTACTACCTCGGCGATGAGAACCGCACGAGGGAGTGGCTCATCCAGCCCCAAGCGCGCCTCGGTGGCCGGTCGCCGCTGGACGCCCTACGGATCCCAGGCCGGGCCCCGGTCATCGAGCAGTGGATCGCCGGGATCTGGCTTGGCGACGGGGAGTAGGGGCTCGCGTCATGACCGAAGCCCTCCTTGATCGCCAGGGCGTCGCTCTCTGCTTGATCGTGCTGCATTCGCGGCACAAGGTGTACATGGCGACGTCCCCGATGGACTCGTTAGGTCGCATGATTTCAGTCTTGCATAGCGAGAAATGAACGAGAGCCGACGTCACCACTATTTTCCTCAGTTTCACCTCGCCAAGTGGGCACGTGAGGACGAACGCGTTGTTACCTACGACTCAGCCGGCGCACTTGTACCGAATCCGAAAGCGATAGCTCCCATCAACGTCGGACTCGAGGCCGATTTGTACCGAGACGATCATCCGGATACCCCGCTTGAGGGGGTCGAAGAGTGGCTGGCGGCGGAGATAGACGGACCGGCCGCGCTCGCGCTCTCAACGCTCTTGCGAGAGGACACGCTCTCTGACGTTCACCGCATGTCGTTGGCTCGATACATCATGTCTCGCGATCTCCGGGTGCCTAAGACGCGCGACTTCTTGATGACGCTTGGACAGAGTGAACTCGACGAGTGGCGGGACGGCATAGTTGGCGATCCGGCCTCATTCCAGCGCTCGGTCATCCGGGACGGCGGTCCGGAGTTGGACCTGGATGAGATACGTGAGTTTGCGGAGGGATGGTCGATCCAGCTTCGGCGGGGGTTCTGGCTGGCGTTCATGAAGAACCACATACAGGCTGCGACTCCGCGGCTTCTATCGTACGGCTGGGCTCTCATCCACGCAGACCGACACTGCCGCTTCGTAACCTCGGATCTCGGAATCGTGAAGTGCGTCGGGAGCTTCGCCAACATCGTGTCTCACGAACTGGGCTGGGCCAATAGCGACGGAGGGTGGCTTGTTCCACTAACGCCCGAGCGCCTTCTCGCCATCGCACCAAGCTTGCATCCAACCCCCAAGCTCGCTCAGAATCCGTTTGTCGCCCGCGTCAATCGAGCGCTAGTGACGCAGTGTTCGCGATTTGCATTCGCGGCTTCGGAGGATGACATAAGCGCCGCGCTGGAATAGCCCAACTTAGCTGCTTCCGTATGCCTTCAATTGTGTGCCAGTGCCCGATCCATTCCTTGATCGGCGGGGCGACGCCCTCTACCTCGTTGAACAAGATGGGACAACGTGGCGGGTCCACGACGCCGAGTTTACCGGCGGCAAGGCACACCGGCTCCCGTTAGGCAGTCCGGCCGCCAACACCCGCTATTTCGTTGCGGCTGACGGAACCCAGCGGGCGTACACGTTCGGGATCGCCGGCGGGAGACGACCTTGGATGTCCTGCTCGAGCACCTGCGCGGCGCGGGGTTCTGCTCGCGGGAGCCATACGATCCGAGAGAACGGTAGGAACCCGCGAGCAGTCTTCGCGGCTGCTCCCTAGTTGGGTGGACTCATGGTGAATAATTCGGTGTCAGCATCCGGTTACCGTCACGCTCGCCCCGACCTCGACGAGTCGTCGTCCTACCCATCGATACGCACGTGGGCACCACTCTGGTTCACGCACGCGCTCCATGATGATCAGCACCGGCTCAGGGCGACCGTAGCTCGGGTTGTTGCTGATCCAGGACATGCTGCCTCGGTCGATGAAACTTGGTCCCCCGGCATCGGGGTGTGAGTGCCACTCGCCGACATAGTCATCGCGCCCCTTTGACGCGTGATACAGTCGATCCACTTCGGCCTGCGCGTAGTCACCATCTCGCCGAAAGCGGCTACGCGAATGCACCGCGTTCGGGCCCGGCCCCACTACCGCGGTCACCACCGTGCGACCGTTCTCGTCGACGTAGCCGACCAGGACGCCGCCTGTCTCGTTCGGAGACTTGCGTTGGGACTCGAGCCGCAACTGCCCCATGATGGTGGCGCGCAGCACCAAGGCAGTCGGCTGCGCGAGCGCGTCCGCCACGTCATCAGCACTCCCATTCGTCGGCTCCGTGCGCCACCACGTCACGCTACTGTTTCCTCGGTCGTAACCGGCGGCGCGGTCACGAGTTTACCGTGGCAGCACTCGCACCCTGTCACCGGCGCAAACACGTCCCAGTGCACGCCGACCACTGCCAAGTCCCCGGAGACCCCAGCAACCTCCTCGTTCACGACCAGCAGGTGATTGCGTGGGCCCAACCGATCCTGCAGCAGCCACAGGACAGCGCGCGTGGCCCAGTTGGCGGTTGCCTCCACGTCCACCGCTGGTGCTTCGACCGTCGGAACGCCGCAGCCATCGTCGAAGAACTCGCCTTCGTCGCCCGGTGGCACGATTGGGTAACGCGTCGATTGCGCATGCGCCTCGTAGCACAGCAGGCATGCATCACGCCCGGGCCGAATCACGCGCACACGACCGAACGCGGCGCGGCGCGCCGTTTCCACCTGTACGAGCGGGCGACCGGCGGCGACGCAGATGTCATTTAGCAACAGCGAGAACGGCTGCTCTGCCGTCGCGTCTACAACCACATCCGCGCGTGCGACGTAGGCGCGCAGCCGCTCGGGGTCCCACGTCGCTAGGTGCTCTTCGACGTATACGTTCGGCGTGTGATAGATGATTTTCAGGAAGAGCACACTGGTTTTCAATCGCCCCGTGTGGCCGATGTCGCCAACGTGGCGCACGGCGTTGCCGGGCCGGATGCGGTCGCCGTCGACGAGGATGAGGCGTTCGATGCCGGACCGCGCGAGCAGGAGTGCCATCGCGCCACCAAGCGCGCCCACCCCAAACACGATGACCGTCCGCCCGGCGACCGCTGCGGCCAATGGCCCAGTACGACGCATCAGCGCCTGCCGGGCCACTGGGACCGTCTCGGACGCCGTCACGCCAGCTCCGCCAAGGTCTGGGCATCACGCCAGCGAATGGGTTTGCCGGGCTCCGCTGGTCGTGCCTCAAGGAAGAGCCAACCCTCCCGTCCCCCGAGCATGGGGTCGGGGTACCCAAGTGCCAGGAAGACCGGGCGCGTACCTCCGGCCTCAGCACCGATCAAGCGTCGGCATTCGCCGAGGGCCCAGCCCGAGTCGTGTCCGCTCGCCCGGTCGATCTCAGCCAGCACCGCGCCGAGCGACGTTCGGGGGGCCGGCTCTCGGTCGAGGCGAAACCAGACACCGACCGCCTCCCGCGCTTGGTCATGGAACCCGAGCGCGATGTTTACGCGCTCGTCGGCGGGCTTCGGGGGGACGACGCCGGTGTTGGCGACCGGGCCGTCCGCCAGCAGGATGCTCGCATTGCGTCGCCATAGGCCGAAACGACCGGACGGCGACGCAGTCGGGGGAAGCCACGCGTCTCCCACGAAGGTCATCGCCGGATCGCCCTTGGCCTGCGGAAAGGCCGTGTGGAGATCGGGCGGCCGGTCACTCTCGTCCCATGCGCCACTGTGCATGCGGGCGAGCAATTCTCCAAGTCTGGCGAGGTACTCTTCACCCGTTCGCCATGGCGCCCACCCCCGCTGGGTGTCCGGGCGGTAGCTGGCCGCGTAGAGGCACAAGGCGCCGTTTTGGAGCGGTCGCGCATGCCGACTGTTGGGCATCTGCTCGCGGGGGTCCATCGCAAAAGCCGACGGTGCCTGAAACGGGAATCCGGTCCACAGCCCGATACGGATGCGGTGGGTCGCCTCGCGCTTCGCGCCGGTGGTGGCATCGCGCCATCGCGCGATCACCGTTCCGTCCCATCGCTCGTTTCCGTTGGCCTCTTGGCCATGGAGCGTGAACCCGGCGGCGACGAGCGCCGCGCGAAAGCGGCCGCGTGCGAGCGGGTGAAGCCCGCCCGCGTCAGGGACCGCGGCTGGCGAGACGGGGTCACCCAAAGGTCGGCGCCTGCCGGATATCCGGGCGTGTCAACACCGATGGCGCCGCGAGCTTGCGCGCATCATCGCCGGGGAGCGGAAATTTGTCCCCGAAGATTTGTCGCCAGATCTTCGCGCTTGCGGTCAGGTCCGTGGTGGCGAGATCTCGAGCCCGCATGGCGAGTGGGAACGTGGCCTGTAGCTCGTCGTAGAAGCGGTTGAAGTCGACCTGCTCCATGCCTGTCTTGATCGTCTGGCCCGACAGACCGGGATCGGAAAACGACGGCATGCTTACCGTCTGGCGGTATGGGGCCAGGGCAGTCGTCGTACGCTCCACCCAGGCGATGAAGACGTCTGCCCAGTCACGCGCCAACGAGTCGTGGTAGTAGCCGGCCATGAGTTCCATCATGTGGCCTTTCGGATGCCGTTTCCCACGCAACCGCTCGTACTTCCACCAGCGCGCCATCTTCACGAGCGGCACGAAGCGACCTTTGTCGTTCTCGTGCGCCTTGGTCGCGGCATTCAAGTTCTGGGTCCATGTGATGTGGCCTTTCGGATGCGTGGGGAACCATTGGGTCACGTCGCGATCCGGAATCAGCAGCGGATGGTCTGTGCCACTCGGCGCGACCGTTGGCACGATGTCCATGTCGATGTTCGACAGTTCGATCTGAATCGAGCGGCGACGAGGCGTTGTCCGAGTCTTGTACTTCCTGTTGTCGTCTAGCGCCGCCTTGAGCTTGGTCAGCAGCTTCTTGGGATCACGCGGATCGTACGCGTTCATGGCGCAGACCACGACGATGTCGACGTCCTTGATGGGCGTGACGGACGTGCGGCGGCGGTACGAACCGGCGAGGAACGTTTCGACATGCACAGCGCCGAACGTCTTGTGGTTCGCGAGCCACTCTCGGACCGGCTCGTGCGCGTCGATGGCCTCGGCGCGCGTATCCTCGTCCGGCTCGATGTTGCTCAGAAAGTCGGTGAAGAGACTGTTCAACGTTGCCATGCTGGGTTCTCGGTGAAGGAGCACACTCGTCTGCTCGCACTGGTGGCGAGCAGACGCACAAGATCGATGGCGCGCCGGCACGCCCGCGTATGCCACGCTCGGTTGTATGCGTCGCTCACGAGGCTGCCTTGGTGGTCCGGCGCGGCGCCGCGCCCACCGCCCCGAGCGTGCACGCGCGCACGTACGACCCCGTCGTGGGATGCCATTGGTGCACGGTGATCCTTCCGACCGCGTTGAGCGTGTGCCCGAGGAGCACACACCATTCAGCCGGAGCAGCCACGTAGAGATGGACGTGTCGGGCGCCGTGCTGATCGTGCAGCGTCCGCAAGCACTCGCCCACCTCCCAAGCCGCCGTCATGGCCCACGAGGCGTCGACGACGGCATGCTGACTCGCACCGGTCGATGGCGTGAGTCGCACGGAGTGTCCCGGTTGGTCTCTTAGGCCAACGGCATGGCTGGCGACCGTGTGGCTCAGGTCGCGCGCGATGGCGACCTCGACCAGTGCTACCGTGCGGTCCGTCCCAGGCGCCGCCAAGTCATGCCGTACGAGAACCGGCGCGGGTCGCCGCTGCGCCGCGGTCGACCACGCCCCGTTCGAGCCGTCGAACGTGAGGTATACTTGGCGGTCGCGGACAGCACCTCACCGAGTGCGAGCGGCGCAGAGAGCCGCGCCTGGACGCGCACATGCGCGTGCCTGAGTGACAAGTCGTCGAGCGCTGCCCGCACGTCATGGAGCGCCGGCATAAGCTCATCACGCCACTCGGTCGCGCTCGGGCACCCCGCCTCGAACGGCGCGCTCCAGTCGAGGTCGACGTCCACACCCTGATCGCCCGCCGCGTGGGGCTGCGAACGAAGCAGTAGACGCGGAACGTACGCGGCATCTGCCGCGAATCGCGGACGAAGGCCCGCACGCAGGGTGCGTTGGGCGACCCAGCGAATCTCGACGTTTCGCACCTTTCTGGTGGCTCGGGGATCGAGGAATCGCCCATTGAAGGCACTCAGGTCGCCGAGGCCGTGCTGTGCACACGTGGCGGTCAGATCTCCAGGCGTAACACCACAGAACAGGGGAATGATCAGAAACCCGGGGTCGCGCCGGTGCCGGTCCAATGCCTCAGGCACCTCCACGTTCCAGATGATCGGGCGCGTTAGGAACTCGGGAGTTACGAACGCGATGAAGGCGGACACCTCCTCGCGGATCGCCCGTCGAATCGCCGACTCGAAGCGCTCGCCGAGTTCGAGATGATCGACATCCCTCCACGCATGGAGCCCGCGGAATTCGAGCGCCCGTTGCAGCGCAGCGATGTCCTCAGCGTTGCCCCGCCAGTGGCTCAGGAAGAACCGTGGAGGTCGCCGTTGTCCGGGGGGAGCGCTTGGGGCCGTGACGTTGGCGTCGGGCAGAAGGTTATCAGACACTAGAAGGTGCGGGAGTGAGTCAGGACGGTCGCGTATCGGGCGCACCCGCAGGGGATGCCGGTGTTCGTACGGGAAGATAGCGGATTTCGGGAGATTGAACGATTGTAGGGCACGGTGGCCCGGGGCCACCATGGCCGAGGCCAAACCACATAGACGAGACCCTCGCTGGCTGCGTCGCCGACAGACTATCTCCTGTCGAGGTCGAGGATTCCTTCTGTGGCTGACCGATGTCTACCGGCGGCAGCGTGCGTGGTTGGAGCCTCCCGACCGAGATGCTCTCGGGAGTTAGCCCCCGCCTGTCCGGCGCCCGACTCCCTTCCTCTCTCTCTTCCCGGGGGCTCTCGGGCGCACTCCACCGTTGACCTCCCCCCGTACCCAGCCCCTTTTTGAGGGGATGCGAGAACACGCGGGACTCAAGGCGTTGGCCGAGCACTGGGCGGGAGCAAAGGCGGCGGAGCGGGCCAACGCACAGTCCTACCTCATCGAACTCTCGGAGGCCCTCGGGGTCGGTCGCCCCAGCCGGCCGGCTCCGGGTACGAGTTCGAGCTCCCGATCAAGGTGATCGCCCGGGACGGGACCGAGGCGCAGAACTTCATCGATCTTTACAACGTGGGGCACTTCCTCCTGGAGGCGAAAGACGCCGACGGGGGCAAGAGCACCGACCTCCTGCTCCGGCGCGCCTTCGGGCAGGCCCGGACGTACGCCGCACACGTCCCTGGCGGCATCGCCCCGCCGTACCTGCTCGTCCTCGACGTCGGGAAGACCCTCCTCGTCTGGGACCGGTGGAACGGGTCGTTTGGCGGGTACGCCGCCCACGTCCGCCGGATCGATCTCCCGACGCTCCACCAGCGCCCTGTGGACATCGCGCTCCTCGTCGACATCTGGAGCAACCCGAGCGCCCGCGATCCCCGGTCGCACGCCCAGGCGGTCACCAAGGAGATCGCCGAGCGGCTCGCCGAACTCGCAAAGGCCCTCGAGGATCGGGGGCTCGACCAGGAGCGCGTGGCCAAGTTCCTCATGCGTTGCGTCTTCGCGATGTTCGCCGAGGACGTCGGCTTGCTCCCTCACGAGGCCTTTCGGCAAACGATCCAGAACGCAGGCGCCAAGCCAGAGGTCCTGTCCAGAGCGCTCGAAAATCTCTGGAAGGCGATGGACGAAGGAGGGCTCTTCGGCTACGAGAAATTCCTGCGGTTCAACGGACATTTCTTCAAGGACGCCGAATCGCTCCCCCTGACGCCCACCTATATCGCCCTTCTCCTGGAATCGGCAAAGGCCGACTGGAGGGATGTGGAACCGACGATCTTCGGCACCCTCCTCGTCCGGGCTCTCGACCCGGTGGAACGCCACAAGCTCGGCGCCGAATACACGCCGCGCGCGTTCATCGAGCGGCTCGTGCGGCCCACCGTCGAGGAGCCGATCCGCGAGCGGTGGACGGCCGTCCAGGCCGATGTCCTGCAACTTCGGCAATCAGGGAAGCCGAAGGATCGGACGACCGCGGCCACGCGCCTTCGTGACTTCCACACATGGATGCGTGGGCTGCGATTCCTCGACCCAGCCTGTGGCTCGGGGAACTTCTTGTACGTCACGATGCATCTCGTGAAGGAGATCGAGCTCGAAGTCATCAACGAGCTGGCGGACGTCACCGAGGCGAGGGAGTTCCGGCTGGAGGAAGTCGACCCCTCGCAGTTCTACGGCATTGAGGTAAAGCCATGGGCCAGGGAGATCCTCGAACTGGTGCTCTGGATCGGGTTCCGCCAGCACTGGAAGCGGCACCACCATGTGCAGCCCCCCGAGCCCGTGCTGCAGGACACCGGGACGCTGGAATGTCGGGACGCGGTGCTGGCATGGGACCGCATCGTTCACCGCCCAGAGCGAGATCGCCTCGACCCCAAACGACGCATTGCCCATACGGTGACCGGCGAGTTGGTCCCGGATCCCGGTGCCCGATTACCGTATCTCGAGCACGCGGGAGCGCGGCCGGCACCGTGGCCCGACGCCGACTTCATCATCGGCAATCCTCCGTACCTCGGCGAGAAGCGGCAGCGTGATGTACTGGGCGACGGATACGTGGACGCCCTGCGCGCCGCCTATGAGGACGTCACAGACAGTGCCGATCTCGTCGCGTATTTCTGGCACCGCGCCGCCAGCGCAGTCGCGGGCGGACGTACGCTACGTGCCGGCTTGATTACGACCAACTCGATCACGCAGGCGAAGAATCGAACGGTCATCGAGTCGGCCGCTGCACGGGGCGTCGGCGTCGCGTGGGCGGTCGCCGATCACGTGTGGTACGACGGGGACGACGGCGCGGAGGTGCGGGTGGCAATGACGGTGCTCGCACTCCGGCCGACGAACGCCCGTCTGGTGCGCGTCGACCCGGTCGAGCGGGTTCGCGGGGAAGTGGCGGTCATCGAAGAGATACGTGTGCCCCGCCTCAACGCTGACTTGACCGCACACGCCAATGTCGCAGGCGCGGCGGATGCCCCGCTACTCGCCAATGCCGGACTCTCGTATCAGGGCTACAAGCGCGGAGGCGACGGGTTCGTCCTGAGTGCCGACGAGGCGAGGTCGATGCTCATCGCCGATCCACGACACCGGGAGGTGATCCACCCCTATCGCAACGGGAAGGATCTGACGTCCCGGCCACGCGACGTCTATGTCATCGATCTCGGACTCATGACAGAGGACGAGGCGCGCGAATATCCAATCCTCTTTGATCACCTCCGGGATCGGGTGTATCCGGAGCGCGTCGCGAACCCGCGGGCGTCGTATGCGCGCTACTGGTGGCGGTTTCTGGAACCACGTCGCGAACTGCGCGAGGCATTGCGCGGGCTACCGCGCTATCTCGTGACGTCCGAAGTGTCGAAGCATCCGATCTTCGCTTTTGCCGACGCCCGAGTTGCGCCTGACGGAACGCTGGTATGCATAGCGCTGGCAGAGGAGTACGCCCTCGGTGTGTTGTCATCCTCGATCCATGCGATGTGGGCATTCTCGGCGGGTGGCCGGATGGGCGTGCGCCACACCCCCCGGTACAGCAAAGGGATCTGCTTCGACGCGTTCCCCTTTCCCTCACCCGGCGACCCATTGCGGACAGCTATCGCGGGCGCCGCCGTACGGATCGAACGCCATCGTTCGGCCGCCCTTGATCGAGACGAGACGGTAACGCTTATGAAGCTGTACGACGTCGTCAGCGCGCTGCGCGCTGGACGCGCACTCACGGCGACGCAGCGTCACCTGCACGAACTCGGCGCATGCGGTGTACTGCGCGACCTGCATGACGATCTGGATCGACTCGTTGCCGAAGCGTACGGATGGTCTTGGCCGGAGCCGCCCTCTCTCGTGCTTGAGCGCCTCGTCGCCCTCCACGACGCGCGCGTCGAAGAGGAGCGAGCCGGAAACGTCCGCTGGCTGCGGCCACACTACCAGAAGCCACGTTTCGGCTCCGACTCGGGGTCGGGAGCCCCGCCCGAGTTCGAACTTCCGGCGAGCGAGGACTCAGAACTGTCAGACGTCGTGACTCCCGCGCCTTGGCCGAAAGACGCCGTCGGCCAGATCACCGTGCTCCGGCAGATCGCCAGTGAGGCCCCGATCACCGTGGAGGCCGCCCTCAAGCGGTTTACGGGCGCCAAGCGTGAACTGGTGGAGCGACATCTCGAGACGCTGGCGATCCTCGGCGAGGTCCAGCGCCTGGAGGATGGACGGTACGCGGCGTTCGCGATGGTCTCATAAGGCGCGACCATGCCTCGGACCTATCGTGAGGCGTTAGGCGTCTCTGTCGCGGTCATGCGGCGGTCAGGCGCACCTCGATTCAAGGCTCCATGTGGACCCGCGTCTGCTGGCAAAGACCCGCGTTCCAGAATTCGCCGATGCAGCCGAGAAGTTCGATAAACACTTTCGAGAGGCACACCGACTCCTCAAGGCCTCGAAGAAGAAGGGTGATGTTTTCTGGAATCATTCTGTACAACGGCTGACGTTTCCAGAGGTACAGCACACTGGTCTCGGATACGGCGCCATGACTCGTTCTGGCTCCGCCGTAGGCCCAGTCCTCGCTAGTCTGAATTTCTCACCAAGGCACGCGGTGCGCACGGGCGCGACGCGTGCCTTGGTGAGAAATTCAGGCTAGAGGCTTGCGTGCGGCTTCCCCTGACGAGGTAGCGACCATCGACGCTATGGTATCACGGCACCGTGATCAGGTCCTGCAGCTTGGGATAGCCGTAGATGGCTCCACCGGTCACGACCCGGAGGTTCGGCATCGGTTGATATTCGCCAGCCCCGTGGCTGTGCCCGCATAGGACGAGGAAATCGACCGCGGGGTGTTGGCCCGCGAAGGTGAGGAGCACCTCTCCCGTTGCCCGGCAGGCAAAGAAGGGCGCATAGTCGGGGCCGGAGGCCTGCCCTTCGTGCCACGCCGCCTCGCGAAATGGGGGAACGTGCGTTGCGACGACGACGCGCCCGTGCCGCTCAACGGCCTGCGCAAGCTGGAGACGCAGGAGTGACGCTTCTGCGTCACCCAGACGATTGAGCGACGCGAAAGCCGCTGCCCGGTAGAGCTGCGTCAACTCCACGATGCGGCGAAAATCGTTGAGGCGAACGCCGCTCCCCCAGTAGTCGCCGTACCGGCCGTCCGCCCAGCCATCCACACCCACGAGCGCCGTCGTCGAGCTCAGGGACACCACGCTGGCGGTCGGCAACCACCGCAAACTATGACGCCTCTCCGTGAGGGTGACTATCGCGCCGCGTACGGCGCCGAGGCCCCCTCCGTAGAAGTCATGATTGCCCAGCACAAAGTAGATCGGACAAGGCACCCGCGCCTCCAGCAGCTCGAGGGCCGTCGCGAGACTCGGCGCGGTGGCGGTGTCGCCCGCGAGGAGCAGCGCATCCGGCGCGGCTCCTCGCACGCAGTCCGCGAAGGCGTCGATCTGTTTCTGGCTGCAGAACTCGAAGTGAACGTCGGTCGCCCAGGCGAGACGCGGCATGTCGGCCGTGGGGGCATGAGAAGCGGGGACGAGAGCGGGGCGGAAGAAGGTATCCTGCCGGTGTCTGTTCGCCTACTCCCACCTGCTGGGCTCGCAATAACGGGTTCGACCAGTCTCGGCCGCTGGGCCAAACTGGGGGGGCGGGAAGCTAACCCTCGCCCCCTTCCTTCACCGTCGCGGACTCTCGGCGATAGCGGCCCCTATCCATGATCCACAAGAAGCGAACCGCCGACGCATCTCCGGCGAATGATTGGTGCGCGCACGCCCTCGCCACGACATCATCGAGGGCCGCAGTCCGGCGCACGCGATTCGAAGCGACTGAAGAGGACTTCGAAAGTCTCATGTTCTCCGCGAGAGTCTCAACTTCACGCCGAAAAGCGTCTCAACTTCACGCCGACCGCGCGTCCCAGCGCCAATGCCTCCTAGCTGAATACAGCGATGTACCTCCCGGCCTAAAATCGCCACTCGCCTCGAGACACGCCGGCGCGCCTCGACTCGGAAGCATACCATCCCGTCTCGGAAGTCATGCTCCTGCATAGGCTTCCGCTCGGTACTCTGCGTGAAACCGCGGTGAGGCGCGATTCCAATGGCGTCCCATAATCACACCGGCGCGAGTCTCGTTATCTCGACGCGCTCACACGGCGTGAAGAAGCATGACGCTAGCTGATCATGGCCATTTGAGAGCGAAGAATCAGTCCCGCCCGGCGCCCTGAAACGCGACGCGCGCGGACTCGATCACAGAGTCTGCGCGCGTCAGATGCATAAAAGTCGTTGCATCTACAGTGTTTCCAGCGTTGTCGCAACTTCAACATCGACAGTCTCACATTCAATCACCTAGCGCGTCCCAACTTCATCCCTGCCTTAGGGGCCGCTTTGGTCTTCAAGCCCGGTCCCCACTTCTCGGCGAAGCACCGGCCCTACTGCACCGCATTAATCATATCAAAGATCGGCAAGTACATCGCCACCACCATGCCGCCAACCACGACGCCCAGGAACACAATCATGATCGGCTCCAGCAGCGACAGCAACCCGCCAACCGCCGCATCCACTTCCTCGTCGTAGAAATCCGCGATCTTCGTCAGCATCTCATCCAACCCACCCGTCTGCTCACCCACCGCGATCATCGAAATCACCATCGCCGGAAACACCGCCGACTTCTGCAGCGGCGCGGCAATCGTATCACCGCCGGCGATGCTCGCCCGCGACTGCATGATCGCGTCCTGGATCACCCGGTTGCCCGCGGTCTTTGCCGTAATCTCCAGGCCGTCGAGGATGCTGACGCCGGACGAGATCAGCGTGCCCAGCGTACGAGTGAAGCGCGACACGGCCGACTTGCGCAGCACGTCGCCGAGCACGGGGAAGTGCAGCAGGATGCGATCGATGACCAGCTTTCCTGACTGGGTGGCGTAGTAGCGCTTGACCAGGAAGCCGGCGACCGCGATCCCGGCACCGAGCAGCCACCAATACGTCTTGAGGAAGCGCGACATCGCGATGACGATACGCGTCGGAACCGGGAGCGGCATGCCGACGGAGGCGAACATCTCCTCGAACACCGGGATCACGAAGATGAGCAGGACGAGGATGGCGAAGCCGGCCACGCTCATGATCACGCCGGGGTAGATCATCGCCCCCTTCACCTTCCGCACCAGCGCGTCGTTCTTCTCCATGAACGTCGCCAGGCGCATCAGGATGGTGTCGAGGATACCGCCCGCCTCGCCGGCAGCGACCATGTTCACGTACAGGTCGCTGAACGCAGTCGGATGCTTGGCCAGCGCGTCGGCCACGGTGTGCCCGGACTCGACGTCGAACACGACGGCGCGGGTCACGTCCGACAGGACCTTGTTCTCGGTTTGCTTGGCGAGGATGTCGAGCGCCTGCACGAGCGGAAGCCCGGCGTTGATCATCGTCGAGAACTGGCGCGTGAAGATGACGATGTCGCGCATCTTGATCGAGCCGCGCGGCTTCTTCGGCTTCGCCTCCTCATCGACCTTGACGACCGAGAGGCGCTGGCGACGCAGCTGTGCAACAACGTCCTCGCGCGACGGCGCGTCGATCGTCGCGGTCTTGAGGTCACCGTTGGCGGTGCGCGCGGTGTAGGTGAAAGCTGGCATGGAGGAGCAGACGGGGGACGGGGGACGGGAGACGGGAGTTAGCGCTTCCCGGCGAGAGTCTGGCGGCCGTTCTTGGGATCCGTGGACACGTCGTCGAGCGGGGTGCGACCAATCATTCGTAAAAACTCGTTGGGGTCGCCGGAGGTGCGCAGGCACTCCTCCTCTACCACTTCGCGGGCGATATAGAGCTGGTACAGGGCGTCGTTCAGCGTCTGCATGCCGAACTTCTTCCCCGACTGCATGAGCGAGTAGATCTGGTGCACCTTGTCATCACGAATCAGCGCCCGGATGGCGGGGGTGATCACGAGAATCTCGGCGGCCATGACGCGCCCGCGTCCGCGTGCACGCGGGAGCAGGGTCTGGGTGACGATCCCCTCCAGCACGAAGGCGAGCTGCGCGCGCACCTGCGACTGCTGGTGGGCCGGGAAGACGTCGATGATGCGGTTGATCGCCTCGGCCGCCGAATTGGTGTGCAGCGTGGCAAAGACGAGGTGCCCGGTCTCGGCGATGGTCAGCGCCGCCTGAATCGTCTCCAGGTCGCGCATCTCACCCACCAGGATGACATCGGGATCCTCGCGCAGCGCGTACTTGAGCGCGTTGGCAAAGGTCTTGGTGTCGGTCCCGACCTCGCGCTGGTTGACGATGCAGCCCTGGTGCCGATGGATGAACTCGATCGGGTCCTCGACCGTGATGATGTGCCCTTTGCGCTCACGATTGATCTTGTCGATCATCGCGGCGAGGGTGGTCGACTTCCCCGAGCCGGTGGGGCCGGTCACCAGGACCAGTCCGCGCGGCCGGTCCGCCATCCGGGCGATGACCGCCGGGAGGCCGAGATCGGAAAACGTCTTGATGGTGAACGGGATCTGCCGGATGACCATCGACACGCACCCGCGCTGCTTGAAGCAGTTGCCGCGAAAGCGGGCCAGGTTCTGGATGCCGAAGGAGAAGTCCAGCTCATCGTCCATCTCGAAGCGCTTCTTCTGGCTCTCGGTCAGGACCGAGTAAGCGAGCTGCAGCGTGTCCTTTGGGGAAAGGACGTACTCGAAGTTGGAGTTGATGATGTCGCCATCGACCCGCAGCTTGGCACGCTCGCCGGCCGTCACGTGCAGGTCCGACGCTTCACGCTCGATCATCTCCTCGAACAACGCGAGAAGGGTGACGCTTGGTGGGGCTGCAGGACGAGTCATAGGGACGGACGGGGGACGGGGGACGGGGGACGGGAGTGCGCGACGCGTTGCGTCGCGCGGGGTCTCGTCTCCTCAATGGACTGGTGTTCGCGCTGCTTGGTCACGGTGTGAGGATGCGCACGTCGGGTGCGCGACGTGCGCCCCCCCCACCCTCCCTCAAGTGTCTCCATGTAGTTCCTCCCGTCTCCCGTCTCCCGTCTCCCGTCCCTCGCGAAACCGCCGCTACGCGGCGGTTTCGCGAATCACCTGCTCCAGCGTGGTGATCCCCTTCATCACCTTCAGCCAGCCGTCCATGCGCAGGGTGAGCATCCCCTCCTCGATCGCCGCGTCGCGGATGTCCTGGGCGCCGACGTTCATGAGGATCAGCTTTCGCAGGTTGGGGGTCATGAACATGACCTCGTACAAGCCCTGTCGTCCCTTGAGCCCGGTCCCGTTGCACTCGTCGCACCCCTTTCCCTTGAAGAACGGGAGGTCGCCGATGCACGAATCCAGGTTGATGTCCTTGAGCTGCGCGACCGCGTCGGGGATGGCGCGGGCCTTGGCGTTCTGCAGCGCCTCCTCGGTGAAGCGCAGCTCGCGGAAGGTCGTCGTGGCCGACACCTTGGCCCCCGCCAGCTCCACGGTGTCGGGGACGTACTTGACGCGGCAGCGCGAGCAGATGCGGCGCACGAGGCGCTGCGCCAGCACGAGGTTGAGCGCGCTGGCAACATTGAACGGCTCCAGCCCCATGTCGAGCAGTCGGGTGACCGTCTCGGGGGCGGAGTTGGTGTGCAGCGTTGAGAGCACGAGGTGGCCTGTCAGTGCCGCCTTGATGGCGATACCGCCGGTCTCCAGGTCGCGGATCTCGCCGACCATGATGATGTTCGGGTCCTGGCGCAGGAACGCCTTGAGCGCCGCAGCGAACGTCATCCCGATGTCGGTGCGCACCTGCACCTGGTTGATCCCGAACAGGTTGTACTCGACGGGATCCTCGGCGGTCATGATGTTGACGTCGATGTTGTTCACCTTGGACAAGGCGGAATACAACGTCGTCGTCTTTCCCGACCCGGTCGGCCCGGTCACCAGCACCATGCCATACGGATTGGAGACCGCTTCCATCAGCTCGCGCTCGGCGCGCGGCTCGATGCCGAACTTCTCAAGCTCGAGCGTCAGGTTCCCCTTGTCGAGAATTCGCAGCACGACCTTCTCGCCGAACAGCGTGGGGAGGGTCGACACGCGGTAGTCGATGACCTTGTTCCCCATCTTGAGCTTGATGCGCCCGTCCTGCGGAACGCGTCGCTCGGCGATGTTGAGCTGCGCCATGATCTTGAAGCGGGAGATCAGCGCCGCCTTGAGCTTGAGCGGTGGCTTCATTACCTCCTGCAGCGCCCCGTCGACGCGATAGCGAACGCGCAGCTCGTGTTCGAAGCACTCGAAGTGGATATCCGAGGCGCCACGCTTGACCGCGTCGGTGAGGACGGCGTTGATCAGCTTGACGACCGGCGCATCGTCTACCGCAGCGGCCAGGGCCGCCGCCGAGACGTCTTCTTCGCGCTCTTCCACCACCTCGACGTCGCCCGACTCGACGAACTCATCGAGCAGTGACGACATGGCGGCGTCGCCGGCGTCGTACTGCTTCTCGATGACCCCGCGCAGCGTGACCTCACCCGCCAGAACGGGATAGATGTCGTAGCGCGTGATGAACTTGAGATCCTCGAGGATCCCGAGGTTCGTGTGGTCGGCGATCGCCACCGTCAGCGTGCGCCCATCGCGCTTGAGCGGGAGGACGAGGTGCTTGGTGGCGATGTCGGCGGGGACCAGCTTGATGATCCGGGGATCGACCTCGAATTTCGACAGGTCGACGGCCGGCATCCGCGCCACGCGGGCGATGATCTTCGTCAGCTCGAGTTCGTCGATCGCCCCGAGCTTGATGAGGTTGTACGTGACGCTGAGGTTGTTGGACTTCCCCTCGCGCATCGCACGATCGACCTGTTCCTTCGTGACGAAGCCGTCACGGAGGAGCATGTCGGACAGCCGTTCAGTTGACGGGGCTGGAGGCGCGGCCATTCTCGGGGGACACGGCGATGAACTCAGCGCCTCGGCGCGGCCAAGGCTGGGCATGTCAGGGACGCCTCGCATCATTGAAGGTCACGCGCCCCCGGAGCAGGTTCGCCATGGCCGGGCCGATGCCCCGCACGCGCTGGAGTCCCGTCAGCGACCCGAACGGGCCGTGCGCTTGGCGGTCCTCCACGATCCGCTGAGCCAGCGCCGGACCGATGCGCGGCAGGCGTTCAAGTTCCTCCACCGAGGCGGTCTCGAGGTCGAGGGGGGTAGAGCGGGATGGGACAGCTCCTTGGGGCGCGCGCGCGGGGGCCGGCTCGCCGCGGCCCCTCGTCGCTCCCCCCCTGGGCGCTCGAATCGACGGAGTTTGTGCCGTCCGGACTGAATCCCGACTTCGTTCTTCCAGTATTTCGGCGGGGAGCGCGCCGAACGGTGTGCGTTCCGATCGCACCTCGCCCGCCCCCGTCTCAGGACCGTCGCCCGCGCGTGCGCCGGACCGGCGCTTCGACGTCGAGGCCACGGACGTGGCGCCCTTCACCCGTGCGGTCGTGACCCGAGACGATCGTTTCGTCGAGCGCTTCCCGGCGGCCTGCACCCGCGTGAGCTGGGAGTCGAGCGCGGCGAGGGATGGCGAGTCGAGCGCCGAGCTGCTCCCGCGTTCGCGCACGAAGCGCGCGCCGAGCCCCACGGCCATGACGAGCAGGAGAACGAGCGGGGCGCGATTTGGTGGGGAGGCCATGGACCGAAGGTGCATCCCCTGCCCCGCACTCTCGTTATCGTTTCGCTGCGGGTGGTACCAAAAGCGCCGCGGCCGCCGCGCTCACCGCTGGAGCAGCGCCCAGGCCACGTCGCCGACGATCTTGAGCGACGCCGCCGAGACCTTGTCGATCGTATCCTCGGGGGTGTGGTGCCAGGCGTAGTCGAGGTCGATCACGTCGATGACCCGCAGCCCGGCCTTGAGCAGGGGGATGTGATCATCGGTAATGGCGAGTCCCTGCACCGGGACGAATGTCTTGCCATATCCCAGTCCGCGCGCCGTCTCCCACACCAGCGCGACCACCTCGGGGGCGTCGCGCAGCGAGTTGGCTTCCTGCTCGAACTGGAGGTCGCGGTCGCCGACCATGTCCCACAGCACCCCGAACAGCGGCGTGTAGCCGGCGACGAGCGGGTGCTGGGCGAAGTAGCGGGAGCCGATCAGCACGTCCACCTCGGGGGGGCCGAACTCGCCGTAGTCCTCCCCATCCACGAACAGGAAGTCGACGCCGATGTTAGGCGGGGTGCCCTTGAGCAGGTCGCCGAGGGCGATCAGCATCGCCGTCCCGCTGGCCCCGTCGTTGGCTCCGGGCACCGCGAGGGTGCGCTGTGCGCGGTCGCTGGCGCTCTCCGAGCGCGGGCGCGTGTCCCAGTGCGTGACGTACAGCACGCGCTCGGCGAGGTCGGGGCGGAATCGTGCGAAGACGTTGCGCATCGCTAGTGCGCGACCGTCGGCGGTCCGATGTTCCCACACCTGCTCCACGACGGTATCGGCGCGCTCGCGCATCGCGCGCACGATCCAGTCCCCGGCCGCCGCGTGCGCCGGGGTTCCCGGGACCCGCGGGCCGAAGGCGAGCTGCTCGCGCACGTACGCGAGCGCCTGCTCGCCGTCGAAGGGGCCGGGGGCACGCTGCGCCGCAGTCTCGCCCCCCTCGTGCGCGCACCCACAGACGGTCAGGAGCGCGGCACACAGCGTCGTGGCGATCCTCACTGGTTCTCTCCGGAAAAAAATTGCAGCTGAAAGACCGCGGTCAACACGGTCTGGACAAAGCGTCGGCCGAAGTTGCGGTCGAAGGTGACGACCCGAGACGCCTGCAAGCTGAAGGTCATGTTCTCGGCGATGTCGGTGTCGGCGTTGAAATTGACGGCGCGGCGCCCATTGTCGGTCAGGCGGCTGCGCGCCCCCTCGGCCAGCGCGTTGGCCACGAAGCTCTGCGTGAGGCTCTCCTGCCATGATAGCCTCGCGCGCAGCGGGTTCTTCACCTTCCACGCCTCGGGGAGCGCAAAGCTCTTGCCGATGTCGGCCGCCAGGTCGCTCGAACGCCGCCGTGCGGCGCTCCCGGGGAGTGAGTCGACGCGACGGGTGAGGGCGTACGCTGCCGACATCGTCACCGCCCCCCGGGCCGTGACTGCGTTGGCGGTGAACGGATAGGACTCCTGCCGAGATTCGCGCACCTCGGTGAGGAGCCCGAAACCGTCGCCGGGGATCGTCCACGCCTGTCGCGTGCGCAGTGCGCGTGCAGTCACCCCGAGCTGACTCAGCATCCCGCTCAGCACCCCGGGTCGCCCGCTCCACCGCATGGCTACGTCGGGATAGGTGACGGCTTCCCCATTCACCACGGTGAGCTGGGCCGCGTCGCGCCGGCTCCAGTGCCGCGCCGCGCTGCGCTGCAGCCGACTCGTGAGGTTCAGCCCGCCGGGCAGCGTCAAGGCATTGGCCACCACGAGGTCGCTGCTGGCCCCGGCGCTGGTGGCCGACGCATCGCCTAACGACCGGAAGGCATCGATGCCGCCGAGGCCGAACTGGTAGCCCAGTCCCGCCGCCTCGGGGATCCCGTCGAACGACGAGAGTTGGTTCCTGGTGAAGGTGATGTCGATCGGGCGCACGACACGCGCGACGCTGCGCCAGCGCGAGTCGTCGCTGGTGAGGCTGGTGATGGCCAGCGCCGGGTCGACGGTCGTCGCGGCGGTGACCAGCTGCGTGTTTCCCAGTCGGCGGCTGAGTCGGGGGAGGGGCGGTTCCGCGCTCGACTGCTCCACCGTGATCGAGCGATTGTTGGGGTCGCGGATCATGTTGTAGGTGGAGCCGAGGGCCAGGCGTGGGCGCAGCCACCACTGGGAGACCGGCGCGTACGTGATCGTCCCCGCCATGGAGCGCTCGCGCTCCAGTCCGATGTCGAGCCCCGCCAGCTGCGATCGTTCGTTCCCGGCGGCGATGGCGTTGAGGGTGGAGTCGCCGTAGTCGCGCAGGTCGCGCACGCTACTGGCGTCCCAGCGGGCGGTGACGTTGGGGAGCGGCTCGAACTCCATGGTGCTGACGGTGCGAAAGACGTGCTGCAACCCGCCCACCGACCGCACGGAGTCGGTGCCGCTGAACGCCGGCTTGAGGTACGACGCCCGCGAGTCCTCGCTCCGCACCACGGCGCCGGTGACGCGCACGAGCGACGGCGCCAGCCGCAGCGCGGTCGTCCCGCCCCCGGGCGAGGGGATGCCGAGGCTCCAGCGCGGCCCGCTGCCGCCGGCGTCGCGCTGCGGGAGTCCCCCCAGGAAGCCGGCGGTGGAGAAGTCGAAGCCGACGTTGACGTCGCGCACGCGCCCGTTCTGGAACTCGGTGCGGTTGCCTAACGCGTTGATGGTGCCGTCCACGATGAGGTTGTTCAGCAGCGGAGCAAGCCAGCTGCCGGTGAGCGGCGTGGCCCGCCGGGCGCTCAAGGCGTACGTCGTTTGCTGCGACCGTGGCGCGCGCAGCCCGGGGACCGAGGCGCCGGGAATGTCGGAGCGCGTGAGGAACTCGGGATCGGCGCCGCTCGCCCGGTGCGTCACATGGAGCGGGAGGGCGTACCCCCACGACGCCGGCAGGAAGCGGTCCAGGCGCCACGTCGCGCTCACTTCGAGGTCGTCGTTGGTCAGGAACGACGCGGCCTCGCCCAGCTGCCTGAAGTTGGGGTCGCGGCGCCGCACCCCGACACGCACGCTGCCGTAGTCACCGGCACTGAACGTGGCCGAGACCTCGCCCGCGTAGCCGGTGGTGTTGACCACGTCGGCCAGGCGCAGGTCGTCGATCCACAGTTCGAGGGTATCGCCGGCCATCGGCGGGTCGATCCCGCCCAGCGAGTCGACGCGCACCATCCCCACGGCCAGCTCCTGCACCGCGGCAAGGTTGGGCGGGGTGACGGCCGGGTCGATCGTGTACACCACGTAGCCGTCCTCGCACGCCGCGTACCGATCGATGCGCCCCCCCACGGGGAGCCCGCTGCGGGCGATGAGCGCCGAGTCGAGCGCGGTGCACCCCAGCAGGTCCTGCCGGTTCTGCAGGAAGGCATTCTGCAGCTTGGCACGCAGGGCGTAGAAGCGCTCGAAGCGCACGCGCACTTCCGGCTCCCACGCGTCAGGCGTGGTGCCGCTGCGCGCCGAGGTGCGGTACAGGTAGAAGTTGTCGACGTCGCGCCCGATCTTCACGAAGGCCTGCAGGTCGCCGTTGGCCTCCCAGCCGCGTCCGCGCCCGCGGGCCCACATGCGCAGCTCGCGGTACCCCATGAGGTTGCGCTGCCCCTCGGGGAACCTGAAGTAGGCCTCGGCACGCCCGCCGACCGGGAGCGCGGTCGCTTGCAGCCGCAACGAGCGTTCGTTGACCTGCTGCTGCGTCACGTACACTGACGAGGCATCGTCCGGCACCTCGGCCACGCCGGGGGGCGACTGGTAGAAGATGCCGCGCGTGGAGTCGTTGTCCTGCGTCCCGATCACGCTGGCGATCACCGCACCGCCACCGAGCGAGCGCTGCGTACCGGCGATGCCGTCCAGCACGTGGCCGGCACGCTTGAGCCACGCCGCCCCCACCACGCGCAGTCGCGCGACCGGAGTGAGCGAGAACTGCTCGTCGCCGAGCGTGACGCCGGAGATCACCGTCAGGCGCAACGCTCGCACCCGGCGGATGAGCGGGCCGCCGTTGGTCGAGTCGTCGGGGGCGTTGAACGGGAGGCGCACCTGCACCCAGCACATCCGCGCGGCCGCGGGCGTGGAGCCGTTGACGTCGTCCACCCGGACGTTGCACTTGCCGACGCGGGCGTACGTGCGCGGATCGCTCAGGTCCACGATGAAGCGGCGCACCCGCTCGAGCTCACGCTCGTCGTCGGTGAAGTTGAGCGCGATGTCCTGGTCGATGTCCTCCTCGTCAAGTCGGCCGTTGCGCGCCGTGCAGTTGTCCTGCGCGTCGCCCAGGGCTCGGCTGAAGCCGCGCCCGAGCGAACAGGTCGTCACGTCGAAGGCGGTGAAGGAGGATGCTCCATTCACGACCGTGAGAGAATCCACCACGTCGCCCGGGAGCCCGCGATCGTTGACATCGGCGTTGAAGGCGCGCGAGAACGGATCGCGCTCCGTCCCCAGCGTGTTGAAGCCCTGCAGCTTCTTGCCGCGCCATGTTGAGTCGTCGCTGGCCACCGAGAGCGACTCGGGGGCAAAGGCGACCGAGTTCTCGGACACCTCGCCGAAGTCGAAGACGATGGTCGGGTTGCGCTGGCGACGGATCCCCGCGGTGTCGACCAGCGTCCAGAACTCCAGCTGCTCGCCGCGCGACAGGTCGATCCCCGCCCCGCCGCCCGAGGCCACCCCGCCCTGCCCCAGCACCGTGCGGATCGACCGCCAGCGCCGCCCCGGGAGCCGCGCCCCCGTGAGCCAGCTGTATCGTTCCTCGGCGGCATCGTACAGCCCCCCTACGCCTAACGGGTACAGCGACATCCACAGCATCGGCTCGGGCGGGGCAAAGCCCACCCCGGCCAGCGTCGCCTGCGGATCGATGTCGGCGAAGGTGAACTGCACGAGCTTCCCGTCGCGTCCAAGCCCGCTGTTCTGGTAGGCCATGGTCGTGGCGCGCGCGGTGTCGAGCGTCGCCGCACCCACCCGCGCCGCGAGCGCGCGACCCAGCGCGGGCTGCGAGGAGAACTGCCACTGCGCCTGCAAGAGGTTAATCGTCGTCCCACCATCGCCCTCGAACGACTCGATGTAGGCCTGCTGCGTGGCGCGTTGCCGCGGACGGCTCACGGCGAACTCGCCCTGGACGTCCAGGCGTGCTGGTGCGCGCGCACGCGCACTATCGACCCGGGCCCCGGACGGGAGGCGATCCAGCAGGCGCGTGAACGCCGGGATGGCCCAGCCATACTCGGCCGACAGCCCGGCCACCACCGACGCCTGCGGCTCGAAGCCTAACGGCGGCCGGTTGAACGTGCTGCGCTGCGTCTGCGAGATGGCGACCATGCTCACCCGCCCGCCGCGCAGCGTCCACTCCGTGCTGAGCCCGAAGATCGACGTCGGCACCGAGGCGAACAGCGGGTTCTCCTCGTAGCTGACGACCACCCGCCGCTCGCGCGCGATGAGGGTGTCGGCCCCCAGCAGCTGCACGCGCCCGAGTTCGTAGTCCACCGTGTAGTCGACGTCCTTCACGAGCGTCCGTCCGTCCATGCGCAGGCGCTCCGACCCGGGGCGGATCTGCACCGAGTTGAGGGCGATCGTCCCCAGCGCACCGCCGCCGTCGGTCTCGTAGGTCACGCGCAGCCGGTAGTACGACTGCGGTCGCTGCGGGGAGTACAGGTACTCCGACGGCGTGCGGTAGATCGTGTCGTTGGCCGCCACCTCGGCGGGACGGGCAAGGCCGCGACGCGAGAACGGCTCCAACGAGGGAAAGACGATGAACTGGTCGCGGAAGAGCCGGCTCCCGGGCACGTTGGCCACGAGGAAGTTCGGGTCGTTGGGGCGCGGCCAGAGGCGGTTCTCGAAGTCGAAGGTCGTGGCGTTGGCCAGCTGGGCGAGGCCGAACAGCTGCAAGTAGCTTCCCGCCAGCCCCCCGGGGGGCTTCTCCTGGTCGGCGCTCGTCCCGACCACGATGCGGACCTGCACGCTCTCCCGTCGCACGTCCTCACCACCCAGCCGGTACACGCTGCGGATCTCCCGCCGAAAGGTCGGGTCATCGGGGGTGACCTGTGGATCCCACAGCAGGTTGGCCGTTTGCTCGCGTTCGGCGGAGTACTCAAGGTCCGGCGTGCCCCCGACCTCGGCCAGCACGGTGTCGCGGCCGGCGATGCGCACGGAGTAGGCGACCACGAGTCGCTCGCTGTTGAGCGCCAGCGGGCGCACGAGCGCGATCCAGAGCAGCGACGGGTCCACGTAGTAGTCGATGTGCTCGCGCAGCAGCTCGTACACCTGACCCGCCCGCGAGCGCGGGTCGTCGATGATGCGGAACCGCGGCCCATTGGGATTGGGCGGCTGCCCGCCGAGGATCAGGCGGTACACGCGCAGGCGGGCCGGCCGCACGCGCTCGGGGAGGCGCATGGCCAGCGATTGCATCTCGCGGGCGTCGAGGATGTCGACGTTGGGATAGCTCGCCCCGAACAGCTGCGGGTCGATGGTGAAGAAGAAGCGCCGCGGCTCGATCTGGTAATCCTCGAGTTCCCGTTCCTGCCGCTGCGTCGTGCGCCGCCCCAGCGTGAAGACCTGGTCGCGGATGACGTTCCCCTTCTGTTGCGCGGCGATCGCCGTCAGCTGCATTCCGCCGAACTTGGCCGCCGCCTGCACCCCGAAGTTCCCGCTGGGAATCCCCGCCGAGATGAAGCGGGAAGGCGGAGGCCGGAAGAAGACGTTGCCGACCTCCACGCGCTGCAACTTCGCATTGGGGGCGCCACGGTAGGCGAGGGCGATCTGGTTCGACCCGTCGAACTCGCGTTGGGTGTCGTAGTCCACGTCGACCGAGACGCGATCGGCGAAACCGCCCGAGGTCTTGAGCGCGAACTGGGCGTCGAAGGCCGGGGTGAACGCCGAGCGACAGACGTAGCCGACGGAAAAGAGCTGGTTGGCCGAGCATCGGTCGTTCTGCGTGCGCTCGGCCTTGGTCTCCAGCCGGGCGGTGAGGGCGATCGAGAGATCCGACTGGGACTGCAGGAAGAGCGGGAGCCGAGCGACCAGCGAGTCGCGCAGGACCGCGGCGCGCGCGGCCGAGTCGGCGGCAGCGCGCTGGCGGGTGCTGTCCCGCGTCGGGGTCGCCACTCGGGCCGAGTCCCGTCGCGGCGACTGCGCGTGCACCGTCGTCCCGCGCACCACGAGGGTGAACGCGAGGAGGACGGGGACGACGCCGAGCACCAATCGCGGGCGGTAGGGTATCAGCCGGTCCATCCTCCGTCGGAAGCCAAGCTCTGCCGGCCAGGCGAGGGGGCTATATTACGTCGCGTTTGGCGACGGCGGGATTGGGAGGCCCTCCTCATACGGAAGGTGGGCGCCCTCGTTCCCTCTCGCGACCGGAGACCCTGCTGCGCGCGTGAAGATAATCCACAAGTACGTCCTGAGAGAGCACGTGGGCCCCCTCGCCTTCGCGCTCTCCGCCCTCACGTCCCTGATGCTGCTGAACTATGTCGCCAAGCAGCTGGGGAACCTCGTGGGCAAGGGGCTCGAGGCGAGGGTGATCCTCGAGTTCTTCCTGCTGTCGATCCCGTTCACCGTGGCCATGACGCTCCCCATGGCGGTCCTGGTGGCGGTCCTGTATGCCTTTTCGCGTCTTGCCGCGGAAAACGAGATCACTGCACTGAAGGCCACGGGGGTCAGCATGGGACGGCTGCTCGTTCCCGTGGCCATCGGCGGGGCGGTGCTGGCAGTGTCGATGATCATCTTCAACGACCAGGTCCTGCCGCGCACGAACCATAGACTTCGCACGCTGCAGGGCGACATTGCGCGCAAGAAGCCGACCTTCGCGATCAAGGAACAGATCATCAACGAGGTCGCCCCCAACAGCTACTTCCTGCGGACCAACCACCTCAACCGTGAGACGAACGGGATGCGCGAGGTCACGATCTATGACCTCAGCGACCCCATGCGCCGCCGGACCATCTACGCCGACAGCGGCTCGATGGCCTTCACGGAGGATGGATCGGACCTGCAGCTCGTCCTGTACGACGGCTTCATGCAGGAAGTCCCGAAGGAGACACCCACGCAGCTGCAGCGCCTGTACTTCAAGACGGATCTCGTTCGCGTCCCGGGCGTCGCCAACGCCTTCGAGCGCGACTCGACCGACACGTACAAGAGCGACCGCGAAATGACGGTCTGCGAGCTGCAGGCCGAGGTCGGGCGCTACGAGCGCGAGTACTTCCGCTCCTACGAGGAGTTCCAGCGCGCCTCGGAGGCGCTGCAGAAGGATCCCGCGTCGCAGGTCGAACTGCGCCCCATGTATCCGGTCAACGCCCCCGGCGAGCGCAATGAACGCTCCCGCGTACGGTCGCTGGGGCGCAGCTACTGTGACGGCCTGGCCTACGTCTCCCGGCTCAACCTCGTGCAGCGCGCCGTGAACACCACGACGAGACTGGCCCTCGCGCTGGCTCCCGCCGAGGCCTGGGCGCACGCGCCCGGTCAATCGGCAGGTTCATCGACCGGTTCATCGACCGGTTCATCGACCGGTTCATCGACCGGTCCGTCGGCCGGAGACCCGCAGATGCTCGCGCTGGCGATGCCACAGGTGCAACAACCGCAGCAGAAGCGGGACACGCTCAAGCGCGACAGCGCCGCCAAGCGTGACAGCGCTCCGGCGCAGGTACCGGCGCAGGTACCGGCACCGGTCGAGGTCACGGCCGACAGCGCGCGGCGCCGCGACGAGGCGATCCTGCGGGCACGGGCGGGACTCCCTCCCGCCACCCCTCCCGTCGCGGGCATGACCCAGGGCACCGACAGCGCCGGCCGGGCGACCGGGGCCGATAGCGCCGGGGCGATCCCGCCCAACTACGTCCCCGGTGCCGTGCTCGCCCCCTCGCTCGGAGGCGGGATCACCCAGCCGGCCGGCGTGGTGATGGAGACCGCCCGCAGCCAGATGCTCACGGCCCGTTCGCAGATGAACCAGTTCGCGGTCGAGATCCAGAAGAAGTTCGCCATCTCCATGGCCTGCGTGATCTTCGTCCTGCTGGGCGCGCCGATCGCGCTGCGCTTTCCGCGCGGCGGGGTCGGACTCGTCATCGGGGTCAGCCTCGGCGTGTTCGGGTTGTACTACGTCGGCCTGATCGCGGGCGAGGCGCTCGCGGACCGGTCGATCCTCAGCCCGTTCTGGGCGATGTGGGCGGCGAACATCCTCTTCACCCTGGTGGCGGTCGCCCTGCTCTCACGCATGGGCCACGAGTCGGCGACGGCCCGCGGCGGCGACCTGGGCGAGCTGACGGATGCCGTGAAGCGCCTGTTCCGGCGCCGTCGTCGCGAGGTCGCATGATGCGCTGGCTCCTGCGCCCGCTCGACCGCTACGTCATCGGCGAGTGGACGAAGATCTTCCTCAGCACCTCGTTAGGCTTTCCGCTGATCGTCACCATCTTCGACCTCACCGACAACATCGACAAGTACCTCAACCGCAACCTGTCGCCGAAGGCGATCGCGCTGAGCTACCTGTACTCTGTTCCCGACTCGATGTTCATGGTGCTCCCGGCGGCGGTCCTCTTTGCCACCGTGTTCTCCATCGGCGCCTTCACGCGCTACTCGGAGATCAACGCGGCCAAGGCGTCGGGGATCTCGTTTCATCGCCTGACGCTCCCGATCTTCTTCGGGGCGCTGGTGGCGACCGGCATGACGCTGGCACTCGGCGAGGTCGCCCCAACCACCAACAGCCGCACAAGCGAGCTCCGGCAGGAGACGCGCTTCACCAGCGGCAATGAGCGCTTCAACTTCACCTTCGCCGCCGAGCAGAACCGGGTCTACAAGGCCTCGCTCCTGAACGTGGAACGGGCGTACATGGAGGGGATCGAGGTGGAGCGCAAGGGGCGCGAGGACTCGGATGACTATCCGTCGTACATCGTCTCGGCGAGGGAGGCGGCCTTCGTCCCGGGGGGATGGGCCATGCGGGACGGGACGCTGCACGTCATTCCCGGCGTCGGGCGCGACGTGGCCTTCCGCTTCGACTCCCTCGTCGATCGCCACATGCACGAGACACCGGTGCAGCTGATGGCCTCATCCAAGGCCCCCAGCGACATGGGATACACGGAGCTGGGACGCTACATCACCGCGCTGGAACGGTCGGGGAGCGACGTGAACGTCCTGCGCGTGGACCGCGCGCTCAAGCTCGCCATTCCCGTCACCTGCATGATCATCGCCCTGTTCGGCGCCCCGCTCGCGACCAGCAACCATCGCGGCGGCGCGGCCTACGGCATCGGGCTGTCCCTCGGCACCACCGTCATCTTCCTCATCGTGATCCAGCTGACCAAGGCAGTCGGCGGCAAGGGGGTCCTGACGCCGGAAATGGCGGCCTGGACCCCCAACCTCGTCTTCGGGGTCGTCGGCCTCATCATGCTGATGCGGGTTCGCACATGATCACCTCCCCGATGCACGGGACGCACCGTCCCACGGAGGAGTTCCCGGTCGTGCAGCGCACGGGAATCCGGGTCTTCCGGACCATCGCCCGCGCTGGGGTGGGGATCTTTGCCGACATCGGTGAGCGGACTTACTTCGTCCGCGACATCGTGCGCGCGCTGCTGACCGAGTGGCGCACATACCTGCCGCTGACGGCCGCCCAGATGCGGCGCATCGGCGTGGATTCGCTCCCGCTCACCGCGATCGTCGCGGCCTTCATCGGCTCGGTGATCGCGCTGCAGACGCGGTACCAGCTTTTCCCCGGCGTGCAACTGTCGGTGGTCGGGCTGATCTCACGCCAGATGATCATTCTCGAACTCGGGCCGCTGCTCACCGGCCTCGTGCTCACCGGTCGCGTCGGGGCGCGCATGACCGCCGAGATCGGGACCATGCGGGTCACCGAGCAGATCGACGCGCTCGAGACGCTGTCGTACGACCCGGTGGCGTACCTCGTGGTGCCGCGCCTGATCGCGGCCACGCTCATGCTGCCGCTCCTGGTCATCTTTGCCGACGCCGTGGGTGTCACGACGGCATACCTCACGTCGGTCACGGCGACCGATGTCTCCTGGCAGCAGTTCTCCGAGGGGCTGCGGCTCTCGTATACGTTCTTCCAGATTGCGTACTCCCTGATCAAGGCGACGATCTTCGGGATCGCGATCGCGCTCTTCTGTTCGTATGAGGGCTACACGACCGACGTCGGCGCCGAGGGCGTCGGGCGTTCGACGGCGCAGGCGGTCGTGGTCACCTCGGTGGCGATCCTCGTCCTCGATGCCCTTACCGCCTCAATCCTCGCCAACCAGCTCCAGGGATGAAACGACGCGACGAAGTACTCGTGGGCCTGTTCACGACCTCGGCAGTCGCCGTGGTCATCCTTGGCGCCCTCTGGCTGGCGCGCGGCGGGCTCGATGCGGGCTACCCGCTCTACTCGCGCTTTCCCTTCGGGGCGGGGCTCAAGCAGGGACAACCGGTCTGGCTCGCCGGGGTAGCTGTCGGCTTCGTCGACAACATCAAGCTGGATCCGACGGGGACAATCATCGCCAAGTACCGGATCCAGGACGATTTTACGGTCCCGAAAGGGACGACGGCGACCGTCGTGCCGAACGGCTTCTTCGGCGACCAGGCCATCGCGCTCACGCCGAACTTCGTCACCACCGAGACGTTCGCCGCGGGCGACACGGTCCCGTTAGGCACGTCCAGTGCCGGGCTGGGCCTGCTCACCGCCCGCGCCGACACGATCACCCAGGGGGTCAACGCGATCCTCGGCTCGGCGCGCGAACAGTTCGTCGACTCCGGCGGGATGCGCGAGATGCGTGCGACGCTGGCCGCGGCCAATGCGCTGGTGGGGCAGCTGGCGCAGATCGCCACGCTCCAGTCCCGTGAGCTGCAGCAGACGATCGCGACCGTGCGCACCCGCGTCGCCGCCATCGACTCGGCGCAGGTGGACTCGACCGTGCGCTCGCTGCGAGCCGCCAGCGCCAACATGGCCACCGTCACCGGCGAGCTCAAGGCGACCAGCGACCGGCTCAACGGCATCCTCGCCAAGGTCGAGGGCGGCGACGGGACCGCTGCGAAGCTGCTCAACGACCCCGGGTTGTACAACGACCTGCGCAGCGTGCTGGCGCGCGTGGACTCGCTCACCGCCGACTTCAAGAAGAACCCCAAGCGGTACATCAACCTCGAGATCTTCTAGGGAACCGGGGCACGGCACCCGGCGCTGCCTAACGCGTCGGCGCCATGCCCAGCCACCGCTGCACCGCCGGGGCGACATCCACCAGCCGCGCCGGGCGCCGAACTCGCTCGCCGGGCGCCGGGCGCACGGCGGCCCCCCATTCGCACGAGACCGTGTGCATGTCGCGCGAGGTGGACGGCGAGCCATGCCACCCGACGGGGTGGTCCTTCATCTCGACGACGGCGCCGCGCGGCTCCCAACTCCAGCCGAACCCCTCGGCGACCTCGAAGTACACGTCGCCCCCGGCCACCCCGCCGATCCCCAGCCAGGCAGCCCGCGCATCGCGCCGGTCCACGACCTCGGTCACGACCGGGGCGCCTGACGGGTCGCGCACGGCCAGCAGCGCGGCGCGCACCTCGTCCATCACCGAGTCGACCGCCGCCCGCGGGACGATCCCCCCGAGGCGCCCCACCCGGTTCACCGAGATCCAGTAGCCGTTGGCCGAGGCGGCGCGGGACCGGGTCAGGTCGATGCGACCGTCGGCATCCAGCGTGAGCAGCCCCGCATCGCGCAGCGCCGCGTTGGGGCGAAAGGTCCGCCAGGCGCCGCGCATCCCGTGGTCGCCAGCCACGAACAGCCGCGTCCCTGCGGTGGTGCTCGCCAGCTGCATCACCCCCGCCAGCCGCAAGTCTACCAGCTCCCACAGGCGCTCGCGCAACGGGGCCAGGCGCGCCGCCAGCGCCGCATCGTATCCCGGGCGTCGCGGGTCGAGGTAGCCCCACAACGCGTGGTCGGTGTCGTCACCCAGCGGGAAGTAGTCCAGCATCAGCTGCGGCGAGGACGTGCGCCACCCCCATGCCGCTCCCTCCATGAAGCCGCGGGTCAGCAGCTCGGCGCTCTCCAGCCAACGCCATTCGGCGGTGCCATCGCCCCCCTGCACCACGGTCGTCCCCAGCCCCCCGGTCTCCCACAGCGTGAGGGCCGAGTTACCGACCCAGCCGGGAACGGCATCGACGTACCGGTTCGTGAGGGCCACGCTGTTGGCGTCCGCCAGCTGCATGCCGGGGATGAACAGGGTGAACGACGTGTCACGCGCCGAGAGCGTGAACAGCCGCAACCGCATCGAGGCCCGGCGGCCGTCGGCGAGGGGGAGCACAACGGGCGCAGAGAAATACCGGGCCAGGGGGCGCCCGCGCGCCGGCGCCAGGTCCTCGGCGTGGGGAACGACCTGGACCGCCTGCGCCAGGTCGGGCTCGAACGCCGCAAAGAGCTGCGCGGAGTCGCCGGCCGGCCACAGGCGCAGCAGGACATGCAATGCACCGCCGCGCAGCAGCGAGTCCGGCGCCAGCGGCAGCGCAAACGCCAGGTCGCGCGACCGCGTGGAGGAGCGCACCCCGCGCCATCCGCCGGCGTCCGTCAGCTGCACCTGCCGGCGCGTGAGGAGGCGCGGAGCCAGCAGCACGCGGTTGTAGCCATTGAGGACCGAGACGGACGGTGCGGCCAGCGCCGCGCGTGCACGCTCGCGTGGCGCACGGAAGGTGTCGACCGGCTCACCGTCGTCCGTTGGATAGCCCGGCGCGCCGGGGGCCTGCGTGACATGGTGGGCGAAGACCCGAAGGCCGGCCGCCCCCGCCGTGATCCAGATCGGTTCGGCCCGCAGTCCGGTCGTCCCGAATCCGTTCGCCGTCTCCAGGATCGTGTGCTGCGATGCCGGCAGGCGCAGGTGCGCGTTGGCAGCGATGCCGTTCACGTCGCCGTAGGTCCCCGTCCACAGCGATGCGTGCCCCGCCGCGGTCACGGTGGGATAGGCCGGCTGGGCCGACTCAGCGCACGCCCCCTCAGAAAAGAGGGCGCGCAGGGCCGGGATGCGCGCCGGGGGAATCGTCTCCGTCACCCGCTGCTCGTTGAGGGCGTCGAAGGAGATCACGATGGCCCGCGTGGTGACGGGGGCCGTCGTCGACTCGCTCCGTGAAGGAGCGACGCAGGCTGCGAGGAGCAGGAGTGCGAGCGACGAGGGCACGGGAATCCGACGGATTGGACGCAGCGCCACCATGCGCCGCCCCCGCGCTCCAGCACGGCCGCTCCGGTTCGCGGCCCGGCCTACCATGTCAGCGTGCGCCGGGTCATGGCGTCACTCCCGCGTGCGAGGTGTGGAACGCGAAACGAGCCCGGTCTCGCGACCGGGCCCGCCTCGTGCAGCAGCATCACCGGCTCAGAAGCTGTAGCGCAGCTGGGCCTGGATCTGGTAGTTGGAGCGAATGTTGTCCGAGTTCCACTTCTGGAACGCCGGGTCGAAGGTGTAGATCGGCGTGGCGCCGGCGTTGAGGTTCCCGGCGGTCTTCGCACGGTACGTGAGCAGCGTCTGCGAGCCGAAGAACGCCGTGTTGACCTGTCCCCAGTCCTTGTTGAGGAAGTTGGCCAGGTTGAACACGTCGAGCTGGAACGACACGTTCTGCACCCCGATCGTCTTGAGCGACTGGCGGAGCGACAGGTTGACCGTGTTGGACCACGGCGCGTTGCACTCGTTGCGCGGTGCAAACGTGCCGCGATTTTCGTCGAGGCAGGAGAGCCCCTTGATGAAGCTCTCCAGCGCCGCCGCCTGCTCGGCCGCCGTGACCACCGTCGTCGTACCCGCCCGTGTGAAGTTCTGGAACTGGATCTGCGCCGGGTCGGTGGCGTTGGTGGGGATGTAGATCGGGTCGTTGCTGCCGAAGCCGTCACCGTTCACGTCGCCATTGATCGTGTACGTGAACGCGGCGCCGGTCTCACCAACGTAGGTCAGCGTGACGTCCGTCTTGGTCTTGAATGCGTACGAGAACTGCCCCACGAGGCGATGCGGCTGGCGGAAGATCGACTTGCCCAGCGTCGCCTCGTCCTGGCGCGTGGCCACCGGCCGGCCGAACTGGTACTGCGAATTGGCCGTGCTCGACGTCAGGCTCTGCACGTCGCGCGCGTCGGAGTACGTGTAGAACAGCGACGCCTCGTAGTTGTTGCTCCACTTGCGCGCCAGCCCGGCGGTGAGCGAGTAGGAGTAGTCCTTGGACTGGTTCGACACGTCGAGCACCGCGGTGCGCCCCGCCACCTTGAGGACCGGGGCGTTCACGTTCGGTCCGTACATCACGCGTCCCTTGAGGTCGGTCCCCTGCGGGCCGGCCAGGGCGATGTTCTGGTAGAACAGGTTGTTGACGCCCTTCGTGTACATCCCCTCGAAGGTGGCCACGAACCGTCCCGGCAGCTGACGGTCGTATCCCAGCGTCGCGCGCATGTTCTGCGGGAAGTTGAGGTCCTTGCCGAGCAGGTTGATCTCGGCGCCGGCCCGGGCCGTCGTACCGTCGGCGCACGCCTGGGGCGGTGTCGCCACGTTGGACGAGTTCATGCGCGGCGCCGCGGCATTGAGGCAGGTGAGCTGTGCCACGCCGGAGAACCCGGAGTTCTGGAACGCGTTTCCGAGCCAGACAAACGCCGGCCGACCTGTGAACAGGCCGATGCCGCCGCGCAGCTGGTTCTGCTGGTCCCCGGTCACGTCCCAGTTGAAGCCGACGCGGGGCGACCACTGCATGTTTCCGCTCGGGACCTCGGACGTGTTGCGGGCGAAGCCGCAGGTGGCCGACGGCTGCCCGGTGCCGGAGCAAAGCGGGTTGGCGATGAGCGGGTTCTGCGGCGGCGTGTCGCCGAAGTACGGCACGTCGAGGCGCAACCCGAGCGACATGCTGAACGTCGGCGAGACCGTCCATTCGTCCTGCGCATAGACCGCGTGCTGGCGGGACTTGAATCGTACGGCGCCGTCGCCCGACACCGGGACACCGACCGCGTACGAGCGCGGCGCGCCGATCTCGAGGGAATCGATCGTCCCGAAGATCCAGCGGCCGAGCCCCTGCTGCTGGAACAGGTTGCGCACCTCGTAGAACTGGTTCTGCGTCCCGAGCGTCAGCCGGTGCGACGTGCCGAGCGGGATCGAGAAGTTGTCGGTCAGCTCCAGCACATCCTGGTCAAGTTCGTTGGCGTGCGACGAGCGCTCACCACCGCCGATCAGCAGCGCGACCGGGTTGTTGACCTCGACCTGCGGGAAGAAGATGTTCGGCGCGCGACGGTCGCGAATCTGGTTCTTGCTCACGAGCAGCTCGTTGAACATCCCGTTCGCGAAGTTCGTGCGCAGCTGGGCTGCGGTCGAGTTCGACTTGGACTTGAACTTGTAGCCGTTGTTGTCCAGCGCGAACGTCGAGGTCGAGCGGCTGAAGTTGTCGTCCTCGGCCTGGGCATAGTTGTGGCGCAGGACAAGCGACGTGTTGCCCGAGAGGTTGAAGTCGACGCGGGCGAACAGGTTGGTGAGCGGGTTGTCGTTGGTCACAGGTCCGCCGGAGCCGCCGGGAATCCCGTATTGCTGCAGCGCCGAGTTGAAGCGATCGATCAAGGCCTGATTCACCGACGTGCCGCTGCTGCCGATGAACGGTCCCCCGGCCGGCGCGCTGCGCTGCTGGAACTCGGGATTCAGGAAGAAGAGCACCTTGTTCTTGACGATCGGCCCGCCGACGGCGAAGCCGTACTGCGACTGCTTGAACTCGTTGAGGTACGGCTGGCTGCGCGTGAGGTCCTGGTTGCGCGTCACACCGTATAGCGTGCCGTGAAACTCGTTGGTCCCGCTCTTGGTCACGGCGTTGATCAGGGCACCGGCGAAGTTGCCCTGTCGCACGTCGTAAGGCGATAGCAGCACCTGGTACTCCTTGACCGACTCGATCGAGATCGACTTGCCACCGGCCTGTCCCCCCGGCTGCCCGGTGGAGCCGAGGCCGAACAGGTCGGACGACACCGCGCCATCGATCTGGATGTTGTTGAATCGGTTGTTCGTCCCGCCGCCGGAAAGGCGCGGGCCCGAGTTCGAGATCTGCGGCGTGAGGGCGACGAAGTCGGTGAAGTTGCGGTTGAGCGACGGCAGTCGGCGCAGCGCCGAGTCGCCGACCGTGGTCCCGGCGCCGGTCCGCGTGGGCGAGATCAGGGCGTTGGACTCCGACACAACCGTCACCGCCTCCAGCTGGGTGGCCTGGCGATCGAGGCGGATATCCGCGCGCGTCACCTGGCCCAGCGTCACAACGATCCCCTCCACCGTGACCGGCCGGAAGCCGATGCGGCGCGCGGTGACCGCGTAGTTCGACCCGACCTCGAGTCCTTGCACCACGTAGCGGCCGTTGCCGCCCGTCTGGGTCCCGCGCGCGAACCCGGTGGACCGGTTCACGAGTTGAATCTGGACAGCATCCACCGGCTGCCCCTGGTCATCGGTCACGAAGCCGGTAATCGACCCGGTGGTGACCTGTGCCGCCAGCTGCACCGGCGCCGCGGCGAGCGCCGCGGCCAGGGCCAGGCCGGCGACGGCCAACAGACGAGACATGCGCATGATGTGCGTAGTGTGAAAGTGAAGCAACACGATCGACGCCCCATGGCAGGAGGTCGAGACGATGCGCCGTGTCGCAAGCCGCCGAGGCATCTCCAGGACATGTCGGTGTCGGCGCTGCGGCATCGACCACGGGCAAGCTAGACCTGGCGCAGCCGACGACGCGGCAGGAAATGTAAACGGTCCGTCACGTTGCCGAATCGGCGGAGCCGGGGTCCCGGCCGCCGGCGAGCACCCTACGATTTCTTCGGCACAAAGATCATGTATATGGGAATTCCCGCCAGCAGAACGGCAAAGATGCCCGCCGTCCACGCCCGGCTCCCCGTATCGGCCAGGGCGTTGCCCAGCAGGATCACGACCGAGAGCAGAAAGATCGCCGGGACGACCGGATACCCTGGGGTCCTGAACTTCGGGACGTAGCCGGGACGGGCCCGAAGGCGGTACACCGCCGCCACCCCCAGCGCGTAGAAGGGAAGCATGGCGATCACGAAGGTGTCGGCCAGCTTCTCGAACGTCAGGAACAGGACATACACCAGCCCCAGCGTCGCGACCAGCGAGATGGCCACGTACGGCGTCTTGAACCGCGGGTGCACCGCCGCCACCGGCTTGAACAGCATCCCGTCATCGGCCATGGCGAACAACACGCGCGGGGAGGTCAGCAGCACCGCGCTCAACGTCCCGAACGTCGAGAGCATCACCGTCACCGAGACGAAGATCACCCCAGGTCGCCCGAGCACGACCTCGGCCACGTCGGCCGCCACAAGCTTCGAGACCCGGATCTTCTCCACCGGGAGGACCGCCAGGTAGGCCAGGTTGGCGAGCACGTAGATCGTGATCACGGCCAGCGTCCCGCCGATGAGCGCCCGCGGCAGGTTGCGCTGCGGGTCCTTCACCTCGCCGGCCACGTAGCTCACGTCGCCCCACCCGTCGTACGCCCACAGCACCGAGACCAGCGCCAGCCCGGCGCTCCCCCACGCGAAGCTCCCCTCGGGGACCATCGGCGTGTAGTTCCCCCCGGTCGCGGGGAGTCCGAGTGACAGCGCGGCCCCGATAATGAAGAGGAGTCCGCCGAACTTGGCCACGGTCGTGATGTTCGTGATCGTCGTCCCCCACCGCACCCCGACGATGTTGAACGCGGCCGTCAGGGCGATCGCCCCGGCCGCCACGTAGCGCGCATACTGGTCATACGGCGCCACCGACGGGTCGAAGCCGATGACCCGCATGAAATATTCGGCGAAGGTGATCGCGATCGCCCCCAGCGCCGCGGCACGCACGATCGTCAGTTGCCCCCACCCGAACAGGAAGGCGTAGATCCGCCCCCACCCTTCGCGCAGGAAGGCATAGAAGCCCCCCGTGTTCGGGAGGTAGCTCGCGACCTCGGACAGCGTCAGCGCGCCGCACAACGCGAACAGTCCGCCGACCGTCCAAATCATCAACAGCGGCAGCGGACCGGGGATCTTGTCGGCGATTCCCGCGGGAGAGCGGAAGATTCCCGAGCCGATCGTCGAGCCGATGCAGACGGCCACCGCGCTCCACAGGCCGATACGCCGCGGAAGCCCACGCGACGACTCGTCGCGCGGAGAGAGATCAGGTTCGGCCACGGCACGCTCGTTCGAGGATGGGGAGGTCGACATGGTCGGCAATGCTACCCGGTGGGCACTCGTTCGGGGAGTAGGAAATCGCGCCGGGCGACCGGTCCAGTTGAATCAGGCTCCCCCCCCATGCACCTTTCGCCCGGGGGACTCCCCCCTTCCTCGAGCCGGTTCCGCGTGTGTTCTCTGCGTCAATTTCCGAGTCAATCTTCTGGATCGCGGCCGCGATCTGCGCCATCGCGCAGGTTGCCGTGATCCGTGCCGCACTCGCCGGGCGCACCCCTGGGGCCTCGTCCTCGGCGGTCGCGCAAGCGCGCGAGTTCTTCTGGGTGTTGCTCCCCGCCGCCTTCCTCATCCTGCTCCTGACGTGGAGCTGGCAGTCGCTCCCCGGACGGTTCCTCGACGTGGGGGCCCAGCGCCCCGGCACCGTCGCCGAGCGACCCGCTCTTACGGTGAAGACATGACCAGCGGCGCCGGCGTGGCCAGCGCCCCACCTCCCCGGGTGAGCGCCGTGCGCGACTTCGTCTCGCTGACAAAGCCGCGCATCATCTCGCTCCTGCTCGTCACCACGATCGCCCCGATGTACGTCGCCGGTTCCCCCTCCTGGCTCGACGTGCTCATTGTCTCCATCGGCGGCTACATGATGGCCGGCGGCGCCAACGCGGTGAACATGTACATGGACCGCGACATCGACGACGTGATGGCCCGCACTCGGCTGCGCCCCATCCCGAGCGGGCGCATGCTGCCGATCGTCGTCCTCGCCTTCGGTGTCGCCCTCGCCGTCTTCGCGACCTGGCTGCTCGGCCGCTTCGCCAACGTCCTCACCGCCGCGCTCGCGCTCGGCGGCTTCTACTTCTACGTCTTCATCTACACCCGCTGGCTCAAGCGCACCTCGCCACAGAATATCGTGATCGGTGGCGCCGCCGGGGCCTTTCCACCGCTCGTCGGCTGGGCGGCCGTCACGGGGCGCATCGACCTGCTGGCCGTCTACCTCTTTCTCATCGTCTTTTACTGGACGCCGCCGCACTTCTGGGCCCTCGCCCTCCTCAAGCAGAAGGACTACGGCAAGGCGGGGGTCCCGATGGCCCCGCTGCTGTGGGGAGAACGGGAGACCATGAACCAGATGCTGTGGTACACGCTGATCCTCATCCCCCTCACGATCCTCCCCGTGGCGTTCGGGGCGTTCGGCGCCCTCTACCTCGTCTCGGCCGCCGTGCTCGGCGCCCTGCTCCTCCATGGCGTGCTCCGGATCCGTCGCGAAGCCGTGTGGACCAAGGCGGCGTGGTGGACGTACAAGTACTCCCTGCTCTACCTCGCCCTGCTGTTCGTGGCGATGGTGGTTGACCGACAGCTCTGGTCCTGATCCGGCACATGACGCTCCCGGACGACATTCCCACCGCGATCGATGATTTTCTCACCGTGCGCCTGGCCGGCGCGGTGGGCGAAGGCGAGCGCTTCCTGCTGGTCGGACGCCCGTACGACGGGCTGGTGCACGTCCGGGAGTGGACCCACAAGACGTACAACACCGAGGGTGAGGACTTCGATGCCGACGCCGGCGAGCTGCTGGCCGACATCGAGTCGATTTATGCCGCGGGGCAGGGTGTCACCCCGGAGATGTACGAGATCAGGCTCTGGCTCGGCGGCTGAACACGCTCGAGGCGCGATTCCAGCGGCAGGCGAGCGCCGGGGTCAGCTGGACGTGAGCGCGGAGTGGGCTTGGAGTGCGTTCGGAGCGAGCGCCAGGAATGTGCAGGGCGCGCGCTAGAACCGGCCGCAGCCGCACGCCCCTGGTCCGCACCCGGGGCCGGCGGCTGATGGTGCGGACCCTCCCCCGCCCCTGCTCATCAGCCCGAAGCCGCCGGAAATGACGCGGCGCACCGGGACGCCCGATGCCGGATGTGCCTCCAGCGGCGGCTCGTCGAAGCCCTGACGCAGCTCGAACTGCTCCGCGGGTTCGCCGGCGGTCGACGGGACGGTCTCGTACAGGTAGGTCGGCATGGTGCTTCCTCGACGATCCGTGGGGACTGCTCTTACGCTATGCACCCGGCGGGCCATACGGCAAGCGGTGCCGCCCGTCGGCGTTCAGGTCCCGCGTTCAGGCCGCGCGTTCAGGCCACGTTCAGGCCCGGCGATCAGGCGATTATCAGGTCGCGCTGGATCTCGCCCGGGGTGATGAGCACCGACGACTCGTCCACGTAGGCGTTGACCTCGGTACGCAGCCCGATCTCGCCCGGGATGTAGATCCCTGGTTCGATCGAGAAGCCGACCCCAGGGATCAGCAACCGTTCGTCGCGCGTCTCGAGATTGTCGAGGTTTGGCCCGGAGCCGTGGATCTCGCGCGCGTCCATGGAATGGCCGGTACGATGCGTGAAGTACTGGCCGAAGCCTGCGCGATCGATGACCGAACGCGCCGCGTCGTCCACGTCGGCACCGCGCACCACCTCGCCCGCCGCCACCTTGTCGCTGACGAAGGCGATCGCCGCGTCGCGTGAATCGCGCACGACGTTCCACATCGCCAGCCCCCGCTCGCTCGGAGCGCCGATCGATCCCATCCACGTCTGGTCGGCGTACGGGTGCCCCGGTTCGCGCGCCCAGAGGTCGATGAGCAAGAGGTTGTCGGCGACGATGAGCGTGGTCGCGTCGGCCGACGGCTCGTAGTGCGGATCGGCGGCGTGGGCGCCAAGCGACACGTTAGGCGGGGAGTAGGTCACCATCCCTGCCCGGTCGAACGCCGCCATGATGCGCGCCTGCAGCGCATGCTCGGCGATCGGAGTCCCGGCGCGGGCCATCGCCCCGGCATGGGCAAACGCCTCGTGCACGATGCGGTGGAGATGCTCGGCCGACCGGATGTGCGCGGCGAGGTTGTCGGGGGTCCACGTGGCATAGAAGCGCGACACGAGTTCGCCCGAGGTGCTCACCGTCGCCCCCGCCTCGCGGATCAGCTCGAGCATCCCGGCGGGGATGCGATCGAGGTACGGCACCGCGTCGCCCGGCGAGTACTCCATGGCAAGGCGCTTTCCCCCAACCATCGCCTGCAGGTAGCCTTCCAGCTCGCGCCACGACGAGTAGCGCTCGCGCCGCCAGGCGACGGGCCAGTCACGCCAGGCCCCTTGCTCGATGTTATGGGTGATCGCCAGCGGCACGCCGCTGCGCGGGATCAGGACGAAGATGCGCCGCGAGAGATGGGCGTCGGCCATGCCGAGAAACTCGCGGGCGATCGGGTTGGATGCGCGGAAATCGTACAGGAGCCAGCCATCGAGCCCGGCCTCGCCAATCGCCTGCTGGATCTCGGGGAGCGACTCGGGGGTGAGGCGGGGCATGGCTACTCCTGCGCACCAGACGTGGGTTTCCATTCGGCGCGCCAGGCGCACGCCCCTTCGCCGCGGGTCGCGCAGCGCACGTGCTCCACGGCGCCGACGCTGTTCACCAGCAGCCGCAACAGTTCCTTCAGGCTCGCCTCGTAGTACGCGCAGCCCACCGAGCGCGGCGCAGAATCCTGCGTGACCGAACGCTCCACCTCGAGGTAGACGTGCGTGCCTACACGCGAGATGCTTGCGTTCAGGTACCGGCGGGCGATGCGGCGGGAATGGCCCAGGGCCATCGGGCGCGCCACGAACGACGGCAGGATGCGCATCATGGCGCGCGGGAGCATGCCGATCGTCCGGTACGACTCCTCGGCCAGGTGCCGCCCCGCGACCCGGAAGACCGCCTCGGCATCGGGGCGTCGGCCGAGCAGGCGCGCGATCCCCCGTGCCTCATCGATCGGCGCCCGATGGCCGCGCTTCACCGACTCATTGAAGCGTCGGATCTGATTGTACACGGTCTCGCTCAGCCCCAGGCGCTTGTTGCGCAGGTCGCCTACGAGTTCAGCCTCGAAATCCTCGACCGGACTGTCGATGTTGCGTACAGCTTCGAGGAAGGAGAGCGGGAGGAGCGCGTCGACCGTTTCTGACATATGGATCGAGCGAAGCTAACCGGCACTGTGACGCCGTTCAAGCTGGAATGGTGTCCTGGGGCACATATGACGCACCGCGTGCGTTCGCCGCGTGCTTCGCGTGCGCGCCGCTTGCGCCTCACAGGGGCAGGCGCACATTGCCATGCCGATCCATGTCGCTGCTCACTCGCTTCCTCCTCGGCCTCGGACTGGCCGCCATGCTCGCGCTCGCCACGCGGCGCGCGCACGTACTCTCGACATCCGGGGCGTGGGGCGCGGTCGTGGTCGGCACGCTCGCCACCGCCGCCGGCTGGCGATGGACCGCCGTCTTGCTGGCCTTTTTCGTCTCGTCCTCGCTGCTCTCGCGCTGGCGGCACGAACGCAAGGCGAAGGCGACGGCAGCGGTACTCGCCAAGGGCGGCGCCCGCGACGCATGGCAAGTCGCCGCGAATGGTGGCATCTTCGCGCTGTGCGCGCTTGGGGCAGTGCTGGTACCGTCGCCGTGGTGGGGACTCGCGGGGCTGGGGGCGCTGGCCGGGGCGGCGGCAGACACGTGGTCCACCGAGGTCGGGACCGCGATCGGCGGTGTCCCGCGCAGCGTGATCGGGAGACGACAGGTCCCTCCCGGAACCTCCGGCGCCGTCACGGGTGCCGGGACGCTGGCGATGGTCGCTGGTGCGATCTTTGTCGGAACCGTTGCCGTGCTGTCGGGCTTCGGGAAGGAGGTGTGGCTTCCGGTGGTGCTGGGCGGGGTGGCAGGGGGGGCGGTCGACACACTGCTTGGCGCGACACTCCAGGAGCGGCGCTGGTGCCCGCAGTGCGCCGAAGCCACCGAGCGCGTGGTGCACGACTGTGGCGCCGAGACCTCGCGTCGCCGGGGGTGGGGGGGATTCGACAACGATGCGGTGAACCTAACGAGTTGCATGGCCGGCGCCGCAGTGGCGCTGCTGTGCGGGAGGTGGTGTTGATGCGCAGCGGGAGACGCTCGCCCCGGTTGTTCTCCCTCCCCCTCGCCGTCGCGAGCGCGGTGGTGTTCTCGCTCGCCGGCTGCGATGGCCACGGCGTCGTCTCTCCCGGCAGCGCCCGATTCGGGCGCGTCGGCACCACCAGCACCTCCCTCGACTTCGTGGGGACCTGGCGCCGCGCGGTGTATTTCGTCGACGACTTCGGCTTCGCCCGCTCGTCCGAAACGTCCTGGCAGTTCGGCGGCGACGGCTCGGCGGCTCGCGTGCTGGTTGCACGCAACCTCTCCGTCGGACTCGTCGACGTCCTCGTGAGCGCGGGACGCTATCGGGTGGAAAATTCGCGCCTCATCATCGAACTCACCTCGCCGGCCCCCTCGCGACTGGAATTCGACGTGCGACGCACGGGCGAGCAACTGTTCATCGCTGGCGAGCCGTATCTCCGCGTGGGCGGCTAGCGCGTGGCCACCCATGATGCCGAGGTCATCGTGGTGGGGGGCGGGCCCGCCGGGGCCGCAAGCGCGTGGTTCCTCGCGCGCGCCGGCATCGACGTCCTGGTGGTCGATCGCGCCCGCTTCCCGCGCGACAAGCCGTGCGCCGAGTACCTCAGCCCGCAGGCCTCGCGCATCCTGAACGAAATGGGGGTCCTCGGCGCCATCGAAGCCGCCGGCGCGGCACAACTCTCGGGGATGCGCGTGCGCGCCCCCAACGGCGTCGTGATCCACGGCGAGTTCGTCTCCTCGCACGGCTTCCGGGGCTTCCGCGACTGCGGACTCGCCCTGCCACGCCGACAGCTGGACGCCCTGCTGCTCGACCGGGCGCGGCATGCAGGGGCGCGCGTGCTCGAGCAATCGGTCGTGCGCGACCTCGCGCGCAGCGGGACCGGACGTGTCGAGGGGATCGACATCGAGACCGATGCCGGCCGCCGCACCCTGCGCGCCCCGCTCGTGGTCGGGGCCGACGGGCTGCGTACGGTCGTCGGGCGCCGACTCGGGCTGACGCGCACGGGGCGCTTCCCGCGGCGGGTGGCCGTCGTCGCGCACTACGGCGGCGTGGACGGGATGGGACGCTGCGGCGAGATGCACGTCGATGCGTCGGGCTACCTCGGACTTGCCGACGTGGGGCACGGCATGACCAACGTCGCCGTGGTGGTCCCGGCGGCCGCAGCCCGCGCCATCGGCGGCGCGCCCGGCGACTTCCTCGACCAGTGGATCGCCGGGCGCCCCCACCTCGCGCGACGCTTCGCCCACGCGCGGCGCCTAACGACTGCGCGCGCCACCGGTCCGTTCAACACGCGCGCCCGACGGGCCTGGACCCCGGGATGCGCGCTCGTCGGCGATGCGGCCGAATTTTTCGATCCGTTCACCGGCGAGGGGATCTATGCCGCGCTGCACGGTGGCGAACTGCTGACCCAGTACGCCTTCGAGGCGGCACGCGCCCCCACGACGCGCCGCCACGACATCGCCCTCGCGGCCTACGACCGCTGCCTGCGCCACGCCTTTCGCGGCAAGCGACTGGTCGAGCGCATCGTCGGCACCGCCGTGGCCTTCCCCTCGCTCCTGGACCGAACTGCTCGCGTCCTTGCCCATCGCCGCGACATGGCCGACCTGCTGGTCGGAGTCACTGGCGATTTTGTCCCCCCCAGCGAGGTCCTTCGCCCTGGCTTCATCGTTCGCCTCCTCGCCGCCCTCGCGCATCCCGGCGCGGGCGTGCGAGGCTCCGAGACCACTCCCGGTGAGCCGGTGCCGGGTCGCCTCACGAACTCCTGACGATCGCGCCCACGCGCGGCTACCTGCATGTCCCTGGATTCCGATCTCTTTCGCAGTGTCCTTGGCCGCTTCGCCAGCGGCGTGACCGTCGTCACCGCCCTCGACCACGAGGGGCGCGACCACGGCATGACCGTGTCGGCCTTTGCCTCACTCTCGTTGGAGCCGCCGCTCATCCTCGCGTGCATCGATCGCCAGGCGTCGACCCACCGAGTGATCACCACGGCCGAGTGGATCGTGGTGAACGTCCTCAGCGCCGAGCAGGAGCCACTGTCCCGCCGGTTCTCGTACCTCGATTCCGCCGCGCGTTTCGAGGGCGTCGGTTTCTCGCGCAGCTTGCACGGTGCCGCCATCCTCGACGATGTCCTCGCCTTCCTCGAGTGCCGGATCGTGCAGTGCCTGGACGGGGGCGACCACACGATCGTCGTCGCCGAGGTCGAGACCGCCGATGCCCGCGATGAGAAACCGCTGCTGTACTATCGGGGAGGATACGCGCAGTTGGAGCGCTGAATGCGTCCGTCGCTCACCCCGCGTCGCCGCTGCGACCCCGAGATCCTCGACCGCGTGGACATCCCGCCGTCGTTGCGCGAACGCTCGCACCGCGACATTGCGGTCGCCAATGCGGTGTTCGGTGGCACGCGGGCACTGCTGGGCGCCCTCGGCGACTGCACCCCGCACCTCCCGCGGCGCGCGAGCTTTCTCGACATCGGGACCGGGACGGGCGAAGCCACCCTCCTCGCCACGCGCTTCTGCGCCGCCCGGGGCATCGACCTGCAGTCCATCGCCCTCGACCTCGACCCCGGCCTCGCCGCGCGCGCCCGGGGGTGTGCCAACCATGCTGTGTGCGCCTCGGCGTTGCAGCTGCCGTTCGCGGATGCCAGCGTCGATGTGGTCGCCTGCCACCAGGTGGCGCACCACTTCGAGGGCGACGCGCTCGTGGCGTTCGTCCGGGAGATGCATCGCGTGGCCCGCCATCGGGTCATCATCAGCGACCTGCGACGCAGCTGGGTCGCCGCGGCCGGCATCTGGACCGCCTCCTTTCCCCTGCGCTTCCATCCCGTGAGCCGCCACGATGGGGTACTCTCGGTCCTGCGTGGCTTCACGGTGGCGGAACTGCGGGCGCTGGTGTATGAGAGCTGTGGCGCGCATGCCCTCGTCTGCCGCCGCGCCGGCTTCCGCCTGACCGCCTCGTGGGCCCCGCCCCGACTCGCCTGATCCCGCCTCCCGTGCCCGCATGCGCGACCCGTTCTCGTTAGGCCCGCTCCCCGTCGGTCGCGCCATGGAAACCGTGGACGAACGCGTGGTCCGCGCCGGCATCGCCGAGATCTTCGACCTCGCCCGCCACGTCGAGCACTGGCCCGCATACCTCGGGCACTACCGCTTCGTGCGCTTTCGCGAGCGCGCCAGCGACGGCGGGGGCATCGTCGAGATGAGCGCCAACCGACCATTCGGTCCGCTCAACTGGCCGACCTGGTGGCTCTCGCACATGTCAGTGAACGAGTCGGCCCCCGCGGTCCGATTCCGCCACATCGGCGGCATCACCACCCGGATGGACGTGGAGTGGTCCTTCCATCCGCTCCCCGATGGCGACGGCACGCTCGTGCGGCTGGTGCACGCCTGGGACGGCCCGCGCTGGCCGCTGATCGGCGTCGTCGCGGCCACCGCCGTCATCGGCCCGGTCTTCGTCCACGGCATCGCTTCGCGCACGCTCGAAGGCCTCGCTCGCGTCGCCGAGCAGCATCTCGGGCTGTCGGCTGGCACCCCGCCGGGCATCGACCCGCCCTCGTCTCCGTCAAAATCCACGGCATGAATTCACGTCGCGTCGTCGTTACAGGCATCGGTGCCATCACCCCGATCGGACTGCTCCGTGAGGGACTATGGGACGGCTTGCGTGCCCGCCGCTCCGCCGTGCGTACCCTCACGCGCTTCGACCCCTCGATCTTTCGGTCGCACAATGCCGCCGAGGTGGCTGACTTCGTTCCGACCGACCACCTCGAGGCCCGGCGCGCCAAGCGCCTCGATCGTTTCGGACAGTTCTCGGTCATTGCCGCCCGGATGGCCATGGAGGATTCGGAGCTCGACCTCGCGCGCGAGGACCGCGAGCGCATCGGGGCCATGATGGGGACGGCGCTCGGCGGCATCGGCTATGCCGAGGAGCAGCTCGGGGTCTTCCTGCGCGACGGATTGCGCGCGGTCGATGCCACGCTCGCCCTCGCCGTCTTCGGCGGTGCCTCCAGCTGCAACATTGCCATCGAGTTCGGCGTGCAGGGGCCCAACAGCACCAACGCCATGAGCTGCGCCTCGGGGACGATCGCCATCGGCGACGCCTTTCGGCAGATCCGCGACGGCTACGCCGACGTGATGATCGCCGGTGGCGCCGAGGCGCCGCTTGCCCCGCTCTGCTTCGGGGCGTTTGCCCTGATTCGTGCCATGTCCACCCGCAACGACGACCCCGAACACGCCTCGCGCCCGTTCGACAAGGATCGCGACGGCTTCGTCATGGGCGAGGGGGCGTCGGTGCTCATCCTCGAGGAGCTCGATCGCGCGCGGGCGCGCGGCGCCCGGATCTACGCCGAGGTCCTCGGCTTCGGGCAGACCAACGACGCCCATCACATGACCGCCCCGCGCCCCGATGGCAGCCAGGCCGCGCGGGCTATGCGCCTCGCGCTCGCCGACGCGCGGGTGTCGCCGGCAGAAATCGACTACGTCAACGCCCACGCCTCGTCCACCCCGCTCAACGACCCGACCGAGTCGCTCGCCATCACCCAGGTGCTTGGGGAACTCGCAACTCGCATTCCGGTGAGCGGCACCAAGGGGTACTACGGCCACGCACTCGGCGCATCCGGGGCGATCGAGGCCGCGATCTGCGCCCTTGCCCTGCAGCGCGAATGGCTCCCCCCGACGGTCAACCTGGAGGAGGCGGACAGCGCCTGCAACTTGTCGCACGTCACCAATGCCGGCACCGATCGACGCGTCGAGCACCTGATCTCGAACTCCTTCGGCTTCGGCGGGATCAACGCGGCGCTGGTGATGCGTCGCTATGCGTCGTAGGACGGCCGTAGGACGGCCGTAGGACGGCCGTAGGACGGCCGTAGGACGGCCGTCGGGCCCGGGGCCCGGGGGGTGGCGCGCCACCGCCCGGCGGTGCCGGGCCCATCGTGCGTGCGTTAGGCAGCCGACGCCGCGACGGCGTGCAGCCCTGCGTCAGGTCGTCGCAGTCCGGTAGAGCGCGGCATACCGGTCGATCGACTCCATGATCACCTGCATCGCGACCTCGCTCTTCTCCCAGCCCACGATCTGCACACGCTTGCCCTCGAGGTCCTTGTAGATCTGGAAGAAGTGCTCGATTTCTGCCAGGTAGTGCCGTGGCACGTCGGCAATGTCGTAGTACTCGACTCCCAGCGGGTCCTGCGACGGGACCGCCAGGATCTTGTCGTCAGGCTCACCACGATCCAGCATTTTCAGCACGCCGATCGGGCGACAGGCAATCTGGCACCCGGGAAAGGTCGGCTCGTCGATGCGCACGATGATGTCGAGCGGATCGTTGTCCTCGTGCAGCGTCCGGGGAATGAACCCGTAGTCACCCGGATAGTGGACCGCCGAATAGAGCACGCGGTCGAGCTTGAACATCCCGGTGTCCTTGTCCAGCTCGTACTTGTTGCGGCTCCCCCTCGGGATCTCGATGATTGCCGTGACCTCGTCCGGCGGGTGGGGGCCAGGCTCGAGGTCGCGCCACGGATGGATCATGCCGATGGGGCTCGGTTGTCAGGGAAGGTGGAGAGCTGGTGGGGTCGTGCTAAACATAGCGACTCCCGGACTCCTGCCGGTACGCCGCTCGCCGGACTGGTGACCGCGTCCGCGCGGCACTCAACGAGGCAGGCGCGAGGCCTCCGGCGCGCGCTCGGCCAGCAGCTTGGCCGTGAAGCGCTGCCCCTCCGAGATCCGTTCCACCTCGATCGCCATCGCGTCGATGGCCTGCTCCATCCGACCAAGGCGGTCGTCGACACGCATCAGTACAGCGCCCTCCTCCTGCGGGCCGCGCGAGCGCGCCGCGGCCTGGGCCACCGTGCGGATGAGGGTGATGACGACCGCCCCCACCACGCCGATCGAGACGAGTGCAACGATGAATTCGCGTGGGTCCACGACACGTCCTCCAATGACAGGGGTCCCGTCGGGCCCCGCCGCCCTGCGCGGCGCCCAGGCCGACGAGGACCGCGGGATCGCCCTGCCTTACGTCACACCGGCAGGCGAGGTGTCAGCGATGTACGGCGGCGCGGCACACGATGATCGCACGACCAACCGCGTCGGCAACCGCTCGTGTCGCCGCTCGGAGATCGGCTCCCCCTTGAGTGCTGCAATGAGGCGCGTCACCGCTCGCGCGCCCATCTCGAAGACCGGCACGTGCACAGAGGAGAGCGGCGGCGACATGTAGTGCGCCAGGGGAATGTCGTCGAAGCCGACCACCGTCACGTCGCCCGGGACGCGCAGGCCGGCATCGTGCACGGCGCACAGTCCACCGATGGCCATGGAGTCGTTCGCGCAGAAGATCGCCGTCGGCGGGACCGGGAGGGCGAGCAGTTCCTGCACCGCGCTGTAGCCGGACGCCTCGCTGAAGTCCCCCTGCGCCTCGTACGCTGGCTCGAGTTCGATGCCGGCATTCTGGAGCGCGCTGCGATATCCCTGCAGGCGTTCTGCGGTGTCGAAGTGCCCGTCCTCGCCCATGACCATCGCGATCCGACGATGCCCGAGCTGCACCAGGTGATTCACCATCGCCTCCGCGCCCCCGACATTATCGATGGCGATGACTTGATGCTCGTCGTCAGGCCCCGCGCACGACAGCAGGATCACCGGAAGGGACGGCGGCAGGTTCTCGACCAGGGTGGCCGCATCGAAGTGCGGGGACATGGCGATCAGCCCATCCGTGCGTCCCCGCATGGCGCGCATCGCGGCCGTCATCTCCGAGCGCTGATTGTGCGAGCCGGACAGCAGCAGGTGATAGCCGTGCTGCTGCGCCGTCTGGTCGATGCCGCGAATCATCTCGGAAAAGAAGCCACCGTACAGGTCGGGGAGCAGGACCCCGATGGTGCTGGTCTTCGAGGTAATCAGCGACCGCGCGCCACCGTGCGGGACGTAGTGCAGCGTCGCCGCCGCCTCGAGAATGCGCGACGCCGCCTCCGGACTGACCGGACCGCTCTTGTTCATGACCCGCGATACGGTAGCGACCGACACACCCGCGCGGCGGGCAACATCCTTGATCGTGACCATCAGGAAGGGATTGGGTCTCGCAGTACGCGCTGGCGACCCCGCCAATCGCGATGAATGTACTCCGGATGGGAATCTGGTCCATGTACTCCCCTGAGGACACCCGAAGCCTCAAAAACGCAAAGACGCGCCCCCGCGAAGGGAGGGCGCGTCGATCCGGCGGATCCGTTCTCACCCCGCCCGCAGTGGGGGCGACACGAGAATATTCGTCACGCGAACTCGAACAGCCCTTCGAGCTTGGTGAGTGTCAGCAGGGATCGCACGCTGTGCTGCGTGTTGAGCAGCTGTGTCTTGAGTCCGCGCTCGCGCGCCCGTTTCTGCACGAGCACGAGGATGCCCAGCCCGCTGGCATCGACATCTCGCGTGCCGGTCATGTCGATGGCGAGCAGTGAGGAACCGTGTTCTCCAGCGCGGTCGAGCGACTCGAGCGCGGCGCAACGGAAATCGACACGCGTCTCGGCGACCAACCGGGACGGCGCAAGAAGACTCGTGCTTTCGGCAACGGCTGTCATGTCACGGGGGGTCGATGGAAGGATCGAACACGTGCCGGTCGGCGGACGAGCATTCCTCCACGACCGCCGGGCACCGCACCAGCATGGCGAAGGCCGTGCCAGCGCGTCGGCCGCTACACCAAGCCGTTGCAGTTGCATGACTTGTCGATCGCCTGGCGTTGTCAGGCGCGATGAGGTCACTCGGCAAATCGCGGCACCTCGCCTACTCTGCCGCAGGCGTCGCGTCCTGTGCCCGGAGCGCTGGTTGCACATCCTCGCGCAACCTCGCAGAATCGAACGTGACCGCCGTCCTCCCCACGCTCGCAGGCGCCAGAGGGGAGGCACGACGGCGCTCGCGAATTCGACGTGGGCGCTCGCGGGCCCGATTCCCCGACCCGGTTCGACTTCATGTCAGACATCGACGTTCTGCTGCACGAGGATCGCACCTTCCCGCCGAGCGACGCCTTCTCGCGCGCCGCACATACCAGCACGCCCGACCTGTATGCCAGGGGCGCCGCCGATTTCGAGGCATTCTGGGCCGAGCAAGCGTTGCGTCTCGACTGGATCACCCCGTGGAAGACGGTCCTGCGCTGGGATCCTCCCCGGGCGTCGTGGTTCGAGGGAGGGACGCTCAACGTCGCCCACAACTGCGTCGACCGACATGTGGCCTCGGCACGGCGGAACAAGGCGGCGATCATCTTCGAGGGCGAACCGGGCGACCGGCGCACGCTGACATACTGGGACCTCTACATCGAGGTCCAGAAGTTCGCGAACGTCCTCAAGAAACTCGGCGTGCAACGTGGCGACCGCGTCGGGATCTATCTCCCCATGATTCCCGAGGCGGCCATCGCGATGCTGGCGTGTGCGCGCATTGGCGCGGTGCACTCCGTGGTCTTCGGCGGCTTCTCGCCCGAGTCGCTACGCGACCGCATGAACGACGCGCAGGCCAAGGTCGTCATCACGGCCGATGGTGGCTATCGCCGCGGGCAGATCGTCGCACTCAAGCGCAACACCGACGCGGCGCTGCACGAGGTGCCCTCGGTTCAGCACGTCGTGGTGGTGCAGCGCCGCGCCGGCGGGCCGATCGGCGAGGCCTATGTGGAAATGCAGGAGGGGCGCGACCACTGGTGGCACCGGCTCATGCAGCATGCGTCGGCCCACTGCCCGCCCGAACCCATGGATGCCGAGGACGTGCTGTTCATCCTCTACACATCCGGAACAACAGGCAAACCCAAGGGCATCGTGCACACCACCGGGGGCTACCTCACGGGGGTCACGTACACGACCCGTGAGGTGTTCGACCTCAAGGAGGAGGATGTCTTCTGGTGCACGGCCGATGTGGGGTGGGTAACCGGACACTCCTACCTCGTGTACGGCCCGCTGGCCAACGGCGCGACGTGCGTGATGTACGAGGGAGCGCCCGACTGGCCGGACAAGGACCGGATGTGGGACATGTGCGCCCGGCACGGCGTGACGGTCTTCTATACGGCCCCCACCGCGATCCGTGCCTTCATGAAGTGGGGGGCGCAGTGGCCGGCCCGGCACGACCTCTCGCGACTGCGACTCCTGGGGAGCGTCGGCGAGCCGATCAATCCCGAGGCCTGGATGTGGTACCGCGAGCACATCGGTGGCAATCGCTGCCCGATCGTCGACACGTGGTGGCAGACCGAGACCGGCGCGATCGTCATTTCACCACTGCCGGGGGTCACGGCCACCAAGCCGGGTTCGGCCACGCACCCGCTCCCGGGCTACTTCGCCGAGTTGGTCGACGCGTCGGGCAAACCCATCGCGGTCGGCGGTGGGCTGCTGACCCTGACGCGCCCCTGGCCCTCCATGCTGCGGACGATCTGGGGCGACGACCAGCGATTCATCGACACCTACTTCTCGAAGTGGCCGGGACGTCCCGACCTGTACTTCGCGGGCGACGGCGCGAAGCGCGACGCCGACGGGTACTTCTGGATCCTCGGCCGCGTGGACGACGTCCTGAACGTGGCCGGCCACCGCATCGGCACGATGGAGGTGGAAAGCGCCCTGGTGGAGCACCCCTCGGTCGCCGAGGCGGCGGTGGTGGGAAAGCAGCACGACCTGAAGGGCCAGGCCATCGCTGCCTTCGTGACGCTGCGCACCGGATTTCACCCCAACAGTGCGCTGCGCGACGAGTTGCGCGACTTCGTCGCGCAGAAGATCGGGGCCATTGCGCGCCCCGACGACATCCTTTTCAGCGCCGAGCTGCCCAAGACGCGCTCGGGCAAGATCATGCGCCGCCTGCTGCGCGACATCGCCGAGGGGCGTGCGTTAGGCGACACCACCACACTCGCCGACCCGGGGGTCGTGGCCAGCCTGAAGGACCAATACGAGTCGAAGGAGGGGTAGCCGGGGGGCTCGTCGCTCGCCCGCGGGGCGTCCCGAGACGCGGTGGACGCTCGCGGGATCGTTCCCCGCGGCGTTATCGTTCGGGGGAGTGACGCGTCATCTCGCGTCGCAGGTATCCGCAGCCCGACTCCCCGTCTGCACTCGTCGACCATGGCCTCGCTGCTCCGCCGCATCTTTCCCGAATCGCTCTTTCCGCGTCGACTCGACGAGGGAGCGGAGCGGCGCATGCGTCTGGCGCAGGCGCGAGCCGAGGAGTCGCTGATCGAGACGCACGTGCGCAACGCCCTCATGTTCATCGACACCCTGTCCGAGGACATGCCGTTCGACCGGGCGATCGACACGTATGTGCGCGTCATGGCCGTGCCGGAGCCGCTGGCCAGCCTGGTCGCCACCCGCGTCCTGGTGGAGCTGGGAGAGGAACTCGTCCCCCGCCGCGTCCTGCGCCCGCGTCCTGCGCGCGACGCCTCGGTCGACAACGGAGAGCAGGCCCTCGAGGACTCCGCGGTCGAGCGCCCGACATTGCGTTTGTCCGACTCGACCCACAGCGCGCGCAGCTGAGCGTTCCGCGGCACGCTGGGGCACGCTGGGGCGTGTGCGTTCGCGACGTTTCGGCTCGACATGTCAGCTGCACGACGTCGCGATGCTCACGTGCCCGGGAGCACCAAATTCCCCCGCAGCGAATGTCGCCGCGGGGGACCATCGGTTCCCGTCAGATTCTTACTCGGAGGATCGCGGCTTCTGCCGGGCGCGGCGACGCGCGGCGGCCGACTTGAGCTGACGCGCTTCGCTGGGCTTCACATAGTGACGCTTGCGGCGCAGCTCCTTCAGGATGCCTGACTTCAGGACCTTCTTCTTGAACGCCTTGAGGGCCCACTCCAACCGATCGCCTTCGTCGAGCTTGACTTCAATCATTGATGGTTACTCGATGGGGACGTCGCATCCGCGACGCGAGGTGACACTTCTTTGGAGAAACGACGGGACAACCCGCGAGCGGGACGGCCCGGTCAACTTGAGCGGCTGCCAGGACAGCCGATCAGGAATGGTGCGCGAAGATGAAAAAGGGACCGCCGCGAGAGCGAGGTCCCATGGTCACGACGCCCAATGCCTCCAAAACGGCACCGGTTCGCAATTGGTGAAAGTACGACCGCCCTGAGAATCTGTCAATAACGCCGGAAGCGACTATCTTCCGTCATGACACCACGCTCCACTTCCGGCGCTTCCGCCGTCGCAGATATCCCGGCCGACGCCGGGTTCACGTCACTCGGGCTCGACCCCCGGGTCCTCGCCGCCCTCACGGCCCTCGGCTACGAAGAGCCGACCCCGATCCAGAGCGCCGCGATCCCCCTCCTCCTTGCCGGGAGCGATGTCCTGGCGCAGGCCGCCACCGGGACGGGCAAGACCGCAGCCTTTGCCCTCCCCCTCCTCCATCGCCTCGCCCCCGACGCGCCAGCGCGTGAGCGTCTGTCGGCGCTCATCCTCGTTCCCACGCGCGAACTCGCCATGCAGGTCGCCGAGGCCGTGCATCGCTACGGGAAGGAGATGCGCATCATCGCCATCCCCATCTACGGCGGTGCCTCGATGGAGACGCAGATCCGCACCCTCCGGCGCGGGGTCGACGTCGTCGTCGCCACCCCGGGACGAGCGCTCGACCACATCCGTCGCGGCACGCTCGTGCTCGCCGGGGTGCGAACGGTCGTGCTCGACGAGGCCGACGAAATGCTCGACATGGGCTTCGCCGAGGACCTCGAGGCCATCCTCGTCGCCACACCGAAAGAACGGCAGACCGCGCTCTTCTCGGCGACCCTCCCACCCCGCATCGCGGCGATCGCCGGCAAGCATCTCCGCGACCCGGAAACGATCAAGATCGATCGTGAGCCGGTTGCCGCCGGCGAGGCGGCGAAGGTCCGTCAGGTCGCCTACATCGTGCCGCGCGCACACAAGATGGCCGCGCTCGGTCGCGTGCTCGACATCGAGCATCCGACATCGGTGATCGTCTTCTGCCGCACGCGAACCGAGGTGGACGAACTCACCGAGACGCTCAACGCGCGTGGCTACCGCGCCGAGGCCTTGCACGGCGGACTGTCGCAGGAGCAGCGCGACCGCGTCATGAAGAAGTTCCGCGCCAACAAGGCGGACCTGCTGATCGCGACCGACGTGGCGGCGCGCGGCCTCGACGTGCAGCACGTCTCGCACGTCGTCAACTACGATGTCCCGTCGGCCGCCGAGTCGTACGTGCACCGGATCGGGCGCACCGGGCGCGCCGGGCGCGAGGGGGTCGCGATCACCCTCGCCGAGCCGCGCGAGCACCGCCTGCTGCGCAACATCGAGTTCCTCACGAAGCAGAAGATCGAGATCGCCCAGGTCCCCACCGTCGCCGACCTGCGCGCCCGGCGCCTGGAGTTGACGCGCGCCTCATTGCGCGAGACGATCCTCGGCGGCGAACTGGATGCGTTCCGAACGATCGTCGAGTCGCTGGCCCAGGAGTTCGACATCATGGACATCGCCGCGGCGGCGGTGAAGCAGATCGAGTCGCGCGAGGGGACGGCGGACGCGGAGCAGGAGATTCCCGCCGCGCCCACCCGCCGCGAGCGCACGGCCGAGAATCGCAGCAACGCGCAGTCACGATCGGAGCGCCCCCAGGAGCGCGGCGCGCCCGCGCGACGCGACCGCGACGCCTCGACGCCTGCCCGCCGCGCCAGCCGCGACGAGGCGGTCACCGGCAGCCGCACCTCCCGCGAGCGTGGCGACGAGGCCAGCGGACGCCGCGAAGCCGCCTTCCCCGCCCGCGGCGGGAAGCGCACGTCGCGCGGCGGGGAGTGGGACGTCGCGCGCCTGTACATCGGCGCGGGGAGGACCGCCAAGGTGCGACCGGCAGACCTCGTCGGCGCGATCGCCAACGAGGCGGGGATCGATTCACGCGCCATCGGTGCGATCCAGATCTCTGACCGTTTCTCGATCGTCGAGGTGCCCGAGGAGATCGCGGACGACGTGGTGGCGGCGCTGCGCGCCTCGACCATCAAGGGTCGCCAGGTGCTCGTCAGGCGCGACCGCGCCTGACGCACCGAGAAAGAACTCAGCTGACGAACACACCGACGACCGTGCCTGACGACCCTGCCTGCGCGCCGTCGCGTGTCGTACGCGTCGCCCGCGGCAGCGTGAGCGGTCCATGACCGAGGGACCAACGGTGGCACGCGCCGCCGTCCCGACGGCGGGCACCGGGACGGTGCTCGTCACGGGCGCGACCGGGTACATCGGCGGGCGCCTGATCCCGCACCTGTTGTCGGCGGGGTATCGCGTACGCTGCATGGTGCGCGATCCCTCGCGGTTGGAGGGGCGTCGCTGGCGCAACGAGGTGGAGGTGTGCACAGGAGACGTCCTGGATCCGGCGTCGCTCGAGGCGGCGGTAGCCGGCGTTGATGCCGCCTACTACTTCGTGCACAGCATGGCGGGGGGGCGGGAGTTTCACGAGCGTGACCTGCGGGGGGCGCGCAACTTCTCGACCGCGATGCGCACGGCGGGCGGCCGGCGCATCATCTACCTCGGCGGGCTTGGCGATCCGGAGGGCGACCTCTCCGAGCACTTGCGCTCCCGGCAGGACACGGGGCACGCGTTGCGCGAGGCGGGCGTCCCGGTCACCGAGTTCCGGGCGGCCGTGATTGTCGGGTCGGGAAGCCTCTCCTTCGAGATCGTCCGGTACCTGACCGAGCGCGTCCCGATCCTGATCTGCCCACGTTGGGTTTTCACGCGCGTGCAGCCGATCTCGACGCGCGACGTGCTGCAGTACCTGGTTGCGGCCCTCTCCACTCCTGCGAGCACGGGACAGGTCATCGAGATTGGCGGTGCCGACGTCGTCTCATACGCCGAGATGATGACCGGCTACGCCAAGGTGCGTGGGCTGACGCGCCGCGTCATTCCGGTTCCGTTCCTGACACCGCGCTACTCGGCCGGCTGGGTACATCTCGTCACGCCCGTCCCGCGCACGATTGCCCGTGCGCTGATCGAGGGATTGCGCAACGAGGTCGTGATGCGCAGCGACGCCGCGCGCCGGATCTTCCCAGGCATGGCGCTGCTGACCTACGAGGAGTCGGTGCGACTGGCGCTTCGGCAGCTCGACGCCTCCGAGGTCGAGACCAGCTGGAGCGACGCCCTGTCCACGTCGGCACTCGATGTGGTACCGGTGGTGCTCACCTCGCGAGAGGGGATGGAAATCGAGCAGCGGCAGCGCGTGGTGCAGGCAACGCCGCGGCAGGTGTTCCTCGCCTTCACCTCGTTAGGCGGAGACCGCGGGTGGCTGACCATGAACTGGGCGTGGCAGCTGCGCGGCGTCGCCGACCGCATGATTGGTGGCGTGGGGATGCGCCGCGGGCGCCGACATCCCGTCGAGGTTCGCGCCGGCGACGCGGTGGACTTCTGGCGCGTCGAGCAGGTGAAGGACGGCGAGCTGCTGCGCCTCCGGGCAGAGATGAAGGTGCCGGGCCGAGCGTGGCTCGAGTTCTCGGTCGTCCCGCACGATGCCGGCACCTCGCTGCTCACCCAGACGGCCCTCTTCGCCCCCCGGGGACTGTTCGGATGGCTCTACTGGTACGCCATGGTCCCGCTCCACGCCCTCATCTTCAGCGGCATGATCAGGCAGGTCGGTCGCGTTGCGGAGTCAACACCACCGTAGCAGCGCCCCGGCGACGCCGGTTCGGCGCGTCGCCCATGGACGCCTCGGAGCGCTCCCTACTACTTCCCCTTCGGTGCCTTCGCCACGTCGTACAGCACCATGGTCTTGTCCTCCCAGCCGAACTTCATGCTCCCCGAGCGCTCGAGGTCGGCGATCATGACCGTGGACGAGTCGAGCGGTGCGTTCACCGAGACCTTGCGCTCCATCAGCGACATGTCCGATGGGATCAGGGCGATGGCGTACCAGCGGCGGGTCTGTTCGAGCGCCTCGCGCAATGTGCGATCGACGATGACGAGCCGCCCGTTCGTCCATCCAAGCGCCTCGTCGACCGCCGCCTGTGACGGCTCGGAAATGACCCCCTTGGCGTCCACCGTCAGCGACTGCCCGGCCGCCAGGGGCCGGGTGGTCTCTCCCGCCCGCACATTCACCGTCCCCTCGTCCACGCGCACGAGCGCCGCACTCGTTGCCGTGTCGAAGTTCACGGAAAAACGCGTCCCCGTCGCCACCACCGCCGCATCACCGAGCCGCACCTCGAACGGGACCTCGCCGGCCGGCGCCACCTCAAACGACCCGGTGCCGGTCATCCGCACGGCGCGCACCGACGCCGGATACCCCGGCGGGATGAGCAGCCGCGAGTCGGCGCCGATCGTCACAATGGTCCCGTCGTCCAGCGTCACGTTGCCGGTCTGTCCGAACTTCGTGATGATGTCCCGGGAATCGCTCGACTTGAGGAAGCGCGCCACCTTGGCCTCGGGCGTCTCGCGGAAGATCCCGAACAGGATGCCCCCCACGACCGCGATGATCGCCGCGCCGTAGGCGAGCGACACCCAGATCGAGCGATGCTTGCCTACCGACGCCATGTGTTCGGCGGCGGCGTGGCGCGAGGCGGCTTGCAGCTGCTTGGCGTGTCCTGGCGTTGGGGGCGGAGCGTGCAAAATGGCGTGCACGTGGCCCCAGGCGTCGTCGACCGTCACGGTCGCCGTCTCGTGCTTGCGCGCCACGTGCGGGACGGCTTCGTGCGACTCCAGTCGGTGCACGCTCGCCTTGCGCGACTTCTCGCGAATGGCCCCCTCGTGCACGGCGCTGTGCAGGAACGCCTCCAACTCGGCGGGGTTCTGGAAGTCCCCACGCCGGTCCCACGCGCGCAGCATCGCCGTCTCGACCGCCTTCGATGCCGACGACGCGTCATCGAACGTCGACGTCGCCTCGTCGCGCAGCGCGATATAGTGTTCCCGAAACAGCCGTTCGAGCGCACCCTCGTCTCCCTGGCGCACTCCGGCCAGCACTTCGTCGGTGATCGGGGCGAACGTAACAGGCATGGCGACCTCCAGTCGCGCGGGTGAGAACCAATGCTGGCATTAGAATCCGCCTTTGCGCCAGATGCTGCAACATCGATTTCTCCCTAGCCTACGCCCGACGATCCCTTACCTCGCCGAATGGACATGGCAACCCGCGCATGGCAACCCGCGCATGGCAACCCGCGCATGGCACGCGGGACCTGGCGCAATAGATTGGCCCCATGACGCTCCGCTCGCCTCGAGGCGCCGTGCATGCGCGCTGACCCTGCCAAGGCTGCAGCTGCCGCCGCCGCCCTGCTCGACCAGTCCCCGGACTACCTCGTCCTGCGTCGCCTCCCGCGACTCGAGCGCTACGCCGAGGCCGACGACGAACCGGTCAAGCTCGCGCTTTTCGTCGATGTCGAGACAACCGGGCTCGACGCCCGGAACGACGCGATCATCCAGTTCTGCGGCGTCCCCTTCGAGTTCGCCCCCACTACGGGGCGGATTCACCGTGTGCTCCCGGCGATCGCCTGCTACGAGGATCCGGGACGCCCGATTCCCCCGTTCATCGTCCAGAAGACGGGAATCACGGACGCAATGGTTGCCGGCACCCGGCTGGACGAGGTGGCGATTCTAGACGCGCTCGGCCGCGCGGTCCTCGTGATCGCCCACAATGCCGCGTTCGACCGCAACTTCGTCGAACGACGGCTGCCACCGTTCGCCGAGCGGCACTGGGCCTGCTCCATGGCCGACGTCCCGTGGGGGGACCTCGGGATCGATTCGCCGAAGCTCGAGTTCCTGCTCTACAAGCACGCCCGCACCTTTTACGAAGCGCATCGCGCCGACGAGGATTGCTACGCCGGCATTCACCTGCTGGCGACCGCGCTCGCCTCGGGCGACCTCCCCATGCGGCTCCTGCTGGAGACGGCGCGGCGGCCGTTGTGGCACTTCGAGGCAACCCGGGCCCCGTTCGAACAGAAAGACCTGCTCAAGGGCCGCGGCTATCGGTGGAACTCCGCGCAGTCCGTCTGGTGGCGCGATGTGACAGAGGACCAGCGCGCCGCCGAGATCGAGTGGCTGCGTTCGGAAGTCTACCAGCGCGCAGACGCCGAACCGTCGCTCGAACGCATCGACCTCAAGCGTCGGTTCGTCGATCGCGGCTGAGCGGGATGACCGCCGTCAGTCCTGCGCGGGCGGTACGGCGGACGCGGCCGGCGGCGCGGGAAGTTCGGCCTTCGCGCTGTCGACATACGCCTTGAACTTGTCGAACGAGATGCTCCCGGCGACGAGTCGATTGCCGATGATGAACGACGGCGTCGAGCCCACCATGCGGCGCTCGGCCTCGGCGCGATGGGCCTGGATGTTCCGGAGGTAGCGCTGCTCATCGTAGCACTGCTCCCACTTGGGGACATCGAGCCCGATCGATGTGGCGTAGCCCTCGAAGACTCCCTTGGGGCGGCTGGTGGCTTCGCCGTTCCATTGGTCCTGCCCCTGGAAGATCATGTCGTGCATCGGCCAGAACTTCCCCTGTTCATTGGCGCATGCCGCCGCGTGCGACGCGGGCCAGGTGTTGCGATGTCCGGGCAGCGGGAAGTCGATGAAGCGGTACGAGATCTCGCCCGTTTCCACGAGGCGCTGCTTGACGTCCGGTTCGGTGAGCACGTAGAACTGACCACACGCCGGACATTCAAAGTCGGCGAACGCGATCACCTGCACCGGGGCGTCTGCCTTGCCCAGCAGGTACCCTTCGGCCTTCGGCAGGGGGATGGACGGATCGACGGCGACGCTGTCCGGAGCCTTCGGCTTGGAGACCTGATAGATGATGAAGACGGCCAGCGCTGCGGCCACCAGCCCCAGGATGGCGTAAAAGCGCCCCTGACTCCCCTTCGCGCTCTTCTTCACCACGTTGGGTCCACGTCCTTTTCCGGCATCCCTGGATTGCTTGGCCATTTCTCCTCTGTCGTTTCTCTCGCCTGGGCAGCGATCCGCCGAAGTTGCCCGCTCGTGACCGCTCCTGCGTCAGCTGCATTGGTTGCCCTCGCGAAGCGCGGCGAGAGCGAACAGGAAGTTTACGGCCTGGGGCGTACCGAAGGGAGTAGGAACCTCGTCGTTACGCGGTGTGGCTGAGGGCTGTGTACATTGCGCTCGGCGCCTGGAGCCGCTTCGGCTGCAGCGCTGACCACGATTTTTCGGGGAGTCGTCACCTCACGTGAGCGTCCCGTCCGATCCCGACATCTTTCGCGTCCCGGTAGGACCCGGGACGATGCACGTTGAGCGATTCGGCTATGGCGGAACGCCGGTCGTCCTGCTCCATGGGTTCGGGACTTCGGCGTTCCTTTGGCGTCACGTCGGACCGATGCTCGCGGTGCGCCAGGCGACAGCGTTCGCCATCGACCTGTTCGGATACGGGGAGTCCGACCGCCCGTTCGACGCCGACTTCGGCGTGCGTGCCCAGGCCGACTTCCTCGATCGCGCCCTGACCGCGCTGCAGCTTTCCTCGGTTGTCCTCGTGGGCATGGACGTCGGTGGAGCGGTAGCGCTGCGTCTCGCGGTCGATCGCCCTGAGCGCGTCTCGAAACTCGCGCTCATCGGCACGCCGCCCCTCGCCGAAATCCCTGGGCCGGCGATTCGCGAACTCCAACGAGAAACGGCGCGATACGCCCTCAGGCTGTCTCGCGGTCTCTTCGGGGCCTCTTCGCTCCTGACCCCGTTCCTGGAGGATTCGGTCGCGTTTCCCGACCACCTGCCGCCGGTGCTGGTCGGGCGATATCTGGCGCCGTACCTCGGCCGCGAGGGGGCCAACCACCTGCTGGCCCTGGCGGGCGCGCTGGAGGAAGACGACCTCGACGACCTGGACGTGGGGCGCGTGACGCAGGAGACCTTGGTGGTGCGTGGGACGCGCGACCGCTGGTGCACGAAAGCGGCGGCCGAGGCGTATGCGGACGGTGTGCCCCGGGGGCGCTACCAGCACGTGGAGGAGGTGGGTCGGCTCGTGCCGGAGGAGGCGCCGGCGGAGCTGGCAACGCTCCTGTCACAGTTCTCCCGAGGGGCTCGTGCCGGAGAACGTTCCGCGAATCTCGTGCGTAGCTTTGGGAGAAGGCCCCGATCGATTAGGTTTAGATCTTGAACGCTTACCTTCCAACCCGAGGACATGGCTAAAAGACCCGTTCGCCGTCACACCCCGCCCACGCTCCCGACGCCGTTTGATGAGGCGCGCGACGAGCTGTTCCAGCACGTCATGCGCTGTGGCGTCATTGGCTCCGAGCTCGACCATCAGGGCGAGTGGTTTGATGACACGATGAAGTACCTGTCCGACCGATATCACGAACTTACGGCCGATCAGCTGAAGCAGATCCGCCTGCTTGGTGAGCGGTTCGTGCAGCCGCCGAAGCAGAACACCGCCAGCGAAGCCACGACCGCAGCGTAGGACGATCAACCCCCTCATTCTCGAGGGGTTTTTGCTGTCGGGTCGGCGGCCACGCGTCATGCGCTACCGGCTACCGTACGGATTATCGACCGGAGCGTCGTGCGCGGCGAAGGACGATGGCGATGCGCACGCCGCCGCCGAGTGCGACTTCGGCGGCGAGCACACGCCGACCTCGTGGCCGCGTTTCGACACCGACGCCGAGCAGGATGCGCGGTCGCGTCTCCTCGAAGCCATCGTACAGCGCGCTCACGCCACCAATGCCGTACACGCCGACGGGCGACTCGCGGAACGGATCGAGGAGGAAACGCGCCAGCAAGTCGGCGCGCGCGGCTCCTCGTGCGTCACCGCCGTGCGTCGCCACTCCTCCGGTCACGACCGTTCCGAGCCGGATGTAGCGCCCGGCCGGCAAGGTGAGCCCCGCGCCCACCTGCAGGGACGACGTGCGCGCGCCGGTGTATTCCGCGCGCGCCTCCACCTGCGCGCCGGACGGGGCCTGTGCCGCGATCGATCGGGCAGCGCCGAGTACGCCGAGCGCGCAGAGGAGCGCCCCGCCAGGCGCACGAAGGAGCGCGATGACCCGACGGCCCCGGTTCATGCGGGCGTGCGCGCGCGCTCCCGCCAGAGCATCAGCGTGTAGTCGACGATCGCCCATGCCGACGTCGCCCCCACCAGCAGGACGAGGGGGTGGACGAGTTCCGGGCGCATGAGGATCGCGATCAACACCGCCAGCTGCAGCGTCGTGACGATCTTGCCGGACATCCGGGCGCGAAACGTGATCGGGCGAAGCGTCGGGACCACACGCGCCACCAGGAAGCCGACCGCCGTCATGAGATCGCGCGAGATCAGCAGGAAATACTGCGTCGTCGTGATCGCCCCTTCGAAGAGAAAGACGCAGACCGCGGTGAAGACGAACATGCGGTCGGCGATGGGGTCGATCAGGGCCCCCCACTTGGTCGCGAGATTGGCCCGTCGGGCGAGCCAGCCGTCGAGGAAGTCGGTGAGCGAGGCCGCCAGCACGAGCATGATGCGCGTCGCCGGCGACGGGAGCATCGCGAAGGCCGCCGCCATCCCGAGCCGCGTAAGCGAAATGAGACTGGGCAGGAAGAGCAGCGGCCGGCGGTCCATGCGGGCAAGCTAATTCTCGTGCAGCGTCACGGGGATGGCCGAGCACCGATGCCGCCACCCCCCGCCGGTGGCATGTCGGCCCGTCGGCGATTCCTTGTGTTTCACCGCGCCACGATGGGAGATTGCGGCAGGCGGCTGTCCCCGCACGACGGCGCACGACGGCGCACGCCGCTTCCTCCTCACCGACGGATGCCGATTCCCCCACGAAGTGCGCGCTGCTCCATCATGCGGCCTGTTCTCGATGCGAGGCGGGCGTCATGATGGTGTCTGCGGGAGACGAGCTGCGGATCGGGTGGATCGTCGTGTCGGTCGCCATCCTGCTCTGGAACGTGCTGCTGTCGTCCCAGATCTCCCGGGCTCGGCGGCAGTCGCCCCTCTTCCTCGCCTTCACGTCCATCTGCGGGTTGTTCGTCGTCCCGGCCGCGCTCATCGTGCTGGCCGCCGGCACGACGCCGACCGGACGCGTGATCTTCCTCGTGGCCTGGATCTGGCCGCTGGTGCTGCTGTGCTATGTCGTGCAGAGCGGCTACGCCCTGTTCCGGCGCTACGTGACGTCGCTGCTCGCCGTCCCGATCTTCGTGTACAACTGCGTGGTGTTCGTTGCCGCCGTGTCGAGCTATGCGAGCCGCTGGATGGACCAGCTCCCGGCCCCCCTGGTCGGCGCCGCCGTGGCGCAGGCTGGCGCTCTCGGGGTCCTGTTCGGTCGCGAGGCGCTCTGGTCGCCATGGTTGGTGCTGCTCCCGTTCCTGTCGCCCGCCTACCCGGCCGTCTGGCGCATCAGCCGGACCGTGCGCGCACTGATCGCCGTGACCGCCACGGCCGCCGTGGTGCTGGTCGTGACCGAGTATCCACGCGCCGTGTACGCGGCCCAGTCGTTCTCAACCTTTGGAAGCGAACGCCTGCAGGAGCGACCGCGTGGAGATTTTGCCATCGGCCTGCGGATCTTCCCCTCGTTGGACGGAGCACCCGCACCGCTCCCCTTGAGCCGGGACCTTGCGCTGGCCGACAGCATCGGGGTGCGCGTGGTGAGCGTGCTGCTGCAGCCATCGGGGGCGCACGCGCTGGCCCTGGACTCGCTCGAGGCGTCGCTGGACATCATCCGCCGTGACTCGGTCCAGCTGCTCGTCACGCTCGGCTACGATCGGGACGACGCCTCGAAGTACCAGCGCGACCCGTCGGGCTACCTGGATCGACGGGTCGCGCTGATCGACCGGATCGTGCGGCGCCTGCGCCCCGACGTGCTGGTTCCGGCGCTCGATCCCATGGATGCGGGGCGACGCGCGCTCGGCAACGTCCCGGCCGCCTGGTGGCACGCGTACCTCGACTCGTCGGCCCGGCGGGCGCACGCGCTACGCCCGCGCACCCGCGTGGGGGTCGCCGTATCGAGCTTCACGCCAGACGACTCCGCCCTCTATGCCTGGGGGGAGCGCACGCGTGGCATCGACCTGCTCGGCTTCTCGCTGGCGCCCTCGTTCGGCGGCGGCACGTCGCTCGCCGACCGTTTGCGGCTGGCGGAACGGTGGATGCGGTCGTCGCGCAAGGGACAGTGGATCTGGAGCGCCCGCGCATACCCGCGCACCTTCGGTGAGGCCAACCAGCAGCGCGCCATCTGGGGCGTGCTGACCTGGGCGACGCGCCAGGCCAAGGTCCGCGGGGTGGTGATCGAGGGGGCCTCCGACTACGAGGCATCGGTCGGGCTGCGCGACCCCGGCGGACGACTCCGCCCCGTGGTCGCCACGGTGACCCGCGCACGCGCCGCCATCGATGAAACCGCCGAGGGACGATGAACGAATTCTCCCGCTTCACCCCCGCCGCGCTCACGTTCCTGCGGCAGCTCAAGCGGCACAACGACCGCGAGTGGTTCAAGGCGCGCAGGAACAGTTTGACGAACTGCTCCTGCACCCGCTGCGCCTGTTCGTCGAGGAGATGGACGTCCGCCTGGCGCGCGTCGCGCCCGAGATACACGGCACCCCCAAGCGCTCCATCTTCCGCATCTATCGCGACACGCGCTTCTCCAAGGACAAGTCCCCGTACAAGACGCACGTGTCATGCTGGTTCACGCACGTACGCGCCGGACACGGCGTCGGGGCGGAGACGCACGGGGCGGGGGCCGGGTACTACTTCCATCTCGAGCCCGGCGCCTCAATGGTCGCCGGCGGGATCTGGATGCCGCCGCGCCCGTCGCTCGTCGCGATCCGTGACCGCATCGCCGAGCACGGCGACGAGCTGCAGAAGCTGCTCAAGTCGCGCGGCCTGTCCTTGAATTTTTCCGCACTCAGCGAGGAGGGGAAGCTCTCGCGCACGCCGCGTGGCTACGATCGCGACCATCCGCATGCCGAGCTGCTTCGGCACGTGTCCTTCACCGTGTCGACGCCGCTGAGCGACGCGGACGCCAGTTCACTGTCGCTCCCCGCGCGCGTGGAAAAGGCCTTCATCACGCTGCGTCCGCTGGTCCGTTGGCTCAACAACGCGCTCGGCTATCCCGAACAGGCGTCGCGCTAGCGGGCTCCGTCGGGGCCAGGCCGCCAAGCGATCGGGCGCCTCGCCGTGACACGAACCGTGCTCGGCTGGTCACGCTGCCGGCACCATTCCTCACACGCATCGGGGGACGGGCGTGCAATCGGTGTCTCCATCCCTGACGGTTCCCGACACCATCCGGTTGAGAGGAGGACGTGATGCGCATGCACTGTCTGTGGCCGGTGGCGGCCGCCTTGCTGGTCACCGCCTGTGACTCTTCGCCCTCGTCGCCGGTCGGCGGCGCCCCTCCGATCATCACGGCGCTCCCGCGCACGCTGTCGGCCGGTGAGCAGGCGCTGGTTTCTGCCTCCAGCAGCTTTGCGCCGGCGCTGCTCGCCCGGGTGAACGACACACGCGCGGCCGAGAACGTCTTCATCTCGCCGCTTTCGGCGTCCATGGCGTTAGGCATGACGCTCAACGGCGCGGAGGGGGGCACGTTCGACGAGATGCGCACCGCGCTGGGCTTCGGGACGCTGCCGCGGGCCACGATCATCGAGTCGTACCGCGCCCTCATCGCGCTGCTGCGCGGACTCGACTCCAACGTCGACTTCCGCATCGCCAACTCCATCTGGTATGCGCAGTCGTTCGCCCCCCAGATCGCGCCCGTCTTCCTTGCCGAGGCGAAGCAGTACTTCGATGCCACGTCATCGGGCCTCGACTTCGGCGCCCCGTCGGCGGTCACCACGATCAACGGGTGGGTGAAGAGCAGTACCAACGACAAGATCGCCACGATCGTCGCATCGCTCCCGCCCGACCTGGTGATGCTGCTCGTCAACGCGATCTACTTCAAGGGAGATTGGCGCACCGCGTTTGACCGCAGCAAGACGGCGAGTGCCCCGTTTACCCTGGAGTCGGGAAGCACCGTGAGTGTCCCCATGATGCGCCGCACCTCCGCAGCGCGCGCCGGGACGTCCGATGGACGGACCGTGGTGGAGCTGGGCTACGGCGGCGACGCCTTTGTGATGTCGATCGTCCTCCCGCGACCCGGTGAGTCGGTGAACGCCCTCGTGGCGTCGCTGACCGAGGGCGCCTGGAACGCGGCCATGTCGTCGCTGACGAGCGGCGAGGTCGAGCTCTTCATGCCGCGCTTCTCGCTCGCGTGGGAAGCGACGCTCAACGATCCCCTGCGTGCCCTGGGAATGCAGCGCGCCTTCGTACCGCGCGAGGCCGACTTCACCCGGCTGTCACCCTCGGCAGGGCGCGAGCTGTACATCAGCTTCGTGAAGCAGAAGACGTTCGTCGACGTACACGAAGTCGGAACTGAAGCGGCGGCCGTCACCGCGGTCGGCATTGAGGTCGTTTCGCTGCCGCTGCGCACGACGGTGCGCGTGGACCGCCCGTTCGTCTTCGCGATCCGCGAGCGATTGAGCGGGACGATCCTCTTCATGGGGAAGATCGTCCACCCCCCCGCATCGTAGCGCGGCGGCGGTGCCGACAGGCGCGCGACGGGGCGGGCGTCACCGACGCGCCGCCCCTGGTTCGCCTAACGCCCGCCCGGCAGTGCGTCGGCCGGCCGCCCGCGCACGATCCCCTCGACCCGTCGCTCGGGGTCGAAGTGCAGCCGCGCCAGCTCGCGCATGGCCCGCGGCGTCACGGCGTGCAGCCGATCGGCAAAGTGATCGAGTTCGTCGATACCGCTCCCGTACAGCCAGGCATCGACCAGCTCCGACAGGACGTTCCCGCCTGACTGCTGGCTGATCGCGTGCGTTCCCAACGCGTAGGTGCGGGCGCGACGCAGCTCCTCGTCCGACACGACGTCGTCGCGCAGGCGGGCAAACTCGCGCAGGAGGCCGTCGCGGGCCAGGTCCTCCTTCTCGGGCGACGTGGCGATGTAGGAGAGGAACATCCCCGCAGCGAGTCGGTCGCTGGACGAGCAGTGCACCGTGTAGGCAAGCGACTGCTTGTCTCGCAGCTGGTCGAAGAAGCGTCCACCAAGACCGCTGGCTACTCCGGCAATCAGGTGCGCGGCGATGCGCGCGCCGTCCGCTCTCGAGGGGCCGGGAAAGGCGATGGCCAGCCCGGTCTGCGCCTTGTCCCGCGATTCGGCACGCTGCACGACCGCGTCGGGCCACGGCGGCGGCACGGCGACGCCCGGGGCACTGAACTCGAGACGGTCGAAGGCAGCCGTCAGCTGCCGGGCCACCGCCTGCGGGTCCACGTCGCCCACCACCGCCAGCACGCAGGGTGACCGCCGCACGTACCGCGCGTGCCACGCCCGGGCATCGTCGGCGGTAACGGCGCGCAGCGTCGATTCGGACCCGAGGGTCCCGCGCCCATACGCGTGCGCACCGAACGCGGCCTCGGTGGCGAGCCGGATCGGGTAGCGCATCATGTCGTCGCGCAACTGGGCCAACTGCGAGAGCGCCACGCCGCGCTCGGTCTCGAAGGCGGCTGTCGGGACCGTGGGATCGAGCACCACGTCGGCCAGCAGGTCGATCCCCGCCGCCAGCCGGGCCGCGGTGACCGAGAGCGTCCACCCCAGCCCGTCGCTGGTGACGGCGGGCGAGATGCTTCCGCCGAGCAGCTCCGTCTCGAGGGCGACCAGGTCAGCGGTGCGGCGTGCGGTCCCCTTGAGCGACGTCCGGGCGAGCAGCGTCGCGAGTCCCGCCCGCTCCGCCGTCTCGTTCGTCGTGCCGCCGCGGGCATACAGGCCCAGGTGCACGATCGGCGCCCCGGGCTTGCGCCTGACGAGGATCGGAACGCCGCGCGGCGTGCGGAAGACGGTGATGCTGCCGTGGGTGCGTTCGGGGACGAGCGCGGTCGTCACGCGCGGGGCGTCTGGCGCGGCGGGGACGTCGATCGGGGCCAGCGTCGAGTCGGGGACCGCATCGAGCGCGGCGAACGCCGACTCCACACCGTCGGCGAATGGCGGGGCCGACTGCGGTCGGTAGACCATGAGCGACACCTGGTCGGGTTCGAGGTGCCGGCGCACCGCGTCGGTGACCTCGCCGGGTGTCGCCGCCAGCACGCGGGCCGCATACACGTCGCCCTCGCGCCAGTCGCCTAACGCCTCCCACTCGGCGAGGAAGTTGGCCTGCCCCTCCATCGTCTCCAGTCGCCGCAGCCACCGGGACTCGAACAGGCGCTTGGCGCGCAGCAACTCTCCCTCGTCGATCCCCGTCTCGCGCAGCGCGCGCCATTCACTCCACACGGCCCGCGTCGCGTCGATGGCGCGCTCGGCCGGCCCGTCGACATGCAGGACGAAGATGCCGAGGTCCGTCGGCGTGTAGTTGTAGGCCGCCACGCTCGAGGCCAGTCCGCGATCGCGCACGGCCCGGTACAGTCGCGAGGCGCGGCCGGACGAGAGTACAGCGGCGGCAAGGTCGAGCAGCGGGGTGTCCGGATGCCGCATCCCCGGGGTGCGCCAGCCGAGGGCAACCTGCGTCTCGGCGATATCACCGGCACGCTCCCGGTAGCGTCGCCCCGGTGCGCCGATCTCCTGGTCGCCCGGTGTCCGCTCGGCGACACCGCCGGGCAGCGTGCCGTACAACGTGCGAATGCGCTCGAGTGCGGCATCGGGCGCGACGTCGCCGGCTACGACGAGCACCGTGTTCGACGGACGGTAGAAGTTCCGGTAGAACTGCACCAGCTGGTCGCGACGCAGCGCGCGCAGCGGTGCCTCGAGCCCGATGCGCCAGCGACGGATGCGATGCCGGTCGTGGAGCAGTTCGAACAGCGTCTCGGTGGTCACCGCGCCGGCGCTGTCCGCCTTGCGCTTGGCCTCCTCGATGATGACCTCGAGTTCGCGGCGCAGTTCATCGGCGTCGACGAGGGAGTTGGCGTATGCGTCGGCCTGGATGGCCAGTCCCTCATCGAACCCCTCGATCGGCAGGACCGCGTAGTACGACGTATGGTCGTAAATGGTGGCCGCGTTGAGGTAGCCACCGCTGGCCTTGGTTTGGCGCGCGATCTCCCCGACGCCGCGCGTCGGCGTCCCCTTGAAGTACATGTGCTCCAGCACGTGCGCGATCCCGACCACGTCGTCCGGCTCGTCGAAATAGCCCGCCTTCACGTACGTCACGACCGCCGCCACCGGGGCGGAATGATCCTCGTGGATGAGGACCGTGAGTCCGTTGGCAAGGACGGTGCGGTGTACCCGGGCGGGATCGAGCGAACGCAGCATCAGTCGGGGGGCAGGAGGTAGCGAGAGCGGCGCGTCGCGTGTGAGTCACGCAGGCGCGCCGCGCGGCGTTCGAGTGCAGCGGCGTGCGTCAGCGCGGCGGTGCGGCGGGCAGCGACTGCGCGCCGGAGGGGGCCACGAGCGGGGCGGACTGGCAGGCCAGCCAATCTCCAGGGCCGGCGCGCTGGAAGAAGCGGTCGGCGAGGTCGGGGCGCCCCAGACGCAGGAGGGCGCACGCCATGTACCCGAGCGCCACCTTGTCACTCGGGTTGAGCTCGATCGCGCGCTGATAGAACGAGCGGGCGAGGTCGGGTTGTCCGGTCACCAGCAGGTAGGCCGCGAGCTCACGATGCGCCAGGAAATTGTCGGGCTCCAGTTCCACGGCGCGCCGCAGCTCGGCGCTGGCCGCCGGCAGGTTGCCGTCCTCGCGGGCAATGCGCCCGAGGTAGATGTGCGGCTCGGCGAGCGAGGGGTTGGCCCCCGCGGCGGCGCTGAAGGCGTTGCGTGCGGTGAGCCTGTCGCCAGCCGCAAATGCGGCCCGTCCGGTGCGCAGCGCGTCGGGCTCTCCCGAGAAGAGCCGCAGGTAATACACGCTCGCCGCGACCACGGCGAGGCACGCCACCGCGACCACGAGCACGGCCAGCCGGTTGTTCCTGGCGGGCGTGGGGATGTGCAGCGGCGGCGCCGTGGCCGCGTCGGCGGCGTGCACCGGCGTCCGGGGAGGGGAGATCGGTCCCGAATAGGGCGCGGCCTGCGGGTCCGTCGCCCCGAGGTCGCGGGCGAGCACGCGATCCATGCGTTCCTCCCCCGTCCGCGCCGAGTCGAGGTCGGCCGTGGTCGGCGAATAGCCGGGCTCGCGCGCCCGCTCCGCGGCCGCGTGGAAGTCCACGAACGCGTGCGCGTCGTCGAGCCCGAGCAGGCTGCGCTGTCGCAGTTCGCGCACGACCGCGACGCCGCTCAGGACGCCGGTCCCGGCCAGGGCGCACAGTGCGTGCTCGGTGGCACCCCACGCCTCGACGAGCGCCGCGGCGACGTCGTGCGGATCACCGCCACTCGTCAGGCGCCCAAACGACGAGCGGGCCGCGTCGAACGCCGCCCGCGCTGCTCGCTGTGCATCGCTTGCCATGCTTCCCCGCTATGTGAGGATCCGCAGGAGCCCGGCGTCGGCGCTGCCACGGATGAACGCTTCCGCATCACCGGTCGGGATGACGATGCCGGTGAGGGAGAAGCCACGGCGTGCCTCGTTCAACATGTAGTCCTGGATGGAGCGGCCCGTGAACGTCACGTTGCCGTCGCGCATCTGGCGCACGATGTCGTCCCAGCTGCCGTCGAACGCCCGGCCGTCGCGCAGCATGATGCGGTGCGCGCGCGCTTCCTTCTTCCGTTCGGCCAACTCGCTCAGCATCGACCCGAACAACTCGAGTTGCTTCACGTCGTTCTGCTCCTGCTCCATCGCCCGCTGCTCGATCTCGGCGAGCATCTCGTCGATGTCGTCCGGTTCGCCGGCCAGTTCCGCAAGCCGATCCTCCCACTTCCTGATCTCCGGATCGTCGTCGGGCAGGCGGTGCACGGACTTCTTCAGCTCCATCAACCGCCAGATCCCAAGCTCGTCCCAGTGGTCGTCAGGACTGGAGCGGTCGAGGTGGTACAACGCCGCCTCGTACTCTCCCCGATCGTAGAGGATGTTGCCGAGATAGATGCGCGCCTCGGCATGGTCGGCGTCGAGCTGCAACGACCGGCGAAGCGTGGTGATTGCTCCCTCGTCGTCGCCAAGTCGATGCTGGCAATAGCCGACCAGGGCCACGCTCTCGGCCGAGTCGGGGGCCTGGCGCACCGCCACCTCGAAATATTCCTTGGCGTCCTCGATCAATCCCTCACGAAACAGGGCCCGCCCGATCTGGAGCATCAGCTCGAGGTCGTCCTCGTACCCTAACGCGAGCGTCGTGTGGAAGGACTTCCGGGCGGCGTCTTCGAGACCGAGCTTCAGCAGCACCTCGCCCAGCCCAGCCAGCGCGTCCTCATGCTCCGGATCGAGCACGAGTGCTTCGTCGAAGCTGCGGCGCGCCCAGGCAAACTCCTCGCGGGCAAGACGGGCATAGCCGACGCCGACCTGCAGCTCTACCGCGTGCGGATAGAGCGCGAGCCCCTCGCGAAGGGTATCGAGCGCCTCATCGTACTGCCCCTCGTTGTAGAGCTGATGGGCGCGCTCATCGTACTCCTCAGAACTCAGGAATGGAGTCGGCATCTCTCGAACTTCCTCCGCTTCGAGCGTGCTGGCCTATTGTACCATTCCGAACGCGTGTGGTTCAATACTCTCGTTCGCAGAACGTACAGCGTGGTGATGTCGGCGCGCGTTGTGCGCCGTTGAAAAGTAGCGACTCGCAAGTCGCAGCGCCTCGCCGCCTCGTCATGTCAGGACGCACGGGGGTGCGCCGACGGCACGGGAGCTCCCCGATCACTGGCGAGGGCGACCGCGATGTCGCCGGCCAGCACCGCATTGGACTCGAGCAGGGCGAGGTTGGCAGCGCGCGAACGCCCGCCGGTGGCCCGCTCGATCCTGGCCAGCAGAAACGGCGTCATGGCCGCGCCGCGAATCCGCTCTGAGTCCGCCTCACGCAGCGCTTCGACCAATACCGCCTCGATCTCGCCCGCGGCCATGGCTGCATGAGCCGGCGGGGGCTGCACTACCAGCAGCGCCTCGGTTCGCCCCAGGCGGCGGTGCGCACGCTCTATCGCGACGATCTCCGCCGCCGAATCGGCCGTGGCGGTGACCGGGAGCGAACTGGACGCCGAGAAGAACGCCGGGAACTCGGTGCACCGGTAGCCGATGACCGGGACCGCAAGCGTCTCCAGCCGCTCGAGCGTGGCGGGGAGGTCAAGAATCGACTTGGCCCCGGCGCAGACCACGATGCGCGGGGACCGGGCCAGCTCGACCAGGTCGGCCGACTCGTCGAACGGGGGAGCGCGATGCACGCCGCCGATCCCGCCAGTCGCAAACACCCGCACGTCGCTGCGTGCCATTAGCGCCAGGGTCGCCGCGACCGTGGTCGCCCCACACCGTCGCTGCACGATGGCGGCCGCCAGGTCGCGTGACGACACCTTGGTGATCCCCTCGCGGTTGAGGAACCGTTCCAGCTCCTCGTGCGACAGGCCGAGCGTGGGGACGCCATCGACGACCGCGGCAATCGCCGGAACCGCGCCACTGCGCTGCACCGCAGCGCTCATGCGCTCCGCCGCGTCGCGATTGGCGGGAATCGGGAGGCCCTGGGCGAGGACCGAGCTCTCCAGGGCGACGACACCGGTCCCGCGCCGCAACGCGTCGGCCACCTCGGGGGTGAGGCGGATCATCGTGTCACTCCCCGCGAACGAGTGTCGCGAAGGGCGCGAAGGGCGCGAGGGGAGCGAGGGGCACCGGGAGCCAACGCCACCGACGGCGCCCGGGTCGCGGCGCCGCCAGCATTCAGCAACAGGTGGACGAGCGCCGAAGCGACCGTCCCTCGCCTCATTCCGTGGCGTCCGGGAACTGCTCGGCGCGCAGCGTGTCGACCTTCTCGCGTTCGGTCGAGGTTGGATCGTACTTGGCAAGGATCTTCACGCGCTCGCCCGCATAGCAGTCGAACGACTTGGTCGATCCCTTCGGCACGTGGATCTCGTGTCCATCCTCGAAGCGCAGGATCACGTTCGGGTATTCGGTGTTGCTGTACTGCTTCCGGATCTTCGGCGCGGGCGTCGGCATCGTTCCTCTCGTCAGGCGTCAGGAGCAATAGTATAGCGTTCGAGCGAGCGGGACCGCTAGCGCGGGGGCGAGGACCACCCCACGCCGTGCGCGAATCCCGACGCGGCGCGCAAGGTATCATTTTTCTGGTCGTCGTGCCCGTCCTGATCCCACAAATCGTCCCCCCCTCCCGCTCCCGGGGCGCGCTCCGTGCCAGATCAATTGACTCGGCCTACCCCTCCGCATCGGCGCGCCGCGCAGGCTCACGAGCCCGAGAGTCCTTCGTGCGCCAGCGCGTCCAGTGCGATGCGTTCATAGGCAGAGACCGCCTCGGCGAGTTCGCGCACCGACACGTGCTCGCTGGCGGTGTGCGCCACGTGAATCGAGCCGGGACCGAACAGGTAGGGCGTCCCCCAGTTGGTGAGCGCCGGGATGTCGGTGGCGAACGCCGCCACGCTGGACGGATACCCCTCGAGCGTGCCCAGGCGGATCGCCGGAATCATCGGCCCCGCCTCGAGGGTCGCTCGATCGCCCGCCCATCGACGCACCAGCGGCCACACCGCGTCGGCGGGAGTGACCAACCGAAACATGAGTCGCGCCTCGGCCCACGGGGCCAGCACATTGTCCGCGACGCCCCCGGACAGTGATCCGATGTTCACGGTCGTCTCGCCGAGCACGGGGTCGCTCGGCCAGGCGACCGTGTCGAGTTCGGCCAGCAGGTGCACCAGGTCCCGCGTGGCCGAGCGCCCCAACTCCGGGTAGGCAGAGTGCGCGGCGCGTCCGGCGGTACGAACCACCACCCGCATCGCTCCTTTGGTGCCCACCGCGAGGGTGCTCTCCGTCGGCTCTCCGTTGATCAGGATGCGCGAGGTTGTCGGTCGGGCGTTGGCCGCATGGGCGCCGTCATGCGTTGTTTCTTCCCCCACAACGAAGAGCAGGGCGACGGCGACGCCCCGCGCGCGCAGGCGCTCGCCTGCGAGGATCATGGCGGCCGCGATTCCCTTGGCATCGCAGGCGCCGCGACCATGCAGCGTATCCCCGTCGAGACGCGGCGGAAAGTACGGAGGAACCGTGTCGAGATGCGTGGACAGGGTCACGACCGGGTCGGCGGCCGAGACCGCGAGAACAGCGTCGCGGCCTGGAGAGACCGGAATGCGATCCGTGAACCAGCGCCGACTGGTAAGCAATTCGTCCACCACGGTCACGACGGTCGACTCGTTCCCACTGGTCGACTCCACTTCCATGAGGCGGATCGCAAGCTCGGCGACCTGATGCTCGATCGTCATGATGGGGGATCCGGGAGTAGGAACGCACGTCGGCGGGCGACCTGTGTCACCCGCCGACGGCGCGGCGAGCGCGCCGCGTGATGGAGGTCTCGTGCGGCGCGTTGTGCTGCAGCCGCCGAGCCAATCTACGGTGTCACGGCCGAATGGCCACCTTCAAGACGCCGTCCCGCTGGTTGGCGAAGAGCTCGTACGCCTCGACGATCTGGTCGAGCGGGAACGAATGCGTGACCAGAGGGCGCAGGTCGACTCGTCCGCCCTGGATCGTGTTCATCAATCGTCGCATGCGTTCCTTGCCACCTGGACAGAGCGAGGTCACGATGTGGTGATCGCCCAGGCCCGCCGCGAACGCATCCAACGGCAGCGTCAGCTTTCCCGAGTAGACGCCCAGCGAGGACAGCGTACCGCCGGGACGCAGCACACGCAGCGCACTTTCGAACGTCCACGGCGTTCCCAGCGCCTCGATGGCCACGTCCACCCCTCGGCCGTTCGTAAGCTCCATGATCCGTGCGACCGGATCGCCGTCGCTGGCGTTCACGACCAGGTCGGCACCGAGCGACTGCGACACCGCGAGCCGCCGATCGAGCATGTCGACGGCGATGATGGTCGACGCGCCCGACAGCCGGGCACCGGCGGTGGCACAGAGACCGATCGGCCCCTGCGCGAACACCGCCACGATATCGCCGATGCGAATGCGCCCGCTCTCCGCACCGCCGAAACCCGTGCTCATGATGTCGGGGCACATCAACACTTGTTCGTCGGTCAGATCATCGGGAATCGTCGCGAGGTTGGCGGCGGCGTTGGGGACGAGCACGTACTCCGCCTGGCAGCCGTCAATCGTGTTGCCAAGGCGCCAACCACCCATGGCCTTTCCTCCACACTGCGACATCGTGCCGTCGAGACAGCTGTGGCACTGGCCGCACGGTGTGATGGCGCCCGCGATCACGCGTTGGCCGAGCTTGAAGCCGCTCACCGCCGACCCGAGAGCGGCGATCACCCCAACGGGCTCATGCCCAACCGTCAACCCCGCTGCGACCGGATATTCTCCCTTGAGAATGTGGACGTCGGTCCCGCAGATCGTGGTGACCGTCACGCGCATCAGCGCATCGTTGGGCCCGACGGCCGGTATCGGCTTTTCCCGCAGCTCCACCACTCCGGGCTTAGCGAAGACCAGCGCCTTCATGGTCTTCGAAGTCGGCAAGAAAGAATCGTCGACGCGGTGCGGTTCGTTCGTCAATGCGGGCATATGTACTCCTTGTCAGATGCGGTCAGCGGGTGTCGACGACGCCGATCGGGCCGTCGACACATGCAAGCTGACACACCGTGTACGCCACGACCGTCGGTCGGTGCACTGAACTGATGTGGAGGATCTCCCCACCCGCCCCACGCGCCCGCGAGACGAGTGCCTCCGGAATTCGTGCGGGCTGCGCTACATTACGCGCAGCCTGGCGGACGCGACGTGCATTCGCCAGTGGCTCCGCGATCCACGGCGCCGCCATGAGCGGCGCTCACTTCTGCGTGATGAGCCCATGACCCATCCGAATTCCTTCGGCGCCAAGGCCTCCCTCACCGTTGGCGACCAGTCGTACGCGATCTTCCGTCTGGATGCGCTGCGCGCGCTGTCCAAGGGCAACGTCGATCGACTCCCGTTCTCCCTCAAGGTGCTGCTGGAGAACGTCCTGCGGTGCGAGGACGGTGCCTTCGTTCAGAAGGGAGACGTCGAGGCGCTGGCGAACTGGAACGTGAAGCAGTCGGTGGACAAGGAAATCGCCTTCCGCACGGCGCGCGTCCTGCTCCAGGACTTCACGGGCGTGCCCTGCGTGGCCGACCTCGCCGCGATGCGCGACGCCATCGCCGAGCTCGGGGGTGACCCGACGCGCATCAACCCGCTGCAGCCGGTCGATCTCGTCATCGACCACTCGGTACAGGTCGATGAGTACGGAAACGACGCGGCGTTCCTGCTGAACGTCAACCTCGAGTACGAGCGCAACGGTGAGCGCTACCAGTTCTTGCGCTGGGGCCAGGAGGCGCTGAAGAATTTCCGCGTGGTCCCACCGGGCACCGGCATTTGCCACCAAGTGAACCTGGAGTACCTCGGCCAGGTGGTCTTCTCGGCCGAGGTCGACGGGGAGCAGCAGGCGTTCTGCGATTCGCTCGTGGGGACCGACTCGCACACGACCATGATCAACGGGCTCGGCGTACTGGGCTGGGGAGTGGGCGGCATCGAGGCCGAGGCGGCCATGCTGGGCCAGCCCGTGTCGATGCTGATTCCCGAGGTCATCGGCTTCAAGCTCACGGGGAAGCTTCCGCCAGGGGCAACGGCGACCGACCTCGTGCTCACCTGCACCGAGCTGCTGCGCAAGAAAAAGGTCGTGGGCAAGTTCGTCGAGTACTACGGCGACGGGCTGTCGGCGCTCGCCCTCGCGGACCGGGCGACGATCGCCAACATGGCCCCCGAGTACGGCGCCACGATGGGATTCTTCCCGGTCGATCGGGAAACGCTCAGGTACCTGCGACTCACCGGCCGCAGCGAGCAGCAGGTGCAACTCGTGGAAGCGTACACAAAGGCGCAGGGGCTCTTCCGCGAGGACGGCATGGCCGACCCCGTGTACACCGACACCCTGACGCTCGACCTGTCGACCGTGGTCCCGTCGCTGGCCGGCCCCAGGCGCCCGCAGGACCGCATCCCGCTGACGGAGGCCAAGGCGAAGTATCGCGAGGCCCTGGCGGCGCATCATGCCTCGGCCGCCGCGAGCATCGCGGCCGCCGCACCCGAAAAGGCCCCGGGGTCGCCGCAGGCGCAAATGGTCGCCGAGGGCGGGGCCGTGGCGACGGCCGAGTCACACGGTATCCCATGCCGCTGGCGTGACCAGGAATTCACCCTGCAGGACGGGCACGTGGTGATCGCCGCCATCACGTCGTGCACCAACACCTCCAACCCCAGCGTCATGCTGGCGGCCGGCCTGCTGGCGCAGCGGGCCGTCGCGCTCGGACTGCGCAGCAAGCCGTGGGTCAAGACATCGCTGGCCCCGGGGAGCAAGGTGGTGCGGGAATACTTCGATGCCGCGGGAGTGCAGCCGGCGCTGGATTCGCTGGGCTTCCAGGTCGTGGGCTTCGGATGCACGACCTGCATCGGGAACTCGGGTCCGCTCCCGGAACCGATCTCCGCGGCCATCGAGGACGGCAAGTTGACGGTGGCCGCCGTGCTTTCGGGCAACCGAAACTTCGAGGGGCGCGTCAACCCGCAGACGCGCTTCAACTACCTGGCGTCCCCGCCACTCGTTGTGGCCTATGCCCTCGCCGGTCGCATGGACATCGACTTCGACCTGGAACCGATCGGGGTCGGGACTGACGGGCCGGTCTTCCTTCGCGACATCTGGCCGAGTGCGAAGGACGTGGCCGACGTGGTGCTCTCATCGGTGCAGCGGGCCCAGTTCGAGCGGGAATACGGCGATGTCTTCGCCGGAGATGCCCAGTGGCAGGGGATCAGCATCCCGACGGGGAGTCGCTACGCGTGGGATGAGCTGTCGACATACGTGAAGCATCCGCCGTACTTCGCCGGCATGACGATGACGCCACCGGGGGTGCAGCCCATCAGCGGGGCGCGCATTCTCGGGATGTTCGGCGACTCCATCACGACCGACCACATCTCGCCGGCCGGGTCCATCGCCGAGAAGAGCCCGGCCGGCCAGTGGCTGCTGTCGTTAGGTGTGGGGAAGAAGGACTTCAACTCGTACGGGGCCCGGCGCGGCAACCATGAAGTGATGATGCGCGGCACGTTCGCCAACATCCGCCTCAAGAACGAGCTGACGCCCGGAATGGAGGGGTGGTGGACCCGCATCGCGCCGGACGCCCCGCCCACCTCGTTTTTCGAGGCCAGCCAGAGCTACCGGAGCGGCAACACCCCGCTGGTCATCATCGCCGGGAAGGAATACGGGACGGGGTCGTCGCGCGACTGGGCGGCGAAGGGGGTCATGCTGCTCGGCGTGCGGGCGGTGATCGCCGAGTCGTTCGAGCGCATTCACCGGTCCAACCTCGTGGGAATGGGGGTGATCCCGCTGGAGTTCAGCGATGGGGCCACGCGACAGTCGCTGGGACTCACGGGCTTCGAGTCGATCACGATCGAGGGACTGGTGGAGGAGATGAAGCCGCGCGCCACATTGAGCGTCGTCGCCCATGCAGCTGACGGTGTCGAGACGCGCTTCACGGTGCGCTCGCGCATCGATACGCCCGAGGAGCTGCACTACTATCGACACGGCGGCATCCTTCCGTACGTGCTGCGGCAGCTGGTGGGCGGGCGCTAGCGCGACCGTCGCCTCGCCTCCCGTCACGAGCGGCGCAGGAGCGCCACCGTCGGCGCCATTCCCCCGGGAGTGGCGCCGACGTTTCTTTCCGCCCCATGTCGCTGCCTCCTGCCCCAACACACCCCGGACTGGTCGTGATCGTGAACCCGGCCGCGGGGCGTGGGCGCGCCAGGCGCATGCTCCCGGTGTTCCAACGGACCCTGGACCGCGTGCTCGGCGGACAGCGCCCGTATGCGCTGCAGCTGACCACGGGCCCCGGTGAGGAGCGGATCCTGGCGCGAGCCGCCGCCGAGGCCGGCGCCGAGACGATCCTGGCGTTAGGCGGCGACGGGACGTGGGGCAACGTGGCGCGAGGCATCCTTGCGAGCGGGCGGTCGACGCGACTCGCGTTGCTGGCGGCCGGCACGGGCAATGACCTCGCCTACGCCGCGGCACTTCCCGTGCACGACGTCGGCGCCGCGGTTGCCATTGCGTGCGGCGATGGCGAACGGCGCATCGACGCGGGCGAGGCCGACGGCCTGCACTTCGTCAACTGCCTCGGCTTCGGCTTCGACGCGGAAGTGGTCGGTGCGACCCGACAGGTGCGCTGGCTTCGCGGACACGCGGTGTATCTCCTCACCGCCGCGCGCATGCTCGTCGGCTATCGTGGGTTTGCCGCGACGCTGACCCTTGGCGGTGGGGCGTCGACGCCAGCGATCGACGGCGGCCCGGCCGCAACGCGCGAGTCGCGGCACCTGCTCATCGCCGTCGCCAATGGCCCGCGCTTCGGCGGCGGCTTCCTCATCGCGCCGGGCGCATCGATCGATGACGGGACCCTGGATGTCGTGCGCATCGCCGACGGGGGCGCCTGGCGTCGACTGGCGCTGTTTGGCATGGCCCGCTCGGGGACGCATGTCGACGCTCCCGAGGTCTCACGGCAGCGGGCGCAAGCGCTCACGCTGGTATTCCCTGCCCCCCCGCTCATCCAGGCCGACGGCGAGTTGCACCACGCGCAGGATCGGTCGGTCACTGTGCGGTGCCTGCCGGGAGCGCTGCGCCTCGCGGTCCCCTCGCAAGCCGACGCGTCGCGGCCACGCGGTTGAACCGGGCGCTTGAGCCGGGCGCTTGAGCCGGGCGCTTGAGCCGGGCGGCTGATCCAGGCGGCCGAAGCCGACGCCCGATTCGGCGACCACGACAATCGTCCGGTGATCGCGGTGTCGATGCGCCGACTGAAGTAGATGGTGCCGCGGGGCGGTCGACACTCAGGTCGGCCGCCCCGCGGCACCATCGCGATGTGCTACGTCAGCCTGCGGAGCATGGCTACCGCGGCCGGCGCACGTCGATCTTCTCGCCGACCACCGCGCCGATCAGTCCTCCGGCCGCTGCCCCGATGATCGCTCCCTTGAGCGTGTTGCGGGTGCTCGCGACGCCGATCGCCGCACCCGCGGCCGCCCCGATAATCGCGTCACGCTTGGTGTTCTTGATCACCCCTTCATCACCACCGTACACGCCGCCCGCCGATCCGTAGACCGGCGCGCTGCCGGCGTCCTGCACCGGCGCGGGCGAACGACGAATGACCGGTCGGGCCGGTGCCTGACGATAGACTACGCGCTGCGGCTGCGGCTGGTAATACGGCTGCGGAGTGTAGCGCGGCTGCGGATAGTATCCTGGCTGCGCGCCATAGCCGTATCCCTGCTCCTCGGGCGACACGTACAGTTGCGGCTGGTACGGCTGCACTTGCGAGGCGAGCGAGAGGTCGCTGCGCAGCGCCTCGTCCAGACGTGGGGACTCGGCCCGCTGACAGGCAGCGAGCGCAGCGACGGCGATGACGGGAGCGATGAGCGGAGCAATGAGACGACGGACCGACATGGGACCCTCCGGCGGGGACTGTGGGTGGTCGAGGGAGAGGCACAGCCAGTGCCATTCGGGACCGTGATCCCCTGCAACGACTTAGCGCGGGCACTGTCCTGCGCACGGACAGCGGAGTGTCCCCTCGCACACACGACGCGGGCGCAGGTGTTGCACACTGTGTTGCGCACGAGGTATGCCTCGCGCCAACTTCGGAGGACTTCAGCAAGGACGTATTCTTCATGCGATTCACGTCGAACAGGATCGGGTCGATGGCAGCGGCCATTGCACTCACCGTCGGGGTTTCGTCGCTCGGGGGCGCGCAGCAGGCGGAGACCGGACCGAAGATCGGCGACATGGCGCCGGACTTCACCCTCCGCGGCGTCACCAGCGACGGTCCGATGCGCGAGGCGATCAAGCTCTCCTCGTACCGAGGCAACACCGTGGTGCTCGCCTTCTTCTTCAAGGCACGGACCAAGGGTTGAACGATCCAAATGGAGGCGTACCGTGATCAGTACGCCACGCTCTTCAATGGGGGGAAGGGAGTGACCCTCATCGGGATCAGCGTCGATTCCGACACCGCGCTCGTTTCGTGGGCGAAGGACGCACGGTTCCCGTTCATCTTCGCCAGCGATGGCGATGGTGCTGTCGGGACCAAGTACGGGGCGTACAACCCCGAGAACAAGGTGGACAACCGGTCGCTCTACGTGATCGGACCCGATGGCAGGATCGCGTACAAGGCGCAGCCGTTCCGACAGTCATCGGCCGACGCGTACACGGAACTCGAGGCGGAGATCGACAAGCTGTCGCCGCCCGGGGCGGGCAGGCCCTGACCGACGCAACGCCCCGGCGCGCATCGCCGGGGCGTTGTACGTGCTCCCCATGACCACGCCACGACTCGTCGCCGACCAGCTCTTTCGCGCCGCCGTGCGGGGCGCCGACCCCTATGCGGCAACGCTCGCCGCGCTCAAGGGACAGTCGTTAGGCGCGCGCACGTGGGTCGTGGCCGTGGGCAAGGGCGCGATCCCGATGGCGCGCGCGGCCCTCGACGCCCTGGGCGCGGGGCAACGCTCGGCGCAGGGCGGGATCGTGATCACCTCGGAGTCCCCGACCCAGCTCGGCCCGCTGACGATCCTCACGGGCGATCATCCGGTTCCGGGGGACGGATCGCTTGCGGCAGCCCAGGGTCTCGCCGACGTCGTGAGTCTCGTGCGTCCCGGCGACGACGTCCTCATCCTCGTCTCGGGCGGGGCGTCGAGCCTGATGGCCGCCCCGGTCGAGGGAGTCTCCTTCGCCGCGATGCTCGCCCTCTTTCAGGGACTGCATCGCGCGGGGACGCCCATCGATGTCATGAACGCCTTCCGCAAGCGCGTGATGCGCTGGGGGGCGGGGCGCCTCGCGATGGCGCTGACAACGGCGCGCGTCACCTGCCTCATCGCGTCGGACGTGATTGGCGATGATCCGGCGTCGATCGCCTCGGGCCCCTGCACCGGCGACCGATGGCGCGCCGGCGATCTCGTGGCACTCGCCCAGTCGCACAACTTGTGGCCCCATGTTCCGGATGAGGTACGACGGCTCCTCGACGCCATCCTGTCCGGCGACGTGGCGGAGACGCCGAAGCCGGGAACCGAGGCGCTGGCACACGTCCAGTCTCGCGTGATCCTCGGCAATCGTGACGCGCTCGAGGGGATCGCGGGTGCCGGAGCCGAACTCGAGATTGCCGTGCGGATCGCGCCGACCCCCGTGACTGGCAGGGCCCGATCGACCGGCGAGGCCATCGCGCATGCGGCGGTCACGGCGCGAGGGCGCGAGGTGAACCACCCACAAACCGCCCCGTGCCGCTTGGCGCTCGTGTGGGGGGGCGAGACGACGGTCTCGCTCGCGGGCGGGAGTCACGGCACTGGCGGCCGGGCGCAGGAACTCGCCCTCGCCGCCGCACGCACCCTGCATGAGGCCGGGGCACGGGGGCGCGGGATCACGATCCTCTCCGCTGGAACCGACGGCCGCGACGGCCCCACCGACGCAGCAGGCGCCATCATCGACGCGACCACGTGGTCGCGCATTGCGCTCGCCGGCGTGGACCCCCAGCGCGCGCTCGACGCACACGATGCCTACCCGGCGCTCGACGCCGTCGGGGCGCTGCTGCGCACCGGTATGACGGGGACGAACGTCAACGATGTGGTGATCGCGCTGGTCGATTAGTTTTCGCGCATGCCCAAAGCCCCGTTCACGGTCGGCCTCGTCCAGGAGTTCGCCGGCTCGCGAGACATCGAGGAGAACGTGGCGCGCGCGATCACCGGCGTGCGCCGTGCCCACGAGCTCGGCGCGCAGATCATCTGCCTGCAGGAGCTGTTCAACGCCCCGTACTTCTGCAAGTCGCTCGACATCAACTGGTTCGACCTCGCAGAACCGATTCCGGGCCAGACGACCGCGCGCCTGCAGGCGTTGGCGCGCGAACTGTCGGTGGTGCTCATCGTTCCGATGTACGAGCGGCAGGCCGCGGGGCTGTATCGCAACTCGGCGGCGATCATCGATGCCGACGGGACGCTGCTGGGCGTGTATCGCAAGATGCACATCCCGCACGACCCGCTCTTCGAGGAGAAGTACTACTTCACGCCCGGCGATGCCGCCGACACCGCCCCGCGCGTGGCCGCCCAGTCGCGCGACGCCAACGGCTTTCGCGTGTGGGAGACGCGCTACGGGACCGTCGGCGTACTGATCTGCTGGGATCAGTGGTTTCCCGAGGGAGCACGCATCACGTCGTTGTTAGGCGCCGATGTGCTGTTCTATCCCACGGCCATCGGCTGGCATCCGGCCGAGAAGGCGACCTTCGGCGAGGATCAGGTCAATGCATGGCACACGATCCAGCGCTCGCACGCGATCGCGAACGGAGTGTTCGTCGCCTCGCCCAACCGAGTTGGCTTCGAGGCGCACCCCGGGACCGACGGGATCGAGTTCTTCGGACAGTCCGTGATCTACGATCCGTTCGGTCGCATCCTGGCCGAGGCCGGAACCGACCCCACCGTGCTCGTGGCGACGTGCGATCCCGCCCGCATCGAGGACACGCGACGCAACTGGCCGTTCCTGCGCGATCGGCGGATCGATGCGTACGGGGGAATATCGTCGAGATATCTCGGGACGGGGGACGGGGGACGGGAGACGGGGGGTGGGGCTCCCCCGTCCCGCGTGAGCGCGCCCTGACCTACCGGATCGCGCAATTCATCAACCGCCTTCCATGAGCACAGACGTGACGGGCCTTGCATCGCTTGATGCTTCGCTGCGCATGCCGGCGGAGTGGGAGCGGCACGCTGCAACCTGGATCGCGTGGCCGCACCATGAGCCGGACTGGCCGGGCAAGCTGGAGCCGATCCCCTGGGTCTATGCCGAGATCGTGCGGGCGCTGCACGCCACCGAACGCGTGGAGGTCCTGTGCCACGACGAGAGCGTGCGCGACGACGCACGGGCGAAGCTGGACGCACACGGTTGCGCCCCGGAGGGCTACCGGCTGCACGTCGTGCCTAACGACCGCGTCTGGCTGCGAGACTCGGCACCGACCGGGGTGCTGGACGGCGCCGGGCGGGTGGTGCTCGCCAACTGGGCATTCAACGCGTGGGCGAAGTACGACAACTACCGGCTCGACGCCGGGATCGGTGCAGCGGTGGAGCGCATCACGGGGCTCCGCCGCATCGAACCGCAGCGCCCCGACGGTGCGGGGCGCGTGATCCTCGAGGGCGGCGCCATCGAGACCAATGGGGCCGGACTCTTCATGGTGACGGAGGAGTGCCTGCTCTCCTCCGTTCAGGAGCGCAACCCCGGGCTCACGCGCGAGGGCTACGAGTCGGTCTTTCGCGACGTGCTCGGCGTGCACGAGACCATCTGGCTCGGTGAGGGGTGCGTGGGCGACGACACCCACGGCCACGTTGACGACATCGCGCGATTCGTGGACGTGGACACCGTCGTCCTCGCCTACGAGAATGATCCGGCAGACGACAACCACCTCCGGTCCGTGGACAACCTGCGCCGACTCACGCTGTCCGCGCGTGGCGAACTGCGCGTGATCACGGTGCCCTACCCTCGGCCGGTCATCATGGACGGGCAGCGCCTGCCGGCGAGCTATGCCAACTTCTACGTGGCCAACGGTGTCGTGCTCGTGCCGACCTTCAACGACCCGAACGACCGTGTCGCGCTGAACACGATGGCCGAGTGCTTCCCCGACCGCACCGTGGTGGGAATCCACTCCGTGGACCTGGTGTGGGGACTCGGCACCCTGCACTGCCTGAGCCAGCAGGAGCCTGCGCCGACGGCGTAACGCCTGTCCCACGCGCCGTGGTGCATGGTCGCGCGTTGCCCGAGACGCGTCAGGGGCGTCAGGTAGTCGTGCGATCTCCCCGGATTCCCTGCCTCGTTCGCCTGCCGGAACGTGTCGCGATGAAAGTCGCGCTCACGGTCGCGTTGCTGGTCCTGCCTGCGGCGTGCACGCCCGCTCATGAGGGCCTCCTCATCGCTGCGGCGGGCAACTGGGACGAGGGCTACGGCGAGATGAACAAGCGGGGGATCGACCTGGCGATTGAAGAGATCAACCAGGAGGGCGGCGTCGCCGGCCGACCGCTGCGCATCGCCATGCGCAACGACAAGGGCGACGCGACGCGCGCCGTGACCATCGCCGCCGAGTTCGTGGGCAATCCTGAGGTCATCGCGGTGGTAGGGCACGTCAACTCGGGGACTATGATCGCCGCGGCTCGTGTGTACGACGAGGGGCTCCCGGCGGTCTCCACCACCGCCTCGACCCCCGACCTGACTGGGATCTCGCCGTGGGTCTTTCGCGTGATTTCCAGCGACTCGGTCAACGGCCTCGATCTCGCGCGCCACGCGCGCGCGCAGGGCTTTGTGCGGGCGGCGGTGCTCTATGAAAACAACGCCTACGGTCGCGGCCTCGCCGAGTCGTTCGAGCGCAACTTCCGCGGAGACATCATCGCCAGCGATCCCATCCCATCGGATCGCGACGGCGACTTCGAGCCGTTTGTCTCCTACCTCGCGTCGCGGCACCCCGACGTCGTCTTCGTGGCAGGGACCGAGGCCTCGGGGCTGGCCATCCTGCGCGAAGCGCGCCGCCAGCGCATATCGGCCGCGTTTCTCGGCAGCGATGGCTGGACCGGGATCGTGCAGGACACGGCACTCGCGGAGGGGGCGTACGTCGGGGCACCGTTCACGTCGCGCGACCCGCGCGACGAGGTCCAGCGATTCGCGGCGTCATTCCGCCAGCGCTTCGGCATGGATCCGGACGGGAATGCGGCGTTGGCGTACGATGCCACCCGCCTGGTGGCGAAGGCCGTCGCCAAGGGTGGGGCCACGCGCCGCGGCGTGCGCGAGTGGCTCGCCAGCCGCACGCGCGACTCCGCGGAGCAGGGCGTCACCGGGGCCATCTCGTTCCACGCCAGCGGCGACGTGGTCGGAAAGGGCTACGTCATGACGCGCGTGCGACGCGGCGCGCTCGTCGTCGAAGCGGCCAATCGCCCATGATCGAACGCCTGGTGCGCTTCCAGAGCATACGCCAGCGGCTCCTCGTGAGCTTTGCCCTGCTGGTGGGGCTGTTCTGTGCGGCAGGACTGGCCGGGCGCGCCGCCATCGTGCGCATGTCGGGCCTGATTGCCGAGACGCTGGAGTCGGTGCAGGTAGACGCGCAGCTGTCGGCCAGGCTGTCGGGTGCGGTGACCCAGGAGCTCGCGGCGGCGCAGCGATACCTGGAACTGCGTGACTCGACCGCACAAGCCGACTTCCGCCGTCTCGCGCGCGAGACGCACGCCGCACAACGGGAGATGAACCTGCTGCCCGGCCAGACGCCGCGTGAGGTGGCGCTGGTCGCATCGATCGACGCCCGCCTGTCGCAGATCGAGGTGCGCTACGCCCGCGCGCATCGCCTGTCCGACCTCGGGCGTCGTGACGCCGCGTTGTCCGAGGGGAGCCGCGCACGGATGGGTGTCGACTCGCTGCTGGACGAGGTACGCCAGCTGGCGACGATCAAGTCGCGAAACGTCGATGCGGCATCGTTCACCCTGCGGCGGGACGCCGACCAGCGTGGCACCTGGGTGCTCATCATCCTCGGGGCATCGGCGCTGGTGGGCGCCCTGATCGTCTTCAGCACGGTCACCTGGATCGCCCGACCATTGCGGCAGCTCACGCGTCAGGCACGGGCCCTCAGCGCCGGCGACTTCACCCATCGCGTGGACGGCGAGCTGCCCGGCGAGTTTCGCGAGCTGGCCGACGCGATGAACAGCACCTCGGCGACGCTGTCGCGCGTGGTCTCGGTCACGACCACCACCGCCGACGACGTCGCCCACTCCGCGCGTGACCTCGCCAACGTGTCGGAACAGATTTCAGCATCGGCGAACCAGATGGCGTCGTCGATGACGGAGATCTCGACCGGGGCGGAAAGCCAGGTCCGTCAGCTGCGCGCGATCGACGACGCGCTGCGCGCGATTCGCACGAACGCCGACGACGTCGTGCTGAGCGCCGACGAGCTGCGGGCGCTGGCCGGCGCCATTGAGGAATCGGCCCGCGCCAAGCGACTGGAGATCGCCCGCTCGCTCGGCATCCTCACGGCGGTCCGCGAGACGGTGCGCGAGGCGGCCCACGAGGTCGACGCCCTCAACGCCACGGCCGAGGACATCAACAAGCTGGTCGCCTCGGTGGGCCGCATTGCCGAGCAGACCGACCTGTTGGCGCTCAACGCCGCCATCGAGGCCGCGCGGGCGGGCGAGGCGGGGCGGGGATTCGGTGTTGTGGCCGACGAGGTGCGCAAACTGGCCGAGCAGGCACAAGTGGCCGCCGACGACGTGGTGCGGCTCACGCGTGTCGTGACCTCTCGCGTGGGGGCGACCACGCGCGCCATGGAGGCCGGCGTGTCGCAGGTGGAGGAGATCGAGGGGGTGTCGCGCAACGTGGACGCCGCCCTGACCAGCATCACCGAGGCCGCCGGCCGCACGCGATCCGCTGCGGGGGGGGCCGCCGACACGGCGCAGCGCAACGCCCATATCGTCGCATCGGCGGCGCGCAGCGTGGAATCCGTGGCGAGAACGGCGGAGGGGTACGCGGCGGCGGCGCAGCAGGTCAGTGCGTCGACGCAGGAACAGAGCGCGGCCTGCGAGCAGATGAGCTCGGCCTCGACGCAGCTGCTGCACGGGAGCGTGCAGCTGCGGGAACTCGTGGGAGCGCTGCGCGCCGACGCCGCCTAACGCTTTACCTGCGACCTCACCCAGTTCTGCGGCTCGAAGAGCTCGACCGAGAGGCGCTCCGCGATCAGGATGTTCGTCGCCTCCCCGCGGAAGTACAGGCGGCCGTCGCGATACGCGCGCGTGCTGTGGGCCACCGGATAGCCGCCCACGCTGCGATAGGAGAGGAAGCGCGTCTCGGTCACCGAGGGCTTGGCACCGCTGGCATCTCGCACCAGGATGCGCCGCACGAGGAGTGAGTCGGTGTCGACCCAGAACTGCGACGAAGTGGAGTCGCCGTCCGCCGCCCCCACCACCCACACCTCCTTGCCATCCCATTGCGCCTTGCGCGCGATGGACAGGTCGAAGCCGAGCGACTCGAGCTGCCGCACCGTGGTGTCTACCATCTGCGTGTAGACATCGCCGGTCAGGACGAGCTGCGGATTCCATCCCTGGCGCACGTCCTGCGCCTTGCCATTGGCGAAGGCGTGCAGCTTGCCGTCGGCGTACAGCACGCCGCTCCGTGATCCGAGCGGGAGGTAGTCGATGCGCTGACGACCAGGGAGCGTCAGGTACTGGTTCCAGACCTGTCGCGTCTGTCGGCCGCTGGTCGTGATGATGGTGACGTTCTGCTTGTAGGTCATCGTCATGTACCACTTGCCGATGTAGCGCTCGTTCATGGCCGCCAGCACGGCGTGCCCGGCGGGGAGCGGCGGGAGGGCAACCACGACCTCCGGCACAGGGGCGATCGTCGCCTTGGGGGCACAGGCGCCGAGCATAACCAGCGCAGACGCGGTCGCGAGCGCCGTACCGGCGTGTGGAACGAAGCGAAGGCGGCGCACGATGTGAGGCTCCGGCGACTATTTGTGAGACAGCTGGTAGTTTCCAGAAATAACACTCCCACCAGACTCGTGCCCAGCCGAATGTCCGCACCACGCGCCGTGCTGCTCTTGAGCGGCGGCCTGGATTCGACCACCCTGCTCGCCGTCGCCCGCAGCGAGGGCTATGCGGTGCATGCCCTCACCTTTCGTTACGGGCAGCGGCACAGCGCCGAGGTGGGCGCGGCGCAGCGTGTCGCCCAGGCACACGGGGTGGCGCAGCACGTCGTGGCCGACATCGACCTGCGCATGTTCGGCGGCTCGGCCCTGACCGCCGACCTCGCCGTTCCCAAGGATCGCACGCCCGACGACCTGTCGCAGGGAATCCCGATCACGTACGTCCCGGCGCGCAACACGATCTTCCTGTCGTTCGCCCTGGCGTGGGCCGAGGTGCTGGAAGCCGCCGACATCTTCATCGGCGTCAACGCCCTCGACTACAGCGGCTATCCGGACTGCCGCCCGGAATACATCGCCGCGTTCGAGCGGATGGCGAACCTGGCGACGCGGGCCGGCGTGGAGGGAACGCGGCCCGTGGTCCTGCGCACCCCGCTCATGACGCTCACCAAGCGGGCGATCATCGAGCTGGGAGGCTCGTTAGGCGTGGACTACGGGGCGACGACCAGCTGCTACGACCCCGCCCCCGACGGCGCCGCCTGCGGGCACTGCGACGCATGCCAGCTGCGGCGACGCGGCTTCGCCGACGCCGGCCTGGCCGACCCGACGCGCTACGCCGAGTCCGCGTGATGTATACCGTCAAGGAAGTGTTCTACACCCTGCAGGGCGAGGGCGTGCACGCCGGACGCCCCGCGGTCTTCTGCCGGTTCGCCGGCTGCAACCTCTGGACGGGGCGGGCCGAGGACCGGGCCACGGCGACATGCCGGTTCTGCGACACCGACTTCGTGGGTGTCGGCCCCGACGGCGGGCGCTTCGCGACGGCCGGCCAGCTGGCAGAGGCAGTCCGGCGCGCGTGGCCGGCGTCGGAGGGCGGGCGGCCGTATGTGGTCTGCACGGGCGGAGAGCCGCTGCTCCAGCTCGACGACGCGGCGGTGGTGGCGCTGCACGACGCAGGCTTCGAGGTGGCGGTCGAGACCAACGGGACCTGGCCGGCGCCGGCAGGGCTGGACTGGATCTGCGTCAGCCCGAAGGCCGACGCGCCGCTGGTCCTGACGAGCGGCGACGAACTCAAGCTCGTCTACCCGCAGTCCGACGCCCAGCCAGAGCGATTCGCCGCACTGGCGTTCCGTCATTTCTCCCTCCAGCCCATGGACGGCCCGGACATCGCGGCCAATACCGCTGCAGCCGTGGCGTACTGTCTCGCACATCCACAGTGGCGCCTGAGTGTCCAGACCCACAAGCACCTCGGGCTGCGCTAGCCGGCGCCCCGCAGCACGTGGCCTCGCCGAGCGCCGCCTCGACCCTTTCGTCCCCGTCCCATGCTCGTGTTCAAGGAGTTCAGCTTCGAGGCCGCCCATCGCCTCCCGCACGTGCCACCGGGGCACAAGTGCGCGCGCCTGCATGGGCATTCCTTCCACGTCCGGGTGAGCGTGCGGGGAACCGTTGGTGCGACCTCCGGCTGGGTGATCGACTTCGCCGACATCAAGGCGGCTTTCGCCCCGCTGCACGACCAACTCGACCATCACTACCTCAACGACATCGAGGGGCTGGAGAACCCGACCAGCGAGGTCGTGGCGCGCTGGATCTGGCGCGGCCTCGAGCGCGCCCTCCCCGGACTTGACGCCATCGAGGTGCGGGAGACATGCACCGCCGGCTGTGTGTACCACGGCGACGAAGAAGATGGCCCTCCGGTCTGACCGACCGGACAGATGTTTCCCTCGCGATGTGATATTGGTCCTCTTACGGGATCATGAGGGCGGGCTAGTTTTTCGTCCTGCTCCCCGATAGCCGTCCCTAGCCTCTCCGCATGTCCCGACTCGTTCGCCTGATTGCCCTGACGGTCCTTGCGCTGTTCGCCAGCGTGAGCGAGGCGTCGGCGCAGCGCAGCAGGCGAGCCGCCAAGAAGCCGTTCGCGGCCTTTAGTGAATCGGCGCAGCGCCTTCGCGATTCATTGGCGATGCGGGTCCAGCCGGCGGCGGGCTTTTCCGCTCCGCCGCTGGTCTTCGCCCTCTCGACGTTCGACGAGATGACGATGCGGGACTCCGTGTTGACGATGGCGCGCTCGCAGATCGGGACGCGCTACCGGCTCGGGGCCGAGACGCCGGGGAAGGCGTTCGATTGCAGCGGGCTGATTCGCTACGTGATGTCGGCGCTTCGCGTGGACCTTCCCCGCACGGCCGATGAGCAGGCCAAGCTGGGACGAGAGGTCGCCCGTGACACGACGCAGCTGCGCCCGGGCGACCTGCTGACGTTCGGGACCAAGCGGCGGATCACGCACATCGGCATCTATGCTGGCAACGGGAAGGTGATTCACGCCAGCACATCGCGTCGCAGCGTCATCGAGACGTCGCTGGCGTCGCTCGGCCCGTCGCTGCTGCGCAACTGGCGAAGCGCGCGCCGCCTGATCGATACCGTCGATCCGATTCCAGAGGTGCAGTAGCGACGCGCTCGGCACGTTGCACGGATCGCGGCCCTTCCGGGTCGCTTTTTTTTGCCCTCGATCCGGCTGACGCCCGAGTTTCCCGACCGTTCGGCTGGGTTCGCGTGAGGTCCGAACTGTCCGTTTTCGAACACTGCGTCCCAGTATCGCGCGTTCGTCCCAGAATTCTGCGAACGTTGCCTCGCCGTAACCCATTGCGATACAACATTTTGTATTCGCCATCGCCGCGGCACGAGTCTTCCTTTTACTCGGGATGAAACGTGTTCCAACTCTGCGGCTGTCCAACGGCCAGTTCGACCGGCCGACCCTTTCCTGACGCGACCATTTCGTGGACATCAAGCGCGAACCTCCCAAGAAGACCAAACGCAACCTGCTGATCGCCGGTGCGGTCGTGGCCGTGGTGGCGACGACCGTTGCGCTGAGCAACCTCGAGGCACGACCGCCTGGCGTTTCGCGTAGCGAACTCTGGGTGGACTCGGTACAGCGCGGACTGATGGTGCGGAACGTTCGAGCGCCCGGGACGCTGGTTCCGGAGAACATTCGCTACGTCGCGGCGGTCACCGCCGGTCGAGTCGAGGCGCGACCGCTGCGGCCCGGATCGCCGGTGCAGTCGTCGACGGTGCTGCTCGAACTGTCGAACCCCGAGGTACAGCTGCAGGCGCTCGAGGCGCAGCGCCAGCTGACGCAGGCCGAGCAGGACCTGGTCACGTTGCGCACCACGCTGGAGACGAACCGCCTGAACCAGGCCTCGCAGGTGGCGCAGATCAAGACGCTCCGGGCCAATGCGCTGCGCGACGCTGCCGTGATCGACGGGCTCGACAAGAAGGGTTTGTCGTCCAAGAATGAAGTGGAGCGTGCCAAGGATCTGGCCATCGAGTTGGAGACTCGGCTCGAGCTGGAGGTGCAGCGGCTGGAGATCCTGACGTCGGCGATGTCGGAGCAGCTGTTGAAGGCGCGTGCGAACCTGGAGCAGATGCGCGCGGTCGCGCGCTTCCAGCAGGAGCGGGTGGCGTCCATGAAGGTGACTTCGGGGCTCGACGGGGAGCTGCAGACGCTGCCGCTCGAGCTGGGGCAGTGGGTAGTGCCCGGGCAGGTGCTGGCGACGGTCGCGCAGCCGGGCCGCCTGAAGGCGGTGTTGCGGGTACCGGAAACGCAGGCCAAGGACATCGTGATGGGGCAGCAGGCGACCGTCGACACGCGCAACGGCATCATCGAGGGCAAGGTGCTGCGCGTGGATCCGATCTCGCAGAACGGGACGGTGACGGTGGAGGTCGCGCTGGAGGGGGAGCTGCCGAAGGGGGCGCGCGCCGACCTCTCGGTGGACGGCGTGATCGAGCTGGAGCGGTTGGACAACGTGCTGTACGTCGGGCGACCGGCCTATGGGCAGCCGGAGCAGGCGATCGGGCTCTTCCGCATCGAGCCCGACGGCAAGTCCGCCACGCGCATCAGCGTCAAGCTGGGGCGCGCGTCGGTGAGCACGATCGAGGTGCTGCAGGGGCTGCAGACCCGCGACAGCGTCATCATCTCCGACATGTCGCGCTTTGACAACGTGAACCGGGTGAGAATCGAGCGATGACCATGCCTAACGACGTGCAGAACGACGTGCCGATGGCGGAGCCCCTCATCCGCATGACGGGGATCCAGAAGATCTTCTTCACCGACGAGGTGGAGACGCACGCGCTGGCCGACATCCACCTGGACATCCGTCCCGGCGAGTACGTGGCCATCAACGGTCCCTCGGGGTGCGGCAAGACGACGCTGCTGTCGATCCTTGGGCTGCTCGACACCCCCACGGGCGGCACGTACATGCTGAGCAACGAGGACGTGTCCAACCTCTCGGCCGCCGACCGGGCGCGGATCCGCAACCGGCAGATCGGCTTCATCTTCCAGGCGTTCAACCTGATCGGCGACCTGACGGTCTACGAAAATGTCGAGTTGCCGCTGACGTATCGCGGAATGGGGGCGGCAGAGCGCAAGAAGCGCGTGCACGATGCGCTCGAGCGGGTGGGGATGGCGCACCGCATCAAGCACTATCCGTCACAACTCTCGGGCGGCCAGCAGCAGCGCGTCGCGGTGGCGCGCGCGGTGGCCGGCGACCCGGCGATCCTGCTCGCCGACGAGCCGACCGGGAACCTCGACTCGACCAACGGCGAGGCGGTGATGGAGCTGCTGCGCGAGCTGCACCGTGGCGGGGCGACGATCTGCATGGTGACCCACGATCCGCGCTACGCCCGGCACGCCGACCGCTCCATCCACATCTTCGACGGGCGGGTGGTGGACGAGATGGCAGCGGCTCCGGTGTGACGGCGACGTCGCTGAGCGCCGCGCGCGGCGAGGGTCGGCTGACGTTGGTGCGATCGTCGGCCGCCGCGCCGCCGCCCGTACCGGCCGCGGCCCCACACCCGGCCTCGTCGTGGCGGCGGCTGGCGGGGGCCGTCGTGCTCGTCGGTGCGTTAGGCGCGGTGCTGATCGGCGCCGTCACGGCCACGCTGCTGCGGACCTAGCGCCAGGCCGCGGCGAGTCCGCGGTGCAACCCGCGGTGCAACCCGCGGTGCAACCCGCGGTGCAACCCGCGGTGCAACCCGCGGTGCAACCCGCGGTGCAACCCGCGGTGCAACCGCGGCGCGACCCGCTTTGAGGCGCGTATCGCCGCACGCCGCCTGTGGGCGAACGGTGTCCCGTCGTCATCCCTCCGAATCGTGATCGCCATGGATGCCCTGCTTCACGACCTACGGCTCGCGGTTCGCTCGCTGCGACGTTCGCCGGGATTCACCGCCATTGCCGTGCTGTGCATCGCGATCGGGATCGCGGCGAACGTGTTCATCTGGACGCCCACGAACACGCTGCTCCTGCGCCCGCTCCCCTTCCCCGCCTCGGACGCCGTGATGCAGGCCAGCATGTGGCGCGCGGATGCCGGGCGTCGCACCTACGGGTCGTGGTCGGTACCCGACTACAATGACCTGACCCGTCTCGACGGCGTCTTTTCGTCGGTTGGCGCCTACACGGAGGCAACCTGGAACGTTGGTGGCGTCGAGGAGCCCGAGCGGCTCCTCGGCGCCCGCGTCACGCCGTCGCTCTTTCCCACGCTGGGCCTGACGCCGATGGTGGGGCGGTTCTTTCGCCCCGACGACGCCACGCACGATGCCAGGGTCGTGGTCATCGGCTCGGGGGTGTGGGAGCGTGCGTTCGCCGCCGACCCGGCGGTGGTGGGGCGCACGCTCACGCTCGACGGCGAGAGCTACCGGGTGATCGGGGTGATGCAGCGCGGCGTGCGCTTCCCCGAAATCCACGATCTCTGGATCCCCTTCGTGGACGACGACGCCCGGATGCATCGCGACAAACGCGTGCTGCTGATCGCGGGCCGGCTCGCGCAGGGCGTAACGCGCGAGCAGGCTGACGCCCGGGTGGCGGCGCTGATGCAGGGGAATGCGGACCGGTACCCGGAGACGAACATCGGCTGGTCATCGTGGCTCGTCCCGATGAACGACCTCGTGGCGCGCGAAGTCCGTCCGCTCTTCCTCATCATGCTGGGGGCGGTGGGATTCGTCCTGCTGATCGCCTGCGCGAACGTGGCCAACCTCCTGCTGGCACGCGGCGCCGGTCGGCAGCGTGAGGTGGCGGTGCGCCTCTCGCTGGGGGCGCCTCGCCGTCGGATCGTGCGCCAGTTCCTGACCGAGAGCGTGCTGCTCGCGTCGATGGGCGGGGTGGTGGGCGTCGCACTCGGCACCTGGGGGACCGACTGGTTCACCACCCGGATGATGCCGACGACCGTGCCGTACTACATGACCTTCGACGTCGACCCGTTCGTCTTGTGGGTGACGGTCGGCATCACCGTGGCCAGTGGGCTGGTCTTCGGGATCCTGCCCGCGCTGTCGCTCTCCAATCCGTCGTTAGGCGAGACGCTCAAGGATGCCGGCGGACGCGGGAGCAGCGCGGCCTCGCGCGTCGGCCGCACCCGGAGCTCGCTGGTGGTGGTCGAGCTGGCGCCGTCGCTGGTGTTGCTGCTGGTGCCGGCCTGATGGTGCGCAGCTTCATGGCGACGATGACCGCCGACCTCGGCTTCGACGGACGGGGGCTGCTCAACTTCCAGCTGTCGCTCGCCGGCGATCGCTACGCCAGCGACTCGGCGCGCGCCGCGTTCGAGCACGAACTCGACGCACGACTGCGCGCCTTGCCTGCGGTGCAGGACGTGGGGATGATCGACGCGCAGCTGGTGGCCAGCTGTTGCCAGCACGCGCCATACTTCCCCGCGGGCAAGTCGTACCCACGCGAATTGGGGCCGCGCGCCTGGTTCGCGCGCGTCTCGCCGCAGTACCTCGCGACCATGCGCATCCCGCTGCGACAGGGGCGGGGGATCACCGACGCCGACGTCACCTCGGGCGAGCCGGTCGTCCTGGTCGACGACCTGCTGGCGGCCCGCGAGTGGCCGGGCGAGCCCGCCATCGGCAAGCGCCTGCAGCTATTCAGCTCCACCGACGTGGCGCACACCGTGGTGGGGGTCTTCCCGCACCTGGTGACGCGCTCGGTCACCGACGAGCGCACGGCGCAGGTGCTCTTGCCGCTGCGCGCCGACTATGCGGGCGAGCGGTGGGTCGTGCTGCGCACCGCAGGTGACCCCTCGGCGCTGCTGCCGGCGGTGCGGGCCGCCGTGCGCTCGATCGACCCCGGGCTCCCGACCGCTCGCGCGGCGACGATGGACTTCATCCTGCGCGACCGCATGTTCCAGCCCCGGGTCTTCGGGACGATGTTCGCCGTCTTTGCCGGTGCAGCGTTGCTGCTGGCGACGATCGGCCTGTACGGCGTGATGTCGTACGTGGTGGCGCAGCGAACCCACGAGCTGGGGATCCGCATGGCGCTGGGTGCCTCGGCGCGCGACGTGCGCCGCCTGGTCCTGCGTGGCGCGCTGCGCCTGATCGGGGTCGGCCTCCTGGTGGGAGTGCCGGCGGCCGTCGCGCTCGCACAATTGCTGCGTGGCGCCCTGTACGGCGTCACGGCGACCGACCCGGTCACCCTGCTGGGGATTCCGCTGCTCCTGACCCTCATCGCGCTGCTCGCCAGCGCGATCCCGGCGCGCCGAGCCACCCGCGTCGACCCGCTGACCGCCCTCCGACGCGAGTGAGCCCCATGCGCACGAACCTCCGCCTCGCGCTGCGCGCCCTGGTGCGCACGCCGCTCACGTCGGCCGCCACCATCCTGACGCTCGCGTTAGGCATCGGCGTGACGACCACGATCTTCAGCGTGGTGAACGCCACCATGCTCGCCCCCCTGCCGTGGCCCGGCAGCGATCGCCTGATGGACCTGTCGATGACGGTGACGGGCGCCGACTCGCCGGAACCGGAGCTGACGGTCTGGTCGTACCCGAAGTACCTGACGATGCGGTCGCTGCAGCGCTCCTACGAGGACGTCGCGGTCTATTCGACCCAGGACGTACTGCTGGGCGGCAGCGATGGGACCGAGCGGGTGCGCCTCGAGCTCGTCTCGGGAAGCTACTTCCCCTTGTTGCGCGCCCCGATCCTGCTCGGTCGCGGGCTGCAGCCGAGCGATGACCGCGATGGGGCGGCGCCGGCGGCGGTGCTGAGCCACACGCTCTGGATGCGTCGCTTCGGCGGTGATACGGCAATCATCGGCCGCGAACTCGGCGTCGAAACGGAGCGGGTGACCGTGGTGGGCGTCGCGTCCGAGGCGTTCACGCCGCTGAGCGGCGAGGTGCAACTCTGGCTGCCGATGGCGGTCGCACCGCGCCTGAGCTATCCCGAGCTGCTGACCGAACGATGGAACCACTCGTTCGACGCGGTGGGTCGCCTGCGCGACGGCGTCACGCCTGGGTCGGCGGCGCAGGAGATGACGGCGCTTGGCACGCAAGTCGACGCGGCGCATCCCCTGCCCGAGGTCGGTGAGCACGACCGATGGGGGCGGCGGCGCGACCATTGCGCCAGGCGCGCGAGGATCCCACGATGGCGCGCGCCGTGCTCATCCTGTTCGGGGCAGTGGGGTGCGTCCTGCTCATCGCCTGTGTCAACGTCGCCAACCTCCTGCTCGCCCGGGCTGCGGGGCGCACACGCGAGTTCGCCGTGCGGGTGGCAATCGGGGCACGGCGTTCGCAGGTCCTCGCGGAGCTGCTGACCGAGACGTTGGTGCTGGCGCTCGTTGGCGGCGTCCTGGGCGTGGTACTCGCGGCCTGGTCGGTCGACACGGTGCGCACGCTCGTCCCCGAGACGGGGGGGCGCATGCGTACCCAGATGGCCCAGTACCTCGACCTGTCGCAGGTGCAGCTCGATGTGCGCGTCCTCGCCTTCGGGCTTGCCCTCTCGCTGGTGACCGGGTTGCTGTGCGGGCTCGTCCCCGCGCTCCGCGCCTCGCGCCCGATGCTGGCGGACGCACTCAAGGATGGCGCCGGCGCGTCGTCCGAGAGCGCCCTCACCTTTCGCCGCGGACAGGCCCGGGCGCTGCTCGTGACCGGCAACGTCGCACTCTCCCTGCTCCTGCTCGTTGGGGCCGGCCTGCTGTCGCGCAGCTTCGCCAAGGCGCGGGGCGTCGACGCGGGCTTCGATGCGCGCGACGTCCTGACCTTCCGCGTGCAACCGCCTACCGACTCGGCGTTCAGCGGCGCGCGTGCTTCCCTCTACCGGCAGGAGCTGATGACGCGTCTGGCCGCGCTCCCCGGTGTGAATGCCGTGGGGACCGACTGGTGTGCGCCGTTGTCACAGGGGTGCAGCGGCACCATCGTGATGCGCGTGTCGGGGACGCCGCTTCCCGAGGGCGGCGCGCGCCAGCCGATCGGCGTGCACCTCGTGAACAGCGGCTATCTCCCGGCGATCGGAGCGCGGCTGGTGGCCGGGCGCTTCCTCAGCGAGGTCGATCGTGCCGGCGCCCCGATCACCGGCGTGATCAACGAGACGGCGGCGCGACAGCTGTTTCCGAACGGTGACGCGGTCGGACAGCGTCTCGGCATCGGCTTCAGCAACTGGGCAGACGCGGAGATTGTCGGGGTGATTTCCGACGTCAACTACGGCCAGGTCGGCACGCCTCCCGCCCTCAGCTTCTACGGCTCCTACCTGCAGGCATCGAGCGCCACCGGCATGTACTTCCTGCGCACGTCGAGCGCCCCCGCCTCGGTGCTGGCGGTCGCGCGACAAACGGTACGCAACCTGAGCCCGCAGCTGGCGATCTACGACGAGCGCACGCTCGAGCAGCGGGTGGCCTCGTCGCTGGGCCGCCTGCGGTTTGGCGCGATCCTGCTGGGGGCGTTCGCCGGACTCGGCCTGGTGCTCTCGCTGATCGGCATCTACGGCGTCCTGATGTACACGGTCGTGCAGCGGACGCGCGAACTGGGAATCCGCATGGCGCTCGGCGCTGTCCGACGGGAAGTCATCGGCCTGGTGATGCGGCGCGCCATGTTGCTCACCGCCATCGGGGTGACCGTGGGGCTGGCCGCGGCGTGGGGGGCGTCACGCCTGCTTCGCGGCCTCGTGTTCGGCATCACGACGACGGACCCCCTGACATTCGCGATCCAGTCGTGTGTGATCGTCGTCGCCTGTGCGCTGGCCAGCTACCTTCCCGCGCGACGCGCCGCCGGCATCGACCCCGTCGAGGCCCTCCGCGGCGCCTAGCAGACGCTTGGCGGATACCTGACCATTCCTCGGCAGTTACCTGGCAGGCACTCGTGTCTTTCCTTTCCCGCTTCTTGTCGCTCCCATGGCCTTCTTTCGCACCACCAAGCGCGACGCCCCGGTCGAGGACGACGTCTTCTCCGGTCCGCTCGTCTCCCTCCGCGGCGTCGAGAAGGCGTTTGACATCCCGTCGGGGAAGTCGTACGTGCTGCGTCGCGTGTCCCTCGACATCGCCCCAGGCGAGTTTGTCACGATCATGGGGCCGTCGGGGGCGGGCAAGTCGACGCTGTTGTCGATCCTCGGCATGTTCGACGGGGCGTGGCAGGGAGAGTACTACCTGCGCAACGTCGCCGTGCACGCCCTGGCCAACAAGGATCGGCTGTCGCTCAACCGGAAGCACATCGGCTTCGTCTTTCAGCAGTACCACTTGCTGGACGACCTCACGGTGGCCGAGAACCTGGATGTCCCGCTGTCGTACCGCGACGTCCCGCGCGACCAGCGCGCGGCGATCGTCGCCGATACGCTGGACCGATTCCAGATCGTCGGGAAGAAGGATCTCTATCCGCGGCAGCTGTCGGGGGGGCAGCAGCAACTCGTCGGCGTGGCGCGCGCCGTGATCGCGAAGCCGGGCCTGCTGCTCGCCGACGAGCCCACCGGGAACCTGCACTCGTCGCAGGCCCGCGACATCATGGAGCTTTTCGTGACGCTCAACCGGCAGGGGACGACGATCGTGCAGGTGACGCACTCCGAGGAGAATGCGCAGTACGGCAGCCGGATCGTGACCGTGCGAGATGGGTGGGTGGTGGATGACGTGCGGACGGGGGACGGGGGACGGGGGACGGGAGTGGGGGGGTAGCGGGGGCGCGGGGTCGGGAGCACGAGGGACGCGTTACTCCCGATGCACCGCCCGCCACCCCATCTTCCGAGCGACGGCCCCCCTCCCGTCCCCCGTCCCCCGTCCCCCGTCCGCCCTTGCCCCTTCCCCGCCTGCTCATCGCCGACGACCAGCCGGACGTCCTCGAGGCGCTTCGCCTGCTGCTCAAGGGCGAAGGGTATCAGGTGGAGACGGTGCGGTCGCCGCTGGAGGTGCTCGAGGCGGTTCGCGCGCGCGAGTTCGACGCGGTGCTCTCGGACCTCAACTTCACGCGGGATACGACGTCGGGGCGGGAGGGGCTGGACCTGCTCCACCTGCTGGCGGGGAGCGACCCGACGCTCCCCATTGTCGTGATGACGGCGTGGGCGAGCATCGACACGGCGGTGGAGGCGATGCGACGCGGTGCGCACGACTACGTCGAGAAGCCGTGGGACAATGCCCGGCTGGTGGCCATCGTGCGCAATGCCGTGGAGTTGGGGCGGGCGCTGCGCCGAGCGCAGCTGCTCGAGCGGGAAAACTCGGCGCTGCGCTCTGCTGCCGCCGACCTGCCGGTGCTCGTGGCCGAGTCGGCCGTCATGCGGCCGGTGTTGCAGCTGATGGAGCGCGTCGGGCCCTCGGACGCGAACGTCCTGATCACCGGGGAGCACGGCACCGGGAAGGAGCTGGTGGCCACATGGCTGCACGCATCGTCGGCTCGTGCCCGGCGCGGCTTCGTGGCCGTGAACATGGGGGGGCTCTCGGACGGCGTCTTCGAGAGCGAGCTGTTCGGCCACGTGAAGGGGGCGTTCACCGATGCGCGTGCCGACCGCGTGGGGCGGTTCGAACTCGCCGACGGCGGGACGATCTTCCTCGACGAGATTGCCAACATCACGCTCTCGCAGCAAAGCAAGCTGTTGCGCGTGCTGCAGGGCGGCGAGCTGGAACGGGTGGGGTCGTCCAAGGTGCGGCAGGTGGACGTGCGGGTGCTCTCCGCGACCAACTCGGTGCTGCAGTCCGAGGTGCAGGCCGGCCGCTTTCGCGAGGACCTCCTGTTTCGCCTGAACACCATTCAATTGCAGCTGCCGCCACTGCGGGAACGCCGCGAGGACATTGCCCCGCTGGCCCGCGCCTTCCTGCAGCGGCACGCGGCCCGGTATCGCAAGGTGCTCGAGGGGTTCGAGCCCGCGGCCATGCAGGCGCTGCTGGAGCATGGGTGGCCCGGCAACATCCGGGAGCTGGGGCATGCGGTCGAGCGTGCGGTGCTGATGGCGCAGGGTCCCGCGGTGCGGGCGATCGACCTGGGGCTCCGGCCCGGCGGCGCCGCAGCGCCGCGCTACGAGGACCTGCCGCTGGACGAGGTGGAGCAGATCCTCATCCGCAAGGCGATGGCCCGGCACGGCGGCAACGTGTCGCATGCCGCCCGGTCGCTCGGGTTGAGCCGCAGCGCCCTGTACCGGCGCCTGGAACACCATCGCATCGAGACCGGGGACGCCCCATGAACGTGAGGGGGCGGTGAGCGTCCCCGGGTGGCGCACCGGGGCCCCGAAACGCCGCCGGTTCTCGCTCAGTCACGAGCGACGGGTCTTCCTGCTGGCCATGGGGGCGGGGCTTCCGGGGGTGGTCGCGAGTCTCGCGCTGCTCTGGTCGGGGGACTACTCGACCCGGGCGACCTGGACGCTCGGGGGGTTCGTGGCGGGGAGCTGGCTGGCAGTGGCGATCGCGCTGCGCGAGCGCGTCGTGCGTCCGCTGCAGACGCTGTCGAACATGCTCGCCGCCCTGCGTGAGGGGGACTTCTCGCTGCGGGCGCGCTTCGGGCGTTCGGACGATGCCCTCGGGCTCGCGCTCCTGGAGATCAACCTGCTGGGCGACACGCTGCGCAGCCAACGGCAGGGCGCGCTCGAGGCGTCGTCGCTGCTGCGGGCCGTGATGGCGGAGATCGACGTGGCGATCTTCACGTTCGACGACCAGGATGCGCTGCGGCTGGTGAACCGTGCCGGCGAGCGGCTGCTGCACCAGGCGGGCGAGCGGCTGGTGGGCCGGCACGCCGACTCGTTAGGCGTGGCCGCCCTGCTCAACGGCCCGTCGCCGCAGGTCCACGACCTGACCTTTCCGGGGCGCGCGGGACGCTGGGAGGTCCGGCGCACGGTGTTCCGGCAGGAGGGACGCCCGCACTCGCTGCTGGTGATTGCCGACGTCACCAAGAGCCTGCGGGAGGAGGAGCTGCAGGCGTGGCGCCGCATCGTGCGCGTCCTGAGCCACGAGATCAACAACTCGCTGGCGCCGATCAAGTCGCTCGCGGGGAGCCTGCAGGCGATCGTGGAGCGCGGCGACGCGCTCGGCGACGGCGCCGACGACATGCGCCGCGGGCTCGGGATCATCGCGGGACGCGCCGATGCCCTGTCGCGCTTCATGAGCGCCTACGCCCGAGTGGCACGCCTTCCCGCGCCGCACAAGCGCGAGGTCCGTGTCGAGGAACTCATCCGGCGGGCGGCGTCGATCGAGCAGCGACTGCCCGTAGCCGTCGTGACGGGACCCGACCTCACGATCAGCGCCGATCGCGACCAACTGGAACAGGCGCTGATCAACCTGGTGCGAAACGCCGCCGATGCCGCCGTCGAAACGGGGGGCGGGGTCGAGCTGTCGTGGCGGGGCGATGCGACCCACGTCCACCTCGTCGTGCGCGACGAAGGGCTCGGTCTCGCGGGCTCGGCGAACCTCTTCGTCCCGTTCTTCACCACCAAGCCGCAGGGGACGGGAATCGGCCTGGTGCTCTCGCGGCAGATCGCCGAGGCGCACGGCGGACTGCTGCGGCTCGACAATCGACGGGATCGCGCAGGGTGCGTCGCCACGCTGAGCCTTCCGGCGATGGATCACTAGGGAGTGCCGGGACGACCGGCGGCCGTCGGGAGCTCGTCCTCGGTCGGCCCGCGTGGTCCTGCCGTGCTGCGCCCCTCGTCTGCCTCTCGTGCGCCCCTCGTGCGCCCCTCGTGCGCCCCTCGTGCGCCCCTCGTGCGCCCCTCGTGCGCCCCTCTGCGCCCATCTGCGCCCCGGCGTGCGCCCGAAATGCGCCCCGGCGTGCGCCCGAAATGCGCCCGCGCGTGCAGCGTCTCGGCGGACCATAGCGTAGAATTGCGCGGGGCCGCTGCGTCGATGCGCGGTTCCGGTCTGTCCCCTTCCCGGAGGTTTGCATGTTCGCCCCGCGCGCAGTGCATGGCGCCTTGGCCCTCGCGATGTTCCTGGCCGCGCCGCTCGCGGCCCAGCCTCGCAGCGACCGCCTTGGCATCGAGCAGTACCTCGACTGGGAGGACGTCCAATCCCCCCGCCTCTCGCCGGATGGCAAGCAGGTGATCTACACCCGCCGGTGGATCGACAAGCTCAACGACCGCTGGGAGTCGTCGCTGTGGACGATGGGGGTCGACGGGACCCGGAACCGTTTCCTCGTGAATGGCGGATCGGTGGAGTGGTCGCCGGATGGGCAGCGCATCGCCTACATCGCGAGCGGCGAGCCGGCCGGTTCACAGATCTTCGTGCGCTGGATGGACGCGGAAGGGGCGGTGTCGCAGGTGACGCGGGTGAGCGAGGGACCGAGCGACATCCAGTGGTCCCCGGACGGCAAGTCGATCGCGTTCCGGATGATGGTGCCGTTCCGCGAGCAGTGGAACCTGGCGGTCCCCGCCGCGCCCAAGGGGGCCAAGTGGGTCGAGCCGCCGCGCGTCGTCACGCGCCTGGACTACCGTCAGGATCGCGTGGGCTTCAACGACGGCGGATACAACCAGGTCTTCGTGGTCTCGGCCGACGGCGGGACACCGCGGCAGCTGACGAGCGGCGAGTGGGATCACGGCGCGCCGCAGTGGATGCCGGACGGCACGTCGATCGTGTTCACGGCGGACCGGGTGCAGGACGCCGAGTATCGCTGGCGGGAGAGCGACATCTACCGGGTCGACGTCACCTCTGCGCAGATCACGCAGTTGACGCAGCGCAAGGGTCCGGACCAGCAGCCGACACCGTCGCCCGATGGCAAGCTCATCGCCTTCACCGGGTATGACTCCACGGACGCGAGCTGGATCGACAGCAAGCTGTACGTGATGAACGCGGACGGGAGCAACCGCCGCGAGATCAGCGGGACGCTGGATCGCTCGCCGCAGGGCCTCATGTGGGCGCCCGACGGCACCGGGTTGTACTTCAACGTGGAGAACGAGGGGTCGCGCAACCTGTACGTCGCCTCGCTGACCGGGCAGGTGCGTCCGGTCACGAACGGCACGCACGTCCTGACGGTGAGCGACATCGGGAAGAGCGGCGTGGTGCTCGGCACGCTCAGCACCCCCGTCAAGCCGAACGACGTCGTCACCTTCACCCTGCAGCGTCCCGACCCGCGTCAGTTGACCTCGATCAACGACGACGTGCTGACCGGGAAGAAGCTGGCGACGACCGAGGAGATCTGGTACACGTCCAAAGACGGGATGCGCATCCAGGGGTGGATCGTGAAGCCGCCCGACTTCAATGCCAGCCGCAAGTACCCGCTCATGCTGGAGATCCACGGCGGTCCGCACTCGATGTACAACGTGGGCTTCTCGTTTGCCCGCCAGGAGCACGTGGGGAACGACTTCGTCCTGCTGTACACCAACCCGCGCGGGTCCACGGGATACGGGAGCGCGTTCGGCAACGCGATCAAGAACGCCTATCCCGACAAGGACTTCGACGACCTGATGGTCGGCGTCGACTCGGTGATCAACCGCGGCTTCGTGGACACCAAGCGTTTGTACGTGTTCGGCTGCTCGGGCGGTGGCGTGCTCACCGCGTGGATCGTGGGGCACACCGACCGCTTTGCCGCCGCCAGCTCGAACTGTCCGGTCACCAACTGGATGAGCTTTGTGGGCACCACCGACTCGCCGGGGTGGTACCGCAACTTCGCGAAGCCGTTCTGGGAGGATCCGAGCGAGCACCTGCGTCGCTCGCCGATCATGTACGTGGGCAACGTGAAGACGCCGACGATGCTGATGACCGGCGTGCAGGACCTGCGCACGCCGATGCCGCAGACGGAGGAGTTCTACGAGGCGCTGAAGTTCCGCAAGGTGCCGACGGCGATGATCCGCTTCAACAACGAGTGGCACGGGACGTCGTCCACACCGTCCAACTTCCTCCGCACGCAGTTGTACCTGCGCAGCTGGTTCGATCGCTGGCCGCAACGCGTGGCCGTGCAGTGAGTTTCCGCACGCTCGATGCGTCGCACATCATCGGCACCATCGAGCGGCTGTGTCACCGGATCGAGGAACGCTTTCCCGGCGCCGGGCTGACCGGCGTCGGGCGCGACCTCTTCGGCCTCGCACGCGAGTGTGCGCGCGAGGCCGAGCGGCTCGGACGCCCCAACTGGCCCGTGCGACTCGGCGTCACCGCCGCCATCCTCCTGATGGCGGCAGTGGTGGTGGCCGCGGTGAGCGGGGTGGTCCAGCGCCTGTCGTCGCCGAGCGAGGTGGCGGGGCTGTCCGACTTCGTGCAGGGGGTGGAGGCGGGGGTCAATGACGTGGTGTTCCTCGCGATCGCCGTGTACTTCCTGGCGTCGATCGAGGGGCGGCTCAAGCGGCGCGCCGCCCTGCGGCGCATCCACCAGCTGCGCAGCGTGGCCCACATCGTGGACATGCACCAGTTGACGAAGGACCCCGAGTACGTGAATGACCCGCGCATCGACACGGCGTCGTCGCCGGTCCGCACCATGTCGCGCACGGAACTGGGTCGCTACCTGGATTACTGCAGCGAGTTGTTGTCGCTCACGGGAAAGGTGGCGGCGCTGTTCGTGCAGCGCATGGACGACGCCGTGGTGCTGCAGGCCGTGAACGAGATCGAGGACCTGACGACCGGGCTGTCAGGCAAGATCTGGCAGAAGATCACGCTGCTGGAGAGCAGTCCGCGCGCCTGAGCGCGCGCCTGTGCGCGCGCGACCTCACCCGGACCGCATCCCGGCGACGGCCCCTGCCAGGAAGGCCTGCTTCCACTTGTCCATGAGGGGTTCGGCGATGCCGAGTTCGGCCGCGACGGTCGCCGCCGCCTCGCCGCGCAACAGGCGCAGCACGACATCGCTCTTGAAGGTCGCGGAGTACGCCGGCGTGGCGCTCTGCACGACCTGCGTGCCGGTCGCCGAGCTGCGTCCGGGGGTGTGCGTGGCCTGGCGCGCCTCGATCCCCTTGACGGCTCCTTCGCACAGCTTGCGCACGTACGCCAGCGTGCCGCGGTCGGGGAGCCGGGAGTTCCACGGCCGGTCGCAGTACACGGATCCCACGAGGCGCGTCCCCACCACCACTGGAAAGACGCCGAACGACGACGCGCCTAACGACTGGGCGAAGCGCAGTTCCTGCGCGGTGAAGTCCCGCTCCACCGGCACACACACGCTCTGCCGGCGCAGCATGGCCACCGCCACCGGCCCCTCGCGCGGGCTCAGCTCGAAGGAGAACTGCTCCAGCAGCGGCTCCACGCCCGTGCCCAGCCCGTAGCGCGCGGTCACCCCCGTGCGGTCGGGGGTCATCATGCAGAAGACGACCCGATCGAACGGGCCGCCGCGGAAGATCCCCTCGAGCACCATGAGGATCACGCGGTTCAGGTCCTCGCCCGATGAGGGCATGGCCACGCGCTGCACCTCCGCCGCCAGTTCCTCGCGCACGCGCGCCAGCTCGGCCAGCGCGTCCACCTCGGCCACCTGTGCCGCCGTGGCGCCGGGAGCAGTCAGTTCCTGTAGCACCTCGATGGGCGGGGCCCATGTCCCCAGCGAGGCCACGGCCGACTTCTGGAGCCGCCGCAGCTTGAGGTCGTCGATTGACACCTTCGCGCTGGCGAACAGCTCGCGGGTTTCGGCGAGCGACGACTCGAGGATCTGGGCGACTTCGTCGCGCGTGATGCTCAGCCGCTTCGCGTACCGGGCCAGGACCTCGGCCACCCCGTCGCGCTTGGCGTCGAACTCACGGCGGTACACCGCAGCGGTAAGTTCATGCGAGAACGAGGTGATGACCCCGATCTCCGACGACGAGAGCGCACCGTCGGCGCGAATGCCGATGATCACGCTTTCCGGCATCCCCCAGTGCTTCGCCATCGCCTCACCCAGCTCCTCGTACCGAAAGCCAAGGACCTCGAAGCAGGCGATCGACTCTCCCTTGTTCTTGAGCTCGAGGTGCTGGAGGATGCGGGCGTACTCGCGCGGGAAATAGCCGGCGATGAGCACCTCGCCGAGGTTGCGGAACATCCCGCACAGGTGGGCTTCCTCCGGGTCGGGGAGGTTGCGCAGCATGGCGAGTTCTCTCGCGTGGCTGGCCGTCAGCAGCGACAGGAGCATCAGCTCCTTGAGGCCGGGCGAGCGCTTGCGATAGTGCTCGAAGACGAGGATCGACGCCGCCAGGTGCCGCACCGTGCGCGCGCCCAGCAGGAGCATGGCGTGGGTGGCGCTCTGGATCGTCTTGTCGGACCGCCGGTAGTACGCGCTGTTCGCCGTGCGCAGGACCTTCAGGGTCAGGGCATAGTCCTTCAGCACGATGTTGGCGAGTCGCTGGATCGACGCGTCGTCCTCGGGCATGTGCTTCAAGGTGTCGAGCGCATCCTTCGAGATCGCGGGAAAGTCGGCCTCGGACAGGATCATCCGCATCTTGATCTCGAGCGGCGACCGGTCGTCCGGCGGGCTCGGCTCGCGTTTCGCGGGATGTCCTTTGGCGGGGATGTGCACGAGAGGGCGCGTGGATGAAGGCAGGGGCCACCACGGGAAGTATCGGCCGGAACGGCGGGATCTCGTCAGGGAGTTTCCGACCGTGACGGCGACAACGAGTGCGGAACGCCCGATGTGCAACCGGCGCCCCTCGACCCATCTTCCCACGAATCATGACACGTCAACACCGGTCTCGGTCACGCCTGCGCCGCGTTGACTCCAAGGACACCGCCACGACCCCGCTGCCGGGGCGATTTTCCGCGCGCCGCCTCTGGCAGTTGCTGGGGCTCGTCGTGTTGCTCGCGATCGCCGCGCTGCTGGTGGTCTACCGCGGGTAGCTGCGTCCGGGCGCTGGCGGCTCGGGAGCCTTCCCGGCCTTGGTGCCCTTGCGCGCGGGCGGGCGACGCGGGGGCGAGGGCGTCGCCGCGCGCCGCACGAGGCGGACGAGCAGCCTGGCCTCGTCGAGGGCCAGCGTCTGCCGGATTCCGCTGAGCGCACTGTCGTCGGCGAAGAGCAGGAATCGTCGAGTCCCGGCGCTGTCCACGCGCGTGAGCATGAAGCTGCCGGCACCGACCCCCGGTTCCTCGAGGATCACCCGCGATCGCTCGATGCCGTCCCGGGCGGTACGCTTGGCCCTGACGGACGGGGGGCGCTGCGGCGCGAGCAGGACCGTCGCCGAATCGGCCCAGCGGCGGGCATCGCTGGTGAGGACCACGAGCGACATCGCGCGCGCCGCCCCGGCCACCCCGATCCGGAGCGACTGCGGACCCTCGGCGCGAAGAATGAGCGCCACGTCTCCCAACAGCGTGCGAACAGCGGGGGGGGTGGCCGCGTCCTGCGCGTTCGCCGTCCGGAGCGCCGGGAATGCCGCCGAGACGGCGAGCATCCCCCAGGCGACGCGCAGGACGCAACGAGGGATCCGACCGCGGTGCCGGACCAGCGGCGGCGCGCATTCGATCAGGGTCATCGGCTCGGGTGGCTGGTGAGGGACGGACCGCGCAAGAGGAAGCGCAGCGCGCGGCGTGGCGCACACGCGAGGACAGTCAGTTGGGCGCGGCGGACCAGTCGGGGGGGGAGGCTCGGCGTATCATAACGTAACCCCTCCCCCCCGCCGAACCGCACGCTCGATCGATGACCGGCGTCGCGGACACCGGTTGGTGCACCGGTTGGTGCAGCTGTACGAGCCCATGCGCCGCGCTCGGGCACTTTGCCCGGGGGCGGGACGGCGACTCTCACCGTCGAACTGCAGGGGAATTGCGTATGGCGCTCGGACCGAGGAGCCATATCTTCGACTCGCGTTGAGAACTCATTTACACCACTGTCCACGAGGTGTTGATGTTCGCTTCCTGGGTTCGTCGAGTTGCCGTCCTGTGCTGCCTCGTCATCCTGGCTCACCCGGCGTACGCGCAGGGTGGCAGCATTGTCGGCACGGTGTCGTCTGCAGGAGCTGGTCCGCTCAGCGGAGTACGCGTGCAAGCGTTGACCAGTACGGGGCAGATTGCGGCGTCGGTGCTGTCGCGCGACGATGGCGGGTACCGGATCGTCAACGTGACCGCCGGCACCTACGCGGTCGTGGCCACACGCCTGGGCTACAAACTCCAGCGCACCGAAGGGGTGCAGGTCACCTCGGGCGGCAGCGTGACGGTGGACTTCACCATGACGGAGGTCACCACCGAGTTGAACCCGGTGGTGACGACCGCATCGCGTCGGCCGGAAAAGGTGCTCGATGCCCCGGCATCCGTGTCCGTGGTGGATGTGCGTGAGATCCAGGAGCGCCCGGCAGTCACCGTCGCCGATCACGTGCGCGGAATCCCGGGTGTGGACGTGAACCAGGGCGGCATTGCCCAGAGCAACGTCGTGGCGCGCGGATTCAACAACGCGTTCTCCGGGTCGATCCTGATGCTGCAGGACTATCGCTTTGCCGGTGTGCCGTCGCTGCGCGTGAACGTTCCGTTCCTCATGACGGGGACCAACGAGGACGTGGAGCGCATCGAGGTCCTGCTTGGACCCGCATCGGCGCTCTACGGCCCCAACTCGGCGAATGGCGTGCTGCACGTCATCACCAAGTCGCCGTTCAGCTCACAGGGGACAACGCTCACCCTCGACGGCGGTGAGCGCTCGCTGCTGCGCGGGGCAGTCCGTCACGCCGGCCTCCTGACGCCCAGGATCGGATACAAGCTGTCGGGGGAGTATTTCAGCGCGACCGATTGGAGCAGTTCCTCGGCGCGCGATGGCACGGGGATCATCCTCCCGAACTACGATCCGGGCGAGCCCGACGTCTTTCCGCCGCAAGCGCCCCCGGGACGCGCGGGGACGCCGAACATCCGCGACTTCGACCTGCGTCGCTTCGCGTCCGAGGCACGCGTGGACATTCGCCCGACCGACAACTCGGAGTTCGTCACTACCGTCGGCTACACCGACGTCGGCAGCGGCCTGGAGCTGACGGGAGCGAACGGCACCTCGCAGATCAAGAACTGGACGTACAAGAGCTTCCAGCAGAGGGCGCGCGTCGGCCGTCTCTTCGGGCAGGTCTTTGCGAACCTGAGCGACGCGGGCAACGAAGATTCACTCTCCACGACCGGCACGTTCCTGCTGCGCTCGGGCCAGCCCATCGTGGACAAGTCCCGCGTATTCGCCGCCCAGCTGCAGCACGGACTGACCATCGGAAGCCGGCAGGACTTTGTGTACGGCGTGGATTGGATCAAGACCAACCCGCGCACCGGCGGGACGATCAACGGGCGAAACGAGGAGCTGGACGACGTCACGGAGTACGGCGGCTACGTCCAGTCGACCACCAACCTCACGAGCCAGTTCGACTTCATCGCGGCGCTGCGCATGGACCACAACTCGCTGATCGACGGGTACCAGACGTCGCCGCGCGTGGCGCTGGTCTTCAAGCCGACGCCAACGCAGAACGTGCGCTTCACGTTCAACCGGGCCTTCTCGACGCCGGCCAACTTCTCCTACTTCCTCGACCTGATCCAGGCGCGGAACATCGGCAACTCGGGCTACAACATTCGCGCGCTCGGCAACCCGCCCAAGTCGGGGTGGAACTTCAATCGTTCATGCGGCGCGGTGAACAGTGGGCTCTGCATGAAGTCGCGTTTCACCGGCGGCAACGACTGGGTCCCATCGTCCTCGGCGGGGGTGTATCGCGGGGTGATCACCGGACTCTCCCCGAACCTGGTCGCGCTGCTCACTCCGTCGCTTGGCCCGCAACTCGCCGCCGCGCTTGTCAACGGGCTCCGCACCCTGCAGCCGACCGACGCACAGGTCGGGACGCGCATCGCCTACCTGAACACGGCGGCCGACCCTACCAAGGATCTGCAGCCGGCCAACGTGCGCGACATCGGTGCCCTGAACGCGTCGTACAACAAGACGTACGAGATCGGCTACAAGGGGATTCTCGGCGATCGGCTGCGCCTGGCGGTCGACGGCTGGCTGCAGAAGCGCGGTGACGTGGGCAACCCGGCGGGTCTCGCCACACCGAATATCTTCTTCAACGGACCGCAGCTTGGCGCCTACCTGGGCCCCAACATCGCACAGATCCTGATTGGCGCCGGCCTCTCGCCCCAGGCAGCCGCAGGTGCCGCCGCGCAGATCGCCGCGCAGATCGCGACGACCGCCGCGAGCCTTCCGGTCGGCATCGTGCAGTTTGACAACAACACGTTTGCGAACGGGACGGACGTGTATGCGACGTACACCTCCGCGACCGACACGGAGCTGACCGTCAAGGGAGTGGACGTCGCCGTCGATTATGTCGCCAGCGACTTCGTCACCCTGGCCGGCACGTACAGCTGGGTGAGCGACCTGATATTCAACGAGGTCGTCAGCTCCAACCAGTCGCCCCTCATGCTGAATGCTCCCGACAGCAAGGCCTCGTTCGCCATCAAGATCCGCGACGAACCCAACAAGTACGGCATGGAGCTGCGCTGGCGCCACATGAGCGCGTATCCCGTGAACTCGGGCGTGTACGCCTCGGGCACCGACATCAACGATCGCCCGATCCGGTTCCAGCGCCCGGGATCGACCGCCTTCTACGTGTATGACGGCGTGCCAACCAGCAACCTGTTCGACATCGGGTTCAACTACCGCCTCCCCTTCGGCGAGAAGCAGATGCTCTGGTCGATCAACGGGACCAACATCCTCGATGAGAAGATCCGCTCGTTCCCCGGGTCGCCGCAGATCGGACGCATGGTCGTGACTCGGCTGCAGTACTCGTTCTAGCACTCAGGTGGGATCGGGCGGCCAGGGGCATTCGCTCCTGGCCGCCTTCCCGTTCCAGGGAGCTGGGCGGTCGGAGGATTCGCACAACCCACGTGCTAGGTTCTCGTTCGCGGCGCGTCTTGTTCACACCCGCACCCCTCTTCCACCCCGCCCCACGTGCACCCGCTGCTCGACCTCACGGCTCGCCCCGTTGTCGGACATCGTGGCAACGCCGCGCACGCGCCGGAGAATACGCTGGAGTCGTTCCGACAGGCGCTGGCGCTCGGTGTCGACGCGCTCGAGTTCGACGTGCGCCTGAGCCGCGACGGGGAGGTCGTGGTGTTTCACGACGCCACCGCGACCCGCACGACGGGGAACCGGGCGGCGGTGGAGGCACTCGCGCTCAGCGAACTGCGTGCACTCGACGCCGGGGCCACGTTTTCGACCGACGGCGGGCGCACCTTTCCGTATCGCGGACGTGGCATCGGGATCTCCACGCTGGCCGAGGTACTGGCGCAACTGCCCGACACACCGGTCCTCGTCGAGATCAAGGTGGCCGAGGCCGGGACCGCGACGCGACGGGTCATCGAACAGCTGCGCGCGCAGGCACGCTGCATCGTGGCGTCGTTCGATCCGCAGGCGCTCGCACCATTCTCGGGGAGTGGCATCGCGATCTCGTCGACCCCCGCGGCCATCGTCCCACTCTGCCTGCCGGCGCTCATGGGACGGCGCTACACGTCGCTGCCGTTTGAGGTCATGTCGCTGCCGCGAGCGCACAAGGGGATCCCGGTGCCGCTGCGTGCGCTCGCACGGTCCGCCGAACCGGCGGGGGTACCGGTGCATGTCTGGACGGTGAACGACGCCGGAGTCGCCAGTCGACTATGGCGCGCCGGGGTACGTGGGATCCTTTCGGACGATCCCGCGACGATCATGGCGGCCCGCGCAGCGTGGCGCTCTGCCGGTCCGGGCTGACGCGACAGACCGGGACGCCGCAGGACCAGTCCTCGCGCTACTGGCTGATGGCCGTCATCGCCAGCGGCTGCAGCGAGCCGCTCGAGACGGCGAGCGTGTTGGTCCCGGCCGTGCCGCCCAGGGTCCAGCGCGCGGTCACTTCACCGAGCGCGTTGGTCAGCCCGGACTGCGGCGAAATCAGACCGCCCCCGGAGATGACCTGAAACGCCACGGCAATGCCCTTCATGGGGACGTTCCCGGGGCCGACGATCCGGATCACGATCGGGTTCGGCAGGCCGGCCCCGGGCTTCGCGACCTGGTTGTTGCCCTGCGCGATGATGATGTCGGTGGGCAGCAGCGACAAGGCGCTGACGTTGACGGCCTCCACGCCGGGGACCGATGCCCGCAGGAGCTGCGCGACCTCGTTCGGCCCGACCGTCCACTTCACCTTCACCTCGCCGTTCTCGTCGCTCAGGGCGCTTCCCGGGGTCACCGAACCACCGCCCTGCACCACGCTGAAGCCGATCGGCAGCTTCCCGATCGGCGACCCATCGGTCGACAGAATGCGGATCACGATCGGGTTGGGAAGCTCGCCTCCCCCCTGAACCTGCTGGTTGTTGCCTTGTACCAGCACGAGGGAGCCAGGCGTCGGTGCCTCGACGATCGCGGCCTTGCCGCAGGCCGAGAAGGCGAGGGCGGCAAGCAGCGGCAGGTACGAGGCGCGCGGGCGCCGTTGCGAAACCAGCAGTGGACGCATGGCAAATCGACGGAGGAACGTGACGAGAACGGTGAGCCTGGCATCTGCGCCGTGCCGCCTATCGGCACGCCGCGCCCTTGGCTCTCCCGATGGAAGTATCGGCCGGCTCTCCCGACACCTGAGCGCGACCTCGTCCCACCCGCGTGCGCGCTCGCTCGGGAGCTGCCGTGGCCCGGAACACGAAAGGGGCGCAGCCAGCCGGCTGCGCCCCTGCGTTCGAGTCCCATCGAGCAAGAACCCGCGACGGACGGCTAGGCGGTTCGACGGCGCCGCGAGCGCATGCCTCCACCCACGACGGCCAGACCGAGGCCGAGCAGTGTCATCGTCGCAGGCTCGGGGGTGACAATCGCCTGGCTCGTCCGAAAGACGAAGTCGTTGTAATCGACCCCATTCACACCGGGATTGACGCCGAAGCCGAAATACTCGTCGTCTGTCCCGGCGACCGCCGTCGCCGGCAGGTGGGCCACGAGCGCCCGTGGTCGAACGGCGCTCAGCTGCTGGAGCCCCACCGACCGCGCATCGACTGCGGCGGAGAAGAGCCAGGTGTTGTTCGGAAGCCACAGGCCGAACACGAGCTGCTGACCTGCGGAAAAACGCCCGAGGTTTGTGCTGTTGTCCGACGCCTTCCAGAGGCTCGTGCCGCGGCCGAACGCCGAGGGGCCGACGGCGACCCGGCGGTGCGGTGCGAACACCCCGGTGAGCGGGTCGAACGGCGACGGGAAATAGTAGAGCTGCGAGCCGGTGGCGGCGTATCCGCCGAGCACCGTGACGCTGACCTCGCGCTTCCAGCCACCCGACATCGTCGTGACCGCGACCGAGGGCGCGAGCGCGACCGAGGGCGCGAGCGCGACCGAAGGCGCGAGCGCGAGCTTCTGCTTCGCCTTGACCTGCGCTGACGCCACGCTGGGTATCGCCACTCCGCCGGCAACCGCCAGCGCGAACGACATCGTGGCCGCTCCTACGTACCGCTTGCTGTTCATATTGCTTCGTCCCACGCCCAGAAAGGTGAACCTCGTTATGTAGCCGGCGCGGCCCACACCGGGAGCGCTTGCTCCACGGCGGGCACCAATCCGGATGCCACGCGCGACGCGAGGTCGTCGGCGCGTGCCTGGCGCTCCTGCCAGTCGGTCGAGTTGAAACCCTGCGTCGGCGGGATCGGGACCATGATGCGCACGAGCGCCTCCTCCGTCCGCCCCATGGTCGCGGCATCGCGCAGCAGGTCCCACTTCACGCGGTATTCGTTCCACGCCACCCGACCGCGTCCCTGGTACCAGTAGTACACCATCGCCTGCATCGGACCGTTGGCCAGCACGTAGCGGTTGACGACGACCGGCCGTCCATCGACCAGCACCGTGCGCGTGCCGCCCTCCACGGTCTGCCATCCGGCTCCCGGGAGGCAGTTGCGCGGCGAGTGAATCGTGCGCCCCGTGGTCTGCGACTCGTAATAGCCGACGTACACCGAGAACGCCTGCGCCGAATCGCCCTGCTGGCCGAAGATGCGGAAGACATAGTCGGACATGCCTGCCACCTGCTGCTCATTCTCGCTGATCGCGCGCTCCTCGACCTCGAAGCCCGCCAGGCGGAACTGCACCTCGCGCAACGGGCGGTCCAGTTGCACGACCTCCTGGTTGCGGGCACTGGCGACCAGCACGCTCCCCATCGCCAGCAACAACGCCGGTGCGAACAGTCGCAGCCTAAGCATGTGACGCACCAGTCATCCAACGCCCCTCGATCTTGAGGGCGCCCCACGTGAGCACCCCGAGGATCGCGAAGGCCACCAGGAAGAGCAGCCACCCCTCCGTCATGTGCGAGAATCCCTCGGCGAGCTTCGGGTCCACGAACGCGACCAGGAAGCCGGTGAAGAAGACGCGCACCCCGTTCACCACCACCGCCACCGGAATCGACAGCAGCACGATCGCGATGCGCGAGACCGGCTTGTTCAGGAGCAATCCGCCCAGCAACACCCCCAGGCTCAGGAGCGCAGTGAGCGAGCGAAGACCACTGCACGCCTCGGTCACGAACAGGTCGTGGCCGGGCAGTCGAATCACGTTGCCACTCAGGTGCACGGGAATCCCGCGCATCGACAACATCGCGGCCCCGAGCTGCGAGGCCTTGAACTGCAGAGGGAGCGCCAGGGCCCCCATCACCATGTCTGGCAGCGGCACCGACAGCGCCAGCAACGCCACGGGGAGCCACCAATGCCGGAGCTGCACGAGCCCCCACCCCCAGACCACGAGCCCCGCCAGCGCCAGGAACATCGATGCCCGGCCGACAAACGCCTCGGCCGCAAGCGCGGCGACGTACCGAAAGACGATCGCCACAACGAGCATCGCCACGCCGAGCATCCAGGCGCCACGCGCCTCCGGCGCCCTCCCCCGCTTCCACGCCAGCCACGCCGCGAGCGGCGCCAGCAGCAACCCGTGCCCGGCTTCGGGATCGGACCACCACGTACGCAGCGTTCCCACCAGCGGCTCGGCGAACAACACGAGAAAAGCAGCCGCCGTGAGAAGCACCGCCAGCAGTTGGTCGCGAGCGACCCACGACACGTTCCAGGTACGTGAACTACGCATGAACAAAACCTCGGACCTCACAGTAACGAGCACTCGCACGCGGGGACAACCGGAAAAATCTGCAGGCCCACATGACCACCACTGACCGTTGGATCGCCAAGTAAACGCAGGTCGCGCCAGGATTAGCGCGGCCTAACGCGCACGGCCGGTGCGCACGACCGGTGCGCACAAAGTCGCCCACCGCTGCCGATACTCACTCGCGACCCATGGCCCACTGACGTGAGTGCACCTCCAGCGCAACAGTCCGAGAGCAGCCACAACCGTGCCGGCCCCGCTGGTCCCTCCGATGCGGCAGCCCCACCCTGCGAGGATTCGACCTCGGCGCATTCGGCCGTGGCGCCTTCGGCCGTGGCGCATTCGGCCGTGGCGGCTGGCATGACCGCGCGCATCCGCCGCGCGATCTCGACACCACTAAGTGCCGCGTTGATTCGGGCCGGCGTCACCGAGCCGTCCACGCCGACGGACGGGACCGTCGAGACCGGCGCGCGATTGGGCCTCGCGCTGCTGGCCTACATGCTCGGCGTCACGCTGATCATCACGCTCCTCCCGTTTCAGTTCGACTGGCCGACGCGGTGGCGCGTGATGTTCACCGGCGGGCCGGTCGACATTGTCGCCAACGTCCTGCTGTTTCTCCCGCTCGGCTTTCTCTTTCGACTCGCCCGGCGCGAGGGGGAGCGACACGCCGCCCTGACCGTGCTGTGGATCGGGGCACTCGTGAGCATGGCGATCGAGAGCGCCCAGTTGTTCGAGCGCGAGCGCTACGCCTCGGTTCTCGACGTCGCGACCAATGGACTGGGCGCCTGGCTCGGTGCCATCGCGTACGACCGCCTGGCCTCGCGCCGGCGGGTGGACGGCGTGCTGATCGGTCGACTGTCGCTGGAGTTGCCGCTGATGGGGCTGGTCTACCTCATGATTCCGCTCCTGTGGCTTAACGCGCTGGCCTCCGGCCCCGTTGCGGAGCGCGCCGTGCTTTCCCTGCTCTTGGGCGTGTTCGGGGCGAGCCTGCTCGGCGGAATCCAGCGCCACCATTTCGGCCCGGTGCGGTCGCTCGATGCGCGAGTGACCGCCGCCGCCGCCGCCCTGTGGTTCGTGGCCGGGACCTTTCCGGCGCTCGCGACCCACCCCACGATGCTGCTGACCGGGACGCTGCTCGTCGGTGGACTCGCATGGTGGCAGGGAAGTCGTGCGTTCACCCTGCTCCCCTCGAACCGTCGATTCGAGGTGCCCTTGCTCACGTCCGCGGCCCCCGCGTACGCGGCCTACCTGATCCTGCTCACACTCGCGCCATTGCTGCAGGGAGTGGACGCGTGGCAGATCGGCGTGACGTTCCCGGGCGTGGCAACCGAGTGGACGAAGACCGAGATCCTGCGCTTCCTCGAGCAGGTGGCGGCGTTCACGCTGCTGGGCTACATGACCGCGGAATTTCGCGGGCGCTCCGTCCCGGCGTATCGGCTCGCGCTGCCGCGCCTCGTGCTGATGAGCGCGGCGGCGACGCTCATGGGCGAGGGGATCCGCGGCTTTCACGAGGGACACGGCGCCTCGATCGCGCGGGGCTGCGTCTTGCTCGCCGCCGCGATGTACGGCGGCTGGCTCTACTACCTGCAGCGCTCACACGTCAAGGAGCTGCTCTCGACCCGCAACCCGCTGCCCGCGGCGCGTACGTCGCCATGGGAGCGGGTGGACGCTGCCTAGCGCGTGGGACGCTCCACCTTGAACTGATCGAGCCGTTGCATTTCGCTCGACATCGTGGCGCGTGACGGCCCCTTGCACTTGGCATCGTCTCGGGAACCAGGGACGTAGTCCGCGACCTCCACGTAGCGCGAAAAGACGCGTTCTCCCCGGGTCAACGAGTCGGCCACATAGCGCACGCGCAGCTCAGCGTACATGGGCACGTAGGGGCGGGTCGCGGAGAACTTGTACTGCTGCGAGATCTTTACGTTGACGCTGGCGGGCGCGGACAGGTAGAAGTACCCGACCGAGTCGCAGGGCCAGTAGGTCAGGAAGTCCGTCCCCTTGACGATGTAGCCATACGACTTCTTGAAGGCGGCGCCAGCCACGGTCGCCTTCCCAGCGCCTGCCGCAAAGCCGCTCGAGAACTTGGCCGCCGCGTTCGCGGCTCGCTTGTTTCCCCCCCCCCGCTTCTCTGCAATTCGCGCCTTTTTCGCGGCCCGCTTGTCGACCCCGCCGCCCGCCGCGGTCGGGGTGCAACCTTGTGCGACAAAGACCGCCGAGACGAGTGACACGGCGACCAGCAAGCGGACAGTGCGGCGGGACTGACGGGGCATGACGCAGGGTGTGAGCGTGGAGGATGCGGCAGGATCCAGTGCAAGCCATGCGCCACGGGTCGCTGGCTGCTGGTCGGTTCGCCACGTACATTCGCCGCCGTTCCTACCCCCCGCTCGCCAGAACGACTCACACGAGGGAAATCGACGTGGCTGTACCACTGACCGATACCACGCGCCGGGTGCGCGTTGCCGTCCTTGGGGCGGGCGCCTGGGCTCGCCTCGCCCACATCCCCGGGTTCAAGCGCGACGAGCGCTGCGAGGTCGTGGCCATCTGCGATCCCCAGCGCCCCATGGCCGAGGCGGTCGCGGCCGAATTCGGCATTCCCGACGTCTACACCGACCATCGCGAGGTCCTCGCGCGCGAGGACGTGCACATGGTGGACGTCTGTACCCCCTCGGCGACCCACTTCGAGCTGTCGTGGGCCGCGCTGGAGGCTGGCAAGCACGTGCTGTGCGAAAAGCCGGTCGCCTTCGATTTCCGCGACACGATCCGCGCAGCGGAGCTGGCCCGATCCAGGAAGCTGAAGACCAAGCTCGGGTTCACGTTCCGGTATGCACCGGCCATGCGCTACATGAAGCACCTGATCGACACGGGATTCATCGGCACCCCGTTCATCTTCAACGGCTACGAACAGAATTCGCAGTGGCTCGACCCGATGAACCCGTTGCGGCAAGTCGACGTGGATGCGGACCAATCGGTGCTCCAAGTGTCCTCACTCGAGGGGGTATGGGGCGCCGATCATCGACATCGGCGCCTGGGCGGTCGGCAGCGACTACAAGGAAGTGGTCGGCACCATGCGCAACTTCATCCCGGAGCGAATGGTCCGCGCCACGGGGCGCGTGATGCGCATGAACATCGACGATGGCGACATTTTCCTCGGCGAGTTTGCCAACGGGGCGCTGGGGAGCATCCAGACGTCGTTTGTCACCGTCGGCAACTACCCCGGCATCGAGGCGCGCATCTACGGCAGCGAGGGAGCGCTGATCTGCCGCCTGGTCGAGGAGTTCGGCGTCTGCGAATCGCTCAAGGCCGCCAAGCCTAACGACGTGGAGTTCAAGGAGATCCCGGTCCCACCGGAGTTCTACCCGCCGGGCGGGAGCAAGGAGGAGTCGTGGCGCTCGCTCTTCTACGCCAACCTCACGGCATCGTTCATCGGGGAGATCCTGTCCGACGGCGACGAGAACGAGGGGAGCTTCATGGACGGGGCCCGGGTGCAGGAGGTCATCAACGGCGTCGAGCAGTCGTTCCGTGAGCGACGGTGGGTCTCGTTGCCCCTGCCGAGGTAGGACGCATGCCGGACGACCGCCTGTCACTGCTGGATCGCCTCGTCGATCACTATTTCCGCCGCCGCCCCGTGAACGCGACGTTCACCGGGATGCACACGCTTGATCACCGCCTTCCCGACTGGTCGGCGGCGGGGGTGTCGCTGCTGCTGGACGAGATGCGGGCCGATCGCGATGGGATTGCTGCGGTGGCCACCGCGTCCATGGACGACTGCGTGGAGCAGCGCGACTGGGTAGGGATGGACCTCGCGCTCGCCGACTCGTTCCTGGAGATCCAGGTCGCCGAGCTGGAGGGTCGCCACTTTCAGCGAGGCAATCCTTCGTTGATCATCGGCGAGGCGACGTTCGCGATCATCAGCCTCATGATCCGCGACGCCGAGCCGCTCGAGGTGCGCGCGCGCATGGCGCGTGCGCGCCTGGCCGCACTCCCGCGGTTCCTCGCCGCGGCGCTGGCCGTGGTGCGCGAAGCACCCGTTCCCTCCACGTGGGCGGACAAGGCGCTCAAGGAGTGCGGCGGCGCGCGCGCGCTGCTAGGGGTCGGCCTCGACCGGTGGTGCAGCGCACCGGACATGCCCGCAGACCTCCGGACGGCGATCCGTCACGGGGGAGATGCAGCGTTAGGCGCGGTGGAGGCATTCGCCACCGAGGTCGCCGCGCTCCCGCGCGACGCGGAGCCCGCGCGTGCCTGCGGCGCCGACCTACTCGCGCTGCTCGTGCGGCGCGGCCACTGGTGCGACCGCTCGCTCGATGCGTTGCTGCGCGAGGTACGCGACGCGTACACGGTCGAGGGTGCGCGGCTCGCCGAGATGGCTCGCGCCGTCGATCCGGCCGGCCTGGACGGCGTTCAGGCGCGGCTTGCCGCCACCCACCCGTCGCCCGAGGAGTACTACTCGGCCTTTCGCACGACCTGGGAGCAGTGCCACGCCGTGTCGGCGGCGCACGACCTGGTCACCTGGCCCGACGCCCCCATCCGCTACGTCCCCTTTCCCGATGCCACGCGCGAGGCGGCCCCGTCGCTGTACTACCTGTTCTATCGCTCGCCGGCACCGCTCGCGTGGCCGGCCGTGCACGACTATGTCGTCCCGCCGATCGACCAGTTGGACGGCGCCGCACTTGCGCAGCACCTCCGGGCGTGGAACCACGGCGTCATCAAGCTCAATCACGTGGTGCATCACGGCGCGCTCGGGCACCACGTGCAGAACTGGAACGCGGCGCGCAGCCCGCTGCGCATCGGACGGCTTGCCGCGGTGGATTGCGCATCGCGCATCGCCATGTTCCTGGGCGGGACCATGGCCGAAGGGTGGGCCTGCTACGCCACCGACCTGATGGACGAGTGCGGCTTCCTCACAGCGGAGGAGCGCGTCTCCGAACAGCAGTCGCGTGTGCGCATGCTGGCCCGGGCGCTCGTGGACCTGGAGTTTCATACGGGCATGCGTTCGTTTGCGCAGGCGGTGGAGCTGTATGCAACCGAGGTCGGCATGTCACCGGCCGCGGCCCACGGCGAGGCGGTCAAGAACTCCATGTTCCCCGGAACCGCGCTCATGTACTGGCTGGGCACCTCGCAGATCCATCGCCTGCGCGATGCGGAGCGCGCGAGGCTCGGCTCGGCCTTTTCGCTGCGCGCGTTTCACGACACGTTTCTCTCGTTCGGCGCAATCCCTGTGGCGCTCGCGGCCCGGCTGACCCCGGGCGGGGCGGCCCCGTCGCCTGCCTCGACATCGCCTGCGTCGACACCACCTGCGTCGACATCTGCTGCATGACCGTGCGCATGGCCGGCGCCCCCAGACCCTTTTTTCGGACCTCGTGATGTCGATTGCCACCATCGCTTTCGTTGGATTCGTGCGCACGGGCCGACGCAGGACGGCGCGCCTCGCCCGTCACGCGTCGCGGACCGCGATGCTCGCGCTCGCCCTGGCCTCGTGCGCGCGAGACGGCGGGAGTGGTGCGTCGGGGCGCGGGCCATCCAACGACCTGCTGATCGTGGCCTACGACCGGGAACCCGACACGCTCAACCGCTTCAGCACGCACATCCTCGAGGATGTGCAGACCTGCATCATCGAGGGGCTGGTCACCACCGATGAAAACATGCAGGTGATCCCGCTGCTGGCGTCGGAGATCCCCACGCCGGAGAACGGCGGCGTGGTGATGCGACCGGACGGCGGCATGGACGTCACGTGGAAGCTGCGCCCGGGGGTGACCTGGCACGACGGCGTGCCGTTTACCTCGGCCGACGTGCAGTTCACCGTGGACGCCATCAACTCGCCGAACTACAACCCGGAGAGCACCGACGGCTTCGACCGCATCGGCTCGGTCGACACTCCCGACTCGCTCACGGCCGTGGTGCATTACAAGGAACCGTACGCCCCGTACGAGATCCAGTTCATCCGCGGAGCCCTTCCCCGCCACGTGCTGCAGGGCAAGGACATCGACGCCGCGGTCGAGTACAATCGGAACCCGTTAGGCACCGGCCCGTACAAGGTGACGGAATGGAAGACGGGTGAGTACATCCTGCTGGAAAAGGTCCCCGACTACTGGCGCGGCCCGGAGTACCCGAAGATCGCCCGTGTCCTGTTCAAGTTCATTCCCAATACCACCACGCGCATCAACCAGCTCAAGAGCGGCGAGGCCCACCTCGCAGCGCTGGTGCCGTGGGACAAGTATCGCGAGCTCAAGGACGTTCCCGGGCTGACCATCCACCAGATGATGGGCAACTCGTACGAGCACATCACGCTCAACGAGAGGACGGTCCCGGCGTTCCGAGACGTGCGGGTGCGGCGGGCGCTGATCCACGCCATCGATCGCGAACTGCTCGCCCGCACGGTGCTCGACGGCCTCGCCCCGGTGATCCACGGCGCCATCCAGCCGCTCTCGTGGGCGTACACGGACAGCGTGCGCACGTACCCCTACGACACGACGGCAGCGCGCGCGCTGCTGGACGAGGCCGGATGGCGCGACAGCGACGGCGACAAGGTGCGTGATCGCGACGGAGCCCCGCTCCGCTTTACGCTGATCACGCAGGCCGGATTCGCCATTCGCGAGAACATCGCCCAGGCAGTGCAGCGGCAACTGCGCGACGTCGGCGTGGACGTCAAGATCCAGCTGGTGGACGGGACCGCGATCTCGTCGCTCTGGTTCGAGGGGAAGTTCGACGCCATGCTGCACTGGTGGCACATGCCCAGCGACCCCGAGATCACGCTGTTCTTCGCGTCGGATCGCACGCCACCCGCCGGGCGCAACATCAACTACATCGCCGACGACTCGCTCGACCGGCTGATGTACGCCTCGACCGCACGGTGGCCCAGGGGCCGCGGCGTGTCCTCCTGGTGGCGGCGCAGCAGCGCCTCGCCGAGCTGGCGCCGGAGATCCCCCTGTACAACGTGACGCGCCTGGACGCCGTCCCGGCCACGTTGCGGAACTTCAAGGGGAATCCCACCAACACCGGGATCTTCTGGAATGTCTGGGAGTGGGAGTTCGGTGCGCCGTAACGCTCGGCGCGCTCCCACTCGCGCGTGGGCGAGCCGCGCGCATATTCTCCCGGCGTGCTGACCCTCGCCACGCGCCGGCTCGCCCAGGCGGTCCCGCTCCTCCTGCTGATCTCCGTCCTCGTCTTCGCGCTGCTGCACGCGGCGCCGGGCGGGCCGTTGGCGATCTACCTCGAGAACCCCAATGTGCGCCCCGAGGACATCGAGCGGTTGAAGCGCTCGTTAGGACTCGACCGCCCGCTGCCCGTGCAGTACCTGTCGTGGCTCAAGGGGTTCGTCGTCGGCGACTGGGGGTTCTCGTTCGCCGACGGACGCCCGGTCCTGCTGCGGATGGCCGAGCGCATTCCGGCAACGCTGGAGCTCATCACCGCGTCGTTGGTGATCGCCTTTCTTGCCGCGGTCCCGGCGGGAGTGCTGGCGGCGGCTCGGCGCCGCAGCCTGTTCGATCGCGGGGTCACGGTGTTCACCCTGGCGGGGATCTCGCTCCCCACCTTCTGGTTCGGCCTGCTGCTGCAGCTGCTGTTCGCTGTCTCTCTCGGCTGGCTCCCCTCCTCGGGGCGCACGTCGATCCTGGGTGGCGACCTGGCGGATCGCCTGCGCCACTTGCTGCTGCCGGCGATCGTCCTGGCCACGGTGCACGCGGCCGTCTGGACGCGCTACCTGCGCAGCTCGATGCTGACCGTGCTGGCGCAGCGCTTCATCCTCTCGGCGCACGGACGCGGGGTCCCCGCGCGGCAGGTCATGTTTCGGCACGCGCTCGGCAACGCGCTGCTCCCGGTTGTGACCATTGTCTTCCTCGACGCCGCGATCATGGTATCGGGCGCGGTCGTCACCGAGAGCGTGTTCGCGTGGCCGGGCCTGGGGGCGCTGTTCACCGAGGCGCTGGCGCGCCGTGACTATTCGGTGCTGATGGCGTTCCTCATGGTGACCTCGACGTCGGTGATCGTGCTGAACCTGGCGGCTGACCTGAGCTACCGTTGGCTCGATCCGCGGGTGCGGGCGTGAGCGCCACGGCCACTCCGCTGTCGCTGCCGGGCGCATCGTCGGTGGGCGGTCACGCGCACGCCACCGCCACGCGTGTTGCGATCGGCATCCTAGCCGTCATCGCGGTGGCGGCGGTCGTGGCGCCGATCGTGGCGCCGGCGGCGAGCGAGGCGATGGACCTGGCGGCGCGACGCGCCCCGCCCTCGCTCGACCACATCTTCGGCACCGACGAGCTGGGACGCGACGTGCTGGCCCGCGTCCTGGTGGGGGCTCGTGTTTCCCTGTCGATCGGGATTTTCTCGGCGCTCCTGTCGGTTGCACTGGGATCACTGGTGGGGTCGGTGGCCGGCTTCGTCGGCGGATGGATCGATGCATCGCTCATGCGGGTCACGGATGCGATGCTGGCGATCCCCCGACTCCCGTTCCTGATGATCGTGGCGGCGATCCTGCAGCCGTCGATCCCGCTGCTGATCGTGCTCGTGGGGATCGCCGGCTGGATGGAGACGGCACGGGTGGTTCGGGCCGATGTCTTGTCGCTGGCCGAGCGCGGCTTCGTGGAGGCGGCGCACGCCACGGGCACGTCGCGCCCGCGCGTCCTGCGGGTCCATATCCTTCCCAACGTGCTGGGCACGATCACCGTGTCGGCAACCTTGGCGGTGGGACGCGGAATCCTGCTCGAGTCGGCGCTTTCGTTCTTTGGGGTCGGGGTCCAGCCCCCGGCCGCCAGTTGGGGGAACATGCTCTATCAGGCGCAGACCACGCTGTCGTCGGAACCGTGGCTGGCCATCTTCCCCGGCATGGCGATCTTCGCGACCGTCTTCTGCGTCAACGTCGTCGGCGAGGAGCTGGCGGCGTCGGGGGAATGGAGCAGGCGTAGTCCACGCGGCCCCAGGAGGCGGGCGGCTAGCGACCACGAGGTCCGTGCGGCTAGAATTGCCCACGCATGCAGCTCCTCGACCTCTTCGATCATTCGCTCCTCGCGCGGCATGACCGCGTCGCGCTCGAGGTGCCCGACGACACGGGCGCACTGTCGACCGTCACGTTCGGCGAGCTCGAGACGCGCAGCAACCGGATGGCGCGCCTGCTGGCCGCGCGCGGGATGCGGACGGGAGACCGCCTGGCTTTCCTCCTGCCCAACGGCGCGGCCTTCATTGACTGCTTTCTCGCGTGCGTGAAGCTCGGGGTGATCGTCGTTCCCGTGAACGTGCTGTATCGCGAACGGGAGATTGCCCACATCCTCGACGATGCGTCGCCGGTGGCCGTGGTCACGACGCCGACGCTGGCCACGTCGCTGCCGTCGGGAAGCGTGGCGTGGGAGATCGAGGCGATGTGGCGCGACGCGGCGGTGCTCGACGCCACACGCATGACGCGGGCGCTGGACGGCGAGTGTCCTGCGCTGATCGTCTACACATCCGGAACCACCGGGCGATCGAAAGGGGCGGTGTTGACGCACAACAACTGCATGGCGAACGTCCTGTCGCTGGTGACCTGCTGGCAGATCACGAGTGCCGACCGGTACCTGGCCGTGCTCCCGCTCTTTCATGTACATGGGCTGGGCAATGGTGTCCTGACCTGGCTGGCGACCGGCTGCCGCATGCGGTTGCTCGAGCGCTTCGATGCCGCGCACATCGCCGAGGACTTTCGGGACTTCGCCCCCAAGCTCTGCTTCGGCGTCCCCACGATGTACGTGCGGCTGCTGGAAGTGCCGGAGACGAATGCCCGCGCGATCGGCGCGCACATGCGGCTCTTCGTGTGTGGCTCAGCCGCCCTGCCGGCGCACGTGCTGGCGGCGTTCAGTGCGCGCTTCGGCCACACGATTCTCGAGCGATACGGGATGAGCGAGACGCTCATGAACCTCGGCAACCCGTATGCAGGCGAACGGCGTCCTGGCTCGGTCGGCCTCCCCTTTCCGGGCGTGGCCATCCGGATCGTCGATGGGGCCAGGCACGATGTGCCGGACGGAACGATCGGCGAGCTCTGGGTGCGAGGCCCCAACGTCTTCCGCGGCTACTGGCGCCGCCCCGACGCCGACGCCGAGGCCTTCGTTGCCGCCACCGATGCGCCGGGACGCGCGGCCTGGTTCCGCACCGGTGACCTGGCCGAGCGTGCGGGCGATGGGTACGTGTCGCTGCGCGGCCGGCGCACGGACCTGATCATCTCCGGCGGATTCAACATCTATCCGCGCGAAATCGAGGAAGTGCTGCTGGAGCGTCCCGGCATTCGCGAGGCGGCGGTGGTCGGCGTCGCCGACGAGCGGCGTGGGGAACTCCCGGTTGCCTACGTCGTGGCCGACGATGACGCTTCGGTCGCGGCGCTCGACGCCGACTGCCGCTCGCTGCTGGCCAGCTTCAAGGTGCCGCGGGCATTCGTGCGGGTCGAGGCGCTGCCGCGCACGGCGTTAGGCAAGGTCCAGAAGCACCTGTTGCCGCCGTGGCCGTGTCCATGAGCCCGGCCGTCGTGTCGCTGCTGGCACTGGTGGTCGCGATCGTGCTGTCGATGACGTCGCGCATCAACGTCGGCCTGCTGGCCATCGCGATGGCCTGGCTCATCGGGGTCTACGCCACGGGGCTCAGGGCCGACGTGGTCATGGGCGGCTTCCCGGTCGCCCTCTTCCTGACGCTGACCGGGGTCACGCTCCTCTTCGGCATTGCCGACACGAATGGCACGCTGGAAGGACTCGCACACCGGGCCGTGGGGTTGGCGCGCGGCAACGTCCGACTGCTTCCGCTCCTGTTCTTCCTGATCGCCTTCGCCATCTCGACCGTGGGGCCCGGGGCCATCTCGAGCGTGGCGCTGGTGGTGCCGCTGGCGATGGTGATCGGGGAGCGCACCGGGGTTCCGCCCTTCCTCACCGCGTTGATGGTGGCCAACGGGGCGAATGCCGGCAACCTCTCGCCGATCGCGTCGGTCGGCGTGATCGCCAACTCGGCGATGGCCAAGGCGGGACTCGGTGGGCACGAGTGGCGGGTCTGGATCGCCAATTTCGCCGCCCATGCCCTCGTGGCGCTGGCGGCCTACGCGCTGCTCGGTCCGCACCGACAGGCGGCGACGGCGGCCCCTGCACCGGTCAACCCATCGACAGTGGGGTCGGCGCACGACATCACAGCCATGACCCAGGCGCAGCGCCTGACGCTCGCGGTCATCGTGGCATGGATCGTCGGCGTGGTCGGATTCAAGCTCAACCTCGGCCTGTCGGCCTTCGGCGCGACCGCCGTGCTCCTGCTTGCCCGCGTCGCCGACGAGGTGACGGCGATCCGGAAGGTCCCGTGGTCGGTCATCCTGATGGTGAGCGGCGTCTCGCTGCTCGTCGCCCTGCTGGAGCAGACCGGGGGGATGGACCTCTTCACCACGCTGCTGGCGCGGCTGGCGACGCCGGACACGCTCAACGGGGTGATCGCCTTCGTGACGGGGGCGATCTCGACCTATAGCAGCACGTCCGGTGTTGTCCTTCCGGCCTTCCTTCCCACGGCCGTCACGCTCGTGGAGAAGGTCGGCGGGGGAGACCCGTTGGCCGTCGCCCTGTCGATCAACGTCGGCTCGGCGCTGGTCGACGTGTCGCCGCTCTCCACGCTCGGGGCGTTGTGCGTGGCGGCCGTGTCGGGGCCGGTGGCCTCGCGCCGGCTGTTCAACCAGCTGATGGCGTGGGGAGTCTCCATGACCGTGGTCGGCGCGCTGTTATGCCAGCTGCTGGCGGGGCTGCTCGCGCGCGCCTGACCATCGGTCACCACCTGACCGGCGCTACCGCGTCAGGGTGTGGTCGGGCGCAGGTAGGTGTCGTACCACCCGAGGTAGCGCTCGTAGCGATCGCGCACGAACGACGGCCGGGTAATACCATGGAACTGCCCCGGGTACACGACCAGCTGCGTGTCGATACCTAACGACTTGAGCGCCTGGTACATCTGTTCGCTCCCGGCGATGGGGACGTTGAAGTCCTTCTCGCCGCCGAGGAACAGGGTGGGGGTGCGAATCCGGTCGGCGTGGAGGAAGGGGTAGGAGACCTTCTCCCAGGCCTTGGGGTTCTTCCACGGCGGGCCCAGCTCGTTCTCGTACTGGTAGATGTATTGGTCGCTGCCGTACATCGACAATTGCTGCGAGCTTCCTGCGCCGCTGGTGGCGGCCTTGAACCGGGGCGTCGTGGCAATGGTGTAGTTCGTGAGGATGCCGCCGTAGCTCCATCCGCCGAGGCCCAGCCGGTCGGGATCGGCAATGCCGAGCGACACGACATGGTCCACGCCGGCGAGCAGGTCCTGCACTTCCTTGTTGCCCCAGTCGGCGAAGATGGCCTTTTTCCACGCCTGTCCGCGTCCCGAGCTGCCGCGGTAGTTCACCGCGAGCACGAGATAGCCTCGGGCCGCGAACAGCTCGCGCTCGAAGGCGAAGGCATGCTGGTCCTGCCCGTTCGGCCCACCGTGAATGCGCAGCAGGAGCGGATACTTCCGCCCCGCCTCGAAGTCGGCCGGCTTCACCAGGAGCGCCCCGACGGTGAGGCCGTCGCGGTTGCGGAACGAGATGTCCTCGGTGGTGCCGAGTCGCAGCTCGCCCAGGAGTGCGTCGTTGACGCGCGTGAGCTGGCGCAGGGCGCCGTCCTCGACTGCGAATGCTTCGAATGGTTTGGTCGCGGTGGCGGCGCGGGCCACGATGCGGCCGTCGGGGCTCACGTCGAAGCCGCTGATCACGCGCCGACCCTCGACGAGCCGCGTCACCGCGCCGTCGGCAATCGCCACGCGGGCCAGGTGCTGGGCGCGGTCGTCACCGACCAGGGCCCAGATCGAGCGGCCGTCGCCTGCCCAGGTCGGCCGAGAGATGTCGCGATCGAGGGCGGTGGTCAGGAGCCGTGGCGCCCCGCCGCTGCTGGGGACCACCGCCAGCACATCCTGATTGTAGGCCGAGAGCTGTGGCTCGCTCCCCTGCAGGTAGGCGATCAGCGCGCCATCGGGGCTCCACTCCGGTGTGTCGTCCGGACCGGTCCAGGTGGACAGGCGCGACGGCGTGGCCCCCATCTGCGCCGCGACCACGAAGATGTCGGTGTTGTTCTCCCGGTCCGGGTCGGCGCCGCGACGGGAGACATAGGCGAGGCGCGTGCCGTCGGGCGACCAACGGGGCGACGTGTCGTCGAAGTCGCCGGTCGTCAGCTGCTCCGCCTTGCCGCTGGCGACATCGACGAGGTACAGGTGGTTTCGACGGCGATCGAGGTATCCCTCGCGGTCGCGCTTGAACTGGTAACGGTCGATCACGATCGGCTTGGGCGACTTGGCCCCGGTGCTGTCCTTCGGGTCGCTGCCGGGCTCGGGGTCCTGCGACACCACCACGAGGCGGCGGCTGTCGGGTGACCAGGCATAGTCGTCGACGCCTGATGGCAGGTTGGTCAACCGCACCGCCTCGCCCCCGGCACGATCGAGCAGCCAGACCTGTCCGCCCTTGCTGTCGTAGCGACCGGAGACGAACGCGAGGTAGCGGCCATCCGGCGACCAGCGCGGCGTCCCCTCACCCTCGGGAGAACTCGTGAGGCGCAGCGTGCGCGTGCCGTCCCAGCTCACCATCCAGACGTCGCTGTCGCTCTTGTCCTTGGCGGAATCGGTGGTCGTCACCGTGTACGCGACCCAGGCGCCGTCGGGGGACAGGCGCGGATCGCCCACATCGCGCAGGCGGAAGATGTCGTTCGGCTGGAGCGCGCGGCCGGTCGGAGGCCGCGTCTCCTGCGCCCAGCTCGGGGAGAGAGGGGCGACGAGCAGGACGGCAGCGCACAGGGTCAGCGGGCGAAGACGCATGGGAGGGTCCGGGGTTGGGGTGCGCACGCGGTCACGGCGACGCACGGGGACGATACGCGCAACGCCGTCGGCGCGCAAAGTCGCCGTCCCAAAGCCTCGTGCAGCGGCGCCACCGTGCAGCGGCGCCACCGTGCCACCGTGCCACCGTGCCACCGTGCCACCGTGCCACCGTGCCACCGTGCCGACGTGCCGACGCGCCGACGCCCTAGGCCACGTCGGCCAGCGTCACCCGGTTGCGCCCGAACTGCTTGGAGCGATAGAGCGCACGGTCGGCGCGATCGAGCAGGTCGTCCATCGGGACGTTCGGCGACGTGGCCGTGGCTGCGCCGACGCTGACCGTGATGGCGCGCTCCGTCCATGGCGCCGACTCGATCGCTTCGCGCAGGCGTTCGCCCATCATGTGCGCCCCTGCTGTATCGGTGTTGGGGAGGATGACGGCGAACTCCTCGCCGCCGTAGCGCACGGCCACATCCGTGTCACGGATCGACCGGGCGAGCACGCGCGCGACCGCGCGCAGGATCTCGTCCCCGCGCGGGTGCCCGAAGGCGTCGTTGAACGCCTTGAAGTGATCGATGTCGATGAGCAGCAGTGCCACCGGCTGCTGCGTGCGCCGGATGCGCGACAGCTCCTCGAACAGTCGCTCCTCGAAGGCGCGCCGGTTCTTGAGCCCCGTGAGTCCGTCGTGCGACGCCAGGGCTGCCAGCCGTGCGTTCGCCTCGACCAGACTCTCGTGATTGGCCTGCAGCTTTCGCCGCGTGTCCTCGAGTTGCCGCTCGTAGTCCCGGCGCTCGGTGATGTCGCGTGAGGAGGCCTGCAGGCTCGTGATGCGTCCATCCGCTTCGCGCACGGCGCGCCACATCATCTCCAACCACAGGTGCTTCCCCGTCTTGTGCAGCATTCGGCACGACAGCGCCGTCACCGGGGCACCGCGAATGAGGTCGTCAAAGTGGCGGCGCAGCCGGTCGCCATCGTCCGGATGCACCATGGCGAACGGGCTCATGCGCATCACGTCCTCGGGGGTGAAGCCGAGGACGCGTTCGCACGACGGCGACATGTACAGCACCCGCCCCGAAATGTCGTGCAGCGAGACGATGTCGCTCCCGTTCTCGGCGAGGAGCCGGAAACGCACTTCGCTCTCGCGCAGCGCCGCCTCGACGCGCGCGCGCTCCACGTGTGTCTGGTGCACCTGCATCGCGATCCGGGTGATCAACCCGACAAACACGAGGATGGTCGCCATCACGCACAGCGTGACGATGAGGTCCGGTCCAGCCGCCTCCGGCGACGCACGGAGCCCCCAGAGCGCGATCCAGCCGAAGACCGCAGGGGCAAGGAGACCGGTCGGGAGCAGCGCACGCGCCATCGTCCCGCCCGGGCTGTCACTCAACACGACCGCCAGCACTCCCGTCTCCCGACGCAGGGCGAGGGTGCCTATCGCGATCACGGCGAAGGCGATGCACGTCGGGACCGCCATGCGGTTGAACTGCCCGATCGAGTTGAACCACCCGCTGCGATAGACGTGCGCCAGGAGGGCCGTCGACGCGAGGGCGAGCACCGCGCTCGCCAGTCCCTGCGCGAGCGCCACCCGCGTGTGCTGCCGGCGGGCCAGGAGCAAGAGCGCCACCCCGATCAGGAGCAGGTTCGCCGCCGATCCAGCCGACATGCGATTCGAGCGTCCGTCGGCGGTGGCCGACATGGCATCGCGGAACAACACGGCATCAATCGCCAGGTCGTGCGAGACGACCGAGGCGAGGACTCGCACGAGTCCGACGACGGCGATCCCGCCCGCGATCGCGCGGGCCACCCGCCACTGCTGATCGGATGCACGCTCCGAGAGCAGCCACAGCGCGGCGCCCACCCCAATGAAGCACACCGCCGCGAGCGGATTGGTCGCAGCCCAACCGGCCGGTCCCAGCGATCGCAACTGCGGAATGTCGGCGATCCACCCGATCAGGACGAGCGCCCCAATCGACGCGAGGAGGACCGCACACGCGCGCGAAAGGTGTTCCCCGCGCGCGTGCGCGAGCGCAGGGTCGCGTGCGGCCCCGAGGGATCGCGCGAGGGTGTGGAAGGCGAGTGGCATTTCAGGAAGGCTCTCCAGACTGACGTCAGGCCGCGAACGGTCGTCACAGGCCCGACGCTCCACCCTCGGTCGCTAGGCAGGATCAGCCGTGATCGGGGCGAACCGGTCGACGAATCGGCAGGATCTTCCTCCTGCGGCGATCGTACTCGGTTGCAATGCTGGGCTCCTGCCACATTGGAGTCACCATCTCGACGCCGACCAAGTCGTTGCTTGGAATGCACTTGGCGTTGGCGTCACCGCGGATGCACACGCCGTGCGTTGCGTCTGGCCCCCGGATTGCCCCTCTGGACGGTTCCGCCCTCCGCACCTCGCGCGAGGAAAACGGGCACGCTCCCCATCCACCGCACTGCGCGACGCACCCATGTTGGTTACCGGCGGGCCCAGCTCCCCTCGCGCTCCACTCGTCAGGCAACGCGTCGCTGGACGCACGCCCGGTCGCACGCCCGGTCGCATGTCCGGTCGCGGCCGCGCCTTCGAGCGCGGACCCTGGCTCACGCTCGATGTCCGCCGGGCGGCGGCGCCTGAGGCGTCGCGCAAGGCGCGAGAGGTCACCGCATGAATCCCCCGATCGCCGTCAATGACTGCCGAGTCATCGCGCTTCCGTATCATGACGACGCACGCGGGAGCGTGACGATCCTCGAGCGCACGACGGAGATCCCGTTCGACGTGCGGCGGGCTTTCCTGATCACGAACGTCCCGACGGGGGCGACGCGTGGACAGCACGCGAACATGCGCGCCTCGCAGCTCATTGTTTGCGCATCCGGGGCACTGACGGTTCGCATCGAAGATGGAACGTCGGCGCGGAGCATTCCGATGTCCTCGTTGGCGGGGGCGGTGCTCGTCCCACCGACGCTGTGGATGGAATTGCGCGACTTTGCGCCCGGCACGGTCGCCGTCGTCATGGCGGACACGGACTATCGCGCGGCCTCACGCGTGCACGATCGCGACGAGTGGCTCCGCGCACGGGAGATGTACCGTGTCGCCTGAGCGCTCCGCCACGCACGCACTCGCGCAGCGGCCGCACGCCGCGGCGCCTCCACGCCCCACCACGATGGCCGTGCCTCGCGTCAGCTCGTCGCGCGATGGTGTTCCGCCAGCAGCAGGAGGTCCCGATGCTTGACGCCAGCACGATCGCCACCGCACGCGCGCCCAGGCAGCTCTCGCCCGACGTGGAACTCGATGTCGCCCTGCTGCGCGACCCGGGCGACCGCCTGGCGCCGGCGTCGGACCTGCTGCGATCACCGGCATTCTTTCGCTTGCATGCCCCGGCACACGTGCGCGCGTGGTACGCGGTCGTCATGGACGGAAGCAGTGGCGAGTCACTCGCCGGGGGATGGTTCGCCGAGGTCGCACCGGGCGAGGTGCAGTCCGGCGCGCGCGGCCTGTTCGGTGCCCTCCACACGCCGTTCGCTCCGCTCCACACCGCCGTGGCCGCCCGCATGATCCGCTCGACCGAGGAAGAACTCATCGCGCGCGGCGTGCACCGCGTGCACCTGACGCTCCCGCACGCCGCGTATGAGCCCGAGGGTCACGCCGTGTGGATGAACGCCTACCTTCGGCTCGGCTACACGCCTGCCGCTCCCGACCTCGTCCCGCACTCCGACGTCGGCACCGAGGAGCTGGCCGAACAGATGGGCGCGGTGCCGCGGGCCATCGTACAGACCGCGGCGCGACGCGGAATGTCGGCCAGGGCGCTGCGTTCGAGCGAGCGCGCCGATGCCCACACCATTGTCAGTGCCAGCCACGCCCGCCACGGACGCGCGCCGATCGAATCGCTCGAGGGGATCCTGGCCATGGAAACCGCCCTGCCTGGCACCGTGCACTGGCACGGCACCTTCCAGCGCGATCGTTTGATCGCGGCGAGCATCAGCTACCAGCTCTCGGAGACACAGCTGTCCATTCGGGGTCTCGGCGATGCGGGCGACGTCGATCGTCACAGCCCGATGGCGCTGCTCGTGGCCCACGTGTACGGGTGGAGCGCCACGGCGGGCGTGCGCGCGCTCGACCTCGGGCTCGCCAGCCATGCGGGCGAGCCGAACGAGGATGCGATGTCGTTCGGCCACCAGCTCGGCTTCACGCCCTCGCTGCAGTACACGCTCCGGAAGGAGCTGGTGGCGACGGTGCCCGCATGACCGCCGTTCCGCTCTACCGCACGCCGCCCGGCCTCGAGGCCACGCCGAGCGACGCGCTCATCGCCTTTGCCGAGGCGCTCGTCGCGGCGGGGCGCGTGGACGAGGCGGAGGGGGCGCTACGCGACGCCATCACCATCACGCCCGACAACGTGGCGGCCTATCGCGCGCTATCGCTGCTGCTCATGCGCGCGGGCCGTGACATCGAGGCGTTCTCCACCTGCGGCACCATGCTCGCTCGCGCCGGACACGCCGATGCGGAGACGCTGCGGCTGGCGGCCGATGTCCTGCTGTTCCTCCACATCCGGCACGCGACGCTGTTCCGGCGCCAGGGCGAACCGTCCCGTCTCGACCTGCGATCCATCGGCGTGCCCGACGTCACGCCCATGGTGCTCGCGTCGGAGTACCTGCCGCGCGCACGTGCGCTCGCACTGGCGGCGGTCGCCCAGTCGCCGGACGACGTGACCGCGCAGTGCGCGCTCGCGGAGTGCGAGTTGCGCGCCGGCCATGCCGCCGCGGCGCGACACGCCGCCGAGCGGGCGGTGGCGTGCGAGCCCACGCGCGGTGCGCTGGTGGCGCGCGCCCTCGCCACGTTCGCCGACCACCGGGAGCCGGCCGCCCTCGACCTGCTCCGTCAGCCGCAGCTCTCCGAGCACGTCCCCGCCCTCGGTACCGGGCGGCAGCTGACCGCCCGCCTCGACGACCACGGCGCGCCAGAGACGGTCGCGGGCGACGCCCACCGGCAGGAGACGACGCTCGGATACACCGTCCATCATGGCGGCGGCGTGCACGAGCGCCACGTCACGATTCGAACCGGCTCCCCAGACGTGCGCACCATCCCGGGCGGCCGGGTGGTCGGTGGACTGTTCCTGGTCCTCGATCGATCGGACCGGGCCTACGTACATGGCCTCGTCGACGAGCCGGAGGTGGAGTTCGGCACGCCGCGTTGCCACGACATTCCCGCGGTGCTGTCGCGCGGGCGCAACTGCGTCCTCTGGGCAGAGGGCGATGGCCGCCTGCTGCTGCACTCGCCCACGGCCGAACGGGTGCGCGGGGGGCGCGCGTTCCTGCTGGCGACCAATGTGTCGGCGAACTACTACCACTGGATTGCCGATGCGCTGGGCCGCCTGTCGGCAGCGCCCGAGGTGCTGCGCGATCCCGACATGCGCTTCGTGGTGCCCACTCCGCTGCTCCCGTTCCAGCTGGAAACCCTGGCCTGGCTGGGGATCACGCGCGACCGGGTCGTGCAGGTGGCCGCCGACGAGATCGTGGAGTTCGACGACCTGGTGGTCGTCGCCCACCGCAAGGACGGGGGGTGCACGGACGCCGGCGTCTGGGGATGGCTGCACGCGCACCTGACCATCCCCGCCGTGTCGGCACCGGCGGCCCCCACGCGACGCGTGTTCCTGCGTGGCAGTGCCGGTGGTCGGGGACGCTTCCTCAACGCCGATGAAGCGGAGGCCATCTGCGCGGCGCACGGCTTCGAGAGCGTGGACACCTCCACGCTGTCGGTGGCACAGCGACGGGACCTCATGTCGGAGACGGCCATGGTCGTCGCCCCGCTCGGTGCGGGGCTGACCGACCTGCTCTTCGCCCCAGCGGGTGCGCGCACGATCCTGTTCGGGCAACGCAGCTTCATGGTCCCCTGCTACCACGCGCTGGGGCACGCGATGGGGCATAGCGTGAGGTATGTCCTCGGTACCGAGGAACAGTCGCGCTTTGTGTACCCGAACTGGGACTACCGCATTGACCCGCGCGAGCTACGCAGCGCCCTGCGCGCGGAACTCGTGCGGCCGCATCGCATGTAGCCGCCGGCGCACCGCCGACTCACGGCCAGATGGCGCCCGGCGTGCGGTCATTCCACCACGTCGGTGTCGGCCTGTCCCGACAATCGACGCGAGAAGTGGGACCAGGACATGCCCACGCCGAGCACCACGGACAGCGCGATGAGCGCGACATGCGCCATTCCCCGGCCGCTGCTGGCCGTGACCATCCCGCGCTCGATGAGCAGCCAGATGACACCGCCGGTGATGGTGGCGACGAGCAGCGCCCCATCCAGCCGATCGATCGCCGCGTGGCCTGCAGGTAGACCACCCAGCCGGCCAACAGCACCGCACCGGCGAGGAACTTCGTCGCGCCAAAGCTGCCCGCATCGCGGAGCAGCGGGGCGATGGCCCAGTGGTAGTACGACTGCCCCTCGGGATTGAACGTCGCAAAGACGAGGACGCCAGCCGCAACGATGCGAAGGGCGACGCCTCCCCACGAGACCGAGTCGGATGCCATGCCGGGATGCATTTGAGGGTGACGGCCACCAAACCGATGGTGCGGTGGCCGGCGACGCAGCCGCCATGCGCGGTGGCCCCGGCCAAGCTATGCGCGGCTGTCCATCGGCACCAGTCGCCCCCGCATCACGAGCCCGAAAGCTGGGCCGTGGCCAGGAAGCGCGGGGCGCGCCGCGCATGCGTCACGCGCTCGAAGGCGTACGCGAGCCTAACGAGCGTGGCCTCCTGCCAGGCACCGCCGATGAACGACAGCCCGACGGGGAGCCCGAAGACCATCCCGGCGGGCACGGTGATGCTCGGGTAGCCGGCGACGGCGGCGAGGGCGGAGCTACCCCCGCCGAAGTGGTCGCCGTTGACCAGGTCGATGACCCAGGCCGGCCCCCCGGTCGGTGCGACCAGCGCGTCGAGGCGATGCGTGCGCATGACCTGGTCGATCCCCTCGGCGCGCGAGAGGCGCTGGCACCGGGCGAGCGCGCGCCGATACGCCGGCGAATCGAGCCCCCCCTTCGCCTGCGCCTGCACCAGGATCTCCTGCCCGAAGTACGGCATGCTGTCGGCCGCGTGTGCCGCATTGAAGCGAATGACGTCGGCGAGCGTGCGCGGCAGTCCGTCGCCCGGCAAGGTGGCGAGATACGCCTCGATCCCGGCCTTCGACTCATGCAACAGGACCTCGAACTCGTCCGCCTCGAACGCGCCGATCGATGCCACACGCACCGGATCGACCAGGACGGCCCCCGCGCTGCGCATGGCCGCCAGCGACGACTCCATCACCCGGTCCACCGCGGGACCGGCATTGAACAGTTGGCGCACCACCCCGATGCGCGCGCCGCGCAGCCCATCCACGTCGCAGAAGGTCGTGTAGTCCGCCTCCACATGCCCGGCGGCGGCGGCCGTGGCCCGATCGCGGGCATCCACGCCGGCCATCACCGACAGCAGCGCCGCGGCATCCTTCACCGTGCGGCACATCGGCCCTGCCGTATCCTGCGAACTGGAGATGGGGATGATCCCCGAGCGTGACACCAGTCCAACGGTCGGCTTGATCCCCACCAGTCCGTTGGCGTGCGCCGGACAGACGATGGAGCCGTCGGTTTCCGTCCCGATCCCGATCGCCGCGAGGTTGGCCGCGATGGAGGCTCCAGTGCCCGACGACGAACCGCACGCATTGCGATCGAGTGCGTACGGGTTGCGGGTGAGGCGTCCGCGCCCGCTCCATCCACTCACCGATCGCGTCGAGCGCCAGTTGGCCCACTCCGACAGGTTGGTCTTGCCCAGGATCACCAGCCCCGCGTCGCGTAACCTCGTGACGAGTCCGGCGTCGTGCGCCGCGCGAGACTGCGCCAGCACCAATGTCCCCGCCGACGTGCGCATCCGGTCGGCCGTGTCGATGTTGTCCTTGATCAGGATCGGGATACCGTGCAGCGGTCCGCGCACCTTCCCCGCGGCGCGCTCGGCATCGAGACGTGCCGCGATCTCGAGCGCCTCCGGATTGACCTCAATGACGGAATTGATCGTCGGGCCGGTGCGATCGACGGCGTGCATGCGGTCCAGGTACTGCTGGGCAATCCCGACGGCGGTGAACCGACCGGCGGCCATCCCGCCCTGCAGGGTCTCGACCGTGACCTCCTCGAGCGGGAACGGCGCCTGCGACTGCGATGCCTCGCCCGCGCCCTCGCCCACGGCCGCGCCCCCGGCGAGCGCGGGTGCGGGCGCGCTCAGCGATCCACCGACCACGCCGGCCGCGCCGAGCGCCACTCCGCGCCGCACGAATTGGCGGCGGTCGAGGGCGGGAGCCAAGTCCGGTACATCAGGATGCTCTCGGGTGCGCATGAGGATTCCTCGAGGAGAGACGTGCGAGGCGCGGCGGGGCGCCTGGGCAGCGGGCCTGAGGTGATGGTAGCCGTTCCGAGCGCGCGTCGAAAGTCGCGCCGTGCCCTCGCCATCAGTCGTGCCATCCCTTACAATCGCCGCGCGTCATGCGCCGTTGCAGACGCCCACC
>JADJAD010000011.1 GCA_016704465.1 Gemmatimonadota bacterium | reverse complement strand
GGCAGTGTCGGCGGATGGCTGACCGCGGTCGGTGGCGCCTCGAAGGACGCGCCAAGAGGGCTTCGAGTTCTTCAGTTCTTCCGCAGCCCGCTCATGACGATGGGATTCGCCCTCCGCTTGCTCCATCCGACCGACCGCTGGCCTTCCTCGCCATGGGGGCGCTTGGCTGAGCGCGCTGCGGTCGAGACGTACAAGACGTTCTTTCCTTGTGGACAAGCCGCGCGGCAAGTTCGCCGGGAAAGCCGATCATCGATCCGAGCATGCTCACGCGTCGGGTGAAGTTTTCTTACCCGTTTTTTGGCATCTGGTTGTTGGTCGTATCGTTGGGTGCCACCGCGTGTGGACGCAGCCGCCCACCGGTGGATAAACCCGGGGGACTGCGCCCGGGTGGCGGACCGGTGAAGTAGTCGCATGTCGCCGTTCGCGGGGCCATGGTGCTCCTGTCGGGGGCGACGTTGGCCGCGCTCGCTGGGCTATGGTGTCCTGAGCGCGCTGATCCCGGTCGTGAACGCCGAGTTGTACATCGCGGCGGCCGCCGCCTATCGTGGGCACGTGCGCCTAGCAACCCGCCATGGTCTGGCGTCTTTACTGCGGGAACCATGGTCGGAAAGACTGCCCCCACATCGTGTATCGGAGCGCCTCATGCGCTCCCGGTCGGCGAAGACCCGGGCGGCGGTCAACGTCTGGATCGACCGACCGCAGAGCGGGCGCCGCATCGTCTGGCCGGTGGTCCCCGGCGAGCGCCGTCGTCGGGCTGCCCCCCCATGTATCCGGTCACACTGGTCGTTGGCATGCTGCGCATCGGGGTGGTCGGTTTTTTCGCTGTGGTCGTTTCTCGGGGCGCTTGTTCGCTTCTCCGTCATCCTCGGCGGCGAATTCGTGTGTGGCAACGTGGTTCTAGCATCCGAGTCGTTCGACACGATTGTCATCGGGAGCGGCTTCGGGCGTGATGGCCGCGTACTCCGCCTGTGATGGCCGGCGAACGCGTCCTGATGCTGGAGCGCGGCGACTGGGTAACCCGGGGCCCCGCCAATTGGAAATCAACAGCGCGCACGAACTCTCCGACCACTACTGCCCCGACACGGCGTATGCGGGACGATGCGCGCCGCAAGTTCAGGCGGAGCTTTCACTGCGTCGGCGGGCCCCCTCGGTGTTCTACGGCGGGCGTCGCGCTGCGATTGCGTGAGCAGGACTTCGATCCCGGTCCGGCGATCGTCACCGACTCCGGTGCCGAGTGGCTATTCGGGTACGACGAGCTGGCCCCCTCTATGACTGGAACGAAACGCCGCTGGCGTCGCAGGCGATGACCGATGATCCGACGGCGCCCGCGCGCGACGACGGCCGTACCCGCAGGTCCCCGCGCGTTTCACTCCCCCCGCGCAACGGGTCGCCGAGGACGCGGCGCGACGGCTCGGGCCTGCCGTTTCTTCCGCTGGCGATCAACTACGCGCCGAGCGACGATCGCGCCACCTGCACGCTGTGTTGCACCTGCGACGGCTTCGCTCTGTGCCATCGGCGCGGCAAGAACGACCTCGCCACTGGCCGATTCCCCATGCTGCAGGCGGTGGGGATGGCGCAGCGCCAACGGTCGGTCGCTGTGCAGCTGTCGGTGGAGCACGGGCGGGTGAGCGCCGTGCAGCGTGGATCGCCGCAGTGGCGCGTCGACCGACGCTGCGCGCCGGCCGCGTCGTGCCGCGGCGGGGACGCTGGCCACGCCGGGCACCTGCTGCTCGCCTCGGGGCTCGACCGGGGCTCTCCCGCCGCATCGGCCATCGGGCGCTACCTCACTCGGCACAACAACCTGCTCACCCTCGGCGTGTTCGCGCGTCCCACCAATCCGGGCCGCGCGACTTCCATAAGCAGGTCGCGATTCACGACTTCTATTTCGGCGCCCCCGGCGTCGATCCGTCCATCGGCAAGCTGGGGTGCATCCAGCAGATCACCGCCCCGGGGCCGGACTTCGTGCGTCGCATCCTCCCGGCCCCCATCGGCCACATCGCGGCGATCGGCGTGCCGCACGTGCTGGCACTGCTCAGCATCGCCGAGGACCAGCCGGTCGCGTCGAACTTCGTCTCGATTGACCAGGCGAACCGCGACGAGCTGGGCCTCCCGACCCTGCGCATTCGGCACCGCTACACGCGGCGCGACGTTGCGGCCGGCCGGGCGCTGGTGCAGCAGTCACGACGCATCCTTCGCGAGGCGGGCGCGCTGTTCAGCATGATGCACGACCTGCGGTCGTTCTCCCATGCGGTGGGAACCGTGCGCATGGGGCAGGACGAGGCCACCTCACCCCTGGACGATCGCGGACGTTTTCGCGGGCTCGACAACCTGTACGTTGCCGACGGCAGCGCGTTGCCGACCTCGGGAGGGTGAACCGAGCCTGACGATCGCCGCCAACGCCCTGCGCATCGGCACGCTGCTGACAGGCCGGGCGGCCCTGCGCGCGATGGGGCGCCAGCAGCTTCCCGTGCTCGAGCGTTCGGCGCATGCCCCTGAGTCGTCGTCCCGTGCGCCGGTCGCGCTGGTCTTTCTCGGCTGCGGCGACATCACCAAGCGCCACAGCACTCGGCTACGAAGATTTCGGCACCTGGCGCGCTACCACGCCAGCCGCGACCTCGCCCGCGCCGCCAGCATGGATCAGGACGTCGGGGGATCCGGGGCCTTCGGCTCCTACGACGAGGCACTCGCCGATGCGCGTGTCACCTGCGCGGTGGTGGCCACCCCCCCGGCCACCCACCTTGCCCTGACGCTGGCGGCGCTCGAGGCCGGCAAGGACGTCGTGGTCGAGAAGCCGGCCTTCCTGCACAGCGCCGATGTCGACACGGTTCGGGCTGTCGCAGAACGGGTGGGGCGCCAGGTACTGGTCGCCGAGAATTATCACTACAAGCCGCTGGCCTATCTCCTGCGTGAGATCGTGGCCTCGGGCGAACTCGGCGAGGTGCTGTTTGTGCACGTGAACGCCCTCAAGCGACAGGACACGCCCGGGTGGCGCGCCGACGCTGATGTGGCTGGGGGCGGTGCGCTGTTCGAGGGAGGAGTGCACTGGATGCACCTGATGGCCAACCTCGGCCTCCGGGTCCCCTGGTGCATGGGCTGCGCCCCGGCAGCTCGCGTGGCGAGATGGAGCGCAGCATGCTCACCACGTTTGAGTATGTTGGCGGGGCGGTCGGCACGCTCTCGCACTCGTGGGAGGTCGCCGCACCATTCGGCGGCGTGCGCGCCTCGGCGATCTACGGGAGCGAGGGGGCGGTGCACTTCGAATCCAACGGCCTGTTGGTCCTGCAGCGCGGGCGGCGCACGCGGCTGCGCGCGCCGGGGCTCCGGGACTTCCTCGGCTTTGGCGCCATGTGGCGCGACTTTGTCGGCGCCCTCGCAGCACGCCGCCCGGCCGAGGTGACGCTCGACCACGCCCGCGAGGTCCTGGCGTTGGTTGAAGCGTCGTATCGCAGTGCGGGGGAGTCACCGGCAGCAACGCCATAGGTGCGCGCCGGTGTCGCTCACACGCGGCGCGAGCAGCGTGATGGGGAATGGCCGCATGGCGCGAAACGCACGCCCCCCGGCGATTCGTCGCCGGGGGGCGTGGCACACGTTCCTGCATCGTCAGGCGTTAGGCATCCCGATTCGTACACGCCTGCCAGCTCGGGTTGTTTCGTTCGGCGATCGACGGCGTGATGTTCTGGTCGGTGCCGTACGTCCCTCCCTTGAAGTACGCCCCCGTCGGCCAGACGGTTTCGGCACCGCGCCCATACTGTCGCACCAGTCGACGGAGATCGCCAACTCGGTGCGCCTGCAGGTACGTCCAGAAGCCGCGCTCGCGGAAGAGCAGGTCGATGCGGGCCGCATCGCTGCCGGGATCGACGAGCGGTGGCAACACGTCGGGTGCGCCCGTGGCGATGCTGCGCGCCGCACGTGCCCCCGCATCCGCGCGCGCCGCGTTGAGGTTGGCCAGCCAGCCGGTGGCGTTCGCAGTGGAAAGGTCCGACTCGGCCTCGATCAGCCGTGCCTCGACACCCGACGCCAGCATGGTGGGTGCAGCGCCGTTCGGGTAGCCCTGGATTGTGAAGACCTGCGTGGACCCGTCCTGCCCAAGCCGGGACGTCGTGCTGATGACCACGCGCGGATCACCGGCCGAGCGCCAGTTGAGCCCGTTCCCCCCTTCCCGCTCCGAGGGACCGAAGTTGGCGGTGTTCACCATCCAGTCAAAGATGGTGTTGACCAGCGTCGTGGCCGAGTATTCCATGTTGTAGATGAAGCTCGTCGGCACGGCGATCGATGCCGCCCCGTCGCCACCGGCCCGCGTCACCGCTGCTGCATCGGTGTAGCGCTTGAGGTTGACCAGGGCGCGCGCCTTGCCAACGCGCGCCGCATAGCGCTGGTTCACGTCGGCGCCTGCCGTCCCCAGGATCGTCAGGGCGCTGTCGAACGACGCGACGGCGCGCGTCTGCATGTCCGCGCTCAACTCCGTGGTGAAGCTGGGGCTCGCATCGTTCACGTCGGAGAGCGGGACTCCGTTGCAGAACGCCTCGCCCGCGATGGTGAGCGAGTACCCGCGCAGCACGTACAGCTGCCCGAGCTGCAGGTTCTTCGTCGCATTGGCCGGGTAGAATTCGTTCACCGAGCGAGTGGCGCGCACGATGGCCGTATAGGCCTGCGAGAAGTTGTTCCACGCCGTGTTCGGGAAGACGTTCTCGTTGAAGGAGCGAATATCGATGTGGTCGGCTCCCGGTCGGGCATTGATCAACTCGTCGGACAGCAGGCCGACATACAGGTTCACGCCCACGTTGGTCGTCCCGCCATAGAAATTCGAGAAGACGCCGATGGCCGAGGCGCGCAGGGCCTGGGCGCCGGCCACGGAGTTGACCGAGGCCGGGGTGATCTGGTCGGGCGTGTCCACGCCCAGCAGTTCGTCGCGCGAGCAGCCAGTGGCGACCACCAGGGCCAGCACGCCGGCGAGGCCGGCGCGCACGCCGGGAGCGCGCAGCTGTCGAAGGAAAGCGTTAGGCATCATGGTTAGAACCCCAGGTTGACGCGCACCAACCAGTACCGAAGTGGTGGAGCGGCGAAGAAGTCATTGTTGGTGCCGGCCGTGTTGTTCACCGACGAGTTCATCTCGGGGTCGATCCCCGGATACTTGGTCCACCGCAGGCCGATGTTGCGTCCGGCCAGCACGATCGACGCGTTGTCGGAACGCACCAGCTGCGCAAGACCACGCGGAATCGTGTAGGCGACCGACAGCTCCCGGAACCGAATGAAGTCGTTCGGGACAAAGTATCCCCACACCGTGCGCTTGGCGGCGCTGTTGGTCGTCACCGCAGCGGCCTGGTCGGCCAGTGGCGCGCTGGGATCGTTCGCCGCGCGGCAGTTGCCGGAGACGCACCGCTGGTTCTCGAAGCCCCACTGGTTGTAGAAGCCGCCGCGATAGTCCATCACCGTGGTGATCCGGAGACGATCATTGAACAAGCCGATATTGTTGGAGATGCCAGCCTCCCACACCGGCGTCGTCGTCCCCTTGTACTCGTCCGCGGCCGAAATCGTGATCTCGCTTTCGGTGAGCGCGCCATCGCTGTTGGCATCATTCCAACCGGTGATGCGCTTGTCCCACAAGCCGAAGAGGGGATAGCCCTCCACGTTGCGCCCACCAGGCGTGACGGCGAGCACCGCATCCCCAGCCTCGACCAGCTCGTTGTTGATGTGCGAGCCGTTGACCTGCGCACTCCACGACCAGTACCGGTTGCGGTAAAGGTCGGCCGAGACGGTCAGCTCCTGCCCCAATTGCGCACCTTTGGCGAGATTCTGCCAGACGCCGGCCTGCTGCTGTCCGATCGACGGAGCAATGGGGTTGAAGAAGAGCGCGTCGCGGCTCGCCTTGTTGAAGTGCGTCGCCTCGACATTTACGCGGTTGGAGAACAGGCCGAGGTCGAATCCGAACTCTAGCTCGGTCGTGACCTCCGGCTTCAGGTTCGAGTTGCCGACGTTCGCCAGCCGCAATGCCGGCTGCTCGGTCCCGCCAACCGGTGCAGTGAAGGCGCTCAGGAACTGCAGCGCCGCCGTGGTCGTCGGCTGTACGCCGGCTCGCCCATAGGCCGACCGCACGCGGAAGTTGGAGATCCCGAATCGCCCCTTCGGAAACCACTCTTCGTCAGACATCACATAGGAGACCGACGCCCCCGGGTACGTCGTGTTGCCAACGTCACGACCGAACGCCGACGCCTGGTCCGAGCGCACCTGCAGCTTGAGGAACAACCGGTCGCGATGGGCGATCTGCTGCTCGAGAAACGCGCCGTAGAACGCGTTCTCCTCCGTGAACTCCTGGGCGACCTGGATGGCGCCGGCATTCGGCGTGGTGACCCCGGGTGGAATGGAGTAACCGCGCCCGACCGTCTGGTACTGCGTGTCCTTGAACCACTGCACCCCGACCGAGGTCCGCAGGTTGATCGTCGACCACGGATCGAAGGTCGCATTGGCGCCGAGGTCGAGCGAGTAGCGGGAGAAGCTGTTCCGGTTGATGTCCTTCCCACCCGTCTGCCCGGGCGGCCCCCATCCGGTGATGGTACCCTCGCCAAATCGGGCGAATCGCGACGAGACCGCCTGGTTCTGGTCGAGCCCCACGACCGCACGCCCTTGCAGCCAGGTCAGTGGCTGCCACGACAGCGTCGACGTCAGGATCGACCGCTGTTCACGCGCCGTCTGCTCCACCGACATGATGTCGCCGATGTGCTGGGCAGACGTCCCGTTGGTCGCGGTTCGGAACCCGGGGGCGAAGTAGCTCTGGAACGAGAGTCCGGCGAAGAAGCCGCCGTCGAACAGCGAGTTCAGCGACCGGTCGGTATAGCCGGTCGTGACCGCCAGCTCGAGGTTGGGGGCGAGTTCGAGATTGAAGTTGCCGCGGATTGAGGTCTGCCCGAGCTGGTTCGGACGGATCTGCCCGGGGCGCGGACGCGTACCGCGCAGCGCCGTCAGGCGCTCGACCTCGGCGGCGGGCATCTCATAGGGTCCGACCTCGTCCTCGCGGTCGGCCGAGAGGAAGAAACGCAGCTTGTCGCTACCGTCGGAAGCGCTCACACCGTAGTTGTAGCGCGGCTGCGAGCTGAACGGCGTCGTCTCGGAGTTCATGAGCGGGTTGAAGGTCGTCAGCGAGTCCACCCGGCACCGACCCAGCGACGCGTCGGAGATACGGCAGAGCACCGCGGCCGTGCCGGGGACGTTGTTCACCAGGTTGCGGCCCCAGCTGCGATAGTTGTCGAAGAACGTCGCCGGCTGGGAGACCTGCCCCCCTTCGAAGTTCGTCCGCCACTCGGTGCGCCCGGCGCCCCCGCCCGTCTTGATCACGACCACGTTAGTTGGCGGCCGCCGTGCCGTACAGCGCCGCCGCCGATGGCCCCTTGATGATGTCGAGCGATTCGACATCCTCCGGATTGAACGAGGCAAAGCGATTGAGGCGCTGCGTGGAAAAGTTGCCGGGGGCCGCCGAGTTGTCGATTGCGGACACCATCGACGATGACGAGCGGCTCGTTAGACAGCGACAGCGAATTCACGCCGCGGATGCGGATGGACGGAGCGGTCCCGGTCTGTCCGGAGCCGAGTTGCACCTGTACACCTGCGGTGCGCGCCGTGAGGACATCGTTGACGCTGGTCAGGGCTGCCGTCCTACCAGCGAGTCGACCTGCACGCTGGCCACCACGTTGCCGACCGACTTGCGGCTCTGCTGGCCGGTCGCGGTGGTGACAACCGCCTCGAGCTGGATCGCCGAGCGGGTCAGCGTAAAGTTGGCCGTGGCTTCACCACCATCCGTGACCACCACGGTCTGCACCGACGGCTGGTAGCCGAGGCGCAGTGCGCGCACCTGCACGCTGCCCGCGGTCACGCCGCGAATGATGTACGAGCCGTCGGCCGCCGAGAGCGCGCCCAGGCGTGTCCCAACCACCAGGACCTGCGCCCCCGCGACCGGAACGTCGCCGCCCGACTCGACTACTCGACCGCGGATCGCGCCTTCGGCGATCGCGTTCGCTTCAACGCGAGCGTTTGCCACGTCCATCGCACCACGGTCGCGCGCTGCTCGCCAGGCACCGTCCGCCGATCCGGCGACGGCGGTACCGGGCGACACGGCTGTGGATCCGACCAGGACGAACAGTCCCAGCCAGGATCGGCGCGCAAAGACCAATCTGCGCATGTTCCCTGACATGTGTGGGTGCTGCGTCGGCCCGCGGACGTGCGTCGCCGACAAGTCGACCACCACATGCGTCCGTTCGATCAGTGGCAAGCCGCATAACGATGCTTGCACCTCCAACGATCCGAGGCAGCTCAAGTGCCGCCCACGTGCCGCCCACGTGCCGCCCACGTGCCGCTCACGTGCCGCCCACGTGCCGCCCACGTGCCGCTCACGTGCCGCTCACGTGCCGTGATCGCGACGAAGGGCGCGAGCGAGGCGAGCGAGGCGTACGCTCGAGGTCGACTGCAGCTGGCGAGGCTCTCTGACTTCGTGCAACGATCCGTCGCGCCCCACCCGGACGCACAAGCGGGACCGTCTCACCCGGTGTCCCCTCCCACGTCGCCACCGTGCCGGTGAACGGATTCCCGTCGCTTGCAGCCGGCGGAAACGATTACCCGACCACCTCAGCGCACATCGTCACGGATTGCAGCCGCTCCTGCTGCTCGGTGCCGCACACGTGAAGCTCAGCCGGAGTCCATTGACCAGCGTCTCTCCCACGCTGATCAGCCGCCGCACCACAGTCCCCGTCACCTGCGTCGGCGGACGCCCCAGCAGGCGCTGCAGCGACACGTCGAACCGCACCTGGTATCGGGCCTCCTCGCAGCGCGCGACTCCAAGCTCGCCGCGATGGCGGCTCGAATCGGGGCAGCTGCCAATCACCGCGACCTCCCTCAGCTTGACCCATCCCGTCGTGCCATAGTACGCCGCGGTAAGGTCCGGCTGGCCGTTAGGCGAATCCTGCACGTCATGGTACATGGCCGATGCGCCCGCGAAGACGGCTGCGGTCGAGACGCCAACGCCCAGGGCCATACCAGGATCGGCGCCGAATCGGAGCGGAAGGCGTGAGTGTCAGGATACGCGTCGTCCTGCGGCGAGCCTGCGCCATGCGATCAGCGACCGACGGGCCGGCGGACGGAAGGTCATCGGAAGCGTCGAATCCCAATGCGCCGAGCTCACGAACGCATCGTATGGCCTGACCGACGCGCCGGCCTGAACCTCCAAACGGGAGGGGGTCACCCGACTCCGCACCGAGAGCGCGGCGAAGATGAAGCCGTAGCTGCGTGCCAGGTCGCCGTACTCGCCAGCGGCCTTCGAGAGCGCATCGAACGTGTCGGCCAGGGGATTGCCGCTCGCACTATCCGGAGGGCCGTCATGGTCGGCGAATCGACGCACGCGGCCGGACATCGCCGCGATCGCCAGCGCCGATGCGACACCGCGCGCCGCGCGGGCAAACCGTGCGCGAGCGAGCCACAGGCTTGCCGACGGCGCGCGATGTCCCAGCCCCCCGCGCCCCTTGGCCCCGTGCCGCCCGCGTCCCTTCCCCGTACGGGTAGCTGGCCGGATATCGGTTGGTGCTCGGCGTAGTCATGGTGCGTGGTCCTCGCCTCGTCGATCTCATCGTGCTGACACGTGCCGCCAGTGCCCCCCCTATTCGCCGCCGAAGTACCGTTGCGTGGATGCCGCATTCTCCCCCCCTATCCGGAGCGATAGCGTGCGAGCGA
>JADJAD010000010.1 GCA_016704465.1 Gemmatimonadota bacterium | reverse complement strand
CAGCATCAGCAGCGAGCCGAACATCGTGTAGATGAAGAACTTGAGCGAGGCGTAGATACGTCGCTCCCCACCCCAGATGCCGATGATGAAATACATCGGGATGAGCATCACTTCCCACATCACGTAAAACAGGAACAGGTCGCGCGCCACGAACACGCCCAGCATACCCACCGTCAGAAGGAGCATCAGCCCGTGATACGCGTGCACCTTCTTGCTGATGCTCGTCCACCCCCCCAGCACCGCCAGCGGCATGAGGAGCGTGGTGAGCAGCACCATCATCAACGAGAGTCCATCGATCCCGAGCGAGAAGCGCGCCCCCCAGGAATCGATCCACGGCAGGACAAAGGTCGCCTGCCACCCACTGGAGGCGGCGTCGAACGACCACCACAGGCCGATCGAGACGACGAACTCGAGCACGAGGACGGCAAAGGTGAGGACCCGCGCGGTACGCTCGCCGGCGGCCAGCGCCGCGCCGGTCGCATCCTTCACCGTCCGGCTGTGCGCCCAGACCAACAGCGCGCCGGCGACCGGAATCACCAGGAGCGCCGGGAGGACCCAGGAGTTGTAACCGATCGAATCGAGCAAGGCTTGCATCGGTCTATCGCAGGGAGAAAGCGCCGAGAACTGCCACGACGCCGATGATGAGCACCCAGGCGTAGGTTCCCACCTGGCCAGACTGCATCCGTGACCCGACCCATCCGATGCCACGCGCGAGTTGGGCGCTACCGTTCACGACGAGCCCGTCGATCAGCCCCGCGTCCATGCCCTTCCAGAGAACGGATCGGGACACACCAAGCAGCGGCTGCACCACGACCTTGTCGTATCCTTCGTCCACGAAATACTTCTCTTCCAGCACCCGCGCGAAGCCCTCGGATGCCGGTGACTGGCTCTTGGTCACCAGCGCTTGCGGCTTGAGTCGGGCGATCGCGAACGCGATGCCGATCGCGGCGATCGCGACGGCGATCCCCACCAGCACGTACTCGGTGCTGTGCTCCAGGTGCGCCTCAGCCCCCTTCGTCACGCGCAGCGCCGCCTGTCCGGTGACCGGCTCCAGCCAGTGGTGCAGCGCCTGCACAGGGCCAGCGGGGAAGAACGCGGGGAGGTTGAGCCACCCGCCGACGGCGCTCAGCACGCCGAGCACGGCCAGCGGCGCGGTCATCACCCACGGCGCCTCGGTCAGGTGCGTACGCTCGGCCTCGCCGGTGCGATTGGGACCGTGGAACGTGTACAGCATCATGCGGGTCATGTAGATCGCCGTCAGCAGCGCGGCCGCCAATCCCATGACGTAGATCGCGTACAGCATCGTCGAGCCCGGGATGCCGAGCCACGTGGCGTCGGCGAGGGTGGAGCCGTGGGTCCGAGCGAAGACCGATCCGAGGATCTCGTCCTTGGAGAAGAATCCGGCAAATGGCGGGATGCCGGCAATGGCCAGTGTCGCGATCCACATCAGGATGAACGTCACGGGCATGAACTTCCGCAGCCCGCCCATGTTGCGCATGTCCTGGGCGTCGTCGTGGTTGCCGGTATGGTGATACGCCTTGTGCATGGCGTAGATCACCGACCCGGACCCGAGGAAGAGCAGCGCCTTGAAGAAGGCGTGCGTGACGAGGTGGAACACCCCCGCGGCGTATGCCCCCACGCCCACCCCGACGAACATGTAGCCGAGCTGCGAGACGGTGGAGTAGGCGAGGACCTTCTTGATGTCCCACTGCTTGAGGCCGATCGTCGCGGCGAAGAGGGCGGTCAGGGCGCCCACGAACGCGACGGTCAGCGACGCAACGGGCGACAGCGAGAACAGCACCGCGCTGCGGGCGATGAGGTACACGCCCGCGGTCACCATCGTCGCGGCATGGATCAGCGCCGACACGGGGGTCGGCCCCGCCATGGCGTCGGGGAGCCAGATGTAGAGCGGAATCTGGGCACTCTTGCCGGCGCACCCCAGGAACATGAACAGGCAGATCGTCGTGACGAGCGCACTGCCCGGGGCCAACTGGTCGGCCCCGGCATTGACGCCGGCGAAGCTCAGGGTGCCGAGGTTGGCGAAGAGCAGGAAGAGGGCGACGAGGAATCCGAAGTCGCCGATGCGGTTGACGATGAAGGCCTTCTTGCCAGCGTCGGCGTTGGCTTTTTCCGAGAACCAGAAGCCGATGAGCAGGTACGAACAGAGCCCGACCCCTTCCCACCCGACGAACAGCATCGGGTAGTTGGCGCCGAGCACCAGCACCAGCATGAAGAAGACGAACAGGTTGAGGTACGCGAAGTAGCGCGGGTACCCCGGATCGTCCTGCATGTAGCCCACGCTGAAGATGTGGATCAGCGTGCCCACACCCGTGATGACCATCGCCATCACCATCGAGAGCTGGTCGACCTGGAACGACGCGTCGATCCCCATGTTGCCCGTGGCGATCCACGAGAACATGCGCTTCACGAATGGCGTCTCGGCGTGCGCGCCGGCGAGGGCGATGAAGATCGTGGTCGTGAGCAGGAACGACAACGCGAGGACGGCAGGCCCGACCAGGCTCACGATGGCGGCGTATCGGTGGCGGGCCGGCTGTGCATGGTCGTCGTGCGAGCCACCGTGGCCGTGCGCCGCATGCCCGGCCGCGTCGTGGTGATCGTCCGCGTGATCGCCGTGGTGCGCATGGTGCTCGGCCGGGTTCTTCGGTCCGAGCTTGGCCACGCTCGAGAGCGAGAGCAGGCCATTGATCAGAAACCCGATGAGCGGGAGGATCGGGACGAGCCAGATCCACTCGGCCGCGGTTCCGGCGAGTGGGTGCGCTCCGGCGGCTGCCGCTTCCTGGAGGAGCATCAGCCCTTGAGGAGATTGATGTTCGTGAGGTCCACCGTCTGGCGGTGGCGGAAAATCGAGATGATGATGGCCAGCCCGACGGCTGCCTCGGCAGCGGCGACGGTCATGACGAACACCACGAAGACCTGCCCCGTCATGCCGTACAGGCGCGAGAAGGCGACAAAGGAGAGGTTCACGGCGTTGAGCATGAGCTCAACGCACATGAAGATGATGATCGCATTGCGCCGGGTGAGGACCCCGACGACGCCAATGCAGAACAGGACCGCCGACAGTGCCAACGCTTCCGGGACCATCATGTGGAGGCCCTCCGTTTTCCGATGACGACCGCGCCGACGATGGCGACCAGGAGCAGGACGGAGGTCAGCTCGAAGGCGAGCAGATGGTCACTGAACAGTGGCTTGGCGATGGCCGCCACCGCGTTCTCGCCCCGGAGTTCCGCGAGCCGGTCAAAATCCGACTGGACGAGCGATGCCTCCGGACGCGTGCGCGAGAGCGCCATGACCTGTGCGAGGATCGCCAGTCCGAGCAGCCCTGCGGCCAGTCGTCCCCACTTGCCGCGCAGGTCCGAGAGCTCGTCGGGGTGCCCGAGGTTCAGCAGCATCACGACGAAGAGGAAGACCACCATGATCGCGCCCGCGTAGACGAGCACCTGGATCGCCCCGATGAAGTGGGCATCCATCATGACGTAGAGCGCGGCCAGGCTGAACATGGTGCTCACCAACCAGAGCGCCGCAGCCACTGGGCTCTTGCGGGTCACGAACGTGAGCGCCGAGGCGATCGCGAACAGCCCGAAGAGATAGAAGTGGAGTTCGTAGAAGAAGTTCGGCATTACTCGCCTTTCGGGTCGGCCGGGTCCCACATCTCGCAGACCGGGTGCGTCTGCGCCATCAAGCGCTCGAGGTCATAGACAAAGCCCTCGCGCGAGTACTCCGAATTCTCGTAATGACGCCCGAGGTGAATGGCCTCCTCGGGGCAGACTTCCTGACAGTAGCCGCAGAAGATGCAGCGGAACTCGTCGATCTCGAACACGAGGGGATAGCGATTGCCCTCCTCGTCCTCGCCCGGCACCAGCTTGATGCAATTGGCCGGGCACACGGTCGGGCAGAGCCCGCACGCGACGCACTTGGCCTTGCCATCCTCAGTGGTCAGCATGCGATGCGTCCCGCGCCAGCGGGGCGAGATGCTTTCGCGCTGCTCGGGATACTGGGTGGTGACCTTGTGCGGATCGATCATGTGCTTGAAGGTGTTGCCCAGTCCCTTCAGCGTCGCCCGGACGTAGCTCGTCTCATCGATGGGACGGTCCACGACCTTCACGTTGATGGCCATCAGTGTCCTGCCTGGGTCGAAAGATGCGCGCGACCGGCGGAGATCCCGCGCAGGCGCTCCAGCTCGTCGGCCGATGCGCGCTTGTATGCCGGGCTCAGCACGCGGCCGCGATCGAAGCGAGCGAACACGATGAACAGGATCACGGCGTTCACCGCGAAGAAGATCCCGCCGTAGAGCAGACCGCGTCCGATTCCCATCGCGTCGAGCACCAGCATGAGGCCGGCGACGAGCACGATGTAGCCGAGCGAAATCGGCAGGAGGAACTTCCACCCGAGCGACATGAGCTGGTCGTAGCGGAAGCGCGGCACCGTCCAGCGGATCCAGATGAAGAAGAAGATGAAGAACACCACCTTGGCCAGCATCATCAACATCGAGAGCAGGACGAGCGGGAAGCTCACGGCGCCGGCGTTGTCGGCGCTCATGAACGGGATGTCCCAGCCGCCGAAGAAGAGCGTGGCCATCATGGCCGACTGCGTGACCATGTTCGCATACTCGGCGATCATGAACATCGAGAACTTCATCGCCGAGTATTCGGTGTGGTAGCCGGTGATCAGTTCCGACTCCGCTTCCGGCATGTCGAATGGCAGGCGATTCGTCTCGGCGAAGGCCGAGATGAGGTACGCCACGAACGCGACCGAGATGGTCAGCACGTTCCACAGGTGCATCTCGGCCTGCTGGTTCACCACCGTGCGTAGCGTCACGTTGCCCGCGAGCAGCAGGACCGGGATCAGCGACAGCCCCATCGAGATCTCGTAGGAGATCATCTGGGCACTGGCGCGCAGCCCACCGAGCAGGGCGTACTTGTTGTTCGAGCCCCAGCCGGCGAGCACGATGCCGTACACCCCGAGCGAACCGATGGCGAGGGTGAACAGAAACCCGATCGGCAGGTCGGCGAGCACCATGTCGATGCGTCCCCACGGTGACGCCCAGGCCGCGCCCCACGGAATGATGGCCCACACGAGCAGTGCCGGTACGAAGGAGAGCATCGGCGCCAGGGATGAACAGCGTCTTGTTCACGTGTGGCGGCAGCGTCTCTTCCTTCATGAAGTTCTTGACGCCGTCGGCGAGCGGCTGGAAATAGCCGCGCGGTCCGACCCGATTGGGCCCGTGCCGTCCCTGGATCCACGCCGAGACCTTGCGTTCGGCCAGCGTGGTGTAGGCGACGCCCACCAGGTAGATCGTGAAGAAGAGCAGCAGCTTCAAGACGGTGGCGACCATCCACGGCCAGAACGTCGCCGGAACCTGCGGGTCGATCACTGCCTGCAACAGCGCCGGAGTCGCGATGAAAGCGATCATCGGCTGGCCTCCTCGAACCGCTCGGCGTCGACGACCGGAAGACCGCGCAGCCCGAGCGTGTCGTAGGAGAGACCGGCAAAGGCCTTCGTGCTCGACGCCAGGGCGGCGAACACCTCGGTGGCCTGGAAGTACTCGGCCTTTTCGCCCAGCGCCCCGAGGAGATCTGCGAGGACGAACCAGCTCGGTCGCGCCAGCCCTGGCGCAGCCTTGGCCTGCAGGAAGCGCTGGACGCGCCCCCGCAGGTTGGTGAGGGTCCCTTCTTCCTCGGCGATATTGGCGATCGGCAGGATGATGTCGGCCTTCGGCAGGTGCGCGGGCATGGCGGTGCCGATGACGACAACGACGGCCGCGCGCAGGCGCGGCGAGTCCTGTTCGCGCAGGTCCACGTCGGCGACGATCAGGGCGTCGCCCTGCTGCAGGAGGTCGAGCGGCGCGTCGTGACGCTGGAAGCCGAGCAGCTGTGCCCCCGTCCCGTTGCCGGCGCGATCGCTACGCAGGGCGAGGTCGGGGGCTCCGGGGAGCGACGCGACCTCGCCGGTTTCCACACGGAACGCGCCGACGCCGTTGGACCGCGACACGAGGCGGGACAGCAGGTGCAGCGCCTCGTTGGACAAGTTGGGCGAGGCGAGGACGAAGGCGCGCTTCCCCTTCAGCACGCGGGCGGCCGCGGCGAGCGCCGTCTCCCAGTCCACCGCGCGATGTCCGGCGGCACCGAGGATGCTGGGCGCTTCGAGCCGGTCGCGCCGGTTGAGCCAGCGGTAGTTCGCGCGTCCGTGGTCGCACATGAAATACTGGTTCACGCTCTCATTCGAGCGGGGACGCAGGCGCATGACCGTGTTGTCGCGCGTCTCGACGATGATGTTGCACCCCTGCGAGCAGCCGGTGCACACCGAGGCGGTGCGATCCAGCTCCCACGCCCGCGCCTTGTTGAGGAAGTCCTTGGAGAGCAGCGCCCCGACGGGGCAGAGGTCGATCACGTTCGCCGCCCACGGGTGCGTGAGGTCCTTCTCCTCGAACTTGCCGATGAACGCGCGATCGCCCCGTTCGCTGACGTTCAGAACCGGGTCGTGCGCCACGTCCTCCATGAAGCGCACGCAGCGCGTGCACAGGATGCAGCGGTTCTGGACGTACAGCACGTCGCCGCCGTAGTCGTCGACCGGGTTGAACCGCTTCGCCTCGCGGTACCGCGAGTCGGCGCGCCCTTCGTGATACGTGTAGTCCTGCAACTCACACTCACCAGACTGGTCGCAGATGGGACAGTCGAGCGGGTGATTGATCAGCAGCATCTCCAACACGCCCTTGCGCGCTTCTCGTGCCTTGTCGGAATGCACGTGCACGACCTGTCCCTCGGCGGCGGCCGTGGCGCACGATGGCGCGAGCTTCGGGAACTTCTCGACCTCCACGAGGCACATGCGGCAGACGCCCGCCACCGGCAGTCCCGGGTGGTAGCAGTAGTGGGGAATGAGGACCCCGGCCACCTTGGCGGCCTCCAGGATCGACGTTCCCGGCGCCACGGCGACCGGACGTCCTTCGATCGTGAGGTTGATCAGGGGAGTGTCCGTCATCAGGCCACCACCACCGGGACGGCATGCACGGTCGTCCGGGTAATCAGCGCCTCGAACTCGTGGCGGAACTTCTGGATGCCACTGATAACCGGCGTCGCGCACGAGTCGCTCAGCACGCAGATCGTCTTCCCCGTCATGTTCTCGGCAATCTCGAGCAGGGTGTCGAAGTCCTCGGCGGTGCCGTCGCCGGCGACCATGCGCTCGAGGATCTTGGTCGTCCACGCGGTGCCTTCGCGGCACTGCGTGCATTGCGCACAGCTCTCGTGCGCGTAGAAGCGCGCCAGGCGCGCGATCTGCTTCGGCATCGACTGCGCGCTGTCGATCACGATGCATCCCGCGGAGCCGAGCATCGTGCCGACGGCGACCATGCCCTCGTAGTCCATGAGACCGCGCTCTGCTTCCTCGAGCGTGATGATCGGGACCGAGGATCCGCCGGGGATGATCGCCTTGAGGGTCCGGCCCGGCAGCGCGCCGCCGCACACCTCGTGCAGGAACTCGCCAAAGGGAAAGCCCATCTCCACTTCGTAGTTGCCGGGCCGCACGATGTTGCCGCAGACGCTCCACAGCTTGGTCCCGGTCGACTTCGGGTTGTCGGGGCGCCCGAGCTTCTTGTACCACTCGGCGCCATTGACCAGGATGTGCGGGACCGCCGCGAGGGTCTCGACGTTGTTGATCGTGGTCGGCATGCCGAACAAACCGGCGACTGCGGGGAACGGGGGCTTGATGCGCGGGTTGCCGCGCTTGCCCTCGATCGAGTTCATCAGCGCGGTTTCTTCTCCGCAGATGTAGGCGCCGGCGCCCTTGTGCACCCAGACGTTCACCGTCTTCCCGGTCCCCATGGCGTTCGGGCCGATGATGCCGGCGGCGCGCGCCTCTACCAGCGCCGCCTCCATGCGTTCGATCGGTTCGGTGAACTCGCCGCGGATGTAGATGTACGCCGTCTCTGCGCCGATGGCATAGGCGCCGATGGCCACCCCCTCGATCAGCGCGTGCGGCGTCCAGCGCATGATCTCACGGTCCTTGAAGGTCCCGGGTTCCGATTCATCGGCGTTGCAGCACAGGTAGTGCGGCTTGCCATCGCCGATCTTCATGAAGGACCACTTGAGCCCGGTCGGGAAACCGGCGCCGCCGCGGCCACGCAGGCCGGACTCCTTCACCACATTCTGGATCGCGACCGGATCCATGCCGAGCGCCATTTCCAGCGCCTGGTAGCCGCCGCGCTTCTTCCACCCGTCCAGCGTGCGCGCTTCGGGTGTACCGAAGTGCTTCGACAGGACGAGCGATTCGCGTGGGTGCGGCTGGTGCGGATAACCCATGGGAGCAGACGAGGGACGGGGGACGGGAGACGGGGGACGGGAGGGCGTTACTGGTAGCGGGCGAGCAGGCCTGGCACCGTGTCGGGCGTGACCGACTCCAGAAAATCGCTGTTCACCATCACCGGCGTGGCGAAGCCGCAGGCGCCGAGGCATTCCACCTCGATCACGGTGTAGCGGCCGTCGTCGGAGGTGACCCCCAACTCGCCACAGCCGGTGGTTTCGAGAAACGCCTTCACCACGTCTTCGGCGCCGCACACGTTGCACGGCGAGGTCGTGCAGACCTGGATGAAGTACTTCCCGACCGGGTGCTGGTGGTACATGGTGTAGAAGGTGACCACGCCCTTCACGTACGCGGGCGTGATGCCGAGCAGGGCGGCGACCTCCGCCATGCCCGCCTCACTGACCCAGCCGCGCGCCTCCTGCAGCATCCACAGTGCGGGCAGCAGCACGGCCTGCTTGGTCGGATAGCGCGTGATCAGCTCGTCGAGCGCCGCGCGCGTCGCGCCGGTGAAGACGGGTTCGTGCGGGGCGTCGTGATGGCCGGGTGACGGCTTGAGCGTCGCGCCGCCCGAGGCAGAGGGGCCATGGCTCATCGGTCGATTTCTCCCATGACGATATCGATGCTCGCATTGATCGCGATGACGTCGGAGAGCAGGTGCCCCTCGACCATCTTCGGGATCGCGCTGAGGTTCACGAACGAGGGGGGGCGGATGCGCCAGCGAACGGGCTTCGCGGTGCCGTCCGACACGAAGTAGTAGCCCTTCTCCCCCTTGGGGCTCTCCACCGGGACGTAGACCTCACCGACCGGAGGCCGCGGGCCTTCCATCACGAGCTTGAAGTGATGGATCATCGATTCCATCTCGCTCGTCGCCTTGGACTTGGGCGGGAGGATCAGCCGGGGATCGTTCACGTTGACCGGACCGTCCGGCAGTCGCTCCACCGCCTGCTCGAGGATGCGCACCGACTGCCGCAGCTCCTCCATGCGGACGAGGAACCGGTCGTAGACGTCGCCGTTCACCCCGATGGGGACGTCGAAGTCGTACGTCTCGTAGTCGAGATACGGGAAGTCCTTGCGCATGTCCCACGCGACCCCGGAGGCCCGGGCCATCGCGCCCGACAGTCCGTAGTTGATCGCGTCCTGCGGCGTCATGATCCCGAGGCCGATGGTGCGACCGACCCAGATCCCGTTGCGCGTGATCATCTTGTCGACTTCGACGAGCGTCTTCGGGAACGTCTTGAGGAAGCCCCGCAGGCCGTCGAGCCACCCGTCGGGAATGTCGGCGGCCATGCCACCGACGCGCGAGATGCTGGTCGTGAGGCGTGCCCCGACCCATCCCTCGAGCAGGTTGTAGATGTTCTCCCGTTCCTGGAACGCCCACAGGAAGGGGGTGAAGGCGCCGATGTCGATGCACGTCGTCCCGACCCAGACGAGGTGCGAGATGATGCGGGACAGCTCGAGCGCGATCACCCGGAGCACCGTGCAGCGCTCGGTGATCTCCACGCCGAACAACCGCTCCGCGCCTAACGCGAAGGCGATGTTGTTCCCCGGGGAGTTGAGGTAGTCCTCACGATCGGTCCACGGAATGATCTGGTTGTACTGCCGGTACTCCCCGATCTTCTCGAAGCCGCAGTGCAGGTAGCCGACGTGCGGGATGCACCGCACCACGGTCTCGCCATCGAGCTCCAGGACCAGGCGCAACACGCCGTGCGTCGCGGGGTGCTGCGGGCCGAGGTTGATCAGCATGTGCTCGCCCTCGAGCTCCGGCTCGAGCGACGGCGGCGCGGCCATCGCGGTCACCTGCCCGCTGCCGTCGGCCACCAGGGGGACCCGCTGGGGACGCCCTTCGCGATCCAGCCCCGTCGTCGAGAGCGCGACGTCGATCGTACGCTTCGTGGCCACCGCTATTCTCCCGTCCGTTCGCCGCCAGCAAGACGCTGTCGCATGTCCTGCGGCAGGTCCTCGAAGGCGTCGGCGATCGTGAGTTCTTCCATGGAGTACTTGGCCTCCGGATTCTGCGACAAGGCCTGGCGCAGCTGTTCGGCGCGCGAGAAGCGACCGCGCAAGGGGAAGTCCTTCCGCAGCGGATATCCCTCGCGGTATTGCTCCCACATCAGGATGCGGCGCAGGTCCGGGTGCCCCTCGAACGAGATGCCGAACATGTCGAAGCACTCCCGCTCGAGCCAGTCGGCCCCGCGGTAGACCGGCCATACACTGGGCACGCGCAGCGGCGTGCCCTTGGGGAGCTGCGCCTTGAGCCGCAGGAAGCGGCGGAACGGGAGCGAGCGCAGGTGCCACACCACCTCGAGCGGATGCTCCACATCGCGGTACTCCACCGCCGTCACGTCCACGAGGTAGTCGTACTGCTCTCCTGCATCGTCGTGCAGCCATCGCACGACGTCGAGGATCGCCTCGGGACGCACATACACCGTCGTGTCGCCCCAGATGACCTCATGCCGCTCGTAGAACTGGGGAAACTGTGCCTGCAGTCGCGCGGCACTCGGGTTCGCCGTCCCGCCGCGGTGGGGCACCTGCGTGGGCGTGCGAGGGGCAGGCTCGCCGGTGGCGGCGTGCCCGGCATGGATGACCGTGAAGGGAGCGCTCACAGACCGGATCGCGTCTGGTGGACCGAATTGCCGAACGGTTCCGACAACTCATCGATGACCGCGGGCGGGATATACAGGTTGCTCGCCGGATCGGGATCAAGCTCGTCGCGCAGCGACGTATCGCTCATCCGTTCCCGCTTGACCTTCTCCTGCAGCATCATGATGCCGTACATCAGCCCTTCGGGGCGCGGCGGGCACCCCGGCACGTACACGTCCACCGGAATGATCGTGTCGATGCCCTGCACCACCGCGTAGTTGTCGAACATGCCCCCCGATGAGGCACAGGCCCCCATCGAGATGACCCACTTGGGCTGGGGCATTTGCTGGTAGATGCGACGAATTACCGGTGCCAGCTTGAACGGGACGCGCCCGGCGCAGATGAGCACATCGGCCTGCCGCGGCGAGAACGACATGCGTTCCATGCCGAAGCGCGCCAGGTCGAAGCGCGCGGCGGCCGACGCCATGAACTCGATCGCGCAGCACGCCGTGCCGAACGGCATCGGCCACAGCGAGTTGGCTCGGCCCCAGTTCACCAGCATGTCGAGGCGGGTGGTGATCCACCCTTCCTGCGACGCCGGATCGTAGCTCACGAGGTCGTTCGTCGCGTCGCCCGCGGCGCGGGAGGCCACGCGCGCGTCAGGACGAGGTGCTAATCCCATTGCAGCGCTCCCTTCTTCCAGACGTACACAAAACCGACCACCAGGATGGCCATGAACACGAGCATCTCACCTAGCCCGAAGAACGAGACGTTCCCCGCCGGACAGACGTTGTTGACCATCGGAACCGCGCAGGACAGCTGCCGGTAGTAGACCCCCCACGGGATCAGGAACACGGTCTCGATGTCGAAGATGATGAACAGCATCGCGACCATGTAGAACTTGATCGAGAAGCGTTCCCTCGCGTCGCCCAAGGGCGGAATGCCGGACTCGTATGGCGAGTCCTTCACGGGCGATGGGCGTCGCCGGATGACCAGCGACGACAGCGCCACGATGAGCACCGCGTTCAACGCGACGAATCCGAGCAGCAGGAGGACGGGCAGGTACGTGCGATCCATGGCGCTCCGAGCGGACTCCAAAGTTCGTGAAAGTTTTCACGTATGCGGCGCGGGTAACCTACCCGACTGAGTGGGAAAGTGTCAACGGACGTAACGCGCACAACGCGAGCGACTTGGACCGGCTTGGGGCACGGCCTTGGTCCGCGTCGCATGCCGCGTCGCGTACCGTCTCACCGCGCGTCCCCGATCGCGTATCTGCGCGTCGCCGCGCCCCCGTGCACATCGCGCCGATCGAGCTGGAACTGGGGTGGACACGTCACCCCGCCGCGACCACACTCGCCACCGCTCCCCTCAGGGTCGCCACGCCGCGCGGGAGCAGGACGGAAGCACGCCTGCGGCCGAGCGCCTGCGGGCGTTATCCCGCCCCTCCGGCCCGACTCTCCTCCTGCTCGAAGGCCGCGCCAAAGATGTAGTCGCGGTTCATGCGGGCGATCGTATCGATGGAGATCTCCTTGGGACAGGCCGCCTGGCATTCGCCGAAGAGCGTGCAGCCGCCGAAGGTTTCCAGGTCCATCTGGGCCACCATGCGCAGCGCACGCCGATACCGCTCCGGCTGCCCCTGGGGCAGGTGCCCGAGGTGCGAAATCTTGGCGGCGGTGAAGAGCGACGCGCTACCGTTGGGGCACGCCGCCACGCACGCGCCACACCCGATACAGGCGGCCGCGTCCATCGCGGCGTCCGCGTCGGGCTTGGGAATCGCGATGGCGTTCCCGTCGGGCGCATTGCCGGTGGTGATGGAAACGAAGCCGCCCGCCTGCACGATGCGGTCGAACGCGGTGCGGTCGACGCAGAGATCGCGCAGCACGGGAAAGGCCTGCGCACGCCACGGCTCCACGGTGATCGAGTCGCCGTCGCGGAAGCTGCGCATGTGCAGTTGGCAGGTCGTCGTCGCCTGCATGGGACCATGCGCCACCCCGTCGATCATCAGGCTGCACATGCCGCAGATCCCCTCGCGGCAATCATGGTCGAAGGCGATCGGCGCGTCGCCCTGCTCGGTGAGCTGTTCGTTCACGACGTCGAGCATTTCCAGGAACGACATCTCGGTGGAGATGTCACGGACCGGATACTCGACGAACTGTCCGGCGGCGGCGGGGCCGGCCTGTCGCCAGACGCGCAGGGTGAGATTCATGGCAGGGCGGGACGAGAGTCGAGAGAGGGGCGTCGGGCGGAGCGCCGGGTCACTTGTACGACCTCGTCGCCAGGTGCACGTTTTCGAAGGTGAGCGGTTCCTTGTTGAGGATCGGCGCCTGTCCGTCGCCCGCATGCTCCCACGCGGCGACGTACGTGAACTGCTCATCGTTGCGCAGCGCCTCGCCATCGGCGGTCTGGTGCTCGGTGCGGAAGTGCCCGCCGCACGATTCCTCGCGGTGCAGCGCATCGCGGCACATCAGCTCACCTAACTCCAGAAAATCGGCGACGCGCCCCGCCTGTTCGAGCGACTGGTTGAGCTCCGCCCCGGATCCGGGCACGTTCACGTTCTCCCAGAACTCCTCGCGCAGCCCCTGAATCTGCGACACGGCCCGCTGCAGCCCCTCGGCGTCGCGCGCCATGCCGCACTTGTCCCACATCACCTTGCCCAGCTCCCGGTGAAAGGACTGCACGGTCCGCTTGCCCGGGATGCCGACGAGTCGCCGCAGGCGCTCTTCGACCGCCCGCTCCGTGGCGCGCACCTCGGGGTGGTCGGGCGCGACGGGCGCGAACTTCCGGCTCGCGAGATAGTGGCCGATCGTATACGGGATGACGAAGTAACCGTCGGCCAGCCCCTGCATCAGCGCGCTCGCGCCGAGCCGATTGGCACCGTGGTCGGAGAAGTTGGCCTCACCCAGCACGTGCAGCCCGGGAATCGTGCTCATGAGGTTGTAGTCCACCCACAGCCCGCCCATGGTGTAGTGCACCGCCGGATAGATGCGCATCGGCACGGCGTACGGGTCTTCATCGGTGATGCGCTGGTACATCTGGAACAGGTTGCCGTAGCGCTCCTCGATCTTGTCGCGACCGACGCGGTTGATGGCGTCGCGGAAGTCGAGGTACACCCCGAGTCCGCCGGGCCCCACGCCGCGTCCGCTGTCGCACGCCTCCTTGGCGGCGCGCGACGCGATGTCGCGCGGCGAGAGGTTGCCGAACGACGGATACTTGCGCTCGAGGTAGTAGTCGCGCTCCGCCTCGGGAATCTGGTGCGGGGGGCGCTTCTCGCCCGGCGACTGCGGCACCCACACGCGGCCGTCGTTGCGCAGCGACTCGGACATGAGCGTGAGCTTCGACTGGTAGTCACCGCTCTGCGGAATGCACGTGGGGTGGATCTGGGTGTAACAGGGGTTGCCGAATGCTGCTCCGCGCTTGTAGGCCCGCCAGATGGCGGTGGTGTTGCTGCCGCGGGCGTTGGTGGAGAGGTAGAAGACGTTGCCGTATCCCCCCGTGGCCAGGACGACGGCGTCGGCGAGGTGCGTCTCCATCGCGCCGCTCACCAGGTTGCGCGTCACGATGCCGCGCGCCTGCCCGTCCACGACGATGAGGTCGAGCATCTCGGTGCGCGTATACATGCGCACCCCACCCTTCGCGATCTCCTTTTCCAGCGCCTGATACGCCCCAAGCAGCAGCTGCTGTCCGGTCTGGCCGCGCGCGTAGAAGGTGCGCGAGACCTGCGCGCCGCCGAAGGAGCGGTTGGCGAGCAACCCGCCATACTCGCGGGCGAACGGCACGCCTTGCGCCACGCACTGGTCAATGATGTTGACCGAGATCTCGGCGAGGCGATACACGTTGGCCTCGCGCGCCCGGAAGTCGCCCCCCTTCACCGTGTCGTAAAACAGGCGCTGGACCGAGTCGCCGTCGTTCTGGTAGTTCTTCGCCGCGTTGATCCCGCCCTGGGCGGCGATGGAGTGCGCGCGGCGCGGGCTGTCCTGGAAGCAGAAGCACGAGACCTGGTAGCCCAACTCGGACATGGTGGCCGCTGCCGACGCCCCCGCCAGCCCCGATCCCACCACCAGCACGTGGTATTTCCGCTTGTTGGCCGGGTTCACGAGCTTCATGTCGAACTTGTGCGACTCCCACTTCTTGTCGATCGGGCCGCTGGGGATGTTCGAGATCAGGTCCATCAGCGATGGTCTCCAGCAGCGGGAAGGAGTAGCGCGGAGCGAGCCGCAGTCGGGGACACGCGCGGGGGGGTCACGCGCGGGGCACGCTTGCCGCCGCGCTTGCCGTGCCAATTGCCGCCGCCCCTGCGGGAGTGATGCCCGGTGCGCCGGCCCGCGCCGTCGACATCGCCTCGGACACCGGCATGTCATCGCGGAACAGGCCCAGCACGGCGGCGATCGGCACGGCGACGAGGCCCGCGGCGGTGACCACGGCGATGGCGACGGCCATGTTGCGATGCAGCGGGGCCGCGGACGGACGACGCGCGCCGAGGGTGCGCAGGGAAGCCCACGCGCCGTGGAAGAGGTGAAAGCCGAGGCTCAGCATCGCGAGCACATAGAACAGGACCGCCCACCAGCGCGTGAAGCCGTTGCGCAGGTTGTTGTACGGGTCGAGGTGCCGGAAGCCCGGCACCCCGATGCCGAGGGTCATGTCGGCGATGTGGAATACGATGAACGCCATGAGCAGCACGCCGCCGTAGCGCATGGTGCGCGACGCCAGCGTCGAGACTTGGGGCGTGCGCTTGGCGTATGGCACCGGCCGCGCCGCCCGGTTGCGCGCCGTCAGCTGCAGCGCGGCCGTCACGTGCAGGACGATGGCGCCGACGAGGATGCCGCGCATGACGTAGAGGAGTCCCCCGGTGCTCCGGAGCAGGACGGCGTAGTCGTGCATCGCCTGGGCGGCGCCCGCGCCCTTGAACATCTGGAGGTTGCCGGCCATGTGGCCCAGCACGAAGCCGATCCCGATGATTCCGGTCACGGCCATCACGACTTTCTTGCCGACGCTCGAGTCCCAGAATCGACGCACGCGACTCGCGGGCGACCGGGCCTCGTCAGGTGTCGGCATCGCAGCAGCTGCCATTGGGGGCGAGGGGAGAGAGGAAGGACGTCGGGGGGCGCCGAGCACGAGACGCGCGGCCCCCCTGCGCGGGCATCAGGCCAGCTTGGCCATGGGTTCCCGCACCGCTTCGGCGCTCTTGCCTAACGCCACGCGCTCGGCGGGCGTCAGCTCCACTTCGAGCACCTGCTCCAGTCCCTTCCGGCCCAGCTTGCACGGCACCCCGAGAAAGAGCCCCGTCATGCCGTACTCGCCCTGCAGCCATGCCGCGCACGGCAGGATGCGCTTCTGGTCCTGCACGATCGCCTCGACCATCTGGATCGCCCCCGCCGATGGCGCGTAGTACGCGGACCCGGTCTTGAGGTAGCCGACGATCTCCGCCCCACCACTGCGCGTGCGCTCGACGATCTTGTCGAGCACGTCGCGCGCCATGAGCTGCGTGATCGGGATGCCGCTCACGCTGGTGTAGGAGATGAGCGGTACCATCGTGTCTCCATGCCCTCCGAGCACCATCGCCTGGATGTCCCGCACGGAAACGTCCAGCGCCTCGGCGAGAAACGCCCGGAAGCGCGCCGTGTCGAGCACTCCCGCCATGCCGATCACGCGTTCGCGCGGGAAACCCGACGCCTTCATCGCGACGTAGCACATCACGTCGAGCGGGTTGGAGACGATGATCAGGATGGCGTTCGGCGACGTGCGCGCGACCTGCTCCGCGACGGACTTCACGATCCCCGCATTCGTGTTCATCAGGTCATCGCGCGACATCCCCGGCTTGCGCGCGATGCCGGCCGTGATCACCACGATGTCCGAGTCGACCGTCTCGTCGTAGCCGTTGGTGCCGATGATGCGCGTGTCGTACAGCTCAATCGGGGCCGACTGCCACTGATCGAGTCCCTTGCCCTGCGGAATCCCGTCGGCGATGTCCACCAGGACGACCTGCTTGGCGAGTTCCTTTTCGGCCAGTCGCTGTGCGGCGGTGGCCCCGACATTGCCGGCGCCGACGACCGTGATCTTGTTCACCATGAATTCGTTCGATTGAAGGAAGCGAAGTGCTGACGCACCCAAGCTACTTCGCGCACGGAGGGGCTTCAACAGCCGCGGCCCCTTCGCGCACCCGATCGAGCCTTCCGGGCGAGGAGCGCCGCATCGAGCGCTCCTCGCGAGTCGCCGCGGCCGACGTGCGCAGTCGCCCTTCACCGCTACACACCGCAGACGCGCACCTTACCCGCGCCCCCCCGCGCCCCCCCCCGCCCCCCCGCCACCTCAACCCGCGCACCTGCGCCTGCTCACTTCAGGGCGAGAATCGCCGAGGGGGGCGAAGGGGCGACCGACCTGCCTGTAGGGAAGACCCCTACCCGCCCACCTGCGACAACGCACGCAGCCCGCCGACCTGCATCTGCAGCAGCTGATGCTCCTTCGGCTTCTCGGCCAGCGCGCGCCGGAACAGCGGCTCCATGGGCTCACCGAGTCGCAGGGGATCGCGAAGATTGACCTCGTGATCGCCATAGAGGCAGGTACGCAGCCGCCCGTCGGCGGTGAGGCGCACCCGATTGCACGTGCCGCAATACGTGTGCGTCATCGGCGTGATGACGCCGACCGTGCCCGGCGAGCCGTCGATGCGGAAGTACCGGGCTGGGCCATTGCCACGCGGCCCCTCGTCACTCGTTAGGGTTCCGAGGGCGGCGAGACGCCCGAGGATCTCGTCGCTGGGCACCACGTGCTCGAAGGTGAGCTCGCGCATGTCGCCCACCGGCATGAGCTCGATGAAGCGGATGTGCCACGGATGCTCCATCGCCAGGCGTGCGAAGTCGACCACCTCGTCGTCGTTGATCCCGCGCATGACGACGACGTTGAACTTGATCGGTCCGAGCCCGGCGTCCTCGGCCGCCTGGGCCGCCGCGATCGGCGACAGCCCCAGGTTGCGGCGGGCAATCGCGATGATGCGATCCTCGCGCAGCGAGTCGGCGCTCAGGTTGATCCGGTCCAGCCCGGCCTCGCGCAGCGGGGCCGCCAGCGCGGGGAGCTTCACGCCGTTGGTGGAGAGCGCGATGTCCTCCACGCCCGGGATCGCGCGCAGCATGCGCACCAGGGCCGGCAGGTCGGGGCGAATCGTCGGCTCACCGCCGGTGATGCGCAGTCGGCGCAGCCCGAGCGGCGCCAGCTGCCCCACGATGTCGGCGATCTCCTCGTAGGAGAGGATGTCGCGCTTCGCGAGCCACTGCATGCCCTCGAGCGGCATGCAGTACAGGCAGCGAAAGTTGCAGCGATCGGTGACCGAGATTCGCAGGTATTCGATCCCCCGCCCGAACTGGTCGCGCAGGACTTGGTCGGTCATCGGCGTACCTCCGCGTGGCCACGGGTCGGATCGACCCATTCGCGCGCGCCATCGGCGTAGTGTTCCCGCTTCCAGATCGGGACGCGCTTCTTGACTTCCTCGATCACGTATCGGGCCGCATCCATGGCCGGCGAGCGCCGCGCGTGCGACACCGCGATGGCGATGCTGATGTCGGTGAGCGCCAGGAATCCGATGCGGTGCTCGACGACGATATGCGGCGTCCCGAATTGCGCCTCGGCTTCGCGGGCGATCGTCTCGAGCTCTCGCCGGGCCATCGCCTCGTAGGCCGAATACTCGATTCCGTCGACCGCGCGTGCATCGTTCACGTCGCGGACTGTCCCGAGAAACAGCGTGGTTGCACCGCTGGACGCCGTGCTCACTTCGGCGAGCATCGCCGAGACGTCGATGGGGGCCTGGACCAGGGCGACGCGCATCAGCCGCCAGCCACGGGCGGGATGATGGCCACCTCGTCCCGTTCGCCCACGGGATCGTCGAGCCGCGCATATCGCTCGTTGATTGCCACGAGCGGCGAGGGCGGAAGCTGCGTAGCCCCCGCGCGCGCGCGCACGGAGGCCAGCACGTCGCGCACGCGCGGCTCCGCGCCCACCTCGATCTCCAGCGACGATGTTCCCAGCGCCTCCGCGTAAGACGCGAACAGCAGGACGCGAACAGTAGCCATATGAAAGAACTCTACTGGGCGGTCTCCGGGACGCAACTGCGCCCGGAAAAGCATCGGGCCCCGTTCCAGGGTCCGAACGGGGCCCTACTCGAACGTGCCTGCGAGCGGGCGGTTTACGCCTGTCGCATCTCCTGCTCTTCGTGATCGTCGTCCCAGGACCCCGGCTCGGCGCCGTCGAGCGGCAGGAGGTCGGCGACCATCGCGCGCAGTTCCTTCGATGGCTTGAAGACGGGGACGGGGCGCGCTGAGACCTCGACTGGCGATCCCGTCCGTGGATTGCGAGCCATGCGGGTTTTGCGATGCCGAATCTTGAACGTACCGAAGCCTCGTACCTCGATGTTCTGCTGGGCGTGCAGGGCCTCTTTGATCGCGTCGAGGAATGCGTCCACCACCCGGGCACAGTCCTTCTTCGAAATCATCGGCCCGGCCGTGCGGGAAATCTGCTGCGTAACGCGCTCGACGAGGTCGGCTTTGGTCATTGCATAATCTCGAACAGGACGGGGGCCGCAGGCTCGAAAGTTCGGTCGAACATAGACCGCTTAGCTATTGTGTGTCAAGCGTTTGGGTCACTTCGACTCACGTTGTCGCGCACCGCATTGAGAAACTGTTTGAATAGCGGACGCGCATCGTGCGGCCCGGGAGCGGCCTCCGGATGGTACTGCACGGCGAAGATCGGCAGCTCTCGGTGCCGAAGCCCCTCGACCGTCCCGTCGTTGAGATTCACGTGCGTCACCTCCAGGGCCGGCGCCCCGGGAATTTCCTGCTCACTGCCGAGTACGGCGAAGCCGTGATTTTGCGACGTGATCAGCACGTGCCCGGTCGAAAGTTCCTTGACCGGGTGGTTCCCACCTCGGTGGCCGAACGGGAGCTTCGTCGTCGATCCACCGTACGTCAGCCCGATCAGCTGATGTCCCAGGCAAATGCCGAATATCGGGACACGGGCCTCGCCGAGGGTGCGGATCGCGTGAGGTGCGTAGGCGACTGCGGCCGGGTCACCGGGACCGTTGGAGAAGAAGACCCCGTTTGGACGAAGCGCGAGGACCTCCTCGGGCGCCGTCGTGGACGGCACCACAGTCACGCGGCAATCGTGCGCCTCGAAGAGTCGCAGGATGTTGCGCTTGATCCCGAAATCGTACGCGACGATGTGATACTCGGCGTCGTCGGCCCCCCACTGGTAGCGCTCGGCCGTGGTGACGCCCGACGCGAGGTCGAGCCCTTCCATGGAGGGACAGGCCTCGAGCGCCTGCCTGGCCGCATCCGACGCATCGACGCCGGCTCCGATCACTCCGCGCATGACACCGGCCGAGCGCAGGTGCTTCGTGAGTTGCCTGGTGTCGACGCCCTCGAGAATCGGCACGTCGGCCGCGCTGAGCCATGTGAGAAGGTCGCCGCTCGCACGCCAACTGGAATACGTGCGCGACAGCTCACGCACGACGACCCCGGCGACCTGGGGCCGCGCCGATTCCGGGTCTTCGAGATTGATCCCGTAGTTGCCGATCATCGGGGCCGTCATGACCACGATCTGACCGCGGTAGGAGGGATCGGAGAACGTCTCCTGATACCCCGTCATGTTCGTCGTGAACACGACTTCGGCCACGGTATCCGCGAAGCTCGCGGCGAGCCGCCCACGAAAAAGGGTTCCGTCCTCGAGGAGGAGGAACCCCGGAATGCTGGAGGGAGGAGTCACGACGTGGTTTCGCCTACGGCTACTTAGTCGGTGGCAGGGGCGTCGTCGGGGCCTTCTCGAGCGGGACGACCGGTGCAGCGGGTGCGGCCGCGCCCTTCGTCGCCGGAGCGGTCGTCGGCGACGTCGTCAGCGGCGCGTCGAGGATCGACGTCGGCGTGCGGGTGCGGACCGACATCAGCTGCAGCACAAAGGCGAGCAGGAGGAAAATCCCGCCGCCCCACCAGCTGACGCGCGTCAACAGGTTCCCTGCCTGACGAGTGCCGATAAGCGAGTCCGACGACGACGATGCGCCGCCGAAGGAAGCCGCGAGTCCGCCTCCCTTCCCCGACTGGAGAAGAACGGCGGTGACCACCGCGATGCTGACGAGGACGAGGATGATGAGCAGGAAGGTATACATGCGCAGGACACTGGGGATGGTCTGGACGATGCTAAGCGTGCAATATCGCAGGACTTACGCGCTCGAATCAAGTGCGGACGATCGATGACCAGCCTTCGGAGTCGAGTGACGCTCCCCCCACCAGCAGCCCGTCGACGTCGCCGGCCTCCAACAGACTGGCCGCGGTGCCACGATTGACGCTGCCACCGTAGCAGATGGGGATCCCCTTGGCGCGCTCGCCCACCATGCCCGCGAGTTCGGCGCGGATCACGGCGTGGATCACGCTGGCGTCGCCGGGGGTCGCCGTCTTGCCCGTGCCGATGGCCCAGACCGGCTCGTACGCCACCAGCATCCCGACCATCTGGCTCGGCTCGATCTCGGCCGTGCCAGCGCGCAGCTGTCGGAGCACGACCTCCTCGGTCCGTCCCTGCTCGCGCTCGGCAAGAGTCTCCCCCACGCACAGCATCGGGGAAAGACCGGCCCGTACCGCCGCCTTGACCTTCTTCCCCGTCTCCTCATCGCGCTCACCGAAGACGTGACGCCGCTCCGAATGTCCGACGAGGGCGACGGTCGCCCCGGCATCTCGGGCCATGCCCGCCGAGAGTTCGCCGGTGAAGGCGCCCTTGTCTTCCCAGTGGATGTTCTGGACGCCGAGCAGGATGTCGGTGCGCTCCCGGATCATCTCGCGCACGGTGGTCACGCTGATCGCAGGCGGAAAGAAGATCACCTGCCGGTCGGTGCGACGCGCATTGTGGGTGAGGAACGAGCGCAGGAAGGCCCGAGCGTCGCTCGGACCGTTATGCATTTTCCAGTTGGCGGCAAAGACGGGGCGTTGCATGGGCCTCACTTGTTGTCGAGCGCGGCAACCCCGGGGAGCGACTTGCCCTCGAGGAATTCCAGCGACGCTCCACCACCGGTGGAGACGTGGCTCATGGACTGGTCGAGGCCGGCGGCGGCCACGGCGGCGGCAGAGTCACCGCCTCCGACAATCGTGGTGGCGCCAGCACGCGTCGCGGTGGCCATGGCGTGTGCGATTCCCAGCGTCCCCGCATCGAACGGTGGTTTCTCGAAGACGCCCATCGGCCCGTTCCAGAGGATGGTCTTGGCCGAGAGAATGGCGCGCTCGTACGACTTGAGCGTCTCGGGGCCGATGTCGAACATCGCCTCGTCGGGCGGAATGGCGTCGCGCTTGACGGCATGCGCCGCGCCCGGGTTGTCCATCGATGGCGAGACTGTGGCATCGTGCGGCAGGGTGAGGCGGTAGCCGGCGCGCTCGAGCAGCACGGTGGCGAGTTCGACACGATCGGGTTCGACGAGCGACGTTCCGGTCTCGAGCGACATGGCCTTGAAGAAGGTGCACGCCATGGCCCCTCCGACCAGCAGTCCATCGACCTTGGGCAGCAGCGCCTCGATGACGTCGATCTTGCCGGAGACCTTGGCGCCGCCGAGAATGGCGATGAAGGGGCGCTTCGGTTCGGCGATCGCCCGGCCCAGGTAGTCAAGTTCCCGCTCCATGAGCAGGCCGGCCACAGCGGGCTTGAGGAAGGCGGCCACCCCGGCCGTGGAGGCGTGGGCGCGATGGGCCGACCCGAAGGCATCGTTGACGTAGAGGTCGCCCAACGCCGCGAACGCCTTGCTCAGCGCGTCGTCGTTGGTCTCGTCACCCGCGTGAAAGCGCGTGTTCTCGAGCAGCAGGATCTCGCCATCGCCTAACGAGCGGGTCGCGGCCAGCGCCGAGGCGTCGGCCGAGGTCGCGTGAAAGCGCACCGGGCGTTGCGTCCGCTCGGCGAGTCGCGCGGCGACGGGGGCAAGGCTGTACCTGGGGTCGGGCCCGCCCTTGGGCCGACCCAGGTGTGAGAGCAGGACGATGCGTGCGCCGTGCCCCGCCAGGTATTCCAGGGTGGGGAGCGCCGCCACGATGCGCGTATCGTCGGTGACCTGTCGGGCGTCGTCGAGCGGAACGTTGAAGTCCACGCGCACCAACGCCCGCTTGCCGCGCAGGTCGGAGTCAGTGAGGTCGCGAACGGATTTCTTCAGCATGAGGCGTGGGGAAGGCGAGGGGAGGCGAGGCCGGCTGGCCAGGCGACTGGACGGGGGCGGCGGGCCGACGCGCGCTGCGCGCCGGCCCGCCGCCCCACGAGGCGCGACGCGACGCCTACAGCTTGCCCCCGACGTACGTGATCAGGTCCACACAGCGGGAGGCGTAGCCCCACTCGTTGTCGTACCACCCGGACACCTTCACCATCGTGCCATCGATCACGTTCGTATTCTTGGAATCGAGGATCGACGAGTGGGGGTTGCCGATGTAGTCGGACGAGACCAGTTCGATGTCGGTGTACTGCAGGATCCCCTTGAGGGCGCCCTCGGAGGCGGCCAGGAACGCGGCGTTGACCTCGGCGATCGTCGTGGCGCGCTCCACCTCGACCGTGAGCTCGGTGAGCGACACATCGGGCGTCGGGACGCGAATCGCGATGCCGTCGATCTTGCCCTTCACCTCGGGGATGACCAGCGCGGTAGCCTTCGCCGCACCGGTCGTGGTCGGGATGATCGAGAGTGCAGCCGCGCGCGCCCGGCGCAGGTCCTTGTGCGGCAGGTCGAGGATCGACTGGTCGTTGGTGTACGAATGGATCGTCACCATCGACCCGTGCTTGAAGCCGAAGGTGTCCCGGATGACCTTGACCAGCGGCACGAGGCAGTTGGTCGTGCACGACGCGTTGGACATGATGTGGTGCGCCGCGGCGTCGTACTTCTCATGGTTCACCCCCATCACGATCGTGATGTCTTCGCCCTTGGCCGGGGCAGAGATGATGACCTTCTTCGCGCCCCCGGCGATGTGCTTCCCGGCGTCGGGCGCGTTCGTGAAGCGTCCCGTCGACTCCAGCACGATGTCCACCCCGAGGTCCTTCCACGGCAGCGCCGCTGGATCCTTCTCGGCGAAGACCCGGATCGGATCACCGTCGATCGTGATCGTGTCGCTCGTGTGGGTCACGGTGCCCTTGTACGTGCGATGCACGGAGTCGTACGTGAACAGGTGCGCAAGCGTCGCCGTGTCGGTCAGGTCGTTGACCGCCACAAAGTCGATGTCGGCGCCCTGCTCCTTCGCGGCACGAATGACCTGACGGCCGATACGGCCGAACCCGTTGATGCCTACCCGAATGCCCATGTCTCGCTCATCCTCGCGGAAGCGGCGCGTCGCCCGCTGCGCGGGCACGGCCGAAGGTGACGTAGCTGATGATTCGCGCCCCGGCGTCCCATAAGGTAGCGGCGCACTCGTTCAGGGTCGCGGCGGTCGTGACGACATCATCGACCAGCACGACATGGGCACCGCGCAACTTGGACGGCGCCCCGGTCGTGGCCCGAAAGGCCCCGGCAACGTTGCTCAAACGCTGTTCCGGTGTCAATCGCGTTTGTGTCGCGGTTGCTGTGGTGCGTTCGAGGACATCCTCCCAGACGGGGAGGCGCACGCTGTCCGGTCGAGCCGGTGCGCCGGCCGGGCCGTGCGCCTCGGCCAGCGCCTGTGCGAGTGCGTGCGCCAGTACCGCACTCTGATTGAAGCCGCGCGTGCGCCGTCGTTCGGCGGAAAGCGGCACGGGGACGAACGCGGCACGTTCTCGCCGCACATCCTCCGGCCAGTCGAGTCGGGCCATGCGCCCTGCCAGGTCGTGGCCGAGCCGATGCCAGCCTTCGTACTTGAACGCGTAGAGCAGGCGCTCGGCGGTCCCCCCGGGGACCCAGCAGCACGAACGGACGGCCCGCACGTACGGCGGGAGGAGCGGACACCAGCGACACTCCGCGCCACTCCCCGCGTGTCCACCGGGGTGGCCGCAGCGCTGACAGCGCGGGTGCGGCAGCCACGCCAGTCGAGTCCAGCAGGTCTCGCACACCATCGCCTCGCGGGCGCCTGCGATGGGTCGCTCGCAGCCGAGGCAGGCGCGCGGGAGGAGCAACGCCTCGAGGTGGCGCAGCGTTGCGCCCGCCACCGTGCGCCAGCGGTCGGTCATGGCGGGCCGCTCCATGGGTGAAAGTCCGGTGCCCTATCCGCTGGCCGCCTCGTGCAATGCATCGCGCATGGCCTCGAGGTCGGGCGAGCGACCGAACCAGCGCTCGAATGCCGCTGCTCCCTGGTGCAGGAGCATCTCCCGGCCGTCGGCTGCCGCGTGACCCGCCGCGCGTGCCTCACGGACCCAACGCGTCTCGCCGGGACGGTACACCAGGTCCATCACGCGCGCGTCACGTGGGAGCGACGCCACATCGACCGGAACCTCGACCGGCACGTCGACCGGCACGTCGACCGGCACGTCGACCGGCACGTCGACCGGCACGTCCGCATCGCGCAACCCGACGGGCGTGGCATTGACCACGACATGGGCGCCATCGATGGCCGCGGCGAGCGACTCGGCCCGTTGCACGCGCTCGCCGAAGCGCGCCACGAGGGCCCGCGAACGCTCGGGCGAGCGCCCATGCAGCCGCACGACGGCGCCGGGCCACCGCTCGACCGCAGCGCACACGGCCGCCGCCGCCCCGCCGCTGCCGACGCAGGCGACCACGCAGCCGGCGGCCACGACGCCGAGCGATGCGGCCATGGCGTCGAAACCGGCAACGTCGGTGTTGTCACCCACGAGTTGCCCGTCGTCGTCGACCCAGAACGTGTTGACCGCCCCCACACGCCGGGCGACGTCGGTCAGCCGCTGGCACCGCGCGCGCACCTTCCTTGTGCGGACGAGTCACGTTCCCCGCCGCCCGGCCGACCCGGAGTCGTCGCAGCGCGTCGGGGGAGCGCATCGGGGGCGACGTCGGAGCAACTCGTAGGTCAATGCGATCCCCGCGGCGCGCAGGGCGGCGTTCTGCAGCGCCGGCGACAAGGAATGCGAGACCGGGTGACCGACGAGCACGAGACGCCCCGGGAGGCGGCCGGTGTTCACGCGGTGCGCGCAGGGAGCACGTCGAACACTCGGCGGATCTCCCGATGCAGTTCCTCGTACGTGGCGCGATAGTCCTCGAGGTCCCCGCCGAACGGATCGGATACGCCCGCTGGGTCGCCCGTGTCGTTGCCGAACGTGGTGAGAACGTGGGCCTTCCCATCGCCGCCCAATGCCAGGGCCCGTTCAAGATGGTGCGGCCCCATGGTCAGGATCACGTCGGCGTCCAGCACCAACGCCGCCGTCAGCTGCCGGGCCGCGTGCCCCCCGATGTCCAGCTGCCGCTCGAGCGCCACGAGCAGCGACCCATCCGAGGCGGGTGCGCCGTCCCAGGCACTGGTTCCGGCGCTTTCCACGTCGATGTCCTCGCGCCCGCGACCAATGGCCTCGCGACGGGCGATGGCCTCGGCGAGCGGCGACCGACAGGTGTTACCGGTGCAAACGAACAAAAGCTTCACGGGACTCCCGGTCGCGCTGGGCGCTGCAGTGGTGCGACGATACAGGACGATGTGATCGCGCGAAAGCTAGTCGTCGACGGCGCGCGGCGCATTCACCCGATCGGCGGAGCCGTTCACACGCTGACGCCCGCGCCCGCGAACGCGAACGCTGGCCGGTCAGAACTCTCCGACAAGGTCAGGAGCGCTCTCCCGCAGCACGGACGACGGAATGGCCCCGGGGCGAATCACCCGTGGTCGCGTGCCCGTGCAATCCACGACGGTGGACGGCGCCGACTCGACGAGCCGGCCGCCGTCGAGTACGCGGACCACACCGCGGGCGATCTCGGACTGCCACTGGCTCACGATCTCGCCAGCGGTCATGGCCGGCGGCTGCCGGGGACGATTGGCTGACGTGGACGTGATCGGATCGCCGTAGGCGAGCAGCAGGCGCTGCAATCCCTCGTGCGACGTCCAGCGCACGGCCACGCCACCCTCGGGCCCGCGCAGCCTCGACGGGACTCGGCGTTCGCCCCCGCTCAGGACCAGCGTCAACGGGCCCGGCCAGTGGCGGGCGGCGAGGTGCGCGGCGACGCTCGTTAGGGTCAGGTCGAGCCGCGCCAGCATCTCGCTCCCGGCGATCAGGAGCAGGAAGGGCTTGGCCGGCGGACGCTGCTTCAGCTGTACGAGCGACTCGACCGCCGCCTGGTCGACCGCGGTCCCGAACCCGTACACCGTCTCGGTCGGATAGGCGAGCACGCCGCGATCGTTCAGGTGGGCGATGGTCGCGTCGAGTGACGCCTCGATCTCCGGCGGCGACCAGAACGGGACCGAGAGGGTGCCGGTGTTCATTCCGGCAGCGGGGCGATGGCGTCGGCGCGGGCGAAGTCGCCCTCCTCCGTCACCTTGAGCGCGCGCTCGCTCCCGCGCACGACCACGACCTCGAAGCCGAGTCGTTCGCACAGGGCGGCATCGTCGGTCGCCGAGATCCCGGCGCGACGCGCCTCGAGGTGCGCGCGCTCCAGCATGTCGCGCGGAAACGCCTGCGGGGTCTGCGCCCGCCACAGGGCGTCACGCGCCACCGTGCGCACGATGCGTCCGTGCTCGTCGACTTCCTTGAGCGTATCAACGACCGGCAGCGCCGCGACCGCGCCGGTCCCGAGCCGCGCCTGGCGGATGACGGCATCGATGGTCGCGTCGGTGACCAGCGGTCGGGCCGCGTCGTGCACCACGACGATCTCGACCTCCGGCTCCAGGTCCTCGATGCCGTTCCAGACGCTGTCGCCGCGGGCGCGCCCGCCCACCGAGACGAGCAGCCGGTCCACGTCGCACTGGAAGATCCACGGCGGCGGGTCGCCAGCGGCCGATCGCGGCAACACCGCCACCACCTGTGCCACGTCGGCGCGGCGATGAAACGCCTGCAGCGAGTGCAGCAGCATCGGCTTGCCGGCCACCCAGCGAAACTGCTTGAGCTCCGCGCTCCCGATTCTCGTTCCGCTGCCGGCGGCCACAATGATGACTCCCACGTCGCGGACGGCACCGGCGGCCGGGCGCAATTCCGGCAGCGTCGTCTCGCGCGGCAGGTGCCCGGGCGCCCGGGTGACCTCGTGCCCGTCGTGGGCTTCCGTGCCCGGCGACGCCGGTGGCCTCCCGTGGTCGTGCATCAGCGAAACAGCTCCTGAAAGAGTCGTTCGAGCGACCCGACCCCGACGACCCGCATGCCCTCTTGCGTGCGCTTGGGGCGCGCGCGTTCGGAGAGGTAGACCGTACGAAATCCGAGCTGTGCGGCTTCGGCCAGGCGCCGCTCGGCCTGCGACACGGGGCGGACCTCGCCGCCGAGCCCGACCTCACCGATGAACACCGCATCCGACGGGAGGGCACGGTCGTACACGCTCGACGCCAGCGCCGCCGCCACGGCCAGGTCCCCGGCGGGCTCCTGCATCCGGAGGCCGCCGACCACGTTGAGGAAGACGTCGAGCTGGGCGAACGACAGCCCGGCGCGCTTGTCGAGTACCGCCAGCAACAACGCGAGCCGCCGGCCGTCGAAGCCGGTGGCCACGCGCTGCGGCGTGCCGAATCCGGCCTTGGCCGCCAGGGCCTGCACCTCCACGAGCACGGGGCGCGTCCCCTCCAGCAGCGCGGTGATCGCACTCCCCGACGCCCGTCCCTCCCGATCGCCGAGAAAGAGGGCCGATGGGTTGCCGACACCGAGCAGTCCGTCCGCGCTCATGTGGAAGACGCCGATCTCGTCCACCGATCCGAAGCGGTTCTTCGTGGCCCGCAGGATGCGATGGTCGCCGGTGCCCTCTCCCTCGAAGTACAGCACGGTATCGACGATATGCTCGAGCGTCTTCGGGCCCGCAATCCCTCCGCCCTTGGTCACGTGGCCGACGACGATGACGGTGGCGCCAGTGGACTTGGCGAAGCGCATCAAGCGGGCGGCGCACTCCCGGACCTGCCCCACGTTGCCGGGCGCCCCCTCGAGCTCCTCAGTCGCCGTGGTCTGGATGGAGTCGATCACCATCACGGCGGGCCGCGCCTGGCCGGCGACATCGAGGATCTGTTCCAGCGACGTCTCGCACAGGAGTTGCACCTGGTCGCCCTGCCCGAGCCGTTCGGCACGCAGCTTGATCTGCAGCGGCGATTCCTCGCCCGACACGTAGAGCACGTCCGTCCCGGCAGCGGTGAGCGAGGCCGCCACCTGCAAGAGCAGGGTCGACTTGCCGATGCCCGGCTCGCCGCCCACCAGCACCATCGACCCCGGCACGATCCCGCCGCCGAGCACGAAGTCCAGTTCGGTGATGCCGGACGACAGGCGCGCCGTGCGCGCCGAGCGCACGTCGCGGAGCCGGACCGGCGCCGCGACCCCCACCGCACCGATCGTTGCACCCGTGGCGGCCCCACGCGCCCGTGGCGCGCTCCGCTGTGCCCGCGCCGCCACCTCCTCGGCGAGCGTGTTCCACTCGCCGCAGGCGTCGCATCGCCCCGCCCACTTGGGATGATCGGCGCCGCACTCGGTACAGCGATACACCGTCTTCGCGCGGGGCGGCATCACTCCGGACGCTGCGAGAAGTTGTCGAAGCGCGTGTACTTCTTGTGGAAGAACATGCGCACGGTGTCGGTGGGGCCGTTGCGCTGCTTGCCGATGATCACCTCGGCGAGGCCGTCCAGCGGGGTGCCGTCGGCCAGGCGGCGCGGCTCGCCGCGCTCGTCGTGTGCGCCCTCGTAGTACTCTGGACGGTACAGGAACATGACCACGTCGGCGTCCTGCTCGATGGCCCCCGACTCCCGCAGGTCCGAGAGCTGCGGGCGCTTGTTCTCACCCGTGCGCTGCTCGGGACCACGCGAGAGCTGTGACAGGCAGACCACCGGCACCTCCAACTCGCGGGCCAGGATCTTGAGCGAGCGCGAGATGTAGCTGACCTCCTGCTGCCGACTTTCGGAATCGGCCGGCCCCTGGATGAGCTGCAGGTAGTCGATGATGATCAGGCCGACGTTGTTCTCCGCCTTGAGGCGGCGGGAGCGCGAGCGGATTTCGAGGATCGAGAGGCTCGGGGTGTCGTCGATCCAGATCGGGAGCGTGCCGAGGATCCCGGACGCCTTGGCGAGGTTCCGGAAGTCGTCGTCCGTGAGCTTGCCGCTGCGCAGCTTCTGTGCATCGACCCACCCCTCGGCAGCGAGCATGCGGGTGACCAGCTGCTCCTTCGCCATTTCGAGCGAGAAGAGCGCGACCGCGGTCTTGCCGTAGTAGGCCGCATTCTGCGCCACGTTGAGCACGAAGGCTGTCTTGCCCATCGACGGGCGCGCGGCGACGATGGTCAGTTCCGACGGCTGGAAGCCTAACGTGAGCTTGTCCAGGTCATGGAAGCCGGAGGGGACGCCGGTGACGGCCTCGCCGTGGCGACTCAGCTCCTCGATCTTCTCCATCGCCTGCCACAGCAGCTCCTTGATGCGATGGAAGCCCTCGGCCTTGCGCGTCTGGTTGATCTGGAAGATGCGCTGCTCGGCCGCGTCGAGCAGGTCGTGCGACGTCGACTTCCCCTCGTACGCCGACGTGATGATCTCGGTCGACGTCTCGATGAGGCGCCGGATGAGCGCCTTCTCGCGGATGATCTTCGCGTGGTACTCGACGTTGGCCGACGTGGGGACCGCGTCGACCAGCTGGCCGAGGTAGTCCTTGCCGCCGCTGGCCTCGAGCTCCCCGCGCAGGGACAGCTCGTTGGCCAGCGTGAGGGGATCGACGACCGACCCGCGCTCGTTGAGCGACAGGATGGCGCGGAAGAGCCGGCGGTGGGCCTCCCGGTAGAACATCGTGTCGTCGACGAACTCGATCGCACGCACAATCGCGTTGCGATCCATCATCATGGCCGAGATCACCGCCTGCTCGGCGTCCTCCGCGTAGGGAGGGCGCCGATCGCGGAACGGGTCACGCGCTGCGGGCGCGGTCGAGGAGTCGTCGAGCAAGCTGGACATCTTCCCAGGTGGGGCGCTTCCACGACGGGTTGCGAAGCAACGCCGCCGGGTGGTAGGTGGCGATCAGGGGCACCCCGTAGTAGCGGTGGATCTTGCCGCGCAGTTTGCCGATCGGCTCCTTGCTCTGCAATAGTGTTTGCGCCGCAAACGTCCCCAGGGCCACGATCACCGCGGGTTTCAGCAACGCGATCTGCCTAACGAGGTACGGCGAGCAGGCCGCGACCTCATCGGGCAACGGGTTGCGGTTCCCCGGCGGCCGGTGCTTCAGGACGTTGCAGATGAAGACATCCTCGCGCGACAGGTCGATGGCGCCGAGGATCTTGGTCAGGAGTTGCCCGGCCGGCCCCACGAACGGGAGGCCCTGCTCGTCCTCGTTCGACCCGGGCGCCTCCCCGACGCAGACCAGGTCGGCGTGCGGGTTGCCATGCCCCGGGACCGCCTGCTTCGCCGTGCGGTGCAGCCCGCACAGCTGGCAGGACCGAGTCGCCTCGGCCAGCGCATCGAGCGTGGCGAACTGAGACTCGGGGCCGCCGAACAGCTCGTGCGCGGGCGACCCGATCACGAGTCCCACGGGAACCTGGTCGAGCGGCATCGTGGCGTGCGACCTGTCGCCCGCCGAATCGCTCGTCGAGCCGGCGGACGCGCCGGCAGACGCGTCGGCAGGCGTCGGCGGCGTTGCTCGAAGGTCCAGCAGCAGGCGTCGCCTCCGCCGGAGGACTGTCGCTCGGCATCGGTGCCGGGGCGCGCTCGGCGTCGGAGCGTGGCAGCGGTTCGCGCGCTGCACTCGCCTGGCTCGACGGTCCTGAAGGGGCCGACGTCTCGCCACGCGGTTCGAGGGCGCGCAGCGCCTCGCGCCAGTCGCCGGGAGGAGGTGCAATGCGTGGCTCGTCGCCGCTCGAAGCATCGACCGACACCGGGGGGCGCGGTGCTTGCCGATCGGTCGAGCGTGGCGCGGAGGCACTCGCCGATTCAGCCACGCGCTCGGCACCGGTCGCCGCCGTGGCGCGTCCGGTAGCGGTCGCGCCGAGCATGCGCATGACCTCGTCGACGGACATCGAGTCGAGCACCAGCTCCGACTCGCCCGCGTCCCGCCGCTGCTCCAGGTAGAGCCGCAGCCGCTCCTTAGCGTCCACGGAGCAGCACCTCGATGCGATCGAGGAGGACATCGGCCACGTCGCGCTTGCTCAGCAGCGGAAGCTCCTCGCTCGCCCCATCGGGGGTGAGGAACGTCACCCGGTTCGTGTCCCCCTCGAATCCGGCGCCCGCTTCGCGTGCGTTGTTCAGCACGATGAGGTCGAGCGACTTGGTGCTCAGCTTTGTTCGCGCGCTCGCCATCCCGTCGTCGGTCTCGAGTGCAAAACCGACCGCCACGAGGCCGGCACGGCGGGCCGCGGCCGTCTCACGCAGAATGTCGGGCGTCGCGGCCAGCGCCAACGCATCCGGGGCCGCGGCTTTCTTGATCTTGCCCTCGGCCACCGCAGCGGGGCGGAAGTCGGCCGGCGCGGCGGCCATCACGAGCACGTCGGCCGTTGGCACGCAGCGGGCCACAGCGTTTAGCATGTCGCGCGCCCCCTCCACTCGCTCGACCGGAAACGTGTCGGGTACCGGCACGCTGACCGGGCCGGCGATAAGGTGGACCGCCGCGCCGCGCCGCCAGGCGCACTCGGCGATTGCCACGCCCATCTTGCCGCTGCTGCGATTGGACAGGTATCGCACCGGGTCCACCGCCTCGCGCGTGGGACCCGCGGTCACGAGGATGCGACGCCCGGACAGGGCCGATGACGGTTCGAGCAGGCGCCCGACGTGCGCCATGATGGTCTCGGGCTCTGGCATGCGCCCCGGTCCGCTCCCCTCGCCGACGGCGAGCTCGCCACTGGCTGGATCGAGCACGCGGTATCCGATCTCTCGCAGGTGGGTGACGTTGCGCGTGGTTTGGGGGTGTCCCCACATGCGGTCGTTCATCGCCGGAACCACGAGCACCGGCGCGGTGGCCGCGAGCAGGATCGCACTCAGCAGCTCGCTGGCGAAACCGTGCGCCGCCTGCGCCAGGAAGTCGGCCGTGGCCGGTGCGACGACGATGAGGTCGGCGGCGCGGGCCAGGCGAATGTGGTCCAGCGCGTGGCCTGGGGCGATGAGCGCCGTGTGCACCGGTCGACCCGTGAGCGCCTCGAACGTGACGGCGCCCACGAACTCCTGTGCGGAGCGCGTGAGCACCACGTCCACCTCGGCGCCGGCCTGCGTGAGCGAACGCGCCAGCGCCACACTCTTGTAGCTGGCGATTCCTCCCGTGACCCCGAGGAGGATGCGGCGCTTCGCGAACGGTCGAACGGGGCCTACTCCGACTTGCGGCGGGGAATGACCTTGTACTCCACGTCGCCGCGCGCCAGCTCTTCCATCGCGCGTGTCGTCAGCTTCTTCTCGCGCCCCGTCGGCACCAGGTTCCGGGGCATTTCGTTCAGTACGCGGGCGTACTTGGCCGCGACCAGCACTCCGAGATACTTGTTGGCGGAGGAAGACGAGATCTCGTCAGGCGTGAATACTCGCATAGTCGTCAGGTGGCTCGTGCGTACTTCGTGATTTCGCGGTCCAGCCCATCTACCAGCTGCCGCACCCGGTCTTCCAGCAGCGGCACCCGGCGGTGCCGTACCGTTTCTGCATCGATGATGGACGCCACCTGGACGAAGGCCTGATCCAGCGCGTCGTTCACCACCACGTACTGATAACTACCCACCGCTGCCAACTCGTCCCGCGCACCCTTCAGGCGGCGCAAGACCGCCTCGGGCGATTCGGTGTTCCGCCCCATGAGCCGACCCAACAACGTTTCGGCCGACGGCGGCAGCAAGAAGACTAACACAGACTCGGGGTACGCGGCGACGAACTGCCGCGCGCCCTGAATATCGATGTCCATCACGACGTGCCGACCGGCGCTGAACACCCGGTCCACCTCGCTGCGCAGCGTGCCATAGAGGTTCCCGTGTACCTCGGCCGACTCGGCAAACTCGCCCCGCGCTCGGCGCGAGACGAAATCGTCGCGAGACAAGAAGTGGTAGTCTTGTCCCTGCACCTCGCCGTTTCGCGGGGCCCGCGTGGTGCACGAGATGGAATACCCCAGGTCCTCGCGTCGATCCAGCAGCATACGAGCGATCGTCGTCTTGCCCCCGCCCGACGGCGACGAGAGGATGAGCGGAAAGGGATTCACTCGAGGTTCTCCACCTGCTCCCGGATCCGCTCGAGCTCCTCCTTGATCGTCACCACGTGGGCCAGGATCAGGGCGTCATTCGCCTTGCTTCCGGTCGTATTGGCCTCGCGCAGCATTTCCTGCAGCAGGAAACCGAGTCGCTTGCCCACTGGCTCGCCGTCGCGCCGGGCAAGCGTCTGACGAAACGATGCATTGTGGGATGCGAAGCGGGACAGCTCCTCCTGGACGTCGAGCCGGTCCGCGAGGACCGCGATCTCCATCGCGAGGCGCTGCTCGTCCACCTGAACGCCCTGCGCCAAGTCCTGCACCGCGGTCCGAAGGCGGCTCCGCTGCTCGAGCAGACGCTGCGGGGCGCGAAACTCGATCCGGGCGAGCGCCCCCTCCACGATCGACAGTCGCTCCAGCACATAGGTGGCGAGCCGAGCCCCCTCTTCCTCACGAGCCTGACTCAACGCACTCGCCGATGCCTCCACGATCGCGATCAGCTCGCGCACGTCGCCGTCCTCGCCTTCGGAGATCGACGACATCACGTCCGGCATACGAAGCACTGCAGTGATGTCGATGTTGCCGTCGAGCTGGTATCGCGACTGCAGGGCGCGCAGCATCTCCACGTACGCCGCAAAGCGCGCCTCGTCGATCGCGGGAGCGCCGGCCACACCTCGCTCGATCCGCGCGCTCAGCGAGATGTGCCCGCGACTCACGCGCTTCCGCAGCGCCTCGCGCACCTCGCTCTCCCAGCGGGAGAGTTCGGACGGGAGCCGGACGGTGGCGTTGAAAAAGCGATGATTGACGGAGCGAAGCTCGACGGCGACGCGCGCGGCGCCGACCGTCCCTTCTGCTGCGCCGAATCCGGTCATGCTTCGGATCATGAGAGGCGGCGTAAACTATTGTGCCACAAAGACATTGTCAATTGAAGAAGTACCAGCGCACCCCGTAGAACTGCACCGGACGATGCATGAAGTACCCCGGCACCTGCTGGTGCTGCTCGTTGAGCAGATTTCGGAATTGATAGGTCAACGTGGCCTGCAGGAGCCGAATCTCCAGCTGCGTGCTGATCGTGCGATACTGCGACGACGTGAGAATCGCGTCCACCGTTGGGAAATAGGCCTGCGTCCGGTACTCGTGCGTCACGGAGAACAGCACGTTGAGGTTGCCGGTCGGAAAGCGCGACAGCCATCCGGTGTTCACGTAGAGCTGTGCGCGGGTCTGGTACCCGGGGCGGTAGCTGCCGGCCGAGTCCCACTTCACGGCCGTCGCGTCGAAGCCGACGTCCTTCCAGATCTTGCCGCGGAGCGCGACAAACGTGCCGGTCGCAGCGCCAACCAGGCCAGCGTTAAAGGTCGTGTCGAAGACGATCGGGGCGAGGAGTAGCGCCGTGTCACGCGACATCACCCCAGCTGAGAGCCAGGCGCGCTTGATGCGCACGCCAACTTCGCCTCGGTAGGTCAGCGTCGTCGGCGTGGGCCCCGCCTGCGTCGGTGCGAAGTGACTCACTGCACCGGAAATGCCCAGCCAGGACAGCGGGAGCAGACGCCCGGATACCTCCAGCCGTCGCAGCTTCAGCTCGTCCTGTTGCTCGGCAAAGCCCGCCACTGCCAGACGCGGCGTCTCGAACGACAGGCGGGCCGAGGGCGACAGGAAACTGAGGCTGTCGATCCGCCGCAAGCGCCCGGTCACGGACAGCGCGAGCGGTCCCCTTCCCCACCCGCCCGCTGCCACATACTGCTGGCGCGACGGCGTGAGCTCCGACGGCTCGGGACGGTAGGGAACGGTGATCGAGTCGGTAAATGCCAGGTTGTTCTGCGACAGGCTGAGCTGAGCGGCGGTCAGCTGCGACCACACACCGAGCGCTGTGTCGGCGAACGCGATGCGGGCATAGGCCTCACTGACGGCGCCGTCGAACGGCGGCAAGTTGCTGCCAGGTTCCTCGCGCAGCTGCTCCGTGCGCTCACGGGCCGTGCGAGTGAACGAGGCGTCGCTGCTGAACCTCCCCTTCGCCCATCCCACACGGCCAAAGAGCGAGAGCCCGTCGGCATCGCCCGTCCCGCGATTGTCTCGCGTCCCGAACTGATTGGCTCCCAGCTGCAGGGCGAGCCCGCTCGAGAACCGCCGCCCGAAGTAGCCACGATAGCCGTTCGTTTCCAGGTCCCCGGTCCCGATGTCGACGCGCGTGGACGGCGTGACGGAGCGCACGCGCCACGAGCGCAGGTGCACGCGGATCTCGCTCGCACCACGCTCGATTCGCACCTCCTCGAGCTGCCACAACTGCACGAACGAGAGATCGAGCATCCCGCCGTTGCGCGGGTCGAGCGCGTCGAGCTCGATGCCGTCGTAAAAGACGCGCAGCTTTTGCATGTCGCCGATCACCGCGCCGACCTGCGGCGAGCCGATCCAGCCGGATCGGAAGATGGTGACGCCCGGTACGCCGTCCAGCAGGTCGCCGAGCGTCAGCGCCCCGGTGGCGGCGAGTTCATCGCGCCCCCATCGGTAGCCGCCATCCAGGTCCGTCAGGCGAGGCATCTCAGCCGCAGGGGTCGGCACCTTGATGGTGTCCCCGCGTCGGCGCTGCTCGGCGAGGATGCGCAGGTTCTCTCGTGCGAGCGAATCGGCCGCGAGCGAATCGGCGCGTGTGCGCAACGTGTCGCCGAGCGCTGCGCTGTCGCCCAGCGCTCCCTTGGCCTTGGTCGTGTCGACCCGCACCTGCGGCGGACGCGGCGGCGGCACCTGTGCCTGCGCCGTGTCGTGCAAAACGGCCCCGACCGCGAGGCCGAGGCCGGCAAGCCGGAGAAGATGAACCAGACGAATCAGCGCGCTCTCCCGCGAACGAACTCGACAAACGTACCCGTCGGCACTCCCGTCGGCCCCCTGGGGACGATCGTCAAGTCGGACTCGCTGTACGCCGTTCCCGCCACGTCGAGGTGTACCCACGGGTACGAGACAAACTCGCGAAGCAGCATGGCGGCGGTGATGGTCCTGCGGCGCGTCCGCCCGTGTTTTTCATGTCAGCCACGTCGGACTTGATCAGCTCGCGGTATTCATCGAACATCGGGAGCTGCCAGGCCGGCTCGCCGGCGCGTTGGGCGGCCCCGATGACTTCGGCCATGAGGGCATCGTCGTTGCCGAGCGCGCCGGTGGTGGTGGTGCCAAGCGCGACGACACAGGCCCCGGTCAGCGTGGCGGCATCGATGACCGCCGCGGGATCGAAACGCGTGATCCACGCGAGCACGTCGGCCAGCACCAAGCGCCCTTCCGCGTCGGTGTTGATGATCTCGATCGTCTTGCCGTTCGACGCTGTGACTACGTCACCCGGCTTCACCGCCGCGCCGGAGGGCATGTTGGTGGTCGCGCCGAAGACGCCCACCACGTTGATCGGGAGGTTCAGGCCGGCGATCGCCTCCATCGCGCCAATCACGCCAGCGGCACCGCACATGTCGAACTTCATGAACTCCATGCGCTCCGCGGGTTTGATCGAGATGCCCCCGTATCGAAGCAGAGTCCCTTCCCGACCAGCACGATGGGCTGCTGCGTCTTGGGGCCGCGCCGGTACTCCATCGCCACGAGCTTGGGGTCCTGCGCTGTGCCCTGCGCGACGCACAGGAACGACCCCATTTTCTCGCGCTCCATTTCTTTCCGGCCGAGCACCGTGACCTTGAGGGTGTGCCGCTTGCCGATCTCGCGGGCGGTGTCGGCAAGCAGGTCCGGGGTGCAGACGTTGCCCGGCATCTGGGCGAGGCGCCGCGCGACGGCGTACCCCGCGCCAAGCGCCCGAGCCGCCGACACGGCGTCGGCCAGCTCCTTGCCGTTGTCGGCGATCAGGGTCGCTCCGCCCAGGGCGGCGCGCTGCTCTGTCTCGGGGGGCGGCGTGCGCAGGTCGAGGTACTCCCAGCACCCGAGCTGCGCGCCCACGAGTATCGCTTCGGCCTCACGGCTGTCGACCGGTCCGGCGTACATGGACAGCGTTCCGACGCCGGACTTGTGTGCCTGACGCGCGGCGAGCGTCGCCGCGCGTCGGAGCGCGAGGGCGCGATCGGGTGCCGACCCGTAGCCGACGAGCAGGAGTCGACGCGGGCCCCGGCTGCCGCCGCCCAGGTGCAACGTCTCGTCGCGCCCGCCGCGAAAGTCCCCGCGCCGCAAGCTCCGCCCGATGGTACCGCCGAGCGCCTTGTCCAGCGGCTTGAGGCCCGCTGGCATGTCGGTCCCTGCGGGGAGCAGGAGCACGAGCAGCGGCGTGTTGAGCGTAGCCAGGTTGGCGGCGCGCGCGGCGATCGTCAGCGTCATGAGGGCGGGAGAACGCGGGAACTGCACGGGAGGCGAGCGGCGCACCGAGCGTGCGTCGGTACCGGCAGCGACGGAAATGTGTGCGGCGGAAAGCTAGAAGGGGCCGAAGGAGGCGGCAAGCGAACGAGGGGTGATAGCGACGAGACGTATCGGATGTTCCGGTCGCGCCGTCTGCGCAGCGGCCATCGCACGAGCGGTCGACGGCATCCGGGCGACGCAGGGCATCGGCGAACATGTGTGAGCTGGCTCGCAGTGTACGCACTCGGCGTCACACCGACGTCACACGAGGGCACACCAGGGCACACCAGGGCACACCTCGCCCCACGCGCGGGCATCAGGGCACCCGGTCGGGGAGCGGTTCTCCCCGCAGGTAGGCCGCGATGTTTCGCACCGCACACTCGCCCATGGCGACGCGCGACGCACGTGTCGCGCTCCCCAGATGCGGGAGGGCGAAGACGTTGGGCAGGGTGCGCAGCGCCTCGGGAATCTCGGGCTCCCGCTCGAAGACATCGAGCCCGGCGCCGGCGATTGTCCCGTCTTGCAACGCTGCGATCAGTGCGTCCTCGTGCACTACGTCGCCCCGCGCGGTATTGATCAGGAAGGCGTCCCGACGCATGCAGCGCAGCGCAGGTGCACCGATCAGGTGGTGCGTCTCGGGGGTGGCCGGACAGTGGAGCGAGACGATGTCGCACTCGTGCAGGAGCTGCTCCAACTCGGGCGCGAACGTGGCGCCGCTGGCCGCTTCGGCCTCGGCCGACGCACGACGTCGTCCGTGGTAGCGCACCGTCATGCCGAACCCGGCCGCGGCCCGCCTGGCGACGGCCTGCCCGATCCGCCCTAACCCGACGATGCCTAACGTGGCACCCGAGACGCGGGTGCCCAACAGGTGCGTCGGGCGCCAGCCGCGCCAGCGGCGCTCGCGCACTTCGGCATCGCCTTCGCGCGCGCGGCGAGCGGCGGCGAGGATGAGAAGCATCGTGAGATCGGCGGTATCCTCGGTCAGCGCCCCGGGGGTGTTGGTGACGCGAATGCCGAGGTCGCGCGCGGCGCCGAGGTCGATGTGGTTCGTCCCCGCACCGAAGTTCGCGAGCAGCCGCACGCGCCCCGCACCAGCCGTGAGCATGGCGCGGTCGAGCCGATCGGTGAGCGTGCACAGCACCACCTCGTGGCCGGCGAGTGCCTCGCGCAGCGCTTCGGCGCTCATCGGGTCGTCCCGGTCGAACAGGCGCGCGTGGTAATCGCGCGCCAGCGTCCGCTCCACACTGTCGGGCAGTCGACTCGTGACGACGACCGAGGCATGGGACTGGGCGACGGCTTCAGCGGTTGCAGTCATGGAGGTCGGGAGCAGAGGCAGTCGCACGCGGCGACCCCGCGGTATCACCACACGAACGCCCCCGCTCACCCAAGGGTGATCGGGGGCGCGCGACACATGCCCAGGACGAGACTCGAACTCGTACACCGTTGCCGGCGGGGGATTTTGAGTCCCCTGCGTCTACCAATTCCGCCACCCGGGCCACGGCGGGAATGTAGCGGTCGACCGGCCGCTGCTCAACGCATCGGAGGTGGCACTTCGAGAGTCGAGCGGTGTGTACGGCGTCGCTCGGCGAGACTGCGCGGGGCGCTCCGACGCACGACGCCCCGACGCACGACGCCCCGACGGGCGACGCCCCGACGCACGACGCCCCGACGCACGGCGCGCCGACGCTCGGTGCTCAGCGCGACGATCCGGGCTGGACGCCGGGTCGGCGCTTCGTTCCACTCCGTGGGGTCGACTCGGGCCCGAACAGGTCCGGTGACGTGTCGCCAGCGGATCGGCGCCGCATCTCGTCCACCCGTTGACGCAGCTGCTCCTGCAGTCCCAGGTACCGCGCCCGCTGTAGCGGCGTGAGGAACTCGGCGAGTTCCCGCTGCTCGGTTTCCATCAGGTCGAGTCGGGAGTGCTGGACGGACAGGGCCCGGTCGAGCAGCTTGGACAGCCGTTCCTGCGCGGCCGGGTCGTCACTGCCGCTGAGCGCCTCGCGCATCTCGAGCCGCACCGTGCGCTCCTCGGCGAACAACGCCCGGCGACGAACATCGAGTCGCGCATTGACCTCGACCACCCGTGCCAGCTGCGAATCCGACAGGGCGAGCCGTTCCTTGAGGAGTTTCTCGAAGCGCTCGCGGAATCGCTCTTCCAGCCGACGGCGATCCTGGCGTACGCCTTCGGGCGCATCCGGTCGTGTGCGCTGCGCCTCGCTCTCACCAGGCGCGAGCACCAGGAGGAACAGCAATACCATCACTCGGGACATCGTCTCTGCGCTCCTAGGACCCGAGGATCGCGCTGGCTATCGCGCGCCCGCCGGGGGTGGATTCCGGCTCCGCCAGCGGCGTCGCCTCGAGTTGATCGAGTTCGTCCAGGAGCGATTCGAGATCCGCATCGTCCAGGGCACCAACCGACGGGTGCATGGTCAGGACCGGCACTGCGGCCGAGGATTGCGCAGTCGCGCCGACGTTGCCGGCGACTGGCGAGACAACCTGCAGCGACTCCCCGCGCCCGGCCAGGATACTGTCGACCGACGTCGACGTCACGTCGCCGAAGAACGACCGCGCGACAGCCACGGAGATACCGCCTGGCGGATGAACGAGACCGCCGCCGCAATCCGGAAGATCGTGCGCGACCTGCGCGGCACCGTCCCGGACAGGTGGAGCGCCACCGGACGCGGCAGCGCCGCCACGATGGACGCTGTATCGAGGACGGGAACGCGCACCGCCGACATGACGTGCCGTGCCGACCGCAGCACCGCCAGCTCAGCCGCGCAGTCGGCGCAACCGGCCAGGTGCGCCTCGAGCGCCGCGCGATCGCTCGCGTCGAGCGCATCGTGCAGGAGGTCGGGCAGGCGCTCCCGCATCTGGACGTTCGGACAATCAGTCATGCAGCCTCTCCTTGACCTGCCGCAGCGCATTGTGATAGTGCACCCTCGCAGCCCCCTCGGTGGTACCAACCACGTCGGCGATCTCCTTGTAGGACATTCCGTCATTCACCCGCAGCGTGAAGACCTCGCGCTGCATTGGCGTGAGTCGCTCGATCGCCCGCTGCATCGTGCGGTGTGCCTCCTCCGCCACGAGGCCATCGAGCGCGTCGTATTCCGTAGCGAGGTCGCCGTCCTGCAACTCGGCGGTATCCCGCTGCCGACGACTCGCGCGCCTCCTATCCATCACCAGACGGCGAGCGATAGTGAACAGCCATGTCCGGAGCGAACTGTCGCCGCGGAAGCTGTCCAGTGCGCCAAACGCCCGGACGAACGTGTCCTGCACGACCTCCTCCCCCCCGTCTCTCCCACCCATGCTTGCCACATACCGAGCGACCGACGACGCGTGCCGCTCCACGAGCATCGTGGCGGCCCGCTCGTCACCCGCGCGCCAGCGCGCGATCAACTCGACGTCCGGCGCCTCGACGCCCGGTGTGGAATACGATGCCATGCCTTTCGTGCCGTGAGACGTCGGTCGCGCGCGGGTGTTAAGAAGCCTGACGTCGACGCATGAACGGCGACACGGCCGTTCGCGAAGCCGGGACGTCGTCGTGCCGTGGAAGTGATCTCCCTTCGCGCGAGCCCGCGCAAGGCACCTGCGCGACGGCGGGGGGTGCCGCACCTTCGCGGGCTCGCTCGCGGGGCGCGAATGCCGCCGGTCGGGCGCCAAGGCGGAGGCGCACCCGAACGGTCGGATACCCGAACGGTCGGACACCCGGGCGCTTAGGCGTGGCAGTCTGGCCGCTCCCCGGCACACGGCGTACTTTCGACCGCTCAACCGCTCAACCCACCACTCGAAGGAGAGTTGCGATCCTCATGCGAGCGACCATCCCGCTCCTGCTGGGAGCAGCCACTTTCGGCTGCGCGACCGCGCAGCCCACGACGGCCCCCGCCCCTCAACAAGCCCCAGCCGTCGCCGCGACGGTCGACACGGCGACCAAGGCGGCACCCGGCGCCGGCGCGCTGAGCCTCCCCAACGCCGATCCGTTTCCCAGCAGCTATCGACCGTTCGACTCGCGGGTCACGGTGATCCGCAACGCCACGGTGATGACCGCTGCGGGGCCCACCATGCGCGAGGCGTCCATCCTGCTTCGGGGTGGGAAAATCGAGGCGGTGGGCACGAACCTGACCGTGCCGGCCGACGCCACGGTCATCGACGGCACCGGGAAGTTCGTGACCCCGGCATCATCGACACGCACTCTCACCTGGGCGTCTATCCGGCCCCCGGTGTCGATGCGTTGAGCGATGGCAACGAAATGACCAATCCCTCCACACCAAACGTGTGGGCCGAACACTCGGTGTATACCCAGGACCCGCAGTTCCCGCGCGCGCTGGCGTCGGGCGTCACCACCATCCAGGTGCTGCCCGGCTCGGCGAACCTCATCGGCGGGCGGAGTGTCGTGCTCAAGGTGGTGCCGTCGCGCACCGTGCAGGGCATGAAGTTCCCTGGCGCCAAGTACGGCCTCAAGCACGCCTGCGGCGAGAATCCGAAGCGCGTCTACGCCAGTCGCGGTCCCTCGACCCGCATGGGCAACGTGGCGGGGTGGCGCGGTCAGTACCTGCAGGCGGAACAGTATCGGCGCCGGTGGGACAAGTGGCTCGTCGACCGCAAGGGCGATCCGCCGGCTCGGGACCTGGCGATGGAAACGCTGGCCGAGGTGCTGCGCGGCAACATCCTCGTCCAGTGGCATTGCTACTCGATGAATGACATGGAGGGCGCGATGGAAGTCGCCGACGAGTTCGGCTTCCAGATCAAGTCCTTCCACCATGGCGTCGAGGCGTACAAGATCGCCGACGTCCTGGCCCGCAAGGGCATTTCGGCGTCGCTGTGGTCCGATTGGGGAGGCTTCAAGATCGAGGCGATGGATGGCGTACGCGCCAACCTCGCGCTGGTGCATAACGCCGGGGCGCGCGCCATCGTGCACTCCGACGACGCCAGTGGGATGCAGCGCCTCAACCAGGACGCGGTGAAGTCGATGGCCGAAGCGCGTACGCTCGGGATCAACGTGACCGAAGATGAGGCGATCCGCTGGCTCACGGCGAACCCGGCCTGGGCCGTGGGCCTCGAGGATCGCATTGGCACGCTGGAACCCGGCAAGAACGCTGACGTCGTGCTGTGGAGCGGCACGCCATTCAGCATCTATTCGCGAGCCGAAAAGGTCTGGATCGACGGCGCCATGCTGTTTGACCGTCTCGACCTGTCGCAGCGCTGGCGCAGCGACTTTGAGCTCGGCTTTGTCCCCGACGGCCGGGGAGGGCGCTGACATGACACGACATTTCCTGAACCGCCAGGTTAGGCAGCTGGCGGTGGTCGCGATCTCGGTCGCCCTGCTCGCCCCCGCGCCCCTCGACGCCCAGACCATCGCGATCACGGGTGGAAAGGTCTATCCGGTGAGCGGACCACCGATCGAGAACGGGACCGTCCTCGTGCGCGATGGCCGTATCGTGGCCGTCGGCAGCAACGTGACGATTCCGGCCGACGCCCGGCGCGTGGATGCGTCCGGAAAGTGGGTGACTCCGGGCATCTTCAACGCCACCACGTCGCTCGGTCTGGTGGAAATCGGCGCGGTGAGCCAGACCGTCGACGTCTCGGCGCACGGACAGGGCGACGGGGTCGTCGCGTCGCTGCGGGTGTGGGACGGGTTCAATCCGGCCTCGCCGCTGTTGCAGGTCACGCGCAACGACGGCATCACCACGGCCGGCATCGTCCCGGGCGGCGGGTTGATCGGTGGCCAGGGCGCGGTCATCTCACTCGGCACCGGCTCGTTGTCCGACGTGTTGCTCAAGGGGCCGGCCGCGATGTTCGCCGACATCGGGTCGAAGGGTAACGACCGCGGCGCATCGCGCGCCGAGGTGTACCAGCGCCTTCGCGCGGTGCTGACCGAGGCCCGCGACTGGCCGCGCCGGCGCGGCCGCTACGACGCCAACGGCTCGCGTCCGCTGGCCGCTCGACCGGTAGACCTCGACGCGTTGCAGCCGGTGCTGCGCGGCGAGCTCCCGCTGGCGATCGACGCGGACCGGGCGAGCGACCTGCTCGTCGCGCTCGACATCGGACGCGAGTTCGGATTGAAGCTCGTGCTGACCTCGGCGACGGAAGGGTGGCAGGTCGCCGACCGCATCGCGGCCTCCAAGGCCTACGTGCTCGTCGGGGCGCTGAACAACATTCCGCGCGACTTCGCGACCCTGGGCGCGCGGCAGGAAAGGGGGCCCGGGTGATCATCGCCGGAGGCGCCGATGCCTTCAACGCCCGCAACGTAAAATACGAGGCGGGGGTTGCCGTGGCGTTCGGCATGCCGTGGGACGCCGCGTTGCGCGCGGTCACGCTCACCCCGGCCGAGATGTACGGCGTCGCCGATCGCGTCGGGTCGTTGCAACCCGGGCGCGATGCGACCCTGGTGATCTGGAGCGGTGATCCGTTCGAGCTCTATACCCACGCCGATCAGGTGTTCGTGCGTGGGCAGGAAGTGCAGGGGCCGTCGCGACAGGATGAGCTCATGCGGCGGTACAAGACGCTGCCGCCGGACTTCCGTCCCAAGCCGTAGCGACGTGCAGCACGTCGAGCGGCAGGGGCCGTCTCGCAGGACGTGGACGGGTGCGAGGACAACGACGGGGGCGCACCAGGCGGTGCGCCCCCGTTTCGTGTGATCCGGGCCGACAGTTCCGGTGGCGACCAGGACGACCGGACGCGCGGGATCGCCTGCGACTTAGGCCGGTGCGGCGCGGACGTCGTCCCCAGCGGGCGGGGTGTCGTGTGGCGCCCCAGTCGGACGGCTCGACGCGGAGTCCTCGCCACCAGCCTCCGCGGCATTGCGGGCGGCGCGCGGTGTCATGTCGGCCGAGGGAGCGACGGGCGGATCGAGCGGGCGGTCGGTCGGCGCGTGGTCGCGGAGGGGCGCGTCGCGACCGGTCACGGCGCGCATGCGTTCCTCGAGTGCGGCAAGCTCCACCTCGCGCTCGCGCATAGCGCGTCCGTCAGCCGGACCAGGGTCGGCTCATCGAGCGTTTCGCTCGTGGTGCGGGAGCGAAACACGGCGTAGCCTAACGCTTGTGCGGCGCGGTCGACGAGTTGGCGGGCGCGGAACACCTCGAGGCGCAGCTTGCCCTCGTCGAGGGCGCCCTGCGCCACCCGACCTGCGCGATCGAGTTCGGTTCGCAACTTGTCCCAGATGGGCATGGTTCCCTCCTGCTGATGGTCCCGCACGACGGGAACGTTCGCGTGCTGCCGCTCGTGCGCCTGCCCTCGTACTACGTGTGGCGTGCGGCGAAGTTACGACCGCGCGGGCGGCATGACGTCGCCGTGCGCGAGGGAGGGCCGCGCCTGCCCCGGGAGCAGGAGGAACGCAAACGCCCCCGGACAGAGCCGGGGGCGCAACGTACGGTACCTACCCTGCGCTTACGCCGCCGGGGCAGCTTCGACCGGGAAGGGATCCACGCTCACCTGCTGGCGCTTCTTGTCCTTGTGATGAAACCGGACGACGCCGTCGACGAGGGCGTAGATCGTGTAGTCCGTGCCGAGGCCGACGTTGGTGCCGGGATGCATCTTCGTGCCGCACTGCCGCACGATGATGTTGCCGGCGCGCACGGCCTCGCCGCCGTATTTCTTGATGCCGCGATACTTCGGGTTGCTGTCGCGTCCGTTGCGCGACGAGCCGACGCCTTTCTTGTGAGCCATGGGGTCCTCTCGTCAGCCGAGCGTGATGTCTTTGATGCGGACTTCGGTGAAGTTCTGCCGATGTCCCTGCTTGCGTGCGTAGTTCTTGCGGCGCTTGAACTTGAACACGACGATCTTCTCGCCGCGGCCATGCTTGACGATCTCGGCGGTCACTTTCGCGCCGCTGAGGTACGGGACTCCCGTACGCACGGTGGTGCCATCGGAGCCGAGCAGCACTTCGTTGAATTCGACGGACGCACCGGCGTCGCCGGGGAGCGTGGCGATGCGCAGCGTCGTCCCGGACTGAACCCGGTACTGCTTGCCGCCGGTGCGGATAATGGCGTAAGTCATGGTCTCAAAGCGGAAAAAAGAATGCGAGCCTCAAAAGCTAGTCGCCACATAGGGTTCGGTCAATAGATCCGGCCCGACAACGCGCTCGTGACCCGCGAGGGCACTCGGCCGCGAAATCGTCAGGCCACCGAATACTGCTGGGTCACGTCCCGTCCGGCCCCCTTGACCACGAGTTTGAACTCGTCGGGCCGGAGGAGTGGATCGTCGCGCATTTCCAGAGCGAATCCGGCGGCCTTCTCCAGCTTTCGAATGTAGTCCTTCTCCTGATCCAGCACGTAGAGGGCGACCTCGGGGTGCAGCTTCACGATCACCTGCTCCCGCTTCCCTTCCACCGCCATGCGCTTCACCGAGCGTTCCACGCGCCGCGCGATCGTCTCGGGCGTGAAGACACGCCCGGTGCCGCTGCACGTCGGGCACGCCTCGGTCATCTGCTGCAGGTGACTCTGGCGGACCCGCTGCCTGGTCATCTCGATGAGACCCAGGTCACTCACCGGGAAGGCCTTCGTCCGCGCCCGGTCGCGCCCGAGGTGCGTCCGGACTTCCTGGAGCACGCGGTCGCGGTTCCCCTTCGTCTCCATGTCGATGAAGTCGCAGACGATGATCCCCCCCAGGTCGCGCAGGCGGATCTGACGGGCGACTTCGCGGGCCGCCTCGAGGTTCGTCTTCAGGATAGTCTTTTCCGGATCCTTCTTGCCGGTGAATCGCCCCGAATTGACATCCACCGATACGAGGGCCTCGGTGGGTTCGATGATCAGGTATCCCCCCGACGGCAGCTCGCACCGGCGCTTGAACAGGTCGCGAATCTCGGTCTCGATGCTGGCCTTGTCGAAGAGCGGGACATTGCCCTCGTAGAGCTTGACGCGCTCGATCAACTCGGGCGCGATCCCCTTCAGGTACTCGACGATCTCGTTAAAGACCTGCTTCGAATCGACTTCGATCGACTCGACCTTGGTGCTGAAGATGTCGCGGATGATCCCGCGGGTGAGGCTGGTTTCCCGGTGCAGCTGCGTGGGGGCGCGCACGAAGGTGGTCTTCTTCTTGACGCGCTTCCACGTGGCGATGAGGGTGTTGAGCTCACGCTGAAAGGCCTCGGGTGTCGCGTCCTCACCGACGGTGCGAATGATCACACCGCCCGACTTGGGGGGCAGGATGCCCTCGACCTGTTCGCGTAGCCGCGCACGTTCGGTGCGATCGCCGATCTTCCGGCTCACGCCGACGCGCGTCGCGTGAGGCATGAAGACCAGAAAACGTCCGGCAAGGGAGACCTGGGCGGTCACCCGCGGTCCCTTCGTCGAGATCGGCTCCTTCGACACCTGCACGATGAGGGTGTCACCCTTCTTGATGACATCCTGAATCGGGACAGCGTTCGCTCGGCGAGAGCGGCGTTGGGTCGGCTCCGCCTCCTCCGCTTCCTCGCCGTCGCCGTCGCCTTCGTCCTCTTCCTCCTCCTCGGCATCGCCGGGAGCGACGAGGTCGGAGGCGTGCAGGAACGCGCTCTTTTCCGTTCCGATATCCACGAACGCCGCCTGAATGCCAGGCTGGACCGCCTCGACTCGTCCCAGGTAGATGTCGCCGACCATCCGACGCGCTTCCGGACGGTCGACCAGCAGCTCAACGAGCTGGTCGTCCTCGATAATGGCGACGCGGATCTCCCGCGACGTCGACGTGATAAGTATCTCGCGTTTCATCAGGTGTCCCCCTCTGCCGGGCTCCTCGCGACTCGAGGCATTCGGCGAAGCGGACCAATGAAAGGGTGGGTGCAGCGGCGCTGCGGCCAACGGCCGACGCCCGCCACGAAAAGTCCTCAGGTGGCCTGTCAGAATTCGCGATCGACCACGACGCCGCCGTCGCTCCTCGCCCCACCCGAGCCGCTGCACGCGGCGGCAGGGAGACGTGAGCGATACGACGCGTCGTGCGATGCCGGAGAGTCACCCCCGAGACGAATACCACAGCGCCGACCGAGCCAACACGGAGCGACACGCGCCCCGTCCGTCTCGGCCTCAACCACCGGATGCCGGCGAGTCGCGCCGCCATCCGAGCAAGAGCAACTGCGATGCGGACGGACGCACGATGCGGGGCGCGCTGGTGCGCACCCTGCCTCATACCACCCCCCGAAGACGCAGCACAAGCCAAGTCATCGTACCAAGGTATCCTAGTGCGGCACGCCATTCGCCATGGCGCATGTACAACGCCGGGCTGAACGCCGCCCCCTCCCCTCCCCCGCGCCACGGGAGGAACCGGGGAAAGAAGGGTGGGACCTGGCGTTCGAATTCAGGATAGCTGTCGGGAAACATGGCCATGATCTTCGTCCGTTCGCGCGCGATGGTCGGACCATAAATCAGCAGCCAGAAGACGAACACGAAGATCAGGAGCGCCCAGTGCGCCGCGATCGCGAAACCGCAGGCGATGAGGAAACTGCCGAAGTAGAGCGGGTTGCGCGTGTGCGCGTATGGACCGGTCGTGGCCAGCTTGTCGTTCTTCATGATGTGCCCCGCGGCCCAGGCGCGCACGAGCACGCCCGCCAGCGCCACACCCGCACCCACGGCCAGCGTCGCGTCGCTGGGACGGGCGAAGGCGATGTACAGCGCCCCGACCACGAAGCCGAGCGGGAGTCGTAAACGTGAGGCGAGGCGGGACAACGTCACGCGGTGACGTCCCTCAGCAGTTCGCGGGCGATCACGAGTCGCTGGATCTCGCTCGTCCCTTCTCCGATCTCGCAGATCTTGGCATCGCGCATCATGCGCTCCACCGGGTACTCCTTCGTGTAGCCGTAGCCGCCATGCACCTGGATCGCCTTGATGGTCGCCCGCATGGCGACCTCGGAGCAGAAGAGCTTGGCCATCGCCGCGGCCTTGGTCACATTCTGGCCGCGCTGCAACATCGCAGCGGCATGATAGACCAGGTGCTTGCCTGCCTCGATCTCAGTCGCCATGTCGGCGAGTTGGAACGAGATGCCCTGGAACGACGAGATCGCCTGGCCGAACTGGCGGCGGACGGTGGAATACTTCAGCGCCTCCTCGAACGCGCCCTCGGCGATGCCGAGCGAGAGCGCGGCGATCCCGATGCGACCGGCGTCGAGCGTGCGCATGAAGTTGGCGAAGCCCTCTCCCTCCACCCCCAGTCGGTTCTCGACGGGAACGCGCACATCCTGGAAGATCAGCTCGCGCGTATCGGAGGCACGCCAGCCGAGCTTGTCCTCCTTGCGACCGGAGGTGAAGCCGGGCATGGGCGTGAGTTCGTCCGCATGTCCAATGTTGTGCTCCGCCGCGCGCGCGAGGTCGTCGTTCTGCTTGGTCAGGATGAAGGCCGAGATTCCGCCGCGCGTCCCCTTGTCGCGATCCGTGACGGCAGTGACGACGAAGATCTCTCCAACGCCGCCGTGCGTGATGAACCGCTTGGTGCCATTGAGCAGGTAGTGATCACCGTTCCGCACCGCTGTCGTCTGCGTTCCACCGGCATCGCTCCCGGCAGATTCCTCGGTCAGGCCGAACCCCCCCATCACGCGGCCGCTGGCCAGGAGTGGCACGTAGCGTTGCTGCTGCTCGGGCGTCCCGAAGTAGACAATGGGCGACGTGCCGAGCGTGGTGTGGGCCGAGACCGTCAGGCCGTGCGAGGCATCGACCTTGGCCAGCTCATGGATCACGATCATGTAGCTCGTGAGGTCGAGCCCCGCGCCCCCGAGCTCCTCGGACCACGGAACGCCCAGGAGGCCGAGCTCCGCCATCTTGGCGATGTTCGCCCACGGGAATTCGGAGATGGCGTCGAAGTGTGCGGCCACGGGCGCGACCTCGTCACGGGCGAACGCCCGCACCATGTCACGCACCTGCAGGTGCTGCTCGTTGAAGTACTGCGAGTCGTCCATGTGCCCCGAAGCTGCGGCCGCGCGCGGCGCGGCCCAGGTGGAAGTCAAGTCTGCCTGCGGACCCGTCGAGTCACCGGGCGATCCCGCACACGTCACACGCGCCGCAGGAACCCACCGGCGCCACATCTCCGAAATATCGAAGCAGGACCAGTCGGCGGCAACGCGGCTGCGTGACCATGCGGACAACCTGGTGATGTCGCCACAGGTCACGCGCCTGGCGGCTGGCGTGGCGGGCTGCGAGGGCGTCGCATGTCGTTGGTGATGGGGCACAGCGAAGGGCGAACGTCGGCGCGAGCGGTTGCCACACGGCGACCTGCTGGGCCTGGAGCCGCCTCAGGAATCGAGCCGCATCGCCGTCCGGTGCCACCCGCGCGACCTGACGCAGAGTCAGCGGCGACGTTCGCTCATCCCCGGCGGATGGATCGGCGTATAGATCGGCGCCTTGATCGGCGTCTTCACCAGCCCCTGCACGGTCGAGCAGCTGCCGCAAGGCCCGAATATCATCCGGCGTGATCGTGCGATCGGACGCGAGGCGCGACGCGCTGGCGAGTAGCCGGAGCGCCCCGGTTCCGGCGGATGGGGCGAGCGCCCCTTCCTCGCTCAGCAGCCGGAGCGCCGCCGACACGTCGCGCGATTCGACCGCGAGGGCGTGGGCCACGCGCGGTTGCCGCGGCTTCGGTGAGATCGGCGCGGCGCGGCGCCGTCTGCGCGGACAGCAGTGCGACGAGTCGCGTCAGCAGCGCGGGGGTGACTCGTGCAGCCGCGATGTGGGCTCGATCGCGGGCCAGGTCGTTCGGCCCGAGGAACATCACGCAATCAGCCACCGCGCCGTCACGCCCGCCGCGCCCAGCCTCCTGATAATACGCTTCGAGCGTGCGCGGAGGGGCGGCGTGCAACACGAGGCGAACATCCGGCTTGTCGACGCCCATGCCGAACGCATTCGTGGCGACAATGATGCGGATTCGATTCTCCTGAAATTTGTCCTGCAGCAACGCGCGTTCGTCGGTGGACATGCCGGCGTGGAAGGGGGAAGCGGCGACGCCAATGCGGCGAAACGCTCCTGCCAGCCGCTCGGTCTCCCGACGCGAGCTGGCGTACGCGATCGTCGCGCCCGGTGCGGCGCGGCCAAGCGCCAGCAGTCGCGCGTGGCGATCGGCGTCGGACGCGACGGGACGCACGTGGAGGTGCAGGTTGGCGCGGTCGAATCCCCCCGCAACGGTGACGGGATCGCACAGGCCGAGTCGGGCCACGATGTCGCGCGCGGTGCGTGGCGTCGCCGTCGCGGTGAGCGCGATCGTGGGCGGGGACGAGAGCGCGCGCCGCACGTCGCCGAGGCGAAGGTACGATGGCCGGAACGACTCGCCCCATTCGGAGATGCAGTGCGCCTCGTCGATGGCGAGCAGTCGCAGGCCCACGCGTGCGAGCCGCCGCAAAGTTGCTGGCGCCACGAGCGCTTCGGGGGCGACGTACAGCACCGTGAGCGCCCCTCCCTCCAGCGCGGCCCATGCACGTTCCCGGTCTGCCGCGCTCACCGCCCCCGACAGTTGTGCGGCGGCGATGCCGCGCCGTCGCAGCACATCGACTTGGTCCTTCATGAGCGCGACCAAGGGCGACACGACGACGGCAGGCGCGGCACCACAAGCGGCGGGAAGCTGGTAGCAGAGCGACTTGCCTCCCCCCGTGGGGAGGATCACCAGCACGTCGCGGTTGGCTGCGAGCGCCTCGTAGGCGGCCCGCTGGCCCGGCCTCAGCGACGCGGCGCCAAACCGATGCAACATCTCGGGCGGAGGGACTGGAGGCAGTTCCATGGCCTCAACATCAAGGGGGAGCGCCCCTTACCCTCATCCGCGTCGCTGCCTATCATGCCTTTCCATTGCATCGCCGAAGGCTCCAGCGTGCGCTCGGGACGCGCGCCGCTGTCGCCGCACCGCGCGGCCTCGAACACATGACCGATTCGATGCTCGATACGCTCGTCTTGGGATTGGTCCTCGCATCGGGTGTTCCCCTCGCGGGGCTGTTGCTGCGGTTTGCGCGCGGAGCGAGCGGTGTGGCGCCATCGCGGTGGCGCCGGTCGCTGACACTGGCGCTGTACACGTTGGGATTCGCTCACGGTGTCCTTGCGATCGTGCGCTGGACGATGGTCCCCGCCGGTCAAGTGTCCGGATTCCTGCCCCTCCCCGTGGCGCTCGGCATGGCGCTGGCCGCGACTACGGCGCTGCTGGGCCTGCTCTTCTCGCGGGCCACGGAGAACGTTGGGGGGGCTCGCGCGCACGACCACGGTGACGGCAGCAGGATGGCTCGTGCCGTTGAACGAACGTTGCCTGGCGCAGAGCACGTATCAGCCGAAACCGAGGCCCGGGCCGTCGGAGAGTCGCGGCTCGCCGGTTTCCTGCTGGAGGGGAACAGTGAGGCCATCGGGGCGTCGTTTCCGTCGGACACGGCAGAGTTCGACGCGCGGCTCAGGCATGCCAATCGCATGCAGAGCATTGGCCGGCTCGCTGGCGGAATTGCCCACGACTTCAACAACCTGCTGACGTCGATCCTGACCAGCGCCGAAATGGCCCAGGAGGCGCTTCCGGCCGAGCACGGGGTGACACCCGATTTGCTGGAGATTCGTCGCGCCGGCACGCGAGCGTCCGAACTGACGCGGCAGCTGCTCGCGTTTTCGCGACGCGACGTCAGCCGACCTCGCGTGGTCGACCTCAACAGCCTCGTCGGCCAGCTGGCCACGATGCTTCGCCGGTTGCTGGGCGAGACGATCTCCCTGCGCATCTCACTCGGCAGCGAACTCCCGTTGCTGCTCGCCGACCCGGCGCAACTGGAGCAGGTGATCGTCAACCTGGTGGTGAACGCACGCGACGCGATGCCTGGCGGGGGCGAGTTGCAGCTGCGGACGATGCGCGGCTTCGCGGCCGGACGAACGGCGGCCGACGGGACGGCGGGGGCTGTGCTCGAGGTGCAGGACAGCGGACTCGGCATGAGCGCCGACGTGAAGGCGCGGGCGTTCGAGCCGTTCTTCACGACAAAGCACCCGGGTCGCGGCACAGGCCTCGGCCTCGCCACTTGCCACGCCATCGTGCTGGCGCACGGCGGCGAGATCGATGTCGCGAGCCACCCGGACGAAGGATCGGCGTTTCGCGTATGGCTCCCGCCAACGGAGCAGCGGGACGATGCGCGTGACGTCGGGAGCCATGCCGCAGCCCGAAGCACCGCGGGGAGCCCGCAGCAGACGATCCTTGTGGTCGAGGACGATGCAGACGTCAGGATGTCGACCACGCGCGCGCTGCGACGCGGCGGCTACGATGTGTTGGAGGCCGTGAACGGAGAGGACGCACTGGCGCGACTCACTGAGCACCCGAACAGCGTCGACCTGGTGGTGAGCGACATCGTGATGCCGCGACTGGGGGGCGCGACGTTCGCCCGGCAACTTGCCGAGCAGTGGCCAGGCGTGCGCCTCCTGTTCGTGTCCGGCTACCCGGGCGACTCCGAGGACGTGCGCGACATCGAAATGTTGGGGCTCCCGGTACTGGAAAAGCCGTACACCTCGTCCATCCTGCTCTTCGAGGTTCGCTTGCGACTGGACGCCACACGCGCCCCCTGACGCGACGACACTGAACGCGCTCCGCGACGCGCTATACCGCGCGCGCGAAGTGTCCGCGCGTGAACCGCTGCTCGAGCAGCGCACGCAGCGCGAGGTCGGGCGCCCCCCTCCCCGCGTGTAACGCCTCCAGCAGGCGGGCATACTCGCCGACGATCGCCGCCACGGGATCTCCCGGGACATTGAACAGGAGGCGGAACGAGCGAATGCCCGCCGCCCACAGCCGCGGCATGAACTCCGACCCCTCGATCGGCCGTGAGTGCAAGAGGCGATTGCGGCACGCCGCGTCGGTGGCGACGGGAAAGGTGTAGCCTGCGGGATCGGTCAGTTCGACGGTGGGATGCTTCTGCACGCACAGATCGCGACAGGTGGTCACCTCGCGGTCGAACGCGGCCGAGAGGACGCAGTGCTCGAGGGTCATCCCTTCGGGGCGGCCGTACACCACGACCTCGAATCCACGACCTGACCACGGCGACACCAGCGCACCGATCTCGTCGACCGTGAGCTCCACCGATGCCGCGACGCGGGCCACGCCGCGTCGGAAGAACTCTGCGGCGGTCTGCGCGTTGAAGACGTTGACCGCGTAATCTGCCGCCACGTTGCTGCCCGTGGCCGCCAGCTCCACGGCGAGGCCGGCGTGCCCGGTGAGGACCGGGAGCTGCAAGGCGAGCCACTTGTCGAGCGTGCGCCGCTCGTCGGGTCGCACGATCGTCGGGGTGCGCAACCGGAGCAACACACCCGCTGCCGCCAGCTCGCCGGCGAGGGCCGCGACACGCGAGACTGGCGGCATCGGGTGCCGCAGGAAGGGGTCGACGACGATCTCCGTCGCACCGGCCGCGGCTGCGGTCCGTGCGTCGTCGAGGGACGACACTTCGGCGGCAAGCACCCAGCGGTCGACCGGGGCACATCCCTCCCCGAGCGGGAACGCGATCGCCGCATGTATCGCGGCGCTGCGCGCTGCCAGTTCCGCCGATCGTGCCCAGTCGCGCCGCACCATCAGCGTGTCGACCGCCGACTGCCGCAGGTGATTGAGTGCGCTGACGGGGAGGAACAGCCCGCCTGACAGCCCCGACACGTCGAGCGCGCCTAACGCGAACGGCGTCTCACCGAGCCGCCCGAGCTGCTCGCGCAACCGCGCGTGGTCGAGGGGACGCTGGGCGGCCGGAACCAGCGCCAGCTCGCTGCACACACTCCAACCGACTCCCCCAGACTCCATGATGGCCTTGGAGCGGCCCCCTGCACTGCCGAACAGGCGCACGTCGAGTCGCTGCTTGCGCCCCTTGGTCGGGAGTGGGAGGGCGGCAAATGAGGCCCTGGCGCGCTCCAGCAGCGCCGCCTCTGCGCTGCGCACCACACGCCAGCCGGCCACCACGTGCTCGCGCGTGGAGATGGCCTGCCGCACGGTTCCCGGCCGCTCGCTCAGCGTGCGCACCCGATGCACCGCGAACCCGGTCGATCGGCCCGCCGTGCCGGCGGGAGGCTCGAAGCCAAGTCCGTCGCCAACCTCCACGGCATGGCTCACCTCGATCATCAACTCCGTTCCGTCGCGCCCCAGCACGACACCGATCTCATGCCCGCGGTTGTCCGGCTGCTCTCTGGTGATGTAGTCGCGTCCAGCGCGCCCGGTGAACATGCCGGCCGTGAAGCCGCGCGAGAAGATCTGGATCAGGGGACGGACGTCCTCGGCGGTTGGCACCTCCTCGGTGCCTGCGGCGACCCGATCGAGGAAGTCCCGATACGTGCGCGTGACGGTCGCAACGTACTCAGGCTTCTTCTTCCGCCCCTCGACCTTGAGGCACGCGACCCCGATACGAGCCAGGTCGCCCAGCTGGTCGTGCGCCGCGAGGTCCTTGGCCGAAATCAGGTAGCCGCGATCGAGCTCGGCTCCCGTGGCCGCGTCCGACAGGACGTAGTCCTTGCGGCACGATTGGGCGCACGACCCGCGGTTGGCACTGCGCTCCGAGATCATCCCCGACATGAAGCACTGCCCGGAGTAGGCGATGCAGAGCGCACCGTGCACGAAGGTCTCGAGGCCCATGTCCGGGACGGCCGCGCGGATGGCGCGCACGTCGTCCAGCGTGTTCTCGCGCGCCAGGACGACGCGTCCGATTCCGAGCTCGCGCATGAGTCGGGCTCCGCTCTCATCGTGCACCGTCATCTGCGTAGAGCCGTGGAGCTCGAACCCGGGATACACGCGCTGGATCAGCCGCACGAGCCCGATGTCCTGCACGATCGCCGCATCGACCCCGCGGTCGATCGCCTCGCCGAGCGGGTGTTCAGTGTCAGGTAGACGCGGGTGTTCCCCGCATGCGCGACGAGACAGGCGCGCTCCAACTCGTCCAACGTGAGCTGCGCCCCCTCATCGCGAGCGTTGAATCGCTCGGCGCCGAGGTAGACGGCGTCGGCACCGTTGGCCACCGCGGCACGTACAGCGTCGAGGCTGCCTGCGGGGGCCAGCAGCTCGGGAATGGGGCGCTTCGACATGGCGAGCAATCTAACCGTAGGCGCGGCGGGTCATTGCCGAGGGGCAGCGCCCAGGGGCAGCGCCCAGGGGCAGCGCCGAGGGGAGCGCTGGGGGGCCCGCGTCCCGCTGCTGCGAGCGACCTACCCCTGATAGACGCTCCACCCAAGCATGACGCCCACCACAGCGCTCGCGAGCGCCGCGCCCACGCGGATGTGCTGCGCCGCCCGCACGTTTCGGGCGGCGGCGAGGCCCGACACTGCGCCGGTGAGGAGCGACACCGTCGACATACCCGCGACCGTTCCCACGCCGAAGGCGGCGAGGTAGCCCAGCTGCGCCTGCACCGTCGAGGCGGCGGCGACCAGCAGGACGACGACCGCTCCACTCCCCGCGAGTCCGTGCGCCACCCCGAACCAGAGCGAGCGGGCCACGCTGCGGACGCGCGGGCCGTGGGAGTGCGCCGCGTGTGCACGATGGGCGGTCGCGTGCGGGGCGCCCAGCGTGGCGCGGTGACGGCGGGCCTCGGCGAGCAGCGACGATCCACCGAGCAGGATCAGGAGGGCTGCTACCCCCACCTCGGCGGTGCGATAGAAGGCCTCGGGGACGTGCACCCCCAGCACGATGAGCGCGACCGCCACCAAGGCAACGCTCGCAGTGTGTCCAATGCCCCAGGCGACCCCCAGCTGCGCGGCGTGGCTCCACCCACGGTCGCGCGCGGCGAGCGTGGTCACGGCGGCGAGGTGATCCGGCTCGAAGGCGTGCCGAAATCCGAGGAGGAATCCAACCCCGACGAATGAAAGAACGCCGGCGTTCATGCCAGATCACCGGTGAGGGCCATGCGCGTGGATGCGTGCCATGCGGGCCAGCCGTCGTGCGGAGGGACCAGACGAGGGGTCAGAACGGAGCGGTCCTCACGGCGAAGGCGCGTCACGGTATGCGACTGGGTTAGGAAGCGCTGGGCGACACGGCCGGCACGCTCGACGACATCGTTGCGGCACACGAGCGGTCGCGTTGCCGCGACCTGCACCATGCGCTCGGCGATGCCGGCATGGACCGCCTGAACAATATCGCGTCTCGGCCGTCCGCGCGCCGGTCGGCGGGCGACGCGGGTGGTGGTGGGTGAGGGTGAGAGAGGGTAGGTGGTCGTGCTGTGCGGCTCGGGCGATCGCCCATGCGACGGCACGCACCACGATCGAGGCGCGGCGGGGCACGCCGTTTCCGAACGAATCCGATGCGCGCTGCGACGTGGCCGCTGCCGATGCTCCTGACGGGATGGGTGGGATTTGCGATGCCGTCGGCTGCGTGCTGCAGCTGGACGGAGAATTCCGTGCGCCGCTGTTACGCGGGACGCGCGCACACGTGACCGGCCCCGCGATTGGCGCAAGGGCGAGCAACGCGCACCGGCGCCCACCGGGGAATCGCCGCAGCTGCAATCCGCCGCGTCGAATCCCCGACGCATGATCGGGGATAACCCTGCAACGACGACCTCGCGTGCGACCGATCCTTTTATCACATCTATATGATCAACCGGCGCTCGCGTACTTTCTGGTCGCTGACGAATGCAGCGACCACGCGACGCCGAGTTCTCACCCCAGGGGGCCCGACCGTGAGTGGACCGAGAGACGCAGTAACGATGCGCCGAAGCACGCCGTTCCTCGTGGTAGTAGCCGCCGCCGCGGCGGTCCTTGCGGCGGCGGCCTGCGCATCGCCGGACGCATCCGCCGGCGACGCGATGGCGGATCGCCCGAGTGGAGCGCTGCCGGTCGAGACCCTGACGGTGGCGTTCGCGCCTGCGGTGCCTGCGGCGATTACGCGCAAGACGCCGGCGAAGGTGGTCATCAATCTTGAGACGCGCGAGATACGGAAACGGCTGGCGGACGGTGTGGAGTACACGTTCTGGACCTTTGGCGGATCGGTGCCCGGTCCGATGCTCCGAGTGCGCGTTGGCGACGAGGTGGAGTTTCACCTGAACAACCATCCATCGAGCCAGATGCCGCACAACATTGACTTGCACGCGGTCACCGGGCCTGGCGGCGGCGCGGCCGCCTCGTTCACGGCCCCCGGGCACAGTTCAACCTTCTCGTTCGCGGCGCTGAACCCCGGCCTGTACGTCTACCATTGCGCAACTGCGCCGGTCGGCATGCACATCGCCAACGGCATGTACGGTCTCATCCTGGTCGAGCCCAAGGAAGGGCTCACCCCGGTCGACCGGGAGTTCTACCTGGTGCAGAGCGAGTTCTACACCGCGGGACGTCATGGGGCGCCTGGTATCCAGCCGTTCGACATGGAGAAGGCGCTGCATGAGGATCCGGAGTACGTGGTCTTCAACGGCTCCGTGGGCGCGGTGGTGGGAGACAACGCGCTGAAGGCGAAGGTCGGCGAGACGGTTCGCATGTTTGTCGGCAATGGCGGCCCGAACCTGATCTCCAGCTTCCACGTCATCGGCGAGATCTTCGACAAGGTCTACACGGAGGGAGGGTCGCTGGCGAACCAGCGCGATGTCCAGACGACGCTGGTGCCGGCCGGCGGATCGGCGATTGTCGACATGAAGCTCGAGGTGCCAGGGACCTTCATCCTCGTGGATCACTCGATCTTCCGGGCCTTCAACAAGGGCGCGTTAGGCATGCTGGCGGTGGAAGGCAGCGAGAACGCGGCCATCTATTCCGGCAAGCAGGACGACCAGGTGTACCTGCCGGAGGGCGGCGCCATTCAGGCGATGCCCGTCGAGGCGGGGGCAGCGCCAGAGCGCGAGCTGCCGCGCAACGAGTTGCTGGCGCGCGGTCAGCAGGTGTATGCCGCAAACTGCGCGGCCTGCCACCAGCTGGAGGGGCAAGGAGTGCCCGGCGCCTTCCCGCCACTGGCGAGCAGCGACTACCTGATGGCCGACAAGGATCGCGCCATCGGCGTGGTGGTGCGCGGGTTGTCCGGAGCGGTGACGGTGAACGGCCAGCCCTACAACGGCGTGATGCCGAGCCTGCAGCTGACGAATGGCGACGTGGCGGCCGTGCTGTCGTACGTGCGCACGAACTTCGGCAACCGTGCGACCGACCTGGTCACCCTGCGCGACGTGCAACGTGTGCGTGCCGCGCCTCCGGCCGCGCACTGATCACGACGCGCCGTGGCACCGATGACTCGACGCGTCGTGTTCGCGATCCTGCTGTGCGGTGGCGCCGTTCGCGCCGCCGCACAGCCGGCGCCCGCCCCGCGTTTCCGGTCCGTCGCGCCCGGACCGGTCCGGCCGATGTTCATTGCCGGCGTCCCGGACGGTGGACTTGCCGTGGCCGGGTTCCTGCTCGCCGAGCGACCGGTCAGCAACGCGGAGTACCTCCGGTTCGTCACGGCAAACCCGGAGTGGCAGCGATCACGCGTGGCGCGTATTGCGGCCGACGTGTCCTACCTGCGTCACTGGGCCGGTGACACGCGACTGGGCCCGGAGGTCGTGCCTGCCGCGCCGGTGGTGAACGTCTCGTGGTTCGCCGCGAGAGCCTACGCCGACTGGGTCGGCGGCCGGTTGCCGACGACCCAGGAGTGGGAGCTGGCGGCCAGTCGCTTCCGTACGTCCATCAGTGGCGATCCGGACCGGGTCAATGCGCAGCTCCTGGCATTGTCGCAGGCCGGCGCGCGCGACACGACGCCGCTGGCCGCATTTCGCATTGTGAGCGACGAAGGAGTGACCGGGCTGTTCGGCGGTCCCTCGGAGTGGGTGGACGACTTCAACACCGTAGTCACGAGCGGGGAATCTCGTGGTGACAGCGGGCCCGATGATGGACTGTTTTGCGCCGGCGGTGCCGCACTGGCCGCCGATCCCTCGAACTATTCGGCCTTCATGCGATACGCGCTGCGTGGATCGCTGCGCGGTTCGTATGCCTTGGCCACGCTGGGCGTCCGCGTCGCGCGCGACTCGCCCGCGACTCGCTCGCGAGGTCCTCGATGAACGCTTCCGAATGGCCTGCACCGATCGTCCGCCGCCTCGCGCGTCACGCCCTGCTCGCGCTGTGCGCCCCTCTTGCACTGGCCGTCGCGCAGTCACCCGTGCCGCAGCGCGGCGCGCTCCCCGAGCAGTCGCTGTATCGCCTGGCGAGCCGGTGGACCAACTACGACGGGCGCAGCATCGCCCTCGCCGACCTGCGTGGTCAGCCAGTCGTCGTGGCGATGGTCTACACGTCGTGCACCATGACGTGTCCGATGATCACGCGCGAAATGCAGGCGGTGCAGCGCGACCTTCCACCAGAGGTGCGCGCGCGGGTGCGCTTCGTCCTCGCATCGTTCGATCCGGCGCGTGACTCCGTGGGCGCACTGCGGCAGCACGCCGAGAAGATGGGGCTCGACGACCGCTGGCTGGTCGTCCGGGCCTCGCCGTCCGACACACGCCAGCTCGCGGTGTTGCTGGGGGTGAGCTATCGACAGCTGCCAAGCGGGGACTTCGATCACTCCAACATCATCAGCGTGCTCGACGCAGGTGGTGTCCTGCAGTACCAGTCCCCGCGCGTTCCGGCGGATCGGCCGCGGTTGGTGCGTTCGGTGCTCGAGACGGCACAGGCGCGAACACAAAAGTGAGGTCGATCCAGTGAGAATCGTCAGCCGCAACGTCGCGCGACCTGGCCGCGACGCACGGCGCTCGGTTGTTCTCGCCGTCATGGTGTCGGGCAGCTGGTGCATCACCGGGGTCGCAAGCGCGCACGCGCAGTCCGCCGCTCCAGCGCCCCGCCCCGCCTTCGAGAACCTGCGATTTCGTGAAGACTGGTCCCGTACGCCGCGGGGCGATCCCCGCGACCCGCTCAAGCACATCGCCCTGAGCGACGGCGGGAGCATCTGGCTCTCGTTGGGCGGGCATGTGCGACTGCGCGGCGAGTCGGTCGATGGCTTTCTGGCCGGTGGGCCGGGGACGCGAGAGGACGGATTTGGCTTGCTGCGCACGCACCTGCACGCGGACCTGCACATCGGCCGCCATGTGCGCGGCTTCTTCGAGGGGCGCTACGCCGAGGTCGCCGGCCGGGAACTCCCGGGCGGGGCGCGCGCACTCGATCGCAACCGAGGCGACTGGGGCAATGCCTTCGTCGAGGTCGCGGGCACCACGTCCGGGATCACCTCCGCCGCACGTGTGGGGCGCCAGGAGTTGCTGCTGGGTCGCGAGCGCATCGTCTCGCCGCTCGACTGGGCCAACGTGCGACGGGTGTTCGAGGGCGTGACGCTCGAGTCGAAGCGTGGCCCCGTCACGGTGGGGCTGCTCGGCGTTCGGCCGCTAAAGGTCTTGGCCGACCGGGCCGACGTCTCCGACAAGGCCACCGTGCTCTGGGGGGGAACGCTTGCCTGGCAGTCCGCCCAACGCGGTCGAGTGCTCGAGGGGGCGATGTTGATGAAGCAGGTCGATGCCATCGGGACGGCGCCGAGCGCCAGGCGGGCCACGGCCGCTGGGCGCCTGCTCACCCCCGTCGGACGGCGCGACCTCGTCCTGGAGCTGGAGGGTGGGATCCAGCGCGTGCATGGCGGGGCGGACGTCACGACCGCCTCGATGATCGCGAGCGATCTCACCTGGTCGCCGGCTGCGCGCTGGGCACCGGCCGTGACCGTCGGCGCGGACCGCGCCAGTGGTACGCGAGCGGGACAAGCGACACAAAGCGGGACATGGGACCAGCTCTATCCGCTCGGCCATGCCTACGCGGGGTTCGCCGATGTGCTCGGGCGCCGCAACCTGGTCGAGGAGCGACTGGTGGTGCAGTTCTCCCCGCATCACCAGGCCAGGGTACGCACCGCGTTTCATGCCTTCCAGCGTGCGTCGCGCGCCGACGCGGCGTACGACGTTGGTGGCGGGATCTTTCGCGCGCCCGGGGTGAACGCGTCGGCGCGCATCGGGACGGAAGTCGACGCGACGATCCAGTGGCGGCTCGGCCGTCACCTGCGCCTCGATGGCGGCGTCTCGCGCTTCATGCCCGGACAGTTCCTGCGCGACACCGGGAGCGCTCGCCGCTACTCCTTCGTCTTCTCCTCGGTCACCGCAACGTTCTAGAAGGCATCTCACATGTGCTCGACGGCCTCCGGTCATCGAGAGGCGCGTGAGACGTGCGGCCGCCTGGTCCCTGGAGCCCTGACGTCCGGACGGGAGCGGTCGCCTTGACCGCGCCCCGGGGCGCCCCTGGCGCTTGGCGTCACGGCGCTCCTGCGCGAGCTTACCTACCCAGTCGTCGCCCGCGCCATCGGCTGCTCCGTTCGGGCCGCCGGGGCGTACGGGCCATCGCTCACACAGGGGTCGATGCACGAGTTATCGTTGGCGCAGGGGATCGTCGAGCAGGCGGTGGCGTCGGCCGCGCAGGCCGATGCGAAGCGGGTCGTGGCGGTACACCTGAAGATCGGGCGCCTGGCAGGGGTGGAGCCGGGCGCCCTGCTCTTCTGCTACGACGACGCCAGCAAGGGCACGATGCTCGAAGGCTCGCGCCTGGTGATCCACGACGTCCCGTTAGTCGTCTGGTGTGCGCATTGCCTTCGGGAAGTGGAACTCCCCGGCGTGCAGAGCCTGCGCTGTCCCACGTGCCAGACTCCCTGCGGGGAAATCCTCCAGGGACGTGAGTTACAGATTGAATCGTTGGAGATCGAGCCATGAGCCAGACGCGGATCGTCCAGGTGCGGGCGGGCATCCTCAAGAAGAATGACGAACTGGCGCACGCGTTGCGGGCGCGGTTCGAGGCAGCGGGGGTCTTCGTCGTGAACCTGGTGTCGAGCCCCGGGACCGGGAAGACACAGTTCCTCGAGCGGACGCTGGGCGACCTTGTCGCCGCAGGCGTTCGCACGGCGGCATTAGTCGGTGACCTGGAGACAGATCACGACGCCCAGCGCCTGGCCCGAGCGGAGCCCCAGCCCGGCAGATCAACACGCACGGACGCTGCCATCTCGAGGCCGAGATGATCGGCGAGTTCCTTGGGGAGTGGGAGCTGTCGACGTTGGACTTCCTGTTCATCGAGAACGTGGGCAACCTCGTCTGCCCGGCCAGCTACGACCTGGGCGAGGCGATGCGCGTCGCCCTGCTGTCGGTGACCGAAGGCGAGGACAAGCCGCTCAAGTACCCCACGATGTTCAACTCCGCCGACGTGGCGGTGATCACCAAGATCGACCTGGCCGAGGCGTGCGAGTTTGACCGCGCCGCGGCGCACGCCGCGATCGAGGAGGTCAGGCCCGGGATGACGATCGTCGAGGTGTCGGCGAAGCGTGGCACCGGGATGGACGACTGGATGACGCTACTTCATGCCAGGCGTGCTGCTTGGCGCCGTTTGCGCGAGGTCCCCGCGCCCGCATGACCGGCTCGTCGGCGCGGCCGATGCCCGCCTCGCGCGCTGGCGACCTCGCGCTGAGGCGCGGAGGCGGCGCTCACTCCTTGGGCGCAGGTTGCTCGTCAAGCGTGTCGGCGTCCTTGTCGCGCTTCGCGAACCGCAGCAACGACGCGACCGCGACGAACCCGATCGCGATCATTCGCAGCGTCGTATTGTCCACGCGCACACCGTAGAAGAACAGGATCAGGCCGATGATCGTGAGCCCGAGCTTCAGCTTGGTGAGCGACGTCATGTGCGGGGAGACCTGGCAGCGTGCCGGGTGTGAGGCGACAGGGATCTCCCGGCCGCGCGGCGGCCGATGAAGATCCGCGCGACGTTTCCTGCGGTCAGGGTGCGGCCGGCAACGCCAGCGCGCGGGCCTCGTCGTCTACCACGTCGAGCATCATGCGCAGCATCGCCGTAGAGTACACCTTGCCCTGAGCGTCCGTCTTGAGCGATAGCGTTCCTCCCCCGTCCAGCGCGCCGTGCAGCAGGAAGTTGAGCGCCTGCAGGTTGGGCAGTTCGAATCGCTGGACGCCGCCAGTCAGCATGCCATCGAAGTGCCGGCTCACGCGCTCCACGGTGAGTTCGCGCGCGAGCAGCCCATACCACTCCGGCCTGAGCGCGATCACGCCGACATTCGCGGTGTCGCCCTTGTCGCCCGAGCGGGCGTGGGCAAGGTCGAGCAAGCGCACCTTCATCGGACCACCTCCACCTGCGGTGTGACCACGGACTTGTCGATCAGGGCCGGCCAGTACGCGACGATCTCCTCGACCTTCGGGCGGCCGGCGGCGAACCCGGTCACGCTCGGCGGACCGTTGAGCACCATCGGGATGAGTTCGCGGGTGAAGCGCTCGACCATCGCCTTGTCCTGACCACGAACACCAACTCGCAACTGCACCTCGGGGGCGTCGGGATGGTCGCCAGCGAGCGGACCGTGGGTGGCGCTCACGCCGACGTACTCCGTGACGATCGCATCGAACGACAAGCCGAGCATCTCCAGTCGGCGGCGCAGCACGGCATCGGCCGCCTGCGCCTTCGCCATGGCATCGGGCCACACGTAGACGAGCGTCCCGACGGCCTTGTAGCCGGCGCGATAGGCGATCGACACCTTGAGCTTGTCGGTGGCCGGCCCGCCGGTGATGCCGAAGACCCGCACGCGATTCTCACCCGCCGGCTCGAGTCGGATGGACGTGAAATCGGCCACCACGTCGGGGGTGATGTACGCGTGGGGATCGCCCATCTCGTAGACCAACTGCTCGGTGACGGTCGGCACGTCGATGCGTCCGCCCGTGCCGGGGTGCTTGCAGATCTCGAACGTGCCATCGGCGCGCGCGTCGACGATCGGATAGCCGATGTTCCAGACGTCGGGAATCGTCTCCCAGTCCTTGAGGCAGTTGCCGCCCGAGGCCTGCGCCCCGCACTCAATGATGTGCCCGGCAATGATCCCGGCGGCCATCTTGTCCCAGTCATCGGCCGCCCACCCGAACTCGTGGCGCAGCGGCGCCATGGTCAGGGCGGTGTCGGTCGAGCGCCCGGTGATCACGACCTGGGCCCCCTGCGCCAGCGCACTCACGATCGGCTCGGAGCCGATGTAGGCGTTGGCCGAGAGGACTCGGTCGCGCACGAGCGACAGCGGCTCGCCGGTATCCATGTTGGCGAGGGAATGCCCCTGGGCCAGCAGCTCGTCGAGGCGGGGGAGCAGGTCATCGCCGGTGACGACGCCTAACGCCAGCCTGCCTCGCACGCCACGCGCGTCGGCAAGCGCCAACACGGCATCGGCGCAGGCGCGCGGGTTCACGCCGCCGGCGTTGGCAATCACCTTGACCCCGCGCTCCACCAGCGCGGTGAGGACCGAGTCGATCGCCCCGACGAAGTCGCGCGCGTACCCCATCTTCGGGTCGCGCTCCTTCTGCTTCTGGAGGATCGACATGGTGACCTCGGCGAGATAATCGAGCATGAGGTAGTCGATGTCCCCGCCTTCCACCTGTCGGCGCGGCGCCTCGAGCCAGTCGCCCCAGAACCCCTGCCCCGACGCGACCCTAACGAGCGATTTCACCGAACAACCTCCAGTTGCGATGGGAGCACGAAGGGACCGATGTGTGGTCCCGGATTGTGTGCAGCGGCGCGCAGCGCCATGGCCAGCACCGCGCGGGTCTCTTCGGGATGGATGATCGCGTCCACGTAGCCGCGAGCTGCGGCATAGCGCGCGTCCAGGTAGTGCTCATAGTCGGCCCGCATGGCGTCGACCGACGCGACCACCTCGTCGGACGGTGCGGTCCCCGCCTTCTTGGCTGCGTCGAGCGCCGTTCCATGCACGGCCTGGATTGCCGCCTCGCCTTCCATCACCCCCATGCGCCCCGAGGGCCACGAGAAGATGAAGTCGGGGTCAAAGCCCTGGCCGGCCATCGCGTAGTAGCCCGCCCCGGAAGCGTGATTGACCGTCAGCACCACCTTGGGGACGCGCGCGCACGCCATGGCCTCGACGAAGCGCGCGCCGGCCCGGATGATCCCCTCGTGCTCGGCGTCGGCGCCAACCATGAACCCCGACACGTCCTGCACGAAGAGCAGCGGAATCCCCTGCCGATCGCAGCGATCGATGAAGAAGGCGACCTTCTCGGCGCTCTCGGCGTAGACGATCCCGCCGAAGCGCGGCCGTTCGCCCGCGCGGCCCTTGATGAGGCCGCGCTGGTTGGCGATGATGCCGACCGGGATCCCATCGATGGCCCCGTCGCCGCAGATCATCTCCTTGGCAAGGTTCGCCTGGAACTCGTCGATGGCGCCGTCGTCGAGGATGGCACGCAGCACGGTGTGCATGTCGTACGACATGCGGTGGTCGGCCGGAAGCAGTTCGTACAGGTCGGCCGACGGCGCGTGGCCGTGCGGTGAGGCCGGTGCGGCACCGGAGCCCGGCAGGCGCGACACGAGTTCCCGGATCTTCGCGAGGCAGGCCGGGTCATCGGCCACGGCGTAGTGGGCGACCGCACTGATCTCGGTATGTGTCTTCGCCCCGCCTAACGTCTCCCCATCAATCGTCTGCCCCGTCGCCCCCTTCACGAGGTTGGGTCCGCCCAGCCCCATGAACGACGTCCCCTCGACCATCAGGATCACGTCGGAGAGCGCGGGGAGGTAGGCGCCGCCAGCGATGCACGGCCCCATTACGGCGGCAATCTGCGGGATGCGCAGGTAGCGCCGCATGATCGAGTTGTAGTAGAACAGCCGCGCGGCACCGTACTGCCCGGGGAACACCCCCTCCTGGTACGGCAGGTTCACCCCCGCCGAGTCCACGAGGTAGATGATCGGGATGCGGCAGCGCATCGCGATCTCCTGCGCGCGCAGCATCTTCTTGATCGTCTCCGGCCACCACGAGCCGGCCTTCACGGTCGCATCGTTGGCGACAATGACGACCTCGCGCCCATGGATCATGCCGACGCCCGTCACGACACCCGCGGCCGGCGCCTGCCCGTCATACTGGTCGTAGGCAACGAGCAGTCCCACCTCGAGGAACGTCGTCCCCCCGTCGCAGAGTCCCGCAACACGTTCCCGTGCGGTGAGCTTGCCCTGCTTGTGCTGGCGGGCCACACGATCGGCGCCTCCACCCAGCAGTAGCGTCGTCTCGAGCGCGCGCACCTGCGCGCTGAGCTCGTGCAGCCGGGACGTCATGCGGTCGGCTGTTCCTTCGCCTCGAACCAGTGGCGGATGTACTCGATCAGCGCGGCGGTCGGCGTCCCGGGGCCGAACAGTTCTCCGATCCCCTGCGCACTCAGCGCATCCATGTCTTCCTTGGGGATGATGCCGCCCCCCGTGATCAGGATATCCTCCCGACCAGCATCGACCAGCAGCTGCCGGACGCGCGGAAAGAGGGTCATGTGCGCACCGCTCAGGATCGAAAGGCCGATCACGTCCACGTCCTCCTGGATGGCGGCCGTTGCAATCATCTCGGGCGTCTGGTGGAGGCCGGTGTAGATCACTTCCATCCCGGCGTCGCGCAACGACGCCGCGACGACCTTGGCGCCTCGGTCGTGACCGTCGAGGCCGGGCTTGGCAATCAGAACGCGAATAGGTCGTGACATGGCGGAGGCGCGAATCGGACGACGATGCTGCGAGAGTCCAGCCGAAGGGAGAAAACTACTCCGCGTGCGCCGTGCGTGACACCGAGCAGCCGCCAGACACGCCAGACACGCCGGGATCCCGGCTCGGCGGCCACCGGGGCACGGCCACGCGCACCGCTCAGTCCTTGCGCGCCACCAGCAGCATCTCGCCCGAGTTCCGGCGCAGGGGTCGCTCGCTAAACCCGTCGAATGCCTGCTCCACCACCAGCCCTGCCTCGGCGCACAGCTCGGCGATTCGGGTCGCGGTATAGAGCCGGATGCGGTGTTCCCGCTCTCCGCTCGATTTCGGACCGCGAAAGGTCGACCGAATCGTCAGCACGCCCGAGAGCACATCGAACGAGCGATCGTGCGCCACGACGGTCCCGTTGTCGGTCGTCCACCAATCGCGCGACAGGAAGCGCGCCATCACGCCGTCGCGGCTCCCCCCCTCCCACACCAGCAGCCCCCCGGGGGCGAGGACGCGCGCGACCTCGGCCATGACCCGCGCATCGTCGCGCGGGTCGGTGAAAAAACCGAACGAGGTGTACAGGTTCAGGACGGCGTCGAAGCGTCCGGTCCAGCGGGCGGGGAGCCGTCGCATATCGCCGCGCGTGTAGCGGAGCGTGCGACCGGTACCGCGCGCGCGCGCGCGCTCCAGCAGGTGCGTCGAGTAGTCCAGCCCGTCGACGTTGTAGCCCGCCTCGGCCAGGAGGTGGGCGTGACGCCCCTGGCCGCACGGCACGTCCAGCACGCGCGCGCCGACGGGCAGCTCCAGCAGCGCGATCAGCCGAGCAACTTCCGCACGGTCCTGCTGCAACTTGAAGATCGGTTCGTACTCGAGCAGGTACTGCTCGTCAAAATACGAGGTCCACCAGTCGGTCAAAAGAACACCGGCTCGCGATACGCCCCGAAGACCTCTTCCATGGTCGCGCGAATCTCGTACAGCGTGCAGTAGGCGCGCGCGCACTCAAGGATGAAGGGGATCAGGTTGGCGTCGGATTGCGCCGCATCCTTCAGTGCGTGCAGCCGCGCCTCGACCAGCGCGCTGTCGCGCGTGGCCCGCAGCTGCGCCAGGCGGGCGCGCTGCGTCTCATCCGCTTCCTTCCCGACGCGCAAGACCGGGATCGACAGCGCGGGCTCCTCGGTGACAAACTCGTTGACCCCGACCACCACGCGGCGGTGCTGCTCGATCTCCCACTGCTGGCGCATGGCGCTCTCGGCGATCTTGCGCTGGAACCACCCCTGTTCGATTCCGCGCACCACCCCGCCCTGCTCCTCGATCTCGGCGAAGATCGCCTCCGCGCTGCGCTCGAGCTCATCGGTCAGCGCCTCGACGTAGTAGGACCCGCCCAGCGGGTCGCTCACGTTGGGAATGCCGGTCTCGTAGGCGAGCACCTGTTGCGTGCGCAGCGCGACCTGCACCGCCTCCTCGGTGGGGAGTGCGAGTGTCTCATCCATCGAGTTGGTGTGCAGCGACTGCGTCCCGCCGAGTACTGCCGCCAGCGCCTGGTACGCGACACGCACGACGTTGTTGGTCGGTTGTTGTGCAGTGAGGGTGACGCCGGCGGTCTGGCTATGGAAGCGCAGCATCCACGACCGGGGGTCCTTGGCGCCGTACCGCTCCTTGAGCCGCTTGGCCCAGATGCGGCGCGCGGCGCGCAGCTTGGCGATCTCCTCGAAGAAATCGTTGTGAATGTCAAAGAAGAACGACAGGCGCGGGGCGAAGACATCCACGTCCAGTCCGCGTGCCACTCCCCGCTCCACGTAGGTGAAGCCATTGGCCAGGGTGAAGGCCAGTTCCTGCGCCGCCGTGGCCCCCGCCTCGCGGATGTGGTAGCCCGAGATGGAGACCGTATTCCACTTGGGCGCGTGCTCGGCCGCCCAGGCGAAGAGGTCCACGATGAGTCGCAGCGCCGGCTCGATGGGATAGACCCACGCGTGCTGCGCCATGTACTCCTTCAGGATGTCGTTCTGCACCGTCCCCATGATCTGGTCGGCGCGCACTCCCTGTTTCTCGGCCGCGGCCACGTAGAAGCAGAACAGGATCACCGCCGGCCCATTGATCGTCATGGACGTCGAGACCTGGTCGAGCGGGATGCCGTCGAACAGGGTCTCCATGTCGGCCAGCGACGTGACGGCGACGCCGGTCTTCCCCACCTCACCCTCGGAGCGCGGGTGGTCCGAGTCGTAGCCCATGAGGGTCGGGAAGTCGAACGCCGTCGACAACCCGGTCTGCCCGTGTTCGAGCAGGAACTTGAAGCGCTGGTTGGTTTCGTGCGCCGTCCCGAAGCCGGCGAACTGCCGCATGGTCCAGAGGCGCCCGCGATACCCGGTCGGATGGATGCCCCGCGTGTAGGGAAAGTCGCCCGGGAGCGGCTGTGACAGCGGGTCACTGCCGTCCAGCAGGTCCAGCACCGAATAGACCGGCGCCACTTCCTGCTCGGAGTTCAGGAAGGCGGTCGCGCGCTTCGTGCCGGCGTCGTAGCGCGCACGCCACGCCGCCACCTCCGCGCGCAACCGCTCCAGCTCTTCCTGCTGCTGCCGGTTCGTCTCGGTCAGCTCGGGGGTCGACGTCATGTGGCCGTCCTCGTTAGGATGTCGGCAGCGCGTCGCAACAGCTCGTCGGCGATGCCAAACGGCGTTCGGCTCCCGTCTTCCACCGCCGGGAGCACTGAATCGATGAATGCCTGCACGCCGGCGTCCTGCCAGACGCGACGTCGGAGGCGCTGCTCCGCGACCTCGATGATCTGTTCACGCCAGCGGGCTCGTCGCCGCCGGGTGAGTTCACCGCTGGTGCCAAGATAGCGAAAGTGCCGGTCGAGCGCGTCGACCAGCTCGGCAATCCCCTCCCCCTTCGCCGCCACCGTGCGCAGCACGGGGGGGACCCATCGCTCCTCCTGCTCGCCGCGGGCCGCCTCGCGCGCCGCCCGGGCGGGATTGCCGATGCGCCCGAGGTCGACCCCGTGGTGCGCCGGCGCGTCCTGCAGCCCCCGACCGGCGCGCATGCCGAGCATCAGCTCGATGTCGTTCCGCACCCGATCGGCGCCCGGACGATCGGCCTTGTTGACCGCGAACAGGTCGCCGATTTCCATCAGCCCTGCCTTGAGCGCCTGGATGGAGTCCCCCGATTCCGGCACGAGGACCACGAGCGTGCTCTCGGCGGAGCGGGCGATGTCCAGCTCACTCTGCCCGACGCCGACCGTTTCCAGCAGGATACGGTCGAAGCCGAAGGCGTCGAGCACGTCGGCCACCACCCGCGTCGACGAGGACAGCCCGCCTAACGATCCACGCGTGGCGAGCGACCGGATGAAGACGCCCGGATCGAGCGCCACCGACTCCATGCGGATGCGGTCACCGAGCAGGGCGCCGCCGGTGAACGGCGACGTGGGGTCGACGGCGACGATGCCGACCGTGAGTCCGGCCTCCCGGTAGGCCAGCGTCAGCTGCGTGGTCAGCGTGCTCTTCCCGGCCCCCGGCGGGCCGGTGATCCCGATGCGCCGGGCGCGACCAATTCGCGGATGCAGCGACGCCAACAGGGCGTCGAACCCGTCGCGCTGGTTCTCGACGATGCTCACGGCACGCGCCAGCGCGGCGGGGCGGCGCGCATCGAAGTCGGCCAGCAGCCGCGCGATCGACGGAGAGGGCGAAGGGGCGATCCGGGTCACGCGCCGCAGGGAAGAATATGGAAGGGAACGACGGTCATCGGTCAGACTCCGCGGACGCGGGCGGCGTGGGAGGCGCCGGGTCATCGTGCTCGTCCCGGATGTCGCCGACGAGTTCCTCGAGCAGGTCCTCCAGCGTCACGATCCCCGCCAGCTGCCCGGCATCGTCGCGCACGACCGCGAAGTGCCGGCGCTCGCGCAGCATGCGGAACAGGAAGTCGTTGGCCGGCATCCCGATGGTGGCCTCCGCCACCGGGCGCAGCGCTGGCGGCTCCGACGCCTCCATCTGCAGCAGGTCGAACGCGTGCAGCATTCCCACCACCTGGTCCAGCGACTCGCGGTAGATCGGCACCCGGCTATACCCCGACTGCGCCACCCGGTGCGCCACGTCCGCGGGCGGGGTGCGCTCGTCGATGGCGAAGACATCGCGCCGCAGCGTCATGACCTGTCCCAGCGTCTTGGCGCCGAACTGCACGACCCCCTCGATGATGGCGATCTCCGTATGCTCGCCCACACCTTCCAGCGCCCCTTCGCGCAGCAGCTCCTCCAGGACCTCGGCGTCCGACGCCTGCTCGCTCGTTTCCTCGCGACGCGCCTCACCGGTGAGCAGCCGCACCAGGACCAGGATCGGCATGAACAGGAGCTGCACGAGCCAAAGGATCGGAAGCAGGATCGGGAGCAGGAGCACCGACCACCGGCGCGCCACCGCGCGCGGGATGAGCTGCCCCGCCAGCAGCAAGGTCAGGGCGTACACCACGATCGCCTGGGCCCGCCCCAGCACCCCGCCCGGCACCGACGTGCCGATGAAGGTCCCGGCCAGGAACACCGTCATCGCCACGCCCGTCGTCGCCGCCAGCAGCAACCGCTGCGGGCGCTGCAGGTAGAGCGCGGCCGTCTTGGCCCCGCTCAGCCGGCGCTCGACCCAGTGCCGAAGCCAGATGCGACTGACCGAGCGCACCGCGGTCGCGGCGGCTGTCAGGCAGGCCACCACCACGATCGTCACGACCAGCAGGCCCGTGGGACTCATTCCGATGCCTCGCCGCGCCACTCGGTCGGCTCAGTCTCGACGATCCGCTCCAGGTACACGCGGTGCACCCGACGGCGCACGACCCGCTCCACCACCACCCGGAACCCCGCCAGCGTCAACTGCTCTCCATTCCGGGGCACGCGTCCGAGCAGCTCGTAGACCAGGCCGCCGAGCGTCGAGACCTGGTCGTGCTGGATCGTCACGCCGACCACCTCAGACAACTCGTCCAGCGTCAGTCGCGCCGAGACCCAGAACCGGTCGTCGCCCTCTCGCTCGACCGGGGGCTCCTCCTCGTCGTTTTCGTCGCGGATGTCGCCGACGATCTCCTCGAGCACGTCCTCGATCGTGATCAACCCCGCCGTACCGCCGAATTCGTCGGCCACGATTGCAATGTGCGCCCCGTTCGCCTGGAACTCGCGCAGCTGGGCGTCGGCCTTCTTGGCTCCCGGAATGAACACCGCCGGGCGCACGAGGCTCGTCCAGTCGTCGGGGACGAGGTCGTCGATGATCCCGGCCAGCAGGTCCTTCGCAAACAGGATCCCCACCACGTCGTCGATCGACTCGCGGTACACCGGGATGCGGGCGTGCTCCGAGCTACGGACCCGGTCCACCACCTCGGACCACGGCGTCTCGCGATCGATCGCCACGATGTCCACGCGCGGCACCATCAACTCATGCACCTCCTTCTCGCGCAGGCGGAAGACCCCGGTCAACAGGCGTTCCTCCTCCTGGCTGACCTCGGCTTCGGCCGCGACCACCTGCCGGAACTGCTCGGCGGTCACCTCCCGCTCCCGCAACCGGTCATCCGGCGGCGGGAGGATCCGGTGCAGGGCGGCATCGATGCTCGCACCGAGCGCGGCGACGGGCGACAGGATCCGTTCCACGACACGAATGAACGGATAGAGCTGCGACGCAGCCCGCTCGCCGCGCACGGCGCCAAAGCTCCGCGCGAGCGATTCGCTCACGCCCACGAGCACGAGCGCCGCCAGCAGGCCAAGCACGATGGCTTCGCCCCGTGTCCGCGAGGCCAGGTCGAGCGCGACCGCCACGCTGACGCCGCCCGTGAGCTGCGCCATGACCCGTGCGAAGGCGAGCGAGCGGTGCGCACGCTCGCGACGCTCGCGCAGCCCCTGCAGCTCGTCCTGCCGCGTGGCTGCCGGTACGAGGGAGAGCAACGCCCCGTCGGCCGCAGCGCAGCTCGCGGCCACGGCCGCCGCCAGCCAGGCCACCGTCCAGGCCACCACGTGCACCGGCGTCACCACGCACCATCCTGGTGCAGGCGCCCCAGCCACCGTTCCTGGCGGCGCCACATGGCCGAGCGTGTGCGCCCTGCCCCGTCGGGGTGTTCCCAACCGAGGGCGTGCAGGACGCCGTGAATGGTCAGGCGCGCGAGTTCCTCGCGCCACGAGCAGCCGGCGTCGCGCGCATGCCCGCGCGCCACCGCTGGCGCGATGTAGACGTCTCCGACCAACGGCGCACCTCGACCCGGCGATGCGTGCTGGAAGGTGATGATGTCGGTCGGCCCGTCCTGCCGCAGGTGCGTGCGATGCAGCCGGGCAATCTCGCGGTTCCCGACGAAGGTCACGGTGAGGATCGCCGCGCGACATCGCTCGCCACGCAGGACCTGCCCGGCAATCGCCGCCACGCGCACGCGCGACAGCGGGAGCCGTCCGACGAGGCTCGACACGCGAACGTCAAGCGCCGCGTCGCGGCGCGCACCGGCAGGCGAAGGGTCGTCGTCCATATCGCTCAGGCGCCGAGGTCTTCGGCGTACGCCCGGATGATCTCGCGCACCAGGCGATGCCGCACGACGTCGACGTCGCTGAGGTAGTGAATGGCGATCCCCTCGATGTGCGACAGGATGCGCTCGATCTGCAGCAGCCCCGACTCCTCGCGCTTCGGCAGGTCGATCTGCGTCTTGTCGCCGGTGATGACCGTCTGCGAGTTCGCCCCAAGTCGCGTGAGGAACATCTTCATCTGCGCGTTGGTGGCGTTCTGCGACTCGTCGAGAATCACGAAGGCGTCATTGAGCGTTCGCCCGCGCATGTAGGCCAGCGGTGCGATCTCGATCACGCGCGTCTCGAGCGCCTTCTGCATCCGGTCGGCTGGCATCATGTCCTCCAGCGCATCGTACAGCGGCCGGAGGTACGGATCCACCTTCGCCTGCAGGTCACCGGGAAGGAAGCCGAGGCTCTCCCCCGCCTCGACGGCCGGGCGGGCGAGGATGATCCGCTTGACACGCTTGCGCGACAACGCATCGACCGCGGCAGCAACGGCGAGGTAGGTCTTGCCCGTCCCCGCGGGCCCGATCCCGATGACGATGTCGTGCTCGGCGATCGCCTTCAGGTAGAGCGCCTGGCCCGGGGTCTTCGGCTGGATGATGCGGCGCACCCCGGGCAGGGCGATGCGATAGTCGGCCCCCGTCCCGTCGCGTGACGCCTCGAGCGAGAGACGCAGCACATCGTCCGACTCGAGCGGCGCGCGCTGACGCGCCGTGTCGATCATGCGCTGCGCAATGGCCACCGCCCGCTCCACCGTGTCGGTCCCGCCGCTGATCGTCAGGGCGTCTCCACGCAAGGCGACGCGAGCGCCGGTGACCCGTTGCAGTTCCACCAGGTTGGAGTCGTTCACCCCGGTCAGGATGAGCGGATCGGCACCCTCGGCGCTCAGGCGCTGTGTGATGATCTCGTCGGTCACGACCTAGTCGGTGATGGTGAGGTGAAGCGCCTGCAGGTCGCCCGCCTTGACCGGCGTGGGCGCCCCCTCGAACAGCGCGCGTGCCGCCGTCGTCTTCGGAAAGGCGATGACGTCGCGCAACGACGGCGCCCCGGCGAGCAGCATCGCGATGCGATCGAATCCGAGCGCGAAGCCGCCATGCGGGGGAGCCCCGGCGGCCAGGCCGTCGAGCAGGAAGCCGAAGCGTCGCTGCTGGTCCTCGGGGTCGATCCCCAACAGGCGAAAGATCAGCCCCTGCACCGCCGGATCGGTGATGCGGATCGACCCGCTGCCCAGTTCGTTGCCGTTGTAGACGGCGTCGTAGTGCTGCGCGCGACAGCGCCCGGGATCACGCTCCAGGAATTCGAAGTCGTCCGCGTGCGGCGACGTGAACGGGTGGTGGGCCGGCACATGCTGCCCGCTCTCCGTGTCGCGCTCGAACAAGGGAAAGTCCACGACCCAACAGAAGGCGTGCGCCAGGCGCTGGGGGATCCCGGGGCGCTTCACCGCCAGCGACCGCACCGCGTGCAGCGCGGGCGACGTCACCGCGTCGGCACCAACGACCGCCAGCAGGAGCTCGCCGGGCGCTCCGCCCAGCGCGGCGAGGGCGGTCGCCCCGATGGCCTTGACCCCCTGCCCCTCCCACCCGGCCTCGGTTCGCTTGGCCCAGATCAACCCACCCGCCTTGGCGTCCTTCGCCACGCCGGTGAAGGCATCGATCTCCTTGCGCGACGCCTCGGCGCCGAGCGGCACCCGAATGCCGCGCACCCGGCCACCGCCGCTTACCGCATCGCTTACGAACGGCGCCGCGTCGCTGCCGATGTACGCGGACAGGTCCTCGATCTCAAGTCCGTAGCGCAGGTCCGGCTTGTCCACGCCGAACCGTTCCATCGCCTCACGCCAGGTGAGGCGCGGGAAGGGGCTCGGTATCGCGTGGCCGGCCTCGTCCCACAGCGCGACCAGGATCGTCTCCACCACGGCCTGCACGTCGTCCGCGCTCACGAAGCTGGCCTCGAGGTCGATCTGCGTGAACTCGAGCTGCCGGTCGGCGCGCAGGTCCTCGTCGCGAAAGCAGCGCGCGACCTGGAAGTAGCGATCGTATCCCGCCACCATCAGCAGCTGCTTGTAGATCTGGGGCGACTGCGGCAGCGCGAAGAACTCCCCCTTGTGCATCCGGCTCGGGACCAGGAAGTCGCGCGCCCCCTCGGGCGTCGGCTTGGTGAGGATCGGCGTCTCGATCTCGAGGAATCCGAGTCCCGACATCGTGCTCCGCGTGCGTTGCAGCAGGCGGTGACGCATGATGAGATTGGCCTGCAGCTCGGGACGCCTGAGGTCGAGGATGCGGTGCTTGAGCCGCAGCTCCTCGGCGGCGAGCTTTTCTCCCTTGCCACGCGCCACGGGGATCGCCGGCGTGACGGCCGGTCCCACCACGCGCGCGGACACGGCTCGCAGCTCGATGGCCCCGGTCTCCAACTCCGGATTGCGCCCCTCCGGGGGCCGAGCCACCACCTCCCCCTCGACCAGGACCACCGTCTCCGGACCGAGTCGTTCCGCCACCGCCAACGCCTCGGGGGTCGCCGTACCGGGCGCGAACGACACCTGGAGTAGCCCCGCCCGGTCGCGAAGGTCCACGAATACGAGCCCGCCGAGGTTGCGCGCGCGATGGACCCAGCCGCCCACGCGCACGCGTTCGCCGACATGTGCCTCGCGAAGGGATCCGCACAGGTGCGTGCGGAGGGCGGTAGCCAATGGGTTGGTGCTCGTCACGTCCTGCTCTCCCGGCGCCGATGCGCCGAACGGGAAGAATATGTGTAGCCGACGACCGCGCCCGACATGTCGGCCACCCAGTCCAGCATGTCGGCGCTGCGACCGGGAATCCACCGCTGGTGCCACTCGTCGGCCGCCGCAAAGAGCGCCAGCGCGCCACCGACCACCAACATGGCGCGCATCGACTGCCCCGGCACGGCGTGCGCGACCAGCGACGCCAAGACCGCGTAGAGGGCGGCGTGCACCAGCTTGTCCGTTCCAGGGATCGCCGGCCCGACGGGGAGCGCTGATCCGGGCAGTGAGGTCAGCGCCAGGATACCCATCCCCCACACCACACTCGGCGCCCAGCGCCGAGCGATGGTCATGCCCGATCGCGCCGGTGCGCGGCTCGCAGCTGCACCCCAACGGCGCGGTGGCGCGAGAACGGCGGACAGGGCGGGTGGACGACTGGATATCGAGGCATGGCACGCACGAAGTGGAACTCGGTGTCGACCGGGAGGAGGCACCGGGCGATTCCGGCGGGAACACCGCGAGGAATCTAGGGCTCGGGATCGTTCGATGGTAGCCAATGAGTTGACCCACGCGCCGGGACTCGGTAAGCTCAACCGCATGGTACGCCTTGTGTTGGATCGATCGAGCCGTTGCGGTCGCAGCGCGCGACACAACGATCCGGATCGCCGGCGATGGCGCAGGCGTCGGTCCCCGACCTCGGGTCTTTCCTCCCCGCCTCCCCGTCGCGCGTGAAGATCAACCTGCTCGACATCACACCAGCCGCCGCGTCCGAATCCGTGGCGGCCTTCCTGCGGGAGCGGGGCGAGCCGTCGTATCGCCTGGGACAGATAATGCCGGCGCTCTGGCAGGCCCCGGTGTCGTCCTTCCAGGAGGTGACGACGCTCCCCGCAGCGCTGCGCGACGCGCTGGACGAGGCCTTCGAGTTGCCACGGCTCACGCTGTCCGTGCACCAGGTCTCGACCGACGGGACGCAGAAGTTCCTGTTTCGGCTGCACGACGGACAGTCGATCGAGACGGTCTCCATTCCCGATGGCGACCGGATCACCGTCTGCATCTCGTCGCAGGTCGGCTGCGCCCTGCAGTGTGCCTTTTGTGCCACCGGCCTGATGGGCTTTGCGCGCAACCTGCACCCGAGCGAAATCGCCGGGCAGGTCCGCGAACTGGCCCTGCTCGAGACGCCGCTCCGCCCCACCAACATCGTCTTCATGGGCATGGGCGAACCGCTCATGAACTGGCCCGCGGTCGACACCGCGCTCACGATCCTCAACCACCCGGACGGGTGCGGCATCGGGGCGCGGCACATCACGGTCTCCACGGTCGGCGTGCTGCCAGGCATCGTCGCCCTCGGCCAGCGCCCGGAGCAGTTCCGGTTGGCGATCTCCGTCCACGCCCCCAGCGACGCGCTGCGACGCACCCTGATGCCGATCAACGTGAAGTACCCGCTCGAGACTGTGATTCGCGCGGCGGCGGACTTCGATCGGCGCGTGACCTTCGAATACGTCATGCTCGGCGGCGTGAACGACCAGCCGGCGCACGCCGACGAGTTGGCGGCGCTGGCGCGAGCGTGCGGCGCGTTCGTGAACCTCATCCCGCTCCACCCCGGTGGCGCCGGCGACTTCACGCCCACCAGCGCCGCCAGCATTCGGGCGTTTGCCGAGCGGCTGCGCCGAGCCGGCATTGAAGTGGCGACCCGCAAGAGCCGCGGCAAGGACATCGCCGCGGCCTGCGGGCAGCTACGGGTAGAACGCCTCCGGCGGGGTGCGAACCACCCGACCGACGAGGATCGTCAGGTCGACGAACCGCGTGCTGTCGGGCCGGGACTCGACCGTCGCCCCGCCTAACGCTTCGCTGGCGAGGCGCGCCCAGTCCGGGTGCCCCGAGCGGTCCAGGACACGCGTCGAGTCGAGCGCCGGTCCCTCGCCGGCGTACTTGACGACGTCGAACCCGGCGTCGCGCAGGTAGAGCGACACCCGGCGCGCCTGCCCTCGCACCGGCGTGGTATTGATGACCTCGACCCGGATGCGCGTTCCTGCCGGCACGACGCGCCGCACCGGAGCGCCCTGCGCCGGCTCGTCGGCTGCGCCCCCCCCCACCGGCCCTGCCCACCCACCACCAGACCGCCCCCCCCACGAGCAGCGTCGCCGCCAGGGCAACCCGGACCAGGCCGCGCCTCATCGGACGCGGTTCCACAGTGCCACCGTCTCGGGGAAGATCGCCTTCCCCTCGCGCAGCGTCCATTCGATCCGCGTGCGCACCACCTGCCGAAAGACGCCGTCGAAGTCGAGGGGGACGTGCGAGGCAAGGAAGGCCCGGTCCGCCTGCGAAAACGGCCGCCCAGGCTCGAGATAGTCGGCCATGAACAGCGCGCGTCCCACCGCCCCCCACTCGGGGTTCCCCAGTGTGTGCCAGCGAATGGCGTCCAGCAGGTCGGCCCGCGTTTCCCCCTCCTCGACCAGTCGCTGAGCGACCGCCGGGCCGTGCAGCACGCTCTCGGGCAGCGACGGATCGGGCACCGCCAGGCGCAACTGCTCGAGGGGGGCATCACGCAGCGCGTCGTGGAGGCGTCCGGCATCGTGCCACGTCGCCCGTTCGGCCGACGTCAGGTGCAGGGCGTCGCTCCAGCGGTCAAGGAGCGCCGTCACCCGCACGATGTGCGCGCGGCGCTTCTCCCCGACCTGGGCCCAGTGGGGGAGCATCGCAGACGCGTGTGTCGCCTCCGCGCGCCAGGCAGGCGCGGGCGCGGGTCGATCAGTGAAAGGGGCCACGGCGGGGCAACCTACAACCGCGGGGGAGGCGGGGCAAACTCACGTCGGCCCGAGTCGTGTCAGGCGGCGCGCAAGATCACCCAGGTACGTGGCCAGCTCGCGCAGTTCGCTCGTGGCGCCCTCAACCTCGTGGAGCGATCGCGCTTGCGATTCGGCGGTGTCGGCAACTTGCGCCGCCCCCTCACGGTTGCGGCCGGAAATCTCCGCGATCCGGGCCATGCGTTCGCGCACGCCCCCGACCGCCTCCTCCTGCGCGCGCGACACCTCGGCGATTCGCTTGGCCCACGTCGCGGCCGAGCGCGACGACTCCACGACCTGGGCCATCGCGTCGCGCGCGGACCCCGACAGCGACTCGACGTCGGCGACCATCGCCTGGCCCCGGTCCATCTGCCGCGTGGCCCGCTCCATCTGCCCCGCCAGCGTCGCCACCAGCCCGCTCGCCTCGTCCGAGGCGCGCCCGCTCTGTTCGGCCAGCTTGCGGATCTCCTCAGCGACGACGGCGAAGCCGCGCCCCTGCTCGCCGGCGCGTGCCGCCTCGATGGCGGCGTTCAAGGCCAGCAGGTTGGTCTGCTCCGCCAGGTCGCGAATGACGCCGATGAACGACGTGACGCGGCGCGTCTCGTCGCCGAGCTCCGCCATCAACGCCCCGCTCTCGCCGACGAATCCCTTCGCGCTGACCAGGCGTTCGATCGCCGTGCCGATCGTCCCGCGATGTTCGGTGGCGATCCGCACCGCGTGATCGCTCGCCCCCGCGGCCTCGCGGGCGTCGCGGGCGATCGACGACATGGATGTGTACACCTCGGCCGACGCGTCGCGTCCTCGGGCCGCCTGGTCACTTTCCTCGGCCACGGATCGCGAGATCTCCCCGGCGAGCCTGGCGACCGTTTCCGCACCGCCGCGCAGCTGGTGCGCCGACTCGCTCATCGTCACCACCTGTCGCTCGAGGCGCGCGACCGAGTCGACCAGCGGACGGCGCAGGTCCTGAATGTGGATGGTGGTGGCCAACTGGCTGGCGAAGCGCTGCACGACGCCGAGCTGCTTCGCGCCATAGGTCCCGCGCTTGTGATGCTCCAGCTCGAGCAGCCCGACGGTGCGCTCGCCGAATCGCAGCGGCATCACGACCGCGCTGCGCACGGCCTCGTCGGCCGAGCGCAGTCGCGGGTCGTTGGCCGCGTCGGACACCACGACCGCACGAGCGCTGGCCAGCGCCTCGTCGCGCAGGGCGCGCCCCACGGCGGATGGTTCCCGGACCGGATCGAGCAGCCCGTCGCGTCCCGTGAACAGCAGGCGCGGGGACCCGTCGTGCAGCCGCAGGATCCGGAACTCGCTCCAGTCCACGAGGCGGTTGGCCAGCCCCGCGATGCGGTCGAACGAGTCGCCGAGCGACGCGTCGCTCGACACGACGAGCTCCATCTGGTGGATCTTGTTCAGCTCCTCCGCCCCGATCGCCTCCTCGATGATGCGCTGGAAGAAGAGCGCCGCGAAGCCTAACGCGCACGCCACGACCATCCAGCCGGCCACCCCCACGGTGGCGATGGTGAGGACGACGATCAACACCGTGACCGCCGACGCACCGAACGCGATGACCTCGTAGCGCAGGATGAGCGAGCGCTCGTCGGGGAGGAGCTTGTTGCGCACGAGGAGCGAGAAATACTGCAGTGAGCGCGCCAGCACGAAGTAGGTTGCGACGAAGACCGACATCGCCGGGACCCCGTCGGGCGAGAGCGCCCCGGTGAGCGGCACGTGCAGCGTCGCCGCGGTCGCGGCATACGCGCCGTACGCGGCAACGAGGGCCAGCGCCTCGCGCCCGGCATTGATCCACGCCCACGACAATGGCTTGCGTTGTCCGAGCCAGTCGGCGGCCAGCACCCCGGCGAACACGGCGACGGCGCTGGCACTGGCGCCCAGCACCAGCGCGCCGGCGAGCGCAGTCACCGACGTCCCGGTCAGCGAGGAGTACTTGGTCAGCGCGATCGGACGCACCCGCAGTGCGACCGTGGCCAGGCAGACGATCGCCACCCCGTACGGATGCGTCGCCCAGCGCGGATCGGCCAGCGCCAGCGCCGCCACCACCGCGGTCCCGACGGCCGCGACTGCCCGCGTGAGCAGGTCGACGCGCGGCTGCACGTCAGATGTTGTCGAGTGCCTGGCGCAACTCCACGGTCAGGGCGTGGGCGGCATCGATCCCCCGCTCCGCGGCCTGCACGATCGCGCTCCCGACGACGATGCCGTCGGCCAACCGCCCGATCGCCTGCGCCTGCGCGCCGGTCGACACGCCGAAGCCGACGCAGATCGGGAGGTCGGTGGCTGTCCGCAGGCGCGCGATCGAGTCCGGGAGGTCGCTGGCGACGTTCGCCTGCATCCCCGTCACGCCGAGGCGCGAGATGAGGTACACAAACCCCCGGCCGTGTCGCGCGATCTCCCGCATGCGATCCACCGGCGTCGTCGGCGCCACCAGCCGCACGAAGGCGAGCGGCCCGGCGCCTATCCAGGCCTCGCGCTCCGGGTCCGCACCGACCGGCAGGTCCGTCAGGAGCACACCGTGCACCCCGGCCTCGCTGGCCCGCACGAGGACCTCAGGGCCGGCCGCGAGGACCGGGTTCAGGTAGCTGAAGAGCACGACCGGGATCGAGAGGGCGGCCTCGTGCACCATCGCCAACACCTGTGCGAACCCGACGCCGTGCTCGAGCGCCACCTGCGAGCTGCGCTGGATCACCGGCCCATCGGCCATGGGATCGGAAAATGGCACCCCGACCTCGATCACGTCGGCGCCGCCGTCCTGGAGCGCGCGCATCAAGGCGACCGACTGCACCGGATCGGGATGCCCGGCGGTCATGTAGGTCACGAGGGCCCGCCGCCCGCTGCGCGCGAGCGACTCGAAGCGGAGCGAGAGTGGATCAGACGAAGTAGTCGCCGACATTGATTCCGTATCGATCGGGGTTTTCGGTCTTGATGATCGTGCGGGCGAAGGCCCCGTCGGGCCGCTGTTCCGTCAGGTCCACGAGATGCCCGGGAAAGAGCACGTTGCCGCGGTCGTCGCTCACGATCCGCGCAATCGGGCGCGACACCGCGCCCGGGTTGGGGTTGGTCGCGTGCACCACGGCGAGTTCGAAGGTATCGAGCACCACCAGCGTCCCCACGGGGAAGACCCCGAGCAGATTGATGAAGCCCTTCACCACCACGGCGTCCATGCCACGCCGCGGGTTGTCGCGCATCCCGGCGAGCACGGCGGCCGGCGACATCGGGACCGTCTGGTAGGCGCGCCGTGTTGTGGCGGCGTCGAAGCCATCTGCCACGGCCACGATCCGGCTGAAGATGGTCTGCGTGCGCGTGCGCGGGCTCCTCGGGTAGCCCGTGAGGTCGACCTTCATGTGGTGCTCGTACGCCACCAGCATGGCGCGATACGGCAGGTCCTGCTGCCCGCGCATGTGGAAGAGCGCGAGCACGCCGAGCCACGGGTGCGCCGCCAGCCATCGCCAGTCGTCGTCGGTGAGCCCGTCCGTCTTGTTGAGCACCGCCAGCGGGACGCGCGACTTGCCGATGTCGTGAAACAGGGCGGCCAGCCCCAGGTCGTACAGCTGCAACTTGCTGAGGCCAAGGCGGCGCCCGAGTGCCACCGAGAAAATGCAGACATTCACCGAGTGGGTGAACGTGTATTCGTCGTAGTCGCGAATCGTCGTCAGCCCCACCAGCGACGTTTCCTCGTTCAGGATCTGGTCGACGATGGTCTGCACCACGCGCTTGATCTTCTTGATGCTCGGCGCCGCACCCATGCGCACCGAGTTCATCACGTCCTTGGTGACGGCGACCGACTGGGAGTACGTGCGCTTGGCCGCCTCCTTGGCCCGCTGCCGGAAGTCGGTGTCGTCTTCCGTGACGAGCGGGGGACCGAGCTCGAAGGCCGTGACGCCGACGGCGGCAAGCTTCTCGGTCACGTCGAACGCCGTGACCTCGTCGGGTGCCTTGCTCTGGCTCAGCAGGACCGAGAGGAAGACCAGCCAGTCACGCGGTTGCGCCGCGACGACGATGCGCACCGACCCGATGCCGCAGCTGCGCAGCGCCGAGAGGATCTGCGAGAAGCTGGCATAGTTGTCCAGGTCGAGACGCAGGCGCGTGGAGTTGACGAAGATGAACTCGTTCGACGCCCGCAGCTCGACCTCGTTCTCGCGCTCCAGCAGCGCCTGCGCCGAGGCCGCGACCTCGCCGAGGGCGTTGCGCACCGCCTCGTTCTCCGGCGGATACAGGCGAATCACGCGCATGGCACCGTACACGCTGACGATCAGCTGTCGACCGGCACGACGAATGTAGGTGTCATCCGAGAGGTCGCTCAGCGACGCCTGCGACCGGGCGCCGCCCGCCGGGGTGCGACCCAGGGCGCGCACCGCCCCGCTCGACGGCGTTGTACGGGCGCCGCTCACGACGCCCCGCCTCGCAGCGCGCGATTCACCGCGTTGCGCACCAGGATCTCCTTGTCGGCCGACGCGCGCCGCAGCACGTCGATCGCGTCCGCCGACCCGACACGCCCGAGCGCCATCGCGGCGCACGCCCGCAACTCGGGGTCCTCACGACGCCCGAAGAATCCCTTGGCGTTCAGGAGACCGTCCAACAGCGGGATCCCGCCGTCGCCACACATCGCGCCGAAGGCCTCGAAGAGCACCATCTTCTCGGACAGGTCCGCCTCCTGCAATCGCTTGCCGTTGATCGCGGCCTCGATGCGCGCGAGGGCCGGTCGGTGGACGCGCACCGCGAAGGCTCGCACCGCCGCGACCCGGACCTCGCGCGACGCGTCGTCGATCGTGCGCTCCAGTTGTTGCAGCGCCCCGGGGGTGGCGATCTCGGCGAGCGCCTGGGTGGCCGCCAGCCGCACGTCGGCGTCCGGCTGGCCCATCAGGCGGGCGAGGGCGGGCACTGCCGCCGCGGCCCGCATCGCCCCGGCGCGACGAATCGCCTCCAGCGACACCTCGCGGTCGGAGATCCCGATCAGGCGCACCAGCTCACTCGTGTGCGCCGCCGCCAGTCGCTGGGCCGCCCGCTCGAGCAGGGTGCGGATCCGGGGGCTCTGCAGGCGACCCATCCACGAGAAGATCGTCGCCAGGGCGCCGACCCGCAGCTGTTCGAACAAGTCGTTCAGGTCGCCCTGCTCCGGCAGCTCGGCCCGTTCATCCAGCGACTGCAGCAGCTGCGAGAGCGCCTCGGGCTCGCTCATGCGGTTGGGCAGCGAGAGCAGCGTCTCGCGCTGCTGCGGCGTCACGTCGCGCGCGCGGTTGGCCGCGAGCGTCACCTCGCGCAGCAACTCGGCCACGGTGCGCAGCTGTCCCGCCGTGAGCAGGTGCACCAGCAGGTTGTCGAGCACGCCGACGATCTCGTCGCGGATCGCCGGGTCGGCCTGCGCCTCGAACACGTCGAGCAGGATCCCCACCACGTTGCCGCGCAGGTCCGTGGCGTATTCGTCGGCGATGGCGTCCCGCAGGTATTCCACCTCGCGCTCGTCGAGGAAGTAGAGCGTCGCGTCGAAGTCGTCGAGATTCACGACCCCGGCCGGGAGGATGGTTTCGGTGGCCGGCTCGTGCACCTGCAGTGGGTCCACGAGGCGCTGCGTCGAGGCTGCCTCGGACGCATCGAGCGGGGGGGCCCCCTCGAGCAGCACGTCGACGTAGCGATAGCGCACGAACGCGAACTCCTGCTCCCACAGAAGCGTGAGCAGGTCGTCCTCGTCGGGCGATGTCTTGCGGACGCGCGTCAGGATGCCGATCAGGTTGACCAATTCCTGCTGCTCCACGTCGCGCAGGAGCCGTAGCTCACGAATCCCGTCCTTGTAGAGCACCCACGGCAGCGCGTCGGTGGTCTTGTCCGGCTCGTTGAGCACGGGGTGCCCCTCCCAGCGCAGCTGGGTATCGGTCACCTCGATCACGAGTTCGTCGGCCTGTGCCCAGATCGGCAGGAAGGCCGCGCGCGCCTGCTCCAGGGCCCGCAGATACGTGGGGTTGTTCGGCAGGTACAGCTGGTGCGCCCGCACGGCCCGCCCGAACATGCGCAGCATCTCCTCCACGAGCGCGACCGGGAATGGCGGCTCGGGACGGTCGTCCACAGGCGAGGTCGACGGCGGCGCAGACGGCAACATCACAAGGGCAGGATCCCCATCTCCCTGACCTGCGACACGTCCTTGTCGCCGCGGCCGCTGACACAGAGCAGCACCGGTTCGTTCGACGCCCAGCGCCCACGCTGCGCGGCGATCCACGCCACGGCGTGCGCCGTCTCGAGTGCGGGAATGATCCCCTCCAGCCGACTCAGCATCGCGAACCCCTCCAGTGCTTGCCCGTCATCGACCGCCACGTACATCGCCCGGCCGCTGTCCTTCAGGTATGAATGTTCCGGCCCCACGCCTGGATAATCCAGCCCTGCGGAGATCGAGTGCGCCGGATAGACCTGCCCCTGGCCGTCCTGCAGCAGGTAACTGAGCGACCCGTGCAGCACGCCGGGGGTCCCGCGTGACAGCGACGCGGAGTGCCGTCCCGACTCCAGCCCCTCGCCCGCCGCCTCTACTCCGACGAGTTCCACCCCCGCGTCGTCAACGAATCCGGCAAAGATTCCCATCGCGTTGGACCCTCCTCCGACGCAGGCCACCACGCTCCTCGGCAGACTCCCGGCCCGCTCCAGCATCTGCGCGCGCGACTCGCGGCCGATCACCGACTGGAACTCGCGCACCATGCGCGGATAGGGAGCCGGACCGACCACCGAGCCGATGATGTAGTGCGAATCCCGGACGTTGGTGACCCAGTCGCGAATGGCCTCGGTCGTGGCATCCTTGAGCGTGCGGGTGCCGGAGGTGACGGGAACGACCGTTGCCCCCATCAACTGCATCCGGTACACGTTGAGCGACTGCCGGCGCATGTCCTCTTCACCCATGTACACGACGCACTCCAGCCCGAACCGGGCGCAGATCGTCGCCGTCGCCACGCCGTGCTGCCCGGCGCCCGTCTCGGCGATGATGCGCGACTTGCCCATCCGGCGGGCCAGCAGCGCCTGCCCGACCGTGTTGTTGATCTTGTGCGCCCCGGTGTGGTTCAGGTCCTCGCGCTTGAGCCACACCGGGGCGCCGACCAGCTCCGAGAGGCGCGGCGCATCGCTCAGCGGCGACGGGCGACCCACGTAATGGGTCAGCAGGTCGCGCCATTCCGCGTCGAACGTCGGGTCGAGCAGCGCCGCGTCGAGGGCGCCTTCCAGCTCGTCGAGCGCGGGGATGAGCGTCTCGGGGACATAGCGCCCGCCGAAGGCGCCGAAACGATCGCGAACCAGCGCAGGGGCGGTCATGCCAGGGCTACTCCGTGAACAGCGTCAACAAACGCGCGCATGCGTGCAGGATCCTTGAGACCCGGGGAGACTTCCACGCCCGACGACACGTCCACCACGTCGGGGGCGAAGCTGCGGATGGCCCGCACGACGTTGTCCGCGCGGAGTCCTCCCGCAAGGATAATGCGTCGAGACGCGCGAAGGGGTGCCACGACATCGCGCATCGCGTCCCAGTCGAACGTGCGCCCGGTCCCGCCGAGCTGGCCGTCGACCTTGGCGTCCAGCAGGACGGCCTCGGACAGCGCGGCACCCTCGAGCTGCGACGGCGCGATTCCCTCAGGCCCGACATGGACCACGCTCCAGATGCGCGCAGCAGTCGCCGCCCGCACGGCACGAAGTCGCTCCGCACCGTCGGCGTCGTGCCATTGGATCACGTCCAACCGGAGGCGCTCGACCATCGAGACGACGGTGTCGACCTCGGCGCCGGCAAACACACCCACGCGCAACGGCCGAGTGGCCGCGCGCTCGCTCGCGTCCAGCTCCGCCAGGAGCGCGGCGGCCTGCGCCAGCGTCAGCCGTCGCGGACTGGGCGCGAAGATGAAGCCGAGGTAGCGCGCGCCTAACGAGGTCGCGAGGCGCGCGTCGGCCGCGCGCGTGAGTCCGCAGACCTTGATCTCGACAGGACGCCGCGCGGGGACGCCTACCGCCGCGTCAGCCGACATGCGTCCCACGCGGGATCGCGCACAGCCCCCGCAGTGCGGCGCGCGGATCGCCCGACGATGAGAGCGACGACCCGATCAGCACCGCGTCGGCACCCAGCGCCGCCGCGCGCGACACGTCATCGGGCAAGGTCATCCCGCTCTCGGCCACGCGCACCACACCACCTGGAAGCTGCGGGAGGAGTCGCGCGGTGACCCAGGGCTCGATGTCGAGCGTCTCCAGGTCGCGCGCATTCACCCCGATCACCCCGCTCGGCGTCGAGAGCGCGCGCTCCAACTCCGCTTCGGTCCGGATCTCCACCAGGGTCTCGAGCCCCGCCTCGTGCGCCGCCTCCACCAGCGCCCGGAGTCGATCCGGAGCGAGGGCGCGGGCGATAAACAGGATCGCGGCCGCGCCGAACGCTCGCGCCTCCCAGACCTGAACCTCGGCCACGTGGAAGTCCTTGCGCAGCAGCGGCACCTGTACGACGCCGGCGACCTCGCGCAGATCGTCGATCGCGCCGCCGAATTCCGAGGGTTCGGTGAGGACCGACAGGGCGCGGGCGCCACCGCCCGCGTACTCCTGCGCACGCTCGGCTGCCCGCAACTCGGCGTTGAGCGTGCCCTTGGAAGGAGACCGGCGCTTGAGTTCGGCGATGACCGACACCGTGGTCCCGCTGCGCAGGGCCGCCGCAAAGGAGGGGGGCGTCGGCTGATCGCGCGCACGGTCGCGCAGCTCGGGCAGGCGCCGCTGCAGGGCTTCGGCACGCTGCGCTGCGGCGGCCGTCAGTCGCCCGAGAGGACCGCTCGGCGCGACCCAGCTGAGTTTCTCTTGCACTTCGGGGCTTGTTCGGCTAGAGTTCGGCAGTTGTTCGGGGCCGATCAGGTCGACCGCGTTGTTAGCCCGCACACTCCAACGGAGTCCATCATGCCGCTCACACGTCGGCAGCGAGAGATCCTTACGTATCTGCAGGAGTACGCGGATGATCGCGGCTACGCCCCAAGCTTCGAGGAGATCGCCGCGCACTTCAACTATAACTCGCTTGCCACGGTGCACGAGCACCTGACCAACCTCGAGCGCAAGGGCTACATCCGCCGCCACTACAACGAGAGTCGCGCGATCGAAATCCTCCCCTCCGACGTCTTCGCGCGCGCGGTCGATCTCCCCCTGCTCGGCACCGTGGCGGCCGGCGCACCGATCGAGGCCCTCACGCACAACGAGTCGGTCGCCGTGCCGCAGGAACTCGTCTCGCGCAACGGCAGCCACTACGTGCTCAAGGTGCGCGGCAACTCCATGATCGACGAGCAGATCCGCGATGGTGACTTCGTCATCGTCAACGAGCGACGCAGCGCCGACAACGGCGAGATGGTCATTGCCCTCCTTGGCAACAGCGGCGCCACCTGCAAGAAGTTCTTCCGCGAGCGAGACGGGCGCATTCGCCTTCAGCCGGCGAACGAGACGCTCACGCCACTCTACGTACACGAGAACGACATCGCCATCCAGGGAATCGTCGTCGGCGTGATCCGCCGCTACTGAGCCCGACTGGGGCGTCCGGCGGAGGAGGCGGTGCAGGCGGCGCAGGCGGCGCAGGCGGCGCAGCGCAGGCGGCGCAGGCGGCGCAGGCGGCGCAGGCGGCAGGCGCGGCCCGTGGCGAGCGCGAATCGACGTGAGCGCAAGGACACGGAGGCGCGGCTCCGCACGGCGCGGCGCATGATCCTGCGAGCGCCGAACGTCTGTGGTCAGTCGGCCCGCGTGTACGCCCGCCGCAGTCGATCCAGCGCGACCAGGCCGACGCCGGCCCTGACGCCGTCGCGCGCAGCCCCGACGCCTGCCGCGTAGCTGGGCACCTGACCGCCCACATACAGCGCCGCGGCCGCGTTCAGGATCACCGCCGCGGTCGCCGCCGGCGAGCCGCTCCCGCCGAGCACTTCCGTGACGATGCGCGCGTTGTCGGTCGGCGACCCGCCGGCCAGCGACTCGGCCGAAAACGCCCCGAACCCGTGCTCGGCCGGGTCCACAAACCATTCACACGTCGTCCCGCCGCGCACCTCGACGACGCGCGTGCGTCCGAGCGGGGAGAACTCGTCCATCCCGGGCTCGCCGTGCACGACGAGCGCGTGGCGGGTCCCGAGTGCGGCGAGCGCGCCAGCCAGGAGCGCCATGCGCGTCATCTCCGCCACGCCGAGCACCTGTCGCCCCGACGAGGCAGGATTGGCGAGCGGCCCGACGATATTCATGACGGTCGGGACGGCCAGTTCCCGACGCACCGGCCCGACGTGCCGCATGGCCGGGTGCATGCTTGGCGCGAACATGAAGACGATCCCGGCGTCGCGCAGGGCGCGCGCCATGACGGTCGGCGAGACGTCGAGCGGAACCCCCAGCGCCTCGAGCACGTCCGCGCTCCCGCACTGGGACGTGAAGGACCGGTTTCCATGCTTGGCCACGCGCACGCCGAGTCCGGCGGCGAGCAAGGCGGCGGCGGTGGAGATGTTGAACGTGGTGATCGACCCGCCGCCGGTGCCGCAGGTATCGACCAGCGCCCCGGGATCCGCGGCCTCGAGGTGCACCATCGCTGCGCGAAGCGCCGAGGCCGCCCCCGCCACCTCGTCGATGGTCTCGCCCTTGATGCGCAGCGCCATCAGGAGCCCCGCGACCTGCGCGGGCGTCGCCTCGCCCCGCATGATGACGCCGAAGGCCTCGCTCGCCTCCGCGACCGTCAGCGACGCGCCGAAGGCCAGCTGGCGAATCGCCAGCTGCAGCGCATTATCGGACACCAATCTCTCCCAGGAGTCGCTCGGGCAGTCGAGCGTTGGCGGCGATCAAGGCGATGACGAGCGCGAGCAAGCTCACGCGCTCGACATCCTCCTCCACGAAGACGCCGCGCTTGGCGCGATTGGTCAGGTTGACGACGCCGACCAGCTCGTCGCGATACACGAGGGGAAAGGAAATGAAGGACCCGGTGGTGAGGTACTGGTCGCGCAGGAGCGGATGCCGGTCGGCCTCGGTGGCATCCTGCACGAGCAGCGGCTCGCGCGAGACGGCGACGATCCCCGCGACCCCCTTGCGATACGGGATCCGTGCGCCGAGGACGATGTTGGGTGAGAGGCCGCGCGCCGCGGCGAGATACAGCGTCTCGGGCTCGGGCGCGCGCAGCATGAGCGAGCAGCGCTGCGCCAGCATGTCGTCGCCCACGAGCGCCAGCAGCCCGTCCACAAGCTGTCGCGGGTCGTCGTGCGACGTGTTGTCGATGCGCAGCGATCGCTCGATCAGGTACAGGGTGCGGGTCTTCTGGCGCAGCGCTTCGTGGCGCCGGTGCAGCTCGATGTGCGCCTGCTCCAGCTGGGCCACTGCGGCCGTGAGCTGCTGCTCGACGGAAGCGGACTTCCACGTCGCACGACGCTCGGCTTCGTGCGCGGCGGCGATGTCACGCTCCAGCTGGACGAGCCGCTCGGTGTCGGCATCGCTCGAGCGCGAGGCGGCGCCGCGCGCGTGGCCGAGTTCTCCCTCGAGTGCGCCGAGCTTCCGGATGTACTCGCCGTGCACCCGCTGGGTGACATCCTCGAGCGTCCGCACCGCCTCGTCGCGCGCTTCGCGTTCGCCGAAGCGTCCGTACGCGAGCTCGAACAGCGCCACCGCCGGGGCGAAGCGCTCGCTGGTCCGCGTCCCGAACATGCGCCGCTGTTCGTACAGCGCCACCACACCCGAGAGGTCGCCGTCGATCGTTAGGCCACGCAGGGAGAGGATGCCGCCATCGGCAAAGAGCGCCAGCCCGAAGAGCCGCGCATACTCCGCCGAGCGATCCCCCAGGTCGACGAACTGCCCGCCGCCGGCGACCATGGTCCGGGCCGCGGGGGGCAGGTGATCGATCGTGGTGTCCACCGACCCGCGCACCACGTGGTCGCCGGTCGGCGTCAGCCGTTCGCGGAGCATGTCGCGACGGCCGTCGTAGCGGAACAGTGAGACGAGTGCCGAACGGTCCGCCTCTGCGAGCGCCTCGCCCAGGGCGACGAGTGCCGCATCGAGGTCCGGGGCCACACCAAGGGCGTGCGCGAGCGAAGGAAGGCTTCGTATCGACATGCAGGACGGGTACGCTGTGCCCCTCGAGCCGGGGGCGCGCGGAGGTGCAAAGTGAGCCAACCGCTCAGGCGAAGTCAATCGCTGCGGCCCGCACACGCGGCGCACACGCGGCGCACACGCGGCGCACACGCGGCGCACACGCGGCGCACACGCGGCGCACACGCGGCGCACACGCGGCGCACGCGGCGTCTCCCGAGCAGTTGACGCGATGCACCGCAAGCCGCATCGCTTTGCTTGACTTGAAGGGGCGCCAGGCTAAGTTTCGCCGCGATGTCGGTGCGCACCCTGCAGCTCGTGCTGCACTATGACGGAAGGGCGTTTTCCGGTTGGCAAGTCCAGCCCGAAACGCGTACCGTGCAGGGTGAACTTGAGCGGGTGCTCGCGACGCTGTGCGGAGACCGAGTCGTGGCCCACGGGGCCGGTCGAACCGACGCTGGCGTGCATGCCCGCGGACAGGCAGTCGGGGTGCGGGTACCGGAGAAGTGGAGCGCGGCCTCGCTGCGCCGCGCCCTCAACGCGCTCCTCCCCGACGACGTGTGGGTTGCGGCGGCGCACGACATGCGCCCCGATTTCCATGCACGATTCAGCGCACTGTCCCGCCGGTATGCCTACTACGTTGGAACGGACGACGACGCCGACTCCCCGTTTCGTCGGCGCCTCGAATGGGTGCTGCGACAACCCGTCGACCGCCAATCGCTCGACGACGTGGCGCGGCGCGTCGTGGGCAACCATCGGTTCGTCGCCTTCGCCGCCCGCAGCTCCGCCATCGATCCCCATGACCATCGCTGCATCGTGACGCACGCCGCCTGGAGCGATCGTCCCGGAGGCCTCCGCTTCGTGATCGAGGCCAATCGGTTCCTGCACCACATGGTGCGCTTTGTCGTCGGGACCAGCGTCGCCATCGCCACCGGGCGACGCCCCGAGCGCGACCTCGAGGCACTGCTCGCCGCCGACGACAACGGTGCGATCTCCCCCCCTGCCCCGGCCCACGCACTCTTCCTTGATCGCGTGACCTATCCGCGCGACCTCTACCTCGAGGACGCGGCCCCATGAACATCCGCGATGCCGTGACGGCCCTCGTCGTCGCCATCGGCTCGGCGTGCGATAGCGGCACGCAGCAGGCCAACCAGGCGCTGGCCGCTTCGGCGACCCTCTCCGCCCAGGTCGTCCAGCAGAATGCGCAGATCGACGCCTCGCGCCGCACCGCCATCACCGACGCGGTCGCGCGCGTGTCGCCCGCCGTCGTCACCGTGCAGACCGAGACGGTCGAGCGGGTCCCGGCCGACGTGTTCGAGCAGTTCTTCGGCGGCCGCTCGGGCCAGCAGGTGCAACCCGGGCTCGGATCGGGCTTCATCATCCGCCCCGACGGCATCATCGTGACCAACGCGCACGTGGTCAGCGGCGCCAGCCGCATCTCGGTGATGATGCGCGATGGCGCGACCTACACGGCCACGCTGGTCGGCAAGGATGAAACGAACGACCTGGCCGTCATCCGGATCGACGCGCGCGACCTGCCCGTCGCAACGTTAGGCAGCTCGGAACGACTGCTCATCGGCGAGTGGGCAATCGCCATCGGGAATCCGTTCGGCTTCCTGCTCGGCAATACCGAGCCGAGTGTCACGGCTGGCGTGGTCAGCGCCACCGGGCGCAACCTGCTCGGGCGCAGTGAAGGAAGCGGCGCCTACCTCGGGATGATCCAGACCGATGCCTCGATCAATCCCGGCAACTCGGGCGGGCCGCTGGTCAACGCGGTCGGCGAGGTGATCGGTGTCAACACGTCGATCTACGCGCCCAGCGGCGGCTCGGTCGGGCTGGGCTTCGCCATTCCGATCAACCGCGCGCGCCGCATCGTCGATGACCTGCTGGACCACGGCAGCGTGCGACGCCCGTGGATCGGCGAGCAGGTGCGCACACCGTCCACCGGCAATCCGCGTGAGATTGTCACCGCCGAGGTGGTGCTGCGTGCGGTCGTCCCGGGCTCTCCGGCCGAGCGCGCTGGGCTTCGCCCCGGCGACCAGCTCGTCAGCGCACGCGGACGCATCCTGCGCAACGTGTTCGACTGGGAGGCCGAGCGCCTCGACATGCGCGTGGGCGAACAGGTGCCGCTCGTGGTGCGGCGCGGCGGTCGCGACCTGACGATCGCCGTCACCGTCGCCGACCTGCCCGAGGTCAGCGCCCCGCGCGTGACCGTGCTGCGCGAACTCGAACTCGTCACGCTCACGCCGCCGATTCGCGCCGAGCGCGCACTCCGCAGCAGCAAGGGCGCCCTCGTCGTCAGCACCAGCGAACGCATTCGCAACGAGATCGGGTTGCAGGAAGGCGACGTGATCGTGCAGATCAATCGCACGACCATCGATCAGGCGGCAGATGTCTCCCGCGCGTTCGAGTACTACGGGGGACGGACCGGACTGCGCCTCATCTTCGAACGCCGAGGCTACTTCTACACCACGGACTTCGTGATTCAGTGACCGCGCACCAGCAGGACATCGGACAGGACCACGGGCAGTACTCCACACCGCTGGCGCAGCGCTACGCGTCCCGGGGAATGCTCGCGCTCTGGTCGCCGCAACGGCGACACGGGCTCTGGCGACGCCTGTGGGTGGCGCTCGCCGAGGCCGAGCGGGCCCTCGGCGTACCCATCCCCGACGAGGCGCTGGTCCCGATGCGCGGGCACCTGGACGACATCGATTTTGCCGCCGCCGCCGCGTACGAGAAGCGGTTTCGGCACGACGTGATGGCGCATGTCCACGCCTTCGGCGACGCGGCCCCTGCGGCGAAGGGATTCATCCACTACGGCGCGACGTCGTGCTACGTCACCGACAACGCGGAACTCGTGCTCATGCGCGAGGGATTGGCGCTGCTGCGCGCCAAGGTTGTGGATGCCCTGCAGGAGCTGGCGGCTTTCGCGCGTACGTGGCGCGCCCAACCGGCGTTAGGCTACACCCACCTGCAGCCGGCGCAGCTCACCACGGTCGGCAAGCGCGCCACGCTCTGGATGCAGGACCTCGTGCTCGACCTGGCCGAGCTGGACCACCGGGTCGCCACGCTCCCGTTTCGCGGGGTCAAGGGGACGACCGGCACCCAGGCGTCCTTCCTCGAGATCTTCGATGGCGACCACGACAAGGTGCGCGAGCTCGACCGGCGTGTGACGGCCGCCATGGGCTTTTCGGCATCCATTCCGGTCAGCGGGCAGACCTATTCGCGCAAGATCGATGCACAGGTGCTCGCCGTGGTCGGCGGCATTGCCACCAGCGCGGCGAAGTTCGCCTCGGACCTGCGAATGCTGCAGGCCTTCGGCGAAATCGAGGAGCCATTCGAGAAAGAGCAGATCGGCTCGTCCGCGATGGCCTACAAGCGCAACCCCATGCGCTGCGAGCGCATCAACTCGCTCGCCCGGTTCGTGTCGTCGCTCGAACCGAATGCCAACCAGACCCACGCCGTGCAGTACTTCGAGCGCACGCTCGACGATTCGGCCAACCGAAGGCTGGTCATTCCTGAGGCCTTTCTGGCCACCGACGCGATTCTCGTCCTGCTCACGAACGTCGTCGGCGGACTCGAGGTGCACCCGGCCCGCATCGAGGCGCGTGTGCGCGATGAACTACCGTTCATGGCCACCGAGGAGCTCATCGTGCGCGCGGTGCGCGCGGGCGCAAGCCGGCAGGACGCCCACGAGGTCATCCGGCGCCATTCCATCGCCGCCGCCCGCGCCATGAAGGACGAAGGACACGCCAACGACATGCTCCAACGATTGGCGCTCGACCCGGAGTTCGGGGTTCCGCTCGGTGACCTGACCACGACGCTCGACGCCAGCCGGTTCGTCGGCCGCGCCCCCCAGCAGGTCGACGACTTCCTCGCCGAAGTCGTCGCCCCGATCCTCGCCGACGCCGCACCACACGCGGCGCGTGAGGAGGTGCGCGTATGACGGACGCCATCGCCACCACGACCCTCCCCCTCCCAGCGCACCGCCGCGGAAAGGTGCGCGACGTCTACGAGCTGGGCCCTGACCGACTCCTGCTTGTGGCGACCGATCGGGTCAGCGCCTTCGACGTCGTCATGCACGAAACGGTCCCCTTCAAGGGGATCGTCCTGACGCAACTCACGGCCTGGTGGCTGCGACAGCTCGAACCGATCGTCCCCCACCACATGCTGGGGACCGCCATCGACCCGCTGCTGGACGAGTTCCCCGCCCTCCGTGCGCATCGCGAGGTCCTGCGGGGACGTATCATGGTATCGCGCCGCACCGAGGTGTACCCGGTCGAGTGTATCATGCGCGGCTACCTGTCCGGCTCGGCATGGAAGGAGTATCGCCACAGCGGCACGCTGGCCGGGGAGACGCTCCCGCCGGGGCTGGTCGAGAGCGACCGCCTGCACCCCGCGATCTTCTCCCCCGCGACCAAGGCCGAGTCAGGGCACGACGAGAACATCACCACTGCCACCATGGCATCGGTCGTCGGCGATGCGACGGCCCGCGAACTCGAGGGGCTCTCGCGGGCGATTTACGACTTCGCCTGCCGCACGGCCGAGCCGCGAGGCATCATTATCGCGGATACCAAGTTCGAGTTTGGTCAGGTGAACGGACACACCCTGCTCATCGACGAAGTGCTCACACCGGACAGTTCGCGCTTCTGGCCCGCCGACCAGTACGTCGCCGGCCGCGGCCAGAGCAGCTACGACAAGCAGCCGTTGCGCGACTACCTCGACGGCGAACGCCTGGCCGGTCGGTGGAACGGCGATGCGCCGCCGCCGCGCCTTCCCGACGAGGTCATCGCCGCCACGAGCGCGCGCTACCTCGACGCCTATCGCCGCGTTACCGGCGCCTCCCTCGACATCGCCACGCTCACGTGAACTTTGCCCGCGAAGGATATCCGTTCATGCTCCTCGCGACCGCGCTCGCGGTCGCCGGCTACGTTGCGGCGCTGGGCCGGCGCTCGTGGCCGCTCTGGCTGCTCGCCTTTTGCCTGACGCTCATCGCGCTGTGGGTCGCCTACTTCTTTCGCGATCCCGTGCGCGTCGGCGAGCGTGGCGACGACGTCGTCATTTCCCCGGCCGACGGACGCGTCGTGATGATCACGGAGGTCGACGAACCTGCCTTCATTCACGGGCGCGCCCTGCGCATCTCGATCTTCATGAACGTCTTCAACGTCCACGTGAACCGCTATCCGGTGCATGGGACGGTGAAGTACGTGCACTACAATCCCGGCAAGTTCCTCAACGCCGCGATCGAGAAGGCCAGCCTGGAGAACGAGCAGATGTCGGTGGGCCTTGACCATGGCGGCACACGCATCCTCGTGCGGCAGATCGCCGGACTCATCGCCCGCCGCATCGTGACGTACAGCCGGGAGGGCGAGAGCGTCGAGCAAGGGGAGCGCATGGGGATCATCCGCTTCGGCTCACGCGTCGACGTCTTCCTGCCCACCGCCGTCGCCGTCGACGTACAGGTTGGTCAGACGACGGTTGCCGGTACCACGCGCCTTGCGCGCCTGGGCGGGGGCTGATCGTGTCCCGTCCGCAGCGGCGCGCCGTCGTCCTCCTGCCGAACGGCTTCACGCTCGCGAACCTGTTCTTCGGGGTCTTCGCGATCGTCGCTGCGTCGCGCGGCGACTATTCGCGCGCCGTCTCGTACATCGTCTTCGGTGGCGTGGCCGACGCACTGGACGGACGCGTGGCGAGGGCCACCAACAGCGGGAGCAAGTTCGGCGAGGAACTCGCCTCCCTGGTCGATGCCATCTCGTTCGGCTTCGCCCCCACGATGATCATCTACTTCGCCGTCTTCAACCAGGCGGGGTGGGACTGGATCTTCTGCTTCATGTTCACGATGTGCGCCGTCATTCGCCTGGCGCGCTTCAACGTGGAACAGGCCGGACGGCGCAAGTCGCACTTCACGGGACTCCCGTCCCCGGCTGCGGGTGGGACCCTGGCGACTTACTACTGGTTCAGCCAGACCGACCTGTATACCCAGACCATGATCGCCGACCTGCCGTGGCATCAGATGCTGCGGTTCATCATGCTCGGCCTGAGCTTCCTGATGATCAGCAACGTGCAATACGCCGCGATGCCGACCATCGGCTATCGCAGCGTGCGGCAGGTGCTGGGGAGCCTGCTCGTGCTGGGGACGATCGTGGGCGTCATCTTTCTCCCCAAGCAGTTCTTCTTCCCGGCGGCGATGGCCTACGTCCTGTATGGCCTCGTGGCCACGGTCTTCATCGGCCTGCTCGACCGCCTCCCGGGCAACGGTGAGGCGCACGAAGCGGACGACGCGTACTTCGCCCGCGACGACTACGGCGGATTGCTCACCGACGACACGGACGAGGACGACGACGCCTCCGACCGCGGGCTGGCTCGTGGGCGCACCAGCGACGACAGCAGTGAGGAGGCGACGGCGAGTTCCACCCGCCGCCGACGCCGTCGGCGCCGACCGCGCGGCGATCGTCCACCGCCGCCCCGCACCCCACCGAATCCAAACTCCACCGAGGACTAACGGGGATGACCCGCTTTCGAGTTGCTGTTCATATCGTGCCGCGCAAGGGCATCCTGGATCCGCAGGGCAAGGCCGTGGCCGACGCCCTGCACGCGCTCGGCTTTCCCTCGGTTGGTGACGTGCGCGTCGGCCGGCACCTCGTGCTGGACCTCGAGGCCGCCGACGCCGCCGAGGCCGACACGCGCGTGCGCGCCATGTGCGACAAGCTCCTGGCCAATCCGGTCACGGAGGACTACGAGATCGCCGGAGTAACCCCCGCGTGAAGTTCGGCATCGTCACCTTTCCCGGCTCCAACTGTGATGACGACGCATACGTCGCCGTCACCGAGGCGCTTGGCGCCACGGGCATCAGGCTCTGGCACAAGGACCACGACCTGCAAGGGGTGGACGTGGTCATCCTGCCGGGCGGCTTCAGCTATGGCGACTACCTGCGGGCCGGCGCCATCGCCAGGTTCTCGCCCATCATGCGCGAGGTGATTGCCCACGCCGAGCGCGGCGCGCCGGTACTCGGCATCTGCAACGGATTCCAGATCGCCTGCGAGGCGCACCTCCTGCCCGGGGCACTACTGCGCAATGCGTCGCTGCAGTTCGTGAGTGACATGGTCACGCTGCGCGTGGAGAACGCCACCACGCGCTTCACCAACCGCTATGACGCCGGTCAACTCCTCCGCATTCCCGTGGCGCACGGCGACGGCCGCTTCACGATCGATGCCGAGGGGTTGTCCGCACTCGAGGACCGCGGTCAGGTCGTCTTTCGCTACGTCGACTCGACGGGCGCGACCACCGACGCGGCGAACCCGAACGCTTCCCTCGACAACATCGCCGGCATCGTCAATGCGCGCGGCAACGTGCTCGGCATGATGCCCCACCCCGAACGGGCCGTCGACGCGGCGCTCGGCAGCACCGACGGACTGGCCCTGTTCGAGAGCATGCTCGCCGCCGTCGCCGCGTAGTGCCCTTCCGCCACACACCCACAACGTTTTCCTGCATTGGACCATGGATGACATGAAGCCGTCGCGTACCGAGGACGAGTACTTCGTCAAGAAGGACGCGGAACTGATCAAGAAGCAGCGTGCGCACCTCGCCGCGAAGCGCGCGAAGGTGGAGCGCCAGTCGCATTTCATGAAATGCCCCAAGTGCGGGCACGACCTGACCGAAACGGACTTCCACCAGATCAAGATCGACCGCTGCACGACGTGCCACGGCGTCTGGTTCGACGCCGGCGAAGTCGAAATGCTCGAGCACGTCGACCAGAGCCAGATTCGCAGCTTCGTCCGGTCCATGTTCGGCCTCAAGTGGTGATGGGCGCGACCCCGCGCGCCGGCGACCCGGCCATCACCCCCGAACTCGTCGCCGAGCACGGGCTCACGCCAGACGAGTACGAGCGCCTCGTCCGGCTGCTCGGGCGCGTCCCGACCTACACCGAACTCGGGGTGGTGAGCGCCCTCTGGAACGAGCACTGCTCCTACAAGCACTCCAAGCCCGTGCTGCGCACGCTTCCGACCACGGCGCCGTACGTCCTGCAGGGCCCTGGCGAGAACGCGGGGGTGATCGCCGTGGGCGACGGGCTGGCGGTCGCCTTCAAGATCGAGTCGCACAACCATCCGTCGGCCGTGGAGCCCTACCAGGGCGCCGCCACCGGCGTGGGCGGCATCCTGCGCGATGTCTTCACGATGGGCGCCCGCCCCATCGCGATGCTCAACTCCCTCCGCTTCGGTTCGTTGGACTCCGCCCGCGTGCGCTGGCTCTTTGCCGGCGTCGTCAAGGGGGTGGGCGACTACGGCAACTGCGTCGGCGTCCCCACCGTGGCGGGAGAGGTCGTCTTCGACCCGGCCTACGAAGGCAACCCGCTGGTCAACGCGATGTGCGTGGGGCTCATGCGCGAGGATGAGCTGATCACCGCCAAGGCGGAGGGGGTTGGCAACCCGATCATTGCGGTTGGGGCGCGGACCGGGCGCGACGGGATTCACGGGGCGTCGTTCGCCTCCGAGGACCTGACCGAGGCGAGCGAGGCGAAGCGACCGCGCGTCCAGGTCGGCGACCCGTTCACCGAGAAACTCCTGCTCGAGGCGTCGCTCGAACTGATCCGCAGCGGCCACATCGTCGCGATCCAGGACATGGGCGCGGCCGGACTCACCAGCTCATCGGCCGAGATGGCGGCGCGCGGTGACGTCGGTGTCACGATCGATACCTCCAAGGTCCCGGTCCGCGAGACGGGGATGACGCCGTACGAGATCCTGCTCTCCGAGTCGCAGGAGCGCATGCTCGTCGTCGCCCACAAGGGACGCGAACTGGAGGTGAAGGCGATCCTCGAGAAGTGGGACCTCACGGCCGAGGTGATCGGCGAGGTGATCGCCGAGCCGGTCTATCGCGTGACCGAAGGGGCGCACGTGGTGGCCGAGTTTCCGGGATCAAAGCTCGTCACGGAGTGCCCGGTCTATCATCCCGAGGCACGTGAAGGCGAAACGGTGAAGGCGCTCCGTGCGCGGGACCCGCACGCCGTCCCGCCGCGTCCGGAAGAGGCGGATCCGCTCTGGACCCTGACGCAGCTACTCTCCAGCCCGACGATCGCGAGCAAGGCCTGGGTCTTTCGCCAGTACGATTCCACCGTGCGCGCGAGCACGATCGTCGGCCCTGGTTCGGCCGACGCCGCGGTGGTGCGGCTCCCGGGCACGAACAAGGCCTTGGCCCTCAAGACGGATTGCAACGGCCGCTACGTGTACCTCGAGCCCCGAACGGGGGGACAGATCGCGGTCGCCGAGGCCGCGCGCAACGTGGCCTGCACGGGCGCGCGCCCGATGGCGATCACCAACTGCCTCAACTTCGGCAACCCGAAGCGTCCCGAGGTCTTTCACCAGTTCCGGGAGGCCGTCGGGGGGATGGGCGATGCCTGCCGCGCGTTAGGCACGCCGGTCACGGGGGGCAACGTCTCGTTGTACAACGAAAGCCCGGTCTCGGTGGTCTACCCGACGCCGACCATCGGGATGGTGGGGCTGATCGACGACATCAGCCACGTCACACGGGCCGGGTTCGTGAACGACGGCGACACGATCATCCTGCTCGGCGACTGCACGGACGAACTGGGGGCGAGCGAGTATCTCTCGCGCATCCATGGGCTGACGATCGGCGCCCCGCCGAGGTGTGACCTGGACGGCGAGCGGCGGCTGATCGACCTCCTGCTGGATTGCGGGCGCGCCGGCTGGATCGTATCGGCGCACGACTGTTCCGACGGCGGCTTCGCCGTCGCGCTGGCCGAGTGCGCCATGCTGGAGCGCGACAAGCAGGTCGGCGTCGACGTGGACCTGTCCGACTGGGCGCACCTCTCCGCACGCGCGCTGCTGTTCGGTGAGGCCCAAGGGCGCATCATCGTCTCCACGACGGCACCCGGCGACGTACTCGCGGCCGCTCGGACGGGGCATGTGCCCGCACGCGTGATCGGGCGCGTCGGTGCGCCCGATGGTACCTTTCGCATTCGCCACTCGACCGGCGTCGTTGAGTCGCCCGTGGATACCCTCGCGGCGGCCTTCCACGACGCAATTCCCCTCATCATGACGCAGATCGCGGCCGCGACGACCATCGAGTCGCCGCGCAGCGACGCATCGGAGGAGTGAGAGATGTGCGGTATCTTTGGAGTTTTCGGCGCCCCCCACGCCGCCGAGGTCACGCACCTCGGCCTCTATTCGCTGCAGCATCGCGGGCAGGAATCCGCGGGGATCGTCGCGGTCGACGGTGACTCCGTGGCCCGCGGCACCCGCAAGATGGGTCTCGTGGGCGAAGGGCTCTCCGCCGTCGAGATGGAGAAGCTCGAGGGACAGATCGCGATCGGGCACACCAGGTACAGCACCGCCGGCTCCTCGACGCTCGACAATGCACAGCCCGTGCTGGCCCGCTTCAAGGGGGGGCACATCGCGCTGGCCCACAACGGCAACCTCACGAATGCCGTGGAATTGCGGAGCCGTCTCGAGGACTCCGGCTCGATCTTCGCATCGACCATGGACTCGGAGGTCATCGTGCACCGGCTGGCACGTGCCGAGCAAGCGCTCCCCGAGTACATGCTGGCCGAAGCGCTGCACGGGGTAGACGGTGCCTACTGCCTGGTGGTGGTGATCGGCGAAACGTTGCTGGCCGCCCGCGATCCGCGGGGATGGCGACCGCTCGTCGTGGGGGCCCTTGGCGACGGCTTCGTCTTCGCCTCCGAGACGTGCGCCCTCGACATCGTCGGCGCCACGCTGCTGCGCGAGGTGCTCCCGGGCGAGATCATCGCCGTGGACCGGGACGGCATGCGCTCGTTCCAGTCCGAGACGCCTCGCCAGCTGCACCGCTGCGTCTTCGAGCACGTCTACTTCGCCCGCCCCGATTCGTACGTCTTCGGCGGCTCGGTCGACCGCGCGCGACGTGCGCTCGGCCATCGGCTCGCCGACGAACAGCCCGCCCCGACGGCCGATCTCGTCTTTGCCGTTCCCGATTCCTCCAATGCCGCGGCACTCGGCTTCGCCGAACGGTCCGGACTCCCGCTCGAACTCGCCCTGATCCGGAATCACTACGTCGGGCGCACCTTCATCCAGCCCACCCAGGCGGGACGGGACGCCAAGGTGAAGGTGAAGTTCAACCCGGTGCGCGAGGTCCTGGCCGGCAAGAGCGTGGTCATGGTCGACGACTCCATCGTGCGCGGCACGACCACGCGCGGGCTGGTGGCCCTGGTACGCGGCGCGGGCGCCCGCGAGGTGCACATGCGGGTGTCGTCACCGCCCATCGTCGGGCCCTGCTATTACGGCATCGACACGCCGAACCGCGATGAACTGATCGCCGCCAACCACTCGATCGAGGAGATCGCCGCGCTCATCGGCGTGGACACGCTCGGATACCTGTCGCTCGACGGCATGCTGAATGCGGTCCCGGGTGGGCCCGACGGCTTCTGCGACGCCTGCTTCTCCGGCAACTATCCGACGCCGGCTCCCTCCTCGCTGGTGAAGATGCGGCGGGCGCCTCGCGAGACGGCAGGGGTGTGACCGGCTCCTGATCGCCCACGACTTCGCCCGCCCGGCACCACGTCCCTTCGTCCCGACTTGCCACTCGCCATGACAGCTCGCCAGGTCTACTTCTTCGGCAACGGTTCGGCCGACGGCACGCGGGACATGAAGGCCATACTCGGCGGCAAGGGCGCCAACCTCGCCGAGATGACAAATCTTGGCGTGCCGGTGCCGCCGGGATTCACGATCGCCTGTGCGGCCTGCATGGCCTACCTGGCCGACGGCAGTCGCCTGGACGGCCTGGAATCGGAGGTGGCGGAGAACGTTACCCGGCTCGAATCGGCCACCGGACGTGGATTCGGCGATCCCGGCAATCCGCTGCTGGTCTCCGTCCGTTCGGGGGCGGCCGTGTCCATGCCGGGGATGATGGAGACCATCCTCAACCTCGGCCTGAACGATCGCACGGTCCAGGGACTCGCCCAGCAGAGCGGCAATGCGCGGTTCGCCTATGACTCGTACCGCCGCTTCCTGCAGATGTACGGCGACGTCGTGCTGCGCGTGCCGGCGCAGGACTTCGAGCACCTGCTCAAGGCCAAGCGCCTCACCTCCGGGGCGCAAAGCGACGCCCAGCTCGACGAATCGACGCTGCGCAACCTCGTCGAGGAGTACAAGTCGCTCATTCGGGCGTCGACCGGGAAGGACTTCCCCATGGACGTGCAGGAGCAGCTGTGGGGGGCGATCGATGCCGTCTGGGACTCCTGGACGCTGAAGAAGGCGATCGACTACCGGCGCGTGAACGCCATCCCCGAGACACTGGGCACGGGCGTCAGCGTCGTCGCCATGGTCTACGGCAACATGGGCGACGACTCGGGCACCGGCGTCGCGTTCACCCGCGATCCTTCCACCGGCGAGCGCAAGTTCTACGGCGAGTTCCTCATCAATGCGCAAGGCGAGGATGTCGTGGCCGGAATCCGCACGCCGCTCGACATCGACGAGATGGCCCAGCGGCTTCCCAAGGCCAACGACGAATTGCAACGGGTGCAGGACCTCCTGGAGCGGCACTACCGCGACATGCAGGACCTCGAGTTCACGGTGGAGCGCGGCACGCTCTACCTGCTGCAGACCCGCACCGGAAAGCGGACCGCCGCCGCGGCGATACGCATCGCCGGCGAGATGGTCGACGAGGGGCTGATCAGCCGCACGGAGGCGATCCAACGCGTCGATGCCGCCCAGCTCGACCAGCTGCTCCACCCGATCATCGATCCCTCGGCGCACGCGAAGCCCATCGCGGTGGGCCTGCCGGCCAGTCCCGGCGCCGCCGCCGGGATGGCGGTCTTCGATCCCGACGTGGCCGAGCAGCGAGCCGCCGAGGGGCAGGCGGTCATCCTCGTGCGCGAGGAGACGACGCCGGAGGACTTTCACGGCATCGTGGCCGCACGCGCTGTCCTGACGTCGCGCGGCGGCATGACGAGCCACGCTGCGGTCGTCGCCCGGGGCATGGGGAAGTGCGCCATCGTCGGGTGCAAGGACATCGAGGTCGACGAACGCAACCGGCACTTCATGGTGAACGGGACGCTGGTCAACGAGGGGGAGTGGATCACGCTGGACGGTGGCACCGGGCGCGTCTTTCCTGGCGACCTTCCCACCATTCCGTCCGAAGTGGTGCGAGTCACCTCGGGGCTGCTGAGCGAAGCGGCCGCTCCCCTCTACAAGTCCTACTCGCGCCTGCTGAGCTGGGCCGACGAAGTGCGCCGCCTGCGCGTGCGCGCCAATGCCGACACGCCACGCGATGCCCGTGTCGCCCGCGGCTTCGGTGCCGAAGGGATCGGGCTGTGCCGAACGGAGCACATGTTCTTCGAGGGCGACCGAATCCAGGCCATGCGCGAGATGATCGTCTCGCGCGATGAGGCGGGGCGCCGACGCGCCCTTGCTACCCTGCTCCCCATGCAGCGGGCCGACTTCGAGGCGATTTTCGAGGCGATGCACGGTTTCCCGGTGAACATTCGCCTGCTCGACCCGCCGCTACACGAGTTCCTCCCGCACGGCGGTGAGGAATCCAAGATGCTGGCTCGGCAGCTCAAGCTCTCCCGCCCCGAGTTGCAGCGCATCGTGGACGGGCTGCGCGAAAGCAATCCGATGCTCGGGCACCGCGGCTGCCGCCTCGGCATCACCTATCCCGAGATCACGGAAATGCAGGGGCGGGCCATCTTCGAGGCCGCCGTCCGCGCCAAGCGCCGCGGCATCGACGTGCACGTCGAATTGATGGTGCCGCTCGTCGCCACCTCGAAGGAATTCGAGCATCAGCGCGCGATCCTCGAGGAGTGTCACGCACAGGTGGTAGGTGCGATGGGAGAGAGCCTCGATTACCAGATCGGGACGATGATCGAGCTCCCGCGCGCGGCGCTGACTGCGGGCGAGGTCGCGAAGCACGCCGAGTTCTTCTCCTTCGGCACCAACGACCTCACACAGACCACCATGGGGCTGAGTCGAGACGACGCCGGACGCTTCCTTCCGCTCTACGTCGAGCGAAACATCCTGCCCGACGATCCGTTCCAGGTGCTCGACGTTGATGGCGTCGGCAAGTTGATCTCCATGGCCGTGAAAGACGGCCGGGCCACGCGCCCCGCGCTCAAGACCGGGATCTGCGGCGAGCATGGCGGCGAGCCGCGCTCCATCGCGTTCTGTCACAGCGTCGGACTCGACTACGTGTCGTGTTCGCCGTTCCGCGTTCCGATTGCGCGACTCGCTGCCGCGCAGGCTGCGCTGGGCGACGACTGACCCGCAGCTCATCCGGGCCTCGCGACATGGCGAGGCAACCGGCTGCCAGCGCCCGGGAGGCGCCGACAAGCGACGGTCGTTTCCCCCGTGCGTGTTGGAATCGGCGTGGCCTGCCGCAACTACGGGCAGTCTGGGTTCGCGCTGACGAATGAGAAATCCCGAGACCTGCGTTCCACTCTCTGGACGAGAGGTTGGAGGAAGCGCCGGCGCTCCATGGGCTCGGCGTCTTTCGAGTTTTGGAGGGGCGCACCTGAAGACCGCGAGCCGGCTCGAGAGCGTGGCGCATGCGCAGGCCGAGACCCTTCGCGTCGATCACTTGCGAAAGAGCGATCCGAAACTGTGAGGGGTAGCCGCCTCCCGGCGGCAGCACGAAGCCCGTTCCGTCGAATCAAGGGCTACGCCAAGCTGCGCTTGCTGCAACACGCGCTCTGGCACACACTCCTCCGCCCAGCCGTCGGCGTCGCAAGAACGGCACTCCGAGGCGTCGCCTGAATATCTACATCTGCGCGCCACACCCTGATGACACACCAACCTCGCTTACATCGTGGTGGAGGAGGTGGGCCTATCTTGGCCACGCGGCGGCAACTTGTCGCATTCGCATCGTCTACGTTGGCCGGATCGCGTCAGGGTGCCGGGGTTGCTTGAAGGCCACGGATGCCGTCACCTTCTGGCATGACACAAATCGACCCGTACAACCCGCTCGACTTAGAAGCGCTCGGCGGATCGCTCATACGGGCGATGGAGCGCCGTCCTCTCGGACTACTGAGGGCGACTAAGACCTTCCCAGGCTCTGGCATTTACGCGCTCTACTACATCGGCACTCAGCATCCGTATTCGGAGTTAGGCGAGTTCAACCGCCTGAATGACTGTCGACTGCCGATCTACGTCGGGCGCGCGAAAGACCCTGGAGCGCGACGGGGCATCAGTCCGTTTGAGCCGGTCTCGGCGCCGCTCCTATTCGAGCGCGTACAAGAACACAAACGCAGCATCCGAATGGTCGAAACGTCGGGAACGGCGCACATTCCGCTCAAGCTCGACGACTTCATGGCGCGGATGCTGGTGTGCCTTCCGTTATGGGTTCCGCTGGCCGAGGCGATGGCGATCCGATCGGACCCGCCGCTTTGGAACTCTTCGCTGTCAGGTTTTGGCATTCACGCGCCAGGGAGCGGTCGCGAAGAACAGCGCCGCTCGCAATGGGACCAGATGCATGCGGGCCGTCGATTCGCTTCGCGCTTGCCCGAGAATTCACAGCCTGCAGCAGCTCTTGCTGAACAAACACACGTCGCAGCCGTGGAGCGCGTGCGGTCGGCGGCTGCGCGGCTTGCACTGCCTTTGCCGCCTTCTCTTGCTCCAAGCACGCGCGCACCGACGCCGCCACAGCCTTAGCAAGCGACACGGGCACGGCGTTGCCGATTTGTCGCATCGCCTCGCCCCACGCGCCCTTTAGCTTGTATGTGTCGGGGAACGTTTGAATGCGAGCAGCCTCGCGCACCGTGAAGTAGCGCACCGTCCCGTTGATGTTACGGAGCATATTCTCACCGCCCGGAACGCCATGCACCCCCGCCTTCAGCGTCTTGCTTGGCGCGTCCATTGGTGATCCCGTGTGGCCGGGATACGACTTCGCTCCCGGCTGCCCGACGTGATTGAGAACGCCCTCGGCGTCCTTCCCAGCGATAGGAGTAGGAAGATCGGACACAACGTCTCGTACGGTCGCCCAGGAAGAGTCTTACCCGCTTCCCGCTGCCACTTGCCGAGGTTTGGATGATTGGATCGCGCCTTCGCTCGATGCCGTGCTTGTCCAGTAGTCGGCAGTCGCGTCCATCGCCACGCGTAGCGCTGCCTCGCTGTGAGTCGGGCGCGGCGGCGTCCAATCGCCGTCAATGTCCGCTCGAATGGCGACGAAGAAAACGCGCTCCCGCCGTTGCGGAACGCCGAAATTCGCAGAATTGAGAAGTGTCTTCTTCACGACGTAGCGAAACGGAGAGCGATCTCCTCCATCGCGCGCCGCACGCAGTGTCGGCAAGTGCGCCTCCCATCCTTCCGGGTCGCGCGGATCCGCAGGAAGAACAGTCGGATGCGCCAACTGGAGTTCTATAAACTCGACGAAGTTAGAGAGCGACTCGCGCAGCAATCCCTTCACGTTCTCTACTATCACCGCCTTCGGTCGTATCTCGCGTTGAGCGCGAAACACCTGTGGAAACAGGTTGCGTTCGTCGGAGTGCGCCTTGTGCTTTCCGCCGATAGAGAATGGCTGACACGGCGCTCCGGCGGCGAGCAGGTCCACCCCAGCGAACAACGTGAAGTCGAATGACGCGACGTCGCCCTCGTAGATCTGGCAGTTCACGCCGAACGCGGCGCGATTCTCCCTGAGCGTCGCACAGGCGTGCTTGTTGTATTCGAGCAGCAGCCGGTGCTCAAACCCAGAAGCAGCGATCCCCAGAGCGAGACCGCCGGCCCCCGTGAAGAGTTCGACAGACGTGAGAGTTGAGTTGCCAGCCATAAATCGAGTATAGCGGTTCGCGGTTTGTTCGGGGAGACCGTTTCATTGCGAGACCGAGCGTTTCTACGCCGCACACAGTTCTCGCACCGCCTGAGAGAAGCTTCCGCGCGGCACTTCCCAAAATTCACGAGGGATGGAGCCAAAGCGAAGGGCCCGCCAGTTTCCTGGCGGGCCCTTCGAGTGGAGGCGCGGGGAGTCGAACCCCGGTCCGAGATAAGATCTACCGCAGCATCTACGTGCGTAGCTCGCTGATTAAGGTCTGCAGCCACTGGCCAGCGAGCGGCCCATTGCTGCACAAGCCTCCTTGAATTTTCGCCCAACGCCAAGAGGCGCGACGTCAGGCTATCCCGATATTTCGATACTCCAGACGCCGCCTCGGGCAGGCTTCATCAGGAGCAAGGCCAGCAATAACTCCTAAGAGTTACGCGGCCAGGGCCAGTTCAGAGTTGGCAGTTATGATTTTGCCGAGTGTTTAGCCAGCGCTCAGCAGCTGGGCACGCAGCCACAGCGTCACCGACCCCGTCGAATCCAGGTCGCCCCCGTTGTGAACTACGAAGCGAAAGCTAGGCCGTCCGCCGCTCGGCGTCAACGGTCCGCCTGACAATTGCTGTAAGGTGCGGTGCGCAAACGACTGCCATGAAGCGATTTGCGCACACGTCGTACGCGTCTGCTTCAGCTGTGGGTAATGCGCGATGCCGCTGCCGCCGCCCCGAATCCGTTGTCGATGTTCACGACCGTCACACCGGCCGCGCACGAGTTGAGCATCGTCAGGAGCGGAGCGACGCCGGAGAACGCGGCCCCGTATCCTACGCTCGTCGGGACGGCGATGACGGGACACTTCACGAGCCCGCCGACCACCGAGGGGAGCGCGCCGTCCATCCCGGCCACCACAATGATCACCCGGGCCTCTCGCAATTCCTGGCCGCGGGAGAGCAACCGGTGAATGCCCGCGACGCCGACATCGGTCAGTCGCGTCACCGTGTTGCCCAGCGCGATCGCTGTCTCGGCCGCCTCTTCGGCGACCGGGAGGTCGCTCGTCCCGGCGGTGACGATCAGCACCGTTCCCACCCCACTGATCACCGGCGTCGATCCGGGAAGCCGCACCGTGCGGCCGGCGGCGTTCACGACGACCGGCGGAAAGCGCTCGGAGAGCGCCTGCAGCGCTGCGGGATCGGCGCGGGTGACCAGGAAACCGTCCCCTCGCTCGGCCAGCCGCTCGGCGATCGACACGATCTGGGCGGGGGTCTTTCCGCTCCCGAACACCACTTCGGGAAAACCCTGCCGAATCGCACGATGGTGATCGATCGTGGCGAACGGGAGCGACTCGGAGGGATCGGTGGCCAGGTGCTCGAGCGCGGCCTCTGGCGACACCTCGCCGCCCGCGACCTGACGTAGCAGCTCGCGGATGCGGTGTGCGTTCACGCCTCGGCCGGTTCGAGCGGGCGCGACTCGAGGCGCGCAGCCTCACCGGGCGCGTCGGGAGAGCCGGCATCCACGGGCGCGTCGCTGCCGCCCTGCTCGGCCCACCGTTCGCGCTCGCGCAGGTAGTCGGCGAAGATCCCTTCAACTTCTCCGAACGAATTGACGGCGTGCAGGCGCTTCCGCAGGTCGGCCGAGTTCGGGAGCCCCTTCACATACCATCCGAGGTGCTTCCGGAACTCGATCGCCGCCCCATCGAGGTCGACTTCATACTCCTGTACCATTTTTGCGTGGGACAGGGCCACGGCAAAGCGCGCCTCGACGCCCGGCGTCGCCGGCATCTCGCGACCTTCGAACAGGGCACGCGCCTGGTCGAAGATCCATGGCTGCCCGTACGATCCGCGGGCGATCATCACCGCGTCGCACCCCGTGGAGCGCTGCATGCGGAGCGCGTCGTGCGGCGTCTTGATGTCGCCGTTGCCGATCACCGGGATCTCGACGGCCTCCTTCACGCGGGCGATCTCGTCCCAGTTGGCGGCCCCGGTGTACATCTGGGTTCGCGTCCTCGGATGCAGGGCGATGGCTCGCGCCCCGGCAGCCTGGCAATGCAGCGCGATCTTGACGGGATCGCGCATCTCTTCGCTCCAGCCGGACCGGATCTTCACGGTCACCGGAAGGTGCGTGCCGGAGATGACGGCCTTGATCACGCTTTCCACGAGTGAGAGGTCCTTGAGGCACCCCGACCCTCCGTTACGCCGCACGACCTTTTTGACGGGACAGCCGAAGTTGATGTCGATGTACTCAGGCTGAAACACGTCGGTGACCAGTGCGGCCGCGTCGCGCATGGCGTCGGGATCGGCCCCGAAGATCTGGACGCCGATCGTCCGCTCGTCCGCCCCGAAGCGCAGCTTCGACAGCGTCGCCGCGTTCTCCCGCCGAATCGCCTCGGCCGACAGGAATTCGGTCACGACGACGTCGGCGCCATGCCGACGGCAGAGCCGCCGAAATGGTGACTCCGACACCCCCGCCATTGGGGCGAGGATGAGCGGGATGTCGTGCGCCACGGGATACGGAAAGTCCATGGGGGTGAAGCTAATCCTCGCGGTTAGGCGATTCAACGTGACGCTTTGACACGACTCGCAGGGCGGGATAGCTTGGTTGGTCTCCCCCGCGTGGGCCGCTACGGGCCCTCGCGCGATGCGCCGATCGCGTCGGTCGCACCATGGCATGAGCACGATTCGAGGAGTTCGATGGAGCTGCGAGAGTTCTTCTCCCAGGATGCGATCAAGCTGGCGCTCGACGGTACCAACAAGGACGACATCCTGAAGGAGCTGATCGGACTGCTCAAGCTGGACGAGAAGTCGGAGGGCATGCTCTTCAAGATGTTGAAGCGGCGCGAGAACCTGGGATCCACCGGGATCGGCCGCAGCATCGCGATTCCGCACTGTCGATCGCTGGTCGTCAACAAGCTGCGCGTCGCGTTCGGTCGCAAATCCGAGGGGCTCGACTTCAAGGCGATCGACGAGAAGCCGGTCAAGTTCTTCTTCCTGATCGTGGCGCCCCCGCTCGAGGTCTCCAACCAGTACCTCCCGGTCCTGGGAAAGATCGCGCAGTTCAGCAAGGAGTCCGATGTCCCCGATCGGCTCCTCGGGATCACCACCCCGGCCGAGTTTATGGCCCTGTTGGAGGAGAAGGGGGTGTAACCACCCTCGGGTCGGCGACCTCTCCCATCAGCGTTCTCCTGATGAGGAAAAAGATGACGCCGACCACAGCTCCCACCCGCGCGCTGACCCAGGCGACCCCGAAGGCGAGGGGCCAAGCCACGGTCGACCCGGACGGTAAGTCGGCGGTCGCCACGAGCTCACCCGGCAGGAATGTCACGAGGCCGAGGAGCGCCCCGGTGAGGGCGCCCAGTACCAGGAACTTCGTGCCGCGCAACAACAGCCGGATCGTGGGTGACATCGCTCGCACGTTACAGCCCGATGCGCGTATCGTCGAGGGCGGCGTGGTCGCGGCGTGGTCGAGTGCGCACGCGATCGGTGACCGGTTACCCTCTCACCCGGACTCGATCGGCGGCCGTCCCCGCATCCACCTCGAGGCGCGCCAGGCTGCGCCCGAGGTGCGAGTGCACGCGCCAGCCTAACGATCCGGCGGCCACCGCCAGGCCGAGGACCAGTCCCCACCACATCCCCTCGGCACCCATGCCGCGCCCGAAGCACAGCCACGCGCCGACCGGGAGCCCCACCACCGCGTAGGCGAGCAGGTTGATATACATCGCCACGTGCGTGTCCCCTGCCCCTCGCAGGATTCCGCTGGACACACCCTGCACGCCATCGAACATCTGGAAGATGCCGGCGATCGGGATCAGTGTCGCGGTGACCGCGAGGACGGCCGAATCGCTCGTGAAGATGCGCGCCAACGGTCCTGGGAGCGCCATCAGCACGACGGCGGTACAGGCCATGAAGCCGACGCCGCACACCAGCGCCGCGCTCGCCTCGCGGCGGGCCTTCTCGGCGTCGCCGCTCCCGATCGCGCGCCCCACCAGCACGGCCGCCGCCGCATTGATCCCCAGCGGCACCATGTAGGTCAGCGAGGCCAGGCTGATGGTGATCTCGTGTCCGGCTAACGGGATGGTGCCGAGCAATCCGATCAGCGCCAGCGCCCCACCAAACGCCACGATCTCGAAGAACTGGTGCACGCCGATCGGGATACCGATGCGCAGCATGCGGCCCACCGGCGCCCATCGCATCGCCTCGGTGCGCCACGGGCGCAGCATCGGGCGCATGGTCGACCAACCGAAGACGACGAGCACGCCGGTCATGACGTAGCGTCCGATCGTCGTGGAGATCGACGCGCCGAGTGCGCCGAGCGGCGGGGCCCCGAGATTCCCGAAGATGAAGACCCAGTTCAGGAAGACGTTCAGTGCGTTCCCGAGCACGACCGCCGCCAGAATCGGGCGCACGGTATGGAGCGCCTGCAGGCTCTGCCGAAACGCCACGAAGAGGAAGAACGGCAGCGTGGACGGGACCTGCACGCGCACCCAGCGTGCGGCGATCGGGATGACCTCGGCGGGCTGCCCCAGGAGCCGCAGCATGCCCTCCGTGGGGAGCAGCAGCAGCGACGACACGAGCGACACGCCCGCCGCCAGCATGATCCCGCGCTGCACGCCTAACGCCGCCGCCTCGTCATCGCCCGCCCCGATCGCCTGCGCCACCACCGGATCGATGGCCATCACGACGCCCGCCCCGAAGAGTGCGATCGTGATCCACCAGAAGTTGCCCAGCGCCACCGCTGCCAGGTCGGTCGCCGAGACGCGCCCGACCATCGCCGCGTCCACGGTCCCCATCATCATGAGCCCGATCTGCACCAGCACGATCGGCGCCGCCAAGCGCGCCACGTCCCGCAGCTCGTGACGCGAAGGAAGGCGCAACGCCCCGCTCACGGCCACCCACCCGACGCGCCCCCAGACGCGGCGGGGCGCCCCTCCGGCGCCCCACCGCACTCCCGTCCCCCGTCCCCCGTCCGCCGTCCCCTCACCCTCACTCCCACTCGATCGTAGCCGGCGGCTTCGAACTCACATCATACACCACCCGATTCACGCCCTTCACCTCGTTGATCACGCGACTCGAGATGCGGCCGAGCACATCGTACGGAAACGGATACCAGTCGGCCGTCATCCCATCGGTGCTCGTGACCGCCCGCAGCGCGACGACGTTCTCATACGTGCGGTAGTCGCCCATGACCCCGACCGAACGCACGGGGAGCAGGACCGCGAAGGCCTGCCAGATGTCCTGATACAGACCGGCGGCCCGGATCTCCTCCAGGTAGATCGCATCGGCCTTCTGGAGCACGGCGACCTTCTCGGCGTCGACGGCCCCCAACACACGGATTGCCAATCCCGGCCCGGGAAAGGGATGGCGCCCGACCATCTCTTCCGGCAACCCGAGTTCGCGCCCGACGTTGCGCACCTCGTCCTTGAACAGCTCGCGCAGCGGCTCGATGAGCTTGAACTTCATGTCCGGCTTGAGCCCGCCCACGTTGTGGTGCGTCTTGATCGTCGCGCTCGGGCCGCCCGTGGCGCTGACGCTCTCGATCACGTCGGGGTAGAGCGTGCCCTGCACGAGGAACTCCGCCTCCTTCCCCGCCTCGGCCGCCGCATCCTCGAACACGTCGATGAACGTGTGCCCGATGATCTTCCGCTTCTTCTCGGGATCACCCTCGCCGGCCAGCGCCGACAGGAACCGTTCCTCGGCGCGCACGGTGACCAGCCTGATCCCGTGATGCGCCCTGAACGTGCGTTCCACCTGCTCCCGCTCGTGGAGGCGCAGGAGTCCCGTGTCGACGAAGATGCACGTCAACTGGTCGCCGATGGCCTTGTGGACCAGCGCGGCCGCGACCGACGAATCGACACCGCCCGACAGTCCACAGATCACGTGCCGGTCGCCCACGAGGGCGCGGATCTTCGCCACCTCATCCTCGATGAAGTGCCCGGGCGTCCACCCCGGCACGCAGTGACACACCTCGAACAGGAAGTTCGCGATGATGTCGGGGCCACGCACCGTATGGTGCACCTCGGCGTGGAACTGGATGGCGTGAATCGGGCGGGACTCGTGCCGCATCGCCACGATCGGGTTGTCGGCGCTGGTCGCGGTCACGACGTAGCCCGGCGGCACCTGCTCGACGTGATCGCCATGGCTCATCCAGACCTGCGATCGCTCCTCCGACTCGAAGCCCGCGAAGAGCCCCGCGGTCTCGCGCACCGTGATCTCCGCCCGCCCATACTCGCGCCGGCCACCGCCGGCGACCGTACCCCCCGCCGCGACGGCGATCCACTGCATTCCGTAGCAGACCCCCAGCACCGGGGCGAGGTCGAGAATCGCCGGATCGAACGTCGGCGCCCCCGCGTCGGACACCGACGACGGACCGCCCGACAGGATGATCCCCGTCGGATTCCAGGCGCGAATCCAGGCCAGGTCGCGAGTGGGCGGATGAATCTCCGAGTACACCCGCGCCTCGCGTACGCGACGGGCGATGAGCTGTGTGAACTGCGATCCGCAGTCGAGGATCAGGATCCGGCTGCCGGTCTCCGTAGGGGTCACGCGTCGTCCATCGCCTTGAAGGTGGAAACGTCCTTGAGCTTGAAGAAGTGCACCTCCTTCGTGTCGAGGTCGAGAATCGCACCGCTGGGTTCCCCGTTGAGCCATCCGCATCCCTCACCCGGATTCACGATCAGCGTCTCGCCCCGGATCATCATCTCCTCGCGATGGGTGAACCCGTGCACCACGACGCCGTGCGCCTCGATGGAACGCGGGCTCGTGTCGACGAGGTCGTGCACGAGCAGGATGCGCTGCCCGCCCATCTCGAACGAATGTGGCGACTCGAAGAGCTCGAGGCCCATTCCCTGCTGGGCATAGGCGCGGATCCCCTCATGGTCGCCGTCGTTGCGCCCGAACACGCCGACCATCTGCATGTTGTGCTCGATGAACGGCTTGAGGGCGAACGGAGAGCAGAAGTCGCCGACGTGCAGCACCGTGCCCACCCCGCGTCGCTGCATGTACCGCAGCAGGGCGTCGATCGCCGGCAGGCGATCGTGGGTGTCGGACAGCAGGCCGACGATCATGAGGAGGTCCTCCAGTCGGGAGTAAGCGATTCGCGTCGTACCAGGTCGTCGTACGCCTCGCGCACGGTGATGACGCCATACCGCGAGCCGTCGACCAGCACCTCACAGGGGCGCGGTCGCGCATTGTAGTTGGATGCCATGCTGATGCCATAGGCCCCGGTCGTGAAGACGCACAGGAGTGCGCCCGCATCGACGCTGGCCAGCTCGCGGTCCAGCGCCAGGAAATCGCCGCTCTCGCAGATCGGCCCGACGACATCGAAGCGTCCGCGCCCAGTGGTGGCGTGCACCGCCTCAATGCGATGATACGCATCATAGTGCGAGGGTCGCAGCAGGTCGTTCATCCCCGTGTCTGTCACGAGCACGTCGCGCCCGCCGCTGCGCTTGCGGTACAGGACCCGGGCGAGCAGCACGCCGGACTCGGCCACGAGGAAGCGTCCCGGCTCGACGATCAGCTCCAGCCCCAAACGCTGCACAGCCGGCACCACGATGGAGGCGTACCCGGCAAGGTCGGCCGGCGACTCGCCGTCGTACGGCACAAACAATCCGCCGCCGATATCGACGTGCTCGAGCGTCGTGACGCCGTCGCGGCGCACGCCGTCGATCAGTCCCTCGAGGCGCGCGATGCCGTCGCGATACGCGGCCAGGTCGGTCAGCTGTGAGCCGATGTGCATCCCGAGCGCGACCAGCCGTACGTGCGGCAGCGCATCGGCAATTCGCGCGACGGCATGCGCCTCGTCGAAGGGGACGCCGAACTTGCCTCCCTTCTCTCCGGTCTTGATGTAGTCGTGGAACGTCTCGACGGTGATCTCGGGGTTCACGCGGATCCCGACCCGAGCCACCGCCCCTGCCTCGCGCGCCAACTCGTCCACGAGCCGCAGCTCCTGCTCCGACTCCACCGAGATGACGTGCACCGCGGCGTCGATCGCCTCGCGCAGTTCCTGCGCCGACTTGCCGACGCCACCGAAGATGATGTCCTCGGCCGGGAATCCCGCCTGCCGCGCGCGGAACAACTCGCCCCCCGACACCACGTCGATGCGCCCACCAAGCGACCGGACCAGCGCCAGCAGTCCGAGGCTCGAGTTGGCCTTGCAGGCGTAGTGAATCCGGTGCGGCACCGGGGCCAGCGCGGCGTCGAGGCGCTCGTACTGCGCGCGGATCGACGCCGAGCTGTAGACGTACGCCGGCGTACCGACGGCCTCGGCAATGCGGTCGAGCGGCACGCCCTCGCACTGCAGCGTGCCACCGACTCGGGCAAAAGGGAGCATCAGTACGCCTTGGCCCAAATGACCGTGTGCCGGGCCGGCTGTCCTGTCACCATGCACGTCGCCGCCGGCCCCTGGGTCAGGAACTCGGGCTCGGGAATGCAGCGGATCGTTGCCTTCGTCTCCTCCTTCACCTGTGCCTCGACGGCGGGGTCGCCATTCCATCCCGCGTACACGAAGGCGCCCTCGCCCTCCATCAGCTCCTTGAAGCGATCGTAGCTGATGACATCGCGCACGCTGTTGGCCTCGCGGCGCTCGCGCGCCGTGCGCAGCATGTCGCCCTGGATCGTGGCCAGGAGCGCGGCAATGGCCTCGGGGAGCCCCGCCAGCGGCAGCGACGCCTTTTCCCGGGTGTCCCGGCGCGCCGTCATGCAGGCACCGTTGGCCACGTCACGCGGCCCGATCTCGAGACGCAGCGGAACGCCGACCAGCTCCCACTCGTAGTACTTGGCCCCCGGCTTCATTCCTTCGCGCGCATCGATGTGCACGCGCAGCCGGTCGTCGCCGCGCCCGCCCCACGTTGCCAGATCCTGCTTGACCTGGTGGGCGGCCTCCAGCACACGGGCCTTCTCCTCGTCGCTCTTCCAGATGGGGACGATCACGATTTCGGTCGGCGCCAGCTTGGGCGGAAGCCGCAACCCGTTGTCGTCGCCGTGCGTCATCACCAGCCCGCCGACCATGCGCGTGGACACCCCCCAGCTCGTGTTCCAAGCGTGCTCGATGGAGCCGGCCTCGCTCTGGAAGGTGAGGTCGAAGGCCTTGGCGAAGTTCTGGCCGAGGTTGTGCGAGGTCCCCGCCTGCAGCGCCTTGTTGTCCTGCATCATCGCCTCGCACGAATACGTGCGCAGGGCACCGGCGAACTTCTCGCTCTCGCTCTTGAGGCCCGTCACCACCGGCATCGCCATCCAGTCCTCCATGAACGTGCGATACAGGCCGAGGATCATGCGCGCCTCGGTTTCGGCCTCGTCATGGGTGGCGTGCGCGGTGTGTCCCTCCTGCCAGAGGAACTCCAGCGTGCGCAGGAAGAGGCGCGTGCGCATCTCCCAGCGCACGACGTTGGCCCACTGGTTGATCAGGATGGGCAGGTCGCGATAGCTCTGGACCCACTTGGCGAACATCGAGTAGATGATCGTCTCCGACGTCGGGCGTACGACCAGCGGCTCCTCGAGCTTCTTGCCACCCCCGTGCGTGACGACGGCCGCCTCGGGGGCGAAGCCTTCGACGTGCTGCGCCTCCTTGTGCAGGAACGACTCGGGGATGAACAGCGGGAAGTAGGCGTTCCGGTGTCCCGTCGCCTTGAACATGTCGTCGAGGGCGCGCTGCATGCGCTCCCAGATGCCGTAGCCGTTGGGGCGAATGACCATGCAGCCGCGCACGGGCGAGTAGTCGGCCAGTTCGGCGCGCAGGACGGTCTCGTTGTACCACGCGCTGAAGTCGGCGGCGCGGGTGGTGAGTCGTTTATCGCTCATGGGACGGGGGACGGGGGACGGGGGACGGGAGAGAAGGTCTCACCCGATGGGAGCGCCGAGTGCGTGCTCTCGTCTCGTCACGGTCGGTCCAGTGATCGGCGCGGGGCGTCGCCAGCCGACGATGGCAGCGGCGCGATGCGTGATCGTGCGGTCATCATGCGTGCTCCTGCGCCCGGAGCGCGAGCAGGTGGAGCGTGCTTGCCTGCTGCTGACCCGTGGCGAAGTCCTTGACCTCGACTTCGCCCCGCTCCAGAAAGGCGTCGCCGACGAAGACCACACGCCGGGCCCCGGCCGCCTGGGCGGCCTTCAGCTGCTTGGAGAGCGTCTGGGCCTTCAGCGGGTATTCAACGGACAGGCCATCGGCACGAAGGCGGCGTGCCACCTCGATCGCGGACAGGCGATGCGTCGTCTCAACCGGCGCGACCCAGAACTCGATCGCCGCGGCGCCCGACGGCATCTTCCCGCGCGCCTTGAGCAGCTCCCCCAGCACGACATCCCCCAGCCCGAAGCCTAACGCGGGCATGTCGACGCCACCGAGCGCAGCCAGCAGGTTGTCATATCGCCCGCCACCGCATACGGCGCGGAACTCGCCCTTGGCGTCGAACAGCTCGAAAACGATCCCCGTGTAATACGCGAGCCCGCGAACGATCGTCAGGTCGAGTCGCAGGTAGTCGCGAACCCCGTGCGCCCCGAGGAGCTCGGCATACGCATCGAAGCGCTCCAGCGCCGCGATCACTTCGCCATCGCCGGCATACTCGGTGCGCAGCTGCTCCACGTCCGAAGCACGCACCAATTCGAGCACGCGTCCAGCGGCCGACGCCGGCACGCCACCGTCGGTCATCTTCTTCACCAGCGCGTCCTGCGACTCGCGCTCGATCTTGTCCACCGCGGCGAACACGGCCGGAATCGCCTCGTCGGCGACGCCGGCGCCACGCACCAGCGCCGTCAGCAGACGACGGTCCGACACCCGCGCCACCACGTCGTCCGGCCCAAGCCCGCATGCCCGCATGATCTCGCACGCCACGGCCAGCAGTTCGGCATCGGCCGCCACGTCCGACTCGCCGAAGATGTCCACGTTGAGCTGGAAGTGCTCCCGCAGCCGCCCCTTCTGCTGACGCTCGTAGCGAAACAGCTGCGGAATGGAGAACCAGCGTACCGGCTTGCGCAGCGCATTGGCTCGTGCGGCCACCATGCGCGCCACCGTAGGCGTCATCTCCGGGCGGAGCGCCACCTGCCGCCCCCCCTTATCCTCGAAGTTGTAGAGCTGGCCGACGATCTCGTCGCCGCTCTTCTTCGTGTACAGGTCGAGCGGTTCCAGCGGGGGGCCGTCGTATTCCACGAAGCCGAACCGTCGCGCCACGTCGCGCCACCGCTCAAAGAGCCAGGCGCGCTGCGCAAACTGTTCGGGATAGAAGTCTCGAAATCCTGGGAGTGCTCCAGTAGACATCCGCGAAAGCTACCCGCCGAGCGGATCGACCTGCAAGCGAGCCATCGCGTCTCCGACCGTGTGAAACGAGCCGGTCACCAGCACGGTGGCACCGCGAGAGGTCGCCGTGGCCAGGGCACGATCAAAGTCCGGGATGGCCTCGGACGACCAGCCACGCGCCTCGGCGAAGGCCTGCGCCTCGCGCAGGCGCCACGCTCGGCTCTCAGGAGCTGTCGGGGCGTCGGTGAGGATGAAATGCGTCACGGCGGGCGCGAGCGCCTCAAGCATTCCCTCCCAGTCCTTGTCCATCAAGACGCACATCACCGCCACCAGCGGCGGATCCGGTGCCACGTGCGACAACGTACGAGCCAGTGTGGCGGCCCCTGCCGGATTGTGCGCCACGTCGAAGATGAACGGCGGCGCGACGTGGAATCGACCCGGCAGGCGCACGTTCATCAGCGCGTCGCCGACCGACGCCCATCCTCCCCAGTACCGCCCCCCGGCCTCGCGGAGCATCAGGAGGGCGAGCGTGGCGTTCCACGCCTGGTGAACCCCCGCCAAGGGGGTGCGCAACACATGACGCCCACCATCGACCTCGAGCGTAAACCGTGTGCCCCCGTCCCCCACCGTGATCGCACGCGGGGGCGCGTCACGCCCGACGCTGACCACGCCGGATACCCCTCGCCCCCGTGCCAGCTCGGCGAGGATCCCGTCCACCCGCGCGTCCGGCTCACCGCTGACGGCCGGGACCCCAGCCTTGAAGATCCCCGCCTTTTCAGCGGCGATTTCCTCCAGCGTCTCGCCCAAGTATTCCACGTGGTCGATCCCGATCGACGACACCCCCGCCACCACGGGCGTCACGACGTTGGTCGAGTCGAGTCGCCCGCCGAGTCCGGTCTCGATCACCGCAACCTCCGCCCCGGCATCGACGAAGTACCGGAAGGCCATCGCCGTGGTCGCCTCGAAGAACGTCGCCCCGAGTCGCTCGACATCCGGCGTCCAGCGCATGATGAATTCCGTCACGTAGTCGGCGGGGACGGCGACGCCATTGACGACCAGGCGCTCGGAGAAGTCGACCAGGTGCGGCGACGTGTACTTCGCGGTCCGCAGACCTCGTGCGCGCAGCACCGCGTCGAGGGTGGCGCACACACTCCCCTTCCCGTTCGTCCCGGCCACGTGAAAGGTCGGGATTGCCGCGTGGGGATCACCCAGCACCGACAGCAGTGCGCGCGTCCGCTCCAGGCCAAACTTGCTCTTGCCGGTCGTGCGCGCGAACAGGTACTGGAGGGCGTCGCGATACGCGCTCAGGTGATCGCCCACGCCGATGCGGCAGGCTTGCCGCTCATGTGGCGCAGCAGGCGCCCCACGGTCTGGCGCAGGTCCTTGCGATGCACGACGTCGTCCAGGATCCCGTGATCGAGCAGGAACTCGGCCGTCTGGAATCCCTCGGGCAGGTCCTGGCCCAGCGTCTGCTTGATGACCCGCGGCCCGGCGAAGCCGATCACCGCGCCAGGCTCCGCGAGGATGGCATCGCCGAGCATGGCGTAACTCGCACTCACGCCGCCGGTCGTCGGGTTGGTGAGGATCGAGACGTACGGGATGCGGCGGTCCGCCAGCTGCGACAGGACCGCCGACACCTTCGCCATCTGCATGAGCGACAGCACGCCCTCCTGCATGCGGGCCCCGCCCGACGCGGAGATCACGATGAGCGGATGCTTGCGCTCCAGCGAGCGCTGGGCGAGCCGGGCGATCTTCTCTCCCACGACAGAGCCCATCGAGCCGCCCATGAAGGCGAAGTCCATCACGCCGAGGTTGACGGGCATCTCGCCGAGCGTCCCCGCCACGGTCAGGATCGCGTCGGTTTCGCCCGCGTTGGTTCGCGCCTTCTTGAGTCGCGCCTCGTAGTCGGGAAAGCCGAGGGCATCGATGGACCGCAATTCGGTCTCGGTCTCCTCCCACTTGTCGTCGTCGAGCAGCAGCTGGACGTATTCGACCGCCCGCAACCGGCGGTGGTAGTCGCAGTTCGGGCACACGTTGAGGTTCCGCGCGAACTTCTCGCGGATGTCGGTGTGGGCGCACGCCTCGCACTTCTCCCAGGCGTCTGCCGGGATCTCGTGCCGCTCTCGGCGCGGCTGGCGCGCCTTTTTGTCCTTCCGGAACCAGGCCATGGCCGAATAATGCAGGGCGAAACGGAGCGCGGGTAGGGGGACGCCGCGCTAGTAGCGGGAGGACGACCCGCGCAACCCGATCGGGAGCGCGTCTGCCTCGCCACGTCCTTCAGACGAGATGCGCACGAGGATGCCGATGGCCAGCCAGCAGGCCAGCATGAACGACCCGCCGTAGGAGAAGAAGGGGAGCGGGATGCCGGTGATCGGCATCAGGTTGAGCGTCATCCCGACGTTCTCGATGACGTGCACCATCCAGCTGCCTAACAATCCGAAGGCTACCAGTGAGCTGAACGAGTCATTGGCCCGTGACGCCACGCGAATGACCCGCAGGAACAGGAGCAGGAACAAGGCGAGCGCCATCGACACACCGAGGAACCCCAGCTCCTCCCCGACCACGGCGAAGATGAAGTCGGTGTGCTGCTCCGGGAGGAAGGAGCCCCGCTTCTGCGTCCCGAGGGTGAATCCCTTCCCGAACCACCCGCCCGACCCGATGGCGATCTGCGACTGGATCACGTGGTAGCCCGAGGCTTGCGGGTCCTCCGACGGATCAAGGAAGACCAGCAGGCGCGCGCGTTGGTGCGGCGCGAGCTTGTCCCACAGGATCGGCGCGAGCACCCCCATCGCGACGTTGGTCACGATGAGCACCACCCCCTCCACGACGTACGGCTTGTACCACAGCACGACGGCGATGAGGATCAGGAACCACGCCCCCCACAGCCCCGTGTTGAACGCCAGCAGGAGCGAGATCGCGGGCGAAGCCGCCAGCAGCAACAACCGCGCCGAGACGCCGGCCCAGAAGAGCATCGCAAAGAAGATCCCGACGAAGACCATGCCGGTCCCCAGGTCCGGCTGCGCCATGACCAGCAGCCACGGGACCAGCACCACCAGCGCCGGGAGCCACAACTCGACGAGCGACTTGGGAGGATCGCGGCGCGCCGCCAGCACCTTGGCCAGCATGAGCACGACGGCCACCTTCGCCAGTTCGGCCGGCTGGCCGAGCCGCACGCCACCGACCGTCAACCACCCGCGCATGCTCGACGCGGTGCCCCCGCCGCTCCCGAAAAAGAGCGTGACCAGCAGCAGGACGATTGCCAGCAGGTATCCCGGCCAGCTGACCCACTCGATCAGGCGCACCGAGGCACGACTCAGCAGCCAGGCCGCCACCAGCGCCACGGCGAACCACGCCAGCTGCCGCCGGTACGCCGACGCCACCGACGCCTGCAGCACGTCGGTCTGGCCTGCCGAGTAGACGACGGCAATGCCGTATGCCGACAGCAGCAACGCGATGATGACCAGCGGGTAGTCGGCAAAGACGCGCTTGATCACCCGTCCCCCTCGATATCGACCGGCTGGATCGCCGGGCGCTTGAGGTAGTGCTCCACCACCTTGGACGCGATGCGCGCCGCGGCGTACCCGTGTTCGCCCTGCCACAACATGACGGCGACGACGATCTTCGGGTCGTCCTTCGGCGCAAAGCCCACGAACCACGCATGATCGCGGGCGGTCTCGTTCTGAGCCGTCCCGGTCTTGCCCGCCAGCACCACCCCTTCGATGGCCGCGCTCCCCGCCGTTCCGCGACCCGACACCACGTCACCCATGGCGTCGCGCAGCCCCGTGAGCTGCGCCGGTGTGAGCTCCATGATCCGGGTCCGCTCCGGGTTGCGGGCCACCACTTCGGGGCGGGCCGCAGACCCATCGGTGGCCAGCGCGGTGTAGAAACGCGCCATGTTCAGGATCGTTTGCGTGTTCTCGCCCTGGCCGATCGACAGGTTGAGCGTGACGGCGTTCGTCCAGTTCTTCGGCCCGTACGCCTTGTCGAAGTACTCGACCGCGTACGGCCATTGCGGCGTGGTCTCGTTCGGCAGGTCGATCCCGCTCTTCTCCCCGAACTTGAGCTTCACGCCCCCCGCCAAAAAGCGCGAGAGCGTGATCCGCAGACCGAGCTGGTAGAAGTACGTATCGCACGACTTGGCGATCGCCTGCGCGAGCGTCACGGCCCCATGTCCGTTGCGGTCCCAGCAGCGGAAGTACCGCCCGCCGTACTGATAGCCGCCCGAGCACGGCGTCGGCATGCGCGTGTCCATGGTAACGAGCCCGGCTTCGAGCGCCACGGCCGCCGTCGCCAGCTTGAACGTCGAGGCCGGCGGATACCGACCCTGCATCGCCTTGTTGTACAACGGACGACGGTCATCCGTCGTCAGCTGCTTGTAGTACTCCGTCGGAATCCCGCCGATGAAACGATTGGGATCGTAGGTCGGCGCGCTGTGGATGGCCAGGACCGCCCCCGTCGACGGCTCGATCGCCACCACGCCGCCCACGAGCGAATCGGCGAGGTACGAGGCGACGAAACGCTGCAGGTCGAGGTCAATGTTGGTCTGCAGCGGCGGTGCTGCTGTTGCCGGACGGTCCGGGCGCGCCCCGGACTCGCGGACCACCCGTCCGCGCGCATCGACTTCACGAAGCGCGAGCCCTCGAGCCCGCGCAATTGCGATTCGTACTGCCGCTCCAGCCCCGCCCGCCCAATCTGCTGGCCGGACTTGTACTCGACGTAGTCAGCAGAATTCAGCTCGGTCTCGTTGATCTCGCTGGTGTACCCGACGAACGCCGAGGACGCCGGCCCGTCGGGATACCGCCGCTTCGGCGCGGCCTGGATGATCAGGCTCGGGAACTCGGTGCGGTGTTCCTCGAGGACCGACACCTGGTCGAACGAGGCATCGGCCAGCACGACGGTGGGACGATTCGGGTCGCGTCGAAGTCGCCGAACCGCCGACTCGATGTCGGCCGGCGTGAGGTCGATGATCGACGAGAGCCGCGACAGGGTGGACCGGAGCGTATCTGCACTTGTGCTCAGGATCGTCACCGTATAACCCGGCACGTTCTCGGCGATGATCGCACCGTGGCGATCGTAGATGTTGCCGCGCGCGGCGGGAATCGGCACCTCACGCAGGCGGTTCTTCTCCGACGACAGCTGGTAGCGCTCGCTGTCCAGCACCTGGGCACGGAAGAAACCGCTCGCCAGCGCGAGCAGCGACAGCGCGGTGAGCCATGCGGCGAATCGGCCGCGTCGCTGGATGTCGTTGGGATGCAGACTCATGACGAGCGGCTCACGTCGAGGGAGCCTCCAGCATGCCGCGGAACAGGAGCAGGACGATGACCCCGGTGACCGCCGTCAGTGCCGCAGCGAGGGGAGACCAGAGGACAACCTGGGTCGCCATCTCGTACATCCCTCCTCGACGCGCAGCCACCACGAAGATGACATCGAATGCCCACTTGCCGGCGAAGAAGAAGATGGCGTGCAGGAAGACGTTGTCCGAGAAGAATACCGCCTTGAGCCACGACGCGCTGAAGCCGACGAGGCACATCGCCAGTGCCCCCGCCCCGAAACTCTCGGGCGCCAGCGAATCGCCGATCAGTCCCAGGACGAACCCCACGACCGCGGCAACGCCGGGACGCACGCGCACCGCCACGAGCAGCATCGCGATCACGAGAAAGTCCATCGAGACGCGCCATCCCATGAGCGGCCGCACGAAGTAGTGCATCGCCACGAGCGCGACGAAAATCAGCGCGGCGCGCAGCACCCGCTGCGGAGTCACGGTACCCTCCGCGTCGAGTCGCGGCGCTGGGTTGCCGTGGGCGCGGACCCGCCAGTCGACGCCACGCTATCTGCGCGGAGAGAGTCCGCCGGGTCGGGCAGTCCGAGGACGGCCCGGAGCGAATCCATCTGTCGCGCTCGATGGGCCGCGGCCATTGCGGCCAGCCGAGCAAGTGAATCCGCCGACGCTGCCACGCCGCGTGCGGCAGAATCGGCCCGTGCCACCGAGGACCACACCTCGTCCATCGCACCGCTGCTCACGCGCTCCGGCGACAGGATCATCACGTTGTTCACGTCGGGCGGATAGACCGCCGGACGCACGAGATAGGTCCGGGACCAGACCTCGCTCGTCGTCACCTCTCCCATGACGACGCCGATCGGGATTCCGCGAGGATACACGCCGCCCAGGCCTGAGGTGAGAATGAGGGTGCCCGGGGTCAGGGCATCACGAAATGCCACCCCGCGCAGCTCGAGCAGCGACCGTTCGGGCTCCTCGCCCAGGTGCGGCCGCACGATGCCGAACGCTGTCCCGTCCGACGCCATTGCGCTGGCGCGGAAGTCGGGGTGGGTCCAGAGGATCGCCAGGCTGGAGCGCGGATCCACGGTGGTCACCTGCCCGATGAGTCCAGCGGGGGCGACGACCGCCGAGCGCGGCGTCACCCCCGCCTCGCTCCCGCGTGTGAGGACGAGCACGTGCTCGTCGCCCATGCCGCGACCGTGCAGCGCCTCGGCGGGCAGGAACCCCCATTGCAGCTGTCGGCCGAGCGAGAGCAGCCCGCGCAGGCGGACATTCTCGTCGGCCAAGTCCCCCAACTGCGCGTTGCGAAGCGCGAGCGAGTCGAGCCGCGCCGCGAGGACGTCGTGCCCGCCGAAGGCCGTGCGGGCGCGCTCCGCCCGCTGCTGCAACGCCAGCAACGGTGCCACGACCGTGCGCCGCAAGCTGGAGGCGATGGCATCGCGGATCGGCAGCGGCAGGACCGTCGCGAGCAGGGCGAGCAAGGCACATGTTGACACGAGCGCGGTGTCCGCGCGCGACCCTGAGCGCGCCGCACGAGCCATGCGGCCCCCTTACGACGAAAGGACCGACCAGTACTTCTCCTCGTCGTCGAGGATCCGCCCGACGCCGCGCACGACGCACGTCAGCGGATCCTCGTCCACGTGGATCGGCAGCCCGGTCTCCTGGCTCAGCACGACATCGAGGCCGCGAATCAGCGCCCCGCCGCCGGTCATCACGATTCCGCGATCGACAATGTCGCTCGAGAGCTCGGGCGGCGTGATCTCGAGGGCGCGCCGCACCGCGTCGACAATCTGCTGGATCGGTTCCTGAATCGCCTCACGAATCTCGGACGAATGCACGCGCACCGTCTTGGGAATCCCCGACACGAGGTCGCGTCCCTTCACGTCCATCTCGCGCTCGTCCCCCACGGGGGCCGCCGAGCCGATGGTGATCTTGATGAGTTCGGCCGTCGGCTCGCCGATCAGGAGGTTGTAGTTCTTGCGCATGAACTGCACGATCGCCGTGTCGAGCTCGTCGCCCGCCGTGCGAATCGACGTGTCGCTGACGATGCCCGAGAGCGCGATGACCGCGATTTCGGTGGTGCCACCGCCGATGTCGATGACCATGTTGCCGGTCGGCGTCTCGATGGGCAGCCCCACGCCGATGGCGGCCGCCATCGGCTCGGCCACCATGAAGACTTCCTTGGCGCCCGCGCCTAACGCGGAGTCGCGCACCGCGCGCCGCTCGACTTCCGTGATGCCGGACGGCACGCACACGATCACGCGCGGCTTGATCTTGAACATCCGGTTCTTGATGATCAGCTCCAGGAAGTACCGGAGCATCTTCTCGGTCACGTCGAAGTCGGCGATCACCCCGTCTTTCATGGGGCGGACGGCGATGATCCCGTCGGGCGTGCGGCCGAGCATGCGCTTGGCCTCGAGTCCGACGCCCTTGACCCGCTTCGTCTCACGATCGATGGCGACGACCGACGGCTCATTGAGCACGATCCCTTCGCCCTTGACGTACACGAGCGTATTCGCGGTGCCGAGGTCAACGGCAATTGCATTGGCGGGGAAGAGCTTGCCCGCCGACAGTAAGGGCCAACGCATGTATGTAAAAATCCTGACGCCCCCGTAGGGACGCCGGTTGTCTGGAAGAACGACACACCCCGTGCGGGAGAAAGTAGCGGCGTAGGTGAGGAGGGGCAAGGCATTGCCAGATCACAACCTACGATATCCGTCGCCGTCGAGTCCGCTCGCCGTGTCGCACGATCCGGCCGGGGCATTCGCCACGCGCCGGACCAGCCCTGCGCTCCGTCCGAAACCCCCTCCGCTACGCATCCCAGGGGACGTAAGGGACCCCTCCCTTCGGCCGGCTTCGGGGGCCGCCACAGCACCGCTTCGCGGAACACATCCGCGCGTGGTCGCCGCCGTCCGGTCCCCGGCCGCGTCACCCCGCATTCCCGTCCACCCGCACCACGGACCCGGTCCTCGTCGACGTCGCCGAGCGTGCGGCACACCCACACCCGATCGTACGCGGCCGTGCCCTACACCGCCGGTGAAGCACGACCGCCGGTGGAGCACGACCGCCGGTGGAGCACGACCGCCGATGTCAGCGCCCGGTGCTGCCGAACCCGCCGTCGCCGCGTGTCGTCGAGTCGAGCGAGTCGTGCACGGCCACCTCGTGCCACGTGGGCGCCTCGAAGCGCGCAAAGACCAACTGCGCAATGCGGTCGCCGCGCCGGATCATCACCGGCGCGTCCCCGGCATGCAGCAGGATCACCTTGAGCTCCCCGCGATAGTCGGGGTCGATCGTTCCCGGCGCGTTGGGGAGCAGGAGCCCATGCGCCAGCGCCAGGCCGGAGCGCGCGCGGACCTGCATCTCCACGCCGGACGGCAGGGCGAACCGCAGCCCGGTCGCGACGGCGCGACGCTCGCCAGGTGCAATGCTGAAGTCCGGCTCGCACGACCGCACGTCGTACCCGGCGCTTTCATTCGTTTGTCGCGCCGGCAGCGGCAGGTCGGGATTGTGCGCGAGGCGCTGGATGCGCACCCCCGCGGGAACGGAATCAGGCGTCATGGCCGGTCGAGAAATGGGTGGGGAGCCAGCGCGACATGGGCAGGACCGGTGCGGCAGGACCGGTGCGGCAGGACCGGTGCGGCAGGACCGGAAACGGCAGGGCCGGAAACGGCAAAGACGAGAGGCGCTCGCCCCTCGTCTTCCCGTGCGCGGCGCGCCGGCGTATCGCCGGCGTATTGCCGACGCATTGGCAGCGCATTGGCGGCGCGTCGGCGGCTAGCCCAGGAACTGCGCCGGCGCGTGAAACGCCATCCCGAACGCCTCGGCGACGCCGGCATAGGTCACCTTGCCGTCGACGACATTGAGCCCCTTCAGCAGCGCGCCGTTGTCCTTGAGCGCCTGCTGCCAGCCCTTGTTGGCCAACTGCAAGGCATACGGCAGCGTGGCGTTGGTCAGCGCCAGCGTCGACGTGCGCGGCACACCGCCCGGCATGTTGGCCACGCCGTAGTGGATCACGCCGTCGACCACGTACGTCGGATTCTCATGGGTCGTCGCGTGGATCGTCTCCACGCACCCGCCCTGGTCGATCGCCACGTCCACGATCACCGATCCCGGACGCATGGTGGCCAGGTCCTCGCGGCGCACCAGCTTCGGCGCCTTGGCGCCGGGGATCAGCACCCCACCGATGACCAGGTCGGCCGTGGCGATCTGCTCGAGGATGTTGTGCCGGTTGGAGAAGACCAGCTGCACGTTGGCCGGCATGACGTCCGACAGGTAGCGCAGGCGCTCCAGCGACACGTCGAGAATGACCACCTTCGCCCCCATGCCGGCCGCCATCTTGGCCGAGTTGATCCCCACGATGCCGCCGCCAAGGATCACGACCTTGGCCGGTGGTACCCCGGGCACGCCTCCAAGCAGGACTCCGCGCCCTCCATACAGCTTCTCGAGGTACTTCGCACCCTCCTGCACCGCCATGCGCCCCGCCACCTCGGACATCGGGGTGAGCAGCGGAAGCTCTCGCGAGGGCAGCTCGACGGTCTCGTAGGCGATGCAGGTCGCCCCCGAATCCATGTGCGCCTTGGTCAGCTTCTCGTCGGCGGCAAAGTGGAAATACGTGAAGATCGTCTGGCCGCGGCGCATGTGCGCCCATTCCCGCTCGATCGGCTCCTTCACCTTCATGATCATGTCCGCCCGGCCCCACGTCGAGGCGGCGTCCGGGGCGATCTGGGCGCCGACGGACGTGTAGTCGCTGTCATCGAAGCCGCTCCCCTCACCGCCTCCCTGCTCGATGAGCACCTGGTGTCCCGCAGCGACCAGCGCTTCGGCGCCGGCGGGGACGAGGGCGATGCGATTCTCGTTCGTCTTGATTTCCTTCGGAACGCCAATGAGCATGATCGGTAGGCTCGCTGAGGATGTTGAGGACTCAGGCCGCCCGCGGCTCAGGGCCGAGGGACAGCACTGTTTGCTGGTCCGGATCGAAGAAGGCGGCGGCCATTGCCGAGACCTCGTCGACCTGGAGTGCGTCGATCTGCGAGAGCACGTCGTCGATCGGACGATACGGCTCACCGTACAATTCTGTTGCCGCCGCGCGATACATGCGGGCCGACGAACTCTCCAGCGAGAGCGTGATCTGGCCCTTGAGCTGCCCCTTGCCGGCGACAACCTCCTCGTCGGTGAAGCCCTCCCTCGACGCGAGGCGCAGCTCATCGCGGACCGCGTCGACGGCCTGGGCGGCAGTCTCCGGCGACGTGGCAAGGTACACCCCATGCGCCCCGCTATCCGTGTTGTAGCTGTGGAACGATGAGACCGAGTATGCCAGCCCCATCGCCTCCCGCACGCGCTGGAAGAGGCGCGAGCTCATCCCGCCGCCGAGGATCGACGAGGCGAGCGTGAGGGCGTAGCGGCGGCGGTCGCCGTACCGCAGCGTGGGCGCCCCGAAGACAATCTGCGTCTGGGCCGCCTCGCGATTCACGTGGCGCACGACCGGCGCGACGGCCTCTGGCACTGGCGCGAACGCCGGCGCCGCGTCGCCGCGCGGCACGTCCTCCCAACCGGTGCGACGCAGCGCGTCGATCAGCACGTCATGTGCGACGTGCCCAGCCGCGGCGACGACGATATGCTGCGGCTGATACCCCTGCGTGTGCAGCGCGCGAAGCTCGGACACACCAAGCCCCGCCACGCTTTCCCGTGTACCGAGGATCGAGTAGCCATAGGGATGGTCGCCCCAGAGCAATTCGTTGTGCAGCTCGAAGACAAGGTCGTCGGGCGTGTCGTCGACCATCGCAATCTCCTCGAGCACGACCTTCCGCTCGAGGGTGAGATCCCCCTCGCGCAGCACGGGGGCGAAGATCAGGTCGCCCAGCACGTCGGCCGCCTCGACGAGGTGCTCGTCGAGCACCCGCGCCTGATACGCGGTGTGCTCGCGCGACGTGTACGCGTCGAGCGAGCCGCCGAGATTTTCCAGCGACATGGCGATGTCGCGTGCCGTGCGACGGCGCGTTCCCTTAAACACCATGTGCTCGAGGAGGTGCGACACGCCCATGAGGCGGCGTGGCTCATGCACCGACGCGGTACGAACCCAGGCGCCGATCGCGATCGATCGAACGCCTGGCATGTACTCGGACACGACCGTGAGTCCATTCGCCAACTGCGAGCGCTGGACGCCCACGACCTTCGGCTTGGAACGAACTGCCACGGCCGGTAAGCTACCGCCCGCCGCGGCGTCCACGATCGCCGCCACTGCGGCGCGGACCGCGATCGCGACGCGACTCGCCTTCGCCGTCCCCGTTCCCCTCGCCGCCCGCCGGCGACTCCGGGACGTCTTCCATCCCTTCGGGCCTGGGCAGCAGCGCCTTCATGGAGAGGCGCAGTCGGCCGCGCTCGTCGCGGTCGATCAGCTTGACGGTGACGCGGTCGCCCTTCTTCACCACGTCCTCGGGCTTCTCGACGCGCGTGTGGCGCATCTCCGAGACATGCAGCAGGGCCTCGGTGCCGGGCATGATCTCGATGAAGGCGCCGAACGCCGTCACCGACTTGACCGTGCCCTGGTAGGTGTCGCCGACCACGGGTTCTGCGGTGATGGCCATGACCATCTGCCGAGCGCGATCCATCGACTCGCCGCCGACAGCGGCGATCGTGACGAGGCCGGAGTCGTCGACCGTGATCTCGGCCCCGGTCTCTTCCTGGATCCCGCGAATGGTCTTGCCCTTCGGGCCGATCAGGTCGCCGATCTTCTCGGGGCTGATCGACAGGGTGATGATGCGCGGCGCATGCGGCGACAGGTCGTCGCGATGCACGCTGAGCGACTTGTTCATCTCGCCGAGGATGTGCAAGCGACCCTCGCGGGCCTGCGTCAGCGCCTCCTCCATGATGCCGAGGTCGAGGCCTTCGATCTTGATGTCCATCTGGATCGAGGTGATCCCCTGTTCGGTGCCGGCGACCTTGAAGTCCATGTCGCCCAGGTGATCCTCGGTGCCGAGGATGTCGGTCAGGATCGCGTACTTCTTCCCTTCCTTGATCAGCCCCATGGCCACACCGGCCACGGCGGCGCGCGTCGGAACCCCGGCGTCGAACAGGGCGAGCGAGCCGCCGCAGACGGACGCCATGGACGACGAGCCGTTGGACTCCAGCACCTCGCTGACGATGCGCAGCGTATACGGGAACTCCTCGAACGGCGGGAGCACGGCCTGCAGCGCACGTTCGGCCAGGTTCCCGTGCCCGATCTCGCGACGCGCCGGTGCCGCGCATCGGCTTGGCCTCGCCCGTCGAGAACGGCGGGAAGTTGTAGTGCAGCATGAACGACTTGGTCGTCTCACTCGAGGTCTTGATCGAGTCGAGGCGCTGGACGTCGTCGGCCGTGCCTAACGTGCAGGCCACGAGCGCCTGCGTCTGCCCGCGCGTGAACAGGGCAGACCCGTGGGCGCGCGGCAACACGGAGGTCTCGGAGGCGATCCCGCGCACCTCGTTCGGCTTGCGACCATCGACGCGCAGGCCGGTGGAGAGCACTTGCGCGCGCAGCGCAGTGTACTCGAGATCGTCGAGCACGGACCCGACGAGTCCGGCCCACTCGGGCTTCTCGGCGACCATGCTCTCCTTGACCGCGCGCTTGACCGCTTCGACCGCTTGGACGCGCGTCGCCTTGTCCTTCTGGTTGATCGCCTCGGCGATCTTCTTCTCGGCAGCCTTCTTGACCGCATCGACCACGTCGGCGGGCGTCTCGGCCTTGACCCACGGCAGCTTCGCGACCGTGACCTTGCCGAGCAATTCGTTCTGGAACCCGACGAGCTCCTTGATCCCCTTGTGGGCGACCGTCAGCGCATCGAGGGTATCCGCCTCGGAGATTTCGTTCGCGCCGCCCTCGACCATCACGATCGAGTCGGCCGATCCGGCCACGACGAGATCGAGGTCGGAGTATTCCAGCTGCTGGAAGGTCGGGTTGAGGATCCACTTGTCCTGCACGCGCCCGACGCGCACGGCGGCGATCGGCCCGAGGAAGGGGATCTTCGACGCATTCAGCGCGAACGAGGCGGCGAGCAGCCCGAGGACGTCCGAGTCATTCTCCTGGTCGGCGGAGATGACATAGATGTAGACCTGGACCTCGTTCTTGAATCCTTCCGGAAAGAGCGGACGGATCGAGCGGTCGATGATGCGCGCCGCGAGGATCTCGTGATCGTGCGGCCGCCCTTCGCGCTTGATGAAGCCGCCCGGGATCTTGCCTGCCGCGTAGGTCTTCTCGCGATACTCGACGAGGAGCGGGAAGAAGGGGAGCGTGGACTCCCGATCGCTGACGGTGACGGCCGCCAGCACCATCGTCTCGCCGAACGTGACAACGGCGGAGCCGGAGGCCTGCTTGGCCATGCGACCGGTCTCGATCACCAGGGGGCGACCGGCGAAGGTCTTTTCGATTCGTTGCATCATGTCTGTGGCGGGGTCTTGTTAGAACACAAAACGCGCGGACCCCGACGGGGCAGCCGCGCGATTGCGTGAGAAACGACGAGTGCTAGTGACGGAGTCCGAGCTCACCGATGACCTTACGGTACCCCTCAACGTCCGTGCGCTTGAGGTACTCGAGCAGTCGACGGCGCTGTCCGACCATCTTCAGCAGCCCTTGGCGGCTGTGATGATCCTTCTTGTGCGCCTTGAAGTGATCGGTGAGGTAGTTGATGCGATCGGTGAGGATCGCCACCTGCACGCGTGTCGAACCCGTGTCGGATTCGGAGGTCTGGTACTTCGCGATCGTCGCTGCTTTTTCGAATGCCATGTGATATATTCCCGACGCGGACAACGAGGCTTGTGCGCTAAGTCTATTGCAGACATTCAACTTACTCGAAGCGCCCATCACTGTAAAGGCGTCCTTCAGTGCCTGAGCGCTACCTCGGAGCATCACTCGGCAAGTACCGAGTCGAATCGCTGGCTGGATCCGGCGGATTTGCGTGGGTTTACCGCGGATTCGACCCGGAACTCGAAATTCCGGTCGCCCTCAAGGTCCTGAAGCCGCAGTTTGCCGGTGACCCGACCTTCGAGGAGCGATTTCGCCGCGAAGCGTCGACCGCCGCCAAGCTCCGACACCCCAATATCGTCAACATCTACGCGGTTGGTCGCGACGGCGACGCCGTGTATTTCGCGATGGACTACCTCCCCACCGGGCTCGCCGACAAGCTCGAAGCGTCAGCGTTCCTGCCCGAGGAGTTCGTCGTGCGCGTCGGGATCGATGTCGCCCGCGCCCTGGGATTCGCGCACCGGGAGGGGGTCGTCCATCGCGACATCAAGGTCGACAACATCCTGTTCGACTCCCATGGCAACGCCGTCGTCGCCGACTTCGGGATCGCGCGGGCCGTCTCCGGCTACGTGGGCCAGACCGGAACGAACATGGTGGTCGGGACCCCGCAGTACTTCGCCCCCGAGCAGGCCCGTGCCAAGCCGCTCGACGGCCGGGCCGACATCTATTCGCTCGGCGTCTCGCTGTACCGTGCGGTCACCGGCCGCCTGCCGTTCGAAGGGGAAGACTGGTACGAAATCGCCCGCCAGCACGTGGAGGAGGCACCGCCCGCCCCCCGCCGGTTCAATCCCGCGATCTCGCCCGCGTTCGAGCAGCTGCTCCTGCGCTGCCTCGCCAAGCACCCCGACGACCGGCCGGCGACTGGCGAGCAGCTGGCCGACGAGCTGTCCGCAGTGCTCGCGGCTCCGAATACGGCGGGCGCGCGTGCCGTCTTCCTCTCGCCGGCCGATACCCCCACGCTGGTCACACCGCTTGCCCGGGTCCGGTCGTCGCGCGGGTGGAAACGCGTCGCGCCATGGTCGGTTGTCGTGCTGGCCATGATCGCGACCGCGGTCGTGCTCGCGATTCGACCGCCCGGTGGGGTCGCCGACACCGCACCCAACGATCCAGCGAGCGGCGCCATGCTGCCCGGATCGGAGGGGACCACGCCCGCGCCCGACTCCTTGCGCGCCGGATACGCAGGTGCGGGAGATTCCGCACGCGTCGGCGACAGCGCCCTGGCTCCCGTAAAGGCCGCGCGCCCTGCGGCACGTCCGCCGACTACCACCGGGCGTCTCTCGGTCTCTGCCCCGTCAAACGCGCGCGTGAGTTTCAACGGCCAGGCCGTCGCCGACGGCGGGTGGCGCAACGACTCGATCACGCCGGGAGAGTACGTCGTCGGCGCGTCGATTCCCGCCTCCAGCGGATGCAGCTGGGCCACCGTCGAGGAGCGCGTGCGGGTACGGGCGGGGGGGGTGCATGCCGTCACCCTCGCGCCGCGCCCCTGCGGCTCGATCGCGATCAACCTGCTCAACGTGGCGAGCGGGGCCCGATATACGGTCAGCTCGGCCGATGGCACCGTCACGCTCACGGGGGCCCTCCCCTCCGACGGGCCGGTCGTAGTGCCGGTGGGCTCGTACCGCGTCACGGCCCAACAGCCGCTGTGCGCCAGCTACACGAACGAGAACGTCGTCGTGGCGGCCGACCGCGCGACATCGCTCACGTTTCGGATGATTTGCGAGCGCGACTGACCCGGGTCGGGCCGTCGGGCAGGCACCGCTAGAACTGCGCGCCCGCCGTCGCGCCTAACGCTGCGCCGAGCACCATCCCGCCCCAGAACATGCGGCGGCGATACCATGCCGGCTGGAGTTCCTGCAGCAGCACCACGTGGTCGCGGGTGACGGCGGTTGTCTGCCCGGTCACCATCGCCGTCACCTCACCAGCCCGATCGACGCGCAGCACGCGGAGCCGCGCCACCAGCACATCGCGCTTGGCCGGATCCACGGCAATCCCCTCGATCCCGCGACGGATCCACCGCTCCGTCCCGGCGTCGAACGTGAGGGTCGTGTCGCCGACCGCCGTCACCTCGAATCGCACGCCCTTGAGTTGCGCCTGTGCCGGGACGGCGAGCGCGGGCAGCAGGCAGGCGAGGACCAGCAGGTATCGACGCCTCATAGGAAGAACTGCTGCACCAGACCCTTGATGTCATTGAACATCACGAGGGCGAAGAGCAAGGCGATCGCCATGACGCCGACGCGGGCGATCATCTCCTGCGTGCGCATGCTGAACTCCCCACCCTTCAGACTCTCCACGACGCGCAACAGGATCTGGCCGCCATCCAGCAACGGAATCGGCAGCATGTTGAGCACCGCCACGTTGATGCTGAGGAAGGCGAGCAGGCTCAGGAGATCCTCCCACCCGTTCTTCGCGGCCTGGAACGACGTGCGTGCAATCGCGATCGGACCGCCAAGCTGCTTCACCGAGACCTCGCCCGAGAAGAGGCCCCCAACAACCTTCACCACCGCTCCGCCCATGACCCAGGTGACGTTCCATCCCGCCACGACCGCGTCGCCGAACCCGACGTCCTCTCGCGCCACCGTCCCCCGCGGCGCCGCGCCGATGCGACCAACCTTGACCGGGGCACCGGTGACCGGGTCGACGTCATCGCTCAGCGCCGGGGTGATCTGCAGCGAGGCGCGCTCGCCCGAGGGTCGCACGACCTCGATCGCCAGCGGCTGACCCGGCGACGCCGTGATCTTGTCGAGCACCTGGTTCCACCGCTCGATCGGCGTGTCACCGATGGCGATGATGCTGTCGCCGCTCTGCAAACCCGCCAGGGCTGCCGGTCGCCCGGACAGCACGGAGTCGATGACGGCCGGAACGTATCCGCGCCCGAAGCCCATGATGGTCGCCGTCGAGACGCCGAGCGCCAGGACCACGTTCATGATGACCCCCGCCGACAGGATGAAGATCTTCGCGGGGAGCGTCTTCGATTCGATCCAGCGCTCGCTCGGCACCGGGTGTGGGCCGAACGGCCGCAACGCGTTCGGATCGTAGGGGATCGGATTCCATCCGCGACGATGCCCTTCCCGCTCGCCCCCATCCTCGCCCCCCGCACCGGCGGTGGAGGGACTCGAGTCGCCAAGGTCGGTCTCCCCTTCAATGGCCGACAATGCCTCGCTGTCCTTCGTCGCCATCGCCACGAAGCCGCCGATCGGGAACCACGACCAGCGATAGTCGGTCTCGCCCCAGCGGAAGCCGATCAGCCGCGGCCCCCAGCCGAAGGCGAAGACCGGGGCGTAGACACGCGTAAGCTTCGCCGCGAGAAAATGACCCAACTCGTGGACGAAGACCACGATCCCGAACACCAGCAGGGGTGCTAAGAACTTCAGCATGCGAACAGGTCCTGGACGTGTTGGCGCGCTGCCGCGTCAGCCGCGAGCAGCGCCGCTCGATCCTCTCCAGGCGTGGCGCGAAGGGCGCGCAACGCCGACTCAATGGCAGAGGAAATGTCGTGGAACGAGATACTGCCTGCGAGAAAGAGCGCGACCGCCTGCTCGTTCGCCGCGTTGAACACCGCCGGAGCCGCGCCGCCCGCACGCCCAGCCCCGACTCCCAGCGCGAGCGCCGGGAAGGCATCGTGGCGCACCGGTTCGAAGGTTAGCGGCGACATGGCCACCGGGTCCAGCCGAGGTACCCCATCGTCGACAATTCGCTCCGGATGCGTCAGCGCATACAGTATCGGCAGCTCCATCGACGGGACCCCCAGCTGCGCAATGACGCTCCCGTCGATGAACTCCACCATCGAGTGCACGATACTCTGCGGATGCACCACGACCTCGATCCGGTCGAACGGGATGCCGAACAGGTGGTGGGCTTCAATCACCTCGAGCGCCTTGTTGGCCAACGTGGCGCTGTCGACGGTGATCTTCCGGCCCATGCTCCACGTGGGATGGTTCAGCGCATCGGCAAGGGAGGCTGTCCGGACCTTCTCGAGCGGCCAGGTGCGAAATGGTCCCCCCGACGCCGTGATGATCAGGCGAGAGACCTCCGCCCCGGGACGGGTCGACAGGCACTGCAGGATCGCGGAGTGCTCGCTGTCCACGGGGATGATGCTTCCTCCGCCCCGAGCGGCGGCGGCGGCCACCAGCGACCCCGCCACCACAAGCGACTCCTTGTTCGCCAGGGCAACCCGCTTTCCTGCTTCGAGCGCGGCCAGCGTCGCGTCGAGTCCCGCCGCTCCAACGATCGCGTTGATGACGATGTCGACGTCCGGATGGGTCGCACCGGCCACGAGCGCCTCGACCCCGAAATGCCAGCCCTCAGCGGCACGGTGACCGTTCTGCACCAGCCCGACGAAGCGCGGGGAGACGGTCGCCACCTGGGCCGCGAGTTCGTCTCCGTTGGAGTGCGCGGTGAGCACGATGGTTCGAAAGCGATCCGGATGTCGGCGGAGGACTCGAAGCGCCGTCCGGCCGATCGAACCGGTGGATCCCAGCACGGCAACGTTCCTGATGCGCGCGCTCACTGGGGCGCAGCGAGCACGAGGCGGCCGAGCACCAGGTAGGCGACCGGGAGCACGAAATAGAGTGAATCCAGGCGGTCGAGGATGCCTCCGTGGCCGGGCAGCAGGTGCGAGGAGTCCTTGACCCCGGCTTCGCGCTTCAGCAGCGACTCGGCCAGGTCGCCGATCTGTGCGGCCACACTTACCAGGAGCCCGAAGACGAGCGCCGTCCACGGCGCCAGCGCCAGCTGCGCCCATGGACGCAGCACCTGCGAGTTGTAGAGCAGTGCGATGCCCATGGTCAGCACGATCGCACCGACGGCCCCAGCCCGGGTCTTTCCAGGGCTGATGGAGGGAATCAACTTCGCCTTGCCGAACGCACGTCCGACGAAGTACGCCCCGATGTCCGATGCCCACGTGAGAATGACCGGGAACATCACGAGCGCGGTGCCGGCCGCGGGGTCGATGACAAACCGGTGATGCCGCAAGCTGTAGCCGAAGGCGAGCATCGCGCCGGCGTACAGTGCACCGAACACGGTCACGGCGACCGACTCCAAGGGTCGTCCGCCTGTCCCGCGCGCCCAGATGGACACGCCCAGCAGTGCGACAAACACGACCCCTCCGAGCGCGGCGGGGCTGCGCAGGACCATGAGTCGGTCCGCGTGCGCGATCAGGGGGAAGGCGGCCGCCAGGATGATCCCCAGCGGCTCGAGCGCCTCGACGCCGCCATGGCGGGCCATGCGGTACAGCTCCCACGCGCCGACGCCGCCCACCACGCCGAGGAAGAGGGCGAGCGGGAGCTCGCCCACGTAGACCATCGTGATGGCCAGGGGAGCCGCGACGAGCGCCACGAGGACGCGGCGTGCCAGTTCACCCATGGCGTGCAGGGTCGAGTCGCGCGCCGAGCGCGGCGATCACACTTCCATGATCTCGGCTTCCTTCGACTTCACGAGCCCGTCGATCTTGCCGATGTAGTCGTCGTGCACCTTCTGCACATCCTTCTCGGCGTGCTTGACGTCGTCCTCGGATACGCCCTCGAGCTTCTTGAGCCGGTCGCGAGCCTCGGTGCGCGCGTGGCGAATGCCGATGCGCCCTTCTTCCGCGAGCTTGTGCACGACCTTGACCAGGTCCTTGCGTCGCTGCTCGTTCATGGCCGGCAGGGGAATGCGAATGATCGCCCCCTGGATCGCCGGGTCGAGCCCGAGGTCGGACTCACGCAGCGCCTTCTCGACCGCCTTGACCTGGCCCTTGTCGAACGGGGTCACGACGAGGAGGCGCGGCTCGGGGCTGCTGACGTTCGCCACCTGGTTGAGTGCCATGTTCGACCCGTACATCTCCACCCGCACGGTATCGAGCATGGTGGGATTTGCCTTGCCCGAGCGCACGGAGCCGAACTCGTGGCGGGAGTTCTCGAGCGCCTTTTCCATGTGCGCGCCCGCGTCCTTCAAGATGTCCTGGATCGTGCTCATCGAACCATTGTCCCTACGCGTTCGCCGCGTACCGCACGCGCGACCGCGCCTTGCTCGTGAATGTTGAGAACAATCAGCGGCAGCTTGTTCTCCTTGCAGAGCGTCACTGCCGTCTGGTCCATGACCCCCAGCTCCTCGAGCATTACGTCGCGGTAAGAGATCTGTTCGTAACGCGTGGCGCTGGGGTCCTTCTTGGGATCTGCGGAGTAGACGCCATCGACGCTGGTGGCCTTGATAATGACGTCGGCCTTGATCTGGATCGCGCGCAGGGCGGCGGCGGTGTCGGTGCTAAAGTACGGATTTCCCGTGCCGGCGGCAAAGATGACGATGCGCCCCTTGTCGAAGTGGCGCAGGGCGCGCCGCCGAATATACGGTTCCGCCAGTTCCTCCATGCGAATGGCGGTCATCACGCGCGTGTCGAGCGACTTCTTCTCCAGCACGTCCTGGAGGGCGAGCGCATTGATCACCGTCCCGAGCATGCCCATGTAGTCGGCGGCGACGCGATCCATGCCGAGTGCCGCCAGCTGCGTGCCCCGCACCATGTTGCCGCCACCAATCACGAGCCCGACGCCCACGCCGGTTTCCACCACGCCCTTGATCTCGTCCGCGAACTGGTTCACGCGCACGAAATCGAACCCGGAGCCCTTGTCCCCGGCGAGTGCCTCGCCGGAGAGCTTGAGCAGGATGCGACGGTAGGCCTGCGGGGCGTCGGTCACGGTCACCTATTCCTCACCCATCTGGAAGCGGACGAAGCGGCGCACGGTCAGCGTGGCGCCGAGCGACTTGCCGACCTCGTCGACCCGCTGCTGGATCGTCTTGGAGTCGTCGCGGACCCACGGCTGCTCGGTCAGCACGATCTCGCCGAAGAACTTGCTGATGCGGCCATCGACCATCTTCTGCACGATGGCGTCCGGCTTGCCGCTTTCCTTGGCTTGCGCCTCGAAGATGGCGCGCTCACCGGCGATGAGCGACTCGGGGACGTCGGCACGGCTGGCCGCGATCGGGACGCGTGGCACCCCGGCCGCAACGTGCTCGGCGACTTCACGGGCGAGGGCGACCACCTCGGGTCCTGCGGCGCCCACGACCTCGACCAGGGCGGCCACCTTGTGGTTGAAATGCACGTACGTGCCTAACGCGTCCGCGGTGGTGAAGCGCGCGTAGCGACGCAGGACGACGTTCTCGCCGGTCTTGGCCGAAGCCGCCTTGACCGCTTCCTCGACCGTCTTGGACTGGTCGGCATGGTAGGGCTGCGCGAACAGGGTCCCCTCGCCCGCGACGTGGACGACGTGGTCGATCGCCTCGTCCTGGTGCACCTGCGTGGCGAGCGACTCGGCCAGCGCACCAAACTCGTCGTTGCGCGACACGAAGTCGGTCTCGGAGTTGACCTCGACGAGGGCGACGCTGTTGCCGTCGGCGCCGGTCACGGCGACGATGCGCCCTTCGGAGGCCGCGCGTCCGGCGCGCTTGTCGGCCTTGGCGATTCCCTTGGTGCGCAGGATGGCAATCGCCTTCTCGACGTCGCCCTCGCCCTCTTCCAGCGCCTTCTTGCAGTCCATCATGCCCGCGCCCGTCCGGGCCCGGAGGTCGGCGATGTCCTTCGCCGTGATTGCCTTGCTCATGGTCGGTTCCTTCTGCTCGTGAAAACGCCGCCGGCTCGGGTGCCGGCGGCGCTGGTCAGTGCTGCCTGAGATCGAGTGAGTCCATCATGGCCTCGCTCGGCGTCGGGACGGGCGCGCCGGCTGGGGCGCCCGCACCGTGGGTCGGTTATTCCGCGCTGTCGTCTCCACCGGTATCGCCGGCGTCGGCGCCATTCGCGGCGTCTGGAGCGTCGGGGGCATCGCCGCCGTCGGCATCGGCCGCCTCGGCACCTTCAGCCCCACCCTCGCCCGTCTTGAGGCGTGCGGCGATGGCTTCGGGCTTGGCACGCCGGCGGCGCGGGCGACGGCGCTTGCGGCGATCTTCCTCGCTCCCCGCCGCGGCGGCCGGCTCGAGTCCGCGATCGGAGCTGTAGGTGCTCTCCTCTGCGTCCTCTTCGTGCGACCGCACCGGCGCTTCGCGCCGTGCCTCGAGGATGGTCTCGGCAATCATGCGCGTGATCAGCTCGACCGAGCGGATCGCGTCGTCGTTGCCGGCGATGGGCACAGAGATCAGGTCAGGATCGGAATTGGTATCGCAGATGGCGACAATCGGCAGGCCGAGCTTGTTGGCCTCGGACACGCCGATGCGCTCCTTCTTGGCATCGACGATGAACAGGAGCCCGGGGAGGCGCACCATGTTCTTGATGCCCGACAGGTTCTTGGACAGCTTGTCGCGCTGACGGGTCAGGAGGAGCTGTTCCTTCTTGGTGTAGTTCTCGAAGTCGCCACCCGTCTCGGAACCGGCCTCCAGCTCCTTGAGCTTGCGCGTCTGCTTCTTGACCGTCTGGAAGTTGGTGAGCAGCCCGCCGAGCCAGCGCTCGGTGACGTGCATCGCGCCGCAGCGCTCGGCCTCGCCCTTCACGATGGCGGCCAGCTGCCGCTTGGTGCAGACGAAGAGGACGTTGTCGCCGCGCAGGATCACCTCACGCACCAGCTTCTGCGCGAGCTCGACCTGCCGCAGCGTCTTCTGCAGGTCGATGATGTGAATGCCGTTGCGCTCGGCAAAAATGAACCGGCGCATCTTCGGGTTCCACCGGCGGGTCTGGTGGCCGAAGTGTACGCCGGCTTCAAGCAGTTGTTCGAGAGTCGGGGAGGACATGGAGTGCTCGTGTGAAACGTTAGGGTTGCTCTTCCTCTCCCGTCGTCGTTCCCTACGACCGGCAGCGCCGGCACCCGCGGGAACTCAGGGAGAGTGAGAAATGATGGGACGACAGACGGGGGACGGGAGTGCTCGCCGCGCTTCGCGGCTCGCGAGTCCCTCGCACGGGTGGGAGTCCCGCTGGCGCGCCCCGCGCGCCAGCACTCCCGTCCCCCGTCTCCCGTCCCCCGTCTGGTTACTACCTCTTCGAGAACTGGAACCGCTTGCGAGCTTTGGGGCGGCCCGGCTTCTTGCGTTCCACTGCGCGCGCGTCGCGCGTGAGCAGTCCGAGATCGCGCAGCTTGCGGCGGTGCGCCTCATCCATGTCGACGAGCGCACGGGCCACGGCGAGGCGCAGCGCCCCGGCCTGCCCGGTCTGCCCACCACCTTCCACGTGCGCCGTCACGTCGAAGCGGCCGAGCATGTCGGTCGCCGTGAACGGCTGCTGAATGGACGTCACCAGGGTCGGGCGCGGGAAATAATCTCCGAGGGTGCGACCGTTGATGTCCCACTTGCCCGATCCGGCCTTCACGTACACGCGGCACACCGCTTCCTTGCGGCGTCCGACAGCGTGCGTCTGCGCGTTCTCAGCCATCCCTACTCACTCTTGTCGTTGAAGGTCAACGCCGTCGGCTGTTGCGCGACGTGCGGGTGGTTCGCATCGGGATACACACGCAGCTTGAGGCGCAGCACCTGGCGCGCCAGTGCCGACTTGGGCAGCATGCCATGCACCGCCTTCTCGATGACGCGCTCCGGATGGGTCGCGATCATCTTGGCGAACGGCGTGTACTTCTCGTGGCCCATGTACCCGGTGTGGCGGAAGTAGCGCTTCTGCTCCGCCTTGCGTCCGGTCACCTTGACCTTCGCCGCATTGATGACGATGACGTTGTCCCCGGTGTCCATATGCGGGGTGTACATCGGCTTGTGCTTACCGCGAAGGATCTTCGCGATTTCGGAGGCCATACGCCCCAGTACCATCCCCTCAGCATCGACGATGAACCACTTGCGTTCGATGTCCTTGGGTGTCGCGGAAAAAGTCTTCATGTTCGAGAACGAATGTCGAGTACGACCCACACCGACCCCAGACGCGGCCTGATGCGGCGCCTGAAGGCGCTTTTTGACAGACTCGCAAGCTAGATAGGCACTTAGAGCCTGTCAACGGAGAGGCGGGCGCGAACTTGCCGGCCAACCCACGCGCGCGCCCGAGTCGACCGGGCGCGCGCTAGGCCTCCTGCGAGAACTCCACCAGGAGCGCCCCTTTCTCGACGGTCATCCCTGCGCTCACATGCACGGCGCGCACGACGCCGACGCTCTGGGTGCGCAGCTCATTCTCCATCTTCATCGCTTCCATGACGACCAGCCCCTGCCCCGCCTCGACGCGGTCGCCCGGCGCGGCGTGGACACGCACGATCAGCCCCGGCATCGGGGCGACCAACGGGCGGGGGCCGGTCGTCTCCGCATCGGCGGCAGTGAGGTCCCGAATGGCGCGCATGCGCTCGTCGAGCGCTTCCACCTCGTAGCGATAGCCGTCCATCCAGAGCGCGTACCGGCCGCGGGAGTCGCCGCGGCGGCTGGCCACCCGATGCACCTCATTGCCGATCGTCACCAGGTGGATCGGTGTCCCCTCGACGTCGGTGAGCCGAGCGTCGACGACGTGTCCATCCACCCGGACGCCGTCCGCCTCAACCTCGACCTCGAGGCGCGCTCCATTCACGTCTACGATGTATTTCACTCAGCGCTCCGGCACGAGGAGGCACACCGTCTCGACGTGTGCCGTCTGGGGAAACATGTCGTACGGCTGCACCTCCGCCACGCGATACGACGGGAGTCGGGCCACGTCGCGGGCCAGCGTCGCAGGATTGCAGCTGACGTACACAATGCCGCGGGGCCCGTCGGGCTGCCCGATCGCCGACTCGAGCACCGCGCAGACCCGCGCATCGACCCCGGCGCGCGGCGGGTTGAGGATGACCGCGTCCGCCGGCAGCGCGGCCGCCAGCACGTCCTCCACGCGAGCGCACACCACCCGCGACGGCGGTGCGAGGCCCCGGGTGGCGTGTGCCGCCGCATCGGGATCCGACTCGATCGCCGTGACCTGCGCCCCCCCGGCCGCCAACGCGATCGAGACCTCGCCGACCCCCGCGTAAGCGTCGATGACCGTGCGCGGCGACAGCGCCCGGATGCGCGCCACGACGTCGGCGTGCAGCAGCGCCGCGACCGCAGGATTCACCTGCTCGAACGACGCGATCGGGCGCGCCGACGCGAGGGCGAGTCGGTCGACGGCGATCCGGTCGTGGGCGATCAGGTCGTGGGCGATCAGGTCGTGGGTGCGACCCGCCGAGTCGATCCAGCGCACGGCGCTAAACCCGACGAGCAGCGCGGCAAACTCGCGCGCGTGCGGCCAGTGCGTCCCCCCTTCGATCACCAACGCCAGCTGCTCGTCTGCGAGCCGCACGCTCCCCCGCAGCTCGCGGGCCCGCGGGAGGAGCCGCCCGTCCTGCAGCACCCCGCGCCATCCGGCGACGACCCGCGGATGCGTGATGGGGCACTCCACCAGCTCGAAGATGGCGTCGACATCGTCCCAGCGGTGCATCCCGCCGCGCCACGCCCCCCCCCGCCACCGCAGGGCGAGCGTCAGCTTGTTGCGATACCCCCACTGGACCGGACTCGGGACGACGGGCGGCACCTCGACGGGACGCTTGCCGATGCGGACGAAGGCATCGGCCACGATGCGACGCTTGGCATCGCGCTGGGCGTCGGCGCCCAGGTGTTGCAGCTGACAGCCGCCGCAACGATCTCCCGCGTAGTGCCGACACCGCGGCTCCACGCGCTGGTTGGACGCTTCGAGCACGCGCTTCAGTCGCCCCTGCCCCAGACGGTCGCGCTGGACATAGGAGAGCTCGACCAGGTCCCCTGGAGCGGTCCGGGGGGTGAAGACCACCAGCCCGTCGACGCGCGACACCCCCGCCCCGCCAGCGGCGATCGACTCGATGCGCGCGGTTGCCACCATCCCTAGCGCACTCCGTCGCGGCGCGCGGCGATGATCCACGGATCCATGGCTCCTCGCCCGCCGCCCGGCGTGGCGTCTGTGCCGGGCGCGCTGGCCGGATTCCCGCGCCTGGCGTGCCGGTCGCGATCGGCGAGCAATGCCGCAGCAATCGCCGCCGCCCGCACCCGCGCGGCGTCGGGCGAGGCCCCGATCAGCTCCGGAAGGCGCCGCTCCAGCCACTGGATCTCGATATCGCCGCGCCGGAAGTCTGCATCTTCCATCACGCGCAGGTGGAACTCGCGCGAGGTCTCGACCCCGACGATCGTCAATTCCGTGAGTGCGCGGTGCATGCGCGCCACGGCGTCGTCGCGCGTCGCCCCCCACACGATGAGCTTGGCCAGCATCGGATCGTACGACAGGCCGACCGTCGTCCCCGCCGCCACCCCGCCGTCCCAGCGCACGCCCGGACCGCTCGGCACGTGCAGGTACTCGATGCGCCCGGTGCTGGGAAGGAATCCGTTGGCCGGGTCTTCGCTGGTGATGCGGCACTCAATCGCCCAGCCGCGGGGCGTCATGTCGGCGGGAAACGGGAGGCGCTCGCCGGCGGCGATCCGAATCTGCCACTGCACGATATCGATCCCGGTGACGAACTCGGTGACCGGGTGCTCCACCTGCAACCGCGTGTTCATCTCGAGGAAGTAGAACTCGCCATTCTTGTCGAGCAGGAACTCGCACGTCCCGGCATTGACGTAGCCGGCCGCCCGCGCGGCCGCGACCGCCGTCTCGCCCATGCGCCGCCGCAGGTCGGGGGACACCGCCACCGACGGGGCCTCCTCGATCATCTTCTGGTGCCGACGCTGCACCGAGCACTCGCGCTCGCCTAACGAGAGCACGGTCCCGTGCTGGTCGGCCAGGACCTGGATCTCGACGTGACGCGGCCCCTCGATGTACTTCTCCACGTAGACCGCGTCGTCGCCGAAGGCGTTCAGCGCCTCGCGTCGGGCCGCGTCGAGCGAGGAGGCGAGCTCCCGGGCCTCGCGCACGACCCGCATCCCCTTCCCGCCCCCGCCCGCCGCCGCCTTGAGCAGGACCGGATAGCCGAAGCGCTCGGCCACCTCGGCCGCCTCCGCGGCGTCGCGCAGCGGTTCGGTTGTCCCGGGGACCACCGGAACGCCGGCAGCAATGACCAGTTGGCGTGCGGCGATCTTGCTCCCCATCCGGGCGATCGCCTCGGCCGGGGGACCGATGAAGACCAGCCCCGAGTCCCGCACCAGGCGCGCGAACCACTCCCGCTCGGAGAGGAAGCCGTAGCCGGGATGGGTCGCTTCGGCGGCCACCTGCTTCGCGACCTCGACGATGCGATCGCCCTTGAGGTAGCTCTCGCTCGACGGCGCGGGCCCGATGTGCACCGCCTCGTCGGCCTCGCGCACATGCGGCGCCTGCGCATCGGCGTCGGAATACACCGCGACCGAACGCACGCCGAGTTCCTGGCACGCGCGCACGATGCGCAGGGCGATCTCGCCACGGTTGGCGATCAGGAGCTTGTTGAACATCGGACGGGAGACGGGGGACGGGAGACGCGGGGTTGGGGAGCGAGCGGGGCGTTGAGTGGCGCGCGGGCACTCGGGTGCGAGGTAACGGCGCGCGCAGCGCGCCACTCCCGGTCCCCGTCCCCCGTCTCCCGTCCCTTACAGCGGCAGGTTGCCATGCTTCTTCGCCGGATTTCTATCCCGCTTTCCCTGCAGCGTCTCCAGCGCATCGATCAGGCGCGGGCGCGTATCGCGGGGATCGATGATGTCATCGACGAATCCGCGCGAGGCGGCGACATACGGATTGGCAAACTTCGCCGTGTATTCGGCCACGCGCTCGTCGGTCACCTGCTGCGGATCATCTGAGGCGTCGATCTCCTTGCGGAAGAGGATCTCGACTGCCCCCTTCGGTCCCATGACGGCGATCTCCGCCGTCGGCCAGGCGAGGTTCACGTCGCCGCGAATGTGCTTGGAACTCATGACGTCGTACGCCCCGCCGTAGGCCTTGCGCGTGATCACGGTCAGCTTGGGAACGGTGGCCTCGCAATAGGCATACAGCAGCTTGGCGCCGTGACGGATGATCCCGCCATGCTCCTGGGCCAGGCCCGGCAGGAATCCCGGCACATCCTCGAACGTCACGATCGGGATGTTGAAGGCGTCGCAGAAGCGTACGAAGCGCGCGGCCTTGACCGAGGCATTGATGTCCAGCACGCCCGCGAGGACCGCGGGCTGGTTGGCGACGATGCCGATGCTGAAGCCCCCGAGGTGTGCGAAGCCGCAGACGATGTTGGCGGCATAGTCGCGGTGGACCTCGTAGAACTCGCCGTCGTCCACCACGCGCGAGATGACGTCGTGCATGTCGTACGGCTTGCCGGGATGATCGGGCACGACGTCGAGCAGCGCCTCGTCGCGCCGGTCCCGAGGATCGCGGCCGCTGCCACGCGGTGGATCGCCCAGGTTGTTCTGCGGGATGTAGCGGAAGAGGTCCCGAATCGACTGCAGGCACTGCAGCTCGGAATCGCAGGCGAAGTGGGCCACGCCCGACGTGGCCGCGTGTGTGTCGGCGCCGCCCAGCTGCTCCATCGTCACGTCTTCGTGGGTGACGGTCTTCACCACGTTCGGGCCGGTCACGAACATGTACGACGTCCCGCGCACCATGTACACGAAGTCCGTGATGGCCGGGGAGTACACCGCCCCGCCGGCGCAGGGACCGAGGATCGCCGAGATCTGCGGGACGACTCCCGACGCAAGCGTGTTGCGCAGGAAGATGTCGGCGTAGCCGCCCAGCGAGACGACTCCCTCCTGGATGCGGGCGCCGCCGGAATCGTTCAGTCCAACGACGGGGGCGCCATTGCGCACTGCCAGGTCCATCACCTTGCAGATTTTCTCGGCGAAGGTCTCCGACAGGGAGCCGCCGAGCACCGTGAAGTCCTGGGAGAAGACGTAGACCAGCCGCCCCTCGATCCGCCCATGACCGGTGACCACGCCGTCGCCGTAGACACGTTGGGCGTCCAAGCCGAAATCCGTGGAACGATGCGTGACGAAGCGGTCGTATTCCACGAACGACCCGTCGTCGAGCAGGATGTCGAGGCGTTCGCGTGCTGAGAGCTTGCCCTTGTCATGCTGGGCCTGAATCCGGCGAGCACCGCCTCCCTGCTCGGACTCGGCGCGCCGGCGCTCGAGGAGCTCGAGTTTTTCACGCATGGTCATAGGGACGGTAAGGTAGCGGTCGGCGCGAGAGGGGCCAACGCATCGACGCCCCCGGGAGCATACCGCTCTCGGGGGCGTCGATGGTCAGCGTTCAGGTGCCGAGCGTCGTCCGGCGTGTCGGCTCTATCGCCGGCGCACCGGTGGTTACCGTGTCCTAGTCGTCGAGCGGCATGTCGCCCGCAGGCATCTCCTCGCCGACGACGTCGCCGTCCTCGGTGTGGATCTTCGACGGCGTCTCAGGCTTCGGCGGCTGCTCTTCCGGGATCGCCGTGACGGAGAGGACGATGCGGCGGTGAATCGGGTCGACCTCGACCACGCGCAGGTCGAGGTTCATCCCTTCCCAGCAGATGTCGGCCGGCGAGGTGATGGCGGTATCCGACGGCAGGTGCGAGATCGGGACAAAGCCCTCGATGTCGTTGCGGATGTCGACGACCACGCCCTTCTCCATGAGGCGCACGACGCGCCCGCGGAGCTCGGTGCCGACCGGGTAGGTCTCACCAATGCGCAGCCACGGATCTTCACTGGCCTGCTTGAGGCCGAGCGAGATGCGCTTGTTCTCGGCGTCGATGTTCAGGATGACGACGTCGACCGAGTCGCCCTTCTTGACCACTTCTGACGGATGCTGCACGCGCTTGGTCCACGACATGTCGGAGATGTGGATCAGGCCGTCGATGCCCGGCTCGATCTCGACGAAGGCGCCGAACGACGTGAGGTTGCGCACCTTGCCCGACAGGCGCGTCCCGACCGGGTACTTGAGCGGGAGGACCATCCACGGATCCTGCTCCGTCTGCTTCATGCCGAGCGAGATCTTCTCCTCGTTCGGGTCGACCTTGAGCACCACGGCCTCGATCGACTCGCCGATGGAGACGATCTTGGACGGATGGCGGACGTTGCGCGTCCAGCTCATCTCGCTGATGTGGACCAGCCCTTCGATGCCCGGCTCGAGCTCGATGAAGGCGCCGTAGTTGGTGATCGAGACGACCTTGCCGGCGACGCGCGTGCCGACCGGGTACTTCTCGATGACGTCCTTCCACGGATACGGCTGCAGCTGCTTGAGGCCTAACGAGATGCGCTCGCGCTCCCAGTCGATGTCCAGGACCTTGACCTCGAGCTCGGCGCCGATCGCGACCATCTCGGTCGGGTGCGAGATGCGGCCCCACGACATGTCGGTGATGTGCAGCAGGCCGTCGACACCGCCGAGATCGATGAAGGCCCCGAAGTCGGTGATGTTCTTGACCACGCCCTTCCGCACCTGGTCCTTCTGCAGCTCCTTCATCAGCTTCTCGCGCTTGCCGGCGCGCTCGGCCTCGAGGATCACGCGGCGCGAGACGACGATGTTGCGGCGGCGCTTGTTGAGCTTGATGATCTTGAACTCGTACTTCTGCCCGAGCAGCTCGTCGATGTTCGGCACGCGACGGAGCGCGATCTGCGAGCCCGGCAGGAAGGCATCGACCCCCATGAGGTCGACCACGACGCCGCCCTTGATCTTCTTGACGAGAGTACCCTCGACCGGTTCGTCGGTCTCGTACGCGACGCGGATCTTCTCCCACACGCGCATGAAGTCGGCTTTCTTCTTCGAAAGCACGACCGACCCTTCCTGGTCTTCGAGATGTTCGAGCAGGACTTCGACCTCGTCGCCTACCTTGAGGTCGGGCATGTCCTTGAACTCTTCCAGCGGGATCGTCCCTTCGGACTTGAAGCCGATATCGAGGACGACCATGTTGTCGCGGATTTCCAGCACGCGCGACTTCACGATTTCGCCCTCGTCGATCGACGCGAGCGTCCCGTTGTACATCTCCATCATCTGCTCGTATTCGGCAGACGAGTACTCGTCTTCGTCGTACAGTTCGGGGCGGCGGTTCGCGAGGGGACGCAGCTCGGCCTTCTGGGCCTTGCGCTTCTCCACAACCGACATGCCTGCGGTCTCGAGCTCGGACATAGTTGGGGTGACTCCTGATAGCGGATGTTTAGGCTCGCCGCGACGAGGTGGTGGTGATTGAACGCATCACGCCCGGGTCACGCACGTCGACTGGACGTGAGCGCTACCGGGCCCGATTTTGGGGAGCGCTAAACTTACCCCGAATGCGAAGGTGCAGTCAACGCCTGCGTTAGCGTGCTCGAGTGCAACCCTTCAGTCGATGGAGCCGTCGGCTGGGGGTGGGACGAGCGGCAGTCCCTCCCACGGGGTCAGCGGTCGGCGCAGGCGCGCGGCCCGCACCAGCGCCACGATGCGCTCGACCTGCTCGGCCTGCGTCAGGTAGGTCGTGTCGATCAGGACCGCATCCTTGGCCTGCACCGTCTGCGTCACGTCGGCCGCGTCGCGCTGCACGAGCCGATCGGTCTCCTCGGCGATTTCCTCTTCCGTGGGGCTCCGGGACAGGCGCTGGATGAGCCGGCGCCGGGCACGCTCCCATGGGTCGGCCACCAGAAAGACCTTCAGGTCGGCGTCAGGAAAGACCGCCGTGCCCATGTCGCGCCCATCGCACACGACGTCGTGCGAACGCGCCACCGCTCGCACCTGCGCGTTCACCCACGTCCGCACCGCGGGGACCTGCGCGACATGCGGAACCCCGCGCGTCACGTCCGGGCGACGGATTTCCTCCGTGACCGACTCGCCGTCCACCTGTGGGGTGAACGACGTCTCATTCGGGGCGAGCGACACGCGCGCCGCTTGCGTGAGCAGGAATGCGGCGGTCCACTCGGCCGGCGGAACGCCGGATCGCAGGGCGGCAGCGGTCGTGGCGCGATAGAGCGCCCCCGAGTCGACGTGTCGGAACCCCAGCTCGGCGGCGACCCACTGCGCGGTCGACGACTTGCCCGAGGCGGCCGGCCCGTCGATCGCGACGGCAACATGCCCGCCGCGTCCGGGAGTGTCGTCCACGTTATCGGGCGACACGCTGCAGCTCCGCCCAGAAGTCGGGATACGAGACCGAGACGCACGCGGGATCGTCGAGCGTGATCCGGCAGTCGCGCGTAGCGCCCAGGACACCGAACGCCATGGCGATACGGTGATCGGCGTGCGCGAGCACGTGTCCCTCGAGCGGGGCGTCGGTCCCTTCCACGACCAGTCCGTCGGGAAGCTCGTGCGCGGTCACGCCGATGGCGCGCAGGTTGGAGACGACGGCGGCGATGCGGTCGCTCTCCTTGACGCGCAGTTCCTCGGCGCCTCGCACTTCGGTCGTTCCCTCGGCGCGCGCCGCGAGCACGGCCAGCATCGGGATCTCATCGATCATGGCGGTCACGTCGTCGCGGCCGACCTGTACCGCGCGCAGCCGGGTGCCCCCGTGGACGACCAGGTCCACCAGCGCGTCGGGCGCGTCGGGGGCGTCGCCGGCGTCGCGATGCATGTCGATACGCGCCCCCATGCGTTGGACAACACGCAGGAAGCCATCGCGGTAGGGGCTGTGCAGCACGCGTTCCACGCGCAGGCTCCCCTCCCCTGCCAGCAGGGCTCGAGCCACGAAGAACGCCGCTGACGACGGATCGCCGGGCACGTCGACGTCTCGCGCCACCAGGCGATCCGTCGGTTGCAACGACACCCACCCGCCGACCGATTCCACCGACACGCCGCGGGCGGCGAGCATGCGCTCGGTATGGTCGCGTGTTGCTGCCGGCTCGCGCACCCGCACGCTGACGCCCCCACACAGTCCGGCCAGCAGGATGGCACTCTTGAGCTGGGCGCTGGCGACGGGCAGCTCCCACGACACCGAACGGAGCGCGCCGCCATGCACGGTCATCGGGAGCCCATCGCGACCCTCGAGGAAGTCGACGCGCGCCCCCATGGCCTCGAGCGGGGCCGCGACACGGCGCATGGGGCGCCGGGACAGCGAGGCATCACCCTCGAACGTGCTGGCAAACGGCTGCGCCGCCGCGACACCGGCCATGAGGCGCGTGGTGGTCCCGCTGTTCCCGCAGTCCAGGCCTGCGCGCGGCGCACGCAGTCCCGAGACGAGTCCGCCGCCCGCGATGGTCATCTGGGCGGCGACCTCGGGGACCGACCAGCCTAACGCTCGCAGGACGCGGGCGGTGGCGTGCACGTCGTCGGACTGCAGGATGCCGCGCACGCGCGACGTGCCGGCGGCAAACGCCGAGAACATCAGGGCGCGATGCGAGATCGACTTGTCTCCCGGGACGCGCACCGCCCCGTCGACGGCGTCCGAGGCGCCGGTCCTCGCTAGCGCAGCCACGATTCGAGCGCGGTCGCGAGGTCGGTCTTGTCATCGCGGTACTTGACGATGATCGGGGTTTGGAGCGCGAGACCGGTCGAGGCGCCCCAGCCCTCGCGCACCGCGCGCGCCCCGGGCACGACGACGGCACCGGCCGGGATCTCGAGCGGCGTGTCGGCGGTGGCGCGATAGACGGTCTCGCGCACGAGGTCGTACACCGGGGTGCCGCGAGTGAGGACGACGCCGGCACCGAGCACGGCGCGCTCGCGTACCACCGTCCCTTCGTACACGCCGCAGTTGCCGCCCACGATGACGTCGTCCTCGATCACGACGGGAGCGGCGTTGATCGGCTCCAGCACGCCGCCGATCTGGGCGGCCGCGCTTATGTGCACCCGCGCACCCACCTGTGCACAGGAGCCGATCAAGGCGTGGGAATCGACCATCGTCCCCGTCCCCACGTAGGCGCCGACATTGATGTACATCGGCGGCATGCACACCACACCCGGGGCAACGTACGCGCCGGCGCGGATGGTCGACCCGCCCGGGACGACGCGCACGCCGTCGCTCAGCGTGAGCCGCCGGGTGGGGAGCGTGTCCTTGTCAAAGAAGCTGAACGCCCCCTCCTCGCTCGCATTCAGGGCGACAACCTTGCCGAAGCGGAAGGCCACGAGGATCCCCTGCTTGACCCACGGCACGGCGCGCCAGCGCCCGTCGTGCTCCCGCTCGGCGGCGCGCACCTCTCCGTCCTCGAGGAGGCGCAGCAGCTCGGCGACGGTCGTCGCGGCGGAATCGGGCAATGCCGTCCCCGGCGGGAAGGCGGCCAGTTCGGCGATGCTACCGGCAAGCGATGCGAGCGTGTCACCCGTCATGCGTGAATGGCTCCAGCGGCGACCAGGGCCGACCGCACTGTTGAGGTGAGGTCGTCGGCCAGCGGAACCAGCGGGAGGCGCAGCACGTTCTCGATGCGCCCCATCAGGGCCAGTGCCGCCTTGACGGGCGCCGGATTGGCCTCGATGAAGGCCGCCGTCATCCAGGGGAGGAGTTGCCGATGCAGCGTGCGCGCCGTGGCGAAGTCACCCGCGGCGCAGGCGTCCACGAGCGCGACCATTCGTCGTGGCGTGCCGTTGCTCACGACCGAGATGACCCCCTCGCCACCCAGCGCCATGATGGGGAGCGTCAGCGCGTCATCGCCCGACAGCACGGCAAAGCCTGGGGGGCGATCGCGCAGCACGTCACCGATCTGGGCGAGATTGGCCGAGGCTTCCTTGATGCCGACGATGCCCGGGACGGTCGCAAGCTCGAGGGTCGTGCGCGCCTCGATGTTGCTCGCCGTCCGCCCCGGCACGTTGTAGACGACGATCGGCACGTCCACCGACTCGGCGATGGCCCGGAAGTGAGCGACGATGCCGCGCTGCTGCGGCTTGTTGTACATGGGCGAGGCGTGCAGCAGGTGCGTCGCGCCGGCACCGCGCATGGCGAGGGAGAGGGCGACGGCCTTCTGCGTATCGTTGGAGCCTGCCCCCGCGACCACGGGGACGCGTCCCGCGACCTCGTCCACCGTGACAGCGACCACGCGCGCCTGCTCCTCCACCGACATCGTGGCCGCCTCGCCGGTGGAGCCGCACGGCACGAGGAAGTGCATCCCTTCGGCGAGCTGCCAGGCGACGAGGGCACGCAGCGCCCGCTCATCCACCTGTCCGTCGCGAGTGAACGGGGTGACGAGGGCCGTCCCGCAGCCCGTGAGTGGACGAGCGATCACGCGATCTCCTGTTGGGCGCGCACGAGGTCGCGCATGGTGAAGATACCGTGACGCCCCACCAGCCACTCCGCCGCACGCAGGGCGCCGTCGGCGAAGACGCGGCGGTCGCGCGCCTCATGGGTGAGCGTGACCTGCTCGAACGCCCCGTCGACGATGAGCGTGTGCGTCCCCGGCACGCTACCGACGCGCACGCTGGTCACCGGAACCGGCCGGCCGAGGCCGGATGCGGCCGCTGCCGCCATCGCCGCTCCCGTACCGGACGGCGCGTCCTTCTTGGCCCGATGATGGGTCTCGACGAGGTGCACGTCAAATTGCGGCTGCCGGGCGAAGGCCGCGCCGGCCTGTCGGGCCAGCTCGAGCACCAGCGCCACGCCGAGCGAGAAGTTCGGCGCCCAGAACAGCGCGCCATTTCGGCGGGCCACCTCTGCCTCGATCTCGGGGAGCGCCTCGTACGAGCCGGTCGTTCCGGTGACCACGGGAAGGTCGGCCGCCACGCACGCGGCCACGTTGGCCCGGGCCGCGCCGGGTTCGGTGAACTCGATCGCCACGTCGGCGTGGCCGGCGCTGGCCCGGATCGCCGCCCCGTCGGTGTTGTCCCCCGCGCCAAGCAGCGCGACAATCTCGTGACCGCGCTCGGCCGCCAGCTGCGCGATCGCCCGGCCCATCTTCCCGTCGCCGATGACCAGGATGCGCAGGGTCACGACGCCTCGGCGGTGAAGAACTCCTCGTGCAGGCGCCGCAGCGCCTCGCCAACCTGGTCGCCATCGACGAGCAGGGTCAGGTTGATCCCGTTGGCGCTGAGCGAAAGCATGTGCACGCGTAGCGATCGCAGGGCGCCAAAGGCGCGCGCCATGGCCTCGCTGGACTCGGTGAGTCCGGCACCAACGAGTGCGACGATGCCGCGATTGCGCTCGACCGACACGTCGCCGAGGTGCGAGCAGGTCGACGACGAGCGAATCGAGGTGCGACACGTCGTCGATCGTCACGCTGACGCTGACCTCCGACGTCGCCACCACGTCTACCGACGTGCGGTGGCGGTCGAAGACCTCGAAGAGCGTGCGCAGGAAGCCATGCTGCAGCAGCATGCGCGGGCTGCGCACCTTGATCACCGTCACGCCCTGCTTGCCGGCCAGCGCCGACACCGGGCGCTTCGGCGCATCGAAGGTGATCAGCGTCCCGCTCCCCGCAGGATTGCGGGCATTGTAGATGTAGACCGGGATCCCGAGACGCACGGCCGGGGTGATCGTGCTGGGGTGGAGCACCTTCGCCCCGAACGACGCCAGTTCGCTCGCTTCGTCGAAGCGAATGCGCTCGATGAGCCGCGCCTGCGGCACCACCCGGGGGTCGCAGGTCAGCATGCCATCGACGTCGGTCCAGATCTCGATCGCCTCGGCGCCCAGCGCCGCGCCGAACAGCGACGCCGAGAAGTCGGAGCCGCCGCGACCGAGCGTGGTCACGAGTCCGTGCTCCGTCGAGCCGATGTAGCCGCCCAGCACCGGCACGGCGCCGCGCTCCACCATGGGGCGGAGCACCTTCTGCGCGCTTTCGGCGATGCGATCGGGACGAGGTTCGGCGCGGCCGAACTGATCGCCGGTGATCATGACCGTGGTCGCGTCCACATGCTCGGCGGGGATGCCCCGCTCCACCAGCGCCGCGGCCACGAGCAGCGAGGACAGCATCTCCCCCTTGGCGGCGATTGCATCGTTACTGCGCGGCGTGGAATGCCCCAGCACCGAGAGCGCCTCGGCGAGTGAGGCCAGCTCGTCAAAGGTGGCGCTGAGCTCCGAGATGAGTTCGTGCGCGCGCGGCGTGTCGCCGAGCAGCGCCTCGGCCGTGCTGATGTGCCGCAGCCGCAACGCCTCGACCCCGCGAATGGCGCTGATGAGCTGACCGTCGGCCGCCTGCTCGGCGAGGGCCACGAGCGCGTTCGTCGTGCCGCCCATGGCCGAAACCACCACGATCGGGCGACGGGGCAGTCTGTCGCGCACGATCCCGGCGAGCCGTTCGATCGCCGCGCTGTCACCCACCGAGGTCCCGCCGAACTTGACGACGATCATGCGCTATCGAAGGCGCCCTGCGCGGCGAGCACCTCGGCGTTGAGGATCGAGCCACCCGCAGCACCACGAATGGTGTTGTGCCCGAGCGCCACGAGCTTGACATCGAGGATCGGATCGGGACGGATGCGCCCGACGGTCACGGTCATCCCTCGGCCGAGCATGACGTCGCGCCGCGTCTGGGGACGGTCGGCCACATCAGTGACGACGATCGGGTGCTCGGGCGATGACGGCAGCCCGCGGGCGGCCTCGCAGCCTTGCCAGTGGCGCAGGGTCGCCGCGGCCTCGTCCGCGGTGACGCGGCGTCGAAAGCCGATCGACAGGCAGATGAGGTGTCCGTTCTCGGTCGCGACGCGGTTGGCCTGCGCGCTCACGGCGAAGTCTGCCGGCGTGATCGAGGTCTCGGTGAGCTGGCCAAGCATCTTGTGCATCTCGCGCTCGATCTTCGGCTCCTCGTCCCCGATGTAGGGAATGACGTTGCCGAGGATGTCGAGCGAGGGGACGCCCGGGTATCCCGCCCCCGAGATCGCCTGCATGGTGGTGACGAAGACCTTGTCCAGCCCGAACGCCTCGTGGAGTGGCGCGAGCGCCATCGCCGCGACCGTCGCGGCGCAGTTGGCGTTGGTGACGATCCCTCCGCCAGCCGCAAATCCACGCGCGTGCCGCTGATGCGCCAGCAAGCCCAGATGCGGGGCGTTGACCTCGGGGATGACGAGCGGGACGTCGGCGTCCATGCGGTAGTTCTTCGCGTTGCTCAGCACCAGGCGACCGGCGCGCGCGAACGCGGCCTCGACCTCGCCGGCAACGTTGGAGTCGAGCGCCGAGAAGACAATCTGCGAGCGGACCTGGGCGGGATCGCACGGCGCGACCGTCAGCGCCGCGACGTCGGGCGGGAGCGTCCCTTCGATCCAGCGGGCGGCCTCAGCGTAGCGCTTGCCTGCCGAGCGCTCCGACGCCGCCACCTCGGCGACCTCGAACCAGGGGTGCCCCTGCAGCAGGCGGATGAACGTCTGGCCGACGGCGCCGGTGGCGCCCAGCACGGCGACCGGCCACTTGCGGGCCGGCTTGGTCGAGGAAAACGACATCAGGCGTCGAGCAGGGCGCGCACCAGCCGCGAATAGCCATCGACCGCGGCACGCAGCTCGCCGATGTCGATGTACTCGTCAGGCGTGTGCGCGACGTGGATGGAGCCCGGGCCGAAGAGGAGCGGCGTTCCCCAGCGGTCGAGCAGCGGAATGTCCGAGGTATAGGCCACCGCCGCGGTGTCGAAGCCGGGGATGGTGTGGAAGAACTGCGCGGGGATGTGCGACGCGTAGGTGATCTCGGCGCGACCAGCCACCCATGCCTCGAGTCGTGCCCGCACCACCTCGACCGGCCCAACGAGACGGAACATCAGTTCGACTTCGCACTCCCCGGGGATCACGTTGGCCTCCGTGCCGCCCCTGATCGTCCCGATGTTCACCGTCGTGGGGCCGAGTCGATCGTCGGTGGGCCACGCAACGTCCTTGAGCGTCGGGAGCAGCGCGACCATCGGCTCGATCGCCGACTGCCCCAGGTGCGGATACGCCGAGTGCGCCTCGCGCCCCCGGACGCGGAGGTGTGCGCGCAGCGATCCCTTGCACCCGACGGCGAGCTTGCTCTCCGTGGGCTCGCCGTTGATCAGGTAGCGCGAGGTGGCGGGGAGGCGATTGGCGGCCCGCGCACCATCGGAGCCCTTCTCCTCGCCGACGACGAAGAGCAGGTCGACCCGGTCCTCGCCCTGGCCGGCGAGAGTGTCGGCGGCCACCAGCATCGCGGCCACGAGTCCCTTCGCATCGCACGAGCCGCGGCCGTACAGCCGGTCGTGCTCCAGGCGGGGTGGGACGTACGGCGGGACTGTGTCGAGGTGGGTCGAGAGCGTCACGCCGCCGCCGGCGCGCGAGGCCCAGACGTTCCCGCGTCCCGGGGTGACTTCCTGCACCGTGACGTTCCACCCGCGGGCGACCAGCCAGCGGGAGACGTAGTCCACGGCCTTTCCCTCGCCCATGGTGGGCGACTCGATTGCCAGCAGCTCGGCGGCTAGCGCGACGACATCAACCATGGGACGTATTGTAGCCGGGAGCGGCGCGGGTGTGGCAGGGGGTGCGGGGGTCGTGCGCCCTGAATGTGGGCTCGCCTTGCGTACCCGCCGCTCGGCGCCGTCGAGCGGTAGAGGAGAGCGGCGACGTCGGCAGACGGACTTGGCGTGTCGGCCACGGGTGCTCGATGCCGCTGCTTGGCAGTTCGATCGTCGTCCCACGCACGTCGCCTGCCGGAACGCGATCAGGCGGCCCGCGCGCCTGCGCGACGTCGTCCGCGAACGTGGAGCCGTTCGCGCGCGCCCCTACGTGCGCCTCGCAGCGCGATCCCGCCGGCGCGCGATTGCCGGCGCGCGGCCAACCGTCGATAGCCACGTGCCGACGGCCTCTCTCTCACTGCGGCTGGCGGTGCCTCACTCACGCGTGAGCCGCCGGGCATGATTCGTCGTGTCGCACGACCCAACGCGCCTGACGCGTGTCGACAATGCGCGGGGCGGGACTCGAACCCGCATTCGGTTGCCCGAAGGGGATTTTAAGTCCCCCGCGTCTACCATTTCGCCACCCGCGCCGTGCCAGCCATCTCGCCTGTCACCGAGCAGGAAACCGCCAGGACGGCGGACCAGGACGGCGGGACCGAAACTCGAGCACCTGACCCCCGTCTCCCGTCCCCCGTCTCCCGTCCCAAAAAAAGCGGGAAACGGGACTCGAACCCGCGACCCCAACCTTGGCAAGGTTGTGCTCTACCAACTGAGCTATTCCCGCAACGCGCGAAGTATAGCCGGAGCGCGCAGTCGCCAACAAGGCGGCCGCACCTGCGACATACGTTGCGCCCCGCGCCACGCGAACACACGGCGCACGCCAGGCGCAGCGCACGGCGCGAGCGCGCGACGCTATTCCTCCACGCGCGCCCCATCCTGAGGCGTCGTGAGCCACGTTCGCGGCGCACGGTCCCACGACAGCGCGAACGACTCCTCGAGTTCGGGGGCGAACGCCGCCAGCGCATCGGGGTCACCGACGACGATGGCGCACCCTCCCCATCCGGCCCCCGTCAGCCGCGCCCCGTCGATGCCGAGGCGCGCCACGCTGTGCTCGACGACCCAATCCAGCTCGGGCGACGAGCATTCGTAGTCGTCGCGCAGCGATCGGTGCGAGGCATTCAGGAGCCCCCCCATCCGGAGATGATCCTGCTCCCCCTCGCAGAGCCGCACGAATTCGACAACGCGCGCGGACTCGCTCACGACGTGCCGGGCCCGCCGGTCGAGCGGGGCGGGGAGCGACGCCTCGGCCAGTTGCGCGTGCGTCACGTGCGCCAGCGACGCGACCCCTGGATCGCGCGACCGCAGGATGGCCAGCGCCGCATCGCACTCGGCACGGCGCGTGTTGTACGCCGACGTCCGCAGCGCACGGTGGGCCCCGGTATCCACGATCAGCACACCACGATCCAGCGGGACGTGGCGAAAGACGCCGGTGTCACACTGCAGGTGCAACGAATGGCCGGCCTGGCACAGTGCGCTCGCGTACTGGTCCATGATGCCGCACGACACCCCCACGAAGTCATGCTCCGCCCGGTGCGCGGCCCGGGCCACATCCAGCATGGAACGCGACGGCGTCGCCGCGCGGTCGTCGCGGGCGGCGGACACGGGCAGTTCATCGAGGGCGAGGGCCGCCAGCACGGTGGCCACCTCCAGCGCCGCCGACGACGACAGCCCGGCACCCATGGGGATGTCGCTCACCACCGCCACATTGCGGTCGGCGCGCGCCGCGCCTAACGATGCGGCGGACTCGAGCGCCCCCGCGACGTAGTCCCACCAATCGCCGCTCGCCTTCGCCGTCCCGTGCGCCCACGTCCCCACCTCGCCGCGCTCCCGCGACACGGCGCGCGACGCGTCGCCGTGCGACCGTCCCATGGCCACCCACGTGCGTTGGGCGATCGCGATCGGCAGCACGGCTCCGCCGTTGTAGTCCAGGTGCTCCCCGATCAGGTTGACCCGGCCCGGGGCCGAGGCCACCACCGTCGGACGCCGCCCGTAGGCGAGGGTGTACAGCGTCTCGACGGCGGCGCGGCTCACGGGGCGACGCCGAGGGCGTGGACCGCGTACCAGAGCGTGTACGCGAGCAACCCAGCCAGCGAGGCATCGCCGCCGTTCGCGGTGGCATGGCCATCCACGTCCACACGTTCCGCGGCCAACCCGTTGTGCAGGGGGGCGCGGCGCAGCCACTGCATCACGTCCTTGGCGTCGGGACCCAGGAGGCGGGCGATCTGCCGGGCGAGGGACCCGGGGCTCCAGGTCGATCGTGCGGACCGTGCGTCGATAGGCCGAATCGCGCCGATCGAGCGTCTCGTACAACGGCAACCAGACGACCGACGCGCCCGGATCGTCGTCGGCCACCGCCTCACCGGTCAGGTTCACCGCCGACATCAGGATCGACTTGCCATCGCGCTCGCCGGCGAAGTGCCGCTGCAGCGCCGCGCGAACCGCCTCGGGGTCCTCGATGGCGCGCGCGGTCTCCTCGTCCAGGGTGCGCCGGAAGACGTCCATGGCCTGGGCCGCGACCGCGTTGCCGTGCAGCGTGTACGGAAAGGCGGCGGGTCGCCCGGCGGGCGTGATCTCCGTCGAGAAGAGCGGTATTGTTTCGTGTCGGCGCGCACTGATGTCCTCGTGCGAACCGTACAGCGTATCGGCGATGACCGGCTCCTCCACGATCTGCTCGTCGCCCGACTCGCGGATGTACCGGTCGATCGCGATCGCATACGCCCCCGCCCCTTCGAGCGAGAATCCGGGCTCGAACAGCGTGCCGTCCAGGTAGCGCACGCCGACCCCTGGCGAATACCCGTGCAATTCACAGACGCGCAGCAGGAGTTCGCGCGCCAGCGGGGCATCCGCCAGCTGCACCGCGGGAATGGTCCACATGAGGGCCTCCCACTCGCGCAGGCTCACCCCCCGCGAGTGCCACGGCACCCGGGTGCGCACGAGGTAGAAATGGGCGTCGTCGAGGGCGCGCCCCACACCATAGAAGTAGGCGAAGAGCAGGTTGCGATTGATGATGGCATCGATCGCCTCGTTCCCCGTGCTCTGCTCCAGCGCCCGGAGCGCGTCGCGCGTCGCGGCCAGCAGGTAGCGCCAGCCGCGACGCCGCATGACACCCGCCGTGGCCTCGGCGCCATCCCCTTCCGGCCCGACCGCGAGGAAGAACGCGGCCTCCGCCACCCCCGCCGGGGGGACCCGCACGTCGCGACGCATGGCGTAACTGCCGGACTCGGAGACGTCGATCGTCGCGTCGCCGTCTGCGCCGATGGCGAGCGCGACGAGCCCCGGGACGGCGCCCCCCTCCAGGATCACGGCGTCGGTCGAGCCCCGTCGCACCGAATGCGCGTCGGGAAAGGGGCGTGCCGTCCGCACGCGGAGCTGGCGGTAGCCCAGCGTGCCCTCCAGCCCGACGCTCAACCGCACGTCCTGCTGGGCCCGATTCTCGAAGGCGAAGGCGTACACGGCCCCCGCGGTGTCGGCATCCTTCCCATACGGCGCAAAGACCGTGGCGCGGACGACCAGCGGTCCCAGCGTCGCGGTGAAGGTCGGCAGCCAGCCGTAGGCACGCTCCCACGCCAGCGAGGTACTACTCCAATCGACCGTGACGCCGTCGATCGCCAGCACCGGGCGGGCGAGCGCCGGTTCCTGTCCCGACGCAAACTGCTCCCCCCCGGCAAACTCCACGGCGGCGCGCGCCCCGCGGTGGAGCGTTCCCACCGCGTGGATGGCACCATCCACCGGATGGATGCACGGTAGCGAGATCCAGTGGTTGCCCGTGATCTGCCACGGGATGGGTGGGATCGGCGAATCGTTCACGGTACGGTTACTTTCGATGACCCGGCTCCCGGGCCCGCGCGCCACGATGGCGAGGGGTGCAGGGCGGACTTCTTCAGGTCTAGCAACTTACCTTGTCGAACCTACAGCTCAAACGTCGTCGTCGGACCGCCGCTCTGGCGACGGCCCTGTTCGCGATCCTCGTCCTGCAGCCGCATGCGGCGGCGGCGCAGCGCATCCTGGGCCCCGCCGACGACGCCACGGTCGTGCCCCGCGGCCTGTTCCGGATCGGCGTGCAGCCCACGTGGGGGCGCGCCAACGAACGCTTCAGCGACGGGTTGAACGGGCGAAAGAAGGGCGTCCCCGAACGACTCGCGATCGACTTCGACGTCGATTCGCTCACTCCGTCCCGGTTCGAGCCGCTGCGGCCGCTGACGAGTGCGCTGCAGACGCTCACCGGCAACACCCTGAACCCGAGTACGCTGGGCCGACTGCGTGTCGACTTCGACTATTCCAGCGTCACGACCCCGATCACGCTCGAGTACGGCGTGACCCGGCGACTGACCGTCGGCGTGCTGGTGCCCTACGTGAAGACGCGCAACGAGCTCACGATGAACCCCAATCCTGACCGCACCGGAGGGACGATCGGGATCAATCCGGCACGCGCCCTGGCGGGGGCGCGCGCGCAGAATCTGCTGGTGACCACCCAGCTGGGCGAGGCGGTCACCCGATTGCAGGGGGCGCTGACGAGCTGTCAGGGGAGCGCGGCGCCCAAGTGCACGGCGATCAACGCCGACCGGGCGCGGGCACGCAGCTGGCGGCGAGCGGAGCGGCAGTCGCCACCGCCGTCGGCACCGTGTACGGCACGCGCGAGGGCGAGGGCTCCCGCTACGCCCCCGTCCATGGGTCGGCGTTGCAGCTGAGCGTGGCCGCCCGCCTCACCGCGCTTTCGGCCGACTTCCTCTCGCTGCTGGGAGCGCCCACGGGGCGAGCCGGCTGGATCTCCGCAGCGCCGGTGGGCGCCCCGTTGATGGGCCTGGCCGACTTCAACACGATCATCTCCGACCCCGACTTCGGGATTGGCGCTGCCCCACTCGCCACCGTGGAGCGTTCGCACATCGGCGACGTCGAGATCGGCGCCAAGTTCCTGCTGTACGACGGACTCGGGGCGCAGCCGCCGCAGCGAGTCGACGTGCGCGGCGTGAAGGTCCGCCTCGCCGTGGGCGGCGCCTACCGGCTGGGAAAGGCGCAGTACCAGTCCGCCGACGATTTCGCCGATGTGGGGACCGGTGATGCCCAGGACGACCTCGAGGGTCGACTCTTTGCCGACGTCCTGTTCGGCCAGCGCGCGTGGGTGTCGATCGTCGGGCGATACGGTATCCAGCAGGCCGACGACCAATTCCTTCGCATCCCCGACACCCCGAACGCGCCCTTCCCTGCGGCCTATCGTCGCCAGTTTGTCAGCCGCGACCTGGGCGACTACTTCGTTGGCGAGGTCTCGCCGCGGTTCAGCCTGAGCGATGCCCTCATGTTCAGCGCCACCTACAGCGTGTACAACAAGGGCGAGGATGTGTACGCCGGCCAATTCCCGGTGACCGACCTGTCGGGCCAGGCGACGACGCTCGATGCCGCGGTGCTCAACGTCGGCACCGCGCGCACCGAGCAACGCGTGGTCGCCGGCTTCACGTACTCGACGATGGCGGCCTACTATCGCGGTCGGGCACGACGCCCCCTGGAGGTAAGCTACGTGCTGGGTCAGTCGCTGAGCGGCTCGGGACTGGCGATCAAGCAGTTCACGCACGCGATCGGCCTCCGCCTCTACATCCCGCTGTTCGCCGCTCCCGAGGCGCGTCCGACCCCGCGCGCCGGATCGGCGCGCTAACCCTCAGGGGGCGCGCATGCGGCGCGCATGCAGCGCGCATGGGGCGCGCATGGGGCGCGCATGGGGCGCGCCGTCGCAGCGTGCCCTCGGTTCGCCAGGTGTGCACCGACCAAACGCGCTCGCCACGCCCGCGGCCACGGCGAACCCGAGGCCAGGATGCCTAACGCTTCGCGCTTCTCCCGCGCGGCCGAGCGGGACGGCCGGTGCCTGCACCTGCAGCGGTTGAATCCCCGGCCGACGCGTCGACGGCCGCGTTCTCCAGCAGCTCGTGCGCGTGCGCCCGGCTCGCCTCGCTCTCGGAGTCGCCGCCCAGCATACGCGCCACCTCGGTCACCCGTGCATCGCCCTCTACGACACGCAGGTCGGCCGTCGTGATCCCGCCGCGCGCGCCCTTGCTCACCACGATGTGATGGTGCGCGCGGGCGGCGATCTGCGGCAGGTGGGTGATGGCGAAGACCTGGTGATGGGCCGCGACGCGCCGCATCGTGTCGCCCACGCAGAGCCCGACGCGCCCGCCGATCCCCGCGTCCACCTCGTCGAACACGAGGGTGGGAACGCCGTCGAGCCGTGCGAGGATCGTCTTGAGTGCCAGCATGACCCGCGCCAGCTCTCCGCCAGACGCAACGCGGGCCAGTGCCCGGGACTCCAATCCCACGTTGAGGGCCACCCGATATTCGACCTCTTCCGCGCCGCTCGCCGCCACCTCGTCGCGCGGGGTGAGGGCGACGGTGAGGTGACCGTCCGCGAGTCCCAGATCGGGGAAGATGGCGTCCACCGCCCGCTCCAGCGCTCGCGCCGCCTGGCCACGCGCCGCGCTCAACCGCTGGGCCTCGCGCGTGACCGCCGCCGAGAGCTCCGCCTCACGCTGGCTGAGCGCCCCGAGGTCCAGTGCGGCAGTATCGACCAGGTCGAGTTCCTCGCGTGCCTCGCGCAGCGTCTCCAGCGCGGAGTCCACGGTGCCGCCATACTTCCGCGTGAGGCGAAAGATCACGTCGCGACGCGCCTCGAGTTCCTGGAGCCGCCCGGGATCGGTGTCGAGCTGGGTATCGTAGTCCCGCACGGCACGGGCGAGTTCGTCCAGCTCGGCGAAGGCCGCGTCGAGGATGCCCTGTAGCCGATCGAGCGCGGGGTCGAGCCGGGCAGCGGCGCCTAACGCGCGTTGGGCCGCGCCCAGCGCCAGCAGCGCCCCCGCCTCCTCGCCATCGATCGCCTCGCGCAGGTGCGCGGCGTGCACCCGCAGTTCTGCCACGTGCGACAGTCGCCGGACTTCCTCCTCCAGTCGAGTGTCCTCACCAACCACGAGCACCGCCTCGGCCAGCTCCTTCACGACGTGGCGGAGGTAGTCGGCGCGCTTTTCCGCCGCCGCCCGGCGACTCGCGAGCGAAGACATCTGGGCGCGCACGTCGCTGGCGGCCGCGAACGCGGACGCCACCCGCTCGGCCTGCGCCGTGGTGCCGCCGAAGGCATCGAGCACCGCTCGCTGCACCTCAGGATTGAGCAGTGTCTGCGATTCGTGCTGCCCGTGGATGTTGACCAGGGCTCGCCCAACCTCGGCCAGCGCGCCGCTGGTGACCGCCGAGCCGTTGACCCAGGCTCGGCTGCGCCCGGCGCTGGAAATCTCGCGGCGCAGGATGACGACGCCCTCCTCGACATCGACGCCGCGCGCATCGAGCGCGGATATCAGCTCGGGTTGGGCACTGACGTCGAACACCCCCTCCACGCTGGCCTTGTCGGTCCCCGCGCGCACGAGGTCCGCGTGGCCGCGCTCGCCGAGCAGGAGGCCGAGCGCCTCGACGATGATCGACTTCCCGGCCCCCGTTTCGCCGGAGAGCACGTTGAAGCCGGCACGAAGCGGGAGGGCAACCGACTCGAGGATGGCGACGTTGCGAATCCGCAGTTCTGTCAGCATGGGGCGACCAGCATGCGGCTAGCGCCGCGTCGCCGGTGGCGCTCCACCCCAGCTTGCGTCGCATGCGCTCGAAGAACGTCATCTCGGGAAAGCGAACGAGGCGGACGACCCGCTCGGCGCGTCGCACGGTGAGGCGCTGCCGGCTCCCGAACGTTGACCCGATCTGCCCGTCGATCGTTACCAATTGATCGCTGTCATCATCCTCGACGCTCACCACGACCTCCGCCGACGGCGGGAGCACGAGCGGACGGATGTACAGCGAGTGGGCTGAGATGGGCGCGAGCAGGATCGACTCGAGCGCCGGGTCGACCACCGGCCCGCCGACGGAGAGCGCGTACGCGGTCGACCCGGTCGGGGTGGCGATCACCACGCCATCGGCGGCGAACTGGGCGATCTCCTCGCCGTTCACCTCCACGTGCAGGCGCATGACGCGTGCCTTGCCCCCCTGCTTCAGCACCACGTCGTTGAGCGCGTGCCAGCTCGCTTCCTCCTCTCCATCGTTGGTCACGACGGCTTCGAGGGCCATGCGCGCGTCGGAGACGTAGTCGCCCGCGACAAACCGTCGCAGCGCCGTCGCCGCGTCGTCGGGCCCGCACGCCGTGAGGAAGCCGAGGCGCCCAAGGTTGATGCCCAGGATCGGCACCTCGCGACCGCCCAGCAAGCGCGCCGCGCGCAGGAGCGTGCCGTCGCCCCCGAGCGAGAGCAGGGCGTCGATCCCCGCCAGGTCGTGCAGCAGCGGGAGTTCGGGGGCCAGCGCGGCCAGCTCCGGCTCGAGGACGAGCGCCACGCCGAGCGTCGGCGACAGCCGGCGCAGCGTCTCGAGCAGCGGGAGCAGGTCGTCGTACCCGCGGTGACCGACAACGCCGATGCGTATCACCCGGCGATCGCCTCGGTCTCGCGCAGCGCGCGCACGCGGTCGGCGATGCCAGCGGAGTCGAGCCCGCAGAGCGACAACTGCCGGCGTCGGGACGCCGACACGATGATGCGGTCCGGCACGCCGTGCGCCACAACGCGCACGCCGGGTTCCTGCTGCTCGACGATGCGCGCGAGGTAGGCGCCGAACCCGTTCACCACCGTCCCCTCTTCCACGACCAGGAGCGACTTGTGCCCGCCGAGGATGGCCGCGAGTGTGACGTCGTCGTGCGGCTTGAGGTACCGGCAGTTGACGACCGTCACGTCGAGCCCCTCCTCGCCTAACGTGGCCGCGGCGGCCAGTGCCGGCGCGACCATGGTGCCCACGGCGAGGATCGCGATGTCGTCGTGTCCCGTGCGCAGCACCTCCCACGTGGCGTGCGGGGTCGGTGCGATGTCGCGCATCGGCGGCACCAGGTCGGGGGCCACGTCCCGCGGATAGCGCAGGCAGAACGGCCCGCCCTCGTGCTCGACCCCCGCCCGCACGAGCGCGAGCATCTCCGTCCCGTCTTTCGGGGCCGTGACGGTCATGTTCGGGACGGCCAGCATGTACGCGATATCGTAGAGCCCCATGTGGGTTTCGCCGTCCTCGCCGACCAGCCCCGCCCGGTCCATGCAGAACACGACTGGCAGCGACTGCAGCGCCACGTCGTGGATCAGGTTGTCGTAGGCCCGCTGCAGGAAGGTGGAGTAGATGGCCACCACCGGACGCAGCCCGCGTGTGGCCATTCCCGCAGCGAACGTGACGGCATGTCCCTCGGCGATGCCGACGTCGAAGAACCGGGACGGATGCGCCGTGGCCACGCCCCCGGTCCCGGTGCCGCTGGGCATGGCGGCGGTGATGGCCACGACATCGCCGCGTTCGTCCATCAACGCGCTCAGCCCCGCGCCGAACACCGCCGTGTAGTTGGGGTTGCCGCTGGCGGCGGTGCGCTGTTTCCCGGTGGCAGGATCGTGTCCCGGTGGCAGCGCGTGCCACTTCTCCACGTGTTCGCCGGCCGGAAAGCCGCGCCCCTTCTGGGTGACCACATGGACCAGGCGGGGCCCGCCGCGGTCACGCACCACTTCGAGGGTGTCGATCAGGACATCGAGGTCGTGGCCGTCCAGCGGGCCGAAGTAGCGGAACCCGAGCTCCTCGAACAACACGCCAGGTGTCAGGAACGACTTGACGCTCTCCTCCCACTTCCGCACCAGCGTGTTGAGGGCGTCGTGCGTCTCGACGAATTCGCCGATCTTGTCGCGCACGCGATTGTAGAGCGGGTTGCGCTGCACCTGCGTCAGGTAGCGCGACATCGCCCCGACGTTGGGGGCGATCGACATCTCGTTGTCGTTGAGGATCACGACCACGTCGCGGTCCGAGTGCCCGGCGTTGTTGAGCGCCTCGTAGGCCAGCCCGCTGGTGAGGGATCCGTCGCCGATGATGGCCACGACCTTGTAATCGTCTCCCTGGATGTCGCGTCCCGCCGCGATACCTAACGCGGCCGAGATCGACGTCGCGGCATGGCCGGCCCCGAAGGTGTCGTACGGACTCTCGCTGCGCTTGAGGAATCCCGACAGCCCGCCCTCCTGCCGCAGCGTCTCCATCCGGGCGTTGCGCCCGGTCAGCAGCTTGTGCGGATAGCCCTGGTGCCCCACGTCCCAGACGAGCTGGTCCCGCGGGGTCTCGAAGACGTAGTGCAGCGCGATGGACAGCTCCACGACGCCGAGCCCGGCGCCGATGTGCCCGCCCGTCCGCGAGCAGACGTCGATGAGGCGCGCACGCATCTCCGCCGCCAGCGTGCGCAGCTCGTCACGCGTGAGGCGCCGAAGGTCGGCAGGAGAATCGACTCGGTCCAGAATTGACATGGCGGGAAGGTGTAGTAAGACCGGCAGCGGGGGAAGTTCCCGGCGACATCGAGCGCCGCGCGGCGCCCTAAACCGCCATCAGGTGCGCGGCATCCGTCAGGAGCGACGCTCCACCGCGTAACGCGCCAGCGCCTCCAACACCTCCGAGTTCACGGCCGCCCGATGCAGCGCCGACAGCGCCTCCTCGATCAACGCGTCGGCGCGTTCGCGTGCGCCGGCAATCCCCAGCAGCGCGGGATAGGTGCTCTTGCGCAGGGCGACGTCGCGCCCGGCCGTCTTCCCCAGTTCGTCTGTCGTCGCCGTCACGTCGAGCACATCGTCGGCGATCTGAAAGGCGAGCCCGAGCCGCGCACCGTAGCGCCCCAGCGCCTCGACCTGATCGGCGGGCGCTCGCGCCGCCATCGCGCCGAGCCGCACCGATACCTCGATCAGCGCCCCCGTCTTGCCTTGATGGATGCGCTCGAGCTCCTCCAGCCCCAGCGTACGTCCCTCGGCCTCGAGGTCGAGCAGCTGCCCCCCGATCATCCCGCCCCCGCCCGAGGCCCGCATGAGGGTCCGGACAATCGCGCCAGCCTCAGCGTCGGAGAGGGTCAACCCGCGCGCCGCGCGGAACGCCGCCTGGGCCGCGAGCGGGACCATTGCCAGCCCGGCCGCCGTCGCGATCGCGACCGAATACACCTTGTGCACCGTCGGCCGGCCGCGACGCACGTCGTCGTCGTCCATGCACGGCAGGTCGTCGTGCACGAGCGAGTACGCGTGCACCACCTCCACGGCCGCCGCCAGCGCCGTCGCATCGGCGCCGCCGCCGCAGGCACGATACGCATGCAGCAGGAGGCAGCCGCGCAGCCGCTTCCCCTCGCCGAGCAGCGAGTACCGCACCGCCTCGGCCACCGCGGGGGTGAACGATCCCGCCGTCTCGTCACACAGCCGCAGCAGCGCGGCGTCGATCGCGGTACGCTCCGTGGACAGCGCGTGCATCGTGTCAGCCACCAAGGTCAGCCGCCTCCAAAACACCATTGGCGCGCTCGGCGAGCACCTTCACCGCCGCCTCGGCGCGCCCCAGTTCGTGCGTCGCCAGGCGCAAATGCTCGATCCCTTCCTCGAACAGCGCCAGCGCGCGATCCAGCGGCAGCTCCTCACCGCTCATTTCCTCGACGATCGCCTCCAGGCGCGCGAGGACCTCCTCGAAAGTCGCCATTTACTCCTGCCCGTTCACTAAGTCCGCATCGACCGCCTCACCACCCGTGCCACTTGCCTGGAGCATCACCGACTGCACCTGCGTCACCGCCGTCCCGTCGCGGAAGCGCAGGTGCACCTCATCGCCCGCCGCCACGGCCCCTGCCGAGGCAATGAGGCGCCCGGCCGGCGTCGTGGCCGCCACGAAGCCGCGCGACATCGTCGCGAGCGGCGACAGGGCGTGTAGCTGCCCGGCCAGTCCCTCCAGCCCGAGCCGGCGACGCTCGACGAGACGGCGCGCATCCTGGGCCAGTCGCCGCGATCCCTGTTCCAGCCGCCGACGTCCCTCGCGCACGCACTCGTGCGCCGCAGTGTGCAGCTGCCGGGCAAGGGTGCGCACTTCACGCCGCAGGTCGTCGAGCACGGGAACGGCGCGCTCGGCCGCCGCCGACGGTGTGGGAGCGCGCCAATCGGCGACCAGGTCGCAGAGGCTCACGTCCACCTCGTGCCCCACCGCCGAGATGATCGGGATGCTGCAGGCCGCCACCCGCCGTGCAACCGTCTCGTCGTTGAAGGCCCACAGGTCCTCGCGTGATCCCCCGCCGCGCCCGATGATCGCCACGTCGGCCCCTCCCCACGCCTCCAGCCGGTCGAGGGCCGCACAGAGCGACGCCGGCGCTCCCTCGCCCTGCACCGCCGCCGGGATCAGCACCAGCTCCACCAGCGGATTGCGCCGGCGCGTGACCGAGATGATGTCGTGCAACGCCGCGCCGTCGCGGCTCGTGATGACCGCGATGCGGCGCGGAAGGAACGGCAGCGCGCGCTTGCGGGCCGGATCGAGCAGGCCGTCGCGTTCGAGGCGCGCGCGCGCCTGCTCGAAGGCCTTGCGCCACAGCCCGTCGCCGACGGCGTCCATCGCCCGGACGGTGAACTGCAGGTCGCCACGCGCCGCGTATACCGTGACCTGGCCTAACGCCACGACCGTCATGCCCTCGTCGGGGGCTGCGGGAATGCGACGGGTGTCACGCGACCAGACCACGCACCGCAACGACGCCTCCTGGTCGCGCAGCGAGAAGTACCAGTGTCCGTTGCGGTGCTGCTTGAAGTCGCTCACTTCTCCGCGGACCCACAGCGGCGGAAAGGCCCCTTCGAGGACGTCCTTCACCGTCTGCGTGATGGTCGCGACCGACACCGCCGACCCGGGACTCTCACCAGGCGCGACCGGGAGCACGTCCGCGCCGAATTCCGCGTCCGCGTCACGCCCGACATCGTCACGCACAGCCGCACGCGTCGACGGCGCCGCCGCCTGACGCCCGGACACCGCATCGCCGCCAGCAGCAAAGAGGTCGGGCGCGTCCTGCGCCGCCGCCTCGCGCAACGGCCTCGCGGCGCCGCGCGGCCGCCGGGCCGGTGTCACGCGCCGGCCTGTCGCGCCGCCCGGACGGTGTTCTTGAGCAGCATGGCGATCGTCATCGGCCCGACACCGCCCGGGACCGGGGTGATGAACGACGCGACCTGCGCCGCGCTCTCGAAATGCACGTCCCCGGCCAACCGGTACCCACGAGCCGCCGACGGATCCGCGACACGCGAAATTCCCACGTCGATGACGACCGCGCCCGGCCGAATCATGTCACCGGTGATCGACTCCGGGCGCCCGAGCGCGGCGATGACGATGTCGGCACGCCGGGTATGTGCGGCGAGGTCGCGCGTGCGCGAATGGCACACGGTCACCGTGCAATCGCCGCCGGCTCCCTGCTGCATCAACAGGGCCGCCATCGGCTTTCCCACGATGTTGCTGCGACCCACGATCACGACGTCCTTTCCCGTGGTCGACACGCCGTAGCGCACCAGCAGTTCCTGCACCCCCGCCGGCGTGCACGGAGCAAAGCCGTCCTTCTCGCCGGTCAGCAGCTTGCCCACGTTGACGGGATGGAAGCCATCGACATCCTTCGCCGGCGAGATGCGCCGCACGACGGTGTTCGAATCCATGTGCTTCGGCAGCGGGCTCTGCACGAGGATGCCATGCACCGAATCGTCGGCGTTGAGGCGATCGATCAATTGCTCGAGTTCGGCCTGCGATACGTCGGCGGCAAGGCGAATGGTCTCCCCCTTCATCCCTGCCTCGACGCTCGCCTTCTCCTTCGCCCGCACGTACGTCTGGCTCGCCGGATCTTCGCCGACGATCACCACGGTCAGCCCCGGGGTGATGCCGCGTGTCTTGAGCTCTGCGACCTCGAGGGCCACGTCGTCGCGCACGGCGCGCGCGACCGCGACACCGTCAATGCGCTGCGCCGCTGCGGGCGCGCTATCGGGCGACATCGGTCGCCCTCGATTCACGAATGATCACGACCTTGATTTGCCCTGGATATTGAAGTTCTGCCTCGATGCGCCGGGCGATCTCGTCCGCCAGCGCCGACATGCGGGCGTCGTCAACCCCTTCCGGCGTCACGAGCACACGCAGCTCCCGCCCTGCCTGGATGGCAAAGACCTTGTCGACGCCCTTGTAGCTGGCGGCAATCTTCTCGAGCCCCTCGAGTCGCTTGACGTACGTCTCGAACGCCTCGCGACGCGCCCCGGGCCGCGACCCCGAAATGGCGTCGGCCGCCTGGACGAGCACCGAGATCTCGCTCTCGTGCGGCACGTCGTCGTGATGGGCGGCGATCGCGTTGATCACCAGCGGATGTTCGCCGTACTTCGTGGCGACTTCGACCCCAAGCTGGACGTGCGTCCCTTCGTGTTCGTGGGTCAGCACCTTGCCGATATCGTGCAACAGCGCGCCGCGCTTGGCCATCGCGACATCGAGGCCGAGTTCCGCGGCCATGATCCCGGCCAGGTGCGCGACCTCCTTGGAATGATCGAGAATGTTCTGCCCGTAGCTCGTCCGCCACTTCATGCGCCCGATGAGCTTGATGATCTCGGCGTGCAGTCCATGCGTACCGGTCTCGTAGGCCGCCTGCTCGCCCAGCTCGACAATCTGGACCTCGATTTCCTTGCGCGACTTGGCGACCACTTCCTCGATGCGCCCCGGATGAATGCGACCATCCGTCACCAGCTTCTCGAGCGACAGGCGGGCGATCTCGCGACGAATCGGATCGAAGCAGGACACGACAACCGTGTCAGGGGTGTCGTCGATGACCACGTCCACGCCGGTCGCCAGCTCGAAGGCGCGAATGTTCCGTCCCTCGCGCCCGATGATGCGCCCCTTCATCTCATCGTTCGGCAGTGCGACCGATGACACGGAGATCTCCGACGTATGCTCGGACGCAATGCGCTGCACGGCGAGCGCGACGATCTTCTTCGCCTCGCGCTCGGCGTTCTTTTTCGCGCTCTCGCGGATTTCACGGATGCGATTGGCAGCGTCCGCCTCGGCCTCGCGCTCGAGACGGGCGATGAGTTCGGCCTTGGCCTCCGATGCCGACATGCCAGCCAGCGACTCCAGGCGTCGCCGCTCGTCGGCAACCAGCTGCTCGAGCTCGAGTTCGCGCCCCTCGACTGACTTTTCCTTGCGTCCGATATCGCTGGCGCGTCGACCGAGTTCACGCTCGCGCTGCTCGACCACGTCGGCCTTGCGCTCGATCTGCGTCTCGCGCTCGTCGGAACGGCGCTCCTCGCGCTCGACTTCCTCACGTCGATGGCGCGCCTCCACTTCCCACGCCTCGCGCAGCTTGATCAGCTCTTCCTTTCCGGAAAAGTCAGCTCCTCGGCGCTTGTCTTGGCCAGTCGTTGCGCCTCACGCTCACCCTGCTGGCCGGCGCGTCGACCGAAGATGAAGGACACCGCAGTGGCGATAATGACGAGCACGCCAAGTGCAGCGAACAATAGCGTCGAGTCGCTCATGTCGATCTATGCTCCACCGCGGCACCGCCGCGACGTCGAAGGAAAACCTCGGCTGGTGGCGCATGGAGCTTCCGACGCTGCGCCGCCGGTCCGGCGCCGGCGAAGGGCGCGGGACGGGAAGCGCTAAGTCGTGCAGGAGCTACAACCTACGCATCAGCGGGTCACATCACGTCAAGGTAGGGGACGGTGATGGGATTGGCAATCAGCCGACCGGGTGGGTCGGGCCCGCTTCGATGGCCTGCATCTCGCCCGTGTCGCCGCGCTTGCCGGGGGGAAGCCAACGCCGGATCTCGCCCGACAAGGCGTCGAGCGCCTCGTCCATCGACTCGGCCGATGCGCGTGCGCGGAACAACTCATCGGTGATCTGCAGGGCCGCCAGGATGGCCGCCTTGTGATTCTCGACGACCGAGGCCGTGTGGAGCACGCGCTTGATCGATTGGTCCACGTACTGCGCCACGGCGCGCGTGTGTTCGGGCGACGCATCGGAGCGAATCGTGTACTCCTCGCCGACGATCACCACCTTCACCAGGTGTCGCTTCTCGCTCACGATCGGGCACTCGGTGCGGCGCCCGGAACCGGGCGGCTCTGCTGCTGACGAAGAAAGTGCACGCGGGCCAGCAGCTGTCGCGTACGCCCCGAGGCGAACGAGATCCTGGCGCGCAGGTCGACATTCTCCTCCTCGAGGACGCGGAGTCGCTCGAGACTTGCCGAGTCCCCTCCCAACTGGATCGCCGACTCGAGGTCGCGAACGCGCGATTCGGCGGCGAGGGCACGCCGTCGGAAACCCGCCAGCTCCTCGCCCAAGTGGTGGACGAGCTGGTCGAGCTGCCGGTAGGCCGCGGACTCAGGCAGTTCTGGTTCGGACACCGAGCTCGGTCTCCAGGGTGCGGAGGATCTTCTGCCGACGACCGTCGACTTCCTTCTCGCGAAGTGTGCGCGCAGCGTCGCGGAAGGTCAATCGCCAACCCACGCTTCGGTGCCCCTCGGGGACACCAGCCCCACGAAACTCATCGAACAGTTCGACGCATTCCAGCAGGTCGCCTCCACTGCGACGCAGCAGCTGCTCGACCTGCGCCGCGGTCACCCCATCGGGGACCAGCAATGCCAGGTCGAACTCGGCCGCCGGCATGGTCGGGATCGGGCGGTACGTGACATGGCCCTTGGCAACCACGCGCCCCGGCGTTCCGGCTGAGTAGTTGTGCGTCCCTGGTGCCGCGACCGGAGTGCTCGCGAGGCGCCCGAGGGTGATCTCGATCCCGAACGCCTCGCTCGCCCACACCGGCTTGTCGAGTGTGATGCGCTCCACGGTCCCGATCTCCCCGCCCTTGGCGGCAACGCGCCACAGCACCGGGGTGCCATCCCCCGGCTCGAGGGTGATGCGCATCCCCGGGGCAACCAGTTCGGCCACTCGCTCCCCGATCGCCTTCGCATCCCATTCGTCAAAGACGTCCTTTGTCGGATCTGTGAAGTGCGCTGGACGGCGCAGCCCCATCACGAGCACTCCCACGCGCACCTTCTCGACGGGCAACTGACCGGCACGCGGGGCAAAGACCGATCCCACTTCGAACAACCGCACGTCCCCCTGACGGCGGCTCAGGTTGTACTCGGCGCGCCGGGCCAGCGTCTCGAGGATCGAACGACGCAGGTGCGGCTCGTCGTCGGCCAGCGGGTTCGCGACGCGTGTGTGCGTCGCATCGGTGCCGGCCACGAAGGGGAGCGGGTGGACCTCGAACATCCCCATCCCCACCAGCGCATCCCGCACGCGACGTCCCGTCAGGTGCATGGTGTGATCCGGGACGGAGCCAGGCCGGAACGGCTGGACGACGTCGGGGAGCGCGTCGTAGCCACGCAGGCGGGCGACTTCCTCCACGAGGTCGGCATCACGCGCCACGTCGTGCCGCCACGACGGTGCCACGACGTCGAGCGTTTCGTGCGCGTCTCCGCGCGCGGTCACGGTGAAGCCGATCGAGGAGAGCAGGCGGGAGATCTCGCCCGCCTCCACCCGCGCGCCAAGCAGTCGCTCGACGCGCCGGGGCGTGACGATCACGGTGGCTCGCTCGATCGGCGCCGTGCCCACGTCGATCGCCTGTCCGTCCACGACGCCGCCGGCAACCTGCGTGATGAGTTGGGCAGCAATCGAGAGTGCGTGCGGCGTGATGGCCGGATCGATCCCACGTTCGAATCGATAGCTGGCATCGGTGTTCAGCCCGAGCGCGCGCCGAGTGGCGCGTACGTGGCGCGGCGAGAAGTACGCCACTTCCAGGAAGATGTCGGTGGAGACCTCGGTCACCTCTGTCTCCTTGCCACCCATCACACCGGCCACCGCGACGGCCTGGTGGGCGTCGGCAATGACGGTCATCCGGTCGTCGAGCGCACGCGCGACGCCGTCCAGCGTCACGAGGACCTCCCCCGGCCGGGCCCGGCGCACCACCACCGTCGCCTCGGCCAGCCGTGCGAGGTCGAAGGCGTGCATCGGTTGTCCGTAGCCATGCAGCATGTAGTTGGTCACATCGACCACGTTCGAGACCGGCCGCAGCCCGAGCGCACTGATGCGCTGCACGAGCCAGTCCGGGCTCGGTCCGACCCGTACCCCCCGGATGACGACGCCCATGTAGCGCGGGCACCCTGCGGCATCATCGAGTTGGATCGTGACCCCGCCGCTCGCAGCGCTGTGGCGGTCCGCCACCGACGACCCTCCCGCCGACGGAACGCGTCCGACGACGCCATCACCGAAGCCGAGTGCACCGGAAGCAGCGTCCAGGGCGAAGACCTCGGCGGGATCCACCACTGCGAGCCCCTGCAGCGCCGCCAGTTCGCGCGCCATTCCGTAGTGCGAGAGCAAGTCCGGCCGGTTGGCCAGGACGTCGATGTCGTACCGCACATCGCCCACGGGCATGGCGTCGAGCAACGGCGTTCCCGGCGTGGCGTCGATGTCGAGTGCGAGGATGCCGTCATGGTCCTCGCCGAGCCCAAGCTCCTTCGCCGAACAGAGCATGCCGCTGGAGAGTTCGCCGCGAATCTTGCGACGTTCGATGAGGATGCCGCCCTTGTTCCCGGTGGGCATCACCGTGCCGACACGGGCAAACGGGTAGAGCGCCCCCTCGGTGACGTTGGGGGCCCCGCACACCACGTCGAGCAGCGTACCGCTTCCGTCGTCGACCTTGGTGACCCACAGGTGGTCCGAGTTGGGATGGCGCCCCGCCTGTACGACGCGGGCAATGATGATCGGCTCGAGGTCTGCGCGCAGTCGTTCCATGCCGTCGACGGTCGCCACGTGCGCCGTGATGAGGGCGCGCAGGGCGTCGGGCGACAGTGTGTGCGGAACAAAGGCCCGCAGCCATTCATGCGAAATCAGCATCGGGATCCTGTCAGGCGAACTGCTCGAGGAAGCGAACGTCGGAATCGTACAGCAGGCGGATGTCGGTGAGGCCGAACCGGGACATCGCGATGCGCGCAGGCCCCATGCCGAACGCCCAGCCGGAGTATTTCTCGCTGTCGAGTCCCGCGGCCTCCAGCACGGCGGGATGGACCAGGCCGCACCCCATGATCTCGATCCAGCGCGCGCCCCGTCCGTCGCCGACGTCGAAAAAGACCTCCATCTGCCCCGACGGCTCCGTGAAGGGGAAGTACGACGGCACGAGCCGAGTGGGAGTGCGCTCGCCGTAGAAGGCGCGGGCGAAGTGCGCCAGCGTCGCCTTGAGGTCGGCGAAGGTGATTCCTTCGTCGATGGCCAGGCCCTCCAACTGGGCGAAGGCGGGGGCGTGCGTGGCGTCGAAGAAGTCGCGCCGATACACGTTGCCCGGGGCGAGGATGCGCACGGGTGGCGCGTAGGACTGCAGCGTGCGCACCTGCACCGGCGAGGTATGGGTGCGCAGCACGCCCCCGTCCTGCAGGTAGAGGGTGTCGTGCATGTCCATCGCCGGGTGGTCGTCCGGGAAGTTGAGGGCCGTGAAGTTGTACCACGGCGACTCGGCTTCGGGGCCCAGCGCCACCGTGAAGCCCAACTCCCGAAAGATGTCGCAGATCTCGTCGATCACGAGCGAGACCGGATGCACGGCGCCGCGCCACAGGGCGCGAGCGGGCATGGTGAGGTCGCGCTGGAGCGCCGGTGCGGCCGACGCCTCCAACTCGGCCTTGCGGGCCTCGAGCGCAGCTTCGAGCGCGAGCTTCAGCGTGTTGATTGCCGCCCCGGCGTCGCGACGTTCCTCGCGGTCCAACTGGGGAAGCAGGGCCATGAGCTCGGTCAGGCGACCGGACTTGCGGCCGACCATCGCGCTGCGGACGTCATGCCACGCCTCGAGCGACAGCGCCGCCGCGATGCGGGCGGGCGCATCGGCGCGCAGGGCGTCACAAGCCTGCTGGAATTCGTGCAGGGTCACGGACTGGAGTCGGACAAGGGACGAAGGTGCACGCACGGGAACGGCACGGGCGTGGAGAGAACGGTACAATGCGAGATGGAAGGATGACGCGGGCGGTCGCGGACGGTGGCACCTTTGACATGGGGGGGGCCACGTTGCGAGGCGACCGCCCGCCCTGCGCGGTCACAAACGACACGGCGGCAGTCGACCCCGAGGTCGCGCTGCCGCCGCTGATTCCGACCGGACCGGCGAGGACGAGCTGCCCTCGCGCGATCAGACTTCGGGCAGCCCTTAGGCCGCCGCGTGCGCCGCGCGGACCTTCTCGGCCAGCACGGTAAACGCGGCCTCATCATGCACCGCGAGATCCGCGAGGATCTTGCGATCCACTTCGATCCCGGCCATGGCCAGCCCGTTCATGAACGTGCTGTAGTTCATGCCGTTCATGTGGGCCGCGGCGTTGATGCGCACGATCCACAGGCGACGGAAGTCGCGCTTCTTGTTGCGCCGATCGCGGTAGGCGTATCGCCAGCCGCGCTCTACAGATTCCTTCGCCGGGCGCCAGAGCTTGCTGCGCGCGCCGAAATAGCCGCGCGCGGCCTTCATGATCTGCTTCTTGCGCTTCAGGCGCACCACATTGGATTTGACGCGTGGCATCGCTCTCTCTCCTTACGCCTGAATCAGGCGCTTGATCACCTTCGCTTCGCCGTTGGTACCGACGATGGCGGGACGACGCAGCCGGCGCTTCCGACGGCCGTCCTTCTTGGTGAGGATGTGGCTCTTGTTGGCCTTCAGGCGGCGAACCTTTCCCGTCCCCGTGACGGAAAAGCGCTTCTTCGCGCCCTTGTGGGTCTTCATTTTGGGCATCGTCAGCTCACTTCGGTGCCAGGATCATCGTTAGGGACTTCCCTTCCATTTTCGCCGGACTCTCGGTCTTGGCCACCTCGGCCAACTGCTCCGAGACCCGGTTTACCACGGCGAACCCGAGTTCGGGGTGGGCAATCTGCCGCCCCCGGAACATCAGGGTCACCTTGACCTTGTTCCCCTCTCCGAGGAACCGCTTCGCGTGTCGAACCTTGGTGTCGAAATCGTGCTCTTCGATGCCCGGTCGGAACTTGACTTCCTTGAGCTCGATGACGTGCTGCTTCTTCTTGGCGACGCGGGCCTGCTTGGCCTGTTCGAACTTGAACTTGCCGTAGTCCATGACACGGACCACAGGCGGGCGCGCCGTCGCCGCCACTTCCACCAGGTCGAGCCCCGACTCCTCGGCGAGGGCCAAGGCACGATCAACCTCCATGATTCCCAACTGGCTGCCATCGGCGCCGATCACGCGGACCGGGCTGATGCGAATCTGGCGGTTGACGCGAATGCGCTTCGTGTTGTCCTGAATAGTCCCCGGTCCTCCAGAGAGGGAGTTGGCGGAGCGCCTAACGGCGACACCCTGCCCGATAAAACAAATGCGGACCCCACTGGAGTCCGCCAAATACGACCGCCCACCCCAAGCCCGACAGGGTGGCGCCGCTGACCAGACTCCTGCAGCGACCCGTCGCCGGGTGCCAGAGGGTGAGAGCCGATTCGCTCTGCTTGCCGAATTATCCGAACAACTTAAGTGACATGATGTTACGCGGTCAACCGTCTCGCACGAGATTCACGGCGGCCGCTTCGGCGCCCCGGCGCCGTCAGGCAGGCTAACCGCAAACGCGGTCACGAGTTACCGAGCGCCACGTCGGTCACCTCATCGGCCGTGAATTCGTCGAGCTGGTACGACTTCCCATCGTGACGGGCATATCCCCAGGCGTGGGCCGCATCGTGCTCGAAGATCAGGAGCCACCGCTCAGCCACCGCGCGCGCCAACAGCCGGCGCTTCGACTCGAGGGTCACGAGCGGCTCCACGTCATAGCCCATGATCCACGGGAGCGGCAGGTGCGACGCGGTCGGGCAGACGTCGCCGAGGAAGCAGGCCACCTCCCCGCCACCACCGTCGACCAGGACACTCTGGTGATACGGGACGTGTCCGCCGCTCGCGATCACCCGGATCCCCGGGACCACGTCCTGCTCGCCGTCCAGCAGGTCGAACTGCCCGCCGGCGAGGATCGGCTCCCAGTTGTGCGGGAAGTAGGAGGCGGCCGTGCGTTCGTTGGTGGCGGTGGCGAAGGCATGTTCGCCGCGCTGCACCACGTAGCGCGCGCGCGGAAAGGTCGCACGCACCGACCCGGCGTCATCCACCCACGTGTTGCCGCCGGCGTGGTCGAAGTGCAGGTGTGTATTGACCACCCACCGCACGTCGTCGACGCCGAAGCCTAACGATGCAAGCGACGACTCGAGCCACGTGCGACCGCCACCACCGGCATTCTCGATGCCGTAGATGTCGTGAAACTTCGCCCCCTCCTTGTTCCCGAGGCCCGTGTCCACGAGCACCAATCCGTCGTCGTGCTCCACGAGCAGGCACCGCATGCCGAGCTGGATGCGGTTCCGCTCGTCGGCCGATACGCGCCGCTCCCAGAGCGGCTTCGGCACCACGCCGAACATGGCGCCGCCATCGAGGCGCTGTCCCCCCGCCTGGATGGCGTGCAGCCGGAATCGGCCGACGGTCGTGGATCGAACGTGAGGATGCATGTGGAGGCTCGCGCGCGCGGCGCAGTCAGAGGGTGGGATCGACGTCGACGCCACGTGGCATCGCCGAGCGACGACGCGCGGACCGTGCGGTCCCTCGCTGCAGCAACGCGGACAGCGCGCGCCACGTCGTGGCCCCGCGGTCTTCCGCCAGTTGCAACAATCGCACGAGCACGTGCGCCGTGGCCAGCGCGTCGCCGCCCGCCCGGTGCCGCGCCCCGACGTCGATGCCGAAGTAGTGCGTGACGGCATCGAGCGAGCGTCGCGGCAGCTGCGGAAGCAGGGTGCGCGACAGGCGCACCGTGCACAACGTCTCGCCGGTCAGCAGGACTCCTGCCGATCGCTGGACCTCGTGCGTCACGAAGCGCCAGTCGAAGCTCGCGTTGTGGGCGACAAAGATCCGCCCGCGCAGGCGACTGACCACCTCGGGCGCCACCTCGGGAAAACGCGGGGCATCCTGCACCATCGCCTGCGTGATCCGCGTCAGCGCCACGATGGCCGGCGGGATGCTGCGGTCCGGGTTGATCAGCGACTCGTAGCACGCCGAGACCGCGCGACCGTCCACGTGCACGATCGCGATCTCGGTCACGCGATCGCGCTGCGCCGGCGACATCCCCGTGGTCTCGACGTCGACCACCGCAAAGCGCAGGTCGCGCAGCGAGACGTCGTCGCCCTCGTCATGGGCGTAGGCATGCGTGGCGGCCGCTCGGCGCGCGCGAACCGTCGCGGGCACGCCAGGCGGAACGGGCACCGACTCCGACTCCACCGGGATTCGTTGCCCGTCGCGTGCGGGCGCGAGTGACCAGCGCCCCAGCGCGTCTCGCTCGAAGTCGGCGTGACGGCTGAACAGCGCGTCGGCCAGCCGTTCGGCCACACGCTGGGGGGCACGGGGGAGCGCGCATACCCGCTCCATGAGCGTCACTGCGTCGAGCGCCCCAAGCGCGAGCGCCTCGCGCGCGCGCACGATGAGCGCCGAGTCGGGAACGACCGCGTCGATCCCCCTCACGTGCGCAGCGCCTCGCGCCATTCGATGGCGCGCCGCTTACGCACGCGCCGCTCGCTTTCGCGCCGCGCGCATTTGCGCCGCGCGCGTTCGGGCCGCTCGGTCACGCTGCGCACCAGCGACGCGTCGGAAGTCTGGCGCGGTTGGTGCGAGCGCAGCGCCAGGGGCGCCATGTCCATGGGGTGGCATGCGGGACAAGCTACAGCGTTCGCGGGAAATCAGCCGCGCGCTCCTGCGCCGGGCGGGCCCCAGTGCGTCTACCGTGTCCCGCCGGCGGAATCCCGACAACGCCGGACGACAACGCGGGACGACAACGCGGGACGACAACGCGGGACGACAACGCGGGCGGACAACACAATGTGCCTACGAGACTTGTGCCTCGTGCCTAGTCTGTTGCGATCGGACGAACTACTTTGTGAATCAATTCACAAGCTCAGAACACCCTGTGAAGCGCATCGCCGACAGCACGGTTCGACGACTCTCCGTCTACCTCCGATTCCTCGAGGATTCGGTCACGCACGGCGTCCGGACGATCTCCAGTCAGGAGCTCGCCCGGCGCGGCGGCACGACATCGGCCCAGGTCCGCAAGGACCTCTCCTTCTTCGGCTCGTTCGGCAAGCGCGGCCTCGGCTATCCAGCCGCCGAACTCACCGCCTCGCTGCGCGACATTCTCGGCCTCGACCGGGAATGGCGGGTGATCATCATCGGTGCCGGAAAGATCGGGACGGCGCTGGCGCAGTATCACGGGTTTCGTCAGCGCGGCTTCGACATCATTGCGGTCTACGACGCCGATGCGCGCAAGATCGGCAGCAAGTGGGACGGACTCGTGGTGCGTGACATTCGCGAGGTGGAGCGCGACGTGCCGCAGGAACTGCCGGACATCGCGGTCCTGACCGTGCCGTCTGAGGAAGCGCAAGCGGTGGCCGAGCGACTCGTCGGGGCCGGCATCGAGGGCATTCTCAATTTCGCCCCGGTGCAACTGAAGCTTCCCGCCCACATCACGGTGCGCAACGTCAACATGGCGATGGAACTGGAAGGGCTGAGCTACGCCCTCACCAATCGCGAGCGGAGCGGCGAGGCGCAGTAGGCGGCCGGCCCTGCGCACGCTGGCGGCTGTCGACTATTTGTCCGGCGTCCCCAGACGTGGTCCGCCGCCCATGGCCCGCAGCAGCCGTGCAAAGTCGATCGGCGCGAGCGTCTCGGGACGCACCGCGACCGCGATGTCGCAGGCGGCGAGGGCACGCTCAGCCTCCTCCGCCCCGATGGCATAGAGCGATCGCAGCACGCGCCGCATCTGCTTGCGCCGCTGTCCGAACGCGCCTTGCACGAGCCGCGAGTACGGGCGCTCCTCCTCGGTCGTGACCACGGGATCTGCTCTCGGCGTGATGCGCAGGATCGCCGAGTCGACCTTGGGGCGCGGGTGGAACGCTCCCGCCGGCACGCGCGCCACCACCTCCGCCGTCGCCAACGCCTGCACATTCGCCGAGAGTGCCCCGTAGGCGTCGTCGCCCGGGGCGGCCGCCACGCGCTCGGCCACCTCGCGCTGGACGAGGAAGACCATGCGCGATGGGCGCGGCGCCTGCAGGGCCTGGAAGATGATGGGTGTCGTGATGTAATACGGCACGTTGCCCACGAGCGCCCACGGCCCGTGCACGAGCGCGGGGAGCGATGTCTCGAGCACGTCGCCCTCGACGATCGTCACGTGCGGTGCGAGCGCATACCGACTGCGCAGCACCGGGATGAGGAGCGGATCGAGCTCCACAGCGACCACGCGCTCGGCACACGCGGCGAGCAAGTCGGTCAGCGCCCCGCGGCCGGGGCCGATCTCGACCACCGTCTCGCCGGGCAGCGGCCCCACCGCCTCGGCGATGCGCTCCAACGACCGTCGATCGGTGAGGAAGTGCTGGCCGAGCCGCTTGCGCGCGGGCGGCAGCGCATCACGCGCGGGGCGGTCGGTCATCGATGTCCCCTCAGCTGCGCGCGACGAGCAGCGTCAGGTCGTCGCGCCGGATGGCGTCGCCGACGTGGGCGCGCAGCGCGTCGAACACCTGCTCCACCACGAGTCGCGGATGCTCGGCGCGCGCCGCGCGCACGATGTCGAGCACGACGTGCTCGCCGAGGCGTGCATCGGAGCGGTTGCGGGCGTCCGAGACGCCGTCGGTGAAGAGCAGCAGCAGGTCCTGCCCGGCCGCCCAGGGACGCTCCACCGCCGGGGGGTGTCGATCGCTCATGCCTAACGGCGGATCCAGCGCGGAGAGTCGCTCCGTCACGCCATCGCCGGACACCACGAATGCGTGCGGGTGGCCGGCGTTCGCGTAGCGCAGGCGTCCCTGCGCCGGATCGAGCACCGCGTAGAAGATCGAGATGTACATCTCGGTGCTCTCCAGCTCTTCACGCAGCGTGTCGAGCAGGGCGTTGATCATGTCGGCAGGATCGTCCGTCGACTGCGCATGGATCGAGCTGGCGCTCATCACGAGCGCCATGATGAGTGCGGCCCGATAGCCGTGGCTCGACACGTCGCCGATCATGACGCCAGTGCGCCCACCGCCAAGCCGGAACAGGTGGTAGAAATCCCCGCCGACGCTGTCGGCCGGCACCACGCGCGCGGCGACCTGCACCTCCGGCGCGAACAACCGGGTGTCCGGCAGCAGCTTCATCTGCAAGTCATTCGCCAGCTGCATCTCCTGCTGCAATCGCTGCTGGGCGAGCGAATTGCGTACGAGACGGGCATTCTGGATGGCGGTGCCGATCTGGGTGGCGATCGCGGTCACCAGCTTCTCGTCCCCGGCGCTGAACGGCTCGCCGCTTCGACGCTGGGAGAGATTGACCACACCCAGCGGGATCGCCCCGAGCGGGTTGGGGTTGGTCCAGAGGATCGGAACCGACAGCAGCGCGCCCTTCCGGTAGAGCGACTCGGCCTCGCAGGGATATTCCCCCTCCTCGAGGATGAGGGCGCGCTGCTCGCGGAAGACGCGGGCCGACACGCTGGTCGCGTCATGCGTCCCGATCGGCGGGGCCTCGGCGGCCTCGAAGCCGAGCGCGGTCACGACCTGCAGCGTGTCGGTCACCCGATCGTGGACGAGGATGGCCGCTCGGCGCGCACCCACGGTCTCGCAGATCTCGGCGAGGATGCGCGACGCCGCGACCTCGAGCGACACCGTGCGACCGAGGATCTCGCTCGTCGTGTAGAGGAGGTTGATCTCTTCGTACCGCTCCGCCAACTCGTACGCCGCATGCTCGACCTCGAGCGCCGACTGGAAGAAGTGACCAACGATCGGCACCAGGAAGTGCAGCGCGACGGTCGGCTCGACCTTCGTGTGGCGACTTGGTCCAACGGTCATCCATGCCCGGCGGGCACCCGGAACCGCCGCCGCAATCAGCACGCCGTCCGGCGTCTCGATTTCCGCCGGAGGGCCGCCGGGCACGAGGAGTTCGAGGATGCGCGGGACCGTATCGGTCCAGGTCCCGTACTCGGGAACAACGGGCGCCTGCTCCGAGGCCTGGGTCCAGACAACCGCCGGCAAGGCGGTCAGGGTCTCGAAGTGCTCGAGAATCGCGGCGAGTTCCCTCACGACTGGCGGAGCGTGAGCCGCACGACATTGCCGCCATCACTGAAGCGCTCCACGCGGTCCATGAGGCGGGTCATCAGGAAGAGCCCACGCCCGTCCTCTCGGTCCAGATGCAGCGGATCGGTGGGGTCGTGGAGGCACGAGTCGAACTCGAATCCGATGCCCTCGTCCACGACCTCGAGCACGAGCGCACGCTCGATGATGAGGGCACGGACGCGCACCGCCTTCGTCACGTCCTCCTGGTTGCCGTAGATGATCGCATTCGACAGCGCCTCGGTGAGGGCCACCGGGACCAGCAGGTTGCAGGCACGCGCCGAGAAGGAGAGGGCGACGCACGTGCGCGTCACGATCTCCACGACGCGCTCGATGTAGCGCAGGTCGGACGGAATCCGCACATCGATCGGGAAGCCGCGGTCGGCCATGTAGGCGGCGGTCAGGTCGTCGAGGGACTCGTGCATCACGGCCGGGGGGCGCGCCGAACGATCGGCGTCCGCCACGCGCGCGTCACGGAGTCGGCGGGAGGCAGGGCCAACGCAACCGCACCGTCCTAGAGGCTGCGCAGTGCCTCATCACGGTTGCTGGCGATCTGGAACAGCGTGTCGAGCTTGGTCAGCTCGAACAGCGTCTTGAGGTCGTCATTCAGGTTGGCCAACCGCAGGGCGCCGCCGGCCTCCCGGATCTTCTTGGAGAGGGAGACCAGGACCCCGAGTCCCGAACTGTCGATGTAACCGGTCTGGCTGAAGTCGACCAGGAACTTGCGTTCCCCGCGCTCGATCTCGTCCAGGACCTTCTGCTTGAGCTCCTGCCGATTGCCCACGATCAACTGCCCTTCCACGTCCACGATACAGACTTCACCCTGCTTCTTGATTGCGAAGCTCATGCGATTTCTCCCGAAGGTCCGCCACGGCCCGAGTGGGAACGGCGCGCCTGCAAGGCGGTCACCGCGGCAACATTGATAATGTCGTCGGCTGACGCCCCGCGCGACAGGTCGTTGCACGGACGTGCCAGCCCCTGCAGGATGGGGCCGATGGCCGCTGCCCCAGCCAGTCGCTCGACCAGCTTGTAGGCGATGTTGCCCGCATCGAGCGACGGAAAGACCAGGACGTTGGCCGTTCCGGCCACCGGACTACCGGCCGCCTTGCGCGCGGCGACCTCGACGATGAGCGCGGCGTCGCCCTGGAGCTCGCCGTCCACCGCAAGCAGGGGGGCGCGCTCGCGGACGAGCGCAAGCGCCTCACGCACGCGCTCCACCGAGGGTGCGTGCGCGCTCCCGCGGGTGCTGAAGGACAGGAATGCGACGCTGGGCGTATCGCCCACGATACGCGACCGGTCACCGGCGGCGGCGAGGGCGATGTCGGCCAACTGTTCGGCCGTGGGGGTCGGGATCACGGCGCAATCGGTGAAGGTGAGCACCTCGTGCGACGGGCCCCGGAACGGCGCGACGTCCATGTAGAACGCGCTCGAGACCGTCCGCACCCCCTCGGCCGGCCCGATGAGCCAGAGCGCGGCACGCAGCACGTCGGCGGTGGTCGTGACGCATCCCGCCACGCACCCGTCCACGTCGCCGTGCGCGACGAGGTCGTCGGCAAACAGGAGGGGCGTCGAGGCGAGGCTCCGGGCCTCGGCCGCAGCGAAGCGGGCGGCCACGCCGCCGCGCGACCAGCGACTCGGCGACCCGATCGCGACGCACGTCGTGTGCGGGATCGATGACCTCCACGCCGAGGCGCTCGTACGCGTCCCGATCGGTCCCCGGTTCGAGGATGGCCACCGGTTCGACGATGGCGTCGCGCTGCAACGCGGCCACGGCGGCGAGGATCCGCGGGTCGGACGACTCGGGAAAGGCGACCCGTGTCCGGTGCTCGGCGGCTCGGCGGCGCAGGGCGACGACGAAGTCGTGCGGCGTCCCCATGCCTAACGCTGCGCGAACTTCGCGCGCAGCGCGTGTTCCACGCTCGGGTGCACCAGCCCCTCCAGCTTTCCCCCGAACCGCGCCACCTCGCGCACCAGGGATGCGCTGATGTAGGTCGTCTCGAGCGACGGCACCATGAAGACGGTTTCCTGCTCCGACGACAGGTGACGGTTCATGAGCGCCATCTGGTACTCGTACTCGAAGTCGCTGACCGCGCGAAGGCCGCGAATGAAGAGTCGGGCCCCCTGTTCCCTGGCGAAGTCGACCAGCAGCCCCTGGAACTGGTGTACCTCGATGCGCGAGCTGTCGCCCACTGCCTCGCGCACGAAGTCGGCCCGCTCCTCAAAGCTGAACAGCGGCTGCTTGGACACGTTGACCGCAATGGCGACGATGAGGCGGTCCACGAAGCCGAGGCTTCGGCGAATCAGGTCTTCGTGTCCCCGTGTGATGGGGTCGAAGGAACCGGCATAGATGGCGAGGCGAGTCATGCGCGGAGGTTCGGGGGACGCGAAGGCGCGACGAATACTAGGGGCCCTCTCACGATTAGTCGACCGCGTCGAGCGGACGCCTGACGCACGAGACTATGCGCCGGGCCGCGCGTGACCACCCGCGGTGCCATCAACATCGTCCCCAGGCGCTGCGGCGCGATACAGGGTGACCGCACTCATGCCGTACCGGCGCTCGATCCCTCCGTCGGGGAGCGCGTCGTCCACGTGGTGCTCCACGGTCAGGATGTGCGAAAACGGGGTGGCCCGCCACGCGTGCACCAGTTGCGCCGCCAGCCCGAGATGGTAGGGCGGATCGGCCATGACGATGTCATAGGCACGCGCCGGGAGGCGCGAGACGAACTGCAGGGCATCCTCACGATGGACGGCCATGATCGGCAGCGCCCCGAGCGTCGCGGCGTTCGCGCGGATTGCCCGGACCGAGGGCGCCGCCGACTCTACGAAGTCGCAGAACGCCGCGCCGCGCGAGAGCGCCTCCAGCCCCAGCGCGCCCGAGCCGGCATACAGGTCGAGCACGCGCGCCAGCGGAAGCTCGGCGTGCAGGCGGCTCATCCATGCCTCGCGCGTCCGATCGCCCGTGGGTCGGACCGCCTGGCCCGGCGGCGCGGTGATGCGACGCCCGCGCCATCGCCCGGCAATGATCCGCATCGCCAGCGCCTCAGGGCCGGACGTCGGCCAGGCGCGCCACGAGGCGCGACACGCCGCGATACGTGTCGCGTTCGAGGCGGAACGCGACATCGAGCGTGGCCGAGGGCGCGAGCGCCGGGGCGAGGTCACTCATGCCCCAGCCGATCGCCTCGAGTGCCCCCCCCTCCCTCGCCAGTTGCAGCTTGAGGCCCCCCTGCCCCACGACTCGTGGCGCGCCCGCCAGGCGCACCCCGCGTGCGGCCAGCACCGGCGCTGGGTTGCCGACGCCGAATGGCTCGAAGTGACGGAGCAGCGCCTCGAGATCGGCATTCGCCTCCGCCAGCGGCAATTCGGCGTCCACCCGCACGCGCGGCACCAGGTCGTCCGGCGTGAGCTGCTGCCGCGCCTCGGCGTTGAAGCGAGCTGCGAAGGGCGCCATCTGGTCCGCCGCGATGGTGATCCCCGCCGCCGCGCGATGGCCCCCATAGCGCACCAGGAGGTCCTGGCAGGCGGTGAGCCCGGCGTGCAAGTCGAAGGCGCTGATGGATCGCCCCGACCCCTTCCCCATGCCGTCCTCGAAGGCGACCAGCATGACGGGACGGGCGAGGTCCTCCACCAGCCGCGACGCCACGATCCCGATCACTCCCGGGTGCCACCCCTCGGCGCCCAGCACCACGCCCCAGGTCTCGTCGAGGTCCAACCGATCGGCCATGGCCCGCGCCGCCGCCAGCGTGGCCCGGTCCAGCTCCTGTCGCGCGCGATTCATCTCTTCCAGCTCGCGCGCGATCGTGTTGGCTTCGGCAGGATTGGTGGTGAGCAGGAGGTCCACGCCTCGCATCGCGTGACCGACACGCCCGGCGGCGTTGAGGCGCGGCGCGAGGATGAACCCCACGCGCCCGGCCGTGAGTGCCCGCACATCCAGGGCGGCCGAGTCGAGCAGCGCGCGCAGCCCGGCGTGGCGCGTCTCGGGCATGAGCTTGAGGCCGAGTCGCACGAGGACGCGATTCTCGCCCCGCAGCGGTGCCACGTCGGCGATCGTCGCGAGCGCGACGAGGTCCAGCAGGTGCAATGCCACGTTCTCTGCCCCACCAAGCGCACGCAGTAGCGCCACGGCGATCTTGAACGCCACGCCGGCCGCGCACAGGTCCTTGTCCGGGTAGTCGCACCCCGGCTGGCGAGGATTGAGGACGGCCAGGCACGACGGCACCGGTCGGCTGGGCAGGTGATGGTCCGAGACGATGACGTCGATCCCGGCCGCGACGAGCGTGGCGATGGCCTCGTGCGCACTCGTCCCGCAGTCGCAGGTGAGCACCACGCGGGCCCCCGCGTCGTGGGCCGCCTGGACGCCCGCGGTGCCGAGGTCGTAGCCGTCGCGCAGCCGATGGGGGAGAAACGGGACCGCCACACCGCCGAGGTGGCGGATGACCCGGACCATGATCGTCGTGGAGCAGATGCCGTCCACGTCGTAGTCGCCGTGCACGAGGATCGTCTCCCCCGACGTGATGGCGTGCGCGAGGCGGGCGACCGCCTCGTCCATGCCGAGCATCAGGCTGGGGGAATGCAGCTGCTCCAGTCGAGGACGCAGGAACTGTTTCGCGTCCTCGAGCGTGGCGTAGCCGCGCGCCACCAGGAGTTCACACACCATCGGGGGGAGCATGAGTCCCTCGGCGAGCGCCTGCACGCGGGCGGCATCCGGGACAGTCGGCCGGTGCCAGCGCGGGACCGGGCGCGGGCGAACGACGGGAGCGGTCATGGCCGAAGGGTACCTGCACTCAGGGCGAGCGGCGCATCATTCCGTTGCATACAGCAACATCCCGCACCCCTCGCATGCCTCGAGCGTTCCCCGGATGGCCATCTGCTTGCCGCGTTGCACGGGGACCGACGTGTCGCACGCGCTGCAGGCGCCGTACGCGAGCGGGTACACCACCTGCGTGCGGCGACGCTCGCGCATCTTGTCGTAGATCGCGCGCATGTCCTTCGGCACGCGCTCGGCGATGCCATCGCGCGTGGACTGCGCGGCCGCGAGTTCGGCCTGGAGCGCGCGGCGCGCGGCCTCGATCTCGCTGCGCTTGCCCTCCTGCGTGGCGTCGAACTCGGCCAGCACCTCGCGGTGCAGCTCGGCCGCCTGCCGAATGCCCGCGACGCGCGCTTCGATGTCGCGCAGGTCGTTCTCACCGTCGAGCAGCAGCTTCTTCCCCGCCTCGACCTGCGACAGTGCGGCCTCGGCTTCGCGCATCCGCTTGACCAGGTCGAACTGGGCGACGTTGCGGTCCTGTCGCTGTCGGTGCTCGCTGACGAGGTGGCCAATCTCGCGCTGCTTCTGCTCCGCAGCCAGCAGCTGATCAAGCGTCTGTTCCAGCTGCCGCGCCGCCGTGGCGCGCTCGGCATCGAGGGCCGCGAGGCGTGGGGCGATCGCGTCGATCCGCGTCACGATGGCGTCGACGACATCGTCCTCTGCCTGGAGCGACAACAGGGCTTCCAGCTGTGCGTGCACTTCTCCTCCTTGTTCGGGCAATCGGCACGGGCAGATCGGCGCGATCTGCTACGAGTTGGTGCGCAACGCCTGCAGCTCCACGACCTGCCGGGCGTTCTCGGTCTTTTCGCGCATGAGCGCGGTCTTTTCGTCGTCCGTCGCGAGCGTCATGAGTCCATCGATCTCGCGGTTTCTCTCCTGCAGGCGGCGCTCTTCCAGCCGGGCCAGGGAGTCCTCAACGGTGCGGTCGAGGTTGAGAATCGCCTCGGGTTCGCCCAGCAGGGTGTCCAGGACGGCGACGTCCCCTGGGGCGAGCCGCTCCACCACCATCTCAACGTGCTCAGCCGACCCGACCTCGCGCAATGCCTCGAAGATGTTCCGCAGTTGTTCATCCTGAAACGACTCGGCGCCCAACCGTTCGAGAATCCGTTCGAGCGTGGCCGGCGATCGCAGCATCGCCGTGATGAGATAGCGCTCGGCGGCGACGGCGACGACGCGTCGCCCTCCTGCTCGTGGCGGCGGTCCCCCCCGCTCGGCGCGCCCGGGTCGTTCCCCGCCGCGCGATGGCGCGTTCTCCCACTCCGCGTCGTATCCCCGGTCCGGCTCGCGCGGCGGCGGTCCGTCGCGCCGATCCGACTCCCCCTGCCCCGGGCGCGCTGACCCGCCGCGTCCCGAGCCGGACGAGCGCCTAACGCCCCCCGTGCCCCCTCCCTCGACCGCCTCACGTTCCAGCACGTCGCGCCCCACTTGCGACACCTGGCTGGCGCGCGCCAGGTACAGGTCACGCATGACCGGGTCGCGCGTGACGCGAATCGTGGGCAGGAGCCGATCCACCGCCGCCCGACGCCTCGTCAGGTCGATGAACCACCCGCCGCGCTCCAGGAGCTGGACCTTGCGCTCGAAGACGTCCAGCGCCTCCTTGATCTGCCGCTCGAGCGCCTCGGCCCCGTGCTGCTGCACGAACGAGTCGGGGTCCTCGCCCTCGGGGAGGGTGACCACGCGCACCGTGGCCCCCTCGGCCAGGAGCTCATCGCCCGCGCGGAAGGTGGCCTTGAGCCCGGCCTGGTCCGAGTCGTAGAGCAGGTAGACGTTCGTCGAGTACCGGACGAGCAGTTGCGCCTGCTCGTTCGTGAGGGCCGTGCCTAACGGTGCCACCACCGCCTCGATCCCCGCCGCGGCCAGTCGCATGGCATCGAAGTAGCCCTCGACGACGATCGCGCGATCCGACCGCCGGATCGGGTTGCGGGCCTGGTGGAGGTGATAGAGCAGGCGCCCCTTCACGTAGATCGGCGACTCGCCCGTGTTGAGGTACTTCGGTTCGCCGGGGCCGATCAGGCGTCCCCCAAACCCGGCGATGCGCCCCGACACGTCGTGGATCGGAAAGATGAGGCGCGAGCGAAAGCGCGGCCGCGGCTCCTCCGTCTCGTCGCGCTTGGAGAGCAGTCCGGACTCCAGCATGCAGCCGTCGTCGATCCCGATCGACGCCAGGTACGCGCGCATCAGGCCGATCTCGCGCGGCGCGAAGCCCAACCCGAAACGCTCGGCGGTGGCCCGGTTGATGTCGCGCGCGGCCAGGTACTCGCGCGCCGCCGAGCCCTGCGGGTCGTCCCACAGGATGCGCTGGAAGTACTCCTGGGCCGCCGCGTTGGCCTCCCACAGCGGCGCCCGCGGATCGGGGCCCTCCCGCCGCGACGTCGTCTCGTGCAGTTCGATCCCGCTCTTCTCGGCGACCATGCGGACCGCGGTGGGCCAGTCCACGCCCAGCCGCTTCTGCAGGAAGGAGAACACGTCGCCGGATTCCTTGCACACGAAGCAATGAAAGAACTTTCCCTTGGTCGTCGAGACCGAGAAGTTCCGGTTCACGCCCTGGTGGAATGGACACGGGCCGCGCCAGTTGCCGCCGCGCCCTTTCAGGGGGACATATTCCCCGATGATGCCGACGATGTCGGCCGCTTCCCGCACGCGGTCGACGTCCTCCTCGGCAATCACAGCTCGGCGATCGTCACACCCGATCCTCCCTCGTTCCACAGGCCCAGCCTGAAGCTGCGGACCCGGGTGTCCTTGCGCAGCAGCTCCGTGACGCGCTCGCGCAACGCCCCGGTCCCCTTGCCATGGATGATGCGCACCGACTTCAGGTCGGCCCGGATGGCCGCGTCGAGGGCCGAGAACACGGTGTCATCGATGTCGAGCGCCCGTTCCCCTCGCAGGTCGACCTCGGTCGGCACGTATTCCTCGGGCAGGTCACCGGTGAAGGCGACGGCGGCCGGCGCCGGCCGCTGCTCGGGCGAGGCCCGTCGCACCGCGATCCGCGGATACGCCATCTTCATGGAACCGAGGGTCACGACCACGTCCGATGGGCGCACCTCGAGGACCCGGGCCACCTTTCCCTCCAATGGCAGGACCTGCACGAAGTCTCCCACGACGAGCGGACTGTCGTCGCGCGGACGCGGGGCACTGCGCTGCTGCCTGGCGCCCTCGCGCTCCAACTGCTCGATGCGTGCCCCCTGGCGCGTCGCCAGCTGCTCGACCTTCTGCCGTGCCGTGCGCGCCTGTTCCTCCAGCACCTCGTCGCTGGATCGCTTGAGGTCCCGGATGGTCTGCTCGATCGTGCTGCGGGCCTCGAGCAGGTAACGCCGCGCCTCCGCGCGCGACTCCTTCTCGACCCGGCGTTCCCGCTCGCGCACCGTGGTCTCGCGTTCCGCGAGCCGGTGCGCGCGCTCCTGGGCCGCCGCCAGCGAGGCGGACAGGTCGCGCTCCCGGTCGACCAGTCCCCGTTCGCGTGCCTCGAGCGTCTGGAGCAATGCGTTCACGTCGCGCTCCACCGTGGGGATGCGGGCCTCGGCGCGCGCGAGCACGTCGTCGGGGAGGGCGAGGCGACGCGCGATGCTCAGGCCGTACGAGCGACCGGGAATCCCCTTGATCAGGTGATACGTCGGCGCGAGCGCCACGGCGTCGAACTGCAGCGAGGCATTGATCACCCCGGGCACCTCGGTCGCCAGCTCCTTGAGCGCGCCCAGGTGCGTCGTGGCCACGGTCAGTGCCCCTCGCGTGGTGAGCGCCTCGAGGATCGCCCCGCCTAACGCTGCTCCCTCCAGCGGATCCGTTCCCGATCCCAGCTCGTCGATGAGCACGAGCGAGCGCGCGGTGGCCGACCGGAGGATCTCGCCCAGGTTCTTCACGTGCGCGCTGAAGGTCGAGAGCGACGCCTCGATCGACTGCTCGTCGCCGATGTCGGCAAAGACGTCGTCGTACAGCGGGATCTCGCTTTCCTCACCCACGGGCGCGGGAATTCCCGCCTGCAACATGAGCGACAGGAGGCCGAGCGCCTTGAGCAGCACCGTCTTGCCCCCGGTGTTCGGCCCCGAGATGAGCAGCGTCTTCTCGTCGGCCTCCATCTGCAGGGAGAAGGGGACGACGGGCACGCCCTGCGCCAGCAGCAACGGATGCCGCCCGTCCACGACGCGAAAGCCGTCTCCCGCCTCGCGCAGCCGCGCCGGGGCGCAGCCGACGACCTGGGCGTAGCGCGCGCGTGCGTACAGGGCGTCGAGGATGACCAGCGCCTCCAGCGCATCGCGCAGGATCGGCTGGTCGGGGCGCAGGAGGTCGGTCAGCGCGAGCAGGATCCGGTCGACCTCGCGCAGTTCCTCCGCCTCGAGTTCGCGGATGCGGTTGCACGCCTCGATCGCGGCAGGGGGCTCGACGAACAGGGTGGCCCCCGTGCCCGAGGCGTCGTGCACGATGCCGCCGACCGCCCCGCGCCCCTCGCGACGCACCGGGATGACAAACCGCCCGTTGCGCATCGTCACCGACGCATCGCTCACCTGCAAGTGCGGCTCGAGGCGGGACATGATGCGCTCGAGCAGGGCGACCAGCGCGCCCTGCGCCCCTCGCAGCTCGCGCCGGATCCGGCGCAGCGCCCCCGACGCCTCGTCGCGCACCGCGCCGTCATCATCGATCGCCTGGTCGATCGCCTCCTCGTGCTTCCGGTTGGCGTGCAGGCGCTCGCGCAGGCCGGCCAGCACCGAGAGGGCCATGGGCGGCTGCCGCGGACTGCGCAACGCCTCGCCGGTCAATCGCGACGATCGCAGGAGCGTCCCCGCCTGCCGCAGGTCGCGCCCGTCGAGCCGTGTCCCCTCGAAGCGCAGCCGGGCGAGCGCGCCGTCCATGTCGGGAATCGGCGCCGCCGTCCATCCCTCGTCGCTGCCCAGCAGTGCCCGCATCGCGGCGACCCGTGCCAGCTCGCGCTCGGCGCGTGCCAGCGCGCCCTCGGGTTCCAGCGCGCGCACGCGCGCCGCCCCTAACGACGAGGAGGCAAAGCCGGCCACCACATCAAGCACGGTGTGAAACTGGAGGACTGCGAGTGCGTGCGCGTTCATCGACCGACGGATTCCAACGGGAGGCTCAGCAGGGGACTCTCAGGGGCGCCGTGACGGGACGACGCAGGCGACGAGGGTGAGGTGCGGAAGACGAGGGGAACCGCGGCAGGCCTACCGGTGCAAGCGAGACGGTGCACGCGAGACGGTGCACGCGAGACGGTGCACGCGAGACGGTGCACGTGAGACGATGCACGCGAGACGGTGCACGCGCCGCCGTCGTGCCCTAGCCGAGACTCGCCAGCTCCTCGCGAACAATGCCGGTGATCTGCGCACCGTCTGCCCGACCCTTGAACGCCGGCATCACCCGGCCCATGATCGCCCCGACGGTCGTCGCGCCGGCCGCCATGGCCGCGCGCACCGCTGTCCGAATCTCGTCCGGATCGACCTGTGCCGGAAGATAGCGCTCGAGCAGCGCCACTTCCGCGCGTTCCTGCTCGGCCAGGTCGTGGCGCGCGCCCGCCGCATACATCTCGACCGACTCCTTCCGCTTCTTGATCCCGCGCCGAATCACCTCGAGGGCGTCGTCGTCGGTCATGGGGCGGCGCTGCTCGATCTCCCGATTGCGCAGGTCAGACAGGATGGTGCCTAGCAGGAGCAGGGCGGGCTTGTCCTGCGCCTTGCGGGCGGTACTCAGCTCCGCCTGGACGCGCTCGAGCAATGACGACATGGGCAACGATGGAGAAGAAGGTCTCGACGACGGGCGGTCGACGCCTCGCGTCGGTCAACCCGTGACGCCGATCAGCCGGGCGGCCAGTGCAGGGCGCGTCCGCCCAGGACGTGGGCATGCAGATGATACACCGTTTGCCCGCCGTCCGCGTTGGTGTTGAGCACGACCCGGTAGCCGGACGGCGCAATCCCCTCACTGCGTGCCAGCGCGGCGGCCATGAGCAGCACCTGACCGGCGAGCTCGGCCGACGTGACCTGATCCAGCGAGGCCACGTGCTGCCGCGGAATCACGAGGAAGTGAGTGGGTGCCTGCGGGTTGATATCGCGAAACGCGATGCAGTGCTCGTTCTCTGCGATGCGCGCTGCGGGAATCTCCCCGCTGACGATCCGGCAGAAGAGGCAGTCAGCTGCCATGGGGTCTCTCCACGAGGGCCAAGGCGCTGCGGGCGACGGCGAGGCCCGAGATGGCCGCCGTCTCGAATCGCAGCGTGTGTCCTCCCAATGCCACGCGGGTGAATCCCGCGCGCTCGAACTCCTCCAGCTCCTCCGGTTCCATCCCCCCTTCGGGACCGACCGCGATGGTGACCGGTGCCGCCAGCCGATGCCCGAGGATCGGGCTCCCCGACGCCTCGAGGACGAAGCGACCGCCGTCGGGCAGCGCACTCACGGCCCGCGCGAGCGTCCCCTCGGGGTAGATGGCCGGGAGCCAGGCCCCGCCGCTCTGCTCCAGCGCTGCGGCCATGCGTGCGCGCACCTTGCCGACGAAGGTCGGCCCCTCACCCCGCGGCTTGACGCTGCGGGAGCGACGATACAGGACCGGGCGCCAGCTGGTTGCTCCCAGCTCGGCGCACTTCTCCGCCAGCCAGAGCATGCGGTCACGATCGGCAATCGGCACCAGCAGGTGAACGGGCGCCAGCGGTGCGTGCACCGTGACGCTTTCGACGTCGACCGTGCCCGAGGTCCTGGACAGGCGGACCAGCGTTCCCTCGGCACGGTGTCCCTGCCCATCGAGCAGCGCGATGCGCGAGCCGAGCCCGAGACGACGCACGCGCACGTGGTGCAGGACTCCCTCGCCCAGCGACGCGGAGGTCCCGGCTGCGAGTGGCTCGTCGGGTGCGTAGAAGGCGGCTACGCCTTCGCGATCGTGATGCTCCACCAGACGTCCTCCACGTCTTCCCGTTCCAGTCGCCAGCCGTCGGCCGCGATCGCGTCGAGCATGGCCTCTCGCTCTTCCAGCAGGATGCCCGAGAGGATGGCCCGCCCCCCCGGGCGCAGCGCGCCGTGCATGGCCGGGAGCAATTCGACGAGGACCGACGAAATGATGTTGGCGACGACGACATCGACCGGCGCGACGAGCGGGAGCAGGATCGTCGCATCGCCCTCGAAGACGTGCACGATTCCCTCGACGTCGTTGCGCCGCACGTTGTCCTCGGCATTGCCGATGGCGTCGCCGTCGTACTCGATGGCGAAGACGCGGGAGGCACCGAGCTTCGCGGCCGCAATGGAGAGGACGGCGCTCCCTGCCCCGAGGTCGGCGACGACCAGCCCGGGGTGCATGATGTCCTGCAGCAGGCGTGTTGCGCCGCGCGTGGTCGGATGGTCGCCGGTCCCAAAGGCCATGCCGGGATCGATCACGATCGTCGTGGCCGGATCATGGCCTTCGGCGAGCCAGGTCGGGGCGATCGTCAGGCGCCCCAGCGTGTGGGCGCTGAGCTTGTCGCGCCAGTGAATCGACCAGTCGATCGGCTCGGTGGGCGACGTTTCGCAGACCGCATCGGGAATCGCCAGGTGCACCTGGCGGATCACCGCGGCCACGTCGACCTCGGGCGGAAAGTGCGTCACCAGCGCCGTGCCGTCTTCGTGCACCCCTTGCGCACCTGCGCCGAACAGTGCGGCCGACGCGGCCTCGCGACGGCCCGGTGCGGTCACGCGGAGCGAGGTCCAGGTCACGCGCCTAACGCTTCCTTCATCTTCGTCCAGAAGCCCTTGGAGCGCCCCTGTTCGGGGGGCGCGCCTTGCAACGCGGCCAGCTGCTTCAGCAGTTCCTCCTCCTCACGCGACACCGACTCCGGCGTCCAGAGCTGCACCCGCACGTGCAGGTCGCCCACGCCCGACGAGTTCACGCGGGGCAGCCCGCGCCCGCGCAGGTGCATGACCTGCCCACTCTGGGTCCCTGGCGGGATCCGCATGGACATGACGCCGCCGACGGTCGGCACCTCGACGTCCGCACCAAGCACCAACTGCGCATAGGCGAGCAAGACCTCGGTGTACAGGTCCTCACCATCGCGCTCGAACCGCGCATCGTCGGCAACCTCGAACACCACGAGGACATCGCCCCGACCGCCGCCCCGCGGCCCCGCGTTGCCCAGCCCGCGCAACGTCATGTACTGCCCCGACGACACGCCGGCAGGAATCTGCACAGGGATCGAGTGCTCGCCGCGCGCCCGTCCCTCGCCCCGGCACTTCTTGCACGGCGCGGTGACGACCACGCCCTCGCCCGAGCACATCGGGCACGGCACGACCGAGACGAACTGCCCGAAGAAGGACCGCTGCGCGCGACGGACCTCGCCACTCCCCGCGCACGTATGGCACGACTGCGGCTTGGTCCCCGGCTCGGCCCCGGTCCCGGAGCACTTCTCGCAGGCATCGAGCAGCTTGACGGTGAAGGTCTTCGTCACGCCCGATGCCACCTCGGCCAGCGTCAGCTCGACGGTGATCTTCACGTCCTGGCCGGTGCGTGGCCCCCCGCCCTGCCGACGCCCGCCCTGCTGGAACAGGTCGCCCAGCCCGCCGAAGCCGCCGAAGTCCTTCATGAAGATGTTCAGCGCCTCGGACAGGTCGACATGATGGTAGCTCGCCCCCCCCGCCGCGCCGCGCAACCCGGCCTCACCGTAGCGATCGTACGCCGCCCGCTTGTCCGGGTCGCGCAGCACATCGTAGGCCTCGGTGATCTCCTTGAACTTCTCTTCCGTATCCTTGGCCCCGTTATTTCGATCCGGGTGCCACTTGGTCGCCAGCTTGCGGTATGCCTGCTTGATCTCGTCGTCGGACGCACCGCGCGCGACGCCGAGCGTGCTATAGAAGTCGGCCATGGGCCCGGTTCAGCTAGTGAAGGATGTCAGACACGAGGAGCGACGTGTGTCGTACCAGGGCGATGACCTTGTCGTACGGCATGCGCGTCGGACCGATGACACCGATCACGCCGTTCAACGCCCCGACCCGGTACTCCGCGGTCACGATGGTGAAGTTTTCCAACTTCGGGTCGCCATGCTCGTTCCCGATCGTGATCGAGATGCCTGGCGACTCGGAGCGTCCACGCAGCAGTGTGGCAAGCTGGGCCCGCGTCTCGGTCAGCGCGAGCAGGCGTCGCATGCCATCGCCGGTCGAGAACTCCGGTTGCTCGGCGAGCACCGACGCCTGACCGAGCACGACGCCGTCGTCGTCGCCCGATGCCGGCACGTCGAAGAGCGTCTCGCGCTCCTGGACGAACACGTTCAGCAGTTCGCTCGCCCCGGCCGTGGCATTGGTGTCGCGCAACCGCTCACCTAACGACGCGCGGATCGCCCGCAGCGTCAGCCCGCCGAGACGCTCGTTGAGCACGAGCATGACCTCGGCCACCGCGCTCTCGGCGATCTGCCCATCGACCTCCACGAAGATCGTGCGCACCGCCCCGCCCTCGAGGGTGAGGACCAGCAGCAAGCGATCGTTCGAGACCCGAATGATATCCAGGCGCTGCAGAATGGCGTTGTCGAGCCGAGGACCGAGCGCGACACCCAGCTCCTGCGCGACGATCGACAGGCTCTGCGCCGCCTTGCGCAGGATCGACTCGATCGCCGAGGGGCCGCCCGCCGCCATGTGCTCCGAAATCCGCTCGGCGTCGGCCGTGGGCAGCGCACGCGCGTGCATGAACGAATCGACATACAGCCGATACGCAATGTCGGTGGGAATGCGCCCGGCCGACGTGTGCGGATGGTACAGATAGCCCTTGTCTTCCAGGTCGCTCATCGTGTTCCGGATCGTCGCGGGCGAGACGCCGATCCCGAATCGCTTCGATATCGTGCGCGATCCGGCGGGCTCCGCCGTTTCGACGTAGCTCTGAATCACGGCCTCGAGGACCCGCCGTTCGCGATCCGACAGCTCTGGAAGCGCCATAAGTTCAAAGCTAGTAACGACTTCGATGCTCAGTCAAGGCAGAGACCAAGGCATCGAGCCGAAGCCACCCTCGCGGCGACAAAACGAGCCGATCATCGTGGACCGTTCCCCACCCCTTCTCGATCCACCGATCGACCACGGCGGCATCGGTCGCGTGGATGGCGACCCCGTTGCGCGTGCGAAGGCCGACGTATAGCGCCTCGAGCGCATGCTGCTCGGGCGAGAGCTCCTCCTCGCCGCCTATCGGGTCCTCGTTCCCCAGCACCCGTTCCCTCCAGCGGGAGTATTCGCGTTCGTTCCAGCGACGCCCCTGCCCATCGAAGCCGTGCGCACCCGGTCCGAGCCCCAGGTAGGGCACGTTGCGCCAGTAGGACGAATTGTGTCGCGACTCATGTCCCGGACGGGCGAAATTGGACACTTCATACTGCACGTAGCCCGCCTCGGCGAACCGGTCGTGCGCGCTAAGGAAATCTGACTCGAAGCGCTCTTCGTCGGCTTCGTGCACCTCACCGCGTGCGCGCCACCGGTCCAGCGGTGTTCCGCCCTCAATCGTCAACCCATACGCGGAGATGTGCGGAGGGAGCAGCTCGATGGCCATCGAGAGATCGCGAGACCAGTCGCGCGGCACCTCGGGCGGAAGGGCGTAGATCAGGTCCAGCGACCAGTTGGCGATCCCGCCCGCCGCGAGGGCGTCGACCGCTCGATAGACGCCGGCGACGTCGTGCGTGCGATGCATCCAGGTCAGCACGGCCGGATCGAAGCTCTGCACCCCGAGCGAGATGCGGTTGACGCCTGCGTCGCGCCACGCCGCGACGGTCGAGGGCGTCAGGTCCTCCGGATTCGCCTCGACGGTCAGCTCGACGTCGGGGGAGAGCACAACCTGTTGCCGTAGCACCTGAATGGCACGCGCAAGTCCGTCCGCGCCAAGGCGCGACGGCGTGCCGCCTCCGAAGTAGAGCGTCTCGAGCGGCAGCCCAGCGGTCGCCCCCGTGAACCGAAGGTCGAGTTCCGTCGCCAGGGCCTCGAGAAAGTCGGCGACCGGCGTGACCCTGCGGACGGCGATGGCGAAATCGCAGTACGAGCATCGTCGGGCGCAGAAGGGGACGTGCACATACACGTGTCGGTAGCCCACGGAGCGCCCGTCGGCGGGCGACGTCACGACGAGGGTTCCGTGGCGCTTGCGCGCGCCGACACGGTGATCGACAGCGTACCAACAGGTGCCGCTGCCCCTGGCGCCACCTGTGTGGCAACGGTCGAGGCACCACGTAGCCGGTCGGGGGGCTCGACGGGCGAACGACCAGGCGCACCGGAGAGGGTGCCCCCTAGCCGCCGCACAAGACCAGATGCATCGAAGGCGACGGCGCCGACCATTGAGAGATTGGACAGCGCGATGCCGATGGCCCGCGGCGAGATCGCGCACGCGTGCACCAGGTCGTCGGTCGCCTGCGGACCGCACCCGAGGACGGCCAGCACGCGGCCCTCGGGTGAGTCGTCCGGGAAGTCGACGGACGCGTCGGTCGAGCGAGCGCCGAGGGGCTCGGACGAGCGCGGGAGCGACACCCTGCCGCGTGGCGTCAGGGCGAGCAGCGCCGAGAGGTCGTCGAACGAGGCGACCACGTGCGCGCCATCGCGCAGCAGTTGGTTCGCGCCCACGGACGACTCGCTGTCGATGGGGCCGGGCACCGCGGCGACGAAACGCCCCAGCGCATCCCCTAACTGCGCGGTGATCAAGGCCCCGGACCGAACGCCGGCCTCGACGACGAGCACCACGTCTGCCAGGGCCGCGATGAGGCGGTTGCGTCGGGGAAAGGCCCCCGGGTGCGCCGGTCGGCCGGGCGCAAGCTCCGACAGGACCAGCCCGTCGCGCGCGATGCGCGCATGCAGCGCCGTGTTGGAGCGCGGATAGGGAACGTCGACCCCGGTCCCCTGCACCGCGATGGTCGCCCCTGCCCCCTCCAGCGTTGCCGCGTGCGCCTCGGCATCGATCCCCATCGCGAGCCCGCTCACGACGCACACCCCTGCATCGGCGAGTCGCCGCGCGAAGTTGCGCACGACAACCCGGCCGTAACCGGTCGCCCGTCGAGCCCCGACCAGCGCCACCGCCGGACGTTCCGTCAGCTGCGGCGCACCGAGCGCGTACACGACCGTTGGGGCATCCTCCAGGTCGAGCAGCCGCACGGGATATTGTGCATCACCCTGCGCGAGCACGGCGATTCCGCGCTCGGCGCATCGCGCGCGCACGCGCTCCGCCCGCGTCAGGGCCGCCGCTGCCGCGGCGTCGTCGGACACTCTCGCGGCGAACGCCTCCTGCACGCTCGGATGCACCGCCAGCAGGCGACGCAGCGCGACCGGACCGATCCCCGGGAGCCCCGCCAGCGCCAGGGCGTGCAGCGACGTATCAGCGCCGCTCGTCGTCACCGCTCTGCGTCACCGGTCGGCGCCGTGCCGCGGTCGGCCGGATCGACGATCGGGGCCCCGAGTCCATCATCCGCACTCTCGGCGGACGCGTCGACCGCGGCGGACTTCCGCATCGCGAGCAGCTTCGTCCACCACGCGGCCTTGAGCGCGTCGAGACCGGTGCGCGCGGGGGCGCTGATGCAAAAGAGGCCGAATGCGCCCCGTGCGTCGATCTCGGGAATGTAGTCCTCACCGAGCAGGTCGAGCTTGGTGAAGACGACGCAGAATGGCTTGGCGGCCAGTTCGGGAGAATACTGCAGGACCTCGTGACGCAGCTGGTCGAACTCCGCCTGCCAGTCCATCGCATCGATGGGGATCAGGAAGGCCAGGAGGCGCGTGCGTTCGATGTGGCGGAGGAACTGGAGTCCGAGCCCCTTCCCCTCGTGCGCCCCCTCGATGATGCCGGGGATGTCCGCGACCACGAAGGTGCGATGATCGCTCAGCGCGACCACCCCGAGGTTGGGCTTGAGCGTGGTGAACGGGTAGTCGGCGATCTTCGGGCGAGCCGCCGAAATGACCGAGAGCAGCGTAGACTTTCCCGCGTTTGGCTGCCCGACCAGCCCGACGTCGGCGATGAGCTTGAGCTCCAGCTCGAGCGTGCGCAGCTCCCCGTCCTCACCCGGCTGCCACTCGCGCGGCGACTGGTGCGTCGCGGTTGCGAAGAAGGCATTGCCCTTTCCGCCCCGCCCGCCCTTGGCCACCACCAATTCATCGCCGTGGCTGAGCACTTCGCCCAGCAGGGCTTCTTCGCCCTGCACGCGCACCGTGGTCCCCGGGGGAACCGGGAGGATGAGCGTCTCGGCGGAGCGACCGGTCTTGTTGTTGCCCGATCCGTGCTGGCCTCGCTCGGCGATCCACTTGTCGCGGTAGGTGAAGTCGAGCAGGGTGGCGAGGTTGGCGTCGGCGCGCACGATGACGTCGCCGCCGCGGCCGCCATCGCCGCCGTCGGGGCCCCCCATCGGGTAGAACTTCTCGCGACGGAAGGAGGCAACGCCGGAGCCGCCGGCCCCTGCTTCGGCATGCACGACGACGAGATCAATGAACATCCTGATGCACCACGCGTTCGAGGAGGAGTCGATAGCGCGCGGGATTCTCCGGCGCCATGAAGTCGGTGACTGCCTCGAGCACGGCGCCGACCTCGCCCGCCGAGGCGCCCGCATTGAGCGCCCCGTGCAGGTGGGAATGCAGCTGACGATCCTGTCCCGCCGCCGCGCACGCCGCGACAATGCACAGCTCCCGACGCCGCAAGTCGAGGCCCGGGCGCGAGAGGACCTTGCCGTAACCCTCGACGATCATCCACGCATCGAGTGCGGGATGCAGGGCCCGGATGTTGTGCCGGAGCCGTTCGTACGACGCGCCATACACGATGGCGCACGTGCGCGCGCCGTCCGTGCTCCACTGCCCGGCGTCGGCGAATCGCTCGCCGTCGTCGTGCGCGGGCGCTGCCCGACCCGAGACGCGCCGCCACTCGCGGGCGGCGTTGAGTGCGCGGGGGAACCCCGCGAACAGGTAGGACTGCAGGATCACTTCCTCCACCCACTCCGAGGGAACCACGTCGAGCGCATCGGTGAGGGCGCGCCGGACTTCCGCCTCTCCCACCGATGCGACCGCGGCCGCCACGCGCACCAACGCCACGTGCGGCGCGTCCAGACCGTCAATTCTCGCCCGGTATCCCTCGTCTGACGGTACCGTTCCATCGCCGACCGGACCCTGTGGCTGCGTCACCGGGTCCTGGGTCGTGGCGGCGACGCCCTGCCCGTGCGGCGGCACCTGGTCCCCATCGGGCCTCGGCTCATGCGTCGATGACATGCACGTCTCCCACGACTTCGCCGCGCGTGTTGCGGACCTTGGTGCGCGCGAACTCCTGCAACCGAGGGGGCAGCGGGTCGGGGAGCGCACCATGCAGCTGCAGCAGCCGCAGCAACGCCGGGAACTGGGCGCGGGGCGAGCCATCCTCCACCTTCACGACTGCCCCCAGTCCCTGCTCGAGCAGCGCCGCGGTATGGACGCCCTCGGCCCCGATCTTGGCGATGACACGTCCCGACGTCTCCTCGACCAGCACGCTGTCGAAACGGTCCGTGCCGCCGAACATGAGCGGCCGAGTGCGCACCGCGCGGGCAATTCGTGAGGGAATCTCGTCGCCGCGCGTGGCGCGCGCTGCAAGCAGTGCGTAGGCGCGCGCCATGTGCGCCAGCGGCAATCCGAAGACCACGACGCCGCACCCATCGACTCCCAGTTCGATTTCGCCGGCCGGCACTCCCGTCCATTTCGCCACCGACTCGAGCGCCGAGACCTGGATCGCGTGTCCGGGGAGCTCATAGCCATGGGCCGACCATCCGGATACATGCGTGCGGGCGAGCATGGCGGCGTGCTTGCCCGAGCAGTTGTTGTGCAGTCGGGTCGGGGCGTACCCGCCGTCCCGCACAATCCGGGCGCCGCGTCGCGACAGCGGCTCGTGCGGTCCGCAAACGAGATCCCCTTCCTCCATTCCGATCGACGCCAGCATCTGTCCCGCGAGCGCCACGTGCTCGGGTTCGCCGCCATGCGACGCACAGGCGAGGGCGAGTTCGTCGTCGCCCCAGACCAGTTCGTCGAAGCCCCCCGTCTCGAGGAACGGCATCACCTGAAAGGGCTTGGCGCAGGAGCGCCATGGCGTGACCAGGAACGGATCCCGCGTGCTGCCGATCAACCCGGCAGAGGCGTCCCACACCGCGGCGTGCACGCGGTGGCGCGACTCCACCAGGGTGCCGCGGGTGACGACCACGTCGAGCTGATAGGTCTGCATGCACCACCACGAGAGTAAGGACTGGCCGGACAGCGGACCGGCTCCGGGACGGAAGATAACCGGCGGGGAGGTGCGGGTATCGGACGGCGCGAGACTTCCGTTGACCGCGCCCTTCGACAGACTCTACCTTCCCCAGCCATGCCATCCCCCTCTCCGGCGACGCACCTGACGCGCCCCCGACTCATCGCCCTCCTCGACGGCATGCGCGCTCGGCGCGTGGCGGTGGTGGGCGACGCCATGCTCGACGTGTACCTCCAGGGCGACGTGGAGCGCATCTCGCCCGAAGCGCCCGTCCCGGTGGTGCGCGTGCGGGAGCGCAAGTTCGCGCTCGGCGGTGCGGCGAACGTCGCGCAGAACGTCGCCGCCGCCGGTGCCAGCGGAACGCTGGTGGCGGTTGTGGGGGACGACGGCGGCGGTGCCCGCCTGCGCGCGATGCTGCGCGACATCGGCTCCGACGACGCCGCCCTGATCACCGTGAGCCGGCCCACGACCACCAAGACACGACTCGTGGCCCGGTCGCAGCAGGTGGTGCGATTCGACGAGGAGGACGACCACGACCTCGCGGGGGCCGACGTGGACCGGCTGGTCGGTGCGCTCGATGAGGTGCTGGACTCGGCCGATGCCCTCGTGCTGGAGGACTACAACAAGGGCGTGCTGGTGGCCGCCGTCATTGCACGGGCCATCGCGCGGGCGCAGGCGCGGGCAATCCCGATCGTCGTGGATCCCAAGTTCCGGAACTTCTTTGCCTATCGCGGGGCGACGATCTTCAAGCCGAACCGGCGGGAGCTGGAGTCCGCGTTAGGCGCGGCCGTGCAGCTGGACGATGCGGGTGCCCTGCCGGCCACGCTCGAGCGACTGGGGGCCCGGCACCTCCTGCTCACCCTCGGCGAGCGGGGCATGGCCCTCGTCTCGCCCGACGGGCAGGTACAGCGCATCCCGACGACCGCCCGCGAGGTGTACGACGTGGTGGGCGCGGGCGACACCGTCACCGCGTATCTCGCCACGGCGCTGGCGGCCGGCGCCACCGCGATCGAGGCCGCCGTGGTCGCCAACTTCGCGGCCGGGGTCGAAGTGGGAAAGCTCGGCGCCGCCGTCGTGACCCCCGAGGAAATCGTCGCCGCGTACGACGCCCACGCCACGGAGGGATGACGGCGCTGGGCGCGCCGCACCCCGAGGCTCTTCTCGGGGGTGCGGCGGGCGTGTATCCTTTTCGCGTCGGGCCCTTAGCTCAGCTGGTTAGAGCAGCGGACTCATAATCCGTCGGTCCTGGGTTCGAGCCCCAGAGGGCCCACTTGGCAGGACGAATACGCGCACCGCGTCGCCGGCCTCCGCCGCGTCGCGGTGCGCATCGTTTGCGCACCGCGTGTCGGCGGCAGATCGTCAGCGCCGCCGTCTCAGCGAAAGAGCGCCAGCGACTTGAGCACCACCTGTGACACGCCCCAGGCCGCGGGCAGCCCCACTACCAGCCATGCGGCCGCCAGCTTCCACCGCTCGCCGGGTGCCGACGCGTGCGACGCGCGCCCCGAGAGCGACGCGTGCGGCCCCGCCTCGGCGCTCGACGCCCCATGATCCGGCGCGCCTCCGTTCGGTGTTGTCGTCATGCGACCGACCCTCGCGCACCCAGGCCGACGGCATCGCGCCCGTCGTCGCGCACGAAGAAGTGCTCCGGCCCCACCGGGCGCACGAACCAGTTGGCCGCGAAGCCAACGACCAGCAGCAGCGCCATCAGGTACATGGTCACGGAGTAGGCGTCGCGCGCGGGGACACCCCGGGCGACCTGGTACTCGCGCAGGTAGTTCACCAGCACCGGTCCGGCCACGCCCGCCAGCGACCACGCCGTCAGGAGTCGTCCGTGAATCGCCCCCACGTGCATGGTCCCGAAGGCGTCGCGCAAGTACGCCGGGATCGTGGCGAACCCACCGCCGTACATGCTCATGATCACGGCATAGCAGGCGACGAAGAGCACCACCTGCCCCGCCCGCCCGGTGGACGGAACCCCGGCGTACAGCAGCGCCCCGAGCGCGAAGTACACCATGTAGGTGCGGCGGCGACCGATCACGTCGGATAACGACGACCAGCCGAAGCGCCCGATCATGTTGGCGAGCGAGAGCAACCCGACGAAGCCGGCGGCGGCACCGGCGGTGATCGTCCCCGGGAACATCTCCTGGATCATCGGCGAGGCCTGCCCCAGCACGCCAATGCCCGCCGTGACGTTCAGCAGCAGCACGGTCCAGAGCAACCAGAACTGCGGCGTGCGAATCGCGCGGTCCACGTGCACGTCTCCGCCAGCCGCAACACGAGCGCGGCGGGTCGCGGCGCGTCCCTCGTGCGGGACCCACCCCGGCGCCGGAAGGCGCACGGTGAAGACGCCGAACAGCATGAACACGAAGTACGCCGCACCCATCACCACGAACGTCTCGACGACCCCCAGCGAGGTCGCGCTCCGATAGTGCTCCATCAGCGCCACGCCGAGCGGCGAGCCGATCATCGCGCCGCCCCCGAAGCCCATGATCGCCAGCCCGGTGGCCATGCCGGGGCGGTCGGGAAACCACCTGATGAGTGTGGAGACGGGAGAGATGTAGCCGAGGCCCAGGCCGATCCCGCCGATCACACCATACCCGAGCACCACGAGCCAGAACTGGTGCAACTGCACGCCGAGTGCGGCGACCACGAAGCCGCCACCGAAGCAGCTCGCCGAGGCGAACATCGCCTTGCGCGGTCCGGCCTGCTCCAGCCAGCGGCCGAAGGTGAACGCCGAGAGGCCGAGACAGACGATCGCGACGGAAAAGATCCATCCAATCGTGGTCAACCTCCAATCGTCGCTGGCCGGCGCCGTGATGCCCCGCAGGCGCGAGAGCGGGAGGTTGAACACACTGAATGCGTACGCCTGCCCGATCGACAGGTGAATGGCAAGGGCCGCAGGCGGCACGCGCCAGCGGTCGAAGCCGGGCGGGGCGATCGTGTGATCGCGGTCGAGAAAGGAGAACAGCGCCATCGTGCGGAGTGGGAGGCGGGGAAGTTCCAATGTCCCGCGCCGCACCAGAGGACGAAAGGGCCAGCGCCCTACTACCAACCGCCGTATCGACCGGTTATCGTACCGATTCCTCGCCCGGCAGGTCGGGCCGGGTGCACGGTCGCGTAGCTCAGCTGGTTAGAGCGCTGGTCTCACATACCAGAGGTCCGGGGTTCGAGTCCCTGCGCGACCATAGCGTGAAAAAGCAGCGCCCCCCGGGAGTTCCCCTGGGGGCGCTTGCCTGTCCGGCACATCGGCGCTCAGCGCCCGACGCGTGCCTCACGCTCGGCCAGTCGCATGTCCGCGTCGACCATCATCCGGACCAGTGCGTCGAAGCTCACGGTGGGGCGCCACCCCAGCTTCTGCCGCGCCTTGGTTGCATCGCCCAGCAGGTGATCGACCTCGGACGGACGCAGGTAGCGCTCGTCCAGCGTGACGTAGCGCTCCCAGTCGAGCTTCACATGGCGAAACGCCGCCTCCACGAACTCGCGTACCGAATGCGATTCTCCCGTGGCGACCACGTAGTCGTCGGGCCACGGCTGCTGCAGCATGCGCCACATCGCATCGACATAGTCGCCGGCAAAGCCCCAGTCACGACGCGCGTCGAGGTTGCCGAGCGCCAGTGTCTTCTGGGTCCCGACGGCGATGCGCGCCACGGCCATCGAGATCTTGCGCGTGACGAACGACTCGCCGCGCCGCGGCGACTCATGGTTGAACAGGATGCCGTTGCAGCAGAACATCCCGAACGCCTCGCGATGGTTCACCGAGAACCAGTGCGCTGCGAGCTTGCTGATGGCGTAGGCCGACCGTGGATGAAACGGGGTCGTCTCGAGCTGCGGCGGGGCGGTGGCGCCGAACATTTCCGACGACCCCGCCTGGTAGAACTTCACCGGCCGGCCGGTGCGATCGATGTGCTCGCGCACCGCCTCCAGGAGCCGCAAGGTGCCAGTGGCGACGATATCGGCGGTGTATTCCGGCTGGTCGAACGATACGCGCACGTGCGACTGCGCTGCGAGGTTGTAGACCTCGTCGGGTGTGGTGAGCTCCACGACGCGACGCAGCGATGAGCCATCGGCCATGTCGCCGTAGTGCAGGTGCAAGCGCCCGGTCGTGTGTGACGGGCCCACCGAGAGGTGATCGATGCGTTCGCGATTGAATGACGACGAACGACGCACGACGCCATGCACGTCGTAGCCCTTTCCCAGCAGGAGTTCGGCGAGGTACGAGCCGTCCTGCCCCGTGATTCCCGTAATGAGCGCTCTTGGCATGCGTGCAAAGGTAACGGAAGCGTTCGTGCTCAGCGCCGCGCGCCTGCCGCCGGCACCGCATCCACGACCGACGCACCCGAGCGGAGCGCGCGGCCGAGCGTTGCCTCGTCCAACCGAACGCGGATGTACAAGCCATCGTCGGTGTGCCGCTGGCCCACGACCTCGCCAGACCGGTGCAGCTCGGCGAGCAGCTTGCCGTCGGCGTGCCCGAGCCGCAGCTCGACCAGCGGCTTGTGCCGACGCACTTCGTCCCGAAGCGCGTGCTTGAGCGCGTCCATCCCGCCAGGCGTCACGGCCGACACCATGACGGACTGCGGGAACAGGTGTCGCACCCGCGTCCCCAGGCCATCGACTTCGTCGGGGGTGAGCCGATCCTGCTTGTTGAACACGTACAGCATCGGCTTCTCGTTCGCGCCCAGCTCGGCGACGACGTCGTCCACCACTTCCCGCTGCTCCTCCCACGACGGATGGGCGGCGTCGATGACGTGCAGCAGGAGGTCGGCCTCGTGGAGTTCCTCGAGCGTGGCGCGGAACGAGGCCACCAGGTGGTGGGGGAGCTTGCGGATGAATCCGACCGTGTCCGTCAGGACGACGCGCTGCCCCTCGCCCAGGTCGACCTCTCGCGAGAGCGGGTCGAGCGTGGCGAAGAGCCGGTCCTCGACGAAGACGTCGTCGCTCCCCGACAGGGTGCGCAGGACCGAGGACTTTCCGGCATTGGTGTACCCGACGAGCGCCGCGCGAAACTCTCCGCGTCGGCCGTGACGCTGCACTTCGCGCGTGCGCAGGACCTCCTCGAGACGTTCCTTCAGCACCCGGATCCGATGCCCGATGAGGCGCCGGTCGGTCTCGAGCTGCGTCTCGCCCGGGCCACGCACCCCGATGCCACCGCGGAACTTCTCGAGGTGGCTCCACATGCGGGTGAGGCGCGGCAGCATGTAGTTGAGCTGGGCGAGTTCGACCTGCATCTTCGCCTCACGCGTGCGCGCGCGCGTGGCGAAGATGTCGAGGATCAACTCGGCGCGGTCCATCACGCGCGTGCCGATGAGGTCCTCGATGTTCTTGCCCTGGGCCGGGCTCAGTTCATCGTCGAAGATCACCAGCGTCGCCGCATCGTCGACAACCCGCTGGCGCAACTCCTCGATCTTCCCCTTGCCCAGGTAGGTCCCCGGATGGGGGCGATCGATCTGCTGCGTGAGTGTCCCGATCACCTGCGCGCCGGCGGTGTCGGCCAGGCGCGCCAGTTCCTCGAGGTGCTCGTCCACGTGATGGCGAGCGGTCGTCCCCTTGCGCGGGGCGCCGATCAGCAAGGCACGCTCGACGGGAGCAGTCAGTGAAATGAGTTCGCGGCTGATGGCTCAGGAGGTCGGAGGTAAGCAGTCAGGTCCGGCGCCGCCGAGCGCGACCCGGTCCGGTGACCGTGGGAAATTCGGGGGTGGGCGACCACGGGCACAAGGGCGCGTTGAGGCTCTGCTCTCCCCGGGACGGGCCCATTTCGTGGCCCAGCCCCGTCCGGAGAGCACCGCACAGCGAGTCGTCGGCGCTCCCGCGCCCAGCGCCGTGCGGCCGGCGTCGACTCTTTGAGAGATGCTCCTCGTCGCGCTCGTGGTCGCGTTAGTCGTCGCGCGCGTTCCCCTGCAGCGTCGAGAAGCGCCCCGTCTCGTCGTACGGCCGCGTAAACGTCCCCAGCGGCGTGGACACCGTGAAGTCGCCGATGACGCGATACTGTACGGTCCCGGTCTGGGTCAGCGCCCGGCCGGCCGCCCCGATGCCCCGGTACGAAAAGGTGAGCGGGAGCCGTACCTCGTTGGTCTCGCCCTCGTCCACGCCGAAGCGCGTGGTATAGGCGCCGTCGCCGACCTCGGTCGAGTCGACGACGACCTTGTACGTGACGCGCGTCCCTTCGAGCCGGAACCGGTTGGGGTTGTACACGTCGAGCACGATCTCGATCGACCCGCCGGTGACACCGAGGCCGGTGATGCGCGCGTCCTTGAACGTCACCAGGGGGTCCTGGAAGCTCGCACGACCTAACGATGCACACCCCGCGACCACCAGCGCGAGCATGCCGACGATTGCACCTGACCACCTGGCCTTCATGTCACGCCTCCGGGGCCGGGGCATCGGCACCGCCGCCGCCCAGCCGATTCTTGAGTTCAGCCCACCACTGCATGCGCTTGGCGATGTCCTTCTCGAAGCCGAACGGGCCGGGCTCGTAGAGCACCGCATCCCGCAGTGCATCGGGCAGGTATTCCTGTGGAGCGTACCCCTCGGGCACCGCATGCGCGTACTGGTACCCCTTTCCATAGCCCAGTTCCTTCATCAAGCGGGTCGGCGCATTCCGGATGTGCAGCGGGACCGGCTCGGCCGGGTTCGAGCGCGCCAGGTCGAGCGCGCGCTTCCACGCTTCGTACACCCGGTTGGACTTGGGGGCGGTCGCCAGGTACACCGCCGCCTCGGCGAGCGCGAGATCGCCTTCGGGCGAGCCGAGCAGGTGGTACGTGTCCCGTGCCGCGAGGGCGATGCTCAAGGCCTGCGGGTCGGCGAGCCCGACGTCCTCGGCGGCAAAGCGGATCGTCCGCCGGGCGATGTACATCGGGTCCTCACCGCCGCCGATCATGCGCGCGAGCCAGTAGAGCGCCCCTTGCGGGTCGCTACCGCGCAGCGACTTGTGATACGCGGAAATCAGGTTGTAGTGCTCCTCACCCGACTTGTCGTAGCGGGCGGTCCGCAGCTGCATCGCCTCCCGCAGCCCCTCGATCGTCAGCGTCCCGCCAGCGCCGGCGTGCGTGACCGCCGCTTCGAGCACGTTGAGCGCCCGCCGGGCATCGCCGTCCGCCTCGCGAGCCAGCCACGCGAGTGCGCCGTCCATCGCCCGCGCCCCCGTCGCCCCCACCCCGCGCGCGGGATCGTCCAGCGCTCGTTGCAGCAGCGACTCGAGGGCCTCCGCACCCAACGGCTCCAGCACCACCACGCGCGTGCGCGACAGCAGCGCCCCGTTCAGCTCAAAGGAGGGATTCTCCGTCGTGGCGCCGATGAGCGTCACCACGCCGCGCTCCACTGCCGGCAGGAAGGCGTCCTGCTGCGCGCGGTTGAAGCGGTGGATCTCATCCACGAACAACACGGTGCCACGGCCCATGGCGAGACGTTGCTCCGCCTCCGCGATGATCTCGCGCACGCGCGGCACGCCCTCGGTCACGGCGGAGAACGGGACGAACTCGCGGTCCGTGTAGCGGGCGATGAGCAGCCCGAGCGTCGTCTTTCCCGTTCCCGGCGGCCCCCAGAAAATCATGGAGGTGACCGTCCCCTGCTCGATCGCCGTGCGAAGCGTCTTGCCAGGGCCCAGGACGTGCGCCTGCCCGAGATACTCCTCGAGAGTGCGGGGGCGCATGCGTGCCGCCAGCGGCTGTGCCGATTCGGGCGGCGCAAAGAGCGATCCCTCGATGCGTGAGGTGCGACGGGCGCTCACGGCGAACCCGCGCGCGCTGGCGTGAGTCCGAGACGATCGGCAGCTTCCTTCACCGCCGCGCTCGTCGTCGGCGCGGCGGCGAACTCCCCCGCCGACAGTCGCCAGCTCCGCGCGCGCAGTTGCCCGCGACGGCGCAGCCCCTTTCCCTGCAGCAGGTACAGCCAGCGGTCGGTGCGCGCGTACACGAAGATCTCGAGATTCGCGGTGAGCGTGAGCTGGTCATCCGCGCCCACCAGGGAAAACTCCACCCCGCCGCTGCTGGCGAGCGCGCCCTTGAGGCGCGCGACGGCGTCGCGTGCGTCGACCAGCGCCTGATCCTCGCCCTCCCATCGGTCGCCGCTCCGCAGGTCCTCGATCGCCACCGTCACCGCCGGCGGCAGGTGCTCGGCCAGGGCGAGGAACAACTCGACGATGCGGTCGGCGTTGGCCAGGATCATCGCCTCGCAGATCCCGTTACGGTCGCGAAAGGTGAAGCCGTCACCCTCTCCGCGAAAATACCGCCAGATCGACGCCTCGGTGTGCGTCCCACGAATGAAGGCCACGCTAGCGTCCTCCCTCGTCGGACACCGACCAGCTGCGGGCCAGTGCCAGCAGGTCGGCGCGGCTGTTGCGCGCGGGATCCTCGACCACCAGGTCGCGGAGACGGCGCAGGGCGGCGCCTAACGCCGGCCCGCGCGCCACCCCCCCCTCGCGCATGAGGTCTTCGCCATCGACCACCAGGTCTGCGATCTCGACCGGATCGCGGAAGGCGAGGCGGAGCGCCCGGCGATACAGCGCGCGTCCACGCACCGATCGGCCAGCATGGAGTGTCTCGCCGGGGGCATCGTCCGACGCCTCGCGTGCGCCGGCTCTGCGCACGTCCCCGGGCGCTCCGTCGCCGGGCGCTCCGTCGGCGCTCAACGTGGCGAGGGCCACGCGCAAGGTGTCGGCAAGCCGGAGCCGCCCGCAGTCCGCGGCCCACCGGCGCAGCACCCGATCGTCGGGCATGCCGGAGTCCACGAGCATCGCCTGCAGCGCGGGGCGCAGCGCCGACGCCTGCACCGCCAAGGTTGACAGCCACTCGATGTCACGGTTCGAGAAGCGCAGGTCGCGTAGCGCACGCGTGGCGTCGGCGTGCGCCACGCCCACGAAGAGCGTCGCCAGCCGCAATAGCGTGCGTCGCCGCTTTCGCCCCTCGCTGCCGGTGGCGTCGGGCGTGGCGATGTGGTCGGCGGCCCGGAGGATGTAGTCTGGCTGCGCGTCCAGCACCGGGAGGAGCGTGCGCAGCGCCCCGGCGGTGCGCCACAGGGCGAGGGCCCGGCTGGGCTGCGCCACCTGCTCCATCGTCTTCTCCAGCTCCTGCTTGACCCGCTCACGCGAGAGCCGAGGGAGGAACGGCGCACTCTCGGCAATCGCCGACCACGTGGCCGGCTCGATGCGAAAGCCGAAACGCCCGGCGAAGCGCAGCGCCCGCAGGGCACGCAGCCGATCCTCCACCATGCGCTCTCGCGCCGTCCCCACCGCGCGAATGACACCGCGCGACAGGTCGTCGCGTCCGTGGAACGGATCGCGAAGCTCGTCGAGCCGGGGAGAGTAGGCGATCGCATTGATCGTGAAGTCGCGCCGAGCCAGGTCTTCGTCCAGCGATGCGCCGAACTCCACCACCGCGTGACGGCCATCGGTCTGCACGTCGCGTCGAAAGGTCGTGACCTCGTGGAGTCGACCATTCCGGTCGAGGACGCCGATGGTCCCGAACTGCTCGCCGACGGGGACGGTCCGACGAAACGCGCGCTTGACCTGCGGCGGCGTGGCCGACGTGGCGAGATCCCAGTCGAGGTGTGGCAGGGAGAGCAGCGCGTCGCGGACCGCGCCCCCGACACACCACGCCTCGAACCCCGCCTGCTCCAGGGTCCGGGCAATCTCCCGGACTTCCGGCGGCGGATCGAGCACCGGGTCCTGCCCCGGGCTCGCACGCGGCGACGAAGCGGGGCGCGTCACGCGTCGAAGACCACGCGCAGGGCGTCACCCGTGAGCCCAGCGCCTAACGCGAGCATCAGGTCGATGCGCGCCTGCTGCGGGCGCCGGGCACCGGTGAAGATGGCCCCGGCGTTGGCAAGCTGTCGCCCCCCGCCCTCGTAGCCGTACGTCGTCCCCACCCGACCACGCGGCGCGCGCGAGGCAATGACCACTGGCACCCCGTCGCCGAGGCACCGGGCGATCCCCTCCGCCATGGCTGGCGGCACGTTGCCGCGTCCCAGCGCGGCGACCACCACCCCGCGGGCGGTGGCGCGCGACACGTCGAGGAAACGGGCGTCGGCACCGGCGTAGGCCGTGACGATATCGACCGGGGTCGCCAGCGCCGACGGGGTCAGGACGGCGCCAAACGGCGGCAGCGAGCGGCGAAAAACCACCTCCCCGTCATCCACCACCCCGATCGGACCCAGCCCAGGACTCTCAAAGGCATCCAGCAGGTGGGTATGCGCCTTGGTCACGTCGAGGGCGGAAAAGACGCGGCCGTTGAGCATGACCAGCGCCCCGTGGCCGCGTGCCGCATCGGAGGCCGCCACGCGCACCGAATCCGACAGGTTGGCCGGACCGTCCCACGACAGCTCGCTGGAATTGCGCATCGCCCCGGTGAAGACGATCGGCTTGTCGGTCGCGATGGAGCGTATGGCGAGATAGGCCGATTCCTCGATGGTATCCGTCCCGTGCGTCACCACAACACCGGAGATGGCCGGGTCGGCGACCAATGCCAGCAGGCGCGCGCGCAGCGCCCACATCCGGTCCACCGTCATGTGCGGACCCGGAAGGCGCCCCCATTCCTCAACGCGCAACGTCGCGACGTGCTCGATACCCCGGGCGGCGGCGATGATCTCATCCGCTCCCAGCGCCGGCACGGCGCCTCCGATCGACGCGTCGAAGCGCATCGAGATGGTCCCGCCCGTGAAGACGAGCGCGACTACCCGCACAGGACGCTCCCGCCATTCACGTTCACGATCTCACCCGTCACATGTCGCGCCTCGTCCGCGCAAAGAAAGACGATCGGTGCGGCGATGTCGGCCGGCGTCGCGATGCGACCGACAGGGATGCCCGCCGCCACGCGCGCCCGTCCCTCGCCGGCGAAGGCCCCCTCGCACATCTCCGTATCGACCCACCCCGGGGCCACGCTGTTCACGGTGATCCCGCGATGCGCCACCTCGATGGCCACCGACTTGGTGAACGCGATCATCGCCCCCTTCGAGGCGGCGTAGTCGGCATGCATGGATTCCCCACGCTGTCCGGCCGTGCTGCTGACGAGGACCACCCGCCCGCCGTCGCGCAGGACACGCAGCGCGCCGCGCGTGCTGTAGAACATCCCGTCGATGTTCTCGGCGACCGTGCGAGCCCACCGCGCATCGGGCATGTCCGCGACGGCCACGTCGTCTTCCGGCCAGATGCCGGCGTTCGCGACAAACAGGTCCAGCCCTCCCCACGCTTCCTGCACCTTCGCGAACATCGCGTCCACCGCCCCGCGATCGGAGAGCTGCGCCGGGAGCGCCATTGCGCGTCGCCCCATGGCGACCACTTCGCCGACCATTGCCTCGGCGACGTCGCGCCTGGATCGATAGTGCACGATCACGTCGGCCCCACACCGCGCGAGGAGCCGTGTCGTGGCGCCGCCGATCCCGCGGGAACCTCCGGTGACGAGTGCAGTCTTGCCTGAGAGAGAAAACATGGCGCCTGGAATGGGGACAGAGGGCGAAAGAGACGAGCGACGAGCGCAGCTACGGTGCGAGCGCCTCCTCGACCAGCTCGCAGATCAGGTGCTGGATGCACAGGTGGATCTCCTGCGCGCGGTCCGTGCGCTCGGTCGGGACCACCAGGCGATGTCGGAACGCTCGCGCAGCGCGCCGCCGTCACGGGACGAGAGCGACAGGACCGCGACCTGCTTCGCACGCGCCGCGTCGGCCGCGCGCACGACATTGGGCGAATTGCCGCTCGTCGAGTGAATGATGAGCAGGTCCCCCGGTCGCACGAGCGCCTCGACCTGGCGGGCGAAGATCTCGTCGAAGCCAAGATCGTTTCCCGCCGCCGTCAGCAGCGAGGTATCGGTGGTGAGCGCGATGGCCGGCAGGGCGCGACGATTGCGCATGTAGCGCACCACGTACTCCGTGGCCATGTGCTGGGCATCGGCCGCCGACCCGCCGTTCCCGCAGAAGAAGAGGGTTCCCCCTCCCTCGAGCGTGCGACGCACCAGCGACGCGGCATCGGCGATCGCCGGTGCCAGCGCATCGGCGGTGCGCGACGCAAGCGCCGCCAGGTCGCGCAGTCGCGCGCCGCTCCGTTCCACCGCCTGCTCCTCGAAACTCGTCATCGGAATCCCCTGTGTTGCCTGCGTGCCTAACGTCGACCGAGCATCGCGCGCAGCCGCTGCCACGCCGATCGGGGCTGCCGCAGCGGCGGGACGGGCTCCAGCGGCGCATCCTCCAGCAATCGGCGCGGATTGTCCTCGGTGAGCTGCCACCCCTGCCGGTCACCGCCGAGTTCCCGCAACCACTCCCGCACGGTCGACAGGGTGCGCCGATCGCCGTGGTTGTCGCTGGCGAGGATGTCGTACAGTCCCTCCTCCAGCAGCGTGCGCGCCAGCACCGCCATCGGCCCGGTCGACAGCAGCATCATCGCGTCGCCCTGCAGGACCGCACCAACGTCGCGCCACTCGTGCATCGTGTCCACCGACACGCCCTTGTAGCGCTCGGGGTGGGCCACGACGGGCACGAGCCCACTCGACCGCAGGCGCAACAGTTCGCCCGTTGCACCCGGCGGGAGTCCCGTGCGCGGAAACTCCACGAGGACGGCCCGCGAATCGGCGAGCGTCAACCCCCGCCCGTGCAGCTCGCAACCGGGCACGTCGAGCATGATCTCGAATCCCGCGACGAGGGTGATCGCCCCGGGGGCCGTCGCCTCCAGTGCCGCCTGCACCGCCGCCCGCAGCGCAGCATGTGCCGCCACCGGCGCCTCAATCGCGCGCGACGCAGCCAGGTGCGGCGTGCACGCCACCACCGACACCCCCTCGGCGGCGAAGCGCTCGAGCACGCGGACCGACACGTCGAGCGCGCGCGACCCGTCATCCACGCCCGGGAGCAGGTGCGTGTGGAGGTCTAGCACTCCGGATCGGCGATTGACGAGAAATAGCGCATCGCCCAGCTGCAGCGCGCATCCAGGTCGCCCGGGGCGTCGCCCTCCGCTTCGAACGCGTAGGTCGCGAGGGCGTCCGCCGCGAGCAGTTCCAGCGCGACGTCGCGGGCGACCGGCCCGTCGCGCAAGACGCCACGCAACACCTCGCCCGACACCACCACCAGCGCATCGGAGATGCCGTCGCGCCCGTCGCTCGACGCCGTCAGCACCTGCAGCCTCGCCGACAGCGCAGGCGGCGGCGGCGGGATGCGCGCCGCCAACCAGGCGGCGAGGGTCACGCGCCGAGCAGCGCACGCACCGTGCGCTCCAGCGCGGCCATCGCGTCGGGGAACCGACCGGCATCGGGGATTCCCGCCTGTGCCATGTGCGGCTTGCCGCCGCCACGACCTCCCGCCACCTCGGCCAAGGCCTTCAGCACCACGTCGGCCCGTACGCCGCGATCACGGGCATCGTCCGTGGCCACCACCAGCAACGTGTGCTTGCCGTCGTCCAGCGTTGCCCCGATGGCCGCCACACCGCTCCCCAGCTGTTCGCGGAGCGCGTCACCCAGCGCCTGCAGCGTCTTCACGTCGGGCACCTGCAGCACGGACGTCACCAGCTGCAATCCGGCGACGGTGCTGGCCGACGCCAGCAACGCCTTCACCGTGTCGCCACCGCCCTTGAGCGCCTCGTCGAGACGCTTCTCCAACAGCCGCCGTTCGTCCAGCAGCACTTGCACCCGCTTCACCACCGTCTCGGGCGTCGCCTTGAGCAACTCGCCGACGCGCTCGAGCGTGCGTTCGCGCTCGCGCAGCACCTCGAACGCTCGCGGTCCGGTCACGGCCTCGATACGACGAACGCCCGCCGCGACCCCGGTCTCGCCCAGGATCTTGAACACGGCGATCTGCCCCGTGTTGCGCACATGTGTCCCGCCACAGAGCTCCACAGACAGCCCCGGGATCTTCACCACGCGCACCACGTCGCCGTACTTCTCGCCGAACAGCGCCATCGCCCCTTCGGACACCGCCTCCTGGTAGCCCTTCTGCTCGGTGCGCACGTCCACAGAGGCCCAGATGTCACGATTGACCATTCGCTCGACTTCGTCCAGCGTCTCGGGCTTGATCGGTCCATGGTGCGTGAAGTCGAACCGCAGGCGATCGGGTGCGACCAGCGACCCCGCCTGGTGCACGTGGTCGCCCAGCTGCTGACGCAATGCGGCGTGCAGCAGGTGGGTCGCCGTGTGGTTCCGCTCCGTGTCGAGTCGCCGGTCGCTCGGCACGCGCGCGACGACCGGGCCGAACGCGATCATCCCGGTCAGCGTGCCAATCGCCGCGATTCGCCCATCGATCTTCTTCACGTCGTCCACGTCGACTCGCCACCCCTTCCCCACGATCTCGCCGCGGTCCGACACCTGACCGCCCGACTCGGCGTAGAACGGCGTCACCCGCAACATGATGGCCACCCGATCGCCCTCCAGGCGACGCACGGCCGCCACCTGCGTCTCGATCTCCACCGTCTCGTAACCGACGAACGGCGTGCCGTTCAACGGCGACGACGTGTCGCCCCCGTCGCGCTCCCACTGCGCCACGTCGGACAGCTCGTCCGCCACCACGCCCAGCTTGCGCGACTTGCGCTCTTCCTGCGACTGCAGGCGCTGCGCCCCGAGCGCCGCCTCGAAACCGGCGATATCCACGGCGTAGCCGCGCTCGCGCGCCATCAACTCCGTGAGGTCGATCGGGAAGCCGAACGTGTCATAGAGCCGAAAGGCGTCCTCGCCGGTGATCGTCCCGCGCAGGTGGGTCGACCCCTGGGTCGATCCGATCCTCGGCGCCAACGACTCAAAGCGCGTCATCCCCCCGTCGATCGTCGTCAGGAATCGCTCCTCCTCCGCCCGCGTGGTCTCGAGGATGTGTGACGCCCGCTGCCGCAGTTCGGGAAAGACGTCTTCCATCGTGGCGATGACCGTCTCGACCACGTGCACCAGCGTGGGTTCGCGCCGCCCCAGCAGGTAGGCATGCCGGACGGCCCGCCGCAGGATGCGCCGCAGGACGTAGCCGCGCCCCTCGTTCGACGGGAACACCCCGTCTGCCAGGAGGAACGCCACCGCCCGTGCGTGATCGGCCAGGACCCGGAACGAGGCCGAATGCTCGTCCAGCAGTCGCGACCCGTCCGCCGCCACGCCGGCATACGGGCGACCGACGGTCGCCTCGATCGCACGGATCATCGGCGCGAAGACATCGGTGTGGAAGTTGTTGGTCACTTCCTGCAGCACCGCGGCGATGCGCTCCAGGCCGGCACCCGTATCCACCGACGGCTTGGGAAGCGGCACCAGGGTGCCGTCGGGCTGCCGATCGAACTGCATGAAGACGAGGTTCCAGATCTCGAGGAATCGACCCGCCTCCGCCCCTTCGACAAACGCCTCGGTGGAAAAGTCCGTGCGCGACAGGTCCGTCCACTCGCCTGTCGCCCCCTCGGGAAAGGCCCAGTCCTTGGCAAGGTGCGCCAGGTCCACGTACAACTCCGAACACGGACCACACGGACCGGTATCGGCCATCTGCCAGAAGTTGTCCGCCTCGCCTAACCCGTAAATGCGCGCGTCCGGCACACCGGCAACCTCGCGCCAGAGGGCGCGCGCTTCATCATCCTCGCGAAAGACCGAGACCCGCACGTGGCGCGCATCGATCCCAAGGTTCCCCTCGGATTGCGGCCCGGTGACAAACTCCCAGGCGAAGCGGACCGCGTCGCGCTTGAAGTAGTCCCCGAACGAGAAGTTGCCCAGCATCTCGAAGAACGTGTGGTGGCGCGCGGTGTGACCGACCTGCTCCAGGTCGTTGTGCTTTCCGCCGGCACGCACACACTTCTGCGACGTCGTCGCCCGGCGTCCGGTCTCCGGGACTTCGAGGCCGAGGAAGACCTTCTTGAACTGGACCATGCCGGCGTTGGTGAACAGCAACGTCGGATCGTCGGCAGGAACCAATGACGAACTGGGCAACACGGCGTGCGCGTTGCGCTGGAAGTACGCCAGGAATCGGGAGCGGATCTCGGATGCGCGCATGGCGCGGAATATAGCATCGACCGGCCCGCAAGCCGGTACACGTCACGCTCCGGCGCAGCGGCGACTCCAACCGGCGACTCCAACCGGCACCCACCCCCCCCGGCGCCCCAACCGGCGACTCCAACGGGCGGATCCACCTCCATCCCCAACCGACCGCTCCCGCCGCACCTCCTACGCGCGAGCGCATCGTGCGAGACTCGCTGCTCGCCAACGCACGAAGAGTCTCCGGCGCGTCGGCATCCCGGCCCTGCTCCGGCCAGCCGCCGTCGCCTCCTCATTACAAGAGGCTTCTAGTGCGCCGGCACGCCGAGCGGTCGCACCATCTCCGTGCGGTCGGCGCACCGCTGGCGCCAAGTCGTGCCACCCGACGTCGAGAGCCGCGCATCGATCGCCGTCCCGGCCGTTCGCCGCCTGATCATCCGACCGTCCTTCGTACTTGCGGCGCTCCGCGACCGCGGTGCACGCAGCAGCCGAGCAACTGCCTCCCGCCATCCGATCTCTCGTCCCATACGCTCCGAGCCTCAAGGGGTCGTGGCCAATCTCAACCCGCCGAGCGGCGCAGTCGACTCGGGGAACCACTGGTCGAGCGCCACCCAGCATCGCGCGGTGGGTCGCCAACGCGTCGGCAGGTCGCCGTCGCCACACGGGCGACGTCCCTCAGGTCTCGTCGCTCGCCTCGTCGCTCGCCTCGTCGCTCGCCTCGTCGCTCGCCTCGTCGCTCGCCTCGTCCCTCGACTCGTCAGCCGCACCGGCCACGACCGTCGCCACCACCTTGGCGATGATCGCCGAGTCGTAGCCGCGGCGCGCCAGGAACGCATACAAGCGCTGGCGCTGCTTCCGGACATCGAGCGATCGCAGGGCGCGCATGCGCTTCAGGGCAACTGACATGGCGGCCTCGGACTCGTCGAGGCCGACGTCGGCCAGCGTATCGGCGACCGCCGCATCGGCGACGTCGCGAGCAACGCCGCGCCGCTGCAACTCCTGGGCGATCCGTCGCTTCGACACACCCCCGGACAACGCCCTCGACCGAGCGACATTGCGCGCATACGCCTCGTCATTCAGCAAGTCGAGCGCGCGCAGCCGGTCGATGACCTCGGCGATCGTCGGCGGCAGCGCGCCGGCCCGGCGAAGGCGCAGCTGCAAGTCGCGCGCGCTGCGTGCGCGGATGGCCAGGAACGCGATCGCCTTGTCGAAGACCTCCAGCGCACCCGCCGCCTCCCGCAACCGCGCCGCCAACCCCGCGTCCATCGCCCTACCGACCCGAAGCCCGAGGGCTGCAATCAGCTCGGTGGACACGGTGGCGACCTGTGTCCCGTCGACCTCGACGACATAGCGCGTACTGCCCGCTCGACGTTCGAGTAGGGCGGTGATCCGACCGGTGGACGGGACAGGCGCGACGTCACCAAGCGGGCGTTTGGGGACTCGCGAGCGTGCACCTCGAGCCCCACGGGCGTTGCGCTCGACCGCTCCGCGCCCGTCGTCCGGCGCAGCCTTCTCGTTCGGTGTCCCGCGGTCGTCGAGCGCCCGCTCGTCCGGCGCGTCCTCGGCCGGCGCACTCTTGTCCGACGCACTCGTGTCCGACGCACTCGTGTCCGACGCACTCGTGTCCGACGCACTCGTGTCCGACGCACCCTCGCCCGACGCACCCTCGCCCGGCGCGTTCTCGTCCGGCGCGTTCTCGTCCGGCAGCTCGTCGTCCACCCCGCGGTACCTATCCGAGGAGGCGATGTTCAGGTCCTCGTGGTGCATGGACGACTCCAGCCAGCAGGTGAGCGATTCTCGTCGTGGATGCGTGGAAACGGCGAGAGGCCGGAGAGAAGCCCGCTGAGCAACGTGGGGTACCGGGCCCCAGCATCCTCAGAAGACAACCCTCCGGCCCCTTGAATCCGCCGGTGTGGGAACGTGACTCGTCCCGCGCCTACTCTTCCACCACCTCGATTTCAGCGACGACATCGCTCTTGGTGATGCCGAGCACGACCTTGACCTTCTCCTCGATCTCCTTCATCAGGACAGGATTGTCCTTGAGGAACATCTTGGCATTCTCTCTTCCCTGCCCGATGCGCTGGCCATTGTAGCTGTACCAGGCGCCCGACTTCTCGATGATCGCGGAGTCCGAGCCGATGTCCACCAAGAGCGACGTGAGGCTGATCCCTTCCGCGTACATGATATCGAACTCGGCCTGCTTGAACGGCGGCGCGACCTTGTTCTTCACAACCTTCACGCGAACCTGCGAGCCGGTGACCTCGTCCTTGTCCTTCACCGGTCCGATGCGCCGAATGTCGAGACGAAGCGACGCATAGAACTTGAGCGCCTTGCCCCCCGTCGTCGTCTCCGGACTGCCAAACATGACGCCGATCTTCTCGCGCAGCTGGTTGATGAAGACCACCGACGTCCGCGACCGCGCAATCGCACCCGTCAGCTTCCGCAACGCTTGCGACATCAGGCGAGCCTGAAGCCCGACGTGCGAGTCACCCATGTCCCCCTCGATCTCGGCCTTCGGCACGAGTGCCGCCACCGAGTCGATCACTACAACGTCCACCGCGCCAGAGCGCACGAGAATCTCACAGATCTCAAGCGCCTGCTCGCCGGTGTCGGGCTGTGACACGAGGAGATTCTCCACGTCCACCCCGAGCTTCTTGGCGTAGTCGATGTCGAGCGCATGCTCGGCGTCGATGAACGCCGCCACCCCCCCCAGCCGCTGCGCATTCGCGACCACGTGCAGACACAAGGTCGTCTTGCCGCTCGACTCCGGCCCGTAGATCTCCGTGATGCGGCCCCGAGGAATCCCACCGATGCCGATCGCGGCATCCAGGTTGATCGCCCCCGTCGGGATGCATTCGACGCGGACGCGATGCTCCGCGCCCATGCGCATGATCGATCCCTTGCCGCAGTTCTTTTCGATCTGCGAGATGGCCAGACCCAGTGCTTTCCTACGATCGTCTTGCACTGCCGAAACCGCCATGATTCACCCGGTTGGTGACTCGTTGAGGCCTTGGCCACGCGGGCAATCTACCGAGTGGCGTGAACGATTCGATACCCCGAACAAACTACGAAGCTACCCGCTTGCTTTCAAGCACGCGCAGAAATCCCGAAGGCGTTTTCCACATGGCGTACACGAACGCGGCTGCCGTCCAGGATCACCCCGATGACGTCGAACCGGTAGTGCTCACCCAAGCGCCCATGACGGTCGATCCAGACCGACGCCGAACGAACTAACTCCCGTCGCTTCTTCCAGTTAACCGCCTCGAGCGGCCCGCCGCACCCGCCCCCACGCCTCGCCTTCACCTCCACGAACGCGACCATCCCCTCGCGTTCGGCGATGAGATCGATGTCCCGATGGCCGCTTCGAAATCTTCGCTGAAGCACGCGCCATCCGCGGCCACGCAGCCACCGCTCGGCCACGGCCTCGCCCACGAGTCCGAACTGCTGTCGCTCCGTCGTCACACACGGATCGTACACCGCCCCATCACTGGTGCACGAACCATTCGATTGCGCGGCGGATCCTTTCCCTGCACGCACCGGCTGCAGGCACTGGCCGCACCTCGGGCGACGCTCACGCACGGTCGCGTCGGGACGGCAGGTCGACACCGCCTGTCCCGGGAACCTGCACGCTGGGCACGACCGCGCCGGGAGGTATCCCACGGCGGGCGGGGGGTACGGCCGCCCGCGGCGACTCGTTAGGCGCGGGACATCGGGGGTCCATGCATTGCCGCGATGCCACTCGCCCAACGGGACCGGGCCGGGATTACAACGTCTCCGGTCCCGCGATGCGATCGAGGTCGTCCAGCCCCACCAGGATGTCACGCGGCTTTGATCCCTTCGACGGCCCCAGCACGCCGGCCGCATTCAGCTGATCAATGATCCGTGCCGCGCGCCCATACCCGATTCCCAGGCGCCGCTGGAGCAGCGAGGTCGACCCTAACTGGTGCTGGATGCACGTCTCCGCCGCGCGGCGAAACAGCGGGTCGCGGTCGTCCCGGCCGTCCGGGCTCCCGTCGTCGTCATCCTCGTCGGCCAGCGCTTCCTGCGCCTTCATGTCCGCGATGATGTCGGTCCGCGCCAGCTCCGCGTCGACTCCCTGCGCGGCCAGCGCCGCGCGGCGGGCAATCGTCCGGCCATCGAACCAGTGCATGAGCCGCTCGGTGTCCTCGCCGGCGATGAACGCGCCCTGCAGCCGCTGCGGCTCGGACTTGCCGGGCGGAATGAAGAGCATGTCCCCGTTGCCCAGGAGCGACTCCGCCCCCATGCCGTCGATGATCGTGCGCGAATCCACCTGCGACGCCACGCGGAAGGCGATCCGGCTCGGGAAGTTCGCCTTGATCAGGCCCGTGATCACGTTCACGCTCGGCCGCTGCGTCGCGAGGATGATGTGAATGCCGATCGCCCGCGCCTTCTGCGCCAGCATCGCCAACGGCGTCTCCACCTCGGCCTGCACCGTCATCATCAGGTCCGCCAGTTCGTCGATCACGAGGACCACGTACGGGAGGATCCCCTCCGTGTACTCCCGTCGCTCGAAGGCGACCTCGGGACGCTTCGGGAGCACCAGCGACGCGCCGTCGAGCACGCGCTTGTTGAACTCCTGGATGTTGCGGGCGCCGTTGGCGGCAAGGATTTCGTATCGACGCTGCATCTCGATCACTGCCCACTTCAGCACGTAGGCAGCATCGCGGTTGTCGGTGATGACCTTGTGGAGCAGGTGCGGGAGGTCGTTGTAGACCGACAGCTCCACCATCTTGGGGTCCACCATCAGGAACTGCAGCGTGCGCGGGGTGTGCCGGTACGCCAGCGACGTGATGATCGTGTTCACGCACACCGACTTGCCCGAGCCGGTGGCGCCGGCGATCAGCAGGTGCGGCATCTTGGCCAGGTCCGCCACGACGACCTTGCCCTCGAGGTCCTTGCCTAACGCGATGGGCAGCGCCATGCGGGCCTGGGTGAACTCCCGGGCCTCGATCAGTTCGCGAAACGCGACGATCTGCGGGACCGGATTCGGGACCTCGACGCCGACGGCGCCGCGCCCCGGAATCGGTGCCACTACCCGAATGCTGGCGGCGCGCATCGCCAGCGCGAGGTCGTTGGCGAGGTTGGCGAACTGCCGCACCTTGACCCCGGGGGCCGGCTCCACCTCGAACTGGGTGACCACCGGCCCGGTCGTCTTTCCCACCAGCGTCCCGTCCACCTTGAACGTGCGCAGGGCCTCCATGAGCTTCTGCCCCATCGCGTCGATTTCCTTGCGCCCTACATCGACGTTGCCGGCAGGCGCCGGCGTCAGCAGTTCGGGCGCCGGAAGCTTGTCCTCCAGCGCGTCCTCGTCGGCAATGGTCGGCATCACGAACGATTCCCCGCCGGTCTGATCCCCGACGGTCGCATCGCCGGCGGCCGTCTCGCCGCCCGGCGGCGGCGCGTCCTTCCCCCGCCCGCCCGTCCGCTTGCGGCGTCCCTCCACCGTCGCGGCCTCGGCGACGGCGCCTCCGTCGGTCGCGACCTCCATGCCGGCGCGCCCCTTTTGTGGCGTCGCGCCTCCCGTGGCGCCGAGGCCGATCGCTCGCTCGCGTTCCAGCCGTCCGCTTCGTTGCTCAATCGCCGGCATCTCCTCCGGTGGCGGCTCGAGCAGGGAGGCAAGCGTGGGGCTTCTGGTGGCGCGACCCGCGGCAGGTGAAGGCCCCAGGAGGGCGCGCACCGGATTCCAGCGCAGCGTCCACGCCATCAGGGCGCTTCCGAGCAGCGCTACGGCGAGCCAGGCCCCTCCGGTCCCCAAGGTGCGATCAAGGTAGAAGCTCACCAAGCCGCCCAGGAGCCCGGCCGGACTCTCGGCGGAGCGCGCCGTGCCGGTCGCCAGCCCCACGACCACTGGCAGCAGGACGGTCAGCCCGGCAAGAAAGGTCAGCCAGCGCCGGTCCGTCTCGCCCTGCAGGCGGCCGAGCAGGCGCAGGCCGTGCACGAGCGGGATGAACGGGACCAGTGCGGCGGCCGGGGCACCAAGCAGCGATAGCAGCGACCACTTGATGCACCCCCCGACCGGTCCGAAGACGCCGCGCGCGGCCAGGCACGACCCCTCGACCGGGAGTCGTTGCAGCAGCAGCGCCCCGCCGACGAAGACACCGAGGACGATCAGCGCGATCCCGGCGATCTCGCGTCGCAACGATTGGCCCACGCTAGCGCTCCCGGTCGGGCCCCAACTTGGTGACCTGCCGATCGTGATACACGGGGACGACCGGGTAGCCATCGAGCTGGGCGCAGGTGGCGAGGTCTTCGGCGAAGCCCATGTCGGCCAGCGCGCGACCGTGCGCCGACTCGGCGAAGAGGCGCGGGAGGTCGTTGGCGTACCGGCGCTCCAGCTGCACGGACGCCTGCGCCCCGTCGTTCATCGACACGTCGGTGATGCCGCGCCGGATGCTTCGCACGAAACGACCGGCACAGACGGCGTCCTCCAGCGAGAAGTGCCGATCGCTCCCGGCCGCGATGATGGCCAGGTCGCTCTGGGCGCGCGCCGCCGCCCGCAGCATGGCGCTCACCGCGGTGAAGTTCACGAAGGCCCCCACCAGCACCTCTCGCGCCGGCTGGACGGCGATCAGCGCCGAGGTGCCGTTCGTCGTCGTGAACAGGATCGTCTTGCCCTCCACGGCCTCGCGCGTGTACTCTCGCGGCGAGTTGCCCAGGTCGAACCCCGGGATCATCTGGTTCTTGCGCTCGCCCGCCAGCTTGTAGTCGCCACGCGCCAGCGACTTGGAACGAGTCACGGCTTCATCGGCGCTCTCGAACGGGATCACGGTCCGCGCACCATGCGCGAGGGCGACCGCGATCGTCGTCGACGCGCGCAGCACGTCGATGACGACGACGACCCGCCCCTGCACGTCGGCGCTCGTGACACTGTGCGCGCCGAAATAGACGTCAAGACGCACTCAGCCCGGCTCCTTCAGAATGCTCCCGATCTCGCGCTCCAGCCACTTCGTGTCGACGATCCCGTCACGAAACCCGGGATGCGTCATCACCCGCGCGAGGAAGGGGGCGGTGGTGGTGACCCCTTCGATGATGAAGCTCTCGAGCGCCAGCTGCATGCGGCGCAAGGCCTCGTCGCGATCGCGCCCCTGCACAATGAGTTTGGCGAGGAGCGAATCGTAGTACGGCGGCACCGTGTAGCCCGCGTACACGTGCGTGTCGAGCCGAACCCCGGGCCCTCCCGGCGGATGAAAGACCTCGATGCGTCCCGGGGACGGCTGAAACCCGCGCGCGGGGTCCTCGGCGTTGATGCGGCATTCGATCACGTGGCCACGCAGCGCCGGGAGCTCCAGGACGCTCAGTCGCTCGCCTGCCGCCACCCGAATCTGCTCCTTCACCAGGTCTATGCCGGTCAGCTGCTCCGTGACCGGATGCTCGACCTGGATGCGGGTGTTCATCTCCATGAAGTAGAACGAGCCGTCCTCGTCCAGGAGCATTTCGATGGTCCCGGCGCCGACATACTCGATCGCCTTCGCCCCGCGCACGGCGGCCTCGCCCATCGTCGCCCGCAGCTCGGGGGTCATGGCCGGACTGGGGGCCTCCTCGATGAGCTTCTGGTGACGCCGCTGCACCGAGCAATCGCGCTCGCCGAGGTGGATGACGTTGCCGTGCGTGTCCCCCATGATCTGGAACTCGATGTGGCGTGGCTTGGTGAGGTACTTCTCCACGTACACATCGCCATTGCCAAAGGCCGACAGCGCCTCGGAGCGCGCCAGCGAGAAGGAGCGCAGGAACTCGTCGGCATCCTTCGCGACGCGCATCCCCTTCCCACCTCCCCCCGCCGCGGCCTTGATGATGACCGGGAACCCCATCTCCTTGGCGAACTCCAGCGCGGCATCCGGGTCCTCCACCGGCCCGGGTGTTCCCGGCACGATGGGGACGCCGACATCCATCATCGCCTTGCGCGCGGCCGCCTTGTCGCCCATGACGCGGATCTGGTCCGCGGTCGGTCCGATGAAGGCGATGTTCGACGCCGCGCAGGTCTCCGAGAACTCGGCGTTCTCGGCCAGGAATCCGTAGCCCGGGTGGATGGCGTCGGCACCGGTGATCTCGGCGGCGGCAATCAGTCGCGGGATCTTGAGGTACGAATCGCGCGACGGCGGGGGGCCGATGCACACGTCGTCATCGGCGAAGCGAACATGCAGGGATTCGCGGTCGGCCTCCGAATACACGGCGACCGTCTGGATTCCCAGCTCACGACAAGCGCGAATGACACGGAGGGCGATCTCTCCGCGGTTCGCGACGAGGACTTTCTTGAACATTCCGTTTCTCGGGGCCCGGCGCGTAAACTGCGCGTGAACTACGCGGTCTCGTCTGTCTGGAACTCGTCCCAGGAGGTGTCGCTCGATGCGGCGACGCCCTGGACACGCAAGGCAAGCTCGTTGGGATTCGTCGCATAGAACAGGGCGTTCTCGTACGAGATCGTCCCCTTCGAGTACCACGACATGAGCGACTGGTCAAAGCTCTGCATCCCGTACTGCACCGTGCCTTCCTTGATGAGGTCGGGGATGTTGAGCGTCTTGGACACTTCGCGGATCTGCTCGCGCACGGCCGCGGTGTTGATCAGGACCTCGCACGCCGGCACGCGACCCGGCCTGTCGACGCGTGGAACCAGGCGCAGCGACACCACGGCCGCCAACGCATTCGACAGGGCGAAGCGCACCTCGTTCTGCTGGTGCGGCGGATAGAACGAGAGGATGCGATTGATCGTCTGCGTCGCATCCGTGGTATGCAGCGTGGAAAAGACCAGGTGCCCGGTATCGGCCGCCTTGAGCGCGGTATCGAGTGTGTCGAGGTCTCGAATTTCGCCGATGAGGATGACATCGGGATCCTGCCGCAGCACGCGCCGCAGCGCCTGGGCAAAACTTCCGGTGTCGGTCCCGACCTCGCGCTGGTTGATGTGGCACTTGATGTCGCGATGCAGGAACTCGATCGGATCCTCGATCGTGATGATGTTCGCGTACCGCTTCTCGTTGATCACCTGCAGGATCGACGCGAGCGCCGTCGACTTGCCCGAGCCGGTCACGCCGGTCACGAGGACCAAACCGCGCGGCAGCATCGCGATGTCGTCAACGATCGCCGGCAGGTTCAGCTCCCCGATCGACTTGGCCTGGTGCGGCACCGTCCGGATGGCGAAGGCGATGGTCCCGCGCTGCTGGTAGGCGTTGACGCGAAATCGGCCGATTCCGGGCACCCCGGTGGCGAAGTCGGCCTCGCGAAAGTCGGCAAACTCCTTCACCTGCTTCGGCGTCATGATCTCCTTCGCCAGCGTGCTCAGGTCCTCGGGACGAAGCGCGGGGAGCGGGAGCGGTGCCAGGTCAGCGTTGATGCGCAGCGTCGGCGGGCGTCCAACCTTCAGGTGCAGGTCGGACGCACCACGCTGCACCATCTGCTGCAGGATGGACTTGAAGTTGAATGGCGCGCGCGGCGCGCCTGGACCAGCGGCCAACGATTGCTCCGGCGCGGGAACCGGACTAGCCATTCGGATCGACGCGCATCAGGACCTGCCCATACTCGACCGGCTGCGAGTCCGAGACAGACACTTCGGTGACCACCCCTGAGAACTCGGACTCGATCTCATTCATGATCTTCATCGCCTCGATGATGCAGAGGATCTGCCCCTTCTCGATGCGCTGCCCCACCGACACGTAGGGCTTGGAGCCCGGATCGGGCTGCGAATAGTAGGTACCAACCATCGGCGACTTCACTTCCAGGTGCTGGCCCCTGGCCGGTTCGGTCCGGGCAGGCGCCTGTGCGTCGAGCGCCGGCGCGGCCGAGGTCGCCAGCGCCGCCTGCAAGACCGGCGACGCGGACATGAGGGTCGGCACCGCGACCTGGGCGGGCATCGGCATGTGCCCCCGGTGCTGCGGCGACTTCGAGATGCGGATCTTCGTCCCCTTGTCCGAGGTCATCTCCACGGAGTCGACGGTCGAGCCGTCGAGCATCTCGATCAGTTTCTTGACGTAGCGTAAGTCGATCATGTCAGTCATTGAGGTCCGCCGGCTCCCGCGCTGATGCCACGTCCGTCAGGACAGTTCGAGCAGCTCCCGGGTGAAGTCGGTCAGCAGCTCGGTCCCGTCGGCGCCCAAATGCACGTCATCTTCGATCCGCACCCCCCCCCACTCGGGCACGTACACGCCCGGCTCGATGGTAACCACCGAACCGGGCGGAAGCACCTCCTCCGCCAACCGAGAGAGCCGGGGAGCCTCGTGGACCTGCAGGCCGATCCCGTGTCCCAGCCCGTGCCCGAACAGCTCGCCCATTCCCCGCGCCTCCAGAACGGAGCGCGCGAGTGCATCGCCCTCCCTCCCCAGCATCCCGGCCCGGATCCCTACCCGGGCGACACGATTGGCTTCCTGCACCGCTTCGTGCGTTTCCCGCTGCCGACTGTCGGCACGTCCCAGCACGACCGTCCGGGTCACGTCAGAACAATAACCGCCAGTCGACGCCCCGAAATCCAACAACAGAAACTCTCCCGGCGCAATAGCCCGGGTGGACGCCCGTGCATGTGGGAGCGCCGAACGGGGACCGGTGGCGACGATCGGCGCAAACGGATGGGCATCGCTGCCGGCCCGCCGCAGCGCCCGCTCAAGGTCGCCGCATATGTCCAGCTCGCTCATCCCTGCCCGCACCCCGCTCAGCGTCTCCTGCAGCGCCTGCATCGCGATCGCACCCGCCGCACGGATGAGCGCCACCTCGCCAGCATCCTTCCGCGAACGCAAGTCTTCCACAAGTTCGGTCGCCGGACGCCAGTGCCAGCGATCGCCCTGCTCGAGCAATCGCTGGAAATCCCGGTGCGGAAGATGCGCCGACTCGAACCCGATCGCCTCGACCCCGGTCATGGTCGCCAGCAGCTTCCACAGCCCGGCCCAGAGCGACGACTCTTCGATCCGGACGCTCGCCACGTCGCTCGATTCGACGGCAGCCTGCGTCTTGTAGCGGAAGTCGGTGATCAGGTGCACCTCGCGCGCCGAGGCGAACAGAAGCGCGTTGGAGCCGGAAAAGCCCGTCAGGTAGCGAATGTTGGGCGGCGCCGTGATGAGCACACCGTCCAGGTGATGCGCGACGAGGCGTTCGACGAGCGCGGCGAGTCGGTGTGTTCGCGCACCACTCACGATGCGCGGAGCAGCGAGACAAGCCCGCGCAGCCCCCACTCGTAGCCATCGGCGCCGAAGCCGCACAGCACGGCGCGCGCGCCCGGCGCCAGCATCGAGTGTCGTCGCTCCGGCTCGCGGGCGTACACGTTCGTCAGGTGCACCTCGACGAACGGCACCTCGGCGGCGGCAAACGCGTCGCGCAGCGCAAGACTGGTGTGCGAGTAGGCGCCGGCGTTGATCAAGGCGCCATCCACCCGACCGCGCAGCCCCTGGATCTCGGCGATCAGCTCGCCCTCACCGTTGTGCTGAACACACGAAATGTCGACGCCCAGCTCCGCGCCAACTACGCGGAGCCGGGCGTCGATGTCCGCCAGGGTCGTGGTTCCGTACAGCGCGGGTTCGCGCGTACCGAGGAGATTGAGATTCGGACCGTTGAGTACTGCGATCTTCACTTCTTCTTGAGGCCTTCGAGCCAGGCCGTGAACTGCTCGATGTCCGCACCGCGCTCCTCGCCGTCCTCGCTGTCCGTGGACGCGGGGGATTCCTCCCCCGACGATGCGCCCTGAAAGAACTCATCAAGAGTCACGGCCCCGGACGAGCGACTAGGAACATCGCGAAAGAGGTGCTCCAGTGACAACTCTCGTTCGGCACTTCGGCTCGCCGGCGGGGGTTCATGGCCGCCAAACGCCGAGGCAAGGCTCGACGCAGCATCCTCATCGGAACCGGACACCACCCCCGACGAGAAGAGCTGCGCCAGCGAGGACGAGGAGGGAGCACGGTCCGAGACGGTCAGCGCCTCGTCGGCAGTCGCCACCCCGGTGATACCGCCGGATCCACCCGAGCTGGCCGAGGGACCAGCGTGACTGCCGAGCGAGGACACGTCTCGATCGCCGTCACTGCGCCGTCGCGGCTCGCGCCGAGCGAAGTGTGCAAAGAACTGGCGGACCGGCTGGCCCTCGCGATCGATCGTATCGCGCGGGACGATGCCCTCACCACGGTCGATGCGGCGCCACGCTCGATGGCAGCGACTCGATCGTGCAAGGCGGGGTCGTCGGGGTGCTGCGCCAGCAGCTGCCGGTAGATCGCCAGCGCCTCCCCATGAAATCCCTGCTGCAAGTACAACTCGGCCATCGTCTCGGTGACGAACGCAGGCGCCTCGTCGCGCTCCTGATCCGCGTCTGCCGTCGCATCCTCGAACTCGTCCACCGGCTCGAATGCCACGTCACGCGTGACCAGCCCCTCGATGGCCGGCACCGCCGGCACGACCAGCTCGACGTCAGCGTCGGTTTCCTCACCGACCAACTCCCCTGCCTGCTCGTCGCCAACGTTCGAGGACTGCGCGTACGGGTCCGCGCCGAGTGGTTGCGGGTAGGCGTCGTGCGCGTCGAGCGCGTCGAGCGGGACCGAGATCGCGTTCGCGATATACTCGACATCGTCGACCACCGGCGCGACGAACTCCCCATACTCGACGACGAAGTCTTCTTCGGCGTCCGGAGTGTCGATCGGATCGTCCGACGGCACGCCCCACTGATCGTCGTCGTAGGCGCTTTCCACCTCGACTGGAGTGGTCGTTGCGGCACGCGGACTCCCGTCGAACACGGCGTCCTGTTCCGGTGTCTCGGCGATGACTTCGACGTCCAGCGTCGGCGCGTCGACCTCGTCGAGCTGATCGATTTCCGCAGCGGACGGCTCGGTGCTCCCCACCGCAGCGTAGTCGTCGTCGAGGACGAACTCCTCGTGCCGCTCGTCCTGCAGGCGATCGACGTCCGAAACGACCATCGACACATCCAGCATGTCGCTCCCTTCGGCGGCCGCGACAGCGAACGGCTCGTCCGAGCGTGCCGCGCTCTCCTGCTCGGCGGGATACTCGGCAAACGATGCAAAGTCGAACTCGTCCGACTCGACCTGGACGTCCTCGACGGCGTCGACGACGTCGAGGACGTCGACGTCGTCGACGGCGTCCACCGACACGACGTCGCTGTCGCGATGCTCGGGCGACGCGCTGGACGCGGGCACCAGGACTTCAGCCGCCGGGAGCTCGAACTCCGCCATTCCCGTGTCCTCGCCCTGCCCCTCGGGCACTGCGCGGAGGAACGTGGGGGTGGGGATCGTGAACAGCGTCTCGATGGGAGTGCCTGACGGCGTGCGATCGACCGAATCCGGCGGCATCGCGGACGACGCGAGCGGCAGCGCTTCGTCGAAGTACATCGGCGCAGCCTCGGGGTCGCTCGCGCCAGTGACCGCGCGCGTATCGGCCGGCGTTGGCTGGAGTACGTCGGGGAGGAACGACTCCTCGAAGAGGTCGGTCTCCTGCCGATCGTCACCCGGGGACGCTACCGCGCCGAAGGCGTCTGACTGGCTGGCGAACCAGTCGTCATCGTGCGATTGGACGATGGCATTGACCTCGCCGGAGGCCAGGATCCCGGCCGACTCGGCCGCGCCGAAGAAGGGATTCGCGGGCTCGGCGTCTGCGACCGAGAGGTACTCCTCCTCGGACGTGGTCCCCTCGAAGTACGAGAGCGGCGCGTCGCGGCCCGGGAGTTCGTGCAGAATCGCCTCGGGTTCGGGGAACTCGACCCGCGACTCTATCGGTGAGTCGTCGTGCGAGCCGTCAAGCGAACCGTCGTGCGAACCATCGTGCGAACCGTCGTGCGAACCGTCGTGCGAGCCGTCGTGCGAACCGTCGTGCGAACCGTCGTGCGAACCGTCGACCGGTTCCGTGGCCGGTTCGGTGGTCGCAACGGGCGCCCACAAGTCCTCGGCCACCGCGGGCTCGGGCGAGAGGTCGGGGCTCGTCTCGCGCTCAACTGGCGCAGTGGACCACGCGAGCGCCGGCGGAGCGGACTCCGCTGGCGCCTCGTGGACCGGTGCCTCCGCGAGCACGGCTGCCGACGCAGCGACCGCCGCCTGTTCTGTCGGCACGGTCGACGATTGGGCCGATACCGCGTCGAGATCCCGGAGCATGAGGGCGATCTCCTCGTTGCGGGGATCCGCCTCCAGGACGCGTTCGTACCAGCCGCGCGCCTGCCACGGCTCATCCTGCTCACGCGCGATGTCGCCCAGAAAGCGAAGCGCGATCAGGTTTTCCGGATCGAGGTCAAGGGCAGCCTCGAAGATCTGGCGCGCCTCGCCCAGGTCTCGCGCTTCGTACAGCGCCTGGGCCAGCACGATATGACCACTGATGTGTCCGGGCTGGTTGGGCAGGTGTGCGCGACAGAGCGCAATCGCCTGGGTCAGGTCTCCAAGCTTGCGATATTCATTGGCGAGGGGCGCGAAATAGCGTCGCGGATTCTCGTCAAACTTCTTCTTCAGCTCGTCGAGTCGGGCGGAAGTGGCCATGCCTAGCCCTCGAGGTCATCGCGCCGGCTGCGGCGCTCAAGGAAAACGAGATGGTGCTCAGTCTCTGAGACGAACGACTTCGTCAGAAGTGACACGCTAACTTGATTTTAGGCGCAGATCACAAATAGCTTACGCGGCTCCCGTTCCACCCCGCCACACCTCGTGTTCCAGCAGGAGATACTGCCTCGTGCTCCAACAAATGCGGAGCTCCGCGAAGTGGGTATGGCTGTTCATCGTCATCTGCTTCGTCGGGGTCTTCCTTTTCGCCGAAACCTCCGGTCTTCTGGGGGTCGGTCCTACCCAGATCACGCCAGGTACCGCCGTCGCCGAAGTCAACGGCGTCGACGTGCCGTACGTGACGTGGGTCAACGTATCCAATCAGCTCGCCCAGCAGGAAGAGCGAAATTCCGGACGCAGCCTGTCGCTGGACGAGCGCCGGCGCTTCGAGGACCAGGCCTTCGAACAGCTCGTCTCCAATATTCTGCTGGAGCAGGAGTACAAGCGGCGAGGCATCACCGTCTCGGATCAGGAGATTATTGAGGCGTCGCAGCAGAGCCCGCCTCCTGAGCTCATGCAGAGTCCGGACTTCCAGACCGACGGCCAGTTCGACATTGCCAAGTATCGCCGTTTCATTGGCAGTGCCGCGGCGCGGTCGCAGGGCGTGCTGGTGCAGCTGGAGAGCTATTACCGCCAGGAGATCCCGCGGGCCAAGCTCTTCGACCAGCTCGCCGGTGACGTCTTCGTGTCCGACGCGAAGCTGTGGAGCGTGTACCGCGACCTGAACGACTCGACCCGGGTCAGCTTCGTCGCCTTCGACGCGTCCACGGTCCCCGATTCGGCGGTGACGATTCCTGATGGCGAGCTGCGCTCGTTCTACGACAAGTACAAGGCGCAGCTGGAGCGTCCGGGGCGGGCCGTGGTCTCCGTGATCAACGTGCCACGCACGATCGGGTCGGCCGACAGCGCCGCTACCCAGCAGCGGGCCCTCACGCTTCGCAACGAGATCATCGCCGGGAGCAGCTTCGAGGACGTTGCCCGACGGGAGTCGTCCGACACGGTGTCTGGCCGGGAGGGCGGCTCGCTGGGAACCGGCGGCAAGGGTCGTTTCGTCCAGCCGTTCGAGGACGCGGCCTACGCCTTGAAGGTCGGGGAGGTGTCGTTGCCGGTGCTGACGCAGTTCGGGTACCACCTCATCAAGGTGGATGCCCGCAAGGGCGATACGCTGACCATGCGTCACATCCTGTTGCGCGTGCAGCAATCCGACTCCTCGGCCACGCGCTCTGACCGCCTGGCCGACTCGCTCTCGCGCATGGCCGCGGCGCAGGAAGACGCGGCGCGATTCGACAGCGCGGCCAAGGCCCTCTCGCTGCCGACGAGCACCGCCGTCGCCATCGAGGGCGAGCCGCTGATCGGGAGCAACGGGCGCACGATTCCGAGTGTCAGCGCGTGGGCATTCGGGGGAGCCAGAGTCGGCGAGACGAGCGAGCTGTATGACTCGGAGGACGGCTATTTCGTCGCCCGGCTCGACTCGCTCACCAACGGCGGCATTCCGAAGTTCGAGGACGCGAAGGACGACATTCGACGTCAGCTGATCTCGCGAAAGAAGGCGGAGTCACTCGCCCCGAAGGCCGAGGCCCTCGCCAAGGCGGCGGCGGCGGGATCGCTGGAATCTGCGGCGGCCGCTGCCGGACTCACCGTGACGCAGTCCGAGATGTTCACCCGCCCGCAATTTGTGGCCGGGCTCGGACGGTTCAACGCAGCCGTCGGCGCCGCCTTCTCGCTTCCGGTCGGAGCGGTGAGTTCCGCGATCGTCACCGACCAAGGGGTCGTCGTCCTGCGTGTCGAGCGTCGCATCGAGGCCGACAAGGCCACCTGGGAGGCCCAGAAGGCGACGCAGCGCCGAGAGGCGATCAGCTCGATCCAGCAGCTGCGCGTGCGCACCTTCCTGAACGAGATCCGCAAGGACGCGAAGGTGGAGGATCACCGGAAGGAGATCAACGCCATGGCGCGCCAGCAGACCAGCTGACGCGAGCAGCGACCCGGGCAGGGCACCCTGTGGGGTGCCCTCGGGGGCGTGACGCGCCGTAACCGAAGCGTCGCACGCGCAGTCGCAGGAACACGAGAGAGGGGCGCCACGGTGTGGGCGCCCCTCTCGCATTCGTTCCCCTGCCCTGCGCCCGAAGGAGGCGCTCCCTCAATCTCCGGGAGCGCGGATCCGCCGCTCAGGAGATCAGGCGCTTCGGTTCGGGACGCGCTTCTTCGTCCTGCTGAACCGATTCGGCCGACCGGGAGGCGGCAAGCGGCTCTCGCGTCTCCTCCTTGATCGAGCGATCGACGTCAGAGAGTCCCTTCTTGAACGCCGTGATGCTCTTGCCGAACGAGGCTCCGATCTCCGGCAGCCGTCGCGCCCCAAACAGGAGCAGCACGACGACGAGGATCAGGAGGATCTCCATGAAGCCCATGTTCCCGAAGTTCATACAATCTCCTAGAAAAGCGACCGCGCAATGAGATAGGCGATCAGTACACCGAGGAGGCTCAGAAGTGACACATCGAGCGCGACCGGCCCCAATGCGAACTTCAAGATAACGAGGTCAACGTGCAAGGGGCCAAGTGACGGTGTGACTCCAGTCGTGAGCAGTTCCTTGACGGCCCCGAGCGGGAGAAACTTGCGGGAAAACTGCGTCATGAAGCCACCAACGATGAAGCCAGCCGCCAGGACGACGACGTGAAAGATCGGGCGGCGTGTCCGGGATCCGGTAGCCATCAGAAGCGCCGGTCGAGCACGTAGGCCAGCGCGTCGGAGAGGGCATCGCGGGCTACGCCGACCGGCAGCTCGGCCAGCGCCTCCTCGGCCTGCGATGCGAACTCCTCGCCTCGACGGCGGGCATACTCGAGGCCGCCCACCCCGTGGACGATCTCGATCACGCTGGCGACGTGGTCGTCGCTCGGTTCGTCGGTGGCGAAGAGCTGCTCGATCGCCTGGCGTTGCGGCACGTCGACGCGTCGCAGGGCCTCGATGAGCGGCAGGGTGACCTTGTGCTCCTTCAAGTCCAGACCGGTGGGCTTACCGGTCGTGCCGGAGTCCTCCGTGTAGTCGAGCAGGTCGTCCTGCACTTGAAAGGCCATCCCAAGCCGCTCGCCGAATCGCGCCAGCGGACCGCGCAATCGTGGGGCACCGCAGAGCGCCCCGACTTCGCAGGCCGCCTTGAACAGTGCCGCGGTCTTGCACTTGATCAGGAACTCGTAGTCGTCTTCGGAGAAGCTGAGCGCATCGAGCGCCCCAAGCTGCCGCATCTCGCCAACGGTCAATTCATTGGCGGCATTGGCGAAGACGCGCAGCGCCTCCATGTCCTCCAGCCGAACCAGCTCCTGGATCGCCCGCGAGTACAGGAAGTCGCCGGCGATCACCGAGACCTCGTGGGTGAACAGGGCGTTGATGGTCGGCATGCCACGACGCAGGACCGAATGATCGACCGCATCGTCGTGAATCAGCGTGGCAAGATGGATCAGTTCGAGCACGGCGGCATATGCGGCGGCTCGTGGCTCGCCTCCCCCTTCCGACTCGCTGGCGAGCAGCAGCAGCGTAGGGCGCACCATCTTCCCACGCATGAGCATGAGGTGCTCGTTGACGCCGCGAAAGAACTCGCTGTCGATCGCGACGATACGCCACATCTCGTCGTGAACGCGTGCGAGCGCGGTGGCGACGGGGGCCTGGATGTCCTTGAGCGACGCGCTGCTGGGGGATCCGGTGCGGGGTCTTGCGGTCACTGAGTTCTCTGCTCCATGGCGGCCACGCGCTGCGCAACATCGCGGAACTCGATGTCGACGGCAAATACACGCTGATAATAACGAAGCGCATCAGCGTGACGTGCCAAAACTTCGCTCGCGTACCCCAGGAGATACAACACCCCGACCAGCTGCTGATCGTCGGCCCCCGACGTTTCCACCGCCCGCTGCAGGAGCGTGCCGGCCACCTGCAACTGCCCCTTCTCGACGAAGCACTGCCCCAGCGCCTCGTAGGAGCGCACGCGGTGGTCGTCGCCCCGGAGCGACTTCTGGAACTCGGCGATGGCCTCGTCGATCAGTCCCATTTCCTTGTAGGCGACGCCCAGATCGTAGTGCGAGGCGTAGTCTTCCTCGTCCACGTTGGCGGCGACGCCCTGCTTGAAGCGCCGCAGCATCTCGTCGAAATCGGCCTGCTCGTCGCCCGACGGGGTCGCCTCGGCCGTCACCATGCGGGTGGAACGCACCGGCTCGTCGTCGAGCAGCCAGCTGCTCAGGTCGACGTATTCCTCACTGTCGTCGCGGCGTTCGTCGCGCGATCCATCGCGCGACCCGTCGATCGCGGCGTCCGATTCCGGCCTTACATCGGGCACCGGCGTGTCCCCGGAAGTCATGATCGGACCCGGAGCGGGGAGGGTCGTTGCCGTCGTATCCGAGCTATTCACAAGCCCGGGCAGGCCAGTCGGAGTCAGCGCCGTCGCGTCGTTCGCCAGCGACGAGAACGGCGTGGCGAACGCCGCGGCCCCTAGGGGCGGTGTGTCCGAGCCATCGCGCCGTTCTCCCACGTCGACCGCGCCATCGTGTGCGAGACGCACGTCGGCTTCGACGATCGGAGGCTCGGCGAAGGCCGCGTTGATCTGTTCGTCCAGTGACGGCGCCGGAAAGGGCGCCACGAGGCTGTCGTCCGCGTCGGACGCGGCCGGGGCCACCTCGCCCACGTCGACTATCTCGTACTCGCCGGTCAGCGAAGGCGGCACCGAATCGGCAGCCCTCTCGTCGTGCTCAGCCGCCGCAGCGTTCGTGGAAGGGCGGTTGTCGTCCCGATCGACGGGCGCACCAACGTTGCCACCGTGCCCTGCGCGGAGCTTCGCATCGTCGCGGTCGTCCGCCGCGTCCGGGCCGGAGGCCTCACCGGCGATCGGTGCGTCCGCGATGGGCAGTCCTGCAGCCCAGCCGTCCACCTGCGCGTCACTCTCCTGCGAGTCGCTCGCGTGCGTGTCGCTCGCGTGCGCGTCGCTCGCGTGCGCGTCGCTCGCGTGCGCGTCGTTCGCGTGCGCGTCGTTCGCGTGCGCGTCGTTCGCGTGCGCGTCGTTCGCGTGCGCGTCGTTCGAACTCCCCGCAGCACTGTCGCGCGCCGCAGCGGCATCGGTGAGGTCACGCTCGAAGGCGAGTACCTCACCCACATCGACGCTCTCCTCCACCAGGTCCGCGGCGGCGCTGTCGACCTGCGCGTCCCGACGATCTGCGGCCGCGGAGAAGAACCCGTCGGTGATGATCGGGAGCTCGGCTGAGATGCTGGTGGCCTGGTCGACCGGGGTCCGGCGCAGTGCGAGGTCGAACATCGAGACCATGTCCGACGGGCTGGGAGGCACGGGAGGCATCGGGTCGGACGACGAGGTCGCCGACGACGGCTCGGCCGCTGTGTCGTCGCTGATCAGCCCCAGGGCGAAGCGTGCGCGCCCGTTCACTGGCGACAGCTCGAGCACGCGCGAATACACCACGCGCGCCTTCTCCGGTTCGCCGCCGCGAAAGAGCGAATCGGCGAGTTCGACGTAAGCCTCCACCAACTGCACGCGATCGTTGGCGCGCACCGCATACTCCACGCGCTTCTGGTGGTGACGTACGGACGACGGCACGACGCGCAACACGAGCGCCGCGACGCCGCGCGCACGCTCGAGATCCCCAAGCTGCTCGTAGCCCTGCATGGCCAGATCGAGCTCCTGCAGCCCTTCCCCTCGGTTCCCCTGGTCGATGAGCGCCTCGCCGAGTTGTCGGCGCAGGCCCAGGCTGCCGGCATCGAGTTCAAGCGCCGACGCAGCTGCGCTTCCACTCCACCGAACGACAGCGTGCCACGCGGGGTGTGTGGTTCCGCGACCTCTCGCGAGCCTGGTGGAACGCGGTCTGCCGATCCGGCATCGGTCCCGGCGTCGTCGTCGGCCGGCGGCCACAGGAGCGCCGCCGCCAGGTCGTCCCACCGCGGGGCGACACGCGGCGGCCCGTCCTCGCTGGAACGAATGGCGCGAATCTCGCCCGACACAAGGTCGCCCATGTGTTCGTTGTGCCACTCGCCGTCGATCAGGATCTCCGGGGCCTGGTCCTCGGGCCACGGGTCCTCCTCGGTCGTGGCCGCGTCGGACGTGCGCTCCACAGCTGCTCCGCCCTCAACATCGCCTTCCACGTCGTTAGACGCGGGGCTCGACGAGTGGCCGGACGAGTGGCCTGCTGGACGGCCTGCTGAGTCGTCCGCTGCGTCGTCCGCTGCGTCGTCTGCTGCGTCGTCTGGCGCGGCGGCGAAGAGCGGCTCCGGCGCAAACTCCAGCGTGCTGTCCTGCCCGAACGACGGTGGCTCACCCAGGATGTCGTCGGCGACCACCGCGTCCAGGTCGAGTGGGATGAAGAAGCCCGAGTCGTCGTCCGGGAGCAGCGCGCCGACATCGATCAGCGGAAGTGCCACGTCGCCGTCGACTCCCAGGTCGCCGACCGGTCGCTCCGAATCGTTGGACATCGCCTCGCCCGGCGCCGACGGCCCTCGGCCCTGCATCAGCGACCGGAGCGCATCGACGTCGAGCGCGCTCGCCACGTCGCCCGTCGCATCGATTTCACCACTCGCATCGCCCGCACCTGCCATGGCCTCGGACACGTCGTCGGCCAGCTTCCGGAGCGACGCCGCGTCTTCGGCGCGCGTGGCCTCGCCATCGTGGCGCATGAACGGCGGGAGCAGCTCGTCCAGCAGGTCGAACACCGCAGGCGCGTCGACGTCGACCGCCTGCGCGTCGTTCGCCACGAGCGCGGCCGGCGGCGGGAGCAGTTCGAGCGGCGCGTCCGCGGCATCGTCGCGCGCACCTTCGTCGGCCGACGAGGTGGAGGATGGCTGGGCCTGCACAGCATGGTCAGGCTCATGCGACTCCCGCTCACCGTCGGCTCCGTCGTGGCGCGTACGCATGTCGTCGATGGCCTCGGGGTGCGCGTCTGCGTGGCGCGGCGACGGAGCGGCGGCACCTGCCGCGTCGGCGTCGTCGTCGCGAGGGGCGTCTGCCCAGGCGTCGACGTCTGGCCTGCAGTCGTCCACGTGCCCCTCGGCCTCGGTCGACGAGGGCGCGTCGCCCGGGGCGTCCTGCGTGCTCGCGAACCGGGCGAAGCGCTCCTCGATCGACTCCTGCTCGGCGTTCGCCTGCTCGGTGTTCGGCGCGTGATCCTGATGGCCCGCGCCCACGCTGGAGCGTGCGGCAGACGCCGCGTCCACGGCCTCGTGCCCGGTGGCGGCCGGCTCTTCGTGCGTCGGCGCGTCGGGGTCGGCCGGAGCCGCGGGCAGGGTCAGCAGGTGATCGAGCGAGAAGTCGTCCGACGCACCGAGCGCAGCCTCGACCCATGCATCGGGCGTTTCGTCGCCATCGAGCGAAAACTCCCGTCGCAGCGAGCGTCGGGTCGTCTCGTCGATCTCCTCGGCTGCGACCACCAGCAATTCGTCGGTGGTGCGCGCTGCGCCGTCCTGCGCGACCAGCTCGGTCGTATCGCGCGAGACACCAGCAGACCCCGCGCTGGCGACGACGGGAAGATCGGCGGTCGCGTTGTTGCCCGACACCACCGGCGTCTCCGACGGCGTCTCCATCACGCGCTGCAGGTCGATCGTCGCTGGCTCGTTCCCCAGGAGCGGCAAGGTCGACGGGAGCGAGAGATCGTGCGCGTGTCGCCCTGCATCATCGGCCCGCGGTGGCGACCCGTCGCTCCGAAGGGACAGGTCTCCGAACTCCTGCCCCGACATGGGCGGCGCATCGATCAGGGCCGACAGCACCGGGTGGGTTCCCGTCAGCGACACTCGTGGCGACTCGAGGCCGCTCAGGAGCGGCACCGGTTCGAGCGGTTCGCTCCACGAATCGGCCTCGATCGTGTGCAGGCTATCGACCAGTGCGGCGACCTCCGCTGGCTCATCCGCGTCCGATTCGAGTCCCGCGATGGTGGCCGCCTCGCGCGCCGTGGACTGGTCGACGCCCCCTGCGGTGAGCTCGAGCCCTTCGATCGACGCCGGCGCTGGCATCCCGGCATCGGCGTCGACCTCGGCGTCCTGCTCGGGGTCGAACGTGAGGATCAACCCCTCGAGCGCGCCGACGCGCGGCGTCGACGATGCAGGAGTGTTCGTCGTCGCGGTCGCAGGAGTCAGCGACCCTGCCCGCTGCACACCGGCCGGCTCCACGGGAGCGAGGTCGAGAAAGACGAGGTCGTTGGACTTCTGCGACACGAACGACCCGGACGGGCGAGGCACCACTGTCGGATCGATCGCCTTGATGCGATCGATCGTCGCGCGAGCTTCGGCCTCTCGTCCCTGCTCTTCCAGCTTGATGTAGAGCGTCTCCAACTGTTCGACCGCCTCGGAGGCGCGATTCTCCTTCTGCAGCCACTCGGCCAGCATGAGCCGGATGTCGTCCTGGTCGGGGCAGAGGTCGGCGAACTCCTTCAGCGCACGGAATGCTTCATCGACGTGCCCGGCCTTCTGCATCCGCTCCGCGTACTCGAGAAAGTTCTTCTTCGCGTCGCTCTTGAAGCCCTTGGTGGCCGAGATCTTCCCGAGCTTGTAGTAGACGGAGGTGCGCGCCGGTGACTGGCGCAGCACCTTGTTGCACAGCGCGATGGCGTTGTTGAGGAAGCCCCGCTCGGCGTAGACGTCGACTGCCTTCTCGTAGTAGGCCAGCGCTTCCGTGACGTTGCCCTGCCGCTGGAGCAGGTCTCCGACGCGATTGAACAGCTGCAGGTCGGCGTCGTCCAGGTCGCGCCCAGCCTCCTCGAGCAGCTGGATGTACAGCGAGAGCGCCCGATCGAACTGCTTCTTCTGTTCGAAGTCGGCCGCCTTCTTCTTCAGCTTGGCGAGGTTCGGGTTCGCCATCAGCGCGACACCCATCGCGAGCGAGCGGCCGCGGTCCGCACCGCAGGCTCACGACCGATCGGACCGCGCCGTGCCGTCATCCGACGCATGGCCGGCCCTGCACCCAGGTGGCTCGGCAGCGCCGGTCGCCGTACCAGTACGGGATCTCTCGCACATCGTCGACGTCGAAGAGGGCAATGTCCGCTGAGAAACCGGCCGCGAGCTGTCCGGTTTCATGGGCGAGGTCGAGCGCGGCCGCACCATTTACGGTTGCGGCAATCACTGCCTCGGAGACCGACATGCGCAGCTGACTCACGGCAAGTGCGAGGATGAGCGGAAAGTTCGGAGTTGGCGACGTACCGGGATTGAAGTCCGTCGCCAGCGCGACGGCCGCTCCCCCATCGATCAAGGCCCGCGCCGGAGCGTGGCGCTCCTTGCCCAGAAAAAGCATCGTCCCGGGAAGCAGCGTCGCCACCGTTTCCGATGACGCCAGCGCCCGGATCCCCGCGTCCGAGATGGCGGCCAGATGGTCCGCCGACGTCGCCCCGAGCGCTGCGGCGAGCTCCGCGCCCCCGGAAGGACGCAGTTCATCCGCATGCAACTTGAGGCGAAGCCCGGCCGCGCGGGCGGCAGCCAGCACCGTCCGCGATTCGTCGATCGTGAACACGCCCGGCTCGCAGAACACATCGGCGAACCGCGCGAGTCCACCCTCGACGACACGGGGGATCATCTCGTTGACGATCAAGTGCACGTAATCGGCACGTCCTTCCGGGGTCCCCCGGGCTTCGAGCGGAATTTCGTGCGCGCCCAGAAAGGTGGGGACCAGCCGGAGTGGCAGCAGCGCGGAGAGGCGCTGAATGGCGCGCAGGCTCTTGAGCTCATCCTCGACCGTCAGGCCGTAGCCCGACTTGACCTCCACCGTGGTCGTCCCGTACCGCGCCAGTCGTTCCAGCCGCGGCAATGCGAGCGCGACGAGGTCGTCTTCCGTGCGCTCGCGCAGGTCGCGCACTGAGGCGTGGATCCCCCCCCCGCGCCGGGCGATGTCCATGTAGTCGAGTCCCGCGCTCCGCATCTCCTGCTCCTCGAACCGCGGCCGGCCGAAGATGGCGTGGGTGTGGGAGTCGACGAGACCGGGGAGGAGGATCCCGCGCGCGCAGTCGACCAGCTCGGCGTCGGGGAACCGCCGGCGCACCTCCTCGTCTCCAGCGACGAGCGCGATGCGCTCGCCCTCGACCGCCACGGCGGTGCGCGTCAGGACGTTGGCGTCGCGCAGCTCCTCGCCGCGGCGGGCACGAGCGGGCCCGGCGCAAGTCACGACTTGCGAGGCGTTGACGAACAGGCGTGCGGTCATCGGCGGCTCCGGCGCGGGTGGGGGATCGGCCCAACCTGCGGTCCCCATTCGGTCGTCGATAGGGGGAGCGGCCCTCCAACCCGTCAGGCGAAAACGTCCTGGACGCGTGAGAGGCGAAGCGGCGCCTGCGCCTCGCCGCGGCACGCGTAGTAGCAGCGGTTGCAGTCGATCGGTTTGTACTCGGCGAACTGCGACCAGTGAAAGTCGGTCGGGAAGTCGGGACAGCGCTTCACGTGCCCGGTCGGATCGACGTGGATCGTGCGAATCCCGGACTGGCACGGCTCGCGCATCTCGCCCCGCAAGTAGCGCGGGATCTGCTCGAGGTAGTAGTCCGAGTTGGTGATGACGCCGCGCCGGCGTCGCTTGAAGGCGAGCAGCCCGTCGATCGCCTCCTGCGCCTGGGTGGCGAATCCGTCCTGCAGGAGGAAATCCTTGTTGCCGTTCTTGAAGTCGGTGTACAGCGAGAAGTTCACGCCGACCCCGAGTTCCTCGGCGCGGTGCACCAGCGGCAGGAGCTGGTCCAGGTTGTCGTTCTTGATGACCGTGTTGAAGCGGATGCCATGCATGCCCGAGGCACGCATTCCCTCGATTGCGGCGAAGATCTTGTCGGTGAGCCCCGGAATGCCACGGGCGGCGTCGTGTCGCCCGTCGAGGTAATCGAGCGAGATGTTGAACTGATCCACGCCGGCGCTCCACAGCGAGCGCGCCCGCTCCACCGACAGCATCCCCCCGTGGGTGATCAGCATGATGTAATTCAGGCGAATGGCATCGCGCACCGACGCCACCAGCTCCTCCAGGTCGCGCCGCAGGAGCGGCTCGCCACCCGTGAAGGTCACCAGCATCGGATTGAAGAAGCGCGCCGCATCGGCGAAGCTCTTCAACTCGGAGTCACGCGCCTCGCTCGGGGTCTTCCAGTAGTCGCAGAAGCCGCACCGCGCGTTGCAGCGCATCGTGACCTCGAAGTGCACCAGCACCGGGCGTCGACGGGCGACCAGCCAGGCGTACTTGGCGAGGAAGAGGGGGATGTGGTAGGGCTTGTACTTGCTGCTCAGCATGGGACGGACGGGGGACGGGGGACGGGAGACGGGAGGACAGAACGCTCGCCGTCTCGCGTTCGGCGCTGGCGGGCTGCGTTTTCCGCAGCTCGGTGAACGCTAACCGTTGGGCAGCATGGGGAGGTCGATTCCCTCGCGTCGGGCGGTGGCCACGGCGGTCGGATAGCCGGCGTCGGCGTGTCGGGCCACGCCGATGCCGGGGTCGTTGGTGAGCACGCGCTCGAGGCGGCGGCGCATCTCGGGCGTTCCGTCGGCGACGATGACCTGGCCGGCGTGGAGTGAATTGCCGATCCCGACGCCGCCGCCGTGGTGAAAGGAGACCCATGAGGCGCCGCTGGCCACGTTGAGCAGCGCATTCAGGATCGCCCAGTCGGCGATCGCGTCGCTCCCGTCCCGCATCGCCTCGGTCTCGCGAAACGGCGACGCCACGCTCCCCGTGTCGAGGTGATCGCGGCCGATCGCGATCGGCGCCGACAGCTCGCCCGAGGCCACGAGGTCGTTGAGGGCGACGCCGAAGCGGGCGCGCTGCCCTTGCCCTAACCAGCAGATGCGCGCCGGCAGCCCCTGGAAGTGAATCTTCTCCCGTGCCAGCGTGATCCAGCGCCGCAGGTGCTCATCCTCGGGAAAGAGCTGCAACACCAGGTCGTCGGTGCGGTGAATGTCGGCCGGGTCGCCCGAGAGCGCGACCCAGCGGAACGGCCCCTTCCCCTCGCAGAATAGCGGTCGCACGTAGGCCGGCACAAAGCCGGGAAAGTCGAAGGCACGGGCGAGCCCGGCGTCCAGCGCCACCGTGCGCAGGTTGTTGCCGTAGTCGAACGTGACGGCGCCGCGCGCCATGAGGTCGAGCATCGCCTGCACGTGCACGACGGCCGAGGCGGTGGACTGCCGCACGTAGGCGGCCGGGTCGGCGGCGCGCAGCGCGGCCGCGTCGGCGAGCGACATGCCGGCCGGGACGTAGCCGTTGAGCATGTCGTGCGCCGAGGTCTGGTCGGTGACCACGTCGGGCCGCACGTCGCGCCTGACGAGTTCGGGCAGCACGTCGGCCGCGTTGCCGACGAGCCCCACCGAGAGCGGCTGCCCGGCGGTTGTCGCCGCGTGGATCCACGCCAGCGCCTCGTCCAGCGACGAGGTCTTGCGGTCGCAGTAGCCTGTCGCCAGGCGCTTGTCGATGCGCGACTCGTCCACCTCGACGCCGAGGATTGCTGCGCCACACATCGTCGCCGCCAGCGGTTGTGCGCCCCCCATTCCTCCCAACCCTGCCGTCAGCACGAACCGACCGGCGAGCGACCCGCCGAAGTGCTGGCGGGCCACGGCGCCGAACGTCTCGTACGTCCCCTGCACGATCCCCTGCGACCCGATGTAGATCCACGACCCGGCGGTCATCTGCCCGTACATGATCAGTCCCTGGCGTTCCAGCTCGCGGAAGACGTCCCAGGTCGCCCATCGCCCGACCAGGTTGCTGTTGGCGATGAGGACGCGCGGCGCCTGCGGCTGCGTGCGAAAGACGGCGACCGGCTTGCCGCTCTGCACCAGCAGCGTCTCGTCGTCCTCGAGTGCACGCAGGGCAGCAACGATGGCGTCGAAGGCCTCCCAACTGCGCGCTGCCCGTCCTGTCCCGCCGTACACGACCAGGTCGTCCGGTCGTTCGGCCACGTCGGGATCGAGGTTGTTCATCAGCATGCGCAGCGCCGCCTCCTGCTGCCATCCCTTGCACGAGAGCTGCGCGCCGCGAGGCGCGCGCACCTCGCGGGGCCCCGCTGTCGGCGTGTGGAGCGTGGTCATGATACGGGGCCCTCCGGGTGTGCGGCCTGTGATCCAGCGTCGGTTGCCGCCTGCCGCCGTGCCTCGCGGTAGGCCTCGGGAACGGCATCGTCGAGTGCTCCTCCGGCAATCAGCGCTGCGGCGGCCGCGATGTCCGGGGCCAGGACCCGGTCGCGACCGAGCATGGGCACGACCGCTCGGAGCGCCTCGTGCGCCCGTTCAACGGGCGCGCTCGAGCGCAGCGGCCGTCGGAAATCGATCCCCTGCATGGCGCACAGCAACTCGACCGCGAGCACCGCGCGCACGTTGTGCACGATGCGCCGCAGCTTGACGGCGGCCCCCATCGCCATGGGCACGACGTCCTCCTTTCCGCCATCGGTGGGAATGGTGTCCACGGTCGCGGGGTGCGATAGCACCTTGCACTCCGACGCGACCGCAGCCGCCGTGACCTGCGCCATCATGAAGCCCGAGTTCACGCCGGCATCGCGCGTCAGGAACGGCGGCAACCCCTGGTTGAGGTCGGGATGCACGAGGCGGTCGATGCGGCGCTCGGAAATGGTTGCGAGGGTGGTGAGGGCGATGGCGAGAAAGTCACAGGCCATGCCCACCGACAGGCCGTGAAAGTTGCCGCCGCTGAGCATCGCGCCGTCCTCGAAGACGAGCGGGTTGTCGGTGGCGGCGTTGAGTTCGCGTGAGATCACCCCGTCCACGAAGTCGAGGGCGTCGAGCACCGGCCCGTGCACCTGCGGGATGCAGCGCAGCGCGTAGGCGTCCTGCACGCGCGGATCATCCGTGCGGTGCGACTCGCGGATCGCGCTCTCGTCCAGCAGCTCGCGCATCAGCGCCGCCGACCGCACCTGCCCCACCTGGCCGCGCACCTCGTGAATCCGCCGGTCGAAGGCGACGGGGGTGCCTAACAGTGCCTCGAGCGTCGCCGCCCCGATCACATGGGCCGCGCGCCACAGCACGCGCGCATCGTGCAGCGCCAGCGCCGCGAGCGCGGTGTGTGCCTGCGTCCCGTTCACCAGCGCCAGCCCTTCCTTCGGCTGCAGCGTGATCGCCTGCAGCCCGGCCTCGCGCAGGACATCGCCCGCTGGTCGCTCGACACCGCCCTGGAGCAGCGTCCCCTCGCCGATGAGCCCCAGCGCCAGGTGCGACAACGGCGCCAGGTCGCCACTGGCGCCGACGCTGCCCTGTTCCGGAATGGGGGGCGTGATCCCCGCGTTCAGCATGGCGAGCAGCAATTCGACCACCGAGGCGCGAATCCCGGAGCAGCCGCGCGCGAGCACGTTGGCCCGCAGCAGCATGATGGCGCGCACCTCCGTGTCGCTCAATCGGGGGCCAACGCCCACCGAGTGGGAGCGAATGAGGTTGACCTGCAGTTCGGCGAGCCGTCCCGGCGGGATGGCGACATCCGAGAGCTTGCCGAAGCCGGTGGTCACCCCGTACACGACCTCGTTGCGCGCCACGATGCCGTCGACGATCGCCCGCACCCGTGTCAGTCGTTGCGTCGCCTCACTCGCCAGCGTCACCCGCGCCCCGTTCCGGGCGACGGCCACGACATCGGACACTCGCAGCGACGAGCCGTCGAGCACGACAGGGAGTTGCGTCATTCGCGGGTTCTCGCACCGGGGAGAGGAACGGATTCGGCGCCGTCGCTCCCCGCCGCCGGGCCACGCGCTCGAACGACTAGAACGACCGGTTCCCCGTGTAGCCGCGGGGGAACTGCGGCCGGTCGTAGTTGAACTTGAGATCCGGCTGCGCCTTGAGCGCGATGAAGAAGTTGAACGAGAAGTTGCCGTTTGGCGAGCGGGAGAACGCGAAAATCGCATCCCAGTCGTGCATCTCGCGTTGCAGGCTGACCACGTGCGAGGCGAACTCCGAGCGCTGGATGTCGTAGCTCGTCTGCCACTGCGCGGCCCACTTCTCGGTCACGTGAAACGACATGCTCCCCTGCACGCTCGACTGCGGCGGCGTCACGAAGATCGTACCGCCGCGCGTCGTGTTCTCGTACGGATTGTTGACCGAGCCCGAGGTCTGCTGCTGCCGCACGCAGGTGTCGTAACTCAGCGGATTGATCAGGCGGAACTGCTCGCAGACGATGGTCGGGTCGAGCGATTGCACATTGCTGCCGACCGGCGGACGCTGACGAGTCGAGGAGTAGGACAGGTTCACCTTCCACCCCTGGCCCGACGGCACCTGCAAGCGGGAGCTGTTCACGCTCCCCTGGATGGGGCGGTTGGCGATCATGCTGCCTGCTCCCGATCCACGTTCCTGCCGGATGCCATCGGCGCCCGCAGCACCGGCAGCCTGCCGTTCGCGTGCACTGCGCTCCGCCGCGTCGAGCATGCGGATCCCCAGGAGCCGCGCCATGCCGCGCACCAGCGGCGAATTGGCGTCGAGGGCCAGCGTGCCACGCATTCCTTCCCGATACGGCTTGAACTGGGCGGTGTCGGAGACCGGGTCGCCGAGGAAGAGCGAATAGTTCACCCCGAAGTCGAAGCCCGGGAGCAGGTCCGACCGCGCCGTGTAATCGAACGTCCGGTTGTTGAGCCCGGTCCCGCCGCTCGATTTCCGCGCGCGCACGAAGTCGTAGCTCAACGTGGTGAAGCTGAGCGAGAGCAGCTTGATCTTGCGCGACTGGTCCGTCCCTTCTGCGCCGCCACCCGCCAGTCCCCCGCCCCCGCCGCGTATGCCGCCCAACTGACCAGCAGGTCCGACCCGGCAGGGCCGGCCCCGGCCGAGTCGGCGGCGGCGGCCGAGTCGGACGCCACGTCCGAGTCGCGCTGGCGCATCTTGGCCTCGAAGACCGTCGAGAAGCCTAACGAGATGGTGTTCTGCTCGTTGTTGCCCAGGTAGCCCTGCGCAATGTCGCCGTTGGCGGCGAGGAACTCGTCCGAGACGGTGCCGGTCGGCGTGTAGGCGAAGACGATCTGCGGCTCGATCGAGTGGCGGATCCGTTCCACCGGTCCCGCGCCCGGGAAGAATCCGTAGAACTTGGGGGTCAGGGAGACGCCGTAGCTCGGGCGCATCGACTGCGACACGAACTTGCCCCCCGTGCGCTCCGTGCGCACCACGAGTGGCGAACGTCCATCCACCTTCTGGAAGCTCACGGACGGGGTGAGGTTCCACGACCCTTGGAAGAAGCTCGGCAGGTTGAAGCCGGTGTCCCAATCCAGTCCGGTGACGAAGTCGCGGGCAAAGACGCGCTCGACCTTCGAGCTGGTGTCGCGCACGTCGGTGTAGATCGTGCGGCGCTGCGGGAAGTCGTTGAGGACGTCGGAGATGCGGATCGAGTTGCGCCAGTTGAAGCCGTAGAGCTGGATCGGCGTCTCGAAGCTGATCGACGACCGGCGGGTGTTGCGGCGCACGCTCACGCTATCGAGCACGTTGGTGACAGGATCGCGCACGTACCGGAAGCCGAAGTCCCCCACCTGGTCGATGTCGAAGGACTGCGAGTTGGTGATGTTGAGCCCCGGTGTCCAGGTGAAGTTCTCCCCCACGCGGATCGGCTTGCTGGTGATCCCCAGGCTCGGGAAGTCGCGATCGAGCTGCCCGCGACCCGGGTACTGCGTCTGCGTCCCACCAATGTTGAGCGAGATCGGCCCGCGCCCCGTCGAGTAGTTGAGCGACGAGCGGATCGTCTGCAGCGACTGCTGCGGGTTGAAGCTGATGTTGCGCTGGATCGTGGTGTTGGTCACATAGTTGAACGAGGCGTTCAATCGCGTGCGCTGCGAGAACTCCTGCTGGTGGTTGAGCGAGTACTGGGTGTTGGACTGGCCGTTGCGCAGGTAGTGATACGACGACGCCAGCGAGCCGGAGATGAAGCGGTCGCGCCAGCGGTAGTTCATCTGCCCCGTGAACTTGAGGTAGCCCGGGTCGAAGGCCGTGGAGCGGGCATCGCTGCGCCAGTCCATGGAGAGCTGGGCGTCCATGTAGTCGTTGAGCGCGACGTAGTAGCCGATGTCCTCGATCGTGCGGCGCAGGAACGGGCTCTGCCTGAAGATCTGGTTGAAGCCGACGCGCGGGGGGATGATCCCGCTGCGCCGCCCCGCCCGCATGTCCTGGAACACGAAGGGGAGCCACATGACCGGGATGTCGGCGATGTACAGCACCGCCGGCCGCGCCACCATCACGTTCCTGGAGACCAGCTTCAGTTCGCGGGCCGCAAAATGGTAGTGCGGCTCCAACTCCTCGCAGCTGGTGAGCCAGCCGTCCTTCGCGTAGAACGCCGCCTGTCCGTTGTCGGTCGAGTCACCCTTGAACGCGGCGACTTTGCCATGCACGATCCAGCGCTGGCCGCTCTCCACGGCCGTGGTCACGTTTCGCACCACCCCGCGCCGGTTGTTCACGTCGTACCGGATGCTGCCCAGCGCGATGATGTCGTCCTGTCCCTGCGACGGGTCGCGCAACAGGAGCGTGTCCCCACGCGCAATGACGATGTTGGTGGAGTCGTTGAACTGGATGGTATCGCCCACCAGCGTGGCCGAGTCGCGCTGCACGGCGGCGCGCTTGCCGACCAGGTTCATGGTGTGCTCCTGCGCCTTGAACACGACCGCATCCCCCTGATACCGCGTCACGCTGTAGCCGGGGCGGGAGAGCAGCGCAGCCATCGCCGAGTCGGGGGTGGCCCACTGCACCTCCAGCCGGGCGGACGCCGAGTCGAGCGCGCCGCGCCCGATCGACTCGCGCACGCGCGCCGAATCGGCCGCGGTCCTGGGGCGCAGGGTGTCGGAGGTCTGGCGTGCGCGCGCTATGGAGTCCGCGCGCTCCGTCCCCGTGCGCACCGGACGTGGCCGCTGCGCCTCCGCCGACTGCGTGAACGCGAGTTGCGCCAGCGCGAGCAATCCCACCACGCATGCAGCGGCCCGAGCACCCGATGGTCGCGACCTGCGGCATTCCACCGGCCGTGTCACGCGACGGCTCCCGACTCCTCGGCCAGCCGGGCCTCGTCCTTCCGTTGCTTGCGACGGTAGACGACGAACGAGCACACCACGCTCAGTTCGTACAGCATGTAAAGCGGGATCGCGATCGCCAGCAGCGACAGCGGATCCTGCCCTGGGGTGATGAACGCCGAGGCGACCAGGCAGATCACCGTCGCGTGGCGCCGGTATCGGCTGAGGAACTGCGGGGTGACGATCCCGAGGGCCGTGAGCGCCAGGACCGCGATCGGCAGCTCGAAGACCGCCCCGAGCACGAGCGACAGCGACACGACGAAGTCGAAGTACGACCCCGCCGTGATCATCGGCGTCAGCGAGTTGGTCTGGATGCTGTAGAACATCTTGAGCGTGATCGGGATGATCCCGAAAAACGCCAGCGACACCCCCGCGAGGAAGAGGATGGCCCCGAAGACCAGCACCGGGATCACCACCTTCTTCTCGTGCTTGTACAGCGCCGGCGAGAGAAACCCCCAGACCTGCCAGACCAGCACCGGCGAGGCGAAGATCGCGCCAAAGGCGAACGCCATGCTCATCGTGATCCTGAAGGGATCCGCTGGGTGCGTGTAGACGAGCTGGTTGCCGTTCAGGAACGGCAGGATCGGCCGCTCGAGGATCAGGATGACGTCATACTTCAGCAGCAGGGAGAACGCGACGATCACGCCGACGACGAGCGCCACCAGACCTCGCAGGATGCGCCAGCGCAGTTCCTCGAGGTGATCGAGGAACGGCATCTCCGATTTCTGCCCTACCTGTGCCATTAACGGGTGTTTCCAGGGGTGTAGCCAAGGGTCTATCGGTTGGTCCGCAGCCACTCCCTGGCGAGGTCTGCTTCGTCCGAGGTGGGGTATTCGCGCACCACGCGATCCATCGCGGTACGGGCGTCCGGGCGACGCCCCTGTCGGGCCATGGACAGCGCCATCTTGTAGAGCGCCGTGGCTGCGCGCGGTGAGCGGGGATACTTGGACACGACGGCGGCATACGCCGAGTCCGCCGATGCCGCAGTCCCCTCGGCCGCGAAGGCCTCGGCGATGTTGATCTGTGCGTCTGGCGCCAGTTCGGAGGTCGGATACGAGCGCAGCAGTTCCTCGAAGCCGGCGCGCGCGGCGGAAAAGCTCCCGCGACGCAGCTGATCATACGCCAGCTGGTACAATTGGTTCGGTCCCGGGGTCCCCTGGACCGGGGCCGCCGTTAGGCTGTCGCCGGGCACCGTGGCCACGGGCGGCGGCATGACCGGCACCTGCGTCCGGGCCTCCATTTCGGCCCGCATCTCCTGCAGGCGGCGCTGGCTCTGCCCGGTCAGCTCCTGGACCTGCAGCAGTTGCTGCTGGATCGCCCGCAGTTCCCCGCGAGTGTCCCCCTGGAAGCGGGTCAGCCGGTCGCTGGTCGCCCTGACCGAGTCGGCCACGGTCGCCAGCGAGGCGGCGACGGTGGCGATCTGTCGCGCGCGCGCCGAGTCGGCGCGCGCGGTCTCGGTGCGGAAATTCAGGATGTCACCCTGCAACACCCGCATGTCGCTGCGCGTGGCGAAACATCCTCCCGTCACGACGAGGGAGAGCGTCGCCACCGCGCGTCCCACCCGCCGGCCGATCATCGCGGCGCGACGAGCGCGTCGCCGCCCGCCGTGATCTCGAACTCGGCGCGCCGATTCATGCGCCACCCCTCCTCGCTCGATTCCGTCACCACGGGGCGTTCTTCGCCGTAGGAGATGATGTCCATCCGGCCACTATCGATCCCCTGATCCGAGAGGTAGCGCTTGACCGAGGCCGCTCGGCGTTGGCCTAACGCCAGGTTGTACTCGTCGGATCCACGCTCGTCCGTATTGCCGGCGATACGCAGCCGCAATCCCGCGTTCGCGCGCAGGATCGGGAGCTTCGCGTCGAGCGTCGAGCGAGCGTCACCGGACAGCTCGTCGGAGTCATACTCGAAGTAGACCGCCGCCGCGAGCGTCGCCCGCGTCGAGGCCAGCGCGCGCTCCCGTGCTGCCGCCTCGGCCGCGGCCGCGGCCGCCGCCACCGAGTCGGCCCGGCGCTTCTCTGCCATGGAGATGCTGTCCCGACAGCGCTGGTCGCAGGTCGGTTCAGGCGTCGGCGTCACCGGGGTCGACGTCGTTTCCGGCTTCTTCCGGCAAGCGGAGACGGCGGCGAGGGCGAGTACCGAGAGGGCGAGTACGCGATGTCCACGATTCATGACAAGTTCCTTGCGCTTGGGGCGGGGGTGTGGGGGTGGGTGAAGGGCCTACGGAGCTAGCGACTACCGAGCGGGGCGACCATGCGCCGAACCGCGCCCCCAGGGCGCGGGTCAGCTGGCGAACGGTGTTCGATTCCACGTCCAGCACCCAGAGCTGCCGGGTCCCGCCGCGATTCGAGGTGAAAACCACATGCCGCGCATCGGGCGCCCACGAGGGTTGTTCGTTCACCCCCTCGCTCGTGTGCCGCTTGATGACCCGATCGCGCAGCCCGATGCTCATGATCTGCATGCGGCCGCCGATCAGCGCCTCGAAGGCGATCAGGCGACCGTCCGGTGACCAATCGGGATTCGCGCGGTACGACTGGTCTCCGAAGTTGTAGGGCGTCAGCAATTCCGCGTTCGTTCCGTCTGCGTCGGAAATATACACCTCGGGATGGCCGACTCGACCCGACGTAAACGCCAACCTGCGCCCGTCGGGCGAAAAACTGGGCTGCGTATTGTCGCTCCCGCGACCAACCGTGATGCGGCGCGCGGGCTCGTTCCCGAAGGCGTTGGTGGCGTACAGGTCGGTGCCCGACTCGGCGCCGAACGCATACACGATCGTATTGCCGTCGGGCGCGAAGGTCGGGGTCATGTTAAGGCCGTTGCGTGTCGGCAGCACGCGCGTCGCCCCTCCCGACTCCCGAATGACGATCTGCTGGCCGGCAGGACCCATCGTCATGTAGGCGATGTGCGTCGCCTTGGGATTCCAGACCGGCGACATGGCCGTCGCGGCACCGGTAAGCGGCGTGGGGTTGGCCCCATCGCTGTCCACCTGATAGACCCGTCCCTCGCTCACGTACAGGATCCGCGTGGCCGCGATCCCGCGGACCCCCGTCACCCAGAGCTCGATTTCGTCGGCCACGTCGTGCAAGGCCAGGCGCCAGTTGGCCGAGAGCGTCCCCGCCGGCAGCGGGAACGCTTTCGTGCGCTCGACCAGCCCCTTTCCAGCGTTGTGCACCGCCACCTGGATACCGAATGAGGTCGGCGTCACTTCCAGGATCGCGGCGGCGCCCAGCCGGGTGAACAGCGGATAGTTGGGCTTGGAGCTCCCGTCGCCAAACGGCGGAATCGCCGACGGCTCGAGCGCGATCACGTTGATGCGATCGCCATAGGTGAAGTCGCGCTGGAGAATGGCGCGAATGGAATCGCCCGCGACCCCGCCCACGGGCAGCACCAGCACCCCAGGGCGAGTTCCCGGAGTGTACACCAGGCCAATGCGCACACCAGCGACCGTCGTGTCCTGCCCCCGTGCGGGGGCAGCGACCGACAGCAGGACGGCGAGGGCAGCGACCAACGAGAGCGCGCAGCGGCGCAGCAGTGGCATCAGCGGATAAGTTGCGGATCGAAGCTGAAAATAACCGTCAGCACGTCATCCCTGAATCCGTCGGGGAGCGCACCGAACGATCCCGAGCGCGCGGCCGCCTCGACGGCGCCTTGCGCCTCGAGGTCGAATTCGTACGAACCGGAGCGCCTGCGGAAGGAAAAAGCCCGTCGTGCTCCCATCGCGCCGGATCAGGAAGATCACCTCGGCCACCAGCGCCTGGCCACTGCGCGGCTTGAATCGCAAGGCGATCTGGCGCACGATATTCTCGAGGTAGCCCGGATACGGGAACGGGATTCCCTGCACGCTGACATTGGCCACGTCGGTCCCCGTCCCCCCCTCCGGCCCGCCGCCAGCCTTGGGGGCCGGGGTGTCGCGCGTCTGCACCTGGGCCGCGTTAGGCACGGGCGTCGCCCGAGGCGCGGCCTTCTTCGCTGCGGGCTTCTTGACCGGGACGGCCGACTGTGTCGGCGCCTCGGCACGCTTGGGAGGGGGCGTCGGCGCGGGCGGCGGCGGGGCGGCGGGCTGTTCGGACACCTGACCGATCGCCCGCGGGCCGGCTGGCGCGGCCACCAGGTCCACCTGATAGACCGGCGGGAGCGTCACCTGATGTCCCCGCGCCATCACGATCGCCACCGCCGCCAGCGAGGCGTGCAGGACGATCGACATCGTCGCGGGCAGCCCGAGCTTCCCCCGTGCGCGCGGCGCCTGGCGCCCGCTCACGTCGCGCGTTGTCCCGTGCGCAGCACACGCGCCCGCCCGCATCGTCTCACGGCTGCTCCGGCTCCACGATCATCCCCACGCCGCTGGTCCCGGCCTTGACCATCACGCCGAGCACCCGCACGACCGAGCCATAGGGGACCGAGGCGTCGGCTCGCAGGTAGACCCCGCGCTTGGCGCGCTGTTCCGACAGCGCCTGGTACGCCGCCCGGAACTCCTCGAACGTCATGCGGGTCTCGTCCACGAACACGCTCCCCTGCCGGTCGATCGTCACGACCAATCCGCTCTTCGGCTCCAGCGCCTTCGCCTCGCCCTTCGGCAGCTGCACGTCGACGCCGCCCTGCATCATCGGCGCGGTAATCATGAAGATGACGAGAAGGAGCATCATCACGTCGATGAGGCTCACCACGTTGATCTCGGCGTTGAGCGGCGTGCGCTCCCGGCGACGGCGTGCCATCGGGCGCTAGATCCGCTCTTCGCGCACGAGCAGCGCGATCAGTTCGGATCCGAAGCCCTCCAGCTCCCCTTCGATGCGATTGAGCCGAGTGGCAAAGATGTTGTAGGCAAAGACGGCCGGGATGGCGACGGCGAGCGCCGCCGCCGTGGCCGTCAACGCCGCCGCCACCCCAGGTGCCACCGACGAGACGCTCCCCGACCCACTCGTGGCGATGCCGACGAACGACTGGATGATCCCCAGCACCGTCCCGAACAGGCCGATGAGCGGGGAGGCGGAACCGATCGTCGCCAACCACGGGACATAACGTGACAGCTGATCGCGCTCCGCTTCGGCCTGGGAATCGAGCACCAGCCGCAGCGCCTCGACCTGCGACGCGCTGAACCGCGCCGATCGTTCGGTGGTCGCGGCCATCGCCGGCCGTGTGTCCGACATGAAGCGCTCGGCGCGGGCGAGCACCTGGGCAAACGGACTCGCCCCGCCCTTTCGTGCCAGGGTGGTCACGTCGGCCATGCCCTGGGCGAAGCCGAATCCCTGCATGAACGTGCGCGACGCCGTGGTCACGCGTGCGAACTCCCGCCACTTGGCCAGGACGATCGTCCAGCTCATCACCGACAGGACGGCGAGCAATGCCAACACGGCCTTCGTGACGGGGTCGGTGGATTGAATCAGCTCCCACGAGGACGTGGGGATCGCCGATCCCACTTGCGCTAGCACACCCCACGTCACGCCGAATCTCCCCGGTGCTTCCGCGCGAAGAACTCGAACGTGCGCAGGGTGCCGTCGGCCAGCGACATCTCGGGGCGCCAGCCCAGCTCACGCTGCGCCTTCTCGATGTTCACGCACGAGCGCTGCTGCTCGCCCGGGCGTGCCGGCGCGTTATGCACCGCCACCGTGGATCCGGCTCCGGACTGCAGCGCCGCCGCCAGCTCCAACACACTCGTCTGCACGCCGGTCCCCACGTTGTACGCGCGCACGTCGAGCTGCGCGGGCTTCGGCAGCTGCGCTTCGGCCGCCGCCAGGTTCGCCCTGGCCACGTCGCCCGCATACACGTAGTCTCGCGTCTGCAGCCCCGCTCCAAAGACCGTCAGCGCCTCCCCCTTCAGGATGCGGTTGCAGAAGATGGCCACGACGCCAGCCTCGCCATGCGGGTCCTGCCGAGGACCGTATACGTTGGAGTATCGGAGCGCGACCGTGTCGAGTCCGTGGATGCGGGCGTAGTACCCGAGGTAGTACTCCACCGACAACTTGGCGATCCCATACGGTGATTCCGGATCCTTGGGCATCGACTCGACCGTTGGCACGGTGACAAAGTCGCCGTAGATCGCGCCCCCGGTCGACGAGAAGATCACCCGCGTCGGATGCCCCGACGCACGCACGGCCTCCAGCAGGTTCAGCGTGCCGACGATGTTGATCGTCGCGTCGAACATCGGGTCGTTGACGCTCTTGCGGACGTCGATCTGCGCGGCGAGGTGGCAGAGCACATCGTACGAGCCGCCCCGAACCAGCGCCGCCGCCTCGGGCGAGCCGATGTCGGCAACATGCAGGGTGGCGCCAGCCGGGACGTTCTCCCGCTTGCCTGACGACAGGTTGTCCACGATGTCCACGTGGTACCCGCGACTCAGCAGCAGGTCGGACACGTGCGAGCCGATGAAGCCCGCTCCGCCCGTGACGAGGGCTCGGCGACTCATGCGGCCCATCCTGCACCGGCAAGCCCGTGACACGTCAGCGCCCCTGCCTCACACAATGCGCGACGCGCGGGGCGCCGCTTCGCGTCGGATGCGCGCGGGGATGATGCGCGCGGCGCGGCGCGCTGTGACCGCGGTCGCGCCTGGCTGGCGCCCTCCGCCTGGGCAGGACAAGGACGATACGTCACGACGTTGCGTTCCTCAGGGGTTCGAGAGTCTTCGGTCGATCCACAGGCCAAACGCTGGCCTCCCGCGTGCTAGACAAACGGCGCCGGGGATTCCCCAGGCGCCGTAGCCCTTCATCTCGTCGTCGGCGTGCGTGGGACGCGAGCTGCGTGCACAATGTAACCGATCCAGCGGGAGACCGGGGAAACGCCGCTCGGGCCGCATCGCGTTGTCCGGCTTCCCGTCGCTCCTCCCGTGCATTCTCCCGTGGGCTCCTCGTGCGTCTGCGCACGTGGCTCCACCAGCGGCTCCACCAGCGGCTCCACCAGCGGCTCCACCAGCGGCTCCACCAGTGGCTCCACCAGTGGCTCCACCAGTGGCTCCACCAGCGGCTCCACCAGTGGCTCCACCAATCGCCGCAACGCTCGGCGTTCGCTGGCCGCGCCGGCGCGAGAACGACCGTGGGGTTCCAGCGCCACGGTTGACCTTAGAACGGGAGGTCGTCCTCGTCGTTCTCCAGCGCGTTCGGGAAGTCCTCGAAATCGTCACCGCCGCTCGACGTCGAACTGCCGGCTCCCGAACGCGCTGGCGACGAGGAGCGTGAACGACTGGCGCCACCGCCGCTGTACTCGCCGCCCTCGCCGCCGCTCTTGCCGCTCAGCATGACCATGTCGCGGACGCGGATCTCGGTCATGTACTTGGTCTGACCCTCCTTGTCCTGCCAGGAGCGATACTCGATGCTCCCCTCGACATACAACCGGTCGCCCTTCTTGACGTAACGCTCGATGATGTCGGCGAGACCGCCACCGCCGGGACCGCGCGCATTCCAGGCGACGCAGCGGTGCCACTCCGTCTTCTCCTGGCGGTCCCCACCTGGACCGTTCCAGGTGCGCGTCGTCGCCAGCGAGAACTCCGCCACGCGACCGCCACTGCCTACCGACTTGATTTCGGGATCCTTTCCGAGGTTCCCGATCAACATCACTTTGTTCAGGCTTCGACTCACGGTTCCTCCTGGGCGAGTGTGTATGTCTCGCCACGGATAGTATCTGCGCACCAGAAGGGGTGCGCCACCATTTGAATGCGGGCCGTACCGGAATCGCGCCGGACGCCATCGCTCACCTGCTCGACCGCCTCCGGCCCGCGCTGGGCGCCGACCGCTATGCGTGAGATGGCATGTCGTCCAGCTCCCTTCGCAAAATCAGCGCATCTTCGACTGGGCGCACATAGTACTTCGATCGGCGTCCGACTTCCATGAATCCCGTCGATTCGTACAGGGCCCGGGCGGCGACGTTCGATTCCCGTACCTCGAGAAAGATGATGCGTCCTCCGCGGCTCCGGGCGACGCCGAGCACGTGGTGCAGGAGGCGTCGACCCACGCCGCGCCGGTGCACGGAGCCCGACGTGGCAAGGTTGGCCAGGTCTCCCTCGAAGTCGGCGAGATAAATGATCGCGAAACCGACGACCGACTGCGCGCTGTCGACCGAACCCTCCGTGCCCGCACTCTCGCCGACCGGCACGGCCTCACGATCCGCCACAGCAACCGCGAAGACGATCTCCGGCCGTTCTACCAGTTCCCGGAACGAGCCGGCGTTCCATGGATCGGAGAACGCCTCCCGCTCGATCGCCACCACGGCCGGTATGTCCTGCGCGGTCGCGCCCCGAAAGGTGACCGCCAGGGCGAGTGGGCGGCCACTCATGGCAACCTGTCGTTCATCCCGCCAGCCCGAGCGGGCGCCCGTGCGCCTGCTCCCACTTGACCTGCGCCTCGGCGAGCCGACCGTAGTCGGGTTCCCAGGCCGCCAGGTCCACGGGGCGCAGGAAATCCCCCTCAGTGAGGCGCAGCACGTCGCGCGCTTGCGGCATCGCCGAGACTCCCCCATCGAACGCCGTCGCCCCCGGGCCGATGATGGTTGCCCCGACGCGCGCGGCGAGCGCGGACACGCCGTCCCCATCCATCAATGCGCCCGGCGACCGCGCCTCGAGCGTGCCCGCCGCGTCGAGCCCGAAGTGCCGGGCATACCACTCACCCCGCAGGGCGTCGAGCACGGCGATGGCCCCGCCGGGCGTCCCCGGCGCGGTGCGGCCGGGCAGCGCCCCCAGGGCCAGCACGGCCAGCGACGACGCGGACCACAGCGGCACACCTAACGATTCGGCCAGTCCCTTGGCGATGGCCGCGGCAATGCGCAGCGAGGTGAAGCCGCCCGGCCCCTCGCCACAGACCACGCGCTGCACGTCGACCGTCGAGACGCCGGCATCATCGAGCAGTTGCACGAGGGTGGGCATCAGCCGCTCCCCGTCTGCTCCGCGCATGGGGGCGCTGGCCTCGGCGATCACGACCGCTCCTCGGGCGAGGGCGAGGGAGCCCGTCCCGGTCGACGTCTCGAGGATCAACGTGAGGTCAGCCATGGGCCTCGAGGTCGCGCACGTCGTCGCGGTCAGCGACATGGGACAGCACGATCCGCATCGCGTCCGTCGGGATCTCGTCACCGGCCCGCTCGGGCCACTCGACGAGGACGATGGCCGACGCGGACATGAGTTCATCCCACCCGAGGTGCAGGAGGTCGCGCCGGTCCCGCAGCCGGTACAGGTCGAGGTGATAGACGGGGGTTACCGCGCCGGCGTATTCGTGGACCAGGGCGAAGGTCGGCGAGGTGACCGCGTCGTGCACGCCGTAGCCGCGGCAGATGGCCTGCACCAGCGTGGTCTTCCCGGCCCCGACCTCGCCGGCGAGCGTGACCACCCGCGGGGCGCGCAGCTCGCGCCCCAGCGCCTCGCCCCACGCCTCCAGTGCCGGGTGCGAAAGCCTCGCCACGCCTAACGACTCGCCCGGATGTCGGCGAAGGCGTCGCGCTTGCGGGCGACGTTGGCGCTGTCGCGCCGAGCCCGCAGCTCGAACACCTGGTCGCGCAGCCGGGCCGCGGCCTCGAAGTCCAGCTCGTCCGCTGCCACCCGCATGTCCGCCTCCAGGCGTCCGATCATCTCGTCCAGCTCCGACGCGGAGTACGAGGCCTTCGCCTCGGCGACCTTCCGGACCTTGTCCTTCTCCTCCCGCGCATCGGCCACCCGCGTGATGAAGCGGACCTCGTCGACGGACTTCACCACCCCGCGCGGCGTGATGCCATGGTCGGTGTTGAACTCCACCTGCAGCTGGCGGCGACGACCGGTCTCCTCCATGCAGCGCGTCATCGAGTCGGTGATCCGGTCGGCGTAGAAGATCGCCCGCCCGTTGACGTGCCGGGCCGCCCGCCCCACCGTCTGGATCAGCGACCGGTCGCTGCGCAGGAAGCCTTCCTGGTCGGCGTCGAGGATCGCCACCAGCGAGACTTCGGGCATGTCGAGCCCCTCCCGCAACAGGTTGATCCCCACGAGCACGTCGAACTCCCCGAGCCGCAGCCCGCGGATGATCTCCATGCGCTCGATCGCGTCGATGTCGGAATGCATGTAGCGCACCCGCACCCCGGTCTGCGCGAGGTAGTCGGTGAGGTCCTCCGACATGCGCTTGGTGAGCGTGGTGACCAGGACCCGCTCACCCTTGCGCTCGCGCAGCCGGATCTCGTTCAGCAGGTCATCCACCTGCCCGCGCACCGGGCGGACCTCGATCTCCGGGTCGACCAGTCCCGTCGGGCGGATGATCTGCTCCACGCCCACGCCCTCCGACAGCTGCAGCTCCAGCTCCGACGGCGTGGCGCTGACGAACAGCGCGCGGGGCGTCAGCGACAGGAACTCGTCGAAGACGAGCGGCCGGTTGTCCAGCGCACTCGGCAGGCGGAAACCGTACTCCACCAGCGTCTCCTTGCGCGCCCGGTCGCCATTGTACATCCCGCGCACCTGTGGCAGCGTCACATGCGACTCGTCCACGACCACGAGGAAGTCCTCGGGAAGTAGGTCGAACAGGCACGCCGCGCGCGCTCCCCCGCCGCCCGCCCCGTCAGGTGCCGCGAGTAGTTCTCGATGCCCGGGCAGGTGCCGATCTCGAGCATCATCTCGATGTCGAAGTTCGTGCGCGACTCCAGGCGCTGCGCCTCCAGCAGCTTTCCCGAGTTGCGCAACACCATCAGCCGGTCGGCGAGCTCGGCGCGGATCGACTCCACGGCCTTCACCAGCGACGGGCGGTTGGTGATGAAGTGCTTGGCCGGGTAGATCGCCGCCTGCTCCAGCGTCGCGATCGTCTCGCCGGTCAGCGCCGAGATCTTGGAGATGCGCTCGATCTCGTCGCCCCACATCTCGATGCGCAGCCCCTGCTCCTCGTAGGCCGGCAGGATCTCCACCGTGTCGCCGCGCACCCGAAACGTGCCGCGCTCGAAGCTCACGTCGTTCCGCGAGTAGAGGATCCCCACGAGCAGCCGCAGGATCTGGTCGCGGGCGATGTGCTGGCCGCGCGTCAGCGTGACCATGCGCTCCCGGTATTCCACCGGATCGCCGAGGCCATAGATCGCCGACACGGTCGCCACGATCACCACGTCCTCCCGCTCCATCAGCGACGAGGTGGCCCGCAGCCGCAGCCGGTCGATGTCCTCGTTGATCGACGCGTCCTTCTCGATGTAGGTATCGCTCGACGGGACGTAGGCCTCGGGCTGGTAGTAGTCGTAGTAGGAGATGAAGTACTCGACCGCGTTGCTCGGGAAGAACGACTTCAGCTCCCCGTACAGCTGGGCCGCCAGCGTCTTGTTGTGCGACAGCACCAGCGTCGGCTTGCCGTACGCGGCGATGACGTTGGCCACGGTCATCGTCTTGCCCGACCCCGTGACCCCCAGCAGCGTCTGGAAGCGATCCCCGCGATCAAGGCCGGTGATCAGCTCAGCGATGGCTTTGGGCTGGTCGCCTGCGGGCGAGAAGGGCGACTCGAGGCGGAATTCGGCGCGCGAGGACATGCGGCAAGATAGCACTGTCGGGATTTGTTCGGGAAGGCCACTCCATCGCCGAACTCTCCCGCGCCGCGGCATGTTTCATGAACGCCGTTCATGCGTCAGCTGAGTGTCCGTCGCCTCGACACCTTCGCCCGATTCGCGCTGTCGTGAAACGTTCCGCCCTTGCCGACTCGGCGCTCGTCGCCGTCATGGCCTTCGTGCTGGCCGCCGTCGCCACGGCCCTCGACGGCTGGCCGCTCCCGCGCGTATTCGACGAGTTCAGCTACCTGATCGGCGCTGAGACATTCGCAGCCGGGAGGCTGAGCAATCCACCGCACCAGCTACCGGAGTTCTTCAACACCATCCACGTCCTCCAGACCCCGACCTATACCTCCAAGTACTTCCCCGGGCACTCGCTCTTCCTTGCCCTCGGGATCGTGCTCGGCGGGGGGCCCCGGCTCGGGCAGTGGATCGCCTTCGCCTTCATGGGTGGCGCGCTCTGCTGGATGCTGCGCGGCTGCGTCTCGCGGCGCGGCGCACTCGCTGGCTCGGCGATCCTCGTCCTGCTGCTGGCGGACACCCACTGGACCAGCGGCTACTGGGGCTCGGCGGCGGCACTGGGCGGCAGCGCGCTGATGTTCGGGGCGATCCTGCGCGTGCAGCACGATCCTGCTCCACGCACCGCCGGCATCCTCGGCCTGGGGGTCGTCGTACTGGCCCTCACGCGACCGTTCGAGGGACTCGCGGTCTCCCTCGTCCCGGCGCTGGCCATGCTCACCTGGTGCCTCGGCGGCGGGTGCGAGACACCACGGCGACTCCTGCGTGTCGCCCTCCCAACGCTGCTGGTCATTGGTGCGGGCGCGGCCTTCCTTGCCGCGCACAACCGGGCGACCACCGGCAATGCGTTTCGTCCCGCCTACGTCGCCTACGAAGCAAGCGCCCCCGGCGCCCCTCCGTTTGTGTGGCGGGCACCGGTCGGGACGGCGGCATCGTCCACGGGGCGCCCCCTGCGACCCTCCGAGCGCGCGCGCATCGGGATCGACCTCGACGCGTGGGCCAAGCTGCGCCAGCACCCGCTCGCGGAGCTCCAGGCGCGACTGCGGCAGTCCGTCGCGCTGTACCTTCCGGCCGGCGTGTTCGCCGCACTCTTCCTGCTCGCCGTGCCCGCGCTGGCCGATCGCCGTTTGCTCGTGCCAGCGGGAGCGGTCGGGGCGCTCGCAGTGGCGACGGGCGTCTCGTCGTTCTTCTTGCCGAGTTATGTCGCCCCCGCCATCGCGCCGCTCGCCGTCCTCGTGGCCGTCGGCGCCAGCCGGGTGGCTGCGGTGGGCGTCCCCGCCCGGCGTGCGGTGATGGCCGCCGCGGCGCTGCTGGCGGTCGGTGGCGCCTGGCGAGTCGTGCACCAGAGCCGCGAAGAGGCCGAGCACCGGTCGCCGGCGAGCTTTCCGAACCGGCGCGCCGCGCTGGCGCGCGCGCTCGAGCAGGAACCGGGACGCCAGTTGGTCTTCGTCTCGTACGACCACGCCTACCGGTCACAGCACGAGTTCGTCCAGAACAGCGCGGATCGCGATTCGGCGGCCGTCTTGTGGGCGCACGACCTCGGTGGCGTGGAGAATGAGCGGCTCATGGCGCTCGAACGCCATCGCCGTCCTCGATCCTGCGGGTCGCGCCGAACGCCGGCGGCCCGGGCAAGGGGTGTCGCTCATCCTGCAGCGATATGGGGACGCGGCGGCGACTCCGTAGCACGCCGTCGCACGCCGTCGCGGGTGACTGCGCCGCCGGCAGTCGATGAGCGGCGCGACGGGGTTTCGCGCGGCCACGCGCGGCCACGCGCGGCCACCATCGCCGAGCGGTGACTCCTACCCCTCCGCCGAGATGTGCTCCCGCCGCGCCACGTCCGTGACCCCCTTCACCCGCCGCACCGCCTTCAGGATCTTCTGCAGGTGCGCGAGATTCTCCACCTCGACCAGCGCGGCCCCGCTCACGCGCCCGTCGATGCTCTTGAGCTCGAGCGTGCGAATGTCGGTCCCGGTCGCGCTCACCGCCGCGGCGACATCGGCGTACAGCGAGCGCCGGTCGTTCCCCTCGATGGCCAGCCGCACCACGAACCGCTCGCCAGGCTGCTCCTGCCAGTCGATCTCGAGCCGACGCTCGGGCTCGTGCATCAGCTGCAGCAGGTTCGGGCAGTCGGCGCGATGGATGCTCACCCCACGCCCACGCGTCACGTAGCCGACGACCGGATCGCCCGGAACCGGCTGGCAGCACTGGGCATAGCGCACCATCAGCCCATCGGCCCCCTGGATCTTCACCCCCTTCGACGTCCCGCGCATGCGGTCCATCAACCGCTCCAGGGCGGTCGGACGCGGCGCGTGGTCGGGGGCCTCCAGCTCGGGATAGAGCAGCTTCAGGACCTGGGTGACGTTGATGTCCCCCTGCCCGACCGACGCGATGACGTGGTGCGCGTCGTTGAGGCCGAGCGTGTGCGCGATCGACTCCAGCTGGGCGTCGTCGGGCTTGGCGAGGCGACGACGCTTGACTTCGCGGTCCAGCATCTCGCGCCCGATCTTGGCCGACGACTGCTCTTCCTCGTGCCGCAGCCACTGCCGGATCTTGTGCCGCGCCCGCCCCGTGCGCACATGGGCCAGCCAGTCGCGATTGGGCCTGGCGTGCGGCGACGTCAGCACCTCGACGGTTTCCGAGTTCTTAAGCTCACGCGACAGCGGGGCAATCTTGCCGTTGACCTTCGCCCCCTGACAGTGCAACCCGATCTCGGTGTGCACCCCGAAGGCGAAGTCGATCGGCGTCGCACCCTTCGGCAGCTGGATCACGTCGCCGTTGGGCGTGAAGACGAAGATCTCGTCCTGGTAGAGGTCGAGCTTGAGGAACTCGAGGAACTCGGCCGGGTCCTTGGCGTCCAGCTGCAATTCGAGCACCTGGCGGAACCAGGCCAGGTGCCGGTCCAGCTCGTCCTGCGACTTGGACATCTCCTTGAAGCGCCAGTGCGACGCGATGCCGTAGTCCGCCGTGCGGTGCATGTCGCGCGTGCGAATCTGGATCTCGTACAACTGCCGCCCCGGCCCGAAAATCGTCGTGTGCAGCGACTGATAGCCGTTCGACTTGGGCTGGGCGATGTAGTCCTTGATGCGCTCCTGCACCGGCGTCCACCCGTCGTGGATGATGCCCAGCGCGTGGTAGCAGTCCGGGACGGTGTGCACCAGGACGCGAATCGCCAGCAGGTCGAAGATGTCCTCATACGGGCGTGCCCGCTTTTCCATCTTCTTGTGGATCGACCACAGGTGCTTCGGGCGCCCGGTGACCTCTACATCGGCAATGCCTGCGGCGGTGAGCGTGCGCTCCAGCGGCTCCTTCAACGCCTGCACCAACGCCTCGCGCTCTCCGCGCTTGGCCGCCACCATCTTCGCCAGCGTCCGGTACGACTCCGGCTCCAGGTACTTGAAGGCGAGGTCCTCCAGTTCCCACTTGACCTGCGCCATCCCGAAGCGGTGTGCCAGGGGCGCATACAGGTCCATCGTCTCCTGGGCGATGCGCTCCCGCTTGTGCTCAGGAAGCCAGTCCAGCGTCCGCATGTTGTGCAGGCGATCGGCCAGCTTGATGATGATCACCCGCACGTCCTTGGCGATCGACACCAGGAGCTTGCGATAGTTCTCGACCTGCCGATCTTCCTTCGAGTTGAGCGGGAGGTGGCCGATCTTCGTCAGCCCGTCGACGATCTGCGAGACTTCCTTGCCGAACTCCGCCTCGATGTCGGCCACGCCGATCGGCGTGTCCTCGACCACGTCGTGAATCAGCCCGCTGGCCACGGTGAGCGTGTCGAGCTGCAGGTCGGCCAGGATCTTGGCGACCTCCACGCAGTGCGAGACGTAGGGATCGCCGTTCTTGCGAAACTGCCCCTCGTGCGCCTTGGCCGAGAACTCGAAGGCGCGCGTAAGGAACGCCACGTCGAGGCGCTCGGGAATCTGGTCGCCGGTGGGCCACCAGGAGGGCGTGTCGCGTCCTGCGGGTACGACGGTTGACGTCACAGCAATCCTGCCTCGGCAAAGCTCGTGTAGCGACCGCGCCCGACGATCACATGGTCGTGCACCGGAATGTCCAGCAACTGCCCAGCCGCGACCAGCTGCTGCGTCACCATCCGGTCGTCCGGCGACGGCGTGGGATCTCCGCTCGGGTGGTTGTGCACGAGAATCAGCGCCGCCGCCCGCTCGGCGATCGCCTCCCGGAACACTTCACGCGGATGCACCAACGACGAGTTCAGGATGCCGCGCGTGATGGTGATGTCGCGCTCCACCCGATGCTGCGCGTCCAGCACGGCCACGTGAAACTCCTCGACCGGCAAGTCCTCCAGCCTCGGACCGAACATCCGGTACACGTCCCGCGGCGTGCGGATCGCGACCCCTTCCTGCCTGTCCTCCACCATCATGCGACGCCCCAACTCGAGCGCGGCGTGAATCACGACCGCTCGCGCACGACCGATTCCTCCGACATCCGTGAGCATCGCCACCGGCTCGGCGGCGATGCGTCGCAGCGACCCGCCTGCGCGCGCCAGCACCTCGTGCGCGACCTCGATCGCCGACTGCCCGCCACGTCCAGTGCCGAGCACGATGGCCAACAACTCGATCGCGCTCAGCCGCGCCGCGCCGTGCAATGCAAGTCGCTCACGCGGTCGTTCCGCAGCAGGCATCTCCCTGATACTTAATGCGGCCGACGAGCGATGTCGAGGTAAGTGACTGGGGGGACACGCCTTTGCACCCATGGTGACTCCGGGAAGATGAGAGGCCCGAAGATGCCCCCACCTCACGTCACGCCTCGCATCCCGCCATCGCTCGATGTACCGAAAAGGCGCATCTCGACGGGCGCGGCGGGCCAGTCGTCGATGCGGGTGCGCGCGCCCGCACTGCGGGCAGCACCGCACTGCGGGCAGCACCGCACTGCGGGCAGCACCGCCCTGCGGGCAGCACCGCCCTGCGGGCAGCAGCCCCCAACGAAGCAGGGCGGCGCATCAGCGCCGCCCCGGTCCTCGGATGTCTCCCGTCCCGCACCTACCCGCCCACCCCGTGACACTTCTTGAACTTCTTCCCCGAACCGCATGGGCAGGGGTCGTTCCGACCGACGCCCGTGAAATCGACTGGGCCGCTGGACGCGGCACCCATCGCCGAGAGGGAGCGCGTGCGCCCCGCCCCCACCACGACGGGATCGCCCTTGGCCACCGGCTTCTTCTCCGATCGCCTCTCCGAGGGCGCGGCCTCGCCGTTCGCCGACTCATCGGGGGGAACGGTCACGTTCGACTCCGCGTGGTGCGCCATCGGCTCGTCCACAACGTCCTCAAGGATCCCCAGGGCGTTGTATCGCTTGGTCGGGCGGCGGGCCATCTCCGGCTCAGGGGCGGGCGGCGGCGCACCGCGATCGTCTCCCATGAAGTCCTGCGGATTGAACACCAGCTGGGCGCGCAGGAAGCGCTCGGTGAACGTGTGATGGATATCCCCCATCAGGTCCACGAACATCGTGTACGCTTCCTGCTTGTACTCGATCAGCGGGTCCTTCTGTCCCCACGAGCGGTAGTGGATCGCCGCCCGCAGCTGGTCGAGATCGTAGAGGTGGTCCTTCCACTTCTCGTCCAGCACGTTGAGCATGACCAGCGCGTTGAGCCGCGGGGCGAACCCCTGGCCAGACTCGTCCTGCACCTCGTTGAGGCTCTGCTCCTTGGCGTCGAACGCGTTCCGCACGGCATGCATCGCCGTCTGGACGACCCCTTCGAGCGTGGTCGGCGGATCGGTGCCCTCCAGCTCGGGGACCGACAGCAGGTAATGCATCAGCAGTGCCTGGCGCACGACCCCGAGGTCCCACTGCGTGGCATCCTCCAAGTTGGCCAGCAGGTCGGTGACGCGCTTCGTCACCGCCTTTTCGACCATCTTGATCGACTCGCCGCGCAGCTCCTCCCCTCCTTCCAAGGCAAAGGAGCGCAGCGAGTAGATGACCTCGCGCTGCTGGTTCATCACGTCGTCGTAGTCGAGCAGCCGCTTGCGCGCCTGGAAATTCTGCAACTCGACGCGCTTCTGCGCCTGCTCGATCGACCGGGTCACCAACGGGTGCGTGAGCACCTCTCCCTCGACCGCCCCCATGCGATCCATCAGCCGGGCGATGCGGTCGGACTGGAAGAGACGCATCAGGTCGTCTTCGAGCGACAGGAAGAACTGCGACGCCCCGGGGTCGCCCTGGCGCCCGGCGCGACCGCGCAGCTGCCGATCGATGCGGCGCGACTCGTGGCGCTCGGATCCGATGATGTGCAGCCCGCCGCACTCCTCGATCTCGAGCTCCTTCCCGTCCGGGTCCTTGACCGTGGACGGCAGCGCCTCGCGCACGAATGCGCCGAGTTTGATGTCGGTCCCGCGGCCGGCCATGTTGGTGGCGATCGTGATCGCCCCCTTCTGCCCGGCGCCAGCCACGATCTCGGCCTCGCGCTGGTGGTACTTGGCATTGAGCACGTTGTGCGGCAACCCGGCGCGCTTGAACATGCGCGACAGCGTTTCCGACACCTCGACATTCACCGTGCCGACCAGGACCGGATAGCCCAGCTCGTGCAGCCGGCGGGTCTCGTCGACGATCGCGTTGAACTTCTCGCGTCGCGTCTTGTAGATCAGGTCCTGCCGATCGTCACGCACCAGCGGGCGGTGGGTGGGAATGACCGACACGCCGAGCGAATAGATCTGGTGGAACTCCCCTTCTTCCGTCTCGGCGGTCCCGGTCATGCCGCTGAGCTTGTCGTACATCCGGAAGTAGTTCTGGATGGTGATGGTGGCGAGGGTCTGCGTCTCCCCCTTCACCTGCACCCCTTCCTTGGCCTCGACGGCCTGATGCAACCCTTCGGACCAGCGTCGGCCGGGCATCGTGCGCCCCGTGAACTCATCGACGATGAGCACCTGCGAGTCCTGCACGACGTAGTTGACGTCCTTCTCGTACAGGGCGTGCGCGCGCAGCAGCTGGTGCACGATGTGGAGCTTCTCGCTCTTCATCGCATACTCGGCCTCGATCGTCCGCCGGGCCTCGATCTTCGCGGCCGGCTCCATGTCGACGTCATGGTCGATCCGGTGGATCTCGGTCGAGATGTCCGGCAGCGAGAACTCCTCCGGGTCGTTCGGGCTCAGCTCGTCGATCCCGCGATCCGTCAGGTGCACGGTGTGCCCCTTTTCGTCGAGCACGAAGAACATGTCGTTCTCGAGGTCGCGGTACTGCTGCTTGCTGACCGACAGCTTGCGGTCGGCGAGGTGATCCAGTTCCATGCGCTGGACCATCTGCTTGACCCCCGGCTCGTTCATCGCCTTCATCAAGCGCTTGTTCTTCGGGCTGCCCAGCTGCGCCTTGTAGTACGCGAGTGCCGCGGCGTCGGTGTCGTCCGCCTCCCGGGCGCGATCGGCGTCGGCCACCAGCGTGTTCACGACCTCGGACTGCCGCCGGAACAGGCGCAACACGGCGCCGTTGTGCTCACCAAAGGACTGGTCGTTGTCGTTGCCGACGGGACCGGAAATGATCAGCGGCGTGCGCGCCTCGTCGATCAGGACCGAGTCCACCTCGTCGACGATCGCGTACCAGTGCACGCGCTGCACCCGCTGCTCGAGCGAGACCACCATGTTGTCGCGCAGGTAGTCGAAGCCGAACTCGTTGTTGGTCCCGTAGGTGATGTCGCAGCCGTACGCGCCGCGTCGCTCCGGGGTCCCGGGCTCGGTGTCGTCCAGGCAACCGATCGTGAGGCCGAGGTAGGTGAACAGGTGCCCCATCCACTGCGAGTCACGACGCGCCAGGTACGTGTTGACGGTGACGAGGTGCGCCCCCTTGCCGGGAAGGGCATTGAGGTACAGCGGCAGCGTCGCCACCAGCGTCTTGCCTTCGCCGGTCGCCATTTCGGCGATCTTGCCGAGGTGCAGCTCGATGCCGCCCATCAGCTGCACGTCGAAGTGCACCATGTCCCAGCTCAGCTCCTGCCCGGTGACTGGGACCTTCGAGCCGAGCAGTCGACGTGCCCCCTCACGCACGGTAGCGAACGCCTCGGGGAGCAGTTCATCGAGCACCTCGGCGATCTCGTCGCGCAGCTCCTTTTCCAGGCCGCCGCGTCCGTCGGCGCCGCCCAGCTCGAGGTCGATCGCCTCGCGCTCGCTGGCGTCCTTCGTCGCGCGCTTGGTCTCCTTGAGTGCGGCGACGCGCTGTTCCAGCGCCTCGGTGCGCTCCGTGAGGATGCCCCGGAACCTCGCGGTCTGTCCGCGCAGCTCCTCCTCGGACACCGACTGCAGCCGTTCGTAGTGCTGATTGATCTCGTCGACGATCGGCTGGATGCGCTTGCGTTCGCGCTCGTGCCGCGTCCCGAAGACCTTGGAAAGGATTCCCTTGAGCATTGCCGCCTCTATCGATACAACGCGTGCTCGCCGATGTAGCGCGCGACTGTATCGGGTACAAATCCATGAAGGGAACGCCCGGCCCGCGCGCGCTCCCGAATCTCCGTCGACGAGACGTCCACTCGCCGAGTGTCCAGCACCAACGGCGCCGGAACATCATCGCCCGTCACCGCACGGATAGCGCCAAGCACCTCTGCCTTTTCGACAGCCCCTTCGTTCGACGTCCGGTGGAGGATTGCGAGGCGCGCCAACTCCGCGATTCGGCGCGGCGCCCGCCACCTTCCGAACGTCTTCACGACGTCAGTCCCCAGCAACAGGTACAGCTCGTCGCCCGGGGAGCTCCTAGCATACGCTTCAAGCGTTTCAACGGTAAAAGATAACCCCGCCCGGTCGATTTCGATCGAGTCCACCGAGAAGCGGGGATCGTCTGCCGTGACCAGCCGGACCATGGCCAGGCGGTCGGCCGCCGTGGCCGCGTGGCCGGCCACCTTGAGCGGTTGCCGCGCCGCGGGCACCCACACCACCTGGTCGAGCCCCAGCGCCTCCTGCGCATCGGACGCGGCAAGGAGGTGTCCCACGTGTGGCGGGTCGAACGTCCCGCCCATGAGCCCGATTCTCACGGGTCAGATCGTGTCGCGACGGGCCGTTGTGTCGGACGCGGGGCGGTCGGGTACCGCCGCAGGCGGCGGACCGCAGGCTGCAAGGACTTCCTTGTCCTCCGGATACTTCGCGGCCAGCGTCGCGCAGACCTCCTGCTTGTCCTCGCGATAGCGAATCACGTCGTACGCGGTGACCAGTCGAAGGTACGCCTCGCGTGCCTTGTCCGTCTGCGGATAGTTCTTGACCACGTCCTTGAAGTAGATGATGGCCGAGTCGAAGGCCTTTCGGCGGTAGTAGTACATCCCGCTTTCGTAGTCCTTCGAGGCAAACCACTCCTGCAAGGTATCGATCTGGCTGACCGCGTCCTTCTGTCGATCGGTATCGGGATACAGCCCGAGCAGCGACTGAAAGGCCGCCAGCGCTTGCTCGCCATACTGCGCGTCGAGCGTGGGCCGTCGCCACATCGCCTGGAATTCGCGCGCCGCCTCGTACATCGCGTCGTCGGCGAGGGAGTCGGTCGCGAATGACTCTGCCAGCCGATTGTAGGCCTGGGCCGCCAGCAGGTGCTCGTTCCGGCCGGCGTGCGACCGGGCCAGGTACCAGTGCGACAGCGGCAGCAGGGTATCACGGGCCGGCAGGTCGAAGGTGAGCTTCTCGAAGACCGTGACCGCGTGATCCCACTTCTTGATGTTGTATTCGGCCACCCCAGCCGCGAACAGTCGTTCGTTCGTGGGGAAGCGACTCAGCTTGAATCCGGAGGAGCATGCCGAGACGGCGGCGACGCTCAGCGCCGTGATGCCGAGTCGAATGATGCGCGCAAAATGCATAGCGGGTTGATTACCCGACGAATGGCGTTCGGTTCGCGACCTCGGCCTGTTCGCCGGGGAGCGCGGAGCCGAGAAAGATAACGCGCTCGCCGGCGTTGCGGGGCGATCACCCCGACCAAGCACGACAAACCCCCGAACCGCGCCTGCCAGTGGGCGACCATCGCCCGCCCGTCCGCGCCCGCTCAGGAGCGCTCCCGGACGTACCCGGTGACGGGTGGTACCGTGTGGCGGGTGCCCGGGGTGACGGGTGCCCTTCCCGATGCGCCCGCTCGATCCCCCGCCCCCCCTCGCCGTCGGCGCGTCCCTAGCTGGGCAGGATCTGGCGAAAGTAGTCGATCGTGCGACGGACCCCTTCCCGCAGATCCACGCTCGGCTCCCAGCCCAGCATGGTCATCGCCCGGGTAATGTCCGGCTGACGGACCTTCGGGTCGTCCTCCGGCAGGTCCATGAACGCGAGCGTCGATGAGGAGCCGGTCAGCTCGCGCACGATCTCGGCGAGCTCCCGCACGGAGAATTCGCGTGGGTTGCCGATGTTGGTCGGCTGCGCGTCGCCATGCAGGAACAAGCGATAGATCCCGTCCACCTCGTCGTCCACGTAGCAGAACGAGCGTGTCTGGCTCCCGTCGCCGTACATCGTGAGCGGCGCGCCGCGCAGCGCCTGCACGATGAAGTTGGAGACGACGCGCCCGTCGTGTGGACGCATGCGCGGACCGTAGGTGTTGAAGATCCGGACAATGCGCGTATCGACCTGGTGGGCGCGATGGTACGCCATCGTGATCGCCTCGGCGAAGCGCTTGGCCTCGTCGTACACCCCGCGGGGGCCGATCGGGTTCACGTTGCCCCAGTAGCTCTCCGGCTGGGGGTGTACCAGCGGGTCCCCGTACACCTCGGATGTGGACGCCAGGAAGAACCGTGCGCCCTTCGCCTTTGCGAGCCCCAGCGCGTTGTGGGTGCCTAGCGCCCCGACCTTGAGCGTAGCGATCGGATGCTCGAGATAGTCGATCGGGCTCGCCGGCGAGGCAAAGTGCAGGATGCCGTCCAGCGCGCCGGCTACGTACGTGTAGGTCGAGATGTTGTGCCGCACGAACTCGAAGCGCTCATGGCCGGCGAGGTGGGCGAGGTTGTCCGGGCTTCCCGTGATGAAGTTGTCCAGCCCGACGACCTCGTGGCCCTCACGCAGGAAGCGGTCGACGAGGTGCGAGCCCAGGAAACCGGCGGCGCCCGTGATGAGGACGCGCATCAGCGGGGACGTCCGATGCAGTCGTACACGAAGCCGAGCGAGCGCATCTTGGCCGGGTCGTAGAGGTTGCGGCCGTCGATGACGACCGGACGCCGAAGCGTGTCCTTGATACGGGCAAAGTCCGGGTGCCGGTACTCGTTCCAGTCGGTGACCACGACGAGGGCATCGGCATCGGTCAGCGCCTCGTAGTTCGACTCGGCGAACGCGATGCGCGTCCCGAGCCGGCGCCCGGCTTCGGCCATGGCCGCCGGGTCGTGCGCGGTCACCCGCGCACCCGCCGCGAGGAGGCGGTCGATCAGCACGAGTGCGGGCGTCTCGCGCATGTCGTCGGTGTTCGGCTTGAAGGCCAGCCCCCAGATCGCCACGTGCAGCCCGCGCAGCTCTCCGCCGAGCGCCACCGACAGCTTGGCGAACAACCGTTCCTTCTGTCGATCGTTTGCTTCCTCGACAGATTCGAGGACCCGCAGCGGCACCTGCGCCTCACGCGCGGTGCGCACGAGCGCCTTGACGTCCTTCGGGAAGCACGATCCGCCATACCCGGGACCGGGAAAGAGGAACGACGACCCGATCCGCTGGTCGGAGCCGATTCCCTTCCGCACCAGCTCGACGTCGGCACCAACCCGTTCGCACAGGTTGGCGATCTCGTTCATGAACGAAATGCGCGTGGCCAGCATGGCGTTGGCGGCGTACTTGGTCATCTCCGCCGAGGAGATGTCCATGAAGATGATGGGTTTCCCGGTGCGCACGAAGGGGGCGTACAGCTCGGCCATGACGCTGCGCGCGTGATCACTCTCCACCCCCAGCACGACCCGGTCGGGCTTCAGGAAATCCTCGACGGCTGCCCCCTCCTTGAGGAACTCCGGATTCGAGCACATGTGGAACGGGAGTCGCGCCGTCTCGGCGACCGCCGCCTGCACCTTCTGCGCGGTCCCGACCGGCACGGTCGACTTGGTCACGATGACCACTTCGCGCGTCATGTGCGTGCCGATGAGCCGCGCCACGTCGAGCACGTGCCGGAGGTCCGCCGATCCGTCCTCGTCGGGGGGAGTCCCCACGGCGATGAAGATGACCTCGGCGAGCGCAATCGCGCCGCCGACGTCCGCCGTGAACTCCAGTCGCTCCTGCCGCTGGTTTCGCTCGACCAACTGCTCGAGACCGGGCTCGTAGATCGGGATGACGTTCTGTTGCAGCGCCTCGATCTTGTCCGCATCCACGTCGGCACACACCACGTCGCTCCCCGTCTCGGCGAGACAGGCCCCAACGACCAACCCGACATAGCCCGTTCCGATTACAGCAATCTTCACGACGTCCTCGACCCAAAACGGTTAGTACTGTCGCGCGACACGCGGGAGTTGGACCCTGCCCATCCGGGCCGGGGAGCTGACCGACGCCCGATCCCCCATGGACACGCGCGCACCTCTCTACAGATGCGCGAGTTCGCCCTCTGGGATGCCATCCGTCAGCTTCGACAGCGGCACGATGCGCGCCTTCGACGGCTCGGTCTGTTTCGTCGCGTTGCGCGTGTCGACCACCACCGTGGCGTGGTCGACCACGAACTGGTAGTCCACGCCGGTGTGATCGGTGACGATCACCACCGTATCGGCCGCCGCCAGGACCTCGGCGGTCAGCGCTACGCCCGCGCGCTCGTGCCCGTGCTCACGGAAGTGCGGGACGTGCGGGTCGTGGTAGTCGACGATGGCGCCGCGCTCCTCGAGCAGGCGCATGACGTCGAACGCCGGGCTCTCCCGCATGTCGTCGATGTCTTTCTTGTATGCGATGCCAAGGATCAGGATGCGCGAGCCGTTGACCGACTTGCGGTCATGGTTGAGGGCCCGCGCCACCTTTCGGACGACGTACTCGGGCATCTCGGAGTTGATCTCGCTCGCGAGGTCGATGAAGCGCGTCTTGTAGTTCAGCATGCGCATCTTCCACGCGAGGTAGTGCGGGTCGAGCGGGATGCAATGCCCGCCGATGCCGGGGCCAGGCGTGAACTTCATGTAGCCGAACGGCTTGGTCGCCGCCGCGTCGATCACCTCCCACACGTTCACGCCGAGCTTGTCGCACACGATCGCCATCTCGTTGACCAAGCCGATGTTGACCGCCCGGAACGTGTTCTCCAGCAACTTGACCAGCTCGGCCGCCTCGGCGCTCGAGACCGGGACGATCGTGTCGATGCACGAGCCGTAGAGCGCGCAGGCGACCTCGATGCAGTCCGGCGTGACGCCGCCGACGACCTTGGGCGTGTTCTTGGTGTGCCACTTCGCGTTGCCCGGATCGACCCGCTCGGGGCTGAACGCGAGAAAGACATCTCGTCCGACCTTGAGCCCCTGCGCTTCGAGGCGCGGTTGCATGACCTCACGCGTGGTCCCCGGATAGGTCGTGCTCTCGAGCACGATCAGCATGCCGGGGCGGCAGTTTCGGGCGATCGCCTCGGTGGCGGCCTGCACGAAGCTCATGTCCGGATCCCGCGTCTTGGAGAGCGGCGTCGGGACCGCGATCGAGATGGCGTCGCATTCCTTGAGCCGAGCCTCCTCGACGGTCGCCACGAAACGGCCGGCGGTGACCTGCGCGGCGACCTCGGCCGACGGGACGTCCTGAATGTGCGAGACCCCCGCCATGAGGCGCTCGCAGGTGCGCTCGGAAATGTCGTAGCCGATGACCGTGAAGCCCGCCTTGGCGAACTCCATCGCCAACGGGAGCCCCACGTATCCAAGCCCGACCACTCCAATGACCGCCGAACGGTCCTGAATCCCGGAAAGCAGCGTGTCTTTCATGCCCATGTTGTGTCTCGTGAGTCGCGTGCCGAAGTCCCTTCGAATTCCCTTCAGGGACGCTCAGCGCCCGTAGAAGGCACGAACCGTGCCGATTACCTCGTCGAGCTGCGCAGACGTCAGTTCCGGAAAGACGGGGAGGGACAGAACCTCCCGGGCAGCACGTTCGGATTCCGGAAACTGCCCTTCGCGATAGCCGAGATAGGCGAAGCACGGCTGAAGGTGAAGGGGAAGCGGATAGTAGATCGACGAGCCGATGCCGCGTTCCTTCAGGAAGGCCTGCAGCGCCTCGCGCCGTTCCACACGGAGCGTGTACTGGTTGAAGATCGACTCGTTGGCCGGGTCGATATACGGAACCTGCACTTCCGGAACGTCGGCGAACGCGCTGTCGTAGTACGCCGCATTCGCCCGCCGTCCGGCGCTCCAGTGCGACAGGTGGGGGAGCTTGGCGAGCAGGACGGCAGCCTGTAGTGCGTCGAGGCGGGAGTTGAAGCCGACCTCGTCGTGGAAGTACTGCTTGGCCCCACCATGCACGCGCAGCCGCCTGAGGCGCGTCGCGATGGCGTCGTCCTGCGTCACGATCATGCCGCCGTCGCCGTAGCCGCCGAGGTTCTTGGACGGGAAGAACGAGAAGGTGCCGATCGTGGCCGCTTCCCCGGCCATGACCTTGCGCCCCTCGATGATGCGCGACGCGCCGATCGACTGGGCCGCGTCCTCGATAATCGGCAGGGACGGAATTTCGGCCCGCACGCGTTCAATCGGCGCCATCTGTCCGAACAGGTCGACCGGGATCACCGCCTTGCTCGTGCTGCGCACGGCGGCCGCGGCGGCCTTGGGATCGATGTTGAAGCTCCGGGGCTCGATGTCGACGAACACCGGGGTCGCCCCGACGTTGTGGATCGTCCCGCCGGTGGCGAAGAAGGTGAACGGGGTGGTGATGACCTCGTCGCCTCGCCCGATGTCGAGGGCCCGCATCGCCAGCAGGATGGCATCGGTCCCGTTGGCGCAGCCGATGGCGTGGGAGGTGTGCGACAGGTCCGCGACCAAACGCTCCAGCTGCTCGACCGGCTCGCCGAGGATGAACTTCTGGTCATCGACGACCTGCATGAGCGACGCGACGACTTCGTCGCGAATGGTGTCGTGCTGGGCCTTGAGGTCGAGCAGGGGGACGGGCATCGGGGACGGGGGACGGGGGACGGGGGACGGGGGACGGGAGGGGCGACGTCGAAGTCCTTAGACTCGGGCGCGGAGGGGGAGAGGGACCTCGTGTCCTGACTTTGCCGACTCGTAGATGGCGAGGATAAGTTCGAGCGACTTGCGGCCGGCGCGGCCGTCGGTGTCGGCGGTGGCGTCGCCGCCCAGGACGGCCATCACGTTCCGGTAGTAGCCCTCGTGGCCGTTGCCATACACATTCGTCGGCGTGTAGGTCGTCGACTCCACCAGCTTGTCGTCGTCGTCGTAGTCGGCGAACTGCCAGGTCTCGACCTTGTTCACGGCGGTGCCGCCGATCTTGACCGAGCCGTGCTCGCCCAGCAGGGTGATCGATCCCTCGAGGTTGCGCGGGTACGTCAGCATGGTGACTTCGATCACCCCGAGCGTCCCGGAGCGGAACTTCAGCAGCGCCACGCCGGAATCTTCCGTTTCGATGCGGCGGGCGAGCGTGGCGGTCTTGGCCATGACGCTCTCGACCGGCCCGACGAGCCATTGAATCAAGTCGACGTAGTGCGAGGCCTGGTTCATGAAGGCACCGCCGTCGAACTCCCATGTCCCGCGCCAGCTCGCCTGGTCGTAGTACTCCTGCGGCCGCGTCCACCGCACCGTGGTGTTGGCCATGTACAGCCGGCCGAAACGCCCCTTGTCGATGGCCCGCTTGAGCAGTTGCACCGGCGGATTGAGCCGATTCTGCTTGACGACGAAGAGCTGCACGCCGGCATCGTCGCACGTTTGCACGAGTTCGTCGGCCGACGACAGCGAGATCGCCATCGGCTTCTCGCACACGACGTGCTTGCCGGCGCGCGCCGCAAGCATGCCATGTTGCGGGTGCAACCCCGACGGGGTGCAGACCGCGACGATGTCGCACGGCGACTGCTCGAGCATCTTGGCGTAGGCCGTGTACCACGGAACCTCCTCGCGCTCCCCCGCCTCCCGCGCGCGCGCCTCGACGACGTCGCAGACCGCCACGAGCTGCAACTCCGGGATCTTCGCGATCGCCGCGAAGTGATTGCGGCTGATGCGACCGCACCCGAGCAGCGCGATCCGCACCGGCCCCGCCTGGGCTCCCGTCATGCCGTACCCTCCGGTGTGAGCATTCCATCCGCAAGCATGTACGCGCTCTCGCACGCCCCGCACACCAGGCGCTGTGCGCCACTCCCGTCCCCCGTCCCCCGTCCCCCGTCCTTCTGCGCCAGCTTCTCGCCGCACGCGCACACCCACCCCACCTGTTTCGCCGGCACCCCAACCACGAGGGCATACGCCTTCACATCGCGCGACACGACCGCGCCGGCCCCGACAAAGGCGTACTCCCCCAGCGTCGCTCCACAGACGATCGTCGCGTTGGCCCCGATACTCACGCCGCGCCTGACGAGCGTCCGGCGGTACTCGTGCTTGCGCGACACGTGGCTGCGGGGATTGATCACGTTCGTGAAGACCATCGACGGGCCGCAGAAGACGTCGTCCTCGAGCTCCACCCCCTCGTAGATCGACACGTTGTTCTGGATCTTCACGTTGTCGCCGATCTTCGTGCCGGGCATGACCACCACGTTCTGGCCCAGGGAGCACCGCTCCCCGATGACGGCCCCGGCGTTGACATGGCAGAAGTGCCAGATCCGCGTATCGTCGCCGATGACGGCCCCGTCATCGACATAGGCCGATTCGTGAATGAAGGGGGCAGCCATGGCTCAGCGCTCACCGCGCAGCAGCCGATGCCACTCCTGCAGGGAGCGCACGGTCGGGGGCTGCGCTCGCAGGGAGAGGATCGCATCGCACGCCGCGCTCGCCGCCGACATCGTCGTGGTGTACGAGATGCGCTTCGAGATCGCGGTCTGCCGCAGGACGTAGTCGTCGTACTGCGCGTGCTTGCCCAGCGGGGTGTTGATCAACAGCTGCACGTCGCCATTGAGCATCAGGTCGACGCCGTGTGGCCGACCCTCGTGCACCTTGCGCACCGCGGTGGCCGGGATGCCATGCTGCTCGAGGTAGCGCGACGTCCCCTCGGTGGAGTAGAGCGTGAAGCCCATCTCGTGGAACCGGCGGGCGATCGGGATCACGGTCGGCTTGTCGCCGTCGTTGACCGTGATGAAGATCGCGCCACTGAGCGGCAGCGCATTGTCGGCCGCCAGCTGCGCCTTGGCGAACGCGCGGGCAAACGTCGAGGCGATGCCCATCACCTCGCCCGTGCTGCGCATCTCGGGCCCGAGCAGCGGATCGAACTCGCGGAACTTGCTGAACGGGAACACCGCTTCCTTCACCGAGTGGTAGGGCGGCACGATCTCCGTCGTGAAGCCGATGTCGGCCAGCGTCTCCCCGACCATGCAGCGCGCGGCCACGGACGCCAGCGGCACCCCGATCGCCTTGGAGACAAACGGAATCGTGCGGCTCCCCCGCGGGTTCACTTCCAGCACGTACACGACACCATCCTTCACCGCGAACTGCACGTTGATCAGCCCGATCACCCCAGCTTGGTGGCCAGCGACACGGTGTGCGCCTTCATGGTCGCGATGTCGCCCGCATCGATGAGGTAGGGCGGCAGGACGCAGGCCGAGTCGCCGGAGTGGATGCCGGCATCCTCGATGTGCTGCATGACACCGCCGATCACCACCTGGTGGCCGTCACACACGGCATCGACGTCCGCCTCGAAGGCGTCCTCGAGGAACCGGTCCACCAGCACCGGGCGCTCCTCGCTCACCCGCGCCGCCGTGTCGAAGTAACCGCGCATCGAGGGCTCGTCGTACACGATCTGCATGGCCCGTCCGCCCAGCACGTACGACGGGCGCACCAGCACCGGATAGCCGATGCGCGTGGCAATCTCGACCGCCTCGTCCACGCTCGTCGCCGTCCCTGCATCCGGCTGCTGGATCCCCAGCTCGCGCGTGACCGCCTCGAACCGCTTCCGGTCCTCGGCGATATCGATCGCATCCGGGCTCGTCCCGAGGATCCGGACGCCGGCCGCCTCGAGCCCCTTGGTCAACTTGAGCGGGGTCTGTCCCCCCAGCTGCACGATCACGCCGATCGGCTGCTCACGCCGCACCACCTCGAGTACGTCCTCCAGCGTCAGCGGCTCGAAGAACAGCTTGTCCGACGTATCGTAGTCGGTGGAGACGGTCTCGGGATTCGAGTTGATCATGATCGTCTCGTAGCCGCGCTCACGCAGGGCGAGCACCGCACGCACGCACATGTAGTCGAACTCGACCCCCTGCCCGATGCGGTTCGGCCCGCTCCCCAGGATCACGACCGACTTCTTGCCCGAGCGCGGCGCCTCGTCTTCGTCGTCGTACGACGAGTACAGGTACGGCGTCACCGAGGGGAACTCGCCGGCGCAGGTATCGACCATCTTGTACGCGGGATGGATCCCGAGCGTCCAGCGGCGCGTGCGCGCGGCGTCCTCACTCTCGCCACGCAGGTCGCCCATCTGGCGGTCCGAGAAACCCATGCGCTTCATGGACCGGATGTCGTCCGCGCCGATCGTCGGCGCCGCGGCGTACGCCTGTTCGGCCTCCACCAGCTCCCGCATCTGCTCGAGGAACCACGGATCGATGCGGGTGATCTCATGGAGTTGCTCGGTGGTGAAGCCGGCCAGGATGGCCCGCTTCACCTCGTAAATGCGCTCGGGCGATGGCTTCGCGAGGGCGCCGCGCAGCGCCTCGATCGAGTCATCGGGGAGGCGGTCGTCGACCGCGCGCGCCCCGACGGTCCACCCCGGCCGGCCGATCTCCAGCGCCCGCATCCCCTTCTGGAACGCCTCCTTGAAGGTGCGCCCGATGGCCATCGACTCGCCGACCGACTTCATCTGCGTGGTCAGGTAGGGATTGGCGCGCGCGAACTTCTCGAAGGCGAAGCGCGGGCACTTCACGACGACGTAGTCCAGCACCGGCTCGAACGACGCCGGGGTCGTCTTGGTGATGTCGTTGGGGATCTCGTCCAGCCGGTACCCGACCGCCAGCTTCGTCCCGATCTTCGCGATGGGGAAGCCCGTCGCCTTCGAGGCGAGCGCCGAGGAGCGCGACACGCGCGGGTTCATCTCGATCACCACCATCTCCCCGTTCACGGGGTTGGTGGCAAACTGGATGTTGCAGCCGCCGGCCTCCACGCCGATCTCGCGAATCACCGCCACCGCCGCGTCGCGCATGTCCTGGTACTCGCGGTCGGTGAGCGTCATGGCCGGCGCCACCGTGATCGAGTCGCCCGTGTGCACCCCCATGGGGTCGATGTTCTCGATCGAGCAGACGATGACCACGTTGTCGGCATAGTCCCGCATGACCTCGAGCTCGAACTCCTTCCACCCCAGCAGCGACCGCTCGATGAGCACCTGGCTCACCGGCGACTCGGCCAGACCGCGGCGGCAGATCTGCTCGTACTCCTCCCGATTGTAGGCGATGCCACCCCCCGAGCCGCCTAACGTGAAGGCCGGGCGGATGATCGCCGGGAACCCGGTGAAGTTGGCGATCTCGAGCGCCTCTTCCCAGGTGGTGGCGGTCTTCCCCTCGGGGACCTTGAGCCCGATACGCCGCATGGCCTCGGCAAACTCCTGCCGATCCTCGGCCATCTTGATGGCCTTCGCCTTGGCGCCAATGAGTTCCACGCCGTACTTGGCCAGCACCCCGCTCTCCGACAGCTTCATGGCGACGTTGAGCGCCGTTTGCCCGCCCATCGTCGGCAGGAGCGCGTCGGGCCGCTCCTTCTCGATCACCAACTCCACGAACTCGGGCGTCACCGGTTCCACGTACGTGGAGTCGGCGATCTCCGGGTCGGTCATGATCGTCGCAGGATTGGAGTTGACGAGGATGACCTCGTACCCCTCCTCGCGCAGCGCAGTCGCCGCCTGCGTCCCCGAATAGTCGAACTCGGCCGCCTGCCCGATCACGATGGGTCCGGAGCCGATGAGCAGAATCTTGTGGATGTCGGTGCGACGAGGCATGGCAGGATGTCTAAGAGCAGAAAACAAGCGCGCCCGGGGGCAGCGTGATCGACGGAACAGGCGCCGCCACGTCGCCATTGGTACGCCGACGCAGGCCACCCGCTGATATCCGCCCGGTGATGTCCGCCAGGCGATGTCCAACACGCGGCCGGACGTCCGCCAAATTTACACCGCGTCGCCCCGTTGCACGCGCGTCTGGTCGGCAGAAATCATCATTTCCACGAGCGCGTGAAACGCCACGTCGGGCTCCCAGCCCAGCAGCTCTCGCGCCAATCGCGCGTCGGCCACGAGCGATGTCGGGTCGACGGGGCGAAAGAGCGTCCGGTCCGGGACCACATGGTCGCGGTAGTCGAGCCCGACGTGCGAGAAGGCCAGCTCGCAGAACTCCCGCACCGAGTGCGAGACGCCCGTCCCGAGCACCACGTCGCGCGGGCGATCGAGCTGCAGCATGCGCCACATGGCCTCGGCGTAGTCTCCCGCGTAGCCCCAATCGCGCCGAGCCTCGAGGTCTCCCAGCACCAGCTGCTGACCGAGGCCTGCGGCGATTCGTGCCGCGCCAAGGGAGATCTTCCGCGTGACGAAGTCCTCGCTGCGGCGCGGGCTTTCGTGGTTGTAGAGGATCGCCGAGGCCGCGAACAGGCCATGGCTCTCCCGGAAGGTTGCGGTCAGCCAGTAGGCCGCGGCCTTCGACACGCCGTAGGGCGAGACGGGGGCGACCGGCGTGCGCTCGGACTGCGGGGTGGAGACGGGGCGCCCGAAGATCTCGCAGGACGAGGCGACCAGGAGTCGCGCGCCGGGGCGTTCGCGGGCGAGCGCATCGAGCAGGTTGGCGGTGCTCCCGGCATTGGCGACGAGCGATTCCATGGGGTGTCGCCACGAGTCGTCCACGCGAGAGGCGGCCGCCACGTGGTAGACCTCGTCGGGGGCGATGCGGCCGACCAGCGTGCGCACCGCAGTCGCATCGCCGAGGTCGAGTTCCTCCAGCGTCAGGCGATCGAGCAGCGGGGCGAGGCGCTGCGTCGAGGCGGGGGTGCGATGTCGCGTCGTCCCGACCACCCGATAGCCGCGGCCGAGCAGCAGCTCGGCGAGGTAGGAGCCATCCTGACCGGTGATTCCGGTGATGAGCGCGGTACGGGGCGCCGCGCCGGTCACGGGTGCGAGGGGACAAAGAAAAGGGGAGCGCCTAACGCGCTCCCCCCGTTCCTGATGCGGTCCGGATGCATCACGCGATCACGCGACCGCGGCACCACGCGGCGCGCGCTGCACCTTGCCGGCGGCGAGGCAGCGCGTGCAGACCTTGACCTTGATGGTCTTGCCCTCGCTGACGACGCGCACGACCTGGAGATTCGGCTTCCACGTGCGGCGGGTCTTGTTATTCGCATGCGACACGTTGTTGCCGAACACGACCCCCTTATCGCAGACGTAGCAGCGATTGCGACTGATGGCCATGGCTCAGCCCTCCACGAGTTCGATGCGCGCCATTTCGGCCCCGTCACCCTTGCGGTGACCGGTCTTGAGGATGCGCGTGTACCCGCCGGGCCGCGACACGTACTTGGGCCCGATTTCCTTGAACAGCTTGTCGGCCGTCTCCCGCTTGTGGATGTGCACGATCGCGAGCCGCCGGTCGTGCAAGGTGCCGGAGCGGGCCTTGGTGATCAGCTTCTCCACGAAGGGGCGCAGTTCCTTGGCCTTCGCTTCGGTGGTCTCGATGGCGCCGTGTTCGATCAGCGACGAGGCGAGGCCGCGCATGAGCGCCAGCTTCTGTTCACTCGTGCGGCGCAGCTGCCGCCCCGCTTTCCTGTGACGCATGACTCTTACTCCTCTTCGTCGTCTGGCGCGTTCGCGGCGGCCCGGCTCGGCGGCGTGCCCCAATCGATGATGCGCACGCCGTCGCCGTTCTCTTCGTACCGCATACCGAAGTTCAAGCCTTCGCGCTCCAGGAGTTCCGCGATCTCCTGCAGCGACTTCTTGCCGAAATTCTTCACCTGCAGGATCTGGTTCTCCGTCTGCCGCACGAGGTCACCCAGCGTACGGATGTTGGAGTTCTTGAGCGAGTTGACGGAGCGGACCGACAGTTCCAGGTCGTCGATGGCCGCCTTGAACATCTGGGCGAGGCGGGCGGCGTCGCCGCCGCCGCTCTCGCCGCCCATGGACATGGGCGCGGACGCATGCGAGCCGAACGACGCGAAGTACTGGAAGTGCGTCTGCGCGAGCGCGGCGGCGTAGCTCACGGCCTCTTCCGGGGCAATGGTGCCGTTCGTCTCGACCGTCAGGGTCAGGCGATCGTAGTCGGTGCGCTGCCCGACGCGCGTCTCGGCGACCGAGAAGTTGGCGCGGCGGACCGGGTTGTAGAGGGCGTCGACGCGCACCAGGTCGATCGGGAGGCCCCGGTCGACGACGTGCGAGTCGGACTCGACGTAGCCGCGTCCCTTGTTGATGTACAGTTCGACGTTGATGTCGCGCGCATCCTGGAGGGTGAACAGGTGGTGGTCGGGGTTGATGACCCGCACACTCCCGTTGCCCTCGATGTCGGCCGCCGTGACGGGCCCTGCCTCGTTCTTGCCGATGCGGAGCACCGATTCCTCGACGTCGTCTGCGAGGCTGAGCACGAGGGTCTTGAGGTTGCCGATGATCTGGTGCACGTCCTCGACGACGCCGACGATCGTCTGATGCTCATGGAGCACGCCGTCGATGCGGAAGCCCCAGACGGCGGCGCCGCGCAGCGACGACAGCAGCATGCGGCGCATCGCGTTACCCAGCGTGTGCCCGTAGCCGCGCTCGAGTGGCTGCAGGATGAATTCTGCTACGTACGGGGCGTCGTCGCGCTTCTTCACCTCGACGAGGTGCGGTCGAACGAGGCCCTTCAGGTCAATCGCCTGTGACATGTATCAATGCTCGGTGCGGTCATACCGGGGCGGCGCCCCGGCAACGCCCCACCCCGCCCCTAACGCGCGGTGGGTTCGTACGAGAGTTAGGGTCTCGACCATCTGGTAGAAGACGAGAGGACGGGATGACGAGAAGACGAGTTACCTCGCCTTCTCGACCGCCCGGGTACTGCTTACTTCGAGTAGAGCTCGACGACCAACTGCTCCTGCGCCGCGATCGGGATGTTCGGCCGCGACGGCCGTTCGAGCATGCGCCCGGAGTAGGTGTCGCGATCGACGGCGAGCCACGACGGCGATGCCCCGCGCGTCGACTGCTCCATTGCCCCCTGGACCAGGATCATCTCGCGCGACTTGGTCCGCACGCGCACTTCCTGCCCCGGGGCGACGGCATAGCTCGGGATGTCGACGATCTTTCCGTTGATCTCGAGGTGCCGGTGACGGATCAGCTGACGCGCCGACTTTCGGCTCGGCGCGAAGCCCATCCGGTACACCAGGTTGTCCAACCGGCTCTCCAATGCGGCGAGCAGGTTGTGACCGGTGATCCCCGGCAGCTTCGACACCTTCTCGAACGTGTTACGGAACTGCGACTCGCTCACCCCGTACATGCGCTTGATCTTCTGCTTCTCGCGCAGCTGCTTGGAGTATTCCGACGACTTGCGTCGGCGGGACTGCGACTGGCCATGCTGGCCTGGCGGATAGGGACGGCGCTCAACCGGGCACTTCTCGGTGAAGCACTTCGTCCCCTTGAGGAACAGCTTCGTTCCTTCGCGCCGGCACTGACGGCAGGAGGGTCCAGTGTACCGCATGGTCTAGACCCTCCGGCGCTTCGGCGGACGACAGCCGTTGTGAGGAATCGGCGTCACGTCCTTGATCGACCTGACCTGCAGGCCGGCCGACGCGAGCGCCTGGATGGCGGACTCACGACCGGATCCCGGTCCCTGGACGAGCACATGCACGCGACGGACGCCGGCGGAGAGCGCTTCGCGCCCGCACTGCTCGGCTGCCACCGTCGCCGCGAACGGCGTCGACTTCTTGGACCCCTTGAACCCGGCCTTGCCCGACGTCCCCCACGCGATGGCATTGCCATGCATGTCGGTGATCGTCACCAGCGTGTTGTTGAACGTCGCATTGATGTGGGCGATCCCTTCCGCCTCCACGACGCGCTTGGTCTTTTTGCCCGTAGCCATACTACTTGGTCACCTTCTTCTTGCCCGCGATCGCGCGACGCGGTCCCTTCTTCGTTCGCGCATTGGTGTGGGTGCGCTGGCCGCGCACCGGGAGTCCCCGGCGATGACGGATCCCTCGGTACGACCCGATGTCCATCAACCGCTTGATGTTCATCGCGATCTCGGTGCGCAGGGCGCCCTCGACGCGATAGTCCTTCTCGATCGTCTGACGCAGCTTGTTCACGTCAGCGTCCGTCAGGTCGCGCACGCGAAGGTCTGCAGACACCCCGGTCTTCCCGAGGATCTCCAGCGCCACCGCGCGCCCGATTCCGTAGATATACGTCAACCCGATCTCAACCTTCTTCTCTCGCGGGAGATCGACACCAGATATGCGCGCCATAATCAGCCCTGCCGCTGCTTGTGCTTAGGGTTGCGCTTGCAGATGATTCGAGTGACGCCGCTGCGCTTCACGACCTTGCAGTGTTCGCAGATGGGCTTCACGCTGCTGCGGACTTTCACCAGGGACTCCAATCGAACCGATGGAAACAGAGAAAATTCGGACAAGACTCCAAGAATAGGCGCCTCGTTCCGATGATGCAAGGGATGCTGACCACCAAAAGCGTGCCGTGGCGCGGAATTACGCGCGCCCGCCTGCACTGCCGTGCGCCGGCGTCATCAAAGGAGACATCGCGGCCCGACGCCGCGCACTACTCGACCCCCGCCAGCTCCTCCCACACCCGGGCCATCGCCGCCCGCGGGTCCGGAGCCGCCGTGACCGCGCGCCCCAGCACCACGTAGCGAGCCCCCGCTCGCGCAGCGCCACCCGGGGTCACCACCCGGCGCTGGTCGTGCGCCGCCTCGTCCGCAAAGCGGATCCCGGGGACCAGGGGCGCGAGCGCATCCCCAAACAGGGCCCGCACCTGCGCCACCTCGTGACCGCTGCAGACCACCCCGTGCGCGCCAGCCCGCGACGCCAGCCCTGACAGGCGCAGCACCTCACCGGCAATCTCCAGCTCGGGAGCGCGCCCCCATGCCGTCGCCACGGTCGCGGCATCCAGGGATGTCAGGATCGTCACCGCGAGCACGCCGCACCCGTCCCCCGCCCCCTCCACCGCCGCCTGAATCATCGCCGCTCCGCCAGACGCATGCACCGTGAGGAGCGACGCCCCCAACCGCCCCGCTGCCCGCGCCGCGCCGCGCACGGTGTTGGGAATGTCGTGCAGCTTGAGGTCGAGGAAGACCTCATGCCCCATCTCCCGCAGCGCGCGCACAATGTCCGGACCGGCCGCCGTGAACAGTTCGCTCCCGACCTTGAAGAACCGGCAGCGATCGCCGACACCGGCCGCAACCGCCAGCGCGTCGCGCAGGTCGGCGACGTCGAGCGCCACGATCGGCGTGACATCCGTTCGCATCGTCATGAAGGCCACTCCAGACATCCGGTCACCTCGGTCAACGAACGCACCCCATGCTGTCGGCACCACGCGCCAAGCCCGTCCACGACGCGTGCCGGCTGCCGCGGGTCGCGCAGGCCCGCCGTCCCGATCGCCACCGCCTGCGCCCCCGCCATGAGATACTGCAGCGCATCCTCGGCCGTCGTGATGCCTCCCACCCCCAGAATCGGGGCGCCGGTCGCCTTCCAGACCTTCCAGGTCGCCAGCACCCCGACCGGGAGCAGTCCGGGACCGCTCACCCCGCCGGTCCCGAAGCCAAGCGCGGGGCGGCGGCGCTCGAGGTCAATCACCAGCCCCGGCATCGTGTTCACCAGCGTCAACCCGGTGGCGCCATGGTCGAGGGCGGTGCGCGCCGCGCCGACAATGTCGGTCAAGGTCGGCGACAGCTTGACGAAGATCGGGCGGGTCGTGGCCGCACGCGCGCGTCGCATGACCTCACCCAGCGCGATCGGATCGGCGCCGAACTCCATCCCGCCGGCCGTGACGTTCGGGCAGCTGACGTTCAGCTCGTAACCGTCCAGGCCCGAGGCGTCGTCCAGTCGTTCGATCACGCGCGCGAAGTCGTCCACGGCATACCCGACGACGTTGACGAGCACCCGCGCCCGCTTCACCGAACGGGCGAGCCACGGCAGGTGCGACGCCCGCACCTCCTCGACTCCCGGGTTGGCGAGTCCGATCGCGTTGATCATGCCGCCCGGAAACTCGGCGACGCGCGGGGCGGCGGCTCCCTTCCGGGGATCGAGGCTGACCGCCTTGGTCACGAGACCGCCCAGCGCGTCGAGCTGCATCACCCCGTCCAGTTCATCGCCGTACGCCGCCGTTCCCGCCGCGAGCAAGACCGGGTTCTGCAGCGTCAGGCCGCCGAGGGTCACGGCGAGGGGCGCCTGCCCTCGCGGCGACGGCGAGGCGTCGGCGTTGGCTGGCGTGGGGCGGCCCTCCGACGTGCCGGTGCTGGTGCTCATCGCACTCCGCCGGTTGTGCGCCGTTCGCCGTATTTCGCGAGGTAGGTCATGGTGGCGTCGGCAATCGCGGCGGCCAGTTGCGCCTGGCCGCGTGCCCCCGACAGATACGCCGCATCGGCGGGGTTCGACCCGAAGCCGACCTCCACGAGCACCGACGGCATGAACGCCCCGACGAGGACCACGAATCCCGCCTGCTTCACGCCGCGGTCGGTCCCGGGGTGAATCACCTTGAGCGATTGCTGGACCACCCGCGCGAAGTCGCTCGACTCGCGCAGGTATTCGTTCTGCTTCATGTCGTTGAGCACGAAGCTGAGCGGATCATCCGCCGCCGCGACGTCTTCCACCTCGTACTTCACCGCTTCGTTCTCGAGCTCGGCGACGCGTCGCGCGTCGTCGGTCCTGGCCTCCGAGAGGAAGTAGGTCTCGAAGCCGCGTGACGCCGACGGATTCTTCCAGCGGGGGTTCGCGGCGTTGACGTGAATGGAGATGAACAGGTCGCCCTGCGCACGGTTGGCGATGCGCCCGCGGTCGCCCAGCGCGATGAGGGTGTCGGAGGCGCGCGTCATGACGACCTCGACTCCGCGCGCCGTCAACTCGGCGCGGAGCTGCCGGGCGATGGCAAGCGTCATGTCGGCCTCGTACACCTTGGTCGCCGAGCCCAGGGGGCCGCGCATTCCGCGGTCTCGGCCGCCGTGACCGGCGTCCACCACCACGACAGACTGGCGACGCGCTGCGCTGCGCTCGGGCGGCGCCGCAGGGCGCGTGGTGGGCGCAGCGCGCGCGTCGCGCGCGCCGCTTGATCGAATCGCCGGCGCGGCATCGGCCGACGGTGCGCGCGCCGCGGTGACCGGCGCGAAGCGCCGGAGCTCACCTCGCGCGGCATCGTACAGGAAGCCGGTGACGACCCGCGGGATGACATCCGTCAAGAGCGACAGCGGAAGGAAGAGCTGCCCTTGGACGAGGGTCGGCGCCGCGGCGAGCGGTTCAGGCACGCCACGCGCGCGCGCCACGGCCAGGCCGGTGCCCAACTCCAGCTCGGTCCCGCCGATCACCAGCCGGTAGCGGGCGTCCCCGTCCCGCAGCAGGACGCCGCCTAACGAGGCGAGCACGTCGTCGCTGCGCACCATCGGCCCCAGCCTCGTGACGACAACGGGAACGTGGCTCACACGCTCGCCCTCGCGCACGACCAGCGCGGCCGGGGGATCCCCGACCTGCTGCAGCAGGGCGACGGCGAGGAGGACCGCGATCATCGACGCCGCATGGCACGCGCGATCTCTCGATCGGCGTCGCGCTTCTTGGAGTCATCGCGCTTGTCGTGCAGCTTCTTTCCCTTGCCGAGCGCCACACGAACCTTGGCCTTGCCGCGGCGGAAGTAGAGCTCGAGCGGCACCAGGGTCAGTCCTTCGCGCTCGATGGCGCCGATGAGGCGACGGATCTCTCGCGTGTGCAGCAGGAGCTTACGCAGCCTGGTGGGCTCGTGGTTGACGTATCCACCGCGCTCGTAGGGGGCGATGTGGACATTGAGCAGGAAGACCTCGCCGTTTCGCAGGATGCCGTACGCTTCGGAGATGTTCGCCTTGCCGTTCCGCAGCGACTTGACTTCGGTCCCGGTCAGGACGAGGCCCGCCTCCCACGTCTCGATGATGTGGTAGTTGTGCCGTGCCTCGCGATTCCGTGCGACGACGACAACGTCGTCGCCCTCCGTCTTCTCGGCCATCTGGTGCGATTCGGGGGAGCGGGCGCAAGGTCACCGATCGCCGGGGGCGGCGAATCGGGCACGCATCTCCCGCACCGGCAAGCTAATTGGTCGGGTGACGACGCGCGGAGGTGCCTGACTGTAACCCGATACGCCGCGTTGACTTGAACTCTGCGCGCCGATACTTTCCCTCCCCGCACCAGCGTGGTCCACGGTACAGGTCACTGGGGCGGGGTCACGCGTTCGTGGCGGAACTGGTAGACGCGCCGGTCTCAGAAGCCGGTGGGTAACACCCATGGGAGTTCGAGTCTCCCCGAGCGCACTTCACCGACGAAATCTCGGCGCGGCCCCCGATGGGAGCCGCGCTGTTTTTTCACCCCTCCACTGTCCGCATCGCCCGCCGCGCCGTCGGCTCGTCGCGCCTCCTGCATGCCAGCCGGCGCGCACGCGATCAGCGGGACGGCGTCGAGGGCGGCAGGTCGGGTGGAAGCGACGGCGCGCCGAACGCGTGGCGCAAGGCTTCATTTGCCTCGCCCATGTAGCGCGCCAGCAGGTCGCCGGCGCGCGCGACCATGTCGTCGGAGGCGCGCGCCGTGCCCGCGGTCTGCAGCACCGCGCGCCCAAGGCGCGCCCCGGTCCCCTCGGACGGTGCCCGCGAGGTCAGCACGTCGCGGTATGTCGTGAGGCGATCGTTGAACTGGCGCTCGGCCACCTTGAGCATCGCCGGTGCGACGTTCCGGTCGGCCTGCAGCGCCACTGCGAGCTCACGCGCCACCAGCGAGCCGGTGCGATCGTCCAGCGCATCGCGTTGCGACACCACCAGCCCTAACGCACGGCGCGCATAGCGCAGCTCCCACGCCGCGCGGTCGCGGTCCCCGTCGCACGCGGCGGCGGCGAGCCAGGCGACATCCTCGGGATCCGGCTCGTCCATGAGTGCCGCGACGTACGCCGCGAGTCCACGCTTGAGGCGCCACTCGGACCGCCATTCATCGAACAAGCGCGGCGACATGACCGCTGGCCGCTGCTAGTGCTGCAGGACAGGAAGGCCGACCCGTGCGCGCACCGCGGGCTCGTCCATCAGCAGGTCCGACAGGCGCACGCTGTCCAGCGCCTCGTCGATGCGCTGCTGCAACATGAGCCAGACGGGGCGAATGCTGCAGTTCTGCGACTCGGCACAGCGCTCTTCGGCCACCGGATGGGAAATGCAGTGCAGGTCGAAGGTTCCGTGCTCCGACGCAGAGATCACTTCGCGAATGGTGACGTCCATCGGGTCGCGGGCCAGCACGTAGCCCCCCTTCGCACCGCGCGTGCTGCTGACAATGCCGGCGCGTCGCAGCCGGAGCAGGATCTGCTCGACGTAGTCGGTGGGCAGGCGCTCACGGGTGGCGATGTCACGCCCCGTCACGGGCCCCTCGCCGTGTCGGCGGGACAAGTGCAGCGAGCAGATGAGCCCGTATTCCGCCCAGGTCGTGATGCGCATGCCGGAATATAGGGGGCGACGGCCGCCGAAGACGAGACGGCGGGGAAATGTCCTGAGTCACCACCGGGCTGGCTCGACGCCTCACCGGGGATGCCGATCTCGGTCATGCGCCGGAGATCGAGCACCGCATCGACTTCCTCGGCGGGAATCACCGCGTCGCGCCGGACCAGCTCCCGGATGAGGATTCCCTCCTGCACCGAGCGCTTGCTGAGCTCGGCCGCGGCCGCGTACCCGATGCGCGGCGCCAGCGCCGTCGCGAGTGCGGCCGAGCGCTCCACCCAATAGGCGCACATCTCGCGATGCGCCAAGATCCCCACGACACACTTGTCGGTGAGGACCGCGATCGCGTTGGTCAGGATCTCGAGCGAGAACAGCACGTTGTGCGCGATGACCGGCATCATCACGTTCAGCTCGAGCTGGCCGTGCTCCGCGGCGATCGAGACCGTGGTGTCGTTGCCCATGACCTGGAAGCAGACCTGGTTCACCATCTCGGGAATCGATGGATTGACCTTGCCCGGCATGATCGACGACCCGGGTTGCACCGCCGGCAGGACGATCTCGTCGATGCCGGTTCGAGGCCCCATCACCATCAGCCGAAGGTCGCTGGCAATCTGGGACAGGTCGATCGCCAGGACGCGCAGCGCCGCCGAAAACGCCGCCACGTCACCCATGCTCTGCATGAGCTGAATGCGATCCCCCCCGACCCGGAGGTCGAGCGCGGTGATGGCGCGCAGATGAGCGACCACGCGTGCGGGATACTCGGGCTCCACCGTGACACCGGTCCCGACCGCGCTCCCGCCGATGCCGAGGTCGCGCAGGTAGTCGGCCGCATCGTGTACGCGGCGAATGCCACGATCGATCGAACCGGCGTAGGCGCGAAACTCCTGCCCAAGTCGAATGGGCATGGCGTCCTGCAGGTGGGTCCGCCCCGCCTTGACGATGTCGTCGAACTCCTCGCCTTTCGCGGCCAGCGCATCGCGCAATCCGTGGCAGGCCGCCGTCAGCGGGGCGAGCATCGCCAGCGACGCCAGCCGGATGTTGGTCGGGATCGTGTCGTTGGTGCTCTGCGCCATGTTGACATGGTCGTTCGGATGCACGGGCGAGTACGTGCCGCGGCGGCCCCCGAGCAGTTCATTGGCGCGATTGGCCAGCACCTCGTTCACGTTCATGTTGTGGCTCGTCCCTGCACCGGCCTGGTAGGGATCCACCACGAAGTGCTCGCGCAAGGCACCGGCGAGCACTTCGTCGGCGGCCGCCACGATGGCGTCGGCAAGGCGGGCGTCGAGTCGCCCGGTGTCCCGATGCGTCAACGCAGCCGCCTTCTTGATCCAGACCTGCGCGACCACGAAGGGCTCGAGGGGACGCAGGCCGCTGATGGGAAAGTTGTGCAGCGCCCGCAGCGTCTGCACGCCGTAGTAGGCGTCGAACGGGACGTCGAGTCGGCCGAGTGAATCCCGCTCGCTCCTGGTTTCGACGGGGGATGCGCTCGCGGATACGTCCGTCAGTGCGTTCGTGTCATCGCGCATGCGGCTCCTTGCGTCCGAGGTGGGCGCTGGACGGCACACCCGGGTGGCGCCGACGCCGCCCCGAGGCGGCGCCGGCACTGGGCGAACCCTACGGCGTTGGCGTCGGGACCTGGTAGGTGGAGATGAGTTCCATGGCCCCGCCATCGACGAGAACGATCGATGTGCGAAGGCGAGTCACGGTCACGTTGCGATTCACGTTCGTCGTGGCCGACCAGGCCTGGTGCTGCCGCACCGGGATCGAGTCCACCCCGTCATCGGTGAAGGCGCACCGAATCTCCTGCGTGCGGGCGCTGGTGCCCGACGGCGTGTACTGCAGCGACACGAGCAGCGCGCTGTTGTTGTCAGTCGCCGCGCTCCACGTCAGCGGGATGGTCTGCGTGGACGGATCGATCGCGCTGATGGTGAACCGCTCGGCGGTGCGACCGCGGATCTCAGAGGCGGGAAAGCCGCCGTCCGCGCCGGGAATGGTCACGATGGCCGAATCGCCTGGCAGATACGGAACGGTCGTGCCGGTCGGCAGCCCGTATGTGGGCGCCCCGCCCGTGCTCATGCGCGGCACCGGCGTGGCCGTTGCGCCGATCGTCGTGGTGATGTTCGCGCCGGCGTCGAGATACGTCACGCCGGTGATGCTGCTGCCCGACGGCGCCGTATAGTCCCCCACGTAGAAACACGAGTCGGTGCGGATCCGGGCGTCGGGCACGGAGGTGACCGAACCGCGGAAGAACTGCGCATTCGGCGCGATCCGTTCCTCGCCGGCGTTCGTGCGCAGGGCGTTGAGGTAGATGAATCCCCAGCGCTGCTGCGAGGGGGAGAACGAGCCGGTGGTATCGCAGGCGGTGACCAGCGCAACGCCGGCAACGAGCGCAATGAGCCCGCGGGCGACGGTTCGTGACGGACGAGGGGAAGACATCAGCAGGAGGGGGCTTGGGGACAGAATTTGGGCCGCGCAGGGCGGCGCACGCATTGGACACCTGACTGGTCAGGTGTTCCCGACTCAAGGTGAAAATCCACGGACGCGCGCACGACAGGAGCGCGCTCAGCCATCCGACAACGGTTCCGACGTGACGCGTGGCGACCGCGCGCTCCTGCCTGCGCCACGCCCATCGGGATAGATGGATCCAACCGCGAGCGCAGCGGCACCAAGCAGACCGATGCCGAGCAGCGCAACGCTGAGCGCATGCAGCCTGCCGAAGGCGACGCGCCGTTCGTCGCCGGCGTCGATGGCCTCCATGTCGGGCCCGAGCGCCACGCGCAGTTGCCGGATGCGAGGGGCCACGCCGAGCTGCGCCACCAGCGAAGCGACGAGCATGACGGTCGCCGCCGCGCGACGCCACCCGGTCGTGCCGGCCATCAGCATGACCGCGATCACCGCGCCGCTCCAGAACAGGACGGGCAGGACGCGCCCGACCACGAGCCCGGCGAGGGCCCGCGACGGAAGGACGGCGAATGCGGCCGGTGCGACCACTGCAATGAACAGCAGGGCGGCCCCCAGCCACAACCAGACGAGTGCGCTCAGGCGAGACATCAGCGCCAAGGTCAGCGACGCAACGGACGCGCGAGTCCGGTGAGAAACGGATTCTGCTCCACTTCGGCGGCTATGGTGGTCGCCGGGCCATGGCCGGATAGCACCACCGTGTCGGGCGGAAGGGTGGTCATGCGGGCGAGTGTACGCTGGAACACGACGCCATCGCAGAGCGGCAGATCGGTCCGTCCCACCGAGCCGGCAAAGAGCACATCGCCGCCAAGCACCACGCCGTTCCCGTGAAAGACCACGTGGCCGGGCGCATGTCCCGGCATGTGCCAGACGGAAAACTGCAACGACCCGACCGACACCACGTCACCCTCATGCAGCGCATGATCAGGGAGCGGTCCCAGCTCGAACGGGAGCCCGTACCGGGCCGCGACCTGCGGCGCAAACTGATAGACCGGGAGATCGTCGGGGTGCAGGTACACCGGGACATCGAAGGCGCGTTTCACCTCGGCGATGCCGCCGATGTGGTCCAGGTGGGCGTGCGTGAGCCAGATCGCGTCGAGCGTCAAGCCGGCGGCGCGCACGGCGGCTACGAGCGGCTCGCCCTCGTCGCCGGGATCGACCAGGACCGCCCGCCCCGCCGCCTCATCGGCCACGAGATAGCAGTTCTCCTGGAACGCGCCGACGACGAACGACTGGATCTTCACGCCATACCCTCGCCCGCGGCGGCCGTGGCCTTCTCCCGGTCCTTCAGTTGCGTGAGGTACTTCTCCGCGGCGACCGCCGCGGTCGTCCCGTCGCCCACGGCCGTCGTGACCTGCCGCGTCAGCTGCACGCGCACGTCACCGGCCGCGAACAGCCCAGGAATCGTCGTCTGCATGTTCCAATCGGTGAGGACGTACCCGGTCGCATCGTGGTCGACGTGATCGGCGATGATCGTCGTGTTCGGCTTGAATCCGATGAAGACGAAGATGCCGGTGGCCGCGAGGTCGCGCGTGGTATCGGTGATGGTATCACGCAGCGCGAGTCGATCGACGAGTCCTTTCGCATCACCGTGAATCGCTTCCACGACGGTGTTCCAGATCACCTCGATCTTCGGATTCTCGAACACGCGCTTCTGCACGATCTTGGACGCGCGGAACTCGTCGCGCCGATGGATCAGGTAGACCTTCTCGGCAAAGCGGGTGAGGTAGTCGGCCTCCTCGCACGCCGCATCGCCGCCCCCGACCACGGCGATGACGTGTCCCTTGAAGAACGCCCCATCGCACACCGCGCAGTAGGAGACCCCCTTCCCCGCATACTCGTTCTCACCGGGAATGCCAAGCTTGATCGGGGTCCCGCCGGCGGTCACGATCACGGTTGGCGATCGGTAGCTCTCGCCGTCGTCGCACGTGGTCTCAAACGTTCCGTCGTCCTGCCGCTTGATCTGCACCACATTCCGGGTGTGGAACTCGCAACCGAACTTGGCGGCGTGGCTCGCGAACTTCTGCGCGAGGTCCCACCCCTCGACGCGCTCGAACCCCGGGTAATCCTCGATCGCCTCGGTATTGAGCAGCTCGCCCCCCGGGGCACCGCGCTCGATCACCACCGTCTTCAGCAAGGCACGCCCAGCGTAGAGCCCGGCCGTCATCCCCGCTGGTCCGGCCCCGACAATCACGACCTCGTAGTTTTGCGTCCCCACGATCTGCTCCCCGAAGTTGGGCGCGACTCACACCGCGCGTCTACCGTGGTAATTTCGCGCACGGACACCCGCGGTGGTACCGTCGGGTGCTGCGCACATCTGCGGGACAAGTCCGACGGCGCGCGGCATCGTTCCCACGCGGGCGGTGCGCGGTGCGCGTCGCGCCCGGAGACGACGCGGGACATGGCGCCAGGAGTCGCGCCGCGCTCCCCGCTGTCGCGGCCGACTCCTACCGCCGTACCTGTCGACCGCCGTCGACCAGCAGGATCTCGCCGGTCACGAACGTCGCATCGAGGAGATACTCCAGCGCGCGCACCACGTCTGCGGGCGTGCCATGCCGTTGCAGCGGGGTCGTCGCGGCCAGGCGGTCGGCCGAGGCAGCATCCCAGCCCTCGGGCAGCAGCACGATTCCGGGAGCGATCGCATTGACCCGAATGTCCGGCGCCAGTGTCTTGGCCAGGGCGCGGGTCATCTGCACCACGGCCGCTTTCGACATGGCGTGCGGGATGTAGCCTGCCCACGTCTCGAACGCGGCCAGGTCGGCCATGTTGACGATCACCGAACCCGGCGCCATGTGCCTTGCCGCGGCCTGCGCCGCAAGGAACGGGGCGCGAACGTTCAGGGCGAAGATCTCGTCGAGCTGGTCGGCCGTGACCGTTCCAACCGGTGTGCGCAGCATGCTGGCGGCCGAATTGACCAGGACGTCGAGCCTGCCGAAGCGCGCGACGACCGCATCGACCAGGTCGCTCGGCGCGTTCGGCGCCAGGAGGTCGAACGGGAAGGCGTGCGCGCTCCCTCCTCCGTCCTCAATTTCCGTGACGAGCGCCGCAGCCTCATCGAACGAGCGGCGGTGATGGATCGCCACGTGGAATCCGCGCCGCGCCAGCGCGCGCGCGCACTCGGCCCCGAGGCGTCGCGCTCCGCCCGTGACGAGCCCGACCCGTGCGCCGGAGCGGGCCACGCGCGCTCAGGCCTCGACGACGGTCGAGCGCCGAAGCTCTACGCGGGCGTCCTGTCGCTCGAGCCACTCGAGCGGCACGGCGAGCCCGCCGATCGCCCGCCCACCGGTGGGGGCGCCATGCGAGTCGGACCCGCCGGAGGGTACGAGATCCAGGTGCTCGGCGAGGGTGAGCAATCGCTTGCGGTCCTCGGCAGAATGGCCGGGGTGCATCACCTCGACGCCGTCGAGTCCCATCTCCTTGAGCGCCGTCAGCCGCGCCAGCGAGCCCTCGCCGCCGGGGTGCGCGAGCACGGCGATCCCGCCGCACGCGTGCACCATGGCGATCGCATCGCGAAGCGAGAGACGCCGCTTGTCCAGGAACGCCGGCCGGCCCGCGCCGAGGTACCGATCGAAGGCGTCGCGGTTGTCGCGCGCCCAGCCGTCCTCGACGAGGGCCTTGGCGACGTGTGGGCGACCGATTGCCCCTCCGCCGGCTACTTCGAGCACATCGGCGAAAGTGATCTTCACGCCGATGGCGTTGAGGAGTTCCACCATCCGGACGCCGCGCTCATGTCGTGCCTCGCGGAACGCCTCCAGCCGCCGGTCCATCGACTCGACGTCGACCAGGTGCAACCCCAGCAAGTGCGTCTCGTCCTCTCCCTGATATGCGCTGAGCTCCACGCCGGCGATCACGCGCAGCCCCGTGCCCTCGGCGGCCGCCCGTGCCGGTGCCACGCCGGCGACGGTGTCATGATCCGTCAGGGCAATCGCGTGCACGCCTGCCGCGATCGCCGCAGACACAACCGCCTCGGGCGGCAGCGATCCGTCGGACGCGGTGGAGTGCATGTGCAGGTCGACCCGAGCCGCGAGGCCGTCAAGTGACGGCGGTGCGCTCCCGACAGCGGTCACGAGCTGTAGCCCGCCTCGGGCGACGTCGAACCGGCTTGCGACTCTCCGAACAGGCGACGCAGCTCGGCGTCGGGGAGTTCCGCGAGCGACTGCTCACGCGATCGGGTGCCGTGCGGAGAGTAGCGCGTCACGCGCACGTCGCGGTCCTCGCCCGACCCGGTGACGAAGATGAGCGCGAACTCATCGTGCTCGTTCGGCGTGACGAAGCCGGACGGGAAGACGCGCCACGACGTGCCCTCGATGTCCAGGTTGCGGGTTGGCATTGCCTAAAGCTCCAGTTGATGCAGGAGGATCTCGCGTTCTCCTGGCAGTTGGGAGACCAGTGCCCGGGCCTCCTCCAGTCGTGCCGAGTCCCGGGCTTCAAGGTATTGCACCATCTCGCCGGGAGCGTCGGAGCGTTCGAAGATCCAGTAGGATACGCCCAGGCCCTGCAGGGCGGCCTGCCGCTCCCGGGCTCGGTCCATGTACGCCGCGCGCTCCGAGTCAGCCACGGTGGACCAGATCTCGAGTACCACGTGCGCCATCTCAGGTGCCGCTGTCGGAGATCGTCTCGAGCTGCCGCTTGAGGAACGCCATGAACTGATCGGCGTCCGAGCCGTCGACGATGCGGTGATCGAATGCCAGGGAGAAGTACGCGCAGGTGCGGATCGCGATCGTCTCCTCGCCATCCGGGCCGGTGACGACCTTCGGACGCTTCTCGATCGCGCCGAGGCAGAGGATCGCCACTGTGGGCTGCGGAATCACCGGCGTCCCCATGATCGACCCGAACACCCCCGGGTTGGTGATGGTGAACGTCGCATCCTGCACGTCCTCGGGCTTGAGCTTCTTGCTCCGGGCGCGGGTGGCGAGGTCGTTGATGCCGCGCGTGATGCCAACGAGGGAGAGCGTGTCTGCCTGCTTGACGACCGGGACGATGAGTCCCCAGTCGAGGGCGACCGCGATGCCGATGTTGTACTGCTTGCGGAAGACGATGTCGGACCCGCGCACCGCCGCGTTGAGCACCGGGAACTTCCGGAGTGCCTGCACCACGGCCTGCGTGATGAACGGGAGGAAGGTGAGCTTCTCGCCGTACTGCGCCTCGAAGTCGCCACGCATGCGCTGCCGGAGACGCGCCACCTTGGTGAGGTCGACTTCGAAGAACGTGGTGACGTGCGCCGACGTCTGCTTGGAGTAGACCATGTGACCCGCCGTCAGTCGACGGATCTTGGACATCGGCTCCACCACGTCGCCGGGCCAGGCACGCACGACCGGCGGGTCGAATCCGAAACCACCGGGGGCGTACATCGAGGGCTGCGGTGTTGCCGCCGCCGCGGGCGCGACGCCGCTCTCCAGCGCCTGCAGGATGTCCTTCTTGGTGACCCGTCCCGCGACGCCGCTCCCCTGCATTCCGGCCAGGGCGATCCCGTGCTCTGCCGCGATCTTTCGGACCAACGGCGACGACTTGGTGCGAATACGGTCCTCGAACGACCCGGCCGCCGGACCGTTGGACGACGCCGACGCCGCGCCGGCAGATGGGGCGACGGCCGCCGGCTTGGCGGGAGCATCGGACGCCGCGGTCGCGGGCGAGACGACGGCGTCACTCGTGCCCCTGGCAACCGGCGCCGTCAAGGCGGCGGTGGCCGCCACGCTCGCATCGGTTTCCAGACGCGCCACGATCTCCTGCACGGGGACTGTCTGGCCATCGGCCACGAGGATCTCGACCAGGATGCCCGCCGCAGGCGACGGAATCTCGGCGTCGACCTTGTCGGTCGAGATCTCGAACAGCGGCTCGTCACGCTTCACGCTGTCGCCGACCTGCTTGAGCCAGCGGGACATCGTCCCCTCGGCGATCGATTCGCCCATCTGCGGCATCACCACGTCGATGCGAGCCAAAGGATCTCCCCCTCGTCTATCGGTTCTCGGCGCCGACGCGCCGTCCAGGTTCTGCGGCTCCATTCGGGAGCCGTGCGGCACGGCCTAACGTTCTGATGTTCCAGTATAGCACGGCGGAATGGCGACCATGGCCACCCCGCTACCGCTTGCGCGTCAGTCGCTTCAGCACGAGCACCGGAAGCGAGAAGGCACCGAGCAGTCCCCCCACCCCCACGTAGACGTACCAATTGCACACCGGCAGTCCCTCGCAGCCGGGCGCGTTGCGCAACGCGTCGACGATTCGGCCGACCAGGACGGCAACCATTCCGCCGCTGAACCCGCCGATGACAAAGGTAAAGCAGCCAAGCCCGAACTTGCGCCCGAACGCGATCGCGTCGTCGTTTTCCTGCCGAGACGCGCCACGCGGCCGCCCGCCGCCCGATGACCAGCCGGCCATGTCATCGGGGGGATTGCCCTGCGGCTCGGCGGACCGATCCTGCTCGTCGCGCATCAGTTCCTCGTCATCCCGCAGGCCGCCAGGACACAATCGATTGCCACTGGCTGGACGGCGTCCGCAAGCCTTGGCGCGTGCGCGGGCGGGACGTGGGGCGCGGTGGCGTCACGGTGCACCACCCCGGCCAGCGGCCTTGACGGCAGCATCGTCTGACTGTCGCGTGGCGTCGCCTGCGTCCTCCCTCCCTGCCGTCCACCCGTGCTCGTCGGCGCTCCAGCCATTCAGTAGGCTGCCTCGAGCGCATGACGTGGGTCATCCTGGCGCCGCAGCTGGACGAAGAACTTCTTCACGTTGCGGTCGAGGCGACTCTCTCCCATCTGGTCGGTGTGGGCCTCGACGAAGGTGTAGTGGCCCCCCTCGGGGCTGGCCGTCACTTTCACGTGCGCTGTCACCTCGGGCGTTCCGACGACTCCCTTGTAGGTGCGCGCACGCGACGCCGAGCTCAGGGTCGACAGCCCGAGGGCGGCGAAGAACGTGTCGGCCGATGCCATGACCTCGGCGGGGGTGAGATGAGTGCGGAAGAAGTGGCGCATCAGTTTGCTGTTTGCCTGTCGTGAGCCTGCCCGTGCCGTGCCGTCTGTACGCCGTCCCACTCGGCGGTTCGCACGACTGCTAACACTCCTGGCCCGGCGGAACCTCGGCCAGGATCTGCTGCATCCAATCGTTGGCGCGCTGCAGGCGTTGTGTGGTGTCGCGGCGGAACTGGAAGCCGATGGCCCACGTTCCCGCGTTGACGAACATCAAGCTGCTGTAGTACGTCCCCAGTTCCTTGCCGGGCCGAAGCCCGTTGTCCACGCTCTTCCGGTCCTCGTTGGTCGCGAAGATGCGTCCCTCGCCTCCCTCGATCGGCTCCCCCGTCTTGGTATCGCGCACGACGACCTTGAACTCGACCTGTTCCAGCGCGCAGGGCGGCGCCGGATCGAACGAGATCGCGATCGAGTAGTCATCCGTGAACAGCCGGACCTGCGGCTGCGGCCCGGAGGGACCGCAGGCGAGCAGCGCAGCCAAGAGTGTGCCCGCTGCGAGCGCGGGGCGGAGCCGCGGAATCATGAGGCGTAGTATTCGAGGCCGAGGTGCGTGATCTGGTCTTCGCCCATCAGGTGACGCAGCGTGTTCTTCAACTTCGTCTGCTGGATGAACAGGTCGTGCTCCGGCTGCAATCCGGGCGCGGCCATGGGGCTCTTGTAGTAGAACGAGAGCCATTCCTGGATCCCCTTCATGCCGGCGCGGTGGGCGAAGTCGGACAGGAGCGCGAGGTCGAGCACCAGCGGGGCCGCGAGAATGGAGTCGCGGCAGAGGAAGTTGACCTTGATCTGCATCGGGTAGCCCATCCACCCGACGATGTCGATGTTGTCCCAGCCTTCCTTGTTGTCGCCGCGCGGCGGGTAGTAGTTGATGCGCACGACGTGGGAAAAATCCTTGTACAGCGCCGGGTACTGCTCGGGCTGGAGGATCGTGCAACACCGAGAGCTTCGATTCCTCCTTCGTCTTGAACGACGCAGGATCGTCGAGCACTTCGCCGTCGCGATTGCCAAGGATATTCGTGGAGTACCAACCGGCGAGACCGAGCATGCGCGCCTTGATGCCCGGCGCGATGACGGTCTTCATCCATGTCTGTCCGGTCTTGAAGTCCTTGCCCGACACCGGCACGCCGCGCTCGTTGGCGAGTTCGATCAGGGCCGGCGTGTCGACCGCAAGGTTCGGCGCGCCATTGCAGTACGGCACGTCCTCCATGATGCATGCCCATGCGTACAACATGGACGGGGCGATGGCATCGTCGTTGTTCTCCATCGCGCGCTCGAACTGCTCGATGGTGGCGTGCTGCGGGCCCGGCTTGATGAACGTTTCCGTGGACGCGCACCACACCGCGACCACGCGGTCGCAGCCGTTCTTCGCCTTGAAGTCCCGGATGTCCTGTCGCAGCTGTTCCGCCAAGTCACGCTTCGTCTTGCCGGTCTTCACGTTCGTGGTGTTCGTCAGACGGGTCACGTAGCGCGACTCGAAGACCGCCGGCATCGGGACGATCGACGAGAGGAAGTCCTTGAGCGGCTCGAGGTCCCGGTCGTCGAGCACGCCGGCCTTCTTGGCGGCGGTATACGCGTCATCGGCGATCGGATCCCACGCCCCGAACACGATGTCGGACAGGGGGGTGATCGGCACGAAGTCCTTGATGAGCGGGGCGCGGTGCTCGGTGCGCTTTCCGAGGCGGATCGTCGCCATCTGGGTCAGTGAGCCGATGGGTTGGCTCAGCCCGCGGCGCACGGCTTCGACGCCGGCAATGAACGTGGTCGACACGGCACCCAGCCCTGGGGTCAGGATACCGAGCTTACCGGTGGCGGGGCGAATCGGGACGCGAGGGGTACTGGCAGTCGAACCCGGCACAGAACGTTTCTCCTGAAAGTCGATTTAGCGCACGCCCTGTCCCGCCGCAGCGGGGTGGCGCCGCTCGGCGCCTGCAGTGGGCGGTGCGGGCGCCGCAGGGGCGACAGCGGACGTCGCGGCATCGAACGTCGCGGCATCGGAGGAAGCGAAGGCGCGCGTGTTCGTGGCGCGGTATACGAAGATGATGCGTTGCACGGCCGTGATCCACGCCGTGACGGAGAGCAGGACACAAATCCCGATCAGGATCCAGCCATTCAGGGCGAGGCCGAAGAAGGCCTGCGGAGCCGACAGGAGCGTGACGCGCTCGGGGCGTTGCAGGATGCCGACCTTGGCATCGATCCCCAGGCTCTCGGCGCGGGCGCGCGTGTAGGACGTCAGGAAGGTCCCGATGATTCCCAGGAGCAGGATGCCCACCATGGGCGTCCCGGTCCAGTCGGGCACACGATGGTGGACCTCGTTGCGGGCGAAGAACACGATGAGGCCGCCGAGCACCGCGCCGTCGGCCACACGGTCAAGCGTGGAGTCGTAGAAGGCGCCGAACACCGTGGAACGTCCCGTTCGGCGCGCCACGGTGCCATCGAGCACATCGAACAACGCCGTGAGCCCCAGCACCCAGCCGGCGACGGCGATGTGTCCCGTGGCGTAGATCACACCAGCAGTCATCGAGCACAGCGTGCCGACGGTGGTAATCGTATTTGGGTTGATGCGCTTCCGAACCATCCAATCCGCGACCGGCGCGATCACCTTGAGGTAGCCGCGAATGATCGCTTCCCAGAGTGTCTTCATGCGGATGGAATGTGGAGAGGCGACTCGGTCACGAACGTGAGCAACGCTGCGATCACGAAGGTCTCAGCGGCGACCGAGCCCATAAAAGTACGCGGCCCTTCGATCACTTACAACCCTGTCACGTCCGTGCCGTCACGGCACTTCCCACTCGAAGACCCCGCGCAGCACGACGTTTCCCCGCGTGTACGAACGCGAGCCGTCGGCGAGCGTCGCACGCAGCGTGACCGTGCTACCCGCGGCGACGTTTCGGACGGGGATGATCTCGGTGGAATTGGCGGCGACGGTCGTCAGCGTGTACTCTGTTCCCCCGTCCACCACGAAGACGGTCACCGCCTGGGCGGCGCGATTGGTGACCTTGAGCTGGACTTCGACCGCTTGCGCGGGCGTCGCCTGAAGGGTGACCTGCCGAGAGCAGGCGGCCGCAGAGAGCAGCAGTACGAAAAGCAATCGGTGCATCGAAATCCTGCCGTCGAAGTGTCGCGCCCGCGCTTCATGGCTCGTGCGCCCCAGTTGGCGAAGCTGCGCGGGATCGGCCCGTCGCGCAACTCCTCATCCACTACCCGAACGATGAACGACCGTTCGATCGAGTGCTCCGCCGCGACCCGTCCCCCTGCTCCAGGCTCTGGAGCGGAGGGACGTGCGCACGCGTATCGACGCTACGCGACGCACGCCCGCGCGATGGCGTGCGTCGCGGCCGTCGCCGCCCTCTCCGCCTGTCGTCTCCCCGGCCAGGGCCCAACGCCGGCTCCCCTGCCGAGCGTGCGCGCCGAGGAGGCCTCGGCCCGTGGGATTGACCTCGTGGAGCTCCAGCGGCGCCCCTGGACCTCGTGATGCAACAGGCGGTGCGAGACGGCGCCTTCCCGGGCGGTGTCGCCCTGGTGGGCTCCCGCAGCGGCATCCTCGCACGCTCCGCGGCCGGCCAGCTCGACGCCGCCGATCCCCCCGTGCCCGACGTCAACACGCTCTGGGACCTCGCGTCGCTCACCAAGGTCGTCGGGCTCACCTCGGGCGTGCTGCGGCTGGTTCAGGACGGTCGTCTCGACCTCGATGCGCCGGTTCAGCGCTATCTCCCGACATGGACGGGTCCGGGGAAGTCTGTCGTGACGGTCCGTCATCTGCTCACGCACTCGTCCGGCCTGCCGTCGTGGCGCCCGCTGTACAAGGAAGCGACCACGCCGGCACAAGCGCGGGCCCTCGTGCTGGCGACGCCGCTCGACACCGCGCCTGGCGTTCGAATGGTGTACAGCGACCTCGGCGCCATCCTGCTGGGAGAGATCGTCACGCGCGTGGCCGGGGTTCCGTTCAATGAGTTGGTCACGCGCGACGTGTTCGCCCCCCTCGCGATGCGCGAAACCACGTGGCTCCCCTCGCCGTCCAAGCGTGCCCGAATTGCTCCCACCGAAGTGGATCCCTGGCGGCAGCGGCACTTGCGAGGCGAGGTGCACGACGAAAACGCCTTTGCGCTGGGTGGGATCGCCGCGCACGCCGGGCTGTTTTCCTCCGCGGCCGACCTGTCGCGCCTGGCGCGCATGTACCTGCAGTACGGCCAACTGGACGGCGCGCGCGTCCTCGACTCGGTGACCATCGCGCGATTCACGTCGCGGCCCGACGGGTCGCTCTCGCACCGGGCCCTTGGGTGGGAAAAGCCGTCGGGCTCCAACTCTGCCGGGCACCGCATGTCGGCCGAGGCGTTCGGACACACCGGCTTCACGGGCACGTCACTGTGGATTGACCCGGCCCAGGACGTGTTCGTCATGCTCCTGACCAACCGGGTCAATCCGACACGCGAGAGTCGGCGCATCGGCCAGGTCCGCATCGCCGTCGCAGACGCCGTGCTCGGACTGCTTCAGGGGTGCGCGGAAAACGCCCCGATTCTTGAATGCCCCGCAAGCCGCCGCTACATTACCAAGTGATGCTGTCGCAATTCGCGACCACACGTTGCATATGGAGGAAACTGTGAGCACCAATTTGGAGCCGGAAGTGATGGTCACCGTTACGCCGGTCGCGGCGGTCGAGGTCAAGCGCTTCATGGACGCCGAAGGGGTCTCGCCCGACGTCGGTGGGCTTCGGGTCAGCGTCCAGCCAGGCGGATGCAGCGGCTTCAAGTACGGGCTGCTCATCGAGGACGCGGCTGCTGAGGACGACGTGATCGTCCAGCACGAGGGGTTCCGCATGTTCGTGGATCCGTTCTCGGCGCAATACATCAACCAGGTCGTGATCGACTACGTTTCGTCGATGCAGGGTTCGGGATTCACCTTCACGAATCCGAATGCCACCGGCGGCTGCGGCTGCGGAAGTTCCTTCTCTGCCTAACGACCCATGATTCCACCGGCTCCGGGGACCACCGAGTCCCCTGGCGCCGCCGCGAACGACGAGGCCCGCGATCCGCAATCGACGAATCGCGGGCTTTCGCGTTCCCCCGCCGGCGACGCCCACGCGCGCGAGCGCATTTCCACCGCCGTGGTCGACGCCCACGAGGACATTGCGCGACTGGTCGCCGAACGTATCGCGACGCTGGTCCGCGCGCGCGCCAGGGAGGGTCGCGCCTGCGTCCTCGGGCTCGCCACCGGTTCGACGCCGATCGGCGTGTATCGCGAACTCATCCGCATGCACCGGGACGACGGGCTGTCCTTCCGACACGTCGTCAGCTTCAACCTCGATGAGTACTACCCGATGTCGCCGGACAACGTGCACTCCTACCATCGCTTCATGTGGGAGAACCTGTTCGACCATATCGACATCGAGCGGTCCAACGTGCACATCCTGCGCGGGGATGTGCCTCGTGACGAGGTCGACCAGCACGTCGCCGACTACGAGGCGGACATTCAGGCGGCGGGCGGGATCGACTTCCAGCTGCTCGGCATCGGCAAGACCGGCCACATCGGCTTCAACGAGCCCGGCTCGGGCGCCGAGAGCCGCACGCGTGTCGTCACGCTGGACATGGTGACCCGACGCGATGCGGCTGCCGACTTCTTCGGTGAGGAAAACGTCCCGCGCGAGGCGCTCACGATGGGCGTGGCGACGATCATGGCGGCGCGCGAGATCGCGATCATCGCGACGGGCGAGCACAAGTCGGCGATCGTCCGGCGCGCCGTGGAGGGGGAGATCGTGATCGACGTGGCGGCCACCTTCCTGCAGCGTCATCCGGCGACCACGTTCTTCGTGGACCACGCCGCGGCCGCGGACCTGACGCGCGTGGCCACGCCGTGGCTGCTGGACGAAGTCGCCTGGACCGAGCCGCTGATCATCCGCGCCGTGACCTGGCTGTCGCGCACCACCGACACGGCGATCCTGAAGCTCACCGAGCGCGACTACGCCGAGCACCAGCTGTCGTCGCTCGTGGCGAAGTTCGGCAGCGCGGGTGAGGCGAACGGTCATGTGTTCAATGCCCTGGGTGCCCGGATCAAGGGGCGGTCCAAGCTCCCGCAGCGGCAGCGCATCGTTGTCTTCTCCCCGCATCCGGACGACGACGTCATCTCGATGGGCGGGATCCTGCGCAAGCTGTTCCTGAACGAGAACGCGCTCACGGTCGCGTACATGACCAGCGGCAACATCGCCGTGTTCGACCACGACGTGCGCCGCTACGTGGAGTTTCTCGTGCGCCTCGCGCAGGATCGGCAGCTCGACCAGTCGGCCATCAATGCCCTGCGCGACCGGGTATACCGATTCCTGGACGACAAGCACCCGGGCGATGTCGACAGCACGGAGGTGCAGGACATCAAGCGCATCATCCGCGAGTCCGAGGCGATCTCGGGGATCGAGACGCTGGGACTGTCGAGCGCCGACGCGCGATTCCTGAACCTGCCGTTCTACCAGACCGGCCAGGTGCGCAAGGACGCCATCGGACCGGCCGACATCGCGATCGTGAAGGCGCTGCTCGAGGAGACGCGCCCCGACATCATCTTTGTGGCGGGCGATCTCTCCGATCCGCACGGCACGCACCGCATGTGCAAGGAAGCGATCGAGGGGGCGATGAACGAACTGCGGGACGAGGGGACGGTGACGCGGCCCGAGGTCTGGCTGTATCGCGGAGCGTGGCAGGAGTGGCCCGTCACCGAGGCGACGTGGCTGGTCCCCATCTCGCAGGATGAACTGCGGCTCAAGCTCCAGGCCATCTTCAAGCACCAGTCGCAGAAGGACTCGGCCCCCTTCCCCGGCCAGGACGATCGTGAGTTCTGGCAGCGGGTCGAGGCACGCAACAAGGACACGGCCGCCTTGCTCGATCGCTTCGGGCTGGCTGAATACTTCGCCATGGAGGCGTATGTCGTCACCTAACGGGGGATGGTGATGGGGAGCTTTTCGGCGCTCGACATCGCGGTGCTGGTGCTCTACATGGGCGGCACGACCTTCCTTGGCGTGTATCTGGGACGCGGCCAGAAGAGCGCGCGCGACTACTTCGTCGCCTCGCACTCGATCCCGTGGTGGGCGATCCTGTTCTCGGTCGTGGCGACCGAGACCAGCGCCCTGACCTTCATCTCGATCCCGGGGCTTGCCTACCTCGGCGACTTCTCGTTCCTGCAGATCGTCGTGGGCTACATCATCGGACGGATCGTCGTCGCCTTCGTCCTGCTCCCGCGCTACTACCAGGGAGAATTGGTCACGGCGTACGCGCTGCTCGAACGCCGCTTCGGCGTCGCGACGCGTCGCTTCGCGTCGATCACGTTCATGGTGACGCGCGCGTTCGGTGACTCCGTACGCGTCTTCGCCACGGCCATCCCGGTCGCGCTGATCCTGGGGCCGTCGGTGCCGGCCGAGTACGTCACGCCCATCTCGATCCTGGTCCTCGGTGCGTTCACCCTGGTCTACACATACGAGGGAGGGATGCGGGCGGTCGTCTGGACCGACGTGCTGCAGACGGGGGTGTACCTGCTCGGGGGGATTGCCGCGGTCTGGCTGATCGGTGATGGCGTGGAGGGAGGCTGGCGCTCGATCATGGCGGGCGCCGCCAGCGAAGGAAAACTCCGCGTGCTGGACTTCTCCACCGATGTCAGCAAGCCGCACACGGTGTGGGCGGGACTGCTCGGCGGCGGCTTCCTGTCGATGGCGTCGCACGGCGCGGACCAGTTGATCGTGCAGCGACTCATGGCATCGTCGTCGTTGCGCGACGCGCGGCGCGCCCTGATCGGGAGCGGCTTCGCCGTGCTCGTGCAGTTCTCGCTCTTCCTGTTGATCGGCATCGGGCTGTACGCCTACTACAATGCGCGCGTCTTCCCCAAGCCCGACGAGATCTTCCCGACGTTCATCATCGAGGTCATGCCGCCGGGCATGACCGGGCTGGTGGTCGCGGCGATCCTGGCGGCGGCGATGAGCACGGTGTCGGGTTCGCTGAATTCGCTGTCGGCGGCGACGACCCACGACATCTATGTCCCCCTCACCGGCCGATCGACCGACGACCCGCGGGTCTTTCGGGCGGGGCGGATGTTCACCCTGTTCTGGGCCGTGATCCTCATTGGGGGAGCGCTGCTCTACAAGAACCAGGGGACCCCCGTGGTCGTCGTGGCACGCTCGGTGGCGTCGTTCACGTACGGCGGCTTGTTAGGCGCCTTTGCGCTCGGGCTGGGATGGCGCCGCGGCAACCAGCGCGCCGCGATCCCCGGCATGGCCGTCGGTCTCGCCTCCCTGCCGCTCGTCGTCTTTGCAAAGCCGCTCGCCATCGCGTATCCTTTCCTGTCTGAATCGCTCGGCCCACTGGCCCGGATCGCCTGGCCGTGGTACGTCCTCATCGGCACGTCCATCACGTTCCTCACCGGCATGCTCTCCTCGCTCACCCATCCCGCTCCAACGTCGTCGCCGCAGTCGCCCTCCAGCTCGGGGCGCGCATGAGCACCATTGTCGTGGGGGTGGATGGCGGTGGCTCGCGCACCCGGGCGATGATCGCCGACGAGTCGGGCAAGGAGCTCGTGACGGTCGAGGGGGGCCCGAGCGCAGTCCGGCCCGGCGAAGCGGAGGAGTCGGCGGAGGTGATCCTGGCGACGGTGCGGAACGCCCTCGCGGCCTGCGACATGTCCGACGTCGTGCCCAAGGTGCTCTGTGTCGGGGTGGCGGGTGTGGGGCGGGACGTCGAACGCGACGCCCTCTGGCAGGCGCTCACGCGGCGCGAGGCCGCCGAGGACATCGTCGTGCGTCCCGATGCCATGGTGGCGCTGGACGACGCCTTTGGCGACGGAGCCGGACTGCTGGTGATCAGCGGGACCGGCTCGGTCGGCTACGGCCGCGGACCGGCGGGCGCGTTCGCCCGCTGTGGCGGCTGGGGACCGTCGTGCGGCGACGAGGGGAGCGGCGCGTGGATCGGCCGCCGCGCGCTGAGCATCGTGACCGCGGCCTACGACGGGCGTGAACCCGAAACGTCGCTGACCGGCGCGGTGCTCACGGCCGTCGAGGTCAACGAGGTCGCAGACCTCGTGGCGTGGGCCGCCAGCGCGACGCCGGCCACGCTGGCTTCGCTGGCCCCCGTGGTGCTGAGCATGGCACAGGGGGGCGACCTGCGGGCCAACTCGCTGGTGACCCTGGCCGTGGAAGAGCTGGTGCTGCACGCCCGAACGCTGGCCCGGCAGCTGTTCGGCGATGAACGGGCCGCCGTCCCGCTCGCGTTAGGCGGCGGCCTCCTCTCGCGGGGATCGCTCGTGCGGAAGCGCATGGTCCATCGACTCAAGTCCGCCGTGCCGGGGGCCCAGCTGCGCGACGACGACATCGTCCCGGTGCGCGGGGCGGTGCGCGGGGCCCTTCGCGTGCTCGGCGCCACGACGGCCTGAGGCTTGCACAGTCAGCCGCCGTCCTTCACCCGCCCCTCATGGACCTGATTCACATTTTCGTCGACTACGTCCTGCACCTGGACGCGCACCTCGCCACGCTGGTGAACTGGGCCGGCGTGTGGACGTACGTGGTGCTCGCCCTGATCATCTTTGCCGAGACCGGGCTTGTCATCACGCCGTTCCTGCCGGGTGACTCCCTGCTCTTCGCGACCGGCGCCCTGGCCGCCGCGACCGGCTCACTCAGCATCGGCGTGCTGTTCGTCCTGCTCGCCACGTGCGCCATTGTGGGCGACGCGGTGAACTACTGGCTGGGCAGCAAGCTGGGCGCGCAGGCGGCCGCGGGGCGGCTGCCTTTCGTCAGGCGCGAGCACATCGAGCGAACGCACGGCTTTTACGAGCGACACGGTGGCAAGACGATCATTCTCGCCCGCTTTGTCCCGATCATCCGGACCTTCGCCCCGTTCGTGGCGGGTGCCGGCACCATGTCGTATCGCCGCTTCGCGATGTACAACGTCTCGGGTGGCATCGTCTGGGTTGGCTCGATGCTCTTTGCCGGCTACTTCTTCGGCAACATCCCGGTGGTGAAGGACAACTTCTCGCTCGTGGTGCTGGCGATCATCATCCTGTCGATCATTCCTGGGGTGGTGGCCGTGTGGCAGGAGCGCAAGCGCATCCTCGCAGAGCGCCCGGCGCCGTAGCGCCGGGCCTAGCGGCCCAGCCTAGCGGCCCAGCCTAGCGGCCCAGCCTAGCGGCCCAGCCTGCGGCCCCTTAGCGCCCGCGATGTCGCTCGCTAGGCCCCTTTCCGCGGCCCCGAGTCCAGTCCCTCCTCTGCCGGGACCATCGAGGCGTCCCACACCCCCTCGGACCGCGCGATGAAGGCGGTGGCGCTCAGGTCGCCGACGACGTTGACCGTCGTGCGTGCCATGTCGAGGATGCGATCGACGCCGAGAATGAGGGCGATCCCTTCGCCCGGCACACCGAACATGGTCAGGATGCCCACGAGCAGCGGGATGGAGCCACCCGGCACGCCCGCCGCACCGATGGCGGTAATGACCGACATGAACATGACGATGATCATCTGCCCGAGCGAGAGCTCGAGGCCGAAGACCTGGCAGAGGAAGATGACGGTGATGCCCTCGAAGAGCGCCGTCCCGTTCATGCACATCGTCGCCCCGAGCGGCAGGACGAAGCCGGCGATCGTGGACGGAATGCCGAGGTTCTGCTCGGCGGTGGCGATGGCGGTGGGGAGAGTGGCGCTGCTGGAGGAGGTGGAAAAGGCGGTGATGAGCGCCGAACGGATACGGGCGAAGAAGAGCATGGGCGACATGCCGACGATGAATCGAATGATCGCCGAGATATTGATGGCCACGTGCAGGAAGAGCGACAGCACGACGACGAGGACGTAGAACGCGAGCGGCTTGAGCAGGTAGAAGCCGAAGCGCGACGTCACGCCGAAGATGAGTCCCGTCACGCCGTACGGCGCCAGGCGCATGGCGATCTCGACGATCTTGATGACGATCGCCTCGATCCCTTGCAGCACGTCGATGAGCGGCCGGGACTTCTCGGGCGCTATCAGGGTCAGCGCTGCCCCGACCATGAGGGCGAAGAAGATGACGCCAAGCAGGTCGAGGTCGACGGCCGACTTGATCGGGTTTCGCGTCACGACGTTGACGAGCGTTTCGATGCCGAACGTCGAGGTGGCGGCCGCCTCCACCTTGCTGGTCGCGTCGTTGGCGTAGGTCTGAATCAGCTCCGCGCGCACGACCGGATCGATGCGGCTGCCCGGTCTGAAGATCTGCACCAGCAGCAGTCCCACCATCGCCGCCATCGCCGTGCTGACGAAGAAGTACCCGAGTGCCTTGCCACCCACGCGCCCCACGCGCCGGATATCCCCGAGCCCGGCCACGCCGAGGGAGATGGAGGCAAAGACCAGCGGGATGACGATCATGAACAGCATGCGCAGGAAGACCTGCCCGACCGGCCCCGCTACGTAGTGGTTGACCCCTTCCACGAACGGGTGCTTGCCGCCCAGCGTCTGGTTGGCAAGCACACCTAACGATGCGCCCACGATGAGTCCGAGCAGGATCTTGTTGTGCAGCTTCATGCCGGAGCCGCTGGAGCCGATCGATGAGGACATGGACGGGAAGTGACGAGGGGGCAGGACGAGGAGGCAGCGGCGGGCGCGACGAACCAGGCAGCGACGGGAGCGCGACCTGGGGACGCGACCGGGAGGATCTGGCGAGCCATCGACGGAGCCTAATGTACAGGCCGCGCGCGCGCGAAATCAGGGGGAATAGAGTTGACGGCGGGGTGGCGGCACCAGGCGTCGCCGGAGCAACGGGTGGGTACGCGGCGTGGGCGCTCGCAGACGTGCGCCGCTTCGCCTAACAACTGGAGGGAGGGAACGGCGGCTAGCGAGGCGCCTCGGCCGTCACGACCGCCGTGTCGACGACCGCACGGCCGTCGGGGCGTGTGGCTGGCCGGAACCGGATTTCGCTGAGCATCTCGCGAATCCGCTTGTTGTAGCCGCCGTCGTTCGAGGGATTGAAGGCGAGCAAGCGCGCGTTGCCGGTCGTATCGACCTCGAAATACGCGACGAGCTTGTACGGCCGGACCTTTCCGGGGACGGGGAGCGGGAGGATGGGGAGCGAGATGACCGCCGGCGGATAGACGCCATCGTTTCCTCCCCCCGTGCCGGGCCCGACGCCGGTCCCGCGTCCGGTGCCGACCCCGGTGCCCACCCCACCGCCGGTTCCCGACCCGCTGCCGGCTGTGCCGTCCTTTCCGGACCCGCCGCCGGTCCCGTCCACGACGCTCACGTCTTTGGTGGTGGCCGCCGTGCTGGCCGCGGCGTTGTCGGTCGGGGGAGGCGCTGGCGGGGGCGGGGGCGGGGGCGGGGGCACCACCGGTGGCGGCTTCGGGGTCTCGACCGGCTTCGGCGATTCGACCTTGGGGACCGGGGCCGGAGGTTGCGGAGTGGGCGTGACGATCAGCAGGTAGCGCAGGCGCTCACGAACCATCCGCCCGCCGCTTCCCCCTGAGCCACCTCCGCCTCCTCCCGCCGGTCCGGGCCCCCCTGCCCCCTGTTTCTGGACGAAGTCGAGCTTGGACGCCATGAAGATGGGCGGCGCCAGCAACAGGAAGGCGACCAGCATATGGAGCAGGACCGAGACGATCACCCCTTCGCGTCGCGAGGCGTCGCGCAGCGGAATTCCCACGGGCGGACGCAGGGGGGGACGCGTGGACTGGTGCGCGTTCGGGTCTCGGTTGGCCAGCGTCACGACAGATTCGGAAGTGGGAATGGGGGCTGAAGTTATACGTCGCCGCAGCCGGAAAGGGTTCACACCGGCCGATTCGCCTCACGACGGGGCTCGCCCGATTGCCGGCCCGATCGGCGGAGTGAAACGATCACGGCGGGCCACCCCGAGGAGTGGCCCGCCGTGACCTTCCTGTCGCACGTCGCGTTGCTTCGGCGACGTCCGGGATGCTGCTGCTGCGCCCTACTGCGGTGTCTCGGCCGCCGCGTCTTTCGGCGTCACACCGATGACCTTGACGCCAGCCCCGCGCGCCTGGTCCATGGCGAAGATCACCGCCTGGTACTTCACCTTCGGATCACCCTTCACGAACATGATCTTGTCGGGACGGGGATCGTAGATCGACTTGAGACGGCTGAGCAACCCGTCCTTGCTGACCGGTTCCTTGTTGATGGCGTACTGGTCGCCCGGGAGGACTTCCAGCACGATCTGGTTGGAGACCGAGTTCGCCGCCACGACTGCCGGCGTCGGGTCGGGGAGCTGCAAGTCGATCGCCTTTCGCGACATCGGCTGCATGACCATGAAGATGATCAGGAGCACGAGAAGCACGTCGATCATGGGGACGACGTTGGGCTCGTTGTTAAGCCCTCCGGACGCGCCCCCTGCGGACATTCCCATGGAGAGATCTCCTGTTCTTACTTCTTGGTTGTCGGATCAGGGGCGTCGCCCGCCACGGACGACTCCGTGTTGGGGACCTGATCGGAGACGGCGCCGACCACGCGCACGCCGTTGCGAGAGGCAATGTCCATCGCGTCCAGCACCTTGACGTACTCCAGATCCTTGTCGGCCTTGATGTACAGGATCTTGTCGATGGTGCGGACGTCGTAAATCGACTTGAGCGTTTCGGCCAACTTGTCGTTCTGCAGCGGCCGCTTGTTCAGGAAGTACTGGCCGTCACGATCGATGCCGAGCACCTGATCGCTGTCTTCCTCGGGGTGGATCTTCAGGTTGATCCCCGAGGGGGGGACCGCCTGGAAACCCGCCGCGAGCGCTGGCGTCACGACCATGAAGATGATCAGGAGCACCAGCATGACGTCGATCATCGGCACGACGTTCGGCTCCGACTTCACGGCTTCGGCGCCGCTCCCAACTTTCATACCCATTCGAAGTTCCTCCTAGACGGGGAAAACGTGGTGCAGGAGGATGGATCAGGTCAGCGGGCCGCCGCTCTGGGCCTGGGTGTTGAACTCGCGGGTGAAGCGCGACCGGCCGAACTCACCCGAGACGCCCTTGATGAGGTAGTCGATCATTTCCTTCGACGTGTACACCATCTCGGCGGACAGGTTGTCGATCTTGGTCGTGAAGTAGTTGTAGAACCACACGGCCGGGATGGCGACGATGAGTCCGAAGCCCGTGGCGATGAGCGCCTCGGCGATACCAGCGGCGATGGCGGTGATGCCGCCCGAACCCGACTTGGCCATGCCTTCGAAGGCGTTGATGATGCCGAACACGGTGCCGAGCAGCCCGACGAACGGAGCGGTCGAACCCACGGTCGCGAGGACGGCGAGGCCGCGCTTGAGCGAGACCATCTCCATCAGCATTTCGCGCTCGACGGCACGCTCAGCCGTGTTGATGTCGGACACGGTCACCGACCCGTCCATGATCAGGGGCTTCACTTCGGCCAGGGCGCCACCGAGGACGCGGGCGACGTGCGACTTCTTGTAGCTCTCGGCCAGCTTGATGGCTTCGCCGAGGTTGTCTTCTTCGAGGAACTGCGAGAACTCGGGGGCGAACTTGATCGTCTCGTTCTGGGCCTTCTTGAGCTGCCAGACCTTCGACATGCCGACCGACAGCGACCACACGGACATGAACGCCAGGACGGCCCACAGGAACTTTCCGAAGACTGGCGTCGCCGCCCAGATTTCCGCGAAATCGAGATTCATAGTGGTAGGTCTCCGCTGAGTGACGAATAGAGGAAGGGACGACTACTTGGAGATCGCGAACGAGAACGGCTGCTGCACCAGCTGACGCACCTTGCGGCCGCCAACTTCGGCCGGGATGAAGCGCATGCCCTGCAGCGCGTTCTTCACGGCGTTGCCGAACAGCTCGTGCGTGGTCTTGAGCACCTTGTACGAGTTCATCTCGGCGCGACCCGTCGTATCGACGATGAACTGCGCGAGCACTTCGCCCTCGACGCCCGCCTGACGGAGGATGTCCGGGTAGCGCGGCTGCGAGCCGCCGGGGAGCGCCTGCACCGGCTTCTCCACCTGGAACTCGAAGAACGGCTGGTCCTGATTGGCGACGAGCTGGGGCTTGCCCCCCTCGACGCCCTTGGACGTTCCACCGGCAACACCCTTGCCCGTGAAGTCCGCTTCGTTGGTCACCTTCTTGGAAAGGTCGATGTCTGGGAGCACGTCCGGGATCTCGACGGGGGCCGTCAGGATCTGGAACCCCTTGGGTGGGGGCGGGGCAGCCACGACATCGGGTGGGGGCGGCGGAGGCGGCTCGTTCTTCGGCGGAGGCGGCTCATCCTTCTTCACCTCGACGAAATCGACCTTCTCCTGCTTCGGCTTTTCGAACTTCTCAGCGGCCTGACCACCGGCGACAACCACCAGGGTGATCAGTCCCGCGTGAAGCACGAACGACATGAAGATGCCGGCAGGGCTCCGCTGCTTCTTGCGCTTTGACTCGACCAGGTTGTTGAACATAACCCTCGACCGTCGGGACACGTTGGCAGAACAGCGTCTTCAGTGAACGCCACGATTCTACGCCTTCGTTCTTAGGTCGGAATAGCGACTCCATTAAGAAACGATGAAGCGCAGGTTACGATTTCTCTAATGAAGCGTCCGGTTAAGCGACGATCATACCTTCCGTCACACATGATATGACGAACTGTATAACGCATTGTTGTATAGGTTTACGCAGTTTCACGCACGTGCTTTTGAGGCAACAATCCCCCTCGCGACCGGGTGAATCGCTCTGAGAAAGCACCCGTCCGCCGCGCGAGCGCGGGCGACGCCGAAGCATCGCTATGCAGTCGAACTGAATTAACTCCCGACGCGGGCCGCAGACGTGTCGTCGGCCCCTGCCCCATCGGCTCCTGCCGCATCGGCGGAGTGGACCGGCAAGATGACGGTGAACGTGCTCCCGCGATTCAGGCGCGACTGCACCGTCAACTGTCCTCCGTGCGCCTGAGCGATCCAGTGGGAGATCGCCAGACCAAGGCCGAAGCCGCTGCGCTCCGCTGAGCGCGTGCGCACCCGATCGGCGCGCCAGAATCGCTCGAAGATGTACGGCAGGTCTGCGGCGGCGATGCCGATGCCGGTGTCCTTGACCGAGAAGTGGGCCTGGGCGCCGTGCAGCACGAGGTTCAGCTCTACCTTCCCGCCACGCGGCGTGTACTTGATCGCGTTGGTCACGAGGTTCAGGAAGAGCTGCCGCAGGCGAGTCCGATCGCCGAGCACGACGAGCTCCTCCAGGACCGGCAGCGAGACGTCGAGACCGGATTCCTCGCCCAGGATGGTGGCCGTTTCCATGACCTCTCGCACCAGCGGCTCCATCGGCACGACCTCGCGATGCAGGTCGAATCGCCCCTCGTCGGCGCGGGCGAGGGTCAGCAGCGAATCGACGAGATCGGCCATGCGCGTGGTTTGCTGCAGCGCTTCCTCGAGCGCCACGAGCTGTTCGGTCGTCTGGGTCTGCGCCTGCATGGCGCGCTCCACGTCGGCGCGAATGACGGCCAGCGGTGTCTTGAGCTCGTGCGAGGCATCGGCGGTGAATCGACGCAGGGCACCGAACGAGGTCTCGAGCCGACCGATCATCGCGTTCAGGGTCGTCGTGAGCCGAGTCATCTCGTCGCCGGTGGACTCGACGGCGAGTCGTCGATGCAGCGACCGGCCGTCGGTAATGGCCTCGACTTCCGACGTTATGCGATCGATCGGGCGGACCGCGCGCCCCGCGATCAGGAATCCGCCCCCGGCTGCGACCACAAGTACGAACGGGAAGACGATGAGGGCGCTCCCCAGGACCTCCCGCGGCGAGTTGTCGAAGTCGCGCAGGTTGACCCCGGCAATCACGCGCCGTCGCCCGAAGATCGGGTCGGAGCTGCGGCGTTCGACCAGGATCAGGTCGCCGTTCCGGAGCGGCACGCGGACCGCGTTGCGGGAGCGCTCGACCTGCGTGAGGGCATTCTCGAACCGATCGATGTCACGCTGCGCCAGCTCGCGCTGCGCGAGGCTGGGCGGCAGGAAGTTGAGGTCGATGACGGCACGCGACGTATACAGTCGACGCCCGGTCTCGTCGTCGAACACGATGACATAGCCGGGAATCTCCATGAGGAGACGGGCGACTTCCTGGTTGAGTACGGAGCCGACGAGCGAGTCGGACACAATGATCTGCGCCGACCCGGCGCGCTGCGTCGCGCGAAGCACGGCGACGGCCAGGTCACCGTGGGTCACGGCCAACTGGGCCGCTTCGCGCTGGACACCTGCCCGTCGCGCGGCGTACACCGCCCCCGCGTACGCGCCCATGAGCGTGAGCATCAGCGCGGCGTAGCGGATGGTCAGGCGGGCGCGCATCGAGGACATGTACTTGGGACGGGGGACGGGGGACGGGGGACGGGAGGCGGATCCGTCGCGGGGCGGCCGGTGGCGACTAGGCCTTCACCACGTACCCGACGCCGCGCACGGTGGTGATGAGCTTCTTGTCGTGCTTCGCGTCGATCTTCTTGCGCAGGTGATTGATCACCACGTCGACGATGTTCGTGCCGGGATCGAAGTGGTAGCCCCAGGCGTACTCGGTGATCAGGGTGCGGCTCATGACGCGGCCAGCGTGGCGGATGAGGTACTCGAGCACGGCGAACTCCTTCGGCGTGAGTTCGACGGCCTCTCCGGCGCGGTGTACCTCTCGCGTATCGCGGTTGAGCTCGAGGTCCCCGACGCGCAGCATCGGCGACTGCATCGCGCGCGGGCGGCGGGCGAGTGCCTCGACGCGAGCCAGCAGTTCCTCGAAGGCAAACGGCTTGGTGACGTAGTCGTCGGCCCCGGCCCGCAGCGTTCGCACCTTGGAGTCGACCGCGTCCTGCGCCGTGAGGACGAGGACCGGCTTTTCGAAGCCGCGCGAGCGCAGGCTCTGCAGCACGTCGAGTCCCGACTTTCCCGGCAGGCGCATGTCGAGGATGATGACGTCGAACTTCTCGCTGGCGGCGACCTGCTCCCCTTCCTCTCCATCAGCCACGAGATGCACCCCCACCGCTGTTCCTCGAGTCCGCGCTTGATGAACGCGCCGACGGTGGGATCGTCCTCGATGACCAGAACCTTCATGTGGTAGTTTGCAGTTCACTGGGGCGGTCGAAGCCGAATTCGCGGATCTTCCGGTAGAGCGTCTTGGAGGATATCCCGAGAATCCCCGCCGCGCGACCCTGATGCCAGTTGACCTGCTCGAGCACGAAGCGGATGTGGTCACGCTCCAGGTCGGCGAGGGGGCGCAGGACGCCGCTGCCGTTCGAGTGCTGCCGCCGGTCGATGCGCACCGCGCGAATGGGGAGGTCGCGCGCGGTGATGGTATCCCCTGAGGCGAGCAAGACGGCGCGCTCGATCACGTTGCGCAGCTCCCGCACGTTGCCCGGCCAGTCGTACGCGGTGAGCGCCTCGATGGCGTCGCTCGAGAAGCCCTGCAGCTGGCGCCCCGGAATGCGGGACAGAAAGTGCTCGGCGAGCACCGGGACGTCGCACCGGCGATCGCGCAGGGGGGGAAGGTCGAAGCGGATGGTGTTGATGCGGTAGAACAGGTCGCTGCGAAACTCCCCGCCCTCGACCAGCGCATCGATGTCGCGGTTGGTCGCGGTGATGATGCGCGCGTTCATGGTCACCTTCTGCGACCCGCCCGCCCGGAAAAAGCTCCCCTGTTCCAGGACGCGCAGCAGCGCCCCCTGCTGGCGCCCCTCGAGTGCCGCGACCTCGTCCATGAACAGCGTGCCACCAGACGCCAATTCCATGAGCCCGGCCCGACGCCCCCCACCCTCGGCCCCGGCTTGGGCCCCTGCCTGGGCACCGGCATGGGCGCCGTTCTCGTAGCCGAAGAGTTCCGTCTCGACCGACATGCCACCCATGGCGGCGCAGGCGATGTCGACGAGCGGACCACGTCCGCGCTCCGAGAGGCGGTGGATCGCCCGTGCGACGAGTTCCTTCCCGGTCCCGGACTCGCCGGTGATCAGGACAGGCGTCATGCTGCGCGCGACGCGCGGTACGGTCTCCATCACCTCGCGCAGGGGCGGGTGCCGTGTCACCAGCTCGGGAAATGGGTCGACGGCCTCGAGTCGCTTTTCGAGTCGGGCGGTTTCGCGCGCCGATTCGCGCTTTTCCCACGCGCGTCGCACGAGCACGTCGATTTCGGCCATCCGATACGGCTTGCCGAGGTAGTCGTACGCCCCAAGCCGCATGGCACCGATCGCCGTCTCGACGGTGCCGTTCCCAGTGATGATGATGACTTCCGGCGGCGACGGCTCCTCACGCACGTGACGCAGGACCTCGAGCCCGTCCTTTCCGGGCATCACGATGTCGAGCAGCGCCACGTCGAACGATTCGGAGCGCAGCGTGGCGAGCGCGGCGTCGCCGTCGCGCACCACGGTGACGTCGTGTCCGCGCGACGTCAGGAACTGCTCGAGCAGCGTCCCCAGGTGCAGCTCGTCCTCGGCGATGAGGACCCGGATGCGGGTGGTGTCGGTCACGTCGCGGGCATCGCGGTAAGGAAGATGCGGAAGGTGCTGCCCGCGCCCACGGCGCTGTCGACCTCGATGCGTCCCCCATGATCGGTGATGATGCCGTAGCAGATGGACAGGCCGAGGCCCGTCCCACGCCCGGGCGCCTTGGTGGTGAAGAACGGATCGAAGATCTTGGGAAGGTCGGCCCCGGCGATCCCCGGCCCCTCGTCGATCACCTCGGCAATGATCTGCTCGTGCGGGGAGCTCCCGGCGCGCGTGCGCACGGTGATCGTCCCCTCGTGCTCCATGGCGTCGGCGGCGTTGATCATCAGCGCCATGAAGACCTGGATCAGCTGTTCGGCGTTGGCGTCGACGAGCGGCAGTGCCGGATCCAGCAACGTCTGGAGCTTGAGCTTCTTGAACCGCGCGTGATGCTTGACGAGGAAGACCGACTGCTCCACCACGTCGTTGACGCCGGTGACCGACTTCTCGCCCGAGCGCGGGCGAGAAAAGTCGAGCAGTCCGTCGACGATGCGCTTGCACCGCTGCACCTCGGTGTCGATGATGCGGAGGAACTCGCCCGACTGCGGGGGACCTCGACCCCGGCATCCCGCATGTCATCGAGCCGCAGGCTGAGGCTTTCCGCGCACGCCGAGATGGTGGCGAGCGGGTTGTTGACCTCGTGCATGACGCCGGCGGCAAGCTGTCCGATGGCGGCGAGCTTTTCCGACTGGGCAAACCGCTCCTGCGCGACGGTCCAGTCGGTCACGTCCTCACCGATGGTGATCACGTGGGTGATGGCCGCGTCGCTGGCGCGCATCGGGATCTTGGTGATGCGAAACGTGCGCGTCTCGCCGCTGGCGCGCGACTCGATGTTGAACTGCTGGATTCGACCGGTCCGGAAGACCTCGTCGAACTCCTGCCGCAGGCTCTCGGCGGGGGCCCGGTGCAGGATCTCGAAGATGGTGCGACCTAACGCCTGTTCGCGCGAGATGCCCTGCATCCCGGTCTCTCGCTTGCGATTCCACGCCTGCACGCGATACTCGCGGTCGATGACGTACAGTCCGAGCGGGAGCGAGTCGACGATCTGGTCGATGAATCGCTTTTCCTCGTCGAGTTGGCGCGTGCGGCGCTCGACTTCTCCCTCGAGGTGGCGCAGCTGTTCGGCGCGCGACAGCTCCGGGGCGAGCATGTTGGCCACGGTGCCAACGGCGAGTACGGCATCCGCGCTGAGCGGACTACCGAGGCGAAGCGCGATCGCGCCCAGCCGGCGCGAGCCGGCGACCAGGCGTCGCACGATGAGAGACTCGGTGCTCCCCCCTCCGGCGTCGAGCAGCGCCCCCACCTCCTCGCCCGTCGTCTGCGCCTCGCCGGCGCGAAGCGAGCATACCAGTCCGCTCGGCCCATACAGCCAGAGCCCGACCTCGGGCGCGGCGAAGGCCACGAGCAGGCGATCAAGGATATCGCTGGTCTTGCTGACCACGTCATCGCCCGACGCGATGCGGGCGGCGATGTCGGCGACGACGGCCAGGGGATGGACCGCGGTGCTCACATCCGAATGCGACATGGGAGGTTGGGGCGGAAGGCAAACGAAACGGGAACAATCGGCCCAGCGCAGCTGTGCGTCAGCGACCCCCGTCGGACAGAATGACCGATGAGCCCCGGCAAGGGTAACGAAACGCGCGATGCATCCCGCACCGGCGCGCGTTGGCTACCGGATGCCGGTCAGCTGGATGCCGCGCGTGAAGAACCGCTGCGACGCGAGAAAGGCGACCAGCACCGGGATGAGCGCCGTGACGGCGGCCGCCATCTGGTAGGGCCAGTTGGCGTAGTAGAGTCCGTGGAACGACGCGATGCCTACCTCCACGGTGCGCATCTCCAGCGACTGGGTCACGACAAGCGGCCACAGGAACGACTTCCACGCATCGATGAATGAGAACAGGGCGACCGTCGCGAGCGCCGGCCGGGCGAGCGGGAGCGCGATGCGCCAGAAGATGGTCCACTCGGAGGCCCCGTCGACGCGGGCCGCATCCTCGGTTTCTCGCGGCAGCGACAGGAAGAACTGCCGCAGGAGGAAGACGCCCCAGACCGAGACCAGCTCGGTGGAGACGAGTCCCGCGATGGTATCGACCCCGCCGAGCGCGTCGATCAACAGGAAGCGCGGGATGAGGAGGACGATGGCCGGGACCATGAGGGCGCCGAGGTACGCCGCGAAGACGGCGCCCCGGCCGGCGAAGCGGAAGCGAGCGAACGCATAACCGCCTAACGCGCCGGTCAGCGTCTGGCCCAGCACCATGCACACGGCGAGGATCCCGCTGTTCAGGAAGAAGCGGGCGAACGGGAGCTGTGTCAGGGCGTTGGGGAAGTTCGCCCACTGCGGATCGGCCGGGAGGAGCGGCGGGGGATACTGGAAGACCTCGAACTCGTCCATCAGCGCCGTGGACAGCATCCAGAGGAAGGGGATGAGCATGACGCTGGCGAGCAGGATTGCCGCGGTGTAGCCGGCAACAGCCCGGCGACGGCCGGCGCGATCAGGCCGCATCGTCGACCGTGCGGTTGAGGGCGCGCCACTGGAGGAGCGTGAGCGCGAGCAGGATCGCAAACAGGATCCAGCTCATGGCCGAGGCGTAGCCCATGCGCCGGAACTCCCAGGCGTTCTGGTAGATGCGGTACACGAGCACGTCGGTGGCGTGCACCGGCCCGCCTTCGGTCATGACGTAGACAAGGGTGAAGACCTGGAACGACCAGATGATCCCGGTGACGAAGAGGTAGGTCGTGACGGGACGCAGGAGCGGGAGCGTGATGTGGCGGAGGCGCGCCCATGGCGACGCGCCGTCCAGGGTGGCGGCCTCGATGAGGTGCGCAGGGATGCCCTGCAGTCCGGCGAGGTAGATGACCATCTGGTAGCCGAGCTGCACCCACGCCGACACGATCATCAGCGCGACGAGGGCCGTCTTCGGGTTGCCCAGCCAGTCGACCCCCGGCAGGTGCACCGCACGCAGGAGGACGTTGAGCAGGCCGAAGTCGGCATTGAACATCCATTGCCAGACGATGGCGATCGCCACGTACGAGACAACGGTCGGCAGGAAGACGATCGCCCGCAGGGCGTGCATGCCGCGCAGCGGCTGGTTGAGGATGAGCGCCGCGCCTAACGCCAGCCCCATGCTGACGGGGACGTAGAGGGCGTACACGGCCGTGTTGCCGACCGCGCGCCAGAACAGCGGGTCGGCGACGAGTTCCGCGTAGTTGCCGAACCCCACGAAGGGGCGATCCAGCCGCAGCAGGTCCCAGTCGTGGAACGAGATGAACAGGGTGAAGGCGAGCGGGCCGGCGGTGAAGACGAGCAGGTGCAGGGCGCTGGGCGCCAGGAAGGCCCACGCCGTCAGCGTCTCCCGGCGCTCAGCGGCGTGACGGCGCGCCGACGCCGCCCACCCGGCCACGACGAGGGCAGCTGCGGTGGCGGCGAAGATCAGCGCGAGGGTGAGCGCGCTCAGGGTCGCGGAGGGGAGCGGGAGCGTCAGCCCGTCGAAGCGCGAGAGCGCCGAAGGAGGCGGTAGTGAGGCGGCGGCAGCCTCGACGCGTTGACGCACCAGCGCGGTGAGCGCCGCCATCACCACCGCCAGCGTCGCAACGGGACCGACCAGCACCGAGTAGAGCGCAATCGCAGGGTCTTCGGCCAGGCGGTCGACGCCGCGGCTGGCGAGCGTCGCCGCCACGAGCACGGCGAACGCGATGGCGAGGAGCGTCACCGGGAGATCCCGCCACGGCTCGGCCTGCAGCGCCACCACGCCCACGATCTCCCACTCATCGCGATCCTTGAGCGGGACGCTGACCGCGCGCTTGAGCCACGAGCGATGCACCACGACGCGATCGCTCTCCTCGAGGCCGCGCACCGCGCGCCCCAGATACCGCGACAGTTCCACACCGGCGCGCGTGAGCGAGCCCTCGGCCACGAGGCGGCGGATCGGTGACGGGCGCCGGCCGGACGAATCCACCATCGCTCGTGCGACCGCGCGTGCCTCGTGCGCAGCGAGCGCATACTCAACGCGCTCGAGCGGACGGTTGACGGCGACGGCCGTCGCCACGCCCCAGACCATGCAGGCGGCGATCGCCCAGCGGCGCGCCAGCGACTGGGCGTGGGTCATCGTTGCAGGATCTCGTCGATGCGCCGAGCCACGTCGCGCGCCGCGGCGGCGGCCGTCTCGCCGCGAATGACCACACGATCGATGATGTCGGGAAGTTGCGCCTCCACTTCGCGGAACCGTTCGATGCGGGCCCCCCAGGGGGCGCGCCCGAAGTCGACCTGCCGAAGGAAGGCGGGCTCGAGCCCAAGCGAGTCCCGACCGGCGAACGCCTGCTGCACCCCAGGCATGGTGGAGAGTTCGAGCCCTGCCTCCAGGCGATGACGTTGCGCGGCGGGCCCGGCGAGCGCCGCCGCCAGCTCCACGGCCAGCTTGCGGTGGGCACTGTTGCGCGGCACGGCCCAACCGGACGCGAAGAGCGGAGTCGACGGCAGCACGCCCTCCACGCGCGGGAAGCTCACCACGCCTAACGACAACCGGCCCTGCACCAGCTGGGCACGGATGTTCGGCAGGAGCCAGTGCCCGCTGGGGAGGAGGGCGACCCGCCCGGAGTAGAACAGGCGCGTCTCGTTGCCGGAGACTGCGCGAAAGGCGTTGGGACGCGGGGCGACGCGATGGACGGTGGCCAGCGCGGTGAGGAACTCGAGGGCGCGCACCGACTCGGGGGCGTCGAGCGCACCGGTGGCGCGACGACCGTCGGGGGTGAGGATGTCGCCCCCACCGCTCCACAGCATCGCCTGCCAGGCGTGAAAGCGACGGTCCACCGCCGTCCCCCATTGATCCGTGGTCCCGTCGCCATCCAGGTCGCGCGTCAGCGCCTGGGCCGTCTGCAGGAACTCATCGACCGTCCATCCGTCCTGCGGATACGGTATCCCTGCCGCGTCGAACAGGGTGCGATTGTAGTAGTAGACGACGGGCGAGAAACCCTTCGGAAAGGCGAGGACCGAATCGCCGCGCGAAAACATCGAGAGCACGTTCGGGAAGAACTCCTCGAGACGCAGTCCCACGCGCGCGGCAAACGGGGCGAGGTTGAGCAGCACCCCGCCACGGGCAAACGACGGCACATCGATGCCGTCGAGCAGGAGCACGTCGGGCGGAGCGCCCGACGCGATGGCGGTGATGACCTTCTCCCGGTACTCGGCCTGGTTGCTCACCGGTTCATTGACCACCCGCACACCGGGATGGGCGCGCTCGAACGCCCGCAGCGCCGGTTGATCGAGGGCGTTCTCCTGGGGCGACTGCCACGACGTCATGCGCAGGACGACCGGCTCCCCTGCCCCACCGCTGCAGGCGGCAGTCAGCACGACTGCAGCGAGCACGAGGCAGGTCGGGCGCCATCGCCGTCCCATCACGCCACACCACGCCCCATCAGGCGTCCCCGGGCATCGTACACCAGCGCCTCGGTCGCCCGTACCGACACGCCCACGGTATCGCCCACCGCCGGCGTGGTCCCGGCGCCGAGGCGCAGTGTGGCCTGCTCGCCTCCCGTCAGGCGCACATGCAGGATGGTCTCAGGGCCGAGTGGCTCAACCAGGGTGACCTCGCCCGCGCTCCCTTCGGTCGGGGCGACGAGGTTGAGGTGCTCCGGGCGCACGGCAAGCGTCGCGACCTCGGCGAGCGGAGCCTCGACGCGCAGGCGCACGCCGCCGTCGAACCGTTGCGAGGTGCCGTCCGGAAGGACACGTCCGGCAAAGCGATTGATCGTGGGCGAGCCGAGGAACGACGCGACGAAGAGCGTGGAAGGTGCCCGATACACGTCGAGTGGCGGGGCGAACTGCTCGACGCGCCCCTTGTGCATGACCGCGACACGCTGGGCCATGGTCATCGCTTCCACTTGATCGTGGGTCACGTAGATCATGGTGGTACCCAGCCGACGGTGCAGTCGCACCAGCTCACCGCGTGTCTGGGCGCGCACCTGGGCGTCGAGGTTGGAGAGTGGTTCGTCGAACAGGAAGACGGCCGGTTCGCGCACGATCGCGCGCGCCAGTGCGACACGCTGCCGCTGCCCCCCGGACAGTTGCGCCGGGCGCCGGTCGAGCAGCACGCCGATCTCCAGCGACTCGGCGATCCGATCCACCCGTCGGGCGATGTCGACCGGATCGACCCGCCGCATGCGCAGGCCGAACCCGATGTTCTCGCGCACGGACAGGTGGGGGTAGAGCGCGTAGTTCTGGAACACCATGGCGATGTCGCGCTCGCGCGGCGGGAGGTCGGTCACGTCGGTCCCGTCGATGAAGATCCGCCCTGCGGTCGGGCCCTCGAGTCCGGCGATCATGCGCAGCACCGTGGTCTTGCCGCATCCGGACGGTCCGACGATGACCGTGAACTCGCCGTCGGCGATCTCCAGGGAGACGCCGTCGACCGCCGGCGTGCCACCGGCATCAAACCGCTTGGCGATCCGTTCCAGCCTAACGCTCGCCATCGGCCTCTCGCGGGTGGGGGGGCCACGCCACCGTCGCCGGGTAGCCGCGCGTGAGCACGCGGGTCGTCTCCCCAGCGTCGTCCAGCAGGCGCACCGTGAGCGGTGGCCCGTGCTCCAACTCGCACTCGAGACGCACGCTGCCCAGCGTTCGACCGGCCGCCGGCCCCTCGCGCGTCATCGTGACGCTGAACCGCGACGCGCCCACGCGCACCCCCGACAAACGGGCGTGTGTCCATGACGCGGGCCATCGTGGGCGCAGTTCGCACGCGCTGCGCGTCGCATCGGGCTGGGCGCCCAGCATGCCGTACACGATCGGGGCGATCACCATCGCCGCCGACCACGCCTGGTCCGGACACACGCCCGCGCCACTTCCATCATCGCCATCGAGGACCTCGTCGAATGCCCCGCGCTGCCGGGCGAAGGCGCGTGCCGCCGTCATCGACGCCAGGCGCCACCCCTCGTCGGCCCGGTCGTGAGCGAACGCCGCGAGCGACGTCCACCCCGTGAAGAGCGGCCACACGGCGCCGAAATGGTAGCCTCGCGGACGGTACCGCGCATCCCGTCGCCCGAGCAGGCGCACCCCCCACGGCGCGCAAAAATCGTCGCCGAGCAGCTCGTCGACGACGGTCTCGGCGCTCGGGTGGAGGTCGACACCGAGCAGGATCGGTACCGCGGCCAGCGCCGTGCGATCTGTGGCGGCGACGCCATCGGCGCCGATCTGCAGCACCGCCCGACCGGTGACCGGATCTCGCAACCGTCGCTCGAACCCAGTCACCGCGAGCGCGCGCCGGGTGGCGATTCGCTCGGCGAGTGCGAGGTCGCCCAGCGTCCGCGCCACTGGCTCGAGCCGTCGCAAGGCGTCGATCCAGATGGCGGCGACATAGGTGGTGACCGCGCCTCCACCGAGTGGTCCGGACTCCACCCAGCCGTGCCCCACCCCATCGTTTTCCGGAAGGCCATCGCCATCACGATCGCACGAGACGACGAATGCCAGCGCGGCGCGCACCCGGTCCCACAGGCCGCGCACCGTCGCCAGGTCGCCGGTCCAATCCGCATACTGGGCCACGAGACGCAGCCAGAGCGGCGTGCTGTCGGCCGCGTCGTAGTGGGCGACCGCGCTCGTCGTCACCTCGTGGGCGATCTTCCCGGTGACGTCGGCGGTCGAGGCGAGGAACTCGAGGGCACAGCGTGCCTCGGAGAACATGCCCGCCGCGAGCAGCGCGTCGGCGCTCCAGCACGCATCGCGACCGAAGAACCAGGCATAGCCCGGGCGCGAGTCCCCCCATCCGGGTCGCGATGCGGCGTAGCCCGCCACAAGGCTGGTCCCGACGCCCGGAACCTGCACGAGGCATGACGCCAGTCGCGCCTTCGCCCACTCCCACGCCGTGTCGAACTGCTCAAACGGCGTGGCGACGCGCATCGTGGCGGCGTAGCGGTCGCGATCGAGCCGCGCGCGACTCGCGAGCGTCGCGGGCAGCGTGTCCGCCCGCACGGCGTGCCACAGGCCCGCGGCCGCGAGGTCACCCTCGGCCGTGGCGACGATCGCCAGCCGCAACGCCTCGCCCGCCTGCGCACGTACCGACAGCTGCACGACCGCGGGATCGGCGTGCAACGACGCGTCGACCGCACCATCGACAGCGACACGCACCTCGGCGCGCCCACCGCTGCCGCGCACGCTCAGCGCGACTCGCCCCGGCGCGCGCACGAGATCGGCGGTGACCGGGTGCAGGGCGTCTGCGGACATCGGCCATTGCAGGCGCAACCGGCTGGTGAGCGCGAGCGTGCACACGGTCGACGGGTCGGCGTGGACGGGCGCCAGCTCGTACACGATGGCCGCTCGTTCGGGCGAGACCGCCACGACCTCGCGCCACGACCCTCCGTTGGCGTCGACCAGCTGTCGAACGATGGACCCGGGGGCGACCGTCACGGCGGTCGCCCGCAACGGCACTCCAGCCACGGCGGGGCGGAGTTCCTGCATCACGCAGAGCGGGTGGATCCAGCATTCGCACACCCCGTCCTGTTCCGTGCCAACCACGAACGCCCGGCGCCCGGCCAGCGTGAAGGGGGCGTCGCGGTGCGCCTCACGCACATCCACGTGGCCCTCGAGCGTGAGGACTCCAACGGGCAGCATCCCGATCGGCGAGAGCGCGCATGGGGCGGCAATCGGGGCCAACGACAGATGCGCGCGTGACGGCACGCCGGGCGTGGTGATTGCGGGTGTCGTCGTGGCCGGCCAGGCGTCGCGACGCATCGAGGCGAGTGGACGATGCGGGTCGAGACTGGCGATGGCGTTGATGAGGTATCGATCGCGCTGCGCGTCGAGCCGATGGTCGGCCGCCGTGAGACTCACGTTGGCGCCGAGACAGAGGATGCGTCCGGCGGCCAGCGCATATTCCCACGCGACTGCGGTCTCGGCATCCAGCCGCACGTATGCTCGGTCGACGCCGACCACCCGCCCCTGGGGCCAGCGCGGACGCCGGAAGATCGTCCGGCCGACTGCCTCACCCTCGGTGGCGGTCCAGGTGAACGTGCCGCGCTGCAATCCATCATACAGCGGATGGTGCCCCCATCCCTGCACACCGCGGATGTGCGGAAAGCCTGGCCAGTCGCGAAAATCGGCGGCCCACAGCGGGTCATCGGCGTGTCGCCACGGGACGGGGCGCTGCACGTCGGGCCATGGACCGGGGGCACCGGCATCGTGCGCCAGCGGGGTCGCCAGGAGGCTCAGCAGGAGCGATCCGCCCTCGTCCACCCAGGCGCGAATCCATGCCTTCCACGCTGTGGAGAGGACCGGGACCGCCTGTCCCGCATGACACCACAACACGTCGTGTGTCGCGTCGAGCGCGCTCGGGGGAGGCGCCTGTGCATCGCAGGCGAGCACCGCGTATCCGCGCGCGTGTCCCCACGCGACCGCGGCGCGTCCCTCGCGATCACCGAGCGCCGGGACCAGCACCGCCAACCGCATCAGCGCGGAATGACGATCGGCTCGCCGAGCGGCGCCAGGCGCAACTGGTCGTTGGCGGTCACGGTCACGAAGCCGTTGTCGAGCCGTACCCCGAGCTCGATCGTTCCCACCCGCGCGCCGCGCAGCTCGAAGAACTCCTGCCCCATCGGCAACGGATCGATCACGATCGCGTCGTCGCCCACGCGCACGCCGCATGCGTACTGGATGATGAGGTCCGCGACCCACGAGTGCTGGTAGTCGTCGATGCCGCGGTAGATCGATGCGGCCCCCGTGAGCGGGTTGTAGTGCTCGAAGCAGTTGGGACGGCCGATGTCGCCCTCGTGGAACATCATGCGCACGAAACGCGAGAGCAGATGGCCCGCTGCGGTGCGCAGCCGCGGATGGGCCGCGTCGCCCCATCGGCCCAGCACTTCCATGATGTGCGAGTTGGTCATCGGCCACGTGCGCCCGTTCCATGGGCAGACGTGCCGCTTGCCCTTCCACTCGGCCACGGCGCTGAACCGGGGGTCGTCCAGCGCCGACGAGGGGACCGGATATTCGGTCCAGAAGCGGTGCGGATCGAGCAGGTTGCGCTCCAGTCCGGGGACGTGCTCCTCGCCGGCCAGGTCGGTGAAGTAGGGATAGAAGCACACCGCCGCCGACACCCCGGTCCGCGACATGGTGCGCGGATCGACATCGAAGAACATCCCGGCGTCCGCGTCCCACATGCGCTCACGCACCGCCCGTGCCGTGCGGTCCGCGAGCCGCTCCCACTGTCCCGTGTCGCCGGCGGCCCCCGCCCGGTCCGCGATGCGCGTTAGGCAGCGAAAGAGCGCGTAGGCGTACACGGTGACGTCGATCCCCTTGAGCCGGATCCGGTTCTCCCACCCATAGGCGTCGGCGCGCTCGTCCACCACCTGGTACCGGGACATGTACTCCTGTCCCGTTTCGTACTGGTCGACCACGTCGATCATCCCCGTGCCGAGTGCATCGCGGGTGGCGACCAGCCAGTCGGCGTGGCGCGCGAGCGCCGGGTACAACTCGGTGATGAACGCGTCGTCCGGGCGCACGGCATCGAGCGCCAGCAGGGCATCGCCCCAGTTGGCGTGGTAGAAGTCGGTCCCGTGCAGGTGGTTGACGTAGACCCTGCCGTGCAGGGCGCCGTCGGGCTTCTGGTGGTCGAAGATCGTGCGCAACACACCGCGTGCATGGGCCGGGTCGCGCAACCAGCGCAGCTCGCGCACGTGACACTGCGCGCTGTACGTGATCGGCTCGTGGAAGAAGCCGATCCCCTCGCTCACCGTCGGCCAGCGATAGTGACCGAGCCCTCCCTCGATCCCGTTGAGCCGCAGGCCATACCAGCGGTACCAGTAGTAGCGCTCGAGATACGGATCGGACGACGCGAACGTGGGCACCTGGGCGAACCACTCGCGCCAGCGCCGCCGACTGGCACGGGCGAGCGGCATGGTTGCGGCATGCGGCGCGGCATGCGGCGCGGCATGCGGCGCGGCGAGCATCAGGGCCGGCGTCGCAGCGTCAGCCCGCGAAGTCTCGGCCACGGCCGCCGACACGAGCGGCGTGGCCGCCAGGTGGCGGGGGAGCACGATGCGCGAGGCGAGCGGGGTCGCCTGTCGGCCTCCGCGCAACCCATCATCGGCCACCGTCAGGCGCAACGCGAAGGCGAAGCTGGCCTCGCGCACCTCCGTGGGCAGGGCGGTGTGTACGGCGGCATAGAGCAACCCGTCCGGTGAAAGCCCCTGCAGACGCACCGCGCTCGGGAGCGATTCTCCCTGCCACAGTTCGCCGAACGGCGCCAGACGCCAGTGCGGCTGCAAGGCGCACCGTTCGCTCAATGTCGCCGACCAGCTCGCGGCCGCCCCCACCGCCGCCAGCTCCACGTGCACCGCCAGCGGCACCTCGCGCCGGTCGAGCAGGGTGCGCCGCCAGTGCATCGCCCCGTCCCAGTGCACGCGGCGCAGGTCCATCGAGGCGGTGTCCTGCGCGGTCCACGCCACGGCATGCAGCGAGACGGCATGTGGCGCCCGCAGCGACCACTCGCTGGCGAAGACCCCACCCGGCTGCACGGTGCGAATCTCGGTCGCCTGCATCCCCCCGGGCAGGTCGTACTCGACCGTCAGCTCGGCGGGGGTCCAGCGACGGCTGCGCGCCACCAACGGGAGCTCGCGTCCGCCATGGTCGAGGATCGTGACCGTGAACAACGGCCCGATGCTGTACTGATACACCTGCCCGTCATCCCAGAAACCCGGGGCATCGAGCCAGAGCGGGAACGGCGGGGCGAAGATGATGCCGTCGCCGCTCCCCAGGTACCACTTGTCGTCGCGCGCCAGCGATTCGATGACGTCCATCTATCGCCGTCGCCGACCGTCAGCCGAGCTTCGCGATTTCCGCGAGGATCTCGGCATTCTCACGGCGCGTGCCCGCATGAGCCTCGACGAATGCCCAGCGGATCACCCCGGCCTTGTCCACGAGGAAGTAGGCACGATTGGCGACGAACCGGTCGGGAACCAGGACTCCGTACGCGGTCGCGGCCTCGCGCTTGAGATCGCTCAGCAGGTCGACCGGCATTTGATACTTGGCCTTGTACTCCTTCAGCGACGGCGTGTTGTCGACGCTGACCGGAAAAATCACGACGTCCTGACCGGTGAATGCGTCGTAGTCATCGCGGAAGCTGCACATCTCCGTCGTGCAGGTGCTGGTGAACGCGGCCGGGAAGAAGGCGAGCAGGACGTTCGACGTGCCACGAAGGGACGAGAGCGTGACGCTCCCACCCGCGGTGGACGGGAGCGTGAAGTCTGGGGCGACCTCGCCAACGGCGGGGACGCGCGGCGTTGCGGCTGCGGTCATCTATCGCACGGATGTGAGGAGTTGTTCGGGCGGGGAAGCTAGGTGTCCCCCACGCACGCGGCAAGCGACGCGCCGGCGGCGGCACACCACGATAACTTCCCCTGCGTCCGAACGCCGACGTACGGGTGCCTCGACCGTCCCATTCCCCGGCCCGACGCGTGCGGCCCAGGGAGGCGCTACGCCGAGCGCGGGCGCGCGGGCGCGGTGATGCGCTGGACGTCCAGTCCGACGATTTCCACGACGCGAGCGAAGCGTGGATCGCTCCGCACCAGGTCGAAGACGGGCGACGCCATCGACTCCCGGGCGAAGAACTCGTCGCGCGCGGCCGTGGCCCAGGTCAGGGCGTCGATGGCCCAGTCCCGCTCGTTGAGCCCGAGATAGACCTTGGCCATCGCCGGGTAGGCGCCCGGCCGGCGCGTCTCGCGCTGCAATCCGGCGAGGATCGACCGAGCCTCGGAGGCGCGTCCGGACCGGGCGAGGGCAAAGCCTAACGATCCGAGCACCTCGGGCGAGATCGCGTCGTCGCCACGAATGGCCTCCAGCACCGGAATGGCATCGGGCGCCCGCCCGAAGCGCAGGAGCGTCGTGGCCAGCATCAGGCGTGCGTCGGACGAGGTGGAGTCGCGCACGTACGCGCCGCGCGCGGTCGACATCGCCCCGACTTCGTCGCCGGCAATGCCCTGCGCCAGCGCCTGCAATGCCGAGACACTGTCGCCGCCCAAACGGCGCGAGAGGCGCGTGAGCCGACGCTCGGCACTCGCCGCGTCGCCGTTGATCAAGTCGCTCAGCGCCAGCCACCGCAGGGCAACCACGTCGTTGGAGTCGATGGCCAGGGCGCGCGTCAGCGACGTGCGAGCCTCGCTCCACCGCCATTGCAGATGGTGCGCCACCCCGAGCGCGGCGTATCCCGCCGCGAGCGACGAATCCAGCGCGACCGCACGCTGCGCCGCGAAGGTCGCCCGGTCGAGCGCGTCGGCCCGCTCAACCGGGGACGACGCCGGCAGGGCGGCGTACGCCTGGGAGAGTTCGGCGTAGGCTCTCGCGAAGGCCGGGTCGCGCGACACGGCGGCCTCGAACGCGGACACCGCCTCCACCATCGCGCCGGGGCGCCCGCGAGAGAGCAGATAGTGGCCGCGCAGGTACTGGTTGTACGCTTCCGGGTCCCGCGCCCCCGTCACGTCGATCGCCACGTCGGCAGTCACGTCGCTTCGAACGGCGGCCGCGATCCGGGCGGCGATGTCGGCCTGCACCGCCAGCAAGTCGCCGGTCGGGCGCTCGTACACTTCCGACCACGCGCTGAATCCATCGCGAGCCGTCACCAATCGCACCGCGACGCGAATGCGCTCCCCGTCGCGCTGCACCGTTCCCTCCAGCAGGAATGGGACGCCCAGTCGAGTGGCCACGTCGCCAACACTGCCGCCGGTCGCCTGCGCCGCCGCCGCCGCGCTGCGCGATGCCACCCGCAGGCCGGGCATGCGCGACAGTGCGCTGGTGATTTCGTCCGTCATCCCGAGGGCGATGTAGGCATCGCTGGAGTCGGGCGAGACGCTCACCAACGGGAGCACGGCGACGCCCGGCGGAAGCGCGGCGACTGACCCTGCAGTGGTCGCCGCGCCACCAATTCCCCTCGCGCGCATCGACACAGCCCCGATCGCCACGGCCACCAGCGCCACGGCCCCGGTCGCCCACACTCGCAGCGTGGCGGCCCGGCCGGGCCGGGGCAGCGAACGGACAGCGGCCGACGACACCGCCCCGCTCACAACCGCCGGGTCGTCGAGCACCTGGAGCACCTCCGTCGCCGACTGCGGTCGGTGCGCCGGGTCCTTTTCCAGGCAGCGCATCACCAGGGCGCACAGCGCAGGCGGCGTGGTGGGGCGCAAGCGGGCGATGGAGACCGGCGTCTCGACCAGTTGCGCCTGCATGGTCTCGGTCACGCCACGCTCCGCGAACGGGGGATGGCCGACGAGCATCTCGTAGGCGAGCACACCCAGCGCGTACAGGTCGACCCGATGATCCATGGAGGGATCGCTGGCCACCTGTTCCGGCGCCATGTAGGCCGGGGTCCCGAGCGAGATCCCGTCGCGCGTCAGCGTCCCGTGTGGGTGCTCGCGCCGCGAGCGCGCGGTCGCGACCGCCTTGGCGACGCCGAAGTCCGCGACCACCGCCGCGCCGCCCGCCAGCAGCACGTTGTCGGGCTTGATGTCGCGATGCACGATGCCGCGCTCATGGGCAAAGTCCAGCGCCCGCGCCACGTCGCGCAGGATGCTCACGGTGTGCGCAAAGGAGAGTGCCGTGCCCGTGGCCAACCGCGCACGCAGCGACTCGCCGTCGACGAACGGCATCACGAAGTACGGAAGGCCGTCCGCGTCGCCGGCGGCGAGCACCCCCACGATGTTGGGATGCTGCAGGTTGGCCGAGGTCAGGACCTCGCGCCGAAAGCGCTCGCGTGACAGCCCCTCGGCGATGTCCTCGCGCAGCACCTTGACCACCACATTGCGGGCCAGCGCGCGCTCGTGCGCCACGAAGACCCGAGACATTCCTCCCCCGCCCAGCTCGCGCACGATGTGCATCGCGTCGCCGAGCGCGTGTTGCACGCGCTCGGCGACCGTATCTGCCGACGGTGGAGGGGAAGGTGGTGTCGTCATTCGCTGCCTCTTCGACACCCGTACGGGACGAAGGGATTGCCGGTTGCGCCGTTCTCCCCCGCTTTCGCTTCACCGAACAAGCCACGATAGTCTGTCCAGGACAGCGGAGCCTCGAAGCGAGAACGTCCCCACTCTTCAGCGGGGACGTTCTTTCGTGGTGGAATCTGATGTGAATGGAGCGTAAGGGGCTCGAACCCTTGACCCCCGCCTTGCAAAGGCGGTGCTCTCCCAACTGAGCTAACGCCCCTCATGAGTTGTACGGCTACGGACGACAGTAAACACGCGCCCCCTACGCTAGCATAGGGTCACGCCAGGACGCCCGACAGAGGATAAACTACTACGCAACGCCTGCACCCTGGTCACACGCTTCAGCACACGAGTCGCGCACCTGCAATCTCTTGTGATTCAATCGCTTACTGACTATCGACCCACTATTTTCAACGCACGAGCTCTCCCAACTTCGCGACCGCCTCGACACGTCGCTCAATATATCCGACCGACCGCAGCAGAGGAAACCATCATGATTCCCGCAGGCCAGGCGCTGACCGTTCGCTGTCAATTCTGCCAGACGTGGAACCGCGTGGACGGCGCTCGCGCCGCCGAGCGGCCCAAGTGCGGCAACTGCTCCCGCTTCATCCTGCTCGATCGCCCGTGGACGCTGTATCAGGACTCGTTTCAGCGTACCATCGCCGAATCGGAGCTTCCCGTCCTCGTCGATTTCTACGCCGATTGGTGCGGTCCGTGCAAGGTGATGGCCCCGATGGTCGACGAGCTGGCCGCCAAGCATATCGGGACCGCCCTGGTGGCCAAGCTGAACACCGACCAGGCGCAGGAGGTGTCCAAGTCCTTTGACATTCGCGGCATTCCCACGACCATCGTCTTCAAGGGGGGCCGCGAGGTCACACGGCAGAGTGGCGCTCTCCCCCTGGCTGAGCTGGAGAAGCTGCTCGCACAGGGGAACGACGCCGCGCCGTAGCCGAACCACGGTCGCGGCGACCGGAACAACGGTCACACTCTATCCACATCATCGGGTAGCAGGGTGAGGAAACACAAGGCGGGAAGACCGAACGTGCCGGTCTTCCCGCCTTCGCATTCGTGCGACGCTGCGTGGGCCCTACTCGTGGGCCCTACTCGTGGGCCCTACTCGTGGGCCCTACTCGTGGGCCGGCAGCGGCTCCATGGTCTCGGCGTCGACGGGGACCTGCATCTCGTCGCGGTACGGCGAGGTCATCCAGACGACCCGCATGCGCGGGAAGGCGTCCATGAAGGCGATGTAGCAGTATCCCCACAACCCGAGGAAGCCGAGTGTCGTCCCGATCTCCCAGATCCCGAACGGAGCGGACGAGACGGTCTGGACGTACTTCGGCGGATAGATCTCGAGGTAGCGGTGGATCCACATGCCTACCATCGACGACCCGGCGAAGAAGGCCATCGTCGGCAGGTACAGCTTGGGCGCCTTGCCGAGCAGTCCGAAGAACGGCGCGCCGAAGACGAGGAAGGCGACCGAGACGGAGAGCTTCGTCCACGGCGAAATGAGCATCAGGCGCAGGTAGTGCGTCTCCTCGGCCCAGTTGCCGTACCAGATCACCAGGAACTGCGAGAAGGTGAGGTAGCCCCAGAACGCCGTGAAGGCAAAACACAGCTTGCCGACATCGTGAAAATGGGCGTCGGTGATGACGTCGCCCGCCCCGAGGAAGTCCCGCCACCAGCGCAGCAGCAGCGAGAAGACCATGAGCATCACCAGCCAGCCGCCCATGAAGACCTGCCAGCCGAACATCGTGCTCTGGAAGTGGTAGTCCATGGACATGGACAGGTCCCACGCCAGCACGGTCCAGCCGAATCCGAAGGCGAGGGCGAGGAAGACCGCGAGGCGCCCCTGCAGCGAGTGTGTGGAGTGCATCTCGCGACGCTCGTCACGGAACCCGCGGCGCATCCCTTCGCGAATGCCCTTGGCCCACGACGCGCCCCACTCGGGGAGCAGCCCGACGTCGACGCGGACGGACGTGTAGATGTACCAGATGCTGAGCGCGGTGATGATGCCGAAGACGGCGATGCCGCGGATGGTGAAGAACGTCGGATCGAGCCAGAGCGCCTTCTCGGGGATCGTGATGGTCTCGTGCATCCACGGGAAGATGTGTCCCTTGCCGAAGAGCAGCGTGACCAGCAGGAGGAGGAAGGCCACCGGCAGCCAGGCGACGAAGCCCTCGATCAACCGGATGACGCTGCGCGACCAGCGGGCCGTCGTGATGCGCTGCACCGCCGCGAAGACCACCGCCGCCGAGGACGGGATGGTGAAGTAGAGCCAGTTGACGTGGAAAGACAGCCAGGCGCGCTCTTGTCCCATGGCGGCGCCTGCGATGAAGATGCCGAAGCCCACCACCGCCAGGACGAGGGCAATCATCTTGAGGTTGCGGGGGACCGGCTGGGCCTGGATCATCTTGACCAGGTCGTTCCGGCTCGGCGCCGACGCGTCGTGATGTGCGCTCACTCGTGTTCTCCCGATTTCGCAGGCTGCCCGGCCGCACCCATCGCTCCCTCAGCCGCCCTGGCTTCGGTTGGGCGAGCGGTGACACCGGGCGTTCCGATCAGTGTGGGGGCAACATGCCGGGTCCAGCGGTTCGGCCCGATGTCGGTGTAGCCGGGGACCTTGTCGCCGTTGACACCCGGCACGGCCAGGGGACCCTTCGCGAACTGGACGCCGCTCACCATGCCCTGCAGCGCGCGCAGGTAGTTCACCACGTCCCAGCGATCCGCTTCCTCGATCCGGTTGTAGCTCGGCATCAGGCCGCGTCCATTGCGCATCATGCCGAAGAGATAGCCGTCCGACCGGTTCTTGGTCATGTCCATCAACAGGTTGATGGGGGGAATGCCGTACCGCATGGTCTTCCCCATGCCATCGCCCGTGTCGCCGTGGCAGACGGCACAGTTGATCTGGTAGTACTTGTGTCCGTTGGCGAGCGACGACTCGGTCACCGGCGTCGGGTTGATCGCCAGGAGGCCGATGGTGTCGATCTGGAACGGCAGCGCCAAGTAGGAGACCTGCAGGCCGGCGACTGCGGTCCCGGTGCGCGGCACCGAGCCTTGCGGCGCCCCGCGCACCGACTTGAGGATGGAGTCCTGCTCCCACACGGTCACCGAGGGCTGGCGCTTGAAGTCGGTGAACCACTCGCACGCCGTCAGCGACAGTGCGATGCCCCCGATGGCCGCCAGCCGAACTGCACGCATCATCGCTCGTCTCCGGTGTCCCGACGTCTGTCTCGTCTCACGACTCACCACGCACCTCCACGGCTCCATGCGCCCGCAACGTCTCTTCGGCCTGCTTGAGCCGATCGGGCGCCGCTTCCACGTATATGCCGTAGTCGCCATGCGTGAAGCGCGGGTCGGCACCGACGGTGGCGGTGATCTTCGGAATGCGGGAATGAATGAACATGGCGGCGACCGTCGACAGCGCCCCCACCAGCACCATCGCCTCGAAGCCGATGATCGTGTACGGGATCCAGCTGGCGATCGCCTTCCCGCCGACCACGATGGGCCAGTATTCGGACGTCCAGATCGCCATCCAGTAGCCGAAGGTCACGCCGAGCAGCCCGCCGATCAGCGTGTAGCGTCGGACGGGGCTCATGGGCGCGGCCACCGCGTGTTCGATCTCGTGTCGCGGCGTCGGCGTGTAGACCGTGAACTCGTACTTCTGCTTCTTGAGTGCCTCGATGGCGTCGCACGTCGCGTCGAGCTCGCGAAACGCCGCTACAAGTCCGCGTCGCATCAGTCGAATTCTCCCGGCGTTTCCGTGCCATAGGGTGCGTGATGGCCGCTGGCGTCGATCCCGTGCCCACGCGCGTGGGAGCGGAGCTTGGGCGGCACGATTTCCTTCACTTCGGCGATCGCGATGACGGGGAGCTGCTTGATGAACAGGAGGAACCACATGAAGAACCAGCCGAACGACCCGACCAAAATGGCCATGTCGACCCAGCTCGGCGCATACGTCCCCCACTGCCACGGCTCGAACTCGTGCGAGAGCGACGGCACGATGATGACGAAGCGCTCGAACCACATCCCGATGTTGATGAAGATCGAGAGGATGAACAGCCAGGTCGGGTTGCGGCGCAGCTTCTGCGAGAAGAGCGAGAGCGGGAAGATCATGTTGCAGGTGAGCATGATCCAGGCGGCCCACCACCACTCGCCGAAGACGCGATTCCAGAAGTAGTCCTGCTCCACGGCCACGCCGCTATACCAGGCAGTCCAGAACTCGATCAGGTACGCGCACCCCACCACCATCGACGTGAAGAGGCAGAGCTTGGCCGCCGCGTCGAGGTGGTTGATCGTGACGTAGTGGCGCAGGTTGAAGAACTTCCGGATCGGGATGATGATCGTGAAGACCATCCCGATGCCCGAGAAGATCGGCGCCGGCGACGAAGTACGGCGGGAAGATCGTCGCGTGCCAGCCCGGCGTCAGCGCCATGGCGAAGTCGAACGACACGACCGAGTGCACCGAGAGCACCAGCGGCGTGGAGAAGGCCGCGAGGAACAGATACATCCGGGTGAAGTGCCGCCACTCCGGCTCCGAGTTGCGCCAGCCGAGCGACATCACCGCCAGGATCCGCTTGCGCACCGGGTTCGTCTCGCGGTCACGGAGCACCGCGATGTCCGGGATCAGCCCGACGTAGAGGAACGTGGCCGACACCGTCAGGTACGTCGAGATGGCGAACACGTCCCACACGAGCGGCGACTTGAAGTTCGGCCAGATCAGCCGCCAGTTCGGGTACGGGATCAGCCAGAAGAACTTCCACGGGCGCCCGATGTGGATGATCGGGAACAGTCCCGCCGTCATGACCGCGAACACCGTCATCGCCTCGGCACATCGATAGATCGTCGTGCGGAAGCCGGCGCGGAACAGGAAGAGGATGGCGGAGATCAGCGTACCGGCGTGGCCGATACCGACCCAGAAGACGAACGTGATGATGTACACGCCCCACATGACCGGCGGCGCGTAGCCCGCGTTGCCCAGCCCCCAGTAGATCTGGTAGATCCAGGCGGCGGCGCCGACGAGGAAGAGCAGGATGGCCACACCCAGCGCCCCGAACCAGCCGGCGGTGGGCTTGAGCGTGGCGGTGATCTCGGTGTCGACCTGCTCGTAGTCGCGGACGCCCGGCAGCGGAACGTCGGACGAGGCGATGTTCGGGCGGAGCGGTTCGGCGAACGTGGCCATCAGTTGGCCCCTCCCGCCGGATGATTGACGCGCTTCAAGTAGACCACCGCGGTATAGGTGCTGAGTTCCTCGAACACGTGGTAGGCACGAGCGTCCTGCGCGAGCTTGGCCACCGACCAGTTCTCGTCGGCGGCGTCGCCGAAGACGATCGCCTTGGACGGACAGGCCTGGGCGCAGGCGGTCGTGAACTCGTCAGGTTGCAGCTCGCGGTTCTGGAGCTTGGCGAGGTTCTCCGCGTCGCGAATGCGCTGGACGCAGAAGGTGCACTTCTCCATGACCCCCTTGCCCCGCACCGTGACGTCGGGGTTGAGCTGGAGGTGCAACGGCTCGGGGAAGGCGTACTGCCGGCGATCCGGCTCGCCGAACCCGTGCCAGTTGTAGTAGCGCACCTTGTAGGGGCAGCCGTTGGAGCAGTAGCGCGTCCCCACACAGCGGTTGTAGACCTGGACGTTGAGTCCGTCCGGGGAGTGATACGTCGCGTACACCGGGCAGACCGGCTCGCACGGCGCGTTGCCGCAGTGCTGGCACATCATCGGGACGAAGCGTGCCTCGAAGTCGGTCGATCCGTCCTCGCCCCCCTCGAAGTACCGTTCGATGCGCAGCCAGCTCATCTCGCGACCCTTGAGGATGTTCGCCCCCGGCCGCGTATCCCACGCCCCCTCGTCCGTCGCCGACCCCGGGCGGAGCGAACGCCCCTGCCAGCGGGCGCCCACGGTCGGGATGTTGTTCTCCGAATAGCACGCGGTCACGCAGGCGGAGCAGCCGGTGCACCGGGCGAGGTCGATGGTCATCGCCCAGCGGCGCTTGGCCATCCCGCTCCAGTGCTTGGGATCGTACATCCCCTGATCCTTGGCGGTCGGATCGGCCAGGTCACCCTGGGCGTCGGCGGCCACCGGCGACCGAAGGCCGGGAAGGAAGGAATGGTCGGCGTCGCCGGGAAAGGCGTGGTGTTCCTCGCCGAACCGTCCGGCCACCAGGTCGGCGACGGTCATCGCCTGGGCGATCCCGCGTCCGTGCTGTCGCGCCGATCCTTCGGTCGTGACCAGGTCCGAGCGCTCTCCGCTCCGGCTGACCTTGGCCCTCGTCTGCGTCAGCGCCAACGCCCCCGCCCCATTCCACGTCGCGCCTAACGCGTCGAGCGCGTTCACGCCGATGTTCTGGGCGTAGCGTCCGTAGGCCGAGTGTCCCTGGCCGAGCGCCACGGCCACCGTGTCCTGCCGGATGCCGAGGTACACGAAGGCGGGGGCGGTGATGCTGCCGGCCGCCGTCTGCACGGTCAGGTGGTCGCCGGCCACGACGCCGAGCTTCTTCGCCGTCGCCGGATGCACCTCGACCCACGACTGCCACAGGACCTTCGACACCGGGTCCGGCAGCTCCTGCAACCAAGGCTTGTTGGCGCCCGCGCCGGTGGACAGCACGGCGTGCGGATACACCAGCAGGAAGTACTCGCCATCGCCGGCGATCGCCGCCGGAGGCACGGCCGACGGCGTGCTCGTGGCGGGAGCCGCCGCGCGCGCGGCGATCGAGCCACTCACCATGCCCGACACCAACGCTTGCGAGAACGCGGACGCTCCACCGGGGAACCGGCTGATGAGGTAGTCCCGGTATGTCTTCCACGGGAACTGCCCCGCCGTCGCCGGATCTGCCTGCGCAACCTGCAGCAGGACGTCGGCGGTGGCGCGCGTGTCGAAAATGCGGTCCATGACCGGCTGCTGCAGCGAGATCACCCCCGGCTTCGCCTCGGCGTCGCCCCACGACTCCAGGAAATGGTCGCTCGGCAGGACGAGGTCGCACAGCGCCGTGGTCTCGTCCGGGTAGCACGAGAACGACACCTTGTAGGCGACCTTGCCCATCGCCTCGGCGAACTTGACCGACTTCGGCGTGTCGTAGGCCGGGTTGGCGCCGCGCACGAAGAGCAGCGAGACGTTCCCCGCCTCGGCCGCCGTCGCAATTGCCGCCATGTGCTCGGCACCGACCGCGCCGTGGTAGCCGCCCATCGGCTCGGCTGGCTTGATCGTCGTCCCGACGTTGCCCGCCGCGCTGTTGATGCTGGCTGCGAGCGTCGCGACGACGCCGGCATTCGGCGTGGAGACGCCGGAGAGCACGAGGCTGGGACGGGCGGCCGTGAGCTCATCGGCCAGGCGCTGCAGCGTGGCTTCGGTCACGCCGGAGGCCGCAGCCGCTTCGGCAACCGTCGCACCACCTGTTCCCCCCACCGCGGCGAGCAGCGCCCGCGCGATGACTTCCTCGCTACCAGGGGTGCAGGCAATCCACTCATCGGCGTTGAGTCCGGTCAGCGACCGGCGCGGGCCGATGTAGATGAAGCGCGGCGCGTTCTGCAGCTTGGCGCGCGCATCGGCGAAGGCGAGTTGCATCGGGACGCCGGCATCGCGCCCGTCGAGAAAGTCGGCCCCAAGCGAGATGACCAGCGTCGCGGCGGCCATGTCGATCCCCGGCATCGGGACCCCGTAGGCGGCGACGTTGGCGGTGCGCACCGCCAGGTCGGCCGCGCTGTCGTACTGCAGGTGCGCCGGAAAGCCGAAGGCGCCGAGCCACTGGTCGAGGAAGACGCCGAACGTCCCGGAGCCGTGCTGGTCGACAAACGCAACCTTGCCTGCTCCACCCTGGGCGCGGACCTCACCGACCTTCTGGACCAGCAGCGGGATCGCCTTGTCCCACGTCGTCGGGACGAGCTTGCCCCCCTCGCGCACCATCGGCTGCCGGTAGCGATCGGGATTATAGAGGCCCTGCAGCGACGCCTGCCCGCGTGCACAGAGCGCGCCGCGGTTGACGGGGTGGTCGGGATTGCCTTCCAGCTTCACCGCGCGACCGTCGCGCACCTCGGCGACCACGCCGCAGGCGGTGGCGCATTCGCGGCACGTGGTGCTGTAGTGGGTCGACACGCCGGGGACCGTCTGGTCGGGTGAGACCAGGTACGGGATCAGCTTTTCGACCTTCTCCTGACTACATCCGATAGTGGTCGTCGCAGCGCCGGCGGCGCCGAGGACCTTGAGGAACTCGCGGCGCTTGACGCCCGCGGACCCCGTCGACTGGCTCATGCAGTGCTTCCTCGATCGTCGAGACGAACCAGGGTGCGTTGGACCACATTCGTTAGGTCCGGCAACCGTGGCGGCGGCGATGCTTCCCAGCGAGTGCTGGCCCCGGTGCTGCGTCGGGTGCTGCTAGTAATGGCAGACGGCGCAGTCATAGCGCGCCTTCTTCGGTTCCACGTTCTCGGCGGCCCGGGCTGCCACGGTGTCACCGGCAGCCAGCAACCCCTCACTCAGCTTGTAGCCCTTCACGTGACAGTTCACGCACCACCCCATGTTGAGGGAGGCCGCCTGGGAGACCTGCTCCATCCCCTGCACCGCGCCGTGGCAGGTCTGGCAGGTGACGCCGGCGTTGACGTGCCGCATGTGCGGGAAGTGCACGTACTCGGGGACCTTGTGGATGCGGACCCACGGAATCGCCTTCCACTTGTCCGGCTGCATGGGGGTCGCGTACTCGTGCAGCTTGGTGATCTCCGCGCTGACGCGGGCCGGCTTGCCGTCCATCGCCGGACGGTTCGGGCCGACGATCGTGTGGCAGCCCATGCACGTCCCGACGGCAGGGAGCGCCGGATCCGGCGACTTGTTCGCCCCGTAATGGCAGTACAGACAGTTCATGCCGAGCGTCTGCACATGCACCGGGTGCGGGAACTTGATCGGCTGAACGGGACTGAATCCCTGCGACGACGAGGCGCCGCTGTAGGCCGAAAGAAGGGTCGCCGCTGTCGCGATGGCCAAGAACGCCGGAACGAGCGTCCACTTGCGCCTGCTCGTCATCGAGTCCTGAGGTGGAGGGGAATCCGAAGGAATGACTCGGACTTGTGAATCATTTCACAAGTGACCCAAACCGCGGCGAAAAATGATGCCGAGTCCGGCCACTCGCAAGAGCCGAGTGCATCGAGAGTTGAAGCGCATCCGCCGTGCAAGTTGGTTGCTTGGATTCCCGTCCCGGACCGACCACTTTCCCGCGGGAAGGGCGCGCGAAAGACGTGTGCCGCATCCGTGCCGAATGCGTGAGCCGCGCCTGAGGCACGCGCCCCTACCATCGCGACAGATCGGCCAGCGGTGCGTCGGCCAGGTCATCGGGGAGGAGCGCGAGGTTGGCCCGCGCGCCCTGGGTCAGCCGCAGCGGCCACATGGTGCCGTAGACGAACCGCGCGCTTCCGATCGCACGGAACAGCACCGCCAGCTCATCGGTCGGCGGCCCCCACACCCAGCTGAAGTCGTACAGCACCGCCTCCCGCTCGATGGGGGTGAGTCCCCAGTGCACCTCCTCGATGAACTCGCGCCCGGCGGCCGTCACCACGAGGCGGCCCCCGCCCCGGCGCGGGCCAACTCCCGCACGTGGGCCGCCGAGAGGTCGGGGGCCACGTCGAGCGGGTGACGCTGCCGCAGGTCCTCGAAGCGTACGGTCAGGAGCAACGCGCACGGTGCGCGGGCGCAGGCCTCGGCGAGCGCCGCCATGCGCTCGTCGCCCGCCGCCATCCCCCACAGCTGCGGGTAGGCCCGGATGGCCGGCGCACCCGCGGCGACCAGCTGCGCGAGCGCCGCGCGCCATCCCGGCCAGTCGGGACGCACGACCGGCGCCGGCCGCAGCACCGGCGCATAGGGCGCGAGCGCGCGCACCAACTCGGCGTTGCCGGCCGTCGGGTCGCGATGAAACGCGCTGGGGAGGTGTCCGACCCACGCCGACGCGATTCCCTCGCGCGCCAGCACCCGCACGAGGACGTCGGGGTCCGGGTGCGGCACATGGCGGAAGGGAAAGGCGCCGATGTACGCGTTGCAGTCGAGCGGTACCGGCGCGCGGGGCCGAGCGGCCGTCGGAGAGGTCACGGGCGGTGCACCGCGTTAGGCGTGGGCGACGGAGGGGAGCGAGGGAAAGGCTCCCGGCGGAAAGATGCGGGCCGCTGTGCGCCAGCGCACGTCGGCGAGGGCATCGTCGTCGAGCCCGACGTGCTCGAGCGCCCAGAGCTTGGCCAGCCCCGTGCAGAGCGTGATGTCCCCGCCCCACAGCAGCCGACCGCTCCCCACCGCGGCCAGTGCGTCGTCGAGCATGCCGCGATCGATGCCGCTGCCGGAGAGGTCGAGGAAGATGTTGGGCACGTCGCCGACGGCAGCGAAGGTGTGGTGATAGTCGCCACCGCCACCGATGTGGGCCAGGATGAACGACACGGCCGGATGCCGCGCGGCCAGCACGGCCAGGTCGGCGCCGTCGGAAATGTCCTGTGCGGGCCAGTGGCGCCGGCGGTGCTGCCAGATGTGGTGCAGCACCGGGAGCCGGTGCCGGGCCGCGCGCTCGATGACGGCGTCGAGCAGCGGATCGTCGCAGCGACGGGCCGCCGCCAGCTTGAGTCCGACCGCGCCGCGCGCGACCCCACGATCGATCTCGTCGATCGCGAACGCCGCATCGTTGGGATTGACCGCAACGTAGGCGCGCACACGGTCGGGATGGGCCGCCTGCACGTCGTACATGACGTCGTTGCCGGTCACGGTATCGCGCGACGACTGAAAGTAGGTCGGTGACGTCGCCCCCCAGCTGCCCAGCACCGACGCCACGTGGTACGTGATGCCGATGCGCCGCCCGGCAGCCAGGCGGCTGGCGTTGAGCTGCGCCCAGTCGCCGCGCGGCGTCGCGGCGTGAAAGAAGTGCGCATGCACGTCGATCAGCGGCGCGGCGCCGCCCAGGGAGTCGGCGGCGCTCACGTCGCGTCGTCTTCGACGACCTCGACCAGGGCCGTGCTGGCAACCCGCTCGATCTCGAGCAGGGTTTCGTCGTCGTCGTGCGCGAGCGAGGCGTAGTTGTACGCGCCGCGCTTGAAGAGCACGCCCGCCGCCACCGCGCGCTCCAGGAAGCGCTGCTGTCGTCCCTCGTCGTCGAACTCGATGGTCCACATGGGATCGATGCCCGTGACCTGGACGCCGGGGAGACCGCTCGCCGTCACCGCCGCGGCCACGCTCTCGCGCATCTGCCGACCGACGCGGGCCAGCGTGCCGCAGACGTCCACCTCGGCGTAGATGTCGAGCACGGCGGCCGTGGCGGCCAACCCCACTCCCTCGCCCGCGAGCGTGGTGGAGATCCACGTTTCCGCGGCGGCCTCCATGATCGCGGCTCGACCCACCACCGCGGCGATCGGAAAGCCATTCGCCATTGCCTTGCCGAAGATCGCGAGGTCGGGCTCGACCTGCGCGAACTCCTGGTAGCCGCCAGGCGCAAGCCGGAAGCCCGTCTTCAGCTCGTCGAACACGAGCACGGCACCTACCGCATCGCAGAGGTTCCGCGCCACCACGCACCATTCGGGCGACGGCAGGCGGTGAATCACCGGTTCGAGCAGCACCGCCGCGAGGGTGGCACCGGCCGCGGCCACCGCGCGCTCGAGCGCCGGCACGTCGTCGAAGGGGATCGGGACGAAGTCGGCGTGGGCGCCGTCGGGAATCCCCGCCCCCTCGTTCCACCAATCCTGCCAGCCGAAGTAGCCACACCCGATCACGGTCGGGCGTCCGGTCGCCACGCGCGCAATGCGCACGGCGGCCGCCACCCCCTCGCCCCCCGACTTGAGGAACCGCACCTGCTCGGCGCAGGGGATCATGTCGCAGAGCCGCTCGGCCACCTCGACCTCGGCGAGGGTGGCGAGGCCGCAGACGTTGCCGCTCGCCACCGCAGTCAGCACGGCGCGGTTGATCGCGTCGTCGCTGTAGCCGACGGCGACCGACCCGAGGGCCATCGTACAGTCGAGCAGCTGACGACCCGACACCGTGACGACTCGGCACCCCTGGGCCGACGCAAAGTGTGTGGGTCCCGCGTCATTGCCCGGTCCGTACAGAGCCGCCGCGCGCTTGCTGCCGGTGGAGGTGCCACCGGGAATCACCGCCACCGCCCGGTCGCGCCACTCTCGGTCGAGTCCGTCGGCATCGAGCCCCGCCTCCGGCGCCAGCGACGCATCGTCCTCGTCCGTGAACTCGTCGGGCGGCGGGGGGGGCGGCGCGTCGTCGCCGCGCCCGAACAGGCGCTTGAATGGCATGGTCGTCGGGGATGGTCGGGTGCGCGCGCCCGAGCGGCGCGCAGTTATCGCTGGATCATCGGAACATCGTGCGCCGAACGGCCACGGTCCACCTCGGGCTTCAGATCACGGCCCGTCGGGCTCGGCGCCGCCGGTCCCGGTGGCACCGTGGGTCTCAATGGCGCCACCATCGGCGGCGGCCTGCGCGTCGCGCTCGAGCAGCGCCTGACGACGCACACGCTCCATGGTGCGGACCACCTCGATATGCATGGCCCGCAGCAGGTCGATTTCTCGGCCATCGGGCGAGGCGCGGTAGTACAGCGACCGGACGCTGCGCATGATGTGGTCGCGGTAGCGCGTCTTGAAGAAGTCGATCGCCGCGAGCGAGCGCTCGACGTCCTGGTACAGCCGCTCGAACTGGTCGCTGGTGGCGGGCGGCGCGTCGTGCCGCGGCGGGGCGACGACGCGCGTAGCGTCGCCGGCCGCGAGGTGCAACTCGTACAGGGCGACGAGCACGGCCTGCGCGAGGTTGAGCGAGGCATGGTTGGTCGTGGGGATGTTGACGAGCGAGTTGGCGCGGTCGGCCGCCTCGTTGGGGAGCCCATGATCCTCGCGGCCGAACAGGATGGCGACGGGCCCCTCGTCCACACGGTCCAGCAGCCGCGTGGCCATCTCGCGCGGCGAGGCGAGGTCCCACTTGTGACGCCGACGGCGCGCGCTGAACGCTGCCACATGCACGCAGTCGGCCAGCGCCTCGTCGAGGGTCTCGGTATGCCGAATGCGCTCGATGATGTCGAACGTATCGTGGGCGATCCCCTCGAGCCGGTACGCCGTGTATTCCACGGGACGCACGAGCACCAGGTCGCGCACCCCCATGTTCTTCATCGCCCGGACGGTGGCGGCGATGTTGACCGGATCCTGCGGTTCAAAGAGCACCACGCGCACGCGATGCAGGAGCGACTCAGTCATTCGGGCAGGCAGAACGGGAGGGCGCGCGCCGCATCCTGGCGATCACCGCGCAGGTAGATCCACTCGTCGCGGCCGCCGCTCAGGACGAGCTGGCCGCGCCGACGCGCACGATCGGGAGAAATCTCGTTGACGATGAGGTCGAGCGTAAAGTCTCCCGCGCCGCCGGACACCAGTGCCGCGCGCGGCATCGCCGCCCGCAGGACCCATCCGTCCGGCGTTAGGCGGGCCGAGGCCTCGAGCGGGAGCGGCGGCCCGAACGCCGCGCGCGCCGTGACCCGCACGCGCGCAGGCGCAGCCTCAGACGCAGGCTCATGCGCAGGCACCGGCGCGGGTTCGGGCACGAGAATCCACGAATAGTAGCGTCCGGCGCCCTGCGCCGCCCCGACATAGAGCTGCACGCCATCGGAATTGATATCTGGATGTTCGTTGTCGAGCGGGTTGTCGCCGAGCGCCGGGGCGAAGGTCGGCGTGTCGGCGCGCACGGCGACCTCCACGACCACGTGCGTCGGCGTCGCGAGCAGTCCGACGGTCGCCACCGGGGCGCCGGCGTCCTCCCAGGTTGCCTCAGAGCGCCGGTAGTGCGCGCGTCCCAGCGGGAAGCGTAGCGGCGCCGCGTGTTCCGGGGCGTCAGCAGTGACCTCGACCGCCGCTGCGGACACCGCGGTCGCTGGGAGCGTCGTGAGCGAGCCCGCCACCTCGCCCAGCGGCGGTACGATACCAGCGGCGACGGGAAGCGCGAGAGATGGCGTCGCTGCGTTCGCGCCCGGCTCGAGGTCGGCCCCGGCGGAAGGGGACGACTCGGCGGTAGCGCGTGGCGTCGTGCCTTCGCACGCGGGGAGCGCTCCGCCGAGCCGGCGCACGGTCTGCTCCGAGCGCCGCACGCGCGTCACCTGCCACGCGTCTCCGTCACGCCGGTGGTCGTGACGCTCCCAGGCGCCTCGCGAGATACTGATCCCGCCCGGATCGAAGGCGCAGGCGCTTACCGTCCCCTTCCAGCTCCACACGCTGCGGGCCGTGCCCGACCGTGCGCGCGAGCGCAGCAGCAGGAAGCGTCGTCTCCGGTCACCCGGCGGCCCAGGCGCCACGCAGCGCCACCACTCGTGCGGGGTGTCGCAGTCCACCCATGCTCGCACGCGCACGTCCCCCACCTGCGCATGAAACAGCCGCCCCGGCGTACCCGTCAGGTGCTCGCTCCCGGCAATGAAGTCGAAGCCGTCCTCCAGCCCGCGTCCTCCGGCCAGCACGGCCGATCCCCAGCGCCCGCCGTTCGCCATCTCGGCATCGACGTGGTAGGGCACGTCGAAGGTGATGACCCGGTCGGCCGTCCACCGCAGCTCGTCGATGACATAGTCGTCCATGACCACGAGCGTGCGCTCGACGGTGACGCCCGGGGCGATGGAGGCGCGCGCCGACACCAGGCCGGCCTTCTCGCCTGCGCGCTCATCGTAGCCGGTCAGTACGCCGGTGGCGCGCCACTGCGACCGCCCGTCGGCCAGCGGGGCGTTGTGGGCGAGGGTGCTGCGATACCAGTGCAGCGTCGGGTCGACGTACGAGCCGGTCCCCACGTCCTCGAGGATGCGCGACTCGCCCACGACCAGCCAGAAGTTGAGCCGATCGGGGTGTCCATGTCCCCCGCCCGACTCGCCGTAGTCGAGCGCCACGAAGGTGCGTGCCTCGTCCCGTCGCAGGACTGCCAGTCCCTGCCCCGCCAGGTGCACGGACGCCGGAACGCGTCCGCCCAGTGGCGGCAGGCTCTCCCGGGCGAACAGGAGCGACTTCCACCCTAACGAGGATCGCGTGAGCGGGACCGGCGGCGTGTTGCGCTCGGCCTCGGCGGTGGAGGTGGCGCGCCCCGATGCGCCGGCGCCGTCGTCGGGGCGATAGAGCGCGGCCAGCGCCGAGATGAGGCGCGGGTCGTCGCCGCGCGCGAGTCCCAGCTCGCAGCTCTCGGCCATGCGCCACTGCCGCAGCGACACCCGGTACTGCGAATCGCGACGGGACGGAAAGGTGAAGTCGGGCAACGCGGTGGCAAACGGCGTGGCGAAGGCCTCGCGAAAGCGGCGCCGCCCTTCGCTCGACAGGACATGCCCGTGCGCCTCGGCGATCGTCACGCCGTACCACAGCCCGCGATGGGCAAACAGGTGGTAGTTCTCCCCCTCGTACCAGGTGCCGTCGGCCAGCAGGCCGCGGGCAAAGTGCGCCTCCAGGCCCGAGGGTCCCGCCACGGCCCGCGCGAGGAGCGACGGCTCGTCGAGCAGCGCGCCTGCGGCCGCCAGCGCTGCGTTGTTGTAGACCTGCCGGTTGGAGAGCCCCTCGTCGTACGACGCGATCAGGGCGGCGCTCGGCCGGATGATCCGCTCGCGGACCTCGGCGCCCAGCGCACCCGGCCCGTCGCCCGCCTCGAGCAGGTCGAGCGCCACCGTCAGCTGCAGCAGCCAGATGGACTCGAGGTAGGTCGAGAAGAACGGGCGCGTGGGTCCCAGGACGTTGTCGCGATTGGGGTACTGCGCGTAGCGCGCGGCGTAGGCGGCGAGAATGTCGGTCGCGAGGCGTGCGCAGGCCGCGTCGTCGGTCAGGGCGCTGAGCGTGGCCGCATGCACCGCCCGCTCGGCGAGCCAGAGCTGGTAGTTCATGATCCACCAGCGATAGTGCTCTTCCTCCTGAAACACGGTGCCGCAGTCGGGGCACCGGTGCGCGCGCGGGCTCCACGGATCGAACTCGAGCTGGGTCCCGTGCGCCGGGCAGCGCCCCCCAACGCGGGAGAGCTGCGCCTTTTCGGGAGGGATCCACGGTGCGCCCGCCGCCAGCAGCGGCGCCAGGTCTGCCCGCAGCGACGCAGCCAGGGGGGCGAGCGTGCCACACGCGATGGACCGCCGCTCGACGATCGCCTGCGCCGACAGGAGGACGGTCACGGACGCGCCACCGCGTCATCGACCATCCAGTCGGCCAGCGTCACGAGTTCGCCGCGCAGGTCCATCCGTACGCCCTGCAAACGGCGTCGCATCCCCTGTACGCCGCGGGCGTGGTAGATCCACGCCACCGGGACGTCGGCGCGGACGAGGCGCTGCACGCCCTGCCACGCCGCGCGCGTCGCCGCCTCCGTCTCGGCGGCGCGCACCGAGACGAACGCCGAGTCCAGCGTCGTCGTGTGGTAGCCGCCGTAGTCGAGCGCCCCGCCTGCCTGTGCGCCGTCGAACATGCCCGCAAGGTGCGCGAGCGACAGGTCACCGGGAATCCCCGTCACGAGGGCATCGAAGCGCTTGGGGTTCGCGCGCGCCTCGGCGAGGAAGGCCCCAAGTTCCAGCTGGCGGATCTCCATGCGGATCCCCACCCGCCGCAGGTCGGCTTGCAGCAGCTGCTCCACCGCGTTGTCGCCGCTCCCGACGGTGAGGAGCGTGAACGCGAGCGGTCGGTCGTCGCGCCGCCGCACCCCGTCGCCCGACAGGCGCCATCCGGCGGCATCGAGCGCCCGCGCGGCCGCCTCGTCGTCGCGTGCCGGCGCGGCGACCGCGTCGTCAGCCGCAAAGGGATGTTCGGGCGGGAGCGGGCCGCCGGCCGCCATGCCGTAGCCCGCCAGGGCGACGCGCACGACGCGTACGCGGTCGATCGCCGCGCTGACCGCCCGACGCACGCGTACATCATCGAACGGGGGGCGCCCCACGTTGAAGACCAGGGCGAACGCGAAGGTGACGGGATACGACCGCACCGCGAGGGTGCCGTCGCGCGCCACGAGTGCCGCCATCGTGGGCGAAATCCCGGCCACATCGAGGTCGCCGCTCACGAGGCCGGCGAACTTCGTCGTCGGCTCGTCGACGACGGCGATGATCAGCCGACCGATGCGCGCCGGCCCGCCCATGGAGGGCGGAAATGCCTCGTTCCGGTCGAAGATCCATCGTTCGCCAGCACGCCGCTCGCGAAAGATGAAGGGGCCGTTGCCCAGCGGCGCAGTGGCGAAGGGATCTCGGCGAAAGGCATCGCGCGCGACGCCGGCAAGGCGATGCGAAGGAACGATTGGCAGTTCGCACAGGATCGCCGGCACGTCGGCCAGCGGGCGGCGCGCCACGAGGGTCAGGGTCGTGTCGTCGTGCACGACGACACGGTCCAGCCAGGCCAGGTCGCCGGCGCGCGGCGATGCGGTGGCCGGATCGCGGGCCGTTTCGAGCGTGAAGGCGACGTCGTGGGCCGTGGTCGGAGTCCCGTCGTGCCAGCGCAGCGAGGGCTCGAGAAACAGCGTGAGGGCGCGGTGGCCGTCCTCCCACACCCACCGCGTGGCGAGGTAGGGGGTCGGACGCAGCAGCGAGTCGTATCGGGCCAGGGTGACGAACAGGGCGTATCGCTGCACCTGCCGGGCCATCGGGTGCACCGTAACCAGCGGGTTGGCCGACTCCAGGTCAGCCCCCGACGCCACCACGACGACCCCACCGGCCGGGGGCGGGGGAAGTGCCGGACCACCCGTGCACGCCATCACGGCCACGCCGACCGTCCAGGCGACGGCACGCCGACTGCCAGCGCGGAGGCGCGGCGAGCGTCGCGGGTCGCGCGCTCCCGAATCACCGGTGGGCTTTGCCGAGACCGAGATTCGAGGCATTATGTCGTCGTGCGCGTGCTCATTCACCGGGGCGCCGAGTCCCTGCTGCTGTTCTGGCTCGTCGTCTCGCTCACGTTCCTCCTTGCCCACCTCGCTCCCGGGGATGCGGCCGACCTGCTCGTGTCGCCCTCGGCGTCGCCCGAGGAGGTCACGAGCCTGCGTCGCACACTCGGGCTCGACGCGTCGCTGCCGGTGCAATATGTACGCTGGGTAGGCGGTGTGCTGCGCGGCGACCTCGGCGAGTCGTTCGCCCTGCGCGAACCGGTCGTGCGCGTCATCGCCCGCGCGCTCCCCATCTCGCTGGCCCTCGGGCTTACCTCGCTCGTGCTGACGTTTGTCGTCGGGGTGAGCGTGGGCCTCTTTCAGGCGGCGCGGCGTGGACATTGGCAGGACCGCGTGCTGACCGGGATCGGCATCACGATCTTCGCGGCGCCGAGCTACTGGCTGGCGCTCGCCCTGGTGGCGCTGTTCACGACCGGGGCGTCGTGGTGGGGGTTCCCGGACTGGTTGCGCCTGCCGGCCTTCGGTATTCGCAGTCCCGCGTCGACCGCTGCGGGATGGGACGCCGCGCGCGAGGTGATCCGGCACGCGTTGCTCCCGGTCACCGTCCTTGCGGCGATCGGTGCCGCCGGCATTGCCCGTTATGCGCGAGCCGCGGCGCTGGACCTGGCGGGGAGCGACTGGGTGCGCACAGCCCGCGCGAAGGGAGTCGTCGAGCGGCGCGTGATGGGGCGGCACCTGCTCGCCAATGCCGTGCCGCCGCTCGTGGTGCTCTTCGCGCTGTCCGTCCCGGGAGTGGTCGCCGGATCAGTCTTCGTGGAGGGCATCTTCGCGTGGCCGGGCATGGGACGCCTCATGCTCGCGGCCATCGCCGCCCGCGACTATCCGGTGGTGATGGGGGCAACGCTCGTGTACGCCGCGCTGGTCATCATCGCCAATGGGCTCGCCGACATGACGCTGTACCTGCTCGATCCGAGGCGGCGATGAGCGGCGGCCGCCGTTGGACGGACAGGCCATGACGACCGTGGCGCGTGGCGCGCTCGCCGCGTTGGTCGTGCTCGCGCTGTTGGCGATTCTCGTCCCTGAGCTTGCATCGGTCGATCCGCTCGCCATCGACGATGTGCTCGGCGCCCGACTGGTCGCCCCATTCGCCCGTGACGCGGCGGGGGCGTGGCACCTGATGGGCACGGACCGATTCGGCCGCGACATCCTGGTGCGCATGCTGCTGGCGGCGCGCATCTCGCTGGCGGTCGGCATTGGCGGGTCGCTGCTCGCAACGGGCGTGGGAATCGTGGTGGGCGCGGTGAGCGGGTGGTGGCGCGGGACCACCGACCGGATCGCCATGGCCATCACCGATGCGCTCCTGGCCATCCCGCGGCTCGTCCTGCTGCTCCTGTGCGCTGCGTTGTGGCGTCCTGGCGCGATGACGGTGGTCATCGTGCTGGCCCTCACCGGATGGATGAGCGTGGCGCGCCTGGTGCGCGCCGAAGTGCAGGCGCTGGCCGCACGCGCGTTCGTGGACGGCGCCCGCGCCTCCGGTGCGACGGAGTGGCACACGCTCTGGCGCCATGTGCTCCCCAATGCGCTTGGCCCAGCCATCGTGGCCCTCACGCTGGGGGTCGGCAATGCCATGCTGCTGGAGAGCGGCTTGGCATTCCTCGGGTTGGGCGTGCAACCCCCCACGCCCAGCTGGGGCAACATGATCGCCGGAGGGCGCGACCTCATCGTCATTGCGCCCTGGGTCGCGCTCGCCCCGGGGCTGGCACTGGTCGCCACGGTGCTCGCCTGCACCGTGCTCGGTGACGCACTGCGCGACCGGCTGGCCGGCGAGCACGTGCGCCCGCTCGGCGAGCGCGCCTAACGACCTCCGCAGTCCGAATTCCAGATTCGACGTCTCGACTTGCGGCGTGCTCCATTCCCGGCATTGTTTCCGATACTCCGTCCACGTCGCGCCCACCGATGGGCGCGCCGGGCACGGGGTGCACGCGACGCGCACGATTCGGCGCGCTCGCCACACCGGAGCTCCACGATGTCCTCCCTGCTCGACAACCTGATGCAACAGCTGGGTGGCGATACGATCCAGCAGATCGGCCGCCAGCTCGGCACCGATTCCGCCACGACGTCGACCGCGGTGAGTGCCGCGCTCCCGGCGCTGCTGTCCGCGCTGGCGCGCAATGCGCAGTCTCCCGCGGGAGCCGGTGCGCTCGCCTCGGCGCTCGACAAGGATCACGACGGCAGCGTCCTCAACGACCTCCCCGGGCTGCTCGGCGCGGGCGGTGGGGCGGGTGCGAGCATCCTCGGCCACATCTTCGGCGCCAAGCAGGAGGTCGTGTCGCAGGGCGTCGGTGCGACGGCCGGGCTCGGGAAGGCACAGTCCGCGCAACTGCTCGCCATGCTGGCCCCGATCGTCATGGGAGTGCTGGGCTCGGCGAAGCGCTCCAAGGGCCTCGACGCCGGCGGACTGGCGTCGATGCTGGGGCAGGAACGCGGGCGGATCGGGGCGCCGACGGGTGGGCTTGGTTCGCTCATGCAGCTCATCGACCAAGACGGCGATGGATCGGTGATCGACGACGTGGGGGGGATGCTGGGCAAGATGCTGGGGCGCTAGCGCCGCAGCAGGATTGTGATCGTTGCGCGCGGCGGAGCGGCGAAGGCCACTCCGCCGTCGTGCACGGCGAGCGCGCCGAGCGGGGTCTCGTCGAGTCGCGCGAGCCAGGCTTCGCGCACCCCAGCCAGCCGCCACGCCCCCGCCGCGGTGCGCGCCAGACGATTGGTGCAGCGCACAACGAGCGAGCTCCCGTCCTCGCTCTCCTTGCACGCCTCGAACGCCAGCCCCTCGCCCTCCAGCTGCAACCCCGGCAGGTGAACCGGCGGGTCGATCGCCGAGCGCCAGGTCTCTCCCTCGAGCGGCACGAGGAAGTCCTCGGCGGCGTCGTGCAGTCGCGCGCGGACGGCGTCCGACAAGGGAGCGTGCGCGACGAGGGCCAGCCGCGCCTCGAACGGGCCGGCGCCCTGTGCCTCCGGTGTGGCCTCGGGCCACCCTGCATGTCCGGGGCGCTCCATCATGTCTCGCCTCGACAGCTCGCCTACGCCCCGGACGAGGGTAATCGCGACCGCTCCATCCTCGTCCGCCTCGTACTCGGCCAGGCCGTCGCTCAGGATGGTGACCCCCCGCGATGCGCTGCTGAGCGTGACGTAGCGGTGCAACGGCGCGGTGGTGACTGGGAGTTCCCCGGCCGATGGCACCGTCGCGCTTTCGTTCCCTCCCGCGCCCCGGTCGACCTCGCCGAAGGCAGCGTCGGCGACGACACTCGGCTGCCCGATGCCGGTGCGCAGCACGAGGCGGATGCGGCAGTCCCGTGCCGCGTTGTTTCCATGGATCGTAAAGGCGACCCACGGCGATCCGGCGTCGAGCTGCACCTCGACGTCGACGCGGACCGTTGAGGCGCGATGCCGGATCGCCGCCCCGGTCGCAGACTGCAGTCGGCGCGCGGGAAGCGCGGCGTGCAGCGTGAGAAGCAGGGTGGCGCGCAGCGGACCGCGCCTGCCGGCGCGATGCGCCACGATTCGTCCGGTGGATCGAGTCCCGGGAATCGGGGCGTGCGTAGGAGTCACCGCGGTCGCCGACCACCTCGAGCGACAGGACGTCCCGCAACCGGTCGCCGGCCGCCGTCTCGATGCAGAGGCCATCGGCCGCACTTGCGCTGACCCGGTAATGACCGTTCTCGAGCACGCCGTCGTTGCAGGTGACGGGGTGCTCGAGTGGCGCCGCGCGCGATCGACCCGCGTGGAGCGGCACGACATGCGTCCCCATGGCGTCGGTGGCCGGCATCCAGGCAAGGACGTGGCGGCGCCGCACGAGTTCGTTGCGCGGATAGTGGCGCGGCGACTCCTCGCGCGCATGCCGCACCTCGTGCGAGAGTTCCTGCACCACGATCGAGCCGTCGCCCAGCCGCAACGGCCGCCGTTTCGACGACGACGGGGCACCACCCCCCGACCCCGGGCCGACCGCGACGTGCGCGAGCGGCTCGTCGACGACCAACTCGGCAATGCCGCCCCGCGTGCGCGGGGAGGCGTTCCAGACGACGACGACCGGGCGCCACTCGGCGATGCGCGCGCGCCGCCGCCGGATCGTCGCCCAGCCGCTCGCGACGCGCCCGGTGCGCGAGCACGGAGGCGGCCCGCTGCACCTCGTCCAGTCGCTGATCCATCGCCCGGGCCACCGCGTCGATCGAGCAGCCGCACAGCGTGTCGTGCGGATGGCAGCGCAGCAGCGAGCGCCAGAGTCCCTGCACGAGGTGGCGGCGGGATCGCCCGTCGTGCCACCAGGCCAGCGCGGCCAGCGGTTCGGTGTGGCGGAGCAACAAGCGCTCGACGATCGCGTTTTCGCGCTTCTGGCGGGTGCGCGATCCAAAGGTCCCTTGCAGCGACCAGACATAGGCCGGGGACTGTCGCAGCTCGCCAGAGACGACGGGGAGCGCGTACGACGCCGCGCGAGTCCCGAGCGCGTCAGCGAACGCGTGCAGCGTGCTGTCGACCACCGGGTGCGGCGCGGCCGCGTGCGCGAGCGCCCGCAGCGCCTCGGCGCGCCGCGCCTGCACCGCGTGATGGTCCGCACCGTTGGGCAGGAGGGCGAGGCCGAGCGTCGCACGCGGCGCCAGGATCGTGCGGAAGCGCTCCCACGCCGCCCGCGCCCCCGCCGCGTCGGGCGGAAGGTTCGCCCCGGTCTCGTAGCCGTCGGGTGGTAGATGGTAGAGCAGGATCTCGCTCCCGTCACGGTCGCGCCAGCGCGCGCTGTCGCCCGCGGGCCATGGCGGACCACCGTATCCGCGCCACACCACGCAGAGCGTCGCACCAAATCCGTGGCCGATTCGCGGGAGGGCGGCGGGATGCCCGAAGGAGTCCGGGCAGTACAAGACGGCGGGCGGAGCCGCGCCAAGCTGCGCGAGCAGCGCCCGTCCGGCCAGCAGGTTGCGGATGAGGGCCTCGCCCCCGGGAATGAGGTTGTCGCCGAGCACGTACCACGGCCCCGCTTCCACCCGCCCGGCGTGCAGCGCGGAGCGCAGGGCATCGGCGCGCTTGGGTCGGACGGCGAGGTAGTCCTCGAGCACGATCGCCTGGCCGTCGAGCAGGAAGTGCGGCGCGACGTCCAGGTCGAGCACTTCGTCAACGAGGTCGGTCAGGGACAGTCGGAACTCGCCCGCGGTGCGATACCACTCGCGATCCCAGTGCGTGTGGCTGACGAGGTGAACGGTGAGTGGCGGCATCGGGGGTCGCTGGTGTGGAAGCGGAGTCTGGGCGCCCGCTGGATTCGTTGCAACCCCGCGCGCCCCTGGTTCGCAAGGAAGGCGCGCGCCTCTCCCCTTGGGGTGCTTCACACTCCCCTCCCCCGTGGTTTACTTGCGAGATGACGCACCGCGGACTGCGGCGCGTCTCTCCGCCTACGACATTCCAGGAGAAGGAACGACATGGCACACACCCTGGCTGCTCTCCCCTACGCGTTTGACGCGCTCGAGCCGCATATCGACGCGCAAACCATGCAGATTCACCACGGCAAGCATCATCAGGCCTACGTCACCAACCTGAACACCGCGCTCGACAAGCACGCGGGCATGCAGGACAAGTCGCTGGACGCGCTGTTAGGCAACCTGTCGGGCGTCCCGGACGATATCCGCACGGCGGTCCGCAACAACGGTGGCGGCCACTGGAACCACACGCTCTTCTGGCAGCTGATGGGCCCCGGGGCCGGGGGCGAGCCCACCGGCGCGCTGGCCGACGCCCTCACGGCCGCCTTCGGTGACGTCGCCACCTTCAAGTCGCAGTTCGCCGCCGCCGGCATGGGACGCTTCGGCTCGGGGTGGGCGTGGCTCGTGAAGGACGGGGGCAAGGTGGCCATCACCTCCACGCCGAACCAGGACAACCCGCTCATGGACGGCAAGGCCGCCGGCGATATCCTGCTGGGCATCGACGTGTGGGAGCACGCCTACTACCTGAAGTACCAGAACCGTCGCGCCGACTACATCGGCGCGTGGTGGAACGTGGTGAACTGGGGTGCGGTCAGCGCCCGATTCGGCGCCTGACGTCGCGCGACGCGCGGCACAAACGGCCACGCCCATCGGGCGTGGCCGTCTTGCATTCATGCATGATGCACGCCTGCATCCGTCCGGCCCGTTACCGCGCGGCCTCGCCCTCCAAATAGGTGTAGCCCTCGAGCCCCGCCACGTACTCGGCGATGAACGTATTGGCCTCCTGCCGGGTGATCCCCTGCGCCTTGCCCACCTTGCGCCGGAAGGTGGCGAGCAGGTTGGTGGCCGAGAACTGCACGTAGTTGAGGACTTCGGTCACGGTGTCGCCGTGCACGAGGTCGGTGAGTTCATAGCCGCCGTTGGTGAGGCGGATATGCACCGCGTTCGTATCACCGAACAGGTTGTGCAGGTCGCCGAGGATCTCCTGGTACGCCCCGGTGAGGAAGATGCCGAGGATGTAGTCCTCGCCATCGCGGAAGTCGTGCAACTCGAGGCTGGGGCGTCCGTCGCGCCCGCCGATGAACCGATCGATCTTGCCGTCCGAGTCGCACGTCACATCCTGCAGCGTCCCGCGGCGGATCGGCTTCTCGTCCAGCCGGTGAATCGGCATGATCGGGAAGAGCTGGTTGATCGCCCAGTTATCTGGCAGCGACTGGAAGAGCGAGAAGTTGCAGAAGTAGCGGTCGGTCAGGGTCGCGTCGACTTCCTTCAGGATCTCGTCATAGGCTTCACGATTGTCGGCGATAACCGTCGCGATGCGGTTGATCGTCGCGAAGTACGTGGACTCGGCCATGGCGCGCTCGCGTAACGACAGCACGCCGGAGTTGAAGAGCTGCTGCGCCCGCTCCTTGTCGAACGAGGCGTCGTGGAAGATCTCCACGATCTTGCGCTTGGGGAGCTTCTTCTTTCCCAGCGTGTGATAGTCCTCCATCATTTCATGGAGGAGGACGTGATCGTCCTCGGCGAGCTCGGGGAGCGGCGATCCCGCCAGCGACTCCACATCGATGACGCGCAGCAGGAGCAGCGCGTGATGCGCGGTGAGCGCGCGGCCCGACTCGCTGACGATGTGCGGCATGGGCAGGTCAGCTTCGCGGCACGTCTCGGCGAGGCCGTAGATCACGTCGCTGGCGTACTCCTGCAGGGTGTAGTTCACCGAGGCGTTGTTGACCGAGTTGGTCCCGTCGTAGTCCACGCCCAGCCCGCCGCCGACGTCGACGTGGGTGATATTGACGCCCAGCTTGTGCAACTCGGCGTAGTAGCGGGAGATCTCCTGCAATCCTGCCTTGATGAATCGAATGTCGGTGATCTGGCTGCCGAGGTGGAAGTGCACCAGGCGCAGGATGTCGAGCCGTCCGAGATCCTTGAGCCGATTGATCAGCTTCATGAGCTCGGCGCTGTTCAGGCCGAACTTGCTCTTCTCGCCGCCGCTCTGTGCCCAGCGCCCGGCGCCCTCGGCGGCCAACTTGATGCGCACGCCGGCATTCGGCGTCACGCCGAGGTCGTCGGCCGCCTTCAGCAGGACGTCGAGCTCGCTCAGCTGCTCCATGACGATGAAGACCGTGTGCCCGAGCTTCTGCGCCATGAGGGCGAGGCGCATGAACTCCTCGTCCTTGTAGCCATTGCAAATGATGATGTGCTCGGTGCTTTCCGACAGCCCGATCACCGCCTGCAGTTCGGGCTTCGATCCGCACTCGAGCCCGACCCCGTGCTTGCGTCCGAACTCGACGATCTCTTCCACCACATGGCGCTGCTGGTTCACCTTGATCGGGTAGACCGTCGTGTAGCCGCCGGTGTAGTCGAACTCGCGGATCGCGGAGGCGAACGACTCGCTCAGTGCCTCGATGCGACGCTTCAGGATGTCGGAGAAGCGCAGCAGGACCGGGAGCGGCACCCCCTGGGCCTCGAGGTCGACGGCGATCTCGTAGAGGTCGAGCGTGCGCTCGGACACCCCGGGATCTGGGCGCACGATGACGTGCCCCGCCTCATTGATGTCGAAGAAGCCGGCGCCCCAGCCCTCGACATTGTAGAGGTCCCGGGCGTCGTCGAGATGCCAGGGGGGTGGCGCAGCTGTCACGGTGGGGACGGCGGACGGGGGCGTCGCGGCCGAGGGGCGGGTACTCGTCATGGCGGAAAATAGTAGGGCATTGCGGTCGCGGACGGTACCGCCGCGCTCCCGAACTTGCTGATTCGTCGCGCCGGCCCGTCGCATCGATTCGGTGCGCTGGCCCGGGATGCTGGCCCGGGATGCTGGCCCGGGATGCTGGCCCGGGATGCTGGCCCGGTGCGCGGGACAGGCGCGCTTGGCCGGTGTGCGGGCCAGGTGTGCGGGCCGAGGATGTCGGTCGCGTGTGCTCGCCGCGTGTGCTCGCCGCGCTGTGCTCCCCGCGTCTGCTCGCCGCGTGTGCTCGCCGCGTGAGCTCGCCGCGTGTGCTCGCCGCGTGTGTCGGCCGATCGCGTAGTTCCCCGAGGTGACAAGCCATTTGGGCGCGCCCATACTGGTACCGTCACGCGAGGCCAGGGCGCCACTTCGCCTGCACGCACCGCATGCTGGACTGCAACCAGCAACGGCCGCGACCGGCACCTCCTCCTGCCTTTCCTCACGTGATCCGAACGGGCGCCCGGCTGTCGCCGACGCCTAACGATCCCGCGCCGCATCCGCGGTGCACCCTTGCACCTCGACGAGGCACCATCTGTCATTGCCCGAGGGCCACCGCGCCCCGGAGCGATGGGCGCTTCGTCACGACCTGGAGGAGACCACCATGCTGCCCCGCTCCCGCATCACCGCAGCGCTCGGACTCGCCGCCCTGTTCCTCGCCGCGTGCTCCGACTCGCCCAACACCCCAACTGCGCCCGATGTCGCGGCCTCGCAGTCGGTCGAACTGCTCGCCCCGCAGGGGAGCGACTACATCGTCGTGCTCAAGGAGGGCGATCGCTCGGGCGTGAGCGCCGCCACGACGTCGATCGCCGCGTCGGTTGGCGCACAAGTGAAGGACCAGTGGGCGGACGCCCTGCAGGGCTTTGTGGCCACCATGAGCGACGAGTCCGCCGAGCGGCTGCGCCGCCGTGCCGATGTCCTGCTCGTCGAGAAGGACGCGCCGATGCAGGCCAACGTGACCCAGCTCAACGCGCCGTCCTGGGGCCTGCGCCGCATCGATGATCGTTTCCTGCCCAACGATGCGAACTACACGTACAACAAGTCCGGTGCCGGCGTGCATGTCTACATCATCGACACCGGCATTCGCCCGACGCACGTCGACTTCGCCGGACGCGTCCTCGCCGGATTCAGCGTCATCGCCGGCGGGGTGATCGACTGCAACGGTCACGGCACGCACGTGGCCGGTACGGCGGCAGGACGGACCTTCGGCGTGGCCAAGAATGCCTGGATTCATCCGGTACGTGTGCTCAACTGCGCGGGATCCGGGACCACGGCGGGGGTCATTGCCGGCGTGAACTGGGTCCGCGCCAACCGCATCCAGCCGGCCGTGGCAAACTTGAGCCTCGGTGGTGGCTTCTCGGCCGCGCTCAACCTGGCCGTCAACAACCTCGTGGCCGTGGGCAACGTCGCGACCGCCGTCGCCGCCGGCAACAGTGGCCTGAACGCCTGCACGCAGTCTCCGTCGAGCGCGACCAACGCCGTGATCGTCGGCGCCACCGCCATCAACGACGTGCGACCGGCCTGGTCGAACTTCGGTCCCTGCCTCGACCTGTTCGCGCCGGGCGTGAATATCCTCAGCGACTGGTTCACCACCAATGTGGCCACCGCCGTGCTGAGCGGCACGTCCATGGCCGCACCGCACGTGGCGGGCGTGCTCGCCCAGGTGCGCCAGTGGGCCCCGGCCGCCAACGCCGCCGCCGTGCAGGCCAATGTGGTCGCCTCGGCGACGCCCGGGATCGTGATCAATGCCGGCGCCGGCTCGCCGAACCGGTTGCTGTACATGGGCTACATCCCCTGAGCCGCTGACAGCGTCCTGGTTGCGACGACGGGTCGGGGTCCCTGCGCGGGCACCTCGACCCGTCGTCCGTTCGTTGCACGACGTGGGCGACGTGGGCGTCGTGTGTTTCGCACGCGCCACGAGGCCGTGATCACCCCGTCGGCCAGGACCGCGCTCGCACCTCAGGGTCCCACGATGCTCACGACATGCTGCGTCGCACGAACCCCCGCAGCCCGATCGCCAGAAACAGCGCAGACATCGCCACCATCGCGGCGCAGGCAACCCACAGCGGCATGTGCGGAAGCGACGGGGTGAGCGCGCCGCGCATCGCCTCCGCGACGTAGACCAACGGGTTGATGAGCACGCCGTACTTGAAGGCGGGCACGGCATCGAGCCCGCGCCACGGGTAGTAGGCACAGCCGAACATCAGCATCGGGGCCACGATGATGGAAAACATCAACCCGATCTGCGTCGCCGAGATCGCCGTGCCGATCACCAGCCCCAACGAGGCGAAGACGGTGGACCCGAGCAGCGTCACGCCGAGCGCGAGGGCGGCGTTCGGCAGGTGCAATCCGGCGATCGGCCCCATGATCAGGCGGGCGATCGGGAGGACGACGCAGGCCGCGAGCACCCCCTGCAGGGCCCCGGACACCACCTTCTCGATGGCCACCAGGCGGATCGGGATCGGGGCGAGCAGGCGGTCCTCGATCTCACGGGTGAAGCCGAAGTCCTGCACCATCGGCAGCGCCACCGACTGCACCGACGACAGCGTGAGCGAGACCGCAATGATGCCGGGCAACAGCGCCGACGTGTAGCCCGCCTGCACGAACCCCATGCGCGGCAGCAGGTAGCCGAACACGATGATGAAGAGCACGGGCTGCATGATCGTGCGCACCAGGAAGGACGGCAGCTCGCGCCGCGCCACGCGGGCGTCGCGCCGGAGCAGCGCCCAGAACACCGACGCGGGAGACACGCGCGGCCGCTCGGCGGCGAGGGGAGAGGGGGTCGTCAATCGAGTTTCCTGCCGGTCATGGAGATGAACAGCGACTCGAGGCTCGGTCGCGTGAGGTGAATGTTCGTGACCACACGTCCCACGCTCTGCGCGGCCGTGATCAGCGCCGGAATCGCCTCCCCGCCCCGCTCGCTGTAGGCATGCAGGCCGGTGCCGTGCGCCTCGGCGCGCGTGACCCCGGCGACCGCGAGCGCCGGTGTCACGGCCGCCTCGGCCTCGCCGTCGAGCGTCACCTCGACCAGCGTCCCGCCGGGCGCACTGGCCTTGAGCCGCTCGGGGGTATCGCAGGCCAGCAGGCGGCCGCGGTCCACGATCGCGATCCGTTCGCACAACTGGTCCGCCTCCTCCATGTAGTGCGTCGTCATGACGATCGTGCGCCCGTGCGCGTGGAGATCCCGCAGGATCTCCCACAGGTCGTGGCGGGCCTGAGGATCGAGGCCGACGGTCGGCTCGTCGAGGAAGATCACCTGCGGCTCGTGGATCAGGGCCCGCGCGATCATCAGCCGCTGCTGCTGTCCGCCGGAGAGCGCGTCGACGCGCGCGTCGGCCTTGTCGGTGATGTCGAGCCGTTTCAGCAGGTCGACGGCGTGCTGCTCGGCGCGGTCCAGGGGAATCCCGAAGTACGCGGCATGAAAGACGAGGTTCTCCAGCGTCGACAGGCTGCGGTCGGGGTTCGGCCGCTGCGGCACGACGCCGATGCGCTGCCGTACGCGATCCGGGGCTGCGGTCACATCGAGACCGGCAACCATCGCCCGCCCCGAGGTCGGGGTCACACGTGTCGTCAGGATACCGATCGTCGTGGTCTTCCCGGCGCCGTTGGGCCCAAGGAGCCCGAAGAACTCCCCCTCGCGCACTCGAAGGTCGAGCGTGTCGAGCGCGACCACGCCCTTGTCTGTGGTGCGAACTGGCGCGAATGGGACGATCGGTGGCGGACCGCTCCCCCGCGACGACAGGCCACGAAAGCGGCGCATGGACGGGGCCGCGTACACCTTGCGCAGGTTCTCGGTGAAGATCGCGTCGGACATGTCGAGGGACTGGGGACGTGCGCGAACGGCCGGCACGTGCAACCACCGGGGGGGCCGGTGCGAGGGCCCGCGGTGGCAAGGGACGTACATGGGCGCGGCGGTGCGCCACCGAACGCTAACGCACGACTCCCCTCCTTCGCGACGGTCCGCACCGGGTCAAGCGCGCCGAGGGCCTACCTCACACCATTCCGCGCGTCCACCTTTACACGGCAGGACGCACAGCAATGCTGCCGCGGGGTCCGCGGATGTTCCGAACCACAGGAGTTGACGTGCTCATCAAGCGCTTTACCACGACGGCCTCGCGCAGGCCAGCTACCTCATCGGATGCCAGAAGACCGGCGAGGCACTCGTGATCGACCCCAATCGCGATGCCGAGCAATACATCGCCGCGGCCTCGCGCGAGGGGGTGCGGATCACGCACGTGACGGAAACGCACATCCACGCCGACTACCTGTCCGGGAGCAGGGAACTCGCCGAGCGCAGCGGCGCGCGCCTCTTTCTTTCGGCCGAGGGCGGGACAGACTGGCAGTACGGATTCGCCGGCGCGGCGCAGGCGACCATGCTGCGCGATGGCGACGCGATCTCGGTCGGCAACCTGCGGTTCGACGTGCTGCACACCCCGGGGCACACCCCCGAGCACGTCGTGTTCGTCGTCACCGACCTGCCCGCGTCGCCGCATCCGGTGGGGGCGTTCACCGGAGACTTCATCTTCGTGGGCGATGTGGGACGCCCGGACCTGCTCGAACGCGCGGCGAACATCGAGGGGACGATGCGCGTCGCCGGGGCGCAGCTGTTTGATTCGCTGCAGCGATTCGTCGCGCGCTACCCGGACTACCTGCAGCTGTGGCCAGGCCACGGCGCCGGATCGGCGTGCGGCAAGGCGCTGGGCGCCGTGCCGCAGAGCACCCTGGGATACGAGAAGTTGGCCAACTGGGCGCTGCAGCACGACGACCGCGACGCGTTCGTGGATGCCGTGCTGGCGGGGCAGCCCGACCCGCCGCCGTACTTCGCCATCATGAAGCGGTTGAATCGAGAGGGGCCCGCCGTGCTCGGCCACCTCCCGACCCCGAATCACACCGCGTCGGCTCGGCTCGACGCGCTGCTCGGGACCGACGCGACCATCGTCGACATCCGGCGCGCCGACGCGGCTGCAGATCGGTTCATTCCCGGGACGCTGAACCTTCCGCTCAACAAGGCCTTTGTGGGATGGGCGGGATGGCTCGTGAACTACGAGCGCGATGTTCACCTCCCCGACCGATTGGATGGCGACGATCGGCGGGAGACGCGGCGGCGCCGAGCTGGCGATGATCGGGACCGACCGCGTGGCTGGTTCGGCGCCGATGCGTTCAGCGAGTGCGGTGTCGGGACGCGCGTTCGACGCCGTGCCGCAGATCGACCCGTCGGCGCTGGACGCCGCGGTGCGCGCCGGCTCCGTCACGCTCATCGACGTGCGGGCGGCGAGCGAGTGGGACGCGGGACACATTGCCGGGGCGAGGCACGTGCCGCTCGGGCGACTGCGTCCGATGCTCGCCACCCTGCCACGCGACACCAACCTGGTGCTGCAATGCCAGGCGGGGTCGAGATCGGCGATTGCCGCGAGCCTGGCGCGACAGCAGGGCATGGCACAGGTCGCGAACCTGCGCGGGGGCATCGTCGCGTGGCAGGATCGACAGCTCCCCGTGGAGCAGTCCACCGAAACCGCCGCGGCCTAGGTGCGACCGAAGACTACCGCCCAGGACGTCGGGTCGCCCGGCTGGAGGCAATTTCGCGGGCTCGTCTTTCTCACCCCCGTGGGGATCACGGCCTACATCTGCGTGGTCGTCTTCAACACCATCGACGGCTGGCTCGGGCTCCCCATCCCGGGCGCGGGCTTCGCCGTCACGCTGGGGCTCATCACGCTGTTCGGCTTCCTGGCGTCGGGCTTCATCACCCGCAGCATGATCGCCGCGCTCGACGACCTGCTCGAGCGGCTTCCGTTCGTCCGGCTGCTCTATTCGTCCACGCGCGACCTGGTCAATGCGTTCGTGGGCGAGAAGCGTCGATTTGACAAGCCGGTGGTGGTGGACCTGTTTCCCGGGGGAAACGCCCGCGCGCTCGGCTTCGTGACGCAGGAGGCATTGTGCGAACTCAACATGCCCGGCCATGTGTCGGTCTACATGCCGCATTCGTACAATTTCTCGGGGCAGATGTATGTGTTTCCGACCGCGGCGGTCACGCGCCTCGACACCAGCAGCTCCGACATGATGGCGTTCATCGTCTCCGGCGGCGTGACCGAGATTCCCACCCTGCAGCGCCAG
>JADJAD010000009.1 GCA_016704465.1 Gemmatimonadota bacterium | reverse complement strand
CGTGAGGTCCGCGACCCACAGCTGATCGGCCCCGGTAGGGATGCAGTCGGCCCGCCGATTGGGATACCAGGCGCCGGTGACGACGTCAGGCTCAGCGACCTGCCACGAGCGGCGGCGCGGCAGTGGCGGCGCGAGCAGCGAGCGCATGACCCGCTGCACGCGCTTCTTGTTCACCACGAGCCCCTCGCGGCGGAGCGCGTGCGTGACACGCCGATAGCCGTATGCGGGATGCGAGCGTCGCACGACGGTGATCGCCTCGCGTAACGGCGCATCCGCGTCGACCGGGGGCGCGTCCAGGTCGGCAGCGGCGTCCGCTGCCCGCCGGTAGTAGGTACTCCGCGGTAGCCCGATCATGCGACATCCTCTTTGGACGCTGACGCCGTGGGTCCGGAGATGATCGACGAGCGCGCATTGTTCAGCGCGGGGACGGCGATGAGCCCCTTTCTAAGGAGCTCGAGCTCCATCGTCAGCTGCCCGACCTTGCGCTCGAGCGCCGCGATCTTCTGCTCCGCCTCCAGCATCGTCTCCTCGCGCGCGACGTCGAGGGATAGCTCGCCAGCTCGGTACTTCCCGATCCAGTAGTGCAGGAGCGAGTGGTCGAGGCCCGCCCGATTCGCGAGCCCCTTGATACTCCCCTCGCCTGCGAGATACGCCTCCACGAGCTGCAGCTTGAACTCGGTGCTGAACCGTCTATACGTCTTGTGCATGATGCCTTCGTGGTGACGCCCTGGTCAAACCGCGCCCCCCGCGCTGTCCAGCCGGCGGGGGTCACTCCAGCCAAGTGGGGAGTTTGAGATGTCGTCTGACACCGTACCACCACCACCCGCCCGTCCGGCGCGCGCCACCGCCCGTGGCGTCGACGGGTCGCGCGCATGCGTCGGCCAAACCCCCGTGCGCACCGGCGACGATGCGTCCCCCACGTCACAGCCACGACCGACACGCCGCGCGCGCCGGACGACACGGCGCGGTCGCCCCCGGTGGTCCGTAGCGCCGAGCGCGCAACGGGTGCAACTCCATAGAGCCGGGTCGGCGGTTCAGTTCAACTGAGGTTTCCGTCGGCTGCGCGACGCAAAACCTCTGATTCGTTTTTATGCCGCCGAACGCAGCCGAGGAGTACAAGCCCATGCCCGCCATACTCACTGAATACTGGCTCCACCTCGCTTGCGGCAGTCATCGCGCTACTTGGTCTCCTGCCGAAGTACCGGGAGCAGGGTCACCCGCAGCGCGTGGTGCGGTCGACGAGAAGGTAGGCAAGGCCTCGAAGTCGTTTCGCCAGGAGCTAGCGCTCTCGCGCGAGCGATACTCTCGCGACTATCAGCTATTCGCGTCGAAGCGCAATGACGTCTACGCCGAGTTGTACGGGCATCTCGAGAATGCGGGCGGCCATACCGCACAGCTCCTACAGACGATCCGCATCGGTCCAGACTTTACGCGCGCGGATCCGCGCGATCTGCGTCGCTATGTCGAGTCGGCCGACGACATGCTTCAAAGTGAGCGCGCGAGCGTTCTTGCCGAGCTTGATGCCGACGATCGCGAGGCGGCCATCGACAAGCTTCAGCGCCTGGAAGAGCCATACTTGACGAGGCGCGCGGAGAAGGCCTGGAACGAAGCGAAGAACTTCTGGATTGTGCACTCGCTCTTTTTGAGTGAGGTCGTAGAGGCGCAGATGCATCGGCTCAACCAGTTGTTCGCCGGCATCAGCGCTGAACTTCGATTCCCTGACGAGGGGCGCGTCGCTCACGAGAAGCGCGAACGCATGTTGACAGACATGCGCGCTGGCCTGACGGACCTCCGCCTCTTGATGCGTGAGGAGATGCAAGCGGGCTTTTCTTCGGCATCGGCGCAGCGCGCGAAACCGTAGCATGTCACGCCGCGGCATAGCGGGCGCTGGAGCAGTCAGCCGATCTATTGTATGCTCGCTCCGCTCGCACTATTGCCCTCGGCTGCAGCTCAGCTTGAGCGTTAAACGGCACTCACAACCGGGATAGATCGATGAGCCTCTCCGATATCGTCTATGTTGACCAAGAGCGGCTAGATCAATACGCGGAACAACTGCTTGGACCGAGCATGATCGAGAAGATTGCGTCATGGAAGGTCGGACTCGGCTTGACTGGTGTTTCGGTCGAAGGCTCCCAGTCGGGCCATGCCCGAGCATTCACTATCTCAGAGAAGCTCGACGCGCTACAACAGCACCTAGGGCAACGAGGACTGCTCCATCGCGGGCGATGGACCAATAAGGACCATCAACTCTCAGTGCGTCGCGCGCTACCGGGACCGATGTTCTGCAGCGAATCATGCCTTGCGGCCCCATTGCGAATCCCTGCGAACGTCCAAACTGGCACGTCGGGCCTCCGGGTTTGGTATAGTCGGCCCGTACGAGTGACCGGTGGTCAGGCGGACGATGCCGCTGGTCCGCTGTATCTGCTTGAAGCCACACCGAAGTCCGACGCAGAGTTCTGCAACCGCATGTCCTCGTACTCGCTATTGGCCGTGCTCGCGAAGGCTCTCCACGTCCACGGTAGCTCGCTTTCGAGTTATCGTCTCCCGTTGGTACAACTGATGTCCAGTTACCCACCTAAGGACGTTGCAGATCCGCTCGAACTCGCTCTCCGTCCAGCGCAATCCAAACCTTCACAGCGCTCGGCGCACAGGTTGATCCTCCGCGCCGGATTGAGGTTCTTTACCGGCCGCGTCATGTGTTTCGTTCCTATTGAAGCTCTTGATGCTGGCCCGGCAACAGTGGCATATCCCATCTGTATTCGTTCCATTTAGCGAACCGAGTAGTTTCAGCGATACGAATGCAGAAGAGTCTACGCTTTCGGTCAGTAAGCTCAGAACAAGTGCTCGGGGATTTCCGTCCAATTGTAGGCATCGGTGTGGTTGACTGCCGTCTAGCCTCGCGTTGCTCTTGACAGGGCCGCGAAGGAATGCTCCCTGTTCGCTGCGCTCACTGGTCGCGATTTATTGAAGGGCCCGCAAGAGAAGGCAAGCGTTGTGCCGACCATCGATGCCGCGACTCGCCGTAGTCTTTGACGCCAACGCGTATCGGGCGCTTTCCGAAGCCCGCGCCAACAACCTGTGGTCGGCGGAGCGCAGCAGTGGCATTGTGGCCGTCGCCAGCCAATGGGTGCGCTGAGCTCCTGACACACGTCGCGGATCAGACAGACAGGTCCTTTTCGTCTGCCTGGGCTGCGATTCGTCGCTTAGCCGATCACTGCGCGGTCTTCGACGGAGGCAGGCGCATCATTCGCTTCCTTCTCAACGCGGACGCTCAGTTGCTGTTGTCGCTCTTCGGCATACGCAGCCATCTCTCTACCGGCATCGACGACTACGGATCTCTCGTGGGTAGTATCGCCGACGCGGTGTCACCCGATGATCTGACCCATCATTCCGAGGTCCTTCGCCACACAGCCTCCTTCGTATCCTCCAAGGAGGCCGAATGGGCCAGTACCATCCAGAGCGGCATCGTCGGAGTCTATCACGACTTGGCGCCTCGCTGGGCACCGGATCTGACGGACAGCGAGCGACGACTACGCACGGCTGACCTGTTGCGGTCAGAGTTGGCGTTGGAGCACTGTGCCGCGATGTACGCACGCAGCGTGCTGCTGCTCCACGGGCTCTCCGTCAGTGCAAAGGAGCTTACCACGGCTGCGCAGAGGTGCACTCATGACTATCCGGTTCCTTTGCGATTGTACAACGAGATTCTGGCGAGAATTATCCTCGCGCCGGAAATGAGTCTGGCCAAGCGTGCGAACTGGCTCTGGGATATCCAGCTAGCGTTCGCGGTGAGCACGCGGCTGGCCAAGCAAGGCACTCCAGTATGGATTGTGACGTCCGACGAGGACATTATCGACGCCTCCGTGCGCGCTGGCGCCAGCCGATTGGTTCGCTCGCTTACTGACTATGAGGCTCTGGTTCACAAGGGTACCGATGCCGTGGTCGACGCAGTAGAGGATAGCGCGGCGGCATAACAGACAGTTGCACCAGACAGCCGAAGCGTTGAGGATGTAGCAAAAGCCCTTTTCGGCGCGCGATGACGCGCGCGTGCGCCGACGCGAGCGCGCGGAACCGGACAGCACGATCTCAGCGCGTTCGGACGGCGTGTGCGGGGCTTGGCAGCGGTCCTCTGTGCGCGCGAGCGCTTCGTCCCCGAGGCGTTAGGCAGTCGCGCCGTAGTGCGCGAGCTTCTCGATGTTGTGCACGAGACAGAAGAGCGTCCACTGGGCGGTGACCTTCGCCTGGCTGCGCAGCGTGAAGCGCGCGAGCCGTTTGTTGTGGCGCAGGTTGCCGAACACCGGCTCGACCGTGGCGAAGCATTGCGCATAGCGGGCGCGGCCCGTCGGCGTGTCGATGCGCGCCTTCATCTGCGCGGAGTGCGTGAGCGGCGCGGTGCGCTCTCGTCCGCGGAAGAACGCGACCTGGCGTGCGGTCGTGCGCTCGGGATGGCGCAGGCACTGCGCCCGCAGCACGCACGGGAGACAGTCGCGCTTGGCACCCTGGAAGTGCTCCGCAACGAAGCCACGCGTCACGTTGGACTGGCCCTTGCGATAGAGGGCCTTGCCCGCGGGGCAGACGCAGGTGCGCGCGGCCGCATCGTACTGAAAGTCCGCAGGTTGGAAGCGCCGGGGTGCCTCGGGGTCTGCGGACTTGTCATGCAGCGGATCTTTGGTCGCATGCTGGGCGACTTGCGTCGCGAAGCGAGCGTCGCGGCGCCGGAGGTCGCCGTCGGCGATCAGCGCATCGATCCCCTGCGTCGCCAGCGCGCGGAGATTGGCCTCACTATGGTAGCCCGCGTCGGCGGTGATGAGCGTCGTCTCGGCCCGCACGCTGTCGGTGGCTTGCACCATCGGCACGAGCAGCTCGTGCTCCGAGCCCGTGCCATGCGCCGCAGCCGCGACGATGATCTGCGTCTTCGCATCGACTACGGCCACGCCGGTGTACCCCTGAATCACGCCCTTGCTGGTCGCCATCTTCGCGCTCTCATTGTCCGTGCGGTTGCTCTTCCGGATCGCGCCCTTGGCTCCGCGCCGATCGTCGGGATGCGCGGCCAGCCACGCACGCAGCTGGCCGGCGTCGCGTTCCAGACGCGTGCGGCGCTGCATGTCTTTGGCATCCAGATCCGGCTCGGGCGGGCGTTCGTCGTTGGCGCGATGGCGCGCCAACATCTGCGTGGCGGCCGCCTCCAGCTTCGCGGCCTGTCGTTCGAACTCCGCGCGCGTCCCACTCGTCCGTTTGGAGGCGTTGCTCGGCAGCTTCACGCCATCGATGGCGAACATCTCCCGCCCAATCAGCCCCTGCTGGTCACAGATGGCGAGCACTGCGGCGAAGACCGGCGCGATGTCGGCGCCCAGGGTGCGGATGAAGCGCGCGATCGTCGTGAAATGCGGGGCCTGATCCCCACACAGTGCAATGAAGGTGACGTGTTCCTCGCACTGCCGCGCGATGGCCCGGCTGCTCACGACGCCGCGGGCGTAGGCGAAGAGGACGATCTGGAGGAGCGTGGCCGGGGGATAGGCCGGCGCTCCGGTATCGTCGTTCCGGAAGCGGGCGTCGAAGTGGGACAGGTCGATCGGCCCCGACAACAAGTGGTGGAGCGCGTGCTCGAAGGTGCCCGGGAGGAGCTGTCGGGCGAGGTCCACCGCCAGGAAGCGGGGATTGGTGTCGATGTACTTGTAGTGGGCCATGGGATCTCGACAGGGGCGGGCGTCGGGCCGCAGATTCTGTCGCAGAGAACCCGGCCCCGGTGCCCGAGTTCCCTGTCCACATCGCGGGCCGCGCCGGGCTTTTGCTACAGCTACGTTAGGCGTTGCACTGACGATGCTGAACACAAAGCGCGTGAGCTTTCCGCGAGTGGCACACGTTTGAGGCCATCGATCACGCTTTAAGCCGCTTGCCCGCAGCTGACTGGGTCAGCGCCGCATCCTCACCACAATCTATGATTAGCCCTCAACGCCAACGCGCAATTGTGGGCGACGTCGGCGGGTCGATTTCCCGGCCCCATTTTCGCGGCATATTGGGCCTACGTCGATGTGTCGCCTGTTGCGCTACACGCGACATAACGTTATCCTGGTATTTAGGCCTGACGAACTGGACATCACGATGACAACGCCATGAACCCCGATCAACAGCCGGCCCCCCCCCAGAGTCCTGTTCACCCGGGCAAACATTTTCGATCAACCGTACTCGGGCCGCGAAAAATCACAGTGCTTGCCGCGGCAAAACTCCTCGGAGTCGGACGTCCAGCCCTTTCCGACTTCGTGAACGGACGGGCATCGGCAAGCGCCGAGATGGCGAGCCGAATTGAGCACGTATTCAATTTGAAGGCTCAGGCTATTCTGGACATGCAGGCGGAGTACGACTCCGGCACGAGAGCGAGCGAAGGGGCCGCCGCCGAATTCCCGTCCGTACGTCGCACCGTTCTTGGATATCCTTGCAAGAGACATCGAGGCGTGGGTCGATCGGAACGTGGGTGCCCGGGTCAGGCTACCGGTGTTCCTGCGAACCTTGGTGCACTCCACCGGCCTCGGGTTAAGCAAGGTCGACTTCCCTGCAACGACGACGGACAGCGTCAGGGATGGGATGGACAAGTAGAGTGCTCGCAGGCAACGCCGTGGATTCCAAGTGGCAAATCCGGATGGGAATTCGGAGTCGACATTGATGTTCGGACGAAGGCCGATGGTGACTTCGCCAAGTCTGTGAAGGCGATCGCGCGAGCGGAGAGGCTAGAAACGGTATTCGTATTCGTGACACCAAGGCACTGGCCTGGAAAACGAAATGGACCGGAGGCCAGGAACGCAGAAGCCAATTGGAAGGAGGTTCGCGCATATGATTCAGAGTGATCTCGAGCAATGGCTGCAGCAGTCTATCCCCTGGACAGGTCTGGCTCGCGAACGAAACTCGACGACCCTCCGAAGGCGTTCGGTCACTCGATCAATGCTGGGCGGACTGGGCCGACGTTTCAGAGCCGCCGCTGCGTGGAGCGTTGTTTCTGCCCGCGATCAAGGGCGCGCAAAGCATGATGCTTTCACGGCTTTCGGCGTCACCCAGCGAACCAATCATCATTGCTGCCGATTCGGCCGACGAGGCGTTGGCGTTCCTCGCGCGAGTCTTCGGCGGCGACGGAGGGCCTGAACTCCAAGGTTATCGAGATCGAGTCCTCGTGTTCGACAAGCCAGGCACGCTCCCGAGACTAGCACACGGCAACAAGGACTTCATCGCCGTCACTGCGCGACGCGATGTCGAGCGGGAATTCGGTCGATTAGCGCATTCGATTCCAACGATTGTGCTCTACCCCCCGAAACGCCGTCAGCGCGACGCCGCACGTTGTGCTGGAGCCGCTCGACTATGAGAGTTTTCGGGCTGGACTTGAAGAAATGGGATACAACCGAGACCAAACTCTGCGGTTCGCGAATGAGTCCGGTCGTTCGCTAACGGTACTTCGTAGGAGGTTGTCGAGAATCCCCGCCATTCAAACTCCGGCTTGGGCGGCTAACCCAGAGACGGCAAATACGCTGCTTCCGTTTCTACTGGTGGGTGCTTGGAACTCCACGAACAGCTCCGACATAACAGCGCTTGAGTTGCTTGCCGATGGCGCGAGCTACGAACAGCTAGAGCGAGAGTTCCAACGCCTCACGGCAATCGATGAGGCTCCCTTTTGGTCGGTCGGAACCCATCGGGGGTGATCTCCAAAATTGATCTACTCTTTGCCGTCTCTTCCGCGATTACCGCCGCCGATCTCAATCGTTATTTCGAGCTCGCAAAGTGGGTGCTCGGTGAGGACGACCCTCGGCTCGATGTACCCGAGGAGGAGCGTATACTCGCCACCTTGCGCGGCAAATCACGAGAGTTCTCAGGACTGCTTCGCAAAGGCATCGCGGAAACGCTGGTCCTACTTGCCGTCCACGGAGATCAACTCTTCCGATTGCGGTTGGGAGTCGACTGTGGAACTCGTGTCAGTCGGCTCGTTGAAGAGCTGCTAACGCCGCTTAGTACACGTAAGCTTGAGGCAAACGATCGCGAGCTTCCTGTATATGCCGAGGCAGCTCCTGATGCGTTCCTCTCCATCTTGGAAAATGATCTGCAGTCACCACATCCGGTGACGTTTGGGCTGTTGAGACCAGTCGGAGCTGGGGTGTTCGGCGGCGGCTGCCCGAGGAGTGGTCTACTGTGGGCTCTCGAAGGGCTCGCATGGAATCCAGATACGATGCCTCGCGTCGCATTTGTTCTTGCCAAGCTCGCGACCGTTGAACTCTCGGATAACTGGGCGAACAAGCCCATCGCGTCGCTCGAGTCAATCTTCCGTGTTTGGATGCCCCAGACTGCGTGCGATTCCGACGAACGCCTGAAGGTCATCGAAGCACTAGCGGAACGATTTCCTGAAGTCGCGTGGACGATCTGCCTCGCGCAACTCAACACTTTCGGTCGAATCGGGCACTATAGCCACAAGCCGACGTGGCGCAATGACGGATATGGCTTCGGAGAGCCGATTCGGAACAGGGCGTCCATCGTTTCGTTTCTGCGGGCGCTCGTCGACATGATCCTGTCGTGGAAGCGAGAGTACTCGACGGCAATGCTATGCGAACTCGTCGAGCGAATGAATGATGTCGACGACGAGCATCGGTCGCGCATCTGGAAGATCATCCACACTTGGATTCCGGGCGCGTCTGACAGTCAAAAGGCAGAACTAAGAGAGAAAATTCGGGTCACGACTCTCTCGACACGCGCCCGAAAGCGCATCAAGAAGATTGGAACCGGACCGTCCGTCGACGCCGCCGCCGCCGCAGCATACGAAGCATTGGCGCCAGCCGATATCATTAACAAGCACGCGTGGTTGTTCCGAGAACAATGGGTCCAGGAGACTGCAGACGAGCTGCACGATGAAAATGATAGTTACGAGAAGCGAGAGGAACGAGTAACCCAGCTGCGGATAGCCGCGATTCGCGAGGTCGCAAAAGCACGCGGATTTGTTGGAGTCTTCGATCTCGCCCACAGAGGAAAGGCGTCGGGAACGATTGGATGGCTCCTCGCCCGCGAAGTGCTTTCCAGCGAGCGCGTGCCTCAACTCATTGCGGCGGCCCTCACACATGAATTGAACGGGGACGTCGCCTCACGAGACGACATTATTCGCGGCGCGCTTCGCTCAATCGACGACGACCACGCGCGTACTCGTGCGGTGGAGTCTGCGATGAAAGGTCTGTCCGAGGGTGAGGTCGTACGGTTGCTTCAGCTCTCTCCGTTTCGGCGCAGTACATGGGAGCTCGTCGATCAACTCACTCCAAAGAGTCGTGAAGCGTATTGGGCAACTGCGGTTCCCGATTGGATGCGTGCAAACGATGCGGAGTGCGCGGAGGCAGTTGAACGCCTATTGCTGGCTCAGCGACCGCGCGCCGCGTTCGCTGCGATCCGGCTGGACCTCGAGTCGATCGATCCTGAATTACTGTATCGGCTGCTCACTGCGATGACCGCGGAAAGCCGCGACGAGCAAGGGCAGTACCCAATCGACGGCTACTCACTCGAAACAGCGTTTCGCGTCATTGATAAGTGCGCGACTCTTACGCTCGAGCAAAAAGCGATGCTCGAATTTGCGTACATAGATGTGCTGTACCAGCCATGGCAGCGAGGGAACGCGTACGGTATTCCGAATCTCGATAAGTACGTCGAAGCTCATCCCGAACTCTTCGTTCAAGCCATCGTTCTCACGTACAAGCGATCCGACGGTGGAGACGATCCGCCCGAGTGGAAGGTCGCGGCGGAAGAGAGAGAACATCTGGGATCTCGAGGCTTCAAGCTTCTTGAAGGGATGTCCCGGATGCCCGGGCACGACAGCTTCGGACAACTTCGGGCTGAGCGCCTCTCCGCTTGGGTAAAGGCAGTGCGCGAGGCGTGCGAAGCACTTGGTCGCAGGGACACTGCGGATAGGTGTCTTGGAAAGCTCCTCTCAGGCGCCGCAATCGGAGAGGACGGAGTCTGGCCATGTGAGCAAGTGCGGCAGGTGATAGAAGAGTTACACTCAGATTCAATGATCGAGGGTGCACGCATTGGTGTGTACAACTCGAGAGGCGTGACGTGGAGGGGGAGGGTGGCGACCAAGAGCGAGAGTTGGCCGCAAAGTACCGAAAGTGGGCAAACGCGTTGCGATACTCACATCCCTTTGTCGCGTCGGAGTTGTTAGTCGGGATTGCAAAGACATACGAGGACGAGGCGGAACGCGAGGATCTCGATGTCGGAATTCGGCGAAGACTATCGCCTTGACGGCCAGAGCGGGACGTGTCCCGCGATGCCTGATCCGCAGGCGGGGTTCGTGGGCGCGTCCCGCACTGGCGACGCCTAACCTTGCGTTGCTGCTGACAACGGCATCAGGGAGTGCCGCCCTCGCTCGCTGCGCTCGCTGGCGGCATCCTTGTGATATGCCGTTGCAGCAGAACGCGAGCGTTAAACGTCACTACAAACTCTTTCCACGTTGCTCGATCTCCTCCGTGATCCAATTTAGCAGTTCGTGGGCGCCGTAATCGCGCCACTCGCCGTACCGCTTGCGATACGGCGAAAGCGGAAAAGACCTTCATATCACATTGTTGCAACTCCAGTCGCATCGGTACACGTCGGAGCGACAGATCTCGTACGAGTGATCCATGATGGTCGTGAAATCGTGGATCCGCGTCTCGTGCTCGTACGGGTCGTGAACGACGGTACGGAGCCGATCTTGGCTAACGATTTTGCCGCGCCGCTTACCCTCTTCTTCGACCCTTCTACAACGCCGATCGCACCCACGGTAACCCGGCGACGCCCACCAAACCTGGACGCGGTTGTCACATTGGTCGAGGCCCAACTGCGGGTGCAGCCACTACTGCTGAACCCAGGTGACTGGTGCGACGTGCGATTCCTCCTCAATGGTGCACTTCCTCTCTTCCATCCGACCGCGCGCATTGTCGGTGCGCCCAACCCACAGCCGATTCTCGCGCCAATTCTCCCTGCCGGACCGTTCGTAGCCTCGATCGCGGCAGGGGCGGTGCTGCTTCTCTTGCTTCGTAGCTTTGCGACGCAGGTCCACGTAGCCGCCGCTGCAACACTGTCGCTCGGTGTGGGGGGAAATATTGGCGGACTGCGGGCCCGCCGCATGTCATTGCGTCGATACCCTTGGGGACGTGAGCGTGAGCAACCGTGAGTATGGGCGCCGGCTGGGTCATCAACGTCGTCGTGGCGGAGTGGATCATCCGCTGGGGACGCACGCACGCGCTCGCTGCGCCAAGGGTCGGCATGGTCCGTGCGGCCTGACGGGGGCGAGGTGCGCTACGCGCCAGGTGATGCAGTGCCGGCATCCAAGCCGCTGCGCCACGGGTTGATCCGCCGCAGGCCAGCGACCGTAGCTTGCACTCCGTGTTTGGGGCAGGAGCCACTGGACCGGGGAAAGCGCGAGAGTCCGTGACGAACTCGCCTGCCAGACGACCGACGGCATTTGCCGTCGTTTTGTCCAGGCGACGGGGTGCGAGTCGCCTTCCGTCGACGGCGACGGAGCGGGCACGGCGCGCCGGGTGAGCTGGCCCTTCGGGCCTCGGCGTTCGGAGAATCCGAACTTGCGCATGGAAGGTGACAGCTGGCAACGTCCCATCGGCTGGTACGTCACGTCGCTTCGGAGGGTGGCGTAAGGGCGTACCGCGACCGATCGTCGTGGAACCCTTGATGCCGCACGCGATGGCAGCCCCGGGGAGTGCAGCCGACTGCGTGCCGAGGGCGACTGGAGATCGGAGGACGCTGCATGATGTCACCCAGCACGAGCGCGGACCCCTCGTCGTGAATCCGCCGCTCCGCGACCGCGCCGCGCTCGAGGCATTGCTGCACACGCTCCCGCCGCCGGCGGCAGGGCACGTTCGCGTCTTTCGTGGGCAGACCTCGAACTATCCGGCGCTGTTGCCGAGCGCATGTCGGCCAAATGCGCCGCCGATCGGGCGTCTGTGGGACATCGCGCTGATGACGGTGCGCGACGCCTCCACTGCGTCAGGCGACGCGTCGACCGGCATGGAACGGATGATGGACATCGCCCAGTGGTTCAAGGTGCTGGCCCAGCACTACGGTCCCGGCTCACCGTACCTCGATGTCACCCGGTCGATCGACGTCGCGCTTTGGTTCGCGCTCAACAAGTCGCAGACGTCCGACGCGCTGGGGGAGTTCGTCGTCTCCCAGCCGGGGATCGGGGAGGTGTGCATCAAGTGCCCGATGCTCGCTTTTGCTCCCCATACCGGGGCGTCTGGCTGGTTCTATGTGCTGGACGTGCCGCGAGCGGATGGCACGACGCTGCCCCGGCACGGAGAGCTCCTCGACCTGGCGGCGGGTCCCGACTTTGTCTCGACATGCCGCCGAGTGGTGCGCCAGCACGGCGGGCTGGTGATGGGAGAGCGCGAGGTGGATGGCGGGAACCTGGCGCGCTACTTCGCCTGTCCGCCGATTGCCGTCGCGAGGCCGTTCGGAGGAGCCGGGGCGATCGATGCGAGTGTACGGGAGATCTTTCCCGAGTTGGAGGAGGACGAGTGGTATTCGCGCCTGCTGCAGGCGCCACTCGTGCCGCATCCGTCCGCCGCCACCGGCTTCGAGTTCCGGCAGTCGCTGGGCGTCTACATCGTCACGCCGTCGGGACGGAAGGAGGAGGCGCTGCCGGCACTCGAGCGACAGGTCTCGCGCATGGCGCCGCTGGCCCGCGGCACCCTGAGGGGCGACCCCGCGCTGCGGCGGCACCTGCGCGAGTCCGTCGGCGTCGATCCGGAGTCGGCGACGTACGTGCAGCTCGAGATCCCGCTGCTATCGACGACGCCCCCCGCCGACTGGTGGAACCAGGGGGTGCTCATGGCAGGACTGGGCGCCCGGGCGCAGCCACGGCTCGAATCCTCGGGCGAACTCCTTCCGGCGGTCTCGATCGACAACGTACTCATCGAGTTCAGTCCGCTCGAGGCGGCGTTCCTCGACCTGGATGCCCATCCCGAGGTTCGACTGGTCACGAGCCTGTGGTTGCTGCGGCGCGGACAGGATTTCCGCTTCACGGTGTTTGTCCACTCGCCGGCGAGCGGCGGGCACGGCGCGGTCGGGCCGGTGGACCTGGCGTTCTCGGAGACCACGCACCGTTTCGAGGTGGTGGCTCGCGACGGGGCCCGCGTGCCGTTGCTGCTGGCGGGACTTCCGGCAGCGCACGTCAAGGCAGTGCTCGTGGGCATCAGCGTGCTGCGCAGTCTATCGCCTGCCTGCGCCCCAGACCCCTATCCACTCGTTGCGACCGCGCATGATGGCGGCATCCGATCGGTGGTGGCGGTGCGATGCGCTGCCACGGTCCTGGCCAGGTGCAAGGCCGATCCGTCGGACCTGCGCCTGCACTTCCTGCGATACGCCGATACGCTGCAGCCCTACCTGGGGCCGGGACCGGAACTGCCCAGCGTGGCCCTCCTCACCCTGCAAAGCCCCGGTCGATTCGAAACCCTGCTGACGCTTCACGACGTGTACGGCCACGTGCACCACGTCGAGGAAGCCGGCCGGCCAGTGAGACTGCCACCGCGAGCATCCGACGGCGTGAGCGCCTCGATCGCCGACTATCTGTTGCAGCGATTTCCGCCACAGGCATGACCATTCGCCGAGACGGCCAACGATGACGATGACCGAGACCGAAGAACGGGAGTGGGTGTGCGGACACTTCGACCGGATGATGGCCGCGCCCTCACCCGCTGAACGAACCGCGTACCTGCTCCGACATCCGGTGCTGCTGTCGTCGGGGGCGTTGCGATTGATCCAGGCGGGCCGATCTGCAGAGCCGGGACTCCGCGCCACGATGCTGTACCTGGACGAGGCGCGCGCGCACTTCTGGCAGCACCCCGAAGATTATCCGAAGGGGCACGGCCCCCTCGAGGCGCTGGTCGACGAGTTGCGCGCGGGTTCGGTGGACTTCGCCGAGGCACTCCAGCGGGCGCGCGAACCCGGGTGCTCCGGGCAGCTGTCGCACAGCTACCTGCGGGCAGTGCTGCTGCACTGGGTCGAGGAGCTGGATATCGACGTGGCGTTCGCCATGCATGCGGCGGAACTCGCGCTGGAGGCGGCGTGGGCAATGCCACTCCCGCACCTCGTGCTCGATGTCAGGCGTGCCGCCGCGGAGGGATTCATCCGCCTCGTACACGGAGGGCTGATGCGACGTCCGGACGGGCGGCGCTTCGCGCGGGCGATCGACGTCGGCCAGTGGGCGGTGGAGGACGCGGTGGCCGCCGGACGGCCGGCGTTGCAAGGCGAGTACCTCTCCATGCTGGGCTCGATGGCGCTGGACGCCTACACCGCAAGGTTCGCCCCCTCGACCGCATACTCCGCCGCCATCGCGGCGTGGTTGGCGAATGCGATCGACCCGATGCCAGCGCCGTCGGTGGGACTGGCGCTCGCACGCGAACTCCTGGAGGCGTCCGTCGACCTTCGCGAGCCGGGGAGCGACCGAGGGCGCACGCTCAAGGCGCTGTTGGAAGCGGTCGTCTACGGGGCGTTCGCCGGTGGCGGCTCACCCGATCCTGGCGTGGTCGCGACGCTCGCTGAGCGTGCGCTCGCAGAGCTGGACAGCGCGTCGGATCAGGATGTGATCGCCCGGATCCGAGTCCTGCGCGGCGTGTGAGCGCTCACGGGGAGCGCACGTGTGGGCGCGCATGTGGGCGCGCGAGATGCCGGATCGATGCATTTAGGGGTGCGCGTGCGCCGCGAGCACAAAATGTGCAAAGGAACTGGCAGCCCTCCCGTTCATTCCGCAGCGGCACGCCCTCCGCGGTCGCCGTCGCCCCGAATCCGGCACCAGAGCGTCGTGAAGCCCCTACCGCGCGCCTCCGAAGTCGACATCGGCGAGCTTGAGCATACGTATGCGGTCATCCGCGTAATCGGGCGCGGCGGCATGGGTTCTGTAGTCCTGGCGCGGCACCGCGTGATGCAGCACGACGTCGCGATCAAGATCGCGTCGACCGAAAAGTTCGACGCCGAAGCGCTCGCACGCTTCTCCCGGGAAGCGACCCTCATGGCGCGCCTGCAGCATCCGAACATCGTCCGACTCTACGAGATCGGGCGGATCTCCGCGGGGCGCGTCGGAATCGTCATGGAATACGTCCGCGGCCAGAGCCTCGCCCAGATGCTAGCCACGGGCCGGGCGCTCGCCTTCGATCGATGCCTGCAGATCGTCCACGACCTCAGCAACGCGCTGGCGCACGCGCACGCGCAGGGAATCATCCACCGCGACGTCAAACCGCAGAATGTACTCCTCGAGGCCGAGACGGGGCGGGCGAAGCTCGCCGACTTCGGCATCGCCAAGGTGGCGAGCGATGTCGCCGATGTCACGGCGACTGGTGCAGCGCTCGGGACGCCGGCCTACATGTCGCCAGAGCACATCGACGCCGCCGTCCTCGACGGTCGGAGCGACATCTACAGCTTGGGGGTTGTCGCGTGGGAGGCGATCACCGGCCAGCGACCGTGGGCGGGTGAGTCGCTCTACAATCTGCTTTACCGGCAGAAGAATGAAGCGCTCCCCCGCGTCGACCACATCCGGCCCGATACGCCTCCCCGCCTCGTCTTCGCGCTCGAGGGAGCGCTGGCCAAGAATCGGGATAACCGCTGGTCCTCGGTCAACGACATGGTCGCCCAGCTCGAATCGGACGAGCCGACTGCGGCCCTGCTGAAGCGTCGTGCGCGCGAGGCGGCTTCGCGCCGCGCGGGGCCGCTGGCCGAGTCGATCGACGCAACTACGATCCCGTTGCCGCGCCGCCGGCAGCTCGCAGATACGGCAAGAGTGTCGACGTCGTCTGCCGAGTCCGATGAGACGCTCTCGCTCCCTCCCAAGGCTCCGGCGAACGCCCTGGCCCCGGCCGTGGCGCCGGCCGGCGTTCCCGAAGCGGGCACGTCGACTCGGCCGCGCTGGCGCCAGGCCGTCCCCTTCGGCGCCGGCCTGGTCATTGGCGGCGTCGTGGCGGTGCTCGCGCTCCGCCAGTTTGCACCGGACGTGCGGAGCGCACTGGGACGGGCGGAGACCAGCGCCCCGGCACCCAGTGGCGTTGTCGCGCCCGGCGGAACCGGGCCGTCACGCCCGGACGTTCCGGCCTCGCCGACCGAGGGCAAGCCGAGCGCCCCGGTCCCACCTCCGACGGTCGCGGGCGCACCCGTTGTTACGGAGGGGGCGTCGCCTGCGAGTCCACGCCGGGACGTCCCGCCTGGCAGTATCCCGTCCGCGCCGACGGACGGGCGCGCTACCGGCGGGCCCGGGGTGAACGGGACCGCTGGCGACACGGTGCCCGTCGGGCGCGTTGGCACGGAAGCGCCGGCCGCTCCGTTCGCGCCCGCGCCGTCTCGAGATGGAGCACTCCCGCCGTCGCCGACTGCGTCGCCAGCGTTCGCCCTCGGAACCACGACCATCGAACGGCAAGCGGCAGCGCTTGCGGAGGCGACGCGGGCGCGCGACCTCGTGTACGCCGCACGATGGTGGGAGGGATTGCGCCTGGTCGAATCGGCGCTCAAGAGCGACCCGGGGAGCGGCGCGGCCTACGCCATCCGCGCGCGCCTGCGCGTCCGGATCGGCGACCGGAGCGCGGCGTGGTCCGACGTCGAGTTGGCGAGGCGGAACGGGGCGCGGTGGGAAGCGCTCCTGCTGTCGACGATCCTGATCGCGCGCGACCGCAGCACCGAGGAGGCGCGAGAGCTGCTCCAGCCGTATGTGGCGGAGTCGCTCTCACCGGGGCGCACGCTCGAAGCGGATCGCGCCGTGTCGCTCGCCGCGGCGCTGGTGCAGTTGGGGGATTCGTTCACGGCGCTCAGGCTGCTGGAAAAGGCGTCCACGACCGACGCGCGACTCGCCCCGTTGCTCAACGACCCGCTGCTGGCACCGTTGCGCACGAATGCCCGCTTTCAGCGGGTGCTGCGGCGCGCGACCAAGTAGGAAGGAACCGCGGACCGGAATGACGTCCTGCTGCCCAGGCCGTTCACCACCCGCCGACCGCCGCCGCCCCTCGGTGGATCTCGGTGGATGTGCGGAGGTTGTTTCCCGTGGGCGCCCGGTCGCCGCGGGGACCGATCGGACACCTCGGTGGGACGGACGCGCACGCCGAACGTCCCCCCGTGTAGCGCCCGGCATCGCGCGGTCCGCTCGCAGCAGAAGCCGGCGTTGAGGATGTAGGACAGGGTTTGCGCAGGCGCTCGGCTGCCCGTGGGCGTTTCGCCTAACGGTTGGTTCGCGGATTTGGCGAGCGGCGTCCGCCTAACGGGCGGCCCGCGGGACGTACGCACCACGCCGTCCCCAGGCCCGCACGGTCTTGCGGTCGAGGGCGAAGGCGCGTGCCACCTCGGCGATCGGGTCGCCGCGCCCCAACGCCTGTACGACCTGCTCCACCACCGTCTCCGCCACCATCGGGTCTGCTCCAGGCCAAGGCTGCCCGGAACTTGCCGCGGGGACCGCCCCGGCACCCACGTCCTGCGCCTGCTCGTACGCCCCTGCGTCGGTCGACATCGCCCCGCTCCCAGAATGGGGGTGGGGAATTTGAGACGATCGCTACGTGGGGAATTTCACGCGATCGGTGACAGTCATGGCGAGAACCGCCGGCCGAAACTAAGCTCGGTTCAACCTGTCGTCGATTTCTGGGGAGACGTCAGGCGTTCGCGCTCCCGCGCGTCTTGCCACTCGCTGCCGGGAGCGGTAGCGTCTTCCGACCTCGCCCTTCGGGGCGGCCACGCTTCCTCACCAGTCTCATGCGACGTCGCACCCTTCTGCAGTCGGCGCTGGCGGTCGTCGCCACGCTCCCCATTCCGCGCATGCGCGCCTGGGCGCAGGGGCTCGGGTTTCCCGGACTCCGCGAGGAGACACTGCAGACACTGGCGGCGACCGTGCTCCCGGAGTCGCTCGGGCGCGCGCGCACGAACGCCGTTGCGACCGAGTTCGCCGAGTGGGTCGCCGGCTATCGCGAGGGAGCCGAGCTGTCGCCGGGCTACGGCTCCCCCCGCGTTCGCTACACCGGGCCGTCGCCGGCGGCGACGTACGATCGCCAGCTGCAAGCGCTCGCGTCAGGCCCTCTCGCCCATGCCGAACTGTCGGCACGGCGGCGCGCGCTCGCCGACGAGTTGCGGCGCGCCGGTATCGAGGATCTGACCTCCGTACCGCGCGGTGCGCACGTCGTCGCGGATCTGATGTCGTTCTGGTTCACCAGCAGCACGGCGCACGACCTCGCCTATGAGGCGGCCATCGGAAAGGATCGCTGCCGCACGATCGCCAACTCGGCGGCGCGCCCCGCGCCCCGCGCGCCGCGATGAGCATGCCATACGTCGGGCATGCGACGCGGCGCGTGGAAAGCGACGTCTGCATCATCGGCGGCGGGATCTCGGCCGCGCTGCTCGCCGAGCGGTTGTCCGAGCTCGCGCCGCGTTTGACGGTCGTGGTCGTGGAGGCGGGGCAGCGCCTCTTCGACGTGGAGAACCGCCGGCAGCACCGGCAGCGCGCCCTGGCGTACGGCGAGAACGAATGGCCCGGCGACTTCATCCCCGATCAGGGAGGCGAGGGGGTCATCTCGCGCACGATGGCGGTGGGGGGCTCGGCGATGCATTGGCAGGGGCACGCCAACCGCTTTTCGGCCGAGGACCTGCGCCTCGAGTCGATGTACGGTCTCGCCACCGATTGGCCGCTGGAGTGGTCCGAGCTGGAGCCGTTCCTGGCCGATGCCGAGCGGCGCATCGGCGTGGCGGGCGAGCCGTCGCCGCATCCGGAAGACGCGCGCTCGGCGCCGTATCCGATGCCACCGATGCCGCTCACGTACAACCTCGCGCAGATGAAGGCGTGGGCGGAGAAGAGTGGGCTTCCGTTCTACGGCTGTCCCGTGGCGCGCAATACGGTGAAGTACGACGGGCGGTCGGAGCGCCGCCGGTGCCACACCTGCACCCTCTGCCCGACCGGGGCGCGCTACTCGCCGGACTACACGTTCCAGCGCCTGCTGGCGGGCGCGAAGATCGCGCTGCACGACCGGGTACTCGTCAGGCGCCTGGTGGTGCACGAGTCACGGGACGACATCGTCGCGGCGATCGGACATCACGCCGAGCGTCCGGGGGAGGCGATCGAGTATCGCGCGCGCACGTTCGTCGTCGCCAGCGGCTATGCGTGGAGTCCGCACCTGCTCCTCCTCTCCGCCTCATCGCGCTTCCCCCAAGGGCTGGCGAATCGGTCGGACACCGTCGGGCGGTACATGACGGGGCACAAGTTCACCACGGCGCAGATCGAACTCGACGAGAAGCTCTATCCCGGGATGAACGCGCCGTATCCGCTGATCTCGCGCCAGCACTTCCGCTGCCCGACCGATGGGGCGTTCGCCCGCTTCGACATCCAGATCTTCGAGAGCGAGGCCGGGCGCCGCCCGCGGCTCAAGGGCGCACAGGGAGCGATGCTGTTCGGCGACGACCTCCTGCGCGATTGGAGCGCACGCGCGGAGAAGGGGGTGGCGCGCGTGCGGATGTATTCGGATACGCACCCGTCGCGCGATAGCCGCCTGACGCTGGATCCGTCGACACGCAATCGTCACGGCGACCCCATGCCGCGCATCGTGCACAAGCTGGACGAGGCGAGCGAGGCACGGGAACCGGCGACGCAAGCGCGCATTCGGGCGATCTACGATCAGATGGCGCGCGCCGGCGGGGGGCGCGTTCTGTCGGTTGCGGTGGCCGACTACCAGGATCACCCGGCGGGTGGCTGCCGCATGGGAAGCGATCCGGCAACGAGCGTCTGCGATTCGTTCGGACGGACGCACGACCACCCCAACCTTTTCGTGGTGGGGGCGCCGACGCTCCCCACCGGGGGGTGCACCAACGGAACGATCACCTTCGCGGGACTGACGCTACGGAGCGCCGTGCAGGTGGCGGCGACGACGTGAACGATGCGCAGGGGGTGGGTCCCGACCGGCGCTGCCGCGCGGTCGCGGCCTCACGCGCGGAGTAACGGACGCTGGAGCAGAAGAGGGCTATTCGGAGGCGGACTGCGGCCGCATTGTATTACCTGCCCCTTGAACTTCTCTGCTTGCCAGAGGAAACCATGTCACGCCACCTCCTTGCCCCCGCCGCCCTCGTCCTCCTCATGGCTTTCGGGTGCACCTCAAGAGAGACAGGTACGGACATCCCCGACTCGGCGTTGCCCAACAGTGCCGAGTCGGGAAGCTCTGCAGGCGAGCGGCTCCCGAGCGTTCGAGTGAACGGAGTGGATCTCCACTATGTCGAGAGAGGGTCGGGGGAGCCGATCGTCTTCATTCATGGGGCCTCCAGGACTACCGAGAGTGGGAGCCCGTGGGTGATTCGCTGGCGACGAGGTATCGGACCCTGCGGTACAGCCGCCGCTACAACTTCCCCAACGACAATCTGCTCGCCGGCACTGACCACTCAGCGGCCGTCGAAGCGGAGGACCTCGTGGCGCTCATCCGCGCAAAGGGGCTCGCGCCTGCCCATGTCGTCGGCGTCTCGTACGGAGGTTACACCGGGCTCCTGCTCGCACTCCGGCACCCGGATCTTGTCCGTAGCCTCGTCGTCGTCGAGCCGCCGATCATGCGGTGGGTCCCTTCCCTGCCCGGCGGCGAAGACGTGGCCACGAAGTTCTTCGAGGGGATGTTCAGACCGGCTGGAGAGGCGTTCCGGCGAGGGGACCGCGAGGGCGCGCTTCGCGTGAGCCTGGACTATTTCGTCTTCCCAGGGGCGATGGACAGCCTCCCGCCGGGCTTTCTGCGGACGCTGCGGAGTAACCTCCGCGAGTGGGAAGCGCTGACGACGTCGGCCGACGCGTTCCCCGACGTCTCGCGCGAGGCGCTTGCCGGCCTTCGAGTCGATGTGCTCGTGGTCAGCGGGGAGCGGGGCTTCGACGGCGCTCGGCTCACCGACCCCGAACTGGCGCGGGCGCTCCCCCACGGAGAGCGCCTCGTAATCCCAGCGGGAACGCACGATGTGTGTCGCGAGCAGCCCGCAGTGTGCGCGGAAGCTATCCAGGTGTTCCTCGACCGGCGTTGCGGCGGCCTAACCAGGTCCTGCAACCGCTCAGGCGGACCGAGTAAGCCACCATCAAGCGCGCACGCTTCACGTGCCGGCTATCAACTCCACCCTTGACGCGAGCGCTTCGCATGGGCCAGTACACCGAGCATTGGGCCGAGTACAGGCGCGGGTCCAATCGTCGCACGCTCCAGCTCCTTGCCTTCGTGCTGCTACTCCCCCTGATCGCGCTGCTCGGCTACGGCGTGTCCACCGTCATTGACGGGGGCGTGCAGCTTACCGCCGCGCTGCTGCTCGTCTGGCTGATCGAATTCACACGACGGGCACTGGGCGCTTCCAAGGTGCCATGCCCGCGTTGCTCAACCGTGTACATGCGTGGCAGGTCGTTGGTCGACTGCCCGAAGTGCGGGCTTCGCATGCTCCAGGATGATCCGACATAGGGTGACCCGGACAGCAGGCAGCTACGCGTACTCCTCAGCCTGATCCTGTTTTGCATCCCTCCGAATCGAGGTGCCGTCCGTGCAAGCAACAGTCCCGTGCGTCGTGATGTACCTCCTGCTTGCTGGAAGCGTCGGTGCCCAGGCGACCGTTCCGTCGCCGCTCGGGAACTCGTCCCAGGATTTCGGCGGCATCCGCACGTTCCTGCGGGCACCGCATGTCAGCGATCTCTCGCGACTGGACGCGGACATTGCCATCCTGGGCGTGCCTGTTGACCAGGGTACCAGCAATCGTCCAGGCCAGCGCTACGGTCCGCGCGACATCCGCGAGGCGTCCTTGATCTACGCGTGGGCGCCGGCGGAGGGCTTCTACTACATCGACACGGAGCAAACGGTCCTCAAGGGAGTTCGGTGGGCCGACCTCGGTGACGTGGACGTCGTCCCATCCAGCATGGCCCAAACGTCGCGCAACGTCACTACCGCTGTGGCGGCCATCGTACGCCGCGGCGCATTTCCGGTGGTCCTCGGGGGCGACCATTCCATCGCCTTTCCCGTCGTGCGGGGACTGGGTGTCGAGCCAATCACCGTCGTCCACTTCGACGCGCACCTGGACGCCTACGGCGACGGCGATCCCGATGTCCTGAATCACGGTGGCTGGGTGCAGCAGACGAGCCGGCTACCAGGCGTGCGATTCGTCCAGATCGGGATGCGCGGCATCGCGAACGACGCCGGTGGGGTCGCGCGCGCCAGGCGCCTCGGCAGCACGATTGTCACGGCCGAGCGCGTACATCGTGAGGGTGTACGCGCCGTGCTTGCGTCACTGCCTGAGCTGGGAACGATCTATGTGTCGCTCGACATCGATGTGCTGGACCCCAGCCTTGCGCCGGGAACCGGCACGCTCGAGTTGGGCGGATTGACCTTTCAGCAGATGAATGAGTTGCTCGTCGGGCTTCCGCGCAAGGGACGCGTCATCGGGCTCGATGTGGTCGAGGTCAATCCGTTCTATGACGACACGGGGGTGACGGCGCAGACCGCGGTTCGATTGATCATCGACCTTCTCGGCGCGGTGTTCCGTTCCCGGTGAGGCGGTGGGCTGGCGCTCGAACGCCTCCGATCGACGCCTTCGTCGAGCGCCCGCGCCCGCCACAGGCGGCACACGACTTGGCGACGGCTGAATGAAACTGGAGCAACGACGCCGTAGGGTCTTCGCTTCGGCGAAGCGGCGGCCCGGGTGACACGCGCAGCGTACTTGGAAAACGACAGCGGCTGACTCGCGGCACCGAGCAGCGCCCGGGTGTAGTCGTCGCGAGGCGCCGCGAGCACGTCGGACGTGGCGCCGCTCTCCACCACGCGGCCCCCGTGGAGGACTACGAGTCGTTGGCAGAAGACGCTGGCAATCGCGATATCGTGCGCAATCGCGGTTGTGACCGCGACGTACCTGGAGCCACCCGTGTATTGACGCGGGCTCGAAGATCAGGATGCATTGAACGTGGTCGGGAGGGTCACACAGGCCCCTCCCGCCATTCCGCACAACGCTGAATGCTACTGTCCAGACACCGCAATGCCGGTCAACTTCGCGTTGGCGGCCTTCTCCATGTCGAGAATCTGCGATAGCAAATCGTGCGCTCGATCGTTCTTGAGCTGCTTGGCCCACTCACGCAGCGTGCCGTATCGCGCGATCTCATAGTGCTCCACAGCCTGCGCGGCCCCGATGAGACACTCGCGCAGCGCGACGCCGCTCGCTTCTTCAATGATGCCTTCAGCCTCCTTGATCAATCCCTCAATGGCGTCACACTTCTCGCCTTCGGACGGCTTGTCGATGGATGCGAAGACCTTTTGCAGCAGCTTGACGTGTTCCTTGGTTTCCTGGAGATGATCTTCAAACGCACCCTTGAGATTGGCGTCGCTTGCCGCGTCGATCATCTTTGGCAGCGCCTGCGTAATTGCCTTCTCGGCGTAGTACACATCTTTGAGCGTGTGATGGAACGCTTCGGCTTTCGTCTTCATCAGTTCGTCTCCATGACAGGACAGTCCCCACTCCGGGCGAGTTCGCCGCGCGTTTGGTGAACGTCTCCGGTACGCTACGAAGATGACCCCATCCTGCAGCACGATCTATCAATCCGATGGGCGGTTCTGGCCTATCCCGTTGGGAGAAGTCACGGAAACTGGGCGCTCTGCGTTTCCATGTGCACCACGAGCCGTTCTCGGAAGCAGGTCACGTTGCGCACAGCCGTTGTGCCGGGAGTGTGCAGCCGATCGGCTCGGCGCAGTCACTCCGCCGTCGCTGGCGCACCCTCGCGACGCGAGAGCGGGTCGGCCCCACCCCGCCGAGCCGCCGCGCTCAACCGCGAGTTCGTCACCGCGCACATCGCCCACCGGTGCAGGATCAGCACGCCGGAACGATCGGCACGCTCGAGCGGTGCCGGGAACTTGTCCCCACGGGCCGCGTGTACATGTGGTGCCTGCGTCTTCGCTCCGAGCGCCCGCACCATCTTCACCGCTCACGTACTCCCCTCGCCATGCCTGACCACAACGAGCACGACCGCCACGAGCGCGACGGCCACGAGCGCGACGGCCACGAGCGCGACGGCCACGCCGGGAACGTCCCCTTGGCCACGGGCACCGTGACGCGCACCGAGACCGCCGTGCTGGCTGGCGGCTGCTTCTGGGGTGTCGAGGAGATCCTGCGCGATGTCCCTGGGGTGATCGATACCGAGGTCGGTTACACCGGCGGCTGGATGGAAAACCCGACCTATCACGACACGCACGACAGCAGGTCGGGGCACGCGGAGGCGATTCGAGTGACCTTCGACCCGGCCCGCCTGACCTTCGAGGAGCTGCTCGAGCGCTGGTTTTTCCGGCTGCATGACCCCACGACGCTCAACCGTCAGGGGAACGACGTGGGGACGCAGTACCGCTCGGCGATCTTCCCGCAGTCCGAGGAGCAGCGGGTGGCGGCGGAGCAGGTCATCGCATGCGTGAACGCGTCGGGGAAGTGGAAGCGTCCGGTGACGACGAGCATCGAGCCGGCCGGGACGTGGTATGACGGCGAGACCTACCACCAGGACTATCTGCGCAAGAATCCCGGCGGCTACAGCTGCCATTTCATGCGCGACTGATCGGCTTGTGGGCGCGTGGACGGGGCTTGTCGCGCCCATGCTGCTCGGTGCGCAAGCTCCCTGTCGGGAAGACGGCATGGCGCAGAGGGAAGACGCGATCATTCAACCGGTTGCAACAGCGCATCCGGCACCTGACCCAACGGAAGCGGCTCGCGGGGGCAGATAGCGCGCCGCGACATCAGCGGAACCCACGCGCGATTCACCCGCCCCACCATTGTCGGCCTCGAAGCTGGTCACGGTGCCTTGCGCATCGCGCCGGAAGACGACCTCGCTGACGGGCAGTGTCGCGAAAACGGTGTCCGCATTGGTCTGCGTCAGCGTAACTGGAGCGAAGGGACAGTGCCGGACGACGAGCGGTCCGCCCTCCACACTCAGCTCGTCGAAGGTCTCCGTCGCTTCGCTGCAGTAGCGACGTGCGGCGCCGGCGGGACCTGCGGATGCGTGCTCGACCACGCGTCATCCCGGGTGCGCTACGTCCTGCCGAACGATGCTCCCCTCCACGGCGCCGCACCGCCTGTCGCCTCTCGCCCCGAATGTCCGCTCTAGGTCAACATGGCGGACCAAACTCGAGGAGACTGACGATGCAACGACTCTGGATGCTCACCGCATGTCTGGCGGCCTGCGGTGGAAGTGGTGATGCGGGGATCACCCCGCCGCCGGTGACGGTACCTGCACAGCCGTGGAGCCTGACCGGATCGCTGACAACGGGCCGCGCGCTGCACTCCCTGACCGTGCTCGCGGACGGCGGTGTCCTGGCCGTCGGCGGTCAAGCAGTAGGCCTGCCGTTCCAAATCCTAGGTAGCAGTGAACGGTATGATCCCGCGACCGGCAACTGGCGCCCGGCCGGCGCGCTCGCCACGGGACGTGGGAATCACGTGGCGGTTCGCCTGCTCGATGGCAAGGTGCTCGTGGCGGGCGGCTACTCGATCCAGCCGTCGACGCGCCTGGCGAGCGCGGAGCTGTACGACCCCACCACCGACTCGTGGACCGTCACTGGGAGCATGACGGAGCCGCGTAACCTCGCCGCAGCTGCACTCCTCCCCGACGGACGAGTGCTCGTGATGGGAGGGTCCGGCACGGGGACCGACCTCAACGCGATCGCGACGGCGGAGATCTATGATCCTGCCATCGGGCGTTGGAGTCGCACGACGAGTCTCTCCGTCGCTCGCGGCGGACACACCGCGACGACCCTGTCCAACGGCACGGTCCTCGTGGCAGGGGGAGGATCTGGGACGTACAGCGCGCCGACGCTCCACGCCAGCGCCGAGCGCTTCGACCCACGCACCGATACGTGGACGACCACCGGGAACGTGAGCGTCGCGCGGGGCTTTCACCGCGCGGTGGCCCTCCCCAACGGACGCTTGCTGCTGACCGGCGGCAGCGACTTCGTCTCGACCGTCTTTCCGGCCTCGGACATCTATGACGCCGCAACCGGCGCGTGGACGGTCGCGGCGGCGCTCGGTCAGGGGCGTATCTCGCATGCGGCGATCGCCCTGCGAACCGGCGACGTGCTCGTGTCCGGCGGCGGTGGAAGCACGCCACTCGGAAGCGCGGAGCGGTTCGACGTCGCGGCCGGGCGTTGGGTCTCCGCCGGCGACATGCGCGTGCCGCGCGCGAATCACGCGGCGGTGCTGTTGCCAAACGGCAAGGTGCTGGTGGTCGGCGGCCAGGGAGTCGGAGCCGCGACGAGTGCGGAGATCTACGATCCGGGGTGACGCGTCACGGCGCATCGGCGAGGCAGCAGCGGCGTCGAATCGTGTCGTCGCGCGATGCGTCCCCTTGCGTGTCGGGTGCTCGCGCCGCTTCCCGCTCACAGAGCATGCCGGGGTGCGCACGCCCCGCGGCATCGACCTTCGTCGGGACTCCCTCGGCCGCCCAAACCGAGCAGGTGACCGATGCATTGGAGCTCGAAGGTCGTCACCGCGGGAGCATTCGCTCTCTCGCTCCTGGGGTGTTCGGAACAACTGGCATCACCCTCGGCAGGCGACGCAAAACGCGCGGTGCTCAGCCAGCGCGTGCAGGCGCTCAAGGTCAACATCACGCAGATGGGACGCATGACCGTCGAGCAGCTGCGGGAGCTCGAAGAGATCCGACAGGGGATCACGGACTGGCAGGCGCTTGCGGGGCGGACGGACCTCTCGATGTCCAGGAGCCGCTCGCCGCTGGACGCTGGCACCGCCGCGCTCATTTCCAGGGGCCGCCAAAGAGCCCAGCCTGCCTTCCCTGCCCGCCAACGAAGGTGAGCGGCAATCAGATCTGCTTCCTCACGGACGGCGCGTGCGACACGAGCGGCGTCCGGGTCTGCGTCTACCTCGGCGTATTCGACCTCAAAGGCGACACGACGGCAAGGCCGTCAGAGTAGCGGCAGCACGAATCGCACGCGGGCTGTCGGGATCGCCGTCACCGTTCCGCTTACGAAGTGCCGGTCCTCATCGGGCCGGCTGCACTGACACTCCCACTGGAGTACACCATGAAAGGCATCTTCACGCTGGTCGTCGCCGCCCTTGCGGTCACCGGATGCTCGAGTCTCACCGGCCCCAGCGACGCCGACGCCGCAGCGCGCGCGGCACTCGCCAAGCACAAGCTCGAAGTCGCGTCGAAAGTCTCCGCGCCGTCCAAGAAGCTCGCGGCCAACTGACGCAGGGAGGCCGTCATGTCGGTCGCTCCGTTGTTTCGCGATCGCCATGCCGGCGGCGTGGCGCTGGCGGAGGCGCTGGCGGCATACGCCCGCGGTCCCCAAGTCGTCGTGCTCGGGATGGCGAGGGGCGGTGTGGCGGTGGCCGCGCCGGTCGCGCCGGTCGCGCACGCGCTTGACGGCCCGCTCGACACCTTCATCGCTCGCAAACTTGTCGTGCCGGGGCTCGAGGAGGTGGCGTTCGGTGCAATCGCCGAGGGGGCGGCGCGCCCGTGCTCGACGATGTCCATGACTACATCGGGCTTCCGCGGAGCGTCACGGCATCCGGGCTGGCGTACGAACGCACCGAGGTCGAGCGGCGCATCCAGCGGTATCGGGATGGCCGGCCGGTGCGCCGGCTGGCGGGGTGCACGGTCATCGTGGTCGACGACGGAATCGCCAGCGGCGCGACGCTCAGGGCCGCCGCGCGCGCGCTTCGTCGACACCGGCCGGCCCAACGCATCGCAGCGGTTCCGGTCGCGTCGAACGATGGGGTGCGCGAGGTGGCCGCCGACTTCGATGCGGTACTTGCGCTGCGACGCCGCCGGAGTTCGGGACGGTCTCCGACTGGTACGACGACTACGACCCGGTGGGTGATGCTCGGGTGTGCACTCTGCTGGGGCGTCTGCCGACCGCGCACGCCAGCGAGGCCGCGGCGCTCCCGGCCGGTCACGAGCGTGCGGTGAGGATCCCGACCGTCGAGGCGAGCGCCACGACCCACATGACGGGTAACTTCGGCATTCCGGCCGGCGCCCGGACGGCGCACGGCCTCGTCATTCTGGCGCATGGCGGCGGCAGCAGTCGAGGGAGCTATCGCAACCGCTACCTCGCCGCCCGATTGCGGCTGGCGGTGTGGGCGACGCTGCGTGTCGACCTGCTGGATAGTCGGGAGCGCGCGGCCGACGGCGACGGACTGTTGCGCTTCGACATCGCGCGGGGACGCATCGACCTGGCCGACGACTCTCTGGCGCATGTCGGGGCCCCGACGCAGCTCGTGGTCGGCGCCGCAGACGTGGACACCTGCCTGCTCAGCCGCCCCTGCGCTCAACGACTGGCGGAACCGGTCACGCTGCAGCTGGTGCTCGGGGCCGGCCACGCCTTCGAGGAGCCCGGCGCGATCGGCATCGTGGGAGAGTGCGTCACCGCGTGGCTCACACGGCAGCGTCGCACGGACCGGTTCCGCCGCTGGTGGTCCTCGCTCCCCCTCTGGCCCTCCCCGCCGAATGCAGGTAACGTCGCGCAATCGATGGGCTGACGGGCGGCTGCACGGAGCGGAATGCCACAGATAGATCCCGACCAATGGCCGGTCCTCGGGCCGCTGCTCGATCGGGCGCTGGACCTCAGCGGCGCCGACAGGGACGCATGGATTCGCGCGCTTGCGGCGCAGTCGCCCGAGCTCGTGAGGCCGCTCGCGGACCTCCTCTCGGCCGAGGCGCGGGCCGACGAACGAGGCTTCCTCGCCGGGCCGCCAGCGACCAGCCTCGCCGGACGCACGCTGGGCCAGTACACCCTCCTGCGCCCGCTTGGACACGGCGGGATGGGATCCGTGTGGCAGGCGCAAAAGACCGACGGCCGCTTCGAAGGCTTCGCGGCGGTGAAGCTGATGAGCCTCGCCCTGATGGGGGAGACCGGACAGGCGCACTTCCGGCGCGAGGGGAGAGAAAGGTCCGCGCCGCGCGTGCCGAGCGCTGGTGCAGAAGTCGCGCGACGAGCTCCTTTCCCGTCCCCGTCTCGCCGACGATGAGGACCGTGGCCGGCGTGGGAGCGACGCGCTCGACGAGTCGAAGCGCTGCGCGCAGTTTGGGATCCTCGCCGATCAGTGCGGTGCCTGAAGGATTCATCATACCGCCTGCCGCTGATGGCGATCGTCGCGCGGGGGTGTGACATCGCGAGCCTCGCATATGTGCCTCCCCGGCTCCACGCACTAGAGGTGTGGCACGCATGCCACTGTTCCCTGTGCCGAGTGTCACGATCGACGGACACGAACCGTCGAGGCTGGTGCGTCGGTCGTGGCGCGGGCGGGAAGACGCAATCAATGCGCGCGTCGGACGCCAGGACACTCGCGGATGTACGAAGGCCGCAGCAGGGGCCGGACGTGATCGCACGTACGTTCGCCGCCCCCCGCCGCCTAACGAGCCCGCGCCAGCGCCGTGTCGAGCACCGACTGCCACGCCGCCGCGGTGTTGGGCGGGAGGCGCAGGAACTGCACGGCGAGCAGGACCGCGAGACCGGTCACGTACGCCGCTTGCGGGCGCCCACGCGTGCGCGCGTCGTAGACCATCCCGACGACAATGAGCAGGTCGACGACGATTGCGGGATTGATGGTCACGTGGATCGGCGGGGGCGGGGCCGTACCGAGAGGGAGGGCGCGTACCTCGGGAGGGGCGAGGAAGTGGAGAAAGACGCGCGCCAGGGCGGCCCGCAGGATCGAGGCATTGGCGACGATCATGAGCCGGCGCTGGGTGTCGGTGTCGCGCCGGAAGACGATCGCTGCGGCGAACAGCGCCGCGACGAGGACTATCGAGGAGCAGGCGACGATGGAGAAGGCCTGGCGAGCTTCGACTGGAAGATCCAGCCGTCGATCGACCCCAAGGTCATCAAGGAGCTCACCAGTGGCCGCTTCATCAGTGACGGGGAGAAGGTGCTGCTTCTCGGGCCGCCCGGTCTCACGACATGCTACGTCAACTCGATATGTGGTTGAGGGTGTGAGGGTTAGCTGCGTCGGGTCAGGAGTTTGCGGGGCGGCACGCCCGGCATGCACCGCCTCGATCGCGCCCGGACGGCGCTGATCGCCACCTATTAGTGTGGGCTCCGCATGTCCGAAGGCGTCGGCCTGCACACCCGGGACATCGATAGTGCGAGGATGCTCGCCCATGTACGCGCCGGCAAAGGAGCGTCGCAGTGCAGGACGAGCCGCCATGCAACGGCGTTCCTGTCGGCGGAGCGCTTACCCGTCACCCACCCCCGCCGAGCCTCGCCTCCACCTCCTCCAGCCCCACCGGCCACCGCGGATGACGCGCCACCCGAATCTTGTCGAGCGGACCGACCACCACCGTCACCAGCGTGGCAGGATCGAGGTACCGCCGCGCCATCGCCTTGACATCCGCTGCCGTCACTTCGCGCACGGCCTCCGGCCATCCCATAAGTTGATCAGTGCTCCCGCGACGCACCCGCTCAACGGCGAACGCTGTGCTCGCGCTGGTCGCCAGCTCCAATGACCGCTGCCACACGGCGCGCACGAGCCAGCCCTGCGCGCGGCGCACCTCGCCATCGGTTACCGGTTTCCCGGCATCGTGCAGCCGCGCGATCTCGTCGAGGCTGAATCGAACGAGCGGCGCCACGGCTTCAGGACGTCCACCGGTGCGAACAGTTAGGAGACCGGCACCCGATCCGGCGACCGGGATCTCGAAGTCGTCCCGGTTCGTGAGCCCGCGGATCTCGCGCGCTGCGATGTTGAGCCGCTCGGCGAGTATGAAACGCAGGACCGCCAGCGCCGGCTGGTCCGCCTCCGGCACCGCACCGACCGCCTTCCCGATCGCGATCCACCCCTCCAGGCTCGGCGCGTCGATCGCATGAAAGCGACTCGGCTTCTCCCGCGGCTCGATCGCGGCCGGAGCACGAGGCGGTTCCCCTCCCCCCACCGCGCTCCACCCGCCTGCGGCGGACTCGATGGCCGCCTCGACCGCGTCCCGCGACACGGCGCCGCCAACGCCCAACACCACGCGATCCGCGCGAAGACTCCGCGCGGCGAGCGCGCGCACCGCGGCGAGCGACACGGTGGTCCCGGCATCGGGCGGAGCCAGTGGATAGCCCGCCACCATGCGCTCGAGCTCGACCTTGGGCCGGAAGCCGTCACCGCCGATGCCCGACATGGGCATCGAGTACCCGGCGTCGATCCGGTACTGGCGAATCGTGGCGGCGTCGAGATGGGGATCCCGCACGAGTTCGACCAGCAGGTCGAGCCCGGCCCGCCAATCCTCCGGCAGTACATCGAGCGAGAGCGTCGTCACGTCGAGGGTCTCGTCGCTGACGAGCGTCGTGCCAAGTTCCGCGAGCCGACGCGACAGCGGCCGGCTTGCGCCCGCCGCGCCGCGCGTCGTCATCAGCCGGACCAGCAGGCCGGACGCCCCGGCCTCGCCGTCGACCTCGCGGAGCCGGCCGAGCGGAAGCGCGGCCGTCAGCCGCACCAGTGGGTCCGACGCGTTAGGTACGATGTAGGCTTCCAGCCCGCTCGCCGCGACGAACCGGGCTTGGGCTGGATCGGGCGGGGTGAAGGTCGACGTGTCCAGCTCCAGCGCGCTCGGGTCGGCCCAGTCGTGCTCCAGGATTGGACGGGAATGCCCGGGCAGACTTTCTCCATCTCCTGGGCGGCCGCCGCACGCCAGCGCACTAACGACGAGGAGCGCGGCCAGCGCTGTTGGCATCCGCGACGCGGCCATCATTGGGCGCTCCCGCGCAGATCCGACCAAGCGAAGTCGAGCCAGCTCGGTCCGCTCCCTTCCGGCGGCTGGGTACGCGCGACCGCGGTGACACGGTTGGACGGCACGAAGTAGGTCCGGGCCACGCGCTGGATGTCTTCCACGGTCGCCGCGTTCCGCGCCTCGACGAGCGCGGGCAACGTGCGCCAGTTGTCCATGGTGTGGTAGTGCCCGATCAGAAAGGCCAGCTCCTGCGGGCTGTTCAGAAACTCGGCCCACTCGAGGCGCAGACGCTTGCGAGCACTCGCCAGTGCGCCCGCGTCGATTCGGCCCGCGCGCAGGTCGTCGATGGCGGCCAGGAGCCCGCGCTCGACAGCCGGTAGCTCCGCGTCGGTGGCCGCGCGCACCACCAGGTTGATCGCCGCCGGGGAGCCGAAGCGGTTGGTGTGGATGACCCGGAAGTCGACCGAGACCGCGGCCGACACGCCGGCCGCCGCCAGCCGCTGCGCCGCCACGCCGTGCGGGCCGCGCAGCAGCGCTGCGATCAGTTCGAAGGCCGGTCGGTCGGGATGGCCGATGCCGGGAATGCGATGACGGACGTGCACCTGCGGCGACAGCGGTTCGGTCCAGTCGAGCCGCACCGACCCGCCGGGCACCGGCTCGGCCTCGAGATCCATGTCGGCCGGCGGCTCCGGACCGCGGGGCAACTTCCCGAAGTAGCGCTCGGCGAGCGGCACCACCTCGGCCATGGTGACGTCGCCCACCAGCACCAGCGTGGCGTTGTTAGGCACGAAGTAGTCGTCGTAGATGCGCAGGTGGGCGGCGCGCGTGAAGTTCCCGAAGTCGCGCAGATGCCCGCCGTCGGGCTGGTAGACCGGGTGGCCCGCGCCGGTGACGGCGTCGATCGCTTCGTTGAGCCGAGTCTGGGGCTGGCCCATCGCGCCCAACACCTGCTCGAGCACCGTGAACCGCTGCGCTTCCCACCCGCGAAGCACGGCGTTGGCCATTCGATCGGCCTCGAGACGGAAGAACAGCTCGAGGTTCTGGCGCGGGAGCGCCATGCCGATCTCCATGTAGTCCTGCTCGGTGCTGGCCGGCACCGGGTCCGTGTGGCGGGAGTAGCCACCGCGCTCCATGTACGCCTTGTACGACGGCCAGAACTCGCGATACTGGCTGTCCTCATCCTCCAGCTTGTAGAGGCGTTCCCTTATCGCGCGCATCCCGGGCGTCTCCTGCCAGGCCATCTCGTCGATGAACACGCCCCGCTCCCGCAGCGTGTTTCGCTCGCGGTTCCGGAGCGCGATCAGTTCCTGCTCCGTGTCGTGGATCTGCTGGAGGATGGGCAGCTCGGCGGCGAGGTCGCCCGTTCCCACCGTGGTGGTCCCCTGATGAATGACGTGCTCCAGGAAGTGCGTGATCCCGTGTCGCCCGACGGTCTCCTGCATCGACCCGACCCGGATCCACAGGTTGGCGGCGACCCGCTGCCCGCGGTGATCCTCACGGATCAGGATCGTGAAGCCGTTGGCGAGCACGTGCTCTTGGATCTCGAGCGAGGGGGCCGCTGGGGCGGTGGGTTGGGGCGTGGCCGGTGAAGCGGCGGCTTGCGGCGGGGCGACAGCCGATTGTGTCGAGGACGCGTCAGGCGTGCCTAACGACGCGGCGGCGAGCACGACGGCCAGCGGGAGGATCACGGCAGCAAGGTGGCGTTTCATGGTTCGAGCCCTTGATCGAGGAGTCGTTGGTCGAACTGTAGCGCCCGTCGACAATGCCGCACCGCGCGGCCTAACGCCAGCATCGGCCGTTGTCCGGCCATCGGAACGGCCCCTTGCACCGGCCCGCACCAGGCGTAGCGTAGGGAGATGACATCAATACTCAGGCGTCGCACCCGCCCGCAGCCGCTCGTCCTCGCCACGACCATCGCGTCGGCCCTCGTGATGCTGGCCTGTACCGCCCCGCCGGCCGCGCTCACGCCGGCCACGCTCGCGCCGGCCGATCGGGCGGCGCTGGCCGACTCGGTCCGGGCGTTCGCGGCCGGCATGGTGGCCACGATCGACAGCCACAACGTCGACGGATTCATCGCCCATCATCTCGATGGCCCTGATTTCGCGTGGGCGACCTACGGCGCGATGACGCCGCTCGACTCCCACCTCGTGTCGATGCGGGCGTACTTTCCGAGCGACGCGGGAAAGAACGTGCGCTTCCGGCTCGGCGAGTCGAAGGTCTACGTGATCGATCGCGACGCCGCGGCGCTCACCGGCGTCATCCACTCCACCAACGTCGACGCCGGCGGCAATCCCACCACGGGCCACGAGGTGTGGAGCATCGTGGTGCACCGTATCGACGGCGCGTGGCGGGTGGTCCAGGCGCACGAGTCGTATCCTCGCGCACCGGCCCCGGGGTGAGAGCTGCTGTTCACGCGGGTCCGATCGCTCGCCGGGCGGGCTGGGTCACTATCGAATCGACCGGAAATGCGTCCATGTCCGGTTTCAGCAATTTTCTCGTTCTTCAGGATAGGGACTGTCCGGCACGGCTTTCATCGCCGGAGCACGACCCTCAGCAGGTCCGGTGCCTTCGCCCAAGCCGCAAGCGGTCGGCGAAACGCCCGAGACCACCCGCCCTGAGACCTGGAGATAGTATGACCCGCACCATCGTTCACCCTTTGCGTCGCGTGTCCGCACCGCTCGCGGTCGTCGCGTCACTCGCTCTTGCAGCGGCGTGTGGCGACGTACCCACTGTGCCTGAGGTGGTTGCGCTCAAGTCGATTCGCCTCCCCGGTGAGGCGCTCGCTTCATGCACGGCCTGGCCGGGCGCTGTTACCCTCAAGGGTGTCGGCTTCCTGCGTCCCGAGAGCGCCGTCTGGGATCAGCAGAGTGGATTCTGGTACGTCTCCAATCAGGGGGCGCAGGCCAATGCGACCGATGGCTTCATCAGCAAGATCAGCAAGGACGGTGCGCTGGTTCAACTGAACTGGGTGGCAGGACTCGGCAACCCGACAGGGATGCGCATTCTCGATGGCAAGCTGTTCGTAGCCGACCCCCTCCTGCACGCGACGCAGCCGAACTATGCGATCGTCATGATCGATATCGCGACCGGGACGGTCCGGAGAACGTACACGCTGGATCTCAGCCTGATGAACAACCCCAATCGCGGGCTCAACGACCTCGCTATCGACAAGGCAACCAACGCGCTGTATGCGTCCGTCTTCGATACGCGCCCCGGATTCGGCGAGACCATCATCAAGGTGCCGCTGGATGGAGACGGCAGTACTGCCACGCAGTTCGTTGTACCGGGCTCGGTCGGGATTCGGCCGAACGGTGTGCTCATCCACAAGCGGGGATCTCATCGTCATGAGCGGGAGTGGGCTCTTCTCCCGTGTCGGGCTCGACACTCGTGTCGTTGAGGCGCTGGGTTCCACGTCCTTCATCGATCCGACGTCGGGCACTCCCATTCTGGACGGGATCGAGTGGGACGGCAATGCGTTCCTGTTCACGTCGCACGGACTCGCGAGCGGGGAACCGAACTACGTCGACTACCTGGCGAGAGCCTTGTTCGTGAAGAACGGCGCGCGATACGATCGGAAGGAAGAACAGCTCTGCACCCTGACGGATCCGTCGGCCACGTATGCGCCGCAGGGAGCGGCCGACCTCGGGTTCGACAGCGCGCGTCGCATGGTCGCGATTCCTCACCTGTTCGGCAACGCCATTACGTTCCTCACGCTGAGCCGGTAGCTCCGTGTGAGCGCCACCGCGCCACCGCGCCACCGCGCCACCGCGCCACCCGCCAGTCTAACGGCGGGTGGCGCGGCGTTGATCGAACCAGTGCAGAATCACGTGCATCGGAGGCCCGTCGACCGGAAGCGCCGGCGGGCGAACCATGACGAAACGCTGGCCATCCGCGGACGCATCCCAATTGGTGGTGTTCTTCTGGCGGACCTGCCCACCGAAGAGTGCGCGCGGTACGCCGGCGCGGAACGTGGCGCCGGGTGTGACCGCGACGGCAAATACAGAATCGGCGGTGCGGTAGAGCAACTCGCTCCCGTCGCGCACCCAGCGCGGCTCGGCACCACCGCGCCGAGAGACGCGCGTGTGTTCACCACCGTCAGCAAGACCGCGCACATACACTTCCATCTCCCCACTTTCGTTCGACGCGTAGGCAAGCCATCGGCCGTCGGGTGATAGGGCGGGATTCCGTTCAGCGTCCGGCGTCGCAACCAGCGCGCGCAACAGATGGGACTTCGGGCGAGGCGATCCAGATATCCTGACCGTTCGGGGCTGGGGCATTCTCGCGGAACGCCACCTGCCGACCATCGCGCGTCAGGCTCAACTCGAACACGGTGCCCGGCCGCGCGAACAACTGCGCCGGCTTGCCGCTGCCGTTGGACGGGATTGTGTAGACACCGCCGCCGGACCCCGTCCGAGCGTAGATCAGTCGCCGTCCGTCCGGAGTCCATTGCGCAGACATCGTCGACGTATCAAAGGTGATGCGCTGCAGGCTGCGCTCGCGCATGCTCCACACCCATGCATCACCGATGGAGCCTGACCGTGCGCGGGGGCTCAATTCGACAATCGTCACCGCGATGCGACTTTCGTCCGGCGAGAATCGCGGCGCGTGGTACTCGCGCGGCGGCGCCGGCAGCGTGGTCGTTCGTCCACTCCGATCCATCACGACGAGCTCCGAGCGTCCGGTCGATCCACTCAGGTATACCAGCGTTCCCGTGCGTGACACGCCGAGCTTGGCGGCTTGCCCGGTACCAAGCACCACGTTGTCGGGGAGGAGCTTCACGTTACTGGCGATCGGCTCAGGTGCCCCGATGATACGCCGTTGCTTCGCGTCGAAGGGAACCGAGAACAACGTGCCGTCCTGTTCGACGTACACCAGGAATCCACCGTCCACGAAGTGCGGGCTCATTCCTCGCTGATTGAGCGGCGTCACGATGTTGTCGTCGAGCGTGAGTGCCTTCAGGCTCGGACCCGAATCGCTGACGGCTGAAAACACGACGGTGCGTGCGTCCGGGAGCAGCTCCGGAAATCGGAATGCTTCGCCGCGCACGGAGTCGGACATCGCGATGAGTGTGGACTGGCCGCCGGCGGCGCTGACGCGCCGCAGCTGCCCGGCCGCACTGAACACGATCACGTCGCCGATCCCCCACGAGGCTCCGTATGGCCCCCCCCTGACGTCACAAATCGTGATCACGGCTCCACCCGCGAGCGCGACCTTGCGCAGCTTGCCGTCCTGAATGAATCCGAGCCATCGACCATCGGGCGAAAAGAAGGGCGCCCTCGCATTCGCCGTACCGGGGACTCGCTCGGCCGCCTCACGATCGAGAGGGCGTACGAAGAGCTGCAAGCCAACCGAGTCCCGGCCTTCAAAGGCAATCAACGACCCATCGGGCGAGAGGGCGATCGGCGAAAAGACCCCTTCAACCAGCGCCGCGTTCCCGTCGAAGCTCAGGCTGAAGCGAACGGTGGGCGCGGGCACGAGTGGCGGCTGCTGCCCCACGAGCCAGGCGCTGGTTCCGATGCCGACGGCAGCGAGCACCCAAGGCGCGCCGCGCCGCGCACGCTGCGTTGCCGTCGGCCGCGCAATCGTCCGCGCAGCCGCCGTGCCGTTGCGCGGCGTCTGAATATCGGCAGCGCGTGCCAGCGCCTCGGAGAACAATGCGGCCGTCGCGAAGCGATCGGCCGGGAACTTGGCTAGCGCGATCAGCACCGCTTCATCGAGGGCTGGCGACACCGTTTCGCTCAGAGTACTGAGCGATGTGGGGCGCTCCGCCATGACGCGCGCCATGATCGCCTGCAGGCTCAACCCCGTGAACGGCGGTTCGCCAGCAAGCATTTCGTAGGTGACCGCGCCCAGCGCATAGACGTCGGCGCGCGCGTCGATGGTGGGTTCTCCCATCGCCTGCTCGGGACTCATGTACTGCGGCGTACCGCGGGAGAGCCCGGGTTGCGTCAATCGTTGACCGGCGGCCGTCTGCACCGCGAGCGCAATGCCGAAATCCGCCACGAGCGCCTGACCGTCGTGGAGCAGGATGTTCTCGGGCTTGATATCCCGGTGTATGACCCCCTGCCGGTGCGCATAGTCGAGCGCACTCGCGACCTCCCGCGCGATGCGCACGGCCTCCGGAATGGCGAGTTGCTTCTCGTGCTCGAGCCGCCGACGCAGCGTCTCGCCGGTCACCACGGGCATCACGTAATAAAGCAGTCCGCCCACTTCGCCCGAGTCGAGCAGGGGGAGAATATGCGGATGCTGCAGCCGCGCGGTGGTCTTGATTTCCGAAAGGAATCGCTCGCTGCCAAGCGTCGCACCCAGCTCCGGGTGCAAGACCTTGATGGCCACCTCGCGGTCGTGCTTGAGGTCGCGCGCGAGATACACGGTGGCCATGCCGCCCGCGCCGAGCTCGCGCTCGACGCGGTAGCGGTCGGACAGCGCGTCGGCCAGCCGAGCGATTACACCGCGTTCCGTTCGCATGCAGTCCTCAAGAAACCTGCGTCACCGGAACGCGTGCCAAGGCGTCTACGGGTTGGGTACTTCGATCGGGGTGCGGGAATAATGCATCGAGCCCACGCAGGGGGCGAGGCCCCCCGTTCGCGGGCGTCCGGGCGACGGGGACTCTGCGGCCCCGGTGTTTACACGGGCTTGGCCCAGAGCGTACTTATGGGCGAAGGAGTGCCCGTGCCGCCCCACCCACCAGGACCTCATGGCCGATACCGACGGTGGCAGCGTGTTCTCGCCGGCATTGCACGACGCCTTCGCGTTCGTGGCCCCCCACGACCGGGCGTCCCTGGACAAGCTGGTCCCGATTGTCTATCGCGAGTTGCGCACCATTGCACACCGTCACCTGCTTTCCCACGGCAGCGAGGACACGCTCAACAGCACAGCGTTGGTACATGAGGCGTATCTCAAGCTGGGGAGAGACGCCAGCACGGTCTGCAGGGACCGGACCCACTTCTTTGCGCTGGCCTCGATGGTGATGCGACAGATCCTGACCGATCGCGCGCGTGCCCGGGTGGCCGAGAAGCGCGGCGGTGTGCAGACCCGCGTTACGCTCGAGGAAGACACTGTGGTCGTGGCCGAGCAGGCAGACTCGCTGTTGCAACTCGATGCCGCACTCGGTCGCCTTGCGGAGGTGGCGCCGCGACTCGTGCGCGTCGTGGAGTTCCGCTTCTTCGGCGGGATGTCCGAGGACGAGATCGCGTCGGTACTGGGCGTCACGTCTCGCACCGTTCGTCGTGATTGGGACAAGGCCCGGCTGCTGCTGCGACGCGCGTTGGACGCATGACCGACTGGCTCGCCGCGTCGCACTTCCCGCTGCTCGAGCCCGTGCTCGACGCCGCGCTGGAGCTTGCACCCGAGGATCGCGACGCCTTTGTGCTTCGCATGACGGAGACCAACCCGGCGTTGCGGCTCGAACTGAACGCGTTGCTGCGGTATGCGGCGCGCATGGCAGACCTCCCACTGCTCGATCAGTCGGCCAGTGCGGTGTTCTCCTCACTGCTCCGTGACGATGCCGATGTCGGTGTGCGCGTCCTGGAATCCGCCTTGGCAGGTCGCTACGCCATGATCCGGCCACTTGGTGCCGGTGGAATGGCCACGGTCTACCTGGCAATCGACCTGCGTGTCGATCGACAGGTCGCGATCAAGGTGTTGCGCCCGGATCTCAGTCGAACCGTTGGCGCTGAGCGCTTCGCCCGCGAGGTGCAAGTGGTGGCGACGCTCGACCATCCCAACATCGTGGGTGCACTCGATTCGGGCGAAGCTGAGGGTCACTTCTGGCTGGTGATGCCGTTCATCGACGGGGAGTCATTGCGGCAACGCCTGGTCCGCGACGGCGCACGGCCGCTTGATGAAGCATTGTCCATCGCGCACCAGGTTGCAGATGCGCTGGGATACGCGCACCGTCGCGGCGTGATGCATCGGGACATCAAGCCGGACAACATCCTGCTTTCCAACGGGCACGCGTTCGTTGCCGACTTCGGCATCGCGCGCGCGATCCAGTCGAATGCGCACGCATTGACGAATACGGGAATGTCGGTGGGGACGCCGGCGTACATGGCGCCCGAACAAGCGGCGGGCAGCAAGGACCTGGACGAGCGCGTGGACGTGTACGCGCTGGGCTCCGTACTGTACGAAATGCTGGCCGGCACGCCGGCGTTCACCGGTCCGAACCGCATGGCGATCATGGTGCGCGCGCAGCACACGGATCCGCGTCCGATTCATCCCGTCCGGGCGGCGGTGACGCCGGCGCTCGATGCGGTGATCCTCAAGGCCATGTCGCGCACGCCGACCGAGCGATACGCGACGATGTCGGCGTTCCGGGACGCGATCGCCGCCGCCTCGACCATCCCCTGCCCCCGGCCGAGCTGACGGCCCCCCACGCTCGTTCGCGCGAGACCTTCCGTCTCGATCTTCGCCTCGAGATCCGGCGGAGGGAATGGTCGCCGTCCCTGCCTCACCGCTCGAGCTTGAATCCCGCATCCACCGGTGGTCGCTGGTCCGCATTCGCCACGAGCCAACCGGTGGCGTACATCCACTTCGTCACCCGCGTGAGCTTCGTGTAGTCGATGCGCGTTGGGTCGTCGAGCGGCGTGTGATAGTCCTCGTGCAGGTTGCTCGTGAACGCGATCGCCGGAATCCCCGCCCGCGCATACGGGAGGTGATCGCTGCGGAAGTACCAGCCCTGGGGGTGCGTCGGCTTGTCCCAGAGCGTGTCGAGCTTGAACTGCGACACCTGATTGTTCGCGCGCCTGGCCATCTCCACCAGACGGCGGAGTTTCGGTGCGGCGGTTCGGAGCCCAGGATGGTCATGGTGTCGGGATCGTTGCGACCGATCATCTCGCCGTTGAGCACGGCGACGATCTGGTGCTTGGGTACCATGGGGTGCATGACGTGATAGCGTGAGCCGATCAGTCCACGCTCCTCGGATCCGTGCCAGACGAAGAGGACCGAGCGCCGCGCCGGCTGGCGCACGAACGCGCGCGCAATCGCGAGGTTGGCGACGCTCCCGGTGCCGTTGTCGTCGGCGCCATTCCAGATCGAGTCGCCGTCGATCGCGGTGCGCACGCCGTCGTGATCCTGGTGCGTGCTGTACAGCAGGTATTCGTCACGAAGCCGCGCGTCGGTCCCTCGAACGCGCCCGACCACGTTGACCGACGGATACAGGAAGTTCTCGGTCGTGAGCTGCGCCTTGAGCTGCTGGCCCGGCGCACGCAGCAGTGAGGCCAGGTGGCTGCGCACCCAAATGACCGGTGGCGACTGCGGTCGGCGCGCCCCTCCCCTGCATCGGGCCAGTAGGCCGTCGCGCCGGCCGTATCGACGCCGTAGCGCCCGCGCACCATGCCGTCGAAGGCACGGGCGAAGTTGGCGTCGGCGGCGGAATCGGAGGCGACGATGACCGCGACGGCCCCCATCTCCAGGAACTTGGCCGCCGCCTGACGAACGGCGAATGCGCCGCTGAATGGCCGAGCGCGGGCGCCGGCTGGCACGGGCGGGAGGTTGGCCGCGCTGGCGACGAGCGCCGTCGCGACTGCCTTGCCGCGCACCGCCGACGGGTCGACGCTCGCGCCGGCCTCGACGAAGACCAGCGGCACGTCCACCGACAGGTCGGTCGGTGCGATGGTCGCCGCATCTTCGAACAGCCGGACTGCGGTGTTCCCGATCGTGATGCGGGCCTCATCGGATTGCCGGAGCCGCCGCATCGCAATCCACTGGAAGAACGTGCCATCTTCGCCTGCTGGTTCGAGCCCCGCCTCGCGCATGCGATCGGCCAACCACCCCGACGCCCGCAGCTCGTCGAGAGTCCCGCCCTCGCGACCGCGGAACTCGTCGCCAGCCAGCGCATAGAGGTCGCGCTTGAGATCGGCCTCGGTGATGACGTTCAGTGCCGGCGGTGCATCGGGGGACGGTCTGCGCGGGACGCTGCTCGCGACACCGGCCGCCGGCTCGGCCCTGGTGGAGGAGGAGGAGGACGCCGAGCATGACCAGACGGCGGTGCAGAGAGTGGGGAGGAGGATGACGCGAGCGACGCGCATTTCGGATGCCTCGGGTGACGGCTCACGGTGGATCGTTGGCCGGTGACATACTGACCGTATCGCGGCGTCTTGCGACGCGCTAGGGAATCAGCATGAACCGCCCGGACCCGCCCCGAGATTCCCGGAGGCTCCATTTCGTGAGAAGCTGGAGACATGGCACGGGACGCGATGTTCTCTCGCGGTCGGTGCGCGCACGGTGCGAGTGGTGCGCGAGCAATAGGGCGCGCGTGAGTCGCAGTAGGCGGCGCTCCGCTCGCCACGCCGTGATCCCCCGCCCTACACCACAACCCTCGGCAGCGCCACGCTGAGGTGCATCAGCACATCGTACACAGAGCGCCCCGTCACCGACGCAACCGCGTTCGGGTGAATCTCCGGCACATCCGGCCCGACCAGCGTCGCCACATCACCAATCGCCACCGGCGGCGACTCCTCGCCGACGATGGGTCCCAGCGACAGTATCGTGTGACTCGCGCTCACCGAACCGATCACCGGATACAACGCCCCGTTCACCAGCACACGCGCCCCCTTCACCGCCTCACGCGGATACCCATCCGAGTGGCCAACAGGAAGCGTGGCGACCCAGGTAGGACGGTCCGCGACGTAGTGCCGTCCGTAGCTGACGCTGTCTCCCGCGCGCAACCGCTCCACGCGCACCACACGCGCCCGAAGCCGGAGCGCCGGTCGCAGCACCGCAATGTCCCTCTCCTTCCCGAGGTCAGTCGGGTACGCACCAAATAGCGAGATGCCGGGACGTACCTGGTCCAGGTGTGACTCGCGGAAGTTGTACACCGCATGCGACGATGCCGCGTGCAGGCGACCGAGCCCCACGCCCGCGGCGCGAGCCGCCGCCGCGACCTCGCCGAAGCGACGCAGTTGTTCGCGGTCGAACTCCTCGTCCTCGGTGAATCCCATGAAGGTGCTCTCGAGCGACAGCCCGCTGGCGCGCACCCGCTCCAGCCACGGGAGCGCCCGATGGTACGGAATGCCCATCCGGCTCATCCCGGTGTCGATCTTGGCGTGGAGCCGCGCGGTTCGTCCAGCACGCTCCTGCGCGCGCAGGACGCGTGCGGGTCCGTCGTCGGTGATCAGGGTGAGGTGCACGCCTTGATGCACCAACTCGGCGCCCTCGTCATCCCCGAAGAGGGCCATGAGCATGACGGGCTTGGCGGTGCCCGCTGCCATTAGCGCCAGCGCTTCCTGCGTCTTCACCACGGCGAAGCCCGACACCTCGGGCATGGTCTCGAGGATCGGGGTCACGGTGGTGAGGCCGAGTCCGTAGGCGTTGTTCTTGATCACCGCCACGATGGGACGCCCGCCCGCCAACCGCGAGAGGACTCCCACATTGTAACGCAGTGCGGCAGGATCGACCTCGACCCACGGGTCGAATCGGTCGCCGAGCGAAGCGAGGCTGGTCGCGGTTTGCGCGCGCTGCTCGCTCGACGTTGCGACGTCTCGTGATCCCTGCGCCTCCGGACCGATGCCGGCGAACAGGCGCGACGGAAGGACGCTCCCGGCGGCGCCGACTGAGCCCAGCACGAATCCTCGACGTGAAATCGACATGACTACTCCGCCAATGCGTGAGGCCGGGCTTCAGCGATCGCACCATGACGGACGATCGCTGATGTTGCGATCTACTCCGAACCGGCGGTACGCGCAATGTGTGAGCGGCAAACGCTCCGACTCGACCTGCGCGACTTCGCTGCACGCTTCGCAGGTGATGTGCGAGGCCACTCTTCTAAGGCGTCTCCGCTAACGAGGACTCCCTGTACCGGTCGGCTTCGATCTCGGGCGCAATGCTCACATACCTCGTGCAGGTGAGTGCGGAGGACGGAACGAGTCGGAGCGCCGAGGGCAGGTTCGTTGCGACGGCGAGTGCGGCCAGCAGGTAGCACCGAAGCTCACGATCTCATCGCGCCTGCCAGAGCGCATCAACTCCGCTCGACCGCACCGGCGCTTCGTCCGCACGCTGCCAAGGCACGGTGGGCCACCACCGCGCGAGCGTCGGCGCCGTCGCCGGTTCGACCGACTCGCCCGGGCGGGGCACGACCACTCGCACCTGCGCCGAGTCGGCGGCGACGAGGAGTCGCTCGACGGGCTCCGTCCAGGCGTGCAGTGCGAGATTGAACGTGCCCCAGTGCACGGGCACGAGCAGACCACCTCGCACGAGCTGGTGCGCCAGTATCACCTGCTCGGGGCCGAGGTGTACGTCGGCCCACATGGCGTCGTACGCGCCGGTCTCGATGAGCGAGAGGTCGAACGGGCCGAGGCGTGTCCCGATCTCCGCGAGTTCGGGAAAGAGGGCGGTGTCGCCGCTGTAGTAGACACGGTGCGTCGCATCCGCGATCACCCAACCTGCCCAGAGCGTGGCATCCTCGTCCGAGCGCGTGATCGCGCGACCAGAGAAGTGCCGCGCCGGCGTGGCGGTGAGCGTCAGGTCGCCGAGCGCGGTCGCCTGCCACCAGTCGAGTTCAACGATCCGCTCGGCGTCGACGCCCCACTGCTCCAGGTGCGCTCCGACGCCCAGCGGCACGATGAAGCGAGGCACGCGCTCACGGAGCGCCACGATGGTGGGATGATCTAGGTGATCGTAGTGGTCGTGTGAGATCACAACCGCATCGATCGTCGGCAGTTCGTCGAGCGGCAGCGGCGGGGGGTGAAAACGCATGGGACCCGCCCAGCCGACGGGCGAGACGCGATCGCCCCAGACCGGGTCGACCAGGATGCGCCGGCCGCCGATCTCGAGCAGCAGGGTCGAGTGGCCGAGCCAGGTGACGCGTAGTCCCGACGCGGGGGCGTTCGCAAAGTCGGCCGCGGTACGGGTCACCACCGGCAGCGGGTCCGTCGGCACGGTGTTGGGCGCGCTGCCGACCCATCGGCGGAGCATCGTGACGAACGATGCCTGCTCGCGGGGGAGCGGATTGGCGAAGCGTTCGCCGTTCCACTGGGGGGAGGACTCGATCAACCGTTGGCGATTGCCCGTGGCACGGGCACCGAAGGCATCGCCCGCACTCGCCACTGCGGCGCCGCCGAGCAAAGCGACCGCGAGGAGCACCGCACCGGCGTACCGCAGGCGACGGGTCCAGCGGGTTCGGGTGTTGGAGCGATCGAGCGTCGCTGACGGTTTGACGTTCTTGGTCACGGAGAACAAACTGACACATTTCGACCGGATGTCACGCATCAGGGACATTGTGACCGCTGAGGCCGAGGTCGAGGCGTCGAGTCTGCGCTGATCGTGGGAGGCACAGGCGAATCACTTGCCCGTATGGCGCGCCTGGCTCTCCCTCGCAGCGACGATGGGTGCCCTCCGCCCGGTTGACTGGCGACATGCATGCGAGCGGGCACGACGGATGGTCACTGCATGTGCCTCGTCGACCGTGCACTCGCAACAGTTCACGTCACGGCTTGTCCGAGAGCGCGTTGGTCCCGATCAGCACATCCTGCACCATGATCCGTCGTACCCTGGCCGGTTCCTCGAACATCGGGCTGTGCGCTGATTCATTGAACGTGTAGAACCCCTTCACCGGCGCCGCCAGCATGCCCGCAAACGCCCTGGTCTCCGCGTACGACACGGTGTAGTCGTGGATCCCATGGAAGAAGTAGGTCGGCACCGCCAGCGCAGTGGTCTGGCGTGTCAGATCGATCGCGATGACCGTGTCCCAGAGCCGGGCATCGGATGCGAACTTGCCGCGCCAGATGTTCAGCTTCTCTGTCACGGTGTAGTCCGGGGTGAGCCACGACGCGAGGAACACTCCCCGCATCACGGACCTCATGTCACGCGTCGTGCCGACGCCCAGTTCATGCATGGCCTTGTCACGCAACCGCATGTACCCGGCAGGCAGAGGGACCGTCATCGTGGGAGGGGACGCCTCCAACTGACGCACCATCCGGTCATTCCCGGCCTCGCGGTAGCGGCCGACCAAATACTCGAATGCCAACAGTTCCGACTTGAGCTGATAGGTCATCTGCCCCACACCGATGTAGGCGTGGTACAGCGCTGGCGCCTGGGCAACGGCCTGGATGCCGATGATGCTCCCCCCCGAGTGGGCCATCAAGTAGATCTTGTCCTTCCGGAAGCGCGTGCGCAGGTAGTTCGTCACCGCCCTCGTGTCGGCGATGTACTGCTCGATGGTCAAGGTCTCTTCTGCTGCGGTGGCATCGTACGACAGTCCCGCGCCACGGCGGTCCCACCAGACCACCGTCATGTAGTCCTCGAAGCCGGTGGGGTACTGCCTGTTGAGGAAGTACTCCGGCATCCCGGTGCCACCGTGGACAAAGAGCAGCACTGGGTTCGACGGATCCCGGCTCTTGATGAACATCCCTTGTCGCACGCCATTGATCTCGACATAGATCTTCTCGGAGATGCTGCCGGCTATCACTCTCCCGTCTGCATCCCGAAGTGGTTCCGGTCGTCCCGGACTAAGCATGAACAGGATGCCGAGTCCCAGCAGGACGGATCCCAGCGCGACGGACAGCCCGATCAACGTGACGCGTCGCGTTCTGCGGCGTGCCGCCATGACGCCCTCCCGCGCTGCTCCAGCCTTCCTCGTGAGTCGATCATCCACGTGCTCCTGATGTGCGCTTCGCGTGCACATCTGCGGCGGTGCGCCGCGGCCACGCCAGCGCGGCATGTGACACACGAAGTGTCCCATCGCGCTCGACGCTGACGGCCTGCCCTCGCACCAGGAAGTGTCCTTGGAAGAGCGCAGGCACCGGCGCTCCGCTGAACGGTTCGCTCACCGTGCCCGGGCGCTGCACGTGGATATGCAGGTGCGACTCATCAGCCCCCCCCGAGTTGCCGACCTGCGCCAGGAGCTGCCCCTCGGCCACCGGCTCCCCGTGGCGCACGCGGATGCTACCCTTACGCAGATGTGCGAGCAGCACATGGTAGCCGTCACAGTCCAGCACCACGTGATTGCCCGCGAGGCGTCCCGCCGTGTCGTGCTGGGGAGGCGCCATGTCCGGCAGGCCATCGACCATGGCGATCACTACGCCCTCGCAGGGGGCAATCACCTCGCGGCCGAAGATTTCGTAGTCGACATTCTCGGTCGGCTGCAGTCCCGGCGCTCGTGCGCCAAACTGGTCCAGTGCGACTATGTCCACCGCGTAGCCATTGCCGCGCCAGCGAGCGAAGCGCGGCACGGACGCGTCGCGTGTCTTCAGGTGCGCGTTGATCCGCACGTCATCACCGCCGTTGAGGATCAGGTAGCGGCCGTCGCGCAGAGGGAACGCCAGCGCCACGACGGCCTCCTCAGGTCGCTCACGTCCTCGCCACGCGCCCAGCGACTCGCGTACCGCAAAAACGGTGAGCGCGATGGCCGACACGACAGCGATCCACTCACCACGAGAGCGGGGACGCGTCGCCAGGGTCGACCACCGGCGCACGCCCAACCAGGCGGCGGCGACCCACCCGAGCAGGTACAGCATCAATGTCCACGCTGGCGGGACGATCCACAGTCCGGTTAGTGCCAAGAGGACCAGCACGGCAGTCGTTGCAGCGAAGCCGGCGCTCCATGCGGCACGACTGGGCACGCGCGCGACGGCCAGCGCGAGCAGCAGCGCGGTTGGTACGACCAACTGGAGGACCAGGAGCCAGTACACCATACGAGGGTTCACCTCCCCCGCGACTGGCGTCGTGCACGCCGCCGCATCACGCTCGCGCTCGCATGCTGAACCGCCACGCCGACGCGCTCGCCAAGGCTGCCGGAGTCGGGAAAGGCGCCGATCTGCCGTGCAAGCTCGAGCATGTTCAGGATGACGGTGTGGCGCACCAGCAATCCGTCGCGGATCAATGAGAACTCTGCGGTCTGGAACTCCACCCGCGTGCCGGTGGCCGCGAATCCCGGCGGATGGAGTGGGCCGCTCATCGTGCCGGCGATCGTCGCACGCACCGCAATGCCCGATCCATCCATCAGGAGGTAGGGCCCGTCCGTCACCTCAATGCGCACATCGGGCAGCGCGCGGAACATCCCCAGCCGATGGAACTCCGCGACCTCCGCGCGCCCGCGCAATGGTCGCGCGGCCGCAGGATCATTCCACTCGACGTCCTCGGAGCAGAGCGCCGCGATTCCCTCGGCGTCGTGGGCGTTGACGGCAGCATGCAGGCGCGCGACGAATTGCGTCGCGACCGCCATATCCAGGCGCGCGGTCACGGCACGTGCTCCGGTCGCCCCGCGACCAACACCTCCGCGGGCGGGCGCCGCAGCGACCGGACACCGAGCGGTGCATGACCGATCCGGATGACGAGGTCGGGGCGGCGGTTCCCGATCCCAAGGTACTGCGCGAGTTGCGCGCGCAGATGGCTCACTTCAACGGGTTGATTGATGAAAGCGGTCCGCAGGTCGAGCGCCGCGGCCTGCAGTGCCAGCCGCTCGTAGCACCGCCCTGCCGAGATCCAGTGCTGAGGATCATTCCCCGCGGAGTGGATCACGGCGATCGCGCCGGAGCTATCGATGTTGCGATGATCCGTGCGGTTCTGCGCGTCGGCCGAGAAGGACATCTTCATGACCAGACGGCCGAACCACGGCGGGACGTCGGGATTGCCCATCACCGGCCCGTACAACCCGTCACCGGTGCGCTCCGCCGTGCGCGCATCGAACCGGATCCAGGCTCGGAGCTCCGCCGCCCACGCAGGATCAGCGAACTGCACGCGGTTCCCCTCGAGGACAAAGTCAGTCACCGCGCGCTTCTGCTGCTCGGACCGCAGCAACAGGAGCGAGACGCCTTCCTCTTGCGGGAGCGATTCGAGTGCGCGCAACTCGGACGGGGAGAGTGCCCTGCCGTCGTAGACCGTGCGCGTGCATTGCCGCGCAAACATGGCCTCGAACAGTGGTGATCCGCTCGGCCCGTCCTCACCTAACGCGATACGGACTCCAGTCGACGCGGGATCGTAGCTTACCTCGGCCGATCGGCCCGAGGCCTGCGCCGCGACCACCAGATTCTCGGCGGCACAGCCGAGGCTTGCGTAGAGATGATGATCGTCCGGATCGACCGCCGGACACCGGCGAGAAAAGTCCGGGCGAATGAGTACCACGTCGCGGTCCAGCTCAAACGACCACGGCTGCGTGTTGTGGCTCGAGGCCGCGAGACATGCGTAGCGCACCAGCTCCAACGGATCGGATGTCAGATCCGCTGCATCACCCCGTCGCCAGGTGTGGGCAACGGCCTTCGCATAGCGCGCTCGCATGGCACGCAGCTCCTCAGAAGGTGAGCGCCAACCCAACGCCCGCCGTGACATATCCCAGCGTGACCGACCGCGTCGTCGCACCGAGCGTGAGGTCGCGGGACAGGGAGCGGTACCGTACCCCCGGTGTCAGCGCGAGACGATTGTTCAGCGGGAGCGAGAGCCCTGCACCGCCCTCCCAGCCCAGCCCGTGCTTCGTATCGCTCACGATGTCGCCGTCTTCGTTCTCGATTTCGATATGGTTGACGAGGGCACCGAGGCGCAGCCAGTAACCGGCGCCGGACGCGCGTGCCCGCCCGGCAACGGCATCACCCTTGAACGGGTGCTCGAAGCGCAGGCCGAGCGTGTACCCCGTATCCTCCGCGTGGCTCGTCTCGCCGACGATCAGCTCATCGCTCTCGAATCGATGCCACTCCCACCCGGCGTAGGCGAAGAGGTGCGGCTGCAACCGCATCCGCAGGTTGAAACCAAGTCCGAACCCCGTCGAGAGATCGGCAACGCCGAGCTTGTCCATGGGCACGGCGGCCTCGGTCGTGGCCTCGAGTGACCAGCGCGAGCGGTCCGGACTCGCTTGGGCGGACAGGGTGAGCGGCGCCAAGGTCAGGCTCCCCAGGAGCAGAGCGGCGGATAGTGTGCGCATGAGAACCAATAGATGAAGGTATGGTGTCGCTGATTGCGCGCGGCCCGAACGGGTCCCCGATCGCGCAAGTGACGCGGCGAAACGCGCGTGCGTTCAAAGTTGCCGCACGACACCCGCGTGCCAATGAGGACATCGCTCACAGCGGGTCGGGCATCTCCCGACGAACACCGACCAGATCTCTCGTGTTGCTTGAACCGTTCGTGCTAACGTGCCGCAGCAAGCGGTCTAAGGGGCGCGCGTTAGGGTACGGCACGTGGCGACGGCCCGACAGCTGCTACGTCGATGCCGGGCGTCCGCCCTCCTGTGGTGGCAGCGGCCTCATCGGGCCGGCAGCGTCACCAGGAAGCACGATCCATGCGCTGCTTCGGCGCCCAGGCCGCTTGCCAGATATCCGGCATTGCGCTCGACGAGCGTGACCACGCAGGAGCCAGACTGGCTGTCGCGCTGGACGGCGAGGGATCGCCCACGCGGGAAACACCGTGCGCGCCTACGGGCGTTCACCGAATGCACTGGCGGTCGCTGGTTGAGCGTCTCGACACGCCGCCTGGCCTGCAACGGCTCCGCAAACAACCGCTTCGTCCACGACAGCTACCGCCGCAGAAACGCTCGCGCAGCCACCGTCACCGGATGTGTCGCTCCATACCCGGCGGACAACGCGATGACCGCACGCTCCGCCGTGCGGGTCGCGCCGACCTGATCACCACCGGCCTGCTGCGCACGGGCATGCAGGAAGTCTGCATGACCGACAATCGCACTTCGTGTCATTGCCATCGAATCCACCATCGCCAGCGCGCGTACCCGTGTGGCCAGTGAGTCCGCGCCCTGCATATCGCCCGCAGCCAAACGCCACTCGCCAAGCGTGAGTAGCGGAAAAATGAAGAATGCCCGCGGAATGGAGGCGTCGGGCCACAGGGAGTCGATGGCGATGGTGAGGCGCCTCACGGACGCCACTGAATCGCCGGTGTCATACGTTAGGCGCTGGCGCAGCCACTCGCGTGTGAGCCAATGCCACGGATACAGGACACCAGCGCGGGCGATGAGAGTGGTGGCCTCCCCCATGCGCCGTCCCTCCAGTGCGGCCCACGCCGTGTTGATGTCATTGGTGACCGCCGCATTCTCCCCAAGGGAGCCCTGCGCCGCTAGCGCAGCCCACCGGCTCGCCGAATCGCCCTGGCCCGCCCGCAGCAGGATCTGCGCGTACACATGGGCGAGATACGGGGCCACGGTTCCAGCGCTGTCCTGCTGTTCGGCGCGGTGCACGATGGCCCGAAATGTGGTCACCCCTCCTGCATCTCGCCGAGGTCGAAGAACATGCGTGACATGGGCGCCGCGACGTTTGGCAGGATCAGCGTTCCCTGATACCCCATCGCATCGACGTCAGCGACAATCGTGCGCTGGAGCTCGAGTGCTTCTCGCGGCCGTCCTGCCTGCTGGATGACAAGCCCGAGACTGTTCAGGATGGCGAGTCGATTGAGCGATCGTCTCGATGCACCTTCGAGGCGCTCCGCCTCGTCAAACACCGTGACCGCCTGCTTCAGGAGTGCGATCGCCCGTTCGCTGTTGTTGTCCAGCGCCGCGATGTCGCCTTCGGCCTGCAGGCACAGGTACGCCTTCGCGTTCGGCCCAATCTGTGTCAGCGCAGCTTGTCCTTCTGCAATCGCCACTCGCGCAGAGTCGACGGCCCGATTGCGGAGGAAGTTCTCTGCGCGCGTGCACGAGATTGCCGCCGCGACGTCGAACTCTCCCGCGCCGAGCGCGATGTTTCGTGACCGCTCCAGCAACGCGAGTGAGCCAGCGACGTCGCCGTTCTCGAACAACTGTCCGCCCAAATCCGTCATCACCAGCGCGACGGTACGGGGATCGGTGCTGAACTGTCGCGCTACAACGTCGACAGCGTGCAGCAGTCGTCCGCGTGCATCAAGCGGTTGGCCGTCTGGCCCCGGCGTGTCACTGGCGAGAACCTGCGCCGCCGCAAGAAATCCTTCCTGGGTGCGGAAGTTGCGCTCGGCGATGCCACGTTGCCGCTCGGCCTCGACCCTTTGTCGATAGGACACAGCCGTCGCGGTGATCAACGCGGAAGCGACCACCGTGGCGATGGCAATCCCGGTGCGGTATCGTCGCACGAACTTGGCGGCACGATAGCCCCAGTCATCCGGACGCGCCGACACCGGTTCATGGTTCAGCCAGCGACGCAGGTCATCGGCCATCGCCAGGGCGGTCTCGTACCGCTCGCCGGGAAGCTTGCGCAGGGCCTTTCGCAGGATGGCATCGAGATCACCGAGCCCCGTGGGTGCGGGCTCTTGCTGCAGCGCCCCCTGCGCGTACTCCGCGCTGGTGCGTGCGCCCGCGGCGGTCGGGTGACGGTTCGTCAGCAGCAAGTACAACATCACACCCGCGCTGTAAATGTCCGACGCCGGACCAATCGGGTCGCCACGGAACTGCTCGGGCGACGCGAAGGCCGGTGTCAACGCCTGGTGTCCCTGTTCCGTCAGGTTTGTCGCGCCTTCTTCGCTGGCGAGGAGGCGCGCGATGCCGAAGTCGAGCAGCTTTACCGTGCCGTCGCGGGTGACCAGCACGTTCGACGGCTTGAGGTCGCGATGCACGATCAGGTTGGCATGCGCATGCCCGACCGCCGCGAGCACCTGCAGCATGAGGCGCACGCGCTGTTCGACGCTCGCAGTTGCGCGCTTGGCGTAGGCATCGATCGGCTCACCGTCGATGTACTCGAGCACGAGAAACGGTTGCCGGAGATCGCTGACACCGGCGTCGAGCAGACGCGCGACGTTGACGTGCGCGAGCCGAGCGAGTGCGGTCCCCTCTCGACGAAAACGCTCGAGCCCCCCGCGTCCGATCAGCGAGAGGTTCAGGAGCTTGACGGCTGCCGATCCCTCGAAGCTGCCGTCGGCCCGTGTGGCAAGCCACACGCTGCCCATTCCACCATGCCCGATTGGCCGTTCGAGTATCCATGAACCGATACGAACACCGACGAGCGACGGTTCGCGCTCGAGCAGCGGCGCCAGCGGCGGTAGCGGAGGCAGCGAACCCGATGGCTCGGGACCGCCCCCCTTCCACGTGTCACCCGAGAGCAGAATTTCGCCGAGTGCCTGCATCACGCTCGCGCTTTCGCGCTGCAAGTCACCGAGCCACTGCGTTCGCTCCTCGGGTGGCAGGTCCAACGCCTCATCGAGCAGCGGGCTGAGTCGCGCGTACAGGGACTTGGACAGCGATGACATGAGTGGGGTGCTCGAGAATTGGTGGCCGGTCGTCCTATGCCACCTCGGCCATCACGGTCTCCACCAGAATCACCTCGGGGGCCTCCGTCGCCAAGTGCCGAGCGAGGAACGCGCCCACTGTTTCGTACAGGACGCCAAAGTGCTCGAGAGACCGCGCTGATCCGCCCCCCTTTCCTCCGTAGATCGGAATTGGTCGGGAAAACGCGACACGACTGGTGCGCGGTTTTGGCCGCGATGGCCAAGGGACTCCAGCGAACCGGGTACGGCGACACGCGTCGCGATCGACGAACCGTCCTAGCGGTCGATCTCCTCGGCACCACGGTCGGACCCCGCGTCCGCAGGATCGTCCTGCATCACGCGATGCAGCAACAGGCGCGCTTTTCGCCAGTCGCGCTGCACGGTGCGCTCGGAAACGCCGCGCATGCTGGCGATCTCGCCGAACCCGAAACCGCAGAAGAAGTGCAAGTCCACCAGTTCGGCCAGCGGCGGATCGAGTCTGGAGAGCCCCTCGAGCGCTTCGCCGAGTTCTTCGAGCTGGTTCACGCTGTCAGGCTCCGCACTGGCAATCGGCATCGCGTCGTCGATGGCGGTGATATGGAACTCCCCCCCTCGCTTCTGCGCCCGGTGGTTGCGGCAGTAGTCGATGATCAACCCGCGCATGGCTCGTGCAGCGTAGGCCATGAAATGCGCGCGATCGGGGAACGAGGGACCCGATCGGCCGGCGATGTTGATGTAGGCCTCGTGCAGCAGTGTCGTGGTGCCAAGGGTCAGGTGGCCGCCATTGCGTCCCAACTGTCGCTCGGCCAGTCGATGGAGGTCGTCGTACAGCGCGGCGAAGAGGCGATCCGCGACGGTTCCATCGCCCGATTCGACATCACGCAGGAGCGCCGCGATGTTCGTGTCCATGCGCTCGAAGTGGTGAGGAGTCAGTAAATCGGGACGAGAGTCCGGGATGGTTGGGACAAAGCTCTGGCTGGTCGTCCGCGGTTTCGTCGAGCCACGCATCGCCCCCCCCACCATCCACGCGCTCGCCGTCTGCCGAGGGGCGCACACCGGATGGCCAGCCCCCGGGGAGAGCATAGGCGTGAATCTACACAAACGCGAGCGACCGCTGGAGATCAGAGCGGACGACGGCACGAGCACGGACCGCCCCATCGCGACCAGTCGGCAGCGGTCATCGCTGGACTTGGCGGACGGCCTTGCGGAACGGTCGTCGCGGCGTGGGATTATCCGTCCGGCCTGCTGCACACAACCGCGATCGTCCAGCCGCCTCCTCGTCCCTCTCCGCCTGCGCAATGACCGTGGTCATCGATGGTCTCTCCAAGACGTACGCCAACGGCGTGCGGGCCCTGTCCGACGTCTCGCTGACCATCCCGCCGGGCATGTTCGGGCTGCTGGGGCCAAACGGCGCGGGCAAGTCGACGCTTATGCGCACGATCGCCACATTGCAGCCGCCGGACAGCGGCACGATCAGGTTTCGTGACCTGGACGTGCTCGCCCAGCCAGATCGCCTGCGCGAGGTGCTGGGCTACCTGCCGCAGGAGTTCGGGCTCTATCCCAACATGCCGGCCGATGCCATCCTCGATCACTTCGCCACGCTCAAGGGCGTGACGGCGGCTGGTGAACGGCGCGACCTTGTGGCGGCGTTGCTGCACCAGGTCAACCTCTACGAAGTGCGCAAGAAGTCGGTGGGTGGGTACTCGGGCGGCATGAAGCAGCGGCTCGGCATTGCCATCGCGCTGGCCGGCAGCCCCAAGCTCCTGATCGTGGATGAACCCACGGCGGGCCTGGACCCGACCGAACGCAATCGATTCCTCAACCTCCTGGCCGATATCGGTGAGGACGTGGTGGTCATCCTGTCCACGCACATCGTGGCGGATGTGCGTGAACTCTGCTCGCAGATGGCGATCATCAACAAGGGGCAGGTGGTGCTGCAGGGCGAGCCATCGCGAATCCTCGAGGAGGTACGAGGACGCATCTGGCGGCGCACGGTGCCGCGGGCGCAGGCCGATGCCTATCGCGCTCGCCATGAAGTCATCAGCTCCCGGCTGGCCGCCGGTGCCACGCTGCTGCACGTGTACCACGAGACGGATCCGGGCGACGGCTTCGAGGCGGTGGAGCCGGGGCTGGAGGATGTGTACTTCCATCGGCTGGCCACGCTGTCGGGTGGTCGGGTCCCGGTGGACGCCTGATGTTCGGCCCCCTCTTCGCCTTCGAGCTGCGCGGGCACTTCCGGCGACCGGTCACGTGGCTGTACGTGGCCATCATGTTCCTGATGGCCTTCTTCGCCACGAGTACCGATGCGGTCGTGGTCGGCGATTCGCTGGGAAAGCTCAAGCGCAACAGTCCGTTCGCGCTGGCACAGCTCTTCACCATCCTGCTGGCGGTCGGGCAAGTGATCACCGGCGCGCTGGTCAGCTCGGCGGTGCTGCGTGACTTCGACCTACGAGTGCACGACCTGGTGTTCACGACGCGCATCACGCGCCTCGAGTACCTGGCCTCGAAGTTCCTGGCGGCGTTTCTGGCGATGGTGCTGGTGTTCGGGGCGGTTCCACTGGGTGCGCTGGTGGGTTCGGTCGCACCGTGGACCGACACCGCGTACATACAGCCCATCGTGCTCTGGCACTACCTGCACCCGTGGCTGGTGATCGGGTTGCCGGGCATCTTCTTCCTGAGCGCGACGCTTTTCGCCGTCGGTGCCATCACCCGGAGCGCCTTTGCGGGATATGTGACCGGCTTCCTACTGCTCGTCGGCTTCACCGTCAGTGAGTCGCTGACGCGCACGCTCGACAACGACCGAATCGCCAACCTGCTCGATCCGTTCGCGCTCCGCTCGTTCACGCTCGTGACGCGCTACTGGACCCCGTCCGAGAAGAACACGCTGGTGCTGCCGTGGAACGGCTTCTTGGCGGAGAACCGGCTGCTCTGGATGGGGATCGGGGCGGCGCTGTTGCTGCTGGCGTTCCGCGTCGTGCGGCTGGAATCGGCCGCGGGCGCGCTGCGCCGCCGCCGCCGAGCAGACGTGGCAACGTCTACCTCGGATTCGGCTGTCGACGGTTTGGTACCGGCACCGGCCGCTGTGGTGACGGCGGTTCCCGCGGTACCACGTCAACGCCCCTTCGGGGGGCCGAGTGTGGTGGCGGGGTGGTGGACGGTCACCGGCTTCCACGCGCGCTCGCTCCTGCGTTCGGTACCCTTCCTGGCCATCGGGACCATCGGCCTGATCAACGTCTTCATGAACGCGTGGTTTGCCGACCAGACCGGCCAAACGCGCACCTGGCCGATGAGCTGGGTGGTGGCGGAATCGGCGGTGCTCGGCTTCAGCCTCTTCATGATCATCTTGCTCACGTTTTACGTCGGCGAGCTGGTGTGGCGCGAACGGCAGGTGCACCTGGATCAGGTGCTCGACGCTACGCCGGCGCAGACCACGAGCATCCTGCTGGGCAAGTTCACCGCCATGATGGTGCTGCTGGCGGCCTTCGCCGCAACGGGCATGGTATCCGGCATGCTGGTGCAGGTGATCAAGGGGTACCCGGTCATCGACCTCAAGGTCTACCTGCTGCACGTATTCGTGGTGGACTTCCCGGGCTGGTTTGCGGCGGTGGCGATGGCTTTCCTGGTGCAGTCGCTGGTATCGCGCAAGGCGGTGGGCCACGTGATCATGATCCTGATCTATTTCAGCAACATGGTGCTGGCCAACTTCGGCTGGGGCTACAAGCTGATCATGCTGGGGGAGAGTCCTTCCTATCGCTGGTCGGACCTGAATGGTGCGGGGCCGTACCCGGCGGCATTCCTGCCGATCCAGGGCTACTGGCTGAGCATTTCGGTGCTACTGCTGGGACTGAGCTACCTGGCGTGGCAGCGCGGCACGCAGCGAAGCCGCGGGCAATGGCGCGCGCGCCTGGGTTCCCGCGCCCGCTTGGTGCTGGCGGGCGGCCTGGCGAGCGCCGGCGCGTTTGGTGGACTGTACTACTACAACGCCAGTGTGCTCAACCAGTTCTCCTCTCGCGCCGCGGACGAACGTCGGGCCGAGCAGTATGAGCGCCGCTGGCGACCCTTCGAGACGCTGACGCTGCCCAAGGTGGTGGCCGTCTCGCTGCAAGTGGACCTCGAGCCCGAGCAGCTGCGGGCGCGCACGGCGGGGACGCTGACGCTGGTGAACAAGAGCGGCCGCTCCCTCGACACGTTGTACGTCGACGTGCCCGCCAACGCCCGCACGATGCACGTGTCGCTCGACAGCCTCTCGGCCGATCGGGCGACACGCACGTTGCTCACCGACAGTGTGTACGGCGTGCATGTGCTGTCGATCAGCCCGGCGCTGGCGCCGGGCGATACGCTGCACCTGCGCTTCGTGCAGCGCTGGGCCTCGCGAGGCTTTTCCAACGACGGCTTCGATACGCGCCTGGCCGCCAACGGCACGTTCCTCAATCGCGGCGACTTCCCCGCACTCGGCTACCAGACGGAGAGCGAACTCTCGAGCGATGAACTGCGCCGCAAGTACAAGTTGCCGGAGGCGCGCCGGGGCTTTCCGCGCACCGACAGCGCGCACGTGAAGCTGCAGGAGTTCTCGTCCCATAGCGATTTCATTGCCTTCGACGCCACGGTGAGCACCGCGCCCGACCAGATCGCGCTGGCGCCCGGCTACAAGCAGCGCGAGTGGACGGCCGACGGACGGCGGTACTTCCACTACGCGATGAATGCGCCCATCCCGGACTTCTACTCTGTCTTGTCGGCCCGGTGGCAGGTGTCTCGCGGCGAGTGGAACGGCCTGCCCATCGAGATCTATCATCATCCGACGCACACCTTTAACGTGGCGCGCATGATCGAGGCGTCGAAGGCGTCGCTGGCGCTCTTCTCGCGCGATTTCGGCGCGTACCAGCACCAGCAACTGCGGATCCTCGAATTCCCCCGGTACGCCGGCTTCGCGCAGTCGTTCCCGAACACGGTGCCGTACTCCGAGGGAATCGGCTTCGTGGCGCGCGTGGACAGCACCGATGTGGAGGACATGGACCTGCCGTACTTCGTGACCGCGCACGAGATCGCCCATCAGTGGTTCCCCTACCAGCGCATGAGCGGCGACGTGGAGGGGAAGGACATGTTGTCGGAGTCGTTCTCCGAGTACACCGCGCTGGTGGTGACCGAGCAGCTGCACGGCCGCCCGTTCACGCAGAAGTTCCTGCGCTCCGAACTCGACCGATACCTGCGGGGTCGCGCGGGGGAGCGCAAGGCTGAACACCCGTTGGTTCGCACCTACCAGCAGGGCTACATCCACTACCAGAAAGGGTCGCTGGCGCTGTTTGCCCTGCGCGACTTGCTGGGTCAGGCGGTGTTGCACGGCGCCATCAAGGCGTACCAGGATGAGCGCCGGTTCATGGGCCCGCCGTACGGCACCACGCTCGACTTCATGCGCCAGTTGCGCGCCGTGACGCCGGACTCGCTGCAGTACGCGCTCGACGACTACCTCGAGACGATCACGCTGTGGGATGTGAAGGCGGACAGCGTGCGCAGCACCCGGTTGCCTAACGGCGAGTACCAGGTGGTGCTCACCGCCACCGCGCGCAAGCTGCGCGCGGACTCACTGGGGACGGAGACGGACGTGCCGATGAACGACCTGGTGGACGTCGGTGTATTTGCCGCCGCCGCCCGCGGGGCACGCATCGGTGCGCCGCTTGCCATTCGCAAGGTGCGGGTGCGCACCGGCACGGCCCGCTATGAGTTCGTCGTGCCGTCCGAGCCGTCACGGGCCGGGATCGATCCGTACAACCTGCTCATTGACCGCAATCCCGGAGATAACAGCAAGGATGTGAGCGGCACGTAGGGAGCGCCCGCATCCGGACCGGCGCTAGGTGCGCGCGAACAAGGCGGCGGAGCGGGCGGGGCGCGATGTCGTCTTCGGCTGACTTCCGGCCGGCTGCCGCGTCCGTCCGCTCAACCCGCTTCAGAACGCGGCCGGAAGCTCAACGACGAGCGCCGCCCCCGTCACCGGATGCACAAACGCCAGACGCTCGGCGTGCAGCTGCAGCCGCTCTCCATCTAGCGGTGGCGTGCGCCCATACAGCCGGTCCCCCAGGATCGGCGCGTCCAGCCCCTGCGGATGCGCCGCGTGCACGCGCAGCTGGTGCGTGCGTCCCGTGCGCGGCGTGAACTGCACACGCGTGCGGCCTTGCTCGCGCGCGACCACCGTCCATTCGGTGTCCGCGGCCTTGCCATGCACCGGATCGTGGATCTGTCGCGGCCGATCGTCCACGTCCACACGGAGCGGCAACAGGATGCGCCCGTGATTCGCGACCACGTCGCCGTCAAGCCAGGCGACGTACTGCTTGTCAATCTCGCGCAGTGAGAACAGTCGCTGTAGCGCCGACGCCGTGGTTCGATCCTTGGCGACCAGCAGCAACCCCGACGTGTCGAGATCGAGGCGATGCACCACCAGTGGGCCCGTGGCCTCGGGATAGCGCGCGCGCAGGCGCGTCTCCACCGAATCCTGCAGCAAGGCGCTGCGTCCCGGCACGCTGAGCAACCCGCTCGGCTTGTTCACCACCAGCAACTGCTCGTCTTCGTAGACCACGGAGGGCTCGGCGGGGTCGATCGCAGCGGAGCCGAAGAGCGGCGGCGGATCGGCTGGCAGTCCATCCAGCATGTGCGTGAGGATCGGCAGGCACTTGCCGCGACATGCCGCGTAGAACACGCCCGCGCGGCGGTCACCCGTGGCGGGAGGCGCGCCCCACCAGAACTCGGCGAGCGCGAGCGGCCGCAGCCCGAGCCGACAGGCGTGCGCAAGCAGCTTCGGCGCGGCGCAGTCCCCCGCTCCGCCGGGTGGCTCGGCCGGCGCAAAGAGCGCGCGCAGCGAACGCACCTCGCCGCGCGCGCTTGGGAAATTGTAGCTGTCCTGGATCTGGCGCAGCAACGTGCGGGAACGGGCAGTTCGAGTCTCGTCGAGCGTGTGCAGCGCCTGCCGAGCGGCGCTGACGCGATGAGCATCGGCCGAGCGCGGCGTATCGGGCACGGTGGGCGGTAGCGTGGCAATCAACGTGGCGCGTTGTGCCGCGAAGTCGAGCATTTCCGCCTCGCCAGGAATCCACACATGGTTGCGCACGTGTTGATCAAAGACGGGGGGCACCCAGCCGTCGATGTCCCACTGTCCGTTCACCATGCCGGAAAAGCCACGCAGGTAGCCGATCGCACCGTCGGGCGCGACGACCACGAGCACCCCGAACATCTTGCCGTTTCCCTGGTCCTGCAGGCGCCACGCCCGCGCGTGCTGCGACTGCAGTGTGACGATGAGCTCCATGGCCGCACGCCGCGCCAGCGGGTGCACGGCGCTGCGGTCGAAGGGACTGGGAAACCGGGACGGCCGATCGGCCGCGTGCGGTGCGGGAGAGAATACGATCACGGGCGAAGCATAACCTTTTCCGATCCCGAGCGACCGCCGTCACGATCGTTACCGCTCTCTCTCAGGGCAGGTTTGTGATCCTGCTCCGCCCTGGCCAGTTCGACACCGCAACGCCCCCCACGACCAGGCTGAAGACGCCCAGGACCCAGCCATACCCACTCTCGTCCGTGCTCGATGGCACTGTCTCGTCATGCGCGTGTGTGTGGCTGTCGGCCGCCGCACGTTCGATCGGCTGGTTTCTCACGCACACGAGATGCTCGGCCACGCTCTGGCAGCTTCCCCGCGACGTATCGTGGTCGGCATTCCGGAATGCGCACACGTCGTTGCGCTTCCGGTTTTCGCAGACCTTCCACATGACCTCGTTGCCGAGCGCGCCTTCGTGCGCCAACGCGGGGCTCGACCCGAGTGCCAGCAGGACGAGGGCGGGAACTATATCCAGGGCGACCCGGGCGGCTCGCAACACGCGCGTCATCGGACCGTCCCCTGCTGCCCACGGAAGCAGCCGATGAACATGTTCTCGCCGGCACCGGCCACGTGATAGTGATAGCCGCGCGTGCCATCGGTGTGCCCCCGGCAGTTGTCGAGGCCCGTTGACTCCGCCCCGGCGGCATCGAGCATCGCGTAGATCCCAAAGCCGTCCAGTGCATAGCCGATCAGCGCGGCGTGACCATCGGTGCTCGCTGCTGTACCCGCGCAGCCCATCGCCGCGTGATAGTGGTAGCCCTCGACCGGATTGATATGTCCGCCACAATCATCAAACGCGGCGATGGTGAAGGCAGCCTTGATGCGATCCACCGGCGCCGGCGGATCCATCGTGATGCCGTTGAGCGCCACGCCGACGCCTGACATGCCGATGGAACCCGTTCCGCTCGTGAGTGCCACTGGCGTGACCGGAATCAGGTAGGTGCGAGAGATGCCACCGCCGACATAGGACATCTTGCCTTCGACGCAGTGGTTGTAGTAGGCGGCCGGCACGTTCGGCTGTGCCGCAGCCTGGAAGGCCGCCTGCGTGTCGGTGACGTAGATGCGCCCCGTGGCGTTGTCGAACAGCTTCCACCGGGAGTCGTTGTAGAACGTGGCGAGGTTGGCGATGAACGCGCCGGTCAGGTCGTGGGTCTTGCCGCCTTCGATCCACATGCCGGCCACGCTGCCATCGCTGATATTGGTCGGGCAGAACGCCCCGACCGCATGGTTGGTGGGCGCGCCGACCGTCGTGATGCGGTAGCAACTGGTTACCGCGCCCCCTGACAGGGTGCAGTTTTCCGTTGTGATGGGGCTCGCAAGACCTGTCGCCAGGAAACTGGCGGGGTTGACCGATACCTCGTTCCCTGTGGCGATCGGCTCGGTTGTACTCGAGGTGTCACCGCAACCGACAATCGCGAAGGCGAGCATGCTGGCAAGACCTACCCTTGCGAGGCTATCGAATCGTGCGTTCCCCATCTCGGACACTCCAGTCGTGGTTTTTTGGCGGGACACCCCCGCCACGCTTCATGGACACTGCGCCCCGCCCCGCCATTCCATCGAATCGCCCGAGTGGAACGGATGGAATGAAACGATCGCGTCCTTTGTCCAATTGGTGAGAGGCGAGCCCTGCCGGACACTGGCGGGGCTCGGTTCCTGTTGACCGCTACCGCACCTCGCGGCATGGTCTGTGGTCACGACAACGTCACCGGTGGCTCGAGAGAGGAGATTCTCCATGCGGAATGCAACCGTGATCGCCCATGCGCTATTCGTCGTATCGCTCGTCAGCTGCACGTCCTCGCCGGAGACGAAGCCCACGGCGGCGGCTTTTGAGCTGCAGGCGTTCGCCAGCCGGTTCGAGCCGGGGGCGATGGTTGGCGCGCCGCGCCTGGTGGACTGCACGCTGTCGGAGGGACACACCACCACGTGCGTTTCCGTCACACTGCCGGCCAACCCCGCGACCTTCGAGATGGGACCGTGGTGCCCGGCGCACATTGCCGACGGCGCAGACCGCGGCGGGATCTGGCCGCATGACGGCAGGATGCACGACGTGGATGGTTTGTTCATCAAGAACCTGCCGACCTTCTACAACGATTCGACCTGGCAACTGTATGACCCGCAGACCGGGGTCGTGAACGTCACCGACACGCCCGAGGCCTGCGCCGCGGCCGCCCGTCCGGACGTGGATCCGCGCTACCACAACTATTGCGTGCAGTGCCTCGCCTCATACATCACGAGCGGCCTGACGAACACCTACGTGATCCCGACCCAGCCGGTCGCGGCTTCACGGGTCGCGCCACGGGTGGGGCACGACGGCGTCGGGATTGCCTACCGCGGTGTGCGGCTGGATGCACCGGCTCCGGTTGACGACATCCTGAGCGCGCACACGCTCGCGCCCTTCGATGACTGCGGCGGACACGTCAATCCCGCCGTCGGCTATCACATTCACGCCGTCACGAATTGCATCCAGAAGGACACCGCAGAGACCGGGCACGGCACCGCAATCGGCGTCGCGTTGGACGGGTATGCGCTCCATTCCCGTCTCGACGCCGGCAGCCCATTGGCCGTTGATGTCGACGCCTGCGGCGGCCACACGACCGGTGTCGAGGGCTACCACTATCACGTCGGTGACGCCGGGTCCAACGCCATTCTCGGCTGTCACAAGGGCCAGGTCGGCTGCGTGCTCGACGACCCGAACGCGTCGTGCGACGCGAGCGCACTCCAGCGGCCGAATGGTCCGCCAGGCAGGCGCCCGCAGGGACGAGCCAGCGCCGAACATCCGGCCATGACCGGGCAAGCGGGGTACACAACGCACCGACGTGCAGGTCCGATGCACGCGTTACCCCCTCTCGACTGATAGGGCCGTAGTGACACCAGACAAGGCCGCCGCTCGCATCTTCGAGCAACTCCGCTCAGCGATCGGCGATCGCTACGACATCGACACGACGCCCATGATCGGCGGCATGGCGGCCGTGTTCCGCGCGGTCGAGCGCCGGCACCAGCGTCCCGTGGCGATCAAGGTGCTGCGCCCCGACGCGCTGGAGGGCGGTGACGCCGACCGTTTCGCGCGCGAGATCGCCACCGTCGCTGGACTCGAGCATCCGCACATCCTCCGGCTGATCGATTCGGGGAGCGCCGACGGACTCCCCTACTTCGTGATGCCGTTCATCGAGGGCGGGACGTTGCGCCAACGCCTCGACCGCGACGGCCAGTTGCCCGTCGCGGAAGCGCTCAAGATCGCCGAGCAAGTCGGTGAGGGGCTCGGATTGGCGCATCGGCTGGGCGTGATCCACCGCGACGTGAAGCCCGAAAACATCTTCCTGTTGGACGGCAACGCGCTGATCGGCGACTTCGGTATCTCGCTCCCCAAGGGCACGGATGACCACCGGCTCACCCAGACGGGGCACGCGCTCGGCACGATTCACTATATGAGTCCGGAACAAGCGACGGGTGAGCCGGACCTGGATGCACGCACCGATGTCTTCGCCCTCGGCGCTGTGCTCTACGAGATGCTGGCGGGCGAGCCCCCGTTCCCCGGCAACACTCGTCAGGCGGTCTTCAATCGAATGATGACGCAGGACCCTCCCGCGCTCCCCGCCATCCGGCCCGGCGTCGCGAAGGGCGTCGACGCCGCGATCCGTCGGGCACTGGCGCGCGATCCGGACGATCGGTACGCGTCCGCGACCGAGTTCATCCAGGCGCTGCACGCAGGGGAGACCGTCTCCCGGCGGTCCGTGGACCGCAAGTTCGTCGTCGGGGGCGTGATCGGGGCGGCGACTGCCGTCCCCGCGATCGTGATGCTTGGCACTCGGTCCCCGGTGGAGACCGCGACCGAACCGATGAGCGCTGCGAGCCAGGTGACGTTCGACGGCAACGTGTCGCACGTGGCACTCTCACCTAACGAGCGGCTGGTCGCCTACCTCGTCGATCAGGGGCGCTCGCTGATGGTGCAGGAGATGGACCGCGAGGGGAGCCGCCGAGTGCTCACCTCCGAGACGCCGATGGGCCCGGCGCGCTTCAGCGCCGACGGTCGAGTGCTACTCGTGCACGCCACGCTCGGCGGCGCATCTGGCCTTTACCGCGTACCCGTGCTGGGCGGCGACGCGATGCCGGTGCCGGCACCACCTGTTGGACGGCCAGGTCGCGACGGGCGCGCCGGCGACTCTGCCCGCGCGTCCGAACCACCGCCTGCCACGCAGAGGACCGACGTTGGGGGTGGTCAGGACTCGATGCCAGCGCCCACTCCCGGGGCCGGCGGCCCGCTGGCAGGCGGACCACAGCCCGGTCGCCCGGCGGCCAGTGGACGCGGCGGTGGGGTCGCGGATGCCTACGACCTGGTCGCCAGTGACTCGATCGTCGCCATCGTGTGCTGCGGCAGGCGAATCTACGTCGGTCCGGATCCATCAAGCGTGGTGGTCGCGGGACGCGATTCGGTGACCGTTGGGCGAGGCAAGTTGTTCGATGTGGCGTCGACCCTTGGCTCCATCTACGACCTGAAGGCGGCCCCCAATGGCCGGCGGATCGCCATCACCGGCCTGGATCAGGATGGGTACGTCGTCGTGGCGGATCTCGACCTGGGGAGCGGTGCGATTGCCGTGATCCAGCGATCCGCCGGCGCATGGCGGGGCGATCCCGGCAATCGGTCCTCGGTGCGATGGGGCCCGTCCGGGAACTCGTTATGGTTCTCGCGGGAGACGAACGGCGGAAGCGAGATCGTTAGGCTCCCGGTCAGCGGCAAGTCGACCGGCCCGGCCGAGGTCGTCGTGGCCGGCCTCTCGTCGCCGCTCTCGTTCGACGTCGGGCAGCGACGCGGCCAGCTCGTGTTCGCCACCGGGCCGACCAGGACGCGAATGCTGGCGTACGATCTGGCCACGCGCACCACGAGCACCCTGTTCATGAGCACCGCCACCTATCACTCGCCCAGAATCGCGCCGCGGTCGGGCACCATCGCGTTCGTGAAGGGACGGGGGCGCGATCAGGACATCTACGCGTGGAGCCCCGCGGACAGCTCGGAACGGCGTCTCACCACGGCGGGCCTACCGATCGGAGGGCTGAGCTGGTCGCCCGATGGTGCCCGGATCGCCTTCACCACGGTCGGCGACACCGTCACGGTCTCCGTCGTGGACTTCGCCTCGAGACGAATCACGGCCGTCGCGACCGACGCGTCGCCGCCGACGACGCCACAGTGGTCCGGCTCCAGTGCCGTGGTGTTCGAATCGGCAGCCGGTGAGCTGGTGTCGGTCGACCTGCTCACGGGCCTGCGTGCCACGATGGATCTCGACCGCGCGGGGCCGACACCCGGCCCCGGACGAGCAGCGCGCCCCCCAATCGGTCCGTTCGTCGTCGGCCCGGCGGGTGACGTCGCGTATGCCACGTTCGGGCCGCGCGGCCGGGTGTCCATCAGCTCCGCCGCCGGTGCCCGCACCGTGTCGGAGGACTTTCGCATGCCATTGTCGTGGGCGTCCGACACCTCGTTGCTGCTCACGGAGAGCGGCCGGCGCGGCGCGGATTCCACGCTGATCGAGCGGCTCAATCCACGGAGCGGCCGATGGTCGGTGTACGCGCGATTGCCGTTCAGCTGCAGCGCCGGCGATCTGGGCGTCGCGCCCGATCTCAGCCGGGTGGCGTGTTTCACGAGAGAGACGACCTCGGACGTCTGGATGCAGGAGCCATCGAAGGGGTCCTGATCGTCGCTGAGCGCTCGCTCGCATGGCGCGGGCGCCGCCCGCCTACCGCCCGCGCTGCATCCCCTCGATCTCCTCCCACGTCGTGCGCGGAAAGTCCCCCGGAACGGTCAGCTTGTGCGCGCCCGCCGCAGTCGCAAACCGGATGGCATCGGCCGCGGGCACGTCGCGGTGCAACGCCGCGAGCAACCCCGCCGCAAAGGCATCGCCGCCCCCTACGCGGTCCACGACACGCACGACATACCACCCGCCTTCCAGCAAGACACCATCAGCGGCCTGCCAGAGCCAGGCGCGCCAGGCATGCGTGCTGGCATCACGCACTTCGCGCTGCGTGATGGCAATGCGTTCCATGCCGAAGCGCCGGTGCAATCGCTCTGCGGTATGGCGAAGGGCCTCCGGCGGCTCCGGCATCGACCCACTCGTCGGTTCGCCGAGCATCTCATGAAACGCACCGGGATTGCCGATCAACAGGTCGACATGCGGCATGAGGGGCAGCATCAGAGACTGCGGGTTCTTCCCTTGCCACAGCGACGGACGGAAGTTGCAGTCGATGCTGGTGCGCACTCCAGCCGCTCTTGCCTGGACAATTCCCGCCTCGAGCGTTTGATACGCCGAGTCTCCCAGCGCAGCCACGATTCCCGACGTGTGCAACCACGATGCACCGTCCAGCGCGCGATCGAACGGAGCCTGCTCGGGCGTGATGCCCGCAAACGCGGAGAACGCGCGGTCATACACAGTGCGCAATCCGCGCACGTCTGCGCCGAGTTCCAGGAAGTAGAGCCCCATTCGGTCGCCCCCACGGATCACGTGCTTCGTGCCCACCCCCTCGGCACGTAACGCACGGAGTGCCCCGTCGGCAATGGCGTTGTCCGGCAACCGCGTGAGGTACTGCACCGGTACGTCGAACTGGGCCAGTCCCGCAGCCACATTGGCCTCACAGCCTCCGACCGAGACGTCGAAACGGGCCGACTGCAACAGCCGCTCATTTCCCGGAGGGGACAACCGGAGCAGGAGCTCGCCGAACGTCAGGATATGTGGCATAGGTCGGATGTCAGGACGCTGGGGTACGCGGTGCTCGTGCTTCCGTCACGCCGAGCACAACCTGCCGTGCTCGCGCCGTAATGGTGGCCAGGTCGCCCGACTTGACCAGCGACGGATCCACGAGGGCGGAGCCGAGTCCCGCCGCGACCGCGCCGGCGCGCAACCAATCGCCGATGTTGTCGGGCGTGACCCCGCCGGTGGGCATGATCGGCAGGAACGGCATGGGAGCGAGCACACCGCGCAGGTACCGCGCGCCGAGTCCGTCGGCGGGAAAGAGCTTCACGACGTCGGCACCCGCCTTGTAGGCTACCAGCAGTTCGGTGGGCGTATATGCCCCCGGCATCGCTGGCACGTCGGCGTCATGCGCGACGGCCATCACGTCCAGGTCGAGCACCGGGCTCACGATGTACGACGCGCCGGCGTCGATCGCGGCCCTCGCGTCCTCGACGGTGAGCACCGATCCCGCTCCCAGCAGCAGCGCATCGCCGCCACGTACACGAAGCGCCCGCAGCACGTCGAGCGCGCCAGGCGTCGTGAGCGTCAGCTCGATGGCCCGCATGCCGCCCGCCGTCAGCGCGTCGGATACGGCCATGGCTTCATCGGCGGATCGTACGCGCACCACCGCGACTGCCCCGGCGCGCAGCACGTCGGCAGTACGTTCTGCGCGAAGGGACGAGGTTGGGCGAGAAGAACGGGTCATGCTGCCGCCCCCCCGCGAGCCGCACGCGGCGCAACGTATGCCGGCACCTTCTCAATGCGGCGCATGACCGCCAACCACGCCAACGCGCCCATGGGCCCCATGAATCCGACCATGATGTAGACCGGCGTGTACGAGAAATTGTCCACCACCCACCCGACGAGCAGGGTGAACACCATGCTGGCAACGCCGGCCGCCGTGCCGCCGATGCCGGCCACCGCGCCCACGTCTTCCTTGGGGCAACAGTCCGACGGCAACGTGATCACGTTCACGATCCAGCGCTGGAACCCAAAGGCGATGAGGCTGATGCCGACGAGCGCCAGCGCATCGGTCGATGAGAAGACCAGCAGGGTCACTCCGATCGGTGCCAGCGTGGCACTTCCCAGCATCACGACCTTCCGGGCGCGATCAACGCTCCAGCCCTTCCGCAGGAGTAGGCTCGATGCGCCACCGCCGAACAAGTTGCCGAGGTCGGCGATCAGGAACGGAATCCACGCGAGCATGCCGATGAGCGCCAGGCTGAAGCCACGCTCGTTCTTGAGATAGTTTGGCAGCCACGAAATCAGGAACCACCAGATCGGATCGGTGAAGAGCCGCGCCACAATGATGGCCCACACCTGCCGATGCTTGAACAGCGAACGCCACGGGCGCCGATCGCCGGCCGGCGCGTCACCCTGATCGGAGCGGATGTGCGCAAACTCCTCGGCAGACAGACGCGGATGATTCGCGGGCGTCTGGAAGACGAAGAACCAGACGATCATCACGAAGATCGACAGCGAGGCACCGACGAAGAACGCCGAGCGCCAGCCATACGCCACGGCCACGAACGCGATGAGCGGGGGCGCCACGACGGCACCGATGCTGGCGCCGCTGTTGAAGATCGCCATGGCAAACGCTCGTTCGCGGGCCGGAAACCACTCGGCCACTGCCTTGGCCGCGCCGGGCCAGTTGCCGGCCTCGCCGAGTCCGAGCAGGAAACGGAAGCCGGCCAGCTGCACGGCACTGCGCGCCGTGGCATGCAGCATGGATGCGATGCTCCAGATGCCGACGAACACCATGAACCCGCGACGCGTCCCGATGCGGTCAATGATCCGCCCGGACAGCGACTGCGACACCGTATAGGCCAGCAGAAATGCCGTGACCACACGCGAGTAGTCCACGTTGGTCATCTTGAACTCGTCCATGATCGTCGGCGCAAGCACCGACAGCGTCATGCGATCGATGTAGTTGATCACCGTGAGCATGCAGATCATGCCGATGATCCACCACCGCAGGTTGCGCACGGGTCGCACGGACGTTGTCATCGCACGGCTCCGAGAAACTCCGCGCGAGCCGGCGTGAAGACATCGAGGATCGTCCCCGCCTCGAGTGCGCGCACGGCGTGCGGCACATTCGCCGCGGCCACAAAGCAGTCGCCGACGGCAAGGGTGCGCTCGTCAGGGCCTACCGTGACCGCGAACGTCCCCGCGCAGATGTAGGACACCTGCCGGTGCGGGTGGTGGTGCAGCGCTCCGCACGCCCCCTCGGCAAAGTCGACGCGCACGACCATCAGGTCAGGGACGTGACCAAGCACCTGGCGCGTCACCCCCTCACCCACCACCTCGCGCCCCGTCTCGGCGGCCATGACGAATGCGCCACTCCACGTGCCTGCAGCCAGGCCGGCCACCGGTGCTGGGGCGCTCGTGAGGTCAGACAAAGTACAGCCCACCGTTGATTTCCAGCGACTCCCCGTTGACGTACGCCGACGCCGACGACGCCAGGAACAGCACGGCGTTTGCCACGTCCTGGGAGCTCCCCTCGCGCCCGACCGACGTTCGACCCGCGACCGCCTGACGAATCTCGGGCTTGGTAAACGTGTCGTGGAACGTGGTATTGATCATTCCGGGAGAGACACAGTTCACGCGGATGCGTCGGGGCGCCAACTCCTTCGAGAGGCCGCGGGTGAGCGTCATGACCGCTCCCTTGGCCGCCGAATACGCCAGGGCACCACCGCCGCCCCCGTCGCGTGCGGCCAGCGACGCCAGGTTGACGATCGTTCCGCCCTCGCCCATGAGTGGCAACACTGCCTTCGTCACCGTGAAGACGCTCGTCAGGTTCAGGTCGAGCACCTGACGCCAGAACGCGGTGTCCATCTGCTCCATGGACTTCCGTGCGACCAGCCCACCGGCATTGTTCACCAGGATATCGATGCGGTCGCCAAACGCTGCGCGCGTTGCATCGACCATCGCCGCAACCTGTCGCTCGTCGGCGACGTCTGCCTGCACGGCCAGCGCGCGTCCACCGGCCGCCACGATCTCTGCGGCCAGCGCCGTGGCCTGCGAAGCACTCGAATGGTAGTTGATGACGACTGCCGCACCGTTGGCGGCCAGCGAGCGCACCGTGGCGGCTCCGATGTCACGCGCACCGCCCGTGACGAGCGCCACCTTGCCGGCGAGGGAAACCTGAAGATCGGTCATGATATTCTCTTGAAGAGGCGAAGCGGCTGAGCCGCAGGATATCTGGACGTCGTGTGACTGGCGCGGTGGTCCGGGACCGCCGGGTGCCTAACGCGGTGGTTCGAGGCCGGTGACGGACACGTTGCCCGTGAAGGTGAAGGACGTGGCTCCGCTACGGACGACGTGTGTCGCCGAGCGTGATGCTGTCCCGTTGTTGACGTGCACGACCCAGCGCAGTCCGCCCTCACCCGTCACCTCCACGACCGACCCCGCGGCGTCGCTGGCCAGCACGCGCACCCCGCTGATGCGCGGACGTGCCTCGACAGACCGCTCCTGCGCCTCGTTGAAGAAGCCATGCGGCTCCACGACGGCCGCGAACACATGGTCCGTGGCGCGACGGCGCAGCACCACCATCGGTTCGACGATCAGGTTGAAGTTGGGATCGCTGGCGCCGGTACGCGCGAAGACGAGCTCCGTGTTGGGCGCACCGGCGGCAATGACCGAGTAGAAGCGGCCGCCATCGAGCCAGGTGACCTTCACCGTGCTGTCGGTGGTTCCGCTGGCCTCCTTCCACAGGTGCTGGTAGCCGAAGCCCTCGCCCAGGGGCGCCTGCGCCGTGCTGGCACTCGTGTACGGGACATTGCTGGCGATCATCTGTCCGCGGAAGTGCACCGGCCAGTCGTACTGTCGCGCGGTCTCGCTCGTGACGCGCACCAGGTCGACCACCACGGGATACGGCAGGCGCCGGTCGCGCAGCAGCAACATGGTGCGCTGCATGTTCACGCCGGGCGAATAGCCGTCGGCCCGGGCACTCATCGCCTGTACGTTGGCGTCGCCGGCTTCAAAGAAGTGCCGCTTCCCCGACATCGCTTCGGCCGCCCGTTCCACACCGCCGTTCTGGGTGCGCCCATCGACCACGACCGTATTGTGGGCGATCGTCTGCATGGCATACGAGTCGTTCTCGGGCAGGTATCGCCCGCCGAACTTCGGCTCGATGTTGATCCACCGCGAGAAGCCGTAGTCCGGAATCACCTCCCGGCCGTTCTCGAAGAAGCTGAAATGCAGCTTGTCGAAGTGTCCGTGCCCTTCCCCGTGCACGCCGTACTTCATGAAGAGCATGGACGCCCCCTCACCCGCTCCGGACCGCAGGATGCCCGTGCCACCGCGCTGGCCATCGGCACCATCGGTGAACTCGACGCTCCCCCAGTTTCACCGCGGGTGTGGTACGCGATGCCGCCAGGTCGCGCGCAACGCGCATGCCGGCCGCCGAGAGGATTACTTCTCCCTGCTGCGCCGCGACGCCCAGCAAGTTGCGATCGGCCCCGTAACGCGCATACGCCAGGTCGACCGCAAGCACGATCTCGGGCGCGTTCACCGCCATGGTGCGCGACGCATCGTTGACCGGCGGCAGCACACCATTTGGGAACGCGGTCTGCACCGCCGAGTACAGCCCCTTCTTGAGGATGCTGTCCCGGTATGCGTAGACGCGCTCGCGCGGGCGCACCCGTTCCAGTGCCTCGGCGAACTGGTAGAACGGGAGCAGCGCGTAGCGGATGTAGTACGGCCCCTCCATGTAGTAGCCGTCCGGCGAGAACAGCTCATCGAGCTGCCGCAGGAAGCCCCCCTTTTTGTCGAACTTCGTGCCGTAGAGCGCACGATTCACGTAGGTGGTGTCGTCGATCACCAGCCCGAGCATCCCCACCGCGGCGGTCGCCCATGTGCCATGGTTGTGGATGCGGTCGAACTCCTTGGCATGCTCGACCGACAACCAGTCGGCCATGTTGCGCAGGACGTTGGTCTCGATGCGGGCCCGCTGCGCCGACGGCAGCGCCTCATAGACACAATCGTAGGCGATCGCCACGGCGACCAGCCAGTTCGCCTCGTTGAGCGACTGGTGAAAGAGCTTGCCGGGGGCCTGGTTCTTGGAGAGTGGATGCGGACCTAACGCCGGGTACATACCCGCGTATGCGTCGAGCACACGCCCGACCCACGTGGCGTAGCGCACGTCGCCGGTGATCGTGTACAGCATGCCGGCGAGCTGCATCTCGCGATAGTTCTGCTTGTGCTTCTCGTGCGAGGCGCTGCCGGCCTCGCCAGGCGGCGGCGTCTCGATGGGCGCCACCATCGCCGCCGAGACGACGGCCTTGGCCTCGGCCAGCGATCGGGCCATCACCGGCGCGGTCGCCGCCTGCTGGCGGATCGCCGCGCCGTCGGCGCGCGAGAGCAGGATGCGCGGGCGCGCGGCCCCTCCCGACCGGACTCCGGGCTGCTGCGCAACCAGTCCAGCCGGCGCGCAGGAAAGTGCGGCAATCGCAGCGGCGACGGCCAGGGCGTGCCAACGACTGGTCATGTTCCACTCCAGAAGAGAAGGAGCGATCGATCCGTCGCCACCATGTCGGGTGGAAGCGATTCGATCACCGAGTCATATGCGGACGTGCCCAGCGCGAGGCGCGCCCGTCGCATGGTGCGCAGCATGTCGGCCACGTTCACGTCGTCGATCTGTGTGCCGGGCCAGTCGGACGTTTTCCCCACGAAGGGCACCATCATCTCGACGGACGAGCGCAGGCTCACCCCCGTGGGTGTCGTATACGACCACAGGTCGACGCCGACCGTCCGGCCGATCTCCGCGACGCGGGAGAGGGCTTCGAGGTTGAAGTTGTGATAGTGCATCGAACGCGTGCGGGCCATCTCCTCGGGTTGCGTCCCCGTCGGGCCGGATCTGCCGCGCAATGCGATCCTTCGCGTCGGTCACGACGTCTCGCGCGCGGGCCGTATCGCCGACGAAGAGCGCGTAGCTCGCGGTCTGCGCCGCGTACCACGACCCGTGGTTGTTCTGGGCCGCGCGTTCGTGCGTACCGTTGGGGCTCTCCAACAGCCAGCTGTTGTAGTGGCGGAACCACTCGCGCAGCGCGTCGCCATCGGCCGCCGTCCACCCCGGCGCGCGCTCCAGCATCCCGATGGCATCTACCACCTCGATGAACGACCGCGTATCGATGATTCCCGATCCGCGCTCCTGCGGATTGCCGCGCACCAGCTGGGCGAAGCGAAGGTGCGGCGTCATGCGCGTTGCCGGATCCACGAACCAGGTGCGCACCTGCCGCATGGCGAGGTCCGACCACGTCCGATCGCCCGTGAGCCACCATGCCAGCGTGAAGGCCTGCACGCGCTCCCCCAACTGCGACACGCGCGGCTGGTCGAGGTCACGCTTGCTCTCGGGATTGGTCTCGCCGTCGCGGCGGATGTACGGCAGCCCGTCCGCCTTGGTCGGGTCGGGCCACCAGTACGGGCTCAAGCTGTAGTAGTCGTGCGCATCGCCGCTCGGGGGCAGCATACGCCTCTTGTCGGTCACCGCCACCATGGGAAGTGCGGCGTACTGCTTCGCCTCGCGCAGCAGGCGCGCCCGCGCCTTCACCACGCCGGCGTGATCCCCGCGCGCATCGCGCTGCACGCGCAACAGCGCGTCCGATCGTGTGATGATCGTGCGTAGCGCGCCGGTCGGTACCTGCGCGTCAACCGGCGACGGCGCGCGCATGGGCGCGAGCGACGTGGCGAGCATCGTCGCCAGCGCCACGCCAAGCAAGGTGCGCATCACCACCGAGGATTCTGCTGTCCGGCCAGCCGCTTGTTCAGCTCGATCGCGCGCAGCGGGATCGGGAAGAGTCGCCACCGGTCGGGGATGGGCGCCGAATTGAGCTTGGGCACCAGGCTGGTGAACGACGTCCGGTTGATGCCCACGCCCGAGGAGCCCGTCAACGCCATGTTGGCCGCGACACGCGCCTTCGCCCACGTCCAGTTCCGTCGGCTATCGAACACGCCGTGTCCTTCCATCACGAACTCGAACCGGCGCTGGACGAAGACGCTGTCCCGGAACGCACCGCTCTCGAGTCCGCCGATCAGCGCAGGAACCTGGGCGCGCGCGCACCGCGTTCACCGCACCGTACGCTTCCGATGTCGGCCCCGACGCGGCAGTCACCGCCTCGGCGAGCATGAGTTGTACGTCCGCGTACCGCAGCAGCACGTAGTCTATTCCCTCCGACCCTTCCGTTCCGCCAAAGTCGATGTACTTGCGCGGCACCGGGCCTCCGGTCTGTCCGCCGTATGCGTCGTTCAGCGCGGCACGTGCGGCAGAGGCGGTGGGCAGCGTCATCGGAAAGGTGATCGTGTTTCCATCCTGCGGGAATGACAGCAGCCAGGTGCCCTCGCGCCGGACATCACTCGGGTGATACGACTGCAGGAACGGCCACTCGACGGAGAAGTGCGTGAGCGCGCCGGGGAACAGGTTCGACCCCGACCTCGGCAACGGCGAGAGCCACTTGCTGAGTCGCCCCCCTGCCCCATCCACCCGCACATGCTGCAGGGCGAAGATGATCTCGCGGCTCTTCTCGTTGGTGCCGTCGAACAGGCTCCTGTAGTTGACGTCGAGCGAATACTCGCCGCTCGCGATCACCAGTCGCAGCAGTTCGGCCGCCCGCGTGTAGCTGCTCGCCGGCGCGTTGTCGGTGGCGGCGGCTTGCAGCAACACCTTCGCGAGCATCGTGCGCGCCGCACCGCGCGTCACGCGGCCGTAGTCGTTCACCGCCTGCTGCGACCGCTCCGGCAGGACGAGGATGGCATCCTCGAGATCCCGCACAATCTGGAGGTACACGGAGTCCGCCCGGGCACGGGGCGATTCGAGTTCGTTCAGCCCGACCGTCTCCGTCAGGCGCATGGGCACCCCGCCGAACAGTCCGGCGAGGTTGTAGTAGTGCAGCGCGCGCAGGAACTTCGCCTCCCCGACCAGTCGCTTGCGCAGGACGGTATCCATCGGCACCGATGGCACGCGATCAACCACGGTATTCGCCCGGTTGATGCCGGCATACGCTGACTGCCAGATGGTGGCCAGGTACGGGTGCGCCGAGTTCATGACCGGGTTGAAGTTGTCGAACAGGCTGCGCTCATTGCCAGCGCTCAGCCGATTGGTCATCGCTTCGGTCGGATACTCCACCACCATCATGAAGTTGCGGCCGTAGTACCCGTCGTTCGACAGCGGCGACGGCAGCGTCACGAACGACGCGTAGGCCGCATTGGTCGCCGCGATCGCGTCGGCGGCATTTCCATAGAAGTTGGTGGGCCCCACGAAGTCCAGCGGAGCCTCGGTCAGGAACGCGTCGCTGCACGCGGCGAGCATCACACAGCCGATCGCGGCAGTCGTCTTCAGGCGGTTCATCGAAGTTCCTCAGTAGGCGACGGTGAGGCCAAGCGTGACGGCGCGAGCGAGCGGATAGGCCCCGATGTCGACGCCGCGGTTCGACGAACCGACGCCGCCGCTGCTGACATCCGGGTTGAAGCCGCTGTACTTCGTCCATGTGATCAGGTTGGAACCCGTCAGGTACAATCGTGCCGACGAGAACCCGCGGCCGGTCACGATCGACTCGGGCAGCGTCCAGGCAACGGTGAGCGAACGCAGGCGCGTGAACGACCCGTCCTCGAGCAGGTCGGAGGTGTAGTTGTTCGTCCCCACCTGGTTCGGATTCTCGCCGATCGCCGGGTACTTGCCATCCGGGTTCTCGGGGGTCCACCGGTCGTAGTACCGGTCGGCCAGGATGTTGGCGCGCGGGGTGCTCTCGCTGCGGAGTCGGTTCACGTTGAGCACCTTGTTGCCGTGCACACCCTGCAACAGTGCGGTCAGCTCCAGGCGCCGCCACGAGAGCGTGTTCGTCCATCCGTAGGTAAACGCAGGCGTGGGGTCGCCGATGTTGGTGCGGTCGTCCAGCGTGATGCGCCCATCGGGGGTCATCACGAGGTTGCCCTCCGCGTCGCGCCCCGCCACGTCACGAATCTTGAGTTCGCCCGGCTGGCTGCGCCGGCCACTCGCGAAGTTGAGCGTCGTGAACGCCGCCGAGTCGGCGGCGTCGCGGATCACGCCGTCGCTGATGAAGCCGTAGAAGGTGCCGATCGGCTGGCCGACCAGGATCCGCGACCCAGGCAGGTTGAAGTCCTGCGTCACCACCTGCGCCTGCAACTCGGCGAGACCGCCGAGGTCGAGGACGCGGTTGCGATTGCGGGCGTAGTTCGCGGCCGTGCGCCACGCGACGCCCTTCACCGTCGGCTGCAACACCTGGAAGCCGACATCGAGTTCGACGCCCGAGTTGCGGACCGAGCCAAGGTTCTGGAGCGCGTTCACGAAGCCCGTCTCCAGCGGCAGCTGCACGGCCAGCAGCAGGTCCCGGGTCGTCTTGGTATAGGCGTCGGCCGTGATGGTCACCCGATTGAACAGCTCGACGTCAACACCGGCATTGCGTTCCTTGGTCGTCTCCCACGTCAGTTCGGGATTGGCCACGGCAAACGGGTAGTAGCCAGGCACCACGGTGCCGTTGAAGCTGTACGTCTGCGGGCTCAGCCGCGCCAGCGAGTTGTACGGACGGATCGACGGATTGCCGACCGTGCCCATCGAGGCGCGGAGCTTGAGGTCGGTCAGCGTCGAGTTGCCCGACAGGAACGACTCCTCGGACACACGCCACGCCGCAGCCACGGAGGGGAACAGCCCCCACTTCTTGCCCTCGCCGAACCGGGACGAGCCATCGCGCCGGGCCGTGAGCGTCAGCAGGTAGCGGTCGGCGAACCCGTAGTTCACGCGCCCGAGGTACGACATGAGCGTCCACGCCTGGCGGCCCGACGAAATCACCGGCCCACCCAACTGCGTGCCGGCGCCGATGTCGTTGTAGCCGTTGATGTCGCTGACGAACTGCGTGTTCGTCATGTTCTCGCTCACCTGCTCTTGCTTCTGGCGGGTGAATCCGCCAAGCACGGTGATGTTGCTGCGGCCGAACTCCTGCTGCCAGTTCAGCGTGTTCTCGTTCAGCCACGACGTGGTGAGACCATCGGCGCGAATGGCCTCGCCGTTCGACTCGGCGCCCCGCAGCGTGGTGCGTGGGTAGTAGGTGTACCGCCCGCGATCGGCGTAGTCACCGCCCAGGCTCGTGCGCAGCGTGAGCGACTTGAGCAGGGTGACCTGGGCGTAACTGTTGGCGAGCAAGCGCGTGTCGAACAGGCTGTCCGCGACTTCCCTCGCCTGCGCGATGGGATTCGGGGTCTCCGGCGGGGCCAGCGCGGACGGAATGTCGGTGAAGATGTACGAGTAGCTGCCGTCCGCTCGCCGCACGGGCAGGATGGGCTGGTACTGCAGCGCACCGCTCACGACACCCGCACCCTTGTTCTGCTGTCCGTCGGTGGAGGCCGACCGCGTGGCCACGCGGCTCCCGCTCACGTTCAGGCCGACTTCGATGTCCTGCCCGATGCGCTGGCTCACGTTGGCCCGTCCCGACAGGCGCCGGATGCCCGAGCCGACGATGATGCCGTCCTGGTCGAGCAGGCCCCCGGACAGGGCATAGCGCGTGCGATTGGTGCCGGCCGTCGCCCCACGCAGCGTCATCTGCAGGCTCTGGATCCCCGCATTGCGGAAGATCTCGTCCTGCCAGTCGGTGTTGGCCGTGTACAAGGCACGAACGGAGTCGGGAAACGGAATGGCCAGACTCGAGTTGAGCGCCCACTCGTTGGCGTAGTTCATGTAACCATTCGCGTCCAGCATGTCGTACGTCTTGGCCACCTGCTGCAACCCGGCATAGTAGTCGAAGGTGACTTGCGGCCGTACGCCCGCTCCCTGCCGCGTGTTGATGATCACGACACCGTTCGCGCCGCGCGCTCCGTAGATCGAGGTCGCCGATGCATCCTTGAGGATCTGGATCGACTCGATGTCGTTGGGATTCAGCGTCGCCAGCGGGTTGGCCGGGACCGTGCGCGCGCGCCCTCCGTCACCGACGCTCGAACCTTCCAGGTCGTTCTCGATGGGGAAGCCGTCGATCACATAGAGCGGCTCGGCGTTGCCCGTGATGGACGAGTTGCCGCGCACCCGCACCGAGATGCCACCGCCCGGCGCGTTCGAGGCGGAGCTGACCGCCACGCCCGGCGCCGTGCCGGCCAGCAACTGGTCAACCGACACGATCGGTGCCGACTGCAAGGCGTCGGTGTTCACCGAGGTCACGGAGCCGGTCAGGTCGCTGCGGCGTTGGGTGCCGTACCCCACCGCGACCACCGGGTCGAGCATGACCGCACGCGCCGACATCAGGAACTCGATGGTGGCGACGCCGCCAGCCGTGATGGTGGCAGACTTCTCGGACGGGGCGAAGCCGATGCGCTGTGCGCGAAGCACCTGCGCGCCGGCTGGGAGCCGCAGCGTGAAGCGACCATCCGTATCGGACCTGGCTGCGATCGTCGTATTGACCACGAGGACGGTCACGCCGGACAACGGTTCCTTCGAGACGGAGTCGCGCACGACGCCGTCGATGCGCCCGGTCTCTTGTGCCGACGCGAACGTCGGCATGAGCAACAGGATGAACGCGCAGAGCTGGTGCCACTTCATCGATCAGTCTCCGGCAAGGGAAGGCGAGAGCAGCGGGGGACGGGTGCGGCACGCGACGCACCGCATCGAGATGCGTGCGCGGCGAGCGCTGGGGGACGGCGGTCGCACGGGTGGGAGCGGCATGCCGGGGCTGGCAGTGTCGACGTCCTGCGCCGTGCTACCCCGCTGTGAGACGGTGTTGAGGCGGCTGTTCGGCCGTTACGGGGGCGGATTTCCGCCGCGCCCGAACGCGAGGCGTTCGCGTTCGCGTCGGCCGTGTTCCGCGAGGGACTGCGGCAGTCTCCCCGCGGGCGGCGGGGCCTTTGCGAGCGCCGGGTCGCGCGTGCGCATCGCGGCCGGCGCACCACAGGACTTGCGGATCACGAGGGTCGGAACCACGAGGTTCGGCAGTCGCCACGGCTCGCCCCGCACCTGGGCCAGGACCGCATCAACGGCGAGGGCGCCGATCTGCTCCACCGGCTGCCGGACTGTTGTCAGGGGCACGGGGGAACTCGCGCTCAACGGGATGCCGTCGAACCCCACCACGGCGATGTCGTCGGGAACTCGAATGCCGGTAGCGATGAGCCCCTCGATCAGCCCCAAAGCACCCAGGTCGTTGTATACGTACAGTGCATCCGGACGCTCGCGCAGCCGCGCGATGTACTCGGCGAGGTCGCGCCCGGAGTGATAGTCGTTCCACTCGCCCTCGTAGGGGTACTCGAAGACGAAGGCATCGTTCACGGGCACGTCGTGCGCCTCAGCCACCCGTCGGAAGCCGGCCGAGCGCGCATCGCCAGACGGCGAATCGAAGCGATCGGTGATGTAGCCCCACCGGCGGCGCCCTAACGTCGCAAAGTGCTGGCCGACCAGTTCGCCCGCCCGATCATAGTCGCAGCCGACAAACGGCACGTTCTCGCCCACTGTGTACGACGTCATCACGAAGGGAAAGGCGCGCTCCTGCAGTCGCCGTACCGAGGGACTGAGCTGGTAGGAGGAGCGGCTCATGCTGACGATGACCACGCCCTTCACCCCGACCTCGAGGAGGCGCCGGAGCTGCGCATCCTCGCGCTCGGCGACGTTTCCGCTCGACAACATCAGCATGCCGTAGCCGCTGCGATGCGCGTGCTCCTCGGCGGCATTCGCCACGGTGGAGAAGAACGGCGAGTTGAGGTCGCGCAGCACGAATCCGAGCATCGGGCTGGAGTCGTTCATGGCCTGGGGCACCTGCCAGGGCGAGGTCACCGGCAGCGCAGCGGGTCGGATCGCGACCGACGTCCCTCGCCCGACCCGGCTATTCAGCACCCCCTCGCTGACCAATCCGGAGAGCGCCTTGTTGATGGTGATCAGCGAGACGCCGTAGGTCCTAGAGAGCTCACGGTGCGGCGGGAGCCGATCGCCGACCGCCAGCGTGCCGTCGACGATCTTCCCCCGGATATCGGTGGCGATCTGCTGGTAGAGCGGCGCGGACGAAGCGGGATCGATCTTCATGGCCGCCACTATACGACCTACATATTGATATTGTCAATATGTACAATTGATGCGCATCAATCAGGCCGATTACGAGCTCAAGCGCAGGGCGACGAGCGATTGCTGCGGAATTGGCGGCTGCGATTCGAGGCAGTAACCGCGCCAGACCACCGCGATATCGTCCTCGGGCAGAGCACCTTGGTCCGGGCCGCTCCCCCGGCAGTGGCAATATCTCGACCCCTTGACGACCTGGCAGAACAGCGTCGATTGCCCGTCCACCGTCGCGCTGCACCGAGCCGGGCCTCGGTACCGGCTACGCCCCGACGGTCACGACAACGCTCCCGCGCTTGCGTCCAGTCGCCACGCGGTGGTGCGCGTCCACGATCCGCTCCAGCGGATACGTCTGGTCGATGACCGGCGTGAACGCCCGCGCTGCCGCGATTTCGGCGAGTCGGTGCACATCCTCCACGCGCGCGATCGCCGGACCGGCGATCACGCGATGCCCGCCGGTCCTCCCCGCCAGCGGCGAGAGCACCAGGTCAACGAACCCACCCAGCACGACGAGCAGCCGCCCGCGCTTCGCGAGTGACCGACGGACCCGCGAGTATCCCGCATTGCCGACGGTATCCACGATCACGTCATACGTCTCCCCGTTCGCCGTGAAGTCGGCGCTGCCGTAGTCGATCACATGGTGCGCCCCGATCCCGCGAACGAGTTCGACGTTCGCACGACTGCAGACCGCTGTGACGAGAGCGCGGCGGCCTGCTCGAATGAAAGGTTCGTCGGCTTTCGCACCACGAGGCCGTTCGCGGGAATGCACCGGAACTCAGCGTGACACCCCATCCTCGTGTCGGCAAAGGCGAAGACCTCGTCGCCGACGCTGAACGTGCTGACTCCTTGGCCGCCGGCCTCGATGATCCCCGAGAGTTCCGTCCCGAGAATCGGCTGACGCGGGCGCGAGATGCCGAACGCGAGCCGTGCAAACGGGCCAAAGCCGGGCGGCATCTCGAGACTGCGCGCCCGCCAGTCGCCAGTCGAGACCGTCGTGGCGCGGATCCGGATCAGGACCTCGCCATCCGTCGGGGTCGGTGTCGGCACGTCGCGGATCGACACGACCTCGGGGGGACCGTAGCGCTCATAGACTGCTGCCTTCATGTGGTCTCCGTGAGTTAGGCTCGCTCCGCCCGCTGATCGTCGCATGCACAGCGGCCGGCCGCGCAGGGCGCGGGTGAAGACGCCGAACCGAGGATCTGGCTCGAACGCACTGTCATCGGAGTCGCCGAGACCCGATGACTGGAGGGTCTTGCACGGTCCTGATGCAGGAAGAATGGGATGCCTCGACGGGAGTCGCTTGAACGCAGCGGCTGACCTTTTCGCGAGACCTCGGGCGCTGCGGATGTGCCCGTGACGGGATACGCCGCCGTGCCGCTGCGCGCGTTCGCCTCAGGCGCCGACTGAACGCAGCGCGACCCGCCCCCGCCAGACCAGGACCGCCAGGTACACTGGCGCCGTCGCGTCGTAGGCGGCGCACCAAGCCGGCCACCAGGACGGGACCCCGGGATTCGAGACGATCCCGCCGTGGAAGAAATCCATCACCGCGTGGGCGACGAGGCCGACGATCACGAGCCGGAGGTCGCGCCGGAATCCCCACGCGGCGACCGCGGTGAAGAGCGCGAAAATGACGAGCTCGGGGCCAAGCGCCGTAAGCGACCCGGCCATCACGGCAAAGAGGATGTAGTAGGACGCGATGACCACGAGGATCGTCGGGTAGAACGCGCGCTCCCGATCGAGTCCGGTGATCGTACCGAACACCCCGACCGCCAGCGCGGCCCCGATGCCGATGAGGATGGCCATGATCGCGCAATAGTACGGCGAACGGGCCGCCGAAGTTAGCCCCCTCGTTCAATCGGCAGGTCCCCAGCGGCGCGATACTCCTCCCGTCACCGCACAGCCGAGTGGCGCGACGCCATGTGGAGCCAGGTGGCACACATCCCAACGAGAGGTGAGACGTGGCAAGGACTCTTCTTCTGATCGGTCTCCTGATGGCAGGTGCAGCGTCCCAGGCAACGGCCCAGGACCGCGACCGCAAGTACGTCGTCGGGATCCGTTCCGCCCTGATCACGGGCACGATGGAAGTGTCGGGCGTGGACCCCGCCTTTGACGATCTCGCAGCCGATGGACTCACCGGCCCCCACATGTCCGGATTCTTCTTTCTCGTCAAGGTGCGGCCGCACGTGCGGATCGGCGTCGAGACGCTCGTGTCCAACTCCGACCAGGAGGCGGCCACGACGATGAACTACCAGGCCGCCGGTCCGGTCGTGGAGCTGTCCTACGGGGATTCGTGGTTCGTGTCAGGCGGCGTGCACGCGGGCGGCCTGATCGTCAACGCAATGGCCCGTCAGGGTGCAGCCCCGTCCGAAGGAGCGACGGCAGGATCGTACTTCAAGGGCAACGGCTTCTTTGTCGCACCAACCGTGGACATCGGCTACCGCTTCCGCCGGAGTGAAGTCGGCCTGTTCGCGAAACGGGTCAACATCCTCGGGGAGAAGGAGCGCGGTGGGATCTCGGACTTCAGCTCCACCTTCGTCGGCTTGCGGTTCGCTGTCGGCCTGTAGCGCCTGCACATCCACCCTCGGCTCATCGGAGGATTCAATGAAGGTCCATCGGCAGGGAATGGACGCGGCGGCAACCGGCGCGTCGAGCGCGACCTCGGCGGATGTTGTCGACTACACCCAAGCGTTGGAGTCCGCGCAGCCCGACGAGGGAAGAGTCGTCGTGCGAGTCGACCTCGAGGCCCGTGAGATCGACTGGGAGTTCGTGCCGGGGCAGCGGACGCGAGCCTGGGCGTTCGGTGGCCAGGTACCCGGCCCGACCATCGAGGCGCAGGTGGGTGACGTGCTCGAGATCCGCGTCACCAACCACCTTCCCGAGCCGACGGTCGTGCACTGGCACGGGCTCCGGATTCCGGCAGCGATGGACGGAACGGAGCGGGTGCAACGCCCGGTCGCTCCGGGCGAGAGTTTCACCTATCGGTTTCGTGTGCAGGACGCGGGCACCTTCTGGTACCACTCGCACTACAACGAAACGGTGCAGATGGAGCGTGGTCTCTACGGCGCCCTGATCGTGCGCGCGCCCGATGAACCGGTGTTCGACGCCGATCGCACCTTCGTCCTGGACGACGTCGAACTTGCGAAGAACGGCGAGATCAAGCCCCCCGGCGGGTGGATCGAGTCCCACGACGGCCGCGAGGGGAGTGTCCGCCTGGTAAACGGCAGACAGGAGCCCGAGGTGCGAATGGCGGCGGGTCAGGTCGAGCGCTGGCGCTTCGTGAACGCCGCCAGCGCACGATACGTGCGGCTCTCAGTGGGCGGCCGGCCGTTCAGGATCATCGGCTCCGGCGGCGGATTGATCCCGTCGCCGGTCACCGCGACCGAAGTGCTGCTCGCCACCGCAAATCGCATCGAGATTGCCGTTGGCCCGTTCGAAGCAGGTGCCGTGCTCAGAATCGAGACCCTGCCCTTCAATCGCGGCTCATTCAAGTCGCACAAGAGGCCCGAGCTCTTCGCCACGGTGCGGGTGGGGGCCGCCGCGCCCTCCATGACCCGGATTCCCGCCCGACTGCGTGAGATCGAGCCGCTGGTCACAGGTCCCGTCGCCGCTAATCGTGACGTGCGGCTCGGCTTCAGCCTCGGGATGAAGCACGGCGTCGAGTTCGACATCAATCACCAGCAACATCACCATGCCGAACCGGTGCGGGTCGGCGAGCTGCAGGTCTGGGACGTGGTCAATCGCTCGCCGGTTCATCATCCGTTCCACCTGCACGGCTTCTTCTTCCAGGTGTTGGAAGTGAACGGCAAGTCGCCAGACTATCGCTCCTGGGAAGACACCGTGAACGTGCCGGCCTTCGGCAAGGTTCGCATCGCGTGGCTGCCGGACGATAGGCCCGGTGGATGGATGTACCACTGCCACATCCTCGAGCATCACGCGGCCGGGATGATGGGCCACTTCGAGGTCATTCGGTAAGACCGATGCGAGTCGTCCCTCACTGCAGGCGACTTGCCCACCAGGCCAACACTGCGGAACATCACGATGACACGATTGATCGACGTCAGCCACACCATCGAGCACGGGATGGTCACCTATCGGGGATTCCCGACGCCCATCATCTGTGACTGGCGAAGTCGCGAGCAGTCCCGTGCGATCTACGACGGGGCCGAGTTCCAGATCGGCAAGATCGAGATGATTGCCAACACCGGCACGTACATCGACAGTCCGTTCCATCGGTATGCCGATGGAAAGGACCTCTCCGAACTCCCACTCGAGTCGGTCGCTGACCTTGAGTGCCTGGTGGTGCGCATCGATCCTCGCGCCGGCGCCGCGATCGACGACGTTCCGCTTCGGGCCAGCCAGGTCGGCGGACGTGCGGTGCTCTTCCACACGGGGTGGGACCAGTACTGGCGCACCGATGCGTACTTCGAGGGCCATCCTCACCTCACCGAGCGGGCTGCCGACTGGCTGGCATCGGCGGGTGCTGCACTCGTGGGAATCGACTCGATGAACATCGACAGCATCGCCACGGGTCAGCGCCCGGTGCACACGATCCTGCTCGGCTCGGAGATTCCGATCGTCGAGCACCTGTGCGGACTCGGCGCGGCACCGGATAGTGGAGCGCGATTCACCGCCGTTCCGGTGAAGGTGAAGGGGTGTGGGACCTTCCCCGTCCGCGCCTTCGTCTCGGTCAAGCAGTGATCGGCGCTACTCCTGCGTCTAGCGCAGGGGCGCGCGATCCGCGATCGCTCGCGCCAGGAGCTTCCCTGGATCGGGACGCGCGGAGGAGACCTGAATCCCCGACGGTGCGAAGCCGAAGGCTCGCTTCGACGTCCGGCTCAAGTGTGCCGAGTCTGCAAATCCGGCCGCGTGGGCCGCGTCGGACAGCGACTTGCCACGCATGAGCAGGTCCCAGGTCAGCATGAATCGCCGCCAGAGCATGTAGGGACGCAGTCCCATCCCGACCTGCTCGGCGAACAGGTGACGGAACCGGCTCGGCGAGAGGCACGCATGTGAGGCGACCTCGTGGAGTGTGATCGGGTAACTGAGCCGCTCGTTGATGTATGCGATGGCGCTGAGAATCCGCGGGTCGGTCACGGTCGTCGGCTCGACGCCAGCGGCGACGTGGCTCACGAGGCGCCGGGCCTCCGACGCCGTGTCGTCTCGGCGCCCCTCCAACCAGCGGTCGAACATCGCCCGGACGATCGCACCCGTTTCGTCGTCGCCCACTTCGGCAATACCATGTGCCAGGAACCGCTGCGCGATGGCGCGCCCTTCCCGCGTTTCGGGTTCGATCAGGATGACCGCGCCGTAGTCGGCATCGGTGACGTCGATGCCGTGTGGCTGGCGGGTGGGGATCGCAGCGATCGAGTATGAGTGCCACGGTTGCGACTCGTCGGCGCGGACACGGTGCGTTCCCTCGCACGCCATCACGAGCTGGATCGCCTGGTGCGCGTGCTCTCCGATGGCGCGGTCGTGGTGTCCGATGAACAGGCAGCCGCCGTTCCATGCGATGAACTGTCCGATGCCGGCGCGTGCAGTCATGAACGGAAAATTTACCTCGCCCGAATGAGCGCTGCCACGTTCAGCCCGATCGTTCAATCGGAACGTCGCGGTGCAGTGCGATACTCTGGCGTCCTCTCGCGTAGAGCATCGCATGCAACCGCACGGCGCACCGATCCGCACGGAACGTTACCACACCATCGACATTGGAGCAGGCCAGGCCGGACTTGCGGTCGGCTACGAGCTCCAGCGACGGGAGGATGACTTCGTCATCCTAGAAGCGAGCAGCCGTATCGGCGAGTCATGGCGCCGCCGGTGGGACTCCCTCTGCCTCTTCACGTCGGCTGCGCACAGCGGCCTTCCCGACCTGCCGTTTCCGTCGGTTCCGTCGCGCTTTCCAACCAAGGACGAGGTGGCAGACTACCTGGAGCAGTATGCGGCACGATTCGACCTGCCCCTGCGCCTCGACACGCCGGTCAAGTCGCTCACCCGGGTCGCCGGGAGATACGCCGTGCAGACAGCAGCCGTGACCTACGAGGCAAGCAACGTGATTGTCGCGACCGGCATGCAGCAGTCTCCCGTGATTCCGGCCATCGCGAACCGGCTCTCGTCCCGCATTCACCAGCTGCATTCGGTCGAATACGTCAATCCTCACCTCCTGCCCGCAGGACCGGCGCTCGTGGTAGGCGCCGGGTACTCCGGGGTGCAGATCGCGATCGAGCTGGCACGGTTTCGACCGGTCTGGTTGGCCGGCCGTAGTCGCGGACACATCCCGCGCCGCGTGCTCGGCCGCGATATCCACGACTGGACGTGGCCCCTGCTCTCGCGCCTTACGGTCGATACGCACGCCGGACGCGCGCTACGCCATCGCGTTCGTCGAGGTGAACCCATCGTGGGAATCAGCGCTCGGCACATCGCTGCTGTGGGCGCGTCTCGCGTGGGTCGCGTGAGCACAGTGCTGGATGGATACCCCGTCTGCGACGATGCTCCGATACCGGCCGATGTCGTGGTGTGGGCGACCGGCTATCGCCCCGACTTCAGTTGGATTCGGCTGCCAGTCCTTGGTCTCGACCGCAGCCCACGGCACGAATGCGGCGTGGTGCGGGAGTCGCTGGGCCTCTATTTCGTCGGGCTTTGCTTCCAAACGTCGTACATGTCGGCACTGATCGGCGGCGTCGGGCGCGATGCCGCGCACATCGCCGAACGGATTGCCGGTCGCGCATCGGTTGGGGTGAACGGCGTCAGGCGGCGTGCGTCATGGTGACTGCTCTACGTCCGCGTCACGCCGTCGCTGCCGCTGCGCGGATCACGACGAAGGCCGCGTCCGCGCCTCCCGTGCCCTGAGCCCTGCGCGTCGAACTCGCAAATCATCCTTCCGTCCAACCACACGTCCATCATGCTCCGCTGGCCAGCTTCCACCATCCAGAACAGGAGGCGGCTGTCGGGAGTGAGCGTCGGCAGCACGATGCGCGAGGTGGCGCCCATGGCCATGTACCGGTCGCCGAGCGTTACCCATGTACCCCGGCTATGCCTCCAGTCGGCCTAACGAATGCTGGCGAGCACGCAGGATGTGAGGCTTGCGGGAGCTTCGCACACGCTACTATTTGACTGGTTCCCAGGCTCGCTCGGGCGCCATACCGTCCAGCAAGCGTTGTTGCTGGAATCCTCCTTTCGCCCGTCGGAGTTCCCCGTGAACTCCGCCTCATTCACGCGAGCCGGCCCCGTCGTTCGCTTCGCGGTTGCTTGCGCATCGGAGTCAAAGATGGCCGAGAAAGATCCCGTGGTCACGATGGCGGCCGCGTACACCGCGGCGTGGTGCAGCCAGGATCCCGCGAGTGTCGCAGCGCACTACACCGAAGACGGATCGCTGACCATCAACGATGGCGCGCCTGCGGTGGGACGAGCGGCAATCGCGGAGTCGGCCAGCGCCTTCATGACATCTCTCCCGGACATCGTCGTCGCGATGGACAGTGTGCAGGTGGAGGGCCGCTCGGCGTTTTACCACTGGACGCTGACTGGCACGAACACCGGCCCTGGCGGATCGGGGAAGGCGGTGCGCATCAGCGGCCATGAGGAGTGGACGCTCAGTCCGGCACATCTGATTCAATGCTCGCTGGGCCACTACGACGCCGTCGAATATGACCGGCAGATTCGCGAGGGCGCGGACTCACGGCCGTGAGGCGAGGAGCCGGAGTGTCTAGCCCCGGCGGCCTGAGGCCAAGGGTGAAGCCTGAGGTCACGTCCGACCTGCACCACTGACGGTCACGTTCCCGTAGAAACACGGCGCCGCCGCTGCGTCCTGCACTCGAGCGGTCGCTGGCGCCGATTCTCACGCAGTGACGCGCCGGACGAACCTCGCGCTTAGTCGAGGCTAGCGGCGCGCATCCGCATCGCCACGAGCGACGCGTGCCAGTCCGCGCGCACCGCTCCGGCAAACCACAAGAGCAGCTGCATCCCCACAGCGGGACCAAGCATGGAACCAAGTAGCGCCGAGTTCCCGAGGGTCTCGCTCACGAAGGTGGTGATATTGGGGTCAGGTAGCCCCATGTCGCTGCGGATCATCTGATTGAAGAAGAGTCCCGGAATCAACAGCCGCATCGCGTGACGCGTCCACCGATACGCACGCCACGTCCCCATCCGCTGCTCGATCCGCATCAGCACGACGAACAACACCACAATGGGAGCGGCCACCAGGGCCAGCCGCGTCCAACCTGCCAGTGGTTGAGCCACGGCGCCAATCACTGCGCTGGCACCCAGACCGGCGCCAACCAGAATCGCGGTTGTGATGGGATACAGAAGCGGGGTTAGCGCAAAGCCGACCAGCGCGACCAGGAACTTCGCAGCGCCGGGATCCTCGGCGGCGATCTGCGAGGCGGTGCGACCGGAGGCGTCAACCTCGATGAGCGGTGACGCGCCAATGGACGTGTCGGGATTGGCTTTGTAGGGCACAGCCGAAAGGTACCCTCTAAACGGCAGCGACACATCTGCGGGTATTGCCGCCACGCCCTCCAGTGCCCGCTTGACTCCTGGGCCGTAGGCCAGCGAGTTTGGCCGCGAGATGTACCAGTGTCACAACGCGAGTCCGGATGGAGGAGAAAGCAGGGACCTCGGTCCGGTTACTGCGGCCGGCCAATCTTGTTGAACGGCTGGCCGAGCGTGGGGCGACCCACCTACCGGGTAACGGACCAGAAGCCGCTGGTTGAACGCAACGTGCAGCTACCCGACGGATGCGAGATCGGGGATCTCGCTACATTTCTCATCAAGCACGTGTTCTTCTGGCCTAGGGCGGCCGCCGGTTCAATTCGCCATGGTCCGCGGCTCCATGCGCACTACGAGGCGAAGCGTCCGCGTGTCGTCCGACTGCGCACGACTGCGCACTTCCACGCGACCCAGTAGGCGTACCGCTGTGGGCAGCGTTCGACGCGTGAACTTGCCGGGGCAATGCCAGTTTGATGGATTCTCGAGCGCTGGTCAGGTGTCGTGAAGTCAAGAACTCGGCACGTATGCTATCGGACGTGGCTGGGAGTGGGAGCAGCGACGCTCCCGTTGGCGTGCGCGCACGTACCTGCGCCCGCTCCGCACGCGCGTGCGCCGGTGTTGTTTCTCCCCGCGCAGCCCTGCACCGTCCCGATCGGGACCGCGCTTCCCCCGCTGCGCGCGACGGATACGCTGTCAGCGACGTTCGCCACGGAGCGCATCGATGCTGCGCGCGCGTATGCGGCACGCCAAATGCCCGGCGGCTATCTGAGCGGCCCAACGCCGATTGGATCGACCGGGCGCGCCACCGTGTGGCTCCGAGATACGACGGCACGGCAGGCGGTGCTCAGCGCCCTGCGGCAGATGCCCGGCTTGACGCAGTCCACGACACTGGCGGCCGATTCGATCGACGTGCGCGAAGCCGACTGGGATAGCGCCGCGCTTTACGACTGGCTTCACTATATCATGGACCGACCTGACCGACCGCCGGGCGTCAATGCCTGGGGCATCGACGGGCGGGGACGTATCATGCTCGGGCTCATCGACGCCGACCATGTGCCGGCCCTGGTCGCTGCGCTCGAGCGCCTCCGCGTGCCATGTGGCCTGGTCACTTTCTCCGTGGGGACCATCTCCCTTTCCTGATGCGACGGCGCCCGTGAACCGGGCGCCACGTAACACGCGTTGAGCGGACGGGGGAGCGTCTTGGACGCGCGGGCCCCGGGAGCAGCGACGGGCGCGCCGGCGAGCCGGGCCCGACCAGGCCGCCCGCGAGCAGGACTCCCCCCACGGCGTTCAGCGCCCCCCCGCGAACGAGTCGAGCGGCGACTGCCCGTTTCTCCAATGACGAGAATCGCGTCCCCAGTTGCCGCGCCGCCCAGCCTTGGGCCCGCAGTCGTTCAGACACGCGCCGACACGCTCGCCGCCATCGCGGCCTCCCGAGCCACCGCGGGGCGCTGGTGGGTCGACTTCGTCTTCCCGCCACTTACCGCGCAGCAGGTTGCCTGCCGCACCGGCTGGTCGGCCGATCGAATCCACGAGCGGCCCTACCTCTGGCGCATGATGGCCCGTCCACGCGACGCTCAGCACTGGAACGACCCCTTCTGGCAGGTGGACATTCAGTCTGGCCCCAGAAAGCATCCTTGACGCGAGCGCGCCCGGATAGTGCCCTCGCAGCGCCTGTCGGTCGACGAACCCCGGGGGAGCCGCCCGCGCGCGCGTCACAGTGTGATCCTGCGTGGCACGGATGGGTTGGTCCCTATGCGGAGGAACCGTCCCGCTTCGCGGAGCACCTCGCTCCTCACGCACCTCGGGTGACGGCAGCACCTCCATCAGGTCGACGGCGCCGGCCCTAGAACCGTCCGGAGCCAGGCACCTCGCGCCGGTCCTCGACCCTGCCATCTGGAACGACCACCGCTACCCACGGCTCCAGCGGCTCGATGCGCCGCGCCCGCCATTCCACGGTGGAACCGCCGCCGACCCGGGTCGTCACGGATTGCGTGGGTCGATCGACGCGCAGGTTCTCCGCGCGAAGCGTGAACTCGTGCGCACCGGGCTCGCGCGTTGTCGCGCGGATGATGATGTCGCCCCCTCGCGTCGTGCTGCTGGCCACCTCGAGCACGTGGGGCGCAGGGACAGGCGTGGGCGTCGTCGGCCGCAACAGGTCGGCCATGAGCCACAACCACCGGCTCGACGGGTGTACCCACACTTCCTTGTAGACGTACGTGTTCTGCGAGGGCCAGTACGGAAGGTCGGACTCACCGCGACTCTGCATGCCCACCGGAAGCGAGCCGACGAAGTCGCCGGACGAAACGCTGTATTGCTGCGCCCAATCGTAGCCCTCGCCGTACATCATGCTCTGCACGAACGGATTGCGGCCGACGATCCACTGCGCCTGACGTTGGGCGAGGTCGAGCCCGGCGCTGTCGCCGCGCAGGCGGGCGGCGGCAGAGAGCGCCTTGGCCTGCGAGAGCAGGATGCCATAGTTGCCACGCCGAGCGAACCAGACGGGGAAGGCGCGCAGGTACCACTCGCCCCGCATGGCACGCCCCGAGCGCACCTGTGCCCGATAGGCCTCGCGCGTCGCCAGGTGCAGCGCACCCGAATCAGGAATCAACCGCTCGTCACCGTCGCGATACACGTAGGCCGGCAACACGTCATACGGCGCGGTGGTGGTCGCGCCGCGCTTCTGGTACTCGGCATGGCGCGCGACGGTCGCATACCACTGGATCCACTCCGCATGGTCCGGCAGCGCCTCGACGAGCTGTGAAAGCGCGACGACGGCCGCCTGGTCATTTCCACGGTGGAATTGGTGAAACAGCGAGTCACGATCGGGACCGCTGTAGAAGAAGCCGCCCAGCGGAAAGGTGGTGCCCACCGGCCGCTTCTGCTGCGACGCGACGATGATCCGCGCGAGCTCCACGGCCTTGTCGGCGTACCTCGGCGCGCCGGTGGCGCGATAGAGCTCCAGCGAGGCGGTGATGCCGATACCCGCCAGCTCCAACTCCGTGGCCGCGAAGGCGGGAGTATGCCAGGTCGTGGGGCCCTCCACACCAGCGATGGCGTAGCGCCAGTCCTCTTCCGCCAACGCCAGGCTGCGCGCGGCGAGACCGGGGTCGCTGTCCTTCAGGACGCGAGAGGCGATGGCCTCGGCCGCCGCCGCGATGTAGTTCGCATTGGGATTGTTCTTCGCCATGACCGTGCGGTCGTCGGCGTCCCCGATCACGTTGTTGGTCCAGAGATTGTGGCTGCCAAAGGCGACGCGAAAGCCACCAGCGAAGCGCACGCGCATCACCCAGTCCAGCCCCCACTTCGCCTCCTCGAGCAGCCGCGCACGGAGATCGCCATCGCTGCCTCCGGCGCGCAGCCGCTCCGCGAGCGCGAACATCGCGTAGGTGGCTTCGCCGGTGTTGATCAATCCCTGCGACAGGTCGCCGGCGTCGTGCCATCCGCCGCTCATCGTCAGGCGCTCGTTCCCATGGGACGCGAACCAGTCGAGGTGGTCTACGCCGTGCGATCCGGGCACCGCGAAACCGCAGCGATTGCCGTAGAAGAAGTTGAGCGTCTTCCAGATCGTGCCGCTCCAGACATCGCCGGCGATGCTGAATGGACGGGTGGTGCGATCGCCTGCACGCAGCACGTAGCGCCCGGGTACGTCCGCCTCCGAGAAGTCCATCTCCTGAAACGTCCCGTTGGGCGTCTGGACGGTGCGCGCGGGCTTGGTCAGGACGACATCGCCAAGGGCGTTGTTGCTGACGCGCATGACGCTGAACTCGGTGGCGGCGAGATCGCTGGCCATGGCGCTCTTGGAGCTTCCCGTCTGGTAACCCGTGTGGCTGAAGGCGATGCGGCCGGGCGCGACGTTCCACCCCGTGTGGTGGTCGGGCGCGACGCGCTGCAACTCCATGCGCCCCACCTCGAACGCGACACGATCGCCGGGCGCCGCCAGCATCTTGTTGACCCAGTAGCCGATCTCGATGGCGGTCACGCGATCCCGCGCGAGCGGGTCGATTTCCCAGACCACCTGCTGCCATTCGCTGTTGGCCAGCGTGACGTAGTGCACCCCCTCGCGGCCATACCGGTCCGGCACCTTCACGTCGCCATCGTTATGCATCACGATCTGCAACGGCAGCATGGGGAAACCGGCAACCTCTGGCCGGATCCAGAGCGAGAGCCGGTTGTACTCGCGCCAATCCTCACGGTCGAACGCTCGTCGGAGGTTGACGGAGGACAATCGATTCCGGGTGGGGGCCGGGACGTCATGGAACATCTGCATGTCCACCCGCAGCACTCGCATGTCGCCCAGTCGCGACTCGGCAGGAAAGGTGAGTGCGCCAGTTCCCGAGAAGCGCCACGAGTCCGGGCGCGTCATGTCGTCCAGCATGCGACGGCTGATGACCGGCTTGCGAAGCCACCCGAACTCCGCCGAGTGCTCGAATGGAATCGGGAGCAGCGGGCGCGGCACCTGCGCGACGATCGGCAAGGATATGGCCGCCACCAGGCCAAGACCACAGCTGAGGGAGGCGATGCGCATCGATCTGGCGTGCATGTCCATGGTTGTCGCGGAGTGGTGAACGGCACCGGACAACTTAGAACGCCGGACGATCAGAGGGTAACAGGGCCGGCTGAGCTTCCTCCGCACGACCTATGCGGGCACGCCGACTGTCTCTGTGCGCCCGAGCAAGACGCGCGCGCGGGGCGGTGCTGACCTCGACCCGGCACGTACGTCGCGCGCCCTACCCGCACATCGGCATGCCGGCGAGCCACACGCCATGGAACGTACCCCGTATGCGACCACTGGCGGGAAAGGTGGCGTCGACCGTGCCTTCGATGCTGCTGTCGGCCGCCACCTCGGTCACGCGCACGACGGCCGAGGTGGCGGTCTCGAACGTGGTCCCGCGGGGATGAAACGTGGCGGCGCCGTCCGCCGAGGCGCCAACGAGCGAGAACGTGCGACCTCGCAACGATTCCAGCGGGTGCCACACGTGAAGACTGAGCGAAGGGACAGCCGGTGCGGACGACTGCACACGTTCGGCCATCAGCACAATGGTGACGGCCGGACCATCGGTCGGTGCGCACGACCGGCTGGCCACGGCGTAGGGCAGACCAGCTGGCGGAGCTACCGTGGCGTCGGAGCGGCAACCCAAGCCCATGACGACACTGGCAGCCAACGCGATAGGGAAGACGTTTCGCAAAATGACCGGAGCCGATGGAGTTGTACTCCCTAAGCATTCGCCAGTGGGGGTTGAAGGGCAAGCGTTCGGGGACGAATTCCCTCAGGGCCGGGATGGGCCGACCGCACCGGCGTCGTTATTCCGTCCTCGACTGCACGCGATGGCGCTGCCCTTCATCAGCTATGCCGTCCGCACCGACCGCCGCACAGCTATAGGAACCCCGGCAGGCACTCCCGCAGGCACTCCCGCAGGCACTCCCGCAGGCACTCGAGCGTCAGCTCTCGCGCATCGACGCACTCGCCAACCAGGAGATGGCCAGGGCGCACTCCTATACGGACGTCTGCTCGTGAGCCCCGAGGCGATGACCTGAGACGCCTGCGGCGCTCGTTAGGGGACCCGCAACCTCGACGACCAACGTCGTGTCGTCGAGTCGATGCCCCACCCGCGTGTCGCCCGCTGCCAGAAGCGCTAGCGACCAGCTCCGGAACGTCCCCGCCAAGCGGCAAGCGCCGCACGCTCGCGCGCTGCGTCGAGTCCGAACTCATACGCGCGGCGCTGCGCATCGGGCAGCCGATTCCACCACACGAGCGTATCCCGCATCGTGTCCGTCATCGGGCGATAGCGCAACCCGGCCGCGACGGCCTTGTCCGAGTTGATGTAGTTCTGTCCGTACCTGACTCCGTCTGGGGTGCGCGACGGTGCCACCCACGGAATCAGCGTACCGACACGATTGGCGCGGAGAAATGCGACGTCGGGAATCCAGGTGAGTGCGTGCTTCGACGGCACCGCAACGGCGAGCGCGTCCTGGAACCGCTGCATCGTGATGTCGTCCTCGCCGGCAATGTTGAACGTGCCGGTCGTGCCCTGCTCGATGAGATGCATCATGAACGCCGTGAGATCGCGCACATCGGCGAACTGCACGTGATCGTCCGGGGTGCCTGGTACGAGAATCTCACCGCCGGCCGCATAGCGCATGGGCCAGTACGGGAATCGCGCCTTGGGGTCTTCCGGGCCAACGATGAAGTTGGGGCGCACGTTGATGGCGCGCGCGCCGAATACCTTGGTGTTCTCGATCTCCGACAGCGCCTTGATGACGCCATACGTCTTCGTCTCGCCCTGGTCGTTGTCGGTGAGTCGCGGCATCCGCGCTTCGGTGATGAACCCGGGGTCGCTGTACGGCGCGTACACTCCGGTCGTCGAGACGTACAGGTAGTACCCCACCGAGTCCTTCAGCAGTTGCGCCGTCTGTGTCACCCAACGCGGATCGGTCTGTGCGTTGTCGATCGCCGCGTCCCACCGCTTCCCGCGCAACGACTCGAGGTCGAGCTTCTCGATGCTGCGATCACCGCGCAGGTGGGTCACCCCGTTCGGGAGATCGGCCTGCGCGCGACCGCGATTGAACACGGTGACCCGATGACCACGTTCGATCGCTGCGCGCACCTGGTACGGCCCGACGTAGCCGGTACCGCCGAGGATGAGGATGTCGAGCGGTTTCGACGTGCGCGTCGCGGGTCGCACGTCGGCTGCAGCCGCGACGCGGTTGGCCACGAGAAGGCCGACCCCAGCGGCAGCAGTATCCTTGATGAAGCCACGGCGGGATGTCGACGACATGAAGACAGTGGAGACGGGAGTGAAACGCAGCGACTTTGCCCGGGAAAACGTTCTGTCGGTACACATGGAAGCATACCGCGCGTTTCCGCGCGATGCGACCACGAGTCGTGCGAGGGAGATGGGCAACTCGATCGAGGTCACGGGCGCGAACCGCCCGTCCCGCAGGGACCGTCCGCTCGCCCCACGCCGCCTCGCACAGGCGCGTGCATCGGCTGCATATTCCGCCAACGCTCCCTCATCCCAACCGCTCCCAGGCTCATGAAAAAGTGGCTCGCGCTATCCGCGCTTCTTCTGGCGTCGTCGCTGCAGGTCGCGGCGCAGGATGTCGACTACAACCGCGCCGACGTGATTCGCACCGCCGGCGCCTACGTGCTCGGCGCCACCGTCACGCCCATCTGGCTCGACGATAGCGTCCGCTTCGTGTACACGTCGACGGGCAAGAACGATCGGGGCACGATCTACCTCGTCGATCCTGCACGCGCGAATCGGCGCGTGTACTTCGACCACACCCGCATGTCTGCGATTCTCACGCTCGCGGCGGATACGATCCTCGATCCCACGCGTTTCCCGACGTTCACTCCCGTGGACAGCGGTAGGGCGATCGAACTGCTGCTGCACAAGAAGGCCTTTCGCTGTGATCCCGCGAGCTACAGCTGCCAGGCCCGGGACAGTGTGGACTGGGCCCTCGCGCGCACGCTCAAGGACGGCCCGACCTGGGCTAGTCGATCGCCCGACAAGAAGTGGGACGTCTTCGCGTGGCGCCACAACCTGTACCTGCGTCCGGCGGCGCTCTCCGATTCCGACGCCGTCACCTCCGCCGATTCGCTGCGACAGGCGCGCAGCGACTCGGCCCGGAACCGCAGCGACACGACCCAGAACCGAGGCGCCGCGCGCGGACCACGCGCCCGCTCGACGCGGCAGGACTCGATCCCCCTGCCCCGGGGTTCGATCGCGCTCACGACCGACGGCGAACGCCTGTACGCATACGGCAATACCAACCGCGACGTCGCGGCCGACACGGCCAAGCCACGTCCGGCGCGCGTGAACATCAACTGGACGACCGATTCACGCCGATTCACCGTTCCGCGCGAGGACATTCGCGGCACACGCATCTACCCGATGTACTCGTCGACCGGGGACCAACCGGTGGACAAGAGCTACCACTACGCCGTGCCGAGCGACTCGGTCCTGCCGACGCACGTCGTGTACGCGATCGACATCGTGGATCGCACCAGCGTGCAGGCGAAGCTCGCGCCCTCTCCGCAGACCACCGTGAGCTCGCAGACGTTCTGGAACCGGGCTGGCGACAAGTACTTCGCCCTCAACGCCAACCGCGGTCCCAGCCGTATCTCCGCGCACCTGGTCGATGCCAAGACGGGCGAGGCAACGACGCTCACCCGCGACTCCACCGCCACGTGGGTTGAGCTGTCACACCAGTTCGGGCGCGAGAACTGGGACGTCCCCAAGGGAAGCGACGACCTGGTATGGTGGTCGCAGCGCGACGGCTGGGGCCACCTGTATCGCATTGGTGCCGACGGCGTGGTGAAGAACCAGATCGAGTCGGGGACATCGGTGGTCGATCGTCTCTTTCGCGTAGACAGCGCCACGCGGACGGGACCGCAGTCTGTGTTCTTCAGTGCATGGGGGCGGGATCCCGGGTTTCTCTATTATTCGCACCTGTACCGCGTGAACATCGACGGGAGCGGGTTGACGGCGCTCACGCCCGAGGACGGGGATCACGCGATCACGTTTACCCCGAAGGGTCCCTACTTCATCGATACCTTCGCCCCCGTCGGCACGGCGCCGGTCACCTCGCTGCGCTCGGCCGTCGACGGCAAGGTCATCATGGAGCTGGGGCGCGGCGATTCGGAGCTGCTGCAGTCGGTCGGTTGGCGTCCGCCGGAGATCATCAAGCTCAAGGCGCGCGACGGCGTGACCGACATCTACGGGCTGATGTACAAGCCGAGCCACTTCGACTCGACGAAGAGCTACCCGATCCTCGACCACATCTATCCGGGGCCGCAGGTGGGCAGCGTGGGGCGTTGGGGATGGTCGGGTACCGGCGAACCGCAGGCCATGGCCGAACTCGGCTTCATCGTGGTGCAGATCGACCACCAGGGCACGCCGCGCCGGTCGAAGGCGTTCCACGACTTCTACTATCGCAACATGGGTGACAACGGCATTCCCGATCACGTCGCCGGGATCCGTCAGCTCGCGGCCGCCAATACGTGGATCGACATCAGCAAGGTCGGCATCTGGGGCCATTCGGGAGGCGGACTCGCGTCGACCGACGCCATCCTGCGCTACCCCGATTTCTACAAGGTGGCAGTGAGCGGCTCGGGCAACCACCACCCGAACACCTACGCGTGGTACTGGGCGGGTCGCTACCAGGGGCCGTACGAGAAGGCGTCGTACGATTCTGCCGCGAACTACACGCTGGCGAAGAATCTCAAGGGGCACCTGCTGCTCATGCACGGTGACCTGGACAACAACGTGCACCTGGCGAATTCGGTGAAGATGGTGGACGCCTTGATCAAGGCGAACAAGACCAACTTCGACTTCCTCGTCTTCCCCGACGCGCCGCACGGGCTGCCCGCGTTCCACATCCGGAAGCGGTGGGACTATTTCGTGCGGTACCTGCTGGAGAAGGAGCCGCCGGCGAACTACGAAATGATCGCGCCACCGCGACCGGTGGGCCCGCCGCGGCCGCCCGACGTGCCGTAGGTGTAGCGGCGCAGCGATGGACCCGGCGCACGCTTTCGCCGGGTCCTCACCCCGCCAAACCGACGTGAATTCCATCGACACGGAGCGGGCCTTGGGGACACCACCCCCCAATGCGCGACTGCATCCGTGCCATGCACGGCACCTGCAGCTCCTCTGGACCTTCCACCTCCTCGACGAGCACCGATGAGCGCTTCGCGGATCGTGCACGCGCTGCTGATGGCGACACCCCTCCTGGCCCCGTTGTCAGCCCTCACCACACTGGCAGCGCAGCCCCCCGCCGCGCGCTCAGCCCCGGCCGCGCCCTCGGCCGCCGCTCCCCACGCCGACGCGATCACCGCCGCCCGTTTGCGCGCCGACCTGATGTTCCTGGCTGGCGACGGCTTCCGCGGGCGTCTCACCGACACCCCGGAGAACGCACTCGCGCTGGAGTGGATCAAGGCGCGCTTCGAGTGGCTGGGGCTCTCACCCAAGGGAGAAAGCGACTCGTACTACGCCCCCTACCAACTGGCGACGAGCTCGTTAGGCTCGGCGAATGAGCTGCTGGTGGACTGGGGAACGTCGACGTCGCGCCAGGCAGTCGGGAGCGACTTTCACCCGCGCTTCCACTCGGCGAGCGGTCGGGCGAGCGGCGGGGTGGCATTCGTCGGCTTCGGAATCAGTGCCCCCGCCCTCGGGCACGACGACCTCGCGGGCGATGTGCGCGGCAAGATCCTGCTCGTGCTCGACAACGAGCCGGGAGCGAACGACCCGGCCAGCCGGTTCGACGGGGTGGTGTCCTCGGAACATGCGAACCAGTTGCAAAAGACGCTTGAGGCACAGGCGCGCGGTGCCGCCGCGGTCCTCTTCGTCGCCGACGTGCACAACCGACGCGGGGCGGAGAACTTCGGCGCGGCGACCACGGCATACTGGCCGCAGGTGCAGGCGCGCATCCCGCGATACACGCTGGCGTCGTGGATGCAGCAGGTGCACATCCCCGCCGGTCAGGTCTCGGTCGCACTCGCCGAACAGTTGGTGAAGGGGACCGGGAAGTCGCTGGACGCGTTGGCGCGCGCGTCCGAGACGAGCCGCGCCCCCCTTGCCCTCCCCGCCGTCACGGTCACGATCAGCACCGATGTGCAGCGCCTGATCGTTCCCGATCGCAACGTGATCGCGGTGATCGAGGGGAGCGACGCCGCGCTCAAGGACGAGTACGTGATTGTCACCGCGCACCCCGACCACAACGGGGCCGACGGCGCACAGATCTTCCCAGGCGCCGACGACAACGGCTCGGGGACGGTGGGGCTGCTCGCGATCGCCGATGCCTACGCACGCTCGGCCGCCGAGGGGATCCGCCCGCGGCGTTCGGTGCTCTTCGTCGCCCTCAACTCCGAGGAGCGGGGGCCGCTGATGGGGGCGTGGGGATACGTCGAGGCCCCAGTGGTCCCGCTGGAGCGCACGGTCGCGATGCTCAACATGGACATGATCGGCCGGAACGAGGAAGTGCCCGCCGACGGCGGGGCCCGTTTTCGCGGGCTGCCCGTGCAGAGCGCCGAGTCCAACCGCAACAGCGTCAACCTCTACGGCTTCAGCCGCAGCACGTCGCTTACCGCAGCGATCGATCGGGCGAACGCCGGCATCGGCCTCACGCTCGAGAAGCGCTACGACAACAACAGCTCGCAACTCCTGCGGCGTACCGACATGTGGGCGTTCCAGCAGCGCGGTGTCCCGGCGGTCACCTTTGCCACCGGGCTGCACCCCGACTACCACACCACCGCCGACCGCCCGGAGCGCATCGAGTATGACAAGCTGGAGCGCATCGTGCGCCTGGTGCACCAGGTGAGCTGGGACCTCGCCAACACCGCGGACCGTCCGGCGCTCAATAAGCGTTAGGCAGGCGTGAGGCCGACGTGACCGGCACCGCAGGCCACGGCGACTTCCGGGGCGTCGTCCGCGCCCTCAAATCACCGGCACCACGAGGTTGTGCTCTCCCCGCTCGTACACCACGCTCGCGCGCCCCACCAGGAGCGGATCAATGGGGCCAACCGCATCGATCGATTTCTTGGTGTAGGGGAGCTTGTGCAGCACATAGCGCATCGCATTCAGGCGCGCGCGCTTCTTACAGTCCGACTTGATCACCGTCCACGGGGCGTCGGCGGTGTCGGTGTAGAAGAACATCGCCTCCTTGGCCTTGGTGTACTCGCTCCACTTGTCGATCGACGCCATGTCGACCGGCGACAGCTTCCACTGCTTGAGCGGGTGCGACTTGCGCTCCCGGAAGCGGCGCTTCTGCTCCTCGCGGCTCACCGAGAACCAGAACTTGATGAGGTGCACGCCGCTGCGTACGAGGTTGCGCTCGAACTCCGGACATTGCCGCATGAACTCGGTGTACTCGTCGGTCGAGCAGAAACCCATCACGCGCTCCACGCCGGCACGGTTGTACCATGAGCGATCGAACATGACGATCTCCCCGGCCGTGGGCAGGTGCTGCACGTAGCGCTGGAAGTACCATTGACCGCGCTCCCCTTCGCTCGGTTTCTCCAGGGCAACGACGCGCGCACCGCGCGGATTCAGGTGCTCGGTGAAGCGCTTGATCGAGCCCCCCTTTCCCGCGGCGTCGCGCCCCTCGAAGAGGATCATCACCTTCTGTCCCGTCGCCCGCACCCACGCCTGCAGCTTGAGGAGCTCAACCTGAAGTCCGTACTTCGACTTCTCGTAGTTCTTGCGCGACATCAGGTTCTTGTACGGATAGCCACCGGCACGCCAGTCGTCCGACAGCTCCGCGTCGGCGCGCGAGGAGCGCGTCATCTCCGCCTGACGCCCGTGACTCAGGATCGCCTCACGCAGCGCCTCGATGTCGTCGGTCGAGGCCCCCTGCATGATCGCATCGAGCCCGTCAATCAACTCGGTGACGTTCCCGGGCTTGGTTTGGGCGATGATGTCGGTGACGGCCGTCGCCTTCGAGCTGCGCGCCGCCTCGACTGCCTCACCAACCGTGAATTCCGCGATGCGGGAGCGGGTGAGCGACGGGGCGATGTCGCCCCGCGCAACCTTGCGAGTCTTCCGCGGCCGAGCGGTGCGCGACGATGCCTTGCTCGATGAGCGAGTCCGCGACGACGTGGACGAGCGAGCGCTGGTCGCGCCGGCCTTTGCCGTGCCGGTCTTCGCGACCGCTGCAGAGGCGGACGGGGTCGCGGTCGAGGGGGGCCGCTTGCCGTTGGGAGCCATGGTGATTGTCCGTGTCGGGTATCTGGGACCCGCACACCCGCCGGCGTCCTGAAGCGGCGCCGCAAGGGAATCCCGAGGGGCCGGAATCCGGCCACAACATACAACCTTCACCCGGTACCCCTCGTTCGTAGCCCTCCGCCTCCTGACCCGCCTGAGGGGAGAAGCCCGACAGGAGGAGGCGCTCGCACCTGCGCCTCGGTGACGGCGTACGGGGCAGCGGCTTCACGGTCCGGCCATCAGGTTCATCGTATTGACTTTGTCATGCAGAGTACTCTATACTGCCGAGAGCTCCGGAACCCGTGGAATCCAACGCATGCCGACGACTGCCCAACGCCTCCGAGAGTCCCTCGACGACCCCGCGGGACTTGAAGCCCTCTACCGGCAGGATCCCGATGCGTTCCGCCACGCGTTCGACGAGCTATCGCAGGAAGGCGGGGACTCCGTCACGCGGCGCATCTGGGCCGCGCGACTCGGGTACAGTGAACCGGCGCGACACGTGGACCGGAACCGCCTCTGGTACACGATCGCACTCGCGGTCTCCCTCGGCGCGCTGCTGCGCGTCCCAGCCCTCTGGCTCACCGAGGACTGGTACTACCCGCGCGTTGCCCCCTCGCTGGCCTTCCTGGCGCTGGCGGCCTACTTCTGGCGCGAGCAACGCGACCGCCGCCGACTGGTCGCCGGAGTGGCGCTCGCCGCCGTCGTCGCGGCCTATGCGTCGCTGCTCCCCGGCTTCACCGACTCGGTGGTGATGGCCCTCGTGCACGTACCGATCCTGTGCTGGGCGTTCGTCGGCTTCGTCTCTACCGGCGCGGAGTGGCGCGACCACGAGGCGCGCATCCGCTTTCTCCGCTACAACGGCGAGCTGCTGATCCTCGCCAGCCTCATGGCGCTGGGCGGCTTCGTCTTCAGCGGAATAACCGTCGCCCTGTTCGATCTCATCTACAAGGATCCCGCCGAGTGGTATGCCCGGAACATCGGCATCTTCGGTGCGGCTGCGGTGCCGCTGGCCGCGACCTACCTGTACGACGTGGCCTTCAAGCGCCGCACCGGGATCGCCTCGGTCCTCGCCCGCGTCTTTTCGCCGCTCTTCCTGGTGATGACCGCCACCTACCTGGTCGTCGCGCTCGTGGGTGGGAAGAACCCGTTCGTCGATCGCACCTTCCTCATCACGGTCAACGGACTGCTGCTGGTGGTGCTCGGGATGACGGTCTTGTCGATCGCCCAGCGCGGCCTCCAGGACACGGTAGACTGGACCGACCGGATCAACGTCGCATTGCTCATCGTCACGCTCGCCATCGACCTCGTCGCGCTCTCGGCCATCCTCTTCCGCCTCACGTCGTATGGGCTCACACCGAACCGCGTGGTGGTGCTCGGCGCCAACCTCGTAGTCATGACGCACCTCGCGTGGACGTGCCGCGCCTACCTGGCCCTGATTCGCGGGAAGGGTGCAGCGGACGAGATCCAGCGCGCGGTGGCGGGCTACCTGCCCGTGTACGCCGGGTGGGCCGCGCTGGTCGCCTTCGTCCTGCCGCTCCTGTTCCGCCTGGCATGATGCGTCGCGCCGAACGCACCCTACCCACTCTCTGCCGCCCGCTCCGCGCTCCCGTCTCTCGCCACCCGCAACGCCCGCTCGATCGGCTCCGCCGCGGGGAGATCGTTCCCTGCCGCCACCCCCAGCTCCCGGAAGCGGCGCGCCTGCGGCAGCACGTTCTGCTCTAGCGACCCTACGCTCCGGTTGTAGGAATCGACCGCGCGCTCGAGTCCCTTTCGCAGGTCCTCGAGGTGCGACGAGAAGACGCGTAGCCGATCGTACAGCTCGCGCCCCAGCCCGCGGACCTCCTCCGCAGACTGCGACACGCGCTCCTGCTGCCACCCGTACCCCACGGCCCGCAGCAGTGCGATCAGCGTCGTGGGGCTCGCCGGCACGACGCGCCGCTCCACCCCGAAGTCGATGAGCGCGGGGTCGTACTGCAGCGCCGTGCTGAAGAAGGTCTCTCCCGGCAGGAACATGACCACGAACTCCGGGGCGTGCGGGAACTGCTCCCAGTACGCCTTGGCCGACAGGCGCGTGATGTGGTCGCGCACCTGGCGCGCATGCTGGCGCATGAGCGCATCGCGGGCCGTGTCGTCGGGCGCCTCGAGCGCATCGAGGTAGGCCTGCAGCGGCGCCTTCGCGTCGACGATGACGACCTTTCCCCCGGGGAGCAGGACCTGCAGGTCCGGGCGCAGCGCTCCCTCGCGCCCGCCGACGCTCCCTTGCTCCACGAAGTCCACGTGCTCCAGCATCTGCGCCAGCTCGCACACCCGCCGCAGCTGCATCTCCCCCCACCGGCCGCGCACCACCGGCGACTTGAGCGCATCTACCAGGTGTCGCGTGCGCCCGCTCAACTCCCGGTGCGCCTCGGCGAGTGAGGCCACCTGCATGAGCAGCGACTCGTACGCCCCGGCGCGGGCCACCTCGACGTGCCGCAGGTTGCCGTCCACGCGCTCGAGTGCCTCCCTGATCGGCGACAGCATCTCGCCGATGGCCCGCTGCCGCCCTTCCAGGTCGAGCGTCGAGGCCACGCGCGCCTCATCCAGGGTGCCGCGCGCCAGCTGCAGGAACGACGCCGCATTCTCCCGCAGCGCGTCGGCCGAGAGCGAACGAAAGCTCTCCCGCAGCTGCAACTCTCCCTGCCGCACCAGCGCCGCCCGCTCCTGGGCATGCCGCCGCTCGGCCTCGAGCGTGGCCGAGAGCCGAGCCACCTCGCCCGCGGCTCGTGCGCGAGCCGCGAGCCAGGCGCCGCCTGCGCCGAGCACGGCCCCGATCGCCACCGCGAGCACCAGGGGCCACCATCCTGCCGTCACCATCGTTCCTCCGAGGACATGCGAACCTGATCGGTTAGATTATCGTCCGACCCTGACAACCGACATGCATCCTCCCGATTGGACCACCCGATGCGTCGCGGCCTCCGACGCCGTCTCGCTCATCTCGAGCGGGATGCGCGTGTTCGTGCACGGCGCCGCGGCCACGCCGACGCCGCTGCTGCAGGCACTGTCCGCGCGCACGGATCTCGACGACGTACGCCTGTACCACATGCACCTCGAGGGCGAGGCCCCGTGGACCGCCCCCGGGATCGCCGAGCGCATTCGATCGGTGGCCCTGTTCGTGGGACCGTCGATGCGCGAACCGGTTGCCGCGGGGCGCGCCGACTACGTTCCCGTCTTTCTCTCCGACATTCCGGCGCTCTTCGTGAACGGGGTGATCCCGCTCGACGTGGCGCTCGTGCAGCTGTCTCCCCCCGACCGGCACGGCTACTGCTCGCTCGGGACCTCGGTGGACAGCGCACGCGCCGCGGTCGACACGGCGCGCTTCGTCGTGGCCGAGATCAACGAGCGCATGCCGCGCACACTCGGGAACACCGCAATCTCGTTCGACCGGATCGACGCGTTCTGCCATTCGGATCGCCCGCTCCCCGGTCATGCGCCGTCGATCGAGTCCCCAGTCGAGGCGCGCATCGGCGAGATCGTTGCCGGATTGGTCGAGAACCGTGCCACCCTGCAGATGGGGATCGGGGCGATCCCTGACGCGGTGTTGTCGCGGTTGCACGAGAAGCGAGACCTCGGGATCCACACCGAGATGTTCTCCGATCGCATCGTCGACCTGGTGGAGTCCGGGGCGGTGACCAACCGGTTCAAGCAGGTCCATCCCGGTCGCATCGTCACCTCGTTCGTCAACGGCAGCCAGCGCCTGTACGACTTCGTCGACGACAACCCGCTGGTCGAGTTCCACCCGTGTGACCGGACCAACGACACGGCACTCATTGCCCGCAACCCGAAGGTCACGGCGATCAACTCGGCGATCCAGGTCGACCTCTCCGGACAAGTCTGCGCCGACTCGATCGGCCCGCGCATCTACTCCGGCATCGGCGGCCAGATGGACTTCGTGCGCGGGGCGGCCCGGTCGCGCGGCGGCAAGCCGATCATCGCCCTCCCCTCTCGTGCAGCTGGCGGCACCGTCTCGCGCATCGTGGCCGAGCTCTCGTCCGGGGCCGGCGTGGTCACCACGCGCGGTCACGTGCACTGGGTCGTGACGGAGTACGGGGCGGTCAACCTGCACGCCATGTCGCTGCGCGAGCGGGCCGACGCCCTGATCTCCATCGCCCATCCAGATTTTCGCGCCGAGCTCCGACGCGACTATTCGCGCCTACGCTCCTAGCCCACGCGAAACGGGAGCCGAAGGCGCCAGTTTCGCACCCCCGTCTCCCGTCCCCCGTCCCCCGTCCGTCCTACGGATTCGTCGCGACCGGCAGCTTCGTAATCCCCCGCGCCTTGCGCTCCTTCTCCACCATCTTCGCGACGTCTTCCAGGAGCTTCTTCGCGTCGTACACGATGCCGTCCTTGATCGTGTACTTCACCCCGCCGACGCGCTCGACCTTGCCGGTCTTGTCGTTGAGGCGCGGGAAGCCGGTGCCGTAGAGCACCTTGAAGTTGGCGATCGGGTTCTCCGGCACGATGACCATGTCGGCCAGCATTCCCGTCGCCACGGTTCCCAGCTCGACGCGCTGGCCGTTCACCTTGTTCAGCTCCTGCGCGGCGTGCAGCGTCGCCCCGCGGATCACTTCCAGCGGGTGGAAGCCCGCTTCCTGGAAGATCTCCAGCTCCTCGATGTACGAGAAGCCATAGGTGTTGTAGATGAAGCCGGCGTCCGTGGACGGCGTCACGCGCCCACCCATGTTCTTGTAGTCGTTGATGAACTCCATCCACACCTGGTAGAACTTCTTCCACGCCACCTCGTCCCACGTGGTCCAGTTGTAGAAGTAGGCCCCGTGGTTCTCGCGGTTCGGCGTGTAGAAGTCCCACAGCGACGGCAGCGTGTACTGCTCGTGCCACTCGGCGGTGCGCCGCTTCATCAGGTCACGCCCGGACATGTAGGTCGTCATGGTCGGGTCGAGCGTGACGTCGTGCTCCTTGAGCACCTTCAGGAACGCGTTCCACTTCTCGCTGCGCGGCTTGACCAGGTTCCACTGGCGCGCGACCTGCCCGAACCGCCACTGCTCATCCGAGTAGTTGTAGTCGGCAGGATACGGCTGCACCTGCGTCCCCTCGTACATCGCCTCGAAGATGCCGTAGTAGTGCGTGACGGCGCCGAGGCCGAGCTTGGCGGCATCGAGCGCGTTCATGTTCACCACGCCCGTCTGCTGCAAGTGGGCGGTGGAGTTGAGCCCCTGCTTCTTCGCCTCGTCGAGAAGCGCCGCCATGATCTCCGGCGGGTGCGCGCCGACCTTGAGCCCGTCGATCCCCTGCTCCTTGGCCCATCGGACCCAGGCGCGGGCATCCTCGGGCGTGTTGATGGGCTTCTTGCCCCACCCGGCGCCGGAGCCGGGACGCTGGTAGTTGTACATGCGCGGCGCCGTGATTTCGTTGGCATTGGCGCGCTTGGTCTCGCTCAGCGACCACTCGAAGCCGCCGAACGGCACGCCACGCACCGCCGTCACCCCATGCGCAAGCCACAGTTTGTAACAGTACTCGGCCTGCGGCGCCTTCGGCTTGCCACAGGTGTGCACGTGCAGGTCGATCAAGCCGGGCATCACGTACATGCCGTTGGCGTCGATCTCCTTCGCGGGCCCCTTCGGCCGCTTGCTGGCATCGACCGGCAAGCCCGGGAATCCCACGTCGGCAATCTGCACGATGCGGTTCTTTTCCACGACTATGTCCACCGGACCGCGCGGCGGCCCTCCCTGTCCATCGATCAGGGTCGCCCCGCGGATGATCAGCCTGTCGAACGGTCCGTCGCCTTCGGCACGCCGCGGCGCCGGGTCGGCGTCCTGTGCCACCATCGGCGCGGACCAGCCGGCCAGGGCCAAGGCGCTGGCCAAGGCCACTATCCCACGAGTGAAACGCAATCCCATGATCTTCGCTCCCGTTAATGAACAAGTCAGGTCGCTCGGGCGGCTTGGGCCCTGTATCGCCGGTTCTATTCCCGAACGGATCAGTCGCCGTCAGCGTTGACGGTGCCAGCGGCGTCGAGCCACTGTTTTTCGCGATGAACGGCGCCATCTGCAGCATCGATCGCAACACACCGGTGTAGCAGGTCGCGGCCGGAAACTAGGACCGGGTTCCTGCTTCCGTTAGATTCGAAGTCGTCAGTTCCCCCCAACCATACGAGTCCCCTATGTACCGCAATCTGGCCCGCATTGCCGTCGCCGTCGTCATCACGCTTACCGCCACGAGTGCCGCTGCGCAGCAGAAGGAGCACGAGGGAAAGAAGGGCGAAAAGCACGACATGGCCGGCATGATGCAACATGAAAAGTCGCCGTGGAAGGAAATGGACGTCTTTCACGCCACCCTCGGTACGTCCTTCCATCCCGTGGAAAAGGGCGACTTTGCGCCGCTCAAGGCCAACGCCGAGTCGCTGGCCGCCAAGGCCCGCAGTTGGAACACCTCCACCGCGCCGGCCGCCTGCGCGACTCCCGCCATGAAGGAAAGCGTGGCGTGGCTGGCCACCAACAGCGCCGCGCTGGCCGCCAAGGTCAAGAGCGGGGCAGCCGACAGCGAGTTGAAGGCCGCCATCACGGCGATCCACGACCGCTTCGAGGTGGCGGAAAAGGGATGCGCCGAACCGCACGACATGAAGGGGATGAAGCACTAACCCTGCAACTGTCCGGCGCGGCGCTGGCAGCGTTCCGTCAGCGCCGCACGTCGGACTGGGGCACCTCGGCGGCTCACCCCTGCGCGGCGCCGAGCGAGATCGCGAAGCAGTGCTTGTGGCCGATCTTCCACTCCTCGGGCGAGACCTTGGCGTACCGCCGCTTCTTCTCCGGGTACTTCTCGATGTCCTGGAAGTGGAAGCCGCAGCGCTCAAAGAGCGAGTCGGAGAACGACACGGCGAACAACTCCGGATAGCCGCGCTTGGCGGCCAGCGTCACCGCCGCCGTGATCAGCTGCGCACCGATTCCGCGCCGATGCTGCTCCGAATCCACGGCCAGCGAGACCAACTCCACCAGCGACGGCGAGTACTCGTCCAGGCAGACGCACCCGACCACGCGGCCGTCATCGTCCCGTATCACCCGATAGTCGTCGAGGTGCGCCTCGACAAAGGCTTCGGAGCGCAGGAGCGTCAGGCCTTCGGGGGCGAATCGGTTGTTCAGCTCGGCGAGGACCGGGACGTCGTACTCCCGGGCAGGGGCGATAGGGCGCATGCGCGGATTCTAGGGCGTAGCGCCCCCTCGGCGCAATGTGCGCGTCGCGGGTAGCCACAGGTCGCCGACCCGTCGCCGACCCGTCGCCGACCCGTCGCCGACGCTGCGCTACGGGTCGAGCAGGATTCCGCGATTGAGCCGCCAGTCGGGGTCCACCCACCGCTTTACGGCGCGCATCGTCGCGATCGTCGCCGCGTCGTACTGCATGGGAAGGAATCCCTTCTTGATCCGGCCGATGCCATGCTCGGCGGCCACGCATCCGCCCCGTGCCACGATCTCGGCCGCGAGCACGGCGTAGCACGCCGTTGCCATCGCCAGCTCCACCTCGTCGCGCGGCAGGATGTTCACGTGGAAGTGGTTGTCCCCCACGTGACCGAAGGCGGCGAAGTCGAGTCCGACGCCGCCCAACACTTCGTGGTAGCGCGCAAAGACCCAGCGCAGCGCCGCGTCCGGAACCGCCATGTCGGTCGCGACCTTGTGCAGCCCGGGGTAACGTTCGCGCCGCTGGGCGATGAGCGCGTTGACGCGTTCGGGAACCGCGTGCCGAAAGGCGCGAATGTCGCGCAACTCCCCCTCCCCAACCCCGGCGAGCGAAGCCTCGGGGTCTCCCCCCGCCTGGGCGACGAGCGCCGCCAGCCGTTCGGCGGCATCCGCCAGTTCCTCGTCGCCCGCGTAGTCCACTTCCACGAAGACCGAGCACGCCGCGTCGGCGGCGGCCTGCAGCACACGGTCGACCGCCGGTTTTCCGCTCTCGCGCGCCAGCGCGTGCGATCGCGCGTCGAGGAACTCGATCGCCGTCGTGCGCAGTCGAGGATCGTTTCGCAGCGCGTCGACGTAGTCGAACGCGCCGTCGACCTGGGGGAAGAACTGCAAATAGCCCAGCCGAGCGTCGCGCCGTCGTTGCAGCCGCACGGTCACTTCCGAGATGACACCGAGCGTCCCCTCAGCGCCGATGAAGAGGTCGATCGGGTCGCGGTCGGCCGAAAAGCCGTAGCCGGCCGCATTTTTTGTCGTCGGCTTCAGGATCGGGGCGATGGCCAGCCGGCGCGACGCGCCACCGTCGTCGAGCCACAGGACTCCGTCAGCTGCCCGGGCCGCGCCGCGACGCAGGCGCAACGTGCGCGCACTCGGCAACTCGATGCTCAGCGCCTCCACCCATTCGCGCATCGCCCCGAACCGAAAGCTGTGCGCCCCGCCAGCGTTGGTCGACACCATCCCGCCGAACGAGGCCGACGTTTCGGTGGGGTCGACGGGAAAGACGAGGTCGGGATGGCACGCCGCCAGGTGCGCGTTCAGCTCCGACAGCCACGTGCCGGCGAGCACCGTCGCCGACGGATGGTCGCCGTCGTCTACACGCAGGATGCCGCGCAGGTCGCCCAGCGACACCATGTGCGACTCCGGGTCGGGCACGGCGCCGCCCGTGACGCCAGTGCGAGAGCCCGACACCGACACGGCGTGTCGCTCGTGTGCGTGCCAGGCAAGCACCTGGCGCAGCTCGTCCAGCGTGGTCGGCCGCGCCAGCGATGCGACTCCCGTTGCCGCCAGCTTCGACTCGTCGTGCAGGAAGTCGGCAATCGTCGCGGCGTCGGGCGATCGCAGCACGGCGGACGGTGGCGACGAGACGACGCCGACCAGCGCCTCGCTGCGAAGGTGCGCGCTCGCGTCGCTCACGGTCCGCTCAGTACAGGATGCGCGTGCGGATGCTCATCGGGAGCGCCGCAATCCTGCTATGCACCTCATCCGACAGCTCCTTGTTGACGTCCATCACCAGGTAGCCGATGTCCCGGGTGGTCGCCAGCTGCTGCGCCTCGATGTTCGCCCCCACCTCCGACACGATGGAGTTGACTTCAGCCAATGCGCCCGGGACGTTGCGGTGGATGTTGAGGATGCGGTGGCGCTCGGGCAGCGCGGGGAGGTTCACGTTCGGGAAGTTCACCGCCCCCTCGGTCGAGCCGCGATCGAGGAAGCCGATGAACGAGTTGGCGACCTCGATCCCGATGTCTCGCTGTGCCTCCTCGGTGTTGCCTCCCACGTGCGGCGTGAGGATCACGTTCGGCAGGTCGCCGAAGCCGGCATCGAAGTCGGCGTTGATCGGCGCCGGCTCGCTGGGGAACACGTCGAGTGCCGCCCCGGCCAGGTGACCGCTCTGCAGCGCCGATCGCAGCGCGCTCATGTCCACCACGCTGCCGCGCGACAGGTTGATCACGTAGCTGTGCGGCTTCATGCGCTCCAGCTGCAGCGCCCCGATCATCCCGCGCGTGCGGGTCGTGTCGGGTACGTGCAACGTGAGAAAGTCGGACTGCTCGATCAGCGCGTCGAGCGACGTAACCGACCGCGCCAGCCCCAGCGGCAACTTCTTCTGGATGTCGTGGAAGCTGACGCGCATGCCGAAGGCCTCGGCCAGGATGCCGACCTGTTGCCCGATGTGGCCGTAGCCAACGATTCCCAGCGTTCGCCCACGCACCTCGTGCGCCCCCGCGAGGCTCTTGTCCCACTCGCCGCGGTGCAGCTTGAGGTTCTTGTCTCCCAGACGGCGCGCCAGCGCAACGACGTTGCCGATCGTTAACTCCGCCACGCTGCGCGTCGAGGCGTGCGGGGCATTGAACACCGGAAGTCCGGCCTGGGCCGCGTCGCCGATCGCGACCTGGTCCGTTCCCACCGAGAAACAACCGATCGCCATCAACATACCGGCGTGCTCAAACTGCGGCGCGCGGATCTTCGTGCGCGACCTGACGCCCAGCACGTGCGACGACGCCACCACGGCGTTCAGCTCCTCGCCATCGAGCGCGCGCGGGATCACCTCGACGGAATAGCCCGCCTCGACCAGCGTCTCCCGCGCAGCGGGGTGGATGTTCTCCAGGAGCGTGATGCGAATGCGATCGTGCGGAATCGACGTCGGGCTCGACATGTACTTCAGCAAGGGGGATGCGGGGCACGACAGACGCGGGCCCGGAACAGGCGCCCGCGTCTGGGTGAGCCAAGTTAACGACTCAAGGCCACGGATCGCGCCGGCAGGAGTGCCAGCGTCGATGGCGGGGTCAGAGCGGCAACTCGTACCGGCGTGTGCCCATCGTCCGAGGGCGGCCAATGCAGGACCGGCGGCATGGTGATTCTCACCCGTGTACCCGCCCCCACTTCGCTCTCGACATCCAGCGCGCCACCCATCTGCTGCACGACCCCGTGGGCGAGGAAGAGCCCCATCCCGGCCCCGGCCGTGCTCGCGTGGGTCGTGAAGTACGGTTGCGTGACGCGGCGCAGGTCCTCGCGTGAAATCCCCGGCCCGTTGTCCGCGACCTCGATCTCCGCACGCCCCGCGCGGTTGGTGCCCACCCGCACGACGATCTTTCCCGGCCGACCCGGAGTCCTGGTGGAGAGCGACGCGGCCGCGTGCACGAGGACGGTGACAATCGCCTGCACGAGCTTCGATTCGTCGCCGAGCACAGCTGGGGCAGCATCGAAGGTGGTCTCGAGCGTCCCGGACTGGCGCAGCTGATGCCCGGTCACGCGCAGCGCCGCCTGCGTCACCAGTTCGGGAGCAACCGGGACCAGCTGCCCCGTGTCTGGGCGCGAGTAGGCACGCAGGGCATCGACCACGCGGCGAATCCGGTCGGCGCCGTCCAACGCGCTCTCGACCGACTCCATCAGCTCCTCCGGGGCGTCATGCGCGCGTCCCCACTCGCCCATGAGCTCGACGTTCAGTCGCAGGTACGTCAGCGGATTGTTGATTTCGTGCCCGACGCCTGCCGCCAGCCTCCCGAGCGCCGCCTGACGCTCGGCCTCGATCCAGGCGTGCTGCGCCTCGTCCCGCTCCTGCGTGCGGATCTCGATCTCCTCGGTCAGGTGCGTCGACATCTCCGAGAGTCGCCGCGCGTCCAGCACGAAGCGGCGCACTGTCTCGGCGGTCATCGGCACCACCACCGAGAGGAAGCCAAGGTCGGCGAGCATCAGGAAGTTCAGGTCGCCATTCGTGATCAACACGTCGTTTGCCGTGGCGCCGACGAAGATGGCAAACCCCACCAGGTACCCGAGGTGCAGGGTACCGCCGACTTGTCGACGACGCGAAAACGCGACGCAGGTGGCGATGACGCCGGCGAAGTACGCGTACGTCGTCAGCTCACCCAGCACCGAGTGCGTCGGAAAGCGGTAGCGCACGCCGGACCAGGTCACGTCGACATCGGTGAACACTCGCGGGACGAACAAGAGGTCCGACGTGACGCCGATCACCCCACCCAGCAGACACAGCCCCGCAAGCATCGACGCCCACCGGGGGAGTCCGCGCACGCTCGTGCTCCGACCGCCGAATGCGTACAGGATCCAGGCGGCAACGAAGATCCCCGCCATGAGGAAGTTGAACCGGACACCGGCCAGCCGCACCGCATCGGGAAGCGACGCGTAGCTCAAGCTGATGTTCCCGACGCTATAGCCCGCTGCGCTGAAGGCGATGACCGCAAACACGCGTGCGGCGCGCCACCCGGGGGCACGCGAAACGGCGAGCAACAGGACACCGAGCCCGGCATGGAGCACGGCGACGCATGCGGAAAGAACGACGGCGGTGTTCATGGAGTGCTTGTCAGTCTCGACCGCTCGCCGATCAAAGCTAAGCGCCCCGTGCCACACGCCGACGGCGGGCGAGTCTCAGAGACTTCCAACGCGCCCACCGGCCCGCCGGCATCCGTCCGCGTGACCGCGGCCAACGGCCGCTACCAGCGGCCGTTACCAGATGTCGCCGATCGTGTATCCCTCGGGAAACGGGTCTTCCGGGTCCAGCACGTACGTCGCGCTCCCCGTGATCCAGGCGCGCCCCGATATGGTCGGCACCACGGCCGCATACGGGCCGACCTGGGTCACCGCCTCCAGCCGCCCGGTGAATACCGTCCCAAGCACGCCGGCATGGCGGAAGTCCTGGTGCAGCGGCAGCGCTCCGCGGGCAAACAGCGTCGCCATCTTCGCCGAGGTCCCCGTGCCGCACGGAGAGCGATCGAGGGCGCTGGTCCACGTTGCGGGCGCTCCCAGTCGAGCGTGCCGGTCGACACGACCACCGCGTTCTGCCAGTCGGCCCCCTCGACGCGCGAAGGCGCCGAGAGCTGGGCGATCGTCACGCCATCGAAGTCCGGTTGCTCGGGATGCACGACCGGGAGCTGCTCGCGCGCCGCCGCCTTGATCATCTCCCCGATGCGCGCGATGTCCCGCCCCGTTTCGGGGGTCAGCTCGAGGCCGAACTGCCGGGCGTCGGCGATCACGTAGAACATCCCGCCATACGCCACATCCACGACGACCGTCCCGAGCTGCGGCACCTCGATGTGGGCATCCAGGTGCGTGGCGAACGACGGCACATTCCGGAAGGTCACGCGCCGCACCTTGCCACCCGCGCAGTCGGCCCGGACGCGAATGAGCCCGGCCGGGGCCTCGAGCGTGAGCTCGGTCACCGGCTCGTGCATGGGCAGCATCCCCGTCTCCAGGAGCACGGTGACGACACACATGGTGTTCGTCCCCGACATGCCCGGATACTCCACCTGCTCCATGATGACGAATCCCGCGTCAGCCTCGGGATGCGACGACGGCAGGATCACGTTGCAGTTGGCGGCCGGGTAGCCCCGCGGCTCGCGCAGCATGCGCAGGCGCAACGCATCGCCGTGCGCGCGCAGCCAGGCCATCTTGTCGAACATCGTCGCCCCGGGCACCTCGCCGACCCCCTCGGTGATCACCCGCCCGTGTTCACCGCAGGCATGGGCGTCGTAGGCGCGGATCGTCGGGTACTGGTTGGAAGACGGGCTCATGGCAGCGCTCGAGTGGACTGAGGTCATGCGACGATGGCCGAGCCTAACGCACGACCATGCGGGTGAAGGGGTACACGTATGCCTGCAGCATGATCAGCACGCCCACGAGCGACGCCAGCACCAGGCTATGCCAGAAGACGAAGCGCAGGATGCGTCCCTCCTGCCCATACCACCGCGTTGCCGTGCTGGCCACCACGATGCTCTGGGCGTCGATCATCTTCCCCATCACCCCGCCCGACGAGTTGGCCGCTGCCATCAGCGTCGGGTCCACGCCGACCTGCTGCGCCGTCAGTGTCTGCAGGCTGCCGAAGAGCACGTTCGACGACGTGTCCGACCCCGTCAGCGCGACCCCCAGCCACCCCAGCATCGCCCCGAAGAACGGGTACCACACCCCGGTCCTGGCAAACGCCAGCCCGAGGATGGCGTCCATGCCCGAGTAGCGCGACACGTAGCCTAACGCGAGCATCGCGCTGATGGTCAGCAGCGACGTGCGCACCAGCCGCAACGTGGCGCCGTACTCACGCAGCAGCTGCCGCGGGGAAAAGCCCATCAGGAGCCCCGCGATCATCGCCGCAATCCAGATCGCGCTCCCGGTGGCCGAGAGCCAGTTGAGCGTGAAGACTGCCGCCTCGGCGCTCGCGGTCTGCACCACGGGCGGCACCCGCTGCACCAGCAGGTGCAGCCCCGGCACCTCGAACTTCGGCGCCGACAGGGCGTTCAACACCCCCTTGACCTGCGGTAATCCCCAGAGGAAGACGAGGACGGACAGGACCACCCACGGGAGCCACGCGCGACGCCCACTGATCGGCCCTGGCGTCGTACCGACGACGGGCGCATCCCCCTCGCTCGGTGGAGCACTGGCAAGAGACGCCGCATTCCCGGAGACCACGGACTCGCCGGTACTCGTGGATGCGTCGCCCGACTCTGCCGGCCGCCACCCGTCGCGCGGCTGCCACCAACGCATGAAGAGCGTCAGTGCCCCCATCGAACAGACGCTCGCCACCACGTCCACCAGCCACGGGCCGTGGTAGTTGGACACGAGGAACTGCGGGACCGCGAACGCGACGCCGGCCACGAGCAGCGCCGGCCAGATGCTCCACGTCGCGCGCAGGCCGGCGTAGGCCGCCATGAGCCAGAACGGGATGATGATCGAGAAGACCGGGAGTTGCCGGCCCACCATCGCGCTCAGGTCGAGCAGGTCCAGCCCGGTCACGCCCTGCAGCGCGATAATCGGCGTCCCGAGCGCGCCGTACGCGACTGGCGCCGTATTGGCGATCAACGACAACCCGCTGGCCTGCAAGGGAGAGAATCCCAGCCCGATGAGCAGTGCCCCGGTCACCGCCACCGGCGTCCCGAATCCAGCCGCCCCCTCGAAGAAGGCCCCGAACGAGAAGGCGATCAGCACCAACTGGAGCCGACGGTCGGCGGTGACGGCGGTGATGCTCCCCTGTAGCGCGCTGAAGTAGCCGGACTGGCTCGTCAGGCGATAGAGAAAAATGACGTTCAGGACGATCCAGCCGATCGGGAAGAGCCCGTAGGCCGCGCCATACGCCGCCGAGGCAAGCGCCATGGCCGGCGGCATTCGAAGGCCGATGATCGCGACCAATACTGCCGACGCCAGCCCGGCCACTGCCGCCCACTGCGCGCGCACGCGATGCATGGCGAGCAGACCGAGCAACAGCACCAGCGGGAACGCTGCGGCCGCAGTAGAGGCAACCGGTGAGTTCAGCGGGTCGTACGTCTGGGACCACACGGGCTGGCGGGAGAGGGCGAGAGCCGGCGAGGGCGACAAGTGGATCGGCAGCGCGCGAAACGGCGCGCCGCTCGGCGGACGCGCGCGAACTTGTCGGTCGGATCGGAAAAGCACGAGGGGGGCGACGCCTGAAAACAGGACGCCCACCGATGACAGGTCACCGGTGGGCGGGTCGCGAAGCTTCGATTCTCAGTCGGCCTGGTATCAGGCGGTCGCGCGATAAGGGGAGTCGGAATACGGCGAGTCGTCGACGCCGTCCGATCCATACACGAGGCGCTGTCTTCGCAGTTCCGTCGTGATTGGCAGCGGGGAGACGTCACCCACCATTGGTCGAACGATGTCGAGGATGCCGTCGCTGAGGTGCTGGCCGAAGCGCGCCAAATTCTCCGCGCGCGCCCGCTGGCCCAGCAGGTACATCAGGAACGGTTTGTCGGCCTTGGCGGTGTTGCACCGCTTGCAGGCCAGTACGAGGTTGTCACGCCGATCGTACGCGGTCTGCCCCTTTCGAGGTGTCACGTGATCGAGTGTAATGTTCCGCGGGTCAGACTCGACTCCACAATACGCGCACGTTGGTCCGTGCACCGTCAACAGCCAGCGCCGAGTTTCGGCGTATGCTTCCCGGCTGGTTGAAAGGGAGGAATGCTGAGGGATGTGTCCGCCCGGAGTGCCCCGCCGCGGTCGGCGGCTCCGGCGTTTTGCTGGATTGGTCATGTACCCGTGCAAGATAGTGCGCTCCACGCGTTTGCGGGAGTCGCCGGGGAAATGACGACGCAACAGGTCGATCGGTCAGCAAACTCGACCGTAAGGGCCACTGCCGGTAGCGGAGCGCGGGAGGCCATTCGCGAAGCAGCACGGAGATGGTCGAGCGGTCACGGGTCGCGCGACCGGGACTGTGTGGTCAGCGTCCGGCTGAATCCACCGCAAAGAATTTGGCGTCGGCCCAGCCCTCGACGCCTGCCGAACGCACTCGGCGCCACCCTCCCCGCACCTCACCGAGTTCGACGCGCGCGTTCGGAGTCACGACGCCGACTACTGCGGCATCGATCGACGCCGCCCCCCGCACGTTCACCCACGACTGCGCCACCGCGCGCGTCCACGGGCCGGCGTAGGGCGCGCTCGACGGTCTGGCGGCTGCCTCTGCTCCGGCTGGGGGAGGAGCGACCGGCAGCGGGACGGGGGGCGGACTCGCCGACCGGGGGGCCGGGGTGGGCAGCACTCCCCCTCCGCCGAGACTAGCCGGCACGCTGTCCATTCGCGCGAGCGAGTCGGACAACGGCGTCATCACCGCCACGGGGGCGGCCGCGGCGGCCGGCGGCGGCGGCGTTGTTCCGCTTCCCGAGAGAGGTTCGCCCGGGACCAGGGCTTTCGACTGGACCGCCTCGCGCTGCTGCTGCGGGGTGGGGCCTGCCCTCGCGCGGTATTGCCAGACGCCGACCCCCACAACGCAGGCGGCGACGAGCACGCCCAGCAGCAGCGCGGGAACACCGATCGGCAGTGGAGACACCTTCGTGCCGCACCAGCGGCATCCCCCGCGACTGCGCGGATAGAAGGTATCGCATTCTTTGCAATGCCCCAGCGGCACGGTCTTCCCGCGCGAATCACGCAGGAAGAACGCGTGGGCGCAGCGTGGGCACTGGGACGCGGCAATGAGCGCCTTGGCGCCGCATTGTTCGCATCGCACAAGTTGCATGGGCGACTACAGGAGGCGAGTGCTGCCGTGGTGGGTCCGGGCGACCCACGGCGTAGCATGAAACGTGGCCTGTGAACCCGTCGCAGGAAAGGGCGCGGGTGAATGACCTGATATGCGACGCGGTGTCACCGATCGCCGGCGGCTGCGCGCCGACAGAGGGGACGAGTGCGCCGGCGACAGGTTGTGATCTGGCGTCTCGTGTTCGTGGCGACACCTCGCTCCCCAAGCGACGAACTGCCGTAACGCCGCCGAACGATGCAGCGGCCCGGTTCCTACGCCGGTCGGCCGCCGAACGGCAGCAGCCGATGCGGAAGGTCGGGATGTCGTCGGACGAGGTACCAGCCGGCGAACACCACCGCGAGCCCGTTGGCCACCACGATGGACCACCAGGGCAGCAACGGACGAATGGGCGCGGTCAGCATCCCGACGGCGAGCACCGTCACGACGAATCCCGCCGCGATGACGATGCCGACGAGGGACGCCCGTTCCGGGCGACGTTCGGCCTGGGTGGCCAGCCAGGTCACGATCAACCCAATGGCCAGGGAAGTCACCAGGTGCAGTCCGTTGTACAATGCCATCGCCGTGCGGTCGGACGCCTGCGGGAGCTCGAGCACGGCCGGGTCGCGAAGGCCACGGAACAGCGCCTTGCCCAGCAGGTCGAGCGTGTACAGCGACCCGCGGGCCGCGAGCTGGTCGAACACCGCGTACAGTGCCGCGACGGAGACGTAGGCGATGAGTCCGACCACGATGCCTTCCCGTGCGGTACGTGCACCCTGTGACATGCGAACCTCCGAGAGGACGGGACCGATCGTCGCGTGGCGACAGGGTTGTCACGCGAGTCTGTCGGCTCGAGCGCGTGAGAACGTACGGCGTGCGCGCGGGCGGGCAAGGCGTCCGAATACCGGTAGCCTTCCCGCAACGAATAAGGCGCACCCCGTCGGGATGCGCCTCATTGGTCGTCGGTTTGTCGTTGCCAAGTCGGGACGGCGGGATTCGAACCCGCGACCCCCTGAACCCCATTCAGGTGCGCTACCGGACTGCGCTACGTCCCGCCGCATTCCAATCCGCGGAAGTCCTAGAACCTAACCTCCCTTCCATCCGCGTACAACCATCCCCACGCTCCCAGGCTCTTTTCGCCCAGCACCGCTCGGTGCAGCGCCCGCGAGTGACCAGCGCCGTGACCCCAGCACGGCGTTTCCCAGATGCTGCCGTACAGGATTTCGTGCTGGTCCCCGTGATGCTCCGCCAGATCGCGTGGGCCGTTCCCCGCCTGCCCGCCGCGACATCGTCGTACCGCGGATAGGCGTCCCTCCCCCGCTCACGACGTCGATCGCCGTGCCGTTCGCCGACGCGACCAGGACGCGCAACTTCGCGCGTTGAACCGCGCGCGACCGTTTCGGCCGGACTTACGAAAACCCGTGCATACGCGACTGCAGGTGCTCGCGATACGTGCGACTCAGCTTGAGCTGGCGCCCGTCGCGCAGGATCACCACGTAGTCGCCGGCAAACCAGGGCTGCAGCTCCTTGATCCGGTCAATGTTGACGATCACCGCGCGATGGATGCGCACGAACAGGGACGGGTCGAGCTGTCCCTCGATGTGGTGCATGGTCTCGCGGATCAGGTGCGACACCTTGCCCACGTGCACCCGGACGTAGTTGCCCGACGCCTCGAACCAATCCACGTCGCTGACCTTCACGAAGAAGACGCGTCCGTCGTGCTTGACCATCAGGCGGTCGAGGCAGCGGGTGCGCGGCATGGTGGTCATGGTCCCGGCGGGCTGGCCCGGGCGATCGGCGAGCGCCGCGGTGGTGCGATCTTCGCCGATGACCTGCTCCAGCAGTGCCCGGATCTTGCGCCCCTGCTCTGCCGACGACTCGCGCTCGATGTGGCTGCGTGCGCGCTGGAACGCCGAGCGAAAGCGCTCGGGATCGTACGGCGAGCAGGTAATCGATGGCGTTGACGTCGAAGGCCCGCACGGCGTACTCGTTGTACGCGGTCACGAAGATGGTCGGCGGCATGTCCTCCGCCCCGAGGGCATCGACGACGCCGAATCCATCGACGTCCGGCATCTGGACGTCGAGCAGGACGAGGTCGGGGCGCTCGCTCTTGATGGAGGCGATGGCCTCGCTCCCGCTGCCGACCTCGTCGACCACGTCGACATCGGGCTTCGAGACGCAGCAGGCGGCGGACGCGCCGCCGCGCGATCGGCTCGTCATCCACGACCAGCACTCGAATGGGCATGCGCGCTCTCCTGGCAATCGTTAGGCAACGCTGGCCGCACGTTCGGCGGCCTCGGGACGACGGATCGATCCGGGCGGGTCGGCGATGAGCAGGACGGCGGCCGCACGATCGGGGAAGGTGACGCTGACCAGCGCCCCGGCGCCGGCCACGGCCGCCTCGGCCACGCTCTTGGTCCGCCACCACGCGTGCGACCCTCCCGGGCGCCCTTCCCAGTTCGCCTCTCCCCAGAGACGGATGCGCGTCATGTCGGCGACGCGCTCCACCTCGACCCGTACGGTAAGCGGGTCGGAAGGATTCAAGGTGTCGGCGGCGAGCAGGTCATCGGCCATGGTGCACAGCAGCCGACTGGGGATGCGACGCGCGAGCAGCGCCGGCTCCAGCGCGACCACCACCGACACACCGGGCCGGATGCCGATGCGGTGCGTCTCAACGCAGGCCTGCAGGAGATCGAGTTCCTGCTTGAGTGTCGTGCTGGCCTCGCGTCCGAGCTCGAGCGTGAGCCGCAGCGTGTCGGCCATGCGCGCGATGAGCCGCTCGGCGCGGGGCACATCCCGATGGACCAGGTCGGCGAGCAGGTCGAGCGTCGCGAGCAGGAACTGCGGCCGGAGTTGCGCCCGCAGCGCCCGGAAGCGGGACCCGGCGATGCGCGCGGTGAGGCGCGCCCCTCGAGTTCGCGCGCGCGGTACCAGCGCACGAAGTTCCGCGAGTGCGACCATGCCAGCAAGCCGAAATAGACGAAGAAGTCGCCGGTGAGCGGGTTCATGTTGCCAGGCGACAGGATCGGCATCTCGCTGAGACCGGAGAGACGGAGCGCCCCGGTGTGCACGAAGCCGGCCGCCAGGGCGAACACGACATGCAGCGGGAGCAGCCGGACCCAGTTGCCGGCATCCAGGCGGAAGCGGCGCGCGAGGGCGAACACGACCGGAGAGAGCGCGAGCCAGATGATGGAGGTGGCGACCTGGAGGCGCGCGAGGGCGAGCCACGAGTACGGAGTGTCGGGACGCGTCGCCGAGGTGTAGAGCACCATCTGGTTTGTCCAAAAGACCGCCAGCGCCATCCACAGGGCGCCGATGACCAGCCACGTGCGCGCGTCCAGCGCGGGGGCTGGCTGCAGCAGCGGGTCCACCGTCGCGGGAGCCGCAGACGACGGCGTGGCGCGCCGGGGGGCGCGGAAGCTCCCGCTCGTTTGCCATTGGGGAGGGCCCGCCGCCGGCTGACGAAGGCGCGTGTCGAGTTCGCCAGGCACGCCGTCCAGGTCGGCGGCGAGGGTCGAGAACTCCCCCGTGCGCCACGTCGCCGGATCGTCGACGGCAAGGGCCTCGATGGTCGGACCGTCGCTGGCTCCCGTCGCCGAGGGCGCGGCCATTGCCTCGCCGGCCCGGAACGGCAGGTCGAGTTCGACGCTCACGCCACCGCCCGGTGCCGGTCGCAGCGCGAAGCGGTGATCCGCGCCGTACAACTGCCGCAGTCGTTCGCTGGCATTGCGCAGCCCGATCCCCTCGCGCCGCGTGTCGCGGTCGCGCAGCGCGGGACGGAGCCCGACACCGTCGTCGTTGACCCGCAACAACAGTCGGTCGCCGCGCTGTTCGGCCGTGACGACCACCAGGCCGGGCCCCTGGCGCACCGAGAGCCCGTGACGGATCGCATTCTCGACTAGCGGCTGCAAGATGAGGTGCGGCACCATGGCCGAGCGCAGCGACGGCGACACGGCGATGCGGACCGTGAGCCACTCGGAGAAGCGCGTGCGCTGGATGTCGACGTATGCCTCCAGCGCGACCAGTTCCTCACCGAGCGTGACCTCGTCGCGTCCGGAGCGCTCCAGCGAGATGGCAAGCAGGGCGTGCAGGCGGCGCAGCATGCGCTCCGCCGCGAGCGGCGCCTCGTGGGCCAGTTCCTGGATCGCGTTGAGGGCGTTGAACAGGAAGTGAGGCTGCAGCTGCAACTCGAGGAACTGGAGCTGCGCGCGCGCCAATTGCGCCTCGAGCAGGTGCGCGCGCACGGTGCGGTCGACAAAGCGCCGCCGCAGGGCAAGCGAGTGTCCCACCACGACGAGCGAGGCGTACACCAGCAGCCACACGTCGAGCCAGTAGAAGAAGGTCGGGAGGTACGGCTCGGGGGTCCAGTCGGCCAGGCGCGACATGGCCAGCCGGCGCCACCACGTCATGAACGCGGCGCAGGCGACCGCCGCGACGGCATGCGACGCGAGACTCGCCCCCCACCCGATGCGGGACGGCGCCACGAGTCTCGTGAGCCGGAAGACCATCGGCGTCAGCAGTGCCCACGCCCAGGCGATGGCCAGCGCCGCCGGCACCGTCCAACGCACCGCCTGGCCGGGATACTTCGCGGCGGCCGTCCAGACGGCGGCATGCACGACGCCGAACAGCGTCCAGGCCAGCAGCACGCCGGCCCACGCCCGTGGCGATGGGATCGACGGACGGGTCAGAGTCGAGGAGGGCGCGACCATTCGAGGGGGGAGGCGCAACGCCACTTCGGCCGACTCCAGGGTTGTGGCCGCCGACGGTGCGTTCTCGAAGGAAGCGCCGGGGAGTCGGGGCTCCAAATCACGCGGGACGAGGCGAACAAGGGGCAGCACGAGTCGAGCATCGTGCCGGCGGACACGCGATTGGATACGGCGAGGATGTCGAAAGGTTTCCCCTCGCCGTGGCGTAGGAGCGTGGCACCGAGCGCGGACGGCCGGCGAAGGCAGTATTACGCCCCGCCGGCCGTCACACGCCAACTCTCACGCGCCAACTCTCACGCGCCGACTGTCACGCGCCGGAGACCACGCCTCCTCGCCTGCAGGCCCCACACGTCCGCGCTGTTACGAACGAAGTCCCGCCCGCCGTGCCAGTTCGAGCGCGATGCAGGCGGGCGCCGAGGACCCTGTGGCGTCGCCGGCGCAAGCTGCGAGCACTCGCGCGAGTGCCGCAGCTCCCTGTTGGCCGAGCAGGGTGACGGAGATCCGAAGATTCTCCTCGACCAACTCCCGCTGACGCGTCACGTGGTCGGGATCGGCGGGCGCGGTGAGCGCCCGCTCGAGCCGGATCCACGAATTGGCCGGCACGATCGGAGGCTGTGGTCGCGGCGCGGGGAATGCAGCTCGCCGCAGGCGAGTCGCGAGCGAACGGGAAAGACGATACATGGCTCCTCCTCCTCCTCGACGAGGGGTGAATGTGTTGCGATGGCCAACGCGGAACGCGCCGGTGACGCTCAGGCCTGCGACGCACAGACCTCCTTCAGGCAGTCCTGCGACGCACGACGCCCCGCCGGCAGTCTGCGCGGGCGGGGCGTCGTCGAACCGTCGACTCATTGCAGGTCGCGTGTCCTCACGTCCGTACCGCCCTCCCCCTCCCTGGCACGCCACGGCGCACCGCCACACACACTGCAGTCGCCGACGACGGCCGAGCGCTCCCGACATGCAACCGGGGCGAACGGTGCCCGGTGGAGGCATGCGGGTGATCCAGCGCGGCAGTCACGAAGTCTGGTAGCATCGACAGTTCGACGGGTCAGGTACGGTAGAGACCCCACCTGGAGCGCGCCGGTCACAGTGCCCGCGCCGACTCCCCCTTGGATCGCGTCCGCTCGTGATGCAGTTTGTGTGAACTTCCAGCCCGCGCTGCCCGTGAGTGATGCCGATGAATGAGTGGACGCCAGACTCCGCAGACAACGCCCCCGATGCAGACGGCGAGGGTGCCAACGAGATCGCTCGCATCATGACGATGTCTCCCGTCGTCCTGCGGCTCGTCGCGACACCACATCCGAAAGCAGTCGGCCGGCGAGATCGTCTTTCGTGCCCATGGCGTGCTCGAGGGAGAGGTGTCCGACGAGTCGCCCGTTCTCGCCCAGGGATCGCTCCCCGCCGCGACCTTCGCCGCCATTCAGCAGGTGGGGCTCTTCGAGCACCCGGTCCCCCTCCTGCTCACCGCGCAGGACGATGACGGAGGCATTCGAGCCATTCTCGCCGCGATCGTGCCTGCACGCGATGTGGAAAAGGTCGAGCGCGCCAGCCGAGCGGCCGAAGAGCCGTGGCTGGCCAGTGTGGACGACGCGCCCGAGGTGCCCGACTTCGGCAACGCGAGCGACGCGGAGGCAGAGGGGGTCCCACACGTTCCCTTCGCCCTCGGCGTCATCCTGCGCTTCCCCGAGGACCGCAAGCATCCGGACAGCGTGGACGACGAGGCGATGGACCTGCTGGCGACGCTGCTGTCTGGTCAGGCGATGGACGCCGACCGCAAGCGCGTCGAGAACCTGCTCAGGTCACTGTAGAGGTCGTCGTATCGCCGGTCCAGCACCTCCGGCCGATTCCGGGCGCCGACGATTCCCGGGGAATATCATGGGCCGGTTTCGGCAGGCGGAGGCAGCGGTCGAGCGCGACGGGTCAGAGCGAGTCGACGCAGGCCGCGATGCGTTGGAGCGCGACGTCCAGCTCGGACTGCGCCGACGCAAACGACAGACGTAGATGTCCCGCTCCGCGTGAGCCGAAGGACGCGCCGTCGATCGCCGCCACGCCGAACTCCTCGAGCAGCCGATCGGCAAACTGCGCCGACGTGAGCCCGTGTCGAGCGAGTCGTTCCGAGAAGTCCGGGAAGACATAGGAACGCCCCGTCCGGGACTGCGCAGCGCACCCCATCCATGGCATTGAGCCCGCGCACGAGCACGTCCCTCCGCGCGCGATAGGCCGCGACCTGTTGCCGGACGTGGTCCTGCGGGCCGGTGAGGGCGGCGACTCCAGCCCGCTGGATGAACGGGGCAACACAGGTGTGACCGTTCGTAGCCAACATCACTAGTGACTCGATAAATCCATACGGTGCAACGATGTAACCGGAGTCGATATCCAGTCATTGCGTAGGTCTTCGAAAAGCCGTCGACGAGCAGCGTGCGGTCGCGCGCACCATCGAACGCAGCCAGCGACGGCGCGTACGCCGCGTCGTACGTGAGGCGCGTATAGATGTCGTCGGTGACCGCCGTGAGCCCGTGGCGCTCGATCAAGGCGGCGAGCCGAGTCATGCCGGAGTGGCTGAGCGCACCGCCGGTCGGGTTGTTGGGCGAATTGAGAACAATGACCTTGGTCTGCGACGTGATCCGGGATTCGATGTCATCCACGTCCGGGGCGTTCGCCGCATCCATGCCATAGCCTACCGCCGTCCCACCGGCGAACCGCACCATGGACGGATAGATGGGAAAGCCCGGATCGGGGACGAGGACCTCGCTCCCGGGCTCTACCGCGGCCAGGATCGCATAGAACACGGCCGTCTTGGCGCTGGGTGTGACGAGCACCTGGTCGGCCTCGGCGCGGACCCCACGCGACTGCACATCGGCGGCGATGGCTTCGCAGAGTTCCGGGATACCGGCGATCCCGACGTAGCGCGCGTCGCCCGCCTCGAGCGCACTGACCGCTGCGGCCGTCACGTGTGCGGGGGCCCCGACGTCGGGAGCACCGAGCTCGAGGTGGATCACATGGCGCCCGGCGCGTTCGAGCCGCTGGGCTCGGCGGAAGACGTCGATGGCCCCCTCGCCTGCCAGGAGCGCGAGTCGGGACGACGGCAGGGCGGGAGTGGAAGTCGGCATGCGCATGTCGAGGGGCGGTCGGAACCGGAGGAAGGTTGGTCGGCGAGGCGCCGGGGCGACGGGCGACGGGCGACGGGGACGGGCGACGGGGCAGGATGGATCGTACGACAACCGAAAGCCCGGGCCCTCGACGAGGACCCGGGCTGCGGGAAGGAACGCGGTCGCCAAGGGCCAGGTGTTCGGGACCGGAGACGACGAGAGCGGGCGATGGGGCTCGAACCCACGACATCAAGCTTGGGAAGCTTGCGCTCTACCAACTGAGCTACGCCCGCGAAGGAGCCACAGTATAAATGCCCGTTGACCCGTGGCACAAGCGAGCCACGGAAGTCCCGGATCCGGGCGGGCGCCCGGGCCGCAGGAGGTCCCGCGAGTGGTGTACGGCGCGATGCCGCGACGCGACCGTGACCGGTAGCGGCGACGGTGACGGGCAAGAAGAAGGCGCCCGCAGGACGGGCGCCGGGACTTCGAAGCTTGGAAAGCTGCTTGCCGATGGAGGCCGAAGAGCCAGCGGTCGGGATTGAACCGACGACCGCCCGATTACGAATCGGGTGCTCTACCACTGAGCTACGCTGGCGGGGGATAGCTATGCCCAAGCGCGGACTCGAACCGCGACGCCTTTCGGCACCACCCCCTCAAGATGGCGTGTCTACCAATTTCACCACTTGGGCATTGCACGTACTTCCACGTACTGCACGACCGTTCACCGGCCGTTCACACGCCCTGCGACAGCCATTCAACACGTGAACAACAACTGCCTTTCCCTGCGCACCGACCGTGCTTCAACAGGGTTCCAACGGTGCTTCACCAGCGGGGCTGACGGGGCTCGAACCCGCGACCTCCGGAGTGACAGTCCGGCACTCTAACCAGCTGAGCTACAGCCCCAGAACTACGACAGCCACTACAATAATCGGCCGACACGCCGAACACATGAGCACCGACCGTTTCGGTGCGTTTTTTCCTTGTTCCAGCCACCACTCCTGCAGTAGCCCCAACGGGAGTCGAACCCGTCTCTGCACCTTGAAAGAGTGCCGTCCTAACCGATAGACGATGGGGCCGACGTTCGCCGCGTCGGGCGCGGCGTCGTGAAGCGCACCACGCTGCACCGCGGGTCACCGACGGTCACTTCGTTTTCCAGTAGCGGTAACGGGATTCGAACCCGTGTTCCAGCCTTGAGAGGGCTGTGTCCTAGTCCCCTAGACGATACCGCCGTGCACGTCGTGCTCCTGCGACGTTCAGAGCTACTGGTGCCTCACCTGCACGCTCACACGCGCCTTCACCTGCACGTTCACCTGCACGTTCACCTGCACGTTCACCTGCACACGCTGTTTCTTCGGGCGTTCCAGCAGGCCAGGAGGGACTTGAACCCCCAACCGCCGGTTTTGGAGACCGGTGCTCTACCAGTTGAGCTACTGACCTAAAGCAGGCAGTCGGCCGAAGCGAGAAACTCCCGTCTCCCGACTCCCGTCTCCCGTCTGTTGTTACAGGGTGACCGAGGGGACTTGAACCCCCAACCCCCGGAGCCACAGTCCGGTGCTCTAACCAATTGAGCTACGGCCACCATGACGTGCGAAGGACCAGCATTCTAAACCGGCGCCTTCCCCGAAACAACCGGGGAGATGGCGACCGGCGCAGTCTCAGTCCTTCGCGCGATCGAGGTACTCTCCCGTGTTCGGGTTCACGCGAACGCGTTCCCCCGTGCCCACGAACTCGGGCACATTCACCGTCACGCCGTTCTCCAGCATGGCGGGCTTGTACGACGAGGTCTTGGTCGCCGTCTTCATGACCGGCGCGGTCTCGGTGATCTCGAACGTCAAGTACTGCGGCAACTCGATGCCGATCGGGCGGCCGTCGTAGTACTCGGCGATGATCTTCATGTTCGGGACCATCCACGGGGCGTTGTCGCCCAGCGCTTCGGTATCCAACTCGATCTGGTCGTAGTTCTCCAGATTCATGAAGTGAAACATGTCGCCGCCGCGATACAGGAACTCGAGCTCGTGCGTCTCCATCGACGCCTTCTCGATCGAGTCATCGGCGCGGAACCGGTTTTCGAGGTTCGCGCCGGTCCGCAGGTTCTTCATCTTGGTCTGCACCATGGCCCGCAGGTTGCCCGGGGTATGGTGACGAAAGTCGATGATGCGACACGGATCGCCGTTGTAGACGATCACCATGCCCTTGCGAATGTGTGTCGCGGGAACAGCCATGACCTAACGAGCTCCGCCTGAAGTGGGCGACCAATCGATCGGGTATTTCACGTAAGTTTCTACAGCCTCGTATTTTAGCTGGGCCATGGTCACTTGGCAAGCCGGGCAAGGTGCGGAGCGAGCGATCCCCACAGATTCTGCGCCACCAGCACCGCCCCCTCCCGCGTGGGATGGATCCCGTCTGGCTGATTCAACCCGCGCACCCCCGCGATCCCGTCCAGCAGGAAGGGGAGCAGTTCCGCCCCCTCCGAGCGCGCGACCGTGGCGTAGTTGTCGCGAAAGCGCCGCGTGTAGTCGGCCCCGAGGTTCGGCGGTGCCTCCATCTGGACCAGCAGCACGCTCGCCTGCGGCAGCGTGCGCTTCACCTCCCGGACGATGGCCACCAGGTTGGCGCGCGTCGAGTCCACGTCGAGCCCTCGCAAGCCATCGTTGGCACCGGTCTCGATCACCACCACCGCCGCCGGTTCGCGCAACAGCCACTCCAGCCGCCGCAGCGCCCCCGCCGACGTCTCGCCACTCAGCCCCGCGTTCGCCACCCGCACCGCGTACCCTGCGGAGTCGGCCATGCGCTGCAGTACCGCGGGATAGGCGTTGTCGGGATCAAGTCCCAACCCCGCCGTGAGCGAGGTCCCGACGATCAGCACCGTGGCGACGTCCGCCGCCGGCGCCTCATCGGGGTCGGAAGCGACGGCACCGGACATGGCGCCCGCGCGTTTGTCAGGCATCTCCACCACAGCCGCACTGTCACTCGGCATATCTTTCGACGCCTCTGCGCCAGCGCAGGCCAGCGACGACGTGCAGCACAGGGCGATCACACTCCACAGGATTCGCATGCTCGAAGCTCGAGGGCTTACCAAGGAATTCGACAGCGGCACTCACCATCTTACGGTCCTGCGCGACGTCTCGTTCCGGGTACCGCAGGGGGCGTTGGTCGCCATTGTCGGCCCAGCGGGGAGCGGCAAGACGACGCTGCTGGGACTGCTCGCCGGTCTGGATACCCCGACGCGCGGACAAGTGCTGCTCGACGACGCGGACCTCACGGCCATGTCCGAAGACCAGCGCGCGCAGCTCCGCGGCGCCAAGGTAGGCTTCGTCTTCCAGTCCTTCCAGCTGATTCCCACGCTGACGGCGATCGAAAACGTCCAGGTGCCCCTCGAGCTTCGTGGCGACGCGGGCGCCGCCAGCCGCGCCAGCGCCCTGCTGGAGCGTGTGGGACTTGGCGACCGCCTTGACCACTTTCCGTCGCAGCTCTCCGGGGGCGAGCAGCAGCGCGTGGCCATCGCCCGCGCCTTCGTGAACCAGCCGCGCATCCTCTTCGCCGACGAGCCGACCGGCAACCTCGACGGCGCGACCGGGGCCAGGATCGTGGCGCTGCTGGAAGAACTCAACCGCGAATCGGGGTCGACGGTCGTGCTGGTCACGCATGACCTGAGCCTCGCCGAGCGTACGCAGCGGGTGATCCGGCTGAGCGACGGGGCGGTGGTGGAGGATCGGATGACGGGGTCTGGGGTGCACGAGGAGGGGGGGGTGCCGGGCCTTTCTACCACCGAGGACACAGAGATCTCTGCGGGGGGCGCGGCGGTCAGCGCACCCGCCACGGCGGGCGGCGCCTCTGCCGTTGCGGGCGCTGTTCGTGACCCGGAGGCGTCGTGACGGACTTGAATCGTCCGACGGGGGGCGAACAGCGGTCGTCGCTCTTCTCGCTGGCTTGGCGGGAGTCGCGCTCGACTCGGCGGCGCCTTCTGCTGTACATGTCGTCGATTTCGCTGGGTGTCGCCGCGCTCGTCGCGATCGACTCGTTCGCCGGCAACATCAACCGGTCGGTGCGGGCGCAGTCGCGGGCGCTGGTGGGTGGCGACGTGTCGTTCTCGGCGCGGCAGGGGTGGACGGAGCAGTCGGACGCGCTGTTCGACTCGCTGGCGAAGGCCGGCGTAGTGATGGCGCGGCAGACTTCGTTCGCCTCGATGGCGACCGCGTCCCTCCGCGGCGTCCCCGGTACGCCCCTTCCCTCGTCGCCCGACTCGCTCGCGTCGTCGGCTGCCCCCACCCGGACGACGATGTCTGCCGAGTCGACCGTGCCGGTCCGCGGGGCCGGGGGGCTGACGCGACTGGCGCAGATCCGGGCGGTGACCGAGGCATATCCGCTGTACGGCGAGGTCCTGACCGAGCCGGCCGGTCGGTGGGACGAGTTACAGCGTCGTCCGGTGGCGCTGATCGATCCGGCGCTGCTCATCGCGCTCGACGTCGTCGTCGGCGACACGTTGACGCTGGGGTACGGCAAGTTCGTGATCGCCGCGAGTCTCGTCAGCGTCCCGGGCGACCCGGGCATGGCGGCGGCGATCGGGCCGCGCGTCTACATCGCCGACCGCTTCGTGGAGAGCACCAAGCTGCTAACGGTCGGCAGCCGCGCGGACTATGAAGCGTTCGCGCGGCTCGAGCCCGGGGTCGATGCGGCGGCATGGCTGGGCGGGCTGCGCCCCGTGCTCGACTCGGCGCGGGTGCGCGCGCGCACGGTGTCGGAAAGCGAGTCGTCGCTCACGGAGTCGATCGACCAGCTGGCCAACTTCCTTGGCATCGTCGGCATCGTGGCGCTCCTGCTGGGCGGCGTAGGGGTTGCCAGCGGCGTGAACGCATGGGTCGCGCGCAAGATCGACATCGTCGCGGTGCTGCGCTGCGTCGGCGCCACGAGCCGTCAGGTGCTCCTGATCTACGCGACGCAGGCGGCGCTCATGGGACTGGTGGGGGCGACGCTTGGCGCGGCGATCGGCGTCGGGATCCAGTTCCTGCTCCCCGGACTGCTGCAGGACGTGCTGCCGCTGGACGTAACGGTGCAACTGGAGCCGGGGGCGATTGCGGTGGGAATCGGGCTCGGCGTATGGATCGCCTTGGCGTTCGCCCTGCGCCCGCTGGTGGCGCTGCGGCGCATCTCGCCCCTGCAGGCGATTCGTCGCAGCGTCAATCCCCCGCACGCGGCGGGCATCGACTGGGCCACGTGGACGGTCAACCTGTTCATCGTGCTGACGGTGGTGGGCATCTCGGCAACGCGCGCCAACACCCCGCGCGACGTGATCGGGTTCAGCGCCGGGATCGCCGGCGTGCTGGTGCTGCTGCTGCTCAGCGCGGCCCTGCTGTCCCGGGTCGCGCGCCTGACGGTGCGGCCGGCCTGGCCGTACGTGGTGCGGCAGGGGATTGCGAACCTGTACCGACCGGCGAACCAGACACGATCGGTCGTGCTTTCGTTAGGCTTCGGCGCCTTCCTGGTCACGACGCTCTACCTGGTGCAGAGCAACCTGCTGGCGCAGCTGCGCATCACCGAGGAAGCGTCGCGCGGCAACCTCATCTTCTTCGACGTGCAGGACGACCAGTCGCTCGGCGTGGACTCGATCGTGCGCGCGGCACAGCTCCCGGTGATCCAGCGTACCCCGATCGTGACGATGCGGGTCGCGGAGATCAACGGGAAGACGGTCGCCGAGCTGGCGCCGCGGCGTGGCAGCGACACCCTGCCGCAGGATGAGGCGGCGGCGCAGCGTGAGCGGGACGCGCGCACTTCGGATGAGCCGCGCCGTCCCTCGGGGTGGGCGCTGCGGCGCGAGTACCGGTCGACGTATCGTGACACGCTGTTCACCGGCGAGGTGCTGGCGTCTGGCGCGTGGTTCGGTGGAACGCCGGCACCAGCCACTGGTCCCGTCGACGAAGTCTCGCTGGAGACCGACATCGCCGAGGGGCTGGGCGTCACGTTAGGCGACGTCATTACGTGGGACGTGCAGGGCGTCCCCATCGCCACGCGCGTCACGAGCCTGCGCGAGGTCAACTGGGCGCGCTTCGAGCCGAACTTCTACGCCGTCTTCCAATCCCGCACGCTCGAGAAGGCGCCCAAGACCTTCGTGCTGCTCGCCGCCTCGGACGACGAGCGCGCGTCGGCCCTGGTGCAGAGCGCAGTGGTGCGCCGCTATCCCAACGTGGCGAGCATCGACCTCTCGCTGGTTCGCAAGACGGTGGGCGAGATCTCGCGGCGTGCCTCGCTGGCGATCCGCTTCCTGGCGATGTTCTCGCTGGCGATGGGAATCCCGGTGCTCTTCTCGGCGGTGGCCGCCACGCGGCGCGAGCGCGTGCGCGAGGGGGTGCTGCTCAAGACGCTTGGGGCGACCCGCGCGCAGATCGGGCGGATCCTCGTGTCCGAGTATGCGGTGCTGGGCGTGCTCGGCAGCCTGAGCGGGCTGCTGCTCTCGTTCGGCGGCGCCTGGGCGATCATGACCTACATCTTCGATCGCCCCTTCACGGCGGCCACCGGACAGGCGCTGGGGATCTCGTTCGCCATGATGCTGATGGCGGTCGCGATCGGCATGCTGAGCGGACGCGACGTCTTCAAGGAGACGGCGATGAGCGCCTTGCGAGAGAACTAGGCGGAGCAACGACGCGGGGGCGGCTGCCGCCCCCGCGTCACCGGCCTACTGCACGCGCAGGATGGCGACCGTGGGGTAGTCGCTCGCGATGGTGCCGCCGCCTGGCGCCGTGAGCTTCACCTGTACCTGCGGCGACGACGTCGTGCGCGTGAGGCGATAGTAGTTCCCCGAGCTCGAGAGCGACTGCGTGCTGAACGTTCCGGGGAACGGCGTGACCAGCAGCGGGAAGGTGTTCGCGTTCGCCCCGCTCATGGCGTCGCGGATGTTCCAGCTCAGGTACGAGTAGCGCGGTGCGATGCCGGGGATCGTCAAGCCATCGGCATAGTTCGCGACCAGCCATCCGGTGATGATCTGGTCGAACTGCGCCCCCGGCACGCGCGCGAGCAGGTTCGCGACGTCGGTTTGTGGTCCGGCCGCCAGCGCCCTGGTAAAGGTCCGCGCGGCCCCCCCGCTGTACTGATCGATGGCGTAGCGCAGCAGCGACCAGCTCGCCCCGCGGGGAGCGAGCTGGTCCCGGTTCTTGGCGCTGATCGGGGCCGCGGTGTCGGGGCGCGCCATCCAGCGCTGGAAGCGCGTCAGGTTCTGGCGAAAGAACGCGTTGTAGTCGTCGTTGCTGCTGGGGGTCGGGTTGACGAGGTTGTAGGTCAGTCGCTGGAAGTCGCTAAAACCGCGCAACGTTCGCCCGACCGCTTCCTCGGCCAGGTGCGACATGCCCTCGTTGAGCCAGAAGGTCTCGAGCGCCAGCACCGCCGGGTTGTACTGGCGCACCCCTGGTTGATCATGTGCTGGAACTCGTGGGCGATGACGCCCCGCGTTCCCTGTCGCACCGTGACGGTGGTGCGCACGTTGTTGAACGTCCCGTTCGGATCGGGGGCCAGGATGTAGAAGATCTCCTGCTCGTTGGTCTGGTTCCGGCACTCGTTGGTGACCGGGTACTCGGACTTCTTGATCAGGTCCGACCCGAAGAAGAATCCCGCCGTGAATCCCGCCGAATTGGGCGGGGTGAGCTTGTTGACCTCGGGGGTCAGCAGGATGGTGATGCGCCCGTCGGTGTTGATGTCGGTCGGGGCGCCAAACCACGCGGTGTCCACCGGGAAGATCAGGTTGTTGAACTCGGCGGCGAGGGCGTTGTAGTCGGTCGCGGTGAAGCCACCGGCTGGGGCATTCACGTCGGCAACGATCGTGGCCCGTGCCGAGATCGCGCGCACGACACCCCGTACCGGGATGTTGTCACGGCAGATGTCCTTCCCCGTATTCAGGTTCGGCACGCGGATGCTCAACGTGTCGCCGAGGGCGGCGACCGCCGCCATAGTCGTGGGGGCGAGACTGGTAAACGCTTCCGGCGCGCGCTGCCGGGCAGCGGCGCGCACGACCGGGGAGAGCGTGGTGCGCTCGAACTCGCGCAACCGCTCGTGGAGCGCGTCGACGCGTGCGTCGTCCTGTTCCGCGGCGAACGCGCGCGACGGCACGGTCGCCATCACCTCGGGCGAGGCGAGCAGGGCCGAGGCCGAATTCTCCAGGCTGATGGTGTAGGACAGGAGGTCGTCCTGCGTGGGCCGGGTATTCGCACCGATCACGACGTAGTCGCTCCCACCCGTCGAGGCGGCGAGCGTGATGCACGAGACCGCAGTGCCTCCCGTGAACGTCCGCACCTCGCCCACGCGCAGCGCGATGGGCGTCGTGCATGGATCGGCCTCCACGACGATGTCGACCGAATTGCTCAAGGCGCCGGACGAGGCGGTGACGCGGACTGTCCCGGGGCCGACGGCGGTGAGGATGCCGCTCGCGGAGACTGTCGCGACGGCGGCCGGCGACGCGCTCCACGTGACGGAGGACGTGGTTACGAGCTTGCCGTCCTTGTCATAGAGCTTCGCCGAGAGCTGCTGTGTCGTTCCGGCGATCATGGTGGACGTGACGACGGCCACGCTGACGCTGGCCACCGGTCCGGGGGTGTCAGGCGGGGTCACCTTCTTGTCGCCTGAGCAGGCGACCACGGCGAGCGCACCGAGCACGATCCACTGTCTCACAGCTGTTACCTCTCGAGTCTGACCCTCGGTCGTGCACGTCGCAGCACGACACGGCCTGTTTCACCTGACACCCCGCGCGACGGCCTCCCTCACGTTGCCATGCGCGCACACTTCCGGACCTCGTGTCCACGCGGTCCGGTTGGCTGGGCTACCCCTGCCGACGGCTCGCGTTCCGGTGCGAAGTCCGTGGCAAGGTATCCAGCGAGTCAGCGACGACGATACCGCACAACGTCCGCGAGAGGGGGCACGAACAGCTACCGGGTCGGCTCCATCCGCAAGAACGCGACGCCCGCAGCCTGCTGGCCGAGTTCGATCGACGCCACGCTGCGCAGCAGCTGCAGGTCGAAGACTTCCAGGATCCCCGCCTCGGAGCCTCGTCCCTCCTGGGTCACGAACGCGTACCTGTTGTCCGGCGACACGACCACGCCATGCACGACCCCTTTGACCGTGGGCAGGCGGACAACTTCCTTCGCGGTCGCGAGGTCGAAGACCGATATAGACTTCCCACGCTTGTTGGTGGCAACGAGCTGCGCACCGTTCGGCGAGACGGCGAGGTTGTACACCCCGTCGCCCGCCGCCCATCGGCGGGTCACAGCCCACCGCTCGACGTCGACCTCGACGATTTCGTCGGACTTGTTGCACGCCACGTAGAGTCGACGCCCGTCGGCACCTGGCTGGGCCCAGGTGGGTGAGCACTGCACCAGGTCGGGAGGCATCGCGCCGCCCGGCATGTGCCCGGCGTGCGCCGACGCGGACGGCGCTCCCTCCATGCCCCGCTCCCGGCCGCGTGCCAGCTGAAAGTGGCGCGACACGCCCAGGGTGCGCGTATCGATCTCCACCAGCAGGTCATCCATCATGCAGGCGGAGTACTGCCTGGTCCCGTCTGGACTGAGACGAGAACCATGCGGCATGGTGCAGGTTGTGATGCGGGCGATCTCCACCATCTCGTTGGTCGAGACCACCGAGACGGACGACGGCACCATGTCGCCATGCAGGTTGAAGTTGGCGACAAAGGCCAGGGAGCCGTCCGGCGTCAGCTGCACGGTGGCGGGAAACAGGCCGAGTGTCGTGTGTCCGACGGGCTGATCATCCGTTGTCCGGTACTTCCAGAACGTGCCGTACGGCGTGCCGTGTGCAATGCTCACATAGTAGAACTGGCCATCCGGCGAGACGTCGATCCCGTGCGGGCCGTTGATCTCGGTGGGCATCATCCCGACCCGCTGTTCGCGCTCGATGCGGATGCCGCCGGGCCCATAGCGCACGAGCGCTACCTGGTCGGCCGATTCGGCCACGACATACAGCAGGTAGTCCCGCTCGGGCGACGCGACAGGTCTGCGCGCCGCGCTGCCCCGGTGTTGGGCGGTCGGCGTTCCCTGGGCAGAGAGCTGCCGGGGCGCTCCCGAAGCAAGTAGCGCAACCGTGACGACGGCAGATACCACGATGGAGTACGATCGGAGCATGGCGCGAGATAACGAGGAGAGGCGGGCGAGGTCAACCTGCCGACACGGCGGACGTGCGCTTCATGATCGCGAGCGAAGCACCCAGCTCCCGCCCACCCGGACGGTCGTGACGTCCTTCGGCACAGAATAGACCTCGGCGGTCAGGGCCCCGCGCCTCGTCACGCGCAGGTGCCCGCCGACGAACGCGGCGATCCGCGCATCGTCGAGCAGGACACGTGTGTCGTCGCGGACCCCGTTGAGGCTGAGGAAATTGACGTCGAAACGCGGCCTGAGCGACGTGTAGCCGCCGCCCACGTAGGCGGACGCTCGCGCGCCGCCGGTCCAACCCAGGATCGCCTCGACGCCGACCATGTTCGGCCGATAGCTGTCATCCGACGGCTCGTCGCCGTAGCAGACACGGCTCGGATTCGTGTTCTGTAGGGCATCGGCAGCGCAGGTGATGGGGCCCTTGACCGAGCCGACGGTCGCGTGCGCGCGCACCGTGAGCCACGTCGACGACGGGCCGCATCGGCATCACCACCGCGCAGTGGGCGCGACCACCCGACTGCGAGCGAGCCCAGGTTGGGCGTGGCGTCGAGCACGGTCACGGGCGGGAGGTAGCTCCCCTCCACGAAAAAGCCGCCCGGCAGGCCGACCGCCAGTCGAGGACGCGGGAAGACGGGCGACAGCTCGGTGTTCTCGCTCTTTCGCTGGCAGAAGGAGGCCCGTCGGATATCGGCGCTCGGCGTGGGCACGTAGGTGAGATCGAAGGAGAGTCGCACTGCACCAGGCGCCAGCCGTCCGGCGTTCCCGGCGGGCGAAAAGGCGATGGGTGCGGCGAAAAACGCCAGCAGCTTTGCCTCCGAACTGTCCTTGGGAGGGCGGCATTCGCCCGCGCCTACCGTCGCGACCAACGACACGAACGCCAGCAACGGGGCGTGCAGCATGTCCCTCTCCAGGATGTGGGCAGGCCAAGGGTAACGGGTGCGCGAAGTCGGCCGCCAGAGCGCGGGCCGACCCTGCGACGGCGGCCGGTGTGTGACATCGGCGGGGCGATCGCCGTCAATTAGAGCAATCTCACGCTCGTCAGCATCAGGCGCAGTCCTGCGCCATTCATCCCCCTCCCTCTTCGGTCTGTCGTGACGACACACACCGCGCTTGGTCGACATTCGCAACCGTCGGCGCACGCTGCGAGCGCCGACGGCGAGCTGCAGAATGTCCCCGCGCCGTCGACGCGCCCCACGAGCCATGCGCCGGATCACTCCCACCTCGTGGCGCTGTTCGACGCGGCACACGAGGCCATGCTGCTGACGTCGGCGTGCGGCACCGTGCTCGCCGCCAACGAGCGCGCCTCGCGACTCTTCGGACGCGCGCCGGACGACTTTCGCGGCTGCCAACTGCTCGACTTCACCGACCAGCATGACGCCCGCGTCAGGGAAGCGTGCATCGACCGGCACCGGTCGGGGCGGTTTGCCGGCGAGATGCGCATGTGTCGCGGTGATGGAAGCAGGTTCGACGCTGCGGTGGATTCGACGGTCTTCCGCGATGCGGGCGATCGCCTGCTCGCCTACGTACACATTCGGCCAGCCATCGAGCGTCGCGCATCGGCGCAGCCCACGCACTCGTTGCAGGCGTCGATGTCATCCCGCATGGAAACGCAGCAGGCGCAGAAGCTCCAGCGCCTCGGCGTTCAAGCGGGGGTGGTCGCCCACGACTTCAACAACCTGCTGGTGGGGATCCTCGGCAACGTCTCGATGGCGCTCGCCGAGATAGCGCCCGACTCCGGCGTCGTCGCGCTGCTCACCGACGTAGAGACCGCCGCGCTACACGCCGCGGCGCTGACCCGCCAGCTCCTCGCACACCGGGACCAGGGCGAGCGGGTCGTGGAACCGATCGACCTGCCGTCGATCGTGACGGAGGTGGTGCAGCTGCTGCAGTCCGTCATCTCGACGCGAGCAGTGCTGGTGGTAGAATGCGCCGAGGGGATGCCGACAGTCGCGGGCGACGCCACGCAACTACGGCACGTCGTGATGAACCTGCTCACCAACGCCTCCGACGCCCTCGAGGGCCGGCACGGGACGATCACGGTGCGACTGGGGACGACCTGGGTAGGCCGAGATGCCCCGTTGTCGCCGTGGCTCGAGGCCCCGTTGGTCGCGGGGCGCTACGCGTACCTCGAGGTGGAGGATAGCGGAAGCGGGATGAGCGCCGACACGCGGCGCCGGATCTTTGATCCGTACTTCTCCACGCGGCGAACGGGACGGGGACTCGGGCTGGCGAACACGTTAGGCATCGTGCGCGAGCATCGCAGCGCCCTGGCGCTGGACAGCGCGCCGGGGCGCGGGACGACCTTCCGCATCCTGCTCCCCGTCGCGGTTGCGTCGCATGCCGCGGGCGCGGCGCTGGCGGCGAGGCCAGCACCGCGAGCCACGACGAGCCCGTCCTCGGAGCGGCTGCACGCCCGGACGCTGGTGGACGACCCGACACGTCCCGGGCACGGCGCCGGGCTGGTGATGGACGCCGCGCCGACGGTCGGCGCCGACACCACACGCCAGATGCCGCTCGGGTGTAGCTCCCTCGACCTCCCCGGTCCTACCGAAGCTGAAAGGTCGCCCTGACCACCGCCGTCACATCCTTGTCGATCGACGACACGTCGGCGATCCCGTAGTCGCTCACCTCGGTGGAGAAGCGCGGCGTCATCTGGAAGACCCCCATGCGCGCATCTCGCACCGCGCCGACCGCGACGCCGGTGCTCTTGGCGATCGCCTCCGCGCGCTCCTTGGCATCCTTGGTCGCCTCCTCGAGCAGGGAGATCCGGATGTCATTCAGCTTGGTGTACAAGTACTCCGGCGACGAGGCCTGCAGCGGGACGCCGTCGGCGATCAGGTCACCGGCGTTCTGTGACACCCGGGTAATGCCATCCACGTCGTGCGACCGCACCTCGAACGACTGCGACAGGCGGGTGGCCACGATGCGCCCGGTCTCGCGGCCATCCACCGTCGTGCCGGGGATTCCGTATGCCTCCACCGGCTTGACGGTGATCAGCGAGTCAGCCAGTCCCTGCTCCTTGAAGAACTCGCGTACGCGCGCCGTGCCACGGGTGAGTTCCTGCGACGCCTCGGCGAGCGACGGTGACTGGATCGAGACGCTGAGCCGCCAGACGACGAAATCGGAGCGAATGGCGCGCTTGGCGGAGCCGGTGACCGTGACCTCCTCGTTCCCCCGGCGGATGTCCCGCAGGGCACCGGAGACGAAGAAGAGGCCGAGCGCGATGGAGAGTCCGAGGGCGGCGAAGCCGTACAGGAACTGTGATTTACGGTCGTCCATGAGGACTTGGGAAGGCGTGAAGGAGCGAAGCACCGACGGAACGACGGTGCGAACAAACGAAGGGGAGCCTATCCGAGCGCCTGGCGGAGGTCGTCGATCAGGTCGTCGGCGTCCTCCAAGCCGATCGACAGCCGCAGGAGGTTGTCGGGGGTGGGCGACTCGGGACCTTCAATCGACTTGCGATGTTCGGCGAGGCTCTCGACTCCCCCTAACGATGTGGCGCGGGTGAAGATGCGCAGCCGTGCGGCGACGGCGAGGGCGTGGGCGGCGTCGCCGCGGGGCTGGAACGAGACCATGCCGCCGAACAGTCGCATCTGGCGCTGGGCAATGGCGTGGCCCGGATGCGACGGCAACCCGGGATAGTGCGCGACCTCCACCCCGTCGTGGCCGGCGAGAAAGGCGGCGACCCTCGCGGCGTTGTGCGTGTGTTGGCGCAGACGCACGGGAAGCGAGGCGATCCCGCGGTGCACCAGCCAGCAATCGAACGGCGCGGCGACCGCTCCCACCGAGGACTGGATCAATCGAATGCGCTCCCACGCCGCGTCGGCGCGGGCGGTCACGAGGGCACCGCTCAGCGTGTCGGAGTGCCCGCCGTAGTACTTCGTGGTGGAGTACATCACCAGGTCGGCGCCGAGCGACAGGGCAAGCTGCCCGACGGCCGTGGACCAGGTATTGTCGACCACGAGTCGGGCGCCGATCCCGTGCGCCAGGTCGGCCATGGCGCGAATGTCGGTCACCGCCAGCGTGGGGTTGGACGGCGTCTCGACCCAGAGCAGCGTGGTGCGCGGGCGGAGGGCGGCCTGCACCGACGCGAGGTCGGCAGTGTCCACCACGGAAAACTCGAGCCCCCAGGGACCAAAGACTTCGGCCAGCAGCTTGCGCGTTCCATAGTAGACCGCGCTCGGGCAGATCACGTGATCACCGGGGGCCAGCCCCTGGAAGACCGCGGCTACCGCGGCCTGTCCGGAGGCGAAGGCCGCGGCATCGGCCCCGCCGTCGAGGGCGGCCAGGGCGGTCTCGAGCGCCGCGCGGTTGGGGGCCCGTTCGCGCGAGTACTTGTAGCCGGAGGGGTAGGACCCGTCCTCGGCACGCAGGAACGTCGTCGACAGATGCAACGACTCGGCGACCGCCCCCGTGGTGGGGTCGGGGGCGTGTCCGGCGTGCACGGCGATGGTGTCCTGACGCATGCGGGCTCTCAACGAGGGGTTCACGGTGGGTCCTGTATGGGCACGCGGCAAATCGGGGCGTCGAGGCTCACGACTATCGACGAGGGGTCGCTGGCTCCGGCCGTCCCCCCGGTTTCCACTCGGGCTTCGGCCCGTCGGCCAGGAGGCGCACGGCGCGCGCGGCGGCATCGATCACGAGCGCCATGTGTCCGGCGTCGAGGCGCGAGACCTCGTCTGTTCGCCGGTGATAGTCGGTGTGCATGTTGTACGACGACAGCGTGTGAGCCGGGATCCCGAGGCGCGCGAAGGCGATGTTGTCGCTCCGCATGAAGAAGTTCTGGTCGAGCCGCCGGTCGGCCACCAGCGGAATGCCGGCGGCGGCGAGCGCCTCGCCCATCGTGGATCGTTCGTACCCCGTCAGCCACCCCCTTCCCCGCCCCCCGGCCATCGAATCGGGGCGCCCGATCATCTCGATCTCGAGGTTGGCCACGGTCGAATCGAGCGGGACGACCGGGTGCTGGATGTACCACCGGGTGCCTAACAACCCGACTTCCTCGCCCGTGGTGGCAAGAAAGATCACCGTGCGCCTGGGGCGCGGGCCGGCGGCCATCACGCGGGCGATCTCGAGCACCGCCACCGTCCCCGAGGCATCGTCATCGGCGCCGTTGAAGATCGAGTCGCCGTCGGCGACGGCGCCGATCCCGAGGTGGTCGTAGTGCGCGTCGACGAGCACGGCCTCGTGCGCCAGCGCGGGATCGCTCCCGCGCAGGATCCCCACGAGGTTCGCCCCCGCGAGACGCTGCGATACGGGGAAGGTGTCGCGCGCTGCGAAGGACGACGCGAGCGCCGGCGCCAGCCGAACCTGGCCGCCAACCGTGCGTTGCGCCTCGTACAGCGGCACATGCTGGAAGTAGCCGGAATCGCCCGCCGGCGTCAGCCCGATGCGCGACATCTCGCCGGCGATCCAGCGAGCGGCGCGCGCAGACCCCGGCGTCCCGGTACGGCGTCCCTGCATCGAGTCGGCGGCGAGCGCCGACACCAGCGCGTGGACATGCGACGAGTCGACGCGGGTGCTGCGCATCGCGCTACCGGCGCCGTCGGCGGGGCGAGCACGCGCGCACGCCGCGAGGACGAGAAGGGCCACGGTCAGGGCGGCGCGGAGCGGCAGGACGCCGAGCGATAGGCGGCTACGTGGGCGTGCGCGCGCGCCCTTGGTCAGGGAGTGAGGCATCGTGCGGAACCTCGCGAGGAGGCGAGACAGACGCAATGGTGACACCTGTCGCCATGGGCGCTCGGCCCGCTTCCCGCGGCCGGTCAGCCCCGCGTCACGAGCAGCATCACGTCATAGAGCGCGTGCGTCCAGGCGGTGATCCCGAAGCCGCGCACGATGTAGAGCGCGCTGAACGCGACTCCCGCGATCGCCCGGAAGACGAAGCTGGAGACCTCCAGACGGTCACCGTACGCTCCGACATAGTGGAAGGCCGAGAAGAGCAGCGCGCCGACGATCGTGGCGAAGATCCCGGACGCCGCCGGTCCCCACCCGAAGATCTTCTTCGCGCCCCAGAGGAGCGCCGAGACCAGGATCACCCGAAAGAGCAGTTCCTCGTAGAGGCCTGCCCCGAGCGAGACCATGAGCGCCGTCGGGAAGCCGAGCGAGTCCAGTGCGCCACCGATCGCCAACCCCACGCCGCCCGGCGCCATGCCGACTGATTGTACCACCTGCGCCGTCAGCAGCCCGACCACCGTGCCGAAGGCGGCCGCCAGCGCCGTTGACTCGAGCAGCATGGCGAGGAAGGTCCCCCCCTTGAGCGGCGCGGCGCTGCGCCGGCGATCGCGGACGATGAAAAAGAGCATCGTCCCCACCAGGAGTGCGCCGAACACGGGCTGACCGTTGGCCCCGAGCGTGCGCTCGAAGACCGACTTGAGCAGGACGTCGGCGCCGTTTCGCACGCCGTTGCTCGGGCCGGCGAGCGCCGCCGCCATCGCCTCGTACAGGACGAGCAGCGGGAGTGCGAAGGTCAGCGAGTAGCGGGGCGACCGGCTGTCGTGCCAGTACGTCCGGCGTGTCGCGGGGAGCGTGGCATTGACCATGGTGTTGATCTCTACGTGGGCGACCAGCCGTCGTTTCACCGACGTCAAGAAGGTACGTCGCCGCCGGCGCCACACCGTATCGCCCGCATCTCAACGCAAACGGCCGACCCTCTCGGGGCCGGCCGTTGCGTCGATCGGTGTGACGGCGTGTCCGACGCCTCGTGCGTTGTGGCGCGCCTACAGGTTCCCTTCGCACCCGCGCGGGAGGACCGACGCAGGCGCCCCGATCGGGCGACGGGCGTCGCACTCTGCCTGCGGAATCGGCATCACCTTGGCGACGAACATCCCCGGTGTGTCGATCGGGAGCTGGCCAAGCCGTCCCCAGCGACGCATGTCGACCCAGCGCGTGCCCTCGAAGAGGAGCGACAGGTGCTTCTCGTACATGATGGCGTCGAGGCCGGTGGCGCCGGTGGCGAGCGTGCCCAGCGGGGCCAGCTTGCCCGACGTGGTGCGCACGATGTTGAGGTCAGCCAGCGCCGCAGTGGTGTTCCCGAGCGCCCAGTTGGCCTCAGCGCGGAGCAGGAGCAGCTCCTCGTTGCGGATGATCGGGGCCGGCGAGCTGGGGCTCGGGTAGATGTCGAACCGGTACTCGGCGGCGATGTTCTGGTTGCCCGGCGGCGAGACCGGGGTGGCGAGCTGCACGAGCTTGCGCACGACGCGATCGTCGGCCGTGACGCCGTCCGGCTGCTTCTGGGCGAGCGTCACCGCCTGCTTGTGGGCGTAGACGTAGTTCTGCTGCACGAACGAGTTGGCGTTGGTCCCGTCGCCCGCCGCCGTGGAGTAGATGTGGTACGGTCCGAGGTTGAGCGACGCCATCGTCGCCGACGTGGAGATGAACGACTCACCCAGGTTGGTGACTGCGGCCGTGTAGCAGGGATTGCCGCAGCCGGTCGACCCACGAATCACGTTGGCCTTGGCGGCCAGCGCCCGGTTGAACTTCAGGAAGTTCGCCGGTGTGTCGAAGCCGGCAAACCCGCTGTGCATGCTGAACGGAAACGCGGTGCCACCGGCCTGCAGGTTCCCCTTGGCCTCGTCGAGCTCGGCGATCGCGCGCTTGTAGGCCGAGTCGCGGGAGACAAACGGCGAGGGGCTGCTCGGTGTGGTGGGGATGTCGACCGGCACGCCGAGGGTGTCGCGGCTCTGGACCAGGTAGAGGAGATTGAGCGCGTACCAGGTCTTGGCCCACCCGGCGACGGCCGACTTCTGCGCCGTGCTGAGGTTCGACGCATTGGCCGCCTCGACGAGCGTCAGGGCGTTCTTCATGTTCTGGTACCGCCCGCTCCACAGGCCGTTGGCGAAGCCGCCCGGATCGAGACGCTGCGGGTTGGCCAGCCCGACGAGGTAGTTCTGCACCGTGCGTCCGTCGGTCGTGAAGTAGTTGTAGACCTCGCGTCCGAAGACGCCGAAGTCGCGGGTCTGGCCGGCCAGGCCCCCACGCTCGGCAACGAGGATGCCGGTGGCGAGCAGCTGGATCCCGTTGGGATCCTTGGACAGCGCGTCGACCGACGGCGAGTTGTAGTTCGGCACGTTGAGCTTTTCGGAACTGCACGCCGTCAGCCCCAACGTGAGCGCCCCGAGGAGCGCGATGGACCTCATGCGCATACGATCTCCCATCGAGCGAGTGCTCGCTGAAGTCTGGAATAGTCTAGGCATCATCGGTTAGAAGCCGAAGTCGACCGAGAAGAAGAACGAACGGGTGGGCGGGAACGGGGCCAGGTCGACGAAGCGCACGACGTAGGCACCGCCGTTGTTCACTTCGGGGTCGAAGCCGTTGTAGCCCGAGATGATGAACAGGTTGCGCGCGGAGAGGCTCATGCGCCCCGAGCGGGCCCCTGGCACCACCGACCACCACGTCTGCGGCAGGTCGTACGACACGTTGATCTCGCGGAGCTTGGTGTACGAACCGTCCTCGAGGTACACGGCGGTGTTGCGCCCGCCGTTCCAGGTGTCGTAGCGCCACTGTCCGAGCGGGACGCCGGCCTCGGGCGACGCATCATCGTAGTCCCACGAGTTGCCGCCCTCGTCGAACAGGTTCTTCGTCATGTTGGACAACGTGCCGCCGCGGCGGTAGTCGATCAGCATGTTGACGTTGAACCGCTTGTAGTTGAAGTCGTTGGAGAACGACATCACGTAGCGCGGGTTGGCGTCGGCGAGCGGGGTCTGCGTTGTCTGCACGCCATCCACCAGCCCGTTGCCCCAAATGGTGGTGACGGTGTGGCCCGGGGTGTAGAACAGCTGACCGTACGAGTTACCGAAGCCGCGCGCCGCGGTGTTGTCGCGGAACGGCTTCACGCCCTCGGGGAACGAGGTGATCTCGGCCTTGTTCTGGTACCAGGTGGCGCGCGACGTCCACTGGAAGTTGGACGTCTGTAGCGGTACGGTGGTGACGCCCAGTTCGACGCCGGTCGTCTTCATCTCGCCGCCGTTCACCGTGGTCGTCGTGACGCCGGTGGAGGGGGCGAGCGTGGGGCGAACGAGCAGGTCCACGATGTTGCGGTTGTAGTACGTGGCCTCGAGTCGGACGCGGTCGTTGAGGAAGCCGGCATCGACGCCGTACTCGATCTCCTTGAGCCGCTCGGGGGTGACCGTGGTATTGCCGATGGTGCCCGGGATGCCGTAGCCGGACAGCCCGCCGATGAGGCCGTAGCTGGCGAAGGTCAGGTCACGCTCGCCGAAGTTTGGCTGGTTGCCCGACTCGCCATATGCCGCGCGGAACTTGACCTCGGTCACCCCTGCGATGGGGTTCCCCATACGGTACGACCCGCTGACGCGCGGGAAGTAGAAGATCTTGTCACGATCGGCGTTCACGCTCGAACGCTCACCACGGACGGCGGCCGACAGGAAGACGCGCTCGTTGAAGAGCAGCAGGTCTTCCTGCGCGAAGAACGCCTGGTTCAGGATGAGCGTACGACCGTTGGACACCCCGATGGAGGCGGCGCCGGCGGCGTTCTTCTGCGCCGGGCCAAGGCCGCGCCCGATGATGTTGTAGTCGTTGGACTCGCGGCTCTCGTACTGCACGCCGCCCGACGTGGTGGCGTTGAGCCACGAGAACGTCGAGTTGTTCCAGGTGCCCGAGGCGGTGACGTTGCTGAACAGGTTGGTCCCATTCCCCTGGATGATCGTTCCCGGGAACTGCCCGCCCTGCACCGTCGCCTCGCGCTGGAACTGCAACTCGGAGGGCGCGAACAGGTAGTTCTCGTTCGAGAAGCGATCGGCCCCGGCCTGCACGGCGAAGTTGACGTTGTTGCTGGCCGTCGACATCGCGGCGTAGTTCACGCGCGTCGAGAAGATCTGGCGATAGACGTCCTCGTTGTTGAGCAGGATGTCCATCGTCTGGAACGGATTCGACGTGCTCTTGGTGGCCGGGAACGGGTTCAGGATGTAGCGCCCGCCGGCGTCCTTCTGGCGCAGGTCGACGATCGCCGGGGTGTAGCCAAAGGCGTAGATCGGCGACGACAACGCGTTGTCGTTGTTCGAGATGCCGCGCTGCGAGAACGAGCGCAGCATGTTCGCGTTGAGGCTGATCGTGATCTTGCTGCCGAGGGCCTGGTCGAGGTTGGCGCGCAACGACTGGCGACGGGCGCCGGTGTTGTTGATGACGCCGGACTCCTCACGCTGCATCCCCGAGAAGAAGTAGCGCGTGCTGTTGACGCCACCCGTCAGGCTGACCACCGTCTCGTACGACGGGTCGGTCTGGCCGTAGAGTTGCTTCTGGTAGTCGAAGTACGGACACGTCGGGTTGCACGCGGCGGTGGCCGCGGCAGTCGCCTCGGCGCCGAGGCCGAGTGCGGTCACCTGGTCGAGTGTCTTGAACTGGCGCGAGCCAAGCAGGCGCTGCGCCTGGAAGGTGCCGACGCGCTGGGTAACGTTGAAGCGCGGCGTACCGGAAGAGCCGCGCTTGGTCGTGATGACCACGACGCCGTTGGTGGCCTGCGAGCCGTAGATCGCGCTGGCCGCCGCACCCTTGAGGACCTCGATGTTCTCGATGTCGTTCGGGTTGATGTCGGCGAGTCGGTTGGTCCCGTTCTCCTCGCCCGAGTTGAGCGACCCGGTGACCACGGCCATGCGGTTGGAGCGCACGGCGTTGGAAATGATCACGCCGTCAACGACGAACAGCGGCTGCGAGTTGGCGATGAGCGACGAGGCGCCGCGAATCTGCACCTGACCGCCACCGCCCGGGGCGCCGTTGTTCATGTTGATGCTCGCGCCCACGACCTTGCCCTGCAGCGCGCTCTCGAGCGCCGGGGCTGGGACTCGGGCGAGTTCCTCCGAGTTCACGGTCGACGTGGCCACGGCGGCGTTCTTCTTGTCGACCGTCGTCGCCGCGCCGGTGATCGTGACCCCCTCGATCTGGAGCACGTCGCGCTCCAGTGCGAAGTCGGCGGTGGACTGCGATTCCGACAGGCGCACCGTCTGCCGCTTGTACCCGATGGCCCGGACCTGGATGGCGATCTCGCCACCGGGCACCTGCAACCGGAACTCCCCGCGCTCATTGGTGCGGGCGCCGCCGACGGCACCCACGACCCCGACGATCGCGTCCTGTAACGGTGTCGCTGCTCCCGCGACGGTCACCTTGCCCGTGACCTCTCGCGTCTGCGCGCGTGCGCTCGCCGGCCCGGCGAACGTCGCGAGCAATGCTGCTCCCAGAACGAAGTACCTTCCCAGAAAAACCTCCCAGCGTTGGGGGGGAACGAAAGCACCCGCAGTGCGTGTCGCCGTGCCGACGGAGTTGACGCGGTGTTGACGCGGTGTTGACGCGGTGTGGTCGCACCGATCGACAACGAGCACCGTGCATCTCGCGCCGGCTTGCTGCGGGTGAGCTAAGCTCAAGAGCGCGGTTCAGAGGGTCAACGCCACTGTACTTTCTTAGCGTCGTTGCCCCGCCCGAGCCGAGCGTCGTTGGCGTCCCAACGCGGCTGCATCGCCCAGCGTTGGACCGGACTGGTCAGACCGGTTGGACATTGCGGCGACCGCGACATACATCAGATTCGATGTCGAGATCCTAGCGACATCCGTGCGACCTCACGCTCATGGTGCCGGTGGGCGAACAGTCCCCCTCCTCTTTCCCGTTCGAGTTATGCGATCCCGCGTCTGGAGCCTGCTGCTCACGGTCGGCGTCGTCCTGGAGCTCGGTGCCCAGGCACCCAGCGCCTCGCCCGTTACCGCCAACGACCTGCTCGGTGTCGTGTCGCACCAGGTCGGCGACCTCAGCGACGACGGCCAATGGCTCGCCGTCCTCGCATCATCGCGTGTCGATGGGTTCGGCACGGACTTCCGCCGCGACGGGGATCCGTCGTACATCCGTCCAGCGACCGCGCGCCTCGTGGTTCTCAACACTGCGACCGGCGAGGCGCGCAGCATCGATCCAGCGCCGCGCGTCTGGCGCAGCCCGGCGTGGTCCGCCGACGGAGCGCGCCTGGCGGTGCTGGCGCTGCGCGGCGAGCGGCTCGAGCCGGTGATCTGGGATCGCGCCTCGGGGCGCACGCGCTCGCTTCCGGTCCCCGCCGGCTGGTACGTGGCCGAGAACAGCGACGTGCAGTGGACCGGCGACGGCGCGCGCATCGTGCTCGCGCTGCGGCGCGATGCGTGGCGACAGCGTGTGGCCGCCGACTTCGCACGGATGACACAAGGGCCGGTCTTCGTGCAGGACGGGCGCGATCCCTACCTCGCCTGGGACCGCATGCGGCGCGCGGGCAATGTCCGGGCCGTCTACTCACTCGATGCGGCCACGGGCGCGGCCCGCGAGCTGCTCCCGGAAACCATGGTGGCGAACTATCGCCTGAGCGAGGACGACTCGCAGCTGCTCTGGGAAGATGACATCACGAAGCAGACCGACTATGACGTGATCTTTGGCACCGATCGGCGCCTGCTCGCCCGCGCGACCGCCGGCGGTTCGCCGACGACGCTGCTCCCCTCGCTCAAGGGGACGACGGTTTCGTGGAGCGACGACGGCCGCCAGCTGGCGTGGAGCCGTGATGGTCGGGTGTGGGTACGGAGCGTCGAGGCCGGCGCCGCAGCGCGGCAGATCGCGGGGCGCGACTCTGCCGCCGCGCGCGACACGAGCGCCGCGACCCGCGACGCGCGAGCCGACGACCGCTTCGCCGTGGCGCGCTGGTCGCCGCGGGGCGACGCCCTCCTGCTCTCCAACCGCCAGGGCTTCTGGCTGGCACCGGCCGACGGCAGCCCGCGGACCCAGGTGGTGGCCAGTTCAGACTCCGCGCGCACCCCCCGCTACGCCCCGGTCGGCTGGAGTGCGGACGGTCGATACCTCTACTTCACCGTCAACAGCCGCTCGGCATGGGAGCGCGGGGTCGTCCGCTACGACCGCACCGCATCGGCACTGCAGGAGTTGACGCGTGACGCGCGCCTGTACAACGGGGTGAGGCTCGCCAAGCGCGCCGACGTGCTGGTGTACGGTGCGGCTGACGGCAACCGTCCGCTCGACCTATACAGCGCCGATGGCGCCATGCGCAGTCCGCGCCGGCTCACCAATGGCAATCCGCAGCTGGCGGGCAAGACCCTCGCCGCGACCCGGCTCATCAGCTATCGCGACGTGGACGGGGTGACGCGCTACGGCGTCGCCTACCTTCCGGCCGACTACCGTGCCGGCACGCGCTATCCCACGCTCTTCAACATCTATGAAGAGTTCTTCGACGACACGTTCGACCCGACCATCAACGTGCTCACGTCGCGCGGCTACGTGGTGGTCAAGCCGTCGGTCGGCTTCGAGACGGGATTTCCCGGCGAGGCGTGGGCGAAGGGGGTCACGGCAGCGGCCAACCACCTGATCGACAGCGGGATCGCCGACTCGGCACGCCTGGGTGTCTTTGGCACGAGCTACGGCGGCTACGCCACCAACCTGCTGATCACCCAGACGCATCGCTTTCGCGCTGCGGTGAACATCTCGGGCAAGGTGGACATGATCTCGTTCTACACCGACTCCCCCCGCCTCGGCGTGCGCAACATACACGCGGCAGAGAAGAGCCAGGACCGGCTGGGCGCCACGTTGTGGGAGCAGCCGCAAAAGTACGTGGCCCACTCCGCCATCATGTTCGCCGACCGGATCACCACGCCGTTGCTGCTGATGACCGGGGCGCAGGACTCGAACGTGCCGGCCGACAACTCGCGCGAGATGTACTTCGCGCTGCGGCGACTGGGGAAGGATGTCACGTGGGTCAACTACATGAATGGCGGGCACGGGACGCCATCGACCACCGCCGCCGACTTCATCGACTTCCACGAGCGATTGCTCGCCTTCTTCGACCGGCACCTGACGGGCGCCGCCGATGCGCCGCGCCAGGAGCGAGTGGTCGAGGCGATCTCGCTGCTGGGAGATCCGCTCTCGCGGACCATCCCCCCGACCGCCACGCTGGCCCGCATGGAGGCGCAGCTTGCCGACGCGCGCCGGGCGTACGCGCACACGCCGACCAACGCCGACTCGATCATCTGGCTCGGCCGGCGCACCGCGTATCCGGGACGCTTCAACGAGGCCATCGCCATCTACACCGATGGGATCGCCCGCTACCCCGCCGACGCGCGCTTCTACCGGCATCGCGGGCATCGCTACATCACGACCCGGCAACTCACCCTGGCGATCGCCGACTTCGAGCAGGCCTACGCGCTCACCAAGGGAAAGGCGGACGAGGTGGAGCCAGACGGCCAGCCGAACGCGCGCAACATCCCGACCAGTACACTGCAGGGGAACATCCGCTACCACCTGGCGCTCGCCTACTACCTGTCGGGCGAGAACGAGAAGGCGCTTCCCTTCTACCGCGAGGACGTCGCCGCCTCGGGCAACAATCCCGACATGCTGGTGGCCAGCAGCCACTGGCTCTACATGACGCTGCGCCGTCTCGGACGGACCGCGGACGCGGCGCGCGTGCTCGTCCCGATCCGGAAGGACATGGACGTGATCGAGAACGGCGCGTATCACCGGTTGCTCCTGCTCTACAAGGGCGAGCTGCAACCCGACGAGTTGCTGGGGAACTTTGGTGCGGACGGCGGGCTGGAGGATATCACGACGGCGTACGGCGTGGGCAACTGGCACTTGTACAACGGCCGGCGCGCCGAGGCCGAGTCGATCTTCCGTCGCATCACGGCCGCCCAGTCGCAGTGGGCCAGCTTCGGCTACATCGCCGCGGAGGCGGAGCTGGCCCGGATGCGTTAGGCGAGCCGTCGCGCCTGGCGCGCCGCCCGCGAGGGAGGCGCGCCAGGCGGCCCACAGTGGCTACGGACGCTCGGGAGCAGGCGGATACGCCCGCAGCGCGTCCGGAAGACGCTCGATCATCGGCCGCAACTCGGCCGCGCGGTCGAGCGTCGTGACGAAGGTGAGTCCCGGCAGCGTGACCACGAGCAGGCCCTCGACGCCGTACAGCACGACCGTCGACTGCTCGGCGTGGACGACATTGCCCGAGGCGTCGACGAAGTGCACGTCGCCGATGGCGCCGTTGCCGTCGTCGTCCAGGTCGCGGGCACGCCGGAGCGACGCCCACGTCCCCACGTCGTCCCACCCGAACTCTCCCGGGACCACCACCATGGAATCGAGGCGCTCCAGCAGGCCGCGCTCGGCCGAAACCGATCGCACCTGCGTGGCCAACTCGTCGAGCTCGCGGAGGTCCATGGCGTCGAGAATCGCGGCCACCTCGGGCGTGTGTGTGCGCAACGCGTCGAGCAGGACGTTGGCGCGCGCAAGCGCCACGCCGGAGTGCCAGAGCGCTCCGTCGCTGCACAGCGAGGCCGCCGCTGCCGCGTCCGGCTTCTCGACGAAGCGCGTCACCATCGCCGGGCCGCCCGCCGAGAGCGGGAAATCGGCAGCGAGCGGTTCACCTACCACGAGGTAGCCGAAGCCGACTTCCGGGCGCGAGGGGCGGACGCCGATCGAGATCACCAGCTCCTCGCGAGCGGCGACGGCCGCCGCCTGGCGCAACGAGTGCCGGAACGACTCGGGAAACGAGACCGCCAGATCGGCGTGCAGGGCGCACAGCAGGGCATTCGGCCCTGCCCGACGCGCCACCTCGCGCGCGCCCCACGCCAGAGCCGCCGCCGTGCCTAACGGGCGCGGCTCCACGAGCATGTTGGCGAGCGGGATCTCGGGGATGGCCGCATGGATCGCCCCCGCGATGTCGGCGCTCGTGACCACCAGGGTGCGCTCGGACGGCACCAACGGATGCAGCCGGGCGACCGTTTCGGCGATGAGGGGACGCTCGCCCACGAGGCGCAGGAGCTGCTTGGGTCGCTGCGGCGACGAGAGTGGCCAGAACCGCGACCCGATGCCACCGGCAAAAACAATGGCCCACATCGCCGTGTCCGACGCCAGCAGCCCTGTCGCCGCCGGCTGCTCGGCGGGGAGCGTTCCGGCGGTTCCGGTGCTGATGAACGACGTCCATCCGGCTGGTGGCGTGTCGCCGATGGGCATGTCCCGTCTGGAGTTGGCGTGAAGGCGGCGGGGGAGGCGCTGGCCATCCCCCAAAGTCGGTGTGGCAAGATAAACTAGTCGCCGGAGCGCGAACGGCTCCCCAACGGTCGCCCGCGCCCCCTCGCGCGTCCTCGCGCGTCCCCGCGCCCCCTCAGCGCGTCCCCACGCCCTCTCCCTGTGCCGCAGCCGTCCGAACCGTCTTCCCCGCCGCCCGCATCTCCGCGCGAGCTCGCCGCGCTCGACCTCGAGGCATACCTCCGCGATCCGTTGCGCAAGCAGGCGTTCGTGACCCCGATGTTCGAGCACATCGCCCCGCGCTACGATACGTTCACGCGCCTGTTCAGCCTTGGCATGGACGCGCGGTGGAAGGCGGCCCTGATGGACTGGTTCGCCGAGCGTACGCCGACGCGAGCCGAGGTCCTCGACGTGGCTTGCGGCACGGGGGACCTGGCGCTGCGCGCGGCGGCGTTGCGCCCCGCGGCATCGGTCCTGGGCATCGATGCCGCCGAGGGAATGGTCGCGCGTGCGCGCGCGCGCGTTGGCGCTGGCGACCGGACGCGTGTCCGCTTCGAGACCGGCGACCTGACGCGTCTCCCGCTCCCCGACGCATCCATCGACGTGGTACTGGGCGGGTACGCGCTACGAAACGTGCCGCAGTACGAGGCGGCACTGGTCGAGCTGCACCGCGTGCTGCGCCCCGGGGGCATCCTGCTGACCCTCGACTTCTATCGTCCCCCGAGCGCGGCCTGGCGCGCCCTCTTCCTTGGCTACCTGCAGCTGTCGGGGAGTGTGGTCGGGTGGTGGTGGCATCGCGCGCCGGTGATCTACGCATACATCGCCCATTCCATCCGCCACTATGTCTCCGCAGCGGAGTTCGAGCGCGCGCTCGAGCGCACGGGTTTCGACACCACGGCGCGCCGCGAGCACTTGCTGGGCGGTATTGCCTTGCACGCCGCGGTGCGGCGTTCGGCACCCTCGCGCTCCAGCGAAGCGCGTCACCAGCACGGCACCCGCCGCACCGTACCGCGCCCGGGCTAGCGTTCGTCCGGGACCCGCGCCGGCTCGCCGATGGCGACTGCGAGCGCGGCCCGTGCCGACACGTATTTCGCCTCCAGCGCGATGCGCTTGAGCTCCTCGTCGATGACCTGCCGCTCGCGCGTGTTCACGAGGAAGAGCGTACTCTCCCCCACCTCGAACTTGCGTTGCTCGCCGTCGCGCAGCAGCCGTGACTGCACGACCGCCCGGCGCTGCAGCTGCAAGAGCGAGTCGAGCGCGGCGAGATCGTTCGCCGCGGTCAGCACCGAGATGGCGATGTCGCGCCGGGCGAGCGCCAGTTCGTAGCGCTGCTGTTCCAGCTTTCCCGATGCCGCCGTGAACTTTCCGCGCTCCTTGAGCGCCAGCAGCGGCAACTTGAACGCTCCCCCCCACTTGGCGTCGGTGCTGGCGCCGACGGCATCGCCGAGGCCTCCGAGGCCATCGTCCCGCGCGCCCAGGGGGACGTACGACAGCTCGGCGTTGGGAATCCAGACCTGCTGCACGGCGAAGTGCCGCTCGGACTCGGCCTGCCGGACCTTGGCCACAACCTTGCGGACGGTGGGGTGCCGCTGCTCGGCGATGGACAGCCAGTGCATGACGCGCGCCGAGTCCACCGGCTCGGCCTGCAGCCCGTCGAGCGAGGGGACGGTGAGGGTATCGAGCGACATCGGCGTGGCGCGGTCGTTCCACAGCAGTCCCTCGACGACAATGGAGGCGTTGCGGTAGTCCACCGTCGCCTCCAGCTGCAACACCGTGCGTTTCTGCAGCTCGAGCCCGGCCTCGATGGTGTCGAGCGCCGCGGCATCCCCGGCTTGCACACGACGGCGCACCGCATTGAGCCGGAAGGCGGCAAGCGCCACCGCCTCGTGGGACAGGATGCGGCGACGGTGGGCCTCGTACCACTCGCCGTACAGCTTGGCGGCCGTCAGGAGGAACTTGTTCACCACGGACGCCCGCTCCCCCTGCGCATACTCCCGCAGCGCGCGGGCCTGGGCGAGGGCATTGCGCCGTTCGTCGATGATCATGCGCTGCCCGATGGGAACGTACACCCCGGCGGTGAGCAGTCCGCCGGACGGCGTGCGGCGGTCGGCCGCGAAGTACTGCCCCTCCGTGCGCTCGTAGCCGATCTTGACGTCGATGCCGAACGGCGTCGGCACCGTGATGGAGGCGTCCACGTAGTCGTAGTAGCGGGTCCCGCCGAACGTCTTGCGGTCCCACCCCGCCGTGAGGGTCGGGTCGAACGCGCCGCGCGCCTGCCGCACCTCGCCGTCGGCGATCGACTCCAGCAATCGCGCCTGCTGCACGACCGGGTGCCGCGTCGCGACCACCCGATAGAATTCGTCAAAGGTGAAGGCGCGCGTGCTGTCGGTCGCCGGCGTGCTCCCCTGCAGTTGGAGCACCGCCGCGATCAGGGGAAGAAGGCCGCTCATTTCTTCCCCGCGACCGCGCCGTTCGCCGCCGGATCGTTCGGATTGATGCTCGGCGGGAAGCCATTGAGCACGCGCCAGAGCTCGAACCACAGTCGCACCGTGTCGAGCATCGCCCAGCCGAGGACACCGGAGCCGAGGCGCACCTGCGAGGGCCACGGCTCGTCCTCGGGGTCGGGGACGACCAGAATGCGATAGGTGCCGTCGGCGCTGATCGTGAGGTCGATGACCTGGATGATGCCGCCGAAGGTCCCGACCGCCACGCTTGGCCACCCGGAGAATTGCAGGGCGGGCCACCCGTCGAACTGCAGACGCACCTTGCGCCCGGTGCGCAGGAGCGGGACGTCCATCGGGCGCACGAACAGCTCGACCGCTTGCATCGCGTCGGCCGGAACGACGGTCACGACCGGGTCGCCGTCCTTCAATTGTTCGCCCACCCCCGACTTCACCGCGCGCACGACGTAGCCATCTTGCGGCGACTCAATGCGGTACATCTCGTTGCGCAGGGCGAGCGACGCGACCTGCGTCTCCATCTTCGACACCTCGCCGTCGCCATCAGCCACCTCGGACTGCGTCGCGCTCCGGTCCGCCATCGCCTTGGCGACCTTTTCACCATACTCCGCGCCATAGCCATCGAGTTCCACGCGCGTGCTCTGCAACGCCTGCCGCTTCTCGACCAGCTTCGCGTTGGAGGATTGCGCCTTCGTGATGTAGGCCTCGAGGTCCGCGCGCGACTTGAGTCCGTCGTCGAAGAGGTCCTGGTTGCGCAGTAATTGTCGCTCCGCGATCACCGAGTCGGTCACGGCGGCGGATACGGCGGCCTCGTACTGCGCCACATTGTTGCGCCCCTTGGCGATCGAGAAGTCGAGCGATTGCTGTAGCGCGTCGATCTGCTGCGAGAGCGCCACCACCTTCGACCGCTTGGCCGCGACCGAGACCTTCTTGGCCGCCAGCATCTCGCGGTAGCGCTCGAGCGTCCTGGGATCGAGGTAGCTCTCCTTCACTTCCGAGATCTCCACCAGCAGCTGCCCGCGCGTGACGTACGCTCCCTCGGCCACGTGCCACTGCTCGATGCGCCCGGCAATGATCGACGGGACCACCTGCGGGCGATCCTCGGGACGGAGCGCCGACACCACCCCCTTGCCCTGCACGTTCTGCTGCCAGGGAAGGAAGAGGACCACGACCGCCGCCACGAGCATGGCGAGCAGGATGCGGGCGAAGTGCGTGTGCCGATCGGCCGTATTGAGCAGGCGTGCCGCGCTGAGCGGCGCCACCGTGACGTCCAGTTTCGAGGTCGGGTCAGCCATCAGGTCGGCGCCAGTTCACGGAAATACGGGTCGGAGCGCCGCAGCTCCTCGTACGTGCCGGACGACGCCACCGCGCCGTCGCGCAACACGAGGATGCGGTCACACGCGGCCAGCACCTGCGGGTCGTGCGAGACGGCGAGCACGGTCCACGGCGCATCGGGTGAGAGCAGGTTCGACATGAGGCGTCGCTTGCTCGGCGGGTCGAGCACGTCGAAGACGTCGTCGAGCAGCAGCATGCGCGGCCGGCCGGCCAGGCAACGGGCCAGTTCCATCTTGCGCGCCACCTGCGACGGAATGCCGCGCCCGTCAGACGCAACCCGCGACTGCAGACCCTGCGGCTGCTCGTGCACCCAGTCGAGCATCCCCACCGTGGCCACCGCCTCGAGCACATCCTCGGTGCGCACCCACGAGCGTCCCATGGCGATGTTCTCTTCCACGCTTCCCTCGAACAGGGCGATGGTGCTTCCGCTGTGCGCCACCTGTTCGCGCGCCCGCATGCGATCGAGCTCACGCAACGAGACGTTGTCGTGCGTGATCGCCCCGACGTAGTTCTCGAACAGGCCGCCCACGACCGCCAGCAACGTCGATTCGCCTGCCCCCTCCGCTCCCGTGATCGCCACGCGTTCTCCGGGGAGAATCGTCAACGAGATCCCGTCGAGCACGGGCCGTTTGCCGTCCGGGTAGGTGAAGCTGAGGTCACGCACGCCAAGGGCGATGCCGCGCGGGTCACCGCCGGGCGGCGGCACGAGCCCCGACGACGGTTCGGCCGCGAGGTCCGTGATGTGTCCCGCCTTCTCGACCGCCGTCAACAGGTCGTAGACATCACCCAGCCCGAGCATCGCCTTCTCCACGGCGAGCAGCACCGCGACGATCACCAGCTCCGAGGCAACGAACTGTCCGAGCGTGATCGACCGGTTCACCACCAGCAGGGCCCCGAGAATCAGCACGGCGCCGCTGATGATGGTCTTGAACACCACGAACGCCCACGACTGCTTGACCAGCACCCGGAAGTGCTCCTGGCGGTAGGCGAGGTACCCGGTCACTTCCTCATCCAGCCGCTCCACCGGCAGGTCGCCCCGTCCGGCAAACTTGAAGGCGGGCAGGTTGCGCGACAGCTGCTGCAGCCAGTGCGCGACCCGGTACTTGTACCTCGATTCGTGCAGCGACGTCTGGAGTCCGCGTGACCCTAACCACCAGAAGATTCCGACGAGTGTCGCCACGAGGACCAGGCCCAGGAGCGAGAAGTACGGGTGATAGAAGGTCAGGAGGATGATCCCGAACACGACCTGCAGGACGGCGGCCACCCAGTCCGTGAGGATCTTCGACAGCGTCTTCTGGATCATCTTGATCTCGAAGAAGCGGTTCATCAGCTCGGGGAGGTCGACCTCGTTCACCCGATCGAGTCGCACGCGCGGAAGCAGCGCCCCGATCTCGAACGCGTAGCGCGTGAAGACCCGCTGCTGCACCGTCTCCACGACCGACAGCTGCATGATCTGCAACCCACCGTTGGCGAGAATGCCAATGATGACAAACGCGATGAGCAGCACCACCGGCTGGAAGATCATGCCGCCGGACACCAGCCCGATGATCGCCTGCACACCCAGGGGGAGGGCGAGCCCGAACAGGCCTGCGAGGCCGGCATACAGGTAGACGTACGAGATCAGGCGCCGCTCGTGGCCGAGCAAGCGGAACAGGCGCGCGACGGGCGATGGCGCCTGCCGGTCGCCGTCGGAGGGGCCCGTCCGCGCGCCGCTGATCGAGGCGGGGACGGACATCGGGATGAGGATCTCGACCACGAGGTCGCCGATGCGGCCCTGCAGCGCCGACAGGCTCAGGGCATCGTCGTACCGCTCCGCTGCGTCAGGTCCCACCGAGACCGCACGCACGGTCTCGCCCTCGACTCCCTCGATCACGAGCACGTCGTGGGCCGGCGGCCCGCCCAGCACGAGTACGAGCGGAACAGTCCGATCCGCCAGCATGGTCTGCACGGCCGCCCACGCCGAGCGTCGGCGCAGGTAGGTCAGCTGCTGCTCGCGTCCGACCTCAATAATGTGATCGGCGAGCGCAGTCGGAGTGGCCGCCGTGGGCGCGCGCCGTCGCCGAGCCGCCGCAAGGCGACGGGGATCGATCGGAACCCGGAGCGCACGGCCGACGGCCGTCGTCACGGCCAACGCCTGGCGAGTCAGCATGCAATGCGAGTGTGTGCGGGACGCTGCACATCGAGGGAGACCCTGCGCTAACGCCCGAAGCCTAGCCGAGGCTCCCAAACGAGGCAATTCACTCGTGCCGACGTCACGGGCGCCACGACCCTGGCACGCCGGCTCGATCGATGGCTGGGGAACCCGCGCGCCCTACCCCGCAGCTGTCGGCCGCGACTCCGCGGCGCTCGCGGTCGGCAGCGCCTGCCCGTCACTTCCATCGACCCGCGGCGTCTCGTCGATCGTCGGCAGGGTCAGACTGAAGGTCGAACCGACGCCCAGCGTACTGTCGACGCTGAGCGTCCCGCCATGCGCTTCCACGATCCCCCGGGCAATCGCCAGCCCCAATCCTGTCCCCGCCGTTCGCGACTGGCGCCGCGCATGCCAGTAGCGGTCGAACAGGTGCGGGAGGTGCTCCGGCGGAATCCCGATGCCGCTGTCGCAGACCATGACGCGCAGGAATGACCCGTGCACTTCGGCCTGCACGCGCACCTGTCCGCCCCGTTCCGTGAACTTCACCGCGTTCCCCAGCAGGTTGGCCAGCACCTGCTCCACCCGCATCGCATCGACAAATACCGCCGGGAGTGCGGCCGAGAAGTCACGCTCGATCGCGATGCCGCGATCCTCGGCGGATTCCCGTACCATCTGCATCACCGCATCGACCAACGGGCCCAGCGATTCGCGGCGCGGGTGCACCTGCAGGTGCCCGGACTCGATCGTCGAGACATCGAGCAAGTCCTGGATGAGGCGCTGCATCAGGTACGTCGATTCCAGAATCGCCCCAGCCAGCTCATGACGCTCCTCCGACGCGTCGGGCGGGCTCTCGAGCAGCACGCGCGCGCACATGGAGATCGCACTGAGCGGATTCCGCAGGTCGTGCGACACCACGCCGAGGATCTCGTCGCGCGCCGTCGTCGCCTGCTGCGCCGACTGGTAGAGCCAGGCGTTTTCGATGGCGAAGGCCAACGGAATGGCCAATTCCTCGGCCAGCGCCGCGGTCACGTCATCATACCGCCTGCTCGAGTCGGTCGAGATGAGGGTCAGCGTCCCCAGCACGCGATCGCGTGCCACGAGCGGAATCGTCGCGTAGGCACGAACACCCAGCGCGGCAACGTCCTCGACTCGCGCGTCGTGACCGCCCCCCTCCCGCTCCCACTCCGGTGCGAGGTCTGCACGCAGGATCCGTCGTTCCTGCGCGATCGCATCGGCGACCGGAAAGGGCCAGTTGGAGGGCACGTCGGCACGTCGGCGCTCCAGCGCACGCAACCGCTTGGTCAGTTCGGGCTCTTCGTGCACACTGGCAATCGTTCGAACGAAGCCCTGCGGATCGACGAGGTCGAGTACGCAGCAATCGGCCAGGTGAGGGATCGCGACGTGGGCAACGCTGCGCAGCGTCGATTCGTAGTCCAGCGTCGTGGCCAGCACGCCGCCGGCGCGGGCGAGGAAGCGCTGGTTTCCCTCGGCTCGCACTCGCTCGCTGATGTCGCGCAGCACCACCGTGAAGAACCGCTGCCCCGGAAGCTCCAATCGGGAGATGGCCGCTTCGGCCGGGAACTCCGTGCCGTCGCGACGCAGGCCGAAGATGGACCGGCGTTCACCCATGCGTCGCGCCACAACCTGGCCGCTGGCAAAGTCGTTCAGGTGCCGATCGTGCGCGTCGCGATACCTGGGTGGGAGAAGGCGCGACAGCGGTGTGCCGATCGCCTCCGACTCCGCGTAGCCGAACAACCGCTCCGCACCGTGGTTGAAGTGGAGTATCTGCTGTTGCTCATCGACGGTGATGATGGCGTCCACGGCGATGGAGAGGATGCCCTCGAACTTCGCGCGCGAGGCGCGGAGTTCGCCCTCCATGTGGCGTCGACGCTTGAGTTCCCGTGCCAAGGCCCACGCGCCGGCCAGGGCGATCACCGCGGCCAGGAACGCCATCGCAGATGCCAGCCCCTGCAGCGCCGTGCGCCCAGTCGCCACCACGTCGGCGCGTCCCGCGACCAGCAGCCCGGCGGCCGCCGCCAGGAGGGCGAACGCGACGAGGAGGGTGACGCCGGCGGGTGTGCGGGCACTCTGATGCACGATCAGAAGATCCGCACGTTGACGTACTTCTTCGGATTGCGCTTCATGTCGGCAATCAGCGATTGCAGCTCGCGCAGGGTGGAATCGGCGCCTCGATACAGCGAGGGATCGTTCACCAGGAGGCCGAGCGACCCGTCGCCGCGATTGATCTTGATCATCACCGAGTCACTCGTCGCAATGAACCGACGCAGCCGCTCTTCGGAGCTGCCGAGCCGTTCCGAGATCGTGAGCAGGCGCTGGCTCGTCTCGCGCAGGCCCTTGGCCGCGCTGGCGGCGTCGTCGACGATGGCGCGGACCTCGCCGCGCGCGGTCGATGAATCGAAGCGCGTGGAGATCGACTTGACATCACGCGACGCGGCGACGAGCGAGTTGACCATTTCGCGCACGTCGCTCGACATGGTGGTCAGGTTGGTCGACTGGTCCTTGACGGTCTGGGCGAGCACGCTCGAGAGCTCGGCGATATTGCGAATCGACGTGCGCAGCTCGCGCGCCGCTCGATCGTCGAAGGCGACCTCGAAGCGCTCGGCCACGCTGGCCACGTCGCCGGCGATGCGACCGGCCACCGCCGTGAGCTGCGCGATGTCGGGGAGCGTGGCGCCCGGCAGGACACCACCACCGATGTCGGCCTCGGCGATCAGGCGCGCCACGTTCGGGTCGCGCGGCAGCGCGTCGCGCCCCAGGACGGTGGCCTGCCATTCGCCGAACAGCGACGACTCATTCAACAGCACGACCGGGTCCGGCGGAAGTTCGGCGGTGGGATCGAGCGCCAACCGCGCCTCGACCCACCCATCCGGGGCCAAGGCAAGCGACTCGACGCGCCCAGCCTGCACCCCGCGAATGACGACCTGCGCCCCGACCCGGACGCTGCCCACATCACGAAAGCGAGCCGTCACCTCGCTGCGCTTGCGTCCCAGGTCGGACTGCTTGACCCACAGGATGGCGAGCGTGACCACCGCCACCGCGGCGATGACCGTCAGCCCCACGAGGAAGTCGTTGGTCCGTTTCATGAAGTGCGCCCCAGGAGCCAGACCACGGCCCAGAATGCGTCGAGCACGAGGATGACGACCGCGGAGTATACCACCGCGTTGGTGGCGGCGCGTCCGACCCCCTGTGCCCCCCCGCGCGCGTTCATGCCGTGCAGCGAGCCGATCAGTGTCACCGCCGTGCCGAACGAGGCCGACTTCACGAGTCCGTACTGCACGTCGAACGTCTGGAAGAAGAGCCGCAGCCCCCGGAGGAATTCATGCGACGACAAGTCGAGCAGGAGGACGGACGCCGCCCATCCGGCCGCGACCCCGACAACCATCGCCAAGCCGACCACCGCGGGGAACATGACGGTTCCGGCCAGCACCCGCGGGACGACGAGGTACGCGAAGGGATCATACGTGAGCGTTTCGAGGGCGTCGATCTGTTCGGTGACCCGCATCGTCCCTAGCTCGGCGGCGATGTTGGCGCCGACGCGGCCGGCGAGGGCCAGCCCCGTCAGGACCGGGGTCAGCTCCATCGTGACGGTTTTCTCCACGAGCGTCCCGACAAAATACAACGGGACCGCGCCGGTGAAGGAATAGCTGGCGAGCAGGGCGAGGACGATGCCGGTGAAGACCGCGATGAACAGGGCGATGGGCAGTGAATCGACACCTAACGACCGTGCCTGGGCCGTCGCTTCCGGACCCCACGTGGACACGTCGCGCATCGCGCGCACCGTGTCGGCGCCGAAGCGCGCGGTGCGGCCGGCCCCCTCCACGATCGTGCGCGTCACCCGCCCCGCCCCCTCGACGGTGCGCCGCAGCGATCGACTCATCGCGCCTCCCTGGTCACGCGCCCGTTCGGGCGCCGTCTACGGTTGCGCCAGTAACCCCAGGCGCAGCGCAAACTGCACGTAGTCCGCCCGATGGGACAGGCCCAGCTTCTCGTTGATGCGCTGCTTGTACGTGTCGACCGTCTTCGGGCTGATGAACAGTCGCTCGCCGATCTCGGGCGCCGAGTAGCCCTGCGCGGTCAGCCGCAAGACGTCGCGCTCCCGGTCGGTGAGCCGCTCGAATCGATCGCGGTCCACCTGGTGCGGGTCCTTCTTGGTGAGTCCCTTGGCCAGGACGCGCGCCGCAGTCGGCCGCACGTAGACATCACCCTTCGCGACCGCCCGAACGGCATCGACCAGTTCGCGATCGGCGGCGCTCTTGACCAGGTACCCCGACGCCCCCGCCTCGAGCAGCGGGACGAGGAAGTCCTCCTCGGGATGCATGGTGAGGATGAGGACGCGGGTCTCCCCCCCCCTTGGCGACGATCTCCTTCGTGGCCGCGGTGCCATCCATTCCGGCCATGGACAAGTCCATGACCACCACGTCCGGCTTGAAGCGGTCGACGAGCCCGACGGCCTCGCGCCCATCCTTGGCTTCACCGACCACGTCGATGTCCTTGGCCGTGCCCAGGACCGCCTTGAGTCCGGCCCGCACCACCGTGTGATCGTCCGCCAGCACCACCCGAATCAGGTCCGAAGTCATGCGTCCCCCTGTAACATCGTTAGGTTCCTGCCGACGCGGACGTGACCTGCGCATTCGTCCTCGCCAGGAGCGGGACGCGCGCCGTAATGCGCGTTCCCCGCCCCGGGGCGCTCTCGACCTCGAGCACCCCATCAAGCAGCGCGATGCGTTCGCGCATGGTGAACAGCCCCATCCCCGGACGCCGACGCTCCGCCTCGACCGGATGGAACCCGATCCCGTCATCAACAATCTCGACCCGCGCGACGTTTCCCACGACCCCGGCCCGCACCATCACCGTCGTGGCGTTGGCGTGCCGCAACGCATTGTTGAGCGCTTCTTGCGCGAGCCGATAGAGCACTGACGACACCGCCGACGACACCTCGTCCGCCGAGTCCTCGACGACCACCTCGATGCGAACTGCGCTGCGAGTCTCCGCCTCGCGCACCAGGTGCTGCAGCGCCGCCCCCAGCCCCAGGTCGTCCAGCACGCGCGGATGCACCGCCTGCGCCAGCATGCGCACCTCGTCGAGCACGTCGCCCGCGATGCGCCGAATGCGCTGCAGCCGCTCGACCGCCGCCGGGTCGTCCGTCTCGCGAATGACCACGCTCAATTCCATGAGCAGCGCCGCCAGCGACTGCGCACTGGAATCGTGCAGTTCGCGCGCGATGTACGACCGCTCTTCATCGCCCGCCCGGATCACGCGCGCCGCAAGTTCGCGCAACCGCTCGCGATCCGCCGTCAGTCCGTCCAGGAGGGCGTTGAGTGCCCCCCCGACCCGCTGCAGGTCCCGATCGGCCAGCAGTGACTCCGGCACCCGAGCGGAGACGTCCCCGCGCCAGATGCGCTTGGCCGTCGACTCGAGGTCTGCCAACGGCCGAAGGGCCAGCATGACCAGCCCGATGTTGACCAGCACAACTCCAAGCATCGACAAGACCAGGACCGTCGTTTCCGATGTCCAATCCTGATGCATCAGGGTGGCGGCGCCACACACCGCGCCAGCGATCAGCACGTTGGCCCCGATCAGCTTGCCGATCAACGGCACCCGAAGCAGGGCGAGGAGCCAGGAGGGCACCGCGTGCGTAGAAGTCGGCAGGACGACTTGCTCTGCCGACTCCCCTGGGGTTAATGGCGCGTCCGTACGGTCTCCTGGCGGCTTCACTGCACGCAGTCACTGGATCGAGGGTCGCGCCCGCAGCAGGTCGCGAAGGGTAAGCATAGGCGCCATATCCAGTTGCCCACCCAGCCCCACCCGTACCTGCACTCAAGTATGTGAGAATCACTGGTGCGACCTTGTCGGGACTCGTCGGATATTCCCCATCAGAAGCACTGACAACATGTAAGGTAATGCCTTACACCTGCGACGCCGTGGGGGATTCCCGCTCCGCGTGTCAGGCAGGACCGTTGCCGCCGGGGGATCACCCTTACAGCGGGCACCTTCCCCGGCGGCGAGACTGAAGAGTCATTGCACCTCGTGGTCCGAGGCCCTGCTCCCCGCAACAGGAGGCTGACCATGCTCGATGCCCCGCCAACGGCGCACATCGGCGGCGACCGAGACGTCGTGTCGGACCTGCTCGCCGTCCTGCCCGGCTACGCCGGCCGGCCCGTGTCCTGGTGGCGCGACCTTCCATGGACGGTCACGCGCAGCGGCCAGAGCCTGCTGCTGACGCTGGACCACCTGCGCGAGGAGTTGATGATCGACCGTGCCAACCGCGAGCGAGTGCTCGCGTGCGGCGCGGTCATCGAGAACCTTCGACTTGCGGCGCATCACCACGGGGCCGAACTCGATGTCGCCTCGTGGCCCGAGGGTGTGGCCTCGAGCATGGTCGCCCGTCTCACCCTCGGCGCTCCGCTGGTCGCGCGGCGCGAGGAAGAGGCGCTCTTCGGGGTGCTGTCGCGCCCGGACCATCCCGCGGTGCGCGATGCCGGCGGGGCGGCGTCACCGGCGCTCCTGGCCGTGCTGCGCCACGCGGCTCGCTCAGAAGGAGGGTGGTTGGACGTCGTGACCGACGACGCCCGCCGGATGCTCGTTGCCGACCTCGAGTCCGAAGCCGAAGTCATTGCCAATGCGGAGCGCGGGGCACGCCGGATTCTCCAGTCCGGCGACGTCGCGAGTCGCGGGTCGGCGCGACTGGTGGTGGGGGGAGGCCCCACGCTGGCCGAACTGCTCGCAACGCTCGGCGCCAACGTGCAGCCCACGCTGCTTCATCCGCTCCTGCGCGACGCGATGCGCTCGATCCTGTTTCCCACAGGGACGCCGCACGCAATCATTCGCTTCGACTTCGAAGCGACTGACGCGAGTCGAACCCCGGGCCGCCTCGGCGTGCGCAGCGCGTCGGCGGCCTGACGGACGCCGCGGGGCGGCACGACGAGGCGGCACGACGAGGCGGCACGACGAGGCGGCACGATTCGGCGGCGCGATTCGGCGGCGCGATTCGGCGGCGCGATTCGGCGGCGCGATCGACACCGGCCAGCCGCCGATTGCCGCCCGCGTTGCGCCTCGCTAGCGTGCGCCCATGACGCGCATGCTCGTGATCCGCCTCGCCATCGCCGCCCTCGTGGGGCTGGCGGTGGGTATCGAACGGGAGTGGTCCGGCCATGGATCGACCGGACCACATCCCCGATTCGCCGGGGTGCGCACCTTCCTCCTGCTTGGAGGCATCGGCGGCGCGGCGGGGTGGATGGTCTCGGCCGGCCATCCGGCGATCGCCATCGCGATCGTCGCCGGCACGACCCTCCTGATCAGCGCGGCCTACTGGACCGCCGCGCGTGGCGGAGGAGACGACGCCCTGGACGGAACGACCGAGGTGGCGGCACTCTTCGTCGTCGCGTTAGGCGTGCTGGCAGGGCTCGGCGAGACGGGGGTCGCTGGGGGTGCCGGGGCGCTCATGGTCCTCGCGCTCTCGGAGAAGGAGTGGATCAGCGCCACGGTCACTCGCTTGCACGGAACGCAGCTGCGTGCCGCCCTGCAGTTCGGCGTGCTCGCGCTGGTGATACTCCCCGTGCTCCCCGACCAGTCGTTCGGGCCGCTTGGCGGGGTGAATCCGCGGTCGCTGTGGATCGTCGTCCTGATCTTCTCGGGGCTGAACTTCGCCGGCTTCATTACCCGCCGCCTGGTCGGTGCGTCGCGCGGATACGGCGTCACTGGGGCACTCGGGGGGCTCCTGTCGTCCACGGTGGTGGCGCTGCAGTTCTCGCGCCTGAGCCGAGAGCGGAGCGAGCTCGCGAAGCCGCTCGCCGTGGGGACCGTCGCCGCCAGCATCGTCCTGCTCCCGCGCGTGGTGATTCTCTCCCTGCTGCTCAATCCCGCAGTGGCGATCGCCCTGCTCCCCTATCTCGCCCCGCCGTTCGTCGCCGGGCTCGCGCTGGCGATCGTTGGCTACCTTCGGCTCGCGGCGCGCGCGCACGACGACGACGAGGGGGCACCCGATGAGCGCAGCCCGCTGCGCGTCGGCTCGGCCATCAGGATGGCGGCGGTTTTACAGGGGGCGCTGATGGCGATCGCGTTTACCCGGTCCCGGTTCGGCGCCGCAGGCATCCTCGTCTCGGCGGCGTTGCTCGGGTTGACCAACATGGACGCCCTGACTCTCTCCATGAATCGACTCGGCGGCAACGGGGACTCGGCGACCCTCGCCGCACAGGCGATTGCCGTCGGCGTGAGCGCGAACGCCGTGCTCAAAGTGGGCGTCGTGCTGGTGTTCGGCGCCCCGGGCTATCGGCTCCGCGCGGCCGCGGGGCTCGGCGTGCTGCTCGTGACCGGGGTCGCAACCATCGCGCTGCTGGCGCGTTAGGCGACCGGCGCTCTGCGACCCTCGGGCGGCTCCCGGAACGCAGGCGGCGCCGCCCGGTGCAACCGGGACGGCGCCGCGTGCGCATGCCGAAGACGGGTTGCCCCGGCTTCGGACTCACGCGCCCCCTCAGCGAGCGAGCGTCAGGATGGTTTGCCCTGAACCATGCGCAACACGCAATACCCAGTCGCGGCCGGTCGAGTCCTTCAGCAGGTCCAGGTGCCGCACGTCCTCGATGCCTCGGGTCAGGTGACGGCTCTTGTCATCCATCTCGCCCAGCATCAGCTCGATGCGTCGATCGTGATGATCGAACGCGGCCCCGAGGAACGGGATGTCGCGCTGCTGCGGCTGCGCACCGATCGCGGGGTCGTCGACCTCGAGCGTCGCGAGGCGTCCGGCGTTGCGGCGGGTGAAGGCATCGAGCGCCGCCGCCCACTCCGACTCGGGAATCTCGTCCGGCGTCCCCCCGACCATGTGTCGCTGGGTCGCGGATTGCAGCGCGGGAACTGCCAGGACCGAGCAGTTGGCGCCACGGATCAGCCCCGTGGCGGTGCTGCCGACCAGGATCCGATCCACCAACCCGGCCCCTCGGCTCCCGGTGACGATCGCATCGACGTTCGCCGACTTGGCAAACGACAACAGCGCCTTGGTCGGCTTGCCGTTGAGGGTGATCGTCTCGAGCGTGATGCCCGGGGGAATGTCGAGTTGGGCCCGCACTCGCTCGAACGCCGGACCGACTCCCTCGCTGTAGTCCGACATCCACGCAGCATAGGCCTCGGGCTGCAGCTCGAGTCGCGGCGCCACGTGCACCAGGTACACCATCTTGGCCGACGGCAGGAGCTGCAACGCGACCTGTGCGGACGCGATGGACGGCTGGCTGAAGTCGAGGGCGATCGCGATGCGCTGCGGCAGCGCGGCGAAGTCGGGCGAGACCGCCAGTACCGGCATGCGCGCCAGGCGCAGCGTGTGCAGCGCGGTCTCGCCGCCGAACATCCGGTCCAGCAGGTCGTGCTGACCGATACCCGCGATGATCATGCGGGCCTCGACCTCGCGCCCAGTTCGTGCGATGACTGCGGCAGGGTCTCCGTTCCGGACCTGCACTTCCCAGCTCGGCTGCGCCCCGACCGTCTCGGCGATCTGGTCGTAGACCCGGGTCAGCAGCGCCTGTCGGCGCGCGTCGTCGGTTTCGGCCGGCGGCAGGAGCAATCCGTAATCGGCGGCCACGAGTGGCAGCGGCTCAAGGACGGCGAGCACCATGACGCGCGCCGACTCCCCGTCCGACATGAGGGCCGCCGCCTTCAAGGCGGCGCTGGCCGAGGACGTCCCGTCCGTCGCTACCAGGATCGGCCCCAGCAGATTCGTCGAGTTGGTCACGATCTCCACCCCCGTTCGAGGTGTAGCGGTTGCGGTTGACATAGTGGCACCCTCCTCCCTGGCGCGCAGGGGTGAAGTCCGCTGCCCAACTGCATGCGGCTCTCATTGAACATGGCACGTCCTCCTGTCGGGATCTGTCGTCGCTCTGCTGCGCGCTCGTGGGGGACTTCGACGTGTCGCGTAGGGCGTTTCCTTACATCGGGTCCTCTCGCCCGCCCGATGGATCTCCTGTTACCCCGGCGGGCGATCGGCGGCCCTGCTCGCCCGCAGCGCGTTCAGGATGACCGCCACGTCGATCCCCTCCTGCACCAGCGCCCCGGCGACCGGCGGAAGGTATCCGAAGGCCGCCGCGACCATGCCTACCAGGCTCAGGCCAAGCCCGACGGCAATGCTCTGCCTGGCAATGGCCATGGTCTCTTTTGCGATGTGCATCGCCTCTCCTACGCGCGACAAGTCGTCGATGAGGATGACGACGTCGGCCGCCTCGGCGGTGATGCCGCCTCCGTGCCCGGCCATTGCGATGCCGACGTCGGCGCGACTGAGTGCCGGCGCGTCGTTGGTACCGTCGCCCACCATGAGCACACGTCCCACCTCCTGCGACAGCTCCGCGACCCGCCGCACCTTGTCCTCGGGTAGCAGGTCGCCCTCGGACTCGGCGATGCCGACGGCGTCGGCAATCAGGCGGGCGCTGCGCGCGTTATCGCCCGACAGCAGGAGCACGCGTCGCACCCCTAACGACGGCAGCATGGCGACCAGCGGCGCGGCAGACGGACGGATCGTGTCGTGAAAGTCGATGGCACCGTGGAGTTCGCCGTCGATGGCCACAAACGCGCGGAGCGACGATGTCACGTCGTCGAAGGGCGTGACGGCATCGGCGGGAAGCGCCAACCGCTCCAGCACATGCGCCCTCGAGCCCACGATCACCGTGTGTCCCTCGACCTCGCCCTCCACCCCGCGTCCCGGCGACTCCTGCACCTGCGACGGCTGCGGCAGGCGCCCCTCGGCCTCGCGGGCGGCGGCGACCAGCGAACGTGCCAGCAGGTGCCCCGCGCGCTGCTCCACCGCCGCCGCCAGCCGCAAGACCATCGCCGACGACATCCCGTCGTGCACCAGGACCCGGCTCACGCGCGGACGCCCCTCGGTGATGGTGCCGGTCTTGTCGAAGACCGCCACCTCTGCATCCGAGAGACGTTCCAGCGCCGCCCCGTTGCGCACCACGATGAGCCGGGCGGCCGCCCGGTTGATGCCACCGATGATCGCGATCGGCGTGGCAAGGATGAGCGGGCACGGCGTGGCCACGACCAGCACGGCAAGGATGCGCACTGCGTCTCCCGTCGCGAACCACACCACGGCGCAGGTCGCCAGCGTGATCGGCGTGAACCATCCGGCGTAGCGATCGGCCAGCCGCTGCAGGGGCGACTTGGAGGCCTCGGCAGATCGCACCAACTCGACGATGCGGGCGTACTGACTCTCGCCGGCGACGGCGCTCGCGCGCATCACCAGCGCACCGGATCCATTGAGCATTCCGCTCATCAGTGGCGATCCAGGCGCCACGCTGCGTGGCACCGGCTCGCCCGTCAGGCGCGCTGTGTCGAGTTCCGACTCCCCTTCTTCCACTTCGCCGTCGCACGGCACGACGTCGCCGGGGCGCACGAGCAGCCGGTCACCCACCACGATCGCGTCCACGGCGATCTCTGTCTCGCCGTGCTCGTGTAACCGATGGGCGGTGCGCGGCGCCGCGTCCTCGAGCGCACGCACGGCGGCCGACGCCCGCCCTTCGGCGTAGCGCTCGAGCGCCTCGCCCCCGGTCTGCATCAGCACCACGACCAACCCGGCGAGTGGCTGACGCAGGGCGATGGCCGTGGCGATGGCCAGGGCGGCCACCACATCGGTCGCAAAGTGCCCGCGCAGGACCGACCGCCCGGTGCGCACGAGCACCGGCGCTCCCACGATGACAACGGCCGCCAGCCAGATCAGCTCCGCCGTTTCCCGCCCGGCGGTGAACCACGCAATGAGCCCGACGAGCCCGCCGAGCAGTGCGGCCGCGGGGAGGGCGACGGAGCGCGCCAGCGATCGCGCGCTGATCACGATTCGTCGCTCAACGGTCCGACTACTTCTCGAACACGAACTGGCGCACCGTGAGCTTGCGCTCGGCGACGGCGCGCAGGATGTCGGTCGTCGTCAGGATCCCGACCAGCGACCCCTCGTCGGTGACCAGCGCACGCTGCACCCCGGCGGTCAACATGCGCTGCGCCGCGTTGGACACTTCCATGGTGGCTTCGACCGTGCACACGGTGCGTGACATGGCTTCGCTCACCGTGTGGCCGGACATGAAGTCCCACTGCATCCCTTCGGTCGAGGCAATGCGTTCCGCGACGTCGGGCCCTTCGCTCGGCCACCAGTCGGTGAAGAACGACGAAGATAGCTCATCGCCCTCGGACCATTCCTGCGGCGCATCGACATCGCCGTCGGATTCATCGTTCGGCGACTCGTCGCGCCTCTCTACGGGGGTCACGGACTCGAATTCAATGATGTCCGTGACGGAGAGCACGCCGATGACCTTGTCTCCCTCGACGACGGGGGCGCCGCCGATGCGGCGTTCCACGAGGATCTCCACCGCGTCGCGCAGCGTCTGGTCCGCTGCAAAGCTGACAACGCTCGGAGTCATGATGTCGCGGACCTTGAGCATAAAACCCTCCCGCCGGGCGGCGCTGAAGCTGGATAGTCGTGCTGTTGCACCATGCACACCGGCGCGCGCGATGTCAGTCAGTGAAACCCCCGACGGGGGGCGGACGACGGCGCGATGAACGGAACCTCGCCGAACATCCGGCTTCCGCGCTCTCGCGCCTCGCCGTGCGCCATCCGCATGGTGCCGCCACACCGCCGCCCAGACATCGCTACGAGGGCGTTCCGCTCGACGGTGCCCGCCCCGGGGGCGACCCCGACTGGTGTGGGGAGTATGGAGACGACGGCGCGGTACCGGTCGGGGGAGCTCCGGGATGTGCCTGGGTCTCCGGCGCTCGCTCCCGCACCATGCGCAGCGCACTATCGGCGAGCGCGGTATTCTTTGTCGCCTGTCCCACCATGTACGTACCAAACCACGGCGCCGCATGCCCCGGTTGCGCTTGGCTGGCCTTGGAATAGAAGTCCAGCGCTCCAACGAAATCCTGCTTACGAAATGCGGCGTTTCCGCTGTCCAGCAGTGCCTGCGTGAGCGGCAACAGGTCCGAGCTTTCGGGCGGCGTGATCGGCACATGACCAGGCGGTAGCGCCGAGTCTGCCGTCTCACCCGTCTTGGTTTCGTCGGATCCCCCGCAGCCGCTGAGCAGCACGGCGGCGGCGAGCATCGGGACGAGGTGGCGAAGCTGCATGTGATGATCCTTGAACGAGATTTCCCCGGCGCTGCGCCGTGGGGCACCGCGACGGCGATACACGGATGCGCGCACACCGGGAGCGACAACGATCGCTCCGTCGGTGCGCCGGCGCGACGGTCCGGCGGATACGGAATCATGCGCCGAGTGCTCCGTAGCGCAATAGCGTCTCCTCCCGGTCCGCGGGTAGGGGGCCCGTGGTGCCATCCTTCCGGCATCGCCCGCTTGCGCCGATGGCTCTTGTCACCGTGGCGGCAAGTCGTTAGGTGTCCGTTGGCCAAGCGCCCTGCGTCGCGACGAACGGTCCGGTGGACACGCCGCGCGTCGGTAAAGGATCTCCATCTTGACGCGAACGTCGCGTGCTCGCAGAGTTGGAGGATCAATCGCTCGCGCGTTGCTGCGATCGCCCGTGCGTGTCGCATTGATGTCGCTCGCGGCTGCAATTCCGCGACGGTCGCTGTTGGTTTCGCCGCGACGTTCGCAATCCTGCGGTCGCGTTGCAGGAATCCGCTCGCACTTCGAGGACTCATGATGCCCCATTCCTTGCGACCGCGTCGACGAATGCCTGTCGGCCGTGGTGCAGTCATGAGCCCGACGCCACCAGCAAACTGCCGGGGAGCGTGACGCAGCGCTGCACGCAACGTCGCACGCAACGCCGCACGAGACACCGCACGCGACAGCGCGCTGTCACGGCGGCCGGAGGAGAGGGAGCGCGCGTGCGTCCCTCGGGCCTGCCCCGGCGCGTGCTGATGCGCGTGCCCATGCGCGTGCTCATGCGCGTGCTCATGCTCATGCTCATGGTCGCCCTCGGAAGCGTGGGCGCCGTGTCCCTCGGGGCCCAGGGAATCCGCATCACCGGCGCGAGCACCTCGCGCTTCGTGCAGCTGCGCCCGATGCTGACGGATAGCGTCCCGGAATCGGCCGCGTCGACGACCGACGGACTCGATCGTCTCCTCCAGGACGGAACGCTCGCCCGATGCTCGGGCGACGGCTTCTGCCGCTACTTTCGCGCCGCGCCGCCCACACAGCTTATGGCGCTGATGCAGGACGTGGACGCCACCGCCTGGGGATTCGGTCGTGGCGTGAGCGCCCGCGCCGAACTGCGCTTTCGCGAAGCGTTTGGCGGGGGACGGTCGCTCTGGCCACAGGCGCAGCAGCAGCTGGACGTGCTGGCCGCATACGTGGATGTCGACCGCGAGCGCGTGCGTGCCCGGCTGGGTCGCCAGTGGTTCGGTTCGGAACTTGGCTTTCGCAACTTCGACGGCGTTCTGGTAGAGGCGCAGCCGCTGGCCGCGCTCGTCAGCGTGCGGGTCGAGGCCTATGCTGGCCGGAGCCTCCTGCAAGGGCTCGCGCGCGATCTTACCAGCGACGCGCTGGCAACGATCGAGGAACTCCCCCCGGATTCCCGCGGCATACTGCTCGGTGGTGCGCTTCGATGGCGACCAGCGGGCGGCCTGGGCGCGGTGCGGGCGCAGTACGAGCGAGAGATCCGGCAGGATCGCGCCGGCCTCTACTCCGAGCGCGCCTCGGCCGCCGCGACCTTGCGGGTCGGTCGTGCTCGACTCTCGAGCGAGGTCGTGTATGATTTTGCCGCCGGCGTCTTCAATGAGGCGCGCCTTCGGGCGCGCCATCCCATCGGGCACGGCATGGACATCTCTGCAGAAGGGCGGCACAGCGCGCCGTTCTTCCCGCTGTGGACTATCTGGGGGACGTTCTCCCCGGTCGGCTTCGACGAGGGACTGGTGGACACGCGCTGGACGTCGCCCGGTGCGCGACTCACGGTGTCGGGTCGTGGGGCATACCGCCGCTACCAGGAGACGGACGCCGGTGTCGCGTCGCTGCCGTTGCGCACGGACGGCTGGCGGCTCGGCGGCTCGGTCGCCGCGCGGCTGAGCGATGCATGGCTCGCGCAGGGGGGGTACGGGGTGGACGTCGGGAGCACCGCATCACGTTCCGACGCAGACGTAATGCTGCGCTGGCTCCGAAGCGAACGATTCTCCCTCGCGGCCCGCGCGGCGGCGTTCGAGACGATCTCCGAGTGGCGCGTCGGGACCGGGCGCGTGTTGGGGGCGGGCGCCGACGTTTCTATCGCCATTCGACCTGACCTGCGGTTCGCCGCCGATGCGATGCTCTACCGGCAGCGGACCGCCGGTCGCACGCTGGAAGGACCCTGGAACCAGCGGCGGGCGACCGTGCGACTGGAATGGAGCATCGGCTCCGATCCCGGCGCGAGCGCCCGAGACGGTGCCCGATGAATCCGACCCGTCCCCGTCTCCGGTTCCGCCGCAGCGCCCGAGGGCTCGCGCTCCTGCTCGTTCTCGCGATCGTCAGCGTGACGTCCGTCGGGTGGGCATGGGGCGTCGCAACGCGGGCCGATTCGTCGCCCTTTCCGCACCAGGCGCACGCCCGCCTCTTTCCCGTGTGCGAGACGTGTCACGAGGCGATCGCATCGCCCGACTCCAGCCGGCACTTTCCATCCGCCGTGTCGTGCGCCGAGTGCCACGACGGCACGCGTCTCAAGCGCGTCCCATGGAACGGACGCCGGGCGCATCCCTCCAACCTCGCCTTTGCACACGGCTCGCATCAGCAACGGGAGTGGAAGGAAACCCCGGCGCCGACGTGTCGTACCTGTCATGCGGTCGGGGACACCGCGACGTTCATGGCCGTAGATCGCGCCACACCGGCGTCCTGCCAACAGTGCCACGCGCATCGGGCCCCCGATCATCTCGCGCGCGAGAACACCTGCTCGCAATGCCACGTCCCCCTCACGCGCGCGACCGGACTGTCCGACAGCACCGTGGCGGCCCTCCCGGTGCCCGCATGGCACGACACGCCGGACTTCCTGTCGGAGCATTCCCCGCGCGCGGCAGGTGACAAGTTGCAGTGCGCCACGTGTCATGCGCGCGAGAGTTGCGCGCGCTGCCACCCCAACGCCACTGAGGTGTCGCGCACGGCTGCTGTCGCGTCCGACGCCCGAGTGGCCCGTGCGCTGCGCGGCGTTGCGCCCGAGTACTTCACGCCGCCGAGCCATGGCCGGTCGGACTGGGCGAGCGTGCATGGCGACTCGGCGAAGGGACGCCCCGCGACCTGCGCCAGCTGCCATGCCCAACCCAGTTGCGCCACCTGCCACATCGGACGCGGCGCCGCCCGCCAGATTGCCCGGCTCTCACGCCCCGATCCTGACGGGGCGCGGGGCGTGCGACTTCGCATCACCCCCGTGGACGTGGTCGCGCGCGGCGCCGTGCTCGCCTTCCCTCACGCGACCGCGAGTCCTACCTCTCGGCATACCCGGGACGTCGCGCTGGCGACGCCCGCCCCGCACGCATCCGACACGCTGCCCACCTTGGTCCGCATCCACCCGGCGGACTTCGGCGATCGCCACGGAGCGTCCGCGTCCAGCGGGCAGCTGAATTGTCTCGGTTGTCACGAGGAACGGACCTGCTCCAGCTGTCACAACGGCGGGAGCCGGCGCCAATTCCACGCGGTCAACTTCATGAGCCGCCACGGCGCGAGCGCCGCCGGGCGCGAGCAGGAGTGCGCGTCCTGCCACACCACCGAGACGTTCTGCCGGGAGTGTCACCGGGGGCAGGCCCTGGCGTCGACCGGCGCGCGCAATGTCGTCTACCACGACCGGCAGCCCAACTGGCTGCAGCAGCATGGTCAGTCGGCGCGGCTCGAGATGCAGAGCTGCGTCAGCTGCCACCAGCAGCGTGACTGCACGCGCTGTCATTCCGACCTCGGGCTGCGCGTCAATCCGCACGGCCCCGGCTTCGACGCCGCGCGAATGTCCAAGCGAAACCCGCAGCTCTGCCTGACGTGTCACCTGACCGACCCGCTCCGATCGAGGCGATAGTGCGCCCTGCTGCCACCGTGGGCCATCCCCCCGCCACTCGAGGACGTGCGTGCCATGTACGACCCCTTGGAGAACCCCTCGTGAGAGGATCCGACGTGCGACCCCGATGGCGTGGGACATGGCTCCGGTGGGCCGCCGTGCTGGCGACCCTGTCGGCGGCCGTGCCCGCGACGTCGTTAGGCAGCCAGCCGGCACCGCAAGCCGGCGTCCGTGCCGGCCAGGTCGCGGGCAGCCAGGTGCGCAGTGGGCAGTCGCGCACCACGACATCGCCCCCCATCGCCTCTGGTGCCGGAAGCCGAGTCTCGGGCGGCCGAGGTCCGGTCCAGTGCGAGAAGTGCCACGCGGACCGGACGTTCCTCGCGGGGAAGGCCAAGGGGGAGCAGGGAGACTCCGTGCTGTTCGTCCCTGACACCCTGCTGCGCGACTCACGACACCAGTCGCTGGTGTGCGCCGACTGCCACGCCGGCTACAACGATGGATATCCGCACGCGACCGTGACGTCCGTCTCGGTCTCGTGCGACCGTTGCCACGAGAACCAGGGGGCGGCGTATCATCGCTCGATCCACGCGGCCAACTTCGAGAAGAAGGGCGATGCCCCGACCTGCGTCACCTGCCACAGTTCGCACCGGGTGCTCGGCGCCGACGATAGCCGGTCGCCCACCTATCCGCTGAACGTTGCCCGGCTGTGCAGCAGCTGTCACGACAAGGCGAGCATCGTCGATGCGTACTTCGGCGATCCGGCCGACAGCACCGCGCGCACGGCGGTGAGCGACTTCCGCCACTCCGTGCACGGGCTGGCGATGAGCAAGGCCGGCCTCACGGTCTCGGCCACCTGTAGCGATTGTCACGACGCCCACCGCGTGCTGCCGACCGACTCGACGGAATCAACGCTCTCCCGGTCGAACGTGCGAACGACGTGCGGCGCCTGCCACGCGGGGATTCTCACGACCTTCGACAGCTCCGCACATGGCACGGCGCTCGCGCTCGGTGACACCACCGAGAGCGGGCAGCACGCCCCCGTGTGCCTCGAATGCCACGGGGGGCACAAGGTCGTGTCGGCCAGCGACCCGGAGTGGTTCAGCGGCGTCGTGACCGAGTGCGGATCATGCCACGAGCGACTGCTCTCGACCTACTTCGAGACCTATCACGGCAAGGCCACGACCCTGGGTTCCGGCATCGCCGCGAAGTGCAGCGACTGCCATAGCGCGCACGCCATGCGGCCGCCCGACGACTCACTCTCGTCGGTTCACGCATCGAAGCTCGTCGAGACGTGCGGCGCATGCCATGCCGGAGCCAACGCAAACTTCGTGATGTACCGACCGCACGCCGATGTCCGGGACCGCGCGCGCAATCCCGAACTGAACACGGTGTGGGTGTTGATGACGTCGCTGCTCGTCGGCGTCTTCGGCTTCTTCGGCCTCCACTCGGTGCTCTGGTTCCTGCGCCTCATGGCAGCGCGGCGAGAACCGCACACCGCGCCGATGTCTGCGGCAACACCGGCAACACCGGCAACACCGGCAACACCGGCCGCGCCAGAACCGCCAGAACCGCCAGAACCGCCAGAACCGCCAGAACCGCCCCATCCGTTCACCGTCGACTCGGCGGCAGATCCGTCGCCTCGCGCGCGACCGATCGGCGAGAGTGACGCACCGTCTAGCACGAATCCCGGGTCGACCGAACGGTCACCTGGGGGTGCCGTCCCGCCTGCCCCGGCTGCCGACGAAGTCACCGACGAAGTCACCGACGACGCCGGCTCGCCCGAGACGGGGCCGCAGGACGATTCGCAGGGAGGGCGACCATGAGTCCCGATAGCGGCAGTGCCACGCGCCTCCCGCCCGCCCTTGGCAGCGCGACGGACCTCGAGCCGCAACCGCTCGCGACCTCGGACCGTGGCGAGGGGCCATACATCCGCCGCTTCACCCCGGTCGAGCGGTTGACGCACGGCCTGATGGTGGCGTCGTTCTTCGGCCTCGTGCTCTCCGGCCTCCCCCTGCACTTCTCGCAAGCGCCGTGGGCGCGCACGATGATGGGGATCTTCGGCGGCGTGCAGGGTGCGGGCGTGTTCCACCGCTTCTGCGGTGTCATCACCTTCGGCTATTTCTTCCTCCACCTCGGAATGCTCGCCGGACGCTTCTCGCGGGCGGCGGACAAGCGGGAGTTCCTGCTGGGCCCACGCTCGATGGTCCCGTCGCTCAAGGATGCCCGGGACGTGGCGGGCATGTTCCGCTGGTTCTTCCGACGGGGACCGCGCCCGATGTTCGATCGATACAGCTACATGGAAAAGTTCGACTATTGGGCGGTCTTCTGGGGCATCGCGATCATCGGGGGCTCTGGCCTGCTGCTCTGGTTCCCGATCTTCTTCTCGCGGTTCCTGCCGGGCTGGATATTCAACGTCGCGACCATCGTCCATGGCGACGAGGCGTTGCTCGCCATGGGTTTCATCTTCACCATCCATTTCTTCAACTCGAACCTGCGTCCCGAGAAGTTCCCGATCGACGTGGTGATCTTCACCGGGCGCGCGCGCGAGAGCTACATGAAGGAGGAGCACCCGCTCGAGTACGAGCGGGAGCACGCGGCCGGGAACCTCGCGGCGCTTGAAGAGCCCCCGCCAAGCCGGACGGCATACCTCTGGTCGGTCACGCTCGGATTCATCGCGATCGCCACCGGACTGGTGCTGACCGGACTCGTGCTCTATGCGGTGCTGCGATGAGCGACGCAGGGCGACTGCCCGCGACGTGCCGCGCCCACCTGCGGGGTTGGCGCGACGTCTCGGCTGCTGCCGCCAGCACACTCCTGGCCGTGCTCCTGCTCCTCACCGCCGCGTGCGGTGGTGAGGCAACGCCCTCGCGCCCCGAGCGCCCTGACGTCGGGGCGCCGCAGGGGCGTCGGGGGGTCGGCGAGCGCACGGCCGACACCACGTCGCTCATCTCGCCGACTCGGCGGGACTCGCTCATCGGCTCGGCCCGTGGCGCGGGGGGCATTGAGACGATGCAGGCACAATGTCTCGCGTGCCATGGGCGGGCGCACGACGCCGCGCCCGGGCTCGTCGCTGTCGCCGCGGCCACCTGCGTCGCGTGTCATGCGAACTCCCACGTCGCCATTCAGTCGTTCTTCGCCGGCAACGTACCCAGTGTGGCCGTACCGGCCGACACGATGTACCTGGCGCGCGTCTCGTGCGTGGGCTGTCATTCGGGTTCGACCTTCACGGCACGAGGCGCGGTCGCCAGGGCCACGGCGTTCGACGCCATGTGCGTCAGCTGCCACGGCCCGCGCTTCCGGGGGATGCTCGCGCGCTGGGTCGGTGGGATGCAGTGGCGTGAAGCGGCGGTCACCGCGTACGTCGCGCAGGCCGAGGCGGATCCGCGACTCGCGCGTGGCGCAACGCAATCCCGCGTGCGCGACGCACGACGGGCCGTGGGCATCGTGGAAACTGCGGGTGCGATGCACAACATCAAGGGTGCGGACCAGCTCCTCCGTGCCGCGATGGGCAGTGTTGCATCGGCGTACTCGCGCGCCGGGGTGCTGGCACCGCCCCCACCTCGCCTGGGCCCCGACGCCACGCGCGATGCCTGCGTCGGCTGTCACTACGGCATCGAGACGGCGCGGTCCACCGTCCTTGGCGGAACCCTTGACCACTTCTCGCACGTCGTGCGCGCTGATGTGTCGTGCACCGCGTGCCACAGCGACGCGACCTACTTCACGTCTCGCCAGGCGCCTGACGGCAGCGCCGATCGCGCCGTGGACCCGAGACACGGCAAGAGCCGGGTCACGGCGGCGTCATGCGACGGATGCCATCACGCACCGACGAACCAGCTCGCATGCACGACCTGCCACGCGGGCGACGCGCGCCTCGACAGCACGCGTCGCGTGGTAATGGCGCTGGCGCTCCGTCCCCCCGAGGCGCCGCGCAGCCGCAACGTGGACTTCCAGCACGCCCAGCACACCACCTCCGAGTGCACACAGTGCCACGCCACCGCGCGTGACGTGCGCGCCGTGGTGCCCTGTTCCCAGTGCCATACGGACCATCATCGCGAGCGCGCGACCGGCTGCGTGGCCTGCCACGGCACGCGCCTGCTCGCCACGCACTCGCGCGACGCCCACTTCACCTGCGCGAACTGTCACGAACGAGAGGTGTTCACGCGACTGCTGCCCGACCGCACGTTCTGCGTGAGCTGCCACGCGAAGCAGTCGGATCACGTCCCGTCGCGCGACGAGTGCACGTCCTGCCACCTGCGACTCACGCCCGACGAGTTGCGCCAGCGCATCCTCTCCAGCGCGGCAACGGCCGGAAGTCGCAACGACTGACCGGCGATTCCGGCGCGGTCGCCGTGCGAACGCGCGCCGTGCGAACAGTCGCCGTGCGAACACGCGCCGTGCGAACACGCGCCGTGCGAACACGCGCCGTGCGATGCCGGCACCGCGACGGCCGGGACTCGCGGCGTGTGATGTACCAGGCGGCGCGTGGCAGGCGGCGGAGGGCGCGCGACTCTGCTGCGGACCGCGCGCGCCACGTGCGCGTGCAACGATCGGGTCGCTCGACGGCGCTCGACGGCGCTCGACGGCGCTCGACGGCGCTCGACGGCGCTCGACGGCGGCGCTCGACGGCGCTCGAGACGCGACGGGCGCCCGCCTCACGGCGCGCGCCCGTCGCGATGCGGGCAGCGAGCGGCACTCACATCCCGGAAAAGCGGGAGCGGGTGAACGATGACTCGTTCACCCGCTCCACTTCATGCGCCTTGGAAGCTGGCTCGCCTAGTTGCTGCGGGCGAGAATCTGCTTGTCGTAGGGTGCGAGGAGACTGAGCGCAATCGGCGGCGTGATGCCGTAGTCCTTGGCCATCTGTGCAATGCTCGCACGCAGGAGGGCCTTGGCAAGGAAGGGATTGTGCACCTCCGACCCCGGATGCAGCGCGAGATTCCGGTTGAAGGTTGCACCGCGCCACGTGCTCACCTGGCCCGACACCTTGGCGCTCGCCGGCACCCGTGAGTCGATGAGCATGGTCTGCAGCGCGTTCGCCAGCAGGAGGATATCGGCTTCGGCACCCAGCATGATGGTGCGGGCCGTCGCCTCGGTGTGACATCCGCTTCCCGCGCACGACTTGAAGGAGCGCGCGGTGATCGTGCAGTTCTGGCTCGTGGTCGGCAGTCCGTTCGCGTCCACGCACGGGATCGCCGCGAACCGGTGCCCTGTGACGCTCTGCACGAAGTTGCCCGTGGCCTTGTCGGTGACGGTGTACTTGTTCACGTGACAGGTGGCGCACAGCTTCGGGTTTCGCTCGGAACCGTGGCTCGCCACGATGTCGCCGTCGATCTGGATCCCCGGGGGCCACCATCCAGCCTGTCCCAACAGCATCGGCCCCTGCGGCGAGTGCGGCGAGTTCTGGCTTCCGCTGAAGTCGGGGACGCTCCGACGATAGTGGCACTTCATGCACAGGTTGTTGTCGAGATCGCGCGCATCGGTTGCGAAACGCAGGTTGCCGGCGTTGGGCGACCCGTGCGGGTCATGGCACACTGCGCAGGTGACACCGACGGCTGTCGCGTTGGTCTGCCCAAGCGACTTCTCCGCGTAGTTCGTGTTCACGCCCCAGTTCGCCAGCACGTTCTGTCCCACGTGGCAGCTGACGCACGCGGCGCGAGGACCACCTGGCACCTCGGGCGCGGTGGGCGTGGAGGTCAGGCTGTTGTAGCCGCGCGTGTACGATGTGGCGTGGCGCGACGACCGCCACTCTTCCACGAACGGGTGGTGCGTGCCGGTATGGCACTCTGAGCATCCCGTCGTAAGCGCCCGGCCAGTATCGGCCTTGACCGATGCGAGCATCTGCCCGCGCGTCGGCGACTGCACGTGCTGCAACCCCGCGCCATGGCAGCTCTCGCACTGCACGTCGTGGTAGCGCTTGTCCTTGGTCGAGCGCCAGCCCGCCGTCGTGTCGGTCGCAACGTTGCCGAGGTTGTTGACGGTGTGGCATGCCTGGCAGAATCCCTGCGACTGCCCGCTCGTCTCGAGCGTCTTGAACGCATCCGCATGCTTCGTCGACTTCCACTTGGCCTGCTGCCCCACATGACAGCTACCGCAGGTGGTGGCCTTGTTGACGTCGTCGTTATACCCGAGGAAGCTCGCGGCCGCCGCCGGTGGGGCGGCAAAGTTCGGCCCGTCGCGATATACGATTTTTTCGTCCACACACCCGGCCGTCGACACCAGCAGCGCCAGTGCGATGCCGATGAACGCCTTGTGTGATTGTCTTCGCCACGTCATGACCCGGTCCTCCTCGTGATGATGGCTCGAGCACTCCCTGCTTGGCCGAGCGGTTGATGCACATGCACCACTGGAAGATTATCGGCGTGGTTCATGTCACCGTAATACTACGTACGTGACCGTCACGCGCAACGCGGAACTTCCCCTACAATCCAGTAGTCTGTATGCGCGATTCATGGAAGGCATCTCCCCATGTCGTGCCCTCGCGCCGGTACAGCCACCGCAAGAAAAATCGCCGCCCCCCCGGGCGGCGATTGCCGTAGATCAAGTACCACATTGTTGCGATGTCGCGCCGGCCCCGATGAAACCCCGGACCGCTGGCTGGTTCGCCTTAGGGTGCGTGGCCGCGATCGACCGCGCCGGGCTCGACCGCCGCACCCTCCGCCACAGCGGGCTCGGCGGTCCACTTCTTGACCGAACGCCAGATGATGACCCCGCCGACCAGCACTCCAACCAGCGGAAGCAGGTAGACCACAAGGTTGAAGCCGGATGCCTTCGGCTCCAGCAGGATCCACTCCCCGTACTTGTCCACGAAGTACTGCCTGACCTCGTCCGGCGTCTTCCCCGCGGCCAGCTGGTCGCGTACCACGCCCTTCATCTCCTGCGCCAGCTCCGAGGGTGAGTCCTGGATGCTGTTGCCCTGGCAGACGGGGCATCGAAGCTGTGACGCGACGTCGCGCGTGCGCTCCTCCAGCGTCACGTTGCGCGAGGTGACCACCTCGCCCGCCTGCGCCGGCAAGCTCGCTGGAGCGGACACGGCGGTCGCCGTCACGAGCACGGCGACCAGCAAGGATCGCACCTGTCGCGTCCCGAAATCATGACGACGGTTGGTGCTGGCGCCCTGCGATGTGCGCCGGCTCATCGCCCCGCCCGGGGCACGGCCACCGACCGGGCCGGCTCGCCCACCGGCTCGCCCACCGGCTCGCCCACCGGCCTGCCGCCGGAAGGGCGCGACGGACCGGGCAACGCCAGCAACGAGTCCAGCTTCCTGGCCAGCACCACGGCCGAGATCGGTCCGACATGCTTGTACGCGACCCGACCGTCCCGACCGACAAAGAAGGTCTCGGGCACCCCGTACAACCCGTAGTCGATGGCCGTGCGCGTGCGTGGATCCTCTAACGAGGGATAGCTCTGGCCGCCCATCTGCGAAATCCAGCGTGTGCCGTTGGCCGGCACGTCGTTGTACAGCATACCGTAGAACTGCACCCCCTTGGGAGCGTACGCCTCCGAGACGGCCGACAGCGCGCTGTGCTCGTCTCGGCAGGCGAGGCACCACGACGCCCAGAAGTTGAGCACCACCACCTCGCCCGCGTGCTCCGCCAGCCGCACGGTGTCGCCGACCGCACGTCGCTGCGCGCCGACGCCCTCGGCGAAGACGGCCAACGAAAAAGCGGGGGCCTCGCGGCCCGGAAGCGGCGACGGAATCTCCTTGGGGTCGCGCGTCATCCCGTACCCGAGCAGGAGAATGATCGGGACCGCGACGATCGACGCCGATGCCGCACGCTTCCAGTTCATCAGTCCGCTCCCTCGAGCGTGTTGCTCGCCAGCATGCCGCCGGCCGGCGTCGCTGCGCCAGGACTCGGCCGCGCGCCGCGCCCGTCAGGGGCCACCCGGGCCCCCATCCACGCGGCAGATCGTCGGCGTGTGGGGAACATCGAGACGATGGCGCCCAGGCAGATGATGCCGCCGCCGAACCAGATCCACGGCACCAGCGGCTCCACGATCACCTTGAGCGTGGCATTCGATCCGTCCTGCTGGAAGGCCATCAGGTTGATATAGATGTCGCCCCACGCCCGGCTGCGCACCGCCGGCGTCGGGATGGGCTGCTGCGAGGTCGGATAGAAGTTCATCGCCGGGTCGAGGCGACCGATCTCCGCGCCGTCCTTGAGGATCGCCACGCTGGCGGCAATGCGCGAGCGCTGCGGTTCCTCGCGCCCGTACACTTCCAGCAACTTGACCGAGTATCCGCCAGCGGCCATCGATTCGCCCTTGCGCAGCGTGGCCTCGTACTCGCGACGGAACGTGGACGATGCCGCGATGGCCACCCCCATCGCGATGATCCCCAGGTGGGCGATGTAGCCGCCGTAGCGACGACGGTTGGCGCCCACCAGCCTGCCTAACGCCGTGACCGCCGACTCGTTGCGCAGCGTCATGCGGGCCTTCACGCCCGTGACGTACTCGCGCACGTTGGCCACGAGCGCGAACGCGGCAAAGGCGAACGTCAGCACCGCGTACACCTGGTGCGCTCCCACCGCGATGGCCGCGACCGCGGCGATGACCGCACCGATGAGCGGCGGCAGGAGCTGACGTCGGACCACCTCCTTCGACGCACGCCGCCACGGCAGCGCCGGCCCGACCCCCATCAGGAACAGCAGCGATGCAATGAGCGGGAGCGACATCTTGTTGAAGAACGGCTCGCCCACGCTGACCTTCACCCCGCGCGCCGCCTCGGCGATGATCGGGAAGAGCGTCCCGACCAGCACCGTGAAGGTGAAGGCGGTCAGCATCAGGTTGTTGAGCAGGATCACCGTCTCGCGCGAGGCGACGCTGTCGAGGCGCCCTTCGCTCGAGAGCTGCTCCGAGTTGCCCGCCACCAGCGCGAACGACGCGACCAGCGTGACCGCGATCGCAACGAGGAAGTACATCCCGATCGGCCCCTCGCCAAACGCATGCACCGACGACAGCACGCCGGAGCGGGTGAGGAAGGTGCCGAGGATGGTGAGGGCGAACGTGGCAACGATCAGGTTGAGGTTCCAGAGCTTCAGCATGCCGCGCCGCTCCTGCACCATCATGGAATGCAGGAAGGCGGTGGAGGTGAGCCACGGCATGAACGAGGCGTTCTCGACGGGATCCCACGCCCAGTAGCCGCCCCATCCCAGCACCTCGTACGACCACCACATCCCGGCGATGATCGCCGCCGTGAGGAACGCCCATGCCCCCAGCGTCCAGCGGCGCGACAGCTTGATCCAGGTGTCCTCGCCCACTTCGCCCGCCGCCATCGCACCGACGGCGAACGCGAACGGGACGGTCATCCCGACGTAGCCGAGGTAGAGCAGCGGCGGGTGCACCCCCATCAAGATGTGATTCTGCAGCAGCGGGTTGGGCCCTGGCCCATCCAGCGGCGTCGGTGCGATGAGCGTGAACGGGTTGGCCGGTCCGACGAGCAGGATGAGGAAGAAGACGCTCACCGCCAGCATCGTCATGGTCGTGTAGGGAATCAGCGCCCCCTCACGATCGCGATTCCAGAAGACGACGAGTGCCGAGAGCAGCGAGAGCACCCACGCCCAGAACAGGATCGACCCCTCCAGCGCGCCCCACAGCGAGATGATCGTGTAGAACAGCGGGGTGGCGCGACTCCCGACCTGCGCCACGTAGCCGACGCTGAAGTCGTGCGTCACCAGGGCGAAGATCATGGCGAACGTCGCGATGGTGACGAGCGCGAACATCGCATAGGTCGCCGAGTAGGTCGCCCGCACCAGGTCCGCGCGCGCGCGCCGAACTCCGATCGGGGCCATCACGACGCCGAACGCGGCCACCGCCAGGGCGACCATCAGCGCGTTGAGCCCGATGAGACGGGTCATGAACTCGCGTCCTGCTTGAGCGTCTTGAACATCTCCTTGTACATCTCTTGCGGCGTCTGCCCCGGCTTGGGCGCGCGATACTCCTCGGAGTGCTTGATCATCAGGTTGGTCGACTCGAAGATGCCGTTCCGAAAGCGCCCCTCGCACACGACACCCATGTTGTCACGGAACATCTGCGGCGGGGCCCCCTTCGAGTGCACCTCGACGGTCTTGACCCCGTCCATCAACACGAAGCGCAGGTCGAGCTTGTCCGCGTCCCACTTGACCGACCCCGGCGCAACCATGCCGCCCAGGCGCACGGGGACATCCTCCACCTGCGTCCCCTTCGCCAGCAACTCCTGCGGCGTGAGGAAGAAGACGACGTTCTTGTCCAGTCCCCCGTACAGCAGGTAGCCGAACGCGCCCAGGACGATGACCACGGCCACGACCAGCGTGGCGCGCTTGCGTCCTTCCACGTTTCCACTCATTTGATCCCTCCCGAAAGATCGTCCGTCGCCTGCTGCAGCCGGCGCTCGGCATCACGTCGTGCGCGGTACAGGTGCACGAGGTATCCAAGCAGCACGACCCACGTCAGGGCGAAGGCCCCGATGATGAACGGCATGTTGTCAGGCATTGATCCCTCCACGGTCCCCGAGCGCGATCCGTTCGTGCATCGCGTCGGCCGCCGCTTCGAGCTGCATCGTCTGGTAGCGGTGCCGGATGAAGAAGAGCACGACGATCATGACGGCGATCGCGTTGATGCGCAGGCTGAGCGTGTAGTTGGGGTCGAGCGTGCTGGGGCTCGATTGCACCTGGTGCAGCGTGCGCCACCATCGTACGGACATGTAGACAATGGGGACGTTGAGCGCCCCCAGCAGCCCGACCGCCGCGCTCCATTGCGCCCGACGGTCCGGGTCGTCCACGAAGGCGCGCAGGATCAGGTATCCCACATAGATGAAGAACAGGACCGCGGTGGAGGTCAGCCGAGCATCCCACGTCCACCAGATCCCCCACGTGGGCTTTCCCCAGATCATCCCCAGCGCCAGCGTGAGTCCGGTCATCAGCGCCCCGGTCTCGGCGGCCGCGGCCGCCAGCAGGTCGTCCTTCTCCCGCCCCTTCCACAGGTAGCGCAGCGACGCGATGGCGACGATGAAATAGGCGATCATCATGTTCCACGCGGCCGGCACGTGCACATACATGATCTTCTGCAGGTGCCCCATGTCGCGGTCGGGCGTGCTGATCGAGATCGAGTAGGCCTGCGTCGCAGCAAGGAGCAGGAAGACTCCGAGCCCGATCAGCATGCCGGTCGATCGCCGGGCACGCGCCGGGGCGACGGACAGCTCTACGGTACCAACTCCCATCTCACACCTCGATCACGTATTCGAACGCCAGGAGCGATGCCACGAGAAAAATGATATCGAACGCGCCCAGCAAACGCACCCACGCCCCCGCTTCCAGCATCGGATCGCCCCCCAGCAGGCTGGTCGATGCCTCGACGGCGGACAGCAGCACCGGGATCAGCATCGGGAAGAGCAGGAGCGGGAGCAGCACCTCGCGCGCGCGGCTGCGGCTCGACATCGCCGCGTAGAACGTCCCCAGCGTCACGAAGCCCACCGTTCCCAGCACCGTCACTCCGATCAGCGCCGGCCACCCAGGCGGGAGCGCCACCTGGTACAGGACCAACGCCACCGGGATCACGATGGCCTCCACGATCAGCACGAAGACCAGGTTCGCGATGAGCTTGCCGACGTAGATCGCCCAGCGAGACCCGGGATAGAGCAGCAGCGACTCGAGGGCGCCGCCATCGAGCTCCAGTTGATAGGAGCGGTTGAATGCCAGCACCCCGGAAAAGAGGATCGCCAGCCACAGGGCCCCTGCGGCGGCCGCGCGCAGCGCCTCCGTGTCGGGCCCCAGGGCGAAACCGAACAGCAGGAGGATGAGCACCCCCATGAACACGACGGCATTGATCCCCGCCTTCGACCGACGTTCGGTGGTCAGGTCCTTCCACACGATGGCCTGCACCCGGCGCCACTCGTCGCGCCACGTCACGCGGCCCCTCCGGCGATCAGCGTCGACTCGCGCGGATCCGTCAACCGCGTCGAGGTCTGGGCATCGCCGACGATCGGCGCCGGACCGTCCGTCAGCACCACCCCCTGCTTCAGCCGCACGACACGATCCAGCAGGTCACCGGCGCTGTGTCGGTCGTGCAGGACGATCATGGCCGCCCCACCGGCGCCACGCACCTCGCGCACGACCTCGTTGACCAGGGCGATCCCGGCCGGATCGAAGTTGTTGTACGGTTCGTCCAGCAGGAGCAGCCGGGGGCGCTGCAGGAGCAGCCGAGCCAGCGAAAGGCGGCGCTGCATGCCCGCCGAGAACGTCCGCACCGTCTCGCCTGCCTCGCGTGCCAGTCCGACCCGCTCCAGGACCGGAGGAACGCGCCCGAAGTCGACGCCCAGCATGCGGCAGGCGAACCGCAGGTTCTCCTCGGCGGTGAGGTCGTCGTATAGCCCCGGATAGTGCGTGAGGAAGGCGACCACGCCGCGAACCGTGGTCGGCTGGCGCACGACATCCGCGCCGAACACCTGTGCCTCGCCCCCCGTCGGCTTGATGGCGGTCGACAGAATTCGAAGCAGCGTGCTCTTACCGCTTCCATTGTGCCCCTCAACGCCCACAACTTCTCCCGGGCCGATCGAGAGCGTGACGCCGCGCAAGGCCCAGCGACGGCCAAAGCGGCGCGTCACGTTGGTGATGGTGGCCGCGGCCACGTCCCGGTCGGGTATCCTGAGTGTCACAGTCGGCAATCTAATCGTTGAGTATGCCCCCTGTGTCGGGGTACTCTCCCCTACAGGTGTGTCGGGTTTCGCCCGAGTTTTCGTCTTCTGACCGTCCACCCCGTCGCCGTGTCGACCGAACACCTTCCTCCTCCAGACGCCACAGTCGTCAACTCGATGGACCCGAGGCTCCCGCGGTGCTTTCACGCCCCGCAGAACGGAACGGTGCATCGCGAGCTCAACATCCGGGACATTGCCGCAGCGCTGCAGGAGTCCCAGGGTACGCTGTGGGTGGACATCGATTCGACCAGGCGAGAGCAGCTCGCCCTGCTCGAGAAGGTGTTCAAGTTCCACCCGCTCACCATCGAAGACGTGCTCAACCCGGTCAGTCGCCCGAAGGTCGAGCAGTACGAGGGGTACCTCTTCGTCACGCTGCGCGTGGTGCGATTCTGCGACGACACCGCCGACCCCTACGATCTCGAGACCGACAACCTGTACTTCTACCTCGGGCCGACCTATCTGGTGACGGTGCACGCCGGGCCCTCACCGAGCGTGGACCACGTGGTCGAGGTCGCCCAGCGCACGCCGGACCTCGTCTCCCGAGGGCCAGCGCGTATGGCGCACCATATCATGGACGGCGCCATTGACGCGTTCTTTCCCATCCTCGACCGCATCGACGAGTTCCTCGACTCGATCGAGGAGCGCGTCTTCGCCAAGTTCGACGAGGCGGCGATGCGCGACATCTTCTCGGTCAAGCGGATGGTGCTGTCGCTGCGCCGCTATCTCTCGCCACAGCGCGAAATCTTCAACGTCCTCTCCAACCGCCCGTCGCCGCTCCTGCCGCCGGATGTGCAGTTGTATTATCGCGACGTCTACGACCACATGCTGCGCATCAACGACTCCCTCGACACGTATCGTGACCTGCTGAGCAGCACCATGGAGAGCTACCTGTCACAGGTCTCCAATCGCCTCAACGTGGTCACCAAGGGACTGTCGGTCGTTGCCACGCTCAGCGTCCCGTTCGTGGTCGTGAGCGGGATGTGGGGGATGAACTTCACGAAGGTTCCGCTCTCCGGCCACCCGTATGGATTCGAGATCATGCTGGTCGGTCAGCTCCTGCTCGGCGTCGGTCTGATCTGGCTCTTCCGCAAGCAAAGCTGGCTGTAGCACGTGCCGTCGCTCGGCCGTCCCCTGTCAGGACGAGCTGGAGACGAGCTGGGGACGAGCTGGGGACGAGCTAGGGAAGCGGTCCGCGCCACGCCGTCAACGACAGTTCCAGCAGCAGGGCGAGCAACGCCAGCATGAGCGGCCAGCGGAACAGCTCCGAGAACTGCGTATAGACCCGGGTGCGAACCGGCGTGCGTTCGAGCCGGTCGATCTCCTCCGTGATGCGCTGCAGTGCTGCGGCGTCCCGCGCCCGGAAGTAGCGTCCCCCCGTCTTCTCGGCCACTTCGGTCAGCAAGGCGTCGTCGATCTCGACCGGACGATTCTCATATCGCAGGCCGAAGACGCCTCGCCCGACCGGGACCGGCGCCATCCCCTCTGTCCCGACTCCGATGGCGTAGATCTTCACCCCGAACGCCCCCGCCGCCTGCGCGGCGGTCCGGGGGTCGATCGTCCCGCGATTGTTGACCCCGTCCGTGAGCAGGACGATGACACGCGACCGCCCCGGGGCGCTTCGCAGTCGATTGGCTGCCGTGGCAATCGCGGTTCCGATGGCCGTGCCGTCTTCCAGTTGCCCCGGCTGCAGGTTGTCGATGGCCGCGAGCACCACCGGGTAGTCGGTGGTCAGCGGAACCTGCGTGAGCGCTTCGCCCGAGAAGGCCACGATCCCGATCCGGTCGCTCCCCCGCATCCCGACAAACTGTTTCACCTTGTCGCGTGCAACCTCCAGTCGGTTCTGCGGCTGGAAGTCTTCGGCCAGCATGGAGCTGGATATGTCGAAGGCGATCACGATGTTGATCCCCTCGCTGTTGGACTGTTCGCTGCGTCCGGCAATCCGCGGCCGGGCGAGCGCGACGATCAGTCCGAGCAGGATCAGCGTGCGTAAGATGAAGATGGATCGAGAGATCCACGATCCGGAGCGCGGCCCCTTGGCAAGCAGGGCAACCCGGGAATACGTGATGGCCGGCGGTTGCCGCCGCCGCCGCCACCACCACCAGAGTGGGAGTACAGCAAGCGCCAGCAGAACCCAGGGCGCTTGGAACTGGAGTTGCGTGAGCCAGGATGGCACGGGCGGCCCGGGTCGGGGAGAGACAGCGACGCGTAGTGGGAAGCGAGTGCTCGCGTGAACTCGCGTGAACTCGCGTGAACTCGCGTTAATACCAACAAAGTACCGATGAGGTGCGCCTCAGGAATGACAATTGCCCCGCCGAGACTCGTATGAATCCAGATGCCCCCCGGCCGGTTGGCGTGCCGTGGCCGGCTGCTGCCGCGTCCATGGCATCATGTGCCGCGGCGATGATGACACCCGACGTCACTCCATCGTTCCCCCTGCCCACCTTGTCGATCTCCCCGGCGTGAACGGTACCCAATCCTGGTGCAGGGGCTCGAGGCTCGCGTGACGATCGCGCACACGGTCCTGTCCGCGAGCGTCGTCCTGATCATCGCCTCCTTCGGGTACGTCTGGTATCGGGTCGTGAAGCGACCCCTCCGTCCCACCGGCTCCATCCCCTCCGATCCTCTTCCGCCCCCCATGAAAGTCTCACCCTCGGACATGAACGAAGAAGTCTTCCTCTCCAAGCTCTCCGATGCCGTGATCATCGCCGGTCGCGATGGCGTGATCGTCTCGGCCAGCCGGGGGACCGAGCGCGTGCTGGGCTGGTCGCCCGACCTGCTGCGTCACCGTCGGCTGGCCAGCCTCATTCATGAGGACTTCGTGGCCGAGGCGGTCAAGGCCTTCGAGCGCGTGGCCGACGGCGCGGAATTGCACCTGCCGCAGCGCTGGCGGGTGCGACGCGCCGACGGCAGCTGGTTCGAGGCCGAGTGTACGGCGACGCGCCTGGCCGACGCCCCGGTGGATCGCTGTGTGGTCCTGGCCGTGCGCGAGGCACCGCCGCGCCAGGCGGAGGCCACGACCAGCGAGGGGTTGCGCGATCCGCTGACTGGCCTGGCCACCAGGGCGCTCTTTCGCGATCGCGCCGAGCACGCGCTGGCCCGCGCCCAGCGTGTGCAGCGCCCGGTCGCAATCCTGTTCCTGGAGTTCGACGACTTCCGGTGCGGGGGGATTCGCGCCACCGAGGACGAGGTGCAGCAGTTGATCGTGGCCGCCGCCACCCGCGTCAACGGCTGCCTGCGCTCGTCCGATTCGGCGGGGCGTGTCGAGGGCGCGCGGTTCTCGATCCTGCTCGAGGACATGGCCGACGAATCCAACTTCGTCCAGGTCGCCGACCGGATCGGACAGGCCTTCGCGGCGCCGCTCATGCTCAACCGACGCGAGTTCCTTGGGAACGCCAACCTCGGGATTGCCAGTGCCCTCCCCGACGATTCCGTCGATGACATGCTGCGCAATGCCGACGTCGCCCTGCGCGCGGCGCGTCGACGCGGACGTGGCGCGTGCGAACTCTTCGACCCGCGGGTCCACGAGCCGGCGCTGGCGCACTCGCGTCTCGAGGATGACCTGCGCCGCGCCATCGAGGCGGGTGAGTTCTCGCTCGTCTACCAGCCGATCGTCATCCTGCGCTCACGGCGCATCGCCGGGGTGGAGGCGCTGGTGCGCTGGAATCACCGCACACGCGGGCTGATTCCCGCCGCGGCGTTCATTCCGGTGGCCGAAGAGACCGGGCTGATCGTCCCGCTGGGCCGCTGGATCCTGCGCGAAGCCTGCCAACAGGCCAAGGTGTGGCAGGACGCGATCGGTCCCGATCGCTCGCTGACGGTGACGGTCAACATCGCCCCCCGCCAGCTGCTCCATCCCCGCTTCGTGGACGATGTCGCGACGGCGTTGCTGGAAAGCGCGATCGAGCCGCACCGTCTCGTCCTCGAGATCTCCGAGGGAGGGTTGGCGCGAAACTTGGCGGATGCGCTGCACCGCCTGCGCCAGGTGCGGGCACTCGGTGTCCGCATTGCGATCGACGACTTCGGCTCCCGGACCGCCTCGCTGGGTGATGGGGCCGACATCCCGGTCGACATCCTGAAGATCGATCGCAGCTACATCAGCCAGGTCACCCGCCGCCCCGAGGAACATGCCGCCACCCGCGCGATTGTCGCGCTGGGCAAGCTCAAGCGGCTGCGTACCGTAGCGGAGGGGATCGAGCGCTAGGAGCAGCTGACCGAACTGCTGCGCTTCAAGTGCGAATACGGCCAAGGGACGCTCTTCTCCGAGCCGGTGAACGCGGCGGGCTTCATGGAGCTGCTGCGCCGGGACTAGCGCACAACGCACGAACTGCCGGCGTCAGACCCTCGAGGGTAGTCGCTCGTGGGTGGTCGCTCGTGGGTGGTCGCTCACGTGCGACCATCCGCTGGTGTGGCGCTACCCCAGGCGCGGGGGATCCTCCGCCTGCACGGCGGGGCCGAGTCCCGACGGATGCGTCGGGTCGGAGATCGGATGCGGCACCTGCATCTCGGTCGTGCGGGTGACGTACTGGTCGATGTACTCCTCCCGGAAGAGCCGCAGCAGGACGAAGAAGTACTGGATCGCGAGCGGCCCGAGCAGGATCCCCAGCACGCCGAAATAGGAAATGCCGGCGAAGGCCCCCACGAGCGTGACCATCGGGTGGATGTTCGAGACGCGCCGGAAGACGATGGGGCGAATGACGTTGTCGATGTTGCTGGCCACCACGGCCCCGATGGCGAAGAGCGTGATCGCAGGCACATATCGCTCCCCGACGACGAGAAAGAGCGTCCCGGGGAGCCAGACCAGCGCGCTCCCGAGCACCGGCAGCACGGAGGCAAAGGCGGTGACCAGGCCCCACAGCGCAGCATTCGGGATGTCGACGAGACGAAAGCCGACACCGATCAGCGTCCCCTGCAGCACAGCGGTCAGCGTCGTGCCGACCAGCGTGGCATAGGTGACGCTATAGAACCGGGCGCGCAACTCGTCGGCGGTGTCGCCAGAGAAGGGGAGAACGCGACGGAAGACCTCCCACATGCTCGTGGCCGACACCAGCATGTAGTACAGCGCGAAGAACGCGATGACGAGGTTGAGGGTCGCGCGCGCTGCCCCGCCCACGACGCCGAACGCCTGCGACGAGATCCACTGGATGAACGTGCCGCTCGCCTTGGCGAGCTCCGTACCGATCTGGATGTTCCCGATACGCAACACGGAGAGGCGCTGGATGACGTCGCTGCTCTGCGCCCCCTCTAGCACCGCCGGCAACTGGTCGGCGGCGACGAAGACCACCCACCCCACGGGAATCGCGATCAGGAGCAGCGCGCCGATGAGCGTGATGGCCGCCGCAAGGTCGGCGTGCATCAGCCGGTTCAGTCGTTGAAACGTCGGGACGCACATCACGTACAGGACCGTGGCACCGAGCAGTCCGGAGGCGTACGGGGCGACGGCGACGACGATCGCGATGCCCAGCAGGACGATGACCAACAGGGCCCGATGCTGCCGGGAGTAGAGAAGATCCATGGCGACGGCGCGAGGACTGCACGACCACACGGTCCGACGACCGGAGGGTCACACGACCGAACAGCTACACAGCGCGGCGAAGCACCCGTTCCCGATCCTTCAGTTCGGCCTCGATGCGCCCGCACATGACGTCGCACAGGCGGAAGATCTCCTTGTCGGCCAGCGCGTAGTACACGAACAGCCCTTCCTTTCGTCGCTTGACGAATCCGAGCGTATGCAGCTGGGCCAGGTGCTTCGAGACGTTGGCCTGCGAGAGCTCGGTCGCCTCGACCAGCTCGCCGACCGATTGCTCGCCGGGGCGCATCGCATTGAGCAGGCGCAGTCGCGCGGGGTCAGCGAGCGCCTTGAATCGCTCGGCGACCAGCGTCAGCAGTTCGGGCGACATCGCCTTGACCATCATCACGTCTGCTTCCTCGTGCTCGAGCCCGATCAGGCAGGGAATCCGCTGGTCCATAATATAACCACCCAGTAATGTTACGGGAGCCGCGCACTCACGCCGGCGGCAGTTGTCACGCAGTCCGACATGGAGGCACCGATGGTGGAACAGACGACGCGGTACGGGCTCGGGATCACGGTGGCGCTGGCGTACGACGTGGCCGTCGATCGCACGCGTGCCGCCCTCCAGCACGAGGGATTCGGCGTGTTGACCGACATCGACATTCGCGCGACGCTGAAGAAGAAGCTGGAGGTCGACTTCCGGCCATACGTGATCCTCGGCGCCTGCAACCCGCCGCTCGCGCACCAGGCGCTGCGCGCCGAGCGGGACATCGGCCTGCTCCTGCCCTGCAACGTGATCGTGTACGCCGGCGATACGGCAGGGACCAGCGTCATCGCCGCCCTCGACCCGGTGGCGGTGATGGAGCTGACGGAACGCGAGGACATCCGCGCGGTCGCGCTCGAGGTGCGCCAGCGGCTGGAGCGCGCCCTCGCCGCGATCGAGCGCGACGCCACCGCATAGCTGAGCGGGGCGCCGGCGCGCCGCGCGCCGCTGGGCGCGCGACCTGCTCAGCGTTGGCAGCCGAACATGCCGAATCGACCGAGGATCTTCTCGAGCGGACAGAAGTTCGTGAAGCTGGATTGCAGCAGGTTGAAGCCGACGAACGCGGTGAACGCCAGCCACCACGGGCTGACCCACACGCCCAACGCCACCGAGGCCAGGACAAAGAGGCCGGCGACACGGCGGATCACGGTATCAGGACACATGGACAGGGACTCCGGTACAGGGGAATGAGGGAGACGACCGCTCAGAAGTAGTCGTCCATCGGCAGGGTGGCGACGTGGAGGTGCTCGCCCTCCACCGCCGAGTGTCGATAGGCGTGCAACGCGTCGCGCAACTCTGCCACCCGCTCGTCGGGGACCACGCTCATCAGCACCGTCGCCGTCCCCGGCCAGGCGCGGGTGCCTTCGATGCGCCCACTGGGTCCCGCGCCGCGCGCGTTGGCAAACTGCGTGTAGCCAGGGGCATCGTGGGCCTCAAGCAGCGCCGAGAGTCGGTGCGGGCTCGGGCCGCTGTAGATCAGGAGCAGCAGTTTCATTGGAACCTCCGGCCTGGCGGTGCATCAGCTCCCAGTAGAGCAGCGGCACCACCACCATGGTGAGCAACGTGGCCGCGACCGCGCCGAACATCAGCGCAACCGCCAGCCCCTGAAAGATCGGGTCGAGCACCATCACCACCCCGCCAATGACCACGGCGGCCGCGGTCAGCGCGATCGGACGAAAGCGCACGCTGCCCGCCTCGATCACGGCGTCGCGCAACGAGCGTCCGCGCGCCTCGGCGAGCTGGATGAAGTCCACCAGCAGGATCGAGTTGCGCACGATGATCCCGGCAAGCGCGATCATCCCGATCATCGATGTCGCCGTGAAGAACGCCCCGGTCATCGCGTGTCCCGGCAGGATCCCGATCAGCGTGAGCGGGATGGGGGCCATGATCACGAGCGGCGTCGTGAACGACTGGAACCAGCCCACCACGAGCACATAGATCAGGATCAGCACCGCGGCGAAGGCGATCCCGAGGTCACGGAACACCTCGATCGTCACCTGCCATTCGCCGTCCCACTTCATGGCCAACTCGTTGACCTGGTCGGGCTGCACCGCGTTGTACCTGGCGATGGCGGCGCCGTTGATGCGCACCGTGTCGAGTGCACGGTTCATCGCGAGGATGGCGTACACCGGTGACTCGATCTCGCCCGCCACGTCGCCCGTGACGTAGATGACCGGGCGCAGGTTGCGGCGCACGCGCACGCCATCGCGCACCCCCTCGTCCACCGTGACGAATCGCCCCAGCGGGGCCGGTCCCATCATCGTGGCCACGGGAATGGCCAGCAGCGCCTCGACCGACGAGCGGTCCTCGAGCCCGAGACGCGGGACGATCATCGTCCCCTCGCGCGCCTCGGCGCTCGGCGCGATCCCGGCCGGGGCGCCCGAGAGGGCGAGGTACAGCGTCTGGGTGATCTGCTCCACGCTCGCCCCGCCGCGCGCGGCGAGCAGCCGGTCCACGCGAAAGGTGCGCTTGGCTTGCGGCGCCTCGATGGTCCAGTCCACGTCCACGACACCGGGGGTGCTCTCGAAGATCCGGCGCACTGCGCTGGCGGCGGCGATGCGCGCCGAGTCGCTCGGACCGTAGATCTCGGCCACCAGCGTCGACATGACCGGCGGCCCCGGCGGGATCTCCGCGACCTTCACCGAGGCATCGAACCGCGCGGCGATGGCGTCGATCTGCGGACGCACCGCCACCGCGATGTCGTGGCTCTGCCGGTCACGCTCCGCCTTGCCCAGCAGGTTGACCTGCACGTCGACCACGTTGGCGCCGCGACGCATGAAGTAGTGCCGCACCAGCCCGTTGAAGTTGAACGGCGCCGCGATGCCGGCGTACACCTCGGTGCTCTTGACCTCGGGGACCGTGCGCAAGTAGGCCGCGATGGACTCGCCTAACGCATGGCTGGTCTCCAGGGTGGTGCCCTCGGGAAGGTCGGCGATGACCTGGAACTCGCTCTTGTTGTCGAAGGGGAGCATCTTCACCTGGACCGCCTTGATTCCCAGCAGGCCGACCGAGGCGATCAGGAGGAGGACCGTCGCGCCGTAGAAGGCGTAGCGCCGTCCCCGTCGCTCGATGAGCGGGACCATCAGGCGCGAGTAGAACGCGCCGAACCGTCCCGTTTCCTCCGGTTCGTGCGTGCTGTCGTGCGTGCTCTCATGCGCGCTGCCGTGCGTGCTCTCGCGCGTGGCCGCGTGCGTCGCCACGTGCGTCGCCACGTGTCCGCGCAGCAACTTGAGCGCGATCCACGGCGTGACGATGAAGGCCACCGCCAGCGAGGCGATCATGGCGACGGACGCGCCCACCGGGATGGGCCGCATGTACGGCCCCATCATCCCCGACACGAAGGCCATGGGCAGGATCGCGGCGATCACGGTCAGCGTCGCGAGGATCGTCGGGTTTCCCACCTCGTCGACCCCCTCGATGGCCGCCACCTCCGGCGTGCGGTTCCCGCGCACCATGTGGCGATAGATGTTCTCCACCACGACGATCGCGTCGTCGACCAGGATGCCGATCGAGAAGATGAGCGCGAACAGCGTGATGCGATTGAGCGTATAGCCTAACGCATAGTAGACGAACAGGGTGAGGGCGAGCGTCACCGGCACCGCGACGAGCACGACCACCGCTTCGCGCCAGCCCAGGAAGATCCCGACCAGGAGCGTCACCGAGAGCGTGGCAAGCAGGAGGTGCAGGATCAGTTCCTGCGCCTTCTCGCCGGCCGTCTCCCCATAGTCCCGCGTCACGTCGAGGGTCACGTCGCTCGGCAGCAGGCGCCCGCGCGCCGCCTCCACCCGCCCCATGATCGCGTGCGTCACCTCGGTCGCGTTGGCCCCCTTGCGCTTGGCCACGCTGATCGTGACCGCCGGCTGCACCGGCCCGCCCGCGTTGGCATGCGTGACATAGTCGGTGACCTCGCCGAAGTCCTCGCGGATCGCTGCGACGTCGCGCAGCTGGACCGGCACCCCGCCACGTGCAGTCACGACCACGCTCCCGACGTCCGCCGCCGTGGAGAGTGCGGCACCCACGTCGACCCGATAGACCTCGTTGGCGGTGGCGAACTCGCCCGCCTGCAGGCGCGCGTTTGCCCCCCGCAGCGCCATCGTCACCTCGCCCGGCGTCACGCCGCGCGCCGCAAGCCGAGCCGGGTCCATCGTCACCAGGACCTGCCGCGGCGCCCGCCGGTGACCAAGGTCTCCGACACGTCGATGACCGTCCGGATCTCGTCCTCCAGGTGCACTGCGACCTGCCGCAGCTCATTGGAGCTGTACCGGGCGGATGACAGCGTGAGCGTCATGACCGGGACGTCGTCGATGGAGTGCGGCTTCACGAGCGGCGGCATCGCGCCGTCGGGGGCCTGATCCATCGCCGACAGCAGCTTGGCCTGCACCTTCGTGATGCTGCGCTCCTGGTCCTCACCGACCTTGAAGCGCACGGTCACCATCGTGTAGCCCTCGCTCGACATCGCGTAGACGTGGTCGACCCCGGGAATCTCCCACATGCGTCGCTCGAGCGGACGCGCGAGCAGGTTCTCGACCTCGCGGGCCCCCGCGCCAGGGAGCGCGGCGATCACGTCGATCATCGGCACCGAGATCTGCGGCTCCTCCTCGCGTGGGGTCGCCATGATCCCCAACAGCCCCACCACCAGCGATGCCAGCGTGACCAGCGGCGTCAGCTTGGACTGCAGGAACGCCTTGGCGATCCGTCCGGAAATTCCCATGACCTCACTCCCTCCCGGCGCCGCTCGGCACCCAAACCGTATCGCCTTGGGCGAGGCCGGCCAGCACCTCGGTCACCGTCCCCGCCGTCGCGCCGACCCGGATCCACCGGGTCGTGGTCGCGCCGCCGCTGGTGACGAGGACTCCCGTCATGGACCCCTCGTGCCGCAGGGCAGTGGTGGGAATCAGGAGCGCGGTGCGCGTCCCCTGCCCGACCGTCAGGCGCGCCGACCCACCCGAGGCGAGCGCACCGCCGCGATTGCTGGCGATGGCGTTGATCGTATACAGGCTGCCCCCCGCCGACGGCACGACCCCTTCGACCCTGGCCGTCGCGTGCACGCCCTCGACGGTGACCTGGACTTCGCTCCCGCGCGCGAGACCACGACCCACCGTCGGTGGCACCGTGGCCGCGATGCGCAGCGATGAGTTGTCCTGCACCGTGATCAATGGGGCGCCGGGCGATGCGAAGGCGCCGGGATCGACGAATCGCTGCGTGACCACGCCGGCAAACGGGGCGCGCACCACCGCATAGCCTGCGATCGCATCCAGTTCGCCGGCCCCGGCACGCGCCGCGCTCACGCCTGCCTGCGCGCGGGCGTATCCCGCCTCGGCCGCGTCGAGCTGCGCCTTGGGGGCCGCGCTGTCGGCGTAGAGGGCGCGCATGCGGGTGGCCATCAGCTCCGCCTCGCGCTCCATGGCCTCGGCGCTGGTGATGCCGGCCTGCACCTGCAACCGCTTGGCGTCGAGGTCGCGCGCGTCGATGCGAACCATCGGCGCCCCCGCCGCCACGCGGTCACCCTCCTTCACGAGCACCGCGGTCACCGTCCCCATCAGCTTGGTGCTGACCGTGGCCTGCGCCACTGGTTCGGCCACGGCCGTGGCGTCCAGGGTGGCCGAGATGAGCGAGTCGCGGACAACGTACGGCGTGCCGGTCGGCTGGGCTGCCGCCGCTTCCTTCACGGCGCCCTCCGCTCCCGTGCCGCCGCATGCCGCCAGCGCGAGAACCGTCCCGACCAGTGCCCCAACCTGCAATGCGTGCATAACGAGTCTCCGTTGACCGTCTATTGAGTGCGCCACCTGGTGCGTTGCGTGGTGCTTCATGTCGTGCGCCACCTAGCGCTCCGTGTCCGTTGTATCGTCGCGCCCCACGCCGGCCGAATCCGGCCCGGCAGGCACCGCCAGCCCGGCGACCGGCGAGGCATCGAGCGAGCGCAGCGCCCCGGGATCGAGGCCCAGCGCCTTGCGACGTTCCGCCGTCGCCGTGAGCAGGGTGTAACGAGCCCCCGCGTGCGCGAGACGAGACTGCGTTTCGAGGGCGGCCGCATCGAGCAGCTCCACGACCGGCGCCAGTCCCCCGGCGTAGCGGCGGCCAACGATGCGGTGCGCATCAATGCTCTGGCGCACGCTGCGCTCGGCGATACCGAGGCGCGCCAGCGCCACCTTGAGCGTCGTCGCCGTCTGCTGCGCCTCGAGCTGCGCCCGCGCCTCCGCCCCATCCAGCATGGCGTCCGCGGCGGCCCGCCGGCTCGAAGACATCCGCACCTCGGCGACCTCGCTCGCGCCGGCAAACGGCGACCACGACGCCATCACCCCGACCGTCCAGTTGTTGTCGCCGCCAAACGGGCGCAGCGCCGAGTTCCAGTCGTAGCGCGCGAAGCCGTTGAGTCGCGGCAGGTACAGCGACCGGGCGCGCAGCGCGTCGGCACTCGCGGCGTCGGCTCCGGCACGTGCCGCACCAACGTCGGCGCGCGTGTCGCGCGAGGACGCTTCCAGGGCCATCTGGGCGAGCGCCCGCAGCGCGTCGGCCTCCGGGAGTCCCGACGGCAGTGCCCAGAGCGTGTCGCCCGGCGCTCCCAGCAACGTCGCCAGACCCAGGCGCGCGTTGGACGCGTCGCCCTCCGCCTCGAGCAGCAGCGTCTCCACCTCGCCGGCCTTGACCGAGGCCAGCAGGGCGTCGGACGGGGTCACGAGGCCGTTCTTCACCATCGACTCGGCCTGCCGCACGTGCTCGCTCGCGGCGCGCACGGCGATGACGAGCGTCGCCACCTTCTCCGTGGCGAGCACGGCGCCGTAGTACGCGCGGATCACCTCGACGCGGGTCCCGGTGGTCGCCCAGTCGGCGTTGGCTTGCGCCGCGTCGCCGGCGAGGGAGGCAGCGCGGCGACCCATCAGGGCGTCGCCGTTGAAGAGCGGCTGCTCCAGGACCATCGCCCCCGTGTAGTTCTGGGCGACGGCCGGGTAGTTGAGGCTTCGTGGGTCGAAATCCTGCTGCGTGATGGTGCGCTGTCGCAGCGTTGTCCCGAAGGCCCCGATGGGATCGGTGGTCCGCATGAACCCGGCATCGAACCGCACGCTGGGCAGGACCCCGCGCAGCGGCGTGAGCGACTGGGCGCGTTGCGCGGCCGCCAGGGCGCCCTGGGCACGATTGCCGTAGGCCGAGCCGTCGGCCCGGTCCAGCGCGTCGCCGAGGCGCAGCGTGGCTTGCGGACCGGTGCCCGCGGAGGCCGTGGTGCTCGTTCGTTGCGCCATGAGCGGCACAGCCCCGAGCGCCACGAGGGCACCGGCCGACATCAGTCGAAGACAGAAGGAGGATCGTGTCATATGCTCTCGGAAGGACTGAGCATATAACTATGTGGTTATATAGAGCCTGTCAAGAGGCGGTCGCGACCGTCCCGCCGTTCACCGCACGCCTGGACCGCCCGTTCGATCGTCCCGGACAAACCGGTCGCGATATGGCATCCGAACCGCGCGCAGCGCGTCGGCGTCGAGCGTGGTGGTGTCGGCGATCACCTGGTTCGCCGCGAGCAGGTACGCGGTCAAGGCGTACACCTGGCTGTCGGTCAGCGAGCCCGGCGTGGCCAGTGGCATGGCGCGCTTGATGTAGTCGAAGAGCGTCGTGGCATACGGCCAATAGTTGCCAATGGTCTTCGTGAGCTGGGGATCGCGGGCGAATCGAAAGCCCTCGGCCGACGAGTCACGCCCCACGAGGGGCGGGTTCGGCGCGATGCCCCCCACCCCGCCAACGCCGTGGCATGACGCGCAGAGCGAGGTGTACAGGGCAGATCCTTCGCCCACGCTCCCCTTTCCTGGAGGAAGCTCGGTGCCCTGCGCTCCAACATCCGTGTTCCAACGGGCGATCACCGACGTGCTGGCCGCCGTGCCAAGCGCGTAGCGCTTTCCCGGGCCAGGGCCGCCGGGGACGGCCGCAGCGTCGTAGCGCTCGAAGGTCGCGAGGGCAGCGGGGACGGCGGGGGCGGCGCTCGCGGCGGGGCTCTGGTCGCCGTCGGCTGCCGGGGAGTTGCAACCGGCGGCCAGCAGGACCAGTGCGGCGCTGGACAGGTGACGGCGCATCAGGTGGTCCCGTGGTAAAAGACCGCACCGTCGGGCTGCACGCGCCACCCGACAATCGCGTTGAAATGATAGTCCGTGCCCGGGCCACGCACGTCGATGAGGGCCGTGCGCGTGGGCTGCACCTGTCCCGTTTCGTCGGTGGCCCGACTGAGCAGCAGTGCCTCCTCTCCCCGCCAGTTCCACATGTACTGGAAGCGCACGTGCGCCTTGGGCTGCGGCGTCCCGCTGAGCTCTGCGTCGTGCCAGCTGGCGCCGCCGTCGGTGCTGACTTCGACGCGCGCTATGCGCCCGCGCCCCGACCACGCCAGCCCGGTTACCGGACGCCAACCGCGCGTCCCGATCACGTCGGGAAAGGACGGCGAGGTGATCACCGACTTGGCATCGATCACAAAGCTGAACTGCCGCGCCGTGTCGCCGAGCAGCGGATCGGTATACACCGACGTTTCCCAGCGCGTCATCCACGGCTGCGTTCCCAGCTCCAGCCGCCGCAGCCACTTCAGGTTGATGTTGCCCTCCCATCCGGGGAGCAGCAGCCGCAATGGATAGCCCTGCGCCGGCCGGAGCGGTTCGCCGTTCTGCGCCCACACGACCATGGCGTCCTCCCACCCCTTCTCGACCGGGACGGAGCGCGTCATGTGGCAGGCGTCGGCCCCCTCGGCCAGGAACCAGGACGCCTCGCGCTTCACGCCGACCTCGCGAAAGAGCGTGGCGAGCGGTACGCCGGTCCACTCGGTGTTGCTGGTCATTCCCGCGGCCGCCTGCGCGGTGGTCTCGGGCTTGGGCGACTTGAACGGCGCGCGTCCATTCCCCGAGCACTCAATGAAGTATGTGCGCGAGACCTGCGGCAGCCGCCGAATGTCATCGACGCTGAACTCCATGGGTCGGTCCACGAGACCGTGGATCACCAGCCGATGCGTGGCGGCGTCGAGCGCCGGCACACCCGCATGATGCCGCTCGAAGTGGAGGTCGGATGGGGTGATCGTTCCCGTCAGCTCCCCGAGCGGCGAACGCGAACTCCCCGAGACCGCTCCGACGGGGACACGCGCCGGGTTGACCGCCGCCGCCCGCATTCCCTGCGCGCTGGTCGGTGCACCGAGCATGGAGCCGGGATCGGCGGGCACCCGACTCGGTGCCGGCGGCGGCGTCGACGCACCGGCCGAGGTTCCACCCTGCCCCACGGCCGCACCCGGCAGCACCGAGACGAGGGCGCCCGCGGCCACGCCGGCGGCCCCCGTCAGCAGCACGCGGCGCGAGACCGATGTTCCGCGCGCATCGGTCAGGCCATCCGGTGCGACCGCATGCTCGCTGGCCGATCGGTCGTTAGGTGCGCCATGAAGGCCGTCCTCTCGGTCGCCGTTGTGCCCCTCGTGATGACCGTCGCCCTGCGGCGCGTTCGACTCTACTCGCACATTGCCTCCTGATCGCCTGACGCGCGCGCCGCCAGAATGACGGCACCGCTCGATTCACCCCGGATCAACACGCGCCATGCCACCCCGCGCACGACGCGCCCTGGTGCAGTCGCGGGCAATCGCGATGCGCCCGCCTTCCTGTGACCCGTCACAGTCCGTTGCGCGGAAGCCAGATGACCACCAGCGTCGCCAGCGCCGCCAGCGTGAGCAGGGAAACTGTCGCCGTCGCGGCCGTGCGCCAGCCCACCCGGCGCAGCAGTTCCATCTCGACCCCGAGTCCCAGGGCCGCCATGGACACGATCGTCAGGGCGTGCGACGCCACCTGGGCGTGGCCTGCCACGCCGTCGGGCACCATGCCGCTCGACCGGGCAACGGTGGCCACGAGGAATCCGAGCACGTACCACGGGACCAACCCGCGCAACGACAGGCGCGCACCGGTGGCCATCTCGCGCCGGCGCCGCATGAGCGAAATGCCGGTCACGAGCGGAATGAGCATGAGGACGCGGACCAGCTTCACCATCGTCCCGACCTGTCCCGCCTGCATGCTGACCGGGTACGCCGCGGCCAGCACCTGCGGCACCGCGTAGACGGTGAGCCCGGTGACGATCCCATACGACAGGTCGCCGAGCGTGAGCCAGGCGCGAATGAACGGGAGCGCGAGGACCAGGGCGAGGCTCAGCAGCGCGGTGTACGCCACGGCCGACGCGACCTCTTCGCGCCGGGCCCCGGTGACCGACGCGACGGCCGCGATGGCCGAGTTGCCGCAGATGGCATTGCCCGACGCCACCAGCAGGGCATGGGACGGCGGGAGGCCGAACACGCGCCCCCACGCGAGCCCCGCGCCTAACGCCAGCGCCGTCGTCAGCGCGATGGCGATGGCCAGCGCCGCCCCGGCCCGCGCCATCCATCGCGCATCGGTCGCCACGCCCAGCAGGACGATGGCGACCTCCAGCATGGGACGCGCGGCGACCCCGATACCCGGCAGCGCCCAGTCGGCCGGATGCCAGACGGTGCGCACCACGACGCCCGCCAGGATCGCCAGCACGACGGCATCGATGCCGGCGCGCGGGTATGGCCCCGACGCCGAGGGCGGCACCCCACGCCACCAGTCCCAGCGCGGCGGTGACCGCGACGCCGGGAATGGCGGCCAGTGGGGAGAGGGGGTCCCGAACGGCCGAGGGAGGCATCGCCCAAAGCTGCGCGGTTGCGCCTGCCCGGACAATGCCTCCCCCGACTCTCCCCCTCGACGGCGAGCCGTCGTTAGGCAGCCGCCACTAGATACCGCTCACCTGGACGCACCCCTTGGGCTCGGGCGAGCGCTGGTTGCACTCGTCCGACGGCAGGGGGACGATCGGGTAGATGCGGTGGTTGGGCGCGAACTTCGGGAGCTGGGCCAGCCGCCCGTACTTCCGCATGTCCACCCACCGGTATCCGTACTCGCCGAAGAGCGAGTACCGCCGGTTGTACAGCAGCTCGTCCACCAGGTCGCCGGCGAAGTCTGCCGCCAGCGGTGCGAGCCCGCCCGCCACCGTCCGGATCACGTTGAGGTCCGCGATGGCCGCGGCCCGGTTGCCGAGCCCGATGTTCGCCTCGGCCCGCAGCAGGATCAGTTCCTCGTTCCGGATGAGCGAAATCGGTGACACGTTGGTCGCCGCAATGTTCAGCCGTGTGTTCGAGCTGATCCCCTGGCTGGTCAGCGTCGTGGTGCTCGTGGCCACCTTGCTCACTACACGCAGGTCCGGCGAGCCGTCCCCACGCAGCCGCGCGTCGGCGCGGAACGACGGATGGGCCACCAACTGTCGGGGCGACGGATCGAACATCGGATTGAGCGCATCGCCCGACGACGTCGAGAACACGTGATTGACGCCCGTGGCGAGCATGGCCGGCGTCGCCGGCGTCGTGGTGATGAACGATTCACCGAGCGCGGTCAACGCCGCCTGCCACCCCGACCGCTCGACCTCGAGTCGCGCCTTGAGGGCGCGATTCGCCCGCAGGAACGTCTGCGGCGTGTTGAAGCCGACGAAGCCCGACGTGAGGGTGAACGCGAAGCTCGCCCCCGCGGCGTTCAGGTGCGCGCGCCCCTCGTCCAGCAGCGCCGCTGCCCGGTTGTAGCCTTCCGCCTTGGTGACGAAGGCGCCCAGCTGCTGCGCCGTCGGGTCGACCTGCAACACGATCCCGAAGGTGTCGCGCACACGCAGCTGGTCCATGAAGGCGAGGGCCTGCATGGTCTTCGTGAAGCCCTTCACCCCTTCCTTCTGCTCGGTGGTGTAGTTCGTCACCTTGTCCACCGCGCCGAGGATGGTCTCGGCCTGGAGCACCTGGCGATACGTATTGGTCCAGCCGATGTCGACCCCGAATCCACCGGGCGAGAGCGGCTCGACGAGCCACGACAGGACCACGCGGGCTTCGGCCTGGTCCAGGTTGTACATCTCGCGACCGAAGATCCCGAGCGTCTGGGCATACGTGCCCACCGAGGCCCGCGCCCCCACCAGCAGGCCGATGACCGTCGTGTTGACCGTGCCGGCGTCGGGCGCTTGCAGGAGCCCGTCGACGTTCGGCGAGTTGAGGTTGGGGACGGTGACTTCCTTGCACCCCACGAGCAGTGTGGCCGCGCTGACGAGCGCCGCCACCGACATCCGCCGCCAGGCGGCCGTGTGTACGATGCGCATGGGTCAGAACTCCACGTTGAAGTTGAGCCAGAAGGTGCGGCTGGCGGGATACGGCGCCAACTCGCGGTTGCGCTGGACGGCATCCGGCACGTTGCCGGCGCCGAAGTTCTGCGCTTCCGGATCGCCGCCCCGGTAGTCGGTCCACCAGTACAGGTTGCGTCCCGACAGCTGCAGGCGGGCGCTCTGCGCGCGTCCCCAGGCACGCTGCACCAGCGACGCCGGCAGGTCATAGCCCAGCGTCACTTCGCGCAGCTTGGTGTAGGTCGTCTGCTGGTAGTAGATCCCCGTCACGACGAGGTACGTGCTGCGGCGGTAGTCGCCCAGCTTCTGGCCGGCCACCGGTCCCGGGTCGTCGAAGTCGCGCGAGTTCTGCCCCAGGTCGTAGTGGCGCCACGTCCCGTTCGCCAGCATCCCCCCCTGCTGGTGATCGAGCAGTGCGTAGGCCGAGAACGGCCCCATGCGGACCTCGTTCGACCATCCGGCGGTCCAGTCCGGGTTGCCGTCGCCCATGAGGACGCCGTTGGGGTAGAGCGTGCGCGGCGACTGCGGCAGCGTGTCGTTGCCGATGAGCTGTGTCGCCGACTTCCCCTTCTCCACGCGCACGGCGCCCACCTGGAAGGTGCCCAGCAGGAAGGCCGGGACCGGGAGGCTCGTGATCTCACTGCGGTTCATCCCCCAGTTCAGGCGCGTGTTCCAGGTGAGGCCGGCGCGCTGCACCGGGTTCACCGACACCGACGCCTCGAGCCCCCACACCTTCATCTCCGCCCCGTTGGAGATCTCCGAGCTGTACCCGCTGGTCGGCGGCAGCGTGCGCGTGATCAGCAGGTCGGAGATGTTGCGCTGGAAGCCGGTGAAGTCCATCGTGCCGCGGTTGCCGAAGATCGTCGCATCGATGCCCGCCTCGAACTCGCGCTGGCGTTCCGGCCGGATGTCGGCCGCGCCCAGCCCCGTGCCAATGCGGAACGCGCCCAGCCCGCCGATGTTCGACGACGCGAGCGCCGTGAAGCGCTGGCCGTACAACGGTTGGTTGCCGGTCTCGCCATAGGCAATGCGCAACTTGAGTTCATCCACCAGGCCCGGCATGAGCCCCGGCAGGCGATACGACGCCGAGGCCTTGGGAAACAGGTAGAACTGCCCGGCATCGCCGTTGTTGGAGCTGCGATCGGCGCGCGCCCCCAACGTGAGGAAGAGTCGATCGTTGTACAACAGCTCGGTCTGCCCGAACAGGCCGAAGTCCTCGGTCAGCACGCGGCTCTCGGCCACGTCGCGCACCGTCCCCGACGTGACCACCTCGAGCCCGCCGAGCAGGTTCTGCGCCGAGGCGCGCGACTCGTTGAACTTCCGGCGTTCGTACTGCGTCCCGAACTGGGTGGTCGCCGTCCATCGCGTGAGCGGGCGCCAGACGTGCACCAGGTTCAGGTTCACGTTCGCCTGCGTGTTGTTGGCCGCCCCGACCGTCGACGTGCCCGGCAAGCCGTCCAGCGGCTCGTACTGCAGCACGGGCGACGAGTAGACCTCGTTCGCCTGGTTCAGCACGTCGGTCCCGCCGAAGCCCACGAAGCGCAGCTCCTGCTTCTTGGTCGCGAGCAGGTCCCAGGTGAGGCGCGCCGTCGAGATGTTGCGCCACACGCCTTCCTCGTTCTTGATCAGGTCGATCGTGTGCAGCGGGTTCGAGTTGTAGAACGGGTTCACCGGCCACGACCCGTCCGCCTTCTGTCGCAGGTCGAGGAAGCTGGGAATCTTGGTCAGCGTGTAGGCAATCGAGTTGCCGGCGTTGTCGTTGCCAAACAGTCCGCGATCGCCAAGCGTGCGCAGCACCTCAGTGCCCACCTGCAGTTCCATGCGCTCGCTGAGACGTTGGTCGACGTTGATCCGCAGTCCCATCTTCTGCGAGTAGGTGTTCTTGACGATCCCTTCCTCGCGGCGGGCATTGCCCGAGATGAAATAGCGCGTGTCCTGCGAGCCGCCGCTTACCGACAGCGTCGCCTCGCGGTTGAGCGGCTCGTTGCCGTAGGCGAGGTCTTCGTAGTCGAGCTCGCGGTTGGGGTCATAGAAGCTCGCCGCGAGCGGGCCGAACGCCTTGGTCGCATCTTCGACCGTCAGGAACTTGCGCTGGCCGTTGCGGTACGCGAGACGCCCCGTCCCGAGCCCCGTGCGCAGGTTGAACTGCGGCCGTCCAGCCGCCCCCCGCTTGGTCGTGATGATGATGACGCCGCCCGACGCCTTCGATCCGTAGATCGCCGCCGCGGCCGATCCCTTGAGCACGTCGATCGACTCGATGTCGTTGGGGTTGATGTCCGAGATGCGGTTGACCGGCGCCTCCTGCGTGATGGCCGAGATCGCGCTGCCGGAGGCGCGCGTCACGAGGTTCGTCCCCTGTCCGATGCCGACGTCGCTGGTGATGACGCCGTCGATGACATACAACGGCTGCGCGCTCCCGAGAATCGACGAGATGCCGCGGATGCGCACGCGGTTTCCGCCCCCGGGCGCCCCGGTGCTGGTGGAGATCTGCGCACCGGCCACCTTGCCCTGCAGCGCCTGATCCACCGACGGCGACGACACCTTCGAGACCTGCTCGGCACTCACGCTCGCCACCGAGTTGGGCAGGTTGCGGCGCGAGATACCCGTCGCCTGCCCGGTGATGACCACCTGGTCGAGCTTGAGCGCGTCCTTCCGCATGACGATCTGCACCGTGGACGCGCCGGCCGCGACCGTCACGCTGACCGGCGGGTAGCCGAGCCGCCGGACGTCGAGCACGACCTCACCCGTGGGCGCGGTGATCGTGAAGGACCCGTCGGCACGCGACAGCGCCCCGACCGTGGTCCCGCGCACTTGCAGCTGCGCCGAGGGAATCGGCGCATTGCTTCCCTCCTCGACCACTGTCCCCGTGACCTGACGGGTCGCGTTCTGTGCCGCGACCGTGCCGCCGGCGAGCCACCCGCTCGCCATCAGCGCCAACAATACTCGTCGCATGATTCCTCTGTGGAGATAGGGTCTGGTGTTCGACAATCGATTCGACCCGCCGACGGCACGGTCAGTACTTCCACCACGGGGCCGTTGCCCCTGTCGGCATGTGCCGCAACCCGTGCATCGCCATTTCCTTGAGGCGCTGCGACGGCGACACCGGCCCGCTCCAGCAATGCGGCTTCTGGTCGCCGTACAGGAAGTAACCCTCGTAGTGCGGCGCCTCGGTGGTCTTCATCCACGCCTCCATCTCGCGCGTGGCCCGGTCGAGGAAGTACGTGTCGGCGTCGCCCGTGTAGATGTGCAGCTTGTCCACGAGCTTCGGGCCGACGGTCTTCCAGTTGCGTTGCAGGTAATACAGCAGGTCGTAGTGCTCGCGCCAGTACTCCGCGACGCTCCGATCGACGACCCCGGTCTTCTTGTCGAAGACGGGCTTGAAGTACCCGTCCGCACCCAGCGGGCCATACGTGGCGGACCAGATGTCGAGCTGGTGTCCCGAGCGGCCACGCGTGCCGTTGACCAGCTCCATCCAGTTGCGCTGCTGCGAGGTCTGCCGAACCTCGCCGTTGATCTCCCGCGAGTTGATGGTGGGGGTGCGGTGCCACTCGGTGATCTGCTTGTAGTACGCGTTGGTATCCTTGTAGATGTTGATCCCTTCCACGTCGGTGAACGTGACCGGATCGGGACAGTACGCCCACGTGCCGCCGAAGAAGTCCGGGTTGAAGATCTGCAGCGCCAACGCTTCCCACCCCCCGGTCGATCCCCCGTGCAGCCAGCGCGCCCACGGCTCCTTGATCGTCCGATAGCGCTTCTCCACCTCGGGAATCAGCTCGCGCATGATCGCATCGCCGTACGGCCCGTTGTTCACGGAGTTGACCACGTACGAGTCGTCGAAGTACGGCGTCGGATGCTGGAAGGTCACGACCAGGACGCGAGGGAAGTCGTCGCGCATCCAGTCCTTGCCCAGTTCGCTCCCCTCCTCCCACCGCATGGGGTTCCCGGCCGCGAAGTGCCCCTGCTCGTACAGGACCGGATAGGCGGTCGTGCCGCGATGATAGTCGCGCGGCAGGAGAATCGTCGCCCCGAGGTAGATCGGCCGCCCCCAGAACTTGGAAAGCGACGGCGACTCGAAGCGAAACCGCTCGACCCACGCGGTATTGGCCGGCACCGCGATCGGCGGGATCTTCTGGTCGGCCGCCAGCCGAACCACCCCGCCCTTCAGCGGATCGAAGGTCACCTTCTGCGGCACGGAATACAGGTTGCCGGGGGAGCGAGTCCACTGCTGCCCCTCCCACTGGTCATCGTGCATCCACAGCACCTTCCCGTCGGCGCGGGGGAACTCGGTGTAGACGTTCACCACCGCCTGCACCCAGTACTCGCCGGCGGGGATCTCCGCCATGTCCCAGACCGGGTGTCCAAGGTCGGTCCCGCCCACCGTCGCCACCCCGCCGGGCGCCACGCGCTCGAAGTCGCGGGCAAACATGGGCGACCCGATCCGGCCGACCTGGAACCGCGGTTCCGTGTCGTTGTTGCGCGCGAGGATCACGAAGAGACGTCCCGTCGTCGCCTCGGGTCGCACCGACGCCGGAATGGTGACGTCGAATCGTGCCCGCGCCCGACCCGACGGCCATCCCGTCGGTGTTTGCGCCTGCATGACCGTGGCGACCAGTAGTGCCGCCAGAACGTACGCTGCCTTCATGGGAGTCGTCGGGCCAAGGGTGGAAGAAGATCGTGGCTGCGCATCACCTCAGGCGTCCGCATGACGAACGGCCGCGGCCGCGCGGAGGCCTCCTACGGCCGACCGGGCGGCGTGGCGCCGGCGGCCGGACGCGCGGTCGCGCTCGCCTTGCCGGCATCGAGGTCATTCCAGTTGAGGATCGTGTTGAAGCCGAGGAAGTACGTCCCCTGCGTCTGCCAGCGCCAGAACGGTCGAATGCCGAACATCACCACGTGCCCCTTTCCAACCGTGGCGTCGACGACCTGTGCACGTCCCGACAGCAGCTGCCCGTTCTGCAACGTCCCCGACAGGAGCATCTGGGTCGCATCGGTGGGAAAGGACATGACCACCCGCGGACGCCCCTCGTCCAGATTCATCCCGAACTGCGACGCCATCGCCCGGATCGCCGCGACATCGTCCGTGGCACCTCGCCCCGCGTCCGGCTTGCCAGCACTCGAGTCGGCCTCGTATTCCGACAAGCGCAGGCGCGTCGCCATGGGCGTCACGTTCTGGCTCGGCCCACCGCCGCCGCCGAGGAACGCCGCCAGCTGCGGCGGAAGGCCACCGCCGCCGGCGCTGATCACGGGCCCCTGGTTGAAGTACACCGGTAGCTGGGCGCCGTCGTAGCCGTACACGATGGGGCTCTTCCGGTCGGCGATCAGTCCGCGCATGATCGACCCGCGGGCGAAAAGCGCCGCCGGCTCCTCGATCGTGATCCCCGTCGTGAGTCCAAACTCGGGGAAGATGGTCGTGGTCGACCCTTCGACCAGCAGCGTCCCCCCCTCCCGCACGAACTTCGCCAGTTCGGCCAGCCCCTCGATTCCCATGCCACCGCGAATGTCGTCCGACTGGTCCAGCGCGCCAAGGTTCGGCGTCTCGGCCGACTTGCGGTAGGGCAGCGGAGTCGCCGTGGTCTTCGCGATGCCGTTCACCTGGGCGATCGACGAGCCGCCGACGTGCGGATAGACGATCACGTCGTAGCGTGCACGCAAGTTGCCGTCGCGCAGCTTCTGGTCGGCAAAGTACGTGTAGGGGACCCCGTAGGTGTCGAAGGCCGCCCGCACCCACCCTTCGTCCTGCGTGCGCTGCCAGGAGTGCACGTAGCCGATGCGGGGCACGTCCAGGTCGTGGGTCGGCACCTGCGGCGCCGCTGCCACTGCCCACGCCGAGAGCCCGAGGTCACGGAGCGAGGGCTCGAGGCTGGCACGGTCGGCGGCCGGGATGATGAACGACCCGGCCCGGAACGACTTGCCGTTCAGGGTGAAGTCGTCCTCGGCGGCCAGCATGCGCACCGTCGGGTGGGCAAAGCGGAACTTCACCAGGTTGTTGTCGGTGGTGTGTTCGACCACCACGACCGCGCCGGTCCCCTCGATCCCGCCGGGAGCCGCGACGTCGCGCGTCACCATGGTCATCGCCTGCACCAGCACCGACGAGTCGGCCACCTCGCTCACCTTGAAGTTGCGCGTGAGCTGGAACGTCCACCCCGTGTCGTCATACGGACGCGGGTTGCCCGGGGCGAAGTTCTGCACCGAGAAGTACATCTCCGGGATGATGCGGTACGGCTGGTCGGCACGAATGATGTAGTCTCCCGCCTTCACGTCCACCGTACCGGCCTTGAAGGCGCGGGTGGCCGTGTGGAACTCGAGCCCTTGCACCCGCAGGGCATTCACGACCTCGGCCACCTCGCCCTTGCGGCGCTGGGCGGCCGGAATGACCCACGCGTACGTCGGCCCGGCCTTCCCCTTCGCCACCTGGCGCTTGTTCTTGAGCCAGTAGTTCTCGAGGTAGGTCTCCTTGTTCTTCGCGACGTGGTTCAGCGCGATGAGGATGGCCGACTGCTGGATGTTGACGTTGTTGCGCGGCCCCCACTTGATGCTGGGGAGCGGCGGGTTCGGCCGGAACCACTCGCGGCTCGTCTGCGTCGCGCCCAACCGCACCGTGCTGGTGTCGGGCCCGTAGCTCTGCACCTCGTAGAAGCGACCGGTCGCGTTGTGCGCGTGGGCGGCAAAGAACATGTAGTTCGGCACCCAGCCGTCGTAGAAGCCGTAGGTCCAGACGCCCGGCACGCCGCGCTTGGTCAGCTCCATCACCTCGGTCTTGGCCAGCAGCCACCACTCGTCGATGGTGATCGGGTCGAGCGCCTCGTTGTACGGCCCCGTCCCGGTGGACGCGTACAGGTAGTTCGACGCCTCATGCAGGTCGTGCATGATCGGCGGGTGCCACTCGAGGAAGAAGCGGTTCACGTGCTGCGACAGCTTGAGGAACTGCCCCATGTTGTCGCGGTTGTTGTCGTGCGCGACGTACTTGCCCCAGTACATCAACGGCAACCGCGTGTCGCCGCGCGCCAGCTTCTTGTTGTAGTAGTACGTGTCCACGTGCTTCTCGCGCCCGTCCACCTCGATGACCGGCGTGATGAAGGTGATCACGTTGTTGCGAATCGTTTGCACATACGGCGTCTCCTCCACGATCAGCCGGTACGCCAGCTCCTGCAACGTCTCGGGCCCACCGGTTTCGGGCGAGTGCATCCCGCTGGTGAGCCAGTAGATCGGCTTGCCGTCGGCGATCAGCGCCTTCGCCGCCGCGTCCGACGTCTTCCGGGTATCCGTCAGCTGGGCCAGGATCCCCTTGTACTTGTCCAGGTCGCGAATCGTCGCCTCGTCGGCGATCGCGAGGACGAACATGTCGCGTCCTTCCTCGGACTTGCCAATGGTCCAGAACTTCGCCCGCGGCGACGAGGTCGCGAGGGCCTCGAAGTAGCGCTGGATGTCCCGCGCATAGGTCAGCTCGCCCGGCTGCCCGACGATGCGCCCGTGGAACTTGAGCGGCGTCGGGACCGTGGCCGACGCCGGCAGGTGGTCGACCAGCTCGGTCGTGATGCGCGGGTCGCGCAGGTTCTCCTTGATGAGTCGCGTGTACTCGGCGTCCTGCTGCTGCACCTGCTGCGCACGCAGAACGCCGGCGGGGGCCGACAGCGCGGCGAGGGCGAGAACGGTCGCGACTGTGCGCGCAGATCCCGTGGTCAGATACTTCATGGCGGGGGTGGTGAAAGGCGAAGGGAGAGCGCGGACTCCTCGGAGTCTGCCCTCTCCCTCCCATACGCACAAGTCGCCTTGCACCGCTGCGTCGCGCGCTACCGCGCGACGACTACGGCGTGATCGCCGGCTTCGGCTCCAGCTTCGCCGCCCACAGCCCCGAGTTGAAGTCGGTGAACAGGACGCGCCCCTTCCACGGCATGGCGTTCATGACGAACGACGCATTGGAGGTCAGTCCGTTGGGATCGAACGACTTGAACACGGCGATCTCGCGGTTCTGGGTCGCGAGGTTTCCGAGCAGCTCGCCCGACACGTCCACCACGCGCACCCCGCCGTCGTAGTAGGCCTGGTACAACACGTCATCCTCGACGATGATGTCGTGCGCCCCGTAGTCCTCGAGATGGTAGCGCCCCACCTTTTTCATGTTCATGGGGTCGGTGGCATCCACGATGTGCACATACCCGCCCGACGTCTGGGCAATCCCTCCCGACTTGCCGAGCGAGGCGCTGTAGTTCGTCCCCTCCCAGACCCGTCCGGCGCGATTCATCTCCTCGTCCCCGAGGAACAGGTAGGTCTTCCCCGTGCTCTTCTGGAAGTAGGGGAAGATCTCGTGCCCCGAATTGATGGCGAACGTATTGATGAGCTTCGGCTTCTCGATCGTCCCCCCCCACTTGCCGTTCCCGACATCCACCAGCACGGCGCCGACTCCGCCCTGCGCCGAGTACGCGATACCGTCGCGGACCCACAGGTCGTGAATGCGGGCGTTGGGATGCTTGTATTCGCTGACGTACTTGGGCTTGTAGATGTCGCGCACGTCGATGATCACGTACTTCTCCCCGCCCGAGATGGCGTAGAGATAGTCGTCGGTGGCGAACATGTTGTGCACGCCGCCGGTCAGCGCCTGGTCGAACGTTGCGGCGATCTTGGGATGCGCCGGTGTGGACAGGTCGAGGATGACGACGCCGTTCACCCGGTTGGAGGCGCCTTCGCGCGCGAGGACGCCATATCGCCCGTCGGGCGAGACCGTCACGTCGTTGATGGTGCGCGCGTCGATCTTGATGGAGTCGGTCTTGACGATGTTGTTCAGGTCCGTGATGTCGAAGACAAGCCCATAGCCGTCGCCGCCCCAGGTCCCGACGAGGCAGTAGTCACGCCCATCCTTCCCCGTCCACGGCCACAGGTCGGACGTGGCCGTGGTGTTCACCACCCCGCGCCCCGTCACGGTGATCCGGCGACGGACGTCGCGCGGCTTGACGTCCAGCACGGTGCGGCTCAGCGCCGTCCCCGACTGCGCGAGGATCGTGAACCGCCCCGGCGCGTTGGCGGCGAAGATCGGCGTTCCGTCGGGCGCGCGATCGATGATCCCGGGACCGCCAGGCGCAACGGTGGTATCGTCTGGCGTATACATGTAGGTCCAGTCGATCTTGGCGTCGCTGACCGCCTCACCCGAGCTGCTGCGCGCCACCGCCGCCAGGTGCACCACGTCGCCCGTGTTGATCGACGTCTCCTTGATGTTCATGTCGATGCGCGCCACCGGGCTCGGTGCCACGGTGTAGCTGGCCTGCGCGCTCACCCCCTCGGCCTCGGCCGAGATCACGACGGGCCCCGGCTTCAGCGCAGTCACGTTCCCAAAACGGTCCACGGCGGCCACCGACGCGTCGGACGTGCGCCACGTGACCACGAGGCCCGGACGTGGCGAGCCGTCGGCGTGTGACCCGGCGACGGTATGTCCCAGCATCGTCCCGGTGTACAAGCGCCCCGCCTCGGCCACGATCGCCACCTTCGTCAGCGTCGGCCACGTGACCAACACCGGGATATCCAGCGTGATCGCATCGATCCCGCGGCCCGTGAACGCCGTCGCCACCACCGTGTACGATCCGGCCCGCAGCGCCCGAAGCCGTCCGTCACCATACTGGACGGCGCCGCGAGGTCCGGACACCCGCAGTTCCGCATCGGGAACAGCCTTCCCCTGCGCGTCGAGCGCCGTCACCTTCAGGGCGACGGTCTCACCGGCCCGCAGCGTGAGCCGTGCCGGCTCCGCGACCAGCTTCACAACGCCCTGCGCGTATTGCGCGTGTACTACGGTAGGCAGCAGCATCGCCGTACCGACGACCGCCGTGACGAAGCGAAGGCTTCGCGCTACGTTCATGAAGAGTGCTCCCCGTCGGATGTGGAGTGCCGCGAGCGACACCAGATCTACTATCGTCTTACCGCGCGTCGGGCGAGCCCGGCACAGAGAGTTCACATCATGGCCGACATGCATTCGTGCCGCAAGCCAACCGCGACGCTGGCCGTCGCCCTGGCGGGGCTGGCACTGCTCGCTGTCCCCGCGCAGTCGCAGCAACGCGGCCCGCGACCGGTACGCCCGGCTACCGCGCCGGCGCCCTCCATCTCCGCCGCCCGCGCGACACCCCTCGAAGCTCCTACGTCTACCTACTGGGTATACGTTGGCGCTGAGTCAGCCGATCGGATCTACCGCGTGCGCTTCGGCCCCGATGGCGCGGCGGTCGAGAAGACGATCGCCATCGGCGAACTCGCGGCCGAGATGGAGGGGCCCCACGGCCTGCAGGTCTCGCCCGATGGCAAGTGGCTCTACATGACCACTGGGCACGGGACACCCGACGGCAAGTTATGGAAGTACGACCTCGGTCCCGACACCCTCGTGGGGCCCGGGATCTCGCTCGGCAAGTTTCCCGCGACGCTCGACCTGACCCCCGACGGACTCTACTCCTTCTCGGCGAACTTCAACCTGCACGGCGAGATGGTGCCGAGCAGCATCAGCGTGGTCTACACGCCCACGCTGACCGAGGTCGAGCAGATCGAGACCTGCACCATGCCGCACGGGAGCCGCATCGATCCCACCGGGGCATTGCACTACTCCGGGTGCATGATGGACGACCAGTTGATCGAGATCAACACCCGCACCTTCGCCGTCTCGCGCCGCTTCTCGGTGGCGAAGGGCAAGGAGGGGCCGATCGCCATCTCGGCGACAGAACACGCCGGGCACCAGATGGCGCAGGGCGCGTCGCACGCAGCAATGGCGCCATCGACATGCTCTCCCACGTGGGCCCAGCCCTCGGCCGACGGGAAGAAGATCTTTGTCGCCTGCAACAAGGCCGACGAGATCCTCGAGATCGACCGCGCCAAGTGGGCGGTCTCGCGCCGGATGGCGACCGGGCGCGGCCCCTATAACCTCTCGGTGACGCCGGACGGCAAGCAGCTGCTGGTCACACTGAAGCAGAGCGCCGGCTTCGAGATCTTCGATCTCGGGACGGGGCGGAGCGTGGGGCAGTTCAAGAACTCCACCACCGTCGCCCACGGTGTCGCGGTCAGCCCCGACTCACGGTACGCGTTCGTGAGCAGCGAGAGGGTCGGGGCACAACCCGGAAAGGTCGATGTCTACGACCTGAAGGCGCTGGCCAAGGTCGCGACCGCCGACGTCGGGCAGCAGGCGAGCGGGATTACATTCTGGAAGATGGGGAAGTAGCTGCCCGCGATGCATCCCAACGAACACGGGGGGCACCACCGTAACCGGTGGCACCCCCCGCGAGTCGACTATGTACGAGCCTTCCGAAGCTCGGAAGGGATGGGCCTGAGAGGAGTTGAACCTCTGACCTCACGCTTATCAGGCGTGCGCTCTAACCAACTGAGCTACAGGCCCTTACCAAGAGCACGTCAAACTAGTCAGGGCTCCCGCTCCCGGTCAACCGATCGATCGAAAGTGCGACATGCGTCACCGCCCGGGCGTGCGGCGGCTCCCTTCCTCCCTCGATACCCCAGACGGGAGTTGCCGTCAGAGCCGGAATCGTACATCATCACGGGACATCGCGTCCAACGGCACGACCTTGGCAGTAAGGGCAGTGGTGGGTGTTGGTGGTCTTCTTGCCACCCCCGTTACACACGCCCCGCTCGCAGCGGTCGATCCTCTAGTTCCCGGAGTCCGTGCTCGCCCTCGTCCTCGCCCCTCTCGCTGTCCTCACGCTGGCGCTGATTTTCGGGATCATGCTCCCGCGTCGGCGCCGTCGGGCTATGCGACACGGGCCGATTCCGATCGCGCCATTCGGGCGAGTTGAGTCGCAGGCGCTCCCGCCGCGACCCTCGCGCCCGTCACCTGCGAGTGTGGCAACGCAGACGGACGAGGAGGACGAAGCGGCGCCGTCGCCGCGGCGCCCCGAGCGCTCCAAGCATGACACGCCCGTGATCCCGATCGAGATGCGGGCGATGCAACTCGATCATGCGGCGAATGAGGATCGCAGCCGGGTGCTGCGCATGCACGTCGCCGGAGACCGGCACGAGGCATTCCGCGACCGGAACCTGGATGAACGCAGCGCCGTCACGCTGCGCCTCGAGCGTCCCCAGGATGGCACGCTGCAGTTCCTTCCCGGCCGGCTCGAGGTCCTCGAAGGCGACGACGCCGGGGCGGAGGTCAAGTTCGTGCGAACCCCCGGCCCCGATGGCACCACCATCACCTTCGGCCGTGCCGAAGGCGCGCAGTACCGGCACGTGCAGCTTCACGTCCCCACCGTGTCGCGCATGCACGCGAAGCTCTTCCTGGACGGGACCAGCTGGTCGCTGACGAATCTCTCCGCCACCAATCCGGTCGTCGTGAACGGCCTGCCGCTCGCGGGAGAGGGTACCACGGTGGTTCTCCGCGAAGGCGACCGGATCGAGATGGGCGAAGTGGTCTTCCGCTTCCGGGTCAAGTAGCGCGCTGCACGCGTAGCGCAGACCGTAGCGTCGACGCCACTGTCTGGCGCGTGCTACCTCCCGCGGCCTAAGTTACGGCCGGAGACACCCAGCCGCCGCCGTGGAAACGTACGTCCGGCGTGTGTGTATCTCTCGCGTTGGGCGTTTGCCTGCGTGTGCGACCTCGTCTGTATGCACCGATCCGCGTCGACGAGCGTGCTGGTGGAACGAGTCCCGGAGCCCCGAACCGGATGATGCGCGTCAGCTTCCTGAGCCTCGTGGTGATTTTCTCGTCGCTCGCCGTCGCAAGCGCGGGAGTCCTGCTATGGAGCTGGATGGCTCGGCGCAAGCGCGACGCCGCAATGCGAACCCACGGCAAACCGGTGCTCGTGATGCCGATCGTCGCGGGGGCTGAAGTCCCGCGCGCCGCGCTGATTCGCGACTTCCAGCCCATGCGGCGCTCGCCGATCACTGCCCTGGCGGTCGCCGAGCGACTCTCTCCTGACGAGTACGAAGTGTCGTCTGGCTCGTCCGAGGAATCGCTCGTCACCATGACGACGGGTGAGACGGTCATGAGCGACGAGGTGGCCGAGTTCATCCAGGGACAGGCGTTGCGATTTCACCGGCCGGCCGACCGCTCTCGTCCCTTTCTCCCCGGTCACCTCCTGGTGACTGAGGGTCCGGACTCGGGCCTCGAGGTTCGCTTCGTCCGCCTGGCGCACCAGGAAGAGTCGGTCATCACCTTCGGGCGGAGCGAGGGCCCGCCGTTTCGACACGTGCAGTTGCTCGAGCCTACCGTCAGCCGCGCGCACGCCCGCATGGCGTTCGACGCTGATGGTTGGTCGCTGACCAACCTTTCGCGCACCAATCCGGTGGTCGTCAATCGTTCGGCACTGATGGACGAGCAACCCACCCTGCTCCGGGATGGCGATCGGATCGAAATGGGAGCGCTGGTGTTTCGGTACGTATGGCGATGACCGAAGGCGCGGTGGCGGACGGCGGAGGCACCGCGGCCGGCGGATGGCCGCACGAACTCGACACTGAATACGAGTGCCGGGGTGAGCTGGGACGCGGCGGCATGGCGGTCGTGTACCGTGCGCGCGAGCGCTCCCTGGGGCGCGACGTCGCCATCAAGGTAGTGCGGCCCCGCTTCCACTCCGACAACGAGTCGGTCGCGCGCCTCGCACGCGAAGCCCGGACTGTTGCCCAGCTCGAGCATCCCAACATCGTCTCGTTGCACGCCGTCAAGCAGTTGAGCAACGGCCTCGCGCTGGTCATGCAGCTGATTCCGGGGATGACGCTCAAGGGGGCGCTGGCTCGCGGGGCGCTCTCGGCGACCGAGACGGAGCAGGTCCTCCGCGACATTGCCCGCGCGCTGGCGTATGCGCATCGCTGCGGGGTCGTGCATCGCGACGTCAAGCCGGAGAACATCTTCCTCGACGAGATCACCGGGCGCGCCCTCCTCTCCGACTTCGGTGTCGCACGCTCCATCGAGGAGAACACCGAGCTCACCGCCACGGGGACGGCGATCGGCACGCCGACCTACATGTCGCCCGAGCAGATCGACGGCGGGCATCTGGACGGGCGCAGCGACCTGTATGCCTTAGGCATGGTGGGCTGGGAGATGCTCTCCGGGCAGCGCCCCTGGGCGGGGGAGAGCCTCTACAGCGTGATCTATCGGCAGAAGCACGACCCGCTGCCGCCGCTCGACGTCCTCCGCCCCGACGTCCCGCCCAAGCTGCAGTACCTGATTGAGGGGTTGATGCACAAGAACCCCGATCGACGCTGGGTCGGCGCTGCCCGCTTTCTCACCCTGCTGGCTGGTGACGAGACGGTCCCGGGGTTCAAGGAGTGGCAGTCGCAGGTCAAGAAACGCCGCAAGAGCGGCGGCTTTCGGTCGTTTGGGTCAGCCCGTGTCCCGGCCATGGTCACGCCGACGTCGAATCCCGCGAATTCTACCGTGCGCTTTCGCCGCGGCGAGACACCGGTCGACGATGTCGAAGGGGCCGACGCCTCCCCCGACGAGCGGCAGGCCATCCCGATCGCCGATACCGATGCCACGCAACGACTCGCCACGTCGCCCGCGTGGAACACGCCCATCGAGCGCCCGTCCCGCGAACACGTCGCCCCGGTGCGCCCGCGCCGCTTCTGGTACGCCGGCACCGCGATCACGCTGGCCGCCGTCGTCGCCACCGCAGTCTTCGTGCGGCAGCGCGTGATGGTCCCGAAGGTGGTGGCCGACTCCGCGACGTTCGCCGATGCCCGCGAGGTGCAGGTCCCCGTCATCCTCCCGACCGATTCGCTCAGCATGAGCGGCGGCTTCCCCGACGACTCGGCCGCCGGGGCGGCGGCGCGGACCGATGTCCTCTTCGACACATTGGGCATCACCGCGCGTCCGGGGAGCAACGTCGACTCACTGCGCGCGCTGGCCACCGCCGAACTCGCGGGACGCTCGGCCGGCGCGTTCGGCGCGACGACGCGACCGGTTGACAGCTCCCGCCCGGCAGCGACAGGCGGCATTCCGATCCCAACAGATCGGCCGACCAGCGTCGACAAGAACGCCGGGGTGCCCGCCATCCCGGTCACCACCGTGAACTTCTCGCCCGAACGCGGCAACATGGCCGCCGGTGGTCGCCACTCGTGCATGCTCGACGAGGCCGGTCGGGCGCTGTGCTGGGGGAACAACGAACGCGGCCAACTGGGTGACGGCACCTTCGACGCGCACGCCGAGCCCCTGCCCGTCACCGGGGATTTCGCCATGGCGTCGCTGTCGGCCGGCGTCTGGCACTCGTGCGCGGTGTCGCGCGACGGGGAACTCTTCTGCTGGGGAAGCAACGACGCCGGACAGCTCGGCGACGGGACCACGACGCCGCGCTCGGCGCCCGTTCGCGTCAGCGGCGGGGGGTCGTACCGCTTCGTGCGGGCCGGCGCGTCGCACTCCTGTGCGCTCAACCGCGCGGGGACCGTCCTGTGCTGGGGGAACAACGCATTGGGCCAGCTGGGCGACGGGACGCGCGCTACCCGCACCACCCCCACGGCGGTGTCGCTCACCCTGAGCGCGGGGGCCCTGAGCGTCGGCCGAGCCCACAGCTGCGCCATCACCGCCGACGGAGTCGCGTGGTGTTGGGGACAGAACGACGCGGGACAGCTCGGCGACGGAACGACCACGGGGCACGCGTCCCCGGCAGCCGTGCTCTCCGATCAACGATTCGTGTCCATCGCCGCCGGGAACCAGCACACCTGCGCCGTCTCGACCGTGGGGACCATTCATTGTTGGGGGCGCAACAACTTCGGGCAGCTGGGAACCGGGAACACCACCGACGCCGCCATGCCCCAGGCGATCGACCTACCGCTCTCGTTCGTGTCGGTCACCGCCGGACAGGTGCACAGCTGCGGCCGCGGTCGGGACGGACGTGCCTTCTGCTGGGGTCGCAACTCCTACGGCCAGCTGGGCGATGGCGGGACCACCGACCGTACCCGGCCGGTTGCCGTACGCGGGGCCACGACGTTCGTCAGCCTCAATGCGAGCGGCGCGCACACCTGCGGGGTGACCAGCGGTGGCGAGGGCTTTTGCTGGGGCTACAACATCGACGGGCAGCTGGGCGGCGGCGATCGGGAGAATGCCAGCGCCCCGGCGCGCGTGCTCCGCCCCATGCGCTAGCTTCTGCGGCGTATGCCCGACACGCCGTCTCGTCGCTCCCGTCTTCCGCTGCGAGGCACGATCCGTCTCGCGACGGGTCGCGCGTTTCGTCGCGCGATGGCCGCGGCCACGTACGCCCTCCTCCTCGTCTCGTGCGAGTCTCCCTTCGCACCGGACGAATCCATCGTTTCCCAGCTGGTCGCGAATCCGCTCTCGGCGACGATGACGGTCGGCGAGACGCGCGCCGTGACGGTTCGCGTCCTGGACGACGCGGGTAACCCGATCAACGACCGACGGCTGTTCTGGTCCTCCCAGAGTCCCGCGATTGCCACCGTGTCGCAGGAGGGAATCGTCAGCGGCGTGGCGGCGGGAGCGACCCAGATTGCCGTGAGCGCCGGAGGCAAGTCAGCGCTCATTCCGGTGACCGTCATCGCCCGACCCGTCTCGCTGGTTCGCGTGACACCGGCCACGTCGTCGGTCGTCGCCGGTGCCACGACACAGCTCGCCGCACAGGCACTCGATGCGGGCGGCGAGACGGTGGCCGGGCGTCCCGTGCTCTGGGCGACCAGCGACATGACGATCGCCACGGTCACCTCGACCGGTGTGGTGAGCGGTGTCGCCGCCGGCACCACGAACATCACCGCCACGATCGACGGCGTGCTGGGGAGCTCGGTCCTGACGGTGCAGCCCGTCCCGATCGCGTCGATCGAGGTATCACCGAGCGCCGAGGGGCTGATTGTCGGGGCGCAATTGCAGCTCGCGGCGACCCCTCGATCGGCCACCGGCGTCGCGCTGCCCGGACGCTCGATCGCCTGGTCGTCCAGCACGCCAAGCAGGGCATCGGTCTCGTCCACCGGCGTCGTGACCGCGCTCTCGCCCGGCACCGCCACGATCACCGCCACGGCCGAAGGGGTCAACGGCAGCGCGCGGATCACCGTGTCGCTCGTTCCGATCGACACGCTGTCGCTCACGCCGCAATCGTCCACCGTGGCCGCCGGGCAATCGTTGCAACTGGTGGCGCGCATCGTCGACGCCAATGGCGCGCGCTCCTGTCCGGACGCAGCCTCACGTGGAACACCGACCAGCCGACGATCGCCACCGTGAACGCGACCGGCCTGGTGTCGGCGCTGACGGCCGGACGCGCGACGATTTCGGCGTCGGCCGAGGGAAAGACCGCGACGGCGACCGTGACCGTGTCGCCGGTTCCGGTGGCGAGCGTCTCGATCCTCCCCGCGGCGGCGACGATCCTGATCGGGATGACGCAGCAATTCGCCGCCACCACGCGCGACGCGTCAAACAACCTCCTGCCGGGGCGCGGCATCACCTGGATCTCCGGCGCACCGTCCGTCGCGACCGTAACCCAATCCGGGTTGGTCACCGCGGTCGGCGCTGGGTCCGCGCTCATCTTTGCCGCATCGGAGGGAGTCTCGACCAGTGTCACCGTCACCGTGTCCACGGTCGGCGTCGCCCAGGTCCTGATCTCCCCGTCGACGGCGACCGTGCAACAGGGGCGCACCGTGCAGCTCGCGGCCCAGCCAGTGGACGCCGGGGGTGCGCCGATCACCGGACGCAGCGTCGTCTGGAACTCGTCGGCGTCCAGTGTGGCGAGCGTGTCCTCGACCGGCCTGGTCACCGGCATCGCCCCCGGCACCGCCGACATCACCGCCACTGTCGACGGCGTCATCGGCACCAGGTCGATGACCGTGACGGCGATTCCCGTGGCGAGCGTGTCCATCGTTCCGGCGAATCCCACGCTCACCGTCGGCCAGACGGTCGCCCTGACCGCGCTGCTCGCCGATGCCAACGGGGCCCCGCTCTCGCCCGTCGGGCGCAACATCGGGTGGGCGGTCACCGCCCCGGGGATCGCGACGATCAGCTTGACGGGCCAGGTCACCGCCGTCTCGGCGGGTGCGACGGTCGTGCAGGCGACGGTCGAGGGCGTGATCGCCCAGACGACCGTCACCGTGACAGGGATCCCCGTTGCGAGTGTCACGCTCGTGCCGGCGACGACGAGCCTGAACATCGGGGGGACGCGCACGGTCACGGCCACCGCGCGCGATGCCGCCGGCAACGTGCTCACGGGGCGGCCGGTCACCTGGACGACGAGCGCCCCGGCGGTCGCAAGCGTCAACACCACGAACTCCAGTGGCTCGAACACGATCACCGCGGTGAGCACGGGCACCGCCACGATCACGGCGACAATAGGCGGCGTGCAGGGCGTGTCGACCGTGACGGTGACCAGCGTCCCCATCGCCTCCATCGCGCTCACCCCGAGTCCGGCCCTGGTCGAGGAACTCAAGACGACCCAGTTGACGGCCACGGTGCGCGATGCCGCCAACAACATCCTGACCGGACGCACCCTGCTGTGGGTGTCGAGCAACAACGTCGTCGCCTCGGTGAGCCAGGCCGGACTGGTGACCGCCAACATCCCCGGGACCGTCACGATCACCGCCTCGGCGCCAGGCCAGGGGGTCGGTGGCACCACGCCGCAGGGCACCACGGCCGTCAACGTGACCCTGGCGCCGGTCGCTTCGGCCGTGATCACCCCCAGTCCGCTGAGCGTCACCACCGGATCGACCGCGCAGCCGACGGTGACGCTACTGTCGGCCGCTGGCCAGGCGCTGCCGGCGACGGGGCGCACCGTCAGCTGGTCGCTGGTGACGACACCGGCGAACGCCGCCACCATCAATAGCAGCACGGGACTGGTCACCGGCGTCGCGTCCGGGACGGGGACGATTACCGTGGCCGCGTCGTCGCCCGGACAGGTCCTCCCCATCACGGCGACCGCGCCGCTCAATATCTCGACCGTGCAGATCGCGCGCGTCGCCTTCAGCCCGATCGTGGGAACGCTGCACATCGGGGCGGCCTACGCGCGGGTCGTCACCGCGCAGGCGTTCGATGCCAGCAACAACGTCCTGCCCGGCCGCCTGATTGCCTGGTCGACCGAGGGCAACAATCCCAGCATCAGCGTCTCCAGCTCGAGCAGCACCAATGGCCAGGTCACGCTGACCGGGAACAACACGCCGACAGCCGTGAACGTGATCGCGACCGCGCAGGGGGCGAGCGGCGCGTCCGTGGCCGACACGATCACGGTGACGACGACCTTCGTGCCCGTCGCCTCCACCTCGACCGTCACGTTGAATCCGGCCCAGCCGGACTCGGTCGTCAACGTCGCCGGGCAGGTGCGGGCCTACACCGCGACCCCGCGCGACTCGGCCGGCAACGTCCTGACCGGTGCCGCGTTAGGCGGGCGCACGCCGACGTGGACTTCCAGCGCGGGCGCCTCGATCAGCGGCGTCGGCGCGACCGCGACCGCGACGCCCGTGTCGGTGGGGACCGTCACCATCACCGCAGCCTATGCCACCGCAGCCCCGACCGCCACGCTCAAGGTGCTGGTCCCGGCGGCCACCGTGCTCGTCACCGTCTCGAGCGACTCGATGCTCGTCGGCGGGGCGGCGACCCTGTCGGCCACGGTGGTGGATGCCGCCAACTCGGCAATTCCGGGACGCCTCGTACGCGTGACGTCCAACAGCCCGTCGATTGCCGCCGTCGCATCGGCCAGCGCCCCGCAGACCCTGACCACCAGCATCAACGGCGTGTCGGCCCCGGCGGGACGCAACACGGCCGCCCTCGTCGCGACCGCTCCATTCGATAGTTTGTCGGCGTCGAGCGCCTTTGTCCCGACCACCCGCACGACGATCGTGCTCGCTCCCGTCACGAGCGTGGCCGTGTCGACGCCGACCGGCACGGACTCCATCCTCGTCAACGGGACCGTGCAGTCCACGAGCACGCTGCGCGACGCGAACAACAACATCCTCGTCGGACGACTGGTCACGTGGAGCACGGGCGACGCCTTGATCGCCACGGCGGCGCAGACCGGCCTCATCACCGGTGTGGCGGCCGGAGCGACGACTATCATCGCCCGCGAAAGCGTCAGCGGACTTTCCGGCACGAAGGCGCTCCTGGTGCAGGAGCCGGTCAACAGCGTCGCGCTCTCTGCCGCCAACACCACGATCGTCGTCGGACAGACGCAGCCGACCACGGTCACGCTGCTCGATCGCTTCAACGCCCCGGTCGTCGGACGCGTGGTGACCTACGTGTCGTCGGCGACCAGCGTCGCGACCGTCAACGCATCCGGCGTGATCACCGGCGTCGGCAAGGGGACGGCCGATATCACGGCCACGTCGGAGGGCAAGACCTCTCCAGCCGTGGCCATGACGGTGGACCTCGTGCCGGTGAGCCGCGTGTCCGTGTCGGCGACCCCGACACCGATTGTCTATCCGTCGCACGCGTTCCCGGCGACGGTACAGGCCTTCGACGCATCCAATAACTCGATCTCGCTCGCGCAGCGGACCATCGTGTGGAGCAGCAGCAACGTCGCCCTGGCCACCGTCAGCGCCGGCGCCCTCGGCGCGGCGACGATCACGGCGATCGCCCCGGGCACGGTCACGATCAGCGCCACCGTCGACGGCATCGCGGCGACGACCCCGATCAGCATCACCGTCCGCCCCGTTCCGGTGGTCAGCATCACGTTCTTGCCGACGACGGGCAGCGTGTTCAAGGGCGACACCACGATCATCTTCACCGCAACGCCTCGCGATTCGGCGGGCGGCGCGCTCACCGGGCGTGTCCTCTCGTGGTCGACCGTGAACCCGAACAAGGTCACCATCATCGATGCGGCGAGCGGCCTCATCGCGGCGATCGACTCGGGTAGCGCGACCGTCACCGCCACGGCCGTCGGTGCGGGAGTAGGCGGCGCCAATGTCTCGGCCAGCACCTCCATCTCGATCACGCTCGTCGCCATCACGAGCGTGGTGATCACGCCGACGACACTCACGCTGCCCACGACCACCGGTACGGGAAGCCTGCTGGTCGACGTGCAGGGCCTGCAGAAGCCCGGTGCGTCGCCACGTCCGCTCGTGGGTCGTGCCTGCACCGCCACTTCGTCCAATCCTGGCATGCTGAGTGTCTCTCCGGGTAACAACGTCACGAACACATTGGGGCAGGTGTCCCTGACCGTCACCGGTATCACGACAGGAACTGCCACCGTCACCGTCGCGTGCGACGCGAACCCGACGCCGCAATCCACGGCGACGGCAACCGTCACGGTGCCATGATGGTGCCCACGCAGCGATCGCCCCGGGCGCTCATCCGCGCGGTGGTCATGACGTCGATTGCGATTGGGGCCTTCGGATCGACCGTCGCCGCCCAACAGCAACCGGTGCGCCTGCCGGTCAAGACCGGGCTCGCCGCCTCGGGGGTGAGCGGCTGCGCCGCCTTCCCTCCCCCCGCCCAGATTCGCGCCTCCTCGCCAACGGCCGACGCCGAGTCGCGACAGTTGATCGACCAGGCGCAGGACGCGGCACTCCAGGGCAATCACGAGACGGCGCGTGACGCGTTCGCGAAGGCGGCCGTGCTCGTCCCGGGAAACGCACGCGTGGCCTACTACCTGGGGCGCGAGCTGGAATCGCTGGACGACAACAGCACCGCGGTGCGGGAGTACTGCCGCTATCTCGCGCTCTCGCCGAGCGCGTCGGACGGCGACGAGGTACGCGGGCGCATCGTGCGGCTCACACCGGCCACCGAACTTGCGCGCGTGGACGAGGCGCGGGCGAACTTCCGGTCTGGCGTCGCCCTCCTGCAGCGGCGCCAGTACCTGGCCGCGGACTCGGCGTTCGCCGCCGTGGCGCGCCAGGTTCCGTCGGCGCCGGAGCCGTATTACAACCGCGCGCTGTCCAGCGCGGCGCGCGGCGACCGCGGCGAGGCCATGCAGCACTTTGAGCGTTACCTCGAGCTGTCGCCGCAGGCGGCCGATCTCGTCCAGGTGCGCGGCTCCATGTCGCGGCTTCCCGAGCGGGTCTATGGTCCGGGTCAGGCGCTCGGGTCCGGGTTGCTGTTCCCGGGGATGGGGCAGATGTCCACCGGACGGCCGGTGCTGGGCGTGCTCGCGCTGGGGGCGGTGGCGGGAGCGGTGGTCGTGGCGCTGACGTCGAAGGACGAAGTGGTGACCGAGCGCTTCACCGACCCGTTCGGGAATCCGTACACCGATTCTCTCACCCGAACCACGCGACCGCTCGCGGTCGCTGGGCTGGCGACGGCCGGAGTGGTCTGGCTCGGGGCGGCGTGGGAGTCGGCGAGTTACGCACGCCGGTCGCGCGCTCGTGCCGAGGCGATCATCGCCACGGCGAGCGTCCGGGGTGTTCCAGACGGCACATCGGTCGCGGTGAAGGCGTTGCCGCGCGGCCGGGTCGGGGTCGGGCTGCTGGTCGCGCTGCCCGCTGGCCGGGCGTCGAGGTAGACCGACGCGTACCATGCGGTGACCAAGCGCGAACCATGCGCTGGCCAAGCGCGAACCATGCGCTGACCCGATGCTGCGCTTCGTTGAGGCGTCCCGGCGATGACGGCAACGCCAAACGCCCCGCGATCCGAGAGGATGCGGGGCGTTTGGTTTATTGGAAATCGAGCGAGATGGTGTGCGAGGTTGCGACTACGCGAGCCATTTTCGGCCGTCCGGCGTGAGCCTTTGGGTCTACTCGTGGACTCCGTTAAGGAGGTGATCCAGCCGCAGGTTCCCCTACGGCTACCTTGTTACGACTTCGCCCCAGTCACGACGCTTGCCTTCGGCCGCTTGGTCCCTTACGGGTTCCGGCACGGACTTCGGGCACTCGCCGCTTCCATGGCGTGACGGGCGGTGTGTACAAGGCCCGGGAACGTATTCACCGCGGCGTAGCTGATCCGCGATTACTAGCGATTCCAGCTTCATGCCGTCGAGTTGCAGACGACAATCCGAACTGAGGACGGGTTTGTGGGATTGGCTCCACCTTGCGGCTTGGCAACCCGTTGTCCCGCCCATTGTAGCACGTGTGTAGCCCTAGACGTAAGGACCATGATGACTTGACGTCGTCCCCACCTTCCTCCGGTTTGGCACCGGCAGTCTCACTAGAGTGCCCGGCATAACCCGCTGGTAACTAGTGACAAGGGTTGCGCTCGTTGCGGGACTTAACCCAACATCTCACGACACGAGCTGACGACAGCCATGCAGCACCTGTGACCGAACTCCGAAGAGGGGCCAAGGTTTCCTGGCTTTCTCGGCCATGTCAAGCCTAGGTAAGGTTCTCGCGTTGCGTCGAATTAAACCACATGCTCCACCGCTTGTGCGGGCCCCGTCAATTCCTTTGAGTTTCAGCCTTGCGGCCGTACTCCCCAGGCGGGGCACTTAATGCGTTAGCGCCGGCCCTCACGGGGTCGCTCCCCCAGGACCTAGTGCCCATCGTTTACGGCGTGGACTACCAGGGTATCTAATCCTGTTTGCTCCCCACGCTGTCGCGCCTCAGTGTCAGCAACGGCCCAGCACACCGCCTTCGCCACCGGTGTTCTTCCGGATCTCTACGCATTCCACCGCTACACCCGGAATTCCATGTGCCTCTACCGTGCTCCAGCCGGGCAGTTCGCATGGCCGATCCGGGGTTGAGCCCCGGACTTTCACCACACGCTTACCCAGCCACCTACGCGCCCTTTACGCCCAGTGATTCCGGACAACGCTCGCACCCTCTGTATTACCGCGGCTGCTGGCACAGAGTTAGCCGGTGCTTCCTCACCCGGTACCGTCACTCCTGTCAAAACAGGCATTCGTCCCGGGCAACAGGAGTTTACACCCCGAAGGGCGTCATCCTCCACGCGGCGTCGCTGCGTCAGCCTTTCGGCCATTGCGCAAGATTCCCCACTGCTGCCTCCCGTAGGAGTCTGGGCCGTATCTCAGTCCCAATGTGGCTGGCCATCCTCTCAGACCAGCTACCCGTCATCGCCTTGGTGGGCCGTTACCCCGCCAACAAGCTGATAGGCCGCGAGCCCCTCCAATCGCCCCGTAGGTTTCCTTCCCCAAGTATGCCCCCAGGGAAGCGTATGCGGTATTACCCGGCCGTTGGGCCGGCTATCCCCCACAATTGGGCAGGTCGCTCACGTGTTACGCACCCGTTCGCCGGTTGATGAGTTGCCCCACCCCCCGTGACTTGCATGTGTTAAGCACGCCGCCAGCGTTCGTCCTGAGCCAGGATCAAACTCTCCAAGAGAATTCAATTCAAAAGCTCGCTCGAACACAGGACTCAGGTCGTGAGACCTGATCACTGCATCCGGAATCTACTTCGTGTCTTGACTCTCCCCGCAGCGCACGAACGCCACGGATCTTCAAGAGCCTCGCACATCATCTTCGCTCGATTTTCAAACAGCATTCCACGTACTCTGCCCCCCGAGGTTCTGAGGGGACGGGTAAGATACGACAGCGCGTGAAGGCGTCAAGTGGGCATCCGCGCGAATCAAATTCTTTCCGTCCGCGTCGCGCACCGTCGCCCATCGCACCTCCGCCATCGCCTACATCCGCCGGCAACGACCAGCAACGGCCAGCAACGGCCAGCAACGGCCAGCAACGGCCAGCAACCGCCAGCAACGGCCAGCAACCGCCGCGCTACTCGTCGAACTTCCCGGAGCCCGGGCGCGGACGCTCGTCCTCCTCTTCCGTATCGTACTCGTCGTCGAGGTCAATCAGGTCGTCGTCGACATCGTCGTCGTCGTCGTCCGAATCCTCGTCGTCGTCCTCGTCGTCGTCTTCGTCGTCGAGGTCGTCCTCGTCCTCTTCCTCCAGATCGATCGCTTCCGGATCGTCGAACTGATCGTCGAAGTCATCTCCCTTCGACTGCTCGTCGTCCCCATCCTCCGCGTCGTCAAAGTCGTCGTCGTCGTCCCGCCGTGGCGACATCCCGTACACCGCGCGCTCCTTCGACGACTCGAACCCGGGCAACATTGCTTTTGTCTCCTGGATGAAGTTAGGGCTAGGCGCGTTCCCGTTCACGCTTCACCTCTCGCGACAGCTTCTTCCGGTCAATCGCGTTCAACATGCGCTTGCGCAACCGCACCGCGGTCGGCGTGACCTCGATCAGCTCATCGTCCTCTATGTACTCCAGCGCGCCTTCCAGCGTCAACTCCCGGGGTGGCTCGAGCTGGATGGCGTCGTCGGCCGACTTCGACCGCATGTTCGTCAGCTTCTTCTCCTTCGTCGGATTCACGTCCATGTCCCCAGGGCGCGAGTTCTCCCCGATGATCATCCCGTCGTACACGGCGTCCCCGGGGCTCACGAACAGGGTCGACCGCTCCTGCAGGTTGCCGAGCGCAAATGCCACCACGGTCCCCTGTTCCATCGACACCAGGGTCCCCCGTGTCCGCCCCGCCAGTGACCCAGCCCACGCCCCGTACTCGAGGAAGCGGTGGTGGATGATCCCGGTGCCACGCGTATCGGTCAGGAACTCGCTCCGGTACCCGAACAGTCCACGCGCAGGAATCCGGTACCGCACCCGAACCATCCCCTGCCCCGGATTGCGCATGTCGATCAACTCCGCCCGCCGGGGACCCAGCTTCTCGATGACGACCCCGAGGAATTCCTCGGGCACGTCGATCATCAGCTCCTCGTACGGCTCGAGCTTCTCGCCATTCGGTCCGACGCGCGAGATGACCCGCGGCCGCGACACCTGGAACTCGAAGCCCTCGCGACGCATCGTCTCCATCAGGATCGACAGGTGCAGCTCGCCGCGCCCCGACACGCTCCATGTGTCGGTCGAGTCGGTCTCCTCGACCTTGAGCGCCACGTTGCGCTCCAGCTCCTTGTAGAGCCGCTCGCGCAGCTGTCGCGACGTCACGAACTTGCCGTCCTTGCCGGCAAACGGCGAGTTGTTGACCAGGAAGTCCACCGAGATCGTCGGCTCCTCGACCGAGATCCCTTCCATCCGGTCCTGCGTCTCGACATCGGACAGGGTGCAACCGATCTCCACCCCCTCCAGCCCGGCAAGCGCCACGATGTCGCCCGCCTCGGCTCGCTCCACCTCGATGCGATCCAGCCCCTGATGCGTGTACAGCTTCGTGACCCGCGAATTGACCACCGGAAGCGCGGGATCGTTCGCGAGCAGCGCCACGGTCTGCCCCAGCTTGACCGCCCCGCGCTCGATCCGCCCCACCGCCAGGCGCCCCAGGTAGGGCGAATAGTCGAGCGTCGAGACCAGCATCTGGAAGGTCCCCTCCCGGTCGCTCGGCGGCGGCGGGACGTGCTGCACGATGGCGTCGAAGAGCGGCCCGAGGTCGACCAGCGGCTGCCCAAGCTCGAGCGCCGCAACGCCCTCGCGGGCCGAGGCGAAGACGAACGGCGCATCGAGGATGCTGTCGTCCGCCTCGAGCTCGATGAACAGGTCGAGCACCTCATCATGAACCCGCATGGGCTCCGCACCGGGGCGATCGATCTTGTTGATCACAACGATCGGCAGCCGCTTGAGGTCGAGCGCCTTGCGCAGCACGAATCGTGTCTGCGGCATCGGTCCGTCGAACGCATCGACCACGAGCAGCACGCCGTCCACCATGCGCAGGATGCGCTCCACCTCGCCGCCGAAGTCGGCGTGCCCCGGGGTGTCGACGATGTTGATCTTCGTCCCCTTCCACGTGACCGCGGTGTTCTTGGCGAGGATGGTGATGCCCCGCTCCCGCTCGAGCGGGTTGGAGTCCATCACCCGCTCGGCGACGACCTGGTTCTCCCGGAAGGCACCAGCCTGCCGAAGCATCTTGTCGACGAGGGTCGTCTTTCCGTGGTCGACGTGCGCGATAATGGCGATGTTGCGGATTTCCATAGCCCTGAAATATCTCAGGACGGCACGATCCATTCAAGGCTCTTGCCTATACTGGCCAATCGTGACACCATGGGGAGTCCCCTCAACCGGTGGAGGTACGCCATGCACCAGCAGCAGGAGCCCTCGAAGGACTCCTATCCCCTCGGTCGCGGTTACGGCCATGACTACATGAGGGGGGGCGAAGTCCTGGGCGGCTACGGCTACAGTGAACGCGAGGAGTACGCCAAGCCTCGCGGCGAGAGTGACGACAGCCGATCCGACGCGGTGGGCTCCGGCGCGAAAAAGAAGACCTAGAAAAACTGAGGCGACGCCCCGACGACGTCGCCATTGCACCAGACTCTACGGAAACGGCGCGAGGGAATCCCTCGCGCCGCTTGTATGTCGCTCAGCGTCTGAGCCCGTACCCGGCACGGGCAGCCGGTGTCTTTGCCCCGTTCCCCCCGCCCGAGGTGTCCGGGCGTGCGTTCGTCGACGCCGACGCTCCCTCGGGCTCGATGAACGACGTGTCGAAGCCGCGCGCCTTCAAGGTGTTCGCGATCGTCCCCTTGTCCATGGCGCGCAAGTACGCCTCCTTGGGCTCGACCAGCCCCTTTTCCACCAGGTCGACCAGCGCGTCGTTCAGGGTCACCATGCCCAGTCGGCGCGACGTCTGCATGACGCTCGGGATCTGGAAGGTCTTCGACTCCCGAATGAGGTTGGAGATGGCCGGTGTCGTGAGCAGGACCTCCATCGCCGCCACGCGCCCCCCGCCGACCTTGCGGCACAGCGTCTGCGCGATGACACCCTTGAGCGACTCGGCCAGCATCACGCGGATCTGCTCCTGCCGGTCGGCCGGGAACTGGTCAATGATGCGGTCGATGGTGCTCGCCGCCGTTGTCGTGTGAAGCGTTCCGAACACCAGGTGCCCGGTCTCCGCGGTCTCGATCGCGATCCCCACCGTCTCGAGGTCGCGCAACTCACCGACCAGCACGACGTCGGGATCCTCGCGCAGGGCCGCCCGCAGCGCATGTTTGAACGAGCTCGTATGCACCCCCACCTGCCGCTGCGTCACCAGGCACCCCTTGCTCCGGTGCACGAACTCGATGGGGTCCTCGATCGTCACGATGTGATCCTGACGCTGCCGGTTGACCATGTCCACGAGCGCGCACAGCGTGGTGGACTTGCCGCTCCCGGTCGGGCCGGTCACGAGGACGAGCCCCTTCGTCAGGCGGCAGAGCGCCTGGAGCTCGGGACTCAACCCCAGCTGCTCCGCGGTGATGATCTCCGAGGGAATGGCGCGACAGACCGCCGCCGGCCCGTGACGGTCGAGCAGCACGTTGATGCGGAAGCGCGCCACCTCGGGAATCTCGTACGCGAAGTCGCTGTCGTTGAGCTCGTGGAACTCGCGCCGGTTCCGGTCGGGCATGATGGCGTACAGCATTGCGCCGAGCCGTTCCGGATCGAGCACCGGCCGTTCGTCGAGGCGCACGATATCCCCGTTCACGCGCAGGAGCGGTGGCTCGCCCGAGCGCAGGTGCAGGTCCGAGGCGCCGCGGGTCATCTGCTCGCGGAGCAGTTCCTCCATGAGCGTGCGCGCCGACTCGTCCACCGCCACGCGCCACGGCTCCCGCGCCTGCGGCGGCGCCGCCACCACGGCCCCGGCGGCAGCGACCGCCGCAGCGGGACGGCCGTGCCCCCCTCGCACCTCGGCCCTGCCTAACGAATCCTCCCGCCAGAGCGTGACCGTGTACGCGCCGCCCCCTTCGTGGAACGCATGCTCCTGCGGCGCCCCGTCGCCGAGCGCGTCGAGGACCGCGACGGGCACGAGCTCGGACACGACCGCGCGCCACTGCGCCGCCGACAGCGGTTGCTTGGTGATCGGATGCGCACCATCGGCACGACGCAGGGTGATGGGCGCGCCCTCGGCGAAGGACAGCGCATCGGAACGGGTGCTCGCCAGCACCTCGAGCAGGCGGGGTATCTGCGACATCAGCCTTCGTGGCAGACGTGCGCGATGCGCGCACGGTTCAGGAGCACGATGCCCTCATCCTTGTAGAGGGCCAGGAAACGATCATGGAGCCGGTTCAGGTGGTCCAGCACGCGCTGCCGCCCGGACGCCTGCTGCAGCAGCATCGTCCCGACGTGCCGCGAACCGCCAACCATCACGACGTCGACCTCCGCGGGAGTGCCGAATTCCCACTCGGCGTCGTCGGCGTCTTCGCGCGCGACAAACAGCTCGCGCACCTCGTCCTTGGCGAGCAGCAGGGTCCGCCCCTTCATGGTCGCGATCGGGAAGAAGTGTTCGGGGGCGTTGAGCACATCGAAGGGCGTCTCGTGCCCCAGCTTGTTCCGCGCGCTGGCTTGCACGAAGAGGTCACCAGAGATGCGTTGCCCCTCCACGGTCATCAACACCACGGGGAGGCGCGATTTCTCAATTCGAAAGTCGTTGCTCATGGTCCACATCGGCGCACACGCGTTGTCGTCCGCTTCCCGGGATCGACGGCCCGGTCCCGGCAGCCGTCAGGCGGTCGCGGCACACCCGCAGCTGCACCGCCCGACGGACTGAGGTCGATGTGTGCGAGTCTCGGCGCCTGACGTCACAAACGTGAGTCTTCGCGTGTTCGCGGGCCGTTGGTGACCTCGCGCACGACGCGCACGTGACGCGGATCCGAGGCCGGGTCCGGGGCCGACACGCTCGATCGCCCCACGCCGCCCGGGCTACGGGTGGGCGTTGTCGCACATGGGTTCACGCTCGATCTGGACCGTGCAGTGGTGAATGCCGAAGTCCCGCATGGCGGAGACGGCCTCACGCAGCACCAGCTGGTGATCGACCTCGCGCGGAACGACCGCGTGGGCACTCATGGCCACCACGCCGGACGTCACCGTCCAGACGTGCAGGTCGTGGACCGCGGCGACGCCCGGCACGCCGGCGAGGCGCTGCCGCACGGCTCCCAACGAAATGTGCGCCGGCGTCGCTTCGAGCAGGACGTCGATGCTCTCGCGCACCAGGCGCCAGGCCGAGCGCACGATCAACAACGTCACCACGACCGAGGCCACCGGGTCGGCGGCCAACCACCCGGTGTAGTGCACCAGCAGGCCAGCGACCACCGTACCGATCGATCCCAGCAGGTCGCCAAGCACGTGCAGGTACGCCCCGCGCGCATTGAGCGAGTGTTGATGCAACGGGCGCAGGATCCACGCGCAGAGCAAATTGATCGCCAACCCGCCGAGCGCGACGGCGATCATCAGTCCTGTTCCGATTGGCTCGGGCGCCCGCAGCCGACCGACGGCCTCCACGAGGATGAACCCCGAGACCACCAGCAGCGCCGCGCCGTTCAGGAAGGCGGCGAGGATTTCCCAGCGCAGGTACCCGTAGGTCTTTTCAGGGGCGGCGGGCTGCCGGGAGAACCAGGCCACGAACAGGGCCAAGGCCAGGGCCGCCACGTCGGTGAGCATGTGCCCCGCATCGGCCAGCAGCGCGAGCGAGTTGGTGAGGAAGCCTCCCACCACCTCGGCCACCAGGAAGAGCGACGTGAGGGCGAGCGCCCAGCGCAACCGACGCTGACTTGACGGATCGTCGGCACGGTCGAAGTGCGCGTGGCCGTGCGAGGGGCCCTCTGCGTGGCCCGCTGCGTGGCCCCCTGCGTGGCCCGCTGCGTGGCGATCGCCGTCGTCATGACCCTCGGCATGGACATGGGCAGGCGCGGCGGTGCGACCTGGCCCCTGGGTCGGTGGGGTCGGTGGGGTAGTCAACGGTCGCGCGTCATGCGCTCGGTGGACGACGACTCATCCGGTCGCGTAAGTTGCAGGGTGCCGAATCGCGCGCTCCTCATCGTCGTCCTGCTTCTCCTCAACGGGTTCTTCGTCGCGGTGGAATTCGCACTCGTGCGGGCCCGCCGGACGCGGCTCGAGGCCATGGTGCGATCCGGCGACCGCCTCGCCCGCTTCGCCCTGACGGCCACCAACAATTTGTCGCGCGTGCTGTCGGCGAGCCAGTTGGGGATCACCCTCGCCTCGCTCGGACTCGGCTGGGCCATCGAAGGTACGCTGGGCGCCTTCTTCGAGCACTGGTTTGCGCAGCTTCCCATCGCCATCGAGGCATCGCTCCGGGTGAGCATCGGAGCGGCGGTGGCGCTCAGCTGCGCCACCTGCATGCACGTGGTCTTTGGAGAACTCGCGCCACGCGCCGCGGCGCTCAATCACCCGGAGGAATTCGCCCGCTTCCTGGCCCCGCCCCTGCTCGCGTTCGCCTGGCTCACGACCCCCTTCACCTACGTGCTCAACAAGTCGGCCGAGGTCGTCCTGCGCCTCTTCGGGCAGCGGGCCGACGTGGCGGAGGAAACGGTGCACTCCCCCGACGAGCTGCGCATGCTGATTGAGCACAGCGAGGAGGGAGGGGCGATTGACACGCAGGACGCCGCCCTGATGGAAGGGGTGTTCGAGTTCAGCGAGAAGAACGCCCGCGAGGTCATGACCCCGCGTACGGCCGTCGTCGCCCTGGCGCTGGAGAGCACGCTCGACGAGGTGCTCACGGCGGTGGAAGAGAGCAACTTCTCCAGGTATCCGGTCTACGAAGGGTCGCTAGACAACGTGATCGGGGTCGCGCTGGCGAAGGACCTGCTGCGCATCCTGCGCCGCGGCCCGAGCGCGTTCGCCCTCGGAGACATCATGCGCGAGGTGCTCGTGGTGCCGGGCTCGCGCGAGGTGGAGGAGGTCCTCGCCGACTTCAAGCGCCGAAAGGAGCACATGGCGGTAGTGCTCGACGAGTTCGGCGGGACCGCGGGGATCGTCACCATGGAGGACCTGCTGGAGGAGATCGTCGGCGAGATCCTGGACGAGTTCGACGAACCCGAAAGCCGGGCGACCACATCGTCGTCAGGCGAAACGATGCTCCCGGGCGAGACACATGTCACCGAGGTGAACGAGCAGTACGGGACCACCGTGTCGGAGGAGGACTACACCACGATCGGCGGCTTCGTGTTCGGGGTGCTGGGCCGATTGCCGGCCGTGGGTGACCGTGTGGTGGCCGGAGGGGCCAGCTTCACGGTGCGGGAGATGGACGGGCGCCGGATCAGCATGCTGACCATGCGACCAGATGGCACTCCCGACGCACCCATCACCCCACCACTCACCCCTGCACCCGAGACGTCAGGAACGTTCGCGTAGCGCGGTGCGCTCGACGATCTCGGCGCACAGCCGGATCGCCGCCATCATGCTGCCGGGGTCGGCGATGCCCCGGCCGGCGATGTCGAGCGCGGTGCCGTGATCCGGCGAGGTGCGCGGAAACGGAAGTCCGAGTGTCACGTTCACGGCGTGACCGAACGACGCGACCTTGATCGCGGTCATCCCCACGTCGTGATACGGTGCGATCACGGCGTCGAAGGCGCCGCGCATGGCCCGGACGAACACGGTGTCGGCCGGGAACGGTCCGCTGATCCGCGCCTCGAGCGCGACGGGAGCCAGCAGGACGTCATCCTCGCTGCCGAAGCGCCCTCCATCGCCGGCATGCGGATTAAGGGCGCACAGGGCGATGCGCGGCTCGTCGATCCCGAACCACTGCGAGAGGCCCGTGCGTGTGACGTCGGCGGCCTGCAGGATCGCCTCACGGGTCACGGCCCTCGGTACGTCGCGCAACGCGATGTGGGTCGTCGCGAGGACGACGCGAAGCCGGTCTGACGCGAGCATCATCGCCACCCTCGCTCCGGTCAGCTCGGCCAGCATCTCGGTGTGCCCGGGATAGTCGTACCCGCCCGCAAGCAGGGCCGCCTTGTCGATGGGCGCCGTCACGACCCCCGAGACCTCACCCGCGAGCGCGAGCTGCGTGGCGCGCTGTATCGCGGCCCCCGCCAGCCGCCCGGCATGCGCCGCCGACGCGGCCGGGCTCCACGTCCCGACCGGATGGTCCACCGACAGGCCCGCCCCGACAGGACCGACCAGGACGAATGGTCCCAGCGCCGCCGTTGCCTCATCGGCGAGCGCCTTCGCGATGATCTCCGGTCCTATTCCGCGGGGATCCCCGAGGGTAATGGCGATGGGGCGCGGCACGGGAGTCTACGGCCAGGCGGTGGCGACCGCCGTCTCAGCGATCGTCCGTCGCCGCCTTGACCGGCGCGTCGAGCAGGATGCTCACATACGTATCCTTGCGCAGCGAGTCCAGCAGGCGACGGTACGACTTTTCCTGCGTGAGCTGTTCGCGAATCTGGTTGCGCAGGTCCTGCATGGTGTAGTCGCCCGCGTCCACCGCGTTCACCAACTGCGCGACGACGAACTTGGGGACGCCGCGCTGCGCATCCTCTACCGGGAACGGCGTTATGAAGTCGCCATCTGTGCGGTCGGCGAAGGCCGTCTGGTAGGACTCCGGCAGGCGCGAACGCTCGAAGGGCTCGAGGACTCCGCGTGCTTCATCGGATGCAAGGTCGTGGTAGCGGGCGACGAGCGAATCGAACGGGGTCCCCTTCTTCCAGCTCGCCATGACCGAGTCGGCGCGCAGCCGCGCGAGCGCGACATCGGCCGAGTCGTACGTGGGCTTGATCAGGATGTGGCGGGCCTTGCGCTCCGCCGGCTGCACCCGATCGACCCGGATGATGTGGTACCCGAACTGCGTCTCGACAATCGGCGAGATCTGCCCCGGGGGGAGGAGGAACATCATCTGGTCGAAGGCCGGCACCATCTGTCCGCGGCGACTCCACCCGAGGTCTCCGCCCTGCACCGCCGACCCCGAATCCTGCGAAAAGCGCTTGGCGATCTTCTCGAAATCGCCGCCGGTGTTCAGGTCGGTGTACAGCGATTCTGCACGCGCGTAGGCGACCTTCTTGGCCGCAGCCGACGCCTGCGTCGACACGACGATCTGCCGGAACGTCACGGTCGCCGGCCGCTTGGGGAGCTGCGCCCGCTCGCGATTGAAGGCCTCGGTGATCTCCTCTTCCGAGACGGCCACGGTGATCATCTTGCCGTCCTGCTTCATCTTGGAGACGAGCCGCTCCTGCAAGGCGCGCCGTCGGGCCTGGTCGGTCAGCCAACGCCGATACTCCTCGATCGACCCGAAGCCTCCCCCTTGAGCGCCTGTAACAGTTCGGGGTCGGTCTTGAACTGATCGCGCAGCCGCTTCATCTGCTGCTCGACCGTCGTGGTGAGATCGGCGTCGGCGACGGTGATCGATGTGTCGGTGCGGGCCCGCTGCACCATCACTTCGACGGCGACCATTTCATCGACGATGGAGCGGGCCAGCGTGAGCTGCGCGATCGAGTCCTCCGGCACCTGGAGGCCGGCCGCGCGCCGCTGCGACAGCTCCTCGAGCACGTCGCTCCACAAAATGGGATAATCCCCGACCACCGCGACAACCCTGTCGACCGGGATATTGACCGGCTGCTGGGCCCGTAGCTGGGCCGGCAGCGTGGTGGCGGTGACCAGTGCGGTTGCAACAACCGCACGTACGGCGAGCGCCTTTATGAATCGCACGGCGCGGAGTGGAGAATTCATGACCACAAGGTACACGAAAATGGGGGGGGAAGTTCAACGCGGGCGACCCCGGAGGATCGCCCGCGCCTGACCGGCCTGAACGTTCTGCGGCCTCGCGTCCCTGCTACCGCGCCGAGGTGCTACCGCGCGCTCGTGTCAGCGGGCGGCATGGCCCCGGGGACCGGGACTGCCGACGGCGGCGTCTGCGCCGCACGCGTCGAGTCGGCCTTGGCCCGAATCGGCTGCGCGTCGGCGACGGCCTTGTCGAGGGCCGCGCTGTTGATCTTCCAGTCGTACTTCTTCTGCAGGGCGTGCGCGAGCGGCGCCGGCACTTCCACGAATTGCGCCTCGCCGTCCACGAGCTTGGCTAGGTACGCATTGATCCGACCGGCGGCGACGCGCTCCTTCTCGGCCTTCGTCTTGGCGCTGTCGCTCAGCGAGCCTGGCTCGATTCCCAGGCCCGACCATGCCGGACCGACCAGTGACTTGAAGGCGTTGCGGATCTCCGCCGTTTCGGCGCTATCCATGGTGACCTTCTCCTTGTTCGCGGCATCGAGGATGAGCTCGTTGCGCATCAGGTTCAGGACGAAGGTCTTCATGAGCGAGTCGGGCGCCTGGGCGATCTGGCCACGGATCTGCTCGGGCTGCGGGAAGCCGTTGATCCAGCGCGCGACATTGGCTGCGGTGAAGTTGCCGAGGCGCGACGTGGCGACGACGGTCTTGTCGTCAGCGTGCTCGGCGGGACTCGCCGCGACGTCCTTCACCGTCTTGGCCGCGGTTTCCTTGACGTCGATCTTGCCGTCCTGCTCGAGTCCCGTGATGTACGTGCTCTCGGCGACGAAGCGCTGGCGCTTCACGAACTCCGCCATGAACTGGGGCTTCGCGTCGGCGAACGTGGAACGGCGCACGATGTGATAGCCGAACTGCGTGCGCACGAGCGGTCCGATCTCGCCCGGCTTGAGCGCCTGGACTCCCTTGGAGAACTCGGGGACCATCTGGTTGGGGGGGAAGACGCCAAGGTCACCACCGACATCCTTGGTCCCGTCCGATCCATACTGCTTGGCGAGGGCGGCGAAGTTGCCGGCATTCGCGCGGTCGAGCACCCCCTGCGCCTTCTTCATGAGGGCGACGGTGTCGCCCTCGGCGCCCTGCGGCACCTGGAAGAGGATGTGGCTCGCCGAGAGCAGGTCGCCCTTGTCGTAGGCCGCGGCGGCGGCGGCATCGGACGTGTCGATCACCCACGCTTCCGAGACCTTCTTGTAGAACTTGGTCGTCTTGCCCGAGGTGTAGGCCGACCACATGGCGTCGTCGATCAGCTTGTCGTCGTTGAGCGAGTCACCGGCGGCCGCGGCGGTGCCGAGCAGCTGGTAGTTGACCCACGCATCCACGATGCTCTGGGCGACTTCCTTGCGGACGGGGACGCGCGAGTTGCCGAGCAGCGTCGCCAGCTCGGAAACCGACAGCTCCTGGGACCCAGCCCGCGCGGCGACGTCGACGTGGGAAGAGAAGGCGTCTTTCAGCCCACCGCACGCGGCGAGCGGTACAAGGGCTAACGCACCAATGAAGCGAAGGCGGGTCATGATCGTCCGGTTGAGTTGCGAAGAGGTCGGTCTGGACAACGGGGGCTGGCTACCCGGCACGAGCGGGTTCGTTCGGTCGAAGCAGCGTGAGGGCACGTACGAGGCCGTCGAGGATGCCGGCACCGCCCAGACGCGTCAGCTTGAGAGAGAGCGGGTGCACGCGCCGCACTTCGGCGCGGAACTGCACTTCTCCGAACGCCGCGTTGATCCCCTTGAGGCGCGGCGCGGCGGAGTCGCGAAAAGTAACACGGGCTTCGTCGCCATGCACCAGGATCCCCTCGATCCCCAGTTCCCCGCCCACCAGCCTCAGGACGGCGTTGGCAAAGAGGTGGCGCACTTCGCGTGGGAGCGGCCCGAACCGGTCGCGCACCTCGGCCGACAAGGAGTCGATCGCAGCAGGATCGGTGATCGACGTCAGACGGCGGTAGATGTCCAGCTTGGCCTCTGCCGAGGCGATGAAGTCGTCGGGCAGGAACGCCGGGAGGTCGAGGGACACGTCGGCGGGAACGGCCTTGGGGGCATCGTCGCCCAGCTGGACACGATGCACGGCTTCTTCGAGCATGCGCAGGTACAGTTCAAAGCCGACCGCGTGCACGTGCCCCGACTGCTCGGCGCCGAGCAGGTTGCCCGCACCGCGCAACTCCATGTCCTTGAGGGCGATGTGGTAGCCGGCTCCGAGCTCGGTGTGATGCTCCAGGACCTGCAGGCGCCGCTCGGCATCCTCGTCGATCTGGTCGGGGACGACGAGGTAGCAGTAGGCGCGCCGATGCGAGCGCCCCACGCGCCCGCGCAGCTGATAGAGCTGCGCCAGGCCGAAGTAGTCGGCTCGGTTGATGAACATCGTGTTGGCGTTGGGGACGTCGAGGCCACTCTCGACGATCAGCGTCGACACGAGCACGTCCACGTCGCCCGCCACGAAGCGCCGCATGACCTCGGCGAGGTCCTTCTCACGCATCTGCCCGTGCCCGACCGCGATGCGGGCACGCGGGAGGACGCGCCGAATGTGGTCGGCGACCGCCTCGATCGTCTCGATGCGATTGTGGACGAAGAAGACCTGGCCGCCCCGGTCGAGTTCGCGGGCGATCCCCTCCTCGATCAGGCCGTCGTCCCACGGCTCGACGAAAGTCAGCACGGGTGACCGGTCGCGCGGTGGCGTCTGCATGAGCGTCATGTCGCGCAGCCCCGCGAGCGACTGGTGCAACGTGCGCGGGATCGGCGTCGCGGTCAGCGTGAGGACGTCGGTTTCGAGCTTCAGCTGCTTGAGCCGCTCCTTGTGCTTGACGCCGAAGCGATGTTCCTCGTCGATGACGATGAGCCCCAACTGCGGAAAGGAGACGTCGGCGCTCAGCAGCCGGTGCGTCCCGATCACGACGTCGACGGTGCCGGCGGCGATCTCGGCGAGGATGGCCGCCTGCTCCGACGGCGTCTGGAAGCGCGAGATCACGGCGATGCGTACCGGGAAGTCGGCCAGGCGCTCGGAAAAGGTCCGGAAGTGCTGCTCGGCGAGGATCGTCGTCGGGACGAGCACCGCCACCTGGCGCCCGCTCTGGATCGCCTTGAAGGCGGCGCGAATGGCGATCTCCGTCTTGCCGTAGCCCACGTCGCCGACGAGCAGGCGGTCCATGGGACGCGGCTTCTCCATGTCGCCCTTCACGTCGGCCGTCGCCTTCCGCTGGTCGGGCGTGTCCTCGAACAGGAACGAACTCTCCACCTGCCGCTGCCACGCGGTGTCGGGGAGGTGCGGCGGTCGCGACGCGAGCTGCCGCCGCGCATACAGCACCAGCAGCTCCTGCGTCATCTCCTCGATGGCGGCGCGCGTCTTCTCGCGTTGCTGGGCCCAGCGTCGCCCGCCGCTTAGCTTGTGCAGCCTGGGCGGTGGGGCATCGTCGCCGACATCGACCCCGAGCGGTACCGCTCGATCTGGTCAATCCGATACAGCGGGACGTTGAGCCGGTCGCCCCCTTCATACTCGATGACCGCGACCTCGATCGTGCTTTCGCGCATGAACAACTGCACGATGCCACGATAGATGCCGACGCCGTGTTCGAGGTGCACGACGTAGTCCCCGGACTTGAGCGTGGTGATCGCCTCGAGGGCGGAGCCGGTGGCGTATTTTCGGGCGCGCCGGAGGCGGCGTTCACGGCGGAAGATTTCGTGGTCCGTGAGAACGCGAAGACCTTGAACTGCGGACGGGGGACGGGGGACGGGGGACGGGAGGGCGCCGCTGCGCGGCGCGGTCGCGACCGCGGCATCGTGCGCATCGAACCCCCGTCCCCCGTCCCCCGTCTCCCGTCTCTGCCCCACCCCTGGCGGTACGACGAATCCTGCGTTCAGCACTCCGATCACCAGGCTCGCCGGAGCGGGATACCTCGGATCCTCGTTGAGCAGTTCCTCCAGCCGCTCGGCCTGGCCGGGGTTGTCGCACAGGATCATGGTCGGCGTGCCGTCCCGCACGACGGTGCGCAGCAGCTTGATGTCGCGGGCGATGCTCTCCGGCGGCTTGATCGGAAAGACGATGCACTCCCGCTCCCGGGCCGGGTCGGTGGCGGCGATGCGGCCGAAGCGACCGAGCGACCGCGCCGTCTGCTCGGGCGTGAGGAAGAGATCCTCGCGCGCGATCGTCGACTCGCCGCGCCGGCGCACGACGTCGACGTGGTGTTCGGCCTCGTCCCAGGTGCGGGCGAGTTCGGGGGCGATGTGCGACTCGTCGGGGAGGACGAGGACCGTATCCGGGGGGAACAGCTCGACCACGGAGACGCGCTCCGTGCCTAACGTCACGTCGCCCGGGGCGCCGTCGACCGGCAGGATCACGGCGACCGACGCCTCGCGGGTGGATCGCTGCGACCCCAGCTCGAAGTGGCGCAGCTCGGTGATGTCGTCGCCCCAGAACTCGAGGCGTACGGGCTCGGCCATCCCGAACGAGTAGATGTCGAAGATGCCGCCGCGGACGGCGAACTGCGCGACATCGTCGACCATCGTGACGCGTTCGAAGCCGATGGACTCCAGGTGGGCCGCCAGCTCCTCGGGGCGTCGCACGTCGCCCTTGCGCAGCTCGAGGCGCGCGGCGCCTAACGTGAGCGGCAGCGCCGTGCGTTCGAGCAGCGCGCGCGCCGTCGTCAGGAGCACGCGCACGGCGCCGCGCGAGACCCGCTCCAGCGTCTCGACCCGCTCGCCGGCGATCTCGGCATGCGGTTCGACCTCGCCGAAGCCCTCGCGCGGGGGATACAACGCCGCCGCCTCGTCGCCGCCAAGGGCATGCAGGTCGGCCAGCCAGCGTTCGGCATCGGCGACGGCATCGGTGACGACCACGAAGAACCGTTGCGGGAAGCGACGGGCGAGCGCCGCGACCAGCACGGCATCGCTGGAGCCTTCGAGCCCGGCCACGGCGACCCGCTCACCGGCCGAGGGGAGCGCGTTGGCCACCCGCGCGAAGGCCCCCAGACGCTCGACCGCATCCAGGACCGTGGGGAGCGCCATCAGGCGGCGGCGCCGAGCCGCTCGTCGCGGCGCACCACCACCGTCTCGGCCGCGAGCAGCGCCAGCGCGAGCAGGATCAGCGGCAGCTGCAACGGGCGACGCGACCCCACGTCGAAGAGTGAGCGCTGCCACGCCGCCGCGTCGGCGGTCACCACGGCGTCACGCCCGCGGATGCGATCCCGCAGGGTGGCGATGGGAAGGCGGGTCAGGTTGGACTCTTCGGGTTCGGCGTTGACGACCAGCGCACCGACACGCTCAGGCCCCCGTCGCAGGAAGTAGACGCCGGCCCGGGACGGGGCGCTGGCGCCAGCCACGAACGGGGTCACCTGTCCGTCGCCCGACTCCAGCGCGTCGACCCCGGCGGGGAGACGCACGGGTCCACCGGGTGCCGAGTGCAGGACCGCCGTGGCCGCGCCCGCGAGGCGCTGGGCGATGACATCGCCCAACCACGGGACGAACGTGGCGCGCAACGGCAGGTCGGTGGCGGTGGGATCGAGTGGACTGGCGATCAGGACGTATCCGTCGCCGGCTACGATCCACGGCGCCCCGCCGGCCGTGGCGAGCGTATCGCTACGGGCGCCGGTTTGCGCCTCCAGCGGGTAGCGGAGCGAGGCACGCACGCCGTCGAATCGATCGCCGCGGACCACGGTTTCGTCGCGACGTGGCGCGCCGAAGCGCCACGGCACGCCGAGGCGCTCGAGCGTCCGGTTCGCGGCCCCGAGGCGAGACGGCTCGGTCGGGGCGAGCAGGAGCGCGGGCAGTCCGGCGATCCCGTCGGCCGCGCCTAACGACACCTCGTCGCCGCTGGCCACGCGGGCCTCCTGCAGCAGCGCGTCCACGGCCGTGCGCAGGAACGGACCCGCGGCCGGGTCGGGACGCACGCGCGGCGCCGCTCCGACCCACACGGCGAACCAGCGGGCGTCGTCGCCCCGCAACTCGTCCGGCTCGAGTTCGACCACGCCCGAGCGCCAGCCGCGCTCGGTGGGAGTGGCGCGCGCCGTGAGGTCCTCGCCATCGCGCGCCGTTCCGCGCGCCAGCGTCTGCTCGCCTAACGCAATGCGGTACGTGGCCGAATCGGGGAGCTGCGCGCGCGCCACGACCGCGCCCCGCGGCGTCCACCGCGCCGGGCGCGGGTCGGCCTGGACGATCGCGCGGTTGCGCGGTGGCGCTTCTGCCAGCGTCAGGACGGAGACCGGGACATCGCCAATCGCGACCGGGATGTTCCACGCACTCGCCTGGCCGTCCGTGACCACCACGACCTGGCGCCCCTCGAGCCCTGCGCCCACGACCAACCCGGCCGCGCGCGTCATGGCGGTCGAGACGTCGCCGCGCCCCGCGTACACATCGGTGCGGGCGATCGCCTGCCGCACGGCCTCGAGCGACCCCCCGGTGACCGTCCCGTCGACCGTCACGAGCCACACGCGATCGTTGCCGCTGGCGGCACCGGCGGCATCCAGTGCGTGCTCGCGCAAGGTGGACAGCAGCGGCTGCCCGTCGACGATGGCGCTGGTGCTGAGCGAGTTGTCCAGCACGATGGCGAGCGCGGTCGGCACATGGCCGGCGCCGAAAAACCGCCCGATCGGTCGCGCCGCCGCCGCGGCAATGGCCAGCACCGTGGCAATGCGCAGGAACATCAGCAACAAGTTGCGGATCTTCAGCTGCCGAACGTTGTCTCGCTCGGCGCGCGCCAGGTAGCGGACCGCCGGGAAGTTCACCCGGTTCTCGATGCGGCGGCGGCGCAGGTGCAGGAAGAGCGGAACGGCGACTGCGGCGACGAGCAGCAGGTACAGCGGGGCGAGAAAGCTCACGGGAGTCGTTGACGCGAAGCAAAGGCCCGCCGAAGCGGGACGCCGAACGGGGAATCGGTAAAGACGACCTCATACCCAACGCCGAGGGCGGCCAGCTTGGAGCGCCACTCGGCGATCGCGTGCTCGACCGTCGAGCGATACGCCTCGCGGACCTCCGCCGCGGTCGCCGGCAGGGCGACATTCTGCTCCGGGTCGACGAAGATCGCCTCGGGCGAGACGTCGAAGTCTCGCTCGGATGGATCCATGATGTGCAGGACGGTGACCCCATGGCCGCCGGCTCGCACCACCTTGATCGCATTCAGCGTCGCCTCTTCGTCGACCAGCAGGTCGGAGACCAGGACCACGAGGCCGGGCCGGGAGACCAGCTTGCCAGCCTGCAGCAGCGCGGCGGACATGTCGGAGTCCTTGCCGGAGCCTCCGTCCTCGAGGGCCTTGATGATGCGACGGAATTGCACATTGCGCGCCTTGGGCGGTATCACGCTGCGCAGCGAGTCGTCATACCGGACAAGTCCGACGGCGTCCTTCTGTCGGATCAGCAGGAGCGCGAGCGAGGCGACGATCTGTTCGGCGTAGGCCAGCTTGGTGAGCCGGGTGGGAGCCCCCGTCCAATGCATCGAGTCCGAGACGTCGAGCACGATGGCGGCCCGCATGTTCGTCTCTTCCTCGAACTGCTTGACCATCCACTTGTCGGCGCGCGCCACGATTTTCCAATCGATGTAACGCAGATCGTCGCCCGGCTGATACGGGCGGAATTCGGCGAACTCGACCGAGAAACCTTTACGAGGGGAGCGGTGTAGCCCCCTGCAGGAAGCCGTCGACCACCCACTTCGCCACGATTTCCATCCGGCCGAGGGTCGCCAGTTGGGCTGGGTCGATCAAATCGGCGCGCGTGGCGCTACTCGTCTCCATAGGGAGGCGCAAGCTAGGGGTGGTGTCGAGGCTGGTCAAATGCGCGGACCTCTGCTGCCTCCCTACGGCAGACGGGGCCGGAATGCTGGCGGGACGGGACCGGGAAGTGGTACGTTGGAGTAGCGTGCGATCACCACGTGAGTGCGCGGGGTGCGAGTCCTTGGCCCGGCTGTCGGGCGGGAGGTGTGGCATGACCGGACGATTGTGGCTCACGGGCCTGCTGCTGGCGACGAGTGTATCGGCAGCCGCCGAGGCGCAGACAACGCGCGACGGACCGCAGCGATGGAACGATCGCGCGTTCGCGCTCGACACACTCGAGACGCCCACCGTCAGTCTCTGGCTCGAGGGATCTCGCACGTACTCCTACGGCGAGCCGGTGCGCGTCTGGTTCAACGTCAGCGACGACGCGTACGTAGTGGTGGCGCGCGTCGATGCCAACGGGCACCTGACGGTGCTCTTTCCCTCGAGCCGCAACCAGCGCGCCGAGGTCGAAGCCGGGCGTGACATCCCGGTGCGCGGTCGGCGTGGCGCGGCGTCGTTCTACGCGACCGATCGAGTCGGCGGAGGCTTCGTCTTCGCCATCTCGTCGTACGGCCCGTTCAACCTGTCGCCGCTGGGAATGCGTGATTTTGACCGCTACGTGACGGGAACCTACGTCGGGCGCCCGAGCCAGGTCTACATCGGCGACCCGCATCGGATCGTGTCGCGCTTTGCCAGCATCATCGCGTTCACGGAGCAGTCGCCCTTCGATTACGCCGTGGATTTCTACAATGTCGACGCGCCGTACTACGTGACGTCGGCCGGGTACTCCAACTTCTGTAACGGCTACTCCGGCAACTATCGTCGCGGCCTGGCCGAGCGATGGGACGACGAGTTCTTCTATGGATCGGGAGGCGGTTCGGCCTTCGGTTGCGAGTCCGTATCGCCCTGCGCTGTGCTCGGGTTCGGCGGGTTCGGGTATTCCTCCGGATTCGGTGGGCTGGGCTACGTCCCGTCGTACTGCTACCCGCAGGGCTACGGCAACAACGGCGGGAACCTGCCTCCGACCAACATCCCGGGCGCCGACTCCCTGCGAGTGCGTCCGTGGCTCGCGGACAGCATCGGCGGCTCGCGCCCCGACACGGTCGGTACGATTCCCGACGCTCGTGCGAGCGAACTGCAGGACGGCCTCAACTCGCTCCGACGCGGGACGACAGGGACGGAGCGTACGCGCCGACCCGACGTGATCGCTGACGCCGACCCGGCCGAACGGTCCTACGCGATTCCGGGCCGGGCGCTCCGGAATTCGCGCACCACGATCGGCCAGTCTCGGGACCCCCAGGGCGGCGCTACCCTTGGAGGGCCCGACCGCCGCACCCCCTCCGCCACCGGGGGCCCCGGCATCGACTGGGTGCGCCCGCCACGCGAAGTGGTCGAGGGACCGCGCAACCTGGGCGAGGGGGTGCTTCCACGGTCGCCGCGGCAGCGGGGCGAGCGTCTCGATCGCGGCGAACGCAACGGGGACCCGGTGCGCGAGGGGCGGCCGACGTTCGTGAACCCCTCGAACGGGCGCCGTGATGATGTGCGGGCGCAGCCGCCGCGCTTCGATCCTCCGACGCGCACGCAGGGTCCGCGCTTCGATGCCCCATCGCCGAACGTGCGCACGAACAACGACGGCCCGCGGTTCTACCAGCCGCCACCGCGCACGGACTCGCCGCGGAATGACTCGCCGCGCTTCTACTCACCCGGTGCCAACGGCTCCGGCACGCAGATCGAGCGCGGCGGAGGTGACGCAGGGCCGGACCGGTCGGCGCAGGTGCGGGCCGATCCGCCACGCCCGTCGTCTCCCCCGCCCTCCCCTGCTCCGCCTGCGAGCTCGGGCGAGAAGAAGCCGGAGCGCCCATCGCCGTAGGTATATGTAGCGCTGGTCGGGAGGATCGGTTCGCGGGAGACGGACGGGGGAGCCGGAACTGGCTCCCCCGTCCGTGTCTGGGGCGGTCCGGGTTATACTTCATGGCTGTCCGGACTGGACGCCGGGTTCCGGGTTCCCTCCCCTGTCGTGCTGCAACGTGAATCTCGCGCAAATCCGCAACTTCTGCATCGTCGCCCATATCGACCACGGCAAGTCGACGCTCGCCGACCGCCTGATCGAGCAGACCGGCACGCTCCAGAAGCGGGAGATGAAGTCCCAGGTCACGGACACGCTCGACCTCGAGCGTGAGCGGGGGATCACGATCAAGCTGAACGCGGTGCGCATGAGTCACACCGCGCAGGATGGCCAGACGTACGAGCTGAACCTGATCGACACCCCCGGGCACGTGGACTTCACGTACGAGGTGTCGCGGTCGCTGGCGGCGTGCGAGGGGGCGATCCTGGTGGTCGACGCGTCGCAGGGGATCCAGGCGCAGACGCTGTCCAACCTGTTCCTCGCGCTCGACGCGGGGCTCGAGATCATCCCGGTCCTGAACAAGATCGACCTGCCGGGCGCAGAACCCGAGCGGCGCAAGCAGGAAGTGCACGACCTGATCGGGGCGGACCCCGACGAGATCCTCATGGTGAGCGCCAAGGAAGGGCGCGGCATCCCGGAGTTGCTGGAGGCGATCGTGCAGCGCGTCCCGCCGCCCAAGGGAGACCCCAACGCACCGCTGCGGGCACTGATCTTCGATTCGTACTACGATCGCTATCGCGGCGCCATTCCGAGCATTCGGGTCGTGGACGGCGTCATGCGCCCGGGAATGGCGATCACCTTCGGCGCCAACGATGCGCGCTACGAAGTGATCGAGGTCGGGTCGTTGCAACTGCGGCAGGTCAAGGGGACGGAGCTGTCGGCCGGTGAGGTCGGCTATGTCGTGGCCAACGTGCGGTCGGTCAAGGAGACGCGCGCCGGCGACACGATCTTCGACGCCACCGACCACGCCAAGGAGGCGCTGCCCGGCTACAAGGACGTGAACTCCATGGTGTTTGCCGGGATCTATCCGACCGACACGTCGCAGTACGAGTCGCTCCGGGACGCGCTCTCGAAATTGCAGCTGAACGACGCGTCGCTGAACTACGAGCCCGAGACGTCGACGGCGCTCGGCTTCGGCTTCCGATGTGGGTTCCTCGGCCTGCTGCACATGGAAATCGTGCAGGAGCGGCTGGAGCGCGAGTTCAACCTGGACCTCGTCACCACCGTGCCGAACGTGGAATACCACGTGTACAAGACGGACGGCGAGATGGAGCTGATCGAGAACCCGTCCAAGCTCCCGGCGCCGGCGTCGACCGAGCGCATCGAGGAGCCGTACGTCAAGGCGCGCATTGTCGCGCCGGCGGAGTACATCGGGCCGATCATGACGTTAGGCACCGACCGCCGCGGGATCTATCTCGGGATGAAGTACATCGACACCTCGCGCGTCGAGTTCGACTGGGAGTTTCCGCTGGCGGAAATCATCCTCGACTTCTACGACCGGCTCAAGACCATCTCGCGCGGCTACGCCTCCCTGGACTACGAGATGGCCGACTACCGCCCCGGGAAGCTGGTCAAGCTCGACATGCTGATCAACGGCGAGGTCCTGGACGCGTTCTCCGTGATCATTCACACGGACAAGTCGTACGACTGGGGGCGCAAGATCGCCGACAAGCTCAAGGAACTGATCCCGCGCCAGCTCTTCGAGGTCGTCATCCAGGCCTCGATCGGCACCAAGGTCATCGCCCGGACCACCGTCAAGGCGCTGCGAAAGGACGTGCTGGCGAAGTGCTACGGCGGCGACATCTCGCGGAAGCGCAAGCTCCTGGAGAAGCAGAAGGAGGGCAAGAAGCGCATGAAGCAGGTCGGCGCGGTCGAGATCCCGCAGGAGGCGTTCCTGGCCGTGCTCCAGGTGGACTAGGAGCCGACGCGAACACGAGCCGACGCGTACACGAGTCGACGAGAGGACGAGACACCTGCCGAACACGGATCGGTTGTCGCGCGCGTCAGGCACGGGCTGCACATGAGTCGTGCGCTCGTGATCCAGACGTCATTCCTCGGGGACATGGTCCTCACCACGGGGCTGCTGCGTGAGCTGGCGCAGCGAGGACCGGTCGACGTCGTCGCCACGCCGACGAGCGCCGAGATCCTCGCCCACCATCCGGCGGTGCGCCACGTCTACCGCTTCGACAAGCGCGGGACGCATGCTGGAATCGGCGGATTCCGCGCCGTGGCGCGGCTCGCACGGGCGCACGACCCGACCGACGTGGCCTACCTGGCGCAGGGATCGCTGCGCAGCGCGGCGCTGGCCATGGCAGCCGGATTCCAGCAGCGAGTCGGATTCGACAGCTCGGCTGGCCGATTCCTCTACACGCGCCAGGTCCCCCATCGCCGCGAGCTGCATCACGCGGAACGTCTCTGGCGGCTGGCGGCGAGCGACGACCAGGCGTCACCACCCGCGTCGACCGTGCGACCGTCGCTGCATCCCGGCCCCGAAGAGGAAGATGCTGTGCAGCGCCTGCTCGACGTCAACGCGCTCGCCGGCGAGACGATGGTGGCGGTGGCCCCCGGGTCCATCTGGGGCACGAAGCGATGGCCGTACTACAGTGCGCTGGCGCGTCGCCTGAGCCTGCTCGGCCGGGTCGTCGTGATTGGAAGCGACAAGGACCGGGAGTTGGCGGCGGAGATCGTGCACGAGACGTTTGGCAGCGCGATCGACGCCACGGGACGGCTCTCGCTGCTCGGATCGGCGGCACTGCTTCGCCGCGCGCTCGTCCTGGTCACCAACGACTCGGCCCCCCTCCATCTCGCCTCGGCGGTGGACACACCGACGGTCGCGCTGTTCGGTCCCACCGTACCGGCGTTCGGATTCGGGCCGCTGGCGACGGCGCGACGTATCGCCGAGGTGCCCATGCTGGAGTGCCGCCCCTGCGATGCCCACGGGCCGCAGCGTTGCCCGCTCACACACTGGCGCTGCATGCGTGACCTGAACGTTGCCGACGTGCTCGAGGCAGTCGACGCAGTGCAACGCGAGGTTCAGGAACGATGATGGAAGGAATCCCGCATCCGGTGCTCGGCCTGGGACTCGGGCTGGTGGTGGGGATCGTGCTCGGGCTGCTCGGGGGTGGCGGCTCGATCCTCGCGCTCCCGATCTTCCTGATCGTCTTTCGCGTGCCGACCAAGTCGGCGATCGCCATGAGCCTGGCGGTGGTGGGGATGAGCGCCTTCGTCGGCTTTCTGTCGCATTGGCGCCAGGGGACGGTGTACCTGCGCGTGGCGCTGCCGTTCGGCGGCTTCGCCATGGTGGGGGCCTTCCTGACGGCGCGCGTGGCCAAGCACGTCCCGGCCTCGGTGCAGCTCGGACTGTTCGGCGCCTTCGCCCTGACGGCCGCGGTGCTCATGCTTCGCGATTCGTTCCAGGACGCTGCGGCGGCACGCGCCCGGGCGGCCGGTACGTCGTCGCCGCCGCCCCCGGCGACCGGGGCACACTTCACGACCCCGTTAGCCATGCAGGCGCTGGCGGTCGGTGCGCTGACCGCCCTGATCGGTGCTGGTGGCGGCTTTGTGATCGTCCCCGCCCTGGTGCTGCTGGCACGCGTACCGATCCGCGCGGCAGTCGGGAGTTCGCTCCTGATCATCACGATGAACTCGTTGAGCGGCTTCGCCGGGTACATCGGCCAGGTTCCGATCGCGTGGGGACTGGTCGGTTCGTTCACCGGGGTGGCAGCGGTGGGTGCCGTCGTCGGGACGCGCCTGAGTCGGCACGTGCCGCAGGTGCGCATCAAGCAGGGATTCGCTGTCATGATCCTCGTGCTGGGGACATATTTGGCACTGCGGAAGGTCGGCCTGGTGCCCTAGCGCTCCCGGGTCGATCGGCCGCCGGTTCTCCCGCCCCCCGGCCTCTCCGTCCTTCCGCGACCCCCATGCCCAAGTCCAAGTCCCCTCGCTACGTCATCGGCGTCGATCTCGGCGGCACCAACATCGTGGTGGGTGCCATGACCGAGGACGGGGCGTCGGACTTGGGGACGCGATCGGAGCCGACCAGGTCTGACCAGGGGGCCGACGCGGTCGTCGAGCGAATCGTGCGGATGATCGAGTTGGCGATCACGGAGGCAATGGCGGCGACCGGTGCCAAGCGCGCGCACTTCGTCGGGGTCGGCGTGGGGGCGCCTGGCCCGCTCGATCGGGCGCGCGGGGTGGTCTTGACGACCCCCAACCTGGGCTGGCAGAACTTCCCGTTGCGCGACGCGATCTCCGAGCGCGTGCAGCTGCCGGTGAAGCTGGACAACGATGCGAACTGCGCGACGCTCGGCGAGTGGTGGCTGGGGGCGGCAAAGGGGGGGCGCAACGTGGTCGGCATGACGATCGGGACAGGGATCGGCGGCGGGTTGATCCTCGACGGCCGGCTGTATCACGTCTCATCGGACATCGCCGGGGAGATCGGGCACACGACCATCGACGTGACGGGGCGCCGCTGCAAGTGCGGGAACTACGGTTGCCTGGAGGCCTACGCCTCGGGGCCGTCGATCGCCGAGCGGGCGCGCGAGGCCATGCACGGGGAGCATGACTCGATCATGTACACGCTGGTGGATGGCGAGATGGAGCGCCTGACGGCGGCGATCGTGTACGATGCGGCGAAGAAGGGAGACGGGACGGCGCTGGAGGTCGTGCGGGAGACGGCGCGTTTTCTCGGTGCGGGGATCGCCAACCTGCTGAACATCTTCAATCCCGACGTGGTGGTGATTGCCGGGGGGGTGACGCAGGCCGGCGAGACGCTGTTCGACCCGCTGCGGCGCGAGGTGCGCAAGCGGGCGTTTGCCGCGGCGGTGGCGGCGTGCCGCATCGTGCCCGGGTCGCTCCCGGGGAACGCCGGCGTGGTGGGGGCGGTGGCGAGCTTCAACCAGCAGACGCGCGGCGTGGCGTGAAGCGGCTGGGGGTGATCGGGAGTTTCGTCTGGGACGTGATCCATGGGCGCGACCCGCGGGCCGTGGCGGTGGAGGAGTGGGGTGGGATCACCTACGCGCTCTCGGCGTTTGATGCGGCGCTCTCCAACGATTGGCAGATGGTGCCGCTGGCGCGTGTGGGGAGCGACCTGCATGTGCACGCGTGCGACTACCTGCGCACCTTGCGGCGCGTGGCGCCGGACGCGCAGGCGATCGCCGTGCCGTACCCCAACAACCGTGTGGAGCTGCGCTACCATTCCGACGAGCGCCGCAGCGAGGTGCTGACGGGGGGGGTACCACCGTGGCCGTGGCAGGGGTTGAAGCCGTTGCTGCGCGACCTGGACGCCCTGTACATCAACCTGATCAGCGGCTTCGAGCTGGAGCTGGAGACGGCGCAGCTGATCCGGCAGCATTTCGCGGGGCCGATCTACCTCGACGTGCACTCGCTCACGCTGGCGCTGGAGCCCGACGGGTTGCGCACGTTGCGCCCGCTGCCTAACGCGGCGCAGTGGCTGGCCTGCGCCGACGTGGTGCAGATGAACGAGGACGAACTGGCGATGCTGGCCCCCGACCCGATGGCGTTGGCGGCCAGCGCACTGGCGCAGCAGGTGTCCGCACTGGTGGTGACGCTGGGGGCAAGGGGTGCGGCCTATTTTCTTGCGCCGGGTTTTGACCGGATCGGGGACCGGGCCCGTCGAGGCGCCGGAACATCTGTTCTTGGGACGATTCGCACGGCGCGCGTGGCGGCGGAACGCGTCGATGTCAAGGGGCGCGACGGCGACCCGACCGGGTGCGGCGATGTCTTTGGCGCCACACTCTTCTCGCGACTGCTCGGCGGTGATACGTTCACGGACGCGTTACACGCAGCGACGAAGGCGGCCGCTCGGAACGTGGCGTACCGCGGAGCCCGCGGTCTCGCGCATCATCTTCGCGGCGAGCTCGTTCCCTCGTGACGACCGTCATCACCGTCCCTCCGTCGCTCGACGATCACACCTTCGAACAACTGCTCGAGCAGTTGGCGCCGGTGGCCCTCGACCAGAAAGTGCTGGTCGATGCCCGTCACACGCGCTGGGCGTCGCCGTACGGGTTGACGGCGCTGCTGACGCTCGCGCAATCGCGCGGCACGCAGGCCGCCTTCACCGGGCCGGAAACGGAGGAGACCGCGAGCTACTGGCAGCGCGCGGGATTCTATCGCTACGCCGAAGAACTGTTCGAGATGCACGGACACGTGCCGCGCGCACGCACGCAGGCGGCCGAGTCCAACGTGCTGCTGGAAATCACCCCGGTCGCCAAGAGCGACGACGTGCATGATGTCGTCGACCGTATCCAGGCCAAGGCGCAACAGATCCTCGTGAACGAGTTGAACCTCGATCCGATGGCGACGATGCGCTTTGCCATGACGCTTTCTGAAGTTTGCCAAAACATTGTCGAACACGCACAGACGATGGGATTTGTCGCGGTCCAGACCTACCGCTACCGGCAGCGGCTGGGCCGGCGCGTGGTGGTCATCGCGGTCTGTGACGCCGGGATCGGCTTCCGTCGCTCGCTGGAGAGTGCGCCGGGACGAAAGCTGAGTGACCGGTGGGACGACGCGGCGGCACTGGAAGAGGCCGTGATTCGTGGCGTGAGTCGATTCCGTGATCCGGGACGCGGGCAGGGGCTCGCTGGAGTCCGCCGGTATGTCGGACGATGGGATGGGAAGCTCTCCGTGCGCAGTGGCACGGCCCGCATCTCGCTCGTCCCGCCGTGGGACGACGACATCCCCCTGCGCGAGCACCTGTCGCCCCTGCCCGGGTCGCAGGTCCAGATCACGATTCCGGAGCGGGTACCCCAGAAGTGATCTACCACATTTCCGTGAGTTCAGTCCTGCGCAAGACGGTGTGCGACCTGTACACCAACCTGGTCACGCGCCCCACCGGGGTCGCGGTGCGCCAAGCAATCGAGGCGGCCCTGGCCGAGCTCCCCGAGCCGAACGTGACCGTCATCGACTTCGCGCACGTGAAGATGCTCGACTTCTCGTGTGCGGACGAAGTTGTCGGCAAGCTGCTCGACTTCTACCAGAACGCCGAGGCGCAGCCGCAACGTTACTTCCTCATCCGCGGGGCGCACGACGGGCACCTCGAGGCCATCGAGGCGGTGCTCGAACGCTACAACCTTGCCGTCATCGTCCAGGACGAGAGCGGGTCACTCCGCCTCGTCGGGACGCTCGAGGATGGGGCGCGGCGGGCGTGGCAGGTGGTGAAGACGGAGGGGCGCTGCGGACCGTTAGAGGTCGGGCGGGCGCTCGGCGCCCCGGCCGACGCAGCGCTGCACCTGCTCGATGACCTGTCGGCGCGTCGGCTGGTCATGCGTCGCGACGACGGCTACGTCTCGCTGCCGCAGTCGGTGTGACGCTCGCATCGACGCCCCGCTGCAGGTCGTCACCTTTTCCGCGACCCGGCGCGGTGACCCGGAGCGCGGGCCGCTCGTGCGCCTGCGTCCGGACGACGCCGCCCGCCGGCTGCTGAACGAGGGGGACCTGGTCTGGGTCCAGGGACCGCGCCGACAGGAGATGGCGACCGTCGCCCTCGACGACTCGCTCCCGAAGGGCGGGGTCGCGGTACGAGACGTGGCCGGCATAACCGTGTCAGAAATCATCCGCCTCGTGAGTCCTGAGCGGACGAGGCGTGGTGGATCGGAGACGGGGGACGGGGGACGGGGGACGGGAGGGCGCTGACGTACGGGCGGCTGAGTCGTCCTGTCTCACGGCAGCTAGCTTACCGTGACCGTGATCAGATTCGCCAACGTCTCCAAGGAATATCCGCGCACCGGGGTCGCCCTCCACGACGTCTCGTTTAACGTCAACAAGGGCGAATTTGTCTTCCTCACAGGTCCCAGTGGCGCCGGCAAGAGCACGATCCTCAAGCTCATCTACTTCGATGAGCTCCCCACGCGCGGGGACGTGTGGGTCAGCAGCACTCGATCGAAGGGCGTGTCGCGCAAGGAGATCTCGCTGCTGCGGCGCAAGCTGGGGGTCGTCTTCCAGGACTTCCGCCTGCTCGAGGACCGCTCCGTGGAGCAGAACATCGCCTTCGCCCTCGACGTGATCGGGACGCCACAGGACAAGATCCACGCGAAGGTGAGCCGACTGCTCGGGCAGGTCGGGCTGTCGTCCAAGGCGACCAGCATGCCGCGCGAGCTGAGCGGGGGTGAACAGCAGCGGGTGGCGATCGCCCGCGCCCTGGCCAACGACCCCGTGGTCCTCGTGGCCGACGAGCCGACCGGCAACCTTGACGACCGGGCGACGCGCGGGGTGTTCCAGCTGCTGCGCGAGATCAACGCGGCCGGCACCGCCGTTGTGATGGCGACCCACAACCTCGACCTGGTCAAGCGCGCCGAGTTGCGTGTGCTCGAGATCAACCGCGGCGCCATCGTCTACGATACCGACGACGAGAAGCGACGCACGCCGGAGCTGACGCCATGAGGCTGGCCGTACGCGAGGCGCTGCTCGGCTTTCGCCGGGCGCCGATGCTCAGCATGCTGAGCATCACGACCATTGCCTTCTCGCTGTTCGCCTTCGGGCTCTTCTCGCTGGTGGCGCTGAACATCCGCAGCACCCTGAGCGCGATGGAATCGCGGGTGGAAATCCGCGCGTTCCTGTCCGACTCGACGACGCCCGAATCGATCGCCGCCGCGATGGGCGACATCGGCGGGTTCAAGGAAGTGGCACGCGTCGAGTACATCACGCCCGAACAGGCCCTCGAGCGCGCCCGCCTCGAGCTCGGGGAGTTCAAGGACGTCTTCGAGGCCGGGTTCCTGCCGGCTTCGCTCGACGTGCGGATGCGCGAGGGGTATCGCGATCCCGAGACGGTGAAGAAGGTGGCCGATCGTGTGAAGGTCTACGATTTCGTCGACGATGTGCGCTATGGCGAGGAGTGGGTGCAGAAGCTGTACAGCATCCGCAACGTGGCGACGGCCGCTGGAATCATCCTCGGGTTGGCGTTCGCCGCCGTGTCGATCATCGTCATTGGCGCCACGATCCGCATGGCGGTCATGGCGCGCAGCCGCGAAATCTCGATCATGCGACTGGTGGGGGCGACGGACGGGTTCATCCGCCGTCCGTTCCTCATCGAGGGGCTGGTGAAGGGGGTGCTCGGCGGGGCGTTCGCCCTCCTGCTGACGCGGGTCGCGAGTTCGCTGATTTCGCGCTACTTCATCCAGACCGAGTTCTTCGACACACGGCTTGCCCTGCTCGGGTTACTGGGCGGGGCCGTCATCGGTGTGGTGGGGAGCGCCCTCTCGGTCGGGCGCCAGATTCGCCGGGTCCAGTGAGCGTGAGGCGACAGGCGACGCGACAGGCGACGCGACAGGCGACGCGACAGCGTGCCGGTCGGCTGCTGCTGATGGTGCAGGTGCTGATCGGCGTCGCGGTCGCCTGCCCGGCACTGCTGCGTGCGCAGAGCGCGGAACAGCGGTTGCGCCAGCAGCGCGAGGAGCTGGACGCCATTCGGCGCGAGCGCGGCGACCTGCAGGCGCGCCTGCAGGAGCTGCAGGGGCGTGCTCACGATCTCGCCGACGAATCGCAGAATCTCCGGCGCCAGGCCGAGACGACCGCACGACTCGTGCGCTCCCTGGACACCCAGCTGCTGACGATCAACGCCGACGTCGACTCAACCACCGGCTCCCTGCAGCGCGCGGAGCAGGAAGTGATGAATCGTCGGCTGACGCTCAAGCACCGCCTGGTCGACATCTACAAGCGCGGGCCGATGTATTCCACGCAGGCGCTGCTCTCGGCGCGGACCTTCGGCGAACTGGTGGGGCGCTACAAGTACCTGCACGAGCTGGCGCTGCGCGACCGGTCGGTGGTGCGCCGCGTGGAGGACCTGTACACGGAGATCGACGGTCAGCGCGCCCTCCTGCTCACACTGCAGCGGGAGCTGCAACGCAACCGGACCGACAAGGCGATGGAGGAGCAGCGACTGCGCTCGCTGGAGGGGTCGCGCTCGCGCACGCTCGCCGAGGTGCAGGAGTCGCAGCAGCAGATCACGGAGCGACTGGCGCGCATCCAGCGCGACGAGCAGCGGCTCACGCAGCTGTTTGCGACGATGGAGGACACGCGCAAGCGCAACGAGGCACGCCCCAACGCCCCGGCGCCCACGACGAGCACGCTCAAGACCAGCGATTTCGGGAAGCTGGCCTGGCCGGTGGCCGGGGAGATTCTCTATCGATTCGGGCGGGCGATCAACCCGAACAACACCGCCATCCGCTGGAACGGGATCGGGATCCAGGCGCCGCAGGGGACCGAGGTGCGGGCGATTGCCGGGGGCGAGGTCATGGTGGCGGACCCCATTGGCACTTACGGCCTCACCGTGATCGTGCAGCACGGCGGCGGCGACTACTCTGTGTACGGGTCGCTGTCGCGCGCGGACGTGCGCAAGGGCGACCGCTTGGCCGCGGGCGACGTGCTGGGCGCGGTCGGACGTGCCGACCCCGACATGGAGCCGCACCTGCACCTCGAGATCCGCCCCAAGGGGCGCGCGCTGGATCCCCAGGCATGGCTCTCCCGTCGCGGCGATAGTCGTTAGGTTACGGGGGCCGGGCACGGCCCGGGCGTCACACGCCCGTCGTGCCCGGCCCCCTATCCCACCCGTGTCGATGCCATGCTCGGACCGTTAGGCGCCCACGTCTCCACCGCCGGCGGGATCACGTCCGCCATTCCGCGCGCCCGGGCCATCGGTGCCACGGCCATGCAGGTCTTCACCAAGCAGGCCAACCAGTGGAAGGAGCCGGCGATCAGCGCCGAGGATCGCGCAACGTTCCTCGACGGGTTGCGCGAGAGCGACGTCGTCGTGTCCAACGCGCATGACTCCTACCTGATCAACCTCGCGTCGCCCAACCCGCTGCTCTGGATCCGGTCGCTCATCTCATTTGTCTCGGAGCTCAAGCGCTGCGCCGCGCTCGACCTGACGTACCTCGTGTCGCATCCCGGCAACTTCATGGACGATCGGGCGAGCGGGATTGCGCGAAACGCCGAGGCGATCAGCGTCGCACTGGACGTCGTGCCGGGATCGACGCGGCTCCTGCTGGAAACCACCGCCGGCAGCGGCACCGCCCTCGGCGCGTCGTTCGAGGAGATGGCGCTGCTGCTGGAGCGCATCGATCCCTCGGTCCGTGATCGCGTCGGCGTGTGCGTCGACACGGCGCACATCTTTGCGGCGGGCTACGACCTGGTGCACGCGTACGACGACGTCTGGGCACGGTTCGGCGACACCATCGGATTTGCGCGCCTGGGGATGATGCACCTGAACGACTCCAAGGCACCGTTCGCCAGCCGCAAGGACCGCCATGAGCTCATCGGCGAGGGGGCCATCGGCGAGGGGGCGTTTCGTCGCATCATGACCGACCCGCGCCTGGCGCCCATCGCCAAGGTGATCGAGACGCCGAAGGGCGACGAGCCCGAGGTGATGGACACACGCATGCTGAATCGCCTGCGCGGCTACGCTCGCGGCGAGTGATGGCCGTGCGCGCGGGAGCAATGCGCCCGTCGCCCCCGCGCGCATTCGCTCGCTAGAAGATCACCTTGTAGACCAGCGCGAGGTTGCGTCCCGGGTTCGGGGCGAAGCTCTTGATGCGGCTCGTGGCGTCGAAGTACCGCTCGTCCAGCAGGTTGTCGGCGCGCAGGACGATGTTCTGCACGGCCGCGCCACGCAGCACGGTCCAGCCGATCGACAGGTTGACGAGCGTGTAGGAGTCGGTCGGGATATCGAGCGCGTCGCCCGAGACCTTCCCCTGGCTGAACACGCCGCGCACGCCGCCTCCCACGCTGAGCCGTCCGTTATCCCAGCGCAGCGTCGTTCCCAGGCGCCCGGCGGGAATGAACGGCAGGTTCTCGTCGTTGTCGAAGCGCCCGCGCACCCAGTCCGCAGACGCGCCGAGCACCCAGTGCCGCGCCACTTCGGCCTCGCCCTGCGCCTCGAAGCCGAACAGGCGGGCGTCGCGCTGCACGAAGTTGACCAGCGGTACCTCGACCGGTCCGTCCTCCCCGTCCACCGTCTCCACCCCCACGGCGCGCGGGGCGATGTAGTCGCTGATCGCGTTGAGATACGTGCTCAGCTGCACGAAGCCGCGCGTCCCCTGCGAGCGGAGCACGCCCTCGATTCCAGTGCTCGTCTCGGCGCTCAGGTCCGGATTGCCAATGTCGAAAGTGCCGGCGGCGATGTGATAGCCATTCGCGAAGACCTCCTCGACCGAGGGGGCGCGGAAGGCCCGCTGCGCGTTGAGGCTCAGCGTCGAGAGACTGCCGAGCGGAAGGCTCAGTCCCAGGGACGCCGACGCACTATTGAAGTCGCGCGACTGTGAGGGTCCGAAGCGGGCCTCACCCTCCCTCGACTCGAGCGTGAACCAGTCGTAGCGCGCTCCCAGCTGCAACTTGGGCACGCGACTGTCGCGCCGGACCTCGCGGGTCAACGGGAGCTCCTGGAAGAGGAGCACCCCCACGTTGCGGTTGTCGGCGGACGGGGTGAATGCCTCCGCGCCCGTGGGCTCATACGACCGCAGGTACCCCTGCAGACCCAGCGTCCCCGTGAAGCGTCCGGCCTCGGTGCGTCCGATGATGTTGAACGTCTCGGTGCGGAGCTCGAAGTTGGTGCCGATCGCGCCGCTGGGTTCGATCTCGTCGTGCGAATATCGCTGCACCGTGCCATCGGCTCGGAGCGTGGGCAGGACGGCGAGGCCGGTGTTCAGGGTGGCGCGCAGCGCCACCTGCGAGCGATGGCCATCGAGGCGAATCCCCTCGCCGTCGGCGGGATACGGCACGCCGAATTCGAAGCGGTTCGTTCGCACGGCCACCCCCACCTGCGCTCGCTCACCGATGAAGCCGACACCGACCGAGCCTCCCTCGCTGCTGGCGTCGGTGTTCGGCTGCGTGCCTCCACCGCCGAGCTTCAGGTTGTCGGTGTTGCGGACGGTCCCACGAGCCGTGAGGGCGAACCTGGAGCCGAGCGGGATGGAACCGCCACCGCCGAGGACCCCACCGGGTGTGACCGATTCGCCCTGTCCCCCGACAAAGAAGTTCGCGCGCCCCGGGACCGACGTGGGGATTTCGTTCGAGATGACGTTGACGACGCCACCGAGGGCGTTGTTGCCGTACAGCAGCGAGGCGGGACCGCGGATGACCTCGATGCGATCGGCGCTGAAGGGATCGATCGACAAGGCGTGATCGGCCGAGGCGGACGACAGGTCGCCGGTGCGCTCGCCGTCCTGCAGGACGAGGATGCGTTCCCCGGTGAGGCCGCGGATGACGGGCACGTTGGCCATCGGGCCGTTGTAGCGCATGGCCATGCCGGGCTCGCCGGCCAGGGTCTGCGCGACCGATCCCGCCATGTTCAGGGCCAGGTTCTTCCCCGACAGTTCGACGGTGGCCTGGGTGACGCCGAGGGGGTCGGTACCGGTGGGCGCGGCCGAGACGATGACTCCCGTCAGGCGCAATGCGGAGCGGCGCAGGACGATGTCGACCGTCACGTCGGCGCCGGCCTCGGGGAGGATCACCACCGCGTGCTGCGAGGCGAAGCCGATCAGCGAGACATCGAGGTGATACGTGCCCGCGGCCAGTCCGCGCACGACGAACGACCCGGTGGCATCGGTCTGAAGGACGCGATTGACGACGGAGACGACGACGTGGGCGTTCGCCAGTGGGCGACCGGCGGAGTCGCGCACCGTTCCCACGATGGCAGGAACGACGACACGAGGTGAGGAGTGGGGCGCGCCCGAATGCTCGGCGCGCGCGAGAGGGACGTGGCTCGCAAGCGCGATCCCCGAACGAAGGACGGTCAGCAGCGCCGCGACCAGGGCGGCGCGTACGAATGCATGGGATGTCATGAATGAACTCGAGCGCGGCGTGATGCGCGATCGACGCAGGAGCGCGAACGATCGGCAGACCAACGGAACGGCAATGCGCGGGCGTCGGCCGGCGGGCCGACGCGGTTCATTCAGGCGGGCGGTGCGCGCGAGCGGTCGCTACCGGCGATCTCGTATGCTGCGTGCGCAAACCAGGCAGCGCGCGCCGGCCACACGCCGGCCCCAGCGTCGCCGACTGGGGGGGTCGGCGCGGTCGGCTGGGCCGACAGGTGGGTCGCCGCGCTGCACAGCACGCAGTGATCCTGGTGCGCGAGCGCGTGGGGCGATCCCGGCTCCTCGACGTGCGATCGGGCGCGTTCGAGCGCTGCGCGCGCGGCAGGACGCGCGTCCACAATCGACGCTGCCCCGGGCGCGAACGCCTGCAGCACCGCCAGCAGGGCGGCGAACAGGCGAAGGGCGAAGCGCGGGAATCGCATGCAGATACGGTAGTCTCGTGTCGGGCGGACAACAATATGCCCGCCGGGTGCCAACACTCGCGCATCGCCGGGCCGCGGGCCATTTTTCCCGTCCCGCGCCGACGCGAGGCGGCCTGCTCGCCCCGCCCCTGTCACTCGCCCGATCTCGATGTCGCGTCGACCACTGATCACGGAACGAGATATCCTGCGCGCTCGTCGCGAGGGGCGTACCCGACTGGACGCCGAGGGATCCGTCGTGACTCCCGCCGCCCGAGACGCGGCGGCCCGACACGGCATCGCCCTCGGGCGCGACGAGACGCCGACCGTGATCGCCCGGTCCGCACCTTCTGGTCACGCGCCGATGGTCCCGGCCGCGGGCGCGCCTTCGCCCACGGCCAGGCCCGCCTCCTCGGTGCCGGCGGCACAGACGCTGCGCGTCGCCCTCGGCGCCGACCACGGAGGCGTGGCCATGAAGGACGTGCTGCTCGCATTCCTGCGTGAGCGCGGCGCAGAGGTTCACGACGTCGGCACATTTGGAACGACTCCAGTTGACTATCCAGACTTCGCCGTCGCCGTGGCCCGTGCGGTCGCGACCGGCGCGGCCGATCTGGGGATCATGATCGACGGTGCCGGCCTCGGGAGCTGCATGGCCGCCAACAAGGTGTCGGGCGTTCGTGCGGCCATGTGTCATGACGTGACGACCGCCGCCAACGCGCGTGAGCACAACAACGCGACCGTCCTGACCCTCGGCGGGACACTCATCGGGTCGCGGCTGGCGCTGGAGATCGCACGAACCTTTCTCGACACGCCCTTCGCCGGCGGGCGACACGCGGCGCGGGTGGACAAGATCGACGCGCTCGATCGGGCGCGGAGTGCGTCGGGCGGTGCATGAGCGAGTGCGCGCACCGACCGTCCGTATCCCGGGCCGACGCCAAGTTTTCTTTCTTCCGTCACCCTCCCCCCTGGCGCGACTCCCCTTGAGCATGCCTCACTTCCCCCTCCCGATGCCTGGACGAAGCACCGTGCCCCGCCCGTGTCGCCCTCGCGGCGTGTCTGCCCTGCCGGGGCTCGCGCTGGTCGCCGCGATCGTCCTCGCGCCGGGTGGCCTTCGTGGCCGAGCCCTGGGCGCGCAGGAGACTCCCACCCAGCGCGCCGCCGCCACCGACGTCGTGCAACGACAGGGTGAGCTGCAACGGCGCATCGACGCCGCAGCCCTCGCCAGCCGGTTGACGCGGGCGCCTAACGCCAAGCGCGATGCCGTCGTCACGCGCGCCAAGGCGCTCTGGGACGGCGAACTCCAGGCGATGTCCGACGACATCACCCGCCACCCGGAGATCGGCTTCAAGGAGACGCGATCGGTCCAGATCCTCTCCGCCTGGCTCACGAGTCACGGCTTCACGGTCGAGATGGGAGTCGCCGGCCTGTCCACGGCCTTCGTTGCCCGGTACAGCAAGGGGACGCCGGGTCCCAACCTCGGCGTCATCGTGGAGTACGACGCGTTGCGCGGGACGGTTCGCGACTACCACGGCGACCAGCATTCCGCGCAGGGGCCGATCGGGCTTGCAGCCGCGGTCGCGGCCGCCGAGTTCCTCACCAGTTCCGGGACGCCGGGGACGGTCACGGTGTACGGCACGCCCGCCGAGGAGATGATGCCGCCCCCGTCGAAGACGGTGATGCATCAGGCGGGGGTCTTCAACGGCGCCGACGTATTGGTCCGGACGCACTCGTCGGTCAACACCCAGCGTCCCGCCCCCGGCTTCGGCACCTGCTGCCTGAACATCGACGGTGTGCGCTACGTGTTCACGGGGGCGCCGGCGCACCAGATGACGGCCTGGGAGGGTCGCGACGCGCTTACCGCGGTCCTGCACCTCTTCCAGGGCGTGGATGGGCTGCGCAAGAACATGCGTCCCGAGACGCGCATCCAGGGAATCATTCCCGAGGGAGGCAAGGCGCCTAACGTGGTCCCGGACCGGGCCGTCGCCGACTTCTACATCCGCTATCCCGACGAGGTCTACCTGGCGCAGGTGCGCGCGATGATCGACGACGCAGCCCGCGGTGCGGCGCTGGCCACGGGGACCAAGGTGACCATCGACAACTACGGCTCGATGCGCGACGGCATCTCCACGGCTGCCCTCAACGAAGTGGCCTTCGCGTACCTCAGGAAGTACGGGGCGACCAAGGTCCTCGAGGAGCCACAGAAGCCGCAGGGCTATGAGGAGACCGGCTCCGTGTCGCGCGACATTCCCGGCGTCGGGTTCAGTGCCCACACCTCGAACGGCGGCTTTCACACGTACGAGATGGAGAGCGACGCGCTGCTGGACGACGTGGGTCACGCCGGCTTTCGCATCGATGCGATGGCGATGGCCGCACTCCTGCACGACTTCGCCACCGACGCCGGGTTTCGCGCCAAGGTGAAGGACGAGTTCAGCTCGACACGCGCGCTCTTCGGTGACTACGTCTCGGCGCTTCGCAAGGCGTATCCGCTCCCCGAGATCAAGTGATGACCACACGCCCGCGCGTACATCCCAGCGCAGGTCCGCGCGCACAACCAGGGGGGGGCTGCCAGTCACGTCGCGCCCTGCCCGACCATACATTGTCGCCATGAACCGCAAAGACGCTCTCGACTATCACGCGTTTCCCAAGCCGGGGAAGATCGCCGTCGTACCGACCAAGCCGCTCAACAACGCGCGCGACCTGGCGTTGGCGTACTCGCCCGGGGTGGCCGAGCCCTGCCTCGAGATTGAGCGAAACCCCGAAGACGCGTACAAGTACACCGCGCGCGGCAACCTTGTGGCGGTGGTGACCAACGGCACCGCAGTCCTCGGACTCGGCAACATCGGCGCCCTGGCCGGCAAGCCGGTGATGGAGGGGAAAGGCAACCTGTTCAAGCAGTTTGCCGACCTCGACGTGTTCGACCTCGAGGTCGGATCGGAGAACCCGGATGACGTGATTCGCTTCTGCCAGCTGCTGGAGCCGACCGTCGGCGGGATCAATCTCGAGGACATCAAGGCGCCCGACTGCTTCTACATCGAGGAGACGCTGCGGAAGACCATGAAGATTCCGGTCTTCCACGACGACCAGCACGGGACGGCGATCATTTCCGGGGCCGCGCTCCTGAACGCCCTCGAGGTGCTGGAGAAGCCGATCGGGCAGGTGCGCGTCGTCTTCTCCGGCGCTGGTGCGTCGGCGATCGCCACCGCCTCGCACTACGTGCGGCTGGGCGTGAAGCTCGAGCACATCATCATGTGCGATCGGAAAGGGGTGATCTGGCAGGGGCGCGAAGAGCACCTCGATCCGTACAAGGCGCACTTCGCGAACGACACGCCGGCGCGCACCCTGCTCGATGCGCTGCAGGGTGCCGACGTATTCGTCGGTTTGTCGGCCGCCGGGGCGATGTCTGCGGAGATGGTGGCGGCGATGGGGCCGAACCCGATCATCTTCGCCCTCGCCAACCCCATGCCGGAGATCCTCCCGGAACAGGTGCGGGCCGTGCGCAGCGACGCGATCATCGCCACCGGGCGCTCGGACTATCCGAACCAGGTCAACAACGTGCTCGGCTTCCCGTTCATCTTTCGCGGCGCGCTCGACGCTCGCGCGACCGAGGTGAACGAGGAGATGAAGATGGCCGCGACCCGGGCGCTGGCCGCCCTGGCCAAGGAAGACGTCCCCGACTCGGTCTCGGCCCTCTACGGCCTGAGCAAGGTCAAGTTCGGACGCGAGTATCTCATTCCCTTCCCGTTCGATCCGCGCGTCCTGCTGTGGGTCGCCCCCGCCGTAGCGTGGGCCGCGGTCGCGACCGGCGTGGCCGGCGAGTTCATCGAGTTGGACGTCTACCGCGAGCAGCTCGAGGCGCGGCTGGGGCGCGCCAAGGGCATCATGCGCGGCATCATCAACCGCGCGGTGCGCGATCCCAAGCGGCTGGCCCTTCCCGAGGGGGAGTCGCGCAAGATGATCCGCGCAGCGCGCATGCTGGTGGACGAGGGGATCGCCCAGCCCATCCTGCTGGGGAACGAGGAGACGATTCGTCGCAAGGCCCAGCAGGACGGGGTGCGACTGGAGGACATCACGATCGAGGACCCGGTGCGGTCACCGCGGCTCGAGACGTACGCCCAGTTTCTCTGGGAGCGCCGCCAGCGCAAGGGGTTGTCGCTGGGCGAGGCGCAGCGCCGCATCCTCAACGGCAATTACTTCGGCAACGTGATGCTGGCGCGCGGCGACGCCGACGCCATGCTGACGGGCATGACAACGACGTACCCGGAGGCGCTGCGCCCGGCGCTGGAAGTGGTCGGGTCGAGCAGCAAGTCCGCGCTGGTCGCGGGCATGTACATGCTGGTCTTCGACAAGCAGGTGGTGTTCTGCGGCGACACGACGGTGAACATCGAGCCGACTGCCGAGCAGCTGTCGCAGATCGCCTACGCGGCCGCGCGCATCGTGCGGGCCTTCGGCCAGACGCCGCGGGTGGCCATGCTGTCGTTCTCGAATTTCGGGTCGGTTCGGCATCCCGAGGCGGTTCGGGTCGCCGAAGCGGTGGCCCTCGTCCGGCAGCGCGACCCGTCGCTCATGGTGGACGGCGAGATGCAGGCCGACACGGCCGTGGATAGCGCAGTCCTTGCGGAATCGTTTCCATTCAGCGCGTTGAAGGAATCGGCCAACGTGTTGATCTTTCCGAACTTGAGCGCGGGCAACATTGCGTACAAGTTGTTGCGAGACTTGGGTGGAGCCACGGCAATCGGACCCATCCTCGTCGGAATGGCCCAGCCCGTCCACATCCTCGAGCAGGGGGCGGACGTGCAGGACATCGTCAACATGGCTGCGGTCGCGGTCATGGACGCACAAGAGCGGGCGCGCACCTCAACCCGGGAGTTGTCTCCACCGGGCGGCGCCCGAGCGTTTTCGTTCCTCTAATCGTCTGATGGACACACCAGGGTGAGACGTCCGGCGCGGCTGGAGTCTCGTCCGTTTCCACGGTTCTTCCCGCCATGGCCATATCATCGCCCTCCCTGAACGCGCTGGACGGACAGGGACTCGCTCCTTCGGGGACGGTTCACTGGAACCTGATCTCCGCCATGCTCCTGCAGGAGGCGGTCGCCCGTCACGAAGGGGTGCTCGCCGAGATGGGCGCATTCGTCGCCAGTACGGCCCCGCACACCGGCCGGTCGCCCAATGACAAGTTCGTGGTGCGGGAGCCGTCTGCCGAGCACGACGTGGACTGGGGCAAGGTCAACCAGCCGATCTCCGAGGCGCACTTCGCGCTGCTGCTCGAGGACGTGCGCGGGTACCTGAACGACCGGGACGACCTGTTCGTGCAGGACCTGTACTGCGGCGCCGATGCGGCGCATCGGCTGAGCGTACGCTATGTCACGCCGAATGCGTGGCACGCGGGTTTCGTGCGCAACATGTTCATCCGTCCCGAGCCCGGCGACCTCGCGGCGTTCGCGCCAAACTTCACCGTGCTGCACGCCCCGGAGTTCGCCGCCTCACCCGAGCGGCACGGGACACGGACGGGGACGTTCATCGTCCTGAACCTGGCGCAACGCACGATCCTGATCGGCGGGACGCGCTACGCCGGTGAACTCAAGAAGTCGATGTTCACCGTGATGAACTACCTGATGCCGAAGGACGGCGTGCTGTCGATGCACTGCTCGGCCAACGTCGGCCCCAAGGGCGACACGGCGCTCTTCTTCGGACTCTCGGGCACGGGGAAGACCACACTGTCGGCCGATCCCGAGCGCGGCCTCATTGGCGACGACGAGCATGGGTGGTCCGAGGAGGGCGTCTTCAACTTCGAGGGCGGGTGTTACGCGAAGGTGATCAACCTCTCGCCCGAGCAGGAGCCCGACATCTACGCGACGACGCAGATGTTCGGCACGATCCTCGAAAACGTGGTCCTCGACCCCGTGACGCGGAAGGTGCGGTTCGAGGACCAGACCATCACCGAGAACACGCGCGCCTCCTATCCGCTTCCCTACATCCGCAACTACGTCCCGTCGGGACGCGGCGGGCATCCGTCGAACATCGTGTTCCTGACGGCCGATGCTTTTGGCGTGTTGCCGCCGATCGCGCGCCTGTCGCGCGAACAGGCCATGTACTACTTCATGAGCGGCTACACGGCCAAGGTGGCGGGCACGGAGCGCGGCGTGACGGAACCGCAGGCGACATTCTCCTCGTGCTTCGGCGCCGTCTTCCTCGTCTGGCATCCCGCCAAGTACGCCGAGATGCTGGGCAAGCTGATTGATACCCACGGGTCGAGGGTCTGGCTGGTCAACACCGGGTGGACCGGCGGGCCGTACGGCGTGGGATCGCGCATGAAGCTCGCGTACACGCGGGCCATGGTGCGCGCCCTGCTCGACCGCGGGCTCGACGATATCCCCTTCACGCGAGACCCGATCTTCGGCCTGGAAGTGCCGGCCGCCGTGCCGAACGTCCCGACCGAGATCCTGAACCCGCGCTCCACCTGGCAGGTCCCCGCAGCGTACGACGAGCAGGCTGCGAAGCTGGCCAGCATGTTCCGCAAGAACTTCGAAAAGTTCGGCGCGGTCGACGCCGCCATCGTCGCAGCCGGACCCCGCGGATAGCCGTCGACCGGTACCCCCCGGCGACACCACGGGTATACCGCCGGTTCACCCGACCGCATCGGCCGCCCTGCCACAGCATGCCGCTGGCGCAGGGCGGCCGATCGACATTCGGGCTCTTCATCGACCACCCCATCAACCACCCTCCTCCCTGCCGCGCGCCGTGACGGTGATCATCCGCGACCCGCTCTGGAACAACATCCGTGTCGACGGTCTCGCGCAACGACTCGTGGACACGCGCGTCTTTCAGCGCCTGCGCTATGTGCGACAGCTCGGCTGGGCCTACCTCGTCTATCCCGGCGCCACCCACGCCCGCTTCGAGCACGCACTCGGGGCGTATCACCTGGCGGGCATCACGCTGCGGCTGCTCGACGAACGCGGCGCCTTGGCGCAGGTGGACCCGCGGGAGGGGGCAATCGTGCGGGCGGCGGCCTTGCTGCACGACGTGGGACACTACCCCTTCTCGCACGCCCTCGAGGAGATCGGTGCCCCGCACCACGAGGAGGTCGCCCGCCCGCTGATTACCGAAGGCGAGGTGGCGGATGTGCTGCGCGAGTTGGCCCCCGATGCCCCGGAGCGGGTGCTGGCCCTGGTTCGCGGGACCTCGCACTCACCGCTCCAGGGGCTCGTATCCGGCTCGCTCGACCTCGACAAGATCGAGTACCTGCGACGCGACACCCTGATGTGCGGCGTTCCCTATGGCGCCATCGACGCCGACCGACTGATCAACGCGCTCACCGTGGTGACCGATCCCCAGGACGGCGCGCAGCGCATTGGCGTACAGGAGAAGGGGCTCTCGGCGCTCGAGTCGCTGCTGTTCGCGAAGTACCAGATGTACCGCAACGTCTACTGGCACCACGCCGTGCGCAGCGCCACGGCGATGTACAAGCGGCTGGTCGACGCGGCGCTGGCCGCGCAGGCGCTGGACGTGCGCGAACTGGCCCGGCTGACCGACGAGGCACTGCTGCACACGCTGGAGACGCGATGTCCGTCGGCCATGCTCGACGCCCTGCGCAACCGGCGCCTGTACAAGCGCGCCTTCGAGTGCCCGGCGGCGGAGCTGGACGAGGATGTCGGTGAGTGGATCGCGGCCGACCGGGCGCGCGCGGTCGTGGTGGAGGACGCGCTGGCGCGCGAATGCGGGCTGGCCCCGGGCGAACTGCTGCTCGACTATCCGGAGAAGACGCAGATGCTCGGCCTCGACATCCCCGTGGTGCGCCGTAGCGGAGAGGTGGTGCAGCTGACGAGCGCCGGGCTGATGGGGGCGATCCACCTGCCCCAGATGTCGGAGCAGCTCTATCGATCGGCGCGATGGCTGCGGGTGTTTACGGTGCGACCGGTTGACCTCACGCGCGACCGGGTCATGGAGGTCGCTCGCTCGGGACAGTGAGCGACGCGTCCGGCGGGTGACGCGTCTGGCAGCTGACGCGACCGCCGGTGCAGCGGGCACTCCCGTCAGCTCGGTCCCCCTTTCTCCCGTCCGCGTGCCTCCGCAAGCTTGCGGGCGATGCCCCGGTAGAACGCCGCGTGCTCGTCCTTCGCCTCGCTCGAAAAGCCGACGGCCGTCGCCTCGAGGGCGAACAGGATGTTGCCGAGGTAGAGTGCCGCGATCGACTCGACCGTCTCATCGCCCGGCTGCGGTGTGGTCACCTGGGCGTCCCTCTCACCCGCCGAACGCGGGCGCCTCACCGGTCGGCGCGTCGGCGCCGAATCCGTCCATCACCAGCACCTGCACGACGACCGCGGTGATGTTGTCCAGGCCGCCGCGGTAGTTCGCCTCGGCGATGAGGGCATCGACCACACGGCCGGCCGAGGCTCGTGACAGGAGCAGTTGCTGCAGCCGCCGGTCGTCGACCATGCCGGTGAGCCCGTCGGACGCGACGAGGAACACATCGCCGAGCTTGAGCTCGCCCGAATAGGTGTCGGGTTCGACCGTGTCGCTTGCCCCGACGCACCGGGTGATCACGTTGCTGTAAGGGTGGTAACGGGCCTGCTCAGGCGTCAGGAAGCCGGCATCTACCTGCTCCTGGACGTAGGAGTGATCCTTGGTAAGCTGCCGCAGGGCGCCGTCACGCAGCAGGTAGACGCGGGAGTCGCCGACCTGGCCAATGAGGTACCGCGTCCCCGACACAACGAGGACCGAGGCGGTGGTTCCCATCCCCTGCTTGTCCGACTCCTGGATGGTGCGGTCGTAGATCGCGCGGTTGGCGATGCGCAGCGAGTCGGCCACTCGATTCCTCGCCTCTTCGCCCTGCACCTCGGTCAACTCTTGCAGCTCACGTGAGACGATCTGCACGGCCATCTCGCTGGCGACCTCGCCCGCGGCATGTCCTCCCATGCCGTCGGCGACGATGAAGACCCCTCGCTCCCGGGTGGCATGGGCAAAGAAGGCGTCTTCGTTTCCCGAGCGAATCATGCCCACATCGCTGCGGGCGGCAACGGTCAGCTCCACTAGCGACCCTGCAGAACGAGGTAGATGAAGAAGGCCACGAGCGCGGCGAGGGCCAGCCAGATCCAGGCCGGTGCCCCCGAGCGTTCGGCCGGAGCTTCACTCGCGTCCACGCCGCGCGCAAGCTCCTTCAGGCGCTGCTCGGCGCGCTTGGGGTCAGGCCCCCGCACGCCTACGATGACCCGCGTCTCCCCCGTGCCCCGCTGTCCTCCCCCAAGGATTCGAAACGCCATCTTGATGCCGCCAACACGCAGGTCCATGCCACTGCTCACCCGGGCCTCCCCGAGGATCCGTGATCCGGCGACATAGGTGCCGTTGGTGGAATCCATGTCCACAATGTACCAAGCGTCCTCGCGCCGTTGGATCTTCGCGTGCGACTCCGACACGCTCTCGTCGAGCACGACGACGTCGTTGTGATCGCCACGGCCAATATGCGACAGGGGAGCCACCAGCTCGAATCGGGTCCCCTTGCTCGTCCCCTCATTCAGGATCTCGAGCGTCGCGAGGGGTGCGCGGTCACGCCGCACGCTGCCGGCCGGCGCCGCGCGACGTCCCGCAGCCGCGGCTGTCCCCGACACCGCAGGCTGTGGCAGTTCGGCGGCGGGCGGCGGGAACGGACGCTTCATTGCCGGGATGGCCGCGGTTGCCTGCAGCGACGGGACCTGCTGCAGCGACTGCTGGGGGGCCGGCGGTTCCGGGTCGGCGTAGAAGCGGAATTCGTCGGTCCCGATCCGCAGCATGTCGCCCCTAGCGAGCGACACGTGGCCCTGGACGCGGGCCCCATTGAGCAAGACCCCGTTGGCGCTGCTGTCCAGCACCTCGTACCCGTTGCCGGTCGGCGCGATGCGGGCATGTCGTCGCGACACGTCGGCCGCCACGACGACGACGTCGCAGGCCGCGTCGCGCCCGATCAAGAGCCCGAGCGCCGGCACGGCGTACTCGCGCCCATCGGTCAGCGACACGATCCGTCCACGGGACCGCGCCTCGCCGACCCCCGCACTCGGCGACGCGATGCGTCCGTCTCCCGGCACGGGATACTCTCCCGTATCGCCGGATCGTCCCTCGTCGGCGAAGCGCAACTCGCAGCCGTCGATTGCCACGCGATCGCCGTGCAGGAGCGGTGCGGGCTCGCGTCCCACCGGGAGTCCGTTCACGAAGACGCCCGCGTCACCGTGCTCCGCTCGCAGCGAGGCGGCGCCATCCTCCCCGATCGCGATCACCACGAGCGTCGAATCCTCCTCATCGCCAGGCTGCACTCCTTCGGGGATGCGGACATCTGCATTGGCGCCCGGCCCCACACGCGTCTCGCCAGAGGCGAGCGAAAAATGCGCGTCGTGGTGCAGGAGGTAGGGCATTCGGGTCGCTTGAGAACGAGAGCAGCGAGGGGGGCGGCGCACACCTGCACCGGTTTTGCCCGTAACAAGTGCGGGAAACTACCGAGCGCACCGCTGGGGCCGCAAGCATCTACGTCACTCCGTCATGCGCCGCGCAGCGCCCCACCCTGCAGCCGCGAAAGCCGGGTGTAGAGCCCGCCGCGCGCGAGCAGCGCACGGTGCGTCCCACGTTCGCGCACCTCCCCATGGTGCATGACGAGGATTTCGTCGGCTTGGCGAATGGTGCTCAGCCGATGGGCGATGGCAATCGTCGTGCGTCCGCGCATGAGCTCCGACAGCGCACGCTGAATCGTCCCCTCGATTTCGCTGTCCACGGCGCTGGTCGCCTCGTCGAGGACCAGGACCGCCGGGTCGGCGGCCAGCGCGCGCGCGAACGACAGCAGCTGCCGCTCCCCAACGCTGACGGCGCTCCCGCGCTCCCCCAGCTGGTAGTGGTACCTGCCCGGCAGTCGCTCGACAATCCGGTCGGCCCCCACGCGGCGCGCCGCCTCGCGCACCTCGTCGTCCGACAGCGGTGAGGAGAGCCGAATGTTGGTGGCGATGTCACCGGCGAACAGGAAGATGTCCTGCTGGACGTATCCGATGAGTCGACGCAGGGTCTCGACGGGGAGCGCACGCACGTCCACGCCGTTGACCAGGATTCGTCCACGCTGCGGTTCGTAGAAGCGCAGCAGCAAGTTGACGATCGTCGTCTTGCCGGCTCCGGTGTGCCCGACAATCGCCAGCGTCTCCCCCGCCGTCGCCTCGAACGAAACATCGCGCAGCACCCACTCGGGCTCGCGCTGCTCCAGGCTCCCGTGCGCCGTGTGGGCGGTGGCGTAAGCGAACCACACATGCTCGAAGCAGATCGAGACGGGCGTGGTCACGTCGGCCATGGGCGCTCGCACTTCGGCGTCGGCGACGGCCACCGCGCCCGGCCGCGCGTCCACCAGCTGCGCTGGCTCGTCCAGCACCGCGAAGATGCGTTCGCTCGACGCCATTGCCTGCTGGAGCGTGTTGTACTTGTCGGAGAGGTCCTGCAACGGCTCGAAGAAGCGGCGGACGAGTTGCAGGAACGCGGCCACCGTCCCGACGGTCATCGTGCCAACGTCCACGCGCGACGCCCCGGCCACGAGGATCGAGGCCACCGCGACGGTGGTCAGGAGTTCGATGACCGGAAAGTACAATGCGTAGATCGTGATGGACTTGAGGTGCGCCTGCAGGTGATCGCTGTTGAGCCGGTCGAAGCGCGTCGCCTCATCGCGCTCGCGCCCGAACAGCTGCACGACCCGCACCGCCGACAGTCGCTCCTGCAGGAAGGCGTTGATGCGTGCGAGCCGCGCGCGAATGGCGCGATACGCCTCGCGCACGTGCACGCGAAAGAGGTTCGACGCCAGGAGCACGAACGGGATCACCACGAACGACGTGATCGCCAGGCGCCAATCCACCACCAGCATCAGGATGCTGATCGCCAACAGGGTGAACACATCGCCCAGCCCCGCGACGACTCCCGAGGTGAACAGCTCGTTCAGCGACTCGACATCGGACGTGACCCGGGTGACGAGGCGTCCGACCGGATTCCGATCGAAGTAGGTGATCGGGAGTCGCTGGAGGTGCGCAAAGAGCGTGGTGCGCAGGTCGTGCATGATGCGCTGGCCCAGTCGAGCCGTGAGCACCGTCTCGCCATAGGAACAGGCGAACTGGGCCAGCAGCGTCGCGGCAAAGAACAGCGCCGCCCGCACGATCTCGCCATTGTCGCGGGCCGGTATGGCCACGTCGATCACCCGTCGGGTCAGCAGCGGTCCCACGAGCTGCAACGCCCCCTCGACCATCAGCAGGGCGAGCGAGGCCGCGATGAGGGGGCGATACGGGCTCGCATAGCGCAGGAGCCGCCGTGCCAGTCGCCCGTCGTAGGCCTTGCCGAGGACGTCTTCTTCCGTGTGGTCAGCCATGCCGGGCGAAGGGTAGCCACGATGCCCCGGCGGGGCTATGGGCGGGGCGAGGGGCGGGGCGGCGATGCGCACCGCACAAACGACCGACGCCCGGCAGCGTTAGGCTGCCGGGCGTCGCATCGTCGAACGAGTGCTCAGGGTGTGCGGACCGCTACTTCCCTGTGCACAGCGACGCCTTGCGCACGTTGAGTCGCCCCTTGCCGTAGCGCCCGCCCGGGCCGCCCACGTAATCGGCGCTGGACAGGATGCAGGTCTCCAGTGCTCCAGTCGTCATCGACCCAACGTTCGACTCGGCCACCGCAGCCGCCCCGGCCACCATGGGCGAGGCGAAGCTGGTGCCATTGCCGAAGAGATACACGTTGCCGGCCGCACACGCCCCGCCGAGCGCATAGCGCGAGCACGCCGAGATGATGTAGTCGGCCGTCACGCCACCAGCGAGACCGCCGTTGCCGCCCGGGGCCACGAGGTCGACGCCGCCGTTGTATCCGAAGTTGGAATAGGCGGTGACGCGGTCGAAGTTCTGCTGGTTGAACGGACCGGTCGCGCCAACGCTGATCACGCCGTTCATCATCGACGGGACGTGGATGAAGCCGAACAGCTCCCGGATGTCGCCCATGTTGTAGCCGTCGTTGCCCGAGGCGGCCACGACGACCGTGCCGCGGTTGCGCGCGCCGTCAATGACTTCCTGCAGAATCGCGAGCAATCCCGCGTTGGCCGGGTCGGTCTCGTCGACGTAGCCACCGAGGCTCAGGTTGATCACGTCAGCATTGGTGACGGCAGCGAGGTAGATGCCGTAGATGATGTCGCCGAACGACCCGAACCCGTCCTCACTCAGCACCTTGATGGAGCAGAGGGTGGCGTTCGGAGCAACCGAGGCCATGGCGATGCCATTGCTGCGGATCTGCGCCGAGACGAAGGTCCCGTGCAGGTGGTAGTCGAGCGCGGTCACGTCCGACGCGAAACGGGGCGTCAGGATCACGGACACGTTCTTCGTCGGGTCGACCGTCCCATTCAGGTCCAGGTGGCCGGGATCGACGCCGGTGTCGAGCACGCAGACCGTCTCGCCTGCACCGCCATTGCTGGGCGTCCAGGCTTGATCAGCCTTCGTCGACTTGAGCGACCACTGGTAGAGGTTGTAGAACTGCGCCCCGCTCTGGTCGGTTCCACTGGCCGAGGGGCCGCCCGCGTATGAGACGAGCGTCGAGCGCATCGCCGTGGCGTCGGGAATCCAGCGCATCTGGCGGTCCTTGATGACCGAGACGCCCGGATCGGCGGCAAGCGTGGCGGCGTCGGAGTCGGAGAGTCCCTCGACGTACAGGAGGTTCGCGACGCTAATCTCACGCGTCACCGTCGCTCCGACCGAGGCCAGCGAGGCGCGCTGCGGAGAGACCGCGGGCCGCGCGCATCTTCACGAGGTAGGTCCCCGTCTCGGTTCCTTGATCTATCGAGGCCAGCGACGGTGCGTCAGGCGACATCGGACGAACCGTCGGCGCGACGCTCTCGTCGCCGACGCACGCGGCGAGTAACGCGGCGATTGCGATCGTCGACACGCCTCGTGCAGTCGACATCAGGTGCAATTTCATGCGGTCCTCCAGGGTGGCGAAACGTTCGGTCATCCGCGCCCGGCGGCGGGCGGTCGGACGCGGTCGCGACAGGTGCGGCGACCCTGCACGCGATCACGTGCAGCCTTACAACGGCCTAATGCTTTCGTTCTCGCGATTCTGCTGCCAATTCCTCGGCCTGTCAACGCTGCAGCGTGGACTCCACAGCCGATGCCGCTCGGTCGCCTCGGACCCGTCGGGATGGGAGAACCGGGCGTTAGCTTTGGGGACGTGAACAACGCGATCATCGTCCGGGGCGCCCGGCAGCACAACCTCAAGGGGATCGACGTCGCCGTCCCGCGACGGGCGATTTCGGTCATCACGGGGCCGTCCGGGTCCGGCAAGTCGTCGCTGGCGTTCGACACGATCTACGCCGAGGGACAACGACGGTACGTGGAGTCACTTTCCTCGTACGCGCGCCAGTTCCTCGAGCGCATGGAAAAGCCCGACGTCGACGCCGTCGAGGGCATCTCGCCGGCCGTCGCCATCGAGCAGAAGAACCCCACGAAGTCGTCGCGCTCGACGGTGGGGACCGCCACCGAGATCTACGACTACCTCCGCCTGCTCTGGGCCCGCGTCGGTCGGACGTTCTGTCCAGCCTGCGGCCGGGAGATGACGCCGGACACGGTGGAGTCGGTGACCGACGGCCTGCTGGCCCGCCCCGCTGGAACTCGGCTCCTGGTCACCTTTCCGCTCCGGCTGTCGTCGAAGGTCACGCACGCGGTCGTGGTCGAGAACCTGCGCGCGCAGGGCTTCCTGCGTGTCGTCGCCGACGGGCGCACGCTGCACATGGACGACCTGGCCGCCGAACAGCTCGACCTCGCCCAGGTGGGCGAGCTGCTGGTGGTCGTCGATCGCCTGGCCGTGGGCCCCGAGCTGCGCGGCCGCATGGCCGAAGCGATCGCGACGGCATTCCGAGAGGGCGACGGCGACTGCGTGGTGGTGGAGCCGGACGGGCGTGGCGCGCGCCGTGCCGAGGGCGCCGAGCGCGACGCCCCGGTCGCCCCCCACGTGTCGCGATACACCGAACGCTTCGAGTGCCCCGACGACGGCACGCGTGCCCCGGCCCCCTCGCCGCAGCTCTTCTCGTTCAACAACCCGCGCGGTGCCTGTCCTACGTGCAACGGGTTCGGCGCGGTGCTCGAGTACGACGAGGGGCTGATCGTCCCCAACCCCGAGCGTTCGCTGCGCGACGGGGCGATCGACCCCTGGACCAAGCCGCGCTACGAGGCCAAGCGTCGCGCGCTGGTCGAGTACGCGCGCAAGGAAGGGATCGACCCCGATGCCCCGTGGCAGTCGTTGACGGCGGCACAGCGGCAGCTCCTGCTGCACCACTCGGCGCGTGGGTACAAGGGAATCTTCCCCTTTCTACGCGACCTCGAGGAGAAGCGATACAAGCAGTACATCCGCATCTTCCTCCGGCAGTACCAGTCGGCGCGGGAGTGCGCGACGTGCCGCGGAGGAAAGCTGCGCGTGGAGGCGCTCAACGTGCGCGTGGCCGGCCATACGATCGCCGAGGTCGCCGAGCTCCCGATCGACCAGCTGCGCCGCTGGCTCGACGACCTGTCGCTCTCGACCTTCGAGCAGCAAGTCGCCAACCACATCCTGCGCGAGGCCCGCGACCGGGTCCGATTCCTGTGCGACGTCGGGCTCACCTACCTCACGCTGCATCGGGCCACGCGCACGCTGTCCGGCGGCGAGGCCCAGCGCATCTCGCTGAGCAACGCGTTAGGCTCGCAGCTGGTGGACACCCTGTACGTGCTCGACGAGCCGTCGATCGGGCTGCATGCGCGCGACCTGGACCGCCTGCTGGCGCTGCTCGCGCGCCTGCGCGACCGGGGGAACACCGTGCTGCTGGTGGAGCACGACCTGACCGCGATTCGCATGGCCGACTACATGATCGAGTTGGGGCCCGGGAGCGGCGAGCAGGGCGGCGAGGTCGTCTTCGCCGGGCCGGTCGCCGAGGCGGCGGCCTCGCCGCTGACCGGGCAGTACCTCACCGGCGCGCGCACCATCCCCCTCCCCGACCGCCGCCGCGCCCCCGGCCCACGGTGGCTCGAGCTGACCGGGGCCCGTGCGCACAACCTGCAGCACGTGGACATCCGCATCCCGTTAGGCACGCTGGTGGCGGTCACCGGCGTCTCGGGATCGGGCAAGAGCACCCTGGTCCACGACGTGCTCTATCGGGCCCTCGAGTTCCGGCTGACGGGGGAGCACAGCGCCAAGCAGCACCTGGGCGAGACGGTCGGGACCTACGACACACTCACCGGCTACGAGTCGCTCGACGCGGTCGTGCTGATCGACCAGGACCCCATCGGGCGGTCGCCGCGCTCCAACCCGGTCACGTACATCAAGGCGTACGACGAGATCCGCCGCATCTTCGCGGCCCTCCCTCTGGCGCGGCAGCGCAAGTACACGGCCTCCACCTTCTCGTTCAACGTGAAGGGGGGGCGCTGCGAGACGTGCGAAGGGGCCGGCTACCTCGAGGTGGAGATGGTCTTCATGGCCGATGTCTTCGTCCCGTGCGACGACTGCGCCGGCCGCCGCTTCAAGCCCGAGGTGCTCGAGGTCACGCTGTCCGGTCGGAACATCCACGACATCTTGCAGCTCACGGTGGACCAGGCCATCCGGTTCTTCCCGTACGAGGAAAAGCTCGGGCAGGCGCTCTGGCAGCTGCAACAGGTGGGACTCGGGTACCTGCGCCTGGGGCAGCCGGCGACGACGCTCTCCGGGGGCGAGGCCCAGCGCGTCAAGATCGCCCGGGAACTCACCCTCTCGGCCAGGTCCGAGGGGCGCAAGCTGTACCTCATGGACGAACCCACCACCGGCTTGCACCTGGAAGATGTCCGCAAGCTGGCCGACGTGCTCGACCGGCTGGTCGACGCCGGCCACACCGTCCTCCTGATCGAGCACAACCTCGACGTCATCAAGCTCGCCGACTGGGTCATCGACGTGGGACCGGACGGCGGCGACGGCGGCGGTCAGATCGTGGCGATGGGCACGCCGGAGCAGGTCATGGCGACCCCCGGGTCGATCACCGGGCACTTCCTGCGCGACGTCCTGGCCGGCCCTCCCCTTCCGGTTCGCCCCCGCCCCGAACCGCGACCACGACGGGCCAGGCGGTAGTCACGCGTTCGACGAGCGTTCGACGAGCGTTCGGCACGGGTGCTGCACGGGTGCTGCACGCGTGCGGCACGCGTTAGGCACTCGGCGGGTTGGCGCCCGGGTCACTCCGTCCGCTGCTCGGCACCCGCCGCCATGCGCTCACGCTGGATCCGTCGGACCACGGCGGCCGACCACGCTCGGGGGAGATACCGCCCCAGCGCCGCCGCCACCCGATTCCGCAGTCCCGTCACCACCACGCGCCGGCCGCGCCGAGTCCCCGCGTACGCCAGCTCGGCCACGGCGCGCGCGGTCATCGCCGGTGGGCCGCCGGGTCGAGCCGTCGCCTTGATCCCCGCCTCGCGCTGGAAGCCGGTCGTCGTCGGCCCGGGGCACACGGCCGTCACGGTCACCCCGGTCCCCTCGCACTCGGCGTGCAGCGCCTCGGAGAACGACAGCACGAACGCCTTCGACGCGTAGTAGACCGCCATGAGCGGGCCGGGCTGGAAGGCGGCCACCGAGGCCACCTGCATCACGTGGCCGCGGCCATTCGTGCACAGCCAGGGAAGGAACGCATGCGTGAGGTAGACGACGGCCGTGACATTGACCTCGATCTGCGCCGCAGCGCGCGACCACTCCTCGTCCCGGAACCACCCGATCGACCCCAGTCCCGCGTTGTTCACAAGGGCGACCACCCGATGATGGTCGGGCTCCACCTCGCGCACGACCGCGTCACACCCTGCACGCGTCGCGAGGTCGGCCACGACAACGTGACAGGTGCCCCCGTGCCGCGCGGTCAGCTCCTCGGCCAGCGTGCGCAACACGTCGCCGCGTCGCGCCACCAGCACGAGGTCGTGCCCGTCCTTCGCGTAGAGGTCGGCCAGGTCGCGTCCAATCCCTTCGGACGCGCCGGTGATCACGGCGATGGGGCGTTCGGGCATTCGAGCACGGGAGTGCGAGGAGGACGATGGTGCAGCGACGGGTCGCAGGACGAGGCAGCGCGCACGCCGGGCGGGCCGCGACCCGTCGTGTCGACTGCCGGTCGTCGACCGCCGGCACAGGAACGGGCCGCGCAGCACGAGACGGTCAGGATTCGACCGACAGAACGTGCGCGCAGCCGTGGGCGAAGGGAACCCACCCGCGTGAGCCCGCTGCGCACGACTGGGCGCGGGCGCTAGCTTGGCGACATCACGTTGACCCCGCGAGATTCGCATGTCCCGCCCCTTCGTCACCCTCGTCGCGACGTTCGCCCTGCTCGGGCTCGCGGCCTGCGCCAGCGGCAACGTCAGGCCGGCGTCGGCCGGAAGCGCGGCCGGCGCCACGTCCGCACGGGCCACGTCCGACGGCACCGCGTCGTTCACGATCCTCCACTTCAACGACGTCTACGAGATCACCCCGGTCGAGGGTGGGCGCGCCGGGGGCCTGGCGCGGGTGGCCACCCTGCGCCGGCAGCTCGCCGACTCGATCGGGCCGGTGCTCACCACCCTGGGCGGCGACTTCGTCTCCCCCTCAGCGCTCGGAACCGCAATCGTGGACGGGACGCGGCTCGCGGGCAAGCAGATGATCGCGGTGCTCAACGCGGTGGGACTCGACTGGACGACGTTAGGCAATCACGAGTTCGACATTCCCGAAGCGGCCTTCCGGGCCCGCCTCGCCGAGTCGCGCTTTCGCTACGTCGCCTCGAACGTGCGCGACAGTGCCGGACGCGCGTTCCCCGGCATCGTCCCGCACGTGATCATTCCTCTCCCGGCGAATGGACGTACGATCCGGGTCGGGCTGGTCGGCGTCGTCCTTCCCGCCAATCCGCAGCCGTGGGTGCGCTACGACGATCCCCTTGCCTCGCTCCAGTCCCACGCGGCAATGATCCGCGATTCCGTGGACGTGCTGGTCGCGCTCACCCACCTCGCCATCGGCCAGGACCAGCAGGTCGCCGAGACGATTCCGTCCATCGACCTCATCCTCGGGGGGCACGAGCACGAGAACTACCTGCTCCAGCGTGGCCCGCGCTTCACGCCGATCATCAAGGGCGATGCCAACGTGCGCACGGTGGCGGTTGTACGCGTGAGCGTCGGCGGCCGCGGCGCGCGCCCGCACATCGCCAGCACGCTCGTGCGCATCGACGAGTCGCTCTCGGCCGACAGCGCTGTCGACGCCGAAGTCGGGCGCTGGATCGAGCGCGGCTTCGCCGGCTACCGGTCACAGGGCTTCGCCCCGGAGTCGGTCGTCGCGACGCTGCGCACCTCGCTCGACGGGCGCGAGAACGTGGTCCGCACGCGCGCCGGGAGCCTGAGCGACGCGATCGTGGCTGCCATGCGTCGCGAGGCCAGCGACGCCGAGGTCGCGATCTTCAATGGCGGGTCGATCCGCATCGACGACGTCATCCCCGCCGGTCCGATCTCCCAGTACGACGTCATCCGCATCCTGCCGTTTGGGGGCATCACGGTGCGCGCCGACATGAGCGGTCGTCTCCTGCGACGGGTGCTGTCCGTGGGGCGGGACAACGTCGGAAGCGGCGGATTCCTGCACGCGTCGGGCGCGGCGATCGACGCGGACGGCGTGGTCACCGTTGCGGGCGCCCCGATCGAGGATGATCGACAGTACCGGGTCGTGACCACGGACTTCCCTCCTGAGCGGCAACGAGAAGGGGCTCGGATTCCTGACCCGCACCAACCCCGAGCTCCGCGTGGTGCGCGAGTTGCGCGACATCAGGCAGTCGTTGATCGACGAGTTGCGCCGTATGTAGGCCCGGCAGGCGGGCCGTGTGCAAGTGCTGCCGCAGGAACCACTTCCAGAGGTCCGCGGCGGATTGGCGGAGCGGGTTGACCCCGTCGTATGGCCCGTCTACTTTTCGCTGTCTGATCCCGAGTAGCTCAGTTGGTAGAGCGGGTGACTGTTAATCACCATGTCGGGGGTTCGAGTCCCTCCTCGGGAGCTTGAGCATCGCGTGTTCGTGCGCGACGCCATTCTCGCTCGTCGGCGGCCTGTCGCACACGCGGCAGGCCGCCTTCGTTTGTCCGGTCGTTCCCCCCCACGGGTGCACGGACTGCGGGCGGGCGAAGTGGGCGCCACGGCAATGCCACACGGGCCGGAGGTCAGCGCCTCACTCGCGGTCGACGGCTTCCGGGCCGCCGCATAGCCTTGGCGCGCCGGCGCGAATAGGAACGCGGGCGAGTGGAGCACGGAGCCGGTGCAACGGTTCGGGGGCCACGTCGCACCCTGATGCGACATGGCCCCCGTGTTACGTGACCGCTCGGCGCGGTGCGCCGGACAGCCAGCTGCGGATGTGCTGCTTACCAGCCTCTGGCGATCCGCGCCGTTCTTGGGTCAGTAGACAATGGATCACCTCCTCGTTGCATGGTGGACGTTGAGGGTGCGATGGTCCGCGTAGTATTACGTCGGACCCCGCGCTGCGCAATGCTGGAGTCGTTCTGGTCCGCTTTGACGCCCGTCGGACCGCGCGGTAGCATAGGCGAACGCGTCACCCTCCCCACGCCAGCCGCCCCACACGAGTCGGCGCCGAGCATCGGCGTGACGCCATCGCCCACTCCCGCCCCTCCGTCCATGCGCTCCGCCCAGTCACGATCGGCTGTCGCCCGCTTGCCTCGTGCGACCCAGTTCCACTCCTCGCGCCGCCGGGGCATCCGCGCCCTATCGTCGGCGTTGGGGCGCTCGGCACGCCTCGCACTGCTCGCGCTGACGACGCTGGTCACGCTCGCCACCGCCTCGCAGCGCCTCCCGGCACAGGCCGCGGCGTCCAGCGCGAGCGCGCCACCGATCGCCCCCGACCTTTACCGCCAGCTGCACTGGCGCACGATCGGGCCCGAAGGGAACCGCTTCACTTCGGCGGCCGGAATCCCGGGCGATCCGCTCACCTATTACGTCGGCGCAGCCTCCGGTGGCGTCTGGAAGACGGTCGATGGCGGGGTGAACTGGCAGTCGATCTTCGACGAGCAACCGGTGCAATCCATCGGAGCGCTGGCCATCGCCCGAAGCGATCCGAACGTCGTCTGGGCCGGCACCGGCGAGGCGCACATCCGGAGCCATATCTCCATCGGCCAGGGTGTCTACAAGTCGACAGATGCCGGCCGGCAGTGGACGCTGATGGGACTCGAGCAGACCGGTCGCATCGCCCGCATCGCCATCGACCCGCGCGACCCCAACACCGTCCTGGTCTGCGCGCTGGGGCACGCCTACGGGCCGCAACCCGAGCGCGGCGTCTTCCGCACGACGGACGGCGGCGCCACGTGGACGCGCGTCCTGCATGTGGACGAGAACACCGGCTGCTCGGACCTGGCGATGGACCCGACGAACTCGCGCATCCTCTTTGCCGGGATGTGGCAGTTCGAGATCCACACCTGGGGGCGCACCAGCGGCGGGCCGGGGAGCGGGTTGTTCACCTCGCGCGACGGCGGCGTCACGTGGAAGCGCCTCTCCGGGAACGGGCTTCCCCGGGGGCCGGTGGGCAAGGTCGCCGTGGGCATCGCCCCCTCGAATCCCGATCGGATCTTCGCCATGATCGAGACGGGCGACGGGATTCCGTGGGACGGACAACCGACCGAAAACGGCCAGCTGTGGCGCTCGGACGACGGTGGGACCCAGTGGGCGCTGATCAACCGGGACCGCAATGTGATGGGACGGGCCCACTACTACTCGCGCATGATGGTCGCCCCCGACGATGCCGACGAGGCGTACTTCCTGACCGCCTCGTACGCCAGGACGATCGACGGCGGCACCAACGTCACGATCGTGCCGCGTGGTAAGGCGCCGGGCGGCGACCATCACGACATCTGGATCGACCCGGGCAACGCCGACCGGCAGATCGTGGCCCATGACCAGGGGCTCTCGATCACCCAGAACCGCGGGCGCAGCTGGTTCCGCCAGCGGCTCGCCAACGCCCAGATCTACCACGTCACGGTGGACAACGAGATTCCCTACAACGTGCTCGGCAACAAGCAGGACGAACCGTCCTACCGCGGCCCCTCCAACAGTCGCGTGCAGGGCTTTGGTGGCGATGGGGGCATTCCGCGCGGCATGTGGCACTCGGTCGGCGGCGGCGAGAGCGGGTGGGCCACCCCCGACCCGACCAACTCGAAGCTGATCTGGTCCACGGCCTCGGGCTCCGGCATGGTCGGCGGGATCGTGGTGCGCTTCGAGGAGGATCGCCGGCAGTTCCGCAACGTCGAGGTCTGGCCGCAGCAGTCCAACGGGCCGGCGAGCGGGGTGAAGTACCGCTTCGTGTGGGATGCCCCGCTGCTCATCTCCCCGCACGACCACAATACGATCTACATCGGCAGCCAGCACGTGCACCGCACGACGGACGGCGGGCAGAGCTGGCAGGTGATCAGTCCCGACCTCACGCTCAACGACAAGAGCCGGCATGGGGAGCTCGGGCGGGTTGACCCCCGACAACATCGGCGTGGAGTACGCCGGCGTGGTCTTCGGGATCGCCGAGTCGCCGCGCGAGAAGGGGACCATCTGGGTCGGGACAAACGACGGGCAGGTCCAACTCACGCGCGACAACGGCGCCACCTGGACCAACCTGACGAAGAACCTCCCCAACCTGCCCGCGTGGGGCTCGGTGCGCAGCATCGCCGCCTCGCGCTACGATGCGGGGACGGCGTACCTCACGGTCGACTTCCACCAGGTGAACAACCGCGATCCGTTCATCTATCGCACAACAGACTACGGGAAGACGTGGAAGAGCATCACCGCAGGAATCCCGCGCAGCATGCTGAGCTACGCGCGCATCATCATCGAGGACCCCAAGCGGCGCGGCATGCTGTACGTCGGCACGGAGAACGGCATCTATGTGTCGTTCAACGATGGCGAGCTATGGCAGCCGCTGCAGAACGACCTGCCGCACGCCCCGCTCTCCGGGATCGTGGTGCAGGAACACTTCGACGACCTGGTGATCTCCACCTACGGGCGTGGCTTCTGGATCCTCGACGACCTGAGCGCGCTCCGGGCGATGACGCCCGAGGTGATCGCGCGCCCGGTCACCCTGTTCACGCCGCGCGCGGCCTACCGGTTCCGCCCCATCACCGCACCGTCCACCACCTACGACGACCCGACCACCGGTGAGAACCCGCGCTACGGCGCCTCGATCAACTACTTCCTCAAGGCGCCGGTCGCCGGCGGCGTGAAAGTCACGATCGCCGACGCGCAGGGGACGGTGGTGCGCACGCTCACCGGGACCAACTCGGCGGGCATCAACCGCATCCACTGGGACCTGCGGCACGAACCCTCCACCGAAGTGCTGCTGCATACGAGCCCGATGTTCGCCGAGCACATCATCCCGGCGCCCGAGGGGCGCGTGGCACCTGGGACCGGGCGCCTGTCGATCCTCGCACCGCCTGGGACATACACCGTCACGCTGGCTGCCGGCGGAACGGAACAGCGGCAATCCCTCGAAGTGCGCAAGGATCCCAACTCGGGCGGGACGCTCGACGAGATCAACCGCCAGGTGCGTGCGCTCGTCGCCATTCGGCGCGACCTGAACGACGGGGCCGAGGCCGTGCATCGCATGGAGGCGGTGCGCGTGCAGGTGCAGGCGATCGCGCGGGTGGTGGACGACCCCGAGGTCAAGCGCGCCGCCGAGGCGCTGCTGACCCAGTTCAGCGACCTCGAGATGAACCTCGTCGACCTGCGGCTGACGGGCGGCGGGCAGGATGGCGTGCGCTTCGGCTCCAAGCTGCTCGCCAAGCTCAATTACCTCGCCAACGGCATCGGCAGCAGCGACTTCCAGCCGACCAACCAGCACGGGGAGGTGCAGGTCCTGCTCAACGGGGAACTGAAGGAACACCTCGCGCGACTCGACACCCTGGTCACGCGCGACCTCACGGCCTTCAACGAGTTGCTTCGTGCACGCAACGTCCCGAACGTGGTGATTCGGCCGCGCGGGCCGATCAGCGACTAGGCACGCAGCTTTCGGGGAGCGACGCATGGCGACAGCGCTTATCGAGCAGGGAGAAACCGCGGCGGGGCGACGTTCGCTCGGCCGCACCCTCGCACTCGACGCCACGATCCCCGCGGTGCTGTTTGCCTCGGCGGCGATCGTCATCGGGCTGCACTGGGACATTGCCTGGCACCGCGCCATTGGCCGCGACACCTTCTGGAGCCCGCCGCACGTGCTGGAGCAGGTGGCCGCGAGCGTCGCAGGACTGTTGTGCGGCTGGCGGGTGCTCTACACCTCGTTCTGGGGGACCGACGCCGACCGCGCGGCCTGCGTGCGGTGGTGGCGCATGTTCTACGGGCCGCTCGGCGGGTGGGTGTGCATCTGGGGGACGATCGCCATGATCACCTCGGCCCCGTTCGACGACTGGTGGCACAGCGCCTACGGGCTGGACGTGGAAATCCTCACCCCGCCGCACGTCTTCCTCCTGAGCGGCATGGTCTCGGTGCAACTGGGGGCCATGCTGATGATGCTCGCCGAGCAGAACCGGGCGGGGGCAGCGTCCGGGAATCGACGGGCCCTGCTCTTCTGCACGTCGATGGGACTGATCGTGCTGATGTTTGCCACGATGGTGTTCGAGTACGCCGGTGTGCCGAACTTCCATCGCTCGCCGCTCTTCTACCAGATCACCGGCGGGCTCTTCCCGCTCCTGCTGCTCGCGGTGTCTCGCGCCGGACGGCTGCGCTTTCCAGCCACCGTGGCGGCGGCGACGTACATGGTCGTGATGCTCGGGCTGGACTGGGTGCTGGCGCTCGTGCCGGCCACGCCGATGCTGGCGCCGATCTACAATCAGGTCACCACGCTGGTTCCGCCGGGATTCCCCATTCTCCTCATCGCCCCGGCCCTGGTGATCGATGTGCTCGCCCAGCGGCTCGCCAGCCGCAATGTCTGGCTGCTCGCGGCCGCGAGCGGTGTTGCTTTCGTGGTCGTGCTGGTCACGGTGCAGTGGCCCTTTTCGGGGTTCCTGCTGTCGCTCGAGCAGCCGAACTACCTGACCGGGACCGGCTACTGGGACTACACCGAGCGCCTGGGCCCGTGGACGACGGCCTTCTTCGATGTCCCCGGCTACCAGTGGGATCCAGCGGCGCGCACGATGGTCGGCTCGCTCGACGTGGCGGCCATGGCGCGAGCGCTGCTCGTGGCGACGGGGATCGCCATCGTTGCGAGCCGGCTCGGCATCGCGTGGGGTGACTGGATGCGGCGCGTGCAGCGATGACCGGGCGCGCACGCCTTCGCGCATGAACGCGCTGCTGAACCGGCGAGGAGTCCGCACGGCGGCGCTTGTCCTCGCGACGCTCGTGACCAGCGCCCACGTGGGGAGCCCCGACACCTGGTTCCAGGGAATGGCCGGCCCGTACGAGGTGCAGGCGGTCGTGCGCCTCCCCGGCGTGATCCCGGGGTTGGCCCAGATCGACATTCGCGTTGCGGGTGAGGGCCTCTACCCCTGGCTGGGGTGGCTGCTTGCGGCGTTAGGCACGCTGCTGTTCGCCGGTGCGGTGACGATCTTCCGGGCCGCCGGGACCGACGCGCTGGCCGCACCCGGGACGGGCGCGGCCAGCGGGAGCGCCGGCGCTCGTTATGCAGTGCTCGGCGCCGCCATTCTTGTCGCAGCACTCGTCGGGGCGCGTGGGTGGTGGCGGTCGGTCGAGCGGGAGTACCAGGCCGAGCTCTACCGACCGTACGCCGCGACGGCACTCGTGGATACCGCGGGCGGGCACCGCACGCTCCGGTTCACCATCACCGATTCGGTCTGGACCACGCGGCGGGCGCGCAACGCGTGGGAGCGATTCTCCGTCAGCCCCATCGTCCCTGACCATGGAAAGCTGATGCATCTCTTCCTGATCGAAGCCGATGATCCGTCGTCGTTCGCCCACCTGCACCCGGTGCCGGGCGCCGACTCGTCCACGTTCGTCGCCTCGCTCGGCGCGCTCCCGCCGGGGCGCTATCGCGCCTTTGCCGACGTGGTGCATGAGACCGGCTTTCCGCAGACCATGGTGGCCGAGCTTTCGGTCCCCCCGGCGCTCGGCGACGTGCCGGCCGGCGACCCCGACGACGCCATGTTCACCGGACGTCCGAGTGGAGCGCAGTGGATGCTCGCCGACGGCGCGACGGTGACCTGGGAGGGGCAGCGCGACACGTTGGAAGTGGACGCGGACGCGGGGCTTCGGTTCACGGTGCGCGAGCCCGACGGCACCGTCGCGCGCCTCGAACCATACCTCGGCATGGCGGGCCACGCCGTGGTCTATCGCACCGACGGCGGCGTATACGTGCACCTGCATCCCAACGGCACGATCTCAATGGTGGCACAGCAGGCGATGGCGCAACGCGCACCGACCGACACGGCGGCCGGGATGCTGGCTCGCCGGCTGGCGGCCGATACCACGCACGAGTCGCACGCCGGGCAGTTCGACGGGGTGCTGGCGTTCCCGTACGCCTTCCCCTCCGCGGGACGCTACCGCGTGTGGCTCCAGTTCCGGCGCGGCGGCCAGGTCATGACGGCGCTGTTCGACGTCGAGGTGCGCGGCGACGGGCGGAGCGCCAGCGCGTCCTGATCCCAAATCGGGCACCAATGGCCCGCGTGTCCCGTAGTATGAGACAACGTCGCCCCTCCCTTCCTTCTTCCGGCGCGGTTCCATGTCCCTACTCCTCCGCCTGCTCGTCAACGCCGCCGCACTGTACGCGGCCACGCGATTCGTGGACGGCATCTCGTTCACCGGGTCGATTCCCGCGCTGCTGGGCGTCGCGCTCGTCTTCGGGATCGTCAACACCCTGGTCAAGCCGATCATCGCCTTCTTCTCGATCCCGGCGATCTTCCTCACGCTCGGCCTGTTCCTGCTCGTGATCAACGCGGTGATGCTCCTGCTCACCGCGAGCCTGTCCCGCTCCCTCGGCCTGGGCTTCGCGGTACGCGACTTCTGGTCCGCCCTGTTGGGAGCGGTCGTGGTGTCGATCGTGAGCATGATGCTGGGGACGTTCGTGGACGATTCGAAGCCCGAGTGAGCGACCCGTCCGCGCCGGCCTTCGCCCGGGCAGTCGTGGGCACGGCATGGCCCGAAACGCCACCGGCCCGCGAATGCCTGGTTGGCATCCGCGGGCCGGGGCGTCGTTCCGGTAGCCGTTAGGCGTTCCGGTCGATGCACCCCGTGAACTTGGGGTTGTTTCGCTCGTCGGTGACGATCGGCAGGTTGACGTCGGGGCCGAAGTCGCCGCCCTTGAAGTGCGCACCGCTGGGGAACACGGTGTTGGCCGAGCGTCCGTACTGGCGAATCAGGCGGCGCATGTCGCCCAACCGCTGGCCGCGGCTGAACGTCCACATCGCCTTCTCGCGGAACTGCAGGTTGACACGCGCAGCGGCCGTTCCCGGATCCGTCAGCGCAGCCATCGGCGCCACCGTCACCGAATGCAGCGCCGGCGGGGCGGCACGCAAGGCGTTGAGAATGCCGAGCCACGCCGAGATGTTCTGGTCCCGCAGCGCCTTCTCCGCCTCGATCAACCGCGCATCGAGGCCGTTGACGATGTCCACGTTCGTGAGCTGCTGATACACGACGGTGGTATTCATGAACGTCTGTCCGTCCTGGCCAGCAGTGGTGCGCTTGACGACCGGGAGGCGCGGATCGTTGAGCGACGCGAACGGAATCACGTTCGCCACCACGATGTTGCGCTGGTTCCCCTGCAGCGAGTCACCCACGGTGTATCGCTGGGACGACAGTCCCTGCCCCCAGATGGTGTTGGTCTGGGTCGTGAGCGAGAAGGTGGATTGGTACGTGAATGTCGTCGGAATCCCCGCCACGGTGGTGACGGCCGCGTCGACCTGGTTGATCCCGACCTGCGCCCGAGCCTTGCCGATGCGCGCAGCACGAGCGATCAGGACCGAGTTCGCGTCCGTTGCGCTGCCAACGATGGCCAGCGCTGAATCGAACGCGGCGATCGCCGAGGCGAAGACCGCCGAGACCGGCTGCGGGTCGCCGAACACGATCACGTCTCCCGAGCCATCGGACAGCGGGATGCCGTTGCAGAAGTCCGACGCCAGCTGCAGGTCGGTGAAGCCGCGCGCGAAGTACATCTCGGCGATGCTCGTGGTGGCGGTCGGCAGGTACGTGCGCAACCCGGCGATCGCCTGGTTCGCCGAGGTCCAGGTCCGATAGAGCCGGTACAGCATGTTGGTGATCTGGGAGTTGTTCTCCTGGATCCGGCGCTGGTCGGTCTCGTCGTTCTGGACGAAGGTGGAACTGGTGGCCCACTCGTCGCCGAGCAGCCCGCCGAAGAGCCAGGTGCTTTCGTTGCCGGCCGTCACGGCGGTCAGGCGGGCGATCGTGCCATTTGCCAGCGCCCGCGCCCCTTCAATGGAATTGACGTCGGCGGGGTTGATGATATCGGGATCGACGGCCTCGAGCAGCGAGTCAGTCACGCCGCTGCAGGCGCCGAGGAGGGCGAGGCCGAGGGTCGGGACGACCCGTGCGAGGCGCCCGCCGAAGGAAGTACGCTGCATGTGCAGTGTCCTCTGGTAGGCGTTAGCGATTGATGTTGACACGGAGGATGTAGTAGCTGGGAATGCCGAGCGTCTGGAAGTCGCCGCCCGGGCTGTCGGCGCCCGTGGTGACCTGGTAGTCGTTCTCCGGGTCCACGCCGCGGTAGTCGGTCCAGCGCGCGATGTTGCGCCCGGTGACGAGGACGCTGACCGAACGGCTGCGGAAGAGCTTCTGCGACAGGTCCGGGCCGAGGTTGTACTGGACGGTCATCTCGCGGAAGCGCAGGAAGTCGCCCTTCTGGAAGAAGCCGTCGAGCGTGGCGGCGGGATGGTTGCGCGTAGCAACCACCATGGCCTGCTCCTCGAAGGACGCATCGGGGTTCTGCAGTCCGTTGCAGTTCTGGCGCGAGACGCAGCGGATGCGCTCGGTGTTGTTGTACCACTTGTGGCCGCCGCGGAAATCGAGCATCGACTGGATGCGCAGGCGGCGGTTGAACAGGTCCACCCCGTTGGTCCACGTCGCGAGATGGCGCGGCTGGCCGTACCCGCGGAAGGTGACCGAGTCGGCGACGAACACCTCGTTGAGGTTCGGATCGGCGTTGTAGGTCAGGATCTTGTCGCCGTTCTTGTCCTCCCACCCGGTGATGGCGCGCGCCCACAGTCCGAACAGGGGCGAGCCCTCGACCGCGCGCACGGTGGTGCCGATCTGCGGCGGGACCCCGCCGAGCGAAACGAGCTTGTTGGAGTTCGTGGAGGCGTTGAGCGAGATGTCCCACGCGAAGTTCCGGGTGTCCACCACCTGGCCGCTCAGCAGCGCTTCCCATCCCTGGTTCTGCACCGAGCCCAGGTTCGTGCGCTGGTTGAGCGGACCGCCTAACGACGGTGGCGTGATCGCCGAGATGATGGCGTCCTTCGTCTTCTTGCGATAGTACGTCAGCTCGAACGAGTACCGGCTGTTCAGGAACTTGGCATCGAATCCCGTCTCGAACTCGGTCGATCGCTCCGGCTTCAAGTCCGAATTGCCGATGGAGCTGTAGACCACCGCCGGCTGGTCGACGCCGCGATAGTTCGAGACGGTCGATGCGTAGAAACGCAGTGCGTCGTTCGGTCCGGGCTGCACACCCGAGGTCCCGAGGGCAGCACGCAGTCGGAACTGGTTCAGGAAGTCCCACTTGGGGAAGAACTGCTCGTCCGACATGATCCAGGACAGCGACCCCTTCGGGTAGTACACGCTCTGGAAGTTGGTGCCGAACGCCGAGTTCTGGTCGGTCCGGACCGCGGCGGTCAGGAAGAGTCGATCGTTGATTGCCGCGGACTGCTCCACGAACAGTCCGAGCGTCTTCTGCAACGTCGTGGCTTCCTCCGCGGTCGGCGTCGCGCCCGCTTGCGCGGTCGACGATCCCGGGGCCAACTGGTTTCCACCGGCCGCCCCGTACGCGAAGTAGTAGTTCACATACTGCACGCCGCCGGTGGTCTTCATGTTGAGCCACGGCCGCATGGTGTAGCTCGCGGTGGATCCGAGGTCGATCGTGAAGTTCTGGATATCCGTGCGGGTGTTCTCCTTGAAGCCATCGCGATAGGTCGCGTTGATCGGCGGCCCTTCCCCGCGATACAGCAGGTTGTCATCGACCCGGCTCGTGTAGTCGTTGCCCACGGTGGCCCGGTTCTGCAGCCAGTTGGTGGGACGCCAGTTGGCGTTGAACGACCCGATGAAGCGATTGATGCTCTGCCCCGACTTCTCCTGCCACGTGTAGCCCGGCGTCCAGGCACGATAGCCGTAGAGCGGCGTCAGGAGGCCACCGGCGACCAGTCGATCCGGGTTGCAGATCTTGCACCCTGGTCCGCCGAACGCCTGCGACCCAAGTCCTGCCGTCGCATTCGACTCGAGCGAGAAGCGCTGCGCGAGGTTGATGAATCCGGCCGACACGGACAGGTCCAGCTTTGGACTCACGGCGGCGTTCAGGTTCGTGCGGATGCTGTTCTTCCCGAGCACGTTCGGACGATCGGTGTAGTCTCGGATGGGAAGCTTCAGCTCCTCGAGTCGACGACGCTCGAACGGCGGCAGCTTCAGCAGCCCGGTCTCGTCTTCACGCTCGCCCGACACGAAATAGCGCACCAGATCGCTGCCGCCCGACAGCTGCACACCATACTGGTGCCGGTTGCCGGTCCCGAGCGGCGTCACATCCTTGTCCTCGAACAGGTTGTAGCGGGCAATCGAGTCGATGGTGCAGAATCCCGACGACAGCAGCGGCAGGTTGCAACCGTTGATCGCCAGCTTCGAGTTGTTCGACGAGCGAATGCCGAAGATGGTGGTGTTGACCGGATACGTGTTCTGGTCCTTGATCATCCCGGCCTCGCCATACACCAACCAGAGCGCCGAGCCAGCGCGACCGCGCTTGGTCGTGATCAGCACCACCCCGTTGGCCGCGTCGGTGCCGTACAGCGTCGCCGCCGAGGGCCCCTTCACGATCTCCATGCTCTCGATCTCTTCAGGATTCAGGTCGCCGATACGGCTCGGCTGCGCCCCGCCAGTAAAGAGGTTCGACGACCCGATGTTGTTCGACATGCGCACGCCGTCGATGATGAAGATCGGGTCGTTGGACAGCGACAGCGAGTTCTGCCCGCGAATGCGGATGCGCGCGCCTGCGCCCGTCTGCGTCCCGCTCGTCACCACGACACCGGCGGTGCGCGAGTTGAGCAGGTCGTTCACGTTCTGCACCGGCGACGACTCGGTCACCTTGGCCACGTCGATCGACGCCACCGCGTTGCCCAACTCGACACGACGGGTCTCACCCGTGGCGGTCGTGACGACCGGCGACAGGGTGATCGCCACCGACGTCAGGACGAAATCCGCCGTCGCGGCCTGTCCCGCGACCACGGTGACCACCTTCTTCTGTTCCGAATAGCCGACGCGAAGCACACGGACGGTCACTTCGCCAGCCGACACGGTGCGAAACACGTATCGCCCATCCGCGTTGGTGAGGCCGCCAAGCGTCGTTCCCACGATCACGACTTGCGCCTGATCGAGGGGACGGCCTTCGCCGGCCTCAGTGACACGGACGTTGATGCTTCCCTGCGTGGCCTGCGCACCAAGTGCACCGGTACCAAGTGCCACCAGTGCGGTAGCAGCTCGCAGGGCTCGTCCGAACGAGACAATACTCATTCTACGGACTCCTGAGTGGGGGGGGGCTCCCGCCAGGTCGGGGAGGCGAAGCGCGGCAGCTCGGCACCGGAAATGAACCGTCCGTCCCGGCCTGCCTCACCTCAGCCGCTTTTGGCGGGAATAATTGGATTGCTAGAGTACCGGTCGTCGATTCAACCGTCAACGCGGGAAGTCCAACTTCGCCGCACCAATGCCGACCTCGCCTCAACCGGACTCTTACAGGCAGCAAAGTCCTCCGGAGAATCGAGATCTGAACGACGCTTCATGAGAATCGGCTCACCAGCGTAGGTCGCCGCCGACGAGGACTCGATCACCTCGAGTCGCCCACCCCCTATCGCAGCCGCCGCTCGAGGAACTCGGCCGCCGTTGTGAACGCCGTCAACCACGAGGCGTGCCGCAGGAACGAGTGCACCTCGTCGGGAAAGATCAGCTGCTCGACCTCGACGTGCCGGTCTCGCAAGCGCTCCACCAGCGTGATCGTCTCGGCAAACGACACGTTGCGGTCGTCATCGCCGTGGATCACCAGCACCGGTGCCTTCCATCGCTCGAGCGACGCCAGGGGCGATGACTCGAGCGCCAACTGGGTCCGCGGCGGGTCGAGCAGGATGTTGAAGTCCGGGACAAAGGTGCGAATGCCGACGTTCCAGTCGTGCACCCCATGGATGTCCACCCCGGTGGCGAACAGCTCCGGCGCGCGGGCCAGCCCCATCGCCGTCAGGTAGCCACCGTACGAGCCTCCCCACAGCGCCACCTTGGCCGGATCGACATCGTCGCGCCCCCGGAGGTACATGCCGGCGCCGACCACGTCGTTGAACTCGCTCGCCCCACTCGCCCCGTATCGCTCGGCCTCGCGGAAGTTGAGTCCGTAGCCGATGCCGCTGCGATAGTTCACCGACAGGACTACAAAGCCGCGGCTGGCCAGGTACTGGTTGAGTGCGTAGGCATTGTGGTAGTACTCGCCGTAGTTGTAGCCGAGCAGCATCTGCCGGCGCGAGCCGCCGTGAAAGAAGATCGCCGCCGGATGACGCTGACCCGCGCGGTGACCTGCGGGAAGGAACAGCTGCGCTGGAATCTGCATGCCATCGGCCGCGGTCAGCATCACCGCCGTTGGCTGCACCAGGCGCGCCGACGGGAAGTCGGACGGCACGTTGGCCGCCAGCGGTGCGGTGCGCCCGTCAGGCGACAATCGTACGGCATGCGCCGGGGTGCGCGCGTCGGAGCGCAGGAACGCCAGCCCGCCATCGCTCAACTCCGCCGGCGCCCACTCGATCCCGCCCCCCGTCGTCACCGCCACCGGCGCTCCACCCGCGACCGGGACACGCCAGATGTGGCGCCGATCAATGTCACCCTGATTGCTGTTGTACCACACGGTGCGACGATCGCGACTCAACACGACCTCCTCCACCTCGCCATCACCGGGGGTGAGGAGCGTCGGCCGTCCGCCGGAAACGGCAATGCTGTACAGGTGCGTCCAGCCGTTCTTCTCCCACGGAAAGACGAGCCGGTCGCCCTCGCCCCACAACAGCTGGTCGGCCCCAACCACCGCGTGCGGTACGCTCCCGGCTCCCTCATCGGCGGTCCACACGGTGCGCGCCGTGCCGGTCGCCACATCGGCCACGAGAATCGACCACGGCCGCGCGGTACGCTGGGGTTCGAACATCACCAGCCTGCTCGACGCGGGCACGCGCACGAACGCCACTCGACGCCCATCGGGCGACCAGGTCGGCGAAGCGTCGGTATCAACGCTCGGCGCGAGAAAGCGCACCGTACGCGCCGCCACATCGTACACGCCGATGAACGCGTGGTCGCCGGGCTGCTCACAAAGGCGAAGCGCGCGCCATCGGGCGCCCATCGCACGTTGGCCATTCCCCCGCGCACGTTGACCAACTCGCGAAAGTCGGATGCGGAATCGCGGAGCGATCGTGCCCACAGCTTGCCGCGATTGACCAGCAACGTGGCCCCGTCGGGCGAGAGACTCGGCGCGAAGCCGCCGCCGAGCCGTACCGGTGCGCCCCCTGACAGTGCGACGCGGAACAACGCGCTCTCGGTCCCTCGAACGTCCTGCGCCGGATTGGGACTCTCCCCTGCCCGATTGCGCGCCCCGCCACGCACGAAGACCAGCGACGCGCCGTCCGGCTCCCACGTCAGCGCCGAGATCTCCTGCCCGTCGTCGGCGGTGTACGAGGTCAGTCGCTTGCCGGCGTACGCCGGCGCGGTCGCCACCCAGATGTTGCGTGCGCCGCGCTCGTTCAGGACCCACGCCACGGCGCCACCGCGCGGGGCGGCGACAAGCGAGGTCGGGAATGGCGTGGAAAGCAGCTGCTCGAGGGTGACGGCGGGCGCCGCCTGCGCGCCGAGCGTCGCAGTCGGACTCCCGATCGCCGGAAGCGCGAGCGCGAGGGCCACGGCGGTTACGGTGGTCGCGGCGACCGTGCGACCGAGTCGGGTGGCGAGGCGTCGGGCGCTCGCGCGGGGAAGGTCGCCGCTGGCAACGGCTGGCGTGATCATGGGTGACTCGGCAGAGGACACGGGCGTGCGGACGATGGCATGGACCGGCCGCCAATATGCCCCTCGCGTCGGGGAGACGCGATGGCCCGGACCAGCGGCAGCGGAACGAACCAGATTCACCTCCGCTCCCCCTTCGCCGCCCCCGCCTCGATGGGCATATTTCGGCGCTGGCAATTCACCGCCTGCGCCGGTCGTGCCTCCAACCCGGGCGGTCCCGCTCCCGTGGCGTCGTGGCCCCAACCCTTCGCCGCTCGCCTCGACTCCCTCCCACGCGCCCCCAGCCTCATGCAGCCATCGTCCCCCCCCCTCGTCGGGGTCGTGATGGGATCCAAGTCTGACTACGAGCACATGCAGCATTGCTGCGGAATGCTCGACGACCTGCAGGTGCCCTACGAAGCACGAGTCGTCTCGGCGCACCGCACTCCCGACTGGATGTTCGAGTACGCTGAATCGGCCGAGGGACGCGGCCTCATGACGATCATCGCCGCGGCCGGCGGTGCAGCGCACCTGCCGGGGATGCTGGCCGCCAAGACGCTGGTTCCCGTGCTCGGGGTGCCGATTCCGGCGACGCTGCTCAACGGGCAGGATGCGCTCTATTCCATCGTCCAGATGCCGGCGGGGGTCCCGGTCGGCACGCTGGCCATCGGGAAGCCAGGCGCGATCAACGCCGCCATCCTCGCCGCAGAGATCGTGGGGGGGCGATTTCCCGAGGTGCGGGAGCGGCTGCGCGCGTGGCGAAATGCCCGGCGCGACGACGTGCTCGGCCAGGTGCTCCCGTGAAGGTGATCCTTCCCGGGGCAACGATCGGCATGCTTGGCGGGGGGCAGCTGGGGCGGATGACCGGGATGGCCGCGCGCTCGTTAGGGTACGACGTGCATGTGCTCGACCCGGACCCTGACTGTCCGGCGCGCGCGATCGCCTCGCGCACCATCACCGCCCGCTTCGACGCAGCCGATGCGGCGGCCGACCTCGCGCGTCACTGCGACGTGGTCACCCTCGAGATCGAGCAGATCGCACGACCGGCGCTCGAGGCGGTCGAGCAGTTCGCCCCCCTGCATCCGCGCCCCGAGGCGATCTACACGGTGCAGGACCGCATTCGGCAACGCGCGTGGCTCGACGCGCACGGCTTTCCCGTCGGCCCGTATCGCGCGGTCGAGAGCGCCGAGCAGTGCGAGGCGGCGATCGCCGAACTCGGCCCGTCCATCTGCAAGGCGCCGATGGGGGGCTACGACGGGCGCGGCCAGCGCCGAGTCCAGTCCGCGACCGAAGGCGCCAGCGCCTGGGAGTCGTTGGGGAGCGGACGTGTCATCGTCGAGCAGTTCCTCGACCTCGACATCGAACTGTCGGTCCTGGTGGCCCGGCGCGCCGACGGGGCGAGCGCCGTCTATCCGCCGTCGGTCAATCATCACGTGCACGGCGTCCTCGACTGGGCGATCTGTCCGGGTGGACTTCCCGCCCAACTGGCCGAGCATGCGCAGCAGATCGCCCGCGCCATCGCCGAGTCGATGGGCATCGTCGGGTTGCTGGCCGTGGAGCTCTTCCTCACCCGCGACGGACGACTGCTCGTCAACGAGCTTGCGCCGCGCTCTCACAACACGTATCACCACTCCGAGCGCGGCCACGTCACGTCGCAGTTCGAGCAGCACGTGCGGGCCATCTGCGGCCTGCCGTTAGGGGCGGTGGACGTGGTGATCCCGTCGGCGATCGCCAACCTGCTGGGCGACCTCTGGACGGAGGGCCATCCACCACGCTTTGTCGAGGCGCTGGCCATCCCCGGCGTCCGGCTGCACCTGTACGGCAAGGCGTCGGCGCGCCCCGGGCGCAAGATGGGGCACCTGTCGGCGGTCGCCGCCACGGCGCAGGAAGCGCTCGCCAAGGTGCTGGAGGCGCGCGAGCGCATGACCGCGCAATAGCGCACGCACGCACGCGCGTCCGCACTCGTTCGCACGCACGTACACGGCAGGATCCCGTCGTCAACCGCACGCCACCCGAGGGCCCTCATGACTCCGACCACATCGCGCACGACCAACGGCCGCGGCCGTCTCTACGACAGCATCGTCGATACGATCGGCGACACGCCGTGCATCCGGGTACGCCGCGTCGCGCCGCCTAACGTGCGCGTGTACGTGAAGGCGGAGTTCTTCAACCCCGCCGCGTCGGTGAAGGATCGATTGGCGATCAGCATCATCGAGGAGGCCGAGCGGCGCGGCGACCTGACGCCGGGCCAGACCGTGGTCGAGGCCACGAGCGGCAACACCGGGATCGGCCTCGCCATGGTGTGCGCGGCCAAGGGCTACCCGCTCGTCGTCACCATGGCCGACAGCTTTTCCATCGAGCGCCGCAAGCTCATGCGCTTCCTCGGCGCCAAGGTGATCCTCACGCCGCGCGCCGCCAAGGGATTCGGGATGTACCAGAAGGCCAAGGAACTGGCCGACGCCAACGGCTGGTTCCTGGCCCGGCAGTTCGAGACCGTCGACAACGCCAACGTGCACGAGAACACGACCGCCCGTGAAATCCTCGCCGACTTCGCGGGCGACCGGCTCGACTACTGGGTGAGCGGCTACGGCACCGGCGGCACCGTGACCGGCGTGTCGCGCGTCCTTCGTCGCGAGCGACCGGAGACGAAGATCATCCTGAGCGAACCGGCGAACGCGCAGCTGATCGGGAGCGGCATCGCACAGGCACGGGGCACCGATCATGCGCCCGGAGGAAGTCATCCGTCGTGGGAACCGCATCCCATTCAGGGATGGACCCCGGACTTCATCCCGTACGTCTTGCAGGAAGCCATCGATCGCTCCGCATTCGATCGCGTTATTCCGATCGCGGGTCCCGTCGCCATGGAGTGGTCGCGAAAGCTGGCGCAGCAGGAGGGGATCTTCACCGGCGTCTCGGGTGGCGCCACGTTCGCCGTGACCATGCAGCTGGCGGAGCAAGCGGCGCCGGGGTCCGTGCTCCTGTGCATGCTGCCCGACACGGGCGAGCGATACCTCTCGACGCCGCTCTTCGACGGCATTCCGGTCGAGATGACGGACGACGAAGTCGAGCTGTCGCGCTCGACTCCCGGCTACCACATGGAGGGCTGACACACGGGCGGACGAGGCGGCGGGGTGGCCGCGCTCGTCCGCGTGTGGATGGAGCGTTTGGGAGGAGTGTTGTGGTGGAGCGCGTGGGTTCGTTCGCTCGACCGCTCGCCGATGCCTAGATCGCCTTCGACAGTCCCCCGAAGCGACGATCGCGCGAGCGGAACTCATCGACGGCCTGATCGAAGTCGGCCTCGGCGAAGTCCGGCCACATGCGACGCGAGAAGACCAGCTCAGCGTAGGCGCATTCCCACAGCAGGAAGTCGCTCAGGCGCTGCTCGCCCCCGGTGCGCACCAGCAGGTCGACGTCCGGGACACCACCCGGGCAGTGATTGACCATGGCGATGGCCCGCGCGAAATCGTCGCGCGTCATCTCCTCGGCGCGCGGCAGGATCGTCGCGGCACGCACCAGCGTGTCGCGCGAGGAATAGTCCACTGCCAGCCGCAGCGTCATGCCACCGCAGTCGGCCGTCTCCCGCTCGGCGGCGTCGATCGCGCGACGCAACTCGGGCGACAGTCGGTCACGACGCCCCACCACGCTGAGCCGGACGCCGTTCTCCAGCAGGCGTGGGGTCTCCGACACCAGCTTGCGCCGGAACAGCTTCATGAGCGCGTGCACCTCGTCCTGCGGCCGACTCCAGTTGTCCGACGAGAACGCATACAGCGTCAGGAAGCGCACGCCGGACCGCCGGGCGTGCTCGACCGCGCGACGGACCGACTTCGCCCCTTCGAGATGGCCGAACGTCCGCGGCCGGCCGCGCTGCTGTGCCCATCGTCCATTGCCATCCATGATGATGGCCACATGCTGCGGATAAAACCCGGGGACCGCGGCGTGCATGGTGCGCCGTCCGTCGCCGATCTCCCGCCGGTGCTCGAGTTGGCTCACCGCTCGTGCTCGCGCGTTGACTTGATGATTGCTTCCATGTGTCCGAGATACTGTTCGAGCGCCTTGCGTCCGGCGGCGGTGAGGGCGAAGTCAGTCTTCGGCATGCGTCCTTCGAACGACTTGGTGCAACGAACGTACCCGGCATCCTCGAGCTTTCGTGCGTGCACGCTCAGGTTCCCGTCGGTCGTCCCCATCAAGGCCTTGAGCGCGTTGAAGCTCAGCGACTCGTTGACGGCCAGCGCCGAGACGATCCCGAGCCGAATGCGCTCGTGAATCAGACGATCGAGGTCGATCGGCGTCGCATCGCTCGCGTGTCCGTCGACTTTGGTGAGCCCTGCCTTGGGAGCGGTCGCCTGGCGCGTCTGTCCGATCCGCGCCTGGGCAGCCGAAGTGCGCTTAGCCACCGTACCTCCGTGCGATTGCCGTACCGAACAGGATGTGCAGTCCGCCGAACCCGGCCGCCATGATGCCGTTGAGCAACACCTCTCGCGAGGCGGTTGGCCACGCGACGAAGACGAGCGGCGCGGCCAGCGCCAGGGCGCCGAACGCCATGAACGTCGCCCCCATGACCGGAATGACCGGGACCGACATGGCACCGCCCGCCATGACCGCTGCGCCGTACATCATCAGCCACATGCCGGGAAGCGCGGCGAACCAGCCCGCCCGCAGCGCCACCGCCGTCAGGACCGCACCGGCGATCAGCGACGGAAAGAAGGCGAGCGCCAGCTTGCGAGCGAGCGCCACCGTGAACAGGTCCTTCGACGCCCGGGTCTTGCGCACCGTCAGGTAGGCCGAGGCGGCGAACGCCACCGGTGCCGCCATCATCCAGGTCAGCAGCCACCGCGGTGAGTCGAGGTGGGTGCCAGCGATCAGCGCGGCGACCAAGGCCAGGATCCCGGTGAGGGTGATCCCCGCCCCCGACACCGCGGTGAACGTCCCGGCGCGCTCCATCGTCTCGCGGATGAAGCGCAGGTTGTCGAGCGCCCGATCGGAGAGCGCCGGGGGCGCTACCGGGGGGTCGAGCCGCAGCGGACGTTGGGGACGTGACATGGGTGGAGAATGGCGAGGCGAGGGCCCGTCGTCAAGTGCTTTGCCTTGTAAAGACGACGTGATCCAGGCGGGGTAACACACGGGGCGCCGGCCACTGGCCGGCGCCCCGCGCCCGCGCAATCACCCGGGGGGAACCGCTACCCCCTCAACGGGCTCTCAACGCGCGATCAACGCGGCCTCACGGACTCGAGGCGTCGTCGTCGCTGATCGCCGCCGGGCCGAGCAGTCGCCGCAGCTCGGCGATCCTCTCGTCCAGTTCCTTGCGCAGCACCCCGTACCGCGTGATGGCGTCCCGCCCGATCTTCTGGTCGGACTGCATCGTCATGCTGTAGAGGTACTGGATGTGCGCCTGCAGCTCCGGCTTGGAGTAACGGATCGACGGGGTGACGACCTTCGCCCGCAGTGCCTCCAGCGCCTTGAGCGTGTCGGCGGCGGTGGCGGCGGATGACAGTCGGCGCCGCCCCTCCTCGATCTGCATCGCGAACTGGTTGACCTCGGTGACCATGTCGCGCGTCTTCACGTTGTGGTCGAACTGTTCCTTGAGATCGGCAATCGACACCCCGTCACGGGCGATGCGCGGGTCGATGCGGACCTCGAGCGGCTTGGTGGCAGTCCACGTCCCGCTCGTCAGGCGCACGCTGTAGCGTCCGGGCACAACGCGCGGACCGTTGCGACCACTGCGCGCCGGGTTGGCGTCCCACGGGCCGGCGACCGTGAAGTCCCAGTACAGGCGATTCATCCCCGCCTCGGCCGGAAGTCGCGGCGTCCCCGAGCGCACGCTGATCATCTGCCGCATCGACGGTTCGACGGTCGAAGTTTCGCCCGCCGCCTGGCTGCTGAACGTACGAATGACGCGTCCGGCCGCATCGAGGATGTCGACCGTTACCGCCCCGGCGGGCGCCTTCGCCAACCAGTAGTCGATCTGCGCCCCGGCCGGAGGATACTGCGGGTCGGCCGGATCGTTGCGCGACGACTCCACCCCACCGAACGACCCCGCATACCGGTGCATCACCGCGGTGCGCGGCGTCAGCAGCTGCGCATCGGCTGCCGCCATTTGGTCCGACAGCTGGTGCAGCGACGACAGGTTGTTCAGGATCCAGAACGAACGGCCCTGCGTCGAGATCAGCAGGTCGCCGTGCTGCACCCGCATGTCGGTGATGGGGACGACCGGCAGGTTGAGCTGGAACGGCTGCCACTGCTTCCCGTTGTCGAACGAGATGTACATGCCGAACTCGGTGCCGGCGTACAGCAGCCCTTCGCGATCGGGATCCTCGCGAACCACGCGCGTCGGATTGTCGGCCGGGATGCCATTCGTCCCAGTCGTCAGCATCGTCCACGTCGCCCCGTAGTCATCCGTGCGATAGATGAACGGGCGGAAGTCGCCGAGCAGGTAGCACAGGACGGAATAGTATGCCGAGCCCCGACGATGCGGCGATGGGTCGATCTGCTGCGTGCGGCAGCCGTCTGGCGGTCCCTTGAAGTTGTTACGGGCAAAGTCCGGCGAGGTGGCGACCAGTCCGCGCGGGGTGATGTCCTTCCAGCTGCGCCCGTTGTCGCGCGTGATGTAGAACGGACCGTCGTTGGCCCCGGTCCAGATCACTCCCGGCTCGAGCACCGACTCGCGAATCGCGTACACGACCGAGAAGTACTCCTCGCCCGTGACGTCGATGGTGATCGGCCCACCGCTCGGCGCCTGCTGTCGTTCGGGGGGATTGAGCGTGAGGTCGGGCGACATGGTCTCCCAGGTGACGCCGCCGTCGCGCGTGCGGTGCACGTACTGCGAGCCGTAGTACACCGTGTTGGCCGCGTGCGGCGAGACCTCCATCGGCGAGACGCGCTGGAAGCGCAGGACCAAGTCCTTGCCCGGATTGCCGTACAGCGACTGTCCGCCGTTCCAGTACGGCTGCTCCTGCCCGCTGCGCATGCTCATGCGCGAGAACTGTCCCTTGCACGCGCCATAGACCGTGTCGGGGTTGGTGCGATGCGGCATGATCGGCCCGGTCTCGCACCCGGGTCCCGCCATCCACTCCTGCATGGGCGAATCGGGACGTCCGGTGGTCAGCGGCAGCGACGGGACGATGAGCGTCGAGTTGTCCTGCTGCGCGCCGTACAACCGATAGGGGAACTGGTTGTCGGCGATGACCTGGTAGATCTCGGCTGTCGGCTGGTTGTACAGCGTGGACCAGGTGCGGCCGCCGTTCAACGAGACCGTCGCCCCACCGTCGTTCCCCTGCACCATCAGGTCAGGGTTGTTCGGGTTGATCCACAGGTCATGGTTGTCGCCGTGGGGAATGTTCATCGGGCGGAAGGTCTTGCCGCCGTCGGTCGTCTTGTAGAAGCCCTCGCTCATCACCCAGACCGTGTTCACGTCCCGGGGATGAGCGGCAATGTTCGCGTAGTAGAACGGCCGGGTGAGCATCGGGGGGTACGAACTCGCGAGGGTGAACGACTCCCCGGCGTCGTCAGAGCGGTACAGCCCGCTCCCCGGCTTGGCTTCGATGATCACCCACAGCACGTTAGGCGCGGCGGGTGTCACGGCAATGTTGCTCTTCCCGAACAGCTCGCCGGGGAGCCCGTTGGTCAGCTTCTTCCACGTGGTGCCGCCATCGATCGACTTGTACAGCCCGCCCTCGCGCGCGCCGGAGATGATCGTCCACGGCTTGCGCTCGGCGCGCCACATCGCGGCGTAGAGCACCGTCGGGTCGCCCGCGTTGAACTCGACGTCCACCGCGCCGGTCGAATCGGAGACGAACAGCACCTTGGTCCACGACTTGCCGCCGTCGGTCGTGCGGTAGACGCCGCGATCGCTGGTCGGCTTGAACGGGTTGCCGATCGCCGCCACGAAGGCGATGTCCGGGTTGCTGGGATGGATCTCCACCCCGCCGATGTTCCCGACCGTCGCCAGCCCGACGTGGCTCCAGGTCGCGCCGGCATCGGACGACTTGTAGACCCCGCGACCGATGGCCACGTTGGATCGGTAGCCGTCGGACCCCGTCCCGGCGTAGATCACGCGCGGATCCGAGTCGGCGACGTCGATGTCGCCCATGGAGCCGACGTTGAAGAACTTGTCGGTCAGGTTGTTCCACGTCTGGCCGGCATCCGTCGTGCGCCACACGCCACCGCCGGTGGTCCCCTGATAAAACGTGTGCGGCTCCTGCAGCACACCGGTCACGGTCGTCACGCGCCCGCCGCGGGCCGGACCGACGTTGCGGTACTGCAGGTTGCCGAAGTGCGCCGGCGTCACCTGGGTGAGCGGTGCGGCCGCCGGACGCGCCGGTGCCGGCCGAGTCGCGGGGCGCGCCTGGGCGCCGAGTGCGGTACCGGCCATGGTCGCCGCGACGAGTGTCGCACCGGCCGCGCTGAGCATGCTCAACCTCGAACCTCGCTGGAACATCATGCGCCTCTGGGTGGGGTGGTAATGCCTTCTGTAGAACGCCCGGCTACGGCGTCGCGTTGGCCTCCGTGCGCTCGGCCGCAATCTGCCATCGGGTCGCCGTTGAGGCGAGTCGGCCGCCCGGCCTTGCGCCGCCCGGCCTTGCGCCGACCGGGCCCGCGACGTTCCGTTGCCGCGACCCTTCGCCTCTTCGCCCATCCGGAGCCATGACGAGCCCTGTTCCGCCAACCACCCCGCGCCACTGTCCTCCGTTCCCGCACAGGACCCGACCCATTCGACGGATGCAGCGCGCCATCGCGCTGCTCGCCTCGGTGCTCACCCTCGGCCTGGTCACCCCGCACGCCTCCCTCGGAGCGCAGGGGCCCAACGAGGCCCGCGCGCGGTGGGAGCGCCTGTGCCAGATCCGCAAGGACAAGTTCGCCCGCATCCTCCCCGAGGCCATGCGCGAGAACGGGATCGACATGTGGATCGTGGCCATGAAGGAGGGGCACCAGGATCCGCTGTGGGAGCTGCTCGGACGCGGCTACACCGGGTCGATCGGCTACTTCATCTTCACCGACCGCGGCGGCGACGAGATCGAGCGGGCAGCGTTAGGCATCACCGACCACCACCGCGCCTCGTGCGGGGCATACAACGTCGAGGCCCCGTCGGTCGACCTCGGGGAGTTCGTCCGCTCCCGCGATCCCAAGCGCATCGGGCTCAACATGTCCGAGGAGATGGGGCTCGCCGATGGTCTCTCGCACACGCTGTACAACCACATCGTCAAGGCCGTCGGCGCGCCGTACGCGAGCCGCCTCGTCTCGGCGGAAAAGCTGGTCTCCGACTTCAGTTCGCGGCGCACCGCCTCGGAGATCGTGGCCTTCGGCGACGCCGGCGAGATCGGCCGACAGATCGCCGAGCGCGCCCTGTCGAACGAGGTGATTTCCCCCGGGGCCACCTCGCTCGCCGACGTGGCGTGGTGGATCCAGGACGAGATGCTGCGTCGCGGGCTCGGGAGTTCGTTCGAGGTGCCGTCCATCTACATCACCGGCCCCAGCGGCATCGAGGCAACGTCCAGCGACCGGATCATCCAGCGGGGCGACCTGCTCATGATCGATTTCGGCGTCGGCTACCTCAACATGTGGACCGACCAGAAGCGCATCGCCTACGTCCTCAAACCCGGAGAAACTGCGGCACCGGCGAGCTATCGCACCGCATTCGACAATGCGGTCAAGGTCCGCGACGTCATCCATCGCACGGCCCGTGCGGGCGCGACGGCCAAGGACATGATGGACCAGGTCAACGCGGCCATCGGCAAGGCGGGCTTTCTCGCCATGCGCGGCTTCAACCAGGTCCGCGAGGACGACTCGGTCGAGTTCATCATCGGCTGCCATTCCGTCGGCGACTGGGGGCACGGCATCGGGCCGTCGATGGCGTTTTTCAATCCCGGGCGCCTGACGTACGAGATCCGGCCGACGAACCTGTTCTCCATCGAACTGTTCGCCTACACCGCCATCCCGGAGTGGGGGGGCAAGAAGCTGCGCATCCCGCTCGAGGACGACGCGATCATCACCACGCGCGGCGTCGAGTGGCTGTACCCGATCAATCCCCGCATCCTGCTCGTGCGCTGACCCGCGCGGCACCTAACGAGCTCACTCCGGCGCCGCATCCTCGCGGCACCTCCGCCCCAGCGACCCTGACCTCCGTTCACATGTCCACTTCGCGCCGAGACTTCGTCCGCACGACTGCCGCCTCGCTTGCGGTTGGTGTGCCGCTGGCATCGCTCGCCGCCGCGCCCGCGACAGCGACGCCCGCCGCAGCCGCACCCGAAATCCTCATCCGGCGCGCCGTGCGCCCGGTCGTCGTCTCGGACTACTCCGGCTGGGAGTTCCGGAACGGTGGCCGCGAGAACGCCGTGGAGCGGGCGTTCCGCGGCATCGTTGCAGGCGAGGATGTGCTCGATGCGCTGATCGCCGGCGTGAACATTCCCGAGTTGGATCCGCTCGAGACCGGGATCGGATATGGGGCGCTCCCTAACGCCGACGGGATCGTGCAACTGGACGCGTCGTGCATGCACGGCCCGCGTCGTCGCGCCGGGGCCGTCGCGGCCATCGAGGGGGTGCGCACGCCGTCCAAGGTGGCGCAGGCCGTGATGGACTACACCGACCATCACCTGCTGTCGGGCGAGGGTGCACAGGCATTTGCCCGGGCGATGGGGTTCCCGATCGAGCAGGACCTCAATACCGAGAACAGCCGCCGACTGTGGGTCGAGTGGAAGCGACGCGTGGACGGCGAGCACTGGCTCGACCCGAACGGCACCGGTCGCAAGCCGCGCCCCAGGCACGAGCGCGATCCTGGCGACGCCGCCGGCGACCACCTGACGAGCTCCGAGTGGGAGGCGCGCGCCCTTGCAGCCGGCCGGTCCATGGTCCGCGACGGCCTCATCCCCGAGGGGTCGTTCTGGGGAACGATCAGCTGCAACGGGATCTCACCCACCGGCGACATCTGCGGCGTGACCACCACCAGCGGCCTGGCGTGGAAGATCCCGGGACGCACCGGCGACTCGCCCATTCTCGGCGCCGGACTGTACGTGGACAACGACGTCGGCGCGGCCGGATCGACCGGACGAGGCGAGGCCAACCTCTACAACCTCTCGTCGTTCCTCATCGTGGAGTCGATGCGACGCGGCATGTCGCCCAAGGACGCCGGCATGGAGGCGCTCAAGCGCATCCGCAGCAACACCGTCGAGGCGCGACTGCTCAACGCCAAGGGGAACCCGAACTTCAACATCCGCTTCTTCGTGCTCAACAAGCGCGGCGAATGGGCCGGTGTCGCGATGTATCACGCCGGTGAGACCAAGTTCGCCGTGTGCGATGAGAATGGCGCGCGCGCGGTGGAACTGGAGCCGCTACTGACGGGTGCACCGAACGACTGACCTGCGTCGTCCCAGCCAGCTCTCCCCCTGTAACCTCTGCCTCTGCGTCCTCTGCGGTGAAAAAACTCTTGAACCGCAGAGGACGCAGAGGACAGAGCGGAGGTACAGTATGCAGATTTCGAAGAGGTGACCGACGAGTAGCCCGCCGTCCTGTGTTACGGCTTGCGCTTCCCCCACAACGGCGGCGGCGGCTCGGCCAACAACTTCACCGGGTTCGCCTCCAGCAGCCGCAACGCCTCCTGCACCGCGCGCTCCAGCTGCGGGTCGTGCCCCGCGATGACCTCCTTCGGCGTGTTCTCCACGTCGATGTCCGGCGCGACTCCCTCGTTCTCCACCGCCCACTTGCCGGCGCGATCGAAGAAGCCGCCGCGCGGGGCGATCATGGTCCCGCCGTCCAGCAGCAGCGGCGTGTCCCACGTGCCCACGAGCCCGCCCCACGTGCGCTTGCCGACGAGCGGTCCGATCTTGCGGCGCCGGAACATGTAGGGCATGAGATCGCCGCCCGAGCCGGCCATCTCGTTGATGATCATCACCTTCGGCCCCCAAATACCAGCAGCCGGTGACGTGAACGGCGTGCGCTCCCTCGCGGTTGTTGAAGTAGCCGTCGAAGTCGCGCTGCAGGGATGTCGATGATGCAGTCGGCGGCCGACCCGCCGCCGTTGAATCGCTCGTCGATGATCGCCCCCTGCTTGTGCTGCTGGGCGAAGTAGTAGCGATTGAAATAGGTGTAGCCCGGCTGCCCGGTGTTCGGGATGTACACATAGGCGAGTCGCCCGCGCGAGAGCGAGTCCACGAGCCGGCGATTGCCCTCGACCCAGGCGCGGTTGCGCAGTCCATTCTCGTTGGCGACCGGCACGACCGTCACCCGGCGCGAACCGGCCATCTCGGGTGAGGCGCCGACCGTGAGTACCGTCTGCCGGTTGGCCGTCCCGTCGAGCAGGCGGTAGATGTTGTCTGGCGCGCGCAGCTCGACGCCATCGACCGCCAGGAGATACTCGCCCACCTTGACGTCCAGCCCGGGCCCGCTCAACGGGGCGCGCAGCTCGGGATTCCAGCTCTCGCCGTCGTAGATGCGGGTGATGCGATAGCGTCCGTTCTGCACCGCGAGGTCGGCGCCCAGCATGCCGACATTCGCCGGCGGCACCTCGGGCATGTCGCCGCCGCGCACGTACGAATGGCCGATCGCCACCTCGCCGCCGGTCATGTCGAGCAGGTAGCCAAAGTCCTCGCGATGCGCCACGTGGGCAACCAGTGGCTCGTACATCGCCTTGACCTTCTCGTAGTCCGCCCCCTGCATGTTGCTCACATACAGGTACTCGCGCTGGTTGCGCCACCCTTCGGCAAACATCTGCCGGTACTCGGCGCGTGGATCCACCAGCATGCGCAGCGACGCCGTGAGCCGCCCCTGGGCTGCCGTGGGGACCGGCCCTTCCGTGTTGACGATCGCCAGCGGCGCCTGGGGTCCGCTGCCACGCCACAGGAGCTTGCGCCCGTCCTGCGAGATCGTGTACTGCGTGACCCCCTGGGCAAAGGATGTCGCCTTGCGCTCCCGCAGGGTGTAGCGATGCAGCACGTCGCCGCCGCCCTGGGGCCCTCCGGTCGCCACCGTTCCGCTCGCCGGGACACTCTCCAGGAAGAAGATCGTGCCAGCAATGCCCGCCTTCAGCGAGCCGTAGTCGCGTGGCACCACGCCTAACGAGACGACCCGGTTGGCCAGCCCGTCGAAATCGATCGTCACGGTGGCGGGTGCCGGTGTCGCATCACGATTCGCCGCGGCCCCCGACGGCGGGGCCACCGGGACCGCGACCACAGGCTCCCGCCGTCCCTCGCCCGACTGCCCTTCCTCGTCTGATTCCGGGGCCAGCGGCGACGGATCGGTCTTCTTCAGCACGGCGGCATACAGTGCCCGCGTCACCGGATGGTCGTACGACGACATGTCGAGCCAGCCCGTCCGCGGACCGAAGTCGGTGGACGCCATCCAGTAGAGGTACTTCCCACCGGCATCCCACGCGGGCCAGGTCGCGTCGGCCATGCCATCGGAGAGTTGGCGCGTCGCCCCGCCCTGCACGTCGTACACAAAGATCGCGCGGAAGTACGACGGCAGGCGCTTCGCGTAGGCGATGTAGCGCGAGTCGGGACTCCACACGGGGTTAAGCGACCGCTCCGGCAGCATGAACGGGTCGGTGTCAATCCGAGTCGAACGCCCCGATGCAACCTCCGTGACCCATAGGCGCAGGTGGGCATCGGAATACATGATGCGCGAGCCATCGGGTGACCACGCCGGCGTGTAGTAGAACGACGGCTCGGGGAGGGCAATCGTGCGTGGTGCGGTCAAGCCGTCCTGCGCCGAGATGACCAGGCGATATGCCCCTCCTTCATCGGAGAAGTACGCCAGCGACTTGCCATCCGGCGACCACGCCGGTGTCCGCTCAGCGCTGGACGACGAACGCGTCAGGTTGCGCCAGTCCCCCTTCTCGGCGGGGATCGTAAAGATCTCGCCGCGCGCCTCGACCGCCGCGCGCCGGCCCGTCGGCGACAGGGCGAGGTTCGCCACGCGCGCCGTCACGTCCTTCCAGTTCGGGGTGAGCCAGGGAAAATCGCCGCGCACGTTGATGTCCAGGCGACGTTGCGCCTTGCTGCGCGGATCGAGCGTGTGCAGATAGCCCGCCTGCTCGAAGACGATCATCCCGCCCCCGGCATCGAGCGCCTTGACATCGAAATCGGTGAAGCGGGTCAACTGCTCCAGCGCGCGCGAGCGGGTGTCGTACGACCACACGTTGTGCACGCCATCGCGATCCGAGGCGAAGTACACCACGTCGCCGATCCAGACCGGATCAATGTCCTTCGAGTCCGTCCACGGGGGCGCCTGCAGGTCGTGCGTGGTGAGGTCGAGGATCCAGACCGCCCGGTTCTGCCCGCCGCGATAGTTGCGGCGCTCGTCATCCCAGGAGCCGTTCATGCGATAGGCCACGCGCTTGCCGTCCGGGGAAAGCTTTCCCTGGAATGCCCGTGGCATCGGCAGGGCGGTCGGGACGTCGCCCTGCACCGCCACGGTCCAGAAGTTCATCTGGTTGTTGCCGGACGAGCGAGACGACGCAAAGAGCACGCGACTCCCATCGGGCGTCCACCCCTGCACCACGTCGGCGCCCGGATGCCAGGTCAGGCGTCGCGGTTCCCCGCCCTCGGTCGGGACCACGTACACGTCGGTGTTTCCCGCATACTGTCCCGAGAAGGCGATCGAGCGGCCATCGGGCGAGAAGCGCGGGTTGGTCGTGACGCCCTGGAAGGTTGTCAGGCGCCGGGCATCGCCACCGTCGCGCGATGCGACCCAGAGGTTGTTGCCGTAGGCGAACGCGACCTGCGTCGCGCTAATCGTTGGCTGCCGCAGCAGGCGGGTTTGCGCAACGGCGGGCGTCGCGGCGACGGTGCAGGCGAGCACCACGAGCAAGAGGTGTCGGTCCATCGGACATGACGGGGTATGAGTCGAGCCCCAAACGCTTGCTGGGGGGCTCCTCTATCATGCCGTGTGTGCCGAGCCACGGCTACCTGCGCTGCGCCGAAACCGGGCGCGCCGTCATCCGTGCGGCCCTCGGCGCGGCGCTTCTCGCGGCTACCAGCGTGAGACGCGACGCTCGCAGTAGTCGCGGATTCGACGACGCTCCCGGAGCTCCTCGCGACGGCTGTCGTTGCGATCCCAGCGCGCCCGGCGCAGCAGGTCTCGCTCGCATGAACGGAAGGCGTTCCACTGCCGACTGTTCCAGCGTCGCGCCCGCCGATCGAAGTCGCGCTGCTCCCGCTCGTACGCCTTCCAGTCGGCGTTCCGGTCGTAGCTGTAGCCGTAGCCGCGATTGTCTCGGCTATTGCGGTCGTTGTTGCGATTGTTGTCGCGGTCGTTGTCACGTCCGCGCTCCCAGTCCCATCGCCCGTCGCGGCGTCGTGATCGATCGGCGTCGTCACGGTCCTGCAGGACCCCGCGCACTCGGTCGCGCAGGCTGCCGTCGTCGCGACGCTGCGATTGTCCCGTGGCAGGGGCGGCGAGGATGAGTGTGAGTCCGATGGTGGCCAACAATGCACGTCGCATGATGTCTCCCGCGCGAGTGGTGAGGGGGGCGACCGGTCGCGTCTTCGGCGGTTGCGGTGTCCGCATGTACTGCTCGACGTGGCACCATCGGTGCCATACCACCCCGAAGGCGCACCTCGCACGACAAGTCGTTGCAGCAGCGGGGCGTGCGGTACTTCGTGAGCAACCGCATCCCACACGCACTGTCTTCCATGGAGGACGGCTCGCCGTCCTCACGGCATGTCGCCAGTCGATCGCGGCAGACGTCTCCGGCGCGCACGGGTCGCCGGGCGTGGCGTGCGGTGCGCGCCGGGCGTGCGTTGTCACATGGCCGGCAGCGTGGTGAAGTGGCGCAGCCTTCGGGTCACTGCGACCCGCCCGTATCAGGACGCGATCGGCCCCGCCGCCTTCACGGTGTCGTGCGGGTCCAGATCCGCCTGGTCGGGAGCGCCGCGAGGTCAACGATGCCCCCGCGGGCGACCACGGTCTCGAGCTTCCGGATGTTGCGGATATCGGCGATCGGGTCGGCGGTGAGCACGAGCAGGTCGGCCGACTTGCCTCGTTCGAGCGTGCCGTAGTCCGCCAGCGCCTTGCTGGCCAGCGCGCCGTTGCGGGTGGCCGCCACGATTGCCTCGAGCGGGGACATCCCGAGCTCAACCAGTCCCTCGATGGCGGCCAACGATCCCGTGCCCGGGTCCTGCCACGCGGGCTTTGGTTCGCGGCGGAATTCCGGGGCGGCGCCGAGGTAGTTGTCCGTGGCAATCGTGGTAATGCAGCCGGCGCGAATGAGGCGCTCGGCGTTGGCGCGGCGGATCGCCATCCCGCGATCGCCGCGATCGCGACGCTGCTCCGGCCTCGGTACGCTCGCGCTGTGCGGTACCGCGTGCCCGTGCCGAGTCCAGGCGTGCCTGTCGCGTCGAGTCCTCGAGTCGCACGCGCCGCTGATCCTCGATCCACGGCGCGCCGGTCATCGTGTTGGACAGCATGGCGCAGACGACCTTGCGGTCGACGAACTCGCGGACGATCTCGTCGGACATCGGGACGTCGAGCACCTCGGGATGCTGCACCACGTCCACGCCGGCTCGCAGGGAGATCAGGAGCCCCTCGGGCGTCGTGGAGTGCGTCTCGGCCACCAGGCCGCGCGCGTGCACCGCATCGACAATGACCCGCTGCGCGCGCTCGGAGAAGCCGATGAAGACCGGATAGCCGAAGTGCGATGTCCCGCCGTACTTGAGGAAGTCGACCCCACGATCGAGGTAACGGTCGATCGCCAGCCGCAAAGAATCGGGGCCCATGTTGACCAGTTCCTCGCCCCCGCCCTGGGTGATGGCGTCGTTCATCTGCTCCTGCAGCAGGGAGAGGTTCTCCGGCGCTCGGCCGGTGAACGAGAATGACCACGGCCCGCCCCACCCGACGATGTTGCCGGCCACGTACATGCGCGGCCCCGGCACGTCGCCCCGCCGGATCCGGTCGCGCGCCTCCGTGAGGGGGCCGAGCATGCCATACGAATCGCGCACCGTGGTCACCCCGACCTTGAGGTGATTCTGCGCCGCCTCGACCGCGATATCGGCGAATCGGTCCTGGTAGCGCGCGAAGTTCTCGATCCCGCTGTAGATCGACGCATGGATGTTGGCGTCGACAAAGCCCGGGGTGATCCACTTGCCGCGCACATCGATGACGCGAGCCCCGCGTGGCACCGGCGTCGCCCCCCTGCTCCCCACCGCCGCGATGCGCGTTCCCTGCACGACGATCGTCGCGTCGGCCAGTGGCGCCGCCCCCGTGCCGTCGATCAGCGTGGCGCCGACGAAGGCGAGCAGCGTGTCGATGCGTGGCCTTTCCTGGGCGCCTAACGTCGGCCACGCCGTGACCGCGACGAGCGTCGCCGCGACGAGCGTCGCCGCGGCCAGCGCGCGCGTCGAGCGCCACACCAGCCGGGCACCCCGCCCCGCGAGCGCCGCGCGCCCACATGCGCCAGCGCGATCGGCATACGGAAGAAACGCCATGGGAACCAGACGGCGACGCGACATGAAGAAATGGGGAAACGGAACGCGACAGGAGTGCACCACGGCGCCGTGTCGAAGCAGCACGCGCACCGAAGGCACGGTTCGGGACAGCACGATATTGCGACCGCAGCAGTCGAACGACAAGCCTCGCCCTTGACAGCCCCCGCCGCCCCCCTGCAATTGCACTCCCGTCCCCCCCCCCCCCGTCCCCCGTCCCCCGTCCGCCCTCCCGTGCCCCTCCCCCCCGACACCGCCGCCGCGCTGGCCAGCGTCTCGACCGACGAGCCCTGGTCCCTCATCGAGCGCTTCACCACGCTCAAGCGCGAGCACCCGGCCGACGTCGCGACCGCCGCCGACGAGATCGTCGCCCGCCTAACGCGACTCGGCGTCCCGGTGGACGTGCATCGACCGACCCTCTTCCTCAGCCTCCCGGGTGCAGCCTCCGTCCGGGTCGGGGCGCAGACGTTCCGGGCGAAGCCGATGGCCATGTCGGTCGCGCACCCGGACGGGGTGACGGCCCCCCTGGCCTACGTCCCCGCGCGATACGCCCGCAACGCCGACGAGATGTTCACCAAGGGGTTCGTCAGCGACACCGAGGTGGACCTTCAGGGGAAGATCGTCGTGAGCGAAGGCTTCGGCATGCCGGGCAAGGTCGCCTATTTCGAGCAGCGCGGGGCCATCGGGATGATCGCCGTGAATCCGGGCCACAATCCGCATTGGGGCATCTGCACCACGGTCTGGGGGACGCCGGACCTGCGGGACCTGCCGCGCAAGCCGAAGATGGCGGTCGTGGCCGTGAACAACCCCGATGGCCTCGCACTCATCGACGTGGCCAAGGCCGGAGGGAGCGTCACCCTCACCAGCGAGGTGACCGAGGGGTGGTGGGAGTCGCCGATCCCCGTCGTCACCATTCCGGGGAGCGAGGAACCCGAAGCCTTCGTCCTGCTACACGGTCACTACGACTCGTGGGATTACGGCATCGGCGACAATGCCGTGGGCGATGGACGCTGCTCGAGGTGGCACGCGTCCTGTGGGAGCACCGCGCCTCGCTCAAGCGGTCGGTGCGTATCGCCTGGTGGCCGGGCCACTCCACGGGACGCTACGCCGGCAGCACCTGGTTCGCCGACGCCTTCGCCCTGGAGCTGTACGAACACTGCATCGCCCAGGTCAACTGCGACTCGCCGGGCTGCCGCTGGGCCACGGAGTACAAGGACATCTCGTGGATGGACGAGACGGAGGCGTTCTGCCAGTCGGTCATCCGCGACGTGACCGGGCAGGAGTCGCACGGCGAGCGCCCGCACCAGGCCGGCGACTACTCGTTCAACAACATCGGGATCTCGTCGTTCTTCATGCTGCTCTCCACCATGAAGGACGCGCACCGCGAGGAACTCGGCTACTACGCGGTGGGAGGCTGCGGTGCCAACATCGCCTGGCACACCGAGGAGGACCTGATTCACATCGCCGACCGCGAGATCCTCGAGAAGGACATCAAGATCTACCTCGCCGCCGTGATGGGAGTCGCCAACGCCACCATCGCCCCGTTCAACTTCCGCCAAACACTCCTCACTTTCGGGACGACGCTCGAACAGTACCAAGCAGCAGTCGGGGCGCTCTTCGACTTCGAACCGGCTCGGCAGGCCATCGCCGAGCTCGACGCCTCGCTGGAAACGTTCGGCCGCTACGCCTGCAAGGCCGCCGTTCACACGGTGGGCGATCCGACGGTGCGGCGGGTGAACCAGGTGATCCGCCGCCTCGCCCGGCTGCTCGTCCCGGTGAGCTACACCCGCGGCCCCGCCTTCTTCCACGACCCGGCCGAGACGACCCCCGCCCTCCCCGACCTGTCCGTCGCGCTGGCGGCGCCGTCGACCGCACCGAATGAACTCGGCTTCCTCCAGACGCACCTGATGCGGGGACAGAACCGCCTCGTCGCCGCGCTGCGCGACGCGCGACACGCGGTGGACGGGGCGATGGCGTGATGCCTCGTCCCACGTGGCGCCTCTCGGGTCGCCTATCGGGTCGCCTCTCGGGTCGACTCTCGGGTCGACTCTCGGGTCGACTCTCGGGTCGACTCGCTTGGCGCGACTCGTTGCGCCTCGCATGGCACTTGCCATGGCCCCCGCAGTGGAACACCGCGCGCCGCCATCTGCCGGCGCTGGCCGTCCTGCTGCTCGCCGCCGCTTGTGGCGGCGAGCAGCAGGACAAGTCGAGCACCGAGGCCGCCGCCGGCGGGACGCTGCGCATTCCGCTGATCAACGACCCGATCTTCGACCCGGTGATCGCCAATGACCTCGGATCGATCCTGCCGAACAAGCTGATCTTCCCGGGACTGGTGCGCCCCGACGAACAGCTGCGCCCGGTCCCCGACCTCGCGGAATCGTGGACGGTGAGCGACGACGGGCTGCACGCGACGTTCAAGCTGCGCGCCGGCGTCACCTGGCACGATGGGGCACCGTTCAGCGCCGAAGACGTGAAGTTCACCTTCGACCAGGTCCTCGACCTCGCCTCGGGTTCGCGCCTGCGCTCCGACTTCGCCGCCATCGAGCGCGTCGTGGTCAACGATTCGCTCACCGTGACGTTCGACTTCCACGCGCCGTTTGCCCCCTTTCTCACGCTGCTGGGCTACAACGCAGGCATCATCCCCAAACACCTGCTGCAGGGCGCCCCGCTGACCGACGCCACGGACTTCAACCGCCGCCAGCCGGTCGGCACCGGGCCGTTCATGGTGACCGACGTGACCCCGGGCGCCTCGGTCACGCTCGCGCGTTACCCGCGCTACCACGGTCCCGCGCCCAAGCTCGATCGCATCGTCTTCAAGGTCGTCCCCGACCTCAACGCCCAGGTCGCCCAGCTGCGCGCGGGCGAGCTGGACATCATCACGCTCGAGCCAGGCAACCTCGCCAGTGTCCAGGGCGTGCCAGGCGTCGTGGTGCTGCAGGTCCCCGTGGTGCAACACTACTACGTCGGGCTCAACGTGCAGCGACCGGCCTTTCGGAGCGCCGCGGTGCGCCGCGCGTTAGGCATGGCGGTCAACCGACAGGCCATCATCGATGGCGTGCTGCGCGGCTACGCCGACCTGCCGCGCGGGACCATCCCCGTGGCGCTGGCGGACTACTACGCCGCCGACCTCGCCCCGACCCCCTACGCCCCCGACTCGACGCTCGCCATCCTCGCGCAGGCCGGCTGGCATCGAGGCGAGGGCGGCCTGCTGCGCGACGCGAGCGGCGCGCCGTTCGCCTTCGAGCTCCTGCTCGACAAGGGCAATCCCACCCGCGAGCAGGCCGCCCTGTCGGTGCAGCAGGACCTGCGCCGCATCGGGATCACCGTGACGCTGCGCACCATGGAGTTCGCCGCGCTCGTGCGCGACCGGGTGCTCCCCGGTACCTTCGACGCGACGTTGATCTGGTGGACCACTCCGCCCGATCCCGACCAGTATGCGTTCTATCATACCGGGCAGGACAACAACAACGTGCGCTGGTCCAACCCGGTCGCCGACTCGCTGCTCGCGCTTGGGCGCGCCACCCTCGACGTGAAGCGTCGTCAGGCGATCTATCATGAGTTCCAGCGCATCGAGCTGGCCGATCCACCGGTGATGGTGCTCTTCTACCCGCGCGAAATCCAGGCGGTCTCCAGCCGTCTCGTCGGCTTCCCGGCGCTCGGCATCCGCGACGCGCTGCGCCACAGCGAGCGCTTCGCGCTGCGCGTGCGCTGAGACGCCGCCGCATGGCCGGGTTCCTCCTGCGCAGGCTCGGGCACGCGTTCCTCGTCATGCTGGTCGTCTGCACGGTGACGTTCGGCATCGTGCACGCCGCCCCGGGCGGACCCTCGCTCCTGGCCGATCCCAAGTTGAGCATTGCCGAGCGCGCGGCGATCGCCGAGCGGCTCGGCATCGACCGCCCCGTGCCGGAACAGTACGTGCGATGGCTCGTGCGCGTGGCGCGCGGCGACCTCGGACACTCATTCCTGTACGAGACCAGCACCGTGTCGACGATCATGGCGCGACTCCCGGCCACGTTGCTGCTGGCGGGAACGGCGCTGCTGCTGACCATCGTCGTGGCCGTGCCGGTCGCCGCGCGCTGCGCCGATCGCCCCGGCGGCTGGCTCGACCGGATCGCCAGCGCGGTGGCACTCGGGGCGATCTCGGTCCCGGTCTTCTGGCTCGGCATCCTCGCCATCCTCGCCTTTGCCGTGCACGCCGGCGTCCTGCCGGCGGGCGGTTCAGCGACCGCTGGCGGCGACTTCTCGCTGCTCGATCGCCTGCGCCATCTCGTGCTCCCCGCCATCGTGCTCGCCTCGGCAGGGACGGCGGAGCTCTTTCGCTACACGCGCGAAAGCGCGGCGATCCAGCGGACCCGCCCGTTCGTTCGCACCGCACGGGCCAAGGGAGTGCCGGAGTCGGCGGTGCGGTGGCGACATGCCATGCGCAACGCGTACATCCCGGTGGTGACGGTCATCGGGCTGCAGCTCCCACGACTCGTGGGCGGCGCGGCCATCACCGAGACGGTCTTCTCGTGGCCCGGAATGGGGCGCCTGGGGATCGAGGCGGCGCTCGCGCGCGACTACCCGCTCATCATGGGGATCACGCTCCTGGTGTCGGTCGGGGTGCTGCTCGCGTCACTCCTGGTCGACCTCGCGTATGTCGCGCTCGACCCGCGCGTCCGGCCGGACGCATGACGCAATCGCGCACGCCGCGATGACGCGTGGCGATGTGCCACCTCGGCCGGTGCCACCTCGGCCGGTGACGCCTGCGCCGGCAATGCACGGGCCCGCGCGCGCGCATGAGCCCGCGCCCTCGATTGCAACTTGCCGGCTGGCTGCTGGCGCTGCTGGTGGTGTCGGCGGTCGTCGGACCGATGCTGTACGCCGTGGACCCGGACGTGCTCGACTTCGCCCGTGCCGCGGCGCCGCCCGGCACGGGGCACCCGCTGGGGACCGACGAGAACGGGCGCGACGTGCTCGCCCGCCTGCTGGTCGGCGGGCGCGTCTCGCTCGCCACCGGCGCGGCCGCCATGCTGCTGGCGGCCTGCCTCGGGACCGCCACCGGCGCCCTGGCCGCCCTGTCGGGTCGCCGCGTCGACGCCCTGCTCATGCGCCTCACCGACGCGGCGCTGGCGGTCCCCACGATCTTCATTGTCATCACCGTCGTCACCTTCTTCGGCCCCTCGGTCCCCACGCTCATCGTCACGATCGGCGCCACCTCGTGGATGGGACTCGCCCGCCTCGTGCGCGGCGAACTGCTCGCCCTGCGCGAGCAGAGCTTCGTCGAGGGGGCCATCGCCCTCGGCGCCCCGCCACTCGAACGCGCCCGGCGTCACCTGCTCCCGCACCTGTGGCCGACCATCCTCGTGAATGCCACGTTAGGCATGGGCAGCGCGCTGCTCATCGAGTCGGCGCTCAGCTTCCTCGGACTTGGCGTGCAGCCACCGGCCGCCAGCTGGGGCAACATGCTGAGCGGCTCCCAGTCCTCGCTGTACACCGCCCCATGGCTCGCCGTCTTTCCCGGTGCCATGATCCTGCTTGCCGTCGTATCCATCAACCTCCTGGGTGACGCGCTCCGCGACACCCTGCACCCGGCAGAATAGAGACCCCATCATGCTCCCGACGCCCCCCCGCTTCGCGGCACGACTCGCCTCTGCCATAGCGATGACGGCCTGCGCCTGCGCCGCTGGTGCCGTGCTTCCCGTCGCGCGCGTCCAGGCGCAGCGCGCCGCGCCGGCGCCGTTCATCCTCGAGGAGGCGACGCTCGCCGACCTTCGCGGCGCCATGCAAGCCGGCTCCTTGAGCTGTCGCCAGCTTGTGCAAGGGTACCTGCGACGCATCGAGGCCTACGACCACAACGGCCCGGCCATCAACGCGCTCATCGTCGTCAATCCGGCAGCCCTCACCACCGCCGACTCACTCGACCGGCGCTACGCGCGCGACGGGTTCATCGGCCCGCTGCACTGCGTCCCGACCATCGTGAAGGACAACTTCGAGACCTTCGACCTCCCCACCACTGCGGGCTCGCTGGCCCTCAAGGGGTGGCAGCCGAATCGCGACGCCTTCCAGGTGCAGCGTTTGCGGGCCGCCGGGGCGATCGTCCTCGCCAAGTCCAACATGGCCGAGCTGGCGTTCTCGCCGAACGAGACGGTGAGCTCGATCCTCGCCGGTTACACCAAGAATCCGTACGCCCTCGATCGTGTCACGGCCGGATCCAGCGGGGGAACGGCGGCGGCCGTGGCCGCGTCGTTCGGCGCGGTGGGGCTCGGGAGCGACACGGGCAACTCCATCCGCGGCCCCTCGGCCCACCAGGCGCTGGTCGGGATCCGGTCGACCATGGGACTCACCAGCCGCAACGGGGTCGTGCCGCTGTTCGATTCGCAGGACATCGCCGGCCCCATGGGGCGCACGGTGGCCGACGTCGTCGCCGTCTTCCAGGTGATCGCCGGAGAGGATCCCGGCGATCCGGTCACCGCTGCCGCCCGCGCGCACCCGATCCCGACGTACGCCGATTCCCTCCGCCTCGACGGGGTGCGCGGGGCGCGCATCGGCGTGCTGCGCGTCGCCTATGAGTCGGCATCGCTCGACCCGGAGGTCAACGCGGTCTTCCGGCGCGCACTCGACGACCTCGCGCGCCTGGGCGCCGTCATCATCGACCCGGTGGCCATTCCGGCGCTGGACTCGCTCCGTCGGCTGCAGAGCGGCGCGTGTTCCCCGTTCCGGCACGACTTCGAGGCGTACCTGACCCGCGTCGCCGACTCGAAGCCGCCGATTCGAACGGTCGCCGAGATCCTGTCGTCGGGGCGATACCATCCCTCGCTGCAGGCGCGCCTGGAATCGTCGCAGCGCGTGACCGAAACGCCGGAGCAGAGCCCCGGATGTCGAGCCCGAGAGTCATACCGCGCCGGGCTGCGGGTCGCGCTCCGTCAGCTCATGGACTCATTGCGCCTCGATGCCGTCGCGTATCCCACGTGGAGCAATCCGCCGCGCCTCATCGGCGACCTCAACTCCCCCGGCGGCGACAACTCGCAGGTCTTCTCTCCCGGCACGGGCTTTCCGGCCATCACCGTCCCCATGGGCTACACGCGTGGGCAGCTCCCCGCCGGCCTGCAACTGCTGGCGCGCCCATTTGCCGAAGGAACGCTCTTCAGGCTCGCCTACGGCTACGAGCAAGGCACCCGGCACCGGCGACCACCGGCCTCGGTTCCACCGCTCCGCTAGCTCGGGCCGCGGCCCATATTTGCACACATGCCCATCGTCCCGCTTCACGGTCACGACGCGCTGAGGGCGCGACTCTCAGATGCACGAGCCCGCGGGCTCCTTCCGCAGAGCCTCCTGCTTCATGGACAAGGGGGGGTCGGGAAGCAGCGCCTCGCCCTGTGGCTCGCGCAGGCCATGCTCTGTGAACACGAGACCGCGCCCTGCGGCCGCTGTGGGCAGTGCCGCTATTCCGCCGTGCTGACCCACCCCGATCTCGTGTGGGTCATTCCGCGACCGAAGCTGAAGGACTCGGACCCGTCGCTCGACGACATCAAGCTCGACCTGCAGCAAGCGGTCCAGGATCGGATGAAGGCCGGCGGCCTGTACGCTCCCCCCGTCGGCTCCGACGCGATCTTCGTCGCCACGACGCGGCTCCTCGTGCAGATGGCCTCGGTCACGCCCGCCATGGCTCGGCGCAAGGTCTTCATCGTCGGCGAGGCCGATCGAATGTCGCCCCCGCAGGAGAACGCCGAGGCCCCGGCGGCCAACGCATTCCTCAAGCTGTTGGAGGAGCCGCCGGCCAACACAAACATCATCCTGACCAGCAGCGCGCCCGGCGCCCTCCTGCCGACGATCCGATCGCGGGTCGTGGCGCTGCGCGTCGCCCCGATCGGCGAGTCGGCGATGCGGAGCTGGCTCGGGGAAGCGTCGGTGGTGGAAGCGCTCGGGCGGCTGAATCTCCCGAGCAGCCTGGACGAGCGCGTGCGACTCGCCGGCGGCGCCCCCGGTCGGTTGCTCGCCTCGCAGGAAACCAGCGCCGCGGCCGAAGCGGCGAAGCGCCTGCTCGACGTCGCCCTGTCCGGCGACCGCGGCAAGGCGCTCCGACTCGCCATGGCGCAAGGGTCCGCCGGCGCCAGGGGCGCGTTCACCGACGTACTCGAGGCGCTCACTGTGGCGCTGCACCAGCGCACACGCGAAGCCGTGGCGGCCGACGACGAACGCGCGGCGCGCAACGCCGCCCGCGCCGCAGCCATGGTCGAGGAATCCAAACTGATGGCCGGGGGCAACGTGAACCCCCAACTGATCACAGCGAACCTGCTCGCCACCCTGAGCCACGCACTCCGCGCCTAGCGCGCCGCGCTGGCCCTCGACGGTCCGACCGGATCCCACTTTCCTCGCTACTCATGTCCGATTTATCGCACGTAGACGCCGCGGGCCGAGCCCGGATGGTCGACATCAGCGGGAAGGATTCGACGGTCCGAATGGCCCGGGCGCAGGGAAATATCGTCATGAAGGCAGAAACTTTTGCTTCCATTCGCGACAATCAGCTGGCCAAGGGCGACGTGCTGACGGTGGCAAAACTGGCCGGAATCATGGGCGCCAAGCGGACCTCGGATCTGGTACCGCTGTGCCATCCGATCGCCCTGTCGGACATCGACTTGCGGCTCTGGCTGGACGAATCGCTTCCCGGAGTGTGGGTCGAGGCGACGGCGAGAACGACCGGAAAAACGGGGGTCGAGATGGAGGCCATAATGGGCGTAAGTGTGAGCTTGGTCACACTTTACGATATGGCCAAGGGGGTGGATAAGGGGATGGTGATCGGTCAGATTTGTCTCGTCGAGAAGCGCGGCGGGAAAAGCGGGGACTGGGAACGTGGGTAATGGACTTCCGCCGCATCACGCAGGCTTCGACGCCTTTCCGGTTCGCCCGGGTTAGGGACGTCGACCGAAAATAGAGGAAGTCATCATATATGAAGGATCTCAGTAACACGTATGTGCACCGCGGTGACGCGGCGCGACGAAAGCGGAGGATTCAGGGAGTGTTCATGCTGGCGGGGGTACTTGCCGCCGGTACCATGGCCGCCCGGAACTGGGAGCCGACCGAAGCGACCGCGACTCCCCTTCGGCACACCTTGGCTGAGCGAGCCGAGGTCCAGCGACTCCAGAGTCAGATCGAGAAGGCGCGCGGCGACCTGCGACTCGCGTCGGTCCAGCTGGAACGCTGGAACCGCATCTTTCACTACTCCAAGAAGTTCAAGATCCCAGCCGATCTGGCCGGGGCGATCTACGACGCCTCCGTGGACGAGAAGATCGACCCCGATCTCGCGTTCCCGCTGGTGAAGCTGGAAAGCCAGTTCAAGCAGACGGCGCGCAGCAGCGTGGGGGCAATCGGCCTGACCCAGTTGATGCTGCCCACGGCCAGGTTCTACGACGCCACGCTGACCCGTGAGCGGCTGTACGACCGAGACACCAACCTGCACATCGGTTTCCGCTACCTGCGGGACCTGATCCGGGAGCAGCGCGGCGACATCCAGATGGCTCTGCTGGCCTACAATCGCGGCCCGGCCGCGGTCGAAGTCGCCAAGGCGCTCGACCTCGACGCCTCCAACGGATACGACCGGATCATCTTGAAGGGGTATCGCGGGACGGGGATCATCGAGTAACCGCCTGTTGAACTCAGCGGGCAGTTCCGGCAGCTCCAGGCAAAACGATCGGGCGGTCGTCTTCACGTTGAAGGCGACCGCCCTTTGCATGATGCGGTGTCGAGGTCTGCCCGCGTTCAGCCCGCCGGGCCCGGAGTCGCCTACCGGCGCCCGTACTCCGGGACACAGGCAGGCGTGCTCACGACGTTTTGGCGGTGACCTTCTTGGCGGCGGATGTCCGGGCGGGTGCGGACTTCGCAGGCGTTGCCTTGGTCGTGGCCTTGCCCGCCGTCGGCTTCTTCGTTGTGGCCTTGGCGGCCGACGCCTTCTTTGCCGACGCCTTCTTTGCCGACGCCTTCTTTGCCGACGCCTTCTTTGCCGACGCCTTCTTCACCGTCGCTTGCTTCGTCTTCACTGACGAAGAACGCTTGGTGGTTGCCTTGGCGCTGGCGCCGCCGACGATGATCGTCTGGCCCGGGTAGATGACGTTCCGCTTGAAGCTGTTCAAGCGCACGAGCGAGGAGACACTCGTCCCGTACCGCTTCGCAATGCCGCCCAGCGTCTCACCGCGCCGCACCACGTGCGTGCGGCGGCCGGCGCTCCCGCTGGAGGCCGAGGTGCCATATCGCTCGATCGACGGGTCGGGGACGTCAAGCGCCCCCTCCACCACTGCCGCCGTGGGAATAAGCAGCGTCTGGGCGCTCGTCAGCCTCCCCTTCCGCGCCGCCAGCTTGCGATTGTACCACTCGACGTGCCGAGCCGTGACGTCGTAGCGCTTGGCGATGCTGGCCACCGACTCGTTCTTCTTGGACTTGACGCGCAGGAACGGCTGTCGGTCGATCGAGTCGAGGGCGGCGAAGCTGGAGTCGAAGCCCACCGAGAGGCCCACCGGGACGCGCAGGGTGACCGCGGCATCCGGCGGGGTCACCCCGCGCAGGATCTGTCCGTTCAGCCCCTTGATGTCTTGCACGGTGGCCCCGGTCGCCTTGGCGACGGCGGCCAGGGGGGTCGAGGGAGGGACGACGACGGTGTCGTAGGCGAACTGGGCGACGGAATCGACCGTCAGGCCATAGCGCGACGGGGCCTTCCCCAGCAGGGCGGCGGCGATGAGCTGCGGAACGTAGTTCTTGGTCTCCGCCCGAAGGTAGTCCTGCTCGGCGAGGGCGAAAAAGCAGTCCTCCCCCGACACGTCTTCCAGCTGGTTGTCGAACTTCTTGAGCCCGCGCGACACCCGGCCGGGGCCGCCGTTGTATGCGGCGGCCGCGAGGTACGCCGACCCGAACTGCCCCTGCAGGTCCCGAATGAAGCGCGCGGCGGCCGCGGTGGACTTCACCACATCACGGCGTTCGTCGACCCACCAGTCCACGCGCAGCCCTACCCCGCGGGCCGTCGTGCTCATGAACTGCCACATCCCCACGGCTGCAGCGCGTGAGTAGGCATGGGGATCGTAGCCACTCTCGACGAGGGCGAGGAAGTACATGTCCTCCGGAACGCCGGCAGCGCGAAATGTCTCGCGAATCATCGGCTCGTACTGTTTGCCGCGCTGCAAGCGCTCCACAAACCGGACGCGTGACGACCCGAGGAACAGGTCGACGTAGTGCGCGACCTTGCTCTGGGTCACGTAGGAGTCCACGTCGATGTCCCACGTGGTCTCCTCATCGTCGCTGAGGCCAGAGGTGGAATCGACGTCGACGAGGCGATTGGCGGCATACCCGCGCACGACCGAATCGGGGACGTCGAAGAGGGCGCTGACCTGCTCGATCGCCGCGCCGAGCGCGTCGGAGACCGAGTCGGGAACCACGGCGTTCGCGAGCGCGGGAGGCGCATCGGCGGCTGGCGTCGTGGCACCGACGGTAGTAGCGGACGATGGGTCAGCGGCGAGCTGGGGCCCTGGGACAGCAGGACGAATGGCCGATGCGCAGGCGGTCAGCGCGGGAAGGGCCAATGTCGTCGCGAGAGCACGGACGCGGGCGAGGAGTCGAATACCTACCTCCAGCGGAGCGTGAACAAGGACGTCGCAATGTGCCACGCGGTCCCGGGAATGGGAACCTCGTACCCGATTCCCATGCGAGTGTTGCCCCCTCGGGTGTTAACGACGGCTGTCGAGCGGCGGCGCCGCGGCGAGGGCCTGCGAGGCCGCCCCTCGGCTCGACGCGCCTGACGAGTGCGGTCGAAGTCAGCGCGTGGCGATCGCGTTGCCGAGCAGCCGGTTCGTCGCCTGCAACGTCGCGATCACGGTCCCGCGCAGCACATCGTCATCGGCGAGATGGCAGCCCAGGAGGCGGCGCTCCGGCTCGCGTCCCGCCGAATCGATGCACAGGATGCTCACGATCACCACGTTGGCGTCGAACGCCCGCATCTGCTTGACTCCAAGCAGGTCGAAGCGAAGCGATCCATGGCTGAACTGCTCGATGGCTCGCAGCGTCGCCTCGGCGGCCAGGCGCACATCTCCGAGCGGGGTGGCGATCCCCTCGGCTCGCCCCACCACCGCATCGCCCGGCTGATACTCCAGCTCCACCTCGGCACAGCAACGGGCCGTCGGGCTTCGCTGAAAGGAGAATCGCGTGAAGCGCTCCCGACGCCCTCCCGCAGAGGAGGAGCCGTCGGACAGCGAGGCGAGGGCAAGGTGAAGGATCGAATCGTCCACGAGGAAACTCATCCGGCGCCATAGTCGGGGAACAGCGTCACCGGCGAACGGTGCCTTATGACACGACCGAGGATGGTGCAAGGCAACAAGTGGCGCATTGCGTGCGCGGCGGCCGAATCGGATCTTCCTCCGATGCCTCTCTCCCGCGCTCGCACCGCTCTCGCCCCGATCCTCCTCGCCCTCGAACTGAGCGCGGCCGGCGCCCTGTCGGCCCAGCCTGCGATGGACGCGCTGCGCGACCGCATCGCCGAGCGGGCCTCGCGACAACCAGGGGCGCTGGTCGGCGTCTACTACCATGACATGGCGAGTGCTGACGGCCTGACCCTGAACGCCGATTCGGTCTTCCACGCCGCCAGCACCATGAAGGTCCCCGTGATGATCGAGTACTTTCGCGGGATCGACAGCGGACGGTTCGCACCGGGGCAACAGATTCAGCTCACCAACCGATTCGCATCCATCGTCGACGGATCTCCCTACCAACTCGATGCGGCGGACGATTCCGACTCCGCACTCTACGCGCGTGTCGGCGGATCGATCGCCGTCCAGGAGCTGGTCGAGCGGATGATCACGCGCTCCAGCAACCTGGCCACGAACGCCGTCATCGCGCTGGTCGATGCCAGGCGGGCCCAGGCCACCGCCCGCGCGCTGGGCGCGACGGACATGGTCGTGCTGCGGGGGGTCGAGGACAATCTTGCGTTCCGCGCTGGGCTGAACAACACGACATCGGCGCGTGACCTCGGGGCGCTGTTCCGGGCGCTCGCGCGAGGGACGGCGGCGGCGCCAGCCTCCACGCGCGCCATGCTCGATATGCTCCAGCGGCAGGAATTCAACGACGAGATCCCGGCCGGACTCCCTCCGGGTACGCCCGTGGCGCACAAGACCGGGTGGATCACTGGCATCCTTCACGATGCCGCCCTCGTGCGTCCGGCGGGGCGAGCGCCGTTCGTGCTGGTCGTGTTGACGCGCGGGATTCCTGAGCAGCGCGATGCGCAGCGCTTGATCGCCGATATCGCGGCGCTGGTGTGGGGGGAGGTGGCGAGCGGTGGCGCGGGGGGGTAGGCGCGGGGGACAACGGTCGCGCGCTGCGGAAGGCGGAGCGGTAGTCGAATACGCGGGAGGGCCGTCGCCTGCGCGATCGGCGGGACGTCGCGCGGGGCGTCGAGTGGCGGATCAGCGCCGTTCGCGACATACGAGGTAGCTGAGCCCTTCTACCCGGCCGCGCGCAGCGGGGAGGGTGCGCATCCATGACCCGGCCGGGTCTCGAACCCGGGACCTACGGATTAAAAGTCCGTTGCTCTACCAACTGAGCTACCGGGTCGCCTTCTGTCGGCGGAATGTAGCCACCCGGTCACGTGCTTTCTAGCGAGGTCGGCGGATCGCTGCGTGTGCCCGCTGTATCACGCGCTCGTCGGCTGATCCGGGCAAGACAGAGGGGCCCCGGCGAGTCGCCGGGGCCCCTGCTGATCACGGTACGCGGCAGGGCCGCGTGCGTGCGAGTTACTGAATCGCGGCCGTCATGGCGTCGGGGCCCTTCGTCTCGATGACGAAGACGACACGACGGTTGGCCTGCGCGCCCGGCTCATCGCGCTCGGCGCCCTGCACGACCTGGCGCGTCGAGCCCATGCCGACCGTGCGCATGGAGATGCCCTGCACGCCCGCCTGGGTCAGGTACGACGCCACGGACTCGGCGCGACGCTTGGAGAGCGCCTCGTTGTAGCGGGGCGAACCAGCCGGATCGGCGAAGCCCTCGACGGTGAGGAGCGAGCCGCCGTAGTACTTGTTCACGACCGAGACGAACCGGTCCAGGCCCGGGCGATCGTCGTCACGCACGGCATCGTCGTCGAAGGCGAAGGTCACCGGGAAGGCGAACTTCATGCCATTCTCCATGGCCGTGATCTTGGCGCCGAATTCGGTGCGCAGCGCCGTCAGGTCCCGGCGCAGGGCCGCGACGTCGTTCTTGAGGGTGGCAACCTCGCCCTTCACGCCGTTGATGTCCGTCTGCAGGGCGTTGTCACCATCGGTGCGCGCTGCGCGCTCGGTGGTCAGGCCGGTGTCGACGGTGTTGCGGACAAATCCCTTGGTGGCGCACGCGCTCAAGGCCACCGCCGCGAGCGCTGCCGCGGACAGCTTCAATAGACTGCTCATGATGAACTCCTCAGGTAGGCTGAGTTTGTCGGTAGGATGCGCCACGCCGCCCATGAGGTAGGCCGTCCGCGAGGGCGGCGAGCAGGCACATGGTCAGTATAATGGCCCTCGCGAAATCCGCGTGTGACCGCTGTCACACGACAACCACCGAAATTCAGCCTGCGGCGCCCGCCATCTGGGGTTTCCACAGCCATTCGCCACCATCCACCACCAGGATCGCCCCCGTGATCCACGAGGCGGCCGGCGAGGCGAGGAACGCCACCGCATTGGCCACGTCCTCGGGCGTGCCCCATCGCCCCAGCGGGATCGTCTGTCGGGCGTAGTCGCCCATGGCCCGCTCGACCGCGAAGACATCGGCCGCGCCCGTCCCGGCCGGGGGAGTGAACGCTTTTCGCACGCCTTCGGTAGGGATCGGGCCGGGAGCGACGGCGTTGACGCGGATGCCGTGCGGCGCCCACTCCACCGCCAGTGTGCGGGTCAGCGCGTCGATCCCTGCCTTGGCCGCGGTCGCGTGGGCCATCATGGGCCACCCGCGGTAAAAGAAGGTCCCCGACAGGTCGATGTCCAGCACCGCCTTCCACGCATTGACCGACATCTGCTCGGAGGGGACATAGAAGTTGCCGGCCGCGTTGTTCACGAGCAGGTCGAGTCGCCCGTGTGTGTCGGCGACGGCGGCCATGGCGGCCTTCACTGCCTCGTGGTCCCGCACGTCGAGCGCGACCGCGTGCACGTCGCCGCCCGCTCCGCGCAGTCGATCGGCGGCCGCATCGAGTCGGGCCTGATTGCGGCTGGCGATCACCACCGTCGCACCTAACGATGCGAGCAGCGTGCTGATGCCGTAGCCGATGCCGCTCCCCCCGCCGGTGATCACGGCCACGCGGCCGCGGAACAGGTCGGGACGAAAGATGGACGTGGTCATGGGCGCACGGCTCCGAGAGGGTGATGTTCGCTGGCCCGGCACGACGGTCTCACGACGCGGGCGAGGGCACGACGACGCCCCCCGGTAGTGCCAGCGTCAGTTGCTTCACGCAGAAGCTCCGTCGATGATGCGGCGTGATGCCCAGCCGGTCCAGCGCCGCCATGTGCGCCGCCGTGCCATACCCGACATTCTGCTCCCAGGCGTACCCCGGATAGCGCGCAGCCAGGCGCCGCATCAGTCGGTCGCGCGTCACCTTGGCGATGATCGACGCGCAGGCCACGGCATAACACTTCCCGTCGCCCCCGACGACCGCGGTGTGCTCGATCCCGAGCGTGCGGATCGGGCGTCCATCGACGATCACGTGGTCCGGGGTGCAGCGCAATCGGGCGATGGCCCGCCGCATGGCCAGCGTGGTCGCACCGTAGATGTTGAGTCGGTCCACCTCCCTCGGCGAGCACGCCCCGACCCCGATCGCGACGGCGCGGGCACGGATCTTCTCGGCCAGCTGCGCACGATCCGCGGGGGCGAGTCGCTTGGAGTCGTCGACGCCAGCGATCGCTCGCGTGTCGGCAGGCATGATGATGGCGCATGCGACAACGGGGCCCGCGAGGGGGCCCCGTCCGACTTCATCGACACCAGCGATCAGGTGCCCGTAGCGCTCCCGGGCATCTCGCTCGATGCGCGTCCAGCGAGGCGAGCGCCGCATCGACCGGCAACCAGCCGTGTGGCGACTACGACTTCGGGCCGGACTCGGTGTGCACGCGAACCTTCTTCTCCTTGATGCGCGTGGCCTTGCCGGTGAGGTGACGCAGGTAGTAGAGCTTGGCGCGACGCACACGACCGCGACGCACGACCGTGATCTCGGCGAGCATCGGCGAGTGCAGCGGGAAGATGCGCTCGACGCCCACGCCGTTGGACACCTTGCGAACGGTGAACGACTGGCTGACCCCGCTCCCGCGACGCGCAATGCACACGCCCTCGAACGCCTGCAGCCGCTCCTTGTCGCCTTCCTTCACGCGGACATTCACGCGAACCGTGTCGCCGGCACGAAAAGGCGGCACTTCGCGGATCCACTCCTTCTGAGTTTCGATGAACGGATGCATATGATGCTCGGGTCGATCGGTCTGGGCCCGGTCCTGGACGGTTTTCGGGAGACCCGTAACGTAAGTGGCCGGATGAGCTTCCGCTACCCCGCACGGCCGGTCTCCCTGCCCGTGCCCAGGACCGACCTGAGGCCCCGTGACGCGCTCGCCTGCGTAGCGCTCGCCTCTGAGGCGCACGCCCGCGACGCCCGCGAGGCGCGTGCTTACTCGACCGTCCCCTTGATCGCCACGCCTGGCGCAGAGGCGGACAGGACGCAGATGGCGAAGTCTTGCGGGCGCTCCCGCAGGTCCTCGGCGAGCCCACCGGCGCTCGCGCCGCGACTGATCGAGATCGTGCCCCGCAGCTGGATGTACCGCGACCGCAGCGTCACATCCGAGAACAGCGTGGCCAGCACCTCGGTCGAGCCCTCCTGGTCGCTACGACGCAGGACCGCGCTGCTGAACGCCTCACCGCTCGGATTGTAGATCGTCGCCAGGTACTCGAACGAGTCGTCGTCGTTGACCACGATCCGCACCGTCCCGTACGCCGACGACCCGCCGGTCGACGGCCTGAGCGTCGCCGGCAATGTCTCCGACGCGGAGAGCCGCGTGTTGAAGACGCGCCGTACGGCGGACGCCGGACGCATCGTCACCACCGCCGATGACCGCGCCACGCCCGCCTGCGTGGCCATGGAGGCACACGCCGCACACGGGAGGACTGCGGTCAGGGCGAGGAGGAGCGAACGCATCACGCGGGAGTCGATGGGGTGCGAGGGGCGAGACGAAATAACGCACGTTCCAGCGGACATTCTACGGTCGGGCTCGACTCCGACATTATGCAACATAAGGGCCGCGCCGTCCAGCACGAGATTGCTGACACGAAGGGTGCGTCTCCCTTACGCGCGACGGGCGAGGACGATGTGCCCAACACGCACGTGAGTTTACTGCACGCGGCGAAGCATTGACGCACCTCCAAGATGGACACGCGCCGTCCCACGCCACGGCGCCGGTTCTCCCCACCGACGTTCTACCGACCCGCCCGATCAGCCGGTGCGTCGGCCGCATCGCCAGCTCCCTTGCCGGCGTTCCGCGCCAGCGTCCGGCGCTCCCCCTCGTCCTGTCGCCAGCGCGCGATCTCCCCGTGATGCCCCGAGAGCAGGATGTCGGGGACAGTGTAGCCGCGAAAATCCGGGGGGCGGGTGTAGCTGGGCGCGCTGATCCCTCGCTGGTCGTAGAACGAGTCGGTGCGCGCGCTGTCGAGGTCGGACATCGCCCCCGGCAGCAGCCGGACGACGGCGTCCACGATGGCGAGCGCCGCCGGTTCCCCGCCGCTGAGCACGAAATCGCCGATCGACAGCTCCTCGGTGGCGAGGTGATCGGCCACCCGCTGGTCGACGTCCTTGTAGTGCCCGCACAGGAGGGTGAGTTCCTCGCCGGCGGCAAATCGCATCGCGTCGGCCTGCGCGAAGACGCGCCCGCGCGGCGACAGCAGGACGATGGGCGCAGCGCAGCCCAGCGATTCCACCGCCTCGAAGAAGGGCCCCGGTTTCATGACCATCCCTGCCCCGCCCCCGTACGGATAGTCGTCTACCGTGCGATGGCGATCGTGGGTGTAGTCCCGCAGGTCCACGACCCGGTACTCCACACTCCCGGCAGCCTCCGCCTTGGCCGGAATCGAGAGCGACAGCGGGACGCGGAAGTAGTCGGGGAAGATGGTGACGAGGGTAATGCGGAGCCGCGTCACTCGAACAACCCCTCTGGGGGATCGACCACGAGGCGCCGAGCGCCGACCTCCACCGCGGCGACGAACTCATCGCGGTAGGGCAGGAGCACCGTGTCGGCCGAGCGCTGGATCTCCAGCAGGATGCCGTGCGCGAGGTCGTAGTACCCGATCACCGTCCCGATGACGCTCCCGTCCAGCCGCTCCACCTGCAGGCCGACAAGGTCGTGCAGGTACACCTCGTCGTCGTCGGGGGCTTCGAGCTCCTCGGACGGGACCAGCAGGTACCGGTCGCGCCACAGGTCGGCCTGCGTGCGGTCGACGATCTCCTGGAACGTGACGAGAAGCCCCTCCTTGAAGGCACGGGCGTTCTCGACGTGCAGCGCCGAAGGCTTGGGCCCCAGGTCGCCGGCGATGGTGCCGGCGAGAACACGAGCGCCGGGCGCGAAGATCGCGTCCGGCGCATCGGTCAACAGCTGCACGACCACCTCGCCACGGATTCCATGCGCCCGCCGCACGCGTCCAACGATGGCGTGCGGCGCACCGTCGTGCGACGAGGGAGTCACGGACGCGTTACTCGGCGCTCTTCTCTTCCTCGGACAGCGGCACGGCCGCCGCCTGCAGCTTGCTGCCGAGCCGCGCCTCGTGGCGCGCCTTCATGATGCCGGCACGACGCAGGATCGAGCGCACGGTGTCGCTGGGCTGGGCACCGACGTCGAGCCAGTAGTTGGCGCGATCCTGCTTGAGCTCCACCGCCCCTTCGGTCTTGCGGGGATGGTACGTCCCGATGATTTCGATGAACCGTCCTTCACGCGGTGCGCGCGAATCGGCGACCACGATGCGGTACATCGGCGACTTCTTGCGTCCTTCACGACGGAGACGAATGCGAACCATGTCCTGACCCTCACCTGTGCGTTGATCCTGCCAGCCCGAGCTCCTCGCGTATCCCGGAATCTCCGGGTCGCACTCGGGGTCCTGCGTCGGACGAGCAGCGCTCGTCCGCGACCTGCTATCGCCCGAACGGCATCCCCATGCGTCCACCGGACGCCGCCTTCTTCATCATCTTCTGCATGTCGCGGAACTGCTCGAGCAGGCGATTGACCTCGCTGGTCGGGCGTCCGCACCCCTTGGCGATGCGCGCGCGCCGCGAGCCGTTGATCAGGTTCGGCGTCTTGCGCTCTTCCTTGGTCATGGAGAGGACGATCGCCTCCACATGCTTCAGGCGCTTGGGGTCCATGTTGGCGTTCTTGAGCATCTTGCTGTTCACCCCGGGGAGCATCTTCAGGATGTTCTCCATCGGTCCCAGCTTCTGCATTTGTTTCATGGCCGTCAGGAAGTCCTCGAGGTCGAGTCCTTCCTTGCGGACCTTCTTCTCCAGCTTCTTGGCTTCGGTCGCGTCGAACGCTTCCTGCGCCTTTTCCACCAGCGACACCACGTCGCCCATCTGGAGGATGCGCCCGGCCAGACGGTCCGGGTGAAACTCCTCGAGCGCGTCCGGCTTCTCGCCGACGCCGATGTACTTGATCGGCTTCTTGAGCACGCCGTAGATCGACAGCGCCGCACCACCGCGGGCATCGCCGTCCATCTTGGTCAGGATGACACCGGTGACGCCGAGGGCGTTGTTGAACCCCTCGGCGATGCGCACCGCGTCCTGGCCGGTCATGCCGTCGGCGACGAAGAGGATCTCGTCGGGCCGGACCGCCTCCTTGAGGCGGACCAGCTCCTGCATCATCTCCTCGTCGATCTGCAGGCGGCCGGCGGTGTCGAGGATGACGACGCGGTCGCGGGCGCGCTTGGCCTCGTCGATCCCGGCCTTGGCGATCTTCACCACGTCCTTCGTGGTGCGATCGGCGTAGACGGGGACGTCGAGCGCCGCGCCTAACGTCTCCAGCTGGTCGATGGCAGCCGGCCGATAGACGTCGGCGGCCACGAGGCGCGTCGGGCGCCCCTCGGCCTTGAGCTTGCGGGCCAGCTTGCCTGCCGTGGTCGTCTTGCCCGACCCCTGCAGCCCGACCATCATGACGACGGTGGGGGGGACGGAGCTGAGCTTGAGCGGCTCGCGCCGCTCGCCGAGCATCGCGGTGAGCTCGTCGTGGACGATCTTGACCAGCTGCTGCGCCGGCTGCACGGACTTGAGCTGCGTGATGCCGACGGCCTTCTGCTCCACGCGCTCGAGAAACTCGCGCGTGAGCTGGAAGTTGACGTCGGCCTCGAGCAGCACGCGCCGAACCTCCCGCAGCCCTTCCTTGATGTCCGATTCGTTCAGGACACCGCGGCCGCGGAGTTTGGCGAAGACGCCGGAGATTTTGTCTGAGAGCTCGTCAAACATAGAGCCAAGAACGGTAGCCAAGCGGCCCTGGAAAGACAACCTGCTGGGCTCGGGGCGCCTCGCTCTCGTTCGCCGCGCCCCTTCCCTGCCCCGACTTACAATGTCTCCCCGACAATGCCGAGCACGGCCGCGGCGACCATGACCCACGCGACCGTCGTCGGCGCTCGGTAGCGGAGGAGGGCGACCAAGGCCAGCACGAAGGTGCCGATCGCGACCGGCGACGTCAGCACCCCCCGCCCCACGGTCCAGGCGGTCACGGCGATCACCCCAACGACCGCCGCCGTGATCCCGTCGAGGAAGGCGTGCGCCCCGGGGCGTTCTACCACGCGCTCGAGCGTCTCGTGCCCGATGAGTGTGAAGCCGAACGCGGGGAGAAAGACGCCCGCCGTGAGCACCAGCGCACCAACCAGACCGCCGCCGACGTATCCGACGAAGGTGGAGAAAATGATGAAGGGGGCCGGAAGGATCGACGAGAGAGCCAGTCCATCCACGAACTGGGCGTCGCTCATCCACCGGCCGGTCACGACGGCGTCGGCACGCAGGAACGGGATGGCCGTGTAGGCGCCGCCGAAGGTCAAGAGTCCCGCGCGCAACCCGCTGCCGAACAGGGTCGGGATCGAGGGAAGGAGAATCGACGACTGGTGGGCAATGGATTGGACGAGGGGTTGGACCAGCACCGTCATGACGTTGGCAGAGGAATCGTGGACGAACGTCGCCACCGCTCGTGCGGGGGCGCGAAAATCCGGCACGATCCACCCGTCACCACCGCCGCTCGCCGGAATCGCCGGAGCAAACGCGAGCGCACTGCGCGCGCGCCCGACCCAGTGTGCGGCGCGGTCCCAGACGGCGTGAAGGACCCCCGCGATCGCCAGCACGGCGACTCCGTTCACACCAGCGGCCTGCGCCACGACGGCCGCGAACCCGAGCGACCAGAGGGCACGCGTGGTCAGTGCGTGCCGCCCGATCTGCAGGACGGCGCGCACGATCAGCGCCGTGACTGCCCCCTGGCAGCCGATCATCGCCCCGCGCCACAGCGACGAGCCAAGACCGAACTCCACGTAGCACCACGAGAGGGCGAGCATGAGCAGCAGTCCCGGGAGCATGAAGCCGAGGCCGGCCACGATCGCCCCCGGCCGGCCGCGAGAGAGCATGCCGAAGTACACGCAGAGTTCGTGCGCCTCGGGGCCGGGCAGCGCCTGGTAGACGCCGAGCACGCGATTGAATCGTTCGCTGGAGATCCAGCGCTCGTCCTCGACGAGCGCCTCCCGGATCATCGCGATCTGGGCCACCGGCCCACCCCACGCGAGCGCACCAAACCGGAGAAAGCGGCGGAAGAGCCGCCAGAGGCTCTCGTTAGGGGGACCACTCGGCGCCTGTGCGCGCCCGGACGCCTCGGTCATGTCGCAATATGCCCCTGCCCGCCTCACGCGTGCACGTGCAATCGCGCGACGAACCACAGGACGTGGCAGCACGCCTGCGAGCTGCGGCATCCCGCTCCCGTGTCCCCGTCGCCATCCCCGCGCCCCCCCCGTAGCTTTGTCGCGACCTCCGCAACCATGCTGTCGCGTCCTTCGTCCATCGAGATATACGCTCGCCCCCCGCCAGCCCCCTGCGCTCCGAACTCCCGTCCCCCGTCCCCCCCCGTCCCCAACCATGTCCCGTCCCCAGCGCCGCGACGAAATCCTCGGCCAGGAACTGCCGCCCACGCTTCCGCTCATGGCGTTGCGGTCCACCATCGTCTATCCGCTCGGCACCATCGCCGTGCAGATGGGGGCCCCCGAGAACCTCGCCCTGCTGCGGTCCAATGAGGACCCGGGGCTGATCGTGGCGCTCGTCGTTGCAACTGGTGATCTCGACGACCCGATCGACAACCGAAAGTTCATCGGGCGCGTGGGGGTGGCGGCGCGCGTGCACGAGCGCATCAACCTGCCTGGTGACACCGTCCAGATCACGCTGCAGGGATTGCGGCGCATCACGATCGAGTCGGTGGAGCGGGACGAGCCGTTCGTGATCGCCGGGGTGCGGGGGGTGAAGGAGCTGCCCGCCGATCCCGACGAGCTGGACGACCTGGTGGCCCGCATTGCCAGCGCCGCCGAGACGCTGGCCGACCTGGTGGACCGCATCCCCGACGAGGTGCCGCAGATCCTCAAGATGAACGTCTCCGACCCCGGGCGCTTCGCCGACCTGGCCGCGACGAACATGAACTTCCGGATCAGCGACAAGGACGAGGTGCTGCAGCGACTGGACGTCGGGCAGCGGCTGCGCTTCATCCTCACGCGGCTGGAACGTGAGGTGGCGCGGGCGCGGGTGATGGAGGACGTGAAGAAGCAGACCGAGGTGAAGATCGAGCAGCACCAGCGCGAGTTCTATCTCCGCCAGCAGCTGCGGGCGATCCAGGCCGAGCTGGGCGAGACCGACCCGGGGGAGAAGGACGCGATCGAGCTGCTGAAGAAGGTCGACGACGCCAAGCTCCCGGAGCGCGTGGGGCAGGAGGCTCGGCGCGAGACGGAGCGGCTGCGCATGCTGTCGCCGGCGTCGAGCGAGTACCAGGTCATCCGCACGTACCTGGACTGGATCCTGTCGCTCCCGTGGCACAAACGTTCGGGCGACGAGGAGATCGCGCTCGTCAAGGTGGAGGAGGCGCTCGACGGACGGCACTACGGGCTGCAGGAGGCGAAGGAGCGCATCGTGGAGTACCTGGCGGTGCGCAAGCTGCGCGGCGGCGACCCGCAGGGGCCGATCCTCTGCTTCGTCGGCCCCCCGGGGACGGGGAAGACGTCGTTAGGCGAGGCGATCGCGACGGCGATCGGGCGGGCGTTCTACCGTATCTCGGTGGGTGGGGTGCGCGACGAGGCCGAGATCCGCGGGCACCGGCGCACCTACGTCGGCTCGATGCCGGGGCTGCTGCTGCAGGCGCTGCGCCGAGTTGGGGTCAACGATCCCGTGCTGATGATCGACGAGATCGACAAGATGTCGGGGGGCGGGGCGTCGGGCGACCCGACGGCGGCGATGCTGGAGGTGCTCGACCCGTCGCAGAACCATGACTTCGTCGACCACTACCTCAACCTCCCGTTCAACCTGTCGCGGGCGCTGTTCATCTGCACGGCGAACAACCTGTTCGACATCCCGGCGCCGCTGCGCGACCGCATGGAGGTCATCCGCATCGCCGGCTACACCGTCGAGGAGAAGGTGGAGATCGCCTGGCGCTATCTGCTCCCGCGCCTGCTGGAGGAGCACGGCATCACCGATACGGACATCCAGTTCACCGACGAGGTACTGGGCTACATCTCGTCGCGGTACGCGCGCGAGGCTGGGCTGCGCAACTTCGAGCGCAACATCGCCGCACTCATGCGCAAGCGGGCGCGCCGCAAGGCCGAGGGAGAGGAGGGGGCGTGGGTCGTCGATACCGCGTTGATCGAGAAGCACCTCGGGGCGCCGAAGCACGCCAACGACGCGGCCGAGAAGGAACCGGAAATCGGCACCGTGACCGGGTTGGCGTGGACGAACATGGGGGGCGACATCATGACCATCGAGGCGCTGCGCATGGCGGGCTCGGGCAAGCTCACCGTGACCGGGCAGCTGGGTGACGTGATGCGCGAGTCGGTCGATGCGGCGCTGTCGTTCGTGCGCTCGCGCGCCGACGCGTTAGGCGTGACGGCGCAGGAGTTCAAGGAGAGTGACCTGCACATTCACTTCCCGGCCGGCGCGGTGCCCAAGGACGGTCCCAGCGCCGGCGTGGCGGTTACGCTGGCCATCGCGTCGGTGCTGAGCCGGCGCGCGGTGCGTCGCGACCTGGCGATGACCGGCGAGGTGACACTGCGCGGCAAGGTGCTGGAGATCGGCGGGGTGAAGGAGAAGACGCTGGCTGCGTATCGCTCGGGGTTGCGCGAGGTCATCCTGCCGGCCGGGAACCAGAAGGACCTGCGCGACGTGCCCGAGGAGGTGCGCACCAACATGGCCTTCACCTTCGTCAGCTCGATGGACGAGGTGTTCCGGTTGGCGCTGCTGCCGGTGGCGACGGGGGGGTTGGCGGATGTGGCAGAGGAGGCGGTTGCGGCGGAGACGACGCGTCAGGCGGATGGGTCGGCGGAGGCGTCGGCGAGCGGGGGGTGAGCGCGCGCCTACGCGAATCGATCGCGCAAGCGCTCGATCGCATCAGCGGGCGAGCGCGGCCACTCCCCTCACCCCTGAGACGTACACACGGGCCCCGTCGTCGACCGGTCCGCTGAACGCGAGCGGATCCTTGTCGTGGACCCACAGGCGATCGCCGGTGGCCGCGTCCCGGACCTCGAATTGCCCCCCGCTGTACGACCAGTACAGCCGACCGGCGAACGGCAGGAGTTCGTTGGTGCTTCCATACGTTGGCGGAGCGCTCCAGATGCGGTCGCCCGTCTGAGGATCCAGTGCCAGCACAACGCCTGCGCTCGACCCGACGAAGAGGCGCACGCCGTCGGTAGCCAGCGGCCGCAGGCCACGGATCTGGTCGCCGATGCCGACGCCGGGTGAGGTCCAGCGCAGTGCACCGGTGGTGAGTTCGAACGCGTACACGGGCCCATCCCACGCCCCAATCACCACCGCCCCGGCCACGATGACAGGGCTGATCACGCCATTCGCGATCGCGCTGTCTATCGCGGCCGGCAGGTACCGCAACCAGCGGACGTGACCGTCCAAACGGTCCAGGACGGCGACGCCTCCTCGTGCGACGTTGCCTCCGGCCGTCACATAGTCCGTGAAGCCGACCGCGACGACGCCGTCGCCCACCTGCGGTCGGTACATCGTGACCGTGTCGGGGCGCACCACCTTGCTGCGCCAGATTTCCTCGCCTGTGCTCTGGCTGATGGCGAAGACATGACCGTTGCTGCTGCCAGTGATGAGCCGGTCGCCGTCGAAGGCGGGGAGGAATACGCCCGTGTTGCGTGACCCTTCGGGCCGAAACCGCCACAGCAGCGCGCCGGTACGGTCATCGAGCGCAAACACGTCCTCGTCGGCCACGAAGACGCGTCCACCCCGTGCGCGCGAACCTTCCCCGAAGAAGCCCGGGCGATCCACCGGCAGGTCGCGCGACCACGCGATCCGTCCGGTGGCCTTCGACACGGCGAGTACGCGGTGCGGCTGGGTCGTGAAGTACACCTGGGTGCCATCGACGGACGGCAGGCCGTCTCCCACATGATCCGGTGCCCACCACAGCACGCGAGCATCGGTCGGGGCAGCGACGGACGGTCCAGCGTCACGGCATGCGTCGAGTGCGGCGAGCAACGATACCAGGCACAGGATGGCCAACCGCGTCGTCGCGCGCCGAGGCCGCTGCTCACCGTTTGGGCGGGCGACGGGTCGGTCCTGATTCGTCGACCGGCTCAGTGGCACGCAGACCCGCATCGGTGTCCCCCTTGGCACGGCCTGACTACAGCACCCGCTGCACCAGATACAACACCATCCCCGCCAGCCCCCCCACCAGCGTTCCGTTGATCCGAATGAACTGCAGGTCGCGCCCGATCGCCAGCTCGATGCGGTACGACGTCGCCTTGGGGTCCCAGCGCCGAACGGTCAACGCGATCAGCTCGCCAACCTCGTCCTGATAGCGCTCGGTCACCGCCACCACCGCCTCGATCAGCCAGGCGTCGACCTTCTCCATCAGCAGCGCATCGGACAGGATCGCGTTGCCGAAGGCGGTCAGCCCGCGCTGGATGGTCTCGGGGTTGAAGCCGTCGGGGTCCTCGGCGTGGCGGGCAATCGAGGCCTTGGCGTCGCTCCACAGCGACGCGCTGAACTGCCGCACCGCATCGGCGTGCAGCAAGTCCTCCTTGATCTGCTCGGCCTTGAGGATCACCTCGGGCGACGCTTGCAGCTTGACGATGAACGCGTCGATGGCGTTGTCGAAGCGCGCGCGCAGCGGATGGTTGGGGTCCTGGTGCACGGCCTGTGCGGTGCGCTCGAGCGCCGAGACGATGCGGGCGGCGATCTTGGCCCAACGGGGGCAGCGCTGTGCTCTGCCCCCCCCACCCCAACCCCCAACCCACACGGGGCCAGCATGACGCACGGCGTGCGTCGACGGCCCGTACCACCAGCACCATCTGGAACTGCTCCGCCAGCGCGTCATGCAGCGAGACCCATCGGCTGTGCCGCGCGCTGAAGCCACGACCCGTACCGACGCTTGGCCATAGCCCCGCCCGCCCTTGCCCCCCACCCCATCCCCCCCCATGATCCGCTCTCCCACTATCTAACGCCGCGCCCCCGCCCCCTCCCCCAGCGCCCCGCACGCACCGCCCCCATGACCGCCCCCGCCCCCAACCAGCTCTTCGCCGCCCTCTACGACGAGCTGCATGGACTCGCCGCCGCTCAGTTGCGGCGCATGGGCTCCGACCTCTCGCTCGGCGCCACTACTCTGCTGCACGAAGCATATCTCAACCTCGCCGCGCGCGACCGCGTTCAGTTTCCCGACCAGGCGCACTTCATGGGATACGCCGCGCGCGCCATGCGCAGCATCGTGATCGACTACGCCCGACGCGGCATGGCGCAGAAACGCGGCGGCGGCGCCTTCGAGATCACGCTTGGCAACGTGCAGGGAAGCGTAGAAGCCGTCGCGCCGCAGGAGGTCGTCGAACTCGAGCGCCTCTCCGAATCGCTGGACGAACTTGCTCGCCTCGAACCCAAACTTGCGCAGCTCGTGGACCTGCACTTCTTCTGTGGCTACTCGTTCGTCGAGATCGCCGAGATGCGCGGGACCTCGGATCGCACGGTGCAGCGCGACTGGCGCAAGGCACGTCTCATGCTGCAGCATGCGTTGGGCGACGAGTCCTGATCCGGGGACGCCGCGCGACGGGGCGGACTCAGCTCAGCGGGGCGAGGGCAGCGAATCGCCGAACGCGCGCGCCTCGCGCGCCCACCGACTCCCCTCACCATAGCCATTGACGAGCGCGGCGATGGCGCGCGCAGAGACCGTGCGCAGCTGTGCGGTGTCGCCCAGCACCCGCAGCGCCCGCGCGCGCAGCAGGGTCGGCGCGCCCGGCCAATCCGCTGCGCGTCTCGGCCAATGAGTCGAGCGCCGCGGCCTGCCACCCGAGCTGCGCCAGCGAGTCGGCCCCTCGCGCATCGCCCGCCGCCAAGTGCAACTCACCCGCCGTCACCAGCGGGAGCGTGAACGATGACAGCGTGGCCGGCGACTCGCGGTACAGCGCCCTCATCTCGGACTCCAGCAGCTGCAATGCCTGCGCCCCCTTTCCCTCGTCGCGCAGCAGCAGCGCGTGCACCATCGCGGCGGTCGCGCGTCGCCCTCGCGTCCCGTCAGGGAGCTGCGCCGCCGCCAACCGTGCCTCCGCCAGCCGCCCCTGCCCGATGCGCACCAGCGCCAGCGTTGACGGGAGCCAGTTACGGATCAGCTCACCCTCGGGATAAGGCTTGGCGGTCGCGCGCCTGATCCAGAGGTCTGCCGAGTCCAGCTCGCCCAGGCGCTGCTTGTTCATCCCGTACATGAAGGCCATGAGCTGCGGCACCCGCCCCACCCGCCGTCGCCTCGCGCTCGCGAACGAGACGCGCATGGGTCGAGTCCATCGCCCTGAACTCTCCCAGATCCGCCAGCGAACGATCGAGGAAGGTGAGCGCGTTGGGGAACGTCTCGGTGTTGGAGTACCCAATGCGCCGCAGGTCATCGAGGGTCCGCCGTTGGATCGCTGCCGCCTCCCGATGGTGATTCGTCAGGCGCAATACCTCGGAGAGCGACGTCGTCATGGCGAGCCAGAACGTGTCATCCGGCTTGTCACCCAGCAGCGCGACGGCCTGCCGAAGCAGGGTGACGGCCGAGTCCCCGCGCCCGGCCGACTGCAGCGCCTTTCCCTCCGCTTCGAGACAAACGGCTCTCGTCAAGGGATCGGCCGACGGGCCGGCCCGACGCAGCGCCTCGCGCGCCACTGGCAGCTCGGCGTTCACGGAGTCGATCTCCTCGTCGTTCCAGAAGCTGATGGCGCGCAGGCACAGCGCCAACGCCAACTGCTCGGGCAGACTATCGTTGCGCGCAATGGTGGCGGCGCGCCCCAGCAGCGCGCGCTCTCCACCGCGATCGAAGCTCTCGAACAGCCGCCCCGACAGGTCGATCAGCACCTCGGATACGAGCCACGGCTCATCGCCGAATTGGTGCGTCAGCAGCTCCTCAGCCAGCGCGATGCGCCCGGGTACCGTGAGCGGTTCGCCATCGGCGTCGCGTGCATCGCCGCCGAGCGCGACCTGCACCTGCGTCATCGCCTTCGCTCGACGCGCTTCACGCACGGCGATGTCGCGCTGCTCCTGCGCCCGACGCGCTTGCACCACCGAGAATACAGTCGCGCCGATGAGGACCGCGACCATCGCCCCAGCCGCGGCCACCGCCCCACGATTGCGCCTGACGAACTTCCGCGCCCGGTATCCGAACGAATCCGGCCGCGCGCTCACCGGCTCGTCCCGCAGGTAGCGGCGGAGGTCGTCGGCGAAGGCCGCCGCCGTCGCGTAGCGCTCGGTCGGCGCCTTGCGCAGCGCCTTGGCGATGACTGTATCCAGGTCGCCCAGTCCCAGCGGCTTTGGCTCCATCTCGAGCACCCCCTGCACCGCCTCGGCGGGCGTCGGGTGCGGCCCGCGTGTGGGATGACGCCCCGACAGCAGCAGGTACAGCAGCACGCCCACCGCGTAGATGTCGGTCGCGGTCGTGATGTCCCCGCCGCGCAACTGCTCCGGCGACGCGTAGTCGAGCGTCAGCGCGCCGCCGCCGTCGGAGGTAATCGCTGTGGGTGGCGTCTCGCCCTCGTCCGTCAGCAGCTTCGCGATGCCGAAGTCGAGCAGCTTCACGCTTCCCGCCGCCGTGACCAGGATGTTCGACGGCTTGAGGTCGCGATGAATGACGAGATTGGCGTGCGCGTGCACCACCGCGTCGAGCACCTGCAGCATCAGCTCGATGCGCTGACGTTGCGACAGGCCCATGGCGTCGGCATGCGCATCGATGTGTCTCCCATCGATGAATTCCAGCACCAGATACGGCTGTCCGCTCGGCGCGACCCCCGCGTCCAACAGGCGCCCGATACCCGGATGCTGCAGTCGGGCGAGCGCGGTTCCCTCGCGCCGAAAGCGCGCCTGCCCGGTCTCGCTCATCAGGGCGAGGCTCATCAGCTTGATCGCCGCGAGACCCTCGAAACGGCCGTCGGTACGCCGGGCCAGCCAGACGGAACCCATCCCGCCATGGCCGAGCGGGCGGAGGAGTGTGTACGAGCCCAGCTCGCGACCGGCGAGGCTTGCCGAGGGCGGATCCGCGAGAAAGCCCTGCGCGTCGGCACGCGCCTCTGCCGAGAGCAGGGCGGAGAGGTGCGCCGCCAGTTCGGGCGATTGCGCCGCGAGCTCGTGCAGCCACGATGCACGCGCCTCGCCCGTGAGTTCCAACGCCCGATCGAGCAGCGGCCCGAGCTCGGGCCAGAGTTTGGGATCTATTGATGACATTCCGGCGATGACATTCCGGGGCCGCAGCCGATCGTCAGGCGATCGTCAGGCGATCGTGCGCGCGACAATACGCGCCCGCAGCGTGGCCGGCCAGTGGGATGAGACCGTCCACAGGCGCCGGATGGCGTCCCGACGGCGCAGGCGGGTCAGCCAAGCCGTCGCGATCTCACCCACGATTCCGAGCGCGCCGTCCTCCTCGAAGGTGTGGCCGGCGCCCCGCACCACCTCGACCGATACCGGCCCCCGCAGGCGTCGGGCGCCGGCACGTGTGAGCTGCAGCGTCGCCGTGTCGTTCTTCCCAACGATGAGCAGGGCCGGCACATCGACTTGAGGGAGCAGGTGGTCCGCCAGGTCGATCCGCCCCCCTCTGACGATCACCGCCGCGACATGGGAGCGCCACATCGCCGCGACGCCGACGGCGGCGGCCGCCCCGGTGCTCGCCCCGAACAAGACGAGGCGACCGACCCCCGCCACGCGCGCATCGAGACACCAGCGCGTCGCACGCGACAGTCGGCGCGTGATGCGGTCGATGTCGAACCGCATCGCCCCCCCATCATCGGCCGCGCGCTCGTGCTCGCCCAGCAGGTCGACCCGCAGCGTCGCCCACCCCGTCAGCCGCAGGCGGGCCGCGAGATAGCGATTGCGATAGCTCGCCCGGCTGCTCCCTCCGCCGTGTGCGAAGATCACGAGACCGTGCGGCGGGCGGGCGCCAGCCGGCACCCCCAGGTCACCCGCCATGGCGAGCGTAGGCCCCGTCTCGCCGGTCGGGATGGAGACGTCTGTTTCCGCGCCAGCTGGCGACGGGGACGCGGCAATGCCGGCGCCTAACGCTCGCCGTCCTAGCAGCGTGCAGACCTCGGCATCGGTCACTGCGTCGTAGTCCTCGTACCAGTCGGAGACCGTTCCGAACGCGTCGGGCTTCACTATCGCGACCACGTCATCGAACATCGAGGCGACTTGCTGCACACCTTCGGTGGAGGCCACCGGCACCGCCGCGATGAGCCTGGCCGGACGCTGGCGGCGGAGCGCCCGCCCCGCCGCGGTGAGCGTCGCCCCGCTGGCGAGTCCATCGTCGACGACGAGCACCGTCTTCCCGGCCAGCGTGGGGAGCGCCCGCCCCTCCCGATAGCAGCCAACGCGTCGCGCCATCTCCGCTCGCTCGTGCTCCAGCACTGCTGACACCACGCGCCGAGGGAGCCCGATGTAGTCGTGCACATCATCGAGAATTGGCGTGGCCCCCCCCTCGGCGATGGCACCAAAAGCGACCTCCTCGAGACCGGGAACGCCCAGCTTGCGGCCGACGAACGTTTCGAGCGGCGCTGCCAGCGCCTTGGCGACCGGCGCTGCGACGGCCACCCCCCCTCTCGCCATCCCGAGTACCACTACATCCCGTTGCGCGGCGTGAAGCGACAGTGCCTCCGCCAGCCTTACACCTGCGGCATGTCGATCCTGAAAGGCCGGTGCGAACGACACGCCGGTCACCGGCGTCAGTTCGCGGCCAGCTTCCTGGACGGCTCAGGGACCTTCGATGCCACTTCGAGCTTGCGCTTGGCCGCTTCGGCGCGTGCTGCAGCGTCATCGGGACCCGTGAGGTTCGAGCAGCCGGTGACTGTGAGCGCGGCCGCGAGCAGCGTGACGATGCCCTTCATGGTGGACTCCTGGGGGAGGGTGAACGTGGCCGCCCCGTTCGGGTCGGCATCCAGTAAGCGAAAAGCGCCAGGGTAAACCCGACACGGGCGTACCCGATCGTTGGTCAGCGCGACTTGAGGGGGCTCGGAGCGGTGTAGATGCAGGCGTACACGCACACCCGAAGGGCGATATCGCCCGGCGCGGTGGTTGGCGGACAGTCGCCGTCGAACGTCGGGAAGCAGATCTGCCCGTTCGACACGCTCACCGGCGGACAGGGAAGGTACGAGGGTGAGGAACCAGGCGTCTTGCCGACCAGCGCCGCCGTGGCCGGCGACTTGATCGGTCGTGACCGCGAGGCAACGAGATCGGTCAGGCCGCTGCGCCGTTGCCACGACGAAATGTCGTTCATGATGTCCTCGAGCTCACGCCGTTGCTCGGCCGACATCCGCCCGGCGGCCGCCACCTTCCTGCTCCAGTGCATACGGATGTCTCCTTGGTTCGACGTTGTGAATGACGCAGGAGAATCCGGCCTCGTTCGATGCGGCGGGATGCGCTCATAGAGGCATGCGTCAGGAGCGTATGTGGCAACCAAAGCCCGACAACATGCGGGCGTGAGCACGCGCTACTGCACCAGCTCAGGCGGAGTAGCAAGCGCGAGGCCGTAAATGCACTGGTAGGCGCACACGCGCGATCCACCCGTTCCAATGCAGTTGCCGCTGATGAGAAAACAGAGCATGCCGCCGGACACCTTCGTGGGCGGACAGGGGACGCACGAGGGAGGTGGCTGCGGACGGGAGATGAGGCCGGTCGTGGCCGGCGGCAGGGGGCGTGATGTCCGAATCGAGAAGTCGGTCCGGCCGGTCCGTCGCTGCCAGTCGAGAATCTTCCCGCCGATCTCCTCGAGCTCGCGTTCATGCTCGGCCGTCATCGCGCCGGACTGCGCCACGCGCCCCGCCAGCTCCTGCACCTGTTGACTGAGCCTCACGTGCTCCGCCTCGCCGCGATCCGGTGCCGCCAGTCGATCGCTGCATCCCATGAGTGAGAGCGCCACTGCCCCCGCGGCCAAGACCATCTTGCTCCAGTGCATGCCGATACCCCCTCCGTGCGATGTCGTCGACGGCATCGGGTGAGTCCCGCGCCGGTCGCGCCACGGGCCGCTCAACCCGTGCATGCATAGAGAGCGGGAAAGGGGAGACGAAACCCGACAGGTGCCCGTGTTCGCGGCCAAAATCGGTTGGAGCGACCTCACGCGCCGGCCATTGGCCGGGGCTCGGGTGCTGCGCCGGGCCCTGCTCCCCCGTTCCCCGACCGTGGGCCGAAACGGACTGGGACGCTGATTCGCCCCGGTGGCGTGGCGGCGGAGTGCGAGCCGCTCCACCTCCCCGTGGCCGACGACACTCTACGTGCCCGGCCTTCGGGTCTCAGGGTGATGTCATGGCGCGGTTTGCACGTGCATGGAAGGCTTCGGACGCTCTCAGCATGCGACCAGTAGCGGACAGCGAATCGCGGGCGAGGTGCTGTGCGGCGGACGGTGCCACCGCCGGGCTTCTCGGGCGGGCGACGGACGGGCGTGGCACCCGCCACCGCCGACGCAGGCGTAGCAGGTTGGCGTGCGGCAATGCGCGATGCAATTCGTGACCCGGTTGCCACTACACGGGAACTGTCGTGAGGGTGTTCGCTGGAGTCGCGACGGCGACCGCGTAGTTGCCAGCGGCAGTCATCGTCTGACCCTAGCTCTCCGGCCTCAGCCGGCCCCACTTCTGACCCCAGCGCTGACCCCGACTCTGACCCCAGCTCTGACCCCAGCTCTGACTACATCACCTACAGCACCTACCATAACCCGCTGCACCAAGTACAACACCATCCCCGCCAGTCCCCCCACCAGCGTCCCGTTGATGCGGATAAACTGCAGATCGCGGCCGATCGCCAGCTCGATGCGATACGACGTCGCCTTGGGGTCCCACCGCCGAACGGTCGACGCGATCAACTCGCCGAGGCCTCTCTGCGAGAGGTTGAAGGCCGCAGTTGCCCGCGCCGTGCGGTCCCACGAGCACTTCACCGTCGATGGGACGTTGCGCGAGGGCTGCGCGAGCCAGAAGAGTGTGCGGCGGAAGGTCGATCCGTCGCCGCCGCCATCGGACGGCGATCAGAGAGCACCATCGGTCGCCGGATGACTCGGCATGGGCAGGTTGCCATCAGTCGGATCAGGCGCAAACTGGTGGAGGAAGACTGCGGGTGGGGGACGACGATTGGCGGGCTGCGCAAACTGCGACCTCGAGGGGCTCCCAATGTCGCGTGGGTCTTTGCCTTCACGAACGCGGCATAGACTCTCGTGCGCCTGATGCACCGCTGTCCGTCTCTTGACACCTTCCGCGACCGCCCGCACTCCCCATCCACGCGCGGTCGGCCCACTTTCAGCACCCTGCGAAACGCCGTGTGGTGTCACGACACGCGCTCACCTCGTTCCGTCAGGTGTGAGCGTGAGGCGCATCAGCTCCGCGAAGTATTCCTCGTCGCTCTCGTGCCGTCCCATGGCGACGAAGACCTCATCACAAACACGCTTGCGCCCCCTGGGCGAAGATCATCCCTACGCGTCGCAGCGGCGCGACGTAGGGTGATGTGGAGTCCGATGGCATCGTATCAAGCGCCTTCTGGAGGATGGGCGTCCGAAAGGAACCCGGCTGGATGAGGATGACGCGGATGCCGTATGGATAGGCTTCCGACGCCAGGCATTCGCTTTGCGCCTCGAGCGCAGCCTTCGTGGCGCAGTACATCCCGACACCGGGGATGGCGACCCAGGCAGCCATCGAGCTGATGTTGATGATGCACCCATTCCGCTGCGCCCGCATGGCAGGGAGCACGGCGCGCTGCGTACGCATCACGCCGAGCAGGTTGGTGTTGAGCGTTGCCAGCGCCTCGGCATCGCTGATGTACTCGACCGCGTTCAGTCATCCCACGCCGGCGTTGTTTACCAGCACGTCGATACGCCCCTCGCGAGACAGCACCTCGGCCACGGCGCCTTCCACCGAGTGCGGATCGTCGACATCGAGTGGCAGCACTGCGAGGGTGACCCCGTCCGCCGCGGCCGCTTCGCGCAGCGCACTCGCCGAGCCGACATTGCGCATGGTGGCATACACGGTCTGCCCGCGGGCCGCCAAGTGCACAGCGGTGCCAAGCCCGAAGCCGCTACTGCAGGCGGTAATGAGTGTGACGGTCAGGTCAGAAATCGCGATGGGGTGCTGGATGCACGGTGCGCCGCGCGGCGGCCGGCGGGAGTGGCCCGCCATCATCTGTCGTCGTCCATCTGTCGTCTTCCCGTCGGCAGGTTGGAGCAAGGAATAGCAAGTTCCCCTGATCCAACTCCCAACGATGTCAACACGAAGTCGCGCAAGCAGTGGCCATCACCATGTCATCATTATTGGTGCGGAGCGGGACTCATCTCTAGCTGCGCATCGCTAGGAACCGTACATTCGCAGCGACCGGATCATTCATCCCGGACCGAAGCTGGCGTGCTCGACCGGTCAGCGATCTCGGAGGGCGGGCGTGGGCGACGTCGAGGGACCGGCGGTCGTTGAGGCCGCGGACGAACGCATGGGAGCGCCGTACGTGCTGCGCACGCTCGGCCGGCTCGCGATGGTCGCGCCCGATGGCCGGGACGAACCGTCGCTGACGACCCGCCCGCGCAAGCTGGCGTTGCTCGCCTGGCTGGCGCTGCGTCCCGACCGGAGTGCCACGCGCGACCGCATGGTCGGCACCTTTTGGGGCGGGCGCGACGACGACCGGGCGCGCAACTCGCTCTCCGACGCACTCAGCCACCTCCGCCGGGTGCTGGGTCGAGAGGCGATCCGTGCGCGGGGCGAGGAGGTACGGCTCGCCGCCGACGCGCCCCTCGAAGTCGATGCCCTCGCCCTGACCGACGCCGCCAGTTGTAACAACCATGCGCGGGTCGTCTCGCTATATCGAGGTTCATTCCTCGACGGCGTCCACATCGACGACGCACACGAGTTCGACGACTGGTGCGAGCGCATGCGAACGCGACTCGGCGCCCTGTTTGCGCGCAGCGCGGCGGAACGCTGCCGAGCACTGGCAGCGTCGGGGGAATGGGACGCATGTCGACTACTCGCCGAGCGATGGATCGAGACTGAGCCCGCGAGTGCCGAGGCGGCGTGCGTGTGGCTCGACGCGATCGCTGCGCCGCGATCGCACGCGTCGCGCGCGGCAGCACTGGTAGCCTACCGGTCACTCGCCCTGCGTCTCGATCGTGATCTGGGAATCGCGCCCGCCTCCGAGGTCACTCGGCGCGCCGAGGGGATTCGTGCAGCGATGGAGGCTGCGCCCCTGACCCCCGCGAGCACCGCCGTTACCGCGACTAGCGCTTCGAACGCTTCGAACGCTTCGAACGGGACCAGCGTGGCGGCTGCCGCCGCAGGGAGTGCCGGGGCGACGCTGCCAGACTCTCCCATCACGCCGTCGCCGCGCTCGGCACGTGCGCCGGCTACACCCGTTGCACCCGTCGCACCTGCGGCGCGAACGCCGCTGGCCATGGGGGCGGCGGTCGCGACGCTCATGGCCATCGGCACCGTTGCGTTCGTTCGCGCCCAGTCGGGCCGCGCCCCTGACCTCGATCCGTCACGCGTCGTCGTAAAGGTGTTCGAGAATCGAACCCACGACTCGACGCTTGCCGATGTGGGGCGCGTCGCCGCGCAGTGGATCAGCCGCGGCCTGGCCGAGACGCACCTGTTCGAAGTGGTCGACGTGCCGCCCTCCCCTGCCGACGGCCGCGAGGTGGACGCCCGCGAGCTCGGACAGGAGGTCGAGGCCGGAAGCGTTGTCACTGGCTCGTACGTGATGCGGGGCGATTCGCTTGTGCTCGAAGCACGCATCGTCGACGCCGAGAACGGGCGAGTGGTGCGTGCTGTGGACCCGGTCGTGACCCACTCGGCAGATCCACTCGTGGGTGTCGAGCTACTGCGTCAGCGCGTGTCTGGGGCGCTGGCGTCGGAGCTGGACATGGTCATCACCGCATTGGTGCGGGAAGGGAGCCAACCGCCCACGTATGAAGCGTATCTGGCCTGGGTACGTGGCCTGGATGTCTTTGCGCAGCGCGATTTTCAGGGTTCGATCGCGCTCTTCCTGCAGGCGGCCGCACGCGACTCCAACTTCGTGGCGCCGCTCCTCTGGGCAGCGGCTTCGTATGGAAATACCGGCCAGTGGCAGACATGCGATTCCCTTCTCCGCGTGGTGGAAGCACAACGCACGCAACTCGGACCGCTCGATCGTGGACTGCTCGACCTGTGGATCGCGACGGTGAAGGGAGACATCCCCGGTCGCTACACCGCTGCGCGACAGATGCTCGCCGAGGCCCCGGCATCGGAAAACGCACTCTTCCTCGCCGGGTATGCCGCGACGCGCGTCTTTCGTGCGAACGAGGCGATCACCCTGTTGCGCCGTCTGCCGGTTGAGCGTTCGCGTGTGCGCTGGGACCTGTACGGATCGGGGCTGGCGTGGTCGTATCACGTGGGGAGCGGCACGAGGAAGAGTTGGTCGAGGCGCAACGTCGCCGCCGCTCGGCGCCACACTGGCTGCTGGCGATGGAAGAGGAGGGGCGAGCGCTGGCGGTGCTGGGACGCGCGGCGGAGCTCGACCGCCTAACGGCGGACATCGCGTCGATCGCCGCACAGCCGGCGCGCAGCGCAGGACTCACGCTGCTCGTGGTGGCGCGCGAGGCCTTCGTACACGGACAGTCCGAGGCCGGACGCGCAACGCTCGCCCGCTTTGATGCGTGGGAGAAGGGGCAGCCCGTCGAGCAGCGACAGTCCTTCGCGCTGCGGCGGTTGGTGGCGATGGCTCGGCACTTCCAGCGCAACTGGCCGGCCGCGGATACACTGTTCACCGCCTTGGTCGTGGAGCGTCCACAAAACGCCGACCTGCTGGGTTGGCTGGGCGCGGTCGCGGCGCAGCGAGGCGACACGGCGAGGGCGTTGCGCCTGACAGCGACGCTTGCCACCCTCGACGTGCCATACCTTCACGGGGCGCACACTCTGGCGCGCGCACGCATTGCCGCGGCGCTCGGACGACGCGCCGACGCCATCGCGCTCACGCGGCAGTCCATCTCCGAGGGGCAGCTGTTCGACGCGATTCACGTCGTCCCCGAACTGCTGCCCCTGAGGGGTGACCCGGAGTTCGACGCGCTCTTTCGCATCGTCGGCTGATCTCGCTCGCACGCGAAGCAACGCGTCGCGCTCCGGTTCGCTCCGGAGGAAGTCGCGGTCTGGCTGCCGATGGGTTGCGCGGAACCACCTGTCCTCGGTGAGAACCTGTCGCGTCGGGGCGATCGCAGCGGCGCGTTGGCTGAGGACGCCGGTGCGCTGCGCCCCACCGATGCGGTGTCTCCCAAAGTGATGCGGAGCGTCGCGATGCGCGATGTGTGCCTACGACCCGGACATCCTCGCGAGCGTAAGCCGGTGTGGCGCGGGCAACCAACGCATGGTCGTCGACTGGCGATCGGGCGGTAAGTCACTGCACGCCAACGTGTTGAAGTTGTTGGGACTCAGATCGACGAGCGATGGTATCTGTCTGACCGTCGTCGGCGAACGTGCGCTACATGCCGTCGATATACCGACCGCCCCGCGCGCTGCACACCAGCGCGCTACAGATGCTGCGCTCCTCTCGACGACCCTGACGGAGGCTTCCGTGACCGACCTTGCTGCTCCCTCGCTCGTCCAGGCATCTACATCAGTCGACGTTGGTGCGCTCGCAGCGTTCGAAGAGAAGCTCAAGGGGTGCGTCATCACCCCCGCCGGCGCAGACTACGAGCGCGCTCGCCACGTATGGAACGGCCACATCGATCGCCGGCCGGCCGTCATCGTGCGTTGTCGCGGAGTGGCAGACGTCATCGACGCCGTGAAATTCGCCCGTGAACACGCCCTGCTCGTTGCGGTACGCGGGGGTGCGCACAACGTCGCGGGCCACGGCACCTGCGATGGAGGCATGGTGATCGACCTCTCCGGCATGGGAGGCGTCGACGTGGATCCCGCGGCTCGAACCGCACGGGCGTACGGCGGCGCCCTCTGGCGCGACCTGGACCGTGAGGCGCAGGCCTTCGGCCTTGCGACCACCGGCGGCACGGTCTCCAACACCGGCGTCGTGGGACTCACGCTGGGTGGCGGGCTGGGCTGGCTGATGGGGACGCACGGACTCTCCGCCGACAGCCTGCTGTCGGCAAGCGTCGTGACCGCGGCTGGACAGGCCGTGCGCGCGAGCGCCACGGAAAACGCCGACCTGTTCTGGGGCCTGCGCGGTGGGGGCGGCAACTTCGGTGTTGTCACGAGCATGGACTTCCAGTTGCATCCCGTTGGCCCCCTGGTGCTCGGCGGCCCGGTTTTTCATCCCCTCGCCGCGGCGCGGGAGGTGCTGCGTTTCTACCGCGAGTTCTGCGCGGACCTGCCCGACGAAGCGGAAGCCTTCGCAGGGTGCCTCGCGCTCCCCGATGGCACCCCCGTGGTGGCATTGATTCTCGGCTACAACGGACCGCTGGCCACCGGTGAGAAGGTGTTGGCGCCGGCGCGGGCCTTCGGTACCCCGCTCGTGGATATGGTGGGCCCGCTCCCGTACGCCGCGCGCAACGCGATGCTCGACGTGCCGTTCGGCATCCACGGCTTGCACCGCTACTGGAAGTCCGGCGTCACGAACACGCTCAGCGACGCCCTGATCGATGCAGTAGCCGTGGGTGCCGAGGGGATGACCTCGCCACTCTCGGCGTTGCTGTTCTTCCGCGTTCATGGGGCCGCCGCGCGCGTGCCCTCGGGCGACACCGCCTTCAGCCTCCGGCAGGATCAATGGGACGTCAACGTGGTGTCCCAATGGTCGCAACCCGCCGAGTGCAGCCGGCACATCGAGTGGACGCGTCGGACGTGGGGGGACGTGGAGCCACTGATTTCGGGAGCGACATATGTCAATCATCTCGCCGCCGACGACACGCCGGAGCGCGTGCGCGCCTCCTTCGGGACCAACTACTTACGGCTTGCAGGCGTGAAGCGCACCTGGGATGCGGACAACCTCTTCCGGCTCAACCCCAACATCCTGCCCGCCTGACGAGCCACGCACCTCACCGGAGCAACGATGACCGAGCATGCAGCGGGTCCTGTGCACCTCCCCTTCGCACAGATCGCGTGGGTCGTCCCCGACATTGGCATCGCCGAGCGCTTTTTCTGCGAGACGATGGGAATAGCTGGGTTCGTAAAGCTGGAAAACGTGCGCGCGCAGGACAATGCCGGCACGTACCGCGGCGCGCCGGGTGACTACACCTTTCACCTGTACCTGGCGTACTCGGGCAACTCGATGATCGAGCTCATCCAGCCGGTCTCGGGAATGAGCGTCTTTCACGAGTTCCTCGAGCGGCAGCCGCAGGGCGGCGTGCAGCACATCGGCTTCATGGTGGACGAATCGGCGTATGCGGCGGCGGTGTCGCGGCTGGCAAGCACGGGACTCGCCGTGACGCAGACCCTCGAGCTTCCCGTGGCGAAGGTGACGTTCTTCGACTCGGACGCGGCGATCGGGGTGGCAACGGAGATCATTGGCCAGACCGAGGCTGGGTACGGCTTCGTCGAGGAGGTGAAGCGGGTCTCGCGGTGACACGTTTCACCACGCGTGAACTGCGGCACGCGCGGCAACCCTCCAACCATCGAGTGCAGGCTCATGGGCCATCGCATGAAGTTCGGCGTCTTCCTCGCCCCGTTTCACAAACCAGGGCTCAATCCCACGCTGCTGCTCGAGCAAGACCTCGAGCTGATCCAGTGGCTCGACCGCTGTGGTTATGACGAGGCGTGGTGCGGCGAACACCACTCCGCGGGCACCGAGATCAGCGCCAGCCCCGAGATCTTCATGGCCGTGGCGTCACAGCGCACGCGCCATATCAAGCTGGGCAGCGGGGTCATCAGCGTCAGCTATCACAATCCGCTCTGGGTGGCTGAGCGCATCGTGCAACTGGATCATCTCACGCGGGGCCGCGTAATGCTCGGCGTGGGGCCGGGGTCGTTGCCCAGCGACGGTATCATGGTCGGCGTGTCGCAGAGCCAGACTCGGCCGCTGCTCGAAGATGGGCTCGACATCATTATGAACCTCCTGACCAGCGAAGAGCCGGTCACCTTCCGGAACGAGCGCTGGGACCTGCGTGACGCACGGCTGCACCTCCGGCCCTACAGCAATCCGTTGTTCGATGTTGCGGTCCCCGCCGTGGCGTCACCCACGGGGCCGAAGCTGGCCGGCCGATATGGTGTTGGGTTGTTGTCGATCGGTGCCACGACGGCCGCAGGCTTCGATGCGCTGGCGCTGCACTGGGATGTGATGGAAGCCCAGGCCGCGCGCTACAAGACGAAGGTAGACCGCAACAAGTGGCGGCTGGTCGGACTTGTCCACTGCGCCGACACGATGGAACAGGCCTATCGCGACGTGGAGTACGGCATCGAGCAATGGTTCGACTATTTCCAGTCGGTGGCGGCGTTCCCGCAGCTGGCGGTACCGGGCCGCAACGTCCGCGAGATGATTGCGTTCGTGAACGAGTCGGGCTTTGGCGCGATCGGTACGCCCGACATGGTCCACGCGCAGGTCGACCGACTGTGGAAACAGAGCAACGGGGGTTTTGGCGCGTACCTGCTGTTGGCCCACGACTGGGCCGACTTCGATGCCACGCGCCGCAGCTACGACCTCATCGCCCGCCACGTCTTTCCGCGATGGCAGGGGCAGATGGCGACACAGGGAGCGGCCGACCGCGCCCGCGCGGCGCGACCCGAGTTGGCCGAGGTCCACAGCAAGGCGCTCGAAGCCGCGACCCAGCGATACGCCGCCGAGGTCGCGGAGCACGCGACGAGTTAGCAAGTGCACGCGAACGGTGCCGCCCTGCACCGGTCAATGCGGGAGGTATTCGTGAACATCCATCCGTTGCGTTGGTCGCGGGTAGTGCGCGCGCTCGTTGCTGCTGCCGGAATCGCCTCAGGCGCCGCGTGCGGTTCCGGCGCCAGGGAAGCAGCGACCGTCAGCGCGAGCGACGCGGCTCCGCTCCCCAGCTGGTCGTTCGACTCCACCATGATCTTCCCGGCCGATCGCTCGCTCGAGCGCGCAGAAGATGGCATCGCGCTCCCCGACGGACGACTCATTGTCGCGGACCAGTCGCACGGACTTCGCGTGGTGGAGGCAGACGGCAGCAGCAAGCCGTTCGGCGACCTGCCCGGCGCAGGCTACGCGCACCGTCCACCGGAGCACGCAGGAGGTGCCAATGGCGTCTCGCTCGAACCGGGCGGAACCCACCTGCTCGTCGCCGACGTGTTCACCGGGGCGATCTATCGCGTCGAGCTCACCAGCGGGGCCACCGAGCGGGTGTACCAGCACCGCTTCGGCGTCAACGCCGCGGTCCGCGATGCGAGCGGGGCGATCTGGTTCACGCAGAGTGCGGAAAACTCCCCCGCGACGGGCGAGCAGCGCATGTGGGCATCAGTCGATATCCCCAATCCAGACGGCGCGCTGCTTCGCCTGGCATCGAGCGATGGCCGGCTGTCTGCGCAGGCAGACGTTGTCATCGATTCGCTCGTCATGGCGAACGGGCTGGCGATCGACGAGCGGCAGGGGTACCTCTACATCGCGGAAACCATGGGCGCACGCGTGCTGCGCTATCGTCTGGACGTGGCGACGGGACGCCTGAGTGATCGGACGGTCTTTGCCGAGATCGCGGCTGACAACCTCAAGCTGGACAGCGAGGGGCGACTCTGGGTGGGATCGCCGGTGACCAACGAGGTGATCGTGGTGAACACGGCGACGGGGGAGCGACAGTCGGCGTTTCGCGTTCAGACTCCCGCGCAGGAGGAGCTGGCGGCGGAGTTCAACCGACGCGGTCGAGCGGGGGAGTCTCGCATGGACTTGGTTACCCCTGACTACTTCGCACCGATGCCTGGCCTCGTGACCGGAGCGATCGTTGCCTCTGCGGGAGGGCCAGTGTACGTCACCACGCTTGGCGGCGCACTCATCCGGCTGGAAGCAGGCGCGGCGCGCGAGGGAGAAGCCGCTGCGTCGATCGTGCGCGTGATGCATACCCCTCCAACTTGCAACTGCTGGCAAGCAGTCGCGAGCACACTGGCGCGGGAGTCACGCGCGGAGCGGAACAACCGAAGTCGTCCGTATCCTAACACGCCAGCGCGTACTCACATCACCCGCTGCACGAGATACAATACCATCCCCGCCAATCCCCCCACCAGCGTCCCGTTGATCCGGATGAACTGCAGGTCGCGCCCGATCGCCAGCTCGATGCGATACGACGTCGCCTTGGGGTCCCAGCGCCTAACGGTCGAGGCGATCAATTCGCCGACCTCGTCCTGGTAGCGCTCGGTCACCGCCACCACCGCCTCGATCAGCCAGGCGTCGACCTTCTCCATCAGCAGCGCATCGGACAGGATCGCGTTGCCGAAGGCGGTCAGCCCGCGCTGGATGGTCTCGGGGTTGAAGCCGTCGGGGTCCTCGGCGTGGCGGGCAATCGAGGCCTTGGCGTCGCTCCACAGCGACGCGCTGAACTGCCGCACCGCATCGGCGTGCAGCAGGTCCTCCTTGATCTGCTCGGCCTTGAGGATCACCTCGGGCGACGCTTGCAGCTTGACGATGAACTCGTCGATGGCGTTGTCGAAGCGCGCGCGCAGTGGATGGTTGGCGTCCTGGTGCACGGCCTGCGCCGTGCGCTCGAGCGCCGAGACGATGCGGGCGGCGATCTTGTCATCGATGGCGCCTGGCACCCACCACGGGCTCTCCTTCTCTACCCGCTCGCGGATCAGGTCCTGGTTCTCGGTGATCGCCTTGGCGAGCAGGCGGATGGCATCGTCCAGCAGCCCCTGGTGCCGGTTGCCGGCGGTGAGCAGCGAGAGCGCCCGCCCCAGCATGGGAGCGACCTGGGTCTTCTGCACGCGCCCCACCACGGCCTTCGTGATCACCTGCTCCACGTCGTCGTCGCGCAGCACGTTGGCCGCGGCCGACAGCGACTTGGCGAGCTGCCGCGCGATGCGCCGCGAGTTCTCGGGCTCGACCATCCACCGCGCCATGCGCTCGGCGGCATTCAACGTGTGGAGCTTGGCGACGATGACGTCCTTGTGCAGGAAGTTCTTCTGCACGAAGGCGCCCAGCGTCAGTCCCACCCGATCCTTGCGGTTGGGAATGATGGCCGTGTGCGGGATGGGGATGCCTAACGGGTGCTTGAACAGCGCCGTGACGGCGAACCAGTCGGCGAGGCCGCCGATCATCGAGGCTTCGGCGGTGGCGCGCACGATCCCAAGCCACGGGTAGCGCCCCTCGAGCAGCCGGGCGATGATAAAAATGACCGTGGCGAGGACGAGCAGCGCCAGCGCCCACCGCTTCATGTTGCGGAGGCGGACCTGGCGCAGCGCTTCGTCCTCGGGGCGGAGCGGCTGTGGAACGGTCAGCGTCTCCCGCGCGGCGGGAGGGGAGGCGTGCTGCCTGCGGTCACCTCATTCCTCGAGCGTGACCTTGCGCAGGTCGAGCACGTCGATGCTCGCCCCGGCCGGTACGTCCACATACAGCACGACTGGCCGGCCGCCGATGTCGGCCGCCGACACGGCAATGGTGCGACCGCGGGCGGAGTACACGCGCCGCTCCTGCGTCGCCTGCGATGGCTTGACCGCACCAAACCGCTTGAGGATGGCGGTGTCCAACAGGTCGTAGAACTCCGCCGCATCGACCGAGGTGTCCCACACGCTGACCCAGGCCAGTCCCTCGCCACCGCGCCCGGACTCGAACAGCACGAAGCGATCGCCATCCCACCCGGCGGCGCCACGGTAGGCAGCGTCGCGGTCCTTGAGGTGCTCGAACAACAGGAGCCGGGTCTCGAACTCGCCGAGGTCGTTCTCATAGATCACCTTGCCCGTCGGCGCCGGCAGGGTGACGACCGTGGGATCGTCGCGATTGAGGAAGAAGCGGTCGTCGTGCATGACCTGCTCGGTGGAGACCGGCATGACGTCCAGCGGTGACTTGCCGGGCATCTTCTCCTTGAAGGCGCGCATGAACTCGGCCCCCGACAAGTAGGGGAAGAGCAGCGTCTCCTGGATGAGCGTCGGCGCCGAGCTGAAGACCGGCATGGAGGTGCTGTTCTCGCGGATGATGGTGCGCACGCGGTCCCACCCGCCCGGAAGGTTGGCGACCATCGTCCCGCTGCCCAGCATCGAGGCCAGCTGCTCGAACGTCGCCTGCCCCTCGACCACCGCCTGGGCGGCGATCTGGCGGTCGTTGCGGCGCTTGACCTTCTGCAGCGAGTCGAGGTTGAAGTACTGGTCCTGCAGGGCGTGCACGAGTTCGTGCGACACGGTCACCGCGACCATCTCGTCGCTCGCCCCCTGCACGATGTAGAGCACCTTGGCGGTGGGATCGTAGTAGCCCACGATCTGTTCCGTGAGCAGGCTGAGCATGAACTTCCGCAGATCGAGCGTATCGGGGAGGAGGCCGAAGCGCTTGTACGATCGCTCACTGCCACGGATCTCCTCGTCCGGGACGTCGGTCATGAAGCGCTGCTCGAGGAACTGGCGCACTTCGTCCTTGGTGCGCATCTCGAACTTCGGGGGCGTCTTGAACGTGAGCCCCGACGCCTGCTCGAGGCGCGGAATGGCGTCGGCGACCTGCGCCGCCACGGGGTCCTTGTCCGCCTTCTCGCCGCACGCCACAACCGCCAGCAGCAATCCCACCACGCCAAGACGTGCCATTACTCGCTCCATCGTACGGTTTGTCCGGTGGCCAGGGCGACTACCCGCGCCACGTCCAGTCCTCGCACCACCACGCCATCCTGGATCAGTTGCGCGCGCATTTCCACGTCCAGCACCGCGAGGCTTGGCGCGCCGGCGGCCTGCGGCGTCGAGGGCGGCCCCGCGGGCGCCGCAGTCGCCCGGGCCGGACGGCTGCTCGTCGACGACGCGGCGGAATCGGGTCGCGCGTCGCCGACCGGTGGCTCGGTGAAGATCGCCTCCAGCCCGGCGCCGAAGCGCTGCAGCGCCGAGAGCCCCTCGCGGGCAAACGACTCGAGCCCTTCCTCGGCGAACGATGAGGGCTCGGCCGCGCGCGTCCCGCCGCTCGCGCCCGCCCCGGCGGCACGTTGCCGCAACATCAGCCGACGACTCACGATCATCGCCTCGGCACGCGGTGTGTAGCGCGCGAGTGCCTGCGTGTGCGCGCAGGCCTCGTCGAGCACGTCGATCGCCCGGTCTGGACGGCGCCGGTCGAGCATGTGGAGGTCGGTCAGCTCAATGCTGGCCCGCAGGGCGTCCTCGGCGATCGCCACGTTGTGGTGTCGCTCGAGCCGCTCGAGCCGGGCGCGCAGCACATCCAGCGTCTCGGCCGACGACAGTTCGCGCACCAGCACCTTCTGGAAGCGGCGCTCCAGCGCCGGGTCGCCGCAGATCCAGCGCTCGTATTCCTCATTGGTCGTTGCGCCGATGACCCGAAAGTCGCCGCGCACGAGCGACGGCTTGAGCATGTTGGCGGCGTCCATCGCCACCCCCACCGCCGTTCCTTGCCCGATCAGGTTGTGCAGCTCGTCGATGAACAGCACGACGTCCGGATCGGCCGACACGTCCTGCACCAGCGACCGGATGCGCTCCTCGTACTGCCCGCGGTAGACGCTCCCGGCCAGCAGGGCGACGTGGTCCAGGGCGAGCAGTCGGGTGCTCTTCAGTGACAGCGGGACGTTACCGCCGACCAAGCGCTCGGCCAGTGCCTCGGCGATCGCCGTCTTGCCGACCCCCGCCGGGCCGACGAGGGCGGGGTTGTTCTTGCCGTGCCGCAGGAGGATGTCGATCACGCGGGCGATCTCGTCGTCGCGGCAGCGCACAGGGTCCAGCCGCCCGTCCCGCGCCTCGCGGGTCAGGTCGCGCGTGAAGCGCGTCAGCGCCCCACTCAGTGGCCGATCGTATTCCATGTCGCTCATCTGCTCCCTCGGATCGACGTGCCTGCGGACCGGTCCTATCCCCCCAGGTACGTCGTGAGGTACCACGACATCAGCGCGTCTCCCCAAATGAGGACGAAGACGGCCGCGGGGGCGAGGAACACCCCGAATGGTACTTCCGGGAGCGCCGCTTGTGAGCCGCCCAGTTCGAGGTCGATCTGTTCCCCGCGAGGGGCGCCGCGCAGCCGGACGACCGGATAGACCACGCCCACAAAGGTCACCGCGCCTAACGCTGCCCCGATGAAGAGCACCAGGAGCGAGCGCGGTGGCCCGACCGCGGCCCCGATCACCGCCATGAGCGTCACGTCGCCGAATCCCATCGCCTCGCGCTTGAGCACCACTTCGCCCAGCCAGCCGACGATGGCAACCGCCCCTGCCCCGGCGCAGGCCCCGATGAGGGCCTCATACGGCAGGGCGAACGGCGAGGGCTCCCCGCGGAAGACGCTGACAATCGACGTCACCAGCAGGAACAGGAGCCCGCTGACGGTGAAGCCGTCGGGGATCACGTAGTGCTTGAAGTCGGTGACGGCGATCCCCAGCATCACCGTGGCGAAGATCGCCACGCGCAGCGCCGTGAACGTGGGCCCGAAGTGCAACACCGCCGAGAGCCAGAGGAGCCCCACAATCAGCTCCACGAGCGGGTACTGCGCCGAGATCGGCAGCGCACAGCCGCGGCACTTGGCGCGCAACAGGAGCCAGCTCACCATCGGGATGTTGTCGTACCAGGCGATCTGCAGTCCGCATTTGGGACAGCGCGACCGCGGGGCCACGACCGACTCGTCGTGCGGCCACCGGCCGATGCAGACGTTGAGGAACGATCCCACGCACGCGCCGATGGCGAAGGCGAAGCTGCCGAGGAAGGCGTCGATCACGGGCGCAGTTGATGGAGAAGGATGCCGGCGGCCACCGCCACGTTGAGCGATTCCGCCCGGGAACTGATGGGGAGGGTGACCCGTTGGGCGAGCGCCGCGCGCACGTGCGGCGATAGCCCGCTCCCCTCATTTCCAACCGCCAGGGCGCACCGCGCAGGGGGGTGGAGCAGCGCGACGTCGGTGCCGCCAAGCTCCGCCCCCCACAACGCAACGTCATGAGTGGCGCAGGCATGCTGCAGCGCCTCCCACGAGGAGTGTACGGCCGGGAAGTGAAAGTGAGCCCCCATCGAGCTACGGACGACCTTGGCGTTCCACAGGTCAACGGTTCCCGGCAATGCGACCACGGCATCGGCCCCAAGGGCGGCGGCGGTGCGGATCAGCGTCCCCACGTTGCCGGGGTCCTGGACGGCATCGAGGACGAGCAGTCGCACCGTCGCCTGACCCACCACGATGGGGGCATCGAGCGCGTACGCCGGGATCCGCGCCACGGCGAGCACCCCTTGCGGCGACTCGGTCTCGGCCGCGCTCTGGAACTCGCGGTCGGTGACGTCGGTCACCAACGTGCCCCGGGCGACGAGGGCCTCGCACAGTGCGCGCCCGCGATCGGTCTCGCGCAGCTGCGGGGCCGCGAGGACGCCGACGACCTCCAGCGGCGAGCGCGCCAGTTCTTCGCAGGCCCGAATTCCTTCGACCACGAACAATCCTTCGCGCTGTCGCTCCTTTCGCCGCGCGAGGTCACGCGCCAGCGTCAGGATGCGCATCGATTCTCGCCGTCGCGGTGTATCATCGCCTGAACCCGTACGGGGCGCATCGAGCGCCCGTTTCGACTGCATCCATCGCCATGCTCCTTTCATTGACCATCGCTCGGCGCCGGCGGCGAGCACGCCACGTTCGTCCGGCCACCGCTGTCCTCGCGCTCTCTGCCGTCCTGTTCACGGGCTGCGGCGTCTCGACGCAGCAGGAAATCGAGCTGGGGGCGGACTATTCCCGCCAAGTGAACGCCCAGCTGCCGATCGTGACCGATCCCGAGATTGTACGCTACATCAATGTGCTCGGTGACTCGATTGCCCGCGTGGCCGACGACCGAAATCTCGACTGGCGATTCTTCATCGTCGATAGCCCCGAGGTGAACGCTTTCGCCATTCCGGGCGGCTTCGTGTACGTGAATCGCGGGCTGGTCGAGCGGACCACGCAGATGAACCAGCTGGCCGGGGTGTTGGGGCACGAGATCGGGCACGTGGTCAGGCGTCACAGTATCAAGCAGATGCAGACCGGCCAGCGCCTGAATGCCGGGATGATCCTGGGGTGCATCCTGACCCCGATCTGCACGAACGGGGGCGACGCCGCGGTCGGCATCGCCGGCCAGGGGATCATGGCGTCGTTCAGCCGTGGCGATGAGGCCGAGTCGGACCAGGCGGGGATCGACTACGTCGTGCGCGCCGGCATCGACCCGCGCGGAATTCCGGAGATGTTCCGGATCCTCATCAAGGAGCGTAACGAGCGCCCGTCCGGCGGCCTGGATGCCTGGTTCCGCACGCATCCCATGGAAGAGGACCGGGTGCGGGCGACCGAAGCGACGATTGCGACGTTCAACACGGCGATGCTGAATCGCCTCACCCGTGACACGCCGAGGTATCAGGACTTCAAGAAGCGACTCGCCTCGCTCCCCGCGGCGGCCGCGCAGGCCCGGTAGCTGCAAGACGGCCCTCGGTGCACGACTGCCGTGGTGGCCCAAGCCCCACCCATCGCTTGGTGCGCGCGGTCACGGCGGGGGCGGGGTTGCAGGCCCGACAATTCATTGCCGCACGAGACATCGCTGGCGTTCGGTCGTCGCTCTCGGCGGGTGGACTTCACGATGGCACCTGCTTCACGGGCAGCGGCACGTCGCCCCGCACATGCCCTTGCACCTCGCGAACCGCACGTTCCACCGCTCGTTCCACCGCTCGTTCCACCGCTCGTCCAACTACTCATCGCGTGACGGCCGCACGAATGGCCCCGCGATACACCCTTCAGGAGAAGCGCCGGCATGATTCGAGTTCATTCTCTCGCTGTTCGTCTGCTGGCCCTGGCGGCGTGCGGCGTCGTGTTGCCCGCGAGGGCTGATGCGCAGGCGGCAGTCCCCCGCGTACTGTCCGTGGGAATCGGCGGTGGAGGAACCGTTCCGGTCGGGGACTTCGCCAACGACGTGAAGACGGGGTGGAACGCGCTCGGGTACTTCCAGTACCAGCCGCTGTCCGGCGGACCGTGGGCGGTGCGCGCCGAGGCGCAGTATTCGCGCGCCCTGTACACCGACGATTTCCTGTTTGACGTCGGGGCCACCGACAACGACAACTTGAGCAACAAGGTGTTGTATGCCGGCGTGAGTGCCCTGTATCACTTCGGCCGTCCCTCGGGCCAGGTGCGCCCCTACGCCATCGGCGGACTTGGGCTCTACCAGTTGACCGCGAGCCTGACCGACGGCAGCGGCGTGAGCTTCAGTGACTCGGAGACCGGGTTCGGCTTCAACGGTGGCGCGGGGATCCGGTTCGGCGGCGCGATCGGGATCTTCGTCGAGTCACGCTTTCACCAGTTCAGCGTCACACCCGGCGGCGGCGTGACGTCGACGAGCCGGTTCATCCCGGTGTCGGTGGGCGTGACGTTCTGACCCGCGCGCAGGAAGTGGACGGCTCCACCCCGGTCAGCACCGGGCCGGCGCTGCTGGCGGTCGATCAGAGCGATGCCACCAGCGCTTCGATGAGCCGTTCAAAGTCGGCAGCGGCGCGGCGCGTGACCTCGATGACATCGGCGTGATGGATCGGCTCCGGCGAGAGTCCGGCGCCGGGGTTCGTAATGCAGCTGACGGCTGCACACCGCATCCCCATGGCCCGGGCGACCATCACCTCGGGGACGGTGGACATGCCCGCGGCATCGGCGCCAAGCCGCTCGAGCATGCGCACCTCGGCGGGAGTCTCGTAGCTCGGCCCGAGCAACCCGGCGTAGACCCCGTCCTCGAGCCGGATGCCGAGCCCGCGGGCGATGGCATGCAGGCGCTGGCGCAGGTCGGGGTCGTACGGCGACGACATGTCCGGGAACCGCTCGTCGCCCGGCTGCACCTGGCCGATGAGCGGGTTGCGGAACATCAGGTTGAGATGGTCGGCGATGACCATCAACTGTCCCGGCGCGAAGGTACGGCGAATCCCGCCGGCCGCGTTGGACAGGATAAGGGTGCGCGCGCCTAACGCGTGCACGACGCGCACCGGGAACGCCGAGTGAGCCGCCGCGTGCCCTTCGTACATGTGGAAGCGGCCAGCCAGGGCGAGGACTTCGCGCCCCCCAAGGGTCCCGTGCAGCAGCTCGCCGGCGTGCCCCTCGACCCGCGGCTCGGCGAAGCCGGGAATGTCGCGGTAGGCGACCCGGATGGCACCGCTGATCCGTGCGGCCAGTCCGCCCAGTCCGGAGCCAAGCACGATGGCGGCCACCGGGGCCTGCACCGGAAGGCGGGTGCGCAGGAATGCGGCCGCCTCGGCCAGCGGGTGGTTCGCCGACGACGCGTCAGCCATGGCGCAGGGCCTCGATGTCGGCACGCGCGCGCGCCACCAGTCGCTCGCGCTCTGCCTCGGGAAGGAAGGCGCTCTCGAATCCATTGAGGGCGATGCGCGCCAGTTCGTCGAAGGTGAAGTCCAGCGCGTTGGCGGCGTGCTGGTACTCATCGACGAGGTTCACGCCGCTCATCAACCGGTTGTCGGTGTTGAGGACGACGTGGAGTCCCTGGTCGAAGTACTGCCGCAGCGGATGCGAGTCGTAGGAGCGAGCGGCGTGTGTCTGGACGTTGCTCGTCAGGCAGATCTCGAGGGTGATGCGGGCATCCTTCACCTCTTCGGAGAGGATGGGGTCCTCGTAGAGGCGCGTGGCGTGGCCGATGCGACTCGCCCCGCACTGGTGCACGGCCTGCCAGATCGACTGCGCCCCGTCGCCCTCGCCAGCGTGGCAGGTGCAGGCGAGTCCGTGGGTCCGCGCGTGCGAGAAGGCGTCGACGTGTGTGGAGGCCGGGTGCCCGAGCTCTCCGCCCGCCAGGTCGAAGCCGACGACGCCCGACTCCATGAAGTCGACGGCGAGGCGCGCCAGGTCGAGCGATGTCCCGGGCGGGAGGTGCCGCAACGAACAGATGATGATGCGGGCCACGATGTCGTGATCGCGCTCGGCGCGGGCCAGCCCGCGCAGCGGCGCCTCAACCGCCTCGCGGAGCGACAGGCCGCCCTGCACGTTCAGGATCGGCGCAAACCGGACTTCCAGGTATCGCACCCCCTCGCGCGCGGCATCCTCGGCCAGCTCGTACGCAATGCGATCCAACGACTCAGCGGTCTGCATGACGGCCAGCGTCGTGTCGAATCGGGCCAGATAATCCTCGAGGTTGCGCGCGTCACGCACCAGCATGAAGTCCGCGAGCGCCTCGGCATCGTCACGCGGCATCGTGAGTCGCGCGTCACGCGCCAGCTCCAGCATGGTCGCCGGGCGCAAGGAGCCGTCGAGGTGACAGTGCAGCTCGGCCTTCGGCAGTCGTTCGAGCAGGGTACGGGTGATGACCGGTGCCATGCGCGTCAGGCGTCGTCGGGGTCACCGGCGCGCGGCCGGTTGGCAACGACGCGGAAGATCGCGCCGTTGTAGAGCGCGTCACCGTCCACCACCGGGAGGCCGCGGGAGTCGGTGATGCGGCGCTCGCCAGCCACAACTCTCTCGGCCAGCGGGGCATCCGCGAGGCGCACCGCGTCGACCGGGGTTCCGCCAGCCGGGGCATCGACGCCGCGGCCGTCCACGTACACGCGCACAGTGGCACTCATGGTTGCACGAGAATGAGTCGCGCCTCGGTCGGGGGGCGCACGGGTGAAGGGCGCGAGCGAAGGTAGTCCGCCAGCGCATCGACATCGACGATCGCGAGTTCCTCGACGCTCAGGGCACGCTCGGTCACGCCGAGATCGTCGCCCCCGGCAGCAAGGAAGTCGGTCATGACCAGGCGATACACACGCTGTGGATCGAACGCGCGACCGTCGCTGAAGGTAAGGCGCGTGATGCGGCTTCCGGCAGGGCGTCGCCGGTCGAGGTGCACCCGCACGCCGGCGAGGTGGAAGTCAGGTTCGTCGCGCGAGGTGATGCGCTCCAGGTACGCCCGCAGTTCGGCGCCTCGCAGCTGGACACGCACCAGGACGTTGCCGAACGGCTGGACCTCGAACAGCGTCCCCTTTGTTGCGACGCCGGCGTCGAGCGCGGCGCGCACGCCGCCGCGATTCATCACCGCCACATCGCCCTTCCCCGCCCAGCGCTGGGCATCGGCGATCAGGTTGCCGAGCGTCCCGCTCACACCCGGCGACATGCGATCGGCGATCTCGGCGACCGGGCCGGCAAAGACGGCCGCGGTGAGTGCCAGGACGCTATCAGTGAACACCGCGACGGCGGGGTCGGCCTGGACCGAGTCGGGGCGCACGTTACGCAGTTCGAGCCGTGATGAGTCCGCGCCGCCGAGCGGGAGGTCGATGATGCCGATGGCCGAGCCGCGCGAGAAGGCCTGCACGATGGGGATCCCGCGCACGCGCGTGGCCAGCCCCGAGTGCGTATGCCCGCTGACGATGGCGTCGACCTTTTCGGTGACGGTGCCTGCCAGGTCGATGATCTCGCCGGTGCACTGACTGGAGGCGGTCCGGCCGCAGAAGCCGCCAGCATGGGCGATCACCACGACCACCTCGGCACCACGCGCGCGCAGCGCGCGCGCCTGTGCATCGACGACAGGGGCGGGCGCGACGAACCTCAGCTCGGCCACGTTGGATGGACGCGTCACCGTCGGCGTCTCCATCGTCGAGAGACCGACGACTCCGACCATGGTCCCCTGCACGTCGATCAGCGTGTCGTTCCGGATCCACGGCACGTCCTGTCCCGCTGCATCTCGCACGTTGGCGCCGAGTATGGCGTACGGGGCCTGGCGCATCCTGGCCCGAAGGCTGTCGACACCCCAGTCGAACTCGTGGTTGCCTAACGCCGACGCGGAGAGGCCGAGGCGGCCGAACATGTCGACCACCGACGCACCGAACGACAGGTTCGAGGCGGGGGTCCCCTGGAACTCGTCTCCCCCGTCGAGCCAGACGCTGGCGCACTGCGGCGGCGGGCACTCGGCACGGGCCTGGGCGATGGCCGTGGCCAGGCTCGGGGCCCCGCCCCGGGCCACGCCGTTGGCATCGCGTCGTGGCTCGAAGGCACCGTGGAAGTCGTTGGTGGCGATGATGCGCAGCCAGCGTCCGGCGCGCAGGTGGATCGATGGCGCCATGCGTGCCGCGCCGGGTGTGCCGACCGCGCCGGGTGTGCCGACCGCGCCGGGTGTGCCGACCGCGCCGGACTGCAGGGCGCGATACGCGGCGGCCGCCGCAGGCGACGGCACCAACTCCCAGTTGCGCGTGGCGAAGTCCTCCGGCCGCAACGTGCCACGGCGGCGTACCTCGGCAATCAACAGGTCGCGTATCTCCTCCTGCCGGTCGTAGACCACCGGCGCGCCGCGCAGCATCGTGTAGCCACCACCACCGGTCTGGCGATAGTTGTTCAGCGCCATGGTAAACGACGCCTCGTCGGCCACCGGGCGCCCGTTCACCTCCAGGCGGGTCAGGCGACGACCAGGTGGGCGCGTGAGGTCGATCGTGTAGTCCGCCCCGGCGACGATGTCGAAGTTGTAGCCGGGAATGGTGGGATCGATCGGCGAGCGTTCCCACTCGGGTGCGTCGAGCGAGCGAAAGTAGCGGGCGCTGTACTCGAGATAGTCGCGCAGCTGCCTCCCCGTGATGCGGACCGCGCGCAGCGTATTGTCGTACGGATACAGCCGTGCCACGTCGGCGACCGTGATGGGACCGGCATCGAGCGACGCACCGAGGTCGAAGGCCGCGGTCGAGGCGAGGTCGGTTCCCGCCGTCCGGCGTTGGACCTCGAGCATGAAGTCGAGCAGCGGGACGTCGCTCACGCGCGCCGAGTCGGCGCGCCACGCCACGGGAGTGACGCCGAGCGTCTGGTTGGTCCACCGTACCGTCGCGTCGTGGGCGCGTTGGGTCGCCGCGAGGATGGCCGGATGCTCGGCGTGTCCGGCCGCGCGCACCAGTTCCCCTCGGATCGCCGCCACCTGCCACCGAGACCCGCGGGGGACCAGCGTGAGCGTCGCGACCGCCACCGAGGTGGCCCAGTTGCGTGGCTGGACAATGGTGACCCCGTTGATGACCGTGTCGGCGATCTCGCGATGCGAGTGGCCGATGACGATGAGGTCGACCCCGGGAACTTCCCTGGCCACACGCGCGCCCACGTTCTCGCTGGAGACGTCGGTGGCAACCGTGTCGTAGCTCGAGCGTTCACCAAGGCCGGAGTGCATGACCACGACCACCGCGTCGGCCCGATCGCGCACGGCGCGCACCTCGCGCGCGACCTCCGGCACGATATCGCGGATGTGCAGGCGCCCCGCCAGGTTGTCGCGATCCCAGAGCATCGCCCCGGGATTGGTGGCGCCGACGATGGCCACGCGCACGCCACCCCGCGCAACGATGCGCGAGGCCGGGAAGGCCCGCTCTCCTCCGACGGTGTAGGCGTTGGCTGCAAGGAACGGAAACCGGGACTGCGCCACGGCGCGGGACAGCGCCGGCAGTCCGTAGTTGAACTCATGATTGCCGATGGCCACCGCGTCGTATGCCAAGGCGTTCATGGCCGCGACCACCGGGTGCACGCCTCCGGTGTCGACCCGGGCGGCGACGTAGGTCAGGGGGCTGCCCTGCAGCAGGTCCCCGGCGTCGACCAGGACCACGCCGTCCGGTCGCGCTTGGCGAATGGAATCGACGATCGTCGCGGCGCGCGAGAGTCCGCGCAGGGTATCGGGGGCGTTGGAGAAGTAGTCCCAACCGCGCAGGCGACCGTGCACGTCCGTGGTCGCCGCGATCACGACCTCGACCGAGTCGGCGGCGGCTGTGCTGGCGCCCCGGCCCCCCGCCGGGGCCGGCGTGCTGGCGCATGACCACGAGAAGGCAGCGGCGAGCAGCAGGGCGGAGCGGGTCAGGGGAGGCATGGGCAGAAGGTAGCCGTCGCCGGGAGCGTGGGGGAGCATCGCCGGGTCGATTGACCAGACCGAAGCGCGTCGCAAGCTTGGAGTGAGGTCGCAGCCGTCGCGGCCAGCCGTCTTGCGTCGTCCGGGGCTCACTTCTTCACGCGCTGACGTGTGTGCGTGCACCGCCTCCTCCCACTCGATACGAAACCGTGACGCCCTTCGCGCTTCAATTTCACGCCGAGTTGCACGAACGTTCCATGCGCGAGCACGTCGTGGTGTTTGTCTCGTGAAGCCGCTGATCATCGGCATCGCGGGCGGGACGGGATCGGGGAAGTCGACGGTGGCGCGTCGGGTGGCCGAGCAGTTGGCGCTCGCCTCGGTCGCGTTCATCGACATGGATGCGTACTACCGCAACTACGCACAGCTGTCGCTGGCGGAGCGGCGGCAGGTCAACTGGGATCACCCGGACGCGTTCGACGCCGACCTGATGGTGGAGCACCTGACCCAGCTGTCCCGAGGTGTGGGGATCGAGAAGCCGGTGTACGATTTCGTGACCCACGTCCGCACCTCGGAAACGCGCGCGGTGCCTGCCGCCGATGTGATCGTGGTGGACGGGATCCTGTTGTTCGTGGATGCCCGCTTGCGGGACCTGTGCGACGTCAAGGTGTTCGTCGATGCCGATGCCGACATCCGGCTCGCCCGGCGCATCAAGCGAGACATGGCCAAGCGGGGTCGCCCGCTGGAGGAGATTCTGGAGCAATACCTGACCACGGTGCGTCCCATGCATCTGCAGTTCGTGGAACCCAGCAAGCGCTACGCCGACGTGATCGTCCCGCGCGGCGGCCATAACGCGGTGGCGATCGAGATGATCATCGCCAAGATTCACCGGCGATTCGAGGCGGCCCACCCATGAATCCGCGTCCAGCGCCGCCACCGGAACGCGTGCTCGTCGTGGACGACGAGCCGGATATCGTTGCCCTCGTCGCCTACCACCTGGTCAAGGCGGGATACCGGGTGTCCACGGCGTCCACGGGCCCCGACGCAGTGACGCAGGCGCGCCAGGAACGGCCGGCGCTGGTCGTCCTTGACCTGATGCTGCCCGGCATGTCGGGGTTCGAGGTGCTCGAGCAGCTGCGCGCCGAGCAGTCGACGCGCGACGTGGCCGTCCTGATGCTGACGGCCCGCAAGGACGAACCTGACCGCATCAAGGGTTTGTCGTTAGGCGCGGACGACTATATCACGAAGCCCTTCTCGCCCCAGGAGCTGGTCCTGCGCGTGGGGGCGATACTCCGGCGCATCCAGCAGGGACAGCAGCCCGCCGGCGACGTCCTGCGCATCGGCCCGCTCGCGATCGACCGCGCGGCACACCGCGTGACGGTCGACGGGCGCGACATCGACCTCACCCCCACCGAGTTCCGCCTGCTCCTCACCCTCGCCGAGCGACGCGGGCGGGTGCAGGCGCGGACGCACCTGCTCGAGACGGTCTGGGAGGCGGCGCCCGACATCCAGACCCGCACCGTCGACATGCACGTGCAACGACTGCGCACCAAGCTGGAGTCGGCGGGTGAATTGATCGAGACAGGGCGCGGATTCGGGTATAGATTGAAGGCGGCCCAACCGCGAAGTGCGTGAGTCTCTCCAGACGGCTGCTCGCAGGATCCCTCCTGGTCATTGGTGTGCTCGTGACGCTGGTCGTGCTTTCGCTCGACTGGCGCCTCAGCGTTCGCCTGCGCGATGACACCCCGGCCGAACTGCTGCGGGAAGCCCAACCCGTCGCCACCAGTTGGCAGGCGGACATCGACCCCGACGCACTCGCCAACCGGGCCGGGGCCGCACTCGGCCACCGCGTTACCCTGATCGGCGCCGACGGCGTCGTGCTCGGCGATTCCGAGTTCGACCAACCGGCACTGGGGACGCTCGAGAACCATCGCACCCGCCCCGAGGTCGTCGCCGCCATGGATAGCGGCGTCGGGGCCTCGATTCGCCCGTCGCCGTCCGCCGGTGACGAGGAGCTCTACGCGGCCCGGCGAGGTGACCTGGGGGTCGTCCGCGTCTCCATCTCGACGGCGGCCCAGCGCGTGATCGTACGCCGAGTGCAGGCCGACGTGCTCTCGGCGGCATTCCTGGCGACGGCCGCTGCGTTGCTGCTGGCGGTATTCTTCGCGCGCTCCGTGACCCGCCCGATCCTCGAGCTGCGCGACGATGCGCGCGCCATCGCCGCGGGCGACCTCTCCCGCCGTCCGTCGCTCGTAGCGCCGGGCGAGGTAGGCGAACTGGCCTCGGCGTTCCATCGACTGGCCGAGCAGCTGTCCGCACGCGTCGCGGCGTTGGAGGCCGACGATGCCCTGCTGCGCGCCCTGACCGAGGCGCTCAACGAGGGGATCATTGCACTCGACGGACGCCAGCAGGTGCTGCACATGAATGCCGGCGCGCGCCGGCTGCTGGGCGTGCGCGACGAACTTCCGTTCCCCGCCGATCGCCTCCCGCGCGACCGCAGCCTACGGGATGCCCTGACCGCCGCGCTCGCGGGAGTCTCCACCGAAGCCCTCGAGTTGCAACTGAACGATCGCTCGGTGACGCTCACCGCGCTGCCGCTCGACGGTGGCGGTGCTGTGCTCGCCCTGCTCGACGTCACGCCGGTGCGACGGCTCGAGACCGTGCGCCGCGACTTCGTGGCCAACGTCTCGCACGAGCTGCGCACACCGCTCACCATCGTCAGCGGCTTCGCCGAGACGCTGCAGGACGCGTCGCTCCCTGTCGAGGATCGCGGGCGCTTCGTCGCCACGATCCTCGCCAACACGCAACGCATGCAACGCATCGTCGACGACCTGCTCGACCTGTCACGCATCGAGTCCGGCGGCTGGCGCCCGAACCCGACGCATGTGGACCTGAAGGCGGCGGTACAGGAAGTCTTCGATAGCGTGCGTCCGGTCGCCGAGCAGAAGGGGCTCGCCCTCGTGCCTGCGATCCCGGCCGACGTGCCGTCCGTGTACGCCGACCCCACGGCGCTGCGTCAGGTGCTCAGCAACCTGGTGGACAACGCCCTGCGCCACACCACGGCCGGCCGCATCTCGATCTCCGCCCGGCGCGAGAACGGAGGTGTCGCACTCGCCGTGCGCGACACTGGGGCGGGAATTGGCGCGGAGCACCTGCCGCGCATCTTCGAACGCTTCTACCGGGTCGATGCCGCCCGCTCTCGCCACGAGGGGGGGACTGGATTGGGGCTGGCGATCGTGAAGCACATGGTCGAGGCACACGGCGGCCGGGTGCGCGCCGAGAGTGCCGCGAACGTGGGGACGACGGTTGCGCTCTACCTCCCGGATTCGGGCGACATCCGCGAAGGCATCGAGCCGACCGTTGTCCACTCGGCCGAGCCCTCGACCGGCGCCCCCCGCACGGATTCGTCGGCGGCGACGTAGCGGGCCGCTCGCCATCTGCAGCGTGGCACCCGGCCGCTCGACGACGCATTGGCCGACTGCCGCACCCTCTCGTGACGGGTTTGTTGCAAACCTGTCGGCGAATCGAGACGCGCGTCGGTGATTGTAACGAGGTGGCGCACGCCAGTCGCGCCGCGCCCCGCCTCCTCACAGCGCGAGTCCATTCATGATCGATAGCTTCCCCGGCAGCTTCCGGAGTGCGCGTGCCCTCGTGCTCGCGCTCGCCGGTTCAGTCGCACTTGCCCGCCCCATCGCTGCACAGCAACAGACGGGACGCATCACCGGCCGGGTCATCGAGGCGTCGTCGGGTCAAGGGCTCGCCGATGTCGGCGTGCAGGTCGTCGGGACGACGTTAGGCACGAGCTCCGGGGTGGACGGTCGCTTCACGCTCCCGGCGGTCCCGGCCGGAACGGTGACGCTGCAATTTCGCCGCATCGGCTTCACCCCCAAGACCGTGACCGGGATCATGCTCGAGGCGGAGACAAGCCTCGAGCAGAACGTGACGCTGACAACCGCCGCAATTCAGCTGGCGTCCCAGACGGTGACGGCGTCGGCCGAGCGTGGGTCGGTGAACGAGGCGCTCGACGCGCAGCGCACGGCGACGGGAGTGGTGAACGCCATCACGTCGGAGCAGATCGCCAGGAGCCCGGACAGCGACGCCGCGCAGGCGGTGCAGCGCGTGAGCGGGGTGACGGTCCAGGACGGCAAGTATGTCTTCGTGCGCGGCCTCGGCGAGCGCTACACCACGACGCAACTCAACGGAACGCGCGTCCCGAGTCCGGAGCCCGAGCGTCGCGTGGTGCCGCTCGACATGTTCCCGTCGAACCTGCTGGAGAGCATCACGACGTCGAAGACGTTCACCCCCGACCAGCAGGGCGATTTCTCCGGGGCGCTGGTCGAGATCAAGACGCGCGAGTTTCCGGCCCGGACCCAGTTCGCATACTCGCTCACGATGGGTGCCAATAGCGGCGCTACCGGGAGCACGCTCCTGCGCGGACGCAATGTCGGTGGTGAGCAGTTTGCCATGGCCGGGGCGGAGCGCGCGCTGCCGTATGTGTTTGGCGTGCTGCAGAACTTTCAGGGGATCAACCTGAACCCGAGCGACAAGTCGTACCTCATCTCGCAGTTTCGAAATGCGTGGACCCCGACCGAGCGCAGCGGAGGTCCCAACACCTCCACCAACCTGTCCGTCGGGGGGAGCCAGCCGGTCCTCGGCCAGCGCATCGGATACCTCGTCTCCGGCACGTACGCCTACACGCAGGACCTGCGCGACAACCAGGTGCGTGCACTGGCTGACCGCGGCAACACGCCGGGCGAAACGCGGGAGATCGATCGTTTCGCGGGGCAGACGGCGAGCCAGGGCGTTCTCTGGGGCGGGCTGGCCAACTTCAGCACGCTGCTGGGCGGCAACTCGCGCATCCTGTTCAACAACACCTACAACCGCACGGCCGACAACGACGCGCGTCGTGAGCGCGGCAGCTTCGAGAATGAAGGCATCAACGCCCGGATTGACCGCATGCAGTACGTGGAGCGTTCGGTCCGCTCCAACCAGGTGGCGGGCGAGCACCAGCTGGGTGGTCGCCGGCTCGATTGGGCCGTCACGTCGTCCGGCGTGACGCGCGACGAGCCGGATCGCTCGGAGTTCGTCTACGTCATCGAGCAGGACTCGCCGAACGATCCGGAGACGTTGCGCTGGCTCAACACGGGGAATGGCGGAGCGGTCCGCACGTTCTCCAGGCTGGCCGAGGATTCGCGCGAGGGGCGGGCCAACTATCAGCAGCCGTTCACCTTCCTCGGTGGCCAGCACAGCGTGAAGGTCGGTGGGTTGTATCGGCGCACCGACCGCGACGCCAACACGACGGCGTACGCCCTGGCCGCTCCGCTGGCCAGCCTGGCCGTGCGGGAACTCCCGCCGGAGCAGCTGTTCGCCGGCCCCTTCAGCGGGAATCGCGCCGGGATCTTCGACATCTTCCCGCTGGCGCAGGGGGGCAGCTATCGCGCCGACGACCGCCTCGCGGCCGGCTACGTCATGGCCGACCTCGCGCTCGGCGATCGTGTGCACCTCATCACCGGGGCGCGGTACGAGCAGGACCGGCTCACCGTGGACGCCCAGTCCACGTTAGGCGCGCCCATCTCGACGCAGAAGAGCTGGAACGACGTGCTACCGTCGCTCGCGCTCAACATCAAGCTCACCGACTGGCAGAACCTGCGCATCTCCGCCTCGCAGACGCTCGCCCGTCCCGAGTACCGCGAACTCGTCCCGATCAAGAGCCGCGACGTGCTCAACGGCGACGACGTCGAGGGGAATGCGGACCTCCAGCGCACACGCATCCAGAACGCGGATGTGCGGTGGGAGTTCTACCCGTCGAGCGGCGAGGTGCTGAGCCTCGGCGTGTTCGCCAAGTCGTTCGACCGGCCGATTGAACGAGTGTATCGTGCCGCCGGGGCCTCGTCGCGCTTCATCAGCTACGTGAACGCGGACCGCGCCACGAACTACGGACTCGAGGTCGAGGCCCGGAAGGGGCTCGACTTCCTCGGCGCCATCGGGCGACCGCTGGTCGTGTTCTCCAACCTGACGCTCATGCAATCGAAGATCGACCTCGGCAGCGCGCAGGCCGCGGCGACGAACCAGACGCGCCGCATGGTGGGGCAGGCGCCTTACGTGATCAACACGGGGATCACGTATGCCACGACGCGCGGCGGCACCAGCGCCACGCTGCTGTTCAACCGCACGGGCGATCGCATCGATGCCGCCGGCGACCTCCCGCTCCCCGACGTCATCCAGGTCGCGCGCAACGTGATGGACGTCTCGGTGCGATTCCCGATCGTCGGCCCGTTCCAGGGGCGCCTGGACGCCCGCAACCTTCTGGACGAACCGTTCAAGACCGTGCAGGGAACGGTGATCCGCGAGGCGTGGACGGTCGGTCGCACGTTCCAGCTCGGGGTCAGCTTCCGTCCCTGAGTGGCCCGCCGGCAGGTGAGGCGCCGTGACGCGGGTGTGACGTGTGCGACACACGACCGCGACACGGCGCCTGTTTCTTTGGCGTCATGATCGTCGATCGCCCCTTTGTCGTTCGATTTCACTCTCGAGGAATGCTCATGTCTCGCTTTTCACGGACGCTCCTGTTCGGGCTCCTGTGTTCCACCACCCTGCTGGCTGCGTGCGGTGACGACGACCCGTCCGCGCCGCAGATCATTCCACCGTTAGGCGTCAGCGCCACGCCGCTGAGCGTCTCGAGCATCCAGGTCGCGTTCAACAGCTTAGCCGGTGATACCGGGTACGAGATCGAACGGGCCGAGGGGACCGCGGGCGCCTTCGCGCTCGCCACCACCGTCGCCGCCCCCACCACGGCCGGGCCGGTCACGTACGACGATGCGGGGCTCAAGGTCAGCACCGTCTACCGCTATCGCGTCACCGCCGTACGCGGCACCAGCCGCAGCCCGGCCTCGGGCGAAACGTCGGCTACGACCTTCGCCTTCGGTGGCAACCAGTCCGTTGACGTCACGAGCGACATCACCACCAGCACGACCTGGCGCGCCGAGAACACCTACGTGCTGAAAGGGTTCATTCACGTCGCGAATGGGGCCACCCTCACGATCGAGCCCGGCACGACGATCAAGGGCGACTTCAACACGCTGGGCTCCTCGCTCTTCGTGCTGCGCGGGGCGCGCATCAACGCCATTGGCACGGCAGATGCCCCCATTGTCTTCACCTCCTCGCGCCCGGCCGGCCAGCGTCAGCCCGGCGATTGGGGCGGCGTGATCATCGTGGGCAACGCGACGATCAATCGCACCGGGGTCGAGATCGAGATCGAGGGGACCAACACCGTCGCCGGCAACACCTCCGGTACCAACTACAAGGTCGTGTACAGCGGCGGGACTACCGATACGGACAACAGCGGCGAGCTGCGCTACGTGCGTGTTGAGTTCGCCGGCTTCGCCCCGTCGATCAACAACGAACTGAATTCCTTCACCTTCGCGGCGGTCGGCAGCGGGACGAAGCTCTCGTACCTGCAGGTGCTGGCCGGCCTCGACGACTCGTTCGAATGGTTCGGCGGCACGGTGGACGCGACGAACCTCGTGTCGTACGAGTCGGGCGACGACCACTTCGACATGTCCGAGGGATACCGCGGGCGCCTGCAGAACGTGATCGCCTTCCAGTCGACGCAGCTGCCGCCGCGCACGGCGGCAGGCTCGGCCTCGAGCGATCCGCAGGGAATCGAGAATGACGGCTGCAACGGCGCCGGCTGCACCAACGGCTTCAACACCACGCCGCTCACGGCACCCGTCGTGGCCAACTTCACGCTCATCGGCACGGGCGACGTGGCCTCGTCCGGCTCGTCGGGCGGCGTCGGGATGATGCTGCGCCGTGGAACCGGCGGCTACTACGTGAACGGCATCGTGGCGCGCTGGGCGCGCGCTGCGGTCTCGGTGCGCGACGCCGAGACGTTTGCCCGCGGCGGCGCGACCTCAACGCCGGACCTCGCCACCGCCGACCTCGCCCTGCGCAACGTCCTGGTGTCGTCCAATGCGTCGACCTTTCAATCGGGGGGGAGCGCGACGCAGAACGCGTTCGACCTGGCGGGCAATGCGATCGTCGAGGACGCCGGCGCCGTGAGCGCGCTGTTCACTGCCTTCCCGGCCACGGGCGCCGTGCCGACTACGGCATCGCTGGATTGGACCCCGCCTGCGGGGAGCGCGGCTGCCAGCGGCGGTCTGGCGACCTTCACGGGAAAGCTTGCGACCATCGCCGGAACCGCCGTCACCGGCTCGGCGTACCGCGGAGCCGCGGCCCCCGGAGGGACCAAGTGGTGGCTGGGGTGGACCCTCTACGCACGCAACTAGTCACCACGCTTATCGACACGACCGGCGTCCCGATGGGGCGCCGGTCGTGTCCGTACCGATACTCGCGCGCTCCCGCCGACCGTATGACGACATCGCCGCTCGCGTCCCCGGTCGATTCGGTCCAGATTGCTCTACCGACCGGTCGTCATGTGCGGCGCCATCCCAGCCCTGTTCCGCGACTCGCCATGCAGTACCGACGACGACTGCTCGTCTCGTCCCTCCTGGCCGGTGCCTGCACCGGCGGCGGCGATGCTGCACGAGTGAACGATCGTACCGGCGTCCCACCCGCCGACGCCGCGGCGGCGTACGACGATTCCGTTGGTCGCGCCCGACAGGACTCCATCAACCGTGCGCAGCCCGGCTATGTCGTCGATTCGATCCTGCCGCCGGACGAGGCATGGCGGCGATTCACGGCCGACATTGCGACGCAGCCCGCCGCCCTCGCCAACGGCGCGTGGTCGCGAGACGCCCTGGTGGCGAAGTGGGTCGGCGCGATCGAGGCCAATGACTCGGTGACGGTGATCAGGACTGCCATGAACCGGCCGGAGTTCGCCGTGCTCGTCTACCCGTCGTCACCGAGCAGCCGCCCGCCGCTGTACCAGCCTCCGGCCGTCCTGTGGAACCAGCTCTCGAGCGCGTCGCTGCAGGGCTTCCGGCGCGCAATGGTGCGGCTGGGAGGACGACCGCTGGGATTCCTGTCGTACCAGTGCGCGCCCGAGCCCGAGCGGCAGGGAGACAACCGGCTCTGGCGCGACTGTACGGTGCGACGCGTGCGGTCCCCCGGAGACACGGTCATGCAACGGCTCTTCGGGGCCATTCTCGAGCGCGACGGGCACTTCAAGTTCCACTCGCTCGGCAACGACATGTAATTCAGGTGCCTCCCATGCTCCCCGCGTGAGCTGTGACGGCGCCGTTACAATTCCACCGCACGCAAGCGCTGCCGTGGGTGCGATCTTTATGCCACATCTGCACTTATCCGGAGACGACACCGTGAGATTCCGCGCTCTATCCGCGCTCGCCATTGTAACAATCGCTGCCTGCGGCGGCGGTGACGCCAAGTCCGGCGACAGCACCGTGGCCTCGTCTGCCACCAGCTCCTCGTCCGTTGACCTCAACGGCGCAGGCGCGACCTTCCCGTATCCGCTCTACTCCAAGTGGTTCTCGGACTACGCGACGAACCTGTCGATCAAGATCAACTACCAGTCGATCGGATCGGGGGGCGGCATCAAGCAGCTCTCCGAACAGACGGTCGACTTCGGTGCGTCTGACGGTCCGATGACCGACGAGGAGCTGTCCGGGGCCAAGGGTGGCACGGTGCTGCACTTCCCCACCGTGCTTGGCGCCGACGTCGTCACCTACAACCTCCCCGAGGTCACGGTGCCGTTGCGCCTGACCGGTGCGGTGGTCGCCGAGATCTTCCTCGGGAAGATCACGAAGTGGAACGATCCGCGCCTCGCCGCCGAGAATCCCGGAGTCGCGCTTCCGGAAAAGGACATCCTCGTCGTGCATCGCTCCGACGGCAGCGGGACCACCTACATCTTCACGGACTACCTGTCCGCAGTCAGCCCGGCGTGGGCGGCTGGCCCCGGCAAGGGGAAGTCGGTGCAGTGGCCGGTGGGACTCGGCGGCAAGGGGAATGAGGGGGTCGCCGGGACGGTGAAGCAGACGCCGGGAACGATCGGTTACGTCGAGCTGGCCTACGCCAACCAGAACAAGCTTCCGGCCGCGCACATCAAGAACGCGAGCGGCGCGTACATCGCGCCGACCATCGAAACCATCACCGCCGCTGCCGACGGCTCCGCGGCACAGATGGGACCCGAGTCGGACTACCGCGTGTCGATCGTGAATGCCCCGGGCGCCAACGCGTATCCGATCTCCTCGTTCACCTGGCTGCTGGTCTATCAACGGCAGGGCGACGCGGTGAAGGGCCAGAAGCTGGTGGACTTCATGCGGTGGATGTACGGCGACGGGCAGTCGAGCGCATCGGCGCTCGCCTATGCCCCGCTGCCGGCGGCGCTGGCGACGCAGCTGACGGCGCGACTCGCCACCATCCAGGTCGGCGCGACGCCGTGAGCCAGCCCACGCATGGTGCCGTGGTCGAACCCGCCGCACCGGGCGGCCGCTCGACCACGGCGCAGGCGGACGACGCGATTGCCGGCTCGTCGCGTGGGGACGGGGTCTATCGCTTCCTGACGACGGCCGCCGCGTGGGCGATCCCCTTGTTGCTCGGTCTCATCACCCTCGAGGTCGTGCTGGCTGCCTGGCCGGCGTTCGAGACCTTCGGGCTCTCCTTCCTGACGTCGAGCGAGTGGGACGAGGTGCGCGGGGTGTTCGGCGCCGCGCCGATGATCTACGGCACGGTCGTCTCCTCGGTGCTCGCCCTCGTCCTCGCCACCCCGCTGGCGTTAGGCGTGGCGATCTTCCTCTCCGAGTTCGCCCCCAGCTGGCTGCGCACACCGGTCGCCTTCCTCGTCGACCTGCTCGCCGCGATCCCCAGCGTGGTGTACGGCCTGTGGGGGATCTTCGTCCTGCTCCCGTTCCTGCGCGAGACGGTCATGCCGTTCCTCGCCGGCACCCTGGGCCTGGGCAACACCCCGTTCTTCAGCGGCCCGGCGTATGGTCCGTCGATGCTGGCGGCGGCGGTCATCCTCGCGATCATGATACTGCCGTACATCTCGGCCGTGTCGCGCGAGGTGCTGATGGCGGTGCCACGTTCGCAGCGCGAGGCAGCCATGGCGCTCGGCGCCACCAAGTGGGAGATGATCCGTGATGCCGTGATCCCGTATGCCCGCTCCGGGATCGTCGGCGGAATCATCCTCGGCCTCGGGCGCGCGTTGGGCGAGACGATGGCAGTCACGATGCTCATCGGCAATCGCCACGAGATCTCCTCGTCGCTCTTCGCCCCGGGCTACACGCTGGCCTCGGTGATCGCCAATGAGTTCGCCGAGGCGACCGGTGCCCTGCACACCTCCGCGCTCATGGCCTGCGGCGCCGTGCTGCTCGGCGTGACACTCCTGGTCAACGCGATCGCCCGGTGGCTGGTCTGGCAGGTCGCACGGGAGGGGCGATGACCAGCTCCACCGCGCCGACGCGCCCGCGCCGCGACACCGGCGTGCGGCGCGCCACGGCCCTGCGCACCGCCGGCACCCTGACACGGCGCCGGGCGGTCAACGCCCTGATGCAAGGCGTCATGTACGTCGCCGCGCTGCTGGCCGTCCTCCCGCTGCTCCTCATCGTGTGGCACCTCGCGCGCGAAGGGGCCTCCTCCATCTCGCTCGATTTCTTCACCAGGATGCCGAAGCCGGTCGGTGAGGTCGGCGGCGGCATGGGCAACGCCATCGCCGGGACACTCGTGTTGCTGGGCGTCGCCTCGGCCATCGGACTGCCCATCGGCATCGGGGCCGGATTGTACCTGGCAGAACAGCGCGGCTCGCGACTCGCGACCAGCGTGCGTTTCCTGTCCGACGTCCTCAACGGCCTCCCGTCCATCGTGATGGGGATCTTCGCCTGGCAGTTCCTCGTGCGCCCACTCGGTCACTTCTCGGCGACCGCCGGCGGCATCGCCCTCGGCGCCATGATGATCCCGCTGGTCACGCGCACCACCGAGGAGATGATCCGGCTGGTGCCGACGTCGCTGCGCGAGGCCGCTTTGGCGCTCGGGTACACGCGGTGGCGCACATCGCTCACCGTGGTCCTGCGCACCGCGCTGCCGGGGATCGTCACCGGGGCGCTGGTGGCCGTGGCCCGCATCGCCGGTGAGACGGCGCCGCTGCTGTTCACCGCCTTTGGCAACCAGTTCTGGTCGCTCGCGCTCGACCAGCCGATTTCCGCGCTGCCGCTCCAGATCTTCAACTATGCAATCAGTCCGTACGATGAGTGGCATCGCCTGGCCTGGGCGGGCGCGCTCGTCCTGATCGGCCTGGTCCTCATCATCTCGCTCATCGCCCGCTATGCCACTCGTTCACGATACGGAGGAGGCGGTGACTGACGTGCACCTCTCTGCCAGCCGCCCGACCGCACCGGGGCGTCCCAGGGTCGCCGTCCCTTCGGTGCGCTCCTCGCCGTCGGATTCGAGCTCCGCCGGGCAGGCGTCCGGCGCCGCCACCGTGCGCGTCGCCGTGCAGCGGCTGGATGCGTACTACGGCGCGACGAGCGCCGTGCGCGATGTCAACGTCGCTTTCCTCGACGGACAGGTGACCGCCATCATCGGTCCATCGGGGTGCGGAAAGTCGACGCTGCTGCGCTGCCTCAACCGGATGCACGAGACGATTCCCGGCGCCCGCACCGAGGGCGAGGTGCTGCTCGATGGACAGGACATCTATGCGCGTGGCATCTCGCCCATCCAGGTGCAGCGGCGCATCGGGATGGTCTTCCAACGCCCGACCCCCTTTCCCACCATGTCGATTCGCGACAACGTGGCGGCGGGCTTCAAGGGGATCGGGGCGTCGGCCCCCGATCGGCGCGCGCTCGACGAGATCGTGGAGCGATCGCTGCGTCGCGCCGCCCTCTGGGACGAGGTCAAGGATCGGTTGAAGGACTCGGCCATCGGGCTCTCCGGTGGCCAGCAACAGCGCCTGTGCATCGCCCGGGCGCTCGCCACCAGCCCCCGCGTCCTGCTGCTCGACGAGCCCACGGCCTCGCTCGATCCGGTCTCGACCCAACGCGTCGAGGAGCTGGTGTACGAGTTGCGCGGTGTGGTGACCATGATCATCGTGACACACAACATGCAGCAAGCCGCTCGCGTGTCCGACCGCACCGCGTTCATGCTCGCCGGCGCACTCGTCGAGGTCGCCCCGACAAAGCTGCTGTTCACGACCCCCAGGGATCCGCGCACCGAAGCCTACATCACCGGCCGCTTCGGGTGACCACTCCCGTCCCCCGTCCCCCGTCCCCCGTCCCGCCCGGCACCATCGAGGCCCGGACGTTCTCTTTCTATTATGGGGAGAAGCAAGCGCTCTTCGACCTCGACCTCTCCATGCCCGCGCGATCGGTCACCGCGTTCATCGGCCCTTCGGGGTGCGGCAAGTCGACCTTCCTGCGCGGCATCAACCGCATGAACGCCCTCATTCCCGGGACGCGACATTCGGGGACGATGCTGCTCGACGGCGAGGACCTGTACGCCCGCGAGATGGACGTGGTACAGTTGCGGCAGCGGGTGGGGATGGTCTTTCAGCGGTGGAATGCGTTTCCCAAGTCGATCTACGACAACGTCGCCTACGGTCCGCGCATCAATGGGGCAGCGGCGCGCACAGAGCTGGACGAGATCGTCGAGTCGGCGCTGCGGCGCGCGGCGCTCTGGGACGAGGTGAAGGACCGCCTCACGCAGAGCGCCCTCGGCCTGTCCGGGGGCCAGCAACAGCGCCTGTGCATCGCCCGCGCGCTGGCGAACGATCCGGAGGTGCTGCTGCTGGACGAGCCCTGCTCGGCGCTCGACCCGATCGCGACGCTGAAGATCGAGGAGCTGTTGTACGAGCTCAAGGCCGAGTTGACCATCGTGATCGTCACCCACAACCTGCAGCAGGCGGCCCGCGTGTCGGACCAGACGGCATTTTTCTACCTCGGCCGCCTTGTCGAAGTCGATGCGACCGAGCGTATGTTCACCAGTCCGCGCGAAGAGCGTACTGAGGCCTACATCACCGGGAGATTCGGATGAGCCCCGACACCGCCAGCGGTTTTCGCCACTTCCATGACCAGCTGGCCACGCTGAAGCAGCGCCTGCTGGACATGTCGGCGCGCGCGGAGGAGCTCGTGGACCTCGCGGTCGATGCCCTGCTGACGCGCGACAAGGAGAAGGCCGACGCGGTGATCCAGGCCGACCGCGAGGTGGACACGCTCGAGATCGAGGTCGAGTCGCTCGCCGTGGAGCTGCTGGCGCTCCAGCAACCGATGGCCCGCGACCTGCGCTTCATCATCAGCGCCATCAAGGTCTCCAGCGACCTGGAACGCGTCGGCGACCACGCGGTCAACATCGCCCAATCGGCGCTTCGCCTGATCGCCCTGCGCTCATCGATCGTCCCCGATCCCGAGATCGAGGACATGGCGCGCCGGGCCCGCCGCATGCTGAGCGACGCCCTGGACGCATTCATCCGCGGCGACGGCGCGCTCGGGCGCGAGGTCTGCAGGGCCGACGACGCCGTCGACGCGCTGCACAACTCGCTCTTTCGCATCCTGCTGACGCACATGATGGCCGACGCCCGCACCATCAACCCGTCGCTCGAGCTCCTGCTCGTCAGCCGCAACCTCGAGCGCGTCGCCGACCTCGCCACGAACATCGGCGAGGGCGCGGTCTACCTCGCCGAGGGGAAGCAGATCAAGCATCGCGTCGAGATGGGCGACCGGGCCACCGCCGAGACGAGCTGACCCATGAACGCCCCCGCCCGGCCACGCGTACTGCCGCTCCGCACCGTTGGGGCCGGTCCGGCGGATAGCGTGCGGCTGGCGGCAATCGACATCGGGTCCAACTCCATCCGGCAGATCATCGCCGACGTCTCGCCCGACGGGCGCATCAAGGTCCTCGACGAAATGAAGGCCGCCCCACGCCTCGGCACCGGCGTCGACCGCGCAGGGCGGCTGGGCGAAGACGCCATGCGACACGCCCTCGAGGCGATGCAGCGCATGGCCACCCTCGCCCGGCAGTACGGCGCCACGAAAGTGGAGGCCGTCGCCACGAGCGCGGTGCGCGATGCCGCCAATGGCCGGGCGTTCCTGGACCTGGTGCGGCGGCAGACGGGGTTGCGCGTGCGCCTGCTGCACGGCGAGCAGGAGGCCCAACTCGCCTTCCGATCGGCGCTGGCGCACTTCGACCTCGCGCGCGGTCGCGCGGTCGTGATGGACGTCGGCGGTGGATCGCTCGAACTCGCCATGAGTGCCGACGGCCTGCTCGAACGTCTCGTCTCTATGCCCTACGGCGCCATTCGGATGACCGAGCAGTTCCTCGGCCTGTCCCCCAAACGCAAGGATGTGCGCAAGCTGCGCGCCCATGTGCGCGATGAAGTGCGGGCCGCCCTCCCCCTGCGCGACTGGCGAGGCGCCCAGCTAATTGCGTCGGGCGGGACGTTCACCAACCTCGCCGGGATCTACCTCTACCGGCAGGGCACGACGAGCGCCGCAGGTCGGGTCCACGGCACGCGAGTTCCCCGCGAGGAACTCGAGCACATCATCGACCTCGTGCAGGCGTGTTCGCCCGAGGAACGCACGCACATCCGGGGCCTCAACGTCGAACGCTCGGACATCATACTCGCGGGCCTCGCCGTCGCAGCCGAGGTGATGGCGCGCATCGACGCGCGCGAGCTGCTGGTCTCGAAATACGGCATTCGTGAGGGATTGCTGCTGGAGACGGCGCACGTCGCGGCCGTCCCCGCCGACCCGGGCGAGGCGCGCGAGCGTTCGGTGCGGACCTTTGCCGAGCGCTGTCACTACGAGGCACCACACGCGCAGCACGTGCAGCGCCTGGCGCTGCAGCTGTTCGACGCGATCGGGGCCCGCTTGGGATGCGCGGAGGAAGACCGACCGGTGCTCGCCGACGCCGCGCTGTTGCACGACGTGGGTTACCACATCAACTACGACAAGCATCACAAGCACTCGTATCACCTGATCCTGCATGCCGAGCTGCTGGGGATGTCGCCCGTCGAGCAGGTGATCGTGGCGAACGTCGCGCGCTACCACCGCGGTGCCCCGCCCAAGCGCAAGCACGCCAACTTCGGCCGGCTGGACCGCGACACGCGCGCGCGCATCGTGCGCCTCTCGGCGCTCCTGCGCGTCGCCGACGGGTTTGATCGCGGGCACGTGGGCGGCGTCCAGCGCGTGAAGGTGCGCTGGAACGACCGCGCCCTGCGCATCACCGCAGTCCCCGATCCGAGGGCACGCGTGCTCCGGCTCGAGCTCTGGGGCGCCAACCGCAAGTCCGCGCTGCTGTCGAAGCTGATCGGGGTCCCGGTCGAGATCGTCGCCCCGGACGGCTCCGTGGTCGAGGGCGGCGAGGGTACCAAGGGCGACTAACGGCCGCGACCAGCGGACGCGCCTAACGGCCGCCCCCAGCGGCCGCGCCTAACGGCGAACGGCGCGGCTCCCCTTCGGACGCTCCGCCGCGGGCGTCTCGTGGCCGTTGTCGCCCGTCGCTGCCTGCTGCGGCGCCGGCGACGCGGTGGCGGACACCGCCCGCACCTCGGCGGTCGTGTAGCGGGAGTCCACCCGGTCCAGCCCCCACGGGTCACGCAGCAGCTTGTGGTGCGTGGCCACCTCCTCCTCGCCCTCCGGCGTGCGCTGGACGTAGTGGCCGTCCGGCCGCTGCTCCCAGGCCTGGCGATTGTCGGCGAGGCACGTCTCGAGCAGGGAGAACAACCGCAGCTGCAACGCCCGCTCCTCGACCGGGACGATCACCTCGACGCGCCGCTCGAGGTTGCGGGGCATCCAGTCCGCCGAGCCGAGGTAGAACTCCTCGCTCCCGCCGTTGGAAAAGTAGAACAGGCGGGAATGCTCGAGAAAACGGCCGATGATGCTGCGCACGCGGATCCGGTCGCTGGTTCCCGGCAGTTGCGGACGCAGGCAGCAGATGCCGCGCAGGATCAGGTCGATCTCGACCCCGGCCTGCGACGCCGCATACAACTCGGCAATGATGTCCGGGGAGACCAGCGAGTTGAGCTTGGCGATGATGCGCGAGGGGCGCCCGGCGCTGGCATGCTCGGCCTCGCGACGGATCAGCGCGAGGAAGCGCATCTTCATGTTCGCCGGCGCCACCAGCACCTTGCGGTACTCGCGCTGGCGCGAGTGGCCGGTGAGCAGGTTGAAGACGTCGGACAGGTCCGCGCCGATGTCCGGCTTGCAGGTGAGCAGCGCCAGGTCGGTGTACAGGCGGGCTGTCTTGGAGTTGTAGTTGCCCGTCCCGATGTGCACGTACCGCCGGATCCCGTCCGGCTCGCGACGCACGACGAGGGCGATCTTCGCGTGCGTCTTGAGCCCCGGCAGTCCGTACGCCACGTGCACCCCGAAGTTCTCCAGCGTGCGGGCCCACGAGATGTTGTTGGCCTCGTCACCGCGCGCCTGCAGCTCCACGAGCACCGCCACCTGCTTGCCGCGTTGCGCGGCGTCGGTGAGCGTCTTGACGATGGCGCTGTCGCCCGACGTGCGATACAGCGTGGTCTTGATCGCCAGCACGTGCTCGTCCTGCGCCGCCGCCTCGAAGAACCGCTCGACCGACGTGGCAAACGATTCGAAGGGATGGTGGACGAGGATGTCCTGCTCTCGGATTGCCGCGAAGATCGATCGGGTCGGGTCGCGCAGCTCCGGGGGGGTCAGCGGCGTGAACGGGGCGTCACGCAAGGCCGGAATGTCCAGCGTGGCCAGCGACAGCAGGTCGCCGAGTTCGAGCAGCGTCCCCGATTCGTGCACGTCGGCTTCGGTGAGCGGGAGGATCTCGGGGTCGGACACCTCGCGCAGCTCGTCGAGCAGGAGCTGGCGGATGTGGACCGGCATCCCGCTCTGCACCTCGAGTCGCACGACCTCGCCAAACCGGCGCTGGAAGACCTGCTCCTCGATCGTCGCCAGCAGGTCTTCGGGTTCATCGGCCGCCGGGACGTCGAGGTCGGAGTACCGGGTGATCTTGAAGGTGTGCCAGCCAACGATCTCCATGCCCGGAAAGAGCGACACCAGGTGGGCCCCGATCAGTCGCTCCAGCGGGACAAAGTGGTGCGGACGACCGATCGGGATCCAGCGCGGCATGCTGCGCGGCACCTTCACGCGGGCAAAGTGCTCGCCGCCGCGCGCCGGATCGCGCAGCGCCACCGCGAGCGAAATCGAGAGATTGGAGATGTACGGGAACGTGTGGCCCGGATCCACCGCCAGCGGCGTGAGCACTGGGAACACCTCACGGTCGAAGAACTGGTCCATCGCCCGGGTCTCGTCCGGCGAGAGCGCGTCCATCTCCACCAGGCGGATGTCGAATCGGTCCAGCGCCGGCAGGAGCACCGTGTGCAGGCAGTCGCGGGCCTGGGCGATGAGCACACGCACCTTGGCCTCGATCGCCCCCAGCTGGGCCGAGGGCGACATGCCGTCGGCCGGTGCGTGCTGCACCCCCGCCGCTACCTGCCGGCGCAACCCGGCCACCCGCACCTGGTAGAACTCGTCCAGGTTGGTGCTGAAGATCGAGAGGAACTTGAGCCGTTCGAGCAACGGGGTGCGCTCGTCGAGCGCCTCGTGCAGCACCCGGGCGTTGAACTCGAGCCATGCGAGTTCGCGATTCAGGTAAAGGTCGGGCGCGACGGCGTGAGCGGGCATTGCGGTGAACCTGAGAGGCGAGGTAATCAACGTGGCGGTCGTAAACTACCCGCCGCAACTACCCGCCGTCACGCGGGATCGTCGCGCGCGCGTGAGCGCCAGGTGCCCACCCCGCTACGGCATTCCGCTCAGGCGCTGCAGCAGCAGGAGACAGACGGCCGCGATCGTCGCCGCGGCCGGGATCGTCATGATCCACGCCCAGACGATGCGACCCGCGATCCCCCAGCGCACTGCGCTGAGCCGGTTGGTCGCACCGACGCCGACGATCGCGCCGGTAATGGTGTGCGTCGTGCTCACCGGGATGCCATTCCAGGTCGCCAGCAGGATGGCGAACGCCCCCGCCGTCTCGGCCGCGCTCCCGCCAACGGGACGGAGCTTGGTGATGCGGCTCCCCATGGTGTGCACGATGCGCCATCCGCCGAAAAGCGTCCCCAGCGCGATCGCGCTGTAGGCACCCATCTCGACCCAGAGTGGGACGGTCTCGCCGTCGGGCAGGTAGAGGTGCCGCAGCCAGCCCGGCTCGTTGGCGAAGGCCGCATTCGACGAGACGAGCAGGCCGACGATGATCCCCATGGTTTTTTGAGCGTCATTCGCGCCGTGCGACAGCGAAAAGAGCGCCGCGCTCCCTAACTGCACCTTGCGAAAAATCGCATCGACCCGGTGCGGCGCCATGCGCCGAAACGTCCAGTAGATCGCCGTCATCAGGAGGAAACCTGCCGTCATGCCGATCAGCGGCGACAGGAAGATGAAGATGATGGTCTTGGTCCATCCGGCGACAATGATCGCTCCCGACCCCGCCTTGGCCACCGCTGCCCCCGCGTAGCCGCCGAGCAGGGCGTGCGACGAACTGCTGGGCAGGCCGTACCACCAGGTGATCAGGTTCCAGACGATCGCCCCCAGCAACCCGCCGAGGATCACGTTCGGCGTGACGATCGAGATGTCGATCATCCCCTTCCCGATCGTCTTCGCCACCGCGGTGCCCACCGTGAACGCCGCAACGAAGTTGAAGAATGCCGCCCACACGACCGCGGTCAGCGGGCTGAGGACCCGCGTCCCCACGACGGTCGCGATGGAATTGGCCGAGTCGTGGAACCCGTTGATGAAGTCGAACACGAACGCGATCGCGATGATCGCGAGGATATACGACACCACGGCTTACGAGTTTTTCAGGGAGATGCTTTCCAGCACGATGGCCACCGTCTGGCAGCGGTCCAGCGTCTCCTCGATGGTGTCGTAGATCTCCTTCCACTTCATCACGTCGAGCGGGTCGGGACTCCCGGCGAAGAGTGCCTGCATCGCCCCGAAATAGATCGAGTCCCCCTCGGCCTCGATGCGCTTGACCTCGCGTGTGCTCGTCGTGACCGCACGCGGGTTGCGGATATCGACCACCGCACGCTGCAGCTGGCGGACGGACTGCACCAGCAGTTCGCACAGCTTGCGGGCCGGCTCCCGCGACTCGGCCAGGTGGAACATCTGGGCCCGGCGCGCCGTCCCGTCGATCAGGTCGACAACGTTGTCCAGCTCCTGCGCCAGGTTGTTGATGTCCTCGCGGTCGAGCGGCGTGATGAAGCTGGTCGCCAGGCGCGTGCTGACCTCGTGCGTGATATGGTCGGCCTCATGCTCCACATCCTTGATCGCCGCGGCCAGCTCGGCGAGCCGCTCTGGCTGACTGAAGAGATCGCGCAGGAGGCCTGCGGAGGTGATGAGCTTCGAGGACAGCTCGTTGAACAGGTCGAAAAAACCTTCGTCGCGCGGGATCAGGCGAAATGCCACGGGAGTGCTCGGACAGGGGACGGCGGCGCAGCCGCGGGTGTTCGCCCGGGCACTCGGCCGTCGTTACGATTCCGTCGTGAAACCGAGACAAAACTACCCGACTGAACGGTGCAGCGGCAGAAGCCGATCGCGACCTGACGATCAGTATGTTCCCGGACTCCCGTCGCGCGCGGATACGGGCGAGCAGGACGCGCAGGTGGGCGAGTGCGAGCTCGCCAGCGAGAGCAGGTCGTGGAGGGGGAGTGGGCCCTGCCCCAGGCACTTGGCCATCGACACCCCGCTCGACGTCCCAATGCGCGTGGCCCCGCTCATGATCATGCGAAGCGCCGCCTCGCAGTCGCGTACCCCCCCAGATGCCTTGACCCCCATCGCGTCTCCCACTACGAGACGCATCAGGGCGACCGCCTCGGCGGTGGCCCCCCGGCGGCGTGAAAGCCGGTCGACGTCTTCACATACTGCGCCCGCATCTCCCGGGCGATCGCACAGGTCTTGATGATCTCGACGGGCGTCAGCGCCGCGGACTCGATGATGACCTTGACCAGCGTCCCGACCGCACCTTCGACCACCGCCGCGATGTCGTCGGCCACATGGTTCCAGTCGCCGCGCTTCACATGACCCAGGGCCACCACCATGTCCAGCTCCGTCGCCCCGTGCGCGACCGCCAGCGCCGCTTCACGCCGTTTCGTCTCGGCGTCGTTCGCCCCCAGCGGGAAACCGATCACGGTCGCGACCTGCACCGGAGTGCCGCGTAGCCGCTCTGCACACCGCGTCACCCAGACCGGGTTCACACAGACTGCCGCGAATCGATGCTCGCGGGCCTCGTCGCACAGCTTGTCCACCTCGGCCGACGTGGCCTCGGCCTTGAGGAGCGTGTGGTCGATGAAGTCGGCGATGCGTGCGTTGGCGCGCACGAACGTCACCCCGGGCGGGGCGGCGGTCGTTGGGGCGCCAGGGCTCGAGGCCAGGCCGGTTGCCGCAGCAGAAATGGTGTGGGAGGGAATGGAAGGGTGAAGGAGCGCATTGCGCGAAGCGGTATCCCGTTCCGTGGGGGGGGCCCCCCGCGCCAAGTCCGCCGCCGCCAGCTCCCGCGCAATCTCCCGCGCCAACGCCTGCAAGGAATCCGTCACCGTCCCTCCTCCGGGACTTCGCCATCCACCAAGTCGACCCGATCCACCACCCCCACCACGACCGCCTGCGCCGGCACTCGGGCGCTCTTCGACAGCGCGCGCGCCGCTCCCCCTTCCTGCACCACCAACACCCGCTCTCCCACACCCACGCCGATCACGTCGAGCGCGACCAACTCCGCCCCCTCCTCGTGCCCGTGCGTCGTCAGGCGACGAACCAGCAACAGCTTACGCCCCTGCAGCTCTCCGTGCCGATGGGTGGCTACCACGTCGCCGACTACGCGCGCGATGAACATGGTTCTCCACGCACGAGATTGTGCCTACGCATCGAGCGTCCGCTCCCCGCGCAGGTTACACCAGTCGACCTTGGCCACGATCCCCGCATCGACGGCCGGAAAAGGCTCGTCCAGCGTCATCGCCGCCTCGCGCGAGGTGATGTAGACGACAACGTCTCCTGGTCCAGAGCCGATGCGATCCACGGCCACGACTGGGCTTCCCGCCCGCTCTCCATTGGCCGAGAGCGGCTGGATCCACTGCAGCGGTATTCCGCCGAGTGCCCCCTGCTTGATCGTCGCAACGAGTCGGCCGATGACGCGCGCCAGATGCATCTGCCAAAAGTGGAGGCGACCGCTGCCTCGGGGTAGTGGTGATCGACGCCGTCCTGCGACGCGATCTGGCGCTGCCAGCGCCCACGCCCAGGGCCGCCCCTCAGTCAAAGACTCGACGCGCGTCGGCGATCGCTCGGCGCCGGCGGACCAGCTCACGATCCTCGAACAGTCGAATCAGGACCACGCCGGCGACAAAGCCTCCCACGTGCGCCCAGACCGCCACTCCCCCAGACACGTTGGGGTTGAGCGCCATCAGCTGCGGGAGCCCGCTCAGCACCTGCAACGCGAACCACCAGAGCAATACGACCCACGCCCGCATGTGCACGATGAGCGGGTAGATGATGATCGGGATGAGCATCTTCACTCGCACGTTCGGATACAGCAGGAGATACGCCCCCATGATGCCCGAGATCGCCCCCGAGGCGCCGACCGTGGGGACCGGTGACGCCGGATCGACCGCGACCTGCGCCGCCGCCGCCGCCAGCCCGCACACGAGGTAAAAAACCACGAATCGACCGTGCCCCATGCTGTCCTCGACGTTGTTGCCGAAGACCCAGAGAAAGAGGCTGTTCCCCAGCAGGTGCATCCACCCGCCATGCAGGAACATCGAGGTCAGGGGGGTCAGGACGTTGATGGCTTCGGCGTCGATGACGCAGGCCATCCCCGGTCCGATCGGGACGCCTGAGCCGAGCGGCGCTTGTCGCGTCAGCTCGCCGGGTACCATCCCGAAGTTGCATACCGTCGTCGCCAGGGTGGTCGCGCTAAAGCCCGCCCCCTGCACGAGCGTCCACGTCGCGATGATCGCGCCTAGGATCGCGACGGTCATGTAAGACGGGTGGAGCGTCGGGTTGTCGTCGGAGAGCGGGATCATGGAATCGGAGTGAAGGAGGGCAGCTGACGCTCGCGAGGAACCGCCAAAACCGCAAGCCAGCGCCGCGGCGCCGCACATCCGTCAGACATCCCTGCCAAACTGACGCCCCTCGGCGGTCCCGGACTTGCCCTTTCGTTACGCGGGACTCCCTGAGTCCGAACCCATCAACTCAGTCGAAATCAAATATGGCAGACAAGGTTATTGGCATCGACCTCGGGACCACCAACTCGGTCGTGGCCGTCATGGAGGGAGGCGACCCGGTCGTCATCCCGAACTCCGAGGGCGGGCGCACGACGCCGTCGGTCGTCGGCTTTACCAAGGACGGTGAGCGGCTCGTTGGGCAGATCGCCAAGCGTCAGGCGGTCACGAATCCGAGGAACACCGTTTTCTCCATCAAGCGCTTCATGGGACGCAAGATGAGCGAGGTCTCCGAGGAGTCCAAGCGCGTCCCGTACTCCGTGCACACGGGTCCCAACGACCTGGTCTCGGTCGAAGTCTCGGGGAAGAAGTTCACCCCGCCCGAAATCTCGGCGATGATCCTGCAGAAGATGAAGCAGACCGCCGAGGACTATCTGGGCCACAGCGTGACGAAGGCGGTGGTCACTGTCCCCGCGTACTTCAACGACTCGCAGCGCCAGGCGACCAAGGATGCCGGCAAGATCGCCGGGCTCGACGTGCTGCGCATCATCAACGAGCCAACCGCGGCCGCCCTGGCCTACGGCCTCGACAAGAAGAAGGACGAGAAGGTCGCGGTCTTCGACTTGGGTGGCGGCACCTACGATATCTCCGTCCTGGAGCTGTACGACGTGGACGGCACCCGCCAGTTCGAGGTGAAGTCGACGAACGGCGACACCCACCTGGGCGGCGACGACTTTGACCAGCGCGTCATCGACTGGCTGGTCAGCGAGTTCAAGCGCGATCAGGCAATCGACCTCTCCAAGGACCCGATGGCCTTGCAGCGCCTCAAGGAAGCGGGCGAGAAGGCCAAGTGCGAGCTGTCGTCGACCATGTCGACCGATATCAACCTTCCCTTCATCACCGCCGACCAGTCGGGACCGAAGCATCTCAACTATTCGCTGACCCGCGCCAAGTTCGAGCAGCTGGTGGACGACCTCATCCAGCGCACGCTCGAGCCCATGAAGAAGGCGCTGTCCGACGCCAGCCTCAAGCCGTCCGACATTGACGAAGTCCTGCTCGTCGGCGGTTCGACCCGCATTCCGAAGATCCAGACGGTCGTCAAGGACTTCTTCGGCAAGGAGCCCAACAAGGGGGTCAACCCGGACGAGGTCGTCGCCATCGGCGCCGCCGTCCAGGGCGCCGTGCTCACCGGCGAGCAGAAGGACGTCCTCCTGCTCGACGTCAGTCCGCTCTCCCTCGGCATCGAGACGCTGGGTGGCGTGATGACGGTGCTCATCCCGCGCAACACCACGATCCCGACCCGCAAGACCGACGTCTTCTCCACAGCCGACGACAACCAGACCACGGTCGAGATCCACGTCCTGCAGGGCGAGCGAGAGCTTGCCATGCATAACAAGACCGTCGGCAAGTTCCAGCTCACCGGAATTCCGCCGGCCCCGCGCGGCATGCCGCAGGTCGAGGTCGGCTTCGACATCGATGCCAACGGCATTCTCCACGTCGCCGCCAAGGACAAGGCGACCGGCAAGGAACAGAAGATCCGCATCGAGGCATCCAGCGGGATTTCCAAGGACGAAATCGACCGCATGGTCAAGGACGCCGAACAGAACTCATCCGACGACAAGAAGCGTCGCGAGGAGATCGACACGCGGAACCGCCTCGACTCGCTGGCCTACGAGGTGGAGAAGAACTCCAAGGAGTGGTCGGAGCGACTGGCCCCGGAGATGAAGTCGCGCCTGGAAGCCTCGGTGGAGCGTGCGAGAAAGGCCCACCGCGGCGATGACATGGCCGAGATCAAGTCGGCCCTCGACGAGTTGTCGACGGCCTATCAGGAGGCAGGACGCTCCCTGTATGCCCAGCAGGAGGCCGAAGGGGCCGCCGCAGCGGCAGGGGGAGAACCGGCCGCGGACGGCGCCGGCGCGACCCCTCCCGCGAGTGACGATGTGGTCGAGGCCGACTACGAGATCGTCGACGAAAACAAGAAGTCCTGATCCTTCCGCTCACGAAAAAAGGTCGGTCCCCGGGGAACCGGGTACCGGCCTTTGCCACTTGGTCTTACTGTGGTGTAGCAACGGTGCGAGCCCCTCACGTGACTAGTGTCGTAGGAGCATCGCCGCTCGCCGTCACGTCCTCCCGTCTTCTCGTCTTCTGGTACCTGCCATGTCGCCATCGACTTCTTCTCGAATGAAATTGTTCGGCGCGGTCGCCATCGCGTTCGCCAGCGGGCTGGTCTTCGCGTCAGGACTCGATCTGACCCGGTTCGGCTACGCCCAGCAGTCTGGCAGTCGGGCACGCACGCCGGTCTCGCAGGCCGCCTACACACCGCCGGCCAACGTCGAGTCGCTGAACGCGTCCTTCGTCGGAATCTCGGAACAGGTGACCCCTGCCGTGGTCTCCATCGAGGCCGAGCGGACAGTACAGCGACGGACGCAGCAGCGGGACAACCAGCAGCAGCGCCGTCAGTCGCCTCCGGGGCTGGAGGACTTCTTCCAGCAGTTCGACCCCCGCCAGCAGGAGCCGCAGCAGGCCAGCGGATCGGGCTTCATTGTCTCGCCCGAGGGCTACATCCTGACCAACAATCACGTTGTCGCCGACTTTGACAAGCTCAAGGTCAAGTTGACCGACAATCGTGAGTACAGCGCCCGCCTCATCGGCCGCGACTCCACGACCGATGTGGCCGTGATCAAGATCGACGGCGCCACCAATCTCCCGGTCACCGTGTTGGGTGAGGACGACGCCGTGCGCGTCGGCGAGTGGGTCCTGGCCATCGGCAACCCGCTCGGCCTCGATCATACCGTGACCGCGGGAATCGTGAGCGCCAAGGGGCGCGGGTCGACGGACCTGGACCTGTATCGCGGCAACCAGTACGCGATCTCGGACTTCATCCAGACCGACGCCGCGATCAACCCCGGAAACTCCGGTGGCCCGTTGGTGAACATTCGCGGCGAGGTGATCGCCATCAACAGCGCGATCGCGACCCGCACCGGCTACTACCAGGGGTACGGCTTCGCCATCCCGATTTCGTTGGCGCGCGACGTCATGAACGACTTGATCAAGTATGGTCGCATCCGGCGCGCGGTCATCGGCGTCAGCATTCGCGACGTGACCGCCGCCGAGGCGGCCGCCGCCAAGCTCCCGCAGATCGCCGGTGTGCAGGTCGGCGGATACTCGAGCGAGGACAGCCCGGCGCGCAAGGCAGGCCTGCAGGAAGGCGACATCATCCTCAAGGCCGACGGCAAGGTCGCCGACCGCGTGGGGACGTTGCAGCGCATCATCCGCTCGCACGAGCCGGGTGAGACGGTCGAGATCGAGGCGTATCGCTATGGCCAGCGCAAGACATTCAAGGTGAAGCTCGCCGAGGCGCCGTCGGACGCGGCGCAGGTGGCCGCCACTGAGCGTGAAGCACCGGCCGAGGCCCCCGCGACAGTGGGGACGAACGCCAGCAAGCTCGGGATCACGGTCGAGCCGGTGTCCGCCGACTTCGCGCGGCAGGCCAAGGTGCCGGAGGAGCGTCGTGGACTGCGGGTGATGGACGTCGACCCGCAGGGGACTGCCCAGCGGCAGTTTGTCCCCGGCGGCATCGACATCATCGTCGAGGTGATCTATCCCGCGCCGAGGAAGGCGATCCGCACCGCGAACGACCTGCAGTCGGTGCTGTCGAAGGTGCCGAGCGGCGAATTCGTGAGCCTGCTCATCTACAACGCGCAGCAGCAGAGCACGCGGGTGGTCTCGCTCAAGGTCAGCGGCGAGTAGGCGACGCGCCTGCAGGGAACGCGCGCTGTACGAGAGCCCGGACGACGCGAGTCGTCCGGGCTCTCGTGTAGTGCAGCGCCGTCGCGCGCCTGTGACTCTTCGCCCGCATCGAAGCGCGCGCCGTCGCGCCGCGGAGAGAATGGTTCTAAGTTCTGCCCGACGCGGGAGTGGCGGAATTTGGTAGACGCGCTGGATTTAGGATCCAGTGGTGAAAGCCGTGTGGGTTCGAGTCCCACCTCTCGCACTGCCCTTCTGACAACGCACAACGCCGCCCTCGCACCTGCGGGGACGGCGTTGCTGCTATTCGCCTACATCACCTGGGTCGTGGCGCAACTCAGCGCGGAATGATGCTCGTCGGCGGCGGCGGCGGCGGCGGTTCGATGCCGCCCCCTGATCCCGAACCGGCCGATACGTACACCACGACGATCGCACCGATCGCCAGGCCGACTGCCGCTGCCGTCCGCCCCGCGCTGTGCACCCGTCGCTTCATCTCGGCCATCTGCTGCCGTCCGAACGAGACGACGGTTCCGTTGGACGAGGTGACCTGCCCGTCGAACAGTTGCACGTCCATGACCCGCAGCACGACCGAATCGGCCGAGCTGCTTTGTACGATGCCGCGCACCAGTCGTACGTCGGTTCCCAGCACGCCGAGCACGTCTCGCGATCCGTCGAGCGACAACTGAATCTGTGCGTTCATCCCCTCGCGCAGCGCTTCGGGGACGGCCGGCACGTACGTGAAGCACCCGTGGAGAGCACCGCGAGCGCCAGGGTCGCGCATGCCCAACGGCGCGACGCGCGAGTCTCGCGCGCCGCGCCGTTGCAGCGGACCGCGCCGACCGGGCGCGACCCACTGCTGGACACTTGCGGACCTTCAGGTGCCACGCGGGTGCTTACTGGCACGCCGCGTCGCGCGCGACCGCTGGCTGCGGTGCGAGCGGATTCTGCAGGCGTTCGTCGTACGAGATCGGGAAGAAACACGCCTTACGGTAGGCCACCGAGTTCGTGAGCCAGCGATCGGCCTTGACTCCGAAGCGATGGTGATCGACCAGACGACGGCCCTGCATGAACAGGTTGACGCGACGGCCGTGCTTGAGGATGTCGAGCGCCGCCGGCGCACCCGTCCACGCCGGAACACCGTTGACCGCACGCAGCTGGTTGATGCGCGCGGTGAACTCCGCAGTGTTCGAGGCGGCAAGTGCTGCCTCGGCCAGGATCAACTGCATCTCGACCCACGACGCTGCGGTGATCGTGAGGAACTGTCCCGTTGACTGACGGCAGCAGTCATTGATGGCGGTAGCCAGGACCGGGTCCTTCGCTGCGGACACCGGATCGACGAGCTTGATGCCTGCCAAGCCATCGAGCGGAATCGTCGCCGCCGGGTTGACGTTGACGTACTCACTACCGGCGCGAATTTCGAGTCGTTGCACGACCTCGAATCCGGTGCTGAAGTACCCCCCGTTATTCTGGGCGTTGGAGCTCAGGCGGAAGCGATATCCGGACTCCATGAGCGCAAGCGCTGCGACCGCGTCGGCCGACGCACCGGCGTCATTGACGAGGTACGGTGCCGCCAGCGTCCCCGGGTTGCGCGCCGGACGGAACCGGCCGGACAGCGCCTTGCCGAATCTCGCTCGCGCCCGAAGTCCGAGCGCGTTGCGTTCCCACTCGGCATTCCCGAGCGTGCGGGCGAGCGTGATCGCCTTCGTGTAGTACGCGATCGACGAATCGAACACGACGGAGAAGTTCGCACCAAGCGGCGCGGCGTTCGTCTGGCGATCGGAGGCGATGACGAAGTCTTCGTAGTTCTCGCCGACCAACGAGTAGATGAAGCCGGCGTACGTGTACAACCGCGCCAGGTCGGCGCGGTTGCGCAGCTGGCTTCCGGTCGACGCCTTGTCGAACTTCTCCAACTGGCCGACCGCGTAGTCGGCCAGCCAGCGCGTCTCGGAGAGGTACGGATACTGTCCGTTGGAGTACTCGTTGAGCGGATCGGCGACGTCGCCCTCGTCGAGCAGCTTCCAGTACTCGCGCGACCCGGACCAGGTGAGTTCATCGCTGGACGCGCCAACGGTGCCGGCCACCTGGTTATGTGAGCGGATGAGCGACGCGCCGACACCGTTCACCAGTGTGGTGGCGCCAGCGGGATCGCTGAGCGCCTCCTCCACGACGGCGTTGGGGTTGGTGACGTCGGTCTCGAACAGGGTGCAGCCACCCAGGAGCACGGTGGCCGAAGCCACCGCGACGCGGGCGAGGGTGTGTGACGCGCGACTCGTCCGTCGCGCGACACGCAGCATGTGTGTGTGCATAGCGGGATACGCTCCGGAGTTAGAAGCCGAGGTTGAAAATCAGGGAGTAGCGCTTCTGCAGGGGGAGGCCGAAGCCGTCCGTGCTGACGAGGAAGTTCCCCTCCAGCGACCCAGTGGAACCGCGCCCGTTCTCGTTGCTCTCAGGATCCTGACCGGAGTACTTGGTGGCGAGCCACAGGTTGCGGCCCGACAGGGTGACCGACGCGTTCCGGCTCTTGAAGCGCGAGACCAGGCGCGACGGAATGTTGTACGTCAGCGCGATCTCGCGCAGACGAATGAAGTCACCGTCCTCGGCCTGGTGCAGCCCCGGCTCGAGCAGGCGGCGGTTGTGCTTGATGTACGTCTCGGCAGCTGCCACCCGCTGTTCGGGGGTGCTGGCGGGATTCTCCATTGCGGCGGCGATCTCGTCGAACTCCTTGAGGTTCGAACCGATGGAGGGGTGCTGCGACCCGCGGAAGCCGTCCGTCAGGTTCTGCACCTTGAAGCCGGTACGCCACTCCATGAGCGTCTGGAACTTCCACGCGGTCCCGAGGTTGAAGCTGCCGACGAAGGCGCCGCTCCAGTCGGGAATCACGTCACCGACATTCTGCTCGAAGACGTTGCCGTTGCCGTCGTAGTCGGCCAGCACGGGCTGCAGGGCAGACTGCACCGCACCCGTCTGGATGTCGCGCGGCACAGAGAAGTATTGCAGCAGCTGTGCGCGAGTCAGCGCGGGACCATTCAACGAGGCCTTGATCGGCAGCTGGTCGGCGCCGAGGCACAGGATGTCGGCGCCGGCGCTGTTCTTCTTCGGGGCGCCGTTGCACGGGACGGCGAGGCGCGGCGCGTACAACGAGCCGAGCGGGTCGCCTTCGCGCATGAAGCCACGATACCGAGCGTAGCCGACCTTGAGCGGCGGCGCGCCGCCGAGGCTGGTGAGCGTCTGCTTCAGGTACGCCGCGTTGGCGAACAGCTCAACCGTGCTGCGGGCCGAGCGCCATGCCTGGCCGCGCAGGTTGAATTCGTACCCGCTGCCGTCGATCTGTCCGATGTTGGTCAGCTGCGCCTGGCGGAATCCACCAGAGGTCGCGAACTGCCGGGTCACCAGGCCGTCCTCGACCTTGCGATCCCAGTACGTGAACTCGAACGCAAGGCGGTTTTCCAGGAATCCGGCCTCGAATCCCCCTCGAGTTCGGTGGCGATCTCGGGCTTGAGGTCCTGATTGCCGAGCTGACCGGGCTGGAGGCCGGCGCCGAGCGACGAGCTGAGGGGCGAGAACGTCGTGAAGCGGTCGAAGGCGCCCGGCTGGCGGCCGGACTGCCCCCACGCTGCACGCACACGGAACGTGGACAGACCCAACGGACTCCCCCAACCGGAGAGATCGGACGGGACGACCGAGAACGAGATCTTCGGATAGAAGACACCGGGGGCCGACGCGCCGAACGCCGACGAGAAGTCGTAACGACCGCCAATGTTCATGAACGCGATGTTCTGGAAGCCTATCTGGCTCTGCCCGAAGTAACCGCCGTTCACCGTGGTCAGGAACGTTTCACCCGTCGTGATGTTGGCGCCGCCGGCGCCGACCACTTCGATGCCGGGACCCGGAAAGCTCTGCGACCCACCGGTGCGGTTGTTGGTGCGGTCGTTGAAGACCTGAAGGCCGACCGTGGTCGCGGTGGTCCAGGTGGACCCGAGGTCCTTGTTGTACGACAGCTTGGAGTCGAGCGTGAGGACGCGCGTATCGCCGTTGAACGTGTTGCGGGCGCCGTCCGGCGTCTGTGCTGTGAACAGGTCGATGTTGTAGCCGAAGCGCGAGAAGCCGACCGAGCGCTGGGCCGTGGCGTCGAAGCCGGTCGACGCGGTCCAGTTGAGCCCTTCGGCGAGCTTGAGGTCGGCGTCGATGATGCCGAGGTAGCGCGACACCACCGAGTTGTTGACCTGCCCCATTGCCTCGGCGGCCGTCATGAAGGCCTGGTTGCCGAAACGGTCCGACGGTCCGGCGCAGTCGCCGGGGCCGATGTACTCGGAGACAACCCCCGTGCCACGCGAGCGACACGACGCGAGCTCGGGGCGGGCCATGTACGACAGCGAGTTCACGCCGTAGATGTTGTTGTTGTTCTCGGGCACCGACTGGTCGATGTTGAAGTAGTTGTTACGGATGCCCAGGCGCAGGTTGGTGAACGGCACCAGCTGCAGGTTGGCAGTGGTCTGGATGCGGCGCACCGCGTCCTTGGCCGGGCCGTACTGGGTGCCGCCGAACGGACCGTCTTCGTTGAAGTAGCGGCCGCTGGCGAAGTACGTGAAGCCCGTGGTGCCGCCATTCACCGATCCGGCGTACGTCTGCGCATTACCGGTTTCCGTGAAGAAGTCCTTGAAGATCGGGACTTCGAAAACCTGGTAGGGCTGGAGGCCGGGGATCTTCCAGTACGCAGCCAGCGAATCGGCCTGCGACTGGCGCGAGGCGTAGCCAGAGTTCGGCTTGACCCGGTCGACGAACTGCGAGGCGTCGGCCTGCGCCGTGAACGACCAGCGCGGCGGGCCGCTCGATCCATTCTTGGTGAAGATCTGGATCACGCCGTTGGACGCTTCCGTGCCATACAACGTGGCGGCCGCGGCGCCCTTGAGCACCTCGATACGCTCAATCGTATTGGGATCGATATCGTCCAGGCGCGAGGGCGAACCGCCGCCCCCGGTGCCGATGCCGAAGCTCCCGCCGCTGTTGATGCGGACGCCGTCGACGAAGACGACCGGCTCATTGGATTGCGTCAGCGACGCATTGCCACGGATACGGAGGCGCGCCCCTTCACCCGACAGCCCACCGCCCGGCGACGCGGTCATCCCCGGCGCGCGAGCGGCGAGCAGGTTGGACACGTCGTTGATGGGGGCGTTCTGTGGCGGCTGGATGACGGCCACGGTGTTCCCGAGGCGCTTGACCTCGGTCCGCTGCCCCGACCCGGTCACCACGACCTGGTCCAGCTGGATGGCCGAGGCGCTGACGGTGAAGTCGGCTGTGGCGGTCTGTCCGGCCGAGACCGTGACCGAGCGTGTGGTCGGATTGAACCCCAGCGAGCGCACACGCAGCGTCACCGTGCGCGACGCGCCGGTGATCGGGATGCCCGTGATGCGATACGTCCCCTGTGCATTCGTCAAACCGCCGAGGGAGGTGCCATCGATGAACACCTGCGCCGCCTCGATCGGGCGGGAGGTGGACTGGTCGGTGACCTTGCCCTCGATGACGCCGGTTGTCCCCTGCGCGCTAACAGTTGAAGCGGACCCCAGCACCATGGCTGTGATCGCTCCGGCAACACACGAACGAAGTCGTCGTGTCATACGCCCCTCCTCCGGGGTAAGTGAGACTGCGTGTTCTGTCGCACGCACAGCAGTCGTGCGACGCCCTTGTCTCGTGCGGAATGCTCGTTCGCGGCCGAGTCTTGAAGCCGGGACGGCACACCCCAAATACGTCGTGTCGCCCAGTCGTCGAGTAGACGCTGCGGCGACACCGGGAACGTGTTCCGGTCACGAAACCGTGAATTGCACGGCCACGCTTGGAATCGATTCCGCGCGAGCGTCCCTTAATACGCTCCCCCCGAGCCCGGGTCAAGACGCATCTGAAGTGGGATGATGCGTCGCTCAGCGCTCCACGACGACCAAAGCGACGTGGCGCCGACACACCCGAAATCGGAGCACGCCTCTTTCATTACAAGCGGGTTTCGGCGTCTTCACGGACGGCTGGTTGGACAGGAGCGGGGCGCACGGCATACAATTCTCTTCGACGGTCGAGGCGCATCGGTCCGCGTTCGGCGTGGCATGCACCGACTCCTGGGCACTTCTGTCGGAACACCCGTCGGCGTCCAGCGCTTTGTTGCGTAGTCCTCATCGTCGCCCCACACCCCGCCACAGATGTCCGTCGCTGACGCCCGATTCTGCGAAAGGATCCTTCGCACGCATGCGCGCACGTTTTACCTCGCGAGTCTGTTCCTCCCGCCGGAAAAGCGTCGCGGTGCCCTGGCCCTGTACGCCTTCTGTCGCCTGGCGGATGACATCGTCGATGACGCCACGATGCGCGGCTCGACATCGGCCGACGTACGGCATCGCCTGGCGGGGCACCTCCGAGGATTGAACAGCGCCTTCGACGGGCAGCCGGACTCGCCGGTCTTCCGCGAGCTCGCGTGGACGGTGCAGCATTTCGGGGTTCCGCGCGCACCGCTCGACGAACTGCTCGACGGCGTCGCGCTCGACCTCGACGGCTGCCGCTACGGCACGTGGGGAGAGCTTGAGCGCTACTGTGCGGGGGTCGCCTCGTCCGTGGGGGAGATGTGCACGTACGTATGGGGTGTGAAGGGCGACACGTCGATGAAGGCCGCCGTCGGCTACGCCCGCACCCTCGGGACGGCGATGCAGCTCACCAATATCCTGCGGGATGTCGGTGAGGATGCCGAGCGCCACCGCTGCTACCTGCCCGAGGACGAACTGGCGGCGTTCGGCTTCACCCCGGACGATGTGCTCGCCGGTCGCGTCCTGCGCCGTCGGTCCGACTGGGCCGACTTTACCCGTGCCCAGATCGACCGCGCCACCTCGCTGTATGCCGCGGCCGCCCCGGGCATCGGCCTGCTGTCGTCCGATGCCCAGCGGTGCGCCAACGCCTGCGCCGTGGGATATGCGTCGATCCTCGGCGCGATCGCCCGGCACGACTATGACAACGTCACCCGGCGTGCGAGTGTCGGTTGGCTCGGTCGCGCTGGTGTGTTGGCCCGCGCCTGGCTCGGCCCGCTGGCCCCGTTCCCGACGCCCAGAAGCGGATCTGCCGCCGCGTCGCTCGCCTAACGCCGCTCCCCGCCGTCCCGATGTCCGACGCTGCTCCCACGCCCTGGTCTCGCCGGGCGGCCCCCGCGTTTCTCCTCGCGCACTGTGTGCTGATCGCGTTCTCGACGATCGCGCTCACCACGTTCCTCAAGGGGCCCGCACCCTCCTGGCTCGCCGAGGAGCCGAACGCGACGATCTTGCGCCTCGGCTGGACGTATTCCGGCCCCGTCTACGTCGTGCTCGGCGCCGTCGCCGCGTTGCTGCATCTCGGGGCATGGATCGGCTGGCGGCGCACGATCCCGCTCTTCCTGGTCTCCTCGGGAGTCGCCCTCGGCTCCGAACTGCTGGGGACGAGCACCCAGCTGCCGTTCGGCGAGTACACCTACACCACCCTGCTCGGCTATCGCGTGTTCGACCTTGTCCCGTTCCCCATCCCGATCTCCTGGTTCTACATGATCGTGGGATCGCTGGCGATGGTTGGGCGACTGATGACCGCGCGCGACGACAATGCCACGAAGTGGAAGTGGTCGCTGGTCGGAGGGCTGATCCTCGTCGCGTGGGACGTGTCGATGGACCCGGCGATGGTCAAGACGCTGCACTGGATCTGGGGCGACGGCGACCGCTTCGTGCAGTCGGGACTTCCGGGCCCGGTGATCGCCTTTTTCACGAAGGACATCTTCTACGGAATGCCGCTGTCCAACTGGTTCGGCTGGTACCTGACGGGCGTCATCATCGCGCGACTGGTCCTGTTCTTCGCGCCGCCGACGCTGTGGGCGACCCGCATCAGCCCGACGTGGCTCCCGATTGTCCTGTACGCCGTCAACGGGATCATGCCGATCGCCTTGTGTGTTCGCGATGACATGATGTGGGCCGCGGTCCTCGGCACGATCGCGATGGCCGTGCCGGTGGCGCTCGCGGCGCGCGGGCGTCCTCGGCTGGCCACGGACGTCGCGCGTTCCGGGCGGGCCACGGCGCCGCTCCCCCGCACCGCATGAGCGGCGCGACCTGTCCGCTGATCGCCGGCTGAGCTCCGCATGCGAATTCTCGTCATCGGCGCCGGCTTCGGCGGACTCGCGGCCGCCATTCGGCTGCGCGCCCAGGGACACGATGTCACGATCGTGGAGAAGCTCGACAAGCCCGGGGGGCGGGCCTACGTCTTCGAGCAGGATGGCTACACGTTCGATGCCGGTCCGACGATCATCACGGCCCCGTGGCTGATCGACGACCTCTACACGCTGTGCGGGCGCACGACGGCCGACTACGTGCAGCTGGTCCCGATCGACCCGTACTACAACGTGCGCTTCGAGGACGGCTCGGTCTTTCACTACAACGGGAACATGGACGCGCTCGTGCAGCAGGTGCGCGCGTTCAATCCCGAGGATGTCGAGGGCTTCCTCAAGTTCAGCGCCTCGACCGAGCGCATCTTCGACACCGGGTTCGGGCTGATCGACAAGCCGTTCCACAAGTTCGGCGAGATGGTCAAGGTGGTCCCCGACCTGGTGCGCCTGCAGTCGCACAAGTCGGTGGCGTCGTACGTGAACCAGTTCATCCAGGACGAGCGCCTGCGGCAGGTCTTCTCGTTCCACCCGCTGCTGATCGGTGGCAACCCGTTCACGAGCACCTCGATCTACGCCCTGATCCACCACCTCGAGAAGAAATGGGGAGTGTGGTTCGCCATGGGAGGGACCGGGGCGCTCGTGAAGGCGCTGGCCGCGCTCTTCACCGACATCGGCGGGGAGCTGCGGCTGGAGACCGAGGTCGAGGAGATCGTCGTGGACGACCGCACGCGGCGTGCGACCGGCGTGCGGCTGGCGGGAGGCGAGGTGCTGCCCGCCGATGCGGTGGTCAGCAACGGCGACCTGGCGTTCACCTACATGAAGCTGGTGGCGCCACGCCACCGACGGGTCAACACCGACGCGCGGCTCGCGAGGAAGGACTACTCGATGTCGCTCTTCGTGAGCTACTTCGGGACCGATCGCCAGTATCCCGATATCGCGCACCACGAGATCCTCATGGGCCCCCGGTACAAGGGGCTGCTGCACGACATCTTTGATCGCAAGGTGCTGAGCGACGATTTTTCCCTGTACCTGCACCGTCCGTCGGCCACCGACCCCTCACTCGCGCCGCCCGGCTGTGACTGCTGGTATGTGCTCTCGCCGGTGCCGCACCTTGGGGGGACGACGGACTGGGCGACGACGGCCGCTGTCTATCGTGACCGGATCTTCGCGTACCTCGAGGAGCGCTACATGCCGGGGCTGCGCCAGCACATCGTCACCGAGCGGCACATCGACCCGCGCTACTTCCGTCAGTCGCTCAACGCGCACCTCGGCAGCGCCTTCTCGGTGCAGCCCACGCTGCTGCAATCGGCGTGGATGCGACCGCACAATGTGAGCGAGGACATTCCCAACCTGTACCTGGCCGGCGCCGGAACGCATCCTGGGGCGGGACTGCCGGGGGTCATCTCGTCGGGGAAGATCGTGGCGGACATGATCGGGGCGGCGGAGCCTGCCGCCGCCCGAAGCGGCGCCTAGAAGACGACCCCGACCTGGAAGCGCGCGGTGGGATACGCGAAGTTGACGTCGCTGAATCCATCGCTGTCGCCGAAGATACGCTTGGCGCCGACCCCCGTCCCGACGACCACGCGTTTCGTCTTGCCCAGCATCCAGTTGTAGTCGGCGATCACCGCGATCGTGGGCGACGTGTTCGAGCGATTCTCGTCAGACTGGGTGTTGCCGTTGTACACGTCCTCGCTCACGCGCGTCAGCCCCGCGCCGAGGCCGATCGAGAATCCCTGGAAGGCCTCCTCGTTCGGGTAGAGTCGCAGTTTTCCCTCCAGGGACGCATAGGAACCGTCGCCGATATTGATGAAGGAGGCGGACAGACCAACCGTGGCGAAGGTATTGGTCTTCTGCTCCAACTCGGCGGACACGTACTTGAACGGCAGGCCGAGCGGGTTGACCGAGACCAGGGTGCGCGCGGGACGCGCCTGCGCCTGGAGCGGCGCCCCGGCGACGAGCAGGAAGAGCAGCGTGGCGCCAAGGAAGCGTCCGCGAAGATTGGGGCGCACGGACAGAATGTCGGGCATGTCGAAGGGGGTGAGGGGGGCGAGGTCGGCAGGGACTGCAGGAGGAGTCGCCTTTGACCATCCCGGAGCGGAGGTTACCTTCCGGGTTCGAATTTCACTTGTTATCCGCGGCCGGACGACCGATCCCGAGAGGTCGTGCCGGCCGCTACGCACTCCACGATGAACATCGCCATCGAAGCCAAGAAGTCCGAGGGGGCTGAGCGCCTGTTGCAGGTGACCATCCCGGTCGAGACAGTCAACGAAGCGAAAGTGAAGGCCGCGCGCAAGATCGCGGGAACGGTCAAGCTGCCCGGGTTCCGCCCCGGCAAGGCGCCGCTGGAAATGGTGATGAAACGCTTCGGCGACGCCATCAAGAACGAGGCGGTGGAGCACCTCGTCCAGGATGCCTACAAGGAAGTGCTGGAGCGCGAGCAGCTGAAGGTGGCCGCGCAACCGCACATCCACGACCTCAAGTTCGAGGACGGCACGCCGGTCACGTTCGACCTGCACCTGGAGCTGCGTCCCGAGGTTACCCTGACGCGGACCGAGGGTTTCAAGGTCACGCGGAGCCAGCGGGTCGTCGGCGATGACGACGTGCAGGCGCAGATTGAACAGGTCCGCGAGCAACGTGCCTCGTGGTCGCCTGTTGAGGAAAAGCCGATCGAGGGTGACCAGGTTACCGTGCTGCTGGCGACGTCAGAGGACGACGGTGCGATCCCCGAAGGGCGGGAGTATCGCATCGTCATCGGCGGTGGCCAGGCGATCCCAGGCATCGAGGAAGTGGTCATGGAGCTGTCGCCTGGCAACACCATCGAGCGCCCGGTGCGCTGGCCGGACGACTTCCCCGACGAAGCGCAGCGCGGCAAGACGAAGACGGTCCGGGTGGAGCTGACGGAAGTGAAGCGCAAGTCGCTCCCCGAACTCGATGACGCCTTCGCCCGTGAAGTCGGCGACTTCGATTCCATCGAGGCGCTGCGCACTGCCGTGCGCGAGGACATGCAGGAAGGGGCGACGCGCGAGGCCGACGCCGAGGTGCGCCAGAAGCTCCTGGATGAGATCATCGGAGCCAACCCGTTCGACGTGCCGCCGAGTTGGGTGGCACAGCTCGTGAGCGGCTACGCCGAGGCGTACAAGATTCCCGAGGAGGAGCACGACCGCTTCGCCCAGGGGTTCCGCTCCACGGCCGAGCGCCAGGTACGACGTGACATGATCATCGATACGCTGGCGGAGTCCGAGAAGCTGACCGCGTCGGAAAGCGATATCGACGACAAGGTCACCGAGATGGCCGGCAAGCAAGGCGTGAACCCCGGGCAGCTCTACGCCCGGCTCCAGAAGGCGCAGCGGCTCACCGACCTGGAGCGGGGTATCACGGAAGACAAGGTGTATGCGTGGCTGTTTGCGCGAAACACAGTCGAGTAGGACGGGGGACGGGAGACGGGAGACGGGGGTGCGCCGCTTTGCGGCGTATACGCTGATCGACCGATACTTCCGTTGACTGTCCGCCGCCTACCTTAAGTCCCGAGTGCGGAGCCCGCGCGCCGCGAAGCGGCGCGCACTCCCGTCCCCCGTCCCCCGTCCCCCGTCCATGTCCATCTATCCCCCGTACGTCATCGAGCGCTCCAGCCGTGGCGAGCGCTCGTACGATATTTTCAGCCGCCTGCTGATGGACCGGATTGTCTTCCTCGGGACGCCGGTCAACGACGACGTGGCCAACATCGTTATCGCTCAGATGCTCTTCCTCGACGCCGACAAGCCCGGGGCCGACATCAACCTGTACATCAACTCCCCGGGCGGCAGCGTCTCGGCAGGGCTGGCGATCTACGACACGATGCAGTTCCTCAAGTCGCCGGTGAGCACGATCTGCATGGGGATGGCGGCCAGCATGGGAGCCTTCCTGCTGTCGGCCGGTGCTCCCGGCAAGCGTTCGGTGCTCCCGCACTCCCGAGTCATGATCCACCAGCCGTCGCAGAGTGGCGGCGGCGGGTCGGCGTCGGACATCGAGATTCAGGCAAAGGAAATCCTGTACCTGCGGACGCGGCTCAACGAGCTCATGGCGTCGCACACGGGTCAGTCGATGGAACAGATCGAGAAGGACACGGATCGCGACCGCTGGATGTCGGCCGAGGAGGCCAAGGTGTACGGGCTGGTGGACAACATCGTCTCCAAGCGGGCCGATGACGGTCCGTCGGACGGTCCCCAGATTCCGTCCGTGACGGGATAATGTGGGGCAGAACGGGGCGGGGCGGATGCTGCGTGGCATCCCCCGCCCCGCTCCTTTTTTGCTTGACCAGCCCGAAACCCGTCTATTACGTATCGGTCACCCGAAAGTCAGGGTCTGGCCTCTCCCGCCCCCAAAGTCAGCGCCATGTCCCACGATAAACACCTGCGCTGCTCGTTTTGCGGAAAGTCGAAGGACTCGGTCCGGAAGTTCATATCCGGCCCCTCGGTCTACATCTGCAACGAGTGCATCGCCCTCTGCAATGAGATCCTTGCCGAGGATGAGGAGCGCGAGGTTGCTGAAGCGATCACGCAGGTCCCGACGCCCCGAGAGATCAAGGACATCCTGGACCAGTACGTGATCGGGCAGGAGCAGGCCAAGAAGGCGCTGTCGGTCGCTGTCTACAACCACTACAAGCGCATCAATTCCAGCTCATCGCGCGACAGCGACGTGGAGCTGGACAAGTCGAACATCCTCCTGATCGGCCCCACCGGTGTCGGCAAGACGCTGCTGGCGCAGACGCTGGCCCGCATGCTGGACGTCCCGTTCACCATTGCCGACGCGACCACGCTGACCGAAGCCGGGTATGTCGGCGAGGACGTGGAGAACATCCTCGTGCGCCTGCTGCAGGCGGGCGACTTCAACGTCGCCGAGTGCGAGCGCGGCATCGTCTACCTGGACGAGATCGACAAGATCGCCCGCAAGAGCGAGAACCCGAGCATCACGCGAGACGTCTCGGGCGAAGGGGTGCAGCAGGCGCTCCTGAAGATCCTCGAGGGAACGGTGGCCTCGGTCCCTCCGCAGGGTGGACGGAAGCACCCGCAGCAGGAGTATATCCAGATCAACACGAAGGACATTCTCTTCATCTGCGGCGGCGCCTTCGACGGGCTGGAGAAGATTATCGAGTCGCGAACCGGGCGTCGGCAGATCGGCTTCGGCAAGGACGAGATCGGCGGCGTGAAGTCCGAAACGCTGAAGAAGATGCCGTTCAAGGAAGTGGAGCCGGACGACCTGCTGCGCTACGGCCTGATCCCCGAGCTGGTGGGGCGCATGCCGGTGGTGGTGCCGCTCGAGGCGCTGGATGAGGATGCGCTGGTGAAGATCCTCAAGGAGCCCAAGAACGCCCTCACCAAGCAGTACGTGAAGCTGTTCGACCTCGAGGAAGTGAAGATCACGTTCGAGGAGACGGCGCTGCGCGCGATCGCGCAGAAGGCGCTGAAGCGCGGGACCGGCGCGCGCGGCCTGCGCGCGATTCTCGAGGAGACGCTGCTGGAGATCATGTACGACCTGCCCAGCCGCGAGGATGTGGTCGAGGTGAAGGTAACGGAGGCGTGCATCCTGAACGGAGCGCCGCCGCTGCTGGAGATCCAGGCGAAGCGGCGGAAGAAGGAAGCGTAAGACCGACGGGGGACGGGAGACGGGGGACGGGAGTGCGCGGCGATGCCGCGCGCTCCTTATCTTTTGGGGGAGGCGGCGCTCCGGGCTGTCTTGGACGGGAGCTGGCGCCGGCGCGCAAAGCGCGCCGGCACTCCCGTCTCCCGTCTCCCGTCCCCCGTCCCCCGTCCCACCTTGCTTCTCTCCCGCGCCACCGACACCTACGACGTCCCCGACCGACTCCCCATCCTTCCGCTGAAGGACGTGGTGGTCTTTCCGTACGTGGTCATGCCGTTCCTCGTGGGGCGAGCGGGGTCGTTGGGGGCGGTGGAGCAGGCGTGGCGCGGCGACCGGTACGTGGTGCTGGTGGCGCAGAAGTCGGCCGACGTGGCCGATCCGGCCGCCGTCGATCTGTACCGCACCGGGGTCGTAGCCCGTGTCGTCCAGGCCTCGCGCCTCCCCAACGGGACGGTCAAGGTCGTGGTCGAGGGGTTGGCGCGCGTGCGCCTGACCCGGATCACGCTGCACCAGGGAGTGCTGCGCGCGTCGCTGGCGGCCACGCCGTGGGGCGAGCCGGTGCTGTCGCCCGAGGGGCGCATGCAGGCGCGCCAGGTGATGGAGCGCTTCGAGGAGTACGTCGCGCTGCAGCGTCGCGTTCCGCAGGAAGTGCTGCAGCTGGCCAGCGAGGCGGGCGATGACGAGCGCTCGGCGTGCGTGCTGGCGGCGCACCTGTCGGTGCGCCACGAGATCCGGCAACGCCTGCTCGAATCGGCGACGCTGGCCGAGCTGTACGACGCGCTGCTCGAGGTCATCACGAGCGAACTGGAGATCCTGCGCCTGGAGCGGAAGATCGACGATGAGGTTCGCGGGTCGATCTTCCGCAACCAGCGGGAGTTCTACCTTCAGGAGCAGCTGCGGGCGATCCACCGCGAGCTCGGCGAGGACGACGCCGACGACATCGAGGGGCTCGAGTCGCAGATCGCGGCCAAGGGATTCCCCGAGGTGGTGAAGGCACGGGCGCTCCGGGAGGTGCGCAAGCTCAAGCGCATGGCGGCGATCTCGCCCGAGGCGACCGTCGGGCGCAACTACCTCGACTGGCTCCTGGCGCTGCCGTGGAGCGAGCGAAGCGACGACCTGCTGGACGTGCGGCATGCCCGTCAGGTGCTGGACGAGGACCACTTCGGCCTTCCCGACGTGAAGGACCGCGTGCTGGACTACCTCGCCGTGCTCGGCCTGGTGGGGAAGCTGGAGGGCCCCATCCTCTGCCTGGTGGGTCCGCCGGGCGTGGGCAAGACCTCCATGGGGCGCTCGATTGCCCGGGCGATGGGTCGCCAGTTCGTGCGGATGTCGTTAGGCGGGGTGCGCGACGAGGCCGAGATCCGCGGTCATCGGCGCACCTACATCGGCTCGCAGCCGGGGCGCATCCTGCAGGCGATGCGACGTGCCGAGACGGTGAATCCGGTCCTCCTGCTGGACGAGATCGACAAGCTCGGGCAGGACTATCGCGGCGACCCGTCGGCCGCGCTGCTCGAGGTGCTCGACCCGGAACAGAACCGGGCATTCAACGATCACTACCTCGAGGTCGACTACGACCTGTCGCAGGTGCTGTTCATCACCACGGCGAACTCGCTGGCCACGATTCCCGAGCCGTTGCGCGACCGCATGGAGATCCTGCGGCTGCCGGGGTACCTGGACCACGAGAAGCACGCCATCGCCCGGCAGTTCCTCTTTCCCCGCCAGCTGCAGCGTAATGGGATCGTGCCCGAGTCGGTCGTGATCCCCCCCGAAGTCACGGCGGACATCGTGCGCCACTACACGCGGGAAGCGGGTGTGCGCGAGCTCGAGCGGCGCATTGGCCGGGTGGCGCGCAAGCTGGCACGGCGGCGGGTGGAAGGCGCGGCGGTGCCCGAGGCATCGAGCGCGTCGCCGAGTGCGGAGACCTCGGGCGGCACCACCGGCCCGGCCGCGTCGGGCAATGCGGCGCGCGCGACGGACGCGGCGAACGCCGCGGTCGAATCGGCGGTCCCCACCACGCTCACCAACGCCGACGTGCGCGAGTTCCTCGGCGTCGCGCCGTACGATCCGGAGGACCTGTCGCACGACGACAAGGTCGGCGTGGCCACGGGGCTGGCATACACCAGCGTCGGCGGCGAGGTGCTGGAGATCGAGGTCGCGATCCTTCCGGGACGGGGACGGGTGCAACTGACCGGCGCGCTGGGCGACGTGATGAAGGAGTCGGCGGGGGCGGCGATCAGCTATGCGCGCGCGCGCGCGGGCTCGTTCGGGATCGACCGCGAGTTCTACAAGACCCGGGACATCCACGTGCACATCCCGGCCGGGGCGACGCCGAAAGACGGCCCGTCGGCGGGAATCGCGATCGCCACCGCCTTGGTCAGCGCGCTGAGTGGCGTCCCGATTCGCGGCGCCGTCGCCATGACGGGAGAGATCACCCTGCGTGGACGCGTGCTGCCGATCGGGGGACTGAAGGAGAAGTCGGTGGCCGCCTTGCGGGCACAACGCACGGACGTGGTCATTCCACACCTCAACGCGCGTGAGCTGGAGGAATTGCCCGAGGACGTGCGCAGCGGCCTGCGCTTTCACCCGGTCCAGACGATGGACGAGGTGCTCGCGGTGGCGCTGGTGCGCTCGCCGCGCGCCGTGCGTGCCGGGCGCGACGCCGAGACGCCCGCGACCATCGCCGCCGAGGTGACCCAGTGAGTCGCGAGGACCGGGACGTGCCCCCGCATCACACCGCGACCGATTCGTCGGGGGCCGATCCGACCGCCGCCGATTCGTCGGCGGCGGAGGTGGCGTCTCCGGAGCGGCCGCGCGATCCCCTGGTCATACGCGACCTCGCCTTCCTGGGCGGGATGGCGGTCAAGGGCGGGTGGCGCCCCGACTCGTCGCTCCCCGAGGTCGCCTTCATCGGGCGCTCCAACGTCGGCAAGTCGTCGCTCCTCAACCTGCTCGTCAGGCGCAAGGCGTTCGCGCGCGTCAGTCGCACCCCTGGTCGCACCCAGGAGGTGAACTTCTTCCAGGTCAACCAGGACTTCATCCTCGTCGACCTGCCGGGCTACGGCTACGCGAAGGTGTCCAAGACCAAGCGCCACTCGTGGCAGCCGCTCATCGAGGGCTACATGCGCATGACGACGCAGCTGCGCGGCATCGTGCTGCTGCTCGACATCCGGCGTGATCCCAACGCCGAGGACCTCGCGATGCTGGACTACCTTGCCGACCTGGAGGTCCCCACCCTGGTGGTGATCACCAAGGTGGACAAAGTCGGGACAGCTGAGCGTCGCGCGCGGCTCGACGCGATCGTGCGCGCCATCGCGGTGGACGAGGGGCAGGTCATCTCGTCCAGCGCGCACACCGGGGCGGGACGCGACGAACTGGCGACCGCAGTGGCGGAGCTGGTCACGCAGCCCGCGTGGCGCCGGGAGCCCGCTCCGTGACGACCGGCGTGCGCATGCGTTCACGTCGACCGGTCGCGAGCACGCCGCATGGCACGCGCCACCGCACGGCCGGATTCGCGGCCGGATTCGCGCTCGAATTCGTGCTCCTGCTCGGACTTGTGCTCCTGGTCGTCGGCTGCAAGCCGACCGCGTCGCCCGCTCCAGGCCCGGTGCCGGTTGGGGCGCCAGTCGAATCACGCTCCGACTCCGCCGTTCAATCTGCTGGCGATCGCCCCCCCGGAACGCGCGAGTCGGCGCAGGATAGCAGCGCGCTGCTCGTGCCCGCGGGGTTCGGGTCGCTGCGCCAGGACGATATCGCGCTGCGCGTGTCGCAGTTCGGGTTGCAGGTGCGCGCCATCCCGCTCGACGAAACCGTCATTCGCGTCCTGTCCCCCGACTCGTACCGCGCCATGCGCGAGATTGTCGCCAGCCAGGGCGAGCGGCTCGCGGCGATCCAGCGCCGCACGGCCCTCCCCCGGCTCAGCCTGTGGTACGTCTCGTTCTTCGCCATCGAGCAGGGGGGAGACGCGGTTCAGTCCGATGGAGTTCAACATCTCCAACGTCGGCCGCGACTTTCAGCCGGTCGACGTCATCCCGCTCTCGCCCGGATTCGGCTCGCAGCGGCTGCGGCAGCGTGAGGTGCAATCGGGCCTGTACGTGTTCGATGGCCAGGTGGACGTCAACCAACCCCTGGCGATCCTGTACGAGACGGCGCGCAACGACGAATGGTCGATCCTGCTTCACCGCATCGAGCGGGAACGCGCGTTGGCCCGATCGCGTGCCGCCGCGAAGCCCTGATGCTGTAGTCCCGGCAGGACCGTCTTCCCACAACGACCCCCTGCGCCATGCCCTGGCTCCCCCTCCGACAGCTCCCCCCGCGACCGATCGCGCCGCTCGCCGACGCCTGGCTCGCCCGACTCGACAACGCGCTGGACGACCCGGCCACCGATCGATCGCTGCTGTGTCGGGCCACGCTCGCCGAGCTGGCGTGGCCGCAGTATGCTGACCACCTCGACGAGGCCATGGCCGACGAACGGATCCCACTCGGGACGCGCCTCGCCCTGTCGCAGCTCGACCCGCGCAACATCACGCTGGAGCCGGAGTTCTACGCCGACTGCGACGACGCGCGCTTCCAGCCAGTCAAGCCGCTGCTCTGGCTCTGGTACTCGTTCGATCGACTGCCGCTCGCCGGGCAGAACGTCGAACTGGGGGTGCGATTCCGGCGACTGCTCGCCACGCGCATCTTCAAGCGCTGCGGGCGCAACTTCAAGTGCTTTCACGGCGTCGAGTTCTCGTTCGGCTACAACATGGACGTCGGAGACGACGTGGTGGTGCATCGCCAGGTGCTACTCGACGATCGCGGCGGGCTCGTGCTCGGCGACCGGGTGTCGATCAGTGACTACGCCAACATCTACTCACACACGCACAGTATCGTCGAGCAGTCCGAGGTGACCAACGCGGTGACCAGACTCGACGAGGGGGTGCGGATCACCTACCACGCCACCGTGCTCGCGGGGGTGCGGGTGCGCGAGCAGGGCATGGTCGGGGCGGTGGCCGTGGCGACCAAGGATGTTCGCGCGTACCACGTCAACGTGGGGATCCCGGCCAAGAGCGTCAGGGTCAAGCCGAACGCCCCGGCCACCTCGGACGTGCACTCATCTGCGCGAGAGCCCCGGCCGGACTGATCGGGCGAATTGATCGGGCGAACTGTCGGACGGCTCCGCGTGCGGCTACCGAACGCGCAGCACGTCGTCGACCGGACCGGCGTCGCCCGTGGCCAGCAGCGCCTGCACGTCGCGCAACGCGGCGCGCGACCGGGGCCACACCAGGCGGCGCATCGCATCGTCGACGCCGAGCCACTCCGCCCTGTCGTGCTCCGGACCCAGCGTAGGGGCAACTCGGCTGTCGGCGAACGCGGCGAAGACGACGGCGACCTGCACCACGCCGAGCCGGTGCAGGTAGAAGGAGTGACAGGTGACGTTGTAGAGCCGAGTGGTCTCCAGCGCGGTCTCCTCGCGAATTTCCCGCTCCGCCGCCTCCTCCGGCCGCTCGTCGCCCTCGACCCGGCCGTGGAGCACCTCCCATGCTCCGGTGCATCTGGTACCGGCGGCGCGGCGCATGACGAGCACTTTCCATCCGTCGGGACGCGGATCGATGATGAAGACGTCGACGACACCGACCTTCAGTTCGGCCATGTCATGCTCCAGAAGTGGCGCGGGAGCACCGATCGTGCTCCCGCGTCGCCTTAAGCGCCCCCTATGAGGCGGTGCGGAGCAGCGCGCGCAGTCGTGCGGTCAGTGCCCGCGGCCGGAACGGCTTGGCGAGAAAATCATTCGCCCCCAACTCGATCGCGCGGACCTCGTGGTCCTCGTCGGGGGTGGCGGTGAGAACGATAATCGGGAGGTCGTTGTTGGCGGGGCGGGCGCGCAAGCGGGTCAGGACTTCGTAACCATCGAGGCCCGGGAGGTTCAGGTCGAGCACGACGGCGTCGGGGGCGCAACGATCGACCTCGACCAGCGCGAGGATCCCGTCTGCGGCTTCGACCACACTGAAGCCCTCGCGCTCCAGCAGGTCGCGCAGGACGAGCCGCAGCGGCGCCTCGTCCTCGACCAGCAGGACCGTGCGCCGCTCGGTGCCGGACTTGGTAGGCGTCTCGTCGCCGACGAGTTCGAACGCGCGTTCGAGGTTGATCGAGCCGCCCGGTGGCGTCGCGGTGACAGTCGCCCCGGGCGAGGTGCTGGATACGATCGTGTCGGCCGGTCGGTACAGCGTGGCGGTGCCGGGCGCCCCTGCGGTCAAGTGCCGCGGCTCGCTGCGCGCCGAGCGTCGCGGCGCCGGCAGGTCGAGCGGAGCCTCCACCACGCGTAGCAGCTCCTCGAGGTCGGTCTCGCCCTCGATCACGTGATCGATCCCCGATTCCCAGAGCGAGCGGAGTCCGCCTGCTCTCGCCGCCTCGAGGATCCGGTCGGTGGTGTCGCCCGCCGCGATGCGTCGCTCGACCTCACTGTCGGCCAGGAGGACTTCCAGCAGCGCGAGACGCCCGCGATATCCGGTCGATCCACAGTCGTTGCAGCCGACGGCACGGTGCAGCGTTGCCCCCTCGGGAATCCAGCGATGCAGGCGTTCGGCGACAGGCTCGGTCGACACGGCGCGGCAACTGTGGCACAAGCGCCGTACCAGGCGCTGGGCGATCACCCCCTTGAGCGCCGCACCGATCTTGTAGCTCTCCACCCCGATGTCGAGCAGACGGGCGACCGAACTCGCCGCGTCGATGGTGTGCAGCGTGGAGAGGACGAGGTGTCCCGTGAGCGACGCCTGGATGGCGACCGATGCCGTCTCCTTGTCGCGGATCTCGCCGACCAGGACGACGTCCGGGTCCTGCCGCAGGATCGAACGCAGCGCAGCGGCGAAGGTGAGTCCGGCCTTCTCGTTGACCTGCACCTGCACGATGCCCGGGATCTTGTACTCGACCGGATCCTCGACGGTGACGATGTTGACGCCGCGCGTGAGAATGGTGCGCAGGGCGGCATACAGCGTCGTCGTCTTTCCCGAGCCGGTGGGGCCGGTCACGAGGACGATCCCCTCACGCAGGTTCACCAGGTGCTGGATGCGCTCGAAGTCCCCCGCGCTCAGCCCCAGGTTGTCCAGGTTGAGGATGTTGTTGCTCGAATCCAGGATGCGGATAACGACCTTCTCCCCCGCCGAGGCGGGGAGGGTCGAGACGCGCAGGTCGACGCGCTTGCCGTCGACCGAGACTCGGGCGCGACCGTCCTGCGGGCGCAGGCGATCGGCGATGTCGAGCCCGGAGATGATCTTGATGCGCGAGACGAGCGGGATGCCGACCGCCCGGGGGAGCGTGATCGCGTGCCGGAGCACGCCGTCGACGCGGTAGTGCACCTTCACCCCCCGCTCCTGCGACTCCATGTGGATGTCGCTGGCGCGCTGCTGGATCCCCTCGGCGATGATGTGGTCGACCAGCCGGATGATCGGGCGCTCCTGCGCCTTGTCGGCGGACAGGTCGAGGTCGCTCAGTTCGGGCACGTCGGCGATCGACTCGACGTCGTAGCGGGTCATGCCGTCGAGGAACTTCTCTACCGCAGTCTCGGGCCGGTACAGCTCGTCGATGCGCTCGAGCAGGCGCGCGGGCGCGGCCAGGTGCATCCGGATCGTCCGCCCCGTGGCGAAGCCCAGCGAGCGCTCGCAGTCCATGTCGTGCGGATCTGCCGTCGCGATGTCGAGCGCGGAGTCCGTCACCTTGAGCGGGACGATGCGAAACTTCCGCGCCAGCGACTCGGGGACCGCCTCACAGGCCTTTTCGGAGGCGATGGACAGGTCCGCGATCTTCATGCGGAAGCGCGCGGACAGCGCCGCAAGAATGGCATCGTCCGTCGCGAAGTTCCGCGCAATCGCGGCGTCCCACAGGCTCCCGGCCTTCAGCTGCCGAAGCTCCTCCAGGGCGGAGGGCTCGACCAGCCCTTCGAGCGTGGCAAGAATCCAGTCATCGCTAGTGGCGTGCATCGACATCGTGCGGTGGACTCCTACCGGGGTCGGAACGAGCGGGGGACTGCTGCGCGGGAGACTGATGTGACGACGGAAACGTCACCCCGGGCGCCGCGTCACCGCCGCAATGGAAGTATCGACCGGGTGACGCACGCGTCGCAGCTGCCCTCGCCTACAGGATCGACCAGAAATCGCGACTGACGTCGAGTCCGAAGGTCCATCGACCGTCTCGCAGCCCACGCGCGAGGTCGATGCGCACGAGGTCGAAGAGGGACAGCACGCCGACACCCACCGAGGGATACCATCCCGCCCGGTACCGCGACCCGACGACCGGAGGCGCGAACCCGGATGTCGAGCCGTTGGCCCGACGGGTCCCTGCCGCCCCCGTCGAGGAGTACACCGCGTGCAAGTACGGGGCGAGCCGCGCCTCTGCCGGAATGCGTCCCCAGCGCCCGAGCGGCACGCCGACAAAGGGGACGGGGAACTGCCATTCGACGTGGGGGGCAAGCAGCGCGCGACTTCGGAAGGCGTGGAAGTCGTACCCGGGGGCGCTGAAGGGGCCGCCGGCAAACAGGAGCAGCTGCGGCGCCGTCCCTCCCTGCGCGTCCATCGCCCCTCCGGCAAGGCGGAGCTGCAGCTGCGCCCGACCAACGCTGCGCAGGACCTCTGCCGAGCCGAAGACGCGCACGAAGCTTCCTGGGGCCTCCGCCGCGCTCCCAGCGCCCGCTCGATTCCAGGCGCCAAGGTGCCCGACCCTGAGCTCGCCGCGCGCGCGCATGGTGCTTCCCCACCACCAGCCGCCCGCCGGACGCTCGACGCCGACCGAGAGCCGCGTGCCCTTCCCGCGGAACGCGGCCAGCGTGGGCGCGTACCGGCCCGACGACGGGCGCGCCGCCACGCCGAGTCCATCGTGCCACTCGTATCCGCCATCGACCTGCCAACGAAGTCCGCCATGCAGGCCAAGCTGGAGGTTCGCCGCCACGCCACGCGTATCAAACGGTTGCGTGTAGTCACTTCCGAACTCCTGCGCCGCAATGCTGTTTCGCAGGCGAGATGTTTCGGCCTCGTCGGCGGCCTCGCGGTACTCCCGAAAGGTGCGGACGCGGAACGCGACGCCATCGGCACGCTCCCAGCCGAGCGAGAGCGTGGCCTTGGGTTCATGATCGGCGAATCCCCACCTCGCCAGCAGTCCGGCGTCGAGGCCGGCGCCGATGCGGCGCCGGATGCCGCCGCCGACAGCGAGTCCCTCGGCGCGGTTCACGCGCAGCAGGTCGGAGATGGCGCGCACCGACGGAAGCGTGGCACGCGAGCGCTGCAGCGCCTGGGCACGCACCAGCCGGCGCGCCTCTTCTTGCACCTGCCGGACGTCGGCATCGGACGCAACCTCGATGTCGTCCGGGATGCCGGCCATGATCGACCCCTCCGGCCACCGGAACTGCGCGCGGCGTTGCGGCGGGGCGTAGAGAATCTCGGGCCCCGGCGTGAGGGCGATCGTCGAGCCCTGGTTGACCTTGTAACCGCGAATTTCCCACCGTCCGCGGATGATTCCTCGGGCGGGAAAGTCCATCCAGCTCCCTGTCCGACGGATCTCGATCTCCTGTCGTCGCGGCAGCCAGAAGCGCCCCTCGATGAGCGAGTTCTCGATGACGATCGACACGTCCTCGAGCTGCTTGTCCTTGAGCGCGCTGCGCGTGAAGGAGAAGGCCATGCGCACCACCTGGCCGTCGTCCTTCGCGATGTAGACTGCGCCCACCGCGGCGGCGATGCGGTCGTCCGTCGGGCGGATCTTCACCTCGTACACGTCGATCGTGCGCCCCGGAATCTCCATGCGCAACGAGTCGCTGAGCTGGTACTCGTAGGTCGCGAGGCCGCGCGCCGAGAGCGGGTGGGCGACATCCTGCACTTCGTCGCCATCGCCCAGCCGGATGATGTCGGGAAAGTTGTTCTGGACGATGCCCAGGTGATCGCGATGGTAGTTGATGTCGGTGGGCAGGAGCAGCGTATCCCGACGGCCAAGGATCCACTGCTTGCTGTAGTTTGGCGCGCGCCAGTAGACTTCCAGCGCGAGTTCGTCCGCCTTGATGACCTTGGGTGGCAGGGGAAAGCCGTCGCCCAGCTGGCCCAGGAAGGTCAGGTAGCCGTGGGCCTGCGCCGAGTAGTCGACCAGCCCCGAATCCGCCAGCTGGCGGGCGCGGCGATCGGTGGCACGCTGGACCAGCCCACGCGAAGTGGAGTCGTTCCACGCGCGCTGGGCGATGGCGGGACGCGGGGCGGCAGCGATCGCGGAGACCAGCGCGGCAGTCATCGCCAGGCGCAAGCAGGCAGGCACGGAAAGCATGATGTGCGAATATCGGCGTTGGCGCGAAGTGACAGCAACCCGAGACGTTGGCATCGATCCCCGACGGCGAGCCCGGCCGCTCGCCCCGTCGCCGGAGGTTATCCTTGCCATCGCCCCACTCGTACCCCCTTCCCGCTCCCTCGCACACCCGCCGGGCACCTTCCGTGAGCTTCGCTGATTTTGAACGGCGCGCGACCACCGGCACGCTGGTCCCGGTCTGGCGCGACATCCTGCTCGATACCGACACCCCGGTGTCCGCCTTCGCCAAGCTGCGACGCGGCCCGTTCGCCTTCCTGCTGGAGTCCGCACCCGCCGGCGGCGAGACCTGGTCGCGCTACACGTTCATTGGCACCGAACCTCGCGCGGCGTGGCGCCTGACGGGACAGACCATCGAGGAGTGGACGGCGTCTGTCGGGTGGCACGGGGCGCACGACGTCGACGATCCGATCGGCGACCTGCAGGCGCGGCTCGTCGCCATGCGCCCGGCGCCGGTCCCAGAGCTGGGCGAGTTCTGGGGCGGGGCGGTGGGCTACTTCTCCTACGACGTGGTCCGGGCGATCGAGCACCTCCCCAACGCGCCCCGGCGCACGATCGACGCGCCCGACGCCTGTTTCGTCTTCACGCGCTCGTTGGTGATCATCGACAACCTGCGGGGCCAGGCGCGTCTCGTCGCCGTCGCCGACACGGGCGAGGCATCGCTGCGGGCATCGTACGACGAGGCGTTAGGCGTCCTGGACGCCCTGGAGCAGCGGCTGCGCGAACCGTCGCCGCTGCACGCCGTCACCTTTCCCCCCGACGCCCCGCGTGCCGAGGGGACGTCGAACTACTCGCGCGAGGCGTTCGAACGCGACGTGGAGCGCATTCGCGAGTACATCTTCGCCGGGGACTGCTTCCAGGCGCTCCTCGCTCGGCGCATCCAGGTCCCGCTCGATTTCGACACGACCACGCTGTACCGCGCCCTGCGCGTGCTCAACCCGTCGCCCTACATGTACCACCTGATCCTGGACGGCGTGGAACTGGTCGGGTCGTCGCCCGAGCTGCTGGTCCGCGTGGCCAACGGACAGGTTACGGTGCGTCCGATCGCCGGAACGCGTCCCAGGGGACAGAGCCCGCAGGAGGACGCGCGCATGGCCGAGGAGCTGGCGGCCGATGCGAAGGAGCGCGCCGAGCATGTGATGCTCGTGGACCTCGGGCGCAACGACGTCGGACGGATCGCGGAGTACGGCACCGTCGCGGTCACGGAGCTGATGGGGATCGAGCGCTACTCGCATGTCCTGCACCTCGTCAGCGAAGTGCAGGGACGGCTGCGCGAGGGGTTGTCGGCGATGGACGCCTTTCGGGCCTCCTTTCCCGCCGGCACCATGACCGGCGCGCCGAAGGTGCGCGCGATGCAGATCATCGACGAGCTGGAGCCGGAGAGTCGTGGGCCGTACGCTGGTGCGGTGGGATACATCAGCGCGGGCGATACCCGCATGGACCTGGCGATTACCATCCGGACCTGCGTGGTGGCTGGCGGTGTGGCCAATGTGCAGGCCGGGGCCGGGATCGTGGCCGATTCGGTCCCGGCCACCGAATGGGAGGAGACCGAGAACAAGGCGCGCGCCATGCTGACCGCGATCGGCCGGGCGCGCGCCGCCGGAGGAGGGACATCGCCGAGTACCGCCTCGAGCTAGGCGCGGGGCGGCAGGCTCGGCATATTCACATGCCGATGACGTATCGACTCGTCAGTACCGACGGAAATATCCAGTTCGAGCTGCGCCCGGGGATGTCGCTGGTCCTCGGGCGGGCGCTCAACAGTGACCTTCCGGTTCTCGACCCCACGATCTCGCGACGTCACGCCGAGGTCACGGCCGACGCCACTGGCGTTGGCGTGCGCGATCTCGGGTCGAGCAACGGGACCTTCGTCGGGGGGGCACGGGTGGGAAGTGCACGCCTGAGCGGCGGCGACTCGGTGATGTTCGGGAAGGTCCCGTTCGAGGTGCGCGAGTTGAGTCCGATGCTGGTCGATGACGCCAGCGCAGAGAGCGTGCGGCGCGTCGCCCGCGCCGGGACCACCATCATCCGCTCCATTCCCGTCCCCGACGCCGACCAGGCCCTCGAGCAGGCGCTGCGCGCGAGCGGGGTCCAGATGGCGATCGACGAGGGGCGTGCCTCGGTCCCTCCAGCCGAACGCGACCGGCTCAAGTTGACGCTGCTGCTGGAGATCTCGAAGGCGCTGACGCGCACTGCAGATGTGGATTCGCTGATGGAGAAGATGGTGCTGTTCACCTTTCGTCTTCTCGACGTGGGACACGTCTCCATCCTGCTGCTCGACGATACGCAGGAACTCGTACCGCGCATCGCCCGGACGCGCGCCGGCGAAGACCTCCCGATCACGATCTCGCCCACGCTGGCCAGCACCGTGATCGCCCGGAAAGTCGCGGTCCTTTCGGATGGGTCGCGCAGCACGCCGAGCGAGGGGGGGACGGTACCGGTACGCAACGCCGCTTGCGCCCCGCTCATCGCCAGCGAGGGGCGCGTGCTCGGGGTGCTGTACGTCGACAGCCTCACGCCGCGAGCGCGGGTGAGCGACGAGGACCTGGATTTCCTCGTGTCGTTCGCCGGGATCGGGGCCGTTGCGCTGGACAACATCCGCTCGGCGGAGCGCATCCGGCAGGAGGCGCGCATCCGCGACAACTTCGAGCGCTTCTTCACCCCCAATCTCGCCGCGCGCATCGCCGCCGCCCCCGAGGCGCTCGGGTTGGGGGGAGAGCGCCGCACCGTCGCCGTGCTCTTCGCCGACATCCGCGGCTTCACCGAACTGGCCGCGCGCATGGCGCCCGATGCGACCGCGCGCTTCCTCACGGAATACTTCTCCGAGATGGTCGAGGTCGTGTTCCGCCATGGCGGGACGCTCGACAAGTTCATCGGCGACGCCGTGATGGCGCAGTGGGGAGCGCCGATCAGCGCCCCCGACGACGCCGACCGCGCCGTGGAGGCCGCACGGGACATGCTGCGGGCCGTCGACGTGCTCAACGAGCGGTGGCGTCGAGAGCAGCGTCCGGAGATCCTGGTCGGCATCGGCCTGAGCTACGGCGAGGCGTTTGCCGGCTACCTGGGCTCGGAGCGGCGCCTGGAATACACGATCATCGGGGATACGGTCAACACGGCGAGCCGGCTGTGCGCGTGGGCCGAAGGGGGCGAGATCCTGCTTTCCACGAGCATGCGCGATGCCTTCACGCGCGAGCACGCGTTAGGCGATCGCGCACCGCTGACGCTGCGCGGCAAGGCGGCACCGGTCCCGGTGTTCCGGGCGCTCCGGTGACCCGCCCCGTCCCGCAGGGATACGAGCGGCTGGAGGGCGCGGGGGGCGACATCGTCGTCCACCAGAAGCTCGCCGAGGGGGTGCGCGAGGCACTGGCCTCGGGCACGCTGTATGCGTGGGCGCGTGCACACCCGCGCGCCCGTCAGATGCAAGGACGCCTGCCGGTCTACGCCGCCCCCCTTCCCCTCGACGGCCCGACGGTGGTCGTGCGCCACGCCCACCACGGCGGGATGCTCGCCCCAGTCCTTCGCGACCTCTTCCTGCCGCCCACGCGTGCGCCCGGGGAGCTGGCGACCTCGCTCATCCTGTCGCGAGCCGGCGTGCCGACCCCTCCGGTGGTCGCCTATGCTGTGTATCGCGCCGGCCCGCTGCTGCGGCGCGTGGACGTGATGACGGTGGAGCTCCCCGGGGCAGACCTCGGCGCGGCGCTGCAGACGCCCCCCGGCGCCGACGATCATGAGCTGCTGGTGGCGCCGGTCGCCGCGCTGCTCGGGGCGCTCACGCAAGCCGGCGCCTGGCACCCCGACCTCAACGTGAAGAACATCCTGCTGGTCCCCGACGATGCCGGCGAGTTGCACCCGGCGGTGCTCGACGTTGATCGGGTGCGCTTCGTCCCGCCGGGCGACCCGAACCTGCGCGATGCTAACTACGGCCGCCTCGCGCGCTCGGTCACCAAGTGGTGCCGCGCCGCCGGCACCGCCTTCCCCGACCGCGTCATGACGGCGATACGGGAGCGCCTGGTGCAGGATGAGGCCGTCCATGCGGCGCATCGCGCCCTGGCCATGGAAGCGTACATGCCATGAGTGCATCGCCCGGCACCGCCCTCACCGGGACGCCACTCGGTCGCGTCGGCATCGTCATGATGAGCGCCGTGGGCGACGCCGTGCACGTGCTCCCGGTGATCAATGCCATCAAGCGCCGACAGGCGGATGCGCACATCACCTGGGTGCTGCAACCCGGCCCCGCGTCGCTCGTGCGCGGACATCGGCACGTGGACGAGATCGTCCTCTTCGAGCGGCACAAGGGGCGAAGGGCCTTCACCGACGTGAAGCGGGAGCTGGCGCAGCGCCCGTTCGACGTCGTGCTGAACCTGCAGGTGTACTTCAAGGCCGGCATCGTCACCTCTTTCACCCGCTCGCCGATCAAGCTGGGATTCGACAAGGCGCGCGCGCGCGACCTCAACTGGCTCTTCACCACCCACCGCATTCCGCCACACCCGGTTGGGCAGCACGTGCAGGACCAGTACTTCGAGTTCCTGCAGGCCCTGGGCGTTCCGCATGAGCCGGTCGAGTGGCACGTGGGTCCCACCGAGCAGGAGCGCGAGTGGCAGCGCGAATTCTTCGCGTCGATCGATCGCCCAACGGCCGCGATCGTGATCGCCACCAGCAAGGCCGAGAAGGACTGGCTCCCCGAACGATGGGCCCAGGTCGTCGACGCCCTCTACACCGACTTCGGCCTGCAACCCGTCCTCGTCGGCGGGCGATCGACGCGAGAACTGGCCGCCGAAGCCGTCATCATGGAGAAGGCACGACACCGTCCCATGTCGGCGCTAGGCAGTGGCCTGCGCAATCTCGTGTCGATCCTCGACGGATCGGCGCTCGTGCTGGCCCCCGATACCGGACCGCTGCACATCGCGGTCGCCCTCGAGCGTCCGGTGATCTCGCTGGTCGGTTACACCAATCCGCGTCGGACTGGGCCGTACCGCGCGTACCACGACCTGCTCATCGACGCCTATGGTGATGCGGGAGAGGACTATCCGGTCAGCATGGAGAACCGTCCGGGGCGCATGCCCCTGATCACCGTGGACGACGTCCTGACCAAGGTCGAGCACTGGCAGCGGACGTACTCGGCGTTGCCCCCGTCACAGCCTTAACGCACCACGGAGTGCCGACGTCCAACGGGTCACGCTGGATTCGGTGTGCGATCGCACGGCGATGTCGGCGTGTGCGTAGCTGACTTGTGGTTGGCACCCGAGCGCGACTGCGCGCAGGTGCCGGTTCCCCCATCTGTCCGAGGAGGATTTGTGAATCGTTCGTGGATGTCCCTGGCCGTCGCGGTGGTCGTGCTCGCCATCGCCGCCCCGGCAGCACAGGCGCAGGCGGGTGGACCGCCGCAAGGTGGGATGCGGGGCGGCGCTGGTCGCATGATGGAGATGCTCCTCACCGGCATCACGCTGGATGCTGCGCAGCAGACCAAGCTCGAGGCCATCCAGGCCAAGTACGCGAAGGAAATGCCCGCCATGACGCCGGGAGTGCGCCCCTCGCCCGAGGAGATGACCAAGCGCCGTGAGCTCAACACGAAACAGCAGGACGAGATCCGGACCATCCTGACGGCAGAGCAGCAGGCGACCTACGACAAGAACCTGGCCGCGGTGCGCGAGCGCATGCCGCGCGGCAAGAGTAACTGAGCGGTACCGACACACGACGGGGGGACTGAATGCACGTCATCCGTCCCCCCGTTTCGGTTGTGCGCAGCACCGGCGCGCCTCGTATCCGGGCGCCGGCACGCCTGGATCGACGCCGGGACGGACGCCGGTCGTCCCCGCGTCAGGTGCCGTCCCGGAGCCCATCCGGCTGGTACGTCACACCAACTTCGCGCAGCAAGTCGACCAGCCGCCCGAGCGCGAGTCCCATCACGGCGAAGTAGTCCCCGTGGATGCGCTCGACCAGCGTGGCGCCGAATCCCTGGATGCCGTAGGCCCCGGCCTTGTCCATCGGCTCGCCGGTCGCCACGTATGCGTCAACCTGGCGCGGCGTGAGCGCACGAAAGGTCACCTCGACCCCCTCCACTCCCGACACCACCAGGTCGCCGCGCGCCACCGCCACTGCCGTGTAGACCCAATGGGTGCGTCCGCTCAGCGTCGTCAGCATACGGGCCGCGTCGGCTGCGCTCCCTGGCTTTCCCAGTACGGCGCCGTCGATGACCACGATCGTGTCCGCGCCGATGACGACCGCGCGCGGATCGGCGGTGCTCAGCGCCGTCACCTTCTCGCGCGCCAGGCGCTCGGCGTGCGACGCCGGTGCCTCGTGCGGCAGGTACGACTCATCGATGTCGGCAGGCCGCACCTCGTGTGCAATCCCGATCTGGTGCAGCAGTTCGCGTCGGCGCGGTGACTGGGAGGCGAGGATCACGCGGATCGGCATCACTTCTCCAGCCAGAGGGTCACGGGGCCGTCGTTGATCAGCTCGACCTCCATCATCGCCCCGAACTCGCCCGCCTCGACCGGATGCCCCGACGCCTGCAGCAGGGCGAGGAACCGTTCGTACAACGGGATGGCCTGCTCGGGTCGGGCGGCGTCGATGAACGAGGGGCGCCGCCCCTTGCCCGCATCGCCGTACAGCGTGAACTGCGACACGACCAGCAGGCTGCCGCCCACATCGCCCACCGATCGATTCATCTTGTCGTCGTCATCCTGGAAGATCCGCAGGCCGACGATCTTGTCCGCCATCCAGCGCAGCTGCTCCTCGGCGTCGGTGTGGGTGAGCCCGACCAGCAGCAACAGCCCTGCCCCGATCCGTCCGGCGAGCCGCCGCGACCCGTCCGGCTCGCGGATCCGCACCTCGGCGCGCGCGACGCGCTGCACCAGCACTCGCAAGAGGTGCCTAACGCCCGCGCAGCCAGCGCATCGCGACCGACGCGCTGCTCGTCCCGGCAATCGGGGCCAACCAGTAGATCCAGTGCGAATCCCACCGGCCGCCGATCAGGGCCGGACCGAGGGAACGCGCCGGGTTCATCGACGCACCGGTGAGCGGCCCGCCCATCAGGACGTCCAGCGCCACTGCCATCCCGATCGCCACCGCGGCCCCACCGCCACCCCACCGCTCGTCCGAGGTGGCGCCATCGACAGCGGCCATGAGGACGAACGACAACCAGAACTCGATGGCCAGCGCCGCGCCGTTGGAGACGGTCGGGAGCGTGGCGCCGAGTGCCGAGACATTGCCTAACGTCGCCAGCAGGATGAGCGAGGCGAGGGTCGCCCCGCCGCACTGCGCGGCGATGTATCCGGCTGCCTCACGCGGCGGCATGCGCCCGGTCACCGTCAACGCGATCGTGACCGCCGGATTGATGTGCGCCCCGGAGATGCCGCCGAATGTCGCGATCAGCACCGTGACCAGGAACCCCCAGGTAAGCGCGATCCCCGTCAGCCCCAACGCTCCCTGGGTGATGACGTTGGTCATCACGCAGCCGGTCCCGAGCAGGACGAGCAGACCGGTACCGAGCATCTCGGACAGCAGGCGGCGGGAGAAGTGGACGGTATCGGCCATGCGCAGGGGTCACCCGTGAGTTCCCGCCCACGACGAATGCCGACACGAACCGGGGAGGGACCGGCGACTCGTGCCGCGCGCACGATGTGCGCCTCGCGCCCGTCCGGTTCACGCACACCGGCCGAAACGCGCCCTCAATGGTGCGGCGTGAGACACCCGAGCGCCAGTCGGTACGCCGAGAGCGTTGGGGCGCGGCACCGATCGCGTTGCCGCGCCCCAACGCCTACGACTGCCTCGGGCGCCCTCGGGCGCTAGTCCACCGTCGAGACAGGCGTCTTGCGCGCGCGCACGAAGGCACTGACGACCTTCCCCTCCACCTCGGAGGCGAGCTGCTGGTCGGCGAGCCCCGCCGCGTCGAGCAGTGCCGTGGCATCTTCCGACGTGTAGACGCGCGTGACCTCGATATCGACGTCGCCGAACCCTGCGTCGACGAGGAGCGCACGGTACTCATCCTCGTGCAGCGCACCGGACACACAGCCGGTCCACAGCGCCACGCTCTCCCGCACGGCATCGGGCAGCACGCCCCGCAGCACCACGTCCGACACCGCGAAGCGCCCCCCCGGGCGCAGGACCCGATGCGCCTCGCGCAGGACCTGCGCCTTGTCGGCCGACAGGTTGATGACGCAGTTGGAGATGATGACGTCGACGCTGGCGTCGGGCAGCGGGATGTGTTCGATCTCGCCCTTGAGGAACTCCACGTTCGTCGCCCCGGCGCGCGCCTGGTTTTCACGCGCCAGCGCGAGCATCGCATCGGTCATGTCCAGTCCATAGGCCTTCCCCGTCGGCCCGACACGACGCGCCGACAGCAGCACGTCGATTCCACCGCCTGAGCCGAGGTCCAGCACGACCTCGCCACTGGCGAGTGCGGCCAGCGCGGTCGGGTTCCCGCACCCGAGCGAGGCGAGCAGTGCCTCGGGCGGAATCCCCTCGGTCTCGCCGGAGTCGTACAGGTCCGACGTGATCGGGTCCCAGACCTCCGCCGACTCACCGCAGCACGTCGTTCCACAGCCGCACGAGGCCGACGCCCCCTCGGCGGCGCGACGTGCCGCTGCCGAGTATTTGTCACGCACGGTCGCCCGCACCGCCTCACCCGTGTCGTCCGGAGTGGAAGTCACCGGCGCCGTCGCCGTCACGCGTGCCGGTGAGGCCGTCGCCTCCGCAGGCTTCGAACCGCGCACGGATATCGTCGCGGTCTTCGCACCGTCGTCGCAGCAGCCTGGGGCGCAGCAGCCTTCCTGGTTGTCTGACATGTCAGTGTGGTCTCGTGGTGAAGGGAGTGTCCTGTGCGCCGCGCCGAAGTCGCGGCACCGGTCAACGCAGGACCGATCAGCGTTGGTCGAGCGATCGTGAAGCCAGGATGCGGCGAGTCCGGGCCCAGGGTCGTCGGGGTCGTGCTCGGGGTCGTGCTCGGGGTAGGTCAGGAGCCGACGCATGGCGACGGCAGATGCCGGACATGCCTCGGCGAATTCGATCGAGTGCTTCACCGCATCAGGCGCCTCGTCTCGAGCGACGCGCACGAATCCGAAGCGCGGGAAGTAGTCCGCCGAGGTCGTGGTCAGGAGCCACACTTCCCGGAGCCCGCGCGTCGCCGCCCACGACAGTCGGTCCCGTGTCAGCGCGACGCCCACCCCCCGTCCACGCCACGACGGATCGACGGCCGCCGATCGCAGCAGCCCCGCATCGCCGTACACTTCCATCCCCTCTACACCGATCGCCACCCCGCCAGACTCGGCGATCGCGTAGCCCTCGCCGAACTGCGACTCCAGGCCATCGAGCGGCAACATGGCCGTCGCCAGCAACCCCTGCACGGCCGGCAGGTCATGGACAGTCGCACTGCGGATGGAATACGTGGCGTCCGTCATGCTCTCACCTGTTGAGGGTCGACCGTCCCGAACACACTGCGGAGCTCACGACCAGCACGCCAGGCAGAGCCCGGCCATGCCCCCGACCGCGCGCGGGGGGGGTGCACATCGTGCCTAACAAGAGCAGCTCGAAATGGACGGGACGCTGTTGGCCGGACGGTAGACCGTGGGCGCCAGCTGCGGCACGCGCGTGCGGTCCGCGCTCCGCGTGCCAGCGGTGTCCTGCCCGTCGACTGTCCACGGCGCGCCCAATACGTCACGGCAGTTCTGTCTATCGACACACATCGATGCACCTGGTCAAAAAAGGGAAACGCCTCATGCGAACGCATCCAGCAGCGCGCCGAACCGGTCCCGCAGTGCGCCGAGCACGTCTCGACGCACCCGATAGTACATCCACTGCCCGACCCGCTCCGACTCGACCACCCCCGCCTCGCGCAGGATGCGCAGATGATGCGACACGGTTGGCTGCTTGACCGGGACCGCGGCCTCGAGGTCGCAGACGCAGACGCGCCCCTCGTTGCGCGCGAGCACGTCGAGCAACTGCAGGCGGACCGGGTGCGCGAAGATCTGGATCTCGCCCGCCAGCCGTTCTGCATCGCGCGACGCGATGCTGGGGCGCGCCTGCCGGTCGCAGCAGCGATCCCCGAGTTGTCGTTCGACGATTTCGAGCAGGCGAGTCATGGCGCATGATACACCATACATCGACGAACGTCAATATGCCTTGCGTACGTCGCGCGCCCCCCGCGCGAGCCACGCACACGGCGAGGTCCCGATCGGAGGGCTCGGTCCTTGGGAAACGACTGTGGGGCGGCGCCCGAAGGCCCCGCCCCACTCGACCTGATGTCGCGGCCTACTCGACGGTGACCGACTTGGCCAGGTTGCGCGGCTGGTCCACGTTCGCCCCGCGTTTGACGGCGATGTAGTAGGCGAGGAGCTGCAACGGCACCGACGCCAGGATCGGCATCAGCAGGTCGCTGGTCTCGGGAACGCGGAACTCATAGTCGAGGAGTCCCTCGAGCGCGTCCTCGTCGCGCGACGTGACGGCGATCACCCGTCCCTTGCGCGCCTTCACCTCATGCACGTTCGAGGTGATCTTCTCGAAGACCGCGTCGTGCGTGGCGATGAAGACGACCGGCATCATCTCGTCGATCAGGGCGATGGGACCGTGCTTCATTTCGGCGGCGGGATACCCCTCCGCGTGGATGTAGCTGATCTCCTTGAGCTTGAGTGCCCCTTCGAGGGCGACCGGAAAGTTGTAGCCGCGGCCCAGGTAGAGGAAATTGCTCGCTCGCTTGTACTCCTCGGCGATGTCCTCGATTTCCTGCGCGCGGTCGAGGATGGTCTGGATGTGCTGCGGCAGGGCGCGCATCCCGGCGATGATCTCCTGTCCGCGTTCCTGCGACATGCCGCGCAACCGCCCGAGCTTGAGCGTGAACAGCAGCAGGGCGACGACCTGGCTGGTGAAGGCCTTGGTCGAGGCGACGCCGATTTCCGGGCCGGCGTGGATGTAGATCCCGCCATCCGACTCGCGGGCGATCGTCGATCCCACGCTATTCACGATGCCGAGGGTGCGCGCCCCGCGACGCTTGGCCTCGCGCATGGCCGCCAGCGTGTCGGCGGTTTCGCCGGACTGCGAGATCACGATGCACAGCGTCTTCTCGTCCACCACCGGGTTGCGGTAGCGGAACTCCGAGGCGTACTCCACTTCCACGGGAATACGGGCCAGCTCCTCGAGCATGTGCTCGCCGATCAGCGCCGAATGCCACGACGTACCGCACGCCGTGATGACGATGTTGGTGAAGGAGAGCAGTTCCTCGTCCGAGAGGTTCAGTCCGCCCAGCTTCGACGTCCCTTCGTCGTCCAGCAGTCGGCCACGCATCGTCTGCTCGACCGTCTGCGGCTGCTCGAAGATCTCCTTGAGCATGAAGTGCGAGAAACCGCCGCGCTCGATCTGCGCGAGGTCCCAGTCGATATGCGCCACGTTCTTCGTGATCTCGACGGCGTCCATGTCGATGACCCGATAGCCGCCAGCGTCCAGCACGGCCATCTCGCCATCTTCGAGGTAGACGACCTGCCGAGTGTGCGCCAGAATCGCCGACACGTCGCTGGCGATGAAGTACTCGTTCTCGCCCAGTCCGAGCAGGAGCGGACTTCCCTTTCGCGCGGCGACGATCTTGTGCGTGTCGACGCTCGAGATCACCGCGATGCCGTACGTCCCCTCGACCTGGAGCAGGGCCTCGAGCACTGCATCCTCGAGGTTGCCGTCGAAGCACTCCTCGATGAGGTGGGCCAGCACCTCGGTGTCCGTATCGGACCTGAAGACATAACCGCGGCCCTGCAGCATCTGCTTCAGGACGGTGGCGTTCTCGATGATGCCGTTGTGGACGACGGCTACGCTGCCGTCCTGGCTCATGTGCGGGTGCGCGTTGACCTGATTCGGCGGCCCGTGCGTCGCCCAGCGGGTGTGGGCAATCCCGGTGGTGCCAGTCACGGGCGTGGCGTCGAGCAGCAGCTCGAGCTTGGCGATCTTTCCTGCCTCCTTCACCGTCTCGACCCCGGCGCCATTCATGATGGCGACCCCCGCCGAGTCATAGCCCCGATACTCGAGGCGTTTCAGCCCTTCGAGCAGCAGCGGCGTGGCGATCTTGGGTCCGACGTACCCGACAATTCCGCACATGGTAGTCTCGCGTGGATTTATGCTGACATCGCGTCGAGCGGCGCCCGACAGCGACGAACCAGTTCCCGTGCCTCAACTTCGGATGGCGCTTCGGCAATGACTCGCACGATCGGCTCGGTCCCCGACGGCCGAACGTGAACCCATCGATCGGGCCACGTGAGCCGCAGGCCATCCTGCCGATCGACCGCAGCACCCGGCAACGCTTCCTGGAGCGTCCCATACACCGCGTCGAGCGGTGCCGCAGGGCGATCCAGCTTGTCCTTCACGATCCGGTACTGCGGATATCGCGCCACCATTGCAGACAACGTGCCGTCGGATTCGTGCAACAGTTGCAGGATCAGCGCGGCGGCGAGCGGGGCGTCCCGGCCGAGGTGCAGGTCGGGGAGGATAACCCCGCCATTCCCCTCGCCGCCGACCACCGCGCCGACGCTCCGCATCTTCACGGCGACGTTCACCTCGCCCACGGGGGCGAGCACCAGCTCGCACCCCGCCTCGGCCACGACATCGGCGACGATGCGGGACGTCGACAGGTTTGTGACGACCGGTCCGGGCGTGCGGGCCAGCACCACGCGCGCGGCCAACGCCAGGGTGTAATCCTCGCCGATCGCCTTGCCCTGTTCCGACACCAGCGCCAAACGATCGACATCGGGATCCGTGGCGAAGCCCACCACTGCGCCGCTCGCGCTGACCAGTCGTTCCAGCTCGCCAAGGTTTTCCGCCACCGGCTCCGGTGGTCGATGGAAGCGGCCGTGCGGCTCCAGGTTGATCGCGCTCACGCGGCAACCCAGGCGCTCGAGCAGGCGAGGAAAGATCGTGACCCCCGCCCCGTGGCAGCTATCGAGCGCCACCGGAAACGCGCGCGCCCGGATCCCCGCCACGTCGAGGAACGGCAGGGCGAGAATCGCCTCGATGTGGTGATCGATCGCCGTCTCATCCGCCCGCACATTGCCGAGTGCGTCCCACGTGGCACGTGGAACACCGCGCTCGAGTACGCTGCGCATCGCCTCCCCTTCCTGCGCGTCGAGGAAGAGTCCGGACGACGAGATGAACTTCAGGGCGTTCCACTCAACGGGATTGTGGCTAGCCGTGATGGCCAACCCTCCGGCCGCGTGCAGGCGCTCCACCTCCATTTGGACGGTCGGAGTCGGCGCCATGCCGATATCCACGACGTCGGCCCCCACGGACTGCAGCGCCGCGAGCACCGCGCGATGGAACATCGGTCCCGAGACCCGACTGTCCCGACCAACCACGATCAGCTTCGAGGTGGAACGCGCGACGGAGAAGGCCCCGAACGCGGCAGCAAACTGGCACACGACTTCGGGCGTCAGCGCCTCGCCCACGCGACCGCGGACGCCGGACACGCTGACCATCAACCCGTCCAAGTTCATCAAGTGTCTCCGTTCACCGAGCAGCGGAATGTAGTCGCGAAGTTGTTGCGCACAAGGAACTTACGGTGTGATACTTGTCACAATATCGACGCGGGCACCTAACGAGCCGGCCACCTGGCATCCCGCGCCTCGACTAGCTTTCTGCGCCGACGATTGGTCCCAGTCGACCCCGGTCCTCGCCCACCGGACGCACTGCCGCGCCGGCGACGCCATGCACACCAAGACGCGCCAGCGTACCGAACTTTTCCACGTCACCCATCCATGACCGACCCCCTCGCGTTTCTCCCGCTGGCGCTGGCCGCCGCCAACGGCGCGATTGACGGGTTCGAAAGCCGACGTCTGGTCGCCGCGGGCGTGGCGTTGCTGCAACGGACCGGCCCGCTGGTGCGCACACTTCACGGACATCGCGCGGCGCTGCTCCTCCCGGCGTGCCCCCAGTTCCTCGTCGCGCTGGCCGCCAGCGATGGACGAGCAGCGCTCCTCCTCGACCCGAACGACTCGAACGACGCGATCGCGCACGAGCTCGAACGCGCTCGGGTGGCGGCGGTCTTCACCACGCGCGCGCTGGCAGGGCGACTGCCGGAGAAGATGCCGCGAGTGCTGCTCGACGAGGCCCCGTCTCGCGCGACCTGGCGACACGGAACCGACACGCGAGACATCGACCTGACGCTGCACGAGGGGCTGCGCCTCGAGGGAGAGATCGACGCGGAGGGCGCGCCTGAGGAGGTGATAGTCCTCCACCATCGTTCAACGGAGGGGAACGTACCAGAACGCGCGCTGACCCACCGCGAGCTATTGTCGGCGGCGCGAGCTGCCGCACAGTCGGCTCGCCTCGGGAGACGAGATCACACCCTCACCCTGCTCCCGTTCTCCAGTCGACTCGGCCTCGTGGAGGGCCTCGTCGCCCCCCTCATTGCGGGTGGACGCCTGAGCACCGCCCCCGCCGCCGACCCGGGCGAGATTGCCACGCGCCTGGAACAGGACGGCGTCTCGGTACTGGTGGCCGGGGCCGATTCGTACGTGGCGATTGTCCAACACCTCGCGCTGCACGGGCGCACGCTCGACGCCCCCGTCCTGCAACGCTGCATCGTTGACGACGCGTCGATCGACGCATCGCTGCAGGCACGCTGGCACGCCCTGACCGGCGTCGAGATCACTCGGGGCGACGGGTGACGGGCGCGGAGGACGTGGTGTCCCTCCGTTGCTCCTGCATCCGCAGGATTCTGGTACCCGCGCCTTAGCGCGCCCCCATCGGGGCGAGCAGTCCCGGGGCCGTGCTCCCCTCGCCAATTTCCGAGCGGTCAATCGCCCCGGAGTCGAGCGCGCTCAGGAAGGCGTCGACGACGTCCGGGTCGAACTGGGCGCCCGAGCAGCGCCGCAGTTCGTTGATCGTCGCCTGCAGCGGCACGCCAGGACGATACGGGCGCACGCTGGTCATGGCATCGAACGTGTCGGCGACCGCCGCGATACGCGCTTCGAGGGGGATGTCGAGTCCGGCGAGGCCATCGGGGATCCCGCGACCATCGAATCGCTCGTGATGCGACCGCACGACGGTCAGCGCCAGCGGCATGTCGGTGAGCAGCGGAGACAGGATGCGCCACCCGACCACGGGATGCGTCATGATGTGCTTGTATTCGTCGTCGGTGAGCGGTCCTGCCTTGTTCAGGACACTCTCCCGCACGCCGATCTTGCCAATGTCGTGCACCTTGCCACCCAGCTCGATCTGCCGCACCACGCCGGCGTCGAGTCCGAGGGTGCGCGCGATCACGGTGGAGTACTTCGACACGCGCAGCGAGTGCCCATGCGTGTACGGATCCTTCACTTCGAGCGCTTCGGCCAGTGACTGGATCGAGGCGAGGAAGAGCTCTTCGAGTCGACGGGCCTGCACGGCGACCTTGTCCTCGAGCAGGTCCTGATAGTCGCGATTCTCCAGGATGAGGCGACGCTTCTCGAGGGCCTGACGCACCCGGGCCCGCACCTCTTCCAGGTGAAACGGCTTCGTCAGGTAGTCCATCGCCCCTTCGGCGAGGCAATTGACGGCCGTGCTCACATCGGCCACCGCGGTGATCAGCATGACCGCCGTGTCGGGATACCGGATGCGGATCTGCCGCAGGAGCCCGATCCCGTCCAGTTCCGGCATATGCAGGTCGGTGAGCACCAGGACGGCCGGTCGCCGGGCAAGCGCCTCCAGCGCCTCGACTCCCGAACCGGCTTCCTCGCAGGAAAAGCCGTCGCCCTTCATCAAGCGCACGAGCACTCGCCGCAAGTGCGGCTCGTCGTCGACGACGACGCAGCGCATTGGTTCGGCGGTACCAGGAATTGGTGCTATCGCGTTCGACGACTCGGTCATTCCGTGCTCCACCTGGTGTGCGTCGGCATTACGACGGTGCCTCGACGGAACGCCGGATGTATCTTCTCGCCCGTCCCGATCGACCCCGCCCTCGCTCTCATTAGCATGTCGCGCATCTTCGACGAAGACCTGCAGTTCGCGTGCGGCACCCGTGCCGTGCACGCCGGACAGCGTCCCGATCCCACTTCCGGGGCGATCATGACGCCCATCTTCCAGACCTCGACCTACGCCCAGTCGGCGCTCGGCGTCAACACGGGCTACGAGTATGCCCGAGGAAAGAATCCCACCCGCGAGGCGCTCGAGCGAAACATCGCCACCCTTGAAGGTGGCACACATGGCTTCGCCTTCGCCAGCGGCATGGGCACGATCGACTCGATCATGAAGCTCTTCAAATCCGGCGATCGCATCCTGTGCGCGGACAACATGTACGGCGGCACGCCGCGCCTGTTCGACCGGATCCTCGTGAACATGGGACTCCAGTTCACGTACGTGGACACGCGTGAGCCGCAGCGGGTGGCCGACGCCATGACCCCCGATGTCCGGGCGATCATCGTCGAGACGCCGACCAACCCGCTGATGTGGATCACCGACCTCACGGCCATCGGAGAGATCGCGAAGCGGCACGGCGCGATGTTCATCGTGGACAACACGTTCGCAACGCCCGTCTTCCAGCGACCGCTGGAGCACGGGGCCGACATCGTCTTTCACTCCGCCACGAAATACCTCAACGGCCACAGCGACATGGTGGGCGGGTGCGCCGTGGTGAAGGACGACGACCTGGCCGCGCGCCTGCAGTTCATCCTGAACGCCGCCGGCGCCGTTCCCGGTCCGTTCGACGCATGGCTCGTCCTGCGCGGGACCAAGACGTTGCACCTGCGGATGGCCGCCCACGACGCCAGCGGACGGCGCATCGCCAGCTGGCTGGCCGAGCGCCTGGGTGACGAGCGCGTGTTCTACCCCGGCCTCGCCTCGCACCCGCACCACGCGCTCGCCGCGCGCCAGATGTCCGGCTTCGGCGGGATGATCTCGTTCGAGATGGGCTCTCTCGCAGCGGCAGCAGGGGTCGCCAACCGCCTCCGGATCTTCACCCTCGCCGAGTCGCTCGGCGGCGTCGAGAGCCTGATCTGCCACCCCGCGTCCATGACGCACGCCTCGGTCCCGATCGAGCGGCGCGCCCGACTGGGGATCAGCGACGGACTGTTGCGCCTGAGCGTCGGCGTCGAGGACGTGCAAGACCTGATGAACGACATCGACCAGGCGTTCGAAGGCGTTTCATGAGTGGGACGGGAGCCCCCGACACTTCCCGACGCGCCGCATCGTAGGAATCGGGGTACGCTGCCGTCTCCGGCATAACCCCTGTACCCCCCCGGAGCGCGCCCTCCCAACTCCCGTCCCCCGTCCCCCGTCTCCCGTCCCGGAGCCCCTTCCATGCCCGACCGCGTCACGCTATCCAACATCTCCTCCACCGCCTGGGAGCACCCCGCAGACCGCGCTGCCCTCAACTCGCTGCGGGCGATTCCGGGGTTCGACCAGGTCGTGCGCAAGGTGGCGTCCTTCTTCGGCGAACGTGGCGTGCGCCAGCTCTTCCTGGCTAACGCCGTGCGGGTGGGCCCCACCCAGCGGCCCAAGCTCTGGGCCCAGTATCAGGACGTGCTGGCGACGCTCGACTGGCAGGAAGTGCCCGAGCTGTACGTCACGCAGACTCCGCTGGTGAACGCCGCCGCCGTCGGCTTCGACAAGCCGTTCATCGTGCTCAATTCCGGTCTCATGGAATTGCTCAACGAGGAGGAGCGCCGCGACATCCTCGGGCATGAGCTCGGGCACATCATGAGCGGACACACGACCTACACGACGATCGCGATCATCATCCTCACGCTCGGGATCAACAACCTCCCCTTCCTGGCCGGCATCGCCCTCCTCCCCTTCCAGCTGGCCCTGATGGAGTGGTACCGCAAGGCGGAGTTCTCCGCCGACCGCGCCGGGCTGCTGGTGTCGCAGGACCTGCGGATCACCGCCAGCACCTTCATGAAGATGGCAGGAGGGAAGGAGCTGGACGATTCGCTCTCGGTCGATGCATTCCTGGAGCAAGCCGCAAACTATGAAGGGCAGAACGAGTTCGCCGACAAGGTGTGGCAGGTGATCAATACGGCCTTCCGCACGCATCCCTTCGGCACGGTGCGGGCCGCGGAGCTGCAGCGTTGGGTCCAGAGCGGTGCCTACGACAAGATCCTCGCGGGCGATTACCGCCGGCGCGACGATGCCGCAACGCCGCCGCTCACCTCAGACATAGAGGATGCGGTCGGGTATTATGGCGATCAGGCGCGCGGCGCGATGGATTCGCTCAACGGGGTCTTTGACCGAGCACGCGACGCCTTCAGCAGCGCGTTCAAGGGATCCTCAGGGACGTGAAGATTCTCCTCCTGGGTAGTGGCGGCCGAGAGCACGCGATCGCGTGGAAGCTGACGCAGGACGATCCGAGCCTCGAGCTTGTCGCCGCGCCCGGGAACCCGGGGATTGCCTCACTCGGCCGCTGCGTTCCGGTCAACCCGACCGACGCACCGGCCGTCGTCGCCCTCGCGTCGCTCGAACGCCCCGACCTCGTTGTCATCGGCCCGGAAGCTCCGCTCGCGGGTGGGGTGAGTGACGCCCTCCGCGCGGCGGGATTCCGAGTCTTCGGCCCATCGCGGGCGGCGGCGCAGCTCGAGGCGTCAAAGCGATTCGCCAAGGAAGTGATGTTTGCCGCACGAGTGCCGACCGCCGGCGCGTCGTGGCATTCCGACGCTGCCTCGGCAAAGCTCGCCGCCCGCCTGCGCGGGGCTCCCGTGGTCATCAAGGCCTGCGGCCTCGCGGCAGGGAAAGGGGTCATCGTGGCGACGACGCTCGCCGAGGCAGACGCTGCGATAGATCGGATGTTCGCCGGCGCCTTCGGTGCGGCGGGCGCCGAGGTGCTGGTCGAGGAGTGCATGACGGGCGAGGAACTGTCGCTGTTCGCCCTGACCGATGGGGAATATTTCCATATGCTCCCGGTAGCGCAGGATCATAAACGCCTTGGCGAGGGTGATACCGGCCCGAATACCGGCGGCATGGGAGCGTATTCGCCCGTAGCGCTGGCGACCGACGACGTGAAACAACGAGTCGCCTCGTCGATCATCGCTCCGACGCTGGCGGAGATGCGCCGGCGGGCGATCCCTTTTCGCGGACTACTGTATGTCGGGGTCATGCTCACGACCGATGGGCCGAGGGTGGTCGAGTTCAACTGCCGATTCGGTGATCCCGAAACACAGGTCGTGCTCCCGTTGTTGGAAAGTCGCCTAGTCGACCTTCTTGTCGGAGCATCTGAGGAGGGGGGGATGGCCCGAGTTGCCTCGCCGCGCGCGCGCGCGGGGGCGGCCGTGACAACCGTGGTGGCGTCGCCTGGGTATCCTGACACACCGTTCACCGGGGGTTCGATCCGACTGCCGGCGGAGACGGACGGCGTCGTGATCTTCCACGCCGGGACGGCGTGTCGGGACGATGGGACGCTGGTCACGTCCGGGGGGCGGGTCTTTGCAGTGACAGCGGTCGCCGGCACCTTCGAGGCGGCGCAGCGCGCCAGCGTGTCAACCGCCGAGCGCATCGATTTCCCCGACAAGGTGCTCCGCCGCGATATCGGATGGCGGGAGCTGGCGAGGCGTGCCGGAACTACCTGAAGTCGAGACCATCGCGCGCGAACTGCACGCGCGACTGGCTGGTCGTCGGGTCGAGTCGGTTCGCGTTTTCCGCGCGGACGTGCTACGCGGGACCTCGGCGGAGCACCTGGCGCACACCTGTCGCGGCCGGACGATTCAGCGCGCCTGGCGGCGAGCCAAGACCGGGATCCTGTCGCTCACCGGTGGGTGGCACCTGCTCGTCCAGCCCAGGTTCACGGGATCCGTTCTGGTCGCGGACGCACCCGACTCGGCGCCTCATACTCCTGAGACTATGCCGGGGAGCACGCGGGAGCACTCTCCGGAATTAGCCAATGCTCCCGAGCCAGACGCGTACACTACAGTCGAATGGACGCTGCAGGACGGGGGGTGTTTCTGGTACCGGGACGTGAGGCGCCTGGGCACCGTAACGCTGGTCGACGAATCCGGCCTCGCGGCCTACGACGCGCGAATCGGTACCGAGCCACTTGACCCCGCCTTCGACGTGGACCGATTATCGGGACTTCTTCGGGTATCACGAACGGCGATCAAGAAGGTGCTGATGGATCAGCGAGTTATTGCCGGCATCGGCAACATCTACGCGAACGAAGCGCTCTGGCGCGCGGGCATCGATCCCTCGCGAGCATCGCGCAGTCTGCAGCGCGCTGAGGTCGCTCGGCTGCACGAGGCGCTGACCAGCGTGCTCGCGGCGTCGATTCAGGCGCGAGGCACCACCTTCCGGGACTACCGCGACCCGTCCAATCGGTCCGGCACCTTTGCCGCGCAACTGCTGGCCTACGGGCGCGGTGGGGCACCGTGCGCTCGCTGCCGCACCGCGCTCGTCGAGACGCACGCCATCGACGGCCGTTCCACGGTCTTCTGCCACCGATGCCAGCGCTGACCGCCCCGAAGCGCAAGGCAGACGCCGCCCGTCTCGCTGAGCGTCTCGCCCATCTTCGCGACGTCGTCCGGGCGTCGGCGACCGACCGACCGGGCGTCTATCGCATGATCGGCGACGGGGGCGAGGTCGTGTACGTGGGAAAGAGCAAGCGCTTGCGGACGCGGTTGCTGAGCTACTTCCGGGCCGAGTTCCCCAAGGACAAGGGAGCGCGCATCGTGCGCGAGGCGGCGACCATCGAGTGGAGTTACGTCCCGAGCGAATTCGCCGCGCTGCTGGAGGAGCTGCGCCTCATCAAGCGCCTGCGGCCGCGCTTCAACGTGGCCATGAAGCGCGACGCGCGACACTACGCCTTTGTGCGCGTCGCCGGTGGGGTCGCGCCCCGGTTGACGGTCGTTCGCGGCTCGGGTGCCGGTGAACGTGGGGGGGTGTTCTACGGACCGTTCGTGGGGGCCGAGCGCGTGGGCGACGCGCTGCGCGAGTTGGGCGACGCGCTGGGATTGCGCGACTGCACCTTCGACAGCCGCATGCGATTCTCCGACCAGCCGGACCTGCTGGTGCTGCCGCCGCGCACCCCGGGATGCATTCGCCATGAGATCGGCACCTGTCTGGGGCCCTGCGTCGCTGCGGTGCGCGCCGAGGTGTACGACGATCGGGTCCGTCAAGCGCGTGCCTTTCTGGAGGGGCGCGACGACGAGCCGATGGAGCGGCTGCGAGAGGCGATGCAGCTCGCCAGCGACGAGATGGCCTACGAGCGCGCTGCCGTCCTGCGCGACAAGCTGCAGCGCCTGGAGGCGCTGCACGAGCAGTTCGCGCGGCTGCGCTTCGCGGTGGAATCGCTCAGTTTCGCGTACATCGTGCCCGGGTATGAGGGAGAGGACCGCTTCTACCTGGTGCGGCGCGGGGTGGTGCGCGCGGAGTTGCCGTCGCCCCGGACGCCGGACGAGTGGGAGGGACTGCGGCTGGAGTGCGGGCGGATCTTCGGGACGGAAGGCGCGCGGACACCGCGTGCGGTATCGACGGTGCCCGCCCACGAGGTCGACGAGCTGCTGCTCGTGTCGTCGTGGTTCAGCGTGCGCCCCGCGGAACTGCAGGCGACGGTGTCGGCCGATGCGGTCGGCACGCTGTGGGCGCAGGACGACCGCTGAGGCGCACCGGTGCACGCCGGGAAACTTCCGTCGCCCGCGCGCGTTCCCTCGGTATGAACGATACACCGACCGTGCTGCTGATCGGCGGCGCCGGGGCCATCGGTGCCGCGTCGGCTCGCCAGCTGCGCGCCCGTGGGACCCACCTCGTCCTCGCCGGACGGCGTGCCGCGCCACCCGAGGCGCTCGTGACCGAACTCGGCGCCGAATACCTACAGGTCGACGCCACCGACGCTGAGGCGGTGGAGGCAGCCGCGGCGCAGGTGGTCGAGCGGCACGGCCGCCTCGACGGGATCGCGAACTTTGCCGGCTCGATCCTGCTCAAGCCGGCGCACCTGACGCGGCCGGACGACTTCAACGACGTGATCGCGCAGAACCTGCTCACGGCGTTCAACGTGGTCCGGGCCGCCGGAAAGCTGATGCGCGGTGCCGGCAGCGTGGTGCTGATGTCGAGTGCCGCCGCGCGCATCGGGTTGCCGAATCACGAGGCGATTGCCGCTGCCAAGGCTGGCGTGATCGGGCTGACCCGCAGTGCGGCGGCCACCTATGCCGCGCGCGCCTTGCGCTTCAACGCCGTGGCGCCGGGACTCGTGCGCTCACCGATGTCGTCGCGCATCACGTCCACGCCGCAGGGTGAGGAGGCGTCCCGCGCGATGCATGCCGTGGGACGACTTGGCGAACCCAGCGACGTGGCGCCGCTCATCGCCTGGTTGTTGAGCGCCGATTCCGGGTGGGTGACCGGCGAGGTGTTCGGTGCCGACGGCGGACTCGCGTCGGTGCGGGCACGCAACGGGTAGATCCGGCGATGTCGGCAGCGCGCGCCATCGCGCGCGTTGACTAGCCGCTCACCGCGCTGGTGCGACCGGCCGAGTCGATGGCGGCCGTCAACTCGGCGATGCCGTAGGGCTTGGCGAGCAATGCCGTGTCGCCACCCAGCTGCTGCACCTCGCGGGCTGCTTCCGCGGTGTAGCCACTGACGACCACCGCGGGAAGGTCCGGGCGCTGGCGACGCATCGCGGCGAGCATCTCCGGACCGGTACGCCCCGGCATCCGATGATCCGTGATCACCAGGTCGCAGTCCGCGGCGTGCTCGGCGAACCACTCTTCCGCCGCCCACGCCGACGACATGGCGATCGCCCGGAACCCGAGCGCGGTCATGACACGACGCGCGCTCTCCAGCACCACGGGTTCGTCATCCACGAGCAGGACGAGTCGCGCGGCCGGAGCCGCGGCATCGGGGTATGAAGCGACCGGCGTCGGGGAGGTCCCGTTCCACGAGGCAACGCCGCGTGGCGTCGGTTGGCGTTGGGTGTGCCGCACCCGCTCGTCTCGCTCGTCGTCGGCGTAGACGCCGGGCAGGCACACGGTCACCTCGGTCCCCACCCGCTCGGTGCTCGTCAGGGCGACCGTGCCGCCTAACGTGGCCACCAGCGCCCGGACCGTCGCCAGCCCCAGCCCCGTGCCCTGCTGGGCGCCCTTCGTTGTGTAGAACGGGTCGAACGCGCGCGCACGCGTCGCCTCGTTCATGCCGCAGCCGGTGTCGCGCACGCGCAGGCGCGCCAGCAGGCGATGGTCCGACGCGATCGTATCGACGTCCAGGGTGAGCACCCCGCCACGGGGCATGGCCTGCACGGCGTTCGTCACCAGGTTCATGACGATCTGGTGCAACTCGGTCACCGACGCGCGCACGGCAGGCGCCGGCGTGACCCGGCTCTCGATGCGCACGCTCTGCGGGACGCTGGCCCGCACGAGGCGCGCGACCTCCTCCGCCACTGGAGCGAGCATCTCCGTGCGTTCCGTCCCCACCTCTCCGCGTCGAAGGCTCAGCAGGCGCCGCACGAGGTCGCGCCCCCGCTCGGCCGAGGTGCGGATGTCGTCGAGCAACTCCTGCTGCTCGATCGGCGCACCGACCGCGAGCAGTTCGACGTTGCCGAGTATCGGGGCCAGCAGGTTGTTGAAGTCATGGGCGATGCCCCCGGCGAGCGTCCCCAGCGCCTCGAGCTGTTGCCCATGTCGGCGTTCCGTCTCCGCGCGAAGTCGCCCTTCTGACTCGCGCTCGAGTCCGGAAACCAGAACGCCGACCGACACCGTCGCCATGAGGCCGATGAGTGCGGTGTTCACCGTGGACAACGTCCAGAGCAGCAGGGCGTTCGGCACCCCCAGCGTCCACGGCAACGCGTCCTGCACAATGCCAACCCCAAGTACCGCGAACAGCAGGGTGTAGCAGGCGACCACCGCAATACCGGCGCGTACACTGACCAGCAGTCCGGCGGTCAGCGCCGCCATGCTCAACCAGACCGCGCCCGCGGTGCGAAATCCCGTCAGCGCCATCGAAATGGCGCCGATCGCGAACATCGAGAGGATGACGCTCCACGCGCGCGCGCGGTAGCGCAGCGATCGACTATATAGCACCCAGCCCGCCGCCGCATAGGCAGCAAGGTCGACCACCACCATCACCCTCGGTCCGTGCAGGAGGAAGATGTACAGGCCCAACAGGAGCGGGACGAATCCGAGCAGCAACGCTGCGCCGAGCAGCGCCGCGAGGATGCGCCCGCGCCAGTGCGCAAGCGTCGCGTCTTCGCGCACGCCGAAGCGGCTGGCGGAGACGCGCGTCCAGTCACTGATGCGCCGCCGCGTGGCGCCTGGCAGGGCCTGAAAGAAGGAAGGCACCCCGAGAGTATCGGCAGGATCCATCGCGCGACTCACTCGCGGGCACGAGAGAAATGCATGCGCCCCTCACCGGACGCTGGACCGGCCGGCACATTGGCACCGGCTCATCGCCGGCCTCGATCGCCACACCGTCGAATGATTGACCGGACCACCGCCGACATGCCCGGCACCTTGATGTACCAACCCATCGCGACACCGGCGCGGCGACGCGTGCGCCACTCGCCCGCTCGTTGCGTCGCGGCCCTGGCCATGGTCGCCGTGCTAACGCTCCCCTCGCCGGCGACCGGGCAGGAGCGAGTCGTCCGTGAACAATTGAACGGCTGGATCAACCTGCGCAGCGACGTCCAGCTGTCGCGTCGGTGGTTCGTCGAACCGGAGCTTGTGCTCCGCATGCACGGCCCCGTGAACAAGATGGCGCAGGCGTTTCCCCGCGTGGGCGTGCGGTTCCAGCCCATGCCCGCGCTGATGCTCAATTGGGGCTACGCCTACGTCGAGACGTGGCCGTACGGCAAGCTCCCGGTCGCCCTCCAGTTTCCCGAGCACCGCATGTGGCAGCAGGTGCAACTGAGCCACGCCGTGGGGCGTGTCGCCATCTCGCACCGGTACCGGCTGGAACAGCGGTGGCTCGGGCGCATGGCGCTCGAGCGCGGCGAGTCGCGCGTGCAGAACTGGGTGCGCTCCAATCGCATGCGCTACCGACTCCAGGCTGTCGTCCCGTTGCAGGGCGCGACGCTGGACGATGGTGAGTTCTACGCCAACGTCAGTGAGGAACCGTTCCTGAACTGGGGGGCGAACATCAGGGGCAACGTCTTCGACCAGAATCGGCTCGGCGCCACGCTCGGCCGGCGGGTCTCGAAGGCGCTGCGCATCGAGGTCGGGTACCTCGAGCAGCTGCTCCAGAAGCCCGACGGCCGCACCCTCGAGCGCAACCACACCCTCGTGCTCAACATCCTGTCGAACTTCTCGCTGGCGGGCGACAGCCCGACCGGGTCATCGGCAGGTGCACCGCGCCGTTAGTACGCCAGCTCCACCAGCTCCACGTCCGCCTGCCCGTCGGGGGTGATCGTCAGGCGGGCGACGCTGGGGGCGATGTCGAAGCGGCGCGGACCCGCGGCGCCCGGATTCACCACGAGGCGATCGCCGGCCCGCGCGATGAGCGGGCGATGGGTGTGCCCGTACACGATCACGTCGGCGTCGTAGGTCGCGAGCAGGCCGCTCACGGTGGGCACCCCCAGCTCGTGGCCGTGGCTCACATGAATGCGGACCCCGCGCTCGACGCGCTCGACCTGCCTGACGAGTCGCGGTTCGTCGTGGGGGTCACAGTTGCCGAAGACCGCGACGGTGGGCGCGATGAGGTCGAGTTCCATCAGGATCTCATCGCCACAGACATCACCGGCGTGCAGGATGAGCGACACCCCGGTCAATGCGCGATGCACATCGGCGCGCAGCAGCCCATGCGTATCGGAGATGAGTCCGATCACCAGCGGCTCGCCGCCCCCCATTCGCGTCGTCCCCGCCTCAGGCATTGAGGGCATCGGGTTCTCCCCCCCAGCGCCTGACGAGTGTGTGTTCCACGTCGAGGTGGTCGAGGATGCGGGCCACCACGAAGTTCACCAGGTCGTCGATCGCCGTCGGTTGGTGATAGAAGCCGGGCGACGCGGGCATCACGATCGCCCCTGCCTGCGTGAGGCGCAGCATGTTCTCCAGGTGCACCACGCTGTACGGCGTCTCGCGCGGCACCACGACCAGTCGACGACGCTCCTTCAGCATGACGTCGGCGGCGCGCTCCACCAGCGACCGGGACGTACCCTGCGAAATGGACGCGATGGTCCCCATGGAGCAGGGACAGATCACCATGCCGTGCATGCGCGTCGATCCCGAGGCCGGCGACGCCCCGCGATCCTGGTCGCTGAAGACCGTCACCCACCGGTCGAAGGCCGTCGCGCCCACGTGCGCACGCAACGCCGCGAGGTCGGCGATCTGCATCTCGGTCTGCAACAACCGGAAGCCGTGCCCCGAGACCACGAGCCAGACCCGGCGCTCCGCGTGCAGGAGCGATTCCAGCAGCCGTACGGCGTACGGCGCGCCCGAGGCGCCAGTGATGGCGAGCACGATCGGGTGCATGACCCGGGAGTCGGTCATGTGGCCACCCCGACGGCAGCTCCCCATCCAGCCCCCCGCAGCAGACGCTCGGCAAGCACGATGAGAAAGAAGACGATGCTGATCACCCCGTTCAACAGGAAGAACGCGGCGTCCAGGCGCGAGAGGTCGCCCGCCCGAACGAGCGAGTGCTCGTACAGCAGCAGCGCGGCCACGACGAGCACGCCCACGCCAAAGAGCAGCGCCCCGTCAGTCGCCAGCCCCACCACGGCGAGCGACACGACGGTGGCCAGGTGCAACGCCCGCGAGAGGCGGATCGCCCGCGCCTGCCCCACGGCAACCGGAATCGAGAAGAGCCCGTTGGCCGTGTCGAACGCCTCGTCCTGCAGCGCGTACAGGATGTCGAACCCTGCGCCCCAGGTGGTCACCGCCAGCGACAACACGAGCGGCATCCACCACGGACTCGGCCACTGCCCCGTCACCGCCAGGTAGCCGCCCACCGGCGCGATGGACATGCCGACGCCCAGCACGAGGTGCGACCAGCGCGTGAAGCGCTTGGTATACGAGTAGAAGCAAACCCAGACCAGCGCCAGCGGCGACAGCACGGCGCACAGCGCATTGAGACTCCAGGCACTGTAGACGAAGAGCGCTGATGACACCGCCACCGCGACCGACGCCTCGCGCACCGTCATCGCCCCGCTGGGAATCTCCCGCATGGAGGTGCGCGGGTTGCGCCCGTCGATCTCGCGGTCGACGATGCGGTTGAATCCCATGCCGGTGAAGCGCGCGCTCGTAAAGGCCACCACGACCCAGCCCAGCATCACGATCGTGACCGGCGCGCGATAGCTGGCCAGCGTGACTCCAACGAGCGCAAACGGCAGCGCAAACACGGTGTGCGGCAACTTCACGAAGTTCGCATACTTCACGAACCGCGTCGTCCCGCCAAACGTCTGCCCCTCCCGCACCGGCACCCGCCCCTCGGTGACTGTCACCTCCCGTCCCCCGTCCCCCGTCCCCCGTCTATCCCGAGCTTGTCCCACATCGCATCGACCCGCCGCTTCGTCGCATCGTCCATCTCGATGACCTTGGGCCAGTCCCGCGTGAACCCCTCTTCGGGCCACTTGCGCGTGGCGTCGATCCCCATCTTGCTGCCGTAGGTGAACGCGCGCGCGGCATGGTCGAGCACGTCCACCGGCCCCATCGTGAAACGCGTGTCCCGCTCCGGGTCGATGTTGTTGAGCGCCACCCACCACGCCTCCTGCGGATTGCGCACGTTCACTTCCTTGTCCACGACCACCAGCACCTTGGCCAGCGACATCAGGCCCGCGCCCCACAGCGCGTTCATCACCTTGTATGCGTGCCCCGGATACTGCTTGTCGATCGACACGAACACGAGGTTGTGAAAGATCCCCTCGGCCGGCATGTGATAGTCGACGATCTCCGGCGTGGTCAGCTTGAGCAGCGGCAGGAAGATGCGTTCGGTCGCGTGCCCGAGGTAGAAATCCTCCATGGGAGGCCGCCCGACGATCGTGGTACCGTAGACAGCGTTGCGCTTCATCGTGACCGCTTTCACGTGCACCAGCGGGTAGAGGTCCGCCTCGGAGTAGAAGCCGGTGTGATCCCCGAACGGCCCCTCGGTCACCAGCGCCTCGGCCGGATCGATCTCTCCCTCGATCACGAACTCCGCGTCCCACGGCACATCGAGGTCGCAGGTGATCGCCTTGACCAGCTTGACCGGTTCCTTGCGCAGGAAGCCGGCGAACAGGTACTCGTCGATGTTCGGCGGCAGCGGGGCCGAGGCGGAGTAGACCGACGCGGGATCCGCGCCGACGACGATGCACACCGGCATCTTCTCGCCTCGCTCCGCCATCTCGCGCCAATGCGCCGCGCCAACCTTGTGGCGCTGCCAATGCATCGCGACCGACCGCTTGTCCATCTGCTGCACCCGGTACATCCCCACGTTGCGAATCCCTCGCTTCGGATCCTTTGACGTGACCATCGTCAGCGTGATGAACGGCCCGCCATCCTCGGGCCAGCAGGTGATGATGGGGAGCTTGTCGAGGTCGATCTCATCACCTTGCCACACCACCTCCTGCGACGGCGCACGCCCGCTCTTGACCCGCGGCGGGAACTTCGCGATCTCCAGCAGGCGCGGCAGCAGCGACAGCTTGTTCAGGAAGCCGTCGGGAACCTTGAGGTCCATCATCTGCGTGATGCGGGCGCCCACCTCGTCGAGCGACTCGACGCCCAGCGACATCCCCATCCGGCGATACGACCCGAACAGGTTGATCGCCACCGGATACGCCGAGCGGCTGCCGTCGCGCAGCAACGCATGCTCGAACAGGAGCGCCTTGCCCCCTCCAGGCATCTTGCTCACCCGATCGGCGATCTCGCACAGCTCGAGGTGAATCGAGACCGGATGCGTGATGCGAACCAGCTCGCCGGCCGCGTCGAGGGCGGCGATGAAGGACTGCAGGTCGTGAAAGGGCATGACGAGGAAGTCGAGAAGACGAGGGAGCGCAGGTTGCTGTGCAGGTTGCTGTGCAGGTTGCTGTGCGGGGTGCTGTGCGGGTTGCTATTCGGACGGGACGGTGCCGACATGGACGGCCGCGACCCCGAAGGTCAGGTCGCGATAGCGCACATCGACGTATCCCGCGTCGCGCATCTTCCGGGAGAGCTCTTCCTGCACCGGGAAGTTGGCGACCGATTGCGGGAGGTACGTGTACGCGGTCTTGTGCCCGCTGATGATCCCGCCGATCCACGGAAGGACGTGGTGGAAGTAGGCGTGGTAGCCGCCCCGCACCACTCCGCTCCGCGGGGTCGAGAACTCCAGGATCACGAAGCGCGCCCCGGGCTTGAGCACGCGGCGCACCTCGCGAAGACCTGCCGGGAGGTCCGCAAGGTTGCGGATTCCGAACGCCACGATCGCCCCATCGAGCGAGCGATCTCGGTACGGCAGTTCAAGCGCATCGCCGTTGACCGGCGTGAGCCGGGTGCGCGGCGCCTTCCCCTCGCCGGCCTGCAGCATCGGCAGGGCGAAGTCGGTGCCGAGCACGAAGCCGCGAAATCCCCGCTCGCGCGTGAGCTGCGTCCCCACATCGAGCGTCCCCGCACAGAGGTCGAGGTATGTCCCGTCGGGCGCGCGCGTCCACTCCAACTCGCGGATGGCCTTGGTGCGCCACCGCTTGTCAATGTTGAAGCTCAGCAGGTGATTGAGGAGATCGTAGGACGGGGCGATCTCCGAGAAGATGCGGCGGACATACGCCCGCTTGACGGCGCCGCCTTCCGCGGCGGCACGCGCCTCTACCGCATCGAGATCGGTTGAGGTCATGAGATGCCAAAGTTGCGTGAGCGCCTCACCCTCGGCAAGCGCGTGTCCACGCGCGTGTCGGCGCGCGTGTCAAAGCGCGTGTCCTAGACCGGGTTGTCGGCACTCGATAGCTTCCCAACCTCGCGAGCCGAGGGACCGTTCCCACGGGCTCGCCGACCCCTGCTGATGGCCCCACTCCTCGACCTACGCAACCTCCCCGACGCCGATCTCGTCTCCCTCGCTCAGGAAGGACGGGAAGCGGCGTATCGGGAGTTGGTGGGCCGCTACGAGCGTCCGGTCTTCTCGCTCATCTTCCGCATGGTGCGCAATCGGGAGGTCACCGAGGATCTGACCCAGGACACGTTCATCAAGGTCCTCAACCACATCGACAAGTACCGCCCCGAGTTCAAGCTCTCCAGCTGGCTGTTCAAGATCGCCAACAACGTCGCGATCGATCACCTGCGCAAGCGCCAACTCGACACCATCTCCATCGACGGCTCCCCGCACGCGCGCAGCGCGGCCGAAATCGAGGCGACGTCGTTCGACGTCGTGGCACGGCAGGAATCTGCCCTCGACGAGATGGAGGCCAAGGAACTCGGCTCGGCGATCGAGCGGGCGATCCAGCAACTCCGCCCCGAGTACCGCGCGTGCATAATGCTTCGTCATGTCGAAGGGCGGTCGTACGAGGAAATCGCCGCCACGCTCGACCTCCCCCTCGGAACCGTCAAGACCTACATCCACCGCGCCCGGCACCAGCTGCGGGACGCGCTCGAAGGATTGCGGGAATGACTGAAACCACCGCGCGCGTCGCGGCGTAGGCACCATCGGAGGCTTTCCCTTGGATCATCGGCATCTACTCCCGGAAGAAATCGACCTGCTCCTCGACGGCGAGGAGGGGTTCGGCGTGAACCCGCTCAAGGCGCACGTGGCGCAGTGTGCGGGCTGTCGTGCCGAGTACGAGGCGCAGCGCGAGGTTGCCGCCGCCCTCGAGACCCTGCCCCACTTCGCCCCGTCGCCGCGTCTGGCCGATCGGGTCATGGCGCAGGTGCAGATCTTCGAGCCCTGGCACGTGACCCTGCGCGACCGGGTGGCCCGAGCGCTGCCACGCACGCAGGGCGGACGCACGTTCGTCTTCGGAACCGCCGGTGTGATGGCGGTCACGATGTCGGTTCTCACCGTCTGGCTCGCGCACCGCGCCGATGCCGTGTTGTTCCTCGCGGCCCTCCTGGGGCAGCGCATGCGAGAAGCGGTGGCCGGCGGGGTCAACGACGCCGTGGTCTCCGCGGTCGGGCAGGGAGCCGCGACCACCGTCGCCTCCAATGGTCTGCTCGGCGTCGGCGTCGCGGTGGCCGTCTTGGCCCTCGCGGTCTTCGGGACCGCCTTCGGCCTCAAGTCGCTGGCCTCGGCCCCTCGTGGCCGGAGAGGGTAGCGTGCGCCTGCGAGTTCCGCGCCCAGTCGGATTGCGTTCCCTCGTGCTGGCGGCGCTCTGCCCAGTAGCACTGCTGGCGCAGGTCCGCCCCGAGTCCACGTCCGGCGTCGCCGCTGCGTCCATCGCCGCTGCTCCGCAAGCAGCCGGTCAGGCAGCCGGTCAGGCGCCCGACTCGAGCCGCGTTGCGCCGACGGGTACGACGGCGGCGCGCCCTCTCTCAGACAGCCTGACCCTTGGTGGGCGCGTCGTTCCGGCGGGCACCACGGTCCAGGGGCCGATCGTGGTCGCAGGGGGAGATCTTGACGTTCGTGGCACCATCGTCGGGTCGGCGGTCGCGATTGCCGGCGACGTCGTCGTGCATGACGGTGGCCGGATAACGGGCGACGCTATCGCCGCATTCGGGGCGGTGACACTCGATGGCGGAACGATCGGTGGCGCGATGCGTTCCCTGACCGGCCTGTGGGGCGAGAGCCTGCGCTCCACCTTCCGCGGCGACGAGGGCGTCGCCCCGACGTCGCGTTCCCCCCTGCAGCTCGCCCTCGGGTGGTTCGCCGTCATGCTGCTGATCGGACTCGGCGTCCTCGTCTTCGCCAGCAACTACCTGGATGGCGTCGTGGACGTCCTGCAGGAGTCGTTCTGGCGGTCGTTCTTCGTCGGGATCGCGGGCGAGCTGGGGGTAATTCCCGCGATGCTGCTGCTCATTGTCGGGCTGGCGATCACCATCATCGGCGCCCTCCTGATTCCGTTCGCCATGGTGGCGTTCGTCCTGGCGGTGGCCGGGCTGGCAACACTCGGCTTCATCGCCGTTGCCAAGCTCACCGGTGGCGGTCTCGGCTCGCGCTCAGCGCAGCGCTTGAGCGCGCGTGGGGGGGCGCTCCGTTCCGTCGTTGTTGGCGTCAGCCTGTACATGGGGATCTGGCTCGTCGCCGCCGCCCTCGGTTTCGTACCGGCCGCCGGGACGATCCTGCGACTCGTCGCCATTCTCGTGACGTACGTTGCAGTGACGGCCGGATTCGGCGCCGCCCTGCTCTCGCGCGGTGGAACGCGACGCGACGCGACGGTCATTCAGGCGGCGGCACCGGCCCTCGGCGCTGCAAGCTGGCAGACTCCGACCCCCGTCACGGGAGTCGTCGCGGCGCGACGCCCCGTCGTGGCAGCCAAGGCAGACGCGGGAACCAGCGGACGCGGGCTGTAGTCCGGTCGCCAACCCGCCCGGCCGAAGGAACGATCCGCCTCCGCGCTACGCTCGGGGCGTCTCGGTGTGCAGATTACGTCACCCGCTGCCCGGAGTCATCATGCGTATTTCCGTCGTACTCGCTGGACTGCTCGCGTCCGTCGCACTTTCGACCACCCTTCCGGCCCAGCAACGGGGGGGGAGCAATCGCAGCGCGACCATCAAGGATTCCGAGCAGTGCCCTCCGGGCATGACCGAAGTGCGCCCCCGGAACTGCCAGGAGCCGACACTACCGCCGCCGAGCATCCTGGACTATCGGCCGCGCTCGACGCTGATCGCTCCCGAGCACCTCGTGCCGACGGCGAAGTTCCCCGCCATCGACTTTCATGGCCATCCGAACGCGCAGCTCAACTCTGCCGAGGGGCTGGAACAGCTCGGAGCCGATCTGGATCGGTTGAACGTGCGCATCATCGTCGCCGCCAACAATGCGTCCGGCGAATCGCTGAAGCGGCAGGTCGAGCTCGTCCGGAACTCTCCCAAGATGAAGGACCGCGTCCGCATACTCGCCGGGATCAACTTTCGCGATGTCGGACCCGGCTGGGCGCAGCGGGCCGTGGCGCAGCTGGAAGCCGACGTGGCGGCCGGCGCCGTCGGAATCGGGGAGATCGGCAAGGGGCTCGGCCTGTCCACGAAGAAGCCCGATGGCTCGCGGCTCCAGATCGACGATCCGGCGCTTGCCCCGATCTGGGACGCGGCCGCGCGGCTGAACCTCCCCGTCTTCATCCATACCGCCGACCCGCAGGAGTTCTGGCAGACGCTCGATTTCGAGAATGAGCGCTGGCTCGAACTCGCCCTGTTTCCCGGCCGTCGCTATCCGTCGGACCAGTTCCCGAGCTTCGAGCAGCTCATGACGGAACGCGACAACCTGCTGAAGCGACACCCGAAGACGACCTTCGTGATCGCCCACCTGGGGTGGCATGCGAGCGATCTCGGACGGTTGGCCAGGATGATGGACGCCATGCCGAACGTGCACGCCGAAGTCGGAGCGGTCCTGTACGACATCGGGCGCCAACCGCGCGCCGCGCACGACTTCTTCGTGAAGTACCAGGACCGCATCCTGTTCGGGAAGGACTCGTACCAGCCCGAGGAGTACCCGTACTACTGGCGAGTCTTCGAGACACGGGACGACTATTTCGATTACTACCGGGACTATCACGCCTCCTGGAAGCTGTACGGCATCGACCTGCCCGACGCCGTGCTGAAGAAGGTCTACTTCGCCAACGCGCTCAGGATCACGGGCGGACTTCCGCAGGGCGGGTGGCCGCGCTGAAGTCGGCGCGTTGCCCGGCGCGCATTCGTCGACCCAGCCAGCGCGAGACGCTGGTTCCAGCGCCCCACGCCTGGGGAGTCCTGCACCGTCCACAATTGCATACATTATTGCCGACATGACTCCAGCGGCTGCGCGGTTGCCCCCGCGCAGCCGCGCCATCGCTCGCCCCTCCCCCGCCCCGCGGGCGCCCTCAGGAGCTGCTCCATGCGTCGACTCGCAGCGTTCGCCCTCGGCACCCTCGCCCTGGTCTCACTCCCGTCCGCCCTGCGCGCCCAGAACGATCCCGCCCTGGCGTCCCGGATCGACCGGATCATCAACCGCCCGGAGTTCAAGCACGCGATGTGGGGGATCGAGGTCTTCGACCTCGACGCCGGGCGGCCGATCTATGCGCTCAACGAGGAGAAGCTGTTCGTCCCGGGCTCGACCACGAAGCTGCTGTCGGCGGGAACAGCGCTCGCGAAGCTCGGTGCCGATCACCGGTTTCGCACCCACGTGTACCGCACCGGCCCGGTGGAGAGCGATGGAACGCTGCGTGGGGACCTCGTGCTCGTCGCCAGCGGCGACCCGAACCTCTCACAGCGGCGGCAGCCGGATGGCTCGCTCGCCTTCGAGAATCATGACCACTCGTACGGCGGCGCCCCGGACACCAAGGCGGTCCCCGGCGATCCGCTGATCGTCCTCAAGACCATGGCGGCGCAGGTGGCCGAGAAGGGGGTCAAGCGTGTGACCGGGCGCGTGATCGTCGATGCCTCGCTCTTTGCCGAGGGGACGCGCGAACTGGGAAGCGGGGTCGTCGTCTCGCCGATCTCGGTCAACGACAACGTGCTCGACGTCACCATCGCGCCCGGCACGGCCGTGGGTGCCCCCGTCCGCCTCACCGTGTCTCCGCCTAACAGTTACGTGCGCTTCGTGAATCGGGCAACCACCAGTGCGGCGGCGGGCGAACCGACCATCGACACCGATCCGGGAACGACCGACAGCGACGGCGTCGTCACCGTGACCGTGACGGGAACGTACCCGGCCGCCATGCCGGAGCGACTCTACGCCTATCCGGTCCCGGTTCCGTCCCGATTTGCCGCCGTCACCTTCGCCGAGGCGCTGCGGTCGCGCGGGGTCGCGGCCAACGCGGCGCCTGCCGGGGCGGTGATCGACCTTGCAGAGTTGGCGCGCCACTACGTCGGCGGCAACGTCGTGGCGGAGCACATCTCGGCGCCCGCAAGCGAGATGGTCAAGGTGATCCTCAAGGTGAGCCAGAACATGCACGCCTCGGCGATGCCCATGCTCATGGGCGCGTTGTTCGCGAAGGCGCCTGGTGAGACCGGCTTCGACGTGGAGCGCGAGTGGCTGCAGCGCGAAGGCCTCGACACCAGGGGGGCGCAGCAGGGCGACGGCGCCGGGGGTGATGCGCACTTCACCCCCGCGTTCATGGTCAGCTACCTGCGCATGATGTCCAAGCGCCATGACTTCCCGAAGTTCCGGGCCGCGCTCCCCATACTCGGGCGCGATGGCACCTTGTCCAACATCCAGCCACAGTCGCCCGCGGCGGGTCGCGTCTTCGCGAAGACCGGGACCTATGCCGTCGGCGACCCACTCAATCGGCTGCTGCTGGTGACGGGAAAGGGATTGGCCGGCTACATGACGACGGCGAGCGGGAAGAACCTCATCGTCGTGGTCTATGCCAACAACGTCGCCGTGTCGCTGGCGCCTGACGAGACCACGCGCGTCGTGGGGCAGGCGTTAGGCGAAGTCGCGGCAGCGGCGTGGGACTACTAGTCAGGGCAGGAGACGACCGCATGCGCCCCCTGCTTTCCCTCGTCATCCTCCCTGTCCTTCTCACGTCTTCCCTCGGCGCGCAGGGAACTGCCGCAGGGCTGGATTCCGTCTTCGCCGAGCAGCGGGGCACGGATCGCCCGGGCTGCGCCGTCAGCGTGGTGCAGCGGGGCAGGCTCGTGCTCGCCCGGGGCTTCGGCATGTCCGACCTCTCGCAGGGGCTGGCGATTTCGCCGACGTCGGTCTTTCACGTCGCCTCCGTGTCCAAGCAGTTCACGGCGATGAGCCTCGTCCTGCTGGCCCAGGCCGGCAAGCTTTCCCTGGACGACGAGGTGCGGCGCTACCTGCCGGACTTTCCCGCCTACGACCGTCCGATCACCATCCGGCAGTTCCTTTCCCACACCAGCGGCGTCCGCGACCAGTGGAACCTGCTCATGACCGCCGGCTGGCGTCTGGGCGATGACCTGATCACCGAGCAGGACGTGGTCGAGATCGTGAATCGGCAGCGCACGCTGAACTTCACGCCCGGCAGCTCGTGGAACTACAGCAACACCGGATTCACCCTCGCGGGGGCCATCGTTCGGCGCGTTACCGGTCAATCGCTGCGCGCCTTCGCCGACTCGGCGATCTTCCGCCCGCTCGGCATGCGCCAGACGCACTTCCACGACGACAATCTCATGATCGTCCCGGCCCGGACGCGCGGCTACACGCGAAGAGCGGGCGAGTGGAAGGAGACGGTGCCGAACTACTCCACGGTTGGCGCCACCAGCCTCTTCACCACGGTGGTCGACCTGGCACGCTGGCAGCAGCAGCTCGATTCCGGGTTCGTCGGCGGCACCGCGGCACTCGCTACGCTCACGACGCCGGCCGTCCTCACCTCGGGCGACACGCTGGCCTACGCCCTCGGTATCGCCCGCGGTCGCTATCGTGGCGTTTCCACGCTCTCACATAGTGGTGGTGACCCGGGCTACTCGTCGCACCTGCTGCACTTCCCTGCCACGGGCTCGGGGGTGTCGGTGCTGTGCAACTCGTCGGGCGTCGCGAACCCGACGCGACTCGCAGAACTGACCGCCGATGCCGTGCTCGGTGACGAGCTGGGCCCCGTCCCGCAGCAGGCTGCGCTGGTGGCGCCCGCTGCGCTCGAAGCGGCGGCTGGGTTGTACTGGAGCGAGGCGGCCGAGGCATCTGCTCGCCTCGTGATCGAGGACGGGGCAACCGGATGGCGCGTCGGCGCCCAGACCACCCGACTGCGCGACTCGGGGACACCGCGACGACACCTGCTCGGCACGGGCCCGGCCTCCCTCACGCTCGGTGCGGATGGCAGCATCCTCCACCGCAGCAGCAACGGCGAATCCGCTTCGTACGTGCGCGTGAGTGAGTGGACGCCGAGCGCGGCCGAACGTTCTGCGCTCGTTGGTCGCTACTACAGTCCGGAGGTGGATGTGACGTGGGAGGTCACTGCCGACGGCGACTCACTCGTCCTGCGGCGGCGGAAGTTCCCGCCGGCACGCCTGACACCCATCACTCGTGACACCTACACCGCGTCGAGCGGGCTGACGTACGTGATTCGAGCGGTTCGCGGACGCGATGGACGCATCACGGGATTGACGGCCGGATCGGGGCGCGTGCGCGCCGTGGCCTTCGACCGGGAGCGCGCACGGCCATAGGGTGCGCCGGCGGCATCACGCGCACCCTTCCACGTACTCTACCGCGGGAATGCGTCCCGCACGATACGTCGTGACGCGCGTGCCATCGGTCTCGAAGACCAGGCGGTGCAGCGTATCGGCCGGAGGAACCGCGACCACGGTGAGGTACGATCCGTCCGTGTACTTGTGCGGGGTGCGACGCACGCGCCCGGCGTACAGGGTCTCAATGCGCTCCACAGCGTCACCCACGCGTGCCCCTGCGGCGGTGGCGATCGACGGATCGTGAATCTCCACCCGCTCGACGACCCCGGCCACAATCATCACCCGCACACCCTGGGGAGCGTCGCTCCAGGTCGCGTACTGGCACTCCATGTCCGGCACGCCGGCAGCTGCGCTGAGCGTCCCGGGTACGGCCGCCACTGCCGACGCGAGGTCCATGCCTGCCCGCAGCGGTCCAATCCCCGACTCGGAAACTGTCCACGCGACCGGGGAGGTGGATTGCGGTGCCACGCGATCGGCAGTGGCCGAGTCGGCCGATGACGTTCCGGGTGCACGCTCCCCGCATGCAAGGGTGGCGAGGGCGGCGAGCAGCGCGAGTGAGGCGATTCGGTGTCGGGGCACGAGCCGATCCGTCGAATGGGATTGGAGCAACCTAACGGCTGCCGGGGCGACGCGAATCTCCCAGAGGGGTCATGTCGCGACCTAACGACCATCCGCCCGCAGCGCGGCGACCGATGGTAGATTGCCCAGCGCATGCATGCCGCCTGTCGTCGCCCTGCGCACGGTTGCGCCCGCCTCTGGGCGCTGGCCCTCGTCGCCGCCTGTTCGTCCGCTGAACCATCGGCACCGCCATGCCGGGTGTCGGCGATCACGGTCGCGCCGTCGCCTCCACCGCTGCGTGTGGGCGCCTCGGTCGCGCTGACGGCCACGCCGCTCGCCGAACGGTGCACCACGGCGCAGCTGACGGCGTCCTGGTCGTCGAGCGCACCGACGATCGTCTCGGTCGGCGCCAGCGGGTTGGCGACCGCGCTTGTCCCCGGCCGGTCCACGGTGCGCGCCACGGTCCTCGGCGTGTTCGGGGAGGTCGAGGTCGTGGTCGAGGCGCCGGTTGCCGTCGTCGAGGTGACGCCAGCCGCCACGACGGTCATGCAGGGAGGCACGGTGCAGCTGACCGCGACGACCCGCGATGCGCTGGGAGCGGCCTTGGCCGGACGGATCGTCACCTGGAGCTCGTCCACGCCCAGTGCCGCCAGCGTGTCTGCGGATGGCGTCGTCACGGCGCTCACCCCCGACTCGACCGTGGCGATCGTGGCGAGCTCGGAGGGCCGCACGGGCCAGGCAACCATTCGGGTCGTGCCGCCGCCTCGCCTGCAGCTTTCCGCGACCAGCCTCGCCTTCTCCGCGACGCTCTCACTGCCAGCCCCTCAAGCGCGGAGCATCGCCATCACCAACGGCGGCGGCGGCCTGCTGCAGCATATCGCCGTGGGGCCGGTCCGATACGGTCCCGGCGCCAACGGCTGGCTGCAGTCCACCCTCTCCAGCACTTCGGCGACTCCGAGCGCCACACTCGTCCTGCAACCCGTACTCTCGGGCGTCGTGCCCGGCACGTACAACGCCGAGGTGCCGGTCAGCGCCAATGCCGACGCATCGCCGCAGGACGTCGTCGTCACCCTGGTCGTGCGCGCCGCCGACGTCGCCAGCGTGGTCGTCTCCCCGTCACCGCTCCTTCTCTCCGTCGGTGCCAAGCAGCAGATGACGGCGACGGTGCGCGACGCCGCCGGGGCGATACTGGGTGGCCGTGCGGTCCAGTGGAGCAGCACCAATCCCGCAGTCGCGGCGATCGATGCATCGAACGGCCTGCTCACCGCCACCTCGGTCGGCGTCACCTCTGCGCTGGCCACGGTCGACGGCGTAAGCGGTGGCGGCTTTGTCTACACCGGCAATGCGAGCCCGCTCGACGGGAACTGGCGCGGCCAGGCCGGCACCGGTCGAACCGTCGCCCTGACCGTCGCCCTCGGTCGCATCACTTCGTTGACCATCGGGGTCGGGACGCCGCCAGGTGCACCCTGTCCACTCACCTACGTCGCGTCGCCCTTGACGCTGGTCAGTGGCAACAGCTTCTCGTTCTCCACGTCCGGCGGCACCGCCAACACCGCGGTTGGCGGGACCTTCCTCAGCAACACGTCGGCCCAGGGGACATATGCGACGATCGCGTTCAAGGACTACGTCTGTCCGCCGAACCTGCTGGTCAGCGGGAGCGTGACGGGAGGGAACTGGACGGCGGCGAGGCAGTAGGGGCGATGGTGCACGGCGTCGACCGCCGCACGCCGCTGTCGGCCGCCGGCCCGCCGCCGACGACGACGTGCTCGATGACCGGCACGATCTCCATCACCTCGGACGCGCGTCGCGTCAGCTGCGATACCACACGACCGTCGCCCCGCGTGTCAGTCCGAGCGCGGTGGCCGCGCTCCCCTCCCGCGCTGCGATCTCGAGCAGCCCGCTCGACCCGCTGATCGCCACCAGGGCGCCGACCGCGACGTCGGCATATGTCCCGCGTATCGGCACCGGGCGCCCCCCTACCGCCACCACGCCGCTCCGGGCGCCCAGCAGGTTGGTGATGGCGTTGCCGAAGCGATCGATCGCAATGACCTCGCCGATCACCGCCCCGTCCTCGCGGCGCACCGGTTCCCTGGTGCGGCGAACGACGGGCGCCTCGCACGGCTCGCCGAGCGCGTCGACCGGGGTCCCGAGCGCCAGCGCGGCCGCCGCCGGCGCGAAGACGTCGCGCCCGTGAAAGGTGCGCGACGCGCCGTGGGGCACGGCCAGCGTGACGGCGCGCGCGTCCGCCAGCAGCAACGCCGGCGACAGGATGCCATTGTCCGGCCCCACGAGGAAGCGCCCCTCGCTGGCCACGGCCAGGCAGGCACGAGCCGTCCCCACCCCAGGATCGACAACCGCCAGGTGCACGGTCGACACCGGAAAACGCCGCCAGAAGCGGGCGATCGTCAGGCGAGCCAACTCCACGTCCTGTGGCGGGATCTCGTGCGTCAGGTCCACGACCTGCGCGTCGGGGGCGAGCGTGAAGATCACCCCCTTCATCTCGGCGACGTACCCGTCGGCCGTGCCAAAGTCGGAGAGCAGCGTGATGATCGGCGGCATCACACAGTCTGCCGCTTCCAGCGCCCGCTGCGCCAGAGGTACATCATCGCGAGCCCGCGCCCGGCCGAGGTGACGGCGATGGCCCACCAGATCCCCATCGGCCCCCAGAGGGTCGCCCACCAAGCCGCCAGGGGGATGCGAAGCGCGGTCAGCGCGGTGGAGGTGATCATGGGCGGCACGGTGTCCCCAGCGCCGCCGAGTGCACCCTCGAGCACGATCTCGGCCGGCAGCAGCAGCTGCGCAATCGCGTTGATGCGCAGGTACATCGCCGTCTCGGCGACCACCGTCGGATCATCCGTGAAGAAGTGGGCCAGCGTCTCGGGGATGGCCAGCGACGCCACGGCCATGACGCCGGCCGGAATCATCGCGAACCCCACAGTGATCCACCCGGCGCGCGCCGCACGGTCGACCTGCCGCGCCCCCAGGTTCTGCCCCACCACCGCCGCCGCCGCCGCGCCGAAGCCGACGCCGATCATGTACAGCCAACTCTCGATGCGGTGCCCGAGGCCAAGCGCCGCAAGGGCCGGCGTGCCGAAGCGCGTGGTGGTGCGGGTGAGCGCGACATAGATGAACGAGAAGACCATCCCCGTGACCGCCGTCGGCAGGCCGATGCGCAGCACAGGGCGCGCAACCGAGACGACCGTCACCATCACCCGCGCCAGGCGTCGCGAGCCGTGCGGTCCCTCGAGGCGCACCATCTCGCGCCGGCGTAGCAGCCACAACCCGACGGCGAACGTCGATCCGCGCGTGGCCAGCAGCGCCACCGCCGCCCCCTCGATCCCGAGTGGCGGCGCCCCCACAACCCGAGGATCAGGACCGGATCCAGCACGAGCGTGCAGGCGACCGATCCCGACAGGAGCACGAGCGGCGTGCGCGTGTCGCCCGACGCCCGGAATATCGCGTCGACGCAGAAGTAGCCTTAGATGAACGGCAGGCCGACGAGGTACATGCGCAGGTAGTCGCGCGCCAGCGCCGTCACCTCCGGCGGCGTCTGCATGAAGGCGAAGAGCAGGTCGACGCCGGCAGCCCCGGCAATGCCCACCACCACACCCAGCGCGAGCGCGAAGATGAGCGAACCGCCGGCCACGCGTGCGGCTTCGCGCGGATTCCCTTCCCCGTGACGTCGCGCCGCCAGCGCCGTGAGTCCGAGCGCCAGCCCCTCGGCGAGCGCCACGACCAGCCAGACCCAGAACATCGCGGTGGACACCGCGGCCAGCCCCTCGGGGCCGATGCGCGTGCCGACCCAGTAGGCATCGAGGGTCGTGAACAGCGTCATGAGCAGGTTCGACACCACCGCCGGCAGGGCGACGCGCCGAATGACCCGTGGGAGCGCGTCGTCGATCAGCGCCCCCACCACGACGGTCATGCCACCGCGCCTAACGATGCAGCGAGGCGGTCGGCCAGGGCGAACAGCGCCTTCGCGGCCGGGCTCTCCGCGTCCGTCGCGACCACGGGCCGCCCCGTGTCGCCCCCTTCCATCACCCGCGGATACAGCGGGATCTGCGCCAGCAGCGGCAGGCCGCACTCGTCGGCGAGCTTCTGCCCCCCGCCCGACCCGAACAGCGCCGACGGCTTGCCGCAGTGCGGACACTCGAACCACGACATGTTCTCCACCACGCCGAGCACCGGGACCCCGGTGCGCTGGAACATCTTCACCCCGCGCAGCGCATCGCCGATGGCCACCTCCTGCGGCGTCGTGACGATCACCGCCCCGGTCACCTGCGTCGCCTGCACCAGCGACAGCTGGGCATCGCCCGTCCCGGGCGGCATGTCGACGATGAAGAAGTCGAGCTGCCCCCACTCCACGTCGCGCAGGAACTGCGTGGTGATCTTCATGACGATCGGTCCGCGCCAGATCGCCGGCTGGTCACGCTCGATCAGGAAGCCTAACGAGATGATCTTCACGCCGTGCGCCTCGAGCGGGATGATCTTCTCGTCGATCACGCGCGGCGGCTCGTTCACCCCCATCATGCGCGGCACGTTGGGGCCGTAAATGTCGGCGTCCATCAAGCCGACGCGCAGCCCGCGCTGGGCCAGCGCCACGGCCAGGTTCACCGCGACCGTGCTCTTGCCGACCCCGCCCTTGCCCGACGAGACGGCGATGATGCGCCCCAGCTTGGGATACAGCACCGGCTGCGGCGCACTCGGGCGCGGCGCGGCCGGTCGCTCGTCAATCACCGGCAGGGCCCGCGTGCCGCCAGGCGCGGGCTTGGCGCCACGCGACTCGCCACGCGCCGCACCAGCGCCCGGGCCCGCCCCGGCCGGGGCGGACGCGCCGCGCGCGAACTCCGATGGATCGCGCACCGCCACCTGCACCGACGTCACCCCCTCCACCGCTTCCACCACCTGCCGCACGTCACGCACCAGCGTGGCGTCATCCTCGGCGGCGAGCACCACCGTCAGGTGCACCTTGCCGTCGAGCGTCGTCCCGATGTCACGCACGGCCTGGCTGGTGAGGACATCGTCGCCGGTGCGCGGATTGCGCACGGCCGAAAGCGCGACGCCAATGCGTTCCTGGAGCGTAGTAGCCATATGTCGGGCAGAAGAAAGGGTTGTCCGCAGGGTCCCCTGAGCGTCGGTCGACGTCAGACGGCCGAAGTCAGTCGGTCGAAGTCAGTCGGCCGATGTCAGACGGCCGGTGCAACGGCCGGCGCAACGGCGACTTCGCCGACGTAAGCCCGTGCCGCACCGACGACGCGATCGCGTACCACGTCGAGCGTACCGGTAATCAATGCCCCCGACGCCTTGGCGTGTCCACCGCCGCCGAAGTCGCGGGCGAAACGGTTCACGTCCACATCGCCCGTGCTGCGGAAGGAGACCTTCACCTTGCCGTAGCCGAGATCACGGAAGAACAGCGCCATGCGCGTCCCGGCGATCGATCGCGGATGCTCGACGATCCCGTCCAGGTCCTCCGGGCTCACGTCGTAACGCTCGAGGGCGTCGGCGGTCACGCAGATCCACGAGATGCCGTGCGCAGGGTCGTGCCCCAGCGAGTGGAGCGAGTCGCGCAGCAGGAACAGGCGGCCGGGCGAGACCGAGGCGTAGATCCGGCGGAACACCTCTTCGGGATCGACTCCGGTAGCGAGGAGCGTCGCCGCGATCGCGTGACAGCGCGGCGAGGTGTTCGAGTAGCGAAAGCCGCCAGTATCCGTCAGGATCGCCGTGTACAATGCCTCGGCGATCGCCGGCGTGATCTCGAGGTCGAGCGACACCGCAAAGTCGAACAACAGTTCGGCCGTGGCGCAGGCGTCCGTGTCGTCGAGCACGATCTCGCCCGCCGGTTCGTCGGTGGGCACGTGGTGGTCGATGACGATGCGCGGCACCTTCATGGCCCGCACCGTGTCGGCCAGTGACCCGAGTCGCTTCATGTCACTCACGTCGAGCGCAATGATCGCATCGACGCCCTTGAGCGCCGAGGGGCCCTTGAGGGTCCGGTCATTGATGTCCGGCCCCAGCAGGTAATTGAAGATCGACGGCCACGGCGTCGGATTCACGATGCGCGCCTCGACGCCGAGCTGCGGCAACAGGCGCGCGAGCGCCGAGACGGAGCCCGCCGCATCGCCATCGGCGTTGATATGTGTCGTGAGCGCCACCACGGGCGTGGTCTTGAGCGTCTCGACGATGCGTGCGATGGCGTCGCGACGTTGGGCGGGAACCGCGAGCAGTCCGGTCAGTGGCACGAATCTCAGGGACAAGCGAAAGCGGCGCCCCGTCCGGAGCGCCGCCTAATAACCTAATACCTTCCCGCCCCGAACGGTCCCACCGCGTGGAACGGTCGCGACGGGCCGACCCACCGAGAGTCGCCGGCGCGGCGGCGCGCGCGGTGCCGCCCGGAAGCCGCCGACGATTCGCGCACCAGCCGCTAGTAGATCGTACCAGCCCGCTCCGCCGCTTGCACCTTCGAGTGACGCCGACCGTAGAGGAAATAGATCGCCAGTCCGAGGGCCAGCCAGATCAGCAGGCGGAACCAGGTATCGGGCGGCAACCCGTACATCATGTACCCGCAGATCAGGATCGACAGGATGGGAACGAGCGGCACCAGCGGTGTGCGGAATGGGCGATGCAGGTTCGGCTGCTGGTAGCGCAGCACCAGGACCCCGGCGCTGACGATGACGAACGCCAGGAGGGTGCCGATCGAGACCAGTTCACCGAGCAGGCCGATCGGGAAGAGCCCGGCGACGACCATCGCGAAACCACCGGTGATGATGGTCGAGATGTGGGGGGTGTTGTATTTCGGATGCACCCGGCCGAAGACGGCCGGCAGCAGTCCGTCCCGTGCCATGGCGTAGAAGATGCGCGGCTGGCCCAGCAGCATGACCAGGACGACCGACGCCAGTCCGGCGATGGCGCCGATCCCGATCAGCGGCTTGAGCCACTCGAGGCCGGGCCCCGCCTTGGCGATGGCCACGTAGACCGGGTCGGGGACGTTGAGTTCCGAGAAGTGGGCGACGCCCGTCATGACGCGCGCCATCAGGATGTACAGGATGGTGCAGATGGTCAGCGACGCCAGGATCCCGATGGGGAGGTCGCGCTGCGGGTTCTTGGCCTCCTGCGCCGCCGTGGACACGGCGTCGAACCCGATATAGGCGAAGAAGATCACCCCCGCCGCGCGCACCACGCCGCTGAGTCCGAACTGGCCGAACTCGCCTTGGTTAGGCGGAATGAACGGCTGCCAATTTTCCGGGCGCACGTACATGAAGCCGAACCCGATCACCAGGAAGACGATCGTGACCTTCACGAAGACGATGATGTTGTTGATCCGCGCCGACTCCTGGATGCCCACCACCAGCAGCGTGGTGAGAATGGCCACGAGGAACATGGCCGGGAGGTTGATGATCGCCCCGCTCGCCACGAGCGTGTGCGTTCCCTCGACGGAGAACGGCGCGTTCGTCAGCGCGGCGGGCAGGTTGAGCCCCGTGTAGTCGCGCAGGAACGACGTGAAGTAGCCCGACCATCCCACCGACACGGTCGACGCCGCGAAGAGATACTCGAGGATCAGGTCCCACCCGATGATCCACGCGACCAGTTCGCCTAACGTCGCATAGCCGTAGGTGTAGGCACTGCCGGCGATCGGGATCATCGACGCGAACTCGGCGTAGCACAGGCCCGCGAACAGACACCCCGTGCCGGCCAGCACGAAGGAGAGCACGATGGCCGGCCCTGCATATTGGGCCGCCGCCGTCCCGGTGAGCACGAAGATCCCCGCACCGATGATCGCGCCGATGCCGAGCAGGGTCAGGTTCAGGGCGCCAAGCGTCCGCTTCAGTGTCGGCTCGCCGTCGGTGCCGTCGGCCTCTCGCATCAGCAGTTCGAGGCTTTTCTTGGAAAACAACCCCATCGTGGGAGTCTCCGTCCGAAGGAAGAACGAGAAAAGGGCGATCGCCGCCACGATCGCCCAGCATGGCGTGTCACCGGTGAAGCGCGGGCAAAGTGAGAGGCGGGCAACGAGGTTGTCAAGGAAATCGACGCACTGGCCGCTCGGCGCCCGGCCGAACAAGCGTCGAAACGCGACCGGCCCATCCCGAGGGATGGGCCGGTCACGACCTCCGCCCTGCTCACAACCCGGCGCGCTTACACCGAGTAGTTAGGCGCCTCGCGGGTGATCGTCACGTCGTGCGGGTGCGACTCGCGGAGCCCGGCGGCAGTGATGCGCACAAAGTGCGACTCCGTCCGCAGCTTCGGGATGTCGCCGCACCCCACGTACCCCATCCCGCTGCGCAGCCCCCCGACCATCTGGAAGAGCACGTCGCTCACCGGACCCTTGTACGGGACCCGCCCCTCGATCCCCTCCGGGACGAGCTTCTTCGGCGACAGCTCTCCCTCCTGGAAGTAGCGGTCGGCGCTGCCGTCCTGCATGGCCGACAGCGAGCCCATGCCGCGGATCATCTTGAAGCGACGTCCCTCGAGCAGGAACGACTCGCCCGGGCTCTCCTCAGTCCCGGCCAGCATCGAGCCCATCATCACGCTCGACGCGCCGGCGGCCAGCGCCTTGACGATGTCGCCCGAGTACTTCACGCCGCCATCGGCGATGATCGGGAGCCCGTTCGCTCCCTCCACGGCGTCCATGACCGCGGTGAGCTGCGGGACCCCGACCCCCGTGACCACGCGCGTGGTGCAAATGGACCCCGGCCCCACGCCCACCTTGATGGCGTCGACCCCGCGTTCGGCCAGCGCCGCAGCCCCTTCGCGCGATGCAATGTTCCCGGCCACCAGCTGAACCTGCGGAAAGGCCTCGCGCACGCGCACCGTCGCCTTCAACACGTCGTCGCTGTGCCCGTGCGCCGTGTCGATTATGAGCACGTCCACCCCGGCGTCGACCAGTGCCTTGGCCCGGTCGGTCACGTCGGCCCCAGCCCCAAGGGCCGCGGCACACCGAAGCCGGCCGTGCTGGTCCTTGTTGGCGTTGGGGAACTGCCGGCGCTTGTGGATGTCCTTGATCGTGATCAGGCCCTTGAGCGTCCCCTGCTCGTCGATGACCGGGAGCTTCTCGATGCGGTGCTCAGCCAGGATACGCTCGGCGTCGTCCAGCGTGGTTCCCAGCGGCGCCGTGACCAGCCCGGTTGCGGTCATCACCTCGTGGATCGGCCGCTGCACGTTGCGCTCGAACTGCAGGTCGCGGTTCGTGATGATTCCCACCAGCCGTCCCGCACCGTCGATGATCGGCACGCCGCTGATCTTGAACCGGCTCATCAGCGAGACCGCCTCGCGCAACAGGGCATCGGGCGACAAGGTGATGGGATTCAGGATCATCCCGCTCTCGGAGCGCTTGACGCGATCGACCTCGGCCGCCTGCCGGTCGATCGACATGTTCTTGTGGATCACGCCGATCCCGCCCGCGCGCGCCATGGCAATCGCCATCTCGCTCTCGGTGACGGTATCCATCGCCGCCGACACGAGCGGGACATTGAGCGGGATTCCACGCGTGAACCACGTGGTGGTGTCGACGTTCTTGGGATGAACGAGGGAGTGCCGCGGCGCGAGCAGCACGTCGTCGAACGTGAGCGCCATGTCCTGCCGGATGCGCACTGCCGGCGCGCTGCCGTTGCTGCCGGCACGCAAAGGCCCGCCCTCCGTGGTGCTCGGAGCAGCGGGCGCGTCAGAAGATCGAGTTGTTGTCGCCATAGCGGAAGCTAGACCAGCCGGGAGTCGACATCAAGCCATGGCACGCCCCGCGACTCGCCAGCGTCCGTCACGCGGCATCGTCGACCGGCGCGCGCAAGGGCCGGTCGATCGCGTCACGACGGCGAGGGGTTCTCCCCCGCCTCGGCGCTCGGCACGGCGGGCGGTGTCGGACCGGCTGCGGGCGTCGAGGGCGGCGGCGTGCGCGTCGACGCGCCCGTCGCGGCCGGTGTGGAGACCGACTTTGCCACATCGCTCGCCGTGTTGACCAGGTCGCTCGCGACCGACTTGCCCGCGGCCGCCACGCCACCGAGCACACCGACGGCCTGATTCAGCAGTCCCATCGTCTGGGAGATGGCTGTTGCCGACAGCTTGCCCGCACGCATCGTGTCCTCGATGCCGTCGGTGAAGCGCGAAAAGAGGCTGCCCGCCGACGCGGCGTCCTTGACGCCGTACCGGGTGGAGACGAACTCGACGTAATCGAGGACCGCGTATCCCTTCTCGTCGCTCAGCGTGTCGAGCTGGCGCAGGATGCGTTCGCGGAGGTGCGGGGAGAGCGGCATGGCGGGCGAGGGCGAGGGACGAGGATGACCAGGAGCAGTGGGTCCTACGCCAGCGCTCCCGACGCAGGTTTCAGCGCGGCGCTGGCGATGCGTCAGCTACGCCAGCGGGCGCGCTTGCCCCGGGCGTCGACGTGTGCGTACGCGGACGCGCCCTGCGTGTAGATGCCGAGGCCGCCGACGAGGTCGGGATACTTCTTCTCCACGATCTCGACGGCCAGCTCGATGAGTCGCAGGTCGCGCGCGTCGACGCGGCCGTCCCGATTCGCATCCACCGCCACGTCGGCGGCGTCACCATACTGGTGGCGCGAGTCCCCGGCCGCACGAGGGACACGTCGATTGTAGAGCGGCGTGCGAAACCCGGAGTGCACGTCCACGTCGACCTTGGCGCGCGCCTTGCCGCCGTGCCAGCTGGCGATCTCGTCGAAGATGAGTTCGAGCTTGTCCAGCAGGCGCGTGTCCACCGCCGCATAGCGCGGCCAACGGGTCTGCTCGTCGTGCGTGATGAAGTCCCCGACCCGCATGTGCGCCGACAGCTGCAAGTCGGCGTGCAGCGCGGCGATCTCCAGGAACCCACGCGGCCGGTCGCGCTCCGCCCCCCAGCGTTCGCCCTGGTAGTAGCCGATCTGGTACCCGTTTACCGCGCCGCCCACCTTGTCGGAGAACGGGACCATCACCGCCAGCGTGAGACTGTCGATGATCGTGCGCCCTCCCGCGTTCACCACCGCAAGGCGATAGAAGCCGGGACGTCCGGGCGCATTGAGCGTTCCCGCGACGATGCGCGCCGTGTCGAGCGGCATCATCTCGCCGAGCGGGATCCACTCGAAGGAGACAGACGAGGGCGCGGCACGCAGTTCAATCGGGAACTGCACACGCTCGCCGGGGAGCGCAAAGCGCATCTGCACACCGCGGCTGCGTCCCATCGCGCTCGACGCGAGTCGCGCGAACGGTGCGGGCGGCGGCGGCGGCGCGACGGCTGGAGGGCCGAAGGCAGCGTCGGCCTGGCGAAGGGCGAGCAGCGATCCCCCGCCGAGGACCATCGCGCCAAGGATGGGTAGACCGCGCGAGCGCAGCCGCGCGACGAACGACGCGCCGTGGTACGCCGGCTCGGCCGGACGGTGTGTGTCGTGCGGAGGATGGTACACGCGCGCTACTTCAGCCCCCATCGCGCGCGCGATCCGCGCACATCGACATGCACAAAGGGGCCGTGCGCCGTCGTGGCACGGTACAGTCCTGCCCCACCGACGAGATCGGGATGCATCGACTCGACGCGCTCGACGGACTGGATGACGACCATCGCGTCGCGCGTATCTACTCGGCCATCGCGATTCAGGTCGTCCATTCGGCCATCCCGGTCATTGTCGACAAAGACGTCGGCTGCGTCGCCGTACTGGTGACGCGAATCGGTGGCTCGGCCACCCTTGCTCCCGACGCCCCGTGAATTGTACTGCGGTGTACGGAATCCGGACATGACCTGCATATGGGAGACCGCGTGTCCACGATGCTCCAGGTCGAGGATGACCAGTTCGAGCTTGTCGATCAGCGCGTCTCGCAGCACCAGGTACTTGGGCCACACCGACTGCTGGTCATGCGTCAGGAAATCCCGCAGCCGGAAGTGATCGGAGAGCGGCGTGTCCTGATTGCCGGTCGTGACCTCGATGAACCCTTCCGGCGCCTTGGTCTCCAGCCACGACGCCCGACGCTCCCCGGGCCAGAATCCGACGCGGTACGTCCCCAGCCGGCCGCGCTCGCGCGCGTCGAAGGGGAGCACGGAGATGAGCGAGAAGGGTCGGCCAGTCGCCGAGTCCGGGGCTTGGTAGATCCCGGGTCGCGACGCGGCAGAATCACCGAACAGATCCCGTAGGATCCGTATGCCGGCCGAGCGCCTCGACGACACGATGCGCGCCCGCAGTTTCCCGCTCTTTCCGGCAAAGGAGTCAGTCGGGATGGACCGCATCCGCGAAGAGGCGGCCGCGTCGGGAAGGGGCGTCGAGTGCCCGGCGCGGACAGGGACGGTCAGCGCGGCGAACGCGAGGGAGAAGATGCCGGCGCGTAGGCCGCGGTGAGATCGCTTCACGGTGATTTCGAAGTCCGTTGTCGCAGGTGAGTCGGTGCGCGTATCGTGCCGAGCGAGTGCAGGCGCTCGTGCCGACGTGACCGGAAGAGTCGGCAGGGGTCGCTCGAACGGTAGGATCGGCCCGTTCGGCAGCGGCAAAAGCCAGAACGGGGCCCCTCGGCCCCGTGAATGTCCCGCGGACACCGGTATCAGGCGAGCCGCGGAATCCCTGAAACGTCGGCGGCAGCTAGCCGACAGGTCAGTATATGTATACCGGCGTTCCAACTGGCACGATTCTGTACAGCGTTTCGATGTCTTCGTTCCGCAACCTGACGCATCCGTGGCTCGCGGCACTTCCGATCGAGGACGGTACGTCTGTTCCGTGTAGCGCGTAGCCGTCGCCGAGGTTGAGGCGATGAGTGCCGACCACCCCGGGGAATCGACGCTGGTTGGTTCCGAACGGGGGTATGACGACCTTGCCGTCGACGATCAGGTCCTTTCCTTCGGCCGCCTCGAGCACCTCCTCGGACCCATCGCCGAATCGCTTCACGATGTTGGTCCCCGAAACAGCCATGACGGTACCGTCAGGAAGCGGGATCTCGTCCGTGCGCTTCAGCGCGAGCAGGCCGAGCTTCTTCTTCTGCGCGACCTCGACGTAGTGCCAGTCTGGGGGGACCCACGCGGGATCGGCCTCCTTGCTCAACACGACCAGCCGTCCGCGCGGCGTCTCGAACTTCCACTGGTTCCCGCCCCCCTTGGCGAGGGTCCGTCCCGTCCCGGTGGCTACACGCGTGGTGAACACGAGCGAATCCGCGTCGCGATACCACAGGCGACGGTCGGCGATGCTCACGACCACGTACGACGAGCCGATCGACGCATCGATTGGCGCGTTCACGACCGTCTGCAGCGAGTCCGACACGCGGCCCACGGTTCGCTTCGCGTTCTCGAGCAGCTGGAGGTTGTCGTTGAACACCATGCGCGCGACGTCGCGGCGGTAGCGCGCCGAGAGCGTGGCCGCCCCGAGCGCGACCGTGCTCGCGGACCCCAGGAGCGCGAGGGCGATGAGCACGCGGGCCGGAGCCCCTCCGTGCTGGAGGAAGTGGCGGATGGCACTCATTCGTAGAAATACACCGTGACGCCTGGGGCGATGTTGGGGGCGATGGCGCGCAAGTCGGCACGAGAGAGACGCACCGCACCGGGGAGCAGGTACGAACTGTCGGCCAGCATGCCGGAATCCGGGATCGCGTAGATCACCATGCCGCCGCTGAGCACGAGTGCGTCTCGCCCCAGCACCCCAGCCACGGCGCGATCCGCCGGGACGGGAAGTCCGCGATCGCTGTACACCCACGCCGGCACGTCCCAGCGGTCTCGGGGACCGAGCGTGCGTTCGATGGAGCGAGCGCCGCGCGGGGGGGCGATGCGCACCGTATCGGGCGCGGTCCCCACGACCTGCTCTCCCGCGATCGCGATCGCCATCTCGCGCAGGCGGGCACCGTCACGCTCGAGCCGCATCACACCGCTGTCCACCGCAATGGCGAGGTGCAACTGTTGGTCACCCGCCGCCTGGCGACGCAGCAACTCGAGCGCGACCCCGAGCCGGTCCTGTTCTGAGGCTTCGACCATGTCGGCGCGCATCCGCTCGGCGTCACTCATTCCCGCGCGTAGCCGCGCCGTCTCGTTGCGATAGCGCAGGTAGCGCATCGCGAGGATGGTGTCGGCGACGAGAAACAGCGCGACCAGCGCCGCGAGGATCGCGACGGTGCGCGGATATCGACGCCGGAGCGCATCCAGCCCCCCGGGCGAGGCAGCTCCACTCATTCGACCGTGGGCGTAGTGATACATTCCGTCCGTTAATCGCGCCCGAAATCTACCACATCGGCTTTCACGGCTAGATGCCCCGTCCGAAAATCCGTCCCGTTGTCCTCGTGGTCGTCGATGGCTTTGGCCACCGGGAGGCGCGCGAAGGCAATGCCGTCGCGATGGCGAACATGCCGACGTGGAACGCGCTCTGGTCGCGGGCTCCCCGGACGCTGCTCGAGGCATCCGGGCTGGCCGTCGGCCTCCCCGCAGGGCAGATGGGCAACTCCGAGGTCGGGCACATGAACCTTGGGGCCGGGCGGGTCGTGCAGCAGGACCTCGTGCGCATCGACGAGTCGATCATCGACCGGAGCTACTTCTCCAAGGCGGCCTTCGTCGACGCCTGTACCCACGTCAAGCGTGGCGGTGGGACGCTGCACCTGCTCGGCCTGCTGGGGAACGGGGGGGTGCATGCGCAGCAGGCGCACCTGGTTGCGCTGATCGACCTCGCAGAGATGCAGGGGGTCGAGAAGGTGGCGATCCACGCGCTGCTGGACGGCCGCGACACGCTGCCGACCAGCGGGTATGGCTTCATGGAAGCGCTGCTGCAGGCGTCGCAGGGGCGTGCCCGCGTTGCCTCCGTCGGCGGCCGCTATTTCGGGATGGATCGCGATCGACGCTGGGAGCGGATCAACAAGTGGTACGACAGCGTGACTGGTGTCGGCCCGTCGACCGACGATCCGCTGGCGGCGATTCAGGCGGCGTACGCACGAGGCGAAACCGACGAGTTCATCACGCCCATGGTGGTGACCAAGGACGGGATCCCGGTCGCCCCGATGCGTGACGGGGACGCCGTGATCGCGTTCAACTATCGATCGGACCGCGTGCGCCAGATGGTGCGGGCGCTGACGCAGCCCGACTTCAGCGGCTTCGACGTCAAGGCGCGTCCGCAATCGTTGCACCTGGCGACGATGACCTCGTACGAGGAGTCGTTCTCCTTCCCGGTCGCCTTTCCGCCGTTCTCGATGGCCCGCATCGTGGCCGAGGTGGTCTCGGAAGCGGGAATGACGATGTTCCGCACGGCGGAAACGGAGAAGTACCCGCACGTGACGTATTTCTTCAACGGGGGATTGGAGACCCCGTTCGCCGGCGAGGTGCGCAACCTCGTGGCCAGCCCCAAGGTCGCCACGTACGACCTGCAGCCGGAGATGTCGGCCCGCGGGGTGACCGATGTCCTCGTCGAGGCCATCGACAGCGGACCGTATGACTTCACGCTGTGTAACTACGCGAACGCCGACATGGTGGGACACACGGGATCCATTCCTGCGGTGCTCCGGGCGCTCGAGACGGTGGACGAGTGCCTCGCACGGGTGGTCCGCGCGGCAGAACAGGCAGGGGCGCGCCTGCTGGTGACGGCGGATCACGGTAACTGCGAGGTGATGATCGACCTGGAGACCGGGGGGCCGCATACGGCGCACACGACCAACCCGGTCCCCCTGGTGGTGCTGGATCCCGATGGCGACCGGCCGATGCGCGCCGGCGGGGCGCTGTGCGATGTGGGACCGACAATTCTTTCGATGCTCGACATCGAACAACCGAACGAGATGACGGGGCGCTCGCTGCGCCTCCTGAACTGACCGCATGGACGTGATGACGATCCGATCGCTGACCCTGACGACCCTGTTCGTGCTTGCCCCGGCCGCAGCCGGTGCGCAAGTCGGGCACACGCCGCGCTCTTCCCCCTACCGCGACCTTGAGCATCGGCAGGAGCTCACCTTCTTCGGCGGGCAGTTCAACGCGCGGCGGGAGGCGGCGGGCGTGGCGCCGCGCAGCGGCCCGATGGTGGGGGCGCACTACGAGTTCCGCATGGCGGGGCCGGCCTACCTCACGGTCAACTCGGCGCTGGTTCTGACCGACCGGCGCGTGATCGACCCGAACAAGCTGCTCGTGGAGCGCGTGCTCGGCACCCAGGGGGTGAACATGCTGCTGACGGACGTCGGCTTCGCCCTCAACCTGACCGGCTACAAGTCATGGCATGGACTGGTGCCATCGTTAGGTGGCGGGGTCGGGATCGCGTCCGGGTTCGACAAGGCAGATGTCGGGCAGTACAAGTTCGGCTACCCGTTCCTGCTGACGTTTCGCCCGTCGATCAAGTTCGCGCCGCGCGGACGGTGGCAGGGTCGCATCGATGCGACCAACTTCATTTATCGCATTCGGTATCCTGACACCTACTTCACCAAGTCGACCGCCGACCCCACGGTCCTCGAGCCGGGAGCGAAGCGCAACCTGTGGACACGCAATGTCGGCCTGACGGCGGGACTGACGTACAGCTTCGGTCGGTAGTGAACGAGGGGAACGTCGAGCCCGAGGTGGCCATCATGTCCGATCCTGACATCACACCGGCCGCGCTGGACTCGGTCGAGGAGAGCCCCGTCTGGCTGGAGCTCAACGGCGCCCCCGTGGTGACGTGGATGTGCACGCCAGACGACCTCGACGCGCTCGTCATCGGCTGGCTGTTCGGTGAGGGGTACATCGAGTCGCCGCGTGACATCCTGCGCATGCGCCCCTGCACGAAGGAGTTGGGATTCTGGGTCGACCTCGACCCGCTGCGCGTCGCTGCCGTGGACGGCATGTCGCGGCGGCGCATTCTCGCATCCGGGTGCGGTTCGGTGACGGCCTTTCTCGGCACGCTAGCCGATGTCCCGCGCCGCACCGGGACGGTGCCACCGGTGGACACGCCGGCACTCCGGGCCGTCTTCAAGGAGTTGTTCGCGCGCGGGACGCGTTACAAGGAGACCGGGGGGATCCACGCCGCAGCGCTCACCGACGGGCACACGCTCTATCATCACGCCGAGGACGTCGGGCGGCACAACGCCGTCGACAAGGTCTTCGGGGCCGCGCTGCAGGCGGGCCACAACCCGGCCGACCTCATCCTGCTCGTCACGGGGCGCATTTCGGGGGAACTGGCGTTCAAGGCCGCGCGGGCCGGCGTCGCGGCGGTCGCCACCCCCTCCATCCCCTCGACCATCGCCGTCGACATCGCCCGGGCGGCGGAGATGCTGCTCATCGGCCGTGCGGTCAGCGGCGCGCCGCAGCTGCACAAGACGCCTGCGGCTCGTTAGGGTCGCATGCACTGCACGGGAGTGATCCTGGCCGGCGGCGGCGCCACCCGCTTCGGTGGCCGTCCAAAGGGGCTCGAGCACGTGGCCGGCGTGCGCATCATCGACCGGGTGGCCGAGGCGCTGCGCGAGAGCACCGACGACCTGCTCCTGGTCGCCAACGACCCTGCCGCCGACGCGTGGCTCCCCGGCGTGCGGGTGGCGCCCGACGTGCGCGCCGGTGAGGGGAGCCTGGGCGGGTTGCACGCCGCGCTCTCGCACGCCCCAGGCGCGGTGCTGGTTGTGGCGTGGGACATGCCGTTCGTCCCCGCCGCCCTGCTCCGTCGACTACGCGCGCTTGGTGAGGACCAGGCCGCCGATGCAGCGCTCCCCGAGAGCGGCTCGCGCCGGGGGCTGGAGCCCATGTGCGCGTGGTACGCCCCGGCGTGCCTGCCGCCGATCACCGCGGCGCTCGATCGCGGCGACCGGCGCGTGATCGCCTTCTTCGACGCGATCAACCTGGCCCGACTCCCGGCCGACGACGTCGCGAGCTTCGGCGACCCGGGGCACATCTTCCTCAACGTGAACACCGCCGCCGAACTGGCGCAGGCGGAGGGTAACGGCGCGTGAGGGACATTCCGGCGGACACGCCAACGACGGCTGGCGGACACCGCGCAGGACCACGACTGCTGTCGATCGTTGGAAAGAAGCACGTCGGCAAGACGACCCTCGTCGTGCGACTCACTGCCGAGCTGCGGCGTCGCGGCGTTCGGGTCATGACCATCAAGCATGGGTCGCACACGTTCAACCTCGACCCGGCCAACACCGACACCTACCGTCACTTCCACGAGGGAGAGGCCGAGCGCGTCGCGATGGTCGCCCCCGATCGCTTCGCCCTCGTGATGCGCTGGAGCGAGGAGCTGACGCCGCAGCAGGTCGCTGAGCGTTACATGGCCGACGCCGACCTGGTGCTGTGCGAAGGCTTCAAGGGCTCGGCGCTCCCCAAGCTCGAGGTGACGCGGCGCGCCGCCCACTCGCGATCGCTGTTGGAGGACGGGGCGATCGATGCGGAATCGGTGCTGGCGCTGGTGACGGACGCCCCGGGAGAGGTCACGCTCCGCGTCCCGGGACGCCATCCGGCGCTGCGCGAGTTTGACTTGTCCGACACCGAGTGGCTCGCCCAGCTCGCGACGTTCGTGCAGTCGTGGATGGAGCGACCGCGCAGTTGATGCGCGCGGCCCCGACGCGCCCAATTCCTTACTCGCGCCCAGCGGTGAACGACGGTAATCTGCGGCGTCGCCCCCGAAGGGACGACACCAACGTCGGGCTGGACGAACGTCTCCCAATGCTTCCTGAATCGTTGCCCATGCCCCTGCTCGCTTCTTCGTCAAGCGTCGCCGCCACGTCTGGCTCCGCCGCCACGTCTGGCTCTGCTGCCACGTCTGGCTCCGCCGCCACGTTCGGCTCGTCCGTCCCGTCCGTGCGCGCGCCGCGCCGCCACGCATCGCCCCTGAGCCGAGTCGTGCGCGCTGCCGCTGCAGGTCTGGTGCTGCTGGTGGCGTCGGCGTGCGGCGCGGCGCGGGCCGCCGGCGTCCCGTCACCGCGCCTCGCCCCTGCGGTGGTCGAGTTGCGACGAACGGTCGACTCGATGGTCGCGGCCCCCCAGTTCCGCAGCGCGCAGTTCGGCATTCTCGTGGTCGATCCCGTCGCGGGCGACACGCTGGTCTCGCACAACGCGGGCAGGCTCTTCATCCCGGCCTCGAACCAGAAGCTGCTGACCGGCGCCGTGGCGTTGCAGCTGCTGGGCGAGGACTATCGCTACCAGACGACGGTCGGGGCCTCGGGGCCGGTGGTGGACGGCGAGTTGCGCGGCAACCTGGTGATCCACGGGACCGGCGACCCGACGGTCAGCGACGAGATGGCAGGTGACGCCATGGCGCCGCTGCGCGCAATGGCCGATTCGCTGGCGGCGCGCGGTGTTCGTCGGGTGACCGGTTCGCTGGTCCCCGGCGCCGATGCCTTCCCCGGCGCCAACCTGGGATTCGGGTGGTCGTGGGACGACCTGGATTTTGCCTACTCGGCCGGGGTCGACGAACTGTACTTCAACGAGGGGTTCGCGCGCGTGATCGTGCGCGGCGGCGCGACGGCGGGCGATCGTGTGTCGGTGCGCACCGCGCCAGCGCGCTCCGTGCCGCGCGTCCAGGTCTGGGCGCGCACGACCGAGCCGGCGCCGGTCGGCACGCAAGCCCGCCGTGCCCGCACACTGACGATCCGCCAGGATTCGTCAGACGCCGCCACGGTCATCGTGGACGGTCACATTGCAGCCGGCGACTCGGCGGTGCTGACCATCACCCACCGCGATCCCGCCCGCGCCTACCTGCTGGCCATGCTCGAGGCGCTCGAGGAGCGCGGGATCGCCGTGGAGGGCGGCGTATCGCCGTGGCGCGGGACGTCGCCCTATGTCCTGTTCTCCATGGTGTCCCCCCCGCTCGCGGAGATCCTGCCGGCCTTCGAGAAACCCTCGCAGAACCAGATCGGCGAGCTGCTGCTGCGCACGCTCGGACGCGCGCGCGCCGGGGTGGGGAGCGCCGACAGCGGGGCCCGCGTCGTGCGCGACCAGTTGCTGGCGTGGGGGGCGCGCCCCGACGGGTTCGTGGTGCGCGACGGGAGCGGGCTGTCGCGACACAACGTCGTCACACCGGAAACGATCATTCGAGTCCTCGATGCCATGCGCCGTGCGCCGACGTTCGAGCGCTTTCGAGAGGCGCTGCCGGTGGCCGGCGTGGACGGGACGATCGCGAATCGCATGAAGGGGACGCCCGCCCAGGGGAACGTGCGGGCCAAGACCGGGACGCTCGACATGGTACGCTCGCTTTCGGGCTACGTCACCACGGCCGACGGACGGCTGCTCCTGTTCAGCGTGCTCGCCAACAACTGGACGGTGAACGTGCGCGAGGTGGAGCGGGTGCAGGACACGCTGGCCGTGCGGCTGGCGACGCTGCGCCTGGGTGGACGCTGATGCTGACCGTCCCCGAGGCGAGCGCGCGCATCCTTGCCGGCATTCGCCCGCTCGCCGTGGAGCGCGTGTCGCTGCTCGACGCGGCGGGGCGGGTCCTGGCGGCCGACGCGGCCGCGCCGTACACGCTGCCACACTGGGACAACTCGGCGATGGACGGATACGCCGTGCGGGCGGCCGACCTCGCCAGTGCAAGCCGGGAGACGCCGGTGCAGCTGACGGTGCAGGAGACGGTCGCTGCAGGCGAGTTCCCCACCCTTCCGGTACGCGCCGGGATCGCCACCCGCATCATGACCGGGGCCCCGCTCCCCGAGGGGGCCGACACCGTGGTGCGGGTGGAGGACACCGACGGCGGGATCACCGTCGTCCTCGTGCTCGACGCGCGCGATAGCGGGAAGAACATCCGCCCGCGGGGCGAGGACTTCGTGGCGGGTGATGTCGTCATCCCGGCCGGCGCCCCCATCGGCCCGGCCCAGGTCGGCGTGCTGGCCTCGCTGGGATGGCCCACGGTCCCGGTACACCGGCGCCCGGTGGTGGCGATCCTGGGCTCGGGCGACGAGCTCGTCGACCTGGACCGTTTTCACGAGGTGCTGGCGGGCCGCAAGATCGTGAGCTCGAACTCCTACACGCTCAGCGCGCTCGTACGGGCAAACGGCGGCGTGCCGCTCGTGCTTGGCAACGCCGCCGACACGCCCGAGTCGCTGCGCACCCTGCTCGGGCAGGCCGCGGGCGCCGACCTGATCGTCACCTCGGCGGGGGCGTCGGTCGGCGCGTTCGACTACACCCGCGATGTGCTCGCCTCGTTAGGGGCGCAGCTCGACTTCTGGAAGGTCCGCATGCGTCCCGGCGCCCCCATCGGGTTTGGCTCGCTGCACGGCACGCCATGGATCGGGCTGCCCGGCAACCCGGTGTCGGTCATGGTGACGTTCGAACTCTTCGTGCGCCCGGTACTGCGCCGACTCCACGGTCATGCGCGGGTGTTCCGCCTCCCGGTCCCCGTCGTCCTCGAGGAGCCGGTGGCCATCGGCGCGCGTCTCACCCACTTCCTGCGCGCCATCGTCAGCGCGGGGAGCGACGGCACGCGCACCGCGCGCCTGACCGGCCCGCAAGGCTCGGGGATCCTGACGTCGATGGCCAGGGCCAACGCCCTGCTGGTCGTCCCCGAGGATCGCCCCCGATGTGCAGCGGGCGAGACGGTGAACGCGCTCCTCATCGGTGACGACGCGCAGCTCGCCGAGGCCTTTTGCCTGTGACGCCTGCGACGTGGGAGGCAGAACTCGACGGGCTGCGTGCGCGCTTTGACGTGGTCGAGAGCGACTTCGACTGTGGCAATCGCACGTTCACGCTGGCACATCCGCGCAACTCCGACGTGCTGATCAAGGAAGAGGACTACGTGATGGACGAGCGGCTCCCCTACTGGGCCGACGTCTGGCCCTCCTCACGCGTGCTCGCCGACCACATCGTGCGGCAGAAGGGCAATGGACGGAGCGCCCTCGAGCTCGGGTGCGGCAGCGGCCTGGTGGCCTGCGCGCTCGCCGCCGCCGGCTACGTGGTGACCGCCACCGACTACTATGCCGACGCGCTCGAGTTCACGCGCAACAATGCGTGGCGGAACACCGGGCGACGCATCACCACGCGCATGGTGAACTGGCGGCAGCTGCCCCGCGACCTGGGGCGCTTCGACGTCGTGGTCGCATCGGACGTCCTCTACGAGCACACGCACGGGGAGCTGGTGTCCGACGCCCTGCTCGCGACCCTGCGTGACGACGGCTACGCCCTGATCGCCGACCCGGGGCGCCTGTCGCTGGAGTCGTTCCTGCTGAGCGCCGAGGAGGGGGGCATGGCGCTGACCAAGAAGTGGGACACGCCCTTCGGTGAGGGTGAGAGCCAGCAGGTCGTCACGCTGCACGCGCTGCAGATTCGTTAGGCGCCGACGAGGGGTGGCAGGAAGCGGGCGGGCTACCGTGACGCTGCCGCGTCCCGCTCACCACAGCCGGTGAGGGCCGTCCCGTCGAAGACCACGCGCGCGGTGTGCGTCCATGACTTGTCGGCCATGGTGTCCTGGCAGGCCCGCGCCTCGAGCGTGACCTCGAGCGTGTGGGCGTCGGGAGGAGCCGTGATCGCGACCCAGCGCAGCGTCGTTCCCTGCGCCGAGGGCGCGGACGACGGAAAGCGGATCCCCGTCGGATAATCGGGCGTGGTATAGGTCAGCCCGGCCGCGTCGATGCGCACGCCCCAGAACGGCTCGTTGCCCGCGAGCCGGAACGCACCAAGGGCGTCGGGCGGCGATTGCGGCAGCCGCGACGTCTCACCCGGCCCGACCGGCGCGAGGGCGAGCGAATCCATCGCCGAGGCGGACGGGGTGTCGGGCGGGACTCCAGCCGCAGGGCGCGGTTGCGGGCGATCGCACGCCGTTGCCGCGCCGAGGGCCAGCAAGGCGGCGAGACGGCGCAGGGCCGGCGCCCGCGTGTTCGTCACCGGCCGACTCATGCGATCACAACCGGCCCTAGTGACCGTCTGCCAGCCGATCGGCCACGACCTCGGCGATGTCATACACCGGGACGGTGCTTCCCAGCTTGGCGCCGGCGTCGGCGAGCATCGTCATGCAGAACGGACAGGCCACGGCGACGACGTCGGCGCCCGTGGCGAGCATCTCCTTCTTCCGCTCCACGTTGATCCGCTCCCCCACGCGCTCCTCCATCCACATGCGTCCACCACCCGCCCCGCAGCACAGTCCGTTGTCGCGCGAGCGCGGCGCCTCCACGAGCGTCATCACGGGGAGCGCGCGCTTGAGCGCCTGCCGCGGTGCGTCGTACACCTCGTTGTATCGGCCGAGGTAGCACGAGTCGTGATAGGCCATCACCAGCTTCTCGCCCTCGTCGGTGCGCAGCGGGACCCGCGCATCGGCGAGCAGGCGCTCGATGTAGGTGGAGTGGTGGATGACCTCGTAATTGCCCCCCAGCTGGGGGAACTCGTTGCCGATCTGGTGGAAGCAATGCGGGCAGGACGTGACAATCGTCGCGACTTCGTAGCGATCGAGCGTCTCGATGGCCTGGGTCGCCAGCGTCTGGTACAGGTACTCGTTCCCCATGCGACGCGCCGGATCGCCGTTGCAGCTCTCCTCCTGCCCCAGGATGGCAAAGCGCACGCCCGCCGCCTTGAGGATGCGCGAGAAGGCGACCGTCGTCTTCTTGGCGCGATCATCGAACGATCCCATGCAACCGACCCAGAACAGGATGTCCGGGCGTTCACCACGCTCCTGCATCTCGGCCATCGTAGGAATGTCCAGTCCCTCGGCCCACTTCGCCCGCTCGGCCGGCTGGAACGCCCACGGCGACCCGTTGCGCTCCATCGCCTCGAAGGCGGGAAGGATCTCCTCGGGAAAGCGGGACTCGGTCAGTACCAGGTTGCGCCGCAGCTCGTTGATGATCTCGAGCTGGTCGATCGACACCGGACACTCATACACGCAGGCGCGGCACGACGTGCAGGCCCAGAGTTCCTCTTCGGTGATGAAGTTGTCGAGCAGCCGGTGCTCGAGGATCGCCGCCGTCGACTCTGCCGTCCCGGTGGACGCGCCAATGAACGGCATGCCGAAGACGTCGTCGCCACCCACGAGGGCGGGGGCGACCTCCATGAGTCGCTGCCGGGTGTTGACGACGATCTTGCGCGGCGACAGCAGCTTGCCGGTGAGATTCGCCGGACAGACCGACGTGCAGCGCCCGCACTCTGTGCAGGTGTAGCCGTCCAGCAGGTTCTTCCAGCTCAGGTGGGTCACGTCGGCGGCGCCGAACACCTCGGCCTCCGTCTCGAGGTCCATCGGCTTCATGGCCCCGACCGTCCCGGGTCCGCTCGTGCTCGAGAGGAAGGTGTTGGGCAGGGAGACGATGACGTGCAGGTGCTTGGAGTACGGGAGGTAATTCAGGAAGGTCAGGATCAGGAGCGCGTGCAGCCACCAGCTCACCTCGCGCACCACGTGCGCAGCGCCGGGCGAGAGCCATCCCAGGGCGGCGGCGAGTGGCGCCGAGACCGGTTGGGCCATGAGCGGGTATCCGCTCCCGAGGATTCGCTCAGCCGCCGCCGTCACGAGCAGCGTGACCATCAGCCCGGCGATGAGCCCCAGGATGAAGATCGCATCGCCCGAGTGCACGCCGTCGCCCTGCAGCCGCTTGGGCCTCACGACGATGCGGCGATGGAGCAGGAAGGCGACCGCGGCCAGCACCGCAGCCGCGGTGAGTTCCTGCGAGATCAGGAAGAGCCAGTGCAGCGGCGCGGGGAGGATCGCCGCGTAGCTGAAGCCGGGAATGACACCGCCGACCAGGATCTCGAGGGCCCCCACCTGGAGGACGAGGAAGCCCCAGAACACCATGGCGTGCAGCGGCCCAGCCACCGGGTCGCGCAGGATCTTGGTCTGCGCGATCCCGATCACGAGCAGGTTCCACACTCGGCGTGGAACATCGTTGAGCCGGACATCGCCATTCCCGATGCGCAGGTAGCGCACGAGGCGCTGCGCGTTGTACGAGAAGAACGCCAGTGCCAGCGTCAGGACGAAGGCGAACGCGACGTGGGACATGGGGAAGGTGCTGGAGGTCCGGTCCGGGTGCCCGCCTGCGAGGCGTGGGAGAAGCGTGGGAGAAGCGCGGGCGCGCCGGCTACATCGCGATCAGTTCGAGGACTGCCTGGCCTGCTGCACCGCCGCGGTCAGCGCCGGCACCACGTCGAAGACGTCCCCGACAATGCCGTAGTCGGCCACCTTGAAGATGGGGGCCTCCTTGTCCTTGTTGATCGCCACAATGCACTTGGAGGTGCGCATGCCTGCCAGGTGCTGGATGGCGCCGGAGATGCCGAGCGCCACATAGAGGTCGGGCGAGACGAGCCGTCCCGTCTGTCCGATCTGGTCGCTGTGCGGGCGCCACCCTTCATCGGTGACGGCGCGCGTCGCCCCTACCGCGGCATTGCCGAAGGCCGCGGCGAGGTCCTCGACGAGCTTGAAGTGCTCGGCGGCCTTGAGCCCGCGACCGCCGCTGATGATGACCGGCGCCTCGCCGAGGTCGAGCGTCTTGGTGTCTCCGAGGATCGTCTCGGTCACCACGACGCGCCCGGCCGCCGGGTCCATCGACGGCGGGACCGACTCGGTGCGACCGGCGCCCGCCTTGGCGACCGGCGACACAGCCCCGGGGCGCAGCGAGACGATGGCCGGCGTGCCGACGAGCCGCAGCGTCTGGACCACCTTGCCCGTGTAGCCGGGATGCGTCACGGTCACGGCATCTGCCCCCACCTCGAACGACGTGACGTCGGTGGCGATCGCCTGCTGGAGGCGGGCCGCCGTGCGCGGCGCCAGGTCCTTGCCCTGTTGCGACGCGGAAAAGATCACGGCTCGGTAGTCCCCGCCCTTCACGCGCTCCGCCACGAATGCCGTGGTCGCCTCGGGCGCGTAGTTCGCGAAGCCGGGATGCTCACTGACCACGACAAGGTCGGCCCCGTACTCCGCGAGTGCGGATGCGCGCCCGGCGATTCCGGGCGCCCCGACGAGCACCACATGCACGTCGCCTCCTACCTGGTCGGCGACCCGCCGGGCCGCCGTCACCGCCTCGAGGGCGACCTTGCGCAGCTCTCCGCCGCGCGCTTCCGCAAAAACCAGCACGTTAGGCATCAGAGCACCTTCGCTTCGTTCTGGAGGAGTGCGACGAGCTCCGGGACCGCCGCGGCCCCCTCGCCGATGATGCGTCCCGCCGCGCGCGGCGGCGGCAGTTCCATCGTCTCGATCGTGAGGCGTACCTCGCCCAGCTGTGCCGGGCGCACCTCGAGCGGTTTCCGCTTGGCGGCCATGATTCCCTTGAGTGACGGATAGCGCGGACGGGCGATCCCCTCGTCGATGGAGACGATGGCCGGGAGCGCGAAGGACACGAGCTCCCCGCCCCCCTCGATCTCGCGACGCGCGCTTCCCTTGCCGTCGGCGATCTCCAGCTTGCTACAGGCGTGCACCAGCGGGAGCCCAAGCAGCTCGGCGACCACGAACTGCGTCACCCCATTGGCACCGTCGATCGACATCTTGCCGAACATGATCAGGTCGTAGCCGCCATCCTTGAGCTCGGCCGCCAGCGCCGTACCGATGGCATAGGCGTCGAAGGGGACCGTATCGCACTTGAGCTGGACCGCCTTGGCGACCCCCATGCTCAGCGCCTTGCGCAGCGTCTCCTGCACCACGTCCGGCCCGAGCGAGATGACGTGCACCTCGCCAGTGCCGGCCTTTTCGGTGAGCTGCAACGCGGCCTCGACGGCGTACCCGTCGAAATCCGACATGTCCCACTTGAGGCCTGTCTCGTCGACGGCCTTCCCGGTGGGGGCGATCTTGAACGTGACGTCCATTTCGGGGACGCGCTTGATGCAAACGGCGATCTTCACCGTCTCGTCTCCAGCGTTGAAGGAAGCGGGAGGGAATCTAGCGACCGCCCGCCCGGCGGACAGCGGTTGTGTGCCGGCGCGGGGACAATCGGCTGCGGATCGCGCCGTACCTGACCATACTTCCGTCTCATGCCTGCACCACTCGCACCGGAATCGCACGTGACAGAATCGCTCGTGCCAGCATCGCTGGTGACAGCATCGCGCAACCCGGAATCGCTCGCAGCTGAATCGCCGGAGCCGGCAGCGCCGAGCGGACGCACCGCCCTCATTACCGGCGCGACATCCGGGATCGGGGCCGAGTACGCGCGCCAGCTCGCCAGCGGCGGATACGCACTCATCCTCGTGGCACGCGATGCAGAGCGGCTGGCGGCCAGCGCGGCGGCGATTGGCCGGCGCCACGGGTGTTCGGTGGAGACGATCGCCGCCGACCTGGCGACCGACGCGGGGGTCGACCAGGTGGTCGCGCGGCTGGCCGAAGGACGCGACCGGTCCGACCGCTTCGTCGACCTCCTGGTGAACAACGCCGGCTTCGGGACGAAGGGATCGCTCGTCGCGGGCGACGGGGTGGCACAGGAGGCGATGGTACGGCTGCACGTCCTCGCGGTGCACCGCCTGAGCGACGCCGCCCTCCGTCCGATGGTCGCGCGCGCCCGCGGCGCGATCATCACGGTGTCGTCCGTGGCGTCGTACCTAACGAGTCCCGGAAACGTCAACTACTGCGCCACCAAGGCGTACCAGCGCATGGCCATGGAGGCGCTGGCTCGCGAAGTGTCGGGCCGCGGCGTGTACGTGCAGGCGTTCTGCCCGGGCTTCACCCGGACCGAGTTCCACGCCCGCGCCGCGCTCACGACGGACCCCATCCCGCGGGTGCTGTGGATGGAGGCCGAGACGGCGGTGGCCATCTCGCTCGCGGCGCTCGCGGCGCGCCGCCCCACCACGGTCATCCCCGGCTTCCTGAACCGCGCGATCGTGACGCTGCTGGGGCTCCTGCCACGCTGGCTCCTCTCACGCGGGACGCGCCCGTACGAATCGACGCGGGCCGCGGGCGGCGCACCCAGCGCCTAACGACCGTCGCGTGCCCCGGTTCGCTCGTCGATGACGTTGCCCTCGTCGCCCTCGTCGCCCTCGGCCAGGCCGCGCAGGGCGGCCAGCAAGCCGTCCCACTCCATCGATGCCGCCGGATTGTGGGCGTGCACGGCGTGGCGAACGACGCCGTGGCGATCGATGAGGAACGTCGCGCTTTCCTGCCACAGGTGCATGGCGCGGATGAGTCCGTACGCGCGATAGGTCGCCCGGTCACGGTCCACGAGCGCCGGGAATGGCAGCGACATGGAGCGCACCAACCCCGTGCCCACTCCGCCGCCACCCACGACCAGCGCGGTGGCGCCCAGGGTGCGCAGTGTGTCAGTCTCCCGCCCGACCCGGGCGGCGTGCCAGAGGCACGAGGCTCAGGTGAACTCCCGGACGAAATGCACCACCACGTGCGCGGTGCGGCGGACGTCGGCGAGCGACACCAGCGCGCCGTTGAGGTCGGGGAGGGCAAAGTCGGGGGCGAGGTCGCCCACGCGCGGAGGGTGCGGATCGGTCATGTGGGGCCGTGGCGAACGAGAACCCGCGACCGGCCCCCAGCCTAGGGATAGAACTCGATTGCCGTCGACATCTCGCTGAAGACGTGCCTCGATGGACCGGTGGTGTACTCGCGCGACCGGGTGATCACGCGGTACCCGAGGGCGAACCGATGAATCCGGATCGCGGTTCCGAGTTCGTATTCGTGCACGGTCGGCACGCGGACGACCGAGCGCGTCGGATCGCGCAGCAGCGTGCCATCGAGCGAGAAGTCGTGGGCGACATACTCGCGGCGCACACCGGCGCTCAGGGAAGCCTCCCAGTCGGGGCGCTCGCGCCACGCCCGCGGGTCCCACGGATGGGACATGTTGATCCCGAGGCGCGCGCGCCCCCCCGCCTCGACCGCCGTGCGGATGTTGCCCAGCGAGAGCGCCGCAGTTGGCGCCAGGTCGAAGATGCCGCGCCCGCCCGGCGCCCAACGCGCCGCCAGCAACGACTGGCGAGCACCCAGGAGGAGGGCCGGCTCCGCGGCAACCTGCGTCTCCCACCCTTCGGCCCGGGTGGTGTACCGCTTGCTGATCGTGTGGGCAATGCCCTGGGCCGGCTTGCCTAACGCTGGCGGGCCGGTGACGCCAGCATTAACCGTGTAGGTCCGGAGGGCGCGGGCCGAGATGCGTCGCCCCTCGGCGCCCAGGTACAGCAGTGCCGCGTACGGCCGGTCGTCACGCCACTGCGGATAGGTGAGCGGCGGTCGGGAGAGGTCGGGCGTGTACATGTCGTGCACGATCGAGACCTGCGTCGACAGGCACGCAGGGGCCGACGCATCGGCCGCAGCACACCCCGGCGCCCCGCGCCCGAGGCGGCGCCCCCACCACGGTGCGCGCAACGTCTCCAGCGACACGGTCACCCCGTCCGTGTACTGCTCGTCCGTCCGGTGCCCGGGATGGATCCAGAAGTTGTAGGCGTCGTTGTCCAGCGACAGACGCGGAAGCCAGGGCGACTCGCGTGTGCGGGGGGCGACTTTCGACGCCTCGGTCGTGCCCGCTGACGGCGCCGCCTGCGCCAGCGCCGCCGCAGGGAGGGCAGCCAGCGCGACGGCGGCCAGCGCGACCGCGGCCAACGTGACGGCGGCCAGCATGAGCAGCGCCGCGTGCCACAGGGGGGGCCGGACCGTCGATGGCGTGTACCGGCGGGCGACGTCGGACGGGTCGCCCAACGTCAGCTGAAGGCGTTGAGGCCCGTGACCGCCTGGCCGAGGATGAGCGAGTGCACGTCGTGCGTCCCCTCGTACGTGTACACACTCTCCAGGTTGGCCATGTGCCGCATCGAGGCGTATTCGGCGAGGATCCCGTTGCCACCCAGCAACCGCCGCGCCTCGCGCGCCACATTGGTCGCGATGTCCACGTTGTTGCGCTTGGCGAGCGACACCTGCTGCGGAGTAAACGTCCCGGCGTCCTTCAAGCGACCCAGATGCAACGACACGAGCTGCGCCTTCACGATCTCGGTGAGCATGTCGGCCAGGCGCACCTGCTGGATCTGGAATCCGCCGATCGGCCGGTCGAACATCACGCGGTTCCTGGCGTAGGACAGTGCCTCCTCGAAGCAGGCGATCGCGGCCCCGATCGCCCCCCACGAGATGCCATACCGCGCCTGCGTGAGGCACATCAGCGGCGACTTGAGCCCGCCCGACTTCGGCAGGACAGCCGTCGCGGGGAGATGCACGTTGTCGAAGGTGAGTTCGCTGGTGTCGGACGCGCGCAGCGACAGCTTCCCCTTCACGTCCTTCGCCTTGAAGCCGGCCATGTTCGTCGGCACGATGAAGCCGCGAATCGACGACGCCTCCTTGTCCCCGTTGGTCTTGGCCCAGACCACCGACACGTGCGCCTGCGACCCGTTGGTGATCCACATCTTGCCACCATTCAGGATCCAGGTGCCGTCGGGCTGCTCCATGGCCATGGTGACCATCCCCGACGGGTTGGACCCGAAGTCGGACTCCGTGAGGCCGAAGCAGCCGATGGCCTCGCCCTTGGCCATGCGCGGGAGCCATTCCCGCTTCTGCTCCTCGCTGCCGAAGGCATAGATCGGATACATGACCAGCGCCCCCTGCACGGAGGCAAACGACCGGATGCCCGAATCGCCGCGCTCGAGCTCCTGCATGATGAGCCCGTAGGAGACGTTGTTCAGTCCCGCACACCCATACTCCTCGGGGAGGTTGGCGCCGAGCACGCCGAGTTCCGCCATGGCGGGGATGAGTTCCCTCGGGAAGCGCCCGTCGACATAACACTGGCCAATGATGGGCAGGACGCGTTCGTCGACGAAGCGGCGTACGCTGTCACGGACGGCGCGCTCTTCTTCGCTCAGCGCGCTCTCGATATTGAAGAAGTCGGGATTCATGGGGAGGAAAGGTATCGCCCACCCACCCGGGCACCCAAGTAGGCAGCCAGGCCGGCGAGCACGGCAGGGAAAATGAGTGTGGCAGTGAACGGCGCCCACCCCGGCAGTTGCATGGAGGCGGCCAGCTCCCTGCCGAAGCGAACGACGGGTGCCCCGCCCAGCATTGCCAGTCCGAGATAGCCGCCCCAGGCGATCGCCCCGCTGGCCGCTGCAGTCATCGCGGGAAACCGACTGCGCCGCAGCGCCACCCCGTAGGCGAGGGCGACCACGGGTACGCTCCACCAGCCCAGCATGATGGTGCCGATCGCGATGCCGACGGCGAGCATGAGCGTCCGAAGGAAGACCATGGCTCAGCGCCCCGCGGGCGTCAGGGTGAGGCGCGACTGCACCTGTGACGGCGTGAGCGAGTCCAGCGCAACGGGCACGATCAGCAACTCGAGGTCGCCGTCCTTCCAGAAGCGCAGCCGGTCGGCGTAGCGCGACGACGCAGGATTGCCGCTCTGTCCCCCGGGATACGTGCCGAGGGCCCGCACCGTCGGCCCGAGTTCCACCACCATGCGCCAGCTGGAGCCGTATGCACCGTTCTGCACCGAGGGGTTGAGCGTCCCCCGCCCGCCCTGCACCGGGATGTCGCGCGCCGAGAAGCCGGCGAGTCCGAGCAGGTGATTGACCTGCGCCGTGGCGGACGTGCCCCACGCCCACTTGCCTGACGAGGGCGCGCCGTGCTGTCGTGCGAGCGTCTCGTAGGCGGACGCCAGTGCCGCAGCCAGGATCATGTCCCGATCCTCCACGACATCACCCGTCCGTCGGTCGTCCCACCACACGCTGGCCGAATCGGCCATCAAGGCGAAGAGCACGCCGCTGCTCGGTGTCGCCGCCCGCACCGAATCGCCGGGAGGGAGCAGCTCGTCCCAGGTGCGCCGCGCCACACCGCTCAGTGCCGTCTCGAACAGCAAGGCCCCGGTATTGCCGATCGTGTAGCGCCGGTCCCAGGCGGCAAGGAGCGAGTCAGCCGCCTTGAGCGCGGCGGGAGCATTCCCTCGCGCCAGGGAGACCGACGCTGCACTTCGGAAGTAGGTCACGAACCAGTCCGCGCGCACGCTACCCGGGTCGGTCTGGTACGCGCGCATGTCGTCGAGTGTGACGCGGCCATTGGCACGCAGCAGTCGATTGATCTGCAAGGCCCGCCATGGCTCGTACGCGGCATCGTAGCCGAGGTACGCCGGCGCCTGCTGCGGATCGATAGGTTGTTGGTTGGCCGACGCGAGGAATCCCTGGGCGGGGTTGAGCGACTGCGGATATGACGTCACCGGCCAGTAGCCGGACCAGTCGCTGGCCGAGGTGGAGCCGTCGCGAATGGCGAGTCCGTCACCTCCCTCGGGGCGCAGCGGGAAGTGTCCGGTCGAGCGGATGGCGATGTTCCCCGCGCGGTCGGCGGCGATGACGTTCTGGGCGGGGGCGAAGTAACTGCGCGCGAACAGGTCGAGGAACTGCGAGGCGGTCGTGGCGCGCTGCGCGTCGAAGAAGGCCGCGACGAGGTCCGACGGCTCGTTGACCGTCCAGCGCATCGAGACCCACTCGTTGTTCAGGCGTTGCAGCGGCCCACGATGCGAGTACAGCACGGTGTCGACCCGCAGCACCTGTCCGACCTTCCCGCGGTAGACCTCCTCGCGGCGCTCGAGGTCTCGCCAGGCATTGTCCAGCATGTAGCGTCGCGGACTCGCCTGGTCGTCGACCGTCTCGCGATAGTAGTCGAGAACGTCGGCACCGGTGTTGGTCAGCGACCACGCCACGTCGCGCGTGAAGCCGATCACAACCCCGGGCGATCCCGGAATCGTCACGCCATACACGTCGAGCACTCCCGGCACGACCAGGTGCGCCTCGTACCAGATGCTCGGAAGTGTGAGGCTGAGATGTGGATCGCCGGCCAGCAGGGCGTGGCCGCTGCGACTGCGTGCCGGGGCCACGGCCCAGTTGTTGGACGCGAAGTGGCGCGAGACCTCCGCGTCGTCGCCGGGAGGGGCGCCGCGCGGCAGCAGGGGGAGCAGCGCGAGCGCGGCCGAATCTTGCGCGCCAGGCGGGGGAAGGTGCAGCACGTCGAGCCGAGGCGTCGCACTCCCGTTCGGCTGGATCGGCTCCTGGATGGGCGACTCGACCGGAAAGAGCGCACGCGCCGCGAGGTCGCCTACCACGGCGCGCGCCGCGAGCCGGTCGCGTTCGCCGTTGAGCAAGGCGAGCGTCGCTCCCATGCTCGCGTAGAGGTTGAGCGAGTGCAGCGGCAGCCAACGCGCGGGTCTTCGACCGAGCAGCTTGTATTCGACCGGCCACTCGGCGGGACTCGCCCCGTCGATGTAGGCATTCACCCCGCCGGCGTAGGCCTCGAGCAGGCGTCGGCTGCGCGAGTCGGCCGGGAACGCGGCGAGCTTCTGCTCGGCACCGCGCGGCATGCCGAGATGTCGCGCCTCGCTGTCGGCGCTCACGGCGGCCGCGCCGACCAATTCGGTCAGCGTTCCCGCGCCGGATCGCGCCTGCAACTCCATCTGGAAGAGCCGGTCGCGCGCCACGACGAAGCCTAACGCCCGGGCGGCATCCTCTTCGCTGGCAGCGAAGATGTGCGGGACACCGCGGGTGTCGTAACGGACCTCGACCGCGGCTCCCAGACCGGGAATGCCGTGCAGCGCGCTGTCGGGTAGCGCGGCGTAGGCCACGGCGCCCCAGGCGCCGCGGACGGGATCAAGGAATGGGCCGAGCGGTGGCAGGGGACCCGCGCCGGAGCGACCCACATAGGTCACGCCGGCGAGGGCGAGACTCGCGCCGAGAATGGCAAGAGGGCGAAAACGCATGGCGGCGAAGATACAGCGCGTGGGCGCGTGTCGGAATGCAGGTTTGGCGTTCGGCTCAGCGCAGCAGTCGCTTCGCGCGCGGGGTCGTCCCGACGTCCTTCGCCTTGCGCCGGAAGGCGGGACCGTGATCGATGGGATGGCCTGTCTCTTCCTGCCATTGGTGCACCATCTCGTGCAGCAGGGTGTCGAACGCCTCGCGCCATCCATGCCGCCGGATGTGGCGTCGGCTGATGGCGATCTCTGCCCCTGCCGGGTGGCTGCGTGCGGGGGCGTAGTGCCCGAGGCGCGTCTTCATGCGGCGCGAGACGGAGACGCGAATGGACCGCAGCGCGCCGCCGAATCGCTCGGCGTTGAGGCGCGCATGCTCCTGTTGAAGCCGTGCGGCCATGACGTGGTCGTCCGGGTGGACACGGGCGGCTCGCGGCGGGCGAGGCGCCGCGTCAGGCGGCAGGTGGTGGGCGACGATGGTGCGGCGCGCCGCCGCGCGCGCCGCCCCCCGTCCCGACACGAACACCGCGAGGGCGCGCACGACGTCGTCGGGAGCGCGCAGGAAGCCGGCGTGCAGGCGCAACGTCCCGGCGCGAAACGAGACAAGCGTGCTGCGGTTGCGCGTGAGATGGACGGCGGAGATTCCCTGCATCCCGGCAGCAACGAGGCGCTGGACCAGGCGAGCAGTGTCCACGGACGCTGGCGGTGGCTGCGCCGGATGGTGCACCGGCGAGGGGACCGTGCCCGATGCCTGGCTGCGCTCCGAGGCCTGCGGCATCGGCGGTGGCGGCGCGGAGGGCGCCGCGTCACGGTCACCACCCAGCCCAAGCTCGAGCTGCTGCGCGCGCAGGGCGCCTACGCCGAGTCGTGCGAGGAGCGCGCGAAGCACTTGGACGGGCCGGGGGCGAAGGTGCGCTCGGCAGGGGACCACACGTGCGTGACGATGCGGATCTCCTGCCGAGTGAGCGTGATCACGTTCACGCTCGACGGGCGTCCGCCGCGCGTTCGATTGGAGAGTGTTCCCGCGGTGGAGATGATCGTGCCTCGCCTCGTGTGCTCGACGTAGTGGATCGCTTCCTGGTGATCGTGACCGCACAGCACCAGGTCGACCCCCATGTCGGCGAAGGCGCCGAGGACCCGTCGCGTGTGCTTGAGCCCGTGCCGCTGCGACAGTTCGCCCTTCACGGGGTTGTGGTGCATCACGATCACGCGCGCGTCGCCGGGGGGGGCGGCCGTGAAGTCGCGACGCGCACGCTCCAACTGTTCCTGGCGCAGATCCCCGATAATCGAGACGTCGCGCATGTTCCACGTCAGCGTGCGGATATGCACGCCCTGCGACGTGTTGAGCCCCACCACGGTGCATCCGGGGATGCGGAGCACCGGCTCCAGGTCCTGGTCCACATGGGTGCGGTACGGCTCATACATGGTGTCGGCGCCCCGCACGTGGAGCGGCGAGCGCCACCAGGCAACGTCGTGGTTGCCCGGGACGCAGATCACCTCACTCACCCGACGCGCGTCGCGCATGAAGGCCGCCGCGCGCTGGAACTCACCGGCACGCGCACGCTGCGACAGGTCGCCCGAGATGGCAACGATGTCGAAGCGCTCGTGCTGGACCATCGCTTCGATGGCGTCGATCTGCGTCGGGACCGCGGGGCGCCCGAAGTGCAGGTCGGAAACGTGGAAGAGGCGCACCGTCGGCAAGCGTCGTTAGGCCAGGAGCCGGGCGATGACGGCGTCGGCGAACTGGCTGGTCGAGGCGCTCCCGCCCAGGTCCCGGGTCAGCGTCCTCCCCTCGCGCAGCGTCGCGTTGACGGCGTGGTGAATGCGTGCCCCCAGCGCCCGCTCGCCGACATGCTCGAGCATGAGGCAGGCCGCGAAGACGAGCGCGCTGGGATTGGCGATGCCCTGCCCCGCGATATCCGGCGCGGTACCGTGCACGGCCTCGAAGATGGCCGCGTGGGCTCCGATGTTCGCCCCCGGCGCCAGGCCAAGCCCCCCCACCAGTCCCGAGACCAGGTCCGACAGGATGTCTCCGAACAGGTTGGTGGTCACGAGCATGTCGAACTGCTCGGGCTTGATCACGAGCTGCATGGCGCAGGCATCAACGATGCGCTCGTCGTACACGACGCGCCCCTCGTACTCCTTCGCCACCTGCTGCCCGATCGACCGGAACAGCCCCTGCGAGTACTTGAGGATGTTGGCCTTGTGCACCAGGGTGATCTTGCGCCGCCCATGGGCCAGCGCGTACTCGAAGGCGTAGCGGATCACGCGCTCGGAGCCGAGGCGCGTGATGAGGGCGATAGACTCTGCAGCCGCCTTCTCGTCCTCGCCAATCTTGATGTAGTGCTCCAACCCGGCGTAGAGCCCCTCGGTGTTTTCACGCACGAGCACGATATCGACCTTGTCGAACCGTCCGCCGGGCAGGATGACCTGCGCCGGTCGCACGTTGGCGAACAGGTCGAAGGTCTTGCGCAACGCCACGTTCACCGAGCGGAACCCCTCGCCGACCGGGGTCTCCAGCGGCCCCTTGAGCGCCAGCTTCGTGCGCCGGATCGACTCGAGCGTGGCGTCGGGCATGGGGTTGTTGTGCGCGTGGACCGCCGCCATCCCCGCGAGTTGAATGTCCCACGCGAACGGCGCGCCGACCGCGTCGAGGATGCGCACGGTGGCGTCGGTAATGTCGGGACCGATGCCGTCACCGGGAATGAGCGTACAGGAAATGGGCATGGTGAGACGCAGTGATTAGCGGGAAACCACGAGATCGGACACGCGCTGTGCGAGCGACGCGAGTACCTCCGATCCGAACGTCGAGCTGGGATCGCCGGCGACCTCGCCCACCCAAACGAGCTGGGCGCCTCGGGCATCGACGACCGCGAGCCGGAGCGCGGCACGTCCCGAGGAGCCGGGGCCGTTCGGCACGAACCGCAGGTCGAGCGGGATGAGGGCGTAGCGCGCGTCGCTCACCCCCGCCAGCGCCCGCAGCTGGGAAGCAAACGGCTCGGCGAGCGGCTCGTCGCGCTTGCGCAGCGCCACGCGCACGGCATCGAGCGCGCGCATGGCCGACGGGTCGGTCACGTAGGTCGGATTGCGGCTGGCCGCGCGCCGCAACGCCGGGGGAAAGGCCCACTGCGTCCCGAGCCCCCGCCCTGACAGGGAGTCGGCGAGCACCGAATCGAGCGCCGCGAGCAGCGCCTTGTCGCCGCCCCCCGCGCTCCGCCAACCGAGCGAGTCGACGGCGCTGACTGCTTGTGCCGGGAGGACCATCACGGTCAGCCCCGCAAAACGGGACAGCTGCCCCGCCGAGGGGTCCGGCTGGCCGGCCGGTCCGTACACAGGCGTCGACGGCGATGGCGGCGGCGGAGCCGGAGCCGGCGCCCCAGCGCAGGCCACCAGCGAGCACAGCGCAACCGAAAGGGCAAGCGTCGAGGAAGGCGTCATGTCTACGCGGAAAGCTAATCGCGTCGGCGCAGCGCGACAGCGCGAGCGTGGCCCGACGGCGACAAACGTGCGATCGCGCCACATCGCGCGTTGACCCCACCCGCCCCCCACCCCAATTTCGTCGCCGCCTCCCGTCCCCCGTCCCCCGTCTCCCGTCCCCGCCTCTCGTTATGCGCCGCTTCCTCTCCGTCCTCTCGTGGGTCCTCGTCGCCGCCCTGGGGGCTGGCATCTTCGGGTGGATCGCCCTCAACCGGGGCGAACGTGTGAACGCGGCCTGGCTCGTAGTCGCCGCGGTGTGCTTCTACGTCGTCGCATACCGGTTCTACTCGCGCATCATCGCCGCGAACATCTTCGCCCTCGACGCGAACCGGATGACCCCGTCCGAGCGGCTGAACGACGGGCGTGACTTCGTCCCGACCAACCGCTGGGTTGTCTTCGGTCATCACTTCGCCGCGATCGCCGGCCCAGGGCCACTGGTCGGCCCGACGCTCGCGGCCCAGTTCGGCTTCCTGCCGGGGGCGATCTGGATCGTGGTCGGGGTCGCGCTCGGCGGCGCGGTGCAGGACTTCGTCATCCTCGCGTCCAGCGTGCGCCGCAACGGCAAGTCGCTCGGCCAGATGGCCAAGGAGGAGATCGGTCCGGTGGCCGGCATGGTCGCGCTGGTGGCGATCCTCGGCATCATGGTCGTGCTCATCGCCGTGCTCGCCCTGATCGTGGTGAATGCGCTGGGCGAGAGCCCATGGGGCGTGGTGACCGTCGGGCTGACGATCCCCATCGCGCTGCTGATGGGGGGCTACATGCGCTGGATTCGCCCGCACCAGGTGCTCGAGGCGACGGTGATGGGCCTCCTGCTGCTGGTCGTGGCACTCTACGTGGGCCGGTGGGTCGCCGAGAACCCGGCGCTCGCGCCGACGTTCACGCTGAGCCGCACCACCCTTGCGTGGTGCATCATGGTGTATGGGTTCCTGGCCAGCGTGCTCCCTGTGTGGCTGCTGCTGGCGCCTCGCGACTATCTCTCGGCGTTCGTGAAGATCGGCGTCGTCGCGGCGCTCGCGTTAGGCGTGCTCATCGTGCTCCCGCCGCTCGAGATGCCGGCCGTGTCGCGCTTCGTCGACGGAACGGGGCCGGTCTTCGCCGGGAAGGTCTTCCCCTTCTGCTTCATCACCATCGCCTGCGGCGCCATCTCCGGCTTCCACGCGCTGATCTCGTCGGGCACGACCCCCAAGCTGCTGATGCGCGAACCCGACGCCCGGTTCATCGGCTACGGTGCAATGCTCACCGAGTCCATGGTCGCGACACTGGCGCTCATCGCTGCCTGCGTGTTGACCCCCGGGACGTACTTCGCCATCAACGCGCCGCCGTCGGCCATCGGCACCACGGTGGAGAGCGCCGCCCTCGCGGTCGCGAACTGGGGCTTCGTCCTCGACCCGGCGGAGTTCACGGCCCTCACCGCCAGCGTCGGCGAGACCAAGCTGCTCTCGCGCACCGGCGGGGCCCCCTCGCTCGCCGTGGGCATGGCGCACCTCTTTTCCAACGTGCTGGGCGGCACCACGGCGATGGCGCTCTGGTACCACTTCGCCATCATGTTCGAGGCGCTGTTCATCCTGACCACCCTCGATGCGGGGACACGTGTCGGGCGCTTCATGCTGCAGGACCTGCTGCGACACATTTCCGAACCGCTCGGGCGGGTCGCGTGGTATCCAGCCGTCGTGCTCTCCAGCGCCATGTTCGTGTCGGCGTGGGGCTACTTCCTCTACCAGGGAGTCGTCGACCCGTTAGGCGGGATCAACTCCCTGTGGCCACTGTTCGGGATTGCCAACCAGCTCCTGGCGGTGGTCGCGCTGTGCGTCGGCACCACGGTCATCGTGAAGATGGGGAAGGCGCGCTTCGCGTTCATCACGATCATTCCGCTGGTGTGGCTGTGCATCGTGACGATGACGGCCGGGTACATGAAGATCTTCTCCCCCGACCCGAAGCTCGGCTTCCTGTCCCACGCGCGCCTCGTGCAGGACCAGATCAACGCCGGCACCCTTCCCGCCAACGTGAAGACCATGGCCGAGGCGGGACGCCTGCTCGTCAACGACCGGGTCGACGCGGCGGTCGCGGGCTTTTTCATGATCTCCGTCGTCATCGTCATCGCGGCCTCGGCGAGTGAATGGCTGGCGGTGATCCTCGGGCGCAAGCCGGCCATCAGTACCGAGATCCCGTTCGAGCCGCGCGCCGTCGCGGTGGGAGACTGAACCATGCGCGTGACCCATGTGAGCCCTGCTGACCACATCGCGAGGCGTACCGGCGGCACGCTGGGCCGAGCGACGCTCGTGCACGCGCTGCTCGTGCGCGCTCTGCTGGTCGGCGTTGCCCTCGCTGGCGCCGCCGTGGCGCCGCGCGCGATTCGCGCCCAGCCGCGCGCCGCGCCACCCACGCTCACCATTCCGTGGATGATGCGAGGCCCCGAGCTGTACGGACGCGAACCGCAGCGCGTGCGGTTCACGCCCGACGGCGCGTGGCTGTATTTCCAGTGGCTCCCTCCGGGTACCGACTGGCGCAAGTCGCCGGAGCCGTATCGCGTCCGGGCGTCGGCCGGTGCCACCCCCGAGGCCGTCTCGAAGGCGCACATGGATTCCGTCGCCCCGCTGCTCGCGAACGGTGACCTCTCGCGCGATCGCCTGCGACGGGTGATCGAGCAGGACGGCGACCTATACCTCGTGGACCTGCGGGCGTCGCGGGCCCGCAGACTGACCCAGACCACGACCGACGAGCGGGCCCCGGTCTTTTCCGCCGACGGACGTCGCGTCTTCTTCGTGCGCGACGGCGCCAACATCATGGCGATGGACCTGGACGTGCCGGGCATCGAGCAGCTCACGGACATCCGGCCGGCGCCCGCCCCGCCCACACCGCGCAAGGCCGAGGGACAGCGCGCCTTTCTCGAGGCCCAGCAGCAGGAGCTGTTTGAGTCGGTGCGCCAACGAGCGCGTGACCCAACTGTCCGTCAGCCCCAGCGGCCGCGCCCTCCTGTTCACCACCACCATCTCGACCAACGACGCCAAGCAGACCGTCGTCCCGAATTACGTGACACTCAGCGGGTACACCGAGGACCTGCTCGTCCGCACCAAGGTCGGCGATGCGCTCAACGGCGGTCGCGCCGGGATGATGCGACTGCCCGGAGGGCAGCTCTCGTGGCTTCATCCGATCCCGGGAGACACCACCGCCATCCCTTCGATCGTGGCCGCGCTGGGATGGAACGATGCCGGTACGCAGGCGCTGGTCTTCGCCGAGCAGCGTGACTTCAAGGCCCGCTACCTGCACGTGCTCGAGGCGGAGTCGGCGCGCCTCACGACCCTCGACGTGCTGCGCGACTCAGCGTGGGTCGGGGGACCCTGCACGTGGTGGCTGGCTGCCCGGGTCCTCGCGGGCCTGGTTCGTGAGCGAGTCCGACGGATACGCCCACCTCTACACGATGAACGCCGATGGCAGCGATCGGCGCCAGCTCACCGCCGGCAAGTTCGAGGTGCTCGACGCACGCCTGAGCCACGACCGCAGCGCCTTCGAACTCCACACCAGCGAGGTTTCGCTCTTCGAGCGGCACTTCTATCGCCTCCCGGTGGCGGGGGGCGCGGCGACGCGCCTGACGACCAGCGTCGGCGGACACACGGTCGTGGTGTCGCCGGACGGGCGCACGCTGGCCGATGTGTATTCCACTGCCAACAGGCCGCCCGAGCTCTTCGTCACGGCGAACCGGCCCGGCGCTCCGCTCGCGCAGCTCACGACCTCCCCAACGGCGGAATGGCTGGCATATCCGTGGCGGACACCCGAGATCGTGATGATTCCCGCGTCGGATGGCATCGAGGTCCCGGCGCGCATCTATCGTCCGCAGGACGCGGGAGCGGCGCCTAACGGTGCCGCGGTCATCTTCGTGCACGGCGCCGGGTACATGCACAACGTGCACCGCTACTGGTCGAGCTATTCGCGCGAATACATGTTCAACCATTACCTCGCCAGCCGGGGCTACGTGGTGCTCGACATCGACTACCGGGCCAGCGCGGGCTACGGCCGGGACTGGCGCACGGCGATCTATCGCTGGATGGGAGGCCGCGACCTGCAGGACCAGGTCGACGGATCGCGCTACCTGTAGAAAACATTCGGCATCCACCCGGAGCGCATCGGGCTGTATGGCGGGAGCTACGGCGGGTTCATGACGCTGATGGCACTGTTCAACGCGCCGAAGGAATTTGGCGCCGGCGCCGCCCTGCGATCGGTCACCGACTGGGCCCACTACAACCACGGGTATACCGCCCGCATCCTCAACCAGCCGCAGCAGGATACGCTCGCCTATCGCCGGTCGTCGCCGCTGTACTTCGCCGAGGGACTCGAGGATCCGCTCCTCATGGCCCACGGCATGGTCGACGTGAACGTGCACTTTCAGGACATCGTCCGACTCACCGAACGCTTCATCCAGCTTGGCAAGACCGGCTGGGAACTGGCAGTGTATCCCGTGGAGGACCACGGATTCGTGCGCCCGTCGTCGTGGACCGATGAGTATCGCCGGATCTTCGAATTGTTCGAGACGCAGTTGACGCCGCGACGTTCAGCGGCGCCGGGAGGAGGATCGCCATGAACTGGAGCAGCAGCATTCTTGCGCGGATCGCTCGCGCCACCCGGACGCTCAATCGCATTATTGGCGCGCCCGATTATGACACATACCTGTCACACGCGCGCACCTGCCATCCGGACGCGGCGCTCATGACGCGCGACGAGTTCGTGCGCCAGCGGCTGGAGGATCGGTATTCGCGCCCCGGCGCTCGCTGCTGCTAGCGCCGGGGCAGCGACGCGGTGGGCCCTGGCGCCGGATCGGACGGGGCGATGCAGGGAAATCCGGCCAGCGATACCGGACGTAGTACCTTGGTCAGGTGATACCGCCCGAAACGGCATGAGACGCCGGCAACGGACGCATCGCCGCACCCGTCCCCGCTCGCCCCGCTCTTCTACCGAAGGACTGCCGTGCGTCGCCTCGCGAAGCTCATTGCCCTGACCGTGCTGCTCGGCTACGCCGGAATCGTCGTGGCCGTGAAGCTCTCCGAAAAGGGGATGGTCTACCATCCAGCCGATCGCCTGGTCACGCCCCCGCCAGCGTCGTTCGCCCTGCGTGAGAAGACCGTGCGATATGCGTCCGCCGACGGCACGACGCTCTCGGCCTGGATCGTTCCGGCCGCCCCTGGCGACTCGCTCGGCATGTGGCTACTGGTGTGCCACGGCAACTACGGGAACATCGGCTACGGACAGCGCCCCGAGTTCTATGCCCACGCCCGCGACACGGGATTGAACCTGTTCGCGTTCGACTATCGCGGATTCGGCGCGAGCGAAGGGGAAGCGGACGAACAGGGGATGTACGACGACGCCCTCGCGTCCTGGCACTATCTCACCGATTCCCTGCACGTACCACCCTCGCAGATCGTGATCTTCGGACATTCACTCGGCAGCGGCGTGGCAACCGAACTCGCGACGCGCGTCGATGCGGCGGCGCTCGTGCTGGAGGGGGCCTTCACCTCGGTCGTCGATCGGGGACAGGAGATCTATCCCGTGCTCCCCGTGCGGCTGATCGGGTCGCAGCGCTTCGAGTCGTTGCAGAAGATGCCACGCGTGGCCGAGCCGAAGCTCTTCCTCCATTCACCGGAAGACGACGTCATCCCGTTCGCTCACAGTGAGCGACTACTCGCCGCCGCGTCGGCGCCCAAGGCCCTCGTCCCGGTTCGCGGCGGGCACATGGACGCGTTCAGCCTCGACAAGGCGGTCTACTTCGGGGCGCTCGCCGACCTGGTGCGCCGAGTGACGCCTGCGCCGCTGGCCGTTCAGGGCGCCGGGGAGTCGTCGGCGCGCGACGCCGCCGGTGGGGATCGTTAGGCGCGGCGCCAGGCAGCGCCAGGCAGCAACCGGCAGCGGCTGGCAGACCGGTCCGAGGCGACCGAGCGGACCTTGACGCTCTCGGGGAAGTCCGATCGATGCGAGCGCGCCCACGCGTCGGTGCCCACGCGTCGGTGCCGGCGCTCGAGCAAGGTGGGGATGCGCTCAGGCGAGCGTGCGGCGTGGAACGACGAGGTAGAGCAGGCACGCCGACACCGCGGCGATCGTCGCTCCCATCGTGAATGCTGTCGGTGCCCCCCACCGATCCCATACGCCGCCGAAGAGTAACGATGCGGGGAGTGCGCCGAGACCGAGCGCGAGGTTGTACCACCCGAACGCCCGTCCCCGGGCGGCAACGGGAACGAGGTCGGCGACGAGCGCCTTCTCGACCCCCTCGGTCAGCCCGAAATACACGCCATAGACCAGGAAGAGCGCCCACACCATGGCGTATCCGTTGGCATGGGCGAAGCCGAGATAGACGGCGGCGTAGATGAGCCAGCCGACAGCGATCAGCACGCGACGTCCGACGCGATCGGACAGCACCCCGGCCGGCGCCGACGAGAGGGCCTTGACCACGTGGAGCGCGGCCCACAGGACGGGGAGCAGCGCCGCGCTGACCCCCAGGTCGCGCGCGCGGAGCAGGAGGAAGGCGTCGGTGGAGTTGCCTAACGTGAAGAGCAGGAGGACGAGCAGGTAGGCGTGGAACCCGCGTCCGAGCGGGGCGGACGGGTCGCGCCGGGGGCCCCCCCCCGACAACAACATCGTCGCGTCCTCCCCGTGCGCCGGTACCATTCCCCTGCCGACAGGGTCCTCACGCACCATCACCAGCAGGACGACGACCGCCAACGCTGCCGGCACCGCGGCTAGCAGGAAGACGGTGCGCAGCGACACGTCGCCCCATCGCAGCAGCGCGAAGGCAACGAGCGGACCGATGACCGCCCCGAGGTGATCGGCACTGCGGTGAAACCCGAAGGCGCGTCCGCGCAGCGATGGCTCGACCGAGTCGGCCAGCATCGCATCGCGCGGCGCCGTCCGGATCCCCTTCCCCATCCGGTCGCCGATCCGGATCGCAAAGACCTGCGCCGCGCCCATCGCCAGCCCCATCAGCGGGCGCAGGAACGACGACAGCAGGTACCCCGCCACCACGATCGGCTTCCGTCGCACCAGGCGATCGCTCCACCACCCCGAGGCGTACTTGAGGAGCGACGCGACCGACTCCGCCGCCCCCTCGATTGCGCCGATCGCCATCGCATTGGCGCCCAGCACGGTCGAAAGGAAGACCGGGATGAGTGGGTAGATCATCTCGCTGGAGACGTCGGTGAACAACGACACCAGCGAGAGCGCGATGACCGCGCGCGGCAGCACTCGTCGAGCCATGGGAGAAATGTACCCGTCCCTCGCCCCTCCGGACTTGCGTCACCGGCGTCCATGCGAGCATTTAGGTGCCATGTCCGCCAGCACCGGCGCCGTTCGGCGCGTGTACGACGCCCTCCTTCCGGCCCGTCGTCACCTTCTCGCGCGCGACGCACAGACCATCGACCGCCAGGTCTCGCTGGCCGAGATCGCCGCTCCCAGCGGGCACGAGGCGACGCGCGCCGGCGCCGTGCAACGCCACCTGCGACGGCTCGGGCTCCCCGCAACGATCGACGCCGCCGGGAACGTGATCGCCGAACGGCGCGGCAGCGCCGACGAGCCCCCCGTCGTCGTGTGCGCCCATCTCGATACGGTCTTCAACGAGGACCTCTCGCACCACGTGACGCGGACCAGCGACCGGCTGATCGGCCCCGGAATCGGCGACAATGCCCGCGGCATCACCGGGATGCTGGCAATCGCCGAGGCGCTCGACGCGGGCCAGGTCCGGACGCGGCACCCGATCCTGTTCGTCGCGACCACCGGCGAGGAAGGGTGCGGGAACCTGCGCGGGGCACGCCACCTGTTCGCATCCGTCGCCGCCGAGGCCCACGCCGCGATCGCCCTCGATGGCGCCGGCGACGAGCGCATCGTGACGCATGCGTTAGGCATCCGTCGCTTCCGCATCTCGTATGCCGGACCGGGGGGACACAGCTGGGCGTCGTACGGCACGGTCAATGCGATACACGCGGCGGCGGCCCTCACCGCCCGGGTCGCCGAGTGGCCGCTGGCCGGTGCCCCGCGCACCGTGCTCACCGTGAGCCGGATCGGCGGCGGCTCGGCCATCAATGCCATCCCGAGCGAAGCGTGGATGGAGATCGACCTTCGCTCCACGTCCTCGGCGGAGATCGACCGACTCGACGCCGAGATCCGGGTCGCGGCCGGCCAGGTGCTTGCCGCGCACAACCGCCAGCGCCGGCACGGCAGCGCCCTCCTTCAGCTGTCGCTCGAGGTCATCGGCGATCGTCCCGGCGGCGCCCTGGCCGGCAACGCCTTTCTCGGGCAGGCAGCCTTCGATGCCACCCGCCTCGTCGGGCGCACCCCGGAGAGCGCCGTGGCATCGACCGACGCCAACATCCCGCTGCACCTGGGGATCCCTGCCATTGCCGTCGGCGCCGGGGGACGGGGCGGCGACGTGCATACCTCGCGCGAGTGGTTCGAGAACCGCGATGGGGTTTTGGGCCTGGTACGAGCCATGACGGTGCTGGTCGCGACAGCCGAACTGGCCTGAGCGGCGCGGCGGCGCCTAACGCACCACGGGCAGGCTCGCCAGGCGCGCGCGATTCCGCGCCAGGCGCGCGGCCACCGCTCGGCACTCGACAATGTGATCGACGACCATGGGGGCGTCCCGGCGGATGTTCGCCAGCCCCCCGGTGGCGTCGTAGTTGTGGCCCACGAAGTACAGGCCGGACTGGTCGGCGCTGGTCACGCGATCGCGCCGCAGGGCAAAGCCCCTGGCATCGCGCTCGACCAGCGTCCCGAGCATGCCTAACGCCGGCGCATACCCGGTCGCCAGGATGATCGCGTCGAACGGGCGCGTGGACCCGTCGGAGAACACGGCTCCGTCGCTGGTGAGCGACGTGATCTCCCCCTGCTGCACGCTCACCGCCCCCGCCCTGATGGCATCGACCAGGTGGAAGCCGATCACCGGAATGGCATCGAGCGGCGAATGCGCCGGGCGCGGCAGCACCGGGGGGCCACGACGCCGCTCCGTGAGTCGAGCGACGGCGCGCACGACAGCCTCCTGCACCGTGCGCGGGAACTTTCGCACCCCGGACGAGAGGTACTGGATCGGGATGCCGGCGATCTCGCGGGGCACGACGTGCGCCCCCGACCGCACCAGCACGGTGACGAGCGCCCCGGCGCGCGCCAGTTCACTCCCGATTTCGCCACCGGAGTTCCCGACTCCCACGACCAGCACACGGCGTCCCACGAACCGGTCCGGCCGCCGATAGTCCACCGAATGCAGCACGTCGCCGCGATATCGGGCGCGCCCGTCGATCGTCGGCACCCGCGGATTGGCGACGATGCCCGTGCACACGACCGCCGAACTCCCCTCGATACGTGCGCCATCGGCAAGGGTGGCGGCCCATCCGAAGCGGGACCGACGCAGTTCCTGCACGTCCAGCCCGGTCTCGACCCGCAACGCAAACGACGCGGCATAGTCGTGCAGGTACTGCAGGAACTGCTCGCGCGTCGGGAAGAGCGGTGTCCCCCTGGGGTAGCGCCTGCCGGGGAGCGTCGACATGTGCCGCCCCGTGTGCAGCACCAGCGAGTCGTAGAGATTGGCCCAGGTGTGGCCGAGCGTCGCCCCTCGCTCCAGCAGCCGATGGTCGATCCCGCGCCTCGTGAGGCAGGCCGCCGTGGCCAGCCCGGCTGGCCCCGCGCCGATCACGAGCACTGGATACGCGGGATCGGGCATGGCTCGCGAGTGGAGGTGGAGCGCACGGCGCGGCGCGTGCGGCGGCGGGCGGGCGCACCCCGCCGCCCATCGGTCACGCGTCCGCGCGCACCTCGGAATGATCGCCGATCGTCACTTGGCCCGTGATGCCCGCCAGCACCACATGGTCGCCCACGAGCGAATCGTTGAGCGTGCAGCGGGCGATGCGCGCCTTGTCGCCGATCACGCAGTCGCGCAGGCGGGCATGCTCGATCACGCTCCCCGTCCCGATCGAGACGTTGGGTCCGACCACCGACCCGGTGATCGTGACGCCGTCCTCGATGTACACCGGATGCACCAGCTGCGAGGCGTCGATCCCCGCCGGCACCCGCGCCCGTCCCTTCTCCAGCATTGCGCGGTTGGTCTCCAGCAGGGTGTCCAGCTTCCCGGCGTCATACCATCCATCCACGTCGAGCACCTTGATCTTCGCCCCGTGGTCGATCATGTACTGGAACGCGTCCGTCAGGTAGTACTCGCCGGCGTTCATCGGGGCGTTGAGCACGTGCGCAATCCCTTCGTAGAGCAGCTTCCAGTTGCGGATGTAGTAGAGCCCGATGTTCGCCCGCTTCGAGATCGGCGTCGTGGGCTTCTCGACGATCCGCGTCATGTGGCCCGCATCGTCGGCGACGACCACGCCAAAGCGCTGGTAGTCCTCGACCTCCTTGACCCAGATGATCCCGTCGGCATCGGTCGTGTTGATCACCGACAGGTCGGCGTCGAAGATCGTGTCGACGAAGATGATCAGGACCGGCGCGTCCACGTGCGGCTTCGCCAGCGCCACCGCCCCGGCAGTCCCATCCTGCACCTCTTGCTCGATGAAGATGCCGGGAATGGCGAATGCCGCGCGCGCGTGCGCCTCCACCGTGTCCTTCAGGTGGCCCGTGATATAGATGACCTGGTCGACGGTCCCGAGCCGGGCCACGTCGTCCATGACGTAGTCCATGACCGGCTTGCCCGCCACCTTGAGCATCGGCTTCGGCGTGATGTGCGTGTGCGGCCGCAGCCGCGTCCCCTTCCCTGCAAGCGGTATGATGACCTTCATGGTGCGCTGGTCCCCTCTCGACCGTAGCGGTCCTTGATGCGTACAACGTCGTCCAGCTCGGGCGTGGATGCCTCGAGCACGTCGCAGTCGGTCACGGCCTCCATGTAGTGCACCGTACCCGGCGTGATGCGAAACGCATCCCCCTGTCGCAGGTGCATGTCCCGCAGGTCAGGCTCGCCCTCCAGTTGCACCCAGTAACGCATCTCTCCCGCGAGCAGGTAGATCGTCTCGTCCTTGACCTCATGGTACTGCACGGAGAGCGCCTGACCCGCCGTGATATGGAGGATCTTGCCCACGTAGCGATCGGTGTGCGCCCAGATGATCTCGTACCCCCAGGGCTTGGGAACGCGACGAACGTCGCGGCGGCCGCTCATCGTCCACCCATGGCCGGGCAGCCGCACGAGCGACGACGGTTTGCAGCTGGTGCGGTGCCCAGCAGTCGCGGGCGACCGCCTCTGTGTCGCCTCGAATCAAACGGTAGCAGGACGCGCATGGTCACTGGATGCGAAGGTGCGGCCGCGCTCTCGAGCGCATCGGACGCCGGGGCGACCGTGCCGGCGGCAATATCGGCCGCGCCCCCCTCACGTGCAACCAGCATGCCTCCGCGACGCTGCGTCGACCCGGACGACCCGCGCGCCCCGCGCCCCGGGTCGCGTCGCCGGGGAACAGTCCCGGGTCGCGCCGCAGGGCCACACCTCGACGTCGCCGGGCCCGGTCCGCATCCGCGTCGGGACGCCGCCCCCCGTGCGCCAATGGGCGTCGCGCGGGCGTCGCGCGGGCGTCGCGCGGCGGGGCTCCGGGGTCATGCGCAGCGCGGGCCACCGACCCCTCGAGGTCGATGGCCCGCCCTGCGCCTCCGGACACACCCGCGCGCGACGCGGTCCGCGCGATCCTAACGAGCCGTTCCGGCGTTCAACTGGGCCCGCAGCATCGACAGGCGCTTCCGAACCGATCCATCCATCACCGTATCGCCGACCTTGACGATGATGCCACCGAGCATGGTCGAGTTGACCTGCACGTGCGGCACGACCGTCTTGCCCAGGCGCTCCGACAGACTGCGCGCGATGGCGGCCCGATCGGCCTCAGTGGCCTCGCGCGCGAGTATGACCTGCGCGTGCACGCGCCCTTCGGCCTCATCCACCAGGTTGCTGTACTCGACCGCGATGTCCGGGATCAGCGTCTGGCGGCGATTGTGGACGAGTTTCTGCAGGAACCGCACGAGCATCCGCGGCAGCACGGGACCGAACGCCTTCTCCAGGACCGCGTTCTTCTGCGACGCCGAGACCTGGGGCGCGGCGAGGAAGTTCTCCAGCCGAGCGTCGCTCTTCACGGCGTCCGACACGCCGAGGATCAGCGCGCCCCATGCATCGAGCGCGTTCGCCTTGCGGGCGAGCGCGAGCAGCGCTTCCGCATAGTTGCGGGCGATCGTGGATTCGCGCATCTACTTCTTCGCCCCGGTCGCGGGAATCGAGGCGAGGAAGTCCTCGACCAGCTTGCGGTTGCCCGCATCGTCGAGGTTTCGCTCGATCAACTTTCCGGCGCCGGCAAGGGCGAGGTCCACCGCCTCTCGCCGCAACTCGGCGATCGCACGTGACTTCTCGCCGTCGATGTCGCGGCGAGCCCGATCGAGCAACTCCTGCTGTGCTGCCTTGGTCTCCTCGAGCATCGACAGCTTGAGCTTTTCGGACGTCGCACGCCCCTCGGCGATGAAGCGCTGCGCCTCAGCGCGCGCCGCCTCGAGGTTCGCGAGCTGCTCGGCGAGCAGCTTGGCGGCCTCCTCCCGATCGCGCTTGGCGCTGGCGAGCGCCGCTTCCAGCGCATTCTCGCGCGCCTCGACCGCGGCGATCAGCGGCTTGAAGGCGAAGCGCGACAGCACGACCAGCAGGAGGATGAAGATGAGCAGGGTCCAGAACATCACCCCGCCGTTCGGCGAGAGGAGGTCGACCTTGCCCCCGCCCTCGGCCGCAGCTGCCAACGAGGGCATGGCGAGAACGAGCAGGGACGAACGCAGGAGAGGGCGCATGGGGAGAGGCGTCGTGAGCCGTTGAAGGCGGAGCGGAGAGAGCACGTCGGATCCCCCGGGGGACCCGACGCGTCGAGTGCTTAGAACTTGCCCTGGATCTGGAACGCGACCACGACGCCGAACAGCGCAGCGCCCTCGATGAGGGCGGCGAGGATGAGCGCGGCGGTCTGGATGCGACCGGCGGCTTCGGGCTGGCGGGCCATCCCTTCGACCGCGTGCGCACCGATGTTGCCGATGCCCATGCCGGCGCCGATAACGGCGAGGCCGGCGCCGACACCGGCGCCGATCAGGGCGAGGCCCTGGTTATTGCTGGTGGCCTCGACGGCCGCCTGAAGCAAGGGGAAGAACGTCATGATGAAGACTCGTGCCTAACGGTGAATGCGTCAGCGCCGTGCGACGACGTGCGGTCCATCGCTGCCTGTCAGCGGACCCCGGGGTCCAACAGGCCTTCCCGGCCGCCCGGCCGGGTACGAACCCGCCCGGCAGCGCGACGCCGGGCCGGTGGAAAGCACAGGACTAGTGGTGCGCCTCGCGAATCTGGCCGATGAACACGCTCGCGAGCAGCGTGAAGATGAAGGCCTGCAGAAAGGCGACGAACAGCTCGAGCATCATGATCGCCACGGCCATCAGGAATGGCGCCGTGGAGATCGGTCCCGCGAAGGTGAAGATCAACCCGATCAGCGCGAGCACGACGATGTGCCCGGCGGTCATGTTGGCGAAGAGTCGAATGGCCAGCGCGAAGGGCTTGGTCAGCTTTCCAATCATCTCGACCGGCGACATGATCAGGAACATCGGGATCCGCATGTAGAGCGGCAGTTCCGTGTTCCAGTAGAAGATGGTGGAGAGATAGCCCATCCCCTGCGCCCGCATCCCGGCCACCTCGACCACCAGGAAGGTGATGATCGCCAGCGTCGCGGTGACGGCGATGTTGCCGGTGGCCGTCGCCCCGAAGGGAACGAGCCCCAGCAGGTTGGCCGTGAGGATGAAGAAGAACATCGTCAGCAGGAACGGCACGAAGCCATTGCCATGGTGCCCGACGTTGGGCAGGATGACCTCATTCCGCATGTAGAGGACCATCGCCTCGATGCCGGCGGCGAATCCCTTGGGATGCCCCACCGCGTGCGTGTGTCGCTTGTGGGCCTGCGCGGCGACGATCAGGACGACGCTCACCAGGACCGCGGCGAACAGCATCATCACGACGTGCTTGGTCGGCGACAGGTCGATCACGACTCCCGCGATGCGCACCGGCTTCCAGAGCGCCTCGCATTCGTGCTCGCTCACCAACCGGCCGATGCAGACTTCCTTGGCAAACGGCGGGAAGAGCGACGGCACCTCGAGGAAGTACGAATCGGTGATGTGGGGCGTGATGATGTCCGTATGCGGCGCCGGTTCACCGGGGACCGCCTCGACCGGCGCGTGCGCATCCTGCGCGGCCATGGGAACCGAGACACCCGCAACGAGCAGCGAGGCCACCAACAGGAGCGTTCGAGACGCGCTCATGACTTGAGGAACAGAGGTTCAACCAACGTCGATGCGAACAGGAACACGGCCAGGCTGATCATCGCCACCGCCGAGGGCAGCCCGAACGGCTTCACGAGCACGAGCGCCCACACCCCGAACACGAGGAAGCGCAGGATCGCCCCGAGCCCCCATCCCGCGATCAGGTTCTTCTCCGCCGTCAGCCGCACGATCGCAAACGCGACCAACTGGGTCGTAAACGCCACCAGCGCGCTCAGCACGATCGCCCGCCGCTCGACACCGGCCGTGTACACCACGGCGAGCACCGCGCCCAACAGCGCGAGCAGCACCGCGCTGGCCGCAGCGTACGACACCATCGCCTTCATGCGTCACCCGCCCGGTTCCGGTCGGCCGAGGCCTTTGCGTGTTCCTCACGCCGTCGGCGCTTCGCCTGCTCGTCCCGCTCGAGATCTGCCATCAGCCGTCGGTACATGCTGTAGAACGCAGCCGCAGCTCCCACCAGGACTCCCACCAGCACCCCCCAGGGTTCCGTATGAAAGCGCCGATCGAGCCACTGCCCTGCGAAAAGAAAGAGAAGAACCGAGGCCGCGAACTGCAACCCGATTCCGGCGTACTTGCCGGCCGCGCGCGACGCACGCTGATCCTCGGATTCACCTGTCGGTGCATCGGTCGGCCGTAGGGGGTCCGGGGTCATTCGGGCGGGGAATCTAGGAGCTTGTGAAATTTTTCGCAAGCGAACGCGGACTCCTGTATTAGAGAAGTCCAACATGAGGCGATGTGACGGAAATCGCTGATAATCTTCAAGTTATAGAATCCTATTGTTCCTTGACTGTCCGTTCGGTGGACCATAAGTTCGCCAGCGGTACGATTCGTGATTCACCTTACCGATCTCAGCGGGGCTCCTCGGCGCATGCGGCGGCGTTTTCTTCTTCTTTTTTTCCCGGTGCTTCTCGTGGCCACCGCGTGCGGCCCGCGCGCGCGCGCGACCGAATCTGCGGCCCGGCAGCGCCTCGTCGACGGTCCGCCGGTCGTGTCGTCGTTCGATGTCAGCACGCAGGGTGACGTGCGGTTCGCGCTGCACGTGACGAACAACGCCGGCAAGCGCATGGAGTTGACGTTCCCAAGCGGACTGACCCATGACATCGTCGTGCTCGACGACCTCGGGCGCGAGGTGTGGCGCTGGAGCGAGGGCCGCATGTTCACGCAGACGCTGCAGAACCGCATCCTCGACGCGAGCGAGACGGTCTCGTATGCCGCCGAGTGGCAGCCCGAAACGGCGCACGGAGCTTTTGTCGCCGTCGCCTCGCTGCGCAGCGAGAACCACCCCGTCGAGCAGCGCGTGCGATTCGTCCTGCCCTGAGTCCTTGCGCCGTCCGGCGCGGGGGCCAGCACGACGGGCAGCACCATGAGCGGTTTGGTGCGTGGCACAACGATTGGCGCAACGGTCTGCACATCAACCGGTACGGCGAGCCCAACGCGAGGCTCGCCGTTTGCGTTCTGCACATACGGCGCATCCCGCGCGTGATGCGCGTCGACGCGATCGCTCTTATCCGCGCTCCGCGCGCGCATTACTTTCCGGCGACTTTCTCCCAGGACTTGGCGTGGGGACCTCTGAACAGACACAAGCGCCGCGCGACGAGCGCGATCTAGAACTCCTCCAGAAGCTGAGCGTTTCGCGCAAGGCGCTGCTCGCACAGATCGGACGCAAGATCATTGGGCAGGAAGCCGTCGTCGAGAACCTGGTCGCCGCCATCCTGGCGGGTGGGCACGTGGTCATCGTCGGCGTACCCGGCCTCGCCAAGACGTTGCTGGTGCAGACCGTGGCCGAGGCGCTGGACCTGACCTTTTCCCGCGTGCAGTTCACGCCCGACCTGATGCCGGGCGACATCACCGGCACCGAACTGCTCGAGGAGGATCACGCGACCGGCCGACGCGTCTTCAAGTTCGTGAAGGGACCCGTCTTCGCAAACGTCGTCCTGGCCGACGAGATCAACCGGGCCCCGCCCAAGACGCAGTCGGCGCTGCTGCAGGCCATGCAGGAGCGCACCGTCACCGTCGCCGGGCAGACCCACAAGCTTCCGTCGCCGTTCTTCGTGTTGGCCACCCAGAACCCGATCGAGCAGGAAGCCACGTATCCGCTGCCCGAGGCGCAGCTGGACCGCTTCATGTTCGAGCTGAACGTGGGCTATCCGTCGTTTGAGGAAGAGGAGCGGATCGTGATGGCGACCACCGGCGCCGTCGACGTCGAGATCGAGCCCGTGCTGCGGGGCGACGAGGTGCTCGCGCTGCAGCGCCTCGTGCGTCGCATGCCGACGCCGCCGTCGATCGTGAAGTTTGCCGTCGGCCTGGCGCGCTCCACGCGCCCGAGCGAACCGAATGTGCTGCCCGACATCAAGAAGTACGTGTCGTACGGCACCGGCCCGCGCGCCTCGCAGTACCTCGTGCTCGGAGCCAAGGCGCGCGCCGCCATGGATGGCCGCCCGGTGCCGGACCTGGACGACGTGCGCAGCATCGCGATGACCGTGCTGCGGCATCGCCTGGTCATGAACTTCCAGTCCGAAGCGGAGGGGATGGGCGCTGACCGCATCGTGGGGCTCGTGCTCAATCGCTGACGACCACGCGACCAGGTGCAGCCACGTGACCGGCTGCACCCGGTGGGCCTCTCGCGCTCCGTGACCGCACCGCACACCTTTGCACCGCCCGCGTGACGCCGAAGTGACGCGGGCGGTGATCTTTCCGGGGTCCCGTTCTCCCCTGCTCGGTGGTGCTGCCCCCGCGGAGAGTGCTTGTGCTGCGTGCCCTCACGTTCGGCCAGTGTGCCTTCGAAACTCCGGTCGCCCGGATCGCCCCCGATTCGGAGGTGCACTTCGGATTGCTGCTGAGCATCGTCAGCGCCCCCGCAGACGGCGTCGCCCGCGACGAAGTGGTCTCGCGACTCTGGCCGAGGGCCGCCGGCGAGGACGGGCGTCATTGCCTGCGCCAGGCCATGTACCGCCTGCGCCAGTTGGGCGTCTCGGTGCAGCTGAACGCCGGTCGCATCGTCCTGCACGACGCGCGCTCAGCCCTCGACGTGCACAGTCTCCTCTACGGCACGCCCACGCAGGCTGAATTGGTACGCCTCGGCGCCATGTCGTTCCTTCCCTCGTACGAGCCGTCGCTGGGCGAACCGTTCGACCACTGGCTCGAGACGCTGCGCGAACGTGTGGCCATGCGCCTGTGTCGCGCCCTGGCCGACGAGGTGGCGTCGACGCGCAGCAGGGGACGGTTCCACGACATGGGACACGTCGCGAGGGCCCTGCTCGTCCTCGATCCACTCAACGAGCTTGCCACGATGGTGCTGGCGGAATCGCTCGCGCTCCAGGGAAGCAAGGTGGAGGCGCTGCGCCTGCTCGAGGAGTACGAGGTGGAGGTCGGCGCCGTCAACCGCAACCTGCAGCTCCCGGCACGCGTGCTGCGCCGTCGCGTGGCCGAGGTGCTCGACGACGGGTTGCAGCTCCGGCAGTTCGAGGTCCCCTTCGTGGGTCGGGAACGCGAGTTCTGCGCCTTGCGGACGCTGTGGCGCGACGTACGTGGCGGCCATGCCCGGGCCGTCATCGTCAGTGGCGAGGCCGGCATCGGCAAGAGCCGCCTTGCCGGGGAGCTCGTGCGGCTGGCAGCACTCGACGGCGGGCGGGTCGCCCGGTACACCACGTCGGCCGGGGACTCGTTCACGCCCATCAGCACGCTCGTATCGGTCGGCCAGCAGCTACTCACGCTTCCCGGTGCGCTGGGATGTGCGGCCGAGCAACTGTCCTACATCCGCCGACTCGGCACGCCGGAGAGCGTCTCCGCGTGGAGCGTGGCCGGCATGGCCGCCGACGTGCTGTACGCGCAACTCGTCCACGCGTTCGCCGAACTGGTCTCGGCCATCGCCGAGGAGGCGCCGCTGATCATCTCCGTGGATGACGCCGAGCGCCTACATCCCACGACGTGGCGCGTGCTGGTCGACATCTGGGATCGGGTCGGGCGTCGCGGCGTGCTCTTCCTGCTCGCCGCTCGCCGCCTGCCGCCGTGGTTCGGCTCCTTGGGGACCCGATCGTGCGAGCGATTGACGCAACACCTGCCGATCGCCGCGTTCAGTCGAGAGGAGTCGCACGAGTTCGTCCACGCGTGGTCGGCGCAGAACCGGACCACCGTGTCTGATGGCATGGTCGCCCTGTTGGCGTCGATCTCGCGGGGGAATCCGTTCTACCTGACCGAACTCGCGGCGCACGTGGGACACGGGGGAGACCCGGACCAGACGCCGTCGACGATTCTCGACCTGATCGGCGCGCAGTGCCGCGTGTTGAGCAAGGAAGCGCACCGCGTGCTCGTCGTGATCGCCGTGCTCGAGTCGCGGGCGACGACGGCGCGCGTGACGCGGGTGCTGGAACAGCCGGCATCCGACTTCATGGCGGCGCTTGACGAGCTTGAGGAGGCGGGGCTGGTGACGACGCAGGGACCGGCGGTTCGGGTGCGGCACCGGCTGGTGGACGAGGTGGCGCGATCGCTGGCGATGCCGAGCGTGGTGGACTTTGCCCATGGTCGGGCGGCCGCGGTGTTGGAGTCCGAAGCGGATGCGACGCTGTCGGTGGAGCTACTCGGTGACTGTGTCACGCACTGGGAGCGAGCGGGGGAGACGCGACGCGCGTACGAGGCCGCGATGAAGCTGGGGTATCGGCTGGTGGGGTTGGGGATGGGGGAGGAGGCCGAGCGGGCCTTCGTACGCGCAGAGGGGCTATGCGATGGACCAGAGGAGAGGGCACTTTCCCTGAAGGGACGAATCGTGGCCACGTTCCTTGCTGGTCGCTGGGCAGACGTCGGGGTCCTGGCGTCTGAGCGCACATGCATCCTCTCAACCACGGCGCCGAGTTCTTCCGGCTTCGACGAGATGGAGCTCTTGGCAGCGGAGGCACGGCTCTTCTCCGCGGATTCTGCCCCAAATACGAATAGGCTTAGCGAGATTATCGAGTCCACCTCACTGTCACCTCGCACGCGACTCCGAGCAGCGGTGTTGCTCGCGATTCTGGCCGACAACTTGTTTGACGTACCGCTACTCAAACACGCATTCGAGGCGTCGTCGGAACTACTGACAGGCTCGGAGGCCGACGCCGCAGTACTCCAGCTCATCTTTCCACAGCACACTAGGAGACCGCCCGAGGGGCTGCACAATACCTGATGCTCGTGGCGCGCGAGTCGCTCTCCTCCAGCGACTACACCGCCCGACTGTTCGGTCTTCGTCGCTGCGCAGAGGCTTCACTACGCATCGGCGACACCTCGAGCAGCCGCCAAATTCAGCGGTGAAGCGTTGCAGCTGTCTGAGAGGCTCATGCTTCCATATCAGGTGGCCGAATCGACAGTAATGCTTATCCGCGCGCTCTTGGCGCAAGACGAAGTTCCGGCTGCTCGACTGCGGGCGGATCACCTTCGGCGCACCCAGCAGACGCAACAGGGGGATCTTCGCAGGCACACCATCGCGGACACGCTCGTCGCATGGCACTCTCAGGACGAATGCCTCATGCGTCGTGGGCGTGATGACCTGCTCGCGATCAAGCGACCGCCGATCCCGCGAGCCGAGCAAACCTATCTTGCGGTGCGCCAAGCTGGCTCGCTCATCTGTGGGGATTCGGTCTCGTATGATGAAGATCTCGTTCGCCTAGGCGAGTTGCACCGAAGCGGTAGTCGGTTCGGCGGGCAGGACTTCCCCAGCTCGGTGTTGTTTTCGTCGCTGCGTCGACTCGGCTTCGATCGCGACGCACGTCGCCTGCGTACTCGCTACCTAAACCGAACAAGGTGCGAACCCTACGAAGTCCCCGCCACACTTCTGTCCTTGGCGAAACAACCCAAATGAAGCGCAGGGCGGGTCGAAGCGGCGGATTCGCGTGAACAAGGAGCGGTCGGACATCGCTGCGGAATTCGGTCAACTTACCCGAATGATCCTTGCTCTACGAAGCGCGGACCACTCGTCGCGATTCGTTCCGTTCTTCCTCTCGCTCCAGCTCGATCGCCGTGTACAGCTCGTTCCAGACGTCCTGCGAAATCACTCGATCGCAGATCCACGGGTCAAACTGCTTTCCTCGAAATTTGAGGAACTCTGCACGCGCCTCCTCGACACTCAACCGTTTCCGGTACGGACGATCCGTGGTGATCGCGTCGAGCGTGTCGGCAAACATGATGATGCGGAGAGCCCAGCGGAATATTGTCGCCCTTGAGGTTGTCTGGATACCCGGTGCCGTCCCCAGTTTTCGTGATGATGACGCACCGGCGCGACAAGGTCGCGTAGGCTGGTCAGCAGACCTGACCAGTTCGGCGCTGCGGACGGGTGTCGCTTCATGATCTCCCATTCTTCGGGGGTCAGCCCCTTCCTTCGCTAACACTCGCGCGAACTTTTCGTCGATCTTGCCAACGCCGTGAAGCAATGCGGCGACTTCGAACTCGTTCGACCTGTGCTGGTGAAGGCCCAGCGCTATCGCGATGGCCTTCGAGGAGCGTGCCACTCGCTTTGAGTGCCCTGAGGTGTAAGGATCTCGCGCCTCGATGGCAGCAACCATGAGGTCTAACAGTTCCTCCGTAACGCCCGTTAGCTCTATCGTTGTTCTCGACAGTTGCCTGACGGCAACCATGGGAAGCACCATGCCGGCAGCTCCGATGACGCCAAGATTTACGCTTAGCCAGGCGAGATAGAACGCGAGACATTACCGGATGAGCGAAATGGCTACGGTCGACTTTGCCTTCGCCACGCGACCGAAGGACCCGCTTCCTGTGACGGCGCAGCACGACACTAACGACACGGAGTTGACGAAATACGCATGACACGATCAGCGCCACCACTGGGAGAGCGCAGCCCCAGCGCGTCGAGGAATCCGCTCTGCCAGGAAGGAGAAGATCGTTCCTCCTCGGACAGCTCCTAAGCGAGCAATTCCCAGCGCCAACCGAGGGGCACTTGGGAAACGTTAAAGACTCCCTGATCAACGATCGCCGATTCACGAACTGCGTCGCCACCTGCACCAGCCACACGGCGACCAGCCCCCTCCAGTCGGGAAGCACCAGAACGGTGGCGCTCATTGGAATTAGCGCTACCGACCCGACCGCGTCGCGGCGAGTCTGATAGAATGCCATGAAATCGGCCGCAATGCTCAGCGCAGCCAAGAGGGCGGCAAGTCCAACTGCGGCCCCTTCGATCTCTCGGAGCGTGGATGCATTCCATGCGAACGCGGAACCGCCAGAATCGACGTGGCAATCACGACCGGCGTCGCTCTCCGAATCTCTTCGGTGCTCGTAGTGCTGGCACCAACTCGCTCGGTGAGACGCGCCCACGGGCGAGGTTGCAGCCTCGTTGGAGCACTTCCGTGTGTCAACACTCTACCCTTGACGGGTCGTTAGAAGCCGGACGCAAAGTGTGCTCCCGGATGGGCGCACGCGCGTCACTAGCTCGGATCGAACTATGCAAAGGAACTTGAGGTGCCCCCGTCCCGAGCTAGTGCCAGCTAACGATGTTGGATAATGAAACCAACCACTGGACGAAATTCATACCAGCGTCACCTCCCCTTGAGCGTCATGCCCAATCCTCCGGACATGCGATCCTAAATAGGTTGGCTCCGCTCGTACTGCTGGTGTTCCCGCTCTACTTCGCTCTCACGGGAACGGGGGCCTCAATTGTGGTTTCGATACGGTCGATTCGCGTCCCGCGCCTGGCCGCCATCTCCCGACGCCTCGGCGCGCAGCCCTACTTGCGCGACAGCCAGCGATTGGTTGCGTCCAGCACCGCCAGCACGCCGGCGGTCTCGGGGCTGTCCTTCACCTCACAACTCCCCGTCAGCAGCACACTCGCGCGCGACTGCTGCGCCGTCACCCCCACAAACACGAACTCACGGTCGAACGCCTCGATCAGCTTCACGCCGCCAAGGTCCAACGCTCGCATGCCAGGGTCAGCCGACGCAATCGCACGCAATGCCGCCCGCGCGGCCAACTCGACCCTCGAGCGCTCGCTCTCCACGCCCTCAGCTTCACCGTGAAAGGACTGGTCACCCTTGCTGAGGGTAACACGACACGTAATTCCTGTGGCGCGCGACCGACGAACCTCGACATCCTCGAAATAAAACGGCCGGGGAACGATCGCCAGGGCCACGCCCGCCGCCGGCGTCGCAGAAACCGCCGCCGCAGGCATCGCCTTCGGACCGCCACCGCCACCGCCCCCCCCTCCCGCCGCCGCATCCTTCGATCCACCCCGGTCCACGCTCGTCGCCACCGAGATCTTGCGGTGGTCGACGCGCATCCCGAGGTGCGCGATCAGCGCACTCTCGATGTTGCGTACCGTCTGCTTCGGCGTAACCTCGGCCCCGGTCAGGACGTGAATCTCGTCCACCGCCCCGGTGTCGCTGGCGATGATGCGCGCGGCGATGACTCCGGGAAGGGTCGACAGCAGTTCCTCCGCACGCCGGATGGGAAGCACACTTCCGGCGATCAGCGGCGACGATTGCGGCAGCGGAATCATCCTCCTCCACGACAGGGCACTAAGCCTCGTCTGCATGTTCGACGCGGCACGCACGTCGACGGGTGGACCTACACAGGGAGCGCGACCACGCACCGCAACCCGCACACGCAGCGGGAACGAATGGAAAGATACGCTGCCGCCGTCGGAATACATTTGCACGCACTCATCCGACCCGCACCGCGCACGAACCACACACCCGCCGTCGATCCGCCCGTGCCGCAGGCAGCCCTCACGCCTCGTCGGAGTCCTCGCTCGCGCCATCCGTCGGGACCAGCTGGTACTCGCGCAACTTCCGATACAGCGTGCGCTCCCCAATCTGCAAAACCTCGGCCGCCTTGCGTCGGTTGCCGCGCGTGTCGCGCAGCGTCGCCTCGATCGCCGCGCGCTCGATCTCGGCCATCGACAGTCCCGCGCGCAGGGTCACGGTGGGCTCGTCGAGCTCCTGCACCATGGGCTCGATCCCGCTCGCCAATCCCGGATACGGCACCCCGGGACGCACCTCGCCGATCCACTGGGACGGCAACTGTTGCGAAGCCTCATCGATGCGCCGACGCAACTCCTCCACCTGTAGCTTCAGCTCGACAAGGCTCCGCAGGATGAATTCCAGCTCGCGTCCCTCCGCCCCGGCGTGCCCGCGCATGACCGGACCGATCGGGACGGGCAGCAGTCGAGAGCCGCCATCCCGGATCTGCGGTGGAATGTCGGCTGGTCCAACCTCCCGCCCCGGCGCCAGCACGACCATGCTCTCCACCAGGTTCCGCAGTTCACGCACGTTGCCCGGCCACGCATAGTCGCTCAGCAGTTGCATCGCCTCGCCGCTGATCCCGAGGAACGGGCGATCGTGCTGGCGGGACAGCTCCCGCACAAAACGCCGCACGAGGATCGCGATGTCCCCCTTCCGCTCCCGCAGCGGCGGCAGGTACACGCGCAGGACGTTCAGGCGATAAAACAGGTCCGCGCGAAACGCGCCGCGCTCCAAGGCGTCCCGCAGCGGATTGTTGGTCGCCGCGACGACCCGCACATCCACGGGAATCACGCTGGTCCCGCCCACGCGCGTGACCTCGCGCTGCTCGAGCACGCGCAGCAGCTTCACCTGCACATTGGCGGGGATCTCGCCGATCTCGTCGAGGAAGATGGTCCCGCCATGCGCCAGCTCGAACCGCCCCAGGCGTCGCTCCGCCGCCCCGGTGAACGCCCCCTTTTCATGGCCGAAGAGCTCGCTCTCAAGCAACGTCTCGGGCAGCGCACCGACGTTGACGGCGATGAACGGCTTGTTGCGTCGCGGGCCCAGCTGGTGGATGGCCCGCGCGACGAGTTCCTTCCCCGTCCCGCTCTCCCCCTCGATGAGGACGGTGCTGCTAACGGGCGCAATCTGCTCGACCTTGACGAGCACCTCGCGAATGGCCTCGGACTCCCCGATGAGCCCCGTGACGCGAGACAGGCGCTGGCGCTCGAGCAGTCGCCGCACGGCCTCCACGGCCTCGTCCAGCACGACGGGTTTCCCGAACACCTCGGCGTAGCCGAGCTGTCGGAGCCGCTGGTCAATCACGGCATCGCGCACGTCGGCGAAGCCTAGCATGGAGATGTCGTCCCATTGCAGCTCGCGGGCGACGGCGACGTTGTGGGGATCGAGCAGTCCGCCGGTGAAGATCACGACCTCGGGCTTGGCGCGCCGGATAGCCGCCCGCATGTCATCGAGCGGAGAGACCACCGCGGTCTCCACGCCCTGTCGCTCCAGGATGGCATTCAGCCGGACGGCCGGCTCGACATCGGTCAGCGTGATCAGGACGCTCATGGGGTCCGCGGCGGTGCGCCGGGCGAATGGTCGGTCGAATCATCGCGTACGATGGCGACGGCATGTAACAGGATGTCGGCCAGCGAAGCGAGCCCGTCGCGAACGCCGCTTGTCGATCCGGGCAGGTTGATCACGAGGGTCCGCGCGCGGAGACCGGCCACGCCGCGTGACAACGCGGCACGGGGAAACCGGTCGAGCTCGACTCCTCGCATTCGCTCGGCGAGCCCAGGGGCGGGGCGCTCGAGCACGACCTGCGTGGCCTCGGGGGTCACGTCGCGTGGCGAGAGCCCGGTGCCGCCGGTGGTGAAGACGACATCGGCCTGGTCACCGTCGCACCACGCCAGCAACGTCCGTATGATCGCCACGGTTTCGTCGGGGACGACGTGCCGCGCCGAGACGGTGTGGCCGCGTTCGTGCGCCCAGGCCGCAACGGCGTCGCCCGACGCATCGGCACGCAGCCCTCGCGCCCCGGCGTCGGAAACGGTCAGGATCGCAATGCGCATGTCGGCGCGTGTCGGCCGTGGTCCGCTGCTGCCACGAATCAGCGGTGCGATGCCTGCTTGTAGAACGGCGGCTTCACGACCGTCGCAACGATCCGCTTGCCGCGGATCTCCACCTCGAAGGTGCTCCCTTCCTTCGCCGACTCCCTCGGGAGATAGCACGTCCCGATGGGGATGCCCAGCGATGGACTCATGGTCCCGCTGCACACGATGCCGCTCGGCGCCCCATCGCAATAGACCGGGTAGCCGTGACGCGGAATGGCGCGCTCGGCGAAGGTGAAGCCGACGAGCTTGCGCGGGACCCCGGCCGCCTTCTGACTGACGAGCGCGTCGCGCCCGACGAAGTCGCCCTTGGCCAGCTTGGTGATCCAGCCGAGGTTGGCCTCCAGCGGCGTCACGGTATCGTCGATATCGTTGCCGTACAGCCCCATTCCCATCTCCAGGCGCAGCGAGTCCCGGCACCCGAGGCCGGTCGGTGTCACGCGAGCGTCGGCGGTGAGGGCAGTCCAGATGGTGGTGGCGTGGACGGGCGCGAAGTACAGTTCGAAGCCATCTTCGCCGGTGTAGCCTGTCCGCGACACGTAGATGTCGCCGATCCCGGCCACCTGCCCCATGGCGAAGTGATAGTACTCCAGCGCTGAGAGGTCGACGTCGGTGAGCGGCTGCAAGATCTCCTGCGCCAGCGGTCCCTGGAGTGCCAGCAGGGCCATGTCGTCGCTGACGTCGGCGAGGGTGCAGTCGAAGCGCGCGACGTGCCGGGAGATGTGGGCCAGGTCCTTGGGCGCATTCGACGCGTTGACGACCATCATGATGCCATCGCCCTCTCGATAGACGAGGCAATCGTCCTCGAACGTCCCACGCTCGTTGAGGATCCCGGAATACTGCACCTGCCCCACCGCGAGGGCGGCGACGTCGTTGGTGGTGACGTAGTTGACGAAGTCGACGGCACCCGGGCCACGCACCAGGAACTCGCCCATGTGGGAGACGTCGAACAGGCCGCAGCGCTCGCGCACGGCGTTGTGCTCGGCGGTAATTCCGGTCGGGTACTGCACCGGCATCTCGTAGCCGGCGAACGGCACGAGCTTGGCACCGAGCGCCACGTGAATGGCGTGGAACGGCGTACGCTTGAGCGCGGAGGGCGTCTGGTCGGACATGACTGGTCAGGATGAGGGAAAGCCGCGCTCCAAATATGCCTCCGGAGCGTGCGTGTTGCGAGTTACAGCGCTTCGCCCCCCATCAGTACGGCCATGATGGCCTTCTGGATGTGCAGGCGATTCTCGGCCTCGTCCCAGACGCGGCTCTGCGGCCCGTCGATCACGTCGGCAGACACCTCCTCGCCGCGGTGGGCCGGGAGGCAGTGCAGGAAGATCGCGTTAGGCTCGGCCCGGGACATGAGGGCGCCGTCGACGGTGAACCCGGCGAAGGCGCGCTCCCGGGCGACCTGTTCCTCCTCCTGCCCCATCGATGCCCAGACGTCGGTGGTGACCACGTGGGCGCCGCGCACCGCCTCTGCCGGGTCGTGCACGAGCACCACGTCGGCTCGCTCGCGGGCGCGGGCCAGCAGTGCCGCGTCCGGTTCATACCCCTCGGGGCAGGCCAGCCGCAACGGAAAGCCCAGCCGCCAGGCTGCGTTGAGCCATGAGTTGGCCATGTTGTTGCCATCACCCACCCAGGCCACGACCCGCTCCTCCTGCGTCCCGGAGGTGCTGGCGAATGGTCAGGAGATCCGCGAGGATCTGGCAGGGGTGCAGGTAGTCGGTGAGCCCGTTGATGACGGGGACGTCGGCGTCGCGCGCCAGTTCCTCGACGTCCCGATGCGCAAAGGTGCGGATCATGATGCCGTCGACATAGCGCGACAGCACCTTGGCGGTGTCGCCGATGGGCTCTCCGCGCCCGATCTGCACGTCGC
>JADJAD010000008.1 GCA_016704465.1 Gemmatimonadota bacterium | reverse complement strand
GCCGCAAGCGCTGGTGACCAAGAGCCAGTCACCGGCATCCGAGGGCTTCGCGGGTGCTGGAAGAGAAGCTATTCGTGGACGAGGATACGACAAGGTCGTGTAGTGCAGCCGCTGCTTGGTGTGTCCTGATCCGTTCTCTGGAAGGGCATGGACGCGGGGCTCATCGTTGGGCTCGTCGTGACCCGGAACGCCCAACTCGCGCGTGGCGCATCGGATGTTTCGGGTCACGGATGCAGTCTGGCCGGGGGGAACCTACGCCAGGTGCTCATCATCGGCGTCGTGGCAGTTCTCGGCGCTTTCTCCTGCGATAGACCGATCTGCCTTGCTCGATTCGATCGGTTACAACTCCTGGGTCCTCCCGCGCTCCTGGTGATTCCGGTCGCCGGCGACGCTGTTCCTGGTCTGGGCGCACAGCCGGACGGTGAAGGATGCGACCGGCGCGGCGCTGGCGCCGGCGAGCGTACCGGGGCGCGGGTCCTCACCTTGCAGTCCTCGTGTTCGAGTTGTCGTCTCGATCGGCCTGTGGTGGTCGTTGACGCCGCCTCCAGTGGGTGGCAGGCGACCTTTGACCTGCCGTGGATCGATTCCTGGGGGGCGCGCTTCTCGCTCGGGATCGATGGACTCTCGTTGATGATGGTGCTGCTCACCACGCTCCTCATGCCGCTGGCGGTGCTGGGGTCGGACGAGCATCAGCGCAGCGTTCCGCGTATCACGGGCTGATGCTCCTGCTCACGGTGGGAATGCTGGGCGTGTTCGTGGCGCGACCTGTTCCTGTTTTACGATGTGAAGGATGCTCATCCTCGATGTATTTCATCATCGGCATCTGGGGTGAGCGACAAATCGTCCCGCCTCGCTCAAGTTCTTCATCTACACGATGTTCGGCTCGCTGCTGATGCTGGTGGCCATCGTCTACCTCGGGTTGCAGGCCGGGCTGCTCGAGGGCAAGCCGAACTTCAGCTACGATGCGATCTTCGCGATCGCCGAGTTGCGCCCGGCCGTCGCGTTCTGGCTCTTCCTCGCCTTCCTTCGCTGGCCTTCGCGGTGAAGGTCCCGATGTTCCCGTTTTGCCACCGTGGCAACCTTGATGCCCGTCGAGAGCGCCGACGGCGGGATCGGTGATCCTGGCCGGCATCCTGCTCAAGCTCGGCACGTACGGCTTCTTGCGCCTGGCGATCCCGCTCTTTCCCGGGATTGCCATGCACGACACGGTGCGCACCGCAATCCTGGCGCTCAGCGTGATCGGCGTGATCTACGGCTCCCTGGTGGCGCTGGTGCAACCGGACTTCAAGAAGCTGGTCGCGTATTCCTCCGTGGCGCACCTCGGAATGGTCATGCTCGGGCTCTTTGCCATGACGACCGAGAGCGTCCAGGGCGCGATGATGGTCATGATCGGTCACGGCTCTCGACCGGCGCGCTGTTCTTCCTCATCGGGATGATCTACGAACGCAAGCACTCGCGACTGATCGCCGATTACGGCGGCATTGCCAAGGTGGTCCCGATCTTCGCGACGTTCCTCACCATCGTTACCCTCAGTTCCATCGGCCTGCCGGGGACCAACGGCTTCGTCGCCGAGTTCCTCGTCCTGGTCGGTTCGTTCCAGACCGTGCCGTGGATGGCGACGATCGCCGCCGTGGGCGTCATCCTCTCGGCGGCCTACATGTTGTGGGCGCTGCAGCGCATCCTGTACAACCCGCTCGACAAGCCGTCCAACGAGACGCTGACCGACTTGAACTGGCGGGAGATCGGACTCCTGGCGCCGCTCCTGTTCCTCATCATCTGGATGGGAGTGTACCCGAAGCCCGTGCTGTCACGCATGGAAGCCTCGGCCGCCAACTTCGTGCAGCAGGTTGAATTGCGTGCCGCGAGTCAGCAGGCCACCATGAGCGCCTCAGCGGGAGGAAACTGAGATGCCTTACGATCTCGGAATCCCCGGCCAACTCACCCTCGCGCTGGCTCCCGACCTGGTGCTGCTGGGCGGGGCCATGGCGCTGATGCTGGTCGCCGCCTGGGGGCCGGAGTCAGCGGCGCGACAGCGGACCGTCGGCATCGGAGCGCTCGTGCTCTGTGTCGCGGTCCTCGCGATGGTGATTGCCGTCGCCATCCGGCAACCGTCGGCGGCCAACGGCGTCATTGCGGTCGACGGCTTCCGCTGGGCGGCCGACGCCCTCTTCCTGCTCGCTGCGATCATCGCCATCGCACTCTCGATCGACTACAACCCGCGCGAGGGGATCCTCGCGGGCGAAGCCCACGTCCTCACGCTCTTTGCCACGGGCGGGATGATGCTGATGGCCGCCGCGCGCGACCTCATGGTCCTCTTCCTGGGGATCGAGTTGATGTCGATTGCGGTCTACGCGATGGTCGGCCTTAACCGCCGCAGCCCTCGGGCTGCCGAGGGATCGCTCAAGTACTTCCTGCTCGGCGCGTTCGCGACGGCATTCTTGCTGTACGGCATTGCCCTCGTGTACGGCGCCACCGGATCGACGAACCTGGCGGAGATCGGGGAGCGCATCGCAGCGCTTGGGCTGTCCCGGTCGCCGATGCTCCTGGTCGGTATCGCCCTCCTGCTGGTCGGCTTTGGCTTCAAGCTCGCAGCGGCACCGTTCCACATGTGGGCCCCGGACGTGTACGAGGGCGCCCCCACGCCCATCTCCGGCTTCATGGCCGCCGGCGTGAAGGCCGCGGCCTTTGCCGCCTTCCTTCGTGTCTGGCTCGAGGCCTTCCCGGGCGTCTACACGGAGTGGCACAAGGCCGTGTGGTGGCTTGCCGCCACCACGATGGTGGTCGGCAACATCATCGCGTTGCAGCAGAAGAACCTGAAGCGCATGCTCGCGTACTCGAGCATCGGGCACACCGGATTCATCCTCGTCGCGCTGGCGGCCGGGACCCCGCAGGCCGCCACGGCGTTCCTGTTCTACCTGTTCGCCTACACCCTGGCAACAATGGGGGCGTTCGCGGTCATCATCGCTGTCGGGCAGTCGGGCGGCTCGGGCGACCGGATCGAGGACTTCCACGGACTCTGGCACTCCAATCCGGGGCTCGCGGTGGCGATGATGGTGTTCATGCTGGCCTTGCTCGGCTTCCCGGTCTTCGGCGGCATGGGGTTCTTCGCCAAGTGGTACGTCTTGCAGGCCGCACTGCAGGCGCCGGCGCCGCAGACGCGACTGGCGATCATCCTCGTTATCACCTCGACCATTTCGGCCGGCTACTATGTGTGGGTCGTCATGGTGATGTTCATGAAGCAGCGGGCGACGGACGCGCTCAGGATTCCGCCGATGCCCGCCATGACCCGGTGGGTGGTGACTGCGTCGGTCGCCCTGATCCTCTTCTTCGGCGTCTATCCGGAGCCGTTGGTGCGACTCGCCCGCGCGTCGACCGCGGTCGGTATCGCGCCAGTGGACGGGGGGCCGGCGAGTACAGCGGCACTGCAGGGGCAGTGATCGAATCGGGGCCGCCAGGCGGCCCCGATTCGTTTCCAGCAGCACCGGAACGCAGCACCGGAACGACGCGTACGCAGGGCACCGCGGCCGCGCTCGGACCTACATTCGGACGCACCCTCGGACGCACATGGCGATCACGTCAGGCATCTTCCGGCAGTACGATATCCGTGGCGTCGTGGGCGACGACCTCACGCACGAGGCGGCCGAAGCCATCGGCTGCGCGTACGCGGCGCACCTTGCAGCGGTGGGCTTGGTTGGTCGCGTGGCGGTCGGGCGCGACAATCGCCCCTCTGGAGTCGGGCTGCGCGATGCGTTGGTGCGAGGGCTCACCACCAGCGGCGTCGACGTCATCGATATCGGCGTCGTCCCGACGCCCGTGCTGTACTGGAGCCTCCACCACCTTCCTGTGATCGGCGGCATTCAGATCACCGGGTCACACAACCCGCCCGAGTTCAATGGCTTCAAGCTCTGCGTGGGCGTGGAGTCGCTGCACGGCGACGGGATTCAGGGGCTGCTGCGGCACATTCGGGCGGGGACATTTCCGCGGGGCACCGGCCGCGTCGAACACATGGACGTCCTCGAGCAGTACATCGACGATGTCGTGGCGCGCACGGGGTCGATCTCGCGTCCGCTGTCCGTGGTCTTCGATGCCGGGAACGGGGCAGGGGCACTCGTCGCCGAGTCGCTCTTTTCGCGACTCGGTGTGCGCGGCCGGTACCTGTACTGCGAGAGCGACGGGACCTTTCCCAATCACCATCCGGATCCGACCGTCGTCGAGAACCTGCAGGACCTGATTGCTGCCGTGCGGGAGCAACAGGCCGACCTGGGCATCGCCTTCGACGGCGACGCCGATCGCATCGGTGTCGTGGACGATGCGGGGACCATCATCTGGGGCGACCACATCCTCATCCTCTACGCGCGCGATGTCCTCGCACGCACCGGCGCCGGGCAGCCCATCATCTTCGACGTCAAGTGCTCGCAGGCACTACCCGTCGCGATTGAACGCGCCGGCGGGGTGCCCGTGATGTGGAAGACCGGCCACTCGCTCATCAAGGACAAGATGAAGGAGCTGCGCGCCCCGGTGGCGGGCGAGATGTCGGGACACATGTTCTTCGCCGAGGGATTTTACGGGCACGACGATGCGCTGTACGGGGCCGCGCGCCTGCTGCGCATCATTGCCGACAGCGGCCAGTCGCTGTCGCAGTTGCTTTCGGACGTCCCGCCGTTCGTCGCCACGCCCGAAATCCGCGTGGAGTGCGGCGACGATCGCAAGTTCGCCCTCGTCGAGGCCGCGGCGCGCCACTTCACCGCGCGCTACGAGGTCATCGATGTCGATGGCGTCCGCGTGCTCTTCGGCGACGGCTGGGGACTGATCCGCGCCTCGAATACGCAGCCCATTCTCGTGACTCGGTACGAGGCCTCCACGCCCGAACGCCTTGCGGCCATTCAGCATGAAATGGAGGAGTGGCTGCGTTCCCAGGGCGTGACCCCGTAGGGTGCCGCGCGCGTGAGCCGACGTCGCTGGATCATCGGCGGAGCGATATTCGTCGCCACGTTCCTCCTCCTGGGACGTGTGGTCGCCGGGTGGTACGTCGACTACCTGTGGTATGACGCGCTGGGTGCATTGGCCGTCTGGCGTGCGCGCGCGGGCGACTTGCTGATCCTTCGTGGTGCCACCTTCTCGGTCGCCACGCTCTTCGTGTTCTGCAACGGGTGAGGCGTTTCGGGAGAGTGACCCGTACTTCCAGTTCGACCTGGCGTTCTGGGTCTACTGGCTGCCGCTCGAGGTCGAGTTGCACCTGTGGTCGCTCGTGACCCTCCTGGCCGTGACGCTGCTCGTGGTCGCCCTGTATGCGCTGACGCCCAGCCTGCGCTGGGAAGGCGGTCGGCTGCGCATCACGTCGTACGTGCGGCGGCATCTCTTTGCCCTCGGCACGACGCTCCTGCTGCTCCTGGCGTGGAGCTACCGACTCGATGCGTATCGCCTGCTGCTCGAGGGGAGCGGCGCGCTGGGCGCGTTCAACGCGATGGATCACCGGGTGGGCATCCCCGCCAGCCTGGTGCTCGCGCTGGGCACCGTCGCCGCGGCGATGCTGCTGCTGTGGTCAGGGTGGGTGGGGCAGCTCCGGATGGCCTTCGCGACGGTGAGCGTCGTCCTCCTGCTCGCGCTGGGCTTGCGACAGCTCCTGCCGCCGATCGCCGAACGATTCCTCACCCCGACCGACGCCGACCTTCGTGACGCCCCGTACGTCACGACGCGGGCGGGATACACGCGACGTGCCTACGCGCTCGATCGGGTGCAACGTCCCGATACGCTCGTCATGCCAGGCCAGGGCGGGGTGGGGGACGGCGCGCCGGATCCCGACGGGGCGTTGCGAGGGGCCGCGCTGTGGGACCCGCCGGCGCTGCAGCGAGCACTGGCGCGTGAGCGACGGGCCGGACGACAGCTCGGGGCGGTGGGATGGGAGACGGACCGGGGACGCCTGCGCGCGCTGATCGCCGAGGAGCCCACGGGCCCCGACGCCGGGAACCCGCTGGCGCCGTGGGGAACCGCGCGCATCGAGATGGACCTCGTGACCGACCAGGGTGCCCCGGTCACCGATCCCGACAGCCGCACCGAGACCGACATTCCCGCCGCCATCGTCTTCGACTCGGCGACCGGGTACAGCATCATCCGCGACTCGTTAGGTCGCATCGCGTCGCCGACGCTCCTCTCCTTCGCCTCGCGGCTCGCCCACGCCTGGGCGCTCCAGAACCCCCGACTGCTCGGCGGCGATGTGCGGGGGACCAGCGCGCGTGTGGTCCTGCATCGTGACGTGCGGGGACGGGTGCGCCGGGTCCTCCCATTCTTCGAGCAGGGCGATCGCGTCGCCCCGCTCGTCTACCGGGACACGTTGTACTGGAGCGTGCACCTGTACGCGACCTCGCAGTTCTACCCGCTGAGTGACCCGATCCGCGTCGTCCAGCAGAACGTGCGCTACTTTCAGCACGCGGGTGTCGCGATCGTGAATGCCAGCAGTGGCCGGGTCTTCGCCATCCCCGATCCGGTGCCCGACCCGATCACGACCTCCTGGATGCGACGGTTTCCCGGGCTGTTCATCGACGCGACCGCCCTCGACCGACGGTTCACCGACCGCATGGCTCCGCCCGTGGACGCGACGCTCCTGCATGCGCGCCTGTTCGCGCTCGTGGGACCGCGCGGTGAGCATGCCCCGCCGTCGCACCTCCCGCGACAACTGGGGAGTGACACGAGCTTCGCCTTCAGCACGATCCCGCCGTTCGTCGACTCCCGCACCGGACGCCTGTCACTCGCCGTTCCGATCCTCGATGCCGCGGATCGCGTTCGCGGCGTGATCGTCAGCACCGGCGGGGTAGAGTACGACATCCGCTGGGCGCCGACGCGGTCGATTGAACCGCGCTGGGGGACGATCCTCGATCGCCTGCATCGCGCCATCGACTCAACCGCTCGCGCACTCTCGCCGCGTGATGCCCCCATCGTGCGCGGCCCGGTGCGCGTGCTGCCGAGGGGCGACGGGCCGGCGTATGTGCAGACCGCCTACGACTGGCGCGGCGACGGCACGCCGAGCGTGCGCCTCGTGGCCGTGCTGCTCGGCGACACCGTGCGCACCGGGGCGACCATCGCCTCGGCCGCCGGATTGCCCGTTCCGTCGCTCCCGGTCACGCCGCTGTCGCCGGCCGAGTTCCGCGCGCGCATCGATACCCTGTACGGCGAGATGCGCGAGGCCATGCAACGCGGTGACTGGCTCGCGTTTGGTACCGCGTACGAGGCCCTCGGACGTGTGTTGCGCACCGCGACGGCCAAGCCTTGAACCTGCTCCGAAGCTCCCGTAGCTTGCGTGACTGGACGCGTGCGGTCGTGTCACCCGAGCGCGCGCGGTCTTCCGCGCAGATCCGTGAGGGGGAGCCGCCGCTTCCTCGAAGCTGTTCCGGACGTCCCCAACCGGCGGCAGCGTCCACACTACCGGAGATCGCGTGAATATTCACGAATATCAGGCGAAGGAAATCCTGCGAGGGCTCGGTGCGCCGATTCCTCCCGGAGAAGTCGCAACCACGTCGGCCGAAGCCGAGGCCATCGCCTCCCGCATCGGGAAGCCCGTCGTAGTGAAGGCGCAAGTGCACGTCGGGGGCCGCGGCAAGGCCGGCGGCGTGAAGCTCGCCAAGACCCCGGCCGAGGCGCGTGAACGCGCCGACGCCATCCTCGGCATGCAGATCAAGGGGCTGACGGTCGAAAAGGTGCTCGTCACCGAGGCCGCGGACATTGCCTCCGAGGCATATGTCGGCATCATCCTCGACCGCGCCAGCAAGAAGCCGGTGTTCATGGTGAGCCCGGCGGGCGGAATCGACATCGAGGAAGTGGCGGCGACTACCCCCGAGAAGATCCTCAAGCTGCCGATCGACACCCGCTATGGCCTCCAGCCGTACCAGGCCATGCGACTCGGTTTCTTCCTGTACGACGACCTGGCCAAGGCGCGCGCTGCATCGAAGATCATGCAGCAGCTCTATACCGCCTTCATGCAGAGCGGCTGCTCGCTCGCCGAGATCAACCCGCTCGTGGTCACGCCGGCCGGTGAGTTGATCGCGGTCGACGGCAAGATGGTCATCGATGACAACGAACTCGATCGCCGCCCCGCCGTCGCCGCCATGCGCGACGAGTCGGCCGAGGAGCCCAGCGAGGTGCTGGCGCGCAACGCCAGCCTCACCTTCATCAAGCTTGACGGCAACGTGGGCTGCGTCGTGAACGGCGCGGGCCTCGCGATGGCGACGATGGACCTGGTCAAGTACTACGGTGGCGACCCGGCCAACTTCCTCGACATCGGCGGCTCTTCCAACCCGGAAAAGGTGGTGAGTGCGCTGCAGATCATCACCGCGGACCCGAACGTCAAGGCCATCCTGTTCAACATCTTCGGCGGCATCACCCGGACGGACGACGTGGCCAACGGCATCGTGACGGCCACGAAGAAGAATCCACTCAAGGTGCCGATCGTGATCCGCCTGACGGGAACCAACGAAGAAATCGCCATGAAGATCCTCACCGAGAACGGTTTCTCCGCCTCGAGCGACATGGATGAGGCGGTCAAGAAGGCCGTCGCGCTCGCGACCGGGGGGAAGGCCGCATGAGCATCTTCATCGGGAAGGATACGACGCTGGTGGTGCAGGGCATCACGGGCCGCGACGGCTCGTTCCACAGCAAGCAGATGATCGAGTACGGCACCCGTGTGGTGGCCGGCGTCACGCCGGGCAAGGGGGGGCAGACTTTCGAGGGGACAGTCCCGATCTTCAATACGGTGGCCGACGCGGTTGCCTCGAGCGGCGCGAACACCTCGGTGATTTACGTTCCGCCGATGTACGCCGCCGATGCGATCATCGAGGCCGCAGACGCCGGCATTCAGTTCATCGTCGCCATCACCGAAGGGGTCCCCGTGCTCGACATGACACGGGTCTATGCCTTCGTGAAGGACAAGGGGGCTCGCCTGCTGGGGCCGAACTGTCCGGGACTCATTTCGCCCGGGGAATCGAAGGTGGGCATCATTCCGGGGAGCATCTGTGCCCCGGGGCCCGTCGGCGTGGTTTCGCGCTCGGGCACCCTGACGTACGAGATCGTCTACCAGCTCACCCGCGCCGGCATCGGGCAGACGACCTGCGTCGGGATCGGCGGCGACCCGATCAACGGCACGAACTTCATCGACGCCCTGGCTGCCTTCGAGGCCGATCCGGCCACGCGCGCGGTGTGCATGATGGGGGAAATCGGCGGGACCGACGAGCAGGAGGCCGCCCAGTTCGTGAAGGATCACATGACGAAGCCGGTGGTGGGCTTCATCGCCGGCCAGACGGCCCCCCCGGGGCGCCGGATGGGGCACGCAGGTGCGATCATTTCGGGGTCTGCCGGAACGGCAGCCGAGAAGATTCAGGCCTTCGAAGATGCCGGAATTGGCGTCGCGCGCCGCCCCATCGACTTCGTCGACCTGATCAAGGCTCGACTGCGCTGATCTCGCGTCAGGAGCGGGGCGAGCCACGGCGGCTCGTCCCGAGTTCGCCTGTTCGCTGACCCATAGCTGACCCATACTTCTTGCGTTCTGGAGTTCCGAATGAGTGGCAACCGCACGCTAACAATCGTGAAGCCCGACGCCTTCGGCGCCGGGAAGGCCGGAAAGATCATCGCGCACCTCGAGACGGCCGGGTTCCGGGTCGTGGCGGCTCGGGTGATGCAGCTCTCCACCGCGCAGGCGCAGGAGTTTTACGGCGTGCACCGGGAGCGCCCCTTTTTCGGGTCGCTGGTGTCGTTCATGACGTCGGGAAGCTGCATGCCGCTCGTGCTCGAGCGGGCCGACGCGGTCGCAGAACTGCGCACGGTCATCGGTGCGACCGACCCGGCCGAAGCGGCCGCGGGCACGGTCCGCAAGCTCTACGCGGAGTCCAAGGAGCGAAACGCGATCCATGCCTCAGACTCCGATGAGAACGCCTCGCGCGAGTCGCGTTTCTTTTTCGCGGAGTCGGAGATCCTGTAGGGCCGCGTAAGTTCCTCAGGCATCGCCACTTGATACGCTAGCCCGGCATGTCTAAATTGCCGGGCTATGCTGTCCTTTGACCTCCGAACTCTCGAATCCAACGCGGCGCGCGTCGATGCCGTGCTGGCCACGTCCGACGGCGTCTGGCTCGACTCGGATGTCAAGCCGACCGAAGGCGTCCACGTGACGGGGCGATTGTCCGCCGCCGGCCCGGGGCGGTTCTATTTCAGCGGACAGCTGGCGGGCACGTCACGCGACAGCTGTCGGCGGTGTCTCGTGGAAGTCGACACGAACGTGTCGGACGACGTGCATCTGCTGTTCGCCGAGTCGGGGGGCGACGCTGATGAAGTGGAGGACCCCGACGTGTTCCTGATTGACGCTCGCGAGTACCACCTGGATCTTCGACCGGCAATGCGGGAGCAGTGGCTGCTCGCCGTCCCCGCGCTCGTGACCTGTCGCGAGGACTGCAAGGGGTTGTGCGTCAACTGTGGCGCAGACCTCAACCTCGGTGCGTGCACCTGCGCGCCGACGCTTGATCCCCGCTGGAGTGCTTTGCGCTCGCTCGATGAGTCGGCGCGTTAGGCGGATCACTTTTTTCGAGACGAGAGTCCCATGGCTGTCCCAAAGCGACGTACCTCCAAGCGCCGGAAGCGCGCCCGCAACACGCACAAGGTCGCCCCGGCGATTGCGATCCAGAGCTGCCCACGGTGCAGCAGCATGAAGCGCCCGCACCGCGTCTGCGGGGAGTGCGGGTATTACGCGGGTGAGCAGCGAGTCGACGCGCAGGAAGCGTAGCCTTGGCGCGCATCGCGCTTGACGCGATGGGGGGCGACTTTGCCCCCTCCGCCACGGTGGTCGGCGCGCTGCTCGCCCTCGAGGAGCTCGACCCGGTCCACCGCATTCAGCTCGTCGGCATTCCCGGTGTCATCCGCCGGTCGCTCGACGACGCGCTGGCGGGTGCCCACGCATCGCTCGCCGGACACCTGCCGCGCCTCGACCTCGTCGAGGCGGCAGACGTGATCGATATGTCCGAGAAGCCGTCGGCAGTCATTCGCGGCAAGCCGAACAGCTCCATGCACGTGGGACTGCGCCTGCAGGCCGACGGCCAGTCCGATGCCTTTGTCTCGGCGGGAAACACCGGCGCGCAGATGGCGATCTCCTCGCTCGTGCTGCGGCTGCATCCCGGCCTCTCCCGGCCGGCCATCAGTACGGTCTTCCCCACGGCGCGCCAGCCGATCGTCGTCGTCGATTCCGGCGCCAACGTCGACTGCTCACCTGCCGAACTGGTGCAGTTCGCGCGTCTCGGCGCGGTCTACGCCGAGGACATCCTCGGACGCACCAATCCCGTTGTCGGCCTGCTGAGCATCGGTGAGGAGCCGGAAAAAGGGAGCGCCGCCGTCAAGGAGGCCCATCAACTCTTGCGCGCCTCCGGACTGAACTTCCAGGGGAACGTGGAGGGACGAGACCTCCCCGCGGGTGGCAGCGAGCGTGGCCCGATCGACGTGGTGGTCTGTGACGGCTTCGTCGGCAACGCCTTGCTCAAGTTTTACGAAGCCGTGGCCCCGTTCCTGATCAACATGGTCGCGCAGCACGCCGGCCTCTCCAACGAGCAGCTGGCCGCCACCTTCAAGCACCTCGACTACTCCGAGCAGGGAGGTGCACCGCTGCTCGGCGTGAAGGGCGTGTCGATCATCTCGCACGGCAAGTCCAGCCCGCGCGCCATCAAGAATGCCATCAAGGTCGGGGTGCGCGCCGTGGAGACGCGCATGAACGAACACATCGGGCGACGCCTGTCGGGTAGCGAGCAGGCGGGCACGGCGGCGTGAAGCGACCGATCGCGTACCTCGCAGGCGTGGGCAAGTACGCTCCGCCGCGCATCATGAAGAACGCCGAGTTCGCCGAACTGGGACTCGAGACGGACGACGCCTGGATCGTGCAGCGAACCGGGATCCGGCAGCGCCACGTCGCCGCGCCGCACGAGACCAATCGCACCATGTCTGCCGCTGCCGCTCGGATCGCCATGGAGCGGGCCGGCGTTACCCCTGGCGAGCTGGACGTCATCGCGCTAGGCACAGCGTCGCCCGACCGGCTGCTCCCGTCCACGGCGGTGGACCTCCAGGCGGAGCTCGGGGCGACGCGCGCCGCGGCGTTCGACGTGATGGCGGCCTGCTCGTCGTTCCTGTACGGGTTGATCATCGCCGAGGGACTCATGCAGAGCGGGTCGGCCGACACGGCGCTGGTCGTCGGGACCGAGAAGCTCACGACCATCGTGGACTGGAAGGACCGATCGACCTGTGTCCTTTTTGGCGACGGCGCCGGCGCGGCGGTGCTCAAGCGAGCGACAGGCGGGGCCGGGATCCTGTCCACGTTCATGCGCTCGGACGGTCGACTGGCCGAACTGCTGTATCGCCCTTCGGGGGGAGCGTCTCGCCCGTTCGACGCGCAGGTGCTCCAGGAGCGCTCGTTCTACGTCAAGATGGAAGGACGCGAGGTGTTCAAGCACGCCGTGCGGTCCATGTCCGAAGCGGCCGATCGAGCGCTGGACGGGGCGAAGCTCACGGGCGAGGATATCGACCTCATGATCCCGCACCAGGCGAACGTCCGGATCATCGAGGCGACCGCGAAGCACGCGCGCATCCCGATGGACAAGGTGTACGTGAACGTGGACCGGTACGGCAACACATCGTCGGCCTCCGTCGCCATCGCGCTGGAGGAGGCGCTGACGAGTGGGCGGATCGTGCCCGGCATGACGGTCTTGCTGGTGGCGTTCGGTGCGGGATTCACGTGGGCATCGCTGGTCATCCGCTTCTAGGATCATGGACGTCGTACTGATGTTCCCCGGTCAGGGGTCGCAGAAGCCGGGCATGGGGCAGGATCTCGCCGCCGCCTTCCCCGTTGCGCGCGAGGTCTTCGCCGCCGCCGACGACGCGCTGGGCGAGTCGCTGTCGACGCTTTGTTTCGACGGGCCCGCAGAGACGCTGATGCTCACCAGCAACGCCCAGCCCGCCCTGCTGGCGCACGGGGCGGCCGCATGGGCGGTCGTGCAGCCTGCCGTCGCGGGCCGGGTGCGGGCCGCGGCCGGGCACTCGTTAGGCGAGTTCACGGCGTATCATGCGACGGGAGCGCTCACGCTCCCGGCGGCGGTGCGACTGGTGCGCGCGCGCGGCGCCCTCATGCGACAGGCGGGCCAGGCGCGGGCCGGCGCCATGGCGGCGATCCTCGGCGACCTGAGCGAACCGATCGAGTCGATCTGCGCGCGCGCGGCGGCGGATCCGAATGGCGGCGTCGTCGTGGCGGCGAACTACAACACCCCTGGGCAGGTCGTGATCTCCGGCGACGAGGCGGGCGTGGAGCTGGCCATGACGCTGTGCAAGGCGGCCGGCGGGCGGCGCGCCATGCGCCTGCAGGTCAGCGGCGCGTTTCACTCGCCCCTCATGCAGCCCGCGAGCGAGGGGTTGGCGGCGGCGATCGCGGCGGCCGACTTCGTCGCGCCGACGCAGCCGGTGTACGCCAACGTGACCGCGGACGTGGTGACCGACGCCGAGACCGCGCAGCGCCTGTTGCTGGAGCAGCTGACGGCCCCCGTGCGGTGGACCGAACTCGTGCAGCGCCTGGTTGCGGACCATCCGGACGCCCTATATGTCGAGCTCGGGCCGGGGACCGTGCTCGCCGGCCTCGTTCGCAAGATCGCCCCAGCTGTCGAAACGGCCCCGTGTGGCACGCCGGCAGACGTCGAACAGCTCCTGAACCGGATCGGATGATGCGCATCGACCTAACGGGAAAAAACGCCCTTGTCACCGGGAGCACGCGGGGCATCGGCCGCGCGATCGCCCAGACGCTGGCCGATGCGGGGGCGCGCGTCGGCATTGTCGGGCGCGACCTGGGCCGGGCGACGGCGGTGGCGGCGGAGGTCGGCGGAGGGGCGCAGGGCTTTGCCTGTGACGTGGGCGATCTTGCGCAGGTCGCCGCGCTGATCGAGGCGGTCGAGGGGGCGTTCGGGGGGATCGACATCCTCGTGAACAACGCCGGGCTCACGCGAGACAATCTCATGTTGCGGCTCAAGGACGACGACTGGGATGCGGTCCTCAACGCCAACCTGCGCAGCGCATTCGCCACGACCCGCGCCGCGACGCGCGGGATGATGAAGCGACGCTGGGGCCGGATCATCAACATCGCCAGTGTCGTCGGGATCACCGGCAACAAGGGGCAGGCCAACTATGCCGCGAGCAAGGCCGGGCTCATCGGCTTGACGAAGTCCGTGGCGAAGGAGTATGCCTCACGCGGAATCCTGGCCAACGTGGTGGCGCCCGGATTCATCGAGACGGACATGACCGCCGCGATGACGCCCGAGGCGCGCGCCGCCATGGGCCAGCAGATTCCGCTGGAGCGCCTTGGCACGCCCGACGATGTCGCCGGTGTGGTGGCCTTCCTGGCGTCGGACCGCGCCGCCTACATCACGGGGCAGGTCCTCGTGGTGGATGGCGGTCTGGTCATGTAAACCGCATCGTACATCCGTTACTTTATCCCGCAGTACTTTCACCCACGAACTACGGAGAGGACCCGGTCATGGCCGACCTGAGCGAGAAGGTCAAAGATATTATCGAGAAGGAGCTGGGAGTGGAGCGCGAGAAGCTCACGCACGAGGCCAGCTTCATCGAGGACCTTGGCGCGGACAGCCTCGACATCGTCGAACTCGTCATGGAGTTCGAGAAGGAATTCAACATCGACATTCCCGATGAGGATGCCGAGAAGTTGCGCACGGTGGGCGACGCCCTCGGCTACCTGAAGGAGAAGGTCACCGCGTAATGCAGCGTCGAGTCGTCGTCACTGGCCTGGGGGCCGTCACGCCCGTTGGAAACGATGTGGCGACGACGTGGCGTGCGCTGCTGGCAGGCACGTCCGGCGCCGGGCCAATCACCAAGTTCGATCCCGAACGGTTTCGGGTGCGGTTTGCCTGCGAGGTGAAGGGCTTCGACGCCCTGTCGTACATGGACCGCAAGGAAGCGAAGCGCGCAGATGTCTACACGCAGTATGCGCTCGCGGCCTCCGTGCAGGCGATGCGCGACGCCGGGCTGTCCGAGGGAGGATTCGTGCCCGAGGAGACCGGCGTGATCATCGGGAGCGGGATCGGCGGCATCCAGAGCTTTGAAGAGCAGCACCACGTGTATGTCGAGCGGGGCCCGAGCAAGATCTCCCCGTTCTTCATCCCGATGTTCATCGGCGACATGGCGGCGGGGATCGTCTCGATGCGCTTCGGCGCCAAGGGACCCAACTACGCCACGGTGTCGGCGTGCGCCAGTAGCGCCCACGCCATCGGCGATGCCTATCGCGCCATCCAGTATGGCGACGCGGACGTCATGATCACCGGCGGCTCCGAGGCGGCGGTCACGCCCATGTCGATCGGTGGCTTCGGCAACATGACGGCGCTCTCGGAGCGCAATGACGACCCGGCCACGGCGTCACGTCCGTTCGACAAGGGGCGCGACGGGTTCGTGATGGGTGAGGGTGCCGGGGTCGTGATCCTCGAGGAACTGGAGCACGCCCGTCGTCGTGGGGCGCGCATCTACGGCGAAATCGTCGGCTACGGGTCGACCGGCGATGCCTATCACATCACCGGACAGCCCGAGGACCACGAGGGGCTGCAGCGCGCCATGCGGCGGGCCCTGCGTGATGCCGGCCTGGGACCGGGGGACGTGCAGTACGTCAACGCCCACGGCACCTCGACACCGCTCAACGATCCCAACGAGATTCGCGGCATCCGGAAGGTCTTCGGGGAGTTCGCCGACCAGCTCAACGTGAGTTCGACGAAGAGCATGACGGGGCACATGCTCGGTGCGGCTGGCGGCGTCGAGTTCATCGCCAGCACGCTGGCGATCGTGCACGGCATCGTGCCGCCGACGATCAACCAGATCGAGGCCGACCCCGAGTGCGACCTGAACGTCACGCCGAACACGCCGGTCGAACGTCGCATCGACGTCGCGATCAGCAATTCGTCGGGGTTCGGGGGCCATAACGTCACCCTCGCCGTCCGTCGTTTCGAGGAGTAAGCCGTGCCGATGGCCATCGAGATCCCCGAGGCGTTCGTCCGCGATCCGGCGCTCCGCCCCGTTGCCGAGAAGGTGCGCGCAGGTGAGCGGCTCACCGACCGGGACGCCCTCACGCTGTTCGAGTCTCCCGACCTGCTCGGGATCGGGGCGATGGCCGACGCGGTCAATCGGGCAAAGAACGGCGACGTCGTCACGTTCGCGGCCAACCAGCACATCAATCCCACGAACATCTGCGTGCTGCGCAAGACCTGCACCTTCTGCGGCTACGCGCGCCTGCCGAAGGAAGCCGGGGCCTATCGCTACACGATGGACCAGGTGATGGCCGAGGCGAACCTGGCGCGCAATGGACTCACCCGCGAGTTCCACATCGTCGGCGGGCTCGACATGGGCGCGGGGTTGGCGTACTACACGGAGATGTTCCGGACGCTCAAGCGCGAGCTGCCGCACGTGCACATCAAGGCGCTGACTGCGGTCGAGATCGCCCACATCGCCCGGATCGAGAAGCTCTCGTGGACCGAAGTGCTCGTCGCGCTGCGCGAGGCCGGACTCGACACGCTGCCGGGTGGCGGGGCGGAGACCTTCAGTGCCGCCGTGCGCGAACAGATCGCCGACAAGAAGCTCGGCGGCGCCGACTTCATCGGCGTGCATCGCGCCGCGCACGCGCTCGGCATCCGCTCCAACTGCACCATGCTGTACGGGCACGTGGAGACGCTGGCGGACCGGGTGGAGCACCTGGCGATGCTGCGCCAGCTGCAAGACGAGACCGGCGGGTTCCTGGCCTACATTCCCCTGGCCTATCACCCCGACGACAATGAGCTCGGCAAGCAGCTCGGTCGCGAGGGCGTGAGCTCCACCGGCTACGATGACCTGCGCAACCTCGCCGTCGGCCGCCTGTATCTCGACAACTTCCAGCACATCAAGTCGCACTGGATCATGGTGACCCCATTCCTCTCCCAGACGGCGCTCGCCTTCGGGGTGAACGACATGGAGGGGACGGTGGTGCAGGAGAAGATCTACCACGCCGTCGGCGCCCAGACACCGCAGGGCATGTCCCTCGAGGCGCTGCTGCGCCTCATTCGGGGGGCCAGGCGCATCCCCGCGGAGCGAGACTCCTTCTACCGCATCCTCCGGCGCTTCGACGCCACCGGCGAGGAAGCGGAGGCCGCCTGACGTGCGCATCGGGCGCATCCCGTACATCAACTGTTACCCGGTGTACGGGGCGATCGATCGTGGGCTCGTGGCGCTGAACGGCACCCTGGTAGACGGGATTCCGAGCGCGCTGAACGGGCAGATGGCCGCGGGACTGCTGGACGTGAGCGTCGTCTCGGCCGTGGAGTATGCGCGCGACTCCAGGCGCTACCTCCTCCTCCCCGACCTCGCCATTTCGTGCGACGGCCCGGTGCGCTCCGTCATGCTCTTCGCCAAGCGTCCGGCGGGAGAGCTGGACGGCCGTCGCGTGATCGTCTCGCGCAGCTCGATGACGAGTGTCGCGCTCGTGGAACTGCTTTTCGAACACGTCTGGCGCGCGCGCCCGGAGTTTGTCCCGGGCAACAGCGAGTTGGCCGACATCGCCCGCTTCGAGGAAGAGGAGCATGAGGCGCGCCTGGTCATCGGCGATGCCGCGCTGATACTCCACGAGGCACGGCGCACCGCCGCCGACGGGGCCTCGACCTATCCGTACGTCTACGACCTCGGCGAGGAGTGGAAGGCGTGGACCGGACTCCCCTTCGTCTTCGCCGTCTGGGTCGCGCAACGCACCACCGCGGTCGCTGAGTCGCTCCTCGCACACGCTGCGCTGCTGGCGTCGCGCGACTGGGGCCTGCAGCACCTGCCGCTGCTGGCCGAGCAGGCGGCGAACGTCACCGGCGTCGCGCGGGCCTCATGCCTGGAGTACTTCGAGGGGTTGGACTATCGACTGGGGTACGAGCACCTGGCCGGCCTGACCGAGTTCTACCGACGCCTCGTGGTCGCGGGACGAGTCCCGAACGGAACGCTGGCCTTCCTGCCTGCGGCCTGACGCGCCTGGCGTCGCCGTCCGTGCCTCGCCACGTCACGCGCGGGCCGATCCATCAGCTGGCGTCCGGATCGCTGGTGGATGCCCCCCCCGGCGCGATACCTTGTTCGCCATGACGCGCGACCTCCTCGACTTCTACGCCGACGCGCCGCTGCTCGAACTCGGCCGCGAGGCCGACCGCATGCGGCAGGAGCGGCACCCGCACAACACGGTCACGTACATCGTGGACCGCAACATCAACTACACCAACGTCTGTGTGGCCGATTGCGGCTTCTGCGCGTTCTACCGCCGCCCGAAGGACGCGGAAGGCTACACGCTCTCGTTCGAGCAGATCGGTGAGAAGATCGAGGAAACGAAGGCGCTGGGCGGGGTGCAGATCCTCATCCAGGGGGGCACAATCCGTACATCCCCTTCGAGTGGTACCTCGACCTGCTGCGCTACATCAAGCGCAACCATCCCATCCACATCCACGGCTTTAGTCCCAGCGAGGTCGACTTCTTCGCCAAGACGTTCCGGCTCGAGGCGGTCGATGTCATCCGCGAGCTGCAAAAGGCCGGGCTTGATTCCATCCCGGGCGGAGGGGGTGAGATCCTCGTGCAGCGCGTGCGCGACATCGTCGCCCGCAAGAAGGCCGGCGCCGATCGCTGGCTCGAGATCATGGAGCTGGCGCATAACGAGGGGATGAAGACCTCGGTCACCATGATGTACGGCATCGGTGAGACGCTCGCCGAGCGCATCGAGCATCTGCAGCGCGTGCGTGAGGTGCAGAGCCGCACGAACGGGTTCACGGCCTTTATCACCTGGCCGCTGCAGCCCGAGAACACCCCGGAGATGTCGCACATGCCCAAGACCGACGCGGTGGAATACCTGCGCACCGTGGCCATGTCTCGCATCGTGCTCGACAACGTGCCCAACCTTCAGTCGAGCTGGGTGACCATGGGGATGAAGGTCGGCCAGCTGGCGCTCTCGTTCGGCTGCAACGACTTCGGGTCGTTGATGATCGAGGAAAACGTGGTGTCGGCCGCGAACACGACGCACCGCACCACCACCGACGAGCTCGAGCGCCTGATTCGCGACGCTGGCTTCACGCCCGCCCGTCGTCGGCAGGACTATTCGATCATCCCGGCCGCGACGTCGGCGGCCGCCTGAGGTGACGTCGCGCGCCGGCATCGGCTACGATTCGCACCGCTTTGCACCGGGTGGCCCGATGCGTCTCGGTGGTGTGGACATCCCGTCGGACATCGTGCTCGTCGGTCACTCCGACGGTGATGCGATCTGTCACGCGATCACCGACGCGATCCTCGGCGCCGCCGCTGCCGGCGACATCGGCGAGATGTTCGCCGACACCGACCCGGCCAACCGAGGCAGGGATTCCATCGAGATGCTCGTGGCAGCACGCGATCGTGTTCAGGCGATGGGGTGGCGTATAGAAAACGTGGACGTCACCGTCGTCGCCGAGCGCCCAAAGATCGGTCCACATCGTGGCCGAATCAGGCAACGTCTGGCTGAAGCGCTCGGGGTGAGTGTCGAGGCGGTCAGTGTGAAGGGGAAGACGAACGAGGGGATGGGCTGGGTGGGGCGGGGCGAGGGACTCGCCTGCCTCGCCGTCGCCACGCTCGTCCCCGTCACGAGCTGACGTCCGTTGCGACTGGAGGCGCTGCTCGACTGGCTCGCGGCGCTCCCGCCAGCCGCGCTTCTTCCGGCCATGGCGGTGCTGGCCGCGGTTGAGAACATCTTCCCGCCGATTCCTGCCGATCTGCTGGTCGCCTTTGGGGGATTCCTCGCCGCCCGCAATCATGGCACTCCCATCCCCGCCTTCCTTGCGGTCTGGCTCGGCAGCGTGACCGGCGCGCTGTTCATGTTCGCGGTGGGCCGGCGCATGGGGCGCGAGTGGATCGCGCGCCGCTTCCACCTTGCGCCCGGCGGCGCGAACGAGAAGCGGCTCACGGACTGGTACGTGCGATTCGGTACCCTGGGGCTGTTCATCAGTCGCTTCCTTCCGGCCTTTCGCGCCCTCGTCCCTCCGATGGCCGGCGCGCTGCGTCTGTCGCTCCCGCGGGTCGCAGTGGCCATCTCGCTCGCGTCCGGGCTGTGGTACGGATTGATCACATGGCTGGCATTCTCGGCTGGCAGCAACTGGGAGACCCTCGCGTCCAAGGTCGCCCGCCTCGGCGTGTGGAGCGGAGTCATCGCCCTGATCGTCGTCGTGGCTGCAGTGCTCGCGTGGTGGTGGCGGCGGCGAAGGGCGACGGGGTGAGCGGAGCGTCATGACGGACGCGCAGCTCCCCGACGAGTTGGCGCGAGCGTTCATGCTCGAGCGATTCGACGACTTTCTCTCCCTGGAGCAGGGTTCCGCCGAGCGAACGCGCGAAGCCTACGGACGCGACGTGCAACGGCTGGCCTCCTTCGCCGTCAGCAAGGGAGTGCGAGCGCCGGCGGTCCTCACGCCGCGTCACCTCCGCGACTTCGTGTACCACCTCAAGGACCTTGGGTTGGCCGCGACATCGATTCGTCGCAACGTGTCGGCGATCCGGACCTACTTCCGCTTCCTCGTTGCCGAGGGACTGGTGGCCACCGATCCCAGCGACCGCCTCGAGATGCCGACGCGATGGCGCGACCTGCCCGACGTGCTCACCGTCGACGAGGTGACTCGGCTGCTGGCCGCGCCATCGCAAGACGATGCGATGCGTTTTCGCGACTGCGCCATGCTGGAACTCGCCTACGGGGCGGGGCTTCGCGTCGGTGAGTGGATCACGCTGCCGGTCAAGGACGTACTGCTCGGCGAGGGACTGGTGCGCGTTTTCGGCAAGGGGAGCAAGGAGCGTCTCGTCCCGATCGGTCGCTCGGCGATCACTGCGGTCGCCATCTACCTGCGAGAGCTGCGGCCGCGCCTCGAGCGCGGCGAGGGGAAGGGGGTCCTCTTTCTCAATGCCCGGGAACCGCGCTCTCGCGCATGGGGGCGTGGAAGATCGTCCGCAAGCACGTGGAGGGCGCCGGCATCACGAAGCACGTGTCGCCGCACATGCTGCGGCATTCCTTCGCCACGCACCTGCTGGACCACGGCGCGGACCTGCGCGCGGTGCAGGAGATGCTCGGCCACGCCGACATCACCACGACGCAGATCTACACGCACGTCAACCGCGATTACCTTCGCACAGTGCACAAGCAGTTTCACCCCAGGGGCTAGTCCCGGGGTGGCGCGCCCCCTGTCCAGTTTCCGATCCGGGTTCTCGTGCTCCTCGTCCTCGACAACTACGACAGCTTCACCTACAACCTCGTGCAGTACCTCGGCGAGTTGGGTGAGGCGCCGGTCGTGTTTCGCAATGATGCCATCACGGTCGATGGGGTTCGGGAGCTGTCGCCGCGCGCGATCGTGATCTCGCCCGGCCCGTGCACCCCGACCGAGGCGGGCATCAGCGTTCCGCTCATCCAGGCGATGGGGGCGACCACGCCGCTGCTGGGCGTTTGCCTGGGACACCAGGCGATTGGCGAGGCGTACGGCGGCCGCGTGATTCGGGCGTCGCGGATCATGCACGGCAAGACATCGCCCATCACGCACAACGGGACGGACGTGTTCAACGGCCTGCCCTCACCGCTCGAGGTCATGCGCTATCACTCGCTGGTCGTCGAGCGGGCCACGCTTCCCTCGTCGCTCGAGGTCATCGCCGAGGCTGCGGACAACCACGAGGAGATCCACGCGTTGCGGCATCGTGCGCATCCCGTGTGGGGAGTGCAGTTTCATCCCGAATCGATCCTGACCGAGGGGGGGATGGCAATCCTGCGAAACTTCACGACGCTGGCCGATCGCTTTCATGGCGACCGGCCCACCGCCTGATCGGCCCATCCCACGACCGTGTCTCGAACGCGTTTGCTCCGTCGCCTCGTCGCCGCAGTGCTGGTCCTGGTCGTTGTCGCGCTGACCGTCGTCCTGACGGTCGGGGCCGACCTCGCCGACCGTTCGATGAACCATGTGGTCACGGCGGGGCCGTACGCGGCGTCGCCTGCTGCCGAATCGCTGCTGCGCGCCATTGAGGTCGTGGACCTGCACGCGGATGCCCTGCTCTGGCCGCGCGACCTGCTGGAGCGGCACAGCTACGGACACGTGGACCTGCCGCGACTGCAGGATGGACACGTCGCCTTGCAGCTGTTCTCCGTGGTCACCAAGACACCGCGCGGGATCAACTACGAGCGCAACACCGACGACACCGACAACATCACGCTGCTGGCCATCGCCCAGCGCTATCCGGTGCGCGCCTGGTTCTCGCTGCGCGAACGGGCCCGGTGGCAGGCGCGGCGCCTTGCCGACGCGGCGGAGCGGTCGGTGAAAGACGGCGGGGTGACGCTCCGTCTGGTACGTTCCGGCGCCGACCTGGCGGCGCTGCTCGCCGAGCGTCGCGCCGGGCGGCCAGTGATCGGCGCACTGCTCGCCACCGAGGGGCTGCACCCGATCGAGGGGCGACTCGACAACCTGGACACGCTCGCTGCCGACGGGTTTCGCGTCTTCGGGCTCACCCATTTCTTCGACAACGAGGTGGGCGGCTCCGCGCATGGTGTCGACAAGGGCGGCTTGACGTCGCTCGGTCGGGCGGTCGTGGCTCGGATCGATTCGCTCGGCCTGCTGATCGACCTGGCGCACGCATCGCCGCGCCTGGTCGACGACGTCCTCGGCGCCACCCGACGCCCGATCGTGGTATCGCACGCCGGCGTGCGCGGCACCTGTCCGGGACCACGAAACCTCTCCGATGACCAGTTGCGCCGCATCGCCGCCGGCGGCGGGCTGGTGGGCATTGGCTACTGGGACGGCGCGATCTGCGAACCGACCGCCGCAGCATTCGCGCGGGCCGTCGTCCATGCGATTTCGGTGGCGGGCGACGATCACATCGCGCTTGGCTCCGACTTCGACGGCAGCACGACCACGCCGTTCGACGCGTCCGGGATGGGGCTAGTGGTCGCAGCGCTTCAGGGCGCCGGGCTCTCGGATGCGCAGATCGGCAAGGTGATGGGAGGCAACGCGCTGCGATTCCTGCTCGCGCACTTGCCGGCTCGGTAGGGCGGGGGGCGGCGCACACTGGCGCGTCGCGCCGAGGGGCCGGCCTCCGAACGGCCCCCCGAGATGCCGTCGCAGGTGGTCCACCCTCGCTCGCGCGGAAGAATCCAGTTGGAAAAGCGAGATCGTGCGGGTTAACTTGGGAGGCGTGCCTTTGGCAAACTCGGCCGCCTCCGCGCCCTCGATTCTCGCCGTCATTCCGGCCCGTCTGGGCGCGACTCGACTCCCCCAAAAACCGCTCCGCCTTCTGGGCGGACGCCCGCTGATCGTCCGCGTCTGGGAGCAGGTGTGCGCCATGCACGTGGCCGAGCAGGTCGTGGTGGCGACCGATGCGAGCGCGATCGTCGACGCTGTGGAGTCTGCGGGAGGGCGGGCTGTCCTGACCAGTCCAACGCACCCGTCCGGCACCGATCGGGTGGCCGAGGTAGGCCGTCGTCCCGAGTTCCAGCGGTACGGCGTGTTGCTCAACGTTCAGGGCGACGAGCCATTCGTCTCCGACGCCGCGGTACGGGGCGCGCTGTCGATGGTGCTATCGCGGGGGTTCTCCCTCGGCACGGTCGCCGCGCCGGCAGGGGCGGAGATCCTCGCCACGTCGCACGTGGTGAAAGTCGTGTCGGCGGACGACGGGCGCGCCCTGTACTTTTCTCGCGCCCCGATACCGTACTTGCGCGACCCGGCAGACACCGCCAGTCGCGACGCGCTGGTGCGGCAGCACGTGGGGGTGTACGCCTACACACGCGATGCCCTTGCCGCATGGGTGGCGCTCCCGGAGCATCCGCTGGAGCGGGTGGAGCGGCTCGAACAATTGCGCCCACTGGCGGCCGGGGTGGCGATGGGCGTGGCCGTGATCGACGCGCCGCCAGCGGGCGGCGTGGATACCGAAGACGACCTGGCTCGCGCCAACGCGCGCTGGAATGACCTTTTCGCCGGACGAAGCTGATGCCCACTGTCGTGAACTCGAACCAGGCCACCCGCTACATCTTCGTCACCGGCGGCGTGGTCTCATCGCTCGGCAAGGGCATCGCGGCCGCATCGTTAGGCCGGCTCCTCGTCGAGCGCGGCCTGCGGGTGACCATCATGAAGTTCGACCCGTACCTCAACGTCGACCCGGGCACCATGTCGCCGTTCCAGCACGGCGAGGTCTTCGTGACCGACGATGGCGCGGAGACGGACCTCGACCTGGGGCACTACGAGCGCTTCATCGACCGCTCGCTGTCGCAGCTCAACAACGTGACCACCGGGCGCATCTACCTCAACGTGATCACGAAGGAGCGCCGCGGCGAATACCTCGGCTCCACCGTCCAGGTCATCCCGCACATCTCGGACGAGATCAAGTCGCACATCAAGCGACTCGCCCCGGGCAACGACGTGGTCATCGTGGAGATCGGCGGCACGGTCGGCGACATTGAGTCGCAGCCCTTTCTCGAGGCCATCCGGCAGTTCCGGCAGGAGGTGGGCAAGCAGAACGCCATGTTCATCCACCTCACGCTCGTGCCCTACATTGCGGCAGCTGGCGAGGTCAAGACCAAGCCCACGCAGCACTCGGTGCGCGAGCTGATGGAGCTCGGCATCCAGCCCGACGTGCTCATCTGCCGCACGGAGCGCCCGCTGTCCGAGGACGTGAAGCGCAAGATCGCGCTCTTCTGCAACGTGGAGTTCGGCAACGTCATCGAGAGCCGCGACGTCCCGTCCATCTACCAGATCCCGCTCGAGTTCGAGGCGCAGGGGCTGGACGAGCGCGTCATGCAGCGCCTCAACCTCGTGGGGCGCGACCCCGACCTCTCCACGTGGCGCGCGATGGTCCAGCGCGTCGTGCAGCCGCGGGATCGCGTGAGCATCGCCGTCGTCGGCAAGTACACGCAGTTCGTCGACAGCTACAAGAGCGTGCAGGAGTCGCTGATCCACGGCGGCATCGCCAACGACGTGGGCGTCGACATCCATTGGGTCTCGAGCGACCTGTTCACCAGCGCCGAGAAGGCGCGCGAACTCCTGGCCGGATTCCACGGCCTGCTCGTCCCGGGTGGCTTCGGCGTGCGCGGGGTCGATGGCATGGTGGAGGCCATCCGCGCCGCGCGTGAGCTCAAGCTGCCGTTCTTCGGCATTTGTCTCGGCATGCAGGTCGCCATCATCGAGTTCGCACGCCACGTGCTCGCGCTCGAGGACTCACACTCCAGCGAGTTCGCGCCCGAGTGCGAACACCCGGTCATCGCCATGATGGAGGAGCAGAAGCACGTGACCGACATGGGCGGGACCATGCGCCTCGGCGCCTATCCCTGCCGCCTGACGCGCGGGACCAAGGCCGCCGACATCTACGGCGTCCCCGAGGTCAGCGAACGGCATCGCCACCGGTACGAGGTGTCCAACGCCTATCGCGAGCAGTTCGTCGAGCACGGCATGCGACTCAGCGGCCTCTCACCCGACGGGTCGCTCGTCGAGATCATCGAGTTGGTCGACCACCCGTGGTTTGTCGGGTGCCAGTTCCACCCCGAGCTGCAATCGCGGCCGACCCGCCCCCATCCGCTGTTCGCCGCCTTCGTGGCGGCGTCCATGACGCGGCGACGCGTGAGCGCGCGCGCCACCCCGGCCGAGACGCTGGTCGAGGCGGCGGACTGATCATGCTCGCGGGATTTCCGACTGACCGGCTCTTCCTCATCGCCGGCCCCTGCGTCCTCGAGGACGACGCGCTCAACCTGCGGGTCGCCGAGGCGCTCGTGAAGCTGGCGCCGCTCGTCCCGGGCGGAATCATCTTCAAAGGCATCGTTCGACAAGGCCAACCGGTCCAATCCGGGTGCCGCCCGAGGACCGGGCATCGAGGCCGGGCTCGCGCAGCTCGCACGCGTGCGTGAGGCGACGGGCCTCCCGCTGCTCACGGACGTCCACCTGCCGGAACAGTGCGCCGCCGTGGGCGCGGTGGCGGACGTGCTCCAGATCCCCGCCTTTCTCTGCCGCCAGACCGACCTCCTGGAGGCCGCAGCCGCGACGGGTCGCCCGGTGAACATCAAGAAGGGGCAGTGGATGCATCCCGAAGGCATGGCCGGTGCCGTGCGCAAGGTCGAGGGTCATCGACCGGCCGATGCTCCCCCCCTCCCGCCTTCCTTCGCGCGGACGGCAACGACGGAGCGCGGAAGCTTCTTCGGCTACGGAGACCTCGTGGTGGACATGCGGAGCTTTGCACGCCTGCGCGCGGCCACGGGCGTGCCCGTCATCTTCGACGGTACGCATAGCGTCCAGCAGCCGGGCAGGGGTGAGGGGGGCGCGAGTGGCGGGGCGCGTGAGTTCATCCCGCCCCTCACACTCGCGGCGATCGCCGCCGGCGCCGACGGCCTCTTCCTGGAGACGCACCCCGATCCGGCGCGCGCGCCCAGCGATGGCCCGAACATGATCCCGCTGGGGCAGCTTGAGCGCCTCGTGCGCCAGGCGGTCGCCGTATGGGAGGCGAGCCGATGATCGGCTTCGGTGCGCCCGAGGGGGGACGGGCCGTGCGCGGCACGCTTCCATACATCAGCCCGGACGATGCGCGCCGCGTGCGCTTCGTAGGGTTGGATGTCGATGGCGTCCTCACCGATGGCGGTATCTACCTCGGCGACGTCGCCGGCGCCCGCATCGAGGCCAAGCGATACGACATCCAGGACGGCCTCGGGATCAAGCTCCTGCAGAAGGCGGGAATCGTCGTCGGCATCATCACGGGGCGCGTGTCCGAGAGCGTGGCGCTTCGCGGCGCCGAGTTGGGCGTCGACGAGCTCGTCCAGGACGTGCACGCCCGAAAGCTTCCTGCGCTGCGGCGCATCCTCGACGCACGCGGAATGACGTTCGCCGAGGCAGCCTTCGTCGGCGACGACCTGCCGGACCTGGGCGTCCTGCGCGAGGTCGGGCTCCCGGTGTCGGTCGCGAATTGCACCGAGGAGGTCTTTGAGGTCGCGCGCGTGCACCTGACGAGACATGGAGGACGCGGCGCCGTGCGCGAGTTCGCAGAGCTGCTCCTCAAGGCCCGTGGGGAATGGGACGACCTCGTGGAGTGGTATGTCGCGTCGCGCGACACCGAGCTCGATACCGAGCGGGACGCATGAGCGCCGCGCACGAGGCGACGACCGTGAGCGGACCGGACGCGATCACGCTGGGCCGGCACGTGGTGCAGATGGAAGCCGAGGCGCTGGCCGAGGTCGGGCGGCGGCTCGGCGATGGCTTCGCGCGCGCGGTCGACCTGATCGCCGCGTCCACCGGCCGCGTGATCGTGGCCGGGGTCGGGAAGTCGGGGCTGATCGCGCGAAAGATCGCTGCCACCCTGACCTCCACCGGCACGCCAGCCAGCTTCCTGCACCCGACCGAGGGACTGCACGGCGACCTCGGGATGGTGGGCCCCGACGACGTCGCCGTACTGCTGTCCAAGAGCGGCGAAAGCGAAGAAGTGGTCACCCTGCTCGCCCATCTCAAGCGCTTCGGGGTGCGTACGATTGCCCTGACGGGGGCCCCGCAGTCGACCCTCGCGCGGGAGTGCGACGCGGTGCTCGACGCCTGGGTACGCGAGGAGGCCTGTCCGCACGACCTGGCGCCGACCACGAGCACCACCGCGGCGCTGGCGTTAGGCGACGCGCTGGCCGTGGTCATCCTCGAGCGAAAGGGCTTCCGACGCGAGGACTTCGCCCGCTTTCATCCCGGGGGATCGCTCGGGCGCAAGCTCCTGACGCGCGTGCGGGACCTCATGGAGACGGACCGGCTCCCGGTCCTTCCGCCCACGGCGCCGATGCGGGAGGTGATCGTGCTGCTGGCCGCGCGTCGCGGGATCGTGGTGGCGACGGAGGCAGACCAGCGCCTGCTCGGTATCTTCACCGCCGGCGACTTCACGCGCCTGATGCAGCGTGAACCGGAACCGTTCGCCGTGCCGCTCGCGCGCGTCATGACGCACGCGCCGCGCACGGCGCAGGTCGAGGAACTTGCGAGCGCCGTGGTGTACCGCATGGAACAATTCGGCATCATGGCGATGCCGGTCACCGATGACCAGGGACGTGTCGTGGGCGTCGTCCACCTGCATGACCTCATGCGCGCGGGGGTGGCCTGATGCCGCGTGCGCTGCTGCTGCTACTCATTAGCTTCGCGCTGGCCGCCTGCAAGCAGGACAACAGTGCCTCCCCCGTCGTCAAGGGGCGCGTGGTCCCGGACTCCGCCGACCAGGTGCTGTACGGCGTGCGGTTCTTCCTCACCGACGGCGGGCTGCGCCGCGCCGAACTCGTCGCCGACACCGCCTACATGTATGACGAGAATACCCGCACCGAGCTGCGGGTGGTGAACACGACCTTCTTCAAGAACAGCGGAGAGAAGGACGCCGTGCTCACGTCGAAGACGGGGACCTACAACGTCCGGCTCGGGAGCATGGAAGCGCGCGGCGATGTCGTCGTGGTGACAACCGACGGCCGCAAGCTGGCGACGCCACACCTGCGCTATGATCCTTCGCGCAACGAGATCGCCAGCGACTCGGCCTTCGTCATCAACGAGGACAATGGACGGGTGACCGAGGGCATCGGCTTCATCGGCGACCCCGACCTGAACAACGTGCGGGTCCTCAGCGCGACGAAGTCGCGCGGCAACCAGCTCGTCATCCCCAAGTCGTGAACCGTCGCGGAGTCGCGGTCGCCGCGCTGATGCTGCTCGCCACGGGGGGGTGTTTCCGCCTCGGTCGACGGGCCCCCGCCAGTCCGCAGGGTGCGGGGCAGGCCGCGGTCTCGCTTCCGGCCGATTCGATTCCGCCGATCGTCATCGACTCGATCGTGTCGCGCACGGCGGGAGCACCGGCCGAGTCGCTCTTCGTGGCGAATACCGCCCGCGCAAAGCCGGCCGAGAAGGCGGCGGAGCGCTGCCTGCTCGACGTGGACGGCGATCGCTCGCAGTTCATCAAGGACCCGATCTCGCAGAAGTACACGTCCTACTTCGGCGGCGGCGTCGTCGGTCGCTGCCGCACCCAGGACATCACGATCACCGCCGACTCGGCCGAGTTCTACGATCAGAACCAGCTGTACTACCTGCTGGGCAACGTCAAGTACCGGGAGAAGCGCGTCGACCTCGATGCCGACAAACTCACGTATTTCCGCGGCGAGGAGCGCCTGCTGGCCGAGGGAACGTCGTCGCCGTCATGTCCGGATTCCTCGACCATGACCGGTCCGCGTGCCGAATACTTCCGGGCCGTGCGTGGCGTGCGTGCGACCCAGCGCGTGGTCGCCACCAGCCGGCCGACGCTGAAGCTCTACGAGGCCGATTCGGCCGGGGCGAGGCGCGGTGAGCCTGTCATCCTGATCGCCGACCAGATCAACGGCGAGGGCGATTCGCTCTTCGTCGCGTGGGGTCGCGTCGAACTCGACCGCACCGACATTCTCGCCCGCGGCGACTCGGCCGTCCTCGACAACGCGCGCCAGTTCTCGCGACTCATGAAGCAGCCGGTCGTCGAGAGCAAGGGAAAGGACGCCTTCACCCTGCGCGGGCGCGAGATCGACATGTTCGCCCGCAACAAGCAGGTCGAGCGTGTGCTCTCCAAGGACTCCGCGGTCGCCGTGAACCAGGACCTGACGCTCGCCTCCGACACGATCGACCTGCGCGTGAAGGAGAACCGCCTGCAACGCGCCTACGCCTTTGGCCCGGGCGCGGCGTCGGCCATCTCCAGGGATCGCACGATCATCGCTGACTCGCTCGACGTCCGCATGCCCGACCAGAAGCTCCGGGAGATGTTTGCCGTGGGCAACGCGTACGCCGAGACCGAGCCCGACTCCATGACCATCAAGTCCACGGAACGCGACTGGCTACGCGGCGACACCATCGTCGCGCGCTTCGACTCGCTGCCCGCCGCCGACGCGAGTCCTGCCTCCGACACGACCACGCCTGCCGCCGACTCCACCGCGCGACCTCGCATCCGGGACTTGCTGGCGTCGGGGTCGGCGAGTTCGTTCTACCAGCTGGCCAACAACAAGGGAGAGCGAAAGCCGGGCATGAACTACGTACGAGGGCGCCAGATCATCGTCGACTTCAAGGAACAGGAGGTGCAAACGGTGACGGTGGTAGACTCCGCGTCCGGCATCTTCCTCGAGGCCGTGCCCGATTCCGTGGCCAACAAGCCGGCCACCCCCCGGAAGGGAGCGACGCCTCGTCGCCCGCCCGCGGCGGCCCGGCGTCCGCCTAACGCCCCGCGTCGCCCATGAGCGGCCCCCCTCTCTCGCCCGCAGTGCAGGCGCTCATCGAGCAACGGGCCGGCGGCGATCGGTCCGTCGCGTTCGGCCTGCACGCCGTCATCAGCGAGGCCGATGCCGAGGGCACCGCGATCTTCAACGCGGTCGCCATTCGATTCCGCGACGACTGGATCGCGGCCATCCGCGCGCAGGGAGGGGACGCCGAACGCGAGGCAGGACGCCTCTCGCTGGACGAGGTCCGCGCCTTCCTGCAGCGCTCGGTGCTTCCGCGCCTCGCCGGCCAGGGCCTCATCCTGTTCCCGGTGCAGGGCGGCGCAGACGATCAGGTGCGCATTCGGGTTGCCCCCTCGCTCTGGGACGAGATCGCTCCCCAGCGCGCCGACGTGGCCGAGTCGCTGCGCCTGACCGGAGAACATGCCACTGTCGCCTCCGTGCCCGCCGCTGTGGCGCGGCGCTCGTCCGAGGTGCGGGCCCAGCCCTCCGGCAGTACGCTCGAGGCCACCGGACTCGTGAAGGTCTATCGCAAGCGTCGCGTGGTGCACGACGTGGCGCTGCGACTGCAGCAGGGCGAGATCGTCGGGCTCCTCGGACCCAACGGTGCGGGGAAGACGACGGTGTTCTACATGATCGTCGGGCTCATCCAGCCCGAGGCCGGTCGCATTCTCGTCGACAGCGAAGACATCTCGCGGATGCCGATGTACAAGCGCGCCCGGCGCGGCATCGGCTATCTTTCCCAGGAACCGTCGATCTTTCGAAAGCTGAGCGTGGAGGACAACATCCTCGCCATCCTCGAGACGTTGCCAATCAGCAAGGAAGAGCGTCGATCTCGGTTGGAACGGTTGCTCGACGAATTGAGCATCAAGCACCTGCGGCATAGCAAGGCCTACGCCCTGTCGGGCGGGGAGCGACGGCGACTCGAGATCACCCGGGCGCTGGTCACACAGCCGAAGTTCATGATGCTTGATGAGCCGTTCGCCGGCGTCGACCCGATCGCTGTCCACGACATCCAGACCATCGTGGCCGGCTTGCGCCATCGAGGCATCGGGGTGCTCATCAGTGACCACAACGTGGAACAGACGCTCGATATTGTCGATCGTGCCTACATCATGTTCGATGGCCAGGTGAAGGTCTCGGGCACGGTGCGCGACCTCGTCTTCGACGACGAGGTGTCGCAGATCTATCTCGGGCCGACGCTCACGGCGCGACTCCGCTCCCGCTTCGCCTCCGAGAACGAGGAGCAGCCTGCATGAGGGCCGGCCTCAGCCAGAGTACCTCGCTCAGGCAGGAGCTGAAGATCAATCCACGCCTGTACCAGGCGATGGACCTGCTCTACATGCCCCTGCTCGACCTGCAGCAGCACCTCAAGCAGGAGCTGCTGACCAATCCGTTCCTGGAGATGACGGAACCGGATGAGGAGGACGCGGAAGAGGAAGAGGAACGGGAGGGAGAGGAAGGGCCGGTCGACCTCGAGGAGGCCGAAACCGCACCGCCCGAAGAGCGCGAAGCCGTGAAGAACGACACGATCGACTGGGAGGAAATCCTGCTCGACGGCTTCGAGACGGGTGGCGTGCGCGAAGAGCACGAGGAACGCGAGTACTACGAGCCCGTGTCGGTCGATCGCCGGGACCTCGACGACCACCTGAAGGACCAGATCTCCCTGCTCGAGCTGACCCCGCGCCAATTGCTGCTGGCGGACGAATTCGCCGGCAACATCAACGAGGACGGCTACCTCACCTGCTCCATCGAGGAGATCCTCGAGGGGATCAACGAGGTCGTGGCGCGGGCCGCGGAGCGCGAGGGGTTCGAGGGTGAACTCCCGCTCTACCAGCTCGCGGAGGCCGAGGAGATGCTCTGCATCATCCAGGCGCTCGATCCGTCGGGGGTGGGCGCCCGCGACCTGCGCGATTGCCTCCTGTTGCAGCTGCGCGACCTGAAGCTGGAGGACACCCTCGCCTTCCGGCTCGTGCGCGTTGCCTTCGATGAACTGATCGCCCACCGCTGGAGCGAGATCTCGAAGCGCTACGGGATCAGCGCCCAGGACGTGCAGGCGGCCGCCGATGAAATCGCCAAGCTCGATCCCAAGCCGGGCTTGCGTTTCAGCAATGCCAACGACGGCTACATCATCCCCGACCTGGTCGTGGAGAAGATCGACGGCGCCTACCATGTGTTCGTCAACGACGGCAACCTCCCCCGCCTCAAGCTCAGCAAGGCCTACCAGGAGATTGCCCGCGACAAGAAGAAGTTCGATGGCGAGAACAAGGAGTTCATCTCGTCCAAGCTCAACTCGGCCAACTGGATGATCCAGGCCATCGAGCAGCGTCGACAGACCATGCTCAAGGTCATGAACTACATCGTGGAGCGGCAGCGCGACTTCTTCGAAAAGGGCGTGCAGTACCTCAAGCCGCTCACGCTGCGCGAGGTCGCCGAGGTCATCGAGATGCACGAGAGCACCGTGAGTCGCGTGACGAACGAGAAGTTCGTCCAGACCCCGCGGGGCGTGCTCCCGCTCAAGTACTTCTTCTCGTCCGGCCTGAGCACCACGGGCGGGGAAGACGTCTCGGCGCGCGGCATCAAGGACCAGATCGAGAAGCTGGTCAGCAGCGAGGACGCCAAGAACCCGCTGACCGACCAGGCCATCGTGAATATCCTGCGTGAGAACGGCGTCAACATCGCCCGTCGCACGGTCGCCAAGTATCGAGACCAGCTGGGGGTGCTCTCCGCTCGCATGCGCAAGCGGGTATGACGACGGCAGGTGGAGGAGCGACTCCGGGTATGGAGACGCCGAGCATGCGGGCTACCCACGCATCGCCCGGCAAGCCGGAGCCCGTCGCCGACGCCCCTCCCGTCTCCCGTCCCCCGTCCCCGTCCGCATCTCCATCCTCGTCCCGGCGAAGGATGAAGCCGACAACCTCCCCCTGTTCATGGAACAGACGGCGGAGGCGATGCACGACTGTGCCGAGGGCTTCGAGGTCGTGGTCATCGACGATGGATCGGTGGACGGCTCGTGGCAGGTGCTGCAGCAGTTGCGCGAGCGCCATCCCTTCCTGCGGACCGTGCGCCATCGGTCGCGGCGCGGCATTGCCGACGCCCTGCGCTCGGGCTACCTCGCGGCCCGTGGCGACGTCCTGGTTTTCTACCCGGCCGACCTGCAGTTCAAGCCCGCCGACATTCCCCGTCTTGTCGCCCCGATCCTCGCCGACCAGGCCGACATGGTGACGGGATTCAAGGAAGGGAAGTACGAGAAGGCGTTCGTCTCCTCCATCTACAACTGGTTGAGCCGCTCGCTCTTCCACGTCCCAGTCAAGGACCTGAACAGCGTCAAGGCGTATCGGCGCGAGATCATGGAACAGTTGCCGATCCGCCCGGACTGGCACCGCTACATGATCGTCATCGCCGCGGCGCACGGGTACACCGTCAGCGAGATCCCCGTCCCGCTCTACCCGCGACACGCCGGCAAGTCCAAGTTTGGCATCGGGCGCATCCCGGTCGGCGTGCTTGACATGCTGTCGGTCTGGTTCGAACTGCGCTTCGCCGCGAAGCCGCTGCTCCTCTTCGGGATGCTTGGCGCCGGGCTGTTTGCCGTCGGCGCGCTCGCCGGCATTGCCGCGGTGGTCTGGCTCGCCGTCTCCGGTGTCGGGCTGCGGTGGGTCTGGACGGTCATCCAGACGGTGCTGATCCTCGGATCGGTCTTCTTCGCCACCGGATTGCTCGGCGAGCAGGTCGCAGGGCTCCGGGCCCAGTTGCGCGAACTGCGTCGCGTCACGGACGAACTGCAGGACGACGATCGCGGCGCCTCCGTGCGGGAGGCGCGGCGCATCAGGGCGCGGGATGGCTGAGGCGTCGCCCCTGCGCGTCCTCTTCCTCACGCACTCGTATCCGCGCGTCTCGGGCGATGCGGCTGGCTCGTTCCTGCTGCATCTCGCCAACGCGCTGCGCCACGAGGGCGTCGAGGTCCGTGTCGTCGCTCCCGCGGGGGTTGCGCCTGCCGGAACGGCGCTGCCGACCACCGAGACCCTCGACGGCGTTCCGGTCGAGCGCTTCCACTACGCGCCGCGCCAGTATGGGAAGCTCGCGTACACGGGCGAGATGGCGCAGGAGGTGCAGCGCTCGTGGATCGCGAAGATGGCGCTGGTCGGCTTTCTCGGGGCGGGCCTTGCCGCCGCGACCCGCGTACGGCGCGCGTTCGCCCCGCACCTGGTGCATGCGCATTGGTGGTTTCCGGGTGGGCTGGTCGGATCCTGGGCCGCCGGCCTGGGCGGCCTGCCGCTCGTGACCACCATGCACGGGACCGACGTGCGGCTTGCCCGGGCCAAGCGCTTCGCCCGTCCACTCTTTCGCCGGGTGATGCACCACTCGAAGGCGGTGACGACGGTTTCGCGCTGGCTCGCCGCCGAGGTGCGCGACATGGCGCCTGGGGTCACGCCGCTCGTCGCGCCGATGCCGGTGGCCACGACCCTGTTCCGTCCCGGCGGGGCGCGGGCCACCGATCGCCTCCTGTTCGTCGGGCGCCTGAACGCGCAGAAGGGAGGGGCACTGCTGCTGGACGCGGTCGCACGCATGCGGACACCGCTCTCGCTCGATATCGTCGGTGATGGCCCCGACGAGGCGCGCCTGAGGACACAGGCCCAACAACTCGGCATCGCCGATCGCGTGTGCTGGCACGGTGCGCAGCCACAACCGGCCCTCCCAGCGTTTTACCAACGCGCGAGTGCGGTGGTCGTCCCCAGCCTTGGCGAGGGACTCGGACTGGTGGCGGTCGAGGCGCAACTGTGCGAGGCGCCGGTCGTGGCCTTCGACTCCGGCGGCATCACCGACAGCATCGTGCAAGGGGAAACAGGACTGCTCGCCGCGCCTGGTGACGTCGATGCACTGGCCGCCGCGCTCGATCGCTTGTGGGACGACCCCGAACTCCGATTCGGCCTGGGGCGGGCGGGACGCATGGCCGCCCTCGGCGATTTCTCCCCCGAATCCGCCGCGCGGCGCTACGCCACCCTCTATCGCTCGCTCGTTGCGACATAAGGGGCTGCGGATCGCGTTCGCGGTCCTCGCGACGGCGGCGGTCTGGCTGGCCGCCCGCGAGATCGTCGGACAGTGGCACACATTTCGAGCGTCGGGCGCTCATCTCACCCCGCGCTGGTCGTGGCTCGCGCTCTCGAGCGCGATCGTCCTGCTTGCCTACGCCATCCTCGTCGAAACGTGGCGACGGATGGTGCGTGCGTGGGACGCCGAGCTTCCCTGGATGGATGCTGCGCGCATCTGGTTCATCTCCAACCTGGGCCGGTACCTGCCGGGCAAGGTCTGGCAGATCGGGGCGATGGGCGTCATGGCGCAGGAAGCGGGCGTCTCCGTGGTCGCTGCGACCGGCTCCGCCCTCGTCATCAACCTCGTCAACCTGCTGGCCGGCTTCGGCCTGGTCCTGGTGACCGGCGCAGAGTTCTTCGAGGCACGTGGCGCGGCGCTCGTGCTCGCCGTGCTGCTGGTTGGGGGGATCGTGCTGGCCCCGCGCCTGGTCCCGTTGTTCGGCACGATCGCCGGGCGTATCCTCCGACGTCCGATCGAGGTGCCCCGCCTCCCCGATCGCGCCGTGTGGCTGGCGTCGGTGGGATGTCTCGCGGCGTGGATCCTGTACGGCGTCGCCTTCCAGGTCTTCGTGGCCGCGATGCTTGGGAGCGCTCCGGGACGAACGAGTTCGTACATCGCCGCCTTCACGGGGTCGTATCTGGCGGGCTACATTGCGTTGTTTGCGCCGGGCGGGATCGGGGTACGAGAAGGTTCGCTCATCTTTGCGCTCGGCCGGTTCGGCCTGGCGCTACCCGGGGCGGCCGGCGTGATCTCGGTCTCGTCGCGGCTCTGGCTCACCGTCCTCGAGGTGCTGCCGGGCCTCGCATTTCTTGCCGTCGACGCCCTTCGCAGGCGTAAACGCCCACCCTCGCCTCCATGACACGTACGCCCGACGCTGCCGTCTCCGCGAGGCCCGCTGCAGCGGCGCCCGCCGTGGCGACTGCAGCGCCGACCGGACCCCGCTTCGCGCTCGCCTGGGCTGCCCTCGTACACGCGCTCTGCACGCTGGCGCTGGGCTTTCCCGCACTCGCCGGCAAGTTCCTGGTCAACCCGTACTCCGACCAGTACATCGCGGGCTACGCCTTTCGGGAATTCGCGCGCGAGAGCTGGGAAAAGACCGGCGCTATCCCCCAGTGGAACCCGTACCTGTTCGGCGGGATGCCATTCGTGGACGCCATGCACGGCGACACGTTCTATCCCACGGCACTGCTGCGCATCCTCGTAGGTACCGACACGGGAATGACATGGGGGCTGCTCATCCACGTCTTTCTCGCGGGGTGGTTCTGCTTCCTCTTCCTGCGGTCGCTGGGCCTCGGCTTTTTCCCGTCCATGCTGGGTGGCGTCGCCTACCAGATGGGCGGGAACGTGGCCGGCCTCGTGTCGCCCGGACACGATGGCAAGCTGTTCATCGCCGCCCTCCTCCCGCTCGCGCTCTATTTCGTCGTTCGCGGTGTGCGGGACGGTCGTCATACCGCGTGGGGAGCGCTCGCCATCGTCGTCGGCTTGGCGGTGCTCTCCCCCCATCCGCAGCTCCTGCAGTACATGCTGCTTGTGACCGGCGCCTTCGCCCTCTTTCTCGCCTTCGGATACGGCAGCGATCAGGCGATCGCGCGACGCACTGGCCTCTTGCGGCTCGGAGCGGCGCTCGGGTCGGTGGCGGTCGGCATGGTCATGGGAGCCATCCAGTTCTGGCCGGTCAAGGCGTACGAGCCCTTCTCGCCGCGCGCGGGTGGCAAGGGGTGGGAACACGCGGTGTCGTACTCCATGCCGCCGGAAGAAATGCTCAACTTCATGATCCCACAGTTCTCGGGAGTTCTCGAGCGCTACTGGGGACGTAACGGAATTCACTTCCACTCCGAATACATCGGCGTCGTCGTTCTGGTGTTTGCCGGACTCGCCTTCGGCAGCTGGACACTGCGCTCGCAGCGGCGGCACGTCTGGTTCTGGCTCGGCGCCTTCGTGATCTCGCTGCTTTGGGCACTGGGCGGCAACACGCCGTTCTACTCGCTGGTCTACGCCCTGGTACCGGGAACGAAGTACTTCCGTGCGCCGAGCACCATGCTCTATGTCGTGGCGTTCTGTGCCGCCACGCTGGCCGCATTAGGCGCCGAGCGTGTGATGCGACTGGAACTCCGGCGACGATACCTGATCGGCTGGGCGGTCGCCGCGGTGGCGATCGGAGCGCTCGGCGCCCTCGGCGCCTTCACCAATCTCGGGGTCTCGATTGCCGGACCCGAACGTGCCGATCTCGTGCTGGCCAACGACAACGCGTTGCGGCTTGGGTCGCTTCGCGCCATGGTGTTCATCCTGCTGGCTGTCGGCGTCGCGCTGGTGGTCACCACTCGACGGGTGTCACGCGACCTGGGCGGCGTCCTTCTTCTCCTGGTCGTGGCGCTCGATTGCTGGAGCGTCACACGACGCTACTGGAGCTTTTCCGAACCGGCCACGATTTCATTTGCCAGCAACTCGATCCTCGACTTCCTCAAGGAACAGCCGGCACCCTTCCGCGTCCTGTCGTTCCAGACGGCTCCGTCGGATGGCGTGCACGACCCGCTGCTCAACTACGATGGGCTCATGGCGCACGGCATCGCGTCGGTACTCGGCTATCACGGTAACCAGCTGGGCAACTACGATCGACTCGTCGGGACCGCTGACGGATACCGTCAGGTGGCGAATCCCAACTTCTGGCGGCTGATCAACATGCGCTATGTGCTGACCAATTCGCCGGAGAACATCGGGCTGCGCGAACTCAAGCTCGTGGCCGGGCCGGTGCGCGACGCGGCGGGAAGCGAGCTGTATCTGCACGAGGTTCCGATCGAGACGTCGTATGCGTGGGTCGCGCCGGCCATCGTCAAGGCAGACGAGGCAACGGTGCTATCCACCGTACTCGACCCTCGATTCGATGTGCGACGCGTAGCGGTGTTCGATAGTTCGGCGGCGGTGCAGGGGACGGAGCTCGCCTCCCTTCCTGAGCCGCTGAGCCTGAAGGCGAGTGTCACGCGATACGCGCCAGGCGCTGTTTCCATCGAACTCGACGGCCCGGCCCCTGCCGGCTCGGCGCTGATGGTGTCCGAGAACTGGTACCCCGGCTGGCAGGCGCGAGTGGATGGGACCCCGGTTTCGGTTGGGAAGGCCGCCGTTTCCCTGATGGGGATCGCGCTGCCGACCGGGGCACGGAGCGTCGAACTGACGTTCGCCAATGCCGCCTACGAGACCGGAAAGACCGTGACGTGGGCTGCGGTCGCCCTCGCCCTGCTGATGCTCAGCGCCGGATTCCTGGTGGATCGCCGACGGGAAGTGCCCAGTGTCTGATCGTGCGCTCGTTATCGTGCCGACCTATAACGAACGCGAGAATATCCTCCGTCTGATCGATGCCGTGCTCGCGCAGGACCCCAGCATCGAAGTGCTCGTCGTGGACGACGGATCGCCGGACGGGACCGGAGAGCTGGTGGACGCGCGGATCCAGGTCGATCCGCGCGTCCACGTGATCCATCGCCCGCGCAAGCTGGGGCTTGGCACGGCGTACCTGGCGGGGTTTCGCTGGGCGTTGGAGCACGACTACGAGCTGGTCTTCGAGATGGACGCCGACTTCTCGCACGACCCCTCGCACCTGCCGCAGTTCATCGAGAGTGCGCGAGACGCGGACGTCGTGCTCGGGTCGCGCTACCGCGACGGCAAGGTCACGGTCGTGAACTGGCCGATCAACCGGCTGCTGCTCAGCTACGGCGCGAACATCTACGCGCGCATCGTCACGGGCCTGCCTCTGTTCGACGCGACCGGTGGCTTCAAGTGCTTTCATCGCAAGGTGCTTGAGGCGATCGATCTAAGTAAGGTGAAATCAAACGGTTACGCGTTTCAGATCGAAATGAGCTTCCGCGCGTGGCGACGCGGATTCCGCATCGTGGAGATTCCCATCGTCTTTGTCGATCGCACGGAGGGCGAGAGCAAGATGTCCAAGGGAATCGTGCGCGAGGCCATCTGGATGGTCTGGCGGCTGCGCTGGTGGGCAATAACCGGGAGGCTCTGACGATGAAGGGCCGGCGATTCTGGAAGATGAGCGGGTCGGGGAACGACTTCATCTTCTTCGACGCGATGCGTGAGCCGGCTGGCTCCCTTGCCACTCCCGAGGTGATCGGCCGCTTGTGTGAGCGCCGGACCGGCGTCGGCGCCGATGGGGTCGTCTTTCTCGAGCCGCATGCGAGCCTGGCGTTCATGATGCGGTACTTCAACCGCGACGGCTCGCTGGCCGAGATGTGCGGAAATGCCGCCCTGTGCAGCACACGTCTCGCACGCGACCTCGGTCTCGTTGGCCACGGAGATTTCGCCTTTGAGACGGTCTCAGGGCCCGTTACGGGGCGGTTTGCTGACGGGGGGCCCGAAATCGACATGGTCCCGGTCACCGAGATGCAGTCCGACTTCTCGACCGACCGCATCGCGCACGAAGGTCGAATCGGATACGCGCGGGTCGGCGTTCCCCATCTGGTGGTGTTGGTTGACGATGTGCGGGACGTCGACGTGGAGCGGCGGGGGCGGGAACTGCGCCTGCTCCCGTCGTTGCGAGATGGGGCCAACGCCAACTTCGTGTCCAGGGGTCCGCAGGGGAGCTGGACCATTCGCACCTATGAGCGCGGCGTGGAGGAGGAGACGTTCGCCTGCGGCACCGGTGCCGTGGCGACCGCGGCGCTCCTGACCGCCTGGGGGCTCGCGAACGGCCCGGTGGCCCTGACCACGCGCTCCGGCCGCGACCTGACCGCGCGCGTCCCCGCGATGACCGCGGACTACCCGGGGAGCGGCGACATCGCGCCGCCCAGCGCCGCCGGCCGGCAGGGTACGCGGAGCGCGCCGCCGGTGCTTCGCGGCGAGGGGCGCGTGGTCTTCGAGGGGTTTCTCGGCGAGTTCTGATCGCCGGGCTTGCTCGGAGCCACTGTCGCCATGCGCGCTGTAGCGCCCTGATGCGACGAGCAGCGCTGGGATTCCGACCAGGACGTCGCACGGCGCAGCGTCCGACCGTTCCACGGAGCCATGGAGACGGCCCAGCGAGCGTCACGGTCCGGACTGGCGGGTCGAACGCACGGAAATCCTACACCCAACGCAGCTAGCACCAACGGCTTGCGAACCCGAACGCCACGGGCAGGGAGTCGACTTCTCCACAGGATCCCAGGGTTTCCCACCGAGCTAGTTTACATAACACATATTATGCGTAGTTCTTGGGCGACCAAGACAAAGGCCGAGGACCAGAGGCCTCGGCCTGTCACCTTCGCGGCATCGTTGCGGCAGTCGCCAGAATTCAACGCTTGAGGGGCGCGCGGCTCGAACCCGAACCGCGCGTGGCTTACTTCGACGCCACGGTTGCGCTGAGCTCTCCCACGCGCAGTCGTGCTTCGCTGTTCAGCGGCGAGGCCTGGTCATCGGCCATCGCCTGCCAGATCTTCAGCGCCTCATCCTTCTTCCCGGCCGCCACCAAGGCGCGGGCCGCGTCGGCCTTGTAGCTCTCACGCTCGGACGACAGCGAAGTGCTTTGGGAGGCCTTGAGATATTCCGCCGCCGCCTCGGCCGGCTTGCCAGCCTGCTCCAGACCGCCGGCCCGGAGTCCGTGCAACGACGACTGGAGCGCCCCTGCCTTGCCGGTCTCGTCCAGCAGCTTCAACCCTTCGTCCACCTTCTCCTGCTGGAAAAGCACTTGCGCCAGCAGCAGCTTGGCCTGCACGCCGGCATTCGTGGACCCGTATCGCTGCACCACCTTCTGGAGATCCGCTGCGGCAAGCGGGAGGTTACCGGACGCGACGCTGCGCTGCGATTCGGCCAGCGCGCGCGACGCGGCCAGCGCCTTCGTCTCGTTGGACCGGGAGACGACCCACGTGCCGGCCCCGAGCGCGGCGATCACGATGGCGCCGATGCCGAGTGATCGGGCGTTGGCCTGCGCCCACTCCATGAATGAGTCGGCCGATTCGTCCAGCTGCGGCCGAGCCGCTTCACCTGTTTTCGTCATGTGTTGTACGGAACTCCCTGCGCCCTGCGTGTCATGCACAGGGGCTTCTGGGGGGCAAGAAATGCGACGTCCGACGTCGTGTGCAAGCGTTAAAGATGTGTAGCACACCCGCTTGAAGGAAGTGCGGACTTGTCCTCGCTGGGGTTTCCGCTATCCTTCCCAGCGCCCTCACCCTTAACCACTTACCATGATTAGGCGCAAAGGAATTTCACGAATCGACCAGCCCGAAAAGCACAATCACGGCTGGTTCGTCCAGGTCACCTTCGAAGGCAAGACGCATCGTAAGTGGTTCTCGGACAACAAGCATGGTGGCAAGAAGAAGGCGTTCGCCCAGGCCCTGGTCTGGCGCGACAAGACCGAAAAGTCGCTCGGAAAGCCGCAGACGGCGCGCGTCGTGGTGCGGTCTCGGCGCAATAAGTATGGCGTGACAGGCGTGCAGTGGGACAAGCGACACCAGGCCTTCATCGTCTCGATCAATCCGGAGCCGGGCAAGCAGAAGCGCTTCTACGTCCCTGCCAAGGGGCGCAAGAAGGCCGAGGCGCTCGAAGAGGCGAAGAAGCTGCGCCTCAAGCTGGAGAAGGAGATCTACGCCAAGCGCGGGTAATTCCGTCCGCGACGGTAGCAGGAAGGGGCCCCTTTCAGGAGGGGCCCCGCTTCTTTTGACGGCACGTCGTAGTCCACTGCGGCTACAGCCGGGTTCATCGCCTGCCCGTGGCCCCACGCGCCGCTCCGCCACCGCGGTAACGTGTTGCGCTCTCGCTTCCGCTTGGATGATGGCAAGGGTTGGTAACTGCCGTGTCCGGAGCGTGTTTCATCATCTGCCGAATCGAGTTCCGATACCAAAAAAAACCCACCCAATTCTCTGGGTGGGTTTCTCGTAGGTGCCCCTGCCCGGAATCGAACCGGGAGCCTCAAGATTAGGAATCTTGCGCTCTATCCAATTGAGCTACAGGGACTCACGGAGACCGTTAGGTGTTTTACTTAACGGTTTAGGAAACCGCTGCTCTGTCCATCCGAGCTACGGGGGCGAGGATCAACACCGGGAATCTAAGCCGCGGAGAATCGGCGGGGAAAGCTGCGCGCGATACGACTCGGTAGAGCTGCCCCGCGCAAGGCTCACGTATAAACGATCGCGCTCTCCACGCGATGCGGCGGCAACATTGCGCGTCCGCCGAGGAACGCCAGCTCGATGAGAAAAGTGCTCCCGATCACCTCAGCTCCGACGCGCCGCACAAGTCGAGCGGTCGCCGCCGCCGTTCCACCGGTCGCCAGCACATCGTCCGCGATCAGGACGCGGGCACCCTCGGGCAGCGCGTCGTCGTGCACCTCCAGCGCGTCCGTCCCGTACTCGAGGGCATACTCTTCACGCGTGGTGCGAAACGGCAGCTTTCCCGGCTTACGCACCGGAACCACCCCCGCGCCGAGGGCGACGGCCACCGGAGCGCCGAACAGGAAGCCGCGACTCTCGATCGAGACAACATGGGTGATGCCAGCCGTGAGAAACGGCTCCGCCATCAGGGCGCACGCGGCCCCGAATAGCTCCCGGTCGGCAAGCAGTGGAGTGATGTCCTTGAAGTTGATTCCCGGCCTCGGGAAATCGGGAACCTCCCGGACGGCGGCGCGCATGGCCGACCGCAGCGCCTCTCCGGTTCGGGATCCCGTCACTTGAGGACCGTGAACGGGTGCGGCAGCTCCAGCGTCGGTTGCGGTACCAACGTGATCACCTGCTTCACGGTCGCTCCCTCGGGCCCGATGCGCACCACGTCCAAGAGCGTGCGGAGCGCCTCCTCAGTGCCGGACGCGGCAATCTCCACGCTGCCGGACGAGAGGTTTCGCACCCATCCGGCCAGCTGCAGCATTCGCGCCTGTTCCTGGACAAATCCGCGAAATCCGAGTCCCTGAACCTTGCCGGCAACTTCGATGTGAACGACAGGCACGAGTGGAGGGGGATGACGTCACGCTCGCTGCGAAAGGATCGTCGCGAGCACACTCGCCAGCACAGCCTCTGGGCTCGCGCCGGCATCGATCGACGGCACAATGTCGCCTCCCCGAACGCGTCGCGCCACCACCTCGAGTATCGCGGCCGCGTGCTCCCGCGCGTCGGAGCGCGAAACGAAGTCCTGCAGGTCGGCCTCGGCGTGCGCCGCATGCCCGCCCACCGCGATTTCGGCTGACGGTGACATGGGGCTGGCGAGGATCTCGTCCGCCGCAAAGCGCGACTCCTGCATCGGCGCAGGCAACGCCTCCCCGCCGTCGCTCGTGAGGTCCACCAGCTCCAACGCCACCTCGAAGTCCTCACCGAGATCATGGCCGAGGGACTCGCCGAGGGGCTCGCCAAGGGGCTCGCCAAGGGTCTCGTTCAGAGCCTCGTGTTCGGACTCGTCTGCCGCGGCGTCCATCGCGTCGTCGACCGAGCGGTGGGTCCGCGCTGTCGTCGCCTGCAGCCCGTCCTCGACATCCTCGGCTCCGGCGAGCAGCCCCTCGATGCCGGGGATCGGCGTGGGGACAGCGGGAGTCTCCTCGGGAAGCAGTCGGAAGTCGGAGAGCTCAGCGTCGAGCATGCGTACCGACGCCACCTGTGCACCCTCCACCAGCGGCTCAGCCGCTGAGGAGTACAAGGAGTCACCGGCGTCCGTGGCGTCGAGAGGGGAGAGCGGCGCCAGCGGCGCCAGCGGCGCCAGCGGCGCCAGCGGCGACAGCGGCGACAGCGGCGCCAGCGGCGATCGCGTGGATCGGGTCGACGGCGGCGATCGCGCCAACAGCGTCGATTGCGGCGGCGTCAGAAACGGCGACGGCAGAATCCGTGACGGGCGAATCCGTGACGGGCGCATCGGCCGGCAGGTCGACCTCGATGGCGTCATGGAGGCTGTGCGCGCTCGTGTCGATCGGCATGCTCCACCGATCGGGCTCCTCGGACCGGATTTCTGCGGCAAACGACTCATCGTCGAATGCGTACGCCGAGTCGTCGATCACGAACTTTTCGTCGGCCGTGGCGTCGTTGGCGGTCCCGGAGTCGACGCGGACCTGAGGCTGGTCGAAGAACCCCGTGGGAGTCGCATCGTTCGGAGGCGCGCCGACGCTCGGACGGTCGAACGGCTCAACCGGCACGACCGGTGTCGAGAGGTCTTCCGACACTGAAGCACTCAGCTCCACGACACTCGGCACGTCGTCGGCGATGTCCGGGGAAACGCGGCCCGCCGACCGATGCTCGGTCGGGGAGTTGAGCGCCGGTTCCGCTGGGGTGTCGTGGAGGATCGAGGAGTACGACGCCGGGATTGTGTCGCTGTCGCCGGGCGCGGTCTCCGCGTGCGCGGTCTCCGCGTGCGCGGTCTCGCCGTGCGCGGTCTCGCCGTGCGCGGTCTCGCCGTGCGCGGTCTCGCCGTGCGTGGTCTCGGTGCGTGGTCTCGGCGTGCGAAGCCTCGGCGTGCAAAGCCTCGGCGTGCGCCGTCTCGGCGTGGGCGGACTCGTCGTGCTGGCGATGCTCGCCGAGCAACGTCATGGAGTCGGCGTCCGTGCCCGTGCCCGTGTCCGTTCCAATGTCGGTCGCCGCCGCACGCGGCTCGTCTCGCAATACGGCCGACCCGAACCTCACCTGGTCGAACGAGAGGTCGTCCGACGCCGCGGCACGCTCGCCCGAGCGGCCCGACAGCGTCGAGATGTCGAGCGCGGAGCGGGCCACCTCGGGGCCTCCCTCGGCACTCGCATCGTCGACGCGATCAAGGGATTGCGCCACTGTGTTGGCAACGCCCGCATCCATGCCGATATCCACGTCGAGCGCTTCCAGGTCGCTGGTCTCTTCCGAGGCATCGATGCGTTCTGCTGGCGATGGCTGGTGGGCCGACGCGACCGAGGCGTCGAAGGTGGCAGGCGCCGCGGGTTTGAGAGCCTCGGGGGAGTCGGAGGCACGCGAGAGCTGGACGCCCGACCCGGGCGGTGTGGTGTTCGAGCCCGAGGTAGCTCCGGCATCTGGAGCGCAGTCGATCCCGGGAGTCGAATTGCCGGGGTGCACGGCGGACGGCGACGAAGGCGCTACCTGGATGAGGCGACTGGACGCCGGCGTGGCGGGGCGAGCGAACGGCGAGAGCGCGACGCGGCGGCCACCCTGTGGGCGCAGGGCCCCCTGCCCCTCCGATCGCTGTCCGCTGAAGGGACGCAGCGGGGGGCGCACAGCGGGCTGGGCGCCTTGATCCTTCGTGACTTCGTCCATGTGAGCCGCTCCGATCGACACTCGGTGAGGGGCCCCCGTTCTCACCGGACTAGGGTGATGTCCAGCCGTGGGTGCCCAAGAGCGGGACGAATCGCACGGGGATGATGTCACGTCGTTCGAAGTGCTCCGGGAGGCGCGTCACCATGGTCAGCATCTGCTCGTCACGCTCGCCGAGCGGGATCAGGAGCTTGCCCCCGACCGCAAGCTGGTCGAGCAGCGGCTGCGGGATGCTGGGCGCGGCCGCCGACACCAGGATCGCGTCATACGGCGCGAACTCGCGCCAGCCGATCGTGCCGTCGCCCAGCTGGAACGTGACGTTGCGAACGCCACACGTCCTCAGGACGTCGCGCGCGCCCTCGAGGAGCGGGGCAGCCCGCTCGACCGAGAAGGCCTGGGCCGCGAGCTTCGACAACAGGAGGGTCTGATACCCCGAGCCCGTACCGATCTCGAGGACGCGCTCGCTCCCGCGGAGCTCCAGCAGCTGCAGGTAGCGGGCGTGCACGCTGGGCTGCGAGATGGTCTGCCCGCTCCCGATCGAAAGCGAGCTGTCCACATACGCGCGGTGACCGACGCCGGTGGGCACGAAGAGGTGACGGGGGCTTTCCTCGACGGCCTTGAGGACCGCCTCGTCGGTGATGCCACCGGCGCGCAGTTGCGCCACCAGGCGTCGGCGCGCGCCGCGGTAGTCCGGGCTTACGGCGCTCGCCACCAGCGCTCCGACGTTTCCAGCATGTCCCGGTGCGTCAGGTCGAGGTGCAGCGGCGTCACCGACACGAAGCCGTCGCGAATGGCCTGGAAGTCCGAGTCGTCGCTCCCGGTCCAGCTGATCTCTCCCCCCCCGATCCAGAAGATCTTCCGGCCCCACGGGTCCTGCATGGGCTGGATGGAGTTGGAGTAGACGCGCCGGCCGAGTCGGGTGAGCCTGATCCCCTTGATCTCGTCGGCCCGCAACGGCGGGAGGTTGACGTTGAGCAGCGTGCCCTCGGGAAAGGCGGGCAGCGACGTGAGGTGGCGCAGCAGCGGGACCAGCAGCTCGACCTGCTCGTCGAGCTTGGCGATGTCCGCGCGCAGGTCGCCGCCCGCGAACGAGAACGCCACCGAGGGAATGCCTAACGCCAATCCCTCCATGGCTGCGGAGACGGTGCCGGAGTACAGCACGTCCTCGCCCATGTTCTGCCCATGGTTGATCCCGCTCAGCACGAAATCGGGGCGCGTGTCCATGAGCGCCTCCACGGCCAGCATCACGCAATCGGTGGGGGTGCCATCGACCTGGAAGCGATGCTCCCCGCGCCGCACCGGGCGCAGCGGGTGATGCAGCGTCAGCGAGTGGGAGGTGGCGCTTTGTTCGCGATCGGGGGCGACCACCGTCACGTCGCCGATCTGCTCGGCGGCGCGCACGAGGCAGTCCAGCCCGTGCGCGAGGATGCCATCGTCGTTGGTGCAGAGGAATCGCATGATGGGGCTAACGGTAGCGGGCGCGCGTCGTTTGGTCTACCTCGTCCCGCGCAGGTCGAGCGCGCTCACGTCGCGCTGCCAGCATCGGGCTCGGCGTCGAGAACGACCTCGAGAACAGCGTCGGGAGCAGCGTCGGGAACAGCGACGGACCCGTCCAGCACGGCGCTCAGGTGCGCCAGCTCCCGTTCGAGCTCGGCGAGCGTCTCGACGGCGAGCGCCTCGCGGGCGACGACCTTGATCGCGCCCCCCTTGCGGTGCTCGTCCACCTTCTGCCGCGCGCCGTCGATCGTGTACTTCTCCGTGTAGAGCAGGTGCTTGACGAGGTGGATCAGGTCCACCTCGCGCCGCTGATAGACGCGATTGCCCGACCGGTTCTTGGCCGGATTGAGGAACCGGAACTGGCTCTCCCAGTACCGCAGCACGTGCGGCTTGAGGTCCGTCAGCTGACAGACATCACCGATGGAGAAGAACTCCTGCACGATGTCGTCGCTCATGCGTCGCGCTCCGGGCGCAAGTCGCGACCCATGAGGTCGGCCAGGGCATCGCGCGGCGCCTGCTGCTCGAACAGGATGCGTCCGATCGCCATGACGATCGGCATGTCGACGCGCTCACGCTGCGCCAGGGCACGGGCACTGTCGGTGGTGGTCACCCCCTCGGCGACGCTTTCCGTGGCCGCGAGCACGGCGTCGAGCGGTTCGCCGCGACCAACCTGGACGCCGACCGCGCGATTGCGGCTGAGCGCCCCGGTGCACGTCAGGACGAGGTCCCCCATGCCGGCGAGCCCCGCGAAGGTGTCCGGGCGAGCGCCTAACGCGATGCCGAGCCGGGTCATCTCGGCCAACCCCCGGGTGATGAGGGCGGCGCGCGAGTTGAGGCCGAGCCCGACCCCCTCGGCGATCCCGGTGGCCACCGCCATCACGTTCTTCAGGGCCCCGCCGATCTCCACACCGGTCACGTCGTCGTTGGTGTAGACGCGGAACACGGGCGAACTCAGCGCCCGCTGCACCACCTCGGCGTGCGCGAGGTCGTCCGACGCCGCGACCACGGCGGTCGGCATGCCGCGCGCCACCTCGAGGGCGAAGCTCGGACCGCTCAGCGCGACCACCGCGTGGCCGGGCAGCTCCTCGCGCACGACATCGGTCATCAGGGCCAGCGTGCCGCGCTCGATGCCCTTCGTTGCCACGACCGCCAGCGCCCCCGCGTCGAGGAACTCCGCGGTGCTGCGCACCACCGCACGCAGTACGTGCGATGGGGCGACATAGATGACCAGCTCGGCGCCGCCGACCGCCGCGGCCAAGGACGACGTGGCGCGCACGGCCGGATCGAGCACCGCGCCCGGCAGGAACCGCGGGTTGGCATGCGTGAGGTTCACATGCTCCACGACGTCGGGCTCCCGCGCCCAGAGCCAGACGTCATGCCCGCCGTGCCCCAGCAGGTGCGCGAGCGCGCTCCCCCAGGCGCCCCCGCCAATGACGGCGCACCGCATCAGCGCGCGACCCGGCCGGGGCGCCCGAGACGCGACTCCTCGCCGCGGCGCAGTCGCCCGATGTTCGCCCGATGCGTCCAGACCACGAACGTGCCCATCGCCACGGCCACGAGCGACATCGGCGCGAGCGGTCCCTCGCGAATGACGACCGTGGCGGCGAGCGCTGCGGCCCCCAGCATCGAGCCTAACGACACGTACCGCGTCACGGCCACGACGCCCAGGAACGTCAGCAACGACGCGGCAAACGGAATCGGGGCAAGGGCGGCAAAGACCCCCGAGGCGGTGGCGACCCCCTTGCCGCCCCCGCGGAACAACCCGCCATACGGCCGCACATGTCCCACGATCGCCGTTACGCCGAACGCCACCGGCCACCACACCCCGTCCGCGCCGTCCACGCCGGCCAGCGCCGGAAAGTAGAGCACAGGGACGGCCCCCTTGGCGGCATCGAGCAACAGGACGGCCACCGCCGCCGTCGCACCGAGGATCCGATACACGTTCGTCGCTCCGAGATTCCCCGAGCCGTGTTCCCGCAGGTCGATCCCCTGCAGCAGGCGACCGGCGAAGTAGGAGAAGGGGGTCGACCCCAGCACATAAGCGAGGACGAGGCACGCGGCGGCGTACATGTCAGGTCGGGGGCGCGGCCTTTTTCTTGACCTGCACTAGCAGCGGATTGCCCGTGAACCCCCACGCCTCACGGAAGCCGTTGTGGAGGTATCGGATGTAGTGCTCCTGAAGCGCGTCGGTGTTGTTCCCGAACACCACGATCGTCGGCGGCGCCGTCTCGACCTGCGTGGCGTAGTGCAGCCGTACCTCACGCCCGGCGGCCTGCGGTGGCTGTCGCCGGGCGACCAGCTCTTCCAACGTGGAGTTGACTTGCGAGGTGGTGATCCGCTTGTGCCGCTCGGTCTCCACCTCAAGCAGCGTGTCGAGCACGCGCGTCACGCGCTGGCCCGTCTTGGCCGAGGTGAACAGGAACGGGACGAAGGCGAGGTACGGCGCCTTCTCGATGCACTTCTTCTGGAACTTGTGCGCCGTCTTGTCATCCTTCGACACCAGGTCCCACTTGTTGACCACGAGGATCAATCCCCGACCGGCTTCCCAGGCGAGGGTCGCGATCTTGAGATCCTGGTTCAGCAGGTCCTCGGTGGCATCGATCAGGAGGCAACAGATGTCGGCCCGATCGATCGCCCGGCGCGTCCGCAGTGCGGAGTAAAACTCGACGCCGTCGTCCACGCGCGACTGACGACGCAACCCGGCGGTGTCGATGAAGATGAGGTCGCGATCGTGGTAGCGCATCGGCGTATCGATCGCGTCGCGCGTGGTGCCCGCGACCTCCGACACAACGAGGCGCTCCTCGCCGAGCAGGCGGTTCACGAATGAGGACTTGCCGACGTTGGGACGCCCGATGACCGCGATCTTGAGCGACGCATCGTCCTCGGGCGGGACCTCGGGAATGTTGGCGACCACGGCGTCGAGCATATCGCCCGATTGCTTGCCGCTGATGGCCGACACCGGAATCGGATCCCCCGCCCCGAGTTCATAGAACTCGAAGTAGTCGGTCGCCTTCGGATTGTCGGCCTTGTTGGCGATGACCATGAACGGCTTGCCCGAGTGCCGCAGGATATCTGCGATCCGGTGGTCCACGGGATGCAGCCCGTTTCTGGCATCGACGACGAACAGCAGCAGGTCGGCTTCCTCGATGGCCTGCGTCACCTGTCGTCGAATTTCCACGTCCATGGCGGCGCGCGGGTCATCGGTTATGCCGCCCGTATCGACCAGCCAGAACGCCGACCCTGCCCACTCCGCGCGGGCGAAGTGGCGGTCTCGGGTCGTTCCTGCCTCATCGCTGACGATGGCCGTATTGCGGCCGACCACTCGGTTGAAGAGGGCGGACTTGCCGACGTTCGGCCGTCCGACGAGCGCCACAACGGGAAGGCTCACGAGGCCCTCGCCGAACCAGCGACGACTGCACCTGCGTCACCTGCTTCTAGTTGGAGCACGTCGACAAAATCATAGGAAGGATAGACCGGCACCGGGAGCGATTCCCGCACGTCGACGAAGCGAGCGTCGTCGAGGAAGATGCCGTCCTCGTTGATGGACTCGGCGGGGATCAGCGCCAGGTCGAGATCGTGCCGATCACGCAGCGCCGACAGGATGTCGGCCCCGACCAGGAGCCCGGCCGTGGTAGTGGTCGGACCGAAGAGAGAGTTCACGGTCGGGATCATCTCGAACTGCGCGCCGGTCGCGCTGGCGAGCTGCGCCAGGAGCGGCGGCATGATCTCACCCATGGCCAACCCGGTGACGACCCCAATGCGCTTGCCATCGAGGCGTGGAAGCGTCGGCGCTCCCTCAGCAACGCGCTGGCGCAGCGACGTCACCGACCCCACGCCATTCTCGATCTGGGCGAAGTCGCCATAGTGCTCGGGGCCCGGCAGCTCGCGTCCAGCCAGGAGATAGAGTTCATCGGCGCCGAACACCCAGGTCTCGCCTCGCTCGGCGAGTGCGCGTGCCGCCCAGCGTTCTGCGGACTCCAGCAACCGCGAGGCGTTCTCGCGGTCCATTGACTGACCGGTGTAGAGATGCGAGAACTGCGTGAGCCCGACCGGGACGATCGCCACCGACAGGCACGCCTCGCCAAACGACCAGAGATCGGCGAACGACTGCTCCAGCACGTCGCCATCGTTCAGCCCCGGCACAACCACCATCTGCCCGTGGAACTGGATACCACCGGCCACGAGTCGCGTCAGCTGCTCGATGATGTTCGGCACGCGCGGGTTGTTCAGCAGCGTCTTTCGTGCTTCCCACGGGGTCGCATGCACCGACACATACAGCGGCGACAGACGGTACTCGAGAATCCGCTGGAAGTCCCGCTCCTTGAGGTTGGAGAGGGTCGCGAAGTTCCCATAGGCAAACGACAGGCGATAGTCGTCGTCGCGGATGTAGAGCGACTTGCGCAATCCCTTTGGCAGCCCTTCGATGAAGCAGAACTCGCAGCGATTGGCGCAGCGCCGAACGGTCGGCGGCTCCAGTTCCACGCCCAGCGATTCGCCCTCGGGGCGCTCGATCTCGTAGACGATGTCCTCACCACCTGGGAGGCGCACCGCGATCTCGAGTTCGTCGTCCGCGGTCAGGAACTCCCAATCCAGGAAATCATCGATCGCCCGCCCGTTGACGGTGAGGATCTCCGTCCCGGCGACAATCTCGAGTTCATGGGCGATGCTGTTGGGAGCGACGCGCGCTACGCGAACCATGGCTTGGCGAGAGACGAACGGGGGAAGGACGCGGGTGCGCGATCTTCCCCCGAAACACGGCGGCCCGCCAAGGATGGCAGACCTCAAGGAACTTAGCAGTTGCTCGGGCCGATAACAATGCAGGACATACACTTTCGCCATCACGGCACATCGAGAGTCTGTTCGAGTGCCCCTGCAATACAACGGCGGCGCGATCCGTGAGGACCACGCCGCCGTTCGGTCTGAACCGGTGACCCGTGGCGAGGCTCAGCCTCCGAGCGGAGCGTAGCGATAGGCGATGATGCCGTCGCCCTCGACCTCGACGCGGAACGACTTCGACTTCTTGCCTCCCACACCATCGACCGTAGCGCTCTTGGACGTCACCACGGCGCCGGCGGCATTGAGGAACTCGAAGTTCAGCGTGTAGCTCTTGTCTGCCTCGGTCAGGTTCTCGACACTGCCGCCGACCGTGTGCTTGGCGTCATCGTGTGCCCACAGGTTGAACGTCACCTTGACCGGCGCCTCGGACATGCGCTTGAAGTACTTGAGCAGCGAGTCGTTGGCGGCGGCGTACGCCTTGGCCTCGGGCGACGTCGCCGGTTTCTTCTCCGCAGCCGCCTTCCGCAGCTTCGCCTCGTTCTGGTAGTAGAGTGCCCAGAGCTGGTAGTTCTCGGGATTCTCCGGATCCACGCGAAGCAGGCGCTCCAGCACGCCCGGGACCTCGTCCCACTTCTCGAGCTTCTGGTAGGTCACGACCAGGTTGAACAGGCCGTCGCGCGAGGCGGGGTTCTTCTTCAAACCCGCGACGAAGAGCGCGGCAGCATCGGCTGGCCGGTCGGCGCGCGAGGCGTTGACGCCGGCCTCGAAAAGTGCGCCGTCGTCGTACTTGTCCGGGTTGTTCACCATCTCGGCAAAAACCTTCTCGGCCGCCGCCGAGTTGCCGCTGGCGATCTGGGCCCGCGCCAACGCCGCGGTCGCCTTCGGATCGTTCGGGAACTCGACGAGGAATTTCTCGAGGTAGGTGCTCGCTTGGCCGAACTTGGCGGCCTTGGCGTCTCCTTCGAGCGACTCACCCTGGGACATCATCAACTGCGCGACGTTGAGCATGACGCTCTTCCGCTCGTCGACCTGGGCGGTGTCGCCCTTCATCAGCTCCGCCATGGTCTGGAACGACGACACGGCCGCGTCCATGGAGTCCTTGGCCTGCAGGACGTTCCCCAGGATGTTGTGGGCGATGTACGCGAGGCGATAGCCGTCGTAGATCGACAGTCCGCGCCGCACGAGCGCGGCGGCAGAATCGGTCTGCTGCTGGTTGTAGACATTGACCGCGCTATTGATGAGCGGCGCGTACATCCGGCGACGCCACTCCTCGATGTCCTCCTTGCACGCGGCATTCGCCGCTTCCACGACATCGAAGGCTGAGTCGGCCACTGCCACCAGGTCGACCGTGGCTGTCGGCTCCGTGGCAAAGCCCACGGCAGAGCGCGTCACGATCATGCTGCTATCGCGGCCGGCTGCCATTGCCAGCTCGGCATACAGACTCAGCGCGCGACCAAGCACGTAGGCAGACCCGGTCGGGTTGGCCGAGACGACCTTCTCCTGCTCCTTGGTCAGCAGCGTGACCGCCTGCTGAATGTTCTTGAACTTGTCCTCGGGCTTTCCGATGGGCAGCGACGCTTTCGTCAGCGCGCTGGAGGCGTCCTTCACTTGGTTCGGCTTCTTCTCGTCGACGTCGCAGGTCGCCTGCGCGAGTCCTGACGCCGGGCGAAGTGCGAGCGCCAGCACGAGGGCTGCCGAGAAGCGAAACAGGGTCATGCGATCTCTCCTTACATGATGAGGCGCGCCACGCGCGCCGAAGTGGGTCCTACCCATTGTCAGTTCTCGCGTTCCGCGGCGGCCAGCGCGAGCGACGAGACATCGCCCAGCGACCGGCCGGTGGCTCGCGCCACGGTCCAGATGTCCTCGAATTCCGGCTTGCCGCGGGTGCGACCATTCGGCATCGTGGCCACCTTCACCCGCACCATGTGCCCCAGCACCTGCACCTCCCGTCCCTCGCGGGGGAGCGCGCGGCGTTCCACCGCTCCGCGCCGCACGCCTAACGTTGTCGTGTGCACCAGCAGCAGGTCCTCGAGGCGCCGGGCGTCCCGCTCGGACGCCAGCACCTCCAAGCGCACCGCCGCACGCCCCTTCTTCATCTGCGTAGGGATCAGCACGACGTCGAGCGCCCCCTCCTCGCGCAGCACGTCGGCGCATCCGGCAATCAGTTCCGGCGACATGTCGTCTATGTCAGTGACGAGCGTCACCAATCGCTCGAGCATTTCGTCGCTCACCGTCGCGTCGTCGGCGAGCGTGAGACGCAACGCATTCGGGCGCCCGAGCAAGTCCTTGGTGCCCGCGCCGTAGCCGCTGCGGCGAGGAATGAAGCGCGAGGGAATCGGACCCGACGACAGCACCTTCACCAGGGCAGCGCCGGTCGGCGTGACAAGTTCTCCCGTCCCCTCTGGACCGGGGCGAACGACGTGTCCTTCCAGCAGGCGCAGCGTGGCCGGCGCGGGGACGGGGAGCACGCCGTGCGCTCCCTTCACGAAACCGTCGCCCAGCGAGATGGTCCCGCAACGCACACGTGTCACGCCTAGTTCACGCAGTCCCCACACCGCGCCCACGACGTCGAGAATGGCGTCCACCGCCCCGACCTCATGCAGGTGGACCTCCTCGGCCGCGATGCCGTGGATTTCGCCCTCCGCGACCGCGATCGCGGTGAATGCCTCGTTCGCCGCGGCGCGCACGTCGGGCGGAAGCGCCGCGGCGGCGACCAGCGCGCGGATCTCCTCGATGTGTCGGCCGTGGGGCTGCTCGGGAATATCGAAGTCGACCTTCTTGCAGGCGACCATGCCGCGCTGCACGTCCGACACGCGAACCTCGATGCCGGCCAGGCCGAGGCGTGACGGCAGTGCCTTCAGCCACGCCGGGTCGAGCCCGACGTGGACGAGGGCACCGAGCATCATGTCGCCCGAGATGCCGCTGAACGGTTCGAGGATGGCGGTCGTCACAGGGAGAAAATACACTCCCGCAGCGCGCTACGCCCGGTAGCTGGCGCCACTCCCGGTGTTGTAGACGACCACTTCGCTGTCGGGGGCGAGTCGCCCCAGTCTTACCAGCTTGGCGGCGACAAAGAGCGCCGCCCCCCCTTCGGGCGCCGCGTCGATCCCGGAAAGCTGCGACAGCCGAGCCGTGAACTCACGAATTTCGTCCTCGGTCGCGGCCTCTGCATCGCCCCCGCTCTCCTTGATGGTCTTCAACACGAGGCGATCACCGAGCGGTCCCGGCACACGCAGGCCGCTGGCGTACGTCCACGGATTCTCCCACGGCGTGGCCCGATCGGCCCCGTCGGCCACGGCCCGGACGAGCGGCGCGCAGCCGGCGGCCTGGGCCACGATCATCTTCGGCATCGGGGCCTTGGCGTCGAGCCATCCCCAACGGCGCATCTCCTCGAAGGCCTTCCACATCCCGATCACCCCTTCCCCGCCCCCGGTGGGGTACACGATGGCATCTGGAAGCCGCCATCCCAGCTGCTCGGCCAACTCCAGTCCCAGCGTCTTGTTCCCCTCGGCGCGGTAGGGCTCGCGCAGGGTGGCGACGTTGAAGAACCCGGTTTCCTTGGCATACTCGACGCTCATGCGACCGCAGTCGCCGATGTGCCCGTCGATGGTGACGAGATCGACACCCATGGCCCGAATGATGTCCAGGATCGGGCGAGGCGTCGTTTCGGGGGCGAAGATGCGCGCCGACATACCGGCCGCCGCGGCGTACGCGGCCAGGGCCGCCCCGGCGTTGCCGGCGGTTGGGACCACCAGCCCCGGAACGCCGCGGGCCTTGGCCCGGGTCACGGCGGCGCTCAGGCCGCGGGCCTTGAACGACGCCGTCGGGTTGACCCCCTCGTCCTTGATCCACAGTCGACGCACGCCCACGAGCGACGCCAGCGCCGGCTGATCGGAGAGCGGCGTGAGTCCCTCACCTAACGAGACGGGAACTTCGCCATCGGCCAACGGCAGCGCCGGGGAATAGCGCCACATGTCCCAGCGCGGCAGCAGCGCGTCGCGCGACGGCGCTGCCCCGTCCAGGATGGCCAGGAACGGCTGGCCACACTGCGGACAGAGTCCGACGGCGGCGTGCTGCAGCTCGGGGTGACCGCAGGCAGAACAGGCGAGCGTCCAGGAGGTCATCTGTCGTGTCGACTAGGGGGAATGGGCGGGAGACGAGTCGTCTCCGTCGGAAACGGGCGATCCCGCAGGATCGCTGGACGCCACGGGATCGACCGAGTCGGGCAGCGGTGCTTCGGCGGGCGCCTGTGCAGGAAGCTCGGCGGGCGAATCGGTGGGCCGCGAGGTGGGAAGTTCGGTGGGTCGTAGCGACGCGGCAAGTCGGGACGCGGCGGCCAGCGAGAACCCCGGCAACGCGGCGATCGCCTCGGGCGATGCGTCACGCACCCCCTGCAGCGATCCGAATGCCGACAGCAGCGTGCGCCGCTTGCCTGGGCCGATCCCGGGAATGCGCAGCAGTTCGGACGTGAGTGTCCGCGCTGAACGACGCGCCCGGTTGAATGTCACCGCGAATCGATGCGCTTCGTCGCGCGCCTGTTGCAGGGTGCGCAGCGCTGGTGAGCGGCGCGACAGGCGAATCGACTCCCGCCGCCCGACCACGAACACCTCCTCGTCCTTCTTGGCGAGCGAGATGAGCGGGAGCTCGCCAAGCCCCAACGCCTGCAGCGCCTCGAGGGCGGCATTGAGCTGCCCCTTGCCGCCATCGACCACGACCAGGTCGGGCAGTGGCTTCTGCTCCTCGAGCCGACGGCCGAAGTAGCGCCCGACGACCTCGCGCATGGAGGCGAAATCGTCGGTCCCCTCGACGGTCTTCACCTTGAACTTGCGGTACTCGGCGCGGCGCGGGCGTCCGTTCTCGAACCAGACGCACGAGCCGACCGTGTCGGTTCCCTGCGTCGTGGAGATGTCGAAGCAGACGAAGGCGCGCGGCAGCTTCTGGAGCCCAAGTTCGCGCTGCAGGTCGTAGACGGGGCTCGCCGCCCGTTCCTCGGCCTCGAACGCCGCGAGCTGAACTCTTCCAGCAGGTGTCGCGCGTTCTGCTCCGCCAACTGCACCAGCTCCCGGCGCGGCCCGCGCTGCGGGATGATCACGCGCGTCCGGCCTAACGACTCCTCGAGCAGCGCCCGGTCGTCGAAGTCGATCGGCACGATCAGCTCCGCCGCGTGCTCGCGCGAGCCGACGTAGGCTCGCGCAAGGTACGCGGCAAGGATGGCCTGGTCCTCCTCCCCCTCCACGTTCTCGACGAAGCGCTGGTCGCGCGCGAGCAGCTTGCCGCCCCGAATGCGGAGAATGGCCACGCAGGCGTCGTCGCCGTCGCGTGCGTAGCCGATCACGTCCTTGTCCCCACCCTCGACCTGCACCACCACGGTCGGTTCCTCGAGGCTGTCGAGCTTCAGCAGCGCGTCGCGCAGTTCGGCGGCGCGCTCGAAGTTCAGCTGCGCCGACGCCTCCTGCATCCGGTCGCGCACGCGCCGTATGACGTCGGCCGTGCGCCCATCCAGGAACAGCACGACCTCGTCGATCATCCCGCGGTAGTCGGCCTCGGTCTGGTACCCGACGCAGGGTGCCTTGCACTTGCCGATGTGGTAGTCGAGGCACGGGCGATCAGGCACCTCGTCCAGCAATGCGTAGTGACACGAGCGCACGGTGAAGATGCGCTTGACGACGTTCAGCGCCCGGCGCATGGCGCCGACGTCGGTGTAGGGGCCGAAGTACCGCGCCCCGTCGCTCACCAGGCGGCGCGTGACGTAGACGCGCGGGAACGGCTCCTGCAGCGTGACCTTGATGTAGGGGTACGACTTGTCGTCGCGCAGGGCGATGTTGAATCGCGGGCGGTACTCCTTGATCAGGTTTGCCTCGAGAATCAGCGCATGCGCCTCGGTCGGGACGACGATCGAGTCGAGCGACGCGATCAGTCGCACGAGCACCTGCGTCTTCACCGACGTGACGTGATCGCTGCCGAAATAGCTCCGGACCCGCGAGCGCAATCGCTTGGCCTTCCCGACGTACAGCACCGCTCCCGCCGCGTCCTTCCACAGGTAGACGCCCGGGGACTCCGGAAGGTGCGGCAGCTTGGCGGCCACGGCGGCGGGAGCGTCGAACATACCCAAAGCTACACGCGTCGCCGCCTCATCCGCGGCGGAGCATGCTGCGCATCCGCCCGGCGATTGCCTGCGCCTGGGTGATGCCAGCCAGCAGCGTTGCGATGCCGTATCCGGCCGAATAGGTCGCCAGGACGACGCCGCTCATCAGGAATGGTGAAACGCCGCCGAGTAGAAGCCGCACCCCCCACCCCGCGAGCGCGGCGGCCACGGCGCACCCCCAGAGCGTCAGGAGCGTGGCGGGCGAGATCGCCACCTCGCCGATCCGGCGCGCGACCGACCGGCGGAGCAGCGCGAATTCGACCCACGCCGCCACGCCGGCCGACGCAGTGAGCCCCGTCACTGCCCAGCGCGGGTCGATGTCGATCACCGTGGGGAGCCACAGCGCAGCAGCGAATCCCAGCGCGGTGGTCAGGGCCACGCGGATCATCGCAAAGCGCAGCGGCGTGCGCGTATCGCGCAGGGCGTACAGCGCGCTCGCATACAGGCGGCTCAGGGTCGAGGCCAGCAGCCCGATGGCAGAACCGGCCAGCACCCCCCACACCCACTCCACCTCGGTCGCCCCGAATTCGCCCCCCTCATACACGACCCGCGCGACCAGGTCGCCAAACGCGAGAAAGGCGACCGCCGACGGCACGATCAGGAACGCGATGCGCCGCAATCCCAACGCGAGGCGCTCGCGCAGCCGCTCGGCGATCTCGGCGCTGTCGCCCGTGACACTTGCCATGGCGGGGAGTTCGGCCGCCGAGATCGACATGCCAAACAGCGACACCGGCAGCATGTACAGCAGCTGCACGTTGTTGAGGATCGTCACCGCGCCCATCACCAGGAAGGACGCGATGAACGAGTCGACGTACGCGCTCAGCTGCCCGACACCCCGCCCCACGAAGACGGGGGCGAAGTTGCGCAGGACGGTTCGCACATGCGGCGACCGCGTACTCATGGTGACCCGCCACGCCCCCAGCACCTGCGACACGTTGCGCCACTGCACCACCAGCTGCAAGGCGCTCCCGGCGACGCTCCCCCAGGCCAGGAGCACCGCCAGGCGGGGGAGCGACACCGTCCCGCCCCAGCCCAGCAGCGCCCCGATCATGCAAGCATTCCACAGCACCGGCGCGGCGTAGGACAGGAAGAACTTTCCGTGGCTGTTGAGCACCCCGAGGCACCACGCCGCCAGGACGAGCAGGCCGGCCCCGGGAAAGAGCACCCGGACCAGTTGCACGGTCAGGTCGCGTTTGGCCCCCGAGAACCCCGGGGCGATCACGCCAACGAGCACCGGCGCGGCGACGACGCCGGCGAGGACCGCGATCGCTGACAGGAAGGCCAGGACGCCCAGCACCGCGCCGGCGACCTCCTGGCGCGCCACGTCGTCGCCCTTGGCCCGCAGTTGCGAGTACACCGGGATGAACGACGCCGACAACACCCCCTCACCAAACAGGTTCTGCAGGATGTTGGGAATGCGGAACGCCTGCGTGAACGCATCGGCCACATCGCCGGCTCCGAAGTAATAGGAGAAGACGCGTTGCCTGACGAGACCCACGAGCCGGCTCAAAAGGATGCCGACCGCAACCAGCGCCGCCGGACGCCGGCTGGCGGCGGCATCCGCCGGGTTGACGGAGGGCACGCCGCGCCGGCGCGTCACGCCGGGTCGACCGGGAGCGACGTGCCCACGACGAGCGCCTGCGCATGGCGACGCGCCGCCAGGCGCATGGCATCGACGACACCCATCCCGTGACGGGCCAGCAGCGGCATCAGGTTGAGGGCGCGCTCCTGTCGCGTCCCCCCGGGATACAGCGCCCCCCGCATGGTCCCCACGTCATGGAGCATCGCCTGGTCTCGCCGCTTGAGCGCGGCGCCGAGTCGGCGCTCCAACCGGTCGGCGCGCCACAGCATCTGGCGTCGCGTCGCATCGGCGATTCCCGGGACCAACAGCCCGGGCTCCGCCGCCAGCGCCTCGCCGAGCGCCTCGGCCCCCTCGTCGATGCGCGCGCGCCAGCCAGCCATCGCCGAGCGAAGCGTCGCCGGTGCTGCTTCGCGCGCCAGCCGCCCCTCGACCGCATGTGGCGACGACAGCTCCGCTCGGGTCACGCCACGGGCGCGCAGGAGCGCCTCGACCTGGGGTTCGACGATCGTGCAAGACCAGCGCGGGACGACGAGCGGCACGGGCGCGCCTAACGCGGTCGCGACCGCCGAAACCTGCGCGAAGTACGCGATCTCGCCCGGCCCGGCGACGTAGGCGACCGTCGGCAGCAACGACCGCTCGACGACGGGGCGCAGCAGCACGTTCGGCGAGAGGCGTTCACTCGAGCCACGCGCCGCCACGTCGTGCGCGTCGCGCAACGGGATGCGGACCTTGAGCCCCCGGTCCCGCCCGAAGACGAGCGACAGCCCCTCGACGTCGGCGACCTGCGGTTCGTGTCCCGCGTCCCGCATCCCGCCACCGCGTGCGCGCAGCGCCTCGGCCACGGCCGTCCCGTGCGTCAGCGCCTGTGTGAGCATCGGGCGCCCCGCCTCGAGCAGCGTCGGGTGCGACGCATCGAGCACGGCGATTCCCAGCGGCTCGAGGACGACGCGCAGCAGCGTCAGGTACGCACCACCGACGGTCGCGCGAGGATGATAGGACAGTCGCACCGCATCGAGAATGCCCGGATCGATCGCCGATCCGGCCGACGATTCCAGGCGATCCAGCAAGTCCTGCACGTCACCAAGCGGATAGTCCGCCATGGGAAGTCCGTCGGACGCACGACCGGCCATCACCAACCGCTCGGCACCGCCGGGGACCGAGATCCACGTCTCGCTCGCTTCGGCGAAATCCGCGTCATCGGTCGCCGCCCAGAACACGGGGGCGGCAGGGATTCCGGTCTCGCGCTCGATGGCGTCACAGAGTTCGAGGGCGGATATCGCCTTGGACCAGGTATAGATCGCCCCGCCGAAGAGTCCGGGTTGCTGCCCCGTGGTGACCACGACACCGCCAGCCTGCGCCACCCGTTCCAGTCGTGCGCCGGCGGCGCCGGTGGCGCCGGCGGCGCCGGTGGCGCCGAACGCGAGCGAGAGGCGGGCCAGCCAGTCCGAGGGCGTCGATTCGCGAACGTCGGCCGCACGCGATCGCCACGCATCGGCCGACATGGGGCGCGGCAGGTACCACTCCGGCGGCGCAACGCCCTCCGCGACCCGACGGGCAAGTGGTGACCCGCCGAGCGATTCGGTGACGATCAGCGGACGCGTCACCGGGAACCCCGGTCCGCCGGCGTACCGCCACTCCGCGCGCGGGCCGACAGCCGCCGCACCGCGGTCAGGTGGACGCAATCGTTCCCATCCCGACAGGTGGTACATCGATCGAACTGCACGTATCGCATCGCTGGACACTGGGTGTTGCCATGAGACCCGGGGGGCCATCACCCCCCGGCTGCGCCGTCGCCGCGCCGCGGGGAAATCTCGCCCGGTGGTCCCCGGTTTCGCGAGTCCGCCGTGGGGGAAATTCGGGCCCGGCCCCCCGCGACCAGCGCGCCGGCGCTACGCCTTGTGGTAGGGCTCCCGCCTAACGATCGTCCCGGCCCGATACAGCTGCTCGGCCAGCACGAGGCGCGCCATGTCGTGCGGGAGCGTGAAGGGGGCCAGCGTCAGCCGGCGAGACGCCGAGTCCCGGAGCGCGGCGTCCAACCCGTAGGCCCCGCCGATCACGAAGGCGACGTCCCGCCCATCCTCGCGCTGCCGCTGCAACCAGTCCGCGAACTCCGTCGACGTCACCGCATCGCCCCGCTCGTCGCACGCCACCACGAGGCTCCCCGCCGACTTGTCGCGCAGGCGGTCTCCCTCGCGGCGCTTGACCAGGGCGTCGTCTCGTCCGTGTTCCTCCCGCACCTCGATGACCTCGAGCGGCCAGTAGCGCGCCGCCCGCTGCTCGTACCCGCCGATCACGTCGGCCATGGCCCGGTCGCGCACCTTCCCGACCACGACGACGCGAACCTTCACGCGGCCGGACACCCGTACGCGGCGAAGCGCCCGCATGCGGCGAGGCGCCCGCATGCGGCGAGGCGGGGCCGCGTGGTAACGCCGCCCCGCCCGCTGCAATGTTCGGCCTGCCCGCCCATCGGCGACGCGACAGCTCTACGCGTAAATGCCGCGCAGGCGGTGGACGGTCGCGACCCGGCTGATCGACAGCATGTACGCGGCGGTGCGCATGTTGACCTTGTGCTGCTTCGACAGGTCCAGCACGTCGCGGAACGACTTGACCATCAGGTCGCGCAGGCGGTCGTTCACGACCTCTTCGCTCCAGAAGTATCCACCACGATCCTGGACCCACTCGAAGTACGACACCGTCACCCCGCCAGCATTCGCGAGGATGTCGGGGATCACGAAGACGCCCTTCTCGTCGAGGATCGCGTCCGCCGCTGCCGTCGTGGGACCGTTCGCCCCTTCGCAGATCACCTTCGCGCGAATCTTGGTCGCGTTCTTCGTGGTGATCACATTCTCCAACGCCGCCGGGACGAGGACGTCGACGTCAAGCGTGAGCAGGTCCTCGTTGCGAATCAGCTCACCGCCTGGATAGCCCTCGAGGATCTTGTTCTTCTTGACGTAGGCAATGGCGTCGTCGACATCGAAGCCTGCGGCATTGTAGTACGAGCCGCTTCGGTCGCCGATCGCGACGACCTTGCAGCCCTCGCGCGCGAGCAGGTGGGCCGAGACCGAGCCGACGTTGCCGAACCCCTGCACAGCGATCGTGCTCCCCTTCACGCTCATGCCCAGGTGCGCAAGCGCCTCCTTGATCATGAACATGCAGCCACGCCCGGTGGCCTCCCGGCGCCCCAGCGAGCCGCCCATCTCGATCGGCTTGCCCGTGACGACGGCCGTGACCGTGTGTCGCATCTGCATGGAGTAGGTATCCATGATCCAGGCCATCACGCGCTCGTTCGTGTTGACATCGGGCGCCGGCACGTCGGAGTCGGGGCCGAGCAGCTGCATGATCCCGGAGGTGTAACGTCGTGTGAGGCGCTCCAGCTCACCCGCGCTCATCTTCAGCGGGTCGCAGATGACCCCGCCCTTCGCGCCGCCAAACGGGACGTTGACGACGGCGCACTTCCACGTCATCCAGGCCGCGAGTGCCGTGACCTCGTCGAGGGTGACGTTGAGGTCGAAGCGGATCCCGCCCTTCGCCGGACCACGCGACGTGTTGTACTGCACGCGAATCCCGGTAAAGACCTCGATCTCCCCGTTGTCCATCATCACCGGACAGGAGACAATCAGCTGCTTCTCCGCCTTGCGGAGCACCTTGTACAGCCCAGGCTCGAGGTCCAGCAGCTCGGCCGCGCGATCGAAGCGCGACATCATGGCCTCGAACGGGTCCTCTTCGTTCAGGAAACGATCCTTGTCCGGCTTGACGATGGCGTTCGTCGGGAGGCGGAGATCGGTAGTCATGGGAGAGTGAGTAGACCGGGTCGACCGGCGGTTAGCGAATGAGAGGGTGGTGCGGCCGCGCGTCGAGCAGGCCCTGAAGGGCGTCGGCATACTCCACCTGGCCCGCCTCGATCGCGACGCGCTGCGAAACATACCACAGGGGCGTCGAGGCGCGAGGCCACAGTCGGTCGAGCTTTACCGCGTCCTTCAGGGTACAGACGACAGCGGAATCCGCCGCGGCACATTCCAGAATGTCGGCCACGTCGGTCGCGGTAAATCGGTGGTGATCTGGATACGATGCCAGCGTGACGCGCGCGCCGGCCGCCTCGAGCTGTCGAGCGAACGCGCGGGGAGCACCCACACCGGCCACGGCCACCACCGGACGGTCGGCGAGCGTCGCCAGCGAACGCGACTCCCCATCGCCCCCCACGCGGTGCAGCGCGTCGAGCGAGAAGAGCGCATGCATGACGGGGGCGGCCGTGAACGCACGCATCGCGTCCCCCACCTCGCGGGCAGCATCGGCCGGGGTGGTCTTGCGCGTCACCACAACCAGCGACGCACGCGCGAGCGACTCGACCGGCTCCCGGTACCGCCCGGACGGCAGGCAGCGCAACGGGCGACGCCACTGCTCGGCCGCCACCAGGACGATGTCCACGACTCGGCGCGCCCGGCGATGCTGAAAGGCGTCGTCCAGCACCGCCACGTCGCAACCGCGCCGCTGCGCCTCGAGGCACGCCGCCACCCGATCCGGACTCGTTAGGACCGGCACCATCGGGTTGAGCAGGGCGTGCACCCGCGGTTCATCCTCACCGTATCCGCGCAGGATGAGCGCGGGCGATCCCCCTCCGGCTCGCAGCCGCCGGGCGATATCGGCGGCGATCGGTGTCTTGCCTGTCCCGCCAACGCTCAGGTTCCCGACCGAGAGCGCCGGAATCGCCGTGTCATGACTCGGGAGCACACCGGCGTCGAAGAGCGCGTTCCGGGCGCGCATCACCCCGCAGTACGCCCAGCTCGCCGGCCGCAGGACGCCCCGCAGCACGCGCGATCCGACCCCGGTGCCATCCCAGAGCGCCTCGGGCTGCATCCGTCAGCCCTCGTCCGGCCCGCACACCGCCATGAGCAGTTCCCGGAACCGCGGGACCTCGAGTTCCGCGTCACGCGGGGCAGTGGCGGCCACTCGTTCCGTGGCGCTGTAGCGCATCGTGATGCGCGCGAACGGCTTGGGGATGACGAACCGATCCCACGATCGCAGGCGCCACGCCCGGTCCACGCGCGCACCGAAGGCGATGATCGGCACGTCGGCGCGCATCGCCGCCACCACAGCCCCCGGCGCGAAGCTCCGGCTGGGACCGCGCGGTCCATCGGGGGTGATGGCGACCTCGTGCCCACCGTCCAGTTCGCGCACGAGCTCGAGCAGGGCGCGCGCGCCGCCGCGGCTGGACGACCCCCGCACGGTGCGGCACCCTAGTGATTCGCAGATCCTGGCGATGATCTCACCGTCGGCGTGCGTGCTGATGAGGACCGACACGCCCTCGTCGCGGTGCGCCCACAGGATCGGGAGCAGCTCGCCGTGCCACAGGATGATGACGAACGGCGCGCCCGAGGCGCGGATCGCCGCCAGCGCCGCATCGTGCTCCCGCGTCACGCGCCAGGTGCGCGCCAGCAGGCGCAGCAGGCCCCCGCCCAGCGTGGTCGCCAGCGCGATTTTCGCCCGCTGTCGCCAGCCGGCTTCGCGGATGGTGCTCACCGCACGAGCGCCGCCGCCATGGCCGCCACCCGTGCCGCCGCCCCCGGCGTTCCCAGGGCGTCGCGCACCGCGCCTAACGCGTCGAGCTGTGCCTCGCGCGCCGCGCTGCCCGCCGGCAGCAACGCCTCCAGTGCGTCCGCCACGTCGGCCGGGACGAGCGCCTCCTGCACGAACTCGCGCGCGACTTCGCGCCCCGCCACGACGTTCACCAGCCCGATGTACGGGATCTTCACGGCGCGCCTGGCAATCGCGTAGGTCCATCCGCTGGTGCGGTACGCGACCACGAGCGGGCACCCGGCCACCGCCGCCTCGAGCGTCGTCGTGCCGCTCTTGCAGAGCGCGGCGTCGGCGGCGCGCAGCACGGTGAACGAGGCATCATGCACCTGGCGGTACGGACAGCGCGCCGCGTCCAGCTGCACCGTGGGCGCCACGCTCACGACCACCTCGAGCCCCGGGTGCCGCGCCTCCAGCAGTCGGGCCGTGGCCACGAAGTCGTCCAGGTGGCGGTGAATCTCCTGGACCCGGCTGCCCGGAAAGAGCGCCAGCACACGCGCGTCCCCTGCGATCCCCAGCGCCTGCCGGGCCGCGGCCTGCGACGGCAGGTCCAGCGCGCGATCGAGCAGCGGATGCCCCACGAAGGTCGCATCGATCCCGTGTTGCCGCAGGAGCGCCTCCTCGAACGGGAGGATGACGGCGGCCTTGGTGATCAGGCGCGCCAGCGTCGGCAGCCGGTTCGCACCCCACGCCCAGACCTGCGGGGTGATGTAGTACAGCACCGGCACGCCATGGCGACGGGCCGCCGCCGCCACCTTCATGTTGAAGCCGGGATAGTCGATGGTCACCAGCAACCCGACGTTGCCTCCCGCCATGCGCCGCTCCAGCCGCCGCAGCATCGCCCAGTGGTGCGGGACCTTGCGCAGCACCTCCACGAAGCCCATGACCGCCATCGTCTCCGCGTCCTCGAGCAGCTCCACGCCCGACGCCCGCATGTTGCGCCCGCCCATCCCCACCAGACGCACGTCGGGCCGGCGGTGCGTGAGGGCGCGCGCGAAGCCCGCCGCATGCAGGTCGCCGGACGCCTCGCCGGCGATCACCAAAACCTCACGCACCGGGACGCTCCACACCGGCCGCCAGCGCCGGTCGTGTACGCTCGATCTCCGCCACGATCCTGAGCGCCACCGCGAGCGCCTCGCGCCCCGCCTCGCCCGTCACCGTGACCGGGGCCTGGCCGGTCACCGCATCGATGAACGAGCGGAACTCCAGCCTGAGCGGCTCGCCCTCGGGCGCTTCCAGCGGGATGCGCTCGACGAATGCCTCCAGCTGTTGCGGCGACTTCATGAGCGCGCCCAGGTCCACGTCGCCGCGAATCCGGTAGAACTCCCCGTTCCCCGCCCCCAGGTCCAGCGACAGGTAGCCGCTCTGCTGGAAGATGCGGAGCTTCCGCATGCGCTCGCGCGACACGCGACTGGCCGTGACGTTGGCCACGGCACCCGACGTGAAGGTGATCCGCGCGTTGGCGATATCCACGAACGGCGTCAGCACGGGGATCCCGACCGCCGCCACGTCCTGTGCCCCGCTCTGCACGAGCGTCAGGAGCAGGTCGATGTCATGGATCATCAGGTCCAGCACCACCGCCACGTCGGAGCCCCGCGGATTGAACTGCGCCAGCCGGTCGCTTTCGAGAAAGCGCGGCCGGTCCACGTACGGCATCGCCGCGCGAATCGCCCGGTTGAAGCGCTCCACGTGGCCGGTCTGGATGAGCGCACCGTTCGCCCGCGCGAGCGCCAGCAACTCGTCGGCCTCGGCCAGCGTCGTCGTGAGCGGCTTCTCGATGAGCACATGCCGCCCGCGGGCGAGCGCGGTCTTCGCCACCGCGTAGTGCGCGGGCGTCGGCACGACGATCGTGAGCGCGTCGCACGCCTCGATGAGCGACGAGGCGCTGTCGAACGACGTGACCGCGAGCTCCTCTGCCACCTGCGCCGCGCGCGTCGGCTCGGCCTCGTGGAACCCGACGAAGGTCACGTCGTCGAGCTCACGCATGATGCGCACGTGGTGATAACCTAACGCGCCGGCCCCGATCACCCCGACGCGCATCGGCGTCGCGCTCAAATCACCACCCCGCGGCCGGAGTCCTCGAGGAAGCGCAGGAAGTGGTCCACCTCCTCGATCTGCTGCAGCTCCGAGCGCGCCCGCTCCATCGCCTGCGACACGTTGAGCTCGGACCGGAAGAAGAGGCGATACGCCCGCTTCAGCTCGCGGACCGTCTCCTCCGAGAAGCCGCTGCGCGTCAGGCCCACGCTGTTCAATCCGTACAGCTTCACCGGGTTCCCGACCGCCTTCAGGAAGGGGGGCACATCCTTGGCCACGCGGGAGCATCCCCCAACGAAGGCGTGCCGACCAATCTTGACGAACTGGTGCACCGCGACCAACCCGGAAATGATCACCCGATCCTCGATCGTGACGTGGCCGGCCAGCTGCGTACCGTTGGAGATGATGACCCCATCGCCCACGTGACAGTCGTGCGCCAGGTGCACGTAGGACATCACGAAACATCCCTTCCCCACCGTGGTCCGAAACGACTGCGCCGTGCCACGGTTGATCGTCGCATACTCGCGGACGCGCGTCCCCTCGCCGATCTCCACCCACGTCTCCTCGCCCTTGAACTTGAGGTCCTGCGGGTCCCCGCCAATGACCGACCCCACACCGATGATGACGTCGGCGGCCAGCTTCACGTTCTGCTCGAGGACCGCGTGCGTCTCGACCACCACGCCGTCGCCGATCTCGCACCGATCGCCCACGATCGCGTAGGGACCAATGCGCACCCCCGCGCCCAGCGTCGCGGATTGGGACACAATGGCCGTCGGGTGCACGTGCGTCGTCATCGATCCCTCAGCATGGCGGCCATGTCCGCCTCGGCGACGACCGTGCCGTCCACCTTGGCCACACCCTTCATCTTGCACAGCGGGCCGCGGATCTGCACCACGTCCAGCTCGAAACGCAGCTGGTCGCCCGGCCGCACGGGCTTGCGCCACTTCACGTTGTCCAACGACACGAAGTAGGCCACCTTGCTCTCCGGATCCGGGACGGTCCCCATCAGGAGTATGCCGCCGACCTGCGCCATCGCCTCGATGATCAGGACCCCCGGCATGATCGGATGCCCCGGGAAGTGCCCCTGAAAGAACGGCTCGTTGATCGTCACGTTCTTGATGCCGACGACGCGCTTCCCTTCTTCCATCTCGATCACGCGATCGACCAGGAGGAACGGATACCGATGCGGCAGGACCCGCATGATCTCTTCGATTTCGATCACCAGCTTCTCCTTGCGTGCCATGCGAGTCATTTCGCGCACCAGTCGCACCGTGCCGGCATGACTGGGCCGGTGGGCCACCACGCGCGCGCATACGCGTTTGCCAGCCAGGGCGAGGTCTCCCACGCAGTCCATCGCCTTGTGCCGCACGAATTCATCCGTCCATCGCAATGCATTCGCCATCACCCCGTCCGGCCCCAACACCAGCGCGTTCTCCGTCGTCCCCCCCTTGATCAACCCCCGTTCCCGCAGGTACGCCACCTCGTGCGCAAAGCCGAACGTCCGCGCATCGGCCAGCTCGGTGGCGAACGCCGCCGGCGTGATCGCGTAGCGCCCCCTCTGCTGACCGATCAGCGGATGCGGGAAGTCGATCGCGACCTCCAGCGAGAGCGCATCGGCGGGATAGGCCTCATACCACGACTCCCCGTGCTCCACGCGGATCGGAGCCGAGAGCGACAGAACCTCCACGCGTCCCCCCTGCGGCGCAATCCCTGCGGCCTCGAGCGCGCGAAAGAACGGCCCGGCACTTCCGTCAAGGATGGGGGGCTCGGGCCCGTCCATCTCGATCAGGATGTCGTCGATCTGGAGCGCCGCCACGGCCGCCAGCACATGCTCGACCGTGTGCAGCGCTTCCGGCCCCTCACCAAGCTGCGTCCGCCGTTCGGTCTCGACCGCGACCGATACATCCGCCCGAATCGTGGGTGTGCCCGCAAGGTCGACGCGCGCGAAGCGGATCCCGCTCCCGCTCGGCGCCGGGCGAAAGGTCAGGGTACAGGGGAGCCCCAGGTGCAGGCCGATCCCCGCAAGGCTCGCCTCGCCGAGAATCGTCTGGCGCCCGAGGACGCCGACGGAGCTCACGACTCCCCCTTGTCGAGCAGCCGCTCGAGTCGGCGAATGAACCCCGAGAGCTTGAACAGCGCCGCCTGCGCCCGCAGCGCCTCACGATGTGGGCGCGCGGGATAGCCGGACCAGGTCTCGCCCGCCGGGACGTCGCCGAGCACGCCTGCCTGTCCGCCAAGCCTGGCCCCGGCCCCAACCTGGACATGTCCCTGCACGCCAACCTGTCCGCCGACCACGCAGCCGTCGCCCAATCGCGTGCTGCCGGCGATGCCCGCCTGTGCCACGATCAGGCACAGCCGTCCCACGCGCACGTTATGGGCGATCATCACGAGGTTGTCGATCTTCGTGCCGGCACCGATCACTGTGTCGTCGATGCTGCCTCGATCGATCGTCGTGTTGGCGCCGATTTCGACATCGTGCTCGATGACGCAGCGGCCAACGTGCGGAATCTTCTGGTGGGCCCCCTGCGCGAACACGAAGCCGAAGCCGTCGCCCCCGAGCCGCACGCCCGCGTGCGCGACGACCCGCTCGCCGATCGTCGTGCCTGCGTACGTGGTCACGTGCGGAAACAGGTGGCTGTCAGCCCCGATGTCGACGCCGTCGCCCACCACGACGTGCGCATCGAGCCGCACACGATCGCCAATCCGCGCCCCATCGCCAATGACGACGTACGGGCCGATCGACACGTCGTCCCCGAGCGTAGCGCCGCGCCCGATACGGACGGTCGGATCCACGCCGGCCGCGCGCGCCGGCGCGGCGAACAGGAGCGGGAGCAGGCGCAGCATCGCCTCGTACGGCTTGGCCACAACGACACGCGCCGACACCCCACCTGGGGTGTCGGCCAACTCGGGAGACACGAGCGCTACGCTCGCCTCGCTCGCAGCGAGCATCGGCGCGTATTTCGCCACCCCGAGAAACGTGAGCGAGCCGGTCGTCGCGCGGTCGATGGGGGCCACCCGGCTGATCGTGGCCTCCCCATCGCCGCGCAACTCTCCCCCGACCAGTTCGGCGACCTCGCGTGCCGTCAGCATGTGCGAACCGAGCGCGCCCGGCTGAAGGCCGGGGCGCCGGACGGCGCTACGGCGTGGGCTTCTTCGGAATCACCCCAGCCGGCTGCGCCTTTGCCCCCATCGGCTTGCTTTCCGCAGCGACCGGCAGCGGCTTCAGTCGCGCGATCACCTTCTCCGTCACGTTCAAGGTGGAATCGGCCGCCACGATCACGCTGGCTTGCGTCCCGATGTCGAAGATGAAGGAGTACCCATCCTCCTTGCGCAGCGAGTCGAGCACCTCGCGGATCTGGTTCATCATCGGCTGTACCAGCTCACCCTGACGCTGCTGCATCTGCGCTTCCAGCAGGCGCGCGGCGTTCTCGAACGACTGTTGCTTGTCGCGAATCTCCTTCTCCCGCAGCTCGCGAGTGACCGCCGTCAGCGTGGGCGCTGACTTCTGGTAGGCCGACGCCATGGCTTCCAGCGTGTCCTGCATCTTCTTGATCTTCACCTGCGCGGCATCGTACTCCTTCTGGAACGTGCTCTCGGCCGCAGCGCGACCAGGCGCCTTGTCGAGCACTTCGCGGGAGTCGATGTAGGCCAGCTTGCCGCCCACTGATTGTGCCGATGCGGCACCGGTCACGACGGCGAGCAGACCGAGGGCCACGAGGGTCGAACGAACGCGTAGTTGCATGATGTCTCCGAGACTAGAAGAGCTGGCCAAGCCTGAAGTGAAGTTGCCATTTGGGAGCCTTTCGCCCGGCGGCGTCGAGTCGATCAAAGCCGTATGCGTAGTCAAGCCCCAGGGGACCGAGCGGCGTCACGGTGGACGCACTGATGCCCGCGCCACGGAACAGGCGCGTCGGGTCAAAATCACGCGGGCGGTTCCACACATTACCCGCGTCGTAGAATCCGGCAAGATAGAGCGCCTGGTTCAAGCGCATCCCCACCTCGGCGGTCGTGCTGAAGAAGGCCTTGCCGAACGAACCGCGCTGCGCGTTGAACGTCGACGTCCCGGTCACATACCCCGCCGGCGAGATCGAAAACTCCTCGTAGCCGCGCAGGCGCTCCCCGAACTGTACACCACCCAGCGCGAATTCCTGCGAGAAGAAGAACGGTCCGGTGTTGCCGAACACCGCGCCGGTCCGCGCCGTGAGCCCCGCGACAAACTTGATGGGTTGCGACCCCGGGCGACTTCCGCCCACCTGCCCCAGTGGGGCGAAGGCGCTCGCATCGGCCGTGTAGCGCTGGAACGACGACGTGCCTCCCAATACCCCACCGTTGAAGTTCGCCGCGACGTTGTACTGCGCCCCGGCCGTCGGGAACGGAAGGTCGATGCGCGTATCACGCGCGAGCGACAACCCGAGCGTGGACCGGAACGACCGGTTGCTCCCGTCGGACCTGAAGTCCCCCAACAAGCCCTGCGTCCCGAAGGTCACGTCCTCGGCGCCGTACGTGAGAAAGACCCGCGTGAAGGGCGAGCGCGGAAGCGGTACGCCGAACTGGAGCTGCGCACCAGTCCGGAGCGAACGACCGAGGTCCGCGATGAAGTACCGCTGCAGTGAGCGATACATCGACAACGTCCCGGAGATCAGCGACTGCCGGATGCGCGGATCGCTGTACGACAGGTTGAAGTCGTTGATGTATCGGCCAAACTGCCACTGCAGGGAGCCGCGCTTGCACTGGCCAAAGAGGTTCGGCTGGTCGAGACCGATGAAGCCGCCCACCCCGGTGCCCTGCCCCATCGAGGCACCGAAGTTCACGTTCCCCGTGCGCTTCTCCTTCACGCGGAAGACGATGTCCACGTCGCCCTGCTCGTTCGCGGTGCGCGTGTCGGGCGACGGGATCGGCGTCTCGAAGAAGCCCAGGTTTCCGAGGCTCTGCCACGACCGAATCAGCGCCTCCTGGTTGAAGACCTGGCCCGGGAGGATCACCAGCTGATCCCGAATGCACGTCTCGTGCGTGTAGTCGTTGCCGAAGATCTCGATCCGGTTGATCACCGCCGGCGTGCGTTCCTCGACTTCCCAGCGCAGGTCGACATAGTGCGAGGAGTCCGGCGCCACTCGACGCTCGACGACCGGCCGCACATTGGCGTAGATGTACCCCTCGGTTGCGTACGCCGACGAGCTCGTCGAAAATCCCCTTGGGTGTGGGGGAGCGACGCCGGAGGAAGTCGGTCACGCGCGACATGACCGGGCGCGTCTGATCGCCGAACGGATAGAAGCGGGCGAGGTCCTCACTCGAGAAATGCTTGTTCCCGGTGACCTCGAAATCGCCGACCTTGTAGCGGGGGCCTTCTTCCACCCCGACATCGACCAGCGCCTTGCCGCGATCGCGGTCGATGAGGAGGGTATCGCGCGCGACGCGGAAATCGATGAACCCGCGCTTGGCGTAGAGCTGCGGAATGCGCTCTGACAGGTCGCCCGCGTACGCATCCTCGTCAAACTCTCCGCGGCGCCAGAAGAAGAACCCTTCAGGACGCGTCTTCATCGCGCCGACGATATCGCCCGATTTTACCGCGCGATTGCCGGCCACTTGTACGCCAGAGACGGCGAGGCGCCGCCCCTCGTCGATTCGAAAGAGCAGCTTGATCGCGTCGTCCGCAATGGACGTGCTGTCTACGGCGACACGGGCGAGGTAGTAGCCATTCTTCTCGTACAGCGAGTCGATCCGGTGCACGGCACGCGCGAGCTTGGCTGGGTCGAGCGGCTGATTGTAGTCCAGCTCGATCTGGTCACGGACGGTGCGTTGCGACAGGCGCTCGACGCCCTGCACATCGGTTTCGACCAGCAAGGGGCGCTCCGACACGTCCAGTGTGAGCACCGCGAAGTCTCGCACGTCGTCGAGATCGCAGACGACCGCCACACGCGCAAACTGACCGGTCTGGTAGAGCGCGCGTATTGCCCGCTGTACCGCCTTGTAGTTCAGCTGTGTTCCGGCGATCAGTCCGGCTTCGGCGAGCACGTCGGACGTGACGACGCGCTTGTTGCCCCGGACCGATATGGAGTCCGGGGTGGTGCAGCGACCTTGAGCAGCAGCGTCCTGGGCCGACGCGCGATGCGCGACCAGACCCAGCGCGAGGAGGAGGAAGAGCTTCCGAGACATAGCCGAGTAATATACACAAATGGAACGGCCGGGTTCAGTGTGAACCCGGCCGTTCTTTTTGTCACATCGGGAGCCCAATCGGCTTACTACGCCTGCGGCGCCGAATTGCTGAGCACCCGGAAGGCAAGCTTCTGGCCGTCCTCGGCCACATCCACATCGATCTCGTCCCCCTTCGAATACTCCCCGATCAGGATCTTCTCGCTGAGCGGATCCTCGATGTACTTCTGGATCGCCCGCTTGAGGGGGCGCGCCCCATACTGCTGGTCGTAGCCATGGGTCACGAGAAACTCGGCCGCAGCGTCGCTCAGCTTCAGGCTCAGTTCCCCCTCCGACATCCGCTTCTGGACCTCCTTGAGCATGATCCCCACGATCTGGGCGATGTGCTCCTTCTGGAGGGGATGGAAGACGATGACGTCGTCCAGGCGATTGAGGAACTCCGGATTGAAGACGTGCTGGAGCTCTTCCTTGACCTTTTCCGCCATCCGTTCGAACGAGGCCTTGAAATCCGGGGCCGTGAAGCCCAGCGACTTGTTCTTGGCCACGTCCTTCGCCCCGACGTTCGACGTCATGATCACGACCGTGTTCTTGAAGTCGATCATCCGTCCGTAGTTGTCGGTCAGGTGCCCCTCATCCAGCACCTGGAGCAGGATATTGAAGACGTCGGGGTGCGCCTTCTCGATTTCGTCGAGCAGGACCACGCTGTACGGCTTGCGCCGGATCGCCTTGGTCAGCGTCCCGGAATCCTCGTATCCCACGTACCCGGGAGGCGCCCCGATCAAGCGCGAGACGGAGAACTTCTCCATGTACTCACTCATGTCCACGCGGATGAGCGCCGACGCATCGGCGAACAGGAACCGCGCGAGCGAACGAGCCAGCTCCGTCTTGCCGACACCGGTCGGACCGCAGAAGATGAACGAGCCGATGGGCCGCTTGGGATCCTTCAACCCGGCCCGGCTGCGCCGAATCGAGCGGGAAATCGCCATGATCGCCTCGTCCTGGGCGACGACCGATTCGTGCAGTTCCTCCTCCATCCGGAGCAGGCGCGAGCTCTCGGCCTCTTGCAGCCGCGTGACGGGAATGCCCGTCCATCGGCTCACGATGAAGGCCACTTCTTCCTCGCCGAGCACGGGGCGATGGGACTGGCGACGCTTCTCCCACTCGTCCTGCTTGGTCCGGATCTCGCCCTGCAGCTCACGCTCCGTGTCACGCAGCGCGGCCGCCCGCTCGAAGTTCTGGTCACGCACCGCCGTTTCCTTCTCGGTGTTGACCTTTTCCAGGTTCTCCTTGAGCTGTGCCACCTCCGGCGGCGGTACCTGTGCCGCGAGCCGAGCCCGCGCTCCAGCCTCGTCGATCACGTCGATCGCCTTGTCCGGGAGGAACCGGTCCGTGATGTAGCGCTCCGAGAGCTTGGCCGACGACACCAGGGTCTCGTCGGGGATGATCACGCGGTGATGGTCCTCGTACTTCTGCTTGAGTCCCTTCAGGATCTCGACCGTTTCCTCGATCGATGGCGGGTCGACGATGACGGTCTGGAAGCGGCGCTCGAGGGCGCCGTCCTTCTCGATGTACTTGCGGTACTCGTTCAGGGTCGAGGCGCCGACGCACTGCAGTTCGCCGCGCGCGAGCGCCGGCTTGAGCATGTTGGATGCGTCGATCGCGCCTTCGGCGGCACCGGCCCCAACAAGCGTGTGCAGCTCGTCGATGAACAGGATCACGTTCTTGTTCTGCGCGATCTCGTTCATGACGGCCTTCAGGCGCTCCTCGAACTGCCCGCGGTACTTCGTGCCTGCGATGACCGCGGCCATGTCCAGCGACAGCACGCGATGCTCCCGCAGCGCGTCCGGGCAATCCCCGGTCGCGATCAGCTGCGCCAGTCCCTCGACGATCGCCGTCTTGCCCACACCCGGCTCGCCGATCAGCACCGGGTTGTTCTTCTTGCGGCGCGTGAGAATCTCCATGACGCGCTCGATTTCCTTCGCGCGCCCGATGGTCGGGTCGAGCTGCTGCTCCGACGCGAGCTGCGTCAGGTCGCGGCAGAAGTGGTCGAGCGCCGGGGTCTTGGACTTCTTCTCGCCCTTGGGCGGGGTCGCGGCGGGCGGCGTATTGCCGGGCTGCGGCGGGTTGCCACTGCCCTGCGGCGGCATCTCCGTCCCCAGGAGGCGCAGCGTCTCGGCCCGTGCGGCGTCCAGGTTGACGCCCGCATCGGAGAGCACCTGCGCGGCGATCCCCTTTTCCTCGCGCAGGAGGCCGAGCAGCAGGTGCTCGGTGCCCACGTACGAGTGATTCAGCTCCCCGCGCTTCGCTCATCGCCAGCTCGAGCACCTTCTTGGCGCGCGACGTGTAGGGGAGGTCCGGCCCCGTCGTCTGGGCAGCTTTCCCCTTCTTGACCGTCTCTTCGATCTTCTGCTGAATCTCGTCGAGGTCGACGTTGAGGTTCTGCAGGACGGCCGCGGCCACGCCCTCGCCTTCGCGAATGAGCCCGAGCAGGATGTGCTCCGTCCCCACGTACTCGTGGTGCAGGCGCTGCGCTTCCTCCCGTGCCATCTGGAGGACCTTTCGCACCCGCTCGGTAAAGTTATAGCCGTTCATGAATCCCTCGGAGCAGTTTCCGACCTACCGTTAGGCAGTCGGGTCCGCCTCAGCTTCGAGCGCCTGCCGCACGTCGCGCGCTCGCGCCACGTTGGCTTCGCTCTCGGTCAGCGCGCGCCCCTCGGCATACGCCAGGTGGGCGCTCTGGCAAAAGATCAGGAGCTTGTTGAGCGTGTATACACTGAGCCCACTGATCAGTTTCAGCCCCACGGCCAGCCGCACGCCGCTGAGGTAGTTCATCGCCTCATCGAACGTGAGACTGCGCGCGAAGCGAAGCGTCCCGTAGGCCCGCCACAGCTTGTCCTCGATAATATACCCCGCATCCCGCCAGAGCACGCGCCGCGCCTCGTGCTCTCGCTGGATCACGTGCCGCACCACGCGGACCAGGTGGTCCGCCAGTTCCTCTTCCGTTCGTCCCAGCGTCGTCTGGTTCGAGATCTGGAAGAAGTTCCCCACCACCTCGCTCCCCTCGCCGTACAGCCCGCGATAGGTCAGCCCCATGGTCTGCAACCCCGCCAGCACCTTCGCAATCTCCTTCGTCAGCACTAACCCCGGCAGGTGAATCAGCACGGAGGCCCGCATCCCGGTGCCCGTGTTCGTCGGGCACGCGGTCAGGAACCCGAAATCGTCGTGGTAGGCGTACGGAAGGCGCCCGCCCAGCTCGCGATCCAGCCGCTCCACCGCCCCCAGCGCACGACCGACCTCCAACCCCGACCGCAACGCCTGCAGCCGCAGGTGATCCTCCTCGTTCACCATGACCCCCCACCCCCTCCCCGAGCACCACCGCCGCGCCCCCGCGGAGCGTCTGGTGACTCTCGAGCCCCGCCAGTTCCCGGCTGACGAGGTGCCGTTCGTGCAGCAACTGACGGTCGTTAGGCGCCAGTTCGTCCACCCGCAGCACCACGCCGCCCCGCAGGCTCCCGACGTGCGGCATGGCGTCCCGCACCTGCTGCAGGACGCGCAACCGCTCCCCCTCGCGGGCCCGTCCCGTGAACGCGTAACCCTCCACGTTGCGAGCCAGCCGAATGCGCGTGGACAGCACCACGTCCGCATGCTCGCCCGAACCGTCGAGCCACCCCATTCCGCCGTCAGGGAGCAGCGTCAAGTCCAGCATCATTCCACGTCCCGGATCTTGTCGCGCAGTGTCGCCGCGACCTCGAAGTCCTCATTCTCGACGGCCCGGCGCAGTCGATCCCGCAATTCGCCGATCGTCGTCGCTCGCTCCAGCACCTCGGGCTCGGGCGGCACGTACCGCCGCCCCACATGCTTCGCACTCCCCTGCACCCGCCGCAACAGCTCGCGCAAGCTCGGCTCGAACGTCGCGTAGCAACGCGAGCACCCCAGGCGCCCGGTCGAACGAAAATCACGCAGTGTCATCGCGCAATACGTGCAGCGCGTGGAATCCGACGCGGTCGCCCCCGCCTGCTGCTGCACCGCCTGCAGAAACTCTCCCAACACGTTCTTCGGTGGCGCCGTGACGGTCGTCTCGATCCCCTGCTCCGCAGCGCACTTCGCGCACAAGTGGCGTTGCCGCACCTCCCCCTCCACTGCCTGGGTCAGGTGAACACTAGCATCGAGTTCACGACATGCCTCGCAGAGCATCAGGCCACCACTCCCCTCACATCAGTCTCGGCCAGGACCCCGTCCTCCAACAGGAGTACCCGGTCAGCCCGGGCCGCGAGCGAACGATTGTGCGTCACAACGACCATCCCAATCTCAAGGTCCCGCGCCAACTCCGCCAACAGATCGTGCAGGCGCTCCGCGTTGGCGTGGTCCAGATTCCCCGAGGGCTCATCGGCCAGGAGCAGGACCGGATCCATCGCCAGGGAGCGTGCCACGGCGGTGCGCTGCTGCTCGCCGCCGGACAGTTCAGACGGGCGATGGTGCATCCGTCCGCTCAGCCCGACGCGGGACAGGAGCTCCTCGGCACGACTCCGGGCACTCCGCAAGTCACGCCCCGCGATGCGCGCCGGCATCATCACATTCTCGAGCGCCGTGAACTCCCGCAGGAGATGATGAAACTGGAAAACGAAGCCCACCTTGTGGTTACGAATGCGCGCCAGTTCCTCGTCGGTGCGTCCCTCGAGCGCCTCGCCGTCGACGTGGACCTGCCCCTTCGTGGGACGATCCAGCGCCCCCAACACGTGCAGCAACGTGCTCTTCCCCGCGCCGCTCGTCCCAACGACTGCGATCATCTCTCCGCGAGACACCCGGAGCTCCACACCGTTCAGGATGTGCAGAATCCCGCCATCTCCTCCACGGTACGACTTCACGATCCCTTCGGCAGACAGGACGAACATCCCGGATCAGCTCCAGCGCGGTGTCTCGTACTTCACACGTTGCACTGAGGACCCTCCCCAGACAACTAGCCCGAATCGGCGACCAACGGTTCCCGCAATCGTCCGCGATTCGCGAATTCGCTCCGGTCGGCGCCCGCTCACTCGTGCCGAATGGCCTCGATCGGATACAGCTTGGCCGCCTGTTGCGCCGGATACAGGGTGGCGACCGCCGCGATCACGACCGACGCCACGACCGTCAGGGCAACGTCGGTCCACTCGGTGGCCACCGGCAGGTGGTCGATGAAGTAGATCGACGGGTCCAGCTTGATCAACTTGTACGTACCGAGCGCGACCGAAACGGCCAGTCCCAGGGCGAGACCGAGCAGGGTCCCGGCGAGCCCGATGACCAGCCCCTGGGCGAGGAAGACCTTTCGAACCGAGCGAGCGGTCATCCCCATCGCCTTGAGAATCCCGATCTCCTTCGTCTTGTCGGCGACGACCATCGTCAGGTTGCTGACGATGTTGAACGCCGCGACGACGACGATGAGCAGCAGAATGACTCCCATCCCCAGCTTCTCGAGCTTGAGCGCCTGAAACAGCGACGAGTTCTGCTCCTGCCAGTCGACCGTGCGATACGGAAAGCCCAGGCGCTGGGCGAGCAGCGGGGCAACCTCGGGGGCGTTCCACCGGTCGGTGGTCCGGACCTCCAACCCCGTGACCGCCGAGTCGAGTCCGGCGATGTCCTGCGCCGCCGCGAGCGCCATATAGACGTACGCGTTGTCGTATTCGTACATCCCGGTCTCGAAGATGCCGGTCACCTCGAACCGAATGGGCCGCGGGACGATGCTTCCGGTGACCCGATTGACCTGCGTCCCGGCGATGGTCATCACCGAAATGGTGTCACCTGGGTACGCGTTAAGCTTGGCGGCGAGCAGCTTCCCGACCACGACCCCTCGCTGCTTTCCGTCGGAACTGGCGAAGCGAAAGTCACCTTGCGTTGCGTGCGTCCGGATGCTCGTCACCTGCACCGCGTCCCGGGACTGCGGCTCGATGCCGGCGATATACGCCCCTTCACTGTAATCATGGCCCGCGCTGATCAGCCCCTGCGTCAGCACGAAGGGAGCGACCGCCTGCACGCCCGGCTCCGCGGCCACGCGCTGCATCACGCTCTGCCAGTCGGCGATCTTCAGGTCCTCACCGTAGCTCAGCACGCGGATGTCTGGCGAGCCGATGAGGATCTTCTCGCGGAGATCGCGCTGCAAGCCGTTCATCACGCCCATCACCACGATCAGCGCACTGACGCCGACGATGACGCCGCCGATCGCAATGACACTGATGAACGACAGGAGCTTGGATCCCCGGCGGCTGCGCAGGTAGCGCCAGGCGATGTCGAACTCGATGGCGGTCATTCGGGGCGCAGCGTGGGAAAGAGGATCACGTCGCGAATGTTGGCCGAGGCGGAGAGGTACATGAACAATCGGTCAATGCCGATCCCCACGCCACCCATCGGCGGCATGCCGTACTCCATCGCGCGCAAGTAGTCCTCGTCGACGCCGCTTGCCTCCTCGTCGCCCTCGGCCTTGAGCCGCGCCTGGGCCTCGAAGCGCCGCCGCTGGTCGATCGGATCGTTCAGTTCGCTGAAGGCGTTGGCGAGTTCCTTCCCCTTGGCGAACAGCTCGAACCGTTCGGTGAGTCCCTCCACGCCGCGCTTCGGCTTGGCGAGGGGCGACAGTTCCACCGGATAATCCACCACGAAGGTCGGCGTCTCGATCGTGGACTCCACCAGCGCCTGGAACATCTCGTCCAGCAGCTTCGGTCGACTGAGGCTCTCGACCTTGTGGACCCCGACGCGGTGCGCCCGGTCGCGCAGCGCCGTCAGGTCGAGGGCCATGCAGTCGGCCCCGAGCGCCTGGTTCAGCGACGGCACCCACTCCAGGCGTGGGAAGGGCGGACGGAACTGCGGCACGTCCACGAACGCGGCGTCCGTCAGCAGCAACCGTTCCTCCGGCCCGGCCGATTCGGGGGCGAGCACCGCACGGACGGCATCGGACGCGCGGATGAGCAGGCGTTCGACGCGTCCCATCATCACCGTGTAGTCGGCGTACGCCTCATAGAATTCCAGCATGGTGAACTCGGGGTTGTGCGTGCGATCGATCCCCTCGTTCCGGAAGTCATGCCCGATCTCGTACACGCGATCCAGCCCGCCGACCACCAGCCGCTTGAGGTACAGCTCGTCGGCAATCCGCAGGTAGAGCGGCATGTCGAGCGCGTTGTGGTGGGTGTGGAACGGCCGCGCGGTCGCCCCGCCATAGAGCGGTTGCAGCACGGGCGTTTCGACCTCCAGGTAGCCCAGCTCGTCCAGCGCACGCCGGATCTCCGTGAGCATGCGGCTGCGGGCGACGAAGCGCCGGCGCACGTCGGCGTTCACCGCCAGGTCCGCGTACCGCTGCCGATAGCGCATCTCGGGGTCGGCGAACCCCGAATGCCGCACCACCGCCCCGTCCACGATCTCGTCCTTGCCATACGGCAGCGGCCGCAGCGACTTGGCGAGCAGGGTGGCCTGCTCGACCTTGATGGTCGTCTCGCCGGTGCGCGTGCGAAAGAGCGACCCCGACACGCCCACGACGTCGCCGATGTCGTAGAGCTCGAGCTGGGCGAAGACGGCGTCGCCCAGCTCATCACGCCGGAAGTACAGCTGGATGCGCGAGGTGGTGTCCGCCACATGGCCGAAGATCGTCTTGCCGTGCGGTCGCCAGGCCACGATCCGCCCAGCGACGATCACGCGTGGTCCTTCCGCGTCGCCCGCCGGCAGTGCGCGCAGTGCCGCCGCCGCGTCGTGCGTCGTCTCGAACGAATAGGCGAACGGGGGCACGCCCAGCGCCTCGAGTTGCGCCAGCTTCTCGCGCCGGGCCTTCAGCACGAAGTTGAGGTCCTCGCTCACTTGGCCTCCGCGGCGCCCGCGCCGTACAGCTTCAAGTACGCCTCGATGAACTCGTCGATGTCGCCGTCCATGATGCGCTGCACGTCGGGAATCTTGAGTTCGGTGCGATGGTCGTTCACCATGGTATACGGCTGGAAGACATAGCTCCGGATCTGGCTCCCGAACGAGACATCGGACTTCGTCGCGTCGAGCTTCGCCTTGGCGGCGGCCTGCTTGTCGGCCTCGATCTGGTACAGGCGGTTCTTCAGTTGCTTCATCGCGGTCGCCTTGTTCTTGAACTGCGAGCGCTCCGCCTGCGACGACACCACGACCCCGGACGGAATGTGCGTGAGGCGTACGGCGGAACTCGTCTTGTTCACATGCTGTCCGCCGGCCCCGCTCGCACGGAACACGTCCATCCGGATGTCCTCGTCGCGGATCTCGATGTTGATCTCCTCGTCCACCACCGGATACACGAAGACCGACGCGAAGCTCGTGTGGCGGCGCGCGTTCGAATCAAACGGAGAAATGCGCACGAGCCGATGCACGCCCGTCTCGGGCCGCAGGAACCCGAAGGCATAGTACCCCTTGATCTCGAGCACCGCCCCCTTGATGCCCGCCTCCTCGCCATCCGACTGGTCGAGGATCTCGATCCCGAAGCCGTGACGCTCTGCCCAGCGCGTGTACATGCGCATGATCATCTGCGCCCAGTCCATCGCCTCGGTGCCGCCGGCGCCCGCCGCGATCTCGACCTGCGCGTCGCGCCAGTCGTCCTTCCCTTGCAGCAGGGAGCGCAGCTCGTAACTCCGGAGTGCCCCCTCGATGGACGACGTCTCCTGGTCGAGTTCGAGCGCCATCTCCCGGTCCGGCTCGTCGCCCAGCAGCTCGTCGATCTCCCGCGCGCTGCGGACGCGCCCCTCGAGCTTCTCGAACGGCTCCAACCATGCCTTCAGCGTCTTCACGCGCTGCACCACGTCGCGGGCGCGCTCCTGGTTGTCCCAGAAGCCCGTCCCGGCCATCTGCCCTTCGAGCGTCGTTAGGGCTTCCCGCTTGCCGGCGAGGTCAAAGATACCTCCGCAATTCGTTCAGCCGTTCGTCGTAGCTCACGAGGGTGCGCGCGCGCTCCATGTCCGCCATTGGATCGTTCTCTCCACCGTTCCGGATGTGACGCGAGCCGTCCTCCGCCATGGAGAACGGCCCGCCCGCTGCATTAGTGCGCTGTTGGTGCGATGCCCGCAAATTAGCGCTCTCGGCGCGCGCGTTCCACCCCGATCAGAAGATGCGCTTCCCGCCGGCGAGGATGTCGTTGAGCGCCTCCTGAAAGTGCGTCGTGCTCTCGGCGAACTCGCGCCCCACCTGCTCGACATACTCCTCGTAGGACTTCTTGATCTCCTCGCGAAAGAGCGACTTCAATGTCCCCGCGCGCGCCCCCTCTTCCCGCTTCTGCGGATGATAGGCCACCATATCCGACACGAGGGCACGCGCCAGACGACGCGCTTTCTGGTTCGGATCGGTGGACAGGAACGGGTTGATCGGTCGGCGCGCAGGCGGCGACCCGCCCGCCGGTCGCGGCGCCGCTGCGCCCGGCGCGGCGGTCGGCGAGGTCGCAGAACCGGCTGCAGAACCGGCTGCAGAACCGGTCGCGGAACCACCGACCGGCGACACGAACGGGGCGACCGGAACGGGGCGCGCCGGCGGGACGGATCGCTCGTCCGCAAGTCCACCCTCCCGGCGGCCAGATGACGGCTGCGCCACCGGCGTCGGGCTCCGCGGCTCCATGCGCGGCTCCATGCGCGGCGGAGCCAAAGTCGGGCGGACGATCTGTGCCGCCGGAGGGGTCGTCGCCCGGGCTGGGAGGGCGTGCGTCGGCGGCGCGAGAGGCGACGCCAGAGGAGGCGCCGAGGGCGTGGCGACAATCGGTACGTACGCCGGCGTCAGCGGTGTCGGACGTCGCACGGGCGCTGCGTCGGTACGCGGACTCGGCGTGACCGCGCTCTGTTCACCGCCGGGCGCGTCAACGCGACCCACGGCGCGCGACCCGGTGGTTGGCGTCCGCTCGGGCGCCCGCTCAGGCGCCCGCTCAGGCGCCCGCTCAGGCGCCCGCGATGCAGCCGGCGGTAACGGCGGGGCGGGCGTCCGACCCGGCGACGCTGTCGCGCTCGACAGGGTCGAGTTCGGGAATTCGTCAGCCCATCGCACGCTCGCACCCACCGGAATCAATCCGCCGCAGATCGAGCAGCGCGCGCGAAGGCTCGCCCCGGTCACCTTGGCGGGATCGACGCGAAAGATGGACTGGCACTCCGGACAGGCGATGTTCATGACTCGTCAATCACACTGATGGCCCGCGGCGGGCGTGGTGGCGTCGGTACGTCGCCCGAATCGGTCGATTCCGTGCGTCGATCGACGGTATACACCGATCCGGCGAGCGTCTTGGCGTAGCCCTTCATCTCGGTCGCAAGCTCGCTCACCTGGCCCGCGGAGGTGAAGTGCCGCCGCTCGTTCGTCACCACACCGATTGACAGTGTCATGAGCGGGACGCGGTGTAGCTGCCCACGACGATCCTTCCCGAAAAAATAGCCGGCCCGCTGGTCCTGCTCCGAGTACTGGTACGGAACCATCAGGTCGAAGACGGTCACGATCTCGGCACAGACGTCGTTCACGGAATCGACGGGGATGATGAAGATGAAGTCATCACCCCCAATATGCCCGACGAACCCGCGTTCGCCACACATCCCCTTCACCACGTCGTGCAGCAGCTTGGCCAGCAGCCGAATCACCCGGTCGCCGTCAAAGTAGCTGTATCGATCGTTGTACTCCTTGAAGTGGTCGAGATCGGCGTAGCAGACGCCAAAGCGCTCTCCGCCCGTCATGCGCCGGGCGATTTCCGCCTCGATCTCCACGGTGCCCGGGAGGCGCGTCGAGGGGTGCACGTTGGCGTCGCGGTCCGAGCGCCGCAGGAGCAGGTGCAGCCGCTGCTCGGTCTCCAGCTCCGAAACGCCGTGGCGCAGGACTTCATCGGCTCCACTGGCTAGCGCCCGATCGAACATCGCGGCCGCATCGTCCACCAGGACAACCGCCGGCACGATTCCGGTGAACGAGTCGGACTTGAGGCGTGCACAGGCAGCAAAGAGCTCGCTTTCGCCCGATTCGCCGCGGGCATCAAAAATCACCAGCCGAGGGCGGCTGCGGAGCGCCACGTCGAGCAGCTCGTCACCCGTCGCGACGATCTGCGGCGACAGCCCCGCGCCATGCACCCATGCGAGCACCGCCGCGGGGAGCAGCTCGCCACGCGGGGAGAAGAGCATCGCGGTTGGAAGGGGCACGCTATCGGAGGGGTAAGCAGGACGGGCGCACGGTGACCGGCGTGGGAAACCTAGAGGCCATCTCGGAAATAGTCGACGGCTTCAGGCCGGCGAGCATGTGACAGATGGCTGGTCGTCACGCACCGGCACGTCCTGGGGGCGTCGACGTCCTGGATGCGCCGTGCGCTCGATGTCACACCTCGGCGGTCGCACATGACGTCCAGAGACGCTCGTACGAGCGCCTCCATGGTACGACGATTCGGTCGTGCATCGGTGACACGCGCTCCATACGGTAGAATCGCCAGCAGCGCCACCCTTTCGGACGATGTGCAGCCCTAACGACCCAGGTCGACAGGAATCTCCACCCGCAGTCGATACTGCCGAGTCGCCGCGATCCGTCGCTGCTCGAGGCGGAGCGAAATGGAGGCATCGATCGCACTCAGCACGTGGTTCCCCAGGGCCAGCCCAAGATCAGAGAGCGCAGACCTGTACTTGTCATTGCTCTGTCGGATGAGCTGACGAAACTGCGCGTACTGATCGGTCGCCCCGTCCCACGACCATTGGAAGTTCGGCCGAATCGCGCGCTGCAGATAAAACGCCTCAGCCCGGGTCCATTCGACGGACGCGCGCGGCGGGGGTTGGGAGGGGTCGTTCCAGTACGTGCGACGGGCCAACAACCACATGGCCCCATTGAACGTCGCCGTGTCCTCCTCGGGTCGCAGCGTTCCGTCTCCCGCCGACAGGTCGAATCGACCGCTCGCGGCGAAATGCTCCATGCGCTCGTAATAGTCAAAGTCCCCGACGGGGCGTACATCGGAAAACGGCGCGCGGGCAACGGTGGACGCGAGCGAGCGGTAGCTGTCGCGCGTGCTCCGTGCGACGCGTCGATGCGAGGCGAACGCCGACCACGCCATCGCCTCCACGGCCAGGTATGCAACCGCGCGTTTCTGACGCATCATGGCCTGCCCAGCGCCCGGCACCACAGCCGACGCAAGCACAGACCACGACGAGCGCGCGAAGCGCCGGGCGGAATCCGACTCGGCGGCCGCCGCGAAGGCAGGAATCCGCGGCAGAGTCCATGACGGACGCGCTGCGCCGACGAGGCGAGCGTTTCCCGTGGGCTCGACACCGCGTCGCACGACCCGGAGATCGACAGCGGGAGTCGCTCGCTGGGCCTCGAGGGCCGATTCAGCAGCGAGCAGGCACGCAGCGAGTGCCGCGCCAAGCGACGAGCGCGAACGCCACCGCATCAGAAGGTGACGCGGAGTGACAGGTAGGTAGGCGCCTGCCCAGCGTCGGCTGAGAGTCCGGCGAAGACGCGAGCAAAGTCGATCACCAGGCGTCGAGCCACGAATCCGAGCCCCAGCGTTGGTCCGCCGGACTCTGACGTCCCCGATGAGAAGAGATAGCCCGCCCGAAGGAAGGCACGCTTTTCCCACACGAATTCCCCGCCCACCCTGGGGAGGGGACGCCCGACCGGGACGTCATCCACCACGTCGGCCGAGAGCCGCAGTTCGGCGTCGGCGGCGTATTCCGTCGGGATCGTGTATCGGGCCATCGCACCGACCTGCAGACGCGTCGGAAGCGGGTCGGACTGCGGACTGTCGTTGATCTGGAGGCGAACGCCGAGATTGCGGATCGCGACTCCGACGGTCACGGGAATCGGAGTGGGGAGGTCAATCTGGGTCCCGACGTCGAGGGCGCTCGTCGAGGCCTGTGTCGTCGGGAGGGACGGACAGAGTCCTTCGCAGTCGAACCGGAACTGGACGAGCTTGTACGAGACGCCGCCGCGAATGCGGGACCCGATGGTCGTCGCATAGGTCCCGACCAGCGCGATGTTGCGGGGCAGGATCTTTCCCACGACGTTGCCCTGATTGTCGACCGCGGGAATATCGCCGCCGAAGTCGAGGATGTTCGCCGAAATGGCGGCGACGCCGAGGAGCGAGGACGCGACCGTGACGGTGAGTGCTTCGCTCGTTCCGACCACGCTCTGCGAGTGGTGGAGGGAGGCATCGCCTCGCTTGACCGACGCGATGCCGGAGGGATTCCACCAGACGCCTTCTCCGCTTCCCTCGGCCGCCATCATGGCCTGTCCCATCCCGACCGCACGAGCGGATACCGGGAGCAGGAGAAATAGCGCGGCCTGGTCGGCGAGCCCGCGCTGCGCGCGCAGCGCTCGCGGAACGAGCGCCTCACCGAGCAGGAGGACCGACCCCCAGCTCGCCAACCGAAGGAGCCGCCTAAAGAGGCGTGGCCTCATCGGTGAGCATAATGGGGATGTCGTCCTTGACGGGATAGCGCAGGCGGCAGGCGGCGCAGACGAGCAGTGCGTCGCCCTCCCGGTAATCCAGCGCTCCCTTGCAGCGGGGACACACGAGCACGGCCAGGAGTTGGGGCGAGAGCGTCACGGTCGAGGATCCTCGGGAAGCACAAAGCCGAAGCGCTTGAGGGAGCGTTCGTTACGTCGCCAGTTGTCAAGCACCTTCACCCACAGGTCGAGATACACGCGACGCCCCAGAAGGGTCTCGACCTTGCGGCGCGCGTCCGACCCGATCTCGCGGATGCGCGCACCGTCGCGACCGATGACGATGTGCTTCTGACTCTCGCGCTCCACGAAGATCACGGTGCGAATGTACACCGGATCACGATCCTCCCGGAACTCCTCGACTTCACAGGCGATGCTGTATGGAACCTCGTCATCCAGCTGCTCGAGCGCGGTTTCGCGGATCATCTCCTCCACGAAGAAGCGCAGGTGCTGGGTCGAGATGTCCTCGGCGTCGTAGAGAAACGGGCTTTCCGGGAGGAACTCCGTCAGGCGGGCCTCGAGTTCCTCAAGTCCTTCCCCCGTCGTGGCGGACACGAAGATCGCGTCCGGGTTGTCACGCGCCAGTTGGTCGCGTGTGGCCGGAGCGAGGAGGTCTGCCTTGTTGATGACGACGACGACGGGCGCGCGCGGCGGAGCGTCGAGGAGCGCGACCTGGACGAGCGGCTCGACGGGTCCCTTGCTCCCGTCGACGAGGTAGGCAATGACATCGGCGTCGTCGAGGGCTGCGAGCGCCTCGCTGCGCATGGCGCGGTGCAGCGCGTAGCGTGGATGCAGGAGCCCTGGGGTGTCGTGCAGGATCAGCTGGACGGTCGGTCGCGAGACGATACCGACGATTCGTTTTCGGGTGGACTGTGGCTTTGGGCTGGTGATGGCGAGCTTTTCGCCGACGAATCGGTTGAGGAGTGTCGACTTTCCGGCGTTGGGCCGGCCGACGACCGTGACGATGCCAGCGCGGGTCATGACGGGGAGGTCGGGGCGGGAGTGGGAACGCAAACGCGGGCCGTATGGGATTCCATACGGCCCGCGAAGGGCTCTCGTCGCCAGCGAAGTGCAGAAGGCGCGGGAGGGTCGACGGTCGCACGAGTGATCTCGTACGAGCGGCGGATGTCCTCGGCGCGACTTCGAAGTCTGCGGACCATCTCACAAGAGATGATCGACAGCGGAGGTGTGTGATCGTGGTAATTGGATCTTTTTCGATTCTGCGTGTTCTGCGAGTCTTGATATAGGTGAGTCAAGCCGCACGGGCGATTAGGACCGCTGCGCTCGGAATGGATTGCTCCATGTCCACGGGCGGCCTATTGACGGAGTCGTCTCCTCCGGCCCTTCAGGGGGCTCAAGGCCCCAGGGAGTGTTCATCTTGGACGGCGTTTCCCACTTAGATGCTTTCAGCGGTTATCGCCACCGATCATCGCTACCCGGCGTTGCCCCTGGCGGGACAACCGGGACACGAGCGGATCGTCCGACTCGGTCCTCTCGTACTAGAGTCCGCATTCCTCAACACTCCAACGCCCACGACGGATACAGACCGAACTGTCTCACGACGTTCTGAACCCAGCTCATGTGCCACTTTAACCGGCGAACAGCCGGACCCTTGGGACCTTCTCCAGCCCCAGGATGTGACAAGCCGACATCGAGGTGCCAAACCGCGCCGTCGATGTGAACTCTCGGGCGCGATAAGCCTGTTATCCCCAGCGTACCTTTTATCCGTTGCGCGATAGCCGTTCCACCCCGGGCTACCGGATCACTACGGCCCACTTTCGTGGCGGGTCGACCCGTCGGTCTCCCCCGTCAGGCTGGCTTGTGCCGTTACACTCTAGAAGCGCGAGTACCGACCGCGCTGAGCCAACCTTCGCGCGCCTCCGTTACTCTTTCGGAGGCGACCGCCCCAGTCAAACTGCCCACCTGCCACGGTCCCACCTGCGGTTTGCGCAGGCTGGTGAGGACGTCGTATCTACCAGGGTGGTATTTCACTGGCCCCTCCCCCTGAACTAGCGCCCAGGGCTCATCGGGTCCCACCTATGCTACACAGTTAGAGACAACGTCCAATGGCAAGCTACAGTAAAGGTGCATGGGGTCTTTTTGTCCTGTCGCGGGGACTCGGAATCCTCACCGAGACTGCAATTTCGCCGAGCGCGTGGTCGAGACAGTGCCCAAGTCGTTACTCCATTCGTGCAGGTCGGAACTTACCCGACAAGGAATTTCGCTACCTTAGGACCGTTATAGTTACGGCCGCCGTTTACCGGGGCTTCGGCTCAAGGCTTCGCCTTGCGGCTAACCTCTCCCCTTAACCTTCCGGCACCGGGCAGGAGTCAGTGCGTATACGGCGCCTTACGCGGCTTGGCACGCACCTGTGTTTTTGCTAAACAGTCGCTTGGGCCGATTCTCTGCGGCCCCCACCAGCTTCCCTGTACGGGTCACCAGCAAGGGCATCCCTTCTTCCGAAGTTACGGGATCATTATGCCGAGTTCCTTGACCACGTCTCACTCGTGCACCTGAGGCTGCTCGCCTCGCCCACCTGTGTCGGTTTACGGTACGGACGCATGAGTCGCTCCCGATTCAGCTTTTCTCGCGTGTCGACTCCACAACACTTGGCTTTGGGTTGCCCCGCCGCCTCGTACTCCCGTCTCGGCGTGTTTACACACACCTACGCGGTTGAACGGCAATCCACCACGCCGCTGCTGCTTCGTTCCACGGTCCCTGAATCGATCAACACTTCCCACGCGGGGCCGGAATCTTAACCGGCTTGCCATCGGCTACGCCTCTGGGGCCTCGCCTTAGGACCCGCCTCACCCTGCGCTGATTGCCATGGCGCAGGAACCCTTGGGCTTACGGTGCGGGTGGTTTTCACACCCGTTTGCGCGTACTCATTCCGGCATCCTCACTTCCGCTCGCTCCAGGGATTGGTTTCCACCTCCCCTTCACTGCACGCGGAACGCTCCCCTACCCCTCGAACTTACGTTCGAAGGCCAAGCTTCGGTGGGCCGCTTAATCCCGACCATTCTCGGCGCATTCCCGCTGGACTGGTGAGCTATTACGCACTCTTTCAAGGAATGGCTGCTTCTAAGCCAACCTCCCAGTTGTCACGGCAGAAACACATCCTTCGCTATACTCAGCGGCCACTCCGGGACCTTAGCTGTGGCTCTGGGTTCTTTCCCTCTCGCCGCTGGACATTATCGCTCAGCGACTGCCTCCCGAGGTCCATAAAACAGGTATTCGGAGTTTGGTTGGGGTTGGTACCAGCTTCGCCAGCCCGCGCCCATCCAGTCGCTCTACCCCCTGCTTACACGCCTCGAGGCTCTACCTCAATAGATTTCGGGGAGAACCAGCTATCTCCAGGCTTGATTGGCCTTTCACCCCTACCCACAAGTCATCCGAGCGGTTTTCAACCCACACCGGTTCGGGCCTCCACTAAGTGTTACCTCAGCTTCACCCTGCTCATGGGTAGATCGCCCTGGTTTCGGGTCTACCCCCAGGAACTCAAGCGCCCTCGTTGCAGGACTCGCTTTCGCTCCGACTCCGCGGCTGAGCCGCTTAGCCTCGCTCCTGAGGAGTAACTCGCCGGATCATAATGCAAAAGGCACGCAGTCAGCAGTGCCAAAGGTTGCCCCCTGGCCCGCCTCCTACCGCTTGTAAGCATGTGGTTTCAGGATCTCTTTCACTCCCCGCCCAGGGGTGCTTTTCACCTGTCCCTCACGGTACTCGTCCACTATCGGTCACACAGGAGTCTTTAGCCTTGGAGGGTGGTCCCCCCAGCTTCACGCCCGATTTCTCGAGTCGGGCGTTACTCAGGAACTCCACTGGGCCAGCGCTCTTCGTCTACCGGGCTGTCACCGTCTACGGCGCCCCGTTCCAGGGGACTTCGACTCGTTAACTGGCTCCGTCCGTGGGTCCTACAACCCCAGTCCCACAAGGAGACTGGTTTAGGCTCCGCCCCTTTCGCTCGCCGCTACTCCGGGCATCTCGTTTGATTTCTCTTCCTGCCGGTACTGAGATGTTTCAGTTCCCAGCGTTCGCTTCACCGTTGCCGGTGATGACGGACCTCACGGTCCGCCGGGTTGCCCCATTCGGCCATCTCGGGATCACCGCGTGTGTGCCACTCCCCCGAGCTTATCGCAGCTTACCGCGGCCTTCATCGCCTCTGTGTGCCCAGGCATCCCCCACATGCTTTCGCTCGCTTGACCCATTCGTCGTCAAGCAGAGCACGCGCGATCTACTTTGCACGAGTGAAACAATTCACTTCACTGTCGATCGGACTTGCATCCGATTGCTCGTACTTACTCTGCGAATTGTGTCACTAGTGAGATCCAAATCCAATGACTGTCACCTTGCGGCGGCAGCCATGCATTTGTCCCACGATCACACATCCATCCGTTGTCAATCAGCGAAGCCTGGCCGAGGCCAGGCGTATCTGAAATCGAGTTGAGCGTATAGTGCGCGAGACGGGCGACTACGCGAGTCACTTTCGGCCGTCCGGCGTGAGCCTTCGGGTCTACTCGTGGACTCCGTTAAGGAGGTGATCCAGCCGCAGGTTCCCCTACGGCTACCTTGTTACGACTTCGCCCCAGTCACGACGCTTGCCTTCGGCCGCTTGGTCCCTTACGGGTTCCGGCACGGACTTCGGGCACTCGCCGCTTCCATGGCGTGACGGGCGGTGTGTACAAGGCCCGGGAACGTATTCACCGCGGCGTAGCTGATCCGCGATTACTAGCGATTCCAGCTTCATGCCGTCGAGTTGCAGACGACAATCCGAACTGAGGACGGGTTTGTGGGATTGGCTCCACCTTGCGGCTTGGCAACCCGTTGTCCCGCCCATTGTAGCACGTGTGTAGCCCTAGACGTAAGGACCATGATGACTTGACGTCGTCCCCACCTTCCTCCGGTTTGGCACCGGCAGTCTCACTAGAGTGCCCGGCATAACCCGCTGGTAACTAGCGACAAGGGTTGCGCTCGTTGCGGGACTTAACCCAACATCTCACGACACGAGCTGACGACAGCCATGCAGCACCTGTGACCGAACTCCGAAGAGGGGCCAAGGTTTCCCCGGCTTTCTGGCCATGTCAAGCCCTAGGTAAGGTTCTTCGCGTTGCGTCGAATTAAACCACATGCTCCACCGCTTGTGCGGGCCCCGTCAATTCCTTTGAGTTTCAGCCTTGCGGCCGTACTCCCAGGCGGGGCACTTAATGCGTTAGCGCCGGCCCTCACGGGGTCGCTCCCCCAAGGACCTAGTGCCCATCGTTTACGGCGTGGACTACCAGGGTATCTAATCCTGTTTGCTCCCCACGCTGTCGCGCCTCAGTGTCAGCAACGGCCCAGCACACCGCCTTCGCCACCGGTGTTCTTCCGGATCTCTACGCATTCCACCGCTACACCCGGAATTCCATGTGCCTCTACCGTGCTCCAGCCGGGCAGTTCGCATGGCCGATCCGGGGTTGAGCCCCGGACTTTCACCACACGCTTACCCAGCCACCTACGCGCCCTTTACGCCCAGTGATTCCGGACAACGCTCGCACCCTCTGTATTACCGCGGCTGCTGGCACAGAGTTAGCCGGTGCTTCCTCACCCGGTACCGTCACTCCTGTCAAAACAGGCATTCGTCCCGGGCAACAGGGAGTTTACACCCCGAAGGGCGTCATCCTCCACGCGGCGTCGCTGCGTCAGCCTTTCGGCCATTGCGCAAGATTCCCCACTGCTGCCTCCCGTAGGAGTCTGGGCCGTATCTCAGTCCCAATGTGGCTGGCCATCCTCTCAGACCAGCTACCCGTCATCGCCTTGGTGGGCCGTTACCCCGCCAACAAGCTGATAGGCCGCGAGCCCCCTCCAATCGCCCCGTAGGTTTCCTTCCCCAAGAATGCCCCCAGGAAGCGTATGCGGTATTACCCGGCCGTTGGGCCGGCTATCCCCACAATTGGGCAGGTCGCTCACGTGTTACGCACCCGTTCGCCGGTTGATGAGTTGCCCCACCCCCCGTGACTTGCATGTGTTAAGCACGCCGCCAGCGTTCGTCCTGAGCCAGGATCAAACTCTCCAAGAGAATTCAATTCGAAAGCTCGTATGCTTCGACGTCACCACACCCGAAGGCATGACAACGGTCCGAAGAATCACTTATGTGTTCATCAGTACACTCTCCCCGCAGCCCTGATGAGCTGCGGTTCGACGAGTCCGCCTCGCACATTACACGCTCAACTCGATTTTCAATCAGCTTTGTTGCCGCGTTTGCGACAGCCTTGAATTATACTTCCTTGCTGCTGAATCGTCAAGGCCCAGATTCAATCCGCTCCACTTGAGCTCCCTACCCAATTGGGCAGGCCCTCTAGCGGGCAGACAGAACAAATAAACCTTTGCTCAGAATCACGCAAGGGCTCGCTCGCACCAACTGTCGACTCAACTCACCTGTCGACCCGCGATCCCCCACAATGCGAAACGGGCCACCCATGTCGGCAGCCCGCCTCGACACATCCATCGCGCGCGCTGCAGCTGCACATGTACCGCACGCACCCTGCGCACGCCTTCCAGCTTCCACATGCTCCGTGTAGGAATCGAACCTACAACCTAGCGATTAAGAGTCGCTTGCTCTGCCAATTGAGCTAACGGAGCGACGAACCCTGCTGGTGCGCCAGGAGGGAATCGAACCCCCGACCTACAGCTTAGAAGGCTGCCGCTCTATCCATCTGAGCTACTGGCGCTTCGACCGGCCACGAATGGCCGGCGTCCCTGCGAAGTCGGGGCGGCCGGATTCGAACCGGCGACCTCCTGCTCCCAAAGCAGGCGCGATACCGGGCTACGCTACGCCCCGCTGGGAAACCGAATTGTAGCCACCCATCGTCCAATGTCAACGTCTGCAAACATCCCGCACGCGGCGATCACGGACACCCCCCGATCTCGCGCGCATCCCTCGCGCATCCCTCGCGCATCCCTCGCGCATCCCTCGCCGCATCCCCGCCGCGCCGTCACGCGCCGGAGATCGTCAGCGCGCGCAGGATCGCGGCAAGCGCCCGCGCCCGATGACTCACGCGCGCCTTCTCCTCGCGGGTCACCTCGGCGAAGCTCCGGCCAAGGTCCACGGACCAGAAGTACGGATCGTACCCAAAGCCGCCGGCACCCCGAGGTTCGACCAGCACCTCGCCTCGCGTCTCCCCGCGTCGCACCACCTCCCGCTCGTCATCCACGTACGCCATCGCACAGACGTACGCAGCCCCGCGCGCGTCTCTGCCCGCGTCGAGATCCGACAGCTCCGACGCAAGCATCGCGTTGTTCGCCGCATCGAGCGCGTCCCCGGACAGGTCGAGTCGTCCCGACCATCGCTTGCTACGCACACCCGGCCGGCCGCCTAACGCGTCCACACACAACCCCGAGTCGTCGGCGAGCGTCGGCAGGCCGCTGCGGCCGGCGAAGTAGCGTGCCTTCGCCAGTGCGTTGGCCTCGAAGGTCTCGTGCGACTCGATCGCCGCCTCGTAGGGCGCCTCGACGATTCCCGCCGTGGCCAGGTCGATCGCATGCACCCCCGCCTCGGACAGCAGCGGCGCCAGCTCCCGCAGCTTGCCCGCGCTGCGGGTGGCGACGAGGACGCGCCTCACCGCTGGAGGGCGAGCGTCGAGACTTGCAGCTGATCCAACTCCCGAATGCCGGCGGCGGCCAGCGTCACCAGTCGGTCGAGTTCGTCGCGATCGAACGCGGCGTGCTCGCCGGTGCCCTGCACCTCGACGAAGCGTCCCTCGCTGGTCATGACGACGTTCATGTCCACGTCCGCGCGGACGTCCTCCTCGTACGCCAGGTCAAGGCGGGGTTCGCCGGCCAGGAGCCCGACGCTCACGGCCGCCACCCGCCGACGCACCGGTGTCGCGGCGATTCGCCCCGATCGCACCATCCAGTCGAACGCATCCACGACGGCGACGCACGCGCCGGTGATCGATGCCGTCCGCGTGCCACCATCGGCGTCCAGCACGTCACAGTCCACGCGGAGCGTGAATTCCCCGAACGCGAAGTCGTCGAGCATCGCGCGCACACTGCGCCCGATCAGCCGCTGGATCTCCTGCGTGCGCCCGCCGAGCTGGCTGCGCTCGCGCGACGACCGCGTGTTCGTGGCGCGAGGCAGCATGGCGTATTCAGCGGTCAACCACCCTTGGGCGCTCCCCTTTCGCCATCCCGGGACGCCATCCTCGACCGACACCGCGCACAGGACGCGCGTGTTGCCGAACGACACGAGGCACGATCCTTCGGCGTTGCGCACGGCGCTCCGCTCAAGGACGACGGGGCGGAGTGCGGAGGGCGCGCGGTCACGGCGCGGCGGAATCTCGTTGGGCACGGAGTTTTTCGATGATGGAAGTGGTGGACTGGCCGGGGGTGAGCGGTACGATCACGACCGCCCCGCCGCGCGCGCGAACCTCGGACGCCCCGACGACGGTGGCTTCCGTATAGTCGCCCCCCTTCACGATCACATCGGGCGCGAGCGCCCGGACCAGTTGGAGGGGGGTATCCTCGTCGAACACGGTCACGGCATCGACCGCGCGAAGCGACGCGAGCACATAGGCTCGCTCTGCCTCGCTGCGCACCGGACGGTGGGGGCCCTTGAGCCGTCGCACCGAGGCATCGCTATTGATCCCCACGATCAGCGAGTCGCCGCAGTCCCTCGCGGCCTGCAACACGTCGACGTGCCCGGGATGGAGCAGGTCGAAGACACCGTTCGTGAAGACCACGCGACCGGCCTGCTGTGCGCGCCAGGCACACGCCTGTGCCGTCGTGAGGATGCGCTGTTCGGGATGCACGACGTTCACAGCCCGCCGTCGGCGCAGGGACTGAAGCGGAATTCACGCACGAGGAGCGGGAGTTCGACGTGCTCCGAGTATTCGGCGGAGATTCGGATGCGTGTGTTCGTGCGAGTGATGTGGACGCGACCGGCGTCGTCCGGCAGCCCGAGGGAATCGGCGATGGACGCGAGTCGCACACGAATCGCGTCGTCGGAGCGCGTGGATGCGAAGCGCACTTCCTGCGCGATGGCGTCCCTGTACTTGAAATACCGCACGTAGACCTCGCCGACGTTCACGGCGAAGTAGCCAATCGTCACGACGAGCAGGAGCGTGAAGAGACAGCCGATCTTGCCGGCGCCGCGTCGCCCGCTCACCACTGCGATTGTGCCCCTTCGACGATGTCGTTGACGATGCGTTCGATCGCCTGCTTCCGGCCGGCGGCTTCCTCGCGCTCCGCGTATTCGCCCTCGGCCGAGACTCCCGTGCGTTGGAAGAGGACACGGCCCGAGACCTGATCAAAGATCGTGACGTCGACACGAATCTGGAGGCGACGCCGTGCCGACGTGGCCCGGGTCGGATCGGCCGAAAAGGCGACCGGCACGTCGGCGTCGTAGGTGGTGATCTTTCCGCTGACCACAGCATTGGCGCGCTGCTCGGACGCGTCCCGCAATCCAAGCCGGTCGTTGAACGCCTTGCGCAGCGCCTGATGCAGCTCACCGGAGAGTTCCGGACTCGAGGTCTCGTTCTCGAACGGAATCACGGCCACGGTTCGCACGTTCCTGGGGAGCCCGCCGCCGCCGGACAATGAGTACAGGCAGCCAGAGAGCAGGAACGGGACGAGGAGCAGTCTACCGATGCCAGATCGCTTCATCGTACGGCGGGTCCTCGAAGCGTCGCAGGAGCGTGAGCGTGAGTCGGCGGCGCGAGCCATAGTTGCGATAGGAGATCGTCGACGAGTCACGCCGGACTGCTTCCCGCAGTCGGCTGCCGTCGATGCGTTGCAAGGAGACGAGGGACGCCGACGTGAACGTCGCGCGCCACACGGGCTCGCGTCCGATGTCGGCGCGGAGCGTGTCTGCCGAGAGTCGGGCCGTGGTGTCCTGCCCGACCACCTGCAATCTCCCAAGCGCCGCCCAGAGCAGCGGGACCGGCGGAAGATAGCGGATGGCATCGTCGTCCGCGGGCGTGGAGAGCTTGTCGCCGATAAGGATCGCGTACCCTCCCCCCAGGCCGCCATCGGAGAAGAAGTCGAGCCGGACCGAGTCGGGGGCGGCCAGTCGCGCCACGCCCTCGCCCTTGGCGCCGAAGATCGGGTCGCGATACTCCCAGCGAAATACGAGGCGCGTGTGTCCCGGCGGAAGCGATGAGGTTGGAAGCCGCTGCACCACAGGCAGTCCAGCGAGCGGGGCCACGCGCGGTGCGCACGCGGCCGAGAGCGCGGACAGGGCGCATGCGACGACGGCGGGTCGCATCGAGCCGCGCCATGGCCGCGCGAGAACCGTCGTCCAGCGCCCCTCCGCCGGGCGCTCCCTCACGCTCCCTCGAGCGCGGCGCGATCGAGGAGGGCACGCACGTCGAGCGGAAGCGGTGCCGGCCGACCGGCGCGGTCGAGCGAGACCAACATGGTGCGAGCAGACACGAGTCGCGTCGTGGTGGCGGCCTGGTAGATGAGATACTCGAAGGTCACGGCGCGAGACTTGACCTGCGTGAGCGTGGTTTCCACGCGCACCAAGTCATCGTAGCGCGCGGGTGCGTGGAACCGAAGCGAGGCGTCGGCGACGGCGAGCAGGGCTCCACGTTTCTCCATCTCGCTGTACGGGAGGCCGAGCGCGCGGATGTACTCGGTACGACCGACCTCGCACCAGACGAGATACTCGGAGTGGTACACCACCCCCATCTGATCCGTTTCGGCGTAGCGCACGCGGAATTCGACATCGAAATGCGGTCGTGCTGCGGTCATGCGAGGTCCAGTCCCAGCGCGCGGGCGCGATCGCGGGCCCCCGGGGTGAGCAGGGCGCCGTGCGGGATCGGCTCACCGCGTCGGGCCAAGGCGATCAGGTCGCGCTCGGTGATCAGTCGACGGCGCACGCGGTCGCCCTCGTACAGCCTCACGAGGCGGGCAATCGCACCGGCGCCGACGGCGGCAGCGTTGGCTTCATCCTCGTCCAGGTGCAGTTCCGTGGCGTTCCCCTGGCCACACCGCACGAGCACGTCGTGCCATGTCGTGGCTCGCGCGCCGTGGCCGCATCGCAGGTCGACGCGATCGCCATCGCGCATCCCCCAACGCTCGCCATCGTCGGGTGACAGGTGCAGATGCCGCGCGGCGACGATGACGCCGCGTGCAAGTTCGACCCGGCCGTGCGGACCAACCAGCGTGAGCCCGCCACCGGAGGCCTGCAGCGCTCCGCTGGCCGCCAGTGACGGATCGACCCCGAGCTGTGCGGCGTCGCGTCGCGACAGCTCCAGCTGCGTCTCGGCACGTGTTGGGCCCACGACGCGCAGGCGTTCGAGTCGGCCACTTGGGCCGACCACGTCCACCAGCTGCCGGGCCGCGAACTGTCCCGGCTGCTGAATGCGACGATGTACTTCCAGCGCCTCGGATCCGAACAGGGCTCGCGCATGATCCGGCGACACGTGCAGGTGGCGCCGTGAGACGGCGATCGGGACCTCGACGACGCCCGCCGGGCGACGACGACTCCCGGCCGCGATGCGCCGTGCGGTCGGACGCCCATCGGACGCGCCGCCCTGTTGGGCCATCGCCGGGAGCGGTCGTGCGCGCTCCGGGCCCTGCCCCGCTGCCGCGGCGCGAATGGCGGCGGTCATCGACCCGGGATCGGCACGGTGGGACGAGGCACTCGGTCGTCGGATCGGGGCGACGTCGCCTAACGACTGCGCCGCGCCACTCCAGGCAGGTGCCTCGCCCGCGCGTTCGGGTGGCGCGGGACGCACCGGAAGCGCCAACCACGGGACTGCGCGCGTGGGTGCACCATCGGCACGACCCAGCGCCCGCCTGATCTCGTCGGCGATCAGTTCCGCCAGCTGCTCGCGTTCGTCCGCCGTCATCGGCGTCCTGCGCGGAAGTCGACCATGAAGCGCTCGACGATGCTCGCCACATCGACCGACGCGCTCGTGGCCGACGCGCTCGTGGCCGACGCGCTCGTGGCCGACGCGCTCGCGGACCGGGGACGCTCCAGTACCGGCTGCGACGGCTCGGTGGCGCGGCGGGATTCGGGCCGATCGCGCAGCGGGTCACGGTACGGCCGGATCTCCTCTCCCAGTCGCTTCACGTTGAGCAGGTGCATGGGCGTGATGTTGTCGGAGGTGATACTCCCTCCCCACGAGCCCGGCCCGAGGGTCATGGCTGGCGCAAAGCCGGTCGTGAAGCCGACGGCACCGATCGCCGTGTTCGAATTCACCACGATGCGGAACGCAGGTTTCTCGCGAAAGAACCGATCGATCACCAGGGGATCCCGGGAGTGGATGCCCAGCGAATGCCCCATGCCGCCGTAGCGGAGGAGTTCGATGGCCCGCTCGCAGCAGCGTTCCCACCCGTCCTCCACGAAGTAGCCGAGCACCGGGCAGAGCTTCTCGCGGCTCAGGGGATCGGTGGCCCCGACCTGCGACAGCTCCACGAGCAGCAGCTTGGTATGGGGCGGGACGTCGAACCCCGCGCGGTGCGCGATGGCGGTGGGCTGTTGGCCGACGACATCGGGATTGATCCCCTTGCCGCTGGCCGGAATCATGTAGCGTTCGAGCAAGCGCTTTTCGTCGGGCGAGCAGAAGTGTCCGCCCTCGGCCAGAAAGCGGGCCCGCACGTCGGCGGCGACGGGGCGGTCGACGATCACCGAGTTTTCGGACGAGCACAACACGCCGGCATCGAAGGTCTTGCCGTCGACCACGTCGGCGACGGCTTTGCTCACGTCGGCGGTCCGTTCGATGATCGACGGGACGTTTCCGGGCCCGACGCCGTAGGCCGGCTTTCCCGCCGTGTAGACCGCGCGCACCATATCCGCACCACCGGTCGCCAGCAGGACGGCCGTCTCGCGGTGTCGCATGAGGGCGGTCGTTCCGTCCAGCGACGGGGTGGACATGACGTTCACGAGCCCTTCGGGGGCACCGGCGGCGCGCGCCGCTTCCTGGAGAATGCGTCCGGCGTCCACGGTACAGCGCACCGCACGCGGATGGGGGGACATCACGATCGCGTTGCGGGCCTTCACGGAAATGAGCGCCTTGTAGATGGCCGTGGAGGTCGGGTTGGTCGTGGGGATGATGGCGCCGACGACCCCCATGGGGACGGCCAGCTCGCGCACGCGCCGGACCGGATCCTCGTGCAACACGCCAACGGTGCGCATCGGGAGGATGTACTCGAGCAGGAGGTCCGAGGCGAAGCGATTCTTGATGATCTTGTGCTCGTAGACCCCCATGCGGGTCTCCTCGACCGCCGAGCGGGCGAGCGACTCGGCAGCGCGCGAGGCGGCGCCGGCCATGGCCACGACCACGCGATCGACCTGGTCCTGGGTGGCGTTGCCAAAGCTCCGCTGCGCCATCGCGGCACCGGCGACGAGATCGCGCGCTTCCTGGATGCTCTGCAGGTCGGCGTCCATGGGATGCCGACGGGTCAGGCGCGTGGCAGGGCGCGAAAGGCGGCGAGGAGTTCATCGCGGCCGGCGCGGGCCACGTCGCGCCCCTTGATCGGGAAGTCGTCCACCCGCCGCGCGAGGGAGCGCAGCTCGACCACGCGCAGCTGCGCCAGGTGTGCGTCATCGAGGCGATCGTGCGAGATGCGGGTATCGCTCGCGTCGTCGTCTTCGGCCACGACGCCGATCTCCTCGTGTGGCCGTGGGATCACGTGGACCGCGACCAGCTGACCGACGCGGCCGGCCGCGGCGGCGCCTGCATCGACGGCGGCCTTCACCGCGGCGACGTCGCCGAGGAACTTGACGGTCACCAGGCCGGCATCGGCCCGCTCGGTGCCTAACAGGCGCACGTCAGCCGCCTTTACGCCGGCGTCGGCCGCCTCCAGCGCCCCGACCAACCCACGGGTCTCGACGAGGCCGAGTGCTTCGAGCGACCAGCCGCGATCAGCCGCCGTCACCCAGCGCTCCCTGCGGGAGGAGGAGTTCGAGTTCCGCGTGCGGGCGTGGGATGACGTGGACCGAGACCAACTCGCCCACGCGCTCGGCCGCCGCCGCGCCGGCATCGGTGGCGGCCTTGACGGCCCCCACGTCGCCTCGTACGAACACCGTCACGTAGCCGCCGCCGACTTTCTCCTTTCCGATCAGGCGGACATTGGCCGCCTTGACCATCGCATCGGCCGCTTCAATTGCCCCAACGAGTCCCTTGGTCTCGATGAGTCCGAGCGCACTCTGTGCCATCCGTCCCCCGGGTGGGTGTTGCTGACGGCGCGAAGATGTGTGGTTCGCCACCCTTTGTAAAGGGAGGGCGGACGCCTATACTCGGCGCGTGCTCCCGTCACCCGCCTACCTCATTTCGGACGCGCATCTTGGCGTCGCCGATCCGGACGCCGAACGCCTCCTGCTGGCGTTCCTTCGCGACATTCGACGCGACGCAAAGACGCTCGTCATCAACGGTGACCTGTTCGACTTCTGGTTCGAGTGGAAGCGGGTCATTCCGCGGGCGGGCTATCGCGTGCTCGCGGCGCTGGCCGACCTTGCCGACCAGGGCGTGCGGATCGTCTATGTCGCCGGCAACCACGACTGCTGGGGGGGCGACTTCCTGCGGCAGGACGTGGGGGTCGACTACCTGCGCGGGCCCTGGCGCGGCGACATCGCGGGCTGGGTGTCGCACATCGAGCACGGGGACGGGCTGCGTGACGAGGAGGACCGGAAGTACCGGATGCTGCGCGTCGTCCTGCGCCATCCGCTCGCGATCTGGGCCTTTCGCTGGCTGCATCCCGACCTCGGGACGCGCCTCGCGTTAGGCTCCTCGCACGCGAGCCGGACCTATCGGGCCAAGGATGGCGGGAGCGGCCTGCTCAAGGTGGCGATGCGCGCCCTCGCAGGGGACCCGGCGCTGCAACTGCTCGTCTACGGGCACTCGCACGTCCCGGTGGTCGAACGCGCGGAGACGGGCGCCGTGTTTGCCAATCCGGGCACCTGGCTGGGCGACTCGACGTTCCTTCGCGTCACCGACGACGCCGTGGAACTGCGGCGCTTCAGGATCTCGCTCTCGGGCCCGTCGTCGGACCTGCTGCGACGCGAGCCGGCGCGAACCTAACGAAACGGGATGGAGATGCCGATGCCGTTCCCACGCGGGAGTGCCCGCATCTCCACCTGGGCGGGAAGGTCCCACAGATGCGCCGACACGTAGGCATCAGCCGCCGAGAAGAGGTGATTGAACGCGAGCATCGCGATCCAGTCCTCGAAGTGCAGGCGTCGCGCCTTCACCCGGCTGCGTTGCTCCTGGCCTGACGCCGCGTTTCCCGACGCGACCGGCTCTGCGTACTTGCTGCGCAGCGTGTCCTTGACCACGTAGGCACTGTCGCGGATCACCGGCTGGCCGGTCGCGGCGTCCACCTCGTACGTGTTCACGATGACGTTGTCGGCGTACGCCTTCGCGATGCGCAGATCGTTGGCCGCCTTGCCGAGCATCGCCAGCCAGACTGCCTCCGCGGTGAAGTAGACGCCGCCGGCGGTGGGACGATTGAGCCTGGTCTGGCCCAGCCCCGGGAGGGCGAGCGAGAGCAGGAAGGCCTTGCCCGGCGAGACAGGCGGCGCGAGGGTATCGCGCGGCTGCACGGCCTGCCGGCGCGGCGCCTCGGGACGAGGCGCCTGCGTCACCGAGTCGCTGGCGGCGGGACGGATGCCGGCCCGTGCCGAATCCGCGTGCTGTGCGCGCGCGCCTGTAGCGGACAGCACGAGCGCACCGATCGCGAACACGGCGGCTCGGGCGAGCGCACACCCTCGCTGCGATCGAGTCCGGTGGGAGGGAGTCGACACGAGAGCGGGCGTGCGCACGGGACCGGAGTGGCGGGAGCGTGTGGGAATCGAACCCACCAAACCCGACGGAGTCAGGTCACAGCCGTTTTGAAGACGACGGAAGCCACCAGGCCCCATACGCACCCATGGTGTGGATCATCGAGGCAACGAACGCGCGACGCGGCGGGGTACTACACTGCCAGCACGAGGAGATGTTCCCCTCTCGGCACGACGTCGCCGATGACGACGCTTCCAGCCACGCGCGCAAGGTAGTCGTCCACGCGATCGGCGGGGACCGCGACGAGCAAGCCGCCCGATGTCTGCGGGTCGACCAGGAGGGCACGCTGCTCGGCGCTGACCGCTCCCCACGCGACGTCGGGTGCGAGGTACGCATCGTTGCGTTCGGCGCCGCCGGTGCGGACCCCGGCGGCCAGCGCCTCCCATGCGCCGGGAAGCGCCGGCACCGCTGCCACCTGCAGGCGCAAGGAGACCTGGCTCGCTCGGGCGATGTGCGCCGCGTGCCCCAGCAGGCCGAATCCTGTAATGTCGGTCGCACAACGCGACTCGACCGCCAGCGCGGCCATCGCGGCGTCACGGTTGAGGCGCTTCATGGAGTCCACCATGGCCGCCTCGTGGCCGGCCTGCGCGCTGCCGCGCTTCACGGCCGTCGCGACCAGCCCCGTCCCGATCGGCTTGGTCAGGATGAGCCGGTCGCCGACACGTGCGTTGGCGTTGCTGAGGATGCGATCGGGGTGCACACGCCCGGTGACCGACAGCCCGAACTTCAGTTCGTCGTCGGTGATCGTGTGCCCGCCGACGAGCGAGGCACCCGCTTCGTGCACCTTGTCCTGGCCGCCTCGCAGGATCTCGCCCAGCACCTCCAGCGGAAGCTTGCCGGTGGGAAAGGCGACGATCGACAGTGCGGTGAGCGGTTCGCCTCCCATCGCGTAGACGTCGGAGAGGGCGTTGGCCGCGGCCACCTGCCCGAAGTCGTACGGGTCGTCGACGATCGGGGCGAAGAAGTCCACCGTCTGCACGAGGGCGAGGTCGGCGGATAGCCGGAAGACCCCGGCGTCATCGAGGGTCTGGTGCCCGATGAGCAGCCGCGCATCCGTGTGCGGTACGAGCGCCGCCAGCGCCGTCGTGAGGTCACCCGGACCCATCTTGGCGGCTCAACCGGCACTGCGCGCGTAGTGCGTGAGGCGAAAGATGTGCGCGCGTTCATCGGTCATGTGTGGACCTTCGGCGAAGGGATCAACCGACGCGGGCGATGGCCTCGATCTCGACGAGCACGCCACGCGGAAGCCCGGCAACCTGCACGGTCGAGCGGGCGGGCCGCGCCTCGCCGATTACGCGGGCATAGACCTCGTTGACCCGCGGGAAATCGGCCATGTCCTGCAGGAAGACCGTGGTCTTGACCACGTCGGCCCACGTGCAGCCGGCCTCTGCCAACACAGCGGAAAGGCTCTGCATGACGCGCTCGGCCTGGGCGACGACATCGCCCTCGACCACCTGCATGGACACGGGATCGAGCGGGATCTGCCCGGCAGTAAACAGGAAGCCACCGGCGATCGTCGCCTGCGCGTAGGGACCGATCGCGGCGGGCGCGTTGTCGGTGTGGAGTCGTTGCACGGTCACGTTCTGATCCTCACTCAGGAGAGTCCGGTGATCGACCCATCGGGACCGACCGCCATGCCCTCAGCCGCCGGGGACTTGGGGAGTCCCGGCATCGTCATGACATCACCACACTGCGCCACGACGAAACCAGCGCCTGCGGAGGGATAGACCTCCTTCACGGTCAAGCGGAATCCCGTGGGACGCCCCAGCAGGGTGGCGTCATCGGACAGGGAGTATTGCGTCTTGGCCATGCAGACGGGAGTGTCGCCCATGCCGATTGACTCGAGGTAAGCAATCGACCGCTCGGCCTTGGGCGAAAAGTCGACGCCATCGGCGCCGTAGACGCGCTTCGCGACGATGCTGATCTTCTCGCGAATGGGGAGCGTGGCGTCGTAGATCGGGGCGAACTGCGCGCCGCCCTCGTCGAGGAGGGCGAGCAGCTCCCGGGCGAGTTCGACCCCACCGTCACCACCGCGGGCGAAGACCTCGTTAAGCGCGACCCGCACGCCCGCGCGTCGAGCGCAGGCGCTTACCATCTCCAACTCCGCGTCGCTGTCCGTCGCGAAGCGATTCACCGCCACGACAACGGGGACACCGAACTGTCGCACATTGGCAATGTGGTGTTCCAGGTTCGGCAGCCCCCGCTCCAGCGCGCCCAGGTCCTCGCGGGCGAGTTCCTTCTTGTTGGCACCGCCGTTCATCTTGAGCGCCCGGACCGTGGCGACGAGCACCGCGGCCTCGGGGACCAGTCCGCCGGCGCGGCACTTGATGTCGAAGAACTTCTCGGCGCCGAGGTCCGAGCCGAATCCCGCCTCGGTCACGACGATGTCGCCCAACGCGAGTCCGGCGCGCGTGGCGAGGATCGAGTTGCACCCGTGGGCGATGTTCCCGAACGGGCCCGCGTGCACGAAGGCCGGCCCTCCCTCGAGCGTCTGCACGAGGTTCGGTCGGATGGCATCCTTGAGCAGCATGGCCATGGCACCCGCCGCGTGCAGGTCGCCGGCGCGGACGGGCTTGCGATCTGCGCCTGCGGTTGCGCCGACGATGATGCGGGCCAGGCGCGCTTCGAGATCGGGGAACGACGTGGCGAGCGCCACGATCGCCATGATCTCGCTGGCCGGGACGATCACCCACCGTTCCTCGCGCACCACCCCCTCGCCCGGACCGCCCAGCCCGATCACCGCGTGGCGCAACGCCCGGTCATTCATGTCGATGGTGCGCGGCCAGGTGATGCGCCTCGGATCGATGTTGAGCGCGTTGCCCTGCTGCAGGTGGTTGTCGAGCAACGCCGAGAGCAGGGCGTGGGCAGTTGCAATGGCGTGGAAATCGCCGGTGAAGTGCAGGTTGATGTCTTCCATCGGGAGGACCTGCGCGTAACCGCCGCCAGCCGCCCCGCCCTTGACGCCGAAGACGGGGCCGAGGCTCGGCTCTCGGATGCACAGCGCGGTGCGCTTGCCGATCTTGCGCAGCGCCTGCGCCAGTCCGACCGACGTGGTGGTCTTCCCTTCCCCCGCGGCCGTCGGGTTGATCGCCGTGACGAGCACGAGTCGACCGCGCGGCGGTCGTTGCGTCACCTCGAGCGGGATCTTCGCCTTGTACTTGCCGTACAGGTCCAGCTCGTCAGGCGTGAGGTCCAACTCCGCGGCGACGTCGACGATGGGTCGAAGCGTGGCGCCCTGCGCGATCTCGATGTCGGTCGGAAAGGTCATGCGGGAGGCGGGAAGCAGGAGAGAGGAGAGCGCGCATCGCCCGGGGGCGACGTCGCAAGATGTACGCGGTCAGCGACACAACGCGGCGATTCTAGCTGGAGGACATATCGATCGCTAGGCGGAAGAACCGCGCCGCATTCGCGGACGTCACGTCGCCAAGCGATTCCTCGGTGACGCCGCGCGCCTGTGCCACCCGGGCGAGCGTGAGTGCGGCGTAGGCAGGTTCGTTCCGCTTGCCCCGGTGCGGGACGGGGGCAAGGTACGGGGCGTCGGTCTCGACGAGGAGCCGGTCCTCGGGCGGGAGGCGCAGCAGGGCGTCGTCGTCCCACTTCTTGAACGTGACGATGCCGCTGAACGACAGGTACCACCCCGCCTCGAGGGCCACCTCGGCCAGGGAGACCGGGCCGCCGAAGCAGTGAAGGATGCCAACGATGCCAGCCCGTCCCGCCTCGCGCACCATGGCGATGGTGTCGTCCACGGCCTCGCGCGTGTGCACGACGACTCCCGTGGAGGTGTCGGCCGCGATGGCCAGTTGCGTGGCGAAGGCGCGGCGCTGCAGCTCACGAGGCGAATGGTCGTAGTGATAATCGAGGCCACACTCGCCGACGGCCACCGCTCCCCCAGCCAGGAACTCACGCAATCGCGGGGGATCGGCGATGGGATCGAACCGGGCCGCGTCGTGCGGATGCACGCCGGCGGTGAAGTAGACGAAGCCTGGATGCGCCGAGGCCAGCGCGGCCGCACGCTCGGCGGCAGCGATCGACTCCCCGATGCACACGAGGGCGCGCGCGCCGGCACGTCGTGCGCGCTCGATGACGGCCTCGCGGTCGGCATCGAAGGCGGCATCGGCGAGGTGGACGTGGCTATCGATGAAGCGCGCCATGGTGTGCAGTGCAAAACCGCCGCGAGAGCATCGCGGCGGTTGGTGGCGTCCCTATCGCGTGGCCGGGCGTCGCGGTGTGCCGCCCGCGGGCCGTGCGGGGCGATCACCACGCGGCTCGACCTTCGAATCCGCCTTGACGCGGGCCGGCGATGCCTGCCCCTTGTCGGTGACCGACCGCGGGAAGCGACGCTCGATGTACAGGAGCAGCGGACCGGCGACATAGATCGAGGAGAACGTCGCGACGAAGACGCCGAACGTCATGACCCACGCAAAGGGACGCAGCACCTCGCCGGCGAAGATCAGCAGCGTGGTGGTGGCGGCCAGCGTGGTGGTGTGCGTCAGGATCGAGCGCGGCAGCGTCTCGTTGATGGACCGGTTGAGCGTATCGTACAGCGGTTCCTTGCGGACCTTGCGCAGGTTCTCGCGCACGCGATCGAAGATGATGATCGTGTCATTGCCCGAGTAGCCGAGCAGCGTCAGGATGGCGCCGACGACGACCAGCGACACCTCGATCTCGAAGAGCTTGATGAACGCGAACGTCACGAGGACGTCATGCGCGGTCGAGAGCACCGCCGCCGCCCCGAAGCGCCACTCGAAGCGAAAGGCCAGGTACGCCAGCGTCACGAGCGCCACGAGGAACATGGCGATCATCGCGCCGCGGCGCAGTTCGCTGCCGACCTTTGGCCCGACCGCCTCGGTGCGCACGACCCGATAACCCTCGCTCGTGTACTTCGCGTCGAGGGCGGTGGCCACGGCCTTGGCGACTCCTTCGGTCGTTGAGGTCGCATCGGCATCGGTGGCGCTGCGCGCGCGAATCGTGTACTCGCGGCTGGTCCCGTACTCCTGGATCTCGGCACCCGGTGCGATGCCGTCAACGATGCTGCGCAGCTCTGCCGGGTTTGGGGGCTGGGTAAACTCGAGCTGCATCAGTGTGCCGCCGGTGAACTCAATGCTGTAGTTCACGCCACCCGACCATAGATACGAGGCGAGCCCGAGCAGGATGAACGCCGCCGTGGCGATGGCGGCCTGACGCCACCACTTGATGAAGTCGAAGCTGGTGTTATGGAAGATGCGAATCATCAGATGCTCAGCGTCTGAACGTTCTTGGAGCGATTGAGCCAGATCAGGTAGAACGTCTTCGTGACAAACACCGCGCAGAAGAGCGATGCGGTGATTCCGGCGATCAGGGTGACGGCGAAGCCCTTCACGGGTCCGGTGCCGTACTGGTACAGCACGGCGCCGCCGAGGATGGTGGTCAACGACGTGTCGACGATGGCGCTCCAGGCGTGCTTGAATCCTTCATCGATCGAGGTACGCACGGTCTTGCCCCGATCGAGTTCTTCCCGGATGCGCTCGAAGATCAGCACATTCGCATCGACCGCGATCCCGACCGTCAGCACCAACCCGGCAAGTCCCGGCAGCGTGAGCACGGCGCCGAAGCCCGCGAGGATGGCCATGGTGAACAGCACGTACAGCACCAACGCGCCCACTGCCAGCACCCCGGAGAAGCGATAGTACCCGACCATGATCGCGATCACGAAGCCGATGGCGATGGTCATGGCGAGGGTTCCCTTGGCTATGGAGTCCTCGCCGAGCGAGGCACCGATGTTGCGCACTTCGGCGATCTTGAGCGGCACCGGCAGCGAACCGGCGCGAAGCACCAGCGCGAGGTCCTGCGCCGACTGCAGGTCCCGATTCCCCATCGTGATCTGCCCGCGCGTGCCGATGGCGCTCTGGATGACCGGCGGGCGTCCCATCACGCGATCGTCGAGCACGATTGCCATGTAGTCGCCTACGTGCTTGCCGGTTTCGTTGCGGAAGCGGCGGCCACCTTCATTGTTCAACTCGAACTCCACGACGGTCCCTTCAATCGGCGTGTTGTTCGGCTTCGCGTTCGTCAGGTACTCGCCGGTAATGATGGGGCGGGCATCGACGACGTACAGCGGTCGGAACGACTGGGCGCCCATCGACAGCGTGTCGCCTGACCAACGCAGCACCTTGCCCGGCGGCAGCGCCCCCTGCACCTCGGGAATTGCGAGGTAGCTCTCTACGGTGCGAACGTCCTGCTCCGCGACCATGTATTCGCCCGGAAACTGCCCGCCCTGCAGCAGCTTGGAGAGCGCGCCCCCTCCGGCACCGACGACGACCGTGCTGTCGGACTTGGTCGAGTCGCCTGCCGAGCTGTCGCTCGTGCTGAAGAGGTTCGGAATGGCGCCGACCTGTCGGCGCGCAGCGGTGTCGCCCGTCGCTGTGGTTACGACGCCGCCGCGATCGCGAATGATCTGGTCCAGCCGAGGCAGGACCTTGTCCAGGGCCTGCGACTTGTCGGTAATCTGGAACTGCAGGAACGCGGACTTCTGCACCACCGCTTCGGCACGCTCGGGATCGTCGATGCCCGGGAGCTCGACGATGATGCGATCGGTCCCGACCTTCTGCACGACCGGTTCAGAGACGCCAAACTCGTCGATGCGAGTGCGCACAACCTTGAGCGCCCGATCCAGCGCATCGCTCTTGTCGGCGACCGCCTGCTTCGACTCGTCGACCTCGAGCGCGAGGTGCATGCCGCCCTGCAGGTCGAGTCCGCGCTTGAGCGGGACTCGGCGCACGGTATCGTAGGCGAAGGCGCCGTCACGCTTGACGCGCTCCACCACCGTGCGCGGAAACAGCGCCCAAGCGGACGCCGCCACGAGCGCCAAGATCAGGGCCACGCGGTACTTCAGATTCGACATTCGGCGGAACGGGAAAAGGTTGAAGTCCGGGAAGCATGGAAGGTTAGACTTGCGGTCTCACTGAGTCAACCGAAGTCGGACAGACTCACGAGGTGAGCGCGAGCGTCTCCCGTGCCATGCGCTCGTCTTCCGCCAACTGTGCGGCGAGCGCCTGGGGCGAATCGAATCGGGTCGTGTCGCGCAAACGGCGCAGGAAGTCGATGCGGACCCTCATTCCATAGAAATCGCCCGAGGCGTCGAACAGATGCGCTTCCAGCGTGACGCCGCCATCGTCAAACGTCGGGCGCGGGCCCAGGTTCAGCATACCCCCGTACGGGCCGAGCGGAGTCTGCACCCGAACGGCGTATACCCCCTGCGGCGGCAGGAGTTTGCGCGGCGATGGGAGCGGAATGTTGATGGTCGGGAAGCCGAGCAGGCGCCCGCGCTGCTCACCGCGCACCACGCGCCCCCCCACGGCGTAGTGTCGCCCGAGCCCCTCGCGCGCGCGGTCGAGGTCCCCGCCGGCGACCGCGCGGCGCACCGCCGTCGACGATACCGACTGCCCATACGGGCCTAGAACAGGCTCCACCGCCTCGACCGTGAATCCGCGTGCCTGCCCGAGGGCCCGCAGCACGCTCTCATCGCCCGCCCGATTCCGTCCGAATCCATGGTCGTGCCCTACGAGGAGGTGCCGCACCCTATATCGGTCGATCAGGACCTCATCCACGAACCGCTCGGCGCCAAACGCGGCGAGCGTGCGGGTGAATGGAATGATCGCGACGTAGTCGATGCCACTCTCGGCCAGCACCTCGAGCTTCTCGTCCCCGACCGTCAGGAGCGGCGGGGCGGCAGCGGGGTTCACGACCTCCAGCGGGTGCGGGTCGAAGGTGACGAGGACGGAGCGGGTCCCGAGCGCGGTTGCCCGCTGCACCAGCCGGGTCAGGACATCCTGATGTCCCCGGTGCACGCCATCGAAGGTCCCGACCGTGATGACGGTGTCGTGCACATTCGGGGGAAGCCCGGACCCGGAGGGACTCATGTCACGCCGTCGCCAGCACCACGTCCGGCTTCCACTCGTCGCCTCGCCTCGCGGCAATGGCGACCACCTCTCCGTCGACGTCGAGCAGGACTGCGCGCGGCCCGGCGACCGACGCCGGCACTGCCATGCCCTGTCGCACCCGGCGCACGTCATCGGGGGCGAGCTGGTCCTGGGGCATGGCACCCAGCGACGCGACCAGCGGATGGCGGCGCACGATACCGGCGCGAAGCGACTCGATGTCATCGGCATCGGGCACGTCGAACGGTCACTCTCGCACGCGGCGCAGCTGTTCCAGGTGTGCCACCGATCCGACCGCACGTCCCAGGTCGCGGGCGAGGGCACGGATGTAGGTGCCCGTGCCGCAGTGGATGCGGGCGCGCAGGAAGTCTGCGCCCTGCTCCAGGACCTGCCAGGCGTCGACCTGCACCGCGACCGCGGGGAGTTCGGGGCGTTCGCCGCGCCGAGCCATCGCGTAGGCGCGTTCGCCGTCGACGTGCTTGGCTGAGTATGCCGGTGGCACCTGCTGGAGCGATCCAGTGAGCGCGGGAATCGCCGCCAGCACCGCGGCCGGGTCGGGGAGTTCGGCGTGTTCTATCGGGGCGCCGGTGGCGTCGTCGGAGTCGGTCGCGGTTCCGAACCGAATGGTTGCGTCATAGATCTTGGGCTCGGCCGGCACGAACTGGAGGAGCCGGGTGCCGCGTCCGGTCATCAGGACGAGGAGACCGGTGGCGAAGGGATCGAGGGTGCCACCATGGCCGACCTTGCGCGTGCCGAGTGCGCGGCGGACGAGCGCCACGACGTCGTGCGACGAGATCCCCGCCGGCTTGTCGACGAGGAGCAGCGCGTCAATCGAGGTCGCTCTCATCCGGCGGCGCGAGCGTCCCGTCCTTGATTTGCGCCAGCAACGTCTCGATCCGCGCAGCGTGCGCGATGCTCTCATCAACGACGAACACCAACTCGCACGCGTTGCGGAGGCGAATCCGCTGCGCCACCCGACTGCGCAGGTGGCTGGCGAGGGAGTGCAGTCCTTCGAGTGTGCTCGCCTTTTCGGCGTCTGTACCCAGGATGCTCACGAAGATGCGCGCATGGCGCAGGTCGCGCGTGACGTCCACGGCGGTCACCGTCACCAACCCGGTGATGCGGGGGTCCTTGGCGCCCTCGGTCAGGAACCGCGCGACTTCTTCGCGAATGGCTTCGGCCACCCGATCGGGGCGACGCCCATCATTCGCCATATGGATCACTCCTGCGTGGCGTGGCGCGTTGTTCGCGCGCCACGCCCTCGAGATGCGTGCAGTGCGCCGCGGGCAAGCCGTTAGGCGCCCGCGGACTCCGGTTGGAGCGTGCGGGCGACTTCTTCCGTCTTGTAGCACTCGATGACGTCGCCGACCTTGAGGTCGTTGAAGTTCTCGAGGCCGATCCCGCATTCGTACCCTTCCTTCACTTCCTTCACGTCTTCCTTGAACCGCCGGAGCGACGCTAGGTTGCCGTCCCACACCTCGACCGCGTCGCGAATGAGGCGGACGCGGGCGGCCTTGGTGATCATGCCGCTGCGTACGGAGCAGCCGGCGATGGTGCCGACGCGAGAGACCTTGAACGTCTCGCGCACTTCCGCCTCGCCGAGCACCACCTCGCGCTGTTCGGGGCGCAGCATGCCTTCGAGGGCGGCGCGCACGTCGGCGACGGCCTCGTAGATGATGCGGTACAGCTTGATGTCCACCCCTTCACGCTCGGCGGCGGCCCGGGCGTTGTTGTCCGGGCGCACGTGGAAGCCGATGATGATCGCGCCGGACGAGCGGGCGAGCAGGATGTCGCCCTCCGTGATCGCCCCGACGCCGCGGTGCACGACGTCGACCTGCACCTCGCTGTTGGACAGCTTCTGCAGGGCGTCGGCCAGTGCCTCGGCCGGGCCGCCCTGGTCGGCCTTGATGATCAGGTTGAGCGTGCGACGCTCGCCGGCCGCGGCCTGCGACATGAAGTCCTCCAGCGACACGACCCCCTTGGTCGTGCGCCGGCTCTTCGCCTCGCGATCGAGCCGCTCGCGCCGCTGGGCGATTTCGCGCGCCTGGCTGGCATCCTCAACGACGACGAACTGGTCGCCGGCCATCGGCACGCCCGTGAGACCCAGCACCTGCACGGGAATCGCGGGTCCCGCTTCCTTGACGTGCTTCCCGCGCTCGTCCAGCAGTGCACGGACGCGCCCGGAGTGCAGGCCGCAGATGAAGTCATCGCCCACGCGCAGGGTCCCGCTCTGCACGAGGATCGTCGCCACCGGACCCTTGCCGGGATCGAGCTGCGCTTCGACCACCGCACCGGTCGCCTTGCGATCAGGGTTCGACTTGAGGTCGAGGACCTCGGACTGCAGGAGGACCTGATCGAGCAGGTCCGACACGTTCGTCCCCTTCTTCGCCGACACGGGGGTGGCGAGCGTGGTGCCGCCGAACTCCTCGAGCACGACCCCGTGCTGCAGGAGGTCCTGCATCACGCGCATGGGGTTGGCGTCGGGGAGGTCGACCTTGTTGATCGCCACGATCATCGGCACGCCGGCATTCTTGGCATGCGAGATTGCCTCGATCGTTTGCGGCATGACCGAGTCGTTGGCCGCGACGACCAGGATCACGATGTCGGTCACCTGGGCGCCGCGGGCACGCATGGCGGTAAACGCCTCGTGTCCCGGCGTGTCCAGGAAGGTGATCTGCTTGCCGTTCGGGAGCGTCACGTGGTACGCGCCGATGTGCTGCGTGATACCACCGGCCTCGCCCGCGACGACGTTTGCCTTTCGGATGTAGTCGAGCAGCGACGTCTTGCCGTGATCGACGTGCCCCATGATCGTGACGACCGGCGGACGGAAGACGAGGTCCTCCGGCTTGTCCTCGACGCGCTCCTCGCCCATGTCGGCCGCGTATTCCTCTTCGCGCACCGCCTGGAAGCCAAACTCGCCGGAGATCAGCTCGATCTGGTCGAAATCGAGGCGCTGGTTGATCGTCACCATCAGCCCGAGGTTCTTGAACGCGAAGGCGACGATCTGGCTGGCGGAGATCTTCAGGATGTCCGACAACTCGGCCACCGTGATGAATTCGTTGACCCGGACCGTCTTCTTCTCGCGTTCCACCTCCTCGCGGCGGATCGCCTCCGCTTCCTCACGCCCGTCTTCGCGCCGCGAGCCACCGCGACGGCCGGAGCCGCCACGCATGGCGCCCATCACGCGCGAGATGTTCGCCGTCACCTCTTCCTGGTCGACCGATCCGCGCTTCCCCTTCTTCTTGCCACCACGGGCCGGCTGCGAGGTCGCACCAGACGGTCCGGTCCCACCACCCGGCTTGCGCTGCTGGTCATCGCGACGCGGCGGAAGCCCGACGGCTCCGCCCGGCGACGCCGACGCCACGGGACGAGGGCGCTCATAGCCGCCGCCCTGCGAGGGGCGAGCGCGTGGAGCACCTGGCACGATCGGCCGCGGACGCGGACGATCGGGGACAGACGACCCGGTCGAGTAGGTCTGCGGCTGCGGCGCGCTCGACGGCGCTTGCGGAGGCGCGACCGGAGGGGAGGCCGACGCGGCGACCTCGGTTGCGGCTGGGCGCGCGGGCGTCGCGGTCGACGAGGGGGCCTCGTCGGTCGCACTCGAATCCGAGCGGTCGTCTGCTGCGGTCGATGTCGCCTCGGCGGCCGCGCGAGCCGCCGCGGCGGCGCGCTCGGCGTCTTCAGCCGCCTTCGCCGCAGCCTTCGCAGCGGCGGCCTCGGCTTGGGCGGCAGCCTCGGCGGCCGCAGCTGCCTCTTCGGCGGCGGACTCGGCGGCGGCTTCGGCCGCAGCCTCGGCGGCCGCTTCCTCAGCGGCCTCGGCGGCCGCGGCGACGTCGGCGGCGCGCCGACGACGTACCCCGCCCTTCGACGCGCTGTCGGCGTCCGCTTCGGATTCCGCAGCCGCATCGGCGACTGCGGGTGCGGCAGCTGCGGCGGTCGCTCCCTTGCGACGACGCTTGGTGGCCGGCGGAGCGGACGCCTTGTCGGCACGGGCGCGCTTTTCCCGCTCCCAGCGGGCGCGCACACGGGCAACCTGATCGTCGGTGAGCACCGTGAGGTGGCTGCGCACCGGGACGTCCATCGACCGAAGCATGCCGATCACTTCGTCCGCTGGTACGCCGAACTCCCCTGCCATGTCATGAACGCGAAGCTTGCTCAAACGATCCTCCTAGCGGGCCCGTGCAGGACCCGTGTCCCCTTCACTGCTCGCGCCACGCAGCGCGAGCACGCCTGCCGCCAACGATCGGTCGACCACCCCGACCACTGCCGTTGATTCCTTGCCCACCGCATGGCCCAGGGCCATGGCCGACGGACCCACCATGATCGGCACCCGTCGTGCCTCGAGGAGCGGCACGACCTTGTCGATGGAATGGCGCGATGCGTCTGGCGCGACGACTGCGACGACGAGTGTGCCGCGCTTTGCGGCGTCGCGCACGCGTTCCACCCCCACGACGGCGCCGCGTCCCCGGACCCCGAGCCCCAGCAATCCGAGCAGGCGTCGTTCCGTGACCGCGTTCATTCCAGCATCCGCCGCGATGGCCGTGGGCATCGGCCGCTCAGCTCCCCGTCGATCCTTCGGTATTCCCATCTTCTGTCGTCAGCTCATTGATGATCGACATGATACGGTCCGCCTCTTCCGGGGCGATGCCCGGCAGACGCAGGAGGTCATCACGCTCGAGGTCAATGATATCGTTCAACGTACGGTAGCCCGCCTCCTCGAGGATTGCCACCGTGGCCGGGGGCATGCCGCCGAGCTCCGTGAGCTTCACATCAGCCGCATCCTGCTCCTCGGGGAGCGGCGCGAAGATCGGTCCCTCGCTGCGCTCCAGCCATTCGCGGCTGGAATACAGGTCGATCTTCCATGCCGTCAACTCCGAGGCGAGTCGCACATTCTGTCCATTGCGCCCGATGGCCAGCGAGAGCTGGTCCTCGTCCACCACGGCCTGGATCGTCTTGCCATCCGGGTCGGAGAAGACACGGGCCACCTTGGCCGGGGCCAACGCAAGTTTGGCGAAGCGTTCGGGATCGGCCGACCACGGCACGATGTCGATGCGCTCTCCACTCAACTCGTTGACGACGGCCTGGACGCGTGCGCCCTTGAGACCGACGCATGCGCCCACTGGATCGATGGAGTCATCGCGCGACCACACCGCGATCTTGGTGCGGCTGCCCACCTCGCGCGCGGCCGCGCGAATCTCGACGATGCCCTGCTGGATCTCGGGGACTTCGAGCTTGAAGAGTGCCTTCACGAACAGCGGATCTGCGCGGCTCAGGATGAGGCGCGGTCCCTTGGGCGTCTCCTCCACCCGCTTCAGCACCGCGCGGATCGGGTCGCCCTGATGATAGTGATCCCGATGGTTCTGCTCGCGGTAGGGCATGATCGCCTCCGCTTCGCGGAACTTGTTGAGCATGATCACCAGCTTGCCGCGTTCAATCTGCTGGACCTCGCCCGACAGCAGTTCGCCGACGCGATTGGCGAACTCGTCGCGGATCTTCGTGCGCTCGCCTTCGCGCACGCGCTGGATGATACGCTGCTTGGCCGCCTGCACCGCGCTGCGTCCGAACTCGGCGAAGTCCACGGGAATTTCCATGACGTCGCCGAGCTGAAACTCGGGGTCCTCGAACCGGGCTTCCTCGAGCGTGCTTTCGCGCGCCGGATCGGTCACCTCGGCCACAACCGTCTTCAGCAGGACGATGCGGATGTTGCCGCGGTTCTCGTCGATCTCCACCTCGGCCTGTACCGTCGTCCCGTGCTTCTTGGCCAGCGCGGCATGAATGCCATCCTGCAACAGCTCGTGCAATTCCGTGCGGTCCAATCCCTTGAGGTTGGACAGCTCGCGAATTGCGGTCAGAATCTCTGCGGTTCCGGTCATTCGATGACCCTCTACTTGTTCCAGACGAACACCAGGCGCGCCTCTTTGACATCTGCCAGCGGCACCCGATGTTCCACGCCCTTCGAGTCGCGCAGGCGCGCGATCTCGGCCCCCTCACTGCCCTCCAAACCCACGATCTCTCCCTCGATGCGCCCGCCAACGACAGCGCTCGACACCGACGCACGACGCCCCGTGAACCGCCGCCAGTCGGCGGCCACTCGCAGGGGCCGCTCCACACCAGGAGACGACACCTCCAGCACATATTGATCACCCACGGTGCCGGCGGCATCGAGCCTGGGCTCGAGCGCGCGCGACACATGAGCACAATCTTCGATCGTCACCTTCGTGCCATCGCGCCGGTCGATGCGAACATCGAGCAGCGGCCGACGGCCCGTCCCTCCACGCCGGAACTCGACAAGATCGAACCCCAGCGCCTCAACCTCTTGCCGCACGAAGTCTTCCAGCGCTTCTAGCATGTCCCGTCGAAAACCGGCCCGAGAACAAAAAAATGCGGGGGAACCCTCCCCCACATTTCCGGATCGCAAGGAACTTCCCCGCGAAGCAAGGTGAATGTACGACCTCGGCGCCACGAGGTCAACCTGATGCGGACGCCCCTTCGTTCGGCAGGTTCGAACGCGGTGCCGATCGGTGGTCCCCATTCACGGTCGCACGATGACCCCGAGCTGCCGGCCCTCGTCGCCGCATCGGTGCGAGAAGAAGCGGTCGTTCTGACAACGGGTGCACGAGGCGCTGACAGAAACGGCCGTCACTCCGGCCACGCGGGCATCGGCGGCGATGAGGGCGCGCAGGTCGATCGGTGTCGGTCCTGGTACCGATTTGCCCGTGAGCTTCCCGTAGACGTCGGGAGAGACTTCGTAGCAGGCCCCACAGATCGACGGACCGCAGTGCAGCCGCAGTTCCCGCGCCGGATGGCCAGCAGCCACGAGCCGATCGATCGCGCGTCCCGTGATGTTGGCAAGCGTTCCTTTCCACCCGGAGTGTACGACGGCGACGGCCCCACTGGGATGGGCCAGGAAGACCGGGACGCAGTCGGCGAGGGTGACGGCGAGCGCTGTGCCTGCTGTGAGGGCGACATGGCCGTCGGCCGAGGGAGCGCGGAGCCACCCCGACCACGTGCCGTCGTGCGAGAGCACGGTATCGCCGTGAACCTGGTGGGCGGTGGCGAGGCGGACGGCACCAGGCGCCAGCTCCTCGGCCAACGCCATCCAGCGTGCCATGACCTCGCCGACGGGCGCGCTGCCGTGCAGCGCAAAGCTGCCGCGCTGCCGCGTGGTCGTGAACGCGCGCACCCCGATCTCATCGAAACCGGGGACCGATTCCCGGTCGTCGAGTCGAACGGCCCCGTCCGTTGGGCCGATGTGCCCCACGACCGTCACGAACGCGCCGGGACGCGGGTGATGTACGCTCCCAGCGCGTTCAGTCGTTCGTCGATACGTTCGTACCCGCGTTCGATCTGCGAGGCGTTGTTGATGGTGCTGGTCCCCTCAGCACACATCGCCGCGAGCAGCATGGCCATCCCGGCCCGGATATCGGGCGACTCGACGCGGGCCGCGCGAAGGCGACACGGCCCCGCGACGATCGCGCGGTGCGGGTCGCACAGCACGATGCGCGCGCCCATCCCGATCAGCTTGTCGACGAAGAACATACGGGACTCGAACATCTTCTCGAACATGAGCACCATCCCCTCGCACTGCGTCGCGGTCACGATCGCGATCGACATGACATCGGCGGGGAATGCGGGCCAGGGCTGGTCCTCGATCTTGGGGACGTGACCGCCAAGGTCGGACTGAATGACGCGCGATTGTTCGGCGGGGATGATGAGGTCGTCCCCCTCGACTTCGCAGCGAATGCCCAGTCGCTCGAAGCCCATCCTGGTTGAGCGCAGATGCTGGACCCCGGCGCGCGCGACGCGCAGGGTGGAGCGCGTGACCGCCGCGAGGCCGATGAACGAGCCGACCTCGATGTGGTCCGGGCCGATGCGGTATCGCGCGCCGTGCAGCGTGGCGGGACCGTGGACCGTCATGGTGTTGGTGCCAATCCCCTCGATCTGCGCCCCCATCGCGATCAGGAAATGGGCGAGGTCCTGCACATGCGGCTCGGACGCGGCATTGCGCAGGACGGTGGTTCCGACGGCGGCCGTGGCCGCCATGAGCGCGTTCTCGGTCGCGGTGACGCTCGGTTCGTCGAGGAACACGTCGGCGCCGCGCAGCGAGGTCGCGCGGAACTCGTAGCGATCGGTCGCCGAGACCGTGGCTCCCATCTGCTCGAACGCCAGGAAGTGCGTATCGACGCGTCGGCGCCCGATCACGTCGCCGCCGGGGGGCGGCAGGACGACGTGCCCGCAGCGGGCGAGCAGCGGACCGGCGAGCAGGATTGACGCCCGGATGTTGGCGCACAGCACGGGATCGAGTTCGTCGGTCCGGATCTCGCGCGCGCGAATCGCGAGGGTATTCCGCTCCCGCCACTCGGCCTCGGCGCCAACGGCGATGAGCAGTTGCACCAGCGTCTCCGTGTCCCGAATACGCGGCACGTTCTCGAGTATGACCTCCTCGTCGGTCAGGAGGGCCGCAGCTATAATCGGAAGCGCCGCATTCTTGTTGCCCGAAGGCTCGATGGTGCCGGAGAGGCGATGACCGCCTTCCACGATGTACTGCACAGAGGACATTCGCGTCGTCGTTGGGGACTCCGAATAATGCCCGCACCTGCCACGTATCTTCAAGCCGTCGCTTGACTTCGCTTTTTTCACCGTGGTACGATGCGGAGTCGCAATGTTGCACGTTGCGTGCTTTCCTCTCCCATCGGTGGTGCCCATGATGTCCCTGGCGCCGGACCTGCTCGGACTCCTCCAGGCAGCCGTTGACAGCTCGGCGGCGCGCCTGTTCGTCGAGCGATCGTGGCTCGACACGGTCGCGAGCCTCGCGCAGAGCCTGATATCGCTGCTCGTCCTGGCGATGCTGGTGATGGGCGTGTTGCTGCTCTACGCCCTGCGCAAGAGCGTGGACGAGCTGACCAAGCTGGTCAAGTCGGCGCACGCACCGCTGCACAGCGCGATCGCCGAGTCCCGCGAAGTCACCGGCGAGGTCCGGGCGATTGCCCGCAGCCTGAAGGCGCCGCTGGAGCTGGCGGGCGATACGATCGAGGACGCGAGCGAGCGACTCCAGGATGTCATGCAGCACATCGAAGGTCGCGCGCGGCGCTTCGACGCGTTGGTGGATATCGCGCAGGTGGAAGCCGAAGACGCCGTGCTTGGTGCCGCCTCGTTGCTGCGCGGCGTGCGAGCGGGGGGCGACGTCATTCGCCACTCGCTTGGCCTCACGCCCGCGCGCCCGCGCGCGCGACGACGCGCCCGCGCCGGTGACCGCAATGGGGGGCACAGCGTCGACGACGTCGTCGAGGACGACGTCGAGGACGTCGTTGAGGACGCCGTCGATGAAGCGGTCGACGCGCCGGGTGGCGATCGAATGGAGGGGCGCCAGTCCGAGGCACCGCGCATCAGGTCGCGTGTTGGTCCGCATCGTTAGTCGCGCGGGCGCCATGCGCGGCACCTCGCTGTGCGTCGTGGTGCTCGCCGCCCTGACGTTGGTGGCCCTGCTCCCGACTGCCGCCTGGGCGTGGACTCCAGGGACCCACGTGTTTCTCGGCGAGTCGATCCTGCGGTCGCCGCACCTGCTCCCCACGGCGGTCGCCGAGCTGCTGCGCAGCTTCCCGTACGAGTTCCTGTACGGCTCCATTGCCGCAGACACGCGCATCGCCACGAAGTACGCGGCGGCGGGGCGCCATTGCCACTCGTGGGCCGTCGGCTTCGAAATCCTCGATCGTGCGCGCGACGAGCCGCTGCGGGCCTTCTCGCTGGGGTACCTCGCCCACCTCGCCGCCGACGTCGTCGCGCACAACTACTTCGTGCCGCGCCAGCTGGCCGTGACGTCCACCACGGTCGCCATCGGACACAGCTACTGGGAGAACCGCTTCGAGACGCACCTCGGCGACGGTGCGGCACGGCGCGCGCGCGAACTGATCCTGCTCGACCATACGCGCGCCGATTCGCACCTCGATCGCATCCTGAGTCCGACGATCTTCAGCACGCCGACCAATCGCCGTATCTTTCGCGGCATGGTCCGGGTGACGGACATGGAATCGTGGCAGCGCATCTTCCAGATCGCCTCGGAGCGCTCACGCTGGGACCTGCCGAACGACGAGATCGGACGCTACCTCGCGCGGTCATTCGACTTCATCGTCGACCTGCTGAACCGGATGGACTCGGCCGAGCCGCACGCGTTCGATCCGGCGGGAGACTTGCGCCTGCGCCTCGCCAAGCGCGTGCGCCACGAGGCGCTGCGGGTAGGCGGCGAGGACCGGTTGCTGGAAGATGCGAACCGGAACTTCGGGATGCCCGTGTCGACGCTGGCACACGCCGCCGGACTGACGCCGGCGCTGTTCCCCGAGGCTGGGCTGACGGACGCGGCTGCCGCGCCGGGGGCAGTTGCGCCAGCAGAGGCGGCGGCCGAGACGGGGAGGTTCGCTATCCCGACAGCTTCGCCGCCAGGAGCTGATTGACGCGGCGCGGGTCGGCGCGACCGCCGGAACGCTTCATGACCGCCCCGACGAGGACTCCCAACAGCTTCTTCTCGCCGGCGGCGAGGCGGGTCGCCTCATCGGGGTGAGCGGCCCACACCTCGTCGACCCACGCGACGAGGGCGCCGTCGTCGCGGACCTGCGTGAGTCCCTCACGCTCGGCGATCGCGGCCGGTGCCCCTTCACCTTGCGTCATGCGGGCGAAGATGCGCTTGGCCGCGCTGTTCGACACCGTGCCGTCGCGTACCAGGGCAAGCAGCGACGCGAGGTCGGCGGGGGGCACCGCGAACTCGGCCATCGTCGTGCCGGCATTGTTGAGGTGGGCCAGCACTTCGCCCATGATCCAGTTCGCCGCGGGCTTGCCATCACCGAGGGCGGCCGCGACGGCCTCGAAATAGTCGGCCAGTGCGCGGCTCGCCGTGAGCACGCCTGCCTCGTACGGCGACACGGCGTACTGCGCCTGCATGCGCGTCCGTCGCGCCGCCGGCAGCTCCGGGAGGGAGGCGCGCTCGTGTGCGATGAACGCGGCATCGAGGATGAGCGGCGGCAGGTCGGGATCGGGGAAGTACCGATAGTCGTGGCTCCCCTCCTTGCTCCTGGCGGGGCGCACCTCCTGCCGAGTGGCGTCCCACAGGAGTGTCTGCTGCACGATGGCCTCGCCGGCCTCCAGCCGTGCGCACTGGCGCTCGAACTCGACCGCGATGGCGCGCTCGACGCCCGAGAACGAGTTCATGTTCTTGATCTCGGTCTTGGTGCCGAGCGCGGTGGCGCCCCGCAGGCGCACGCTCACGTTGGCGTCGACGCGCAGGCTCCCCTCTTCCATGTTGGCGTCGGAGACCCCCGTGTACTCGAGGATTTCCTTCAGCCGCCCGCAATAGGCGCGCGCCTCGGCGGGGGTGCGGATGTCGGGCTCCGACACGATCTCGACCAGCGGAGTGCCGGCCCGATTGAGGTCGATGGCGGTGACCGAGGGGAAGCGATCGTGCACGGACTTGCCCGCGTCCTCCTCCATGTGGGCGCGCGTGATGCCGATGACACGCGGTGCGCCACCCGCTGCCTCCCCGATGTCGAGTCGACCGGCCGTCGCGATCGGCTGGTCGAACTGCGAGATCTGGTATCCCTTCGGGAGGTCTGGATAGAAGTAATTCTTGCGGGCGAAGACCGACGTGCGGTGCACCGTGCACTCCAGCGCCAGCGCCGTACGCACCGCCAGCTGCACCGCGTGGGCGTTGAGCACCGGCAGGGCGCCCGGGAGGGCGAGGCAGACCGGGCACGTATTCGCGTTAGGCGGCGCCCCGAAGTCGGTGGGGCACGGACAGAAGATCTTGGTGCGCGTGCGCAGTTGCACGTGCACCTCGAGCCCCACGACCAGCTCGTAGTCGGGCGCCGGCCGGGTCGCGCTCATCGTGCGCCCCCGACGCCGAGCGCGCGCTCGAGCGCGTAGGCCACGCCGAGCATCGCGTGCTCGCCGAAGTGCGGCGCGATGACCTGGACGCCGATCGGGAGCGCGTCGACGAATCCGGCGGGCACCGACATGGCGGGGACCCCCGCCAGGTTGGCGGTCACGGTGAAGACATCGCTCAGGTACATCTCGTACGGATCGCTGACCTCGCCGAGGCGGAAGGCCGGGGTCGGGGTGGTGGGGGTGACCAGGGCGTGTACGCCGGCGCCAAAGACGGCGGCGAAATCGTTCGTGATGAGGCGACGCACCTCCATCGCCTTGCGATAGTACGCATCGTAGTAGCCGGCCGAGAGCACGTACGTCCCGAGCAGGATCCGGCGGGTCACCTCGGCGCCGAAGCCACGCGAGCGCGTCGACTCGTACATGCCGCGCAGCCCCTCGCCCGACAGGCGCAATCCATAGCGCGCGCCGTCGAACCGCGCGAGGTTGGACGAGGCCTCGGCCGGCGCGACGATGTAGTACGCCGGGATCGCCAGCGCGGTATGCGGGAGCGAGACGTCGCGCACTTCAGCGCCGGCGGCGCGCAGGGCATCCAGCGCGGCGTCGCAGGCCTCACGCACGCGAGGATCGAGCGACGCGGGGAAGTACTCGCGCGGGCGCCCGATCACCACCCCGGCCATCGAGGACGATGCGGCCGATCGGTAGTCCGGCACCGGGACGTCCAGGCAGGTGGCATCGCGCCCGTCGTATCCGGCAATGACCTGCAGCCCGAGCGCCGCATCATCCACGGTCCGGCCCATCACCCCGACATGATCGAGCGATGAACCATACGCCACGAGGCCATACCGGCTGACGCGACCGTAGGTCGGCTTGATCCCGGTGATCCCGCAGAACGCGGCGGGCTGCCGCACCGAGCCACCGGTCTCCGAGCCTAACGCGATCGGGACGATCCCGGCGGCGACCGCGGCGGCCGACCCGCCCGACGACCCGCCGGGGACGCGATCGGGCGCCCGCGGGTTGCGCGTCGGACCGTACGCGGACGATTCGGTGGACGACCCCATCGCGAATTCGTCCATGTTGGTCTTGCCGACCACGACCGCCCCTGCCTCACGCAGCCGACGGACGGCGGTGGCCTCGAACGGAGAGCGATACCCCTCGAGGATGCGCGAGCCGCAGGTGGTCGGCAGGTGCACGGTGGCGAGGTTGTCCTTCACGGCCACCGGGACGCCCGCGAGCGGTCCCACCGACTCTCCCCGCACCACGCGTGCGTCGATCGCCTCTGCCTCGGCGCGCGACCACTCCCGGTCGTGCCCCAAAAAGATGTTCAGTCCGTCGGGGCCGGCGCCGACGGCCTGGCTGCGCGCAAAGGCCGCGTCCGTGGTCGCGAGTGACGAGCGGTCGCCCGCGCCGACGCGCCGCGCCAGGGTCGCGGCCGGGAGCTGCAGTGCCTCGTCGTTCACGCGTCCTCCGACGCATCCTCGTGCGTCGCAAGTCGCGGGACGAGAAAGAAGCCGTCGCGGGACGCGGGCGCGAACGTCTCGCGGCCGTGCGCGAGGGGCAGCTGCGCCTCGCCATCATCTCGCAGGGGCATGCCCTGGCCGTCGCCTCGCTCGTGCAGGTCGATCGCCGAGGTGTCGACCGCGGCGAGGACGTCCATGTGCGAGAGAATGCCGTTCAGTTCCGTCGCCAGCTGCGACACGCGATCCGGCTCCAGCCCGAGCCGCGCCAGCGCCGCCACATGCCGCACGTCCTCGTCCGAGACCGCCACTATTCGATGCCTCGCTCGAGCCCCGCGTAGGCCACGACGAGGCGCTTGCGCCCGATCGACTCGTCGTCGAAGTCGACCGTCACCTTGGCGTCGCGCCCGGTGCCGGAGAGCTCGGCGATGGTCCCCTCGCCGAACTTGGCGTGCTTGACGCGCACGCCCGGAACGAAGATGGGCTCGTCCTGCGACTCCTCCTCGACCGGGATGCTGCGCGACGGCGCCCTGACGACGGGCGTACCCGGTCGGCGCTCGGAGGGAGTGGGGCGGTCCCCAAACCATTCCGTGCGCGCCCGCGACTCCCCGAACCGGTCGGCCGCGTCGCCGAACCGCGCGCCGCCGAAGGTGCCATCGACGTCGCCATAGCGCCCGCTGCCGCGAAGCCGGACCGTTGCGCGCGACTTGACCAGCGTGCCGGGCAGGTCGCGCACGAAGCTGGAGGCCATGGAGTTCATCATCTCACCATTGCGCCGCCGACTGCGGGCGTGCGTGATGAAGAGCGTTTCCTCGGCCCGGGTGATGCCGACATAGAACAGGCGACGCTCCTCTTCCAGCAGCGCCGGTTCGTCCCGCGACCTCGACAGCGGGAAGAGTCCCTCCTCCAGCCCGGTGAGGAAGACGACCGGGAACTCGAGGCCCTTGGCGTTGTGCAGGGTCATCAGCACCACGGCGTCGGCGTCGGGGTCGAGGGCATCGACGCCGGCCACAAGCGTGGCGCGCTGCAGGAAGTGGTCGAGCGGCGTGAGGCCGACCTCTCCCCCGTCCTCGATGACCGTCTCGGCGGCGCTGGTGATGAGTTCGCGCACGTTCTCCATGCGCTCCGGGGCGTCCGGTCCTTCGGCCTTGAGATGGTCCGGGTAGCGAATGGCGTCGACGAGATCGCGCAGGACCTCGTCCACCGACGCCTCGCGCGCGAGGTCACGCAGGCGGGAGATGAGGGCGGCGAACTCGGCGAGCGCCGTCCGGGCCGCCGGACGCATGCCCGCCGACAGCTGCGGATCGGTTGCCGCCGAGAGCAGCGGGACGCGCGCCTGGTACGCCTGCTCGGCGAGGGTCGCCACCGACGTCTCGCCGACGCCGCGGCGCGGGACGGCGATCGCGCGGCGGAACGCCTCGTCGTCGTTGGGATTGGCGACGAGCTTGAGGTACGACATGAGGTCGCGGATCTCGCGCCGATCGTAGAAGCGCACGGAGCCGATGAGCCGATACGGAATGCCGTGGCGTCGCAGCGACTCCTCGAGCGCGCGACTCTGCGCGTTCGTCCGATACAGCACCGCGAAGTCGCGTAGCGCGCGTCCACGCGCGCTGAAGCGGTGCCCCTGGATCTCCTCGACCACGAACTCCGCCTCGTCGCGATCGTCGAGCGTGGCGACCACAGACACCGGGTCGCCGGCCGGCCGCGTGCTGCGCAGCGTCTTGCCGCGCCGCGCCGTGTTCATCGAGATGGCGGCGTTGGCCACCGCGAGGATCTGCGGCGTCGAGCGATAGTTGTCCTCCAGCCGTACGACGTGGGCGGCCGGAAAGTCCTGCTCGAAGTCGAGGATGTTGCGGATGTCGGCCCCGCGCCAGCCGTAGATGGACTGGTCGTCGTCGCCGACGACCGCCACGTTACCGTGTCCGGCGCCGAGCAGCGCGACAAAGCGATACTGCGCGCGGTTGGTGTCCTGGTACTCGTCCACGAGCACATAGCGAAAGCGCGCGTGGAACTGCCGCAGGATGTGCGCATGCTGCTCGAGCAGCTGCACGGGAAGCGTGAGCAGGTCGTCGAAGCTGACCGCGTTGGCCTGCCGCAAGGCCGGCTCGAGCGCGGCGTACACCTCGGCGACCGCCTTGGTGTGCTGGTCGAGCGCCAGGCGCGCATACTCCTCGGGCGAGACGAGCGCGTTCTTCGCATCCGAGATCGACGCGAGGACTGCTTGCGGCGAGCGCTCCTTCGGATTGACGTTGAGGCGCTCCATGATCCGCTTGACCACGGAGAGCGTGTCGTCCTGGTCGTAGATCGTGAACGCCGGCGTGCGCCCGACGAGGTGGGCGTGCGCGCGCACCACGCGCGCGCCGACCGCGTGGAAGGTCCCGACCCACATCCCGGCGGGTTCGGTCCCCAACAGCCTGGCGATGCGCTCGCGCATCTCGCCGGCGGCCTTGTTGGTGAAGGTGACCGCGAGTACGTGGCGCGGATCGACCCCGTGCTGCTCGATGAGGTGCGCGATGCGCGTGGTGAGGACGCGGGTCTTGCCCGAGCCGGCACCGGCGAGGACGAGGAGCGGTCCCTCCACGGTGAGCACTGCTTCGCGTTGGGCCGCATTGAGCCCGGCGATCATCTGGTCCGTGGGTGCAAGTGACGACGTCATGCGGGCAAGGTAATCTGGAAGACCGCCCCCCGTTCGGTCGGGAGCAGCGTGAGCGTCCCGCCGTGCGATTCCTCGACGATGCGACGGGTCAATGCGAGTCCGAGTCCCCACCCATGCTGCTTGGTGGAGAAGCCGGGCTCGAAGATGCGCTTGCGGTTCTCGCGCGGGATGCCCGGGCCGTCGTCCGCCACCATCAGCTGGATGTTCTCCGGGGTACGCTTGACGCCAAGGCGTACCCGTCCTCCGTTGCCGGCGAGCGCATCGATCGCATTCTTGATGAGTGCTTCCAGCACCCACTCGACGAGGACCGGATCGCCTTGGGCGATGAGCGGCCCCTCGTGAATGTACGTCTCGATCGTGACGGCATGCGCCAGCGAGGGAACGCGCGCGCGAAAGTAGTCGGAGACGCGCTGGACGATGAGCCCCACGTCGACCGCCTCGCGCTTCGGCGGCCGTCCGATGCGTTCGAAGCGATGCGCCACGCGCTCGAGCCGCTCCAGGTCGCCCTGCATGTGGTCGAGCGCACGCGTGGTGAGCGCATCCATTTCACGATCGCGCAGCAGCTCGATCCATCCGCTCAGGCTCGAGAGCGGCGTCCCGAGCTGGTGCGCCGACTCACGCGCCATCCCCGCCCACACGCGCTCGCGGTCGGCATGCGCCCGCGTACGGAAGATGACGAGCGCGGCCAGCAACGCGAGCCCGAGCGTTCCGGCCTGCACCAGTGGCACGACGCGCAACTCGCGGACGAGCGGGGTGTGACCGAAGTGCACGGTCCCGACATTCGGCTCCCGCACCGGCTCGTTCTCGTCGTCGAGGCGCGTGATCCACTCGGCGAGCCGGGGATCGTCCGGACGGAACGGCGACTCGGCGCTGATGAACGGCAGGTTGGCTGCGGCCGTCGGATGACCGGACGGATCGGTGACGATCACCGGAACGCCCGACCGACGGATGTGGTCCGAGAGCTCGAACAGGGCGCCGACCGGATTGCTTCCGGTGTCGGTCAGCGCGCGGTAGACCTGCGCGTACATGCGACCCTCGTGCGCCGCCTCGTCGCGCAGCCGGGACACCACCCGCTGGCTGAACAGCACAAACGATCCCAAGAGCAGCGCCACGACCACGACCAGCACGACGGTGGCGCGCCGGCGCATGCCTAACGCAACACGTCGGTCCCGACGTAGGCGCGCAGCGCCTCCGGGATGACGATGCTCCCATCGGGCTGCTGGTAGTGCTCCAGGAGGCAGGCGATGATCCGGGGAAAGGCCAGGCCCGACCCGTTGAGTGTGTGCACGAAGCGTGGCTTCTCGCCCGGCGCCGGTCGAAACCGAATGTTGGCCCGCCGCGCCTGGTAATCGGCAAAGGTCGAGCACGACGACACTTCGAGCCACGACCCCACGCCGGGGGCCCATGCCTCGAGGTCCCACGTCTTCGCGCTCCCCTGCCCCGTGTCGCCCGCCGCCAGCAGCACCCGACGATGCGGGAGTCCGAGTCGCTCCAGCAACGTCTCGGCGTGCCGCGTCAGGCGTTCGTGTTCCTCAGCGGCCTGCTCGGGCGTGGTGTAGCGCACGATCTCGACCTTGTCGAACTGGTGCAGCCGCAACAGGCCGCGCGTGTCCTTCCCGGCCGCCCCGGCCTCCCGCCGAAAGCACGGCGTGTACGCCACAAAGCCGCGCGGCAGCTCACTCGCGTCGAGCATCTCGTCGCGGTACAGGTTCGTGACCGGCACCTCGGCGGTCGGCGTCAGGAACAGGTCGTCCCCCGACACCGCATACATGTCATCCTCGAACTTGGGGAGCTGCCCCGTCCCGGTCATCGACGCACGGTTGACCAGGGCCGGCACCCACACTTCTTCGTAGCCGTGCTCCTGCGTGTGCACATCGATGAAGAAGTTCATGAGCGCGCGGGTGAGTCGCGCCCCTGCTCCGCGCAGCACCACAAACCCGGAGCCGGCCACCTTCGCCCCCGCGCGAGGTCGAGGATGCCGAGCGCCTCCGCCAGTTCCCAGTGCGGCTTGAGGCCTTCGCCGATCCGAGGCTCACCCCACGTCTTCTCGACGCGGTTGTGCGACTCGTCGCCGTCCGGCACCTCCTCCAGCACGAAATTGGGGAGCTCGAGGAGGATCTGCTGCAAGGCCCCCTCGGCCACCGACAGCTCGGCCTCGAGTCGCGCGATCTCCTCGCCTAACGCGCGTCCCTGCTCGATGAGGGGCGCCGCGTCCTCCCCCGCCTTCTTGCGGCGCGCCACTTCCTGCGAGCTGGCGTTGCGCGCCGCCTTGCGCTCTTCCACCGCCTGAATCAGCGCGCGCCGCTCCACATCGAGCGCGACGCCACGATCAATCACCGGCGCGAGCGTCTCGAGCTTTCCGCGACGGCGCATCGCGCTGCGCAGCGCATCGACCTGATCGCGCACCACCCGGAAGTCGTGCATGCGCTAGTTCTTGGGCACGCCGGGCTGCAGCGAGCGAAAGCCGCAGTTGGGATCGCGCACCGCGCGGAAGTAGAGCTGTCGACGCGCCGGAACGACGCTGTCAACCACCAGCTTTGCGTAGAGCTGCTGCGAGAGCGAGAACTGGCAGGCATCGCTCGCGAGTTCGACCACGACGGCCTCGCCGGGCACCACCGTGAAGGTCGAGTCGTAGACGTAGCCGCCGGTCGGCGCCTTGGTCATGCTCTCGAACGTCCCCTTCACCAGCTGCATGCCCATGCGCGGCGTCGCCGAGGGAATCCCGCTGACTCGGCGCGTCGAGCTGATCCGTCGCGCAGGAATCAGCTGGACCTTGCCATCTCCGGCAAGATCGAAGGCGACATCGAACGCGAGGTCGGGATCGACCCGCACCACGATGCCGCTGCCGGCGGAATACGCCGCGGGAAAGCTGATGGGCGTCTGCGACATGGCGTAGGCCGACAGGGTGTCGAACTGGACCGACAACGACGCGCGCAGTCCCAGCGAGTCGTCGCAGGCGCTGAGTCCTACGACGGTGGCAAGCAACCCCGCGACGCGGAGCAATGGATTCCGTATCATTCGACTCGACAACAGGTTCGCGATCATGATCCCCCGGGGCAAAGACTATCGGTTCCGTCGCGCGACTTCAAGCGACGATGCTTGACTTCATTTCGCCTCCCGTTATGCTTGCGACGACCACCCCCTGGAGCACGGATGCCTACGATTCGCGAACTGGTCGGGACGCTCGCCCGGCGCGATGGCGTCGAAGCGGTCATCCTGTTGGGGCGAGATGGCCTCGTCATCGATAGCCACACGGGCCCCACGCTCGACGCCGACCACCTCGCGGCCCACGTGCCGTCGCTGGTCTCGGCGGCCGATGAGCTGGCCCTGCACGCCGGCCGCGGCGCCCTCGTCACCTCGGTGATCGAGTACGAACGCGGCTTTGCCGTCGTGTGCGCGCTCTCGACCGAGGCGGTGCTGCTCGTGCTCGTACACCCCTCGGCCAACGTCGGATCGCTCCTGTTCGAACTGCGCCGACATCGCGGCAACATCGCCTCGCTCGTCTAGCCGTGGTCTCCTTCCGGCACGTGTTGGTGGCCGATGACGAGCCGCACATCGGCCGCATCATCAAGATGAAGCTCGAGCAGGGTCCCTTTCGGGTCACGCTCGCCTTCGATGGGCGCGAGGCGATCGAAGTGCTGGAGCGAGAAGAGGACATTGCCCTCGTCCTGCTCGACGTCATGATGCCGCACCTGTCGGGATTCGATGTGCTGGCCCACATGCGGGCAAGCGACCGATGGCGCGACACCCCCTGCATTGTCCTCACCGCCGCCGGCCAGGAGGCCCAGCACAAGCGCGCCGTGGCGCTGGGGGCCACCGAATTCATGACCAAGCCGTTCAGCCCGAAAAAGCTGTACCTGCGCACGGCCGAGCTGGTCGGGGTTTCGCTCCCGCTCGCCCCCGAGGGCGACGCATGAGCCAGTGGGTCGTCATCCTCGCCGGCGGCGTCGGCTCGCGGTTCTGGCCCCTGAGTACCCCGACGCGTCCGAAGCAACTGCTCCCGCTCATCGACTCGCATCCGCTCCTGCGCAACACGGTCGAGCGCCTGCTCCCACTGGCTGATCCGTCGCGCATCCTCATCCTCACCAACGCCTCGTTGGTCGAGCCGATCCACGCTCTGGTTCCGGAGATCCCGCGAGCGAACCTGATCGCCGAACCCCGGCCGGCCGGCACCGCGGCGGCGCTCGCGTGGGCAGCCACGGAGATCGCCCGACGCGACAGCGCCGAGGCGCTGATGCTCTCGGTGCACGCCGACTGGGCGATCGGCGATCCCGAGGAGTTTCGCGCCGCGCTCAAGCGAGCGGCGCGCGTGGCCGAGTCGACGCATGCCCTGGTGACGGTCGGCGTTGTCCCGTCCCGTCCCGACCCCGGATTCGGCTACATCAGGCCCGGCGCAGCGCTCCCGACGGGAGGCATGCAGGTCGCGCAGTTCGTGGAGAAGCCGAGTCGCGACCTCGCGGTCGACATGGTCCGGGACGGCTTCCTGTGGAACTCCGGGATCTTCGTCTGGCGTGCGGGCGACTTCCTCGACGAAGTGAGAGCGAACACCCCCGAGGTGGGACCGGCGCTGGACGCCGCCCATGGGGATATCGACACGTTCTTCTCGCTCGTGACCTCCATCTCGGTCGACGTCGGCGTCATGGAGCGCAGCGGCCGCGTCGTGGTGATCCCCGGCGACTTCGGCTGGGATGACGTCGGCACCTGGGCCGCACTGGCCCGCGTGCGCACGCGCGACGAGGAGGGAAATGCCGCCATCGGCCCGGTACACCTGCTCGATGCCAGCGACAACGTCGTGCAGGCCGAAGGACACCAGGTGGTGCTGTACGGTGTGTCGGACCTGGTCGTGGTGGTCCGGGACGGCCTCACCCTCGTGACCACGACGGAAAAGGCGGTCGACCTGAAGGCGCTGCTGGAGGCCCTGCCCCGCGACGTGCGCGAGCGCCCGTGAGTCAGTTCTTCCTCTACGACGACGACTGTGCCCGACGTTTCGAGCCGTTCGCACTCGCCCGGCCCGTCGGTGAGCTGCGGGCCGGGGCGTTGCTCATTCGCGAACGCTGGCAGCGCGCCCTCGGGCTCACGTGCGGCGGATTCATGGGGGCCGCACACCTGGCGCATTTCGCCGAGTTCGAGGCGCCTCCGTTCGTCGTCCACCACACCCTCCCCGCGGGATCGATAGTGGTGAACGCCCGCGCACTTCCCTCCCTCACACCCGTCGGCGCAGCCGACCTGGTGGAGATCGGCGGGCGGGTGGCGGCCGTACGCCTGGTCGAGGAGACGCGCGTGACGTTGTTCGCCGACGGGCGCATGTCGCTGGAAGACCTCGCGTCGAACGGATGGGAGCGCACGATGAAAGACGGGCACTGGCTGGACGCGCCCTGGGATCTCCTGCGGCACCTGGGTGACATGCTCGCCGGCGACGTGCTGACGCTGGGTGCGGAACGTCGATGTGTCGCCCTCACCGGGCTCACGGTGCTCGGCACGCATCCGGTCTTCGTGGAGGAAGGGGCGGTCGTGGAACCGTTCGCCGTGCTCGATGCGACGGCCGGTCCGATCCTCGTCTCGCAGGGGGCCAGCGTGGCGGCCTTCACCCGCCTGGTCGGACCGACCTACGTCGCCCCGAGCGCGCAGGTGCTTGGAGGGAAGGTCGTCGGCAGCTCCATCGGCGAGCACTGCCGAGTGCACGGCGAGGTGAGCACGAGCATCTTCGTGGGGCACGCCAACAAGGGGCACGACGGCTTCGTCGGGCACTCCGTGCTTGGCCGCTGGGTGAACCTCGGCGCGGCCACCGTGACCAGCAACCTCAAGAACACGTACGGCGAGGTGCAGCTCTGGACCCCGCAGGGCGTGCGACCGACCGGGCTCCAGTTCCTCGGGACGCTTTTCGGTGACCACGCCAAGACAGCAATCGGGACGCGCCTGACCACCGGAGCCGTGATCGGCGTCGGCGCCAACGTCGTGGGGAGCGGACTGACGCCCAAGGTCGTCGCCCCGTTCCTGTGGGGCGACGGCGACGCCGTCTACGACATCGAGCGCTTCATGAGCGTCGCCGAGCGCGTCATGTCGAGGCGCGGGGTCTCCCTCGACGTCGAGGGTCGACGCCACCTCGCCCGCGTGTTCGCTGCCCGCTGGACCCCGCCGGCGTGAACGTCACCATCCTCGGGAGCGGCAGCCGCGGCAACGCCGTCGTCCTCGAGGCAGACGGGATTCGGCTGCTGATCGACGCCGGTTTCAACGCCAAGACTCTGGCGGCGCGAATGGCGACCGCCGACATCGCCCCCGAGTCCATCAGCGCCGTCGTCCTCACGCACGAGCATTCGGACCACGTGGCGGGGGTCTGCACTGCGGCGCGCAGATGGGGATGGAAAATCTTCGGGACCGACGGGACGATCCGCGGAACCGCCGGGTTGTCCAACCTCAACCCGATCACGATCGACGTCGAGCTCCCCCTGCAGCTGGAGACGATGCGGGTGCGCTGCGTGCGAACGCCGCACGACGCCGGCGAGCCGATCGCCGTCGTGGTGGAGGGAATCGCGTGCGGCTCTCGGCTGGGAATCGCCTACGACCTGGGGCACGTGCCGGCCGGACTCACGCGCGAGTTCCAGCAGCTGGACGGACTGATTCTCGAGGCCAATCACGACGACGAGATGCTGCGCGCCGGCCCATATCCGGTGGTGGTGCAGAATCGCATCGCCAGCTCGCATGGCCACCTGAACAACCGAGCAGCCGCCTCGCTGGCTCGACAGGTCGCCCATCGCGGCCTTCGGCATGTTGTGCTCGCACACCTGTCCCAGCACAACAACACGGCGGCACTGGCGCGCAGCACGGTGGACGCCGCCATCCGGTCCACGGACTTTCGCGGCGCGCTCACCGTGTCGCGGCAGGACGCGGTGACCAGCTTCACCTTGCAGCGCGCCCGGCGGGCGGAGCAGCTGTCGCTGCTCTAAGGACTCTCGGACCGGAAGTCCGATCCTTGTACTTCCTTAACATCGCGAATATGTTCCGGCGTTCGTTCGCCCACTGGGCACGGCGATCACGGGAGGCATAGCGCCCGGGATCTACACCGAGATGGGCGCCGAAGTCGGCGCCGTAGTCATCGGCATTCCGTGTCGCGGTGCGGTGGTACCCCTGCCATTCGCCTGCCTGCCACCTCTACATGTCGTTGCCAACCGCCAGCATTCCCCGCGACCCGTCTGTTGACGAATCGGCGCTCGATCTCCCGAGCGCCAACTGGACGCCTCCGTTTCGCGACGCCTGGCGTTCAGACGCTGGGGCCTCGATCGTCGTGTTCCTCGTGGCGCTGCCGCTCTGTCTCGGGATCGCGCTGGCGTCGGGCGCCCCGCTCATTTCCGGTGTCGTCACCGGCGTGATCGGCGGCATCGTTGCTGGGGCGCTCTCGGGATCACACCTGATGGTGAGCGGCCCGGCGGCTGGGCTGACGGCGATCGTGCTGTCGGCGATTGCGACGCTAGGCTCCTTCTCCGCCTTCCTGCTCGCCCTCGTGTTGGCCGGGGCGATGCAGATCGCCCTTGGCGTGATGCAGGCTGGCGTCATCGGGTACTACTTCCCGAACGCGGTCATCCGCGGGATGCTGGGCGGCATCGGGATCATCATCATCCTCAAGCAGCTCCCGCACGCCTTCGGCTACGACGCGACGCCCGAAGGCGCCCAGGCGTTCCAGCAGGCCAACGACGAGAACACCTTCTCGGCGCTGCTGCACACGCTCGACAACCTGGCCATGGGGGCAGTGCTGCTCAGCCTGCTCTCGTTCGCGATCCTCGTGCTGTGGGAGCAGAAGTTCATGAAGCGCTTCGCGATCATTCCCGGAGCGCTGGTGGCGGTGGTACTCGGCGTGGTGGCGAATGCGTACTTCCTGAGCACCGGCTCGTCGTTCGCCTTGAACAGCACGCACCTCGTCACGCTCCCGATCATCACCTCGCTCGCCGAGCTGCAGCTCGCGATCGCCCAACCCGACTGGTCGATGATCACGCGCGGCGCTGTCTGGACGACCGCGCTGACGATTGCGGTCGTCGCCTCGCTCGAGACGCTGCTGAGCCTCGAGGCCACCGATCGCATCGATCCCCTCAAGCGCGAGGCGCCGGCCAATCGCGAGTTGCTGGCGCAGGGCGCGGGCAACATGCTGTGCGGCCTTGCCGGCGGCCTCCCGATGACGGGGGTCATCGTGCGGAGCTCCGCCAACGTATACGCGGGCGGCAAGACGAAAGCGTCGGCCATCATGCACGGCGTGCTGCTCCTCGCGTCGGTCATTGCGATCCCGGCCATCCTCAACCGCATTCCGCTCGCCGTCCTGGCGGCGATCCTGATTCACGTCGGCTGGAAGCTCGCCCATCCACGCCAGCTCAAGTATTTCCTGTCGAAGGGATTCCATCAGTGGCTTCCGTTCGTGGTCACGACGGCGGCCATCCTGCTGACCGACCTGTTGCGGGGGATCATCGTCGGGTTCAGCGTCAGCCTCGTGTTCATCCTGCTTGAGCACCTGCGTTCGCCGAGCTACACGGTCGCGTCGCGCGACGGGCGGACGACGCGCATCCGCCTGCACGAGCACCTCACCTTCCTCTCCAAGGCGAACCTGACGGCCCTGCTGCAATCGTTCCCGAAGGGATCGACGGTTGAGATCGACGGGACGGCGTGCAAGCGAATCGACCATGACGTGATGGAGGTGTTGCGCGAGTTCCGGGACTCTGGCAACCCGCGTGAACTGTCGGTGCAGATGATCGGGCTCGAGCTCGGGCCCGTCGGCCAGGCGATGGGGCACTGATGCAGCTGCCGGGGGGGGGAGACGCCCACGCGTCCCCGATCGATCGGGGCGTGGCGCGCGCGCACGTGCTGCTGCCCGACCAGGGGCCGATTGGCGTCTTCGTGCACCACAATACGCTGCATGCCTTGCAGCACCTGCCGTTTCACGCGGCGGTGCAGCAGGGCGCGGCGCTGGTCGGGGCTCGCGCGTACCTGCCGCTCGAGGAGTTCAGGCGGCACTTCGAGACCGGCCGCATCGAGGCCGACGACCTGCACCGCGCGCTGGACGCCGCGTTAGGCGACACGGCGGCGACCCCCGTGGCGCTTGGCCTCACCCGTCGCGACCTGTGGTGGACACTACTGCGCCACGACATCGACGTGGACGACGTCGCCGGGCTCGGGTTCCTTCGCCAGCATGGCCCGCGCGCGCACGAGGCGATGCTGCGGGCCGCCGAGGCGCGGCTCGTCGGTCATCTCCGCCCCGCGCGCCCGGTCCCGCTCCCCGTCCGTCATCGCGACGCGCTGGTCGCGCTCGGCGCGGGTGACACCGATGTTGCCGTCCACGCGGAACTGATCCGGCTGTCCGCGGTCTTCCTCGATCACGGGCAGGCATTGCAGGCGATGCCGGCGAGGTCGCGCGGCTTTCTCGGTGCCGTCGCCTACCTGTTTGAAGCAGGCAGTCCGGAGCCGACCTCATGCCCGGGTGTGCGGGATGATATCCGCCAGGCGGTCGCGGCGGGCATGACGTCGCGCGCGGTGATCGACGCCGCGCTGCTGGCGCTTGGGGTCGACGAGGCGTCCGTGGAGTCGTACGTGCTGGCCACCGCGCTCGCGCTTCCGGGATGGGCCGGCATGTTCTCGCGACTCGAGCGACACCCGCACGAGCACGTCGCCGACGGGCGCGCGCTGCTGGAGGACTTTCTGGCCGTGCGGCTGGCGCATGAACGCCGCGCGATCGAGGCGTCCGCCCGCGCCGCCGGGTTGCCGGTCGCCTGGCCGGCGCTGCGTGCGCTGGCCGACGCCCCGACTACCTCATCGCTCCCGCTCGATGCCTGGCTGCTCGCCGGACTGGCGCGGGAGGGGGGGCGCAGCGAGGCGGATGTGGCGGCCATGGCAGACGAGTCACTCGACGCGCTATGGCGAGAAGTCGACGCGTGCTCGCGCGTGGCGCGGCAGCAGGTCTGGCAGGAAGCGTTCGAGGGGCGGTATCGGCGCCAGGTCCTCGATGGCCTGGCCCACATGCGCGCGGCGACGGTCGACACCACCCCGGATGCGACGCGTCCTGACGCGCAGTTCCTGTTCTGCATCGACGAGCGCGAGGAATCGCTGCGGCGAGCCATCGACGAGCAGCCGGGCCATCATGACACGTTCGGCGTGGCGGGATTCTTCGGCCTGGCGATCGACTTCCAGGGACTCGATGATCGGTCGCCCGCGGCCTACTGCCCGGTGGTCGTGACGCCGCAACACGAGGTCCACGAGGCACCGGTGTACACGGACCGCGGTTGGCAGGCGGTCCGCGCCGGGCTGCGCGTACGCTGGCAGGCGTCCGGTCGCGGCCTGCATCGACGCTCCCGCACACTGAGCGGCGGAGCCGGGTTGTCGCTGCTGATCGGGCCACTGGCCGCCGCCACCGCCATCGCCCGGGTGCTCGCGCCGCGCTGGTCGCTCGCTTGGCGCGATCGCGTGCAGCAACGCCTCGTCCCGCGCCCCGCCACGCGCCTGTCGCCGCTGCACGTCGGCGAGCTTGGCGGCACGACGTCGTCGCGGGGCAAGCAGGTGGGATTTGCCTTGGACGAAGCGGCCGACCGGGTGTGTGCGGTGCTGCAGAGCATCGGACTCGTGCACAATCTCGCCCGGGTCATCGTGGTGCTCGGTCACGGCTCGACCAGCCTGAATAATCCGCACGAATCGGCGCACGACTGCGGGGCATGTGGCGGCCGTCGCGGGGGCGCCAATGCCCGGCTCTTCGCCGAGATGGCGAACCGGCTCGAGATTCGCGCCGCCGTGCGTGCGCGCGGGATCGACATTCCCGCGGACGTCTGGTTCGTGGGCGCGCTGCACGACACCGCGGACGACTCGATCGTCTACGCCGACCTCGAGCACCTCCCGGCGACGCACGCGGCCGACTTCGACGCCGCGCGTGCCATGCTGGAGCGCGCACGGGGTGTCTCGGCGGCGGAGCGCGCGCGCCGGTTCGATGACGCACCGCTCGGTTTGTCGCCAACACAGGCACTGCAGCACGTGCAGGCACGCGCCGCGCACATGGCCCAACCCCGTCCGGAGTACGGCCATTGCACGAACGCGTCGTGCGTGGTCGGGCGACGCACACTCACCCGCGGGCTGCATCTCGACCGGCGTGCCTTCCTCGTCAGCTACGACCCGACGGTGGACCGGGACGACCGCATCCTGGAGCGGATCCTGGCGGCGGTGGGACCGGTCGGGGCCGGCATCAGCCTCGAGTACTTCTTCTCATCGGTCGACAACGAGCGGTACGGGTGCGGAACCAAGCTGCCGCACAACGTGACAGGGTTGATCGGCGTCATGGCAGGCCACCAGAGCGACCTGCGAACAGGACTGCCGCTGCAGATGGTGGAACTCCACGAGCCCATGCGGCTGCTGCTGGTGGTCGAGGCAACGCCGGAATCGCTGCTGGCCGTGGCCAGTCGACAACCCGAGGTGTGCGAACTGGTGGTGAAGGAATGGGTGCAGCTCGTGTCCGTCCATCCGCAGACCGGGGCAATGATGCACTTCGCCAACGGCGGCTTCGTGCCGTACGTCCCGTCTCCGACGCCGATCCCGCGCGTGCAGCACTCGGTCGACTGGCATGGCCGGACCCGGGTGCCCGTGGCGCCAGCGCTCGTGCTGGGCGCCATCCCGGCGCCCGGCGTTGTGGCATCGATGGCGCCCGACTCGACCCTCGTCCCGGTGGCGTGACGTGATCACTGCTCTCGCCCTTTGTGTTGCAGTGTTGGCGCCACTGACCAGCGCGCTCGGCATCGGGGTGGCGCTGCTGGCGCGCGGGAATTGGCTCGGGGAAGACACCGTCGAGCGCGTCATTCGCGTGGGACTGATTGCGTCGCTGCTCGCTGCCCTGGCCGCCACGATGGGAGCGCTGGGTTTGCTCGGCGCCCCGGTTCGCGGTGAGATCGACTACGGGAGTTGGCTGGTGGTCGGGCGCTATGAGATCCCGCTCGTGCTGGTGGCCGATCCGCTCTCGATCGCCTTTTCGGTCCTCGCGGCGGCACTCACCGCCCTTGTCGGGCGGTTTTCGCGAACATACCTGCACAAGGAACCTGGCTTCGCCCGGTTCTTCGTCCTGCTCGGACTGTTTGCTGGCGGCACCCAGCTGGTGGCCTATGCCGGTGCGCTCGACCTGTTCTTCGCCGGTTGGGAGTTGATCGGGATCTCGTCGGCGCTGTTCATCGGCTTCTTTCATGAGCGCGAGATGCCGGCCCGTTCGGCGGTGCGCGCGTTCGCGACGTATCGGCTGTGCGATGTGGGGCTCCTCCTGGGGACCGTGAGCGTGCACGAGTGGCTCGGCTCCACGCGGTTTTCGGCGCTCGAAGGGGTGGCGACGCTCTCGCCGCTCGCGGTGACGGCGCTCGGGGGGATGTTCCTGCTCTCCGCCATGGGCAAGTCGGCACAGCTGCCGTTCTCCGGCTGGTTGCCGCGTGCCATGGAGGGGCCGACGCCATCGAGTGCGTTGTTCTACGGGGCCGTGTCGGTTCACGCCGGCTTGTACCTCCTGCTGCGAGTGGAACCGGTGATCGCCGCCGCGCCGGTGGCGGCCGCGCTGGGCGGTTTCGTCGGCATCGCCACGGCGATCTACGCCACGATGGTGGCGCGGACGCACCCCGACGCCAAGGGCGCGCTGGCCCACGCGACGCTGGCCCAGATCGGATTGATCCTGGCCGAGATCTCCATGGGGCTGACGACGCTCGCGCTGGTGCACCTCGTGTGTCACGCCATGCTGCGCGCCTGGCAGTTTCTCCGGGCACCGAACATGATCCACGATGCGCACACCTTTGGACACCACGCCGTCCACCGCTCGACTGACGGGGTCGGCTCGGTCACGCTGCGGGATCGGCTCTTCGCCGTCGCGCTGCATCGACTGCGGCTCGACGAACGGCTCGACGCTGCCGTGGACCCGGTGCTCGCCCTGTCGCGCGGCTTGAGCACGATGGAGCGCCGCGTTCGTGGCGTGCTGTCGGTGAGGCAGGACGCATGAGCACGATCTTCTCGACGTGGATGGCGCCCGTCTGGCTGTTTGGCGTGACGCTTTCTGCCGTGTGGTCCGACCGGCATCGCGCCGCCGTCGCGGTGCCACTCCTTGGCACGCTTCCGGGACCGCTTGCGGGGACCCTCCCGACCGCCGTGGGAAGCATGCCCGGCGCGCCGATGCTCGTCCGGCGCGTGCTGATGGGGGCGCAACTCCTGCTACCGCTGCTCGCGCTCGTCGCCACGAGGGGGCACCTCGCCTTCGCGGCCCTGGCCACGGCTGGCGTCATTGCCGCCGGGATGGTGCGCGGAACGTCACGCACGGCCTCGATCTATCTTGGTGCCAGCGGCCTGTTGTGGGGCGTCGCCGGGCTGGGCGTCTACGTCTCGTCGCCCGCGGGAACCCTCGCGGCGTCGTTGCTGGCGATCGCACTGCACTGCGGGCTCTTTCCGCTGCACGCGGGGGTCGCGGCCATGAGTGAGCACCGCGCCTCGCGTCAGCTGCAACAGCTGGCCGTGCTGCCGATCGCCGCGTTCGTGCACATGCGCTTCGCCGACAACAGCCCGCTCGCGCATGACCTGGCGCCCGCCCTGGTGGTGATCGGCGCGGCGTCCACGCTGCTTTTCGCGCTCGTTGCGCTGTCCGCGCGGCGCGACATGCGCCGACTCTACTCTGCCTCGGTGTTGATGCACGGCGGCATGCTGTTCGCCGCCGTTGGCGCCGCCGCGCGCGGACACCATGCGGCCGCCGTGCTGGTCGCCGTGACCATGGTGCTGGCGCTGACCGGATTCAGCGTCATGGTCACGGCGCTGGAGTCGCGTGTCGGCTACGGCGATCTCACCGAGTTCGCGGGGCGGGCCCGGGCGTTTCCCCGTCTTGCGGCCGCGCTGGCCTTTTTCGGAGGCGCCGCAGTGGGACTGCCGGGCACCGCGGGCTTCGTAGCCGACGACTTGCTGCTGCATGCCCTGTGGGAGGAGAGCGCGTGGAGTGCCGCGACCGTCGTGGTGGCGAGTGCGGTGCTCGCCGTCGCCACGCTTGCCACGTTCGCGCGCGTGTTCTTCGGTCCGCCGCAACGGCACCTCGCCCCCGACCTGCTGCCACGGGAGCGACGCGTGGTGGTGATCCTGATGCTCCTGCTGCTCGTGCTTGGCTTCGTCCCTGCCCTGCTCGCGTCGCCCGTGAACGCCCTGCTGCGCTGAGCACGCCATGACCTCCACCATCGACCCGACGCGCGCGAGCAGTGACAAGCGCGCCGCCACCGCCCGGCCCCGCTCCAGCGACGTGACCGCGCGCGGCGACCTGTCGCGCGCCGAGCGTGTGGCCAAGGCCTTGCACGTGGACCTGCCCGCCGCGAAACTCGCGGGCGGTGCACTCGGCGCGGCGACTGCCGAACTGCGGGCGATCGGCCGCGGCCGCACCTGGGGTGCCGATGCTCGCGCCGCGGTGGTGACGTTCCTGATCGCCCTCCCCTTGTGCCTCGGCGTCGCCATCGCCTCGGGCGCCCCCCCGATGACGGGGATCCTGACCGGGGTCGTCGGCGGCCTGCTGGTCGGCCTGCTGTCGCAGTCGCCCTTGATGGTCACCGCCCCTGCGGCGGGGTTTGTCGTGATCACGGTCAACGCGGTCGCATCGCTGGGCTCGTACCGCGCCGTGCTCGCCTCGCTGGTGGTGGCGGGCGGCATCCAGGTGATGCTGGGGATCATCGGGGCCGGCACGTTGAGCTACATGGTGCCGCTCGCGGTGATCAAGGGGATGCTGGCGGCGATCGGCATCATCCTGATCCTCAAGCAGATTCCGCACGCCCTGGGCTACAGCGTGGACTTCCTCGGCGACGAGCGCTTTCGTCAGCTGAACGACGAGACCACGTTCTCCACGCTCGCGACCGCGCTGGAGCGTGTGCATCCCGGGGCGGCGACCATCACCACCATCTCGCTGATCCTGCTCATCATCTGGTCGCGCACGAGCCGACTGAAGCGCTGGGTGCCAGGGCCCCTGATGGTCGTGCTGCTGTCCATCGCCCTGAATGCGGTCTTTGCCTGGTGGCGCCCCATCTGGCAGCTGACGGGACCGCAGCTGGTGAGCCTTCCCGCCTTCGGTGCGTGGAACGAGATGTCACGCGTGTTGCAGACGCCGGACTGGTCGGTGCTGGCGCGCGCTGACGCATGGCGCGTCGCGCTGACACTGGGCGTGGTGGCGAGCCTGGAGTCGCTGCTGTGCCTGAGCGCCACCAGTCGCATCGACCCGTTGCGGCGCGAGCCATCCACCAACCGGGAGTTGCTGGCCCAGGGGATCGGCAACACGATGTCCGGACTCATCGGCGGACTTCCGATGAGCGGCGTCGTCGTGCGCAGCGCGGCCAACGTGGACGCGGGGGCCCAGAGCAAGCTGGCGACGATCCTGCACGCCCTGCTGCTGCTCGTGGCGGTGCTGGCTGCCCCCACCCTGCTGAACCTGATCCCGATTGCCGCGCTCGCGGCGATCCTGCTGTACACCGGATGGAAACTGGCGCACCCGAGCTTCCTGCAGCACACCTGGCGGCTCGGGTGGCGACGGTTCACCCCCTTCCTTGTCACGACCCTCGCCATCCTCATGACCGATCTGCTGGTCGGGATCGGGATCGGCCTGATCGTTGGCTTCGCCTTCGTCCTGATCGAACACCAGCGATCGCCCGGATACACTGTGGTGAGTCCAAAGGGCGCGGTGCTCACCCGGCTGCGCTTCAACCACACCGTAACCTTCCTTCACAAGGCATCGCTGGCCGCCACGCTCGAAGCGATGCCGCCTGGAAGCCGTATCGAACTCGATGGGCGGTTCAGCCATCAGATTGATCCTGACGTGCTCGAGCTGATTCACGAGTTCAAGGAAACGGCACGCGGACGGGGCATCGACTACCGCCTGGTCGGGATTCCCGAGACGGCGATCATGCCGTCACACTAGCGGGTCGGGCACCGCCTGCGCCGCACGCTGCATGCACGACGCTCCCACGCACGCACCATCCGCCAACCGCTCCCTCACCGCGTACCACCGCCGTGGAAGACCTCAAGCGCATTCTCGACAACAACCGCGTGTTCGCCAGCGAGATCACGAAGAACGATCCGGGGTTCTTCGAACGCAACGCGGGCAAGCAGGAACCACACTTTCTCTTCATCGGCTGCGCCGACAGCCGCGTCCCGCTGGAGATGCTGACGGGTGTCCTCCCGGGGGAGATGTTCGTGCACCGGAACATCGCCAATCAGGTCATCCCGGCCGACCTCAACCTGCTATCGGTGCTGCAATACGCCGTCGAGGTGCTGGACGTGAAGCACGTCATCGTGTGCGGGCACATGCAGTGCGGTGGTGTGGGCGCCGCGATGCAGGACCAGCCATACGGACTGGTGGACCACTGGCTCAGCGGGATTCGCGAGACCCGTCGGCGCCACCAGGATGAACTGGAGAGCTTTCGCTCGAACGACGAGCGTTTCGAGCGGCTGGTGGAACTGAACGTGCTCCGCCAGGTGCACAACCTCTCGCGCACCCCGATCGTCCAGGAGGCCTGGAAGCGCGGTCCGCGACCGCTGCTGCACGGCATGGTGTATGGCCTGCGCGACGGCCTGCTCAACGTGCTCGTGACGGGCGTGGATTCGCCCGACGCGGTACGGCGCCTCCTCGAGCGAGAGCAGAAGCGCGTCGGGTACTGAGCCGTCACGCGGTCGGTCCGACGGCTTCCCTCGAGACCCGGCGCCACGAACCGGCGCACGAGTGCACACCCGAAACGACAAACGGCGCCCGATGTTGGGCGCCGTTTGCGTTGTCTTCCTGCGGTGCCCCGCGAACGGGGCAGGAGGCGGCATGGGGGAGGGGTGCCGGTGGCCCCCCTCCCCCATGCGCGTTCCTCGGTCGGACCTAGTACATCCCGCCCATGCCGCCGGGGCCACCCGCCGGAGCGGACGACTTGTCTTCCTTCTTCTCGACGACGAGCGCTTCCGTCGTGAGCAGGAGGCCGGCGATCGACGCGGCGTTCTGCAGCGCCGAGCGGGTCACCTTGGTCGGGTCGATCACGCCGGCCGTCACGAGGTTCTCGTACGTGTCGGTGAGGGCGTTGTAGCCGAAGGCGTCATCCTTGGAGCTGCGCACCTTCTCCACCACGATCGAGCCTTCGCCGCCCGCGTTCTGCACGATCATGCGGATCGGCTCCTCGATGGCGCGGCGGACGATGTCGACGCCGATCTGCTCGTCGGCCTCGTCGACCTTGAGCCCCTTGAGCGCGCGCTGGGCGCGAATGAACGCCACACCGCCGCCGGGCACGATCCCCTCCTCAACAGCCGCACGGGTCGCGTGCAGTGCGTCCTCGACACGGGCCTTCTTCTCCTTCATCTCGGCCTCGGTCGCGGCGCCGACGTTGATCACGGCCACGCCACCGGCGAGCTTCGCGAGGCGCTCCTGCAGCTTCTCGCGATCGTAGTCCGAGGTGCTCTTGTCGATCGCGGAGCGGATTTCCTTCACGCGCCCCTGAATCGCATCGCTCTCACCCGAGCCGTCGATGATCGTGGTGTTGTCCTTGTCGATCACGACACGCTTGGCGCGGCCGAGGTCGGTCACGACCGCGTTCTCGAGCTTGAAGCCGACTTCCTCGCTCACGACCTGGCCACCGGTCAGCTTGGCGATATCCTCGAGCATCGCCTTGCGACGGTCACCGAAGCCCGGCGCCTTGACGGCCGACACCTTGAGCGTGCCACGCAGCTTGTTGACCACCAAGGTGGCCAGCGCCTCACCCTCGATGTCCTCGGCGATGATCAGCAGCGGACGCCCCATCTGGGCGACCTTCTCGAGCACCGGGAGGAGATCCTTCATCGACGAGATCTTCTTGTCGTGGATGAGGATGAGGGGATCTTCGAGGACCGACTCCATCTTGTCCGGGTCGGTGACGAAGTACGGCGAGATGTAGCCGCGGTCGAACTGCATCCCGTCGACCGTCTCCAGCGTCGTCTCGATGCCACGCGCCTCCTCGACCGTGATCACGCCATCCTTGCCGACCTTCTCCATGGCATCGGCGATGAGCGCACCGATCTCCTTGTCGTTGTTGGCCGAGATCGAGGCGACCTGGGCGATCTCCTTCCGGCCGGCGGTCGGCACCGAGATCTTCTTGAGTTCCTCGACGACCGCGATGACGGCCTTGTCGATGCCGCGCTTGAGCGCCATCGGGTTCGAGCCGGCAGTCACGTTCTTGAGCCCTTCACGATAGACGGCCTGCGCGAGCACCGTCGCCGTCGTGGTGCCGTCGCCGGCGATGTCCGACGTCTTCGTGGCGACTTCCTTCACCATCTGCGCGCCCATGTTCTCGAGCGGATCGGACAGCTCGACTTCCTTGGCGACGGTCACGCCGTCCTTGGTGATCGTCGGGGCGCCGAACTTCTTGTCGATGACGACGTTCCGGCCCTTGGGGCCCAGCGTCACCTTCACTGCGTCCGCCAGCTTGTCGACCCCGCGCTTGAGCGCGGCGCGGGCATCAACGCCAAAATAGAGTTCCTTCGCAGCCATATATCGTAGACCTCAGTCGTGATGTTGGGTGGAAAGAGCCGAAGGGAGATACGGGTGGAAGAGAAGGCGAACCGCCGCCAGACACCGGCGCCGTCGAACTCCCGTCCCCCGTCCCCCGTCCGCCCTTTAGCTATTGATGATCGCCAGGATGTCGGTCTCGCGCAGGATCAGGAGCGAGTCGCCCTCAACCGTGACTTCGGTGCCGCTGTACTTGCCGTACAGGACGCGATTGCCGACCTGAACGTCGAGCGGAATCCGCTTGCCATCCTCGAAACGTCCCGGGCCAACGGCGACGATCTCGCCCTGCTGCGGCTTTTCCTTGGCGGTGTCGGGGATGTACAGCCCGCCGCGCATCGTCTCCGCGTCTTCGAGCGGCTTGATTACCACACGATCTGCGAGCGGAGCGACCTTGGTCGCGCTCTTCGTGCTCATAGGCAACAACCCTCCATCGATGGGTCTAGAAGAATGAACTGGGTTCGTACTCGTCCAATCAGCACTCACCGGGTGTGAGTGCTGATCAATAGCGAAACCTAACCCACTCGCATGGCGCAGGCAAGGGAGAACACCAAGTGACGCACGAGGGTGCTGCGCCTGACAACCCACGCGAACGCTGCGACGTAACACCATACCTGTTAGCTCGATATGCGCACGCGTCGCCACGTCACCTTGCACCAACGTCGGCCTCGAACGCGTAGCCGAACCGCTCGCCCCTGCTACCGCGACGAGAGGAGTGCGTACGCCATCTGCAGCCCCACGAGCGTGAGGTGCGGCTCCACCCGGTCGACCGTCGCGCAGAGCGGCGCGATCATCGGCGCAAGGCCGCCGGTGGCAATGACGATCGGGACCTGCGCGGTCGGCCACTCGTGCTTGATGCGGCGCACCAGCCCATCCACCGCATCGGCTGCCCCGAGCACGACGCCGGACCGTATGCAGTCCTCGGTCCGCCTGCCGATGACCTGCGCGGGCGCGACCAGCTCCGTGGCCGGAAGCTTCGACGTCCGGCGAAACAGCGTCTCGGCCGAGGTGCGAATTCCGGGGGCGATGACCCCACCCAGGAAGACACCGGTCGAGGTGATGCAGTCGTAGGTGGTCGCGGTCCCGAGGTCGACCACGATCGTGTCCGCCCCATGCAGGCGACTCGCCGCCAGCGTGTTGATGATCCGGTCGGCGCCGACGGTCAGTGGCTCCAGCACGTCCAGCGTGATGGGAAGCGGCGACCGCGCGTCCACAACGATCGGGGCGACTCCAAAGAGCGACTGACACGCCTCGCCCAGCGGATCGGTCATCGAGGGGACCACCGAGCCGATCGCGATGCCATTCACCTGCGCGACCACGACGTTCGCCGTGGCCAGCAGGCCACGCAGGGTGAGGGCAATCTCGTCGGGGGTGCGCGTCGCATCTGTGGTGAGGCGCCAGTGCCCGCGCAGCGCGTCTCCCTCGAAGAGACCGACGGTTGTCTCGGTGTTTCCGACGTCGAACACGACGATCATGACGACTCTCCGTCGAGAATCAGCGACCCCGAGGCACATGACACCGTTCCGTGCGAGGTCTCGATGAGCAGTGCCCCCGCCGGCGAAATGCCGGCGACGGTACCTCGATGCGGCGTGACGACCGTGCGCCCGCGCGCCCAGTCCCGCTTGGCGAACTCCTCCAACTCCGTCGGCGTCAGCGCCCCGTGCCCCGCCGCTGCAGCGCGCAACGCCGGCACGAGCTCGGCCAGCACCACCTGTCGATCCGGTGTTTCGCGATCGCCCGACACCGCCTCGCTGCCCGAGCTCGGGAAGCCTGACGATGGCTCGGCGTCAATCTCGCCTCGGTCCAACGATGCCGCACCGGCCACGGACGGCTGCTTCAGGTTGATCCCGACGCCTACGGCGATCCATTCCGGACGCAGCGCGCGCCACCGGACCTCCACGAGAATCCCTCCCACCTTCCCCGACGGGAGCATCAGGTCGTTCGGCCACTTGATCGCGACGGGGGCGTAGGCGAAGCGGTCGAGCACGCGGGCCGCGCGCAGCCCTACGCGCAGGGAGAGTACGTCCAACGCCGACGGATCCAACGGACGTTCGACCAGCGTCAACCACAGCCCCACCCCCAGAGGCGATGCCCAGGCTTTGCCGCCGCGTCCGCGTCCGCGCGTCTGGGCATCGGCGAGGACCAGCGTCCCCGACGGTGCCCCCTGCTCTGCCAGGGCATGCGCCACGTCCATCGTGGAGGCGAGCTCCCGGTACCACGCCACGTGCGGCAGGTCCAGGAGTCGGGCCAGCTCGCCTGCCGCAGCGACAGGGTGGGCCTGCCCCGCATGCTCGGGCGTCAACCGGTCCCACGCCGGCTTCCTCACCGGCACACCATTCCACTGGCGGCATTTTCTCGCGGCTCACGTCTGCGGGCCATCGATCACCCACGCGCCGCAATAAGCGCGAAGATCACCACGCCCAGGACGAGTCGATAGACCGCGAACACGCCGAAGAGCTGTTTCGGGAGACGTATCGCAGCAGGACGGCAATCGCCAGCCACGAGCTGAGCGCTGCCGACACGACGCCTACCACCAGGGGAGCGACACGCCCTCGCGCACCGCGTCCGGGACCTTGAGGACCGCCGCTGCCGCCGTGATCGGCATGCTGAGCAGGAACGAGAAGACGGCGGCACTCGTCCGGTCGAGCCGCAGGAGGCGTGCACCGGTGATCGTGGAGCCCGAGCGCGAGAAGCCGGGGACCAGCGCGAACGCCTGCGCAATGCCGATGAACAGCGCATCGCGCCACCGCATGTCGCCGATCGCGCGAGACTGCGGCAGGAAGCGATCACTCGCCCACAGGAAGACGCCCATGACCATCAGCGTGGTCGCCATGAGTGCGGGCGATCGAAACGCAGACTCGGCGGCGTCCTCCAGCAGCAAGCCGGCGATGGCCCCGGGAATCGTTCCGATGATCAGGAAGATCACCCGCCACTCTTCCGGCGTCTGAATCCGCCGCTGCCGCACGATGGTCCACGCCGAGGCGATCAGTTTCTTCCACTCGTCGCGGAAGTACCAGAGCACGGTCGCGAGGGTGCCCAGGTGCAGCGCCACGTCGAACGCCAGCCCCGGATCCTGCCAGCCGAACACCCATGGCGCCAGGGCGAGGTGCGCCGATGAGCTGATCGGAAGGAACTCGGCCAAACCCTGCAGGACGCCGAGCACGAACGCTTGAAAGACGGTCACGTGTCAGACGGAAGACGTGAAGTGCGCCGACGCACGCGCGGGCGACCGAGGGACCGGCACGGTTGGCGCAATCGACAGTGGCGCGCGCAATCTAGCGGCTGGCGAGCGTGCTCAGGTACAAGGCCTCGTACTGCCCCACGACGGCATCGCGGGCGAAGCGCGCGCGTGCATCGCTTGCGGCGAGGGTGCTCATGCGCTGCCATCGATCCGCATCGCGAAGGATTTCCAGGGCAGCGGTGGCCATCCCCGCCACATCGGCCGGGGCGCGCAACGCGCCGGTCTCGCCCTCGCGCACGACTTCGGGCAACCCACCGACATTGCACCCGATGACCGGCACGCCAGAGGCAAGCGCCTCGAGGGCGCTGAGTCCGAACGATTCACGGTCGCTCGGGAGGAGAAACAGGTCGGCGGACGCCAGCAACGGCGCCACCTGCTCGATCTTGCCCAGGAAATGCACGTCCTTCTCAACGCCGAGCTCACGCGCCTCCTGCTCGGCATCGTCTCGATCGGGGCCGTCACCGACCATGACCAGTGCGCTCGGAATTTCGGCGTGAACCCGGGCGAAGATGCGCACCACGTCTCGCACGCGCTTCACCGCCCGGAAGTTCGACACGTGCATCAGGATCTTCTGCCCCTTGCTTCCCACCTGCTCACGAAGGATTGGCGCGTGCCTCGCACGGTTGTACAACAGCGGGTCGATGAAGTTGTGGATCACCTCGACGTCGCACCCCGCGCAGCCAAACGCGAAGAACGTCTCCTCCTTGAGGAAGTTGGACACGGCGGTGATGCGATCCGACTTCTCGATCGAGAACTTGGTGATGGCGTGAAACGATCGATCCTGCCCAACCAGCGTGATGTCGGTCCCGTGCAGCGTGGTGATGACCGATGTCGTCCGGTCTCCCGCAGCATCTCCTTGGCGATCCACGCACTGGTGGCATGCGGAATGGCGTAGTGGACGTGGAGCAGGTCGAGGCCATGCGAGAGCACGACCTCGTGCATGCGCACGGCGAGGGCAAGGTCGTAGGGCGGATACTCGAACAACGGGTACTTGCCGACATCGACCTCGTGGAAGAAGACGCCGGGGAGGAAGGACGGGAGGCGAAACGGCTGCTGGTAGGTGATGAAGTGCACCTCGTGTCCGCGCTCGGCGAGGGCGATCCCGAGCTCGGTGGCCACGGCACCGGAGCCTCCGTATGTCGGATAGCAGGTGATCCCGATCTTCACGGCTCCTTCTCCTCGCTCCACCACGATCGCGTGCGGTCGAACGCATCGGATGCGGCAGAATTGATGTGAACGACCTGGGTCGCCGGCAGCTGGTGCCGGAACCAGGTGCGTTGTCGCTTGGCGTACTGTCGGGTGGCGATCAGGATCTGGTCGCGGGCCCTGGCGAGGGAAAGCGTCCCCTCCGCCACCTGACGTATCGTATGGTAGCCCGTGGCGTTCCACGCGGGCGCATCGGGCGGCACCGTGGTCATGAGCGCCCGCACTTCGTCGACCCAGCCATCGGCCAGCATGGCATCGATACGTTGGGCGATCCACGCGTGGAGCACATCGCCGGGATCCACGTACAGGTAGCGCACGTCGTACCGCGGCGCTCGCGCGTGCTCGCGGTGCCACTCGGAGATGGGGCGGCCGGTGAGGCGCGCGACCTCGATGGCCCGCAGGAGCTGGGTGCGGCCCAGGTGGGCACGGGGGGGATCCAGCGCGAGGCACTGGCGCCGCAACTCGTCGAGCGGCAGCGGTGCGAGCAGGGCGGCCAGCGCGGCGCGCGCGTCGGGGTCGAGGGGCGGCTCCTCGAACAACGGTGCGGACAGTGTACGGAGATACAGACCGGTTCCCCCGACGACCACCACGCCGCGCCCGGTGGCCTCCAGCGCTGCGCGCCACCCGTCGACCGCCTCCATCCAGCGCGCGGCGCTATAGCGTTCCGTCGCGTCGGCGACATCGATCCCCTCGTGCGGCACGCGCGACCGCTCGGCGGCCGTCGGCTTGGCCGTCCCGATGTCGAACCCACGGTAGACCTGTCGCGAGTCGGCGCTGATGATGCCGAGTCCGGCGGTCTCGGCCAGCCGCAGCGCGAGGCCCGACTTTCCGGCCGCGGTCGGGCCGCAGATGACGGCGAGCCTAACGACGTCCAAACCGGCGCTCCAGTTCGTCCCACGACAGGCGCACGATGGTGGCACGACCGTGGACATCGTGCGCGGGGAGTGCGGCCCCCGAGAGGGCGACGAAGAGGGCGCGCATCTCCTCCCGGTGCGAGCGCATCCCCCGCCTTCACCGCGGCCTTGCACGCGACGGTGGCCGCGAGTTGTTCGTGGCGGGCGTGGCGGCTCGCTTCGCGGGCCCCGCTCAGGGCGGCGAGCGAGTCGCGCAGGCACTGGATCGCATCGAAGCGTGCGTGCGGCACCGGCACGGCGTGCACGATGAGCGTGTGTCCGCCGAAGGCCTCGATCTCGTATCCGAGTCGGGTCAGCAGGGGCGCGCTCCCCTCGAACGCTTCGGCGTCGTCGGGGGCCAGGTGCACCGTGACCGGAAACAGGAGGCGCTGGGACGGTGCGTCGCCGCGTTCGAGCGCGCCCATGAATCGCTCGTAGAGCACGCGCTCATGCGCCGAGTGCTGGTCGATCAGGATCACGCCGTCCGCGTGTTCGTACATGAGGTAGGTGCGACGCAGCTGGATCATCGTCGGCACGACGACTCCCGATGATGCCGTTGACTCGGCGTCCCCCGCCACGCCCTCGGCCGACGTCACGACGTCGCCATCGTCGTCGGCGTGGTGCGTGGCCGGTGCGGCAAACAGTCCGTGCGGCGCGGGCGGGACTCCAACCGCGGGGAGCGAGTCGAGGGCCCCACCTGCGGCGGGCGAAAGTCCACTGCCCGGGCTCCAGCTGCGTGCCCCGACCCATGCCGCAGCGTCGGGGGTCCCGAGTGCGCGCTGCACGATGTGCTCGACGGCGCGCTCCGTGCCCCAGCGATCGTGGAAGCGCACCTCGGCCTTGGCCGGGTGCACGTTGACGTCGACGACGTCGGCGGGGAGGGTGATCATGAGCATGAACGACGGCCGCACACCGCCCGGCAGCGTCGAGCGGTAGGCCGATTCCACCGCGCGCGCCAGCCCGATGTCGCGCACGGCGCGCCCGTTCACCATGACGATGGCGCGCCGCGACGACACGCCGACGTCACCCGGCCGCTCGGCGAGCCCAGTCACATGGATGGCGCCGATGACGCCGTCCACGTCGACGAATCGCGACGCGTAGTCGTGCCCCCACACGGCGGCGACGCGTGCGCGCAGCGAGGGTGCCGGTGCGAGCACGAGCGCCTCGCGCCCATCGGACGTGACGCGCAGCCGCACACCGGGTTTGGTGAGGGACAACGTCACGAGCGTATCGGCGATCGCGCGCCACTCGGACCGCGCGCTGCGCAGGAACTTGCGACGCGCGGGCACGTTGTAGAACAGGTCGCGCACCTCGATCGTGGTCCCGCGACGGCGTGACGCCGGCGCCACGTCGTCGATGTGGCCGCCAGCTGCATGAATGCGCGTGGCCTCGCCATCGCCGGTGGCGCTGAGCAGCGTGAGTCGCGACACGGAGCAGATGGCCGGAAGGGCCTCGCCGCGGAACCCGTACGATGCGACGCCCACGATGTCCTGCGCGACGCGAATCTTCGAGGTGGCGTGCCGGGCCAGCGCGAGCCGCGCATCCTCCGGGTCCATGCCGCTGCCATCGTCGCTGACGCGCAGCAGCACGCGCCCTCCTTCCTCCACGTCGACCTCGACGCTGGTGGCGCCCGCGTCCAGCGCGTTCTCCACCAGCTCCTTGACCGCCGATGCCGGACGTTCCACCACCTCGCCAGCGGCGATCTGGTCGGCAACGGCGCTGGACAGGACGGCGATGAGAGGCACGGGACGGGGGACGGGGGGCAGGGGACGGGGGGCAGGAAAGATGAGACAGACGCGGTCGCGAGAGAACTCGTGGTCAGGGTTCGCGCGAAAGGTCGAGCGACGCGAGGCGGCGTGACTCGATCCATCCACTGCGGCCATCGGCGAAGCGCACCCGGCGCCACACGCCCTGGCCCACCGTCTCCACTCCGCCCTCGCCCGTCAGCACCTCCGACGTGCGATCGGCACCCAGCGCCGGGGCCGAGCGCAGCTGCGTCGCCTCGACGACAATCACGCGATCGCGTCCTCCCTGCGTCTCGGCGAGCGCGAGCGCGACCACGCCGACCACGGCTGCGCCGCCGATTGCGCCGAGCGACGCGGCACGCCACTCCGGCCGACCGGCGCGCAGCGACCACGCCAGCCCCCCAACCCGCCAGCCAGAGCAGGGCGCCTAACGCCGCAGCCGCGTCGACGGGGACCGGGGGGACGTCCCCGACCAACCCGGGCCGGAAACCCGGCGTCGATTCGAGGCGCCCACGCATGTCGGCGGCCAGCGGTTCGAGCTGCAGCGCGCGTTGCCAGCCAATCGCGGCCGCGGCGGTGTCGCTCGCGTACCAGGCGGCTGTTCCAAGGTTGGCCCAGGCATCGGCGGCCCGGGGAACTCGCGTGGTGATCTCCCGGAACTCGGACATCGCGGCGACGACATCACCCTCGGCGTAGAACGTGGTACCGCGCGCGAAGTGCGCCGCCTCCCTGGCCTCGTCGGCGCTCGCCAGTCCGGTCGCGCCGAGCCATCCGCAGGCGACCAGCAGGGCGACGACCCCAACCTGCCGGACGCCCGGGCCACGGCCGGTGCGCGGGATCGCCTCGGCATCTATGGCGGCATACGTATCGACCGCACGACGCGCGAGGTCACCGACTGGCTCGCCGGAGCGCCCGCTATAGGTCGCCCGGTCGATCTCAGCCAGCACGACGTGGGTGCGCTGTGCGGTCTCCGCGGTCACACCCACACGCTGCAGGCTCCGGACGAGCGTGCGACCGTCGGCCAGTGCACCCGCGCCGATGCCGGTGCGGTGCGCGACGTGCGACGCGAACACGCGGCGCAACGCCGCCGCTTCGACCGGGCGTCCGTCGGCCAGTTCCTGCAGCGGGACGATAGGCTGCCGATGCCGCACCCGTCGCGGTCGCTGGCGCATGCCAAGGACGAGCGCCGGAAGCGGCAGCACGACGAGCAGTGCCCACAGCACCGGCGACGTCGCCATCGGCGGCGCCACCGCCCCGCGGTAGCGCGTGCGCAGCGTGAGACGAGGCGTCGACTCGGTGGAGACGGCGAGCGGTGCCGCGAGTTCGCCCCCGGTCACGCGCAGCGGCATCGGCGAGGTGACCGCGACCTCGTACGCTTCCGTGTAGGGATTCCAGTACGGATAGCGTACCGCCGGCACTTCGAGCGTCCCCTCCCGGCGCGGCGTGACGACCCACTCGAACTCCTTTCGTCCCTGAATCAGCACGGTGCCGGAGTCGATCGCGACCCTCTCGGCGCCGTTGACGGCGTCGCCCCATGGCAGTGCGAGGCGCGGGCGCGGGAAGAGCGAAACGTTGCCCACCCCCCGCACGGAGACGACGAGCGTGACCGGATCGCCCACGCGCGAGGTCGGCGTGTCGACGCGTGCGCTCAGCGTGATGCGACCCACCGCGCCGTCGAAGCCAACCGGGCGCCCGGCCTCGGGCGGCGCCTCGGCGGTCACCGTGACCGAACCGGTGCGGGCAGAGTGCGTCTCCTCCCGGCTGAAGAACGTGTTCGACAGTGGGAGGGAGTAGGTGAGCCGAGCGGGTGCGAGCTCGTGCGTGCCGGGCGTGAGCGGAAAGAGTGCGCGCTGGAAGACGTGTACGTCGTACACGCGCCCGTCCACTTCGCGTCGCAGGGGCCGAGGCGTGGAGGGCAGGTCATACGCCAGCATCGAGCGCACGTCGGGAGGGACAAACTCCGGATTCCGGCGCAGACGCTCGGACGTTTCGCGCGACAGGAAGACGCCGATCTGGTATGTCACTTGCTGGCCGACGTACACCGTCGAGGGAACGGCGAGGGCGCTGAAGTTCACGTCCAGCCGCGCGTCGACCTGTCCGCGTTGCACGATGGCCGGCTGCTGGTTCGCCTCCGGGGCCGGCGCTGGTGGACGCTGCCCGGACGCGACACCGGGCCAGCCCGCGACGGACGCCGCCAGCAGCAATGCCCCGCACGCGAGCCACAGCGGGCGCCCTGGTCCCGCGCTGGTACGACAAGTCGGCACGCTCACCAGTCCTTGCCCCCCGGAGGTGGCTGCGGCCTGCTCTGCCGCTGCTTGCGCCCCTGCACGCCTCGTTCTTCGCGCGCCGCGGCGTTGAGCAGTTGCTCTGCCTGCTGGTCGCCCAGGCCCCCGCTCGGAGAGGGCGACTGGGGCGACTCGTTCGGGTCGCCGCCGCCGCCACCCCCGCCCCCCTCCACCCTCCTGCTGTTTCCGCAAGGCGAGCTCGAAGTTCCACTTGGCGTCGCGATCCGTCGGGCGGAGAATGAGGGCGCGCTTGTACAGGTCCAGCGTCGCCTTCAGGTCGCTGCGTGTGCTGTCCGCATCCGGCGTCCCCGCCAGCCCGCGCCGCAGGTGTCCGAGCCCCAGGTTGAACCAGGAGCGAAAGCGGAGTTCCGCGTCCTCCGGCTTGCTCGCGCGCTCGAGTGGCTCGGCGGCCGACTCGAGCGAATCGGCCGCGACAAGGGCGGTGCCGAGATTGTACAGCAGTTGCGGGCGCGCATCACCCGCGGTGATGGCAGACCGGTAGAGGGCGGCCGAGCGCGGGTAGCGTCCGGCGGCGTATTCGCGCGCCGCATCACGAGGCACACTGCCGGCCCAGGTGCACCCCGTCAACGCCGCTGCGAGCAACGGGGCAACGGCGGGCCGCGAGCGCCGGCGACGCTCGGATCGCCAGGTATCGAGCAGGAGCAGCAGGAGGGCCGGCAACACAAACCACTGAAAGCGGGGCGTGCGCGAAGCGCCTGCGGCCACCGATCGTGCCGACGCGCGCAACCCCTGCAGCGCCCCCCGCACGCGGGTCGCCTTGTCGGTCACGGCGGCGTCGATGAACGTCCCGTTGCCCGCCTCGGCGATCGCCTGCATCATCGCGGGTTGGTAGCGCGACACCACCACCTGGTTGTTCTCGTCGCGCTTGAACCCGGCGACGCCGTCCTCCACGACCGGAATCGTGGCACCGGCGGTGGTGCCGAAGCCGACGCTCACGATCGCGACGCCGTTGCGCGCGGCGTTGGCCGCCGCCGCGCGCACGTCCTCGATCGGTTCGAAGGCCTCGCCGTCGCTCATGACCACCAGCGCGCGATCACTTGTCCCCTTGGAGGAGACGAGGAGTTCGGTCCCCTGCGTGATCGCCCGCGCGAGCGAGCTGCCGGCCTGCCCGACGATGGACGGATCGAGATTGTCAAGAAAGAGCTCGAGGGCTCCGTCGTCGACGGTAAGCGGGGTGAGGATGTAGCTGCGCCCGGCAAAGGCGAGCATGGCCACGCGGTCGTTACGAGACAGGTCCCGATAGCGCCGGACCTCCTGTTTCAACCGCTCCAGCCGGTTCGGACGCTCGTCGGTCGCCATCATCGACAGCGACGCGTCGAGGGCCAGCACGACATCGATCCCCTCACCGGTCACGATGGCCGACTCGGACCCCCAGCGCGGGCCGGCGAGTGCCACGCCCGCGAACAGCGCTGCGGCGCCGAGCCGCGCGGCCCGCCAGCGCGCCGAGGAGAGCGCGCCGAGCGGCGCCAGCCGCGCCACCAGTGGCGCGTCGGCCAGTCGCGCCAGTCGCGCCCGTTTGCGCCTGACGGCAACGGTCACGAGGCCCGCCACCGTCACGGCCAGCAGGAGTGCCACGGGGAGCATCCACGACCAGTCGGCGAAGAGCGCCGGAAGTGGTGTGTTCACGCGGCCTCCCGCGTATCCGTGCGCCGCAGCGCCTGCTCCCGCGCCCGCACGAGTGCCGCCTCGACGGCCGCGTCGACGGCCGCGACGATGGCGCGTGACTCGGTCCCCGCCTCCGTCGCGCGTTCCGCCTCGATCGGGGCTCCCGCGAACTTGACCAGGTCGACGTCGTGCAGCAGCCGGGCAAGCCGTGCTGCAGGGACGCGCGCGTCGCCGCGCAGCCGACCGAGCAGTTCCGTGGTCGTCAGGGACGGCAGCGCGGCGGGGACGATGCGCGCCAGGTAGGTGCGGAGCACGTCGATCATGAGCGCGGCGTGCTGTCCGCGCTCGCCGCTCGCCACGAGCTCCAACGCCTCGATGCGCCCGAACTCCTCTTCGGCCTGTTCGCGTGGCGATTGGCTGGGGCGTACTGCCGCCGCGCGTCGACGCCGCCGCCAGAGCCACCAGAGGGTCCCGACCACGCCGAACGCGAGCGCCGCGACGAGCGCCCACCACCACCACGGCGGACCGAACTCGAAGAGCGCCCGCGCAGGCTTGGGGACGCGCTCGGCCGAGTCGGCCGGGAGCACCGACGTGACAAAGACCGAGAGCCGGCGACCGACCTCGACTCGCCGCCCATCGGCGCCGGTCGTGCTGTCGCGCAGGACGATGTCGGGGATGCGAATGCTGCGCGCCCCCACGTCCCAGGCGGCCAAGCGGTACGTCGCGGTGTGCTCGGTGACGGTCGTGTCGCTCGACGGCACGACGTCGACCGGGTCGAGCGCCTCGACCCCGGTCCCCGAATCGGGGCCCAGCGGAAACGCGATCGTGGTGCCGCGAGGGGCCCGCACGCGGACGACGACGCGAAACGGATCGCCCACGGTCACGGTCTCCGGCAGGACGATGACCCCACGCGAGATCGGGCCGCCAGCCGCAACTCCGCCGGCCTCCTGGCGTCCGCCGGCGCGACTCCCCTGCGCCGTGCCTTGTCCTCCGCCCTGCGCCGTGCCCTGCCCTCCGCCCTGCGCCCACCCCGAGGCAGTGGCCAACACCAGCACACCAGTCAGCATGGCGGGGCGCATCAGCCGCGCGCCGCCCGGCGCTCGCGCGCCCGGAAAAAGCGGAGCAACGGTTCGATGTAGCTCGCCCCGGTCGAAATCGGGATCTCGTCGATGGCCAGGCGCCGCAACATGCCGCGCCGCGCCGCTCGCTCGGACTCCGCCCGCGTGTCGAAGGCGGTGCGCACGGCCGGATCGCTCGTATCGATGTCGATCGTCTCACCGCTCTCGGGGTCGACCAGGCGCGCCATCCCGATGTCGGGGAGCGACGTCTCGCTCGGGTCGTCGATGGTCGCCACCACGACGTCGTGCCGCTGGGCGAGCAGCTTGAGCGTGCGCTCCACCGTGGGCCCCTGCAGATCGGAGATCACGAAGATGATCGCGTGCTGCTTCAGGAGCCGGCGGAGGAAGTCGAGGGCCAGCGGCACGTCGGTCCCCGTCCCGACCGGCTCATGTACCAGGACGTCGCGCAGGATGCGCAGTGCGTGGCGGCGACCCTTGCCCGGCGGCACGACGTGCTCCACGCGGTCGGTGAACAGGAGGGCACCCACGCGGTCGTTGTTGCGCACGGCCGACATGGTCAGCACCGCGGCCAGTTCGGTGGCCACCTCGGACTTGAAGCGGCGCACGGTGCCGTAGCGTTCCGAGCCGGAGATGTCGACCGCCAACATCAAGGTGAGTTCGCGCTCCTCGACGTACCGCTTGACGAAGGGGCGGCGCATGCGTGCCGTCACGTTCCAGTCGATCGAACGGACCTCATCGCCGGGCTGGTACTCGCGCACCTCGGCGAACTCCATCCCCTGCCCCTTGAAGATCGAGCGATACTCGCCCGAGAAGGTCGAGTTCACCAACCGTCGCGTGCGAAGCTCGATCAGCTTCACCTGGCGCAGCACCTCGGGCGAGACGAGCGACGGGCGTCGGATCGTCGCCGTGGCGGCCGGCGCTGGTCGCGACGCGAGCGTCATCAGGGCGCCTCGACCGTCTCGAGGATCCGCGCGACGATGTCTTCGCTGGTCACGCTCTCTGCCTCGGCCTCGTACGTCGTCAGGACGCGGTGGCGCAGCACGTCGGGGGCGATGGCCTTGATGTCATCCGGCGTCACGTACGTCCGCCCGCGCAGGAAGGCGTGGGCGCGCGACGCCTGGGCCAGGGCGATGGTCGCCCGCGGGCTCGCCCCGTACTCGATGAGGGGCGCCAGGTCCTTGAGCTTCGCCTCGGCGGGGGCACGCGTGGCGTGGACGATGTCCACGATGTAGTCCACGATGCGCTCGTCCATGTACAACTCGGTGATGCGATGCCGAGCCTCCATGATCGCCTGCGGCGAGGCAATCGCCGTGATGGCGATCGGGTCCCCGCTCGCCATGCGCCGCATGATCTCCTTCTCTTCCTCGCGCGTGGGATACCCCACGCGCAGCTTCAGCATGAAGCGATCGACCTGGGCTTCGGGAAGCGGGTAGGTCCCCTCCTGTTCGATCGGATTCTGCGTGGCCAGGACGAGGAACGGTTCATCGAGGCGGAAGGTCTGGTCCCCTAACGTGACCTGCTTCTCCTGCATCGCCTCGAGCAGCGCCGCCTGCACCTTGGCCGGGGCGCGGTTGATTTCGTCCGCCAGCACGATGTTGGCGAAGATCGGACCGCGCTTGATGGAGAAGGTCCCCGTCGACTGGTCGAAGACCTGCGTCCCGAGCACGTCGGCCGGCAGCAGGTCGGGGGTAAACTGGATGCGCTGGAAGGTCGTGTGGATCGTCTCGGCCAGCGTGCGCACCGTCAGCGTCTTGGCCAGCCCGGGCACTCCCTCGAGCAGGACGTGCCCGCCGGTGAGCAGCGAGATGAGGAGGCGCTCCACCATGTACTCCTGGCCGACTACGCGCTTGGCCACTTCCCGCTCCACCGCCTGCACCAGCGCCATGTCGGTTGCCGCTTGTGTTGCCACGTGCACGTCTCCTTAGTGATTCGACGGGATGAAGGCTCTTACACCGTGCGACACGCCGGTTCCGTGTGTTGCGCCCGGCGAGCTACCGCTGTGCACACGACCGCTGTGCACACGACCGCTGTGCACACGACCGCCGTCCACACAATCGTCCTCCACACGACGGTCATTCACACGACCAGTTGCCGCGCGAGTGGCGGACGACAGACCGCCGCCCGGACACCGCAACCTCACTCAGTCCGAGCGCGGGCGCCGCTTGGATGATGACACTCGGCCGCGCGGCGTCCCTTTCGTCGGGTTGTCCCGTGCGGAACGCTCGTCGCGCGGAGGGCGATCGGAGCGCGCGGGGCGTTTGCCGGCGACACCACTCCCGCCACTCGAACGTGCACTGCCGGCTCGTGCACTGCCGGCTCGTGCACTGCCGCCACGTTCAGTGCCGCCACGCTCAGTGCCGCCACGCTCAGTGCCGCCACGCTCAGTGCCGCCACGCTCAGTGCCGCCACGTGCAGTGCCGCCACGTGCAGTGCCGCCACGTGCAGTGCCGCCACGTGCAGTGCCGCCACGTGCAGCACCGGCTCGCTCGCCGCCGCGTCCCTGCGCACCCGCGCGACGATCTCGCCCTCCGCTCGCACGATCGTCGCGACGGCGCGGCGGCTTTCCGGCCGGCACGTCGGTCCCGGTTAAGACTTCGAGCATGGCGGCCTCGCGCGGACTGAGTTCGCGCCAGCTCCCCGGCTCGAGATGCCCGATGCGGACCGGGCCGAACTGCGTGCGCACCAAGTGCGACACCTCGAGCCCGAGCGCATCGCACAGCCGTCGGATCTCGCGCGTTCGCCCTTCCCGAATGGCGATCTCGAAAGCCCAGAAGCGGTTCTCCATCGGCATGACGTTCACCCACGCCGGCTTGACGAGTCCATCCTCCAGTTCGACGCCCGCGCGCGCTGCCTCGGCGGCGGCCTTCGCATTGCCGCGCACCGTGGCCACATACACGCGTTCGACCTCCGCGCTCGGATGCGTCAGCCGGTGCGCCGCCTCCCCGTCGGTGGTGAGCAGGAGGACGCCCTCGGTAAGGAAGTCCAGGCGCCCAACGTACGTCAGACCCGGAACGTCGGGGACGAGTTCGAAGACCGTGCGACGATTCTCCGGGTCGCTCCGGGTCGTCATGAACCCTGCCGGCTTGTTGAGCACGTACCAGGTGTTCCGTGCGGGGGCGATCGGCACGTCGTTCCCGTCCACCTGGATGCGATCGCGCGCCGGATTCACGCTCTGGCCCACGCGCGCCACTTCCCCGTTCACCAGCACGCGACCCTCGGCGATCAGCGTCTCGGCGTGGCGGCGTGATGCGACCCCGGCACGCGCGAGGGCGCGGTGGATGCGCATCGTCTCAGTCATCAGATAGGCCTGGGATCTGCCCGTAGCGCGACCGCCAACTCGTCGGCGCGCGGGAGCTCTTCGAGGTGGCGCAAGGCGAACTGCTCCAGAAAGAGCGGCGTAGTGGCATACAGGAGCGGACGTCCGATCCCCTCGCCACGGCCGGTGACGTCGATCAGCGCACGCTCGTGCAACGACTTGAGCACCCCCCCTACGTTCACGCCGCGGATCTCCTCGATCTCGGCGCGGCCAATCGGTTGCCGGTAGGCGATGATCGCCAGCGTTTCGAGCGCGGCCGCCGAAAGCCGATGCGGGCGCACGGCGAGCTGTGCCCGCTCGATCGCCTCGGTGTACTCGGGGCGGGTGAGGATCTGCCATCCCTCGCCGAGCTCCACCAGTTCGACCCCGTGGCCGTTGTTGTCGTAGGTCTCGCGCAGTTCGTCAAGCGCAGACTGCACGGCGGCGGGCGACGACTCGGGATCGAGCGACGCAAGTTCTTCCTTCGGGACAGGGCGCGCGCTCGAGAAGAGCGCGGCCTCAAGCAGCTTGGCCAGTGGATTCACGAGTGATGAACACGTTGGCGAACGGAGTCGCCTGCTGGAGTGTGAGCTCGCCGCGGCGTGCCAGCTCGAGGAGCGCCAGGAGCGCGGAGAGGATTTCCCAGCGTTCGGCGCCGTGGCGCACCACATCGCGCCAGCGGGCGCGTTCGCGCAGGAGCAGGACGGCGCGGACCGTGCCGATCGCCGAGTCCACGTCGAGCGCCCGTGAGACGACGTCGTGCACGGCGGGATCGGCGGCGACGCGCAGCACTCGATCGATCGCCGTCAGCAGCTCGGCGAGGGAGAGCGCCAGGGGCGACGGCGGCGGTTCCACCCCGGACGGGGGCACGTATGCCCGCGCAAAGCGCGCGCGCCGCTCTTCGGCGAGCTTTTCGAGCACATCGACCACCTCGCGCATCTGCTGGTACTCCAGCAGGCGCCGCACGAGCTCGGCGCGCGGGTCCTCCCACGCCTCGTCGTGCTCGCTGCGCGGCAGCAGGAGCTGCGCCTTGATACGGAGCAACCGCGCCGCCATCTCGAGGTAGTCGGCGGCCTGATCGAGGCCCAGCGTTCGTATCCGCACCAGGAACTGGTCGGCGATGCGCGAGATCGGGATGTCGTAGATGTCCAGCTTCTCGTCGCGAATGAGCCCGAGCAGGAGATCCAGTGGGCCCTGGAACTCCATGAGGTCGACGACAAACGACTGGTCCTGCTCGAGGGCGTACGCTCCCATCAGAATCCGAGGATGCGCTGCAGGTACAGCGAGGAAATGGGACTGGGCACGAGCAAGTCGTACACCGAGCGCAGGACGATCTCGTAGCCGCGGATCACCGGCGTCATCCAGAAGCTGAGCACCACGCCGCCGACCTTCGTCATGAGCATGAAGACGAGGATGAAGATGCCGTACATCCCGACTTGCTGATAGCGAATCGCCCAGGCTGGCGGGAGCAGGTATTTCACGACATGCGAGCCATCGAGCGGCGGCAGCGGCAACAGGTTGAAGACCGCGAGGACCAGGTTGAACAGCACCCCGAACATGGCCATGCGCTGCAGCAGGGAGGCCGTGGTCGCCAGGGACGGAACGGCACGGGCGGTCCAGCCGATCGCAGCAGTGATGGCCACGCAGGCCACCGCGATCGCGAGGTTGCTGGCGATTCCCGCCAAGGAGACGATGATGTCTCCCCGCCGGTAGTTACGATAGTTTCGCGGCGTCACGGGGACCGGCTTGGCCCCGCCGAAGATGAATCCCCCAGTGAAGAAGGTGATCACTGGCAGCAGGATCGTGAAGAACGGGTCGATGTGCTTGAGCGGATTCCACGTCAGGCGCCCCAACTGAAACGCGGTCGGATCCCCCTGCTTGAGCGCCGCGTACCCGTGAGCAAACTCGTGGGCGACCATGGAGAACAGCAGAACGGGCGCCACGAGCAGGAACTCTTGGAGCTTGTCCAATGGGTGACGACTTTGAAGGGCGGTAGCGGGGGGGGGGGCAGGACGTCGGACGGGCAAGCTAGCGATGGGAGGAACGAGAGTCAAAGCTGTGCCCTTCCTTGACATGGCCCTACTTGCCCAATAAAATTCACGGCTCGCATCAAACCAACCGAACACCGCGTCACCGGAGTTTCTTAGTGCCGAATATCGCCTCCGCCAAGAAGAACATGCGGAAGTCCCGCGCCGCGACGGTGCGCAATCGTGCGCAACGTTCTGCGCTTCGCACGGCGTTGAAGAAGGCGAAGGCCGCCGACTCCGCGCCCGATGTCAAGCTTGCGGCCGTCACGCTGCTCGATCGCGCCGCCCGCAAGGGGTTGATCCACAAGAACAACGCCGCACGGAACAAGAGCCGGCTCGCCAAGGCTGCAAACGCGCAATAGCGCGGAGTCGGGCGAGGTAGACTCGACAGTACGCAGGCCTGCATGCGAAAGCGGGGCGATCGACACCGATCGCCCCGCTTGTTCGTTCGTGCAGTCCTGCCCGTCTACATCGCCGCCAGCTCGCCACCGCACCGCTCGCAGTACCACTCGGTCGGGTAGTTCATCGTCCCGCACTCCTGGCACTTGAGCGTCTTGACCTGTTCGGTCGGCATGTCCCGCAGAAAGGACGGCATGCTCCCCGGGGTCAGCGTCGACCCACTGTTGGTGTTTGCCAGCGGGTCACGGGTGGACGGAATGCTGGAGGACAGCGGCGTCACCGGACGGCGCGGCGCGGTGAGTGTGGGAGGCGGCAGCAGGTCCGCCCCGTCCGCACTCCGCTGCGACCCGTGCATCCCCTGCGACGCGAAATCGGGCGACGACGGCGCCGTCCCTTCTCGCGGACCGTCGACCACCGACTGCAAGAAGGCGAGTTCATCCATCGGTGACGGCGAGGGCGGCATCAGCGACGAGGTCGAAAGCGCCGAGGCACGCTCGTCGCTGTTCTCGTGGCTGACCTCGTCGCGGGTGTCGCCGCGCGCGTCGGCCGTATTCGCTTCGTCACCGGCCGCGGCGGCCACGCGCTCGTCGTCCGACGCATCGGCCTCGGGCGGCACCGCCTCGAGCTCAGCAACCGGCGCGGGCGCAACCAGCGCGAGAACCTCGGTGATGCGCGAGAGTTCGTGTTCCAGCCCCGCGCGCTCGCCGCCGAGTTGGGTGATCGCGACGTCGCACGCCGCCATCGACTCCTGCGCGCGCTCTGGTTCGAATTCGCCGACCTCGGCGCGCAGTTCAAGCTCGAACCGCTCGTCTCGTCGCCCATTCTCGTCGGCCTGCAACGCATCGATACGCGCCCGGAGCGTCGCGGCCGAGGACTCGAGGTCGCTCGCTCGTCCGCGCAGCTGCTGCGTGACCCCATCGAGGCGCAGGAGGTAGTCACTCCGGACGCGATCCACCACGTGCGACGGTGAATCGACCCGGCGTGCCTCGAGCTGCGCCAGCCATCCCTCGTACCGGCGCCGTTCCTCGAGCAGTTCGGACAACGCCTCAATCGGATTTGAATCAGAGCTGGTCATGCCTCTCCCTCAGGTGCTCCGCGACTCACGCGCGGACGGAACGGGACATCCGGGATAGCGTCCCCGGCGTGGCGCGCTGGCGCGCCGCTATCAACGTTTCTACCTGCGCCGGGGTCAGGGTGTTCACGTTCCCCAGCAGTCGTGCGGTGAGCAGGATACGCGCGCTGTGCTCGAGGCTCTCCATGCGCTGGTGCGCGATGGTCAGCGTGGGCCCAATCGTCGTGGCGCCATGATTGGCCAACAGGAAGGCGTCGTGGTGTTCGACGAACGGGTCAAACGAATCGGCGAGCTCCGACGTCCCGGGAGTAGCGTACGGGAGCAGCGGCACCGATCCCATCTGGCCGATCACCTCCGGAAGGACGCAGGCGGCAAGCGATTCGCCGGCCACGGAGAAACCTGTGGCCGTTGGCGGATGCGCATGCACCACCGCCTGCACATCGGGACGCCGCTGGTAGATGCGCAGGTGCATCAGGATCTCGGACGACGCGCGCCTGTCGCCGCGCACGTGCCGCCCATCGAGCGAGAGCTCGACCAGGTCCTCGACCTGCACATCGACCTTCGACAGCCCCGCCGGAGTGACGAGCACACGATCGGGAGCCACGCGCACGGAGACGTTGCCGTCGGGTCCGGCGATCAGCCCGCGGTCGTACAGCCGCCGGCAAACCGCCACAATGTCCCGCTTGAGCGAAAACGTTCCGCGTGACGCCATCCCCCTCCCCTAGCTCGTCAGCCGGTAGACGACTTGGCCTCCCACAATGGTACAGGTGGCGCGCCCCTGCAGCGCCTTTCCTGCGTACGGCGAATTGCGCCCCTTGGACAGGAAGCTGGCGGGATCGACCTGCCAGCTGGCGGCCGGGTCGAAGACGGTGATGTCGGCAACGCTGCCCCTGCGCAACATGCCCCCTGGCAGATGGAAGATGCGCGCCGGCGCACAGGACATGCGATCCACCAGCGTGCTGTAGCTGATGATCCCGGGGACGACGAGGTTGGTGACGAGCACCGCCAGCGCCGTCTCGAGTCCGACGATGCCGTTGGGGGCCTCGGAGAACTCGCGCTCTTTCTCGTCGTAGTGATGCGGCGCGTGGTCGGTGGCCACGAGGTCGATCGTTCCGTCGCGCACGGCCTCCTGCAGGGCCTCAACATCCTGGGTCGTGCGAAGGGGGGGATTCATCTTCGCGTTGGTGTTGTACCCCTCGACGGCGTCTTCCGTCAGCGACAGGTGGTGCGGGCAGACTTCGGCGGTGACGCGGATGTTGCGCTACTTTCCCCACCGGATCAGCTCGACCGATCCCTTCGTGGACATGTGACAGAGGTGCACGTGTCCGCCCGTCCGCCGGGCGAGCAGGATGTCACGGATGACCATGATCTCCTCGGCTTCGTCGGGAATGCCCTTGAGCCCGAGTCGCGCCGAGACGACCCCCTCGTTCATGGCACCGCCAGCGGCGAGCGTCGGTTCCTCGCAGTGGTCGGCCACGGGAATCTCGAAGGTGCGGGCATACTCCAGCGCGGTGCGCATGAGCTGCGCGCTCGCGACCGGCTTGCCGTCGTCGCTGACCGCGACCGCCCCTGCCCCGATCATCTCGCCGAATTCGGCCAGCGCCTCGCCGCGTTGTCCGACGGAGATGGCGCCGATCGGATAGACCCGGGCCGCAGCGGCGCGCTGGGCCTGTCGAATGATGAACCCGACCGCCGCCTGATTGTCGGTGACCGGATCGGTGTTGGGCATGGCACAGACGGCGGTGAATCCGCCAGCCGCCGCCGCCCGCGCCCCGGTGGTGATCGTCTCCACATCCTCGCGACCGGGCTCTCGCAGGTGGCAGTGCACATCGACAAACCCGGGAGAGACCACCTGGCCGGTGCAGTCGATCTCCACCAGGTCGCCATCGCGACGCACGTCGCCCAGCGGGGCGCCGACGTGCGCGATGATGCCATCGGTCACCAGGACGTCGCCGACGACGTCGAGGTTGGAGGACGGGTCGACGATGCGGCCGCGGCGGAGCAGGAGATGGGGCACGTTGGGACGGGGGACGGGGGACGGGGGACGGGAGGGACTAACCTTTGGCAGCTTCGGCGAGGGCGGGGTTGCCGCCGGCGAGCAGGTAGAGCACGGCCATGCGTACGGCGACGCCGTTGGTGACCTGGTCGAGGATGACGCTGTGGGGGCCGTCGGCGACGTCGGAGTCGATCTCGACGCCGCGATTCATCGGCCCGGGGTGCATGATGAGCACGTCGCGCGGGGCGCGTTCGAGCTTGTCACGCGTGACGCCGAACACCCGGTTGTATTCGCGTAACGACGGAATGTAGCCCCCCTGCATGCGCTCCAGCTGCAATCGGAGAATGTTGAGCGCGTCGGCCCACTCGATCGCCTCCTCGATGCGACGGAACACCGTCACCCCCATCTCCTCCACCGCGTTGGGGAGGAGCGAGCGCGGCCCGCACAGCGCGACCTCCGCCCCCATCTTGCGCAGCCCCCAGATGTTCGAGCGCGCCACGCGCGAGTGCAGGACGTCGCCGCAGATGCAGACGCGCAGCCCGGCGAGGCGCTTGAAGTGATCGCGCAGTGTCAGCAGGTCGAGCAGCCCCTGGGTCGGATGCTCATGCATGCCGTCGCCGGCGTTGATCACGTTGGATTCGATGCGCTGGGCGAGGAAGCGCGCCGCGCCCGAGGAGCCATGGCGCACCACCACCATGTCGATCTTCATCGCCTCAAGGTTTCGCGCCGTATCGACCAGCGTTTCCCCCTTCGACACGCTCGACCCGGACGAGGCGACGTTGACCGCATCGGCCGAGAGCCGCTTTTCGGCGAACTCGAACGAGAGTCGTGTCCGGGTCGACGCCTCGAAGAACAGGTTCACGACCGTGGCGCCCCGCAGCGTGGGCACCTTCTTGATCGACCGGAGCGAGATCTCCTTGAACGGTTCGGACACATCGAGCAGAAGCTGGATCTGCGCTGTCGTCAGTTCCTCCAGCCCGAGCAGGTCCTTCCCAAGGTCCGCGCTGGTGCTCACGCGTCCACCGGCGGGACGAGGACGACCGAATCCTCGCCATCGAGGTCGCCCACCAGCACATCGACTCGCGCGCCCGCCGGGACGTCCATGGTCCTGCCCACGATGTCGGCGTGGATCGGCAACTCCCGCCCCCCGCGGTCCACCAGCACGGCGAGGGCTATGCGCGACGGGCGACCGAAGTCGGCCAGCTCGTCGAGCGCGGCGCGAATCGTTCGCCCGGTGTACAGCACGTCGTCCACGATCACCACCCGCTGGCGGTCGATCGACCAGGGCAGGTCGGTCTTGCCCACCACCGGGCGCGGGCCGACGGTCTGCAGGTCGTCGCGATACAGGGTGATGTCGAGCGCGCCGCGCTTCAACCGCACCCCCTCGCGCTCGGCGATCATCTCGACCAGGCGATCCGCCAACTGGACGCCGCGTCGCTGAATGCCGACCACGATCAGGTCGTCCGTCCCATCAAACAACTCGACGACTTCGTCGGCCATGCGGCGCAGGGTCCTCGCCACGGCCCGGGCGTCGAGCGCGATCGTACGCGTAGGTGCCATGAGCGGCCAATATGCGCCGCCCCCCCGCGAAAATGAAGCGCTATACCGCCGACAACGGCGCCTGTCGCTTCTGCTTCTTCTGCGCGTACAGCATATGGTCGGCCGCCGCCATCAGCTCCTCGATCGACGGCGGTGCGTCGGGATCGAACCGCGACGCGCCCACGCTGAACGACAGGCGATACGGATAGCCGTCGCGCTCATTCCGCTCGCGCAGCTCGTCGCGCAGGCGGCCGATGATCACCTCGCTCCCCGTCGCCCCGGTGTCGGTCGCCAACACCACGAACTCGTCCCCTCCCACCCGCGCGACGATATCCGAGTCGCGGAACGTGTGCTTCAGGATCTGCGATGCCCGCACCAGCGCGGCGTCGCCCTCGGAGTGACCGAAGTTGTCGTTGATCTCCTTGAAGTCATCCATGTCGATGAACAGAAGGACGAGCTCGCGATGCCCGCGCCGGGCCTGCTTGAGCTGCTGCTGCGCCAGCGTCAGGAAGCCCCGGCGATTGTAGAGTCCCGTGAGCTCGTCGACCAGCGACAGCGCCCGCAGCGCCTCCTCCTGTTGCTTGCGCTCCGTGATGTCGCGCGACGTGATGGCCACACCATCGTCCAGCGGCACCACCTGGTGATGGATCCACGCGGCGTCGTACCCTCTGGCCTCGACCTCGAACTCCTCCTCGAGCACGTGCGAAGTCTCCAGGACCAGCCGGTACTTGTCCAGGTAGCCGTTCGAGCGAGTGGAGGGGATCAGCTCACAGAGCCGCTGGCCCAGCACCATCTCGCGACGGTGTCCCAGCAGCGTCTCCGCGCGCGCGTTGAGGTCCACGAACTCGAAATCCATCACCACCCCCATGCCGTCGCGTACCGCCCGAAGGACATAGAACGCGTCGAGGCTCCCGTCGGCGGCCGCGCGAAAGCGCGCTTCGCTCTCCCGCAGCTTGCGCTCCGAGTCCAGCCGCAACCGAAAGTCGTTGCGCACCATGAGAAAGGCGAGCGGGGCGAGCGCGAGGACCAGCAGGAGTCCCACGAACAGGATCCATTCAGCGCGGTCGGCCCCGCTGCGCGCCGCGGCGGAGCGCTGCCGCAGCTGTCGCCCCTCCAAATCGCGCAGTTGCCCCAGCTGCGCAAGCGCCGATTCGCGCGCAGCCGAGCGGTACGGCGGCGCCGCCGGTTCAGCGGCCGAGCCGGCGCGCGCGCCGACGGTGTCATCGACGATCGTCCGCCACTCTGCCATTCGCGAGCGCACTGTCGCGTCGAGGGGGCTCGCACCAGCGGTCAGGAGCGTGTCGAACTCCGCCAGCTGGCGCAAGGCGTCGATGTGGGCGAGGACCGCCTGCTCGATCTGCTGCAGTCGGGCCCGGGGCGCGGACAGGTCGCTCGCACGATCCTCACGCAGCAGCGCCTCGGCGTCCGACATCGCGGCGGCGATGCCGTCCAGCGTCGCCAGCACCGACTGCGAGTGCGTCACGGCGTCGGTGGTGCGCAGCAACTCTCTCGTGTTGCGATACGACACCACCGCGGTCGCCAGGAGAATCGCGACCGCAGCAGCAAATGCGAGGGTGAGTTTCTGGCCGAACGACAGGCGCATGCGACGTGAAGACTCTGGTCATGGCGGTAGAAACCGCCTAACCAGATACGCTTGAGGCCGGATCACGTCACCGAGCGGTCTTCGCGAGGCGCCGCCGCGTACGCGGTGGGTGCCGTCAGGCGGAGGTCCCGACGGCCCGTCCGGCTTCCCCCCTCCGGTGCCCTCCTGAGGCGATCGCCTCGCGGGCAATCCTCAGCGATCGAGGTCTCGGGGAGCCCCGGGCTCGGCGTGGCGAGAGAGGCGCTCCCCACCCGTCTCCTCTACCTCGAGCCGGGGAGCGATCTCCCCAACGACGACGCGTCGCGGACCGTCGCGCCGGAGCCGAACCGTCGCCGCGGGCTCCTTCGAAACGCGGCCAATCCCCGGACCCTCGACCTCTCGCTCGCTCCGGACGGTCATGTCGCCCCGGCTCGCTGACGGGCGTCCAACACGGTCGAACTCCATCACGACCACCTCGTGACCGGCCTTCGGCAGACCGCTCGCCGAGCGCGTCCGTCCTCCTGAGCGCACGCCCTCCGTCGTGTCGCCCTTCATCCCGGCCTCCAGTCCCGCCTCCAACCCCGCCCCAAGTCCGGCCCTCAGTCCCTTGGACAGCTGCGCCTTCTCGGCGAAGACGCTGCGCACGGCAGTCGTCCGCCGTGGTTCACGAAGCCGCACCTCGCGCCGCAACGCGGCGACGAGCAGGCCTCCAGTGCGCAGGATCATCGCCAAACCGGCGTAGGCCGCGATGTCTGCCACGTTGAGCGCCACGCCGTGTCGCTCGAGGTCGATCTGGATGAAGTCGACCACCCCGTATGGCGATGTGACGAGACTGGCGAGGTTACCAAGTGCGCCCCCGACGATGAGGCCGAGGGCCGTCGGCGCGCGCGGGTCCACGCGGGAGAGATCTCGCGTGACCGGGATCATGAAGGCGATGGCCGCGAGCGTCAGCGCGAGATTGAGCTGCCACGTGTACGCGCCCACCGTCCAGCCGAAGGCCCCTTGATCGTTGTGGATTACCGCGAAGTGCAGCCACGGGGCGAACCAGGTTGCTTCACTCGACAGCAGTTCCTTCGCGGCGGCCTTCGTGGCCAGATCGCCAGCGGTCACCAGCAGGGCGATGCGGGCGAGCGTCGTCAGCTGTCGGTTCTCACGCACGGATCACGACTCCTGTTCGACGGAGGTCCAGCGGGAGTCGAGCGTGCAGCGTAAGCCGCCGAGCCTCACCCAGGCTCGGGTAGCTCCATCGCCTCGTCCTTCGCACGCGCGTCTCTCGCCCTCGCTGTTCGGCAGATCGTGTGCCATGCGACACGACGTCATTGTGTCCCATATCACGCGATCACGCCCCGGTTCGGCGCCGGAGTCGTGGCGGCCGAACGACATGGCGTAGCGCACGTGTACGCTTTGGCCACGGCAATAGGAGCGCAAGAGGCAGGAGATGCCTCTCGCGCGCGACGCTATCGCAGGGAGTCGAGCTTGGCCTGCAGGCGTGGATTGTCCGGGATGGCCTTCATCAACGTCTCCAGTGTTGCCCGGGCCGAGTCTCGCAGGCCGGCGGCAGCCAGCGCATCGACCCGGAGCGTCCCGACGCCGAGCACCAGGCGACGATTGTCGGCCGGTGGCGTGAACGCATCGAGGGCGACCAGGGCGGCGGCGGGATCCTGCCGGTCGCGGAGCGTCGACTCGATGGCGAGCATGATGACGGTGGTGTCGGTCGGATGCCGTCGGGCGATATCGGCGATGAGCGTCGCGGCGGCTTCGCCGCGACCGGCCTGTCGATCCAGCATGGCCTGGTGATACTGCCCGGCGAGCAGCAGGCGCCCCACATCGGCCGGATCGCCACTGCGGATCCCGACACCTCCCGCGTACGAATACACGAGTTCACCGCCCTCCTCACCTGTCTGGTACAGGACCACGAGGCCGAAGAGTCCGACGGCGGCCGAGGCGAGGCGGGTCGCGCGTTGCGGCGTGCCGGACAGGGCGAGGGCCAGCAGTTCGAGCAGCGTGACGCCGATGAAGACGTTGCGGGTCCGTTCGCCCAGCTCCTCATGCGCCTGCACGACGCTGCGTGCCCCCGGAACTCGCTCGACAGGGCCGTGCGCGTCCGCCCCGGACTTCACCGCGGCCGCGGCGGCCAGGGTGCCGATCACGATGAGCACGGTCGCCGCCGGGCCGGTCCAGCGCAGCTTTCCCGAGAGCGCGACGAGCCGGAAAAGGACCCCCATGATAAGGAGACCAATCACGAAATGAACGACCTGCGGGTGCAGCTCGGCGATGTTCGGCATTCGCGTGTTCGAAAGGAGTGAGTGCACCAGGACCGGGAGTCGTGCTGGCCGCACGAACATGCTCGCCCGGAAGTCGACCGGGGGCAAGCCCGCGGGCAATGTCGCCCTGCTGCATGAACGCAGCATCAACGCACACGGCCCCCCGCCGAAGCGAGGGGCCGGAGCTGGGGCAAACCCCCTGACGGACGGGGAGGGATTCGAACCCTCGGTACGCTATCAACGTACACACACTTTCCAGGCGTGCGCCTTAAACCACTCGGCCACCCGTCCTCAACGTACGTCGCGGGTCAGTCCGCCGCGGCGCTCGCGTGCGAGCCACCAGACGTTGGACGCCACCCGAGCGACCCTATTGTGTTGAACCACCGCGGTGATGCTGCAAGCGACAACGCGCCGGAAAACGGCTCCGGCGCGTCTATCGACGAACTGCCGACGCACGCGTCAACGCGCGTCAACTCGCGTCAACTCGCGCCACCATGCGGCGGCCAACTTCAACGGACAGGGTGGGATTCGAACCCACGGTACCGTTGCCGGTACACCGGTTTTCGAGACCGGCTCCTTCAACCACTCGGACACCTGTCCAGGACAGACACCAAGAATATCCCGGGACAAAACCGGAGTCAACGAGCGCGGTGTCGTTGGTGCCGGAGACTTTGCCGCCACCGCCGCGGTGGGGCGAGCCAGCTGCGACAGCGCGCGCGCTGCGAATCGGGGACATGTCCGGACGCCGCGAACCGCTCCTCAGCCTGTGTGGCCGTCCCCGGAGTCGTCCGCGCCGGGGCTCCGGCGAGCCGCGAAGAAGTCGCGCAGCACGGCACCACACGCCTCGCTGGCGACGCCGGCTCCCACCGCGGGGCGATGGTTGAGGCGCGGATGCCGCAACAGGTCCTCCAGGGAGCCGGCCATCCCGGCCTTCTCGTCCCAGGCGCCGAAGACCACACGATCCACCCGCGCCAGCACGATCGCGCCGGCACACATGGCGCACGGCTCGAGCGTCACATAGAGCGTGCACCCGGCGAGCCGCCAGCGCCCCAGCGCCGACGCCGCCGCCCGCAGCGCCACGACCTCGGCGTGAGCGGTGGGGTCCTGGTCACGCAGGGTCCTGTTGGCGCCGCGGGCGATCACGACGCCGTCGTGCACGACAAGCGCCCCCACGGGCACCTCACCCGCGTCGGCCGCGGCCCGGGCCAGGGTGAGGGCCTCCTGCATGAACCCTTCGTCGACGGGCAGCGTCACGCGCGACTAGCCGACCTTGGAGAAGTGCAGCTCCCCGTCCGCGCCCACGTCGGCGCGAATGGCGTCGCCCTCTTCAAACGTCCCCTGCAGGATGCTGAGGGCCAACGGATTCTGGAGCAGCCGCTGCACGGCGCGCTTGAGCGGCCGCGCGCCGAACGCCGGCTCGTAGCCCTCGTCCGCCAGCTTGGCCGTCGCGGCATCGGACAGCTCGAGCGACAGCTTGCGGTCGGCCAGGAGCGCACGCAGGCGCTTCAGCTGCAACTGCACGATGCGCGCGATCTGTTCCCGGCCCAGCGGCTTGAAGACGATGATGTCGTCGACGCGGTTGAGGAACTCGGGCTTGAAGTGCTGGCGCAGCGCCGCCGTGACCTGCGTCTCGACCAATGCCCAATCGCTGTCGACGTGTTCGAGAATCAAGGCCGACCCCACATTCGAGGTCATGATGATGACGACGTTGCGGAAGTCGACCGTGCGTCCCTGCGAGTCCGTGAGGCGTCCGTCGTCGAGGATCTGGAGGAAGACGTTGAACACGTCGGGATGGGCCTTCTCGATCTCGTCAAAGAGCACGACCTGGTACGGGCGCCGACGCACGGCCTCCGTCAGCTGCCCGCCCTCTTCATACCCGACGTACCCGGGGGGAGCGCCGATGAGCCGGGCCACCGCGTGCTTCTCCATGTACTCCGACATGTCGATCCGCACCATCGCGGTCTCGTCGTCGAAGAGGAACTCCGCCAGCGCACGCGCGGTCTCGGTCTTTCCAACCCCGGTGGGGCCGAGGAAGATGAACGACCCGATGGGGCGATTGGGATCCTGCAGCCCCGCGCGCGACCGGCGCACGGCGTTGGCCACCGCCACGACCGCCTCGCGCTGTCCAACCACTCGATTCGCCAATTCGTCCTCGAGCTTGGAGAGGCGCTCGCGCTCCCTTCCATCATGCGGGTGACGGGGATGCCGGTCCAGCGCGAGACAACATCCGCGATGTCGTCGGCCGTGACTTCCTCCTTGAGGAATCGACGCCCGCCCTCGCTGCGCGACCCCAGCCCAGCCTCCACTTCCTTCAGCTGTCGCTCGAGCTGCGGGATCGTCCCGTATTGGATCTCAGCCGCTCGCCCGAGGTCGCCGCTGCGCGTCGCCTGCTCCGATGCCGTCTTGGCCGCGTCGATCTCCTCCTTGATCTTCCCGACGGCGCCGAGCGACTCCTTTTCCCGCTGCCACTGGGCCTTCATTCCTGCCGTGCGCTCCCGCTCGTCGGCCAATTCCCGTTCCAGCGTCTGTCGGCGCTCGACTGCCGCCGGGTCGGTCTCCTTCTGGAGCGCCTGCCGCTCGATTTCGTACTGCACGATGCGTCGCTCCACCTCGTCGATCTCCTGCGGCATGGAGTCGATCTCGATGCGCAGGCGCGACGCCGCCTCGTCGACCAGGTCAATCGCCTTGTCGGGAAGGAAGCGGTCGCCGATGTAGCGATTGGAGAGCGTGGCCGCGGCCACGATCGCCCCGTCGGTGATGCGCACGCCGTGGTGCGCCTCGTAGCGCTCCTTGAGTCCGCGCAGGATCGCGATGGAGCTTTCCACCGAGGGCTCGCCCACGAAGACCGGCTGGAAGCGCCGTTCGAGCGCCGGGTCCTTCTCGACGTGCTTCCGGTACTCGTCGAGCGTCGTCGCACCGACGACCCGCAACTCACCACGCGCGAGCATCGGCTTGAGCATGTTGCCCGCGTCCATGGAGCCCTCGGCCTTGCCTGCGCCAACGATCGTGTGCATCTCGTCGATGAACACGATGAACAAGCCGTCCGAGTCGGCGATCTCCTTGAGCACCGCCTTCAGCCGCTCCTCGAACTCTCCCCGGTACTTGGCGCCGGCAATGAGGGCACCGATGTCGAGCGACACCAGTCGCTTGTTCTTGAGCCCCTCCGGCACGTCGCCGTTGACAATGCGCTGCGCCAATCCCTCGGCGATGGCGGTCTTCCCCACGCCCGGCTCGCCGATCAGCACCGGGTTGTTCTTGGTCCGACGCGACAACACCTGCATCACGCGGCGGATCTCCTCATCGCGTCCGATCACGGGGTCGAGCTTGCCCTTGCGGGCCTGCTCGGTCAGGTCCCGGGTAAAGCGCTGCAGCGCCTGGTACTTCTCCTCTGGCGTCTGGTCCGTGACCCGGTGCGAGCCGCGCACCGCCTGCAGCGCCGCCAGCACCTCGCTGCGATCGGCACCGGCGGTCGCGAGCAATCCCTTGCTCTCGGTCCCCTTCACGTCGGTCAGGGCGAGCAGCAGGTGTTCGGTGGAGACGAAGTCGTCGCCGAGCCCGCGCGCCTCCTCTTCGGCGCGATCGATGATCTGGTTCATCTCACGCGAGAGCGAGGGCTGGGCGCCGCTCTGCTTCGGATAGCGCGCCAGCTCCCGCTCCACCGCATCGCGCAGCGTCGGCAGGTTCACGCCGATCTTCTGGAGCACGGGAACGACGATACCGTCGTCCTGCGCCAGCAAGGCTTGGAGCAGGTGCAGATCGTAGACGAGCGGATTGCCGGTGCGACGCGCGAGCGCGAGCGCCTCGTTGAGGGCCTCGGTGGATTTCACCGTCAAGCGATCGGGATTTATCATCGACGCGGGGGATCGGCGTGAAGTCGGTTAGCTGGAACGCAAGTGACACACGACCATGAAAGCAACAGCGGTGCCGGTACACGACGGCCGAATTGGCGCTCAGACGTCGCGGAATGCGCCCCGCGCGGCAGCGCCCATGCCCAGATGGCCGACGCGCCGCGTCCGGATAACACGAACGCCGCGCCCCCAGGGGAGGCGCGGCGTTCGCGACGTTCACGCTATTTCATGACGATCATCTTGCGGATGATCGCCTTGCCGTCGACTTCGAGGCGGTACATGTAGACCCCCGAAGCCACTTCACGGCCGTTATTGAGGTACTTGCCGTCCCAGTACGCCGTGTACTGTCCACACGTGAGTAACACCCCAGCCAGCGGTTGCCCTCCCGCGACGCTCGCCGAGCCTCCCTGGAGTACGGGTGTCGCGACGAGCTGTGCGAGCACATTGTAGATCTTCAGCGAGACCCGATACTGGCGCCCCAGATCACTGCAATTCGGCGCCCCACCAACCGAAAACGGTATTGTCGTCTCCGGGTTGAAGGGGTTGGGAAAGTTCTGCCCCAGACTCGACCCCGATACCGGATCACGACTCGATTGTTGTGTCGCCTGGGCTGCTGCCGAGCGAGTTACCACCGCGAGGAGAGCAAGCACCAGACCTCGGGCTGCCCACCGTAGCGTCATTTGAAATCTCCGAGCTGACAAAGAAGGGGTGCGAGCGCTAACTCCTGATAGCTGTTTACGTTTGGATCCTTTGCGCGAACATAGGAATCGCGCCTAACCCTGTCAATACGGCCGCTTCGCACTCACCGCCCCAGTACCCGCCCCTCCGGGCGACGTTCCGTGACCTGCTGGCGATCGCAGTACTCAAGAAACGGGATCAGGAACTTGCGCGACGTGCCCACGATCGCCCGCATCTCTGCCGGACCGTACACCGTACCTGGCGCCATCTCCCGCCGTAGCCGGGCCACCAACGCCTGGACGCTCTCGGCCCAGTAGTAGCGATCCGCCTCAACCTGGACGACGAGCCGCTCCCGTTCGAGGATACGCAGGAGGGGCGTCGGATCGTTGCCCTCCCGCTCGCTACGCAACTCGTGCACGGCCGGCGGCTCTGCTCCGGCCGTTCGCAGGCGCTCGACCAGCCAGTCTCGATGGCTTCGTGTGGCGTCGGTCATGATGGGCACCCTCCCCGTACGCCGGATGCCCCCGCCAGCCTGCTCCAGCGCTCCCGCGCGGATCAGTTGCGAGAGCGCCAGGTCGGCCAGCGCGTCGGGTACGGGAACCGCCGCACGAAGCGCCGCACGCGTCACCCAGCTTTCGAGCGGCTCGAGCGCGTGACAGCGATCCGTCGCCGCAGCAATGCGCTGGGCGACTGCGGTCACAACCGCCGCGCTGAACAGGAGTCCGTCCGCGTGCACGATGTCCGGATTCCCGGCCACCAGGCGCTCGCAGTCGGTCACGGGCAGCCCGAGCCGGACCGGAAGCGTGAGCGCGCCGAGCCCGGATTCCCCAGCCTCCTGCAGGAGGTAGCCGAGTCGGGCCGCCACGTCGAGCCCCGGGGGCCACGGGCGCGGTCGACGCTGCGGAGGAGAGGGATCGACGACGATTCCTCCCCCGATCGTGGTCGGCGGCGACGGAAGTCGGAGCACGAAGCGGTCGCCGGCACGCGCCACGAGCGGCGCGTCGAGCACGAGGCGTGCTCCCCGCATTTCTCCTGCGGTCAGCACCCCGCCGGGGGACACGACGCGGGCGCCGACCTCGGACGTGCCGAGATGCAGCCGGACCCACTCCCGTGGGCGGAGGGGACGGGCCAGATCATGGAGCAACGCCACGTCGGCGCGCAGCACTCGCGACGCCACCCACGGACCCTCTTCCACGAGCATGCACCCGCGCGAGACCGCATCGACCTCGATCGCCGCCAAGGCGATGGCCGCGCGTGTTCCGGGGGCAAGGGTCGCGCGCTGGGCCCCGTGCGTCTGCACGCCGCGCTGGCGCACGGGGGTGTCGAGCGGAAAGAGGCGCAGGGCGGTCTGCAATCCCACGGTTCCGCTCCACACGGTCCCCGTGACCACCGTACCCGTCCCCTTCACGCTGAAGGCGCGATCGATCGGCATGCGAAACAGGTCGTGCTCGGCGCGGGCGGGAATGGCACGAAGACGGTCGCCCAGCAAGGCGCGGAGCGGATCGATTCCCTCCCCCGTCACCGTCGACGTCTCGACGATTGGCGCGTCTCGCCACGGGGTCGCGCTCAGCAGTCCGGCGACGTCGTCGCGCACGAGTGCCACCCACTCCTCGTCCACGGCGTCGCGCTTGGTGAGGACGACGATCAGGTCGCCGACACCGAGCAGTGCGAGGATCGCGAGGTGCTCGCGCGTCTGCGGCATGACGCCTTCGTCGGCGGCGATGACGAGCAGGGCGAGGTCCACTCCGGTGGCGCCCGCGAGCATGGTGCGCACGAAGGCCTCGTGGCCCGGGACGTCGACGATGCCGACGGTGCCCACTCCGTCGAGCAGGAGCGGGGCGAACCCGAGCTCGATGGTGATCCCGCGCCGTTTTTCCTCGGGCAGCCGGTCGGTGTCGACGCCGGTGAGCGCCCGCACCAGTGCGGTCTTGCCGTGATCGATGTGGCCCGCGGTCCCGACGATCATCCGATCGCCGCCCCGAGCGTCCCGAGTCCGCGCTCCCAGGTCTCGAACGCGCGCAGAGGACGCCCGTCATTGAGGTGCTGCTCCAGGAACTCGCGCAGGAGGCGCAGGTGCGCGCGACGCATGGCGGTCTCGATGACGGGCCAGTCGGTCCCGACGGTGCCGGTGGTCCACGCGCGCAGGGCGGCGCGTGCCTCGGGCGGAAGGGGGCGACCGCGCGGGAGAAGCGGGGCACAGGCACGGCAGGCGCAGCCGCCGGCTCCGTGGCTGAACGTCGCCGTGTCTTCATCCGCCAGCAGCAACTCGCAGCGGCAGCAACGCGTGAGCACGGGAGCAAAGCCGAAGCCGGCCACCAGGTGCCATGCTGCAGCCAGCCCCACGTCGCGGGCCCGGTCTCCCGGCGCGGCAGCCACCGCATCGAGCGCCGCGATCAGCGTCGCGTACAGGTCGCCGGGTTCATCGCCGTCGGCAAATCGCAGCGCGAGCTCGGCCAGGGCCGACGCTGCGGCAAAGCGCTCGAGGTCCCGGGCAATGGGGTCCCGACTGCTGGTCAGGTCGAAGCCGTCGAGCTGTTGCAGCTCACGCCCGGGGCGCAGCTGGATCTGGGCAACACCGCTGGCGAAGAGGTCGAGCCCGAGTCCGAAGCGCCGGCTGGACGAACGCGCGCCACGCGCGAGCACCGACTGGAGGCCGGCGTCGCGGGTGGCGAGTCGAATGATGCGCGAGCTCTCGAGGTAGTCGAACGCGTGGAGGACCACCGCGTCGGTCATGACCAACGGCATGCTCCAAGATACTCGAGCGCCTATCGCGCCGTCCCTACCCGCATCCCCACCAGCAGCACGCGCCCCGGGGCATCGAAGTTGGCGACCTCCTGAAAGCGTGCGTCGAATGCATTCTCCAGGCGCAGCATCACGGTGGCGGCGCGCCAGAAGCCGTCGCCCGTGCCAACGGCATACTCCCCGCCGAGGTCGACCCGGGTGTACGCCCGGAGTTCGACCGGCACGGCAGGAAAGCCCGAGAAGTCGCGATCGTCGCGCACTCCGACGCGCGTCGCCGACAGGTCGAGCGTGGTGCGCGGCAGGCGCTGGACACGCGCCCCAGCGGCGATGGTCAGCGGCGCTCGACGCAGCAGGCGTGCGCCGCGCACGAAAGTCGCCCCCTCGCCGGACTGGAAGCCGGCGTCGTCCACGCGGGTGCGCAGTGCGGTCGAGTTGCCCCACAGCGAGACACCGCGCGCAGCCTCACCGCGCACGCCGACCTCGAGGCCTCGGGCCGAGGCGGCCGCGACGTTGAAGTAGTTGGGCGCGGAGGGATCGACGTACGTGTACTGGACGAGGTCGCGGAACCGCTGGTCGAAGAACGTCGCCGTCAGCTGCACGCGGCCGTCGGCCACCTGCTGTTCCAGGCCGGCTTCCCATGCGTGCGCACGTTCCGGCGACAGGGCGGCATTGCCGACCGAGAACGCGGTCGAGAACGACTCCAGGAAGGTCGGAGCCTTGAACGACGTGCCCATCGCCCCGTGCACGCGGCCGCCGCGCCACAGGCGCGTGGCCGCCCCGACGCGTGCCGTGCGGAAGACTCCGTACACGTCGTTGTCATCGTACCGTCCACCGATCGAGTACGAGATGGGCCCGACATCACCCACCGACTGCAGGTACGCCGCCCGGGTAATGCGTGAGGCCGCAAACCGATTCGGCCCGGCGTCGTAATTCGAGGAGTCGGCGCTCAGCTGACGCTCGGTCCCGTACTCCAGGCCGAGGGAGACGGCGTGGTCGGCCACGGGGCGCAGGACCAGGCGGACATCGGCACCCGCGGCGGCGAACGGTGCCCGACGACCGATAGGCGTAGAATCCCACCGTGTCGGCCGGGCCATCGGACGGATCGGAAGTGCGCCCGTGCAGCTCCAGCGCTGTCAGGGCCACGATCGCCTCCAGATGAGTCCCGAGTGGGCGCGACAACTCGGCCGACGATGCAAGGCGCCGCTCACCGCGGCGTGCGTTGTGGTCGACCACCGCCCCCGCTCCGTCGGTCGGATACTGGAACGCGTTGTCGCTGTGCCGCAGCGACACGACCGATCGCACGCCGCCGACGGTCGCATCGCCACGCAGCGAGGCCACGTCGTTGCGATAGGCGTTGTTGAAGGCCAGCATTCCATCGCCGGCGTGGTGGGCGAGGGCGAGCGTGAATCCTCCCTCGCCGGCGCGCGCCCCGACGCTCGCCTCGGCCACGCGGGTGTTGAAGGTCCCGGCGCGCACGGCGAGGCGCGTGTCGAGCGGCGACTCGGGGCGCCGGGTGAACACCTGGATGACGCCGCTGACGGCATCGCTTCCGTACAGGACGCTGGCCGGTCCGCGCACCACCTCGATGCGATCGATGTGGTCGGTGGTGAGCGCGCCCAGGTCCAGCGCGCCCCCGGGATCGTTCATCGGGACGCCGTCGATGAGCAGGCGGACGAAATCGCTCTCACCGCCGCGCAGGAAGAGCGATGCCTGCGCCCCCGCGGATCCTGACCGCGCGAGACTTACGCCCGGCACCGCGCGCAGCGCGTCGGCCAGGTGCGTGACGCCGGCGGCGCGCAGGGTGGCACCATCGATCACGGTGACCGTGGCGATCGTGGTGGCCATCGGGCGCGGCAGTCGATCAGCGGTCACCACCACCTGCGGCAGCCGGGTGGAGTCCCCGGCGACCTGCGCGTGTAGTTGGTGCCTCGGCAGGAACGGGAGGGTCGTCGCCACAACCACGGAGAGCAGCGCGCGTAGGGCAGTGAGCATGTGGGACACGGCCATCGTTAGGGAAACGGGGTGTGACGCTTGCGCAGGGGGACCAGCGTCGGTGCACCGACGGCCGGGTCACGCGAGACCACGAGTGGCCACTCGTAGACGCGCTCGAGGGTCTCACCGCGCATCACGTGATCGGGTGGGCCGTCCGCGACCACCTGGCCGCGCGAGAGCAGCACCACCCGATCGGCAAAGCGCGCGACGAGGTTGAGTTGATGACTCACCACGAGGACACAGCGGCCGGCGTGGGCGAGAGCGGACAACAGCTCGAAGCACGCCATCTCGTGCGCGATGTCGAGGAACGTGGTGGGTTCGTCGAGCACGATCGCCGCGGTGCCCTGTGCCAGGGCGCGGGCGACGCGCACGCGCTGCCACTCGCCGCCCGAGAGCGTGTCGGTCCGGCGTTCGGTGAGCGAGCTAACGGCGGCGTCGGCGAGCGCCCGCGCCACCGCGGCGCGGTCGTCGCCAGACGGCGTGCCCCACGCCGCCTGCCATGGATAGCGGCCAAGGGCGACGTAGTCGCGAACCGCGAGGGGAAATGCAGGGTCCTCGCGCTGCGAGACCACGGCGACGCGCTGCGCGAGCGACCGGCGCGGCAGGTCGTTCACCGCATCGGTCCCGACCGACACCCTGCCACCAGCGAGCGGCACGCGGCCGAGCAAGGCGCGCACGAGCGTGCTCTTGCCGCTCCCGTTCGGGCCGACCACGGCCGTGAGGCGGCCCGATTCCGCCCCGAACGAGACGCCCGCGAGCGCATCGGCGTCGGCGCCAGGATACCGCACACGCACGGCGTGGAAGGTGATCATCGCTCCACCCGCAGGCGCCAGAGGAAGAACGGCACGCCCAGCAGCGCGGTCACCGCGCCTAACGGGAGCTCGGCGGGCGCGCGCACCGTGCGCGCCACCAGGTCCGCCGCCACCACCAGCGCGCCCCCGGCCAGGGCCGAGACGATCATGGTTGGCCGGGCGCGGGCGGCCGAGAGCGAGCGGGCGAGGTGCGGGACCATGAGCCCGACGAATCCGACCAGCCCGGCCACGGCGACCGTGGTCGCGGCCAGGAGCGAGGCGAGCACGAAGAAGCGCCACCCCGCCCGCCCGGCGTCCACGCCTAACGACTCGGCCGCATCCTCGCCGAGGGCGAGCACGTCCAGCCAGCGCGCACGATGCAGCAGCGCCGCGCCCACGGCGCCAAGCGAGATCGCCAGGAGCACGACGTCACGCCACCCGGCCGCGGCGACCGACCCCATCATCCACCAGAGGGCGTTGCGCGCCACGTCGGGAGACCCGGCGGCCATCACCACCATGATCGCCGCGTTGGCAAACGCCCCCATCACCACGCCGGCCATGAGCAGGACGCGCGTGTCGCTGGCACCGCCGGCGGCCCGCGCGAGCGTGAGCACCCCGGCCACCGCCAGGAGCGCCCCCCCGAAGGCGGCGAGCGCGATCAGGGAAGGCGCCGAAACGCCACCGGCAACCGCCAGCACGGCGCCGACGGCGGCTCCACCCGACACGCCCAGCAGGTACGGCTCGGCCAGGCCGTTGCGCAGCGTGCCCTGCAGCACGCTGCCACTGACACCGAGCGCCGCTCCCACGAGCATGGCGAGCACCACACGCGGCAGCCGAATGGACCGCACGATGGTGCGCGCGACATCGTCGCTTCCCTGCCCGACCAGCGCGTCCCACACCGCGCCCGGCGCGACGTGCGTGGCACCCAACATGAGAGATGCCGCCATCACGGCCACCAACACGAGCGCGAGGGCGACCCACGGGGGACGACGCATCACGGGAGCACCGTGCCGGGATGCAGCAGCAGCGCCAGCGCACGGGCCGCCTCGCCCAGCCGCATGGACGGACGCGCCACCAGCATCGTGTCGTAGGCGAGGACGCGTCCCTCGCGCACGGCACGCACGTCGGCCCAGCGCGCATCGGTCCGCAGTCGCGCCGCCTCGGCGGGGCCCGCGAGGATGACCTGCGGCTCGCGACGCACCAGGTCCTCGAACGACACCTGCGGCGAGGGTTCGGGACGCTCGGCATACACGTTGCGCCCGCCGGCGATGTCGATCAGCTCCGACAGGTAGCTCCCCCCGCCGATCGCCATGAGCGGATTGTCCCACACATGCACGAAGACACGCGGACGCGGTACCGCGCGCATCGCCTCACGCACGCGCGCGAGCGACCGTTCCACACTGTCCACGGCGGCGTCGGCCGCCGCCTCGAGTCCCGTCACGTGGCCGAGCGTGCGCACGGCGCGATCGAAGTCGGCGAGCCGGTCGATCCGCAGCGCCACGACCGCCACGCCGGCGGCGGAGAGGGTGGCAGCTGCAGCTCGGTTGTCACCGCTGGCGTACAGGAGGACCAGGTCGGGGCGCGCCGCGAGGATGCGTTCGACACTCGGGCGGATCGCGTCACCGACCTCGGGGACCGTGCGCGCTTCCACGGGCCACTGGTCCCACCGCGAGCGCCCGATGACGCGCTCACCGGCGCCGAGCGCGAAGAGGATCTCGGTGGTCGTCGGATTGAGCGAGATGATGCGCTGCGCCGCGGTCGCCGGACCGATCGACACGCCGTAGTCATCCACCAGAGCGGGCGTCGCCACCGGCGACTCGTTCGACGTTGTACAGGCCGCGAGCAGCAGGCACGCGGCGGCCGCCGCCCGTGCGCGCCGCGGTGTCAAGATTCTGAAGCGGAAGAACAAAAACGCGGACATCCGCACCCATGGTGATGGGAGATGCCCGCGAACGCACGCGCACCGGGGACGGCGTCACGTACCCCACGAGCCCTCCCCCGAGGACTCAGTTGTGTGGCACGGACGGTGGTCGTCTCCTGGCTCCGGGCCGTCCCTTCGCCTTCCCGACCGAGGTCAGTGGCGCAGTGAGGGGACGTATGTTCGCCCGTTACAGTGGCGGGGCCGCACCGGCATTACACCGGTTTCCGTATCCGCCGTCCGCAAATCGATTGTAGGGCCAACCTATCGGTCGACGGTTCCACGCGCAAGCACACCGACCAGCTCGTCCTTGAGTCGCGCACGATAGGCGGACAGTTCCACTCGGACCGCGTCGGGTTGCCGTGGCACGCGCTCCAGCAGCGCGTCGACGGCCGCGAGCCGATGCGCCATGTGCAGCGCGGCGTCATTCGGCGCGGTCGTCAGCGCCCGGCCGTCGCGCGATTCCCCAATCGGTTCGGGAGCAACAGGTACGCCGGTCGAGGGCGTGGGGGTCCACGGCGTGATCGATGCCACCGCCATCTTGCCCGCCGGAGCAGCGGTGCGCGCATCCGGAACGCGGCGAGCCTGCGGTCGCCCGGATCGCGCGCGCGCCAGCACGAGGATCGCGCCGAGCGTGACGAGTGTCAGCACGAGCGGCAGCATCCACGGTGGCATCGAGGAACCGATCCCCCGTCGTGCGCCGGTGAGCGTGAGCACGGCATTGGCTGCCGCTGCCTCTCCGAGGAAGCGCGAGAACGTCTTGCCGTCTACCGTGACCGGGCCCTGGCTCACCAGTCCCGGGCTCGTCGCGGTCGCGCCGGGCTCCTCCAGCAGCACCTCCAGTACCGTCACCGGCCGCTCCAGCGGCATCGCGACGGGAAAGGCGCCATCCGGCAGGTTGTACGTCAGCACCAGTTGCCGGAGGCCGGGCGAGAGCGGCGCGAAGAGCTCCGCCCGACCATCGCGCACCTCGACCGCCTCGTTGGAGATGTCGCCCTGCGTCGCGCGGACGCTCTCGGCACCGTCGGGGAGCAAGAGGGAGAAGGTCGGCCGATTGGTGGGACCCGGGACACGCGTGAGGATCGTGTCGTTCGCGATCTCGAGCACGTCGATGACGCTGCGCAACCCGTCGGCATTCGGCGACGAGACCACGACATGACGCCCTTGCAGCTGCAGGCGCAGGTCGGCCGACGTGGTGTCGAACACCGTGACCAGGGCCGTCGCTCCAGGTGCGTCTCCCTGCACGGGCTGCGAGAAGTAGGCGATGCCACCGAAGCGCGCCGAGACCAGGTACATCGACAGCGTATCCGGGACGGCCACGCGGAACGCGAACGCGCCGCGCGCGTCCGTGCGCATCGAGTCCACCGGTCCCGCATCGCGCGAGTTCACGCGATGCAGGGTGACCTGCTCGCCCACCACCGCGCGCGACCCGTCCAGCGTCTCGCGCACCACGGTGCCCTTCACCGCGAGGGGCGCCTGCGCGTGCGCCACTCCCTTGGACAAGCACGCAACCGCCACGGCGAGCGCCACGGTGCATCCGCGCATCAGTCGGCGGGCGAGGCCGTGCGCTCCGGTCCCTGCGGCCCTTCGACGGCCGGTAGGCGCACGCGTGACTGCACGCTCGGCGCGCCGCGGCACGGAACCGCGGCGCGCTTCGCACGCGTGCGATGGGGTCCAATGGTGCAGCATGTCGCGCGACCCGATCTCAGAGGTGAAACTTGCCAAAATCCTCGGGACGCAATCCCGACAGGTACTGCTTGAGCTGGTCGGCCGTCATCTCGTCGGTGCTCTGCACGGGGGGCGTTTCGGGGAGCAGTCCCCCCTCCTCCTCCGCCTCCTGCGCCTCCTCGCCCGGCAGGGCGAGCAGCACCTCGTCAACGAAGATCGGGGCCGGCACGCGCAGTGCGATCGCGATGCTGTCCGACGGACGGGCATCGATACGATAGGTCTCCGAGCCGCGGTCGACGTGCAGTTCCGCGAAGTACGTCCCTTTCCGCACCCGGGTGATGTCGACCCGCGTCAGCACGCCGCCCAGCCCCACGATCAGCGCCTTGCACAGGTCGTGGGTGAGCGGCCGCTCCTTCTTCACGTGGTTCATCTCGAGCAGGATCGATTCCGCTTCCGCCTGCCCGATCCAGATCGGCAGGACACGGTCGCCACCAGATTCCTTGAGAATGACCACGTATGTGTTGGTGCTGCCGTCGAGTCCCAGTCGGGCCACCGACACCTCCACCATCGTGCTCATCAGCCGTCCTCCGGGTACACGCGCGAGCGCACCACGCGCTAGCGCACCACGCACGAACGCACCACGCGCTAACGCACCACGCGCTAACGCACCACGCGCTAACGCACCGCGCGCTTCAGGTCTGCCACCTTGTTCGTTCGCTCCCAGCTGAACGTCGTAGCCGCATGCTTGCCCCGCCCGATCTTCTCCGGCGCGCGCCCGAAGTGTCCGTAGGCCGACGTCGGGGCATAGATCGGCTTGCGCAGGTCGAGCGCGTGGATGATGTCACGGGGGGTGAGCTTGAATACCTCGCGCACCGCCTGCGTGATCCGTGTGTCGGTCACCGTCCCGGTTCCGAACGAGTCGACCATGATCGACACCGGCTCGGCGACGCCGATGGCATAGGCCAACTGCACCTCCACGCGTCGGGCGAGCCCGGCGGCCACGATGTTCTTGGCCACCCAGCGCGCCGCATACGCCCCCGAGCGGTCGACCTTCGACGGATCCTTGCCGCTGAACGCGCCGCCGCCGTGGCGGCCCATGCTTGCGCATGCGCCGGGCGCGCAGTTCGACGGGGATGACCGCCTCGATGACCTCCCGGGTCACGCCTGCATGGATCTTGGCGTTCGAGACCGTGTCGGCGTGCTGCGTGGAGATGACGACCGTCTCCACTTCGACCGGCGTTCCGTCCTCGTACAGCACCGTCACCTGCGACTTGCCATCCGGCCGCAGCCACGGCAGCGTGCCGTCGCGGCGTCGCTCGGCCAGCGCGTGCGTCAAGCGATGCGCCAGGGTGATGGGGAGCGGCATCAGGTCGTCCGTCTCGTTGCAGGCGTAGCCGAACATCATCCCCTGGTCGCCGGCGCCGCCGGTGTCCACCCCCTGCGCGATGTCGCGCGACTGCCGACCGATGGCATTCAGCACCCCGCACGAATCGGCGTCGAAGCCGATGCCGGCCTCGGTGTAGCCGATGCGTTTGATCGTTTGCCGCACGACCTCCCGCAAGTCGACCCACGCGGAGGTGGTGATCTCGCCGAAGATCATCGCGAGTCCCGTCGTCACCATGGTCTCGCAGGCCACCCGCGACTGCGGGTCGCTGCGCAGCATTTCGTCGAGGACCGCATCGGAGATGGCATCGGCCACCTTGTCAGGATGCCCTTCGGTGACGGACTCGGAGGAGAACAGGTGACGTTCGGCCACGGATCGACTCGCACTTGCGGGAAGGAGGGGGCATCGTCACGAGCGGGTGACGGCGGGTCAACAACGATAACGACCCGAATTGGAGCGCGGCAACCGACGAGTCCCGTCCCATCGGTGGATTCCCTGCGGTTCCGCCTCGCGCGCGCCTCGCGCAGGCCTCGCGCACGCGCGTCACGCCGGCCGCAGCGCGCGGGTCGCGCTCAGGTCACGCTGTCGCGCAGGAACGCGGCGTCGCCAAACGCGGCGAGGAGCCGGTACTTGAGCTGTCGTTCGGCCTCGGGCGCGGTGCGTGCCTGCAATGCCGCGGCCACGGCCTCGGCGGCGAACGAGATGCTCAACCCGCGCACCAGTCGCTTGACGAGCGGCACGGCCCGCGGATTCACGCTCAGCGAGCGGAGGCCGAGGCCGATCAGGGCAAAGGCCATGAGCGGTTGCGAGGCCATCTCGCCGCAGACCGACACGTCGAGCTCGTGGAGGGCCCCCACCTCGACCGTGCGCTTCACCAGCCGGAGGACCGACGGGTGCAAGGGGGTGAACCGCCCCGCGAGGTTGGCATTGCCGCGATCGACCGCCAGGGTGTACTGCACCAGGTCATTGGTGCCGATCGAGAAGAAGGCCACGTCGTCGACGAAGGTGTCGGCCGCGATCACGGCCGCGGGGGTCTCGATCATGATGCCCAGCGGGACGTCGCGCTTGCACGCGACGCCGCGCCGCTCGAGTTCGTCGGCACTTTCCCCGAGCAGCTTGCGCGCCGCCAGCACCTCGTCGAGGCTGACGACCAGCGGGAGCATGATGCGCACGTCGCCGTGCATCGCGGCACGCAGCAGCGCGCGCAGCTGCACCTTGAAGATCTCCGGCTCGTCCAGGCACATCCGGATGGCGCGCCACCCGAGGAACGGATTCGGCTCGGCCGGAAACCCGCCCACCGGGAGCTTGTCCCCGCCGACGTCGAAGGTGCGGATGACGACCGGGCGACCGCCGAACGCCCTGACCACCCGCGTGTAGGCCCGGTACTGCTCGTCCTCGTCGGGCATGCTGGCGCGCCCCACCACGAGGAACTCGGTGCGCATCAGCCCGACCCCATCGGCGCCGCTCCGTGCCGCCTGCTCCGCCTCGTCGGGCATGTCGACATTCGCGCGGATGGTGATGCGCACCCCGTCCGTGGTGATGGCATCCTGGTCGGCGGCCTCCAGCAGCTCGGCCTCGGTCTGGGCCTCGGCGATCGCGCGATTGCGGAAGGTGTCGATCTCCGCCGCACTCGGATTGACCACCAGGATGCCGCTCGACCCGTCGAGCACGACGTACTCGTCGCCTCGCAGGCGGCCGACGGCGTCGCGCAGGCCGACGACGGCGGGCAGCCCTAACGAGCGGGCCAGGATCGCGACGTGCGAGGTGCGCGTCCCCAGGTCCGTGGCGATCCCGGCGATCGCGTCGCGATCGAGCTGCACGGTGAGGCTGGGCGTGAGGTCGTGCGTGACCAGGATCGCATTCGCCCCCTTGGGAACGTCGACGGGATCGTGATCGGGGAGGCCGAGCAGGACGGACAGGACGCGAATGTGCACGTCCATCAGGTCCCCGACGCGCTCCCGCATCATCGGGACGGCCGATCGCGCGAAGGTCTGGCGCCACTCCAGCAGCACGAGGTCGAAGGCCTTCTCGGCGCCGAGGTTCTGGCGGATGTACGACTCGGTGCGCTTGCCCAGCTCCGCGTCATCGAGGATGGAGACCTGCACCTCGAAGATCGCCGCTTCCTCGGGACCTGCGTGGCGCTCCGCGCGATCGCGCACCGCGCGCAGTCGTTCCTTGGCGCGCTCCAGCGCGTCGTTCAGCCGCGCGATCTCGCGATCCACCTCCTCGTCGGGGATGATGCGATGCGGCACATCAGGGACCTCCCACCGGAGCAGGTGGACGGGGCCCAGGACAATGCCCGGCGACGCGGAGATCCCGACGATGGCGCGATCCATGGGCGATCAGCCCTCGCCGAACTTGCCGGAGATGAGGCGCGTGAGCGCTTCCACCGCCTCGCCGGCATCGGGGCCGTCGGCGCGCAGTTGCACCTGTGAGCCGCACTCGGCCGCGAGCATCATGACACCCATGATGCTCTTGCCGTTCACCTCGAGGTCCTCGCGCGCCAGCGTGATGTGGCTCTTGAACTTCCCCGCCGTCTTGACGATCTCGGCGGCGGGGCGCGCGTGAATGCCGTTCTTGTTGACAACCTCGACGGAGCGTTCGACCATCAGCGGAGTACCGAGTAGAGGGCAAACAGGACGAGCACGCCTAACGACCACTTCCACACCTCGATGCGGCCGTGCAGGCGCGTCACGAGGAACGCGCCCACGAGCACCGCGAGCAACACCTCGATCAGCACGGCGCGTCCCGTGCCGACCAGTCGCTGCACGACGAGCGGCAGGGCGACCCCGGCGACGAGCGTGCCGGCACGGGCGAGCCAGTCCGGCCCCTGACGCAGGACCGGGCTCCCGAGGGCATGCGCCACCCGCAGCCCCTCGCGCCACCCCACATTGATCCCCCACACGCGCAGCGCCAGGTGTCCGACGTTGTACGATATCAGGAACGTGAGGACGGTGCCCACCGGCCCCGCGCCGAGCGCAAAGACCAGCAGCGCCCCGAGCGCACAGAGCGGCAGCCATGCCGCCCACACGAGCCGATCGCCGACGCTGCCCAGCGGCCCGCACAAGGCGGTGCGGAATCGCTCGATCTTCGCCGGCTCGACCCCGTCCAGTTCGGCCCGGGCGAGCGCACCCACGGCCACGGCGGCCATGTACGGGTGCGCATTGAAGTACTGGCTCTGCCGGGCGAGCGCGGCACGGTACGGGACGCCGCCCGTTCCCCCCGGCAGTCGGCGCAGGGCGGGTTCCACGCAGAACCCGATGCCGTTGCCCACGAGCGTCTCATAGTTCCACGACGCCTGGATCGCGAGCATGCGCAGCAGGATTGCCCCTCGGGTGCCGAGCGGAAGGGTCGCGGCGCTCTCCGTCACTGGACGACTCCCAGCAGCGCGGCGCCGATCGCCAGCCCCGCCAGCATGTACCAGCGGGTGCCCGAGATCGCGTGAAAGAGCTTGTGCGTGGCGGCGGCGGCGACGATGCCGGCCAGCGCCATGAGAACGCCGCGGGTGACCACGTCGGGACTCGACCACCGGTCGCTGGCGATGTGCACCAGTGGCACGAACAGCGTCAGCCCGATCGCGGTCATCAGCGCCCCCCGGGCCAGGTCGGCCGTCAGGCCGTACAGCTGCAACCCGACCACGGTTCGGCGCGACCCGCGCGACACGGCGTCGTGTCGCGTGCGGGCCCAGCGGGCGTTGAGCCGGCGCAGCTGCACCATCGACCATCCCCCCACCCAGGCCCAGGCGAGCGTGAGCATCACCGCCAGCAGGAGGGCACCGGCGCCGCGTGCATCGGGGAGCGCCACGAGGGTCCCGCCGACGACGGCCGACGACCCCCACTCGGGATAGCGGGACGCGCCGACCGGGAGCGTCTCGAGCGCGAAGCACTCGAGCGTGGCACCCAGAATGAGCCCGCGCTCCGGCGCCCCCATCAGGGCCCCGGTGAGGGTGGCCGCAACCAGCGGGCGCGAGAGCATGGCTTGCGGAAAGCTCACGACGTCGAGCCCGAGGACGGCGCCCAGGACGGAGAGTGCCCCCGTTTCCACCGGGTTCATCGATTGCCCTCGCCGCCGAGCACCTCGTCGAGCGTCAGGGCACGGGCCGCCGGGACGTCCTGCGCACTCACGGCGACGCCGCCCCGCGCGAGCGCGCGCAATTCCCCCTCCTCGGACGGGGTGAGGAAGACATAGCGCAGTCGCTGCATGCGCCCGGGCTTGTGGTGGATGCCCCCGAGCGTCACCGACTGGATGCTGCCGCTGGCCTCGACCAAGCGCGCCATCGTGTTGATATCGCCGGTCAGCAGCAACCCCGGGCGCGGATCCGCCTGAAAGCCCGGGAGTCGAGTCGCCGCGCTGGCCACGGACTCGAAGTGGACCTCCATTTCCGGGGGCACCCCCATGCGATACAGCTCCTGCTCCCAATCGCTGGCGGCGACCTCTTCGTCCACGAGGACGATGAACTGCAGGTCGAGCGGCTGCCCCCAGCCCACGACCACCTGGCCGTGGATCAGGCGATCGTCGATACGGTACATCTCAATGGTCACGAGTCTCTCCTCCGCGCGCTGGACTCGCGCCGGCAATGGCGAGCGCTGCCCGCCCCTTCTCTACCGCCGATCCGGCCGCCGACACGGCGTCGGGGCCTTCTGAAAAGACGAAGTCGAGCAGCGTCGCGAGGTTGACGCCGGTGACCACGACCAGCAGCGGGTCCTCACGTTGCAGCCGACGGGCAGCCATCGTGCAGCTCCCGGCCGGCAGGTCGGTGAAGATGACCTGAACCGGGCCCGCCGCGACCGCGGCGCGCAGCGCCCGATCGACGTCCTGGGCACTGAGGGCGCGATTGGAGAGCCCCACGAACACATCGTCTCGCCCCGTGATCTGCAGGACCGCCGACAGCAGGCCGGCGGCAAAGTCGCCGTGGCCGGCCACGACCGCCCGCACGCTACTCATCGTCCTGGATCAGGTAGCGCCGCACGTCCGACGCCTTCTGCTGCATGTGCCCCATCAGCCGCTGGTTGAAGCTCTCGGCCGGGTTGACACCGGCATAGCGCAACAAGTGGTTCATCGCGATCACCTCCGCAATGACGGTGATGTTCTTTCCGGGATTCAGGTACACCGTGATGATCGGGAGCTCGACGCCCAGGATCGTCGTCAGCTCCCCTTCCAGTCCCGTGCGTTCCACGACCGCGTCCTCGGTCCACTCCATCAACCGGACGACCACCTCGATACGCTTCTGCTGGCGGACCGACCGGATGCCGAAGACGGCGGGAACGTCGATGAGCCCGACACCGCGGATCTCCATGAAGTGGCGCTGCAGGTGATGGCCGCTCCCGATCAGGACCTCGTTCCCGCGCCGCCGGGCCACCACGACATCATCGGCGACGAGCCGATGGCCCCGCTCGACAAGGTCGAGGACGCACTCCGACTTCCCGATGCCGCTTGCCCCCGTGAACAGTACTCCCACGCCGTACACATCGGCCAGCGACCCGTGCAGCGTGGCCGTCGGGGCGAAGATGTCCTCGACCAGCGGTTTTGCCCGCCGATAGAACTCCTGGGTCTTGAGCGACGACCGGAACACGGGGACGCCCGCCGCCACCGCCACCTCGAGCATCGGGGCGACGAGGTCGAGTCCCTTGGTCACGAAGACGCAGGGGATCGGGAAGGAGAAGAACAGTGTCAGCTGCCGCGTGCGATCCTCGGCCGAGAGCGAGGCGAGGTACGTCATCTCCGTCTCGCCGAACACCTGCGGGCGCTCGTGCATGAAGCGCGCGACGTAGCCGGCCAGCGCCAGCCCCGGACTCGAGAGGTCGGCGCTGACCACCTCGCGCTGCCGCCCGACCGTGCCACCGAGCTGCTCCAGCTGCAACGGTTCCTGCAGGCGGTCGAACAGCCGCCCGACGCTGACCGTGGTGCTCACGCGCCTGCGTCGCCTCGCGACTTCCCCTTGGGCGCCCGCCTCGTGTGCTCGACCTGCGACTCGAGGTGGGCGAGCGCGATCTTGAGGGCGGGGCCATAGTACCGCGAGTGCCCCTGCGCGATGAGGTCGCGCTGACCGGGGGCGTTCAGCCGGATCTCGACCCGGCGCAGCGGTCCATCCTGATGGAATCGCACCGTCGCATCCACGGCGCGCTCGACACGCTGGGCGATCCGCGACAGGCCGCGTGAGGCACGCTCCTGCATGCGATCGGAAATCACGGCGTTATGGGCATGAAACACGACTTCCACGAGGACTATCCTCCTGAAGGCTGCAGCACGCGGACAAGGTGCGCTTCGGTTTCCCGCGATGAGCGCTCCCACGTGAATTGTTCGGCAAAGCGACGTCCGGCCTCACCCAGGGCGCCGACCAGGGCCGGCGTCGCGACGAGCCGGGCCATCGACGCGCTCAGCGCACCGATGTCACCGTGCGGGACCAGGTAGCCGGTTTCCCCGTCACGCACCGATTCCCGGATGCCAGGGGAGTTCGAGGCGACCACCGGGGTCCCGCACGCCGCCGCTTCCAGATTCGTGATACCCCATCCTTCCTTCGGCGACGTGAACGCCAGCGCCCACGCCCGCCGCATGAGGGCCACCTTCTCGGTCTCGCTGATGCGCCCAAGAAACCGCACCCGCTCCCCGAGGTCAAGCGCTTGGACCAGCCGCTCGAGCGCCGGACGGGCATCGCCCGCCCCCGCAATTTCGAGGCGTGTGGAGGGGTCACCGAGTCGGGCAAACGCCTGAATGATCAGGTCGACTCGCTTATACCGCTTGAGCCGCCCAACGTACGCGAAGAGCGGGACGTCCGAGCGGGTCCCCGCGGACGGCGTGTAGTGCGTCGCGTCGATCCCGCAGTAGATCACCGTGGTCTGCTGGCGGGGGATGCCACGCCGGACGAGATCGTCGGCCGTGCTCTCGCTGATGACCTGAAACGGGACGCCCCGGTATACCGTCGGGATCGCGCGCTCCGCCAGCCAGACCAACGCAGCCATCGGGAGGGAGACTTCCTGGAACACCGTGCCGCCGAAGAGGTGCGGGACCACCCCGACCACGGGAGTGTTGCCCCACCGCGGGGTGTACAGCGGCACCTTGTTGATGTCCTCGACGATTGCATCGAACGTCTGCGAGGCCAGCCGCTGGCGATACGCGCGCCGTGCCAGGAACGGAAAGGTGTAGCGGGTTCCGACGCGCACGATGCGCATCCCGTCCAGCGTCGCCTCGGGCGCGCACCCCGCCCACCCGCTGCACAGCAGCGTCACGTCGTGACCGCGTGCCGCCAGGCGGCCGAAGATCTCGTGCAGATGGATCTCCGCCCCGCCGGCCTGCGGATTCTCCCGATCCTGCCAGTTCACGAGCAGGAGCCGCAACTAGATCCTCCCGAGCTTGCGGGCCAGGGCGTCGAGCACGCCGTTCACGAACCGCGCGCTCTCCTCGCTCCCGAAACGCTCGGCCAGCAGGACCGACTCCTGGATCGCGACCCGCGGCGGGGTCACCGCCCGCAGGTCGCTCCCGTTCCACATCAGCTCCGCCGCCCCAAGGCGCAGGACCGCGCGCTCGATCGCCCCGACGCGTTCCATCCGCCAGTTGGTCGTCAGCTCGGCGATGGCCCCGTCGATCTCGGCGCCGTGCAGCTCGAGCATGCGAATGAGCGGCGTGGCGAAGGCGCGCTCCTCTGCCCCGAGCGCCAGGTCGTCCCACAGGCGCTGCGTGACGGCGACGATGGACCCGCGGTGCACCACGTCCCACGCGTAGATGGCCTGCATGACGCGCGCGCGGGCACGGCGACGCAGGCGCTGCTCAACCCTCGTCAGCCGCATCCAGTCGCCCGAAAAGGTCGGCCATCTCGAGCGCGGCAAGCGCCGCGTCCCATCCCTTGTTCCCGTGCGCGCCGCCGGCGCGCGCCTCGGCCTGCTCCATGGTGTCGCACGTCAGGACGCCGAAGGCGATCGGGAGGTCGAGGTCGGCGCTGGCCTGCGACAGTGCGCGGGCGCATTCGCCCGCCACGAAGTCGAAGTGCGGCGTGTCGCCGCGGATGACCGCGCCTAACGCGACCAGCGCGTCGTAGCGATCGCTGGTCAGTGCCCGGCGCGCGGCAAAGGGAATCTCCCAGGCGCCCGGCACCCACAACGTGTCGATGTCGTCGAAGGCGACGCCGTGGCGCGTGAGGGCGTCGAGCGCCCCCTCGAGCAGCTTGTGGGTGATCGTTTCGTTGAAGCGGGCGACGACGACGGCGACGCGGTGCCCCGTCCCCGCCGGCGATCCGGTGTATTCGGGCATTCAGGTATTGAGCAGGTGGCCCATCTTCGTGCGCTTCGTCTCGAGGTACGAGGCGTTCTCCTCGTTCGTCGGCGCCGCGATGCGCACGCGATCCACGATCTCCAGCCCGTAGCCCTTGACCCCCACGAGCTTGGTCGGGTTGTTGGTGAGGATGCGGATCGACTTCAGCCCCAGGTCGAGCAGGATCTGGGCGCCGACCCCATAGTTCCGGAGATCCGACTTGAAGCCCAGCTTCTCGTTCGCCTCGACGGTGTCGTGCCCCTGATCCTGGAGCTCGTAGGCCCGCAGCTTGTTCACCAGGCCGATCCCACGCCCTTCCTGATCCAGGTACACGATGACGCCCTTCCCCTCCTGGGCAATCATTTCCATCGCCTTGTGCAGCTGCCATCCGCAGTCGCAGCGGCGGGAGTGAAAGACGTCGCCGGTGAGGCACCGCGAGTGCATGCGCACCAGCACGTTCTCGCCCTCGCCGACCTCGCCAAACACCAACGCCACGTGCTCGCGCTCATCCACGTCGTTGCGATACCCGACGATGCGCCAGCCGTCGCCCCCGATGTCGTTGGGGAGCCGCGCCTCGGCGGCCCGGTGCACCAGGCGCTCGTTCGTCAGCCGGTGCGCGACCAGGTCGGCCACCGTGATGAACGTCAGCCCGTGCGACTCGGCGAACGCGGCGAGTTCGTCGCGCTTCATCGTGCGGCCGTCGTCGTTCAGGATCTCGCAGATCACCCCAGCGGGCTGCACCCCGGCCAGCCGACAGAGGTCGATCGCCGCCTCGGTGTGTCCCACGCGCTGCAGGACCCCGCCGTGACGCCCGCGCAAGGGATGGACATGCCCTGGTGTCCGCACGTCCGCGGACCCCTTGGCCGGATCGGCGGCAACGCGAATGGTCGCGGCGCGATCCGAAGCGGAAATCCCGGTCGTGACACCGTACGCCGGCGCCGCATCGATCGATACGGTGAAGGCGGTCATCATCGACTCGGTGTTCTCGCGGACCTGCATGGGAAGGCCGAGGTGCGCCACACGCTCCGGCGGGAGGGCCACGCAGATCATCCCCTTTGCCTTGAGCATGAAGTTCACCATCTCTGGCGTCACGAGCTCCGCCGCGCAGATCAGGTCGCCTTCATTCTCGCGATCTTCGTCATCCGCCACCACGACGAACTTGCCGGTGCGGATGTCCTCGATTGCCTGGAGTACGGTGCCGAAAGCCATGGGGGAAACGTAACCCGGAGAGCGGTACGGTCACAGCAGCGCTTTCGTCGCACGCGCGGCCGCCACGTCGCCGGAAAAGTCGGACGCGCGCCGTCTCAGGCGGTCGTGCCGGGCGGCAGGTAGGGCCCCACCAGCGATCGGACGTATTTCCCCACCACATCGCCCTCGAGATGAACCGGGTCGCCCACGGCGAGGTCGCCGAGCGTCGTGTGGCGCAGGGTGAACTCGATGATCGACACCTGAAGCAGGTCGAGGCCGGGGATGGAGTTCACGGTCAAGCTCACGCCGTCGACGCAGATTGAGCCGTGCGGCACCAGCAGCTGGCCGATCGTGGGCGGAGCCGCGATGTCGATGAGCCAGGCGTCGTCGCGCCGGCTGGTGGCCATCACGGTGCCCACGGCGTCGACGTGCCCCTGCACGATATGTCCGCCGAGTCGGTCTCCCACTCTCAGCGATCGCTCCAGGTTGAGGCGGCGTCCCACCTGCCACCCTCCGACCGTGGTGCGGTCGAGCGTGGTGACCACCGCGGCCACGGTGAACCAGCCGGGCCCGCACTCACGGACGGTCAGGCAGGCGCCCTGACAGGCGATGCTCTCGCCGCGCGCGAGGTCCTGATAGCGGCAGGACACCCGGAACTCGCGTCCTGCCGCACCATCCTGCACGGCGGTGATCGCGCCGACGTCGTCGACAAGTCCGGTGAACATCACGGCCCCGCCGGCGGCATCGAGCGCGTAGACGGTCATGAGGTCGTCGCCGAACACCTGGCGCTCGATCACCCGCATGCGTGGGGCCGAGTCGGCCCGCTGCGAAGGGGCCAGGAGGAAGGCGTTCAACGCCCCCGCGCCCAGCACGACCGGCGCCGTGAAGACGATCAGTCGGTCGACGAGGCCCTCGAAGAGCAGCGCGCCGGCGAGGCGAGCCCCGCCCTCGACGAGGATCGACTGCACCCCCCGCGCCCGCAAGGCGCGCAAGGCCTCACGCGGCGATGCCGCCGGCACCAGCTCGACTCCGAACTCGTGCAGCGTGACCTCGTATGCGGGATCGACCTCCTGCGCCATGACCAGGACCGGGATCTGGCGCGCAGTCGCCGCCAGCGCACTAGTCACCGGAAGCCGGCCGGAGCGCGAGAAGACGACCCGGACCGGCGGAACGCGCGGCGACTTCGCATCGCGCACAGTCAAGGCGGGATCGTCGGCGAGCACGGTCCCCATGCCCACGCCGATGGCATCGAACTGCGCCCGCCAGCGGTGCACTTCGGCGCGCGACTCGGGGCCCGTGAGCCAGCCGGCCTTGCGTGTATGGTCGGCGAGCGCTCCATCGACCGAGATGGCCAGCTTGAGCGTGACCCACGGTCTCGGCGAGGTCGCGGCATGCAGGAAGGCGGCGTTGAGGTCGCGCGCCTCCTGTTCGCAGACCCCGACGACCACGTCGATCCCGTGCTCGCGCAGGACGTCGGCCCCACCGGCGGCGAGCAGGTGCGGGTCGCGCGTGGCAATGACCACGCGCCGCACGCCGGCGGCGATGAGCGCATCGGCGCAGGGCGGCGTCTTGCCGTGGTGCGCGCAGGGCTCGAGGGTCACGTAGACGGTACTGCCGCGCGCCATGTCGCCGGCCTGCGACAGGGCGGCCACTTCCGCGTGCTCACCGCCGAAGGCGGCGTGATACCCCTCGCCGACCACGATGTCGTCGCGGACCAGGACGGCGCCGACCAGCGGATTGGGCGACACGTGCCCCCATCCTCGACGCGCGAGCGTGAGCGCGCGACGCATGTATCGCGCGTCGCGCGCCTGCTGCTCCTCGGCCGCGCCCTGCGGATACCTGGTCACGCCCTACCAGTTGACCCGAAGCGCGATCGACGCGTACGTGCGCGCGTCGTCGGCCTTGTGGCCGTCGAAGGTGTTGTACGTCGCAACGCTGCCACCGGTCACCCGCCCGACCTCGGCCACCACTCGCAGCGCCGGAAGGTTGAGGGCGACGTTGCCAAACAGGTTGTTGCGGGTGAGGTCCTGCTGCCCCGTCACCACGTTGGACGTGACACCAGGGCCCACGCGGTTGATCGTCACCTGCGCGTCGGCGCGCGTCTCGTACGTATCCTGCCCGCCGCCGAGGGCCACGCCGAACACCGAGAAGTTCTTGCCGGCGACGAGGCGCCATGCGCTCGTCGACACGCGCACGTTTCGCACATCCAGCTCATCGCCAGACACGCGCCCTTTCACGTTCACCGTGGGCAGTTCGCGCTGGAGCCAGGTCATCGAGATTCCGGGGGTCACGAACGTCTCGGCGAGCAGGCCAAGCCGCGCGCCGAATCCGACCTTCGCCGATCCATCCGGAAGCTCGACCGACAGGTCGGTCTCATCGACCGACGGCAGGACGGCCAGGTTGACCAACATATCGACGCCGAGGGCGTAAGTGCCGGCGAACGGGATCCCGCGAAACAGCCCGATCGCCGCATCGACGACCGGCACCGGGACCCACTGCGACCTGACACCGTAGTCGCTGGACGAGGCCCCGGTTGTGGACGGCGTGCGTTGATCGACGCGCGGCAGGCCGGCCTCGAGGGCGTTGACCTTGAGTCCGATGGACAGATGGCCAAGTCCGCGCAGCGCCGAATGCTCGCCGGACACCGCGTTGCCACCGGTGAGGGCCATGCCGAGTTGCGGCGCCATGAACTGGAGGAGGTCGATCGCCTTCTGGCAGGCGTCCTGGGTAATGCGCTCGTTGGTGGTGCCGGCCCGGCATTGGGGGTCGATGGGTCCCGCCCCCTGCGCCGTCAGCGTGCGCGGTGCCGCCAGGGCGCACAACGCCCCGGCGAAGGCCACGGCGCGGAGCGCGCGACGGCGCCGCGCAGGGGTCGCGGCGGGCATGCAGTGCAGATCAACGAGGGAACGACCGCTCATGATGTTCGGCTCCGGCGCATGGAAAGGTGCGGCGCTTACTGCGAGATGAACCGGACCTGGCCGGTTCCCGGCGCCACGTGGCCGAGCGCCCAGGCGGGCACCCCCGCCGCTTCGGCCGACGCCAGAACCGACGATGCATCGGCTGGATCAGCAACGACGACCATTCCTACCCCCATGTTGAACGCACGATACATCTCGTCACGCGCAACCTGCCCCGCCTCCTCGAGCACGCGAAACGCATTGGGGATCTCCCAGGTGCGCGTATCGACCAGTGCGTCGAGGGTGGCGGGGAGCGCGCGGTTCAGGTTGCCGGGCAGTCCCCCACCCGTGATGTGCGCCAGCGCGTGCACGCGACCCAGGACCGGGCGGACCGCCGCAAGGTAGGAGCGATGCACGCGCAGCAGCACATCGGCGACCGTCGCCCCGCCCTCGCCCGGGAATGGCTGGTCCACCGCCAGCTGCAGCCGTTCCTGCACGATGCGACGTGCCAGCGAGTAGCCGTTGGTGTGCAGGCCGGAGCTCGCGAGCGCCAGCAGCACGTCGCCATCGCGCACCCGGGCCGCGCCTAACGTTTCGCCTTCCTGCACGGTCCCCACGATGAAGCCGGCGAGGTCGTAGTCCGGCGGCGTGTACAGTCCCGGCATCTCGGCGGTCTCACCGCCGATCAGGGCGCACTGGTTCTCACGGCACCCGGCGGCCACGCCCGCGACCACCGCCTCGACCACCGCCGGCACCAGCGCCCCGAACGCCACGTAGTCGAGGAAGAAGAGCGGCGTCGCCCCCTGCGCGAGGATGTCGTTGACGCAGTGGTTCACGAGGCAGTGGCCGACGGTGTCGTGACGCCCGGCGTCGATCGCCACCTTGATCTTGGTCCCGACGCCGTCGGCGCTCCCCACCAGGATCGGGCGCCCACCGGTCGGCGCCCGAAACATCCCGCCGAACGCCCCAAACTCGCCGATGCACCCGGCGGTGCGGGTCGACTCCACGAGCCTGCCGATGCGCGTCTTGGCATCGTCGGCCGCGTCGATGTCGACGCCGGCCGACCGGTAGCTCAGCCCCGGCCGCTCCGCATTCGGTGCACTCACGCCGGCAACTCCTCCTCGAACGCGACCAGTCGGCGGAACTCGCCGAGGCGCGCGCGCACCGTTTCGTGGTCGATCGTCATGAGGCGATCGATCGAAAACTGCTCCACGGCGAACGACCCCATCGTGGAGCCGTAGACGACCGCCCGCCGCATGTGCTCCTCGTCGAGCTTGCCGGTTCGGGCGAGGTAGCCCATGAAGCCGCCGGCGAACGCATCCCCGGCCCCGGTGGGATCGAACACATCTTCCAACGGGTACGCCGGGGCGAAGAAGACCGAATTGCTCGTGAACATGAAGGCCCCATGCTCCCCCTTCTTGATGATCACGATCCGCGGCCCGCGGTCAATGATCCAGCGCGCGGCCTTGACCAGGTTCGACTGTTCCGTCAGCTGCCGTGCCTCACCGTCGTTGAGCAGGAGGGCATCCACGTGGCCGAGCAGTTCCATGAGGTCGCTGCGCCGGCTCTCGATCCAGAAGTTCATGGTATCGCAGGCCACCAGCTTCGGGCGCTCCACCTGCCGCAGCACGTCCAGCTGCAACCGCGGATCGATGTTGGCGAGGAAGACATAGGGCGCCCGCCGGAACTGCTCCGGGATCTTCGGTCGGAAGTGCGAGAAGACCCCCAGCCGTGTCTCGAGCGTCTCGGCGGAATTGAGGTCGTGCCGGTACCGCCCCCGCCACCGGAACGACTCCCCCTCCGCCCGCTCCACACCGGTGAGGTCGACACCACGCTGCGCCAGCGGCGCCAGCTGGTCCACGGGGTAGTCGCTGCCGACGACCCCCACCAACTGCACCCGGGTCAGGTGGCTCGCCGACGCCGAGAAGAAGATGCCCGAGCCGCCGAGCACCTCGTCGGCCTTGCCGAACGGGGTCTCGACGGAATCGAGCGCGACGGAACCAACGACGAGCACGGACATGGGGGGGACGGGAGACGGGGGACGGGAGACGGGGGGGCGACTGCACGAGGCGTGCACGCCTGCGGGCCGGCTTCCTACATGCGCTCGGGCGCGGAAATGCCGAGGATTCCCAGGCCGTTGGCCAGGACGACTTGCGCGGCGCGGGCGAGGGCGAGTCGCGCGGAGTGTACGGGTTCGGGCTCTCCGAGGACGTGGCACTTGTGGTACCAGGTATGCACCAGGCGCGCCGTGTCGAGCAGGTAGGAGGCCACCAGGTGCGGGGCGAGGGTGCGTGCCGCTGCGGCGATGAGCCCGGGGTAGCCGAGGATCGCCTTGACCAGTTCGCGTTCGTCCGGTTCGGCCAGGGCGCTCCACTCCACGCCGGCGCCGGTGATGCCGGCGACATCGATCTCGCCCACGCGGAAGATCCCCGAGACGCGGGCGTGGGCCATCTGGATGTAGTAGACCGGGTTCTCCTCGCTCTGCGCCCGTGCCACGTCGACGTCGAAGACGAGCTGCGAATCGGACTTCCGCATGAGCAGGAAGTAGCGCACCGCATCGCGACCGACCTCGTCGACCAGGTCGCGCACCGTCACGTAGCTGCCGGCGCGCTTGGAGATCTTGACCTCCTCGCCCGCGCGCATGACCGTGACCATCTGGTGCAGCACGTATTCCGGGTAGCCGGCCGGGATGCCCACGCCTAACGCCTGCAGCCCGGCGCGCACGCGCGTCACCGTGCTGTGATGATCCGCCCCCTGCACGTCCACGGCGCGGGTGAAGCCGCGGCGCCACTTGGCGAGGTGGTACGCCACGTCGGGGACGAAATACGTGTACGTCCCGTCCGACTTGCGCATCACCCGGTCCTTGTCGTCGCCGTAGTCGGTGGTCCGCAGCCAGAGCGCGCCGTCCTGCTCGAACGTGCGCCCCTGCTCCACCAGCAGGCGCACGGCCTCGTCGACCTTGCCATCGGTGTAGAGCGACGACTCGAGGTAGTACACGTCGAACTTGACCCCGAAGGCCTGCAGGTCCTTGTCCTGCTCGACGCGCAGCGCGGCCACGGCAAACTGCTGAATGCCCGCAAGATCGTCGCCCGCCGCATCGGCCGGGTGCGCCGCCACGTAGTCGCGGGCGATCTCGCGGATGTACTCACCGTGATATCCCCCCTCGGGGATCTCGCCGGAACCGGTGGTCAGCTCGCGCACGCGCGCCTGCACCGAGCGCGCGAGGTTGGCGATCTGGACGCCGGCGTCGTTGTAGTAGAACTCGCGCGTGACGGTCCAGCCCGTGGAGCTGAGCAGGGTCGCGATGGCGTCGCCTAACGCCGCCTGCCGTCCGTGCCCCACGTGCAGCGGCCCCGTCGGGTTGGCCGAGACGAACTCGATGTTGACGACCTGCCCGCCCCCGTCGGTCGTGCGCCCGTACGACGGTCCCGCCGCCAGCACCGCGGTCAGCCCGTGCGCCTCCGCGCCGGCCGCAAGCCGGAAGTTGATGAAGCCGGCGCCGGCCACATACGCCTCGGAGACGCCCGCCCGTGCGACGTCGAGCCGCGACACGAGATCCTGGGCGATCTCCAGCGGCTTGCGCCTGAGGTGACGCGCCAGCAGCATCGCCGCGTTGCTCGCCCAGTCCCCAAACGACGGATCGCGCGGGCGCTCGAGCTGCGGCTGAAAGTCGGCAGGGGCACCCATGGCGACCGCAGCCTCGCGGACCGCGTCGGTGAGGATCTGCTCCGGCGTCATTCGCCGCCGCTCGACTTGGACGACGACGACCCCCCCTTACCGGCGGAGCCGCTGCCACCACCCGAGCCGCCACTCCCGCTGGACCCGCTGGACCCGCTGGACCCGCTGGACCCGCCGGACCCGCTGGACCCACCGGACCCACCGGACCCGCCGGACCCGCCGGACCCGCCGGACCCGCCGGAAGCGCTCGAACCACCGCTCGACTCGCCGCCCGCCTTGCTCGCGGACCCGCCCGACTCGCCAGACGTTGATTTGCCCTCGCTCTTCGAGCCGCTCTCACTCCCGCCGCTTCCACCGTCGGAGGACGACGACGACGCCGCGCGTTGGTCCTTCTTGCCGTCCTTTCCGTAGTCGGTGATGTAGAATCCGGAGCCCTTGAAGATCAGCGCCGCACCACCGGAAATCATGCGGACGGCCATCCCGGAACCATCGGGGGCCGGGATCTCGGCTGGGACTTCGGAAATCTTGAAGATGCGCTCGATGATCGAGCCGTCGGGACAGCGAAACTCGTAGGTCGGCATGCGTGTGGGTCGGTATGCAAGCGATACAGGATCAAGAACTTAGCCGCGCGGAAGGCGGCCCTCAACTGCGGGGCGAGTCACGAGCGGGCGAGCAGTGGTCCGGCGGTCAGCGCTCAGGCCGGGCGGTACACGCTCCAGCGGGACTGCAGCGTGTCGCTGATCTCCCCCACCGACGCGCGCGCCCGCACCGCCTCCACGATCAACGGCATGAGCGGGGGTAGCGATCCCGCTGCGCCACTGCCGGGCACTGCATCCGCGCCGTGAGCGCCCTGCGCGTCGTGCGCGTCGTTCGCGTCGTCGGCATACGACTCGGCCGCGATCCCCAACGCCTGGAGCGCCCGCTCCACCCGCGCGGCATCGCGCGTCGACTTCACCTCGCGCAGTCGCGCCACCTGCTCGCTTTCGAGGCGCGAGTAGTCCGGGGACGGAATGATGGGCGGATCGGCCCCGTCGCCGAACTGGTTCACCCCCACCACCACCGTCTCGCCTGACTCCACGCGCATCTGATGGGCATACGCGCTGCGCGCGATCTCGTCCTGAAAGAAGCCCGCCGCGATCGCGCGCTCCGCGCCGCCGAGCGCATCGACCTTGGCCAGCAACTCCATGGCTTGCGCCTCGAGCGCATCCGTGAGCGCCTCGACGTAGTAGGAGCCGGCGAGCGGATCCACCGTCCCCGTCAGCCCGGACTCGTAGGCCACGATCTGCTGGGTGCGCAGCGCCAGCGTCGCCGCCTGCTCGGTCGGGAGCGCGAGCGCCTCGTCATACCCGTTGGTGTGCAACGACTGCGTGCCGCCTAACGTGGCCGCCAGCGCCTGCACCGTCACGCGCACCACGTTGTTCAGCGGTTGCTGGGCGGTGAGCGTCACGCCGCCCGTCTGCGTGTGGAATCGCAGGCGACAACTCCTGGTGCTGGCGCCGAAGCGCTCGCGCATGAGCCGCGCGTACAGGCGACGGGCGGCGCGGAACTTGGCCACTTCCTCGAAGAGGTCGTTATGCGCCGCGAAGAAGAACGACAGGCGCGGCGCGAAGCTGTCCACGGCCAGGCCGGCCGCGATCGCGCGCTCCACGTACTCCACCGTGTTGGCGAACGTGAAGGCCAACTCCTGGACCGCCGTCGCGCCGGCCTCGCGGATGTGATATCCGGAGATGGAAATCGGATTCCAGTTGGGGACCTCGGCCGCACAGTAGCGAAAGATGTCGGCGATCAGGCGCAGCGACGGCCCGGGCGGATAGATGTAGGTCCCGCGGGCGATGTACTCCTTCAGCAGGTCGTTCTGGATCGTCCCACTCACCTGGCTCGCCGATATCCCCCGCTCCTCGGCGACGACGAGATACATCGCCAGCAGCGTCGATGCCGTGGCGTTGATCGTCATCGACGTGGACACCTGGTCGAGCGGCAGGTCGCGCAGGAGCTCGTGCAGGTCCTCGACCGTGTCGATCGCCACCCCGACCCGCCCGACCTCCCCCTGCGCGCGCGGGGAGTCGCTGTCGATCCCCATCTGGGTGGGCAGGTCGAAGGCCACCGACAATCCGGTCTGCCCTGCTCCCAGCAGGTGACGGAAGCGTTCGTTCGTCTCGGCGGCGGTGCCGAAGCCGGCATACTGGCGCATGGTCCAGGTGCGCCCGCGATACATCGAGCGCTGCACGCCGCGCGTGAAGGGGTACGCGCCGGGATCTCCGAGCGACTCGTCGTACGATCCGGTCACGTCGGCGGGACGGTAGACCTCGCGCAGCGGGATCCCCGAGGGGGAAAGGCGTTCGTCGGAGGGCGTGGGCATGGGAGAAAACTAGTCGGCGGCGCGATTCGGTCGCAGCGGGCCGTGTCGGCGACAACACGCACGCGCGGCGACGCGCGACCCGGACCGCGACCCGCGCCGCGAAACGCGCGACGGGACGCACCGCGGTGGTGCGTCCCGTCGTCTCGTCCGTCTTGGCGCGGGTCCTACCCGACGGTGGCCAGCTGTCGCGAGAGGAACTCTCGTGCCGTGGCGATGTCGTCGCGGCTGCCGATGTAGAGCGGAGTACGCTGGTGCAGCTCCGTCGGCTGGACGTCGAGGATCTCCTCGGTCCCGTCGTAGGCCGCTCCTCCGGCCTCCTTGGCGATGAATGCCAGCGGGTTCGCCTCGTACAGCAGCCGAAGCTTGCCCTTGGGCGCCTGCCGATTGCTCGGATAGGCGAAGATGCCACCACCCAGCATGTTGCGGTGAAAGTCAGCGACCAGCGATCCCACGTAGCGCACGCTCATGGCCTTCTGGTGGCCGTCGAGCCCGCGATAGCGACGCATCAGCGCCTTGACGTTCTCGTCCCAGAACTGCTCGTAGGAATCGTTGACGGAGAGGTAGCGTCCGCGGGTCGGGATCTTGATGTCCGGGTGCGACAGCAGGAACTCACCGATCGACGGATCGAGGGTGAAGCCGTGCACGCCCCCCCCGGTCGTGTAGACGAGCATCGTGCTGGAGCCGTAGATGATGTAGCCGGCGGCGACCTGTCGCCGCCCGGGCTGCAGCATGTCCTCCATCTCGCCGTCTGCACCGCGGGTGATCTTCCGCATGACGGAGAAGATCGTCCCGACCGGCACGTTGACGTCGATGTTCGACGATCCGTCGAGCGGGTCGAAGAGCAGCACGTAATTCCCGCGCTTGAAGTTGTCGGGAATCGGGATGATGTCGGGCACTTCTTCCGACGCCATGGCGCACAGTCGCCCGGTGTGGTCCATCGCCTTGATGATCGTTTCATTGGCGAAGACATCGAGCTTCTGCTGGATCTCGCCCTGGACGTTCTGGGTTTCCATCGCGCCGAGGATGTCGACCAGGCCGGCGCGTCGCACCTTGCTCGCGATCATCTTGGCAGCGAGCGCAATGTCGTAGAGGATCGACGAGAGCGCCCCACTCGCCTCCGGCACGAGGCGCTCCTGCTCGATGATGAACCGCTCGATGGTGACGACGGAGGTGGCAGTGTGCTTGACCACGTCTACACGTCCTCGCTGAAAGGGAGTTCTGGTGGGGTACGCAGGCGCTCGGCGGCGAAGCGACGCGCGTCCGTTTCGAAGCGGTTGTGATGGTAGCCGCGCCGCAGGGATTCCCACACGTAGCGCAGCGGAAAGGCTCGCACGGACTCAAACTGGTGAACGTGACGAAGCTCGTGCAAGAGTAATTCCGCGGACGGGGACGCGCTCGTGCCGAGCCGACGGTGCGACCGAGAGTGATGCCGGCGACGGTGGACTGTCCCAGGCACCATCCTCCGACCCTTGGCAGGAGCCCGCCCCGGCGCAGGCGCACGCGCGCCAGTTCGGGGAAATCGGCCAGGAGTGCGGGGGAATGCTCTTCTCGTACGCCTGCAATCGTTTTCAGCAACAGGGCCAGCACGAGCACGCACCTCCTGCGTCGTCAGGGTCTCCTGGGAAAAGCCGTCGTTGCCTCACGCATGGTCGGCGCAGCACCCCGTGCGCGCCAGTGCTCTCCGTTGGCCCGCACCTCGAGATCCACGCCGTTCGTCGCGACGACTATCGTACCATCGTCGTCGGTGCGCAACAGGTGTGCCCCTCGCGCGTCGAACGCCTGCAACACTTCTTGAGACGGATGACCGTAACTGTTGTCCGTGCCAACCGACACCAGCGCCACGCGCGGCCTGACCGCGTCGAGGAACGCCGCGGTTGAACTCGTGGCGCTGCCATGGTGCGCCACCTTCAGGACGTCGGCACGCAACGCATCGCCATAGCGCGCGAGCAGCCACGCCTCCTCCCCCGCTTCGGCATCGCCCGTGAGCAGGACGCTCACCGCCCCATACGACAGGCGCAGCACGACGCTCCCCTCGTTGGGGTCGGCCAGCGATGCCAGCCAGGCGCTATCTGGCGCCAGCACCGTGACCGCGACGCCGTCGAAGGAGAGGCTGTCGCCAGCCGCAACATGCCGCCAGGTGCGGCGGTGCGCCTGGGCGGCGCGCAGCGCGTCGCGATAGGCCGTGCTCGCCGACACGTAGCCGCCGTCCCACAGGGTATCGGGCGCGGCTCGCTCCAGCAACGTGGGTACGCCGCCGATATGGTCCAGGTGCGGATGCGACATGACGAGGTAGACGATGTCGCCCCCGAAGCGCCGCAGGTAGGGCCAGACGATGGAGGCCGCCGCGTCGCCGCCGCGCCACCCCCCACCCGCATCCACGAGGAGCCATCGGCCACGCGGCGTGCGCACCGCGACGGCGTCGCCCTGTCCCACGTCGAGCACATGCACCTCGAGGCGCCCGGGGCCGGGACGCACCGCCGGCCACCACGCGGCCAGCGCCAGCGCACCTAACGACACCGCCGCGGGTCGGCGCCACCAGCGACCGACCACGGCCACGACTCCCGCGACCGCCGACACCCCAAGCAGCGCCGCGGTCGCCGCGTCCGGCTCGGCGCGCAGGACGGCCAGGGGAAGCGCCGCCCCCGCGTGCGCAACCAGGTCGATGAGCGTGAGCGCAGCACGCGCCAACTCTGCCAGCGCCCGCGCCAACGGGGCCAGCGGCAGCGTGACCAGCGAGGCGAAGAGCAGCGGCTGCGCCACGTCGAAGAGCGGGGCGGCGACCACGTTGGTCAGCACCGCCGCCAGGCTCACCCGACCGAACACCCACGCCACCAGCGGCGCCGTCGCCGCCGACGCCACGGTCGTTGCCAGCATCGACGTGGCGACGGCACGACGCCACCCGGTCCACGTCACGGGCAGTCGGCGCGCCAGCACGCCGCTGGCCAGCAGTCCCGCCATCCCCGCCACGCTCAACTGCCAGCCGAGATCGAGCACGACGCGTGGCTCGACGAGTGGTATCGCGCACGACACTGCCCAGATGCCCCACGGCGCAGTCGGTCGCTGGCGTGCACGCGCCCCCACGACAAGCACCAGCATCATCGCCGATCGCACTGCCGGGGGCGGGGCGCCGATGAACAGGACGAAGCCGACCGTCACACCTAACGAGATGCCGTCCGCCCCGACCGCACCGGCGCGCGCCGCCAGTGCCATCGCCCGCACGGCTCCCGCGATGATCCCCACATGCAGACCCGACACCGACAGCATGTGGATGATCCCGGCATCGGCATAGCGGTCGCGCACCGCCCGGTCGATGTCGTCCGCATCGGCCAGCAGCAACGCCCGCGCGAGCGGCGCGTCGGCGCCGTACAGGGCGTCGATGCGCGTCGCCGTCCACGCGCGCCACCGCGCGAGGCGCCCCGGCGGGCGCAGGGTCTGCACTGCCGCATCGCCCACGTCGAGCATCTGGCCGCGTCGGGCAAACCGCCCGGCCACCCGGAGCGCGCTCCCGGCGGGGTACTCCCCCGTTCGCACCCGCACCCGGACCCGCACGCCGCACCCTTGGCGCTGCACGACCCCCCGCCCCGTGCGCCCCGGCGCCAGGGGAGTCAGCAGGCGCACCGTGGCAACACCATCCCGCCGGACCGCGGCGACACAGGCGACGTCGTCCTCCCGCGCCCACTCGCCATGCAGCGTGCCGCCGAGCAGGACGCCGGCGAGGGCGAGCGCATCCAACCGCCGCCCCCAGCATCCGAACACCGCGAGGACCACGGCTACGGCTCCCCCCCACACGACGACGCCGCCGAAGCCCATCAGGAGCCCGGCGGCGTACGACACGAACGCGCTGGCGATGAGTGGCATCGCCCCTCCCACGGTGCACGACTAGCCCGGCGCTCCCCCCTCGACCGCACGGGCCCGGGGATGGCGCGGACGCGCAGCCACCCGCCGCATGGCATCCAGCACCACCACAGCCAGTTCGGCCCTGGCCTGCTCGTGCGAGAGCGCCACGCGTGTGACGGCTGATCCGATCAGCGACCTGCTGACGTACCTGGGACGAGCTTGATTGAGCGCGAGCGTGATGACGTCATCACGGCACTGCGGACAGTCGCAAAATCGCGCGCGGCCGCTCGCCACCTGATCGAAGACCTCACCCATCACTTCTTCGAGCGCGTTATGCATGGAGGCGGAAGGAGTACCAGGACGGCCGCTGGATGCCGGCGTCGATCGCGAGGCGTCAGCTGGATGACGACTCGTGGAGCCCCCTGCGTCACACGCCGAGGTATGACGCCCTTTCTCCGTGACATCCCGCACACTTTTGGCGCGGTGCCTCCTGCCCGGCGGGACCCTAGACCGCGACGGGGAGGGAGCGGCGCTCCTGCACGACGGTTCCGGTAAACGTCGAGCCGGTGGTCCCGGTCAATTCGACGGTGAGGTACGACCCCACCATCGACGCATCGCCGGGAATCAGCACCGTCTTGTAGTCCCGCGAGCGGGCCTGGAGCAGGTCGCCGCGCCGGGCCGGCTTCTCCACGAGTACTTCGCGCCGCTGTCCGAGCAGCCCGAGGTTCCGCGACCGCGCCCCGGAGCGAACCACATCGATCAACCGTCCGAGCCGCTCGGCGGCCACCTCGTCGGGGATCGTCCACTCCGGCGGCATCCGCGTGGCCGGCGTCCCATCCCGGGGCGAGAACTTGAAGGTGAAGGCATCGTCGAAGCCGATCTCCCGGACGGCCGAGAGCGTCTCCTCGAACTCGTCGTCGGTCTCGCCCGGGAAGCCGACGATCACGTCGGTCGTGAGGCCGATGCCGGGGATGCGCGCGCGCAGGCGCGCCACGCACTCCAGGTATTCCTCGCGGCTATACCGGCGCAGCATGCGCTTCAGCATGGCGGTGGAGCCCGACTGCATCGGCAGGTGCACGTGTTCACACACCGCACCGACGTCTCCCATCGCCTCGATCACCGCGTCGCTGAAGTCGTTCGGGTGCGGTGAGGTGAAGCGCAGGCGCCTGACGCCCGGGACCGCGCCAACGGCGCGAAGCAGTTCGGCGAAGTCGTGCGTCCCGTCGTTGTACGAGTTGACCGTCTGCCCCAACAGGGTGATCTCGCCGATCCCCTCCTCCACCACCTGCCGGGCCTCGCGCACGACGTCGGCCATCGCCCGACTGCGCTCGGCACCGCGGGTGAACGGGACGATGCAGTACGTGCAGCGGTAGTCGCAGCCGCGCTGCACGGGGATCCACGCCTTCACCTTGTCGAACCGTCGCGGGGCAAAGTCCTCGTAGTGCTCCTCGAGGTCGAACGAGGTCTGCACCGCGCGCTCGCCGCCGCGCGCCCGTGCCAGCAGCTCGGGCAGCGCGCGATAGCCGTCGGGACCGACGACCAAACTCACATGCCGCGCCTTGGTCAGGAGTTCCGGCCCCAGCCGCTGCGCCATGCATCCCGCCACGCCCATCACGCTGCCGGCGCGCATCGAGCGCTTCAACTCCCCCAGACGGCCGATGACCCGCTGCTCCGCGTGATCGCGAATGGCGCAGGTATTGAGGAGGATGACGTCCGCTTCCTCGGGGACGTCGACCGGGCGATAGCCTTCGGCCGCCAGCTTTCCGAGGATCAGCTCGGAGTCACTGACGTTCATCTGGCATCCGTACGTTTCGACGTACACGGTGGCGCGAGGATCGAGCGTCATGCCGAGGGGCAGAGGGGGACGGCCACCAGACGGTCGGGATCGCCGTCGAGCCGGACCGGCAACCGGGTCCCGCGCGGAGGAGGCGGGTCGGCGATGGCGACGGAAAGGTAATCCCCCGTGATCCCTTCCCTGACATCGCCCCGAAGGACGACCAAGTCGGCGGTACCGCCCAGGCGGTACGTCCGGTATCGGCGTCCCTTCGCCTCGCCCGCGGCCCGCAGCTCGCTCGCGCGCCGCCGCACCTCATGTCCCTGCTGTTGTCCCGGGAGACGCTCGGCCGCGGTCCCCGGGCGCTGGGAGTAGGCAAACACGTGCAGGTAGGTGAACGGCAGCGACTCGACCAGGGCCAGGGTCGCGTGGTGGTCCTGCTCGGTCTCGCCCGGGAAGCCGGCGATCACGTCGGCGCCGAGCCCGAACACCGGGTGGGCCCGCGCCAGGCGCTCGAGGGCTGCGGCGTAGCTGGCCGCGCTGTACCAGTGGCGCCCCATGCGGCGGAGCAGCGTATCGCTGCCGCTCTGCAAGGGCGCGTGCAGGTGCGGGGCCAGGTGCGCAGGCTCCTGGAAGAGTTCGCGGAGCCGGTCGTCGACCTCGGTGGCCTCGACCGACGACAGGCGGAAGCGCACCGCCGGGACCGCGCGTACCAGCCGTTCGACGAGTTGACCGAGCGACCCGCCCAAGTCGGCGCCGTACGTGCCGATGTGAATCCCGGTAAGCACGATCTCGGGATGGCGTTCCGCCAGCTGCATCGCTTCCTCGACCAGGGCCTCGACCGTCCGTGAGCGGTTGCGGCCGCGGGCCAGCGTGGTGGCGCAGAAGGTACAGTGCTCGTCGCACCCGTCCTGGATGCGCAGCAGCGCGCGCGTGCCCTGCTGTCGCGCCGCCGCACCTAACGATGATGGCGGGAGGTCCAGCGCCTCGGCCACCGCCGCCAGGTCGCCACCGGGCACGACGTGGGCGACCGTGGGCAGCGACCGCAGGGCGCCCGTGTCGCGGGCGGCCGCACATCCCATCACCAGCGACGTGACGCCCGGCGCCTCGCGCGCCACCCGGCGCACCCCCTGGCGCAGGTCGGCCTCGGCGTCGGCCGTGACGGCGCACGAATTGAAGATGGCCACATCGGCGTCACGCGCCGTGGTCACCACCTCGCCCCCGGCCCGCTCGATCATCGCGCGCACCGACTCCGAATCGTACTGGTTGGCGCGGCAGCCAAAGGTCCGCAGGTACACCTTCATCGCGGCGCGGCGCCGTCGACCTCGGGAGGCGCCACTGGCAGGATGAAGTGGAACGCGCTCCCGGCGCCCTCAGTGCTCTGCACCCAGATCCGGCCGCCGTGCGCCTCGATGACCAGGCGACAGAACGTCAGCCCCAACCCCGAGGTCCGAACGCGCGGCGTGTGCGCGGCCCGCACCTGCTCGAACTTCTGGAAGATGATGTCGTGGTACTCCGGCGGGATCCCCGGTCCCGTGTCCATCACGGTAAACCGGACCCCGTTCGGGTCGGGACGCGCCACCAGGGTCAGCTTCGATCGGCGCCCCCGAGTGGATCAGCGCATTCTGGATCAGGTTGCCGATCACCCGCCTGAGCATGCCGCGGTCGGCACTGAACACGGGTGTATCGGCGGCGACGTCGGCCGCAGCGACGGTTCGCTCCTGCCGGAATCGCAGGGCCCAGTCCCGCAGCATCTCCTCCAGCAGGCCCGCCGGGTCGATCGGCTCGCGATTGAGCGCGATCGAGGTCTCCTCGATGCGCCGGACTTCCAGCAGGTCGTCAATCAGCGACAGCAACTCCTCCGCCTTGCGCTGGGTGTCGGCCACGGCGTCGCCCTGCCGACGGCCGAGCGGCCCCATGTCCCCGTCGCCGAGCAGCTCGAGCGTGGCGAGGATCGAGGTCAGGGGGGTCTTGAGGTCGTGCACGATCATCTTCATGAGGTCGTCGCGCACCCGTTCCAACTCGCGCAATCGACGATACGAATCCTCGAGCGCATCGGTCGCCGCCTTGAGCTTGAGCAGGGAGCGCACGCGCGCGCCGAGCAGCAACCGGTTGTGGGGCTTGGCGAGGAAATCGTCGCCCCCGGCCTCGACCGCACTCACGCGGTCGTCCGTGTCGTTGAGCGCCGTGATGAAGATGACCGGGATGCTGGCGGTCCGCGGGTCACGCTTGAGGCGACGGCAGACCTCGAAGCCGGTCGCCCCGTCGTCCACCTCGAGCTCGCCGGCCGGCATGTGCACATCGAGGATCACGAGCCTCGGCCGCTCGGTGAGCGTCGTCGCGAGCACCGTCGGGCCATCGTGCGCGACGACGGTGCGGAATCCTAACGAGTGCAGCTGTTCGCGCAGCAGTTCGCAGTTGGCATCCGAGTCGTCAGCGACGAGGATGAGCGGGGCATCGGACGTCATCGCAGTCACGGACGATCACGGTCGGACGATGAAGCCGACGCTCAACAGCCACGCGCGTTCCGACGTGGCGGTCGCGGCCTCGCGCACGGCGCGCTGCAGCGCCAGTTCCAGCATCCCGCGCGGCCCGGCGATGGGGATTCCCAAGCCACCGGCGAACAATTTCTCCGTCACCGGGACGCCAGCCGCGGCAAATGGGAGGTCGCGCTGCCGATAGCCCACGCTGTAGGTCCACGGGGTGTTGCGCAGTCGCTGTCCGGCGAACTGTGCCCCGGCAGAATACTCCCAGGTGTCCTGCGCTGCGGCGCTGGCCGATCCCAGGCCATTCATGCGCGACCATTCGGTGCGATCGGCGCCAACCAGCAGCGACACGCCGGAGAGCGGCTCCAGGCGCACCGCAACACCGTAGCGCGACGGGACATTGGCCTCCGTGCGCAACGTGTCCACCACCCGCAGCTTCATCGATCCGCCCTGGCGGTACGACCCCGCCAGCGCGAGCCGGCGAAATGGCGAGACCACGATCCCGGCCGATGCCGCGGTCCCGGAGTACGTCAGCGAGATGTCGCGCGTCAGGGTGCCGTAACGCACGCTGTCGTCGAACTCCCGCACGAGATTGAGGCGGTTCTCACCCGACAGCAGGTGCAGCCCCGCCCCGAGCACGACCTTGGGGTGCAGGCGATACGCCACCGCGACCCGATTGTCGTTGATCCCGCCCTTGGACGAGAAGCGTTCGGCGTACGAGACGCTGTCATCTCCCAGCCGCTGTCCCGAGCGAAAGTTCGTCGCCCATGAGCGATCGAGGAACGCATGGCTCGACACCCCGATCGACCAACGCTCGCCGACGGTGAACCCGGCGGCGATGGCGCCGAAGCGCGACGTGGTGGTCCGGTCCGTCGCGGCGCCGGACTCGACGCTACGGAACTCCGGGTCGTACTGGACGTAAAGCCCCGTGCGTCCCCAGAGGGTGAGTGCCGCAGGATTCCGCGAGGAGAGGTGATCGAACTCGCTCAGCGCCCCCCCGGTCGCGGCCGCGCGCGTGCTCAAGCCACCGAGCGGATAGCCGAAGCCCTGCGTGCTGAGCGTCCCCTGCCCGCGCACCGGGGCGGCGAACCCCACACAGCCGACGGCGAGCAACACAACCTGCACAAGACGAGCACGCATCACGGGATCCCGAAGCTGGTGCGCAGCGCGTAGCTCACGCGCAGGCGCGGGCGCAGCGCAGCCGGCGCCTCCCGCGAGGAAAGGTGCAGCTCGAATGGACTCGTGCCCTCGCGTGTGGAGCGCAGCACCAGCACCCGCTGCTGCCGGATCGAGTCGACCGTCGCCGCGGCCCACTGCCGAACAGCGGTCGCGACTTCGAGGACCCGCACGCCGCTATCGCCAGGCGCAACCCGGAGCGAGTCGAAGGCGAAGCCGGCCAGCAGCAACGTGGCGCGGGTGATGTCGGTCACGTCCTCGTTCGCGACCGAGATCTCCGGGACGATCGTCAGCGAATCGTTCCGGTCGATCGACCGGTTCGGCTGCTGCGTGAACTGCAGCGACGCACGCAACACGGTCGACGAATCGAGGATGCGCGAGGGGATGCTGAAGCGCAGGTAGGCCCGCTTGTTCGGCAGTCCCCCCACACTGAGCACAGTACCAGCGGGCGCGGGCGGCGCGGCGACCATTATCGTGTAGTCCAGGAAGTCGCCCGAGACGACCACGTCGTTAGGCGGGGTCGAGGAGCTGGGGAAGACGCTCAGCGGGACGTTCGCCGTGTCCTCCGGGAGGGGGTCGAAGCGCAGGATCGGTGTCGCGCCGCCTTCGATCGACCCGAGGTCGATTTCCGCGCCCGACGCGGCGGTGATGCGAATCCCCAACCGCAAGCGCTGCTTGGCCGTCACCTTCGCCAGGAGCCGCGCGTTGTTGAGGGTCACACGGAGGGAGTCCTTCACCTGCGCAGAATCGAACGTCGATCCGCCCATCAGCCGATCGGGACGAAAGAGCGACTGGACCACCGCCTTGACGGTATCGGCCTCGGTGGTGTCCACATCGAACAGGTCGATGCGCACGCTGCCACGCACCCGCGTCCCGGTCGCATTCACGCGCAGGGCGAGATACGCGTTGTCCACGCGGGTGATCGCCGAATCGACGAGCCCAGACAGGTACGTGGACGGGATCGTGTCGAATCGCACCACGCCGCGCACGTCCAGCGTGTCACCGCGATGGGCGAGGTACAGCGACCCCTCGGTGCCGAAGCCGGGAATGCCGTACACGGTGGAGTCGAAAATCACCGCCTCGAACGTGGTGTCGAAGACGGCAAGGTTCTGCCCCGCGCACAGGATCGGGCAGGCGGCGCCGCTCTCCAGTTCCTCACCACACGCCACGATTCCCGTCACCAGCGCGGCGCCGAGCAGCAGGGGGCGCGCGCGTCTAAGCCAATTTCGTAACACGAGCATCTATGTCGAAGCTGTCCACAATGGCCATGATCACGGCGTCTACCGGGCGGTCCTTGGTGACCGCGGTCAGGCGCGCCGAGCTTCCTGTTGCATACAACACCACCTCTCCAGATCCTGCGCCGACACTGTCGACCGCTACAACGTACCCTCCCTCGCGCTCCAGTGTGGTGGAGAGATTCTCGACAATGAGCAACGTGAGCGATTCGAGCGACGGATCCTTCCGCGTCGCCACCAGGCTCCCGACCACGCGGCCGAGCTTCATGCGTGCGCCAGCGAGGCAGGGGTGAACGGCGACGGCAGGAGTTCGCCCATCGTCCAGCGCGCGGAAAGCCCGCTGGTCGTCACGCTGACGACGGTCAGGAGCGGCGCGAACTCGACCAACACCTGGCGACAGACGCCGCAGGGCGGCGTCGGCTGATCGGCCTCCGTCGAGACGACCAGCGCCGAAAACCGCCGAGCTCCGCCGACCACCGCACTGGCAACCGCGCCACGCTCGGCGCAGATCCCGGCGGGATACGACGAATTCTCCACGTTGCAGCCCGAGAACACCCGTCCGTCATCGGCCAGCAGCGCCGCGCCTACGCGAAAACTGGAGTAGGGTGCGTACGCCCGCTCCCTGGCGACGGACGCCGCCTCCACGAGCCCCGCGATGTCGTCCCGACGGTCGGGAGCACTCACGCGACGATCTCCGGCAGGAACGACGTGCCGCGCCCGCGATATCCGAGGCCGAACCACTCCGCCAGCGTCGCCCCCACATCGGCGAACGTCGAACGCTCCGGTAGCCGGACGGGACCCACACTCGGCCCCGCGATCAGCAGCGGCACGCGCTCGCGCGCGTGGTCGGTCGATGGAGTCGTCGGATCGTTGCCGTGGTCGGCAGAGATAAACAGGAGATCGTCCTCTGACAGGGCGGAAAGCAGCGATGGAAGGGCACGATCAAACTGCCGCAGCGCTCCGTAGAACCCCGCGACGTCGTTTCTGTGCCCGTAGAGCTGGTCGAAATCTACTAGGTTGGCGAAGAGGAACCCACTCTCGTCTCCGGCGATCCATTCGCCGATGCGCCCGATCCCCTCGGCGTTGCCCGTCGTGTGGTGCGACGCGATGCCGCGCCCGGCAAACAGGTCATCCACCTTGCCGATGCCTGTGCGGGCGATCCCTGCCTGCTCGAGCGCATCCAGCAGCGTCTCCCCGGTGGGCGGGAGCGAGAAATCGCGACGGTTGGTCGTGCGCTCGTACCCCCCGACACACCGGTAAACGGGCGCGCGATCACGCGCGACACGTTGTGGGGGGCCACCAGCAGGGCGCGCGCCGTTTCGCAGGCGCGATAGAGCTCGACCAGTGGAACGACCGCCTCGTGCGCGGCGACCTGAAAGACCGAGTCGGCCGAGGTGTAGACGATCCATCCCCCCGACCGGGCCTGTTCGTCGCCCAGCCGGTCGATGATCTCCGTGCCGCTGGCCACCTCGTTTCCGATCACCGGGCGACCCGTCGCCCGCTCGAACGCAGCGATCACGGCCGGCGGAAAGCCGCGAGGATAGGTGGGGAACGGCCGATCGAGCACCACCCCGCAGAGTTCCCAGTGACCGGTCGTGCTGTCCTTGCCCGCCGATGCCGGCTGCAACGTCGTGCGCGCCCCCACCGGACTGACATCGGCTCGCATCCCTGCGAGGTCATCGAGGGTGCCCAGGCCTAACGACTCGAGCTGCGGCAGGTCGAGCCCTCCCACGGCGCGCGCCGTGTTGCCGAGCGTGTGGCTCCCGCTGTCGCCGTAGGCCTCCGCATCGTGCGCCGCCCCGATCCCCACCCCGTCGAGGATGACGAGCGCTGCGCGTCGCCCGCGTCGGCGGGGCGCACTCACGCGTCGCCTCCCGCATACCGCCGCGGGACGCGCAATCGCAGGCCGACCAGCAATTCATAGGGAGACATCTCAGCGAGGCGCGCCACGGCGTTCACGTCGAGCAGTTCGTCACCGTCGCCCCCGATAAGCGTTGCCACGTCGCCGACTTCGCACGGCACGGCGGTCACGTCAACCATCGTCATGTCCATCGTGACAACCCCGGCCACGGTCGCCCGCCGCCCCCGCACGAGGGCGACGCCGCGGTTCCCGAGCGCGCGCCGATATCCGTCCGCGTAGCCACACGCGAGCGTGGCGATGCGGCGGCGTTCGGTGGCGTGGTACGTGGCCGAGTAGCTGACCGAATCCCCCGCCTCGATCGTGCGCACCTCGACCACCCGGGCCCGCAGCGACACGACCGGTGCCGGGCGCACCGCCGAGCCTTCCTCACCGCCAACGCCGTACAGGAAGACCCCGGGGCGTGCCAGGCTCCACGGCGACGGGCTCTGCCGCTCAATGCCGGGACTGTTCTCGGCGTGCAGCAGCGGGATCGTCCCGCCGAGCGCGGCCACCGCGTCGCGGAAGCGCTCCTGTTGGAGTTGCATCGACCCGTCGTTGCGTTCGGCGGAGTGGAAGTGGGTGAAGGCGCCAGCCGGCGGATGCGCGGCGACGAGCGCCGAGAGCGAGCCGATCTCGCGCCACGGCACTCCTGACCGGCTCATGCCGGTGTCGATGGCCAGGTGCCAGTCGCCCCCGCCACTGGCCACCCAGCCCTGAATCGCCACCGGATCGCCGAAGGTGGGCGTCAGGCCGAGCCGGCGGACCTCGCCGAACTCGCTCGGGAGAAGCGAGGTGAACACCAAAATGGGACGCCGAATCCCCGCCGCGCGTAGCGACTCGCCTTCGCGCACGGCGGCGATGCCGAAGCCCCAGACGTCGAGCGATTCGAGCGCACGCGCCACGGCGACGGCCCCGAGCCCGTAGGCATCGGCCTTGATCATGGGGAGCAGCGGCTTGCCGGCGCGGGCAGCCATCGTGCGGGCATTGTGTACTAACGCGCCCAGGTCAATGTCGAGCCAGGCGCGTCGCGTATCGGCATCCATTGACCGGGGGCGGGCGGGGCGGGTAGTATAGGCCGTCGGAGGAGACTATGCAAGCCAAAGCCACGCTTGAAGATACGCTCACATTGATGCGTGATCTGCGCGAGCGCTGCGAGTGGGATGCCGCCCAGACCCACGAGTCGCTGCGCCCCTATCTCATCGAAGAAGCCCAGGAGCTGGACGACGCGCTGCGCGACGAAAATGTCGGGCAGGTGCGCGAGGAGCTCGGCGACGTCCTGCTGCAGGTGCTCTTTCACTCAGTGGTCGCCGAGCAGCGCGGGGACTTCGACATCGGCGACGTTGCCGGCGGGCTCATCGCCAAGATGCAGGCGAGGCACCCTCATCTCTACGGCAACGGGGAACGCATTTCATGGGAGGCGTTCAAGGCCCGGAAGCGCACCTCGATCGAGGAGGGGCTCCCAGCCGGGCTCCCCGCCCTGCACCGCGCCCATCGCCTCCAGGATCGGGCCGCCGGCGTCGGCTTTGACTGGGACGACGTCGACGGCCCGGCCGACAAGGTCGCCGAGGAGTTGCGCGAGGTGCGCGAACAGCTCGCCGCCGCGCCCGTCAACCGCTCGGAGCACGGCGCCCCACAGTTCGACGCCGCCCACGCGGCGGTCGAGGACGAACTGGGCGATCTCCTGTTCGCGGTCGTCAACCTCTGTCGCAAGGCCGGGGTCCATGCCTCCCTCGCGCTGGACCGGGCCAACGCCAAGTTCGCACGGCGCTTTACCGCGATCGAGCGACTGGCGGCCGAACGCGGTATCGACGTGCGCACTGCGGGGCTGGCGGCGCTCGACGAGTTGTGGGACGAAGTGAAGGCGGGAGAGCGCGCCGCGCGCGGCTAGGGCGCGCACGATGCCTGCGCGCGACCGGCGCTACTCCACGTCGCTTCGCCCGTCGCCGAGAAAGACGGGACGCGCCAGTCCGCCCTGGTCCTCGTAGAACCGGACCTCGCCCGGGGCGTGGATCTTGGCCAGCAGGATGATCTGTCCCACGTGCCCGGAGAAGTGCTCCACCACGTGGTAGAGCGCGGAGAAGACCGTCGTGTCGCGCCCCTGGATCCGGCGGATCGTGCCCAGGTCGTCCGGCGTTAGGCTGGCGAGCACGGCATCGACCTCGCTGAGGACCTTCTCGAGGTGGTCCAGCAGGTCGGCGGCCGACATCCCCCCCGTGGCGGTGAACTCCGCGTCCCGGTCGCGCGCATCCGGCGCACCACCGATTCCGCTCACGATCCACTGCCGCGCATTGCCCGCCAGGTGCAGCAGCAGGTTGCCGGCGCTGTTCGATGCCGAGTTGGCCCTCCACCAGAGTCGATCCGATGGCAGGGCCAGCACCGCCGAGCGAAGCTTGGCGGGATACTCGAGCCCCAGGTAGTACCGGGAGCGCTCGAGGAAGCGGGACGCAGGGTCGAAGGTCACGGGTATAGCCGGTGCATCATGCGGGGAAACGGGATGCATTCGCGAATGTGCGGCGTGCCGCAGATCCACGCCACCGTGCGCTCCAGGCCGATGCCGAAGCCGGAGTGCACGAAGGTGCCATACTTGCGCTGGTCGAGGTACCACCCGTAGGCGTCGACCGGCAGCTTTTCCTCGTGAATGCGCTGCAGCAGCTTGTCGTGGTCGTCCTCGCGCTGCGAGCCGCCGATGATCTCGCCGTAGCCTTCCGGCGCGAGACAGTCGTTGCACAACACCGTGCGTGGATCGTCCGGATTCTCCTTCATGTAGAAGGCCTTGGCCTCCTTGGGATAGTTGCAGATGAAGATGGGGGAATGGTAGTCCGCGACGAGCAGCGACTCGTCCTCGGCGCCCAGGTCGTCGCCCCACTGGATGGCGCTCCCCTTGCCCTGCAACGTGATGACGGCGTCGCCGTAATCGATCCGGGGAAACGGCGCGACGACCTTTTCCAGCATGGAGACGTCGCGCTCCAGCTCCGCCAGTTCCGAGGGGCGACGATCGAGCACTCGACGAACGATGTGACTGACCAGATCTTCCTGCAGTCGCATGTTGTCGTGCGTGTCGTAGAAGGCCATCTCCGGCTCGATCATCCAGAACTCGGTCAGGTGGCGCCGGGTCTTCGACTTCTCGGCACGAAAGGTGGGACCGAAGGTGTAGATCCGACCGAGGGCGGCAGCCGCCGCCTCGCCGTACAACTGCCCAGTTTGCGCCAGGTACGCGTTGCCCTGGTCGAAGTACTCGGTCGAGAAGAGTCCGGACCGCTCGCCGATGGCGGCCGTCAGGATGGGCGTGTCGACGTGCACGAACTCGCGCTCGTAGAAGAAGTCGTGAATCGCCTGCTCGATCTCGTGCCGGATGCGGAGGATCGCCACCTGCCGGGGGGCCCGAAGCCAGAGGTGTCGTTGGTCCAGCAGGAAATCCACCCCGTGTTCCTTCGGCTGGATCGGATAGTCAACCGGCGATGCGCCGAGGAGCTCGAGTCCCGTGACCCCCATCTCATGCCCACCAGGCGCACGCGCCTCGGCACGAACTTCGCCGGTCACGGCGACGCAGCTTTCCTGCGTCAGCTCGGCAAAACCGGCCCACACCTCAGCGGGGAGCTGGTTCTTGACCAGGACACACTGCAGGATCCCGGTGCCGTCGCGCAGCACGATGAAGGCGATCTTGCCGGAGGAGCGCAGATGGGTCACCCATCCACGCACGGTGACGGGGCTCCCCACGTGCTGCGGGAGCGACGAGATCAGGGCGTTCGGCGTAGACACGATATGGGGCAAGAGGATACGATGAGCGGCGTAAGCTACGGACGGCAGGGGAGGCGTGCAACGGATGCGGCGGTTGGCACCGCCATCCCATCGCGCCTTCGCGTCGCCGTGTATGATGGATGTGTGTCCGCCACCCACATGCGCCGCACGCCAGGCCGCACACCGAGGACTTACCCGTGATGCTCCGCACCCGCCTCGCCCTGGGCATCGGCGGGATTGTCACGCTGATGATGATCCCGGTCGGCCTGTCGATCCTCTCGGTGCTGCAGCTCCGCAAGGATACGGAGGGCATTCGCGACGTGGAGTTCCAGGCGGCGGTCGTGCTGGGCAAGGTCCGCGTCGCCGTGCAGGAGCTGGACCAGACCAAGGACTACCTCTCCATTCTCCCCGAGGAGACGACGCGCACGCAGTTCAACCAGCGGCTCGCGACCTTGCGTGGCCTCGTCGATTCGCTCGGCGCGGTGAACGGCATGGCCGGGGTCAACCGCGTCCGCGGTGCCCTGACCATCATCGGCGTGGAATCGGAGCGTGCACACCAACTCGCCGCTGCTGGTCGCGCCGCGACCGCCGACTCGGTCATCGACCGCGCCATCACCCCGGCCATCGACGACATCGAGCGCATCGTCGCCCTGTCCGAACAGACGCTGCAGGACAGGACGCGTGAGCGCGTGAACGACATTGCCGAAGACTCCGTGCGCTCGCGCAATACCTCGCTCGAGCTGCTGGGCGCTGCGGTCATCCTGGCGATTCTCATCGGCCTCTGGCTCACCCAGTCGGTGTCCCGGCCGATCAACGAGCTGGATGCGGGGATGCGCGCCGTGGCCGAGGGCGACTTCGGGCATCCGCTGCAGCTGGCGCCGCAGCGCGAGGACGAGTTCGGCCGACTCGCCAAGTCGTACAATTCCATGGCCACGCAGCTGCGTGAGCTCGATCGCCTCAAGGCCGAGTTCATCTCCGTCGCCTCGCACGAGCTCAAGACCCCGATCAATGTCGTCATGGGCTACCTGCAACTACTGCAGGACAACGTGTACGGCGAGCTGAACGAGCGACAGCGCGAGATCCTCGGGACGCTCAACGCGCAGAGCAAGTCGTTGTCGCGGCTTGTGCGACAACTGCTCGACGTCTCGCGTTTTGAGGCGGGCGGCGGCAAGGTCGAGCCACGCACCTTCCCCCTCCCCTCCTTCCTCGGCGACCTCGAGCGCACGTTCCGCGTGCTGGCGATCCAGCGGAACGTCGCATTGACCGTGAGCCGTGGCCCCGACCTCCCCCCCGAGGTGCGCTGGGACCCGGACCGCATCAACGAGGTGCTGGGTAACCTGCTCTCCAATGCGTTCAAGTTCACGCCGAGCGGGGGGCGCGTCTCGCTCGAGGTCGAGCGGGAGGGCGACGGCGTCAGTATGCGGGTGCGGGATTCTGGGGCGGGGATCCCGGCGACCGAAGTCGCGTATGTCTTCGAGAAGTTCTACCAGGCCGACAACCAGACAACGGGGATCAAGGGGACGGGATTGGGACTCGCCATCGCGAAAGGCATCGTGACGGCACATGGCGGTACGATCGGTGTCGAAAGCAACGTGGGAGTCGGGACGCAGTTCTCCCTCCACCTCCCCATCCGTTCCGCCGCCACCCGACTCGCGCCGTTTCGACCGCATGAGGAAGCATCGACCGCATGAGCATTCCCGACGTACCGTTTGCACAGGTCCACTACAGATCGTCCCTCGCGCGACTGGTCGTGGCCGGCGTGCTCCTGGCGGGGGCGTGCCATCGGGCACCACCGCCGCCCATCCCCGTTCCTGAAGTCCAGACGGTGCTCGCGCCTCCCGCAGCGCTTTCGCCGTGGACCGGGACGCTGGCGTCGGCCCTGCGCGCCGCGGAGAGTGGCCGCTTTCCCGAGGCCGAGCGCATCCTCACGGACTTCAGCTTGGAACACGCCGGGACCGGAGACGGGGCGGAGAGCGATTTCTGGCGCGCCCTGCTCAAGACCGATCCAGCCAATCGCGCCGTCACGCCGCGCGAGTCCATGGCGCTGTACGATTCATACCTGAGTGGCGGTTCGGCGCTCCCACGTTACGCGGAAGCGATGATCCTGCGACGGGTCGTCGAGTCGATGGATTCGACGCGCGCCCTTCTCGCGACCGTGCGCGCGTCCGCGAGCGCGCGGGAGAAGACGCGTGACGAGGAGATCCGGCGGCTCAATGACGAGGTGGACCGGACGACGGCGGAGTTGGAGCGGATCAAGCGGCGGTTGATTCCGAAGCCGTAGATGGGACTCGGTGAGGCGAGGGTGATGGTGACGGGAGGCCGGAAGGGGGACGGGGGACGGGGGGTGCGGATTGCGCGAGAAGTGCTGACTTGGTGGCTGGCGCGGACGCCCGGGTGGGACTTCTGGCCTGCGGCATTCGGCAGGGTGTGGACGGCGTCTGTCCATCGCGCCACGAGGCGGCGACGGAATGGTGCGTGCGGCAACGTGGTCGAGGCCGGCGGTAGGCCGTTGCGCGAGAGCGATCGCAAACCGTCGTTACGCCTCCCGACGCGGCCCCTCGTGGAGACGCTCTGACGGCTATTGTGATTCTCACGTGTTGTGGCGCATGATAATCCGGTCGGTCTCAGTGGCGCCGTATGTCGAAGTCGGGGACTTTCAATGGTTTGGATGGCTCGCCGCGATTGCAGCTGCCCGGGATTCGCATGCGTGGCGGGGGGCTGATAATGTGATGGTGGCGGGTGTTCGCTGGAATATTGACAACCGGTGAAGTGGCGTTATGCCGACAGGCAGGGATTCTCATCGATTCTCGCCGCTGCTGACTCGCGTGTCTCCTCTCTGCTAACGTCACATTTGTATGGATGTCCTCCTCGCCTACGTCGCTATAGCAATCGCGCTACTCATGATCGGCGATCAGCTTGTGAAGCGTAGTCGCCAACAGCAGGAGTACGCCCGCCTCTTGGCGTTCGCGCTAGAGCTGAAGGACGTGGCCACATTCACGTCAGCCCTCACGGCGCACAGCACCGAGATTCGCGCCGTTCACACCTGGCTCGACAAGCGCGCTCTCGCACGTGTTAGAAATGAGGGTGTAGCGTACTGTGCCGCGCTCGCATGGGGACTAGAGCAGGAGCTAGCCGTACAGCAGCCGAAGCTATACTCGAGTGTCGGACACCCTACGCTTCCGGTAGCAACCACGCGCCCTACCCGAGAGATCGCTGGCAATCTCCGTAAGGGAGAGATCCTGTTTCACCGTTGGAATGACGAGGAGGACACGGTCGTACACATGCTGCGTCTTTGGCTGTCTCGTCGCGCATCGGAAGACAGTACGGCATAACGAACGCTGCACCAGACGGGCGATCTGGGGATGGCGCGCGGCTCCGCCGCGCGCTCTTATTTCCTTCGCCCGCAGGTGAGCTTCTGCGTTAGGCGCTCACACGAGGGAAATCGATGGCCACACCAACAGATCCCGACGATGCCTCGTGCCCATCCTCGATGCCGTTCAGGCTCAGCGGGTCGGCGAGAATCCGTGGCGCGGCACGCTCGGCGCCGTCGCGTACTACTGGATTCGCAACCCTTCGGTGCACGGTTTTGGCACTTCGAGTTCACTGAGTTTCAGCAACACCACCCTCGCTGGGAACCCAGCCCCCTCCATGACGCTACAGTCGCTAATTCCTCCGCTTCGAGCGATGGTTGCGGAGGCGCGGCGCCGGTCAGCAAACGCCTGTCAGTGGTTTGGCAATGATGCCATAATCACTGGCGCCTAACTGGCGCTGCAGCAGACCGCCCCCCGGCGATCTATGGTTGGCGGCGGCCCGCCGCCGCTCTGTTTCCCTCGGCGGCTGCTGAGCTTGGACGTTGGGCGGCGGGATCTGGCACGGACAGCGGCTGACGCGGTTCGTTCGGTGTCCACCTTCGGCGAAGGATGGCGACGAAGGACTGATGGTTTTTGGTTCTTCTCTTTTGTTTTGGAACCGTACTCGTGCCGGCGGAAGGTGCCTCGTGCACTCGCCTCGCGCCGGACCAACACTTGTCCGTGGGGGGCGGCGGCGCTGACTCTCGGGCGCGGCGACACGCGGCGGCGGGACGCCCTGGGTTATCTGGGGGCCCTGCCCCGCCACCCAACATCGGCTGCAACAGTCGGCCGAGCTATTGTACGCGCGCTCCGCGCGCTCTATTGCCTTCGTCCGCAGTTGAGCCTTAGCGTTAGGAAGCATCCGAGCACAATTCTGCGACCATGACTTTCATAGAGATCGCGAAGGCAGCAGCCGGTCCCATAGGAGCATTTGCCGCCGCTTGGCTCGGGGCACATCTGGGATTTCGGAAGACTCGAAAGGAGCGGGCGCTCGATCGGAGCGTCACGTGGCATGTCGATACCATCCAAGCGCTCGCCAGCTATGAGGAGCGACTCAAGCGTCTCCACGCATATTCGCGCCACGTTCTAGTTGTCCCGCTCTCTCGCGATGCGGCATCAACTGACACCGCGGCTGGCATGCCACAGAGAATTCGAGTTCCAGAGCGCCTGTGGCAGGATCTTCGAGAAGCAGAGGAGGCTGCGCGCGCGACTCTCCGTCTGGCCGACGCGTTTACCGATTTGCCAACAGCGATTCAGTGCTCGACTTCCTTGTCCACCCTAGTAAACGTGGTCGCCGACCAATGGCTCGACTTGTCGCCGGAGCCAGAGGTGGCGTGGGCCGGCTGGGCAGGTACTGCGATTCGACTGGCCTCACTTCGCGACGCGATTCAGCGATCCTATAGGTCCACTCTTGAAGTCGATGGCTTCTTTGCCTCAGTGTCACCGCGATTCTCCAAGTTCCTTCTTCTACGGCGTATCAACAAGGAACAGAGGCGCTTAGCGCGCCATGCTTCCTAACGAACGCTGCACCAGACGGGCGATCTGAGGATTGCGCATGCTACGCATGCGCTCTTATTTGATTCGCCCGCAGGTGAGCTGAGGCGTTGGGCGGCGGAGCTGGGACACACGGCGGCGGCGACGCCTCGTTCGATGTCCACCCGGCGAACGCCGACGACGCAGCACTGGTAGTCGATTGTTTTTTTTTTTTGTTTTGACCGTCACGGTGCGAGCGACGGGTCCTCGTGATTCGCTTCCCTGAGGACGAAGGTTTCTCGGTCGGGGGCGACGACGCAGGCTCGGGTGCGTCGAACCGCAGCGGCGGAACGCCCATGGTTATCTGGGGGCCCTGCCCCACCACCCAACGAACGCCGCAACAGACAGCGGACCTAGTTGAATCGTGCGGCCCGGCCGCACTGTCACCTTCCGCTGCAGTTGAGCTGGAGCGTTGGGCAGCCCACGAATCGCTGATGAGCATACCGAGCCGCGCACTTGGGGTTTGGCTTCTTTCCGGCTTCCTCGCCGCCTGCGCTACGTCCGTGCCGATCGCCCTCCCAGCGGACACGATAGTCGTAACCCCATCCGGACTCTGGTGGCGCCAGCCGTTTGGCCAGAGCACTCCTTCGTTTGGCGAGAGCCCGGCTCCCGCCCACTACTCGATGGGTCACTACGATCCCGGAACTCCAGACTGCGATAGCCGTCTTCGATTCGTCACCGTCACCGCTTCGCCCGCCGCGGTCTGAGTGGGAACGTACGTCATCGCAGCTCCGGGCCTGCACCGCCTGGTCACCCGTCGTCGACTGCGATCGTCCCGTCGCGGGTGGCCTCTACGTCGGAGCGCGCGGGTTCGTCCTGCACCTCGCCGACCGTCGGCTGCTCGACGCCGTCCGCCGCCGGCGTCCATCGTGGGCTCAGCGCCACCTACGGCGCGCCGACCAATGGGTGGCGATCGACTCTGCCCCAATCACCTTTTCCCTAGCGCCCGACGCCCGGTCTGCTCAACATGCGCTGCAGCAGACCGCCGACTTGGTGGGCGCGCAGGCTGCGCCGCTGCTCTATTTCGTTCGGCGGCTGCTGAACTTGAGCGTTGGGCGGCAGGATCTGGCACGGACATCGGCTCGCGCGGTTCGTTCGGTGTCCACCTCTGGCGAAGGACGGCGACGAAGGACTGATGGCCTTTGGTGCTTCTCTTTGGTTTTTGAACCGTACTCGTGCGTGCGGTAGGTGCTTCGTGCATTCGCCTCGCGCCGGACGAACATTGGCCCGTGGGGGGCTGCAACGCTGGCTCACGGGCGCGTCGACATGCAGGGGCGGGACGCCCTGGGTAAGCTGAGGGCCCTGCCCCGCCACCCAACATCGGCTGCAACAGTCGGCCGAGCTATTGAACGCGCGCTCCGCGCGCTCTATTGCCTTCGTCCGCAGTTGAGCCTTAGCGTTGGACAGCACTACGACTCACCCGAGATACGTCCCCTCATGAGGCTAAGTCTTTCCCAGGCCGATGCGAACGGAGGCGCAACACACTACCGAGTAATTTGGCGCACCGCGGCAACTCACCCAATCACTGCAGCGAGTTGACACCACCACGCAGAAGCTATTTACCGCGTCCTTGACCAAGCTCCTTCGTGATCCGACAAGGGGCTGGCGCGCATCCGAACTTCCTTACACCCCGATTCAACCTCAGGGTAGAGGCCGACCTCGCGCCATAGACTTCTTCCACGACGTGGAGCGAACGGCGATAGAACTCGAGCTATCCAACCAGACCTGCTTCTCTCACGACCTGCTAAAGCTCGAGACGGCATTCCGCCATGGCTACATCATGAGCGCGGCTATCATCACGATTCACGACTCGGCCGCTCATAGCCTGAACTGGCGACGCAAAGGCAACAATTCCTATCTCACATTCGAGACTGCTTCGACCTTCCTTGCTGTGTTCGCGCCCGCCCTCTCGGTGCCCATCCTTCTGAGAGGACTTGAGATGTGACTCATCGCCCCGACGGCTTGCGCCCACGTGCTGTCCAACTGGCGCTGCAACAGACCGCCGACCTATTGTAGGCGGCGGCTCCGCCGCCGCTTTATTGCATTCGGCGGCAGTTGAGCTTGGACGTTAGCCCGATCGCAAACGTGACCGCGTCCTCGCTGATGGAGTCTATCGTTGGTACTCCCTCTCACTCGCGCCATGTTTCTCTTGCGACACCGCATCCGAAACCGCGTAGTTCGCCAATATTGGGCTGCGCGCCGTTTGCTGTTAGTCGCCTCGCTTGGGAGCGTCGCGTGCGCCGCCCCCAGTGAGCCTACGTCCGCCCGCGACAGTCGAGGTGACGAAGACCCAGATACCCGCGACCCTCGTCGTTGACGGAGTCCACAGGTTCATCTCGTTCACGCTCCGCTCGCCATTCACAATATCAGCGCGCGAACCTACACCTACGGCAGCTACATCCGTAATCGATGCTCGCGTCGACGGACGCTGGACGGCCGCCTGGGTACCCGTGTGCCAAACGAGCAGCCGTGAGATCGTGCAACCCGGCGAAACCCGCGTGTTCGGAGTTCCCCCTCCTCGGGTTCCGCGATCGCACCGGAGCGCGGAGTGGAGCGCCCCGCTCGACGTCCCCTGCGCGTGGTCGTGTGCGAGATCCCGGCGGACGGGCATGAGGACTTGAGCGCATGCGCGTCATCCAACACGTTTCACCTGCTCCCCGCGCCCTAGCATCGACGGGCTAACGAACGCTGCAGCAGACAGCGAAGCTGTTGATTCGTGCGGCCTGCGGCCGCACTCTATTACCCTTCGCTGCAGCTGAGCTCTAGCGTTAGGCGCACCCAATTACGCCTCGTATCGCATGCCTACCGCATACCATAAGTTCTTTTCCAGGAACGACGCGACCGATCTCGGCCAAGCTTTGCTTCGGCTGGCTGATCACTATCCGCTCACCCTCCGCACCGAGAGGGATTTCTTCTCAGCAGTAACTGCGTATCTCGCCGGTCGGGTGCCCAACCTAGGACGCGAGGTGGCGGGGAAGGAGGGCGTCGTGGACTTTCGCATTGGCGGAAACAATCCGGTACTCATTGAACTCGCGGTCGCGCTCTCGCGCATTGATTGACCCGCACGATCCGTCTATCGTCTTCCCGGGTCATCGCCATAAGTCGCAGCCAGTGCAGGCAAACGGCCCCGAACTTCGGAAGTTGAGTGCGGGCAAGCGGAGGCCAGGCGCGATACTTGATCCTACTCGACCTGCGGGGGTGGACGACACGCAGCCACCCTACGAGCGAGCTACGAAGCTGCACTTCCCAAGGGCGGCGGCAATGCCGCAGTCACGATAGTATACGTGGCGAAGGACCGACAGCCGCTCGTATTCGGTGTGGAGGTGCGAAGAGGGACGGCGGACTATGCACAGCCGGGATGATGGGTAACACAAGTGTCAAGTACATGGTAACACTGGGGGTGTCACCCCGGATGATGTAGTCCCGCTCGTCGATCGTCGCGCAGGACCGTGGTGAAGTAGATTGACCAGACACCGTCGTCCGTTTCCTCGAGCCCGATGTGTTGGTCGACGAGCGAGTTCGCGAGATAGAGCAGGTGCTGCCGAAAACGGAACGTGCCGGCGTCGGTGATCTTCTTGACGAGGAAGTGGCCAGGGTACTCGATCGTCGGCAGCGTGGACGGATACGCGCGGGGTGAGCTGACGTAGCGCGACGCCGGGGTCTCCTGCTGCAACGCTTCGTGCGGCCGTTCGGTGTTGTACTCGGTGCGAAAGGCATCGAACTGCGCCTGTTGGCGCGCGCAGGTGCGCTGCACCGGCTTGACTGCCCGGCGTTTCAGCGTGCGGTGCATGCGCTCGTGCGCGCCGTTCTCCTGCGGCTGGCCCGGATGAATGCGCTGATGGACGATGCCGAGCCGCATCCACCACACGTTGAGATACGACAGCCCGTGCAGGGACGTCGTCGCGAACGGCACGCCGTTGTCGGTGCGGATGGCGCGGGAGGCCGTACGCGCGAACGTGCGTTCGAAGATCGGTTTCGCCGTCGCGTTTCCGTCGACAAGAGCCCGTGACAGGTGAGGAGAAAGCGGGTGTGCTGATCGGCGATGGTGAGCGGATAGCAGTACACGCCATTGCCCGTGCGGAACTGGCCCTTGAAGTCGGCCGTCCAGAGATCATTCGGCGCGGTCGTCGCAATCGGCACCACGCCGGGATGCCGGTGGGGGTGTCGGCGCCTCCGTTTGTGCACCAAACCGCGCCGTGCCAGCAGGTCGGCGGCCGTGCTGGCCGCGGGCCAGTCCTCGATCTCGGGATGGCGGCCGCGGAGCACCTTCAAGAGCTTGCGCGCGCCCCAGTCGGGATGCGAGCGCCGGAACTCGCAGAGCAGGTCCCCCACCACGGGCCGGATCTTGTGCGGACACGAGTGCGGCACGCGGCTCCGGTTCGCCAGGCCACGCCTCCCTTCCTCAGCGAAGCGGGCGACCCATTTGTACCCGATCCGCCGACTCACCCCGTACCGTGCGCAGAGCTCCGTCATCGTAAACCGGTCGCTCTGGGCATCCAGAATGAACTGCAGTCGCTCGTCCATAGGACTCGTCTCCAACCAGGGCACGGCGCACCTCGCCATCACGAGAGGGGCGGTGCAGTTTAGAAGGAGTGTTACCTATGTACTTGGACTGATGTGTTACCCATGTACCCGGGCTATACCCGCGTGATGTCTAACGATCGTTGCACTTGACGAGCGATCTGGGGATTGCTCGCTTCGCTCGCTTCTATTTGACTCGCTCGCAAGTGAACTTGGGCGTTAGGAGGACAAAGTCGAATGAAACGGGGCGATATTGTGATGGTCGACCTTCGCGGATCGGAGGGGAACGAGAAGCTTGGCACGCGGCCGTGCATCGTTGTCCAGAACGATGTCGGCAACTCCGTCTCACCGCTAACGATCGTGGTGCCGTTGACGGATGCGCGACAGGATAAACGACTACCAGTCCAAGTTGGAGTTCTGACCGCTGATCTACCCTTTTCGGGGAGCAAAGACTCTGTAGTGGAGTGCGGCCACATTCGCACTATCGACAAGTCTCGGATCTCTGCCTCCCTTGGCTGTGTGTCCAGCGTAGTTCTTGCGCGTATTGACACGCGCTGCGAGTATCACTCTCACTTGAGAAAAGACCAAATGAGTAGCGGTGACGCCGACGAGATAGACGACGAAAAGACGTACTTGATTCGCGGCTTCGACGACATCGAGATCTATCGTACGCAGATCGACTTCGTCGGCCTCAAGCAATCTTCGGCGATTGCTGATGACGCGATAATTGTTGTTCCGCCAGAACGTATTGACCAGCTTATCAATGCACTGCGCGCAGTTAAGGATGAGATACTGACGGATCTCGCTGATGAAGCGGCATCTCGGACCCAAAGGAATGCGCCGCCGCTCAATGGTTAGAGACCCGGTGCCTCCTAACTGACGTTGGAGCAGACGCGGGCACGATTGATTGGTGCGCCCTCCGGGCGCACTTCTATTTACTGCCCGCGCAGCTCAACATTGGCGTTAGCCCGCCACCATCATCACTGTGCCGCGTCGACCGAACGACTTTCAACGTCTTGTGTTCTTGCTGAAGTCACAGCTCGCCGCTGGTGCCACTGTGTCGGAGTCCAAGCTCCTAGCCGATCGGCAGACTGGCGCGGCGCGAGAGGTCGACATCGTGGTCGAGACAACTGTCGCCGGACACCCAGTCATCTTGTCCGTCGAGTGCCGAGATCATCGACGTATTGCGGATGTCGGCTGGGTGGAGCAGATGATCGGGAAGCACCAGCGCCTCCCGTCGCACGCGCTCATTCTTGCGTCACGTTCTGGGTTCAGCGCTGAAGCCCGACGGGTCGCCGAAAACGCTGGCGTACAGCTACTTGCGCTCGACGAAATGACAGCCGGGGGCGTCGCGTCTTTGTTGGCAGAGACTAGTAGTCTTTGGTTTAAGATCTTTGATCTTTTGCCAACAAAGGTTGTGGCGATCACGGAAGCCCTCGACGGCATTCCAAGTGAACGCGTCGTGTTGGAGATTGATACATCAGTCTTCGCCGCTCCTGGAAATCTCTTAGGTAGCGCTCACAGCATCGTCGTCTCTCTACTTCGCGACAAGAACGCGGTGAGGCTGTTGGCGCGCGATGGAATGAGCGATCACAAGTACTTCACGCTCAGCTGGCCATTGCCCGCACTTGCGGACGGTGTGAGACTAATGCTTCAGCGTATCGAGCCGTTGATCTTCGTACCTCTCGCCGCGCTTGAGATTCAGGGGCAGTGCCAGTTTCGGGTATGCGAGTTTCGTCTGCGAAGAGCTAGTATGCGAGGCGTCGACGTGGTGTGGGGGCGAAGCGCCTTCGAAGAGCGCGATGCGATGTTGGTCGGCACGCTTGATCAGAATGGTGTTCCTCGCCTCACCGTGGACGTGCGAGAGAGGCGGAACCATGACAGCGATGCGGGCTAACTTACGCTGCAGCAGACGGCGGAACCTGCCTCACTTTGGTTGACACTTCCACCTAACTGAACTCGGAGGTGTCCGATGCCGCGTGCGGGACCGAGGAGGATTCGGAAGTACAGTGATGCGTTCAAGCTGACGGCGGTGCGCATGACCCAGCAGCCGGGATGCAGGTGAAGACAGTGGCGGCGGGACTCGACATCCACCCTTTCATGCTGTCGCGCTGGCGGAAGAAGTGCGGGACGGTGTCATTCGCGGCCGGCTCCGCGCCGCGCACCGGCCGGTCCGTCCCGGAGCTGGTGCGGCTACAGGCTCTCGAGCGCGCGCACGGCTGTTTGCAGGAGGAGCACGACCTCCTAAAAAAAGCCATCCGGTTCTGTTCCGCTCGAAGGCCGACACGTTCGCCTTCATCGACACCCAGCACGCCACGTACGGCGTGACGCGGCTCTGTCGTCGCTACGGGGTCACGCGCGCCGGGTATTACGCCTGGCGCCGCCGCCCCCTCAGCGCCCATACGCAACAGGACCGGACGTTGCTCACCGAGATTGCGCGCGTCTTCGCCCAGCACCACGGCCGCTACGGCAGTCCGCGCATCCATCAGGTGCTGACGACGCGTGGCTGGGCGGTAAGCCGCCGTCGCGTCGCCCGCCTAATGTACACCGCCGGGCTCCGCGCCAAGGCGGTGCGCGGCTATCGCGCGAAGGTCGGCACGCATCGCTTCTACGAACAGCATCCCAACCGCGTGCGCGCCCTCGCCGTCCAGCGTCGCAATCAGGTGTGGGTGGGCGACATCACCTACCTCACCGTCGCAGGCGAATGGCGCTACCTGGCCGTCGTGATGGATCGCTTCTCCCGCCGGATCCTCGCGTGGACCCTGCAGCGGCGCCGGGACGCACGGGTGACCACGGCCGTCCTCCGGACGCGGTGCGACACCGCCGCCCCAGCGGGCCTCACGTTTCATGGCGACCGCGGGTCCGATATCTGGCCGCCCCGTTTCGCGATCGCCTCCGTGCGCTCGGCATTCCGCAGAGCGCCAGCGTCAGCGGTCCGGGAGACAATGCGCACATGGAGTCCTTCTTCCACTCCTTCAAGGCCGAGGCGGTCCGCGGCGTCGCGTTCGCGACCGAGCGCGCGCTCCGGCAGGTGCTCCGGCACTACTTCCGCTACTACACCCACACCCGCTTGCATTCCGCGCTTGGCTTTCGGTCTCCAGTTGACTACGAGTCGGAGGCGGCGTAGTTCCCTACGAGCTGTCAACCAAAGTGGAGCAGGATCCCGGGCGAGCTGGGGATGGCGCGCGGCTCCGCCGCGCGCTCTTATTCGGTTCGCCCGCAGGTGAGCTTCTGAGTTCGGCCGCTCCATCACTCTCCGGGAATCGGGTTAAGGAATGACATTTCGACCGCAAGAGCCTGCCGAGCCACTTCGCTACACGGTAGAAGGAGTCGTACTGGGAAGTGATGAGGGAGACGTGAGATTGGCGGGCACATTCACTCGCCCACAATCAGGCCTCAGGACAGCCGCCGTCCTACTCATTCCGGGATCGGGCGCTCATGACCGTGACGAGCAGGTGTGTGGACATCGCCCATTCCTCGTCCTCGCGGATCACCTGACCCGTTCCGGAATTGCCGTGCTGCGTTTGGATGATCGCGGTGTTGGCGAATCGACGGGAGACAAGGATCAGTGCACGCACGACGTCCTTCTGCGGGATGTGCACTTGGCGCTGGAGTTTCTGGCCGCGCACGAGGATGTCGATGCAACTCGACTTGGCCTCATCGGCCATAGCGAGGAGCCGTGTTGGCGGCGGCCGCTGCGACGCGGTACAAGCACCTTGCGTTGATAGTGCTCGTGGGGTGTCCGACACTTCCGGGCGAACAGACTATTCACGAACAGTCAGCGCTCATCTCCCGGCAGGCAGGAGCTACAGATGCACAAGTTGCGCACGAGCGGCGAGAATGGACGAAGAGGTGTTTGCGATTCTCAAGTGCCCAATCAGACACGAGTCTGCGCGTAAGCAGATTCTTTCGATTCTCGCATCCCACCTGAAATCTTGGCAGGACCAGCCGGTCGAGGATGACGAAGTGGCAATGCACATTCACCGGATGGCTGATACAGTGCTGACGCCGGCTTTTCGGTCGTTCTTGAACTGCGAGCCCGCGCTCCATTTTCGGCGGGTTCGCTGCCCCGTACTGGCTCTCTTCGGCGAACTCGACATTCAGGTGCCACCGGCGTTGCATATGCAGGTGCTTAGGGAAGCACTGTCGGTAGCAGGCAATCCTGATGTCACGATCGAAGAGTTTCCTGGCTTGAATCATCTTTTTCAGACTGCAACAAGCGGCGCTATATCGGAATACGAGGTAATTGAAGAGACCATCGCGCCTTCGGTGCTGGAGCGACTTTCCGATTGGATTCGTTCGCGCACTCATGAGGGCGCTGCCGAACAACAGCATGCAGCGGACGTCGCTGCGCGCCGCCGCTGATGCTGAGCGTTGGGCAGCCGAAGAGATTGTCGCGATGGGCGATGCACATCCAACATGATCAAGCAGGAACTCTTTCACCACGTCGTCAGCGATCTGCGCGTATCCATCGGAGTCGCGCACGAGTACGCCACTCTCAGGGCGGCGGGTCTTCTTCGGCTGCTCCTTTTGTACGACATGCCGTTGGTGACGCAAGTCAATCGCGAGTTTCGCATTCCTATACTCTTCCGCATCGGGATGCATCGTGACTCGCCAGGGGCGATGGTCGGGCGTGGCACGTCGGGCGCTTGGTCGGTGGTCGATGCGTTCGAACCTGACGCGGCTTATCCAGGAGTAGTCCCGGAAGAGGTCAAGCTAGACAAGTTCCTAAAGCTCGTGGTTATGGTGACACATGGACATGATCAGAATGTTCATGACCTGATTCGTCACATTGCGTACGTCAACGGCGTTATCCACGCAGGTTCACCGACGGATGACCGCGACAAGGCGCTCGCGAGCACTCGTAGTTTCATGCGGGAGGGAGCGAAACCGGGGGGAGGCCGAACGCTCGCAGCCATCGGAAGAGTTGTGCTGCGCGCCATTGAGCCGCTTCATGCCGCGGTTCTTTCGAAGTACGCGCGTCCGCACGGGGAGCACCGTCGACGCTCGGTACCACCATCCACTTAGTGGACGAATGGCGCGAACCGTGCCCAGCGGCCTGCGATGTCGGGATGGGCGCTCGCTGCCCAACATGCGCTGCAGCAGACAGCCGAGCTATTGTGTGCAGCGGCTGCGCCGCGCACTATTTCCCTCGGCCGCAGCTTCTGTGAAGCGGCGTCCGGAGTCAAGCCTCAGATCGACGTGATCTGACGCGAAGTATAGTCGTGGCGGCCGTGACGAGGCGAGATGCTGCTCAGGCTTCTGTCCGCGCTCCGTGGTCGCGAGCGAACTCGCGGGCGCAGGTTGGGGTGCGATGGGAAGACGGGAGGTACCGCACTGAGCTTCGGTCTCACCAGCGGCCATCAGCTGCATCGTACTCTCCCGCTCCCGGTCAGTCATCTCCCTTCGTCACTCGGCGTCTGCAGACACGTGACGCGCGTTAGGCTGCCTCCGCCAACGGCACCGCATGGAACGGGGCGTCGTCGCGCCACATCGCATACAGGATCCCGGCCACGCGACGGGCCAGCGCAACCGCGGCGATGCGTTTGCCCCGCCGGGCCGCGATACGCAGCCCCCACGCGCGCAGTCCCTGTAGGTCGGCGTTGGGCGCGCGGAGAATGCGCCACCCCGTTTCCACCAGCAACCAGCGGAGCCGCACGTCGCCCCGTTTCGTGATGCGGCCCCGCACCCGCCGATCGCCGGAGCTGTGCTCGCTCGGCACCAGGCCTAGGTACCCCTGCACCTGATGCGCGTTCGGGATCCGGGCGACGTCGTCCAGCGCGGCGACGAATGCCAAGGCCGTGATGGGACCGATCGAGGGCATCGTGCGAAGGCGTGTCACTACCGGGTCGGTGGCCGCGATCGCGGTGAGCGTGGCATCGACTGCGGCCAGCTGTTCTCCCAAGGGTGCCCACACGGCGACCAGCGGCGCCAGTTCCTCGCGTACGTGCGGGGGCAGCGGGAGCGCCGCCAGCTTGGTGAGGGTGTGAATGGCCTCGCCGCTGGCCATGCTGAGCCCCTCCCGCCGCACGAAGGCCTTGATCACGGCGATGTAACGCGTCCGCGTGCGTACCCGGGCGGCCCGGACCGTCAGCTGCGCCCGGAGGTGCCGCCGCGCGTCCGACGCGCGGTGGATCTCCCGATACGCGCCGAGACGGAGCGCCTCGCACAACGCCCGGGCGTCGCGCTTGTCCGTCTTCACGCGCTTGGACCGTGACGCATACATCGGGGCGAAGCCCGGATCGGCCACGACCACCTCGTGTCCCAGCGTTTCCAGGTGCCGCACGACCCACTCGCTCTCGGTCGACGCCTCCACCAGGATCCGCGCCCGCGGACGGTCCCCGAGGGTGCGGGTGAACTGGTCGCGGGACGTCACGATGCGACATTCGATCAGTTCGCCGTCCGACGTGATGGTGCGGAGCTGGCTCTCGCGCTTGTGGAGATCAATCGCTATCGTATCCATGCGACTCGCACCCCGGCTGAGTCGCTGTTGCCTGCGGCTCGACCGCGTATTCCCCTGTGGGGCTCTACACTGCCACCACGTGGCCGGGGTGGCCAGCCGCTTCATACCAACGGAACTCGAGCGTTGGGCAGCCGTTCCGATGATTCCGATCCTATTATCGCTGCCTGTCGGTGGCAACATCCGAGCGGCTTGAGTGGGCAATTGATGCGGTGAGACGACACGAACTGTTTATGGCGTGTCCGCTCTCGTATGACGATGGGCGAGGGCTAGCGAAGCCGCGTACGACTTCGCACCGTGCTCGTCCATGACACGATCGGGCAGGCGCCGCGTCGCCGCTTGAGGGCGAGATCACCGGCGCCATCGTTCGCGGCGTTTCCTACACCGCCACCGCGCCGCGCCTGCTTCGGAGCGCGGCGGCATTGGCGCCCAACGTCCCCGGCTCTGGCGACAACGACCGACATCCGTGAACCTTGCCCGCGCCGCGTTCCGTATACTCCGATGGGCAGGCGTCCCGCCGGAAGCACCGCTGCGGTCATCCAGGCAACAGCGCGCGGGGCGATCGGATGCGCCTCGTCCGGACAGCGCGGCCGGACTTGCGTCGATCTACGCAGCCGCAGCAGGCGAGGTCAAGGAGATGACTCCGTGAACCGCGATCGACGCACCGGCGCCCTGTCAGTCTCCCGACGACTTTTGCGCAGGACATCCCGAATGCGGGCTGCGACGAGTCCGCGAGGACGGCAATGACCATACAGCACATCGGCGGGTGCATCGGCTGCCGCGAGTGTGTCCTGTCCTGTCCGTGCGACGTGATTCGCATGGACGAGGCGGTGAACAAGGCAGTGATCGCCTATCCCGCCGACTGCCAGATCTGCCACCTGTGTCGGATGTACTGCCCGGTCGACGCCATTACCCTCTCACCGGAAAAGACGATTCCGGTCGTCGTATCGTGGGGGTAACCGTGAAACCGGATCTCAAGAAGCTCATCGCCATCGCGGCGCTCGTCGTCTTCGTGGCCCTGCCGATCCTGTTCTACGCACTGGGAGATTTTCCGCGACGCTCCGTCCTGAAGGAGGCGATCTCGCTTCTCACGCTCGTGGCGCTTTCGCTGATGTTGGGGCAGTTCTTCCTGGCGCGCTCCAACATGGGCGTCATCGAACTCTACAACCTGCGGCGCATCCGGACGGTCCATGCAGTCATTGCGAACTTCGCCGTGTCGTGGCTCCTCCTGCATCCGTTCCTCGTCGTGGTCCCTCGATTCTTCGAGGCGGGCATCGAACCGTGGGATGCCATGACGATGATGCTGACGACATACTCCAGCACGGGAATCGCCCTGGGCCTGGCTGCCTGGGTCCTGCTGCTTGTCTTGACGGTGACCGCGATCTTTCGCATTCGGCTGATCAAGGCCCTGCACACCAAGTACCCGCGCTGGCGACATTTCCACGGGATGTTGAGCATCGCATTGACCACATTCGCGCTCCTGCACGCGATCTCGCTCGGGCGCCACACTGACACGCCGATGGCCACCATGCTGATCGTCGTGTCGGTGGTTGGGGTGGCGATGCTGCTCCGGATGTATTTCCCGCAGCGAGCTGGGGCACCCGAGCCGCCCTCGGCACCGAACGTGCGGGAGCAGGCTCGATGAGCAAGTCAGACGAATTGACGCGCCGCGAGTTCCTGGCCTACGGCGGCGGCGCTGCCGGGATGCTGGCGCTGGCCGCGGTCTACTCACGAAACGTGACGAGGATCGACACCGACGCGATCTCGAGCAGCACGCACCAGTGCGACGTCCTGGTGATCGGCGGTGGAATGGCCGGACTCTTCGCCGCGGTCAAGGCTCACGATGCCGGCGCCAGCGTGATGATGGTCTCTAAGGGACGGCTTGGCTCCTCCGGGCTCACGCCGTTCGCGAAGGGCTTCTTCGTCTTCGATCCAGCAACGGAGACGATGACGCTCGATGAGTACACTTACACCGTTTCGCGCTCGGCCCTTGGCACCAACAACCCGGTCTACACCAGGCAAACAGCGGAGCACTCGCTGGCCCGCGCCGCGGAGCTGAGGGAATGGGGGTTCTTCGACAGCAATCTCTACAACAAGGCGTTCAGGAGACCCGTCGATGCGCGCAGCATTCCCGTCATCGAGCGGGTCGTGATCACGCATCTGTTCAAGGAGGGCCGTCGGGTCGCTGGCGCAGCGGGCTTTCGACTGGACGCCGAGGCAACGGTCACCTTCCGTGCAAAGAGCGTGATCCTGTGTACTGGCGCCGGCGCCTTCAAGCCTAACGGGTTTCCGGTGTGCGACCTCACGCACGATGGAACCATCATGGCCTACAACATCGGGGCCAAGGTGACGGGCAAGGAGTGGAATGACGGGCACATTGGTCGGGCGAAGAACCCTGCTGCCACCTACGATGGCTGGGGCGACATGTTCGACCAGCGGCCATCGACCGAGGGTGTCGGCGTACGCCACGACCTGGGCGTCGAGGTGAACTACCTCGCGTACATGCAGGGTTCTCCGATCGAAATGGGTCCGGCATCGAGCATCGACGGCGAGCCATTCAGACCGGCGGAGTTCGCCGATGTACAGCGCCCTTCGGAGGCTCCGGCGGGACGCGAGCGTCCGCAGAGTGGCGGTGGTCCGGGCGCGGGTGGAGGGCCACCCGCACGGAAAGGCGACGCGAACGGTGGCGGCGGTCCGGGCCTCGGCGGAGGGGCGCCCGGCATGGGAGGCGACGCAATGGGAGGCGCCTCCGCCGGGATGGCGATCCACAAATCCGAAGGCCTGGTACCGATCAACGACCAGTGCGAATCCAACGTGCCTGGGTTGTTTGCGGCGGGCGATGCGTTGGGATCGTACATGTGCGGAGCGATCTACACGCAGGTCGGTTCGTCGCTCGCGGGTTCGGCGGTTCAGGGCGCCGTTGCCGGCGAGGCGGCTGCAAGGTACTCGCAGGGCGTCGAGCTTCAGGCAGTTCCCGAGGATGTGCTGACGTCGATAGAGGGGGAGATCCTGGCTCCGCTGAGAAGGGAGGCCGGATATGGACCGGCGTGGGTGACGCAGACGCTGCAAGGCATCATGATCCCCAACTTCGTGCTCTACATCAAGAAGGAGAGCATGTTGAGGGCGGCGCTCGCGTACATCGAAGAACTGCGCGACCACCACATGCCGATGCTTCGCGCTGCCGATATGCATGAGCTGCGCTTGGCGCATGAGACCGCCAACATGATCGTCAGCGCCGAGATGAAGCTCAAGGCGTCGATCATGCGCACGGAAAGCCGGTGCAGCCACTATCGATTGGACTACCCGCAGATGGATGACGAGAACTGGCGAGCCTGGATCAACATCGACAAGGACGAGCAAGGGCAGATGCGCCTGGAGAAGCAGGCCTTCGACGCATGGCCTGCCGCGTGAAGTTCTACGGTTGTCCAGACACGTAGTCGCCGAGACCCGAGTACTTCTGCATCCACGCACATGGCTGCAAGTGCCGCATGTTGCGGCGATGGCCGGCCTGAACCGTTCAAGGGGTCGCTGCGACGCCAGTGGCCGCGACAGCCCATCGGGATGCATCGAAACTCCTTCATCGCGACATCGACCGGCAGTCAAGCTTCGATTGCCGGCGCGTGCATACATTCGCACACCCCTGCTGCAGTGGCTTTCGTTGTCATGGTCCGGTCCGACGCGTATCATCCAGGAACCATAGGAACCAACAGAGGGAGTCCGTATGCCTGACGAACCGAAAGGATGCGCCCGCGTCACCGGGGCCATCCTGGGCGCACCGCCGCCCCAAACCGCCGAACGCAACTCGTTCAGCCACAGCCCCATGGAGGAGCCGATGACCGCGCGCGTCGGACGACCAGCCCCAGACTTCAACGCTCCCGCCTACTTCAGAGGGACGTTCAAGAACGTTCAACTCTCCGATCACGTCGGCAAGTGGATCCTCCTGTGCTTCTACCCGGGGGACTTCACCTTCGTTTGAGCGACCGAATTGTCGGCGGTCGCCGACATGTACAAGGAACTCCAGCAACTCGGCGTCGAAGTCCTCTCGGTCAGTGTCGACAGTCACTTCGTCCACAAGATGTGGAATGACCACGAACTGGTCCGGATGGTCGACGGCGGCATCCCCTTCCACATGCTGTCCGACCAGGCCGGAAACATTGGTCGCGCCTACGGCGTGTGGGACGAAAGTCAGGGCATCGAACTACGAGGCCGCTTCATCATCGATCCCGATGGCGTGATCCAGGCCATGGAGGTCATGACTCCGCCCGTCGGTCGTCGCATCGCCGAGACCATCCGTCAACTTCAGGCCTTCCAGGTTGTCCGCGACAGCAAGGGCGCCGAGGCTACCCCCGCCGGCTGGATGCCCGGCGATCCGGTGCTCAGGCCCGGCCCCGACCTCGTCGGTAACGTCTGGAAGGTCTGGAAGCCCAAGAAGTAGCGTCGAGTCCTCGGCCTCACCACGGCCGAACAGCGACACCAGCTCAGGACGCGAGGTGCGGGACCGATTGGATCCCGCACCTCGCGGTGTCGGAGCCACAGAATTCCTCGCCTCCATCGGCCCGCCCGCGCTGGAAGCGCGGCGGGGCTGTCGCGGAATCGGGGTTTCATCCCCTCACACCGGGAGTAGCGCTCTACCGCAACGGGTCAACCGCATGGCATTCTCGGGAAAGCGCGGGTGGTCAGGTCATTGGCCAACCCGACGGGCCTGATAGATGGGGCATTCGCCGCAATCGCGGCCAACGTTCTGCGGCGCCCGACGCCAGGACAAACCAGCGCGTGCTGGTGCCGTGGAGGCCCTCACGCAATTGCGTCAGGGCCAGTCGGACGGTGCGCAAGTAGTTCTCACGAGCAAGTGACGGCCGACCGTGAGTCGCGGTCGTCAGTGCGCTGACCACCTGTCGCGCACGATAGGGGCCCCCCTGGCCGCCCGATTCCCTCTTGGTCCCGACAACAAGGAGACAAGCAATGACACTCAACGGAAAGGTGGCGCTGGTAACCGGATCGGGCCAAGGCATTGGTCGCGGCATCGCACTCCGCCTTGCGAGGGAGGGTGCCGATGTCGCGATCGTCGATATCCACGTCGAGAAGATGGCATCCGTAGCCGCCGAAATCACGGCGCTCGGCCGCAACGCGACGACGTTCAAGGCCGATGTCAGCAATCGCGATGCGGTGTATGCCGCCATCGATCATGCCGAGAAGGCGCTTGGCGGGTTCCATGTCATGGTCAACAATGCCGGCATCGCGCAGGTCAATCCCATTGCCGAGGTGACGCCTGAGGAGGTCACGACGATTCTCAGGATCAATATCGAGGGAGTGTTATGGGGTATTCAGGCGGCGGCAGCCAAGTTCAAGGCGCTCGGCCACAAGGGCAAGATCATCAATGCCTCGTCCGTGGCCGGGCATGACGGCTTTGCCATGCTTGGCGTCTATTCGGCCACCAAGTTCGCGATACGAGGGCTGACGCAGGCCGCGGCCAAGGAATATGCCAGCGATGGCATCACCGTGAACGCGTACTGCCCTGGCATTGTCGGCACCGACATGTGGGTGACAATCGATGAGCGCTTTTCCAAGCTGACCGGCGCACCAGTCGGCGCGACCTACAAGAAGTATGTCGAGGGAATCGCACTGGGACGGGCGGAGACGGCTGACGATGTTGCTGCGCTGGTTGCCTACCTCGCCGGTCCCGATTCGGATTACGTCACCGGACAGGCCATCATCATTGACGGTGGACTCGTCTATCGCTGACCCTGCGAACGACGCCGTGGCGCGTCCCGACTGGTTCGGGAAGCGAACGGGCCCGTGTCGTCCTGGGGTGTTCCCTGCTCGCCGGCGCTCGCCGTGGCGCTACTTGCAGATGACGGAGAGTGCAGCCCTGAGAGATGCATCGTCGCCGACTCGCTCGACAATCAGGTACGGAAGATGGCAGGCAACCAGCAGCCCGAATGCAGGGTGCCTGGCGGCGTTTCTCGCGACGCCGGCTCGGGAATACTCCGACAGACACACGGGCGATATCGTCGTACAATGTCCATATCGGCGGCGAATGACGCCGGCCCGGCGTGTTCTGCGCCACGTCGCGCGACGGATTCCGCCGCTACATCGAGGGTCATTCCATGCATACGACACTACGCTTCGCCATCGCGCTCGCGGGGATTGCGATCACGGGCGCCTGCTCGCGCGAGGCGGCCAACCGCCCCGCCGATTCCTCGGCGCCAGACACGATTTCGTCGGCCGCAGTAGCGCCCGCTGAACTGGCCGTGTTCGCCACGCTTCCCGCCGAGATGGTGGCCGACGAGCATCCGGTGACCGACAGCAAGGTCGCGCTCGGACGTCGGCTCTACTACGAAACGGTGCTCTCCCAGGGGCACGACCTTTCATGCAACACCTGTCACCCCCTGAACGGATGGGGGGCGGATGGGCGCCCGGTCTCTTTCGGCCATGAAGGGAAGGCCGGAAACCGCAACGCGCCCACCGTCTACAATGCAGCGGGCCACCTCGCGCAATTCTGGGACGGGCGGGCCGCGGATGTCGAGACGCAGGCCAAGGGACCGATCCTCAATCCGATCGAGATGGGGATGCTCGATTCGGCCGCCGTGCTCGAGCACCTGAGGAATTCGGCGGAGTATGTCGCCGCATTTCTCAAGGCCTTTCCGGAGGAGCGGCAGCCCGTGACGTATGACAACGTCGGGCATGCGATCGGATCCTTCGAGCGACGGCTGGTCACGCCATCTCGCTGGGATGCGTTCCTCCAGGGTGATTCGGCGGCGCTGACCGCGGACGAGCAGCGCGGACTGCGCACCTTCCTGTCGGCGGGGTGCCAGTCGTGCCACAACGGTCCGTACCTGGGCGGGAACTCCTTCCAGAAGGTCGGCGCGGTCAACGCCTGGCCGTCGCAGGCCGACAGCGGGCGCTTCGCGGTCACCAAGGATCCCAAGGATCTCTTCGTGTTCAAGGTGCCGTCGCTGCGTAACATCGAGAAGACCGCCCCTTACTTCCACGATGGCTCGGTGACATCACTCGACGAAGCGGTGCGCCTGATGGCGTATCATCAGCTGGGGAAGACGTTGGGTCCGTCGCAGCTCGGGGCGATCGTGACGTGGCTGCGGTCGCTCACGGGTGACATTCCGACCGACTACATCGCGCTGCCACAGCAACCGAAGTAGCCACCGGAGGCAACTCCACCGGATGGGCGGGAGAGGGCGTCCGCACGCGGGACGTCGCCCGACTACTATGGGACGTAGCGCCAACCGCGCCTTCCCCCTTCCACCGGACATGAAACAGCTGGCTGCGCGAACCAGCGTGGTGCACCAGCGCTCCGGCCGGGTCGACTGGCTCAGTGCGCCGATCAAGCTGGCCGCGACCGTCCTGACCCTCGGGATAGGAATTTCAATCGGGGTGGGTCGACTATAAGTCGAGCATAGGGCGCGATCGCCGATCTCGCCAGCGCCGCGTGACGGGTGGCGCCGTGCCCTCCCTCTCGCTCGGGCGCCGTGCGCGACGTGCGAGCGGCCGTCCGCGTGGGGGGCGATGCCGACGGAGACCCATCTGTCGCGCCGGTGGGACGGCCGCCCACGCCACAGCTTCCCGCGTGGTGGCGGGGCGACGGGCCCGTGCTCAGGAGGTGGGCGGGGCGGCGGCGCGCGGCACGCGGCACGCGTGGCGGGCCCCGGCTTGTCGGGGCCCGCGTCGATGGGGGGCTCCGCGGCCCGCCGTACGCCGCGCGCGCGGCGCGGGTCCGGAGATGCGCGAGGATCCGGTCGATCACCGAGGTCTGGGTGATGAACGCGACGACCCGCATGGGGCCATGGCAGGTCGGGCACGCGAGCGGGTCGACCTCGAAAATCTGCTGGAGCAGGGTAGCCCCCCGGCGGCTGGCCTCGGTCGGCGCGAGTCGTGGCGCGGAGACGATGGCGGGCGGCGCAGAGGGGGCGGGACGAAGAGCCGGAGCACGGCGCGGCGGAACGCCTCGGTCAACCGGGCGGTGTCATGCACTGGCCACGAGACAAACGTCCCATCCGGCCGGAAGCCGCCGTCGGTGACGAGGAGGTGCAGGTGCGGATGCCAGTTGGCCCGCGAGCCGTGCGTCTGCAAGCAGGCCACGATGCCGACCGCAAGGTCGGGCTCACAAGTCAGCGTGCGAATGGCGGCGGTGACGGTGCGGGCGGCGACGCGGGCGATCTCGCCGAGCAGGCGGCGCCGGTACAGACAGTAGGCGCGGAGCCGCGTCGGGATAGTGAGCACCACCTGCCGGTGCGGCACGGGCGCGAGGAGCGTGGTGTCCAGCCACTGCGTCCAGATCGCGAGGCGCTTGGCGCGGCAACTGGGACAGACGTAGCGACGCTTGCAGGAGAACGCGAGCAAATACTCGTGCGTGCAGGCATCGCAGCGGATGCGGGCGAAGTCGTGCTCGAGCACGCCACAGGCGAGGAACCTGTCCGCCACCTGCGCGACGACGGGCCGCCACGGGCCGTACTCGCGCGCGAAGCGATCGTCGTAGATCGTCTCCAGCCGATGCAGGCAATTCGACACACCAATCGAAAGAGCCCCGAAGCCCGCGGGCGTCGGGGCTGGTAGACGCCGCGCGCCGCCGGCACCGCGTCGGGCATGCGCGCTCCGGAACCGGGGAGCGTCGAGCATACGCCCGACTCGGGTGCGGACCATCACCGTGCCGTTGCGCGATGGGCCATTCCGACGCAACACCCGGCCTCGCGGGCCTAACGATGCTTGCTGTTGACGAGCGCGACCGACAATCAGCGCCAGTCGACAGATCGAGCGGTCCGCTCGCAACAGAAGCCAGCGTTGACATGACTGGGCTGTTGTCACGGGTTGCAGCATCGTCCTGCGTGATACATGGTGGTGGTCCGACGTGGGCGGGAGGCAGCATCGACGATGTATCCTGCTGATATGCGCCGGTTACCGACCGAGATCGGCAGTGCGGCACGAATTGGATTCGTCGGGAGCTGGCTCATTCTATGCTCGGGGATCCTGGTGCTGCATCTGACCCAGGCCCCATAACGCCGTCGAGCATGCTCGCACATCGAGCCTCGCCGCCGCACGCCGGACCACGACGCGTCCGCTGACGCGGCTTGGGCTTCCACCGCGGGGGCTGTTGGGACGTCCCGCAGCACCGCCCACAAGAAGCCGATCAGCTCGCGCGCGACGGCGACCACGGCAATCTGTGGCCGCTTGCGATACGACAAGTGATTGAAGCGCTGATGCAGCCGCTGTTGAGCCTTCCACGCATGCGTGATCACCGCCGGCGGTTGCCCGGCCTGTCGTCGCTTGAGGTCGACGCTCGTGGCCGGACGATGCCGATAGCTCCACGCCGCCTGCACCAGCACGTGGCGGCAGTGACTGTTCCCGGCTTTCGTGATGGAGCCGAACCGCGTGCGATTGCCGTTCGAGTCTTCGCGGGAGATGAGGCCGAGGTAACAGGCGAGCTGCCGTGGATGGTCCAACCGTCGCCAATCCACGATCTCGGTGGCGAGCACCATCGCCGAGTGCAGGGAGATGCCGCGGAAACATTGCAGCCGTCGGACCATTGGGGCGAGCGTCTGGAGCAAGGCCAGCTGTTCGATCTGGCGATCGAGTTCCTCGCGTCGCTGCAGTTTGTACAACAGCAGCGTGTGGTACTCGCGATACACCAAGCGATCGTGCGGGGCGAGCGGCGAGGCCTCGGTGGTCAGGTGCTGCAGCCAGCGCAGGTGCGGGGTGCACCAGTTCGCCCCCTCCCGGAACACGAACCCGCGGCGCGCGAGAAACTTGGGGATGTAGTGGCGCGACTTCAGAATCTCGCGCTGGAACGTCTCCCGGCAGCGCACGACGTCGCGCACCCGCTCCTCGGCCTCGCTCGGGATGCGCACGACCACGAGCTCGCCGGCGCGATAGAACCGCGCGAGATCGGCGGCGTCTCGTTTGTCATGCTTCCGCTGCACGCCAGGACGCATCGGAATCAGGGACGGCGCGATCACCTCGCACGCGTACCCCCACTCGCGCAGCGCGCGATGCAGCACGTACCCCGCGCCGCTCGCCTCGTAGCACGCGCGGAGTTCCCCCTCCTTGGCGAGCCGGTCCAGCCAGCGTTTGAGCTTCGGGAGATCATTCGGCAGGCGGTCGAGCCGGGTCGGCGTCTTGGCCGCCTCCGGCAGCACCGCGATCGTGATCGAGTCCTTGTGGACATCCAGGCCGAGATAGATGATTGGAAGGGTGGCCGGGGACGCGGCAGTCGTGGACGTCGATGGCTGCGCAGCACGAGGTGACATGGGTTGGTCTCCGTGACGGGCGACAGGAGAAGCGTCGTCTGTGGCTCTGGTGACTCCGATGCAGATCGCGAGGAACTAACCCACGATTACAGCGGAGGCCAGCCCAGTCATAACTTCTAGCTGTACAGAATCTCTTACGCTTGACACTTGGGCGCGCGGGCGGCAGACTTACTGGTAAGACTGCCGGAGGGCACGCATGACCGATACCGCCACCACCACGCTGTCGTCCAAGGGACAGGTCGTCATTCCGGAGGAGATTCGCGTCCGCCTCGGCCTCAAGGCGGGGGCGCAGTTCGTCGTCGTGGGCGACCGCGATGTCGTCATCTTCAAGGTGCTCGAGCCGCCCGCTCTCGCTGAGTTCGCGACCCTGACCGCCCGCGCGCGGCGCGCGGCCCGCCAAGCGGGGCGGAAGCGGGCCGATGTCGCTAAAGCGGTGAAGAAGGTGCGGCGTGGCGCATGAAGGTCGTCCTGGACACGAACGTCCTGGTGTCCGGACTGATCTTCGGCGGCATCCCGGCGCGCATTCTGGCCGCCTGGAGTGCCGGCGCCTTTACGCTGATCCTCACGCCGAGCATCCGGGACGAGTACCGGCGCGTGGGCCGGGAGCTGGCAAACGGTCGCGCCCCGCTGGTGCAGGCCCTCGACGGGCTGATCGCCACCCTGCCCGTGAACGCCACCGTGGTGAATGCGCCGCGGCTCGTCCCGGGCGTGATTGTACGCGCGCTCCGCGCGCTCTATTTCATCCGGGCGCAGCTCAACATTGGCGTTGGGCCGAGCCGGGAGAACTTGGTGCAATCCGACAACGCACTCTTCACGCCTGAGCAACTCGCGTCACACATTGTCGACTCCCTGCGCGACGCGAGGGTCGTCGCCCCGAGCATGTCGCCGAAGCCGTGCGGGTTGCAACTTGGGAACTCGCTGCGCAGGTGGGCATGGAGCGCGTGCGCCTCGCCCCGACACCCGACGGAGTGGGCAGCTCCTAGAAGGCGGTCGCGCACTCAGCACGCTGTATGGCATCGGCTGGATATTTGCAGGTCTAGCACAAGTTCGCTCTCGACAGCCGCGAGCACGGATGCGTCAGAAGGCAGCGATTAGCCGATCGGAGGAGAGTTCCTGGGCGGAGGATTGCACTCACCACCCACTATGCTGACGCTCGTCCTCTTCGCGATGCTCGCGATCGGGGGAGCATTCGCCGCGTGGCGCTCGCCCTGGGCGCTTCTTCTCTTTGTCCCTTCCCTGTACTGGTGGGCACAGCGAATGGTCGTCATCACTGCTTTTCCGACGCCCGAGCTAGTCTGGTCTCTTCGCGTGGCGGTGCTCTTTCCGCTCGTTGGCCTAGTAGCCCGGCGCTGGCATCGGCGCGTGCCGGCCTAACGACGCTTGCTGCCGATGGCGGATCTTGCTCCAGTTTCGTTGACGCTTCTCCCTGACGACAGCGGTGTCACATGTCGCGGGCCGGACCCCGTCGGATCACCACGTACAGCCGCGACTTCAAATCGAGCGCGCGCGCCTGATAGGCGTGAGGTCGGAGGTTCAACCACCCCAGGCCCACTCTCAGCGGCAGGAGATCAGATCGCGATCGTCCCGCGATTGACGATCCGACTCCCTGCCACGGTCGCCGCGCGCGGGGTGTCGAATTTCAACACCGAAGTCCGGGGATTCCCTGATGATCTGGAGGCTTGATGCTGACGCCGCTCGGTCGAACCGCGCGTGACCTTGTGTCACGGGGCGGCTCGGCCGCCCATCACAGGGGGTGCTGATGCTCTTCTCGGATAGAAGTCTCTGGACCATGGTCCACGGATTGGTGTTTAGCGGCGGGGCGATTCTGTTCCTCGCCATCGCACTCTACTCGCTCAGGGCGATGGCCCTCCCGTCGGGCGCGATCGTGCCGGCGCGTCACGCCGATCATCTCGCGTGGGGTGCGATCCTCGGCTCGGCTTGCCTCTGGCTCGCGGTCCTGGGTGGCACCTATGTCGTATTCCCGATGTACCGTGAGACGCCGCCGGACGGTGTCGCTTCGCTCGCCGCCTATCCGCGGGCTCTGCTCATGGCGAGCGACGATTCGCGATGGCTGCACTCCTTCGGGATGGAGATCAAGGAACATCTCCCGTGGATCGCCGCGATGCTGAGCACCGCGGCCGCCTATATCGCCTGGCGCCATCGCCCGACGCTCCTTGCGGACGCGCCGCTCCGGACCGTCACGGCATCCCTGCTCTCCATCTCACTCGCGTGCGTCGCCTCCGTCGCGCTGCTCGGCGTGTTCGTCAACAAGGTCGCTCCCCTATGGTAGGGGACAGGGAGGACACCATGCGTAGCGGACCCGAGGCCGGGAAGTCGCCGGTCGTGCCCAATGGCGCGGCGCTCGCGGCGGTGCTCGCCGCAGGAATAGGCGCCTTCGCGATGGGACTCTTCGTGATCCTCAACGAGGCCAAGCTCTTCGTCGCGCCGTCGCTCTATGCTCCGGCGGGTGGTCTCTCGGGTCGCTCGACCTTCGCGGTGATCGCGTGGCTCGTGGTCTGGGCGCTCTTGCACGCGCGGTGGCGCGCGCGCGAGATCGAGTCGGGCCGGATCGTCGTGGCGACGCTGGTCCTCACGGCGCTCGGTGCGTTGCTCACCTTCCCGCCGGTGTGGGGGCTGTTGTAGGCAGCGCCGGTGGTGCGAAGGGAGTGTTGGTGATGGCCGAGGCGGGGATCTGACGATGGTGCGGAGTTGCGGCGGAGTTGCGGCGGAGGTACGCGCGTTCCTGACGCCCCTCCGCTTCAGTCGCCCAGGCAAGCCGAACGACAACGCGCATCGCATATAGACCGCGCCAACAGCCACCTCCGCGATGCGTGCCTCAACGAGGAGTGGTTCACGTCGCTGGTCGACGCGCGGGTGAGGATCGAACGCTTTCGCATCGCGTACCGGACGGAGCACAGTCAGTGCTTGGGCAACCTCACCCCGGCCGAGTACGCCCCGCGCGTCAGCGCGGTTTCTGCGGATAGGCGATGTAGTCCAACGGCAATGTCCCGGTGAGCGAGCCGAGGTACGCGACGATGGCCCGCACCTGCTCCGGCGTCAGGTCCTTCCCGAGTTGATGATGTGCCATCATCCGGACCGCCTCGGAGAGATCGGCCACCGACCCGTCGTGGAAGTACGGCCCGGTGTTCGCGATGTTGCGCAGCGACGGGACCTTGAAGAGGAATCGATCGTTCGGGTTGTTCGTTACGTGATAGCGTCCGCTGTCGGCTTGGCAAGGCCACGCATTGATGAGTCCCGCCTTCATGAAGCGGTCGCCTCCCACATTGATACCGGCGTGACAACTCTGGCAACCCGCGTTCAGGAATGATCGGAGCCCCCTGCGCTGCTCCGTCGTGAACGCCGTGCTGTCGCCCGCGAGGAATCGATCCCATGGTGCCGGCGTGACCAAGCCGCGCTCGAACGCGCCGATCGCGCGACCTGCGTTGTCGTAGCTGATCGGGTCGCGCTCAGCAGGAAACGCCGCACGGAACGCGGCCACGTACATCGGCGAGGCGCGCAGATGTGCGAGCACCGCCGCCGAATCCGGCATGCCCACCTCCATCGGGTTCAGAATCGGCCCGTTCGCCTGCGCCTCAACGTCCCGTGCGCGGCCGTCCCAGAACTGCGCAAGATGTCCCGCGGCATTGTATTCGGTTGGCGCGTTGCGCGTCCCAGCGCGTCCGTCGTGTCCTAGCGAGACACGCCGCCCGTCCGTTCCCCACGCGTTGAGCGCATGGCAACTGTTGCAGGAGACGTCATGGCCGTCGGAGAGAAGCGGCTCGTGGAAGAGTGCACGCCCCAGCGACACCTGCGCCTCGGTGGCCGGCTGGCCCGGGAGCTCCACTACTACGGGCAGCGGGGCGAAGAGGGCGCGCTCGGCGGCGGCGAACTCGGTCGTGAGGGACTCCGGGAGCCGATCTGGTACACAGGCCGCGCTGAGTGCCACGATTGCGAGCGCCCTGACGACAACATGCGGTGACACGGTGCGACTCCCGCCCAACGGGCGTGCGATGACACTCCAGAAACGATGGCTCGACCTACTCTTGGATGGATGCGCTGCGGTGCGCGCTCGCGATATGGGGCCTTTGCGCATTCGGCGTTAGGCTTTCCCGTGATGGATTCCCTGAGTCGCTCAAACGTGTCTGGCACCGATACCGCACGCGTGCGACGCGACGGGGAGGCCGGCGGCGGCGAGCGCCGCAATGTCGCGCTCCGCGTTGGGCACTATCAACGCCTGCCCCGCGGGGCGGACATGCACGTCGAGCGTTGCTTTGGCGACGTCTATGCCGATGAGACACTCCGGGGATGCCGCCATCACTCCTCCAGGCCCAGGCGAATCCGCAAACTGGCCCTTCCTTGCACTATGCGGCCTCGAGGCCGGGCAACTGTTCGGGCTCGGACTGCGGATGACGAGCGACGCCCTCGCTAACGTACGGTCTTGGGGGACCCTAGGCCGATCGAGCTATCGCCCGCCTGAGATTCGTGCCAGAATGAAGTTCACGCTAGATACAAGGCTGAGCACCGAGCCTTGCCGCGCATTCACGGGAGACACAATGCACGTCGAGCGACACCGCACCGCGCATATCGGCTGGCTTCGCGCGGCGGTGCTCGGTGCCAATGACGGCTTGATCTCCACGGCCAGTCTCGTGGTCGGCGTCGCCGCCGCCGGAAGCGAGCGGAGCGCGATACTCGTGGCGGGGATCGCCGGCGTGACCGCCGGAGCCATGGCGATGGCCGCTGGCGAGTTCGTGTCAGTGAGCTCGCAGGCTGATGTCGAACGCGCCGACCTCGAACGCGAGCGCCGCGAGCTGGCTGAGAATCCAGAGGGCGAGCGCGCAGAGCTGCGTGAGATCTATGTCGGTCGAGGGTTGTCGCCAGAACTTGCGACGCAGGTCGCGGACGCACTGTCAGCGGGGGACGCACTCGCCGCTCACGCGCGCGATGAACTCGGGCTCACGGAAGCGACGGCCGCTCGGCCGTCGCAGGCTGCAATCGCCTCCGCCGCGGCGTTCGCAGTGGGTGCCGCACCGGCGGTGCTCGTCGCCATCCTGGTGCCGACTGCGTGGGTCGTGCGAGCCGTCACGATTGCCGCAGTCACCTTGCTCGCCGTACTGGGAGCCATCGCCGCCAAGGTCGGCGGTGCGCCCGTCGGTCGAGGTGCGGCTCGAGTAACCATGTGGGGAGCGGCGGCCATGGGAGTCACAGCCGTCATCGGGCGCTTGTTCGGCGCGGTGGTGTAGCGGAGTCTGGTTCCGGCCCGCCTAACGGCGGTTGGTGCAGACAGCCGGCTAAGGTGGCGGGTTGGCGGCCGCAGCGTAGCGTAGAGGCAAGTCTGCTGCGGCCGCCAACCCGCATCTATTCGATCGGCTGCAGCACAACCGGACGTTAGGCCGCCAAAACAGCCCAGGAGACACAATGCTTCCTCCGCGCGACCGGTCGCATTCCTTTTCGGAATCCGTGCGGTGTACGGTGCCCTCTTCCGCGAAGCACTTCATTTCGGAGCGCACGTGATTATCACGCCCGATGTCTTGCAAGCGTTCCTCGCCGCCTTCAATGCGCACGACCTCGACGCCATCATGGATTTCTTCGCGGAGGACTGTGAACTCCTCATGCCACGAGGCACCGAGCCCTGGGGGACCCGCTACCTCGGAAAGGCGGCCGTGCGCGAGGGACTCGCTACCCGCTTTGCCGGGATTCCAGATGTTCACTACGGCGACGACTCCCACTGGGTTTGCGGCGAACATGGCGTCTCCACCTGGATGCTGACGGGCACAGCGCCAACAGGCGAGTCGCTCTGTGTCCGAGGCGTTGACCTCCTGGAGTTTCGAGCGGGCAAGATTGTCAAGAAGGATTCATACTGGAAGCTCATCCAGAGCTGAGTGGCTGCCACCCAACATCGGCTGCAACAGTCGGCCGAGCTATTGTTCGCGCGCTCCGCACGCTCTATTGCCCTCGTCCGCAGTTGTGCCTTCGCGTTAGGCCTCAAGAACACTACCACAGGAGCTCGCACCCGTGTCAAAGACCATCCGCGCCGCGCTCGTGTACTTCGCCATCGTGCTCGGCACTGGCTTCGTACTCGGCGTGTTCCGGGTACCCGTACTGGTCCCGCGCATAGGCGAGCGTTGGGCAGAACTTGTGGAGATGCCGATCATGGCCGCCGTCATCTTTTTTCGCAGCCCAGGTGAGGCCTAACCATTCGGTCAAGCCAACGTACCTACGGCACGCGGCTTACCTCAGACGCTAGGCCTCATCCGACCGTCGGCGCACACAGCCGAGAACCAGATCCATCATGATGGCACATACCCTGTGGCGTGGCGGTGAGCACCTCGGCGACATCGTCTTTCCGTTGCCGACCTCGGGGCACCACCAGAGCATCGCGGGCGTCTTCGCTCCGAGTCCCGCGTTTCATGATCTCGCGCCTGGCATGCAGGTCCATCCTCCGTTTCTCCCGGGGCGACCCGACTTCGAGGCGTCCTTCACCGACACCCATACCCATGGCCCCATCGCGCTCTCTGCGATCAGTGAGGACGAGGCGAAGGGCATCCCAGCGCATCGGGTCCTCGTCCTGCGTGACGCGGATGGCGCACCACTTCAGATGCGCTCCATCGGCCACCGACGCCGTCGAGCGGAACACCCAATCTTCTCGCCGACGCATGCGCGTCCGCCCACGTGCCGTATTCCGATTGGTACCTCCACTCCGCTCCCGGGCCCGATAACGAAGCGCGTGAACAGCCGGGATGATGGGTAGCAAAACTGTCCGAGTACATGGGCAACACTTTGGGCTGTCACCCCCGGATGATGTAGTCCCGCTCATCCAGTGTCGCAAGCAGGACCGTGGTGAAGTAGATCGACCAGACGCCGTCGTCCGTTTCCTTCTGCCCGATGTGTTGGTCGACGAGCGAGTTCGCGAGAGAGAGCAGGTGTTGCCGAAAACGGAACGTGCCGGCGTCGGTGATCTTCCTGACGAGGAAGTGGCCTGGGTACTCGATCGTCGGCAGCGTGGACAGATACGCGTGGGGTGAGCCGACATAGCGCAACGCCGGCGTCTCCTGCTGCAACGCTTCGTGCGGCCGTTCGGTGTTGTACTCCGTGCGAAAGGCATCGAACCGCGCCTGTCGGCGTGCGCAGGTGCGCTGCACCGGCTTGACCGCTCGGCGTTTCAGCGTGCGGCGCATGCGCTCGTGCGCGCCGTTTTCCTGGGGCTGGCCCGTATGCATGCGCTGATGGATGATGCCGAGCCGCATCCACCAGACGTTGAGATACGACAGCCCGTGCAGGGACGTCGTCGCGAACGGCACGCCGTTGTCGGTGCGGATCGCGCGCGGCAACCCGAACACGCGGAAGGCGCGTTCGAAGATCGGTTTCGCGGTCAGCGTTTCGGTCGACAGGAGGCCATGACACGTGAGCAGAAAGCGGGTCTGCTGATCGGCGATGGTGAGCGGATAGCAGTACACGCCATTCCCGGTGCGGAACTGGCCCTTGAAGTCGGCCGTCCAGAGATCATTCGGCGCGGTGGTCGCGATCGACACCACGCCGGGATGCCGGTGGGGGTGGCGCCGGCGCCGTTTGTGCACCAAACCACGCCGTGCCAGCAGGTCGGCGGCCGTGCTGGCCGCGGGCCAGTCCTCGATCTCGGGATGGCGGTCGCGGAGCACCTTCAAGAGCTTGCCAGCGCCCCAGTCGGGATGCGAACGCCGGAACTCGCAGAGTAGGTCCCCCAACACAGGCCGGATCCTGTGCGGACACGAGTGCGGCACGCGGCTCCGGTTCGCTAGGCCGCGCTTCTCTTCCTCGGCGAAGCGGGCGAGCCATTTGTACCCGATTCGTCGACTCACACCATTGCGCGCGCAGAGCTCCGTCATGGTAAGTCGGTCGCTCTGGGCATCCAGGATGAACTGCAGGCTCTCGTCCATAGGACACATCTCCAACCAAGGCACCGCACACCTCGCCAGCTCAAGAGAGGCGGTGCAGTCTAGCCGGAGTGTTACCGATGTACTTGGACTGATCTGTTACCAATGTACTCGGGCTATACCCACGCGGTCCAACATACGCTGCAGCCGACGGCGGAACTACTGTATGCGGCAGCTCCGTTGCTGCTCCATTTCCTTCCGCCGCTGCTGCGCTTCCGCGTTCGGCCGCTTGCTGACTTCTTTTTTCGACCAACATGGCGAGCGCGGAACATTGGGTCTCGTTTCGCAACGGCTCGCAGCGTACGGCGGCGGGGCTCAAGCTCGCGCTCATGGAATATCAACGCGGTGCGGAGGTGTGCGTGCGCGATCCTCGGAGAGTTCCCGAGCACCTCTCATGGGAGTTCGTCGTTGCCAACGTTGAGCACGCGGCCCGTGTTTGCCGGGATCCGCTCCCCCCGGCTTGGTTACAACCTGGCGCAGTGGTGTTGACTTCGATTGCGCAGCCCAAGGGGCGACGTGGGCGCGAACCAGCAACTGGATTCGCGAAGGCGCTCCCGGCGGCCGCGATCACACCAGCCACCCTGGCCGAGTGGCGGCGGAGCTAGCTGCAGATACTGGCGCGTCTCGAGGGCGGCGGAAGCTCGGACTCGAATCGCGGCGTTGCAGCGCGCACTGCTCGATTGACGCAAAGTGGCCGCGTGCAGGGCGAGGTCGGTGCCTTCATGCGCGTCATCAGCGAAGTGCGCAACGTGATTGAGTATCAGGGGAAGACGCTATCGCCTGCCGAGGTCGACGCCGCATCTGCCGCTTGCCTTTGCCGCCGAGCGAGCGACGGTCAACTTCCCGACCTCTGTGGGTGGCCCCACCGAGCCGCTCGCGATGCTTCGCAAGGGTGGCGCGTCGGACTCGATCCCCGCGCTCGGGCTGGCCGGAGACATGGGATTTTCCGGGCTGCAGCCGCTGGGCGGTGACTCGCTGAGACTGCGTAGCTCAGGGCACGCGATGGTGCTGCGCGTTGACCCCAACAACCGGTTGCAGCTTGTCGATGGGCGCGGGACGACCAGTAGGGTGATCGCCGAGCGAGGCGCGGACGTCCTCGTCCCGATCGACTCCGCGTGGCGCGCCGGCGCAAACGACGCGACGCACGTCTTCACCACGCGTCCGCTCATCCTTGGCACGGTGTCACTCACCCCGGGGATGTACACGCCCTGGGTGCAGCACACGCGACGGGGGACCTTCCTGGTCCTCAATCGCCAGACCGGGCAACGGGGGACGTTGTACGACGCCAGCCAGGATGTGGGGCGCGTCGAGATGCAGTCGGCAGCCGCGCCGGGCTTCGTCGAGGAGTTGACGCATACGGTACGGGCCTTGGGTCCCAACCGCGGAGTGCTGAAGTAGTCCTTGGGAGATCGGGTAATGCCGGCGCCCTTTGGGGTAGGGGCGGCTCGATAGCGACTTCGAGGAGCGAGCGACGGGACCGCCGGGGGCTGTCCGCCCTCTGGGCATCTTGACTTTAGTCATGAGAGGGGTACGTTCGGGGCCTCTCCTACAAAGGACGTGCCCCGTGCTGCGTCGTTTGCTCGTTTCCATGCTGGCTGTGAGCCTCGTGAGCGCCTGTGCCCCAAAGGAGGAACCGGCCGCGTCCACGCCTGCGGCCGCACCCGATACCGCGGCTCTCAGGGCCGAGATTGCGCCGCTCGGTGAAGCCTATCGCGCGGCCGTTCTCGCCGGTGACGCCGCGGCGCTCAATGCGCTCTACACCGACGCTGCCGTAGTTGAGCTGACCGCTATCCCCACGCTGGTCGGGCGCGGGGCGATCATGACCGCCGATTCGACGAACTTTGCGATGGGGAAGCCGACGGAATGGAGTTCGACCGTGCGCTCGACCGTGGCGCTGGGGAACGGAAATGTGGCGCAGACGGGCTCGTGGTCCGATGCGATGCCGGCCGCGAACGGGAAGACCACGCGACGCGATGGGCGATGGATCGCCGGCATTATGAAGGGCGACGACGGCAAGTGGCGGATCAACTACCTCATGGGAATGACCGACTCAACGGTCACCAAGTAGGTGAAACCCGGTCGACGGTTCGGTAGGCTCACGATCCGTCGACCGAGCGCACCTCCCTGGGTGGTTACTGTCTCCGCGCCACCGATCACCAGTCGCACCTTGGCACCATCGAGCACCACGGCGGGCGACATGGTGGAGTTGGGATAGCGATTGGGACCGCGCGTGCGCGCGTCGAGGTTGGCCGCCGACCAGTTGAGGAAGAAGCCACCCTGTAGAGGCCCGAACCAAAGATGACGCCGACCGTGGTGGTGGCCGAGACGGCATTGCCCTCGGCGTCGACAACGCTCAGGTGCGAAGTGAAGCTCGTCCCCTCATCCCCTGCCGCCACCTGCGCGCGGTCGCGCGCGAACTCGGCGGTCGCCACATCTCGCGCCGGCCCCGCCAATACTTGCGGAGCGCTGCGCCACCAACCGGCGTCTGCCTGTGCGATTCGCATCACTCCGCGGGATAGGAAATGCAATCGGGACACGTTGGGGATAGGCGGCGGTCGCTTGCCTCGCGAGCGGCGGCGCGATGGCGTCGGCGTGCCCGCCGCCGGGCTGGCGCACCGTGCGGGCCGTTCGATCAGCGACGCGTCGGGGTGACCCGGGCGCGGCTGGGCCCTCGGTGACGTCGCGATGGGACCGCCGCGCACGCCGAACGTCCCCGCGTGGGAGCGGGGCGTCGGGGGGACCCTCCTCACGGGGCGGTCGGGGCCTCGGACGACGGGCGTGGGGCGCGTGCTGGGAAACGAGGCCGCGCACGACGTGAAGCCGCACGCGCCCGCCGTGCTGGATACTGCCTTCGAGGTTATCGAGTACGTGCTGAGCGGCGTCTGCATTCTGCCAGAGCGTGCGAAGAACCTGTCGACATTGAGCAACCGGGATGATGGGTACCAGAGTATTCCGGGAACATCGGTAACCCTCAGCCCCGGGTGAGGGTGCCAGCGCGCTCGTCGATGCGCGCCAGCAGCAAGTGGCAGAAGAAGACCGACCGGAGGCCGTCGCCGACTTCCTCCAAGCCGACGGGATAGTGCGTGAGGCTGTTGCTCAGGAAGTAGAGCTTCTGGCCTAAACGGAAGGTGCCAGCGGCCGTGACCTCTTTGGTCACGCAGTCGCTGGGATACGTGATCGCCGGGAGGATGCGCGGATAGGGGCGGGAGGACGGGCGGTAGCGCGCACCGGGCGTGGCGCCCCGCAGGTATTGGTGGGGGCGTTGTCGTTGTACTCCGCCCGAAAGCGGTCGAAGGCGCGCTGCTGGGTAGCGAGCGTCGCCCGGGGCGGATGAATCGCGCCGCGCTTGAGGGTCTTGTGCATGCGCTCATGCGCGCCGTTCTGCTGCGGCTGGCCCGGGAGAATGCGCTGCGGCTGAATGCCCAGGCGAATCCATCAGGCGCTGAGCGCGGAGAGCCCGTGCAGGCCCGTGGTCGCGAAGGGGACCCCGTTGTCGGTACGGATGGCGCGCGGCAACCCCAACTCACGGAAGAGACGCGCGAACTGGGCGGTGACGCCCTGCGTCTGGGTTGAGTACAGGCTGTGGCACGCTAAGAGATACCGTGTATGCTGGTCGGCGACCGTCAGCGGATAGCACTACTCGCCATCGCCGGTGCGGAACTGGCCCTTGAAGTCGGCCGTCCACAGATCATTCGGTGCGTGTGTCACCGCGGGGACCAGCCCGGGATGGGTGGCGCGATAGCGCCGGCGCCGTGGCTTGATCAACCCCTCGCGCTTGAGCACGTCGCTGGCGGTGCTGATCGCCGGCCACCGCATGCGCGGATACTGGGGCTTCAGCCACCCGATGCGCTTCTCGGGCCCCCAGTCGGGGTGCTTCCGACGCGCGCGACACAGCAGCGTGACCACGTCGTCCGACACCGTGTGCGGACAGTGGTGCGGCGCGCGGCTCCGGTCGGCCCGTCCCTTCCGCCCGTCGGCGTCAGAGCGCCCCAGCCACGTGTAGCCGACCCGCCGACCGGTCTGGTAGCGCGCACAGAGCTCCGTCATGGAGAAGCCCCCGGCGAGATAGGCATCGATGAAACGCGAGCGTTGGTCCATAGGTGACGTCTCCATCCACGGCATCGCGCCCTCCTGGTGAGAGCGCGATTCTAGCCGTCGTGGGGTGGTGTTACCTATGTTCCCGGAATCGCCCGCTACCTATGTAGCCGGTTTGTACCGGATCGTACCGACGAAACGGATCGCGGCCGCCTCGGTATCGAGCGCGGCATGAAGCTCCCCCTGCTGCTTGGCATCGGCGAGCAGTTGCGACACCCGCTCGCCACAACGCCGAAGGAACGCTTGCACGATGCGCTTGGATGTCGACGGCTCGACGCGTTGAAGTTCTGAGAGAAGGATGCGCGGCACCCCTGGGTGCGAGGCGACGAACTCCACGTGCGCCAGGAAGAGCGCCTCGAGCGCGAGCATGGGCGATGCCGCCGCCTGCACGGCGCCGTCGACCCGCGACATGAGGCCTTCGGCGACCCACTTCATCACCGCCTGCAGGATCTCGTCCTTCGTGGGAAAGTGCTTGTACACGGCGCCCTGCGTCAGGCCCATCGCCTTCGCGATCGCGGTCGTCGTGATCTCGCTCGAGTTGTGACTCGCCGCGAGGGCGACCACGGCTTCGACCGTGGCGGCTCGGCGATCGAACGCTGGCAGATGCGTTGGATGCGTCTTCATCTCGTCTTGAAAGACAGTAATCATTTGCTTACTTATGGTCGACTCGGGATATCGGAAGGGGTGAGACCTCTCCGGGATGATCGGGCTGGTCGACGGTCAGGTGCCGGCGGCCGGTGGGTGAATCTCCGCATAGGGAAGAGCCGTTAGACTCCTGTGGATCGCCCCGTGTTCGTACCATGACCGTACCTGCCTCCGGAGCCACCCTTGCGATTGCCTGACGCTGCCGTGCTGGTTGCTCCTGCCGAGTGCTGCGACGGACTTACGGCCCGCAGCCGGTGACGCGCGCTATCGCATTGCTCGGGTGGGTGTGTCTCGTACTCGACGCGGCATTTGTGGTCGCGCTCATCGTCATTCGAGATGCCGGCGATGATGCCGCAGGACGAGGCGTTGGGCGCGGCTGGGGACTCGTGCTGCTGCCGGTACTGCTGATTGCCGCCGGCTTGCTGTACCGGGGCACCAAGTCCGGATCGCAGCTAGGCGCCATAAGCGGAACGCTGATTGTGGCACTGCCCTTCATATTCCTGGCGAAGGGCAAGCTCGATCAGGTGCGCGAGAATTCAGCGAACCGCGCGCAGGAGGCGCAACACGGTCAGTTTGGCGACGCGCGGCTGAAGGCACTGGCGCAGGCCATCGACGCCGGTGACACCACCGGCCTGCAGACGCTGCTCGCGTCGTACAAGGCTTCGGTAACCGCGCCGGACTACACGCAGCGTGATGCATCGGGCGAGACCCTGCTGGGTTTCGCCGTGACGCGCGCGATGGATTACACGGGAACCGACGACAAGGTCTCGGCGCTTCGCATCGTGCTGCAGAACGGGGTGCCGTATGCCGCCGACGCGCAGGAGTTGGGACTGGATTGGAGCTTTGCCGCGCTGGTGGACAGCCGGGCCAAGGGCGCGGCAATCGCGGCAATCGCACTTGACGCGGGCGCCGATCCAAATCAGCAGGCGCGGTACGACAAATATCCGGTCATTCTGAGTTACCAGGTGCCGCTACCCCAACTGCAACTCCTCGTGCAACACGGCGCGGATGTGCAGGCACGAAACGAGCTCGGCGAGTCAACGCTGATGAATGCGATCCGGTTCAAGAGATTTCCCGAGGCGCTGTTCTTTCTGGAACAGGGTGTCGATCCGGACTATGCCACGAGCGACGGACGAACGGCCCGCACCGAGCTGAAGCGCGTGGAAGACGAATACGCCGAGGCGCAGCTTCCCATGGAGCCGGGCCACGACGCGTTCGTTGCCGCCCTGGCCGCGCACCGCACGTCAGCGAGACACTGATCCGCTAACCAGCGCCGCACGCGGCGCAGGTCCTCGCCTCCGGCATCACGAGTAGTCGACCGTACGGCAGCGCGCCCCCGCAGGTGGCGCACCCGCCGTAGCGCCCCTCGTCCATGCGCTTGAGCGCGTTGAGAATCTTGAGTTCCAGGGCCTGCTCGCGGCCACACCGCGCCTAGGTGAGGCCCCCCCCCCGCCATTCCCTCCAGTTGACGGTTGACAGTCGGGCCTCCCACCGCCGTTCGTAGGCGCGGCCAGGAGCCCTGATGAAGACCTCGCGATGCACCACCGAGCCGATCGTTGCCATCCTCCAGGAACACGCCGCGGGCGCGTCGAGCGCGGACCTGATCCGGCGCCATGGCATCTCGCTCCCCACGTTCTACCACTGGAAGAAGCGCTATGGCGATCTCCAAGTGAACGAAGCCAAACGGTTGAAAGCGCTGACGGAGGAGAATCGCCGCCTCAAGCGGCTGGTGGCCGATCAAGCGCTCAACCTCCCGATCCTGAAGGACGTCCTGGGAAACGGACGGTGACTACGGTGGCGCGGCGATGTGCGACCAGCTCCGCGCGCTCGCGACGACGTACGTGCGCTGGGGGGTGCCACGACTGCACTGGAAGCTGCAACGCGAGGGGTAGCGCGTGAACTGCAAACGCATCGAACGCCTGTACCGCCTCGAGGGATTGGCGGTGCCACGGCGCAAACGCAAGCGGCTCGCCGTACCGCGGGTGTCGCGCCCCAAGGCCACAGTGCCCAACGACACCTGGGGCATCGACTTCGTGCGTGATCAACTCGCATCGGGGTGTCGCATCCGCTGCGGCACGCCGGTCGATGGGTGCACACGGGCAACCCTGATGATCACCGTCAACTACAGCTTACCGAGCGTGGCCCTGATCGCGGCGCTGGACGCCGTGATCGCCACGCGCGGGCAGCCGGTGCGGCTGTCTCGCGACAACGGCAGCGAATGTGGCAGTCGGGCACTCGACGCCTGGGCGGCGGACCGCGGCATTGCGCCCGCGTTCATTCAGCCGGGGTGCCGATTCACAACGCACACCTCGAATCATTCAATGGCCGCTTTCGGGACGAATGCCACAACCAGCACTACTTCCTCCGCCTCGCGGACGCCCGCTTCCACATCGAACGCCGGCGCCGAGCGTACAACGAGGAGCGCCCTCATGAAGCCTGGTACCCCCTCACCCCGAGCGAGTGCGCGCGTGCCTTCCAATCCTCACCCTTGGTCCGACGGTCGGCCTATCGGTGGAGAAAGGACGGGGGGACCCACAACGTGAATGCGGAATCGTCGGGTAGTGCGAGCGAGAGTGGCGCTTCAATCGCTAAGAGGAGGGGGGAGTATGTCCAACCCTCGCGGAGTCGTTCTGGCCCTGTTGTTGCTCTGCACAGCCGCGGGTGTGACAGCCTGCGACCGCTCCGGCGATGCTGAGACCATCTTCGTATCGCTCCGAACTAGTGAGACGTATCAGTTCGCGATGGTGACCGGGGTCGAAGACGGCGCGCGAATAGTGTCGCAGGCCGAGCACTTCTCGTTGAGCGAGATCCGGCGAGACTCGACCACCAACTGGTCCGCCGTTTACGTGTACGCTCCGAGCGCGGGATTTCTCGGCGAGGACGGCGTGCAACTCGAGATCACGACGGGGTCGGATGGCGCCAGCGCGCCGACACTCCGCAGGCGCGTGACGATTCGATTCTCGATTCGGGAGTGACGCGGCCGAGGCGAGCACCGTCCCCGCCTGCCTAACGGCGGTTGGCGCAAACTGCCGGCTAAGATGGCGAGCCATCCGTGTCTGTGCTGGACATCGCCGCCAGATCGACAACGCGAGTCCATTGGGATGTTGCGGGCAATACCGTGAAATACGGCGCGCAGCGGGGCGGAGATCGCGATCCTGCCGGCAGGCTTGTTGGCGGCTCGGTTGCTATCGCCTGGCACTTGATGAACGTGCAGGACGCCGTGGACATGACTCGGCATCTCAGTGGGACGACCGTCGACCACGTGAAGTTTGAACCCAGGGTTTCCTCGGTGGGAGGCGTCGTTGAGACGATCACTGCGACTCCAGCGGGATGTGCGTTTCTCGTTCGAACGGAACTTTACGCATCGGCACGCTGCCCAATTGTCGCCGTGCACCGTGGTTGCCTAACGGTGGCGTCAAGCCGCGCTCGACTTGTCGCACACGACGACACGTACGTCCGCCCCGGCCTTGCCGAGCAGCTTGATGAGCGTGTCCACGCTGAAACGGTCGATCTTGCCACGGAGCAGGTCACTCACGCGCGGCTGGGAGACGTCCAGCAGGCGCGCCATCTGCGCCTACGTCGCCCCGCGCGCGGTCAGTAGCTTCCGCAGCTCGACCATCAGCTCCGATCGCAACTGCAGGTGTGTGGCCGACTCCGCGTCGAACCCGAGATCCGCAAAGACGTTGCCGCTCCCGCGGCGCACTTTGATCGCCATTGTTCCGCGCTCCTTAGCCGCCCCCGCGCTGCGCGAGGAGCTGCCGATACCGTTCCGTCCCGACCGCCAGGTCCAGTCGGGCCGTCTGCCCCCCCCTTCTTGTGAAACGCGTGCAGCACGTACATCCCTTCCGCGAACTTCACCACATAGAATACGCGATACGCGCCGTCCGCACGCACGCGCAACTCGAAGACACCGGTCCCGACCGTCGGCTGAACTTGCCCCAGAGCCGCATGAGTTCCATCCGTCAACCGACGACCTACCGCCAACGCGTGGGAGTCCCTCTCAGGCTCAAGGCAGGTATGAGGCCGTATTTGGTGGTTCTCGCGCTCCTCTGCTCATGGTTGGCAGCGACAGAAGCTCCCGCGCAAGTTCCGGCCCTTCCCAACGGTGCTCAGACCCAATGGGTGGTGCGTCAGCCGCATGAGATTATTGCCTACGTCACCTTTGATCCCGTCACCGTAGGGCGCCAGCTCCCACAATCCCTGCGGTTCCTTACCGTGAGCGAACTGGCCACGGGGGGTGTCCGCTGGGCGACGGACTACCTCGCCGAGCACCCCGCGCATGGTCACTGGGGCATTTCGTTTCTCGAAATCGTTCGAATGGGGACGTTCACGATCGATGGGCGCGCGCCGAACTGGCCGGAGCATGGAGCCGCGGCGCTGTGGTTCGCTCGGATCGCGCCGTCAGATCCAGCGACGGATCTCGGACCAGGACAGCCGTTTCTCGCCCTGGAGTTCTGGATGCCCGACAGCGCGTATGTCGCGTACATGCGCGGCAAGGGTCACCACGCCACGTACGGCGACGTGACGCTCATCCAGAGATCCGACGGGAATTGGCGGGGCGCGGTGAGCGTCGCCGGGCTGCGTGTTGCCGCCGAGTGCATGCCGACGGGAGCCGTCACGGGAGGAGTCGGATCTGCTGGAATGCAGGTGTTCTTCCCTCCACTGCTGTCCACGGTACAGAACATTGTTCGCGTGGCGTTCGCCGGACATCGTGAGCAGGAATGTGGAAGCGGGTCGGTTTGGAGCCTGCAGGGCACTCATCCGCTCGTGGGCGGCGTGGTGCTACGGCCATCGACCTTGCAGTACGGATACGACCTGATGGGTGGCGCTTACCCGTGGTGAGGCACTGGTGGAATGGCGGCGTTACCGGGAAGGCGCACGAAGACGGTCGCGCGGGTTGGCGCCACCTATCACACGTTGCTGCTGACGAACGCGGGTGAGCTCGGCAGCGGCCCGCTGGTTGCGCCCGAGCGGCGGAGCACGGTATGAGAGCGGCTCGCTCGTCCTTGCCGTCGATTTCTTCGCCGCTGGCGATGCCCCGCCCTCCCCGTGCGGTCGCGCACCGCCTCAGTGCGACGAACGCGGCTGCCCGCTCTCGCGAACTCGTCCCCCGTCTACATCTTCGACTTGCTCGCCACGAGCGATGGATATCGCTGAAGAATCCCCGTCTCTTTCATCAGCGCCTCGATCTCGTCCATCTCCATCGGCAGGTGCCGGTTGAGCCACTCCACCCCAGTGGCCGTCACCACGAACATGTCCTCCATGCGGATGTAGATCTTCTCCTCAGGCACGACGAGTGCGGGCTCGATCGAGAAGACCATGCCCTCGCGCAACAGCCCCCCGGTGGCCCCGTCATCGTGCACGGCCATCCCCACCGTGTGGCCCAACGTCGCCTGGGGGTTGCGCGCCCCGGCCTCGTACTGCTCGACGTAGCGCTCGGCCGCGGCGGCATACACCGGCTTGGAGAATCGCGTTGCCGCGAGCGTACGGCGCATGTCGGCGGCGGCCTGCTGCCTAACGGCTTGCGCGGTGACGCCCGGCTTCATCGCGGCGATGATCGCCTTGTACGTGGCGAGGTAGAAGCCGTATAGCTCCCGCTGGACCGGCGAGAACTTTCCGTTGACCGGCATCATGCGCGTGACGTCACTCGTGTAGTAGCCCACCGACGGCGCGTAGTCCATGAGCAGGAAGTCGCCGTCCTGCATGACCCGCTTCCCCTCGTGATAGTGCGGGTAGTACGCGTTGGTCGCCGAGGCCACGAGCGAGTAGTACGCGTCTTCCGTTGCCCCGTTACGGTGGTAGATGAACTTCGCCAACGCATCCACGTCGCTCTCCACGACCCCGGTCTCCACCGAGCGCATCGCTTCCATGATCGCCGCCGACGCGAGGTCGGATGATTTCCGGATCAGGGCGATCTCGCGCGCACTCTTGATGTTGCGGAGCGAGTCGAGGATGGGCGTGAGGTCACGCACGGTCATGCGAGGCAGGCGTGTGCGCAGGTGGTCGATGAACACCGCCTCGCGGGCGAGCCGCCCGTCCCACGGATCGGACGCGATGTCCGCATTGGAGCGCAATCCAAGGTCGCGACTCATGGCGGTGAGCTGCGCGGGGGCGTGCGGCGTGAACGCGTCGCGCGTGGCGCGCTGTTGCATCCGCGCCAGATGTTCTCCCATCAGCTCGACGGGCTCGACCGCGTCGATCCCGGAGAGGCGCGTCACTTCCGCGGCATCCTCGGCGGACAGCATCCTGCCCTCGCTGCGCTCGCGTCCGGGGTTCCGGTGCGGGAGGTACAGCGTCGCGCGCCGACTCCCGCCGTCCAGCAGCAAGTAGGCGTGGGGGACCTCGATCCCGGAGAGGTAGTAGAACTCGTTCGTCTGCCGGAAGCGCGTGTAGCCGTGGGGCGACGCAGCCCCCTGCACGAGGGCGATGCCGTTCGTGCCGATGGCATCGAAGATCCGCGCGCGTCGCGCCGCGAACTCCTCGGCGGGAAAGTCCGTCGTGAAGTGTGCGTACCCCTCCTGCGCGACCAAGGGAGCTGCCGTGATCGACAGCGTAAGGAGGGCGAGTCGAATCGCGTGACCGCGGCGGGCACGTAGCATGGCATCCTCGAAGGATCACAGGGAGGCAGACGACAACCACGCTCAATCTGTCCGGCAGACGTGTCGCCCGCGAGTCAGCAGGCACCGCCAGCTGTGGTCCGTGACGATGATGTGCCGCCTGCTCACCGACTCGCCGACGGGGTATTCTGCCAGCAGACGTGCGATCTACCGTTAATGGGGTCCGCGCGCTCTATTGCGTTCGCCCGCTGCCGCGTTTGCGCGTCTGACCGCCTCTCGAGTGTAAGGACACGCGATGCCACCAATGAGGTCTGCAACGCCCAAGCATAGCAGTCGCGCCGATACGACCGAGGCAGTTGACGAGTTGATGCAGTCGCTCGTTCATCCGCACAAAGACGCGATCGAGCACCTGCGACGATGCCTTCGAGACAGCGATGCCTCCATTGCGGAGGGCGTGAAGTGGAACGCGCCTAGCTTTCGTACGACGGAGTACTTCGCCACTACCAACCTCCGTACGAAGGCGGGTATCGGGGTGATCTTGCACCTGGGTGCAAGGGTTCGCGACCTGCCTGCGGGTGGAATCCGAATCACGGATCCGGAGAAGCTGCTCAAGTGGCTGGCCAAGGACCGGGCGACGATTGAGTTCTCGGGTATTGCCGAGTTGAGGAGCAAGGCGCGCGCTGTTGAGCAGATTGTCCGACAATGGATCAAGCATGTGTGAGCGCCATCAAACACAGAACCGCGGCTCGACGGCCGGAGCATTCTGATGCGAGCGGCATAGCCACAGCATGCAACCGTACGGCGATACGCGCCGCGGCCGAGGCTGAACGCTCTACCTGTCATGCGTGAACGGCATGGCCGCAATCATGCTACGACCGCGGCGTACGTTCGGCGGTTCCCTTCTGCTGGTTTTGCGCACGAGTTGTCAGGACCTCGGGGTTGGTGCGAGCGCATTTTCGGTTGCCGTCAACCACGTGACTCGGCCGCTTACGATCAGTGCAGCACCTGCAGTGACGCTGTAGCTACACGGCTCAGGCGGAGCCGATCGATGCGTTTAGGACCTGCTGACTCAAGGCAATCCGAAGGCGCTCACTCGCTTGGCGAAAGATGTCCTGAAAGAATCCGCCGAGCTGTAGCTGGAAGGCTCCAGCGCAGCGAAAGGGGAGGCGATGTGAGGTTGCCAGTGCTTCTCCTTTCCGTGTCGCGCATAGTGCTGCCCACGGTTGCCTGCCGCACGTCCCTGCCCACGACCGCCCTTTCCCCTCGGAAGGACGCATCGGAATCCGATGGCTCGTATCGCTCACGGAGCACTATCGCGTCACTACAACCGCGAGTCGGTGCATTCGCAACAGTCGGCGAGACTGCAGGGTGACTCTCGCGAGCACGCCGTTCGAGATTCTCGCAGTAACTCGTGCGGGCGGCGGATCCTAGCTCCGCCGCCCAACAGGGGCTGCCAGCAGACCGCGAATCTCGTATTGGCGGCAACTCCGTTTCCGCGCTTTCTTGATTCCCATTCTGGTGAGCTTGTGCCTTCGGCGACCGGCCGGAGCTTCCTCGGCACTGTGAGGTCGCGTGTTCAAGCAGCTGAGAGTGGCGCTACCTGCAATGATCCTCCTGGGTCTCTCGCAGAGGACTTCGGCCGGGCCGACGCACTCCGGGACCCCTGGTGACAGAACACGGATGCCCGTGGATGACGTCGTCATCCTGAACGGACGCGTCATGGATCCGGCATCGGGGCTGTCCGCGGTACGTTCCGTCGGAATTTCCAACGGGACCATCCGCACCGTCACCACCCAGTCGTTGCAAGGACGCGATACGCTCAACGCGCGCGGCCTCGTCGTCGCGCCAGGCTTCATTGACCTACACCAACACGCGCAGTCCCCTGCGGGCTATCGCGTGGAAGTGCTCGATGGAACGACGACCGCACTTGAACTTGAAGGCGGCACCGACGATGTCGTCGCGTGGTATCGTGCGCGCGCCAGCGGTGCCTTGATCAACTACGGCGTGAGCGTTGGGCACGAGTGGTTGCGCATGCGTGCGATGGGCGACACCAGCCGCCAAGACGCGAGCGGCGCGGCGCGATCTTCTGCCGCCACGGCTACCGAGCTGGCGAGCATCATGGCGGGCGCCAAACGTGGACTTGACCATGGCGCCGTGGCCGTCGGCGCGACCATCGAATTCACGCCCGGCGCGACCCCGTGGGAGATCTACGAGCTCTTTCGTGTCGCGGCCGCCTCTCAGGCCACCGTTCACGTGCACATGCGTGCGCTGGCGGAGCCCTACTACTTCCTTGAAACGGAGGAAGTGATAGCGGCCAGTGCGGCGACAGGCGCGGCGGCGCACATCGTCCACATCCAGAGTTCCGGCGGCGAGGACACGCCGCGCATGCTTGACATGATTCGCGGTGCGCGCGCACGCGGTCTCGACATCACGACCGAGATCTACCCTTACACCGCCTCGATGGCGCCGATCGAAAGTGCCGAGCACGAACAGTGGGAGTCGTATTCGGACGCCAAGTTCGGACGGTTTGAATGGCCGGCGACGGGCGAACGCCTCACGCGCGAGTCGTTCGGTCGCTATCACGCGATCGGCGGCATGCTTGTGGACTTCAACAACACGGAAGCGAACGTTGTCGCGGCCGTCACTGACCCACTCCCGATGATCGCGAGTGACGGCATTCTCGAGGACTCGATCGGCCATCCGCGTGTCGCCGGCACCTTTGCGCGCGTGCTCGGGCACTACGTACGCGACGTGAAGGCACTGTCGTTGATGGACGCACTACGGAAGATGACCATCGATCCTGCACGGCGACTCGAGCGTCGTGTGCCGGGGATGCGACGCAAGGGACGCATCCAGGTCGGCGCTGATGCCGATATCGTCCTGTTCGACCCAGCTCGCGTGATCGATCGGGCCACGTATCGGCAGCCGACGCTGCCGCCTGCTGGCATTCCGCACGTACTCGTCAACGGAGTGGTCGTCGTGCGGGACGGAGTTGTGCAGTCAGGCGTCCTTCCAGGACGCGCAGTGCGGGCACCCGTGCGATGACAGGCCGCCGAACCACGCGTGGCTGCTGGCAGGGAAGTCCGGTAAGCCGCCCGTTCGCTCCGCTCATGGCGGGACTGTTCGCGCTCTCCATGGGCGCGCCGTCGTCTACCACGCCGCAGGACCTTGCCAGCGTCGGCTCCATCGCGGCGGAACTCGCTCGAATCCTGCCGGGCACCTGGCGCCTGGAGGCGGTACTGCCTGGTGGAGGAACGCGTCCAATCGGCAAGGGCGCGTTCTCGCCCGCCTTTCGGTCAGGGGTACTCCTGACGTGGGAACAACGGAACGTGAGCAGTGCCCTGCACAGCCGAGGGTTTCTCGGCGCGCGTGATTCGACAGCAAGTGTGCTCTTCTACATGGCCATCGCACCGAATGCGCCACCGATCGCACTGACGGGCCACCCGGACGAGCAGACGCGCACTTTCGCGTGGTCGCTGAAGCCGGAGGTCGGTGCCGACCATCCGTACAATCGAGGGCTTGTCGTATCCCGGCTAGATCTTCTCGGTCCGACGGCTGTCGATTGGGTTGCGCCTGGTCATTGGCATATTCAGTTCAGGACGTAGAGGTGCATCCTGCCTCACCCTGGTTGACACGTCCACCTGACCCGAACGGGCGTCTCCCATGGCACGCGCCGGGCCACCGCGACCGCGGCGCTGACGTCTCTGACCGTCCTCGTTTACGCATTCGTCATCTCGCCTTCATTCAGGAACCATCCGCGCGCAACCAACGCTTCATTTCGACATCCCATGCTGACTCGCATCCAACTCCTGGAGGTCGCATGCCTCACAACGCGCCGCACTCCGGGCTCTCAAGTGAGCCCAACGTGGTTCCGATGATCGACGTGCTCCTCGTGCTGCTCATCATTTTCATGATTGCACACTCCCAGACGCGCAAGGCCTTCGACCTGCAGCTCCCGCAAGAGGCTTCGCATCAGTCCCCGTCTGCCTCGATCGTGCTGAGCGTCGATCCGGGTCCGCGCTACGTTCTCAACGGGGCACCTATCGCGCGGGTTCGGCTGTCCGCCGAGCTGCGTCAGACGTTCCAGGACCGGCCCGAGAAGATCCTGTTCGTGCGCGGAGCGCCGAGTGTTCGGTATCAGGACGTGGTACTGGCGTTCGATGCTGCGCGCGGCGCCGGCGTTCGGGTGACAGGGCTGGTGCCACCGCGTCAGTGACACAGAGAGCGTTGCGACGGGCGAGCGGTCGTCCCAACTGAACACGTCCTGACTGAACGCGCGCGAGGCGTGCGACGAACAGCGGCTTGTCGGCCGCCACCTCCGTCGATCCCACTGCTCCGACTGCGTTACGGAAGATCGACCGTCGCCTCGTCGCGATTCCGCTGCAGCACGTGTAGGTCGGGGTCGACGATGAGGCGCGTCGGCCGGCGGTCCTGGGTCCACGCGATCGCAATCGTACCGCCCGCCGCGACGGTCACGCGTCGCACGCCGCCGCAGCGACCCGCCCCTTCGCAGCGCGCCTCGACGTCGACCGCCGCGCTCCCCGTACCTGCGTTGTGCAGCCGTGCGTCGCACTGCCACATCCCGCCTGCTGCGGGGGCACAGCGGGAATCGCGCGGTCGGTACTCCGGCAGTACGACGGACGAGAACCATTGCGCCGCGAAGCGGTCGAAGGCGACGGTGTCGCGCGACGCGTCGCGCAGCGTGCGCACGAGGGCAGCGGGCGAGGCCGTGACCCCGCCCGCACGGTACGCCTCGACGAAGCGCCGCACGCCGGCGCGCATGCTGTCGTCGCCGAGTTCCTGCTGGAGCATCCACATCACCCACGCCCCTTTGTACTGCACGACGGTTGCGTCGCCCGCGCGCTCGTCGCGCGCGTCGAGCACCGAGCGTTCGTCGCGCGCATCGCGGCGCGCGAGATACTCCCGCTCGAGGTAGGCCGCGTACCGACGGCGTCCCTCCGTCCCGAACTCGGCATCATGCAGGAGCAGCGTCGCGTAGTCGGCCATTCCCTCCACCAGCAAGCCGGTCCCCGCCCCCGATCCGGCACGCACGAGGTGCCCCCACCATTGGTGCGCCGCCTCGTGGGCCACAACGGCGAACGGCATGCCCGCGCGCTCTCCCGGTGCCGTCGCGAAGCCGAGCCGCTCGGTGACCAGGAGCGTGGTCGGATAGGCGGTGGCGTCGGGAATGAGGTCAGGCACTTCCGTCAGACGCAACTGTGGCCACGGGGAGTCGGTGAACCATTCCGAGTAGCGCCGTCGCGCTGTCTTGAGCGTGGCAAGGATCGCGGGGGCACGCGCGGCGTGCGATGGCAAGGCGTACACGGCGACCCCCGAGTCGGCCACAACGTGGTAGGGTCCGGCCACGAGGCTCAGCACGGTGACAGGGTGCGCCGTGCGCCAGGTGGTCACGGTCTGTGCTGACTCGTCGCGGCTGGACGCCAAGACCCCCGTTCCCACGACAGTGAGCCCGGCAGGGGCGCGCACGGTTACCGTCGCGGTGAACGCTCCACCGCGATTGAAGCCGACCGCCGCCGAGTCGCTGCCGTCGGAACGGATCGGTTCCGTTCGTCCGATTTCAGGGTCGAACCCCGGCACCGGGAGAAAATCGCCCCGGTGCGTCGAGAGGACCACGCTGACCGGCAGCACGAAACCCGCGGCACCACCGCCGTTACGTGAGTACCCGGCAGGAATGGTGGCCACGTACCGGAATCCCACACGCCGCCACTCTCCGCGGCGCATCGGCCTCGTCAGCTGCACGCGATGCAATCCCGCGGCGTCCGTGTATCCCGTCGGCTGGCCGTCGACTGTCCACGTCACGGTCCCGAACGCACGCGGGATCGTGAAGGGGAGCGCGTCGAGCGACGAATCCGCCGCGGACTCGAGGTGATATGTCCCCTCGACGCCCACTTGCCTGCGTTCCGGGTCGAGCGACAGCTGCAGCTGCGCGTGCCGAAGGACGGGCGGCACCACACCGCCCCACGTGGACAGGTTCAGGCGTCGATATTCGGCGTCGTGCGCGAACGCGCTCGCTCCTTGCGATCCGTCGTGCACCCGGATGGCAAGCAGCCCGCCGGTCGCCACGGGGAGCGCGAGGAACGGGACGACGCGCGCCAGCGAGAGAACCAGGCGCCGCGGCGCCCGCCGCTCTGACGCCACGCGGCGATCACGCTCGGTTCGCGCAAACGCCCGTCGTGCCACCACGAGGCACAGCACCGCGCCCGACAGGGCCAGAACGCGATTCAGCACGAGAGCTTCCCCGTCGAGTGGAAACGTGCCGAAGTCTGTCCATTGGAGGGCGCCCAGCACGGGCCAGTTGGTGGCCCAGTTCGCGGTCCCCGCGAGGAACTGCACCATGGTGACGAGCAGGGCGGCAATCCCGATGGTCAGCGCAGTCGTCCGTTGCCTGGCCACGGCCATCACCGCGGTCATGAAGCCGCACCAGAGCAGCAGCGTCGGTCCCACAACGCCGACGAAGACGATCACCAGCGGCCACGCGTCGAGTCGCCCGCCGGGCTGGAGCAACACGACCGCCGCCGCTGACCCCATGCACGCAGCCAGTAGCGCACCGGTCACGATCAGCGCGGCCAGCGCCTTGCCCGCGAGCAGCGCGCCCGTGCCGATCGGCATGGTGAGCGCGATGGACTCAAAGCGGGTCGCCTGGTCGCGATGCAGTACCTCCACAACGATGAATAGCAGAAATAGAGTCAGCAGCATCGTCACCGTGGGCATCACCTGGATCGCGACGCTCCCAGTCGACATGACGACCGCGCCCCCGAGCGGATCGGCGCGACCACGTCCCACCTCGGCGACCAGTCCCGCGAGCAGGATGCCGAAGAGATAGAGTGCCGGGTGACGGGCAATCTCGCGCAACTCCGCCGCGAGGATGGTCGCGGTTCCCCGGATGGGACCGGGCGCACGGCTGGTCATGACCAGGTCTGACAGGCCCCGAAATGTCACCGTCCCGCGTCCCACCCGAGCGCGACTCGCTGGCGCGAACACGTGCGCGTGCGCGTGCGCGTGCCGAACGTCTCGCCGCAACCGCCGCTCGCCCAGGCGCGACGGCACCATCGCCACGGCCGCTGCGGGAACAAGCAACGTCACCACTCGCCCCATGACGCCCGGCAGGTCGAACGCAATCGGCGCAGTGTTGTAGTACGGCACCCCCTGATCGACTTCAAAGAGACGATGCGCCAACCACCGCAGTCCCGTCGGGTCCACGACAACCAGCAGGGCGTCGAGCGCGGGGGAGATTCCCGCTGGCCGCCAGCGCCAGGACACCATGATCGTCACGATGAACAGCAACGTCGGCACGGCGTACACCGCCATGGACCGGCGGCTCAGAGCGCCGACGGCGAAGGAGATTCCCGCGACCCATACGACGAGCGGGGCCACGAACGTCAGGGCCGCCAGCACGTATGCGATGGGACGGAACGGCCCCTGCGCGCCGCCGCCAGGCGCAAACTCCCGCAACACCACGGCGAACACCACATGCAACAGCACCGCCGCGCCGAGCGCTGCCATCACCCCGAGACACTTGCCGAGCACGTACTCACCGTTGGTCAGCGGCGTGCTTCGCAGCAGCTCGTCCATGCCCTGCTCGCGGTCACGCGTGACCGACAGGCCGGCCATCAGTGCGGCGAAGAACGGATACGCGAAGAGGGCGCCGATGGCGAGCGAGGCCGCGAGGGCGTGGGGCGAGTTGACCACGGCACGCACGCCATCGCGCGCTCCATCGGCCCCGGGAATCATCGGCACCGGATTGACGGAGCTCGTCGCCGCCAGCAGCACGCCGATCAAGACCACGAACGGCGCCCCGGTCACTTGGGTGCGTAGCTCGTGACCGGCGACCGCGCGCAGGCGGGAGCGATGCACTAGCCGCCGCCTGCCGCCGTTGTCACCCGCACGTCCATTGTCAGCAGGAGATAGGCATCCTCGAGCGTCGGGGCTGCAGGAGTGAAGCCCTCGGGGACCCGTCCGTCAGGCGCGTGAATGCGCATACGATTGCGTCCCTCGACCAGGTAGGCCCGCGTGACACGATAGCCGTCGCTCACCGCGTCGAAGTGCTCACGCGCCACTTCGCCCTCGAAGATGTGTCCCTGCAGCGCCGCGGTCGCCGCGCCGGGAGTCGAGTTCGTCCGCAACTCGCCCGCACACAGGACGGCGAAGCGCGGACACAGCATCGCCACGTCCTCGACGATGTGCGTCGACAGCAGCACCGTCCGCGTCTCGGCGAGTTCTGCCAGCAAGCGATAGAAACGCGTGCGCTCCTCGGGATCGAGCCCGGCCGTCGGTTCGTCCACGATCAGGAGCGCCGGATCACCTGCGATGGCCTGCGCGATGCCGAGTCGCTGCCGCATGCCGCCGGAGTATCCCTTCACCGCGCGCCCCGCCGCGTCGGACAGGTTGACGCGTTCGAGCAACTCGGCGCACAGCACCTCGAGACCGCGCGGATGTGCGACGCCCTTGAGCCGCAGCATGTGCCGGAGCATCGCCGTGCCGGTCAGGTTCGGATAGAACCCGAAATATTGCGGCAGGTAGCCGAGCCGCGGCCATAAACGATCCGGATGCGCCACGATGTCGTCGCCATCGAACAGCACGCGTCCCGCCGACGGCTCCAGGAGGCCAGCGAGGACCCGCATGAAAGGCGTCTTCCCCGCGCCGTTCGGGCCGAGCAGGCCGAACATGCCGGGTGGTATGTCGAGGGAGATGCCACGCAGGGCGGCGACGTTCCCTGCGTACGTCTTCTCGAGCTGGTGCACGGCCAGCATGCGGCGACAACCTCCTGCAGCGATTGAGTGTTGTGGTCCGTACCGGCGGCGTACGCTTCGGGATGGCTCGGGGTTTCGTGATCGCACGTGTACATACTGCAGGTCCAGCATCAGCTCCTAGGTCGTACCGGAGTTTGCAGGATGCCGGGCGGGGACGTCCGGGCGGGGACGTCCGGGCGGGGACATCCGGGCGGGGACGTCCGGGCGCGGCCTCGCCCCGAGCGTGCGCAATGCGGCTTCACAACGACAACCGGCGCCTGCGGGCACGAGATGTTGGGGATGCAGACGCCTCGGTCGTGCCTTCGGGGGTCCCCTGGAACTGCTTGGCGGCTAAGCCACCGGGGCCAGTCGGGCTGGGCGTGGACCAACGTGCATCCGCCGCTACTGGAACGTGACGCCTGGTTCAACAGTCAACGCCTGATGCGGCGACTGGGCTATCGTCTGCCGGCGGAGTACTTGGAGCAGTATCACCGTCGCCACGATGCGCCGGTGGAGCACGATGCGCTCAACTCACGCAGCCTCCTCGAGTCCCGGGGCGGTTCAGTCTGCTTGTCGGGGGAAGCATCCGGTCACGGTTTGCGGCGCATCGCGACAGCGGTACCGGGCAATACCGTCACGGCGGCGGCGTTGAGTCACTGCCCCTCCCGCCCCTCCCGATTCACCGACGAACAGGGAAGGCCGTACTCAGCGGCCGGCCGATGTTGCGAACGGAAATCCGGCCCGATTCGCCAGGCTCGCTGACGGGCCGACCGGCGGGCGCCCGGCAATCCCCTGTCGCCGAGCCTAACGAGCAGCCGGCGGGACGCGATAGCGGGCTGCTTCGGCCGGCCTGCCCCAGTGCTCGTACAGGGTGACCAGGCGCGCCCTGGCCAGGCGCGTCAATTCGGCGTCTTCGCCGCGGGCCGACCGCAACGTGGCCAGCGCGCCTATCAACATGCGCTCGGCATCCGGGTAGCGCTGTCTCAGGACGAGCGCCTCACCGACCGCACTCCGGGTGGCGGCGATCAGCCAGTGACCCGGCGGCATCGCCCGTTCACGAATCCTCAGCGCGTCGCGCAGGCTGGCTTCACCCTCAGCCACGCGGCCAATCCGGAGAAGGCTCTGTCCGTAGAGAACCAGCGTGCTGCCGACCGCTGGGTGGTCGTCACCCAGGACCCGGCCGCGCATGGCCAGCACCTTCTCCGCCTCGGGAAGTGCATCCGCGTACCGGCCGGAATCGTGGAGCAGCCATCCAAGGTTCATCCAGGTGCGAGCCGTCTCGGGATGGTCCGGACCTAACGTTCTTATGCGGATCGCGAGCGCTTCGCGGTACAGCGATTCCGCTTCAAACGTGCGCCCGCGGGACTGGACGGCGAAGGCCAGCGTGTTCAACCCTGCCGCCACATCAGGATGCTCGCGACCATGACGCGCGATGATGATGGTCATCGCTTCGCGTTGCAGCGACTCCGCCGCCGCCCATTCGCCGCGCTGGCCGTGAATCACAGAGATACCGTTCAGGCTCGCCGCCACCGGGTCGCTTCGCTCGCCGTCCAGGCGGCGGTGGATTTCGAGCGCTTCACGGAAGGCGGAATCCGCCCCATCGAGGTCCCCCTTGTACTGCAGCAGGTCGGCGAGCGAGTTCAGCGTGGCGGCCAGGCCGGCACTGTCCGGCCTGCGGAGTGACCGGTACGTGGACAGCGACGAACGGAACAACGATTCGGCGGGAGCAAGTTCGCCGCGCTCCGAATGGACGGCCGCGAGCTGGCGCTGGCTCGCGGCCACTTCAGCCGCAGCCGCCACTCCCATCGACTGCCTGACACCGAGCGCTCGCCGCAGGATCGGCTCCGCTTCGTCGTACCGGCCGAGCCCGAGATAGCTGAGACCGATCGCGGACTGCACCGCGGACAGGACTTCCGGTTCAGCGGCGAGCGCCGAGTCGGCGCGACGTGCCGCGGCGGCAAGGGCAGTCGCCACCGTGATGTCCGGGCTCGCCTCACGCGGATCGGCCGCACGCAGCATGTCAGAGACGAAGGCCGTGATGCGGTTCGCCTTGGCCGCCTCGAGTCGCGCACGATCGCGCTCCTGCGCCGCCACGTTCGCCTGCCGCACGGATACCCCGGTGGCGACGACCAGGGCAACTACCGCCAGCGCGGCTGCAGTCACTGCGCCCCGATTCCGCCGCACGAACTTGGCCGCGCGATACCCGAGCGAGTCCGGCCTGGCCTGCACCGGAAGCCCGACGATCAGGCGCCGCAGGTCCTCGCCCATCTGCTCGGCGGATGCATAACGACGCGCCGGAACCTTATGCAGCGCGGTGGCCAGGACTGCGTCGAGATCAGCGCCAAGGCCGGTCGAAGGTGGCGACGCCTCCAGCAGCCGCTGGCGCAATTCGGATGCAGTCGTGTCCGCGCTGCGATACGGGTGCCGTCCAGTCACCACCTTATGGAGCACCGCCCCGAGGGCATGAACGTCACTGGCGGTGGTGACAGGCTCGCCCCGCACCTGCTCGGGACTCGCGTACGCCAGCGTGAACGGACCAGTGCCAAGTCCGGTCAGGTCCTGCTCCAGCGCGCTCGAATCATCGTCCGGGGCAAGCAGCTTGGCGATGCCGAAGTCGAGCAGCTTCACGGTGCCGTCCGCCGTCACCAGAATATTCCCTGGCTTGAGGTCCCGGTGCACGACGAGGTTCTGGTGTGCAAAGTGGACCGCGCCACATACCTGGCGCATGAGTTGCAATCGCTCGTTGAGTGGCAGGTCTCGCTGGCGACTGTATTCGTCGATTGGTTCACCTTCGACAAATTCCAGTGCGAAGAACGGCGCTCCGCTTGGCAGAAGGCCACCGTCGAGCAGCGCCGCGATGTTGCGATGCTCGAGTCGAGCCAGGATTCGGCGCTCGCGTCGAAAGCGCTTGAGCATGCCCGGGTGTCCGCGGTCGGGCGAGATCGTCTTGATGGCGACCCGCTTCCGGAAGTCGTCATCCACCCGATGTGCCTCGAAGACCGAACCCATTCCTCCGCGTCCGACTTCGCGCACGATGCGGTACGGTCCCAGCTCCGATCCCGGGCTCAGGCCAACGGCAGCCGCGAGCGGGTCCGTGAGCCGCGCAATTGCTGGCTCGGCGAAGCGCCCAGCCTCTGCGTCGAAAGACCTGACGAGGCTCTCCACCTCGGCTTGCAACGCCGGGTCTTCCGCGGCCAGGGAACTGAGAAGGTCAGCCCTTGCCTCAACCTGGACGGAAAGGACGCGCTCAACACCCTCGCTGACGCGCGCCCACCAATCCTGCGGCTGCATCGGATTCGACATGGGGTCAGGTGAGCGGATGGCGGGCACTCGCGTCGCGGGCGAACCCTGAAACCGATACGGGTTGAAGGCGTCTGGAGAGGAAGCTGGCGCGACGAAATCGGCGACGCCGGCTCGCGGGTTCTTGTGGGCGTCGCTGCAGCCACCGAAGATTTTCCGGTGTCAGTCCGAGGGAGAGTCGATGTCCGGTGATCGTGGAGACGAGATAACAGAACTGCTCGACGCCGCGCGAGCCGGGGAACCCGGCGCGCTCGATCGCGTCCTCCCGCTGGTGTACCAGGAGTTGCGTGAGTTGGCCGGCAGCTACTTTCGTGGCGAACGAACCGATCACACGCTGCAGACGACTGCCCTGGTGCATGAGGCCTATCTCCGGCTGGTGAACGCACCCGATCTTTCCTGGGACAACCGGCGGCATTTTTTCGGCATTGCCGCACGAGCGATGCGACAGATACTTGTTGACCACGCGCGCCGCCGCGGCGCCGAGAAAGCGCGTCGCGGGGCGGCAGGTCACGCTGGACGACAATGCCATCGGGACCGCTCCACCAACAGACGACATCCTCGCGGTGGATGAAGCATTGGGTCGACTGGCCGCCACGGCTCCGCGAGCGGCGCAGGTCGTGGAACTCCGTTACTTCGCCGGTCTCAGCATCGAGCAGACGGCTGAAACCCTCGATGTTTCGGTCGCTACGGTGAAGCGGGACTGGCTGACGGCGCGGGCCTGGCTGCAGCGCGAGCTGTCGTAGCGTCCGCACGGAGCCCGGAGTGCCCAGTTGATCGAGTCACTCCGGGCCCATGCGGTCGGGCGTCGTTCTCGCTCAGGGCGCGACGATCCTGATCGTCCTCGTATTGTTGGTCATGTTGTAGTCAACGTACGGTACGAGGTTGCTTTCGAACTGGTTACACAACGGCCAGCGACCGCGCTTGCACTGCATGAGCTTGACGGTGACGTCGATGACTTGTCCCCGTGGCATGGCGCCGAGATAGGCATGCGCCTGGAACGATGATGTGAACATGGGGAACGCCCGTCGCGAGTTGGGAACGCTGCTGGAACGGTACCGGAACGGAATGCCCGCGAACGCCGGCGATTCGAACACAACCACCACGTCGGCCAGCGGCGGCGGCATCGCGCCGGTGTAGAACTGCCCGGCGTGGATCGACAGGCCGTTACCGCCGGTGCGCATGAGATGGAAGCTGCTCGACACCAGCAGGTTCATGTCTCCGGCGCTGGGCGGCATTGGCCCGGGCGGCGGCGGCGGCGGTGGTGGTGGCGGGGGTGGCGGTGGCGGTGGCGGGGGTGGCGGTGGGGGTGGGGGTGGGGGTGGGGGTGGTGGTCCGGCAACGTCATTGTCCGCAATACTCGCCGTGAGCGGGGACGGCACGAATCCCTGGTATGACGCATCGGTTGTCGCGACCGCATGCGTGACGGTGCCGCTATGCGTTCCCTCGTACACTGCGTCGTCGACCGCGGTCACCGTGAAAAACTGCGGCATCTGCCAGTTCGCGGACGTGAACGTCAGCGACGACGGCGACACGGTGACCTGCGCATCGGGTGTTGCCGTCACCACGACTGAACCCGATGGCGCGTGATCCAGCGCGATGGCGTACTGTGAACCAGCGCCACCTTCCGAAATATTTGTCTGTGTCTGACCCACACAGACCTTGCTCGCACCATCAAAGCCAATCAGCCTGACGATGCCTTTCGTGGTGGCGGTTGCGTTGATGTACACCACGCGCAGCTGCCGGCCGGGTGCGGGATTGAGCCCGTTTATTGTGCCAAACGTTCCGTAACCGGACGCCCGCGGATGGGTGAGCACGTCGAATTGCTGGCCGCACATCCCGACCGCGAACCCGTTCACACCCACAACGTCGAGCGTTCCCTGCAGGCTTGCGACCACGGTGGCGTCCAGCTGGTCGTAGGTCGTTCCCGCAGTCGCGCCGCCGAGTTCGATTCTCAGGACACCAGTCGTGGCGGGGGTGAATTGATTGACGGTCAGGAGACCCAAGCGACAAGCCGGGCTCCACCACCCCGCCATTGATCGGTGAAATCGTCGTCGGAGACGAACCCGTCGCCTTGAGGCGCCCGCCGGCGTCGACCCTGACCGAGCCGCCAGTGATGATGCCGGTGCTCGTCAGCGTCGAACCCAGAATGGTCAGCACGGCCACGCTCGCCGTCATGTCGATCGTCCCGGTGTTGACGTAGCTCCCGCCAACCTTGGAGAACGTCGCCCCGCTGCTTGTCGCAAGCTTGTGCGTGCCGCTATTCGTCACTTCGATTGTGAAGGTGAAGACGGCCTGGGCGCCGCTGTTGAGTGACTGGTCGATCATTCCGGCATTGGTCAGGCGGCCGCTGCCGGCAATGGTCAGCTGGCCGCCGAACGTGTCGATCTGCCGGACGGTGGTGATCGTCCCCAAGTTGGTCGGATTTCCGGTGAACGCCACACTGCCAGGCTGGCCATCGACCGAGCCGCCGAGCCACAAGGTCGTCAGTGCGCGAACGTCGCCGGCAATCGTCGGAGTGGTGGCTGAGCGCGCGAGAACGCCGATGACCGCGCTGTCGGTGGCACCGGCAGTCATCACGAGGTTCGCCCCGTCGAGTATGACGACGGGCTTCTTGTTGGCGGGGAGCCGTTGGCGCGCCTTTCCTCCGTTCATGGTGAACGTGCCGGCGAGCATATTCAGGCGCGTGAAATTGCCATTGCCGGTGATGCTCCCACCGTTCTGGCTGAACGTCGGATTCCCGGCGGTGGCCGGAATCGTGATCTCACCGTTGTTGCCAAAGGTGATGGCACCGGAGTTCTCGACGGCCCCATTCACCTTGCCCAGCGCCACCATGGCCGCCGAGTGCAACGTGCCCTGGTTGATGATGTCGGCGTTGATGACGTTTCCCGTCCCGCAGTTACCGCATGCGGCAACGGCAGCCACCGTGCCCTGGTTCGTCAGCGTGCCCTGCGACGTGATTGTAGCGCCAGTGAAATTCCGCAGGTCCAGCACGGCATTCGCCCCAACCATGATGCCCTGCGTCAGGTTCATGATCGTGCTGGTGCCCGTCAGGCGGAGGGGTGGGCACGGCGCCGGCGCCCCGAGGTCGAGTGCCGCGATCGCGACCGGCGTGGCGTCGGTCACGGGATCGAGCGTCACCATGTAGGTCCCAGGCGCATCGATGCAGACGCTCGACGCGGGACCAGGAACGACGGCCGGACTCCACTTCGTCGTGTCGAACCAGGATCCGGCCACGCCACTCGCCCAGTGGATGGTGCATGCCGGGTTACTTGTCGGCGCGATCGCGGCGACCGCTGTCCCGAGAATGACTGAGGGGTCGGGGCCCGTCGCCGGCGCGTCCACGCAGGCGGTCGCGGCCAGGAGGGAGAGTACCAGGCGACTGGTTTTCATGGGAACTCACGGTGGGAGAGTTGGCTCGAGGAACTCGCACTCGGCGAAGTCCTCCGTGGTCTCCCATGCGGATTCCTTGCTGCAACTGGCTCATCCACGAGTGAGAGTTGCGCAATGCGGTCGCTGACGTCTCACAACCTGCTCTCTGCTGACGCGACAGGTTCAACGGGGTCGGTCGAGGATGCGGAGTATTCGGCGCGCTCGCCGACCACCCGAGCACCGGTCGAGCGCGGGGCGGCGGGCCCTCCGCCACGCTGGCGCGTCTCGGGGGGCCCTCAGGGGTCGGCGGGCGCGCTAGAGCCCGCGTCGATGGGGGATACGCGGTCCGGCGTGCGCCTCGCGAGTGGCGCGGGGCCGGCGATGCCCATCTGGTCACCCAACGGAAATTCGATCGACTGGTCCTCCTACCGCGAGCAGTGCATTCCAGCAGATGATCGGCGACCAGGCGGGGCTCGCGTTACCTCTCGCCATTAAGCACGAGCCGCCGACGTCCTATTCTGCGCCCGTCTGGTCTCCCGACTCCCGATCGATCGCGTTCACCGACAAGAGACTCAACCTGTGGAACGTCGACGTCGCGATGGGAGTGAAGAAGGAGGACGGTACTGATCAATACATGGTGCCTGCGCCGACGAGAGATCTCTCCTGGTCGCCCGACCAAAATGGTTGCGTACGCCACGCGTCTGCCCAGCCAGTACCACGCGATCATTGTCCACTCCGTAGCCGACGGTCGCACACGCCAACTGACCGACCGCCTGTCCAACGCTCTCCAGCCCGTAGCGATCCGTCGCCGCTCCAGCCGCAGCGCGACGTAGAGCCGGTGGCAGCCCCACGCGCCCCTCTGACTCGGCGCGGGGCGCCGCGCCCACCACCGTCACCCCGCCGACAGGTCGCATCCACTTCGACGATATCGGCCAACGAATCCCTTGCCGTCGATGGGCGGCCCCGCAACGATGTCGACTCCAAGACGCCGGCACCGGCGTACGGTTCTACGTCGAGGCGGTGGCCAACCAGCCGGGCATGACCGTACACTGCGATGAGCTCAATACCCGCAAGGCGCTGCCGTACATGGCGGGTGTCGGTGTGGAAGCGTCCGGGGTCAACTTCTCGGTTTCCGCCAGCGGCAAGAGGGTAACGTGGTGCCGGTTCCGAGCGAACAGGGGCTCCGTTCGCGTGCGCGGGTCGACGATAACCGCCGCTTCGTCGTCAAGGCGTCGAGCGGACGGCTGGCGCACGTCTACCTTCCCAACACCTCGGGTTTGGGCTACTGGTACTTCGATCGCTATTACTTCGCGCAAGGTGGCAGTGAGTGCGCCGTGATAGACGAGCGCTTCAACGGAGTCGGCTCGGCGGCGAACTCCCTGATCGACATCATGATTCGCAAGCTGCAGGGGTCCTTCAACCGTCCTGTCGGTATGCGAGAGCTTTTCACCGTCCCATAGGCCGGGTACTGGGATCCCACGGTGATGATCTTCAACGACGCCGCAGGATCGGGAGGCGACCTGCTACGGTTCCAGTACGACCATGCCAACCCGTGACCGATCGTTGGGACGAACACATGGGGCGGGTGGGGCGGGATCTGGGACACGCAGCAACTGCTCGACGGCGGCGGGATCATCCATCCACGCGGCGGCTTCATCAACTTGCCAGCAAGTGGGATGCCGCGAACGCGGGCGTCGCGCCGGATATCGAGGGCGAGAAGCGCTCGAGGGCGGTGAACGATGGACACGATCCGCAGCTCGAGCGCGCCGTCCAGAAGGCGCTGCGTCTGCTCGATGCAATCTCGCCGAAGATCCTGACGGAGACTGCCCCACCCGTGCGTGTCAAGCGATCGTAATTATGACAAGCCGCACCCGGCGCGCAGCTTTCACCTCTCACGCAACCTCTTCTTCTGAGGGAAATCGATGAACCGAAGTTCGCTATTGACGGTCGCGGTGCTGTCTCTGGTCGGAGTGGCCGCGGCCGCGTGCGCCAGCGTCAAGACCGCACCGACCGATGCGGGATGGGTGACGCTGTTGGACGGTGCCTCCGGCCTGGACGCGTGGCGTCGCCTCGGCAACGCCAACTGGCGCGTGGTCGATGGCGTCGTGCAGGCGGACGCGAAGACCGGGACCGCAAGCGGCTTCCTCGTGACACCGCGCCCATACTCGGATTTCCAGCTTCGCGTGGAGTTCTGGGTGAGTGACGACGCCAACAGCGGGATCTACATGCGCTGCGCCGACCCGAACGTCCTCACCGACACCAGCTGTTATGAGGCGAACATCTTCGACCAACGGCCGGACCCGACCTTCGGCACGGGTGCGATCGTTCATCTTGCCAAGGTCGATCCCATGCCGAAGGCCGGCGGCAAGTGGAACACGCTCGACATCACCGCCGATGGCGGACAGTTGACCGTGCTGCTCAACGGCGTGCGCACCGCCGAGGGGCACGACACGCGACTGGCGAGCGGCCCGATCGGGTTGCAGTACGCGGCGGGCGTGGTGAAGGTCAGGAGCGTTCGTATAAGGCCGCTCCAGCGTGGTGTGGGCGTCACGAACACATCCACGAACACCTCCACGAACACATCCACGAATACATCCGCGACGCTGGGGAGGATCGCTGCGATCCGGGAAGCCGATCTCAAGCGTGATCTCTACGCGTTGGCCGTCGATGCGATGCGCGGGCGCGAAGCGGGGACGATCGATGAGTTCCACGCATCGGCGTGGGTCGCCGAGCGGGCGCGCGAGGCGGGGCTCGTATCGGCCGGTGAGGACGGCACCTTCTTCCAGTTCTGCCCACTGCGCCGCGTGCAGCTGGCGAGCGACGGCGGTGTGGACGTCGGCGGTACCAGGCTCGCGCTCTGAAAGGATCTGCTCGTCACGACGCCGGCTGAGCTGCACGCCGAGCTGCCGATGGTGTTCCTTGCCGACAGTACGGCGGCGGCGGCGAAGGACCTGCGAGGACGGATCGTGACGACGAACCTGCGCCCGCCCCCCCTCGCTCCCTCAGCCGCCAATCGGCGCGAGTTGCGCTACACGCGCGCAGCGATTCCGTCGACCGCCGCTCCGTTCCTCGCGAGGGGCGCGGCCGCCGTGATCCTCACCTGTCCCGGACGACCGTCTCGCCGACGCCGACCCACAGAAACGCGACCACCGACACCTCCGCACGGAGCACTTGCTCCTCGCCCTCCTGAACGACGCGACGCGACGCGACGCGGGCGGTATTGTGTCGTGGGCCCTCCGGGTGCACTCTACTTCATGCCCGTGCAGGCCACATGGGCGTAGAGCGGACCTTCCGTACTGCCTTCTCTGAGGTCGACATGCACGGTCTTTCGCACCCGCGCGTCCTCGTGCTCGCCCTGCTCGCCGCTGGAGCACTCGCCACGTCCTCCCCGTCCCCCGAGCCGCTCGACGGTGCCTGGCTCGCTCGCAACGTTCGGTGGCGCGCGCCGCGCGCCCTGACCCCAGCGGAGCAGTCCGACCCCAGCCGCCGCCCGAGTGAGACCGTCCTGCTCGACCTGCGCCTCGAGATGCGGCAGGACGGCGACTCCCTCTGGGGACACCTCTCCAGCGTCCGCGATCCCGAGGACGCTCGCTGGCGCCGCATTCTCGTGGGTCGTCGCATCGGAGACTCCGTCTTCCTCGCAGCACCGGCCAGCCCGGGTCAACCCAACCTCACCTTCGAGGGCGCCGCCACATCAGCCGAGCTGACCGGACGGCTCAAGGTGCCGCCAGCGACCGACCTGCGCCCGGGACTGCTCCGCACACCGGCCGGGGCAAAGGGGCGTCAAGCGCTCCCGGAGTTCCCCGTCCGCGATCAGTGGCTCCCCATTCAGTTCCAGCGCGCACCAGAGTGAGGCGCCCGACGTCATCGCCCGCCGGCCCCTGTCCACCACATGCGCCAGACAGTCGCCCTCAGCCGTGGTCGCTGCGCTCGAGTGGCTCGAGGCAGCTGCAATCACGCGCCTCGTTAGGCGCCTATTAATGTCAGCTCGCGCCATGGGCCGACTGATGCGAACACTTCCGAGAACGCGCTGCGACGCGGCCTGCCTGGCACTTCTCGTGCTCTCGGTACCGCTGTCGGCCACCGCGCAGGCTACGGGACCGCCAACAGGCTCGGAAGCAGTGTCGGGAACCTGGCTGGCCAGGAACTTCAGGAACCCTCGAGGGCAGCTCGTCACGGTCGTGCTGGACCTAACGGCGCACGAAGGCTCCATCAGCGGCCTCCTCCGCGTTGAGTTCCCGACCGGCTCCTCTGCTGCGCCTTCGGTACCCGTGTGGGGCGTTGTCCGCGCGGATTCGCTCTTCCTCGCCGATTCCGAACGAGTTCCTCTGGTCGCCGTGCGCGTCGAGGAGCGACGATTGATCGGCCGCATGACCGGCGCTCAAGGCCGCCTCAATCGTAGCGTTCCCAACCTCACGAAGCTCGCCGATTCACGACCGATGACGTTCGAACGCCAGTGAAGGTCGCGGGTAAGCCGCCGAGTCGACGCTCCAGCCGCTCAATCTGAAGGCCCCCTTCGACGCCCGCAGCCCATCGGCAATCGTGGGGCGGATCCACCACGACCTCGAACCTCATGCTTGTTACGCGCCACCTGTCCGAGCATAGCCTTCGCGGCGATCGCGCCCAACAATTGCTTCGCTTCCTCCTCGAGCACGGTGCCGACGAATTCTCGATCACGGTCATGTCGCTGCTCGACACGCCGGCTCCGTTCGCCGACGCATTCGAAGACGAGCTCGCCCCATACGAACGTCCCGTCGCCGCTCGCCGAGTGGTCACGACTGTCGAGACGGTGGACGTGAAGCGTCCGGTTCGACTGTGGACGTTTTCTGAGGCGTCGCTGGCGCGACTGCTGAGTTTCGTGGACACGGGCCTGCTGCACTGGCCTGCCGGACCCGATGGATGGCTCGAGGACCTCGCGATCTACCGACACGGCGACCTTGTGCTCGGCCTGCTGTCGCACGAACGAGAAGGCGTGCTGCGCCTGACGCCTCAGGAGCATGTCGATGTTGCCGCGTTGGATATCCCGTCGGAACCGACGTCCACGTGGCTCGACGACTGATCGCAGCGCCGGCTCACGGACGCGGCTGTCGACGAGCGACTTGCGGAGTGCCCCTGCTGTACGTTCGTCATTCGTTGTTTCGCTCGCAGCGGAGCTCAGGCGTTGACTGGCCCACCATTGCGGCCGCTCGCCACCGCAGGACCATGACCCCTAACGTTAGAGTGACGCCATGACTCCAGAAATCGCCCCCCGCTACCTCGAGCCCACACAGGAGTCGGGGCGCGACCTCTTCATGCGGGGCATCGAAGGGGAAGTCGTCATGCTGAACCTGCTGCGGTTCCGCGACATCGCGGACTACGCGGCCACGCCAGATCTCGCACCCGTCACCCCGATATCAGGCGCTGCAGCGTACGATCTGTACATGGAGCACACGCTCCCACACCTGCGAGCGTCAGGGGGCGACGTCGAGTTCATGGGCGATGGTGGCTCCTTCCTGATCGGGCCCTCCAACGAGCGATGGGACCTGGTCCTGCTGGTCCGCCAGAAGAGCGTACAGAGTTTCATGTCCTTTGCCTCGAATGAGGCCTACCTCGGCGGCATGGGACATCGCCTGGCCGCAATCTCCGACTCTCGCCTCCTCCCGATCGTCGCCCGTCGCTGAGTCCGGCCCGTGCTGGCCGTCCTTTGTGGACGCTGTCGCCTGCGATCTGCCGTCCCAAACGGCCCTCGGGGCGTGACCAGCCCGATGCCGCATCGTCCAACGTAGGCACGAGCCGACTCCTGCCGCGAAGGACACCACGCCTTGGCCGTACTCGCCTACCTCCTCCCCGACCAGGTCACCACCGCCCGGCTCTCGGCAGCGCTGCGCGATCAGTTCCTCACGGTCGCCTGCGACAGCTGGGCGCAGCTGTTCCGGACCGCAGAGCGCCGGCCGGTCTCGGTGGCAGTTGTCGACCCCCAGACGGCGTCGGGCGACGAGGCCAACTCCGATGCGTTGCGGCGGCTCAGGCGGACGTACACGTCGCTGGCGATCGTCGCCTATGTCTCATCGCCGCCGGTGACGGAGTTCGACCTGTTTGAATACGGTCGGCTTGGCCTCGACGCCCTGGTGGTCAAGGATCGGAGCGATTCCCCGCGCGTGCTTCGGGCCACGGTCGAGCGGGCGGAAGCCCGCGGGCTGCTCGACCCGATCCGACGAGCCCTCGTGAACGACAACCCGACCGTGCGCGACGCGATCCTCATGGCCGTCTCTCGCGCACAACAACGCCTGTCGCCGGAATCGATGGCCCGCACGATGGGGATCACGCGCGCCCACCTCGCGGCCCAACTGTCGGCGGGGCGCTATCCCAGTCCGCAGCAGCTCATCGCATGGGGGCGTTTGGTCGTGGCCGGCCGAATGCTCGAGGACGAGCGCCGCAGCGCCAACGCGGTGGCGGCCGCACTGGAGTTTCCGTCGGGCAGCGCCTTCCGAAACGCGTGTCAGCGCTACCTGTGTGCCACCCCCGCGGAGATTCGCGTCAGGGGTGGCGCCGCGTACGCCGTCGCGCTGTTCTTCAAGGCGTCGGGACGCTCAGCCCCGGCGTTGGAGGCGAGCTGCGACGCCGTCACGCTCTCGGTCGCGTGAGGTTGACTCGTCGCGATGCTGCCGAGACTCCGGGGCTGTGACTCCGGCTTCGTGATTCCAGCTTCGTGACTCCGGGCGTCCGGACATCTCAGCATTCGCCGGTCGTCCCGCGCGCCAGTCGGCCGCAGCCCTGCGCCGTCATGAAGGCATCGAACACCGACGGGCGCCACCAGTCACGACTCTCGACCATGACCTCGAGCGCGCGCTCGATGGGCATCGCGCCGCGGTAGCTTCGCGTCGACGTCAAGGCGTCGAAGACATCGGCCACACAGACAATCTGGGCATGCAGGGGGGATCGCCATGCCCGAGAATCCGTCCGGGTAACCGGTGCCGTCGTTCTTCTCGTGATGCCATCGAATGATCGGCGTGATGTTCCACGGAAACTCGACCCCCTTGAGCATCTCGATTCCATCGACGGGATGGCGCTGCATCGTGGCGAATTCTGCCTCGGTCAACCGGCCCGGCTTGTTCAGGATCTCATGGGGGACGCGGACCTTGCCCACATCGTGGAGGTACGCCCCGACCCGAATGGTGGTCCGTTCCGTCTCGTCCAGACCGAGCGTATCCGACACCGAGAGCGAGTATTCGGCGACGCGCTCGCAATGTCCGTGGGTATAGGCATCCGCCGATTCGATCGATTCGCCCCACTCCCGCACGACGGTCAGGTACACGTCCTCGAGGTCGTCGACGCGGGCGCTGACATCCACCAGGTCCACTCGCGCGTCCACCTGACGGAAGAGCCGATGCGCGTCGTTGAGGGCGTTCAGCGTCTCCTGGGCGCGACCGAGCGAGCGGGCCAGGAGCGCCAGCTCGCGCGACGCCTCGGCCTGCAACAGCACGGACCCCGATTCCACCGCCATGCGGATCGCGTCCTGCAACCGCGCCTCGGCAAGCTGCGGCCGGTTTGTCTCCCGGTAGACGATGCCCAGGACCTTGTAGGCGTCGGCCTTGTGCCGCGGCTGCCCGATGTCGTCGAGGATGGCGATGGCGGTCTCCGCCTGACGCTTGGCGGCGCGAAAGTCCCGCCGAGCCAGGAAGACCTCGCAATGATTGATGAGGCAGAGCGCCCGGTAGTGCTGGTCGTCGATCGAGGTGGCCAGTTGCATCGCCTTCCGAAAGCACTGGTCGGCTTGGTCGAACAGGCCCCGGTCGGCGTTGATCATCCCCAGGTTGTGGTAGACCGCCGCACTGCCGCCCTCGTCCCCAGCCGCCAGGTATCCCGCCAGCGCCTCGGCGTAGTGCGCCAGCGCAGTGTCGAACTCTCCGCGGATGTTGGCGATGATGCCGAGGTTCTGCCGAATGCGTGCGCGCAGGGCGGGCGCATTCTTGGCCAGTTCGAGCGCTCGCTCATAGCGCTGGCGCGCCTGATCGAGCTGACCGCGCTCGAGGGCGAACGTTCCCATGGTGTTCAGCGCCTCCGCCGTCCGTCGCGCGTCGTCGATCTGAAGCGCGACGTCGTAGGCCCGCTGGCAGAGATCGTTTGCCTGCTCTTCCATCTGGCGCCGATGGTGCACAACCGCCAGGAGCCTGAGCGACTCGGAGAGAATGCCGGCGGCCCCCCGGGATTGCGCCTCGCGGGCCGCGCCCTCGAACGCGCTGGCGGCATCATCCAGCCGCCCGGCGCGCTCGTGCGCGCGACCGGCGTCCAGCAAGGACTCGACCTCCGATGCGGACTGTTTCGGTCCCGGACGAGTCCTGGGGAGTTCGCGATAGGCACGTCAAATAGACGTTTTCGCCGGGAGGGCCGTAACGCGCACCCTGGCACCGAGGGCGGCTGTTCCGGTCGCGTCGTGCACCGCGCACTCAGTGACAGAAGGGCCCTCCCACGTGACTACCCGGCCGCCATTCGATCGTATCCTCAGCAGAGACAGGCAGGATCACACTTTTCTCGAGACCCGCATGAGCACCCGCGCATTCCGGCAGCTACTCGCACCAGTGTTGGTCGCCCTGCTCGCGGCGTGCTCCGACAAGGCCCTGAGTCCCACCGAAGTCATGACTGGGACGGCCACAAGCAACCCGGCAGTCCTGGCGGCAGACTTCGTCGACATCACCCAGCAGTTCGGCTGGCTGCCGAAGATCGCGCTTACCACGGTCCAGAAGAAGGACACGGTGGTCCAGACGTTTACGCTCGATCCCAAGGCGGGCGGGCTGGTGACCTTCGGTTCCGGTCACAGGCTAGTCATCTACCCATGGGCGATCTGCGACCCGAAGTCGAGCGGGTACGGTCCCACGACGTGGCTGAACAACTGCATCCAGGCGACGACGGCGATCAAGTTCACGATCCGCAGCTTCACCACGAAGGCTGGGCGACCCGGGACGTCGGTGATGCCGAATGTTCGGTTCGAGCCGGGGAGCCTGGTGCGGCTGTACTTCCACGACGCCAAGCTCACGACCTTTGGCAAGGTCCATATTCCGTGGTGCGACAGCGCTGGCGTGTGCGTAGACGAGGGGAAGTCAGACACGTGGCAGCAGACGTACTACGCTCCGGGGAATCCCGGATACTGGGTGTACCGTAACCTGCGGCACTTCTCGAGCTATATCGTGGCGTACTAGTTGGAAGCGACGCTTGTTGTGGCCCCCGTTTCGATGGAAAGGGACGTGAAGGGCCGCAGCCGGCTCGCGAGAGGACGACACGTCGAGTTCACAGGGTGGTGCGTCAGTGCGCGGTCCGGTTGGTGCGAAACCAGGACGGCGCGCATGCGTCGCAGCGAGCCGCGATCACGTCTACGGCGTCGACGATCGGCTGTTCCGCAGAGGCGCTTCGGACATGGGTCCGACAGGCCGAGCCCGATATCGGGACGTGCCCCGGATTGCATCCGGATTGCAAACGGATGATCAGGTCCGCGTGAAGGAGTCAAAGCGCAAGGTGAAGGAACTGCGCGCCCCTCGAACGCGATCCTGCGCAGGGCGGATCCCGATCGTCGGCCGCTGCGGGTCCGGCGGGAGGCCCTCCAACATCCGGAGATTCGCCCCCGTCACCCCACCCGAAACAACTCCAACGCCCGCGCATACCGCGCCCGCAGCATCGCCCGAATCCCCCCGTGCTCCGGACGCGCGAGCTCGGCGTCACTGTCAAGGATCCGCTGCGCCAACTCCCGCGCCCGCTCGTTGAGCGCCTCATCGCGCAACAGGTCGGCCACGCGAAAGGTCGCGTCGCCACTCTGCTTCTGTCCGAACAGGTCGCCCATCCCGCGCATCCTCAGGTCCGCCCGCGCGATCTCGAAGCCATCCTCGGTCGCCACAAAGAGCGACAGCCGCTCGTGTGCCTCCTGCCCCACGTCGCCGAGCAGGATACAGAACGATTCCTCGGCGCCGCGCCCCACCCGGCCGCGCAGCTGGTGCAGCTGCGAGAGCCCGAACCGCTCGGGATGCTCGATGAGCATGACGGTGGCGTTGGCCACGTCGATGCCGACCTCGATGACCGTCGTGGCGACGAGGATGTCGATCAACCCGTCGCGAAACTGGCGCATGATCGCGTCGCGCTCCTCGCTCGCCAGGCGTCCGTGCAGCAGGGCGACGCGCCGCGCAGCGAACGGGCCGGCCGACAGCTCGGCGTGCATGGTCGTCGCGGCCTTGAGGTCCGTCTTCTCGGACTCGTCGATGACCGGGTAGACGATGTAGGCCTGGCGCCCCTTGGCGAGCTGGCTGTCGACGAACGTCAGGACGCGCTCGCGCGCCGACTCCGGACGCAAGGCGCTGGTGATCGGCTTTCGGCCGGGCGGTCGCTCGTCGAGGATGGAGACGTCGAGGTCACCGTGCAGCGTGAGCGCGAGGGAGCGCGGGATGGGCGTGGCGCTCATGAGCAGGACGTCGGGGCCGTCGCCCTTCGCGCCTAACGCCGCCCGCTGCTCGACACCGAAGCGATGCTGCTCGTCGATCGCGGCGAAGCCGAGGCGGCCGAAGCGGGTGCTGTCCTGGACTAATGCGTGGGTGCCGACGGCCACGAGCGGGGCGACGGATGCGAGGCGCTGGTCGGCCTCGCGTCGCTCGGCGGCGCCAAGGCTCCCGGTGACGAGGACGGGGCGCATCCCGAGCGGCGCCAGCAACCCCTCGAGCGTGCGGGCGTGCTGTTCGGCGAGCAGCTCGGTCGGGGCCATGAGTGCGGCCTGGAAGCCGTTCTCGATCGCCAGGAGCGCGGCGAACAGCGCCACGACGGTCTTGCCGCTCCCGACGTCGCCCTGCAGCAGGCGGTGCATGCGCCGCGGTGAGCACATGTCGGCCACGATCTCGCGCAGCACACGCACCTGCGCCCCGGTCAGGGCAAAGGGGAGCGACTCGCGCAGCTGGGTGGTCAGCGTGCGCCTCGCCGTGAACACGATGCCGCGGCGCGGTACGCGCGCCAGGGCGTTGGCCCGGCGCTGCAGGAGCTGCACGAAGAGCAGTTCGTCGAAGGCCAGGCGATCGCGCCCCTGCTCCGCCTGCCCGACCGAGGCGGGGTGATGCACCATGCGCAGCGCCTCCGCGAGCTGCGCCACTCCCGCCTCGGCGCGCGCCTCGTCCGGCAGGTGTTCCTCGACCAACTGCAACAACGCCGTGAGGTGCAGTTCGACGAGCGCCCGGATCTGCTTCGCCGTCATTCCCTCGGTGGCCGGATAGACCGACAGGACGCGTCCCTGCGCGCTCCCCGAGTCCTCGGCGCCGAGGTTCACGAACTCGCGGGGTTGCAGCTGGCGGCCGTGGTAGAAGCGCACCGGTCCGGTCAGCAGGAGCACGTCCTCCTTGTTGACGGTGCGATCGAGGAACGGCTGGCCGGGCCAGGACACTTCGAGCAGCCCGGTGGCGTCCCGCACCACCGCCTGAAAGATGCGCAGTCCCTTCCGCGTCGGGATGATCCCCTTGGACACGACGCGCCCCATGACGGTCACGTCCATGCCCGGTGCCACCGCGGCGATGGCGGTGATGGTGCTGGCATCCTCGTAGCGATGCGGCACGTGGTACAGCAGGTCGAGCGCCGTCTCGATCCCCAGCTTGCGCAGCAGCCTGGCGCGCCGCTCACCCACGCCCTTGAGGAACTGCACGGGCATGTCGAGCGTGACGCGCGGCGCGGTGGCGAATCGGTCGTCGCGGCGTGCGGCCACGGAGCCCTCCCCCCGAAGATGGACATCTCGCACGCCCGCGTGCCCCTCGCACGCGGGCCCGATCAGGCCGGGCGCCCTATTCCTCCAGCAGCTCCCGCGCGAAGTCCGTCGCGTCGAACGGCACGAGGTCGGCCACCTGTTCGCCGACGCCGATGAACTTGATCGGCACATCGAGCGCCTCGTGCACCGCCACGACGATCCCGCCCCGCGCCGTCCCGTCCAGCTTCGTCACGACCAGCCCAGTCACCGGGACCGCAGCCGAGAAGGTGCGGGCCTGCGCCACCGCGTTCTGCCCGATCGTGCCGTCGAGCACGAGCAGGGTCTCGTGCGGCGCGTCCGGCATGCGACGCGTGATCACCCGCGCGACCTTCTTCAGCTCCTCCATCAGGCTATCGCTGGTGTGCAGGCGTCCGGCCGTGTCGACGATGACCACGTCGACGCCGCGCGTCACGCCGGCGTCGATCGCGTCGAACGCCACCGCCGCCGGATCGCCCCCGGGCTTGCCGCCGATGAACTCCGCCCCGGCGCGATCGGCCCACACCCGGAGTTGGTCGATCGCGCCGGCACGGAAGGTGTCGCCAGCCGCAACGATGACCCGCTTGCCCTCGTCCCGGAACCGGGCCGCCAACTTGCCGATGAAGGTGGTCTTCCCCGCCCCGTTCACGCCGACGATCAGGATGACCGTGGGACCGGTCGCCGCCGCGCGGAGCGCCGGGTCGGAGTTCCCGTGGCGCAGCGCGGTCTCCACGCCGGAGCGCAGCGACTCGAGAAACTCGTCATGCGTCTTGATCTTGCCGCGCTGCGCCAGCCGATCGACGTCCTCGACCAGCCGCAACGTCGTCGCCACGCCGAAGTCCGCCTCCAGCAGCAGTTCCTCGATCTGTTCGAGCGACCCTTCGCGCGACCCCTTGCGCACCAGCGCGCCGACGTCGGTGAGGGCAATATCCTTGATGCGCTGCCAAAGCGACCGCTTGGGGAGGTCGTCGCTGCGCTTGAAGAGCCTGGCCATGCGCGAAAGCTAGTGCGTCGGCGGGCGGGCGGCGGCCTCGGCGACGCGCGTCGTGCTCCGGCGCGAGCCGTGCGAAACGGCGATGGCAGGGCCGGCCGAGTCGGCCCGGCAGGCCGTGCTAGCGCAGCCCGATGCGCCGGCGCAGCAGCCACTCCGCGCACAGCGACAGGAGCGCCAGCGCGAAGAGCCACGAGGCGTCCCGGGCACGCGGCGCCTCGCCGCGCGCGGTGCCGGATCCGAGCGCACCGTCCTGCACCGTGCGGCGCCGCGGCAGCAATTCGGCCGAGGGATTGACGATCAGGAGTGAGGCGCCGCCGGCCGTCTGCACGTCGTACACGCCCACCGGCGGGGCGGATACGAGCGTCGAGTTGTTCCCCTCGCCGAACCGCAGGACGAGCGAATCGCCCGCGTCCGTCGCCCCGCGCCTAACGACGAGGGCGCGCACGACGCTGTCGCCGCCCACCCCGCGCCGCCATTGCACGGCCCCGCCCGCCCGCACGGCCGACGTCACGGGAAAGGCGGCCCGCACATCGGCCCGCTCCCCGGCCAGCCAGTCGAGGAGGCTCCCCCAGACGGCCGTGAATGCATCGCTGCCGACACCGCCGCGAAAGCGCCACCGCCAGAAGCCAGAGGCCGTGGCCACCACCACGCGCCGCGGCCGCTCCCAGCCCACGATCGCCACCCGCTGGTCCAGTCGGCGCGACCGTCGCGTCTCGAGGATCGTGAATTCCGCGTCGGCCGGAGGGGTGGCGCTCACATCGAGCGGCGGCAGCGAATCCCACACCGTCCCGCTCAGGTGCGTGCTCACCGGCGACAGCGGCGCCCCGGTCGCGAACCACTCGCCCTGCGCCGCGACGGGAGGGGCGATGAGGGCAAGCGAGCCCCGCGTCACCTGCCTCGGTGCCCCAAACAAGGCCGTGTCACCGTGCAGCACGACGATCGGCGCTTCACGTACCGCACGGCGAACCGCCTCTTCACTCACCGGCTGCAACGTGACGTCCTCACGCCACTGTCCGGGCGCCACACGGAAATACGCACGCGTCGGCAACATCACCGTCCCTCGCAGCAACGCGGCCACTTCGCGCGAGTCCAGGTCAGGCGACGAGGACACCAGCACGGCAGCGGCGCCCGTCGTGAGCTCCAGCACGGTGGCTGCGGCGTCGTTCTGCGGCTCGGCGTCGCCGGCGGTCACCACCGTCGCGCGCAGCTCACTGGGCGCCGTCCCTGCGGGCGCCACGAACTTCAGCGTGACGGTCCGTTCGCCCTGTGCAGGGAGCGCCTCGAAGGCGACGCTCGCCACGCGCCGGTTCGCCAGCTCGAGCTGGAGCGATCCCGCGGCGGCCCCCCCGGCGCCCGCCGCCACGGTGACCTGGGCCTCGACCGTATCGCCGGCGGCCGCGACGCGAGGGGCGCTCACGTCCAGCACGGCGGCATCGGGCGCGCTGTTCGCTCCCCCGATGACAATGCGCGATCCCGCCGGAAGCGCCAGCAGCGCCTCGGGGTCGTCGATCTCCCCATCGGTATACACGACGAGCGGACGCCCCGACGCCATCGCCCGCTCAGCGGCGGGGCGCACGCGCGAGGCCCGATCGCGACCGGCCAGCGTGTCGCCCGCCAGTCGCAACGAGTCGCCGAAGACGAACAGGGAATCGCCGCCTTCGCGACGGGCCGCCTGCGCGGCCGCGGCGAAACCGGCCGTATCGCGCCCGCGTCCCCAGGACGCCGATGCGTCGAGCGCGACCAACGGACTCGGGACACGCCGAGCCCCCAGTACGGTATTGAGCGCGAGCGCGACGAGGCTGGTCACGGAGATGGCACGCAACGCGGCGGTCGCTGCGCGTCCCTTGGGACGGGCGCGTGCGTACACCGCCGCCGCAGCGGCCACTCCGGCAGCGAGCGCGATCAACCAGGGAATCATGACCCGAATCTACGCCCGGCGACGGGCAGCTGTTGCCGGTTGTTCAGGGGCCCCTCAGTTGGAGTCGGCGATCTGGGTCGAGACGCGCTGCAACAGGGCGAGGTAGTCGGCCCGCAGACGGTCGAATGCCGGACGATCGGCCGAGGGGAGCGGATCGCCGCCGGTGCTGGCGAGAGCCTTGCGCGGATCGCGCTGCGTACCCCCGACGAGCACCTCGAAGTGCAGGTGAGGCGCGGTGGCGAGTCCGGTCATCCCGACCAGTCCGACGGTCTGTCCGATCGCGACGCGAGTGCCGCTGCGTACCCCCTTGGCGAAGGCGCGCAGGTGGCCGTAGCGAGACACGAAACCGTTGGCGTGTCGCACGTCGACCACGTTGCCGTAGCCACTCATGCGGCCGGCACGCACCACGACGCCGTCACCAACGCTGCGCACCGGCGTGCCCGACGTCGCGGCGTAGTCTGTTCCGCGATGTGCCCGCCAGACGCCGAGAATCGGGTGACGCCGCATGCCGAAGACCGACGAGATGCGGCGGAACTCCAGCGGCGCGCGCAGGAATGCCGACCGCAGCGACTTGCCCACGGTGTCGTAGTACCGTCCGCGACCGTCCTCGGACTCGAATCGGATGGCGTCGATCGACGCCGTGCCCGATGCAAAGTTCGTGGCGAGGACGCGCCCGATCCGCACCGTCCCCTCCGGCCCTCGACGTCGTTCGAAGAGCACCCGGAAGGTGTCGCCCGGCTGCAGGTCGCGACTCATGTCGAGCCGGTATTCGTAGATGTCGGCGACGTTCCAAGCCAGTTCGCTGCGCGCCCCCGGCGGAAGCTCGGTGGCCCCCTCGTCGAAGGCGTCGTACAGCGTGCGGGCGATCTCGCCGCGCACCACGAGGGTGTCGGTCGCCCATGGGAGGACCTCCTCGTGCTCGACCCAGCCGCTGTCGGACCTGGTCAGGTGCAGGAACCGGTCGATGGCGAGCTGAAAGCTGATGCGACTGGGAGGGGCCCCCTCAGGACCGCCCAGCGTAATGCGCATCCCGGCCGGGAGTCGTCGCGGGTCGAGGGTTGCGGCGGCGCCGATGGCTTCGGTTGCCTCCTGCGCCGTGAGTCCCCCGCGCGAGAGCACACCGCCGACGGTCTCACCGCGCTGCAGCGAGTCGACGCGCTCCTGCCACGCCGGAGTGCGCACACCGCTGATGACCTCACCTGCCCGGCGCTCGGGAATCGGGCGCACGACACTGATGGCGCCCCAGGCAAGGAGCGCCACCACGCCGAACACACCGAATCGCGCGCGCCGACTGCTCAATCCATCTGTCTCCGAATGAAGGTCGGAATGTCCATCTCGTCGATCTCCTCCTGCAGCCGAGGGGCGGGCGGCGCGAACTTGCGATTGGGATCGTTCGCACCGACGGTCCGCGGTCCGGCGCCTCCCTGCACGGTACGCGCGCCGGAAGCGGAGCGTTGCGTGATCGGGATCACGTCGGCCTGCGGTGCCGGCTTGGACACCGGTTGCGGCGCCGCCTGCGAGACAACCGGAATCGGACGCGAGCTCGCCGGGGCGCGTCCCCCCGACGCCGCCAGCCCTGCCGCGCGAGGCTCTGCCGCGCGAGGCTCTGCGGCGCGAGGCTCCGACATCGGGGTACTTCCCTTGGCGATGGAGAAGGTGCTGCCGTTCGCCGCACTGGTCGTCTGGCCGAGCGCCTTGTCGAAGCCGGTGGCGATCACCGTCACGCGGATCTCGCCCTGCATCGCCGGTTCGGACACCGCGCCGAAGATGATCTCTGCGTCGTCGCCGGCGGCATCGTGCACGATCTCGGAGATCTGCGTGACTTCGCCCAGCGTCAGGTCGCCGCCGCCGGTGATGTTCAACAGGACGCCGGTGGATCCGCCGATCGAGATGTTGTCGAGCAGGGGCGAGGAGATCGCCTGCTGCGCCGCCTCCATCGCCCGGTTCTCGCCGCGCCCGATCCCGGTCCCCATGAGCGCCGACCCTCCGTTGGCCATCACGGAGCGGACGTCGGCGAAGTCGAGGTTGACGAGTCCGGTCTTGGAGATGAGGGTCGAGATCCCCTGCGTGGCGTGGAGCAGGACCTCGTCGGCCTTCTTGAGCGCATCCTGGAAGGGGATCCCCTTCCCGACCACGGCCAGGAGCCGTTCGTTAGGCACGATGATCATCGTGTCCACGTGCCGGCGCATCTCGGCGATGCCCGCGTCGGCCTGGCGCATGCGCTTCCGGCCCTCGAAGAGGAACGGCTTGGTCACGATCCCGACCGTGAGTGACCCCGCCTCGCGGGCAAGCTCGGCGACGATCGGGGCCGCGCCGGTGCCGGTCCCACCGCCCATGCCGCACGTCACGAAGACCAGGTCGGCACCCTGCAGCACACGCCCCACCTCGTCGCGGTTCTCCTCGATCGCCTGACGCCCGATTTCCGGGCGGGCGCCGGCGCCGAGTCCCCGCGTGAGCTTCTTGCCGATCTGGATCTTCACGTCGCTCTTGGACGCGAGCAGCGCCTGCGCGTCGGTGTTGATCGAGATGAACTCGATGCTCTCCAACTGATCCTCGATCATGCGATTCACGGCGTTGCCGCCGCCGCCGCCCACGCCCACGACCTTCATGCGGGCAACCTGTGACGCGTTCTCCTCGAATTCGAACATCATGGCGCGCGCAGCTCCTCTCGTGGCGAGGCAGATCCAGGGACAACCGGGGACAGATGGCACAGCATCGTGCAGGACACACGCGGAATGAATTGCGACATCGACGGCGAACGACCGCATAACGTCACACGATCCATTCGGCGATTCGCGCTCGAATATAACGCCTTCCGTCCGTCAAGCTACGTGTGACACAAAGCAAAGTTCTGCGCCGCGTTCGCGTCGCGAGAGCGACCAATGTTTCTCCACATTTGCTAGGAGAAGATCATCTTTGTAACAGCGCGGGCGGCAACCAGTTTCGGCCGCCGCCCGCATCACCCTAACGATGTGACCCGTCTCGCGTCACCCACGCCTCACGCGCCTCAGAAGAAGTCCTGCAGCCATGCCTTCACCTTCTGCGTCAGCTTATCCACATTGGGGGCATTGAACGCCAGCTTCTTCCCGCCGGGCGACTCCAGACCTAACGCGACCCGACTCGCGGCGTACAGGGCCAGCCCCACGGCCGTCGCGAACCGCGGCGCCTCGACCGCGTCCACCAGTCCGCTGATGTTCTCCGAGGGGATCCCGACGCGTACTCCGGTACCGAACACCTCGGCGGCCAGTTCCGCCACGCCGGGGAGCGTCGCGGCGCCACCCGTGAGCACGACACCGGCGCTCAGCTTGCCCGCATATCCCGCGGCATCGACGTCGCGCATCACCAGGTCGAAGATCTCATCGGTGCGCTGGTGGATGATGTGCGCAAGCAGCTCACGCGGAATCTGCCGATCCCCCTGCGCCACGGTGCTCGGCAGGGTGATCACCTCTGACGGATCCACCATCGGCTCGTACGCGCAACCATAACGCTCCTTGAGCCGCTCGGCGTCGCCCTGCGTCACGCCCAGACCGTGCACCAGGTCATTGGTGACGTTGTTGCCCCCGAACGGGACGGTTCCGAGGTGCAGGATCTTCGCTTCATGAAAGACGGCGATGTCCGATGTCCCGGCCCCCATCTCGATCAAGACGACCCCGAGCTCCTTTTCGTCTTCCGTGAGCACGGCGAGCGCGCTCGCCAGGGGCTCGAGCACCAGCTGCAGCGGTCGGTACCCCGCCTTCTCCACCGCCTTGCGCAGGTTCAGCGCCGGCGAGCTGCCGATGGTGACGAGGTACATCTCGGTCTCCAGTCGCGTCCCCACCATGCCCACGGGGTCACGAATGCCCTCGTTCTTGTCGACCGAGTACTCCTGCGGAATGGCGTGCAGCAGCTCGCGCTCGGGCGGCATGGCCTGCGCGCGCGCGACCGCGTTGGCGCGCTCCACGTCTCCCCGGGAGATCTCGTCGCCGCTGACGGCGACGATCCCCTTCGAGATCATCGCCTGCACATGCTCCCCGGCGATCCCGACGTAGCACGCATCGACCTTCACGCCCGCCATCTGCTCGGCGTCGCTCACCGCCTTGCGAATCGACTGCGTGGTTTCCTCAATGTCGGCCACGACGCCGCGTCGCAGCCCGGTGGTGCGGGCCTGGCCGACCCCGAGCACCTTGATGCCGGGGTGGCGCGGGAGATCCCCAACAACCTCGGCAATGATGGCCGTGGTCTTGGCAGATCCGATATCGAGTCCGGCGACCAAACGTTCGACGTTCATGGAAGGCGGGCGATGACGAGGTCCTTGTAGCGCAAGTCGAGCTCCACGGGTCGAAGGTGACGCTTCGCGAGATCGGCCTCGACGGAAGATAGTTGCAGAAGCCGGTCGGCGCGCATATCCAGCATCGCGCGCACGGGAACGTCGAGCAGGTGCAGCACGACCTCGTCTTTCGCGACGCGACGCGCCTCGCTCACTCGCACGTAGTATTCGGGCATTTCGGCCTTGATCTCGCCGAGCAGGCGAAAGAGCGCGGTATCGGCCCGGGCCACGATCGGCAGGTCGACCTTCCAGCGCGTCGGATCGAGCGGGAGGAGCCGTCCGCGGTCGTCGTACGCCTTGAAGCCCCCCGACGCCGCGACGAGGGCGATCGGCAGGTTCTCCTCCACCGTAACGACGAGGGTGCTGGGGAGCCGGCGCGAGAGGCGCGCGCGCTCCACCTGCGGATGCCCCTCCACGCGAAGCGCGAGGGAGTCGAAGGCGTTCCAGATGGAGTAGGTGGTGTCGATCTGCAGGCGCGCCGCGATCTCGGAGGCCCGCGCGAACCGGGTCCCTCGGACCTCGACCTGCTGCACCCTAAAGAACGCCAGATCGTGCCCCCACCACGGCGTCGAGGCGATCACGACGGCCGCGAGCACGACGGCCGCGGCGATCCACCGGCGGCGCCAGCGTGGCGCACCGGCGGAGGCAGCGGCGCCTGCGTCCGTGGTGTCGGCAGTCATGCCGAGGGCCCGCCGGCGAGCAACGAGAGGAGTTCAGGCCCCGTGCGCGTGATGTCGCCGGCCCCCATCGTCAGCACCACATCGCCATCCTGAACGAAGGCCGCGAGCGCGGAGGCGGCATCGGTGCGAGCCCCCGACCAGGCGGGCGCACGCCCGGCCGCTGTCATTCGATCGGCGATCAGGGCCGATGAGACACCGTCAATCGGCCGTTCGCGCGACGGATACAGCGTCGTGAGAAAGAGCACGTCAGCGGTGGCGAGCGCCTCGGCGAATCCCTCGGCGAAGTCGCGGGTTCGGCTGTACAGATGCGGCTGGAATGCCACGACGAGTCGCCGACCGGGATATGCGTCGCGCGCGGCGGCGATCGTCGCGGCCACCTCGGTCGGGTGGTGCGCGTAGTCGTCCACGACCGCCACGCCAGCCGCCGTCCCGAGGCGCTGGAACCGGCGCTCGACGCCCTGGAACTGCTCAAGCCCCTGGCGCAGCCGGTCGAACGGCGCGCCTAACGCGAGACCACAGGCGAGCGCGGCCAGCGCATTGCGCACGTTGTGCAGGCCGGGCACGGCCAGGGCAACGTCGCCGAGCTGCTCGCCGTCGAAGGTGGCGGCGACCACCGTGCAGCCGTCGGCACGCCGGCGCGGGACGCCGACCAGCCGAGCATCGGGCGATGCCACGCCGTAGCGGATGACCTGTGCCCCGGTCGTCACGTCGAGTGACGCCGCGCCAGGATCATCGGCGCACACGACGATCGTGTGCGCGGGTGCGAGAAACGCCGAGAAGGCCTGGCGGATGTCGTCGAGGTCACGATAGATGTCGAGGTGGTCCGCCTCGAGATTGGTCACCACGGCGACCGTGGGCGTGAGCGCGAGGAACGATCGATCGTATTCGTCGGCCTCGACGACGAACAGCTGGTCGCCGTCGTAGCGCAGGTTTCCCCCCCACCGTTCCACGCGCCCCCCGGCAATGCCCGTCGGCCGACGCCCGGCGGAGGCGAGCGCCTCGGTGGTCATGACGGTGGTCGTGGTCTTGCCATGGGTGCCGGCAACGGCGACGAGCGTGCCGCCGCGCACGGCCTCGCCTAACGCCTCGGCCCGCCGCACGACCGGAAGCCCGGCCGCGCGGGCCGCGGCCACCTCCGCATTGTCCGCGGGCACGGCCGACGTGACGACCAGCGCGCGGGCCGCTGCCACATGCGCCGGGTCGTGACCGAGATCGAGCTGGACGCCCAGTGCGCGCAGGTCGTCGGCGCCAGCGAGGGACGCATCGCACCCCGTGACGACGACGCCTCGCTTCACGAACAGCTCGGCGAGGGCGCTCATGCCGGCGCCGGCGATGCCGACGAAGTGCACGGGGCGAGGGTCGTTCGCGTCCAGAAGTGGCATGGTGCCCGGAATCTAGCGCGCCGGGGGGAGCTGCAGGCTCATCGCGTCGAGTCCGCGTGCCCGAGCCAGGTCAGCAGGCGGCGCGCAATGATCGCCGACGCCTCGGGACGGCCCCGCGCCGCGGCGGCTGCCGCCCACGCCTGGCGCCGGGCCCCATCGCCCACCACCTCGCGCACCACCGCGGCGACGTGGTCGGGCGTAGCCTCGCGCTGCGAGATCCAGCGCGCCGCGCCAGCCGCCTCGAGGGCGCGCGCATTCGCCGTTTGGTGGTCGGCGGCCGCGGTGGGGAGCGGGACGAGGTACATCGGGATTCCCCAGGCGCACAGCTCGGCCGTCGTCATGGCGCCGGCGCGGGTGATGGCGAGGTCGGTCACGGCGTAGGCGTCGGCGATCGGGGCGAGGTAGGGGCGCACGATGACCCGACCCGTCGCGCGGTCCGCGTGCCGTGCGTAGTGGTCGCGCCCCGTTCCCCAGATGAGCCCCACACCCGCCGGAAGCCCTCGCGCCACCCAGCCATCCACCAGCGCGTTGAGCGCGGCCGATCCCTGGCTGCCGCCGAACGCCAGGACGACGAGGCGCACGGACGGATCGAGCCCCCAAACCGTGCGCAGCGCCGCCCGATCGGGGCGCACCAGCGGCGGCGGGTCGATCGGGTTCCCGGTCTCGACCGCGCGAGGTCGGGCACCGCGCGGCAGCCCGAGGGCGGCCTCGGGAAAGCCCAGGTACGTCTCGCGTGCCCAGCGCGAGAAGAGCCGCACCGTCTGGCCGGGAGACGAGTTCTGCTCCTGCAGGACATACGGAACGCCCCGCGTCGCGGCGAAGGCGAGCGCCCCGGATGCGGCATAGCCGCCCGTGGCGACCAGGAGCCGGGGAGGCGCCTCGCGCGCCAGGTCGCCCAGCCGGCTCCACCCCCGCGCGAGACCGGCGACTGTTCGCCAGTTGCGCCATGGTGCCGACCGATACACCGGATGCAGGTCGAGCAGTGTGTGGGGAAACTCGGTATCGGGGAGGATGATCCGCTCGATTCCCCGCGTGGCGCCGACGAAGTGCGGGCGCACGTCGGGACGCAGCGCCACGAGGGCACGGGCGATCGCCAGGGCGGGATACAGGTGCCCGCCGGTCCCTCCGCCGGAAAACAGGACGCGCACGCGCGACCCTACGCGGGATCGGTGGCGGAGGCGCCGTACACCCGTTCCCGAATGCTCCCGATGTTCACCAGGATGCCGGTGAGCACGAAGCTGAGGACGAGGTTGGAACGGCCGAAGGAGACGAACGGCAGGGTGAGTCCCGTGGTGGGAAGGAGCCCAATCACGACGCCGATGTGCAGGTACGCGGTGATGGACATCGTGCAGGTCAGGCCGATCGCGACCAGCTGCAAGAAGCGGGAGCGCGCCTGCTTCGCGATGCGGAAGCCCAGCCAGGTGTAGAGCGCGAAGGCGAGCACGATCGTCATCATGCCGAGGAACCCCCACTCCTCGCCGATGTTGCTCCCGATGAAGTCGTTGTAGCCGAACGGCACCCACCCGTACTGCTGCAGCCCCTGGCTGAATCCCTTGCCGGTGAAGCCGCCCGAGCCGACGGCGATGAGCGACTGGCGCAGCTGGAAGTTGATGGTCTCGGGTGCGTCGCCGGAGCCCATGAACGACAGCAGGCGCGACATGGCATACTGCCGCTTCGCCACCTCGTGCCACAGCAGGGGCGCCGACAGGATGCCGAGCAGGATGAAGTGCCCGATGCGGACGTCGGCGGAGAACAGGATGATGCCCATCAGGAGCGTGTACAACATCGCCACCGACAGGTCCGGCTGGAAGAAGGCGATGACATCCAGGATGCCGACCACGATGAGGAACGGGAGGAGTCCCTTCGTCAGGCGGCGCATCTGCTCCCCTTTCTTGAGCACCAGCATCGCCGTCCACACCACGACGGCGAGCTTGCCGAACTCCGACGGCTGGACCGACGCCCCGAAGACAAAACGCCGGGAGCCATTGACCAGTGGTGCGATCTTGTGCGTGAACGGCAGCACCGTGACGAGCATCAGGATGATCGTCACGACCATCAGCGGCCACGCGAGCCGCTCCAGGCGCTCGGCGTCGAACTTGGCCGCGAGGGCGAAGCCCACGACTCCCACGCCCACTCCCGCAAGCTGCTTCAGGAAGTAGTAGGTCGAGTCGTGGTCGGCCTGCATGGCGACGAACGCGCTGGCGCTGTAGAGCGTGGCCAACCCGAAGGCGCACAGCACGGCCGTGACGAGGACGAGGGCGCGAGCCTCGGTCCCCACGGCCCATCGCACGCGCGATTGCATCGGATCGTGCATCACTCCTCCCCCCGAGCCGCAGCCGCGAAGGCGCGACCGCGTTCCTCGTAGTTGGTGAACATGTCGAAGCTCGAGCAGGCGGGGGCGAGCAGCACCGCATCGCCGCGCCGCGCCAGCCCACGCGCGCGCGACACCACCTCGGCAAAGCCCCCCTCCACCTGCTGCACCGAGGCACGGCCCGCCAGGTCCTGGACGATGCGCGGCGCCGACTCACCGTAGGCGAGCACGTGCCGACAGTGCTTCGCGATGGGATCGAGCAGCGCCGTGTACGGCTCGCCCTTGTGCCGGCCGCCCAGCAGGAGGATGGTCGGGCGGGTCATGCTCTCGATGGCGACGCGCGCGGCGGCGACATTCGTCGCCTTGGAATCGTTGATCCACAACACGCCGCCCACATCGGCCACCGGCTCCAGGCGATGGGGAGGCGCATGGAAGCCGCGCAGCGCCGCCGCCATGCGCGTCCGGTCGTCGAGACAGTCGAACGCGGGATCGGCGGCCATCACGGCAAGGACGGCGGCGAGGGCGTTGGCGACGTTGTGGTCGCCCAGGAGCGGCAGTTCGCGTCGCGTGAGCAGGACGGCGTCGCGCACGATGAGCTGCTGCTTGTCCTCCCCTCCCAGGAAGGCGTCGGCCAGGCGCCCCGAGACCGCAAAGCGGAGCTGCACGCCTCGCACGGTGCGCGCCACCGCCATGACTTCCCGGTCGTCGGCGTTCACCACCCACCGCGAACCCTGCGCGGCATGACGAAAGAGCAGCGCCTTGTCCGCGTAGTAGTCGTCGACCGATTCGTACCGATCGAGATGGTCGGGCGAGAGGTTGGTCATGACACCGACGCGCGGATTGATCGACGGCGTGTCGTGCAGCTGGAAGGAGGACAGCTCGAGCGCCACCCACGCGGGCATCGTAGGCCGCAACGCGACCTCGCTCAGCGGCGTCCCGATGTTTCCGGCCGCCACCGCATCTTCGCCAAGGCTGCGCAGCAGGTGGGCGACGAGCGCGGTCACCGTCGTCTTGCCGTTCGTACCGGTGATCGCCACGTAGCGCAGGGTCGGCATCGCAGCGAGCGCGACCTCGACCTCACTGATCACCGGCACGCCCGCCGCACGCGCCGCGGTCAGGGGGGCGGCGTCGGGGGGAATCCCCGGGCTGGCCACCACCAGGGCAGCCCGGGAAATCCGCGCGATGTCGTGCCCGCCGACCTGGACGTCGGCCCCGCGCGACTGCAGCGATGCCGCCTGCGCGGCGATCGCGGGGTGCGTACTGGCATCGGACGCGTAGACACGCGCGCCCAGCCGGCGCAGCAGCGTCGTGACCGACGTGCCGCTCCGACCCAGCCCCACGACGGCGACCTCGCCGTGCGTCCAGTCGTACCGTGGCGTCATCGCAGCTTGAGCGTGGTGAAGGCGACGAAGGCGCACAGGATGCCGAGGATCCAGAAGCGCACGACGACCTGCGACTCCTTCCATCCCTTCAGCTCGAAGTGATGGTGCAGCGGCGCACGCAGGAAGACCCGGTGTTGCTGTGCATGCGCAAGGCCATACCGCCTGCGCCGATACTTGAAGACGACACGTTGGATGATCACCGACATGGTCTCGGCGACGAAGACGCCACCGACGAAGAGCAGCAGGAACTCGCTCTTGAGCAGGATCGCAATCGCGCCGAGCGCGCCGCCCAGGGCGAGCGATCCCGTGTCACCCATGAAGACCTGGGCCGGATGGGTGTTGTACCAGAGGAACCCGATGCACGCGCCCGCCAGCGCGAGGCAGTACACCGTCAACTCGCCGGCTCCGCGCAGGTAGAACAGTTGCAGGTACTCGCTCGCGTCCACCCGCCCCATGACATACGCGAACAGTGCGAAGGTCACGATCGCGATGGCGGTGAGCCCTGCGGCCAATCCGTCGAGCCCGTCCGTCAGGTTGACCGAATTGCTGACCCCCGTAAGGATGAAGGTCGTGAACGGCACGTACAGCCATGACAGCGCAGCCGTCGCCGGGACGACCAGGACATACTTGAGGAACGGCACGGTCGTCGAGGCACCCGGGAGCGTCGAGACCGGGTACTGCCAGAGGATGTAGCCGAAGATCAGGCCGATCGACACCTGACCGGCGAGCTTGTAGCGCTCGACCAGTCCTTCGTTCTTCTTCCCTTCCCGCTTCTGCTTGAGCTTCAGGTAGTCATCCAGAAAGCCGATGCCGCCCATCCACACGGTCACGAGCAGCGCCAGCAGTACGTAGCGATTGTCCAGCCGCGTCCACAACAGGGTCGGGATGATCGAGCAGGCGAGGATGATCAAGCCACCCATCGTCGGCGTCTCGCCCTTGGACTGGTGCGAGTCCGGGGTCCCCTCGCGAATGACCTGGCGCACGCGCATCGACTGCAAGCGTCGCACGATCATCGGCCCGATGAGGAACGACAACAGCAGCGCGGTGACGGCCGCGGCGGCCGCCCGCACCGAGATGTAGTTGATCAGCCGGAACGGCGGGAAGTCGGGGATGAATCGCGTCAGCAGGAAGTGGAGCACGGGCGGTGGGATATCACGAATGGGGGGGAGGACCAACAGGCGGACGACGACGGTGCTACGCCAGCGGGGCCGGTGGATCGAGGCCGACAAACGAGCGAAGGTGCGGAACGAGACGTTCCAGTCGCGTCCCGCGTGACCCCTTGAGCAGGACGACCGCATCGGGCGACAGCCGCGGCCGCAGCAACGGCCAGAGCGCCTCGGCGTCGACCGCGGTGACCACGCGCGCATCGCCAGGGGCGAGCCGATGCAGCGGGGCGACAAACTCGCCGATGCCTGCCACGACGGTCGCCCGCGAGCGGAGTGCCCGCTGCGCGATCTCCGCATGCAGGGCATCACTCTGGGCGCCCAGTTCCAGCATCGACCCGAGCACGGCGACTTGCGGTCGGCCCGCCCCAACGGCGTCGAGCAGCGCGAGCGCCTCGCGCGCCGAGGCCGGGTTGGCATTGTAGGCATCGTTGAGCAGCAGGAGCGTGCCGAGCGTCTCGAGCGTGCTGCGCATGCTCAACGGGGCCAACGACCCGATCCCGCGCGCCGCCTCGGTGTCGGACACGCCGCAGGCGCGCGCCACCGCAATCGCCAACAGGGCGTTGCGGACATTGTGCGCGCCGAGCAGCGGGACGTGAATGGTGACCTCGCCAAGGATGGCCCAGCCACGGCCGTCGTCGTCGAGTCCCCACCGTTCGGCGCCGACATCGCAGGGCACGACCCCGGCCTCGACCACGCGGGTCCCCCGCGCGCGAGCCTCGCGGCCGACCTCGGGCTGCCCCGCCGGTGCGATGCCCAGCGGCACGCCGTCGAAGATCGCGCACTCCTCGCGCAGGACCCCGTCCAGGTCGCCCAGCCCCTCGAGATGCTCCTCCCCGATCGACGTCACCACCGCGATGTCGGGAGCGACCAGCGCACGCAGCGCGGCGACCTCACCGGGGTGGTTGGTCCCGACCTCGACGACCGCGATGTCGGCGTCGTCGGGGATGGCGAGCAGCGTCAGCGGCACGCCGACGTGATTATTGAGATTCCCGCGCGTTGCGTGGACGGCGAAGCCGGCTGAGAGCGCCGCGGCGATGAGTTCCTTCGTGCTGGTCTTGCCATTCGACCCTGCCACGGCCACCACCTGCCCGCCCCATGCACGCCGCCGGTAGGCGCCCAGCGCGCCGAGCGCCCGCGTGGTGTCGGCGACCACGAACGCCGGTACCCCGAGCCCGGCAGCGCGCGCCGCATCCGACACGACCACCGCCCGGGCGCCGCGGGCGACCGCCTGGGCAAGGAAGTCGTGGCCGTCGAATCGCTCCCCGATCAGGGCAACGAAGACGTCGTCGGGTGCGAGCGTGCGCGTGTCGGTCGCCACCCGACCTAACGGGCGACTGCCGCTCGGGCGCGCGCCCACCAGTTCGTCACCGAGGGCCCGTGTCAGTCGGTCGTGCGTCCAGAAACTCATGCGCGGCTCCGCGCGACGCCGCGCGCGAGGTCCTTGACGATGGCCTTCTCGTCGAACGGATACGAGGTCGTGCCGCGGAGCTGGTACGTCTCATGCCCCTTGCCGGCGAGGACGACGACGTCGCCCGCCACCGCCACCTCGAGCGCACGGGCGATCGCGGCGTGCCGATCCTCGATGCGTTCGTGTGCGCGCTGCATCCCCTGCTCGATCTCGTCGAGGATGCGCTCGGGGTCCTCGGTGCGCGGATTGTCGCTGGTGAGGATCACCAGGTCCGCGAGCCGTTCGGCGATCTCACCCATGATCGGGCGCTTGCCCCGGTCGCGATCGCCGCCGCACCCGACCACGAGGATCAGGCGGCCGGTGGTGAACGGGCGTACGGCGGCGAGCGCCCGTTCGAGCGCATCGGGCTTGTGGGCGTAGTCGCGCAGGACGATCGGGGCGTCGAGGATGCGCTCGAGGCGCCCGGGGACCTGCGGCAGCGTGGCGAGGCGCGCCGCGATCGCCTCGGTCGAGCGCCCGAGCGCCCACGCGGCCGCGGCCGCGCCTAACGCGTTGGCGATGTTGAAGTCCCCGATGAGCGGGAGCGCGACCGACGCGCGTCCTGCGGGCGTGACCAGGGTCCATCGGCTGCCGTCGGGCGCACAGGTGACGTCCGTCCCCTGCACCTCCGCGTCCGGGCTCCGCAGGCCGTAGCGCACGCGCCGCGGTCCGGCACGCAGCGCGCGCCACGTCTCCACATCGTCGTTGACCACGACCGCCCCGCCAGGTGCGACGTACTCCACCAGCAGCGCCTTGGCCGCGAGATACGCCTCCATCGTCCCGTGATAGTCCAGGTGGTCGCGCGACAGGTTGGAGAAGATCGCCACGTCGAACGCCAGGCCATCGACACGACGCTGCTCGAGCGCGTGTGAGGACACTTCCATGGCCACGGCGCGGACGCCGGAATCGACCAGGGTGCGCAGGACGCGCTGCAGGTCGACCGGACCGGGCGTGGTCAGTCCCCCCCCGCCAGGGAGCGCGCGTCCCTCGCTTCCGACCAGCACGCCGAGCGTGCCGATCGAGGCCGCCGGCGCCTGGGGCGAATCGAGCAGGTGGCGCAGCATGGACGCGATCGTGGACTTTCCGCTCGTCCCCGTCACGCCAACGAGCGACAGCGACCGTCCCGGGTTGCCGTGAAACGCGGCGGCGGCAACGGCGGCGGCGCGGCGCCCGTCCCGGACGACGAGTCGCGGGAGCGCGGTGCGCGTCGCGTCCTCCACGATCGCCATCGTCGCCCCGGCTGCCTGCGCCTGGGCCAGAAACGCGTGCCCGTCCCGCGCGCTGCCCGAGACCGCGATGAAGAGCGCCCCCCCCGTCACCTGTCGCGAATCGTCCGTGACCTGCTCGACCGTCACGGGAAGGACACCACAAGACTGCAGCAGCAGGTCGGCGCGCTCCAGCGCCGCCACGATCTCCTGCACCGGCACGGGGACACCGGCACGGGGACACCGGCACGGGGGACACGGGCGTCGTGTTCACGGGCGCGCCAGCCGCACGAGGGCCCCGGTGCGGGAGGGCGCACCGGCCGGGGGGGCAGTCACGCCACCGGTGCCCCCCGTCAGCTGCACCCGGAACCCGGCGCGGTGCAGCTCGCGCACCGCCACGCGCAGCGGCAGGCCGCGCACGTCGGGGACGCTCACGACGCGGGTCACGCGCGGCGGCTCACGCAGCGGGCGGGAGAGATCGAAGCGCACCGGTTCGCGCAGCTCGGGTTCGGGCGTGGAATCGACCCACGCCACGACCGGGAGCGGTGGCGCGGTCGACGCCCCACCGACCGAGTCGGTCGCCACGCTCCCGGCCGCCACCTCCTGCCGCTCCACCAGGACAGGGCGCGCGGCCACGGCCGGCGGCGGGGGCACGTACGACTCGCGGCGCCCGGACAGCTTTCCCCAATCGAGCGATGCATCTCGCGCGGCCACGGCCGCCGTGATGATCGCCTTGGCCACCGGGGCGGCTGTCTTGCCGCCGTAGTAGGTCCCCCGCGGGTTATCGAGCTTCACGAGGACCACGTACTGCGGCTTGCTCGACGGAAAGAGGGCCACGAATGACGAGGTGTACGACTGGGTGCCGCCACGGCCGTACCGCCCGCCCACGGTGCGACGGGCGGTTCCGCTCTTCCCGGCGACGTCGAAGGTCGCGAGCCCCGCATCCTGGGCCGTGCCGCTGTCCACGACGCTCTCGAGCATCGTCATGACGGTGCGCGTCGTGGTTGCATCGTACACGCGGCGAATCGCGCGCGGCTGGTGCGCATAGGTCACTCGGCCGTCGACGTCGCGAATCTGCTTGACGAGCGCCGGCGCCATGAGTTCCCCGCCGTTGGCCAGCGCCCCGTACGCCAGCGCGAGCTGCAGCGGCGTGACCGCGACCTCGTAACCGATGGCGAGTGAATGATGCGACTGCTTCGACCAACGCTTCGGAATATTGAGCGTCCCCCCGGACTCCATGGGGAACGACACGCCGGTCGGCGTCCCGAATCCGAGGTCACGATAGAGCGAGAAGAGCTCCCCATCCCTGACCCGCTCGCTCAGGCGGGCGATGCCGACGTTGCTGGAGTGCCGGATGACGTCGGCCACCGACATCGACGCGGCCTTGTGGATGTCGGTGATGCGCCGTCCCTCGACCTCGTACACGCCGTTGTAGGTGTTGATCATCTCGCGAGGCGTGGCCTTGCCCAGCTCCAGCAGGCGCGCCACGAGGAACGGTTTGAGCGTGGAGCCAGGCTCGAACGGCTCCACGATCGTCAGCGGACTGCCGATGCGCTGGCGTCGGCGCAGGCTCGAGAGGCAGCGGATCTCGCCGGTGTGCGGGTCGAGGATCACCACGTCGCCACCATCGGCATTGAGCCGCTTGATGGCGTCGTCGATCGCCTGGTCGCAGATGTCCTGCAGGACCTGGTTGATGGTGAGTCGAACGGTGTGGCCGGCGCGCGGGGGCTCGGTGAGCATGTCGGGCGTGGCGAATCGCTTGCCGTCCGCGGCCCGCAACGTCTGGGCGCGTCCTGGCTCGCCGCGCAGCAGCGAGTCCAGCAGCAGCTCGAGCCCCTCGGAGTTGCGGCCATCCGGATCGGCGCGCCCCACGAGCTGTCGAGTCCCCGCCGACTGCACGTAGACGCGATCCCCGGCCGACGCGGACCGCACCCCGGGCACCTTCATGAGGTCCGCCACCTGCGACGGCTGGAAGCGCTCGCGCAGGTCGTACCACTTCCGCTGCTTGTCCAGCACCGGGCGGGCCCGGCTCTCCGGCACCTTCAACTTGCGCAGGGCGCGATACAACCCCCGTCGATCCTTCATGTCGTCGAGCTTGAAGCTGAGCTTGACCAACTCGCGGCTGCGGGCGAGGGTGACGCCCGTGGCGTCCTCGATCTCGCCCCGGGGTGCCGGAAGCGACGCCTCGACCGTGTGCTGCCGGATCGCGCGGCTCGCCCAGACCTCGTGCTCGAACAGCTGCACCTGCGCCGCCCGCACCACGAGCGCGACGGAGAAGACGGCCAGTGCGGCATGCACGATCGAGAGTCGGCTGGGCGAGGGCATGTGTCGAGATCTCTCCTCAGTTCCGGGACCGGGGCGTCGGCATGGGGAGCCGGATGCTCTGCGAATCGCTGGCATACTTCATCCCCAGGCGCGAGACCACGACCGGCCCTAGCCGACCGATGCTCATCGCGCTGCGAATGTCGTTGACCAGCCGCGAGCGTTCAGCCTCCAGTTCCTTCCGCTGCGTCTCGAGGTGCCGGAGTTCGACGGCTTTTTCATAGCCGATCGTCCGTCGCCAGACGACCACCGCCATGACGAGGACGAAGGCACCGAGCGCGAGGGCCACGTGCACGCGGCCGCGGGGCGCTACGCGGCGCTTTGCCATGCCCGGAGCCTCGCGCTGCGGGCGCGCGGGTTGGTCGCCACCTCGTCGGCGGCGGCGGTGATGGCGCGCCGGGTGAGCTGTGTCCCCAACGCCGTGCCTCGACAGGTGCACATCGGCTGGCGCGGCGGACAGATGCAGGCAGTGCTCCACTCGCGAAAGGCGTGCTTCACGAGTCGATCCTCGCCAGAGTGATACGCGATGACCGCCAGCGTCCCGCCGGGTATCAGGTGGTCGCGCAGCGCCGGGAGCGCACGCTCCAGTCCCGACAATTCATCGTTGATGGCGATGCGCACGGCCTGGAAGAGCCGGGCGAAGTCCGCCGCGCCCGACGAAGGTCCGAGCACGGCGCGAATGGCGCCGACGAAGTCGTCACTGGTCTCGAACGGGCGATTCGCCCGGCGCCGCGAAACCTCGCGCGCCAGGCGCGGCGCGCGGCGCTCGTCACCATACTCTCGGAAGACCCACGCCAACTCGCTGTCGGGGGCCGAGTTCAGGAATTCCGCGGCTGTCCCGCTGGCGTCGTCGCCCATGCGCATGTCGAGCAGCGCGCCGGGACGAAAGGTGAAGCCGCGTCGCTCGTCGTCGAGCTGGTGGGACGAGACGCCGAGGTCGAGCAGGATGCCGTCGAACCGCGCCGATGCAAGTTCGGGAATCGCGGTCAGGTCGGCGTAGTTGCCACAGAAGATCGAGACGGCGCCCGACGCCACATAGGGCGCGAGTCGACGCTCGGCCTCGCGGACCGCGTTCGCATCGCGATCGAGCCCGGTCACGTGCGCACCCCGCTCGAGCAGCGCCAGCGTGTGCCCGCCGCCGCCCAGTGTGCCATCCAGAACGTGCCGTGCGTTGCCCAGCAAATCTGCCGCCTCGCGCGCGAGGACCGGCGCATGGTAGGCGCTCTCGAAGGACATGCGACCAGTAGAGGGACGGGTCATTCTAGCCGCGCTCCGAACGATGCGTCGAGTGCTTGTGCCTAACGGAGTTATACACATCGCGTACATTGCTTCCCGTCACGTCGCGAGGGCGGACAAGAAAGCGAGAAGCCCGCCACCGCGATTGCGGTGGCGGGCTTCGCTTCTGCACATCCACGTGCCGCTGGGCGATGCTACTTGCAGAGTACCTTCTTCTGGTTGTCGGCGTACGGGGTGAGCTGCTGCAGCGCCTGCATCAGCTGCCCGGCCTGGTCGGGGAAGGCCTGCGCCCCCTGCGGGATGAGAATGTTGGCGTCGGTCAGGGCACCCGACGCCCGGTTGGCGACGTCGCAGCTCTTGGTGTCGGCGTTGGTCGTTAGCAGCGTCTGGCCAACGACGAGATTGATCACGCCCTGCAGGAACTTCGAGGTCGGTGAGGCATTCACCTGGTCGGAGTACGCGAGTATGCCGAGGATGGGCGTTGCCTGATCCGGATCCTTCGGATTCTGCGCGTTCCACTCGCGGTACATCTTGTTGCCCTGCGTCAGCGCCATTCCGCCGATGGTCTCCTTGCTGTCTCCCGCGGTGTCGGCGGCCTTGAGCGCGGCGACCATGCTGTCCGGCTGGTTCATGTCACCGAATGCCTGGGCGATCATGAGGTTGGCGCCGGCGGTCTTCGGATCGAGCGCCACCGCCTTGCGCAGCGCCATCAGCGACTGGGAACCCTGCCCAGCCTGACGGGCGAGCTGTCCATGCAACATCCACAGGCCAGCGTTGTTCGCGAACTTGGCCGTGCCACGGGCCGCGGCTTCGGCCGCCTTGGCCGTGTCGCCGGAGAGCACATAGGCGGAGGCGAGGCGCGTGAAGAACGTTGTGTCGGCGGCGGCGGTGTCGGCCTTGACCATCTCCTCACCAATGCCGGTCGCCGTCTGGTATTCCTTGAGCGCCAGATAGATGCGCCACTGGAGGCGGATGAGCGACGGATCGCCCGGATTCTGCTTGACCGCTTCGTCGATGATCGGGCGGGCGACCTCGGGCTTGCCGCTGGCGGCAATCACGTTGACGACCGTTTCGGTGAGGCGGGCATTGGTCGGATCGAGCGACAGCAGCGTGGTCAGCGACTTGATCTGCTGCTCGTCCATCTTCTTTTCGCCGTATGCATCCGAGACGAGCGCGAGCGCCCGGCGGTTCTGCGGGTGCAAGCGCACGATGTCCTCGGAGTACTTGATGATCGAGTCGGCGCCCCACTTCTGCGAGTTGGCGATTTCAAGGATGCACACCCGCGACATCACGGAACTGGGGTACTCCTTGAGCCCCTTCTGCGCGTCGGACAGCGCTTCGGCCCACTTGCTCTGGCGGGCGTTGAGCGTGCAGTTCTTGATGTCCTCGAGCGGCTTGCGCGCGTCGTCGATCGCCTTGGAGGCGCCCTTCGCGATGTCGCCGATCTTCGCGGCCGTCACCTTGGGAAGCGGCTGCACCATGCCTTCACCGCGTACCAGGAGCAGCTGCCCGTCGAACTCGAAGCCGGCATCGGTCTTGGTCACGATGCCCTCCACGTACTCCTCGGCGCGAATGAGATTCGCCAGCTGGCGCGCGTCGTTGGCATTGAGCGGTTCGGTCTTGGAGTATCCCGACTGCTCGAGCGCGTTGTCGATATCGGACTTCGGGATGATCCAGAGCGTGCGCATCATGAAGTCACCCCCCATGCGCTCACGAATCTGGTCTGCCAGCTGCGCGCCGAGGGCACGCTCGTTCGAGCGCAGGACGGGGACCATGAACCGCGGGCCCGGCGTCTGGCCGCGCTGCAACGTCTGCTGCTGTGCGCCGAGCTCCTGGGCGGAGCCCTGCACAGCCAGTCCAATCAGGATGGTCGCGATAACGCGACCCGGGCGCTGCCAAGCCGTCACTCTGATGTCCTCCAAGGGGTTATTCATGGCCTACACCACCCCGATAGTCAGGGTCCGTGGATACCTACGAGGATGGGCGAAGAGGGACTCGAACCCCCGACATCCTGCGTGTAAGGCAGGCGCTCTAACCAACTGAGCTATTCGCCCGCCGACCGCGTGCTTACTTGAGGATGGCGATCGGCACCAGCACGCAGTAGCCGACAACCAGAAGGATGGGAGCAATCGTCTCGCCTCCTCGCCAGAGATCCCAGAATCCGGCGAGGATGGTGAGGAGCGCAAGCCCCCAAAACAAAAGTGGCCGCGATCGCGGCGTCGGGCTCGATTGTGACATAGGAAACGAAGGATACGGGCGCTCGACTGTCAGTGTCAAGCAGATCCGCCCGCGGCGATTACGATTAATCCTCCCGCAATGTTGGGCCGTCGCGCACCCCTGGCGCCACCTGGTTGAGCAGGTGCTCGATCGCGCTCTCGCGCTCCCGTCGCTCGGCCTCGGCGTCCGCGGCGAGCATGGCGCGCAGTCGCGCCTTGTCGCGACGCCTCCGCACCACGTAAAACGGACCGACGAAGAAGATCAGGACGACGGCCACAAGTGTGACGTCGGTCACCAACGCCAACACTCCGTAACGTCGCCGAGTGCGGTCGCGAAACCGCTCCTCGAACTGCACCTGGGTCAGGCCATAGGCGCGCCGCAGCGCCCGCTCGAACTCCCCCTCCACCTTCCAGTACCGCAGCAGCAGGGTGAGCCCGCGTTGTGGATCCAGGTCTGCAAGTTCGGCGACGGCCCGGTACGCCAGCGCGTAGGCCGCGTCTGCGCGCGCCGCCCCGGCCAGGAATCCGGAGTCGAGCGCGGCCAGCGACGGCACGCCGCGCATCGCCAGCGCGAGGTTTGTCGCGATCAGTCGATCGCGATCCCATTCGCCGGCGGCGTAGCTGGCGTACCCCTCGTCGAACCAACGGGACGGCAGCGCGCCCAGATACTCGTGCAGGGCGAGGTGCGCCAGTTCGTGCCGGAGGACTCGCAACGGATCGCCCGCATCGGACGAGGCCCCGCGTCCCTGCATGATGATGCGGCGTTCCCCGGGGATGGCGAATGCGGCGCCCCACTCGGGGGCGCCCTGGCCGACGAGGGCGCGAAAGGCCTCGCGATCGGGGGCAACCTGGATCAGGATGCGCTCGGATGGGCGCGGCAGTCCGGGAAAGGTGTCGAGCGCGACGGCCTGTGCCAGCAGGGCGCGCGCGAGCGGCTCATCACTCGGAGCGGCGACGACCGTGAAGCGATCGCGTTCCCAGCGACTCCCGCCGACCACGGCCTCGAACCCGCCCGCAGCCTGCGCGGCGACCAGCCGGGGGGCGACGGCGAGCGCGCAGGTGAGCGCGCCGGTGAGCGCAAGGACAGCGGCACACGACAACCTGACGGCGTGTGCAACGCCGAGCGCCGCAGCTACGGCGAGCCTGGCGGCGCCCCTCCGGCTTCGACCTGTCGAAGGACCTCGGCACAGCGCTTTCCCCATGGACTGAACTTGTTCGCGCGCGCGCCGTCGCGCCACGCACCCATCGCCCCCTCGCGGTCCCCGCCAAGGAAGAGGGCGCGCCCGAGTTCGTAGTGCGCCTCGATCAGGTTGGGACCGAGGGCGATCGCCTTGCGCAGGAAGTTCTGCGCGTCCTCGTACATCTCGCGCTCGAGATACAGCAGGCCGAGGTAGTAATGCGCGTAGAGCGTCGCCTTCCGGTCGTTGTCGAGACGGATCGCCTTGGAGAGGTGCTCGATCGCCTCGCCGAAGATCTGCTTCTTGAGGCAGATGTACCCGACGTTGATGCGGGCCAGCGAGTTCTGGGGCTGTCGCATCAGGACCTTCTGGAAATTGAGCAGCGCGTCGTCGTACTTGTCCTGGAGCATCTGAGCCCACCCGAGCAGCGACTCCCCATGCGGATCTCCGGGCGCGAGCTCGAGCGCGCGGAGGAGGGCGGCCTCGGCGCCGGCCGGATCGCCTAACGACATCAGGCTCCACCCTTTCTCGAGGAACGTGGAGGCATTGAGGTGATCGGCGCGCGTCGGCGCCGCTCCCGACGCGGTGGCCGGCGCGGTGACGAGCGGAGTGACCGATGCAGTAACCGGTGGAGCAGCCGGTGCGCTGACCGATTCGACGATCGGTGCGGGGAGATCGGGAGGCGACGGCGGCGCCGTGCCGTCATCCAGCGACTTCCAGTGCTGCACGAGCCCCTTCACGTCTTCCTTCAGCGCGGCCAGCGCTCCCATGTCCCGCTCAACCGCCCGGTACAGGGCGATGATGTCTGCCTTGATCGTCTCACGGTGCGACATCGCACCCGGGGCTGCGAGGGCTGCGCAGACCTCATCGAACTGCTCGCGCCGAGTGGCGCTCGAGACGAACGGGGCGTCAGACATTGACCGGGACGTCGGCTGTGCGCGGTGCGCTCGTGGGTCCGTCGACGTCAGGCGGCGCGAGGCAGTCGTCGATCGCGCGCCGGTCGGCGGCATGGAGCAGGCGCGCCACGTCGAGCAGGAGGACCATCGTGTCGTCGCGTCGCAGCACGCCGCGCAAGCACTCGCCGGCCACGCCACGGACCAGTGCGGGCGGCGGGGCCACGTCGCCATCGGCGACCGGCCGCACGTCCACGACCTGGTCCACCGCCGCGGCGACGACGTCCTCGCCTAACGTGAGCACGAGCAAGCGCCGAGCCCCTCCGCCGGACGGAACGTCCAGGCCGAGACGTTGCCCGAGGTTGATGACCGGAACGATGCGCCCGCGGTACTCGATCATCCCCTCCATCCACGGCGGCATGTTGGGAATGGGGAAGACCCCTTCGTGACGCAGCACGCGTTCCACGTGCGCCACGTCCACCGCGTACCACGCGGTGCCGATCCCGAAGGTGACGAGGCGGCGCGCGACGGCGTCCCGGCTCACGCGCTCATCTCCGCGGCCCGGTGCTGACACGTCTGGATCAGGGCCCGGGCGTCGAGGATTCCGGTGAGCTCCGCGCCGTCCCACGTCACCCCCAGCAGGAGTTCGTCCCTGGCATCGACCGGCGGCGGCTGAATGGTCCCGAGATCGATGAGGATCACATCGTCGACCTCATCCGCCAACAAGCCGATGCGTCGCGTGCCACTGCGCATGATCAGGACCTGGTCCCGCGATCCGGTGTCGCATACACCGAGCAGTCGGCCCGTATCGAAGACCGGAATCGATCGACCCGCCGCGCGCATGAGGCCTCGCAGGATCGCACGTCCCGCCGCAGCATTGCCTCCAGACGTGACGTGGGTCACCTCCCCATCGATCCCATCACCGGCAGGCACGGACGACGCCGCGCCGGTCGGGTGTGGCGACGCGCCCTTCCAGGGGATCACGTCGATCGACGGCCGGTCGATCGCCTCGTCTAGCGCACGCACGTCGAAGGCGAAGCGCTCCCCGCCCACCCGGAAGGCGAGCAGTTCGGCGGCGCCGATGCGTGCGCGCACGCGCTCCCTGAATCGCAGCACCGCCGGCGTGCCGTGTGGCGCGTCGGGAGTGCTGAAGGCGAGGTCGGGGAAATCGCGCATGTCTGCAGTCATGGTCATGAGGATCGAGTACTAGACCGCTGCGGGACGCGCGGCGTCACGTGCGGCGTCACGTGCGGCGTCACGTGCGGCGTCACGTGCGGCGTCACGCATCGCAGCACGTCGCGATCCTCGCCGCCTCGGACCGGCGCGCCGGGCGCGGACATACCGGTCACCGGAGCACAGGGGCGCACCCTTGGACGAGCAGCCCATGGGCGATGGCGGCGCCGACGTCATGCAACGGGGCAATGGCGTCGGCCCCGGCCGCGGCGAGCGCCGCCTGCGGCATGCCGTAGACGATCGAGGTCTGCGCATCCTGCACGATCACGTATCCCCCGCCCTGCCGCACCAGGCGCGCGCCATCGGCGCCATCATGTCCCATGCCGGTCAGGACCACCGCGATGCAGCGCCGGTCGAAGGCCACGGCGGCGCTGGCGAACGCCAGATCGGCCGCCGGGGCGACCCCGTGCAGCGAGGGACCGCCGGTGACCGCCAGTCGTACGCCGTCCATTCCTGCCCGAACCGTCGTGTGCAGACCGCCAGGAGCAACGTAGGCATGACCGGCGCACAGCGGGGCGCCATCCGTCGCCTCGGCGACCGGGAGCATCGAGAGCGCGTCGAGCCGGCGGGCAAACCCTTCGGTGAATCCGGGGGGCATGTGCTGGATCACGAGCACCGCCGCGCCCGACGGGGCGAGCGCGGGGAGGATCTCGGCGAGGGCGCGCGGGCCGCCGGTGGAGGCGGCGATGACCACGAGGTGGGTCGGCGCCTCGACGCGGTGGCCCCACGTGACGCGGCGCTGCTCGGGGGCACGCGCCAACACCGGAACGGAGGTGCACTCGGAGCGCGCGGCGGTCCGCAGGGCGCCCAGCAGGCGCTCATGCAACGTGCTCCGGTCGAGGGCATCTCCGAGCGACGGCTTGCGCACGAAGTCGACGGCGCCGAGCTCGAGGGCGCGCATCGTGGTCACGCCGCCGTCGACCAGGGCGGAGAGCATCACCACCGGGCGCGGCGCCTCGCTCATCACGTAGCCTAACGTCGCCAGCCCGTCGAGTCCCGGCATCTGGACGTCGAGGGTCAGGAGGTCCGGGTCGAGTCGATGCACCATCTCGAGGGCGCTCTGACCGTCTGCCGCCTCGCCGACGACCGTGAAGTCGGCCGAGGACGCGATGACGTCGCACACCACCCGCCGGATCAGGGGCGAGTCGTCGACGACGAGCACGGTCCGGCGGCTAGACGGTGCGCGCCGCATGACGGATCGAGGTGACCCGGAGCTCCCCGCTCGCCAGGTCCAGGAACGTGCTGCGCCCATAGTCCCCGCCCACCTCCTCGCCCACCAGCGGAATGCCGGCCACCTCCAGCGTCCGGCGCGTGGCCACGATGTTGCGCTCCCCCATGTTGATCCCGCCGCCGCTCAACAGGTTCGCGAACATGCTCGCGCCACCGACGAGGCGTGCCATGGGGCGCACCACCGGCCCCAGCGTCCGCATCAGCGTCAGCAGGTGCGGCAGCGCGGTGGTGGAATACCGCGAGGGCTTCCCGGGGGTGCGGGAGAGCGCCTCGTGCGGGAGCAGGATGTGCGCGAGCCCGCCGATCCGCGTCTCCCGGTCGTATAGCACGAGGGCCACGCACGATCCCAACCCGATGCTCGAGAGCACGCCACGTTCCCTGAGCGCCGAGGCATCGCCGACGTTGACGTGGACCTCCGGGAGGGCCAGGGGAAGCGCGAGGGACTCCATGGATCAGGCCAGCCGCTGCGCGGTGTCGAGGTTGTTGCGCGCCATCGGGTTCTCGGGTGCGAGCGCCAGCGACCGCTCCCAGCACGTCATCGCCTCGTCGCGCTCGCGCCGTCGGAAGCGGATGTTGCCGAGCTTGAGCCAGACGTCGCCGCCGAGTTCGGGCGCCACGCGCACGGCCCGCTGGTAGCACTCGAGCGCCTCATCATACCGGCCGGCGCGATAGTGCAGGTCGCCGGCGTTCTTGTGGAGCTGCGGCAGTGCGGGGTCTTCCACCTGTGCGCGTTCGACCATGGCGGCCGCCTCGGCGTAGCGTCCGCGCCGCTCGAGGACGGTGACCAGGTTGTTGAGCAGGACCGCGGAGTGCGGGTGGACCGTGGTGCCCTCGGTCAGTACGGCGATGGCACGATCGAGTTCTCCCTGGACTGCCGCGACCAGGCCGGCGTAGTGGAACCACGCCGCCGGACGGGCGCGGGCCTCCCACAAGGCGGCGGCGTCCCGCAGGGCGCGGTCGGCAACGTCCACGTCGTGGCGTCGCAACGCGAGCACGGCGGCGGCCAACGGCACGACGGGATCGTTGGGCAGCAGCTGTGCGGCTCGCGTGAGCGTCGTGCGCGCCTCCTCGAGCCGCCCGGCGCGTTCGAGCGCACAGGCCAGGTTGAGATGCGTGGCGCCGCGCGCGGTGGGACGCGCCGCCCCGGATCGCAGCAGGCGCAGCGCCTCGTCGAGCCGTCCCTGGCGCAGGGCGAGCAAGCCGAGGTAGAACTCCCCGTGCTCATCGCCCGGCTGCAGCTCCACGACGCGCCGGAACTCGCGCACGGCTTCGTCGAGCATCCCGGTCTTGTAGAAGGCCACCCCCAGGTTCCGGTGCTCCGTGACGCGCGACTCTGTGCTCAGTTGGTCGGGCGCGCGTGCCCTACCCACGCCTTGCAAGAAGCCGGCGGTCAGCAGGCCGTAGAGCGCCTTGCCGACCTCGAACTCTCCGAGCCCTGACTCGTCGACGAGGGCAGTCACGTCGCGCCGGCCATCGACCAGCGGCGCCAGCACCTCCTGCTCGGGTGTCAGGATGACCTCCGCCCGCGCGATGTGGTCGAGGTCGATGGCGAAGATGAGGTCGAAGCTCGAGATCTTCTTCTCGATCAAGCTCCACTCGTCGATCCGGCGCGCCCCTTCCAGCAGCAACGACTCGGGATTGATGGAGACGAGGATGTCCTGCGCGTCGGGCTGCACGTCCGCCTCGAACGAGAACGTCCCTTCGGTCCAGGTGAAGAGGAAGTAGACGGCCTCTTCGATCTGGTGCTTGATGTACTGGTGCAGCTCCTCGCGCGCGATCACGCGATGCTCGATGAGGATCTCACCGATCTTGCGCCCCGGCGCCCCGGACTGGAGGGCGATCGCGTCGTCGAGCTCGCCCCGGGAGATGAGCCCATGCTTCACCAGCAGGTCCCCGAGGCGATCGCGCCGGTTCACGATGGAGGCGAAGCTGATGCGTCCGCGGTCGAAGAAGATGTTGCCGAAGGCGTGGCGATGCGTGACGCTCAGGCAGCCGCTCTTCTTGCCCATGGCGAGGAGCTGCAGCACATCGGGCAGGGAGGCCTCACGCAGGGAGCCGCGGATTGCCATCAGCGCAGCTCCTCGACCACGCGGCCATCGATCCCGGGCCAGTCCAGCACGACCTTTTCGGCATCGAGAAAGAACGAGTCCACCGCGTGCGGTTCGCGCGCGAGGGCGTCGAAGTCGACGGCCTCCAGCCCGACCGGCGGCGTCGGCGTCCGGTCGAGGAGAACGTCGATCGTCGGGGCCGCTGCCTCATCGCCGACCGGGACCGGCGTGTCCCGCCCGAAGCGTTCGTCGGCCTGCTCCGGTCCCATCTCGGCGACCAGCCCTCCCTCGAAGCGGGAGCGCAACCGCGACTGCAGCCCCGTCAGCTGCGCCAGCGGGCGATCGCAGGTCAGGATCATCTGCCGCCCCGCCTGCTGCAGCTCGTTGAACAGGTGGAAGAATTCGTCCTGCGTCCGCTCCTTGCCATCCAGCGCCTGCACGTTCTCCACGATGAGGACGTCGGCCGCGCGATAGCGAGCGCGCCAGCGTTCGATCGCGCCCTGCTGCAGGGCATCGATCAGCTGCTCCACGTAGTCGCCGGCGTCGACACAGGCGATGCACCACGTCCCCCCGTCCCGAGTGCGCAGCGCGTTGCCGACGGCGTGCGCCAGGTGCGAGATGCCGGCGCCGGCGGGTCCATGCACAAACAGCGGATTGTAGCGACTCCCCGGCGCCTCGACGATGGCCGACGCTGCCTGGATGACCACGCGGTTGTCCGGGGTGCGCACCAGGTCGTTGAGTCGAAGGCCGGGGCGCGGCCCGGGCAGCGGATCCGTGCGCGCCACGGTCTTCGCGAGGAAATCCTCGGCGTCGGCCACGCGCTCCGGGTCGCGAAAGAGCTCGAGGCCGGCGCAGCGGGGGTCGAGACGGACCGCCTCGGACTCGAGCCAACGCAGGCGCTCGACGTCGGCCGCCATCGCCGCCTCCAGCGCCTCGACGTCCTGGGGCTCGTGCCGCTCCAGCGCGCGCGAGAGTCGATCGGTCCGGAATCCCTCGGCCGACCAGAGCACGATGCGCTCGCCCAGTCGCACGCGCCACGTCTCCACCGACTCGGCCACCGAGGTCGCGAGATCCGAGAGAAAGGCCTCGAACTCATCCGAGGCGGGCGGTGCCGGCGGCGCCGGCGTGTGCAGGGCGCCGACCACGTGCCAGACGTCGGCCACGCCCAGTGGCACCTCGAGCAGGGACTGGTGCGCGACGAGGCGGTTGAGCGAACCTTGCAACTCGCGGACGTTGGTCGCCGGGGTCCGGGCCAGTTCCTCCAGCACGCCCGCGGCGAATCGCACGCCGCGATCGCCGCACTTGCTACGGAGGATCGCCACGCGCGTCTCGTAATCCGGCACCCCGACGTCGACGATCAGCCCCCCGGCGAGCCGGGAGATGAGCCGCTCGTCCACGTCGGAAATCTCGGTCGGCGGGCGATCGCAGGTCATCACGATCTGTCGCCCGCTCCCCTGCAGGGCGTTGAACACGCGCAGGACCTCGCTCTGCGTCTCGACGCGGCCGGTCAGGAACTGCACGTCGTCGAGCAGGAGCAGGCCGACGCCGGCATACCGTCGCTTGAAGCCGTCGGCCTGTCCCGTGGCGATCGCCTGGTGCAGCTGCGAGACAAAGTCGTCGAGCGTGAGGTACTCGATGGCGAGGCCAGGATGCAGCTGGCGAGCGTGGTGCCCGATGGCCCCCAGCAGGTGCGTCTTGCCGAGCCCCGACGAGCTGTAGATGAACAGCGGGTTGTACGCGGCGCCGGGGGCATCGGCGACCGCGCGCGCCGCCGACGACGCCAGCCGGTTGGCCGCGCCGATCACGAAGTTGTCGAAGCGAAACCGGCCGTCGAGCACGCCCTACCTCCCGGCGCCGACGCCGGGAGCCGTCGCGCCCAGTCGGCGCAACACCAGTTCCGACGTCCAGCGCAGTGTTTCGAAGACTCCCGTGCCGACCAGTGCGTCGGCGGCGAAGCTCGGCACCGCGCGAAAGTTCAGCGCCTCGTCGAGCTCCTCCGGCGAGCCGATCAGCTCGCGCGGGAGATCCTGCTTGTTGTACTGCATGACGACCGGCAGGCCCCGGGCGTCAACGCCCTGCTCCGCCAGTACTTCGTGCATGTCCCGCAGGCTCTCGAGATTCGCCTCCAGCTGCTGCCGCTGCGAGTCGGCGACGAACACGACGCCGTCCGCGCCCTGGAGCACCAGCTTGCGGGTGGTGCGGTAGTAGATCTGCCCGGGAACGGTGTAGAGCTGGAAGCGGGTCTTGAAGCCGGACACCGTACCCAGGTCGAGGGGGAGGAAATCGAAGAACAGCGTGCGTTCGTTCTGCGTCGCCAGCGAGACCATCGCCCCGCGGCGCGCGGCGGGGACGCTATCGTAGATGTAGTGAAGGTTGGTCGTCTTGCCCGACCGACCGGGGCCGTAGTACACGATCTTGCACGTGAGTTCGCGCGCGGCGTAGTTGACGATCGGCATGGGATATTCGCTGGCGAGGGGTCTCCCCTCAGGCCAGCCCCTCCAGCGCACGCGTGAGCGCGAGTCGGATCATGCCCGGACTGGTGTCGCGCTCCGCGAGGACCACCAGCAACAGTCGACCGCGGGCGGCGGCGAGCAGCCGGCCGGCCGCCGCCTCGAGCGCGACGACGCGCACCGCGCCCAGCGCACCGACCGCCGCGGCCTGGTGTGCGCGACGACACAGCGCCGTGGCGAACGCAGCGAGCGCATCGACGTCCACGTCGACGTGCGAAGACGAGGCGATCGTGAGGGCGTCGTCGAGCGACGTCAGGAGGACGGCCCGCACACCGCGGATGCGCGCCAGCGCCGACAGGTCGGGGACGACCGGTGCGTGGCTCACAGCGCCTCCAACCAGCCGTTGGCCCGCCGACGGGCCCGTTCGACGAGGAGTCGCGGCAGGCCAGACGGCGTGCCGGCCGGCGTGGCGATCACCGTGATACAGTCCGACGCCGCGGGCGCGAGTGCCATGGTCCCGTCCTCGCACTCGACGAGCAGCCGTTCCCATGCCCCCAGTTGCAGCTGCAGGCGCGCACGCTCCACGTCGGCCGTGAGACCCGAGAGCTCGGCGCCCAGTGCGTGGGCATGATCGACGCCAGCAGCGCCGGTTGCGCGCCCGGCGATGACGAAACCTGCATCGTCCACCAGGAGCGCCGCGTGGGCCCCCTCGTCCTCGAGCGACGCAAAGATGTCCTGCGCCCCGCGCGTCAGCGGGTGCCGAGCCGGGGTGGGCACCGCGGCCGCCACGGGCGCCGCAGCGAGCTGCCGTCCTGCGGCGAGCACGCGCGCATCCGTCGGGGCCAGTGCCTGCGCCCCCTCCCACCAGCGCGTGGCCGTTGCCCGGTCCCCGCCCGCCAGCGCGATCCAGCCCATGCCGAGCAGCGCCCCCACGTGCCGCGCGTCGAGGCGCAGCGGCATTTCCCACTCGTCACGCGCACGACCGAGATCCCCGGCATCTGCCGCGATCCGGTCCAGGGCGTCGTGTCCATCCGCGTGGTACGGGTGGCGCGCGAGCCCGCGCAGTGCCGTGCGCTCCGCGGCCGGCAGCTGGCGGGCGCGTCGCAGCGCATCGGCCAGCGCTACCCACGCCATGCCGCGGGGGTCGCGCGCCATGGCCTCGCTCAGTCGGGCGATCTCGTCAGGCATCGACCGCCTCCAGCACCGCGCTCAGTCGTGAGGCATGGGCAATTGCGTCGCGCGCCTGGTCGCCCAGCAGCGATCCGGCGGCGACGACGACTACGCGCTGCCAATGGGCGATGGCCTGTCCCAGCTCGCCGCGCCGAGCGGCCAGGCGCGCCGCCTCCATCAGGGCGACGGCGTTTCGGCCGTCCAGCTCCAGCGAGCGACGCAGCTCCTCCTCACCTTCCAGTTCGCGATCGAGCTGGAAGAGGGCGCGGGCCAGCAGGAGGCGCGCCTCGGGATCGCGAGGGGCGAGTGCGACGGCCGACGCGGCGAGGTGCAGCGCCGCGTCGGCGCGCTGGTCGCGCAGCGCGTCACGCACGTCGTTGAGCAGGGTGGCCAACTCGGCCGGTTCGGGGTCGGCCACGGCGACCAGCGTTGGCTCGCGCACGCCGACCACGCCGGTTGCCACGAGGCCGAAGACGATCCGGGCGACCTCGAAGTCGCTCTGGCCGAGGGTGGCGGCCACGGAGCGCAGGTCGGACTCGCCATCGATCGCGGCAAGCACCTCCCACTCGTGGGGGAGCAGTTCGAGCGACGGGGCATGGCGCGGGTCGACGGGGGCCAGCGACGGAATGACGCCCACATGGGGAATGCGCGGCTGCATGCGCGTCCACTCATCGATGCGTCGCGCCCCCTCCATCAGCAGGGCCTCGGTGGTCACCGCCGTGGTCGCGTCGACCGTGGTGCCGTCGAGGTCGACCTCGGCGAATGAGAAGAAGCCCTCCTGCCAGGACATCAGCTCGAAGACGACCGCCTCGACCTGGCGTCGCACCTGCCGGTCGAGCTCGCGCTGCGAGACCACGCCCTGCTCGACGAGCAGCTCGCCAAGCCGGCGGGTCTCTCCCGCGGCCTGCTGGGTTGCACGTGCGCGCGACAGGTCGCTGTCGCTGACCTTGCCGGACTGCACGAGCAGAGCGCCTAACGGGTGCGGGTTGGAGCGCACCGTGGCCGAGATCACCCGGCCGTCCTTGAAGTAGACGGTTCCCTCGTTGTCCCGGAGCGCGGAGGTCACGCGCAGGCGGCCCGTCTTCCGGCTCAGGTCGAGGAGCTGGAAGACGTCGTGGATGCCGAGTTCGCGGAGTGGACCCTCGATGGCCATGCTACCGCTCGTCCCGGTGCGGGCGGCCGACGAAGATCCGCCGCAGGTCGTGCGCCGTGCGGGCCTCGCGGCGGGCGCGACGGGCAAACGCGCTGGCCGGCTCGAGCTCGACGACGCGCTCCCACTGGACGATCGCCTCGTCGTATCGATGCCCCTCGGCGAGCACGGCGCCGTGGAGGTACAGCGCGCCCACGTGCTCGGGATCGAAGCGCAGCACGCGGGCGACTGCGAAGCGCGCATCCTCGCGCTGCCCCGTCACGTGCAACGACTCGCCAAGCGAGGCGAGCGCATCGAGGTGGTACGGGTCGCCCTCGAGGAAGCGCGCGAGCACGCCGATCGTGCCGGCGGCGTTCCCCGTCTCCCGTCGCAGCGCGGCCAGGGCGAGCACGGCGTCGCCGTAGGTCGGAATGGTGGTGAGGGCGGCCACCAGCTCCCGTTCGGCGTCCTCGAACAACCCGGCCGTCCGCAGCAGCTCCGCGAGCTGCAACCGGCAGGCGGCGAAGTCCTCGTCGAGGGCGATCGCGTGCCGGTACGACTCGATCGCCAGCAGGTCGTCGCCCATCCCGTGCGCCACGCGGCCGATCGCCTGCAGGACGTCCGGGCGCATGGGGGCCAGTCGGCGGGCGCGGGCGAGGACCGCCTGCGCCCTCACCGGCGCGTCGGACTCGGCCTGCCCTTCCACCAGGACCTCAGCGTACACCTCGGCGACGAGCAGCAGCGCGTCGACATCATCTCCGCGATGGGCGTCGACCCACTGCGCAACCTGGTTGGCTTCGTCGTGGCGCCGCAACTGCACGAGCGCACGCAGCTCGCCGACCCAGGCGGCGGCCAGCGACGGGCTCAGCGCCCGCGCCTCCCGATACCGTTCCAGCGCCTCACCCGTTGCGCCGTGCAAGAGGTAGACATCGCCGAGTGCGACCAGCCCGAGGTCGCGCGGCGCGCCCTCGGCCATCGCGCGCCGCAGTTCCGCGCTCGCGAGGTCGAGGTCACCCTCGGACGCAAGCGCGAGCCCGGCGGCGACCGAGTGAGACCCGCGCGTTCCTCCGCGCTGGGACGGCGCCGGCGCCAGCTCGTCGAACAGCTCGTCGAGCGCCTGCGGCTCGAAGGCGAAGTCGGCCACGCCCCCCGCGCGCTGTTCCCCGTCCAGCTCGGGCGCCACCTCGAGCAGCGGATCCTCGAACTCGAGGTCGACGGCGAGCTCGAACTTCTGCGGCGAATAGTACGGATCGAGTTCCAGCGCCCGCTTGGTCTCGCGCAGCGAGCCGGCGAAGTCGCCGAGGTTGGACAGGGCGAAGCTCAGGTTGTAGTGCGCCTCGGCATAGTCGACGCGTGCCTCCACTGCGCGCGCGAAGGCGTTGCGGGCATCCTCGAACTTGCGCAGGTGCGCCAGCACGAGGCCGACCCCGTTCCATGCCACCGGGTGCTCCGGCGCGAGGCGCAGCACCTGTCGGTACGCCTCCAGGCAGCGCTGGTGCTCGTTCTGCCGCAGCAGGAGCAAGGCCAGGTTGAGCCGGCCCTTGATGAAGCCCGGCTCCAGCTGCAGCGCACGTCGGAAGGCGTCGAACGCCCGGTCGGGGCGCGCCCCATGCACGTGCGCCACCCCGAGGTTGTTGAGGGCGAGCACGTACGCGCCGTCGGCCTCGACCGAGCGCTCGTAGCTCGCCGCGGCCTCGGCGTGCCGCCCGTCCTGGTGGAGGGCGATGCCGCGTTCATTCCACAGCTTGGGGGAGTGCGGATGTTCCTGCAGCAGCCGGTCGTACAGCTGCACGGCCGCCGCCGAGTCCTTGCGCAGCAGGTGCATCTCGGCCATGGCCTGCAGCACGAGCGTGCGGTCCTCGCCGCGGTCGAGCGCGAGCCGATACTCGTGCAATGCCTCGGCGAGGTAGCCCTTCTGCCGGAAGGCGAGCCCGAGGTTGAAGTGCGCGAGCTGGGCATCGCCCGCCACGTCCATGACGTTCGAGAGCCCACGCGCCTCGCGCGCCTCGCGCACCCGCTCGTACGATCGCGCGTCGAATCGCTCCAGCGACAGGTTGGCGTGGGCGCGGCCTAACGACGGATTGATCTGCATGGCGCGCTGGGTCGCCGTCCCGGCGTCCTCGTGCCGCCCGAGGTCACCCAGGACGAAGCCGAGCAGGTAGAGCGCGTCTGCGTCGTCGGGGGCCAGGTCCACCGCGCGTTGCAGGTGGCGCAGCGCCTCGTCGTTCAGGCCGCGATGATAGGCCGTCTGCCCCAGGTGGAAGTGCAGGATCGCCCGGTCCGGGGCCACCTCGACGGCGTACTGGAGCCAGCGTTCGGCGTGCTCCAGGTCGCCGCCGGCCGACTCGGCCAGCGCCAGGTGCAACATCGCCTCGACGTCGTCGGGATCGTCGCGCAGCAGCGCGCCGAACGCGTCCGCCGCCTGTCGCGTGTCGCCCAGCAGGGCGTACGTGCGTCCCACCTCCCAGCGCGCGGCGCGGTCGCCGGGCTGCGTCGCCAACTGCTCGCGCAGCACCTGCAATCGCGCGTCGTAGAAGCCCGAGTTGAAGTAGGCAATCTCGAGGTTGCGCTGTGCGATCGTCATGCGCGAATCGAGTTCGAGCGCGCGCGTGAACTCGGCGACCGCCTCGGCGGTCATCCCCTTCTTGTAATAGAGGACGCCGAGGTTGTTGTGCGCGCCGGCATCGTCGGGATCGATGCGGTGCGCGAACGACCGCAGCGTCTCACGATCACGCTCGGAGGACAGGACGGCCGGCATCTGGTCAGTCCAGCCGCACCGCCCGCAGGATCGCCCGAAGCGACGGCATGTCGGGGAGCAGGAGGAAGAAGCCGCGCAGCCGCTCGTTGGCGTCCTGCATGAAGAACTCGGTCTCGACGCAGAACACGAGGTCGCGGTCGGAGCCGAACTGCAGGTACGCGGTGGTGAGCACGGCGCGCGACATGTCGATGGCGAGCGACGGGGGCGACGGCAGGAGCATCAGCCCCATGAAGTCGCTCAGTGCGTTCATGTACGCCCCGCTGAGGATGTTGCCCGCCTCCTTGATCGCCGACTGCTCGAGCTCCGTCAGCTCCCCCTCGCCGGCGTGCGGGCGCCGCAGGAGCAACTCCCCCAGCCGGATCGCCGTCGGTTTCGGGAAGACGAGGAGCGTCCGTCCGGTCAGGTCGCCCAGCATGTTCATGAGCACCGCGGCAACCGGCTCATCCGGATGGGCGACGCAGGGCGGGACCTCCTCGAGCGGCGTGATGTTGATCGTCGGCACCGCAATCATGATCGTCTGCCCCGTCATCTGCGACAGGGCCGTCGCCGCATGTCCGGCGCCGATGTTCGCGACCTCGCGGAGGGCGTCCAACTGCATTGGCTTGAGGCTCAGCAGGTCGTACATCACTCGCTCCTAGAGCAGGCTGCTCACTTCGAGGATCAGCGCCGCAGATCCGTCGCCCTGGATCGTGGCACCGTTGAAGCACGTCGCCGCGCCACGCACCGCGTCGAACGGCTTCACGACGATTTCTTCCCGTCCCAACAACTGGTCCACCACCAACCCCGCCGTCCGGTCGGCCACGCGGAGCAGCACCACGTGCGACGTGGCCGCATCCCCGCGCGCGCACCCGACGACGTCGCGCAGGTGCAGCAACGGGAGGACCTCTCCCCGTATGACGATCACGTCGCGTCCGCGTACCGTGCGCACCAGTCCCCGCGTCAGCTGGAGCGTTTCGGTGACGTGCGTCAACGGCAGTGCGTACGCTTCGTCCCCAACCCGGGCCATCAAGGCCGGGATCACCGCCAGCGTGACCGGGAGTCGCAGGGAGAAGCTCGTCCCCGTCCCCGGACCGGTGCGCAGCTCGACCGTCCCGCCCAGGGCGCGGATGCGGGACAGGACCGCATCGATCCCGACCCCTCGTCCGGAGAGATCCGTCACCCGGTCGGCGGTGGAAAAACCGGCTCGCGAGATGACCCGAAGGATCTCGTCGTCGTCGAGTGCCTCGCGCTCGGCATCGACCACCCCCTGCGCCTGCGCGGTGCGCAGCACGCGGTCGCGATCGACCCCGCGCCCGTCGTCGGCGACGCGAATGACCACGGCGCTCCGCTCGCGCGAGGCGCTGAGCGTCAGGCGTCCGGTCGGCGGCTTTCCCGACGCCACCCGGGCCGCAGGCGGCTCGATGCCGTGGTCCACGGCGTTGCGCAGCAGGTGCACGAGCGGGTCGGCCACCTGCTCGAGCAGGGATCGATCCAGTTCGATCTCCCGCCCCTCGACGACGAACTCGACGTCCTTCCCCAGCGTGCGGGCGGCGTCGCGCACGACCCGGGGAAACCGATCGAAGACCTGCCACACCGGGACCATGCGCGCCCCGAGCACCCCATCCTGCAGCGCGCCGACGAGACGCGACGCCTCGGTGACCACATCGTCCAACATCGGGTCTGCGTGCGCGCTCGCTCGCTGGGCGAGGCTCCCGCGCACGATCATCAGCTCCCCGACCAGCGACATGAGATGATCGAGACGTCGCAGGTCAATGCGGACGTAGCGCTGGAGCGGCGCCTTCAGGACCTCGTTGCCCCAGGCGGCCTCGAATCGTTCGCTCGCGTCGGCGAGCAGGGAGCGGTCCGCCCCGGGCGGCAGGTCCGCCAACCTGGTGCTCGACGGGTCCGAGGCCGCGTCGGGCGCGTTCTCGCACGCGTCCGAGCGGTCGGGGTCTCGCGCGATCGCGACCGTGGCCACGCTCCCTGCCCCCTGAATCGTGCGGGCGATCGTCGCGTCGTCGGCCTCGGTGGCCACGCGCAGGGCCAGCTGTCCATCGAAGTCGTCCGCCAGCAGCGCCACTTCGTCCGGCGACGCGCCGAGCACGGCGCCGAGGGTGCGGGCCCGCGCGACGACCAACTGCGCCCGTGCGCCCGGAAGGATCGTCCCCGGCTCGAGCGAGACGGACACCACCACTCCACCGGACCCTGGGGGAGGCCTGCGACGAACGGTTGGCAGCGTCGACAGCGGCGTCGCGGACGACGCCGACCCGCTCCGGCCCTGCAGTCGATCGACCAGCGATGTGACATCGAGCGCCGACGCCGGCCCGGCATCTGCCTGGACGGACGAAGATTCGATCGCCGACTCCAGCGCATCGGCGGCATCGAACAGGAGTCCGAGGTGCGCGGGTTCGAGCGGCTGCTCCCCCGCGCGCACGCGCGCGAGCAACGACTCCATCGCGTGCGACAGCGCCGCGACCGAATCGTACCCCATCACCGCACTCATGCCCTTGACGGTATGAACCGCCCGGAAGAGCTCGTTCACCGACTCGCCTCCGCGCACCGTGGACGGTGGCGACTGCTCGAGGGCGATCAGTGACTGGTTGATGGAGACGAGGTGATCGCGCGCTTCCGTGAGGAAAAGCTCGCGGTAGCGGGCGGAGTCCATCGGCGCGCCGACGAATTATCGCGCCAAGGCGTCAGCCCAGGACGCGCTGCACCGCCTCCAGCACGCGCGACGGCTGGAAGGGCTTCACGACGAAGTCCTTGGCTCCCGCCTGGATCGCCTCGACCACGAGTGCCTGCTGTCCCATGGCGCTGCACATCAGCACCTTGGCCGTGGGGTCGTCGCGGGTGATCTCGCGGACCGCGTCGATCCCGCCCATGTCGGGCATGACAATGTCCATCGTCACCAGGTCGGGGCGCAGGTCGCGATACTTGTTGACCGCCTGGGCACCCGTCTCTGCTTCGCCCACCACGTCGAATCCCGCCTGTTGCAGGATGTCGCTCAGCATGGTGCGCATGAAGATGGCGTCGTCGCAGATCAAGACCGTATGGCTCACGCTCAATTCTCCCTCGGCGGTGGCTCGCGCTGGCGCGCGCCTCCCCTAGGCGAACGTCTGCCGCGCGAGTTCCTGGAGCTCCACCGCAAGGACGACTCGGTCACCGAAATGTCCCAAGCCGACGACCGCCGGGTCGCTGGATCCCTCGGTCGCCGGCAGCAGCTCCTCCTCGGCAAACGACAGCACGTCGTGCACGTCGTCCACCAGCAGGCCGATCGTGCGCGCCTCTGTGACCGCGATGACCACGGACGGGTCGGCGACGAGTGCCCCGCCCTGCCCGAACCGGGTCGCCAGGTCGATCACGGTGACCAGTGTGCCGCGCACGTTGAGCAGCCCGCGGACTGCGGGCGGGGCACCGGGTAGGCGCGTCATCGCGCGGGCCGGCACGATTTCACGGACCAGCCCCTGGTCGACCGCGAACAGGGCCCCGCCTCCCTCCACGATGAGGAAGGGACGGCTCACGACGCCCCCGGGTCGTTGTCGTAGAACGCAAAGGCCGCGAGCGGGTCCACCGCGTCGCGCAACGACGGATCGTGGGCCACTGCGGCGATTGCCGAGCGCAGGTCCGCGGGCAGCGGGGCGCGCAGGTCGAGCAGCGTCCCCGTGATCGGGTGCGTGAAGCGCAGCCACGCCGCGTGCAGGAAGTGTCGACGCGGGGGGAGCGCGACGAGCTTGCGTCCCCCGCCCCCTCCGTATGTGTCGTCGCCCATGACCGGATGCCCGATCGACGCGAGGTGCACGCGAATCTGGTGCGTGCGCCCGGTGTGCAGGTGCGCACGCAAAAGGTCGCCCGAGTCGAACCGGGCCAGCCGACGGAAGGTGGTGCGCGCCACCTTGCCGCCCTCGACGACCGCCATTCGCTGTCGATCGTTGGGGTCGCGCGCCACCGGGCGGTCCACCGTGCGCTCGTCCGCGTCGAGGTGGCCCCAGATCATCGCCGCGTAGCGGCGGACGACACGCCGCGCCGCGAGCGCCGCCGACAGCAGGCGATGCGCGCGGTCGTTCTTGGCCACGAGCAGGAGCCCCGAGGTGTCCTTGTCCAATCGATGGATGAGCCCGGGACGCTCGTCGCCGCCCGCGCTCGACAAGTCGCCCCCCCGTCCGACGAGCGCGTTCACCAGCGTCCCGCTCCAGTTCCCTGGCGCAGGATGCACGACCATGCCGGCCGGCTTGTTGACGACGACGAGGTCGTCGTCCTCGTGCACGATGTCGAGCGGGATGGACTCCCCTCGAATCTCGCGCGGGGCAGGCGGCGGCACGTGGACGACCACGCGCTCGCCGGCGACGGGCTTGTAGGACGCCTTCTCCCGCCGTCCCGACACGCTCACGTGACCGTTGGCGATCAAGGTCGCCGCCTGCGTGCGCGACAGCTCGGCCCGCGCGGCCACCAACGAATCGAGGCGAACATCGCTGTCCGCCTCGATCTCGAACGCCAGGTCGGTGCCGGGCAAGCGGTCGCTCACGAGCGCACGCGTTCCGACTCGCCGACGGCCGCAGCACCGACACTCGCTGCACCGCCGACCCTGGATGCCTCGGCAGACTCGTCTTCCCGCCACAGCACCGCCGCCAGCAGGATCGCCCCCGTGCTGACCGCCATGTCCGCGACGTTGAAGGTCGGCCAGCGCAGGTCGCCGAGGCCGATGTCGATGAAATCAACGACGCCGTTGGGCGAGACGATGCGATCGATGAGGTTGCCGATGGCCCCGGCCGTCACGAGTCCGATCGCGATGGCGCGCCAGCGCTGCCCAGCTTCTGTGGTGCGGTAGAGGTGGAAGAGGATCCCCAGCGCGCCCACCGTGAGCGCGAGGAAGATCCAGCGCGAGTAAGGTCCGAGGTGCAGGCCGAAGGCGGCTCCCGGGTTGTAGACCAGGGTCCACCGGAACCAGTCGCCGAAGACGGCCTGGGGAACGCCGCGCGGCCAGAGCAACTCCTCGGCGACCGACTTGGTGATGCGGTCCGCGAAGACCAGCACCACCACGATCGGCCAGAACAGGAGGGCGTGTCCGCTAGTGCTTCTTGGCATCTTCTTCCCGCTGCTTGCATTGGATGCAATAGCGTGCATGCGGGAGCGCGTCCAGTCGATCGAAGGCAATCTCTTCGCCGCACTGGTGACACTTGCCGAAGGTCTCGGGCGACTTGTACAGGCGACGCAGGGCCTGGTCGATGTGCCACAGGAAGCGCCCCTCCTGGCTGGCGAACAGGAACGCCTTCTCGCGTTCCATGGCGTCCGTCCCCTGGTCGGCCATGTGGAACGAGTACGAGCTGAGGTCACCGTCCGAGGACTGGTCGGTGGCGTTGAAGACCTCATCGTACTTGCCCAGCTCCTTGAGGACACGCTTGCGCTCGTCCATCAGGCGCTTCTCGAAGTGCTGCAGGTTCTTCTTGCTCATGGGCTTTGGCTTCTTGGGCGCGGTCGCGCCGCTCGCCCCGCTGGTCGGTGCCATGGTTATTCGTCCCGTGTGAAGGCGACGTGAACGGTGAGTCCATCGATCTCCACCGCCATCGCCGCATGATCTCCCGTTGCCCCGTCACGGCCGACCGTGACGGTTCGAGCGAGTACTTCGCCCGCAATCCACTGTTCGTATTCCGCCACCGCGACCTGGACTTCCTCCGCCCCCCAGATCGACAGTTCAATGCGATCTGACACCGCGAGTCCGCGTTCCTTGCGCAATCGTTGTACCCGACTGACGATCTCCCGAGCCATCCCTTCCCGGCGCAGGGCCGGCGTCAGCACCGGATCGATGGCCGCGAACCGGCCGAGCGCCTCCTTCACCACCAGCGCACCCGAGGCCCTGCGAAGTATCGTCACGTCTTCCGCGTCGAGTGTATGGGTCTCCCCCTCCACGCTCAGCGCCAGCGCCTCGCCGTGTTCAAAACGCCGCAAGTGGTCGCTGGCCAACGCGAGCACTGCCTGGGCCGCCAGCGGCGTGGCCTTGCCGAACTTCTTTCCTAACGAGCGAAAATTCGGCTTGGCCTCCAGCGTGACGAGGTCGTCGGCCGAGGTCGCGAGCGTGACCGCCTTCACGTTCAGCTCCGACTGGAGCAGCGAGAGCAGCGGCTCCACATCGGGGACCGCCTCGGCGCTGACCACGCACACCACCCGGGCGAGCGGCTTGCGCACGTTGATCCCCGCCTCTTCGCGGGCCGCCCGGCCGAGGGTCGCCAGTTCCCGCACCTCGGCCATTCCACGCTCCAGCCCGTGGTCGCGCACCACGGCGGGACCGCCCTCTCGCCACAAGCGGGCCAGATGCACGGAAGTTCCCGTGAGCTGTCGGTGCATCCAGTCCGTGATGAACGGCGCGATCGGCGCGAGCAGCCGGGTGGTCACCACGAGGCACTCGTGCAGCGTGGCGAAGGCGGCGCGATTCTCGTCGGCATCGACGTCGTAGAACCGTGCGCGGGATTGCCGCACGTACCAATTGGACAGGTCGTCCACGACGAACGCCATGAGCAACCGCGCCGCTGCGGTGGCATCGAAGGCCTGGAGGTGGCCCTGGACCCCCTGCTCGACCGCCGTCAGGCGCGACAGCACCCAGCGATCGAGGACGGGCCGTGCGGCCACGTCGGGATCGGACGCCGATGGGCTCCAGCCGAAGTTCGCATAGAGCGCGAAGATCCCGCTGTAGACATTCTTCAGGGTGACGAGGAAGCGCGCCGCCGTGTCGCGAATCGCGTCCGCATCAAAGAGTTTGGGCGTGCCCAGCTGGCTCGACGCCACCAGGTACAGGCGCACCGCATCGGCCCCGTGCGACGCGAGCACGTCCCACGGGTTGACCACGTTGCCGCGGCTCTTGGACATCTTGACGCCGGTGGCATCCAGTACGAGGTCGTTGACGACCACTGCCCGATACGGCGCCGCGCAGGCCGCGGGGAGAGTCGCCGATGCGTCTGGCGCCCCGTCGCCGCCCGCGCCTGCCCGTTCGAGGCGCCCGTTGTTCGGCAATGCATCGCCCAACCCGGTGGCGATGGCCAGCAGCGAGTAGAACCACCCGCGGGTCTGGTCGAGCCCCTCGGCGATGAAGTCGGCCGGATACTGCTCCGCGGTGCGTTCCCGATTCTCGAACGGATAATGCCACTGCGCGAACGGCATGGAACCCGAGTCGAACCAGGCGTCGATGACTTCCGGCACCCGGCGCATCGTCCCAGTCCCCGAGCGCGCCGGCCAGGTGTAGGCATCGATGAACGGCTTGTGGGGATCGAAGTCGGCCGGAAGCGGGGCGCCCGAGCGTTCGCCCAACTCGGCGTACGACCCGATCACCTCGACCTCGGTCGGGTCTTCGTCGTTGACCCACACCGGCAGCGGCGTCCCCCAGTAGCGGTCCCGGGAGATGGCCCAGTCGATGTTGTTCTTGAGCCACTCGCCGAAGCGCCCCTCCCCGACGTCGCGCGGATGCCAGTCGATCGCCGCATTGCGGGCGATCATCTCGTCCTTGAACTGCGTGGTGCGCACGAACCAGGAGACGCGAGCGAAGTACAGGAGCGGCGTCTTGCAGCGCCAGCAGTGCGGGTACGCGTGCAGCAACGTGCCCGCCTTCCAGAGCACGTCCCGCGATTGCAGCTCGGTGAGGATATGCGCGTCGGCGTCCTTGACCCACATGCCGCCCACCACCGGGATCTCCTCATGGAAGCGCCCCCGTCCGGTGACCGGCTGCAGCATCACCAGCCCATGCTTCTGCCCCGTCGCATAGTCGTCGGCGCCGAACGCGGGGGCCATGTGCACGATCCCGCTCCCGTCGTCGGCCGAGACGAAGTCGGCAGTGACGATGACCTCGTGGTCACCCGTCCCCTCACCGTACGGCACCCAATCGAGCGGCCGCCGATATCGGCGCCCCGCCAGGTCAGACCCGGCCAGCCGCGTCACGACGTCCCACCGATCGGTGTAGTCGTCCCCAAGCACCGCCATCGCCCGCGCCGCCGCGAGGATGATCGTCCACTCGGCCCCCTTCTTCTTGCGCAGCTCGACGTATTCAAGGTCGGCATGCACCGCCAACGCAACGTTCGAGACCAGCGTCCAAGGCGTCGTCGTCCACACCAGCAACCGACGCCGACTCGCGTCCCCCGTCTCCCGTCCCCCGTCCGCCTCAACGAGATCCAGCGCTACGTACACCGACGGATCCTCCACGTCCTCATAGCCCTGCGCCACCTCGTGCGACGACAGCGCAGTCCCGCAGCGCGAGCAGTACGGCAGGATCTTGTGCCCGCGATACAGGAGGCCCTTCTCGTACAGCGTCTTGAGCGCCCACCACTCGCTCTCGATGTAGTCGTTGGTGTACGTGACGTAGGGCTGGTCGTAGTCCATCCAGTTCGCCACGCGCTCGACCAGGCGTTCCCATTCCTTGCGGTACGTCCACACGCTCTCGCGGCAGCGCGCGTTGAACGCCTCGACGCCAAAGGCCTCGATGTCGGGCTTGCCCGAAAGGCCCAGCGCCTTCTCGACCTCGATCTCCACCGGCAGGCCGTGCGTGTCCCATCCCGCCTTCCGCGGCACGAGGTGCCCGGTCATCGTCCGGTGACGGCAGAAGAGGTCCTTGACCGTGCGCGCGAACACGTGGTGGATGCCCGGTCGGCCATTGGCCGTCGGCGGACCATCGTAGAAGACAAACGTCGGGCAGTCGGCACGCTCGCTGAGCGTACGCTCGAACAGCCGCTCCTCGCGCCAGCGCGCCAGCAGTTCCTGTTCGAGGTCGTCGGCCGGCCGGTCCGCCGGGAGCAGTTCGTATCGGGGCGTCGTCACAGTCGTTCCAGCACACCGGTGATCAGGGACGTCAGGTGCGGCTCGGCCCGCATCGCGACGGCGACGATCTTCTCCATCGACGCCGGTTCCAGCGCGTCGGGGAGGCACAGATCCGTGATGATCGACACGCCGAGCACGCGCATCCCTGCATGCACGGCCACGATCACCTCGGGGACAGTCGACATCCCCACCACGTCGGCGCCCATTGCACGCAGCATCCGGTACTCGGCGCGCGTCTCGAGGTTGGGACCGGGGACGGCCACGTAGACGCCCTCGCGCAGCACGATCCCCTGGCGCCGCGCTTCGGCCCGCGCCAGCTCGCGCAGCGCCGCGTCGTACGGCTGCGACATGTCGGGGAAGCGCGGACCGAGCCGGTCGTCATTCGCACCGACCAGTGGATTGTCGCCCAGCAGGTTGATGTGGTCCGACATGAGCATCAGGTCACCCGCCGCCCACAACGGGTGCATCCCCCCGCCTGCATTCGAGACCACGAGCGTGCCGGCGCCTAACGACCGCAGCACCCGCACCGGGAACGTGACCTGTTGCAGCGAATACCCCTCGTAGCGGTGGAACCGCCCCTGCATCGCCACCACCGTCTTTCCCGCCAGCGTGCCACAGAGCAGCCGACCCTCGTGCGACTCCACCGTGGAGCGGGCAAACCCAGGCAGCTCGGCGTACTCGATCACCACCGGCGAGTCGATGGCCGTAGCGAGACCGCCCAGCCCCGTCCCGAGGACAATGCCCACCTCGGGGACGCGCGAGAACCGCGCCCGCACCACTGCGGCCGCCGCCTCGATCGCCTCGAAAGAATGCCCCGTGCTATGCATGCGTCACGCCGTCGCTCGAGTCACCATGCGTCCCGCTACTCCTTCACCAGCGCGTCCAGCCACCCGGGCGCTTCGACCGGCGCGGCGCTGGCTGGCGGTTCGGATCGTTCGGGCGTCATCGCGGCGGTGCTCGCCTCGGCGGCCTCGACCTCTGCCAGGTGCCGCTCGATCATTGACCGCGCCTGCGCCAGGTAGACTCGACGCTGGCGCACGAGCGCCTCCAGCTCACCCTCGATCCGGCGCGTCTCGTTCTGCGCCGCGGCCACGATGCGCTCGGCGTCCGCCCGCGCCTCGCGCAGGATGAGCTGCCCCTCGCGCTCGGCCTGCTCGCGCACCTCGGCGCGCAGCTGCTGCGCCGAGATGAGCGCCTCGTTGATCGCCTTGTCCCGCTCGCGAAACGCCCGCAGCTGTTCGTGAAAGCCCTGCGCCTTGGCCTCCAGCGCCTGGCTCTGCCTGACGAGTCGCTCGACCTCGTTGGCCGCCTGCTCGCGAAACTGGTCCACGCGCGTGCGATCATACCCGCGCAGCGCACTTCCGAAATCGAAGCGACGAATGTCGAGCGGGGTCAGGTGGAATGATTCGTCGGTCATGGCGTACGCTCTCCAAACAGGATCGTGCCCAGGCGGACCATCGTCGCGCCCTCCTCGACCGCTACCTCGTAGTCGGTCGACATGCCCATCGACAACTCCCGCGCCGGGTGCCCGGCCTCGCACAGCGCCTCGCGCGCAACGCGCGCGCCGGCGAACGTCGCCCGCAGCACGCGCTCATCGGCGTCGAAGGGCGCCATCGTCATCACGCCGACCACCGCGATGCCGTGGAGCGTGCGCAGCCGATCCGCATCGGCCCGCACGGCATCGACGGCATACCCACCCTTGCTCTCCTCACCCGAGGCGTTCACCTGCGCGAGCACGCGAATCACCGTCCCTTCGCGCACCCCGACGTCGTGCAGCGCATCGGCGAGCCGAGGGCTATCCATCGATTGCACCAGGGCAAAGCGCGGAGTGAACTTCGCCTTGTTGCGTTGCAGGTGTCCGATCAGGTGCCAGGCAATCGGCACCTGGACCTCGTCCATCTTCGAGAGCGCTTCCTGCACCTTGTTCTCACCCACTGCCCGGAGACCGCAGTCCCACGCGGCCTGCACGGCATCGGCACCGTGCGTCTTGGTGACCGCCACGACTTCGACTCGCTGGCCGTGGCCGCCTCGCGCCACTGCCGCAGCGATGCGGTCCTGCACCACGCGCAATCGTTCAGGAAGCCCCGGAAAAGGCATAACATGCCAATTTATCGGAAGTTACAGATCGATTCAAGTAAGCCCGGCGCGACCGGCGTCGGCGCGACCAGTCGCTGGCGGGCGAGCGTCGGACAGGTGAGCAGTCGCTGCACGTAGCGACCCGCCGGATCGCGAGCGTTGAGTCCGAGCGTGGCGCCACTCCGTCGCTGCCACCACTGCTCGGCCTGGGACACGGCGATGGAATCGATCGACAGCGCGCCGCTCGACGCGTCGCGATCCAAGGGGCGGTACCACATCCCCTCGAGTGTCCAACCACGCTCCGGGGCAACGGCCCGACGATCGGCCGGGGCGACGGAGACCGCGACGACGACCGGACGACCGAGACTCCGCCCTGCGCGGCCGATCATCCTCAGCGTCGCGGCCACCCCGCCCCACGAGGACGCACTCTCGACGGGCAACAAGTCGTGACGTCGCTGCAGCTCGCGGCGATACCACCCGGCGCCGAGCAGCGGGATCGTCACCGGCGTCACGTCCGTCCGCACGCCCTCTACCTGCTGCGCGTACCAGATCGGAAAGCTGTCGTTGTCGCCGGCCAGGACGAGCACCGCGTGCGCCGGGAGCCGCTGTAGCAGCGCGAGGGCGACATCGTTCGCCAGTGTCGCCTCGCGACCGCGCCGTCGGTCTACCCCGCGCCAGTTGAGAACGAGCGGCAGCGCGACCAGCAGCCAGGCCGCGCGACCCGTCGCACCACGCCATCGCTCGGTCAGGGCCGTGATGCCGCAGCCGATCCAGAGTCCGACGACGAGGAAGGCGAGGGCAAAGAAGTAGTCGCGCTCGCGAGCCTCCCGCAGCGCGTCGTCGGGCAGGATCCCCCAGCCAAAGGATGGCCCCGCCCTGAGATTCAGCACCGCCACCACGCCGAGCGAGGAGCACAGGGCGAGCAGGGCGAGCACGTTCCAGCTGCGCCGGTCCCGACGACGATGCCAGCGGGCGCCGAGCACGGCCAGCGCTGCATACACCAGCGTGATCGAAGTGCGCCACGGCGACGGTCCTGGGTCGCTGCTCACCCCCACGGCCACCTGCCAGTCCGCGTACTGGATCAGGTTGCCGAACTGCAGCCAGGCCGGGGCGCGCCGCGGCCAGAGCGGAGGGACGTCGTACTGGCGCCGGGCGATCACGTCGAGCAGCGACTGCCAGTGCGCGGGGTTCCCCTCGTTGATTGCCGGATCGTGCTGAGCGCGCACCAGCATGACGAGCACGAAGCTGGCGCCGAGGAGTGTCAGCGCGAACGCGAGCAGCGCCCGGGGACGTCCCTGGCCAGCGGGATCGGTGTCCGAGAGCGCGCCGGCCACGACGAACAGCGCTCCTCCCAGCGCCACGGGGAGGATCGAGACGGTCCCGATGCCGACCGCCACCGCCCAGGCGCCGGCGGGGACGAGCGACGCCCGGAGTGACCAGAGGCCTGCGCGGTCGGTGGCGGCCAGCAGGATGACGGCCGGCCCCGCCACCAGGACGCTGAGGTGCAGCGGGACGGCGAGGCCGAAGATGAAGGCCAGCACCGTGCGATGTCGCCAGCTCCACCGCGTCCCCGCCACCTCCGCGACGAGTAGCGCCAGCCCGACCCCGAGGAGGACGTGGCTGTAGACCTCGGCCTCGGTCGCGCTCTGCCAGACGGTCGCCATCGTACCGCCGACCACCGCGCCCACCAGTCCAGCGGCCGGGCGACCGGTCCATCGCGAGACCAGCCAGGCGAACAGCGCCGCCCCCGTCGCGGCCGATGCCGCCGACGCCAGGTTGACCGCCAGGGCGAAGGGAAGCCACCCGAACAGCGCCGCCCACGCCCGCGACCAGAAGATGAAGAGCGGGGTGCCGGGGGGATGCGGGATCCCGAGCGTACGCGCGGCGGCGAGAAACTCGCCGCTGTCCCACAGGGTGACAGACGGGGCGAGCGTGGCGAGATAGACGGCAAAGAGGGCGCCGCCGCTGATCGCGGCGGCGCCCTCGGCCGTCAGTCGAACCCGCCTCGGCGTGTTTATGCCGGACTGATTTCGGGCCCACCCAGCATCGGGGGGGCGGCCGGCTTTGGCTGCGCGACCGGGGCGGCCGCCGCAGGCGGCTTCGGAAGCGACGAGGGAGGAAGCGGCGCGCGCGGCGGCAGCGCCTCACCTCGCACGAGATACTCGAAGTCCTCGCGGGTCAGGGTCTCGCGCTCGAGCAGCATTGCGGCCACGGCGTCGAGCAGGAGCCGGTGCTCGGTGAGCGTCTGCACCGCGCGCCCGAAGGCATCGTCGATCACCCGCTTGACCTCGGAGTCGACGAGCTGCGCCGTCTTCTCCGAGACTTCGCGCCGGCTCGCGAGTTGCTGGCCGAGGAAGATCTCCTGCTCGACGTCGCCGACCAGGATCGGTCCGATGGCGTCGGAGAGCCCCCACTGCGTCACGTAGCGTCGCGCGATGGCGGTGGCCTGCTGGATGTCGCTGGACGCTCCGGTCGTGACGTGATCGCGACCGAAGACGATCTCCTCGGCAGCGCGCCCACCATAGGCCATGACCAGCCGCGCTTCGAGCTGCTCGCGGGTGACCGAGACGCGATCATCCTCGGGCAGGGTGAAGGCGATGCCAAGGGCGCGACCACGCGGGACGATCGTGACCTTGTGCAGCGGGTCGTTCCCCTTGACCATGACCGCGCAGACGGCGTGGCCGGCCTCGTGGTACGCGGTCAACCGGCGCTCCTCCTCGCGCATCACCAGCGACTTGCGCTCGGCGCCCAGCATGACCTTGTCCTTCGCCTCTTCGAAGTCGGTCATGTAGATCTTGTCGTGCCCGCGACGGGCCGCGAGCAGCGCGCCTTCGTTGACGAGGTTCGCGAGGTCGGCACCGGCCATGCCAGGGGTACCGCGGGCGATCTTGTTCACGTCCACGTCTTCGGCAATCGGCTTGTTGCGCAGGTGCACGCGCAGGATGCCCTCGCGCCCACGCAGGTCCGGTGCGTCGACGATGATCTGGCGATCGAAGCGACCCGGGCGCAGCAGCGCCGGATCCAGCACGTCGGGACGGTTGGTGGCGGCGATGAGGATCACGCCGTCGTTGGACTCGAAGCCGTCCATCTCGACCAGCAGCTGGTTGAGCGTCTGCTCGCGCTCATCGTGCCCGCCACCAAGCCCGGCACCGCGATGCCGGCCCACGGCATCGATCTCGTCGATGAAGATGATGCAGGGTGCGTGCGCCTTGCCCTGCTCGAAGAGGTCGCGCACGCGCGAGGCGCCAACGCCGACGAACATCTCGACGAAGTCGGAGCCCGACATCGAGAAGAAGGGACGGCCGGCCTCACCGGCGACCGCCTTGGCCAGCAGCGTCTTGCCGGTTCCCGGGGGACCGATCAGCAGCGCGCCTTTGGGGAGCCGCCCACCGAGCTTGGTGAACTTCTGCGGGTCCTTCAGGAACTCGATGATCTCCTGCAGCTCCTGCTTGGCTTCGTCGCAGCCCGACACGTCCTGGAACGTGACCTTCGGGGTGTCGCCCGTCAGCAGCTTCGCCTGGACTTCCCGAACGAGAACGCCTTGCTCCACCCGCCTGGATCTGCCGGAACAGGAAGATCCAGATGCCGATCAGGACGATGTACGGCAGGAAGTTGAGCAGGAACGTCCCCACCGACGGCCGCGCTTCCTGCGCGTCGATGACGACCTTCTTGTCGCGCAGCGCACTCACCTCTTCGGGCGAATCGGCCATGGGGAGCTTGACCGAGAACTTCTTCACTTCCCGCCCACTGACCATGATGCGCTGGGTGAACTCGCCCGTGACCGAGTTGCCGGCACGGATGGTCGCCTTCGAGATGTTCCCACGCTCCAACTCGGATCGATAGTCCGAGTAGGTCACCTGTGTGGCGGGTTCTCCCTTGGCGCCGGAGAACTGGATCACGGCGACGGGGATCAGGATCACGAGGATCCAGAACGAGAGCCCCTTCGAGAAGCGACCCCAGTTGAACGGCTTTTTCGGAGGAATCGGAGGCATGTCAGCGGTCCCTGGTTACTGCAAACTTGCGATGTACGGCAGATGGCGAAAGCTCTCGGCGTGATCGAGCCCATACCCGACGAGGAACTCGTTGGGGGCATCGAAACCGACAAACTTCGGCGGATAGGTCAGGTGCGTAGCAACGTGCTTGTCGAGCAACGCGCAGATCTCGAGCGAGCGCGGGTTCCGCTGCTGCAGAACCTCGATGACCCGGCTCAACGTGCGCCCCGAGTCCACGATGTCCTCTACGAGTAGAATGTGTTTACCCGCGAGCTCTGTTTCCGGATCATACACCAAATGCACGAATCCGCTCGATTGTGTCTCGTTCCCGTACGACGACGCGACGAGGAAGTCGACGTGCAGCGGTCGTCGCACGCAGCGAACGAGGTCACTGAGGAAAATGAAGCTCCCCTTGAGCAATCCAAGGACGAGAAGCTCGCCGTCCGGATACGCGCGCGTGATCTCGTCGCCGAGCTGCGCGACCCGATCCTGAATCTGCTCGGCGCTCAGGGCGATGCGCTTCACCGGCCGCCCTTCGAGGCGGGGATCATCCTTGGATGCGTTCACACACAATGCAGACTCTCGGTCGACCGGACCGAGCGGATGCCGCAGCGGCGCGGCGCACTCCTGGAATCCAGACAATTTCGCCATCGGACACAACGACGGGCCACCCCGCACGATCGGCGGCGGCCACGCGACTATCGGAAAGAAACCGTTTCACACGCCGCAAGCCACTGCCTGACGACGGCATTCGGTCGCCAGCTCGCCACGGCCGCACTTCGGTCGTCGCATCGACGGGGAGCCACGCCATCCACGGATCGTGCGCGGGGGGCAGTTGGTGCAGTGCTGGCTCAGCGACCTCGGTCGAAGGACCGGCTCGTTCCTCGCACAGCGGGGCCGCACGCCGCCGAAAGTGCCACCCCCCGAATCGTGCGTCCCACGGCGGTCGAAGCAGCACGGGCGCCGGCACGACGGCGGTGCGTCGCAACTCGATCGTGTCGTCGCGCAGCACCGCCTCGAATCCCCCGGCCAGGGGAATCCGGCTCCCTGGGCGCCCTTCCACGATAAACCGCGACAGGCGGTCGGTCCCGCGCCGGTCCAGCGTGATGCCGCCGAACTCAGCGACGGTCTGGCAGAGCAGCGCCCGCGCATCCGAGCCCCAGGTCGGGTCGGCCACGCGGCTGGCGACGACCCGACCGTGTGATGCCGTGCGCACGAGCGGTCGCACGACGTCGATGCACGCGCGTCGAACGGCGGCGGCCTGCTCGGCGATCGTCAGCAGTTCGCCATCGATTGCCGGTCGCACGCGGCGGAGCGCGGGGAGCAGCTCGAGGCGCACCCGGTTGCGCAGGTAGCGGCGGTCGACGTTGGAGGGATCATCGGTCCACGTCACGCCCATCTCGACGGCGTACCGGACAATGTCGGCCCGGTCGATGGCGATCAGCGGACGACGTACCAGTGACTGGGCGCGCATGCCGCTCATGCCGCGCGCCCCCGACCCGCGAAGAATGCGCATCACGACCGTCTCGACCTGGTCGTCGCGCGTGTGCGCGGTCGCGACGTCTCCCCGCATGTCGGCCGCGATTCCACGCAGGAATCGCCACCGCGCGTCGCGCCAGGCCATTTCGCCGAACAGCGGGACCTGCGTTCGCCCCGCCACGCACCGCACCCCCCACCGATCGGCGCTGCGACGCACCTGCTCCACCGCACGCTCCGCATGCGAACCCGTCCCATGGTCGAACGTACCCACGACAACGTGATCGCGCGGCCCCGACCCCAACGCCGCTCCCACCGCGTTCAGGAGCACCATCGAATCGACGCCACCCGAGACGGCCAGCACCAGCGGGCTCCCCGGCGCAACGAGGGAGCCCGCCGCCAGCTCGATGCGCTCGCTCGCGTTGCTCGTCGAGCTCAGGGAGACGGAGGACTTCGCGGTGTAGGTGGACACGTGGATGAATCTACCGAGCGTCCCACGCGTTTTCCGTCGTCCATTCGGGCGAGGGAGGGCGAAGGAGCGGACTGGTGCCGCTCGCCACGCACGAGTACTTTCCCCGCAGAAATTTCCCCAACCCGAACGAGAACGCACCGTGGAGCATTCCTCCGTTTTTGGCACGCTGTGGGCCGGACTCGGGCTCGGCGCCTTTTATCTTGCGCTCACCTGGGTCAATCTCCTTCTCGGGCACTTCCTCACGCCGCTGTTCCTCATTCCCATGACCTGGCTGCAGGACGCCGTCAACGCGAAGAAGGGGTAGGTCGTGGGGGCACGTCGCCCGCTCGAACCGGTGCACAGGTCGTCTGAGGGACGAGAGCAGGCTGCTCTCGTCCCCCTGTTGTTTCATGCACCCCCCTGCCCCGCCGCGCACGGGCGCTCCCGCAACGTGGGGACGACGCGCCGTCGTCTCGATCGGCCTCGATACGGCGCAGGACACACGCGGGCTGTGAGCTACGACCGACGATGGGGAGCGAGCGCGGGTATATACTCGACCGCCTGTCCCTCGATTCGTCCACTCGTACGATTCCGCGCCGCACGATGCTCCGACGCTCCCACACGCTGGCCCTCGTATTCGCCGTGTTGTTCGCCGCCGCCCAGCCGACGAGCGCGCAGGACCTGACGCGACCCTCCCGGGCCTGGCAGAGCGTAGAAACGGCGCACTTTCGCCTGCACTTTCCCGCCGAGATGCGGACCTGGGTCCTGCCGATCGCCGAGCGCATGGAATCGTATGCGGCGGCGGTGAACACCTTGGTGGGCAACGCGCCCTCGGCAAGGGTGACGGTGATGGTGGACGATCCGGCGAACGTGGCGAACGGCTTTGCCGTCCCCTTGCTGGAGGGACCTGTCATCTTTCTCTGGCCGACCCCGCCAACCCCATCGCCGAGCTTCGGGCAGCACCGCGGCTGGGGCGAGGTGCTGGCGGTGCACGAATACGCCCACATCGCCCACCTCACCTTCGCGCCGCGGAATCCGGGCGAGCGTTTCCTCTGGCGCCTGCTGCCATCGCGCATCGGGCCCGTCGCTCGCAAGTCACCCGCGTGGGTGATCGAGGGTTTTGCCACGTACGTCGAGGGCCAGCTCACCGGCAACGGGCGCCCGCATTCCGTCGGGCGCGCGGCGATCCTCCGCCAGTGGGCGCTCGAGGGACGCCTGCCGACGTACGGTCAGCTCAATGCAACCGGGCCGTACCTGGGCGGGTCGATGCGCTATCTCGTGGGATCGGCCTTCCTGGCATGGCTCGTCGAGCGCAAGGGCGAGGAGAGCCTGAACCACTTGTGGCGTCGCATGAGTGCCCGGCAGCGCCGGAGCTTCGCCGACGCCTTTCGTGGGGTCTACGGCGCCGCACCGGATGATTTGTACGGCCTCTTCTACACGGAGGTCATGGAGAAGTCGCTGGACATACGACGCCAGCTGCAATCGGCGGGGACGGTGGAGGGAACGTTGGTGCAGAAGCTCGCACGGGGAACGGGAGAGCCTGCCGTCTCGAAGGACGGCGAGCGAGTGGCGGTGGTCCTTCGCTCGGCCACCGCGCCGTCGCGCCTCGTGGTCTGGTCCGCGCGCACCGAACCGATCGACTCCGCCCGCATCCGCGCGCGTGAACGCATGCTGCGGCGGGACCCACTCGACGTCGCCCCGTTCGACTCCTTTCCGCCGCCCCGCAAGGTGCTGAAGACGCTCTTCGCCGTGGCGGGGCGCAGTCATGAGAATCCGCGGTGGTTCGCCGACGGCGAGCGCCTCCTGGTCAGCCGAGACGAGCCGCTGGGTGACGGTGCCTCGCGACCCGACCTGTTCATCTGGGACACGCGACGTGGCGGGGTCCGTCGGGTGACCCACGGCGCCGGCATTCGCGCGGGCGATCCGTCGCCCGACGGACGCAGTGCTGCCGCGGTCCGATGCGAGGCGGGGATCTGCGACCTGGTGCGCGTGGATCTGCGCACCGGCGCGTGGAGCACGCTGGCGCCGGGGTCACCGTTCATCGTCTGGCACCGTCCGCGCTGGTCGCCCGATGGTCGACGCATCGCCGCGAGCGTGCAGCGGGACGGCCAGTGGTTCACGTTCGTCGTCGACGCCACGACCGGGAACGCGCACCCGGTGAGCCCGGGCGACCGCGCCAGTCGCCATTCCCCCTCGTGGACCAGCGACGGACAGTTGGTGGTCGTGAGCGAGCGTGGGGGTGTGGCGAACCTCGAACTGCTGGATCCCGAGACCGCCGCACCGCGCGCGCTGTCGCGCGTGATCGGCGCGGTGGCCGCTCCGGAAGTCACGTCCGCTGGTGATGTCTGGTATCTCGCCCTCCACGCGAAGGGCTACGACATCCGGCGCCTGCCCCTCGCGACGGCGCAGGCGAGCGGCGCCGAGCGCGTCGTGGCGCTGGACGCGCGCCTCTCTCCGGCGGCGCCGAGCGGGTTGGACAGCGGGTTGGTGTTCGCGCCACAGCCGGTGCAAGGACCACGCGAGTATGGATTGGGGCCACGAGGCTGGCGCGTGCTGCCCGGCGTGAGCCTGGGCCCGGACGGCGACATGGTCTCGCTGATGGTCGCGAACATGGACCCGGTGGGACGTTTCAGCGTCGTCGGCCAGGGAGGGTACGGACAGCGCGGCGCGTGGCGTGGCGGATCGCTGGCCACGGGAATTCGCCTGTGGCCGATCCAGCTGGAAACGAGCGCGTGGTACACCGACCATGCCCCGTCCGAACAGGTGGCCGGGTCGTTCGCCTCGCTCGACATCGACGCGCGGTTCACCGGTATGGGGTTGGCCGCCCGTTTCGATCGCGACCGCGGACCCTGGGGGGTGTCGTTGCGGGCAGGGGGAAGCCTGGCCCAGGTCGAGGGAAATCAATTGGATGGGGCCGGGCGCACTATGGGATTCGGCGAAGTGCGAGGGCGGCTCACGTGGTCGTGGCGTGGGCTGACGGTGCATCCCCTGCTGCATGCGCAGGTGGCCCAGGGTGGGACCGGCGGCGACTCGTGGACGCGGACGGTGACCACCGGCTCGATCGCCGTGCGAGGGGGGGGCCGTTCGCTACGCGCCGACGTGACCGTCGGATCGACGTCGGCCGCCGGGCCCGGCGAATTTGGCCGCGCGTACGAGCAGTTCGCGGTGGGGGGCGGCTACCTCCCGTTCGTGGATGGGGCGTTCTTGTCGCAGCGCATCTCGCTTCCGTCAGTCCCCGTAGGATACGCGTCGGGACGCAAGCTGGGAATCGGACGCGTGTCGACCGAGTTGTTCGGGCTGACTCCGTACGCGGTCTGGCTCGCGGCCGGCGACAAGCGAACGCGCTACCAGCGGATTCTCGGCGCCGAGCAGGAGTGGCAGTTCTCGGGACTCGGCTTTGCGCGACTTCCCGAGACGCGGGTGCGGTTCGGGGTGGGATACTCGATGGATGATCCCTACAAGGAGAAGATCCGCCCGTACGTGAGCGTCACGTACCGACCCTAGCCACCGTCGCGTCGATCGCGACCCTCGCCAATTGTGCGCGCCCTGCCGTGTCCCGCGGGAGCGCGTCAGGTCGCACCGGACGGGGCGGGCCTGCTCCAGAACAGGTTGCACCCCGCTGGACCGAACGTCGCCGGCGGGTGATCTCCCGTTCCGAGGAGGTCGTGGAGCATCTCGTGCTTGACGAGTGCCGGGTGGTTGATCCACCGCTCGGCGATGTAGATGTGATGCGGCGACTGCCAGCGCCCGGCACACGGCCCGTCGGGACACGGAAAGGTCTCGCCATTCACCGTCCAGAAGCGCAGCCGGTCGAAGTCGGCCGATCGCTGGGCGCAGCGCTCCAAGTCTGCCCACCAGGTGCGATACGCATCGGGGACGTCGAGCGGTGCCGCGCCGTCCGGCTCGAAGCGGCACGAGGCAGTGGTGAAAACGACGACAACGAGGGCTGCAGCACAGCGAAGGTGGCGGGCCAGCATGTCGGGTTCGCGGTTTCGTGCCGGTGAGACGGCGAAATGGTGACCCTGGTCACATTTTCCTACCTGCCTCGCTGAATTGCGGGAATGGTGCCGCCGCTCGTGACGCGACGAGGGGGATGCGCGTCAGGGCGAGCGCTGGCGGTGGCCGGCGCGTAAGCTGTTGTGTGCGTGCGAGAAACGACCTCATGCGGTGGCGCGAGCGGCGCGCTGGGCTCCGCACGGGCGGCAAGTCATGCCGCAGGGTCGACGGTCGCGCGCGCCGTGTTGGGGAGGTCGCGCCACATCGGCGCGGCGGACTCCCGATGGTGCCCCTGCGGACGGGCGCCTACTTTATCGCGCGTCGCGCCGCGACCCCTGCACCAGGACCCCTGCACCAGGACCCCTGCACCAGGACCCGTGCACCAGGACCCCTGCACCAGGACCCTTGCGCCGCGACCCTGCGCCGCGACCCGTGCGCGCGTCACTGCGGGTGGTCCTTGCGCACCGCGTGCGTGTTTTCCCGATCCTCATCGCCATGCCTCTGCTTCGTTTCCTGACCGTTGGCGCGCTGGCCGCGCTGCTGGCCGCGGCCGCACCGGACGTCCTGACCGCCCAGGCGCCCGCCATCCGTCCGCCGTCGGTCGATTCGGTGCCGCGCCCTGCAGCGGCGGCGGCCGATGTGGGGTCCGTGGACGCGATTCTCGCGGCGCTGTACGACGTGATCTCGGGACCGGCCGGGACCGCGCGCGACTGGAATCGCTTTCGGTCGCTGATGGCACCCAACGCGCGCCTGATGCCGGCGCGCGCCTTGCCTAACGGCGGCGGCAGCGTGACGATGTGGAGCGCCGACGACTACGTTGCGACCGCGGGCGCCGGGTTGGAGCGGTCCGGCTTCTTCGAGCGCGAGATTCACCGCACCACGGAGGCCTATGGCCAGATCATGCACGTCTTCTCGACGTATGAATCTCGGCGGACCGCCGACCTGACGGAGCGCCCGTTCTCCCGGGGCATCAACTCGATCCAGCTGCTCAAGGATGGCTCGCGCTGGTGGGTGGTCTCGATTTTCTGGGACGCCGAGCGTCCCGGCAACGAGATCCCGTCGAAGTACCTGCCGCGCTGACGGCACCGGCCGCCGCACGCCTAACGTTCGGCGCGGCCGGGACGGCCGGGCGCAGGTGGCAAGCACCGGTCCGCGCCGCATCGGTCCGTGCAGCGTCCGCGCTCCGGGACACGCTTGGCGTCATTGCAGTGATCCATCGAGCGCGTGCCTTGTGCCAACCGGGCACGCAGCGCAGGTTCCCGCGTCCTTCACCCTTCAGGATCTTTCGACATGCGCATTGGAGTTCCCCGCGAGACGACCGCCGGCGAACGGCGAGTGGGCCTGGTACCCGAGAGTGTGACCCGACTGAAGAAGGCCGGCGTCGATGTGCGCGTGCAGCGGGGGGCCGGCACCTCCGCGTACGTCACCGACGAGGCCTACGCAGCCGCTGGCGCCAGGCTGGTGGACGACGCGAGCGCCGTATTTGGCGACTGCGACGTGATCTGCAAGGTGCAGCGCCCGAGCCCCGCCGAGTCGGCGCTGGTGCGCGAGGGGGCGCTGCTCATCTCCCTGCTGCAGCCGTCGTCGAGCGCTGACACGCTCGCGGCGCTGAATGCCCGTCGGGTGACGGCGCTCGCGCTCGAGCGCGTCCCGCGCATCACGCGCGCCCAGTCGATGGACATCCTGTCGTCGCAGGCGACCGTGGCCGGGTACAAGGCCGTGCTGCTCGCCGCGACGCACACCTCGAAGCTCCTCCCCATGCTGACCACGGCGGCGGGCAACATCCCGCCGGCCAAGGCATTCGTGGTGGGCGCGGGAGTCGCCGGGCTCATGGCGATCGCCACGGCACGCCGGCTGGGTGCGGTGGTGTCGGGGTACGACGTGCGCGCCGCAGCGCGCGAGCAGGTCCTCTCGCTCGGCGCGACGTTCATCGGCCCCGAACCGCAAGCGGACGCGGAGGCAGCGGGGGGGTACGCGCGCGAGCAGACGGAGGAGGAAAAGGCCAAGACGCTCGCCGCACTCGCGGCGCATGTCACGACTCAGGACCTCATCATCACCACGGCACAGATCCCGGGACGTCCGGCGCCGCGGATCATCACCGCCGAGATGGTGCACAGCATGCGCCCGGGGACGGTGCTGATCGACATGGCGGCCGAGACGGGGGGCAACTGCGAACTGACGGTGGCCGGCGAGGTGGTGGACGTGAACGGCGTGACCATTGTCGGGGCGGTGAACCTGCCGAGTTCGACCCCGTACCACGCCAGCGTGATGTTCAGCAAGAACGTGTTGACGCTGCTCCAGCACATGATCAAGGACGGCGCCTTGGGGCTCAATCTCGAGGACGAGATCATCGGTCCGATGTGCGTGGCCCACGACGGCGCGTCCCGCGCCTAACGATTCGCCTGATTCCCCGACTCCTGCCTCCCGCCCTCCCATGTCAGAATACCTGATCACCGGCATCGTCATCTTCGTGCTGGCCACCTACCTCGGGGCCCAGCTCATCGGCCGCGTCCCCCCCACCCTGCACACGCCGCTGATGTCGGGCGGCAACGCCATCTCGGGCATCACCGTCGTGGGGGCGATCATCGTCGCCGCCGCCGGGCTCGGATGGATCTCGACGGTCCTCGGCTTCCTGGCGGTTGTGTTCGCGATGATGAACGTCGTCGGCGGCTACGCCGTGACCGATCGCATGCTGCAGATGTTCCGGAAGGAGGAGGCGAAGTGATCTCTCCCGCCATCGAACGGCTGCTGTACCTCGTGGCCGCGGTCCTCTTCATCACCGGGCTCAAGAACCTCCAGAGTCCGGCCACGGCGCGCCGAGGCAATGCGACCTCCGGCATCGGCATGCTGCTCGCCATTGTGGTCACGCTGCTGGAGCTCGAGATCCTCTCCCCGGCGGTGCTCATCGCGGGGCTCCTGGTCGGATCAGCGATCGGGTGGTGGATGGCGCGGTCGATCAAGATGACCTCGATGCCGCAGATGGTCGCCCTGCTCAACGGTTTTGGCGGCGCGGCCTCCCTGCTCGTCGGGGGTGCCGAGTTCCTCAAGTCGGAACTCCGCGGCGAGGCGATCAGCGTGGACACCGGGATCACGATCCAGCTGACGCTCCTCATCGGCGCAGTGACGCTCTCCGGATCACTCATCGCCTGGGCCAAGCTGCAGGAAGTGATGACCGGCAAGCCGATCACCTTTCCGGCGCAGAAGGTGTTCAACGCCCTGATCTTTGCCGCGATCGTGGGGCTGAGCGCCTATCAGTTGTACACGCCCGACTCGCTGCTCTGGCCCTTCTACGCCGTCTGCGGCCTGAGCCTCCTGCTCGGCGTCCTGCTGACGATCCCGATCGGCGGGGCCGACATGCCGGTGGTGATCTCCCTGCTGAATTCCTACTCCGGGCTCGCTGGGTCGATGACCGGCTTCGTCATCCAGAACGACGTGCTGATCATTTCGGGAGCGCTGGTCGGGTCGTCAGGGATCATCCTGTCGCAGATCATGTGCAAGGCGATGAATCGCTCACTGGCCAACGTGTTGTTCGGGTCGTTCGGCGCCACCGTAACGGCGACTGGCAAGAGCGCGGCAGGTCTCACGGTGAAGTCAATCTCCGTGGAGGACGCCGCGATCCAGCTGGCCTACGCACAGAGCGTCATCGTGGTCCCCGGCTACGGCATGGCGGTGGCGCAGGCGCAGCACACGGTGCGTGAACTCGCCGAGTTGATCGAGAAGAAGGGCGGGACGGTGAAGTACGCGATCCACCCCGTGGCCGGGCGCATGCCGGGGCACATGAACGTGCTGCTGGCCGAGGCAAACATCCCGTACGACAAGCTCTTCGCGATGGAGGACATCAATTCCGAGTTCGACAATTGCGACGTGGCGATCGTCATCGGGGCGAACGACGTGGTGAATCCGGCCGCCCGCAGCGATCCCGCGTCCCCGATCTTCGGCATGCCGATCCTCGACGTGGACCGCGGCAAGAGCTGCATCGTGCTGAAGCGCTCGATGGGCGCCGGCTTCGCCGGGATCGAGAACGAGCTGTTCTACGCTCCCAAGACGTCGATGTTGTTTGGCGATGCCAAGGCGAGCCTGGGCAAGCTGGTCTCGGAGATCAAGCAGCTGTAGCCGGAACCATGCAGCCGACGGCGCGCACCGCGTCGCCGGCCGTACGCACGCGCGGCGGGGATCCCCAGCGATCCCCGCCGCGTCGTGCATCGAACCTGCGCGTGGCCTGCGCGTCGCGCGTCGCCGTAGAGACCGATCACGAGTCGATCGGGGGCCCTCAGGGCCAACCGCGGGCCGTTCACGCCTCGGCCGGGCGCGACTGCGACGTGCCACACACCATGCAGGCTAGAGGTCCTTTCCATACGGGGCCAGTTCCACGTCGAACTCGCAGGCCGCGCAGTGACCGCGCACGGTGCGCAGGTTGTCCAGCGGCAGGCCGCTATGAATCAGCCGCGTGACCATCGCACTCGGCGCCGCCGCTCCCAGCGGGCACATGCTCCCGCTGCACCACTCGCCGATCTCGAGGCAGACCAGTTCGGGATCGGGCACGTTGGCCTGCGCGTCGTCCTCGACGACGTCGGTGACGAGCACGTGGACGTGCCGGTCGCACCCCTGGCAGAACATCTGGGACTGTTTCATCGGGTCCTCCGAGGCCACGTCGGTGCGGTGGCGTCGAGGGCCGCCCCTGTGGGCCGCCGCCGCGCCGCACCTGTGTTCATCCCCACGAGACGACGCGCGCGTCCGGGGCCCGTCCCTGCAGCAGCGCTCGGGCGCGCCCCTCCGCCATCCCGAAGACGGCGGTGGCCGCCGCGTCGGCCTGCATGCAGCTGGCGGCTTCGATCGTCACGCTGTGGATCGACGCCGCGCGCGGCGCTGCGGTCGCCGGATCCATCAGGTGGTGATAGCGCACCCCGCGGCACCGGAAGCACTGTTCGTAGTCGCCCGAGGTGGCCACCGCGCGATCCACGGCGTCCAGCGTCTCTACGATCGTGCCGGGATCGTCCGGGGACTGGACGCCCACGCGCCAGGGCGCGTCGCCCGGCGCCGAGCCTAACGCGAAGAGGTCGCCCCCGACATTCACGATTGCATCGCGCACCCCCCAGGCGCGCAGCGCCGCGACCGCGCGGTCCACGGCATATCCCTTGGCGATTCCGCCGAGGTCGAGGTGGACGTCCGGGTCGCCGAGGGCGATGGCGTGGTGTCCACGCTCCGTCGCCACCTGCACATGCTGAAACAGGCGGCGACCCGCCAGTCGCGCCAACGGCGCGGCATCGGGCGGCACGTGGCGGCGCGCGACATCCCACAGCTCGACCACGCGCCCGATGGCTGGGTCAAACGCCCCGTCGCTTGCGTGCGCCCATGCCAGCGCGGCCTCGACCACTCCGGCAGTCTCGGCGCCGACGCGCACCGGGGCGAGGGCGCCCAGGCGGTTCACCATGCCGATCTCGGAGTCCAGGCGAAAGCGCGACATCGTGGCCTCCACGCGGCGCAACTCGGCGAATGCCGAGTCGATCGCCCCTTCGGCGCGTCGCACATCGTGGTGACGGACCGCGATGTCGGCCAGCGTCCCCATCACGGGGAGCGTGCGGCGCGTGGTCCCCGGACCGCGCCGGCGCGCCAGCGGGACCGACGCGACGACAAAGGCGCCGACACCGAAGGCGAGGAACTCGCGGCGTCCGGGCGCGCGAGATGGCAGTGGGAACGTCATGACGGATCCTCCGGTGCGGGCGGGCGTCGGTGGCACGTCGCGCCACAGCCGGCGCACCCGCCGTCGTGCGCACAGTCCCGCCGGGAGCCCAACAATCCAAAGACGATGAAGAGCACGGCGACGGCCGCCATGGTCGCGATGACGCTCATGACGAGCTCCCGAGCCCGGCAAAGCCCATGAAGGCAAGCGACAGGCTGCTGGCGATGATGAGGACGATGGCCATGCCGCGCGCCAGCGCCGGCACGTTCGACCGGTCGACGCGCACGCGGATGGACGCCATGAGCGTCAGGGCGAGCGTGAGCCCGAGTCCGGCCCCGATGGCGAAGGAGATGCCCTGCAGGAAGCCGTAGCCGCGATTGGTCTGGAAGATCGCCAGCCCGAGGATGGCGCAGTTCGTGGTGATGAGCGGGAGGTAGATCCCCAGCGCACGGAACAGCACCGGGCTCGCCTTCTTGATCGCCATCTCCACCACCTGCACGGTGGAGGCGATCACGATGATGAACGAGATGATGCGCAGGAAGGGGGCGGCCGGCAGGATGTACCGGTTCAGGAACCACGCCGATATGGCCGTCAGCAGCAAGACGAAGATGTTCGCCAGTCCCAGCCGCAACGCCGTCGTCACCTGGCTGGTGACGCCGAAGAACGGGCACAGCCCGAGGAAGAGCGTGAGGGTGAAGTTGTTCACCAGCATCGCCGAGACGAGGATCCAGACCAGGTCGCCGGTCATGCCGCCCTCCGTGCCGCCGCACCGCTGGTCCGGCGATCGCGCGCGTACGCCACGGCGAGCAGGACGAGTCCCAAGGTGAGGAACCCGCCGGGCGGCAGGACCATGATCACCCACGGTTCGAAGTTCATGCTGAACATGCGCACCCCCAGCAGGGTCCCGTTCCCGAGCAGTTCGCGAATGGCGCCGAGCAGGATCAGGACCATCGAGAAGCCGATCCCCATCCCGAGCGCGTCGAGCACGGCGCGCGCCGGTCCGTGCTTTGAGGCGAACGCCTCCGCGCGCCCGAGGATCATGCAGTTGACGACGATCAGCGCGATGAAGGCCCCGAGCGCCTTGTGGACGTTCGGCACCACCGCCTCGAGCGACATGTCGGCCAGGGTGACAAACGTCGCGATGATGAGCACGTACGACGCGATGCGCACCTCGGTGGGAATGAACCGCTTGAGCGACGACACGAGGAAGCTCGAACAGACGAGCACCGCGAGCGTGGCGATTCCCATCGCCAGCGAGTTCGCGACCGAGTTGGTCACGGCGAGCGTGGGACAGAGTCCAAGCATCTGCACGAGCACCGGGTTCTCCGCCCACAGGCCGCGCAGCAGGTCGTCCATCGTGGGCGGGTCGCCCGACGGTGGCGCCGCGATCGGGGGAGGCGCGACGCGGACCTCTGGAAGCACTGCGCTCATTGTCCCGGCTCCCGGTCGAAGCGTGTCAGCAGCGGCTGCCAGCGCTCGACCGCGTGATTGATGATGCGGATGACGGTGCGCGACGAGATGGTGGCGCCGGTGATCGTCGCCACCTCGGTCGGATCCTGTCCACCGCGCGCCTTCACCGCGCGCAGCGGCGCGCGCGCCTCGCTGAACTGCCCGACGAAGCCCGAGTCCTTCTCGATCTTGTCGCCAAGGCCCGGCGTCTCCTTCTGCCCGAGCACCTTCATCCCCAGCAGTTGCGACGTCGTCGGGTCGAAGCCGATCAGGACGGTGATCACGTCCGAGAATCCGGGTTCGGCGCCACGAATGGCCACGCCGACGCGCACACCGGCGTGATCGAAACCCTGGTACGCCCGTTCGAGCTTGGCCGCATCACCGCGCGGCGTGCGGGTGAGCGCCCCGTTCTCGAGGTACAGCGTATCGACGCGGGCCGGCTCGCGCAGCACCTCGGCCACGGCCGCTTGCTCGACCCGCGCGCGGTTGGCGGTGATCGTCGGCGTCGTCCATTCCCAGGCCGTGACCAGCAGCAGCCCGGCGAGCGCCCCGGCTCCCCCAAGCGTCGCCAGCAGGCGCCATGACGGCGTCCCCGCATCGGGCACGGGGGGAGGCGGGACCGCTGGGGGACCAGCGGGAGGACCGGCGGGAGGCGTGGCCCCGTGCGCGAGCGTCATCCCGCCCCTCCCACCACCCGCTTCCTTGTTCCAAAGACGCGCGGCTGCGTGGCCTGGTTGATGAAGGGCACGAAGGCGTTCATGAGGAGGATGGCATACATGACCCCTTCGGGGAGTCCTCCCCACACGCGGATGACGACGACGAGCAGGCCAATGCCGACGCCGAAGATCCATCGCCCGCTGTTGGTCACGGGCGAGGTGACCATATCGGTGGCCATGTAGACGGCGCCGAGCAGCAGCCCACCGGAGAGCAGCATGAACAGCGGGGTCGGAAAGCGGGCGTTCACGGTGTGCAGGATGGCGGCGGCGAGTGCCACGGTCGCGAGGACCGCGACGGGGACGCGCCAGTTGAGGTAGCCGCGCCAGGCGAGCCAGGCCCCGCCCAGCAGGATGGCCAGTGCTGCGGTCTCGCCTAACGATCCGCCGGTGTTCCCGAGCAGCAGGTCGACGACGCCGGTCTCCTGCCCGGAGAACTTCCAGAGCCCGAGCGGTGTCGCCGCCGTCACGACGTCCGGCGCCTGGGCGCGCATGAACGGGAGGGCGAAGGTGTCGCCGCGCAGCATCCAGAACGAGCCGCCGACCGCCGGCCACGTGGTGATGGGCACGGGGAACGCCGCCTGGAGGAAGGCGCGCCCGATGAGCGCCGGGTTGAAGACGTTCTGCCCCAGCCCGCCGAAGACCACCTTGCCGAGGGCGATGCCGACGACGCCGCCTAACGCTGCCATCCACAGCGGCAACCCGGCCGGCAGGCAGAGGCCGAGCAGGAGTCCGGTGATGGCGGCCGATCCGTCGCGCAGCGTCCCGGGCCGTCCGAAGGCCCGTTCGCCGGCGACGCAGCCGGCGACGCTCGCCGCTATCACCAGCAGCGCGCTGATCCCGAAGTACCAGGCCGCAGCGGCCACGACCGGGGCCAGGCTGACCACCACGCTCCACATGATGCGCGGCGTGCTGTCCTGTGCCCGCAGGTGCGGGGAGGCGGCGATGACGAGTCGAGGCGTGGTCATGCGATCGCCGCCTTGCGCCGTCGCAGCGCGAGCTTGCTGAACGAGAACAGCTGCGCCAGCGGAATGTTGGACGGGCAGACGTACGAGCACGAGCCGCAGATCATGCAGTCCGCGAGGTGCAACGGCTCCATCTCGTCATAGCGTCCCAGCTGGGCGAGTTGCCCCAGTTCCGACGGGTTGAGGAAGACCGGGCAGGCGTCGAGGCAGCGACCGCAGCTGATGCACGGATAGACGCCGTCCCGTCCCGTCTGCGCATGCGTGAGCGCCACCACGCCGGTCGTCCCCTTGGTCACCGGTGCGTCGAGGTTGGCCTGGGCGACGCCCATCATGGGGCCGCCGACGATCACCGCGCTCACGTCGTCCACCAGCCCGCCGCAGTAGTCGAGCAGGTCGATGAGCTTCGTCCCGACCGGGACGATGAGGTTGGCCGGCTTGCGGACCCCCTCCCCGCTCACCGTGACGATGCGCTCGATCAGCGGCAGCCCGGTCTCGAAGACCTCGGCGATCGCCGCCGCCGAGCCGACGTTCTGCACCACGACGCCGACCGATGCCGGGAGCTGGCCTGAGGGGACTTCGCGACCGGTCACCGCATGGATCAGCATCTTCTCGGCCCCCTGCGGATACTTGACCGTCAGCGGCAGCACCGTGAGGTCCAGGTCCGCCGGCAGCGCGGCCGAGAGGGCGGCGATGGCGTCCGGCTTGTTGCGTTCGACGCCGATCACGGCCCGCGGCACGCCTAACGTCCGCATCATCACGCGCACGCCGAGCAGGACGCGCGCCGGATACTCGACCATGGTGCGATGATCCGACGTGAGGTACGGCTCGCACTCGGCGCCGTTGATGATGAGGGTGTGGATCGTGACGTCGCGCGGCGGGGCGAGCTTCACGTGCGTGGGGAATGCCGCCCCGCCGAGTCCGACCACGCCGGCCCCCTGCACCGCCGCGATCACCTGCTCGCGCGACAGCCCCTCCCACTTCGGGACCAGCCGCGGCCGCGGGATCTGCATCGCGTGCCGGTCGACCTGCAGCCGCACCGCGGTCGCCATCGACCCGTCGATGTGCGGCCACAGCTCGATCGCCACCACCCGGCCGGCGGCCGAGGCGTGGATGGGAACCGAGACGAACCCGTCGGCTTCAGCCAGCTTGTCACCACGCTCGACACGGTCCCCCACCTTCACCACGACCCGCGCCGGCTTGCCCGCGTGCTGCCGCAGCGGCAGCACCAGCTCATCTGGAAACGGCATGCGCCGGATCGGAAGCTGGTGCGTCAGCTCCTTGTTCGGCGGGGTGAACGCCGTGCCTGAATCCGCGTCGCGGCAGCATCGTCGACTCAGGTGAACGGCTTGGCGCGCGCGATCCACTTCGCGAGGTCCTTCTCCTTCGGATTCAGCGGTGTCCCCGGATGGATCGCCGCGACCGGACATTTCTCCGCCGCCTGAACCAGCTGGGCGTAGGTGCCGGCGCGCGCATCCTTGACGTAGGCCTGCTTGTTGGCGTCGTACGCGAACAGCTTCTTGTTGATGTTGGTGCACTCGTTGCACGACGTGCAGCGCGTCGTCTCCACGTACGGGTCCATCGCCAGGTCATCATCGGCGGCGGGAGTCGGTGCCGCCGTGGCACTCGCGACCGGAGGCGGCGCCGCTGCCGCGATGCCGCGGGCCGCGGATGCCGCGGAGCCGCGGACCCGCGGGCGCCGCTGCTGCACGTGCTACCGGCGCCGCGACCGACACAGCGGGTGACGCCGTCAGCGTCGCCGTCGCGCCAGCCGGTTCCGTCGTGGATAGCGCCGATGCCAGAGACGGCCCCGACGCAGGCATGTTGGCCATGAGTTCGGCCGCCAGGTGCTGCCCGCCGGCGCTCCGCAGCAATCCCTCGGCGAGCTTGCGCGCCACAAGGGCGGGATACGTCGCCTTGAGCTCGGCGACGCGCTGCTCGTATTCGAGGGTCAAGGCAGCGGCCTTGGCCTCGAACTCCGCTTCGAGCGACGCGACCAGTGCCTCGCGCACCGAGGCGGGTTGCTCCACCCCCGCCATCTCCTTCAGCTCCGACCAGAACTGCTGACGCTCCTCGGCCAGTCGCACCATCTCGATCGTTGCGCGCAGCCGGTGCAACGTGCGGTCAGCGGCGACCGTGTAGATGAAGGGGACCTTTCCATCCCGTCCCTCGGCATCCAGGGCCAGGAACTCGTGGAAGGGGACGAGGTCGTCCGACGGCTCGCGGATCTCCTTGAAGTGCTTCTTGAACCGTCCCTCGGTCGCCGCCCAGTCGGCAATGGTCAGCGGCAGCTCCATCTCCTGCTCCGCCCCCTCTGCATCGACGTAGCGCAGGGTGTATTCCGGCCACGCCGTGTCCACCGACGGATTGCCGTCGAGGGTGAGGCAGTCGGCGACCGACGGCCCCGCGTCCGGATCGTAGGTGAGGAACGGGAACGCGCGCGATTCGAGCGCGAGTCGCGCCGAGTGCTGCGTCCAGTCGTCGGGCAAGCCATGCTCCACCGGGCAGGGCGTGTAGATGTTGAAAACAGCGGGGCGCCGCTTCTTCAGCCCCTGGATCACGCCGGCGATCAGGTGCGACGCCGAGGCAGGCGACGACTGGTGCACGAAGGTGCCGCGATGCGCGATGGCGATGAGCGCCAGCTCCTTGCGCATCTCCGTCTTGCCGTGCTGCGCCGCTCCGAAGGCGGCCATGTCGGCCACCTGTCCGGTGTAGCCGCTGGTGCACGACTGGCCTCCGGTGTTGGAGTACACTTGGGTGTCGAGCACCACGACACGGATCGGCTTGCCCGACGCCATGAGGCGCGAAAGGTTCTGGAAGCCGATGTCGAGCATGGCGCCATCGCCACCCATGGCGATGATGGGCGGGCACATGGCAAACTCGTCGTCGTCGAACGCGCGCCAGTCGAAGGCGACGAATTCCGGCTCGTCCACGGCGGCGTCGTACGCGTCGTCGAGCAGTCGCTGCGCGCGCCGCACATGCACGAACCCATCGGCCATCTTGCGCATGTGCCCTCGAACACGCCGACCGCGATCGACGGGGCATCCTGGAACAGGTGATTGACCCAGGGAAACGGGTACGGATTGTATGGGTACGTGCTCGCCCACACCGACGAGCAGCCGGTGGAGTTGGCCATGGCGAGCCGGGCGCGTCCACGGCCGCTCGGCCCTTCCACGTAGCGCCAGCGCAGGTCCTTCAGCGCGTGGATTTCCCGCGCCAGCAGCGCGAGTTCGCCGCTGGTGGCCGCGTCGACCGGCACCGCGACGCTGTTGCCGCTGACGGATGCCGTCATCGCCTCGACGTCCGCCCCGCGCAGCAGGCGCTCGCGCGACCGTGCTTCCAGCGCGGCGATCATGGCGTCGAGCCGAGCCACGTAGTGCTGCACGCGCGGCGCCATCAGCGCCTGCACGGTCGAGACGATCAGGTGCACCGCGGTCTTCTCGCCGCATCCCATGCACGCCCCGTCACCGCCGACCATGGAGCGATACGTGTCGCGCTTGAGCAGCAGCGACGACAGCACGCCAATGCCATCCTCGAGGTTCGAGACATTGATGAAGCGGTCGTCGGTATCCGGCAGGTGCTGCCAGGTGCGCCACTGGTCGCGCAGGCGGGAGAGCGTCGGCGCGTCCTGCTTCACGGTGATGAGCGCCTGGTCCGGGCACACCTCCACACACAGGTTGCAGCCCTTGCACGCCTCGGGATTGATGGTGATGGACAGCAGGCCCCCTGTCCCCTTCGCCTTGGACTCCGGCAGGTCGAAGAACGGCGCGGTGCGCGCGAGCGGAAAGCCGGCGACGACGGCCTGCACCTTGGCGAACTCGGTGTCGAGCGCCGAGCGTCGCCCCGCATCCCACCCCAGCTTGCCGGCGACGATGGGAAAGGCCGCCGCGAGTGCATCGGAGAACGGAAGTGCTGGCGTGGCGTCGAGCTGCCGACGCGCCTCCTTGGCCAGCGGCTTGGCGAGTTGGCGCACGCGGTCGAGCGGGACGCCATTGGTCGCGGCATCGATCGCCGCACCAATCACTTCCTCCACGCTATTCACGAGGCCGGGGATCGCCGAGTCCGGGCACTGGGTCCAGCACTGGCCGCACCCCGTGCATCGGCTGGCAATGAACTCCGGCACCTCGAGCCGCACGCCGGACATGTCGCGCACCACCCCCGTGGCGGCGGGCATGGCGCTGATGGCGGCGAACGGATCGGCGATCACGTCCTGCGACAGCTTGCACAGGCCGCAGACCTGTTCCCAGAACCGCCCCGGGTTGGCGACGCCTGGCTCGGCGCCGGGCACGTTCATCAGGCCGGGAATCTCCGGGACGTCGCCGACGAAGGTTTCGTCGATCGCGACCGCGACCGGCGTGACCTCGCGCACCTCGTCGTAGCCGCGTCGAATGACGCGCACGTTGTCCTCGACCACACGCTCGCCCTTGCTCCCGAACTTCTTCGTCAGCTGGTCGCGCAGCCCCTGGAAGAGCGCAGCCTCGTCGATCCCCTCGGACTTGGCCAACGGCGACACCGCGAAGAACGCCCCCATGAAGGCGGTGCCCTGCATGCGGTATCGCAGTTCCACGTCCGACGCCTCGCTCGCCGCGATCTTGAAGGCGGAGTTGATACGGATCGGTTCGTGTGCCAGCGTCGAGTAGAAGGTGGTCGGTTGCCCCTTCTTTTCGGACCCGTACTTCGGATTGGCCTTGATGTGGAGCCCGAAGAGTTCGAAGGCGGTCATCGACAGGTTCTTGCCCATCGTGATCGCCCCCCACCCACCGACCGAGTGAATGCGGATGGACAGCGCACCCTTCGGCATGAGGTTCACGTCACCAGCCGACGGCAGCGCGAGGGTGGACAGGTGCGGATAGTGCTCGAGCAGCTGCTCCTGCCAGATCTGGAGCTTGGGAAGCGCCGTGTCTTCCCGGATGAAGTCGATGCCGAGGTAGAACTGCCGGCGCCGCGTCCCGCGCGGGAGCATGTTCTCGACAGCCGCAACAATGTCGCCCGGCTGCAGGTCGCGACTCCCCAATCCGTAGCAGCCGGAGTAGAACGCCGGGACATCGTCGGGCGAGATCGCGGCCAACCGGGGGTACGGCAGCGCCTCGCCCCGGGCCACGCGGCTGTTTTCCACGCCTTGTGACACCGCGGACCGGATCTCCCGCAGCAGCGGAAGGTCCACCGCGAGCGGCTGGTCGGTGCGCTCGAGCACCACGACCCCCTTCTTGCCGCGCAGCAGGCGCGTGAGGTGATCGGCGGGAAACGGCCGGAACATCGTGAGGTTCACGACGCCGACCTTGATCCCCTTCTCGTGGCGCAGGTGGTCGACCACCGCCTCGGAGTTGGCGACGACCGATCCCTGCCCGACGATGAGATACTCCGCGTCGTCGGCCCGATAGCCCGTCGCGCGTGCATAACGACGACCGGTGAGCGCGGCGTATTCATCGAGCGCCCGGTCGGCCAGCTCCACGATGTGGTCGAAGTAGAAACGGCGCTGCGCGGCGACTCCCTGCGCGTAGCTGTCCTGGTTCTGCACGACACCCAGCATGGCCGGGTAGTCGAGGTTGAACATCTCCGGGATGCGGCGGCGCTGGTTGCCGAAGACGAGGCGCTGCGACGGCGTCGGCGAGTCGATCAGGTCCGCCGGGTCGCCCAGGTACCGCTTCACCAACTCCCGCTCGGGGAGCCGGATCGACTCGATGACGTGGCTGGTCAGGAATCCGTCCTGCGCGCAGACGCCCGGGTTGAGCGACAGCTCGGCGATGCGGTGGGCGATCAGGTTGAGGTCTGCCGACTCCTGCACGTCCTTGGCAAACAGCTGAAAGAAGCCGGTATCGTCGATGGCGTGATAGTCATCGTGCCCGGCGTGCACGTTGAGCCCCTGCTTGGTCATGGCGCGCGCCGCGACGTTGAGCACATACGTCAGGCGCTTTCCCACCGCCGCGTACAGGGACTCTTGCATAGGCGATCCCCTGCCCGCTGGAGAAGTTGGTCGCCCGCAGCCCCATCATGCTCATCCCCGCGGTGACGGCGGCGGCGGCATGCTCCCCTTCCGGCTCGAAGAACAGCAGGCGTCGTCCGTTCACGTTCTGGCGCCCATCGGCCACGGCGGCGGCCCACCCCTCGCCCATCTGCGTCGATGGGGTGATGGGATACGCTCCCGCGGCCTCGCTCGCCGCGGTCTCCATCTCGACGATGGCCGCGCTGCCGTCCATCGCCTCGACCACGCCGGGAAAGGCGGGGGGAGGCGCGGGGGACGTGGAGGACGCGGTCGTCTTGCCAGGCCAGATGTTCATGCGACGGCACTCCTTGCAGCGTTGGGACGCACAGTCGAAGTGAACTGCGCGCCGTGAAGCCAGACGATGGCATTGGTCGGACAGCGTTCGACCGCCCGCATGTCCTCCAGCGTGATGAGGGCGTCGTCGATGACCGCGACACCGCTGGCCACGCTGATCAATCCCGGCGACGAGTCCTGCACGCACCGGCCGCACGCCGTGCAGGCCACGCGGCACTGCTCCAGCACGTCATCACCGGCGACGAGGTTGCGACATTGCACGAGCAAGTGGTGCGTCACCGGGGTGAGCGTGAACAGGTCCTTCGGACAGGCCTCGACACAGTCGCCGCAGGCCGTGCACCGGTCAGGGTCCACCACCGGGATGCCGAACGCATTCATCGCGATGGCGTCGAAGTCGCACACGTGCGCGCAGTCGCCGAAGCCAAGGCACCCCCAGGTGCACCCCTTCCCGCCCCCAGACACGGCGCTGGCCGCCGCACAGCTCTGCAAGCCGCGATACTCGGCGCGCTGCCCCGCAACGTCGCTCCCGCCGGCACAGCGCAGGCGCGCCACGCGTTTCACCGCCTCGCCACGATCGACGCCGAGATAGCTGGCAATCGCAACGAGACCTCCTCGCTCGACACCGTGCAGCGAGCGGGCTGGATCGTCCCGACGGCCTGTTCGGCAAACGCTCGGCAGCCGGGCAGGCCGCAGGCGCCGCAGTTCGCGTTCGGGAGCATCGCCGCGACCGCGTCAATGCGGGGGTCCTCCCACACCTTGAGCCGCCGGTTGGCGATCGCGATCAGCATCGCGAAGGCCAGCCCGACGCCACCAAGGATGAGGACCGCGGTGAACATCACGACCGGGCCTCGCGCATGGGCGGTTCCTCAGGCGAGAGCGACGACTGCTCGAGCAGCCAGCGGGACAACGCATCCACAGCGCCCGGCGCAGGCGCGCCGCCAGCGCGCGGCGTACTCTCCCCCGCGGCGACGGGGCCCGCGGCCAAGGCTGACAGGTGACGCAGGTCTTCCTCCATCTGCCACACGCTCATTCCACCGAGCGACTGCCGTGGCGCGCGGGGCATGTTCCAGATGCTCATGCGCTGCCACGCCTCACGGCCGAGCCCCGGGTCGTGCAGGAAGAGCGCGCACCCGTCCGGGACCATCGCGGCGACGGCGGTGTCGGCGCTGTTGGCCACCTGCTCGAGTCCCGCGTCGTCCACCGTCTGCAACACCAGGGTCCGCGGCGTGATCAAGCGCGCCAGCGGGGCCGGCGGGCAGGCGCCACGCACCACCAGCACGATCTTCTCGCGCCCGTCGAGAAAGTCGGCCAGTCCCCCGATGTGCAGGTCGGTGCCGTCGACGAGCACGACCAACGGCGGGGCGAATCGACGCTCGACACGTGTCCACGACCGGAACGCCAGCTGGTCGAGCAGTCCATCGTGCTCCTCGCCCCGATACCGTCCGCCCTTCATCAGTTCGACCGCCAGCACCGCGCCGAACGCACGCCCGGCGCGCGCCAACCCACCCTCCACGGCGGCGACCAGCGAGGTGCCGGACGGGACGTCCACGACGTGCAGGGCGACGCCGCGCTCCAGTACGTCGCGCAGCACTGCCACGGCGCGGTCGAGCCGGTCCCGGTACGCCGCCGGAATGGCCGCACGCTCCGCGGTCAGCGCGACGAGCGCTCGCGCGTCGATGCGCCCCTCGGCAAACGGGCCGAGTGCGGCGCGTGCCGTTGCGACGCGCGTCTCGTCGTCCGGATCGACGCTCGCCACGAATCCCTCGGCCTGCGCGAGCGCACCGACGACGATCGATCGAAAGTCGGCGATCGGCGGTGCGAGTCGTTCGAGCGCCAGGTGAACCCGCGGGTCAGACGGCATAACGATCGAGCTCCGCGTTCAGGAGGATCCGTCGTTCCTCGGCCGTGCGCGGCGCCACGCGACGCACCTCCTCGTAGCGCGCGCGGGTGGGATCCCGGAGGAAGACGCCCAGCTTGATGGTGTCCGTCGCCCCCGCCAGCTGCCGGGCCCGGTCGAGGTCACGCGGGTCGTGCGCAAGGCGCGTGGGATAGAGGGCGTGCAGCTCCGGGACGGTGACGCCGTCGTCGTGCACCAGCATCTCGACCAGGGCCGGCTTCTTCACCGCCTCGGCAAAGATCCCCGGGTGAACACCGGGCAGCGCTGCAGGATGCGCACGAACGAGAGGCCCCGATGATGGAAGGCCGCACGCAACGTCGCGTACAGGTGCGCCGGGACGAACTCCGCGGTCTGGGCAACAAATGACGCGTTGCTCACACCGAGCGCGAGTGAGATCGGGTTGAGCGGCGGCAGGATCGTCCCCTGCGGCTGTGTGTTGCTCGGCACCCCCTGCGGTGTCGTCGGCGAGGTCTGGTTCTTCGTCAGGCCGTAGATGCCGTTGTCGAGCATCAGCACGACCAGGTCGGGGTTGTAGCGCAGGGTGTGCACCCAGTGTCCCGCCCCGATCGACGTGCAGTCGCCATCGCCCATCACGACGAAGACGGCGAGTTCCGGGCGGTGCAGCTTGATGCCTAACGCGACCGGGAGCGCGCGTCCGTGCACCCCGTGAAATCCGTACGTCTTGAGGTAGTGCGGAAAGCGGCTGGAACAACCGATCCCGGAGACGAAGACCGTGTCCTCGGGCTTGAGCTGCTCGGCGGAGAGGAGCTTCTCGACCGCAGCCAGCACCGAGTGATCGCCACAGCCGGGGCACCAGCGAGCCCGCGCCCCTTCATAGTCGGACAGGGTGAAGGTGCGATCGTCGTCGTTGGTGAGGACGTGCAGGGAGCAGGAACTCATGCGTCACCTCGCGGAGGCATCAGGTCGTGCATGGCCTGGACGATCGCGCCCGGACGCAGTGGCTCGCCGGGGACGCGGGTCCAGCAGTCGACGTCGACGAGGGTCTGCGCCCGCAGGAGCCACGACAGCTGGCCGCGTCGCCGATTCTCCTCCGTCACGTAGGGATCTCCCATCGTGTCGCTGTAGTTGATCTCGACCGTGGCCACGCGGCGGAAGCGCTGGAAGATCGCCGTCAGCCCCGGCTCCATGGGCGAGAGGAATCGCAGGTGCAACGAGGCCACTGACAGCCCGGCGGCACGCGCGCGGTCGACCGCCTCCTCGATGGCGCCCTTGGTGCTCCCCCACCCGACGATGAGCAGGTCGCCCTCCTCGGCCCCGTACGGTGTGGGCGGCGTGAGGAGCGAGCTGAGCACGGCGATCTTCCGGCTGCGCATCGCCATCCCGCGACCGTGCACGCCCGCGCTGTAGGCCACCTTGCTCCCCTCGTCGTGCGAGAGCCCGGTGACGGTGTGCATGCCTCCCCGCTGCCCGGGGACAATGCGCCGCGACAGCCCCGTGGACTCGTCCCACCCGTACGGCTTGCGCCCGGCAAGGACGGCGCTCAGGTCGGCAGGCTCGGCGTGCCAGCGCGTGTCCACCTCCGGGCGCGGAAACGGCTGCACGCCCGTGGCGAGGTTCGCGTCCGAGAGCACGATGACGACCGCGCGAAACGCCTCGGCGATCCGGCGCGCGGTGGTCATCACGTGAAAGCACTCCTCGATCGTCGCCGGCGCAATGACCACGCGTGGTGCGTCACCCGGCTGCGCGAACAGCGCGGCCAGCAGGTCGGACTGCTCGACCTTGGTCGGCAACCCCGTGCTCGGGCCTCCACGCTGCACGTTGACCACGACCAGCGGCACCTCGGTCATCACCGCGAGCCCGAGGAACTCCGTCTTCAGCGCGAGACCGGGTCCCGACGTGATCGTGAACGCAACCTTGCCGGCGTACGACGCACCGATCGCCACCCCGGCGGCGGCGATCTCGTCCTCCGCCTGGTGCACGACTCCGCCGAATCGCTCGAAGACCTCACTCAGGTAGTGCGAGACCGACGTGGCCGGCGTGATCGGGTACATGGCGCACAGCTCCATGCCCGACGCAATCGCGCCCATCCCGATTGCCTCATTGCCGTTCATCACGACCATCGGGCGATCGTTAGGCTCCGGGGTGATCTCGATGCGGAAATCGAGATGCGCCCCGGCCCAGTCGTACCCGAGCCGGACAAGGTCCACGTTGCGCGCGTACACCGCATCCGACTTCTTGCGGAATGTGTGGGCGATCTGCTCGAACACGAGGTCGAGGTTGCGCTGGTAGATGAAAGCCAGCATCCCCAGCGCGAACATGTTCTTTCCCTTGCGCGCGTCGTCGACCAGCGTGAGGCAGCGCTCTTCCATCGGGACGGTCACCACGCGATACCCGACGTCCGCGATCTCCCGCATCGCCTGCAGCCAGGCATCGCGGATGTCCGCGTCGTCGTCCGTCGCCCACTTGTCCTCGAGCAGGATCGTGGCGTCGCGGGCCAGCGCCCCGGCGCGATGGCGGGCAAGCAACACCTGCTCGTTGAACGCCACGACCAGGTTCGTATCGTCCCCCCAGTTCGTGACCTGCCCGGCCCCGAGACGGATGCGGTTGCCGCTCGCCCCCTCCGGGGCCCGCGCAGGGGGCTGGATCTCGGCCGGGATGATCTCCACCGTCCACACGCCGTTACCCATCTTGGCGCTGACCGCACCAAAGATCTGCGAGCACTTCTGCGCCCCCTCGCCCGAGTCGGAGACGACTTCCACGGTGTGCTCACGCATCCGATGCACGGTGTGCGGGCGACCTGGGGAGGCCGCATCGGCAGGTCCGGCGACGTGGTTCGCGACCGTCACGATCCCTCTCATTGCTGGGTGCACCCTCAGCATCGGGGTCCGCGAAGGCAACGTCTGTCAGGAATCCTGCTGACGACATGGGGGAAAGAACCGGGAGTTCTCCTACAGCAGGGTCTCGCGCACGTCGCCACCGTCCTGCTCTCGACGCTGGCCGTAGCGCGGGTCATCTTGCTTCGCGGCGCGGGTTTCCCCGCGTCACCCCCGCCAGGACTCACCAGCTATTGAATCGGCATGCGACTCGCCACGCTACTCGGCGTGACCTTGTGTGCGCCGCTCGGCGTGCTGACCGGACAGGAGGCGCACAGCGCCGTCGTGTCGACCACCGACCCGGTCTCGCAGGCGATCGTCGCGGTCATCATCGTGGCCGTGTTCGTCCTCCTGACGCTCGAGGCGGCGCATCGGGTCCTGGTGGCCCTCAGCGCGACATCCCTCCTGTTCCTCATCTCCTACTTCACCCCGTATCGCCTGATCACCTTCGAGGGGGTGGCGCAGGCGCTGGATATCAACGTCCTCGTCCTGCTGGCGTCGATGATGGCCGTGGTCGGGGTGCTCAAGACTACGGGCGTGTTCGAGTGGGCCGTGGGGCGCCTCATGCTCCGGACCGGACCGCGACCCTTTGCCCTGCTTGCACTGATCGGCTGGTTCACGGCGCTGTCCTCGGCGTTCCTCGACAACGTCACCACCGTGATCTTCGTGACGCCGATGGTCATCTCGATGGCGCATCGACTCAAGCTCGCGCCGACGGTCTTCCTGCTCCCGATGATCATGGCCTCGAACATCGGCGGGACGACGACGCTCATCGGCGATCCGCCGAACATCATGATCGGCTCGGGGGCCAACCTGTCGTTCCTCGACTTCGTGCGAGACCTGACGCTGCCGTGCGTCCTGATGATCTTCTGGCTCGAGTTCTACGCCCGCCGCTACTACGGCGAGGAGCTGCGCGAGTCCCAGGCGACGCCGATGGACGCCGACGAGTTGCTTGCACCGATCGGCAACCCGACGTTGGCCCGATGGCTCGGGGTCATCTGTGCGGCGATCCTCGTCGGCTTCCTCACCCACCACATCACGGGCATGCCGCCCGCCGTTCCCGCCCTCATGGGCGCTGCGGCCGCACTCGTCGTCCAGGACCTGCTCTACATGCGGACGGCCAAGCCGACCGCACACGAGCGCACGCACGGCATCCTCGCCGTGACCGAGCGCGACATCGAGTGGCCGACGCTGTCCTTCTTCGGATTCCTGTTCATCATCGTCGGCGCCGCCGTCCAGACGGGCCTGATGAACACGGCCGCCGTCGGACTGCAGTGGACCATTGGGGCCAGCGCCGACGCGCTCGGCCTGTCGGGCAACGGCACGCTCCTGCTGGCGGCCATCCTGATCTGCTGGGTCAGCGGCCTGCTCTCGGGGCTGGTCGACAACATTCCGTTCGTCGCCGTCGCGATTCCGATCGTCGCGCGCATCATTCCGACCATGGCGGGCACCAGCGAGGTGCTCTGGTGGGCGCTGTCGTTAGGGGCGTGCCTCGGTGGCAATGGCACGGTGATCGGCGCCTCGGCCAACGTCACGACCATCGGCCTCGCCGAGCGCGACGGGATGCGCATCTCGTTCGCCGACTTCGCCCGCTTCGCCGTCCCCATGACCGTCGGGACGCTGGTGATCGCCTCGGGCTACCTCGCGCTCTACATCTACCTGGGGCAGCGCGGCTCGCTGGTCGTGATGGCCGGTGCGGTCACTGCGGTGGTCGCGCTACGCCTGGTCAGCCGGCGTATCGGCGCCCGCGCGGCTGCGTTCGCCGACAGCGGCGGGAGCACCTAACGCGAACGTCCGCCCCCGCCACCCGCGCGGGCGACGTGCCGTCGAGAGCACGAGTCGCCACGCCGCAAGCGGATCGGAGAGCGGCGAGAGCCAGAACCCCATCGATCGCCGCTCGTAGCTCCCCCAGAGGGCAAGGAGCATGAGCGTCCGAACGACCACCAGCGCCTGATTGGTCCGCAGCAGCGTCAGGCTGGCGACCGAGTCCACGCGCAGCAGCCCCAGCGCGAAGGCGAGCAGGACGAGCCACGGCGCGCCCTGCACCAGGACGATGAACGCCACGTCGAGCCACTGGCGTCCCCGGGTGGTGGCATCGCTCAGGTCGAACGACCGGCCCCACTCCCGCCACATCTGCCCCGCGCTCGCGTACGCGCGGACGCGATAGAGCCGGGACCCGTCCAGGAATCCCACGCGCACGCCCCGCACCGCCAGCGCGCGCGCCAGCGTGACGTCGTCGGCCCAGGACTGCCGCGCGATCTCGTATCCACCGTGTGCCTCGAGTACTGCACGCCGCGCCAGGAAGCACTGGCCGTTCGCCATCACGCGGTCCGGTTGCGGGTCGGTGACTCCGGCGGCGCCAAACCGATACACCAGCGTGATCAACATCGACGGCTGCAGCCACTGCTCCGCCGTGCTCATCTCGGCAAACTGCGGAGAGAAGGAGACCACGTCGTAGCCCAGCGACTCGGCCGCCTGCACGACGGCCGCGACCATGCCCGGCCGAGGCTGGGTGTCGGCATCGACGCCCAGGACCCACTCGCTCGTAGCCTCGCGCAGCCCGCATTGCAACGCCCAGACCTTACCCACCCATCCCGCCGGCAGCGGCGCGTCGTGCAAGAGCCTGAATCGCCCGTCGCGCGCCGACACTTCGCCGACCAGCTCCACCGTGCCGTCGGTGGACCCCGAGTCCACGACGAGTACCTCTTGAAGCGGCGCTCCCTGCGCGTGCAGCCCCTCGAGGCACGGGGACATGCGATGCGCCTCGTTGCGCGTGGGAAGCACGACAGAGACGCTGCTCCCGTCCATCCCCGCCGGCGCCGGCGCGATCGGTGGACGACGTCGTCGCCCGGGCAGCAGCCGGAGGACGACGAGGATCAGGGCAAGCGTCTGGAGCGCAGCGAGAAGGGCAATCACGGGGGCCAAACAGGTGCGCGGAGCAGTCGGTTCCGTATCACGCGCGTGCTGCACCGGCGCGGGTGCTGCACCGGCGCGGGCGCCGGTGCAGCCTACATGGGCGAGCTACTGCCCGCCAGATGCCGCCCGCGTCGGCGCGGGGTCGGCGAGCCAGTAGCTGAACCACTGCCGCAGCCGACCCAGTCGGTCGACCAGGAGCCACGGCTCGCCCGCACGCGACAGGTCATGGGTCGAGCGTGGGTAGCGCACGAACTCGGCGGGGGTCCCCTGCTTCATGAGTCCGACGTACCATTGCTCGGCATCGGTCATCGGGGTGCGATGGTCCTCTTCCGACTGCACGATCAGTGTCGGCGTCTTGACCTTGCGGATGTAGCGAATGGGCGAGAGAGAGTCGTACATCGCCGGGTTGTCCCACGGCTTGCCGAGGAACTCGAACTCGGTCAGCCCCTGCGCGTCGGACGTTCCGTACCATGACCACCAGTTGCTGATCATGCGGTCGTTCTGCGCCGCCTTGAAGCGGTTGGTCTTCACCGTGACCCAGGCCGCCATGACACCGCCGTACGAGCCGCCAGTGACGCCCATGCGCGTCGAGTCGACGTCGGGGCGCGCGGCGGCAAGGTCGACCGCCTTCATCAGGTCGGTGTAGTCTTCCGCGAACCAGCGTCCGCGCGTCGCATAGGTGAACTTCGCGCCGTAGCCCGACGAACCACGCGGGTTGGTGAACAGGACGAACATGCCCGCTCCCGCCAGGTTCTGGAACTCATCGAACCACCCCTCGCCGTACTGGCCGTGCGGTCCACCGTGTACGTAGAGCGCCAGCGGATAGCGCTTGCCGGGCTGGTAGCCGTAGGGCTTCATCAGCCACCCTTCGATCTCAAGGTTGCCGACGCTCCGGTACGTGATGCGCTCGGCATCGCTGAAGGCAATTTCCTTCGTTAGGGCGTCGTTGAACGACGTCAGGCGCCGCTCGCCGCTGCCGTCCACGTTGGCCACGTACAGCTCGGTGGGCTTGTCCATGCTGCTGGACACGTACGCCATCGTGCGCCCCGCGCCATCGAGGCTCAGGCCGCGCGCCTGTCGCCGCCCACCCAGGACTTCCCGCATCGTGCGGGTCGCCGGATCGACATGAAAGAAGCCGGTGCGCCCGCCGATGCTCGCCGCCATGACGATGCGGCCGTCCGGCAGCCACTGATACTCCCCCGGCTCGTACTGCCAGGTGGCGAGCAGGTTGGTCGGCATTCCGCCGGCGACCGGTACGACATACAACGATTGGTTGCTGACCCGGTCCGGAGAGCTGGTGAATGACAGCGACTGCCCATCGGGCGACCAGGCCAGGTCTCCTTCGCTCCCCATCGCAGTCGTCAGGCGGCGAGGGGTGCCGCCGTCGATCGAGATCACGAAGACGTCGGCATCGTTGCGCGGCGCCTCGTCGCGCTTGGCGTTGTACGGCAGCCGCGCCAGCGAGTCGCGCTCGGCCTCGACCACCGAGTCAGGGCGCAGCTGCGGACCGGCCGAGTAGGCAACCCACCGCCCGTCGGGCGAGACGACGGCGCCACGCCGCGAGTAGACGGTGCTGTCGATCGACCGCTTCTTGGACGTGCCGTCCAGCGCCTGCCGCCAGACCTGCGCCGGGCGGTAGATCCGCGCCGCACGCGGCCCGGGGACGAACCCCGGCCCGTTGACCTTGTAGCGCATCTCCGTGATGTGCCGTCCGTCGAATCGGGCCGGGTCGAGCGGCCGCGTCACGGCCCCGAACGGCGGACGCGCCATCGGCTGCATCTTGGCGAAGGCATCGCCGGTGGCAGAATCGCCGGCGGCAGAATCGGCGACCGGCGCCTCACTCCACACCACGAAGCGCTTGTCGGTCGGGACGGAGCCGGCCGGATACGCGTCGGTGGACACCGCTTCCCCGGCCGGCTGGTCCATTCGCAGCCCCCACGCGCGGCCACGACCGCCCCCGGGGCGCTGCGACGAGAACAGCAGCCAGCTCCCGTCGGGCGACCAGCGCGGGCCGGACGACTCGTAGCCCGGCGCCGTGAAGCGCTGGGCATCTCCCCCCGCCGTCGGGACGACCCAGACCTCGTTGTGGCGCTTGTTCTCGCGCTCGCGCACCGTCGTAACGGTGAAGGCGATGTGTCGCCCGTCGGGCGACATGGCCGGCGACGACAGCGTCGTCACCCGGTACCAATCGGCGGGCGTGAACGCCCGAGGTGTCGAGCTCTGGGCCCCCGCCGCCGAGGCGGCAACCGTGAGGGAAAACAGGGCGCGGGAAATCGTTCGCATGGCGATGGCTCCGGACGTGATGATTCAGGGGCTAAACTCCTATCGGGCGCCGTGCGGCGCCAGTGCCGCCCGCCTCTATAACGAAGGGCATGCCGACAATGCTGCCGCAGCACTCGCTCGCCCTGCGCTCGCTCACCCTGCGTCACCCACCGGACGACCTGGCGGGTGGGTTCCCGTTCTCGGTCCCGGCGATCCGTTCCCTCCCACCGCTGACCTTTCCCTCGCCGGTGACCTTCCTGGTCGGGGAAAACGGGTCCGGGAAGTCCACGTTGCTCGAGGCCATCGCGCACGCGACCGCCCTCCCCGCCATCGGGAGCGAGCTTCGCGTGCACGAGGACCCGTCGCTCCAGGCCCAACAGCGGCTCGCCGCAGCGATGCAGCTCACATGGAGCCGAGGGCGCAGCCCGCACGGATTCTTCCTGCGGGCCGAGGACTTCTTCGGCTTCACGAGGACACTCGCGCGCATGCGTGCCGGCTTCCTCGCCGAGATGGCCGAGATCGAGCGGGAGTATGTCGGTCGCTCGGAGTACGCCCGTGTCTTGCGCCTGGGACCGATCGCCGGATCGCTGCGTGCACTCGAGGAACGCTACGGCGTCGACCTCGACGCCCATTCTCACGGCGAGAGCTTTCTCGCGCTCTTCCGGTCGCGCTTCGTGCCGCGCGGGCTGCACCTGCTCGACGAGCCCGAGGCCGCGCTGTCGCCGCAAAGCCAATTGGCCCTCCTGTCGCTGCTCAAGGAAATGACCGCGCACGACGCACAGTTCATCATCGCCACGCACTCTCCCATCCTGCTGGCGTTTCCCGGGGCGACGATCTACTCCTTCGACGAATCGCCGGTCCGCGCCGTCGCCTACGACGAGTTGGAGCACGTCGCCCTGACGCGTGATTTCCTCGCCGATCCCGCCCGCTTCCTACGCCACCTGTAGGCCGCGTGGCGCTGGGTGGCGCTGGGTGGCGCTGGGCGGCGCCGGGCGGCCCAGGGGAGGAACGTGTCGCGCGAAGGGCCCGGCCCCGGGCAGCGGCGGACCGTGCGGACTCGTCAGGCGGCGGGCCGCGCGATACGTTGATTGGCACTCCTCCCGGTCCGGTCCATGCCGCGCGTTCTCGATGCCCCCGGCGCACGTCTGCTCATGCTCTGGCGACGGCTCTCGCCGCTGCCCGGCGGGGTCTGGCTCTTCAATCGTCTGTTGGGGTGGATGGTCCCGTACACGGGGGCGTTGGGGGCTCGCGTGACCGAGGTGTCGCCGGGCCATGCCGTGGTCGTCCTGCGCGATCGGCGCCGGGTCCGCAACCACCTCGACTCGGTGCACGCCGTCGCGCTGGCCAACCTGGCGGAGTTGTGCAGCGGGACCGCGATGCTCACGGCGCTCCCCGCCGGGATGCGCGGCATCGTCACGCGACTCGAGATCGACTACCTCAAGAAAGCCCGTGGCACGCTGCGCGCACACAGCGACGTGCGGTTCCCCGACCCGTTGGCGGCCGGCCTCCTGGTTCCCGAGGCATGCATTGTGGACGACGCGGGCGACGCGGTGGCACGTGCACGCATTACGTGGAGTGTGCAATCGACGAGCGCACCAGCGTCCGCACCAGCGCCCGCACCAGCACCCGCACCGGAATCGCGCCCGCCCGGCGCGTCGGCGCGCACCACGGGTCCACGGTAAGTCGCGCGTGGAGACGGCGCTGACGCGCGATGCAGGCATCACCATCCCGGTGGTGTGCGGGGCAATGTACCCCTGCTCCAACCCCGAGCTGGTGGGTGCCGTGTCGGCCGCGGGGGCGTTAGGCATCGTGCAACCGATCTCGCTCACGTACGTGCACGGCCACGACTTTCGCACGGGGCTTCGCCATATCCGCGCCCTCGCCGGCGGACGCCCGATCGGCTTGAATGCCCTCATCGAGGCCTCGGCGCGCCGCTATCACGAACGCATGGTGCAATGGGTGGACGAGGCGCTCGAGGAGGGCGTGCGCTTCTTCGTGACCTCCCTCGGCAACCCGCACTGGGTCTGCCGACGCGTGCAAGCGGCGGGTGGCGTGGTCTACCACGACGTGACCGAGGCCAAGTGGGCACGCAAGGCCGTGGACGCCGGCTGCAACGGGTTGATCGGCGTCAACGCGCGCGCGGGCGGTCACGCGGGGACGCGTACGGCCGAGACCCTGTACGACGAGCTGGCTCCGTTCGGGCTTCCCCTGGTTTGCGCGGGCGGCATCGGCGATGTGGAGGACTACCGCTGGGTCCGCGCCCTGGGCTACGCCGGGGTCCAGATGGGCACGCGGTTCATCGCCACCCCGGAGTGCTCCGCGCACGCGCGATATAAGCAGGGCATCGTCGACGCCGGCGCACGCGACATCGTGCTCACTGAACGACTGACGGGCGTGCCCGTGGCGGTCATCAACACCCCGTACATCCAGCGCATTGGATTGCGCGCGGGGCCGCTGGCGCGCTATCTCCTACGGGGGCCGCGCACGAAGAAGTGGATGCGCACGCTCTTCGCTGCACGGTCGATCCTCTCGCTCAAACGTTCCAGTGCGCGCGGCGATGCGGCGCGCGATTATTGGCAGGCCGGGCAAAGCGTGGCCTCAATCCACGCCATCGAACCGGTCGAGGTCATCCTTGCGCGTTTCCGCGACGCGGACGCTCCGCCCGCGTGCGCCACTCGTCCCGACACTCCAGGCTGATGCCCCGTCGTCTCGCATCTCAGTGCCGTGCCCTGCTCGCGACCTCGCGCGCGCTCGCGGCGTCGCTCGTGCTCGCGGCGTCGCTCGTGCTCGCGGCGCCTGTCCTGCTCCCAGCGTCGGCGCGCGACCTCGTCGCGCAGCCTGCCCCGCGCCCCACGCTGGCGGTGGTTGGCGGCCGGGTCATCGATGGCTATGGAGGACCGGTCATCGAGAACGGCGTGATCCTCGTGGGGGGTGATCGCATCCTCGCGATCGGGCGCGAGGGCGAGCTCGCCGTGCCGCCGGGGGTCACGGTCGTCGACGCCAATGGCCACACCGTGCTGCCCGGGCTCATCGACATGCACGTGCACCTGCATATCGTCGGGCATGGCGACTACCGGCGATGGGACGAGCTGTACGGCACGCGCGACGCCTCGCTCGTCATGCCGATCGCGGCCCGCCAGCTGCTGATGGCCGGCGTCACCAGCGCCCGCGACCTCGGCGCGCGACTCGAGGACATCCTCACCGTCAAGCGCCGCATCGCCGCCGGCGAGATTCCCGGCCCTCGCTTGTTTGTCTCCGGCCCGTTCATCCAGCACGCACCTTACGAGGAGTACGAAAAGGACCTCCGCTGGGGCGTGAACGGCGCCGACGACGCGCGACAGAAGGTGCAGCGCATCATCGACGCCGGCGTCGACTTCATCAAGCTGATCGACCAGGACCAGATGACGGACGCCGAGGTGGCCGCGGTCGTCGAGACCGCGCACCGGAACGGCAAGGCCGTCGTCGCGCACGCGCATCGCATGGCCGAGATCCGCGTCGGGTTGAAGCATGGCGTGGACGACTTCGAGCACACCGGGCTCGGCACCGCCCCCGGCTATCCCGAGGACATCCTGCAGTCGCTGCGGGAGCGCAACTCGTCGCTGTACTGGACGCCCACCCTCTCGCCGCTGTACACCTTGTATGAGACCGGGAGCGTCTTTCCCGAACGGCTCGACGATCCCGCCTGGCGCGAGTACATGCCGCCCGACATGGCGCGCGAGGTGCGCACGTCGCTCTCGCAGATTCCACGCCTCCCGTACTACGCGCTCTTTCCGTCGCGCCTTCCGCTCCTGCCGACCAAGTTCCGCCAGCTGCGCGAGAGCGGCGTGCGACTGATGATCGGCACGGATGCCGGGATCCCGGCCATGTTCCACAACGACGCCACGTGGCGCGAGATGGCGAAGTGGGTCGAGCTCGGCGTCTCACCCATGGAGACGATCCAGTCCGCGACGCTGTGGCCGGCCCGGTTTCTCCGGCGCGAGCAGGACATCGGCGTGCTCGCGCCAGGGCGATTGGCCGACATCATCCTCGTGCGCGGCGACCCGCTCACCGACATGACGGTCATGCGCGACGTGCGCGTCGTGATCCAGGGCGGGCGTCGCGTGAAGTGATGCGCCGCACAGACGGTGCGCACCGCGCGCCGCGAGGATGCGCAGGCAACTATTAGGTATCTTCCGTACATCTCCTAGGCCCCCTCTACCACGCGTGACCGTCATGCTGCTCGAAGTTCGGGAGGTGTCTCGCAAGACTCCGGGTGACGGGCGCCTCGAGATCACGGAGGTCAGCGCGCGTCGTCTCGCCATGCACGGCACGCAGCTGCCGGTCGCGGTCGACGAGGCCCGTGGTGAGGGGAGGCTGGTCGCGATGCGCTGCACCTGCGACAAGGGAGGCGCGAGCGGTGGGCACCAGCACCACTTCGTGGAGTCGCCGCTCTTTCGACAGCTCCCGGCAGGCGAAACGGTCGTCCTCGAATTGCTCGACGGCCCGCAGCTCTCGGTCGCCCGGCCGCATTCGCTTCGACCCGTGTGACCCGCGTGAGCTATACCTCCAGCCTACCCGGCCGACAGTCGGCCCCGGTCCACCACGCCGGTCATCGCCGCCTTGAACGCGTGCAGGACGCAGCGCACGCCTCCATTCTCGCGTATTTCGCCTGGGCGAAGCCCGGTGTAGCGCTTCATCATGTTGCGCATGGACGTGCCCGAGGGAAACTCGAGCAGGAGGGCGACCTGCTCGACAGACCGGCCGGGATCCTCGAGCAAGCGAGCCGCCACGAGGATCCGGCACCAGGAGATGAGTGCGCTCGGCGTTGGCAGGTGGGCGCCTCCCAGGCGCGCGACCAGCGTCTTGCGATGCACGTTTAGCGCGTCGGCGACGTCCTCGACGGTCAGGGCGCGCCGCCCGTTCTCGAGACAGTACCGCAGCATCGGCATCACGCTCGCCGGTATCAGCGGCTGCAGTTCGCTCAGGATGGTCTTCGCCGAGCAATGGTCGGCGGCAGTGGACAGCGCCAGGCGCAGCGAGTAGCGAAGGTCGTCGACATCTCGTAGCACGAGGTCGTTCACCCCCGCGCGCGCGAACGGCAGGACGTCGCGCGACGTGTCCGGAGAGATGGCGAAGTAGAGGACGACGGGCACACTCGGGAAGTTGTCCCTGATGTAGCGCACGGTCTTGAGGGTCGAGTGCCCCTCGCGGTCGCGCGTGTCGAGCACCACCACGCCGGCAAGATTGTTCTCCACCAATGTGACGAGTTCGCCCTGCCGCTCGCAGAAGCGCAGGCTCGCCTGTCCACGCAGCGCGTCTTGGAGGCGAGCCCGTGACGCAGGATCCCAGACGAGTGCCGCGAGAATCATGCGGTGAATCGGCCCTGGAGGTTACACCGTGTATGGGGACTCCCCATACGATGTCGGTGCCGTACGAGAAGACGTGACAAACTTCTGTCCCACCCACTTCCCCCTGAGGACCTGACCATGAACCGCGCAACCCGTCTCGCCGCCTACATCCTCGCCGCCGCCAGCCTCGCCGCCTGCTCGTCGTCCCCGATGGGACCCGACACCGCCGCGAAGTGCAACGTCAAGACGGGTCCGTGTGTGAATGCCGACTTCGTCAACCCGCACGTCGACTTCGTCAACCCGCATGTCGACTTCGTCAACCCGCACATCTAGTGCGCGTGAGCGAACGCCAGCGCCTCGGACTCCGGTTCGAAGGTTTCGAGGGTGGACACGACACGACGGGACGTGGCGCCAAGATCGCGCCGGGCCGCCATCCGGGCGGCCCGGGCCAGCTCCTCGCGCTCGACACGTTCCTGTAACTCGAAGTAGCCGCGGGCCTTGGCAATCGTCTGCACTTCCTTGCGGAAACGCTCGGACGTGACCTCGTCCCCGACCGCGAGGTAGCCTGCCGACAGATGAAAAAGGGCCTGCGCGTTCTCGTACGGGAGCGCGGAACCTTCGATCGTCTCGGTGATCTCGCGCGACACGCGCGTCAGCGTCGAGCGCTCCTCGAGGCGACCTGCGGCCAGCGCAGCCCCCCCGAGCGCAGCCAGCCGGATGCGCACCATGTTCGTGCGAGCCAGCGCCGCCATGAAACCGCTCAGCGACGCGCGCGAGTAGCCGTATTCGAGACACAGCTGGGCCAAGTTGGCAAGCGACTCCGCCTCGCGCGTGACATCGCCCGCCGCCAGACGGTACGCGTCCCATCCATGACGGATCGACGCGTCCGAGTCGCCCGTCACACAGGTGACAATCGTCAGACCCTGATGGGCGAAGAACTCGAGCTCGCGCGACTCGGCTGCCTCGGCCAGCGTGAGGCCGTGCTCGAAGTAGGCACGAGCCTTGGGATAGTTGCCGCGCACGCGCGAGATGACGCCGCGACCGAGCGACGCTCGCGACCGCAGTTCCGCATCGGACGACCGCTCGCCGATCGCGCTCGCCGTCTTGTACAGCTCATCTGCCGAGTCCAGCTCGCCCAATTGCCGCGCAATGCGGGCCTGGTCGGCCGCGAGCAGGCCGCGCTCGCGATCAGAGCCGTCGGCCGCCACGGTGCGCGCGAAGCCGATCACCGAGAACGCCACGGCCAACGCCCCGGATTCGGCCATGCGCGCTGCGAATCCCCGACAAGCCCTCGAGACCGAGTCGGCACCCGCACGCGTCTCGATCGCCGAGAGCCCCGCGATCATCATGCGCAGGTCGTTCAGGTGCGCAGAGTCGAACACCTCCGATTCCTGTGCCGAGTCGGCCAGGTCCCGTAGTGCGTTGGCCGACTGCAGCGCCAGTTGATCCCGGACAGCATCGCCGACCTTGCTGAGTCGCCCCAGACAGTGCGCGAGCAAAAGCCATACAGTATCTGCATTCCCGAACTCGGACCGGCGTTGCTGTCGGTCCAGGTCGGTGCGATAAGCGTCGAGCGGGCTAAGCGGAGCGAGCATAGGCTCCAACCACCTGAGAGTATGGGGTGGCAATAATTCGTCGCCGGACTGGTTTGCACAAGCCCGGCCAGCACACTTCATAGCAGAGTGCGTGCCCTGCGTTTTTCATCGTATAATGTGAAATCACACATCAAGTCGCCCAACACCAACCACTACAACGTCTTGCACCACCAGAGCCGAAGCGGATACTCCACGCACTCGTCCAGGCCGGCGCCGCAACCTGCGCTGTGTGCTGCATCACGCAAGACTGACACGTCGCGCGCACAATCGTCCCGAGGCGCGCACGCCTCACTTCGAACGGTCAGGACGCCCAGTTTTCCGACGGATGCGCTCGAATTGTGGCGCGCCAGCGTGGGGCCTGTGCCGCACTCCATCGCGCTTCAGCTCGTCGGCGCGGCCACCGAAAAGGCGCGACGGATGCGAACGGTGCGTTCCAACTCATCCGCCGCCTGCAGCACCTTGCGTCGCAAGTCGAGCGGGAGGTCGTCGCGCTGCTCGAGGAAGGCGCGCACCGCGACCTGCGCACTGTCACTGGTCTGCCCGTCGAGGAAGGAGCCGATCCATGCGCCGACATAAAAGATCCGGCGGTTCCGCTGGATCCATGGCAGTGAGTCGAGGGCCGGCACGAGGTAGGGGAGCGTCAGCGCCTGCGATTCGAGCGAATTGAAGCCGTCGAGCGAGGCGGTCGCCCAATCCTCGTTGAGCGACGTATCGGCGAAGTAGCGCGTGAAATACGTGCGCTTCGTCTCCGCGTCGGGCCGAGCCGCCCGGGCGACGAACGCGCGGCGCGCCCCTTCGGGCGATCGATCGCGGGCCTCCTCGCGGGCAAGCAGCTCGGGGGCCGACGCTGCACCCAGCGCCATCAGCCGGGTGACGATCGCCCATCGGGTCGGGGCCTGCAGTGGCTCGCCAGCGATCGTCGTGCTGTCCAGCATCCCCGCCATGAGGTCGACCGTCGGCTGGGTGGCGGCGACACGCAGCCAGGCGTCGAAGTGTGCCTTGCGAATCCCATACGGGGTGTCGGCGTTGTTCGCCCCACGCAGGAGCGTCCGCTCCACGTCGGGGAGGGATGCGTCGCGCAGGACCGGGGCGAGATACGCCGTCGTCGCCCGAGTGAGCCGCGAGAGCAGCCCTGCGACCAGCTGTTCGTCCGTCTCGTTCGGCAGCTCCCGCAAGACCAGGCTCACGTAGCGCTGCGGCGAGAGCAGCGCTTCGCGCACGAGGTCCCACAGCGCGCCCCACAGCATCGTGCGCAGGAACGGATCCTTCACCGAACCGATCGTGCGCTCCAGCGAGGCCACGCTGCCGGGATCGAGCAGTGTCACGGCATAGGCGAAGTCGCGGGAGTTCGCAAACACGAACGCGGGCGCAGGACGACCCGTGAGTTCGTCGACCACAGTAGTGTCGCTCGTGATCGTGAGCGGGATGCGCGTGGCCTCACCCTTGTCCGACATCACCAGCAGTTCGGTCCGAATGGGCCATGGGCGTCCCCCCGACAGCGCGCGCGCAGGGCGCTGCACGAGGGCGAAACGGGCGATCCTGCCGTCGCGCACCTCGAGGCGCTGCTCCAGCACCGGCATCCCGGGGCGCAGGATGTAGTCGTCGCCCCACGGCCGCAGCGACCGGCGCGCCGGCGTGGCGATGGCGTCGAGCAGGTCACGCCAGGTGGCGTTCGCGTAGCGGTGACGGGATACGAACAGCTGCAACCCTTCGCGAAACGCGTCGTCACCCACGAGATAGTTGAGCTGCTTCAGGACGCTGGGCGCCTTGTTGTAGACAATCGCACCATAGTTGCTCTTGGCCTGGTCCAGGTTCCCCAGCCGCTGCCAGACCGGCGTCGTCCCGTCCGAGCCATCTACCGCGTACGCGACCGGCTTGTTGCGCAGGTAGAACGACTTCCACGCCTCAGACGCCGGGTCGAGCGCGTCCTGCATCTTGGCCGCCATGTAGGTCGCGAATCCCTCCTTGAGCCAGAGGTCGTCGAACCACTCCATCGTGACCAGGTCGCCGAACCACTGGTGGGCCACCTCGTGATAGATGGTGGCGGTGCGCCCCAGCCGCTGGGGGAGCGTCGGTCGCTCGCGAAAGACGAACCGTTCCTCGCTATAGAAGATCGCGCCGGGATGCTCCATGCCGCCGAAGGGGAACGCCGGCGCGAGCACCACGTCCAGCTTGTGGAAGGGAAACGGCGTCCCGAAGTACTCCTCCAGCCACGTCGCCGCGCGGTCGTTCGCGCGAATGATCGAGTCGGCGTCCACCTCGGCCAGGCGCGACTTCCGCGCATACAGCGTGATCGACTTGCGGGTCCCGCTCGCCTGCACTTCGGCCCACGGTCCGGTGGCGAACGCGATCAGGTAGGTGCTGATGGCCTCGGTCTCGCGAAAGGTGGTCACCAGTCCGCGCGACGTTGATTCGCTCCGCAGCCTGGCCCCGTTCGCGACCGACGTCCACCCCAGGGGCGTCGTCAGCGTCAGGGTGACCTTCGCCTTGAGATCGGGCTGGTCGAAGCAGGGAAACAGCAGGTTCGCGTCGGCCGGGACCAGGGAGCGTGTACAGGTAGGTGGCCGAGTCCGACGGGTCCTTGACGCGAATGATGCTGGCACCGGCAGCCGCAATCGGCGTGGCGAATTCGAGGTCGAGGCGGTTGGCCCCCGCGGCCACCTCGCTGGCGGGAATGCGGATGTGCGAGCCGTTGTGCTCGACCGAGGCGAGGGTGCGCCCGTTCGCCCGCACCCGCCCGCGCACGCCGCCCCGAAAGTCGAGGATCACGTCGCCCGCGTGGCGCAGGTTAAACCGCACCGCCACGCGCCCCACCGCTGAATCGCTCCCCGTGACGTCCATCACGAGGTCATAGCGCACATCCCGGATCTGGGCGGCCCGACGCGTGGCCAGGGCGAGGGGGATTCCCGGCGCCATGAGGGAATCGGGTTGCTCCTGGCTCCCCACGGGAAGGGCGAGCAGGAGCAACGTGGCAAGGAGGGGGGCACAGCGCATCCGAACAGCGTAGCGGCAGGAAAGAACGCACGGAAGAGGCGGTCGCGCATCCCTCCCTCTTCCGTCGATACCGACCGAGGGGAATCTTGCGGAAGCCAACAACCAGACGGATGGAACGCAGATGCGCATCGCGAAGGTCGGCGTCATTGGAGCGGGAGCGATGGGAAGCGGCATTGCCGCACTCGCCGCCTCGGCGGGCATCCCGGTCGTACTGCTCGACATGCCGGGAGAGCCGGATCGAAACGGGATCGCCCGCGGAGCCCTGCAGCGCGCCCTGAAGGCGAGACCAGCACCGTTCATGGACCCGACGCGTGCCGCCCTCATCACCACCGGGAACACCGACGATCACCTCGCGCTGCTGGCGGACTGCGACTGGATCGTGGAGGCGATCATCGAGAAGCCGGAGCCGAAGCGCGCCCTGTACGCGCGACTCGAATCGGTGCGAAAGGCGGGGGCGATCGTGTCCTCGAACACGTCGGGAATCCCGATGCATGTCCTCACCGACGGGCGCACCGAGGGATTCGCGGCGCACTTTCTTGGCACGCACTTCTTCAATCCACCACGATACCTCCACCTGCTGGAACTGATTCCCACGCCGCACACGGCCCCAGCTGTGCGGGCCAGCATCCGTGACTTCGCCGAGCGTGTGCTCGGGAAGGGCGTGGTCATCGCCAAGGATGTCCCGGGATTCATTGCCAACCGGCTCGGCATCTTCGGCATGGTCCAGGCGCTGCGACTCATGGAGCGTTTCGACCTGAGCATCGACGAGGTGGACGCCCTGACGGGGCCGCTCATCGGGCGCCCGAAGTCGGCGACATTTCGCACCGGCGACATCTCCGGCATCGACGTGCTCTCGCACGTGGCCACCGGCATGGGGGCGACCACCGGCGAGGACTTCGCCCTGCCCGCCTGGGTGGCGGCGCTCGTGCAGGGCGGGCGCCTCGGGGAAAAAACCGGCGCCGGATTCTACACGCGCGAAAAAAAGGCGATCCTCACGCTCGACTGGAAGACGCTGGTCTATCGCCCGCAGGAATCGCCAAGCTTTCCCGAGTTGGACTTCCTCGGGAAGCTCCCCCTGCCGGCGCGTCTCAAGGCGCTGACGACGGCCGGCGGCACCCACGCCGAGTTCCTGCGCGAACTGCTGGTGAGCGTCGGGCGCTACACGATCGAGAAGACGCCGGAGCTCGCGCACGACATTTCCTCGGTCGACCGGGCGATGGAGTGGGGCTACGCGTGGGAACTGGGTCCGTTTCGGCAGATGGACGCGATGGGCCTGGACTTCGTGCGCGCCGCGCTGGCCGCGCGCGGCCACGCCGAGCCGGTGCTCCTGCGTACCGCGCAGGAATCGTTCTATCGCGAACTGAACAGCGGCCCGCGCCAGTTGACGCTCGCCGGTGACTACGCGCCGATCGAGGGGATTCCAGGGCATATCGACCTTCCGCTCGTGCATGTCAGGAGCGGGACGGTCGAGGAGAACGCCGGGGCCGCGCTGCTCGATCTCGGCGACGGCGTGCTGCTACTGGAATTTCGCGCCAAGATGAATACGATGGGGGCGCCGGTGCTCGAGCTGCTCGAGTCGGCCGAGCGCCGCATCGCCACGGGCGGACACCGCGGGTTGGTGATCGGGAACGCCGATCCACGCACCTTCTCAGCCGGCGCCGATCTCGGCGCGGTGGTGCACGGAGTGGCGGCCGGCGACTGGCCGATGCTCGAACAGGCGGTGCATCGCTTCCAACAGGGGGTGATGTCGCTGCGTCGCGCGCCCTTCCCCATTGTCGCGGCGCCGTTCGGGCTCGCGCTGGGCGGGGGATGCGAACTGTCAATGCACGCGGCCAGGGTGCAGGCGCATGCCGAACTGTACACGGGGCTCGTCGAGGTCGGCGTCGGCTTGCTGCCGGGCGGGGGCGGCACCAAGGAGCTGCTCTTCCGCTTTACCCGCGAGCTTGCCAGCTACGAGGAGACCGACCCGTTCGAGGCCGTCAAGCGTGCCTTCAAGCTGATCACGATGGCGACGACCAGCACGAGCGCCCTCGACGCGCGCGCGCTGGGGTTCCTGCGGGACGCCGACCGCATCTCGATGAATCGCGACCGACTGCTCGCCGACGCCAAGTCCCGGGTGCTCGACCTCGCCCCGGACTACGTGGCCCCTGCGCCCATGACGATACGCGCGTTAGGCAAGGAAGCGATGGGCAACCTCGGGTACGGCATCTGGGCCATGCACGAGGCCGGCTACATCACCGCGCACGAGGTCCGGATCGCCACGCGTGTGGCGTACGTGCTCGCCGGCGGCGACGGACCACCGCGCGACGTCAGCGAACAGGATATCCTCGACCTCGAGCGGGAGGCGTTCCTCTCGCTGCTCGGCACGCCCGAAACGCAGGCGCGCATCGCGCACACGCTCAAGACCGGCAAGCCGCTTCGCAACTAAGGCCACGCCACTCGCCCGACGGAGACTTCGAGACATGGCAGACGCAGTAATCGTGAGTGCGGTGCGCACCGCAGTGGGGCGCGGCAAGAAGGACGGGTCGCTGGCCGCGGTGCATCCGATCGACGTGTCGGCGCTGGTGATGCAGGAAGCGATCAAGCGCGCCGACCTCGACCCGCACCTCATTGACGACGTGATCTGGGGGTGCGCCATGCCCGAGGGCGGCCAGGGGCTCAACGTCGCACGACTCGCCGTCCTTCGCGCGCGCCTCCCGGTCTCGGTCCCGGCGGTGACCGTCAACCGCTTCTGCTCCTCGGGGCTGCAGACCGTGGCGATGGGGGCGCAGGCGATCATGAGCGGCATGGCCGACGTCGTGCTCACGGGCGGGATCGAGATGATGAGCCAGGTCCCGATGTCGGGCTTCCATACGCGCCTGCATCCAGCGATGGCGGAAGAGATGATCGCCATGGGGCTGACGGCCGAACGTGTCGCCGAGCGGTGGAAGGTGAGCCGCGACGACCAGGATGCCTATGCCTATGGCAGCCACGCCAAGGCGGCATCGGCCCTCGAGCGCGGCGCCTTCGCCGAGCAGATCGTCCCGGTGCCCGTGGAGCACGTGACGTGGCGCGGCACGGAGAAGCAGGTGCAGGAGGGGCTGTTCGCCGTGGACGAGCTCGTGCGCACGGACACCAGCGTGGAGCGGCTGGCCAAGCTCTCTCCCGCGTTCAAGGTCGGCGGGAGCGTCACCGCGGGGAACTCGTCACCCTACAGCGACGGAGCGGCCGCGGTCGTCCTCATGAGCGCCGCACGCGCGACCGCGCTCGGGCTCCGTCCGCTGGCGCGCTTCGCGTCGTTTGCCGTGGCGGGGGTGGAGCCGGATGTGATGGGGATCGGTCCGATCAAGGCGGTGCCCAAGGCCCTCGCGCGCGCCGGGCTCACGATGTCCCAGCTCGCCCTGATCGAATTCAATGAGGCGTTCGCGGCACAGGCGCTCGCCGTGGCGCGCGACCTCGAGATGCCGATGGACCGCGTCAACGTCAACGGCGGAGCGATCGCCCTCGGCCACCCGCTTGGCGCCACAGGGGCCAAGCTGACGACGCAGCTGGTCCACGAGCTGGGACATCGCGGCGGTGGATACGGGTTGGTGACCATGTGCATCGGCGGCGGCATGGGTGCGGCCGGCGTCTTCGAGGTGTATCCCGCCTGAGTACCGGCGCCGGGACATCGCGTTGGGAACGCGAGCGACGCCGCTCACGCGCCGCGTCGCCTGGTGCTGCACAGACGTGGCAACGGCGGCGCAAGCGGATCGGCGGGGGCGGCCTCGAACGAGGGGGCCTCGTCGCCCATCAGCGCCGCCACGCGCGCCCATCCCTCGCGCGCGCTCCCGCTCAGGCGCGTCTGTGTGCGCCATTCGCGCACGCGATCGAGCGTCTGCATCCGCCCGCGATCGGAGAGCAGTCGCGCCATCCAGAGCTTTCGGATGATCGCCTCCTGCCGCTGCAAGGCGAGATTGCCCAGCACGTAGTCCAGTTCGCGGCGGGGAGCGGGAAGGAACGAGGTCAGCACGACCGCCTGCGCCGGCGTGAGCGAGTCCGCGGCGACGCCGAAGTAGTGCTGACTGGCCGCCTCGATCCCCCAGATGCCCTCGCCCCATTCGACGACATTGAGGTACAGCTCGAGGATGCGGACCTTGGAGAGGGCCTGCCCCAGTTCATGCGCCAGCAGGTATTCGCGGGCCTTGCGCCTCGGCGTACGATTCGCGTTCAGGAACAGGTTGCCAGCCAGTTGCTGCGACAGCCCGCTCCCGTCACGGGAAAAGTCGCCGCGCAGCATTCGCTGCATCAGGACACGTTGCGCGCGCCAGGTGACCGAGCCCTGTCGGAAGAAATCCTCGTCCTCCGACAGGACGACGGCGCAGGCGGCGACCGGAGCAATCGTCGGCAGCGGGACCCAGCGGTACTCCCTGACCGGATGCCCCGCGCGCGCCGCCCGCTCCATGTAGGCGGTCGCGGACGGCGCGCTGACGACCAGCGCTTGCACCTGTCGGCGGGACATGACGGGAGTCACCGCGAGGTCGGCCAGCGCCAGGAGCGAGGCGAGGGCAACCAAACGCACCAGCAGGCGCACCAGCAGGCGCACCGAGTTCACTGCTCGCGTGCGCGAAAGCCGGCACTTCCCTGATCCCATGACATCCGTGTCCCGTGCTGCAGTCATCCTCCTGGCGTTCGCCGCCTGCTCCACTCCGGACCCGAGAATTCCGGCGCGCGATGGTCCACTGGTGATCGATGTCCGCTACCCGACGGTCGGCACCCGCGTCCCGGCCGTCGAGTCCGTCGCCGTGTGGGGTACGCTGGGCACGGGGCGTGCCAAGCTGATGGTGAACACGGCCGAGGTGACGGTGGAAGCCAACGGCACGTTCGCCGCCTTTCTTCCCGTCCCTCCGGGCCTCTCTCCCTCCCTGCGTTTCGTCGCGCGGCGCAGCCGCGACTCCGTCGTGCACTCGATCGCCCTGGACCGGGGAACCCGACCCTCCACGCCCACGACCGGCGCCGCCGCACGCGACGACGGGCCACAGGCGTGGAACCGATGGGTGACGATGCAACGACTGCCGAGTGACACGGCCGACAGCGCCACGCAGTGGCGACCAATCTACGCGCGGTTTCGACCGGGAGGCGAAGTGGCGCTCGGCATCGCGCAGGGAATCCGGTTGTTCTCCGACGCCCGGACGGCGCAGGCGATGCGTCTCGTGCTCGCCGCCGATCAACGCGTCTGGATTCCACGGGTGGATGCCGATACGCTCACGCGTCCGCGGGCCCGAATCCTCCGGGCCGGAGCGCCCACGGTCACCAACATCACCTCCAGCGACGAAATGCTGATCGCTGTTCCGCTCCCCGAGCGGCTGCCGTCGGTCGTCGAACTGTCCGGCGACCGCCTGCTGTGGACCATCTTCGGCGCGCAGTGGGGACGCCGTCCCGCGGCGGTTGATGGCGACGGATCGACGATCCGTCGCATCGTCCCATCCGATTCGGCGGCCGGGCAGGTCGTGATAGACCTGGGGCTCGCCTCGCTCCCGCTGGGCTGGCGCGTCGAGTGGCACGCGGGCGCGCTGCAGCTGCGCGTGCGGCGGCGTGCGTCGCCCTCCAAGTCGCTGGCGGGCCTGATCGTCGCCATCGATCCCGGACATCCTCCCGACGGCACGACCGGTCCGTCACGGTTGATGGAGGACTCCGTGACCCTCGCGGTGTCCGCAGTGGCTGCGGCGCAGCTGCGTGCGCTCGGGGCAACCGTGTTGCTCACCCGCACCAACGGCCATCCCCTCTCGCTCGAGGCGCGCGCCGTCGTCGCCGAGCAATCACCGGCCCACGTGTTCGTCTCGCTGCACCTGAACGCCCCCGGTCCCGGCCGCCCGCCCAGTGCCGTGTACGGGACGCAGACATTCTGGATGAACGCCAACGGCCGCGCCCTGGCCCAACTCCTCTTGGTCGAGGTAGCCAAGGCAATGGGACAGCCGGCGATCGGGATGTATCAGGGCGAGTTCGCCGTGCTGCGCCCGGCGTGGGCGGCGGCGGTGCTGGTGGAGGGGACCGGGATCGTGGTGCCGGAGCGCGAGGCCTTCCTGCGCACGCCGGAAGGGGTCGAGGCCTACGCCCGCGGGGTGGTGCGCGGCATCGAGCGCTGGCACCGGATGTCGTCGACGCGTGCGATCCCCGCACGCCCCGATCGTTAGGCACGGCAGGGCGAGGCGCTGGCCCGAGGCTCAGCGCGCACTGCCAATCTGTCCCCGGTCGAGCGCGCGCACCCCGGCTTCACCGAGCGCAGCGACGGCGCGATCAAGGCGCGTGAACCGCTCGTCGTGCGTCGTCCCCTTCGCAAAGCGGGCAAAGATCTGCTGGGCAATCACGGCGACCTTGAACACCCCGAACACGTAGTAGAACAGCATATCGGGCACCGCGCGTCCGGTGGCACGAGCGTAGCGCGACGACCGCCTCGCGCGTCAGGTTCCCGGGTAGCGCGGTCACGCCGAGCCCGAGGGAGCGCAGCATCGGTGGATCGTCTGCTTCGACCCAGTACGCCAGCGTCGTCCCGAGGTCCATCCACGGATCGCCAATCGTGGCCATCTCCCAGTCCAGGACTGCCACGACCCGCGACGGGTCGGCGGCGGAGAGCACGAGGTTGTCGTACTTGAAGTCGTTGTGCACCAGCGCGTGCCCGCGTTCGGGTGGCACCGCTCCAGCGAGCCACGCGACCAGCCGCTCCACGTCCGGCTGCGGTCCGGTGCGGCACGCCGCGAAGCGACGTGACCATCCCTCCACCTGGCGTGTCGTGTAGCCCTCCGGCCGCCCGAGCCCCTCGAGCCCCGCGGCGCGATAGTCCACGGCGTGGATCTCGGCGAGCGTATCGATGGCGGCCTCCGACACCTGCCGCATCTGGGCCGCGTCGAGCACCAGGCCGGACGGAAGCCGGTCTCGCAGGATGATCCCGCGGGCACGCTCCATCAGGTAGAATGGCGCCCCCACGATCGCCGCATCCTCACACGTGGCCAGGACGCCGGGCACGCGTGGAAACACCGTGCCTAACGCCGCGAGCAGCCGCGCCTCGCGCAGCACATCGTGGGCGACCCCCTTCCCCACACCCGCCGGCGGACGACGCAGGACGAAGTGACGCGTCCCGCACGTCACGAGGTAGGTGAGGTTGGAGAAGCCCCGCGGAAACTGCTCGATCGTCACCGACGCGTCGTCGGCCAGACCGTGCCCACGCAGGAAGTCGAGCACGGCGCCCGGATCCAGCGTTTCCTCCGCCCGCACCGGAGCGGGGCGGTCGAGCCACGGGTCGCCATCTCCGCCGTCCTGCGGGCCGCCCGAACGATCGGCCTCACGCTCCGTCATTCGACACGTGGGCACCGTAGCCGCGCAGGATGTGCCGCGCGACCACGCTCTTGTGGACCTCGTCGGCGCCATCGTAGATGCGCGCGGCGCGTTCGTGCCGGAACCAATACGCCAACGGTGTGTCGTCCGTCATGCCGAGGGCGCCGTGCACCTGGATGGCCCGGTCGAGCACGCGCTGCAATACGCCCGCCGTGAAGAACTTGATCGTCGAGACGGAGGTGCGGGCTGCCTTGGCGCCGCGTTCACCGATCTGCCGCGCGGTGTCGAGCACGAGCAGTCGCGCCGCATCGATCTCGGCGCGCGAGTCGGCGATCATGTGCTGCACGCTCTGCTTGGACCCGAGCAACACGCCGGGCGAGAGCTCCCGCGTCGCGGCGTGGCGACACGTCAGGTCGAGCGCCCGCTCGCAGATCCCGATCCAGCGCATGCAGTGGTGGATGCGTCCGGGACCGAGTCGCTCCTGGGCCAGCGCGAAGCCCGCCCCCTCCTCGCCGATCCGGAACTGGACCGGGACGCGGCAGGCCTCGAAGCGCACTTCGGCGTGGGTCGGATACCCCTCACCCGCATCACCCATCACCTTGATGTTGCGCACGAGCGTGTAGCCGGGGGTATCCGTGGGGACGATGATCTGGCTGGCGCGCTGGTGCGGCGGGGCGGTCGGGTCGGTGACGGCCATGACGATCGCGAAGGCGGCGCCGTCGGCCGCCGAGGTGAACCACTTGTGCCCCGTGATCACGTAGTCGTCGCCGTCGCGCACCGCGCGCGCGTCGAGCCACGTCGGATTCGACCCAGCCCGCGCCGGCTCCGTCATGGCGAAGCACGAACGGATCTCGCCACGCACGAGGGGGACCAGCCAGCGCGTGCTGCTCGGGGCTCCCGTGCGCGTGCAGCAACTCCATGTTGCCGATGTCTGGTGCCTGGCAATTCAGGGCATAGTGTCCGATCGGTGTGCGCCCGAGCTCCTCACTGATCGCCGCAAAGTCGAGCAGCGTGAGCCCGAGTCCGCCCAGCGATGCGGGGAGCGGCGGGGCCCACAGTCCACGCTCCCGCGCGCGCTCGCGCGCCTCCTCCAATGAGTGCCGCACCGCCGACCACGGCGCATTCAGGAACTGCGGCTCGAGCGGGAGGAGCACGCTGTCCACGTACGTGCGGACCTTGGAGCGGAGCGACGGTTCCGTGGCGCGGAGCGATGGATCCTCGGCGCGCGGCGACTGCTCATTCGTCATGGACGTGCGGGGCTGAGGAGGTCCGGAGTGCCGACGCTAGCCGGAGTACCGACGCTAGCCGACGACGCTAGATCGTGTAACCGCCGTCGACCATGTAGGTCCCACCCGTGCAGAACGACGACGCCGGCGAGGCGAGAAAGAGTGCCAGGTTCGCCACGTCGTCGGGCTCGCCCATGCGCGGGAGCGGCTGGGCGTCCAGCGTCTGTTGCAGGAGCGTCTCGTTGCCCCACAGGGCTCGGCTAAAGTCGGTCTTGATCAAGCCGGGGCAGATCACGTTGGCGCGCACGTTGCGCGGTCCCCACTCGCGCGCCATGACCTCCGTCAGGCTGATGAGGGCGGCCTTGCTCACGCTGTAGATCCCCAGGTGCGCCTCGGGCGAGACACCACCGATGGATGAAATGTTGACGATCGCCCCTCCGCCCCGCGCCTCCATGCCGGGCAGGCAGCGCTTGGCCAGCTCGAACGGGGCGCGGAGGTTGACATCCATGATCTTGGCAAACGCCTCGGGCGTCGTCTGCTCCACCGGCCCGAACACCGGGTTTGCTGCCGCGTTGTTGACCAGGATGTCGATCGCCGAGTGCGTGGCGAAGAGCCGGTCGGCGAAGGCGTGCAGTTCGTCGAGACGCCCAACGTTGGCAGGAATACCGTCCGCACGATGCCCTGCGCGCCGGATGGCATCCACCGTCTCACCCACGGCCGCCTCTTTTCGCGAGGTCACGATGACGTGCGCACCCGCGCCTGCAAGTGCCATCGCGATGGCGCGCCCGATACCCCGTGTCCCCCCGGTGACCAGCGCCGTCTTGCCAGAAAGGTCGTGCGTCATGTCGCAAACCCAGAGTCGTCGTGATGGCGCTCAATCGGGACGGGGAGTCCAGCTACAGCGCCCCTCCCGTCCCCCGTCTCCCGTCTCCCGTCCCTCTACGCCACGGCCGCGACCGCCTGTATCTCAATCTGGTACCCGTAGTGCAACTCCTTCACGGGGACGACGGCGCGCGCCGGCTTATGGGCGCCCATGACACGCGCATACGCCAGGTTCACCGCCCCCCACTGCTCGATGTCGCTGACATAGATCGTCATCTGCAGCACGCGGTCGAGTGAGCTCCCGCACGCGAGCAGCACGGCTTCCACGTTGCGCAGCGTCTGTTCCGTCTGCGCGTCCATGGTCCCGACGGTGCGGTCATCGCTCCCGGGGACGATCGGGAGCTGGCCGGCGACGTACACCACGCCATTGTGCACCACGCCCTGCGAATAGTGTCCCGCCGGATGCGGGGCCGCATCGGTCAGCACAGTCTGCATGTCGAGTCTCCGTGAGTCAGTACGTGGAAGTGTTCGCCGGCACGACAACGCCGCTGCACTCGCCGAACCCGATGCGGACGTGCCCGGCGCGCTCGCAATGTCCACGCAGGATGACCTCGTCGCCATCCTCGAGGAAGCGGCGCTTCTCGCCGTTTGGCAGGGAGACGGGCTCCTTCCCGCCCTGCGTGAGTTCCAGCAGGCAACCACGGCTGTCGCGCTCGGCCCCGGAGATGGTCCCGCTGCCGAGCAGGTCTCCCGGCTGCAGGTTGCAGCCGTTGCTGGCGTGATGGGTGAGCAGTTGCGCCATCGTCCAGTACAGGTCGCGGGCGTTGCCGCGGGACAGGCGGGTGGCAGGCTGACCCTCGACGCGCATGCGCGCTGTACGAATCCAGATCTCCACCGCGAGGTCGACGCCGCCGTACGCCTGGTCACCAGCGTCCGCGAGGTAGGGGAGCGGCGACGGGTCCCCGGCCGGTCGCGCAAAAGCCGCGACGCGGAACGGGGCGAGCGCCTCGAACGTCACAACCCACGGGGAGAGTGTCGTCGCGAAGCTCTTGGCGAGAAAGGGGCCGAGCGGTTGATACTCCCACGCCTGGATGTCGCGTGCCGACCAGTCGTTGAGTAGCGCAATCCCGAACATGTGATCCGGCGCCTCGTCGATCGAGATCGTCGAGCCCAGCGCATTGCCGCGCGCCACAAAGAGCCCCAATTCCGCTTCGTAGTCCAGCCGTCCGCTGCGCGCCACACGCGGCGGTCCGCCTCCCTCGCCGGCCACCTGCCCGAGCGGTCGCACGACGGGCGTGCCGCTTACCACCAGCGACGACGCCCTGGCGTGGTATCCGATCGGGATCCACTTGTAGTTGGGAAGGAGCGGATTGTCGGGACGGAACAACGACCCCACGTTGGTGGCGTGAAAGACCGACGCGTAGAAGTCGGTGTAGTCGCCCACGTGCGCCGGCAGGCGCATCTCCGCGTCGGCCTGCGACACCAGGACCGCGTCCGCATGCGCGTGCGCCAGCCGGCCGGTCGGTGTGTCGTGACGCAGCAGGTCGCTGAGCGAGCGTCGCAACGCCGACCAGTCGTCGGGTTCCAGCGACATCAGCCCATTGAGCGAGCCGGATGCGCAGGTCGTCGCCGCCCCGTTCGTCGATCCATCCAGCCAACCCAACCGGTGCACAGCCGGGATGTCGAGGATTTCCGCGCCAATGGCCACCCCCACGCGCCACGGTTCGTCGCTCGCCCGGCGGCGGAACACGCCGTACGGGAGGTTCTGGATCGGAAAGTCGGTGATCCCGTCATTGGCGCTGGTGACCCAGGCGCGCAGGTCGGGGCGATGAGTGTCGTTGAGCATCGTCTAGGGGGCGAACAGGGTGCCAAGGTCGTCGAGCGGCTCGCGGAAGGAGCACGACCCGAACGCCAGCGCGAACACCTCGCGCGTGGCGGCCAACGATTGCGTGGAGGCGCACTGACCGTCCCAGCGGATCTCCGCGTCCGAGATCTCGATCGCCGTCGATCGCCGCGACTCGAGCGTCGCTTCGAGCACCTCAACCGGCGCTCCGTCGCGCGCCTGCGCGGCCGCCAGGAACAGGGTGAGGTAGCCGAACATCGTCCCCTGCGCGCTCGACGCCTCGTAGGTGAGCCGGTATTCACCGCGCAGCGGATGATGCAGCCCTGCGGTCGCCTTGAAGGCGACCCCCGCGTCGGCACACCCGCGCAGGAATCGCGCGACGTCGCGCGCCGAGGGGATGGCGGAGGCCACCGCCCCGCCCGTCCGGATCTTCGCTCGGGCGCTGCTGTCGCGAACGGCCACCAGCAGCGGCGACAGTTCCACGTCGAGCGGGAGTTCGATGAAGTGCTGCAGGCCGCCGAAGTGGCCGGCCAGCGCCCGGATTTCCTCGGGAGACGTGGCCCGCGACTCGACGCTGTCCACCACAGCCAACGCAGCGTCGCGTTCGTTGAACGCCGCCACGCGAGCCGCATCGGACTCCACGTCGGCACCGATCAGCGCGCTGATTCTCCACGGCTGCGCGTCACCCGCGTGGTCGGCGGCGTCCGCTCGCCAGCCCGCCCCCGCCTGGGCGGCCAACGCGTCGAGTCGAGCGGCCGGAACGATCAGGCGACCTAACGACCAGGCATCGTCCGAGCGACGGTAGGCCCGGTAGTTCTCCACCACGCTCGCCAGGTCGAGCGACGCGGGGGGAAACAGTCCCGCGTAGTCGATTGCCTCGGCCAGCAGCGCGCGCAGGCTCAATCGGTCGAGAACGGCCGCCGTCTCATTCATCGCGACGATGAGCGCCGTCCCGCGGACTTCCCGGCCGGCTTCCCGGCCGACTTCCCGGCCTGCTTCCCGGCCGGCTTCCCGGCCTGCTTCCCAGTCTGCTTCCCTGCCGGCTTTCCGGCCTGCTTCCCAGACTTCTTCGTCCCCTTCGCGCGCTTGGTGCTCCCGGCGGTGGGTTCCGCTCCCACGTGCTCGTGCGGATGGCGCGCCGCGGCGTGGTGCGTCGTGGGGAGCGTGCGCGACTTCTTGACCGGCTCGAGGATGCTCCCGCGGCACTTGGGCGAGCCGCAGCGGCATCGATACACTTCCTCGTCCTCGGCAGTCGTCGTCGCATCGCGCGCGTAGGCGTAGTCGTAGAACAGCTCCTCGCCAGCCGCAATCGCCCGCATCGCCTCGACGAAGATGCGCCCGTTCACGTCGATCGCCTCGCAGTTCGGATCGCAGGCGTGGTTGATGAAGCGCGAATCGTTCCCGTCCACCGCGCCGTCGATCACCGTGCGAGTGGTCACGGCGAACAGGAACGTGTGGTGGCGCCCCATCCCGTCGTCGTCGTATCGGCGATCCGCTTCCTTCCACGAGATGCGCTCGCCCACGTACTCCACCACCCGCTCTCCCTTGCGGATGTCACGCGTGGCGAAGCCCCCCTTGCCCTGGATCCGCGACTTCTTCACCGCGAACGGCTGCGGCAGGGCCAGCACCTTCCGAGACTTTCCGGCGGCCATGGTCACTTCCCCGCCTGGCGGGCGCGGATGCGCGCGCGAAACCGTTCCATGATCAGCCGCCCCATCTCCGTCTCGTTCGCCACCCATTCCGCGTTCCGGAACGCAAGCGGATTCCCCTGCGCGCGGATCTCGGCCAGCCAGGGTTCGACCCGTGCGTACAGCAGCAGCCCCTCGCCCGTACTCTCGAGCATGAAGTCGGCGTGCATCACTCCGTGGCGCGCCATGGCGTACGCCATCTCCCAGTACGAGGCGCACTGCCGGTACGCGGCGTTCAGCGGGTGATCGTTCTTGGCAATCGCCGCCACCTCATCGGGCGACGTCGGCCAGAATCCGGCGTTCAGCTCGTTGCGCGAGGCGCGCATGACGGGCTCGCGGCGCATTTCGTAGAGTTTCAGGACGAGGTCAGCGTCGTGATGATCGGGAAAATCCTTCATCAGCACAGTCGAAGTGGGGAACGCGTGAGCAGGCGAGGCGGCGTGCGCGCGCCGGACTACCGGTCGCGCACGCCGAGCGGTGGCGTGGCGGGAGTATGGCGCGACGACTCCAGCGCCGCCAGTGAGCCGCGCCGACGCGGCGCAGGCGCTCCGACGCGGCGCAGGCGCGTCACTCGACTGGGATCCGTGGGCAGGGATTCGTCGGCCGAACGACGCGGGGCGACAAGCCTAACGCTCGTCGCCCCGCGATTCGTTCTCCGTGCTGCCGAGCGTGTCGGCTCCCGGCGCGCCGCGTTACCCGCGTTACCCGCGTTACCCGCGTTACCCGCGTTACCCGCGTTACCGAGGACGGGTACCGGCTAGGCGCTCGTGTGCCCGAGTCGAACCGCTATGGCAGGATCGGGAATGGGCGCCGCCCACCACGGCGACGCGGTGGACAATGGTCCGGTCCGACGCCGCCCCCGCGAATGACTACCCCGATGATTCCGCCGATGTCGGCGCCGCGATCGCCTCCGCGCCCAAACACCTGCCCGTCGCTATTGCCGACACCCTGTGTCGACGGCACATCGACCGGAAGCGCTGACGGACGTGGCGCGACGCTTGGGACCGCCGAGACCGCTTCGTCGACCTGCGGCGCCTCGGCAACCTGGGCCTCGGGCTGCGGCTCCGGTGTCGGCTCGTCCACCGGCTTCGGAGCCGGCGTCGGCTCCGGTCGCGGCGTCGGGGCACGCTTCACCGGCGTGGACAGGTTGGTCTGCTCAAGTTCCGAGACGAAACGCATCGGCTGATAGTCGCCAGCAGCGCTGGCCAGCTCCAGCTTTGGCGCAGAAGCCGCAGCGAGATCCTGCTTCAGGTCGGCGGACAGTGACGCCGACTGCGAGTCGCCGCCATCGCATGCCGCGGCGAGTATCGCGAGCGGAACAAACAGGCGAACAAGGCTGGTACGCATCTTTCCCCCGAAATCGGAGCGACACATTGGGTCACGGGCGGATCGGCCGCGCGGTCAGGTCTATTGCAGGGCGCGGGCCAATCCCTACACAAGGGGGTGGCATTCACAACGTACACAATAGTGTCCCCCCGCGCTGACGATTCTCTGTCTCCCTGCCGGTACACTTCGAGCGCTCGCACGAGTCGTCGCGCACGCCCTACTCCGGCCGGGAGCCGCCGCGTCGTGGTGCGCCGGCCGCTTCACGAGCCATCCCGTCGATGTCGGTCTTCCCCGCCCCCCGACTCTGAGGAATAGGTTGACGACGTCAGACCGAGGAGTTGGCCCGGCGGGTGCGCCGCCGAACGCCGTATCGGGTACACTGCGGGACCACCATCTCTCCCTCCATGCCATGCGCCCCGCCTCGTCGCAACTCCGCCGGCTCTTCCTGCTCGCCGCAGCGTCGGCCGGCGTGCTCTCCAGCTGCGCGCCCCCCTCTCCCGAAGCGGGGCCCGCGCTCACCGCCGCCGAGTCCAAGAGTATCGGCGACTCGATTCGCACGCTGGTAACGGCGGCCTACAACCTCACGGCGAGCGACGTTCCGGCCGGCATGCTCTCGATCTATCCCCCCGAGGGTCGGGTGGTGTCGGCAACGGCGGGACGGGTGACGACGACGCGCGACCTGGTCGGCATTGCCGTCCGCTCGTTCTGGGACGGCGTGGGGCAGTTCATGATTCGTCCCACGTGGGCGTGGGACGCCATCGAGGTGGACGTCATCAGCCGCGATGCTGCGGTCATGACGGCACAATACACCGTCCCGCACTGGACCGACCGAGGGGCCCCGCACGTGATTGGCGGCGTCTGGACCGCGGTGTGGCAGCGGCGGGGTGGCCGCTGGGAGGTTACCAACGAGCACCTGTCCGACATGCCCCGCGCCAGCGCCGAGGCACTGGAGGCGACGATGCCGAGCATCGCCCCGACCGCACGTCCCGACTCGGGATCGGCTCCGGGCCGCTGAGTTGGTGCGCGCCGGGTCAGGACGTGGCGAGGCCGGCCAGCGCCAGCGCTACTGCATCGCCGGGCAGGCGGTGGTGGATGGCGATGGCGCACCGTACTTGCCGTGCACCACGCGCGCCGAGCCGTCCGCGGCGAGAATCACCGTGAACAGGTCGTCGTACACGTCGTCGCAGATATCGGGATACTTCGCCCCCCCCAGGGCATGCACGATGGCCGGCACGGTGTTGCTGTGCCCCACCACCAACACCGTGCGTCCCGCGTGGCGCGCACGCACCGCATCGGCGATGCCCTTCGCATGCTCGGCCACACCACCACGCACGTCCATCACCTCGGGCGTGATGCCTAACGATTCGGCCAGCGGCGCCCCGGTCTGGCGGGTGCGCTGGAACTGCGTCGTGAGCACGGCGGAGATGCCGGCATCCCGCCCGACGCCAACGAGGGACCGGGCACGCGCTTCGCCAGCCGGCGAGAGTGGCACGTCACCACTGGGCCCGGCCTTCTCGGCGTGCCGTACGACGAGGACGACGGTGTCTGCCTGACGCGACGGGGCGGCGGCGATGAGGAGGGACGCCAGCGCCAGTGGCGCGAACTGCCGGAGGGTGAGCATACGCCGATTGTATTGATCCGAGGGCGGGCGGGCAAGGCGGTGGGCGCACGACGGCACCTGCGCGCGCAACGGCGGCTAGAACCGCTCGCGCGCGCGCAGGGCCGTGATGTGCGCCACGTGATGCCGGCCATGCCACGCGTACAGCCCAGTCAGGTGGTTGAGTGAATGCTCGCCGGTGTCCGGGTGCCGGTAGCAGCGCGCAAAGTCGTCGTCGGACATGACGCGGAGCAGGCGAACGAAGCGATCGTGGACCGCCTCGAGCAGGGCGAGCGACACGTCGATGGGTGTGGTGCGCGAATCGTCCAGCCTGGCCCACGCCGCCTCATCGTAGGCCTTGATGGTCGGCACGTCTTCCGTCAGCGCCAACTTCAGCCGGATGTATGCGTTGAGGTGAGAGTCGGGCACGTGGTGCGTCAGCTCGCGGACCGTCCAGCCACCGGGACGATACGGGGTGTCGAGCTGGGCCTCGGTGAGCCCGTGCAGCGCGGCGCGCATCGCGGCCGGCGTTCCGGCGATGGCGTCGATGCACGCGCTGCGCCAGCTGGCGGCGTACTCGGCAGGCGACTCGTACAGCCCGACAGGGTATCGGAGATCCGGTGCGGTCATGGGCGGGTGACGACGGGTGGATCCGGGCTTCGGCAGGTGCGGACAAGCTAACCCCGTCCCCACGCGCCGGTCGACCGCCTGTTGTGCCCCGGCGATCCGGCGTGCAGCGTTGGTCGTCCTCACACTCCGAGCCCGTCATGAGACTTCGTTCGCCCGTTCCCCATCGCACCGCCATCCGCATCCTGTCGCTGGCTGCGCTCGCCGCAGCCTCGGCACTCGCCGCGCCCGCAACCGCTGGCGCCCAGCGCCCGCTCAAGGTCTACATCTCCGTGGACATGGAAGGGATCACGGGGGTGGTGAGCAGTGAACAGTTAGGCCCGACCGGATTCGAGTACCAGCGCGCCCGCGAGTGGATGACGGGAGAGGCACTCGCCGCGATCCAGGGGGCGCGCGACGCCGGTGCGACCGAGATCGTCGTCAGCGATTCCCACGGCAACGGCCAGAACCTGCTGATCGACCAGTTTCCCGACGACGTGACCATCGTGCGCTCGTGGCCGCGTCCGCTCATGATGATGGAGGGGATCGACTCGTCCTTCGCCGCCGCGGTGTTCATCGGCTACCACTCCTCCACCGCCAACGTGCGCGGAGTGCGGGCCCACACCATGTCGAGCGCGACACTGACGGGCGTGGCGATCAATGGCCGCCAGGTCCCGGAGGGCGGGATGAACGCCGCCATCGCCGGCTACTTCGGCGTCCCGGTGGTCATGGTGTCCGGCGACGACGCCGCCGTCGCCGAGGTCCAGGGCTTCGCACCAGGCATGGAGGGAGCGGTGGTCAAGCGGGCCATCTCCTTCCATTCGGCGGCGACCATGACGCCGAAGGCCGGGCAGGCGCTGATTCGCACGCGCGTCAAGTCCGGCGTCGAGAAACGCGGCAGCGTGGTCCCGTTCGTCGTGGGAGCGCAGGTCCGAGCCGACATCTCGTTCAAGCACTACCGCACGGCCGAAATGCTCGCCTACCTCCCGATCGTGACGCGTGTCGACGCGCACACGGTGCGCTTCGTCGGGCGCAACATCCTCGAGGTGTCGCGATTCCTCGAGTTCGTCGAGACGTACCAGCCCGACCTGACGCCATGAGCGGTCGTGCGACCGGGTGACGGGCAGCGCGCGGACATGGGGTGCCACGCAAGCTGTCCCTGAGAGCTATTCGGCGACGGCCCGTCCACGACTAGTTTTCCCGACGTCGCCACCCAGCCGGGGTGGTGTTCGCTCCTGAACAACCGCCCCCCTGTCCCGAGGGACCCGTGATGGAATGGATCGCCGACCCCCAAGTGTGGATCGGCCTGTTGACCCTGACGGTGCTGGAGATCGTTCTCGGCATCGACAATATCATCTTCATCTCGATCCTGTCATCGGCGCTGCCGCGCGCCCAGCAACCTCGGGCGCGACGGATCGGGTTGATGGGGGCGTTCGTCACGCGGATCCTCCTGCTGCTCTCGATCGCCTGGATCGTGCGGCTGACCACGCCGCTGTTCACGGTCGCCGGCGTCGGCTTCAGCGGACGCGCCCTCATCCTGCTGATCGGCGGGCTCTTCCTGATCGGGAAGGCAACCTACGAGATCCACGAGAAGCTGGAGGGAGACGAGCACGCCGCGCAGGGACAGGCCGTGCGTGCGACGATGAGCGCTGTCGTCATCCAGATCATGCTGGTGGACATCGTCTTCTCGCTCGACTCCGTGATCACCGCCGTCGGGATGGTGACCCAGGTGGAGATCATGATCGCCGCGAACGTCGTCGCGCTGGGGGTCATGCTGCTCGCGGCGACACCGATCTCCGACTTCGTCGACCAGCACCCGACGATCAAGGTGCTCGCGCTCGCCTTCCTGGTGCTGATCGGCAGCAACCTGGTCGCCGAGGGACTCGGGCACCACATCCCGAAGGGCTACACGTACTTCGCGATGGCGTTCTCGTTCGCGGTGGAGATGATCAACCTGCGCATGCGGGCCGCGCGCAGGGACGCTGCGCCGGACCAGTCGCCGGTCAAGCTGCGCAACGTGCCGCGGGTCGCCGACGCGGGCATGGTGGGGGCCGGGGGCGCGTCGGCCGCTGTCGCCTCGTCGGGTGGCGGAGCTGTGCCGGGCGGAGCGGCGGGTGGCGGGCGACGGCGCCGCCGCCGGAATCGTTAGGCGGCGACGATCCGGCGGGTGGTTACCAGTTGAACTGCAGTCCCGAGGTGATGATGCGATCGTTCTTCGCCCGGCCGACCTCGGGAAGGTTATCGAATCGCACGACGTAGGCGACCTTCATGGCGATGTGCGACGAGATCGGGGCGACGAGCGCGCTCTCGGTATTGACGCGGTAGTCTTCGGAGACCTTCAGGCTCGGCAGGAACTCCACCCCCTGCTGGAAGTACGCCGACTTCGAGAACATGTGCTTGTAGGTCGTGGCGCTGCGCACCGACGCGAAGTTCAGCGTCGTCCCGTCGGTCCCGCGCTGCTGGTTGAGCGCGAGGCCGGCCTCCAGCGTCCACCGGTCCGCGCGAACGGTGGGGAGCTTGGCGGCCAGTCCGAGCGCCTGCTCGAATCGCCGCGAGATGCCGGCGAACTCGTTGCGGTCGAAGCCGATGTAGCCGAAGAGCGCCAGCGACGGCCGGAAGCTCCAATCGCTGCGCCAGTTGGTGAACAGGAGGTTGGACGTCTGCTCACCATCCTGGCTCGCGTAGACGGAGCCGAACTGCTGCTTGTGCTCCCACGCGCCCGCCCGAAGGATCAGCCGTTCGCCAAGGTTAAGCGTGCTGAGGTCCGTATTGCCGCTCGTGCTGACGTATCCCACGTCGGCAGAAAACTCGCGCGGTTTCGGGGGGTCCTGGGCGACGAGGGACGCGGGAAACAGGAGGAGCGTGAGGCAGCGGCACCACACGCGCAGATTGGGCAATTCGACAGGCATGACGAAGGGGAGACGGGTTGAGGGCGACGGCCGTGGCCGTCGCCTTGATGCAACCTAGTCCCCGGCCAGGCGCGGGCGTGAGCGCCGACCCGGCCCCTCGCCGCTTAGAGGTAGCGAGTCCTGAGGATCCCCACGTGGTGCAATTCGTGTCCGGCCGACACCCAGGCCAGGGCGCGCACACTCATCGAATTCTTGCTGGCGATCCCGCGTCGCATCCACTCGGTGGCGTTCATGCCGGCGAACAGCAGCACCGTGGCGCGCCGCACGGCCTCGAACTCGTCGGTGAGCGACGAGAGCGGACGGTCATCGAAGCTCGCGTTGGTCACGTAGCTGTTCTCGTCGAAGGCGGCCAGCGGCGTCTCGTCGGCGCGCGCGAACCGCAGGGCGCGGTATGCGAAGATCCGCTCGGTGTCCGCCATGTGCCCAACCACCTCGCGCACGCTCCACTTGCCCGGGGCATACCGCGAGCCGGCCGCATCGTCGGAGATGGAACGCAGCAGTGCCAGCGTTCCCTCGTGCTGGATCGACAGCGTCTCGACGATGTCGCCTCCGGGCACGTGTCCGACATACGTACCGTAGAACGGAGCGTATTCGGACGCATCGGGACGCGTCGTGCGGATCAGGTGCACGTGTTGTGACATGGACACGGGGAATCGGGAGTTGAACGCACGGGACGCCGGTCAGCCGACAGGCGCAATATTGTGGTCACGGCTTGACCTTGCGCGAGAGCGAACGGAAATACTCGCTGACGAGATCACGATAGCCGGGCGGCACATCGTTCCCCCCGCCGAGGACCGGGCCATCGCGCTCGCGATCGCCCAACTGTCGGCGGAGCCCGAACTCGAACTCCTTGAACCCCTCGAGCACGGCCACCCGAAGGCGGGCCAGTTCCTCGGGATCGTTGAAGGCCCGCCCCGACTCGAGCTCGCGTAAACGCGCGATCAATCGCTCGAGGTCGGCGGTCGCGCGCCCGTCCTGGGCGAGGTCGCGACGCAGCCCGTCGGCCGCTTCGCGCTGTCCGCGAAGCTCACGCGAGAACTGACGTCGATCTTCGGCCGTGAGTCCGCCGCCCGGCGCACCCTGTCCGCTCCCGCCCATCCGACCACCGTTAGGCTGACCGCCAGGCTGCATCCCGCCGGAGCCCTGGCCCGACTGGCCCTGCCCACCCTGGCCTTGCTGGCCTTGCTGGCCTTGCTGGCCTTGCTGGCCTTGCTGGCCTTGCTGGCCTTGCTGGCCTTGCTGGCCTTGCTGGCCTTGCTGGCCTTGCTGGCCTTGCTGGCCCTGCTGGCCCTGCTGGCCCTGCTGGCCCTGCTGGCCCTGCTGGCCCTGCTGGCCCTGCTGGCCCTGCTGGCCCTGCTGACCCTGCTGACCCTGCTGGCCCTGCTGGCCCTGCTGGCCCTGCTGGCCCTGCTGGCCCTGCTGGCCCTGCTGGCCCTGCTGGCCCTGCTGGCCGTCCAGCGGACGTTGTCCGGGCTGCGCGGCACCGCCGCCCTCGGACCGTTCACGCAGGCGATCCTCGATGGACGCGAGCGAGCGCACGATGTCCCGTGCCTGCGCCAACGCGCGCGCGCTCCGCTGCGCGCTGTCGCTCACGGCGGTCGACGCGGCGCCCGCGATGCGGTCGCGCAGCTTCTCCAGATCGTCGGTGATCTGCGCCTCGAAGTCGTTGGCGTACTCCGGCGATCCGCCGCGCATGACCCCCTTGGAGAAGCGGATCTTGTCGTCGAGTCTCCCCTCGCGAATGCCGTTCGCGGCCTCCTTCAGCTTGCGCGCCGTCTCGGCACGATCGCGCAGGGCGTCGCGCGAGAGCTGATCGAGCTGCTGTTCGAGGTCCTCGACGCCACGAGCCATGGCGTCCTTCTTTGCCTCGAGCCGCTGCTGCCGCTCGGCGCGGTCGCCCCCCTGCCCCAACCGGCTGACCTCCTGCTGTACCTCCTGCTGCTCGCGGGCGAGCTGCTGCGCGCGTTCGGCGGCGCCCTCCACGCCCCGCGTGGTCTGCTTGCCGCGTGACTCCTCGAGGAGTCGGCGTGCGGATTCGAGCCGATCCTGCGCCGCCTTGCCGCTTCCGGTCCCTTGGGCCGCGCCCGCGGCGGCGGAGCGACGCATTTCGTTGGCCGCGTCCTGCAGGGCCTGGGCGGTCTGCTGCATCTCGGGCGACTCCTGCTCTCGTGCCAGGCGTTCCAGCCGTCGAGCGAGTTGCTCGGCCTCCTCGGCCATCTGCCGCTGCCCACCGCCACCGCTTCCACCGGCACTTCCGGGTTGGCCACGCTGGCGCGCGCGCTCGTTCTCCTGCTGCTGACGTGCCGCCAGCTGCTTCAGGCGCTCGAGCGTCTCATCCACCTCGCGATTGGCCTGCTCTTGCGCCCCGTTCTGCACCTGCTCGTACTGATTGCGCAGCTTGTCGGTTTCGAGCTCGAAGAGGTCGGCCAGGTCCTCGGCACTCGAGTTCCCGCCGCCACCGCCCCCACCGCCGCCGCTCTGCATGCTGATCTGCACTTCCTTGAAGAGTGCATCGACCCGCTCCAGGAGCTGCAATGCGCGCTGCTCCGGCCCGAGCGCATCGGCCAGCTTGCGGGTGCCGAGCAGTTCCTCGGCCGCGCGCATCTCCGTGATGACCTTCGGCATGAGCTCGGCCATCACCTTGAAAGTTGTGTCAGTCGCCTGCACCGCCGGCCGCTGCATGCGGCTCATCGTCTCTTGCACCTGCGCCAGCAGCTGCCCCTGCGACAGGTGGATCGTGGTGACGTCGTTCCGGAACGCCGCGGTTTCGCGCTCCGGCCGGTCGCGGTTCGCCTTGAACGTCGCGGCCACGATCTCTCGCTGCCGCGCCACCAGCGTCCCCGGATCTTCGCCGCCCTGCCCACCACCACCGCCACCGCCCGCCTGGTTCTGCTTGTACTCGCGATCGAAGCGTCGAATGGTGAGGAAGTAGATGTCGGTCGAGGCGCTCTTGGCCCCGGACACGGCATCGTTGTCCCATACCTTGACGTAGTAGGAGATCACGTCGCCCGGCTGCAGCCCCATCTCCTCGAGAAAGACGGTGTGTCCAGCAGTGAGTTCACGCGGCCGAGCGCCGCGACCGTCCGAGAGCGAAATGGTCTTCGACTCGCCACCGTTCAGCTGGTAGACCAGTTCCATCCGACCGAGCCCGAAGTCGTCGCTGGCCTCGGCCTCGATGAAGACCTCCTCGATGCTCGACGGCCGGATGTCCCGTCCCGGCTTGCGCAGTACCACCTGCGGCCCCTGGTCATCGATTGCGTCGATCACGTAGTCCACGTTGCCGGCGACGCGTGTTCCATCGGGCGATTCCAGCTCGACGCGATAGAAGCCGTCGCGTCGCACGGAGAGGGTCGCGGCGAGCGTGGAATCATCCACCAGCGTGAGGGCCACAGTGGAGTCGCCATCGAGCACGATGCGACCGCCGCGCACCGCGCGCGTGGCACGCACGCGCACTTCGGCGCGCGAGCCCTTCACCGCCGCGATGTCACCGACATCCTCGAACTGCTCGTCGGCCATCCCGGTGTAGGCCGGATAGTGCAGCTCCAGGTCCATGCGGCGAACGGCGGGCAGGTCCTTCACGGTGAGCCGATACGGCGCGGACCGCACGCCGTTGGATTCGACGTAGTACTCGGCGTCGGCGTTCAGGTCGAAGAGTCGCGCCGAGAATCGCGCCGAATCGGCACCAGGCCCCATCGGCACGCGCTCCCATTCCCCGTCGACGCCCCGACGAATCGACAGGTCGACCACGTCGCTGTGGAAACCAAGCAGCCTGGCGCTCACCTCGAAATCGCTGCCACGCGCGACGGTGGCGTTGCCTGGCTTCACATCGATGGCGTAGACCGGGGCGGCCGCGACGTCGTGCCACGGCGTCAGGAGCAACCGCGCCGCCTGCCCGACCCACGACGGCCCTAACGCGATGACGCCGGCGCCCGAGGCGACGACGAGCGCCGAGACGGCGAGGGCGCGCCAGGTCGTCGTGTGTTCCAGGCGTACGACCGATGGCAGGCGCGTCAGGCGCCGCGCGGCATCGTCGAACAGTCCCCGCGTGAGCAGCGCCGAGCGCGCCTCGTCGGGTGCCTGCGTCTCCGCCACCTCGACGGCGCTCAGGACGGCGCCGTCGAGTTCCGGAACTCGCTCCTCCACGTACAGCGCCAGCCGCCGATCGGGGACACGGCGCACCAGCGGATAGACCAGCCACCGTCCGCCGACGCCTAACGCCACCAGCGCGAGCAGCCAGCGCGCCACCGAGACACTCGCGGGCGAGAATCGCGCCGCCTGCAGCGCGACCGCGGCCCCCCAGAATGCCACGAGGACGACGAGCAGCGTCAGCGCCAACCCCACGGCGGCGTGCCTCCAGCGCCAGCGCCGCCTGATGCCGGTGAGCGCCGCCGCAAACGGCGGCACGGAGGTCCTGGAGGGATTGGCGTACGTGGCCATGGACTCGTCTCCTACCTGGGCTGTAACCGACGCTGCGACACCCGGCTCGCGAGCAGACTCTCTGCCAGCAGGACCAGCGCGGCGACAACGAGAAGGTACCACCACATCGACTGCGCGCGCTCCTGCTCCACCAAGCGTACGGCAGGATCTGCCGCGCTGTCGCTCGTAACCGCCTCACCCACCGGACTCAGGGCATTGGTCAGGCGAGCCGGATCGAACGTTGCAAAATCGAGCTCGGCGGGCGCGGGATTCGCCGCCACCAAACGCGGGCGTTCGTTCGGTGCGCCCGATCGCCTTACCTCGTACCATCCTGCCTCGTGAAGTTCCAGCGCACGCGGCGCATCCGCGCCACCGATCGCCAGGCGGTCTCCGCCCGGCGCGCGCACGCTGAAGCGCGGTCCCTCGACCGTGGTGGATTCGACGGGCGGCGATCCGTCCACGTTGGCGCTACCGACCGTTGGGCGCGCTGTCGCGTCGTCGTCGGAGAGGTCCACCGCTTCGCCCACCGCGTACGCGCTGCGGACGGGACGGTAGCTCGAGGCGTACTGCGCCAACTGATGCAGGAACGGGAGGAACACCGCCTGGCGGGGGAGGTCGTTCCACAACCCGTCGAAGCTGCTCCCCCAGGTCACGATCCGCCCGCGCCCCATGCGCTGTTCGGCCAGCGCGACGGTGCCGTCGTCGAAGCGGGCCAGCACGCCGTCGGCGACCTCGAGCGGGCGGTAGCGGAAGAAGCGCGCGGTGGACAGGTCGCCACTTCGCGCGCCGCTGAAGACGGAGAGCGCGGGATGCGACCGATCGAGGAAACCGAGCACCGCCCCGCGGTCGCCGAGCCGATCGACTGGTGCACCGACCGCGCCGGGGACGAGCGGCGCGGCGGCCGACGTCCAGGCCGCAGCCCCGCTGCGTTCGCCGAGCGCGGTCACGATGCCACCGCCACCCTGCACAAAGGCCAGCAGCCGGGCGGCACCGATGCCGGGTGGAACGGCCGCGTCGTTGAGCACCACGAGCCGTCGCCCGGACAGGTCGCTTGGTGTGGCGCGCGCGGACCGTACCGCGGTCACGTCGAAGGCCGGCTGGTCGCCGATCGCGAGGGCCCGTGCCACGAAAATGGCGCGATCGGCCGGGGCGTCGGAATGATCGACGAGCAGTACGCTGATCGACGGCGTGCGACGCAGCATGAAGTGAAAGACATCGTCGGCAGGCAGTCCATCCGGATCCATCGCCACGCGGGCGGGGACGCCACCCTGCGGAACCGGCACGCCGGCAAAGGTCACGGACGCGCCCCCGTCGGCTGGGAGGTCGACCGCGCGGCTGTCCACGGTGCGTCCGTTCACCTCGAGTCGGACGGCTGCCCCTTTCACTGCGGCGCCTACATTTATAATGCGGGCGCTGACGACGACACGCTCGAGCGGCGCCGCGAGATCGCGTCGCATCTCCACCGCGCGCACGGAGCGGTCGACGACCGCTTCGCCAGACGAGACATCAACCGGCACCACCGTGGTCCCTGCCGGCATCTGCACCCCATCGGAGAGGTCCCAGCTGCTGCGCTGGAAGTCGCTGACCACCATCACTTCCCGGCGCGGGAGGCGCGAGATGCCGAGCGCACGTCGCGCGACCGCCACCGCGGGCGCGAGGCGTGTACCGGCGTCGACCGGTTTCAGCCCGTCGAGCGCGGCCCGCAGCATGGCCGCGTCGGCCGACGGCTCGTTGAGGGCAGCGGCCCGCAGGTCGAAGGGGACCAGCGTCAATCGATCGTCGCGCCCCAACGCCGCAATGCGTTTCCGCACCGCATCCTGGGCCGTCGCCCACCGCGCGCCGTAGCGCATGCTCAGCGAGCGATCGAGCAGCACGACCACCTCCGTCCCGCCGGTCTCCGCGGCCCCGGGCGTGCGCGCGCGGGCCAGCACCGGCCGCATGAAGGCGGCCGCGAGCAGGGCGATGATCAGGCACCGCGCCAGGAAGAGCAGCCAGTCGCGGATGCGCTGGCGACTCGAGTACTGGTAGGGGGAGCGCTGCACGAACATCAGCGACGGAAAGGCGATCGACTCCTTCCGCTCCTTGTGCACCAGGTGCACGAGCAGCGGCACCCCGATGGCGGCCAGAACGCCGGCGAAGATGGGTGCGAGGAAGGAGAACTGCATCACTTCACCGTGCGCAGCTGCTCGCGCCGCATCAGGTAGGAGAAGAGCAGCGCATCGAGCGGCTGGGACGTGTCGACGAACATGTAGTCGATGCGATGATCGCCCAGCCGGCGCTGCATGGTGGCGACGTGCTCGGCCACCTGCCGCTGGTAGTCGGTTCGCACCCGCGACGGGACGACCGGGAGGCGCAGGCCGCTCTCGGCGTCCTCGAAGGTGGCGGCGTCGGGAAAGTCGAAGCTGAGTTCCATCGGGTCGAGCAGCTGCATGACGACCACGTCGTGCCGGGCATCGCGCAGCGGGCCGAGGGCGGCGATGACGCGGTCGGGATCCTCGTACAGGTCGGAGAGCACGAGCATGAAGCCACGCCGCCGCTGGCTCTCGGCGATCTTGGCCATCGGGCGCGCGAGCGCCCCCTTGCCCAGCGGGACCGCACGGTCGATGCCGTACAGCACCTGCTGCAGGTGCTTGGCCGACGGCGGCACGTATTCGATGATGTCGTCGTCGAACGACGCGAACCCCACGCGGTCACGCTGGCGGTGGGAGAAGTAGGTCAGCGAGGCGGCGAGGTACTTGGCGTAGGCCAGCTTCGTCAGCGCGCCCGATCCGTATCCCATGGAGCCGGAGACGTCGAGCAGCACCATGAAGTTGGTGTTGGTATCCGCCTCGTACGTCTTGAGGTAGTATCGCTCCGTGCGGGCATACACCCGCCAGTCGATGTGGCGGATGTCGTCGCCCGGCATGTACTGCCGATGCTCGGCGAAGTCGGTCGAGAAGCCGAAGTGCGGCGAGCGGTGCAATCCGGAGATGAACCCTTCCACGACCCAGCGCGCCACCAACTCCAGGTTGCCGATGCGCGCCAGCGCCGCGGGATCGATGAAGCGGATCCCGGGAAGTGCCTCGTCCGCCGCGGCGCGCTTCGGCGACGGCATGGACGGTGGCGGCGGTGGCGGGGCGTCTGGACGCGACATGGCTTACAGCCGGGCCTTGGGGAGCGGCACGGCATCCACCAGCTTGGCGATGATCTGGTCCGTCGTGACCCGCTCGGACTGCGCGTGGAAGTTGGTCAGGATCCGGTGGCGCAGCACGGGGACGGCTAGCGCCCGGATGTCATCGAACGACACGTGATAGCGCCCGTGCATCAGGGCCCGCGCCTTGCCTCCGAGGACCAGGTACTGGGCCGCGCGTGTCGACGCCCCGTAGGTCACCCACTGCTTGATGAAGTCGGGCGAGGTGGGCGAGGAGGGGCGGCTCGCCCTCGTCAGGTGCACGGCGTACCGCGCCACCGACTCGGCCACCGGCACGCGGCGCACCAGGCGCTGGAAGGCGATGATGTCCGGCCCGGTGATGGCATGCCGGAAGACATGGTTCTGGATCGACGTCGTCGTCTGCACGACCTTGAGTTCGTCATCCTCGCCGAGGTAGTCGATGACCACCTGGAACATGAAGCGGTCGAGCTGTGCCTCGGGAAGCGGGTAGGTCCCCTCGAGTTCGATCGGGTTCTGCGTCGCGAAGACGAAGAACGGTTCGTCGAGCGTGTAGGTGCGTCCCTGCACCGTCACCCGGTGCTCCTGCATCGCCTCCAGCAGCGCCGACTGCGTCTTGGGCGGCGTGCGGTTGATCTCGTCGGCGAGCACGATGTTCGCGAAGATCGGCCCGGGGACGAAGGCCATGCGCCGCCGCCCCGTCTCCGGATCCTCCTGGATGATGTCCGTCCCCGTGATATCGGAGGGCATCAGGTCGGGGGTGAACTGCACGCGGGAAAAGCGCAAGTCGAGCACGCGCGCCAGCGTGTGGATGAGCAGCGTCTTGGCCAGCCCGGGGACGCCGACGATGAGGCAGTTGCCCCCGGCAAAGAGCGCGGTGAGTGCCTGCTCCACCACGAGTTCCTGCCCGATGATGAGCTTGTGCAGCTCGGCCAGGATCTGCTCGTGCCCCGCGCGCAGCCTGTCGGCGAGGGCCAGATCGTCGGGGGCGTCGAGCGCGATGCCTTCGGGAGCGGTCGTCGTCACAAGTCTCCTGGGTCAGTGCGTCATGGCGTACAGGACGTAGTTCACGGCCAGCTTGTACGCCTCATTGGTGAGCGAGATGGGGAGGAAGCCCTCGTCGGACCACTCCATGTAATCGCCGATGTCGTTGTTGTAGTTGGCGATCATCACCAGGCGCTTGCTGGGGTCGTTGTCCTCGTACGCCCCCCAGAACTCCGCCTGCGTACCGGTGTTGGGATGCTGCATGTCCAGCGACTCGATGCGGAAGAACGAGTCGAAGATCGGGTGCGACTGGTCGAGGCGTACCGGGGTGAGCCCAGGGAACGCCTGCTGCCAGCGGCGCTCGAAGTTGTACCAGTGGCGGTCCGAGAAGTCGTCGAAGATGAGGAAGCCGCCCTTGTGCACGTAGGCCTGCACGCCGGCGAGTTCCTGTTCGTTCAGCGTCCAGAACCCGGGTTCGGAGACGTAGGCGACCGGATACCGGAAGAGGTCCGGGTCGTCGAAGGCCAGGATGTTGCTCCCGTCGAGGTACGGCTTCACCGACGTGAGCTCATCGAGGATCTTCATGAAGTGCGTTTCGGCGCGCGGATAGTCGTGGTCCCACTTCAGGTCCCATCCGCCGCCTAACGGCTCGAACTTCACGCGCACGAAGGTCAGCCGCCCGTCGTACGCCACGTTCGGGTTCGGGTCGTTCCCCGGGGCGCGACGCCGGCCGCGAAACCCCTGGGCCGCCGCGGTGGCCAGTGGAATGAGCAGCAGGAGGAGCACCCCCCATCGCGTTCGCCGGCTCATGGTCGTTTCTCCTGCAGCGAAAGTAGGAGCGCCTGCGCCTTCTCGAAGTTTGGCGCAAGGTCGAGCGTGCGCAGCACTTCGCGCCGCGCCGCCGCCACGTCACCCGCCGTGGCATGCGCCAGCGCCAGTTGGTACATCGCCTCCACCCGGTCGCTGGGGTCGAGCGTGAGCACCGCCTGCCGCTCCCGCACCGCCACGGCATGCTGCCCGCGGCTCGAGGCATACGCCGCCAGCCGCTGGTGCACCGCGAGGTCGAACGGGGAGATGTAGAGCGCGCGCTCCAGCGCCGCCAGCGCGAGCGCCGTGTCACCGCGCATCGCCGCCAACGCCTCGAGTTGGATGTTGGCCGCGTACGCCACCTCGCTGCGCGCGGTCATGGCCTGCAGCTCACGAAGCGCCGCCGTGGTATCGCCGCGCACCAGGTGAATGCGGGCGAGCGTGCGATACGGACTGTCCTCGCCCGCATACGAGGGGAGCAGCGCCTTGGCCTTCTCCAGTTCGCGCACCGCCGCATCCCACTGCTGCCCTTCGGCCATGCGCGTCGCCTCGCGCATGGCATCGGCGAACGTTCCGTTCCACCGAATGCCCTGCGTGCGCGCCCCGGCCGTGTCGATCGTCACCGCCCCCAGCTCGCGGGCGAACCGGCTCCGGACGTAGGCATCGAAGCGCGTGTCGAGCTGGGCGAGGTCCATCCCGAGCACGTCACGCACCACCTGCGTCGTGCCGGCCCCACCGCGATAGCCGGCCAGCATGGCACGGATCCCGTCCATCCCGCGCAGCTGCTCGATCCACTCGGCGATGAGCGACCCCTGATAGTAGGACAGGATCACTTCCTGCGGAAAGCGCGGGCGCATGAAGCCGTCGTTCATGCGCGAGGGAGGGACGAGCATCCCTCCCGCATAGGCGGCGAGGAACTCGGGTGAGACATCCGCCCCCCACGACGGCCGGGCACGCCGCTCCTCGAGGACCGACAGCCCCTCGGAGAGCCAGCGCGGGATGCGGTTGGCGGTCGCGCCTAACGTGAACGTGTGCGCCAGCTCGTGCCACAGGGTCGAGCCCCAGTTGAACTCGCCGATGGTGCGCGCCGCCGGCGAATCCATGGCCACGACCGGGCCGAAACTGACGCCGAGCGCCCCGAGACCGACCAGCCCCACCGTGCGGACCGAGAAGTCCGCGTTGGAGCGGAACAGCTCCACGCGCACCGGCTCCGTCGGGCGGTAGCCGTAGCGCGCGGCGAGCGAGTCGAATGCCGCTTCGGCCAGCGGGCCCACATACAGCGAGAGCAGTGGCGCGTCCTTGCGCTCCGCCACGATCACGAAGCGGGGTGTGCGGAGCTCGACGTAGTCGTCGAAGGTGTCGAGCAGGTCGAGCGTGTTCTTCGACCATGGGTCGTACGGGTCGAGGGCGAAGGAGCGCACGAGGCTCTCCTTCCCCTCGGCGATCGCCCCGAGTCGCAGCTGGTTCACGCCTAGCAGCGCGAGTGCGCGCGCGGCCTTCGGGTCGCGCGCGACCCCCTGCGCCGCGAACGCCGTGGCTTCGCGGTACAGCCGGTTACGGGCCGCGACGTCGGCGAGGATCACCTCGGCGTCGGCCGAGCCGGGGAGCCGCGCGTGCGCGCGCTGCAGCGCCCGCTCGAAGTTCGCGGTGTCGCCGGAGAGAAACCGTGCTGCCGCGAGCGCCGTGAGCGGCGCCGCCGCCCCGGTATCGGCGGCCAGACCCCGAATGGCCTCGGCCGCCGCCTCATCGTAGCGCTCGACGTCGATGAGCAGGAGCGCCGCCTGGGCCCGGAGCTCGGGATCGCTCGGGTTCACGTCGAGCGCCTGCCGCACGAGGGGCGACGCATCGCCCCGCCCGCCGAACGCGGTGACCCGGGCCATGCCCAGCAGGGCGCGCGGATGCCGAGGGTTGGCCGCCAGGACCCCTTCGAGCATCGCCCGCGCGTCCGTCCCGTTGTACTTCTCGAGGAAGAGCAGGCCCAGCTCCGTTCGCGTGTCGAGGTTGGTGGAGTCTCGCGCGATGGCCTCATCGTAGACGCGCAGCGCATCCTTGTAGAGCTGCGGGTTGTCCCGGCCGAGGTAGCGGCAGGCGACCGCGACTACGCGCAGTTCGTCGGCGGTGAGGCGAGACCGATGGGTGCGGTACACGTCGATGAAGCCGTCGAAGGCGCGCATGGCCTCGTCGCGAGACCCGCCCTCGAGCAGGAGCGTCGCCAGCTGCAAGCGGGCCGTGAGCGAGTCGCGACCGGCCAGGCCGCGCCGATACGCCTCGCGCGCCGCCCCCGCGAGCCCGCGAGCGCGAAACGCGTCGCCCAGCAGGACGTCGAGGTCCGTCGCCCCCTGCGTCGACGCACGATAGCGTTCGGCCGCAGCCGTGGCCTCGTCGTACCGTCCCACATCGGCGAGGGCGCGCACCAGCACGCGCGCCGCATCGGCGTGGGCACTGTCGCGTTCGACGGCCCGGCGCGCCAGCGTGATCGCCTCGTCGTACTGTCCCGTTTGCCGCGCGGCCACCGCTCGCACGGTCAGCTGCACCGGATCGGATTCCTGCGCGCAGGCCACGGGCGGCACGAGGGCCGCGGCCAGCGACAGCGCGAGACGGAGGAGCCGCGTCATGGCTTCTTGCCCTCCAGCGCGCGCAGGGCCCGCGTGGCTTCGGCCAGCTCCACCATGAGCGGTTCGAGCGCGCGCTGATAGGCGTCTTCGGTCAGGGACCCACGTCGCGCACGGAGCGCCTCGATTCGCCCCTCGACGGCCCGTCGTGCCGCGAGGAGCTCTGCGGCGCGTGGATCGGCAGCGACCGCGGCGCCACCGGCCGGTTCGAGGAAGGCTGCTCGGGCGCGCAGGCCGTCCGGCCCCTTTTCACTCGCGTCGCTGTGTCCCACGCCGTCGCCGTCGTCGTCGAGCAGCGCGTGTTCGGTCACGATGCGATTGTCCTGCGCAAAGACGCGCTCCACCTCGCGACGCGCGTAGGTGAACGCCTCCAGCAGGTTCACCCGCCCATCCTTGTCGGCATCGGCAGAATCGGTGGTGAGCGCGGCGACGAAGTGTCCGGGGAACAGCGTCTCGTTCTGCTCACGTCCCGAGCGGGTGGCGGTGATGATCGTGCGATTCGGGCCTGCCAGCACCTTCACGAAGTCGCCACTCGCACTGGTCGTGTTGACGAAGATCACCGACACTTCGCGCGCTGGCGCGAGCACCGTCCGGAAGTCCTCGGGGGTGAGATCGGGGCCGGGCACATTGAATCGGGAGTCGGTCCCCTGGGTGCTACCGTGGCCGAAGAGCAGGATGACGAGGCGGTCGCCGGCCCTCGAGCTTCCGGCCAGCCGTGCGATGTGGCGCATGACGTTTTCCCGCGTCGAGCGCCCCTGCACACGGGCACGCGAGGAATCCTCGGCGAGCAGGACGACGAGCGAGTCGGGGACACCGAACCGCGTGGTCGCCGCCTGGGCGACGGCGACCGCCCAGCCGTGGAAGGCCTCGCGCAGGCGCGGCTCGCCGCCGACGCCAGCGACGATGACGAAGGCCGTGCGTGGCGGCGAGTCTTGTGCGAGCAGGGCGCTGGGGCCCCCCCCCAAGCACAACGCTACCACCCCCGCCCCCAGGGTGCTGTACCATTTCCTCGCCGGTCGCATCCTCATCATGCCACCCCCCGACGTCGACGCAGCGTCCACTCCGCGCCTAACGCGGCGAGCAGCACCACCAGCAGCGCCGGCATGTCCCACAAGTCCTGCCGCTCCACGACCGTCGCTCCGCTCGGGCTGTAGACCATGTCCTCTGCCACATCCAGCGCGCGTGCCGCCGGGTAGTAGCGTCCACCGGTTTCCTCGGCCACCTGCCGCAGCAACGCCGGCCGAAGCTCGGCCCCGAAGTACTCGCTCGTGGAGGGCGCTACCCGCACGTATCCCGGTTCGCCCTGCACCGTGTCCCGCCCGACGATCGAGCGCAGCCGCACCTCGTGCACTCGAGGCCATCGGGCACGTACGTGGTGCGATACTCGCCATCCCGCTCCACCGACCATTCCAGCGCCACTGGCTGTGAGACACCGGCGGGGGTCGTCACGGTCCCCTGCACCGTGGCCCCATTCGCCCGCAGGAAGGCCGAGTCGCTCACCGCCGCGCGCAAGGTGATGCCCTCGCCCGGTCCGCTCTCCTCGGCGACGAGCGTCTCCACCCGGTCGGGGGCGTCGCTGACCAGCCAGCGCAGCATCTGGCGCCAGAACGTCTCATGCGTCTGGTCATCCACCGGGATCGACGCTTCCATCTGCCAGAGCCACGAATCCTGTGCCCCGAAGACGATGGCCTTCCCCCGACCGTAGCGCTGGTACGCCAGCAGCGGCCGGGACGTGACGCCATCCTCGCCCACGCCGTCGAGCAGCACGGTCGCTCCGGGCTTCGAGCGCCCGAGCCGGTTCACCGCGGTGAGCGGAGGGAGCGTGGCCCACCTGGCCCGGGAGAGGCTGTCACTCGCCGAGAGCTGCAACGCCGGGTGTGCGCCACCGGCCGCGGTCGGCGTGGCCCGAAGCGTCATCAGGGGGGCGCGCTCACCAACGACCCCTTGCAGCTCAAGCGGGAGCGCATCGCTCACCGCCGTCCCGCCGTACCCTCCTTCGCCCAGCGCGTCCCGTCCGCCCAGCACCAGCAGCCCGCCGCCGCGCTCGCTCACAAAATCGCCCAGCATACGCAGCTGTTCTGCCGTGAAGAACGCCGCCTCCACGCTCCCCAGCACCACGGCCCGGTAGGCGAACAGCTCCTCGCGGGTGCGCGGGAAGCCGGCCGCCAGCTCGAGCGAGTCGTCCACGCCGAGGCGCAGGAACTTGTCCTTCGACGACCGCAACAAGGTGACCACCTGGACGTTGCCGTCTGCCTCGACTGCCCGGCGCAGGAACTTGAGCTCGAAGCGCGGCTCGCCTTCCATGTACAGGATCTTCTCCCGACGGTCGCGCACCACCACCAGCGTCGTGCGCGAATTGTTCTCGGCGATCATCTCCCCCGGCTGCGGCGGCACCTTCACCTCGAGCAGTCGCGCCCCAACCTCGGTGGCGGGGACCCGGATGGACACCGACACGGCCTCGCCATCGCGCGGGAGAACCGCCGTCGCCGTCCCCACGATCCGACCGGAGTCCTCGACCACGATCGGGACCCGGGTCCCGCCGTACCCACGCTGCACGAGGACGACCTGGACCAGCAGCGAGGCGTCGCGCAGCAGCGTGCGCGGGGCCTCGACACGCGCAACCTCGAGGTCCCGCTCGAAGCGTTCGCGCCCGATGCCGACCGTATACACGGGGATCTGGCGCGCGCGCAGCGACAGCAGCTGGTCGGACATCGACGCTTCGTCGCCGGTTGCCCCGGAGTTGTCCGCCCCGTCGCTCAGGAGGACGACCCCGGCGGTGGGAACCCCGGCCAGGTCATCCTCGATCCGCAGCAGCGACGACGCCAAGCGCGTGCGCGGCCCGTCGTAGCGGATCCCCGACGCGTCGCTCAGTCGGCCTCCCCCGCCGAGTCGGAAGACCCGCAGCTGGTAGCGCTCCGCCAGCGCCTTGAGCAGCGCCGAGTCGGGTCCACCAGCCAGGCGCGCGACCACATCACCGCGCGTGCCATCGTCGGTATCGCGCACCGCCATGCTGCGCGAATCGTCCACGACGACGGCGACCACATTCCGCTGCACGATCGACGTGCTGATCACGAGCACGGGTCGGGCCAGCGCAATGACGACGGCGGCAATGGCCACCGCGCGCAGGATCGACAGGGTGATGCGCGTTCCGCGCGCCAGCGGACCGGCGTGACGGGCGTACGTCCACGCCGTCAGCGCGATTCCCCCCACCGCGAGAACCGCCAGCACCCAGACGGGAATCGGCGACGCAAATGCCAGCGACCCGCGCGAAAACGCGGCCGGGCGATACTTGAACAGCAGCTCGACCAGTCGATCCAAGCCCGCTCCCCCTCGCCATGGGCGGTTGTGCTCGCAAAGCCCCCTGCACCGAGTACGTACGAACGTCCCCGGTCGTGCGCTGGGACACCAGCGCCTCACGCCGGGCGACCCGAGGCCCACGGCACCGACGTATCTCCTTCAACGTGCCACATGGACCACCCGCCGTCAGCGCCTCAGGGACGAATCGTCGCCGGCCAGCGCGATCGCCCGCGCGGCGCCGATGCGGGCATCAGCCGTCAGACGGCGGCGAACCGGCCGCGTTAACGCGGTGTACCGATCGCCGCTCGACCGCCCTGCGTTAGGCGACGGCTCCAGCCGACCCGGTCGCCGTCGGAAGCAGGATGCGCCGCACAGCCTCTGTGCGGTAGGAGAAGATCCGTGCGAGCTGCCGCTTCACGATCGGCAGCGCGACGTCTCCCACGGGAGAGAACGGGAGCCGGTATCGCACCTCGTCGTCGATGATCGTCCCGCCCGTGCCGTCGGGCCGAAAGCGATGCGTATGGTGCCAGATAGCGTATGGCCCCTTGAGCTGTTCGTCGACGAACTCGTGCGGAGGATTCCACGTCGAGATCAGCGAGCGCCACCCCATTGGCACGCCGTACAGGCGAATCGAATAGTCGATGATTGCCCCCTGCCGCATCTCCACCGGGACTGGCGTCCGTATCACAAAGCCCAGTTCAGGGGGCGTGATCCTGGCCAGGTTCTCCGCCTGCGAGAAAAAGGGGAAGACCTGCTCGATCGGGAGTGGCAGCTGGAGGGAGACCTTCAAGAGATGCGTCGGCATGTGCCCTGGGTTGACTCACAGGACGAACTGCCGTGGCCTACGCGGCGTTCCGACGGACTCCCTGCCGTGGTATCGAGCGACCGCCGTGGCCGCCGCCCCCTCGGGCGACGCTCAGCGTGGCGACGCTTTGGGACTCAGGCGACGCGCGACGCCCCGCTTCCCTCGTACTCGGCCTCGGGCACCACCTTGCGATACGCGGTCAAGGCGTGCAGCAGCGCCAGCAGCGCCGACGCCTCGAGATCGTACTCCATCGTCAGTTCGGCCAGCCTGGCCGGCGAGTGCGTACTGAACTTGCGGCTGTCCTGGTCGCATCCCTGATGCCGGCGGTGATACTCACGGGCCACGTGCCAGAGCGAATTCGCCTTGTGCCACCACTCCTCTTCCCGGTGGGACGAGGCGTTCGCGGCGATCTGCTCGTATGAGGCCGCGCTGGCTGCGAGGACTTCATCGCAAATGCAGGCGATGCGCAGGGCGCCCTGCTGTTCTTCCTCGTCTGCGGCCCGCGCCACGAGTCCTGCGTACCGCTGACGCTGACGCACGCACTCCTGCGCCGCGCGAAACATCCGATCGGCCTGGGTGCGGGGGGTCGCAATGGCGGCTTGGTCGCCAGTTATCGCGGCGGAACGTCTCGACTTCGGCATGCGAACGTGCCCGGAAAATGTGGACCGGAAGTTTAACACTGCGTGAACGGCGTAAGGGAAGCTCTCCGCGGAAGACAGGTCATGGGCCGATCCGTCGACAGGTCGGACGCTGCTGCGCCGACGCGCCGATCAGACCGTCGCGTCCTCTTCTGCCTCCTCGGCCATCGCTTCGAGAACGGGCTCGATCACCGTTCGGGGCGTGGCGAGGAGGCCGTCGCGCCACCACCCCTCAGCATCGAGCGGCCGCCCCTTGATGCGTGAGAGGTCGGTGCGTTCGGCGAGGAACAGGAGCTCGCCTCGCGCATCGAACATCTCGGGAACAGGAGACCGATGATGCGTGGCGATCGAATGGGCGACGGCCGCGCCGAGTCCCCATTGAAGGGCCGCCAGTCCGCCCAGTGGCTCGTGCAGGGTGCGGAGCACGACCGACAGGACCGGGAGCGGGAAGACCACGTCGCGTCGCAGGGACTTCCGCATCTCGCCCAGACGATCGAAAATCACCAGCTTGCCCACGTCGTGCAGGAGGCCCAGTGCGAAGGACTCGTCGGGCGGAACGCGAAACGCCGAGGCGAGGGTGCGGGCGATGGGGGCCACACGGATCATGTGCTCCCAGACCTGGTTCACGTACGGCTGGAAGGCGCCTCCCGGGCGGCAGAGGATGCCGTCGACCATCGTCTTGAGCACGACGTTGTGCACGCCCGACGTCCCGACGCGTTGCACCGCACCGTGGAGCGAGACGATGCGTCCGCCGCCGGTAGAGTAGTACGCCGAGTTCGCGTACCGAAGCAGCGCCTGCCCAAGTCCCGGATCGCCCTCGACCAGCGAGACGAGGCGACTGGTCGGTGCATTGGGGTCCCGACTGACCGACAGCGCCCGCTGCGCGGCAAGCGGGGGCTGTCGGACCACGGCATCGAACGACTCCAACATCGCATCGAGAAATCGTGGCGCATCGCTCTCGCGATCGACCCTCGGCAGCACGTTGTGCAGCTCGGCCACTCGCGTGCGCACCTCGAGCTCGAGCCAGCCCTGCATGTCCCGAGACTCAGTATCGGAGCGTCGAGGGGCCGAGGGCGCAGCCGCCGGTGCGGCGACCGGGGACACTTCGGCTGCGGGCGCCGCCGATGCAACGGGCACCGCGGCCGGTGCGGAAACCGCAGCGGCGGGTGACGGTGAGGAGCGAAAGCGCTTGAAGAGATCGCCGAGCATGTCGTCGATAGTGCAGGAGATGTCACGCGCGCCGGTGCGAGCGCCCCGAGCCGGGTGCCGAAGGAAGTATCGGCCGCTCGATGTGAAATCCTTCACTCCTCGGGCGACGGATACCGAGCGCCTGGTCATCCACGGCCGTCGCGCGACCGCCACGACCTCCGTCCTGCGGGGCGCGATGCCGGTCGTCTGCTCGCGCGCCAGACTTGCGAGCCCGCGACCCGCGCCCCAGAATCGCCCCGCCAGCGGTGCGGCTCCACCGCGGTAGGAGGCACGGCGCCCCTCCCGATCCAGCTGCGTCGAGGCCTGGTCGCCCGGCCTTTCCCCAACCACTCCGAGGGCTCCGTCATGTCCTGTCGCGGTCGCACGAACGCTGGTCCCCTTCGATGGCCGCGTTGGCTGCTGCTCTCCGCCACGCTGTCCTTCCCGTTGAGCGTGGCGGGGGTCACCGTGGTCGCGGCGCAGCGACCGGCCGGCCCGGTCGCCACCATGCCCACGCTCACCGGCACGCCCGAACTGGAGGCCATTTCGCGGCTCAAGTGGCGCTCCATCGGCCCGGCGAACCAGGCGGGACGGGTCCCGGTCGTCGTCGGTATCCCTGGCGACCGATCGACCTACTACGTGGGGTCGGCTGCCGGGGACTGATCAAGACGACCAACGGTGGGGTCACGTTCACGCACCTGTTCGACGACAAGGACAACGCGTCGATGGGCGACCTGGTCATCGCCCCATCGAACCCGAACATCCTGTACCTCGGCACCGGTGAGGGAAACCCGCGCAACTCGGCCTCGATCGGCAACGGCGTCTACAAGTCGCTCGACGCCGGACGCACGTGGAAGCACGTCGGCCTCGGGGACACCGAGAAGATCCCGCGCATGCGCATCGACCCGCGCAATGCCGACATCGTCTACGTGTGCGCGCTGGGACGCACGTGGGGACCGAACGCTGATCGCGGGCTCTACAAGACCGTCGACGGCGGCCAGAGCTGGCGCAAGATCCTGTACAAGGACACGCTGACCGGCTGTTCGGACGTGGACATCGACCCGGACAACGCCAACATCGTCTACGCCGGGATGTACACGCACCAGCGCTACCCGTGGTACTTCACGTCGGGCGGGGGCGAGACGGCGCTCTACAAGTCATCGGACGGCGGCGAGACATGGGAGCGGCTCTCGGGGCCGGCCAATACGCGTGGACTGCCGCGCGGCCAGATGGACCGCATCGGCGTCTCGGTGCACCGGGCCGACCCCAACGTGGTCTACATGCTCACCGAGACGACCGACGAAGGGGAGCTGTGGCGCACGGACGACGGCGGCGCGAGCTGGCGCATGGTCTCGCGGGACCCGAACATCAACTTCCGCCCGTTCTACTATGCCGACGTGCGCGCCGACCCGCGCAATCCCAACGTTGTCTACACGTTGAGCGGCTCGCTCTACAAGTCCGAAGATGGCGGACGCTCGTTCGGCCGCATCGCCGACGACGTGCATGGCGACCACCAGGGACTCTGGATCGATCCGACCGACCCGAACTACCTCATCAACGGCTCGGACGGCGGGTGGCAGCTGTCCTACGACGCCGGGCGCAACTTCGAGATCGTCAACACCGTGTCGTTCGACCAGTTCTATCACCTGAACGTGGACATGGAGACGCCCTACAACATCTGCGGCGGGCTGCAGGACAACGGGCACTGGTGCGGCCCCTCGCGCACCCTCTCCACGCAGGGCATCCGCAAGAATGCGTGGGTGACGATCTCGGGGGGCGACGGCTTCTTCGCCGTCCCGGACCTCGAAAAGCCATGGCTCGTCTACTCCGCGTCGCAGGGGGGCGGCATCCTGCTCACCGACATGCGCACCGGCGACCAGCGCAGCATCCATCCCGACCCGAATCGTGTGGGCTCGGCCGGTGACGCGATCGAGAGCCACCGGTATCGCTTCAACTGGAACGCGCCGATCGTGCTCTCTCCCTTCGACACCAAGACCGTCTACTTCGGGGCCCAGGTCATCTTCCGCACCGCCAACTACGGGCAGTCGTGGGATATCATCTCGCCCGACCTGTCCAACAACGAGAAGCAGAAGCAAGTCACGTCGGGCGGGCCGATCGTCGTGGACAACACCGCCGCCGAATTTCACTCCACGATCATCTCCATCGCCCCGTCGCCGAAGGACCGCAACGTCATCTGGGCGGGGACCGACGACGGCAACATCCAGGTCACGCGCGACGGCGGCACGACGTGGACGAACACGGTCCGGAACATTCGCGACCTCCCGCCCAGCGCATGGATCTCGACCATCGACGCCTCGCCGCACGACGCCGGCACGGCCTTCGTCGCCGCCTCCCACTGGCAGACCGGTGACTACGCGCCGTATGCATACATGACCACCGACTACGGCGCCACCTGGCGGCGGATCAGCGGCAACCTGCCCGCGCGCGGGTGGGTGCACGTGGTGCGCCAGGATCCGAAGAACCCAGCCCTGCTGTATCTCGGCACCGAATTCGGCGTCTTCGCCTCGTGGGATCGCGGGGGGCGCTGGCACTCACTGCGCAACGGCTTGTCCGCCGCCCCGGTGCGGGACCTGCTCGTGCACCCGCGCGACAACGACCTGATCATCGCCACGCACGGTCGCGGCCTGTACGTCCTGGACGACGTGACCCCGCTCCAGCAGCTGACGACGGCGATGAGCGCCACCGCGCCGACGCTGTTCGACGTGCCCGCCGCCACCCGCTTCGTCATGTGGTCGTCGGACGCCAATCTCGGACAGAAGCACTATGCGGGCGCGAATCCGCCATATGGCGCGGTCATCTCGTATTTCCTGCGCACGCCACCGCGTGACTCTGTGCGCCTGACGGTTCGTGACGGCCAGGGCACGGAGGTCCGCACCCTGTCGGCGCCGGGTGCGACCGGGGTGAATCGGGTCGCCTGGGACCTGCGCAGCGCCGCCCCTGCCGCACCGCGCTCGGCCGAACCGGTCGATCCGGAACTCGCCGCGCGCGCGGCGCGCTTCGGCCGCGGCGGCGCGGGCCCGTACGTCGTGCCCGGCGACTACACCGTCACCGCCCGCATCGACGGCACAGACTACACCACGCCGCTCCGCGTCGCGGTCGATCCGAGGGCGAATGTCACGCTGGCCGACCTGGTGGCGCAGCGCGATGCCGCCGACGGCCTCGTGAAGACCACGTCCGAGGTGAGCCAGATCATCGATCGCACCAACGACCTGCTGCGGCAGCTGACCGCCCTGCAGGCCAACCTGCGTCGCAACGCGCCGGACGAGAAGGTGGCGCGCGACGAGGCCGACGCGGCGATCGTGGACCTGCGGACCCTGCGCGACGAGCGGTTGCAGCGTCCGGTGCAAGGCCTTGGCTATCGACAGTATCCCCGCCTGCGCGAGGAGGTGCAGTCGCTCTACGGGGCGGTCACGCGCTCGCTGACCCGTCCCACCGATTCGCAGGTGCAACGTGCGGGCGAACTCGTCACCGAGTCGTCCGAGGCGCAGCGGGCACTTGGCGTCATCGTCACGGGACGTGTCGCCCGCATCAACCAGCTGCTCAAGAACCTGCCGCACATCATGGGACTCGGCGGTGCAATCATGTAGGGGCGATCGGCGGTGCCGGCGTGGCGACGGCGCGCGATCTGCGCGTCATCGCGCCGCGCCGGCCTGCTCACCGGCCGGCTCACCGGCCTGCTCGGTCGTCGGCGTCCATCGCAGGAAGCGCACGCGTCGCGCGCGCCGTGACCTCGAGCGGGCGCAGGCCCGCCAGCGCCAGCGGGAACCACGCGGAGAAGCGCGACGGATCGGCCTCGACCTCGGCTTCGACCTGTGGCAGCGTCGTCGCGCGCCACGACTCGACCTCGTCCGCGTTCGGCTGCGGACGATCTGTGACTCTCGCCACGAAGACATGGTCGAACTCGTGCTCGACCAGCGTGGCCGACACCTGCGCGCGGTAGATGAAAGCGAAGGCCGGTTCGAGCGTGCGACACGACACCCCCATCTCCTCGCGCAGGCACCGACGCGCTGCATCGTCCGTGCTCTCGTGTTCGCGTGGGTGCGTGCAGGCGCTGTTGGACCACAGGCCACCCGAGTGGTACTTGCCGGCAGCGCGCCGCTGCACGAGCAGCGCGCCGGTCGCGTCGAAGGCGAAGACGGAGACCGCGCGATGCAGGGCGCCAGACTCGTGCGCCGCCAGCTTCTCGGCTCGTCCGATCGCACGGTCTTGTTCATCCACGAGGATGACCGGCGGCGCGGTGGCAGCGTCGGCGCGCAGTGCGCCCTCCCCCATATCGGGCGTGTCGTGCATCGTGCGCGCATCGGTCATCGGGCCATCGCCTCGCTTCCGTGCACACTGCGCACACGCGCCGCGATCCCCTCGGCGTCGAGCCCGCACGCTGCCAGCTGCCGCGCGCGCGATGCCGCGTGGACGATGCGGTCCGGGACGCCGTGGGCAATGACCCGCACGCCGGGTTCATGCCGCGCCACGGCGGCCGAGAGCATGGCGCCGAATCCGTTCGTCACCGCCCCTCCTCCACCGTCAGCAGCACGCGGTGGTGCGCACACAGCGCGTGCAGCGTGACCTCGTCGTACGGCTTCAGGAAGCGGCAGTTGACCACCGTGACATCCAGCCCCTCGATCGCGAGCGACTCGGCCGCCTGTTGCGCCTGACGTACCATCGTTCCCACCGCCAGGATGGCGATCTCGCGCCCCTGTCGCAGCACTTCCCAGGTCCCGACCGGGACGGGCGGAATCTCGGAGATCGGACCGACCAGGTCCGGGGCGGCATCGCGCGGATAGCGGAAGGCGAAGGGTCCGTCGTGCGACACGGCCGTCCGTAGCAGGGCCAGCATCTCGGTCCCGTCCTTCGGGGCGGCGAGGACCATGTTCGGGACGGCGAGCATGTACGGAATGTCGTACAGCCCCATGTGGGTCTCGCCGTCCTCGCCCACCACGCCGGCGCGGTCCATGGCGAAGGTCACCGGCAGGTGCTGCAACGCGACGTCGTGGATGATGCTGTCGTAGGCCCGCTGCAGAAAGGTGGAGTAGATCGCCACGACCGGGCGCAGTCCCCGGGTGGCCAGTCCCGCGGCGAAGGTCACGGCGTGTCCCTCGGCGATCCCGACGTCGAAGAAGCGAGACGGGTGCGCCGAGGCAACCAGCCCTGTGCCTGTGCCGCTCGGCATTGCCGCCGTGATCGCCACCACGTCGGTGCGCTCGGTCATCAGGTCCACGAGGCCGCGCCCGAACACCGCCGTGTATGCGGGATTCGCCGAGGACGCGGTGCGTTGCCGCCCGGTGGCGGGGTCGTGCCCCGGCGGCAGGGCATGCCACTTCTCGCCGTGCTCACCGGCGGGAAAGCCGTGCCCCTTGCGCGTCACCACATGCACGAGACGTGGCCCGGTCATGGGACGCACCGCCGACAGCGTCTCGACCAGCGCCTTCATGTCGTGGCCGTCGATCGGCCCGAAGTATCGGAGGCCAAGTTCCTCGAACAGGACCCCGGGGGTGAGGAACGACTTCACGCTCTCTTCCCACTTCCGCACGAGCGTCTCGAGCGAGCGATTGATCTCCACCAGCTCCCCGATCCTGGCGCGCACGCGATTGTAGATCGGGTTTCGTTGCACCTGGTTCAGGTACTTCGACATGGCCCCCACGTTTGGGGCGATCGACATCTCGTTGTCGTTGAGGATCACGACGATGTCGCGGTCCGAGTGGCCGGCGTTATTCAGCGCCTCGTAGGCCAGCCCGCTGGTGAGGGAGCCGTCGCCGATGACGGCCACCACCTTGAACGCCTCACCCAGCAGGTCGCGCGCTGCCGCAATGCCCAGCGCGGCCGAGATGGAGGTGGCTGCATGCCCCGCGCCGAACGCGTCGTATTCGCTTTCCGTGCGCTTGAGGAAGCCCGACAGCCCGCCCTCCTGGCGGATTGTCTCCATCTGCTGGTTGCGCCCGGTCAGCACCTTGTGCGGGTAGCCTTGGTGCCCCACGTCCCACACCAGCTGGTCGTGGGGGGTCTCGAAGATCGCGTGGAGCGCGACGGTCAGCTCGACCACTCCCAGTCCCGCCCCGATGTGCCCCCCGGTGCGCGAGCAGACGTCGATCAGGCGACGGCGGACGTCGTCGGCGACTACCTGCAGGTCGCCGGACGTGAGCCCGCGCAGGTCCGCGGGCGAGTGAATTCGCTCAAGCATTCGTCTGCCCTCCCACGTCCACTACGACCGACGTGCGGAAAGAGTTCCCACAGCATGTTCGGTGGCCGCGTGGCTAGCAAGCGTGCGGGGCGGTCGACAGCACCGAGGCGCGGGGCGGCGCAGCGGCAGGGCGGAGTAGTCGGTCGGCGGGTGCCGCCGGAGGGAACATCGGACGGTCCATCGGAGGGACCACGCGCAAACGCCGGCCCCGCATGGGGACCGGCGTTTCGTCGTTCGAGCGGTGACCGCGTGTCGTGGCGGGCCGCGCTGATAGCTGGGGCCGGATTCGAACCGGCGACCCCGGCATTATGAGTGCCGTGCTCTAACCACCTGAGCTACCCAGCCGTACGCGTGCAAGCGGGAGAATTCTAACGCACCGTGCTCTGGAGTCATAGGGGCGCAGGCCCCGCCCAACGCACGGCGGGAACCCCTCGCCCCGACGAAAACGCGGCCGGCGCCGTGAGGCACCGACCGCGTGATTTTTCGTCGTACGAAGTAGCGGGGGCGGGATTTGAACCCGCGACCTTCGGGTTATGAGCCCGACGAGCTACCAGGCTGCTCCACCCCGCGTCAGAGTTCCAAGAATCTAGGACACGGACGGATGAAGTCAAGGGAACACCGTCCGCTGCTAGTCCCGCTCCTTCCCCCCTTCCTGCTCAGCCGGTACGAAGCGGTACACCAGTTCCTTGTCGCTGCGCACCATGCCGTTCTCCTCGCGGGCAATGCGCTCCTGCAGCGCCGGATCGGTGGCGATCCGGCGCCGGAATCGAGTGAGCGAATCCACGTCCTGTTGCAGCGAGTCGATCGCCGTGCGCAGCGCGTGCTCGCTCGCCCGCAGCCGAAAGAGGGCAGTGGTCGAGTACTCGCCGCCCTGCACGGCGAACAGCACGACGAGCACGATGGCCAGGCCGACGACGAGCCGTCTCATTCGATGGGCCGATCAGAGTCCGTAGATGGCGCCGCCGGGATACTCGGCGACGTCGCCGAGTTGTTCCTCGATGCGCAGGAGCTGGTTGTACTTGGCGACACGATCGGTGCGCGAGGCGCTCCCGGTCTTGATCTGCCCGGCGCCGGTCCCCACGGCGAGGTCGGCGATGAACGTGTCCTCGGTCTCGCCGCTTCGATGCGAGATGATGGACAGGTAGCCGGCCGCGCGCGCCATCTCGATGGCCTCGAGCGTCTCGGTCAGCGTCCCGATCTGGTTGACCTTGATCAGGATCGAGTTGGCGATCCCTCCCTCGATCCCCTTGGCGAGTCGTTCGGTGTTGGTCACGAACAGGTCGTCGCCCACCAGTTGCACCCGGTCACCCAATGCCGACGTCAAGGTGGCCCACCCGTCCCAATCGTCCTCGCCGAGCCCGTCCTCGATGGAGACGATGGGGTACTCGTCCAGCCATTGGGCGTACAGCTCGACCATCCCCGCCGCGTCGCGGGTCCCGCCGCCGCTCTTCTTGAAGGTGTACTTCTTCGACTTCTTGTCGAACAATTCCGACGCCGCGCAATCCAGGGCGAGGGCGATCTCCTTCCCCGGCGCGTAGCCGGCCGACTCGATCGCCTCCACGACAATCTTCAGCGCGTCCTCATCGCTCTTGAGGTCCGGCGCGAACCCACCCTCGTCACCGACGCCGGTCGAGAGCTTGCGCTTCACGAGCACCTTCTTGAGCGCATGAAACACCTCGGCCCCCATGCGCAGCGCGTCGGCGAACGACTCCGCACCGACGGGCACGATCATGTATTCCTGGAAATCGACCGTGTTGGTCGAGTGGGCCCCACCGTTCAGGATGTTCATGAGGGGAACCGGCATGGTGCGCGACAACGGGCCGCCGAGATAGCGATAGAGCGGCAACCCGCTCTCGACCGCCGCAGCGCGCGCCACCGCCATCGACACACCGAGGATTGCGTTCGCGCCCAGCTTCCCCTTGTTTGGCGTGCCGTCGAGGTCGAGCATCACCCGGTCGATCTCGACCTGGTTGGTGGCATCCATGCCGCGCAGCGCCGGGCCGATGGCCTCGATCACGTTGTGCACGGCCTTCTGCACGCCCTTGCCGAGGTAGCGCTTGGCATCGCCGTCACGCAGTTCCAGGGCCTCGTGCTCGCCCGTGGACGCGCCGCTGGGGACTGCGGCGCGACCGGCGGCACCGCTTTGCAACGTGACGTCGACCTCGATGGTCGGATTGCCGCGGCTGTCGAGGATTTCGCGGGCGTAAATATCGAGAATGCTCATGGGTCGAGAGAGGAAGAAGACAACGGGACGTGCGAAGGGGCCTCTACACAATAGCAGCAGAACGCGGCCGGGCGAGGATCACTCCGCCACGTCGGCGGTCGCTCGCATGGACGGCGGGACACTTTCGATATCGTACAGCTCGCGCAACCCATCGGCCATGCGGTCCCAGGTGAGCTGCGCCAGGGCGTTGCGCTCGTCATACGCATAGCCGTCGGTCGCAATCTCCTCGAGGAAGTGCACATGGACATCGCCGCGTCGCACCCGCCATGATCCCTTGGGATGCACGTGGATCGTGCCGAACACCACCGTCGGGACGATCGGCACCCCGGCGGCGATCGCGAGCACGAACGGTCCCTTCTTGAACGGGCGCAGGGCGTAGGACTCGCCGCGCGTCCCTTCGGGGCAGACGATCACCGACGCCCCTCGGTGGATGCTGCGCGCGGCCTTTTCGTACTGTGCAAATGCCGACTTCCGGTTGTTGCGCTCGATAAAGATCATGCCGGCGGCCTTGGCGGCCGGACCGAAGATCGGGATGCGAAGCAACTCGGCCTTGGCGATCCACTTGTAGCGCGGCAGCACGCCGGCCAGCGCGAACACGTCATACCAGGACACGTGGTTCGCGACGTAGATGCGTGCAGCGTCGTGGGCAATGCGCTCCGGATTGTGCAGGTGGAGACGCACCCCGCCCGCCCACAGCAGGGCGCGCGCCCACAGCCGGGGGCCCCAGTCGTAGATCGTCCCGTCTCGATCTGGAAATCGCAGCAGTGCCGCGAGGAAGACCAGCCCGCCCACCGTGGGGGTGACCAGCAGAAACGTCAATCCAACCAAAAGCGCTCGCATCACGGCGAAAAGTGGTCGTACCCCTCGCCGAGGTCAACGCGCTCGTCGCCTTCGCCACGCATCACGGTAACCAGGGGTTCGGGGCTGGCGCGCGCTCGGCCGATCTCGCTGAGCGGAAGGGCAAAGGTGCGCGCGAAGGCGTCGGGGTCGAGCGCGTGCGGCGAACAGGCGATGAGTTCGTACTCTTCCCCACCCCGCGTGGCGTCGTGCAGGGTGCAGCCGCGCATGACGGGGATACGCGCGAGCTCGATGCGGACCTCCACGCAACTCGCGGTCGCCAGGTGCCGCAGTTCCGCCCCCAATCCGTCCGAGATGTCCACGAGGGCATGCACACCATGACGTGCCAGCCAGGTCGCCTCAAGGAGCCGGGGTCTGGGACGCGCCAGGCGCTCGCGCAGCGGCGCCTCGACCACGTCGCCTCGCTCGAGCGCCCGAAGTGCGGCCGCCGGGCCGCCCAGCACCCCGGTCACATAGATGAAATCACCCGGGCGTATGCCGTCGCGCCGAATGGGCGTCGGCGTCGATCCGAGGACGGTGCAGGTGATGCCAAACTGCGCGGCCCTCGTGATGTCGCCTCCCACGATCGGTGTCCCGGTCGCGCGGGCCACGTCGCCGATCCCGTCGGCGATCGCCGCGACGTCGCCGACCCACTCCTCGGGTAGCGCGAGCGCGATCAGCATGCCGCGCGGGGCGGCGGCCATCGCCGCGAGGTCGCTGAGCGCTGCGGCAGCCGCGCGGGCGCCGATTTCCCGTGGCGTGAGCCACGATCGACGGAAGTGCACGCCATCGAGCGAGGAATCGGTACTCACCACCAGTCGGTCCCCGGCCGGGAGGTCGAGCACCGCAGCATCGTCTCCGACACCACTCGCGAGCGTCCCCCACCGCGCGAGCATCGTTCGCACGAGGTCGAACTCGCCTCCGGGGCCGAGCGCGACGTGGGAGGAGGTCATGGCTCCCTCACGGGTCGCCAACGCGCGGCAGGACCGCCAGCGCAGGCGGCGCCAGCACTGGCGAGGACGTCCACGCGTGCCCCAACGACGCGAGTACATCGTCGAGCACCACCCCTCGCACGCTGCGCCCGGCGTTGGCCAACTCGCCGGCCCGGCCGTGGATCCACGCCGCGCAGGCGGCGGCAGCGAGCGGATCGTCGCCCTGGGCGAGCAAGGTGGCGGCGATCCCCGCGAGTATGTCGCCGCTCCCTGCGCTCCCCAGCACCGGCGTACCGGCGGCGCTGACGACGGAGGCGCCGTCGGGCGCGGTGATCACGGTCGGGACTCCCTTGAGCAGCACCACGGCGTGCAGCGCTCGCGCCAGGCGCGCCCCAATCTCGAAACGCTCCTCGAGCACGGTGTCCACGTCCACGCCGATGAGCCGCGCGAACTCCAGTGGATGCGGTGTGATGATCGCCGGGCGACCGTCCAGGAGGTCGCCCAGCGCCGATTCGTCGCCGGCGAAGGCGTTGAGCGCGTCGGCGTCCAGCACGACCGGTCCGCTCCAGACGGTCAACCAGGCCGTCGTGCGCCGCCGGGCCGCCTCGCGCTCGCCGAGCCCTGGTCCGATGAGCAGGACGTGCGGCCAGCCCACGAGCGGCCCGTCCGGCACCTCGGGCCACTCGACGGCGGTGGCCTCGGGCACCGCGGCTTGCAGCGGTGCCACGCTCGCGGCGTGCACGCAGACCCGGACCATGCCGATCCCCGCGCGCATGGCCCCTCGCGCCGCGAGGGCAACCGCTCCCGCCATGCCGCGGTCCCCTCCCACGATCAGCAGGCGCCGCCGGGTGCCCTTGTGCGCCTCGGCGCCGATCGCCGGTGTCCGGGCGCGGACCCAGGAGTCATCGATGAGCAGCGGGGCGCCGTCGTCGAGCTGGGCATGCCGCGCGAGGCCGATATCGACGGCGACGATGTCGCCGCACTGGCCACGCACGAGCAGGTGTGCGCGCTTGACCGTCCCGAACGTCACGGTCAGGTCGGCACGCACGGCCGCGTCGGCCAGCACGCCCGACGTGGCGTCGAGTCCGGTGGGCAGGTCGAGTGCGACCACCAGCGCCCCGCCGGCGCGCGCGTCGGCGATGCCCCGCGCCGCGTCGGCGATCGCACCGCGCAGCGGGCCGGTGGCCCCGGTGCCCAGCAGCGCATCGATCACGACGTCGACTGGCCCGCTCGGCAGACCTAACGACACGTGCCCCACCGCGTCCTGGCGTGCCGCTGCGGCGGCGTCGGTACGCGGCTCCCCGGTTTCGCGTACCGAGACGTGGAGGCCGGCCCGCGCAAGCGCGGCGGCGACGATCCAACCGTCACCGCCGTTGTTGCCTGGGCCGCAGCACACGAGCGCGCGACGCCCCGCGTGGGGCGACAGGCGATCGAGGACCAGCTGCGCGGCCGCGAGGCCGGCGCTGCGCATGAGTTGTGTCGAGGGAATCCCTGCGTCGATCGCCGCGGTGTCACGCGCGGCGGCCTGCTCGGCGGTCACGACGTGCACGTTCATCGGAGTGATCGTGACGCAGGAACGAGTGGCGGGCTACTTGTGGGACTGACCGACGGTGCGACCGAAGCTGATCTCCCCGTTGTCGATGCGGATGTTGAACCCGCACTCGGGGTTGCTGCACACCCACGCCTTGTACGTGATCGGGGCGCCGTCGCGACCGTAGTCGCTCAACGGCAGCAGAACGCCCTTGTCGCACTTCTGACACTGCGGGTAATCGGTGATTTGCGTCACTGCGCCTCCAAGCGCGAGGAAGATACGCGTCGCGGAACGCGACGTGCCATCAGGAGAGGTGAGCGGCGCTCCAGGGATACGCCTGCTCGAAGACCTCGTCGAACTCGTACACGTCGACAAAATCGAGGCGAGAATCGTTCGGCTGGCTCATGAGGAGACCCAGGTCGACCATCGCAAACACGATGTCACCGACATCCGCCGTTGCCCGCACCCCCCAGTGATCGAGTACCAATCGCGCCATCACCCCGAACTTTTCAAGCGCGAGATCCCGCACGGCCGCCGCGAGCTCACGCCCGTTGACATGCCGCCGCGCGGTGAGACGCGCCTGCTCGAACTCAAGGGCCGCAAGCACGAACAAGTACGCGTGCTCATGGAACCGCGGCTCGCGCAGCCGAATCTGTTCCCACATCCCGTCCTGAAAAGCCAACTCCGCCACCCTCGCGATTACTCCTGCGGAGCATCAACCCCGCGTTCAAGGATCGAGCAGATCGGGTAAATAATTCACCTCTGCACAGGGAGAACACAACACCCGATGCCCGGCGAGCCGACTAGATCTGAAGTCTCGGCGGTACGCGACCCCTTCTTGACGCGTGGTGGGCGCGGACATCTCCTGCCCGTCCCCATGGCTTCGCAATGCGAGCGCGGCGTTCATGTTGGTTGCGCGTGCGTGCAGGAGCGCGCATGGGCGTAGTAGAGCGTACCTGAACGCGCATGCGCGTGCATGAGCGTTCCCTCACCCTAGCGTTCGCGACCGACGTGCGTCATCGTTGCGCGGTGGTGAGGCGCCTGGCCGTCACCGCCCGTCCCTCACCGGTCGCCGGCCCCACGTCGAGATGCGTAAATCGTTGGCCTCGGCGTGGCACTCGGCGTCCCGGCGCACCGTCCCGCTTGCGTGCCTGACGGGGCTGTCGCTGGTCGCGGGGGCGCGCGCGCACGCGCGGCGCGCGGTCGAGGAATCGGCGCGACCACCGGAGGTGCATGCACGGCCGCTGCTCGGCACGCACGACCGCTGGCCGGTCGCGTCGCATGCCGCGCCGACGAGCTGCAGCGCCACCGCCCCGGGCGACGCGACTCCCCCGACCCACGACTTCGTCGTCGAGCGCACGGTCCTGACCATGCCAGATGGCGTTCCGCTGGCCACCACGCTGTTTCGTCCCCTGCCGCGGCGCGCTGGCGAGCGGTTCCCCGCCCTGCTCGAGTTGCTGCCGTACCGCAAGGACGACTCCTTCTATCGCCGAGACTATCCGCTGCATTCCTACTTTGCCTGCCGAGGATTCGTCTCGGCGCGCGTCGACGTGCGCGGCACCGGCGGATCGGGGGGACGCCTGCCACTGCGCGAGTATTCCGACGACGAGCTGACGGACGCGACGGAGGTCATCGCGCAGCTCGCCGCCCGCGACGACGTCAACGGCGCCGTGGGCATGTGGGGCATCTCGTGGGGCGGATTCAACGCGATCCAGACCGCGATGCGTGCACCACCGGCGCTCCGGGCCATCCTCGCGCTGCACTCCTCGGACGACCTGTACGGGGACGATGTGCGCTACTTCGACGGCGCCCTCCACCTCGATCCGTATGCGCTGCAGATCGACCATGAGAACGGCCTGCCTCGCACCCCGGACTATCCGCTCGATTCGGCCTACTTCGCCGATCGCTTCGACCAGCGCCCATGGCTGCTGACGTACCTCGCCCAGCCCGTCGACGGTCCGTTCTGGCGTGACGGCTCGCTGCGCTTCCACCCGGAGCGCCTGCGCGTGCCCGCGTACCTGATCGGGGGTCTCGCCGATGGGTACCGTGACACCCCGCTGCGCGTCCTCTCGGCGGCGCGCGCTCCCGTGAAGGTGGAGATCGGGCCGTGGGCGCACGACTGGCCCGACAACGGCACGCCGGGACCGAACTACGAATGGCGATCGCGCGCGGTGCGCTGGTGGAGGCACTGGCTGGCGGGCGACGACACCGGACTGCTGCGGGAACCGAACGTGCTCCTGTTCGTGCGCGACGCGGTCGCACCGGGGCCGCACGAGCAGCTGGCGGGCGCGTTTCGATTCGTCAACTGGCCCCCGTCGCCGATCGCGCCACGATCCTCTACGCGCGCTCGGGGCGACGGCTGGAGCGCGCGCCGGGGAGCGAGTCGGTCGTCGACTCGCTGCCGCACGTGGCGGGACTCGGTTCGGCCGTCGGGGTCTGGTGGGGCGACGCCCCGGGGGACCTTGCCGACGACGATCGTCGCGCGCTGACCTACGACACCGCGCCGCTTGCCGAGGGGTTGCAGCTGGTGGGGTTCCCGACGGTGCACCTGCGGGCCCGATCGGCCATGGAACGGGTCGCGTGGAGCGTGCGCCTCGAAGACGTCTTCCCCGACGGGCGCGTCGCGCTCGTCGCGGGACGGGTGCTGAATGGCGCCCTGACCGCCGACCGGATCGCCCGTGCACCTGACGACACGCCTCGCGTGGTCGACACCACCCTGACCCTGCACTTCACCACCTGGACGTTTCCTCCTGGTCATCGACTCCGGATCTCCGTGTCGCATGCGCAGTTCCCCATGGCGTGGCCGACGCCGTACCGCGGCCGATCGCTGGTGTACGCCGGCGTCGGCGGGATGACGCTCACCCTGCCGAGCGCGACGCCGCTCCCCGTCCCCGTGTCGCTGCCAGAACCGGTGGCGCGGGACCCCCGTCCCGACGCGTCGATGCTCGAGCAGCTCGACTCGCCGCCCACGTTCCATCGCGACCCGCGCACGGGCGCCGTGCGCTATTCGCTGGCCAACGCCTCGTCGCAACGACTCGGCGCCACGCGCATCGACTATCAGGAGCAGGTGCGCTACGATGCGAACGAGCGCGATCCCGCGCGCGCCGGCTGGGACGCCACCGCCTCGCACGACATCCGGATCGGCACTCGCCGGGTGCAACTGCACACGAGCATGCGCGTGCGCTCATCGATCGACTCGTTGTACGTTCAGGTGCAGCGACGCGTGTCGCAGAACGGACGCGTCGTCCGGCAGCGCACGTGGCGCGAAGTGCTCCCGCGAGGGCCGCACTGACTTGCATGACCCACCCGGTCGACGACTACGCGTCGCTCGGCGTACGTTGGCTTGTGATCCACTTCACCCCGTTCCGTCACACCTCGAGAGGATGTCCATGACTCAGCGGTTCCGCAGCGCGACCCCCCTGCTGTTCGGCCTGGCCACGATCGTCCTGACGGGCACTGTCGCGGCGCAGTCGACCCTCGGGAACGGCTCCCCCGCGCAGCCCGGCCTCCCTTGGCCCCCGGTGGCGACCTTCTCCATCCTCGGCTACGACCCGGCGACCGGCGAAGTGGGCGGCGCCGTGCAGTCCCGGGTCTTCTCGGTGGGCAATGGCGTGCTGTGGGCAGAGGCCGGGGTTGGTGTGGTCGCCACCCAGGCCATCGTCGACGTCAGCTACGGCCCGCAGGCGATGGCACTGCTGCGCGCCGGACGCTCCCCCAAGGACGTGGTACAAACCGTCTGGCAAAACGACCCCGATCCGCGTCCGGAGGACTGGACCAAGCTCGGGCGACAGTTCGCCGTCATGAATGCCAGCGGCGAGGTCGCGGCCTACACCGGACCACGTGCGAGTGTCTGGGCGGGCGATCGGCAGGGGAAGTTCTGCTCCGCGCAAGGAAACATCCTGGCCGGTGAGGCGGTCGTTACGTCGATGGTCGAGGCGTTCGAGCGGACAACCGGGCACCTCTCGCTGCGCCTGCAGGCCGCCCTCGAGGCGGGACAGGCCGCGGGCGGCGACACGCGCGGCATGCAGTCCGCCGCGATGGTGATCGTGAAGAAGGGAGCCGGCGTGTGGCTCAACAACGACGTCGTCCTGCGGTTGCAGGTCGACGATTCGCCAGAGCCGATCCGCGAGTTGCGTCGTCTCGTCGAGAAGGCGGCGGAGCAGCGCACGCGAACGCGTCGATAGGTCGCGCAGCGCGACCTCGCGCGGCGGGAACCGTCGGGTAGCGTTACAGCGTGCGCGCCACCCGCTCGAGCAGCGCGGCCGCCTCGTCCAGCGTGGCCAGCTCACCCGACGGCAGCGACTCGAGCGCCACCTGCAGCCTTGCGAGGCGGCGCGCGCGCGCCGCCTGCAGGATTCGAATCCCCTTGGCGGTGGCGCGGACACGCACCACGCGGGCGTCCTTCGCGTCCCCCTCGCGCAACAGCAGCCCCTCCGATTCCATCGCCCGCACGAGGCGTGACATGGTCGGGGGACGCACCTGCTCGGCGGCGGCAAGCGCGCCGAGCGTCTGGGGTCCGCCGAACACCACGACCGAGAGTGCGGAGGCCCGAGGTCCACTCAAACCGGAGCGGCGGTCCTCCTGGCGCAGTCGCCGCAGCAGCTGAATCGCCGAGCGATGCAGCGTATCGGCGACGCGCGCGGGACTGCGTCCCTCGGCGGCCGCTGACTCGGGCGCGGCCTGTCTTGCGTCAGTCATCAGAAGCTCGCATATTCGTTAGCAACGCTAACTAACTGGCCGGCGCACGTGAAGGGCATGCCGAGCGCCGAGCGTCCACACCCGAGTCCGACGCGCCTTCCTGTCAGGAGTCCCGATGAGCATTCCAGCCACCTCGCTGTCACGTATCGGCCAAGTCGCGATGCCCGCGCGAGAGATTGCTCGCGCGGTGGCGTTCTATCGCGATACCCTCGGCCTTCGCCTGCTCTTCGAGGCCCCGCCAAAGTTGGCCTTCTTCGATTGCGGCGGCGTACGCCTCATGCTCGCCGAGCCCGAGGGGGGCGCGACGTTCCAACCGGGGTCGATCCTGTACTACGTCGTGGACGACCTGGCCGCGGCCCACGCAGCGCTGGTGGAGCGTGGCGTGTCGTTCGTCCATGCCCCTCAAAAGGTCGCCACGATGCCCGACCACGAATTGTGGATGGCATTTCTCCACGACTCGGAGGGCAATACCGTGGGCTTGATGAGCGAGGTGCGACCCTGAGGAGCCACGGCGCGCAGGCGCGGCGGTCCGCGGTAGCGCTAGCCGCGGTGCGTCTCGACGCCGACCACGACTGGTATGCCTGAGCGCACGCTCTCGGTCACGACACAGAAGTCCTCGAACAGCTCCAGGCAACGATCGACCCGCGCCTCGTCACCCTCCGCGACCTCGGGAAAGAGCTCGATGTGAAGCGAGCCGACGCGGAGACGCTTCCGCTCGTTGCGCACGAGCGTACCGCGGGCCTCGACGCGCAGGCTCTTGATGTCGATGCGCGCCTTTCGGGCGCAGAACAGGAAGGAGGAGCCCAGGCAGGAGGCCATGGCCGAGGCGAGCACACGCGACGGATTGACAGCGCTCCCGTCACCGAGCGGGGGAGTCTCGTCGATGTGGAAACCCTCGGCGCCGTCCAGGTGAGGGTCGACGGCGAACCGATAGCCGCCCTCGAGCGTGAGCGTCACGCTGAAGTCGGCGCCGTCCGACTCGGGAGGGGGAGCGGCATTTTCCGGGCGATCTGGCTGCGTCATGTCACCGTATTCCGACCGCCAGCGGCACGCTGGCTCAGGGGTGCGATATCGGCGATGCGCACGACGGCGGCGCCGACATGTTCAGCTCCGGTCCAAATTATCCGATGACACGGCACGGTCATAGTCTCGTGCTGCGTTCACGGAAGGGGGCGTGCCTGCCGCGGTGCGCAGCGGGGCACCTCCGATGGGCGAGGGAGGCGGCGCGGTAGATTGTCGGGACGCCCGTCGTTGCACCTTCGCCCGTCGTCTCCGTGTCGCGTTACCCGATCCCCGCCGCACGTCACCGCCACGAGCAGGTCGTGGAGCGCAGCCGCTTCATTTGCACCTTGGCCCCGGCCGTGTCTGCGGCCGAGGCACATGCCGTGATCCGTGACGTTGCCGCAGCAATGCCGGACGCGCATCACCACTGCTGGGCGTTCGTGGCCGGCGCGCCAGGCAACACGGACCTGGTGGGGTCGAACGACGACGGTGAGCCGCGCGGTACCGCCGGCCGACCGATGCTGGTCGCCCTGTTGCACAGCGGGGTGGGCGAAATTGTGGCGGTGGTGACACGCTATTTCGGCGGGGTGAAACTGGGAACGGGGGGACTGGCGCGCGCCTATGGCGGGGTGGTGCAGGCGGCAATCTCGACGCTGCCGCGCATTGACCGGGTGGCCACGACGCCGTGCGAGGTGACGCTGGCCTATGCCCACGTGGCCGCCGTGCAGCACCTGCTGCCGCGTTACGGAGTCACCGTAGAGGCGCAGCGGTTCGACGTCGCGGTACACCTGGAGCTGCAGGTGCCGGTTGAGCAGGCCGCGGCGCTCGTGCAGGCGATCGGCGATGCGACGCGCGGGGCCGCAGCGGTGCGCCTCGGCGCGCCCGCAGACGGATGATCGGCGCGGCGACGGAGCCTGCCGACAGCCCGCGGGGTGGAGCGGATGACGCAAAGCCGGGTATGTTCAGGCGCGCGACCGCGCGCTGCCGGGCCGGTGGTCGTCGACCGTGTACCCAGGGGCCCCACCCCGGTGCCCAGCGCGTCGCCCACCCCGTGACGTCGCCGCGCCTGCCGCGTATCTCCAGCGAGTGGGCGAGACGACAGCGCGGGCAGCCGACAGGCGCACGACGCATCCTTGGAGTTCGTTAGGCACTTCAGCAGACCATGACACGCACGATCAGATTGATGTTGCTGGCGAGCGTTGGGCTCGCCCCGCTCCAGGGATCGCTGGGGGCGCAGGACAACAACTGTCTCCCGCCGTCGACGCGTCGCACCCCGGTCACGTCGGTGGACTCGTTACGGGGTTCGACCATGCTGCTCGCGTACGGGACGGCTGGGCCACGCAAGGGTCGCATCACCTCCGGAACGCTGGACCTGTGGCCAGCCGGCGAGGCGATGCGTCGGCAGGGTGTCGTCATGGTCGGCGCCACGTCGATCGACCTCACGCGCATCGGGGCGCAGTATACGGGCTCGCTGCGATCGAGGGATCCGGCGACGCCTGGGGTGACGCTCGAGGCGGCGGGCGGCGGGCGTCCCCCAACGCTGACGTTCGGCTCCGTGCGACTGCGCGACGAGCGGGGCGACATCACCTCGGCGATCACGCGCTTCGATCTCGTGGAGAAGGCGATCAAGGGCTATCGTGGCTACTGGCGTACGCTCCACGGGACGGGCGAGACCGCGAGCGGCTACTTCTGCATTTCGCGCTTCTAGATGTCCCATGCGGGAGGTCTGACGCACGCGTTCGGCGTGACGGCGCGCCGGGGGAGTCGCAGCCTGGCGATCATCGCCCTCGTCGCCTCGGTGCTGCTGACGGCGGGGTGCGCGGGTCGCCGTCCCAACCCGCTGCTCGCCACCTCGGTCGGCGCGCCCGTGCACGTGTCGGGTGACTTTGTCGGCACGGTCACCCTCGACGCCGACGTGCTGACGCTCCAGCTCGAGCGCGCGCGCGTGCGATACCTGGGTTGGGCAGCCGGTGATGCTGCCGCGGTCGAGGGCGTGACGCTGCGCGCCGTGGTAGCTGCCGATTCGTCCGGACGCGGGATTCCCCTGGGGGTGAGTTCGGCGCTGCCGGTGGCCGAGGTGATGCGGGTGGGCGACGTGCGCACGCTGGACGGCACGGTGCTGGTGGTGCCGATCCCGCCGGGACAGCCTGCACGAGACCTGTGGATCGCGTTCCAGTTTCGTGGGACGGTGCACGCCCGCGACCGCGAGCCGGTCCTGCTGATCGCCTACGCGTGCAGCGCGCAGAACCTGATCGGTTCGAGCAAGAGCGCCAAGGCGCGGGCAAGCCGGATGCGTGCCAGCTACACGGTGGGCTGCGCGCTGTAGCGACCATCGCCTTGGTGCCGACGGCGTCCCTCCGATGGGCGACGGGCGACGGGCGACGGGCGGAGGTGCGGCGCGGATCGTCGTCAGCGACGGCGTGCAGCGCCGTGCCGGTGACGTCCGGCTCCCCATATTTGGGAATCCGGGTTAGTCTTGGCGAGCCGACGGCATTACATTGCAGCAGGCGCCGCCCACCTCACGTTGCGGCGCCGAGCATCACTCCCAGCCCTAGGAGTGTCGTATGCCAGGACGAAAGCGCGATACGCGGTTCTCGGCAAGTCGCCAGCCAGCTCGTTATGCAGGCGCCGCCAATCGCAAGGGCAGTGACAACTTTGCGTCGAAGCTGACGGAGAAGGACGTCACCAGGGCCCGTCAGATGCACAAGCGCGGGATCCCGTTGCATGAACTCGCGGACAAGTTCGGAGTGCATGCGTCCACGATGTCCCGGGCCCTGCGCAAGTTGACCTTCCGGCACGTCAAGTGAGGCGGGGCGCGAGGTGAGGGAGCGCCGCGGCCTCCGCATCGTGAGCGCCGTCGCGATCTTCCTCACCGCCGTCGCTCTGCAGCGCGCCTGCACGCTCGCGTGGGGGCGCACCTCCGCAACCGACACCGTGCGCTACGAGCTGTCGGTGGTTGGCCTACATCGCGTTGTCCGGCATGGGCAACACGGCGCGTACCGACTGCCGCTGGTGGCCGGCGGTGCGGGGGACGCCGCGCTCTGCGGCCCCTCGACGACCGCCGCGCCGGCTCACCGCACGCTGCGCTTCGCCTACCCCATGCTGCAGGTGGCCATGTGGCTCGCGGTCGTGAGCCTGTTGCTGCAGGCGCTCCGCGTCCCGCGACCGCCGCCCCTGCAGGCGCTGGTTCCCGCCACGACGGCGGCACTGGTGATCCTTGCCATCGTGTACGTCGACCGCGGCGCGCGCGTCGGGCTCGCTGCCCTCGAGGGCCTGCCGATGGCATTCGACGCCGCCGGGTACCGCTTCGCCGTCGCGGCCGCAGTCTTGAGCGCCGGGAGTGCATTGCTCCTGCTGCTCTCGTTCTCCCGCGATCAGCCCTCCGGTGCCGACGTCGACGCCTAGCGGCGCGCACCTGGCCGACGCCCGGAAGGCCATCGGCCAGGTGCAAGGACCGGTGCCTCGTCGCCTGGCGCGGCGACCCGTGATCCCCACGCTCGTCGCGCTCGTCCTGGTCAGCCTGCTCAACCTGCTGCCGGCGCAGCTGGCCTCCGCGCAGCGTACCCGGCCGGTTCCCGACGCGCCCGAGCGACGGCCGCTGATCCTGCCACCGATCCCCTTCCCAAGCGACTCGGGACGCGGTGATCAACTGGCGTTCGAATCTCTGCCCGACGCCGTGCGCGAAGTGCTCGACGTGCGGCGCGACCTGCAGCCGCAAGGCGGCGCCAAGGGGTTCACCTGCATTCCGCTCAGCTTCACGTCCGACGGCAGCCGCCGTCAGCGTGTCCAGGGCAGGCTGCAGGGCTACTACGGGCTCGTGGTCTTCGCCCGCGTGGCCCGCGACGGAACGCTGGCGCGCGTGGAGTTCGTGCGGCGGCTCGCCGATGGGAGCCAGCGCGGCTATACGTGGGATGCAGCGGGCGATGCCACCACGGCGATGGAGTGGCCCCCCGGCTCGACCGAGGCCGAGTCGCACCCGGTGCCCCGTGGAAGTCCCATTCCCCGAGCAGTGCGCGGGTTGGGGCGACTCGTGCTCACCTGGCGCTGCGCCGAGACCTAGCGGGCCGACCCACGCGCAGGTGCCGGCTGCCGTCCAACGTCGCCGTGTCGCCGTGTCGACGTGTCGACGAGAAGTCGCGCAATGCGCGTCGCGGCGACAATGACCCTCGGCCGCCTCCGCTCGTTCCGCTGGACAGCGCGCCAGTGTATCGTGCGGTGCGCAGCGGCCGCGCTCGCGGGGGTGCCGCGTGTGCAATGATGCTTGGCTGCCCCCGCCCCGGTCGCGCGATCGCGCGGCCGGTCTTCCTGACCGTCAACACCGCTCTCCGCCAGGCGCCATGTCCCTCGCGCGCAACGCCCTGCTCCGGGCCTCGAAATCCACTTGGCTCGCCTCGCAGATGACCCAGCGGGCGTTCGCCCGTCGCGCCGTCAAGCGCTTCATGCCCGGCGAGCGCCTGTCCGACGCGCTCGATGCCGCGCAGTCGCTCGTGCCCTCCCGCGTGGGGACGATCATCACCCGGCTGGGTGAGACGCTGACCGGGGAGCGCAACCTGGACGAGGTGCGCGACCACTACCTCGCGGCGCTCGACGAGATCGCCCGTCGCGGCCTCCCCACGCAGGTCTCGGTGAAGCCGACGCAGCTCGGACTCGATGACTCGGTCGAGGAGTGCGTGCGCCAGATCGCCCCGATCGCCGCCAGGTCGGCACAGCATGGGGCCATGCTGTGGATCGACATGGAGGACTCGAGCTACGTCGAGCGAACGTTGCAACTGTACGAGCAGCTCAAGGCGACCCACGAACAGCTCGGGCTCTGCCTGCAGGCGTACCTCTTCCGCACGCCGCAGGACCTGGAGCGGCTGCTCGCCGTGCGACCGGCCATCCGGCTGGTCAAGGGCGCGTACGCCGAGCCTGCCGACGTGGCGTTCCCCGCCAAGCAGGACACGGACGACCAGTTCATGTCGTTAGGCGTGCGGCTGCTCGACGCCGCACGGACCGGCGGCGCGTTCCCGGTGTTCGGGACGCATGACATGACGATCGTGCAGCGGCTGGTCCGCACGGCCGACGAGATGGGCGTGGCGCCGGGGCAGTTCGAGGTCCATATGCTCTACGGAATCCGGGCCGCCGAACAGCGCGCCCTCGCCCAGCAGGGGCATGCCGTGCGCTGCCTCGTGAGCTATGGCGACAACTGGTTCCCGTGGTACATGCGACGGCTCGCGGAGCGCCCGGCCAACCTCTGGTTCGTGGTACGCAGCGCGTTCATGTAACGACCTGGCGGGGCGCAGCGCGACTCGCATCCGTCGCGCATCCGTCGCGCATCCGTCGCGCGCACGTCGCGCAGCGCCCCGCCCGCCGCTCCCAGCGCGGCTCGTGGTGTGGACTATCCGGCGACGGCGCGCTCCGGCACCGGGTACAGCGCGAAGGCGCTCGTGAGCTCCTTCACGTCCGCTCGCACCGCCGCGTGCTCGTCGGCGTTCGCCGGGGCGAGCAGGACACGATCGATCAGCTGGGCAATGCGATGCATCTCCCCTTCCTTCATCCCACGGGTCGTGACGGCGGGGGTCCCGATGCGGATGCCGCTGGTGACAAACGGTGACTGCGTCTCGCGCGGGACGGTGTTCTTGTTGACCGTGATCCCCGCAGCGTCGAGCGCCCGCTCGGCCGCCTTGCCGGTCAACCCCTTGTTGCGCAGGTCGACCAGCATGAGGTGGTTGTCGGTCCCCCCCGAGACGAGCTCGTACCCGAGCGCGACCATCGCCTGCGCGAGGGCCTGCGCATTGGTTACGACCTGCCGGCAGTAGTCCGTGAACGACGGCTGCAACGCCTCGCGGAACGCGACCGCCTTGGCGGCGATGACATGCTCCAGCGGCCCACCCTGCGAGCCCGGGAAGACCGCCTTGTCGACCGCCTTCGCGTACGCCGCCTTGCACAGGATGAGGCCCGCCCTCGGCCCGCGCAGCGTCTTGTGCGTCGTCGTCGTGACGACGTCGGCGTGCGGAATCGGCGAGGGGTGCACCCCGGTGGCCACGAGTCCGGCAATGTGGGCCATGTCGACCATGAAGATCGCCCCCACCTCGCGGGCAATCTCGGCGAAGGCAGGAAAGTCGATGATCCGAGGGTACGCGCTCGCGCCGGCGATGATCATGCGTGGGCGCTCGCGGCGTGCCACGTCACGCATCATGTCGTAGTCGATGTACCCGTGGTCGGTGACTCCGTAGTGCACGGCGCGATACAGCAGGCCGGAGAAGTTGACCGGCGAGCCGTGTGTCAGGTGTCCGCCCTGGGAGAGATCCTGGCCGAGCAGCGTGTCGCCCGGCTTGAGGAAGGCGAGGCAGACCGCGCTGTTGGCCGACGCGCCCGAATGCGGCTGCACGTTGGCATGGTCGGCGCCGAATAGCTGCCGGGCGCGGTCGATCGCCAGCTGCTCGATCTCGTCGACCACCTCGCACCCGCCGTAGTAGCGCTTGCCCGGAAGACCCTCGGCGTACTTGTTGGTCAGGGTCGAACCCGTCGCCTCCATGACGGCCGGCGAGACGAAGTTTTCGCTGGCGATGAGCTCGATCCCGTCGTTCTGCCGTTCGGTCTCGCGCTCGATCAGGCGAGAGATCTCGGGGTCCGCATCACGAAGGCGGTTGCCTGGGGGACACCGGTCCCACGACGTCCACGCGCTCATTGGGTCTCCGCACTGGGTTCGATTTTCTCGACACGGCGCTCATGCCGTCCCCCTTCGAACGGGGTGGCCAGGAAGGCATCGAGGATCTTGTCGGCATCGTCCTCGGACACGAATCGGGCCGGGAGCACGAGGATGTTGGCATCGTTGTGCCGCCGGGCGAGTTCGGCGATCTCGGGCGTCCACGCAACGGCCGCGCGCACGTGGGGGTGCCGGTTGGCCGCGTACGACATCCCGAGCCCGGTGCCACAGAGCAGCACACCGCGCCGAGCCGCGCCGGTCTCGACGCGTTCGGCGACTGGATGGGCGAAGTCGGGGTAGTCGGTGGATGCCGGGGAGTCGGTCCCGAGGTCCTGTACATCGTAGCCTAACGCCGCAAGCCGGGCGACGAGCTTCTGCTTCAGCTCGAATCCGGCGTGGTCGGCGGCGATGGGAATGGGTTCCATGGGCTGAGGCGAGTGGGCGGAACGACAGGCAGGCGGGGGGCGCGGGGAGAATTCTAGCGACGGGTCGGCGCGCTGCCGAGTGCCGCTCGTCCCCGCACCACCGCCGTCGGCCCGTTCGGTCTCAGGTCTTGCGCGGCCACTGCGGCCAGGTCCGGACCAGGCCGCCCACGGCAGTGATGCGGCGCTCCGCCAGGCGATCGGCCGCCTCGTAGGTCGGGATCCCCTGCTCGCGGGCAATCTCGAACACGCCGAGGGTGGTGTCGTAAATCTCGTCGGCCTTGCGCAGCGCGCGCTGGGCCGACCAGCCGGCGAGTTCGCTGTAGACGTTGATCACCCCGCCGGCGTTGGCGACGAAGTCCGGGGCGTAGAGGATTCCCTTCTTCTCCAGCTCGCCCCCGTGCTTTTCAGCGTCGAGCAGCTGGTTGTTGGCGGCGCCGACGATGACCTCGACGCGCAGCTTGGGGAGCGTCTCGTCATTGATGATGCCGCCGAGTGCGCACGGCGCGAAGATGTCGGCCTCGACCCCGTAGATGGCGTCGAGCTCGACGGCCCGTGCCCCGCACTCCTCGACGACGCGGCGCACCCGCACCGCGTCGATGTCGGTCACCACGAGCGTGGCGCCGTGGGCGTGCAGTTCCTTGCAGAGGTGATAGCCGACGTTGCCCAGCCCCTGCACCGCGACGGTCTTGCCCTCCACGGAGTCCGATCCCCAGCGCTGCATGGCCGACGCCTGGATGGCCCGGAAGACGCCGCGCGCCGTGACCGGCGACGGATCGCCGGACTTGTTCGCCAGCCCGGCCACATAGTCCGTCTCCATGTGCACGAAGTCCATGTCGGCCGTGCTGGTCCCCACGTCCTCGGCCGTGACGTACCGACCGCCTAACGACTCGACGAAGCGGCCGTGGGCGCGGAAGACCATCTCGCGCCGGACCGTGCGATTGTCGCCGATGATGACGGCCTTGCCGCCCCCCAGGTTGAGGCCGGCCACGGCGTTCTTGTACGTCATGCCGCGGGCAAGGCGGAGGGCATCGATGATCGCTTCCTCGTCGCTGCCGTATTGCCAGAAGCGAGTGCCGCCCAGCGCGGGCCCCAGGGTGGTGTCGTGGATGGCGATGATGCCACGATAGCCGCTCGACTCGTCATGGCAGATGACGAGCTGTTCATGGCCCATGTCGGCGATCACGTCGAAAAGTTGCATTGTCCTGGGTCGAGAGACGGAAAACGAAAGTGTAGTGCCCCGTCGGGGGCACCGGGGGAGCCGACGCTCATGAGGTCGCGTACAACTCGCGGGCGATGATGATGCGCTGAATCTCTGACGTGCCTTCGTAGATCTCGGTCACCTTCGCGTCGCGGAAGAGACGCTCGACCGGGTACTCCTTGACGTAGCCGTATCCGCCATAGATCTGGATGGCCTGCGTGGTGACCCACATCGCCGTCTCGCTCGACATGAGCTTGCTCATCGAGCCGTACTGCGTGATGGGGAGTCCACGGTCCTTGGCTGCCGCCGTGGCGTGCAACAGGGTGCGCGACGCCGCCACCCGCGTCGCCATGTCGGCCAGCTTGAACTGGATGGCCTGAAACTCCTTGATCGCCTTGCCGAACTGCTGGCGCTCGGCCGCGTATCGCACCGAGTGCTCGAGGGCTGCGCGCGCGATGCCGATCGACTGGGCCGCGATCCCGAGGCGCCCATTGTCGAGCGACTGCATCGCATAGACGAAGCCCATCCCCGCCTCGCCCAGCAGGTTCGCGACCGGCACGCGCAGCTCGTCGAAGACGAGTTGCACGGTCTCGGAACCGCGGAGCCCCATCTTGTCTTCCTTCTTGCCGACCGAGAAGCCCGGCATGTCGGGCGTGACGATGAACGCCGAAATCCCGCGCGCCCCCTTTCGGTCGTCCGGCGTGTCGGTGCGGGCCATGGCGAGGATCACGTCGGCGTGGCCGCCATGACTGACCCACGCCTTGACCCCGGTGAGCACGAAGTGGTCGCCGTCGCGCACGGCCTGCGTGCGCAGCGACGCTGCATCGGAGCCCGCGTCCGGCTCGGACAGGGCAAACGCGCCCAGCCACTCGCCACGCGCCATCGGCTTGAGATATGCCTGCTTTTGCGCCTCGCTCCCGAAGCGCAGCAGCATCTGCGTCGGCAGGGAGTTGTGCACGCTCATGAGCACGGCGGTCGACGCATCGACGGCGGCGATCTCCTCGAGCGCGACCAGGTAGGTGCACGTATCGAGTCCGAGGCCATCGTACGCCTCGGGAATGAGCATGCCGAGGAAGCCCAAGGCGCCAAGCTTCTCGCCGATGCCGCGATCGAAGACGCCGTCGCGGTCCCATCGCTCGGTGAAGGGCGCGAGTTCGGCGTCGGCGAAGTCACGCGCGGTCTGCTGAATCGCGCGCTGCTCTTCGCTGAGGGGGATCAGGGCCCAGGACATGGTCGTGGCGGGAGAAAGTAACCGGTCGGCAGGGAGTCGGACGCGTCACCAACGCGCCGTGGTGCGGCGCTAGGCATATCGATGGAATCCCCGCCCGCTCTTGCGCCCCAACCACCCTGCAGCGACGTACTTCCGCAGCAGGGGGCACGGGCGATACTTCGAGTCCCCAAGGCCCGCGTGCAGCACTTCGAGAATGGCGAGGCACGTGTCGAGACCGATGAGGTCCGCCAGCGCGAGGGGCCCCATCGGGTGGTTCATGCCGAGCTTCATCACCGTGTCGATCGCCTCCACCGTCCCGACGCCTTCCATCAAGGCGAAGACCGCCTCGTTGATCATCGGCAGAAGAATGCGATTGGCCACGAAGCCGGGGAAGTCGTTCACCTCAACCGGCGTCTTGCCGACGGCGGCGGCCAGCTCGAGGACCCGCTGTGTCGTCGCATCGCTGGTGGCCAGGCCGCGGATCACCTCCACCAGCTGCATGACCGGGACGGGGTTCATGAAGTGCATGCCGATGACCAGCTCCGGCCGCGAGGTGCGCGCGGCGATGTCGGTGATCGAGATCGAGCTGGTGTTCGAGGCGAGAATGGCGCCCGGCGCAGCCAGGCGGTCCATGTCGCCGAAGATGCGGTACTTGAGCTCCACATTTTCGGTGGCGGCTTCGACCACCAGCGCGGCATCGCCGATCGCCCCGATATCGGTCGCGGATGTCAGCCGCCCCAGCGTCGCTTCCCTCGCCGCGGCGTCGAGCGTCCCCTTCTTGACCTGACGGTCGAGGTTCTTCTCGATCGTCGAGCGGCCCCGCGCCAGAGCGGCATCGGAGACGTCGACCATGGTCACGTCGAAGCCGTTCTGGGCAAAGACGTGGGCGATCCCATTGCCCATCTGTCCCGCGCCGATCACAGCAATACGATCAGGCATTTCCGTTCAGCTCCTTCGCGCGCGCGTGGCGCCGCAGCAGGAAGTACATGGCCAGCGCCATCCCGGCGCCGGCAAAGAGTCCAGCCTCGGGGCCCCAATGTCCACCCGTGGCCCAATCGGGGCCGGTATCGATGGTGCGATAGTTGGGCGTGTCCATCCCGAACCCGCTCACCGACGTGTGCATGACGCCAGCCATCACGAAGTTCCACGCCACGTGGGCCGACCAGGCGGCGTACAGGCTGCGCATGGCCACGACGATCGTTCCCAGAAAGATCCCGGCCAGCGTGACCAGGCTGATGGACTGGAGCGTGGCGCCCACGTTGTCCAGGTGCAACAGCCCGAAACCGACGCTGGTGGCGGCGATCGCGGCCCGCGCGCCGAACCGCTCGCGCAGGAGCGCGAGCAGGTAGCCGCGTGCGAGCAGTTCCTCCCAGAGCGCGGCAGGGACCAGCAGGAGCAGGGTCAGGAGCAGGGACCGGCCCATGTCGCCGGGAGGCGACGGCTCGATGCGAAGCCAACCGATGCCAAGCAGCAGCAGCGACGGCCCCCCCACGGCCACGGCCCCAGCGCCCCTCCCCCGAGCACGGCCCGCCACGAGAACGCCTGCCGATCGAGCGCCACGAGCCGCCACCCATTCGGTTGCACCTGCCGGAAGGTCCACCAATGGCCGATGAGCATCCCGATAGACAGCGTGAGCACAAACGTCGGCAGGCGCACCCCGGTCGCGGCCTCCAGCTGGAACGCGAGTGGGGGGAGGATTGCGCGCGCGCCGAGCACGCCGACCGAGGAGGCCAGGATGAAGACGGCGAATCGCCAGACCGGGGTGACGCGCGCCGCGCCCGGTGCGCCGCCACCGGGCGACGCCACGACGGTCTCGTCGACCGGCGGCGAGGACATCACGGCAGGACGCGCTGACCGGTGCTACGCGTCGCGACTGACAGACATCGCCACTGCGTCGCCGCCACCGAGACACAGCGTCGCCAGCCCGCGCCCCTTGCCGCGCTCCGCCATGGCGTGCAGCAACGTGATCAGCACCCGTGCACCGCTGGCGCCAATGGGATGACCAAGCGCAATCGCCCCGCCGTTCACGTTGACCCGATCAAAGTCCCAGCCAAGGGCGTCGCCGTCGGCCAGCGCCTGTGAGGCGAACGCCTCGTTGGCCTCGATGAGGTCGTAGTCGCCGATCGCCGTCCCGGTCTTCTTGAGCAGGTTGGTGACCGCGGTGACTGGAGCAAAAAAGAGGTCGCGGGGGTCCACCGCTCCGGTTCCGTACGCGTCGATTCGCGCCAGGATCGGAATGCCGTGCGCCTTGGCGTACGCCTCGGAGGTCACCACCAGCGCGGCCCCGCCGTCGTTGAGCGACGACGCATTGCCCGCCGTCACTGAGAGCTCGGTCGCTCCCTCGTCGGAAAAGGCGGGGCGTAGTCGGCCGAGCGATTCGACGCTGGCGTCCTTGCGCGGTCCTTCGTCGACCGAGACGACGGTCGGGCCCTTGCGCCCGGCGATCTCCACCGGAACGATCTCGGCGTCGAACTTACCCGCCTCCTGTGCCGCGACCGCCTTGAGGTGGGACTGGACAGAAAACTCGTCCTGTCGCTGCCGGGAGATGCCCCCCTTCCTGGCCGTGTACTCGGCGTGGCTCCCCATGTGCACGTCGCACGAGGCGCACCACAGGCCGTCACGAATCATCCCGTCGACGATGGTCTGGTCACCGATCTTCACCCCGCCGCGGTGGTTGAACAGGTAGTGGGGAGCATTCGACATCGACTCCTGCCCCCCCGCCACCACGACCTGGCTGTCCCCGGCCTTGATCGACTGCGCCGCCAGCATGACGGCCTTGAGCCCCGATCCGCAAACCTTGTTGATCGTCATGGCCGACACGGACGACGGAACGCCCGCCTTGAGCATGGCCTGACGTGCCGGCGCCTGCCCGGTCCCGCCCTGCAGGACGTGTCCCATGATGACCTCATTGACCTGGTCACCCTGAATGCCGGCACGGGTGAGCGCCGCCCTGATGGCGATGGCACCCAGGTCGGGAGCGCTGACCGAGGCGAGGGCGCCGAGGTACTTGCCGATCGGCGTCCGGGCGGCAGCGACGATGACGGGGGTGCGCGACGTATCGGTCATGGGAGCGACGGCTCGGGGAGGGTCCCCCACCCGTTTGGGGGGGAAAGTCGAAAGCTAACCGGGCGTCCCGGGAGCGAACAACGGATGAGGCAGCGACGACTTGCCCGATCGAACGCCCGATCGAACGCCTGCCGACGGCGCGCCGATCCTCAGATCCACTCGAGCGAGGTGCGGGTCTTCTCGGTCACCACGTTGCCGGTGTGAAGGGTGCTGGCCGGCTCAAAGAGCACGACGTGCACCTCGTCGTCGGCCACCGGTCGGTGCTCGACGCCGCGCGGCACGATGTAGAACTCGCCCGCAGCGATCGTCACCGTCTCGTCGCGCATCTCCATGCGCAGCGTCCCTCGCACGACCAGGAACAGCTCGTCCTCGTCGGCGTGATGATGCCAGTCGAACGCTCCCTGGAGCCGGGCCACTTTCACCAGCTGCCCGTTGAGCGCCCCGACGATGCGCGGGTGCCAGAAATCGTCGATGCGGGAGAACTTCTCGGCGAGATTTACTGCGGAGACGGGAGACGGGGGACGGGGGACGGGGGGGCTAGACATCGAGAGAGCGGGAGCGGATTTGTTCCTGGACGCGGGCGATGAAGTCGTCCACGGGGAGGATATCCTGCTTCTTGCCCTGTCCTCGTGCTCGCACCGCCAGCGTTCCCTGCTCCGCTTCGCGCTTGCCGAGCACCGCCATGTACGGAATCTTCTGCAGTTCGGCTTCGCGGATGCGGTAGTTGAGGGTGTCGTTGTGGGCATCCAGCGTGGCGCGAATCCCCGCCGCGCGCAGCTTGGCCGTGATCTCGGCGCCCTGCGGCGCGAGGTCGTCGGTGATCGGGAGGATGCGCACCTGCTCGGGGGCGAGCCAGACCGGGAAGGCGCCGGCGAAGTGCTCGATGAGGATCGCCATGAAGCGCTCGAACGACCCGCTCACGGCCCGATGGATCACCACCGGGCGGTGGGTAGTGTTGTCGTCGCCCGTGTAGCTCATGTCGAAGCGCTCGGGGGCGGCGTAGTCGAGCTGGATCGTCCCCAGCTGCCAGGCCCGTCCCAGGGAGTCGGTCACATCGAAGTCGATCTTGGGACCGTAGAAGGCGCCGTCGCCGGGCTTCATCTCGTAGGGCATGCCGGTCGCGTCGAGCGCGGCCTTGAGCGCGTCCTCGGCCCGGGTCCACATCTCGTCGGTCCCGACCCGGACTTCGGGGCGGGTGGCGAACTTGAGCGTCGCCGTCAGCCCGAAGGTGCGGTAGTAGCCGAGGATGAACTGCATGAGCCGCTGCACTTCGGCCGGGATCTGCGCCTCCGTGAGGAAGACGTGGCAGTCGTCCTGCTGGAACTGGCGCACGCGCGTGAGCCCCGACAGCGCCCCGGTGATCTCGTTGCGATGCAGCACGTCGTAGGTGCTGTAGCGCAGCGGCAGGTCGCGATAGGAATGCTTCTTCGCATTGTACATCAGGTAGTGCGACGGGCAGTTCATGGGCTTGAGCGACATGTCGTGCTCGCCCGTCTCGTTGTCGAGGACGAGGAACATGTTCTCGCGGTACTTGCCCCAGTGCCCCGAGATCTCCCAGAGCCCCTTGTTGAACATCAGCGGGGTCTTGATCTCCTTGTAGTCGTCACGTTGCAGCTCGCGAAGGTACTCGTTGATCGTATTGATGATCGCCGTCCCCTTCTCGGTCCAGAACGCTGCCCCGGGGGCAAACGGGTGGAACATGAACAGGTCGAGCGCCTTGCCCACGACGCGATGATCGCGGCGCCGGGCCTCCTCGAGGCGGAAGAGGTGCTGTTCGAGTTCTTCCTTCTTGAAAAAGGCCGTGGCGTAGATGCGCTGCAGCATCTGGCGGCGTTCGTCGCCCCGCCAGTACGCGGCCGCGTTGTGGAGCAGCTTGAAGTGCTTCAGGTAGGAGGTGTCCGGCACGTGCGGCCCGCGACACAGGTCGATGAACGGGCCGTCGGTGTACGTCGAGATGACCTCACCCTCGGGCAGGTCGGCGATGCGCTCGAGCTTGAGCGGATCGTCGGCGAATCGCACGTTGGCTTCGGCGCGGTCCACCTCGTCGCGCACGAACGGATACTTCTCGGCCACGACCTTGCGCATCTCGGCCTCGAACTCCGCCAGGTCGTCGGGGGTGAACGGGTGGTCGACTTCAAAGTCGTAGTAGAAGCCGTCGTCGATCGCCGGGCCAAAGCCGATCTTCGCATCGGGGCGCAGCCGCCGCACCGCCGTCGCGAGTACATGCGCACCGGAGTGCCGCAGGATCGCCAGCGATTCGGGGTCCTTGTCCGTGAGGACGCGAAACGCCCCACCCGAACGCAGCGGGGTCATGAGGTCCTGGATCTCACCGTTCACGGGGACCGCGATCGCCGCCAGGAGCAGGCGGGGGCCGATCGACGGCACGACATCGCGCGGAAGGGTTCCCGGCGCGACTTCGCGGGCATCGCCGTTCGGGAGGGTCAGGACGAGAATATCGGACATGAGACCGGTGGACCATCGAGGGAGTGGAGGCGTGGTGTCGGAACCTCGCACGGGGTGCGGGGTTCGTGCTGCCTAACGGATACCGTCGATCAGCGGCGCGATGCGCGGCCCGTACCGGAAGGTCAGGATGACTCCGACAATCACGGCCACCGCGAGAGCGAGCCACGGCAGCAGGCGCGTGGCGGTCGTGCGCGGCGGATCGGGGGGTGCGGATCGCGAATTCACGGCACGCAAGTTATCGTACGACAGCAAGTTGATGCTACGGGGCGCCCATGGCTGCCCCGCCTACCGAAGACGACACATGGCACGATATCAGGACGATTCCGACTCGGGCCGCACGCTGTTGATCGCCGCGGGAGTGACCGCGGGACTTCTGGCGGGCGCCCTGCTGGCGCACCGTTACGGCGGGTGGAGGGGGATGCGGCGACGGCTCTCGCGCTCACGCCGTCCCCTGCTCGCCGCGTTGCGAGCCGCGATTCCTTCCCGCACGCTGGCCGCACTGCTCGAGGTCATCAACGTCGACGAGATTCTTGCCGGACTGCTGGGCGACACGCGCCGGTCCCGTCGTGTGCGCGGACGGCGGCGCGCCGATCCCGACCTGGACGAGTATGAGGTCGAGGAGTTTGAGCGGGCCGCCGCGGGACTCGACGACGAAGACGAGGAGGAGGAGGAGGAGGACGACGAGGACGCCGTGGATACGTTCGAGGCGTTCGACGGCTTCGACGACGAGGAGGACGACGACGATCCCGATTCACCCATTGCCCGCCTCCGTCGGTTCCGGCACGCCAGCGCGCACGACCTCGAGCACGAGGATCTGGACGACGACGAAGACGGTGAGGCAGAGGGTGACGAGGACGAAGAGGACGACGAGGCGGATGACGCCGTCGCGTTCTCCCCTGCAGCGGTCGAGGAGGCGGTGCTCGCCGCGTTTCAGCGACACCCCATACTTCGGGAGCGCGCGCTGCAGATCTCGGTCGACGAGGACGGCGTGGTCGAACTGACCGGGTGGGTCCGGCGCGAACGCGACATTCGGACCGGACGCCGCGTAGCCGCCGCCGTCGCCGGCGTCGAGCGCGTCGTTGTCGATGTCGCGGTACGCGACGGCGTCGGCGCGCGCGCCGACGCCCATGTGACCGAAGCCTGACGGGTTGCTGCCCTGGCACGACGCAGAGGGCCGCCCACTCGGGCGGCCCTCGCTGCATTCGCCGCCCCCCTCCCCGACCGCATACATTTCGCCTCCATGTCGACCTCTGAACTTCCGCCGCTCTTCGACCACGCCGCCACCGAACGCGAGCTGTACGCGCGCTGGCAGGAGGCGGGGGTCTATACCGCGCATGCCGAACGTTCGCGTCGCGCCGCCGGCGACCGCGACCCCTTCACCATCGTCATCCCGCCGCCGAACGTGACCGCGGTGCTCCACATGGGGCACGGGCTCAACAACACGGTGCAGGACGTGCTCGTGCGCTGGCGTCGCATGTCGGGCGACGAGCCGTTGTGGCTGCCCGGGACCGATCACGCCGGGATCGCCACGCAGAACGTCGTGGAACGGCAGCTGGCGAAGGAAGGGAAAACCCGCTTCGACCTCGGGCGCCCGGCGTTCGTCGCGCGCACGGCCGCGTACGTGGCCGAGACGGGCGGGACGATCCTGGCGCAGCTGCGGGCCATCGGCGCCTCGGCCGACTGGACGCGGACGGCGTACACCTTGTCGCCACAGCTCTCGCGGGCGGTGCGTGAAGCGTTCGTGCGGTTGTTCGAGCGCGGACTGATCTATCGCGGGCACCGCGTCATTCACTGGTGCCCGCGCTGCCTGACCTCGCTGTCCGACGAGGAGGCGGAGCACCACGACAGCACCGGGAAGCTGTACCACATTGCCTATCCCATCACGGCGGCCAACGCACACGAGGCGCCACGCTTCATCGTGGTCGCGACCACCCGCCCCGAAACGCTGCTCGGCGACGTCGCGGTGGCGGTCAACCCCACCGACGAGCGGTACGCGGACCTCATCGGGCGCACGGTGATGCTCCCGATCGCCGGCGTCGAGATCCCGATCATCGCCGACGACTACACCGATCCGACGTTTGGATCGGGGGCGGTGAAGATCACCCCCGCCCACGACGCCAACGACTTCGAGGTCGGACAGCGGCATTCGCTGGCCATGCCGGTCATCATGTCGCCGTCTGGCGAGATGCAGGAATTCATGGATGCCGGCGGTCGCGTCCCCCAGGCGCTGCAGGGCATGGATCGCTTCGCGGCGCGTGCGGCGATCGTGCAGCTGCTCGAGGACGCGGGTCGCCTCGTGAAAGTGGAGCCGCATGCGCACTCCATCCGCCGCTGCTACCGCTGCGACACCGTGGTCGAGCCACGGCTGTCGGAACAGTGGTTCGTGAAGATGAAGCCGCTGGCCGAGCCCGCGCTACGCGCCGTGCGCGAGCGCGAGATCCGCATCCTTCCGGAGCGGTGGGAGGCCGTGTACGTCAACTGGCTCGAGGGAATCCGCGACTGGAACATCTCGCGCCAGCTGTGGTGGGGGCACCGCGTCCCTGTCTGGTATTGCGACGCCTGCGGCAAGGTGACGGCGTCGCGCGACGACGTGGAGCGCTGCCCGTCGTGCTCCGGTGCCGTGCGCCAGGACGAGGATGTGCTCGACACGTGGTTCTCGTCGGGGCTGTGGCCGTTCTCGACCCTGGGTTGGCCCGACGATACGGCCGACCTCAAGGCGTTCTACCCGACTGACATGCTGGTCACCGCCCCGGAGATCCTGTTCTTCTGGGTGGCGCGCATGATCATGACCGGCTTCGCCTTCATGGGTCAGGCGCCGTTCCACACGGTGTACCTGCACGGGACGGTGCGCGACACCAACCATGTGAAGATGTCCAAGTCGCTGGGCAACGGGATCGACCCGCTCGACGTCGTCTCGGCGTATGGAGCCGATGCCCTGCGCTACACCGTGGTGGCCGGCATGGGACTCGGCGCCGACACCATCCTCGACCCGAAAGACCTGGAGCGCTCGTTCGGTCCCGGCCGAAACTTCGTCACCAAGCTGTGGAACATCGGCCGCTTCCTGCTCACCAACGTTGGAGATGAGCACGTCCTGTCGGTCGCGAACATTCCCGACAAGGACTTCACGCGCTCGGACGCCTGGATCCTGGGGCGATTGAATGCGGCGATCGTGGCATGCAACTCGGCGTTGGGCCCGGCCAGGATCACGGGCACGCAATGGACGGAGGACGAGCGGTTCGCCGGCCTGCGGCTCAATGAGTACACCGAGGCGGCGCGCAACTTCGTGTGGAACGAGCTGGCCGACTGGTACCTCGAGTCGGTGAAGGGACGGCTCGCCACCCCTGGCGCCGACCGCGACGTGGCGCGTGCGGTCCTCGTGCATACCTTCGACCAGGCGCTGCGCCTCCTGCACCCCATCGTTCCGTTCGTCACCGAGGCACTCTGGCAGCGCCTCCCGGACCACGTGGACGGGACGTTCCTCACCACCGCCCGGTGGCCGGTGCACGCGCCGTACCCCGGCGAACCGTCGGCCTTCGATCGCGTGATCGACGGCGTCGCCGCGATCCGGCAGATTCGCGGCGAGTATGGCGTCACCCCCGGCAAGCAACTCGCGGGGTTCGTGATCCCCTCGGCCGCCTCGCACGCGATCTTCGCGGAGGAAATGGGGCTCATCGAACGATTGACCCGGTGCACGCTCACCGTCGCCGCGACGGCGCCGGCCGGCATCGCGGCACACCAGGTGCTCGCCGATGGTACCGAGATCGTGCTCCCGCTGGCGGGAGCCATCGACCTCGAGAAGGAATGCGCGCGACTGACGGGCGAACTCGACGGCCTGGAAAAGCAGCTGACGGGACTGCGCGCCCGCCTGCAGAACGAGAACTTCGTCGCCCGTGCCAAGCCGGAGGTGGTGGACGCCGAGCGGCGCAAGGAACAGGAATGGACCGCGCGGCGAGGGCAGCTCGCGAGCAAGGTGGCGACACTGTGCGGCGTCTAGTGCCCAACAGCGCATCACACGGCGGGGCGGGTCGCCGGCGCCAGCGCGCGGCTGGCGCTCGGATTTCCGGCGCCGGCTGCATCCATTCGCGCGGCTGGCCATCGTCGCCGCGGCGTGGAGTTGTGCGTCGGCCGGGATGCCGCCGGGTGGACCGGAGGACTTCGAGTCACCGGCAATCCTGCGCTTGCGTCCCGACACCAACGCGGTCAATGTGCGCGCGAACGCGATCACCTACAACTTCGACAAGGTGGTGAGCGAGCGCCCGCAGGGAGCGACGGACCTGGCCAGCCTCTTCCTGATTTCGCCGAGCCACGGGATGCCGCGGGTCTCGTGGCGCCGCAACATGATCGCCGTGAGCCCGCGCGGTGGCTTTGACCCCGCCACGACGTACTCCGTGCGCATGCTCCCCGGCCTCACCGACCTGCAGGGGAACGTCGACACCGTCGGACGGGCGCTCGTCTTCTCCACCGGGCCGGCGATCGCCACGGGGACGCTGCGCGGCATCGTGTTCGACTGGCTGGCCGAGAAGGTGGCGCCCCAGGCGTTCATCGAGGCCTTTCCCGTCCCGACGTCGCGCGACTCGACGCGCTACCTCACCGTCGCCGACTCGACCGGGCGCTACGAACTCGCCCATGTCCCCCCGGGACGCTACCTGCTGCGGGCGTCGATCGACCAGAACAAGAACCGCCTGCTCGACCCGCGCGAGCTGTTCGACACGGTCACCATCGCGCTCACCGATTCCGTGCGGCACGAGATCCTCGCCTTCGTGCACGACACCATCGGCGCAGGAATCCAGACGGTCTCGATCGTCGATTCCCTGACGCTGCGGGTGATGATGGATCGTGCGCTCGACACCACGTTTGTCATCGACGCCTCGCACTTCTCGCTCAGGGACAGCGACTCGAGCCTTGTGGGCATCGCCCAGGCGCGATCACGACGGGCCTACGACCAGGCGCGGGAAGAGGCGCTGCGGACCAAGGCGATCGAGGACTCCGTGCGACGGGCGGCGGCCGCAGACTCGGTCGAGAAGGCCGACACCGTCCAGGCACCGCCCGCGCCGCCGCCGCCGCCGAGCCGCCGTGCCCCGCCCCCCCGCCGCGACACCGTGGCCGCGCCCGCGCCCGCCGGTCGGGACACGACCGCGCAGGAACCGCCCCCCAAGCCGAGCATTCCGGCCCCGATCGCCGAGATCTACCTTACGCTCGAACAGCCGCTGCGCCCCAAGACAAGTTATCGCCTGCGGGCCATCGAGATGCGCACCCTGCTCAACCGGAGCCGCACGAGCGAGCGCGTCATCACCACTCCCGTCGAGCGCAAACCGCCCCCGGATTCGGCCGCACGGGACACCACGGGTGCGCAGCGCGACAGCGCGGCGCGACGCGACACCAGCGCCACGCGCGACACGACGACCGTCCGCGACACGACGACCGTCCGCGACACCATGACCGTCCGCGACGCCAGCACCGCGCGCCGGGTGAGCGCGGTCGGCGCGGTTGGCGCGGCGCGCGCATTGCGGGCGGCATCGACGTGGGCGGCTGCGACGCGCACCGACCGGCGCGTGGGAGACGATGGCCACCGCGCGCCCGACGAACAGCCCGGCGCAACCGCTCGGCCGTTGGTGTCGATCCGGGTCGCGCCACCTGACCCATGGCGCGCGGACTCGGGGCAACGTTAGGCACATGTCCGACGGGCGCCACCCCCTCCCCGCCATCGGGCTCCTGTTGGAGCGAGCCGGCGTGCGCGCCCTGTCCGCCGACGCACCGCGCTCCCTCGTGGCCGAAGCGGCACGACGCGCCGTGGCCGACGTGCGCGACGGCCGCGTGCCGACACCCGACGACGAGGCGGAGTGGGACGCGCGAGTCGCGACTGCCCTGCACCAGCTGCAGCGCCCCTCGCTGCGCCCGGTCTTCAATGGCACTGGCGTCGTCCTGCATACCAACCTCGCCCGTGCCCCGCTCGCCGCCGCGGCCATCCAGGCCATCACCCGCACCGCCGCCGGCGCCTGCAACCTCGAGTACGACGTAGACGCGGGACGACGTGGCTCGCGCTATGTGCACTGTGTCGCCCTGCTGCGCGAGTTGACCGGCGCCGAGGACGCGATCGTGGTCAACAACTGTGCGGCCGCCCTCGTCCTCGCGCTCAACACGTGGTGCCGCGATCGCGAGGCGGTGATCTCGCGAGGCGAACTGGTCGAGATCGGCGGCAGCTTTCGCGTCCCGGAGATCATGGCCCGCAGCGGCGCCGTGCTGCGCGAAGTGGGAACGACCAATCGCACCCATCCCGACGACTATCGCGCCGCGCTCTCCGCGCTGACCGGGGCGCTGGTCAAGGTGCATCGTTCCAACTTTGCGATGTCCGGCTTCGTGGCCGAGGCGTCGCTGCGCGACCTCGTCCCGATCGCGGCCGCACAGGGAGTCCCGCTGCTGTACGATTTCGGGAGCGGGCTCATGATGGACCTCTCCCGATTCGGTCTCTCGGGCGAAGCGGTGGCGCGCGACGCGGTGCGCGATGGCGCCACCCTCACCATGATGAGCGGCGACAAGCTGCTGGGCGGACCACAGGCGGGCATCCTGCTCGGAAGCGCCGGCGCCATCGCGGCCTGCCGGGACAACCCGCTGTGTCGGGCACTTCGTGTCGACAAGCTCACCCTGGCGGCGCTCGAGGCCACGCTGGCCCTCTACCGCGATCCCGAGCGCGCCCTGCGCGACATCCCGGCGCTGACGATGCTGACCGCACCACACGCGTCCGTCCGGGGGCGTGCCGAGTCGCTGGCGGAATCGTTGCGGGCAATCGGCGTGCGATGCACCGTCGTGGACACCGAGGCGACCGTCGGCGGCGGCGCGTTTCCAACCGCGCGCATCCCGTCCGCGGCGCTGGCGCTCGACGGTGACGCCGCCGCGCTCGATGCCGCGCTGCGCGCCAGCGACGTCCCGGTGATCGGACGCATCGCCGACGGTCGCCTGCTCATCGACCTGCGCTCGGTCCCGGCATCGTTCGACACGGCGCTGCACGGCGCACTTGGCCGCGCGCTCTCGGGCACCGCGGTCCGCTCGTGACGTCCGTCGCGGCCAGCGCGCGCGGTGCAGTCTTCCTGGACCGCGACGGGACGATTATCGAGGATGCCCACTACCTCGCCGATCCGGATGGCGTGCGCCTGCTCCCCGGAGTCGCCGGTGAAATCCTCGCCCTCAACGCCCGCGGCACGCTGGTGATCGTCATTACCAACCAGAGCGGGATCGCGCAGGGCCTGCTGACGGAGGCACAGTACGAGGCGACCCGACGCCGGACCGACGCCCTGCTGGCCGCGCTCGGTGCCCGCGTTGACGACGTCTATCATTGCCCGCACCATCCGAGTGTCTCGGGCACCTGCGACTGCCGCAAGCCGGGCACCGGCCTGTTCGTGCGCGCCGCGGCCCGGCACGGGGTGGACCTGGCACGCTCGCTCTACGTCGGGGACAAGCGTCGCGACGTGGAACCTGCGCTCGAACTCGGGGGCACCGGAATTCTCGTCCCCGCCGCCGACACGCCGCCCAACGACATCCATTGGGCTCGCGCCCACGCGCACGTCTGCCATTCGCTGCGCGAAGCCGTCGCCGAGTGGGACGCGATCGGCAGGTGAGGGTCGCCACCCTTACTCGGCGGGGCGCAGGTGGGTACAATGCGGCGCCATGCGCAAGCAGATCGCGGTGCTCGCCTCGGGAGGCGGGTCCAACCTCCAGTCCATCGTTCAGCATCTCGCGTCGCTGGGCACCGGGAGCCCGGCCGACGTCGTGCTCGTGGCCAGCGACCGTCCCGACGCTGGGGCGTTGCAGCGCGGGCGAGGCCACGGGATGCACGTCGTCGCCATGGACCGTGAGCAGCGCACCTCGGGCATGCTCGCGCTCCTGGCGCGCCACGCCGTCGACCTCGTGGTGCTCGCCGGGTACCTGCGCTTCGTCCCGGTCGAGGTGACGCGCAGCTATCGCGGGCGTTTGGTCAACATCCACCCGGCGCTGCTGCCCGCCTTTGGCGGGACCGGGATGTACGGCCATCATGTCCACGAGGCCGTGCTCGCCCGCGGGGCCCGGGTGAGCGGCGCGACGGTCCACTTCGTCGATGAGGAGTACGACCACGGCCCGATCATCGCTCAGTGGCCCGTGCCCGTCTTCGCCCACGACACGGCCAGCACGCTGGCGCACCGCGTCCTCGAGGTCGAGCACGCCCTCTATCCGCGCGTGATCCAGCAGCTGGCCGAGGGCGTCATTTCGTTAGGCGCGGACGGCCACGTGCACGGGGCACCAGCCCACCTCGCCCCCAGTTACTTTGCCCTGCGCCCCGACCCGGGCGCAGCAGTCGAGGGGATTCGCGCCGTACTCGGCTGACGCCCGTGCGCTGCGCCTCCCGACGCGGGGCGATGTCCGTCCCGGCTTTCCCTTGCATTCCTCCCTGCCGCGCCTCCATGCCTACAGCGCTCCTTTCCGTTTCTGACAAGTCCGGCCTGGTGCCCTTCGCCCGCGCCCTCGTCGCCGCCGGCTGGGACCTCGTGTCCACCGGCGGAACCGCCCGTGCCCTGCGCGACGCGGAACTCCCGGTCCGCGACATCGCCGAGGTCACGCAGTTCCCCGAGATGCTGGATGGGCGCGTCAAGACGCTGCACCCGGCCGTCCATGGCGGACTGCTCGCCCGGCGCGACCTCCCCGAGCACATGGCCGCGATCGCCGAGCACCAGATCGCCCCGATCGACCTCGTCTGCGTCAACCTGTACCCGTTCCGCGAGACTGCGGCACGCCCCGGCGTGCAGGCCGAGGACGTGATCGAGAACATCGACATCGGCGGCCCGTCGATGCTGCGCTCTGCCGCCAAGAACTTCGCCGCGGTCTGGGTCGTCGTCGATCCCGCGGATTACGACCGCGTCCTCGCCGCGATCGCGGAGCAGACGGACGACGGCACGCTACGACGCATGCTCGCCGAGAAGGTGTATGCGCACACGGCCGCCTACGACTCGGCGATCGCCACCTGGTTCGCCCAGCAGCGCGGCGATCGCTTTCCCGAAACGCTGCCGGTCGCGCTCACGCGCAAGCAGACACTGCGCTATGGCGAGAATCCGGGGCAGGAAGCCGCGTTCTACCTGGAGCGCGCCGGCGACGGGCTCGACGGACTTGTGCAGCGGGGGGGGAAGGCGCTGTCCTTCAACAACCTGCTGGACCTGGAGGGCGCGCTACTGACGTCCGATCCGTTTGCCGACCAACCCTGCTGCGCGATCATCAAGCACACCACCCCGTGCGGCGTTGCGGTCGGTGCTACGGCCCTCGACGCCTACCGCAAGGCATTGGCGTGCGACCCGGTCTCGGCGTACGGCAGCGTCATGTCGTTCACCGTCCCGGTGGACGAGGCGGCCGCAGAGGCGATCTCGTCGCTCTTTGTGGAATGCATCGTCGCCCCCTCGTTCAGCGACGAAGCGGTCGAGATCCTGGGGCGCAAGAAGAACCTGCGCGTCCTGGAGGGCGTGGCGCGGTGGCCGGCGGGGGTCCTCGATTTCAAGCGCGTGCGCGGCGGCTTCCTCGTGCAGGACCGCCCCCCAACGTCGTTAGGCGAGGGCGAGTGGAAGGTGGTCACCCGGCGCGCCCCGACCGCGCAGGAACGCGCCGACCTCCTGTTCGCCTGGCGGGCGGTCAGCGCGGTCAAGTCCAACGCCATCGTCCTCGCCCGCGACGGCGCCACGATCGGGATCGGCGCCGGACAGATGTCTCGCGTGGATGCGTCGTTCCTCGCGGTACACAAGGCGCGCTCGCTGGGACATGACCCGGCCGGCTCCGCTCTGGGTTCCGACGCCTTCTTCCCATTCCGCGACTCGATCGATCAGGTGGCCGCCGCCGGGGTGACCGCCGTCGTGCAGCCCGGAGGCTCCGTCCGGGACCCCGAGGTGATCGCCGCCGCCGACGAAAAGGGGATCGCCATGGTCTTCACCGCACAACGGCTCTTCCGGCACTAGGGTACCCCTCGCAGGGGGGGGCGTGACGGCGAGAAGCGTCAGGCAGGGGCCGCACGGGCAGATCTCCTGCCTTCCACGGGGAGAGGCCGATGCGTATCCTTCGCGGCTGATGCGCGGGGGTAGCAGAAGTCCGGTTCACAGGCCGGTTCCCTCTCCCGTCCCCCGTCCCCCGTCCCCCGTCCCAAGAGATGCGCTCGCACGAACTCGACTACCGCCCCTCCTATCTCGCCGCGGCGATCGCCGGGACGCTGGTCTTCCTGCTGTATATCCTGACGCTGGGGCCGTCGACGGCGATGTGGGACACCAGCGAGTACATCGCTGCCGCCTACATCCTCGGGATCCCGCACCCGCCGGGCAACCCGTTCTTCGTCCTGCTGGGCCGCGTCTTCTCGATCCTCCCCATCGCGCCGAACGTGGCGATGCGGGTCAACATCCTCGCCGCGCTGTGCAGCGCCACCTCGGCGGCGATGTGGTTCCTGATCACCGAGCGCGTGCTGGTGAGCTGGTTCAGCCAGCGCTGGCAGCGCATCGTGGGCGGCAGCCTGGCGGCGATGATCGGCGCCACGGCGTACACCGTCTGGTCGCAGTCGGTGGTCAACGAGAAGGTGTACACCGTCGCCCTCGTCGGCGTCGCGATCATCGCCTGGCTCACGGTGCGCTGGTGCGACGATCCGGATGGCCCGAAAGCCGACCGGCTGCTGATCCTCATCGCCTACCTGCTGGGACTCGGCTTCGCGAACCACATGGCCGGCTTCCTGGCCGCCCCGGCGGCAGCGTTCGCGGTGATGGTGCGACGCCCGCGCACGATCCTGCGCTGGAAGCTCATCCTCGCGACCGTCGGCGCCGTGCTGCTTGGCATGACCCCGTTCGCCACGCAACCCATTCGCGCCGCCTACTTCCCGGCCATCGCCGAGGGCGAACCGACCGCCTGCACCACCGAACTGACCGCCGAGTGCACCTTCAACAAGGTCACGTGGGATCGGTTCATGTACAACTTCAATCGCGGCCAGTACGGCGCCCCCGACCCGAACGACCCCAACCGGGTCTATCCGGCGCAGGTGGCCATGTACTGGATGTACTTCAAGTGGCAGTGGTTCCGCGATCCCTACAGCCAGGCCCAGACCACCCAGGCGGTGCTCGCGTCGCTCTTCCTCGTGCTCGGCCTGTTTGGCGGCTGGGTCCACTGGAAGCGCGATCGACAATCGTTCTGGTTCTTCGGGCCGCTGATGCTCACGATGACCTTCGTGCTCATCAAGTACCTCAACTTCAGGTACGGCTATTCGCAGGCGCAGGAACTAGGCGATGCAATCGAGCGCGAGGTCCGCGATCGGGACTACTTCTATCTCTGGAGCTTCTCGGCGTGGTCCGTGTGGGCCGCGCTTGGCCTGGTCTTCGTCTGGGAATCCGTCGCCGCCTTGTTAGGTAGCGAGCAGGTCCTGGTCGGCAAGGAGACCATCGACCTGCCACGGAAGCGCAGCTGGGCGTTGGCCTCGCCCGTGCTGGCGCTGGCATTCGTCCCGCTCGTGGGCAACTGGTCGGCGGCGACGCGCAAGGGCGACCAGACCACCGCCAGCTTTGCGCACGACCTGCTCAACTCCGTGGAGCCCTACGGCATCCTCGTCACCGTCGGCGACAACGACACCTTCCCGCTCTGGTATGCGCAGGAGGTGGAGGGGATCCGGCCGGACGTCGTGGTCGCCAATACGTCGCTGCTCAACACCGATTGGTACACGCGCCAGCTGATCCGCAATCCGGTCCGTGCGTACGACGCGGCCAAGGGACCTGACATCTACAAGGACGGCAACTGGACCAAGCCCGACGGGCCGCCGCTCAAGATGTCGATGGACGACGCCGATTCGGTCGACCTGTACTACGAGCTGCCGGACACCGTCGTCTTCGAGGCCCACGGCATCCGGACCAAGATCCCGCCGCGCGTCCTGACCCGGGCCGATTTCTTTGTCCTGCAGATGATCAAGGACAATCCGGGGCGCCCGATCTACCTGTCGCGCACGTCGGGGAGCTACGGCCGCGAGCTTGGGCTGGAGCAGTACCTCATCACGCAGGGACTGGCGCGCAAGCTGCTGACCACCGTCCCCACGCAGTCGCGCGACACCCTCCTGATGCCGGGCGAAGGCTGGATCGACGTGCAGCGGTCGAAGAAGCTGTGGGAGAGCGTCTTCGAGGGGCAGCAGGCGTTTGTGAACAAGGACGGCTGGCCCGACAAGGCGTCGGTCGGCATTCCGGCGTTGTACGTCTCCACCGGCTTCATGATGCACGACGCGCTGCAGGCCGCCGGCTACCCGGCCGACGCGGCCAAGGCGTTGACCAGCGCCAAGCGCGTGGCCCAGTCCACGCGCATCGACGAGTTCTTCAACTTCGATGCCCTGCCGCCCGAAACGCCAACCCCGGGTGACGTGCGCCCGGCTGTGCCGCTCGACGTGACGCCGAAGGAGTCGGTCGTCAAGAAGTAGGGTCGCACCGCACCAACGACTAGCGGGCCGCACCATCACGGTGCGGCCCGTTCGTTTGGCGAACCGTATTGGGCGGCGAGTGGCCGGCCGACGCGTCATGACTCGCCCCTCGCCGGCGCGTCTCGCCTCACGCGCGGTGCATATCGCGCGGTGCATATCGCGCGGTGCATATCGCGCCGCGCCGAACGCATCCCGACTACCCCATCCCGCCTAACGCCTCGTGCAACGCGCCGACACCTCCGCGACGTGGCGGGCGAGTGCCGGAGTCCGCAACTGCTCCGCCATGCCGTCTCGCGTGAAGGGGAGCGTGCGCACTGGTCGCGCAAGCGACGCCAGCACGCGGCGGGCGTCCGCGCAGGCACCTCGCGCCGCCAGCGAGTCGGCGCGCGCGAGTCGCACCTCCAGCCAGACGCCGCGCGGGTTCGTCCCACCTTCCACGCGCGACAAGAAGCGGCCCACGAACAGGCGCTCCGCTTCATCGAAGCGGCCGGCAGCGGCGAGCAGGCGCGCGTAGCGGTACACCAGCGCCGTCGGCATCGTCGCCTTGTCGGGATACCGGTCCAGGGCGGCAGCGCGCTCAGCGATCCCCCTCCCCGTGAGGACGCTGAGCGAGTCGTGGCCGACCCAGACCGCGGGGTTGTCTGGCTCGGCGCCTATTCCGGCGGCAAATACCTCGGCAGCGCGAGCCGTGTCGCCCGACAGGAGCAAGGCGTAGCCAAGGTTGCGGTACAGCGCGGGGACCCCCGTTGGTCGCACCGCGCGGACGGAGTCCCACATGGCGACCGCCGCTCCGATGTCGCCACGCTGCATGGCCAGCATGCCGAGCAGGTATCGCGCCGAGGAGTCGCGTGGGCGGACCCTGAGTGCCCATTCCAGCACTTCGCGATCGCGCTGGCCGTTGGGGAAGACGTAGGTCAGCGGAAGTGTGGCGGCGGAGTCGAGTCGCTCTCCCGCCCACGTGTCGTTCGTGCGGCGCGCGAAGGCTCGATGATACGCCACGAGCGCGTGGCGGCGCGGATGCGGCAGGCCGCGTTCGCGCACGACGCTTTCGTCATCGGGAAGGCGCGGGAGGACGAATTCGAGGATCTCCCCGCCACCAAGTCCCTCACTCGCTTCGGCGAGTTGGAGGACTCGCGCAGGATCGCCCGCCAGGTGCCGCATCAGCGTGGAGTCTGGCGTCCCCGTGACATGCCGGACGAACCGGGCGACCACGCTCGTGCGGTCGTCGAGGCCGCGCACCAGTTCCTTCGGGTCGAAGCCCCAGCTCCAGTTGGTGCCGACCATCGACGAGTCATTCCACGCCGCCAGCGCGGCCATTTCCCGCAGCCTCGGGCTCTGCGCGCTCCGTGCCGCCTCGATGAAACGGCGCAGATGGTTGGCACGCCCTGTGGATATCAGGGGTGCCGCGCGCAGCATGCCGAGCAATGCCACCTCGCGCAGCGGGCCGTACTGGCGCGCCTGTTCGAAGTCGAGCATGGCGCGGGCCGAATCGCCGAGCGCCAGCCGCGCGATCCCTCGGTAGTACGCGATCTCGTGGTCTGCGGGTTGTCGCGCGAGCGCCCGCGTGGCCAGCGACTCTCCCTCACGAAAGTATCCGAGCGTGACGGTGAGGCGTGCCGCCGCGCGCGCCCCGTTCGTGTCATCGGCATTCAGCGCGACGCCACGTCGATAGGCGTGGAGCGCACCGAGCATGTCCCCGTTCACCTCGCGCTGCTCGCCGTAACTGAACCAGTCGCCTGCGGTGCGCTGGTTCGGTGCAGGCCATGCAATCGCCGGCTGCTTGCCGAGGCGGATCAGCGAATCGGGGAGATAGTCGAAGCTCCCCTCGGTGTGCCTCAGGATTGCGCCGTGATCGTCGGCCAGCATCGACAGCGTCACAGGCGGCGCCCCGGCCGCGATGCGCACCGAGCGGTGCAACACACTGTCGGGTGTGAGGTGCACCGAGAGACTGTTCAGCGCGGACCCGACGCCGAACTGGATAGACGCCGTCTGGTACGTCCGACTCACCTGCAGCGACACTCGCACCTCGGCCGAATCCGCCGACACTGGCACTCGCTCCATGTACATCGCGACGTTGGGGTTCATGCGCGTCAGCCCGCCCAGATCGCGCAACGGCATCCAGTACTCGGTGAACGACACCTGGTCCAACGGCTGCAGGAAACCGTACGTCTCCTGGTCCCGGAAGAGCCCAGCCTGGATCTCCACGTAGGCGCTGGAGTCGTCGGAGAGCTGCCGACGCCAGTCCATGGCATCGGCGTTCACCCCCCATGACCAGATCTTCTTGGCGGGGAGTTCTTCGGGCGACGCATAGTGCGCGACGCCGGCGTTGGTACCGGGATTCCACACCGCCATGAACCCTTCGCGGCTCCCGTGGGCAAAGCGCGAGACCGGCCCGTACGCATGGTTTCGCAGCACCGAGTTGTCGGTCCCGCGCGAGTCCACCGGCCACGTGTCGACGTCGGCGAATCCGTGCGAGGCGGTGTACTTCATGGGGTACAGGATGCGCGTGTCGTCATACGCCCGCACCGCAGCATTTGTCCACCAGTAGAAGCGGCGGCGCACGTCGCTGCGGTTGTACAGCGTGGTATGCTGCTCCAGCACGCTGCGCCCCGGGTGGAGCGTCAGCTGCACCGTCCATTGCATCCCGTACGGTCGGTCGACGCTCCCCACGTAGATCGACGCGCTGCCGTCGGCGTGGCTCGCCGTGGCGAAGTCGACCGGCGACGTGGTCACCCAGTTGTGCGACACGGGAAAGTTGAACTCGATCCCGAAGGCGGCCCACGATCCTCGGTAGGCGATGTTCGAGAACTTCATCGCCGAGTTCGCGTAGAACATCTCCACGCCGTTGACCTTGTCCGTGCACGAGTACAGGTGCCCGCCGAGGTCGGGGAGGACGCTGCACTTCAGGTACTCGTTCTCCAGGTAGAGCGCGCGCCATGCCACTGGACGGCGCACATTGGTGAGCGCGTCACGTAGCGTGTACGGGTAGTTCGGCCGTCCCGGCGGCTGGAGCAGGTCGAACGGCGGATTGATGTCGGGTGGACCCTCGTCGTACGTCGGAAGCGTGAGCACTCCAGTCCAGACGCGCACGGGGGCGGGCGACTGCGCGGCAGCTGCTCGCGGGAGCGCAGCGACAGCCAGCGCTGCCACGATGATCGGGATGACTCGCATCCCGGGAAGGTGCGCCTCCCGGTGGACCGGCGATAGGCGAGGCGCGCGTCCCGGTTGCCCGAGCGGCGCCGCCCCGTCATACTCCCGGAGTTGGGAGGGCTGGCAGAATGGCTATTGCACCGGTCTTGAAAACCGGCGTCCGCAAGGACTTAGGGGTTCGAATCCCTTGCCCTCCGCTCGTTCGGTTGCGCGAAACGCCACCCCGTGGGGTGGCGATTTTCGTTGACGACCGATCTCGCCGTCGCAGGGGACGCCCGACGCAGGAAACACGACGGGCGCAGGGGAGTGATCCCCTGCGCCCGTCGCGGTAGTGCGTGCTGCCCGAACGACTACTGCACTGCTAACTGCACTGCTAACTGCACTGCTAACTGCACTCTACTGCATGTTCGGGTTGTTGTCGCGCTCAACGCGCGGCAGCGGATAGCAGGTCTGCGTCCCGACGGCCGGATAGCCCGGCTTGAAGTATGCACCACCGGCCGGCGTGATGGCCGGGACGGCAGCCGGCTTGCGCCGGAAGTCCGCCAGTCGCTTCCCCTCAAGGTAGAAGTCGAGCCCGCGCTGCGTGAAGAACTCACGCAGCACGCTGGCGTCGTCCGTCGCACCTGCGTACGGAGACTGACCATTGGCGCTCCGACGGGCGTTGATCAGCGCAAGCTGCCCGGCATTCCCGCCCGTCGCTTCTGCGGCGATGTAGTCCGCCTCGAGCTTCGAGGCCAGGCGCATTCCAGCGCTGTACGAATTGAACTTGGTCTGCTGGAAGAACCCGCCCGGCACAGCATCCTGCCCCTGGAGGGTGCTGACACCCGGGGGGAGGTACGGCACGCGGGGATCGGTCACGCGGAAGAAGGGCGCCACGCTGATCGCGCTGCGATCAAACGTGAAGGTGTAAACGCGATTCCCCAGACGGTTCCGGTTGCTCAAGTCATCCGTGTACCGCAGGTTGTACACGTACCCTGCGGGGACGGCGCCGGCATCCGTCGCAGCACCGGCCAGGTCGCCCTTCTGCAGCTTGCTGCGCGCACGCCCAACACGAGCCGCATTCGCCAGCGACACGCCGTCGGCCGTCGCGTTCGCCGTGCCAACGGCGATTCCCTGGTCGAACATGGCGATCGCCGAGTCCAGCATCTGCGCCGTCGTGAGCTCAGGCGACGACGACAGCGACCCGGTGCAGAAGTCGGTCGCCATCTGCAGGATCGAGAAGCCGCGGAATGTCGCGGAGCGAGCAAGACTCAGGTTCGACGTCGGAGACGGCAAGGTGAGGTCGAGCACCGTCTTCGCCGACGCGACCGCAAGCGAGAGCGGCGCCCAAATGTCGGTGTTGAGCGAGCCATTCAGGTCGGAGATCGTCCGGAATCCGAACTCGTTTCGAGTGGGAAAGGTATCGGACACGTTCACTTCTTCCGTGAACCAACCGCCGTAGACGCTCAGGAGACCCAGCATCGCCGTGTAGTTCTGCTGGGCGGACAGGGCAAGGGTATTCGCGCCCGACGTCGGATCGACCGTTGCCGCATCGATCACGTTGGGGTTGGTGACGCTGAGGAACTTGTCGGAGCAGGCCGAGACGCTGAGCAGCAGCGTCGCGCCCGCAGCGGCGCGCGTAGTCGCGCGCCGGATCGTTTGAATACGGATCATGGCGCGATTAGAAGTTGAAGTTGACACGAAGGATCGTACGCTTCGGGTTTGGCACCGTCAGGAAGTCCTGACGTGAGAAGGCACCGGTCTGCGAATTGACCTCGGGATCCGGGCCGGAGTAGTCGCTCCACAGCGCGACGTTCTGGAACGCCAGCGTGACCGCAGCGCCCTGCAGGAAGCGGCTTCCCGCGCCGAGCATGGTGCGCGGCACCGTGAACGTCCCGGAAAGCTCACGCAGTCGGATGAAGTCGCCCTGCTCGAGGTAGGCATCAATCACGTCATTGACCGTGGACGCAGCGCCGTTGAGCTGGACGAACGGCCCGTAGCGGCGCAGCCGCTCCTCTGCCGACAGGAAGTTCACGTCGATGCGCTCCTGCGCGCGCGGAAGCTGCGTCTCGCGGAAGAACGCCGTGAAGTTCTGCACGAGGAAGTCACGCTTGGCGTCGAGCAGCGCGTTGACGCGGAAGTTCTTGAACAGCGTGACCGTGTTGGTGAGGTTCCACTCCATCGCCGGCCACAGGTTTCCCATCGGGTACAGCGTGTCGCTGACGATCACCTTGTTGTTCGCGACGTCAATCGACTGGATCTTCTTGGAGACGAAGACCCCCAGCTGCTGGCCGACGATCGTCCGACCCGCACCGCCCAAGGCGAACGGCAGGACGGTCCCGAGGCTCGTCAGCTCATTCTTCAACGTGTTGGCACCAGCGCGCACATCCCACCGCACGTTCCGCCGGTTGATGGCGTTGATGTTCACCGCCAGCTCCAGACCGCTGTTCTCGACCGACCCGATGTTGGCCAGCGGATTGGCGTTGAAGCCGAGCGACGGCGGAATCGGCCGCGCGATGATCAGGTCATCGGTCGTCTTCTTGAAGTACGTCAGCTCGGCCGACACCCGCTCCTGGAAGAACGAGGCGTCGATGCCAGCCTCGAACTCGGTACCGCGCTCGGGGTTGAGGTCGGCATTGCCCGGGTTGCCCGGAATGGCGCCGGCCCCGGTCGCACCGGTGATGTTGTACGCCGAGGCAACGAGCGTCGTCAGCGCGTCGCCCGGATTCGGCGAACGTCCAGTCGTCCCGTACGCGGCACGCACACGGAGCGACGGAATCACGCCAAGCAGCGGCTCGAAGAACGACTCCTCCGAGACCGTCCACGTGCCGCCGATCTTCGGAAGCACGAACGAGGGGGAGCTTTCGCCGAACGACGAGTTCCGGTCGACGCGCAAGCCGAGCTGAATAAAACGCTTGTTCTGGTTGCCGATCTGCAGCTGCCCGAGGTACCCGTACTGGCGCTGCTCGGTGAAGCCACCGCCGCCGGAGATGGTCGCCGCCGACCCAACCGAGTTATTGGAGTTGGTGACCAGTCCGAGCCCCGTGACGTTCAGGTTCGTGTTGCGGGTCGAGATGACCTGCAAGCCGAACGAGAGGTTGGTCTCCCAGGTGCTCCCCCACTCGCGGCGCATGTTGCCGAGATAGTCGAACGTATAGCGCTCGGCGTTGCGATCGGTGCGGGCGTTCTGGCCGGTGTTCAGCGCACCGCCATACCAGGAGCTGTCATTCTTCGGGTAGAACGACTTCTGGTTGTCGCCGATGTAGTCCATGCCGAGCGTGAAGCGGTTCGTGAACCACGACACCGGCAGATAGTTGGCGGTGATGTTCGACGTGACGCGATGCGAGAGCAGCTGGTGCTCGATCGACCGGATCGCGTTGTACTTGCGATTGAACCCGTAAAAGCCGTCGGCGGCCGCCAGTCCCGTGTCGTTTCGCCCGTTGCCGCCCACCGGCGACCCCAGCAGTCCGCCGCCGAGCCAGCCGTAGATGTTGTTGTCGTTGTCCGGCAGGTCCGTCTTGCTCTGGGTGAGCGAGACGCCGGCGTCAACGGTCAGCTTCGAGTTGGCGACGTAGTTCGCGCTGGTACGGACGTTGTAGCGGTTGAACGCGTTGTTGGGCAGCGTCCCCTCGACGGTATTGGAGCCGAAGCCGAGGTTGTACCCGTAGTTCTGTCCGCCGCCACGACCGCCCCAGCTCAACGTGCGCTCCTGGCCGGTGCGGAAGGCCCCGTAACGCTGGAGCGGGTTGTCGTGCACCAACGTGCCGACTGCCTGACCCCGGCAGAGCGGATTGGCGCTGGTCGCGGCAACGTCCGAGGCGGTGCACAACCCGTAGTTGTCCGGCGGCGTGTAATTCGCGTCGGCCGTGCCGTACGAGTAGCTCACATCCTGGTTGAACGAATTCGAGCCGGCGCGCCCCTTCTTGGTGATGATCTGGATCACGCCCGCCGAGGCATCGGCGCCGTACAGCGTCGCGGCCGCGGGGCCCTTCACGACTTCGATGCTCTCGATGTCATCGGGGTTGATGTCGTTCATTCGGTCGAACTGCTGACCGGACTGCCCCGAGTTCGTCTGTCCCTCGTTGATCCGGACGCCGTCGATGAAGAGCAGCGGTTGGTTGGACAGATTGATCGACGAGGCGCCGCGGATGCGGATCTGGGTGGCGGTGCCAGCCGAGCCGGACTGGCTGTTGAGCGCCACACCCGGAACGCGCGACTGCAGCAGGCTCGACACGCTGGTGATCGGCATTTCCTTGATCAGGTCGCCGGCCGACACCGAGGCGACCAACGCCGCCTGTGCCTTGCGCTCCTGGTTGCCCGCCGTTCCCGTCACGACCACCTGCGACAGGTTCACGACCGACTGCGACATCGCGAAGTTCAGCGTCAGCGTCTGGCCGGCAGCGACGTCGACCGTGTCGGTCACCTGTCGGTAGCCAAGGCGCACGACCGACACGATGTTCTGTCCGGGCCTGACGTTGATCAGGCGGTAGTCGCCGAGCACGCTGGTCTGAGCACCGAACGCGGTCCCCACCACCATGACCTGCGCGTTGCCGATCGGTTCCTGCGTCGCGGCGTCGGTCACCTTCCCAGCAATCGTTCCCGACTGTGCCAACAGCGCACTGGTCGGGAGAGCGAACGCCAGGCTCGTGACGACGACCCGCATCGTTCGAGAGAACACTCCGTGAGACATCGAACCTCCTTCGGTTGGCGGACACGAGCGACAGATCCCCCCGGGTAGGGGGATCACGCGAGGCATCGCCGCATAGACCTCGCGCCTTCAAGCAACAGCTAAACTTGCTACGGGGCACAACATAGGGCAACTGCGTACTACTGACGGACGCATGGGGGGCGTCGGCCGGGAAGGCGCTCCCGCGAGCGTACCCCCGTGGACCCTCACGCTGGTTGACGGGGTCGGCCGCGGCGACCGATAACCTTCCTCGCCCGTCCATCTTGCCCGGCTATTCCGCCCGAGACACCTTCGTTCGACGCCGGCTCCCGGGTGAGCGCAACGAATCGCCGGCTCGCCCCTCCCTGCTCGCTCCCAGACGCGGCCACTTGATGAAGTCCGGACGAAAGTGGGTGGGGCGACCGGGAGTGCCGTGCCAGGCCGCGATACGCGGCGCCTTCCTCCTCGCCGTCGTGGTAACGACTGCGGCCAGCGCCCAGGATCCCGACCCGCCCGTCGCGCTGGCACGGGTGACCGGAACGGTCTTCGACAGCGTCGCGAACCGCCCGCTCAGCGGTGCCCTGGTACGCGTGATCTTGGCCAGCGACCGCACAGTCGGCAAATCGGCCACGACCGACAGCGCCGGGCGCTTCCGGTACGACTCCCTCGCAGCAGGGACGTGGCTCGCCTCGTTCGCGCATCCGGTGCTCGATTCGCTCGCGCTCGACCCTCCGATCGCGCGCATCGACGTTCGGGTGGACGGACCCGTCGTGCCCCTGCTGGCGACGCCCTCCGCCGCCACCATCATCGGCGGGCGCTGCGGCGTCCCCGTCGATCCCGAACTGGGCCTGCTCTATGGAGTGGTGCGCTCGGCACGCGACGAGCTGGCGGCACAGGGGGCAAGCGTTTCGGTGGAGTGGCCGGAGTGGGTGATCAAGAAGCGCACGTTCAGCACGGAGCTGATGCGCCGCGTGGTGCGCACCGATTCGGGGGGCCATTTTGTCGCCTGCGGCGTTCCCGCCAACAGCACGCTGCGGGCGCTGGCCTGGCGTGAGGGCGACAGCACGGGGGTGCTCGCCGTCCAGCTGCCACCATCGGGGCTCCTGCGGCAGGACTTCACGGTGGCGCCGGCCGAGTTGGTGGCGGTGGAGGTGGTCATCGACAGCGCGACGCGGGAACGCGTGATGGTGCGTCGAGGAGCCGCAGAGGTCACCGGGCGCATCACCGACGTGCAGGGACGCCCGATTCCCCAGGCCATCGTGCGTGTGCTCGGCAGCGGCGTCCCGGCCCGCAGCGGCAGCGAGGGGGCATTCCGCGTCGAGCGGGCGGCGGCGGGCACACAGACCGTCGAGGCCCGCGCCATCGGCTTCGAACCCGTGCGGCAGACGGTCGAGCTGCGCGATGGGGAGACTCACGCAATGTCGTTCACGCTGTCGCCGCAACTCGTGCGGCTCGACACCGTTCGAGTCATGGCCGGGCGAACGGTACCCACTGCCGTGACCGACTTCGAGCGACGTTGGCGAGGCGGCGGCGGCGGGGGCGGGGGCGGCGTCATGATGAGCGGCACGACCGTCCGCGAGCGTGCCACCATCTTCGTCACCGATGCCCTTCGCGCGATCAACGGCGTGAGGGCTGTACCGATCGGCGGCTTCTGCCAACGCATCCTGATGAAGGGAATACACGGCGAGAACTGCAGCCCGGTGGTCTACGTGGACGGCGTGCGGGTTCCGACGGACGACGTCAACCTCGTGGTCGACGACTTCCTGCCGCTCAGCGAAGTGGCCGGTCTCGAGGTGTACGCTCGATCGGCCCACGCACCACCGCAGTTCTCCGATCCAGGAGGAGGCTGTGGCTCGGTCGTGGTGTGGAGCAAGTCACGATTCGAGGGAGTGGAGCCGAGACGAGCGGCGCCTGCGGGGCGATAGCTCACAGGAGTAAGGGCCGGACTGCATCGTTGGCGCCGACGCCGGGAGATTGCGCCGAGCGGTTTGCACCTCCCCACCTGGGCGATTCCGCGATCGCGACACCCGGCATCCCCCCCCTCCCTTCCCGATTCCCGACCGCCAGCACCAAGTTTCCCATCGGTGCGTGCGCCGCGCGCTGCAGCCGGCCCTTCCCTGGCGTGTTGCCCTCCACCCAGAACCCGCGTCGGGAGTCCTCGCGTGCCGCGCCCCGTTCACCGCCTGTCGGTCCTCGCCACCGCTGTGATCGCGCGCGTTGGTGCGCTCGTGATCGCGCGCGTTCGTGCGCTCGTGGGTGCGCGCGATCGTGCGCTCGTACCTGCAGCGCTCCTCTTGTGCATGCTCGCGCTCGTCCCGACAATCGCCCACGCCAGCGAAGCGGCACGCGCGAGCACGACCGATCCCTTGTCCCAGGGCATCGTCGCCGCGACGATCGTCCTGCTCTTCGTCCTGCTCGCCCGTGAGGCCGCGCATCGCGTCCTCATCGTGCTCGGGGCGGCATCATTGCTGTGGGGCATCACCTACCTCACCCCGTTCCACCTGATCACCTTCGAGCGCGCGTGGGTTGCCGTCGACCTCAACGTGCTCCTCCTGCTCGGCTCGATGATGGCCGTGGTGGCGGTGCTCAAGGCCACGGGCTTCTTCGCGTGGGCCGTCGGGACCCTGATGAACCGCGCCGCGGGCGAACCACGCCGGGTGCAGAACCTCGTGGCCTGGTTCACCGCCGCAACCTCGGCGTTTCTCGACAACGTCACGACGGTGATCTTCGTGACGCCCATGGCCACGGCGATGAGCGCGCGCCTCGGCCTCGCGCCCGCCGCCATCCTGCTCCCGATGGTGATCGCCTCCAACATCGGCGGCACGGCCACGCTGATCGGCGACCCGCCGAACATCATGATCGGCTCGGGGGCCGGGTTGAGCTTTCTCGACTTCCTCGAGGTCCTGGCCGCGCCGGTCATCGTGATGGTGATCGCCGTGCAGGTGTACTCGGCGCGCGTGTATGCCACGGCGCTCGACGGGGCCGTCCCGCCCGGCGGCGCCTTCGTCGCCGAGCCCCCACCCACACCAACCGATCCGCTGCTGCTGCGCTGGATGACTGGCATCTGCCTCTTCATCCTGCTCGGTTTCCTCACCCACGCCGCCACCGGGATGCCCCCCGCGATCCCGGCGGTCATCGGCGCCACCGCCGCACTCATCGTGCAGGACGTGCTGTACCTGCGCCGTCACCGGCCCACGCACGACGAGCGAACGCACGGCATCCTGCACGTGATCGAGCGCGACATCGAGTGGCCGACGCTGTGCTTCTTCTTCTTCCTGTTCATCGTCGTGGGAGCGGCCGTCGAGACGGGGCTCATCGGGTCGGTCGCGCATGGCCTGGAAGCCACCATCAGCGGCACCAGTCGCGCGCTCTCGCTGGGCGACTCGGGAACGCTGCTCTTCGCTGCCCTGCTGATCTGCTGGGTGAGCGCCATCCTGTCAGCGTTCATCGACAACATTCCCTACGTCGCCGTCAGCATCCCCATCGTGATGGCCCTGACCCGGGCGCTTCCCGGCGACACGCAGGTACTGTGGTGGGCGCTCTCGCTCGGAGCCTGCCTGGGAGGGAACGGAACGGCGGTCGGCGCGTCGGCCAACGTCACGACCATCGGCCTCGCCGAGAAGGAAGGGGTGCGCATCGGCTTCTCCGAGTTCATGCGCTTCGGCTTTCCGGCCATGGTGATCAGTGTCACGATCGCCTCGATCTTCCTCTCGCTGCACGTGCTGCTCGGCGAGGGTCGGGCGCGAGTTGCGGGCTGGCTGGTCGCAGTCCCCCTGCTCCTCTGGACCCTCCTTGCCGCGCGCGCGAAGCGCCGGCGAGCCTGATCATGCATGCTGGATGGACGGCATGACCGGGGCTCGGCATCATGCGGATCGGGAACAGACGTGGGCACCGCGAATTGCCCGTGCGTCCGTTGACGCCCCTCACGTCCCGGACTAACATCCTCTCGTTCCCAGCACGTCCTGGAGATGTGGCCGAGAGGCTGAAGGCACCGGTTTGCTAAACCGGCATAGGGGGTCAACTCCTATCGAGGGTTCGAATCCCTCCGTCTCCGTAGTAGAACTGCAGACGGGAGACGGGAGACGGGAGACGGGAGGTTTCCGTCTCCCGTCCGTCGTTCTGAGGACATGACCTGGCACGGCCCTTCGACGAGGCATTGCCGCTCCCCTTGCTCCCTGTTCGAGTGATCACTCCTCCACGCTTGCGCTTTGCCCCCTCGCCAACCGGCTATCTCCACGTCGGCGGCGCGCGGACGGCGCTGTTCAACTGGCTCCTGGCCCGCAAGACCGGGGGGAAGTTCCTGCTCCGGATCGAGGACACCGATCGCGCCCGCAGCACCGATGACAGCACGCGGGCGATCTTCGAGGGGATGACCTGGCTCGGGCTCGACTGGGACGAGGAGGTCACGTTCCAGGGGGCCAACCTGGCGCGTCACCAGCGCGACGCGCACGCGCTGCTCGCTTCGGGAGCAGCCTATCGCGACTTCACGACGGGTGAGGAACTCGACCGACTGCGCAAGGACGCCGAGGCCGCCGGCGAGCAGTTCCGTTTCGACCGCCGGTTGGCCGAGCTGCCGGCGGACGAACTCCAGTCGAGACTCGATCGAGGCGACCCGTTCACGATCCGCTTCCGCGTCCCCGAGGGGGCAACGGGTTGGGTGGACATGGTGCATGGACAGATCGAGTTTCCCAACAAGGACATCGACGACTTCATCATCCTGCGCTCCGACGGCACGCCGATCTACAACCTGGCGGTCGTCTCCGACGACATCGCGACCGCCATCACGCTCGTCATGCGCGGCGACGACCACATCTCCAACACGCCGAAGCAGATCCTGCTGTATCGAGCGCTCGGCGCGGCACTTCCAACGTTCGCCCACCTTCCGATGATCCTCGGGTCGGACGGGAAGAAGCTCTCCAAGCGTCATGGGGCCACCGCGGTGGGCGACTATCACGGCCTCGGCATCCTCCCCGACGCCATGTGCAACTTCCTCGCCCTGCTGGGCTGGTCGCCCGGTGGTGATCGCGAGGTGATGACCCGTCAGGAGCTGATCGACTACTTCTCGGAAGACGGACTCTTGAAGAAGGCCGCGGTCTTCGACGCGACGAAGCTGGAATGGATGAACGGGCAGCATCTGGCGCAGACCCCGATCGACGCGCTCGATGCGTACCTGCGGCCCTTTCTCGTGCGGGCGGACTTGACCACGGCCGAGGCGATTGCCGAGCGCACGGAGTGGTGGCATCGACTGCTCGAGCTGCTGCGCGTGCGCGCCCGCACAGTCAACGAGCTGGTCGCACAGTGCCGTCCCTACTTCGTCGATGAAGTGCTCTACGATGCGGACGCGGCCGCCAAGCAGTGGAAGGATCCCGCGGCGAGCGCCGAGCTGCTGCAGGCCGTGCGCGAGCGCCTGGCCGAGGGAGAGTGGGAGGCCGGGGCGATGGAGACGGCGCTGCGCGCCTTGGGCGAGGCCCGGGGAATCGGCGTCGGGAAGATTTTCCAGCCGATGCGAGTGGCCCTGACCGGGGTCGCCGCGACACCCGGGATCTTCGATGTCCTGCTCGCGGTCGGGCGCGAGCGCTCGCTGGCCCGGCTGGATGCCGCTGTTGTCCACCTCACCCGATCGTCGATCGCCGGTTGACGCCGTCGCCGGGGCGATGCAACGTCGTCGCCCCGGTGAGCCTCACCATCTCACTCGCCGGCCCTCGTCCCGCCATTCCCGGATGACCGACCCCCTCACGCCGCTGGAGCGGCGCGTCTATCACTATCTCCTGGACTTCCTGGCGGAGAACACCTTCCAGCCCAGTGTCCGCGAGATCGGCCGCCGCTTTCGCATCAAGTCGACCAAGACCGTGGCCGAGTTGCTGCAGGCGCTCGCCGACAAGGGATTCATCGAGCGAGAGGGGGCGCGATCGCGCGGCGTGCGCATCGTCGGCTGGTCGTCGATGGGGCAGGTGCAACCCGTCCCGCTCTACGCCCGTGTCAACCCGACGGACCCGTACCTGACGGAGGACAACCGGGAGCGCTGGGTGGCGATGGACCGTGCCTTCGTCCCGGCCGACGATGCCTTCTTCCTGCGCCAGAGCGGCGATGCGATGATGTCGCGCGGCGTGCACCACGGCGACTGGGTGCTGATCAGTCCCTCGACGCGCGCCCGCGACGGCGACCTCGTCGCCGCGCGGGTGGGGAGCCATGTGCTCGTGCGTATCGTCGCGAGGCAGGGGGCGGTGCTGTCGCTCGCCGCCACCAACGGCGAGTCGCGCGAGATCTTCCTCGGCCCCAGCGACGACTTCTCGGTGCTGGGGGTCGTTAGCGCGGTGTTCCGCACGTGGCACGACGAGCCGGCAACTGAACCAGTAGACGAGTAGCCGGCGGCAACGGAGGTGTGGCGGAGACGACGCGGCCTAACGCTCCGAGATCGTCTTGACGTCGCCCTTCTTCTTCGCTTCGGCTTCCTTCCGTTCCTTGTCCTTCCGGGCACGGATCTTCTTCACCGCCTGGCGGAACTCCTCCTCGTTCATCGCTGCCTCGGCCCCCTGCATGATGTCGATGCGCATCGCCGCAAGGCGGCGCTGCCGGTCGTTCTCGATCGGGTTGCCCTGCACCTGGTTCATGGGCAGGAGCGCAAGGAGCGCCGTGGGGATGGAGAACTTGCCGAGTCGGATGAATTGCTGGTCGATGCCATAGCGCTTGCCATCTTTTGTTCGGTAGGTCCAGTCGCCCTGCTCGAACCGATTCGGGGTGTAGCCGTTGGCGAGCAGCGAGTCGCGGTATCGCATGATGCTGGTGCTGACCGCCGAATCGAGTCGCTCCTCGTCGCTCTTGGGCGCATACACGAGCACGGGCGCCTCCACCCACAGGCGCGGATCGACATACCCCGGCTGCAGTCCCTTCACCGCCCCGCGCCCGCTGGCGAGCGGACCACCGGCGGGCGTTCCCACGTTGACGTCGAAGCCCGCCCCCGGGGCCGGGATGCCGACCGGGACCGCATTCGGTGATACGAGGGGGACGGAGGGAATGAGCGGAGTTCCGGGATCTGCCTCGCCCCCGGTCGTGCGACCCGCCTGAGGCGCCCCTCCCTGCGATGCTGGACCGGCGCTGGCTTGCGGCGCCACCGCCGGAGGCGGCGTGCGCGGCGGCGCGACGGCGATGTACTGCAGGCGCTCGATCGGCTGGCCGAAGGAGAAGTCCGTGGCCTTGACGAAGATTCGCTGGATCGCCCCGGTCGACTGCAGCGCCTGCACGAGCGCGAACAGGAGCACGATGTGTACGATCACCGACACCGCCGTCGCGCGCGCCGAACGACCGGCGCCGTCGCCGGGAATCGTGCGGTCGTGTCGCTTGTGCAGGGTCAGCATCTCGTTGGGTGCCTCAGGACTCCTGATGGATTGCGCGGAGGATCATCTCTTGGTAACCCTCGCTCGCTAACGGGTTTCCGCTCACGTGCAATGCGGCAGAAATTGGTCGCTCACCGCACGACATTCTTCACGCTGCTGACACCCACGATCTCGACCTCCACCACGTCCCCCTGCGTCAGCGGACCAACGCCCGCCGGGGTGCCCGTCGCCACGATGTCGCCGGGCTCGAGCGTCATGACCTTCGAGACGTAGGATAGCAGGAAGGGGACCGAGAACACCATGCTCGACCCGTGGGCCCGCTGCCGCTCCGCGCCGTTGACTCGCGTGACGACCTCCAGCATCCCGAAGTCGAACACCCCTCGCTTGGGAGTTCCCACGGCGCAGAACGTGTCGAACCCCTTGGCGCGGGTCCACTGCGAATCGGTGCGTTGCAGGTCGCGCGCGGTGACGTCGTTCAGCGCCACGACCGAATCCACGGCGGCGATCGCCTCCTCCTCGGTTGCGTCCTTCAGCGTCCTACCGATGACCACGGCGATTTCGCCCTCGAACTCCACGCGGTCCGATTGCGATGGGAGCACGATGGCGTCGCCGTCGCCGATAAGCGACGAAGGGGGCTTGAGAAAGAACAACGGCTCGACCGGGACGTCGTTGCCGAGTTCCTTGGCGTGATCGACGTAGTTGCGGCCGATGCAGACGATCTTGGATGGACGAGACATGGGGGCGGACGGGGGACGGGGGACGGGGGACGGGAGTGAAAGCTACCGATTTGGCGGGGGGGCTGCCCGAGGGGCATGGCGATAGAAGTCGGTGACCGCTCGTTCTACCTCTTGCCACGGGGCGATGATTTGGCGCGCGGGGGGGAGTCCTTCTATGAGGTCGCGCCCGTACGACTTGGAGTGGGCGCGGGGGTCCATCAAGAGGACGGCGCCGTGGTCGGTGGCCGTTCGGATCAGCCGGCCGAAGCCTTGCTTCAGCCGCAGGGCGGCGTGCGGGATCATGTACTCGCGGAACGCGTCGCCCCCGCGCTGCTCGATCGCTTCGCAATGGGCGTCGGTCAGCGGTTCGGTCGGGACCTTGAACGGGAGCTTGCTCAGCACCAGCGCCCGCAGCGGATCTCCGGGCACGTCGACCCCTTCCCAGAACGACGAGGTGCCGAGCAGGATGGCGTGCCCCGCATCGGTGAACCGGCGCAGGAGGGCGTCGCGTCCGTCCTCGCCGTGCACCATGAGCGGGAATCGCTCGTCGAGCCCGCGCTCGCGCAGCGCGAGCGCCGCCTGACGCACGTCGCGGTGCGAGGTGAACAGCGCGAAGACCCCTCCACCCGATGCCTTGGCCACCATGACGATTGCGTCGACGACGCAGGCGAAGTGCGCGCCCGGATCCACATTCGGCGCCGGGATGTCGGTCGGAATCGCCAGCAGCGCCTGCGAGGGATAGTCGAAGGGCGAGGGGAAGACCTGCGTCTCGGGCTCGACCTCATCCTCGGTGAGACCGAGCCTGGTGCGGACGAAGTCGAACCGGCCGTCGGTGGAGAGCGTCGCGCTGGTGATGATCGTCGTGTCCAGCCGCTTGAAGAGATCCTCACGGAGGATCGGGGCGAGGTCGAGCGGGACGCTGGTCACGGCGAGATTGCGCTCCTTGCCGCGCACCTCGAGCCAGCGCACGGTCGCCACCTTGCCGGCGGGGATCAGCCCTTCGCGCAACGCATCGCCGGCGTGCTCGAGGCGCCGCGTCACCCCGCGCAATTCCCCCAGGAGCGCGGCGTGCGCCTCCACCGCCTGCTCGTCCACCTCGAGGCGCTCGCGCACCAGCCGCAGGTTGTCGCCCAGCAAGGCAAGTTCCCGTAGCAGATCCTCGAGCGCCGCAGTGAGTCCGGCACGCCACACCGGATGCTCGGCGAAGTCATCCACCAGTCGGAAGACGGCCGACCGGGATTCCTGCATCACACCGTCGAGCAGGTCGAAGACCACCCCTCCCTTGTCGCGCGCCGCAACGGCCGCGGGGAAGAGACGGGCGTGGACGAGGTCGAGCGAGGCGACGCTCAGCAGGTCCCGGCGGGCCGACAGTCGCGCCATGAGCGTCGGCAGGAGCCCCTTGCCACGTCGTTCCAGTCGCCCAAACAGGCGCAGCAGCCCGCGCCGCGTCGCCGTGGCGCCCAGGTGGCTGGCGGCCGCGTCCTCGAGGTGGTGCCCTTCGTCGACCACCAGCCGCGTGTACGGCGGCAGGACAGCCGCGTCGTCCCACTTCTGCGACGCGCGCCGCACCGCGAGGTCCGCCAGCAGCAAGTGATGGTTGACCACGATCACGTCGGCCTGTGCCGCCTGGCGACGGGCGGCAAACAGGAAGCACCGATCGAAGTGCGGGCATTGCAGCCGCAGGCACAGGTCGGGCTCAGCGGCGACTTCGTCCCAGACATCCGGCGTGGGCAGAGTCGCGAGGTCGCTGCGGCTCCCGTCGACCGTGCGATCGGCCCACTGCGCCAGCGCCTCCACCTCGCCGACCGACCCCGCATCGAACAGCGTGGCCCCCGCTCCGCGCGCCTGCTCCAGCCGATACAGGCAGAGGTAGTTGTGCCACCCCTTGAGCAAGGCGAAGCGCACCGGCTGGTCGTCGAGCGCGAGGGCGAGGAAGGGGAGATCCTTGCCGACGAGCTGCTCCTGCAGGTTGATGGTGTTGGTCGAGACGACGGTCCGTTCGCCATTCAGCGCCGCCCAGCGCAGCGCGGGAATGAGGTAGCCTAACGACTTCCCGACCCCCGTCCCCGCCTCGAGCACGCCGATCCCGCCCCCGTTGTACAGGCGCGCGATGGTGCGCGCGAAGCCGCGCTGGCTGGCGCGATCCTCGTACCGCTGGTGCTGCCCGGCAACCTTGCCGCCAACCCCGAGCAGCGCATCGACCGCGCCGACGTCGAGCGCAGCCCGGCGCCGCTCGCGCGGCACCTCGACCACGACGTACAGGTCGCGCGCGTCATTGTCCGTGATCGCGAACCCCACCCCGGCATCGTGCATGCGGGCCGCGATGTCGAGGTCGGGAGACGACGGCTCGAGGTTGCCCGACGGGTGATTGTGCAGCAGCAATTCACCGCGCTGCGCGAACCCGGGGAGCGCGAGCACCGACTTGATGTCCCCGCGCGCGACGACGCGCGCCGAAATAATCACCTCGCGTTCGTCCACCGCGCACACGAAGCAGACCTCGCGTCCGCCCGCAAGCCGGATCGCCGCGCGAACGGCGGTGGCGGCGGCGGGAGAGAGGCGGGCGTCGGCGGCGGGAGGCATGCGGGGAAACTAGACGGGGGACGGGGGACGGGGGACGGGAGTGCGAGCGGCGGGGCCGCTCGCGGGGCGGCGGGGTCGATCTCTTCCCCCGTCCCACACTCTCGTCGCGCGTCCCCCACAGGACGGCATCGCTGGCCGGGGCGCAAAGCGCGCCGGCACTCCCGTCTCCCGTCCCCCGTCCCCGTCTAAGTTTTCAGTGGCTTCTTCTTCGCCGCCGGAAACAACACGTTATTCAGGATCAACCGATAGCCGGGTGACGACGGATGCAGCGACAGGTCGGTCGGTGCAGCCCCGATGTTGTGTTGCGGATCTTCCGGGTCATGTCCGCCGAGGTAGGTCCACGACCCCTTGCCGTAGTCGCCGTGCAGGTACTTCGCCCACGGCGCCCCCTCTTCCTGCGCCAGGATCGTCACGCCCGGCTTGATCGTCGCCTTGGTGAACGACGTCGTGACACCGTAGTAGTCGGGGATGACGGTGCGGTGGTTCTGCACCAGCATCGACGAGACGGGGTCGAACTTGGCCGAGAACTGGAACAGGGTGAACTGTCCCAGCGGCTGCCGCCGCCCGGGGACGTTCACCTGGTGGCCATCGATGTCGCTCATCGAGTTCACGAAGGGCGAGGGCTCCAGGTGCACGTCCTTGAATCCGAACGACCGGTCCCAATCGAGCTTGCTGTCGGCGGCCTCGTCGACCGGCGTGCCGTCGGCGAAGCTCCCCGCAATGTCGACCTGCTGCGCCGCGATCGCGAGCGAGAGCGTCTCGGTCGCGCCGCACATGGCGAAGAGAAATCCGCCGCGTTCGACGAACTGCCGCATCTTCTCCGCCACCGCCTTCTTCATCGCCGGGATGTTGGGGAAGTTGAGCTTGCGCGCGCTGGCCATGGCCACGTCGCGCTGCTCGATGAACCACGGGGTGTCACGGAAGCCGAGGTACAGCTTGTTCTGCTGGCCGGTGAAGTCCTCGTGGTGCAGGTGCAGCCAATCGTACTTGGCCAGGTCGCCCGCCACGACCTCCTCGTCGTAGAGCGATGCAAAGTCGATCCCGGCATACTGGAGGGCCAGCGTCACGGCGTCGTCCCACGGCGGCGACTTCGACGGCTTGTAGATGGCGATCTTGGGCGCCCGCTCGAGCGAGATTGCATCCATGTTGCCGGCGGCAATTTCGGCGCGGATGATCGCGAGTCGCCCATTGTCGAGCGCCTCGAACGACACCCCGTCCAGCGTCGCACGCTTGCGCAGGTCGGGGAGGTCGGGCAGCAGATACGCGCCGCCGCGATAGTTGATGAACCACTCGGCCTTGTTCCCATCGCGCAGGGCGTTGAAGGTCAGTCCGTACGCCTTGAGCTGGTTGCTCTGGTCGTCGTCCATGGGGACGAGCAGGTGCTGCGCGCCCGCCATGGCCGGCAGGAGCATGACCATGGCTAGACTCGACGCCGCGCGCCGCGCCGCGCGCGCATGGCGACTAACGCCGCAGAGGCGAGCGAACGGGCAGAGCGGCGACGATGAAAGGATGACGACGGCAAGGAAATGATGAGAGAGAGAAGTGAAGGAGGGGTGATGTTGTTGTTGGGGGGGGCCCCCTGCCCCCCCCCCCCCGACTGCGCCATCGACTCATTCGTCCACCCCACGCCCAGGCGGTACCGAGCCACGCGCCAGCTCGAGTTCCCGACGCGCCTGCGGCACAAGTGCGCTCTGCGTGTACGTCAGGATCAGGTGCTCGAGATGCGCAATCGCCCCAGCCGTGTCCCCCGCGCGCCGCAGCAGCCGCGCCCAGTCCAGTTCCGCCTCGGCCGCTTCGGGCGCGTCCGAGTGGTCGGTGATCAAGCGCTGCCATAGTTGCACCGCCTGCGGTGTGTCGCCACTCGACTGCCACAGGCGCGCGGAGACCAGCAGCAGGAATGGGGCAGCGTCGGTCAGGGTCTCGGCCGTCGCCGCGAACTGGCGCGCCGCCTCGGCGGTGTCGCCGCGCGCCAGGACGAGGAATGCCGCACCGACCGGTGGTGCGTACTCCGCGCGCGTGCGCGACAGCAGCGCCATCGCCGTCACCACGTCGCGCGACGTCTCATCGGTGCGTCGCAGCCCTGCGCGCGCGGTCTTGAGGTCGCCCTCGTACAGGGCGAGCCACGCTTCCACACGCGAGTCCTCGTCCGTCCCCCCTCCGCCGGCGATGAGCGCGGCGCGGGCCTTGACCAGGTCGCCGCTCCGAATCCACGCCCAGGCCAACGTCTGGTGGGCCTGTCGAATCCCCGACTGGCCCAGCGGCCCCGCACGCTCGGCAAGAATCCGCTCGATTTCGGCGGCCCGCCCTAACTGCGCGAGCGCACGAACCTCGAGCAACGCCACCGCGCCGGCGGCCGAGGAGTCGCCAGACGCCAACACCGGCTGCAACAGCGCCAGCGCCGACGCGCCCTCGCCTCCCGTCAGTGCCGCCGTCGCCGCCTTCACGAGCAGCATGCGATCGTTGGGGCGATGCGCCGCGGCGGCCACATACGCGTCACGCGCCGTCAGCCACGACTCGTTCGACTCCGCCTCTGCCCCGAAGTCGATCCACGCCTGCACCGCCGAATCGGAGGGCGGCACCTGCGAGAGCACCAGCCATCCCTCCCGCGCCGAGCGCCACCGCGTCTCCAGCGACGCGAGAATGCGGCGCGCCCGCAACGCGACCGGCGAGGCCCCGAAGACCTCGCGCACGCCCTCCCGCAGCGAGTCGGGGGTGGTGGACAACGAGAAGACCGCCGCCTGCTCCATGTACGGCATCACCTCGCTCGCCTCGCGCCAACTCGTGGCCGATGCGACCCACAATCCGAGGGCAGCCTGCATCTGGGCGAATTCTGCCGCAAGGTCGCGCGTCCTGCCGAGCGCCGAGACAGCACCGCGCAGGACCGTGTCGGCCGCCGCCGCGCGTCCCGTCTCCAGCAGGAGCCGGGCATACTCGCGGAACGGCGCCGGATCGCGCGGCGACGCAGCCATCCACTGGTTGAACGCCCGATCGGCCTCCGTGCCGCGTCGCAGCCCGATGAGCGTGCGAAGCTGCACGGTGCGCAGCAGCGGGTCGCGCGGCTTGAGTGCGAGCAACGAGTCGACGAGCGGCAACATGGCCTCGCTGCCACCAACCTGCGAGTAGCAGCGCTCGAGTCCGAGCACCGCCCCGACCGGATCGTCGGCCCCGATCGATTGGCGGTAGAGCGGGATCGCCTCCCGGCACTTCCCCGCACTCTCCAGGTCAAGCGCCTGCACCAGCGGCGACTTCGTCGCGCTCCCCTCCTGCCCCCCCGCCGCCGCGCTCACCCCAACCAGCGCTACTCCAGCAACGATCAGCCGCGCCACCCCCCGCCGCCACGCCCGTCCCCCGTCCCCCGTCCCCCGTCCCCCCCTACGGCTTGCCATTGATCCGCTTGAAGTACTCCAGCACCAGCCGCCGTTCTTCCGGCGTCAGGCCGCGCAACTCGTTCCACGTCGGCGGGGTGAACTTCGAGGCCCCCTTGCCGCTGGCCGAGCTTCCCGGCGGGGTGAAGACGTCGGTCCCGGTCCACGAAGTGGCTTCACGTTTCCCCGTGTCCTCGCGCTGGTCTTCCTCCAGCAGGCGTCCGGCATCCAGCATCTTCCGGAACAGGCGCTGCTGTCGTTCCAGCACCGACGCGTCGAGGTTCGCCGACTCGAGTTGCTGGGCAATCTGGCGCGCCTCGCGCGCCATCTCGTCGGCGCGCCCGCTTTCGTCGGCGCCTCCCTGCTCCTCGAGCTTGGCGGCGACCTCGCGCTGCTGCTGCGCCAGCGCCCGTGCGTCATCCTGCCCCTTGCCGTCCATCTTCGACCCGGGCTTCGGCATCAGGTCCTGCGCCGCCGAGTTCAGCGCTTGCTGCTGGCGGGCCATTTCCTGCAGCTGCTCCAGCATCTCGGCGAAGCCGGTGGACGACTCGCTGTTCTGCGTGCGCTCGCGATCGCGCACCAGCGACGCACCGGCCTGGTTGAGCGACTCCCCGGCCTCGCGCATCGCGCTCGCCATCTGCTGCCCGCTCTGCGCGCGCTGCGACTGGGCCGTCGCATCCTCGACCTTGCGGCGGGCGTCATTCATCATCCGCAACGAGCGCTGCGACAGCAGGTTCGACTTGGTGCTCGCCTGCTGCAACCGCTGCATCGTCTTCTCCACTCCCTGCTGCAGGGCGCTCTGCTGCGAGCGCAGCTCGGACGGCGACGTCCCGCTGCGTGCCTGCTGCTCCAGCTTGTCCTGCTCGCGTCCCAGCTGCAACATCTCCTGGATCGACTGGTCCAGCTCGCCCGTGAGTTCCTTCTTCCATTCCCCGACCTGCTGCTCTCGCGCCTGCTGCAGGTCGTTGGCGGCATCTTCCATCGCCTTCGCCGCCTGCTCGGCCGCCGACTGGTTGGCCTGCGACTCGCCCTTCTGCCCGCCCTCCTTGCCGGGCCCGGACTCGTTCCCACTCTGCTGCTGCCCATCCTTGGCGGTCTGTCCCTGCTGACCGCTCTGGCCCTGCTGCTGCTTCTCTCCCCCCTTCTGCTCCTGCCCCTGCTGCTTGGCGCCATCCTGCTTCTGCCCGCTCTGTCCCGACTGCCCATCCTGCTTCTGACCGTCCTGCTTCTGCCCATCCTGCTTTTGCCCGTCCTGCTTCTGCCCCGCCTGCTGTCCATCCTGCTTCTGTCCGTCCTGCTTCTGTCCCGCCTGCTGCTGCATCGCCTGCTGCAGCTTCTCCAGCGACTCGTCGATCTTCTCGTTGGCATCCTTCACGCGGTCGGCGCCCGCGTCCGCCTTTTCCTTCTGCAGGCGTTCCTGCAGCTTCTTCACGTCCTCCTGCAGGTTCTTCGCGCGGTCGGTCAGCTCCTTCGCCATGCGCTCGGCGGCCTCCTTCTCCTCCTGCTGGTCGGCCGTGCGCAGCGAGTCCACGAGCGAGCGCTGGTTCTTGGCCAGTTCCTTCGCCTCTTCCTTGAGCGTCGACATCTGCCCCTCGAGCGCCGCGCGCTTGAGCATTTCCACGCTCTTCTCCAGCTGCTCGCGCAGCCGGCGCTGCTGCTCCGTCAGGTCTTGCAACGCACGCTTTGAGTCATCGCCCGACATGTCCTGCGATGCCTGCTCGAGCTTGCGAAGCTTCTCCTGCAGCTCGGGGGTCAGGGCGTCGCGCAGGAGCTTCTGCGCCTCGCGCAGGCGCTCCTGCAGCGCACTATCCAGCGCCCCTGTCTGCTTGAGCGACTGTTCGAGCTTGCGCGCCGACTCCTGCATCTGCTGCATGCGCTCGGCGAGCTGGCGCTGTTCCTTGGCGAACTGCTTGGCCTGCTCGGACGCCTCGTACGACATGGCGTCCTTGCCCTGCTGCTGCTCACGCTGTTGCGCGCGCGCCGCGTCGGCCGTGCGCTGATTCAGCTGCTTCTGCGCGTTGGCGGTGGCCTGCGCCTCGGCCACGGCGGCATCGGCGGCCGATCGGATCGCATCCCGCTGCTCGCTCAATGTCGGCAGGCGCAACACCAGCGCCGGGCTCTCGCCCACCTGCCGCCACGGCGAGGCGTCGGTGGCCGTGGCCACGACCCGCATCCGGTCGCCCGGGGCCAGCACGCCCATGCTCAGCGCGAGCTGTCCCTGGAACTGTTCACCCTGCGCCGTGCCCAGCGGACGCAGTGCCGTGGAGCGGACCTCGCCGCGTGAATTCGAGATCGTCACCCGCAGCGCGGCAGCCGACAGGCCGTGGTCGTCGGTGGCCAGCACGGAGAAGCCGATCGTGTCTTGCGCGCTCACGACGGTGTCACGTCCCGGCGAGAGTATCTCGACGCGCGGCGCGGAGTCGGGCTGCACGTCCAGCTGCAGGGCCGGCGGCAGGTCCTCGATGGCGCCGTTCCGTCCTGTCGCCGCCCACGTGAACGTCCCCCCCGCCACCGGCTGGAACTCCCCGCGAAAGTCGCGCGCCGTGACGGCCAGCGCGACCGCAGTCGTCCCATTGGCCAGCCGCACCGAGGCCAGTTCCGTCGAGGAGTGTCCGTCGATCGCCAGCGAGGTGCCACGCGGGATGCGCACCAGCTCGCCTAACGGGAGGTTCTCGGGCCTGCGCCCCAGGTACTCCGGGAACGTGGCGCGCACCGTCACGTCGCCGATGAAGGGACGATCCACCACGCGCACCGACATCGTGTCGCTCGTGCTGCGCCCGTCGGTGGCATAGATCGCCAGGTCGGCATCGAGCGGACCCAGCGCCACGACCGCCGAGTCACCGACCAGCGTCACGATGCTCTCGCGCCACGAGCTTCCCGTCACCCGCTGCGCTACCCTGACCGTCTGTCGTCCCGGCGCCCGCACCGTCAGGTGCACCTGCTCCCCGCGCAACACCGATCTCGGAGCCTGGGTCAGCGTCACGCCCCCAAGCAGCGTCCCGTTCCATGCCAGGACCGGGTGCAGGAGTGCCCGCCAGCCATCGGGCGCTGCCGACGCCGCCGAGACAAGCGCCAGGATGCCGGCCAGCGCGAGCCCCAACCCGGCCAGCGCCCGCTGCCCGACCGACTTGCGCAGTTTGGGCGCAAGCCCGGTCAACGCACGCGGCGACAACCGCCCCGCGACCTGTTCTGCGTTCAGGCGTCCGAGCGCGCCATCCTCCGCCACCTCGAGCGCGGCACGCACCGACCCGTCGCGCATGCGCCCTTCCTCCTCCACCGCCCGCGCAATGCGCGTGATCGCCGTGTCCTCGCGCAGCCGGTCGCGCAGCCAACGTGCGCCGGCCACCGCGGCGGCGATGGCGAGCGACCAGCCGATGAACGGGGTCGCCCGCGGCAGCGACAGCCATCGGCTGTCGCCGAGCAGGAGCGTCGCCGCCAGCAGGACCGCGACCACCACGGTCGCGACCAGCGCCACGCCCCCCGTCGTCAGATGTCGCGCGATCCCTTTCCGTTCGCGCTCTACCAGGTCCAAGAGTGTCATGAGACGGGTCGGCTGGTGACGGCATACACGAAGAGGTTCACGCCCATGCGCAGCGCCGCCTCATGCATTTCCGGTGGATCGTTGTATGTCCCGAGGTCCTCCCACCCATTCCCCAAGTCGCTCTCGCTCGTGTAGTACACCGCCAATCGATCGCCGACGAAAATTCCATACCCTCGAGCCGGCTTCCCATCGTGCTCGTGAATTTTCGGCACCCCCCGGGGGAACTCGTAGACCACGTGATAGATGGGATGCGAGAGCGGGACGTCCACGAGCGGCCGCTCCGGAAAGACCCGGGCGATCTCCCGCCGGAACGACTCGTCGAGGCCGTAGTTGTCGTCGACGTGCAGGAACCCGCCGCGCAGGACCCACTCGCGAAGGTGCGAGACCTCGGTGTCGGTAAATCGCACCTCGCCATGCCCCGTGACATGCAGGAATGCGTAGTCGTACAGGCGCTCGTCTGTCAGCGTGACGCGCCCCTCGGTCGGTTCGACCCGAAGCGTGGTGCGCTCGTTGATCGCCTTGAGCAGGTTGCCGAGGCTGGAGGGATTCGCGTACCAGTCTCCTCCCCCATCATACTGCAGCCGCGCGATCCCGAGCCGAGAGACCGTGGGCGGTGCGAAGCCAGCGAGGGACAGGAAGAGGAGCGGCGCGACAACTCGACAAAGACGATTCATGCGTCCTGCGCTAAACGGTAAGCCAGATTGCGTGGGGCCCCATGCCGCTCGACCAGCGACCGCGCGATTTCACGCGTCGTCGCCCCCTCACGTCGGAGAAGGTGCGCCGAGTCTCGCAGCGTCGCCTCGTCGAGCACCACCTCGGCGCGACCTTCCAGCAGGATCACGACCTCGCCGCGCGGCGGCGATTCGCGGTACGCGGCAGCCAGTTCGGCCACCGTGCCCCGCCGGAATTCCTCAAAGCGCTTGGTGAGTTCCCGCGCCACAACGACGCGACGGGACACGGCCGACTCCCCCAGCGCCTGGGCCAGGTCGTCGAGCGTGTCGCCGACGCGATGCGGTGACTCGTAAAATACGCCGGTATGCGGCAGGTCGCTGAGCATCTCCAGTTGCGCCGCCCGCGCCTTCCCCTTCCGGGCCAGGAAACCGACAAAGGTGAAGACCTCGCCCGCCAGCCCCGACGCAACCAGGGCCGACAGGAGCGCCGACGCACCCGGGATCGGCGTCACCGTGCCTTCCGCCGCAATGACGGACTGCACCAAGCGGGCGCCGGGGTCGGAGAGCAGCGGGGTTCCGGCGTCGGAAATCAGGGCGATCGAGTCGCCGCTGGCCAGCCGGGCCACGACGCGCTCGGCCTCGCGCGCTTCGTTGTGCTCGTGCAGCGATGAGGTCGGCGTCCGGATGCCGTAGTGATCCAGCAGTGCCCGCGAATGCCGCGTGTCTTCGCACAGGATGAGCGAGACCTCTCGCAGCGTTTCCACGGCGCGATGCGACATGTCTCCCAGGTTGCCGATCGGGGTCGACACGACGTACAGGATCCCGCCCGCAGGTGAAGTGGTCACGCCCGAAGAATACGCCGCGGTTTGTCGGGAACAACAGATGGCCGGCGGGCGTGCGCCCACCGGCCATGAACTCCGTCAGCCCGCGGCCGGTCGACGACCCGGCCCGGGGCTCAGTTGGCAGAGTGCAGCTTGAACTTCTGCTCCAGCGCCGGCTTCGGCGCGAAGCCGATGACCGTGTCGACCAGCTTCCCATCCTTGAAGAACAGGATCGTGGGAATCGACCGCACGCCGTACTTCATCGCCGTCTGCTGGTTCGCATCGACGTCCAGCTTGGTCACTTTCGCCTTGCCGGCGTACTCCGTCGCGAGCTGGTCAACGATTGGACCAACCATGCGGCAGGGACCGCACCATTCCGCCCAGAAATCGACCACCGCCAGCCCGCTCGCCCCCTCGATCTCCGTCGCGAAGTTCGCGTCGGTCACCGCCATCGTATTCGACATTCCGTTCGCCTCCGTCGCGGGGATTCACCCTCGCAACACTCAGATTAACTTGCGCGCGCACCGTACCAATTCGGAGCGCTGACACCCGATGTCACAGCCAGATCACCAGCCCGCCCCAACCCCGCCCCAGCGCGGTACGCGCATCGCCCATATCGGCGTCGCCGTCACCTCGCTCGAGGAGATCCTCCCGTTCTACCGCGACGTCCTCGGTCTCCCCGAGACGCCGCTCGGCGATTCCGACGGCGCCCACATCGTTGGCCTCGTCGCCGGGGAATCCCTGGTCGAACTGCTCGAGGCCGACGCGCCAGATTCGCCTATCGGCCGTTTCATCGCCAAGCGAGGGCCGGGCATTCATCACATCTGCTTCAACGTCGACGATCTGGAGGGAGCACTGGCACGTTGCCGCGCCAACGGCATCCGCCTCATCGACGAGCACCCGCGTTTTGGAGCCGAAGGCAAGCGCATCGCCTTCCTTCACCCATCGGCGACTGCTGGTGTCCTGGTCGAACTGTCCGAGTACTAATCTAGCGAGGGCGGAAACGGTTCCGCGCGCCCTAGAGCTTGCAGAATTCGCGCATCGCGGTGATGCCGGCATCGCGGACGTACCAGCGCTCCGACGGTCCCTGCACCACCATGAAGGCCGGAGTCGCCGTCTTCGTTCCGCGCGACACCTCCACGCGCAAGACGCGCTCGCCGCTCGGCGCCGGACCCTCTTCCAGGATGCGGAATCGGTCGTGGTCGTAGCAGCCTTGCATGATGATCTCGCGCTTCTCCAGTTCGTCGCGCTCCATCTGGTCGCGCGCCGGCCCCTTGTCGGTCCCCCACACGACGGACATCGCTTGCAGATCCTGCGCCTTGACGGCCGACATGAACTGTTCCACGGCCAGTCGCGGCGCCGCCGCTCCGGTCAGCGCAACCCCCGGCGCGGGCTTGCGCCCGCACGCCGCGACGGAGACGATCACGAGCAGTCCCAACAGCTTCCACGATTTCACGCGAGACTCCAAGCCAGAATGCGAGCGAACGTAATCCACCAGTTTGCGGCAGGCAACGGGTTCACCGGTCGCGTACCCATCGTGCTCGGAGGCGTTCCCCGATGAGCGACCCGTCTGCGCCGTACCAGCGGCTCTACATCAACATCGACCACGTGGCCACGATTCGACAGGCCCGTCGCACCGACGAGCCCGATCCAGTCGCCGCCGCGACCGCCTGCGAGGACGCGGGAGCTGATGGCATCACGGCCCATCTCCGCGAGGATCGTCGGCACATCCAGGACGACGACGTGGAGCGCCTCATGTCCTCGACGCGCACGCCGTTCAACCTCGAAATTGCCTGCACGGAGGAGATGCTGGCGCTGGTGGAGCGGCTGCGCCCGTATCAGGTCACCCTGGTCCCCGAGAAGCGGCAGGAGATCACCACCGAGGGCGGGCTCGACCTGACCCACGATCCCGCCGCCCTCGAACGTGCCATGGCCCGCCTTCGCGCCGCCGGCGTCCGGAGCTCGCTGTTCATCGACCCCGACGTCGACGCCGTCGCCCGCGCGCGCGACCTCGGCGCCGACGCCATCGAGTTGCATACCGGCAGCTATGCCCACCATCCGGACGACACGATGCAGCTGACCGCGCTCGCCCACGCCGCACGATTCGCCAAGGGACTCGGCCTGCACGTACACGCCGGCCATGGCCTCACCGTGCGAAACGTCGGTCCCGTCGCCGCCATCCCCGAGATCGAGGAGTTGAACATCGGGCACACCATCGTCAGTCGCGCCGTCTTCGTCGGGATCGCTGCCGCTGTCGTCGAAATGCGCGCCGCGATGGATCACGCGCGTTCGTCTCTGCGCACCTAGCCTCCTGTGGGGATCCCTCTCTAACTTGCCCCCGCCGCCACCCTCCCTATAGACGCGAATGAACGGATCGCCGGAACTGCTGGAGTTCTATCTCGTCGAGGCCACGGAGTATCTGGATTCCCTCGACCATATCGTCTCCGGCAGCGGGGGCGCCCCCGATGGCAACGCGTTCATCGCCACGGCGCGCGCGCTGCGCGGCGCGTCGTCCATGGCGAGGGTCGATGCGATCGCCGCCATCGCCGCGTCGATGGAACTCGTCGCGCACTCGGTCCGCGACGGCGAGATGCGGTGGACGCTCGAGCTGCACGGGGTCCTGCAACAGACGGTCGACGACCTCCGCTTTCTCGTGCGCGGCGTCAGGACGTGGGGTGAACGCGAGACCGCCCGTGCCGACGCCCGCCTGGCCGGCCTGCAGCGATTCCTCCCATCCGAGTCGGCGCGTCAGGCGCCCCCCGCAGCGGCCGCGACCGCGCCGGTCTTCATCGCCCTGCAATCCTCGGCGATCGCCGCCGAGCTGGACGCCTTTGTCGCCAAGCGGCACCGCCGGGCCCTCGACGACGCCCTGACCCGCGTTCGCACCATGCGCGGGATTGCCGGCATTGCTGACTTTCCACCGCTGGCCGATGTCGCCGACGCCGTCGATCGGGCGGCCCGCGCCCTGATGCCGGACGCGCCGCTCAGCGAGCGGGACGTGGAGCTGTTTCGTTCTGCCGCCGACGTATTGCGGGAAGCATCCGCCCGCCTGCGCGCCGGCGAGGCGTCGAGCGGCGACTCGCCCGCGGTCGGCCGGTTTGTCCGGGCCGCTCACGCGCTCGAGGTCGACCGGACGCCCGAGGTGAGCGCGCCGGTCGTACCGATCGATCAGCTCTTCTATGCCGATCGCGGCCCCCATGTGGTGCAGCGCGCGGTCGCCCCACCGACCAGTCGGCTGCAGCGATTCCGAGAGGAGATCCTCACCCGGGCCGAGCACGTTCGGCGCTTGGTGAACGACGCCCGCCACGCGCAGGACGCTGCCGGACGCAGCCGGGCCGCTCGCACCCTGTACGACGCGCTCATCGACATGCAGGGGACCGCGGCCTCGTTCGAGGTGCACCAGGTCGCCGGCTTCTTCGGCGAGGCGGCCCGTGAAACGGATCTGTTGGCTCCCCAACTGCTCGAGGCGATCGAGGCCGGGACGCTGCTGCTACTGACGCCGGGCGAAGGGGTCGACGAAATCGAGCGACGGCTCGCGGTGTTGGAGCGCGCTCGCCGCGTGACCCCGATTCTCTCGCCGGCCCAGTCGGCAGACCCGCCAGCAGCGCCGCCAGCGCTGCCTCCGGTCGCCCTACAGACGCCGGCGGCACCCGCGTACGACGCGCCCGAGCTATCGTCGCCGCCCGCGGCGACTGCCGCCCCCCAGCACGCCGCGGCGCCGCCCGCCGCGGCGCCGCCCGCCGCTGACGGGTCGACTCCCCCCGCGGCGCTGGCGGCCGAGCCACCTCCCAGTGCGCCGTGGTCACCACCGGCGCCGGCGAGGTCGTTGGCGCCGCGTCGCTCTGCCCCTACGCCAACCGGTCGCGAGCTGCAGTCACTCCTCCAAGAGGGGATCGCGGGGTTCAGCGTGCTCGAGGATGAACCCTTGAGCGCGCCCGCTCGTCTGGACGAGGACGACATTGTCCCCATCGAGTCGATCGTGTACCGCGGGCAGTCCGCCGTTCAGCGCGCCATTGCGGTGCGTGACGAAATGCGCGTCAGCGGGCGGTTCGACGACGAGAACCTTCAGGAGATCTTTGATCTCCTCGACCTGGCGCAGGCGGAGTAAGCGGAAATGAAAATTGGTTGGCGCGGCGCGCTCGGCTTCGCGCTGAGCGCGGCATTCTTCGTCTGGACCATGCGTGAAGTCTCCTTCGCGCAGGTTTGGGGGGTGCTGCGCCAGTCGAGCCTCCCGCTCTTCCTGCTCTCCGCCTTCGTGGCGACGATAATCTTCCCGCTGCGCGCCCTGCGCTGGCGAGTGATCCTGGAGCCCGTGGCGAGCGACCTCTCGCTCGGGGCACTCTGGCGCTCCACGGCGATCGGGATGATGGTCAACAACGTCGTCCCCGCCCGGGCGGGCGAACTGGCTCGCGCCTACGCGCTCACCCGGGAGGACAAGCGCGTGAGCTTCGCTGCCGCCTTCGCCTCGCTGGCGGTGGACCGCATCTTCGATGCGGTGACGATCGTGATTCTCCTGGTCATCGCGATGTTCGTCTCCGACTTCGCCCCGGGGACGACCATCAGTGGTCAGCCGGTGAACCGGCTCGCGCTGTTCGCCGCGGTCGTGGCGCTGGGTGCGCTCGCCACGCTCGTGGCGATGGCGATGTTCCCCGCCCTGGTCGTGCGCATCTGGGACGCGGTCATCGGACGAGTCGCGCCGCGGTTTGCCGACCGTGGACGGCACCTTCTTGAGTCGTTCATGACCGGTCTTGGAGCGCTGCGGTCGCCCGTACGGTTTGCGAAGGTGCTCGGCTGGGCCATGGTCATGTGGCTCTGCAACGGTCTCGCCTTCTGGCTCGGCTTCCTGGCGGTGGGGATCGAGGCGCCCTTTGCTGCGGCGCTGTTCCTCATGGGGGTCATTGCGATCGGTGTCGCACTGCCATCATCGCCGGGGTTCTTCGGGGTGTTCGAGGCTGCGGCGCTGGCGGGATTGACCCTGTACCAGGTGCCGAGCGACCTGGCGGTCAGCTGGGCGTTGGGCTTCCACCTGCTGTCGTTCCTCCCCATCACCCTGATCGGGCTCTACTACTTCCTGCGGCTCGGGATGAAGTTCGGGGAACTCGGGCAGCGGAGCCCGCCCACGGGCGTCGAGGCTGCGGCGTAGCGACGTCATGCGACGTGCGCGCGTGGTCGCCCAGGCGAAGATCAACCTCTTCCTTCGCATCCTCGCGCGCGAGGCGAACGGGTATCACCAGCTCGAGACGCTCTTGTGTCGACTCGAGCTGGGCGATGATGTCTCGGTTCGCCTGACGGATGGCGCGCGCTCGCTCGACTGTGGGGGGCCTACGCTCCCCCCGTCCGGACTCGGACCGGTCGAGCAGAACCTCGCGTGGCGCGCCGCGGTCGCTTATGCGGAAGCGACAGGGTGGGGCACGGGGTTCGAGATCGAGATCATCAAGCGGATCCCGGTAGGTGGTGGGCTGGGCGGTGGGAGCGCCGACGCTGGCGGTGTCCTCCGAGCACTCAACGCCCTGGCTCCCGTCCCGCTGGGCGATCATGCGCTGCTTCGGTTGGCGGCCACGCTCGGTGCCGACGTCCCCTTTCTCACGCAAGCTGCGTCGCCGCTGGCCCTGGCGTGGGGGCGCGGGGACCGGCTGCTCGCGCTCCCACCACTCCCGCCACGTCACTGCCTGCTGTTCGCCTTCCGCGAGGGGGTGTCGACGGTCGACGCGTACCGTTGGCTCGCCGAGTCGCCCGCCGAGCCCACTGCGTCAGTGGCGTACACGCTCGAATGGCTGGCGCACTGGTCCCACGTCGACCTCATGGCGTACAACGAATTCGAGCGCGTGGTCCTGCCCCACCATCCGCTACTTCGCGACGTCTTCAACGGGTTGCGACAGCCTGAGCTCCGAGTGACGCTGCCGTTCGTGCGGATGAGCGGGTCGGGGGCGACGCTTTTTGCCCTGCAGCCGATTGACACGAGCGACGAGGTGGATCGGGACCCGGTCGCCATCGCGTTCGGGATCGACACTGGCGGACCAGAGGGCGGAGCGGTCGACATGCTGGACACGCAGACGGCCGCGCACGTTGAGTCGGTGCGTCTCGACGAGTAGGTTTGGGGGCTCACTGGCCCTTCGTCCAATGGCAGGACAGCAGACTTTGGATCTGCGAATGGTGGTTCGAATCCACCAGGGCCAATTGGGACGGGGGACGGGAGACGGGGGACGGGAGAGTCGCTCCTGCGGAGCGACGTCGTCGCGACGCACCCCCGTCCCCCGTCCCCCGTCTCCCGTCCCCCGTCCGAATTCGTTGACATAACTCCCAGTCCACACTAGGCTTAAAGGCTCTACGGTAATGGACCATCTGCCCGGCGTGCTCCGCGGTTTCAAGCTGATCTCGGGAAACGCCAACAGGGGGCTCGCGGAGGAGATCGCGCGCAACCTCGGGGTCGACCTCGCGAAGGTCACGGCCACGAAGTTCGCGGACGGCGAGATCTTCGTGCGAATCGATGAGAACATTCGCGGTGCGGATGTCTTCATCGTCCAGCCGACGAATCCACCGGCGGACAACATCATCGAGCTCTTGCTCCTGATGGATGCCGTGCGGCGGGCGTCGGCGGCGCGCATCACCTGCGTCATGCCGTATTACGGCTACTCACGGCAGGACCGGAAGGACCAGCCGCGCGTGGCGATCGGCGCCAAGCTCATGGCGAACATGATCGAGAAGGCCGGGGCCGACCGGGTGCTCGGGTTGGATTTCCATCAGCATCAGCTGCAAGGGTTCTTCGACAAGCCTGTCGACCATCTCTACGCCGCCCCGGTGCTGGTGAATCATTTCAAGAAGAAGCAGTTGAAGGACCTGGTGATCGTGGCGCCGGATGTCGGCTCTGCGAAGATGGCGCGAGGGTTCGGCAAGCGGCTCAATGCCACCCTGGCGATCATCGACAAGCGACGACCGTCGGCCAACGTTTCCGAAGTGGTGAACGTGGTCGGTGATGTCGAGGGGAAGGACTGCATCATTCCCGATGACATGATCGACACGGCCGGCACCGTCAGTGAGGCAGCGCGTGCTCTCAAGGCGCTCGGTGCCAAGGACATCTTCGTGTGCGCGACGCATGCGCTGCTCTCCGGCCCTGCCGTGGAGCGCCTGAAGAACGCACCGATCGCCGAGGTGGTCATCACCGACTCGATCGCCATCGACCCATCGAAGCACTTCGACCGCTTGACCATCCTGTCTGTCGGCGAGCTCCTCGCCAAGGCCATTCGGTTCACGCATAGCGAGCAGTCCGTCAGCTCATTGTTCGACTAAGTACATCTCCCGTCTCCCGTCCCCCGTCCCCCGTCCGTCTCATGTCCACCGCTTCTCTCTCCGCTTCCGCGCGCTCTGGTACCGGCAAGGGTGTCGCCCGTTCGCTGCGCCGCGACGGCCGCGTTCCCGCGGTCATCTACGGCCACGCACGCGCCCCGCAGTCCCTCTCCGTCGACGCGCGTGAACTCGGTCGCCTGCTCGGGCACGTCTCGGCCGAAACGACCGTCATCGAGCTCGACATCGACGGCGCGACGTCGCGCACGCTGATCCGCGACATCCAGCGGCACCCGGTCAAGCGCGCCATCATCCACGTGGACTTCCAGGAACTGGTCGTCGGCGAGAAGGTGAGCGTGAACGTCCCGATCGTGCTCGTCGGCACGTCGGTCGGCGTGCGCATGCATGGCGGGATCCTGTCGCACATCATGCAGGAGCTGGCCGTGCTCGTCGACCCGGCGAACATCCCGAACAAGATCGAGGTCGACATCACGGAGCTGAACCTCGGCGCGTCGGTGCACGTCGATGACCTGCAGATCCCCGAGGGGGTCGAGGTGCTCGCCGACATGCGCGACACCATCCTCACGGTCAGCGCGTCGAAGGCCAGCGAGGAAGTCGCGGCCCCGGCAGAAGGGGCGGCCGGTGAGCCCGAAGTGATCCGCAAGACCAAGGCGGAAGAAGAAGCCGAGGCGAAGAAGAAGTAGGCCGTGCGCACGTGAAGGTCGTCGTTGGCCTCGGAAACCCAGGTCGCAAGTACGAGGGGACGCGTCACAACGTCGGCTGGTGGGCGCTCGACCACCTGGCCGACGTTTGGCGTATCGAGGGGTGGCAGGCGGAGGGCGAGGCATTGGTCGCCGAGGGGCGGATCGCGGACGAGCGGGTGCGCCTCGTGAAGCCACAGACGTTCATGAATCTCAGCGGTGTTGCACTGCGGCCGTACATGCGACGGCTGGAGTGGTCGGGATTGCGGCAACTCCTCGTGCTCGTCGACGAGGTGGCGATCCCATTGGGGACGTTTCGTCTGCGGGCGGCAGGGAGCGCCGGCGGACACAACGGCCTCAAGTCGATCGAGGCGACGTTAGGCAC
>JADJAD010000007.1 GCA_016704465.1 Gemmatimonadota bacterium | reverse complement strand
GCAGGACGCCTACCGCAACGCGGACGTGCCGGGATTCGACTACACCTTCACCGTACCCGCCGCCTTCGTGCAGACGGATGTTGACCCCACCAGTTGGCTGTCCGTGTCCGGAAGTGCGCGGCTCGATGCACACAGCGCATTCGGCACCTTCGTCAACCCACGGGTCTCGCTGCTGTTGCGCCGGCCCGCCGACGGTCGGTTCGCGGGATGGACGACGCGACTGTCAGGGGGCACGGGCGCGTTCGCGCCAACCCCGTTCACGGAGGAGACCGAGGCCACTGGTCTCTCGCCGCTGACGCCGTTGGTTGGACTCGTCGCCGAGCGCGCGCGGAGCGCATCGCTCGATGTGGGCGGCCCGCTCGAGACAGCCTTCGGTCAACTGGAACTCAACGCGACCGCCTTCGGATCGCGCGTTGCCCACCCGTTGCAGGTGGCCGATGGCGTCGGCACTACCACGTCCGGCGCGCGACGCATCGTACTGTCGAATGCCCTGGCAAGCACTCGGACGTGGGGTGGCGAGTTCCTCGCGCGGCTCGTGCACGAACTCGGTGAGCACAGCGGCGACGATGAACCGCCCGCGTTACGCATCACCGGATCGTACACGTACCTGCGCTCGACCGAGTGCGATGCGAACGAGCCTACGTCTGCAACCTGCGCACGGCGCGAGGTGGCGCTCACCCCCCGTCACGCGGTGGGCGTTGTGGCCAGCGTAGAGCAGGAGGGACGGAGTCGTATCGGCCTCGAGCTCTACTACACCGGCCGACAGGCGCTCGTTGACAATCCGTTCCGCACAGAAAGTCGACCGTACGTTGTCGTGGGCCTCCTGGCAGAGCGTGCAATCACGACACGAGCCGGCGTCGCGCGGGTGTTCGTCAATTTCGAGAACTTGGGCGGGGTGCGACAGACGCGGCTGGATCCGCTGGTGCTACCGACGCGAGGTCAAGGTGGCCGGTGGACGACCGACGTGTGGAGTCTGCTTGAGGGGCGCACCGCCAACGCCGGCGTGCGGCTGGGCTTTTAACGAAACGAGCCGCCAGCGTATCGCCGGCGGCTCGTTTTGTTAACTCGTTATCTCGAAACATGTTCCCCGAAAAATGGCTAGGGACGGAATCGAACCGCCGACACGCGGATTTTCAGTCCGCTGCTCTACCAACTGAGCTACCTAGCCGTACCTCCACCCCACCCCGCTCCCCCCAAGTCGAGCAAATCTAGTCGCCTCCCCCGCACAGGGGAATCTCCCCCGCAACTCGTACCTCCCCCCCTCACCCATCCAGCACCTCCCGCACCCGCCGCGCCAACGTCGCCGGCACGTACGGCTTCTGCAAAAAGTGCCGCCCCTGCTCCAGCACCCCCTGGTGCACGATCGCGTTCCGCGTGTACCCCGACGCAAACAGCACCCGCATCGCCGGACGCTCCACCACCAGCACCGCCGCCAGCTCCTTCCCCCCCATCCGCGGCATCACCACATCGGTCAGCAGCAGGTGGATCGTCCCGGCATACGCCCGCGCCACCTCCAGCGCGTCCACGCCGTCCGTCGCCTCCAGGACCCGAAACCCTTGCACCCTGAGCGCCCGCACCGCGATCGCCCGCACGTCGGCGTCGTCCTCCACCACTAGGATGGTCTCGTCGCCCCGCACCGCCGGATCGGGCGCCGCATGTGCCGTGTCGGCCACCTCACCCTCGGCACGCGGCAGGTAGAGCTTGAACGTCGACCCGCTACCCGGCTCCGAATACGCCCAGATGTGCCCCCCGGCCTGCTTCACGATGCCATAGCAGGTCGCCAACCCGAGCCCGGTCCCCACCCCGCTCGGCTTGGTCGTGAAGAACGGCTCGAAGATCATCGGCAGCAGCGCCGGATCGATCCCCTCGCCGCTGTCGCTCACCGCCACCATCACATACTCGCCCGGCACCACGTCGGCATGCGTGAGCGCGTAACCCCCGCCCAGCTCCACGTTCGCTGTCTCGATCGTCAGCGTCCCGCCGTTCGGCATGGCGTCGCGCGCATTCACCGCCAGGTTGACCAGCACCTGCTCCATCTGCGCCGGGTCGACTCGCACCGTCCACAGGTCGGGTTGCAGCTGCGTCTCCAGGGCGACCTGCTCACCAAGCAGGCGCTGCAGCATCCGGTCGACCTGACCAGTCAGCGCGTTGAGCGCTACGACGCGCGGTTCGATCACCTGCCGCCGAGCAAACGCCAGCAGCTGCGACGTCAGCTCGGCGGCCCGACGTCCGGCGCGCTCGATCGAGATCAGGTCCTCCTCCGCGCCCTTCGGGTCCTGCCGCGCGAACGCGGCGTGACTCATGACGACCGTCAGCAGGTTGTTGAAGTCGTGCGCCACTCCCCCCGCCAACCGGCCAATGCTCTCCAGCCGTTGCGCCTGCAGCAGCTGCGCCTCCAGCGTGCGCCGCTCCGTCTCGTCGGTCGCGACACCGGCAATGCGCACGATCTTCCCCTCCGCATCGCGCACCGGAAAGCTCCGGTCCGACACCCACCGCACGCTGCCGTCGGGACGCACCACGCGATACTCGGCCTTGAACCCGGCCCGATCGCGGCCGAACGCGGCCGTCACACGCGCCCGATCGTCCGGATGGATCGTGGTCAGCCACAGGTCAGGATTCGACTGGAGCTCCTCCCGCGACCGACCCCACACCGTCGTGAAGCCGCGACTCACATAGTCGATGCGGCTCACGTCGGGACGCGAGAGGTAGAACACCGCGTCCACGTTCTCCGAAAGTTCGCGGAACAGCGCCTCGCTCTCGTGCAACGCCGCCTCGATCTTCCGGCGTTCGGTCACGTCGCTCATGACCGCCACGCGCCCAAGGTGTCGGCTGCCGTCGTACACTTCCCGCGCCACCGTCTCGGTCCACACGACCGTGCCATCCGGGCGCACGAAACGCGCGTCGACTTGTAAGTCGCCCCGTCGTGACTGGTCCGCCGCTCTCACGATCGCGGTCACCGAGGCCACATCGTCCGGATGCACGGCGGCCCCCCAGCCTTCTCGGAGCAGCTCGCTCTCCGGTCGCCCAACCATGCGCTGCGCAGCCGGGTTGGCATAGACGACCTGCGACGCCCCCTCGGTCAGGAAGATGCCTAACGGCGCCGCCTCGCAGATGGTCCGGAACCGAAGTTCGCTGGCCTGCAGCGCCTGCTCCGCCGTCACCTGGTCCGTGATATCCTCGACATACGTCGCGACGCAGCGCGCACCCCCAAGCTCCAGCGGGATGTAACTCGCACGCCAGTGTCGCAGCACACCAAGCTGCCGGGGCGTCGTGCCCGACAGCGGGATGTCGCGCACGGCTTCACCGCGCTCCAGCACATGTCGCACCACCGGCTCCGTCACCGGCGCCAGCTCCGGCAGGATCTCACGCAAGGTGCGCCCGATGTGTTCTGCCACCGACACGCCATTCAGTTCGGCAAGGGTCGGGTTGATCCGCACGAAGCGCAGCGATGCGTCCAAAATGGCCAAGCCGACCGGCGACGCCTCGAACAGGGCGTCAAGCCATGGCAGGCTACCGTCAGCTGTCATCGGCGAACGGGCACGACGAATATTGCTGGATCGCGCGCAACCATCACACCTTCCCTCCCGTACTGGGTCTCACGAAGACTGATGAGGTGTGGCGAAGTGGATGCCGAATCCCGGGACTTCGCCGAGCTGTTCCGAGAACTGCCCTCGCACTCCACCCACCGCGCGTCCCTCACGTTAATGCCCTTCGCCCGGTTTCCGACGTTCGTCGCGCTGGCCATGATCACAACGGCCACGATCGCGCTGTCCCCAGCGCGCGTTGCAGCCCAGTCCGCCACCGCACGCCTGCGGGTCCCGGTCACGGTCGATACGCTCCCCAATGGGTTGACGTTGATCGTCCACGAGGACCACTCGGTCCCAACCGTGGCCACGAACGTCTGGTTCCACGTGGGCTCCAGCGACGAACAACCCGGCCGCACCGGCTTCGCCCACCTGTTCGAGCACCTGATGTTCATGGGGTCCGAACACGCCCCCTATCCCCAGTTCGACCGCCTGCTCGAATCGGCAGGTGCAAGCAACAACGGGACCACCAACAACGACCGCACCGCCTACTACGAGTGGGGACCCTCCAACGCCCTCCCCCTGATGCTCTGGCTCGAGGCCGATCGCCTCGGCTGGCTCCTGCCAACCATGGACAGCGCCAAGCTCGATGCCCAACGCGAGGTGGTCAAGAACGAACGGCGACAGGGCGTGGAGAACCAACCCTACGGCATCGCCGAAGATCTCCTGGCGCCGGCGCTCTACCCGGCGAGCCACCCCTACTCCTGGCCGGTCATCGGGTCGATGGCCGACCTCTCAGCGGCATCGCTCGACGATGTGAAGGCCTTCTTCCGGCGCTACTACACGCCGAACAACGCGGTCATCGTCATCGCAGGCGCCGTACGCTCCGATTCCGTCCGCGCGGCGGTGCGGCAGGCGTTCGCCGACATTCCGCGCGGACCGGCCATCACCCGCCCCGCACCGGTCCCCTTCACCCTGCGCGACACGGTGATGGTCGCCGAGGATCAGGTACAGCTCCCCCGTCTCTACGTGTCGTGGCGTGCGGTCCCGCAGTACCACGCCGACGACGCGGCCCTCAACGTGGCCCGCTACCTCCTGACCGGCGCACGCAATGCGCGCCTGACGAATGCCCTGGTCTATGAGCAGGAGATCGCCAAGGACGTCAGCGCCGGCAACGACGCCAAGAAGCTCGCCGGTGACTTCGGCATCGTCGTAACCGCCCGCCCTGGCGTCACCCTCAACACGCTGCAGCAGGCCATCGACCAGCAGATCGCCCGACTGGCCGCCGAAGGGCCGACCGCTCGCGAACTGGAGCAGGCCCGCAATGCCATCGAGGCCGGCTTCCTCAATCGCCTGGAGTTCGTCAACGCCAAGGCCGAGCAGCTCAACGAGTACTACTACTTCACGGGCACCCCCGACTACTTCCAGCGCGATCTCGACCGCTATCGCGCCGTGACAGCCGATGACGTCAAGCGCGTGGTCGCGACCTACCTGCAGGCGCCGCGAGTCTTGCTGAGCATCGTACCCAGGGGCAAGCCCGAGCTGGCCGCCACACGCCTCGCTGGCGGAGCGTCCACCAGCGCAGCACGGGGCTTCGTGCGCGACCACCCGCCAACGTTAGGCGACCCCACCTTCCCTTGTGGTCCCTTCGGTGGGCGAGGATCGCCTGGCGAACGGACTCACACTCAGCGTGGTCGAGCAGCGCGAGCTCCCCGTGGTGCAGCTCATCGCCTCGTTCACTGGCGGCTCACGACTCGACGGCACAACCCCCGGCATCGCCGCCTTCACGGCCAGCATGCTCGACGAAGGGGCCGGCGGGCGTGACGCGGCTGCGCTGCAGTCCGCACTGGCCTACCTCGGCGCCTCGCTCCAGACCGGGGCCGACTGGGACCGGACCTTCGTCTCGCTCAAGGTCCCCGTGCGCTCGTTAGGTCCGGCGCTCGACCTCATGGCCGACGTCATTCGCCGCCCCGCACTCAGCGAGGTCGAGGTCCGGCGCCAGCGCGACCTTCGCCTGGCCAACCTGCTCCAGCAGCGGGACCAGCCCGGCGCCCTGGCCGACCTGGCCTTCAACTCCATCGTCTTCCCTGCGGGCCACCCCTACCACAACAGTGCCGGCGGTGACTCGGCGGCGGTCGCGTCGCTCGACAGCAGTGCCGTGCGTGCCTTCTACGCCCGAGCGGTCCGTCCCGCCAACGCACGCCTCGTGATCGTGGGCGACCTCGCCGCCGACGACGCGCGCGCCGAAATCACCCGGCGCTTCGGTGACTGGTCCGGCGGTGGCGGTGCCGTCGCCGTCCCACCAGTGACCGTTGCCCCCCGTCAGCAGGAGGCCACGACGGTCTACCTCGTCGACAAGCCCCATGCGGCACAGTCGGTGATCTCCATCGGCTGGCCCGGTGTCGATCGGCGCTCACCAGACTACGCCCCGCTCATGGTGATGAACTCGCTGCTGGGCGGATCGTTCACCTCGCGCCTCAACATGAACCTGCGCGAGACGCACGGATACACCTACGGCGCCAGCTCCCGCTTCTCCTTTCGCACTGCTCCCGGCCCCTTCATCGCGTCCGCCGCCGTGCGCACCGACGTGACCGACTCGTCACTCGTCGAGTTCTTTCGCGAACTGCGCGTCCTGCGCGACTCCGTCGTCCCCACCGACGAACTGCAACGCGCCAGGTCGTATGTCGAACTGGGTCTCCCCGGCTCGCTCGAAAGCACGGCGCAGGTCGCATCGACCGTGGCCCAGCTCGCAACGTTCGCCCTCCCACTGTCCGACCTGCGCGACTACGCGGCCCAGGTCCGGATGGTCACGGCCGCCGACATCATGCGCGTCGCCCGCCAGTACCTCACGCCAGATCGTGCCACCGTCGTGGTGGTGGGTGATCTCGCCAAGGTGCGCTCGTCAATTGCCGCGCTCCAGCTGGGCGCCGTCAAGGAACTGGAGGCAGCGCGCGTGGCACGGTGAACCGGACGCAGGGCCGGGGAGGGCAAGGCGGCGTGGGAGATTCCCCGATTTCCGTGCGGCGCGGCAACATGTAGCGTCAAGTATATGTCCGCGTGGTTATACAGTCGCTACCACCGCTCCCGCTAACACGAGGCTCGAACCATGACGTCCACGCAGCTGCAACGTACCGTTCGGGTGCTGGGAAGCGTTGTCGCGATCGTGTTCGGCATCGTGACGATCCTCGCAGGTTCACGCGTGCTGCTGGGTACAGATCCCGGGTACGTCGTCTTCCGCCCCCTCCTCATCTACAACACGGTGATGGGGGCGCTCTACGTGGCGGCCGGCGTCACGATCTGGAGTTCCGCGCAACGAGGGAAGCACGCCGCTGCAGCGATCTTCACGTTGAACCTGCTCGTGCTGATCGGGATCGCCATCGCCTACCGCACCGGTGATGCCGTCGCGATCGACAGCGTGCAGGCCATGACCCTGCGGACGGCGGTCTGGCTCGCGATCTTCCTCTCGGTGGCGTGGCGCATGCGAGTCCCCGCTGCCATCGGCCGCACGGCACTCGTCGCCCTCATGGTCGGCAGCGCTGCGTCCTGCACCAACAAGCAGGAAGCGACGCCAGCCACCATGGAGCAGTCGGCGCAAGCGGTGATGCCCGCCCACGGCTCGCCCCCGCTGGATCCCGACGAGCGCACGGCCCTGATACTGCCCGCCATGGGGCGGCACCTGGTCCTCAGTGAGATGCGCGTGATGCTCACGTCCGTCCAGGAATTCGTTGCCGCCGCCGCACGTGGCGATACGGCTGCAATGCGGACCGCCGCCACCGCATCGGGTGTGGCGGCCGCGCGTGACCTCGATCCCGCCATGCAGCAGCGCCTCCCTGCAGAGTTCCTCCGACTCGGCATGAGCACGCACACCGCATGGGATTCATTGGCCCTCGATGTGGCCAGCGGCTCCACCACCAACCAGGCGCTCGCGCGCCTGGGCGTCATCATGAGCAACTGCGTCGCGTGCCACGAGCAATTCCGGATCGCAATCGAACCCTAGGCTACGCGCCACGGCCGGTCGCGGGTAGCGGCGGCGCCCCGCTGCGCACCGTGTGGCAGGGCGACGGCACCCGTCGCCGCCCCGCCTAACGCTCGAGCTGGAACCCGGCGTCCAGCCGCGGCCGCGCTGGCGTGACGCCCACCAGCCACCCGGTTGCATACATCCACTGCGTCATGCGCCGCAGCTTGGCGATGTCGATGCGCTCCGGGCCGTCGCGCGGTGTGTGGTAGTCCGGGTGCAGGTTGGTGGAGTACATGACCGCCGGGATCCCCGCACGCGCGTACGGCAGGTGGTCGCTGCGAAAGTACCACCCTTCGGGGTGCGTGGGTCGATCCCACAACGAGTCCAGCGCGAACCGCCCTGTGAGGTCGTTGGCCCGGAGCGCCAGCGCCACCAGGTCGCTCGAGTTGCGATGCGGCGGTTGCACGCCTAACAAGGACGCCGAGTCGGGGTGATTGCGACCGATCATGTCGCCGTTGAGCACGGCCACGATCTGCGAACGCGGCACGAGCGGATTCCGCACGAAGTACCGCGACCCCAGCAGCCCCCGCTCCTCGGCACCGTGCCACACAAAGAGCGCCGAGCGTGGGTTGGGCTGCCGCTTCCATGCGCGCGCGGCCGCGAGCATCGCCACGCTTACGGTCGCGTTGTCGTCGGCCCCATTCCAGATCGAGTCGCCATCCACCGGAAAGCGCACCCCATCATGGTCCTGGTGTCCGCTGAACAGCACGTACTCGTTCGTTAGCCGCGGGTCGCGCCCGGCGATCTTCGCAACGATGTTCACCGACGGATACGTGAAGCTCTCGCTCGTCAACGTCGCCTGCAGTCGCGCGCCCGGCGCTTGCAGCTTCGACGCCAAGCGCTGCCGCACGAGCAGCACCGGCGCCGCCTGCCGTGGACGCGTCACCGCCCCGGCCGAGTCGAGCCCGTACGTCCCGCGCGCCGAGACCGATCCGAAGAAGTCGAGCGCCCCATCCACCACCGAATCGGCCACTAGCACCACCGCCGCCGCTCCGCGCGACATGAAGCGCGCCGACTGCGCCCGGACTGCCGCCCCGGTGTACCGCCAAGCCGACAGCGATACGTTGCGCCCGGGCGGATTCGGCGGCGGCACAATCAGCGCGGCCACGGCCTTGCCGGTCAGCTCGACGCCGTTGAGCTCTGCGTCCGTGGCTCGCCCGACATAGACCACCGGAAGGTCCAGCGACGCATCAACCGCCTGCGCCACCACCACCTCTCGCCACAACGGCAGCACCTCGCCACCCAGTCGCACCACGCTCGCATCCGACTGCCGGATGCGCCGGATGTGCCACCACTGGTAGTACGTCCCATCCTCCCCCGCCGGCTCCAGTCCGATCGCCCGCAGCTGCTCCGCCAACCATCCGCTGGCCCGCAGCTCATCCAGCGTTCCGCCCTCCCGCCCCCGCATCGCATCGCCGGCCAGCGCGAAGAGATCGCGCCGCAGGTCGTCCTCCCTTATCGCGTCCAGCGATGGAACCGTCCCGCGACCCGCTCCCTCGATCGAAGCTCCAGCCGTGCTGACGCTCGTTGTCATCACCGAGGAGCTGCCAGATACGACTGTCGTCTGCCGTGCACATCCGCCCCCCGATACGACAGCGAAGAGCACGAGAAGAGCGACGCGAGACGCGTGCGAGCATGGCATGGGCATCACCGTTCCAGAGAAAGGAGAAGTCCCGACGAAGATACCTCCCGTCCCCCGTCTCCCGTCCCCCGTCCCCTACGCCCGCACCCCATACTCCGCCGTGATGATCGACTTGATTCCCCCCCGCACATTGAAATCCCCCACCACACGCATCCACCTCGGCGCCGCCCGTTCCGACAAGTCGTCCAGGATCCGATTCACCACCCGCTCGTAGAATATCCCATCGTTCCGAAAGCTCCACAAATAGAGCTTGAGCGTCTTCAACTCCAGGCAGACCTTGTCCGGAACGTACGTGATGTTGATCGTCGCGAAGTCCGGCGCCCCTCCCTTGAGCAGCGCCAACTCATCCGCATCCGTCTCGATCCCCCCGATCGGACAGAGCGACGTGAACTCCGGAGTCGTCATGAAGATCTCGTAGTCGCGCCCGGGATAGGGATTCGGAAAGGTCTCGAGCAGCTCAGGTTGTGGCATGAACGGAAGTGGACTGGAAGTAGAAGGAAAGAATGAATGTGACCAGATACAGGATACGCACGTCAAAAGTATGGACAGGTCCAGTACTCGCCCGTAGGTTGTTTTTCAGGTTGGCGCTCGTCGCGCCGGCCGTGGCCGACGCGAGAACGGCGCGACGGCCCCCGCCCCCCGGTAATGCCGGGGGGCTCTTTTTTGTGGTATGACGCGAAGACGGGAGGCCACCCAAAGGTAGCCTCCCGTCTCCCGTCTCCCGTCTCCCGTCCGTACCTCTACGCTCCGTCCCGCAGCTCCCGCGACATCGCCTCCAAGAGCTGCTTCTCTTCCCGCGTGAGGCTCTCCAGCCCGTGCTGCGAGATCTTGTCCAGCACCAGGTCGAGTTCGCTCATCTTGGTTGCCGCCTTCACCCCGACTGGCGGAGCCTGCGGCGCCTGGCGCCGCGAGATCGCCGCGTTGCTCCGGGCGATGATCTCGTCAATCTCGTTCCCTCGCTCCCGGGCCCGCGGTAGCGAGCGAGGGATGGCACGCGGCGTTTCGTCAGGAATGTCGGGAGCCGACGACACGCGCTGGCGGAACCGCTCCATTCCCGAGCCGCTTCCCCCCGTGGAGCTCCGCAGGTAGAGCCAGCCAGCGGCCAATCCGCCCAGGTGCGCGAGGTAGGCGACGCCGCCGTGACGCTCGGCCATGCCGCCGATGATGTTGATCACCACCAGCCCGGCCACCATCCACTTGACCTTGATCGGGACGACGCCGAACAGGAACACCTCGTCGTCCGGCCACCGCGTCGCGTACGCCAACGTGACGCCGAGCACCGCTGCCGACGCGCCGATCAGGAGCGAATCACGAGCGAACAACAGGTGGAGGAACCACCCGCCGAGTCCGCACAGCAGGTAGAAGCGCGTGAATTCCCCGGCGCTCCACGCGTGCTCCACCCTCGGCCCGAAGAGATAGAGCGTGTACATGTTGAGGGCGAGGTGCCAGAACCCCCCGTGCACGAACATGTACGTGACGATGGTCCACCACGCGCGCGACAGGTTGTCGGCCTCGAATCCGAGGGCCGGCAGCATGTTCTGGGAACCGACGACCGTGAGTTGCAGGAAGTAGATCGCGACGTTGATCGCGATCAACCACTGCACCGCCTTCGTTAGGCGGGGATAGTCGGTATCGTCGGTGTAGGTGACGCCCATCGGCTCAGGTCATGCGAACGAAAAAGGGAACTGCTATATCTATCGCTGGGCCGGCACAACTGTTCCGTTCATCTCTCGGGGCGCCGCGACAAACTGCTATCGGACGGTGGCCGGACCGCTCAAACGCAGCGCCATCCGGACATCCGTGTGATACCCCATGGCGTGCTCGACCAACACGCTCCACCGCCGGTCGATGACCCCCCGCTCGGTCGACGGGCCGGGGTGTACGACGACTTGTACCGCGGCACTGGCCGCGTGTGCCTGTTCGACGATCCGCAAATAATCCGCGTCACTGGCCTCATCGCTCCCCGACACCACCACGGCGTGCGGAACACCGGCGTGCGCCGACGCCCGCACAGTCTCCATGGCCCGCTCCACCGTCGCGTCGGCCGCCGGTGCTTCCACGGTGACCTGCACCAACCATAAATACGGATGAAGCGCCCCAATCGCTTCAGGACGTTGGCCATCAGTGTCGGCCATGACCGGCGTCTTCGTGGCGAGGGTCTTGAGCGCCGCCTCCAGGAACTCCGCGTTGCCCAGCGCGTCACGCCCCGAAATGCACACCGAGTGGATCGGCGAGCGCGCCACGCCGCGGGCAACCTCGCGCGCCAGAGAATCCGATGTGTACATCGTCGCCGTTTCCGCCGGCTCGGCGAAGCGGATCAGCAGTTGACGTCGCCCCGCACAGATGCCCTGACGCTGAATCCCGATCGGAATGCCGGCAAGCGCGGCGGCAAGCACTGGGTTGATGCTCATTTACCGGGAAGTCCTCGACAAAGTCGCGATCTGGACGATGCGGTCGCACAACGCCGGGAACGAGAGCCCCGCCGCCGCCGCCGCCTGGGGAATCAGGCTGAGCTCGGTCATGCCGGGAAGGGTGTTGGCCTCCAGACAGGAGAACTCACCCGACGACGTCATGCGAAAATCGATGCGCGCACACCCCCCGAGCTTTAACGCCTCGAACGCCCGCTTCGCTAGACGCTGGATTTCGGCGGTCTGTTCCGCCGACAGGTCGGCGGGGAAGATCTCGCGCGCCATGCCTGGCGTGTACTTGCACTCGTAGTCGTAGAGTTCTTTCACGGGGATGATCTCACCCACCGGGAGCGCCTCGCCACCGAGGATTCCAACCGTCAGCTCTCGCCCCGGTACGAACGCCTCGATCATGACCTCGTCGTCGTGCTCGAACGCCTCGGCGATCGCCGCCTGGAGCAGCGCGGGATCGCGCACGAGTGAGAGGCCAACGGTCGATCCCTGCTTGCTCGGCTTCACGACGACCGGCCACCCGAGCGCCTGCTCGACCTGCGCCTCCGTAACCGGAGCCATCAACCACGCCGCTGTCGGAACTCCCGCGCGAAGGAACAGGTGTTTGGATAGGTCCTTGTCCATGGCCAGCGCGCTCGCCAGGTGCCCGCTCCCCGTATACGGAATCCCGGTCAGGTCGAGTAACGCCTGAATCGTCCCGTCTTCGCCGGTCCCGCCATGCAGCGCCAGAAAGATCACGTCCGTCTCGCCCACCTGCTCGAGCGTCGACGGCAACTGTCGGTTCAGGCGCGCCAGCGCCTGCACGTCCGGGGGAACCGTCTTCACCACCCGCCCCCCGCCAGCATCGCCTGCTCTTCCTCGACAGAAAGCCCCCCCCGCACCGTATCTACCACCCGCACCACGTGCCCAGCCTCGCGCAACGCCCCCGCCACACGCAGCCCCGAGGCCAACGACACGTCCCGCTCGCTCGACGTACCCCCCATGAGTACGGTCACTCTCATCCGCCCACCTCCCGTCTCCCGTCTCCCGTCTCCCGTCCGCTCGCCGTCATCGCGCCATCAGGAACTGCAGCAGATCGCCGCGCGTGACAATCCCCTGCACCGTCCCGTTGGCCTGCACCAGGACTGCGGGGTTCGTCTTCGACAGCAGCTTCGCCACGTTGTCGGCCGGTGTATTGACGTCGATGATCGGGAACGGCGGCTCCATGACATCGCCAATGGTCGAGTCCAGCAGCTTCGGGTTCTCCAGCGCCCGCGCCGTGAGTGTATGCTCGGTCACCGATCCGACGCACACCGGCCCGTCCATCACCGGTAACTGCGAAATGTCATGCAGCGTCATCAGCCGCAACGCCTGACGTACCGGTGCCCCGGGCGCGGTACTCACCATCACCGGCGTCTCACCCGCCTTGAGGTTCATGACCTGCGCGATCGTCGCGCGGTCCGCCTCCAGCAGCTGGTTCTCGCGCATCCATTCGTCGCTATACAGCTTGGACAGGTAGCGCTCCCCCGTGTCGCACAGGAACGTCACCACCAGCGCGTCCGGGTCGTTGATGCGCCGCGCCACGTTCAGCGCCACGTGGGTTATGAGTCCCGCGGATCCGCCCACGAATAGCCCCTCCTCGCGCGTGAGCCGGCGCGCCATCGCAAACGCATCCTTGTCGCTCACCGTCTGGAACTCGTCGATGACGCTCATGTCCAGCGTTCCGGGGAGCTTGTCCTGCCCGATCCCCTCCACCTTGTACGGTGCCCCCTCGACCGTGTTCGCTCCGTGGCTCCGCCAATGCTCAGCCAGGATCGATCCCTGCGGATCACCGGCGATGATTTGAATCTTGGGATTCATCGCCTTGAGGTACCGGCCCACCCCGGTCAGCGTTCCCCCGGTGCCGGCCGCCGCCACGAAGTGCGTAATGCGCCCCTCGGTCTGCTCCCACAACTCCGGCCCCGTCGATGCCTCGTGAGCGGCCGGGTTGGCAGCATTGTAGAACTGGTTGGCCAGGACCGCGTTCGGCGTCTCGGCCGCGATGCGCTTGGCCATCATCACATAGTTGTCCGGATGGTCGGGCGGCACCGCCGTCGGCGTGATGATCACCTCGGCGCCAAACGCCTTGAGCAGGCGCACCTTCTCCTGCGACATCTTGTCGGGCATCGTGAAGATGCAGCGATAACCCTTGACCGCCGCGACGAGCGCGAGCCCCACTCCGGTGTTGCCGCTCGTCCCCTCGACGATCGTCCCGCCGGGACGCAGTGTCCCGTCGCGCTCGGCCTGCTCGATGATCGGGAGTCCGATGCGGTCCTTCACCGAGCCGCCCGGGTTGAAGAAGTCCGCCTTGCCATAGACCGGCGTGCGCAAGCCGCGCGTGATCCGCGTGAGCTGTATGAGCGGCGTCCACCCGATGGTCTCCAGCACCGAGCCGTACGGCAGGCGGTTGCGCGGGACGCGAGCGGAGAGTTCGGTCAGGGTATCGGTCATGGTCGGCAGGGGCCTAACGCCTGGTGGCGGTGTCGGCGGAATCGCCCGGCATCGGCGGACCGTCGGGAACGCGAAACTTGATCGGGAAGAGCACCGGAAATGGGATCGGCTTGCCGTCCTTGATCGCCGGACGGAACACAAGATCCCTTGCCCCCCGCAAGGCCGAACTGTCGAATGCCGGCAGCGTGGCGTGTTCGTGGATGCGCGTCGAATCCGGCACCGGACGGCCGAATTCGTCCAGGTACATGCGCAGCGTCACGTTGTCCTGAATGCGCTCGATGTAGGGTCCGGGCGGATACAGGAAGGGGAGCGAGTCGCCGATGAACACCGGCAGGGAGTCGGCCGTGGCAACCTGGGACGCAGACTTCTGTTCGGCGCTCGCGCAACCGGCCAGCGGCATCAGGAGCAGCAGGGCGAGACCAGCCAGCGGCCCACCCGGTCGAGTGGATGCGGACAGGGAGCACATGCCACGCAATCTACCCGCCCCCTACGCTTCGCGCGCCGTCCGCGCCAACTCGTCCAGCAGCCGCAGCGCATCGAGCGGCGTCAGTTGGTTGGCATCGATCGACTTGAGACGCTCGACCACCGGATGCGGTGCCGCAACGAACAGCGACAGTTGCGCCACCCCTCCGTCCGCCTCCTTCCTCCCGACCCCCAGCTGTGGATTCAGTCCCGCCACCAGCTGCTCCCCCTCCAGCAGCTTCAGCACCGCGCGCGCCCGGTCAATCACCGTCGCCGGCAGCCCCGCCAACCGTCCCACCTCAATCCCGTACGACCTGTCCGCTCCGCCGGCCTGCAGGCGGTGCAGGAAGAGCACCTGCTCCCCAACCTCGCGCACGGCGACCTTGAAGTTGCGCACCGCCGCCAGCTCCTGGCTCAACTGTGTGAGCTCGTGATAGTGAGTGGCAAAGACGGTCTTGGCCCCCGTCCGGTCGTGAAGGTGCTCGCTCACCGCCCAGGCGATCGAGACCCCATCGTAGGTCGACGTCCCGCGCCCGATCTCGTCCAGCAGCACGAGCGAGCGCGGCGTGGCGGTGTGCAGGATGGCACTCGTCTCCGCCATCTCCACCATGAACGTCGACTGCCCGCGCACCAGGTTGTCGCTCGCCCCGACCCGGGTGAAGATCCGGTCCACGATCCCGATCGTCGCTCGCGTGGCCGGGACGAATGACCCGACCTGGGCGATCAGCACGATCAGCCCGATCTGGCGCAAGATCGTCGACTTTCCGGCCATGTTCGGCCCGGTCAGGATGACCATGCGCGCCGCTTCCGTCAGCTGCACATCGTTGGGAATGAACTTGTCGCGCGGCATCATCCGTTCCACCACCGGGTGTCGTCCCCCGACAATGTCCAGGTCGAACCCGTCGGTGATGTCCGGGCGCACGTAGCGTTCGGTCGCCGCCACCTCAGCCAGCGTTCCGAGGACGTCGAGCTGCGCCACCAGCGTCGCGACCTCCTGCAGTCGTCGGATCTCCCCACCGGCGCTTGTGCGGACCTGCTCGAACAGCTCCCGCTCGCGCGACTCGATCTGCTCCGTCGCCGTCAGCACCTTCTCCTCGTATTCCTTCAGCGCCGGCGTGACGTAGCGCTCCGCGCCGGTCAGCGTCTGGCGGCGCTGGTAGTCGTCGGGAATCAGGTGCCGGTTGGCATTGGTGATCTCGATGTAATACCCGAAGACCCGATTGTACCCGACCTTGAGTGAGCCGATTCCCGTGCGCTCGCGCTCCGCGGCCTGGATGTTGGCGATCGCGTCACGCCCACCATCGCGCAGGGCGCGCAGGGCGTCGAGGTCGGCGTCCACCCCGGGGCGGATCACGTCCTCATCCCCAATGGCCACCGGCGGTCGATCGACCAGCGTCGAGGCGATGGCCTCCGATAGGTCAGCGCACGGATCCCATCGTCCGGCGATGGTGCCGAGCAATCCGTAGTCGGCGAGGTGGGCGAAAGCCGCAGCAACCCGCGGAAGCTGCGCGAGAGAGCTGCCCAGCGCTCCCAACTCACGAGGCGTGGCCCGGCCAGCCGCCGCCTTGCTCCCCAGTCGCTCCACGTCGCGAACACCGTCCAGTGCCTCGCGCAGCGCCCCGCGGGCCAGGCTGTCATGCACCAACGCCCCCACGGCATCCAGCCGTGCGTCAATCGCCCCGCGGTCCAGCAACGGGGCGAGCAACCACTGCCGCAGCAACCTCGCGCCCATCGGCGTCTGCGTCCGGTCAAGGACTCCCAGCAGCGTCCCCGCGCGCTCGGCGGCGGCGCGACCGTTCGGGTGGTCGCTCTCACCGCGCAGCGACTCGACCAACTCCAGGTTGCGCCGTGTCATCTCGTCCAGCGGCATCACCCCGCCGGCACGCTCCAGCGTCGGGCGCGAAAGATGCGGCAGTCCGCTTGGTTGCAGCTCGCGGACATAACGCAGCAGCGCCCCGCCGGCCCCGACGGCCGCGTCGGCGTCGCCGCCGACCCCGAAGCCCTCCAGTGAGTGGACGCCGAAATGCCGAGCCAGCTCCTCGCGCGCCAGCGCCGGATCGAACTCCCACCCGTCGCGCTCCGTCACCAGCGCTCCGTCTGCCTGCAGTGTCGCCGAGGCGCCGACCATCGAGGACTCGCGCGCCACCAGCACCTCGCTCGGCGCAAAGCGTGCCAGCGCGGCCCCAGCGTCACGCGCGGGAGAGACCACGAGGTGGAACACCCCCGTGGAAACATCGGCCGCGGCGATACCGATCGTGTCCGCGTCGCGATGCACCGCGCACAGGAAGTTGTTGCGCGTCACGTCCAGCATGTCGTCGGCGAACGCCGCACCGGGCGTGATGGTCTCCACCACTTCGCGCCGCACAATCCCCTTGGCCAGCTTGGGGTCCTCGACCTGCTCGCAGATCACCACCCGAAAGCCGTGCTGCACCAGCCGGCGGAGATAGTCGCTCACCGCCCTCACCGGCACGCCCGCCAGCGGCACATCCGAGGCGCCGCCGTTGTTGCGGCTCGTCAGCGTGAGCCCGAGGACCCGCGACGCCACCTCGGCATCTTCGAAGAACATCTCGTAGAAGTCTCCCATCCGGAACATCAGGATCGCCTCCTGGTGGCGCGACTTGATGTCCCGGTACTGCTGCATGAGCGGCGTGCCGTCGCGGCTCATGGGACTTCGGCTTCCACCACCACGCCGTTGATGCGCGACGCCTTCAAGCGGCTCTGCGCCCCTTCGGCGTCCTCGTGCGACGCGTAGCGCCCTACCCGGACGCGAAACGGCGGCTTGGTCCCCCAGGTCCGCGCCGGAAAGCCACGCTGTATGAGGACCTGCACCAAGGCATCCGCATCCCGTTGTTTCGGGGAAAGCCGCGACCTGCACGGTGTATTCCTTTCCCGGCACGGGCGGGGGCGTGAGCTCGGCAGGCGGCTCGGGGACGACCTCGCGCGTGCTGTCCACCGGCGGTGTCACCGGCGGTGTCACGGGGCTGGGGAGCAGGCGGCGGTGTCCGCGGAGCCGGGCGAGTCGGCACGGGCTTCGCGACAGTGGGCGGGGTGGGCGCGATCACGGGCTCGGCCGCCGGGGGCGGCGGAGTGCCGGCCAGAGCGCTCGCGCTGCAGCGCTGCGCGTAGTACTCCACCTGATTGGCCAACTCCACATCGTCGGCGGCCACCGTGGTCCTCGCCTTCCCCAACAGCGGACAGCCGCGCGCACCATCACCGTCCTCGAGGGCGAGTCGTCCGGCCCAGAACGCCGCCTTGGCAGTCTGGGCCCCCATGGGGTGCTCGCGGACCAGCCGCTCGAAGTTGCGTCGTGCCCCGATGCGGTCGCTGCGCGCCAGCTTGAGCTGTGCCACCATCATTGTCGCGTCTTCCGCGCGCGGTGAGAGCGTGTACTCCACGCTCACGCGCAGGTAGTCGCGCTCCGCTTCAACCGCGCTGCTCGAGGCGAAGGCGCGCGCATACAGCGCCTCGGCATATGCGCTCGTCCCGTCGGTCGCGAGCGTCAGGAGCGAGTCCGCCAGGCGTCGAGCCCCCGGACGGTCCCCAGCGTTCACCAGGCGCTGCACACGTGCCACCGTCGAGTCACGCTCCTGCGCCGCGAGCGGTACCGCGCGAGCAAGCACGAGCGCCGATACCAGCGCCAGCCACACCGGCGACTGGAGGATGCGAGTACGGAACACGGTCATGGAGGAGTCGTTAGGCAGCGGTACGCTGCGCGGGAGTGCAGAGCGCGAGGACCAGCGAAGCCAGCAGCTGCTCTTCGGACGAGATCCGGGTATCCTTCACGGCCCGGTCGGCCGCCAGCAGCGCCGAGAGCGCGCGCTCCACGCTCGCCGCGTCCCAGCGGCTGATGTGGCGCGCCCAGCACTTCGTCGCCTCGCCCCACGGACGCATCGGGTAGCCGCCGGTCTCCTTCAGGAGTGCGAAAAAATCGCTCTCCATGCGCTGTGAGGGCATGCCGCGGTCCTTCGCCTGCCGCCCCCAACCGATCGCCAGCGTCTGGACGGTGAGCGCCATGATGATCGGCACCAACCCCGACTTTGGTAGCGCCATCACCGGCTCGATCAGGGCGAGGGCCGCCGGTGCGTTGCGCTCCGCCACGCGGTCGAGCAGGTCGCTCATCGACGCCTCCTGTCGGATCCCGACCACATCGCGCACGGCCTGCTCGTCAATGGTCGCTTCCTGCGTGTAGCTCGTCAGCTTGTCCAGCTCGGACGCCAACTGCGCGGCATCGGCGCCAACATGCGCCAAGAGCAGACCGGCGGCCGCGTCGGTGATGGCGACATTGTGCACATCGCGCGCGTGCTGCGAAAGCCACGCGTGACCATCCTTCTCGTCCAGCCCCGGGAACGGGATCACGGTCGCCCGCCGCCTCAACTCCGCGTCCAGGTCCTTGTCGCTCTTGGAGGTGCCGGGAAAGCCTGCCGGAGCGAGCATCACCAGCACGGTGTCGCGCGCCGGGTGGCTCAGGTAGCGCTCCAGCACCACCCGCGCCTCCTTCTTGACCGCGCCGACGTCGCGCAGGATCACGACACGGCGATCAGCCATCATCGGCGGCGTGTTGAGCGCCGACTCAAGTTGGTCATCCGAGACGTCCGCACCACGCACCAGGTCGAAGTTGAAGTCGCGTGTGGCGGCGTCTGCCGCTCCCTCGACGAGCGCGCGAAGTGCGACATCCTTGCGGTACTCATCGTCCCCATGGAAATAGTACACGGGGTCGAATTCGCGATTCAGGATGGACTTCCGCAGGTCGCGGTGCGCTTGGGCACTCATGGGGCCCAATATAGCGCCGGCATCAGGTCGCCTTGCTCGCGGCGCTCGCGGCGCTCGCGGCGCGCTCGACTAACGCGGCGCGGGAGTGCTGTACCGAACCGGCTGCACCGACCCATCGTCCTGACTGTCCGCGTACCGCGACTGCGCTTCTTCCATCATCATCAGTGCAGGCCAAACTGCCATTCCGGTCGACACCGAGGCGACGAACGCCGGCGGCGCAACCGGCAGTGCCGTGTTCATTCCCAGTGTTGCGCCGTACGGGCGAAACGTCACGTGAGGAAGACGGACCGTCTGGGGATCCTGCTCCGGCTCATGCGTCAGCGCCACCGACAGTAGCCCGAGCGCTACGACCCCCATGGACATCGAAAGGAAGCCACGCAACCCGGGACCCTTGAACAACGGCACCGGAGTCAGGCTCCGCGCGCGCTCCGCCTCAAGACGTCGGGCCAGACGGAGGGCAAACTCCTCCGACGGCTGGATCATCGGCAAGTTGTTCCGAATCAGCATAAGGCTGCGCCGAACATCCGCATCCCGACGAGCACAGGACGCGCACTCGACACGATGACGCTCCATCGGGACAACGTCGATACCGGGGAGGGTGTCGTCGACGAAGGCTACGTGCTGGCGGCGGAACGTCCTGCAGTCCATAACGAGCGGTACCTGGGAGGCTGACGACGTGGGAGGGTACCCATCGCGTGAGGTCGGGTTCCCATTTTGCACACGGCGTGCAGCTAATGCTAGCGCCTGCTACGGAGCAAGACGAGGGGCCCCCCTTTGCGTTTCTTGGGGGGCCCCGCGAAGGACCAACTTCTACAACGTGCGCCCACGCTCGACTATCGCAGCCCTGGGCTGATGATCGACGCAAAGGCATTGCGGGCTCGATTCAGGCGCGACTTCACCGTCCCGAGATTGCACGAGGTGATCTCGGCGATCTCCTCGTACGATTTTCCCTCAAGCTCACGCAGCACGAAGACCTGACGGTGATGCTCGGGAAGTCGCTCCACCGACTGCTCCACGAGATCGCGTAGGTGCCGCTTGCGATACATGTCATCAGGCCGAGTCGTGTGATCCTCGAACTGAAGCGGGCGATCGTCGTCCTGCCAGTTCTTCCTGATCGCCTGAAACAGCACCAACGGGTTCCGCGAGCGGTTGCGAAGTTCGTTCTTCGCCAGATTCGAGGCGATCGTGTAGATCCAAGTGGAGAACTTCTTCGAGCGATCGAAACGGTGCAGGTGCCGGTACACCCGGATGAAGACCTCCTGCACCAGGTCCTCGGAGCGCTCGCGGTCGCCAATCGTACGATAGATGAAGTTCAGGAGACGAGTCTGGTACCGATCGACCAGCTCCTGAAAGGCCCGCTCTTCACCACCCAAAAAGGCGCTGACCACCGCGCTGTCGTCCACCTGTCGGAGCTGCTCCCGAACGGATGTACCCGTCGGGATTCGCGCCGATTGAAGTGTCGATTCAGCCATAGTGGGTCTCCTCAGGTCTCGCTGGTTGTGTCTGCGCCGGGAGAGAGTCCTCTCTCGCCGTCGTCCCGCTACTCATTCTCTAGTGTACAAGGCACGCGCCGTGCCGAGATGTAACATACGTCAAGCATTGGGCATAAAAGTCTATGTACGAAGCACTTAGCTGCCTGTATCTGACCCTTCTTGTCCGCTGAGTTCGCTGCACCGTCCTCTCGAGATGACAGAGGAGTGTTCCCAGACAGTGGACAGTTCAACTTCCCTTCCTCCCCTACGCCCGCGCGTGAGCCGTGGATTGGCGGTTAGCGACCCGCCCGATAGCCGGCTGCGTAAAGGATCGCGATCAGCGTCTTGCCATCCACGATCTCCCCGCGCTCGATCATCAGGAGAACCTCGGAGAGCGGAATCGTGACCACTTCGATGAACTCGTCAGCCTCGGGACTGCTTGCCCCAATTGTCAGTCCCGTCGCCATGAAGAGATGGATTTTCTCGTCGGTGAATCCCGGGGTCGTGTAGATCGTGATCAGGGGTTCGACACGCGCGGCGGTACAACCGGTTTCCTCCCGCAACTCGCGGATTGCGCACGCGAGTGGCGTCTCCCCGGGTTCAAGTCTCCCTGCGGGGATCTCGTAAATCACGCGTTCCGCGGCGTATCGGAACTGTCGTATCAGGAGGACCTGCGGGTCGTCGCCGGCCGGATCACTGGCAAAGGGAATCACCGCCGATGCCCCCGGATGTCTGATGATCTCCAACTCACCGACCGATCCGTCGGGGAATCGGACTCGGTCGACATCTAGGTTGAGCACGCGTCCGGAGTACACGCGCGCGGAATCGAGCCGCGCCGATGTAGTCATGGGCGAGAGGTGTGAAGGGTGACGCCGGCCGACCGCTGCAGATCGGACGGCTAGGATGTCCGCATGCCGCTCGCGTCGTACTGCTGTACGGGACCGATGTTGAGCGCCTCAAGCTCGGCGCGCGCGAGATCCGGGTCCCCGACGGCTACGACCTGCAGTCGGCTCGGGTCAAGGTGCTCGTGCGCTACGCGCAGCACATCGGCGGCGGTGACGGCGGCGACGCGGTCACGATAACTGTCGAAGTAGTCTGCGGGGAGCCCGTAGCTTTCGCGCATGACCAGCGCATCCGCGATGGCGGCAGTCGTCTCGAAGCGAATCGGGAAGACCCCCGTGAGATAGTCCACGGCCAGGGAGAGTTCGGCTGGACGCACCGTCTCGCCTCGCATCCGGTCAATCTCCACGAGGATCTCTCGCACGGCGGCCGCCGTGACATCACTCTGGACCGCCGTCGAAGTCTCGAAGCTGCTGGCCCGGCGTCGCCAGTCAAAGCGAGAGAACGCTCCATATGTGTACGCGTGCGTCTCGCGCAAGTTGAGGTTCATGCGAGAGTTGAAGAGCCCGCCGAGGATGGCATTCATGATCGATAGGGCGTGGTAGTCCGGGTGCGTTCGCGGCACGGACAGATGACCGACCCGCAGCTCGGACTGTGGTGAATCCGGCTTCCCGACCACGTGGACCTGTCGCGTAGAGTGTGCCGCATCAACCGCGATATCCGGAGTGACTCCCGCGTCCCCGATCCACCGGCCAAACGCCGTCTCCGCCTGCTGCATTATGGTCGCGGGGTCCACGTCACCCGCGACGATGAGCGCGGAGCGTGTCGGGACAACGAAACGGGCATGGTGTGCGACGATGACGTCGCGCGTGACCCCAACAACGGTTCGTTCATCCCCGCCCTCCGCGAGCGCGTAGCGACTGTTCGAAGCAAAGGCGAATCGGGCAAACATGTCGTCAGCGAGCCCGCGTGGCTCGGTACGCTGCTGCAGCAACTCAGCCATCCGCTCCTCGCGCAACCGGCCGATTTCGCCCTCGGGGAACGACGGTTCGCACATCACCTCGGCGAGGAGTCCTAGCGCCGAGGGAAGATGCGCCGTTAGCACCGTCGTGCTCACCTCTGCGTGCGCCCAGGAGTTTCCGGTATCGAGTGAGCCACCCAATTGCTCGAACGCCTCGGCCAGCGCAGCCGCATCGTGCCGCCGCGTTCCCTCCGTCATCGCGTTCACAGTAAGCGCGGCGACTCCAGCGTGAGAAATGGGATCGCATTCGGCCCCTGCGTCAGACATGAGCAGCGCCGTCGCCACCGGGAGCCGCCGCATCGGGACCACGAGTACCGTGAGTCCGTTGCTCAGAACCTCTCGCTCTATCGAGGGGAAGGCATACGGGCGCGGTGGTCCGGCTGGAGGGCGGCTCCCGTCGGTCATCGCACCGTCTCCAGCTGTGCGACGCCCGACGATGACTGCCCCTCGCCTCCCGTCTCCTCGCGCGGGACGTACAGGAGGGATACCCGATTGTCACGCCCCATGCGCGCGCGCGCGATCCGATTCACATCGTCCACCGTGACCCGCTGAAAGGCTTCGAGTTGCCTGTTGACAAGCGTCGGGTCGTCAAAAAAAGTAGCGAACTGTGACAATTTATCGGCGCGTGACTGAGCTGACTGTAGGGATGTGACGAGATCGGTCACGATCAGCGCGACCGCGCGAGTGACTTCCTGAGTACTCACCCCGTCGGCATGCAGCCTGTCGAGGTGGTCACCGACCGCCGTTTCCAACGAACCACCTGCTATTCCCGGGCGCGCAGTCGCGTCGACGATCAACAGGTCGCTCCCCTTGGCTAGGTCGAACGTGAACGCTGAGACCGACGTTGCGAGCTGCTGTTCACGAACCAGGCGGCGGTGCAGTCGACTCCCTCTGCCCATCCCGAGGATCGCTCCCGCGACCGAGGCGGGATAGTAGTCGTCACTGGCGAGAACGGGCGCTCGCATGGCCAGAAAGAGGCGCGGCACCATGACGTCGTCAGCCACAACCTCTCGTCGCCAGTCGCCGAACACCGAAGGAAGCCCCATCTCGGGCAGCGGCGGTCGCCCACGCCCGCGCGGAATACTCCCGAAATGCTGGGTCACCAGCCGTCGCGCCTCGGCAGTATCGACATCGCCTACGATGGTCAGGACCGCATTGTCTGGCGTGTAGTATGTCTCGAAGAACTCCGCGACATCTTCCAGCGTGGCAGCGTTCAGGTGTTCCATCGATCCGATGAGCGAGTGGTGAAACGGGTGCTCCGGTGGGAAGGCGAGTGCCGGCAGCTTTTCCCACCACGTGCCATACGGCTGGTTGTCCACCGACCAGCGACGTTCGTTCTTCACCACGTCACGCTGCGTGTCCAGTTTTTCCTGGGTCATCGCCGCCACGAGGCGCGCCATGCGGTCTGCCTCAAGCCACAACGCCAGTTCCAGTTGATTCGAGGGAACGGTCTGGTAGTAGTTCGTGCGCTCCAACCAGGTCGAACCGTTGAGTGTTCCTCCGGCGCGCTGGATCAGTTCAAAGTGCTCGTTGGCCGCAACGTTGGCCGATCCCTGAAAGAGCATGTGCTCGAACAGGTGCGCAAATCCGGTGCGGTCCAGGCGTTCGTTCGCGCTGCCGACGTGGTACCACAGGTTCACCGCGACGAGCGGAGCGGTGTGGTCTTCGGACAACGTGACGCGAAGTCCGTTGTCCAGCAGAAACGTGTCGATGGGTAGTCGCATGGCGAGGCGCCGTCGAGATGGTCAGCGTGCGGGACCGCGGCCGCCTATGGGGATGGTCACCCCGTAGAGTGCCACCGGGTTGAATCGATCGGTCGTGCCGGTAATCTGGTCTTCGTTCGGGGTGAGCACTTGGTTCACTAGCAGGTAAACGCGCACCCGCGAGAACGACGGTCCCAGCTCACGGAACACCTTCTGGCCCACGTACCACTGGAAGGCCGCCTCGCCCACGAAGTCCCGTCCGTAAATGGCGCTATTGCGCGAGCCACCGCCGCCGTAGCTGTAGGTCAGATAGAACGGGAACTGCAAGTCGAACCAGCCACCCGTGCGCGAAGCCGCGATCCCGGGAAAGACGTTGCCGATGAACAGCACAGGCGTGTTGGTGCTGCGCGGCGTGATGCCCGACGTGCCATAGGGCGCGACGCTCCCGCCAACGATGAGTGTCCACCACTTGGATGACGTCGGAACGATCGTCGCAAAGCGCAGGTTGAACCCGGTGGTTGCCGGATACCCGTCCCGTGCCGAGACGAAGTCGGCGCTCAGCATCCCCGGCTGGAGCAGGAGGACTGGTGAGCGTTCCTGCGCCGCCGCGCCCGTGGGAAGGCCTGCGAGTCCACCCAGCATGGCGAGCGTCACCAGGGCACCCCGCGTGACTCTGTGGTGCCTCGGCTCCCTTCGTTGTGATCGTCGTACCGCGCGCGCGCCCGCGCACTCCGCCCCTCGCGTAATGATCGGCATGCGCTAGGTAGACGAATGAGGCACGAGGGCGAGAATGGCGGTAAGTGGCACCTTCACCGATTCCGAAAGGATGTATCCGATCGACTCCATCCGGTTGGCAGAAATGGGGCTGGTCTTGGTCGGCGACGGCACAGCACGCAGCTGATAGCGCCACGCCAGAATCTGCAGACGCATCATATGGAAGGGATCACTGACCAGGATCACCTCCCCGAGTTGTCGCGCCGACGTCAGCCGCGCCACGCTTCCGAGCGATTCCGACGTGCTGCGCCCCGCGTTCTCAAGCAGCATTGCGCTGTCCGGTACGCCGTGCCGTAGCATGTACGCGCGTCCGACCGCCGCTTCGGTCGTCGTGTCGCCCGCGCCTCGTCCACCAGTCAGGATCATGTGCGGCGCCATCCCGCGCTTCCACAGCGCAAGCGCATGATCGAGGCGCGCCTTGAGAACTGGCGAGGGACGTCCGTCGTATTGCGCGGCCCCGAGAACGACGATCGCATCCGAGGGACGTGCCCCATCACGCATGCCCCACACGAGCACGCCTGCCAGCGAGAGCAGCCAAGCCGCCACCAGCAGGCGTACGCCGCCGAGTGCCAGCCGCCGTACCGACCAGGATGAAGGCTCCATCGGGCGAACAATAAGGCCCGACTCACGGGCGTGGATAGTGCCCCCCGTCGGTGCCCTCGTCATGTCGTCCCGACACCGGTCGTGCTCCGTCCCCGGTCAATCCCTCGTCAACGCGCCAGGCCGAGCAGCGACAACCAGAAGACATCGAACGCCACCCGAGCATTCTGGTCGGGTCGCTGGGCCGACCACATGACGAGGCCGTCGCGAAAGGCTAGTTCACATGTCGCCAGCATGGCCGCGGGCAGTCGGGGAGCAAGCTCGAGCAGGTGAAAGACCCGTGTCACAGTCTGCTCGGCCGTCTCCTGACGCTGCGCCGCCGACGTCGCAATCGCCTGCCGAATTCTGCCACCCCGCTCCTGCGTCAGCTCCAGCAGTGCCCGCAGCTCACCCGCGTGAAGTTCCGCGTCCAGCCATTGCCAATACTCCTCGAGAACCGAAGTCGCGGTGCTCTTTTGGAGTGCGAGCAACTCGCGCCCCACCAGACGACCGCTCAGCCACTGAATGGTGGTGGCCAGCAGCGTTTCCTTGTCATGATAGTGGTACAGCACGAGCGCCTTGGAGACCCCTGCCTCCAGCGCGATCGCTTGCAGCGACACCGCGCTTCCGCCGTCTCGCTGCGCGCACCGCAGTGTGGCGACGAGAAGGCGCTCACGAGCGTCGGTCGCGCGCGCGGAACTACGACGGCCTGTGGGCATGCCGGTTACACGATCACACGGTGACGCGGTCACCGCGCGAGGGTACCGTCACGGCGAAGCCATCCTCGCGGAGCGTGGCGGCAAACGCATCCTGTGCCGTGGCTTCGCCATGCACAAGAAACACCTCGGGCGATCGCTTCTGCGTCCCTCGTACATGGTGAATCCAGTCGCGCAGGTCCCGACGATCACCGTGCGCACTGTACCCGTTCAGGACCTCGACGGACGCACGCAGTGGCATCTCGTCACCGAACACGCGGATCACCGGTGCGCGCTCGAGGATTCGACGGCCAAGGGTATGCTGCGCCATGAAGCCGACGATGAGGATCGTGTTGCGCGGATCGTCCGCGCCGTGCTGCAGATGATGCAGGATACGCCCCGACTCCGCCATCCCCGACGCTGCGATGACCACCATCGGTCCTCGCGTGGCGTTGAGCTGCTTCGACTCACTCGCGTCGCGCGTGTATCGCACGAGGTCGAAGCGAAAGAGCTTCGAAACGTCCTGTACGAGGTCCTCGGACCGGTCAAAGGCATCGGGATGCAGCTCGAATACCGACGTGGCATCGATCGCCAGCGGTGAATCGATGAAGATCGGGATCTCGGGAATGCGCCCCGCGCGCGCCAGGGCGTGCAGGTCGTACACGAGCTCCTGCGTCCGTCCAACCGCGAAGGCAGGAATCAGCAGCTTGCCGCCGCGAGCCGCAGTCGCGCTGACGATCTCCGCCAGACGAGTTTGTGCATCCTCAAGCGCGGGATGATCGCGGTTACCGTACGTCGATTCCATGATGACGACGTCGGCGCCTTCCGGAGGATCCGGGTCGCGAATAATTGGTAGCCCAGAGCGACCAATATCGCCGGAAAAGATCAGACGGCGCGGTCGATCATCCTCGGTAAAGTCGAGGACCACCGAAGCCGATCCAAGGATGTGTCCCGCCTCCACAAAGGTGAGTCGGATTCCCGGCAGGATCTCCACCGTCCGCTTGAATGGGAGGGAGATCATGCTCGCCACCGCAGCGGTGGCGTCGCGCAGCGTATAGAGCGGCTCTGCGTGAGTCTTGCTCCGACGGCTTAGGTGTTCAGCGTCCTTCTCCTGAATATGGGCCGAGTCGGCAAGCATGATGGCACACAGGTCGCGGGTCGCCGATGTGCACCAGATATTCTGACTGTAGCCCTCGCGCTGCAGGAAGGGCAGGCGCCCGGAGTGATCGATGTGTGCGTGGGACAGGACGACGGCATCGAGCGCGTCGACATCGATCGGGAGCTGGCGATTCTTGGCTTCCGATTCAGCGCGACGCCCCTGAAACAGGCCGAAGTCGAGGGCAATCGTTTTCCCGTTGATGCGCACGAGATGGCACGAGCCGGTCACCTCGCGGGCCGCACCAGCAAATTCGATTTCCACGTGAGAGTACTACCCCCTTCCTGAACCCCGCGATGGGGGATGGTTAGAGTTCCAGTCTGCGCTATTCTGCCGCGCGCGCGAACTTAGTACCTTGGCGGCCATGGACACCACCCCTGTTCCTCCCATGCTGACCGTTGTACGGCATCCGCTCATTCAGCACAAGGTGACGATGCTGCGCGATCGCCGTACTCCAAAGAAGGTGTTCAAGGAGCTGGTTGACGAGCTCGCGATGCTCATGGCCTACGAAGCGACCGCGACGCTCGCTGTCGACGAGCTGACCGTGCAAACGCCGCTTGAAGCAGCAACCGGGTGGACGGTGCGTGGGAAAAAGCTGACCCTCGTCCCGATCCTTCGGGCGGGGCTCGGGATGGTCGAGGGGATCCTGCGGCTCGTTCCTTCAGCGCGTGTCGGGCACATCGGGTTGTATCGCGATCACGATACGCTCGAACCGGTTGACTACTACTTCAAGATTCCGGGCGACGCGGCGGAACGTGACTTCTTTCTGCTCGACCCGATGCTGGCGACCGGAGGGAGCGCGGTGTCTGCGATCGATTCTCTCAAGCGTACCGGCGCCACGCGCATTCGCTTCCTCTGCCTGGTGGCTGCGCCGGCTGGTGTGCAACGTGTCCACGCCGCCCATCCCGATGTGCCGATCTACTGCGCCGCGCTGGATCGTGAGCTCAACGAGCACGGATACATTCTTCCGGGACTTGGAGACGCCGGCGACCGCCTGTTCGGCACGCGCTGACCTTCGATCCACGGGCTCCGAACAATAGACGGGCGCAACACCATTGGGCCTCGCACAAGCGACCGTGTCTTGGCGTCACGCGCTTCAACGCGACCGGTGCCACGATCGCCGCGAGGCTGCCACGAGATTCGTCGATGCGCGACCAAGAGCATCGCGCGACCGAGCCGCACTTGCTTCGTATCACGGCAGCTGATGACCACTGGGGAAATCGTCTCTTGTTCGCAAACACGAGCACCACTACATTGCCCCCGATTCCGAGATTCGCTACGCTGATCACCCGCGACTTGGTCGTTGATGCTCATCAATTTGTTGCCGGACTTTTTTGCAGTCCTCAACAGCACCGATCGAGTCGCCGCATACCAGCAGTACTTCGAGTCCCATCGCGCCCGGCTGTCTGCGTACTGGCATAATTACGTCTTCGATCCAGACAGCGAGCATTTCCTCGACGTCGTGCGCATGACGACCCAGGCCGATCGCTCGGATCTGCGCGCCATGCTCGAGAGGACGGATGTGGTGTCGCTCGCCCGCGACACTGAAGCACGATGCGCCGATTTGTTAGGCACCGATGTCGACCTCGACGTCGTGCTCATGGTGGGCGTCGGAGGTGCCAATGCGGGCGAGCTGGTCGTAGCAGGTCGCGGCATGGCCTTCGTATGCCTCGAGCACTTCACCGGAATCGCCAACCCGGAGACACAGGGACTGGGACTCGATCCTGAGCTCCTCCCGCTTTGGTTGGCCCATGAAATCGCCCACGCCGTTCGGTACACGTCGCCCACCAGCCACAGCGAGCTGCGCCACCTCGTCGACGAAGCCGACGGATATTACTCCTACTGGGAGACCGGGCGTCGGGCGTCGGTTCGAGAGCTCCTGGCCAACGAGGGGCTCTCGATTGCTATCTCGCGCCTCGTCAGCCCGGGGCACGCCGCGTGGGAATACTATGGCTACGGCCGAAGGCAGTACGCCAGGGTGCGCGAGCTTGAGTCGCATATCGCCCGGGCGGTCACACAGGAGTTCGATCATCATGCCCTCGGACTGCGACTCCGCTACCTCATGGGAGGGACCAGCGACGATGCCCGCACGGTCGATCGGGTGGTGATCCCGGAGCGGGCCGGCTACTACATCGGTGCGCGCATGGTCGAGGCCGCGATGGAACAGCGCGGCGCCGCCTGGTCCGTTCGGGCCAGCGCGGACGACTTGGTCAGTCTGGCCACGCGCAATACCGCCGTCAGCGCGTAGCGCCTCATTTCCCCACGCAGAACGAGGCGAAGACGCGGTCCAGCACGTGTTCAATGTCCACGCTCCCGATCATCTCGTCCAACAAGTGCGTCGCACTGCGGATGTGGATCGCCGCGACCGATGGCGGCGCAGCACCCGATTGCCAGACCGTGAGGAAGTGGTCGATCTCTGCCGCTGCCCCCTCCAACGCCTGCCGGTGCCTGGCTCTCGTGACGATCGGGCTCTCGGCGTCAAGGTCGCCAACACTGCGCTCAAGCACGGCGTGGATCTCGGAGAGGAGCTGGTCCAGTCCCACTCGTGTCCTCGCGCTTACCGCAACGCGCGCCTCTACACCGGCGACCGACTCAAGGACTGGCGCGTATAGCGCGAGTTCCTGTGCCTCGTCGCTTCCGCGACGATCTGCGACCGGGCGGCCAACCAGCGCGAGTTGATCGGACTTGGTCAGGACCGCCAGCCTTGGCGCATCTCCCAGCGACGAGATGCGCGCGAGCACATCGATCAGCGCATCAGGTGACTCGGCACACACCAGCACAAGGTTGGCCTCACGCACATGTCGTTCGCTTACTTCGATTCCCAGTCGCTCGACGACGTCGTCGGTCGCGCGAAGGCCCGCGGTATCGACCAGTCGAAGCGGCCATCGCCTCGACTCGACGCGGGCCTCGATCGCATCGCGCGTTGTCCCCGGTACTTCCGTGACGATGGCCCGTGTTTCGCCTAGCAAGGCGTTGAACAGCGACGATTTCCCGACGTTTGGCGGGCCGGCAATGACCACGAGGGCTCCGTCCCGCGCAATCTCGCCGAGTGGCACGGTGGAGAGCAGTCGGTCCAGTACCGCTCGTGCCTCACGTGCCGCTGACGCGATGCTCTCACGAGCGATCGGCCCGTCGTCTTCCTCGGGAAAGTCGATGTCATAGGCAAGCAGCGCCTCGACGTGCAGCATGCGCTCGCGCAGGACAGTCGCAACGCGCGAGAGGCCGCCATGCAGTTGCCGAATCGCCGCGCGGCGCAGCGCGTGTGTACGCGCCTCCACCAAGTCCCCGATCGCCTCGGCCTGAAGCAGGTCGAGCTTGCCGTTGAGCACCGCCCGCTGGGTAAACTCACCCGGGTCGGCAGTCCGAACGCCGATGCGCAGTAGTGCCTCGAGAATCGCCGCGCTCACTGCCACACCGCCGTGGCAGGCAATCTCCACCATGGGCTCGCCCGTGTATGACTTCGGTGCGTCGAACCGAGTGACCAGAACCTGGTCAATGACGCCACCATCCTGCTCGTCGCGCACCACGCCGCGCGACACGTAGCGCGCGACGGTGGGCCAGGGATGTACCAGGCGAGCGGCGACTTGATGCGCGTCACCCCCGCTGAGCCGCACGATGGCAATCGCGCCGCGGCCAACGGGGGTGCTCAACGCAGCGATGGTGTCAGTGCGGACCAGCATCGGCGCTCCCGGTACAGTCAGGTTCGACGTGCACGATCAGGATACCGTCCCTACCCCTTCTTGCCCCCGCCTCCGCCACTCTTACCCCGCTCGTGCGCAATCAACCACTGCTGGGGAATCGCAGCCACGTTCTGAATCGCATAGTACAGGTTGAGACCTGAGGCGAAGTTGGCGAACAGGAACGTCATCATCACCGGAAAGATGTACAACATCATCTTCGCCTGCGGATTGGGAGGCGAGTTCTTCATCCCCACCCACGACAGCACGAACATCGACACGCCCATCAGGAGCGGCACGATGTAGAGCGGGTCCTTGAGTGAGATGTCTGCCAGCCACAGAAAGGGCACACCGCGGAATTCGATCGTGTTCTGGAACACAAAGAACAGCGCAAACAACACGGGCATCGGGAGGAGCAGTGGGAGACACCCGGCGAACGTGCTGAACGGACTCATATCGTGCTCTTTGTAGATCCGCATCATCTCAGCCTGCATCTTCTGCGGATCTGCCTTGAACTTCTTCTGGACGTCGTTCAACTCCGGCTGAATGCGCTGCATCTTCATGCTCGTGCGCATCGCGCCGTGGTTGAGCGGCCAGAGGATGAGCCGCACTGCCACACCGAAGATGACCAGCAACCACCCGTAGTCCAGCTTGAGCGTCGCCTTCATCCACAGCAAGACCTTCATCACGAGCGTGGCGAAGGGCTGCACGACACCTTGCAGAAAGCCGCCGTATGGATTCGAGTTCTCGAACTCGCGCCCCATTGCCTGGAGTCTCTTGTAACTCTGCGGTCCCGCGTAGAGGTCATACCGGAACGTTCCGTTGTCGAGTCGCGTGACGATCATGCCAGTCGCCGAAGTGGCCACCTTCGATGTCCGCGGACCGCCAATGGAAATGGACTCGGCAAAGCTCTCGTCACCTTCTGACGCAAGCACTCCCACAATAAAGTACTTCGTTTTGGCCGCAACCCAGCTCAGGGGACCCGGTACGAGCTTCCGTTCACCCGGATCGAGGTCGCCGAACGGCACACCTTCTGCATTGCGAGTTTTGGGTTTCGCGGCGTACGCGAAGTGGTTGCGGTCGTCAGTGCTATCCGCCTCGAAGGAACGAAACGTCGACGGCAGATTGATCAAGACAAAGCGGGCCGGATTGCCGGCAGAATCGGGACCGATGGTCCCCTCGACGCGTGCTATGAAGGAATCGGGAATTACGGTGTACGTGATCGCGAGCGCGCGCCCACGATCTGATCCCCGATACGCGAGCACCGTCGCTCCACTGGCGGTCGTAGATCGTTCGAGCTGAAAGGGCACACTTGCAAGGGCGAGAGTATCCAGCGCACCAAGCACTCGGTACGAGATCAGCGGCGTTGCACCGGACGTAATGGTGACATGGTCATTCACCTTGTCCAGGGCGCGGAATGCCGTCAGTCCAACCTCGAGCAACGTTGCGCCCATGTTGCTGAACACAAAGTCGGCGGAACTGCCCTCAACCGTTGTGGATTCCGCTCGCGCCGCGAATGCGTCGTTCGACGCTTCGGCCACGGCGGCGATCGGTTGCATACTGTTCCGCTCTACTTGAGACGCCCTGTCCACGGTGCTGTCGGCTGCTCTGGCGACCGCGGTATCAGCGCCTGAAGCAGCAGTGGACGCGGATGTCGCCTCGGAAAGCAATGTCGTGTCCGCCGATGTCGTCCCCGGCACCGGCGTCGCTGCCGTAGGAAACAGCTTTGGCGTGACAATGATGACGACCGCGACAAGCGCGAGGGCGAGGATGGTACGTTTGTCCATCGCAGCGAGATGGGCTCAGGGCACAGGATCAAATCCGCCAGGATGCAGCGGATTGCATCGGGCGATGCGACGAACAGCAAGTATGGAACCGCGAAATGCACCGTGCTTTTCCAGCGCCTCGATGGCGTACTGCGAGCACGATGGAAAGAAGCGGCACGCCGCGGGGAGCAACGGGCCGAGGAACATCTGGTATGCACGCACGAACGCGATCGCGACTTGTCGCATCACGGCGACTCTCGCGGATCTCGTTGACGCAAGCGGTGGAGTAGGCTCTCGATTTCCTGCCGAAGACCATCAAACGGCATTTCGTAGGCCGCACGCTGTGCCCAGATCACCAGGTCCATCGGCACCCCTAGGGGGAGCACAAGCAGTCGTACGAGCTCCCGTAGTCGTCGTTTCAACGTATTGCGCTCCACCGCGGTGCGTCGATGACGCGGCACGACGATGCCCACCCGCAAGTGCGCTTGAGGGGAAGAACTCACCCGAACAAGGAGTGCCTTCGTTCGGAGAGCCTTCCCCTCTAGTCGGATGCGCTCAAGGTCCTGGCGCCGCGTAAGGCGAGCAGCGCGCAGGAACCGATACTGCCTAGGCGCCGGCGTACTTCGACGGCAGCTTCACCGTCAGTCGCTTGCGACCCTTCTTGCGACGACGGCTGAGGACGTCACGTCCCCACCGAGTCTCCATGCGCGCGCGGAACCCGTGCGTGCGAACTCGGCGCTTGTTCCGAGGACGGTATGTGGGCTTGCCCATTCCCAAATCTCCAAAAAGCTGCGGAATATCGTGGTGAAAGAAGGCGAAGGATAGAAGCTTACGCCTTGCATGTCAACGGGTTAGCCCTTGCTCGCATTCGCGAGGAATTGACTTCTCCACACCACGTGCCTACGTTCGGCGGCCGTGACTTTTTCCACAGTATCATGGACCTGACCGCCTCCGAGGTTTGGCGTCGCCTCCTCGATTTCGTAAAGAGAGACATGGCGGAACAAACGTTCCGGACATGGCTCGAACCTGCTACGCCTGTTGAGTTTACCGGATCGCAGCTGGTGGTAAAGGTCGCCGATCAGTTCGCCGCGGACTGGAATGATTCAAAGTTCAGCGCGTTGCTCGATGCGGCGGCGCCTCTGGTTATGGGCCATCCGTGCCATGTGTTGTTCCGCGCAGATGAAGAACGGCAGACACGTCCACAAATGGATTTGTTCAGTTCTACCATCCTCCCAGCGAAGCGGCCTAGTTCAACTTCACAGAGAGCATCCGCTCCCCCTGTTCTCAGCACTCGTTACACGTTCGATCAATTTGTCATTGGAAAGTCCAACGAAGTCGCGGCAGCAGCGGCAGCAGCTGTCTCACAAGCACCAGGAAAGGTCTACAATCCGTTGTTCATTTACGGGACAAGTGGAGTTGGAAAGACTCACCTAATGCAAGCGGTTGCTCACGAGCTTCTCGAGCACAATCCTGCTTTGCGTATATCCAACCTGGGGGCAGAGCAGTTCACGAATGAGTACGTGAACGCCATCCAAACCAGAACCACGAATGATTTTCGGCGTCGGTTTCGTGAAACAGATCTCTTGCTAGTTGACGACGTGCACTTCCTGAAAGGAAAGGAAGCAACCCAGGAAGAGTTCTTTCACACGTTTAATACGCTCTATGAAAACGGTCGGCAGATCATCATGACATCTGATCGATCACCTTCCGAGATTCCAGGAATTGAGGCACGACTTGTTACACGATTCCAGTGGGGAATGGTAGCCGATATTGAGTTACCCGATCTGGAGTTACGCATTGCAATCCTACGCAAGAAATCAGAAGTTGATCAGCTTCAACGCACCATTCCGGATGATGTAATCCGATTTCTAGCCGAGCATATTCGTTCGAGCGTCCGTGAGCTGGAAGGAGCAATTATTCGACTCCTTGCCTACTCCTCCCTAAAACGACGCGAGATCACTATCGCGTTAGCTCAAGAGGCACTACGAGATAAGCTCCGACGTGATGAAAACGGAACCTTGAGCGAGCTCACACCAATTACGCCAGAACGCATCCAGGATATTGTCGCCTCCGAATGGGGCGTAACCAGTGAAGGACTTCGTTCAAAAACAAGGACAAAGACACTAACCGTTCCTCGACAAGCTGCAATGTTTTTGTGCCGTGAACTATTGGGCCTTCAGCTTGTCGAAATCGGCTTACGCTTCGGTGGTCGTGATCACTCTACAGTTATCCACAGCCTGGAACGAGCGGAATTACTTTTCAGCACCGATCAACAGTTTCAGACTCGATTAAATCAGTCACGCGAGCGATTGATGTCATAGTTCACATTGCTGCGCCATTATCAAGAACAAAGCAACATCAATTGCAAGACTTAAGCGCTGTATACATAAGCACTTCTCTACTTCTTCTACATTTCAACAGTCCCTGTTATTACTGCTGTTTCTTCTTTTATCTAGATCAACAACAGTAAGAACTGAAAACTTCCCACCCCAAGACCCACCAGATATGCGACTCACCATTAGTCGTGAGAAGCTCCAGGAAGCACTTTCTGCTGTTGCTGCTGCGGTTCCTACCAAGACAACGCTTCCAGTTCTTGGGAACATTCTGCTCGAAACAACAGAAAAGGGACTCCGTCTGTCTGGTACTGACTTGGATATTGGGGTTAGTACTGAAATTGTGGCTGATATCGAGGTGCAGGGAGCTATCACAGTTCCGGCAAAAAAACTGGTCGAGATTGTTCGAGAACTACCACCTAGTCCCGTGAAACTTGGAGCTGTTGGAGAGCAACGAGTAACCCTGGAATGTGGTCGTTCTCGCTTCAAACTTCTGGGCCTTCCTCGCGATGAATTTCCTGCATTTCCGTCGGTCGACTTTAGCAAAGCATGGCACGTAAAATCGGGTGATCTTCAGGTGCTCATTTCTCATACTGCTTTTGCAGTGTCGTCAGAAGAGAGTCGGCCAATCCTGAACGGTGTGCTATGGGAAATTCGTGAGGGTGAATCACGAATGGTTGCGACTAACGGTCATCGCCTGGCAAAGATGGAAATGCCTTATTCAGGATCGATTACCGGTGACTTTATCATTCCACCAAAAGCCTTGGAGCAGGTACGGCGACTGTTTCCTGCAGATGAAGAACTGGAAATCGCAAAGGGAGAGAACCATCTAGCTTTTCGATCTCCGTTTACAGCGGTATTTACACGTTTGATTGAGGGTCCCTATCCGAACTATGATCAGGTCATTCCACGAGACAATGATCGTGTTGCAATAATCGACAAGAGTGCGCTGCAGAGCGCATTGAAACGAATGGCTGTTGTGGCATCAGACCAAACACACCGTGTAAAGCTCTCGTTCAATTCGGCATTGCTGAAGTTCTCGGTGACGACACCAGATCTTGGCGAAGGTCAGGATGAGCTGCCAATTCAGTATGATGGCGACCCAATAGATATTGGCTTTAACGGGATGTACTTACTGGAGATTCTTCGGTATATGCCTACTGAGGAGGTTCGCTTTACGTTCAAGGAGCCTGAACGTGCGGCAACACTCGAACCTCAAAATTGGCAGGAACCAGGAAAATACTTCTGCCTGGTAATGCCGCTTCGTCTTGTGGATTGATCAGGGAACTCGTGTGAGCTCTACCTGTACATGCTGCCGGAAACTCTGGTGACGGATTGCACCAGCCGTTGCGGAAAGCTCTACTAGAAGATCTAGCAGAACCCAACGTGGAAGAACGGCACTACCTCTTGAGGGTAGTGCCGTTCCTTTTCCATTGAGAGTACCGCGAAGAAGCATCGGAAGTGCACGAGAGGAATCGGCAAGCACAGTACCGGAGAGCAAGATTCGCAACGAATCTGCTGCTGCATGCACGATCTCAAACGACAAGCGATGCCTGCGAACAATACCTGCCGAGCAGGTGCTGTAACTAAGTGAATCGTTCGGTGAGCCGTGATTGGTGATCTGCGCAACGAACCATGTCATTGCTGCTGATACAAGAGGCGAGATAAGAGTCACGGCACCGGCACAGGAATCAGCTTGGTCAACCCGATGGACTTCCACAGGGTGGCCTGCTGATAAGCGTGTGTGCAACACGACTCGACCTCGTACCGATTGGATAGTCTCGGGCGGTGGAAGACGATTTGGTCCGGCGTCATAACCGGAATCTGACGAGAGGGTGAGCTCGATTCGCCCATCCGCCACAGGTATCAGGGTCATGTGCACGAGCTCTTCCAGCTTGAGCGTATCAACCACGAAGGGTGAAGTCGTGATCTCCGTGGTGATGGTTTGTGAGTGGATTGTGTAGTCGGCAGAGTCTGGCGAGAGCCGAACCACCTGTACCAGCGGTAGTACGATCGAATCCGCTTCCTGCGGTACCGGCTCAGGTAAGGGCGTACTCGCAGGTGGCCGACGTGAACATGCAGTCGCAACCAGGAGCACGCTTAGGAGTCGGAACAGATTCTGCGATCGTCGAATGCGCTCTAGGAAGCCAGGTGTCAGGTGCATGCTGGCCTATAAGCCGGGTTCTGTCGGATCTTGCGATCCGGATGATCATTCCTCTGGACGTGATGTCGCCACCACGTTCTAGCAGCCAACCCGCGACGTCTTGGTCGAGAAGGACTGTCTCTCGCCGCCTATTTGGCCTTGCTCCAACTGGGGTTTACCGAGCCATCAGCGTTACCGCTGATGCGGTGGGCTCTTACCCCACCATTTCACCCTTACCACACCAATTACCGGTATGGCGGTTTGTTTTCTGTGGCACTTTCCGTCACAGCCGGAGCTGCGCCCAGGTGTTACCTGGCAGTTTGTCCAAGGAGCCCGGACTTTCCTCGCTGACCATGAGATGTACTCCACGGGCAACGCGATCATCCGGCCAGCATGTACCTGACACGAGCAATATAACGGTTGCGGTCAGTGTGACGAAGATGGCCAGCCGGTGTCAGTTGATCCGTATTGCCTACCAACTCATGTGACGTCGGTGTGACAGCAGAGCCATACCGTGGCATTCCACTTCAACGGATACGTGAATTTGGTACGCCACGACCCCCCAACCGTTCGCTCCAACGGAATCACTTCTAATCCGCATGAGAGTGATTGCGGGTCAACACCTTCGCTTGCAAGTGTTACTCGCATCACGACCATGCTGACCCCCGATGAGCGGCTGCGTGTTGACGCGGTCGGGATGGGTTTCCTGCACGCATACCATCGTGATTCGGTGAATGATGTGCTGCGGGACCTGAGGAACCAGCGAGTTGGAGCGGTCCTGCTGTCTACCGCAATGTGTCAACGTGCCAACGTGACAAATATGGCACGCATGGTGCGCGAGTTCCCTCGCGTTCCAGCTGTCGCCCTGCTTTCACACATGGATCGTGCAACGGTTCGAACCATTCTGTCCCTCGGTCAGTGTGGGGTGCGCACACTCATTGATGTGCGCGAACCGACGGGATGGCGAGAGCTACGAGCCATTCTGTTGCGAGACCAAGCGTCTGATGTTCAGCGTATCGCCCTGTCGCGTCTAGCGTTGGACCTGGCAGGCTGTCCGGAGGGATGTCATCGGTTCTTCGAGATGCTGTTTGCGGCCGCAGCAAAGACCCCGACTATTCGACAACTCTGTCGGTCGATCGGGGTGGTTCCGGGAACCCTGATGAGTCGTTTCTTTCGATCGCACTTGCCGCCGCCCAAGCGATTTCTGGCCTATGCTCGGCTTACATGTGCGGCGCGCCTGTTCGAGAACCCAGGTGTTTCAATCACCAGCGTGGCGAACCAGCTCGACTATTCTTCGCCTCAGAGCTTCAGCCGTCATGTACGTTCGGTCCTTTGCATGAGTGCGATCGAGTTCCGGCTTCGTTACGACGGCGAGGGGATGCTGGAGTGCTTCCGCGAACGGCTTATCCTGCCGCATCGTGAGCGATGGCGCTCCTTTGATCCTCTTGGGCGAAAGCAGCTGTTGATATCAGGTACATATGGATCGGCCGCTGCAGAAGCTGCAGGGACGGAATCCCGCAGATCAACACTAACCTCCAGCCCTGGCGGGGCTGCTTCAGGGTTCGGGGAGTAGCGGGAGGATCTCGGAAGCACGCACCAGCGAGACAACCGGAAGGCCTTCGCGCTCAATACGCTCACGCCCTCCTTCCTCACGATCGACAAGGGCAAGGACGCCGGCAATTGAGGCTCCCTGGGCACGGAGTACTTCCACCGCCTTGAGCGCCGAGCCTCCGGTGGTAATGACATCTTCGACCACGACAACGCGGTCTCCCGGCTCGAAAGGTCCCTCGACCTGTCGGCCAGCGCCGTGCGCCTTGGCTTCCTTTCGGACCGTGAAGGCCCGCAGGGGATGCGGGGACGTTGCACTGGCATAGGCGATCGCGTATGCAATCGGATCCGCGCCGAGGGTCAGGCCCCCCACGGCGTCAACGAGGGGAGCGGGAAATGACGCGCGGATAACTGCCAATCCGACGGTGCCGATGAGGGCGAGTCCGTCAGGGCTCATTGTCGTTAGGCGGGCATCGATGTAGAGCGTCGAGGTCCGGCCGGACGAGAGTACAAAGTGCCCACGCCGAGCCGAGCGGCTGGCGAGTAGGGTGATGAGCTGGTGTGGGGTGTCCATGAGGGGTGAACCGTGGAACGATTACCGGCGGAACAGCCCTCGAACCTTGGAGAGCAGGCCGGATTCCTCTACCTGATCCTCCGCCATCATGAGGGCGCTGTGCAGTTCCCGAGCGAACGTGAGAATGTCGGGGTAGCGCTCGGCCGGTTGGCGGGAGAGGGCCTTCATGACGACTGCCTCGACACGCGGGCCGAAGTCGAGTGCGGGTCGTGCCTTGTTGAGGGCGATCGGTGGCTGCGACAGGAGTTGTGTGAACATCTCGCGAGGACTCTTGGCGAGATATGGCAAGCTTCCGGTGAGGAGGAAGTACGCGATGGTCGCCAGCGAATACTGGTCTGCGGCTGGCGTCACGAGTTCACCGGACAGTGCTTCGGGGGCAACGTACATGAGCGTGCCTACGAAGTACCCAGCTCGCGTGAGGCGCTCATCCTGGCGCGTGTCGGTCGCTGCCGCGATTCCGAAGTCGAGCAGCTTGGTGGCGCCAGACTCGGGATCGTACATGGCGTTGTCGGGTTTCAGATCTCGATGGATAATGCCGGAATTGTGCGCGGCCTTCACGGCCTCGCCGATGCTCAGGATAATCCGGGCCACCTCGTGTCGAGGGAGTGGTGCGTGCTGCTTGGCGTAGCGCTCGAGCAGTTCACCCGGAGCCCATTCGATGACCAGATAGTGGAAGTCGTCTGCCACCCCGGTCTCGATGGTGCGAATGACGTTGGGATGGATGACTCGCTTGCCGAACTCGGCTTCACGATTGAATCGTGCGACAGCGGTTTTCTCGAGCCGTAACTTGTCGCGCAGGACCTTGAGGGCGACTTGACCATGTGTGGAATGCTCGGCGCGATAGACGACAGAAGTGCCGCCTTCTCCGACGAGGGTTTTCAGCGTATAGCCGGCGATCGTTCGCCCGACAAGATTTTCCTTGGACACGGCGCCGAACCTAATGGTCGCCGAGTGGGGCAGCAAGCAATGCGCAACATTTGGGTACGCTCGTATCTTTCCCTCCCAGTCCCCACCTCCGCTCCGGTCGCGGGAATGTCACGTGCCCACCGTCTCTGTATGCGCACTTTCCTTGTCGCTTCCTTCGGTCTCACAGTCCTGTCAGGATGCGCCTCAGGTCGAGGAGCCACGCCGGGATCCCCGACTCCGGGATCGCAGTCGCCCGGGTCTGCCCAGGTTCCCGGTGCAGTGAGCAACCGACGCATTCCGCAGCAGCCGGACGTGATCGCTCTGTATCGGCGGTTGGGACTTCTGGCCGAAAGTGGGGAGACCCCGTTCGTGGGCGCCCTGTCCTTCCTTGGAGGTCGGAGCCCCGATTCCACCGTGATGGTGCTGACCGTGTCGTTAGCGAATCGGGCGCTCCGCTTCGGGCGCGACGGGGACCGCTACCGTGCCGCGTACAACGTCGGGCTGGAGATCAAGCGCGGCACCGACGTGGTCCAGGACATCACGACCAAGGAACAGGTGCGGGTGATCGCCTTCCGCGAGACCCAGCGTGCCGACGAGAGCGTCCTGTTTCGTCAGATCGTGACGTTGGCGCCCGGGACGTACGACTTGCGGCTGACCGTTCGGGACGACTCAGTTTCGCGCGGGAGCGCCATCGAGGCGACGATCGGTGTGCCTCGACTCGCGGATGGGTCCATTTCCTCGCCGATCCCGTTTTACGAGGCAACACCTCGGCAAACTCGAGACTCCCTGCCGCGATTTGTGGCCACCCCGCGATCCACGGTTGTCTTTGGCCGAGACACGCTGTTTCCCGTATACGTCGAGGGGTATGGAAGACTCGAGTCGTTCCCGGTGAGCATCGCTGTGCAGTCGGAGGGAGCCAGCGGCGCGTTGTGGACGGACTCACTGAACCTGCCGCAACGCGGGGACCTGTTTTCCGGCACGTTCAACATTCCACTCGCCAAGCTTGGGGTAGGCGTGATGTCCATTGCGGTGTCACGTGCGGGAAGTCGTGACACGCTACGCACACCACTTTTCGTGGCATTCGGCGAGGACCTGCCCGTTGCCACGTTTAACGAGATGCTGGACTATCTGCGGTATTTCGTGTCAGCGCCACGGCTTCAGGAGCTGCGAAATGCCGCCCCAGATACCCGGGCCGCGCTCTGGGCAAACTTTCTGGGTGAGACTGATCCTGTGCCGCAGACACCGCAGCATGAGGGGCTCCGGAATTACTTCACCCGAATCGCACAGGCAAACGTACGTTTCCGCGAAGACGCCGCGGCGGGATGGCTCACCGATCGGGGGCGCGCTTTTGTGGCGCTTGGCCCACCGGATCAAATCATCGAGCCGAACTTGAGCGATCTGAATCAGCGTGGGCGAACCCAAGTGTGGGAGTATCGTGAGCACCGACTACAGATCGTCTTCGTTGACCAGACCGGGTTTGGTCGATGGCGTATGACCATTTCATCTGAGACAGAGTTCGAGGCGGTGGTTCGGCGCGTTCTGCCGCAATAGTCAACCGGAATTCTTGCAACCGTCTCGGAACACATGCGCTGCTGTCCTCGTGTTTGGCGTACCCGTCGCATTGCCTCGTGTTGACTGGTCGGATCAGAGACCGCCTGCCGCCATCGGCAGGCGGTCTCACGTTTGGGCCTTCTCCGGTCGAAGGAAATCAGGCTAGAGTTGTTCGTGTGCGACGCCGAACCTGCCGATCCGGGTTCGCGATGCGATACGTCTGGACCCTTCCGCCAAGGCTTGCGTGCCTCCTGTCTCACCCCCCGCCTCCCCGACGCTCTTTCTCGTGGACGGCTATGCGCTGATTTACCGCGCCTTCTTTGCGCTGCTGTCTCGTCCGCTCACCACATCACGTGGGGAGAACACGTCGGCCGCCTGGGGAGTCGTGAACTTCCTGCAGCGCCTGATGGCCAAGCATCAACCGGATTACATCGGTTGGGTGCATGACTCGGGGCGGTCGTTCCGTCATGATGTGTACCCCGCCTACAAGGCGACCCGGGAGAAGCTGACCGAAGAGCTACAGGCCGACTTCGATTCCGGTCTTGAACGGATTCGGGAACTGCTTGATGCGTTTCAAGTGCCCGTCCTGGCGGTTGATGGATTTGAGGCTGATGACGTCATCGGTACCTTGGCTGCCCGCGGAGTGGAGCAGGGACTGAACGTGGTGATAGTCTCGGGAGACAAGGACTTTCAACAACTCGTACGCCCCGGTGTGTGGCTGCTGAATCCGGGACGAGGGGGACCAGCATCGGTGGATGAGCAATGGGTCGGGGAAGCGAACGCTTCGGACCGACTCGGCGTCCCCCCCGGACTTGTAACCGACTACCTCGCCTTGGTAGGAGACGCATCGGACAACGTCCCTGGGGTCCGCGGAATCGGGGAAAAGACGGCCAAGGAGCTGGTTGATACGTACGGGGACCTGGATGCGATCCTCGCCCATGCCGCTCAAGTCACGAAGAAGCGACCACGAGAGGCGCTGCTCGCGAGTGAGGAGCAGGCGCGCCTGTCGAAGGATTTAGTAACCATTCGAGATAATGTACCAATTGCGCTGGAGCTGCCTCGACTCGAGCGCGCCGCGCCTGACGTTGCGCGCCTACGCCAACTGTACAGCGAGCTTGAGTTCACGTCGCTGCTGAAGGATCTGGTAGAGTCGGAAAGCGCGGCCGTGGCCAGTGCGCCGCCCATCGAGCGAAACTATCGAATCATCGATACACTCGAGGAGCTGGCCGCGATGGTCGCACAGCTTCGACTCGCCGGTCAGTTCTCATTCGACACGGAGACTGTCGCCGATGCCGGGAGTCCCACCAAGGTCGATCCGCTGCGTTCGCGTCTCATCTCAATCTCGCTTTCGACCGGAAAGGGAGAGGGCTACTACCTCCCGTTTGCTCATCGCGAGTGGGAGCCGCATCAGGGAAGCCTGGATCTGGGCTTCGGAGTAGGCGCGCCGTCCACGGAGGGTAAAGTATCGAAGGCGTCTGCTGTGGGACCCAGCGGCGAGAGCATTGCAGCGAAGGCCTTGGCGGGTGGTGTGGCCCCAGCGCGGAATCTCCCGCCGCTGATGAGCGACGAACTTCGCGCGTTTCGAGCGCTGCTCGAGGATGCGTCGATACGAAAGACTGCGCAGAATGCCAAGTTCGACGTGCTGGTCCTGCGGACGGCGGGACTCATGGTGCGCGGGGTCGACTTCGACACGATGCTGGCCAGCTATGTGCTCGATCCCGGACGGCGTTCGCACTCGCTCGACGTGCTGGCCTTCGAATTCCTCGGCCACACGATGACGTCGTATGAGGCGTTGTGTGGCAAGGGAAAGACAGAACTTCCCTTCGACGTCGTTCCGGTGGACGCCGCCCGTGACTACTCCTGCGAGGATGCGGATATCACCTGGCAACTCCGGGCGATGTTCGAGCCTCAACTCGAGTCCGCGGGGATGACGGCGCTCTTCCACGAGATCGAGATGCCCCTGGTTGAAGTCCTCGCCGAGATGGAGTGGGCGGGCGTCTCGATCGATGTTGCGTGGTTCCGGTCGTTGAAGGAACGGTTTCAGGGCGAGCGGGAGCGGGTGGAAGAGGAGATTTACGTGGAGGCGGGCGAGCGCTTCAACATCAACTCGAACCCGCAGCTGCGCGTGGTGCTCTTCGAGAAGTTGCAACTGCCGGTCAAGAAGAAGACGGCGACCGGACCGTCGACGGACGCCAGCGTCCTACAGGAGCTCGCCGAGGAGGGCCATGCCCTGCCTTCGCTGCTAATGGAGTATCGCGAGCTGGCCAAGCTGGAATCGACCTACCTGGATACGCTTCCGTTGCTGATCCATCCGCGTGATCATCGCCTCCACACGTCGTTCAACCAGACCGTTGCGGCGACAGGACGGTTGTCATCGAGCGATCCGAACCTGCAGAACATTCCCATTCGGCGAGAGCTTGGGCGGGACATTCGGCGAGGGTTCATTCCGCGGCGAGGCTGGCGGTTTCTCGGGGCCGACTACTCCCAGATTGAACTGCGACTTCTCGCACACCTGTCACACGACCCGGCCTTCGTGGGTGCCTTCAGGGCTGGGGGAGACATCCACAAGGAGACAGCGGCGATCATCTTCGGCGTCCCGGTGGAGACGGTGACGTCGGAGATGCGTGCTCGGGCCAAGACCATCAACTTCGCCACGATCTACGGACAGGGAGCGCATGCGCTGTCGCGGCAACTCAAGATCTCGAACGCCGAGGCGAAGGAATTCATCTCGACGTATTTCGAGCGGTTCCGCGGGGTGCGCGAGTATCTCGACAGCATGGTCGAGACCGCGAAGTTGCGCGGATATGTGGAGACCATCTTTCATCGCCGCCGCTACATCCCGGAGCTGAAGGAGCGCAACTTCAACATGCGGGCATTCGGGGAGCGCGTGGCGACCAACGCTCCGATCCAGGGGTCGGCAGCAGACCTGATCAAGATTGCCATGATCCGAATTCATCATGCCTTGCGCGATGCCGGGATGCAGAGCCGGATGTTGCTGCAGGTACATGACGAATTGGTCTTCGAATGCCCGCCGGAGGAGGAAGAGGTGCTGTCGGGTTTGGTGCGACGGGAGATGGAATCGGCGGCGGTACTCGACGTTCCACTGGTGGTGGAAATGGCCAGTGGCGCGAACTGGCTGGAGACGAAATAGCGCTTCTCCACTCGCGTCCCCGAACATGTCCTGAGGCGCGAACCCTTGCGTTGCAACCTGCCGGACTTCGGGCGAATCGAAGGAGCTAGCTGACTGTGCGTAACGTCACAGTCGTTCGCTAAGTCTTTGTACCACAGCGTGTTGGCGTACCAGGGTTTTGGCGGCCCCGGCATTGCTTTCCTTGTGGACAGTCCAGCCCCCTTCGGCGGGCACTTCCGGTTGAACGTACGACATCCAAGGTGCGCAGATGCGCCATCGACGCAGCGGATTCACCCTCATCGAGCTCCTGATCGTCGTCGTGATCATTGGCGTGCTCGCAGCGATCGCTATTCCCAAGTTCCAGAACACCAAGGGGAAGGCAAATCTCGCGGCCATCAAGTCGGACCTGCGCAACCTGGCGACGGCGGAGGAAGCGTATTTCTACACGAACGGCACGTACTCCTCGAGCCTGGCATCGCTGAACGTGAACCCCTCGCCGGGCGTGACGTTCACCTTCTCGACCGTCAACGGCGGGGGATGGGCGGCCAGTGCGACACACCCGCAGGCGTTCCCCATTACATGCGCACTGTTCATGGGTGGGGTGCCGGCAGTGGCGCCGGCGATCATCGAAGGGGTCGTGAACTGCCAATGAACGGCGACTATTTTTGGGCAGTATGGGGAGTCGCGAGCGGAGTACTTGATCTACATCGAGTTCGAACGTCGCCGGGAAGGAATGATTCACGCGATGGATGGAGGACTGTGGCTGCATCGGCACGTCTGGATGGGGCGGGCGATGGCGCACCTCGTCTCGACTGATCGAACACGGTTGCTCGCGTATGGCGTGGCTGTGGGGTTGGCAGAGGAGCGGCTGCAGTACAAGCCGCTGAAGGATCCGCGCACCGCCGAGCGCCGTGAGGCTTGGCACTGGGATCTGGTGGGACGATATCTGCCTAGCCGCGAGTGATTGCGAGTGGGTTGCGACTCAGTCGCGGCCGGGTTGCGGTATCGCAACGAGCTCCGAGGTCATTTCAGCGCACGTCAGCGCACGTCAGCGCACGTCAGCGCACGTCAGCGCACCAAGGCGTCGAGCTTGCGAGCGATGTGTCGAAGCGCGCCGGCCTCTCGACGCAGGTCGGCACGGCGCACTAGGTCGGCGCGCAGCGTCAGATAGGCTTGTGCACGCTCGGCAGCGCGCCTGAGGCGCGCCGTGAGCCAGAAGTCCAGCGAGGCTGCCGGGGGAAGCGTGATGAGGTAGGCGACCGCCCAACGCGTCCCCACGCCCCAGCCGATGACCGCAGCGACTGCGACGTAGAGCATCAGGACGGTTGCTACGCCGGCCACCAGCGTCCGCATCGCGGGTTCGTCGGCGTTCGTCGACGTCGTGCGGCCGATCCAGCGGGCGAGTGACAGCGGGATCCAGTGGTTGAGTCGTCCCCACGCGGCAATGGGAAGGGTGACCGTCGCGATCGTGACTTCGCGCAGCACGAACCAGGCGCCCGCCGAGCGAGTGACTGGCATCGACAGGTCGTTCACCGGGATGCGCAGGTCCCGCAGGGTGGCTCGGAAATCATCGAGACGCTCAAGAAAGGCGTTCACTTCGCGGAGCGTCTCTGGTGAGGCATCGGGTAAGACCTGCCTCGCGGCCTCGAGACGTTGGGCCATGCGCAGTGCAGCAGACAACGGAGGATCAGGCGCTGCGAGTGGGCGCACGCGATCCAGCACGGTGGTCAGCAGGGTCGATACGTGGAGAATCTGTTCCGCGTCGTCCCGGGAGCCGAAGTTGAGGGTAATGTCGCGAAGCGCACGATCGAGCCGAGCCGTGAGCGCATGCACGCGCCCGGGAGACAGATCCTCGGTGTCCTCGGGGCGAAGCGGCGGTCCAACCTGGACGACGACACGCGAGCGTGGTCGTCCCTTCGCCTCGAACGTCAGTCCGATCGGAACGATGGGGACGGGCGACATCCCGCGTTGCACGTGCGCCATGAGGGCGAGGCGCGCACATCCGGTCTTGAGTCTGGCCAACGCGGGCTCACTGTGGCTCCTGCCCTCTGGAAAGATCAGGACGACTTCTCCCCGCTGCAGTGCGTCGAGGATCGCACCGAACGACTGCGTATTCCGATCCTCGACTGCGCCAGCGCTCGGTTCGGTGGCACCCGCAGCGTCAGCGCTTCCCGCGTGCTGTTCGTCGCTCGTGCGACGCAAGGGAATGATGCCGACCGCTCGGACGATGAGACGGGTGAGCGGGTGGGCGAGGAGAGTGGCCTTGGCTGTCAGTCGAACCGGGCGATCGAGTGCGCAGGCGATGATAAGCGCATCGACCAGGGCATTCCAGTGATTGGCGGCGACGATGACGGGGCCCGACGACGGGAACCGCTCGAGGCCGAGTACTTCGATGCTGCGATAGTACCAGCGCAGGGCGACCGTGGCGATACGGCGCAGCAAGCGATAGAGCATGCGCGTCTATCGGGAGGGATCCGAAAATCGGAAGGTCATTGCAGCGGCAGCGGCAGATGAGTTGACGCAACGGTCGCCACGCGCAGATTTCCGTCTATGAGTCGTGGAATAGCGCGCGGAGCGCTTCGCCGGAAGGTGATCGATGCGGTGCGCGTGACCGGGTCGGCTGCGCTGTTGCTGGTCGCTGCCGGATGTGACAAGCCTGCGCCACCGCCGGCCAACGATACGATGACCGTCGCGCCGTCGCTACCGTCGGTACCGGACAGCGGCGTGGCCACGGTGGAAATGCCGTGGGATTCCGCCGCCGGACCGGTGTTCATCACGAGCGGCCCGAATGCGTCGACGGCCAGCATCGTCTTTCCGGCCGTTGCGTCCGATACGGAGATCGAATCGGGGCGGCTGGATGCGTCGCCGTACATCGGGACGTCGTTCGACCTGTTCAGCAACGGGCGACTGGTCGGCGACGGGATGGTCAGTGCCGTGGTGCCGCTGGAGGCACCCGAGGAGTGTTCGGGCTGGCCCCTGGTGCAGCTGTCGGGAGTGCGGGATGACTCGGCGAGTCGGGCGTGGGCGGTCGGCCTGGTGCGCGGACGGGCCCTGGCGATCCCGTATGATTCGATTAGTGGACTCTCCTCGGCCGACTCGTCACGGCTGGCCATCGACATCGCGCGCATTGCATCGAGCGTGCCGGGTGATACGGTCGCCGAGCTGCGCGGCCTTCCCTACCAAGTGCGCCGTGCCTATCGCTTTCCGGTGGCCCCTGGCGTGGATGGGTTGATCGCGGAGGTCTGGCGCACGCTCAACCAGGAAGCCAACCCGAAGCAGGAACACCTGCTACTCGTCGCCGAGCGAGACAGCATGACGCGCGGGCGGTTCGACATCGCCTACACCGAGCGTGCTGCTGGGGGTGAGGAGACGCTGGAATCGAGCGAGGTCATGGTGATCGCCCGATTCGCGCCCACGCACGATGTCTCAGTACTGCTCGCGCGCTACGTCGGAGACGGTGTGATCTACGGGTTGCTTGAGCGGACCGCAGGGCGACGGTGGCGCCTGCGGTGGACCAGTCCGTACGTCGGATGCTGAGGTCGAGGCCTTTCGGGCTGGCACGATGAGTCGCGCCCGACTGCCCTGATCAGATCAGTCCGTACCGGAGGGTTCGTGCTCGAGGGTACGCAGGGTCAGGATCACGACCTCGGGCGTCGAGCCAACCCGCACGGGAATCTGCGAGCCAATGCCTCGGGAGACGAAGAGCGGAGCGTAGGGATTGGCGACCCAGCCAGCGGGTTGGAGTCGGGTGCAGACCTCGGAACGCGTAACCGGGGCCCCGAGCCAGGGAAGGACGACCTGACCTCCGTGCGTGTGTCCGGAGAGGACGAGGCGCACGCTGGGATGGCGGCAGAAGCGTACGCCGTCCGGATGATGGGAGAGGACGATCGTCGGCGAGTCGCCACGCACCAGGTCGGCGACGATATCGGCGTCGACAATCCCCTCCTCGAGGTCGTCGAGGCCGACGAAGCGCACCGGACCATCGGGCGATGGTACGTCGATGGCCGCGTTGCGCAGGGCGCGCACCCCTAACGATTCGAGCCAGTCGTGCGTCTCATCGCCGCTGGCGTAGTAGTCGTGGTTGCCGATGACGGCCAGCACGCCGTCGGGCGCACGAAGGGTTCGAAGTATGGGCCCAAGCACCTCGAAGGTGCGATGGTACCAGCGGAGCGACAGGTCGCGGGCCGCCCATTCCGACGTTCCGTAGTCACCCAGCAGGACGGCGATGTGCGGCGACTGGGCGTTGGCCAAGGCCACGGCGCGTCGCGCGCGGTGGGCGGGTTGCTGCGGGCCGTGGTGGAAGTCGGCGAGCACGGCGATGCGATAGCCATCGAATGCCGGCGGGAGTCCCGGAATCGGGACCTCGTGCTTCGTCAGCTGCACATCGCCCGGAGCCACGAGCAGGGCGTGCCATACCATGGCGCCCGCGGCGAGGGTGACGACGATGATCAGTGCGACGACGAGCATCCCGGGCGCTGATCGTTCAGTGGCCGGTGATGTTGCGCCGACCGAGTGCGGCGGGAGCGCGCACACGGGCGGACCCGGCCGCGAGCACAACAAGGGTCAGGATATACGGGAAGGCGAGGAAGAGCTGGTACGGCAAGTCGGTCCCCATGGACTGCAAGAGGTACTGGAGCGCGGTGGCACCGCCGAAGAGGAGGGCGGCGAGGGCGACACCAAGAGGGCGCCACCGGCCGAGTGCGACGATGGCGATGGCGATGAAGCCACGCCCTGCCGACATCCCCTCGGTGAATGTCCCGACCTGGGCGAGCACCAGCGATGCGCCTGCCATCCCGCCCAGCACCCCGGAGACGAGCACGGCCGCGGCTTGCAGACGCGCCGGGCGGATTCCTGCCGCTTCCGCCGCTTCGGGCTGCTCTCCCACTGCGCGGAGCGCCAGGCCAGCGTGCGTACGTGTGAGGAACCACCAGACCAGCCCGACCAGCAGGTAAAGCAGGTAGGTCACCACGGGTTGTCGAAAGAACGCAGCGCCGAAGAGCGGGAGGTCGCTGAGAACGGGGATGGCGATCGGGCGAAGGGTCGGAATGGTGAGGGCGGCTCCGGTGGTGCCAAACAGGGACCGGTAGAGCGTGCCCGTGAGTCCCAGGGCCCCGAGAGTCAGGGCAGTGCCGGTGATGATCTGGTCCGCACGCAGCCAAGTGACGAACAGGGCGAACACTCCAGCGGACGCCGCTCCACCGAGCACCCCCCCGAGCAGTCCCATCTCCACGCTGCCACCCTGTGCCCCGACCAACGCCCCGAAGCACCCGGCGATGATCACGCCCTCCAAGCCAACATTGATCACGCCCGCGCGCTCGGACACGGTCTCGCCAAGGGCGGCAAAGGCGAGCGGCGTCGCGGTGCGCACGGTGGCTTCGAGGAAGGCGGTCAGTGCTTCGGTCATGTCCCAGCCCCCGTGCTCCCGGCACTCCGTCGAGAGAGGAAGGCCTGTGCCCCGACGATCGCCAGAATGATGAGCGCCTCGACGACACTCACCAGGACGAGCGGTACACCGGCCTCGCGCTGCATCGCCGCCGCACCGGCTTCCAGAGCGCCGAGCAGGATCCCGCTGGCCAGGACGAGTCCCGGATGCAATCCCGCCAGGAGCGCGACAGCGATCGCGGTATAGCCGTACCCCGGCGAGATGTTCTCGTACAGGGCATACGTCACCCCCGTGAGTTCGACGCCCCCGGCGAGCCCGGCGAGCGCTCCGCTCAGCAGGAAGACACGAAATGTCACGGCCGGAACGTCGAGGCCTCCGGCGCTCGCCGCCGCCGAGGGGTTTGACCCCACCACGCGCAGCCTGAAGCCGGCTGCCAGATTGCGCGTCACATACCACGCGGCCAGTGTCGCGATCACCGCGATGGCGAATCCGACATGCAGGCGCGTCCCCGGAATGAGAATCGGCAGGTGGGTCGCGTCGGGAATGGCGGACGATTGCGGATAGGCGCGGGTCGGTTCCTGCAATGGGCCGCGCACGAGGTATCCGACACCGTACAAGGCGATGAAGTTCATCATGATCGTGCTGATGACTTCGAGGACGCCGAATCGTCGCTGCAACCACGCCGGGAGAGCGGCACACAGGGCACCGCCGGCCGCCGCCGCGATGAGCGCGATCACGAGCGCCCCAGCGCCTAACGACGGGCCCATGCCAAGCGCCACGGCCGCCGCGACCGCCGCCCCCGTGAGGAGTTGTCCCTCGGCGCCGATATTCAGGATGCCGGCCTTGAAGGCGAGTGCAACCGCCAGGCCGGTCAGGATGAGGGGCGTCGCGCGGACCAGCGTCGCCGAGAAGATTGCGTAGCTGCTCCCCCCGGCCCCTCGCACCAGCGCCGTCATTGCCCGGCCCACGTTGAATCCACCAAGGGTCAGGATCGCCGCGAGGAGGGCGACGATGCCGATGGCGAGGGCGAGGGTGAGCACAAGCGGGGCGACACTCGCCGACGGGCGCAACGGCGCCAAACGCGTCATGCTACGAGCGACGCCGGAACAGCCGGTACTCCACCACGCCCGAGTCGCACACGGTTCGCACCTGCGAGTACGGAATGGCAAAGTATGTGTAGGCCACGACGGTGGCGCTCCGAGTGCGGCACCGGTCGCCCTGCGCGATGTGGGGTGAGCGTGGGGCGAAGACGGGCGTCGAGCCAGGCTGGGCCGAGGGCGCCGCATCGTAGCTCGGTACATTCCTCGGTACGTTCCTCGGGACCGTGCTGTCGACTCGAGTGACACGCATGGCTCGCACGATGCCCAGTCGCTCGAGCGGGTGATTCCACAGCGTCATCGCCGTCACCTGGGCCTGCTTTGCATATGCATGCGATGCGACGGGAATCAGGTCGAGGCCATCGCCAATGACCCACCGTGGCACTGCGGCGCCGAGCGTGAGGACGAGGACCTTCCAACCGATGCTGACGCCGAGGGCGAGCTTCCACGGCACCATGCGACGCATCGCTTTCGGGGACGTCGCCTGAGGCGTGGGTGAGGTGGGAGTCGGGATGGGCATTGATGCGGAAATTGCTCGACGAGGAAGTCAGCGAGCCAACGAAAGGTAAGCGCCGTGCGGGGTCAACGACGGCGGTCGGCACAGGCGTTCCACGCGGACGCATTGCGCACGCGAAGGCATTGCGCACGCATGCCGACGGGTCCTTCACCGAAGGTGCGTGAACGGGGCAACTTCCTTCCAGTATCGGTCGCGCGTGCAACGAGCGGGAGTCGCGAGCGGGAGTCGCGAGCGGGAGTCGCGAGCGGGAGTCGCGAGTGGGGCCCAGCGGGGCGCTGGAACTAGCCGAGTACCGAGGGGCGCGATGCGCTCGGATCCGCCAGCGTTGCTTTCACAGTCGTGAGCCTGATCAATCGCCGGATACTCGCAATCCCGAACACGGGTCCGAGCGAGAGGACGGCGAACGCCCATCTCCAGCCGAGCGCGGCCGCGAGCGGGGGAATGAGCTGGATGGTGACTGCGGTCAGCAGGAAGCCGAGCGAGGTCTGGAGCGTGAGGGCGGTACCTACCGCATGCGGCGGAACGCTTTCCGTGACCAGCACCGAGAACTGAGCGCTGTCGGCAACGACGAAGAACCCCCAGGTCAGCGCAATGGGGACGACGAGCCAGAGAGACGTGCCGAATGTGAAGCCGATGAGCACCGCGCACGCGCCGCTGATGGCCAAGGCGACGGTGACAAGCCAGGTACGTCCGCGTCGATCTGCGACGACGCCTCCCCAGATGCATCCGCCGCCGCCGATGGCGAGGGCCGCGAAGCCAATGAGCGACGCGATGGATTCACGCGGTACGCCGGTCCCTGGGTCGGACAGCGCGATGCTCGCGGCGATGAAGACGGGGAGCCAGGTCCATGCCGCGTACAGCTCGAACATGTGGCCCAGATAGCCTCCCGTCGCGAGCCGCCACGGGCGCGATCGCACCACATCACGTGCCAGGCCCCATGAGAAGGGACGTGGTGGAAAGGGATACGGGCCATCGTGGTAACCGAGCCAGACCAGCCCCGCGGCTACAACCGCGCCCGCCGATGCAGTAAGTACGACCGGAGTGATCCCCACACCGGGGATGGCGTGGATGAGGTATGGGAATGCCTTCCCCACGGTGAGCGCCCCCACGACGGTGCCGACGGCGAGACCGCGGCGGGCGCGGAACCAGGTGGAGATCATCTTCATGGCCGGCGGATACACGCCGGCCAACGCCACGCCGGTCAGGAACCGCCACCCGAGGGCTGCCGGCAGTCCATCGGCCGTGAGAGTGAGAGCGTTGGCAACTGCGCCGAGCATGGCGCAGCCCGCGAAGAGGCGTCGGGCGGGGACAAGATCGGCGAGGTTGAGCAGCGCCGACACGGCCGTGCCGGCGACGAAGCCGAGCTGCACGACCGTGGTGAGCCAGGCGACCTGACTGGCGGAGAGGTCCCAGAGGACGCGGTATTGTGCCGAGACGGCACTTGCCGCAAACCAGAGCGACATGGCGAGCAGTTCGGCGAGCGTGAGGATCGCGAGGGTGCGCCAGCGTCTGGGGTGGCTGTCGTCGGACGGCGTCGCGTCTCGTGGTCGCGGCGCGTTAGGTCGTGTGGGGGGAGGCATGTCCGGTCAGCTGGCGATTGGCAGGCGGTGCCGGCCAGGGATCGTACGGAGTTTGAGGTGTCGTGTCTACCTCCGACGCCGCTGCCGAGGGGGGCTCGCGGCCCCGAACTGAACTCGAGATACCGCATCCAGTCACCTTCCCTCACCTTCCCTCACCTTCCCTCACCTTCTCTCACCTCTCACGAATCCTCTGCCCGGCGATATTGCCCGAGCTCTCGCTGTCGTCCGAGTGGTTCCCCGCGAGCTGCACACCGTGGGCGAAGTCATCGCGGGCCAGCAGTTCCCTGTAGACGTCACGTGTCCGCGCCGACTCGGCGCTCGATGTTTCGTGCAGCAGGGGTTCGTACGGGTGCAGCCCATCGGCTGGTGTTGTGTCTGCCATCGACGCACTCGTGCGGCGTCTTCGTTACTGCGCCCCGAGCATCGCTCGTCCCACCGTCTCGCGCGTCGGATGCTCCACGTGCACGACGCGACCGGCGTGCACCACAATGAGCCGACTTGCCAACGAAAGTACCTCGTCGAGATCGCTGGAATACATCACCACAGCGCTTCCGGCGTCGCGCGCGGCACGCAGGTGGCCCTGCACCGCCGCCGCCGCACGAATGTCCAGGCCGCGTGTCGGGTTTTCTGCGACGATCATTTCCGGGCGATCAGCGAGTTCGCGTCCTAGGATGAGCTTCTGCTGGTTCCCTCCGGACAGCGCTCGGCCCGACGCGAGCGGCCCCGGCGCCCGCACATCGAAGCGGGAGAGGATCTCGTTGGTTGCGTTACGCAGCGCACGCCACTCCATGCGACCGCGTCGCTTGGACAGGCCACGCAGTGCCACGTTCTCGACGAGAGACATGTCGAGGGCCATGGCGTGACGATGGCGATCCTCGGGGATAAAGGCGACTGCATGCGGCAGGCTGAGCGTCCCGGACGTCGGCGTCAGTCGCCCGGCGAGCACGCGCATGAGCTCATGCTGGCCTGATCCCTCCACCGCCGCGACGCCGAGGATCTCACCGGCCCGCAGGTCGAGCGTGACGTTGTGCAGGATCGGCGCACGCCTTGCGTAGGAGACGGAGATGTTCTGCAACGTGGCCACCAGGCGCCTGTCGCGGCCAGGGTGTGAAGGTACATCTGTCCGCTGCTCCGTCAGCGGCAACCTGCTGACGAGCGGGCGGGCCGCGTCGGCGCGCGCGGAGGTCTCGCCCAGCAGCGCGGCGACGAGCGTTGGTTCGTCAAGCGCTGCAACGGATCCGGTCAGGACCGTTGTTCCACGTCGAAGGACAGTAACGTCGTCGGCAATGGCGAGCGCTTCGCGGAGCTTATGCGTGATGAGGACGACGGCGTGCCCGTCGTCACGAAAGCGACGGATCCAGCGCATCAAGTCGTCGGCCTCGTCAGGCGCAAGGACGGCCGTCGGCTCATCGAGGATCAGCAGGCGAGCGTTGCGGGCCAGCGCCTTGACGATCTCGAGCCGCTGCTGCGCTCCGACGGGGAGCGTCTCGACGCGCGCGTCTGGGTCGAGCACCAGTCCGGTCGTTGCGCCGAGGTCGCGCACGCGCGCAGCGGCGGCCCGCGCATCGTAGTGGCCTCGCATGCCTAACGCTACGTTCTCGGCGACCGTCATGGCCGGGACCAGCGCAAAGTGCTGATGCACCATGCCGATGCCCCTGGCAATGGCGTCGGCGCTGGTGCGGAAGGTGGCCGGGGCGCCGTCCAGGGAGACGGCGCCGGCATCGGCGCGCAGCGTGCCATAGACGATGCGCATGAGGGTGGTCTTCCCCGCACCGTTCTCGCCGAGCAAGGCGTGAACGGTGCCTCCGCGCACGCGCATGGAAGCCCCTGCGAGCGCCTCGACGACGCCAAACCGCTTGCGCAATCCGTCGAGCTCGAGGGCGACGGTCACGACCCGGTTGGAAGGAGCAAGAAGGTGGAGGGGACGCCGAACTGGTGGGTGAGCGCGTCGGCGAGGGCGCAGACGCCCAGCGTCTCGGTCGCGTAGTGGCCGGCATAGATGATGACGATGCCGGCATCGGCGGCATCGACCGTGGTGTGATGGGGTCCCTCACCCACGATCAGCGTGTCGATCTCGCGCGCCTGCGCGTCGCGAATCTCCTTGCTGCCGATCCCGGCACCTGACGAAATGGCCCAGCGGATGGTCCGTCGCCCCTCGGGCATCCACGAGGCGCGTGCGCCCCCCCCGAATGACTGGGCGTAGGCGTCGACGCGGACGAGGAGATCGGCGGTGGCCATGTCTGTTTCGCCAGCGACACCGATCGGGACTCCTTCGTACGCGCCGAATCGTTCGCTCGCCTCCAGCCCCAATGCGCTCGCCAGGCGTGCGTTGTTCCCGAGCGTAGGATGAGAGTCGAGTGGGAGGTGCGAGGCGTAGACGGCAACGTCATGGGCCATGAGGCGGTGCAGGCGTTCGTAGACCTGGCCGTTGATGCGTTGCGCCCCGCTCCAGAACATGCCGTGGTGCAGGATCAGGAAGTTGGCGTCGGCATTCAGCGCCGCATCGATGGTCCGGCCGGAGAAATCAACGGCGGCCGCGACGCGGCGTACCGGCCCCCGGTGGTCGAGTTGCAATCCGTTCAGTGCCCCCGGATAGTCCGGGAAGCCTGATGACTCGAGCACCGCGTCAAGAAATGCGGCGAGTTCGGTGGCGCTGGGCATGGTTGGGGCGTGCTGGGTTCAGGGAGCCTTGGGGAACGGGCGTCCCGGTTCGATGACGATCTTGCCTGCGGCGATCCCGGCACGAACCGAATCGACGGCCGCAATCGCGGCGGGGGGGACTACAGACAAGAGGGCCGGGTTCATCTCGAGCCGGACGGCGTCTACACTGGATCCCATCGGGACGACGCGCGGGACGAAGGTGCCGTCGACGATCTGGCGGGCCACGAACAGGAACGCGTGCGGAACGTCGACCACTACGCTGCCAACCGTGACCTCGGGCGCGACGGCGTTCTGGTTGGAGTTTGACCCGAAGACATACGCCTTCCCCGATTCGCGCGCGGCCTGGAATACACCAAGGCCGGCGGCGTCGGCGTTCTGAAAGATGACGTCCGCGCCGCGCGCGATCTGCGCAAGCGCCTGCTCCTTCCCTGCACTCGCATCATCCCACGACCCGATGTACGCGATCAGGACTTCCACATCGGGATTCATGGAGCGAGCCCCTTCGGTGAAGGCCCTGAATGAGTCCTTCACGGGGGGCAGTTCGGTGCCACCGATCGCGCCGATGACGCGGGACTTGGTCAATGCACCGGCGACCATGCCCGCCATGAACGACGGCTCCTCGAAGGCAAAGCGAATCCCGGCAAGGTTGGGACCGCTCGTGTTACCCGATGTAGTGACGAAGATCGTCTTGGGGAACTCCGGGGCGACGCGAGCGGCTGCGTCCTGGAACTCGAATCCATGGCCAAAGACGAGCCGGTATCCCTGCGCTCCGTACTGCCGGAAGTTCTCCTCGAACTCCGCCGGGGTCTTGGTCTGGATGTGGCTGACCTCGGCGCCGAGTGAATCGCGAATGCGCAGCAGGCCCTCGTAGGCGCTGCCGTTCCAGGACTGGTCCGAGATGGAACCGGGGGTGAGCAGCGCGACCCGGAAGGTGCCGGCGTCTCCAGCGTCTGATTCTCCACAGGCGGTCACGCCGATCGCGATCAGCGTGAGGAAAACCATGTGGAAGAGTGTGGAGAATCGCTGATGCGACACGACGATTACCTCAGAAAGCGGCCGTGAGCATGGCTGTTACGCCACAGTCGTGAAACGAATGTCCTGCACGCACCCCAAGTTTGTGCGTCGAACGTGATCGGGGTGGATCGGTCCAGCTATCGTGCGACCTCCTGCTCCCGAGCAGCAGCGCCCGGGCGACGGACCGTCCGCGGGTGAGTGGGCGAACAGAGTACGTCGTGGCAGCTGGCCGTCCGAGTCTAGGGTCCCGCGACGCCAACGGGGTCTTCGCTTGCCGAGGCGGGCGGGGACTGTGCGAGGTTGGCGTGCTCGCCCATGCGCACGGAACCGTTGATCATTCCGCCCTCGAAGACGACCATGCTCTTGGTATGGATGTCGCCCTCCACGCTGGATGTTCCCTGGATTTCCACTCGCTCACTGGCGACCACGGTTCCGACGACCGTGCCGCCGAGGATGGCGTCGATGGCAAAGATGTCGCCGTGAATGGTTCCGCCCTTGCCGAGCAGCAGCTGACGCGCGCCGCGCACGGCGCCCTCGATGGTGCCCTCGACCTTGATGACGCCATTGCTTTCGATGTCACCGGTGATGCGCATGCCGCTGCCGATGACCGACATTGAGGATTCGGCGCCTGCGGCGTCGAGGCGGGTGACGGGACGTTCGGCTGGCTTGTTGAAGAGGGCCATGAGGTGCACGCGGGGAGTGGAAGGAGCGGTCGCGGGGGTCAGGCGTCGTCGAGGGGACGTCCGAGGATCGACTCGAGCAGGCGGTGCAGGTCGTCGGCCGAGTAGAACCGAATGGAGATCTCGCCCTTCGACTCGCCTTCGATGGTCAGGCGCACGTCGGTTTGCAGGTGACGGCGCAGCATTTCTGTCAGGCGACGCAACTCAGCGGCGTGCGCATCGCGCCCACGGTCAGCCGCGCGGGGCGCCTTGGGACGATCCTCGGTCGGCCGGGCTTCCTGGGCAATGCGTTCGGCTTCGCGCACGGAGAGGCCGCGGTCCACGATGAGCTTGGCTGTGTCGAGCATGAGACGTTCGTTGGGCATCGCGAGCAGTGCGCGCGCGTGGCCTAACGAGATGACGCCGTCGCGGACGAGGCGCTTGATGCCGTCGGGCAGCTGCAACACGCGGAGCAGGTTGGCCACCGTCGAGCGATCCTTTCCGACGGCGTCGGCGACTTGCTGCTGCGTGAGGGTGAACTCATCGATGAGGCGTTGGAAGCCGAGGGCCTCGTCGAGGGGGTTGAGGTCAGCGCGTTGCAGGTTCTCGATGAGTGCAAGGGTGAGCATCTCGCGATCATCGAGCGTTTTCACGACGGCGGGGATCTCCGACCACCCGAGGCGGCTGGCTGCCCGGAACCGGCGTTCGCCCGCGACGAGCTCGTAGCCACCGGTGGCGTGTGCACGCACAGTAACGGGCTGCAGTAGGCCGCTGGCGCGGATCGAGTTTTCGAGTTCGGTGAGTTCCTCGGGTCGGAAGTCACGACGCGGCTGAAACGGATTCGGGCGAATGTCGCCGATGGGGATGGACCGCAAGGGCGACGCAGCGGCTTCGGCGGTGCCTGCGGGGACCGCCGCGGGGACTGACGATCCGGCGCCGGCAATGAGGGCTTCGAGTCCTCGACCGAGGCGACGTGGTTTCTCCGTCATGGTGTCGCGTGGGGTCATATGGGGATTGAACGGCAGGAATCGCGGGCGCAGCACGGCAAACGTACGTTTACAGCCCCGCGGCGTTCGCGGTCGCAGCGGAGGAAACAGACGTTCCTAGTCGTCGGATAACCTCGCGTGCGGCAGTGAGATATGCCACTGCTCCTACCGAAGCGACGTCGTAAACAATGATGGGTTTGCCGAAGCTCGGCGCCTCGGCGAGGCGCACATTACGAGGAATGACCGTCTCGAACACCGTGTCGCCAAAATACTCGCGCGCCTCGGATGCGACCTGCCGCGACAGGTTCAGCCGCGCGTCGTACATGGTGAGCAGGACACCGTCGACGACGAGGTGGTCGTTGAGGCGGCGCTGAACGAGTTGGATGGTATTGAGCAGTTGGCTCAGGCCCTCGAGTGCATAGTACTCGCATTGAAGCGGGATGAGCACGCCATCCGCAGCGGCCAGCATGTTGACGGTGATCAGGCCCAGTGACGGTGGACAGTCGATGAGTATGAAGTCGTACTGATCGCGTACTTGAGCGAACGCTCTTCGCATCGCGTGCTCTCGCGCCTCGACCTCGACCAGCTCGATTTCAGCGGCAGCCAGGTCGGCCGAGGCGGGCAGCAGATCGAGCGAGCGAAAATGGACGCTACGGAGCAACGCCGACTCCGTGGCGGCAAGTCCGAGGAGGATGTCGTAGGTGGTACGGGTGATATCCGTGCGCGAAATGCCGAGTCCGCTAGTCGCATTTCCTTGCGGATCCGCATCTACCAGCAAGGTGCGCTGCTCGGCGGCTGCGAGAGCCGCTGCGAGGTTTACAGCGGTTGTCGTCTTGCCGACGCCGCCTTTCTGGTTGGCGATGGCGATAATTCTTGCCACGGGCGCGGCGACTCCTTGGATTCGAGCGTTGGATTCTGGGGAGGGGAATATCGCCTCACCGTCGGCATGCTGCCAGCCGTTTCACGTGAAACACAGCGTGATATCGAGGAAACTGCCTCCAGTTCTCCCATAGGCGGAACGGAGGCAGTGTTTCACGTGAAACATGATCGAATGGGGATGGCTGACTCCCCGCGCGAGGCAGAAATCAGGGCAGCTAGCTTGCCCGGTCGCTAAGCGAGCATGACAGTACGCCATACTGTGAACCAACCGGAGCCTCGCGCCGAGCGGATACCTCAGGCCCGGTGCCGCGATCGAATGACGGGGTGTCCGAGGCAGGGGTTCAGCGCGTTGCCACGAACACCCAGCGGGTCGTCACCATCACGGTCACCTTCTGCTCGCCGACTGACACAGGAGTCTCGACGCCTGCGCTCATCGCCCGACCTGTAGCCACTACTTGCTGCAGCACCATCGCACGCGGAATGCCCGTGTTGTTCGCCGCAATCTCGAGTGGTGCGCCAAGCGACCCACCGGCCGCCCGCGCCATCACCTCGGCGTCAGCCCTGGCCTTCACCACCGCAGACTCCAAAGCCGAGCGACGCACGGCTTCGAAACTGGTGCTGTAGTACTGAAGTCCACCGATGCTGTTCGCGCCGGCACCCAGCGCGGCGTCTATTAGCGCACCGACTAGATCGAGCTTCTGTACATCGACAACAACCGAGTTTCGCGCGATGTAGCCAACCAGCTTCCGCTCTCCCTTGGGGTACTGCTCGTCTGGACTGACGGAATACCCACTGGTGCTGATGTGTTCTGGCGCGACGCCCTTTGCACGGAGCGCCGAGATGACCGCCGCCTGCAGTCGAGCATTCTGGGCACCCGCCGCCGCCGCCGTCGACGCACGTTCTTCAACCGCAAACGTGATGATCCCTCGGTCCGGAATGAGGGTCGCCTCGCCCGTCGCGGTAGTTACGATCTGAGACGGCGGATGAATGTTCGGTTGAGCGGGCGCATCCTGCGCGCAGCCAGCGGCCGGCGGGAGCAGCGCTATCGCGGCCATCCCAGCTAGTCGCACCATACCCCGGTTGGCAGCACGATCGAACGACATGTTAAGTCTCCTAGAGATACTATGTAGCAGCCGACCGTCTGAATCTGGCCCATACGAATTCCGCAGGATTCGAGCTTCGCTCCAATGGAATGAGGCGCGCAGAAAGCGCGTGCCGGTGGGCAACGATCGACCAGGGATGCCTCGGCTCGAGGGCGGGCGCGTCGACGCTCCATTCTACCAGCACGAATCGACTTCGATCCGCTCGCGCCTGGCGGCTGTTCGCACCCTGACGCTGTCATACAGACCGACGCACGCACGAGGCGCGCACTTGCTCGTGGTGCGGAGTGCGGTGCTGAGGGTGGGACGGGGGGGCGCTCACTCCGAACCAATGGGTCGCTGAACAGTCGATATCAAGCACACCACTACGCCACTATGGCATCATCATCGGCATCGCAACGTCGCAACCTGCGGAAGTAAGAATCCCTGCGATGCGAGAGAACGAGTCGACCTAGCGGATCTGCGACGGAACGTCAGCAGCTTCGTGAGCAGGCATCGAGACCCCCCACGAGCGTGCGACCGAATCGGGGCGCAGCGGCTCCAGAACCAGAGGGGCGCCAAGTTCGCTTGAGGTCGGCCGGAGCAAGAAGAGTGGTCGACCAGGAAACTGTTGAACGAGCAACGTGTCGCGGCCATGCAGATCGCGCGCGAAGATGTTGCTGGACGGCGCATTGGCAAGGACCGAGGTGCCGACGGTAAATCCGGCGCGATCCTCCATCACCCGCGCGGTGCATTCGGTGTCATATGTCGACCCCGGGAGCGATCGCAACGTGCGGTCCGGCGTCAACGTCCCCTTCTCGAGTCGGAGCGAGTCGCGCATCAGTGGTTGCAGCTGCTGCCATGCTGCGGAGTCGCGGACAGTCGACCGCTCGAGCCGCTGCAGCGCGTGGTCCAGGACGCACGCATCGACCGCACGATAGATCGATTCGGTCTCGCTGCGCGGCACGCCGAGCGCCCACATACGGGCAATGAGCTGCGAGCCCCATCCTTCCCGTACGAAGATGATCGCATCGCGCACGCCCTGACGTTCCGCCATCTCGGGGAGGTCAAGGCGCATGGACAGGAAGCCGTTCCGGTACACGAAGGCGCGGTACGGGATTCCAACAAGGACGGCAATCGCAAGCGCGCTCGCGGCCGCGAAGACTGCGCCCCGATAGAGTGTCGTTGCCGAGGGAAACCGCTCGCGCAGCGCGGGAAGGCACCGTGCGCTCCACAGCGCGAGAGCGGGGGCCAGGACCAGGAAGAAACGCGAGCCGAGGAAGAACCCGTCGCCCCAGTAGGAGAAATACAGCGCAACGATACCCCCCGCGGTCCACAGCAGATAACGATCGAAGCGCTCGACACGCCGCGTCGCGGCGAGCGCCACAATGGGGGCGATGAGCGACGGGACCGGGAGTTCGAAGAGGTTGGTCTGCAGTCGAAGGAAATAGATGTTGAGGAGTTCCAGTCCACGCAGCGGAGAGTGTGGTTCGCCCCAGGGCGCGGCGTGGAAGCCCAAGCCGTGGCTCTTGCCCCAGAGCAGCTCGTAGGGAAAGACGAGCGGCTGCCCGGTGGCCTGGCTGTTATACCAGAGCACGCCGGCGATCGGGAGGGTAATCGCGATGCCGGCGGTCATGAGTTCCGGGAACCGGCTCTTTCGCTGGATGGTACGCCACAACATCCACAGCCCGGCGGGGAGCGCAAACGCCACCGCGTCGAGGGGGCGGAGGCTCGCAGCCACGCCTAACGCGCCTCCGCAGAGTGCCCCCCAGCCGGGATGTGGCGCGTCGTCGTCGGTCTGGCGCACGAGCGCGTACATCGCCAGCAGGAGGCAGGTCAGCACCGGCACGTGATTCATGTGCGAGCCGGAGAGAAACGCGACGAACGGGGCGAAGGCGAAGAGGAGGGCGGCGGCCAGCGCGACGGCGGGGCGCGACTCGATGCGCCGCACCAGCGCCCAGAACAGGGTCGCCGAGATGGCGCCGAAGAGCGGCCCAACGATCCATGGGATTCCCAGGACGACCGCTGGCAGCATGAGGAGCGGGCCGCCTGGCGGGAAATGCGCGTAGTACTTGCCGCCGAAGTCGATGACGTGCAGCGCGCTGAAGAACTCGGGGTACTGGGGAGGGTCGAGCCAGAGCCGACCCTGCGCGAAGATTCGGGCCTGGAAGATGTGCCCGATCTCGTCGATCAGGAGGGGGCGTCCCGACAGGACCCACAGCGCAACGACGACGTAGACGGCGAGGGTCGTCGCGAACAAAAGGACGCCGGTGCGCACCGGATGCGCATGGGCGGCATGCACGATTCCCGAGAACAATCCGGGGCGCCAGAGCGGCAGGCGACGCGAGAGGATGGTGAGGACCGCGGCGAAGCCGAACACGATGAGCGCGCCGGTTGCCCACTCGCTCCGGACCTGCGCGTAGTTCTCGTACTCGTGCCCGCCGGCGATCCAGTTGGCCAGGGGAAACGCACCGAGTACCGCCATCACGAGCGCGGCAGCTCGCATGGCAGCAATAGTTAGTTTGTGCGTCGGCGCGGCGCTGTCGGGATGTGGTGGAGGCATGGGCGCGTAGTCGCCCGGCTCACGGGCAGGTGCATCACGTCGCCCGACCTACGGGCGCTGCTTCAAGACGCAGGGCCGCCGGCCGCCGCAACGCGTCGATGGCGTTCGACCTCGAGAACGAGATTCTGCAGGTCGTTGGGTGAGACGCCCGGAATGCGCGACGCCTGGGCAAGGGAGCGGGGGCGCTGCGCGGCGAATTTCTGCCGCGCCTCGAAGGAGACCGACTGCATGGAGTCGTACGGGAGGTCCACTTCGAGGACGAAGTGCCCCATGCGGCGCATCTTGTCGGCCTGCACGCGTTCCCGGTCGAAGTAGCCGGCGTACTTGATCTGCAGCTCGGTGGTGATAATGGCGTCGAGGGCCAGCTCGCGTCCCACGCCGGCCAAGGAGAAGAGCTCGCGCAACTCGACGTGCTGTCGCCGCGCGAGCTCGACCACCTTCACGGAGTGCGGAATGACCGCGCTCCCCATTTCGGCCAGCCGAGCGTTCACCTGTTCGGGGCGAATGCTGCACTCGAGTGCGAGACGCATGGCGGTATCCTCGTCGCCGAGCCGGGTCTCGATGAGCACCTCCTCGTCGGGGGTGAACAACCCGAGGGTGCGGCCGATCGGCGCGAGCCGACGGAGGGCATTATCCTGGCGCACGGTGAGCCGGAACTCTGAGCGTGAGGTGAACAGGCGATAGGGCTCGTCGACCCCACGCTGTACCAGGTCGTCAACAAGCACCCCGATGTAGGACGTCTCGCGTCCGAGGAGCACGGGCGCGCGCCCCGCAACGGCGCAGGCGGCATTGAGGCCGGCGACCACACCCTGTCCGGCAGCCTCTTCGTACCCGGTGGTTCCGTTGATCTGCCCGGCGAAATAGAGCCCTTGGATTGCCTTGACCTGCAGCGTTGAGTCGAGCTGCGTCGGGGGGAAATAGTCGTACTCGATGGCATAGCCGGCGCGCGTCATGCGCACCTGTTCGAGGCCGGGAATGGTGCGAAGGATGTCGAGCTGGACCGGTGCCGGAAGCGAGGTCGAGAGGCCGTTCACGTACAACTCCGCGGTGTCGTGTCCTTCGGGCTCGAGGAAGATCTGGTGCCGCTCGGCGGCGGGAAACTTCACGATCTTGTCCTCGACCGATGGGCAATAGCGGGGGCCGCGTGAGGCGATCGCCCCGCCGTACATCGCCGACCGACCGATGTTTTGTTCGATGATCTTCTTGCCGGGCTCTCCGAGGTAGGTGATCCAGCACGGCAGTTGATCTGGGTGTCGAGTTGCGCTTTTATGTCGCCGTGGTGTCGCCCAAAAGTGAGACCAGGTGTAATCAAACTGCTCTACTTCGCTCTCCTGAACCTGCAGCGCCGAATAGTCAACGCTGCGCCCGTCGATGCGAGGTGGTGTGCCGGTCTTGAAGCGAGCGACCTCCAGTCCTGCGCGCTCCAGCTGCTCGGCGAGGTCGAGCGTGGCTCCCTCCCCTGCTCGACCGCCGGCAATGCGGGTGTCGGTGCCGATGTGGATTCGGCCGCGCAGAAAGGTGCCGGCGGTGATGATGACAGCCCGGGCGCCGAACCGGCGTCCTTCCAGCGTCTCGACGCCGTGCACCGAGCGGCCGTCAGCGTCCATCATCAGGCGGGCGACGGTGCCCTGAACGGTCTGGATTCCCGCGTGGTGCTCGAGCAGGGTCCGCACTGCTCGGCGGTACAGCCCTCGGTCGCATTGCGCGCGAGGAGCCCAGACCGCCGCGCCCTTGCCGCGGTTGAGCATGCGGAACTGGAGCATGGCAAGGTCGGTGGCGCGGGCCATGATTCCGCCCAGCGCGTCCACTTCCCGGACCACCGTGCCCTTGGCCACTCCGCCAATGGCCGGATTGCACGACATCTGGCCGATGGTCTCGAGGGCACTCGTGATCAGGCCGACCGTGGCGCCACATCGGGCGGCGGCTACGGCCGCCTCGGTGCCAGCGTGACCTGCACCCACCACGAGAACGTCGAAGTCCTGCTCGTTGGCCGACATAGGACCGGCAAGCTAACGTCGGCGCTGGTGTGCACCCAACCCGGCGCCGGCAGAACACGCCATCTCACAAGCAGTGGCCCGGCGCGCCGACGCCATAGGTCGGCGTGCGTCCGTCGACAATTTGTGAGAGAACCTGTAGAGTGACGGGCATGTGACTGGCCCCGCCGGGCCGGTTCTCGGGGCGGGTTCACCGGGACGAGTCCCGGGGCCGGTCCGAGCCGTTCCGCGACCCGATCCCAGCTTCCCGATGCCGCTCTCACTCCCCGCCGGTCGCCCGGCCCTCGTCATTCTCAGGGAAGCCTTCGAGCGCAGCGGCGTCACGCGCGCTGCAATCGATGCGCGACTGGGGCTGACGGCCGATGAATTCCGCGTGGAGGGGACATTGGTCTGCATCGGCCCGATTCCCGAAGACGACGGGATGCAGGACCTCATCGCCGACCTCGAGGACGCGGGGTTGACCTATTTCGAGGATTTCTTCGAGCTGACCGGAAACTGGCCGGACTGGTTGTCGGTCTTCGTCATGGGCCGCGGCGACGTGGCCTAACGCCTCCCCCGGTGTACTGCTTGCTTGGCGTGGACTCCGAGAGCGGGCCGCATCGCAGGAGTCCGTGCCAGCCGCAGGTGAGGCACCAGCTCTTGCGAAACCATGGGAGGAGGCGGTCGAAGAGGATCGACTCGACGCGCAGGGTCGGGCGATCGCAGTTCGGACAGCGATCGCCTCGTGGCAGGATGAAGAGGAAGGCGACGGTAGCCGCAACGATTCGGAGGACAGCGAAGCCCCCGAAGATCAGGACGAACAGCGCGGCATCCGACACAAGTTTGACGGCGGAAGGACGGAGCGAACGGAGCGGAAGATGCTAACCCGGCGAGGCGGGGGCTTCCATGGGGCGGAGTGCTGCTCGCCTGTCGAGCTGCGCGGCGCCGAAGTCGACGATGCGCCGTTCCATGTAGTACTCGGCACGAGCGGGGGTTACTCCCTCCACGAATCCGACGTGTCCGCCTCGGCGGGTGAACTCCAGATGCAAGTGGGGGTTCATCGCCGCAAGGCGCGCGACCTCGTCGAGGATGTGCGGCGGATGAAAGGGATCGTCACGGGCACTGAGCAGGAGCGTGGGAACGCGGATCTGGTGCAGGTACCGGATCGACGACGAGCGGTAGTAGTAGTCGGCCGCATCGACGAAGCCGTGCACGACAGCGGTGAAAGCGTCGTCGAATGCCCAGAGTGTGTCCGCCGCCTTGACGCGTTCGGGATCGGCGAGGCCGGGGTACTGGGCGATCTTGGCGAGGGCCTTGGCCTTCAGCGACGCGAGGAAGTTCCAGACGTAGAGGCGCGAGAAGCCGCGGTCGAGGTGGGCGCTGGACAGCGCCAGGTCGAACGGCGCTGACACGGCGGTGGCTGCGGTCACACGCGCGCGCGCAGCATCGCCCTGTTCGCCCAGCCACTTGAGCAGGACGTTTGCCCCCAGCGAGACGCCAGCGACGATGAGTGGTGCGAGGGGACGGTCCGCCAGCAGACGATCGACAACGCAGTCGAGGTCCGCCGTCTCGCCCGAGTGGTAGGTACGAGGGGCGTCGTTCAGCTTCCCGTTGCAGGTGCGGAAGAGGAGCAGGTTGGACTGCCATCCCTGCTGCTGCGCCGCGTGCAAGGTTCCAGCGGTGTAGTGCGAGCGCATGGAGCCTTCGAGGCCATGCAGGAGCAGGAAGGTCGGCGCGTGGGCGTCGTGCGGTGTGCCCTCGGTGCGCACGATGTCGAGCCGATCGCCGTCCGGGGTATCCCAGCGCTCGACTTGCGTCTCGACCGGTGGGGGAGCGCGGAAGAACTTTCCCCACATGGTGCTGAGATGGGGATTGGACAGCCACCACGCCGGGCGGAACGGCGTGGAGAGCGAGATGGCACCACGTGGCGAGGTCACGAGGAGAGCTGGACTAGGAGCGGACAGGAGCGGACAGGAGCAGACAGGAGTAGACGATGCGGCGACGCGCGGGATGGAAGGCATCCGGGCTGGGTCATGTGCGTTACCGTTTTGCAATCGAGTTGGGGACGCGCGACGACGTCTGATGAAGGCCGATGCATGGTGCGGGCGTTCCGAACCTCGATCCAGCGAGGACCCGACGGTCAAGTATATCCGGGTCGTGTGCGAGAACACTGTGCTGTGGGGCGACTTCACCCCGGCATGAACGGGATGGGAATCGAACGCTTCGTCGTTCGACGGAGGGGGGGCCGAAATACACGGCGGACGGGACTTCGCTCATGCGTTGCTGGCTAGAGGAGCGGCGCGTGGCCCTGTTAGACTCCTCTGCATGATGGAAGTACAAATCTTCGGCACGAAGAAGAGTGCCGAGACGCGGAAGGCACTGCGCTTCTTCGCCGAGCGGCGGATCAGGACGCACTTCGTCGACCTGAACGAACGGGCGGCGGCCCTGGGCGAGCTGCGTCGATTCGCCCAGAAGTTCGGGGTCGAGGCGCTGCTGGACCGTCAGTCGAAGCGGTTCCTGGAGCTTGGTTTGGGGCCCGCGCGCTACTCGGACGACCGCTGGATGGAGAAGCTGGCGGATGAGCCGTTGCTGCTGCGCGTGCCGATGGTACGCTGGCAGCACAAGCTGACGATTGGACTTGCTGAGGATACGTGGAAGGAATGGAAAGACGCGTGAATTGCGGACGGGGGACGGGGGACGGGAGACGGGAGTTGGGGGGGCGCCATGAGCGGGCGGTTGCCGCTCGTGCCGGCGTCGCATGACCCAGTTCTCCTTTAACGGCGTTGGCGTGTCCTTCGGGGCGACGACGATCCTCCGGGATGTCACGTTTACGGTGGCGGCTGGGGAGAAGTGGGGGGTTATTGGCCGGAATGGTGCGGGTAAGACGACGCTGTTTCGGCTGCTGACGGCCGCGATGCAGCCGTCAGTGGGGACGATGGCGAAGACGCCGAACCTGCGTTTTGCGGTGCTCGACCAGCATCGTGAATTCCCCGGGGTTACGACGGTCTGGGGAGCAGTGGCCGATGCCTTTCGGGAGCTGATCGGCTTGGAGGCGGACCTCGCGCGCCAGGCCGACGCCTTGGCGCACGCTGGCGAGCACGTCACTGAGCAGCAGCTCAACCGGTACGCACACGACCTGGAGCGGTTCGAGCACGAGGGCGGGTACACATACGTGTCCCGCGTAGATGCGGTGCTGCAGGGATTGGGGTTCGACGCGGTGGGGGCCAAGAGCGAGGCGCTGACGCACCTGAGTGGTGGGGAGCGCGGGCGCGTGGCGCTGGCGCGGCAGCTGGTGATTCCGGCGGACGTGATGCTCCTGGACGAGCCGACGAACCATCTGGACCTCGAGACAACGCGCTGGCTCGAGGAGTACCTGCGCGAGACGGACGAGACGATTCTCGTGATCTCGCACGACCGGGCCTTCCTGGATCGCGTGGTGAACCACGTGTTGCACCTGGAGGACCAGACCGCGGTGCCGTACGACGGCGGCTATTCGCACTTTGTGCGGCAGCGCGCGGAGCGGCGCTTGAGCCAGACGCGGGCCTTCGACAAGCAGTCCAAGGCGATCGCGAAGGAGGAGGATTATGTCCGGCGCAACATCGCCGGGCAGAACACGAAGCAGGCCAAGGGGCGTCGCAAGCGCCTGGAGTGGCTGCCGAGGCTTAGTCCGCCTCCCGACGACGACTCGGCGATGGCGGTTCGCTTTCTTCCGGGCGATCGAGGCGGCGACCTGGTGGCGATCTTCGAGCACGCCAAGGTCCAGATCGGCGAGCGGACGCTGCTCCACGACTTCACGGAGTGGGTGCGTCGTGGGGACGTGGTGGGGTTGATCGGCCCCAACGGCACGGGGAAGTCGACCTTGCTCAAGGCACTGTTCGGCGAGCGCGAGCTTGCGGGTGGAGAGATCCGGATGGGCGGCGGGGTGAAGGCGACGATGTATCGCCAGGACTTCGCCAACGTGCCGCGCACCAAGTCGTTGTACAACATCATCGGCGACATGCGTCCGATGTGGGAGCGCGGAGCGATCCAGGGGCACCTGGGGATGGTGCAGTTCTCGGGCGATGAAGTCATGCGGTCGGCGTCGTCGCTCTCGGGTGGCGAACTGGCGCGGGTGGCCTTGGCGATGATGATGCTGGAGGGGGCGAACCTGCTGGTGTTCGACGAGCCGACCAACCACCTCGACGTGGAGTCGATCGAGCAGCTGGAAGACGCGATCGAGCGCTTTGCCGGGACGGTGGTCCTCGTGAGCCACGACCGTGAGTTGCTGCGAAAGCTCGTGACGCGGGTGTGGGAGCTGCGTGACGGCAAGATCCGGGTGTTCGACGGCGACTTTGCCGAGTTCGAGGAAGTGCGCGAGCGCGAGGAGAAGGAGCAGGCGACGCGTGTGGCGGCGGCGGCCGCGGAACGGCGGGCGCAGGACAAGGCGGCGGCGAAGAAGCGCACCGAGCGCGACTCGAAGTCGCGCGGCAACGCGCGGGACATCCGACGCAACGCCGAGCGCGCCGAGTCGCGGGTGACTGAGCTGGAACAGAAGGTGGCGTCGCTGGATGCGGCTATCGCCGACCCGGAGATCTTTGCAAGCCCGAACGGGCGCGCGCGCGCGACCGCGATGTCTCGGGAGTTAGCGCAGGTAAAGCAGGAGCTGGCGACCGCGATGGCGACGTGGGAGTCGGCATTGGCCGCCTCCGAGTCGCTCGACGCCACCTAAACCGACGACGTCAGGGCTACCTCTATCAATCCCGAAATCTGGGCCTGGGGCGGATTTCTCGCCTTCGTGCTCCTCGTGCTGGCCATCGATCTGGGACTCCTGAACAGGAAGGCCCACGTCGTGACGATCCGCGAAGCGCTGCGCTTCACGGCGGTCCTGGCCTTCCTGGCGCTGTGCTTCAACGGCGTGGTCTACGCGCTGTACGAACACCAGCTGCTGGGGCTTGGCACGGAGGTCGACAAGCTCGACGGCTTGGTGAACGACGGGCGCCTGGCGGCCCTCAAGTTCTTCACCGGCTACATGATCGAGTTGTCGCTCAGCGCGGACAACGTCTTTGTCATTGCGTTGATCTTCCAATACCTCCGGGTGCCACCGCAGTATCAGCACCGCGTGCTGTTCTGGGGAATCCTCGGCGCGCTCGTGATGCGTGGCGCCATGATCCTCGTGGGAGCTTCGCTCATCGCACGCTATCACTGGATCCTGTACCTGTTCGGCATCTTCCTGGTCTACACGGCGATCAAGATGCTGACCATGCGGCACGACGAGGAGACGCCCGGCGACGGATTCGTGGTGCGGCAGGTGCGGAAGGCATTTCCGATCACGCCGACGTATCACGAGCAACACTTCGCCATCAAGGAGCAGGGGAAGTGGATCCTCACGCCGCTGGCGGTGGCGCTGGTCCTCGTGGAGACGACCGACCTGATCTTCGCCGTGGACTCGATCCCGGCGATCTTCGCGATCACCACCGATCCGTTCCTCGTCTTCACCAGCAACGTGTTCGCCATACTCGGGCTGCGCTCGCTGTATTTCGCGCTGGCCGGAGCGATCGAGAAGTTCCACTACCTGAAGGTGTCGCTCGCCGCGATCCTCGGACTGGTCGGGATCAAGATGCTGGTGGCGGACCTGCTGAAGGACTACCTGGGGCCGAACTTCAACTTCTGGCTGCTGGGGATGGTGGTCATGATCCTCGTCGCCGGTGTGGTGGCGTCGTGGATGCGGACGCGACGCGTTGAGCGGGAGCGGGCGGCGTCGGAGTAGGCCTGCCGGAGCCGCGTCGCTCGAACGCCGATGGCGGGTGCTGTTTGCTGCGCGTGTGCACTGCGCGCCGTTACGGCTGTACCCGTGTTTCCCCGATCAGGTAGTCCACTGCCACGCTCGCCATGAGGCGCACCCCGATGGGGAGCGCCGCCTCGTCGGCGACGAAGAGGGGCGAGTGATTGGGGGCAACCGTGCGCGGATCGCTCCCCTTGGGCGCGACGCCGAGGCCAAAGAAGAAGCCCGGGACCTTTTCTGCGTAGCGCGAGAAGTCCTCGCCGGCGGTACCCGGCTGGGATTCGAAGAGCTGCGCAGCGCCAACTACCCGTTGCAACGACGGCATCATGCGGAGCGCCAACGGGGCGTCGTTCATCGTCACCGGATAGCCGCGTTCGATGTGCACCTCGGCACTGGCCCCTGCGCTCTGGGCGATCGATTCGGCGGTGCGCTTCAGACGGTCCAGAATGTCGGTACGCATGCCCGCATCGAGCGTGCGCACGGTGCCTATCATCCAGGCGCTATCGGGGATGATGTTCTCCCGGAGTCCGGCATGAAAGGCGCCCACCGTCAGGACGGCGGGTGCCGTGATCAGGTTGGACTGCCTGCTGATGATTGTCTGCAGCCCGAGCACGATCTGTGAGCCGATGACGATCGGGTCGATGCCGGCCGATGGATAGGCGCCGTGTGTCTGCTTGCCGCGCACGACGATGCGGAACTGGTCTGCGGCGGCCGCGGTCGCCCCGCCCCTCCATCCCACGGTCCCAAGCGGTCCCGGGCCCACGTGCAGGCCGAAGATGGCGTCCACCTTCGGGTTCTCGAGTACGCCCGCCTCGATCATGGGCCCAGCGCCGCCGACCGGCGGCCCTTCTTCGGCCGGCTGGAAGATGAACTTCACCGTGCCGGGGAGCGAAGCCTTCATGCCGGCCAGGAGTTCGGCGGTCCCCATGAGGATGGCGACGTGATTGTCGTGGCCGCAGGCGTGCATGACACCGGTTTCCTGCCCGTTGTATACCGCGCGCACCGCGCTCTTGAATGGCAGGTCAACGACTTCGGTGACCGGGAGCGCGTCCATGTCGGCGCGCAGTGCGACGACCGGACCCGGCTTGCCACCCTTGAGCAGCCCGACGACGCCGTGGCCGCCCACGCCGGTGCTCACCTCGAGCCCGAGCGCACGCAGGTGATCGGCGACCAGCTTGGCCGTTCGGACTTCCTGAAAAGAGAGTTCCGGGTGCTGGTGAATGTCGCGCCGCCAGGCGACGACCTTCGCCTCGAGCTCGGCGGCGCGGCGATCGATCGTGGCGTGGAGTGCCGGGGCGTCGGCGACTTGAGCCGCGAGGGGCGCGGTGAATATCGGAAACGCGAGGAGCAGTGCGGCCAGGGGCGCGACCAGGGGCGCGACGGAGGGCGCGTGGACGAGCGAAGGTCGGGTGCGCGGCATGGCGGAACGGGCAGGAGGATGTAACGGAGGCTTGATGGAAGAGTGCCACGGGCACGCGGGAATCGCGAGGCGCGTCAGGACAATCAGAGCTCGCGCAGCCGGACGCGCAGCCAGACGCGCGCCGAGCGGAACCCGCAGCCATGGCGCTTCGTATCCATCAGATGCATAGTGGTCGCTCCCAGATGCTCGCAGCATGATCGCCCTGTTCCTCGTGGCCCAGCTTGCTGGGGCTGATTCCATCTATTCGTCCTCGGGTGTTCGCGCTCACGTCGAGCAGGCGTCGCGCGTCAACCGCAGGGTTCCTGTGACGATGAGCGGGTATCGGGCGCAGGCGGAAAGTGAAATTGCCATCGTGGCGCGGCGCGGCGAAGGGCATGAGGGGGCGGTCTCGATCGAGCAGACGCAGAACGAGGTACGCTGGACGCGCGACGGGAACTTCGAGCAGCGAGTGGTCGGCTACCGGGCGCAGGCGATCGGATTGCAGTTCTCGTCGCTGTCGTTCTTTCGACAGGCGTGGACCGTTCCGAGCCTGTACGGCAATCGGTTGACCCTGTTGTTCGGGCAGGATACATCGCGGCAGCGACCCTCGCGGCGCCGCATCGATCAACGGCTGGTGGCGGTGCACCCGCTGGCCGAGGATCGGGAGCGCGTGTATCGGTACACTGGGGGCGACACGCAAGTCACGCTGCGGGTCGACGGGCGGGAGATCCCGATCGTGCGTATCATCGCGGAGCCGCGTGAGGATGCGCCGGACAGCACCGTGGCGTTCCGCGGCGAACTGGACCTGGATGCGTCGCGCGACGTGCTGGTGCGAATGCGCGGCTACTTCGTGCGCAAGGCGCCGGCGCCATCGTTGCTGGCGCGTTTGCTCACGGTCGGAGGATTCGAGGCGGTCGCGTTCGTCGAACTGGAGAACGGGGAGATCGACGGGCGGTACTGGCTTCCGACGTACCAGCGGTTCGAGGCGCAGGCGGCGCTGACCGGGGCCACCGACTCGCGATCCATCTTTCGTGTCGTGACGCGCTTTCGCGACCACGAGGTCCAGCTGGCGGACACGACGCTGCTCGCGGACGTCGACTCGCTCATGTCCCGTCCCTATCCGCTTTCCTTCGCGCCAGCGGAGAGCCTGTCGACGGTCTCGGGGTGGCGCCGTGCACTGGGGGCGGCGACGAGCGACGTGCACAGCGATGACTTCAACGACATTGCCCCCGACGTCTGGCGTCCTACAGGTCGGCCCCGACTCGAGTGGCGGACGCAGCGATTGATGGACCTGGTGCACGTGAATCGTGTGGAAGGAGTGTACACCGGCTATGGCGCTGAGCTTCGCCTGCGGGATGCTGCCCCGGGTGTCACCCTACGTGCGAATGCCGGGTGGGCGTGGAGCGAGATGACGGCGCGCGGACGTGCGAGCGCTGAGTGGCGCCGTGGCGCCTCGACATACCTGGTACGGGCGGGGCGGTCGCTCGACCTGACCAACGACTTCCGCAGCATCTTCGACAGCGGGAGTACGGTGGGGCCGATCTTTGGGGCCGACAACTACGACTACGTCGATCGACGGCTGGCGGCGCTCGGCATCTGGCGGCAGATCGGCGCGGGACGCTCGGCGATCCTGCGCGTGGAGTCGGGACCGGCTCGCGACCGGACGGTCATGCGTCGCTTGTCACGCGGGCTTGTGCGTGGCGACTCGGGGTTTCGTGAGAACCGAGGCGTGCGTGAGGGAGACTACTGGAGGCACTGGGCCTCGCTGGAGTGGCACCCCGATGTTAGTGCCGACTTCGTGCGCCCGGGGGTAGGGGCGCTGGTAAACGCTGAGATGGCGCATGGCGACCTTCGGTATGCGCGGTTGGAGGGGCGCGTCATGGCACGCCACAGTGCGGGACCGGTCACCCTCGCAGCGCGCGGCGACGTGGGGACACTGCTCGGCGCGTCGCCGCCGCCGCAGCAGCTCTTTGAGCTGGGGCGCAACCAGAACCTGCCCGGCTACGGTTACAAGGAGTTTGCTGGCACCGACGCGGCCATCGTGCGCGGGCTGGTCATGTACAGCCTGGGCGTACTGCGCGCCCCCATCCGGGTGCGGCGTTGGTTCCTGCCGGCGGTGTCGCCGGCGCTGGCGATCGGGGCGCAAAGCGGATGGACGCAGGTGCGTGGCAACGGTGGGCGCGCCGCGATGCTTGAGTTGGGGCTGTTACCAACACCGCCTCAGCTGGACGGGATCCAGGGCGTCGACGTGACGCCGCAGAGTGTGTCGCGCGAGACGAGCGGCGTCAGGACGTCGGTGACGGTGGGGTTTCGGGTCTTTGGAGGAGCGGTGGGGGTGGGAATGGCGCGGGCCGTGGATCGCCGGACGGGGTGGCGGCTGCTGGTGGATTTCTCGCCGGGTGTGTGATGGGAGTCGGGTCGAGAAGCATACGGCGCCAAAGCGGGCGCGACGCCGATTCGGGAGTTCAGGTCCGCTGAGGGCAGGACGCGCGCTATTGCGCCACAACCCCGCCGAGTGCTAGTCAGTGCGCTCCGCGATGTCGCACAAACGACGTGTCGTGGCCGTGCCTCCAGAGCGCCTGACGGACGCATCGCCGCACCGTGCGCGCGTAGCACTGCATGTATCTCATCCGTCAGGCATTCACTCCCGACTATGCCCTCACTTCGCTCCTTCCGCTCCCGATCGGCGATGCTGTGCGCCGCCCTCATGGTCGTCGTGCTTCCGACGGCAGCCCACGCCACGTGGTCGGTGGTGGCGGTCGACCGAGCGACCGGCCGGATGGTCGTCTCGTCGGCCACCTGCGTGGCACAGGCGGCGCTGCTGCGGTTCCCTTCGAAGGGATTGATGGACGTGCAGGCGATAATTGTCCCCGGCTTCGGAGTGGCGGCCGCGCAAGCTGGTGTGGATCGGACTCGGGCGAACCAGATGCTGATTTACGCCGAGCTGAAGAAGGGGACGCACCCGTCGCAGATTCTCGCGATGCTGGTGGCGGATTCGCTGATTCAGCAGCGACAGTTCGGGATCCTCGACATGCAGGGGCGCTTTTCTGGTTTCTCCGGCGCACGCAACGGCGCTGCGGCGCTGGCGGTGCAGGGGCAGGTGCCGGGGACCGAGGTGTACTACGCGATTCAGGGGAACATCCTCGCCTCGAACGCGGTGATTCAGGATGCGGTGCGCGCATTCGAGGCAGCGGGCGGCTCGCTCGAAGACCGGGTGATGGCGGCGATGGAGGCGGCAGATGCGGCTGGCGGCGACAAGCGGTGCACGTGCGACACGCAGCCGGTGCCGAAGACCGCCGCGGCCTGCGTGGCACGCACCGCGCACGTGGCCTACCTCGTGGCAGCGAACAAGTCGTCGCGTGAGGGGGTGTCGTTCAACGATGGGACGTACGACGTGTTTCTCAACGTGACCGATGAGAATACGACGCCGGACGAGAACCCGAATCCGGTGCGCACCCTGCGCATGCGCTACGATGCGTGGAAGATGCGCCGCGGGTAAACGGGAGGCGCCGTGTGCCTGCGCTCGCCTCGATCTACTGCGCCAGGCTGGCGACGGTCTCCAGTTCTTCCCAGCGAGCCACAGCAGCGGCGACGTCGACCTCGACGGCCTTGAGGCGCGCCGAGGAGGCCGCGACGGCGGCGCCATCGCGCAGAACTGCGGGGTCTGCCAGGCGCTCGTATAGCGCGCCCTTCTCCTGCTCAAGCGTGTCGATGCGGTTGGGGAGCGCGTCGAGCTCCTTCTGCTCCTTGTAGGTGAGCTTGCGCGGTTTCTCGGTGCGCCCGGCAGTCGCTGGCTGGCTGATCACCTGCGAAGGCTTGGAGGCGGAGCGGGGCGTCGCCTCGACCGTGGATACACGCTGACGCACCCAATCCTCGTAGCCGCCGGCGTACTCACCAACCGCGCCCTTCCCCTCCATCACCAGGGTGCTGGTGACCACGTTGTCCAGAAAGTCACGGTCGTGGCTGACGACCAGCAGCGTCCCGGTGAATTCGATCAGCAGGTCTTCGAGCAGGTCGAGCGTCTCGATGTCGAGGTCGTTGGTTGGTTCGTCGAGGGCGAGCACGTTGAAGGTGCGCGTGAAAAGGCGCGCGAGCAGGAGGCGATTGCGCTCCCCGCCCGACAGTGCGCGCACCGGGGTCCGCGCCCGGTCCTGCGGAAAGAGAAAGTCCTGCAGGTAGCTGTGCACGTGCTTGCGACCCTGCGCCAGTTCGACCCACTCGGCGCCGTCGGCGATGCTGTCGAACACGCTGCGCTCGGGGTCGAGCGCATCGCGCAGCTGGTCGAAGTAGGCGATCTGCAGCCCGGTCCCGTGCCGAACGGTCCCGCTGTCGGGCGGTAGCTCGGCGAGCAACAAGCGCAGGAGCGTCGTCTTGCCAGAACCGTTCGGCCCGATGAGGCCCACACGATCGCCACGCACGATCGTGGTGGAGAAGTCGCGGGCGATGAGGCGGTCGCCGTGCGAGAAGCTTACGTCGCGCGCCTCGATGACCAGCCGCCCTGATCGCTCGGCGTCCTGCGCGGCGAGCTTGACCGATCCGACCCGCTCGCGCCGCGCCGAGCGCTCGCGGCGCATCGATTCGAGCGACCGGACGCGCCCCTCGTTGCGGGTGCGGCGAGCCTGGATGCCGGTGCGAATCCACTTCTCCTCGATCGCCAGCTTGCGGTCGAACTCATCCCACGCCTTCTGCTCGCTCGACAGCGCGGCGTCCTTGCGTTCGAGGTACGTGTCGTAGTCGCTGCCCCAATCGACGAGACGCCCGCGGTCGAGCTCCAAGATTCGCGTAGCCAACCGGCGCAGGAAGGCCCGGTCGTGCGTGACGAAGAGCAGCGTCGTTCCGCGATCGATGAGATAGCCCTCCATCCACTCGATCGCCTCGATATCGAGATGATTGGTGGGCTCATCGAGCAGGAGGATATCGGGCTGGCGGACCAGAGCGCGGGCGAGCAGCGTCTGGCGTTTGCGACCACCACTGGCGTCGGCGAATTGCACGTCGGGGTCGAGCGCGAGGTGCTGGAGCACCGTCTCGACCACGGTGTGCAGCTGCCAGGCGTTGGCGGCGTCGAGCGCGTGGTGCAGCCGGTCGAGCGTCTTGAGGTTGACCTCGGACGGGTCGACGCCGACCTGGAGCGAGGCCTCGTGATAGCGCGCGAGCAGGCGGCCGTTATCTCCCAGCCCCTCGGCGACGACTTCGAAGATCGTTCCGGCCACCCCTTCGGGGATGTCCTGCTCCAGACGTGAAACCGTGACGCCACCCTGGAGCACGATCTCGCCCGAGTCGGGGCGCAGGGAGCCGTCGATGAGCTTCATCAGGGTGCTCTTGCCGGCCCCGTTTCGCCCGACGAGCGAGACGCGCTCACCGCGCTCGATGGAGAACGACGCACCGTCGAGAACCGGGGGCCCGCCAAAGGCGATGGAGGCCGACTGAAGGGCAACGAGAGACAAGGGGGGCGGACGGGGGACGGGGGACGGGGGACGGGAGAAGGATAGTCGGCGGGGCGGACTCGCTCATGTCGCGGGTGTGCCCTCCCGTCTCCCGTCCCCCGTCCCCCGTCCCCTCTACAACATATTCTTTCGCCAGATCACGACCACGCCGCAGGCGCTCTGCGTGGTGCCGGCGTACTGCAGCGGGGCCTGCGACACCCGGCGGTAGACTTCGATCCCGGCGATCTCGTCGGGGTTGGCGAAGTGGTCGATGTCGATGGCGACATCGACGTCGGCGCTGGCGTTCGGCGAGTAGGGCGTCCCGTCGACCCACACCATGGGGGCGCAGACGACGCCTTTCGGGTCGCGCATGAACAGGCGACTACCGCGACCGCTCGTTCGGGAGAGCATTCCCGGAAATCGCGCGATGGCAGAGGTGGTGCTCACGACCTGCATCTTTTCCAGGGCTTCGGCGTCGAGGAAGCGACCCACGCCACCCTCGGCGCGCTTGTCAAACCCGCTCCGCAGCAGCACGCCGCTGGTCCTGGTGTCGAGGATCGTGATCGGGGCCAGCGTGGTGGGTGCGCGGGCGACGACGAGGGCGACGGTGTTGTTGCGCTGCGCGTCGGTGCGGAGGTCGATCCCGATTCGCACCGGTTCGTATCCGACGGCGCGCACGTCCAGTGTCGTCGAGCCACCAGGAACTTCGGCGAAAACGAATGCTCCGGTCTCGTCGGTGCGTACCGCTCCTGGAAAGCCCCACAGCGAGAGGCGCGCCCCAGCCACAGCGGCACCGGTCGTTGACGTGACCCGCCCAGAAAGTCGTGCTGACGCGTTGGGCTCATCGCTGCCGATCGGGGCGACGAAGATGTCGCGGGCAAGGATGCCGAGCGGGGGGAACTGGAGCGAGAGCGCGCCGCTCGTGTCCGCTCCGACCGCGGCTCGCAAGGTGACATCGGCGTCGAGCGGGATGTTGCAGACGGCGAAGCGCCCTTCGGCTGTCGCGGGGACCATCCCTCCAAATTCGACGCTGACCAGTCCCGCGTCCTGAAAGGCGAGCCCGCTCCATTGCGCCGAGACGACTGCACCCGTCAACCGCTCACCTCGCGCAGCGTCGCGCACGGCCCCAAGGAGTAGCGTGGCGTCATCGCCGGCCATGCTGTCGGGGCAGACGGCGGAGATGATGGTCCGACGCGACGGCGTGGCGAGGCGCAGCTCGACCTGCGATTCGGCGTTGAGCGTCACTCGGACCGGGGGAAGGTCTATCCCCAGCGAATCGAGGCGCGGATGGAAGAAACCGGCGACATACTCTCCCGCTTCCACCGTCGAGATCGTGAAGCGACCCGCAGAGTCGGTGCGCGCGTCGTAGGTGCGGGCGCTTGCTCCCTCTCGCAGGAGCTGCACGTCGGCACCGGCCAGGGGAGTTCCGGAGAGACTGTCAAACACGACACCGGAAACGCCGATGGCGCTCACGGAACCGCTTCCGACATCTGGCGTGCTGGCTCCGCCAGCGATGGCCAAGACAAGCGCTGCTGACCACGCCCACGCGAAATCCGTCATGCGAATGCGCCCTCCCCTGCCGCCATCGAGTTGCTCACGAGTCGCTGACCCGCACGAGTGTGCCAGTCGGACACGATCAAATCAAGTGCTGCGGGACCAACGGGCATCTCCCGCGGGCTACACGTTGCGATACCTCTGCGTATCTCGTTGTTTTCGATGGGCAGGACGAGCCATCGCGAGGCGCTCGAGACGCTTCCCTCCCCACCCAGACGCTGAACCGTCGTGTCCGACTCTCCCTCAAGCGCGCACGTCATGTCTGTCGGAGCCATGAGCGCCCGGGCCCAGGCCATCGAGCCGTTCTACGCTGTCGCGATCTTTCGCGAGGCGATGGAGATGATCAACGCGGGAAAGGATGTCCGGCTCATGTGCGTTGGCGAACCGGACTTTCCCACGCCGGAGCGCGTCGTCGACGCCGCTGTCGCGGCGCTGCGACGGGGCGAGACGCACTACACGGTGCCAACCGGGATTCCAGAGCTGCGTCGTGCCATCGCGCAGCACTATCACGAGCGCTATGGCGTAAGCGTTCCCGCCGAACGCATCCTCGTGACGGTTGGAGCCTCGGGGGCGCTCACCCTCGCATTCGGCGTTCTGGCCAATCCGGGTGACGAGTTCCTCATGGCGGATCCCGGGTATCCGTCCAACCGCGCGCTGCTCTCCTTCTGCGGTGCGCAGGCGCGACTGATTCCCGTCGGCGCCGCCGAGCGATTCCAGTTGACGGCCGAACTGGTGGAGCGGTGGTGGACGCCGACGACCAAGGGGGTCATGGCGGCTTCGCCGGCGAATCCGACGGGGACGACAATTCCCGACGCCGAGCTGCGCGCCATCCATGAGGTGGTGCGGGCGAAGGGGGGGACGCTCATCGTGGACGAGATCTACCACGGGCTGACCTACGAGACGCATCCGCAGACGGCCGCTGCGCTGGGTGACGACGTGTTCGTCATCAACTCGTTCTCGAAGTACTACAACATGACGGGGTGGCGGCTCGGGTGGATGGTGATTCCCGAGCCGTACTTCGACGCGGTCGAGCGCATGTCACAGCACATGTTCATCGCCCCGTCGGCCCCGTCGCAGTGGGCCGGGGTGGCGGCGCTGGAGCCCGAGAGCACGGTGATCTACGAGACGCAGCGGGCCGAGCTCCATCGTCGTCGCGACTTCGTGGTGCCGGCGCTCTCGCAGATGGGGTTCGACGTCGCCTGCAGGCCGGACGGAGCGTTCTACGTCTACGTGGACTGCAGTCGGTACACGGACGACTCATGGAGTTTCGTGCGTGAGCTCCTGGCCGAGACGGGGGTGGCGCTCACGCCCGGGCGCGATTTCGGGCAGCACCGGGCGCACGAGTTCGTGCGCTTCGCGTACACGGCGCCGATACCGCAACTGGAGGCGGCGTTGCAGAAAGTCGCGGGATTCCTCGCGCGCGCGGGGCGGCGGTAACTGCATCTGGCGGTGTGCTGATCAACGGTCGGGCGAGAACGGTCCGAGAGTCCGAGTCGACCTAGAATTCCCCCACAAACGCGATCTCCGGCTCCAGTCGGTGATCGAACCGATCGACGACTGCCTGCTGGGCGTGGGCGATCAGCGCACGCACGTCGGCGGCCGTGGCGTGGCCGAGGTTGACCATGATGTTGGCGTGGATGTGCGAGATCTGCGCGCCGCCGATGCGGTACCCCTTGAGCCCGCACTGGTCGATGAGGCGCCCCGCCCCCACCCCCTCGATCTTCTTGAAGATCGAACCGGCACTGGGGTGAATGTCGAGCCACGGGTGCCGCGCCCCACGCCAGCTCAGGTTCTCCTGCAGGATGCGGTGCATCACGAACGGGTCGCTCGGCGTTAGGCGAAACGTCACGGCGAGCGCCACGTCGCGCGTGTGATGCAGCCGGGACGTGTCGTAGCCGAAATCCATGGCTGACGCGTCGACCGTGATGCGTTCGCCGCCCTCGGTGAGCAGTTCTACCGACTCGACCACCTCGGCGATGAACATCGTGCGCTCCCGCTCGGGTGCGGGGGCGAGAAAATGCAGGTTCTGCCAGACCGCGCCGCCAACGGTGGAGGGGATGCCTATGTAGTGCTCGAGCCCCGACAGCCCGCGCTCGATGCTGGCGAAAATGAGGTCACGCACGGTGGCCCCGCTCTCGGCGCGCAGCGCCGTATCATCGACGAAGGCATGGTGGCGAGCCACGTTGCGGATCACGACGCCACGAACGCCGCGGTCGCCCACCAGGATGTTCGCCCCGAGCCCGAGCAGAAAATGGGGAGTCTCCGTGCTGCGCGCGAGATGCACCGCTGCCGCCAGGTCGTCGGCCGACGTGGCGTCGTACAGGAGGTCGGCGGGACCCCCGATCCTGAAGGTGGTGTACGGGGCGAGCGGGACGGCATAGCGCAGGCGCTCGGGTGCAAGCGTCCCGCGCGCGGCGTCTGCGAATGCGGCCACGGTAGCAGGGGGGATCGTCATGATGGCGCGAAAGAAAGCGGGGGCGTGACGCTCACGCCACCACTCGCCCGTCGCGACCACGCCGGACTATGCTTCGACGTGGTGTGGCGCCCGCACCGACCCCGCCTACGCTGCCGCTAGCGCCCGCCTTGGCTGGGCGAACGCGGCGACCGCAGCGGGCGTTTGTGTGTAGAGGGAAGCACCAGTGGCTGCGGCCGTCTGCCGCCGCCGCCCCGAATGACGACTCGAGGATCGAATGACGGGATCGAATCGAACGACCACAGGACAACAAGAGCGGCGATGGGGAATGCCGCGCGCCGGGCCGCGACGCGCGCGCCAGCGTTCGCGGCGCCTTGCCGGGCCTCTCACCCGCCCGCTGGCCATCGCCTTGCTCGCCATCACCTTCCTTGCGCCCAAGGCCCACGCCCAGCGCGCGAACCTGGAGAAGTTCATCCACCAGAAGGTCCTGGCCAACGGGATGGAGGTGATCGTCGCCGAGAACCACGGCGTCCCGCTGGCCACGGTGGAGATCAATGTGCGCAACGGGTCGTTCACCCAGCCGCCGGGCTACGAAGGGCTGGCCCACATGTACGAGCACATGTTCTTCAAGGCCAACGCCCAGCTGCCACAGCCAGACCAGTTCATCGAACGGGCGTCGGAGCTGGCGGCGGTCTTCAATGGCACCACACAGGAAGAGCGCGTCAACTACTACATCACGCTCCCCAAGGACTCGCTCGAAGGGGCGGTGCGCCTGATCGCGGCCGCACTGCGCGAACCGAAGTTCCTGCGCGAGGAGCTGGAGCGAGAGCGCCAGGTGGTGCTCGGTGAATACGACCGCAACGAGGCGAACCCGTTCTTCGCCCTGCAGGAAGCGATGGGGAAGCGCCTGTACCCGGGGCAGTGGAGCCGCAAGAACATCATCGGCGAGCGGTCGGTGCTGCAGACGGTTGGCCCGGACAAGATGCGCGAGATCCAGCAGAAGTATTACGTCCCCAACAACGCGGCGCTCATCGTCACCGGCGACGTGGAGCCCACCCGCGTGTTTCAGCTGGCGGAGGAGATCTTCGGCGACTGGAAGAAGGGGAACGATCCCTTCGCGAAGGATCCGATCCCCCCGATTCCCGACCTCACCGGGCACGAGGCGGTCATCGTGGAGCAGCCGGTGAACGCAGTGACCGTCCAGGTTGAGTGGCAGGGGCCGAGCGTGCGGAAGGATCCTAGGGGGACCTACGCTGCCGATGTCTTCTCCGACGCCCTCAACCAATCGGTCTCGGTGCTGCAGAAGCGGCTGGTCGACACCGGAATCTTCCAGTCGGTCGGCGTGAACTATTACACGCTCGACCAGAAGGGGCCGATCTCGGTGCTCGGCCAGACGACGCCCGAGCGCACGAAGGAGGCGATCGCCGCGCTGCACGCGGAGATCGCCAAGTTTGCCGACCCGGGCTACATCACCCAGGAGCAGCTGACCAACGTGAAGGCGGAACGCGCGGTGAGCACCGCGTACGGCGAGGATCGGGCGAGCGGCTTTGCCCACACGCTCGGCTTCTGGTGGAGCGTCTCGGGGATCGAGTACTACATGGGGTATATCGACGGCATGGCGAAGCAGACGCTGGCCGACGTGCAGTCGTATGCGCGCCGGTACATCGTCGGCAAGCCGAGCATTGTGGGCGTCCTGATCGATCCCGAGTCGAGGAAGCGGATAGATCTCAAGGAAAGCGACCTGCTGCCGAGGATTGTGCAATGAGGGGACTGCAGCGGGGAGAAGTGAAGCGGACGATGGGAGTGGGAGACGACGTCAGCGAACGCGCGCCGCAGCTGTCGACGAGTGGGGCGACGCACCGGCGCGTTCTCCTGGCGCTCGGCGTGCTCGCGCTCGCGTCCACGGCGGATGTCGCGTGGGGCCAGGCAGCACGGCGTTCGTCTACGGGCGCCGCCGCGGCGGATACCGGCACGGTGACCTACGTGACCGGCGGCGTGCGCGTGATCCAGCGGCAGACATCGGGCGACATCGCGGTCGCCAACCTGTACCTGCTCGGCGGCGTGCGCCAGGTGACGTGGCAGAACGCCGGGATCGAGCCGTTGCTGCTGGAAGCGACTGAACGCGGGACCAGGGCGTACTCCAAGGATCGCCTGCGCCGCGCCATGTCGCGCCTGGGGACGGGGATTGTCACCGACGCCGAACCCGATTGGACCGTCTTCGGTATTCGGGCAACACGGACGACGTTCGACAGCACGTGGGCGATCTTCGCCTCCCGCCTCATGCAGCCGACGCTCGACTCGGGCGAGGTGGAGCTCATCAGGCAGCAGTTCCTGCTCGGGGTGAGCCAGCGTCAGGACTCGCCCGATGCGCTGCTGGAGTACCTGGCCGACTCGGTCGGCTTTGCCGGTCATCCGTATGCAGTGCCGGTGGCCGGGACCGCGGAGTCGCTTGCGCGCATCTCGTTAGGTGACCTGCGGCAGTACCACGCCGAGCAGTTCGTGACGTCGCGCATGCTGCTCGTGGTGGTGGGAGACATCACGCGAGACAAGGTGGAGCGCCTGGTCGGACAGACGCTCGCCCGGATGCCGGCGGGGAGCTATCAGTGGACGCTCCCGGACTCGCTGCCCCGGTCGACGACGGCGCCCTTCACGGTGAACCGTCAGGTCCCCACGAACTACATCATGGGACGGTTCGCCGGCCCGCGTGCGGGAACCAAGGACTACTATGCGCTGCGCATCACGGCGGCGGTGCTGGCCGGGCAGCTGTTCGGCGAGATCCGGTCGCGCCGCAACCTCACGTACGCCGTCGACGCGCCGTTTGTCGATCGAGCGATTGCGGCTGGCGGTTTCTACGTCACCACCGTGCAGCCCGAGCTCACGGTAGACCTGATGCGGCAGCAGCTGACGGCGCTGCGCACCGGGATGATCAACGACGAAGCGCTCGCGCGTCTCGTGCAGCAGTTCCTCACGCAGTTCTACCTGGACAACGAGACCAACGCCAACCAGGCCGACTTCCTCGCCCGATCGTTCCTGTTCGAGGGGGACATCCGGGCCGTGGCGCGCTTCGAGGAGCAGCTGCGGAGCGTCACTCCGCAGGACATCCAGCGCGCCGCGCAGCGCTACGTGCGCGACGTGCGATGGGTGTATGTGGGAGACGAGGGAAAGGTGCCGAGCCGGGCGTTCTCGAAGTTCTGAACTGCAGACGGGAGACGGGGGACGGGAGACGGGGGTTCTTTTTCTTCCACTCCCGTCTCCCGTCTCCCGTCCCGTTTCGTCAGTTTTTCGTCAGCTCGATCTCCAGCGCGATCTTCACGTCCTGCGCTACCACGAGGCCGCCTGCTTCGAGCGCAGCGTTCCAGTGCAACCCGTACGCGAGACGGTCGACCTGTCCGGTCGCGCTGAATCCGGCACGATCCATCCCCCACGGGTCCCGCACCTGTCCATTCGACTTCGCGGTAAGGGTGATCGGCCTGGTGGTGCCGCGGATGGTCAACGCACCCTCGATCGTGAACTCGTTCCCGCCCTTCGTGGTGATCTTCGTGCTCTTGAAGGTCATCGTCGGATGAGTGGCGGCATCGAAGAAATCGGGCGACTTGAGGTGTGCGTCGCGATCGGCGTTCCTCGTGTCGATGGTGTCGATCGGGATCTCGACGTCGACGTGAGCGCTCGACAGGTCGGCACCGTCCCACGTGACGGTCCCCTTCACGTCGGCGAAGCGCCCCTTGGCGGTGGCGACCATCATGTGGCGGACGGCGAACTCCACGTGCGAGTGGGACGAATCGAGCGTCCAGGCGGTGACTTGGCGTTCAGCAGCGGCAGCGGTCATGGATTTCTCGGTGTGTGACGTGGTAATGCAATGGATGTGAACGACTTGTGGGATGTTCGCGACGCGAATTCGACAGCATCGGCACGCAGACTTCGTGCGCTTACTTTGGATAAGTAACAGTACTATTGCAAGCTACTCTTGTCAAGTAGCTTATTCAATGTAAGTTAACTCTATGTCTGATTCGCCTGTTCCCGCCCTCTGCCCGCGCTTTCACCGGGCGGTGGAACTCATCGGAAAGCGCTGGACCGGAGCGATCCTCCGCGTCCTGCAGGGGGGGCGAGTGCGCTTCAACGTGCTCGCCGCAGCGATCCCCGAGATGAGCGACCGCATGCTTTCCGAGCGGCTGCGCGAATTGGAAGGCGAGGCGATTATCACGCGCCTGGTCATTCCCGAGACTCCCGTGCGGGTGGAGTACGAGCTGACCAATAAAGGGCGCGCGCTAGACGAGACCTTCTGCGCGATCGCGCGGTGGGCGGAGGCGTGGAGTGACCAAACCGTCGCCGCCGGCCCTGCGGTGGATCAGCATCAGGTCGACGCGTCGCCGTACGCGGAGCCGAGCGGCAGCAGTATCGCCTAGCGGATGCGCGGACTCACGTTGTAGTTCACCGTGTACTGCGTCACTCGCCCATCGCTCCCAACATCGAAGCGCCACACTTCGGCCAGCTTGCCGTCGGACCGCACCCGTCGAAACATGTGCTCGCCCTCTTTCCGCAGCTTGGTGATGCTGCGGATCGGCGCGTCGGCTGGAAGCGACACGGCCGCGAGTCCCCCTTCCCAGGCAATGAGCTCAGTCTCGCCGCGCCAGGCATTGGCATAGGTCCCGAGGTATCGCTCGAGCGACGGATCGAGTGCCTTGATCTTGCCGGCAGAATCGCCCTGCGCCGCCTTGAGCGCCGGCGCAATGATTTCGTACATCCCACGGGCAAGGGCCCCGGCGTTCACGTCCATGCCATTCGACATTGCCACGGTGGCAATCTTCTCGTCGGGTTGCATCGACAGCTGCGTCTGGTAGCCGGGACAGCTTCCGCCGTGGCCGACAAACGTCTTGTCCCCGGTGCCGCGCGTGACGGAGAAACCGAGCCCCCACGTCGTCTCCCACGAGGGATCGACGAAGTGCACACGTTGCATCTCACGGAGTGTGTTGGCGTTGAGCACCTCGTTCCCACCCGTGCCGAGGAGCCGGAACTGCCACTGGGCGAAGCGCGCCAGGTCAAGCGCGGTCGAAGCGTAGCCTGCGGCAGGAGCAATCCCCTTCGAAGTGAAGAGCGGCAGCGTGAGGCGCGAGCCATCGCGCGTCACCGGCCCGTAGCCCACGGCCATGCGCTTCCCCTCCTCCTGCGCCGGGATCTCGGGGTAGGTGCTCGCCAACCCAAGCGGGGTGAGGACGTTCGCCCGCACGTAGTCGGCGTACGACTGGCCGCTCACCGTGCTCACGATCTCACCGGCAAGCGTCAGGCCGAGGTTCGAGTACTGGAAGAAGGTCTCGGCGGGATACAGCGTCTCCTCGCTGCCAAGCGCGTCGATGATCTGCTGCCGTGTCGGGAACTCGAAGTTCGGGGCGGACCAGTACGGGAAGGCGGCTTCGCGTGGCAGGCCAGAGGCGTGCGTGAGCAATCCCTCGACGGTGATCTCGCCTGACTCGGGATGGGACCGCTTGATATTGAACCACTTGAGGTGCTTGCCCACCGGGTCGTCGAGCCGCACGAGCGCGCGATCGCGCAGTTGCATGACACTGATGGACGTGAACAGCTTGGAGATGGAGCAGATGCTGTACAGCGTTGACGGCGAGGCCTCGAGCTGCTTCTCGATGTTTGCGTATCCAGAGGCCCCCTGCCACACGATCGTCTGGTCGTGCACCACGGCGCCGGCGAGTGACGGGATGCGCTGATACGCGCGTTGGGCGTCGAGCCACTTGTCGAGCAGGGTCGTCGCCTCACGAATGCGCGGGTGGGCGGTGAGCGACGCGGGCTGTGCATGGGCGTACTGGCCAGCGGCAAGGAAGGCGGCGACGCTCAGTGCGCCGGCGAGCGAACGGCGGGGGACGTGTGCCATTGATACGTGATGTCTTGACGGTGGCTTGAGCTTCGGAATGAGCCGAGACAATATCACCGACCGCGCGCGATGGCCATCACGGTGCGCGGAAGCGGGTTGAGAACGCAAGCGCGCTTGATTCACCCACATTCGACCGCCGCCACCCACAAACGCGAGGTTCCATGCGATCCCGCTCCCTCATCGCGATGCTCGCCACTACCGTGCTCGCCGCTACCGTGCTGGCCACGGGGTGTGCCGCCACCACCCAACGCTCGGCTGCGACGTCGCTGCCGGCGGGCGTGACGACTGCGATGATCGCGCAGGGCGACTCGTTGTTCAACGCCGGCTCGTGCCAGCGCTGTCATGGGCAAAAGGGCGTGGGAGCGCAGAACGCCCCCAGCCTCGTCACCGGGCCGTGGATGCACCACCGCGGGAGCTACGACGAGATTGTGGCGACCGTGACGGCAGGGATCCCGCGAACGGCGCTCAAGGACACGACCCGTCGCTTTCCCATGAATCCTCGGGGCGGGCCCATGAACCTCACCGACGCTCAGGTGCGAGACGTGGCGGCGTATGTGTGGTCCATCTCGCGGGAGAAACCCGCGCCGTAGTGCGCACCCGAGCACGCGCGGTCAGGCCCCCACTTCGGCGGGTACCGCGATGCCGACTGGCCCCAGCCCCAAGTCCACCCGCTTTCCTGCCTCACGTCGCAGCAACCATACGGTGAATACGGCGTGCATGGCGGAGGCCGCGACCCCGACGTACCAGAGCTTCCACAGGGCGAAGCCCGGCTGCTGGGACACCCACAACGAGGGGACGACGAACAGGACCAGTCGCACCGCGCTGCTGATGACGGTCGGCACCGTGTTGCCCATCGCCTGGAACATCCCCGAGCAGGTAAAGACGATCCCGGCGGCCACGAAGTTGAACGAGATGATCGACAAGTACTCGGCCCCCGTGGCGACGACCACGGCGTCGGACGAGAACCAGTGCACCAGCCAATCCGGGCGCCATCGGCACACGATCGTAAGCACCAGCATCACGGCGCTGCCGAGCTTGATCGATTCGACGAAGGTCTGCCGAGCACGATCGGGAAGACCGGCGGCGAGGTTCTGACCGGCGATGGGTGCCGCCGCGAACGCGATCGCCATCCCCGGGAGGAGAATGGCCTGCAGCACGCGCGCTCCCACGCCGAAGCCGGCCTGTGCCGCTGCGCCGAAGTCGCGGATGATCCAGTAGACCACGGCCATCGACAGGAACATCAGGAAGAACTCGGCGCCGGCGGGGACACCGATGCGCAGCAGGCGCCTCCAGACGTCGAGCCGAGGACGAAACAGCGCGAGATCGAACTGCACGAACTTCTCGACGCGCCGGAAGTAGGTGAAGAGCAGCAGGACACCGACGGCGACCGAAATCGAGCTCGCCAGCCCCGCCCCTGCCACGCCTAACGGGAGGCCCGTGCCCCACCCCGCGATGAGCACCGGGGCCAGCGCCGCGTTGAGCACGACCGTGAGCATCTGCACGACCATGGTCGGCTTGGCGATCCCGCTCCCCCGAAGCGCCGAGCCCATGGAGATGAGGGCGAACTGCAGTGCCAGTGCCGGGAGGAACCCATAGAGGTAGGCCGTGCCCTGGCGGACAGTTTCCTGGTCGGCGGCGATGGCGCGCAGGTACGCCCCGGAGAGGGCGAAGCCCGCCACCAGCGTGATCGCGGCCAGGAGGGCGGCGAGCAGCACGCTCTGGTTGAACACGAGGTTCGCGTCTGGCTGGTCCTTGCGGCCGACGGCGTGCGAAATCAGCACCATCGTCCCGACCCCCAGGACCTGGGTCAGGGCCATGACAATGAACTGCAAGTTCCCCGCGGCTCCCACCCCGGCAATGGCAGCGTCGCCCAGCCGTCCGACGAAGAAGAGGTCGACGAAGTAGTAGAGCGTTTGGAAGAGCATGCCGATGGCCAGTGGGGCGGCCAGGCGGGTGATATGGCGGGGGATTGACCCCTGAGTCAGGTCGTGCATGAAGGTGTTGCGAGATGAACGGTCAGGTAGGGAAGGCGGTGCTGGCCAGGCGCCGCGCGTGGTCGCGGAGGTCTGGGGGCCACGCATCGGAATGCGCGGTGAAGCGCTCGTGATCGCCGGCGAACAGCGCGCGCGTTGCCTCCTCGAAGCCCGGGTGGTCGCCGAGCATGGCCGACATGAAGCGGTAGGCGTACTCCTGTGCAAAGCGCGTCCGGTCGCGCCCGGCGTGCGCCGTGCGGGCCTGCTCGACCAGTCGCCGCAGCGCCGCGGAAGCGCCGCCGGGCTGGACGGCGAGCCAGTCCCAGTGGCGCGGGAGGAGCGTGACCTCACGGGCCACGACACCGAGTCGGGGGCGTCCGGGGCCGCGTGGCGTGTCGGCGGCTGGTGGCGCAACTGAACTCACGTCGGATGCGTGCGCTGACGCTTGCACCGTCGCGGCGTCCAGAAGGTTGCCCGCCACCGCCCGTTCCGAGGCATCGCGAAGGTCCAACTCGACGAGCTGACTGGTGGTCGCGTCGAATACGAGCACCGGGCCAGCGCCACCCTCAGCGACCACGCGCCTGACGAGTGGAAGAACGGACGCGAGCGCTCCCGCGCCGATCAGCCGGGCGCCGTCGAATGCGACGACAGCGTTGTCGGATGTGGTGTGATTCATGGGCTGCACCAGTGCTGGCTGAAAAGCACCGGCAAATTACCCGGGCAAAACCACAAGTCAATATGGGCGGGTGATTCGGACCGATTCTAGATGGTCGTCGGCTACTTGACGGGTGAGTACGCGGCAAGAGGGATGGGCTCTCCGCGAAGAAAGGCGCGAACCACCTCCGAATAGAGCGCGGGCTGCTCGAGCCACACGAAGTGACCGGCGGCAGGAATGGCGACCGTGTGCGTGCCCCGGATGACCTGCGGATACTCGGCGGAGATCGTCCAGTCCGCGTAGTCGCACATGCCACGGATGACGAGGGCTTTCACTCGCAGCGTCTGAAGGGTCGGTCGGGGATCGGGGAGCGACAGGGCATCGGCGAGGGTGTAGCTGTTGGCGAAGAAGCCGAGCCCCGACGGGGGTGGAATTCCCTGACCCGGGTCGCTGAAGCAGGTCAGGTTGGGTTGGCCGAGTCGGATCGCCTCCTCGGTGGCACGAGTCCACCATTGGTCGGCCTCCCAGTCCGCGACAATCGTGTGCGCTGACCGCGGGCTTACGTCGGCCATCATGCGTCCGATCACGAGTCGCAGCGGTGGACGCTCGAGTGCCGCCAGCGCCGATGCCTGCACGTCGGTCATGCGTGCGCGCGCGGTTGGGCTGATGGTCTCGGGCCACGCCGGCGCCCAGATGGCGGCCGGCGATTCCAGGATGACGCTTTCGACATGCTCGGGGTGCTGCAGGAGATAGTTCACGGCGAGCGTCGCCCCCCAGCCCGTCCCGGCGAGGATCATGCGCGGGGCGCCGATGGCGCGACGGATCTCCTCGAGGTCACCGACGTGACGTGCGACCGAATAGGGGGCGTCGGTCGTGAGATCGAGCCGTCCGGAGAGCCCGGCGCCAAGCTGATCGTAGTAGTACACATCGTGCCCTTCGACCGCGGCGAAATCGAGCGGGCGTCGTCCGACGGCCTGCAGGAACGGAAGGATCGGCATTCCAGGGCCATCGTGGAGCACCACGATCGGGGCGCCCCGCGCCCCGCCCGCAGCACCTACCATCTCGTACGCGATTCGCGAACCGTTGCCCAGTGTCCAGTACTGGGTTCTGTCGCTGGTAGGCGGATCGGCGATGGTTCGAGCCGGTGCTCGTCCAACGAGCAACTGTGCGAGGAGCGCGTAGACCGCCACTCCACCGCCTAGCCACCATCGGACGTTCGGGGCCCCTGACGCGGAGAGCCCTCGTCTTGTCAGATGGCGCTCCGCGAACCGCAGCAACGTGAACCCGGCGCCCAGGAACGCCAGCAGGGCGAGCAGCGCGAGTGTCCAGAATCCCAGTTCGAATGCGGCCGCGCCGACAAAGACCATGAGCGCCGGCACCAGCGCGGCCAGCAGGGCGACGACGCGCAGAATCACGGGCATGGAGACAAGCAGGAGGAGAGGGAACGGGCGAGACATCGCGACACGGTGTGCACGACACATGGCGGCGCGCGGCCGACCTATCCTTCTGTCTTCGTGTCAAACTACGCCATGGGGAAACGCCCGACGCTCGGCCGCAGGAAACGAACGGGGCCGATCCCCTGGTGAGAATCGGCCCCGATCTTACAGAGCGGACGCTTTCGCCGGCGACTACCTCGCGCAGGTTACCACCGGGTGAATGGGGGTAAAGATGCTGTAGGTCAGTGAGCCTACGAGGCCATTGAGGAACGACTGTTCCACCATGACCTTGGCCACTCCGTTGGGGCAGCGCGGTTTCGCATTGATGGTGTCGGGGGGGACGAGTCCGAACACCCACGACTTCTGCCACGGAAGATCGATCTTGGTGTCTCCTTCGGGGAGCCCGGTCAGCACGGTGGTTCGGAAGCAACCGGCCGTGGCGAGCAGCAGCGAAAAGAGGAGCGCGCGCTTCATCATCGCGTGGCCTCCGATGTCGGCGTGGACGGATCCCAGGTCAGTGCGACGACCGCGTGCGACTCGATCGATAGTCGTGCGGCGTCGGCCAAGGACATTGCGGTGGATCCCAACGGGATCGTCCGCATCGACGGGTCAAGCGATGCGCTTCCGCCGCTGGCACAGGTGACTGACACGTTCCTTGGCGTCCAGATGCCGAGGGTGATCAGGCTTCCGAACCAGTTGCCGACGGTGAACTTCGATTCCACGAACGCCACACCACTGGAACACAGCTGCCGGACATCGATCGGCTTGGCCTCGACCAGTCCGAAAATCCACGTGGATGTCCACGGTCTGTCTACTTTCGCGGTCCCCGCGGGTAGCCCAGTTGCCACCACCTGGTGAAAGCAGCCGCTTAGCAAGACCACTGCGGCGACCGCCATCCCCGTCCCGAATCGTCGTTTCACGATCCCTCCCAATGTTGTGAGTCCGAAGCGCTCGCTCCAAGGCGCAACCAACAATTGGTTTCTCGAATCCGGCCGTCAAGTGGGCGCAACGGGTGGAGCAGTCGCCCGGACGAACGCTCCTGCCGAATCGTGCACGCGCCCTTCCCAGGCGCCGTTAGCTTCCCCGCCATGATTCGCCTCATCTGCGCGGACCTCGACGGCACTCTCATCGGCTCGCAGGGGGCGGTTCATCCGGCCACATGGTCGGCGGCAGCGCGGGCACGCGACGCTGGCGTGCGCATCGCGATCTGCTCCGGGCGCCCAGCGTTCGGGCTCGCCCGCGACTACGCGCAGCGGATCGACGGCGCCGGATGGCATGTCTTCCAGAACGGGGCGAGCGTCTTGCACCTGCCGACCGGCGGGACGCACTCGGCGGCGCTTCCTGCCGATACCGTGACTCGGCTCATCCGCCAGGCGCGCGAAACGGGGCGGGTACTCGAACTGTACACTGACTGCGACTTCGCGGTCGAGGTCGACTCCCCGGAAACGCGCGCGCACGCCGCCCTGCTCGGCGTCCCCTTTGCCCAGCGCTCGTTTGATTCGCTCACCGCACCGGTCGTTCGCGCCCAGTGGCTGCTCACCATTGGCACGGACGACGACGTATTGGCGGAGCCGCATCCCGACGTGGAGATCTCGCCGTCCACCTCCCCGGTCATGTCCGAGACACTCTTCGTCTCGCTGATGGTCCCGGGGGTGGACAAGGGGACAGGGGTGCGAGCGGTGACCGAGGCGTATGGGATGGCGATGGGCGACGTGATGTTCGTGGGAGATGGGTGGAACGATGCGCCGGCGATGCGGCTGGTGGGACACCCGGTGGCGATGGGGAACGCCGAGCCCGAGGTGTGCGCGCTTGCCCGGCACATCGTGGGCGACGTCGACGCCGGCGGACTGGCGCAGGCCATCGAACTGGCACTGACGCTGTAGGCGGTCGTGAGGGCAGCAGGGCGCTGGGCGACACGCTGGAAGCAGGCGCGCCGTCACCCTTGCAGGTGACGGCGCGGTGGACTGTCGCGACGCGGCGATGATCCGTGCCGCTACGTCCTGCCCTTCCCGCCCTTTCTGCCCTTCTTGCCGACGGCGCGTGCGGGTACGGCCGGCGCGGCCGGGCCCACGCCGTCGGGATCGAAGTGCTTCTGCCCCTGATCGGAGAGCAGGCGCCAGTACGCCCACGAGACGAGGCTCAGCACGAATCCCCAGCTGAGCACGAGGAAGATCACCCACGGTTTCATATCAACCCTCCGCGCGGTTGGTGTCCAGTTCTACGAAGCCCTGGCGATCGTCGTACTTGTTGCGCTTCCAGGCCATCCGAATGAGCACGGCGAACGCGACGCCGAACAGGAGGAGCATCGAACGCGAAGCGGCCACATACGGCCACGAGGCGTCGGGCACCGGCGTCGAGCCACCGGCAGACCGCTCGTTGAAGAGGATCGGGATTGCCTCGGTCGTCCCCCACCATCCCAGCAGGACGAAGAGGAAGAGCGGGGTGATGTACGTCATGACAAACTTGAAGAACTTCGGGATCTGGATATCCGCTCCCATGTGGAGCGACTTCCATGCCTGGTCGGGCTTGAAGACCCACATGAAGATCACGGTCTCGATGATCGCCACGAGGACGAGTCCGAAGGTTCCCGCCCAATAGTCCCACTCGTCGAGCAGGCCGTGCTGCAGCCAGTGCACGTGCATCATCCCGAACACGAAGCAGAACGCGCCAAGTGTCCACGCCACCGTCTCGCGCTTGATCCCGAACTCCTCGCGGAAGAAGGCGACGATCGGGGTGAGCATGGAGACGGACGAGGTAATGCCGGCGAAGAAGAGCAGGCCAAACCACATGAAGCCGAGCAGCGACCCGATGGGGAGCGTCTTGTCGATCTGTTGAAAGACGACCGGCATCGTGGCGAAGCCGAGGTCGTACGAGCCGCCGTTTGCAATCGCCATGGCGCCACTGACGCCGAAGAAAGTGACGGCGGCAGGAATGGCGATCGAGCCGCCGAGAATCACCTCGACCGTTTCGTTGGTCGCCGCGGTTGCGAGTCCGTTGAGGGCGATGTCGTCCTTCGTGCTCAAGTACGAGGCGTACGCCTGCAGCGAACCCATTCCAACCGAGAGGGTGAAGAAGATCTGTCCTGCCGCTGCCAGCCACACGCCGGCAGATCCAAGTTTGCTCAGGTCCGGCGTGTAGAGGAAGGCGAGGCCGTCGCTGATGGGGCTCGTCCCGATGCCGACCTGTTCGGGGGTGAACAGGACGACGCCCATGAGGATGACGGCGAAGAAGAAGAGGATCGGCATGCCGATCTTGGCCAGCTTCTCAATGCCGCCCGAGATGCCCCGTGAGAGCACCCAGATGTTGATGCCGAGCGTGCCGGCATAGAACAGGTACGGGGTCCAGGAGCCGTGATATACGGGCGCCCCCTCGGCGCGGATCCCCTGGAAGGAGCGCAGGTAGCCAACCATCCCTTCCTGGGTCGTGTGGCCCCAGTAGTCCTTGGTGAGGGAGAAGAGGGCGAAGCCCGCGGTCCAGCTCTCGATGTACGTGTAGTAGATCATCACCGACAGCGGGATGACCATCCCCACCACCCCGACGTACTTTGCGGCCGGGTGCTTCCAAATGGCCGCGAGCATCCCCGGGAAGTGTCCCTTTCGGTAGCGTCCGCCGTTACGCCCGATCCCCCACTCGATCCACATCAGCGGAATGCCGATGACGAGCAAGGCGATGAAGTACGGGACCATGAACGAACCGCCGCCGTTCGCGGCGGCCTGACGCGGGAAGCGCAGGAAGTTGCCCAGGCCGACCGCATTGCCCGCCATGGCGAGAATGAGGCCGATGCGACTCCCCCACGCTTCGTTCGACGACGAGGCGTTGGTCGACAAGTGGTGTGTAGGCAAGGGGTGACGACACCGTTCCCCGGCAGGGCGCACGGGGAGGGAACGCCGCCGACCGGGGGATCGGCAAGACGGACCGGGGACAAGTTACCGTCGGACCACTGATCGTCGACCCGGGGAACTCGGCTTCCGTCGCGCGCGCTCCGTCCCCCATCTTCCTCACATGACTGCACTCGCGCTCCCCACACCTATCGTCACCACAGACTGGCTCGCCGACCACATCGGACAGGCCGGGCTCATGGTGATCGACGCCAGTACGTATCTCGCGTCTGCTGGCCGAAACGCCCGCGCCGAGTATGTCTCCGGACACATCGTCGGCAGCGTGTTCGCTGACCTGGACTGGCTGAGTGATGAACGCTCCGCCCTGCCGCACACGTTTCCCAGCGTGGCGCAGTTCAGCGAGCGCATGGGACAGCTCGGCGTGTCGAGCGACGACGCCGTGGTCGTGTACGACGGCTCGGGCCAGAATTTCAGCGCCCCGCGACTCTGGTTCATGCTGCGCGCGTTTGGGCATGACCGGGTGGCCGTGCTCGACGGAGGACTGCGCAAGTGGGTCGCCGACGGGCGCGTGCTGGAGGTCGGAGACCCCGCGATCGAGGCGGCGCGTTTCGACGCCCGCCTCGACCTCACGCGGCTACGCGATGTCGACGCCCTGCTCGCCATGCAGGGCGATCCCAGCGCCCAGGTTGCCGATGCCCGCTCGCCGGGCCGCTTCGAGGCGGCGGAGCCCGAGCCGCGCCCTGGTGTGCGAGGCGGCCACATTCCAGGGAGCCGCAACGTGCATTACGCGCGACTCGTGCGCGACGACGGGACGCTGCGCTCCGCCGACGAGTTACGCGCCATCATGACGCAGGCGGGGCTCGACCCTACGCGCCCCATCGTCACCACCTGCGGCTCCGGCGTGACAGCGTGCGCGATCGTGCTCGCCCTCGACGCGATCGGGGCCCCGCCTGCTGCGGTCTACGACGGAAGCTGGACGGAGTGGGGAGGGCGGAGCGACACCCCCGTCGAGACAGGTGTGGCCCGTTAGGCGGCCGCGCGCACCCGGAGGGAACGCACGAATCCGCTCAGGGCGCGCTACGAGCCGTCGCGGAGGCGTGGCCGCGGTGAGGGCGAACCGAATCAGCGCGAGCGCGCCTGCAGGACCTCCGTGAGGTCGTCGAGCGTCACGCCGATGGCGGCCAGTGCGACCAGGGTGTGATAGACGATGTCTCCCGCTTCCTCCGCGGCGCGGGGGCGATCCTCGTCGGCGCAGGCCACGGCCAACTCGGTGGCTTCCTCCCCGAGCTTCTTCAGGCGGAGGTTGCGGTCGCTCAAGAGGCGCTGCGTGTAGCTCGGCGTCACCCCTGCGGGGAGCGGGAGTGCGGCTGCCCGCTCTGCAATGGTTGTGGCCAGGTGGGCGAGCACGGCGTCTGCTGTCGAAACGGTGGGGGCGGGAATGGACTGATGAGGGATGGTGGGGGAGGAGGGGGTAGGTTGTTCTTGGGGGGGGCCCCCAGCCATCTCCTCCGCACTCGCCGAGACGCCGCCCGCATCCTCCTCCCCACCTTGAAAGAAGCAACTCCGCGCCCCCGTGTGGCACGCCGGCCCCGCCGGCGTCACCAGCGCCAGCACGGCGTCGCCGTCACAGTCCGCGTGCAGCGACACGACGTGCTGCACATGGCCGCTTGTCGCCCCCTTGTGCCACAGCCCGCGCGTGCGCGAGTGATAGTGCATCTCCCCGGTCGTCACCGTTCGTGTCAACGCCTCGCGATCAGCGCGCGCCACCATCAGCACGGCCTGCGTCCGCGCGTCCTGGCAGACGACCGTGACGAAGCCCCCCCCCTTGGCAAAGTCGAGCGTGTCGAGATTGAGCATTGGCCTATCTCTCCGGTACGCCGAGCGCGTCGCGCAGCGGCGTCGAGAGGAGCGCATTGCTCGCCACCCCGTCGCCGCCGTCAATGTCGCTTCCTCCCCGCCAGTCGGTGTACACGCCCCCCGCCTCGCGAATGATCGGGATGAGCGACGCCGCATCCCATGGACTCAGGCGATCGTCCACCATCAGTTCCGCTCGCCCGGTGGCCACCTGCACGTATCCGTAGCAGTCCCCCCAGGTGCGGGACACTGCCACCTGACCGCCTAACGCATGCCAGTTCGCGGCACGGTGCGGGTGATACGGGAAGCGCGCATCGGTGACCAGGATCGTGGCATCGGCCAGCGTCGCCACCGACGACACCTGGCACCGCGCCCCGTTCCACCAGCACCCGCATCCCACCGCCGCCGAGACGATCTCGCCGACCGCCGGGCAGTAGATGGCGCCGGCGATCACCAGGTCATCCTGTGCGACCGCAATCATCGTCCCCCACAACGGAACGCCGCGCACGAAGGTCTTGGTGCCGTCGATCGGGTCGATCAGCCACCGTCGCTGTCGCGCATCGCCGGAAAAGCCGTACTCCTCTCCCAGCACGGCGTCCCCGGGAAAGCGCGCCGCAATCCACGCGCGTGCCTCGTGCTCCGCCGTCTTGTCGGCGACCGTGACGGGACTGCCGTCGCCCTTGGTCTCGACATCGACGCCCTGCTTGAAGAACCGCATCGCCACGTCGCCGGCGACCCGCGCCACCTCGGTCACTGCCTCCAGCAACACACTCGGCGTCGTCATGCGGCCACCCCCGCCGTCTCGCGCACCGGCACGCCCGCGCGCTTCATCGCCGACTTCAACTCGGCGACCGTGGCGACGCCGTCGTGCAGGATCCCCGCGACCAGCGCCGCGTCGGCTCCCCCAGCGTCGAACGCCTCGACGACGTGTGCCGACGTCCCGGCACCGCCAGATGCAATCACCGGGACGTGCACCGCCTCGCTGATCGCCCGCGTGAGCGCGAGATCGTACCCGCCGCGCACGCCGTCGCGATCGATGCTGGTCAGCAGGATCTCACCCGCTCCCTGCCGCTCGCACTCGCGCGCCCACGCCACGGCCTCGAGCCCGGTGGGCACCTTCCCTCCCTTCACGAAGACGCGGTAGGCGCCATCGACCAGGGCGGCGTCGATGCTCGCCACGACGCATTGCGCCCCGAACCGGTGCGATGCCTCGGCCAGCACCTCGGGACGCTCGACCGCCGACGTGTTGAGGCTCACCTTGTCCGCCCCCGCGCGCAGCGCCCGCGCCACGTCGTCCGCGGTGCGGATGCCACCACCAATGGTGAGCGGGATGAACAGCCGCTCGGCGGTACGGCGCGCCAGGTCGAGCAGCGTGGCGCGCTCCTCGGCGCTCGCCGAGATATCGAGATAGACAATCTCGTCTGCCCCCTCCCGCTCGTACCGTTCGGCCAGCGCGACCGGATCGCCCACGTCGCGCAGCGACTCGAAGTTCACCCCCTTCACCACGCGCCCGCCCTTCACGTCCAGGCAGACGATCAGTCGTCGGGTCAGCATCAGCGCCTTCCCCCCGGTCGCCCGCGACCCGACGGTGTCCCGAGCGTCGGGTCGCCATCCGCGGCACGTTGTTCCCCGGTCGCGTCGCCCTTTGCGTCGCCCTTTGCGTCGCCCTTTGCGTCGCCCTTTGCGGCGGTGCCGTGCCGCAACGACACGCTTCCCTTCGTGGAGAACACCGCCCCGCTGTCCACCATCGCATCGCGAATCGCCAATCCCAGCGCCTTGAACGCTCCCTCCACGATGTGATGCCGGTCAGTACCGCGCAGCACCATCAGGTGCAACGTGCTGCCTGAGTGTTCGGCGAACGACCGCATGAAGTGATCGTACAGCGTGCTGGGGATCGGCCCTTCGTAGAAGTAGCGACCGCCCACGTCGATGGCGCACTCCACCAGCGCCTCGTCCATGGGAATGACCCGGTGACCGTACCGCGCCGCGGTGGCCGGTATCGCTCCCTTGAGTGCCGCGCCCAGCGCGATCGCCACATCCTCGATGAGGTGGTGGCGCAGGTCGCCACGCGCGTGCAGTGACAGCCCCACGCCGGCGTATCGCGCCCAGGTGAGCAGCATGTGGTCGAGGAAGGGAACGGTCGTATCCACCGTGATCTCGCCCCCCTCGCGCAGGACGGTGACCCGGATTGTCGTCTCGCGCGTCTCGCGCTCGATGGTGCTCATCTGTCCCTCACCTGGTCCTCATGTGGCGAACTCGTCGACGATGTAACGCGGATCGATCGCACCGGTGTAGAGCGCCATGCCGATCACGGCACCGGCGACCCCGCGGTCCTGCAAGGCACGCAGGTCGGCGATGCTCCCCACGCCCCCCGCTGCGAAGACCGGACAGCCCGCCGCCTCGACGACGTCTTCCATCAACGGAAGGTCGCTGCCTTGCAGCTGTCCCTCGCGGTGCACGGCGGTCACCAACAACGCGGCCAGCGGCAGGGCGTTCAGCTCCTCGACCACGTCGATGACATCGCGCGGCAGCGTGCGCTGCCATCCCTGCGTGGTAATCTTGCGCTCACGCACGTCCGCCGCGACGATGATCTCACCGGGGTAGGCGTGCGCCAGGTCGGCCAACCAGTCCAGGTCCTCGAGCGCCCGCGTCCCCACGATCGCGAAGCGGGCGCCGTCATCCAGCATGTCGCGCACCGCATCGGTGCTGCGCAGGCCACCGCCCACCTGCACCTCCGCCAGCCGCTCGCGCAACAGGTCCCGGATGACCTCGGCGTTGCTCCCCCTCGAGAGCGCGGCATCGAGGTCGACCACGTGCAGCCGGCGGAACCCGAGCCGCGCCCACTCTCGCGCCACACCGATCGGGTCCTCGAGCCGTATGCGTTCGTCCGCGTACTCGCCGCCGACCAGCTGGACGCACGCCCCTTCCCGCAGGTCGACCGCTGGAATGGCGATCATGTGAGCATCTCCCGCAAGAAGGCGTGGATGAAGGCGACGCCGGCGCTCGACGACTTTTCCGGATGGAACTGCACGCCGACGGTTCGCCCGCGTCGCACCGACCCCGCGAAACGATCTCCCCCGTGCGTGCTCCACGACGTCACGTGCGACCGCTTGTCCGGTCGGCAGATGAACGAGTTCGCGTAATACACGGTGTCGAGGCCGGATTCGGCCAGCAGCGGATCGATGGCGTCCTCCAGTGAGTTCCAGCCGATCTGCGGCAGGCGCTCGGCATCGATGCGGGTCACCCACCCCGGAATGACGCCGAGTCCGCTCCCCGTCCCCTCGTCGCTCCCGTCCAGGAGCAGCTGCATGCCGAGACAGATGCCGAGGCAGGGGAGCCCGCCGGCCAGTGCCTGTTGCATGACGTCACGCCCCGGCGCCAGGCGTTCGGCGGCCGGGGTGAAGGCGCCCACGCCGGGCAGGAGAAGCACGTCAGTCTCGACCGCGCGTACCGGGTCGGTCTCGACGACGGGCGCCGTGCCAAACGAGGCAACGGCCTTGGCCAGCGAGTGCAGGTTGCCAGCGCCGTAGTCGAAGATCGTGATCCGTGGCTCAGGCATCGACCCGCTCTCCCGGCGTCAGGGGGCGTGAGTCGTGCGGGACCACCGCGAGCAGCGCCGCGTGTACGCGCTCCATCACCGGCCAATCGGCCAGGCTGATGCGCAGCGCATCGCCGATCCCCGACAGTCCGGTAAAGTGCCGCACGAGAATTCCGCGATCGCGCAGCGCGCGCATCGCGGCCCGCGAGTCGCTGACTGGCAGGAGGACGAAGTTCGCCGCGCTATTCAGCGGCGAGAGCCCTGCGGCGTGCAACGCGGCAATGAAGCGTTCCCGAATGTCGACGATGCGCGCCGCGCCATGCTGCACCCACGCCAGGTCCTCGGTCACCGCCGCCAACGCTGCTCGTTCGCTCAGCGCCGTCACCGCGAAGGGACCCCGCGCCTTTTCCAGCTCGGCGATGAGCGGTCGAGCCCCGACCGCAAACCCCACCCGCATCCCCGCAAGCCCGAAGGCCTTGGAGAAGGTCCTGAAGACCAGCGATTGTCCGTGCGCCGGCGCCTCGCGCGCCAGGTTCGTTCCGGCAAACTCGGCGTAGGCCTCGTCCACGAAGACCAGCCCGTGCGCCTCGCGAAGCACGTGCGCCAGCGTCGCCGGTGCGATCGGGAGCCCCGTCGGGTTGTTGGGCGTACACAGGTAGGTGATCGACGCCTGCGCCGCGACCAGCGCCTCGGCATCGGCGTCGAAGGCTGCCGTGAGCGGGACCGGAACGGGGGTGAGTGAGTTCACGGCGGCGAACACCCGTGCCATGACGAAGGTCGGGTCCATGTACGCCACACGATCGCCGGGTTCACCAAGCGCTCTGAAGGCGCAGCTCATCACGTCGTCCGAGCCGCAGCCGACCATCACTTCGTCAGGCGACACCCCGACGTACGCGGCAATAGCCTCGCGCAGCGTGCGCGAATAGGTGCTCGGATAGCGGGCCAGTCCGCCCCCGATCGCGCTGGAGAGCACGCGCAGCGCTGCCGGGGGGGCGCCGAACGGCGAGGTGTTGTCGGCCAGCTCCAGCTCGCACGCCGTCGGATCCACATCGTACGCCCGTACGTCACGATACGCCGCTCGCGGCGTCCAATTCGCGACGCGCGGGGTGAGCGGCGAAGCCGTCTCGCTGTTCGTTCCGTCGTTCGCCCCGCCGTCGGCCTGATCGCGCGTCTCGCTCATGTCGTCTCTCCACGCCCGATCCACGCCCGAGCCGCGCGCGCATGGCCGTCGAGCCCCTCAGCGTCGGCAAACGTCCCCACGTCGGCCGCCAACCGAGCCGCCGCTTCGGGCGTCACGCGCTGGTACGTCGTCCATCGAATGAAATCGAGGGTCGACAGTCCGCTATACGATCGCGCCAGCCCGTTGGTCGGAAGCGTGTGGTTGGCGCCGGTCATGTAGTCGCCAAACGAGACCGACGCGGTCGTCCCAACGAAGATCGTTCCGGCGTTGCGCAGCATCGGGAGGATGCGGTCGGCGTCCCTGACCGCAAGCATCAGGTGCTCGGGGGCGTAGAAGTTGGAGAGGGTGACGGCATCCTCCAGCGAGTCGACCGAGATCACCCCACCGTTGGCCTCCAACGCCTGGCGGATGATGGCATGTCGTGAGTAGCCGCCGACCATTGTCTCCAGGGCCAGCTCCACCTGCCGCGCCACCTCGTCGCCCACGGTGACCGCCACCACGCAGGTCAGCGGGTCGTGCTCGGCCTGCGCGAGCAGCTCGCGCGCCACCTGCGCCACGTCGGCGCTGTCGTCGGCGATCAGCAGCAGTTCGCTCGGCCCGGCCGGCGAGTCGATCGCGCAGGCCTTGGCCACCTGCACCTTGGCCTCGGTCACCCACGCATTCCCGGGCCCCACGATCCGGTCGACGCGCGGCACGCTCTCCGTGCCGTACGCCATGGCCGCGATCGCCCCCGCCCCGCCTAACGCAAACACCCTGTCCACCTGCGCGATGGCGCACGCCGCCAGCACCGCGGGCGATGGCAGGCCGTAGGCCGCCGGGGGGGAGCAGAGGATCACCTCGCCCACGCCTGCCACGCGCGCCGGGATTGCCCCCATCAGCACCGAGCTGGGATACGCCGCCCGCCCGCCGGGGGCGTACACCCCCACCCTGCCTAACGGGTCCGGGCGCCGCCCGATCGTGATCCCGGGCTCCGTCTCCACCTCGCTCGCTGTCGGAAGGAAGGCCCGGTGCGCAGTTTCAATGTTACGCGCCGAGCGCTCCATCGCGGCTCGTACCGCGGGGTCGAGCGCGTCCAGCGCCTTGGTCCATTCCGCCCTCGGCACGTCGAGCCGCTTGAGCGACACCTTGTCGTACTCGCGGGCCAGCGACTTGAGGACCACGTCCCCCTGGCTTCGCACGGCATCGATGGTCGCCGTCACCGTGTCGCGCAGCACGTCATCGTCGGCCGTGGTCCGCTCCAGCAGGGCGATGCGCCCCTCCGAGCCTAACGATGCCACCGCACCGCGAAACCGCAACTTGAGCGTGCTCACGGCATCAACCTCTCGATTCGCGTCACGAGTATTCCCTCGGCCCCGAGCGTCTTGAGCGACGCGACGGTGCGATAAATGGTGGCGGCGGGGACGACCGCGTGCACCGCGACGTACATCCCGCCATTCAAGATGTCGATCACCGTCGGCCCGTTGAGTCCCGGGATCACCCCCTTTACCTGCTCCAGCGCCGCGCGCGGAACGTTGGCCATGAGGTAGCGCTGGCCGCGTGCCCGCAGCACCGACTCCAGCGCCGAGCTCAGCTCCGTCAGGGCCTGCCCCTTCCCCGCGTTCCGCTCGGCCGCGCCTGGGGCCGCAATCAGGCGGGCGGTCGAGATCATCACCGTCTGGATCTCGCGCAGCCCGTTGACCTTGAGCGTCGACCCCGTGGACGTCAGGTCCACGACCACGTCGGCGATGCCGAGGTGCGGTGCAATCTCGGCCGCCCCGCTCATCGGGACTAGCTCGATCGCCAACTCGCGCGCCTTGAAGAACGCGTGGGTGATGCGCGGAAAGACCGTCGCAACCCGCGACCCCGCGGCGAGCTCGTCGACCGTCTGCACCGGCGAGTCATCGCGCACGGCCACCACCAGCCGACACTTCCCGAAGCCGAGGTCGAGGCGCGAGTCGAGCGGTCGTTCGGACTCGCAGACGAGATCCCAGCCCGTCACCCCGGCGTCGGCCGCGCCGTCGGCCACGAACTCGGGAATGTCCTGCGCCCGGACAAACAGCGCCTCGAATTCACCGCCCAGCGAGGCGGTCAGCGACCGCTCTCCCCGCGCGCGGACCTCGAGTCCCGCATCATTGAACAGTTCTCGGGCTTCTTCGGCGAGCCGCCCTTTGTTGGGCAAGGCAATCCTGAGCATCGTTCCTGAAAGAAATGGGACAAACAGAAAGGCCCGTCCTCGGTGGACGGGCCTTGGCGCTTGACGCGAATAGAGGCGTTCGGACCGCCAGCTACCTCACGCGAAAGACGCCCAGGCCCGTGGGGGCATGGCCGTGATGCGTGTGATGGTGATGGCGGTGCACAGGGCAGAACATGGCGGGTGAAGGTAGCGGGGCGAGGTAGGGGCGTCAACGTGGGGAGCGAAGCGCGCCTCGCGCCGAGTCCATCCTCAAGCACACGCACGTAGACTGTAGAATTCAGCTCCCTCGCGTTGCAACGCACCGCATCGGGGCCCACACCGTCACCTGGCGCACCGACTCCACGAGCAACTTCCCGCACACTGGTGATGAAACACCATCCGAATGCGTCTCTCTCCTGCATCACACCTTTCAGCGCCCCTCAGGAATCCAGATTCTATGCAACGAACACTGTACACCGCGGCCGCCCTCTTCTTGCTGGCCGGTTGCGGTTCGGGCGAAACCCCCGCTGTCGACTCGGCAAGCGCCTCAGCGACTCCGAGCAGCAGCCAGCAGTCTCCGGTAGCGGCGCCGATCGCCGATGCTCCATCGGCGCAGGTCGGCGCCATTCCCGGAGCGGCCGCACCCATCACTGGCGCGATCATCGAAGTCAAGTTGATTGGAGATGCCAAGGGCTATCGCTTTGAACCGCAACACATTGCGGCCAAGGCCGGAGACGGCGTCAAGTTCGTGGTCGTCTCTGGTGGTCCGCACGAAATCGCCTTCGACCTCGCGGCGATACCGGCCGAATCCCGTAACCAGCTTCAGATGAACATGCCGAACTCGGCGAATGGACGCTCGCCGTTGCTGGCAGGTGTGCAGGAGACGTGGACCCTGTCGCTCGGCGCACTTACGCCCGGGACGTATCCGTTTGTCTCCACCCCGCGACTTCCTCAGGGCATGACGGGCGAGATCGAGATCCGCTAGCCGAACACCGCGAACACCGCGAACACCGCGAACACCGATGTCGAACACCGGAACGTACTCGCGCACGGCGCTCGCCACGCGCCGACTCCGGACCGCTCCACGAGCGGCCTGGTTCGGTGCGCGGGCGCGCAACGCCGTGAAGCGACCGTGGCGACTGATCGCTGCCGCTATCGGGGTGTTCGTCACGGTCATGCTCGCCTATCTCTTTCTACCGGCTGGCGTGCGGGGCGCTCGCAACCTCCTGCGCAACGATCAGGTCGAGCGTCGCGACACCACGTTGCTTGCGACCCGCGAGCGCAATGCTCGGCGACACCTGGCATCCGCAGACAGTGCACTGGCGCAAACACGCCTTGCGAGTGCCGCGTTGCTGGCGCTATCGAATCCGCAGTTCGGGCAACCGATGCCGGAACAACGGGACTCGTCCCGCGTCGCCTCACAAGCCCTGCGCGTCCTCATCGAGCGCGCCGACAATGCGCCGCTCCTCGCGTCGTACCGCGCGCTCGCGCAATCGCCCCTGCTGCGCGACGACCGCCGGGTCGCCGCACAGGTTGCCGCGCTGGTCGACTCGATGACGCTGATCGAGCGCGAGCGCGATGAGCTGGGCGGCGGCGCAACTGTGGATCCGGTTTTCGTCGCCCTCACGACGCAGGCCAACGAAATCGGGCGCCAGATCAGCGTGATCGCCAAGCAGCGCCTCGCCGCGCTCGAGCGCCAGCATGCCGCGCAAGCCGCCCCGACGGTGGCGAGTCCGGAGGGCTCGCCCGTGGCCATAGTCCCGGATTCGACAGCGGTTGTTCTGGCGCGTCAGGCCGCGTGGATATCGTACGAGTCGGCGCGGCGATCGCTCGAAGGTGTTCGGGCGGCCAACGCGTACGCCGACTCTGCGGCGGCCCAAGAGCGTGCGCGGGTGCAACTGGCCCCGCTCGCGGTCCTGGTGGGCGCTGCGGTCATTCTCGCCGCCGTCTTTGCCTTCGTCTTTTCGCTCCTCGACGAGATGCGCAGTCCGCGCGTGGCCGACGCCGCCGAGGCGGAGCGACTGACTGACCTGCGGGTGCTGGGGGTGGCGCGACTGCGCACCGTGCCCGCCGAGCGCAATCGACGCGCGTCGGACCGCACGATTCCGCCGTCGCTGGATCCGACCTTCGACGCGTACCGAGTCCTGGCGTGGCACCTGTCGTCGCAGTGGCCCAAAGACGGGATCGTCACGGTGACCGGCGACGACCCCATGGTAGCAGCGACGGTGGCGGCAAACCTGGCCGCCGTGGTGGCGAACGATGCCCGGGTAACGCTCCTGATCGACGCGGACCTGGCGCTGGAACCTGTCCGCGCGGTGCTCGCGCTCCCGCGATCGCCGGGGCTGGCGGCCGTTCTTGCCAATCGGCGCAAGTGGTCGGAGTCACTCATAGGCGTCCCGGTCGGGCGGGGGCGCGCGCTCGACATTCTCCCCGCGGGCGGTCGCCCGACGCCGCTTGGTCCGGCCGAATCGCAGGCCCTGATCGGCGAAGTGCAGCGGGCAGCGCGCCGCCACGATGCCACCATCGTCGTCGCGCCGCTCGCGACCGTGAAGAAGTATCGTGCGGGCGACGACGTGGTCGTGTGCGCCACGCTCACCCGCACGCGACTGTCGACGCTGGCCCGCACCGTGGCGACGCTCATTGACGAAGGAGCACGCGTGCGTGGCGTGGTATTGTGGGAGGGCGAGATCCCCGTGGCGCAGCACGGCGATGCCGCGGTGGTCGTGTCCAACGCGGCGTAGGCCCTCGGCGTGATCATGCAGGGAGTGGCGCTGCTGCTGCTTCCCCAGTTGCTCGCTTCGCTGATTACCCGCGGGTAACTTTCACCCCCCGCGTCACCGCCTCTCCCGGTCGCTCCTGCATGACTGTCATCGGCTATTCCGATCGCATCAACCACGCGCTGGCGTTTGCTGCCAAGCACCACGACCAGCAGGTGCGGAAGGGGACGCGACTGCCATACCTGACCCATCCGGCCAACGTCGCGCTGATCCTCACGCGCTACGGCCGAGACGACGACACCGTCATCGCCGGCATCCTCCACGACGTCATCGAGGACACGGTGCGGGAGGCGTACTCGCGTGAGATGCTGGAGCAGCGCATCAGCGAGAAGTTCGGCGCCGAGGTGCTGGCGACCGTGCACCAGGTGACGCACCGTCGTGTCGATGACGACGGCGTGGAACTCTCACCCGGCGAGCGAAAGCAGGATTATCTCGATCGTCTGGCACAGGCGTCGGAGGTGGCCCGCTGGGTGTGCGCGGCTGACAAGCTGCATAACGCGGCCAGCATCGTCGCCGACCTGCGCCGCACCGTCGACGCCGATTCGGTCTGGGGTCGGTTCAAGGTGGGGAAGGAGGGGACGTTGCAGTGGTACCGCAATGTCCATGACCGACTTCAAGGGCTCGGGTTCGACGCCCCGATCATGGCGGAACTCACCGCGGTGGTGGCGCAGCTCGAGGAGCTGGGGCGCTCGGGGGAGTAGCGACGGCGTGTGGCAGAGAGGCTATCGACGGCGCCAGATGTCATCGTCCCGTCGCGTCTAGCTGTCGCCAGTCTTCCTTCGGGTCACGCGCACGAGAGGGCATGGGCGTTGGCTCTGTCGACGCGAGGATAGCGCTGCGTACCCCGCGGACCATGCGGCCGATTGTCGGGTAGCTTGGTCACACTCCCGAGGTTGTCCGCCTGCGTGTTCCGGCCACCGGAGAAACGGGTATGCGATGCAGGATGATCGATCTCGCCGCGACGTTAGCCGTCGTCGTCCTCGGCGCCTGCGGCGGCGATCCAACCGACACCGGAACATCGCCGCCCTTGGTTGAGACACCCCAGTTCGTGCGCGGTGTCGGCGCACCCTGGGGCGGAACCGTGTCCAACGTGCACGAGACCGGTGTCGACCTGGGAATCAAGCGCACGGGGCGGGCGGCATACGTGCGTTCCACGACCGCCATCCCGGCGGGCAGCTCGGCATTTGGCTTCATCGCGCAGGAGATCTCGGCGGTCGAGTATCGCGGCAAGCGATTGCGGCTCTCGGGATTTGTACGCGCGGACAGCGCGGCCGGTCGGGGAGCGGGACTCTGGATGCGCGTCGACTCTCCCCAGCGCACGACAGCGTTCGACAACATGATTGAATATGGTCGCGCCATCGTCGGCAACGCTGACTGGTCGACCTATTCCATCGTACTCGACGTGGCGAACGACGCGGTGGGCATCACCTTCGGCCTCCTGCTGTCGGGGACTGGAGTCGCGCGCGTCGACGACATGTCGCTCGAGGTGGTCGACGCGACGGTCCCGACGACGGGGTCCACCAACCTGCCGGCCGACACGCGCGATAGCGTAACGCTGAGCGACTACTACGCCCGGCTGGCCCACGTGCCCGAGAACCTCGACTTCGAAGGGATCGTGATCGTCAGCGAACTGACGTCGCAGTGGCTGCGCTCGGTCGCTCGTCCGTTCGACACGGATCAACCCGGGAGCGGAACCGAAGACCTCGCCGAGTTGGGGCGCATCATCGGGAACGCGCGAATCGCGGCGTTCGGCGAGGCGACCCACGGTTCGCGAGAGTTCTTCCGCATGAAGCACCGCGCCTTCGAGTACCTGGTGGAAACGCGCGGCTACACCCACTTCCTGATCGAGGCCACGATGCCCGAGGCGCGGGCGATCGACCGCTACGTGGCGACCGGTGAAGGAGACCCGGCTCGGCTGCTCGCCGGGCTGTATTTCTGGACGTGGAACACGCAGGAGGTGCTGGACCTCATACTCTGGATGCGAAGCTACAACGTACGTGCCGGCGAGCCGCGCCTGCGATTCTTCGGCGTTGACATGCAGTTCCCGCACCAGGCGCTGGACAGTGTATCGGCGATGCTTGGGCGCGCCGACGTGCGGGTCGCCGCCCAGGCGGACGAGGCGGTGCGCTGTTTCGACGACGCCCGGGATCCGTCGAGGCAGCTCAGCGGTACCAGGTACGCCGCGCTCCCCCAATCGGCGCGCAGTCGCTGTGCACTCCTGCTCTCGCAGCTGGCTGACAGCGTCGCTGCGCACCTCGACGAGTGGGATGGCGCGCTATCCGCCGACGATGGCGCCTGGCTGCAGCAGTACATCACGCTGAGTCGGCAATGGGAGCAGATGGCGCATACGGCCGACGTGTCCGTCGTGGCTCGCGTGCGCGATCGTGCCATGGCCGACAACGCGCTCTGGATCGCCGCGCGTGAGCCAGCGGCGCGACTCTTCGTGTGGGCCCACAATGCTCATGTGAGTCGGCGGCCGAGCACGATGGGCGCGCACCTCGCGCGCGAGCTGGGCGACGCATACCGCAACGTTGCCTTCACCTTCGGCAACGGGCGATTCAACGCCATCACCATGTTGTCGAGCGGCGCGTACGGCCCGTTGCAGGTGCACACCGTGAGCGGACTTGGCAGCGTGTTCACGATGGAGTCGTTCCTGTTCGCCACGGCCCAGCCGCGGCTGATCTTCGACACGCACAAGGTGACGTCGCGCGAGGCGGGGACGTTCGCCATCGATCGGCGCCCGGTGCTGCTGCGCTCCATCGGCGCGGTGTATTCGTCGACCAACGCGGCCGGCTACTTCGAGCGCAGCCTGCTCCCGCTTGACTATGATGGGATCATCTGGTTCGTCTTTGTTGGCGAGTCTCGTTTGCTGCCGTTCTACTGAGCTTCGCGCGGCCACGGGCATCGATGGCCACCGTCGACGACTCGGTGTTGGACAAATCGTCCAGTCCGAGTTTCGCACTCGAATCCCCAGTGCCCTACCCCCGTCTCCCGTCTCCCGTCTCCCGTCTCCTTACTCCTCCGAGATCGGCTTCCCCGTCTTGTCCATCACCACCACCGGCCACCCCGCCTTCCCCGGGAGCTTCGCCGCGCGCTGCGCCGCCTGCCAGACGAAGCCGGCCACCACGCCGGCATTGTGCGTCATGTCGTCCGGGACGAGGCGATCGTACAAGTCCTGGTTGGAGTGGTGTGTTCGCGAATTGTAGTCGACCGGGTCCTGGATGAACTGCCATCCGCCGAGCCCGATGGCGTCGAACGCCTGGTGGTCGGTGCCGCTGGTATTGGCCGCACTCACCGTGGTCACCCCCTTGTCGCGGAACGGCTCGATCCAGGCCGAGAAGGCGTCCTTCACCTGCGTATTTCCCTGCAGGTAGACGCCGCGGATCTTCCCGGTTCCGTTGTCAAGGTTGAAGTAGCCGGCGTGCTTCTCGTAATCGACGAGCGCACGCACGGTGTCGGTAGGCGTGAATCCCGCCGAGTCGACGCGAAACACGCGTTCGCCGTAGTGGCGCGCCACGTACTCACGCGAACCGAACAGTCCTTGCTCCTCGCCGGTCCACAGGCCGATCCGGATAGTACGGCGGGGCTTGAGGCCGCTGGCCTTGATGAGGCGGATCGCCTCCATCATGACGGCGGAGCCGGCGGCATTGTCGGTCGCCCCGGTACCGGCGTGCCACGAATCGAAGTGGGCGCCGAGCATCACGACCTCATCCTTCACCGCAGGATCGGTCCCGGGGATTTCGGCGACGATGTTGAACGACTCGGCGTCCGGTGTCGTCGTGTTGGCCATGTCGAGCGCCAGCGAAACCGGGATGCCCTTCTCGAGGATGCGGGCAATGCGGCCGTAGTGCTCACCAGCGACGTGCAGCATCGGCACCTGCGCCACGCGGGCGTCGCGTGGATAGCCGCCGTCGGTGAAGATCGTCCCGTCGTCACCGCGGGCCGGGAGCAGCACCGCGGCCACGCCCTGGCGAGACATCCAGCGCAGCGCGGCGGTGTCGTTCGCCGGTCGGAAGCTTGCTCCACCGAACCGCCGCATCATTGTTGCCATGGCGGCCGGATCGCGCGGAATGGCAAAGCCGCCGGAGCGGGGATCGGGGACGCCGGCGGCCGCCATCTTCTGGAGGTCGTCGTCATCGTAGCGCTTGGCGTCGGCGCCAAGATGCGGCGGCAGCTTCGGCACCGCTCCCAGCAGCACGAACTTGCCGCGCAGCTTGCCGGCGTAGTTGGCTGTGTCCGCCCAGCTTCCCAACGCGATGACCATCGCTTCTCCCTTCACCACTCCCTTCGTTCCCGGTGACCAGGCCCGCGGGGCCACCTCGACCGCGAAGGCAACCGGCGACAGCGCCTGCAGTGTCAGCCGGTCGTTGCGCCACCGGGGAACTTGGGGCTCCAATACTCGAAGCCCACATTCGACAGCCCCCACTCCTTCATGGTCTTCACCGCCCACTCCCCCGCCGACTTCGCACCGGGAGAGCCGGTGAGGCGTGGCCCGTTCACGTCGGTGAGCCAGCTGGCGATCGTCATCACCTGGCCGTTAGTGGCTTCCTCGGTGTAGAGGCGGCGCAGGGTGGCGGTGTCGACGACTTCCTGCTGGGCAGCCAGTGGCGCGGCGACAACGAGCAGGAGTGCCGAGGCGCAGAGTGTGCGACGGAATGCTGATGACATGAATGAGGCGGAGGAAGTGGGGCGACAGCGTCTCGAACGCTGATGCAGTTGCTGTCGGTCTCGAGGGCGCTCAACAAGGAAAAGTAGTTCGTTGACAGATGCGAACGTCCGCGCTCGACGATTCAAGATCGACCCGGCGAGCTCCATCGCTCACAGCGGCGAGATGATTCGAACGTGCATCGCTGCTCGCCTCCTCCTTTGCAAATCCCTTGTACGCGCACGGCGTCATTCTCGTGCAGCGAAGCGGGCACTGGGGCGTATCCTCTCCAGACACTCACCACTCTCTCATGCGCCGCCATCTCTACATCGCCCCGCGTTCCATCGCTAGGCGTTCCATCGCGAGGCGTGCCGCGACGACCGCCGCGGTCTTCTGCCTCGTCGCGTCGTTCTCGGCGTTCATCGCGCCGGCCCTCGGTGCCCCGCTCGCCGCACAAGCGTCCTCGGGCGACGACCTCGATCGGCATGAGGTGCGCATCGCCGTCCGCGACGGCGTGCAACTCTACGCCATCGTTGTCGCCCCCAGGACGCCGACCGTGCCGCTCCCGATCATGCTGGTGCGCACGCCCTACGGCGTCGCCCAGAACCTGCGGCCGGGGCCGATGCCCACCGCGTACGCCGAACTGGCCAAGGACGGCTACACGTTCGTCTTCCAGGACGCGCGTGGGACGGGGCGCTCGGAAGGGCGGTTCATCATGAACGGCCCCATGCATGACCCGAAGACCGACCCGAACGGCGTCGACGAAGCGACGGATACGTACGACACGATCGACTGGCTGGTGAAGAACATCCCGAGCAACAACGGACGCGTCGGCGCGATGGGGGTGTCGTATCCCGGATGGCTCGCTGGTATTGCCGCACTCTCCAACCATCCCGCGCTCAAGGCAGTCTCGCCGCAGGCGCCGATGACCGATACCTGGATGGGAGATGACTTCTTTCATCAGGGGGCCTTCCGCCAGTCGTTCGGCGTCGAGTACGCGACGGCGATGGAGTGGTCACGCCAGGTACCCTCGCCGCTCAAGATCAACCGGTACGATCGCTACGACTGGTACCTGCAGTTTCTCACCCTCAAGGAGCTGGGGGGAGCGAACGGGATCGACACGCTCCCCTCATGGCGCGGCTTCAAGGCGCACCCGGCCTGGGACGCGTACTGGCAGGCCAAGGCGATGCAGAAGGTGTGGACCTCGCCGAACGTCGCGGTGCTGAACGTCGGCGGCTACTGGGACCAGGAAGATGTCCTCGGTCCGCAGGAGGCGTATCGTACGCTGGAAAAGGCCGACACCAAGCAGTGGAACCACATCGTGCTCGGTCCCTGGTTCCACGGCGGGTGGGCGGGGCGAGCGACCGATACGTTCGGCCCGATGAAGTTCGGGAGTGACGTGGGGCTCTACTACCGCTCCAACATCGAGCGCCCCTGGTTCCACAACTACCTGCACGGCGACGGGACGGCGTCGTTCAAGGAAGCGTACCTCTACGAGGTGCAAGGAAACACCTGGCGCACCTTCGACGCCTGGCCGCCGCGTGAGGCCAAGCCGTCGAAGCTCTACCTGCACGGCAACGGCACGGTGTCGTTCGACGCGCCGAAGACGTCTGGAAAGAACTCGTACACGAGCGACCCGCTCCATCCGGTCCCCTACGTCATCCGACCGATCGATGGCACGAGGTGGCGTCAATGGCTGGTCGAGGACCAGCGCTTCGTCGACAATCGCCCCGATGTCCTGGGCTGGGAGAGCGCACCGCTCGAGCAGGACGTGGTGATCGCGGGCGACGTGACCGCCCATCTGTTCGCCACGACGACCGGGAGCGATGCCGACTGGGTCGTGAAGCTGATCGACGTCTATCCCGACTCGGTCGCCGGCGACCCGAAACTGGGCGGCTACCAACTCATGGTGGCGGGCGACATCATGCGTGGTCGCTATTACAAGAGCTTCAGCGCGCCGCGCCCGCTGGTGCCGAATGTGGTGACAGCTTTCACCGTCGACCTGCACCAGCAGGTGTACCGCTTCCAGAAGGGGCACCGCATCATGGTGCAGGTGCAGAGCACATGGTTCCCGCTCTACGACCGCAACCCGCAGACGTGGGTGCCGAACATCTTCGACGCCAAGCCGGGTGACTTCAAGGCGCAGGTGCACTCCATTCTCTCGGGGCCACGCACGCCCAGCCACATCGCGGTGGGAGTGCTCCCGTAGGCGCGGCCACACCCCTCAAGTCGTACCCTGGACCTCGGTGTTCGCCCTGTCGCTGCCCGCGACATAGTGCGATGCCACGTAGTCCTCGAGAATCACCAGGAACTCCTCGACGATCCGCTCCCCCTTGAGCGTCACCGCCAGCTTGCCGTCGATGTACACCGGCGCCTTCGGCTCCTCGAACGTCCCCGGGAGCGAGATCCCGATGTTGGCGTGCTTCGACTCCCCCGGTCCGTTCACCACGCACCCCATCACCGCCACGTTCATCTCCTCCACTCCCGGCCGGCTCTCGCGCCAGAGCGGCATCCGCTCGCGCAGATACGCCTGGATATCCTCGGCCATGTGCTGGAAGAACGTGCTCGTCGTGCGCCCGCACCCGGGACACGCCGTCACCTGCGGCGTGAACGACCGAAGCCCTAACGACTGCAGGATCTGCTGGGCGACCTGCACCTCCTCGGTGCGATCGCCGTTCGGCTTGGGGGTGAGCGAGACGCGGATCGTGTCGCCGATCCCCTCCGCCAGCAGGATCGACAGCCCGGCCGTGCTGGCGATTATCCCCTTGCTCCCCAGCCCTGCCTCCGTCAGCCCCAAGTGCAACGGATAGTCGCATCGGGCCGCAAGGCGCCGGTAGGTCTCCACCAGGTCCTGCACCTGCGAGACCTTGGCCGAGATGATGATCTGGTCGTGGCGCAGGCCGGTCTCCTCGGCCAGCGCCGCCGAGCGCAGCGCGCTCTCCAGCATCGCGTCGATGTAGACGTCGCGCGCGTCGCGCGGTTCGGTCAGGGCGGCGTTGGCGTCCATCATCGTGGTCAGCAGGTCCTGGTCGAGCGACCCCCAGTTCACACCGATGCGCACGGGCTTGTCGTTGGCCACCGCCACCTGCACGATGGACCGGAAGTTCTCGTCGCGCCGCTTGCTCCCGACGTTGCCCGGGTTGATGCGGTACTTGGCCAGCGCCGTGGCGCACGCCGGGTACTTGGTGAGCAGCAAGTGCCCGTTGTAGTGAAAGTCGCCTACGATCGGGACGTTGACCCCCATGTCGTGCAGCCGCGTCACCAGTTCCGGGACCGCGTGGGCCGCCTCGTCGTTGTTGACGGTGACCCGTACGATCTGCGACCCGGCGCGCGCGAGCGCCGCGACCTGCGCCGCAGTGCCGGCGGCATCGGCCGTGTCGGTATTGGTCATCGACTGAACCACGACCGGGTGGGGGGCCCCGACCTGAACCCCACCAACGGTGGCGACCACCGTCGCCCTGCGCTCCCTGAACGTCACCCTGTCTCATCCTCCTGAGGAACCACTAAGTTACTCCCGTCCCCCGTCCCCCGTCTCCCGTCCCTGTGGTCATGACCGACCCCGAGATCCCTGATCGCGGCTACACCACCAGCGACGTGGCGGCCGTGCCACCGGCGAGAAGGAGCTTCGTCCGGCGACACTGGGGCAAGCTGACGCTCGCCGTGATCGTGCTTGTTCCCGCAGGTGTGCAGCTCATTCGCTCCTACGCGGCACTCGCCTTCACCTACTCCACGGGCGACCGGATCGGCTACGTCCAGAAGCTCTCCAAGAAGGGGTGGCTCTGTAAGACGTGGGAGGGGGAGCTGCAGATCTCCAACATTCCGGGGAGCGCGCCGGTGCTGTTCGATTTCACGGTCCGCGACGACTCGCTCGCCCGGGCGATCCAAGCCACCGAAGGGAAGCAGATTGCCGTCACCTACGATCAGCATCCCGGCATTCCGCTCTCGTGCTTCGGCGAGACCGAATACTTCGTGACCGCGGTCCGGACCCTGAATCCGCAGCCCGGCCTCCCGGGGGTCCCGCCAGAGTTGGTCCCGCCGGCGCCGGTCGTGCCGTCAGCCCCAATTCCGCCCGTCCCACAGCGCTAGCGGGCGCCGACTCGACGATGGCTGCAGGATGAGCCAGTCGAGTCCTACGGCGGAATAACCCGTATTTCCCCGTATTCAGGATTGTTCAGCTAGCCAGTCGGTCCTATATTCTGCGCGCTCGAACGCGCCCTCTGGTTCGGGGGCGCGTTGTCGTTCCGGTGCGGAAGGACGACGACCAGTCGAGCGGAACGTCCGCTGTATGGCTTTTGTCTGGATCACGCGTTCGCGTCTCCCGGCAAGCTCACCTCAGGAGTGCAGCATGCGTACGACCGGAAAGGTGAAGTGGTTCAACGACGCCAAGGGGTTCGGCTTCATCACCCCCGACGACGGCAGCAAGGACTGTTTCGTGCACTACAGCTCGATCCAGGGCAATGGCTTCAAGTCGCTGGCCGAAGGCGACGCGGTGGAGTTCGAGATCACCGAAGGCCAGAAGGGCCCCGCCGCTGAGGGTGTCTCGAAGATCGGCTGAACGGCGAACCACCCGGCCTGATGATCCAGCCTGACGGCACGGCAAAAGCCGACGGGGCGCCCCCATGTGGGGCGCCCCGTGTCGTTGTGGGTCCGGCGTGAGACCGCACAACCTTGCGCCCCGCATGCGCGCGCCGCAGTTAACATCGGGGCCCTCAAGCGGCGTCTGCGCCCCCATACCCTTGTGCGGCTCACCTACGCTCAGCCCCCTCCTCATGATGCCTCGACGCGTACGACTCCTCCCCGCGATGTTCGTGGCCGCCGCCAGCTCACTCGCAGCGCAGCAGACTCCTCCCGCCACTCCGGCCGGAAACCAGCAAGGGCAGCAGCGTCGAGCCCCCCGACCGTACACCCAGGTCATCACCGACAAGGCGGTGACCGACGCCGGTGGCATCACGGTGCACAAGGTCGAAGAACGCTGGTTTTTCGAGCTCCCCGATTCGCTCGTCGGGCGCGACTTCCTGCTCGTGACGCGCGTGGCCGGCGTCCCGAGCAACTTCGGCGGCTTCACGTCGGCGGGAACGTCGATCGGCGAGCGCGTGGTGCGATGGGAAGGCGTCGGCGACCGGGTGGTCCTGCGCGCGATCGGCTTCGATGCCGTGGCCGACGACTCGCTGCCGATCGCGCTTTCAGTAGCCAGCAACAACGTCGGGCCCATCCTTGCGGCCTTCCCGATTCAGGCCTTCACGCGGGACAGCGCGTCCCGGGTGGTCGACGTCACCGACTTCTTCTCCGGCGATACCCCGGTGCTGAGCGGGCTCTCCGCCGCCCAGCGGCGCACCTACCAGGTACGTCGGCTCGACCCCGCGCGCTCGTTCGTGGATGCGGTCAAGTCGTTCCCGCACAACGTCGAAGTCCGTCATACGCAAACATTTGACGCCGCCGAACCGCCGAGCGAGCGCGAGGCCGGTTCACTCTCCCTGGAGATGCGACAGTCGTTGGTGCTCCTGCCGAAGGAGCCCATGCGTCCGCGATACGCCGACGCGCGGGTCGGCTTCTTCTCCGTGGAGCGGGTCAACTACGGGCTCGACGAACAGAAGGCCGCCAGCCAGGCCTTCATCCGCCGCTGGCGTCTGGAGCCGAAAGACCCAGCGGCTTACGCGCGCGGCGAGTTGGTGGAACCGGTCTCGCCGATCGTCTACTACCTCGACCCGGCGACCCCGGCCAAGTGGCGGCGCTACGTACGCGAAGGGGTGGAAGCCTGGCAGAAGCCGTTCGAGAAGGCCGGTTTCCGGAACGCCATTCTCGCCAAGGACCCGCCAACGCGCGCCGAGGACCCGGACTGGGACCCGGAGGACATCCGATACTCGGTGGTGCGTTGGGCCGCCTCGCTGGTGCGCAACGCGGTGGGGCCGAGCACCAGCGACCCGCGTACCGGTGAGATCATCGAGAGCGACATCACGTGGTATCACAACCACATGCGTTCGTATCGCAACCGCCTGATCATCGAAACCGGTGTTGCCAACCCGGCGGCTCGCTCGCTCGACATCCCCGAGGAGTTGATGGGAGAGACGATGCGGCAGGTGATCACCCACGAAGTCGGGCATGCGATCGGCCTGCCCCATAACATGATCGCCTCGAGTTCGTTCCCGGTGGACTCACTCCGGAAGGCGTCGTTTGTCAGCACGTACGGCGTCTCGGCGACCATCATGGACTATGCGCGCCAGAACTATGTGGCGCAGCCTGGGGACGGGCTGCAGCCCAAGGACTTCGTGCGCCGCCTCGGCCCTTTCGACGACTACGTGATCAACTGGGGCTATCGCGTGCTCCCACAGGCCGCGACCCCCGAGTCGGAGCGCCCCGTCCTCAACGCCTGGTTGATCAACCAGACCGGCCCATTCCCCTATCGCTATTCGGCGCAGTTCCTGAGCGGCATCGATCCGCGCTCGCAGACCGAGGACGTGGGCGACGACCCGGTGCGGGCGAGCGGCTACGCCATCACCAACATGAAGAAGCTCATTCCGCAGCTGGTGAGCTGGACGACGCGGTCCGGGGAGGATTACAGCGACCTGTCCGAGTTGTACGGCGAGACGTTAGGCATGTGGGGGCTGTACATGGGGCACGTCACGTCGGTGATCGGCGGGGTGCAGGTGGATGCCAAGGTCAGCGAGCAGGCGGGAGGGGTGTACGCGCCGGTGAACAAGTCGCGGCAGAAGGCGGCCCTCACCTTCCTCGCCGACAACGCGCTGCGCACCCCGACGTGGCTGGTGCCGCAGGACATCCTCTCCCGCATCGGGCCGCAGGCCGGCGGCGCGTCGTTGGCGACGCGACAGGGAAACGTGGTGACGCAACTGCTCGATGCGCGCCGCCTGGATCGCCTCACGCTGGGCGAGCAGATGCTCGACGCGGCCAGCGCCTACCCGCTCCCCGAGTACCTGGGTGACGTGCGTCGCGCGGTGCTGGGGAGTGCAGGCGGGGCGCTGGATGCGAATCGCCGGCAGCTGCAGCGTGTGTACCTCGAGCGGCTGGAGGGGCTGTTGGCGCCGCCGCCTGCGCCCGCCGGGGGTGGCCAGGCCGGCGGCGGCGGGGCCGCGGGGCGGACACTGCCGCCACTCCTGGCGCCACCAAACGTGCGGCGCAGCGACCTCGCCGCGCTCGCCAGGTCGGAGTTGCGTGCCGTGCGCGAAACGGCACGAGGGAGCGTGCCCACGACGGCGGGCGTGACGCGGGCGCACTGGCAGGACCTGGCCGACCGGGTGGACGAAATCCTCGAGAAGCAGAAGGGCGCGTAGCGCACAGGAAGCGCGCGGAGGCGACCGAACAACGCCCCCACCCGATGTCGGGTGGGGGCGTTGTCACATACGTGGCCAGCGCCGGATCGGCCCGGCGCCTATTTCGCCGCCGGCAGGATCACCCCATCCACTACATGCACCATCCCGTTCGACCCGCGCACCGATGCGACGATCTTCGCTCCGTCGATCGTGACCTCCTCGCCCGACTTGCTGATGGTCACCGAATTCCCGTCCGCCATGCTCAACGTCATGCCATCGGTCAGATCGGCAACAGCGAACACCGAGGTCGTGACGTGATGCTGCAGGATGTTGCGGAGCTTGTCCGCGTTGGCCGGCTTGAGCAGGTCTTCGACCGTCCCCTTCGGGAGCTTGTCAAAGGCGGCGTTGGTCGGCGCGAACACCGTAAAGGGGCCTGCGTTGGCGAGGGAATTCACGAGGTTCGCGCTCTTGAGGGCCGTGACCAGCGTCGTGTGGTCGGCCGACCCGACCGCGATCTTCACGATGTCGGGCTGGGACTCATTGTCCTGTACGTTGGCCTGTCCGATCGATGCATCGACCGCGGGGAGCTCCGCCTCGCCGGCGTCGCCTCCACCGGCAGAACAGGCGAAGGACACGAGGGTGGCAAGGGCGAGGCTGGAAAATGATTGGAGGCGCATGGGCGAGTCCACGGGCGGGTGACGGGGCGCTTGAGACCGGAGAGAGTCGGAGGCGTCGCGTCAGCGGGGAATGGTGCAGCGATGGTACCGCTAATCTGGTACAAGGATGATCGGTCCCTGTATGCGAGGCGGGCGTCGGGGGGGGCCCGCGTGCCGTGTACGCGGAACATGAACCCCCGTGCAGGGGATTCCCCCGGTTCGCTCGCCCGCGCGGGCCTCACTGACTCCGCGCGACACCCGCCGCATTCCGCTCGTGCCGCAGGGAGCTACGCGATCCACCCCCGCGCCGTCGCCTTGCGCGCGAGCACGGCGAGCGCGATGGCGACCAGCAGCACCAGCCCCTGCAGGGCGAATACCGCGCCGCCCGCCTGGGCCGCCGCGTCGCTCATCACGAAGAGCCACAGGTCCTGGGCGAGTACGCCGGCGAGCGAGAGCAGCAGGAGCGGCGTAGCCCACGCTTTGCGCATGAGCAGGGCGACACACCCAGCCGCGCCTCCCCAGACCGCAATCGCCGTGGCGGCGACCGACCACGACGGACGTGCCGCGTACATCGCCTGCTGTCCCGCGTTCATTGCGGCCACGTCCTCGGGCTTGAGCATGACGTCCATGAGGTAAGCGGCACAGCCCATCAGGTTCCAGAGCAGGGCAGCGACCGCGACGGAGGTGAACCACTTGGGCGACTGTTCCACGCGGCTGCTCGGGGTTGGGGAGAAGGCGTACCATGGAGACGAGTACACGCCGCCGCAAGCGCAGGCGTGTCGCGCTGCGCGCGAGCCGTCGCGACGCACTCCCGGACAGCAAAACGGCCGCCCAACCGGAGCGGCCGTCGCCGTGTTGCACCTGCATCGCCGCGTGTCAGGGGCGCCGACCGACGAACAGCGCCCCCTCGCGCCCCGTTGCGTCGCCGGCGGGAGTGAGCGCCAGGCGCGCCTGCTCGATCTGGACCCTGACGGCATCGGGCCCTGTCCCCCCCTCGACTTCGCGTCGCTCCAGCGACCGTTGCGGAGACAGCGCATCGTATACGTCGTCTCCAAACGCGGTATGCGCCGACGCAAAGGCCGAGCGTGGTAGCGTGTGCAACTCGAGCCCCGTTTCCTCACATTGCCGGACCAGGGACCCGACCGCCTTGTGCGCCTCGCGAAACGATATCCCCTGCTCGACCAGGTAATCCGCGAGGTCGGTCGCCATCATCCCGCTCGACACGGCGCCGCGCATGCGTACTGTGTCAAACGTCAGTTCGCTCACGGCGCCCGCCACCGCCGGCAGGACCAGCAGCATGGTGTCCACGGCGCCGAACATGGCCCGCTTGTCGTCCTGCAGGTCCTTGTTGTAGCCGCTGGGTAGTCCCTTGAGCGTCCCCATGAGTGACACGAGATCGCCGAGCACGCGGCCGGCGGAGCCTCGCGCAATCTCCAGCGCGTCCGGGTTGCGCTTCTGCGGCATCATGCTCGACCCCGTGCTGTACCCGTCCCCGAACTTCACGAAACCGAACTCGCTGGATCCGTACAGAATGAGGTCCTCGGCCAGCTTGGACAGGTGCGTCGCCATGAGCGCGCAGACGAAGATCACCTCGGCCACGAAGTCGCGATCGGCGACAGCGTCGATGGAATTGGCGGACAGGGTGTTGAAGCCGAGTGCACCCTTGAGCAGCTCGCGGGAGATGGGGAAGGCGCAGCCGGCGACCGCGCCGGAGCCTAACGGGAGGGTGCTCGTCCCCCGGGAGGCCGCCGCTAGCCGCAGCCGGTCGCGCTCGAGCGGCCAGAAGTGCGACAGCAGCCAATGGGCGGCCGACACGGGGATGGCGCGCTGCATGTGCGTGTACGCCGGGAGGATCGCTCCCTGCAGCGGTTCGGCCTGCGTGAGCAGCACCAGTTGCAGCTCGCGGATGGCCGCGTCCAGGCGTGCGCAGGCGTCGATCGTCCACAGGCGCGACGCCGTCGCCACCTGGTCGTTCCGGGAGCGTCCCGTGTGCAGCTTGGATGCCGCCGCCCCGGCCTCCTCGTGCAGGAGGCGGTCGATCATGGTGTGGATGTCCTCGTCGCTGTCGATGGGCGACTCGCCCGCGGCGAGTCGAACCCCGACCGCGTCGAGTCCCACGTCGATCGCGTCACGCTCCTCGGCCGTCAGGACCCCGGCGTGCTGCAGCGCCACCGCCCACGCCTTCGACAGCTGCACATCGAAGGGCCAGAGGCGGAAGTCGACCCCGATGGACCGGTTGACGGCGTCCATGATGGCCGCCGACTTGGCGTTGAATCGTCCACCCCAGAGCCGGTGGGTGTCCGACGGGGCCCCCACCGGTGGCGCGTCGTGCGACGGGTTGTTCACGCGTCCGAGCGGATCACGCGTAGGCGAGGGTCGTGTCCTTCGCCCCCTCGCCCTCCTGCTTGTGGTTCTGGGCGAGCTCCAGGTCCTTGAGCGCGCGGACCCGCATGGGGAGGCCGTACAGGCGGATGAAGCCGGCGGCGTCGGATTGCTGGTACACGCCATCGTCCTCGCCGAAGGTGACGAAGCGCTCGTCGTACAGCGCCTGCTTCGACGCCCGCCCAGCGATGATCACGTTCCCCTTGTACAGTCGCAACGTCACCGTCCCGGTCACCCGCGCGACAATGACGTTTACAAAGGCATCGTACGCCTCGCGTTCGGTCGTCCACCACCGCCCCTCGTAGACGAGGTCGGCGTAGCGCGGAGCGATGGCGTCCTTCGCGGCGAGGGTGCGTCGGTCGAGCACCAGCATCTCCAGCTCGCTCAGGGCGGTGTACAGGAGCGTCCCGCCGGGCGTCTCGTAGATGCCGCGCGACTTCATCCCGATCAGGCGATCCTCGACGATGTCGGCGCGCCCGACGCCGTGGCGCCCGGCGATCGTGTTCAGCGCCATGATCAGCTCGACCGGGCCCAGCTTCTCCCCGTTCACCGACACGGGCGTTCCGCTCTCGAAGCCGATGGTGACGTGCTCCGGCTCGTTGGGGGCGTCCTCGGGGTCGGCGGTCATGATGAACAGGTCCTTCGGCGGCGCCTGATTCGGGTCCTCCAGCACCCCCCCCTCGTGGGAGATGTGCCACAGGTTCCGGTCACGCGAATAGATCTTCTTGGTCGTCGCCGCCACCGGGATGTTGCGCTCGGCGGCATACGCCAGCGCATCCTCGCGGGAACGAATCGTCCACGAGGGCTCGCGCCATGGCGCAATCACCTTGAGGTCGGGCGCGAAGGTCATGTAAGTCAGCTCGAAGCGCACCTGGTCATTGCCCTTCCCGGTACACCCGTGCGCCAGCGCGTCGGCTCCGACCTGGCGCGCCACATCCACCTGTCGCTTGGCGATGATCGGGCGGGCCATGGAGGTGCCGAGCAGGTACTTCCGGTTGTACACGGCACCGGCGCGGAGCGTGGGATAGATGAACTCCTCCACGAACGCCTTGCGCATGTCCTCGACGTGGCACTCCGCCGCGCCCGACGCCAGCGCCTTCTCGACGACCCCGCGCAGCTCATCCTCCCCTTGTCCGACGTCGGCGGCGACACAAACCACGCGCGCATCGTAGTGCTCGCGCAGCCAGGGAACGATGATCGACGTATCGAGGCCGCCAGAGTAGGCCAGAGCGATGGTCTGCATTTCTATGCTCCACAGAACAGGATAATCTATCAGTTAGGACTGCATAATCTACCAGTCTGATGACTGGAGTCAACCGGACGGACTAGGTGCGAGGGGGGCGGATTTCAGGGGGGCCGTTCGCGTCGGCCGACCAGTCAACGGGGGCTATTCCTGCGCCAGCCGATCGATGCGCGCGTGCAGTCGCTCGCGGGCTTCCCGCGACCGACAGATGACGAGGACGGTGTTCTCGCCCCCGATGGTCCCGACCACCTCGCTCCACCCGGCCGAATCGATGGCCTCGGCCACGGGCTGCGCGCCGCCATAAATGGTCTTCACGACCAGCAGCTCGCCGACGCCGTCTACCGAGTCGAAGAACTGGGGCAGCACGTCCTCGACCAAGGTGCGCTCATCCTCGCCGACAAGCGACTCGGGCGACGCGTAGCGTGGGCCGTCGTTGGTCGGGAGGCGGACGAGTCGCAACTCCCGCAGGTCGCGCGAGAGCGTCGACTGGGTCACATCCCACCCGCGATCCTTGAGGAGCTGGCGCAGTTCCTCCTGGCTCCCGACCGACTGGGCGGCGACGAGTTCGCGGATGACGGCGTGACGATCGCGCTTGTTCACGGAGAGGCGTGGGCTAGGGTCCGCGCAGACGTTAGCGCTCACAGCGAGTCTCGACCACCCCATGACCACAACCCGACCCCTCGCACCTCGCGCGGCCAGGTGGACCGAGCAGCCGTACTCGGTCGAGCGTACAGATTCCGGCTGCCCTTGAGCTTGACTTGGGGGCACTGGCACAATATGCATTCACTGTGCATAGAATCCCTGTTGGCGTCTTCGGGGCATCGGGGTACGCCGGGCGCGAGCTCTGCGCCCTCATCAACGCCCATCCCCAGCTCGAGCTGGCCTACGCGACCGCGAACGCCCAGCGAGGCGATCGCGCATGGCTGGGCGGGCGCGAGGTCACCTTTGTCGCGACCGACGATGCCCCCATCCGCGATGCGGAGCTGGTCTTCAGTGCCCTCCCGCACGGTGCGTCCGCAGAATGGATCGCGCGCGCGCGCGGCGAGGGAGTACGTGCGATCGACCTGTCGAGCGACCTGCGTCCTGGGCACACGACGCAGGCGATTCCCTACGGCCTGACCGAGGTCGCCCGCGAGCAGCTGCGCGGTGCCGAGGTGATTGCCAATCCCGGGTGCTATCCGACCGCCATCCTGTTGTCGCTCATGCCGCTGCTGTCGCGCGGCCTGGTGAAGCCGGGGTCGACGATCGTTGTGGACGCCGCCAGTGGCGTGACAGGCGCGGGCAACTCCCCCAAACCGGAGCTGCTGTTCGGCGAGGTGACCGAAAACTACCGCGCCTACGGCGTGGGGAACGAGCATCGGCACCTGCCCGAAATGCGCGCACTGGTCGATTCGTTCGAGCCCGATGCCGACCTGCTGTTCACGCCGCACCTCCTCCCGGTGGCGCGCGGCATCCTCGCCACCACCACGGTGCAGCTGACGGAAGAGATCGACCAGCCGCTTGCCCTCTGGCACGAACACTTTGCGGGAGAGCGCTTCATCGAAATTTCCGGCGACCTCCCGGCCCTGCGCGACGTGGTGCGCCGCAACGCGGTGCGCATCACCGTGCGCAAGGCAGCCGGGTTGCGCACGCCCACGCTGATCGTGCTCTCGGCGATCGACAACCTCGTGAAAGGGGCGGCCGGCCAGGCCCTGCAGAACGCCAACGTCGCGCTCGGCCTCGCCGAGGGACTGGGGTTGCCGCTGTGAGCCTTCCGGGCGAGGCCGGGGTGTCAACCCGCGTGATCAAGATCGGCGGTCGGGCGCAGGGCGACCCGGCGCTCGCCGTCGCGCTGGCGGCTGCTGCCGCCGCAGGCGACCGTGTGTGTGTCGTGCATGGCGGCGGTGATGAAGTCTCCCAGTTGCAGCGCCAGCTCGGCGCGGAACCGACGTTTCTCAACGGTCGGCGCATCACGACCGAGGGTGACCTGCTCGTCGTCCGCATGGTCCTCTCGGGGACGGTGAACAAGCGCCTCGTGCGTGTCTTCACCGCGGCTGGCCTCGCGGCCGTCGGCGTGTCGGGCGAGGATGGACGACTGCTGACCTGCCGCCTCTTTGGCGACGGGGCGCTGGGTGCGGTGGGCGAGCCCGAGACGGTGAATCCCGCCATGTTGCACGCCCTCTTCGCCGCCCGTCTTGTGCCGGTCGTTTCGCCGGTCGGACGCTTCGCTGACGGCCGCGGCTGCAACGTCAACGGCGACGACGCCGCGGCGGCGATCGCCGCCGCGTTAGGCGCGGATGAGCTGCTCCTCGTGGCCGATGTCCCCGGCGTGCTGGACGCCGCCGGCGCGTGTATCGCTCAACTGGACGGCGAGGGCATGACGGCGCTGATCGAAGGCGGCGGCGCGACGGGCGGGATGATCGCCAAGCTCGAATCCGCTCGCCGGGCCCTCGACGGCGGAGTGACCCAGGTCCGCATCGGAAACATCGGTGCCATCGGCAACCCAGCCGCGGGAACCACGTTGGTCGTGCACGCGCACGAGCGACGCCACCGATGACGCGACGCCACTAGGCGTGGGCCCCCGCGGCGCGCGATCGCACAGCGCCGCCGCCCTCCATCAGTCTCAGTACGCGCTCCCGGCCGAGACGTCCCTCCCGTCTCCCGTCTCCCGTCCCCCGTCTCCCGTCCCCCGTCCCCGTCCGCCCCAAGATGCCCGCCATCGCCGCCACCCCCGTGACTCCGTCGCTCCTCCCGACCTACAAGCGCGCCCCGATGGAATTTGTCCGTGGCGAGGGGGTCGAGCTGATCGACGCCGACGGCAAGCGCTATATCGACTTCACCAGCGGGATCGCCGTCAACGCCCTCGGCTACGGCGACGCCGGCCTGCAGGAGGCCATCCGGCACGCTGCGGAAGGACTCATCCACGTCTCCAACCTGTACCGCACGGCGCCAGGGGAGCAGCTGGCCGACAAGTTCGTCGCCACGTCGTTCGCCGACCGGGTCTTCTTCTGCAACTCTGGGGCGGAAGCCAACGAGGGGGCGTTCAAGTTCGCGCGACGCTGGGCGCGCGGCATCGGCGGTCCGGCCAAGCACGAGATCTTCTCGCTGCGCGGGGCGTTTCACGGGCGCCTGTTCGGCACCGTGGCCGCCACCGATCGTCCGCAATACCGCATGCCCTTCCGTCCGCTCGCTGGGGGAATCTCGATCCTCGAGCGCGACCTCGACGATCTCGTGATTTCGGTGAACGCCGAGACGACGGCGGCGGTGATCCTCGAGCCCATTCAGGGTGAGGGGGGAGTGCGCGTCCTGGAACCGGCGTTCGTACAGGCCGTTCGCGAGTTAACCAGGGCGCGCAACGTCGCCCTGATCTTCGACGAGATCCAGTGCGGCATGGGACGCACCGGCCACCTGTACGCGTACGAACGGTTGGGTGTCGCCCCGGACATCCTGACCCTGGCCAAGCCGATCGCTGCCGGACTCCCGATGGGGGCGATCCTCATGACCGAGGAGATCGGCGCGGCGATCCAGGCCGGCGACCACGGCACGACCTTCGGTGGCGGGCCCTTCGTTGCGTCGGTGGCGCTGCACGTCTTCGACCGGCTCAGCGATCCGGCGCTGCTCGCCCACGTGCGCGAGATGGGGACCTGGTTCTCCGACCAGTTGCACGGCATGTCGCAGCGCACCGGTCGCATTCGTGCGATTCGCGGCGCCGGGCTGATGTGGGGTTTCGACGTCGTCGAGCCGGCGGCCGACATCATCGGCCGCGCGCGCGACGCTGGCCTGCTCCTCGTCTCGGCCGGCGAGCACACGATCCGCATCCTTCCACCGCTCGTGGCAACCCGCGACGACCTGGCCCGAGGTCTGGTGATCCTCGAGGGCGCGCTCGCAGTCGGGTAGCGCGCGCCAGACCATCCGGCGCGCCGACGACTCCTCGGGAGCTGGCGTGTAGATTCCGACGCCACACCCTACACTACTTCCTCAATGCGCCGGCCCTACCTCGTCCTCGCCCTCGCCCCCCTGCTGGTTTCGGCGTGTCGAGCGTCGGCGCAGTACGACGTCCGGGCAAAGCCCCGGACGCAGTTGGTGGTCCACCTCGCCGTGGACCAGTTACGGCCCGAGTACCTCGAGCGGTACGGACCGCAGTTCACGAGCGGGCTGGCGCGCTTGCTGCGCGGCGGGGCCTACTTCCCGAACGGCTACCAGGACCACGGGGTCACGGAAACCGCGCCCGGGCACGCCAGCATGATGTCCGGGCGCTTTCCGAGCGGGACCGGAATCGTGGCCAACGACGGCGGGGTGCTCGATCCGGAGGCGCCGCTGCTCGGCACGCCCGGCGAGCCGGCCTCGCCGTATCGGTTCCGCGGCTCGACACTCGGTGACTGGATGCGTTTTGCCGATCCGCGGGCCCGTTTGCTATCGGTGTCGCGCAAGGATCGGTCGGCCATCCTGCCGCTCGGCCGCGCCAAGGGCGAGGCGTTCTGGTACGCGCCGCTGAGCGGGATGTTCACCACCAGTACCTGGTACGCCGACACGCTCCCCACCTGGGTGCAGCGCTTCAACGCCCGCCGGCTCCCGCAATCCTACGCGGGCAAGCAGTGGGACCTGTTGCTGCCCGCGTCCGCGTATCCCGAGCCCGACTCCGTGGCAGTAGAGTCCGGGGGGAACGACTACGTCTTTCCCCATCGGCACCCCAGCGACGTACAGCGCACGACGGTCACGCTGGTGAACTACCCGACCATGGATGAACTCACAGTCAAGCTCGCCCTGGAGGGAGTGAGCGTGCGAGAGCTCGGCGCCGTGCCGGGACGCACCGACTTCCTGTCCATGTCTCTCTCCTCGACCGATGCCGTCGGCCACAAGTACGGGCCGGACTCCCGGGAGATCCATGACCAGCTGCTGCGGCTGGATCGCACTCTCGGTGTCTTCATCGACTCGCTGTACAAGCTGCGCGATTCCTCGACGATCGTCTTCTCGTTCACGTCGGACCACGGCGTCTCCCCGTTTCCGGACTCGGGGTTCGTGACCAGGTACCGGAACGTGCCGGCGGGTCGCACGTCGCTTCGCCCCGCGGTGCGGGCCCTGTACCAGTCGCTCACCACGGCCGGGGTCGACACGTCGGGCTTCCGTGAGGACGCCGGCGTGTTGTACCTGGACCCCCGCGCCTTCGCGCGCGCGGGCGTGAACCGGGATTCGGTGGCGCGTGCCTACATCGCCGACGTGTTGCGCATCAACGGAGTGTGGCGCGCCGAGTTGCTGACCGACGTGGCCAAGCGAGATACGACAGCTGACGCCATCTCGCGCCGCTGGCTGCACATGTTCCCGCCCGATCTCCCGGTCATGGTGGTCGTGACGTTGAAGCCGTTCTGGACCTGGACCGGAGTCAGGACGGCGAACCACGGGTCCCCGCACGACTATGACGCGCGCGTTCCCGTGTTGTTCTATGGCGCCGGCGTCCGCCCCGGGCGCACCGACGACATGGTGCGCGTCGTCGATATCGCCCCGACGCTCGCGGCGCTCATCGATATCGTTCCGCAGGAGCGCCTCGACGGGCGCGTGCTGACGCGGGTCCTGAAGTAGCAGAGATGCGCCGCCGTCCCGCGATCCAGCAGGCCTTCGACGAGGCCCGGTTCGGCGCGACGCGCAGCCTGAACGTGCGCGAGCCGATGCTCAGCGGCGCCGAGGCGGTCCGTCGCGCAGAGGGGTGGCTGCGCACGAAGCAGGTCGAGCAGGCCGGCGAGGTCCTGGTCATCACGGGACGCGGGAACAACAGTCCCGGGCAGGTGGGGGTTGTACGGGACGAAATCCACAAGCTGCTCGGGCGCCTGCGCCGGGCCGGCGTCGTTGCTGCGATGTCGGAGCACACGTCGGGGTCGTTTGCCGTCACGCTCGCCCCCCTTCGCGCCCTCTTCGATGCACCGGCCCGCAGTCGCGACGGGCACCAGGGACGCCAACGCCATCCCACCCCGCGTTACCCCGGGTCGCTCGCCGGACTCACCCCGGAGACGCTCGCGCGGCTCCGCCAGCTGGCCTCGGTCACCCTGGAATCGTTAGGCTTCGCCGTGGTCGACGACACGTACGTCCAGGCAGAGATGGAGCGCGCGTTCACGCTGCTGACCAGGGCCGGCGGTCACCAACTTTCCGAAGCATCCCTGTGCGCCGCCATTGAGCGTGCCCTCCTCGAGCATGAGGACCTCGATGGTTGATCGACTGCGCGCCCCACGTTTCCCTTCGCTGGTGTTCCGCATGCCTCGTGTACACATCCCATGTGCCCTCCTCCTGCTCGCGGCGCCGCTCGGCGCGCAGCAGGTGACCGGCTTCACGCGCGCGAGCAGTGAGCGCCAGCGCCAGCTCGAGCGCGCGGCCGCCGCCGTCCCGACGCCCGAGCGCGCGGCCCAAATGTCTCGCGCGCTCTCGGCCGAACCGCACGTGGCCGGCACGCCCGGCCAGGCGCGCACGCGTGACTACGTCATCGACGAGATGAAGGCCATGGGGCTGCAGACCGAGGTCCGCGCCTACGACATCTGGATGCCACATCCCACCAGCGTGCGCGCCTGGCGCGTGGATGGCGAGGCGAAGGAACTGGACCTGCACGAAGGGTCGGCAGGGGGTGACTCCACGTTAGGCACGACGGGCGAGGTCCCGCCCATCAACGGATACGCCGGGAGCGGCGACGTCACCGCCGACGTGGTGTTCGTGAACTACGGGTTGATCGAGGATTACGCGCAGCTCGAGGCCCTGGGCGTCTCGGTGCGGGGCAAGATCGCCATGGCCCGCTACGGACGATCGTTCCGCGGCATCAAGGCCCGTGAGGCCGAGAAGCACGGGGCGCTCGCGCTCATCATCTACTCGGATCCGCAGGACGACGGCTATGCCCGCGGTGACGTCTATCCCGAGGGGCCCATGCGCCCACCGACCGGGATCCAGCGCGGCGGCGTCGCCAACGGGAACGGCGATCCCTCGACCCCGGGGTGGCCGAGTGTGGCCGGCGCCCGGCGCCTCCCCGTGGCGGAGCTGAACGTTCCGCGCATCCCGGTCATCCCGATGGGCTACGCCAATGCCGCGCTGCTGTTGCGGGACCTGCGCGGGACGCCGATCCCCGCTGCGTGGCAGGGGGGGCTCCCGTTCCGATATCATGTGGGCCCGGGTCCCGTCCGCGCCCGGGTGGCGATCGCCACTGATACGGCGACCCACGCGTACAAGACCATCTGGAACACCTTCGGCATCGTGCGCGGTAGCGAGCTTCCGGATGAGATGGTGATCATCGGCGCGCACCGAGACGCCTGGGGCCCTGGGGCGGCTGACAACGTCAGCGGGACCGTCAGTGTGCTCGAAGCCGCCCGCGCAATCGCCGAGCAGGTGCGCCGCGGCGTTCGGCCCCGCCGCACCATCGTGTTCGCCACATGGGACGCGGAAGAGTGGGGGCTGATCGGCTCCACCGAGTATGTGGAGGATGATTCACTGCGCCTGACGCGCGGCGCGGTCGCCTACCTCAACCAGGACGTCTCGGCACAGGGGAGCGTCTTTGGCGGCGGAGGGTCACCCTCGATGCGTGCCATGCTGCGGGACGTTGCACGCCAGGTCGAAGATCCGAAGGGCGGGAGCATCTATGCCCGCTGGCGTGCCTCCGCGCGCCTCACCAGCGACACCCTCGAGCCGCCGATGGGAGACCCCGGGGGCGGCTCGGACTTCGCGGGGTTCTACAACCACCTCGGGATCCCGCACGCCGATTGGGGCTTCGGCGGGGCGGGCGGCGTGTACCACTCCATGTTCGATTCGTTCGCCTGGATGACGCGGTTCGGCGATCCCGGCTTTGTCTATCACGCCACCGCCGCGCGCGTCGGGGCGACGATGCTGCTGCGCCTCGCCAATGCCGACGTGCTGCCGTACGACTATGTGGAGTACGCGCGCACGATGCGCCGCTACCTGCCGTCGCTGCGGCAGGCACAGGACGAAGCGACGGGCGATGCGGGTCCTGCGGTCGACATCGCGCCGCTCGATGCAGCCATTACCGAGATGGAGACCGCCGCCGTCGCGTTTGCCGCGACCCGCGACGCGGTCCTTGCCGGCTCGCCCCCGCAGGCGGCGCTGCAATCCGCCAATCGTGCGCTGCTGGCCGTCGAGCGCGCGCTCACACGTCCCGAGGGGCTGCGCTCCCGGCCGTGGTTCCGCAACCTCATTTACGCTGCGGATGAGGACAACGGCTACTCGACGATCGTCTTTCCCTCGGTGAACGAAGCGCTGCGCCGCAGGGACCTGGCGCTCGCCCGCCGCGAAGTCGACGACCTTGCTGCGCGCTTCCGCGCCGCCGCCGGTCAACTCGTCGCGGCCAACCGCGCGCTCGGGGCGGCGTCGCCGCGTTAGGCGCGCGTACCCCGGTCGCTCATTGCCACGGAGCGGTTGGGGCCCACCGGAAGGTGATGGCAAGCAAGATGAGGATCACCACGACGAAGGCGACCGTCACCACAACGACCGCCAGCGACTCCACGTCGCGGGCCGGTGGCGAGTCCGCCGCGCCCTCGGTGGTGCCGACATCGTCACGGGCATCGCCACGGGCATGGCCACGGGTACGGGGGGCAGCCGCCCCGGCCTCCCCACCCGCGTCCGTGCGCGCGACTCGGCTGGGCGCCGGCGGCTTTGAACGAGTGTGCGCTGGGTCGCGAGCAGGCCCGAGGTCATTCGATGCGGTCGATTCCGCGGCACCGGTGCTTGATACGATCGCCGCCGCCGCCGCCGCCGCCGCCGCCGCCGGCTCCTTCGCCGTCGCGGAGGCCGTCGGCTCCCGTGTCGCCTCGCCCGCCAGCTCGCCCGCCAGCTCGCCCGCCAGCTCGACCGACACGTCGAGTCGCACCTCCACTTCGAGGTGTTGGAGCGAGACAACCTCCTCTGGCGCCCCCGCCGATGTCACGCGCTGCTCTGCGGGCAAGGAATGGCGAATGTACGCCCGTGGCAGTGTCTGTCCGCCGAGCGATCGGACACGTGGATGAAGCTGCGAGCGTGACAGTCGAAAGCGCGAACGAGAGCGTCCGGTTGCTTGCACCGAAGCCATCGCCAGGCCGCCATACGCCGCGGTAGCATCGGCGACACTCTCGCCGGCGAGCGCAATACCTGCCCGCAGAGCTTCTCGGTCCGAAGCGCCCGCCGGCGCCTCGCGAGACGGCGCAGCCAGCGAAGCAGTCAGTGAAGCAGCCTCTGGCCGAGCAGGCGACGGATCGAGCGGCGCCATGCCCTGCGCCGCCACCCGCTCCCCCTCCGGCGGCACGCCTTCCTGCTGCGGCATGAGCGGAACCACCACGTCGCCCCGCGCGAGCGTCGCGGCATCAGCGGGCGGGATGACGGGTGCTGAGGGGTATCCCTCCCTCGCTTCCGCGCCGAAACCAGCCGGAATCATGAATGGCGAGTCGTCCGCTGCGACCGCTCGTGCGCTCCAATCCGGGCGCGTGGTTGGCGTGAGTGGCGGGGCGGCGAGACCGCTCCACGCCGCGGTCGACCGAGGCGGTCGAGTCGACCGCCTCGACGGAACGGGCGACACAGCCGCGGCGGGTGTCACCGCGATGCGCTGGCGCTCCACATGTCGGCGGAGGACGTCAATTGACGGCGCGCCGGGCAGGCGAGGTTCTTCCTCCAGCGGCTCTCCGCGATCGGGGTCGTCGTCCATCTCGCGAGAAGGCGCCGACGTGAACTCGTCCTCGCCCACATGGAGCAGGAGTGCGATGTCATGGTCCACGACTGGCGAGCGCGCCCTAGGGGGTTCGTGCCGGAGGATCTCTTCTCGTCCCATGGGACCGCGGTGTCCCAACCCGACAAACCCGCCGCAACACGCGCAGGCGAGCCGCGTCGAGAGGTCAATCAGGACATTTTCGTGGCCCAGCAGATGGTCGGCCAGCTCCGTGGCGAAGGCCGCGTCGGTGATGGTGACGAGCCGCCGCTCCGGGGCTCGTGTTTCCAGTGCCCTGGGCGCCGGGCATCCACCGGGGAGGGACAGGAAGCGGCGGCGATCCGGAGGGATCACGGATTCGAAGACCGCGGGCTGCCGGACGAGGGAGAGGCCACGATCGGACAGCATGCGCAGGATCGCCAAAGGCGCAATGCTGCTATCGATGGAGACATCGCGAACACCGGGACAGCCGCCGACGACGGTGATGCGCATCGGGACACCGGGATGCAACGCGCGCAGGTAGCGGGCGGCTGCAACAGCGGGAGAGACGGCGGCGAGGATGTGCGGCGCCAACTCGCCCCCCGCCGCAAGGAGTCGCGCGCGCAGGAGCGGACAGGCGCAGAGGATCGCTGGAGCGCTGCCGCGGTCTGCGATGGTCCGCACGACGTATTCCGCCACCAATTCCTCTCCCCAACTCACCGGCACGACAAGGTCGAACCCACACGCGAGCAGCGCATGAGCCAATTGCATCGGGCGGGAGGGGAGCGCCGCAAGCACGGCGTCGTTGCCGACAATGGCGACTTCGTACGGTCGCTCGGGGCTGTCGGCCGGGGGGCGGGGCGACATCAAGGCGGGAGAGGATGAGCAAACGAGCTCAACGGTTCACAAAGGAACGCGATGATGAGCACGCTGTCCAGAGAGCAGCACTCGGCATATTCTGCCCACCCGCACGCTTCCAGGACAACAACCGGCTCTGGCGAAACCCGGCTGGTGTGGCCCGGCGGCGGGCGGCATGTTGCAGCGAATGAAGCAAGCCCCGCGCCGTCGTCGCGGCGCGGCCATCGTAATCGTCCGCAAGGACGCCGACGCCCGTCCTCCGACACGGGCGTTCCTGACGACAGGAGTGGACGTGATGCTCGAGGAGGATTCCCGGAGGGAGGGCGAGGCGCACGCCCCGGGGACAGCCCCCGGCTGGGAGGGGGTGCGTGAGCTTCATCCCGCCGTGCTCAGGTCGCGACTCGAGGCGGGCGATCCACTCGTGGTGATCGACGTGCGCGAGCAATGGGAGTGGGACGCCGTACGGCTCGGCACGGCGCAACTCATGCCGCTCGGAGCGTTCGCCCGTGACTCCGAGTCGCTCGCGCATACCGCAGAAATCGTGGTGTACTGTCATCATGGGGCCCGGTCACTGGCGGCGGCCCGCTATCTCGCCGAACGCGGCTTCACCCGGCTGTGGAACCTGTCGGGTGGCATTGACCGCTATGCGCTCGAGGGCGACACGACGTTGCCGCGCTATTGAGTCCTGTGCTCGCCGAAACGCTGAGCGCCGTCGCACTGCTCGTCGGCCTGACTGCGGCGTTGAGACATCGGGCGCGCCGTGCCGGCGAGCGAGCTTGGCGCATCGCTCACCCGGTAGCGGCGGACGGCATCATCCCCGGAGCGGGTCCGATTTCGCTCGACGGCGCAGCACGCGCGGTGCTCCTGGTGCATGGATTCGGCGATACCCCGCAAACCCTTGCCCTGCAGGCGATGGCGCTGCACGCCCACGGGTGGACGGTCCGCGTCCCGCTCCTCCCCGGTCACGGCCGTACGCTCGAGGCGTTCAGCGTCGCCCGCGCGTGGGAGTGGACGGAGACGGTGAGCGATGGATTCGACGCCTTGTGCAAGACGCACGAGCGGGTGGCCATCGTCGGCCTGTCCATGGGCGGGGCGCTCGCGACTTCGCTGGCGGCGGCGGCGGGGCCGCGCGCAGCAGCCCTCGTCCTGCTCGCGCCGTTCCTGGAAGTGTCACCCCGGGCTCGCCTCGGGACGAGCTTGTGGCCGCTGTGGTCGTTCTGGCGGGCCTGGGTCTGTGGCGATGCCACCGAGTCGATCCGCGATCCGGTCGCTCGTCGGGAGTCCCTGGGCTACGGCTGCTCCTCCCCTCGCGCGCTTCGCGAACTGCGCCGTGTCGTCGATGCCGCTGCGCTGGATGCAGGCCAGTTACGCCTTCCAACACTCGTCGTGCACTCGCGGAGCGACTACCGCATTCCGGAAGCGGCGGCCGAGCGAGGGTTCTCACGCCTCGGTACTCCGGTCAAGGAACTTCGGTGGGTGGAGCGCAGCGGCCACGTCATCACTGTCGACTTCGACGCGACGCTCGTGACCCAGACGATCGTGGACTGGCTGGAACAGCACGTCCCGCGATCGCTACCCGCGAAGGAAGTGCGGGAGGGCGAGGGCGAGCGCGAGCGTCCCTAGCGCGATAAACCAGCGTCGAGCGCCATCCTGCCACGACGAGGCGCGCACACGGCCGGCACGTGCCCGGGTTCTCGGTGGCACGCGCCGCGTGCGGCGCGCGGCACCCAGCCATCTGGAGTATCGATCCATGCGCCGGAGTATCGGCTCGATACCCAGCGCAGCTTGAGGCAGGCCCGGCGTCTCGTGGCTCGACGCGACCCGTCCACCCCCCGCCCCGCCCGCATCGGTGCCCATCGGTTGGCGCGTCCCTCGACGTTCCTTACATTCCTCCGTTTCGCACCGCGGCGCAGCTCCCGGTGCCGGTCGAACGGTCGCCACGCCGCGTGCCGGTGGGACGACGTGCCTTCCCAAAGAGGATCTCATGCCCGACGTCACCTGTTCCCGTTGCGGCCAGACGCGAGCCGGCTTCGAGCGCGCGCCGTTTCCAGGCGCCATTGGTGCCCGCGTCGTGGGCGAGCTGTGCCAGAGCTGCTGGGGCGACTGGCTCAAGCAGCAGACGATGCTCATCAACCACTACGGGCTCAACGTGATGGATCCCCAGGCGCGCACATTCCTCACGAAGAACATGCAGGCCTTCCTGTTCAAGGCTGGCGACGCCGAGGACGTCGATACGTCGAAGAAGGGCTCCATCGCGTGGTGACGGCGTTGACCCGGCGAGCGCGATTCGTACCCGTCGGCCTGTTGTCCGTTGCCGCGTGCGCCGGAGTCCTCATCCCGGCGCCCCCACCGGCTGTCCCGCCAGCGCCCACCTCGGCGACACGCCAAACGGTGGCCGAGCCAGCCGGGGTATCCCGCCCCACCACGGCAGCGCACACGCCGCCCCGGAGTCCGCTGGCCGATAGCACTTCCCTGGCCTGGGCCGACTCCGTCCTGCGCACCCTTCCCGTGCGCGACAAGGTTGCGCAGCTGGTCTGGCCGTGGATTCTCGGCGACTACGTGGCCGAAGGAAGTGCGGAGTGGACGCGCATCGAGCGTCTCGTGCGCGAGCAGCACGTGGGCGGGTTCATCATGTCCGTCGGTTCCCCGATCGATGTGGCGGTGAAGATCAACGCGCTGCAACGGTCGAGCACCCTCCCGCTCCTGTTCAGCGCCGACCTCGAGACGGGTGCTGGTTTCCGATTCCGTGGTGGAGCATTTCTGCCGAACGCCATCGAGCTGGGGGGCGCGACGAACTTTCCGGCGCAGATGGCACTCGGCGCCGCCGGCGATACCACGCTGGCGTATGAAGTCGGGCGCATCACCGCCGAGGAGTCGCGGGCGCTAGGCATCCAGGTCGCCTTTGCGCCTGTCCTCGACGTCAACAACAACCCCGCCAACCCGGTTATCGGGGCGCGATCGTTCAGCGAGGACCCTGCCCTTGCGGCCCGGCTTGGCGTCGCCATGGTGCGCGGTCTACAGGACCATGGGATGCTGGCGACAGGCAAGCACTTTCCCGGCCATGGCGATACCGAGGTCAACTCGCACCTGGCCCTCGCGACAGTCGCGGCTTCGCGTGCCCGCCTCGATACGATGGAGCTGGTGCCGTTTCAGGCGTCGATCGATGCCGGGATCGGGGCCATCATGACGTTTCACGGCTTCCTCCCGGCGCTGGATTCGTCGGGCGTTCCGGCCACGCTCTCTCCGCACGTCATGACGACGTTGCTGCGCGAGCAGCTCGGGTTCGACGGACTCCTGATTTCCGACGCCATGGACATGGCCGGCGTGGTGGACCGATTCGGGGCGCCCGAAGCGGCCAAGCGGGCCATCGCGGCGGGAAATGACGTCCTGCTCATGCCGCGTGACGTGAAGGGGACGATCGACGCCGTTGTGGCGGGACTGGCCGAGCGCCGGTACGATGAGGCGCGGATCGATCATTCGGTGCGTCGGGTGCTGGCCCTGAAGCACCACTTCGGGCTGCAGCGAGATAGGCTCGTCGACGTCGAGCGGGTACGCGGCGTGGTGGGGACCGACGCGAACGGGGCGGTGGCCGATTTGATCGCCGAGCGCGCGATCGTGCTCGCCAGGGATTCCGCCTCGCTCGTGCCGCTGTTGCGCAACAAGCGCCGTCCCAAGGTGCTGTCGGTCACGTATGCGCGCCGATCCGACCTGAGCGCGGGGACCACGTTCAACAGCGAGCTCCGTGGCCGCGTCGGTGAATTGCGCACCGCGTTCGTGAGCGCTGACGACGCCGCCCCCGACTTCTCCTTGCTGCTGGCCGACGCCCGCCGCAGCGACATCGTGCTGGTGGGATCGCACGTGAACATCACGTCGGAAACGGCCACGGCCGGTGCGCCGCGCGCCTTCGTGGACTTTGTCGCCGCGCTGCGTGCGGCGGGTGCCGAGGTGATTGTCGTGTCATTCGGGTCGCCGTACCTACTCCTGCAGGTTCCGACGGTCGGGAGTTATGTCATCGCGTGGGGTGGGTCTGCGGCGTCGCAGCGCGCCGCGGCGCGCGCTCTGCTTGGGACCCAGCCGATTACGGCTCGGCTCCCGATTTCCCTTCCACCGTTTCTCCCTGTCGGCGGCGGGCAGCAGCGCGCGGTCCAGCGGTGACCTGCGGCCTGTCGCAGCGCTGACGCGAAAGTGGCGCTGGGTTGCGCTGAGTGGCGCTGAGTGGCGCTGAGTGGCGCTGAGTGGCGCTGTGTGATCTCGGGTGAATGGCGACGAGGGGAAGCGGCGGCTGCAAGAGCAAGTTTGAGTTCTGCGACACGGTGGCTGGGCGTTCGGCATTCGATGAGTTGACGCGCACGGCGTGACCTCCTACACTGGGCGCTCTCTGTATCACGCCATGGGCTGGCGGCACTTGACATAAGTATCCCGCGGGTACTAATTCGCGTAGTCATGCGCGACCGGGACCTTGCTACCTCTTCCTCGCCCGCCCGCGCGACGAGTCGTCGCCCACCGTATTCCATCGACGTCATACTCTTCACGCCGCGCGGCGCACAGCTGGCCGTGTTATGCGTCCGTGCCGCCGATCCTCGATCGCGCGAGCGCTGGCAGCTTCCCACGGACTGGGCGGCGGGAGACGAGACCCTGGACGTTGCGGCCCGACGCGTAGCGCGTGCCGCCGCGGGCGTCGAGCCGACCTGGATGGAGCAGGTCGGCGCGTTCGCCGACGGCCAGCGGCATCCCGGCGGCGCGACGCTGACGGTGGCCTTCGTGGCGGTGGTCCCCGCCACCGTGCTCGACGTCGCCAACCCAGACGTCGCGTGGTTCAGTGTCGGTGAGCCTCCGACGCTCCCGCCCCGCCATCGTGTCATGCTCGACGCGGCGCTGGAGACGCTGCGCACGCGGATGGACTATGCGCCGATCGCATTCAAGCTGCTCCCGGCGATGTTCACACTGAGCGAGCTGCAGCAGATGTACGAGATCCTGTTGGGTCGCCGCCTGCACAAGGCCTCGTTTCGCCGCGCCCTTCAGGGCGCGGTTCTCGTGGAGCCGACCGAGGAGTGGCGAAGCGAAGGGCGGGGCCGGCCCGCACAGTTCTATCGTTTCGCCCCGAGAAAGCGACGCCAGGGCCGACGTCCGGTGCGCTTCGACCTGCTCTAGATCGCGAGACCATACGTCGATGGCCTGCACCTTTTCATGGCCCCGGTCGATACTCTCGTGTGGACGCGTCATCCGCCGGTGTGATGTCACTCACAGCTCGGGCTGACAGCCTGACGTTCTCGTTGCGGGAACTGCACTTGACCGTCCTGAGTATTAGTTGCAAAGTGTCAATTACACACTCTGCGCGGGAGGTCTACCGTGCTTGCCTACCTGGAATCACTCTGTAGCGCACTCAAGGCTCGCGACTCGCGCACCATCAGCGAGTTGCTGCAGCATCCGCTGGCGACCGCGCTCCCGGCCTCGGTGCTGGAGGAGGCGCAGCGTATCGCGATCCAGCACGGCGATGAGCTTGTGGCCCCGATCCACGCGCTCCGGCTCTATCACCAGACGGCCCATCTGCTCGGTGCGTGTACCGATCCTGCGTCTCGGCGGCGCCCAGTCGTCGCTGCGATCGCTCCGCTTCCCATGGAACAGCGGACGCGCCAGATCGAACTGGAGCTTCCGTTCCGCGCCGCGGTGGCCTAGCGCTGGCTGCGCCTACCCCAGCGAACGACTCGGGCCCCCGCCATCGTTGGCGGGGGCCCGTCTTGAATAGCAGACCGGTCGAGCAATCGTTCAGAACTTGGCGCCACCATCCCCGCGAAGGCGCAGGAGTGCCTTGGCAATCGCGACGTTGTCTTGGGCGATACGCAGCAGCTCGCCAAAGACGTTCTGCGAACTCCCCCCTCGGCCGACGCGATAACCGGCGGCTCGTGCCCCGCGCGACGCGTCGGATCGGTCCGACGCTCCACGGTGATGTGAGCCCGGTGCGTCTGGGTGTTCGCCAGCGCCTCTTCCTCGACGTGCACGTAGCCGCCGCCTGGGAGCTCCCGTTGGTACACGACCTTCGAATCATTCGACGACATCTCTTTCTGCTCCCTCCGCGACTGGATACGCGGCCAGCATGTCGTGGCGATATCCGTATATGATCGGACGACTAGAATCCGCTAACGTCACTCAGCATACCACTCCAACCGCCGCGCCGCAGGGTGCTGCGGCGCGGGACGACGCCCCACATTCCGTACAAAGCAAAGGCCCCAAGGCGTCGTGCGCCTCGGGGCCGAGTCGTGCTGGACAGCGTCAGACCTTCAGTACGTCGGCCGCCTGCGGTCCTTGCTGCCCCTGGACCATCTCGAACTGGACCTGGTCTCCCTTCGCAAGGGACTTGAATCCGGGTTGGTTGATCGCGCTGAAATGCACAAACACATCAGGATCACTCTCGTGCGAACTGAAGCCGACTCCCTTCGCGTCGTTGAACCACTTCACGGTGCCAGTGATGCGTGCCATGGATCGTTTCTCTTTTCCTGCGGGGAGAAACGGTGGAGCTGACCGTCCGTCCGAGCGCCGGCGCGCTCACGCCGTCGATCGAAAGGCGGAAGCCGGCTCCACGTCCAGCCGTCCGCGAAAAAAAACCCGCGCATTCGAGTGCCACCGAATGCGCGAGCGCCAGCAAACGAACAACCTGCGCGAATCCCGACTACGCGGCTCCCGCGATGTATCGGGCCACGCGTCCACAGGCCGTGCACGTCAACGTCACGTGGGAACGCGGCGGGGGCGGAAGCTGGTCTGGTATACGTTCGATCGAGCCACTGCACGACGGGCAGCTGAGTGGCTCGCCGGTTCGATCGCTTGCGATGAGATGAAGGGCCTGGGCCGGATTGTAGGTCGCCGGTCGGGGCTTTCTCATGAGGCCTCCTGTACTGGGACGATAAGGGCGCGGAAGCGGGAAGGCCGCGACTCCTCGGAATGTAACCACAAAAAGTCGCAAATCCAAGCCCCACAGCAGTTTGCGACGCTTTTCGATGCCATATTCCGAAACCGAGCGTCGCCGCCGTGCTCTCCTGACCGTTCCCGAGTACATCGTGGCGATGCGCAGTCACCCACTCAAATCGGGACGATCCGCTCTACAACGCGCGCGATCACAGAAGTGTTGTAAGTGAAGGCGGGTCCACGGTTCGGCGCGAGGTTTCACGCGCGATTCAACACCGCGGACCGTGCCTGCCGGAGTCCACACGGCTCGCAACGCCTTCTCGCCGTGGCAGTTGAGGCGACGTCAGTCCCAGCTGTGCGGTCGACGCCAGATCCTGCGTCCCACACGCCAGGGGCGCCGATCGCTCACCTCGCCGCCGCCGAAATGCTCGTCCTCGGCTAGTGATTCGACCATGTCGTTGGCCTTGGCCGAGGTCTCGTCGGCCCAGTGCAGCAATTCGGCCTCGACGGTCATAGGCTGCACCGGGCTTCCGAACTCAAGCGAGCCATGGTGCGACAGGATCATGTGCATGAGCTCGAGGCGCTGCGGCGAAGCGATATCGGACGGCGGCACGCCGTGCAGACGTTCCTGCAGCATGAGAGCCCCGAGGACCACGTGTCCGAGCAGCGAACCCGCGGGTGTGTGGGAGAAGCCAGCCGGCCCGACGTCGTATGCACGCACCTTGCCCACATCGTGCAGCAGTGCGCCAACCACGACGAGATCAGGATTGGCTTTCATGACGCGAGCGGCACTCCGGGCGATGGACGCCACCTCGGTCACGTGGAGGAGGAGCCCGCCGACCAGGGCATGGTGGCCGGCGACCGACGCCGGTGCCCGCTCGAACTCCACGCGAAAGGCGTCGTCGGCGAAGAACAGGTCCACGGCACGTCGCAATGCTGGCGACTTCAGTTCGCTGCGCGCCCGATCGACCCACTCCCAGAGCGACTCCGTGGCCACACCGATTCGGGGGAGGAAGCGCTCGGGTTCTACCGAATCGTCGGGAAGAATGCGCATGGGTGCCGTGAGCCGCACTTGTCGCCGGCCGTGGAACGCGGCGATCTCGCCAATGACCTGCACAACCTTGCCGCGCTCGGCCCCGCCTGCCCACTCGAGCTGATTGGACCAGAGCGGCGCGGTACCGAGTCGCCCGCTGGAGTTGCCCAGGGTAAGCAGCACGAAGGGGTCGCCATTCGCCTGCTTCTTTTCCTCGCGGTCCACGACGAGAAACTCGTGCTGCACCCGATCGCCGACGGTTGCTCGGGGGATGTCGAAGATGCTGGTAGCCATGAGCGTGCTGAACGGGTGCGTCAGCCGAGGTACACGACGTCTCCCTCGGGATCCAGTCCCAACTCCGATTCGTGCTCGCAGATCCCGCAGATGCGTCGCACGATCCAGAGGGTGTGCAACTCCTTCTGCTGCGAGTCGGGTGCCGGCTTCACCGAGACCTTCTTGAAGCTGTACTCCAGGCAACGCGTACAGGCCTGAGCACGCCCGATGAACTCTGCGCGATCGCGGGAGATGGGCTGGTCCAAGGAAACCTTACGTGCGTGCTGGATCGGTCGGACCGCCACCGAGGGTTCGCGGCGCACCACTGGAGAGCGCGCCTGGCGTGCGCTTCTCCGTGTCCTGTCCTCCACCCTGGGCGCGCAGCATCTCCCGTAGGCCGCCAAGAGCGCCAAGCATGCCCGTGGCCTCGGCGGGGAGGAAGATCGTCGTCCCCTTGCCCTGCGAGATGGCGGGGAGCGCATCGAGGTACTTCTGACCCAGTAGGTACGTGGAGGCCTGCCCGTCGGGGAGCGATGCGGCGATAAGCCGAATCGCTTCGGCCTCTGCGTTGGCCATGGCGAGACGCGCCTCGGCGAGTCCCGTGGCGCGCAAGACCGAGGCGTCGCGTTCACCCTCGGCGCGGAGGACCTGCGATTCGCGCACGCCCTCGGCCTCGAGGATCGCGGCGCGCTTGGTTGCCTCGGCGTTGGTCACGGCGGCGCGTCGTTCGCGCTCGGCGCGCATCTGCAGCTCCATGGACTGCTGGATGTCGCGTGGCGGTTCGATGGACTGGAGCTCGACACGCGTCACGTCCACGCCCCAGCCGATCGATGCGTCCTCGATCACCTCGCGCATGCGCCGATTGATCACGTCACGCGACGTGAGCGTGGCGTCGAGTTCCATTTCGCCGACGATGTTGCGCAGCGTGGTGCGGGTCAGCGTTTCGAGGGCGTACGGGAGATTCTGGACCGAATACGTGGCCTTCTGCGGATCGGCGACGCGGTAATAGAGCACCGCGTCGATGTCGATCGTGACGTTGTCCTTGGTGATGACGGGCTGGCTCGGGAAGTTCAGCACCTGCTCGCGCAGGTCGATCCGGATCGTTGATCCCGACGTGATCTTCCGGATGCCACCCACGTCACTCTCGAGATAGCGCACATCGAGCGACTTGGGACGCTCGACGATCGGGATGAGGATGTTGAGTCCCGACCGACCGACACGATGAAAACGACCGAGGCGCTCGATGACCATGACCTCGGCCTGGCCGATGATCTTGACCGACTTGAACAGGAGAATCGCGGCGAGGGCCGCGATCACCAGGGGGACGATCTCCATTGTGCGCACTCCGCGAGAGAATAGTGGGCGTGCGTGGAGTGTACGGGGGGGGGTAGCGAGAGTCGAGGGGTGGTCTCCCGCTTCTAGCATCCCGAACGACGCGGGATGCTGCAATCCGGCGCTACCACTTCCAGTCGGCGATGTAGAGGTTGGTGTCGGTCGGCTTGATCGACGTCCGGTTGGATGCCCAGATGAACTTCGTGCCATCGGGCGAGAACATGGGAAAGCCGTCGAAGACCGGCGTGAACGTGACCTGCTCGACCTGCTCGCGACCGGCCATGCGTGCATCGGCGTCGACAAGATACAGGTCGAAGTTGCCACTGCGTGGCGCCACGTGGTTGGACGAGAAGACGATCTTCTTGCCGTCCGGGGACCACGACGGGCCGAAGTTCGCCCCGCCTAACGCGGTCACCTGGCGCTGATCGCTGCCGTCGGCGTTCATCACGAACAACTCGACGCGACTGGGGCGGATCATGTTGCGGCCGAGCAGCGCGCGGTACTCGGCGAGTTGCGTCGAGTCGGCAGGATGATGCGCGCGATAGACGATCTTCGTGCCGTCGGGCGACCACCACGGGCCGCCGTCGTACCCGGGCGTGTTGGTCAGGCGTTTTACGTTCGTGCCGTCGACGTTCATCGTGTAGATCTCCAGGTCGCCGTCCTTGAGCGACGTGAAGACGATCGTCCGACCGTCGGGGGAGAGGACTCCCTCGGCGGTATAGACGTTGTAGTTGGTCAGCCGCTTGAGGTCCGAGCCATCGCGGTTGGCCGTGTAGATGTCGAACTGGTCCAGCCCCCAGACATAGCCGGCCGATGGGTCGGGCTTGGGGGGGCAGAGCGAGTCGTGGGCGTGCGATGACCCGAAGAAGAGGCGCTTTCCGTCGGGGAGGAACCACCCGCAGGTGGTCTTGCCGTTGCCGTTCGAGACACGCTGCAGGCCGGAGCCGTTTACGTGCATGACGTACTGCTGGTCGCAGGTGCGACCGTCGCGCGTGGATTGGAACGTGAGCCACTGGCCGTCGCGCGAGAAATACGCCTCGGCGTTTTCGCCGCCGAAGGTGATCTGCTGGACGTTGGTCAGGTGGCGCTCGTTTGGGGTGTCGGGGATCGACACGGCGAGCGATGTGCCGGGGGCGTCACCCGGGGCGGCGGTCCCACGGGCGCAAGCGATCGCCGCCACGAGGACCGTGGCGGCGAGGGCGTTCTGGATGAGTCTCATGCCGGATGAACTTATTGCCGGGAGAATTGCGGTGCGAGGGCGAACAGGTCTTTCTGGTTCTGTCCCTTCTTGAGGATCTCGATCGCCCGCTGCAGTTGCACGTCGTCGCTGAGGGCGCGGCGGCGCGCGGTCGAGTCGCCGAAGGCCAGGCGGGCGACGCGCTGCTCGAGCATGCGGTCAATCTGCGTCGAGGCGCCGTCATACACCTTGCGATCGATCGTCACGCCCTTCTTGGCGAGCCGGTTGTAGAGCTCGTCGCGCCATTCGGGCGAGACGACGAAGGTGGGGTTGCCGCTGACCTTGTCCTTGAGCTCCATCGCGTAGTCGTACGTGGTGACGTAGATGTCCTGTGACTTCGGGGCCGTGGCCTTGAGGAAGGCCTGCTCTGCCGCGGAGAAGGTGTCGGGTCGCACGATGACGTCGGGGGTGATTGCCCCGCCGCCGTACACGACACGACCGGCGTCGGACTTGTAGATCGGTCGAGCCTTGCGTGCCGAGTCGCTTTCCAGCGAATCGGGGTGCACCTCGACGAACTGGCCATCGGGGAGCAGCTTGCGCTCCTTCTGGATCGTGCGTCCGTTGGGGGTGAACCACTTGCCCGTGGTGATCTTGAGGGCGTAGCCGCCATCGAGGTTGAACAGCGTCTGTACCAGGCCCTTGCCAAACGACGTGGTGCCGAGGATGAGGGCGCGGTCGTGGTCCTGCAGTGCGCCGGCGACGATCTCGGAGGCGGAGGCCGAGTACTGGTCGGTGAGGATGACGAGCGGCAGGTCCGGGGCGATCGGCTTTTCGCGTGCCGTATACGCCTGGTTGTCCTGGTTGCGACCGCGCACCGACGCCAATTCGGTTCCTTGCGGGAGGAAGAGGTTCGAGATGGCCAGCGACTGGTCGAGGAATCCCCCCCCGTTTCCGCGCAGGTCGAGGATGAGTCCCGTGGCGCCCTGCTGGGTCATGAGCTGCTTGACAGCGGCCGCGACTTCCTGCGTGGACGTCTCGTTGAAGCCCTGCAGCGGGATGTAGCCGACCTTGTCGAACGTGATGGCGTACGGGACGGCCGGAATACGGATGATCGCGCGGGTAAAGGTCGACCGGATGGGCTCGGGGACGCTGGGTCGGCCGAACGACACCCTCACCTTCGACCCGGGCACTCCACGCAGCGAATCGGCCACGCGCGCCGACGACCATCCGCGGGTCGGGATCGAGTCGATGGCGACGATCATGTCGCCCTCGCGCGCCCCGGCGGCTTCGGCGGGGGTGTGCGGAAAGACCTTGGAGACGACCACTCCCTTTCCGGGTTGTTCCTCGATCTGCATTCCGAGCCCGCCGTAGCGGCCGGCGGTGGTCGTGTTGAACTGCGTGAGCTGCTTGGGGGAGAAGAGCTCGGAATACGGATCCTGCAACTGGCCGACGAGTCCGCGGGCCGCCTTCTCGTAGAGCATCGCGGCATCGACCGAGTCGACATAGCGGCTCTCGACCAGGTCAAGGACCTGTCCGAAGAGGCGACCGCCATCGAGTGCGGCGCGCTCCTGCACGACAAACGCCCCAGCTACGAGGGGAAGGAGCACGGCGCCGACCAGGGCAAGCTTTTTCATGAGAACACGGGAAGACGAGAAGACAAGAAGACGAGGAGACCCTCTCCCCTATCTACCAGCGGAGCGGGGCGTTGGGTTCCTGCGGGCTCCATCATTGTGGACGGCTCGTACACCTACGCGTCACCAGTGCGGGACGCTCGGGAGACATGCTGTCCTGACACGCTGTGCTGACACGCCTGTGGGACACACGCAGCGGAGACGTTCGGACACGATACTCAACTGGGACGAACGGCGAGCACGTAGTCGACCAACCACTGCTTTCGAATCTGGTGCACCTTGGCATCGCGCACGATGCCGGCGGTCTGCAGCATCTCGTGAGCGGGCTGCAGGACGCGCTGCAGGTGCGAGGGATAACGTTGCACGAGGGGGACTTGTTCTGCCAGCGCTTCGAGCTCAATGCGCCAGGTCACGGTGTCGTCCGCCCTGGCGACCTCGAGCAGGCGGTAGAGCCGTCGTGCCACCGGAGACGAGAGCCCCTGATAGAGGGTTGGGGAGATTGTCGTGGTGTGGCCGTGGGCGATATTGGCCCGCAGGAGGGGGGAGAGGATCACGCGCGCATCGCCCGGCTCGGAGGCGGTGAAGGTCGGAAAGAGGGCAAGTTGCTCGCGATCGGCGGTTCGGCGACGGTCGATCGACACGGCAGACAGGACGGAGAATCGTCCGTCGAGCGGGGCATTGCCGGTCGCCGACCAGTAGGCGCCGTACGACTCGAGTACAGTGCGCTCGAGACGGCTGAGGGCGGCACGGAGCTGCTCGTACGTGCGTCCGTCGGCGCGCCGGCCGATGGAGCGCAGGAAGGCGTGGAGCGTGAAGGAGACAGCGCCGTCGGCGGGGGACCCGGCTTCCAGGTGCCGTCGGCAGATCTCGACGTAGACGTCCTGATCGAACGTGCCCGGGAGGCGATCGCCGGGGTTGGGAAGCACGCGCCATCGCCCGCCGGCGGGGGGAGCGTAGAGGATGGTCGTCTCTTCGGCAGAGTCGCTGAGGCGAAAGAGCGGGAGCGCTTCGAGCGACCGATCGAGGAGAATGGCGCGGCCGGGGGGGCGTCGCGGGTGCGACGGGCGCGGGTGCTGAGAGAAGGCGGGATCCCCTGGCACGGCGGTCCTAGCGGGTACCGGTGGTCATCCGAGCTGGATGAGCTGCCCGAAGATGGGGCCGCTGGTCGGGGAACAGAGGAAGGTCACCCAGTCGGCGACCGTCTCGCGCTCGACATAACTCGCGTCGTTGCCCATGGCGGCGACGTTGGCGTCGGTGCGGATCGAGTTCGGGGCGAGGGCGTTGGCCCGGACGCCATGCGGGCGCTCTTCGGCGGCGACGGCCCGCATGAGGGCGACGACGCCGGCCTTCGCGGCTGCGTAGCCGGCGATTCCGGCCACGCGGCCCCCCGGTGCGACCGCGGCGGAGGCGAAGTAGACGATGCTCCCCCGGGCCCGGCGCAGGGCCGGAACGAAGGCGCGGGTGGTGGCGTAGGCCGTGGCGAGATTGACGGCGAGGGCGCGCTCCCATTGCGCGGGATCGCTCTCTCCCACCGGTCCCAACGAGCCGAAGCCGCCAGCGAGACAGACGAGGGCCGCCACGCCGTCACTGTGCCGGCCGGCGAGTGACGCGGCCACCGCGCCTAACGCGGCGTGATCGGTGAGGTCGCACGGCCACGCGGTGGCCGTGAGTCCGTCGGCGCGCAACTCGGCGGCGCGCGCCTCTGCCTCGTCGCGGTTGCGGTCGAGCAGGGCGAGCGTGGCACCCTGCGTCGCCAAGGCGCGCGCCACGACTTCGCCGACCTGTCCGCGATGGGCGACACCGGTCACGACGACCAATCGACCGTCGAAGTGAGGCGTCACCGGGCCTCCGCTCGCCCCAGGGCCGTGCGCACGGCCTCGCGCAGAGCGACGATCGACTCCTCACCGGTCAGCGGCGTGTCGTCGCGCAGGTGCAGTTCAATGCCGTCAGCGACGGGGACGCGCCGCCAGCTGGCGATCGGGTCTGTATCGTGCGCCGCCGCTCGCTGGACCCCGGTCGAGAGCGCGGTGGCCATCGATAGCGCCAAGCGTCGCTCGAGGGCATCGCCAGTGACCTGGTGCATGTCCGAGCGGATCGTCTCCAGCGACATCCCTTCCCGCTGTCGCATCTTGATGGCCAGCAGCTGCAAGAAGTGCCGGTAATTGTAGGTCGCCGAGGTGCCCAGCCCCTCGGGGCGATCCATCAACTTGTTTGCGACGTAGAAACGCACCGCCCGCGCCGACGGCGCGGCTCGCGCCGACGCGTTGGTGGGACGCACGCCAGCGGCATCGACCAGCGAGGCAACGTGTTGAGCGAGGCCCCGGGCATTCCACGGGGCATGGCGCGCATGAGCGCGCAGTAACGCGACAGGAGAGTCCGCCATCTGCGAAGAGTACCCCGCGCCCGGGGCGCGGCGCCAGTACGGATGGTGCCAAGCCGAATGGCGCCCGCGCGAATAGCGCCAAAGCGAATAGCGCCAGTACGGAGGCACTGGAGCCGCGCCGACCCAGCGCGTGGAGAGGACAGGGTGAGCGTCGTCGCGCCGAGGCTCATGCGCCGACGCTCACGCGCCGACGCTCACGCGCCGGGGGGCGTCCCTTCTGCTCCGGCGACGGCGGCGTTCGGGAAGAGCGACGACGGGACTCCATGCTTGGCCGCGACCGAGGCGATGGTCTCCAGGTCGGCCGGCTTTTCCAGGAAGTAGGTGGCGCCCAAGCGCTGGGAGGCCAGCCGGTTGTCCTGATCGGGGAAGGCGGTGAGGGCGATGACGACCGCCTCGGGCGACAGGAGCCCGGCTGCGGCCATGACCTGCAGCCCCCCGTCACGCTTTCCGCCGAGGCGGATGTCGCTGAGGATGAGCTGATACGGCTCTGCCGCCAGTGCCTTCTTGGCCTCGTCGAGCGTGGCGACGCGAATCACCCGGGTACCGTCGACCTCGAAGAGCTCGGCGAGGGAGTCACGTATGGAAGTCTCGTCTTCGACGATGAGGACGCTGCATTTCATGGGAGAACGGTGCTGAGGACGGAGAAGTCGAACCCTGCAACTATGTCAATGAACGGCCAACCGGGAAGCTCGGGTTCCCGCGGTACCGATCACCCCTCCAGCGTCGGCAGGGTGATGGTGATGGTCGTGCCAAGCTCGGGTGACGAGTCGAGCGTGATCTCGCCGCGATGTTCCTCGATGATGCGTTGGCAGAGGGCAAGTCCGATTCCCGTACCGCCCGTCTTGTTGGAATAGAACATCTCGAAGGCTCGGTCGAGCACATCGGCCGGGACGGAGGGACCGCCGTTGGTGAGACGGACGCGCCAGGCACCGTGGGGCATGACCGACGATTGCAGGACGAGCTCGCTCCCCTCGGGGGCGTGGTCGACCGCGTTCACGAGGACGTTGAGAAAGACCTGCGCGAGCTGCTCCGCGTCGACCCGACAGGTCGCGGCTGGGGACGCGCGCGTGCGCCGCAGCGAGAGCGACCGCGATTGTAGGAGGGCACGCTGTCCGTCGAGCAACTCGTCCCAGATGGCGTCGGGGTCGCCCGCGAGAAGGGAGGCCTTCAGGGGGCGCCCGAAATCAAGCAGCGACGTGACCATGCGGTTGAGGCGATCGACTTCGCGGAGAATCCGCCCGACGTTCTTCTCGACGATGGGGTCATCCTTGGCGCGAAACTGGAGGAGCTGGGCGGCGGATGAGATCCCGAACAGCGGATTGCGGATCTCGTGTGCGACCCCGGCGGCGACTTCGCCAATGGCTTCCAAGCGACGCTTGTGCCCGACGCGGCGCACGAGCCAGGCGCGCTCGATGGCGACTGCCGTTTGCGCGGCGAGGGTCGCGAGTACACGCTGCGCTTCCTCGATCGCCTGGCGGCTTGGCTGGCCCTGGATGCTCATCGTCATCGCGCCGATGGTGCGCTCTCCCCCGCGCATCGGGGCGGCCACATCGAGGCCGCGCTCGGTGACACGCGAGACGACATCGAGCTTTTCGATCGCGTGGTGGGCCAGGGGGGTGAGGCGTACGTCGAGCAGCGGGGGCGACTCCTCGTAGCCCGTGCTGTAACTGCGTTCCAGCCCAGCGTCTGACTCGCGGACGAGCAGGACGGCGAAGGCATCGGCGCCGACGGCGCGCCCTAGCTGGTGACCCACCTCGTAGAAGACGCGATCCAGATCGATGGTCCGGGACAGTGCGATCCCCGTGTCGATCAGCGCCTCCCGCGATCGGTGGCTCGGTGTGATGTCGACCGTGGAGAAGACGTAGCCGACGACCTGGCCATCGGCGGGGTCTCGCAGCGGCGTGATCTGCATGAGGAAGACCCGTTCCTCCTCGGGCGAACTGCAGGGAAACTCCCAACTGACCCGCGGCACCTTGCCGAGCCGCAGCAGCTCCATGGCGTCCTGCAGCTGCTGGCGGTACGACGGATCGGAGATGGAGGCCCAGAGCGACTGACCGCGAAACGAAGACTCGTGTTCGAGTGCAGGGGCGCCGTTGTCACTGGCGAACTGCGACCAGGACCGATTGGCGCTGGTGATGCGTCCCTCGAGATCGACCGTGTAGATGGTCAACGGGAGGGCATCGAGCACCTGACGCGAGAAGTCCAGCATGCAATCCGCCGGGGAGCTGGGGTGAGACGACCCGCGGGGTGCGTCGACGATCGAGGCACCCCGCGGGCGGTACTACGTGGCGACACCAATCGGCGTCACGGCGTCGGTCAACGCTTCTTCGAACCAGCCGCTTTCCGGGTTCCCTTGGTCGGCGCGCTTTTCTTCGGCGCGGCCTTCTTTGGCACGGGCTTCCGAGCGGCACCCGACTTGGCTGCACCCTTCTTGATTGACTTGCCGCCTGCAGCTTTCCCGGCCGGGGCTTTCTTGGATGGCGACTTCCTGGCCGGGGCCTTCTTGGTTGGCGGCTTCTTGGCTGGGGCCTTCTTTAAGGGGGCCTGCTTGGCCGGGATCTTCTTGGCTGCTGCCTTCTTCACGGGTGCCTTCTTGACCTGCGCCTGCTTGGCTAGTGCTTTCTTTGCCGGTGCCTTCTTCGCCGCCGGCGGCTGCTTGGCCGGCGCCTTCTTCGCCGCCGGCGCGGCCTTCGCTGGTGCTGCCGGCTTCTCTACCGTCGCTTTCATCCCCTTTGCCGGTGCCTTCGCGGCCGGTGCGGCCTTGGCGGGCGACGTTTTGGCGGGCGACGTTTTGGCCGGTGCCGCCTTCTTAGGGGCTGGATCCGGCTTGGCGGTTACCGTGGGGGCGGGAGCTGGCGGTGTCGCTGCGGGTGGGGGAGCCGGGGGCTTCGGCTTGGGCGGGCGACCGCGACGAGCGGGCGCACCGAAGACGACTTCGTCTTCTTCCTCGACCTCTGTCTCGTCCTCCACCTCGTCTTCCACGACGGCGTCGCTCTCTTCTTCATCCTCGAGCGCGGCCTCCTCGGGCTCGTCCCACAGCCCGCTTCCGGGCTTGGTCGAGCCTCCCCATCCATCATCATCATCATCATCATCGTCAAAGGACGACGAGCCACCGTATCCGATATCGTCATCGTCATCGTCGGAGAATCGCAGTGTCTCGTCCCACGCCTCGCCACGCGGCATGAATGCCTCCTGCATGTAGTGATCGACGGTCCGTTGTCACGTTCGGGAGCGTGGCGCGCACGTTGTCACGCTGCGCGCACACCGCCGCCGTGGAGCGACCGCGATGATCGCTCTCTTGGGAACTTCCTTTTACAATGGTCGGCTTGCGCCGTCAAGCGGGTAGCGGCGACGAAGTACGGTCGAGTTGTGCCGGCGGCGTCCGTTCGCGGTCAGTCCGCGGTCAGTCCGAGGACCCGCCGCTCGGCCACGACCGTCTGCAGCGCGGCGTAGACGGCCGGATCCAGCAGCCCGCCGACATGCGCGGAGAGATAGTCCACGGTGTCCTCGAGCGACATCGCCGGACGGTACGAACGGCGGGAGGTGAGGGCGATGAAGGCGTCGGCGCAGCACAGGATGCGCCCACCTAACGAAATCTGCTCTCCCAGCAGCCCGTTGGGGTAGCCAGAGCCGTCCCAGTGTTCGTGGTGGTCTCGCACATAGGACAGCACGTCCAGCAACGCGGTGAGCGGGGCGAGAATCTCCAGGGCGATGGGGACGTGGTCCTTGACGTGGTCGTGTTCCTCGGGGCTGAGCGCCCCCTGCTTGTTCAGGACCGAGTCGCGCAAGGCGATCTTTCCCACGTCGTGCAGACGCGCGGCGATAACCACTTGTTCCACCACCGCGTCATCGGCCCCCATCACCTCGGCGATCGCGCGCGCGACCGCCGTGACCCGCAGCGTGGTGCCGTTCAGGAACGGGTCCTTGGCCTCATGCATGGCCACAAGGTGGGCGAGCGAATCGACGACCGCGGCGAGGAGTCGACGCTTGCCGCGCTCCACGTCGACGGTCCGCTGCTCGACTTCGAGCGTGATCAGCCGTTCCACGTTGCGTTGCTCGACCATCAGGTCCCGCCGGTGCGCGACGCGCTCAATGGCGGCGAGCAGGTCCAGCAGGTCGACCGGCTTGGTCAGGTACTCCATCGCTCCAACCGACATGGACTCGGTGGCGGTCGGAATGTCGTTCACCGCGCTGAGCATGATGACGGCAAGATCCGGATTCAGCGCGCGAGCCTTCGGCACGAGGTCGAGGCCCGACATGCCGGGCATCCGGATGTCGCAGAGCATGATCGAGTAGCCCTCCTTCTGCAGCAGGGCCAGGGCGGCCTTCGCCGAGTCGGCGACCCCTGCTTCGTACCCCCGGGAGCGCAGGAACTTCGATAGCGCCAATCGAATGGTCTCCTCATCATCCACGACGAGGACACGCTTCGATTCCGGATCGCCGATGACTCGGTTGCTGAGGGCGCTGCTACGGGCGGAGTCGCTCATGAGGATGCGGGGGGAGCGGGCGAGATTCCGGCGGTCGGCAGGAATACGTGGAAGATCGAGCCAGAACCGACCCGGCTTTCCACCGCAATATTCCCGCCGTGAGCGCGCACGATGCCGTACGAGACGCTGAGGCCCAGCCCGGTTCCCTGCCCGGCCGGCTTGGTGGTGAAGAACGGCTCGAAGATGCGCTGGCGCGTTTCCTCCGACATGCCGGCGCCGGTATCGGCGACCGTCAGGAGGACGCCCTGCTCGGCAGCTTCGGTGCGAATCGAGAGCTGCTTGGTCTGCGCGTTCTTCATGGCGTACTCGGCGTTCACGATGAGGTTGAGCAGCACCTGTTGCAGGCGCTGGTCGTCGCCGCGAACGCGCGGAATGTCGCGCGTCAGGTCGACCTGCACGTGGACGTCGGCGCTGCGCAGGGAGTAGTTGCGCAGGCGCAGCGTCAGTTCGATGATCTCGTTGAGGTCGACCGGGGCGTTTGAGGGGCCCGCCTTGCGGGAGAAGATGAGCAGGTCGCGAATGACGCCCACCGCCCGGTCGGCTTCGCGCTTGATGAGCCGCACCGACTCGCGCTGCTCGTCCACGAGCGGTTCCTCGAGCAGGAGCTGGGCGAACGCGGAGATGCCGGCCAGCGGGTTGTTCAGCTCGTGCGCCACTCCCGCCACCAGCTCGCCTAACGCGGCCAGCTTCTCGCTCTGACGCAGCTGCTCCTCGAGACGACGTTCGTCGGTGAGGTTTCGGACGTTCATGACCTGTCCCACCGGGGCTCCGGCATCGTCGCGGATGTAGCTGAGCATGACGGATGCCGGAAACTGCGAGGCATCGCGCCGCCGGTGGATGTGCTCGGCCATCCACACGCTCGACGCGGGCGCGGCCGTCGGGGCGTTCCCCATCCGCCTGGCCGGAACCGCCGCGGCCACGAGCGAATCGAAGGTCAGCTCCCCGAGGGCGTCGGTCGAGTAGCCGTACTCGCGCACGGCGGCGGCATTGGCGTACCAGACGCGGCGATCGAGCCCCAGGATGAACACGGGTTGATCCATCGTCGCCAATGCCGTCGCCAGCATCCGCTCGCGTTCGCGACGCTTGCGTTCCTCCTCGCCGAGCAGGAGGACGTCGGCCGCCAGCGCCACGTGGGCGGCCAGTCGACCTAACGACTCGGCGTCGCGGCGGCGGGAGCGCGACCGTGCCACCGGCACGGACCAGAGGACGCCGACCAGCTGGTCCTTGGCAATGAGCGGGACGACGGCGGCGGCTCGCGGAATGATCTCCCGTTCCTGGATCGAATCCATCATGGATTGCGTCGGCGTCAGGACGGTCACCCGTTTCGCGACCAGGCGCGCCGCGCTGGAGTGCCCCGGGTACGAGCGTCCGTCGAGCGGCGCCAGGATGCCCGAGGCGGCGACATACGTGATGGTCTCGCCGCCGTCGCCGACAACGCCGAGCGCCTTGCCGGCCGACGGGACGACCCCCTCGACTGCGGCGAGGATGTCGCGTCCGGTCTCACTGACCGATCCCGAGCCGAGGGCTGCGCTCGCGATGGTCGCCGCCGCCTCGGCGACCGTGCGGGCCTCGCGCTCGGCCTCGAACAGGCGGGCGTTGTCGATCGCCGCGCCAGCCTGACGGGCAATCAGCGCGAGCACATCGGCATCGTGCTCGTCGAAGCACAGCGGGTCGTCGCCCTGCACCACCAGCACGCCGAGTCGGTCGGTCCCGTGCAGGATCGGAACGGCGATCTCGGCCCGCGCCGGACGACGCCCAGCGTGTCCGGCCACCTGCTCGGCCCACGCGCGGCACGGGGCAGCACTCATGTTCGTGCCGCCATCGCGCAGCGCGCGCGAAGCTTCGCAGACGCCGACATCGACGCTCGACAGCGCCGAGGCCCTGGTCGCCACTCCATCGACGACGATGAGTTGCGGGAGGAACAAGGTGTGGTCGCCATTCGCGAGCAGCAGGGCAAAGACCGTGGTGCCCGGAATGGAGGACAGCACCGCCCGGTGCACTTCTCCGTACACCTCGCCGAGCTCGATGCGCGAGATGGCCTGCTGCATCTGAGCCACGGCAGCGAGGCGGGCGGCCCGACGTTCGAGGTCGTCGAGCAACTCGGCGTTGCGCAGGGCGATCGCCACGTGGGTGGCGAAGTCGTGGAGCAGTTCGTTCTCTGCCTCGTCCGTGCTCCTTGGCGTGAGCCAACGCATGACCATCAGCCCGCGGACCGCGCCGTCGACGATGAGTGGCAGGAACGCGATCGACTGCACCCCGGCTGCCCGCAGTCCGCGCAGCGGCTCGGACAAGTCTTCATCGTCGAGCGCACGCAGGTCGGGGAGGATGACGTTCTCGCCGTTCTCGACGGCCCACCCCGGGCGCCCGATCCAGAGCGACGGGGCGATGGATGACACCTGCTCGGTCCCGAGACCACGCGAGTGCTGCACCTGCGCGGTACGCCGCTTGAGATCCACGGAGTAGACCGTGAACCCGTCGGCACCCAGCTGTTGCGTGGCGACGCGCTCGATTCCCTCGAACACCGTTTCCGACGACACGACCGAGGCGAGCGTACGCCCGGTGGAGGCAAGGATTTCGGCGTGCCGTGTGGTGCGCGCGGCGGCGCGGTACAATCGCGCGTTCTCCACGGCCACGGCTGCGTGGGATGCCAGCGCCTGGAGGAGCTCTTCTTCGTGCGCGTTGAAGTCTCGCCGTGGATTGCCGTAGACCAAGACTGTTCCGATGGCGCGGTCACCCACGAGGAGGGGGGCCGCCACGGCGTTCGGCGCCACGTCGCGCAGCAGCTCGGTCGCCCGCTCCCAGCGCGGAAAGAGACGCAGGTCGGCGGTGCGGACGGAGCGGCCGCGGCGCAGGGCCTCGCCGCTGAAGGCCCCGTCGATCGGGAGGTTGCCGGCGAAGCGACCGATGGCGTGGCCAGCGGCCCCCACGATGCGGAGAACGTCGCCATCCAGCATCGTGACCGTCGCGCCGGCCCCCTGCAACAGGTCGGCGGCGTGTTCGGCGATGAGAGTGAAGACGCGTTCGACCTCAAGCGATTGGTTGAGGTGCTTCACGATGTCGGCCAGCGCTTGCGCCTCGCGCGCGCTCCGCCGTTCGCGCTCGAGGAGGCGAGCGTTGCGCACGGCGGGCGAGCCCAGATCGGCGACGAACTGCAGCAGCGTGGCGTCCTCGTCGGTGAAGCGTCCGCGTATGCTGTTTACCGCGAGCAACACGCCGAAGGCGGTCCCCCCTGCAACCAGGGGAGCCGATGCGACCTGTCGGACGCCGAGAGACCGCGCGTACTGGAGGTCGGACATCGGGTCGTCGCCGAGTGCGTTGGTGAGCGCATTCGTGAGATCGTTCGCGCGATCGTTCGCGCGGTCGTTCGCGAGGTCGTTGACGATGAGGACCCGTTGCTCGCGCAGTGTCCGCACGGCGAACGACTGGCCGAGTGGGTGCGTCTCGCCGCGAAGCGCCGCCAGGCACCCGGTGGCAGCAACGACGTTCAGGAAGTCGTCGTCGAGTGTGGAGACCAGACACCCCTCGGCACCGAGCAGGGTGATACTGCTCTCGGCCAGGATCGTTGCGGCGGCACCGCTGTCTTCGGTTGCCCCTCCCAAGCGCTGCGCCACCGAGAGCAACTCGGCGGCGTATTCCGGCGGGATCGCGGGTTCAAGTCGAACGAATGAGGACACGGGCGCCGCCGGCGGGATTGGATGTGGGCGGCTCGGTCAGGACCGGAACGCCAGACTCACACCGGGCAATCTGCATCCAACACACTATGCGCGTGAGTCGCTTATCGCATCGCGCGCGCTTCGGCGATGGCGGCGTCGATGTCGCCCTTGTGGCGCGTGTATTCCTCGATGCTCTTGGCCTGCTCGACCTGTTCGACGGCCAAGAGTTTCTTGTACAGCTTTTGGCGAGTGCCCTCGTCGTTCTTCAGCTGCGCGACGCGTGCCCCGAGAATGAGTCCGAGCAGGTGATCCGGGTTGCTGGCGAGAATAGCGTCGGCCTGCGTCTGCGCCTCGGCGAGATTGCCGGCCATCTCTGACATTCGACCGAAGTCGTACTTGAGGTCGTTGTCGAGCGGTCCGACGAGCTCGTAGGCTTGCGCGGCCATCGTGGCGAAGAATGATGCGCTATCGCTCTTTCCCTCAGAGGAGAGGCGCATGACGCGGTCGTAGAGCCGGTCTGCTCGTTCGCGTGGGGACATGGACGAGATGTCAGGCGCGCGCGCGGCGCCCCCGGCGCCCCCGGCGAAAGGCGCCATCGGGCCGCCACTTCCGTCGAGCGGGACGTTGACGCCGACGCCCGGGATGGAGGTGTCGCCGCGCTGCTGCACGGCGACCGCAATCACGAGGCCGAGCACCGCGACGAGCCCCACCGCCCACGGCAGGATGTTGCGTGGAGCAGGGGCGTCGGATTCGCGCGATGCAGCGTCGGCGCGCGATGCGGCGTCGGCCTTGCCGCGCGCACCGCCACCGACAGCCGTACCGCAGCCGTGGCAGAAGCGTGCGCCTGGGGTGAGCGGCGCGCGGCAGGCAGCGCAGGACACACCGAGCAGGGCGGCCCCGCACTCGGAGCAGAACTTGCCGGAGGAGACGGCACCGCAGGAGGGGCACGCGGTGCCCGGAGTGGAGGCTTTGGACATGCGGGAAAGATAGGCGAGCGCGCCGCGATGAGTGAGAGTCGGTGCGTCGGTTGAGGGGGCGCGCGAGACGCCCTAACCTTCTGCCGGTCGCGCGTGCCACGCCGCCTTCGATTCCCACTCACTCTCCGACATGCCCAATCCCCTCGTCGGCGCCACGGCGCAGGACATCCTGAAACTCGCCGCCAAGCAAAACGTGCGGTTTCTGCGCCTGCAGTTCACCGACATCCTGGGGGTGAACAAGAACGTGGAGATTCCCCGGTCGCAGTTCGAGAAGGCGCTGGCCGGCGACATCCTGTTCGACGGATCCTCGATCGAGGGCTTCGTGCGGATCGAGGAGTCGGACATGCTGCTCGTGCCGGACCTGGCGACGTTCCTCGTTTTTCCGTGGGGGGATGACGACTCGCGCGTCGCGCGACTCATCTGCGACATCCACCGGCCAGACGGGACCGTGTTTGACGGTGATCCCCGCGCGGTCCTGAAGCGGCAGATCGCCAAGGCCGCCTCGCTCGGGTTCACGATGAATGCCGGGATGGAGGCCGAGTTTTTCATGTTCAAGCCGGGCAAGGAGGGGGCACCCGGCACCGTGACGCACGACGTGGGGAGCTACTTCGACATGGCGCCGGCCGATCTGGGCGAGGATGCCCGCCGGGCGATCGTGTCGACGCTGGAGCAGATGGGGTTCGAGGTCGAGGCGGCGCATCACGAAGTGGCGCACGGGCAGCACGAGATCGACTTTCGCTATGCCGATGCGCTCACCACTGCGGACCATATCGCGACGTTTCGCTTCGTGGTGAAGTATGTGGCGGGCCAGTTCGGGTTGATCGCCTCGTTCATGCCGAAGCCGATCACCGGGCAGAACGGGAGCGGGATGCATACGCACCAGTCACTGTTCGCTGGTGGGACCAATGCCTTCTATGCGCCCGAGGCGCGCTGGCAGCTGAGCGACACGGCGCTCCACTACATCGGGGGACTCCTCAAGCATGCGCGCGGGTTTGCCGCCGTCACCAACCCGCTGGTAAACTCGTTCAAGCGCCTCGTGCCCGGCTACGAAGCCCCGGTGAACGTGGCCTGGTCGATGCGCAACCGGTCGCCGCTCATCCGCGTGCCCGACCGGCGCGAGATGGGGACGCGCGTCGAGGTCCGCATGCCCGATCCGTCTGCGAACCCCTACCTCGCCCTTGCAGTCACGCTGGCCGCCGGGCTGGATGGCATCGCCACCAGTGCGGACTACCGGGAGCCGGTGGACACGAACATCTTCGAGATGTCGTATCGCGAGAAGCGCCGCCTGCGCATCGATGACCTCCCGCACGACCTCAACGAGGCGTGCGACGAGCTGGAGAAGGACGACGTCATGATGGATGCGTTAGGCGAGCACGTGGCCAAGCACTTCCTGTACGCCAAGCGGGAGGAGTGGCGCGAATACATTGCGCAGGTGCACCAGTGGGAGCTGGACCGGTACCTGCTCAAGTACTAGCGGGCCATCGAGCGCCTGCCGCGGAGATGGATAGCCGTGGGCGAGCCGCGCCGACCGCGCCCGCGCGCTGATCGCCGCTCGACAGGTGGCGACGGGCGGTGCTGGCACCAGATTTCGCACATGACCGACGACTCCAGCCAGCTCCGCGAGCGCGCCCAGCTTGCCGCCTCGATCCTCGACGCCCGCGACCGCCTTCGAGCGCATGTACGCCGCACGCCGTTCGATCGCAGCCTTCCGCTGAGTGCACGCCTGGGCGGGGAGGTGTGGCTCAAGGACGAGCACTTGCAGCATACGGGATCGTTCAAGGCGCGCGGGGCGCTCCACAAGATCCTCACGCTGTCGCCGATCCAGCGCGCACAGGGAGTGGTCGCGGCCTCGTCGGGCAATCACGGGGCAGGGCTCGCCTGGGCGTGCCGGCTGCAGGGGGTGCGCGCGGTGATCTTCGTCCCCGAACAGGCGTCTCCGGCGAAGGTGGCCATGATCGAGCGCTACGGCGCGGAGGTCCGCCACGAGGGGGTCGACGGCGTGGACACGGAGGCACATGCCCGTGCCGTCGCCGAGCGCGACGGGAGCACCTACGTGTCGCCGTACAACGACCTCGACGTGATCTGCGGGCAGGGGACCATCGCCGTGGAGATCGTCGAGCAGCTAACGGCACAGGTGCCCGACGGCGTGCTGGATGCCATCGTGGTCGCGGTGGGTGGCGGCGGCCTGATTGCGGGCATCGCCGCCTATCTCAAGCACGTGATGCCCACGGTGCGCGTGATCGGGGCTCTCCCGGCCAACTCGCCGGTGATGGCCGAGTCGGTCGCGGCGGGGCGCATCATCACCCGGACGTCGTTTCCGACCTTGTCCGACGGAACGGCCGGCGGCATCGAGCCGGGCGCCGTGACATTTCCGCTATGCCAGGCGCTGGTCGACCAGTGGATCCAGGTGGACGAGGGCGCGATCGCAGCGTCGATGCGACGGTATGTCGAGGAGCATCACCAGGTGATCGAAGGGGCGGCGGGCGTCGCGCTGGCGGCCCTGGAGCGGCTCGCCGAGTCGGGTGATGCTGCGCCCAGCGTGCACGGCGCGCGCGTGGGGGTGGTCCTGTGCGGCGCCAACATCAGCACGTCAACGCTCGTCGATGTGCTGCAGGGGACAGGGTGACATGCACGAAGCCCGGCGGCCACCGGCCGCCGGGCTTCCCGAGCACATGGACAGCGGGGGTGCGCGCTACGGAACAAACTGCCCGAAGCGGGCGGCCGACGAGACGACCGTTCCGTCGGTCATCGGCGGGGTGGCGCCACCACCGGTCCAGCCCATGGCGGTGATGCCCCAGCTGACCGGGGCCCCTGGCTGGAGGGCCCACGCCGCATTCCACCCGGCAAACGGCGAGAACATCGGCATGGTGAGGTCGACGCTCCCTGCGACGTCGAGATAGCCGGCCGTGACGATCATCGTCACGCCACGCGGGACGCCGCCCCCCTGCGAGAAGGTGCCGGTGTATCGGCCGTCATACGGCGCCTGCCGCGGGAGCACCACGTGGGGACGCACGTAGGCGGCGCCCGGTTCGGCGGTGACGGCAGGCGCGCCGAGTGCGTCACCCAGCGTTTCCGTCCGGTCCTGGGCGCTGGCAAACCACGACGTGACGGAACGCGTGGCGATCGTCGTGCTGCCGGACTGCAGACGTGCCGTCACGCCGAGCACGTTCAGGTCGCCACCCTGGCGGGCGGCGACAGGGAGCGTGGCGTAGGTGCGCGCCGTCGCCACGTCGGCTCGGTCGAACGCGAGCTGTGCGAACGAGGTGGCGGTGGTGAAGTAGCCCGACGTGGTAGACACGGACTCGCCACCGGCGTTGTCCACCTGGAGCGCGTGACTCAGCGGCAGCACCGGCTCACTGCCCGCGAAGTCCAGCGTGTCCAGCGCACCGCCGTCGGCCACGCTCAGGCCACGCCGGATGATGAGGCCGTACGCCGCGCCAGTCACGGCGTTCTGCCGCGCGGCGATGAGGTCGCGTGGACCGTCGGCCACACCCGCGAGGGTGAACGCGGTGGCCGGCGGCAGCACCGACGCCTGTGCGTCACCAAACGACAGCATGGCACGGTCGGTCCCGGGCAGGCCGCTGACAACCCCGGTGATGCTCTTGGTGCCGGCCGAGGCGCAGGCCGCGCCGCCCGCTTGCAGCTCGGCGAGCGTCCCGTAGGCGATCGTGAGGTCGTACTCATCGGTGGCGCGTTGCCGGACATAGGCCACGGCACCGGAGACGGTGACGTCGAAGGCGTACGTGTCGTTGGCGAGCGAGCCGAGGGTGCGCCATGGGCCACTGCCATCCTGCCCCGCCACCCAGATCGGCCGGTCGATGCTCGGACCACAGAACTGCACGCTCACGTTGCCGCCGGTGACGGGCTTCTGGGTGACGGTGAGGTTGAGTTGCGCCATCGCGTCGGGGACATTGGCGCCGGACGCGGTGACCATGAGGGCGTAGGACCCGATGGCGGTGGTGTCGGGGAGGGAGATGGTGAGGAGCGCCGTGTCGCTGCTGGTGGGCGGCGCGCTGATGGTGGCGCCGTCAGGAGCACCGGTCACGGCGAGGCGCACGGAGTCGGCGAAGTTGCTGCGCGTGATGACGACGTGCAGCGTGGTGTCGCGTCCCTGATCGAGGGTCACTGAGTCGGCGGCGAGTGCGATGGAGATCGAGCCTGCCGGCGCGGCGACGACCGTGAGGCGCAACGTATCCACGGTGGCGGCGCGACCTGGCGATGCACCGCGAACAACGACGGGATACTCACCCGGGGCGACGGTGCCGCCGACGCTGAGCGTGAGCGTGGTGCTATCACCCGTCAGCGACGACTGGCCGAGCGCGGTGACGATGCCGGCCGGAAGCGAATCGATCGTGAGGGCGACCGTGCCGGTGAAGCCGCTGTCCCGGGCGATGTGCACGACCGCGTGCGCGTTCTCTCCCTGCATGGCGCTCACGGAGTCGGGGTCGACGCTGAGCGAATAGCTGGGGCTCGGCGAGACGGTGAGGCTGATCGTATCCGTCCTGGCGCTCAGGCCGGTCGCCGTTCCCGTCAGGACCGCGGCATAGGTCCCAGGGGGGGTCGAGGGTGCCACGTCGAAGACGATGGTGGTGGTGTCACCTGCGAGGGCGGGTTGGCCGATTGTCGCTGACACGCTGTCGGGGAGCCCGGAGAGCGCGAGGTCGACGCTGCCGGCAAAGCCGCCGGCGCGCATGACGGTGGCGAGGGAGGAATCGCGACCGCCCTGCTCGATGGTGAGGGTGCGTGGCGCGGCGGTGAGGGAGAAGTCGGGGACCTGCGCCGCGGTCACCGTGATGGTGGCGGTGGTCGTCAGGTCGGTGAGCCCGGTGGCGGTGGCGCGAACGGTGACGGGATAGTCACCAGGGGCGACGGTGCCGGTGACCGAGATGGTGAGCGTGCTGCTGGTGGCACCGGCCGGGACGCTGGCGGGATCGAAGGTGCCGGAGATGCCGGTGGTGGCGCTTTCGAGGGTGAGGGCGACGGCGCCGACAAACGGGTCGGTGCGGGCGAGGGTGGCGGCGATCGTCCCGGTCTGTCCCTGCACGATGGTGACGGTCGTGGGGGCGAGCGCGAGCGTGAACGAGCCGGTGGGTGGTGGCGGTGCGTTGCCATCATCGCCGCATGCCGCCAGGACGGCGAGCAGGGCAGTGATGGCGAGGCGGGCGGAGCGTGGTACGCGCATGGTCGAGTCTCCCAAAAAGCGAAGTGCAGATGATGCGAACGGCCGGAGGAATAACACACGACGGGCGTGCGTCCCCTGTGTCGCGCATCACAGGTTCGCAAGAAAACGCGCGCTCGTCAGGCAGAACCCACGCTGACATGCCTGAGTACGCCGCAAACCTAACGAGCCCGACCGGTGGTCCCATGCGCCGTGCCGACCCGATTGCCTAACGCACCCGGTCGCCCGCTGCGTGATCTCGACCACAGCCTAACGAGCACGGCGGCACCCTAACGAGCACGACCGAAGGCGCACGAGCACGGCCGCACGAGCACAAGCGCTCGAGCACAAGCGCACGAACCCGGTTGGCGATTCGCGGTGCGCCCGCGCGCCGGGCCGAATGCACGTGGGGCCCGGCGATGCACGCATCGCCGGGCCCCACGTGCCCTGGCCGGCCGCCCTGGCCGGTCGTTGTTCGGCTGCCGACCTAGACCGGGAAGAGCATTTCCCGATACTTCGGCAGCGGCCAGTACTCGTCGCCGACCAGGAGCTCGAGCGCATCGCTCGCGGCGCGCACCTCGGCCATGCGCGCGGCGCCGTCCGAGGTGAGCAGCGCGGCACACGCTGCCGGGTCGTCGTGCATCGTCTCGGCCTTGCCGACGAGCTTGTGCATGAGCTCCCGCTTGGCCTTGAGCTGCCTGGCCAGGGCGCCGACCTCGTTGGCGCGCTCGACGTGCGGAATCTCCTTGATGCCGGCGACCTTCGCCTGCGCGGCACTCGACGCGAGCGAGCCCAGGTACTCGTATGCCGCCGGTAGCACGAGCGTGTCGATCATCTCGCGGAGCGTGTGCATCTCGATCAGCACGTCCTTCACATAGCGCTCGAGCCGCACATGATAGCGCGACTCCAGCTCCTCCTTGCTCAGGATGCCGAGCGGGATGAAGAGGTCGCGCGAGCGCTTCACGACCAATTGGCCCAACGCATCGGGAGCGCGTCGCAGGTTGAGCAGGCCGCGCTTGGCCGCTTCCTGCACCCAGGCGTCGGAGTAGTTGTTACCCTCGAAGCGCACGTGCCTCGTGTCGCGGAACACCTTGCGCAGGACCTTCATCACGGCGTCGTCGATGGTCTTGCTCTCCTTCCGCTCTGCCTTGATCATCTCCGTGATGTCGGCGATCGCCTCGGCCACCGCAGCGTTGAGCAACGTGACCGGGAAGGCGATCGACTGCGACGATCCCACGGCGCGGAACTCGAACTTGTTGCCCGTGAAGGCGAACGGCGACGTGCGGTTGCGGTCGGTGTTGTCCCGTTCGATCTCGGGGAGCTTGCTGACGCCTAGCGAGATCACCTGCTGCTCCGCGCTTTCCTCGGTCACCTTGCCGCTGGCGATCTCCTCGATCACGCGCGTCAACGACTTGCCCATGAAGACAGAGATGATCGCCGGCGGTGCCTCGTTGGCGCCAAGCCGGTGCTCGTTGCCGGACGTGGCAATGCCCGCCCGCAGGAGCCCGGCATGCTTGTGCACGCCGCGCAGGACTGCGGCCAGGAAGACCAGGAAGCGGATGTTCTGGTGCGGTGTCCGCCCCGGCTTCAGCAGGTTGATGCCGTCCAGCTCGTTCTTCGAGGTGATCGCCATTGCCCAGTTGCAATGTTTGCCCGAGCCGTTCACCCCGTCGAACGGCTTCTCATGCACGATCGCCTGCAGGCCGTGGCGCATCGCCACGCGACGCAGCACCGACATGACCAACTGATTGTGATCGACGGCGATCTCGGTCTCTTCATAGAACGGGGCCATCTCGAACTGGCACGGCGCCACTTCGTTGTGCCGCGTCATGATCGGCACGCCGAGCTTGTAGAGCTCGTGCTCCACCTCGGCGATGCAGGCCTGGATGCGCTCGGGAATGCCGCCGAAGTAGTGGTCCTCGAGCTGCTGCCCGCGCGGCGGCGGCGCCCCGATCAAGGTGCGGTTGGACATCACCAGGTCCGGACGCATCGCGAAGTGCGTGCGATCGATCAGGAAGTACTCCTGCTCGGGGCCGAGCGTCGTGAACACCCGCTGCACCCCCTTGTCGCCCAGCAGGGTCAGGAGGGCGATCGCCTTCTCCGACAGCACGTCGGAGGAGCGCAGCAGCGGGGTCATCTCGTCCAGCGCCTCGCCGTTGTATCCGATGAAGACCGAGGGGATGCACAGCGTGCGCACGTTGCCGGACTCGATAATGAAGACCGGCGACGCGGGGTTCCACGCCGTGTAGCCGCGCGCCTCCCACGTGGCACGCAGTCCGCCGGACGGGAACGACGACGCATCGGGCTCGGACTGGATCAATTGCGACGCCGAGAACTGTTCGATCACGTGCTTGTTCTCGTCGAAGGTGAGAAAGGCATCGTGCTTCTCAGCGGTGAGCCCGGTCTGCGGCAGGAACCAGTGCGTGAAGTGTGTCGCCCCGCGCGAGACCGCCCAGTCGCGAATGGCCTGCGCGACCGTGGGAGCGATATCCTCATCGAGCTTTCCGCCCAGGCGAATGGAGTCGCTGAGTCGCGCGTACACGTCCTGCGGCAGGCGGGAGCGCATCTGACGCGTGCCGAACGTGTTGATGCCGAAGATCTCGGAGATGCTGGCCTTGTCGCCGTTTGGCGACGGCGCCGCCTTGGCATTGCGGGAGGCAATGGCCGCCAGGGCGGCCTTTCGCGCGCTATTGGTGGAGCTGGGCATGGAAGTGTGGGGCGAGACGGAAGTGGAGACGAGCGGTGAAGAGCGCGTGCCGGAACCGATGTGCCGACTTCACGACGAAGCAGCTGTACCACAAAACGTGCAGAGATCGCAGAAAATCCCATACGGGAAGGCCGAAATAAAGCGACTTCTGGTATCACTGCGCAATGTTTCGTGCACAATCGGCAACAAGTGCCCGCGGCGACTCGGCTGCGCCGTGTGCGATACACGGCCGGCGAGCACCGGCGCCATCTCCCGTCCTTCGTCGCCCCGGCTATCGCACGCGTCGCTAGATCCCGAACAGCGCACGCACCCGATCGCCCAACGCCTTGGAGGAGAAGGGCTTGGGGAGAAACGCCGCTCCGCGCGGCAGGCGGGATGCCTCGCCGGCGCTCAGGCCCGCCGCGCCGGACGAGAAGAGCACTCGCACATCGGGGCGCGCGGCGACGATGCAGCTCGCCAGTTCGACGCCGCTCAGCCCAGGCATCATCACGTCGGTCACCAGCACGTCGGCCAGCGACGGATCCTGCGAGACGAGCGAGAGGGCTTCGTCGGCGTTCCCGGCTTCGGACACCCGGTACCCCTCGCGCCGGAGGGCGCGGGCCGCAACGCGACGGACCGACTCCTCGTCATCCACGACCAGCACGGAGCGGGTCGTTGGCAGGGGAGGGGCTGCGGTCGTGCCTAGCGTGGTTGGTGAGGTTGGTGAGGTCGGGAGGTAGAGCGATATCGCACTCCCGCGCCCCGGGGCGCTGTCGCAGGTGACGTAGCCGCCCATCTGGGTCGTGGCACCGAACACGAGCGAGAGCCCCAGCCCCTCGCCACCCCACGTGGAATAGAGCGGCTCGAAGCAGCGAGACTGCGTGGGCGAGTCCATGCCCGGGCCGGTGTCCCGCAGCTCGATCTGGACGTAGCGTCCCGGGCGCATGACGCTGTGGATGGCCCGTCGTGGCGTGGCGCATTCGACGGCCCGTACCGAGACGTGCAGCGATCCGCCAGACGCCATCGCAGTCCGCGCATTGCGAGCGAGATGCACCAGCGATGCCTCGAGCTGCGAGACGTCGACCGTGGACACGCCGACGTCGGGTGGAAGGTCGAAGGTGACGCGCACCCGCTCACCCACGCACCGGCGCATGGTGGCATCCATGGCCGCCACGGCGCGCGAGACGTCGGTTGCCTGCGGGGCGGCTGCTCGCGATGACGCCGCGCGGGTGAGTTCACGCGTGAGCGCCGCGGCGCGGTCTGCGGCGTGCCGGATACTCTCCACATCGCCCCGGAGTGTGTCACGCGGGGCAAGTTCACTCGCGATGAGCTCGGTCGAACCGGTGATCGTGGTGAGCAGTTCGGAGAACTCGTGGGCGAGGGCGAGGGCGAGGCGCCCCACTCCGCCGAGTGTCTCGGCCTCGCGTAGCGACGTTTCCAAGGCACGTCGTGCACGGCAGTCGCGCAGTCGCACGGCGCGCCACCCCGGAGGGGTACCTGCTTCCATGCCGGTTATGACGATGTCGACTGCGACCAGCTCGTCGGTGCACACCTCGCCCTCGGCACACCAACGTCCGCCGACGGTCACGGAGCCGTCCAGCACGATCCGGTCGCGCGTCGTGCCGGGAAAGAGCCCGAGAAACTCCCCGCCATCGCGCGGGAGCCGCGAGTGCTCGAGTAACTGAAGGGCGTGGCGGTTGGCCCACTGCAGGCGCCACCACTCGTCGACCACGAACAGGGCGTCGTCCGCCGTCTGGACGAGCGCGCGAAACGCGGCGTCCGCGGGGTAGGAGGGTGTAGGCATCTCCTGCCAAAACGCGCAGGGGGGGCATCGCGCAACAGCGGGCGGCCGTTCGCTGGCGCCCCCGGGCGGCGGCGTCCGCTGCACCGCCGCTCGTTAGGATATTCCGTCCGCATCTCGCCGTCCCCTTACCTTTCCCCCATGTCGTCGACTGAACCACCGCACCACCACGAACCGATGTCGTGGCGACGACGAGTTGCCCTCGTCGTCGCCGCATTCGTGGCCATCGTGGCGGCGGGGTGGGTGACGGCCGCAGTGCGCACCCTGCAGGGGGGAGGGGACGGCGTGAGCGCGATGGGGCCGGGTGACCTCCCCCCGATTCCCGACCTGCCGGGCGTCGGCGTGGTGGCGATTCCCGATTCGTTCGCCGGCCTGAGCGGGGCGCTGCGTTTTCGCGCCCTGTCGGCGGCGGAGGCGCTGGCCGTCCCGGGGTTCGTGCGCGTGCACGGCGAGCGCGCGATCCGCACGCCGGGCGTGTACGCCGAACGGCGGCCTGCTGACTCATCCACCTTCTCGCTCATCGTCGAACGGCCATTCGGCGCCAAGCGCGGCGAGCTGCTCAACGGCTACCGGCTGGGGCGTTGGCCAGCGGAGCGGGCCATCATGGCGCGCAACTACTTCAATCCGGCTGGGTTCGTCGAGGTCACCCCCGACAACGTCGCCCTCCCGCTGTCGCCGCATTTCACGTTAGGCGACTTCCTGACGCATGACCAGCGCGCGGTGTGGCCGAAGTACGTCGTGCTCGAGGAAAAGCTCATCGACAAGCTCGAGCTGGTCCTGGCCGACTTGCGCGCGCACGGGATCCCGACGCGGCACGTGGTCGTGCTCTCGGGCTTTCGTGCGCCCTATTACAACGACCGCGGCGTAGGGGAAGGAATGGCGCGCGGCAGCCGGCACCAGTTCGGCGATGCCGCCGACATCATCGTCGACGATGATGACGACGGTCGCATGGACGACCTCAATGGCGATGGACGTCTGGACGTGCGCGACACCGGGCCCATTGCCGACGCGATCGCGCGGGTGGAGCGTGCGCATCCGGCACTCGTGGGCGGGCTGGGGACGTACCAGGCGACGGGGCCGAGCGGGCCGTTCGCGCATGTGGACGTGCGCGGGACGAGTGCGCGCTGGGAGAGTGGGTGGTGGCGGGGGCGGTCGTAGCTCCTTGAAGTCGAGCCGTTCCGGTGCTCGACCCGCATGCCGCATCGGCGCTGCAATACCAATGTCCACTTGGCCGCGTTCGTCGCTTCGTGGATCGAGGTGCGCGAGCACGCGGCACGGGTAGCTTGGTAACAGCCCGCTGCTCCGCGACCGTCATTCGCCTGCACCCCCGTCCCGCCCCCGCATGCAAGTCTCCGGCTTCGATTCCAACGTCGTGCTGACACGGCTTACGGAAAAGCTGTACGAACTCCTCGCCGCGCTGCCCATGCTGCTGGTTGCACTGGTGCTGGTGTGGGCCTTCTGGATGGCCGGCCGCTGGCTGTCGCAGCGCGCGCTGCTCAACCGCGTCGCATCGCGCAATCCGTTCCTGCGCGACCTGGCCCAGACCACGACCCGCTGGATCATCACGCTCGTCGGCATCGTGGTGGCGCTCGACCTGCTCAATGCGACGGCGGTGGTCGGCGCCATCCTGGGTACCGCCGGGGTGTTCGGCCTCGCGTTGGGCTTCGCCTTCAAGGACACGCTCGAGAACTATCTGGCCGGCGTGCTCATGAGCCTGCGACAGCCCTTTGCCCCGCACGACGAAGTGGTGATTGACGGGCATCACGGCTCGGTGGTGTCACTCTCCTCGCGTGCCACGGTGCTCATGACGCTCGACGGGAACCACTTGCGGCTGCCGAACGCGCTGGTGTTCCGGAGCGTGATGCTCAACTACACGCGCAATCCGGCGCGCCGCTTCGAGTTGGACGTCGGTGTGGGCGTGCAAGAGGACCTGGTGGAGGCCATGTGCATCGGCACCGACAAGCTGGCCACGCTCGACGGCGTGATGGTGAAGCCGCCACCACGCGCGTTCATCCAGTCGCTGGGCGACTCCAACGTGCAGATCCGCTACTACGGCTGGGTGGACCAGCGTACCCACGACTTCCTGCTCGTGCGCAGCGAGGCGATTCGCACGGTGAAGCTGGCGCTCGACGACGCGGGCATGGACATGCCGGAGCCGATCTATCGTGTGCAGCTCACGGAATCGACCGCGCTCGAAGCGGAGGCGAAGCGGGCGAAGGCGCTCGACGCGCCGACACCCGCCGACGCCCCGGTCGCCAGCACGGCGCTGACGCGCGCCGCGTCCCGGAGCGGGAGGTCGCAACCGGCGACATCACAGCCCGTCACGTCGCGCGCGCCGGTGGACACCACGCGCATCACCGACCTGGACGAGCAGATTGCCGACGATCGACGGAAGAGCGGAGCGGATGACCTGCTCGATCCCGTCGCACCAAGGGAGTGACCGCGCATGCAGCGACGCGATTTCCTCATGACCACTGCGCTGCTCGCACACTCCCCCCAATGTCGCCGGCCTTTGCCTACCGTTTCGATGCCGCCGACCGTTCAATCGTCATCGCGGACGACACGACGCGCTCCGATCCGCTGATCGCTCTTGCGCGCGACGCCGACGTCGTGGTCCACGAGGCGCAGATTCCCTCAGCGGCAGATCGACTGATCGCCCATGTCCCCAACGCGCCCGATCTCTCGCGCCGCATCCTGTCGCACCACACTAGCGACGAGGATGCCGCTGTGCGCCGCGTATCACCAGCCGAGTGATCGGTCTGAAGTGGTCTCCGTCACTCAGGCCGTACCTTGGGCTCATGATCGGAGAGGACCTCGCTCATGCGCTTCCCCTGGGGTGCATGTTGGCTGCGCGATAGCTCGCCTCGCCGGCGCACGCCGCTCGGGGTAGCGTGACGAACGACGAGCGTGCGACCTCGAAGCGGCACGTCTCCGACTCGAACTCGGGCCAGATGTCCTTCTGCTTCAGATGGGGATCGAGGACCCGCGCGACATTCGGTCCCGCATAGACGCCACAATGCGTGCATTCGCGGGGCCGGGCGGCGGGAGTGATCGCGAGTGTGGAGATGAGCAGTGAGAGTGCAAGCATGAGGCTATCCGATCTCAAGCGCAGCATCCTGTCGCACCACACCAGCGCAGAGGATGCCGGTCGGGTCGCGCAGGCGGCCGGGGTGAAGACGCTGGTGCTATCGCACCTGATCCCCGCCGAGGATCCGGCGGTGCCGGAGTCGGTGTGGATCGACGCGGCGCGACTGCACTTCGGTGGGTCGATCGTCGTCGGACGGGACCTTATGGAGATATGAGCGTTCGGCGACCAGCCTGCACGGCGTGATGCTGTGCGCCGGCTGTTGCCAGCGATGTCCGCCCACGTCTACCCGCTGTTCACGACCGCCGCGCGTGCACTAGACATCATGCGCGGGCGCCGCCGCCACACGGTGAGCAACGCCGCCGCGAGCAGGAGCGCGTTGGCCCCCCACATACCGACCAACGGAGAGACGACCAGCCGGTCGGCAAGACTCTCGCCTGCAATCATGAGGACGTAGTACGCGCCCCATACCGCACCGGTAGCGCCAATCACCAGCCCCACGCCTCCCCGCGGGAAACGGAGCACGAGAGTCACGCCGACCAGCGCCAGGACCACGCACCCGGCGGGCAGGGCGAACTTCTTCTGCACCTCGACCTCAAAGGCGGCCGCACGTGCAAGGGCAATGGGATCGGTGCCTGGCCGAACGCCTCGGGATGCACGTCGGAGCTCGCGGATTGTCATGGTGCGGTCGCTCGGAGCTGTCGCGTCTCTCGACAGCACCACCGCCAGCTGCGCATTCGTGCGGGGGACGATCTCCGCAGTGACCACGAGCGCCAGCGCGCCGACGACAGCGGCGGCGGCGAGCACGGGGACTGTCAGGCTCAACACGCCGCCCCGCTCCCGCCGGGCCGAGGCGAGTGTTCCATCGGCCCCGAGTCGCGTGAACTCCCACAGGACGGCGATGAGAACGGCGATGGGGATTGTCATCGCGGCGATGAACGGCACCGCGAGCAGCAGCGCCCTCGCGACGGTTCCGGCCGGTACTCCCAGGGCGCGCAGCGCCGGGACCTGCCTCGTCGCATAGTAGGCGAGCATCGACAACGTGAGCGCCGCAAACGCGATGGTGAACGCGGCGGCGTGGCGACGAAGGAGCTGTCGGCTCGTCGGTTGCGGCATGTGCGGACCTGAGAGGTTGGCGCCGGCCGACTGCGGTCGGCGCGCGTGAGTGCTCCGCCGTTCCAGTGATCCGTGTTCGCGACGTGCACCTTCGGCATCGCGCATCGGCCGCACCTGCTCGTAGGCTGCTCGCTGGATCACGTCCCCTACGCCCGCCGCACCGACGAGCGTAACGCGCAGCCGTCCCTGCGCGCGCGCCCGCCCGATCTCGCGCGCAAAGAGGGCCTCCATCGCCTGACCGTGCTTGCGGCGCAGTTCAGCCGGGAGCAGGTGCAACGTGAGCCGGTAGACGCTCGTCCAGGTCATGCCCCACCGAGCGCCAGGCGCGTGCGAGCGACCCGGGCGAGCGACTCCAGCCGCGTTGCTTCGCGCTCCAGTGCGACTCGGCCGGGACGCGTGATTCGATAAAACCGCTCGCGGCCGGAGATCTTCTCGGGGCGCTCATCGTCGGCGATTTCCTCCAGCCATCCCTGCTCGACCAGTTCCTCGAGCGAGCCGTACAAGGTGGCGGGCCAGAGGCGAACACCTCCGCCGCTCAGCGCGCGCACATCGTCCTGGATCGCCGTGCCGTAGCGAGGCGCGTCGGAGACAGAGAGGAGAATGAAGAACCAGTGCGGCTTCATGATGAGTCGCTCTCGGAGAGCTCGTGCGGCGCAATGTACGCCATCATACTATGATGTAATAGTATGATGCGCAAGACTGGGAGTCTTCGCCGACCGCCCCCCCCGCGCGATTCTACACCAGCATCTTGAGCCGCTCGATATCGATGTTGCCGCCGCAAACGATCGGGACCACCGTGGCCCCCGGCGGCAACGCGAGTCGGCCGTCGAGCAGCGGCACCACGGCCGCAGCACCGGCTGGTTCCGGGACGATCTTGCAGCGCTCCATGAGAACCCGCATCGCCTCGATGATCTCACGGTCTGGGACGACCAACCAGTCGTCCACGAACGCCAGGCAGTGGGCGAGGTTCTGCGTCCCGGCAAACGGCGCCGCGAGCCCGTCGGCTACGGTATCGAGCGAGGACAAACGTTGCGGTGCTCCGGCCGCGATGGAGCGTGTCATGGCAGCGGCCCCCTCCGGCTCAACGCCGATGACACGCACCGACGGGCGACGCTGCTTGACCGCGGCGGCAACCCCCGAGATCAATCCACCACCGCCGCAGGCCACGATCACCACATCCACATCGGGGATCTGCGACAGGATCTCCATGCCCACGGTCGCCTGGCCGGCGATCACGCGGAGGTCGTCGAACGGGTGTACGAGTGTCAGTCCGCGCGTTCGTTGCAGCTCCAGCGCCGTCGCCAGCAGGTCGCCCGACGTCTGGATCACCTCGCCGCCGTATTCCCGAGTGGCCGCCACTTTCGACGGAACCGCAGTCGTCGGCATCACGATCGTCGCGGCGACCCCGAACCGAGCGGCTCCCCAAGCCAGCGCCTGCGCGTGATTCCCGGCCGACAGGGACACGACGCCGCGTTCACGCTCCTCGTGTGTCAGTTGACGCAGCGTGTTGATCACGCCGCGCGCCTTGAACGATCCGGTTTTCTGGAACAGCTCGAGTTTGAGCACGACCCAAGCCCCGGCGCGCTTCCCGATGTACGACGACCCCATGACCGGCGTCTGGTGCACATGCGGCGCGATGGCCGCGTGCGCCTCACGGATTTCGTCGAGCGTGACCAGCGATGAGGATGCGGTCGGGGAGTGCATGGGCCCTCAATGTAAGGACGTTGGCCGACGACGGCGCCCCTGATCCACGATTGGCCCCCGTCGGCGCAGCGCGTCCAACCAAGGCAAGCCCGTCCATCGCCCCCTCACCTTGAGGACACGATGGTGGTGCCCTAGCTTCACGACTCCACGGCGCCGTAGCCAAGTGGTAAGGCAGCGGTCTGCAAAACCGCTATTCGCCGGTTCGATTCCGGCCGGCGCCTCTCTGTTTCGAATCTCGCGCGTCTCGAGGCCTCGTGCCGAGAGGCGCGCGTTTCTTTGCGGGGGATCTGCGCATGCACGCCCTCACCCTCCGAGCTGGACCGGACGCGTTGACGCTCCTGCGCGAGCGCGGACTGCGGGCACAGGACATCGATATCCTGCCGGGGGCGTCGGGCGGGGCGAAGTGGCTCGTGCTGGCGGGGCTCGACCGCTACCTGTTCGGGACGTTCCTGGCCGAGCCTCGCACGAGACCGCTCCACCTCATCGGCTCGTCGATCGGGAGCTGGCGCATGGCGTGCCTGGCCCAGCGCGACCCTGTAGCGGCGCTCGAACGAGGGCATCACGCCTACATCTACGAGCAGCGCTACACCCGTCGCCCCTCGACACGGGAAGTGACCGAGGTGCTCACGCGGGCGCTCGACCTCATCCTGGGCGATCGAGGCGTGGACGAGATTCTCGCACACCCCTGGGCGCGCGTGCACATCATCACCGCCGAGGGGCGGGGGCTGGCGGCCAGCGAACGCCGGCTGCTCCTGGCGGCGTCCATTGCATTGGCGGCCGCCGGCAACCTCGTCAGCCGCAAGTCGCTCGCCTGGCAGATGCGGCGCTTCATCTTTCACTCGGCGGGCGACGAGACCCCGTTCGCGCACCTCTCGGACCTCCCGACCGTACATCGCTCGCTCACGCGCGAGAACCTGCGCGCGGTACTGCTCGCATCGGGGTCGATCCCGCTGTTGCTGGATGGGGTGAAGATTCCCGGTACCCCGCGCGGCGTGCACTGGGACGGCGGGGTGCTGGACTACCACCTCGACCTCGACTTCGGACCGGGCGAGGGGCTGGTGCTCTACCCACACTTCTATGGGCATGTCGTCCCGGGGTGGTTCGACAAGTCGCTGCGCTGGCGGCGCGCCCAGGGCGACAATTTCCGGCGGGCCCTGCTGATCGCCCCGTCGGACGACTTCGTGGCGTCGCTGCCGAACCGGAAGATCCCCGATCGCCGAGATTTCTACGCGATGGACGATGCGACGCGCCAGCGCTCGTGGCAGCGGGTCGTGGACGAAAGTGCTAGGCTGGGCGACGAACTGGCCGAACTGCTCGCGACAGGGCGCCTTGTCGATCGGGTGCGCCCCTGGTCACCGTGATGCCTCACGAGCGTGAGGCGTCACGAGCGCGAGGCGTCACGAGCGTGAGACGCTACCGCGCTACCTTCACCCCAGTCAGCAGCCCGAGCGCTCCCAGCGTCGTCTGCGCGGCGTTAAGTCCGAGCCGGAAGTCCTTGTCGCTGAACGAGTCGTAGCGATCCGTCGGCTGGTGCCAGTGCGGGTCCCAGCCATTCCCGACATGCGCCCCGCGCTCATTCTCGCGCAGCGAGATCGCGGCAATCAGGTCCTGGAATGGCCCCGAATCGGTGTTGGTCATGTGCGGTCCCACCGTGGCGGGATAGTCGGTCGCGTACTTCTCGTTGGCCGAGTGGAAGAGCCACGCCAGCTTGGCCGACTGCTCGGCCATCTTCGAGTTGGACTGGAACTCCACGTTGACGTCGGCTTCGGGGCGCTGCTCGCGTGGGAGCGTGCCATCGGCCAGAGGCATGCCGTGATCGAACAGCATCATGTCGTGCTGGATCATCCCCAACCACGTGGGCTCGGGATACTTGCCCGATCCGGCCGGCGATTCCTTGCCCTGCAGCGGGTGGCGCTGCTCCACGTAGGCCCGGGCGCCGTTAAGTCCGGTCTCCTCGTTATTCCACAGCGCGAATCGGATCGAGCGCTCGGTGGTGACACCAGGACGCGAGAAGACGCGCGCCAGCTCCATCACGACCGCCGTTCCCGAGCCATCGTCGTTGGCTGCTTCGCCCCAGCCGATGCCATCCATGTGGCCGCCGACGATGTACATCTCGTCCGGACGCGTGGTCCCGACCTTGGTGCAGAAGACGCTCTGTCGCTGCCCGGGAACGCTCGGCTGCGCGTTCAGCGCCCGCAAGCGCGCATCGGGCTGGGCCAGGGAGTCGTTGTTCACGCCGGTCCTGGCACGAATGCCGCGCGGTCTCGAGCCACCAGCGCCGGCCCTGGGGGTCGCGAGCGGACGGCCCGCACCAGCTGGCGCTGCCTGTGGACGAGGAGGCGCGGCCGGGGGATTGAACTCGTACGTCACGCGCTCCGTGTTGGTGCAGCCGTAGCTCTTGAGCTGAGCCTCGATCCAGTCGAGCGCCGCGCGATTGCGATCGGTCCCTTGGCGCCGGTCACCAAACTGCGTGAGCCCCTTGATGGTCGCCTTGTATCGCTCGAGGTCGAGCTGCTCGACCAGCGACGGAATGGGATCGGCCGCACCGGCCGACGCGGCCTGCTGCGCTCCGAGCAACGTTGACGACGCTAGTGCGAGCGTCGATGCGGCTGCGGCAATCGTGGAAAAGCGCATGAGGACTCGAGGGAGTAGAGAAGTGGTGAAGGCCGACACGGCTGGTACAGAAACGCAGAACGTTGCGCTACTGCTGGCCAGCTGCGTCTGGCTCGGGCATCGTCTTCACCGCGCGGGCGACCAGGCCGATCCCCCCGGTGACCAGGATGAGCATCACCAGCGTGTCGAACAGCGACGTGGGTTGGAAATAGACGCCCAGGTTGGACACGATGCCCACGAGGATGATCAACGCTCCGGCCGACGTCAGCCCCCACCCGAGCACGGAACGCCCGTTGAAGAAGAGCACGCCGACGCCGATGAGCAGCGGAAAGAGCGACATCCCGAAGGCGTTGTATCCGTAGATACGCCAGCTCCCGCTGGTCACGATCACGCGGGCGAGCAGGAGATACAGCCCCGCGACCAGCATGGCTGCCCCTGCGAAGAAGGTGCCGAGTCCACCAGTCGTGCCGCCAGCGCCTTTCATGACAGAGTGGGAGGGAGTGAATGCGAGTGAGGCGTCACGACCGCGTGTTCCGCAGCCGTGCGACGATCAGCAGGACGCTACCGATCCGCACCGCTCACGGCAATTGCCAGCGCCGCCGGGTCGGGGCTGGTCGGCGCGGGTCGGCGCGGGTCGGCGTTGGGGCGCCGCTGCGTCACGCGATCAGGGAGCGGTGCACTCGGTCCATTTGCTGCGCGTGTCGCTCGCCATGCCGCAACATCACCAGTGCCGCGTCGCCAAGATTCAGCCGAACAAGTCGCGAGAGCGGCGACACCATGCGCACGCGCGTCCACTCCCGACCCTGCGCCTGGCGGAGCAGGTCGCGCAGGACCGAGTGGGTCCCGAGCAAGGCGTCCAGCACGCGGGCGCGTGGGGTCGGACCAGGAACGATCGACTTCGGTGCGGGCAGCCGCCATTTCGACTGCATGGAGGCAACGAGCAGTCGCCCCCCGAGCGTCGGGCGCCAATCGCCCGTGGTACGCTCCGCGCCCGCGCCCGCGCCCGCGTGTTCGAGCGCGGAGTGCATGGCATCGAGGTAGGCGACGTTGGTGAGGCAGAGATGCTCGAGGATCGCGTCGATGCTCCAGCCCCCATTCGCGGCTGGCGCCGTGCGATGCGCGGCGTGCATCGGACGCACAAACGCGTCAACCTGCGTATCGAGCGTCTCCAGCCCGCTCGCGACGCGCGCTGCCAGCTCCTCCTGCGTGGCGTGCCGGGTCGGCACCTTCGGCGATGTCGTGTGCGAGAAGCTCATGTCGGCTCCGTGACGAGGCTACAGGACAATGGCAGTCGTCCATCGCGCGATCACTCGCTCGGCGACAGCGTCGACGGGATAGCCATCGGGGTGCAGGGCGAAGTGCTGGCACATGCCATCGATCTGGGCGAACAGGACACGGGCATCGACTTCGGGATCGAGCGATCCCTGGGCAGCCAGGAATCCCCGGAGCGTGGAGAGGATAGACGTCGTCCATTCATCCAGCACGGGGGCGAGCGCCGCGAGCACGGCCGGCTGCGTTCGTGCGGCATAGCAGAGCCGCCAGAAGTCGAGGTGTTCGCGGACAACGGCGACGCTCGCGCGCACGAGGGCGGCGAGGCGATCCGGGGGCGCTACCGACTCGGCGACAGAAAACGACGCCCGCACATCGTGCATGCTCTCCTCGAACAGCTCCCGCAGCAGCCCTTCTTTTCCGTCGAAGTGCGAATACAACAAGCCGGTGGCAACCCCCGCGTCGGCGGCCACGCTCTTCACGGAGCTCTGCGCGTACCCGTCACGGGCGAATCGGGAAAGTGCGGCGGCAAGCAGCTTCGCCCGAGTCGTGGCACGGAGCGTCTCGTTCTGGTCAGCGGTTTTCGGCATTGCAATCGTTGAATGAACGTTCGTTCAATCAAAGAATATCTCTCGACAGGCGCTGAATCGCAACGCTCGGTGCCCGAACGGGGGCAAGGTCGCTATCTTTCGGCATGTCAAAAGCCAAGCCCACTGCCCCGACGACTTTCTCGTTCATCGAAAACGATCGGACGTATACCTGCGTTCGTGAAGGACTGCGTGGAGCGGTGGATGATCCGTGGTGGTGGTTCAGCGTGTCGAGCGACGATCGTCATCGCTACGCGCCGTTCCGCGCGGAGCCCGGCGACACCGAAGCGACCGTTCGCCCGCGTGTCGTGGCGTACTACGAGGATCTGCTCGTGCGCCGGGCAGCCCCTGCCGAGCCGCGCTGGCGTGGTCGCGGGAATCAGGGAAACAAGGCGGCGGCCACTCCTGCCTCGACGCCTGCCGCCGCTCCGGCCGAGGGCGAATAGGCGGGTTGCAGCACGCGCGACGAGCGCGTCACAGCAGTGCGGCCGCGGACATACGTCCGCGGCCGTTTCGTTTTCCTGACGTGAACGGGGGCGGTGCGTACCGTCCCCGTATCGCTCCCCCCGCTGCGTTCTGCGCGTCAGTCGGTGAGCGCCGCGAGTCCGAGGGCGCCGATCCCGTGCGCATCGCCCGTGACGAGTCGCCGATGGTAATCGAGCTGTCCGAGATGATACGTCAGGTGCACGGCGAGATGCATGAGCCCGCGCCGTGCCGAGACAGTTACCGGCCCGATAACCATCGTCCCGTCGAGCCGAGCTTCCTCGACGGAACGCAACGCGCGGCCGACTTCGTCCACGGTCGTATCGATGTGCGCCACGAGCTCGGCGCGCGTAAGGCCACGCCCGTTGAACTCCGCGTCGCGGTCGCGCACGTAACCGGAGCCGCCCAGCAAGGCGCCAACAAAGTGGCGCAGGTTGCCGCAGAGATGGAGAACCAGCGTCCCGCCGCTGTTGGGCGCGCCCTGGGGCAGGACCCATGGCGACACGTCGTCGGGGTACGCGAGCACCTCGGCGCGCAGCGATGCGAGATCGCGGAGCATGATGGGCGTCAGGTCGGTGGCGGTCATGCTAGGGGAGTCGTTCGAGTGAGCGCTCGATCCCTGCGACGCGGACCGTGAGCCGGGTTGGCCGCCCGGGGGCGGCGTCGAAGTCTGCGGTCCCGGCGGTGCGGAGAAAGTCGAACCGAGTCGTTGTCTGCGCGACGAGTTCGAGAGGGGCACCACGTCCGAACAGGTCGACGAACAGGCGCGTCCCGCGACGAGTCACGACCGCAGCGCGATCAGTCGGCGTGCCGTACGCGCCGACAAACCGATCGAGCGCGGCGGCGGTGACGGTGACCCGCGGCCGACTCTCGCGTGCGCCGCGCTCGTCGGCCGGGGTATCGGCCAGCGGGCGCACCCAGAAATTGCGGACCCGCACGGGATGGTCGTGGTCCTGCAGCGTGAACGGAAGTGCGTCGGCGTGCGGGCGGTACGGATCGGTCTCCAGCCAGTTGGTGGGTCCCCACAACTCGGCGTTGTCCTGCACGAGGACCCCGTTATGAAACACCGTCATTCGTGCCGGCGACACCAACGCACCCGCGCCGTTGAATCGAGGGCGACGGAAGACGATGTCGTATGACTGCCACTCCCCCGGAGGACGCGACGCGTTGACCAGCGGCGGGTGCTGACCGTAGAGCGCTGCGGCCTGGCCATCGGCGTACGTGACGTTCTGGTACGAATCGAGGACCTGGATCTCGTACTTCCCCATGAAGAAGATGCCGCTGTTCCCTCGATCCTGTCCCGCTCCGACGGCTGGTGATGGCGTGGCCCATTCGATGTGCGCCTGCACATCACCGAATGCGCGCCTCGACTGGATGGGACCGGCGCCAGGAACGGTTTGCATATAACCGTCGCGAACGGACCACCGCGCCGGCGATCCATCCTGCGAGGTCCACGCGTCGAGCGTACGACCGTCGAACAGCACAACGGCATCGCTCGGCGGCTGGCCGACGTCCCGACCGGGCGTGACGACGCGCGGCGCCGGACGCGCCAGGTCATGCACCTTCCACAATCGCCCCGAGTCCTGCGGCGAAGCCTCCTGCGGGATCGTGCCGATCGCGACCACGGCAACACTGGCCAGCGCCAGCACGCGCCCCGGGAGTCGCGCGAGCACGCATGCAGCGGGGTGGGTGCGCGAGCGGCCGTTCATGGTGCGACGTGCCTAGTCGGCCAACACGAAGGTGACGCGCAGGTTGACACGATACTCGGTGATCTTCCCGCCCTCACACTCGACCTTCATGCCCGACACCCACGCCCCCTTCACGTTGCGAAGCGTCTTGTTGGCGCGCTTCATACCGACCGCAATCGCGTCATCGAACGACTTGCGGGACGAGCAGCTGATCTCGGTAACCTTGGCGACAGACATCGCGACCTCCTGGCTGAGCCGGAATTCACCACGCGCCGGGAATCCGACGCGCCGAACGCGAACGACCGTTCCAAACAACGACTGCACAGCGCAGGGCGCAAGCCACGACGTGCATGACGGGCACGACGAGCACGACGTGCATGGCCCGGCAACCACACCGGCCGGCACCCGAGGGATGCCGGCCGGTGTTGCGTCTCGTGATGCGACCCGCCGCGATCGACCGTCCTGCCAACCGGAGACGTCAGGGCGTCGACTGCTTCCGGACGAGCTCGTCTAGCGAGATGCGGTATTCCTTGGCCGAGGAGTGGTACGTGATGGAGTACGCCCGCGGGTAGAGCCCCGACGTTGCCACCCGCTCCGGGCTGGTGACCGGGAACGCGATCCCCTGCGGACGCTGTTTCGCCGACTCGATATACGCCTTGGTAATCATCGGCTCGACGAAGATGAACCGGCCGTTGTACGACCCGTAGATGAAGGTGCTGGTGAACTGCTGGTTGGCTGGCGGCGGCTGCAGCTCCGGCGACTTTGTGTTGACCCAGTGCATTCCCATCAGCGGGACGGCGGCAGCTGCTGGCGGGATGTTGGCCAGGACGGACGTCGCCAGGTAGTCGGCGGGGACGAACTGCGCTGCGGGGAAGCTCCCCGAGCGCGGGCCGAAGTCGGGATTGCCGGGGTTCATGGCATCGCGCTCGGCCGGGGTGATCTGGAAGAAGTGGAAGTCGAAGTGTGGCAGCGTATACACGTGCTCGGGTTCGTGTCCGGCGGGATTCCAGTCCAGCATGACGTGGTTGTATCCCGTCCCGGCTGCCTCGGTGGGGAGGGCGAGGGACAACATCGCGGCCGATGGCATTCCCGGCATCGGCGTCTGCGGCAGTCCGGTCATGGCCGTCTCGGACATCGCAACACCTAACGATACGACGCGCCCAGCATCGTCCAGCGCGACAAAGGTGCGTGCGACGCCAGCGCCGAGGGCCTGGGGGGTGCCGTAGGCGAGGCGCGCGGGGCGGGGCGACGTGCTCTCCCGCGAGCAGGCGGTCGACCCGCTGGCCAGCGCAACGACTGCGGCGACGGTGGTGAGGCGGAAGAGGGCGCGCAGCAGTGGCACGCGCGCGCCGATCAGATGGGTAGCAAGCACGGAGAGCATCGACCTGTTCCTCGAATCCGGAGGGCTGAGTGTGCGCGACGCAGATCATCGCGACCGGATGATGCCCGGATCCCGCTCACACCGAATGGGTGAATTGACCCCATTGCACGACACGCGCAGCGGCGTGCGCTTCGCGCCCCTCGACGCTACTCTTCGTCAGCCACCCCCGTCCCCGTCCCCCGTCCCCGTCCCCCATGTCCGCTCCCAGCACCCGCTTCGCCTTCTTCGGCGACCGCATCGCCCCGATCGCCGAGGCAACGGTCAGTGTCATGACCCACGCCCTCCACTACGGCACGGCCGTGTTTGGTGGCATGCGCGGCTACTGGAACGCCGAGCAGGAGCAGCTCTACGTCTTCAGGCCGCACGATCACTTCACGCGCTTCCTGCAGTCGGGCAAGCTGCTGCGCATGCCCCTCGCGTACACGCCCGCGGGGTTGACCGAGATCGTCAGCGCCCTGCTGCGCGCCGAGGGGTTTCGCGAGAACTGCTACATCCGGCCGTTAGCGTACATCTCCGAGCCGACGATCAGCGTGCGCGTGCACGACCTCGCGTCGGCCGTCACGATCTTCGCCATGCCCTTCGGCTCGTACATCGCGAACGAGGAGGGGGCGCACGTGGCCTTTTCGGCGTGGCGTCGCGTCGATGACAACGCCATCCCGGCACGCGGAAAGATCGCCGGCGCCTATGTCAACTCGGCCCTCAGCAGCACCGACGTGCGCCTGGCAGGATACGACGAGGCGCTGGTGCTCAACGACGACGGACACGTGTCGGAGATGAGCTCGGCCAACTTCTTCATCGTGCGCGACGGCGTGGCGATCACCCCGCCCGTACAGTCCAACGTGCTCGAGGGGATCGTTCGGCGCTCGGTGATCCAGCTCCTGCGCGATGAGCTCGGCGTGTCGGTGCTGGAACGGAACATCGACCGCAGCGAGGTCTACCTCGCCGACGAGAGCTTCATGTGCGGCACTGGCGTGCAAATCGCGGCGATCACCCGTATTGAGCATCGCGCCATCGGCAGCGGCTCCATGGGCGACATCACCACCCGGCTTCGTGACCTCTTCTTCGACGTAGTGGCGGGCAAGGTCGAACGCTATCGCTCGTGGTTGGTGCCGGTCTACACGTGACCGGCCGCCGGCCGCCCGCGCTACGCTCGCACCCGCTTCCAGTCCAGCCAGACCAGCGCGGTGAACAGGGTCATGGTCACCGCCGAGAGGGCGCACCATGGGCAGAACGTCTTCATGACGATGAACTCGGCGTACTTGAGCCGCAGGGTGAAGACGAACGCGGGGTAGACCAGGGTCGCCAGCACCACCGTTGGCCAGCGCTCGGCCGCCAGTCGCGCCCCGGTGCCGAGCATGGCGACGAGGAGGATGAGCGCGTAACCGACCGCACCGATGAGGGCGACGTCGAAGCCGAGAAACCACCCCCAGGAGGAGAGCTGCACAACCTCACACCCGCGGCCGGCGCCACAACTCAGCGCGCCCATAAAGCCCATCTTCCAGAGGTGCAGGTACGTCGCGACGCCGGCGTTCGCGAGCGCGAGCACGGCGATGACCTGGCGCAACGTGGGCGCGGCCATCTCCGGCGGCAGGGCGTCGGACTCGGAGCGCGAAGAGGGGTCGCTCGGGGCAGGCATGATGGGCGTGGTTCGTCGGTGTACGCAGGATGGACCCGAGGCGGGGCGAACATCGGTCCAAGTGACCCCGCCCCCAAAATCGCCCCTCGCCCGGCCCCGTGCCACCACGAGACGGGCGCAACGTGTGGCATCGTCCCCGACACCCGGGCGCTCGCGGGCATGGGCACCCCAACGCAACGCAGGGGAGCGGTGCCCGAATCGCGAGCCGGCGCCGGTACTCGGGCGGCGGCTGCCGATGCCGTACGCGCGAGCCGCCGCGGCTGTTCGTGCCTAACGTGCCTTCGGACGAGGTCGCCGGCCGGGCGAAAGCCCAGGGGGGATTTCGTTTGCCGAGCGTTGCGCGCCTTCCGATACTGATGATATGGGTCCTGAAGAAACCGAACGGCCGGTCGCCGGCCCGGTGCACGACGAAGTGATGCCACGGCCGGTCGCGCGCTCGGTGTGGCGACGCCCCTGGATCGCCGGGTCGCTCACGGGCGTGGCGATCGCGTTCACGGCGGCGGTGAGCCTGGCCGTGATGTCGGTTGCCATCCGGCAGGTGCTGCTCGAAGACCTGCGTACCTACCTGCAGCGCACGGCGCAAATCACGGCGGCCCTCATCGATCCGGATGCCCACGCCCTGCTGACGGACTCGAGCCAGACGAACACGGCGCCCTATGGGGCGCTCGTCCAGCCGCTGCGTATCCTGCTGCGCACAAATCCCGACGTCCGCTTTGCCTACACCGGCGTCGTACGCGGCGACACGATGTACTACATCCTGGACGGCGACTCGTCGTCGCAGCAGGCCTGGATTACGGAGCGCGATGTCCCCGCGGAGGGCGAACGCGTCGCGTCGGCGACGGGCCGGCTGGTGGTCGAACGCGCACCGACGCTCAGCGCGTGGGGGACGGGGATCCGCGCCTATGTGCCGCTGGTCAGGTCGGGGGCGGGGCCGCACCCATACGTCGGCCTGACCATGGACGCCGAGCGCTTCGACGAATGGATGCGCCGTGTGTACGACGCGGCGGTGAAGAGCTGGCTCGCGGCCGCGCTGATCGCCGTCCTGGTAGGGGTGCGGACCGCACGCGCCGAACGGCGGCGCGAAACCGCCGAGTCCGACATTGCGCGCATGCGCGAAGCCGCGATGGTCAGCGCTGAGGAACGCCACGCGCTGGAGCAACGGCTGCAAGGTCGGGAGAAGATGGAGGCGCTCGGTACGCTCGCCGGGGGGGTCGCGCACGACTTCAACAATCTCCTGACGATCATGCTCGGTCACTCCGAGCTGCTGACGGCGGAGTCGCCGCCCGGCACCGACTCGCACGAGTCGGCGGTGGCGATTCGTACCGCGGCCTCGCGGGCCCGCGACCTGGTGCGTCGCATCCTGCTGTTTGCCCGTCCCGAGGCGGAGCACCGACGGCCGATCGACCTCGTCCCGATCATCAGCGAGACGGTGGAACTGCTACGCTCCACCTTGCCGGCATCGATCACCCTCCTGTGGCACCCAGCGCTGGCTCCGGCGCTGACCGTTGCCGATCCGGCCCAGATGGCGCAGGTCCTGATGAACCTCGCGATGAACGCGCGGCAGGCGCTAACCGACGAGCGCGGCGTCGTCGAATTCACTCTCGACGATGTGCAGCTGGACAGCGACGATGCGGCGCGCCTTGCCGTCGCGCCCGGCCCTTACCTGCGTGTCCAGGTGCGCGACGACGGCGTGGGGATGAGCGACGATGTGCGCCGTCGTGTCTTCGAGCCGTTCTTCACGACCAAGGCGCTGGAGCAGGGGACAGGACTCGGGCTCTCGGTGGTGGAGGGCGTTGTACGCGGGCACGCCGGAGCGGTGGACGTCGTCTCGGTGCCGGCGGAAGGGGCGCGCTTCACGCTCTACCTCCCACGAAGCGACCGAAAGGTCAGGGGTGGTGGCTCCGCGCACGCAGCTGCCTCCCCACCGATCGGGTCAGGCGTCGCACGAACCGCTGTCCGGCGCTCTCGGGAGGCGAGGGTGGCAGTCACCGATCCGACGGCTGCATCGGCGGCCCCGGCCCGGGCGGCGGCGATCGACGAGTCGCGGGAGCGCCGCCTGCTGCTGCTGGACGATGACGCTGGGGTTCTGCGCGCCATGACGCGTGTCCTGACGCGCGCGGGCTACACGGTCGATGCCTACAGCGAGGCAGAACAGGCCGTGCAAGCGATGGAGGCAACACCCGGAGCATATGGCGTGCTCGTCACCGATCGCACGATGCCGGGGATGTCGGGCCTCGAAGTCGCCCAGCGCGTGCATGCGCTTGAGCCTGACCTTCCCATCGTGCTCCTCAGCGGGGCGGTGCACGAAGGTGATCGTGAATCCGAGCACTTCGCCCGGGTCCTCGGCAAGCCGCCCGAGTCTGCCGAACTGGTGGAGGCGATCGAGCAGGTGCTGGCCGACAGGCGAAGCACGACCTGAGGTCGCGCCGACCCGGCCGCGACCTCTTCGTGCGTGAGCGGCACGTTCGACGAGCCGGCGCCCTGCGCCTACGGATTCGACGTCGTGGCGGCTCGCGTGGTGGTGGCCGAGTCCTCGAGCGTCTTCAGCACATCCTGCCACTGGAACTTCCCCTTTCCGAGAATCCAGTGGTCCATCCAGGCCTTCTCGGCCACCGACTTGAGGAGCTGGTTGCGCGGGTCGGGAATGCCGTGCGTGCTGCCGGGATAGACGAAGTACTCCGTCGGGACGCCGACCTTGCGCAGCCCCATGTGCAGCTCGTCGCTCTGCGGGCGCGGAACGCGCGGGTCTCCGTCCACGACATGGATCATGGTCGGGGTCTTGGCATTCTTGATGTAGCGAATGGGTGACTGCTTCCAGTACGCCTCGAAGTCCTCGTACGGCGGCTTGCCACCGAGGTAGTTCGCGCGCACGTCCTGCATGTCGCTCTGCGCGTACATCGAGATCCAGTTGACGGTGCCTGCCCCCGACGAGGCGGACTTGAAGCGGGTGGAGTGGGTGATGATCCAGTTCGTCCAGTGCCCGCCGGCACTCCACCCCAGCACGCCCATCTTGTCCCCGTCCACCAGCCCATCGGCGATGAGCTTGTCGACGCCGGTCATGATGTCTTCGTAGCCCTTCTTGAAGTAATCGTTGACGATGCCCCACTTGTGGGCCTCGCCATAGTTCGTCGAGCCGCGGTAGTTGGGCTTGAGCACGACGTATCCGTCGCCGGCATAGGCCTGTGCGCTGTAGCCGCCGTTGAAGCCGAGCACGTCGGCCGACTGCGGGCCGCCGTGGATGGCGACGATGAGTGGATAGCGCTTGCCGGGCGTGTAGCCCACCGGCTTCACCACGATGCCGCAGGTGTTCTTCTTGTCCACGGACTGCCAGCAGACCTCTTCTTCCTCGCCCAGCTGGAAGTTGGCGACCTGCGGGTTGGCGTTGGTGACCTGGCGCCAGGCCGAGCGGTCGGTCACGTCCTCGACCTTGTCCACGACGAAATGCACGGTCGGGGTCTTGGGGTCGGCATACTGCACGATGATGCGGCCGCTGTCCTCGTCGCGCTGCGCCGAGAGTGCCGCCTTCACGTTGGTGAGCTGGGTGACCGTGTTGGCGGCCACGTCGAGCGCCATGAGCTGGTTGGTCGCCCGGATTCCCTCGTTGTAGTAGATCGTCTTCGAGTCGCCGGACCACCAGCCGATGGTGACGTCGCCGTCAAAGGGGCCGCCCAGCTTCTTCCACGCGCCGCCCTTGGCCGCGATGGCGCGGGTGTAGACCTTGTTGGCGCGGAAGTAGACGAAGTCGTCCGAGGCGGAGAAGGCGATGGTCTGTCCGTCAGGCGCAAACGAGAGCGCCGACTCGCCGATGTTCTGGTTGCTCGTCAGGCGCTCCATATCGCCCGTCTGCAGGTTGAGCAGGTGCAAGTCGCTGTGGTTCCCGCCCTCCATCGTGGTGCGCGCGTACCGGTCGTTGGGGAAGGCGCGCACGCCGGCCCACTTGCCGTCCTCGGAGAGCGAGACCCCCTCGACTGAGTACTCGTTGCCCTGCGTCACGCGCGCCTCGTTGCCGCTGGCGAGGTCGAGCGACCAGAGATGCCGGAGCGGGATGTCCTGGTTGCGGATCTTGACGGTGAACTGCTTCGCCAAACGCTCCTTGTCGGCCTTGTCGACCGAGTCCTGCGCCACGAAGTAGAGTCGCTTGCTGTCCTTGCTGAAGCGCCACCAGCCGACCGGTGTCGCGTGCCGGGTGAGCGGGCGCGCCGTGGCCGTGTCGATCCCCGCCACGGAGAGGACCATGACCTGCTGCTCGTCGTTCTTACCCGCCGAGAATGCGAGCCAGCGGCCATCCCTGGAGAATGCGAACGTCCCCACGCCGTCCTTCACGTCGGTGATCTTTTGCGCCTCGCCCCCGCCCGGGTGCATCACGTACAGCTGCTGCGTCGCAGCCGAGCCGGCGGCGTCGCGATTGCTGGCGAACACGAAGAAGCTGCCGTCTGTTGCCCACTGCGGCGACGTCTCGTTCTTGTCCTTCGTGAAGGTGAGCTGCCGGGTGCTCGGGAGCCCGTCGCGCGTGGAGACCAGGAAGACGTCGCTGTAGCGCTTGGCCTCCTTCCAGTTGGGGACCGACAGCGCGTAGAGCATCCAGGAGCCATCCGGGCTCAGCGCGGGTGAACCAGCCTGCCGCATCAGCTGCTGATCCATGAAGGTCATGGGACGTGGCGCTGTCTGGGCTCCCAGCGCGGACCCTGCCAGCAGGATGGTACTGAACCAACGAACGCTCGGCATGGCGAGAACTCCTGACGGATTGAGACAAAGGGGGATGGCCCGGCAACGATGCGCCACGAGCTGCGAGACGGCAACCGCGAGACAGCAACCGCGTCGCGCCATCTCCTATTACGGGCGCACGCCATCGTGTGCTGTGACCGGACCCGCTCCCGCGGAACGCCCGGCGGTTGGCGGGTATCACCGAGCAACCCCCAGCGCTGGACCGTTCGGACTCTTTCCTCCCCTTTCTGGTTCGCTCGGCTCACCCTGGGGCTCGATACGCGGGGTCGGACTTCGGTCTGGCCCCGCGTATTGCTCTCCGGACATCGCCGAGGGTTGCGCCGGTGATGGTGGTTCCGTCCCAGCGGTAGTGATACCTTCGCCGCCACGCGTGCGACCGTTCTCTCCATCCTGTCCATCGTGGGCTTCATGCGCTCGTCCTCTACTCTTCGTCCCCGCGTCGTGTCCGTCGCGTCCGTCGTTGCGACCGCCGTCACCCTCGCGCTCGCCACCTCTCCGCAGGACGCGCAGGCGCAGGGCTCCATCCGTGCCGACCTCCTCATCCGTGGCGGCTCGGTCATCGACGGGACCGGGGCGCCAGCGCGCCGAGCCGACGTCGCCATCACCGGCGACCGGATCACGTTCGTGGGCGATGCGCGGCGCGAACGGATCGAGGCGACGCGCACGATCGACGCCAGCGGCCTCGTCGTCGCGCCGGGATTCATCGATCCACATACCCACACCTACGGTGACCTGCAGAGCGACCGCGCCGAGAGGCGGACGAACGCGGCGTACCTCATGCAGGGCGTCACCACCGTCGTGACCGGCAACGACGGCGGCGGCCCGGTGGACGTCGGCGCCCACATGACGCGATGGGAGGAGGGCGGGATCGGCACGAACGCCGCCCTGTTCGTCGGGTTCGGGACGGTGCGGGGGACCGTGCTGGGAATGCGGTCGAACGCTCCCGACTCCGCCCAGCTGGCGACGATGCGCGGAATGGTGGCGCGGGGGATGTCCGAAGGGGCGCTGGGGCTGAGCACAGGGCTCTACTACGCGCCGCAGAGCTACTCCACGAGCGAGGAAGTGAGCGCCCTCGCCCGCGAGGCCGCGACGCGTGGCGGTGTCTACGACTCACACCTGCGCGACGAAAGTTCGTATACCGTCGGGCTCATGGGCGCGGTGCGTGAGGCGCTACGTATCGGGCGCGAGGCCGAACTGCCGGTCCACATTGCCCACATCAAGGCCTTGGGGGTGGATGTGTGGGGAGAGAGCGACTCGGTCATCGCCCTCATAGCGCGGGCCCATGGCGAGGGGCAGGTCGTCACGGCCGACCAGTACCCGTACACCGCCAGCGGAACGAGCATCGGCGCCGCCCTGCTGCCGCGCTGGGCCGAGGCGGGGGGGCGCGACTCGCTGCGCGCCCGCATCACGAACCCCGAGTATCGGGATCGCCTCGTCGCCGACATGCAGAACAACATGCGCCGACGCGGTGGGGCCAAGTCGCTGTTGATCACCGGGGGGAGCGATCGCGCGCTCGTGGGAAAGACGCTCGATGACATTGCCCGCGCGCGCAACGCCGACCCGATTCTCACCGCGCTCGAGATCGTGATGGCGGGCGGCGCGGGGGTCGCCTCCTTCAACATGAACGAGGACGACATCGCCCAATTCATGCGCCAGCCATGGGTCATGACCGGCTCCGACGGCTCCGACGGGCACCCGCGCAAGTACGGGACGTATCCGCGCAAGATCCAGCAGTACGTCATGGGGAAGAAGGTGCTCACGCTCGAGCAGATGGTGCAGCGCTCGAGCCGGGACGTGGCGGTGGCGCTGCACATGGGGCAGCGCGGAACGCTCGCCCCGGGGTGGTTCGCCGACGTGATCGTGATGGACACGGCGCGGGTGGCTGAGCGCGCCACCTACGAACAACCCGAACTGCTGGCCGAGGGGATGCAGTTCGTCATCGTGAACGGCCAGCTGGCGGTGAGCGACGGCAAGCTGACCGGCGCTCGCGCGGGGCGAGGGGTGCGCCGGGTCGCCCCGTGAACGTGGGGGGCGAACGTGCGCGGCACCTCGTGCGACGGGGCTGGTCCCGCACATTGAGTCGAACCGCGTCGCTCCTTGTGCCGCTTGCCGCGATCACGATGTGGACGAGCGCAGCAGCAGCCCAGGTTCCGATTCTCTACGCGCTGTCTGGGCAACAGAACCCTCCCGGACAGCGCTGGCAGCGCATCGACACGCCGCACTTCACGGTCATCTTCCCAGCGGCGCTTGGAGGTGAGGCGCAGCGCGCGGCCACGCTGCTCGAGCGAGCGTACGAACCGCTCACCAAGACACTCGCCGCGAGGCCGGAGCGCATCCCGGTCGTTCTCAACAACAGCTCCATGGTCTCCAACGCCTTCGTGGCGTGGGGGCCTCGTCGCACCCAGTGGTACGCACTGCCGACCACCACGGTCGATGGAATGGGGCCGGTGGAGTGGTATTCGCTGCTCGCGGTGCACGAGGGACGCCACATCGTGCAGGAGCGGGCTGTGCGCACCGGGATCGTGGGGGTTCTCTCTCGACTGTTTGGCGACAACACCACCGCCTTCCTCGGGGGGGCACTCTACTTTCCGGCCTGGTTCTGGGAGGGCGATGCCGTCGGAATGGAAACGGCGCTCACCGCCGACGGGCGCGGGCGGCAGCCGTCGTTCACCCAGCGCATTCGTGCCCTGACCCTCGCCGACGAACCGTATCCCTACCATCCGGCATGGCAGGGCACGTATCGCACCTTCTATCCCGACTGGTACGAGCTCGGCTACGTGCTGACCACGCATGTGAAACGCACCTACGGCGACTCGGCGTGGCGTCGCGTGATTGCCCGAGCGGCCCGGAACCCGATCGCCCCCGAGGCGCTGAGCCGGGCGCTCGCGCGAGAGACAGGGCGCACGCTGGTGCAGCTGCACCGTGACGCGGTGCAGGCGCTGGGGGTGTCGTGGCGCGCGCAGCAGGATGCCGTGGTCGAGACCCCGGCGCAGGTCGTCTCACGCTCGCCGGCCGACTACCACGAGTTCACCCTCCCGCAGTACGCCGGCGACGGCAGTGTAATTGCCCTCTATTCCGACCTCGCGCACACGCCGCGCCTGGTGCGCGTGCGCGACGGAAAGACCGAGGTGCTGCATGCCGGCATCGGCCTGTTTGGCGACCGGCAGTTCCACGTGCGGGGACGCACCGCGGTGTGGAGCGAGTACGCCGTCTCGCCGCGGTGGGGCGAGGAGAACTACCTGGTCGTCAAGACGCTCGACCTCGAGACCCGGCGCGTCCGTCGCCTGACCGAGCGCTCGCGCTATTTCGCCCCGGCGCTCTCGCCCGACGGCGCGCGGATCGCCGTTGTGCACTTCTCGCACGAGCGCGAGGCGACGCTCGTGGTGCTCGACGCCGGCACCGGCGCGGAGCTGCAGCGCGTCCCCAACCATGCGGGGCACTTTCTCGTGACGCCGGCGTGGGCGCCGAACGGGACGGCGCTGTATGTCGTCGCGGTCGATCGGTCGCGCGGAAACGCACTGGTGCGCCTGTCGCTCGATGGCGCGGCGCCCGACACGCTGATCGCGTTCACCCATGACGCCATCTCGCGTCCGGTTGCCACCGGCACGCACGTGGTGTTTGGCAGTCCGCGTTCGGGGCTCGACAACCTCTACGCGCTCGACCTCGCGACGCGCGCGGTGCACCAGGTGTCATCGCGCAAGCTGGGCGCGTCGTGGCCGAGTGTGTCGCCCGACGGGGACCGGGTCGCCTTCAGTGACTATGGGATCCATGGCTACGACATCGCGGAGATGCCGCTGGACCCGGCGCGCTTCCGACCCTTGGAAGGAGAGCGCACGGCATCGGTTGGATTCGCCGACCCGCTCGTGGCGCAGGAGCAGGGCGGGAGCATCCTGGATTCCCTCGGCACCACGGCGTGGCCGGCGCGCCCGTTTACCGGGTGGTCGCGCCTGTTTGACTTCCACTCGCTGTCGCTGTCGCCGACCACCGACGGCATCAACACGGGGCTCGTCCTGTACTCGCGCAACGTGCTCAACACGGTCGGAGTGGTGGCGGGTCCGACGTACAACTTCAACGAGGGGACCGTCGCCTTCGATGCCGGCGCCAGTTACGCCGGCCTCCCCGTCATCGTGGACGCCGCCGCGCGCGTGGGATCGCGCGCCTCGACCTACACCGACTCGGTCGGGGCGACGCAGGGATACACGTGGCGCGAGCAGTCCGTGGCCGCGTCGCTTCGCCTGCCGCTGACCAGGCTGGATGGACAGACGCGCCAGTCGCTGGTGAGCAGCGTGACGCTCGGCCGTACGCACATCAGCGCGCAACCGGTCGCCTTCCGTTTCGAGAACAACAACGGCGACTTCACGACGCTGACGTATGCCATGACAGCGACGCAGGTGCGGGCGGCGGCGTACCGCGACCTCTTCCCGGTCGGCGGCGTCGTGACCGGCGTGTACCGTCACACGCCGCTGGGCAGCGACTACACCTCACGCCAGGCGACCGTGGTGGGCGCCGCCTACCTCAAGGGGCTGCGTCCGCACCACGCCCTCGTGCTCGACGCCGGCCGCCAGGCGCAACATCCGGATAGCTATCGCTTCGGATCGTTGCTGCGCTTTCCGCGCGGCTACGACTCGCGCTTCCACGAGACGCTGGTCCGTGCGGGCGCCACGTACCACCTGCCGCTGCTGTATCCCGACCTTGCCATCGGCAACTGGCTGTACGTCCGCCGGGTGCAAGGCAACGTGTTCGGCGACGTGGGGCGTGGCGAGGCACGGAACGGGACACAACGCCGCGACTATCGATCGGCCGGAGGCGAACTCACGGTGGACCTTGCCCCGCTCGGGTTGCGCACCACGGTGCGTGCCGGGGTCCGGATGAGCCGCCTACTGACCAGTGGTGGGGGCACGGTCTGGCAGGCCGTGGTGGGGCTGAACTGAACGGAGCTGAGCGGGGCCGTCGCGCCGGGCCGGCGGTCGCGCTGGGCCGGGCGACAGGCGTCAGCGTGCCGACAACGCCCAGATGGTGCGCGACCTGAACGGCGTCTCCGGGCGGAGGATCGCGCTGGGGAACTGCGGGTGGTTTGGGGAGTCGGGAAAGTGCTGGGTCTCCAGGCAGACGCCCGCGTGGCGGCCATAGCGCTGCCCCGCTCGTCCCTCCAGCGCCGGCCCGAGATGATTGCCGGTGTACAGCTGCATCCCCGGCTCGGTCGTGTAGACGTCGAGCTGCCGACCGGTGATGGGATCGCGCAACGTCGCGGCGAGCGCCGGCTCGCCGCGGCCCGACACGGGCCGAAGGACGAAGTTGTGGTCGTACCCGCATCCGACGTGCAGCTGCTCATCCACCGATGCGATTCGTGCGCCAATCGGGGTCGCGCAGCGGAAGTCGAAGGGCGAGCCCTCGACCAGTGCCAGCTCATCGGTGGGGATGAGCGTCGCGTCGACCGGCGTGAAGCGATCGGCGTTGACGAGCAGTTCGTGCCCCAGGATATCCGCCGCGCGCGAGCCGGCGAGGTTCCAGTAGGTATGCTGCGACGGATTGAACGGTGTCGCCCGCGTAGTTGTCGCCTGGTAGTCGATGAAAACCCGGTTGTCGTCGTGCAGCAGGTAGCGGACGGAAAAGCGCACCTCGCCGGGATAGCCCTCGTCCCCGTCCGGGCTGGTCAGCGAGAAGCGCACCCCGACCCCGTGCGCCGTCGAGGCGGCACGCGCGGCATAAAGTTGCTTGTCGAAGCCGATCGTGCCGCCGTGCAGGTGATTGGGCCCGTCGTTGGTGGCCAGTGCGTGCGCGACGCCGTCGAGCGCGAAGCGTCCGCCGGCAATGCGATTGGCGTACCGCCCCACGACCGTCCCGAAGTACGGCGAGCGGGTGAGGTAGCCGTCCACGTCGTCCATCCCGAGCACGACATCGTCGAGCGTCCCCGTGCGGTCGGCAACCCGGAGCGAGGTGATGGTGGCGCCTAACGTGATCGCCGTGAGTCGCGTGCCGACCCGATTGGTCAGCTCGTAGGCATACACCGCCCGTCGGGACGGTGTGGTCCCCCAGTAGCGGCGGGAGACGGTAGGAAGCTCGGTCACAGCAGTGAAGTGAGGGTTCGGACGCGCACGAGTCCCCTGCGCCCCTGATGCTACGCCCCCCACCCCCACGACGGTATCCTTCATACTCCCGTCTCCCGTCTCCCGTCCCCCGTCCCGAGATGTCCATCGTCCGCCCCCCCTCCCACTACACCAAGTCCTACTTCGACAAGTGGTACCGGCACCCGCGGACTCGCGTGAAGTCCTCACTCGACATCGAGCGGCAGCTGCGCATGGTCGTTGCGGCTGCGGAGTACCTGTTCGAGCGTCCGGTGCGCAAGGTGCTGGACGTGGGGGCGGGGGAGGGGAACTGGTCGCTCGCGCTCAAGAAGATCCGCCCCGGGGCATCGTACTATGGGGTCGATGCCAGTGAGTACGCGGTGCAGCGCTACGGGAAGAAGCGCAACATTCGCCTCGGCACGTTCGGCACGGTGGGCACGCTCGACCTCCCCGACGACTTCGACCTCGTGCTCTGCTGCGGCGTGCTGAATTACGTGGCGCCGCGTGAACTGGCGACCGGGCTTCGTGCCCTGACCGCGATGTGCCCCGGTGTCGGCTACTTCGAGGTCTTCAGCAGCGCCGACGATGCGGTTGGCGACTTCACCCGCGCCGAGGCGCGCACCCCTCGGTGGTGGCGCTCGCTCTTTCGGCGGACGGGCTGGAGCGCGATGGGCATGCACCTGTATCTCCCCACCCCGATCGAAGGGGTGGCGGCAGCGCTGGAGCGGGCGCGTTAGGCCACCGTCCGGGGCGCAGGCGCCGCCTGACCTTACCGCGTCACCTTGTCCAGGGCGGGGAGGAGGACCTCACGCACCCAGGCGTTCTTCGGTTCAAGCGCGAGTGCTTCGGCGTAGGCCGCCCGCGCCTCCGTGAGCTTTCCCTGTTTCTCCAGGGTGTGGCCCAGCCAGCCGTGCGTCTCCGCGTGTCCCCACCACGGGGCGGGCGCGGCGGGGGCATCCGTGGCGAACAGTGACAGCGCTCGCCGCAAGCTGGCCTCGGCCTTCTTCACGCTCCCGCCCATCAATCGCGGCTTGTAGAGATCCGAGATGCCGCGCAGCATCCACACGCGTGGGTTGTCGGGGCCGCTCGCCAGCGCTGCGTCGAGCAGTCGCATGCTGCGCGGGCCCTGGCGCAGCCCGGCCAGCGGACCACCATAGGCGATCAGCTGACCGACGGCCGCCGAGCGCAGGGCGAGCGACTCTGGCCAGTCGAGCCCCTTCGCGGCGCGTTCGAGGGCACGATCGGCCGCCTCGAACATCGCCTTGATGGTCCCGTCGTCGGTCGCGATGCCGTCGGCCACATCGCCCGCCGACACGGCGTCGGTGATGGCGTCGTTCATGGTGGCGAGCACACTGGCCTTGCGAAACAACGCGAATCCCCGGTAGTGGTGCAGGACGGGATCGTCGGGGGCCCTCGTCAGTTCGCGGTCGAGGAACGAGAGGAGCCGGTCGTACTCGACTGTCTGGCTCGAGACGAGCGCGCGGTCGACCAGGGCGTGCAGCGTCTCGAATCGCTGCGAGTCGGCATGCACGGCGGGGTCGCGTGAGGTCGCGCTGACCACTGCGCCGTCGCGGCCAGCTGCGCGTGAATCCTGTGCGGTCGTGGCATGCGGCACCGCGAGTCCGAGGAGCGTCGCCAGAAGGGCGACGTGCCTCCTGGGACGCGCCCTCACGTCTTGCCGGCCAGCTTGCGCCGGACCCAGCGTGCGGCGCGCACGCGCCGAGTGTCCCACACGTCGTCGCGATACTCGGCAATGCGCCCCTCGGCATGCGCGAGCACCTGCGTGACATCGTCCGATGTGAATCGATGGAACGGCATGAACGGGAACGGATGCTGACGCACGAGGTCCCGAAAGCCGGCGATCGCCGGGTACTCCGAGCTCAGGCGGGGCGTTAGGCGCAAGGCCGATTGCAGCACCTCGCGCATCGGCGCGGTCGGGCCAAAGGCGTACGCGATGTAGCGCGACTCCACGAGGTCCCAGAACGCCATCGTCTCGGCGTTGGGCTCGACCGCCTCGTACTCCAGCGCGGTGCACATCAGCCCCCACATCACGTGATCGGCGCGCCCGGCCATGTTGCGGGTCGGCGACTCGGGGGCCTCTTCCCAGTGGCGCAGGTAGGCGCCATCCATCATGTAGGCCGTGGGAAAGCCGCTGCGCCACATGCGCAGGTTCAGCTCGGTCCACTCTCCCCAGAACTCGCGGCGCGGATTGAATCCGCCGATGTCCAGGAAGAGGCGCCGATAGCCGGCCACGCACATGCCCTGCACCGGCATGAAGCGCAGGCCGAGCCGGTCGATGAACGGAGTCGTGCGACGGGGCTTGAAGCGTCGATCACTCCCCTCAACGAGCGACTGCACGCCGAGGATGCCCACGGGGACGCGCCGCAACTCGTCCGCGAGCACATGCAGCAGGTCACCATGCACCGTGACGTCGTCGTCGATGAACGCCAGCAGCGGGGTCTTGCAGTGGTTGAGCTGCTGCACGCGTCCCCCGCCGATGGTGGGACGCTGCGTGTTGAAATGTACGTTGATCTCGAGACCGCTCCCCACGCGCCGCAAGCGCCGCTCCACCTCCATCGGCTTCTCGCGCGTGTCCCAGTTGTAGACCACGTCGATGACCGTGCCGCGCGGCAGGTTCGCGTCGGCCAGCGATCGCAGCAGCTTCGCGAGGTAGGGTTCACGCTTCGGGATCGTCAGGACGCTGAGCGTCCAGCGCGGCAACTGCTTGTCGATTGGCATCACATCTCCTGCGGCCGAGTGAGCCGTCGAATCACGTCGCACCACCCGGCGATTCCCGGGGTCTCGATGCACTCAACCCCGGGGAGCGCCTGCAAGGCGGGGTGCCACGTGCCGTCGTCACGGGCGATGACGAAGCGCCGGTCACACGCCAGCAGGAGGGGGATGTCGTTGTCGCCATCGCCCGCGGCGGCGACCAGCGCATGTTCGCGTCCGGCCCGCCGCCACCAGTCGCGCACCGCTCGCACCCCGTCCCCCTTGTCAGCACCACCCGTGACGGCCAGCCAGGAGCCACCTGACGCCACCGAAAGTCCGCGCAGGCGCAGCACGGCGGCCAGAGCGTCGAGGGCGTCGAAGTCACGGCCGGGTATGGGACGCAGCAGCACGGAACAGCGTCGTCCCAGCGCCGGATCCACATCCTCCTGGTCGACGTACGTCGTACCCAGACGCTTCGCTGCCTCCCGCACCTCAGCGCGCAGCTCGGATGCCGGCATCCCGATCAGCACCACCCGCCACGCGCGTCCGTCGAGATCCTCGCGCAGGCCAACGCTCGACAGCGAGTCGGTCGAGGGCCAGCCCATCACGGCGCCGTTCTCGGCGACCACCGGTCCGTCGATCCCGAGGTCGCGCTGATTGCGCGCCAGTTCGAGCACCGTGCGGCTGGACGCGAGCACAAGATCGAGCTCTCGCACGGCGGGGGCCAACTCAGCAGCGGACATCGCGTAACGTCCATCCGCTCCGAGCAGGGTCCCATCCACGTCGGAGAAGAGAAGACGGGGGGGCATCGGCTGCTCTACCCGGGTTTTGCGCTCAGGTTGCCGCGGGCCGCGCGACAGACATCACGATACCACCGCGCCGACGCCTTGAGCGTGCGCGCCTGCGTCTTGTAGTCGACCGCGACGATCCCGAAGCGCGGCCGATAGCCCGACGCCCACTCGAAATTGTCGTACAGGCTCCACGCGTGATAGCTCGTCACGTTGGCGCCGGCCTTCATCGCGTCCGAGACGGCGATCAGGTGCGCCCTGTGATACGCGAGCCGCGCGTCGTCCGTCACGAGGCCGTTCTCGTCCGGCGTCTCGTCGAACGCACAGCCGCTTTCGCAGACCTCCACCGGCACGCCCGGATACTCCCGGCTCAGCGACATGAGGACGTCGTGCAGGGCGCGCGGCCAGATCTCCCACCCCATGGCAGTACGCTGCCCGTCGCTGCGGCCGAACGCATTCTCGATGCGAAGCGTCGCCTCGGTCGCCGACGACAGGTCCGCATGACCACCAGTGGAGCGCTGGTCCGACAGCACGTCGAACAGGAAGTACGGCAGGTCAGGACGGTTGTCGCCACCGGTGCTCACGACCAGCCGGTAGTAGCAGTTGATCCCGATGAATTCGAGCGGGACCTGGATCCGGTCCATGTCCCCGGGCAGCATCCCCAGCGACTGCAGCGGGATACTGTCGAGAAACGGCTCGGGATAGCGCCCGGTCATCAACGGCTGGAGAAAGAGCCGGTTGAAGACCGCGTCGGCATAGTCGGTGGCCTTGCGATCGCTAGCAGAGCTGGTGGCCGGCTCGCACGGCGCCATCGCGAAGACGGAGCCCACCCGCGCATTGGGGCGCACGGCCTTCGCCGCCCGGAACCCGTCGGCGTGCGCCATGGTGATGACGTGTACTGCCCGCAGGAAGTCGTGCAGGCTGCGCCGCCCTGGAGCGTACCGTCCCAGCAGGTAGCCGCGCGACGAAAAGATGAACGGTTCGTTGAACAGCGACCAATCCTGGACCCGGTCACCGAGGGCGTCCATGACCAAGGAGGTGTAGTCGGCAAACCGCGCTGCGGTGTCGCGGGCCACCCACCCTCCGGCATCTTCCAGGGCCTGCGGCAGGTCCCAGTGATAGAGCGTGGGAAAGGGGCGGATCCCCGCCTCGAGGAGTCCGTCGATGAGCCGTTCGTAAAAGCCCAGCCCGGCGCGATTGACCCTCCCCTGCCCGGTTGGCTGTATGCGCGGCCAGGCGATGGAGAAGCGATAGCTGCCAACGCCGAGGTCGCTGATGAGCGCGATGTCCTCGTCGAGGCGATTGTAGTGATCGCAGGCGATCGCGGCCGTTTCACCCCGCTCGATCGCACCCGGGCGTTCACTGAACGTCTCCCAGATCGACCGCCCGCGACCATCGGCTTCGAGCGCCCCCTCGATCTGATATGCCGAGGTGGCCACTCCCCACAGGAAGCCGGGGGGAAAGAGCGCTGCGGTCTCGCGTGCGTCGATGGCCGTCACGATCGGAACGTACGGGCGAACTGATAGCGACGGAACCCCTGCGCGCGCCTCCTCACGCGCCCTCGGCCGCCTGCGTCTCGGGCATCGCGACTGTGGGGGGGAGTACCTGGGGCGCCGCGGCGGCCGGGAGCGGAAGCTTGAACAGGCGGCGCGCGTTCTCGTACATCATGGCCGTGTACACGTCCTCGCTCAGCCCCAGCTGCTTCACGAAGCTGACGTACGAGCGCATCGAGCAGATGGGCCAGTCGGTGCCGAACAGGAAGAACGCGGGGTCGCCGGCGTAGAGGATGACGTCGCGAATCTCTTCCGTCATGTAGTCCTCGAACGCCTCGGTAAACTCGCCCAGCACCAACCCCGAGATGTCGGCGTACACGTTCGCGTTCTTGTAGACCACCTCCATGGCGTCCGTGAGCCACGGGTTACCGAGGTGGCAGATGATGAACTTCACCTTCGGGTGGTCGACGGCGACCTCGTCGATCTCCAGCGGGTGCGAATACTTGAGCTTTCCCTTCGGGCTGTAGGTGTCACCCGAGTGGATCATGACCGGGACGTCGAACTCCTCGGCCAGGTCGTACACCACCTGCAGGCGCTTGTCGTGCGGGTAGAACGGCTCGTAGCCGGGATAGAGCTTGAGTCCCTTCACCAGGCCGTGCTCGAGGAAGTCGGCCAGCTCGCGCAGGTCCCGCTGGCGATAGTTGACATAGCTGATCCCCGCGACCACCCCGAGGTTCGGGATCTTGGCAATCGCTTCCACAACCTGGGCGGTGCTCGGACGATGCGCGCTGACCAGGTAGCTCGTGAGCACGAGCGAATAGTCGATCCCGGCCTCTGCCATGCTGTCCTGCAGCTTCGCCAGGCTCTCGCCGAGCGAGACCTCTACCTGCTCGTGGTAGTTGTTCAGGTGCACATGGCAGTCAATGATCATGGCGCTTCGCGGGAAGGAGTTTGCGACGACCGACCGTGCGGCGGTTCGCCAGGGCGCGCATCATGGACCGGAACGCGGGCCGATCGAGCGGACGGCCGATGCGATACACGCGGCGCCAGACAGTGTACAGGATGCGTCGAAGCTCTCCAACGGGAAGCCGCTGCCGCGGCCCCGTCATGGACTCGTAGTAAAGGACGAAGGGCGATGGCTCGTCGTCGTCGTACAGGCGGGGCTGGAAGTACGGGAAGTCGAGGACCAGGACCTCGGCCCGCTTGTCCAGCCTCCGGAGCCACGGATTGGTGGGGCTCACCTCGCCGATGATTCCGGCGAGCGGGCGCTTCGCCAGCCTGAGGGCATCGCGCGCGAACTGCTGGCGCAGGCGCGTGCGGAGCCGCGTCCCGCTTCCCGACGCGCGCGCGGTGGGGACGATGGCGAGATAGCCGACGACACCGAGGTTCACGTTGCCCAGGTACGTGCCCGACGCCAGCCCCACCACCTCGCCCCCCTGCTCGGCCACGAAGAGGTGCCAGGCGAAGTCGGTGGCAAGGTTGCCGGCCTTTTCCTGCAGGCTCCCGACCCATTCGCGATAGTCCACCCGCTCCCCGCGTTGAAACGTCTGTTTCAGCAGGGCGTACGCCCCGCGCAACGACGGGTCCTTGGGGTCGCGGAGTTCACGGATGGCAATGCGGGGGTCTGGCTGGGGCATCAGCGCTCGTGGCGTGAGGAATCCTGGTGGTGCGGAGGCAACGCCGGGGGATGGTCAACACCCGGCGTTCGAGATCACGCGCTTCGGCTCGCTCGCGTGCGAGAAGGTGACGCGGGGGCCCTCCCGGTCGCAAGGCCGGTTGGTCGGCCGCACCACGGTGGCGCCCTACGCCGCGATGCGCACCAGCCGCTTCACCAGCCGCTTCACCAGCCGCTTCACCAGCCGCCTTACGAGGCGCGTGGTGTCAGCGTCGCGAGCCCGCGCAGCGCCTGGTCGCTCACGTTTTCCACGAACAGCTGCAAGTGCGGGAAGGGGATCTCGATCCCGGCCTCGTCCAGCGCCACCTTGCACGCCTCGGTCATGGCGAAGCGCGTGGAACGCTCGCGTGAGGAGTCGGCGATCCACCCCCGGACCTGCAGGTTGATGCTCGAGTCGCCGAGCGAGCGGACCACGACGTCGGCCGCCGGTGTGTCGAGCACACCGGGCACGGCGTTGATCGCCGAGAGCAGGACGTCCCGTGCCCGGGCAATGTTCTCCTTGTACGCGATCCCGACATCGACGTTGATGCGCGTCTCGCCGTTGAGCGAGTGATTCACCATCATGTCGCCGATGATCTGCTTGTTGGGGATGATGACGTAGGTGTTCTCCATGGTCCGAATGCGCGTGGTGCGCATCGTGATCTCCTGCACGCGACCGTACTGGTCCAGCGTCGTGATGTAGTCGCCGATCTTGAATGGCCGGTCCCAGAAGACAAGAAATCCGGCGATCATGTTGGCCACCGTCTCCTGGGCGGCGAAGCCGAGGGCGATACCTGCCACACCGAGTCCCGCCAGCGCGGCCGCCACGTTGATGCCCAGCTGGCTCGCCGACATGATGAGCGCGATGACGACGAGGCTTCCCTTGTAGACCCCCTCGACCAGCATGTCGGTGAGCGCGTCGGCGAATCGTGCGCGCGCCAGCACGCCGCGCAGGAGCGGGCGCGTGGTTCGCATCAGGAGCCAGAAGCCCACCAGGATGAGCAACGCAGACGCTATCCGCGGCACGGCGACCACGAGCAGCGCTTGCATGCGCTCGCCGTCCAGCCAGCGCTCGAGTGAATTCACGGGGTTCTCCAGTTGACATGACGACGTGACGCGCGGAGCGCGCTGCAATACGTTGCGAGGAGCAGCCGATCAAATGTGCCACGGTGCCTGGGTCACGTCCAACGCGTCGATGCGTTCGGGGCACTGCCATCACTTTTGTCGACCAGGCAGTCCAGGGGGCTCGTCCGGGCACGCTCCGGCCTTCTCATTCATCGGGACGCCGCTTCATGGGAACGACCACGGCCTCGGGATCATGACCCCCGTCAGCGAGTCGCTCCGCGCTGCGGCGGGAACCCAGCGCGTGCCTGTGTTTCGCGCCCGGGGCGTGTCCAAGGTCTACGACATGGGCGAGGTCAAGGTGCACGCGCTCAAAGCGGTGGACCTCGACCTGTTCCAGGGCGAGTTGCTCGTGCTGCTCGGTGCGTCGGGGAGCGGCAAGAGCACGCTGCTCAATATTCTCGGGGGACTCGACGTCCCGACGTCGGGCACCGTCGTCTATCGCGATCACGACCTCAGCGCGGCGGACGAGCGCGAACTGACGCGCTATCGGCGCGAGCACGTCGGCTTTGTCTTCCAGTTCTACAACCTCATCCCCAGCCTCACGGCGCGCGAAAACGTCGAACTGGTGACCGACATCGCCCGCGCGCCGATGCCCGCGACCCAGGCGCTCGACCTCGTTGGCCTCGCCGATCGGATGGATCACTTTCCTGCGCAGTTGTCGGGGGGTGAGCAGCAACGCGTCGCCATCGCCCGCGCCGTCGCCAAGCGACCCGACGTCCTCCTCTGCGACGAGCCGACCGGTGCGCTCGACCTCGAGACCGGGAAGCGCGTGCTTGCCGTGCTCGAGCAGGTGAACCGGGAAGTCGGGACGACGATCGCGATCATCACGCACAATGCCGCCATCGGCGCCCTCGGCGACCGCGTCATTCGCATGAGCAGTGGCGTCATCGTGGAGCACGTGCGCAACGAGCGCCGTGCCAGCCTCGACGAGATCCAATGGTGACGCCGCCGTGCGCGCGCTGAACCGCAAGCTCCTGCGCGACGCGTGGAAGCATCGGGGGCAGATGCTCTCGATCGCTGCGGTGGTCTCGGTCGGCATCATGACGGTGCTGACGATGCGCGGCGCCTATGAATCGCTGTCGTCCTCGCAGGCGCAGTACTACCGGGACACGCGATTCCCCGATGTGTGGGTGCGGCTCGAACGCGCGCCGGAATCGCTGCGCGGCCGCATTGCCGCCATCCCCGGCGTGTCGGCCGTGAACACGCGCGTGACCCTGGTGGCTACGCTGGACGTGCCCAGCGTTGATGTTCCCGCGCTCGGCTACTTCGTGTCGGTCACGGACGATCGTGGCGCGACCCTGTCCGACCTGCACCTGTCAGCGGGGCGCTTCGTCTCACCGCGCCGACGCGATGAGGTCGTCGTCAGCGACAAGTTTGCCATCGCCAACGCCTTCGTGCCGGGCGACACGTTGCGCGCGGTGATTAACGGTCGGCAGCGCGACCTCCAGATCGTCGGGACCGCGATCTCGCCGGAATACACCTACGCCGTCCCCCCGGGCGCGATCTACCCCGACGACCAGCGCTTCGGCATCGTGTGGATGCACCGCGACGCCCTCGGGCCTGCCTACGACATGGCAGGGGCATTCAACGAGGTCGTCCTCACCCTCTCGCCACGCGCCGACACGGCGCGCGTGGTCGCCCAGCTCGATCGCCTGCTCGAACCCTACGGCGGGCTCGGGGCGTACACGCGCATGGACCAGCCCTCGCACTTCATCCTCGCGGGTGAGTTGAACCAGGTGCGCTCCATGGGCACGATGATTCCAGCCGTCTTCCTCACGGTCGCGGCCTTCCTGCTCAACATCGTGCTGGGACGCATGATCGCCACGCAACGGACCGAAGTCGCCGTCCTCAAGGCGTTCGGCTATTCCGACCTGGAGGTCGGGCGACACTACCTGCAGTTCGCCCTGGTCGCGGTACTGCTCGGAGCGCTGATCGGCATCGCGATGGGGTCGTGGCTGGGGCAGTCCATGGTCGGGCTGTATGGCGAGTTCTTCACCTTCCCGACCCTGCGCTACGAGTTCAGCTGGATCCTGGCTGTCCTCGCCGTTGGCGTCAGCGCGCTTGCGGCTGCAGCCGGAGCACTTGGCGCGGTGCGTCGCGCGGTCGCCCTCCCTCCCGCCGAGGCGATGCGCCCGGAGCCCCCGACGTCCTTCCGCCCCGGCGTGTTTGAACGACTGGGGCTGGGGCGCCTGCTGCCGGTCGCTGGTCGCCTCATCCTGCGCAACGTGGAGCGCACCCCCTGCGCAGCGTCGCCTCGGCCATCGGCGTCGGCTTTTCGGTCGCGATCCTGGTCATCGGGCTGTTCATGTTCGACGGCGTGCAATACATGATGGACCTGCAGTTCCGGGTCGCCCAGCGCGAGGACCTGGCCCTCACCTTCAACCGCCCCGTGTCGTCCGCTGTTCGCTACCAGCTCCAGCACCTGCGAGGTGTGACGCACGTGGAACCGTTCCGCATGGTGCCGGTTCGCCTTCGGTCGGGACATCGCAAGCGGGAGACCGGCATCACCGGGTTGGAGCGGCACTCCCGCCTGCGGCGCATCGTGACGGCTGGCGGGGGCACGCAGCCCGTGCCGCTGGAAGGGCTCATGGTGAGCAAGTTTCTCGCGGACCAACTCGGGCTCTCGGTCGGCGACTCGGTCATCGTCGAGGTGCTCGAGGGGACCCGACGCACGGTGTCCGTGCCGATTACCGGTGTGGTGGAGGACTTCCTCGGCGTCATGGCCTACATGGAAATGGGAGCGCTCCACCGCTTGGCGCGCGGCGGCCGAGTGGTGAGCGGCGCGTACCTCACGGTGGATCCGGCCCAGCGCGCAGCGCTCAACGCGTACCTCAAGGAACTGCCCGCGGTCGCGAGCGTCGCCTCGCCCGGGCAATTGCTGGCCTCGTTCGAGAAGCAGCTGGCCGACGGACTGTTCATCGGGGTCTTCTTCCTGCTCGGCTTCTCCGGGGTGATCGCGGTGGCCGTCGTGTACAATGGTGCGCGGGTCGCGCTGTCGGAGCGTGGTCGCGAGTTGGCGAGCCTGCGCGTGCTCGGCTTCTCGCGGCGCGAAGTGGCCGTGCTCCTGCTCGGCGAGCAGGGCCTCACGACCCTCGCCGGCATTCCGGTCGGGTGGGCGCTCGGGTACGGGCTCGCTGCCCTGGTCTCGGCAGGACTGCAGACGGAGACCTATCGCATTCCGCTTGTCGTCAGTAGCCGTACCTTCGCCCTCGCCGCCACGATCACCGTGCTGGCAGCTGTTGTCAGCGGCCTGGTGGTGCGCCGACGTCTCGATCGGATGGATCTCATTGAAGTACTCAAGACCCGGGAGTGAGGGTTCATGACCAGACGCACCCGATCCATCCTCGTCGCCACCGGGCTGGCTGCGCTCCTAGGTATGTACGCCCTGCTGCGTGCGGGTGGCGGGCTCGAGGTCGACACCGAACGTGTTGGGCGAGACTCGCTTCGCGTGACGGTCAACGAGGAGGGACGCACCCGGACCCGCGATCGTTACGCCGTCGCGGCACCAACCCACGGACGCCTGAGCCGCATTGCGTTGCGCGAAGGAGACGCCGTAAACGCCGGGGCACCGGTCGCACGGATCTTCCCCCTCCCAGAAGGGACACGCGAGCTCGTCGCCAAGCGCGCCTTGATCGACGCCGCCGAGGCGCGGCAGCGTGAGGCCACAGCGCGCGTGACAGACGCCGAGGCGCGCACCGAACAGCTACGCCGCGAGGTGACGCGCAGCCAGCGGCTCGCGGACGCCGGCGCGCTCAGCGCGCAGGCGCTCGAGCGCGATGCGTTGGCCGTCGAGTCAGCCACTCGGCAGCTGGAGGCTGCACGCGCCGCGCTGCGCGCCGCCGACGCCGACGTGGCGGTCGCCCGTGCCGCACTGATGGGGGCCACTCCGCAACGCGCTGGGGGGCAACCGGTTGTCGTGACCGCTCCCATCGCCGGCCGCATCTTCCGTGTGCTGGAGCGCAGCGAGCGTGTCGTCCCTGCCGGTACGCCACTCATCGAGATTGGCGATGCACGCGGGCTCGAGGTGGTGGTGGAGGTGCTCTCGGAGGACGCCGTGCGGGTCGCGGCGGGGAACGACGTCCTCATCGAGGAGTGGGGGGGGAGCGAGGCATTGCGCGGGCGCGTCCAACGTGTCGAGCCCGACGCCTTCACGAAATTGTCGGCGCTCGGCGTCGAGGAGCAGCGCGTGAACGTGATCGTCGACCTGCTGGACACCCCGCCGTCGCTCGGAACCGGCTTTCGCGTGGAAGCGCGCATTGTGACCTGGCAGGGGAGCGATGTCCTCACCGTCCCGGTCAGCGCGCTGTTTCAACTGGATGGCAGCTGGCGGGCCTTTGTCGTGGCGAACGGGAGAGCGGCGCTGCGCACCGTTGGTGTAGGACACCGCGCCGTGCAGCACGCCGAGGTCCTCGAAGGGCTCGTTGCCGGCGACGAAGTCATCGTCTTCCCGTCGGATGCCGTGACACCGGGTGCACGGGTTACCACGCGCCGGGCAAGCGTGCGCTAGAACCGATACCCGAACTCCGCGGCCACTCGCGGTCGTGTGTCGAACGAGCGGCCCGCCACCGTCACGGTCGCCGGTCCGAGCGGCGTGAGCACGCCGAAGCCGATGCTCGCCCCGCCCAGGTACGCTGACGCGGTCAGCCGAGTCGGCCAGCGTTCGAACGTGTTGCCGACCGTGCCGCGGACCGTCAGGAAGCTGGCCCCGCCCAGCCGTTGCTGCACCCCGACTTCCGCCATCTGCAACGCGCGACCAGAACGCGCCTCGGGCTCGAGCGCCGCGAACGGAAAGCTTCGGCCCGGGAGGACCGCGCTCATGATCGTGCCGCCAAGGTAGAAGCGATCGTACACCGGCAGGTCGTCACCGCGCGCCGCGCCAAGCGTGAGGCGCGCCAGCACGGTGGTCCGTTCGTGCACCGGGCCGCGGGCCTCCACATCGAGCACGCTGCGACTGAAGTCGGCGCCGCTTCCGATCGCTCGTCGTGCGACCTCGGTCTGCGCAAACACCGAGACGCCGCGCGTCGGAAAGACGACCCGGTCGAAGGTCTCGGTCCAACTGAGGAGCGAGACGGTATAGTACGTCTGCCGGATCGCATCGATCGCGATCGGCGCGATCTCGGCGCTCGTCCGTCCCACTTCTGCCGTGAGTTGCACGCCGGTGATAGTGTTGGCGGGATAGACCGTTCCCGCGAACGCTGCGGCAGAGATCAGGCGCACCTGGGCTCGAGCGACCGCGCGCTCCGAACTGAAGATGTCCAGCGGCGTCTCCATCGCGCTCGCGGACAGCGCACGTACCAACCAGTGATCGCCCGAGGCCGCGGGGAGGTAGCGCGCTTGCACGAGCGGTTGCTCGCCGAGGCGCGCGTCGATAGAGAAGGAAGAACCGGCGCCCAGCCAGTCGTTGATATGCGCGCCAAACAGCAGGGCAGCCTTGTATCTGGAGTCGAACCGAAGGCCGAGGCCGACGTGATTGGGATTCGCCGGCAGGACGTCGAGTACAAGGTCCACGCCGGCATCGGATACGGCGGGTCGAGACACGACGATGGTATATCGACCGGTCGCGAAAAGTCGTGCGGCAAGCGACTCCGCGTCATCGGCACCCATCGGCTTGTTTTGCAGGTCGACGACGGACATGACGCGTGTGGCGGCGGAATCACCGCGGATCACCACATTGCGAATCGTGAGCTGGCGTGGAAACGGCGCGTCGGGCGTGACCGGGACGCTGTCCTGCCGTGGCGCGCGCGGCGGGATGCCACGCGCTCGCAGCATCGCCAGCACCGCGGGCATCGCCGCGCGCGCTGCGGCGGCTCCCCGCTCGATCCACTGCTCGGCCTCTCCGAACGCGGTGGAGGACAGTCCCCGAATGTCCGGCTCGATCAGTACGTCGCACATCGACCGCTCCGCGTTCGTCGACTCCTGCATGCGATACGTGACGATCTGCAACAGGATGCCAATGGCAGTGGAGAGGCTGTCGGATGGAGCGAGCGGGTTCGAGACGTCAACGCAGATCACCACATCGGCGCCAAGCGACCGAACGTCCAGCACGGGAAGGTTGCGCGCCACTCCGCCATCGATCAGTCGTCGCCCGTCGATCGTGACGGGATCGAATACGCCGGGAAGCGCCATGCTCGCCCGCATCGTGACCGACAAGGGGCCTCGGTCGAGTGGCACCGCCGTCCCGGTCGCCAGGTCCGTCGCGACTGCCAGAAAGGGAATCGGGAGGCGCCGAAGGTCGCGCGCCGTATCGGCCGCCCACACAAGGCGCGACAAGATCGACGCCACGGTCTGGCTTCCGACGAACGCGCTCGGCAGCTCCACTCGACCGCCACGGATCGGGACCGTGAGGAGGTAGCGACCGTCACCCAGTTTGCGCATGGGCGAGAGCTCGCTTCGTGCCACCGGCGTGCGGAAGGCGCCGTCCCAATCTTCAGTCTCTCCAACACGCCGCAGCATCGCCGGGGTGTAGCCGATGGCATACAGCCCGCCGACAATGCTTCCCATGCTCGTCCCCGCAATCGCGTCGATTGGGACGCCGGCGCGCTCCAGTTCCTCCAGCACCCCGATGTGCGCGAATCCCTTGGCGCTCCCCCCACTGAGCGCCAGTCCGACCTTCGGGCGTTGAGCCGCTGCTGCCGCCCCCCCAGTCGCCTCCTGCGCGCCCGCCGGGATCGCCCCGGACCAGGCGGCAACGCACAGTGCCACCAGGACCCTCGTGGGGTGAACACCCGCCATGATCAGTCACCTCCCACCGGTACCATGTCGCGGGTGGCGTCGACGCCAGCGGCTGGCGGGCGTCGCATCACCACGCGGACGAACCACCCCGCGAAGTCTTCAAAGTACGTGTAGACCACCGGGACGACGATAAGCGTCAGCAGGGTCGAAGTGATCAGCCCCCCGATCACCGCACGCGCCATCGGTGCCCGGAACTCGCCCCCCTCTCCCGTCCCGAGCGCGATCGGCAGCATGCCGAAGATCATCGCCAGCGTCGTCATGATGATCGGGCGAAGTCGGATCGACCCGGCCTCGGCCAGTGCGGCCTCCCGCGCCATGCCCGCTCCACGATGCTGGTTGGCGTTGTCCACGAGCAGGATGGCGTTCTTCGTCACCAATCCCATCAGCAGGATGATGCCGATCATGCTCATGATGTTGAGCGTGTCGCCCGTCAGCAGCAGCGCCGCCATCACGCCAACCAGCGAAAGCGGCAACGCCAGCATGATGGCGAAGGGCTGCGTGAACGAACCGAACTGCGACGCCAGGATGAGGTAGATGAGCACGACGGCCAGCAACAGCGACTCCAGGACATAGCCGGTGGTCTCTTCCAGCTGTTGCGTGTCGCCTCCCATGCTGGCGCTGTATCCTGCGGGCAACTCGAGACCGTCCAACCCGGACTGGACCTCGTCCGACACCTTCGAGAGCGAGTAGCCCACGTCCACGTTCGAGGAGATGGTGATGACGCGCTGCAACGCCTCGTGGTCGATCTGTGCCGGCCCCGTACGGCGGGACATCTGCGCGACCTGGCCGAGCGGCACCGCAGCCATCCCCAATCCATCGCCGCGAGCACGTGATGTCGCGATCGGCAGGCTGGCGATGCGCTCAGCGGTCGTGCGATCCTCCGCCGGCAGACGCACGATCACATCGCGCTCCTCACCTTCGGGATCCTCCCACGTCGTCGCTGTCTGCCCGGCGAGCAGCGGCCGCACCGTGTTGGCGATTCCCGATACGTCGAGCCCCAGGTCGTTCGCGCGATCGATGTTCACACGCAGCTGCACCTCCGGCTTGGGCGACCCGACACTCGACTCCACTTCGATGGCGCCGGCGACGTTCCGCGTGAGTACCATCACGCGCTCGGCGACGCGCTCGAGCTCTGCGAAGTCCGGGCCACGCAGCGCGATCTGCAACGGCTTGACCGCCCCACCCATCCCGCCGCCAACCAGCACCGATGCCTCCGCGCCGAACATCGGCGCCAGCGCCGCGCGTGCCAGCGGCATGATTTCCTGTTGTGAGAGCTCACGTGCGCTGCGCGGCAGGAGCTTTACAAAGACCTCGCCGCTCGTCACGGAGCCGGTAATCCCGGCGCCCACGCTTCCGTAGGTGAAGTCGACTCCCGGAAGGTTGCCAAGTATCGTTCCGATCTCGCGCGTCTTGGCTTCGGAGTAGGGGAGCGATGATCCGGTTGGCGTCTTGAACGTGACCGTGAACTCGCCGTTGTCCTGATCGGGCATGAAGGAGCCGCCCACCAGTGGGAAGAGCGCGATCGCGCCGACGAAGGCGACGACGGCGGCCAGGAGGGTGGTGCGTCGATGGTTGAGCGCCCACACCACGATCGAGTGATACGCACGCGCCAGCCGATCGAACTGTGCGTTGAACCACACCCCGAACCCGCCCAACAGGCCACCCGAGGCGTGACCGCCATGGGCCGCGCCACCCTCGTGCCCCGACCACCAGGCCGCCAGCATCGGCGTCAGCGTGAAGGAGACGAACAACGACACGAGCACGGCCCAGGCAATCGTCATGCCGAACTGGAAGAAGAACTTTCCGATGATCCCGCCCATGAAGGCGACCGGCACGAAGACCGCCACCAAGGTGAACGTGGTGGCCATGACGGCGAGAAAGATCTCCTGCGTCCCGACCGCGGCGGCGATGAAGGGATCCTCGCCCATCTCGCGACGGCGGACGATGTTCTCGATGACGACAATCGCATCGTCGATCAGGATGCCGATCGACAGCGACAGTGCCATCAGCGTCAGGATGTTGAGCGTGAAGCCAAGCGCGTTGAGCAGGATGAACGTGCTGATGACCGAGACGGGCAAGGTCAACGCGGTGATCACGGTGGCGCGCCAGTCGCCGAGAAACAGGAACACGATGAGGACGGTCAGTACCGCGCCGATGATCAGCTCATGCTGGACCCCCGTCACCGACTGCTGGATCTGCACGGAGTTGTCGCGTACCACCGTGAGCGTCGCCCCCTCGGGAAGCGACGCACGCAACGCGGGGAGCGCTTCGGCCACCTTGTTCGCCACGTCGACGGTGTTTGCACCCGACACCTTCAACAGGTCGATGCCGATGGCCCGCCGGCCGTCAACCAGCGCGACGCTGCGCGCTTCCTCGGTGGTGTCGCGCACGGTCGCAATCTGCGACAGGCGCACGGCGGATCCGTTGCGGTCGGCCAGGATGATCCGGCCAAACTGATCGGGGCGCTCGATGCGACCCAGCACGCGCACAAGTTCCTCGCGATTCTGGGACTCGATGCGTCCCGCGGGAATATCCAGATTCTGCTGCTGGAGCGCCGACATGACCTGGCCGACGCTCACGTCCAGCGCCTCCATGGCGCCCGGATTGAGGAGCACATGCACTTCGCGCTTGAGACCGCCCGTCACCTGCACACGCCCGACGCCGCTCACGCTCTCGAGCGTCCGGCGGATTCGATTGTCCGCCAACGTCGTGAGCTCGCCGATCGGTGTGCGTTCAGAGGCCAGCGCCAGGGAAAGAATCGGCGCGGCCGATGGGTCGAAGGTCTGCACCACGGGCTGGTCAATGCCGCTCGGCAGGTTGCGCCGAATCTGCTCGATCTTCGAGCGCACGTCGGCCGTGGCGGCATCCACGTTTGTTCCGAGCTCGAACTCCACCGTGATCGAGCTGACGCCCTCGAGCGAGATCGAGGTGACCTTCTTCAGCCCCTGCGTGGGATTGACCGCCTCTTCGATGCGCTTGGTCACCTCGCGTTCGACCGCTTCGGGCGAGGCACCCGCATAGGTGGTCTGGATCGAGACGATCGGGATCGAGATGTCGGGATACTGGTCGATCGACAGGCGCAGGTATGAGAAGACGCCGAGGACCATGAGTCCCAGCATGATCATCGTGGTGAAGACCGGCTGCGAAATGGCGATGCCAACGAGTCCTCCCATGCGCTTGATCCGCGCCATGGCGTCGGTGTGCGCATCGGTCGCGCGCGGTGATCCGTCGGGCAGGTGTCCGGCCGGCGTCGGCGGCGTGGCGGCGTGATCTTCGCGATGTGGTTGGTTCATGATCAACGCTCCCCCGTGCGGTTCGATGCGCTCGGCGTGGCGCTCACCGCGCTGTCCGACATCACACGCACAATCGTGCCCTCGGTCAGGTTCTCGGGTGCATTCAACAGCACGCGTGCGCCGAGCGGCAGGCCGGCTCTTACCTCCACCCATCCGAGTGCGTCGTCTCGAACGCCAAGGGTAACCGCACGACGCGCGACGCGATCGTTCTCAATGGCGAAGACAACGGCCTCGTCGCCCGTCACCTGCACCGCCGACAGCGGCAGCGACGGTACCGGTTCGTTCCCTCCACTCTTGACGATCAACCCCGAGGCGAACAGCCCCGCCACGAGCGCGTGATCACGATTCGGCACCATCACGTATACGGCAACCTGACGCGTGCCGGGATCGGCCACCGGTTCGACGCGCGACACACGACCGACGATGGTGCGTCCGCTATAGGCATCGATCGAGAGCTGCACCGTGAGGCCGGGGCGAGCCCCCGCGACCTGGTCCGGGGTCACGCGACCCTCGAGCTCGAGCGAATCGATGTTCGCAATGGTGAAGAGCGTGGCACCGATCTGCACCGCTTCGCCCGCCTCGACCGCCTTCTCGCTCACGACGCCGCTGATCGGTGAGAGCACCGCGGCCCGGCTCAGCGTTTCGCGCGACTGGGTCAGCTGCGCCAGCGCGGCGTCACGCGCCAGGACGGCCTGCGAGTGATCCCGCTCCGATACGGCACCAGCCTTGTAGAGCGTGTCCGCGGCCCGCAGGTCGCGCTCCGCCGACGCGAGCGACGCCTCGGCGCTCGCGGTCTGGGCGCGAATGCCCTGCGCGTCGATCGTCGCGAGCAGCTGGCCACGCCGCACTCGCGTGCCACGTTCGACCGGAATGCGCTGGAGCTGTCCGGCCAGCTGCGACTTGACCACGACGGACTGGGCCGGATTCAGCGAGCCGGTGATGGTGATCCCCGATCGAATGGATCGCTCGGTCACGGTCACGATGTCACGGCCGCCGACCGCGATGGTGGCCGTGGAGTCGGCCGTGGCGACGACTTGTGGTGGCTCGCTGCATCCCGTGGACAGCAACGCGACGGTCAGCAGCAGCCCGACGGTGAACATGCGGGGAGCGCGCCACGGCGCGACAGAAGAAGAACGGGAGGAGCTCATGGATGTACTCTCAGGACGTGGGCGTGATGTATTGTCAGGGACCGCGCGCAGGTACGAACGGGCGCGAAAGCGTGGGGAGTGGTTCATGGTGCCCCCCCAGTGCTGGCGCGCTGCGCCGGAAAGTCATTGACCGGGGCGCCTGCGGCTCGCAAGAGCTTGGCGAGGGCGATGTAGTAGTCATGGAGTGCCTGCGCCTCGTTGGCGCGGGAACGCTGGAGCTGGAGTCGCGCATCGCTCAACTGCAGGCTGGTCTGCAGTCCCTTCTCGTACGAGAGGTTGGTGAGCGAGTACACGCGCTCGGCCTGTGAGGCGGTTTGCGCCCTGGCGCGAATGAGCGCTGCGGCGCGATCCAGCTCACCGCGCTGCTGCGCCACGTCGAGCGCAACCGACTCCTTGAGTTGGGCGAGCTGCAGCTCCGTCTGCCGTCGCTGCACGTCGGCCAACTGGACGTCGGCGCGGCGCTTGCCGCCATTGAAGATCGGCACTTGCACGGCGAGCCCCACGTTCCAGTCGTCACGGAACTGGTTTGCACTCGGCAGCAGGTTGTTCGGCAGGGCCTGCTTCCCGAAGTTAGCCGATAGGGAGACCTTGGGGAGGTAGGCGCCCTTGGCCAAGGAGACCTGGGCGTTTCGGATGGAGAGTTCGTGTTCGCGCGCGTCAATGCTCGCACGGCGTGCGATCGCGCCATCGACAAGCGTACGAACCGTGGCGTCCGCGATCGGACGGAATCCCGTCGTGGCGAGCGAATCGGCGATGCGAATCGGCTGGTCGATCGAGATGTTCGTGAGCCGCTTGAGATTCAGCAGCGCGATATCGCGTTGGTTCAGTGCGGCGACTCGGTCGGGCTCGATGTTCTGCAGGTCGACGTCGACCTTGAGCACGTCCAGGTCCGATGCGTTACCAGCCGCTCGGACCAGGGTCACCTGGCGGAGTTGCGCCGCCAACTGTTCTGCCGACGCTGAGGTGATGGCCTCCATCCGGCTCGCGAGCACGGCGTCGAAGTAGGCCTCGACGATACGCAGCGCGACGTCGAGCCGCTGCTCCGTGGCCTCGGACTGCGCCATCTGCTCGAACTCGCGGGCGATGGTGATGCCGGTGAACACCGCAGGGTCGAAGACCGTCTGCGACACCGTGAGCGTGGCGAGGTACGTGTTCTTCTGGCCGAACGGCAGCCCGCTGAAGAGCGAGCTCAACGCACTCAGGCCGGCGTTCGGCGTGTTCTTCTCCAGGTAGGCCAGCCGCTGATCGACCGAGGCCAACGAATCGGGGCGGAACTGCAGGCTGTCGGGGAGGGAAAATCCCGAGCCGCTGGAGAATGGGGTGCGAAGGGTGCGCTGGTAACTCAGGCGCCCCGAGAGCTGCGGAAAGATCTCCGATTTGGCAGACGACGCCTGATGGTGCGCCTGTTCGATGGTCGCCTCAGCAAGCTGCGACTCCTCGCCCGACTGCAGGCCTCGACGCAACGCCTCGCTCAGTCCAATCACCAAGGTGTCGGTTGGGACGACGGGCGGAGCTGGCCGCTGTGCACCGAGCGCGCTCGCGCACAGGAGCGCCGCAGTCATCAGGATGGTGAGAGCCCGCGGTGTCGTCGGGCGCAGGAGGCGTCCGTGCCGAAGTGCCACAAGTGTCACAAATAATTGTCCTTTAAGAAAGAATTGACAGTTGCACAAACCGCTGTCGGTTTGATTGCGACTGCCAAGCCGCTTACGAGCTCGCCGCTGTTGGTGACGACGCCGACATGTCTGGCGCGGCGAGCTGATCCATTAAGTCCTCTGTGACGCGGACAGACAGGCGATAGAAGCGCTCCATGTCAGCGAGGCGGCGGCGCGCAACCGTCATGCTGGCTGGGAGTCGTCCGCGCGTTTCGCCCACCAGGTTCTGCATGCGACGCATGCGCGCGAGATAGCCGGACAACAGCCGCGCAAAGGGATCGTCCGAGAGCTGATAGAAGGTCGCGCGGTCGCCAGGAAAGCTGATCCGCTCAACGATGCCGAATTGCTCAAGCAGTCGCGTATTGGTGCTGACGCTCCCGTGGCTGATGCTCAGCCGTTCCATCAACTCGCTTGCTCGACACGGTCCATCGTGGAGCAGCAGGAAGCCCATGATGCGCCCCGCGATGCGCGGCAGTCCATCGGCCTCGACAGCGATTCCCATTCGCTCGGCGAACTCCTCCGCCGCAGTCTGCGTGTGTTTGTTCATACACGAACGATAACATCGTCAGTACGGTCAGTCAAGACTGACAGTTAGTTATATCGTGTCGTGTTCCGGAACGTGCACCGATGCTTTCATCGTCTCAGCCTTCGGATGCGGGCGCCGCTGTCGCCGTCTCCGGCACCATCGACACCCGAATCGGCGGCGACACGTACCCTGCCGGCAGCGTATCGGACGGAAGCGTCACCATCCCACCGTCGCGCACCGCTCGATAGTGCGGCGACATGATCTCGACGCCGGCCACCGCGAAGCCATCCTGGATGTTCTGGTGCAGCTCGCCGTAGAGCGCCGCCATCCGGTTCGCCTGGTCGGTGTAGGCGTTGATCTGGTAGCTCACGTAGAAGTCGTCCAGCGACGTTTGCAGCACGAACGGGGGCGGCGTGGCGGCGATGCCGGTGGTCTGGGACGCGGCAGTCGTCAACAGCTGATGCACCGTGCGCCACGGCACGTCGTAGCCGATGGTCACGGTCGAATGCAGGATCAACCCCTCGTCGCGCGCTCTCGCTGAGTAGTTGATGATGTGTCCCCCGAGCACCGCGGCGTTCGGGATCGTCACGTCGACGTTCTTGATCGTGCGCACGCGCACCACCAGCAGGTTCATCTCCACGATGTCGCCGACGGTGTCGCCCACCTTGACCCGGTCCCCGTGCCGGAAGGGGATCATGTACGTCATCACGATGCCGGCCACCACGTTCGACACCGCCGACGTCGACCCGAACGACACGAGAACGCCGAGAAAGATCGAGACCCCCTGAAAGGCAGGCGAGTTGGCGCCCGGGAGGTAGGGGAAGACCAAGACCACCGAGAAGGCGATGATCAGGATGCGGACGATCTTCGACGTCGGCTCGGCCCACTCCGAATGAAAGCCGCCAAGTGAAAGGTCACCCTTCTTGAGCGACTCGAAGACCAGCGCCACTCCCTGCAGGACGACGCGCACCACCACCACGATCAGGGTGATGTAGACAAGGTTTGGGAGGTACTGGACCGTGGCCGAGACCACCTTGGAGAGCGCGCTCCACAGGTACGCCCGGAACTCGACCGCGGCGGCGCGCGTCCACGGAAAGAAGCCGAGCACGGTCTCGAGGAAGATGACGGCGGCAATCAGGATCAGGAGCCAGCGCAACATCTCGACCGCGCGCGCCGCCAACAGCGTCATGCGTGTGGCCGAGACGAACTCGACACCCTTGATATGAACGGCCGTGATGCGCGTGCCCTCCCAGGACCGCACAAGTCGGGCGATGCGACGGAAGAATCCCGAGAGTGCACGCCACGCGATCACGAAGAGCAGCGTCGCAACGGCCGTCAGCACCAACGCCGTGGTGACGCCGCGCAGGCTGCGTCCGCTGAACTCCTTGCGCATCACGCGCTCGAATTCGACGGCATAGTCGGCGGCGAGCTGTTGGCGCGTTCGGCCCAGCGGTGCGGCGTCGACATCGGTCACCGAGAGCACCAACTGCTCGCCGGCCAGCAAGTCGCTCGTGCGCTCCCGCTCAATCACCTGGATTGCGTCGAGCGCGTCGGCCGACCCGCTGGCCACGATGCCAAGCCGCTCCTCGATGGCGCGCGCGCGCTCCGGCGGCGTCAGCTTCCCCATGGGGGCGCGAACCTCGAAGAGATCCTGCCCACGAAACCGCACGACCGAGGCCCTCGCCTGCGTCAGCGACTCCTCGGTCTGCGCTTGTGCGGCTGCGCCCACAGGCATGAGCCCGATGGCACCGAGGGACCAACAGAGGGCAACGATTCGTCTGGTAAGTTTGGTCACGCGTACAACGCAATACCCGAACAAGCGATTGTCAATGGCGTTCGCGACGACCAGATTGGCGCTCATGCCAATGCTGACGCGACGTGCCGCCCTGCTCATTCTGTGTGTCGCGCCCCTTGGCGCCTGCGGTTCGAACGAGGATGGACGCGCTGCTGGGGGCGGTACCGGGCTGGTGGTGCGCCCGGCAACGGTGACGCTTCGCGCTGGTGAGGCAGTGCAGCTGACCGCGCAGGTCAACGGTCCGACGGGAGCAGCGATAGGTGGTGCGCCGCTCCTCTTTGTCGCCGAGTCGACGAGCATCGTGCGCATCTCCCACCAGGGGCTGATCTCCGCCACCGGGGCCGCGGGGCGCGATTCGGTCACTGTCGTTAGCGGAGCGCTCCGCGTGCAGGTTCCCGTCACGGTCGCGGCTGGCTACCCGGCGGTCGTCGATGTGGCGGGTGGGGCGCTTCAGACGGGGCTGGCGGGGGCGACGCTTGCGGAGCCGCTCGTCGTCACGGTGCGCGACGCCTACGGCAACGCGGTGTCGCGATCTGCCGTGCGCTTCACGGCCGAGTCGGGCGGGGAGTCCGCGCCGACGGTGGCAACCACGGATGCCACCGGCACTGCGCGCGCGCGGTGGACGCTCGGTCCGCTCGCCGGCACGCAGTTCCTTACCGTCTCGGCCGATTCGCTCAGCGCGGCGTCGGCCACGGTCGAGGCGAGCGCGCGTCCCGGGAGCATGGCGCGTGTGGTCGACGTTGACCCAGTCGGGCGCCGCACCGTGGCGGGCGACACCGTCACCATACGGATGCGTTCGCAGGATTCCTTCGGCAACGGCGTCCAGTCGACCGTCTTCGCGTTCAACGTGGCGACCGGTGGTGGTGACGTGGCCCCCCCGCGCGTCGAAAGCGACTCCACCGGGCTCGCGGTCACTCGGTGCCGAACCGGCACCAAGGCGGGGACGAATGCCCTGCAGGTGCGCGCGTTCGAGGCACACGACACGACGTTCCAGGTCAGCATCCGGACGATCAGCGGGCCGCCGGTCGCGCTGCAGCTCGTGTCGGGCGACGGACAGCGCGCGCGCACCGCGACGGCGGTACCCCGCCCGCCGGTAGTCCGTGTGACCGACCGCTTCGGGAATCCCGTCCCGGCCGTGCGCGTGCGCTTCGCCACGACGCCTGCCGACGCGTTGGTGCAGCCGCAGGAACTGGTGACGGACGACCAGGGGAACGCCACGCCGCGCGTCTGGACCCTCGGCGCGGTGGGCGATCAGGAACTGCTCGTCGTGGTCGACGGCGTCGCCGACACGGTCCGCGTGCGGGCGCGGGCAACGACGCGTTAGGGCGGCGCGTCAGCTTGCCGACGGCTCCCCCTTGCCGTCGATGAGCCGAACCTCGAGTCGCGGCACCGCCACGATCGCCGACGTGGCCGACGCCAGCTGCAATGCCCCGCCCGAGGCATCGACCTCGTCCATGATGCGGGTAAAGAGGCGGTCCTTGACCGTGCGCCGGCGGTCGAAGGGGACGACGTAGCGCGCGGTGAACTCCATCCAGTTGTCATTGAGCACGAGCGACACCATCGGTTCGAGTCGCGCATCCTCGACGCGAAATCGGGCCAGCATCTCCCGCCACTCCTTGGCGGCGGGTGCCACATGCTCGCCCACGACTTCCTGGACCACCCGCGTGAGCATGGCGCGCGCCAGGGTGTGGCTCACGCCGTAGGTCACCGGGAGCGTGATCTCATCCCACAGGAACCCGAAGTCCCCGGAGTAGTTGTAGACCGGTTCCTTGAACACGAAGCTGTTGGCCACGCGCACCACGCGACCCGTGTACAGGTCGCCCTTCACCCAGTCGCCGATCTCCATGATGGTCGTGCGCAGGATGCCGACGTCGATGACGTCGCCCTTGATGCCGCCGAGCTGCACCCGGTCCCCAATGCGGTAGAAGCGCCCGCTCATCATCGCCATGCGCCCTGCGGCGCTGGCGATGACTTCCTGCAGCGCGAAGGCAATCCCGGCGCCGATGATGCTCAGCGAGGCGAACATCCCCGAGAGCGATCCGGCGAACGATGACACGACGAGCAGGACCGCGGCCACCCATCCCACCCGCCCGATGACCTTGCTGGCGCGGTAGCGCGCGTCGGGGTCGTCCATTTGCCGCAGGACCATCGTGCGGACGAGGCGAACGGTGACCGCACACAACAGCAGGGCGATGACCACCCGCGCCCATCGGTCCCGACCCATGCTATCGAGCAACTGCAGCAGCTGGCTCATCGTGCTCTCCTCGGGGATGCAAGCCGGACGGTTGACAAATTGTACATTTTGTATATATTACACGCATCGCCCGTGCACACCGAGCACTTCGTAGACCGGTGTAACGCACAGGCCCAGCGTTTCGGACCCGCGCCGTACCCACCCGTACCGGTTGCCCATCGGTCCGAGGCCATGGTTCGCCATCGTCGTCCGATGCACGCGACATTCGTGATGCGCGGATGTGCGCCGCAGGAAGTGTGTATCCCGGCGACCCACATGGCTACAGGTGGTTGCACGACGGGTCGCGAAACCACTTCAAGCGCACAGGAGCGCGGCCGGCGCACGCCGGACCTTTTCACTGGCCTGACGTGCCAGACGAGGCACGAGCCGCGCGGGATCCAGACCCTCATGAGTACCGGATGGACGCGATACGCTATCGCAGCACTGGCGATGGCCCGACTGATATGAATACCTGGCGGTCGCCGCATGACCGTGCCCAGGCGTTCCACTTGTTCTTGAGACCAGGAGTTACCGACCGCATGACCAATACCACAAACAAGACAGACACCGCCACGACCGCCACGTCGACCACCTCGAACGTCACCGCCTCCACGCTGGTGTCGGGTAAGGATGTGAAGGCGTTCAACATCACGCCGCCGATGGTCGATGTGCGCGGCTGGGATGTGGTCAACTCCACCGGCGCCGTGGTCGGCACCGTGGACCGCATCATGCTCGACACCAACGACCACAAGCCACGGTACCTCGCCGTGACGCCGAGCGATCGCAAGGGCCACATGCTGCTCCCGATTGGAGTCGGCACGCTGGAGCTTGCACACAAGCGCATCATGCTGGCGAACCTCAAGCCCGACATGCTGAAGGCGCTTCCGCTGCTGACCTCCGAGGTCGTGACGCGTGACTTCGAGCGACAGGTTTTCAGCGCGATCAGCGGAAAGCCGGTGACGGAGCAGGCGTTGCCGCAACTGTACGCGGATCCCATGTTCGACGCGACGCGACTGTTCGTCGTGGCGACGCCGGTTGCCAAGTCGTAACCTGATGCGGCACACACGGACCGGCCCCAGCTCCACGCGGGTCGGCCCGCGCGTTCCGCACCTCGCCGGAGGTCCCCTGCTCGCATCTGGGGTCCCCGAGGCCGGCGAAGGCTCGCTGGCACGCCCCTGCATTGACAATTTGTACAATTTCACCGACTATGTCGGCAGCCATTCGCGACGCACGATTCGCGAATGGCTTTCGCATGGTATCTGGGCCCGGTTGCCAATCGTGGCAGCGTGGCCGGCACGCCTTCCGACACTCACATGAAGACCGAACGCCTGGCGAGAATCGCCACGTCCGACGCGCGCGAGGAGCTGTCCGAACTGGTCAACGAGGTCGCCTACGGCGGCGCGCGGATCGTTCTCCAGCGACATGGCAAGGACGTGGCTGCGCTCGTCTCCCTCAAGGACCTGGAGCGGCTGGGTGTTCGCCTGACCGACAAGATCCCGATGTGGTCGGCGGCGCGCGACGAGTAGGCGGCGCGCGACGTCCGTTACGCGCTCCTGGTACGCGCTCCTGGCACGCCCTGCTAGATCGCGTCGGAGAGCGAGGTGAAGTTGAAGTCTCGCACCTTGATCGCCGGCACCACCACCGCCCCTCCTGCCTCCGTCCCCGCCAGCCGTTCCGGTCGCCCCAGCGTCTCCAGGTTGTTCAGCATGAACAGGGGCGAGTCGTTGAAGCGGAAGTTCTTCACCGCCCTGCTGACCTTGCCGTTCTCGATCAGGAAGGTGCCGTCGCGGGTGAGCCCGGTGTACAGGATCGTGCGCGGATCGACCTCGCGCAGGTACCAGAGCCGGGTGACGAGAATGCCGCGTGGCGTGGACTTGATCATGTCCTCCACCGACGCGCTGCCGCCGCGCATGAGGAACGACGTCGGAGCCCCCGTCGGCTGCACGCCCTTCTTCTTGGCCCAGAACCGTGAGTAGTAGAGTGTCTCGAGCACGCCGTTCCTGACGAACTCCTGCCGGCCGAGGGGGAGCCCGTCGCCGTCGAAGGGCTGCGCACGCACCATGGGGTCGAAGGGGTCGGCGTAGAGGTTGATGCGCTCGTCGACGATCTTCTCGCCGACCTTGGTTCCCCCGCCCTGCTTCACGAAGGGCGAGCGCCCCTCGTCGGTGGCCCGCGCGTCGGCGTAGAAGCCGATGAGCTGGCACAGGTCGCCCACGGCCTGCGGCTCCATGATCACGGTGTAGCGCCCCGGCTCGATCGCGACCGGCTTCTGCGAGGCGCGCGCCTTCTCGATTGCCCGCCGGCTCACCGCCGCGAAGTCGACCTGGCCGGCGTCGTTATGCTCGGCGCCCCCCCAGCCCGAACCGGTGCCGTCTGTCGTACGCACCGTCACGGTGTAGTTCGAACTCGTGCCGCGGTGATAGGCGAACAAACCGGTACTGCTGCCGAACGCGGTGAAGAAGGCATTGTTCTGCAGGAAGCCGGCGGCGGTCAGGTCGCCGGCGCTGCGGCATGGTTCCAGGGCGGTGAGCGCGATGCGCGCCCGCGCCTCGGCGCTCATGTCGGCCACCGAGGGAAAGTAGGCCTCGACCGGCTGGTATTGCTGCGGCGGCAGCTGCGGCATGGATTCGGGATCGTCAGGCGCAAGTCGGGCGAGCGTCTCGGACTTTTCCACCGCACGGCGCAGTGCCTCGTCGGTCAGCTCGTTGGTGGTGACCACCGCGTGCTTGGCGCCGAAGTAACTCTGCACGCCGACCTGGAAGTCGCCCACGCCGCCGGCGGTGGACATCTGGTTGTCGGCAAAGCGCACGTTGGTGGCGTAGCCGCCGAAGATCTGCACCTCCACGGCATCGGCTCGGGAGAACTGCTTGATGCGCTCGATCAACGCCTGGGCGTCGTCGCGCGAGAGGATGGAGTCGTTGGGGAGCGCGCTGCCGCCGGGGTGGTAGAGGCGGGCCGGGGCGCTCAGGACGTCGGTGATGTTGTCGCGTGGCATGAGAGAGATCCCTGAGGGTCGCGGTGGGTTACGCCGTACGGCCGGTGTTGATGACGTTGACGTTGCGGAAGCGCGCCGGGACCGAGCCATGGCTCACGGCGTTCACCTGTCCCGGCTGACCCTTTCCGTCGAAGAACGACCCCCACACTTCGTAGGATTGCTTGCCGCCGATCATGTCCATCGAGTTCCAGAACTCCGGCGTGCGGATCTGGTAGGCGACGTCCTTGAGCATCCCGACGATCTTGCCCCCGCGAATCTCGTAGAACAGCTGCCCGCCGAACTGCGCGTTGTAGCGCTGCTGGTCAATCGAGAACGAGCCATCGCCGACAATGGCAATCCCGCGGTCGGTCGCGGCGATGAGGTCCTCGTAGCTCTGCTCCTTCTCCCCAGGCATCAGGGAGACGTTCGGCATGCGCTGGAACTGCACCGAACTCCAGTTGTCGGCGTACGAGCAGCCGTGCGAGCGCACTGCCTTGCCCTGCGACTTGTACCACCAGTCGAGCCAGCTCGCCTGCTCGCGGGTGGTCTGGTAGTCGTTGACCTTGCCCTCCTTCACGATGAGGAACTCGTCAGGCGCAACGCCTTCATCATCATAGCCGACGGTGGCCAGCGCCCCGGGCTGCGAGCGGTCCCCCTGGACGTTCATGAATGCCGGGCCGTACGTGAACTTGCCGAGGAAGTCGGCCGGCGGGGCGACGAACGACGTGCCGGCGTAGTTGGCTTCGTAGCCCATGGCACGGTCCAGCTCCGTGGGGTGGGCGATGGACTCGTGGATCGTGAGCCAAAGGTGCGACGGATGCAGCACCAGGTCGTAGCGCCCGACTTCCACCGGCTTGGCCTTGAGCTTCGCGCTCGCCTCCTCGCCCCAGGCGACCGCGTTCTCCGCCAGCTGCTTCTGCAGCACCCACTCCCACCCACGCCCCACCGGCTGGATCGTGTTGCCGCGATTCTGGAAGTCGGAGAAGTCGGGGCTGACGGCCGTGAACTGCTGCTGGATCGCCGTCTGCACGATCGTCTGGGCGATGACCGAGCCGTCGGTGTTGGCGTAGTTGCGCTCCTGCTTGCGGAAGAACAGGGCGCTGAAGACGTACTTCACGTTGGCCGCCTTCAGTCCGGCCGCGTTGCTCCGGATCAGCAGGTCCGCCTTCTCCTCCACCGGGATCGTCCACGGATCGATCTCGTAGGCATTCTTCCAGCTCGCGTTGGGGACCGCCGGTGCTGGCGCGAGGGTGATGCGTCGATCACGAGCCACGCCGTTCGCCTTGGCGATGGCCGCCGCCTCGCGTGCCGCCGCGGCCACACCGGCCTTGGTCAGGTCGCGCGACGCGGCGAAGCCCCACGTGCCGTCGACCAGCGCCCGGACCCCGATGCCGATGGAATCGGTGTCGACCACGTTGATGATCTGCTGCTCGCGCGTAACCACGAAATTCTGCAGGTAGCGCCCGATGCGGGCGTCGGCGTAGCTGGCGCCGGCGAGCTTGGCCGCGTTGAGCGCTTCCATGAGCAGCTCCTTCACCACGGCGTCCATCTCTGGCGCGGTGGCCACATGGCGCACGCGCGGGACCATGGCCTCGGTGCCGTGCAGCGCGCCGGGAAGGGAGCTGGAGAGGGCGACGGCCCCGGCGGCCACGCTGCCGGTCTTCAGAAAATCACGTCGAGTCGTCATGGACAGGGAACGGCTGTGGGTGACATGCAGCGAGCCGCCGTCCGCTGCCCGCCGGCCGGAGGGAGCGAGCGAGGCTCGTCCCCCGACCTACGAAGCGTCCGAGCGGAAGTGCCAGCGCCTTGGGATCAGGCGCGACAAGGGGTGGCGCTGACGATTCGCGGAGACCCTCAGAGGGGGCGCCGCGCGCCAAGCGTGCACGAAAGTCCGTTTCCCCCACTGCAATGCATGGCCACCGCGCTAAATTGCTGGGTTCCCCCCGATCCCGCCTGTGCCGATCCCGAAGAAAGTCGCGGTCACATTCTCTCCACCCCTGCGCTCGCGCGGCGACGAGTACGTCCGCGAGGGACTGGTGCACGTCCAGCACGCCGACCCGGCGGTGGTGCGCGCCACGGTCGAGGGGAGCGAGGGCTATCAGATCGAGCTCCGCGCCATCCCGGGCAATCGCCTGGAGATGCATTGCACCTGTCCGTACGCGCTCGAATACGGAAACTGCGGGCACCTCTGGGCAGCGATCGTGACGTGCGATCGCGCCGGGACGCTTCCCCACACCCCGGACGACGCCTACCACGCCGAAGCGAAGGCGCTGCGCGAGGCCGAGGAGCGCGAAGCCGAACGCCGACGCGAGGCCGAGCGTGAGGCGACGCGGCTCGCGGAGGAGGCACGCGCCAAGGCGATGGAAGCCGATGCCGTGCCCGAGTTCACGCCCCCGCGGCCCGCGCTCCCCGCCGACCCGCGCCCGTGGGTCCAGCAGCTGCGGGCCCTGGCGCCAGCACTCGCCCCCGGCGTAGACGCCCAGAAGCGCGAGTCCAGCGCATATCCCCCCGGCAAGCGCATCCTGTACATCGTCGACATTCCCCACACCTTCGAGCGGCAGGAAGGGTTGGTGGTGGAGCTGGCGATGCAGTCGATGCAGAAGAGCGGGGAGTGGGGGGTGCCGCGACAGTTCCGGCTGACGCGGCCGCAGTGGCTCGCCTCTCCCGAGCTGGTGGACCGCGAGATCGCCCACCTCCTGCTGGGCGCACAGCCGGAATTCGGCCATCATCTCCCCGGGAGCAGCACGCGTCGGTTCATCCTGTCGGCGGCGGCCATCGAGACGACGCTCAAGCGCATGTGCGACTCGGCGCGGTGCCTCGTGCGTCCCTCGCCACGCGCCGACGACCTCGTCCCCCTCGCGTGGGACGAGGGCGATCCGTGGGACCTGCGGCTGGCGGTGATCGCCGCGCCGATGGGGCGGCCTACAAGCTCGAGGGACACCTGGCGCGTGGCGACGAGGTGATGGCCCTCGTGGAACCGATCCTGTTCATGCGCGACGGCCTGCTGATCGCCCGCGGCCTGGCCTCGCGGTGGATCGACCACGGAGCGTTCGACCTCGTCCCCGCCCTGCGCACGGACCTCCACGTCGAGGTGCCACGCGCCGAGGCGGAGGACCTGGTCGCCGAACTGCATGCGCTGCCGCGGCTCCCACCGCTCGAATTGCCGGATGAGCTGCAGCTCTCGACGCTCGACGCGGCACCGACGCCGAGGGTCGCGCTCCGCACGATTGCCCGCACCCCGTGGAGTCCCGGCAAGTACGAAGCGGCGTTGAGCTTCGACTATGCAGGGGCGGTCGTGGCCGAAGATGCGGCCACCGCGGCGCTCTATCAGGGGAGCGAGCGCCGCATCGTGCGGCGCAATCGGGGAGCCGAGGAGAGCTTCGCCCGCCGCCTGGAGCGCGCCGGCTTCAAGTGGGAGTACGATTACTCCACCTCGCGCTACGCGCGCCGCATTGCCGAGGCCAAGGGCGAGGCAGTGGCGTTCCAGCTCACCGTCGATGGGTGGTTCGTCGAGTTCGAGGGGCACCTGCTGCGGACCGCCGGGGAGCTGACCGTCGAGGTCCAGTCCGGGATCGACTGGTTCGACCTGGGGGCCTCGCTCAGCTTCGGCGACGGCGTGAGCGCCAGCCTCCCCGAGCTGCTGGCGGCGGTGAAGCGCGGCGACCGGACGGTGCGCCTGAGCGACGATTCGTTCGGAATGCTGGAGGGCGACTGGCTCGATACGTCGGGCTTCCTGGCCGCGGCCGGCACGATCGTGGACGGGAAGCTGCGCTTCTCGGCCAAGCAGCTGGGCGTGCTCGACGTGCTGCTGAGCGCCATGCCGCCGGCCGACACGGACGCGGCGTTCCAGAAGGCGCGCGAGCAGTTGCTGCACTTCGACGGGATCAAGGCCGCCGACGCGCCCGAGGGTTTTGTCGGGACGTTGCGCCCGTATCAGCGGGAAGGGTTGGGCTGGCTGAACTTCTTGCGGCAGTTCGGCTTTGGCGGTTGCCTGGCCGACGACATGGGGTTGGGCAAGACGGTGCAGGTCCTGGCGCTGCTCGAGGAGCGACGGGCGGCCGGCGAGGGGACGTCGCTGGTGGTCGTCCCGCGCTCGCTGGTCTTCAACTGGGAGCAGGAGGCGTCGCGCTTCGCCCCGCGCCTCAAGATCCTGGTGCACGGTGGCCCCGAGCGGCGCCGGGGCATCTCGCACCTCAAGGAGTACGACGTGGTGATTACCACGTACGGCACGTTGCGGCGCGACGTGGCCTCGTTGCGGGCCTTCGAGTTCGATTACGCCGTGCTGGACGAGGCGCAGGCCATCAAGAATGCCGGGACCGAAGGGGCGAAGGCGGCGCGGCTCATCCGCGCGCGCCACCGTGTGGCGATGTCGGGAACGCCGATCGAGAACCGGATGAGCGAGCTGTGGTCGCTGCTGGAGTTCCTGAACCCGGGGCTGCTTGGCAGGGCCTCGGTCTTCGGCACGCTGGTCAAGCGCCTGGAGGGGCAGGGGAATGCGGAAGAGCGGGAGCAGTCACGCACCCTGCTCGCTCGTGCCGTGCGCCCGTACATCCTGCGGCGCACCAAGGCGCAGGTCACGCCCGAGCTTCCCGAACGGCTGGAGCAGACGCTGGTGGTGGAGCTCAGCCCCAAGGAGCGGGCGCTGTACAACGAACTGCGGGACCACTACCGCAGCTCGCTCCTTGGGCGCATCGACGCGCAGGGGCTGGCGAAGAGCAAGATGCACGTGCTCGAGGCGCTGTTGCGCCTACGGCAAGCGGCGTGTCATCCCGGCCTCGTGGATCCGAGCCGACGGGGCGACTCGAGCAGCAAGATCGATACACTCCTGCTGCGCGTGGCCGAGGCGACAGCCGAGGACCACAAGGTGCTCGTCTTCTCGCAGTTCACCTCGCTGCTGTCGATTGTGCGGGACCAGATGGATGCGGCGGGCACCCGATACGCATACCTGGACGGTGACACGCGGGACCGGCAGAAGGTCGTAGCCGAGTTCCAGGAGGAGGCCGAGTGCAAGGTGTTTCTGGTCTCCCTCAAGGCCGGCGGGGTCGGACTGAACCTGACGGCCGCCGAGTATGTGTACCTGCTCGACCCGTGGTGGAACCCGGCAGTGGAGGCACAGGCGATCGACCGTGCGCATCGCATCGGCCAGACTCGGCGCGTCTTTGCGTCACGCCTCATTGCACGCGACACCGTCGAGGAGAAGGTTCTGGCGCTGCAGGAGAGCAAGCGGGACCTGGCCGATGCGATCGTGCGGGCGGACAACGCCGTCGTCTCCAGCCTGGGGCGCGAAGAGCTGGAGTTGCTGCTGAGTTGAGCGCAGGTGCGGTCGTTGCACGTGGTCGTTGCACGTGGTCGTTGCACGTGGCCGTTGCACGTGGCCGTTGCACGTGGCCATGGCGCGCGGTCGCTGCCTAGGTCGGCGGCGATGCGTGCAGGCCACACTCCAGTGTGAGCCATTGCACAATTATGGGCGATAAGTGGCACGGAATGCATGACCCGGCGGCGCGATGCGGTCGTGCGCGAAGATGTGGGTTGACTCATGCCCGCAACCTACGTACGATTGCCCCCCTCGCCCCCCAACTCGGCGGCGGCCTGTGTGTGCGATTGCACGTAACAGTTAGGGCGTGCGGCCTCACAGTCCTCGCTGCCGTGTCACGGCGAGCATGGCCATCCCCCCTGCTCCACCCGGAGCCCAGAATCCTCGGAGGACTCGTGAAACGCAGTCTCGGTACCCTTGCAGCGTTGACGCTCATGGCTGGCGCCTGCACCGATGCGGGTACGCCGGCCGGTCCCGCCCGCCTCGCCCCGTTCATCGACGTCAGCGGGGACATCACCACGCAGCTCGTACCTAACGAGTACATCGTCGTCCTGCGCGACGGCGCGCGCTCGGACCTCAACGGCGCGATCGCCGAGGCCATGGCGGCCGGCGGGACGATCATCGCGCGGTACGATGCCACCTTCCGTGGCTATGCCGTCCGCATGCCCACGGGCGGGTTGACGACGCTTCGCCAGAACCCCGAAGTGCTGCTCGTGCAGCCCAACGGTGTCGTCACCAAGGTCGGCACGCAGACGCCGACCCCGTCCTGGGGGCTGGATCGCATCGACCAGGTCAACCTGCCGTTGGACAACAGCTTCACCTACGCCAACGAGGGCGTGGGCGTGCACCAGTACACGATCGACACCGGTATCCTGCTCACGCACACCGATTTCACCGGGCGTGTGGGCAACGGCTTCGACGCCGTCACCGCTGGCGGCACCGCCAACGACTGCGATGGACACGGGACACACGTGACCGGAACTGTGGCCGGGACGAAGTACGGGATCGCCAAGAAGGCGACGGTGCACCCGGTGCGGGTGCTGGATTGCAGCGGCTCGGGAACCTACGCCCAGGTGATTGCCGGCATGAACTGGGTGACGACGAACCGCATCCAGCCGGCGGTCGCCAACATGTCGCTCGGCGGTGGCAAGGACGTGGCGACCAACATGGCCGCTGACTCCATGGTCCGCAAAGGCAACATCGCGCTCGCGGTGGCCTCCGGAAACAGCTCGGCCAACGCTTGCAACTCATCGCCGGCCTCCGCCCCGCTCCCGCTCACGGTGAACGCCACGACCAACACCGACGCGCGGGCCTCGTACTCGAACTTCGGTACCTGCACCGACCTGTTCGCGCCGGGCAGCAACATCATCAGCGACTACATCGGTTCGAACACGGCCTTCGCCACGCTGAGCGGGACGTCGATGGCGACGCCGCACGTCACGGGCGCCCTGGCGCTGTACCGCGCGGCCAATCCGTCCATGACGGCCGAGCAGATCTTCACCACGCTGTTGGCCGACGCGACGCTGAACAAGGTCACGAACCCGGGAACCGGGTCGCCCAACAAGCTGCTCTACATCGGCAACCTCGGTGGTGGTCCGCCGCCGCCGCCCAACGTGGCGCCGGTCGCCGGCTTCACGTACTCCTGCGCCATCCGCCCGAACGGCCGCTACCGCTGCGATTTCGACGGGAGCAGCTCGACGGACGACGTCGGCGTCGTGTCCTACCTGTGGTCGACGGCCGGGGATGCGAACCGGACCGGCGTGACCACCGCGTTCGGCTTCGATACCGCCGGCACGTATTACGTGACGTTGAAGGTGACGGACGGTGGTGGGCTCACGAACAGCATCAGCAAGGCGGTAACCGTCGGCGGCCCGCCGCCGCCGCCCAACATGGCGCCGGTCGCCGACTTCACGTACAGCTGCGTGCTGCGCCCCAATGGTCGCTATCGCTGCGACGTCGACGGTAGCAGCTCGACCGATGACGTCGGCGTGGTGTCCTACCTGTGGACTACCGCCGGCGAGCCAGACCGCACGGGTGTCACGGCCGTTTACGGCCTGATGCCCGGCTCGAGCGCCAGTGTGACGCTGAAGGTGACCGATGGTGGTGGCCTCACCAACAGCATCACCAAGACCATCAGCACGCCCTAAGCGTGCCCTGACAGCGCCGCGACAGCGGTACGCTGGAACACGAGAGGCCGTCCGCACGTGGTGCGGGCGGCCTCTCGCCTGTTCCCCCCTCGCGTTAGCCGCGCACGATGCCCAAACTGTAGAGGTCACCCTTGCCGCGACGCTGGCCGCGCGTGTCGTGCGCGCGCCAGCCGCGAGCTTTCCACCGAGAATCTCGCCATGAGTGATCCTATCCGCGACGCCGAACATGGCGCGCCCATCACGCTGACCGTGAACGGCACGCGCCGCACGTTCGACGGCGACCAGACGATGCCGCTGCTCTGGTTCCTGCGCGACGAACTCTCGCTGACGGGGACCAAGTACGGATGCGGCATTTCCCAGTGCGGGGCCTGCACCGTGCACGTGAACGGGGCGCCGGCCCGCTCCTGCCAGCGACGCATGTCGACGCTCAACGGCGCGGCGGTGACGACCATCGAAGGGCTGCACTCCAGTGGCGAACACCCCCTGCAGGTGGCATGGCGCGAGATCGACGTCCCGCAGTGCGGCTTTTGCCAGAGCGGCCAGATCATGCAGGCGGCCAACTTGCTCACGTCGAATCCCGCGCCGAGCGACCAGGACATCGACAGCGCCATGACCGGTCACATCTGCCGGTGTGGGACCTATCCACGTATTCGTGCCGCCATCAAGGCGGCGGCGGAGAAGCAGTCATGAGCGGGCGCGACTTCCTTCCGTGGCTGGCCGCGAGCTCGGCCGCTGACCCGGCGCTCGGCGACGCGTCCGACTCGGTCGCTGGTGCGAGCCTCGAACTGAGCCACTCCGCGAGTGGCGAATCGGGTGCGACGGTGAACACACACCGCCGCGATTTCATGAAGCTGCTGGGACTCGGCGGTCTGGTGATCGCGGCCGGACCGTTCGGCGCCCGCCGCCTGGAGGCCGCCGACCGATCGCTGGCCCCCGGCGCCGAGCCCTGGGATCCGCATGCATACGTGCGCGTGGCCGAGGACGGGATCGTGACGATCACCTGCCATCGCTCCGAGATGGGGCAGGGGATCCGCACCACGATGCCGATGATCATCGCCGACGAGATGGAGGCCGACTGGGCCATGTGTCGAGTGGAGCAGGCGGTCGGCGACGAACCGAAGTACGGTAGCCAGAATACCGACGGTTCGACGAGCATCCGCGACTTCCTGGGCAAGTACCGGGAGGCCGGCGCCACCGTGCGCGCGCTGATGGAAGAAGCGGCGGCGAAGGAGTGGGGGGTGGCGGTGAGCGAAGTGTCGGCGCGCAACGGCGAGGTGGTGCACACCGCCAGCGGTCGCACCAGGGGCTTCGGCGCGCTCGTCGCGACGGCGCGCACGATCGCCATGCCGGCGGCGACGCGGATCCGGATCAAGACGCCGGCCGAGCGTCGGTGGGAAGGGAAGCAGATGACGTCGATCGACCTCGTCCCGATGACCACCGGGAAGGGCGTGTACGGCGCCGACGTGATCCTGCCAGGGATGAAGGTTGCCGTGATCGCCCGTCCGCCGGTGTGGGGGGGCAAGGTCGTGCGCGTGGACGACAGCGCGGCGCTCAAGGTGCCGGGGGTGGAGCGGATCGTGCGGATTCCCGAGACACCGCCGCCGAGCGCCTATTTCCCGCTAGGCGGGGTGGCGGTGATTGCCGCCAACACCTGGGCGGCGATCAAGGGGCGCGAGGCGCTCAAGATCACGTGGGATGGCGGACCCAACGCCACCTACGACAGCGCCGCGTACAAGGCGACGCTGCAGGCCTCGGTGCGGCAGCCCGGCAAGGCCGGGCGCGCGGTTGGCGACGTGCCCTCGGCGCTGGCGTCCGCCAGCCGCAAGCTGAGCGCGGAGTACTACGTGCCCCACCTGTCGCACGCCCAGATGGAACCGGTGGCGGCGCTGGCGCGAGTGGCGAACGGCAAGGTCGAGGCGTGGGCGCCGACCCAGTCGCCCATGGACGCGCGCAACACCGTGGCCCAGTACCTCAAGGTCGATCCGGCCAACGTCACCGTGCATGTCACGCTGCTCGGGGGCGGCTTCGGGCGGAAGTCGAAGCCCGATTTCATCTGTGAGGCGGCCTATCTCTCGCGCGAGGTCGGTGCGCCGGTGCGCGTGCAGTGGACGCGCGAGGACGACCTGCAGAACTCGTACCTGCACTCGGTGGCGGCGCACCGGCTCGAGGCGGGCATGGACGCCAATGGCAAGGTGACCGCGTGGCTGCACCGATCCGCGTACCCGGCCATCGGCGCAACCTTCGCCCCCAACGTTCCCGGTCCGCAGCCCGACGAGCTGACCAACGGGGCGAGCGACATTCCGTTCGACATTCCGAACATGAGCATCGAGGCCTGCCAGGCGGTCGCGCATACGCGCATCGGCTGGTATCGGAGCGTCAATGCCATTCACCACGGTTTCGCCATCGGCTCGTTTGTCGACGAGCTGGCTCAGGCCGCGGGGAAGGACTCGGCGGACTTCCTCGTGTCGTTGCTCGGTGCGGACAGGAGCGTGGACCTGTCCAAGGCGGGGCTGGTGGCGCCCGCCAGCAACTACGGGGCGAGCTGGACCGACCATCCACTCGACACCGGGCGTGCGCGCCGCGTGGTGGAACTCGCGATCGACAAGAGCGGGTGGCGCTCGGCCAGGCTCCCCCGCGGCAAGGGGCGGGGCATCGCCATTCATCGCAGCTTCCTGTCCTACGTGGCGATGGTGGTGGAGGTGGAGGTGCTGCCGGACGGCACGGTGCTGGTGCCGAGGACGACCGTCGCGGTCGACGCCGGTTTCATCGCCAATCCCGACCGGGCGAGGGCGCAGATGGAGGGGGCGATCATCATGGCGATGAGCAATACGCTCTACAGCGAGATAACCTTCGCGCAGGGCAAGGTGGTGCAGTCCAACTATCGGGACTATCAGGTCACGCGCATGCGGGCGGCGCCGCGGGTGGTGGACGTGCACCTGGTGCCGAGTGAGGGACTTCCCGGAGGGATCGGGGAGCCGGGCGTGCCGCCGGCTGGCGGGGCGATCGCCAATGCGCTCTTCGCCGCGACCGGGGTGCGCGTGCGGGAGCTCCCGGTGGGGAAGCAGCTGGCGGGGTGGATGGCGCGGGCGACGGATAGCGAGGGTTAGGGGCGGCGCGCGCTCGAAGAGGATCGTACCGTGATCGAGAGAATGCGGTCGAGCTTCGGGTACTCCTTGTCGAGGAACCGGTTGGACTCGCCGTAGAATCGACGGGGGTTCCCCATGGGCGCCGGCGAGGCGGGGATCTCGCCATAGCCGCCATAGAGACTGTCGGCCACCTCTATCCCCTCGATCACCCGTCCGATCGGGGCAAAGCCGAGGGTGTCGAGGTTGACGTTGTCGCGCAGGTTGATGAAGAGCGTGGTGGCGCGGTCGCGCGGGGTGAACTGCGCGTAGGTGAGCGTGCCGCGCTCGTTGCTGGTGCGCACGGAATCGGGGCGCAGCTTGCGGTCGCGCCACGTGGCGCCGATGGCGGGGCTGGCGGGGTGGCCAAACTGCGCGATGTAGAACGGGAGCACGCGATAGAAGCGCGAGTCGTCGAAGAAGCCCGCACGCGCCAGGTTGTAGAAGCGGTCCACGCCGTTCGGCGCCCACGCGCGGATCAGTTCAATCGTGAAGGTCCCGCGCGAGGTTTCCACGTCGAGGGCGACCGTGTCCGGAGCCTTGGCCTTCCAGAAGGCGCGGGTGGGGGCGAGCAGGAGGGCGCGGCGCTGCGCGGGGGACAGCGATGATGCGGAGTCGGCCTGAGCGTGCGCGGGACGCGTGGAGAGGGCGAGGGGCGTCACGGCGATCAGGAGCCACAGGGCGAAGTGCGGACAACGACTGCGGTGCGGGACGCCCGGACGGATCGACGACGTTCTTGGTGTAGGCATTCGTCGAAGTAGCGCGTCCGCCGTCCGCGTCGCAAGGCGCGGGTGGGAACCGCAAGGCTCCTGAACGGCAGGTCTGGCGACATCCGGAATGCTTCCCACCTGAGACCGCAGTGTCTGTTGCGCGCCATTCCCATGCGCGACCCTCGCGCCACCGAGATAAGGGAGGCAGATTCTCGCGCTGGCGCTCAATCCCTGCAGCCCAGGCCGCCGCTCGATTCGACTGCGATCGCGCGCGTGTGCACGACCCGGCACTCCCCACTGTGGCAAGCCGTGAGCAAGCCGTGAGCAAGCCGTGAGCAAGCCATGAGCAAGCCTGTCATTCTCTCGATCGATGATGACCTCTCGGTCCTGGCGGCGGTCGAGCGCGACCTGCGACAACGCTACCGTCCAGACTATCGCGTGATGAAGGCCTCCTCCGCCGCCGAGGGACTCGCGGCGGCCCGGACCCTGGCGGCACGCAATGTTCCTGTCGCGCTCTTTCTCGTCGATCAGCGCATGCCGGGCATGACGGGGATCGAGTTCTTGCGGGAGGTCAAGCCACTGCATCCGGATTCGCGGCGAGTGCTGCTGACGGCGTACGCCGACACCGATGTCGCGATCGCCGGGATCAACGACATCGCGCTCGACCACTATCTCCTCAAACCGTGGGATCCGCCCGAGGAGCTGCTCTATCCGGTGATCGATGACCTGCTCGCTGAGTGGCGCGCTCGCGTCACGCCGCCGTTCGAGGGGATTCGTGTCCTTGGCTCCCAGTGGTCGCCGCAGTCCTTCGTGGCCAAGGAATTCCTGTCGCGCAATCGGGTGCCATACGAGTGGGTGGACCTGGACTTGGACGCTCCCGCTCGCGTGCTGGCCGAGTCGTTGGCGGGCGACCTGACGCGCCTTCCCATCGTCGTGTTCCCGGATGGCACGCACCTGGTCGCGCCGGCGCAGGTGGAGCTCGCGGCCAAGGTCGGGATGCAGACGCACGCCAATCGTCCGTTCTACGACGTGGTCGTGATCGGGGGCGGGCCTGCGGGACTGGCCAACGCGGTGTACGCAGCGTCGGAGGGACTGCGCACGGTGATCGTCGAGACCGAGGCGGCGGGCGGGCAGGCCGGGACCAGCTCGATGATCGAGAACTACCTCGGATTCCCGGCAGGGGTGACGGGCGCGGACCTGGCGCAGCGAGCGAGTGCGCAGGCCAAACGATTCGGCGCCGAGCTGCTCACCGGGCAGGCGGTAGTCGGGATCCGGCGCGAGGATCCGTACCGCGTCGTGGTGCTGGCCGACGGATCGGAACTCACGACGTATACCGTGATTATCGCCACGGGCATGAGCGCCCGCATGTTGCGCGTGCCCGGGATCGAGGCGCTGCAAGGGGTGGGTGTGTACTATGGCGCGGCAATGACCGAAGCGGCCCGCTATCGCGACCGCGACGTGTGCGTGGTGGGGGGGGCCAACTCGGCCGGACAGGGGGCGCTCTTCTTCTCGCGCTACGTGCGCAAGGTCACGATGCTGCTGCGCGCACCCGACCTGGCGCCGATGATGTCGCAGTACCTCGTCGATCGCATTCGGGCGACGCCCAACATCGAGGTCATCGGGAACGCGGAGGTTGCCGGCGTCGTGGGCGAGGGTCAGCTCGAGGCGGTCACGATCAAGCGACGAAACAGCGACCAGCAGCAGACGATTTCACTCTCGGCAATGTTCATCTTCATTGGCGTGCAGCCGCATACCGGTGCGTTCGCGGGACTGGTCGAGCGCGATGACTCGGACTTCATCCTGACCGGCGTCGACCTGCCGCAGGAGCACGGGCGGCCGCGCGGTTGGCCGCTGTCGCGCGCCCCGTACGCCTTCGAGACGAACCTGCCGGGAGTGTTTGCGGCCGGCGACGTGCGGTCGGGGGCCAATCGACGCGTGGCAGCCGCCGTCGGCGAAGGCTCTGCCGCGGTGTACTCCGTCCATCGTTACCTCAAGACGGTCTAGGAGCGGCGCGAATGACTTCCGAGGACGTGATGGCCCGACTGGCCGAGCACCGCGCACTCGGGGGCGCACCGGTGGCGGAGCACGCATGGCTGTGCGACCACGGCACCGTACGCCGGCTGGCGCTCGGCCAGATCGTGACGGCTAAGGGGGCACAGGCCACGGAACTGATGGTGGTGTTCGAGGGGCACATGGTCATTCGTGCCGACAGCGGCGCCGGTGCGCACAAGGTGTTCGAGTGGCGCGGCGGTGACGTGAGCGGGGTGATGCCCTACTCCCGCGGTGCATCGCCGCCGAGCAACACGGTGTGCGAGGCACCCACGGTGATGCTCACCATCGCTCGGGAACTGCTTCCCGAGATGATCCGCGAGTGTCCGTCGGTCACCACCGTGCTCGTGCACGCCATGGTCGATCGTGCCCGGCAGTTTACGACGAACAGCCTGCGCGACGAGAAGCTGGTCTCCCTCGGAAAGCTGGCGGCCGGGCTCGCGCACGAGCTGAACAACCCCGCATCGGCGGTGGTGCGCGACGCCAAGCAAATGACCGAGAGCATCGAGGTGTCGGAGGCAGCCGCGCGGCGGCTCGGTGCCGCCGGGCTGTCGGGGGAGCAGCTCGCGCGTGTCGATGCCATTCGGGAGCTGTGCCTCAAGGCTGCGCCAACGATGATGCGTTCGACCATCGGCCGCTCCGACCGCGAAGACGAGCTCGTGGAGTGGTTGGACGAACACGATGCCGATGAACGGTGTGCCGGACCGCTTGCCGAGACCGCCGTGACCATCGAGTCGCTGGATGAGCTGGCGGCGCTGGTGGATGGGGAGGTGCTCAGCGACACCCTGAAGTGGCTTGCCGCCGGGTGCAACACGCGCATGCTGTCTTGTGATATCGAAGCTGCGGCGCAACGCATCAACGACCTCGTCGGCGCGGTGAAGGGATTCACCTTCATGGACCAGGCGCGACTCGCCGACGCCGTCGATGTTCGCAAGGGGATCATGGAGACCGTCGTGATGCTGGGCGCCAAGCAACGCGCCAAGTCGGCCCAGGTCAGCGTGACGATCGCCGACGACCTGCGCCCCGCGCACGCCGTGGGGGCCGAACTGAACCAGGTCTGGATGAACCTCATCGACAACGCCCTCGATGCGATCGATGTCAACGGGCGAGTGGAGATCTCCGCGACCAACGAGATGGCGCGGGTCGTGGTCCGCATCGTGGACAACGGCCCCGGCATCCCGCCGTCGATCAAGGGGCAGATCTTCGACCCGTTCTTCACCACCAAGCCGGCGGGCGGGGGCACCGGCCTTGGGCTCGACATCGTGCGGCGCCTGCTAATGCAACAGGATGGGGAGATCTCGGTGGAGTCGGACGCAGGGCGGACCGAGTTCCAGGTGCGGCTCCCGGCGGAGCCGTAGAGTTCGCGGCAGGGCATACGCTTCAGAAGCAGCGCCGACGATTGCGTGCTGCTCGCGCTTGCTGGGCTGATGAACTCGCGCTGTGCGCGGCCAGGCTGTTCGGCGTTCGTGCGACGGATCCTACCGAGTTAGCCGGGGCGGTGGTGCTCCCGAGGGGGGGCGTTGCGATTGCGCGCGCGGGCCGACGCGGCGGGCGACTCGCGTCGCGCCGCGAGAGACGATGTTGTTGGGCGCCTCGCCTTCGCCGCCGCGGCCGAGAGCAACCTCCGAAACGTCGGACACTCCATGTGGTCCGCCGCTCGGCACTCCGCCGCGTGCCGGAGCCCGTCCCGCACCGCTTTCATGCGGCGGATCCGCCCCTCGATCTCGTCCGCTCTATCCGCCAGCAGCAATCGATCGATCCGCGGTCGCCCGTCGACCACGACCATGCGCGCGATCTCGTCGAGTGACAGCCCCGCAGACCGCCCCAGCGCGATCAACGCGAGCCGCTCGATCACGTCCGGCGCAAACTGCCGACGCAGACCGTCCCTGCCGTTAGAGCTGATCAGGCCCTTCTTCTCGTAGAAGCGCAGCGCCGACGCCGCCACGCCCGAACGCCTCGCCACTTCGCCGATGTCCACTTTCAACCCCTTGACCTAAAGTCGACTTCAACTTGTAGAGTATCTACGCACGGCAACAGAACGCCGCCATCCGGAGGAGTACATGGACCAGGTCGGACGCACGATCGCCATCGGAGTCATCGCCACCGGGGTGATGGACCTTTGGGGCATCTCGCGCGAGCGACTCCTCGGATTCCCTCGACCCGACTATCGGCTGATCGGTCGCTGGATTGCCTATATGCCCCGCGGACGGTTCCGGCACGATCCCATCACAGCGTCATCGCCACTCCCCGGCGAGCACCTGATCGGATGGACGGCGCACTACACCATCGGAACGGCCTTTGCGGCCCTGCTCACTAGCGTCTGGGGGGTCGCGTGGATTCATCGCCCCACGCTCGGCCCGGCACTCCTGGTCGGCCTCGGCACAGTGCTCGCGCCATTCCTCCTCATGCAACCCGGGATGGGCGCGGGCTTCGCCGCCTCACGCACGGCGAGTCCTCGTTCCGCACGCATTCAGAGCCTTCTCACCCACACGATCTTCGGCTTCGGACTCTACCTGGCCGGATGGGTCACCCACCTGCTTCACTCATCGTCGTGGTGAGCTGGAGTCGACACGGCACATGCCGTGGGCAACTCTTGGAGAACCAGATGCAGATCCCAGCTCGTTTCGCTCCCATCCTCTTCAGCGCGCTGCTCTCGGCTATCATGGTCGCGATCGTGTCGGCGTTCGTCCTGGTCACATCGCAGGGGCTCCATGCCGGCTTCGGCGGGCAGTGGTTGCGGAGCTGCATGACCACATGGCCCGTCGCGTTTCCCACGGTCGCGGTAGTCGCGCCAGCAGTACGACGCTTCGTCGCTTACACGACGGCGTGAGTCGGGAAGGACACCGCGGGGCGCGGAGTGCGCGCGCCCCGCCGGATCACCCACTCTGCAAAGAGTATGTTGATGGACCATCCCGCACCCATCATCACTCCCCGCGGCAGCTCGCCTGGATGCGTGTCCACCAGCAGGAACCAGGGCAGGTGGGTCAAGACCTGCGTGCCCGCACCGAGCCCGATCGCGTACGCTCGTGTCATCCACGCGCCGTGCGCCTTGAAGTCGCGCCGTCGGATCGCGTGAATGCCAAGGCCGATCGAGAGCACCATCGCCGAGCCAGCGACGAGTCGCTCCGCGTAGACGATCCAGCCGTCACCCGCAGGCCACGGGTAGTGTTGTGCCATCCACAATCCGGTGATCGCCCCCAGCAGTCCGAATGGGACCAACATGCGTCCGCTCGTTCGGTGCCACGCGTGGTAGCGTTTCCGCAGCCCCGGCGAGAACTGGAATGCGCCGAGCATGCTGTAGATGACAACGGAGACGATATGAAGCACGATCGGAATCGGGGCGGCGAAGAAGCGCGCATTAGCCGACGAAAGGTGAGCGCTGTTGGTCAGTTCGACCACGCGAGCGGTTCCCGCCGCGGCTGGCACCAGGCTCAGCGCGATGAGGGCGGCCGGAACGAGCCAATCCTTCCTGGATTGTTTCATCGGGAGATCTGTTCGACCTGAAGAAGGTTTTTCAACGCCGGGCGTCGGCGCGCCGATTGAAGCGCAAGGCGGCCATCACGACCACGTCGTTCCGCGCGTCGACGGTCCCAACACCAGCGAGCGGCTTGAATCCGCTGGCGTAGTCCCGAACCTCGAGCCGCAGAGCGAATCGGCCGGCGCCAAGCTCGCCACCGAGCGCGGCGTAGCCGGAGAGGTTGTGCGTGGCGCCTTCGCCGTGCGAACGAGAGTCGTAGCTGCGCGCCCCTGCACCGGCACCCACGAAGGGGCTGAAGGTCGCCGCGCGCCCGGCGAACCAGGTCGTCGGGCGGACTTCAACGCCGAGATCGGACGTGAAGACGTCGAGCTTGGGCCGATCGGCGAAGCGAAGGTCACGGCTACGTGCCCAGCCGAAGGTGCCAGTGACCGCGAGCGAGGGCCGCGGTAGCCAAGCGAGCTGTGCGGCCGTGAGGTTGGCCGACCGAACGGCGCTCCGCTGTTCGCCGGTCGGGATGAGGCTACCGCTTGCGATGCGGACTTCCCAGCGGCGAGGCTGAGGTGCCGAGTCTTGCGCGGCTACGATAGACGGACGGAGCTGGAAGAGGGCGAGGATCCCGAGGATTCGGAGCGCGGCGAAGGCGGTGAGGCGGGACATGAGCGATTCCTCCTGAGGTGGTGCGCTCCGGACGTGTGGTGGTCCCTTTCGCCGCGAGCGCGTCTATATTAGTGTATATCGTACACTGTACCAGTATATGATATACACAGTTTAGGTCCTGTCAAGGGGACCCCCGCGGGAGTGCCATGACACGCAAGAAGAATTCGAAGAGCCGCACGCTGACACACGACGACATCATGCACGCGTCCGTCCGTGTCGATCCGGAGCTCCGTCGCCGCAGTGAGCTGTTGTGGGAGGACCGGTCGCCCTCCTCGCGGGGACCCAAGGCCGGGTTCACGCCTGACGAGGTCGCGTTGGCTGCGGTCGAGATCGCGGACGCCGACGGCCTCTCTGCGGTGACCATGAACGCGGTGGCGACGCGACTCGGGCTCACCACGATGGCCATCTACAGGTACTTCCCCAACAAGGAAACTCTCCTCGATGCGGTCATTGACGCGGGGACCGGGTCACCGCCGCGCTGGACCGAGCCGCGTGACGGTTGGCGCGGGGAGGTCGTGAAGTGGTCGCTGGCGAAGCGCGCGTTACTCTGCTCGCGCCCCTGGCTCGCGGAATTGCCCTTCGTGGCCGCGCCGCACGGGCCCAATTGGCTGAGTTGGCTGGAGGCGATCACCGACTCGCTCGCGCGCACGGGCCTGAGTGCGCAGGATGTCGGCGGCGTCCTGAGCATTGTGGATGGCTATACACGAGGCGCCTCGGACAGCGCGATCTCGCTCTCGCGGGCGCGCGCTCAAGGCATCACGGAGGAGCAGTGGGCCGCTGGGGTCGGCGCGGACCTCGGGCGCGCGATAGGCGACCCTCGGTTCCCGAACTTCGCGGCGGTGATCACCGCGCCGTCGGACGGGAGGCCTCGGACGCTGGAGGAGTCGTTTCTCTTCGGGTTGGAGCGCGTGATGGACGGGATCGAGAGTTATGTCAATGCGAACGCACGCCCGAAAACTCGCGCGACCGACTCGCTGTAGAATCGATTCCGGTTGCTAGTCGCCAGACCGCGACATCCCGCTCCCCCAACACGCCCAATGCGGCGGGGGTAGGGTTTCTCCTCGGGCTGTGCGGCGTACGACGCGTGCTCGTGCGCGCGGCGGGCACGCCTTCCTCCGGTGCCGCCTAACGATTCGCGCCGCCGACGAACGGACCAGCCATCGGCCATGGTGCCGCAGTCACGCTCGCACGACTTGCCCGGGCCGTTCGAGTGCTGACGTCTGCGCCACTGCTCACGTCAACTCAATCGTCCTGAACCACTGGGCGAAGCGTGCCCACCACGACGTGTACGGTACAACGAAGAACAGCGCAAACGTTACCGCGCATCCCAGGCAGAAGTTGCGAAACGCACCACGACCCGGGGTCGAGGCCGGCACCATCCTGAGCATCGCGGCCAACAACCCCACGGTCAGCGAGAAGGTGATCGCCTGGTACAAGTGCGCCGACGGCATGGGCGGGAGGTAGAAGTACATGATGCGTGAAATCACCGGGTCGATGAGCAGCAACGCCGTGGCGGCCATGAAGCGGACGTGCACCGGCGTGGACCTGCGCCAGCGATACCCCAGTGCGCAAGCGACGAAGAAGAGCGCGGCGACACTGAGTGGGAGGTAGATGTAGACTCCCTCGGCTGTGAACGTCGCCTCCGTCATGCGACTGGTACGGTAGTGCGACAGCAGTGTGCCAGAGATCACGAACAGGGCGGCCACACCGAGCGCGATGCGACCAACCGCCCGGTGAAGCCTTCGCTCGCGCCGAGCGATGAGGACGGGTTGCACCACGAGTGCGAGGAGCCAAGCGGTACCGAGCAGGGCGTGCGCGTGCGTGTAGCCATCCACGGTTGTCCATCGCCGGGACAGGTACATCGGCCAAAACGCTGCCAAGGCGAGCAGGAGTAGCACCAGCGTGAGCACGACGAGGGTTCTGGACGCGTCTGTGCGGGCGCCAGGCGTGGCCTTGAACATGGAGTCTTCCCGTGGCGGTTAAGTGGGAGCGAAGCTTCTGCCACCGCGGTCGCACGTGATGCGCAGGTCGTCCGCAGCCTGGCTCAAGCTCGCCGATGCGTCACGATCGCCGCCGCCGTGCAAACAGGATGCAGGCGAGACCGACGGCGCCGCCGAGCGTGAGCGGCATGGCGAGATTGCCCAGCGATACAGGGTCGCCGGACCGCACGAGCGACCAACCGCCCAACGCCGCACCCGCACAGAGCCCGAGATAGAGCGGTGTGAGCCCCCGCAGCAGGGCGTGCATGCGTCGCGCAAGAATGAGCGCCGTTGCAACTGTCACCACCAGCAGCGACGCATCCCAATTCGCGTCGTACTTCCAGCGAGCGACAGCGAACACGGCGAACAGGAGGATCGCGTAGAGTCCATATCGTGGCGGCAGGTTTTCGTAGCCGTCGGCGCCCTGCGCACGCTGACGATCCAGGTCCCGATGTGCCTGTCCTGTGTCGCGACCGAGCGACTCGGACAGGCTGCGCGGGAGGGCGGTCGGCGTACCATGATAGCCATCCTGATAGCCGCGCTGATGCTCATTGAAAGTCACGTAAGGCTCCCTGTGCCGGCTCTCACTGCTGGCTCCTCGTGGACGATGCCGCGCACCGTGCGATCGAGTCGATCCGTCTCGCCATCACTCAGGCCGATGGCGGTTTCGTTGCGCCTGCGAGTCTTGCCCCCAGGTAACCCATCGGGAGATAGGCCAGCAGCAAGTCGGCCGCAGCAAACCAGAGCGGCCCGCCCAGCGTGGCCACGGCAGAAATGCCACCGAGCAGAAAGCACGCACTCACGCCCATCGCGCACGTCACGCGATGGCTGGTGGCCACCTTGGCGGCGACAAACGATCCGGTCAGCGTGCCCAGTGCGTGCGCCAGGAATGGCGCGAGGAAGTTCACCGGCGTGAAGAGCTGCATGCTGCTGCGCAGCCCCTCCATCGTCGATACGTCAGCGCCCTCGGGGAGCGGAATCAGCGACGGTCCGGCGTTGACGATCCCGATGTTCACCAGGCTGCCGGAGACGAAGCCCGCTACGACTGCCAAGACGATGTTGACGCCGGGTCTCATGGAGGGTCCTCGTTAGGTTGGTTGTTTGCCCTCGATGGTGATCCCTGCCCGGTACCTGACCCGGCGCGACCTACCGAGCCCGCCAGACGTCCCAGGTGACAGGACCCGCATCTGCATCGGAGATCGAGCGGCCGGCAGCCTTGAGGGCCAGCTTGATCTGCCCGTGATGGTAGCCTTCGTGGAAGATCAGGAACTGCAGCAGGTGGATCGGGTGTGCGTAGTCGCGGTCCAGGGCCCGATGCGTCTCGACGCGCGCCAGCACCGCGTCCCGCACCCGCCGGCCGCTATCGACGAGCAGCTGGGCGATACGCGGCACGTCCGGCTCCGGGTCCCATTCCCTGGCGGGCACAGCGCCCGCATGCTCCGGCGCGTTCTCGGCGACCGACACCATCCGCTCGTGATGGAGGTGCGTGAACATCTCGGCGATGGAGGGGCTTCCGGCGAGCGCCCTGGCGTCGAGGCCGCCTTCGGGAATCGCGTGCAACAGGTTGAGCAGGACGACGTTGCTACGATCCCACCCTTTCAGCAACGCCGCGAGCAGACGGGATTCGGGCACATCGGTCAATCGGCACCTCAGCGCTCGTTGGTGGTACCGCAGGGAATCCGACGCCGGGGATGACTGAAAGGAATGCCGTCTGACCCACGCGCGACAACGCGCCCAAGATTCGCCCATCCATGCGACGCATGCAAGGCGCCTGGCGACCACTCTCGCCGGCTCTCGCCTGTCGTGCCACCGAAGCCGGGCGTTCCTGCACGGGTCCTCGGCGTCACGCTCGAGCGCGCCTCGATCGAGGGAGCGCGGTCAGCCACATCGCCTGACCCTTCACCCCGCAACATTCCGACCGCCTGCCACGTTCATGTAACACCGACTCGCTCGTTCGACGCTCCCCAGTCCGCACTCTCGGTCTCCCAACCGCAGAGTCCTGCCCCATGTTCGGTCCGAACACTCCTGCACCGTATGCTCGTGTGCGCGAATCTCCTCCGCCCATGATGGATCACCTCGACCTGTCCGACGTCGAGCCGTCCAATCAGGGCGAAGTCGTAGCCCTCGAGCTGTCCTGGGCCAAGGGGAGCCTCGATGGGTACCTGGACCGGCTGCTCCCATTCCTCACGCGCCACCGGGAGGAGATCTTGCTGCTGGCGGGGGGTGCACAGGCGCACGCGCCGGACATCCTCGCATCGGCCAAGCGAGTCGTCGCGCGCGCGGGCTGTGTGCACCTGCGCTCCGAGATGCACGACCAGATCAAGCAGATTCGCGATGAGATCTGGATTCGCGGCGAGCGCGGCGACTACGACCGCGACCACATCACGCAGGAATGGACGTCGCTGCACGCGGCCAACTGGCGTCGCTGGCGACTCAAGGAATACGCCTTCGTCATCGATCGCTCCGCCGAACAGATCGTCGCCCGAATCGTCGGCTGACGACCCGGGCGACCTAAGCGACGGGGGAGCGGGGCACGACCGGGCGTCGTGCCCCCACGCGCTGCGGCCGTCCGCGACTCAGCGCCCGCCGGGGATCCGGCTGGCACCCTTGCTCGCGCTTCCACCAATCGGGTCCCCCGGCGCCAGCTTGAGCACGGGAGCCGGGATGGTGCGCTCGGTCCGGCGCTCCCAGCGGCGAATGTCTGCCGCCGCCGACATCTGGTGCGCCGAGCGCTCGCCGAGCGCCTCCAGCCGCGTCGCCAGCGTGTTGAGCCGGTCGGTGAGCACCGCGCGCACCTCGGCCGAATTGTCGGCGCGGCTGGCCTGCACCATCATCTCGTCGATCGTCGCGCGCTGTATGGCACGTTGCACCTGCGTGCGGTACTTGTCAGCTGTGGTCGGGGCGCTCCACGTCACGGCCAACAAGCGGTCGACAACCTCCTCGAGCGTGGGGTAGTCCCCGAGGCTGCCGTACGTCACCAGGCGCGCCATGCGCTGCGGCTGCAGGATCTCGCCGACCGTGAACGCCGCCGACGCCTCGGCGGCCGAGAGCGGATCGAAGAGCAGTTCGGTGTGGCGGTCGAAGCCCTCGCCCTCGTCGTACCGATCGGCGGGGGGAGGGATCATCTGGACGATGCGCTCGGGGAGCGCGAGAAAGTCCACCGACAGCGTGGTCAGGATGGTCTCCAGCGCCCGCCGCTGCTCGGTGCCTGCAACGATCGTGTAGGGGAGCTGCCCATCGCCGCGGATGGCGTTGGTGTACTCTGCGCCGCCAAGGCTCTGTGCGGCAGAGCGAAGCTGGAAACGGTGGTGCATGTACAGCGGCAGCAGGACGTATTCCAGCTTGGACAGCGGCTCCCCCGCCCGAATGACCTGCGGGCCGAACTTGTCGAGGCCGATCTTGCGGACCTTGATCTCCTCACCGAGCTGGTCGACGAGGTTGGCGCCGTTGTCCCACACCGACGCCCGCTGGTGGCCCGCACCGATGAAGTTGTTGTTGGTGTGCCCCATGTACAGCAGCCCCCGCTTGAGGCCGGCGTCGGCGATGGCCTTCAGAGCCTGCTCTTCGTTCGTGTTGGCGGCGAAATCCTGGTACAGCCAGGTGACGGAGAGTTTGTCATACTCGCCGATCCCCTTCGCGTACGCGTCGGAGAGGTCGAGCCCCCCCTGCGGCGTGATGCGCACGAGCGGGGCGGGGTAGTCCATCACGCTCGAACGTTGCTGGGCGCTGGCGATGTAGTTGTGCGGAAAGCCGATGGTGTGCCCCACTTCGTGCGCCGACAGCTGCCGCACGCGTGCGAGCGCCATCTCCAGTGCATCTCCGTTGTCGGCCAGCTCGGCGAGGTATTCGGCGCTAGGCGCGTCTTCCATTTCCGCCGCGCCGTCGTCGCCACTGCCCGATCCGAACGGCGCGACCATCCCCTGGGCATGCAGGTAATCCTGCCGCAGTCGCAGGCTGCCGAGGTTGACGTTGCCGCGGATGATCTCACCGGTGCGCGGATCGGTCACGGTCGAGCCATACGAATATCCGCGCGTTCGCCGATGGCTCCAGTGAATCATGTTGTAGCGGATGTCGGCGGGATCCGCGCCGGCGGGGAGGACGGCGACCCGGAAGGCATTGATGAAACCCGCGGCCTCGAACGCCTGGTTCCACCAAGCGGCTCCCTCGATCACCGCGCCGCGAATCGGCTCGGGGATCCCTGGGTCCACATAGAACGTGATCGGGGTGACCGGTTCGGAGCGCGCCGCTGCCGGGTTCTGCTTCTTGAGCCGGAAGCGCGCCGCATAGTGCAGCATCACGTCGCGGTCCACGGGTTGGGCGAAGTCCATCACGTCGGGGCCGAGCGTGCCGATGCGCGGGTCGGCGAATCGCGAGGTGAAGCCGCCGTCAGGAAGCTGGACAAAGGAGTGGTGCTCACGAAGCGTCACCGCCTCACCGGTCGCCGCGACGCCGTCCACCAGGCGCCCCGGGGCGCTGCTGGTGAAGGTGAGCATCGCCTCGACCTCGGTGTTGCCTGGAAACGACTTGATGTTTTGCGGATACAGGGCGCTGCGTGACTGGTCGAGCTGAAAGGTCCCCTGCCCACTGCGGGCGATCTGCTGGACCACGCCGCGCGCGTCGCGCAGGAAGAACGTCGTCGCGTCGACGAGCACGCGGTTCCCGGTCTGGGCCACGATATCAAAGCCCCAGTGCACCGACGGGGCGAAGGCATCTTTCACCGCGTCCACTTCCTGCGGATTGCTGCTGCGCGCCTTGAAGCGGTAGTTGGGTTCGAGCAGGAGGACGCGCGGGCCGGTCTTCTTCGCCACCAGGACGTAGGTGCCGCCGAGCTGTCCACGGTCGATCCCGACCGGGTTGCTCCCGAGCCCCGAGCCCATCGAGACCTGGTACAGGAACTCGGTGTCGAGCTTGTCGATCTCCCAGAACAACTTTCCGGTCCCCTCATCCCAATAGAGAGTGAAGAAGCCGGGCATGGCGGTCATGCCGGTGGTGCGCTCGGCGATCGGCGGGGTGGGCGTGCGGGCCTGGGCGGCCACCATGGCTGAGCAGGCGAGCGAGAGCGCCACGACCAACGCCGCGCCGCGCAGGGGAAAAGCCGACGGCCGGAATCGCGGACGACGCGTTGCCGGCGAGTGGGACTCGATCATGACACGGTCCTCGTTTTCGGTTTGAGAGGGCAGCCTGCGCAATCTGTGCCCCGGGACTCCGCCCTGCCACGACTCATGTGCCGGCCGGCTTGGCCGAGCGCAACTCGTGGTGCGCTGGCGCGGGCCGCACATGGGCCGCACGTGGGCTGCGCATGCGCCCGTCGGGGCGAATGTCGTCTTTCCCTCGCCGATCCCGATTCAATAGACAGAGGAATGTGCGAGGAGTCCCGAGGACGAGGAGGGTCTGGTGTCGATGCTGGTGCTCGCGGTGCTGGTCGGCGCCCTCCTGACGCTCTACCTCAGCGTGGCGACGGTCGTCGCTCACCGGTTCACCACCGCTCGACGCGTCTCCCCGGCGCGTCCTCCTGCGGCGACCGGCGGTCAGTTCGCCCTGGTGCGCTTCCCTGCCCGCCACGAGTCATTGCAACTGTCGGCCTGGTACGCGCCGGCACCAGGTGCGGCCGGGGCGGTGATCCTCGTGCACGGACGGGATGCCTGCCGCGGCGACGAACTTCGGGCCTCCACGTTCGACCTGGCGCTCTCCCTCACACTCGAGGGACTGAGCGTGGTGATGCTCGACCTGCGCGGGCACGGCGAGAGTGACTACGCCCGCCTCACGTTCGGGCAACGCGAGCGACGCGACGTGCTCGGCGCCGTCGACTTCCTGCTCGCGCACGGCTACCGACCCACCAGCATCGGCGTGTTGGGAGCGTCCATGGGAGGGGCGAGCGCCATCGGGGCCGCGGCAGAGGAACCGGCGATCGGTGCGCTCGTGACCGACAGCGCCTTCGCCGACCTCGGCGAGGTGCTGCGCGCGCAGTTCACGCGCCTCACGTGCCTCCCCGCCTGCTTCCTGTCCGGGGCGCTCCTGGTGGCGCGCGCCCTCACGGGGGAGCACCTCCTGCGACACACGACGATGGGCGACATGCGCCGGTTGAGTGGTCGCCCCACGCTGGTCATCCACTCTGCGCACGACCCGTTCGTCCCGGTCGCGCACGCGCACCAGCTGGCGCACGCCGCCAGCTGCGCGGTCTGGATCACCGACGGCAACCGCCATCTGGCCTCGTTCGGGTCGGCGCGCGCCGAGTACACGGACATGGTGCGTCGCTTCTTTCACGAGCACTTGGTCGCCGTCCCGGGTCGGCGCCTCGCGGGCACCCATGCGCGTGCACGGCTGGAAGCGCTCGCCGTGTCGTGATCGGAGGCGGGAATCCGATAGCCCAAGAGATACAGCACTCGCTGAATTGCCCCCATCTGGAGGAGACATCATGTTCGGATCGATCCGCTCCCGCGAGCACGACGCCCTCGCTCCCTTGATCTCGCTGGCCCGAGGTCAGGGGGCCGCCCAGCGACAGGCTTGGCTCGACGACCTGCGGACGGAGGCCCCGACCGTCGTGGCGCGCGTGGAGCAGGCGTTAGCGGAGGCAGACCGGCGACACCAGTCGAGCGAGGCATCGGCCGACGCGCGTGGGGCGGACCTGGCGCCGACCGCAGTGCCGGCCGAAGTGCCGGCCGAAGTGCCGACCGCGCGACGGCCGTTTTGGACAATGGTGGTCCCTCAACGGGCGTCCGTACCCGATCGGGCGCGCGGCGACCTTTCGGCGATCACCCCCCGGTCACCCGAGCGCTACTCGGCGCCGTCGCTCGCTGTTGGCGGATTGCGCCGCCGAGCTGGCGAGGGCTGATGCCACGACCCAGATTCGGGTGTTGATTCTGGCGGCCGCGTTGCGGCTGCTCGCTGCTGCCGGGCGTCGCGGTGCGCGGTGCGTGCTGTCGCGCTCCCGGCGTCCACGACCCGCATCGTGGCGCTCCGTGTCGCCTTGCCCCGCGCCGAACGCCGCGTCGTGATTCCAAGCTCCCCACTCGCAGCCGCTCCACTCAGCACCCTCGTCGCCCAAGCCGATGCGGGCGATGCGCGCGCGCGCGACCTGCTGTTCGCCACGCTGTACGACGAGCTGCATCGGCTGGCGCAGCGCGAGGTGCGCCGGCAGGGGGCGGTGAGCCCACTCAGCGCTACCACGCTTCTGCATGAGGTCTACCTCGCCTTCGGCGCCCGCGAAGTGGGGGACTTTCCCGACGAAGCGCGATTCCTCGCCTACGCGGCCAAGGCGATGCGTGGCGTGCTCATCGACCGGGTGCGCGCGAACCACGCCGCCAAGCGGGGGAGCGGGGTGCGGGGCACGACGCTCGACACGGGTCACGCGCAGCAGGTGAGCGATCCCGACGAGCTGATCGCGATCCATAACGCGCTTGAACAACTCGAGCAGGTGGACCCCACGCTGGCACGCGTGGTGGACCTGCGATTCTTTTGCGGCTTTACGTTCGCCGAGATTGCCGCGGTGCAGCGGGTGGCCGAGCGCACGGTGCAACGGCAGTGGGACAAGGCGCGGCTGTACCTGCGGCAGGCGCTCGATGACGGCGCGGCCTGAGGTGCTCCCGCATGCCGGCCCCTGATCCCCAGGAATGGAGCGCGCTGTCGGCGCTGCTGGATGAAGCGCTCGACCTGTCCGACGCCGAGCGGGCGCCATGGCTCGCGCGACTGCACAGCGAGCAGCCGGCGCTGGCGCCGCGGGTGGCCGAGCTGCTGCGCGCCCGCGAGGCGATGTCGCAGGAAGGATTCATGCAGGGGACGGCGACACCGCCACCGGTGACTGGCGGTCGCCCGGGAGCGATGTGCGGTCCTTACCGGCTGGAGTCGCTGATCGGGCGCGGCGGCATGGGGAGTGTGTGGCGCGCACACCGCCACGACGGGCGTTACGACGCCGTGGTTGCCGTGAAGCTGCTCTCCACCGCACTGCTCGGCGCGGACGGCGAGAAGCGATTCCGCCGTGAGGGGCAGATCCTCGCGCGGCTGCGCCACCCGCATATTGCCCAACTGCTGGATGCCGGGGTGTCGGACGACGGGCAGCCCTATCTCGTGCTCGAGCACGTGGACGGCGTGCACCTGGACGCGTGGTGCCGCGATCGCACGCTCGACGTGCATGCGCGGGTGCGCCTCTTTCTTGACGTGCTCGCTGCGGTGGCGCACGCCCACGCCAGCCTGGTGGTCCATCGCGACCTCAAGCCGTCGAACATCCTGGTGGGGGGCGACGGCGCGGTCAAGTTGCTCGACTTCGGCATTGCCAAGTTGGTCGAGGACGACGGGGCGCCGGGCGCGACGGCGCTCACGCGAGATGGCGGCACCCTGCTGACGCCACTGTACGCCTCGCCCGAGCAGGTCATGGGGGGCGAGGTCACTACGGCCACCGACGTCTACGCGCTGGGGGTGATCCTGTTCGAGCTGCTGAGCGACGCGCGCCCGTACCGGCTGGCCCGCGAGTCGCGTGGGGCGCTGGAAGAGGCGATTGTCACAGGCGAGCCACGGCGCCCCAGTGACTGCGTCGAGACCCCGGCCCGGCGACGATTGCTGCGCGGCGACCTGGACACGATCGCACTCAAGGCACTGCGCAAGCAGCCGGGCGAGCGATACGCCACCGTGACCGCGCTCGCCGACGACCTGCAGGCCTGGCTCGACGGCCGTCCCGTGCGCGCCCGCCCCGACTCGTTCGGCTACCGCACCACGCGGTTTGTGCGGCGCAACGCGCTCGCCGTCTCGGCGGCGGCGGCGGTGCTCGTCGCGGTGGTCGGCGGGGCGGGGGCGGCGATCTGGCAGGCGCAGGTCGCGCGCGCGGAGCAGCAGCGCGCCGAGGAAGTGACCGCCTTCATCACCGGGATCTTCCAGCACGCCGACCCATACCTCGGCGACGGGACCGCGCTGACCGCGGTCGACCTGCTCCAACAGGCGTATGCAGGGCTCGACAGTACGCTCGCCGCGCGCCCCGACCTGCGCTTCGAGCTTACCTGGCTCATTGGGTCGAGCCTGGCGAGCCTGCAGGCGTACCAGGCTGCCGGGCCGATCCTGCACGAGGCGGAGCAGATGGCAGTGCAGCGCTTCGGCGAGACCGACGATCGCACCTTGCGTGCGAAGCTCGCGCTCGGCGGGCTCTTTCGCGCCCGCGGACAGCTCGACGCGATGGACACGCTGGTCGCGTCGACGCTGGCGGCGATGCGGGCGCAGCCATCGCCCGAGCCGTCGATCCTCATCGGGCTGCTCGTCGACTCGGCGCACCTGGCGATCGACCGGGGGCAGGCGGCGGCCGCGGTGCCACCGGTGCGCGAGGCCGACGAGCGAGCGCAACGCGACCTCCCCCCTCGCCACGAATTGCGGGTGACGGCGCTGCAGGTACTGGCCGTGGCGCTGGAGAACCTGGGCACGGATCGGAACGAGGCACTGCTGGTCGCCCAGCGCGCCGTGGCGGCCACGCGCGAGCACTATGGAGGGACCGAGTCTCATCCCCGGGTGATCGAGGGGCAGATGGTCCTCGGGCGCGCCCTCGGACGCGTGGGGCGCACGCGCGAGGCAATCGAGGTGCTCGCCCGCGCCGACACCGCCTCGGTGATCAGCATGGGCCCCGATTCGTACACCCGGGCCTTCCTGCGCGCATCGCTCGCGGGCTATCGCCTCGAGCTCGCCGAGTACGACAGCGCCCTGCGCGACTACGACGAAGCGCGACGCCTCCTGCGCGCCAACGGCGACTCGACGAGTGTGAGCTACGGCATCGTGCAGGCCAACCGCGGCTCCGCGCTGGTCAAGATGGGGCGCGGCGCGGCCGCCATCGCCCCGCTCGAGGAGGCGCTCTCGCTGCTCGCCCAGGCGTGGGGCGACGCGCACCCGAGGCTGGCGGTGCATCGAATCCGCATCGCCCAGGCCGAGGCCATCTCGGGACGGGCAGAGGCGGCGTGGATACGACTGAACAAACTGGCCCGCGACACGACGACGATCCCCGTCACCACGCAAGTCCTGCTGCGCCACACCGAGGGGATGGTGAGCCGCCTTCGTGGGGAGGCAACCAGTGCCGTGCGCCTGCAGGACGCGGCGCTGGCACTGAGCACGGACTCCACCAGCGCAGCGGGTCAGCGCGACCGTGCGCCGCTCCTGGTCGAGCTGGCGCTGGCGCTCCGCGCGAGCGGGGACGGGGAACGGGCGCGCGCCGCGACCTCTCGCGCTCGAGCCGCTTACCGCGAGGGGGGGATCGAGACGCTCCCGCGGGACGTCGAGTCGGCGCTGGCGGGCGCTCGATAGGAAGACGCTGTACGGTCGGGACTGGTTGGAGGGTCGCTACTCGGAAGCATAGGTTGTCCAGTCCTCCAATGCGCGAGTGACGAGTGTGTGTGTGGTCGTCACGTTGCGAGGCGCACGCTTGGACCGTCTCAAGGATTCCGACCGAATGCACGTGACGCGATCGTCACCGGGCTCCGCCCCACTCAGGAACTGACCCATGTTGCCACATCGTTCGCGCTACGTTCGTGCCTGCGTCCTGGGAATCACCGCGTTGGGCGCCGTGGCATGTGGCACGAAGGATTCTGGCGGCAACGAGGGTCGGGGGACGGTCATCGTGGCCGTGGCGGCGGACGCAGACTTCCTGCTTCCGGCGGTGATCACCCAGCTGGTCGGGAAGCAGATCGCCGACCAGCTCTTCGAGCCGCTGGCCGCACCGCCGGCGTCGATGAATACGGTGGGCGATGCGGGCTTTGAGCCGCGGTTGGCCAAGAGCTGGATCTGGGCTTCCGATTCGCTGTCGATCGCCTTCTCCATCGACCCGCGTGCTCGCTGGCACGATGGCGCGCCGGTGGTGGCTGAGGACGTGCGCTTCTCTATCGCCTTGCTCAAGGACCCGGTCGTCGCCTCGCGGCATGCCGGGGGGATCGAGGGCGTCGACTCGGCGAGCGTGCAAGACTCGCTGACGGCGGTGGTCTGGTTCAATCGTCGCTCGCCCGAGCAGTTCTTCTCGCTGGTCTACGGGCTCCCCGTAGTGCCGTCGCACCTGCTGGCCAGCGTGCCGCGCGACAAGATGCGCGAGTCGGACTTTGCGCAGAACCCGGTGGGGAACGGGCGCTTTCGCTTCCGTCGGTGGGTCAAAGGCTCGCTGATCGAGGTGGTGGCCGACACCTCCAACTTCCTCGGACGACCGTCGCTCGATCGCGTGATCTGGAGCGTGTCGCCCGATCCGACGGCGATGTGGAGCCGACTGGTGACGGAGGAGGCTGACATGATCGAGATGCTGCGCGGCGATGCGCTGATCGGGGTCGCGAAGTCGCCCGACATCCGTCTCGTTCCGTACCAAGGGCTCGACTACGGCTTGGCCTTGTTCAATGCCCGTAACCCGGCCGACCGCCAGCGCCCGCACCCCATTCTGGGCGACAGGGCCGTGCGCCGAGCGCTGACCATGGCGGTCGATCGCCAGACCGTCGTGAAGAACGTATTCGACACGCTCGCCTACCTCTCAATCGGCCCGGCCGTGCGCGCCCAGTGGACCGCCGACCCGTCGATCGAGATGCTGCCATTCGACCTGGCTGCGGCCAAGGCGTTGCTCGACTCGGCCGGGTGGCTGGACGGCGACGGGAGTGGCGTGCGGAAGAGGGGGGGACGCTCGCTGGCCTTTTCGCTGCTGTCGCCCGCGTCGAGCGCGCCGCGTCGTCAGGCGGCGGTGCTACTCCAGTCACAGTGGAAGGAGGTGGGGGCGCAGGTGAGCCTCGAGGACATGGAGTTCAACACCTTCATCGAGAGCATCACGTCGGGGAAGTTCGACGTGGTGATGCACGGGGTGCATAACGACCCGAGCCCGTCGGATCTCAAGGCCAACTTCGGCAGCCCGGTCAGCACGAGCGACTTCGCCGCCAACTATGGCGGCTACTCCAGCCCGGTGGTCGATGCAGCGCTCGACAGCGTCGCGTCGGAATTCGACACCGCACGGACCAAGGCGCTGTACCAGCGCGCCTACAACCAGATCATCCAGGACGCCGGCGCCGTGTTCCTGTACGAGCCGAAGCTGGTGGCGGGAATAAACCGCCGCATCGAGACCGGTCCGCTCTCGGCCGTCGGGTGGTGGACGACGATCGCCAGCTGGAAGATTGCCCCTGACCAGCGCATTGACCGGGACAAGGTGCCGCTGGGTGCGGTGGCAGCGAGCGAGGGGAAGGCGCCCTAGGCGACTGGAGCAGCGCTGGGGTCAGAAGTAGAGGTTGAGGCGCAGCGAGACCGATCCGGCGTTGGCGTTCCAGGAACGCACGCGTTGGTCCAGTAGTTGGACTCCCTCGCCGCTGGCGTCAGTGCTTGCTCGTTTGTAGGAGACGTCGGCGGTCCACGCCGCGCCGAGCGACAGATGTGGCGTCACCAGCCACGCGGCCCCCAGGTCAGCGTATGCACCTCCGGAGTTGGCCTGTTGGGCGGTCTTGCCCTCGAGGCCCTCGACCGTGGTCACCGTGTGCTCGACAACGCTGCGAGCGAAGGACGCGCCGACGGTCACATGCTGCACGATCCGATCATGGATTGGCCGATACCAGCGATGGCCTAGGCGCAGCTGGACGAAATCGACGTCGGTAGCCGTCGACCATCCGGTCGCGGATTCCCGGGTGGTCGAGCCTGACAAGTCCAATACCAGCGCCCGTCGAGGCGTGAGGAAACGCAGCACCCCGGCGCCCCTGAAATTGTCTGACACCGCAAACTCCGCCCCCCACTGCCCCGCGCGGAAAGGGATGGAGTCCGTCGCCTGCGCCCCACCGCGACTCAGCGCGACCTAGCGTCCCCCCACAATCCTCCGCGCCGCCGTATACACGCGCCCGTACCGCGCCGCCGCGTGGTCCCACGAGTTGTCCTCACGCATGCCGCGCGCGCGCAGCAGCCCCCAGCCCTTGGGATTCCGATAGGCGGCCAGGGCCCGTCCGATGGCGTCGGTGAAGTGGGCGGTCTCGTACGGGTGGAAGCGAAAGCCGTTCCCCTCGAAGCCCTCGCTCACCGTGTCGGCCAGCCCGCCGGTGGCGCGCACGATCGGGACGCTGCCGTAGCGCAGGGCGATCATCTGCCCCAGCCCGCAGGGCTCGAAGCGTGACGGCATGAGGAAGGCGTCGGACCCGGCGTAGATGCGCTGGGCGAGCGCGGCGTCGAAGCCGATGCGGGCGGCGAGACGATCGGGATGCGCGTCGGCGTAGCCGCGGAAGGCGTCCTGCCATCGGGCCTCGCCCGACCCCAACAGCACGAACTGGGCATCGGTCGACCGCAGCAGCCACGGCATGGCGGCGTGCAACAGGTCGAGCCCCTTCTGGCCTACCAACCGTGTGACGATGCCGAGCAGGGGGGGTGTCGGGCGCCTCGGTCAGGGCCAGTTCGCGTTGGAGCGCCGCCTTGCACTCCGCCTTGCCACCGAGGTCGTCGGCGCTGTACGGCTCGGCGATGTGCTTGTCCGTGGCCGGATCGTAGAGCGTGGTGTCGATCCCGTTCAGGATTCCGACCACGCGGTCACGCCGGGCCCGCAGCACGCCGTCCAGCCCTTCACCAAACTCGCCGGTCATGATCTCTTCGGCGTAGGTGGGGCTTACTGTGGTGATGATGTCGCTATAGGCGAGGCCGCGAGCCATGAAATTGAACGTCCCGGCCACGCGGGCGCCGAGTCCGTTCTCCACCATTCCCATTTCACTGAGCCCTGCCAGCCCGACCGTTCCGGGGGTGGTGACTCCCTGATAGGCCAGGTTGTGCACGGTGAAAACCGTGGCGATATGGCCGAAGGTGTAGGCGTGGTACGTCTTGAGGTAGTTCGAGACGAGCGCCGAGTGCCAGTCGTGGGCGTGTACGACATCGGGCTGCCAGCCGTCCACTTCGCGCAGGTGCTGCATGAGGTCGAGCACGCCGCGGGCGAAGAGGATGAATCGCCGATGGTCGTCATCCTCGCCGTAGATCGAGGCACGCTCGAAGGCGGCGGGTATGTCGAGCAGGTACGTCGGTGCATCGCTCTCGCGCAGGCGCCAGACCCGCAGCTCCTCGGCGCGTTCGCCGATGGGGAGGAACGAGGCGGCGAGCGGGCCGTCCATCGGGAGGGCGCGCTCGCGCAGCACACGGTAGCGCGGCATCACGACGCGCACGTCGTGTCCGGCCGCCCGGAGCGCGGTGGGCAGGGCGCCGGCGACATCGGCCAGCCCCCCGGTCTTGACCCACGGATGAACCTCGGCAGCAACGAAGAGAACTTTCATGCTGCAACCTTACGCCATGCCCGACGCCGGTGCAAAGTGGACGTGACACGTCATGCGTTGGCGAGGGACCGCGCACGCCCCTCGATGTCTCGCGCGACGAACTACCCCTCGAGCGCTCTGAGAGCACCGTCGACATGTCCACTTCCCCGCGCGGAAGCATCATCGCCCGAAACGCCATGGCCTACGTCCTCGCCGGAGGGCGAGGCTCGCGGCTTCACGAGCTGACGGACCGACGCGCCAAGCCGGCGGTGTATTTCGGCTGCAAGTCGCGCATCATCGACTTCGCGCTGTCCAACGCGATCAACTCCGGGGTGCGCCGCATCGGCGTGGCCACGCAGTACAAGGCCCATAGCCTGATCCGCCACCTGCAGCGCGGCTGGAACTTCATGCGTCCCGAGCGCAACGAGAGCTTCGACATCCTCCCCGCCAGCCAGCGCGTGAGCGAGACGCAATGGTACGAGGGGACGGCCGATGCGGTGTTCCAGAACATCGACATCATCGAGGCCTATGGTCCCGAGTTCATGGTCGTGCTCGCCGGTGACCATGTGTACAAGATGGACTACGAGCTGATGCTGCAGCAGCACGTGGACCAGGAGGCCGATGTGACGGTGGGGTGCCTGGAGGTGCCGCGCATGGAGGCGACGGGCTTCGGGGTCATGCACGTGGACGCGAACGACCGCATCGTCAGCTTCCTGGAGAAGCCCGCCGATCCCCCGGGCATTCCCGAGAATCCCGACATGGCGATGGCGAGCATGGGGATCTACGTCTTCCGTACGAGTTACCTGTTCGACCTGCTGCGGCACGATGCGGCGAACCCCGAGTCGAGCCGCGACTTCGGCAAGGACATCATTCCGTTCGTGGTGAAGCACGGCAAGGCCGTGGCACATCGCTTCAGCCGATCGTGCGTCAAGGCCGAGACAGAGAAGGAGGCCTACTGGCGCGATGCCGGGACGATCGATGCGTACTGGGAGGCCAACATCGACCTGACGACGGTCGTGCCGTCGCTCGACCTGTACGACAAGAACTGGCCCATCTGGACCTACGGCGAGATCACGCCGCCGGCCAAGTTCGTGCATAACGAGGATGGGCGGCGTGGTGAGGCGTTGAACTCGCTGGTGTCGGGGGGGTGCATCGTGTCAGGCGCCTACCTGCACCGGAGCCTGCTGTTCACCGGGGTGAAGGTGCACTCCTTCGCGCATCTCGAGGGAGCGGTCCTGATGCCGGATGTGGACGTGGGCCGGGGGGCGCGCTTGCGTCGTGTTGTCGTGGACCGCGGCGTGCGGATTCCGCCGGGGTTGGTCGTCGGCGAGGACCCGGTGCAGGATGCGGCCCGATTCCGCCGATCCGAGAAGGGGACGGTGTTGATCACGCAGCCGATGATAGACCAGATCTAGGGACGGGGGACGGGGGACGGGGGACGGGAGGGGCGGACCTCACCGGGGAGGGATCGTTATGCGGAGGTCGACTTCGGTGGGGGGTGGGGTCTCGCCTAAACGGGCGAAGCGTAATACCACGCGGGCAGTGTCGAAGTAGGCGGCACCCGTTACGTGGCGGGGGTACTTCGGGGCGCTGGCGAGGGCGACGATGGTGGCGGTGGCGGTGTCGGAGAAGCCGCTGGTGCGCGGCAGGCGGTGGACGACGGTGGCGTAGACGCCGTTGGCGTCACCCTCGAGCCGGGGCGATGAGCAGGCGCAGGCATCGCTCAACCGCACCAGGCCGTCGATGCTGTCCAACGCCGCGCCGGTCACGTCGGTCACCCGGCCAAAGACATAGGCGCAGCCGATGGCAGTTGGATAGCGCGGCGTGGGCTCGCACGTGCCGTCCACGACCGTCGGCTCGGCGCCCGAACAGGCCGCCAGCACCACGCCCGTCAGGCACAACAAGTACGCCATGCGCACCATGCCTCGCCGCGGCGTGCCGGCGAGGCATGGATGGGTCAACGGTGCAGCGCGTGCGTCGAGCGCCGGCGTGGCGTCACGGTCACATGGCGGCCGCGTCACGCTTGTGCTGCTGGTACCAGCTCATCATGTACAGCTGCGTGCGCATGAAGTTGCTCGGCTTGGATCCGGTGCCGTGGAACTCCCCCTGGAACCGCAGCAGCGCCGACGGGATGCCCCGCTGCTTGAGCGCCTGGTAGTACTCCTCCGACTGGGCCATGGGCGTGCGCAGATCCAGCTCGCCGGTCATGATGACGGTCGGGGTCGTGACCTTTCCGACATACATCAGCGGTGATTGGTCGAGCCACGGCTTGGGGTCCTCCCAGTACGGCTTCTCGAACCAGGAATTGCCGAAGTAGGGCACGTCGGCATTGCCGGCGAACGAGATCCAGTTCATGACCGGGCAGCGCACCGCTGCACCCGCGAAGCGGTTGGTGTGTCCGATGACCCAACTCGACAGCACGCCTCCCCCGCTACAACCGCCGACGTACATGCGGCTCTGGTCCACGTACCCACGCCCGACCACGGTGTCGACCGCGGCCATGAGGTCCTCGTAGTCCACTCCAGGATAGCGCTTGTTGATCGCGTTGCCGAAGTCGCTCCCGTACCCGGTGGAGCCGCGCGGGTTGATGTACAGCACCACGTACCCATTGGCGGCGAAGTTCTGGTACATGTAGCTGAAGCCGACGTTGTACATCCCGTGCGGCCCGCCATGGATCTCCATGATCATCGGCCAACGCTTCGACGCGTCGAAGCCGGGCGGCTTGAGGAGCCACCCTTGCACCCGGGTCCCGCTCGTCGATGTCACCCACAGTTCCTCGAACGTGCCCAGCTTCTTGTTGGCGAGGATGTCGGCGTTGACGCTGGTGAGCCGCGTGACTTGCTGCGGCGCGGTCACGGCGAAGCGCACCACGTCGGTTGGGTCGGACGGCGCCGAGCGTATCGCGGCCACGACGCCTGTGCGGGAGATGGAGCCGAGGGAGAGCATGTGCTGCCCGGTGGTGAGGGCGCGCACCTGTCCGGCGAGCGAGGCGAAATGCACGTTGCTGGTACCGCGGTCCTGGGCGCCGAAGTAGATGCCGGAATTGTCGCGCGCCCAGGCCAAGCTGCCCACGTCGCGGTCGAGCGTGCCGGACAGCTTCTTCATCGCCGACCCATCGGCGCGCATGACGAACAGCTCGGTGGTGTGGTAGGTGTTCTCGGTGAACGGATACCCGACGAAGGCGATCCACATCCCATCGGGCGAGACGCTCGGCTGCGACCACGAGCCACGCGGTGTCGTGAGCTTCTTCATCACCCCCGTGCGCACGTCGACGACGTTGATGTCGCTGTCGCGGAAGTTCTTGTCGCTCTCCGGGTCCATCAACCCGTCGAAGACGATCGAGCCACCGTCCGCGCTCCATGACCAGCCTGCAGCGCCCGGTTGGCCATCGAAGCGAGAGCCCACGTTCCAGTCCCCGCTGGTCAACTGGCGCGGCGTGCCGCCGTCGGCCGGGACCACGTACAGGTGCACGAAGCCGGGCTCGAGAAAGCCGCGCCGATCGGCACGATAGTGCACCGTGTTGACGTATCGCGGTGCTGGTGTCCACTGCGCCCCTTCGGGCGCTGCGGGCATGTCGATCGCCCAGATGTTTGCCTTGGGGGCGAACATGGAAAAACCAATCGACTGGCCGTCCGGCGACCACTCGATGTCGCTGGGCGCATGTGCCACCCGCGTCACCTGCGAGGTGGCGCCCTCGGCGTTCATCCAGCGCACGTGAATCTGTGCGCCGCGCGGTCCACCTGCCGCTCCCTCGGCGAGGTAGGCGATGCGCGTCCCGTCGGGCGACCATGTTGGCGCATCGCCGCGGGCAAGGAAGCGATTCTCAGAGCCGTCCGCGTTCATGATCCAGAGCGCCGACTCCCACGCATCTTTCTGCTTGTCCACGAAGCGACGCGAGTAGATGATGCGCGTGCCGTCGGGAGATATCTCGGGGTCGCTGACCGACTCGAAGTCGAGGTAGTGGTCGACGGTGAGCAGCGTGTCGGACGCCTTCTCCTGCGCCGCCAGCGCCGGTGATACGAGGGCCAGGGGGGACATCGGGAGCGCGACGAGGGCGACGAACGTCGCAACGCCGAGGCGGAAGATGGGGGCTATCGACATGGGCAACTCCGTGAAGCGGTGGTCAGCAGATCGAGCAGCAGATCGAGCAGCGAGGCGAGCAGCAAGGCGTGCGGCAAATCGCGCATCTACGCGTGCCTTCGGCGAGTCCGGCGTCATCCTCGGATGGTTAGGCCAGGGCGTAGAACAAGTCCACGAACGAACGGGGCGCGCCGTCCATCCCGGCGGGAAGCTTGCGCGTCGCTCCGGTAATCGTCGCCTCGGCAATCGTCGCCTCGGCAACTGTCGAGCCGGGCCACGAACCGGCGAGGCGCGGCCAAAGCGTCGATTCTAGTCCCGACGTGCGGTACGCGGCAACCATTCCGGTCGGGGCAGGATGGCTGCGACGGTCGTGACGCTCCCGCGAATCCACCGATGATACCTCCATCGACACCTCGATCGGAGTAGTGCGGGCGGAGGCATTGTGGCTGGTCGGCCAGACTCTCTCGGAACAGGCGACGGGGCGAAAGTGCGAAGCGGTGATCCGATTCGCCACCCCGCCGAGCGGGCAATTCACGCGGCCGACCGGACGAGATGTCCACCGGGGACGTGCACGTCGGCAAGAGCTACCGCGTCTCGCGGAACGCCGTGTCGGGGACCGAAACCCGTAAGTGAGTGCTACGCAGTCATATACGCCGCGAACTCGATCCGCGACGGACGGGTCCGGCGCTTGCCTTGTGAGCAGCAATCCGGTCGCGGCGCGCAATCGCCCGGTCCGCAGCTCTCCGCGTTCTCATCACTCGCCCAGGTCGCGCCATGAGTCAGTCACCCTTCGTTTCTGCTGATCCGCGTGCCGGGCGCTTCGAGGCGTTCATCGACCGGCTACGCGATGACGTCTACCCGGAGCCTCCGTCCGAGCAGCACACCGAACTGTCGCGCCACATGTGGGCGCTGCTGCAAAAGACGGTGCCGCTGCCGCCGGGGAGCCGAGTGCTCGACGTGGGGTGCGGGCAGGGGCTGGCGCTCGAGCTGTTCCGGGCGGCCGGTCACAAGGCGATCGGTATCACGATCGGAGACGAGGATCTGGCTGCGTGCGCTGCGGCTGGCTTCGAGGCGCTCGACATGGACCAGTCGTACCTCGACTTCGCCGACGCCAGCTTCGACCTGGTGTGGTGTCGCCACGCGCTGGAGCACAGCGTGGCGCCCTACTTCACACTCGCCGGTTTCCACCGGGTGCTGACAGCGGGAGGCATCCTGTACGTCGAGGTCCCGGCCCCCGACACGGCCTGCCGGCACGAGACCAATCCGAATCACTACAGCGTGCTGGGGCGCGCGGCGTGGGTCAGCCTGATGCAGCGCTCGGGGTTCGATGTGGTCGACACCGCGACGATCGACTTCGCGGTGCCCGCCGGTCCCGACACGTATTGGGGCTTCATCCTGCGCCGTCGCGGGTAGCCGGAGTAACGAACCGGGGCGCTCCCGGGCTGGCCGAGTCGCTCGGCGGGGGACATGTTCGCGATCGTGTACGCTCGATCGCTCCTATCTCCCGATGTCGGGTCGACTCATGCCGTCTCCTGTCCGTACTGGTTCGCGCAGTGGTTTGCGCAGTGGTTTGCGCGCGGGTTTGCGCACTGCCGCGGTCGCGCTTGTGGCGACCGTCGCGCTCGTTCTCGCTGGCGTGTCGCAGCTCGAGGCGACTCGCGAGCCTGGCACCCCGAGCACGGTGCCACCGCGCCAACCGACCAGGCACCGGCTCATGCCGTCTCCCTCCACCGTCGCCTACGGTCACTATTGGGCCGAGGCCAAGCCGGTGCTGCATATCGCGTCGGGCGATGAGCTAACGATCGGCACCCTGCTCACATCGACCCCGACCCGGCTCGAGGGGGCCGGTGTGAAACCGGAAGACGTGGAGCCATCGCTTCGCGCCATCGTCGACAGCGTGAAGGACCGGGGGCCGGGCGGGCACATCCTCACCGGACCGGTCTACGTGCGTGGTGCGGAGCCGGGCGATGTGCTGGAGGTGCGGATCAAGAAGATCGACCTGGCGATCGCCTACGCGTACAATGCCTTCGGCCCGACGAGTGGCTTCATTCCCGAGGATTTTCCGACGGCGAGGATGCGTATCATTCCGTTGGACCGACAGGCGATGGTGGCGCGCTTTGCTCCGGGCATCGACGTGCCGCTGCGGCCGTTCTTCGGGAGCATCGGCGTGGCGCCGCCAGCCGCACGTGGACGCGTGAGCAGCGCCCCGCCCGACATCCACGCGGGCAACCTGGACAACAAGGAGTTGGTGGCGGGGACGACCCTGTTCATCCCGGTGCATGTTCCCGGCGCGCTGTTGCAGCTGGGTGATGGACACGCGGCGCAGGGCGACGGCGAGGTGGACATTACCGGGCTCGAGACGTCGCTGGTCGGCACGATCGACGTCATCGTCCGGAAGGACATGAAGCTCACGTGGCCGCGTGGCGAGACGCCGACGCACTGGATCGCCATGGGAGCGGACAAGGACCTGGTGGTGGCGACAAAGACCGCCGTGCGCCAGGCTATCGAGTTCCTGGTCAGCGAACAGGGGCTATCGCGGGACGATGCCTACATGCTGACCAGTGTTGCCTGCGACGTGCGCATCACGCAGTTGGTCGACGGAAACGTCGGGGCCCACGTGATGATCCCGAAGTCGTTGTTCACGGGACGTCGAGGCCGGTAGGCGACGAAGCGGGTGCGGGGATCGATCACCAGGAGGCGTTCGCACGTCGAGGTGGTTGTCTGACCCTTGTGGCGCGCACCCGCCGCGCTGTGTGAGAAAAACTCAACATCCGTCGGCGGTGCGGTCCAGCGTGCGAGCCGCGCGACGTTGGAACGCGATCTCGCATTCATATGAGCGTTGCGTCGCCCATCGGGTGCCGTGGTCACGGCTGCAATTGTGACGTATGGCACACTTTCTGCCACCGACCTCTTCCACAACAGAACCTCCGAAAGGGCTACCCGGTCGTGAGACCGTGGCGCAATGCGTGGTGTCTCGGGTTGGAGACCGTCCCGCTGCCGAAGAGGGTCAGCATGCGTCGGTAGACGATATCGGCGCCCACCTCTCAGCCGGAAACCCATGAGCCGTACCCGTCGTAGTCAGGCCGCGCTAGTGGCCGCAGCACTCGTCCTTGGCGCGTGCGCCGAGGGAGCAAACTCTCCCGTCGCACCAACGCTGTCGCCCCGGGTCAACGCCGTCGTGTCGGGGCTGGCGTCGAGCGCGCCGTCGCGCTCAGTGGTCGGCGGGCCAGACCTGAGCGACTTCCTCTCCTTCCAGGGCGAAGTCTGGATCTGCAAGGACGGCAACGTCGCCGGCGTGGCGTTCGACTTCGACTACACGGTCATTCGCCAGAGCGACAACGCGGTCGTCGCGCAGGGGAGCACCACCGTCCCCGTCGGTCAGTGCCGCCTTGCCACGAGCATCAATACCCAGGTCAGCGGGCGTTACCGCGCCACGGCGACCGAGACCTCGGTGGTCCCCAGCTGGTCGCTGATGGCGATCGATTGGGCGTACGGTGCCAACCTGCCCGCCTCGCCGCCGGCCCCGACGATCGACTTGGCCAACCGCACGGTCTCTGCCGTGCTCATTGCCAATGACGTCGGCGTGCAGCTCACCTTCACCAACCAGTTCGTCGCTCCGCCCGCTGGCCAGATCGGCGACTTCGTCTGGGAAGACCTGAACGGCAACGGGATCCAGGACTCGGGTGAGCCCGGGCTGGCTGGTGTCACCGTTACGCTGGGTGGCGCTGCGTCGGCGAGCGCGACGACCGATTCCAACGGTGGCTACCTGTTCGGCGGGCTGTCTGCCGGCGCGTACACCGTCACCGTTGCGACGCCAATCGGCTACTCCCCGACCGTGTCGGGCGCAGGGAGCGACCCGGCGATGGACTCGAACGGGAGCGTGGCCAACGTCTCGCTGGCGACCAACTCGTCCATCGACCACACGATCGACTTCGGGTACGTCGCACCCCGCGGCGAGATCGGCGACTTCGTCTGGAACGACCTGAACGGCAACGGGATCCAGGATTCGGGCGAGCCCGGGCTGGCTGGTGTTTCCGTCATTCTGGGCGGTGCCTCATCGGCCAGCGTGACGACCGATGGCAACGGCGCGTACTCGTTCGGCGGACTGTCGGCCGGGAACTACACGGTGACCGTCGTTACCCCATCCGGCTTCTCCCCGACCGTCTCGGGCGCCGGAAGCGACCCGGCGATGGACTCGAACGGCAGCGTCGCCAACGTCTCGCTGGCGACCAACTCGTCGATCAACCGCACGATCGACTTCGGCTACATCAAGCCCCTCGGCCAGATCGGCGACTACGTCTGGTATGACAAGGATCGCGACGGTATCCAGGACTCCAAGGAGTATGGACTGGGCGGCGTCACCGTCACGCTCGCGGGACCGGTCAATGCCACCACGACGACAGCGAGCAACGGCTCGTACCTGTTCACGGGTCTTCCCGCTGGCACGTACACCGTGAGCGTCGCGACGCCGAACAGCTACGTCGCATCACCCACGCTGCGCGGTTCCGATCGCGGGAAGGACAGCAACACCAACCCGACCACGGTCGTCCTCGCCACGAACTCGAGCATCGATCGCTCGATCGACTTCGGCTTCGACAAGCTGACGATCGTGCCGTGCGTGCAGCCGACGACCTGGTGGACCTCCAACTATCAGGCCTGGAACTCCAAGAGCGACGGCAAGCCGATCACCAAGTACGACATGTTCTACAGCTCGGGCAAGAACAACTGGACGATGATCACGATGTCCACGAAGAACGGCAACGCTTACGTGATCCTTGCTCAGGAGCTCATCACCGCCACGCTCGTGAAGGGGTACTACGAGACGAGCGGCATCGCGGCAGTTGATGCGGCCATGGCTGGCGCCGAGGCGTACTTCGCCGCCCAGGGCAACGGCATCCAGACCCCCACCGGGGCGACCAAGGCACAGCTGCTGGCGTGGGCCAACACGCTCGACGCGTGGACCGATGGCCGGATGGGCACGCGCCTCTGCGGCGGGAAGTGCTAGCGGACATCTTGCCCGGAGTTCGTCGGCTTCCGGCAGGTGCACGTCGCCGGAGGCCGCCGGCTCCTGGTGAGATGGCGGTGGACTAGTTGGACGACGATGTACGGACGGGCGGGGGCGCACCAGCGCCTCCGCCCGTCCGCGTTGCCGACCGCGCCGCACCGTCGTTAGGCGCTCGCCTTGGCAACTCCCGCGGCGGTCCTGAGCCCGACCGCCACGAAGGTCAGCGTCCCGTTGCAGCACGAGGCGCTGACCTGCGCCGGCGCCCCCGCCACCCACAGGTTCTCGTGGTCGTGGGCGCGTCCCCACCCGTCGACCACGCTGGTGGTCGGGTCACTGCCCATGCGGCAGCCGCCGGTGGGGTGTTCCTGTCCCAGGTCGTTGGCGCTGTTCTGGAAGCGCACGTCACCGCCACCAGCCTTGGCCATCCTGGTGAACAACTCGCGCAGCCGTTCTTCCTGCCACTCCACCAGCGCCGCGCTCTCCGGGGCGTCGCGGAACGCGACGTGTGGCATGGGATCGCCGAAGCGATTCTTGCGCGCCGAGTCGAGCACGAGCTTGCTCTCCTTGTCTGGGAGCACGTCGTAGTAGGCGCGCACGCGGGCCGTGGCCCCCTTGGCGCGCTGCTGCCAGTCGGCGAGCAGGGCATCGCCGAACAGCGGCGCGCCGTCATCGCCGCGCAGGCGCGGTCCGCGCCCGGCGCTCGACTCCCAGATGCGCAGGTCGTGGCGCAGGTAGCGCCCGCGATAGCTGGCGCGCTGGAACTGCTTGGACACGAGCGAGTGCTGGGTGTTGATGCCGGGATACAGCTCCATGGGGAGCGTGATCTGCGCGCCGACGTTGCGATGCCCCGCGAGATACTTGCCGACCAGGCCACTGCGGTTGGCGAGTCCGTCGGGATACGCCGAATCGCGCGACAGGAGCAGCAGGTGCGGCGACCAGACGAAGCCCCCCGCGAGCACGAAGGTCTTCGCCTCGATGGTGACTTCCTCGCCGGTGGCATCGGTGCGGTTGCCAGTCGCCCGCACGATGCGCCCGGTGGCCGGGTCGGCGACCAGTCGCCGCACCAGGGTCTCGGGGATCAGCGTGATCTTCTTCGCCGCCACGAGCGCATCCCACGTGAAGTCGGGCGAGTACTTGGCGCCGGTCGGGCAGACGGGATAGCAGGTATCACATCGCTGGCACTGCGCGCGCCCATCGCGGGCGATGGAGTTCTTGGCCGAGGGGGTGCTCCAGGAGGCGATCCCGGCCGAGGTGGCCCATTGTTGCAGCTGGGCGAGGTTGTAGTTGATGGGGAGCGGCGGGAGCGGATACGGCTTGCCACGCGGGTCGAGCGCGGGCGGCCCCTGCTCACCGGCGACCCCCATGCGCTCCTCGGCCTCCTGATAGAACGGATCGAGGTCGTCGTAGGTGTAGGGCCAGTCGTCGCCGATGCCGTACAGCGATCGTGTGGTGAAGTCCTCGGGCGAGTAGCGCGGCGAGACGCCCCCCCAATGCATGGCGAGTCCGCCCACGTGCATGTTGGGGGAGTAGCCCCACGTGGTGCCGAGGGCGTTCTGGTCATCGAGATGGTCGCGCGCCCATGGGTTCTCCCCATACGCGAGGTATCGGTCGCGCGCCTTGCCACGCTCGGCGAACGGGGTGCTGGCGCGCCCGGCCTCGACGACGGTGATGCTGCGCGTCGTCGTCTCGGCCAGCCGGGCAGCCATCAGGGCGGCGGTGATGCCGCTGCCCACGATCAGGATGTCGGTCTCGATCGTCTTCATGCCTGAACTCCAACGATGGGAAGCGGCTTTGCGGTCGCGCCGTCGAGGGGGCGGCAGGTGCCGGTGCCGACGGACACTCCCATGGCAAGGTCGCTGGCCGCCGGTGACCCGGCCCAGTGTGCCACCAGGGCGACGGCGATGTGTGAGGCGCCTAACGGGTCGGGCAGGTTCACGTCGCGGACCGGAGCGAGCGCCGTGGTGACCACGTCCTGCCGCGCGGCGGCGTCGAGCTCGACAAATGGGCGCTGGCGCATCCTGCGGGCGAGCGCGTCGAGCCCATCAAGCTGCGCGCGCCACCCCGGGGCGGGGTCGGCCGGCAGGTAGCGGATCTCGGCGTAGCCATACCCGTGCTGCTCTTCGGCGACGGGATCGTAGCCATCGACCCAGGCGACGAAGGCGTCGACGGCGGCCGTTCGGCTGGCGGCGCCGAGCGAAGCCGGAAGCATGACCTCGCCGAGGGCGTTGAGGAGCGGGCGGTCGAAGCCGGTTGCGCGCTTGCCGCTGGCGGCGGCCGTGCGCGACTCGGTCTCGGTGCCGGGCGCGCAGCCGACGGTGCTGGCGGCGGCGGTGGCAGCCACTGCGCCGGCGAGCTTGAGGAAGCCTCGGCGCGAGGCGCTCGTGGTGGTGGGGGTCGGCGCTGGGCGGGTGGGGTCGTCAGTCACGAGTTGAGATGCCTGATGAAGTTGGGACGCGCAGGGCGACACGGGCCGGGGACAGGCGCATTATCGCGCCCGGACACAAGTGCGTCGAGTAGTCAGCGCGACGTGCTATCTCGTCGTCCGATCCGGGCGCTCCGCTTGGCGCGATCCTGTCGCCGCCGCGACCTGCGCCATCGCATGCTCCGCCAGCGCCGCGATCGTCAACGACGGATTCACTCCCGGATTGGCCGGCATCGCCGAGCCGTCGCAGACGATGAGGTTCCGGTACCCGAAGGCGCGCAGCTCCCCATCCACCGCGCCGCTCGTCGCGTCGCCGCCGATCGGCGCGCCGCCGAGGATGTGGGCCGTGCTGGGGATGTTCGCGGCCGCCTCGAAGAGGCTGCTCTGCGGAATGCCGCCCGTGCGCTCGGCAAGCCACTCGGCCGCGGCGTTGGCGACATCGATGAAGGTCGGGTTCGGCTTGTCTCGATCCTGCTCGGTGCGCAGCCCGAACCCACCGAACAACCGCCGCCGGATGCGAAAGGCGATCGCGTTGTCGCTGGTCTGCATGACGAGTACGACGAGCGAGCGACGGCTCCAACCGAACGGCCACCGCCCGCGCAGGAAGCGCAGCGGGTGGCGCAGGATGCTGGCGAGCAACAGGAGTGGTCGCGTGCCGCGCGTTCCCTGCCCGGTGAGCGGGGCGAGCAGCAGCGACATGGCGTCGCCGCTCTCCCCGTAGGTGCAGAACTCGATGTGCGTGTCCGGACGCGGGTGGATGCTGGCGCTGATCGCCACGTCGCGCCACGGCTCCAGCCGGTCGTCGGGGAGCGAGACGGCCAGGATGGACTCGCTGTTGGTCCGCACCAGCTCGCCCAGGCGCGGGCTCAGGCGTGGGAGCGAACCACGTGCCTTGCAGCTGAGCAGCAGCCGGTTGGTGCCTAACGCTCCGGCGGCGACGACCACGCCGCGGGCGGTGAATGTGCGCCGCGACCCGGTGAACCACGCCCCCGGCGCCTGCGTCGTGATGCGGTAGCCGTCCGTGCCATCGCCGTCGCCGATGGGGCGGATGTCGGTCACCATCCGGTCGGCGAAGACCTCTGTGCCCCGCCGCTCGGCGAACCAGAGGTAGTTCTTGAGCAGCGTGTTCTTGGCGCCGTGGCGGCAGCCGACCATGCAGGCGCCGCAGCGCAGGCATCCGGTCCGCGTCGGCCCCTCACCGCCGAAGTACGGATCGGGGACCGTCTCGCCCGGCGTCCCGAAGAAGACCCCGACCGGCGTGCGGGAGAAGCTGTCGGCGACCCCGAAGTGCGCCCCCATTTCGCGCAGCAGTTCCTGCCCGTCGCTGCCGAACGGGACGACCTGCACCCCGAGCATGTGTTCGGCGGTGGCGTAGTGCGGCTCGAGGGTGGATTCCCAGTCGCGGAGCCCGGCCCACTGCGGATGCGAGAAGAAGGCGGGGCGGGCGCGATACAGGGTGTTGGCGTACACCGCGCTTCCTCCTCCCACTGCCGAGCCGGACACGATGAAGATGTCGCGGAACGTGGTCAGGCGCATGATGCCCCGCAGTCCCAGCTTCGGGGCCCAGACGAAGCGGCGCAGGTCCCACGCCGATCGGGCGTACTCGTCGTCGGCGTAGCGATGCCCGCACTCGATGACCGCGACGCGATAGCCCTTCTCGCTCAGGCGCAGCGCTGCCACGCTCCCGCCAAAGCCGGAGCCGACGATGATCCAGTCGTAGTCGAAGTCGGGATCGCTGGTTGGTGCGGTCACGGCGTGCGGGATGGCGAGTCACGACCGGACCGCGCTCCGTCAGTTGCATGGGCGCGAACGCGGCGCACGTTCCGGCGTCGACGCCGATGATAATGCGTGTCAAGCCGCTCGTGAACAGTAGGCGTGCGAGGTCGATGCAAGGCTGGTGGGCGCGGCGACACTTTCGCCGCGTCGCGTCGGGACCCGCTTGGGTTACATTCGATCCTTGCCACCGTGCCATCCGCGCCGACAGACTACTAGTCATCTCCGAAGCAGTCGCCGGCGCGCCGGCGCCCTGCGTCGGCCAGAAGCCGTCGGCGGATGCTACGCGATGGCCTCCAGCGCTACCCATTCGAGGGATCCTGTACATGGCTGCGACTGATGTCTCTGATCCTCGCTACTACCATAAGGTCGTCGACTGCCAGTGGGCCTGTCCGGCCCACACGAACGTCCCGGGCTACCTGCGCCTGATCGCCCAAGGGCGATACGACGACTCGTACCTGCTGAACCGCGAGTCGAACGTCTTTCCGGGTATCCTCGGGCGCACCTGCGACCGCCCCTGCGAGCCGGCCTGCCGCCGGGCACGGGTGGAGGAAAAGCCGGTCGCCATCTGCCGCCTCAAGCGTGTGGCCGCCGACCTGCGAGGCGACATCACCGACCGCCTCCCCAAGGCGCCGGCGCAGAAGAACGGCAAGCGGATCGCCCTCGTCGGCGCCGGCCCTGCCTCGCTCACGGTGGCGAACGACCTGCTCCCGCTCGGCTACGATGTCACCATATATGAAAAGAACGCACAGCCCGGCGGACTGATGCGGGTCAACATCCCCGCCTTCCGCCTTCCGGCCCCCGTGCTCGACGAGGAATGCGGCTACATCATCGACATGGGGGCCACCATGAAGTACGGCACCTCGGTCGACAGCATGAAGGCGCTGCTCGACGAGGAGTATGACGCCGTCTTCGTGGGAAGCGGGGCGCCGAAGGGGAAGGAACTCGACATCCCCGGGCGCTGGGATGCACCGGCGCAGGTCCACATCGGGATCGAGTGGCTGGCCAACGTGCACTTCGGGCACGTGGAGAAGATCGAACCGCGCGTCCTGATCATCGGCGTGGGCAACACCGCCATGGACTGCTGCCGATCGGCCAAGCGATTGGGTGCGACCGACGTGACCGTTGTCGCCCGCCGCGGTCGCCAGCACTTCAAGGCGTCGCCGTGGGAACTGGAGGACGCTGAGGAAGAGCTGATTGACATCATCGAGAACCACTCGCCGCGCCGGATCGTGGTGGAGGACGGCGTGCTGGTCGGGATGGAGTTCGACCGGCTGGAGTGGTCGGTGGACGCGAAGGGGAAGCAGCGCAGCACCGTGATCGAGACGGTGATCATTCCATGCGACGCGGTGATCCTGGCCATCGGGCAGGACAACGCCTTTCCGTGGATCGAGCGCGACATCGGCATCGAGTTCGGCGACTGGGACATGCCCGTGGTCGACAAGGTCACGCACCAAAGCTCGCGTGCCGGCGTCTTCTTCGGCGGTGACGCAGCGTGGGGGCCCGAGAACATCATCTGGGCCGTGGCCCATGGGCACCAGGCGGCGATCTCCATCCACGCGCACTGCCAGGGGACGCCGATCGACGAGCGCCCGCCGGTGGGAATGACGCTGGTGAGCGCCAAGGTCGGCATGCACAGCTGGGCCTACCGCAACGACTACGAGTCGGCATTGCGCGCCAAGATGCAGCACGAGGCGCTCACCAAGCGCTTCGAGAACATCGGGATCGAGGTCGAACTCGGCTACACCCCGGCGCAGGCGGCCACCGAGGTGCAGCGCTGCCTCAACTGCGACATCCAGACGCACTTCACGGCGCCGCTGTGCATCGAGTGCGACGCCTGCGTGGACGTCTGCCCGACCAACTGCCTCACCATCACGACCAATCACTCGCCGATCGACGAGCTGCGCCAGCGGCTCATGGCGCCGGCCGACAACCTGTCGCAGGAGATCTACGTCTCCGACGCGCTCCCCCAGACGAAACGGGTCATGGTCAAGGACGAGGACGTCTGTTTGCATTGTGGGCTTTGTGCCGAGCGTTGCCCGACGGCCGCGTGGGACATGCGGACCTTTGACCTCAAGCTGCCGTATGCCGGCCAGGTGAGTCGATGAGTGGCGTGAACGACTTCGCCTTCAAGATCGCCACGGCCAACGGCACCGGCTCGGCCAGCGCCAACGGCCTCATCATGCAGGCCATCTTCCGGATGGGCATTCCGGTCACGGGCAAGAACGTCTTCCCGTCGAACATCCAGGGGCTCCCGACGTGGTATGAGATCCGCGTGAGCAAGGACGGCTACACCGCGCGCCCCGCCGAGGTGGACCTCGTCGTCGCGCTCAACCCGGCGACGTATGCCAAGGACGTCGCCACCGTGCGCCCGGGCGGCTACCTGCTGTACGACTCCACCTGGCCGCTCGATCCCACGCTGGTGAAGGAAGGGATCACCATCCTCGGGATCCCGTTCGGCCGGATGTGCGTCGAGGCGTTCGAGCGCGACCGCGATCGCACGCTGCTGCGCAACATCGCTTATGCCGGAGCGCTCGCCGCGCTGCTCGAGATCGACATGCCGATCGTCGAAGCGCTGCTGAACGAGAAGTACGGGCACAAGAAGCGGCTGCTCGACGCGAACCATACGGCGATCCGGCTGGGCTACGACTACGCCAAGGCGCACATCCAGTGCCCGCTGCCGTTCCACCTGGAGAAGATGGACGCCACGCGCGGCTCGGTGGTGATCGACGGCAACACCGCCTGCGCGCTCGGGGCGCTCTATGCCGGTGCGACGGTCGGTGCGTGGTACCCGATCACGCCGGCCACCGCCCTGATGGAGGCGTTCGGCAGCTTCTGCGAGAAGTACCGCGTGGACCCGGAGACCGGCTTCAATAACTACGCGATCCTGCAGGCCGAGGACGAAATGTCAGCGGCCGGCATCGTGATCGGCGCGGGGTGGGCTGGGGCGAGGGCGTTCACCAATACGTCGGGGCCGGGGATCTCGCTCATGCAGGAGTTCATCGGGCTGGCGTACTACACCGACGTTCCGGCCGTCTTCTTCGATGTGCAGCGCTGCGGGCCGGCCACCGGGATGCCGACGCGCACGCAGCAGGCCGACCTGCTGTCGCTGGCGTACGCGTCGCACGGTGACACCAAGCACCTCATCCTCTTTCCGGCCAACCCGGGCGAGTGCTTCGAGCTGGCGGTGGCCTCGTTCGACCTGGCCGAGCGGTTCCAGACGCCGGTCTTCGTGGCCTCGGACCTGGATATCGGGATGAACGACTGGATGGTCGATCGCTTCACATGGGATGACGGCTACCAGCCGGATCGCGGCAAGGTGCTCGATGCCGAGGCGCTCGAGAAGGTGCAGCGCTTCTCGCGGTATCTCGACGTGGATGGCGACGGGATCGCGGCGCGCACGCTGCCCGGCGTTGGCGGCAAGGGGGCGTACTTCGTGCGCGGATCGGGCCACGACAAGCATGCCGCGTACACCGAGGACTCGGACGCCTATCAGGAGCTCGTGGACCGGTTGCGCCGCAAGTTCGAGCATGCCGCCACTGCGATGCCGGCGCCGGTCTTCCATCGGCGGGAGGGGGCCGACGTTGCCCTGGTGACCATCGGCGGTTGCGATGCCGCGGTGCGCGAGGCCGCCGACCGGCTCGCCGAGTCGGGCATTGTCGCCGACGTCATGCGCATCCGGGCCTTCCCGTTCGGCCCCGAGGTGCGCGACTTTCTTGGGCGGCACGAGCACACCTTCGTGATCGAGCAGAATCGCGATGCCCAGCTACGGTCGCTCCTGACCATCGAGCTGGGTGTGAGGCGCGACGACATGATCCCGGTTCTCGACTACGGTGGCATGCCGCTGACCGCGAAGGTCGTGGTGGATGCCGTCTCGACCCATCTCGCCGGAGTCCCCGCATGACATCCATCGCGAAGCCGCTTGTGCGGCACAAGCAGTCGCGCACCAACGCCCTCGGGCTGACGATCCGCGACTATGAGGGGGGCATGTCGACGCTGTGTGCCGGGTGCGGGCACGACTCGGTGACTGCGGCGCTGATCCAGGCCGCGTGGGAGCTGGACCTGGAGCCGCATCGCGTGGGCAAGATGAGCGGGATCGGCTGCTCGTCCAAGACCACCGCGTACTTCATGAAGCAGTCGCACGGCTTCAATTCCGTGCACGGACGCATGCCGTCGGTCACGTCGGGGGCGGCGGCGGCAAACAGGACGCTGACCTACATCGGCATATCAGGCGACGGCGACTCGCTGTCCATCGGCCTCGGGCAGCTCTCGCACGCCATCCGGCGCAACGTGAACATGCTGTACGTGCTGGAAAACAACGGCGTCTACGGGCTGACCAAGGGGCAGTTCTCGGCATCGGCCGACGTCGGCTCGAAGTCCAAGAAGGGGGAGGCCAACGAACAGTCCCCCATCGATCCCGTGCTGCTGGCGCTCACGTTAGGCGCGACCTTCGTGGCGCGCTCGTTCTCCGGCGACAAGAAGCAGCTCGTCCCCATCCTCAAGGCCGGGCTCAAGCACAAGGGCTTCGGGCTCGTGGACGTGATCTCGCCGTGCGTCTCGTTCAACGACCATGAGGGCTCGACCAAGAGTTATGCCTTCACGCGCGAGCACGAGGTCGAGGTGGTGCATACGGACTTTGTCCCGCTGCGTCGCGAGATCACCATGCCCGAGACCGAAGAAGATGTGGCGGTGGTCCAGATGCATGACGGCGTGAGCCTGCGCATGCGGTCCACGTCGGAGCAGTACGATCCGACCAGCCGCGATTCCGCGTATGCGCACGTGCGGGCCTGTCAGGCGCGCGGCGAGATCGCGACGGGGCTGCTGTTTGTGGACGAGAGCGGGCGTGACATGCACGATATGCTGAACACGCCGCCGACGCCGCTGGTGGAGGTGCCGTTCGAGCGGTTGTGTCCGGGGCGCGATGAGCTGGAGGCGTTGATGGAGCGGTATCGGTAGCGGAGGGGCGGGGCAGGCGAACGGCGGGTCGTTCGGACGGTGACGGGTGCGGTACACGGCGTTCTGAATGTCTACCGCACCCACCGCACCCCCACCATCGCCACCAACCCCGGCCGATCCCGCGCATCCACGTGCACCCGGTCGCCCGCGCCGGCAAATCGGTACACCCGCCCGCTGACCGGCCCACGCACGACGGTCGCGCCGCCCGCCACCGACTCGAACATGATCACGCTGGACTCCGTTGACGACGGCGCCCCGTGCGCCGCGTATTCGGCCGGCGTTGCAACCCGCCCACCACCCATGACCTCGGCCCGCGCCGCCGCGCGGTTCTTTCCACAGCACATGGTGTCCTCCCGTTTCGACTAGTCGCTGGTGTCCTTGCCGCGATCCGGAATGAGTCGCTCCAGCAGGATGGCCCCGCCCGACACGGCGAGCCAGGCGACAACGCGCTCGATCCATGCGCTGCCGAACCAGTACGCCATCGGCAGTGCCACCCACAGGCTCGCGCAGTAGAAACAGTCCATCAGGTCGCCGAAAAAGCCGGCGCCCGCCAGCCGACGGAGGCGGGCCACCACGTTCCATGGCCCGTCCTCCGCCGTGATGAGGTGCGTCACCCGCCACGTCGCCAGCACGCTGGCGACGAGCAGGATGGCACTCATCGAATCGTGCCCGTCACACCGACACCTGGAACGAACGCTCGCCAAGTTGCGGTGCGCGTTGTTGGCCAGGCAGTCGACGATGGTGCGCTTGTACGCCCGCAACTCCAGCTGGTAGCAGCAGCTCTCGGGGAAGGCGACGGCCGCACTGATGGAGAGGCGGATGGCGCCGCCGGTCCACGTGGGGGCTGCGGCGTTCTGCGGGAGCGTACGTGCGGCCGCATAGTCCGGACCGACCTGCGCCGCGGCCGGGACCGGAGGTGCGCCGCCCGGGAGGGCCGACAGGGCCCCGCCTAATCCGATGAGGTTGCGGGACAGGTTCTCCCCGTACGTGGCGATGAGTGAGTACCACGCGAGGTGTCCCTGCGCGTCGTGGGCCACGAAGTCCACCTCGAGCATGTCCCCCGGCTCGATGCGAACCTCGCCGCAGGCGCCGATGGCGGTGGTGCCACCGGCCGCGCGCACGATACGAGCGTCGAGGATGTCGGTCTCGGGCTCATTGGTGCAGTTGTGCGTGGTCCCCGAGCCGCAGGGGTTGTCCACGGGCCCTGGCGCCGGGAAGCTCGACTGGTTGTCGATGGTGACGGTGATGCGCGACTCGGTGTTGCTGTCGCACACGTTCAGGATGCGCGCGTTGGAGAGCACCCCGGCCGCCTCGTCGTAACCAATGACGCGCAGCGAATACGTCCCGTCGCCGAAGGTGGGTGCCGAAACCCACGGCACGACCATGTCGATGTTGGTGCCGAGCCAGACCTTCGAGGCGCCCCAGTCCGCCGGGGTGTGATTGGCCTCGTAGTGCTCCAGCGTCTCGTACACGTGCCGTCCATCGATCGGGACCTGGGCGCTGAATGGGACGTCGACGTCGGTGCCGAGCACGAAGTCCCAGTACTCGCGCGTGAAGGTGCCGAGCGCGGGGGCGGGCATCTGGGCCCAGCTCACGCCGCCATCGGGCGAGTACTCGATCTCGTAGAAATCCACGTCGCTGAGGCATGGCGTGGTGCCGCGGATGTCGACACGCCCGGCGAACGGGGCGTCGCCGCCGTTGGCGATGGCGTTGGGATAGGCATAGCCCACGGGGGTGAGATCGGCCCCGGGGTTGCCGCCAACTTCGTCGGCGTCGATGGAGCAGACCTTGGCCAGGGCGAGGCACTCGCCCTCGGTGCAGTCGTTGATCGGGACGCAGCAGGCGTCGTTGCTGGCCGTGAGCGTCACGTTCGAGACCTGCGGGACGTTCCAGCGGGCGTTGAACCATCCTTCATCGACGATGACCTGTTCGCTGCCGCCGCAGGTCTGCGTCGCGCGGAAGACGAGGTCGGGGGTGCAGTCCCACCACGGCTGCCACGGATGCCACGGCCAGAGGCGCACGGCCTCGAGCGCCGGGATGGACGGGAGCGTGCGCACCAGGCGGTCGCGCAGGCCGTCGAGCAGCGTTGGGTCGACGGCAGCGACGGCTCTGTTCCGCGTCGTGAGCGCGCGGCCCGCGACGCTCGCCTTGGCCCGATCGGCGAGCACCGGCGAACCGACGGACGAGTCGACCCGCGACAGCGCCGGCGCCGCGAGCGCGGTGCGCCCGAGCGAGGGGGCCGGCGACTGCTGGCCGAGCAGGCGGTCGAAGATCCCGAGATCGGGGGTGGGCTCGGGGAACGGGGGGCGCGGGAAGCGCGGCTCGCGCTGCAGCGCCCGCAGGATGATGTCGGAGAGCCGGGGCTCGACATACCAGCGGCGCAGGCGCAGCCACCACCACGGCCACCAGCCGCAGCACCAGCGGAAGGTCAGCGTGAAGGCGCCGTTGGCATCGGTCGTGGCACAGCCAACCTGCTGCTTGCTCCACCACCACCACCACGCATCCACGTCGTACGCGCAGACGACGGCGCCCGGGACGGGGCTGCCGTCCGGGCACAGGATGCGTCCGTGCACCGTGAAGGTGCGACACCATCGCAGCCACCAGAACCAGTAGTAGGGGGTGATGCGAATGGCGGGGATGACGAGCTGCTCGCGCCCGCCGAATCGGCGCTTCGGGATGTCGACGCCGATGGTCTGCAGTCCGGTCAGCTCCTCGTCCGTTGCATCTGGCGGGCCGACGATGATGCGCAGCCCGGTCTGCTTCTCGTCGACGTCGAAGGTGGCCTCGCCCTGGCCCTTCTTGTCGAGGCTGACCGACTGCGCACCAATGGGCTTCCCGCCAGACGTGAGCAGCACCTTGACGGGCTGTTTCGGGTCAAATCCGTCGATGCCGGCGGCGTCGAGTGGAACCGTAAGGCGTGCCATGGGTCCTCCTGGGATGAATGCAGCCTGCACGTGCGAATCGGGAGCATAGTTACAGCATTCGATCCTAGTACACTCGGGGTACCCCTAGTGTGAAATGCTTGCAATAGTTTGGCCTAACAAGTGACGAGCCTGCCATGGAAAAGTACGGCCGGAATAGTCGGGTGCGCTTCGTGGCGCGCGATGCCTCGCGGTGAGTTGGCGGCGCATGGGCGTCGGCGCGCGCGCTGCGTGTATCGCGCATCACCGCCGGCGACGCCTGGATACACGATGATGTGGTGTCGAGCGCTGGCGTCCGGACACGCCAGCCGCGCCTCGCCACGCGCGTCTTGCGGCCATGGCCGTCGGTGCGTGCGTGCGCCGCTGCCTGCCCGCGCGCTGCCCGCGGCGACCGGCACAACACGTGGCACGCCACTGGTGGCGATGCCGTCGACGGTGCAGGATGAGGGAGGGACCGCCGAGATCGAGCCATGACCCTCGACCGGCGGTCACCAGCACAGCCAGCCCGCGTCGGGTGCACCGCGCGTTCCCGCTCCGCGCCGACGACTCGGGACTCTCTTCCTCGCCTACGTCTCCATGCCGCGATTCCCTGCCACGCTCGCCCTCCCCGCCGCGCTCCTCTTCCTGCTCCCGGCCGCCACGTCGTTCCAGGACCCGCCGATGCGCGGCTTCACGACCGAGTCGGCCAAGGTCCAGCGCGAGTGGGAGGCCAAGTTCCGCGCGATCCCCGACCCCGCGCGCATGCGCGAAGCCATGCGCCGCCTCGCCGCCCGCCCGCATCACCTGGGCTCGGCGTACGGCAAGGACAACGCCGAGTGGCTGCGCGCCCAGTTCGAGTCGTATGGCTGGGAGGCGAAGCTCGAGCGCTTCGATGTGCTCTTCCCGACGCCCAAAGTGCGAGTGCTGGAACTGGTGGCGCCAACCCGGTTCACGGCAAAGCTCGCGGAGCCCATCCTCAAGGAAGACCCGGCGACCAGCCAGCGCAGCGAGCAGCTCCCGACCTACAACGCCTACTCCGGCGAGGGCGATGTCACGGCCCCGCTCGTCTACGTGAACTACGGTGTCCCAGCCGACTATGAGGAGCTGGAACGGCGTGGGATCTCGGTGAAGGGGGCGATTGTCATCGCGCGCTACGGCGGATCGTGGCGCGGGATCAAGCCGAAGGTGGCGTACGAGCATGGCGCGGTCGGCGCGCTGATCTACTCCGACCCGCGCGATGACGGCTACGCGGCGGGCGAGACATATCCCAACGGTCCCTTCCGCCCGAAGGACGGCGTGCAACGTGGGAGCGTGCTCGACATGCCGACCTATCCGGGTGATCCGTTGACGCCTGGGGTTGGCTCGACGCCGGGGGCCAAGCGCCTCGCGCGCGAGGACGCGATCACGATCATGAAGATCCCGGTGCTGCCGATCTCGTACTCGGACGCGCAGCCGCTGCTTGCTGCGCTCACCGGCCCGGTCGCACCACCGTCATGGCGCGGCGGGCTCCCGATCACGTACCGCATGGGGCCGGGGGCGGCGCGCGTCCACCTCAAGCTCGAATTCGACTGGACACAGGCCCCGCTGTACAACGTCATCGCCACGCTCAAGGGATCGACCTATCCCGACGAATGGGTGATGCGCGGCAACCACCACGACGGGTGGGTGAACGGCGCCGAGGACCCGATCTCGGGGATGGTCGCCGAGCTGGAGGAGGCACGCGCGTTAGGCGAGCTGGTCAAGCAAGGCTGGCGCCCGAAGCGCACGATCGTCTACGCCGCGTGGGACGGCGAGGAACCCTCGCTGCTCGGCTCCACCGAGTGGGTGGAAGAGCACATGAGCGACATGCGCGGAAAGGGGGTCTTCTACCTCAACACCGATGGCAACGGACGCGGGATGCTGGGTGCGGCGGGATCGCACGCGCTGGAGCGCTTCGTGAGCGAGGTGGCTGGTGAGGTTCGTGATCCGGAGACCAATGCCACGGTGTTGGAGCGCGCTCGCGCGGCGATGATCCTCGGCGGCAACGCCGAGGCCCGCAGCCGCAAGGACATGCGCATCGAGGCGCTGGGCTCGGGATCTGACTTCACTCCGTTCCTGCAGCACGCCGGTGTCCCCACGCTCAACATCGGCTTCGGCGGGCTGGATGACGGCGGCATCTATCACTCCATCTACGATACCTTCACCTGGTACACGCGCTTCAGCGACACCTCGTTCGTGTACGGGCGCGCGCTGGCGCAGGTGGCGGGGATGATGGTGATGCGGGTGGCGAACGCCGACCTGCTCCCGGCCGAATTCGGCAACCTGGCCGAGACGGCAGGGCGCTACATGGGCGAAGTGACCGCGCTGCGGACCAATACGGCCAAGGAGATCGAGGAGCTGAACCAGCGCATCGCCGAGCGCACGTTCGCGCTGACCAACGACCCGCGGAATCCGCTGGCGACGCCGAGCGCGAAGGCGCCGGCACCGCACGTCAACTTCGCTCCCATCCAGAACGCGGTCGATTCGCTGACGCGTGCCGCGGAGCGCTACGAGAAGGCGTATGGCTCGTTCGCAGGGGGCGCGGCGACTGCGGCGGCGCTCGCGCGGGTCAACGCATTGTTGCGCCAAGCCGACCAGGCGTTGCTGCTGCCGGGTGGGCTCCCGAAACGTCCATGGTACCAGCACGCGCTCTATGCCCCGGGCTACTACACGGGGTACGGGGTGAAGACGATGCCAGGGGTGCGCGAGGCGATCGAGCAGAACGACTGGGCGCTGGTGGACGAGCAGGTCGCGAAGCTCGCGGCCGCGCTGGAGCGGGAGGGCGACCTCGTGTCGCGCGCCGCCAAGCTGCTCGAGGACGCGGTCAAGCCGATTCCCTGAGCCTCCCGACGACACCCGATTCCAACACGAGGTGTCTGTGCCGCGTAGCCCACTACGCGGCATCGTACACCGAGTCGCCTGTCCGAGGGCTCCGCGACGACGGGCACCGACCAAGCGCCGTCGACCCCTCGGGAATGCCCCGTCGTCGGTGACCGCCTTGCTCGCAAGCCTTCCCTGAAACGATAGCCTCATGCGACTTCGCTCTGCACTCCTGACTGCCCTCCTGTTCTCGGCACTTGCTGCGCCGAGCGCCGCTCAACGCGTGGAGGTGCGCTACGCCGCGCCGATCGAGGGACCGCGCACCGGCCGCCTGTTCGTCATCTTCGCCCGGAATGGGCAGCGCGAACCGCGGCTGCAAGCGGGGAGCTACGGTGCAACCGCCCCCATGTTCGCGGCGGACGTCAGCGACTGGCGAGCGGGGGCGTCGGCGGTGATCACGGCGGATACGCTCGGTTACCCGCACGCCAGCCTTCGGGACATGCCGGCTGGCGAGTACACGGTGCAGGCGGTGCTCAACGTCTATACCAAGGTCACCCGCGCCGACGGGCACACGCTGTGGGTGCACTGGGACCAGTGGGAAGGACAGCACTGGAACATCTCCCCGGGTAACCTGGTGAGCGAACCGGTCACGGTGCGCTGGGACCCCAAGAGCCAGACGCCGGTGCGCCTCACGTTGACGCGGGCGCTGCCGCCGGTCGTGGTGCCGCCCGACACCCGGTGGGTCAAGCGCATCAAGATGAAGTCGCCATCACTCACCAAGTGGTGGGGGCACGACACCTACATCGGGGCAACGGTCCTGCTTCCCAAGGGCTTCGACGAGGAGCCGGGGCGGCGCTATCCGGCGGTCTACAGTCAGGGGCACTTCGGACTCGGCGCGCCGTTCGGCTTCACCGAACAGCCGGGGAGCGAGACGGCCGAGCAGCGCACCGCGCGCCTCAAGCGCAGCGAGCGCGAGCCGGGGTGGATGTTCGGCGAGAGCTGGCAGCGCGATGACATGCCGCGCTACGTGGCCATCACCTGGCAGCACCCCACGCCGTACTACGACGACTCGTACGCCGTGAACTCGGCCAACCACGGTCCGTACCAGGACGCGCTGCTGAACGAGCTGGTCCCGGCACTGGAGAAGGAATTCCGGCTGCTACCTGAGCCTAACGCGCGATTCCTCACGGGCGGCTCGACGGGGGGCTGGGAGTGCCTGGCGCTGCAGATCCAGCGCCCGGACTTCTTCGGTGGCGGCTGGTGCCTGTATCCAGACCCGGTCGACTTCAGGCGCAACCAGTTGGTGGACAACTACGCCGACACCAACGCCTTTGTCCCCAACGGGGCGCAGCCGCCGGTGCCGGAGCGCTACATGATGCAGACCGAGGAGGGGCAGCCGCTGGTGACGGTGCGGCAGATGAGCCAGCTCGAGGCGGTGCTCGGGAGCAAGGCGCGCAGCGGGCAGCAGTTCGACGCCTTCGATGCGTCGTATGGGCCGGCCGGGAAGGACGGCTATCCGCGCCGCCTGTGGGATCGTCGCACCGGGACGATCGACAAGGAAGTGGCTGACTACTGGCGCGACAACTTCGACCTCACCGTGTACCTCAAGAAGAACTGGCCCCGCATCGGCCCGCAGCTGGCCGGCAAGGTGCACACGTATGTCGGCGACATGGACAACCACTATCTGCAGCTGGCGGTCTACCTCATGGAGGAAGAGACGGCCAAGCTGGACGGTCCCAAGGCCGACTTCACCTACGAGTACGGGCGTCCCAAGAAGCCGCACGGGTGGCAGCCGTTCACCAATGCGGAACTGATCCGGATGATGGAGAAGTTCCGGCAGGAGCGGCGGGTGCAGCCGTAGGAACGCGGGCGCGTCGCGTGACGGAGTCGACGTAGCGCGAGCTGGATCAGTCGCGAGCGGTACGTCGGCGTGAAGGGGTGTGCGACTGCCTTGCCAGTCCCTCCTTTCGCATGCGCGACCGTCCGCCACAGTTGCAGCCGCCGGCCACCGCCGATACCCTCGCCTCGAGGCGCGTCAACACGCGATACAGGATCGCTCCCACGTGCAGCGCGGCCAGCGCCGCGAAGGCCAGGAAGACCGCGTAGAGCGGAATCCGGATCAGGCCACTCGCCTCAGGGCCCAGCGCGGCCAGCGCCACTCCCGACACGGCCACTCCGGCCGCCGTCGTCGCCATGCACCGGACGCAGCGCCCGAGCTTTGCGGCGGCGCGGGACATCGCGAGGCGCAGTCGCCGCCTAACGCGCACGTCCCGCGACGCGAACGCCACGCCCGCCAGGCCGATCAGCTCGAACAGGCCGAAATCAACGAAGACTTCCATGTCTATTTTATCGGCCCCGGCTCGTCCTCGTCGTCACACCCGTCGATGTCGGGATGGATATCCCAGTCGTTCTCCGGCTCGTCCTGCTCTCGCTTCACGTCAGGATCGTCCGGCTGTCCGGCGTAGAAGCACCACGGATCGAGCACTTCCTTCTTGAACTCGTCGACGAGCAAGACATCGGCCTTCGACATGGCGCGGTACCTGGGGGCGATGACATCGGTCAGCTTCTGCACGCTGCGAACGGGATGCATCCCGTTCCAGCCGTCATGCCCCTCGTCATAGGCCCAGTCGCCGCGCACCAGCACGACATCCCCGCCTTCGCCGGTGTCGGGATCGGCGGCGGTGAGCTCCCCGGCCGCTGGATCGTACACGTCGTTGATGTCGCCGTTATGCGTTGCGTTCCAGGCAATGGCCACGGCCGCCGCGGTAATGGCCAGCCAGATCGCGGCGGCGATGAGACAGACGACCCAGCCGATGAGTGGAATGGAGCAGATCGCGGCGACGATCGGGGCGCCGAACGACATGATCTTCAGCACCGTGCAGACGTCGTGCACGCGACACCCCTTCACCTCGCAGTGGAATACCTCCGTCTTCACGCCCAACGAGTTGTAGATGTCAGTAATCGTCACGCTCTCGCCGACGTACGGCTGCCCCAGGTCTCGCGACGCGCTCTGCTCCGTGATGAACTTACCCTGAAACGGATCGCTGGCGACCTGCTCGTTCTTCGTCTCGATCGGCGAGTGCGGTGAGAGGAGGATGTTGAAAGTGAAGTCGTCATCCATCTCCTCGAAGCCGGACTTGTCTGCCCCCACCGGGATCAACTCCATGATGCGGCCGATGGTGCACGAGTTGTCGCCGAGGCAGATGAGCTTCCCGCCACTGAGATAATCGCAGAGCTCGAAGATCGCAGCGACAAAAAGGAAGCCGGCGACTACTCCTACGCCCGGAATCGCCCCACCCAGGATGACGGCGGCGACGATGGCGATAATGGTGAGCACGCCGCTGATGATTCCGAGCGCGATGACGTTGTTCAACCCGGTGAAGTTCTCCGGCGTGACGCAGTGATAGTGTTGCTCGCAGTTGGCCATGGCTACACCCCCTTCGTCACGATAAGGGTCACGCCGCCGAGCAGCTCGTCGCCGTAGAACGCGTTCACGTTGAACGGCTTCTCTCCGCGAAAGTCGGCGGGAGGGGTGATGGAGACGGTGACGTTCTGCGCGTTCCCGGCACCCAGGACGAATGCTTGCGGATCGATCACCACTGTCCAGCCAAGGGGAATGGGAAAGGCTGCCGGATCATGTCGCACGCGCGCGAGCGTCCAGTCCGCGTCCTTCTCGCTCGGCGGAATGAACGTGCCGCGATTGCGATGCTTGGGGTGTGCCCTGTCGCTGCGGTCCTTCCCCGGTTTGTCATCGCAGTCCAGCTTGCGCGGAATCTGGTAGGCGTCGGCCGCCATGCGAATCTGCTTGCGGATGGTGTCGTCGTTGCGGACCGGGAAGGTGAATACCGCGGGCGACGTGGCGGCAACGACGTTGGTGTTCTCCTGGCCGATATTGTTCTTCGGGTTCGCGTCATCGGCCCAGACGAGCCGCACCTTCAGGCAGTAGTGGCCGACATTCGGAGTGACCCACGTCTGCCTGACATGCGCCGGATGCCCCGGCGCGCCCTTTACCGGCAGGTCAACGACCTGTGTCCCGATCGGCGTGAGCGTGGCGCCGACGCCGAAGCTCTGGAACTCGAATTCAACCGGCATGCCGACCGCCGGGGCGTCGAGGGAGTTGTTCCAGATCTGCGCGTCGATCTCGTACGCCGTGCCGGGCTTCAGCGTGCTCGACGAGACCGGCACGCCGTTCTCGAAGAGCTGGATGTCCGGGTTGTTCCACGTGACCGCCAGCCCCTGCTCCATGAGGTACGCTTGGGAATAGAGCAGCGGATCGGCGCGCCGATACACGACCGGCGGGACCACGGCGCAGCGCGGCCGGCAGTGCAGTGGTCGGCCGCGGCGGTCGTCATGGAGGCGCTTGTTGCGCCGCTGCTTCTCCAGCAGCCGGCGAATGATGTCGACCAGGTCTCCAACCCACCGCAAGAGCAGGATGTAGAGGAGGATGAGCAGCAGCCGGAGCGGGAACTTGAGGATCGCCTTGAGCAGCGGATTCATGCTGACCTCGCGGGCGTGCCGCCGTGCGGCGGACGTCAAGTGTTGCCCAACAGGACAGATCCATCAGCGCGTCACGGCGAACGGATTGCAGGACGCGGAGGCAAGGAGAAGGGAGAGTGCGGACGCGATCGGCGTTCGACGTCTGCCTCGTGCGTGCGCGCGCGAGGCAGCGCAGAATCCCAGGGCCCAGCCGCCAGCGAGCCGAATCACGGATCCGCGACAGCGCTGCGCATTGATCGTTTCGGTAGGCTACCAGTCTATGAACGCCATGTAAGAAGTGCAAGCGGCGCCTAGGGCACCGGGTTCGGATGTGGGATAGACCTAACGAGCTCGGCCGCGTGCCCGGTCAACTGCGCGTACGCGCCCGGACGAGCGGCTCGCACTCGAAGACCTCCGTCGGCCGAAACGGCAATCTCGCCCTGCTTTCCGGCGTGCGGTCAACGCATGGAAAACAGGCGGTGCGACTGCGCGCGAACGGGAAGCAGGGGTACTCGCAGTCGTCGGGACTCGCGCCGTCGGCGCGCAGGAAGTCCGCATCGATCCACACTCGCCGCTCGATGTCAGGCGGCTCGCGAAGGCGGCTCGCGAAGGCGGCTCGCGAAGGTGGACGGCCCGGGAGGCCGCAGTCCACTCGGCGATCCACAACACGGGACACTTCGGCCTCGGTGCGCAGTTCGAACTCTCCCGATAACCGGGGCGAATGTTCGGTGGGCGCTGGCAGCGCGACGACATGCCGCGGTACGTTGCCATCTGCTGACATCACCCCTCGCCACACCCTGACGGTCCGCACGCAGTGAACTCTCCGAAGAATGACCCGCTCCTGACCGGTGGCTCGACGGAGGGTGACGGTGACTCGCGCGGCAGAGCCAATGTCCGAGCTTCCTCGGCGGCAGCTGATGCCAACATCTCGACCCGGTCGACTTCACCTGCGACACCGGGCGCCCGAAGATGCCGCACGGGCGGCATCCGTTCACCAACATGGAGCTGATGCGGATGATCGAGAGGTTCCGGCAGGAACCGCGGGTGCAACCGCCGGCGGATACGCCCCGCCAAGCGTCGGCGATTGCCGGGCGCATTCCCAGGTTCGTCGCGTGCCCACTCATCGGCTGGCTCTGCCTCGTCGCACCCGTGGAACTCGCGGGCCAGGACGCCCCCGCCAAGTCCATCCAGGCCCAGCGCCTTGCGGCTGGCGAGACGCTGACGCTCGACGGTCGGTTGGACGAGGGGGCGTGGCAACGGGCGACACCGATCACGGACTTCGTGATGCAGGAGCCGGTCGAGGGGGGGGAGCCGAGCGAGCGCACCGAGGTGCGCGTCATGTTCGACGGGGACTACCTGTACATCGGCGCCATGCTGCACGACTCCGAACCGGATGGGGTCAAGGCGTTCCAGCGGCGCTGGGACCAGGGGTTGGGGACCGACGACCGGTTCATGTGGATCCTGGATACGTTCGGCGACCAGCGCAACGCGTACTTCTTCGAGATCAATCCAGCGGGGCTGATGGGCGACGGACTGCTGAAGACGGGGCAGGGGACGTCAGTCAACAAGGCGTGGAACGGGATCTGGCGGGCATGGGTCGATCGCGGGGCGCACGGGTGGTCGACGGAGATCCGCATTCCCTTCCGCACGCTCAACTTTCGCGCCGACTCGGACGAATGGGGGATCAACTTCCAGCGCACGATTCGCCGTCGCAATGAGGAGATGCTCTGGTCGGGGCATCGGCGGTCGCAAGGGCTGGTGAGGCCACAGAACGCCGGGAAGCTCGTCGGGCTCGGGCGTCCGTCGCAGGGACTGGGGTTGGAGGCGATTCCGTACGCCATCGCCGCCAATCGCTCGGTGCCATCGGGTTCGGGCACGTCGCCCAACACCGCGAAGGCAGGCATCGACCTGAACTACAGCCTCACGCCGAAGCTTCGGGCGGGGCTGACGTTCAACACCGACTTCGCCGAGACGGAGGTGGACAACCGGCAGGTCAACCTGACGCGCTTTCCGCTCGTCTTTCCCGAGCGGCGCGCATTCTTTCTGGAGGGGGCCTCGGTCTTCAACTTCGCCTCGGCGAGCGGCCCGAACCCGTTCTTCAGCCGGCGCATCGGGCTGACGGGGAGCGCGCCCGTGCCCATCCTCGGGGGAGCGAAGCTCATCGGGCGCGCGGGGGCGCAGGATGTCGGCTTCATCCACATGCGCACGCGCGCCGCGCCTAACGGGACGCCCCCCGAGGACTTCACCGTGGCCCGTGTCAGCCGCAACATCTTGCGCGAGAGCACCATCGGGCTGATCTACACCCGGCGGACGACCGACGGCGATTCGCTTCCCGACCGGCACACGCTTGGCGCCGACCTGGAGATGAGCACGTCGCGCTTTCTCGGCAATCGCAACCTGCAGTTCCAGGCCTTTGCCGTGGCGCACACGGACGGGACGCCTGGCGGGAGCGGGACCTCGCTGTCGGATCGCTCCGTGCGCGGGCTGCGCCTGAACTTCCCCAACCGGCCGTGGGAGGCGCACGTCTCCTATCGCGAGTTCGGGACCGCGTACGACCCGGCGGTCGGCTTCGCCCCCCGCATCGGCCTCCGCCGATTGCAGCCGACGATCACCTACACGCCGCTGGTGACGCGCAGTCGGTTTATACGGGACGTGAGCTGGGAGTACGAGCTGGAGTACCTCACCGACATGGACTTCGTCCCGCTGACGGTGGATCACAGGGTGCAGCCGTTGCGCCTGCGCTTTGAGACGGGCGACGTGATCTCCACGCGGCTGCTGAGCAACTTCGAGCGACTCGACAGCCCGTTCGATGTGCTGCGGGACGGGCAGTACGTGATTCCCGTGGGGGAGTATCAGAACTTCGGCTACCGGGTCGAGGCCATCTCGGCCTCGTTCCGCCGCGTCTCGGGGACGGCGAGCTACCAGCGCCTGGGCTTCTGGACAGGAAGCAAGTCCGACTGGAACGCCGACATCACCGCCCGTCCGCTCCCGGGGGTGAACGTGACGGCCAACTACGGCTACAGCGGCGTTTCGCTGCCCGAGGGTGACTTCTCGACGCAGCTCTATCGGCTGTTCGCCGGGGTGGACCTGACGCCGCTGGTGTCGCTCAACTTCAACGTGCAATACGACAACGTGAGCCGCATCGTCGGGACGCAGAACCGGCTGGTCTGGATCGTGAACCCGGGGAACTCGATCTTCTTCGTGTACCAGCAGAACTGGTTGAATCCGGTGCAGGACCGGCTGTCGTCACTGGAGCGCCAGGGGACCCTCAAGGTGAACTACACGCATCGGTTCTAGGCACGCTGGTTCCCCGGAAGCCTGTTCGCCGAGCTGTCGGCAGCTGCACTCGCTGCCGCGCCGACAGCTCCGAACGACCAAGTCAGCGATGCAGAGTCGCTACTTCGCCTGCAGCATCCGGTCGCGCACCGCCTTGAACTCATTGCCCGGCCGCCACTCGGGGAACTTCGTCGCCTCGGCCACGCGATAGCCCATCGCCAGCAGCAGCTGCAGGTCCTGCACCGCGCCGCTCATCTCCCACCCCGGCTTGATCTCATCCTGCGGCTGGTGATAGTCATTGGCGGTGTACTCGTCGCGCCGCTCGCGACCGAACGAGGCTGGCTTGCCGATGTAGTCCATGCCGCCCTCACCAAAAAACGCCGGCACGCCCTGCTTGGCGAAGTTGAAGTGGTCTGAGCGATAGTAGAAGCCCTTCTCGGGCTCGGCATCGGGTATGAGGACGCGCTGCTGCTCCGCGGCAGCGGCGGTGGCATAGTCGTCGAGTTCCGAGGCGCCGAGCCCGATGACCACGAGGTCGCGCGTGGGACCCCAGGTGTTGAGCCCATCCATGTTCAGGTTGGCGAGCGTCTTGGCCAGCGGATACAGTGGCGACACGGCATAGAACTGGGCGCCGAGCAATCCCTGCTCCTCGGCGGTGACGGCGAGGAAGAGCGTCGTGCGCTTCGGCGGGGTGGGCAGGGCCTTGAAGGCCTTGGCCATGGTGAGCAGCCCGGCGGTGCCGGTCGCGTTGTCCAGGGCGCCATTGTAGATCGAGTCGCCGTTGACGGGGGTGCCGACGCCGAAGTGGTCCCAGTGCGCGGTGTAGACGATGTACTCGCTGGCGAGTGCCGGGTCGCTCCCATCGAGCTTGGCGATCACGTTGCGCGAATCGATCGTGCGCAGCGAATTCTCCAGCGTCACGCTGGCGGTGACGCCAAGCGGGACCGGGGAGAACTCGCGTGTGGCAGCCCGCGCCTTGAGTGAATCGAAGTCCTGGCCAGCCATGGAGAAGAGCGCCTTGGCTTGGTCCAGCGAGATCCATCCCTCCACGTCGCTGCGACCCATGTTCTTGTCCTCGGTCACCAGGTCGAAGCGCTCGCTGGCGTTCCCTTGCACCACGGAGAACGGATAGCCGGCCGGCCCGGTCTCGTGAATGAGCAGGACGCCGGCTGCCTTGTGCTTCATCCCCTGCTCGTACTTGTACGTCCAGCGCCCGTAGTAGGTCATGCGCGGCCCCCCAAACTGCGAGGTGTCGGCGAGGGCCGGGTCGTTGACCAGCATCACGAGCGTCTTGCCCGCAACGTCCATTCCCTTGAAGTCATCCCACTGAAATTCGGGGGCCTCGGTGCCGTAGCCGACGAAGACGAGGTCGGAGTTGTTCAGCGACGCGGTGGGGGCGACATGCTTGGTCCACGCGACGTAGTCATCCTTCCACTTGAGCGTGCGTGACGCTCCCGCGGCGGAGAAGGTCAGCGCCGGCGCTCCGGTCACGGTGATCCCGACCAGCGGGACGCGCTGGGTGTACGTGCCGTCAGGGTTGCCGGGGGCAAGTCCCATCGCCTTGAACTGTTCCTCGAGGTAGGCGACCGTCTTCTCCTCGCCGAGCGAGCCGGGGAGGCGCCCCAGCAGCGAGTCGGCCGAGAGGACGCGGATGTGCTGCATGAGCGTCGCGGTGTCGATGGCGGCGAGCGCCTCGGCGGGGACCGGCATGGTGAGGGTGCTGGCGGCGCCGGCACCCTGTTCGGAGCCTGACCCACACGCGAGGGAGAGCGCCGCGAGGGCAACGGCGGCGAGCGGCGATCGGAGGGCGGACGATGTGCGAGGCATGGCAAACCTTGGGAGTCGGAATTCTCCAATATGCCTCACGGGTCCGCCCTTCGTCACGCGCAACTCAGTCCGGCATGGTCTCCAGTGGGTCGTCTCCCTCGGGTATGTGACGCGCCGCCGCCGCCGCCGCCGCCGCCGCCGCCGCCGCTGCGCCTCCGTCACCGTCGCGGTGCCTCCGGCGACCGCGCGCCACCACGGCGAGATGACGTCGATAGGTGTCGGCTCCACTGCTTCACCGATGCGTGGCATGAGCAGGGGAGTGCCGCTCGCAGTCCCGCGCCGGAAGATGGTATCGGCCGGTTCGTCCCATGGGTGCATGGCGAGGTTGAAGGTCCCCCAATGAATCGGGAGCAGCGCCCCGCTCCCCAGCTGGGCATGTGCCGCCAGCGCATTGTCGGGGCCCATGTGGATGTCGCCCCACGCGGGGTGATAGGCGCCGATCTCGAGCGCCGACAGGTCGAACGGGCCGAGTCGGCGTGCGATGTCGGCGAAGTGCGGGGCGAGGCCGGAGTCGGCCCCGTAATAGAAGGAGTGCACCGGGCCGCGCAGGTGCAGCGACGACCAGAGCGTGGCGTTGCGGTCGTTGAGCCCGCGCCCGGAGAAGTGCTGGGCTGGGGCGGCGGTGACGGTGAGGCCGCCCGGGAGTTCCGTCGATTCCCACCAGTCAAGTTCGGTGATGCGGGCCGGGGCGACCCCCCACGCCTCGAGCAACGCGCCCACGCCTAACGATGTGACGAAGGGGATCGGGGTGCGGGCCAGCGCGCGGATCGTGGGGCGATCGAGGTGGTCGTAGTGGTCGTGCGAGATGAGCACTGCGTCGAGCGTGGGGAGTGCGCTGAGTGGCACCACGGGCGGATGGAAGCGCTTGGGGCCGACAAAGGCGAGTGGCGAGACGCGCGCGCCCCAGACCGGATCGGTCAGTAACCGCCGGCCGTCAATCTCGATCAGCAGCGTGGAGTGGCCAAGCCAGGTGACGCGCAGGCCGCTCTTGGGGGGGCGCTGCCATCCGAGCATCGGGTCCAGCACGGGGAGCGGTCCACCGGGGACGCGCCGTTCGCCGCCGCACAGGAAATCGCGCAGCGTCGGACGTTCGACCCCGGGCTTGAAGCCGCGAGCCACCGCGAGGGGGTTGGAGAAGGAGGTGCCATCGAACTGGGGCGAGCTGCGCACGCGCTCCAGTCGTCGGGCCTGCGTCTTGGCAGGGGGACGGGCCATTCGTGCTCCAGCTGGGGGAATCGATATGTATGCTGGCTACACGAGGTGCGCCACGACCCAACATGCCGAGCAGGGTGGGATGGCACGGTGCTCCTCCCTGCACGCGCCTTGGCGGGAGCGCACCGTACGGTGCGTCCCGCCAGCGTGTACCGGTCGTGGTGCGTGTCGGTTCAGTTCTTCTCGATGCTCGTCACGCCCTGCAGCGGGGTTCCGCCCGTGTTGCTGTCGAGCAGGGCGATGCTGCGCACCCCACGACTGGTGAGGGCGATGGTGTTGATGTCGAGCACGACCGTCTTGGTCCCGGTGGTGGTGAGTCGCACGCGCTGGGCGCCCGATGCGACCTCGAGGTAGGGGGATGCTGAGAGGAACGTCAGGTTGGTGGCCTGCGGCGTCGCGGTTGCGAGGTCGGCGCCCGCTGCAGTGATGTAGACATCGATGCTGCCAGCGGCCGGCGACACATTCAGGAGCCGGACCCACGCCTTGTCGGTGGCTGGCGTGGCCGCTGTATCGCTGTAGACCACCAGCGTGTCGGTCGTCGGGCGCTTGGCGAGCGCGATCGAATACGACGCGCTGTTGGCGAGGGCCTTCGCGGTGGTGGCGAGGTCTGTCGTGCCCCCGGTCAGTCGCGCGGTGAAGGAGCGCGTTCCAGCGGAGAGCACGGCGTCGGCCGACCAGCTGACGCTGTAGCCGACTGCCGCACCGCGCGTGGCGCCATCGGCGCGGAAGTCGATGGCCGCGAGTCCCTGCGCGGCGTGCAGGAATCGAACGCGGGCGACGCGTTCCGGGCCGTCGCTGTCATTGCAGGCCGCGACCATGGCAAGGAGCGACAGGGCCGACAGGGCGCGATAGAACTGCAGGGAGAAATTTCGCATGGGTCATCCGTCCTAACTGTGCGGTTGAGGCGCGACGCCGGCCGTCGTGCGGCGTGGCGAGCGGTAGGACGTGCGGTCATGCGGCGTATAGCACCTCGTCCCTGCCAAGTGGCATCCGCGATGGGGGGTGCTAGCATCCTGCGTGTCGTACGTCATATGGGGGCAGTGCCACACCGCCACACCAGCGGTAGAGCGTGGCATCGCCGGCTCGGCACGCGGCAGCAAGCGGCGTCGGATTCATGTCGTCACACACCAATGGAAGACCAGACCTCCTGGGAAGCGATTTACGCTGAGCATCGCGTCGAACTCCTGCGCTATGTGCATCGCCTGACGCGGGATGTGCACCTGGCGGAGGACGTCGTGCAGGACGCATTCCTCCGCTTGTGGCGCGAGACACGCGTCGTGGACAACCCGCGGTCATGGTTGTATCGCGTGTGCACGAACATGGTGCGCGACCATGCGCGGCGAACGATGACCCGCGAGCGCCATGCGCTCCCGATGGACGAGGAGCAGGCGGCCGCGCCGGACGAGGAGCTGGAGCGGTCCGAGTCGGTGCGCATCGTCCGGCTCGCGCTCGAGCGCCTCATTCCCCGCGATCGCGAGGCGCTGCTGTTGCGCGAGTCGGGGTTCCGCTATGCCGAGATCGCCGACGTGATCGACGTGCGCGCCGAGATCGTTCCCACGCTCATTGCCCGCGCCCTCAAGCGCTTCCAGAAGGCATATCGCCAGGAGACCACCGATGTCGCATCCTAGTGAGGCGGAGTTGATCGCCTTCGCCGACGGGGAACTCAACCGGGATCGGCGCCGCATGATGGATGTGCACCTGTCGGGGTGCGGCCTCTGTCGCCACGCCCTGCGTGACCTGGAGGGGGCGATGGTGGGGCTGACGGTGGAGTTGGCGCTGATCGATGCGGCCGAGCCGAGTGCGTGGAAAATGCCCGGTAGTGCGTCGGACCAGCGCCCGGCATCGGTGCGGTCGCCACAGGGCAGCGCGACCACGAGCACGCAGGCCCGGCGACGTCCGCTCTCGCTCCATGCCACGCCGTCGAGTGACCCGCGACGCGGCGAGCGTGCGCCTGCCGGACTGCCCCGCATCCAGGCCGTCACGATGCGATGGGCCGCCGCCCTGGTCCTGGTCGTCGCCGGTGGGGCCGCGGCGATGGTGGCACCGCGCATTCGCGGCATGCTCGGGTCGCCGCCCGAGGTGGCAGTGCCAGCCACTGGCGCGCCCGCCGCGGGAGCGGTGACCCCCACAGCGAGCGCCGCCGCCGCGGTGTCGATCCTCCCCGAGCGCGGGGAGGCGACGGTCGCGCTCACCTCGCGACCGGGCGGGGGCGATGGCCGGGTCATGGTACGGGTGAGCGACCGGCGCGATGTGCAAGTGACGGTCACCGCGGCACTCGATGCGGGGACGCTCCCCGCTTCACCTCGGCCGATGGCCGGCTCGAGGTACAGCTGGTCGGGCGCGGATCGGTGGTGCAGGTAGAACTCCCGTCGTCGCTCCGCTCGGCGCGCGTAACGTACGAAGGCCGCACGATCATCACGGTGCGAGGCACCGACATCTCGCCGGCCAGCGCGCGCACGACCGGCGTCGTCCTCGAAACGGCACGGGAGCCGTAGGGGTTCGTGTGACCACGCGGCCGGTGGAGCAGCGGACGACCTCGCGCGAGGGGCGGGGACGGGAGTGTCGGTCCGCGTTCCTGTTGGGGTGGTTCGTCGTGGCAGCGTGTGGGCCATTAACGGCGCACGCGCAGGCGTCGGAGCGGGGCGCGGTGGTCGCGGCGGCGAAGGTGAAGGGCGAGCCGTTAGGCGGGCCGATGGCTGGCAGCATCTCGCCACGCGTGAGTCCCATCGGAGTGCTTGCGGGCGAGCTGCGGGGGCGTGTCATCGACGCCGGGGCCGACGTACCGCTCCCCGCGGCCTCGTTGCGGATCGAGGGCAACGGTGCGGCGCACTCGGCGACGTCGTCGCTGGACGGCGGCTTCAGCTTCGCCGGCCTCAGCCCCGGCAGCTACACCCTTGTCGTGGTGCGTTCGTCGTATCGACCATCGCGGCTGGGAGTCGTGGTGCCCGAAGGCGCCGCGCTCGTACTCGAGGTGCAGCTGACGAGGCTTCCGGTGGCGCTGCAGCGCGTGGTGGTGGAGGCGGCACCGGACAGCGCCGCATTCGTGCCGCGCTCGGAGGGAGTCGTCGGGGCTACCGTGACCGACAGTCGCCGTGCGCCGCGACCGGTGGACTTGCTGTCGTCGCAGGGGAGCGCGCTGACGGCGCTCGCCGGCGTGGCATCGGGGCGGCGCCCGACCGACCCCGGGAACGACCGGGACGGGCGCACGCTGTTCATCTGGGGAGCGAAGGATATCGGCGCCAGAGTCACGCTCGATGGCATCGCCCTTGGTGCGCCGCTGCATCTCGGCGGGTTGCTCCCGGTCGTCGATGACGACCTCATGTCGTCACCACGGATGTGGACGGCCGGAGCGCCGTCGCGCTATGACGGCGGCACCGACCACGTGCTCGATCTCTCCACGCGCTCGGCGGCGACCGATTCAGTGCGCGTGTGGGGAACGGTCGACCTGCTCACCACGCGCGCCGGTGGCGAGGTACCGCTGGGCGAGCGCGGGAGCGTGTTGGTGGGGGTGCGCCGAGTGGACGACGGTGCGCTCGTCCGTCAGGCGGGGGTGGAGCCCGGCTACGGGTATGGCGATGCGCTGGCGCGCTTGCAGTTCTCCCCTGCCACGGGCCACGACCTGCGGGGCACGCTCTTCGCGACGCGCGAGCGCCTGGGCATTCCGCGCGACCAGGGGCGGGACCACGCGCGGTGGGGGAACGGGGTGGCGGCGCTGGCGTGGGAGCAGCACGGTGGGACATCGCGCTCGCTCGTGCGGGGTGGCGTATCGGCGGCAACGATCGACCTCCCCTTGCTGACGCTCGCTGACGGGTCGCTCCGCGCCGAAGCCGTGCGTACGTCCCTGCTGGCAGAGCGACGGTGGAGCGCGGAACGGTCGGAGACCAGCGTCGGCGTCGAGTGGGAGCGGCAGGATGTGCAGCGACGGGTTGCTGGCGACTCAACCGTGCCGCCCGTGCCGCCGGTCCACGTGGTGTCGTGCGCGGGCGATCCCGGCTGCCTCGGCGTGCAGGCCAGGGTACGCATCGCGGGACAGACGGCGGCGTTGTACGTGGATCACCAGCGGGCGCTGGCGCCGTGGCTGCGACTCGGCGTGGGGGCGCGAGCTGGGGTGTCGCCCGGGATCGACGGCGGGGACCGTCAGCAGCTGCTGCCGCGTGTCGCGCTCGAGGCGTTGCCGCTGCCCGGCACGAGCCTGCGCCTGTCTGCGGGGCGCTACTCGCGCGTCGCCACCTTCTTCGATGCCGGGCGCACGTCGTCCGAGCAGACAGCGTTAGGCACCGTCCTGCTTCCCGAGGATCCACGGGCCTGGATGACGCGAGCCACCGCGACGCAGCTGGAGGTCGGCGGCGCGCAGCGCTGGCACGGGTCGCTGCTGGGGCTCGTCGCCTACTGGCAGCAGCCGGGGGTCACGCCGGTCGGCCAGGCAGTGTCCCGGCATCGGGGGGTTGATGCAACGTGGCGGTATGCAGGGAACGGGACGACGTTGGCGGCGAGCTATTCGCGCATCGTGAGGCGGCGAGCCGATGCGGTGGACGCCACGTCGTCTCATGCCACGTCGATCGCGTCGTCGTCCGCTCGCGTCGAGCAGCTCGCCTCGGTGCAGGGGAGCGCGCAGTGGGGATGGGTGACCGGAACGCTCGGCGCGTCGTATGCGCGCGGCCTGTCGTTCGCGTCGGTGGTCGTGGACCGTGCCTCGCCCGCGCCGTTAGAGTCGGCCGGAGATGGATCGGTGCCGACTGCAGCTGGCGCGACGATGCCGACGCAGGACGACTACCTGCGGGTCGATGCCTCGCTCAGTGCGCGCTGGTGCGTCGGCGCCCCTTCGTGCCGGACGCTGCTGGTCCCGTATGCGCGCATCCTCAACGCCCTCAACCGTCGGGATGCGATCTTCTATTACAGCGGGACGCCGGGGAGTGGCACCAACCGCCTGGCCGGTATTCCTGCGCTCGTCTCGCTCGGGCTGCGGATCGAGGTCGCGCGCGACCGGCGGTAGCGGCACCGCTGGCGCCTACCACCACCTCAGGGGATGACGACAACCGTGCGCTGTGCCACGATCGGCATCGCGACCGCCGGATAGCCGGCGCGCACTCGGCGACCGTAGGCGCGCACGATGCCGACGCCGGGGCGCGGGAACGTGGTGGTGAATGGGTGCCGCAGGCGATCGCTCCAGAGCTGCGTGCAGGCCGCCGCCCCCGAATGGCGGTCGTAGGCGGTGACGATCGCCGTGTCGCCACGCTGTGTGAGCGTCCCGCCGTCCGCCTGCCAGCAGCCGTTCTCGCCGATCGAGTTGACCACGACAGGTACCGGCTCGCCCGCCCGAACCGTGTCGGCAATCTCGATGACCCCGGCGGGAACGAAGAGTCGCGTATCGCTCCCGTCCACCGGGGGGACCCAGGTCACGGTGGAGTCGCGCGCGCGTTCGTTGAGGGACGCGGCGAGCGGAGTGGACGCTTCCAGCTGCAAGATGGCCAGCACGCGATGCTTGTCGCTCAGCGGAGCGCTGGACTCGGCCAGCGAGCAGGCGGCAAGCGTGAGCAAGGAGCAGGGGAGCAGGGTGCCGCGGAGCAGGGTGCAGGCGAGCAGGGAGTCGCCAGGTCGGCGCACGAGACGCATGGAAGTCGTGGAATGATGGGACGCGTTGCTGCGCCGACTGGACCCGCGGGAGCGAGCCCGACCCGACGCCCATCTAGGACGCGTGGACTCCTCGGGAGCTAGCAGCTGCGTTGCGGCGTTCACTGCACGGGCGACGCTCGCGCGGTGCGGGAGTGCGTCCCCGATCTCGCTGGCATCAGTTCTCTACACTCCATCGTCCATGTCTCCCGACCCCACGGCGGCTCCCGACCCCACGGCTCGCGATCCCAAGCGACGCGCGCAGTCACTCTGGCGCTATATCGGCGACGATCGCCCGGACTTCGCGATTCCGCCTGGCGTGGGGCAGGAGTCCGTCTGGGATTACCCGCGTCCGCCGCGCCTGGAGCCTGACGGGCGCGAGGTGATCATTTGTGTGGGCGACGTCGAGGTCGCGCGGACGCGTCGGGCGCTTCGCGTGCTCGAGACGGCGAGCCCGCCAACGATCTACGTCCCCTTTGCCGATGCGCGGCCACATCTCCTGATCGAGAGCCCGCAGCTGGGGTCGAGCCACTGCGAGTGGAAGGGGGGGGCGCTGTACTGGTCAATCGAGACGGACGGACATCGCGACGAGGGCGTGGGGTGGTCGTATCCGACCGCCGCTTCGCCGTACGAGGCGTTGCGGGAGTGCTTCTCCGTGTATCCGGGGCGGGTCACCTGCCTGGTCGATGGCGAACGCGTGCGACCGCAGCAGGGAGGGTTCTATGGTGGTTGGGTGACGAACGAGATCGTGGGACCGTGGAAGGGAGGGGCCGGAACGGGGGGGTGGTAGTGAACGGACACACCGGCTGGCGAACGGCGAACGGCGAACGGTTCGTGGACGGCGGCACAATCGACCGGTCCATGCTCGAGAGACCGCGCGAACTCGGCAGGAAAATCCCGGCGCTGGCCTCCGAGTTCCACGTCAACGCGCGTCGCAGACAGGCGCACGGGTCGCCGCCGCCGCTGCCTAACCTCATTGGCAGTAGCGTGTTGGCCCGTCGTGGGCGGGAGGCTTCCGCGCGACGACCACTGGTGGCCCCCGGATTGCCTTTGCACACCCGAGCGTGTGCCCCACTCCAGCGGCACCTCGCCATATCGCCAGCGGCCATCGCCGTGGACACAGCACCGATCCTCATAACGGGTGGGGCAGGTTTCATCGGCTCCGCTCTCGTCAGGCACCTCGTCCTCGAGCGAGGACTGGCTGTTGTGAACGTGGACGCACTGACCTACGCTGGGCACCGGCGGTCGGTCGCTGCAGCGGCCGAGTCGCCGCGGTATGCGTTCGAGCGCGCCGATATCGCCGACGCGGCGCAGGTCGAGGCGATCTTCCGCCGTCACCGTCCCCGCGCGGTCATTCACCTGGCCGCCGAGTCGCACGTGGACCGGTCCATCGATTGGCCAGCGCCCTTCGTGCACACCAACGTCATCGGGACGTTCACGCTACTGGAGCAGGCCACGCGGCACTGGCAGGGGTTGGCCGACAGCGGGCGCGACGCGTTCCGGTTTGTCCATGTGTCGACCGACGAGGTGTTCGGCGCCCTTGGGTCGGAGGGACGTTTCACTGCATCGTCGCCGTACCGTCCCAACTCGCCGTACGCGGCATCGAAGGCGGCCAGCGATCACTTCGCACGCGCCTGGCAGCACACCTACGGGCTTCCGGTCATCGTCACCAACTGCTCCAACAATTACGGCCCGTACCAGTACCCGGAGAAGCTCCTTCCCCTGGTCGTGCGCAAGGCGCTCGCCGGGGAGGAAGTCCCGGTGTTTGGCAGCGGGCTGCAGGTGCGGGACTGGTTGCACGTGACGGACCACGTGCACGGGCTGGTGGCGGCGCTGGAGCGTGGCGCCGTGGGCGAGACCTACCTGTTCGGTGGTGACGCGGAGCGCACCAATCTCGATCTCGTGGGGCTGCTGTGCGACCTGGTCGACGAGCTGGCCGATGATCGGCTCCCGGGCGCCGCGCCACGACGCACGCTCATCCGGCACGTGACCGACCGTCCGGGGCACGACCACCGGTACGCCATCGATGCGTCGCCGACGACGAAGTCGTTAGGCTGGCAGGCCCAGGTGTCGCTGCTCGACGGGCTGCGGGAGACGGTCGCGTGGTACCTCGCTCATGCGGATTGGTGCGAGCACGTGCTGGCCGGTCGCTACGACGGCGGTCGACTTGGGCAGGGGATCGCTGCTTAGGGGACTTCGGCCGGCAGGCATGAGCGGCACGCGCGTGGCGCGCCACCGTCAGCGCAGCGGCACCTCGATACCGTCCACCCGGCCGAAGGCCAGCCGGACGACCTGGTCGGCGAAGGGGGCGATGCGGGGGTCGTGACTGGCGACGATGACCGCCCGTCGGTGCTGCCGCGCCTCGGCGTGCAGCAGGGCGATCACCGCGTCACCCGCCCGCGCATCGAGGCTCCCGGTTGGCTCGTCGGCGAGGATCACCGCCGGGTCATTGGCGAGGGCGCGGGCAATGGCGACGCGCTGCTTCTCGCCGCCGCTCAACGCGCGTGGCCGAAAGTCCAGCCGGTCGTGCAGCCCGAAGCGTTCCGCGAGTTGCAACGCACGGGCCTGTGACTCGGGGCGCTCGACGCCGGCCAGGTTCATCGGCAGTTCGATGTTCTCGCGCACGCTGAGCGCATCGATGAGGTGAAAGGCCTGGAAGACGATCCCGATGCGGCGCAGGCGCAGCGCGGTGAGCGCCGGCTGCCCCAGTCCCACGAGTGACATGTCCTCCACGACCACGCTCCCGGCGGTTGGCGCGATGAGCCCGCCGATCAGGGAGAGCAGCGTGGTCTTCCCGCTGCCGCTCGCGCCCATGAGCAGGGTGAGTCCGCCACGGGGCAGGTCGAGGGTGACATCGTCCACGGCGCGCACCTGCGTTTCCCCGACGGCGCCGAAGACGCGGGTGACGTGGGCGAGGCGGACCGCCATCTCTCGCTCGCTCATGCGCGGAACAGCTCGGCGGGATAGATGCGCGCCACGCGCAGGAGCGGGACGAGCGCTCCCAGCGCCCCCAGCAGCAGGGCGGCTGCCGCGACACCGGTCAGTGACCACGGCGAGAGGGAGAGCACCATCTCGGGAACAACCTGCCGCGTGATGGGGGCGGCGCCGAGGTACGCCAGCACGCCGAACAGCACGCCGCCGGCGACGGCAGCCAGCGACTGCGCCAGGATCAGGCGCGCGAGGTAGCCGTCAGCTGCACCGATAGCCTTGAGCAGGGCGTACGCCTCGCGCCGCTCGAGGATCGCCCCGTACAGGAGCAGGGTGAGCACCGAGAGCGCGACCACACCACCGAGCACGGCGACGGTGGCGAGGATCGGGAGCAGTCCACCGCGCAACTCCTGCATGTTGTTCTCGGCGAAGACGGGCTGCGCGAAGACGTTGGTGTGCGCCACGCGCCCCTCCAGCCGTCGCACCAGCGTGTCGCGTGCGGTGCCGCTGTCGCCACGCACCAGCAGGAACGATGCGACTTCGCGAAAGCCGAGCAGCTCGCGGGCGTCGTCGATCGGGATGAAGGCCAGCTGCGTCAGGACCGCGTTGGTTCCCCGGCTCAGGCCGACCAGTCGAAACGGGTGCCCCTGCGCGCGCAGCGAGTCACCGATGCGGGCTCCATGGCGTTGCGCGAGCGCCCGGTCGAGGATCATCTCGCCACGTTGCAGCTGAGCCGTTCCTTCGACCACCTCCGGACGTGCGAGCGAGGATGCAGGGTCGATCCCGAGCACGATGGCCGTCGTGCGGCGCGGGCCGATGTCCACCGTGGTGATCAACCGCAAGATCGGGGACACCTCGGTCACCCCCGGCACCGTGCGCAGTGTGTCAGCGATCGCAGCGCGCAGGAATGACGAGCTCTTGATGAAGTTGGTCGTATTGTCCTGGGCCACCCAGGCGTCGGCCGGCCGGCCGGCGACGTATCCGTTGGACTCGACGCGCACCCCATCGTACAGGGCGAGCAGGAAGAGCATGAGGACGACCGCGAAGCCGATACCGGCGATGGTGATGCCGAAACGCATGCGATCGAAGGCGATCAACCGATGGGCGAGCGGCACCCCGCGCCGTGCCCACCGCGGGCCACCGGCGCTCATGGACCGCGGCTGCCGGCGGTGAGCAGGACGCGCGGCTTCGCGTCGCCCAAGCGGCCGGCATGTGTCCCGATCTCCGCGCGACGCCCGCCGGCGGGAACCGGGACGATGCGTGGCATCGCGAGCTGCCCGAGGTGCCGGGCAAGCGCGTAGTGCGGGTTCGCGTGCAACGCCTGGTCGAGCTGATGAGCGAGCGCCTCGGTCGAGGTGACCAGCCCGTCGGGCGACACCAACAGCTCGTAGCAGGCCACTGCGCCCAGCTCCGTTGAGCGCAGCACAGCGAATTCGGGGAGCGACGACGCGGGCCACAGCGCACGAAGTGACTCGGCCACGAAGACCTCGGTCAGCTTCTCACCGCGCAGGTCGCTCCCGTGTCCGGCGCGCCCCAGGAAGCGGAGCGACGGTGCAGTGCGCACGTGCCCGGTACACTCGACGACGTCACCCAGTCGATAGCGCCACAGCCCGCCGCCGTTCGTGACGACCACCTCGTAGCGATGGCCGCGTGCCAACTGGTGCGCGCGGTGCACCTCACCCCGTTCGTCGAGGAACTCGTAGTAGTGGGAGGACACGGCCAGCACGTGGAGACTGCCTAACGGGATGGTGACCACTCCCTCGGTGGCGAGCAGCCCCTTGGCCTGCACCAGGACGCCGGGCACCGTACGTCGCAGTCGTGCCCAGCCGGCCTCCGCCGCCTGTTCGCCCCAGCAGCTCACGACCTGCAGGCGCGGCCACCACCGTGGCCAGTCGGCGGCGCCGATGCGCCGCAGCTCCTTGGCGCGTGCCGGAGCGGGAGCGACCCGCCAGGCGTCGCGCGACGCGGCGGGCAGCGCATCGGCCCACGGACACTCGCCGTTCGCAACGGCTTCCAGCAGCAACGGCCAGTTCACTGCGGCTGCATCCACCAGGAGATCGAGAAACGACGGATGCCAGATGGAGATGAGGCGAAGCTCGCGCTGGCGCAGCAGGGCGAGCACCGTCAATGCCCAGAATGCGCCGGTATCCCGCACGTGGCGAAGCGTCGCGGGGGCGGCGAGCGCCTGGCGCACGAGCCACGCCGAGGATCCGCCCAGGTAGTCGGCATCGTCGGCGAAGCCGATGGGCACTGCAGCTGACGGCGGCGGGTTCGGGGCGACGTCGGCACGATCGGCAAGTGGCCCCGGCGTCAGCATCTCGTGCCCGGCATCGTCCTCGGCAAGCGGAGAAACCGACCAGTAGGCTGGGCCGCCGAGCAGCCTCGGGCGCTGACGCGCGAGGTCGACCATCCACGCCCCGACCGCGGCACTGAATCCCTCCTGTAGCGTGGCCGTGAAGGGGATGAGCTTGCGTCCTCCCGACGAGCCGCTCGTGGGGGCAAGGTGGGTCACCGTGCCGCAGGCCAGCACGTCGTGCTCACCGCGCAGGATCCGCGGAATGAAGGGGGCGACGTGCTCGTAGTCGCAGAGCGGTACACGGCGGGCGAAGTCGTCGTAGTCCCGGATGCCGCCGACGTCGTGGCGTTGCCCGAATTCGCTGGTCGCATGCCGGCGCAGTTGCCGCTTCAAGCCAGTGCGTCTGTGCGCCCTTGGTGTCGCCCAGCGCGCGCGCGAGTCTGGTGGCGGCGCCGGCGTTGCGGGCCAGCCAGAGTACGTTGGCGAGCGAAGCGCCGGTCCTCATGCGATCGCCACGCCCGACGTCACGCCCGACGTCACGCCCGACGTCTCGCCCGACGTCTCGCCCGACGTCATGCCCGCAGTCATGCCCGCAGTCCGCGCACCATGCGCGCGCCAGCCGCCGAGAGGTTGTCATCCCGCAGGCTGGTCAGGCAGACCAGCTCGTCGCCGGCCGCGTGCCCGGGATTGCGCTGCAGGAAGTACCGGATGTGCGGATCGTCGCCACGTCCGTCGGGCACGGCGGCGAGGGCGGGACGCAGTCGTTGCGGACAGGCGAATCGCACCACGCCGCGCGCGGCGTCGTAGGCCGAGCCGAAACGGCCGCGTGCGAGCGTCTCGAGCAGTGCCGCCTGCGCGGCAGAAGGCTCGGCGTCGTGCCGCGGCCAGAACTCCCGCCAGAAGACCGGTAGAAAGCGATAGGTCCGGAAGCCCGACGATAACAGGAGCCAGTACCACGGTTCGGCCGAACCTGCCCCCTGCAGCGCGCGCACGAGGGCGATCCACCCGCGCGCGAGCACGGGCGATCCCCACGCCTCGGGCGCGACGATCGTGTCGCCCGAATAGACGACGTTGCAACGCGCGCCCAGCGTGCCCACCGCATACACCTGCAGTGTGGTGAAGCCGACGAGGCGACCGTCGCGGCGGATGCGCAGCACCCAGTCCTTCTCATCGAGGTCGCGCTCGAACTGTGCCGCGTCCACTCCATCGAAGTGCTCGTCGAGCAGCGTGAACAGCTCCTGGCGTTCCCGGCGCGACAAGTCGCCGCGCGGAGTGGCGCTGGCGCCATCGCCGCTACCCGAGGCGAGGACGGGATCGGGAACGAGGGTGCTGGTCACAGCAGGCCCACCTCGGGAGCAAAGCGCCTCCCATCCCACCGGTCGGGCCACGACGGGCGGTCGTGCCACACCACCTCGTAGAGCACCGTGTGGTATGCACGCGCGCGCAGGAGCGTGCGAAGCGCGGAAAGCTGCGGATCGCTTGCGTCACGCGTGAGGGTGAGCCAGTCGAGTCCTCGTGCCGCAGCGCGCTGCTGCAGCGCACGCCAGAGTGTGGGCCAGTCGCGTGCGTGTGGGACCGTGACGCCGAGCAGTGCCCCCTGCGAGAGAATGTGCCCGGGGGTGAGGGAGTGGCGGCAGCCCGCGCAGGCGTTGGATGACGTTGAGCAGCGGACGCGTCAGCTGCAGCGCGCCGGCGTAGCCGTCGATGACGGTCTGGCGGAACGGGCGCTGATCCCAGACCGCTGCGGCTGCGACGATGCGTCCGTCTCGTCGAGCCACACACATGTCGTGCGGCGCCACGTCGTGCGCGTGCAGTGCCGGCCACTGGGCATCGTCCCACGGCAGGGTGAGTTGCGCCTCACGGGCGTGGTCGCGCACAAACTGTGTTGCGTCGGCCGGGTCGCCCGCGGCCGCCGCGTCGTCGGCGACCCGTGGCGTGCGACGTCGCACCGGGGCCACGAGCGTCACGAGCGATGCGAGCGGACGGTACTCGGGGAGTCCCATGCGTGGCCCGAATTCCAGCACCCGTCGAGCGCGCACGTTGTCGGTAGCGATGCTGGTGATGAATCCCTCGACGCCGGTGTCGGCCACGGCGGCGGTGAGCCGGCCGTACCCATCGCGCAGCAGTCGCGCCGCCGCCGACGTCCCGGGCGCGATGCGCAGCTCACCGAGGTAGCCTATGCGACGGGGCTCGCCGTTCCGGTGCAGGGTGCGCACGGTGCAGCGCCCCATGCCCACGACCTCGCCGGCACGGCGTGCGAGGACCGTGACATCCCGTGCGCCGGCCACACCTTCACCCGCGGCGTACTGCGGCTCGCGGGTGAAGGCGACGCGCACCGCGCCAGGAATCACCGCGCGACGCAGCAATGCGCGCAAGTCGGCGTCGTCGTCGGGACTGGCGAGCGACAGCTCCCATGCCGCCGCCGGCGTCCTGCGCGCGCTCAGTTCGCCGAGAGCAGCGATCCCTGCCACGCCTCGTCTCCCAGCGGATAGTGATCGCGCAGGCTCACGTCCTGGCGGTGCAGGGCATTGATCATGTAGAAGTTGCGCCACATGAAGCCGTTGCCACGGTTCACCGCGTCCATGCTGCGTCGGATGATGCTCGGCCAGCCATAAAACCGCTTGCGGGCCGTGAGACAGGCGCGCTGCAAGTCGTCAGGCGACATGCCGCGCGGGGTGAACGGGATGCGGTTGTAGCTGTACCGATCGTCGAGCCACCACGCGTCATACAGCAGTCGCCCTTCCGCTTCCAGTCGCTTGTACAACGGGGTGCCCGGAAAGGGCGTGAGGTGATTGAAGGCGGCGATGTAGAAGCCATGCTGCTCGGCGAAGTCCACCGTAGGATGAAAGCTCTCCGCCGTGTCGCCGTCATAGCCGAAGATGAAGGTGCCGTAGACGCGGATCTTGTGGCGCCGCAGCTTGGCGAGTGCCACCTCGAAGCCTCCCTTCGCCGAGTTGAAGCGCTTGTTCATCGACTCGAGGTTGGCCGGGTTGAGGCTCTCGAAGCCGATGAGCACGCCCTGGCAGCCGCTGCGCACCAACAGGTCGAGGAACTCCTCGTCGTGCGCGGCGTTGATGCTGGCCTGGCTCACCCACCGCACCTTGAGCGGGATGAGCGCGCGAAAGAATTCCTTCGCCTGCCGCAGGTTGGAGGTGATGTTGTCATCCACGAAAAAGAAGAGCTTCTTCTCGTCCTTGAGTGCCCGGATCTCGGCGAGGATGTCGTCGATGGGGCGCCGGGTCTGTGTGGCCTCGAACACCGTCTGCACCGCGCAGAACTCGCAGGAGAAGTGACAGCCACGCCCGGCCTCCACGAGACCGATGGGGAGGTAGCGCTTGCCGCGGAAGATCGACCGGTCGGGGCGCAGCCCTTCGAGCGAGGAACGACCGCTGGCGCGGTAGAACTTCTGCAACCGGCCATGGCGCGCGTCGTCCAGCACCAGTGGCCACAGCTGCTCCGCCTCGCCAGTGACCACCGCCTCGGCGTACCGCGCCACTTCGTCGGGACAGAGCGAGGCGTGAAAGCCGCCCATGACCACCGGGACCTTCCGCCGCCGGTACTCGCTGGCGATCTGGTAGGCGCGCTTGGCGGTGTACGTCTCGACGCTGATGGCCACGAGGTCGGTGGGCTCGTCGAACGGGATCGGCTCCATGCGGTCGTCGTAGAACTTTACGTCGACATCGTCGGGGGTGAGTCCGGCGAGTGTCGCGGCCGGGAGCGGCTCCATCTGCCAGGTGCGGATGTACTTCTGTCCCGGCTTCCGCCCGACACACGGATGGATGATCGTCAGCCGCATCCGTTTCATGCCGTCACCCGTGCCACGTCGTCGCCAGCTGCATCAGTCAAGGCTCCTGTCGACGCCGTCGTGCGGCCGATCATCCAGTCGCAGTTGTAGAAGCGCGAGAGGTTGTTGGCGTAGAAGCGATAGCCAAGGTTCGTCCCCACGCGCACGGGCCACGGGGCGGGAGAGTAGCGCAGGCGGCGCCAGATGGAGCGATAGCTGTAGGCGTGCTTCCACGCCGCCTCCACGCCCAGCTCGAGTTCGCGCACGCTCATGTGCCGCGGCTGAAAGACCACGTGCTGCGCATCATACAGCTCCCAGTTCTTCGTGAGGATGCGCCCCTCCGCCTCGAGGCGCTTGTAGAGCGGCGTGTTGGGGAAGGGGGTGACCACCGCGAAGCGCGGCAGGTCGATCCTGGCCTGCACCGCGAACTCGGCGGTCTTGAGGAAGATGTCGGGGTGGTCGTCGTCGAGCCCGAAGACAAAGCATCCCTGGAGCGCGATGCCGTGTTCGTGCAGCCGTTCGACCACCTGCGCATAACGATCTGGCGAGTTGAAGCCCTTGCGATTCCCCTTGAGGTTGGCCGGCGACAGGGATTCGAGCCCCATGAGCAGGCCCTTGCACCCGCTGCGCTGCGCCAGCGCGAGCAGCTCTTCGTCATCGGCCAGGAGCACCGTTGCCAGCCCGTACCACTGCAGCCGCAGCGGGATGAGCGCGGTGAACAGCGCCACCGCATACGCACGATTGGCGATGAGGTTGAGGTCGATGAAGATCAGCTTGCGCGCCCCGTGCTGCCGGATCTCGGCGACGACTTCCACCACCGGCTTCTGTAACGGGCGCCGCCCCCATGCCGTGGGGACGACGCAGAATTCGCAGGCGTGCACGCAGCCGCGCGTGGCCTCGAACACGTTGTTGGTCAGGAAATGCTGGCTGGGCAGGAGGTCGCGCCGCGCGAACGGTCGCCCGGCGAGGTTGAGCGACGCGCCCTGCACGTAGCGCGGCTGCAACGCGCCGCCCGCGGCGTCGCGCAGCAGTTGTGGCCACGAATCCTCGGCGTAGCCCACGACGATCGCGTCGGCGTGCGGCTGTGCATCGTCGGGGATCAGGGTGACGTGCGGGCCGCCGAGCACCACGGTGATGCCGCGCGCACGAAAGTGGTCGGCGAGTTCGTAGGCGCGCGTCGCCGTTCCGGTAATGACGGTGATCCCGATGAGGTCGACCTCGAGGTCGAGCGGGACGTCGGTGATCCCTTCGTCGAACAGTTGGACGACGTGCGGCACGTCGGCCGGGATGAGCGCAGCCAGGGTCGTGAGTGTCAGCGGCTGGTAGCGCAGTGACTTCTTCCAGATGCCGCCGCGGTGCCGATAGAGCGGCCCCTTGGGGGAGATGAGCGCGATCCGAACGGGGAGATCGCGGACCATCGACGCTTCGGTGGATCGCACGCCGAACCTCCGGGCAGGAGAGGAGAGCGTCCGATAGTACCCCGCGTGAATCCATCGAGCCAGAGCCGATCAGGTACCACGGGGTGGACGGTGCGGGCGATCATGGACTGCGCCACCTGTCGCCCGACCGGGCATGGCCACATAGTTCAGGATTTCGCTCCCTGAACCATGCCGGACGTATTCGAGTCGTCCACGCGCGGACGGACAGCGCTGTGCGAGAAGGTGCTGATCGTGACGGGCGGTTACCTGTCCGGGACGGGCGAGAGCCTGCTCGTCGCGGCCTGGAAGCAGCTGGTGCAGTCGCGCCATGCGCGCGGCTCGTGGCTCGAGGCCAAGGTGAAGGCCACCATCGCCGAACCCGTCATGATGGGGCGGATTGAGCGGCGCTGGCGACCTGGCCGATGGTCACCGCGACTGCTCGCCCTGCTCGGCGCGCGCGACAGCCTCGGCACCCCCGAGCTGACCGAGGTGGTGCTGGCGACCGCGGTCGCGCGTGAGGGGCTCGCCTTCGAACTGATGACCTTCGACCAGCTGCTGCGCGGCGGCCCCGGTTGCCGGGCGAAGCTCCGTGCCTGCAGCGTCGTGTTTGCGTCGGCGACGTTCCTGCGCGACCTCAGCGAGCTGGAGCCGCTCGTGGCACGGCTCAAGCGTCCCTGGAACCGGGTGGTGGTCGGGGGCGCACTCGCCGGGACGTTGCACGAGACTTGGGAGGGATCGCCGAACGTCGACGTGCTCGCCGTCGGGTATGGGGAGCGACTTGTTCCAGTCCTGGCGGCCTGGGTCCGCTCCGGATTCCGCGACCTGCGACCACCGCCAGGCGGGCGAGTGACGCGACGGGGGGCCACGACGGTGCTTCACGCGGGTGCACCGCCAAGCCGATCGCTGGACAGTCTCGCGCGCCCGGACTGGGCGCTCGTCGAACGGTATCATGGTCACGACTATCGCATGATCCACTACGAGAGTGTGCGCGGCTGCCCGTACCGCTGCGCGTTTTGCAACTATCCATTCCTCTTCGACGACACGACGTTCCGCACCAAGTCGGCGACACGCATGGCCGATGACTGGGAGTTCTACGTCCAGACGCTTGGTGTCGAGTACATCACCTGTCTCGACTCGCTCTTCACCATGCCGCGCGCGCGACTCGTGGCATTCTGCCGGGAGTTGGTGCGGCGACAGCTGCGGGTGAAGTGGATCTGCTACGCGCGAGCCGACGACCTGTGCGATGCCGACGTCGTGGCCCTGATGATCGAGGCCGGGTGCGTCCAGGTACAGATTGGGATCGAGTCCGGCGACCAGGGACAGCTCGACCGGATGAACAAGCGCACCACCGTCGCGGAGAACGGCCGTGCCCTGGAGACCTGCCGCAGGCTGGGGCTGACGACCGTTGTGTCGCTCGTGGTGGGCTATCCCGGCGAAACGCGCCAAACGCTCCGCAGCACCATCGATTTTCTCGCCGCCGCGCCGCCGGACTTTCATTTCCTGGCGACCTTCTCCACCCGCGTGGCGAACGTTCCCATCCTGCGTCCCGAGAACGCGGACCGACACGACCTGGTCACCGATGCCAACCCGCGCACGGTGAGTCCGTACTGGCGGCATGACACGATGTCGTGCGCCGAGGCCGGCCAGCATACCCGGGCGCTCACATGCACGCTCATCGATCGGCGCATCTCGCTCGACGCGGCGATGTTCTACAGCGGCATCCTGCGCTACGACGCGCGGCTGCGCGATGAGCTGCTCGACTTCCAGCGTGCCGCCATGCGGGGGGCCCCGCTCGTGACGTCGGCGTTCGATCGGCTCCATGCCTGGATTGACCGGCGCCTGATGGCCGACGTGACGCGCGCGCTCGGTTCCCGGTCGTCGCGCATCCCCCTGCCGCTCGCGCATGCCACACCGTGACGCGTCGCCGACCCGGGGTGTGCATACGCCTCCCGTGTTTCCACTCGTGCCCTCGGGTTGGTATCACGTCGCTCGCATGGCGTCGCTGCGCACTCCGCGCGAGGTACGGCTCGGCGATCGAGAGTTTGTCGCATTCGCCGTGGACCGGAGGGCGCACGTGCTCGATGGGCGGTGCCCGCACTTCGCCGCCATGCTCTGGCGCGGGAGCGTACGGGACGGCTGCCTGCACTGTCCGCTCCACGGATGGCGCTTTCTCCCCGATGGGCGCTGTGCCGGTACGCCCTCGGGCGAGGAACCGCCAGCAGCGGCTCGCGTCAGGTCGTACCCGACCGCGGTCCTCGCCGGTCACCTGTTCTTCCACACCGACCCGGGCCACGAGTCCGCCCCGCCGTTCTTCGACGCGGTGGATCCCGATGACCTCCTGGCCGCGCCTCCGTTCGCCTTCGAGGTAGAGATGCCCTGGTGGCTGGTGAGTGCCAACGGCTTCGACAGCCAGCACTTCCTGGCGGCGCACGACCGGCGACTCGTCGGCTCGCCCGCGCTCGTGCGCAGCGACGTCGTCTTCGAGGCGCGCGCAGCGTTCGACGTGATCGGGACGGGGTGGCGCGACAGGCTCACACGTCTCGTGGCCGGGCCACGAGTGGAGATGACCGTACGCAGCGTCGGCGGGGGACTCGTACTCGTCACGTCGCGCGTTCGCCGTTCGGTGACGTACGGGCTGGTGAGCATTCATCCCGTGACAGCGTCACGCTCGCGCGTGAGCACGCTCATCTGGAAGCGTGCTGGCCCGAAGCTCCTGCGCCCGTTCGATGCGCTCGACGTGCGGGTGCGCGCCGACTTCATCCGCGCCTTTCTCCAGCCCGACATCGAGGCCGGCGAGGGCATTCGCTACGATCGATCCCGCAGCCTCGGAGCTGACGCGCTGCTGAATCAGTACCTGGATTGGCTCTCCCGGACGGCATGAGGCGCGACCCGTGACTCGGAACGATGCGTAACGAGTGGTGCAATGATCGGTTCGGCCCAACGTCTCCGGCGTAGTGAACGTTCTTCCGCTATGTCACGAAGCCGCTATGATTGTCGATTCAGGGTGCGGTGAAGTGCAGGTGAAGTGCAGTTGACGCTCGTTCGACGTGCCCCCGTTTCGGCCGTGGAGCAGCCCACGCCTGGGACCACCATCCACTAGTCACGCTGCCGAGGTGCTCATGACAACTCAGAGTGTTAGACGAACACTGACGCTGGCCGTTCTGCTGGCCACGCTGGCCCCACCCCTTGTGTTCGCGCAAGCGCAGCAGGGCACCATCACCGGCCGCGTGACCGACGCCGCCACCAACCAGCCGATCGCCGCCGCGCAGGTGGCCGTGGTCGGGACCAACCAGGGGACGCAGACCAACACGGATGGGCAGTACACGCTGCGCGGCGTCGGTCCCGGGCAGGTGGAAGTGCGCGTCCTGCGGCTCGGCTACGCCGAGCTGCGCAAGGGCGTGAACGTGACCGCCGGACAGAGCGCCACGCTCGATTTTGCCATGAGCGCGGTGGCGATGACGCTCAACCCCGTGGTGACGACGGCGACCGGACAGCAGCGCCGAGTCGAGGTCGGGAACGCGATCGCCCAGGTCGACGCCACCGCACTTGTGGAGTCGCGTGCCGTGTCGGGGATGGGCGACCTGCTCACCTCCCGCGCCGCCGGCGTCCTCGTGACGCCCGGGACGCAGACCGGGGCCGGGACGCGAATCCGCATCCGCGGCACGAGTTCGCTCTCGCTCACCAACAACCCCATCGTCGTGATCGACGGCATTCGCGTCGAGTCGTCGACCGGATCGTCGTCGGTGAGCGTCGGCGGTACCCTGCCGAGCCGATTGAACGACCTGAATCCCGAGGAGTTTGAGTCGATCGAGGTCATTCGTGGCCCCTCGGCAGCGACACTGTACGGGACCGACGCCGCCAACGGCGTGATCGTGATGACGACCAAGAAGGGAACGGCGGGGCGTCCGCAGTGGACGTACTACACCGAACAGTCGGCCATCACGGATCGGAACCAGTACCCGACCGCCTGGTGGGGCTGGCGCACCGGGACGACGGCCAACACGACGTCGTCGGTATCCAACACCGTGCAGTGCTTCCTGTCGCAGGTCGTGTCGGGTGCGTGTGCGCAGGACAGCGTCACGAGCTTCAACCTGGTCGACGACAAGGACGCGACCCCGTTCGGTGTCGGCTATCGGCAGCAGCAGGGGCTGCAACTGCGGGGCGGGTCGGACGTGTCGCGCTACTTCCTGCACGGGGAGTGGGAGACGGAAGATGGCGTCACCAAGCTCCCCGACTTCGAGAAGCGCTTCCTGTCGGACCGGAATCTCTCGCTCAGCAGCCGGCAGATGGACCCCGGGGCGATGAGCCGGATCACCGGGCGCAGCAACCTGAACATCTCGCTCCCGCGCAATGCGGAGATCCAGGCCAGCGTCGGCTACACCACGCAGGACATCTACCTGCCGCGCAGCGACGACGCCGGCACCGCCGGCATCGCCGCCAACATCTACGGCGGGCCGGGCTTCAAGTACAACCTCAATCCGGCCGGCGACACGCTGTTCGGGTGGCGGCAGTTCACGCCGCGCGACGTGTACCAGGCCGAGACGTCGCAGGGGGTCGAACGCATGATCGGCTCGCTCAACACCAACTGGCGCGCCTCCGACTGGCTCGCCCTGCGCGGGAACTTCGGCCTCGACTACACGAATCGGGTGGACACGCAGTTGTGCCGCTTTGCCAACTGCGCCGATACGGGCACCGACCGCCTGGGCTTCAAGACGGACAACCGCACCAACTTCTTCGTCTACACGGTCGATGCCGGCGCCACCGCGACGCGCACGCTGACGCAGTCGCTGGAGTCCAAGACGACGGCTGGCTTCCAGTTCTACCGCAACATCTTCAACCGCAACGGCGCCACCGGCCGCCAGCTCCCGCCGGGGGCCACCACGGTCACCGCGGGCTCGGTCGCCTCGGCCGATGAGACCACCGCCGAGAGCCGCACGCTCGGGGGCTTCCTCGAGCAGTCGCTCGCCTTCCGCGATCGCTTCTTCCTCACGGGAGCAGTGCGCTCGGATCGCAACAGCGCCTTCGGCGCCGACTTCAAGACGGTCTTCTATCCCAAGCTCGCGGCCTCGTGGCTGCTCTCGGAGGAAGGCTTCTTCCCCAAGACCAACTGGATCGACCAGCTGCGCGTGCGCTCGGCCTACGGCGCCTCGGGCGTGCAGCCTGGCACGATCGACGCCGTGCAGTTCTTCGCCACGTCCGTCTACCGTGGCGAGGCGGGCGACCAGCCGGCGCTCGTGTACAGCTCGCTGGGCAACCGGCAGCTCAAGCCGGAGCGCTCGACCGAGATCGAGGTCGGCGTCGACGGCACGTTCTTCAAGAGCCGCGTCACCACCGAGCTCACGTACTACAACAAGTCGTCGCGCGACGCCCTCATCAGCCGCATCCTCCCACCCTCGATCGGTACCGGCGCGACCGCGCGCCTGGAGAACCTCGGTGAGGTCCGCAACAGCGGCTGGGAAGCGATGATCAACGCGCAGGTGATCAGCCGCCGGGCCTTTGCCTGGGACGTGTCGCTCAACGGATCGACGAACGACAACGAGCTGGTGAGCCTTGGCAACGTCCCGCCGATCGCCGGCGCTACGCAGCAGCAGCGCGAGGGCTATCCGCTCTATGGCTGGTGGTCGCGCCGCCTGCTTGGCTACGAGGACAAGGACGGCAACGGGATCATTTCGTACAACGCCAACCAGACCCTCAGCGAGATCACGGTCTCCGACACCAACCAGTTCCACGGCTACCCGCTCCCGAAGCGCGAGTTTGCCCTGACCAACGGGATCGAGCTGTTCAACCGTGCGTTGCGGCTGTCGGCCATGATCGACTACAAGGGCGGACATCTCGTCTACAACAACACCGAGCGCATCCGCTGCGCGAGCCGCTTCAACTGCGAGGGGCTCATCAACCCCGATGCGCCGCTCTTCGAGCAGGCGCGCACCGTGATGGTGCGTGAGCATCCCAGCCGGTCGGTCGCCGGCTTCTTCGAGAAGGGCGACTTCGTGCGCTTCCGCGAACTGTCGATGGCCTGGACGGCACCGCGCAGCATCACGCAGCGCATCTTCCGCGGGCGCTCACTCACCACCACGCTGGCTGCCCGCAACCTCGGCATCCTGTGGACGGACTACCTCGGCGTGGATCCCGAGGCGTTCGGCACCACCGGCGACGCCCCGTCGAGCTTCCAGCCTTTCGCTCCCCCGACCTACTTCACCTTCCGATTCAACCTCGGATTCTAGGATGGACATCCGAATGAAGACATACGACCTGCTGACATCCGTCCGGCTGCGCCTGCGCCGGGATGTCCCGCTCCGCTTCCTGGCGATGGCCGTCGCCGGCGCCGTCCTGCTCACGTCGTGCTCGGCGACCGAGATCCTCGAGGTGCAGGATCCCGACATCGTCAACCCGAGCGACGTCCAGTCCGTGGCCGGCGCCAACGCCGTCCGGCTCGGCGCGCTGGCCCGCCTCAATGCCGCCACCAGTGGCGAGGAGAGCCTGTTGCTGCTGGGCGGCCTGCTGGCCGACGAGTGGATCAATGGCGACTCGTTCATTGCGCGCCAGGAGATCGACCAGCGCACCGTCACGCGCGAGAACAATTTCCTCACGACCGCCAACCGCAACCTGCACCGCGCTCGACTCTCGGCCGAGCAGGCCGTGGTCCTGCTGGAGGAGTACAATGCCGGCGCTCCCGGTTGGCAGCGCGCCGAGATGTTCTTCGTGCAGGGCTACGTCATCAACCTGCAGGCCGAGCACTACTGCAGCGGGCTGGTGTTCAGCACGGTGGAGGGCGGAGTGCTGTCCTACGGCTCTCCGATCACCAGCGTCGCGGCGTACGAGCGTGCGCTCGCCAGCGTGGACCAGGGGCTCTCGCTGGTGACCGGCAGCACGGTGGACGATGTGCGCGTTCGTTATGCGCTGCGCGTGCTGCGCGGGCGCGTCCTGATGAACCTCAACCGTCTCCCCGACGCGGCGACCGCGGTTGCGGGGGTCCCGACGAACTTTGCATACACGATGCTCCACGCCGCCACGTCGACCAGCAACCAGACGTGGAACTTCAACAACCTGGCGCGGCGCTACAGCGTGAGTGCATCGGAGGGCGTCAACGGCCTGCCGTTCGCGACCGCGAATGACCCGCGCCTGGGCATTTGCCAGGGGGGCGACGTGGCCTGCCGCGCGCTCGGCGTGACCATCAACTCCCGTGACGACCTGCTCCGGCCGATTTACGTGCAGACGATCTGGCCCGCGCGCGAGTCGCCGGTGACGATCAGCGGCGGCATCGAGGCGCGCTTGATCGAGGCGGAGGCACAGCTCAAGGCGGCGAATGCGGCGGCGGCCCTTGCGACGCTGAATGCGGCGCGCTCGACAGTCGCCGGACTTGCTCCGCTCACCGATGCCGGGAGCGAGGCCGGGCGCCTGGACCAGCTTTTCCGCGAGCGCGCCTTCTGGCTCTTCGGGCGCGGGACGCGCGTGGGCGACTTGCGTCGCTTGATCCGCCAGTACGGGCGGGCGCAGGCCTCCGTCTTCCCGACCGGTGGCTGGCACAAGGGCGGCAACTACGGGACGGACGTGAACTTCCCCAATCCGCAGGCCGAAGACAACAACCCGAATGTGCCGACCGGCCAGTCCTGCATCGACCGGAACGCCTAACGATCCGTCACTCGCGTCCGGACGCATGCCGTCGCGTCCGGGCCGGGTGCGGCACCGTGACCACTCGCCATCTCACAGGTAATTGCTGGCTCGCCGGTTCACCGGCGTTCCGCGCCGGCCAGGAGCCGCCGACTCTTGTGAAATGGCCTCCAGCGCCTGCCGATCGAAAGGTCGGCAGGCGCTTCTCCCAGCTCCCCCTGTCATGTCACCCACTCCCCGCCCGCTTCGCTCCCAGCGCCGCCTCCTGACGCGCGCGTTCGTCGCACGGCTCGCCCTCTCGCTGGCGGTGTCGCTGGCGGTGTCGCTGGCGGTGTCGCGCGATTCGCGGTCGCCCAATCGGCGCGGCCGTATCCCGACCGCGTCGAGATCCGACGCACCGCCTACGGCGTCCCGCACATCCAGGCCGAGGACCTCGGGGCGTTCGGGTACGCGATGGCGTGGGTGCAGCTCGAGGACTATGGCGCGCGTGTGGCCCATGGCCTCGTGCGCGCCCGCGGGCAGCTGGCGCGCTACTACGGTCGTGACTCGCTCGACCGCGACTTCGACGCGCGCCTCACCCACCAGCGTGCCGCCGAGACCTGGCTCCAGCTGCAACAGGAAACGCGCGCGGTGTACGACGGCTTCGCGCAGGGGGTCAACGACTACGTGCAACAGCAGCCCGGCGAGCTGCCGACGTGGATGCCGCACGACTTCACCGGTCGCGATGTCGCGGCACTCTGGATGGAGCAGGCCGTGCCCGGCGCAGCCCTGAATTGGGCCGACCGCGCGCGACGCCTGCGCGAGCGCGCTCGGCAGGACTCGCTCGCCCGAGAGGGAGAGGGGTCCAACGCCTGGGCCTTCGCGCCATCCCGCACCCGGTCCGGGCGGGCCATCCTGCTGCGCAATCCGCACCTGGACTGGAGCGCCGGCTACTACGAGGCACACGTCACCATCCCCGGCGTGATGGACTTCTACGGGGACTTCCGCATCGGAAACCCGGCGTTGCTCGTCGGCGGGTTCAACCAGTACCTCGGCTTCGCCACCACGAACAACAACACCGACCTCGAGGCGCTGTACGCCCTAGCGGTGGACAGCTTGCGCACGGACCACTACCTGCTCGACGGCGAGAGCCACCCGCTGCAGCGCGTCGACGTGACGGCCGAGTATCGCAATGGGGCGGGGCTCTCGTCCGAAGTCCGCACCAGGTGGCGCACGCACCTCGGCCCGGTCGTTGAGCGCGCCGACGGCAAGGTGTACATCGTGCGCTGGCCGTCGGAGGGGGAGTTCCGCAAGGGAGAGCAGTTCCTGCGCATGATGCGCGCGAGGAACCTCGAGGAGTGGAAGGACGCGATGCGCCTGCGCGCGCACACCACGTCGAACCTCACCTACGCCGATACCAAGGGGAACATCTTCTACGTCTGGAACGCCACCGTCCCTCGCCTCCCGCACCCCTCGGGGGGTGACTCGATCGCGATCCCGGTGCGAACCAGTGCCGAGATGTGGCGCGACATGGTCCCCTTCGATTCGCTCCCGCAACTGCTCAACCCCCCGGGAGGCTACATCCAGCAGTCCAACGACCCGTTCCACTACACCAACCTCAATGCGATCATCGATTCCACCCGCTTCGCGTCCAACTTCTCGCGGCCGGCGTTAGGCTTCCGCACGCAGCTCGCGTTGCGCCTGGTGACCGAACAGGCGAAGATGTCGCTCGAGGACGTGATGCGCCTGAAGCACTCGTACCGCATGCTGGCCGGCGAGCGCTTCGCCGATGACCTGCTCTCGGCGGTGCGCGCGTCGTCACCCGCGCCGGCCGTGGCCACCGCCGCCGAGATGCTGGGACGCTGGGACCGCACCACCGCGCCCGACTCGCGCGGCGGCGTCCTGTTCGAGGTGTGGTACAACCGTCACCTGCAAGGCGGCGAGTCGATGCGCGGCCTGTCGATGCCCGAGCGCATGCGGCGCACGTTCGCCACGCCGTGGACCTCGGCTCGGCCGAACGAGACGCCCGACGGCCTCGCCGACCCCGCGCGTGCGGCCGCCGACTTCGCGTGGGCGGTGGACGAGGTGACCCGGCGCCACGGACGCCCCGACGTGGCCTGGGGCGAGGTGCATCGCGTGCGGCGCGGGACAGTCGACGCGCCGGTGGGAGGGTGCACCGGCGCCCTGGGATGCTTCCGCGTGCTGCAGTTCTCCGATGCCCCCGACGGCAAGCGCGTTGCGCGCGGTGGCGATGGGTGGGTCCTTGCCGTCGAGTTCACCCCGGTGCCCCGGGCGTTCACGATCCTCGCCTATGGGGAAAGCGCGCGCGCGGATTCGCCCTACTACGACGATCAGGCCGCCATGTTCGCCCGCGGCGAGATGAAACGCGTCCTGTACACCGCGGCCGATGTCGAGAAGGGGACCATTCGACGCTATCGCCCGGGCCGGTGACACCACGCGGCGAGCTGAGCCAGGACGGGTTGGAAGCAACTCTGGAACCGACGGGAATCCTGCGCTACCCTTCCACCTTATCGATCTGGCTGCGCGACGACTCCGTTCTCGCTGTTCGCCGTGCGAGCCAGAATCAGACCCCCTTGTCGAGACCCGCCGTTCCCATGAAGCCACAGTCGATCCTGTTCGGAGCCGCGATTATTGCGCTGTCGGCGTGCTCGAGCGCTGAGAAGTCCGCCGATGCCATCGCCGATTCGCTCGCGACCACCAGCGAGATGGCACCCGCACCGGTCGCAGCGGTCCAGATCCTGAGCCCGGCGGAGGGCGACACCCTCACGCTCCCCTTCACTCTGACCCTTGGCGCGACCGGGGTCGAAGTGATCGCCGCCAACGGACTGCGCGAGGAGGGGAAGGGACACCATCACCTGATGATCGACGGCGACACCCCGCCCAGTGACTCACTCCCGCTCGCCGCGGCTCCCGTGGTGATCCATCTCGGGACCGGCGCCACCGAACGCGTCCTCGATTCGCTCACCGTCGGGCCACACCGCATCATCGCGATCTTCGCCTCGGGCGATCACGTGCCCTGGACCACCGTCGCGCGCGACACGGTCAACTTCGTGGTCAGGAAGTAAGAGGACTGATCCCCGCTGGACCAACGGTCGGCGCTCGAGCGTCGGCCGTCTAACGTTCAGGTCGCTCCGAACCAGCTGCCGCGCTCTCCGCTGGGCGGCACCCAGCCACGCCGAGCCCCGGACGACGTGAGCAGATCGTCGTCGTACCAGTCACGAAAGAAGTCCGAGCGGTGGGCGAAGGCGCGATACACGTGGCGAGCCGCCTCGAGACGGCCGGTCCCGGTGGGGAGTGCGGCGAGCGACGCGGCCACCACGCCGATCCAGAGTCGCGTGAGCGTCTCGTGATAGCCACTCGACTCCGTGTTCTGCCCCCCCTGGCTCTCGTTATAGAGACGGATGGCGGCGCGAATTTCATCCAGGGCGCGCTGAACCGGGGCGTCCCACAAGACGGCCGCGGCCATGGCGACGTGAGCGCCGTGTGTCCACCAGGCGATGGGAAAGGTCCCGCTCCGAAACGCGTCCATGAAGGCGTCCAGCGCATCGGCGCTTTTCAGCCACGGGGGGAGCGACGTTCCGGGCAACGGTACGTTTCGCAGCTCCTCGAGCAGCGAAAATCCCTCCGGCCATTGGCCGAACCCGGCTGCGACGTTGATGTGCCCGGCGTCCTTGAGCTCGACATATCGACTTCCCCACGCCTCGGCGTACTCCCGGGCGCGGGCGGAGGAGACGTACGGATCGTTGGTGCTGCCCACCACGATCGTGGGAAAGGGGAGCCGGACCAACGGAATCGGGGAAAAGCCCTGCGGCTCCGGTGGATAAAACGAGGAGTCCGGATCGCTTGGAGCCACCAGAAGCGCACCGCGCACTCGTGCATACCGCGGCGGTCGGGCGCTCACCGCCCAGTGCGCCACCAGGGCGCACCCCGTGCTGTGACCGACCAGGACCACTGGCAGCCGAGCCGCGTTGATGGCGGTGTCGAGGCCCGCCACCCAGTCAGTGCGGACCGGGGCGTCCCACTCAGCCTGCACGACCCGCTGACACGCCGGATCCCGACGCTCCCAGTGACTCTGCCAATGATCGGGTCCTGAACTGCCCAGGCCGGGAAGGATGAGAACGGTCGATTCGTCGGGCATGGCGGAGTGCAGGGTGTTCGCGCGGAAGCGGCGGGACGAAGAGACATACTAGCGCCGTTGGGTCGATCTGACGTTGCCGCCAAATCCGCAGAAGGCCAGTTTGGAGTCGCGCGACGGCCTGTCGGCGCAGTCCCTCTCCTCTACGGACGTCCAGAGATGTATCACACGCGTGCGACCGTTGCCCTCGCCTTTGCCGCGCTCCTGCCGGCAGTCGTGGCGAACGCCCAGTCGGTCCAGTACACGTCACCCGCTGGGGTGACCTATCGAGCAGAGGCCGATACCGGGCCGATCGTCCGGGCCGAACGGTCGCTGGCCGCTGATCCCCGGAACGTGGACCGGATCATCGCACTCGGCGTCGCGCAGTCGGGGGCTCGGCAGTTCCGGGAGGCGATCGCCACGTTTACCAAAGGATTGGCGCTCCATCCGGATCATCCGATGCTGCTGCGCTGGCGGGGACACCGGTTTCTCTCCGTCCGTGAGTTCGACCGCGCCGAGGCCGACCTGACGCGCGGCGCGAAGCTGGACAGCACCATCTACGGGATCTGGTATCATCTCGGGGTCGTACAGTTCGCAAAGGGCGACTTTGACGCGGCCGCCAGGTCGTTCGCGCGCGCCCAACCACGCGCTCCGGACGCAGGAGAACTGGCGGGCTCGACCGACTGGCTCTGGATGTCGCTGTCGCGCGCGGGTCGTGGCGCCGAGGCGAAGTCCATGCTCGACCGGCGTCCCGACTCCCTGGCGACGACGGTGGCGTACGCACAGCGGCTTCGGCTGTACCGCGGCGAGATCGTCTCCGATGCCGTCCTGACTCCGGCCGACACGGTCGACGTTCAGGTCGCCACCCTCTCGTTTGGCTTGGGGAACTGGTATCTGGTGCGGGGCGATACTGCGACGGCGCGCGCGTGGTTCGAGCGATCAGTGCGCTCTGGAGGATGGCCGGGTTTCGGGTTCATCATCTCGGAGGCGGAGCTGCGTCGAACGCGTTGAGACGCTCGAATACTGCGGGCGACGTAGCGAGCCTGTGATACGACACCGAGGCGACATCGACGCGGAAAGCGCGTGTGATGTACCACACTGTAAACGCAAACATGACATCAGTTACAGCGTTCTAGCAAACACATGTAGTCGGCATCGATGCCGTGCCTCAGGTGGCCAACATCGAGTAGAGTTTTCCACATTGCCACCCGAGTTCGCTCCCCGGAAGCCCCGATCCAATGCCTCAGCGTCACCTCGCGGAACCGGCGTCTACCGCCGCAGAAAAGAACCAACCGCTCATGGAGGACATTCGTCTGCTCGGACGAATCCTTGGCGACGTGATCCGGGAGCAGGACGGGGTGCCGGCCTATGAACTGGTTGAGCGCGTGCGGCAGCTCTCGGTGGCCTACCGACTCAAGAGCGATGCGGAGGCGGGGCGGGCGCTGGACGAGCTGCTGCGCAACCTATCCAACGACCAGACGGTCAGCGTCATTCGCGCGTTCAGCTACTTCTCGCACCTGGCCAACATCGCCGAGGATCGGCACTTCGTCCGTCGCCGGCACCACCACGAGGAGGCAGGGCGGTTGCAGGAAGGATCGCTTCGTATGGCGTTCCAGCGACTCGCGAGCGCAGGGGTCGAGCCGACCCGCATCGCCCAGATGCTCCGGTCGGCCCACATCTCTCCGGTGCTCACCGCCCATCCGACCGAGGTGCAGCGGCAGAGCACCCTCGCCGCCGAGCAGGCGATTGCCAGCTTGGTGGCCGAGCGCGAAGCGCTGAGAACCGAGCGGGAGCGGGCGGACAACGAGGCGATGATCAAGGCTCGCGTGACCCAACTCTGGCAGACCCGCATGCTGCGCCTGGCCAAGTTGACCGTCACCGACGAGATCGAAAACGCGCTCCAGTACTACCAGTCCACCTTTCTGCGTGAGATCCCGCGCATGTATCGCGAGATCGAGGACGCGCTCCCCGGCGAGCCGATCCCTCCGTTCTTCCGCATGGGAAACTGGATCGGTGGCGATCGGGACGGCAATCCGTACGTCACGGCCGACACGCTGCACACGGCGCTGGAGCGGCAGGGGGCGACGGTCCTGCAGTCGTATCTCGCCGACCTGCACCAGCTGGGCGGGGATCTGTCGATGTCGGCGCTGCTGGCGCACGTGACGCCGGAAATGGTCGAGCTCGCCGAGCGATCGCCCGATGGTAGCGAGCACCGAAAGGACGAGCCGTATCGCCGGGCCATTATCGGGATGTACGCTCGCCTGGCCGCCACGCTCGCGTCGCTCACCGGCACAGCGGCAGTCAGGCAGGCCGCCGTGGCCGCAGCTCCGTACGCGGGGCCCGCCGAATTCCTGGCCGACCTGCGGGTGATCGAGCGGTCGCTGCGCCACCATCGCGCCGACCCGGTGATCCCGCTCCGGCTGTCGCCGCTCCTGCGTTCGGTCGAGGTCTTCGGCTTCCACTTGGCGACAGTCGATCTGCGGCAGTCGTCCGACGAGCACACGGCGGTCCTGTCGGAACTGCTGCGCGTGGCGCAGCTGGAACAGGACTACGGGTCGCTGGACGAACGCGCCCGCTGTGCGCTCCTGCTCCGGCTGCTGGACGACGCCCGGCCGCTGCGGGTGCGCGGTGCCGACTACAGCGCCCGGACGACGGGTGAGCTGTCCGTCTTCGAGGCGGCGACGGCGCTGCGCCAGCGATTCGGTCCCGACGCCATCCGGCACTACATCATCTCCCATACCGAGGAGGTGAGTGACTTGCTGGAGGTGCTCCTGCTCCTCAAGGAGACAGGGCTGATGCACGGAACGCTGACCCGCGGCGGGGTGAGCGACCTGGTTGTGGTCCCACTGTTCGAGACGATCGACGACCTGCGACGAGCGGCGACGATCATGCGCGACTTCTACGACAGTCCGGGGATCGCCGCCCTTATTCGTGTGTCGGGCGCGCAGCAGGAGGTGATGCTCGGCTACTCGGACAGCAACAAGGACGGTGGGACCTTTACCAGCAACTGGGAGCTGTACAAGGCGGAGCTGGCGCTCGTGAAGCTGTTCGACGCGTTGGGCGCCGAGCATGGCGTGACGCTTCGTCTCTTTCACGGGCGCGGCGGTACGGTGGGGCGCGGTGGCGGCCCGAGCTATCAGGCGATCATGGCCCAACCGCCGGGCACGGTCAACGGGCAGCTCCGGCTCACGGAGCAGGGAGAGGTGATCGCCTCGAAGTACGCCAACCCCGAGATCGGACGCCGCAACCTGGAGACACTGGTGGCGGCCACGCTCGAGACGACGCTGCTCCCGCCCGCACTCCGGGCGCCGCCACGTTTCGGCGGTGCCGCCGAGGCGTTGAGCGTGGCCAGCATGGCTGCGTACCGAGGGTTGGTGTTCGAGACGCCGGGCTTCGCCGACTACTTCTTCAGCGCGACGCCGATTCGCGAGATCTCCGAGCTCAACATCGGCTCGCGCCCCGCCTCGCGAAAGGCGACGCGCGCCATCGCGGACCTGCGCGCCATTCCCTGGGGGTTCAGCTGGGGGCAGTGTCGGGTCGCGCTGCCCGGGTGGTGCGGATTCGGCTCGGGCGTAGAGGCCTACCTGGCGGTAGATGAGGCCGAGCGCACCGAGCGACTCGGACTCCTGCGCCAGATGTACGAGCAATGGCCCTTCTTCCGCACCCTGTTGTCGAACCTGGACATGGTGCTCGCCAAGACCGACTTCGGGATCGCCCGCCGATACGTCGCGCTGGTCGAGGACGAGGCGCTCGGCGAGCGCATCTTCGGGGCGATCGAGGCGGAGTGGCAGCGCACCAACTCGGCGCTGTCGCTCATCACTGGTGAGGCGCAGCGCCTGTCGTCGAACCCCTCGCTGGCCCGCTCCATCGAGCACCGGTTTTCGTACATCGATCCGTTGAACCACCTACAGGTGGAATTGATGCGGCGGTATCGGGCGGTGGGTGAGGGGGCGACCGAGCGGGTGAAGCGCGGGATTCACATCTCGATCAATGGGGTGGCGGCGGGGTTAAGGAATACGGGGTAGGTGGGGCGTCGCTGTTCTCTCGCGTCGGCGCCGAGCACCTCGGCGTCCTCTGCGGTTCAAAAGCTTTTAACCGCAGAGAACGCAGAGGAACTACAGGGCGGCGCCGTGCACGGGGACTCGCGGCCGGATAAGGGGGAGATGCCAGTCTTCAGCCTCTGCGTACTCTGCGGTAAAGGGCAGTAAGCCGCAGAGGGCAACGCGAGGCGAGTACCTGGTGGTTTCTGGATTGGAACATGGCGCATTCTCCATCACTGCCATCCTGACAATGCCCTTCTCTCGTCGAATGCTCTTTCTGCTTGCCAGCGCGCGTCGCGACGGTAACACCGAGCAGTTGGCGCGTGTCGCCTCTGCCAGTCTGTCATTGGCGGTCCAGCAGCGGTGGCTGCATCTCGATGATCATCCGCTGCCGCCGTTTCGTGACATCCGGCACGATGCTGGCAGCTATCCGCAGCCCAGCGGGCACGAGCGCGTCCTCGCTGACGCCACGTTGGAGGCGACGGACCTGGTGTTGGCGACACCGCTGTACTGGTACAGCGTGCCGGCCAGCGCCAAGCTGTATCTCGACTACTGGTCGGCCTGGATGCGGGTGCCGGGGCTGGACTTCAAGGCGCGGATGGCGGGGAAGCGGATGTGGGTGGTCAGCGCCTATAGCGATGAGGATCCGGCGATGGTGCAGCCGCTCATCGACACGCTGCGGTTGTGTGCCGCCTACCTGCAGATGGAGTGGGGCGGGGTGCTGCTCGGGTACGGCAGTCGGCCGGGTGACGTGATGCGGGACGAGGGGGCGCTGGAGCGGGCGGGGAGGTTCTTTCACGCAAGCTGATGCAGGGCGATCATGACCGGGGAAACGTCCACGTCGGTCCCGGCATGCACCAGGTCGAGGGAATTCATGGCAACCGTACTTCGTGCGTCCAGGTACATCGCGTCGATTGGCGTCGCACTCGGGCTCATAGCCTGTGCGCCTGGGCGCGACACACCGCCGGCAGATTCGGCGCAGGCTAACGCTGCGGAGCTGGCGAACGCCTGGTGCGCGAAGCAGCCACGCCCCGTGAATGAGGCGTTTCCCCCCGCCACTGTATCGAGCCGCTGGTTCGACGTCTACCAGGTCGAACCCGGCGTCTACGCCCTGCTCGAGGCCAGGCAGTTTCAGCTGACCATTTCGTACCTCATTGTGGGCGACGCGAGTGCGCTCCTCTTTGACACCGGTCTCGGCCTGGTACCACTGCGACCACTGGTGGAGCAGCTGACGCCGCTCCCAGTGCGGGTGGTCAACTCGCACACGCACTTCGACCATGTGGGTGGCAACGCGGAGTTTGCCAGCGTGCTGGCGCTGGAGACGCCGTACACGCGCGCCAACCAGCGAGGGTTCCCGCACGCCGAGCTGGCCGGCGAGGTAGCGGCCGGGAGCTTCTGCGGCGGGCCACCGGACGGCGCCGACACGGCGGCGTTTCATACGAGGGCGTGGACGACGGCTCGCACCGTGGCCGACGGCGACACGCTCGACCTGGGCGGTCGGGTGCTCGAAATCCTCCATGTGCCGGGGCACACCCCCGACGCGGTCGCACTGCTCGACCGTGACCACGGACTCCTGTGGACGGGCGACAGCTATTACGACGGCCCGGTCTGGCTGTACGTTCCCGAGACCGATCTCGATGCGTACGAGCGATCCATTGCAGGCCTGACCGACCTTGCCCCGGCGCTCCGCCGCTTGCTCCCTGCACACAACCTCGTCACAGCAGACCCTGCTCGGCTCGGCGAAATGCAACGGGCGATTAGGGAGGTGCGCGATGGCAATGTGAAGGGCGCGTCAGAGTCAGGGAATCGAGTGATCTTCCGCTTCGACAAGTTCTCGATCCTGACCTCACAGCCGCTGCTGGACGGGCAGGTGGGCGACGGTACGCGGGGCGGGTCGGGGCTGACGACCTGGCCGTGAGCGCGCGCTACCTGGTCGTTTGGCGTCTCGCCCCGGCGACGGAGGCGAGCAGCGCGGCGAACGGCGGCCAGCCGCGTAGCGACGCGAAGGCGGGTTCGGCATGTATCGCCGGTTCCATCCCGAGCCCTGCCGCCCGCGACTGACGCAGGCGAGCGATCGCCGCCGCCGTGTCGGCCAGCTGCGCGGCGATGATGGACTGCCAGTAGGGGGCTTCGCCCGAGGAGAGTCCTCGTTCGGCAGTCGTCATGGTTTCGGCACGGGTGGCGAGCGCCGTCATCATCGCTCGCGCGCCGGCGCTGTCGCCGACCGCAGCGGCCGCGACTCCTGCGACGCCGAACGTCGAGAGCGCGATGGCAGAACGGGGACGCGCGGTAAGCAGGGGAGCGACCCGGGCCCGGGCCTCCGTGGCGCGCCCGGATAGGATCAGGATGCGCGCGTGCTGGCGGCGGATGGTCGCCTCCTGCGCCTCAACGGCTGGGAGCGCGTCGAACCACGCCGCCACGTCTTGCGCGAATCCGCGCGCCATCGGGGTGCCCGTGGGCGAGCCACTCGGTGACGGCGACGATGCGGGCGCCGCCGCGTGCGTCCGCAGGCACAGGGACTGATTCCAGCGTTGCGAGTGCCGCGTCGAGTGCACGACGGTCGCCCAGCGCCGCATTCGCCCGAACCTCATATCGAAGCATGCTGGCATCTGCTGGATACCAGCGTCGCGCCTCCCACGCCGCCGCCAATTCCTCGGCATGGCTCCCGCGCAGGTGCAAGGCGTACGTCAGCTCGCGCCAATAGGGGCGCCACCCGCGCAACTCGCCGCGCTCGGGGCCTAACGTGCGGAGAACGTCTACGGCTTCATCTGGACGGTTCATCTTTCGCGCCAACTCGGCGACCATGTACTCGCCAATCGTCCCCGGGGCAATGCGCGACTGGCGAACGACGGCGTCGTAGGCGGAGGCGAGATCACCTGCGAGCAGCGCGCTCGCCATGTCGAGGGTGCTGCGCTCCAGCGGCCCGAGGCGGTCGCGCTCCTTCTGCAATGGCGCCAACAGACGCGCAGCGCCGTTGGCGTCGTCGAGGTTCACGTAGCTGATCGCCGCGGCGATCCGGGGCATGGGATACCCGGTGTCGACCTGGGCGGAGCGCATGAAGAGATCGAGGGCGCGCGGCACGTCGCCGGTCACGAACGCCTCGAGCCCGGCGACGTAGTCGCGATACGCGTCGTACGTCGGGGGTGCCACGGCGCGGCGCAGATGCGTAACCGTATCGGCAAGCGGCGCCACCGCGGCGAGGACGCGGGTGCGGAGCCGGTCGACGCCGGCGATGACGCTGTCGGAGGGGATGCTGACGCGCTCGACCGGACGCAGCAGTCGCCCCGTCGCCGGGTCGGCGACCTGCACCTGCAGGTGCAAGGTGTCGTGTGCCTGGTACACGGTCCCATGCACGGCGACCCCGGCACCCACGTCTTTCGCGACCGACTGCCATGTCTCGCCGCCATTCGGGCCGGGTGCAGCGGCCAGCGCTCGCGTCGTGGCCAGCACTGCCATGACCGGGACGACCTCGATGTCAGGGACCCTGGAGATTCCCTCGATGATCCAGTCGGCCGCCATGCGCCCGACCGCCGCATGCGTCGGATCGCCCGTCTCGTCGGCCAACGGGACCACGACGATTCGTGTGCGGGCCGGGAGCCGTTCGACGGTGGGAGCCGACGGGGCGGCTCGCGAGCGCCACACGCCCAGCAGCAGCGCGAGCGATGCAATCACCGCCGCAGCGCTGAACCAGCGTGCATTGGAAACGCGCGTGACCGACGGGCGAGGTACTGCGTTCGATCCGGCGTCGACCGCCGAGCCGACGTGGTCGAGAGCCGGCGCCGCATCGCGCGAGATGGTGCGCTCGCGCAGCGTGGCGACCAGGGCGACCGTCTCGGGAGCGGGGGTAACCTCGAGCGCGGTTGCCAGAGTTGCAGCGAAGGCTTCGTACTCCGCGAGCGCCCCCGCGCGGTCGCCCGCGCGATCCAGATAGCGAAGCAACCGGCGGTGATGCTCCTCGTTGAACGGGGCCAGCGCCTGGGCGCGGCGGGCGTGGGCGATGGCACCCGGCCAGTCGTCGCGAGCGGCGGCCGACTCGGCCACCTTGGCGGCGGCACGGGCCGCGTCGCGGGCGAGCGACACGCGCAGCGCCGAGCACCACTGCTCGAACGCGGGAGCATCGGCCACCACCAGTCCGGCCAGCAGCTCACCCCGGTACAGGGCGAGGGCGTCGGCGAAGCGACCATCGTGGACCGCGAGGCGAAATTGGACCACGTCGCACACGATCCGTGACGCGTCGACGCCGACCCCATCGTCGCCTTCGCGACGCAGCGCGTCCTCTCCCAGTGAGCGGCGCAAGAAGGCCAGTGCCTGTCGAAGTGCGGCGCGCCCCCTGCTTTCGTCCGACTCGGGCCAGAACGTTGTCAGCAGCGCGTCGCGGGCGACGACGCCGGCGCTCCCCTCCACCGCGAGATAGGCAAGGAGCGCCGATCGTCGTGGCTGCGCGAGCACGGTGGTGAGCGACCCCCTCGCCTCGTCCCGTATGTCGAGCGGTCCGAGCGCGCTGACCAGGATCATTCGGCGAGGGGTTGAGGGGTGCGTTGAGGGGTGGGTAGAGGCGGCGGATACGGGCGCGCGGCCGAGATTCGCGCCAGGAGGGGGCGGGATAACGGCTGGATCACGCTCGGGTTGCGCCCGGCCGACATCGTGCCGTGGAAGGTCGCGCCGCCCGTGGCGGCCGACAAGGTGCCGGCTGTGCCTCGCACCCTCTCCTCGTTCTCCTCAAGCCCTCGGCCCGGCATGTCTCCTCGTCCCGCGACGTTCGTCCGGCGCGCTGCGCGCGTGCTTCCCGCCCTCCTCGCCTTCGGGGCGATCCCCGCGGCCGCGCAGGACGATCCTCCTCTCGATCTCCTTGCCCGCGTCCGCGCCCTCGGGCTTCCCTCGTCCACGGACCGCATCACCGTGTACTTCGATCGCGGTCACGAGGCCAAGGCCGTACGACTCCGCACATTGGTGCAGGACGCGGTGCAGTTCTTCTCCGACTCGCTCGGTGTCGCGCCCGACCTGACACTGGCGGTGGTCGAACGGCCGACGTGGGAACGCACCTTCACGTGGCAGCCGTACGGCATTCCCGGAGTCGAGGGCACGCCACCAGTCGCCTTCCTGCCCGCTACGGACGACAACGTGGCAGCCGACGACGCGCTCAGCATTGCCGCCGGCATCTCCGACTCCGCGCGCCGGCTCGTGCGCGCCGCAGGATCCACCTGGGACGATGCGTCCCGTCGCTACGTCGACCTGGTCGCCCTGCACGAGTTGGGGCACGCGTTCGTCGCCTCCTACGGGATCTCGGTGCGCTCGAAGTGGTTCAATGAATGGCTGGCGACGTACTTCGCCTATACGTACCTGCGGGCGATGCGTCCGCGGGAGGCGCAGCTGTGGGAAGGGATCCTGCAGGGATACACGGATGCCGTGCACCCCGAGCACCGGTCGCTGGCGGATTTCGAGCGGTTGTATGCCGGAGTAGGCGCGCGGAACTATGTGTGGTACCAGGCGCAGTTCCAGGCGCGGGTGGCGGCAGTGCATGACGCGCACGGGGTGCAGTTTCTGCGGATGCTTCGGTCGGCATTTCCTCGTGGTGCCGCGCCGGTGGGGTCGCAGGACGAATTGCTGGAGCGGTTGGAGCAGATGCGGGCCGGATTCCAGAAGTGGAGGGGCGAGCGGGTGCCGGGCTAAGTCGGGTGCGAATCCGGTCGTCAGTTCACTTCTCGAGCAGTCGCTTGCGTGCGCTGACCGTCGTCCTCATCGAGGGTCCTTGTGGAAGCTCGCATTCCCATACCACACGCACCTGCCGTCCCAAGCATCGAAGTGCCGCAGCATTTCCGTCGTCTCGACGTACGCTCGCGATCGCGAGCACGACACGACCGCACGTTCGGCGTGCGTCGCGGACGTCCACGTTGTCGTGCGCGCCGACCGGAGGCCGTCGATTATTGGTGGGATGACTTCTACTTCCCCGCCCGCCGCAACGTCATCCCTCCGAGCATCACTCGGTCCACCCGTCCACTCGCATTCGTGCCGAACGTCAGCTCCATCCCGGACTCCAGCGAGAGCGCCTTGTGCTGCTCCAGGAAGACCACCGCCGTGCGCGGGATGAACTGCGGTTCGTGCACATACAGCGTCGATCCTTCGCGTGCGACGGTCACCTCGCCCTTCATCGGCGACGTCATCGTATAGCGCCCGACGAATGCATCGAGCGCGACCGAGTCCATCGCGATCGTCGTGACCTCGCGCGGGGCGAATTCGGCCCACTGGTACTCGGCCGCGAGGGCGAGCAGGATCTCCTGGGCCAGCGCCGATCCCGCGTCGCTGTTGGTCATCACTGCCGCTCCCTTGCCTAACGTCGGGAAGTACGTCAGTTGCGCGCGGTATCCCTCGTTCGCCCCGCCATGGCCGAATCGTTCGCCGGGTCCCGTGCCGCCGACGGCCGGCCCCACGCCATATCCATCGTTCTGCGGGGTCAGCATCTCGGTCGCCGACTGCTGCGACAACACCGTGCTCGATGTCCCGGCGCGCGCCGGCGGCGATCTCCAACGCCCACTTCAACAGGTCGGTCGGCGTGGTCCAGAGCCCGGCCGGCGCCATCTCCGGGTAGACGTGCCAGCGCCCCTCCACCATCGTCCCGTCGGAGCGATGGCCCGCGGCCTCCTGCCCGCGGCGAGCGGGCGGGAGCGGCTGGTCGTAACCACTTTCGGTCATCCCCATCGGGTCGAGCACCAGTCGCTTCATGAGCGCCGGGAACGGCTCGCCCGAGACGTCGGTCATCACCAGCTGTTCCATCGTCGTCCCGCCCCCCGAATAGCGCACGATCGCCCCGGGCGTGGTATCGACGCGCACCGCCTTGGTATTGGCCGGCTTGGCGCCGTCGAGCACCTGCACCACGGTGGGAATGGAGTCGGTCACGGCGTAGCCGGGAAAGCCGTGCACGGTGAGCCCCGCATGGTGTGACGCGATGCGGCGCAGGGTGACCTTCTCGGTGGCGGTGAAGCGGTTGTCGGGGAGCTTCCAGCTCGTGAGGTAGTCGTTGACCGGCGCATCGAGCGACAGCTTGCCCTCTTGCACCAGTCGCATCATGCCGGTGGCGGCGACCGGCTTGCTGATCGACGCGGCCTGGAAGATCGTGGTCGGAGTGACCGAATCGGTCGTCCCCGCTTCCTTCACGCCGAAGCTGCGCGCCCACACGATGCGCCCGCTGTCGGCGACGGCGATCGACACGCCCGGGACCTTGTAGTGGGCCATTCGCTCGGCGAGCGGGTACGTGATCGGCGCCGCCCCCTTCACCACGATGCCGGGGCGCAAGCCCGACATGACCCTGGCCACTACCGCATCGACGTCGGCCGCTGCTGGCGTGGCGGCGGGGGTGCTGCAGGCCGCGGCGAGTACGAACACGACGGGCGCGAGCGCAGCGAGTGCGAGACGGGGACGCATGCAGGCCTCGGCGATTCGGATTGAGAAGGAGCGCCGAAGGTGCAGCCGCGCTCGTCCCAATAGGAAGGGGAGAGCGGCGATTCGCATCGCTCGATCACGAGACCGGAGCGCGCCCGACTGTCGTGCGAGGGTACACCGGGTCGCCGGGCGTCTCGCCTGCAGTGGCCTACGGAACGATCGTCCCCAGTCCCACCGAGAGGATGAATGCGATGGCCGTGCAACCGAACGCGATGCGCGCCCCGCGTTCGCCGAGCAGACTGCGCAGCAGGCGTCCCAGCGGATTCCAGAGCAGCGGCCAGTTCAGCCATGCGGCGACCAGCAACAGCAGGCCGGTGGCGGCTGCGAGTCCGGACCAGACGACGCCCTCGGCACCCATGTCGACGCCTGATACCGCAACCGAAAAGGCGAGGAAAAGCGTGAGGAGCACGCCAAGCAGGCGGCGGCCGAGCGAGGGGGCGACGGCGTCGGTGTGTGGGAGAGAATGCATGGTCGGCATCACCGCTGGTGTGAAAGATGAGGCAACGACGGTCTCTGCATCACACGCGGGAGCGTGAAGCGAATCGGCTCACCATCGCAAGGGTGACCGCGTACTGCGGGTGGCGCGGCGCCCATGCGCTGCTCCCGAGCGTAGTATCATCCGCCATGACGTGCTCCCTCCTGCTTCTCGCCGCCCTGCTCCTTGCGCCGCTCGGCATCTGCCGCGGCCAGTCGATTCCGACCCGGACCCTCGCGTTCACCACGACCGAGGGCACGTGGCTCTCGCTCGACGTGGCGCCCACGGGTGACCGGCTTGTGATGGAGCTGCTCGGCGACGTCTACAGGCTGCCGATCAGCGGCGGACGAGCGGTGCCCATCCTGACCGGGACACCGTTCCAGTCGCAACCGAGGTTCTCCCCAAACGGCGCGCAGCTCGCCTACATCAGCGACGAATCGGGGTCGGACAACGTCTGGATCGCCAACGCCGACGGCACGGCCCCGCGCCAGCTGACGACGCGGCCGCGGGCGGTCCTGCTGTCGCCCGCCTGGAGCGCGGACGGCCGCGCGATCTACGTGACGCTGGTGGACGATATCGGGCCGCGCGTCGCCGAGATCTGGCGCTTCGATGTCGCGAGCGGAGAGGGGAGCCGGGAGGTGGAGAACAGCAACGGCATGCCGGCGCCGCTCGTCTCTTCCCCGGCACCCGGCGCGTACGGTGCCGCCCTTGCGGCTGACGGCACCGCGCTGCTCTACGCCTCGGTAACGCCGCGCATGTATGGCAGTCGCAACGGCGCCGCATCGCAGGTCGTCCGGCGCGACCTGGCCACCGGGCAGGCTTCGCCGCTCCCGCTGCTCGCGACGCTCCCGATGCGTCCGGCCCTCTCGCGTGACGGGCGTTGGCTGGTCTTCGGCGCGGTGCACGAAGGGGTGATGGGCCTCAAGGTGCGGGACATGACGACTGGCGACGAGCGTTGGCTGCGGCGCGGGATCGACCGGCACGAGCTGGAGAGCCGGGCGACGCGCGATGTGCTGCCAGGGTACGCCTTTGCCCCCGACGGGGAGTCGGTATTCGTCGCATTCGGCGGCCGGATCCACCGGCTTGGCGTACGAGACTCGAGCGACACCGTCATTCCGTTCTCGGCCGATGTCGCGCTCGCCATCACCCCCCGGCTCGAGCTGCCGCTGCGCGTCGACACCGGGGCAGTGCGTGCGCGGCGCCTGCAGCACCTGGCCGTTGCTGCTGACGGGGGTGTGGCCTTCTCGGCGCTGGCCCGCATCTACGTGGCGCCGCGCGACGGGCGCACGCCCGCGCGCCTGACGCACACCCTGCGCCCACGGGAGTTCATGCCCGCCTGGTCGCCAGACGGACGATGGATCGCCTACGTGACGTGGGACGAAACCGGTGGTGCGCTGTGGAAGGCGCCAGTGGACGGGCGTACGGAGCCGCAACGCCTCTCGGCGGGGCCGGCGCTGTGGATCGATCCGGTGTGGTCGCCGCAGGGTGACTCCATCGTCGCCATCACCGCGCCGTTAGGCTCCAGCCGCCTGGCCCCGCCCCCGATTCCGCCCGGCGCCCGCATGTCGCTCCCACCCGACGCACGCATCGTTGCGGTGCCGGCCGCAGGTGGTGCCGAGCGCACCGTGGCGCCGGCGGGTGGATTGCGGTCGCCGCACTTCGCTGGCGCTACCGTACGACTCTACCTCACGTCGCCCGCGGCCGGGCTGGTGTCGGTGGCCCTGGACGGCACGGGACGCCGAGTGGAGGCGACGCTGGCCCGCGAGCTGGGCCGCGGATCGCTCTTTCTCAGTCCCGACGGGAGCCACGTGGCGGCGCTCGTCGATCGGCGACTGCTGCGATTCGAGCGTCAAGCCGACGGCGTCGTACCGACGACCCTGGTGGCGTCCGCTGCCACGATGTTGAGTGACGACACGCCGGGGAGCATCGCGTGGGGCGCGGACGGGGCGCAGCTGTCGTGGCTGACCGGGAGCACCGTGTCAACCATGCCCACCGCGCATCCGGCCCCCGGTGCGCGGGTTGCGCCCGCCGGACCTCGCGATGTCGCCCTGCGCGTCGAGGTGCCGCGCGCCGCATCGAGCGGTACGATCGTGCTGCAGGGGGCCACGGTGGTCACCATGCGGGGCGACGAGATCGTCGAGAATGCCGATGTCGTCGTGCGCGCCGGGCGCGTGGCGTTCGTTGGCCGTCGAGGCGATGACCCAGTTCCTGTCGGCGCGCGCGTGATCGATGTCGCGGGCAATGTGATCGTGCCCGGCTTCATCGACCTGCACGCGCACATTGGCGTGACCCCCGACCTGTTGCAGCCGGAGTGGACGGGCGGCTTCGCCAACCTCGCGTACGGCATCACCACGCTGCGTGACCCGCAGGCGCCCCCCGACATCTTCGCCGTGGCGGACATCATCGACGCCGACGGTGTCCCGGCGCCGCGCGTTTTCTCCACCGGACCAGCCCTTGCCCTGAGCTTCAGCGGCGGACATTACACGGGGACCAGCCTGCAGTCGCTGGACGAGGTGCGCCAAGCGATGCGGACGTATCGCGACGAGTACGACACGCGCTACCTCAAGTCGTACCTGATCGGCAACCGCCAGCAGCGGCAATGGGTCGTGCAGGCCGCGCGCGAGCTCGGACTCCTGGTCACGACCGAGGGCGGGGCCGACGCCAAGGCGAACCTGACGCACGCCATGGACGGCTTTGCCGGTAACGAACACGCGCTCCCCGTCGCGCCGCTGTACGACGACGTGGTGCAACTCCTTGCGCAGGCAGGCATCGCCTACACGCCAACGCTGGTGGTGGCCTTCGGGGCGGCCCTGCCGATCTTCCGCCTGCACGCCGCCGAGCGGGCACACACGATTCCCAAGGTCGATCGCTGGTACCCGACGGGCGACCTCTACGAGCGCTCGCAGACACGCCTGCTGTCGTTCCCGCCGCAGGACTACAACGATCGTGAGGCGGGACTCGGCGCCACCGCCATCCTGCGCGCCGGGGGTCATGTGGCGTTAGGCGGGCACGGCGAGGTGCAGGGACTCTCCAACCACTGGGAGATGGCGCTGCTCGCTGGGGGTGGCATGACGCCGCTCGAGGTGCTGCGGGTCGCCACCCTCGAGGGGGCACTCGCCCTCGGGCTCGGCGCCGACCTGGGCTCGCTGGAACCGGGCAAGCTGGCCGACCTCGTGGTGCTCGATCGCGACCCCTTGCTCGACATCCGCGCGACGACCGCAGTGCGTTATGTCATGAAGGGCGGCGTTTTGTACGAGGGCGAGACGCTGGACGAGGTCTGGCCGGTGGCGCGGCGGCTGGCGCGACCGTGGGCGCTGGTGCGTTAGGCGCCTGGTCGCTTCGCGCGGGGCCGGTCGCATCGGGGGGTGCCGTGTCGGTGCGCCGGTAGATCGTGACGCAGGAGCCCTCGAAGGTGAGGCGTCCCTGACCCTTCGGCAGCACATGCGCCGCCGCGTGCTCCACGGCGAGCACACGCGAGAAGCGGCGCTCCTGCCAGATGCGGATCAGCCAGTCGAGCTGCTTCGACTCGTACGGCGGGTCGGCGAAGCAGATGTCGTAGCGGTCGGACGGAAGGGCGTCGGCGAAGTGGATCGCGTCCTTCACGAAGATGCGCGTGCGCTCCTTGATCCTGAACTTCGCGACGTTGGCCTTGAGCGAATGCAGCGCCGCCGAGTTCATCTCCACGAAGTCGACGTACTTGGCCCCGCGCGACAGCGCCTCGAGCCCTAAAGCTCCAGTCCCAGAGAACAGGTCGAGGACGCGCGCGCCGTCCACGTCACCGCGCAAGGCGTCGAGCAGCGCCGCGCGCACGTGTTCCGACGTGGGACGGACCCGGGTCTTGCCCGGAGAGGTGAGGTCTCGTCCCGCGAACTTGCCGCCAACGATGCGCATGGGGGTGAGGAAGGGGCCGGACAGCTGACGCCGAGGTGACGCCTGACCGTAGCATTGCTTGCATGACCAAGACAACCTATACTCGGCCCATGACCGCCGCCGCGTCCATGACCGCCGAGGAATTGCTGCAGCTCAACATCCAGGACAAGCGCTCCGAGCTGGTGCGCGGGGTCCTGTACGTGCGCGAGCCCGCCGGCTACCAGCACGGTGACGTGGCGATGCAGTTCACGCTGGCGGTTGGCGGTTTCGTCCGTCAGCACAAGCTCGGCCGCACCTTCGCCGCCGAGACCGGCTTCACGCTGCAGCGTAACCCCGACACGGTGCGCGCGGCCGATGTCGCCTTCATTGCCAGTGAGCGACTCCTGGACCGCAACACCCGTGGTTTCGCCGAGATCGCCCCCGACCTCGTGGTCGAGGTGCTGTCGCCCGACGCGCGTCCGGGCGAGGTGCTGGCGAAGGTCGCCGACTGGCTGAGTGCCGGGTGCCGCCTCGTGTGGGTCCTCGACCCGATCCGGCGCGAAGGGCGCGCCTACCGTGCAGATGGGACACAGGCGTTGCTCGGCGCGCACGACGCGTTTGACGGCGAGGACGTGCTTCCGGGCTTCAGCTGCTCGCTGGAGTCGGTACTGGCGTAGCGCGGACGAGGGAGGCGGCCGACCGCAGCTACCGCAGCTACCGCAGCTACCGCAGCTACCGCAGCTACCGCAGCTGCGTCAGCGCGACCTTCCGGAACTCCACCGCCGCCCCCTCGGACTGGATCGCGATCTGCCCCCGGTCGGCGGTGGCATCGGTGCCGTGGTTCACCAGCACCCCGTTGACCCACACCTTGATCGAGCGGCCGAGCACCTCGATCTCCATCTGGTTCCACTCGCCGAGTGGTCGCTCGGAGTCGTCGGTCAGGTTGACGATGCGCCGCGCCTTTCCCTCGGTGATCCCCCACGTGTCACGCGGGCCGCGGCGCGCGGCCATGTCGGGGACCGTGATATCCTCGACGATGCACCAGAAGTCTCCCGCGTTGCCGTGGTGCATTTGCACCTCCACCGACTTGGGGAACATCCCGTACAGTGCGCGCGGCGTGGAAGCGTGGATCAGGACGCCGGCATTGCCCGGCTTGCCCGGGAAGCGATACTCGACGTCCAGCCGATAGTCGCGGTACGTTGCGTCGGTGATGAGGTGACCGCGCGGCTCTCCAAGCACGGCAAGCATCCCGTTGCGCACCACGAATGGCGAGGCGACGCGCGGGTTGGAGTCGATCGCCGGGACGTCGACATGCCAGCCGCGCAGGTCCCGGCCGCCGAACAGCGCGCGTGTCCCTTCCTGCGCCGCCGCCGACGTCGTCGCGGCGGCGCAGAGGAGCATCGGGAGCAGGTGGAGGCACGACGAACGATGCACGCTACTGCCCCGGCTTGTACTCGCGCTCCGTATGCCCCTTGAGCTGCGAGGGATAGAAATAGACCTCGCGCAACTCGCCCGATGCGTAACGCTCCGCCTGGTCCTTGAAGTGCTTGTTCGTCGGGTCGCCGTTGACCCCGCCGGCGGTCACCGCGTGGGCGCGCACGCTGTCGCCGAACTCCACCACCGCCACGAAGCTGTTGCCGCTCGTGCCGTACCACTTCTTGGTCCCCTTGTAGGCCCGCGATTGGAACGCGGCCAACGATCCCCAGCGAGACGAAGCGAACGGTACCGGGATGCTCGCGCCGGCATCGTCGAACGGCTGCACGATGTCGCCCGTGAGCCGCTGGAAGCGATTGATGTCGCCCCACGGCGTCTGCCACGTGCCGAACTGCGACGCAAGCGTGTCCATGACCATGGCCAGTGCCTCGAGCTTCTGGGCCGGCGGAATCTTCCGGGCAATGACGTCATAGGCCGTCATGTTCTCGCTGTCGGCGTCGGCGCGCGACTGCCGCCACATCTCTTCGCCCCAGAACACGGCCAGCGATGTCGGGATCGACGTGGCCGACCAGCGATAGTCCCACGCCTTGAGCGCCGCGATGGGCTCGGCGAGCTTGGCCTTGAGCGGGCTCCCCGCCGGCGCGTACTCGTACGCACGCACCAGTGTGGGGATCAGGTCGGCGAAGGCGGGCATGTAGCTGTCGAACGCTGCGGCCGTCAGTGAGGCCGGGGTGAAGTCCTTCACGTCCTTGAGCACGCGAATGGCGTGGATGCCGCGCGGGTTCTCGGGGTAGGTCTCCATGTAACCCGGGTAGTCACGCTGCTTCGGGCTGTTAGCCCCGGCCGCCGAGAAGGGCCAGTTGTTGGTGTTCTGGATCCAGCCGCTGGCCGGGTTGATCACGTTCGGGCTCTCGTCCAGCGTGTGCACCCCCTGCCAGTCGGTCCGGGGGTCGCTGCCGTTCACCGGCTCGTTCCAGTTGAAGGTCGTGTCGCGCTTCGGCACGTGGTTGGCGTGGAAGTAGGCGATGTTCCCTTCAGCATCTGCATAGACGGTGTTGTTGGACGAGTTGGTGTACAACTCCATCGTCGTGCGGAACTCGGCGAGGTTCTTCGCCTTGGTGCGCGTGTACGACTGCGTGAGCGCCTTGACCGGCTCGTTCATGATGGCCACGGCGATCCACTTGCCGTCCTTCTCGCGCACGATGGGGCCATGGTGCGAGCGGTAGACGGTGAAGTCCTTCGTCGCCACCGCTGTGCCGGACTTGTAGGAGACGGTGATCTTCTCCGTCTGCAGCGGCCGCTGCTCGGTGCCGTGGAGGTAGCTCACTGTATCGCCGCTCTTGAGGATCTCCTCGGCCCACTCGTCCACCACGTCGGCCCCGCTGGAGGTGTGCATCCATCCCGCGGTGGCGTTGAACCCCTGGTAGATGAAGAACTGCCCCCAGGTGATCGCGCCGTAGGCGTTGAGCCCCTCGTCGCTGGAGGCCTGCGCCTCCTCGCGGAAAAAGAACGAGGTGTGCGGGTTGATCCAGAGCAACGCGCGCTTGGACGCCGAGTTGGACGGGGCGATGGCGAAGCCGTTGGAGCCGGCCAGTTCGCCGCCGCGGCGATCGTACACGTCGGCGACGGCGGACACCTGCGTGGGCGCGGCCGCCGCGCCGTAGAACGCCTCGAGGTCGCGCAGCGAGATATCCTCGATGTCACCCCCAATGCTCCCCTCGCTGAACGACAGCGCCATCCACGGCTCGAACCTGGTGATCACGCGTGGCGTCACCTCGGGGTGCTTGGCGAGGTAGAAGTTGAGTCCACCCGCCCACGCATCCATGAGTGCCTTGAGCCACGGCTCGCTCGAGGCGTACATCGCCTTGAGGCTGTCGGGATTGGTAAACAGCCGCTGGCGCAGGTCGCGATACACCGCCCCCTCCCCCTCCGCCTCGGCCAGCCGCCCAAGGCTGTACAGGAAGTTCGTCTCCACGCGATTGAAGTCGTCCTCGGCCTGGGCATAAACCAGGCCGAAGACGGCGTCGGCGTCCGTCTTGCCATGCACATGGGGAATGCCCCAGTCGTCGCGCGTAATGGTGACGTTCTGCGCCTGCTGCTCCAGCAACTTGGGATCGGCGTAGGGCGCGGTGTCATCGCCCGAGGAGCAGGCGGTCAGGAGCGCGACAAGCAGGAAGATCTTCTTCATGAGGGCGGAAGCGGGCAAAGGGAGAACCTGCAGGTGGTGTGAAGGAGCCAGCGACGGCAACACGCGTTACTTGACACCAAGCTGCGTGCGCAGGAAGGCCACGGTGCGCGGCCATCCATCCTTGGTCGCCGCATAGTTGGCGGCTTCCTCGGCTTCGTCACGCGCCGCCTTGGGGTCGTTCTGCGCACGCAGGAAGCCGTGCACCGCCCCCTCGTAGTTGACGCCCGTGTACGTCTTGCCGAGCCGCTTCATGGTCGAGTCGAGCGCCGGCATCGCCGCGGCGATGCGGGCGTCCTTGCTCCCGTTCAGCAGCAGGATCGGCTTGGTAATCTTCGCCAGCGAGTCGGCATCCACCTTGGCCGCAACCGCGGGCGACGTCGCGGTGGCCGGAGCGCCTCCGCTCATGTACGGCAGCCCGTAGAAGGCCACTCCGCCCGAGAAGCCGCTGACCCCGCCGTTCACGGCGTGATAGAACGTCGTCGAGCCGCCCCAGCAGTAGCCAATCACGGCGTACTTCTGCGTTGCTGCGGGCTGCGTCATGGCGTAGTTGGCGGCGGCCACGACGGCGCGATTGCGCTCGGCGGCATCGACCCCGGCAATGAGGCGTCGCGCGGTGTCGGACGGCAGCTCGATGGACGACGGCCCGCCGCGCACGCGTGAGAGAAAGTCGGGGGCGATGGCGATGAAGCCGTCGGCAGCCGCCTGGTCGGCCACCGCGCGCACCCAGGTGGACAGGCCAAAGATCTCGTGCACCACGACGACCACGGGCGCCTTGGCCCCCGCCTTCGGGTAGACGATCCACGCCATGAGCGAGTCGGCCGAGCCCGGGGTCCAGGCGATCTTGACCCACTCCCCGTGCCGCGGCGTGGCCGCGAGGCGCGCGGCGGCCGTCTGGTTGCTGGCCGGGAGCCCTGGTGTCCCCTGCTGCGCGCCACGATCCGGCCGCGACGCGGTCGACGGTGCCACGAGATCGGCGGCACGCATGTGCGCGCTATGCTCGTCGAGGGGAGCCGACGACTCCGATGACATGGACGGCGAGACACGCTGCAGCGTGCAGGCGGTGAGCAGCAGGGCAGAGATGGCCGACAAACGATGCAACATGGGACGACCTCGAGGTGGGACGAGCGTGGGAACACCGTCGCGTCGACGACCAAACGTTCGGCGCAAGAACGGATCGATCGCGACGAACTGAGGGGCGAACCGGGACACTCCGCAATGCACGGTGACGGAGCGCCCAAAGACTAGCCTCCGCGATCGGAATGCGCGAACCTCGCCCTCTACCGTACGGCTGGCCGCCAACGACCGCTCCACGGATAACGCACGAATCCTCGTCATCACGAACACCGCGCGACAGATTCGCCACCGTCGCCGGGACAACTCCCGTCTCCCGTCTCCCGTCCCCCGTCCCGTCCCATGCCCCGCCACTCCTCTCTCCACCTCACCGCCGCTATCTGGCTCGCCGCCTCGCCGGTCGCTCTTCTCGCCCAGTCGTCGTCGCCGCGCCCCCTCCCGCTGCGCCAATCGACGCTCGACGCCAGCGCCGCGTCGTCGCCGCTGACGCTGCAGGACGTGTCGCGGCTCGATCGGTGGATCGGCGCGGGGGTGCGCGACGCACGCTGGAGTCCCGACGGCGCCGTGCTCTACTTCCGCTGGACGGAGTCTCCCGCCACCACCGACGACCCCGAGAACGATCCCTGGTGGCGCGTAGATCGGGCGGGCCGTGCGGCGCAGCGCGTCGCCGACTCGCTCACGTGGATGATCCCCAGCGGCACGGTCTCGTGGAGCCGCGACGGCCGGTTGGCCGCGTGGGAATCGCGGGGACGAGTGGTTGTGTGGGACTCGACGCATCGCGCCGCGCCGATCCGGGTCGTCGCCGAGGGGCCTCGCCCGGCGCGTCACGTGCGAGTGGCGGCGACCGGGCGCGCGGTCGACTTCATGCTGGGAGAGGACCTGTATCGGTGGAGCGCCGAGGCAGGGTCGGTACGCCGACTCTCGATGGTCGTGCGACGCCCCGCGGACGCGCGCACGGAAGCCGGCCGCTGGTTGGCCGCGCAGCAGCTGGAGCTGTTCGACGTCATGCGCGAGCGCGAGGCGAGGCGTCAGGCGGAACTCCAGCGTGATGCCAAACGCGACCCACTGGCTCCTCAGGCGATCCCCATCAGCGACGGCGTGGTGGAGGACGCCCAGCTTTCCCCCGACGGGCGGTTCGTCACGATTCGCACCGTCACCACCGACCCACGCCGGCTGCCGACGCGCTATGTGGACTACACCACGGCATCGGGCTACGCCGAGGTCAAGGAGGCGCGCGCCAAGGTCGGCGAACCACGCGACGTGCAGCGTTTGGGAATTGTCCGTGTGGATCCCTCGGTCATCGCCGACAGCGTCGCGGTGCGATGGCTGGCGCTCCCGGAGGCCTCGGGGCGAGCGGTCAACTGGTTCGGCCCGTGGTGGAGCCTGGAAGGAGATCGGGCGGTGATCCAGGTGGCCTCGCAAGACGCCCACGACCTCTGGCTCGCACGCGTAGACCTCGCGGCGGCAACCACGTCGGTCATCGATCACCAGCATGACGACGCCTGGATCGGCGGACCACCCATCCAGCCGAACAACACCGGTCCGGGGATGCTGGAATGGCTGCCTGGAGGGCGCGTGGTCTTTGCTTCGGAGCGCGAGGGGTGGAGCCACCTGATGCTCGCCGAGGCCGATGGGCGGGTGCGTGCGCTCACGAGTGGCGCGTGGGAGGTGCGGGGGGCGCAGCTGAGTCGCGACCGTAGCACGTGGCTGCTCACGACGTCGCGGGAACATCCGTCGGACGACCATCTGTACTCCATGCCTGCAGCTGGCGGTGCCATGACCCGCTTCACGAGTGAGGAGGGGCGAAGCGAGGGGGTGCTGTCGCCCGATGGCCGTCGCGTCGCCGTCACCTACTCGCGGACGGACCGGCTCCCCGACCTCTGGGTGCGCGATGCCGCGCCGGGAAACGCCGGTGTGCGGGTTACGGAGAGCGGGAGCGACCAGTTCTGGACACACCGCTGGCTCCGCCCCGAGATCGTCACCTTTCCCCACCCCGACGGCGGGCCGCTGTGGGCCGGGCTGTACCGGCCGGCCACGCCACACCCGCAGCGCCCCGCGGTCGTCTACGTGCACGGTGGCGGCTATCGGCAGTTTGCCCACCGTGGCTGGTCGGTCTACGGCTTCAGCCACGCATCGCACTACGGCATGATCAACTGGCTGGTGCAGCAGGGGTACACCGTGCTCGACTTCGACTATCGGGGGAGTGCGGGCTACGGACGCGACTATCGCACCGACATCCATCGCTCGATGGGGGCGAAGGATGTGGACGGTGCGGTGGCGGCAGCGCGATGGCTGGCGCGCACGCAGGGCGTCGATTCCGCGCGGATCGGGATCTACGGTGTCTCGTACGGCGGCTTCATGACGCTGATGTCGCTCTTCCGCTATCCGGGAGTCTTCGCGGCCGGCATCTCGGCGGCAGGGGTCACCGACTGGGCGCACTACAGCGATTCGTGGACGAGCCGCATCCTTGGCCTCCCCGCCGCCGATCCCGAGGCGTATCGTGCGTCGAGCCCGATCTATCATGCGGCCGGACTGCGCGACCCTCTCCTCATCCAGCACGGGCTGCTCGATGACAACGTGCACTTTCAGGACGCCGCGCGCCTCGTCCAGCGCCTCATGGAACTGGGCAAGACGTTCGACGTGATCTACCATCCGGTGGAGCCGCACGTGATCGAGACGGAAGCCGCGCAGCTCGACTTCCACACGCGGCTTGCCGGTTTCTTTCGGCGCCACCTGTTGGACCGATGATGCCTGCCTCGGGGTCGCGCACGCCGACGCGATCGCCGCCGCTCGAGCGCCGTCGTCATCTCCATCTCCACCTTCTCCCCGACACGCCATGACTCGCCTCGCCAGGTGGTCGCTGCTCGCCCTGTCCGTGACGCTCGCTGCGCCCCTCGTCCCCGCGCAGGGCGCGCGCGCTCAGGCTCCCAACGGAGCGGCGGTCACCATCGGCCGCCGCGACTCGGTGGTCTCCAGTGTCCTCAAGGAAACGCGCAAGCTCCTCATCTACACGCCCCCCTCCTACAACGACACCACCTACCTCCCGCGCCGCTACCCGGTGCTCTACCTGCTGGATGGCGACGCCCACTTCCATTCCGTCACCGGGCTGCTGCAGATCCTTGGGACCGGGGTGAACGCCACCTTCGTGGTGCCGGAGATGATCGTCGTGGCGATCCCCAACACCGACCGCATGCGCGACCTGACGCCGACCCGCGTCACGACGGACCTGGAGGGGAAGCCGGCGCCGGCAATGAAGACCACGGGCGGCATGCCGGCGTTCCTGCAGTTCATGCAGACCGAGCTGCTCCCGCACATCGACGCCACCTACCGCACCATGCCCTACCGGGTCTTCGTGGGCCACTCGTTAGGGGGGATCACGACGGTCAACGCCCTGTACACGATGCCGACGCTGTTCAACGCCTACGTCGCCATCGACCCCAGCTTCTGGTGGGACGACCGCACGCTGCTCAAGCAGGCCAAGGCGCAGGTGAGCAAGCCGGGGCTCGCTGGTCGCGCCCTGTACGTGGCCCAGGCCAACACCATCAACGCCGACGACACCACGAGCAACGTCCACTTCAACTCGATCGTCCAGTTCAACGCCACGCTCGAGTCGTACAACCAGTCCGGGCTGCGCTACGCCTACAAGTACTACCCGTCCGACGACCATGGCTCGGTGCCCATGATCGCCGAGTACGACGCGCTGCGCTTCATCTTCTCCTCGTACAAGGTCGAGCTGCTCAAGAGCCTGGAGCGGCCGGCGTACATCACGGAGCACTTCGCGAAGGTCTCGGAAAGCCTTGGCGTACGCTTCACGCCGCCGGAGCCGATGGTGGACCTGCTCGGCACGATAGAACTGGGGCGCGACACGACCAAGGCGATCGCCCTGTACCAGCTCAACACGGAGCTGCATGCCGCGAGCCCCAAGGCGTGGATGTCGCTCGCCAACGCCTGGATGGCACGCGGTGACTCGGCGCAGACGGTCGCGGCGCTGGACCGGGTGCTGGCGCTTCGCCCCGGGCATGCCGGCGCCGCGGCAATGCTGGACAAGCTGCGCGCGCGCCGCCCCTAACGGGAGAAGAGGGGTGAGGAGCCCGGCCGGTCTTGCGCCTGCGTCCGCTTGGGCCGATACCTAGGCATGGCAAAAGCCTTTCTTCTCGTCGCGGCTGCGATCATCGCGCTGGTGGCGCTCATCGCCTGGTTCTGGCCCCCGATCCTTTGGGCCTTTGTCGTGATCGTGCCGGTGGTCCTGCGGGGAATCGCCGACATCGTGCAGACCCGGCAGGCGGTGCGCCGCAACTTCCCGGTCATCGGGCACGGGCGCTACCTCATGGAGATGATCCGTCCGGAGATCAACCAGTACTTCGTCGAAAGCAACAGCGACGGGCGCCCCTTCAGCCGCAACGACCGCTCGGTGGTGTACCAGCGCGCCAAGGGGGAGCTCGACACGCTTCCCTTCGGCACGCAGCGCGACGTGTACGCTCCCGGCTACGAGTGGATCAACCATTCGCTCGCCCCTACCCACCCCGACCACTCGGCCAATCGCATCCACGTCGGCGGGGCCGCATGCACGCAGCCGTACCTGGCCTCGATCTTCAACATCTCGGCGATGAGCTATGGGTCGCTCAGCCGCAATGCGGTGCTCGCGCTCAGTGGCGGTGCCAAGCTCGGGAACTTCGCCCACAACACGGGCGAAGGGGGGCTGAGCCCGTATCACCTCGAGCCCGGGGGAGACCTGATCTGGCAGATCGGGACCGGCTACTTCGGTTGCCGGACGCCGGATGGCCACTTCAACGTCGAGGCCTTCGCCGAGCGCGCGACGCTGCCTAACGTCAAGATGATCGAGATCAAGCTGTCGCAGGGGGCCAAGCCCGGGCACGGAGGGATCCTGCCGGCCGCCAAGCTGACGCCCGAGATCGTGGCGATTCGCGGCGTCGTCCCCGGCAAGGACGTGATCTCTCCGGCGGCCCACACGACGTTCTCGACCCCCATCGGCCTGCTGGAGTTCGTGCAGGCGCTGCGCCACGCGTCGGGGGGCAAGCCCATCGGCTTCAAGCTCTGCGTCGGCAAGCGCCACGAATTTCTCGGCATCGTGAAGGCGATGCTCGAGTCGGGCATCTGCCCCGACTTCATCGCGGTCGACGGCGGCGAGGGTGGGACTGGGGCCGCGCCGCTGGAGTTCTCGGATTCCGTCGGCACGCCGCTCAACGAAGGGCTCTCGTTCGTGCACAACGCGCTCGTGGGTGCCGGGCTGCGCGGCGACATCCGGCTCATCGCCACGGGCAAGGTGAACACCGGTTTCCAGATGGCGACCAAGGTCGCGCTCGGCGCCGACATGTGCAGCTCGGCGCGGGCCATGATGTTCGCGTTAGGCTGCATCCAGGCGCTGCGCTGCAACACCAACGCGTGCCCGACCGGTGTCGCCACCCAGGATCCCGACCTGGTGCGCGGGTTGCACGTCGGCGACAAGACGCAGCGCGTCGCCCGCTTTCACCGGGAAACCGTGGATTCGTTCTTCGATGTGCTCGGGGCGGCCGGGCTCGAGGAGCCGATCGACCTGAAGCCGTGGTTCGTGATGAAGCGCGTGCACTCGGGCGAGGTGCGCAGCTTCCACGAGCTGTATCCGCCCCTCGAGCCCGGAGCACTGCTCGTGCCGCAGGTCACCGGGACCATGGCGAGCGCCTGGGCGGAGGCACGCCCCGACCGGTTCTGATCGCGTCCGGACAAGACAGGACCTGAGCGCACGGTCGCGCGTGCGCGCTCACCCGCGCCCGCCCGCGGGCCCCGCTACTGGACGGAGGTCCCCGAGGCGTCGTTCTCGGCCGGGGAGTCGGCCATGTCGCCCGCCTCGGCGTCGTCCGGCGTCGCGTTCGCCTGCTGCTTGCGCTGCAGCTTCGCTTCCTTCTTGCGCTGCCGATCCTGTTCCTTCTTGCGCCGTTCGAAGTCGTAGTTGACGCGCTTCTTCATGGTAGGGCCGTCGTGTTCAAGGGTGAGTGGTGCATCACACGCCCCGCGGCTCACCGGCGAGATCGGCGAGCGTGAGGACGTGCGGGCTCTGGTCGATGATCCGGCGGCCGAGTGACCAGCACATCTCGTTCGCGGCCTCTTCGCTGTCGGCGGTGTCTGGCGTGTCAAAGGCGCGCTTGGTCCCCCAGCGCCCGATGACAATACCGATCGCCCACTGCCCGGTGCCCCGCACCTGATAGATGCGTGGCGTGATGGCGAAGCCTCGATAGGGATGCGATGAAATGCGAGCGGACCTCGGTTGGGGGCCATGGAAGGTACCTCATCACTCACCCCTGAGGGGACGTTCGGCCATCTTCAGCGCCATTCGCACGGTCTTTTCGGGGAATTGGCGTCGAATCAGCGACGATGCCGCTCCGCATCCCCCTCTCGCCCGATCGACGCGATGGTGACACCTTGGCGCACGACCTCGAGGCTCACCCGTGGAGGAGGCACATGCGCGACGACATGTCCCGGAAGGAGTTCCTCTCCCTGACCGCGCTGCTGGCCGGTGGGATGGCCATGCCAGGCGTCGCGGCCGCTGCCGGCCGGGGCCAGGCGCCGCGACCCGTGGGGCAGAAGGGGAGCGACGCCGACGCTGACCTTGTTGTGGTCAACGCGCGCGTGCGCACCAGCGATCCGGCGCTACCGCGCGCCGAGGCGTTTGCGGTCCGCAACGGGCGCTTCGTCGCGGTGGGGAGCAGCGCCGACGTGCGTAACCTGGCGCGCGCGGGAACGCGCGTGTTGGATGCGGCCGGGATGACGGTGACGCCTGGATTCATCGATGCGCACTGCCACCCGGGCGGGGTGCGCGAACTGTTCGAGGTGGATGGCAACCTGCGCAGCATCGCCGCGCTCAAGGCCGCCCTCGCGAAAAAGGCGTCCGAGACCCCGCCGGGCCACTGGGTCAACGCCTACATGTTCGACGACACCAAGCTCTCCGAGGGTCGAGCGCTGCATCGTCGCGACCTGGACGACGCGGCCCCCAACCACCCGGTGTCGGTGAACCACCGCGGCGGGCATACGAGCTGGTACAACAGCATGGCGTTGCGACTGGCGGGCGTCACGCGCGAGACTCCCGATCCCGACCACGGTCGATTCTTCCGCGACCCCGACGGCGAGTCCAACGGCCGCGTGGCGGAGCGTGCGCGGCAGGCGTTTGCCGGGGTCGGACTGCGCACGCGCTACTCGCCCGAGCAGGAGCGCGATCGGGCCCGGCAGGGGCTGCGCCACATGTCGCGCCTGTTCACCGCGGCCGGGCTCACGACGGTCCATCACATGTACGCCGAGCAGGACGACCTGCGCGCATACCAGGATGTGCGCGGCGATGGGGAGCTGCGCCACCGCGCGTACCTCATGGTCGGCCCCGATGCCTATCGCCACCTGCGTGACGCCGGGGTGCGCACCGGCATGGGCGACGAGTGGGTGCGCATTGGCGGGACCAAGCGCTCTGCCGACGGGTCGGCGTCGGAGCGCACCATGCGCATGAGCACCCCGTATGTCGGGACCGACGACTACGGGATCCTGACCATGACGCAGGCGGAGATCCACGACGCCGTGGACGATGCCCACGCACACGGCTGGCAGGTGGGGATCCACGCTAATGGCGACGTGACGATCGACATGGTGCTCCGGGCATACGAGCGCGCCCTGGCCCGGTGGCCGCATCCCGATCGCCGCCACCGCATCGAGCACTGTTCGCTGGTGAATCCCGACCTGCTGCGTCGCATCAAGGCCACCGGGACGATTCCCACCCCGTTCTGGACGTACATCTATTATCACGGCGAGAAGTGGGGCGAATATGGCGACGAGAAGATGCGCAACATGTTTGCGCACCGCTCGTTCCTCGATGCCGGGATCGTCGTCCCAGGTGCGTCGGACTACGGCCCGGGGCCGTTCGAACCGCTGATGGCGATCCAGAGCATGGTGACCCGCCGCGACTACAAGGGGCGTGAGTGGGGGCCGAACCAGAAGGTGACCGTCGACGAGGCACTGCGCATCGCCACGATCAACGGCGCGCATGCCTCGTTCGAGGAGGGGAGCAAGGGCTCCATCACCGCCGGCAAGTGGGCCGACTTCGTGCTGCTGGAGAAGGACCCGCACGACGTCGACCCACACACCATCAAGGACATCCGCATCGTGCAGACGGTCGTCGGGGGCCAAGCGATGTACACCGCCCCAGGTGCCTGACGCGTGACGGGACCGCTGCTGGGAATCGTGACAATCGGGCAGTCGCCTCGCCCCGACCTGGCGTCGGCCTTCGGCGCCTTTGCGCCGGGCGCGCGCATCGCGGTGCGAGGCGCGCTGGACGACGCTTCCCTCGCGCAGGTCGACGAGTGGTCGTCCCTCCCCACCGGCTATCCCCTGCTGGTGCGCCTGTCCGACGGGACCACGCGTGAGATCGGGCGTGACCTGATTCACCCGCTCGTGGTCGCCGCGGCTGCCATGCTTGCGGCTGACGGTGCCACGGCCGTGGTCGTCGCCTGCGCCGGGGACTTTCCGGCTGTCCCGTGCCCCGTCCCCGTCGTCCTCCCTGGTCGCCTCCTCCCGGCGGTGGTCCGTGCACTCGTCGCCGACACGCGCATCGGCATCGTGACCCCGGTTCGGGGCCAGGTCGAGGCGGCCGACGCCAAGTGGCGCCGCGATGGCTTCGACCCGGTGGTGACGTGGGCCGAACCCGACGACCACGCCGCACTCGACCGCGCCGCCGCGATGTTGCGCGATGCGGGCGTTCCCATGATCGTGCTCGACTGCATGGGACACGCCGACCCAGCGGCCCGAAGACTCGAGGCCGGCAGCGGAGTTCGTGTCCTGCTGGCGCAGTCGCTGGTGGCGCGCGTGGCCGGTGAACTCGTGCGCGCTCCGGCGAGCGTTCCGGCGCGGTAAACTGCCGCGCGCTGCGCGGTCTCGTGTTTCACGACCTCACACTTCTCCCGTCACCTTCCCACTGCATGCCGGACGCATCCCCCAATCCACCCTACCGTCTCGACGCCGACTCGCGCGGGGTCTTCGTGATCTCGGCCACGCCGTTCCACCCCGACGGATCGCTCGATCTTGCATCGCTCGACCGTGCCCTCGACTTCTACCTGCACGCCGGGGTGCACGGCATCACCCTGCTGGGCATGATGGGAGAGGCGCACAAGCTCACGAGCGATGAGGGCGAGACGATCGTGCGCCGGGGACTGGCGCGTGTCGGTGGACGGGTCCCGGTCGTGGTCGGGGTCAGTGGCGGGTCGCTGCCAGCAATGAAAAGTTTGGCGCACCTGGCCATGGACGCGGGCGCTGCCGGCGCGATGGTCGCGCCGCCCTACGGCCTCAGGACCGACGACGCGATCGTCGGGTACATGCGCGCGGTCGCCCACGCACTCGGCCCCGAGGTCCCCCTGGTTTTCCAGGACTATCCCCCAACGACCGGCGTTTACGTCTCCCCCGCGTGCCTGCGCCGGGTGATCGACGAGGTCCACACAGTGGCGATGTACAAGGGTGAAGACGTCCCCGGCCTGGACAAGATCTCCAACACGCGCGCGGCCGAACGCGCCGGTGGCCGCCGCGTCAGCGTCGTGTGCGGCAACGGAGGGCTCCTGCTACCCCAGGCGCTTGCACGCGGTGCCGACGGCATCATGACCGGCTTCTCCTATCCCGAAATGCTCGTCCAGGTCTACGAGGCGCACGTGCGCGGCGAGCCGGACGCTGGCGAGGACCTGTACGACGCCTATCTCCCCCTGGTGAGCTACGAAAACCAGCCGGGGTTCGGGCTGGCGGTGCGGAAGGAGATCCTGCGCCGCCGCGGTGCCATTGCCTCGGCCGCCGTGCGTGCGCCGGGGCCCGTGCTGAGTCGCGCGGATCTCGGCGAGATCGACCGACTCCTGGCCCGTATCGAACGACGCAGCGCCTCCACGACGAGATAACACCATCGTGATCGTCACCGCGAGATCGCGACATCCCTCCTTCTCCTGCAAGCGAGAGCGCCATCGTGACTGATGTACTCGACCTGGTGATCCGCGGCGGCACGGTCGTGACCACCGACGGAACGGTTCGCTGCGACGTCGGGATCCGTGATGGAGTGATCACCGATCTCGGAGCGTCGCTGGGACCCGCGCGCGAGGTCCTCGATGCCGTCGGGCGCCTCGTGCTCCCGGGTGGCGTCGACGCCCACTGTCACATCGACCAGGTGTCGAGCACCGGGCTGGTCACCGCCGACGATTTCCATTCCGGCGGAGTCTCGGCGGCCTGTGGCGGGACGACAACCATCATTCCGTTCGCCGCCCAGCACCGGGGGCAGTCGCTCGTTCAGGTCGTGCGCGACTACGCGGCCAAGGCCGCGCCCAAGGCGTTCATCGACTATGCCTTCCACCTGATCGTCTCCGATCCGACGCCGACCGTGCTGCACGACGAACTCCCGCAGCTGATCCGCGAGGGGCATCCGTCGCTCAAGGTCTACCTCACGTACGACAGATTGCGGCTGACGGATGACCAGGTGCTCCAGGTGCTGCGCGTCGCCCGGCGTGAGGGAGCGGTCACGCTCTTTCACGCCGAGCACCACGAGGCGATCGCCTGGCACATCGCCCGGCTGCTCGATGCCGGAAAGACGGGGCCGCGCTGGCATGCGCAGGCGCGTCCCGAGTCGGCGGAGCGAGAGGCGACGGCCCGCGCCTGCTTCCTCGCCGAGACCACGGGGGCGCCGATCCTCATCGTGCACGTCTCGGCGGGGAGTCCGCTGGACGAGATCCGGCGCGCGCGCCGACGCGGCGTGCACGTGCTGGCCGAGACCTGTCCCCAGTACCTCGTCTTCACCCGCGACGACCTCGACAAGCCGGGGTTCGAGGGGGCCAAGTGGATGTTCTCGCCCCCTGCACGCGACGCGGCGGCGCACGCCGCGCTGTGGGAGGGGCTCGCCGACGGCACCTTCGACATCTTCTCGAGCGACCACGCCCCCTACCGGTACGATGACCCGCAGGGAAAGAAGGCGCACGGTGAAGATGCGCCGTTCACCAAGGTGCCGAACGGCGTTCCCAGCCTTGAGCTGCGCCTCCCGTTCCTGTTCTCGGAGGGGGTCAAGCGCGGGCGCCTGTCGCTGGAGCGCTTTGTCGCGCTCACGTCGACCAATCCAGCCCGCATCTACGGACTCTTCCCCCGCAAGGGCGCGATCGCGGTCGGAGCGGACGCCGACCTCGCCCTGTGGGATCCGGAACGCGAGGTCACGGTGACGCACGAGCTGTTGCACGATCGCATGGACTACACGCCGTTCGAGGGGATGCGGTTGACCGGGTGGCCGGTGACCACAGTCTCGCGGGGGGAGGTTGTCTGGCATGAGGGCACGGTGCGCGGTGCTCCGGGGCGCGGGCGCCTGTTGACTCGCAGCCCAGCCGCCGTGGACCAATGACTCGCGCCGGGCGAGGTGGGCGTACCGCGGGCCGAGTCCCCTGCGTAGCATTCGAGTTCGCGCCGTCTCCGACGTGCGCCCTCGACCTCCGTCCCGAATCACGCACCGCCCATGACTCGCCTGCGCTTTCTTCTCACCTGTGCTGCTGCCCTGATCCTGTTCGTGTCGCCGGCCGCCGCGCAGCAGCCCGCCAACGTCACCGGCACGTGGGCCTTTTCGGTGACGACCGCCAACGGCACCGGGACCCCGACCGTCGTGCTCAAGCAGGACGGCGAAAAGCTGACCGGAACGTACGAATCGCCGCGGCTGGGAGTGCGCGAACTGGAGGGGACGGTCAAGGGAAACGACATCCGCTTCGCCCTCAAGGGAGCCGGCGACGGCGCCCCGACGCTCACCTTCATTGGTGTCGTCGTGGACAAGGACCACATGAACGGCGAGCTCGACATGGGGGGAATGGGGAGCGCGACGTTCACCGGGCAGCGCAAGCCGTAGCACGAGTGCCCCGCGTGAGCGCGCCATGAGCGCCGGCCCCCCGACGAACACGGCGACCACGAAAGGACGGGCCACCTTCGACCGCGACCTCATCGACGGCCCCCTGCTCCCGGCCGTCTGGCGCATCGCGTGGCCGACGATGCTGCAGAACCTGATCGGCGGGCTGCAAGGGGTGATCGATCACGCCATGGTCGGGCACTACGTCGGCTATGCCGGCAATGCCGCCATCGGGATCAGCTTGCAGATCTACCTGGTGGTCATCGCCTTCATCTCCTCGCTGTTCATCGGCATGAGCGTGCTGGTCGCGAGATTTGCCGGCGCCGGTGACGAAGACCGGGTCAATCGCACGGTGCTGCAGGCGTTCCTGGTCGCGGTCGCGCTGTCGATCGGTGTGCTTGCGCCTGTCGGGTACTTTGCCGCGCCGACGCTGCTGCAGCTCGTCAATGCCGCGCCGAACGTGCAGGTCGAGGCCCTGCCGTACCTGCGCATCATGTTCCTGTTCGGCATGGGGATGCTGCTGTTCTACATGGTTGGAGGGGCGCTTCGGTCGGCGGGCGACGCCCGCACGCCGTTGCGGCTGGGGATCATCGTGACGGTCGCGAACATCGTGCTCAACGTGATCCTGATTCGCGGGCTCGGTCCCATTCCCGCCTTCGGGACCACGGGGGCGGCGATGGGAACCGCCCTGGCGACCGGGGCGGTGGGCGTCTACGCCGGACTCAAGCTATGGCGCGGCGGCTGGGTGGTGCGCTTTCCTCGCGGCGACGGTGTGCGGCTGGAGTGGGACATCATCCTAGCCCTCTTCCGCTTCGGCCTCCCGAGCGGAGTGCAGGGCGTGGCGATGAACCTCGGCGGCGCCATGATGCTGGGTTTCGTCGGGTCGCTCGCGCTCAGTGGGCAGGCGCAGGCCGCGTATGCCGTCAGCTACACCGAACTGTTCGCCTTCATTACGTGGACCTCTGCCGGGCTCACTGGTGCGGTGGCCACCGTCGCCGGCCAGAGCCTGGGTTCGGGGAATCCCGATCGCGCTGCGCGTTCGGCGTTCGAGGCGGCCCGCATCGCTGTCGCCGGGGCGGCCGCCATCGGTCTCCTGTTCCTCTTCATTCCGCGCACCCTGCTCGGGCTGTTCGGCATGACCGATCCGGTCGTGCTCGAACTCGGCGCGCAACTACTGCGCTACCTGAGTGTGTCGGGGATCTTCATCGCGGTCGGGCTCACGTATACAGGCGGGCTCCAGGGGACGGGAGATACGCGCAGCCCGCTCTACATCTCGCTCGTGTCCCAGCTTGCCATCCCGCTCGGGATCTGCTTTTTCATCCAGCGCTTCTCCACGCTCGAGCCGAGCGACATCTGGCGCGCCATCGTCGCCGGCCACATTACTCGCTGCGTGCTTTCCGTGTGGCGCTTCACGCAGGGAAAGTGGCGCAGCATCGAGGTTCACGTTGGCGCGGCACGCCGCTGAACGCCCCGCTCGTGGGGCCCCAAGGGAGGAGGAACTGCTTGTGGAGACACGCCAAGGCTTCACGCTGATGACCCTCGCCGAGTTCGAGGGGTGGCTGGCTCGCCTCCCAGTCGCCAGGACCGTGCTGACGCTGCAGCAGCACCACACGTGGTCGCCCTCGTATCGCAGCTTCAACGGCAGCAATCACTTCGCGCTGCAGTCGGCGATGAAGCGCCACCATGTGGTGAACAACGGCTGGGGCGACATCGGCCAGCATTTCACGACGTTCCCCGATGGCATGGTGATGACGGGGCGGTCGCTCGAGGCGACGCCGGCGTGCATCAAGGGACAGAACGCCAGTTCGTTGTGCGTCGAGCACATCGGTAACTTCGATACGGGGGGCGACGCCATGTCGGCCGCCCACCGAACGACCGTCCTGCGGTTCTCGGCCGCCGTCTGTCGACGGTTCGCGATTCCCGTGACCACCGACCGTGTGGTGTACCATCACTGGTTCAACCTCGACACCGGGGCGCGGACCGATGGCGCCGGCAACACCAAGACCTGTCCGGGGACCGCATTCTTCGGGGGCAACAGCGTCGCCAACGCCCAGCGCTCCTTCCTGCCGTTGGTGCGATCGGCGATGGGGGGCGCGGTCGCCGTCGCCGAGGTGCCCGAGGGGATGCGGTATGCGGTGGTCAAGGTCGACCGGCTCAACGTGCGTACGGGGCCAGGGTCCGACTTCGACAAGGTGAATTCGGTCGTGCTGGGCAGCGTGCTCCGCATCCACGACGAGAAGAGTGGCTGGCTGCGCATCTCGGCGTCGCGAAAGGAGTGGGTTTTCGCCCGCATGATGCACTTCGTCGATCGCGCCACGGTGAATGCCACGACCCTCAACGTACGCAGCGGCCCCGCGGTGACGTTCAGCAAGCTGGTGGCGCTGGCGAAGGGGAAGGAGGTGTTCGTGTACGACCGGCGCAACCAGTGGTGCCGAATCGGGCTGGAGGAGCGTTGGGTCGCGGAGCAGTTTCTCGACCTCAGCTGAGCGTCGTGTCCCCCTTACGAGGACTTGCCTTGATGTATCGCCTGTCGTTCGCCGCCTGTGCCGTGGTGTGCCTGACGAGCCTCCTTCCTGCTCGCCTGCCGGCGCAGCTCCGGGCGTTCACCGGTGTCAGGCTGGTGGACGGGACCGATCGACCCCCCGTCGCGAACGCCACAATTCTGCTGCGCGACGGGCGGGTCGTCGCCGCGGGCGCGGCAGGCAGCGTGACGATTCCCGCCGGGGCCGAGCGCATCGCGCTGGAGGGCCGGACGGTCATTCCCGGGCTGATCAACTCCCATGGGCACGTCAACGGTGTCGCCGATCTCTCGACGTATGCTGCGTACGGGATCACCACCGTGTATTCGCTCGGCGGCGAACCCGATGACGTCTTCGCCGCGCGCGCGTCGCAGGGATCGGCGTCGCTCGCGCGGGCCCGCGTCTATGTGGCGGGACCGGTGCTGACCCCGACCACGCCCGACGAGGCGCGCGCGCAGGTGGCCGCCGTCGCCGCGCGCGGCGTCGACATCGTGAAGATCCGGGTCGATGACAACCTGGGAACGGCCACGAAGATGCCGGCCGACGTCTCCGGGGCGGTCATCGAGGAAGCGCATCGGCGCGGGCTGCGCGTGGCGGTGCACATCTTCTATCGCGACGACGCGGCCTCGCTGCTCGCCGCAGGGGCCGATTTCATTGCCCACAGCGTGCGGGACGCCGAGCTCGATGCCCCATTGTTGGCGAGCCTCAAGGCGTCGGGACGATGCGTGAGCCCCACGCTCATGCGTGAGGTGTCGGCGTTCGTGTATGAGTCGACGCCGGCGTTCTTCAGCGATCCGCTCTTTCTCGCCCATGCCAACCGGGAGTGGATGGCCCAGGGGAGCGATCCGGCGCGGCAGGAGGGGGTGCGACGCAGCGTGAGTGCGCAGCGCTACAAGGCGGCGTTGGAAGTCGCCAGCCGCAACGTGAAGCGCCTTGCCGACGCCGGGGTCCCGTTGGCCATGGGGACCGACACCGGTCCCGTCGGGCGTTTCCAGGGCTACTTCGAGCTGATGGAGCTCGAGCGCATGGTGCAGGCGGGGCTCACCCCACGGCAGGCGCTGGCCAGCGCGACGCAGGTGGCGGCGAAGTGCCTCAAGCTCGATACGGAGATCGGGACGCTGGAGGCAGGAAAGTGGGGCGACTTCGTCGTGCTTGATGGAGACCCGTTGTCGGACATCGCCAACGTGCGGCGCATCCACTCGGTGTGGATCGCGGGCAACCGCGTCGCACGCTGAGCGCGCCAGTTTCGGCACGGCGAGTGGTAGCGCGGGCGCGAGCGTGACCACGGAGCGCGAGCCCGCAGCCTCCGTGCTGCTCGTCCCGATTTTCGCGGTGGCGACGTTCCTGAATGCCGCGCTCCTGTTCGCGGTCGAGCCGATGTTCACCAAGATGGTGCTCCCGCTGCTGGGGGGGACGCCGTCGGTATGGAACACCTGCCTCCTGTTCTTTCAGGGGGCGCTCCTGGTGGGATACCTGTACGCCCACCTCACGTCGCGATGGCTCTCGGTCGCCCGACAGGCAACGACGCACCTGGCGCTGCTGGCGATTTCGCTGCTGGCGTTGCCGATCGTCGTGTCTCGCGATCTCGTGCCGCCGACGTCGGGGACCGGGGCGGCAATTGCGTGGCTGCTCGCGCTGCTCGCTACCACGCTCGGGCCGCCGTTCGTGCTGCTGGCGGCCGGGACACCCATGTTCCAGCGGTGGTTCGCGACGACGCGCCACCCGTCGGCTGCGAACCCGTACTTCCTGTATGTGGCGAGCAACGCCGGGAGCTTTGTGGCGCTGCTGGCGTATCCAACGCTCATTGAGCCGAGGTGGCGGCTGGGGGAGCAGAGCTCGGTCTGGGCGCTGACGTACGGGGGCTTGATCGTGCTGGTGCTCGTGGCGGCGTGGGGGGCGTGGCACTGGCGCGGGCAATGGAGTGGTACGACGCGGAACGAAAGGATGAGGGAGCGGGGGGAGGGGCGGGTGCATGTTGTTGTTGGGGGGGCCCCCCTGGCCCCTCCGTCATCCGACCTCACCCCTGCTTCGCTCGCTCCCGCGTCGCCTCCGCTCGACTCCGCGCGAGCCCCCGAGCGCCCGCTCCCCGGCGCGCGCGTCGACGCCAGCGCTGCAGCCGCAACCGAGACCGCCACCACCACCGACACCACCACCGACCACCGCCACCGCCACCGCCACCGACACCGCAGCCGAGTCCGAGACTGACGCGCCCACGCTCGTCCCCACCAGGGCGAGGCGCCTGCGCTGGGTCCTGCTCGCCTTCGCGCCGTCGTCGCTCCTGCTCGGCGTCACGACTTACCTGAGCACCGATATCGCCGCGGTCCCCTTTCTCTGGATCGTCCCGCTGGCGCTCTACCTGCTCAGCTTCGTGGTCGTCTTCGCGCGCGACCCGCTGCTCAACCGCCGCGTGATGCTCGCCCTGCAGGTCGGGCTGACGCTCGGCCTGATCATCTCGCTCGGTGAGCAGGCCGGGAGCACCATCGTGGCGATTGCCACGCTCCATCTCGTGACGTTCTTCGTCGCGGCGATGGTCTGTCATCGCGAGCTGGCCGACAGTCGCCCGCGCGCCGAGTTCCTCACCGAGTTCTATCTCTGGATGTCGGTGGGTGGACTGATGGGCGGCGTCTTCAACGTGCTGCTCGCCCCGCTCCTGTACGACCGGGTGCTGGAGTATCCGTTCGCCATGCTCATCGCCCTCGCCGTGCGTCCGGCGTGGGCCAGGGACCTGCCGGGCGTGCGAGCACGGTTGCTGGACCTCGCCTTCGCCGCGCTGGTCTATGGGGCGGTTTCGCTCGGCTACGAACTGCCCACTCCCTCGGGCGATTGGGCTGAGCGCGCAGTGTATGGGTACCTCGGCGTGATCGGACTGGTCGTAGCGACCGCCTTTCGACGGCCGTTGCGCCTGGCGCTGGCGGCGGCGGCACTCTTCCTCGGGATCGACGCTGCTGCGCGCTACGGCGACGACTCGATGTATCGGGCGCGCTCGTTCTTCGGCGTGTACCAGGTGCGGGGTTGGGAGGGGTACGTCCTTCTGCAACACGGCACGACGACCCATGGCGGTCAGGCGATGGATCCCAGTCGGAGGCGGGAGCCGCTCACCTACTACCATCGCGACGGGCCGCTCGGCGACCTCTTTCGCCTCGCCACCGACTCGGTCGATGCGCGCTCGGTCGCCCTCGTCGGACTCGGGGCCGGGACCACCGCCTGCTACGCGCGCCCCGACGAACGATGGACCTACTACGAGATCGATCCGCTGATGGTCGCGATCGCGCGCGCGCCGGCGCTGTTTACCTACCTGCGCGACTGCCAGCCCGACGTGCGCATTGTGGTCGGCGACGCCCGTCTCTCGCTCGCCTCGGCCCCCGATTCGTCGTTCGACCTGCTGGTGCTCGATGCGTTCAGCTCCGACGCCATCCCCGTGCACCTCATGACCCGGGAGGCATTGCAGTTGTACAATCGCAAGCTGCGCAGCGGCGGGGTCATCGCGTTCCACATCAGCAATCGGTATCTCGACCTCCGCCCAGTGCTCGTCGAGCTCGCGCGCGACGCCCGCCTGGCCGGTGTGACGGTGGACCGCGACGTGACCGACGAACAACGGGCGCTGTTGTACTACGGCTCCCGTTGGGTGGTGCTGGCAGCGCATGCGGCAACGCTCGCCCCGCTCGTACGCGAGGCCGACTGGGAGGTGCTCGATCCGTCCGCGCCCGGCCGCTTGTGGACCGACGATTACTCCGACGTGCTTGGGTCGATGATCCGCTAGGAGGTCGAAGGGAGGCTGCAGGTCACCGCGGTGACGCGCGCGCCAGCGCATCGTCGTCACCCTATGGACTTCTGCGGGTGATGGTGTCATGTGCTCGACGCATCGCCCCTCCGACGAGACCGAAGGGCGACGCGACGTCGGTCGGCCGCGATCCATTCTCGCCGCGGTCATGAGCCCGGTCTAGCGAAGTTGGGCTGCCCGACGCACTTTCTCGTCCGCGAATGGTCATCGGCCCGCAGTGCCGCTCGCCCCGCTACGTGTCCTCACCCGGAGGCTTCTTGCGTCGATCGTGGCTCGCTTCACTCGTGGTGGGAGGGATGGCGTGTGTAAGCGCTGCGGGGGCGCAAGCAAACGTTGCGGCTGAGACGATCCTTCCGCGCATGGTGCGACCACTCGTGCGCGCGGACAGCACTCGCCAGCTGCACACGGGTTCCCGGATCGCCGTCGCGGCTCAGTCGCTGGCTCGCCTGCCGCTGCAGGCGTTGATCGCCACCTCGAGCCTGGCACCCGGCGCTACGCCGCCGGCCGGGATCCTGCGCCGGTCGCTGCTGCTGGAGCGCGCCGATCCACACTTCGTGCGCACCTTGGGGTACGCGGTCGGGGCGTCGGCGGTCGTGTCGCTCGGTGACGCCGCCATGATGCGAGGGATCGCCAGTATCCGTTCGACAGACGGCCCGGGCCAGAAGGCCACGGTTCTCGCGGCCTCGCTCGGTGGAGTTGTCCCGCTCTCTGCCGGGACGCTGATGTGGGCCGGCGGTACCCTCTTCCACCACGACGGGCTGCGAAACCTCGGGAGCGAATCCACGCAGGCTGTCCTCCTGAGCGGTGTCCTCACCATCGGGATCAAGGGGATCGTCGGCCGCATGCGACCGAACGCGTCGCCCGACGATCCCGACGTGTATCGCCCGGGTCGCGGGTTCGTGAACGCCTCCAGCGCCTCCTTTCCCTCGGGGCACACCAGCGCGGCGTTTGCCATGGCCACCGTCCTCTCCCGGGAGCTCTCCGCGCGCTTTCCGCGCGAGCGCTGGCTGATTCGGGGAGCGCTGTATGGCGCAGCGGGATCCGTCGGATTGGCCAGGATGTACCAGAACGCGCACTGGCCGAGCGACGTCGTAACGGGCGCCGCGCTCGGTACGCTGAGCGGTATGCAGGTCCTCTCGTGGAACCGCGGCCCTCGCTAGCTGCTGGGTGTAGTCACACGACGCCGTCGCCGGCGGTCCGCGCAGCCATCATGGCGTGCTGGCTGCTCGGTGCAGCGCTGACTCCGATCGCCTCGCGGGCCCAGGCGCAGGCGCAGGCGCCCATTCCGGCACCACCGTCACCGCCCACTGCGTCGCGTATGCGGGGCGCCGCGCAGCGCTACGAACTCGGACGACACGGCACATTCGACTATCAACGGCCCGTCGTGCTGCGCGCCCTGCGCGAAATCCCCTCCACCGTCACTGGTACGCTCGCGCTCGGGACCCGCGGCGAGAGCCTGCCGGAATGGGGGGCTGTGGCGCTGAGTTCGCTCTCGCTCTACGCGGCCGACGAGTACCTCGTCGACAAGACGCGCATGCTGTCGCGGCACGTGGGCCTCCCCCCGAACCACCCGTCGGTCAACCTGCGTTTCGCCGGAATGAAGCTTCCGATTCCGACGACGGTCGGCTCCGCCATATACTTCCTCGGCGACGGCGCCGTCGATTTGCTAGTCGCTGGCGGGTTTGTGATTCAAGGGTGGCGCAAAGATGACAATCGCGCCCGCACGACTGCCAGCGAGATCACCTCTGGATTGGTCTCCCTCGGGGTCTACACTCAGCTCCTCAAGCGCTCGTTCGGGCGGCAGACGCCCAACGAGTCCACGCAGCCGAGGGGGCGCTGGCGACCGTTTCCTGACCTCGGCGACTATAACGCCAACGTTCCGGCCTATGATGCCATGCCGTCGGGTCACATGGCGGCAGCGATGTCGACGGTGGAAATCGTGGCGCTCAACTATCCCGAGAAGGGGTTCGTGCGCCCGCTCGGCTACTCGCTCATGGCGCTGCTGGGCGTCGCGATGGTCAACAACGGCGTGCACTGGGCCAGCGACTATCCGCTCGCCTTGCTGATCGGTGGTGGGGTGGCGCGCGTGACGGTGGCCCGCGGTCGGACGCTCGTTCGCACGGACGAGCTTGGCAACACGCAGGACCCGCGTCGGACCGAACGCGGATTCTCGTGGACTCCGCTGGTCACGCCATGGGCGGTCGGGGTGCGCGTCGGACTCCCCTACTGATTCGCGCGCTGGAACATCAGTGCAACACGTTGCCCTGCGAGAACTCGCGCAGTTGCAGCGAGATCGTCCCGAACACCACGTGCGTTTCCATGCGCACCATCAGCCGGCGGTCATCGTCGGTGAACCAGATCTCCGCGCGCCCGTTCTTGGAAAACACACCCTTCGACTTGATGATCGGTTTCACGACGATCGTCTCGAAGCTTCCGGCGGGAACACGCATCGTCTGCCGCCGGTCCACCTTCACGGTGACAGGGTTCCGGTCGGGGATGAAGTAGCGGTTGAAGTCGTAGGTGCGCCCGACGTCGAGCGGCTGGTTGCGCACGAAGAAGATGAACGCCCCCTCGTCGAGCGGGTCGGCGACGGTTGGGAGCTCGGGCTTGTCGTCCTCGCGATACACGCCGCGCTCGGGCATGATCTCGAACACCCGCGTCTTTTCACGGCGCCCTTCCACCGTTTCCTGCCGATGCCGAAGCGAGCGGAACGTCTCGACGTCGATCCAGCTTTCCAGGATGTCGTGCACCCGATACCCCGGGATCCCGCCCTCGATCTCCAGCTTGGTGTGCCACGCCCGTCGGCCGCGCACCGTGTCGATCCCCATGACCTCCATGCGCGCCGTACCGACGTTGAACACGCCGAACTTCACGTCATAGACCATTTGCTCGCCGATGGCGAACGCCGTTCGGTGGGACGCCCCGTTGGTCTGTCCCTGCAGCGGAACACGCGGGGACAGCGCTGCCACCACGAGCCATGCGTAGGCGAGGGGGGCGAGCGTCCGACGAAGCAGCGAGCTGCGTTGTAGCGAGAAAGTCGAGGGCATGATGTGTACAGAGGATCGGCAGGGCAATCTAAACCCTTACTCCGCCATGCTGATTTCGGTTCCAACTATGGAGGCGTACTGCACGGGCACCGAGACCGTGTCGCGGCGATACAGTAGGCAACCTCACCAGCGAGTGGTCGTCGTCTCGACGCCCGGCTCTCGCCAAGTGCCGTCGACAGTCCGCGAGAGGAGTTCCAACGATCGCGAGACGGTACGGCCGGGTACGTCAACGGCACGGCACCGCGATTGTTCTGAGCCGAAGGCGGGTCCCGGCACGCCGGTCGCGATGGCGCGGGATGCACCCGGTGGCGAGCCCGACATGCACACCGTATCCTGAGCGCATGACGCCCGAACCGCGGCAGCCGGTGCCCATCATCCTCGATCCGCGGTCAGCCGCCGTGGTCGCCGCCGAGCGACGAGTCAGGAAGGCGATGGCGGCAGTGGTGGTCATCGTCGCCGCCGGCATCGTGGGATACATGCAGCTGGAGGGGTGGACGTTCGTGGACGCGCTGTACATGGCGATCACGACGCTCACCACCGTGGGCTACATGGAGGTGCGGCCGCTGAGCGACGCGGGCCGGCTGTTCACGATCGGGTACATCACGGTCGGCGTGGGGACCTTTTTCTATCTCGCGGCGACGTTTGCCGAGTACGTGATCGGCGGGGCGCTCAACGGTGTGCTCAGGAGTCACCACATGCAACACAAGATCAACGCGATGTCGGGTCACCACATCGTGTGCGGGTTCGGGCGTGTTGGCGAGCAGGTCGCGCACGACCTGCGGCGCGAGGGGCTGCAGGTCGTGTTGGTTGAGCGTGAGGAACGTGCGCTGGAGCGTTGCGGCGATCAATATCCCTTCGTGGCGGGCGACGCGACCGATGAGCAGGTGCTGGAGAGGGCCGGGATTGCCCGCGCGGCAGGGCTCGTGGCCGCGTCGGGCGAAGACGTGACCAACATCGTCGTCACGCTCACCGCCCGCGGGATGAACGGCGCGCTCCAGATCGTCTCGCGCGGAGGCGCCGACGACACGATCCGGAAGCTGCGGCGTGCGGGCGCAGATCATGTCATCTCCCCCTACCGGCTGGCGGGCCAGCGCATCGCGGCGCAGCTGCAGTATCCGCGCGTGAGCGCCTTTCTCGATCTCGTCATGCACTCCGGCGAACTCGAGCTGTGGCTCAAGGAGGTCACGGTGGGCTCGGCCAGTCGGCTGGACGGCCGCGCCTTGGCAGACTGCAGGATTCATGAGGACATCGGGGCGACGGTCCTGGCGATCGCCGAAGGCGGAACCGCCGATCTCGTGACCACGCCGCCGGCCAGCCACACGTTGTCGGCGGGCGACGTGCTCATTGTCCTGGGAACGCACCAGCAGCTGCAACGCCTGGCGGAGCTGGCGAATGGCGCGTCGTCGGGCGCGCGCGGTTGACGGTCGGCATTCCGCGTGCTGACTCCGCGCGGTTGCTTTGGCCGGTGGCGTGTGGGAAGGCCCGCTGCGTATGTTCGCCGTTGTCTCCATCCTGTCCTGGCGCACCTCGACCCCACCTGTTCGCATGACTGCACCGATCGACGAGCTGCTCGCCTTGCTCGCACTGGAACCGCTCGAGGTCAACATTTACCGCGGCCGCAATCGTGATCTCGGCACGGGGCGTGTCTTCGGTGGCCAGGTCTTCGCGCAAGCGCTGGTGGCGGCGCGTCGCACGGTGGAGGGAGAGCGTGAGGCGCACTCCGTGCACGCCTACTTCATCCTTCCCGGCGACCTGGCGGCCCCGATTGTCTACTTCGTCGATCGCCTGCGCGACGGAAACTCCTTCAGCACCCGACGCGTCACGGCCATCCAGCACGGCCAGGCGATCTTCAACCTCTCGGCGTCGTTCCATCTGGACGAGCCCGGAATGGAGCATCAGCTGGAGATGCCCGAGGTTGCCCCGCCCGAATCGCTCGCGCCCGAACTGCAGCTGATTCGCGAGATGGCGGACCGGATTCCGGAGTCACTGCGTCCGGTCCTGACGCAGGACCGCCCGATCGACTTCCGCCCGGTGCTCCCGAGCGACCCGTTCCGCGGCGAGGTACGGCCGGCGACACGCCAGGTCTGGTTCCGCGCCATCGCCCCGCTCCCCGACGACACCCTGACGCACCAGGCGGTGCTCGCCTACGCGTCGGACTACGGCATGCTCCCTACCGCGCTCCAGCCGCATGGCGTGCCGTTTCGCTCACGCTCGCTGCAAATCGCGTCGCTCGACCATGCCCTCTGGATGCATCGCCGGTTTCGCGCCGACGAGTGGTTGCTGTACTCCGTCGACAGCCCCGCCGCCGCCGGGGCGCGGGGCTTTGTGCGCGGGTCGATCTTCACCCGTGACGGCTCGCTCGTGGCATCGGTGGCGCAAGAGGGGCTGATGCGTCTACGAACGCCCCGCCCGTGACGCGACCGGCGCTCCGTGGCCGCCGGCCCTGCACGCACGCGCTGACCCACGAGGAGTCTCGCCCAATGGACCACCCAATGGACCACTCTATGGAACGCTCGATGGAACGCTCGATCGACTGCCGCGTGCACCAGTCCATGTCACGGACGATGTCGCGGCCGCCGACGCTCGTGCTTGCGCTCGCCTGCTGTGTCGCCGGCGCTGTGCTGCCGGCGCAGCAGCCCACGCGCCCGTTCTGGCGTCCGTCACCGCCGTCAGCAGCAACCGCTGGCGCCCAGGGATTTTCGGCGGAACGCCTGGTTCGCATTGACCGGTTCATGCAGGAGTACGTGGACGCGAACTCGGTGGCCGGGGCGGTGGGGCTCGTGATGCGCAACGGACGCGTCGTGTACGAGCGCGCCGTGGGATGGGGCGACAAGGAGGCAGGACGGCGCATGGCCCCCGACGCCATCTTCCGCATCGCCTCGCAGACCAAGGCGATCACGAGCGTCGCGATCATGATCCTGATGGAGGAGGGGAAGGTCGCGCTTACGGATCCGGTCTCGCGCTTCATTCCGGCCTACGCGCGCACAACCGTCGCGGCGCCATCGGATACCGGCCCGGCGATCGTGCCGGCCAGGCGGGCGATCACCATTCGGGACCTGCTGACGCACACGGCAGGAATCTCCTACGGGACTGATGCCCGGGTGGCCAAACTGTACGAAGCGAAAGGGCTTGGGCCGGCCGCGGGCTTCGGCTGGTACACGGCCGACAAGGATGAGCCGGTGTGCACCACGATGGAGCGCCTGGCCTCCCTGCCGTTCGTGGCGCAGCCGGGCGAGTCGTTTGTCTACGGCTACAACACCGACATCCTGGGATGCGTGGTGGAGCGGGCCTCGGGAATGGCACTCGACGCGTTCATCGCGTCGCGTATCACCGGACCGTTAGGGATGGTGGATACGCACTTCTTCCTGCCCGTCGGGAAGCGGGAGCGCCTCGCCACGGTATACTCCAGCACCGAGGACGGGGGAATGGAGCGCGCCCCCGAAGGGTCGCGAGGGCAGGGGCACTATGTCGACGGCCCTCGCCGGTCATTCGCCGGCGGCGCCGGACTCGTGTCCACGGCGCGCGACTACGCGCGGTTCCTGCAGATGCTGCTCAACGGCGGCGCGGTGGACGGCGTGCGCATCCTGGCGCCGGCCACCGTCCGGCTGATGGCGACCAACCACGTGGGGACGCTGCTCGGCACGACGGGGCTGGGCTTCGGGCTTGGCTTCCAGACCGTCGAGCAGTTCGGCGCGGCGGGGCTCAGCTCCGAGCGATCGTTCAGCTGGGGCGGAGCGTACGGCTCCACCTATCGCATCGATCCCCGGGAAAAGCTGGTCGTCGTCTTCATGATTCAACAGATTCCCAACAGGACCGATCTCCCAGCGAAGTTTCCCACCCTCGTCTATCAGGCGCTCGTCGGTACCTCTGCCTGGTAGGCCAAGCGGGCGCCAACCGATGGCGAGCGCGAGCGGAGGAGCAGCATGGCGATTCAGGACCAACGAGTGCGCGGCGGAACCGTGCAGAAGCCGCGCGACGACGAAATCGACGTGTTTGGACTGACGCACGTGGGGAAGGTCCGCACCGAGAACCAGGATCACTTCCTCATCGCGTCGCTTCACCGCCAGCTCCGCGTGCACCAGTCGAGCATGCCGGGCGTCGAACACGCAACCACTGCCACGGACCGCCTGGCCTTCCTGGCCATGGTGGCCGACGGAGTCGGTGGCGGACAGGCAGGGGAGGAGGCCAGCCGCTTCGTGCTCGAGGCGATCACGAGTTACGTGAACAACAGTACGCGCACGTACTACACGGCCGATCCTACCGACGACGCCAGCTTCAGGGAGACGCTGGAAGACGCGGCGATGCGTGTGCACGAGGCCTTGACCAGGCGCGCCGAGGAGCTGCCCGGGCGACGCGGGATGGCCACGACGTTGACCCTCTTTTTGGGCGTCTGGCCGCGCATCTACCTGCTGCAGGTTGGCGACTCGCGATACTACTTCCTGCGGAACGGCGCGCTGACCCAGCTGAGCCGCGACCAGACGATGGCGCAGGCGCTGATCGACTTGGGGGTCCTGACCCGCACGGACCACAAGCTGGATCGCCTCTCCCACGTCCTGTCCAGCGCCATCGGCGGCGCGCAGACGACCCCGGTCGTGACCGGGGTACCGAACGACTGGGGGATGGTGCACCTGCTCTGCAGCGACGGCCTCACCCGGCACGTCAACGACGAGCGCATCGCCGAACGGCTGCGCGCCATGACCTCGGCGCGCGCGGTGTGCGAGCAGCTGCTCGAGGATGCGCTGGACGGAGGGGGGCGCGACAACATCACCATCATCGTCGCACGCCCGATCAAGCGCGATGAGGCACCGCCAGCCGGCGGTTAGGGAACGCCGGGTGCCGGGCCCGGCGCGGTGTGTGCACTGTCGTCAGGCGCCGGCTGTTCGCGTATCGACTCGTCAGGCGCCCGACGCGACCGCCACGAGCGTCCCCGCCACCCCGATGGCCGTGAGCAGCAGGAAGCCGCGGAAGGCGAAGGCGATCCATCGCGTGTACGGCACGCCCGCGGCGAGCAGCACGGCCATGAGGGCGGCGTTGGTGGGGATCAGCAACTCGGTCAGCCCCGCCCCGGTCTCGTAGGCCAGCACCGTCGCCTGGCGCGACAGCGCGATGAGGTCCGACAGCGGGACCAGGATGGGCATGGTGAGTGCCGCCTGCGCGCTCACGCTGGGGACCGCGATGTGGATGAGGCCGTGGATCGGGATCATCAGGAGGGCCGCGACGGCCGGGGGCTGCCCCTCCAGCGGGGCCGCCAAGCCGTGCACCACGGTGTCGATCACCCGGCCGTCGCTGAGCACGACCGAGATCCCACGCGCCACGCCGACCAGGACCGAGGCGCCGACCATGGTCTCCATTCCCCTGAGATACGACGCCGTCGCCTCACTCAGTCCCATCCCTCCCACGACCCCGATCACCAGCGCGGCCAGAAAAAAGAGCGCCGAGAGTTCGTTGAACCCCCAGTCGAAGCGCAGCACACCGTACACGTAGGTCGCGAGCGGGAGGAGGGTCAGCAGGAGGATCACCCCGTCGCGCCGAGAGAACGAATCGCCCGCGTGCGCCCCGTCCACCCCCTCGGCGACGGCGACGCGATGACGGGTCGCGTGGCGCATGGTGTAGGCGACCCACGTCGTCCATCCCGCAGCGAGCATCGCCAGCCGCAACCCGGCTCCCGACAGCAGCGGGAGCTGGGCGAGCTTGAGGGCGATGCCGGCCTGGAACGGGTTCGACGGCCCAAAGGCCGACCCCACGGCCGCCGCCCCGAGCGAGGCGGCCACCATGGTGATGGCATCGACGCCGAGCCCGCGACCGAGGACGAGCAGCACGGGGACCAGGGCGATGATCTCCTCCTGCATGTTCTCCATCGCCCCAAACGATGCGAAGACGAACGCCACCGCCGGGATGGCCCAGATGCCGCGCCCCTCGAACCGCCGCACGATCGCCCGCGCCCCCCTGGCCAGCGTCCCGAGCTGTTCCACGAGAGCGAAGGCGCCGCCGACGAAGAGGATCGAGATGATCACCTCCGCCCCCTCGACCAGTCCGCGCGGGACGGCTACGAGTGCCGCGACCGGGCCGACGGGTGCGGGCTCCACTTGCCGGTACGTCCCCGCCACCACCAGCCGGCGCCCGGTCTGCGGATCGTCCCGCCGCTCGTACTCGCCCGCCGGCAGCAGCCACGTGAGCGCCGCCGCAAGGGCGATCCCCCACAGCAGGAGCACGATCGGATGCGGGAGTCGCACGTGTGCCATCATGCGCGAACCGCGCCCGTCACTGGAAGGACGTCAACGCTCAGCTCCTGCTCCACGGCGTAAGTCCGATGCTCGTGAGGGCGCATCCGATAGCCTTCTTCTGAGTGCAACACACTGCCGCCCCGTGGCGGCACAGGTCGCCCAATGTGACGCCGATTCCTCTCACCCGACAGGGACGACTCCCACCCGCGTCACGACTCCCCCCCTTCCCAGCCCCTCCTCCCCTCCCCACAATACCCCCTCCCGTCCCCCCGTCCCCCGTCCCCCGTCCCACATGCCCTTCGGTGTCGGTTTCATCGGTTCCGGCTTCAACACGCGCTTCCACATCCAGGGATGGCGCGGTGTACGCGACGCCGATGTCCTCGGCGTGTGGAGCCCGACCGCTGCCAATGCCGCCAGTGCGGCCCGACTGGCCCGTGACCTCGATGTGGGTGCCGCCAAGCCCTACAAGAGCATAGCTGACATGGTCGCCGATCCGGCCATCGATGCGCTGTGGCTCTGCGGCGCCAACCATGCCCGCGTCGAGAACGTCGAGGAGGTCGTGGACGCGATCCGTCGCGGGCGCGGGACGCTCACGGGCATCGCCTGCGAGAAGCCCCTGGCTCGCAACGTCGCCGAGGCTCGTGAGGTGCAACGGCTGGTGCAATCGGTGGGGCTCGCCACGGGCTACCTGGAGAACCAGCTCTTCTCGCCACACGTCGAGGCCGGGCGCGACCTGTTGTGGGCGCGTGGCGCCGCCACCACGGGGCGCCCCTACCTTGCGCGTGCCGCCGAGGAGCATAGCGGGCCGCATGGGCCCTGGTTCTGGCAGGGAGCGCTGCAGGGCGGGGGGGTGCTCAACGACATGATGTGCCACTCGGCGTTCGTCGTGCGCCACCTGCTCACCCGACCGGGCGAGTCGTACGACACCGTCAAGCCGGTGCGCATCACCGGGCAGATCGCCTCGCTCAAGTGGACGCGCCCCAAGTATGCGAAGCAGCTCAAGGCGACCATGGGCAAGGCCGTCGACTATCGCCGCCGCCCCTCCGAGGACTTCGCGTCGATGACGATCGAGTTCGAGACCGCCGATGGGCACCGCGTGATCGGCGAGGCCACCACGTCGTGGTCGTTCGTGGGGGCGGGTTTGCGCCTGTCGGCCGAGCTGCTCGGCCCGGAGTACTCCATGAAGTGGAACTCGCTCGACAGCGGCCTGCAGCTGTTCTTCTCGCGGCAAGTCACGGGGCGCGAGGGAGAGGACCTGGTGGAGAAGCAGAACGCCGAGCAGGGGGTCATGCCGGTGGTGCCGCAGGAGTACATCGCCTACGGCTACACGGATGAAGACCGCCACTTCGTGCGCGCCTTCCAGGGCAAGGAGCCGGCCAAGCTCACGTTCGCCGACGGGGTGGACGTGGTCCGCATCCTGATGGCGGCGTACCAGAGTGCCGAGCAGGGAAAGACGCTCGCCTTTCCGCCGCGCGGGATCGACAAGTTCGTGCCGGCGGTAGCGCGGGGGAAATGGCGGCCGTGAGACGGCCGCGGCACGCTCGGCGCCCCATGGGGCGCCGAGCGCAGTGCGGCTCGCGAGCTACCGGCGTGCGTCGAGCAACCGGGTGGTCCATCCCAGGCTGACCGTGAAGTCGGAGGCGGACTCCGAGAGCCCGACGCCGGCGCCGAGGCTGAACGCGGCCCCGTCCGAGAGGGACCGGCTGACAAGCAGGTGCGCCGAGACGGGCGGGTCGCTTCCGGCGATGATGCTGGTCGACGCGCTGGCCGACGTGAGCAACGACCACGCACCGCGTATCGGTACGCCAAGCGCGAGGGAGTAGAAGAGCGCGTCCCGCAGTTCGAGATCGGGCATGTCGCCCAGCACCCACCACGTGGCGTTGGCGAAGAACAGTGCCCGCCCGTTCCCCAGAACCAGAGACGCACCGGCCCCGTAGTCCCATGCGCCCGTTCCAACGCCCGACTCGACCGATGTGACCGGTACCTTCGTCCATGCCTCGACCCCGAAGCTCCGCACCGCCCCGTTCCCTTCGAAGGTCGCGAGCGTGGCGCCAAACATCGGATCACCGGCGCGAATCTCCATCGCGCCCGTGCCGGCAACGCTTAGCGAGTCGGGCACGGTGTCGGCGGCGAGCACGCTGCCGAGCGCGCCCTGAATGTTCCGCGAGTTTCCTCCCCGACGTCCGGGTCGCACCGGCACCGTCTGTCCGGCACTTCGCCGCCGCACCGCTCCGTTGTCGGGTCCTCCCGTCGGTACGGCGCCCCCGGCGACGTAGCTCAGTACCGTGCCGTTCTGGGCCAGGATCGGCCACGAGGCGGTCAGGTCGAACCGACCGCGGTTGAGTGTGAGTGAATTGAGCCACGAGATCGAGCGGTACGTGTCCGAGAAGACGTACGCGCCCTCCGCGTAACCGAGGCTGCTGCTCCACGTGACCCGCTGCGCCGTCGCGGGCGCGGCGACGGCAAGGAGCGCAATGCCTAGCGCACAGGCTCCCCGCCGTGCCACGGTCCTGGCGATCACTTGCCTGGCTGCAAGACCCGGAGTCTCTGCTGCAAGCGCTCCATGATCTTGAGCCCGTCCTCGAGCTGCGTCCCCATTGCCTGCACATGCTCGCGCAAGCGCTCCATGTCACGCTGCATCTCGGGGTCACGCAGTTGCAGGCGGTCGCGCTCGCGATCGCGCAGCTGCAACGTGGCCGCGTTCAAGTCGTGGGCCATCTGGCCGAGCGTCTTGCCCATGTCGCGGACGGCCTGGTGTTCACGCAGGCGTTCCTGGTCACGAATGCGATCCATATCTCGAGTCATCTCCTGCTCCATCTGCTGCAGGCGATCGCGAATGCGTTGTGTCTTCTGCAGCGCCTGTTCCATCTGCTGCAGCCGCTGTTGCTGTTGCTGCGCTTGCTGTTGCGCCTGCTGTTGCGCCTGCTGCTGTCCCTTCTGGCGCTGCGCCGCCGTCGACCCGGACTGGGCTGCAGCGGCAGAGGCGACACTGAGGAGCAGCGCTGCCGCGAGTGCGGCATGTGTGCGCGTCGCGTGTGTGAACATGTGGATTTCCTCCGTTTCTTCCGGGCACTTGCGTGTGGCCAGTCCCCGCATGTGAATGTGCGTCAAACAGTCACCCGAACCGGGGGCGGCTCTCTAGTGTCCGCCGCATCCGTCATCGGGTTCGTCTGCCTGGTCCCCGCTCTCGAGGTGGTTATCGCCGGTTCCGCCGTCGAGCACGTCGCGTCCGCTGCCGCCGAAGAGCCAGTCGATCCCCGCTTCGCCAAATAGCCAATTGTTGGATACCTCTCCGTACAGTCGGTCGCGGTCGTTTCCGCCGTACAGGCGATCCGGTCCGGGCCCGCCGTACAACAGGTCGTTCCCGTTCTGGCCGAAGATGCGGTCCTTCTTCGGCGAACCGACGATGACGTCGTCGCCCGACGTGCCGACGATGCGGTATCCCCAACCGCCGCTAGCATCGTCGTGGTCCTCGAGGGGATCCACATCGCCCTCATCAGGCCGGACGTCGAGGACGTGCGGCTTGATCGTGGCCCCCTTCGGGATCAGCTCGGCCGGCATGTTCCACCAGATCGTCGCCGTGTACCCATGGCACACCGGCGGAATGCGCGGATCCGGTTCGGTCTCGTGCTCGGACGCGACAACGCTGAAGGTGGGGGTCGACAGCGCGTCTACGCCGGTCGGCAGGTCGCGCTGACATCCCCACATCGCGACCGCGCCGACGATCAGCAGCATGCCGGACAGTCCCTGGAATCGTGTGTGTGTCACCGTGTCATCCTCCACTGCTTATCCATCGCGTACCGACGTGTACCGGCGCGGTCCCCTCGCTCGGGACGTCGCGCCGGTCCCGCTGCCGCTGCCGATGCCACCTAGTGCGGAAGATCATCCCCGCCACCGCCGCCGCCGCCACCGCCGCCTCGACGGGTCTTGACGAAGATCTCTGCCACGGTTGCGGTCGGTGTCACGGTCGCGATGGTCGCATCGTCGACGCCTAACGTGGTGAAGGTCACGCCGCTCAGGTTGTCCACCGAGAACGTGATGCGCCACCAGCCGTCCTTCGGGACATTGGTCGGCATCGTCACGTCCTTCATCATCCAGACATACCCGAAGATGACGCGTCCGCCGACGTTGATCTCGGCCGCGTACTTCCCGGGCCCGTCGATGCCGAAGCCCTCGTAGACGGCCTTGTTGAAGTACGTGTGGGTCACCGCGCCGCCCTTGGCCGCGAGCTTCTCGATCTTGAGCCGCGCACGATCCGTGAACACGGTCGGTGTCAGCGCCACGGTCTGCGTCTCCCCACCGTCCGCATAGATCCCCTGCTTCTCAGTCGGGCTGCTCGGATTGACGAGCGCGTCCATGGGGAACCCCTGCAGCATGGTGCCGTCGTCGGCCACCAGCACGTGCTCGACCCGGATCACCGAGTTGATCGCGTACTGCACACTCCGGAGGTTGTCACCCCAGTCGACGACCGCTGGCGTCTTGCCGGTTGGGCGTCCCGCCCACTCCGCCTGCCAGGTATTGCTCGACTGCTGCCAGTAGACGTCCCGCGGCTCGGTCGATTCGACGGCGATGTTGCCGGAATACCAGAAGGGGATCGACCCCGCCGTCGTGAGCTCGGCGAGCGCGGGGGCATCGACCGCAGCGGTCGGCCGCAGGCCGGTGTTCTCGTAGAGCCTGGTCGATCCGTTGAGCAGCGCGAGCCCCGTGATTCCGCGGGCCTCGGCGAAGATCACCGGGTGGGACAGGTTGTTGCCGAACGTTTCCCGGTCAATGCGACCCGGGCGCTTCACCCCAGCATTGGCATCCGCGACGCCGGCGAGCACGTCGGGTTGCAGACGCGACGGACCGGTGGGGGCGTCAATGCTGCACGCCGCGAACACGAGGGTCGCGAGCAGGGAAGTCGCGGACTGGACCGAAGAGTATCGTGACATGTGTACCTCCTGAAGGAACCTCCGTGCTGACGATGGCGTCGCGCGGGCGGCGCACCTGTCGGGCGAGCGCCGAGCGTCTGGGCGACATGGGCTGACAACGACATGGGTGCGCACCGCTTGCACTTCGGCGGCGCGTGGCAGGTAGGCGCGTCGCCAGCGCACGTACATGCTGTATTCATATTGGGCACCCGTTGCCGATACGTGTGCATGCTGTGTGCATGTTGGGCGTTCGCCGCCGCCGCCCGTACATGTGGCGTTCACCTTCGTTGGCAGGGAGCGGCGAATCGCGGAATCGCACCGCGACACGCATGTTATGGTTAGGGCCTGCACGCGCACCCACGACCAACCGGACCGCGGCGCATCGTCCGTCAGTGTCACGCCGCGCGCGACTGCATCGGGGGGCGCCCGGCACGATATCAGGGATTGAACCATGACCGATCCGTGCACGCGGGCGCATTCTCCCGGTTGTTGCTGCAGTCATGATCGCAGGGAGGACTCATGCAGACCAGACTCTTCCGGGGCGGCGCCACACTCCTGTTCGTCGTCGGTGCGCTCCAGGCATGTCATGGAGATGACGACGGCGGAACGACCGGCCCCGTCGCCAGCATCCAGATCGCCGTCGCTCCAGTATCACTCGTCGTGCCGCAGGGTGGCGATGCCACCGTGACCCTCACCCTCACGCGTGGCGGGAATTTCACCGGCACGGTGGCCGTCAGCGTCGAGGGGCTTCCCGCCGGGCTGAGCGCGAGCGTCGTGCCCGCCGCGCTCGTCGGCACGACGAACAGCGCAGCCGTGACGCTCGCGGCAAGCGCGAGTGCGACACCGGGCACCTACACGCCGACGGTGCGCGCGACCGCGAGCGGCGTCGGGGCGGCGAGCGCGAGCGTCGCCGTCACGGTCACCGCCGCGCCGGCCGTCGCCATCGCCGTCACGCCAACGACGCTCACTGTGCAGGCGGGGGCGACGGGCGCGGCCACAGTGAACCTCACGCGAACGAATTTCACGGGGGGCGTGGCGCTCACGCTCGATGCCCCTCCCGTCGGCGTGTCCGGAAGCTTCACGCCCGCGAGCGTCACCGGCGAGACGGCAGCCCTTGCCGTTGCCGTCGCCGCCAGTGTTGCGGCTGGCGACTACCCGGTGACGATCAAGGCGACGGCTCCAGGGATCGACGACCGCGCGGCGGTGCTGACCGTCCGCGTCCTCGCCCCGGCAGGAACGCTCGCCCTCACGCTCACGCCCTCCGGGACGAGCGTGACGCAGGGTGGTGCCGGTGAAGCGTTCGTCAACATTGCCCGTACCAACGTCACGACACCCGTCACTCTCAGCGCCTCCGGCATGCCGGCCGGCCTCGCCATCGCCTTCGACGAGAACCCTACAACCCTCGCACAGGCACGCCTGACCTACAGCGCGGCAGCAACCACAGCACTCGGCAACCACACCATCACCGTCACGGGGCAGGCGGCCGGCGTCCAACCGGCGAGCGGGAGCTTCGTGGTGCAGGTAATCGTTCCGCCTCCTGTCACGCAGGTGGAATACCAGTTCTGCAGCGCCTCGGAGAATCCGGTGTTCTTCGCTGTCCGCGATGGCATCGGCAGTTGGCAGGTGGTGACGAGCACGCTGTCGTCGGGGGTGTACCGGTATCGCTTCGCGGTGTCGCAGCCGGTCGGCGGCGTGTTCTACGTGCAGCAATCGGGGAGCGCGATCGCCGCGCGCGGCGTCGCCGCGCCAACCGGCTGGCCGTCCACGCGCCTCGTCCCCGACGCCCTCGCGCAGCTGCTGCCACAGGTGGCGGCGCCCACGTACGAAACCACCGTACTGTTCGCCAGCGCGGAGGAGCTGGCCACGCAGGGCCTCGAGACGTGCGACGAGTCGCTCTCGACCAAGTCGGTCTGGCTGCAGGTCGCCGGGGTCGGGAACGCGCAGTCCGCCACGCTGTCCCTCGGCGGGAGCACGACGACCTTCGACGGGCTCCTTGATCTCTCACCGGTGGAGCTCGTCGGTGTGCGCAGCGGCGTCGTGGACTTCGTCGGCGTGCGGCAGGCGCTGCAGTCCGGCGTCCCGAACATGCTCCTCGACGTGCGCGGGCTCACCCCGGCCGATGGATCGACGCTCCCCTTCATCGCGGACTTCGATGGCGTGAGCGCGTATCCCCCGGCGACCGCGCAGCTCACGGTTGCCAACGCCCTCGGCGATGCGCTCCTCACGTTCGGCCGCTTCTTCACGTCGCACGGCGAGGTGGGCGATCTCGGAGGGGCGGCGGCGCCGTCCGCCGCAACATTCCGCACCTGGTATGGCCTGCCGCCTGCGAGGCTGCAACCAGGCGACGTCCATGCGAGCACGGTCCTGGCGGTACCCGCGGCGAGCGCCACCAGCGAGGCGCGGTTTCACGTCCGCTACTCCACCATCGTGCAGGACATCACGCAGACGCTCGGGAGGCGGCTCCCGACCCCGAGCGTCTCGTCGGTGGGGACGACGAGCTATCGACGCCTCCGGATCCAGGGGACCTTGCCGAGCGAGTACGACGCGCTGGTCAGCGCGACCGCCGAGCAGTCGGGAGGCGAGTCGCAGGTTACCCTGCTGGCCACCGGTCGCTATCTCGCCGCCACGGGCAGTGCCGCGGCGTACGACCTGACGATCCCGGACCTGACGTCGCTGGCCGGCTTCCCGGTCGCCTCGACCCTTCCGGCCGGCGAGATCGAGGTGACGGTGAGCGGAATCGGTTGGATCGGACTCGGGACGCTGGCTCCCCTCCCGTCGAACGACGTGTCGTTCCTGGCGGCACTGAAGGAAGTGAAGGTGATGGTGCCGTAACGGCCGCAAGAACCGCGTGCGGAGGGCGAAGGCGGGGCCGGTCGCTGCAGGTGGCCGGCCCCGCCTCTTCTCCCGAAGGGGTGCGGGGGGCACCTTCCGGGCGAACTGGTCGAGTCGCCATGCGCCTTTCCCTCACGCCGAGTGCTGCTCACGTGTCCCTCGCCCGCCTGTCGCGCCGCCGCCGTCGGCTTTCCCGCGCCGAGGTCGCCCTCGCCCTCGCCGCCCTGGCCGCGCTCGTCGCCGTCCCTCAGCTCTCGGCGCAGCGTCCGGTTCTCTCACCGCAGGCGCGCCAGTTCGTCGTCCGCGACACCGCGCTGCTCGCGCTCACCAATGTGCGCGTGATCGACGGCTCAGGTTCGCCGGCCCGCGATGCCCAGACCGTAATCGTGCGCGATGGACGTATCGCGGCCGTGGGGCCCGCCGCCACGACTCCGGTGCCTGCCGGCGCCCAGGTACTCGACCTGCCGGGGCGCACGGTGATCCCCGGGCTCGTGATGGTGCACGAGCACCTCTATTACCCGGTCGGCCCCGGCGTGTACGGCAACCTCACCGAGTCGTTCGTGCGGTTGTACCTGGCGGGAGGCGTCACGTCGATGCGGACCGGCGGCAACATGAACGGGTACGGGGAGCTGAACATCAAGCGCGCCATCGACCGCGGCGACAAGGCGGGACCGTGGATCGACGCCACCGCGCCGTACGTGAACGGCCCCAATCCCTTCGGCCAGATGCAGGCGCTCAACACCGCCGCCGAGGCGCGGCGATTCGTCGACTTCTGGGCCGACCAGGGGGCGACGTCGTTCAAGGGCTACATGCAGGTGTCGCGCGACGTGCTGGGGGCGGCGATCCAGCAGGCGCACGCGCGCGGCCTCAAGGTCACCGGGCACCTCTGCTCGGTCACCTACCGCGAGGCGACGGCGTTAGGCATCGATAACCTGGAGCACGGCTTCCTCGCCGCCACCGACTTCGTGGCCGACAAGGCCCCGGACAGCTGCCCGGGACAGGGGAAGGGGCAGCAGTCGGTCAACGCGATGGAGGTGACCAACCCGGCCTTCACCGCGCTCGTGGCCGAGCTGGTGCAGCGCAACGTCGCGGTTACGTCCACGTTGACCGTCTTCGAGACCTTTGCCCCGGGACGTCCGATCCCGCCGGGGGTCGATGTCCTGCTCCCGGAGCTGCGCGACGCCTACCTGCGCCAGCACGCGACGGTCAGCCGCAATGCGCAGTCGATCTATACCACGCTCCTCCCCAAGGCGATGGCGATGGAACTCGCCTTCGCCCGGGCGGGCGGGCTGCTCGTTGCCGGGACCGATCCGACCGGCGGCGGTGGGGTGATCGCCGGCTACTCCAACCAGCGCGCGCTCGAACTGCTCGTCGAGGCCGGATTCTCCCCTGTGGAGGCCATCCGGATCGGGACGCTCAATGGCGCCACGTACCTCGGACGCGACCAGCTGGTCGGGAGCATCGCCCCCGGCAAGCAGGCCGACCTCGTGGTGATCGGTGGCGATCCATCCACGCGCATCGCCGACGTGCGCAACGTCGAGTTGGTCTTCAAACAGGGCGTCGGCTACGATCCGCAGAAGCTGGTCAATTCGGTGAAGGGAAAGGTCGGACTCTACTGACGTCGTCGCCCGAGACATGGCATGATGCGCGCCCTCGCTTCGCTCGCCCTTTCGCTCACCCTGGCCCTGTTGACGGCGTCCACCGCCGTCGACGCGCAGGGGCGCACCCGCAACGTCGTCCTCATCGTCACCGACGGACTGCGCTGGCAGGAAGTCTTCACCGGTGCCGAGCGCGCACTCATCAGCAGCAAGCCGGGCGGGGTGCGCGATACGGCCAGCCTGCGCCGCGACTTCTGGCGCGATACGCCCGAGGCCCGCCGCGAGGCGCTCCTCCCCTTCCTGTGGGGGACGGTGGCTCGGCAGGGTCAGCTCATCGGCAACCGCGAGCGCGGCAGCGATGCGCACGTGACCAATACGATGCGCTTCTCGTATCCCGGCTACAACGAACTCTTCACCGGCGCCTTCGACCCGCGCATCGACTCCAACGGGTATCCCGCGAACCCTAACGAGACGGTCTTCGAGTGGATCGCCACGCGCCCAGGCTTCGAGGGTAAGGTCGGCGCCCTGGCCACGTGGGACGTCTTTCGGAACATCCTCAATCGAGACCGCGCCGGCATCCCGGTGCTCGATGGCTGGGACCCGCCCTTTGCCGCGGTCCGGGCCCCGACCCCGCGCATGCAGTTCGTCGACGAGCTGTATCGCACCTCGGTGCAGCTCTGGAACGGCAACGCCTTCGACGCCCCGATGCACCTCGCGGCCAAGGAATTCGTGCGCGCCAATTCCCCCGCCTGCTGTTCGTCGGCTACGGCGAGACCGACGAGTGGGCGCACTCCGGGATGTACGACATGGTGCTGCGCTCTGCCCACCAGGTGGATGCCTTCATCGCCGACCTGTGGACCACGATGCAGGCCATGCCCCAGTATCGCGACCGCACGACGTTCATCATCACGACGGATCATGGGCGTGGGAGCGGTGCCGAGGGCTGGCGCGATCATGGGCAGGACGTGTCCGGTGCCGAGCATATCTGGATGGCGGTGATCGGTCCCGACACTCCGGCACTTGGCGAGCGCAACGGCATCGCTCCGGTGACCCAGTCGCAGGTCGCTGCCACGGTGGCCGCGCTGCTGGGCGAGGACTGGAACGCGCGCTCGCCGCGCGCGGGTCGCCCGCTGGCCGACGTGTTCGGGACCGCCGCGCGACGCTAGCATCGCCGCCTCGCGCACTCGGTACCTGCCATACCTTTCCCCTGCCGTGCCCTCGCGGCCCCCTCCTCAACCAAGTGAGCCGTGCTGCTGCGACCCGACCGTGTCCGCCGAGCCGCCACCTCGCTCCTGCCGCTCCTCTCGCTCCTGTGCGCAGCGTGCCTCGCTGGTCCGGCGACGGCGATAGGCGGCGGACCAATCGGCCGAGCGCCCAACCTGCGCGAAGGCGAGCTGCTGCGGGAGCCGGATTCGACGCGCGGCACCGGCTTCATCATCGCGTCCAATCGGCGCGACCTGCTCGAGGAGTCGCGGGTGGAGCTGAATGCCGCGGCCCGCTCCTTCGAGCGGCTGTTCGGCACGCGCCCCGACGAGGCGGACATCCGCCTCACGAGCGACGCGGCGGAGGTGCGAGTGACCATTCGCGTCGGGACGCGCCCGGCGAGCAGTTTCGCGATCGCACTCGAGGGGAGACGTGCCCGTCTCCCCGAACCCATGCGGGTGGCCACGGTCGTGGTGCTCGCGACGGCACGCGAGTGGTTGTTCGGCGCCGTGCGGGACCTGGCGCCGGGCGATGGTTCGGGCGCCGGCTGGATGGAGCGCGACGTGGTGCCGGCGTGGTTGCGCACCGGGCTGCTGCAGAACGTTGCCGTGCACCCGCTGCACGAACTGTGGATGGTGCAGCTGGGGCGGCAGCGCGATTCGCTCCCCCGCGTGTCCGCGCTGTTCGCTCCTGAGAGCTGCGGCGCCACGTGCCTGGCCCCGTTTGCGCGCATCGGGTCGGCCGGTTCGACGTCGGCCGAGGACGCCGTCATTTCCGACGACCCGGAGCTGGGCGCGCGCCGCGAGCAGCGTCGTGGCCGGTTGCCGGAGCTGGATGGACGGGCGCGCTACGCGGCGTCGACATACTCGCTGGTGCAGTTCATGGCCACCCGCGAGGGGCCTGCGTTCATGCGCACCCTCGTCGCGGCCGCCCTCCGGGGCGGCGATGTGCAAGCGGCGTTAGGCAGGGCGACGTCGTTCACCGCCGACCCCGACGACATCGACCGGCAGTGGCGCGTCTGGCTGGCGACGTTCGCCTACCCGGAGCGGGACTAAGTGCGTCGTGCCCGCGCCGGGACGTGTGCTACAGCGTCCAGCCGCTCCGGTATTTCGGCAGGATCCACTCCTCGGGAATGCCCGCGGTCTTCAGCACGCCGCTCTCGGGATCGAGTTCGATCGTGCGACCCGACCGCACGGCGAGGTTGCCGAGCACGATCATTTCCGTGAGCGGCCCGGCGTAGCCGGCGAAGCTCGACCCGGGCTGCGTGCCGGCGCGGACTGCGGCCGTCCACTCCGTGAAGACCCCTTCGGTGCGCGGGTACTTCACCGCAGGCATCGCCTTGGCCAGCGCGGCTTGCTTGACCGGATCGCAGAGCTGCGGCTCCTGGCCGTATGTGCCGGCGATCAACGTTCCACGGTCGCCGACCCAGAGCTGACCACCCTCGGGATCCGGGACCCAGTTGCGCTCCAGGCCGAACTCCTCGGGGCGGGGCGGATACTGGCTGCCGTCGCGCCAGGTCAGGGTGACCGCGGGGCGTCCGTTGCGCGCGGGGAACTCGAAGGTGATGCGCGACATCTTCGGCGCCGTCTCGGGGAAGAGCGCGGTCGATTCGGGGATGACCTTGCTCGGATACTTGAGCCCGAGCGTCCAGTAGGCGGCGTCCATGAGGTGACAGGCCATGTCGCCCATGGCCCCCGTGCCGAAGTCCCACCATCCGCGCCAGTTGAAGTGTGCGTACCCGGGGTGAAAGGGTCGCTCAGCCGCGGGCCCCAACCAGAGATCCCAGTCGAAGCCCTGCGGGACGTGGTGCATGTCGGTGGGGCGCGAGATGCCCTGCGGCCAGATGGGGCGATTGGTCCAGAACTCCACACGCTGCACCGTGCCGATGTGTCCTGACTCGACGATCTCGCGGATCTGGCGGATCCCTTCACCGGCATGCCCCTGGTTGCCCATCTGGGTGGCCTGCTTCGGGCGACGCGCCGCCTCGGCCATGATGGCGCGCACCTCGCCGACCGTGCGGGCCAGCGGCTTCTGCGTGTAGACGTGCTTGCCGGCCCGGAGGGCCAGCATCGTCGCCGCAGCGTGCGAGTGATCGGGGGTCGAGATCGTGACCAGATCGATGCTCGCGGCTTCCTTGGCCAGCATCTCGCGATAGTCCGTGTAGCGCTTGGCCTGCGGCCACGCCTTGAAGGCGCGGTCGGCGTTGCGCACGTCGATGTCGCAGAGGGCGTAGATGTTTTCGCCCGCGATTCCCTTCACGTCGTTGAAGCCCATGCCGCCGACGCCGATGCAGGCGACGTTCAGGGTGTCGGACGGGGCGCGGTAGCCGCGGCCGAGGACGTGGCGGGGGACGATGGTGAAGGCGGCCAGTCCGGCAGCGGCGCGTCGGATAGACTCGCGGCGAGAAATGGACATGAGACGAGGGACGGGGGACGGGGGACGGGAGACGGGAGACGGGAGTGCGCCGCCGCGGGGCGGCGGCGCTTCAGTGCGCGGTGAGGGTTGCGGGGGGCTTCAGGCGGGGGCGGAAGAGGATCAGGAAGATGACGAACACTACGGCGGCGCCGGCGGCGGGGATCAGCCAGATGGTGGGCCAGTCGTGGACGACGCGCAGGCAGTCGGTTGCGCCTTCGGCGCATGAGGGGTTGGGGGAGGAGTAGCGGCTCACCACTGTCCCCGAGACGAACGCGCCAATGAAGTAGCCGACGCCGTTGGTGACGAAGTTGATAAAGCCTTGGGCCGCCGCCCGGATCTTCGGGCCGGCTTTCTCGTCCGTGTAGATCTGGCCGCTCACGAAGAAGAAGTCGTAGCAGATGCCGTGCAGGATGATCCCGGCGTAGATCAGCCACATCCCGCTGCCGGCGTCGCCCTGACTGAAGGCCAGGTAGCGCAGCGCCCAGGCGAGCATCCCCACCAGCATGATCACCTTGATGCCCAGGCGCTTGAGGGCGAAGGGGAGCAGGAGCATGAAGATGATCTCCGACATCTGCCCGAACGTCTGGATGAAGGCCGGCTCCGGTGCCCCGATCTCGTTGAGGAACGGGTTGGCGAAGGTGTAATAGAACTGCAGCGGGATGCAGAGCAGGAACGAGCCTAACGTGAAGATCAGGAAGTCGCGGTCCTTGAGGAGCTGCAACGCGTCGAGGCCAAAGGCGTCGCGCACGCTGAACGGCGACCCCGCGGCCCGCGGCGGGGTGTGCGGAAGCATCAGCGAGAAGAGCCCGAGCACGACCGATGCGGCGGCGGCCACGCGCATCGGGGTCGCCAAGGCGTCGGCCTTGAGCACCTTGCCGATCACGATGCCGGCCACGATCCAGCCGATCGTCCCGAGCACGCGGATGAGCGGGAAGTCACGCGCCGGGTCCTTCACATGGTGGAACGAGATCGCGTTGGTCAGCGACAGCGTCGGCATGTAGCACAACGCGTAGGCGATGAGCAGCGGATAGAACGTGCCGAAGGTCGACTGTGTGGAGAGCAGCCACATGAGCGCCGCTCCCACCAGGTGCAACACGGCCAGCAGGCGCTCCGAGGCAAAGAAGCGGTCGGCGACCATCCCGACGAAGAACGGCGAGACGAGCGCCGCGATCGCGGTGGCACCATACGCCAGCCCGATCTGGGAGTCCTCGAAGTTGAGCCCCTGTCCCAGGTACGTCCCCATGGTGACGAACCAGGCCCCCCAGATGAAGTACTGGAGGAACATCATGATCGAGAGCGAGGTCCGTGAACTCACGGGAGCACCTTGATGCGCATGTTGCGAATGGAGAGCGCCCCCTCGTGGTCGCCCTGGATGCCGATGTGCCCCGACTTCTCCCGCCCGTAGGTCGGCACGCTGCCGAACTTGCTGGCCTTCACCTTCGCTTCCCAATCCGGCGACCAGAGCGTGTACTCGAGCAGCTTGGTGCCATTGAGCCAGTGCTCCACATGGGCCCCGTTCGCGACGATGCGCGTCCGGTTCCACTCACCAGCCGCCTTCACCACACCGGCCGGGGCGGGATAGATGGCGTAGGCCGCCCCGGCCGACGTCAGGCGGCTCGCCCCGTCAGGCGCGTTAGCGTCGTCGAGCAGCTGATACTCAGGGGCGGTGAGGTAGATCTTCTTCTCCCGCTCGGACCCGCGGTAGAAGATCCCCGCATTGCCCTTCGTCGCGAGCTTCCATTCGAGCTCCAGCTCGAAGTTGGCGAACTGCTCCTTGGAAACGATATCACCCGTGGCCGCAGTCTTGGTCAGCGCGCCGTCTGCGATCCGCCACCCGTCGGGCAGCGCGACGCCCTGATACCCGCGCCACGCGTCGAGCGACGTGCCATCGAACAGCGACTTCCATCCGCCGCCGCCGGCGCCCTGCGCGTCGACTGAGGTGGGCATCAGGCAGGTGGCCACTGCCAGCACCACTGTGCCGGCCGCGGTCGCGGGGGAATAGACTCGCATGCTGAGAGGCTCGTGGGCATAGGTGAAATCGGGAGGCCAACGTAGGTTTCCCGTCGGAAAAGGGGAAGGGCGGTTCCTCCCTCCCTCCCCCGGCCGGGCGATCCACGGCACGCTCCAACGAGCGATACGACCATGGGGCTCCGTGTGGTATGCTTACGGTACCGGCTCGGCGGCCGACCCGCGACCGCCGCTGCATTTGCAGCCCTCGCATCGACTCGACCTCCATGCTCCACCGCCCTCGTCGCCTCCGTTCGGGCGCCACGCGCCGATCGATCGCCCTCCTGCTCCTCGCGGTCCCGCTCGCCCAGTGTGCCGTGAATCCCGCCACCGGTCGTCGGGAACTGTCGCTGGTCGGCGAGGGGCAGGAAATCCAGATGGGGCAAGAGGGGGCGCAAGCGGCCGCGGCGCAGATGGGGATCTACGCCGACAGCGGGATCCAGCGCTACGTGGCCGCGCTCGGACAGCAGGTCGCCCGTGTGGGCGAGCGACCCGATCTCCCCTGGACCTTTTCGGTCGTCGACGACCCCATCGTCAACGCCTTCGCCCTGCCCGGCGGGCCGATCTTCGTCTCGCGCGGCATCCTCGCCCACATGAACTCCGAGGCCCAGCTGGTCTCGGTGCTTGGGCATGAGGTCGGGCACGTCACGGCCAAGCATTCGGTGAACCAGATCTCCAAGCAGCAGCTGCTGGGTGGACTGCTGACGGTCGGCATGATCGTGCGCCCGGAACTGCAGCAATACGGCGGCATCGCCAGCCAGGGGCTCGGGGTCCTTTTCCTCAAGTACGGGCGCGACGACGAGGTCGAGGCCGACGCACTCGGCTTTCGCTACATGACCAAGATCGGCTACGACCCGCGCGAGATGGCCGAGATGTTCAAGACGCTCGATCGGATGAGCGGGAGTGGGACGCGCGGCACCCCGGAATGGCTGTCGACCCACCCCGATCCGGGCAATCGGGTCGAGAAGACCGGCGAGCGCATCGCCCAGGCTGGGCCGACCGTCGCGAATGCTCGCAAGGTCGAGCGCGAGTCGTTCCTGCGTCGCCTCGACGGCATGGTCTTCGGCGATGATCCGCGACAGGGGTACTTCGAAGGGGTGAACTTCCTGCATCCGACGCTCAAGTTCCGCTTCAGCTTTCCGTCCGGATGGAAGACGCAGAACTCGGCGTCGGCCGTGATCGGGGCGAGCGCACAGGGCGACGCGCAGATCACGCTCGAGCTGGCCGGCACCGGGTCGCCCCAGCAGGCGCTGTCGCAGTTCCTGGGGCAACAGGGGATTACCGTATCGGGGACGAGCAGCGCGCCGATCAATGGGCTGACCGCCGCCGTCGGGACCTTCAGCGCTGCGCTGCAGGACGGCACGAGCCTGGCGGGCTACGCCGCCTTCATTCAGCTCGACGGGACCACGTATCGACTGCTGGCGATCACGCCGGCGCAGCTGATGCGGAACTACGATGGCGCCTTCCGCGGCACGATCGGGTCATTCGCTCGACTGACCGATCCGGCGAAGCTTGCGGTCAAGCCCGCCCGTGTGGCCTTGGTGACGCTGCCACGGGCGATGACGCTCACCGCGTTCAATTCGCAGTACCCGTCGACGATTCCGCTCGAGCAACTGGCGCTGATCAATGCGCGGACGACCAGCGAGACGATCCCGGCGGGGACGTTGCTGAAGCGGGTGGTGGGGGGGTAGGGGGGAAGCTGCGCCCGCGTTCGGGCCAGGACTAGGAATCGACCTCCAAACGTCTCTCGAAGGAGATGTTTGTCCTTGTGAAAAGGACAAATATTGGCGATATTGTCCTTATGTCAAGGATAATATCATCCGACCTGCTCGCGGCGAAGCTGGACGAAGCCATGTCGGCTTCAGTGCGTGATCTCACGGCTCGTGACGCACGTATACCCCTCGTGCCGGGTAAGGCGATTGCCGTGATCGGGGTCCGACGCGGCGGGAAGACCAGCTTCATGCGCCGTCGCATGGCTGAGCGCATCGCTGCTGGCCGGCCTCGTGAAGGACAGCTGCTCATCGGGCTTGAGGACGAGCGACTCATCGGGATGACGGCGGCCGATCTCGGCTGGCTCATCAGCGAACACCAACGCCGGCTGGCGGTACGGACGGAACGGATTCCGCGCTCACTGTATCTGGACGAAGTCCAGGTGGTCGCGGGCTGGCCCACGCTCGTGCGACGTCTGCTTGACGAGGACGACTCGGAAATTTTCGTGTCCGGGTCCTCCGCCAAGTTGCTGAGCCGAGAGGTGGCCACGTCACTTCGTGGGCGAGGGATGGAGGTGCTGATCCATCCGTTCTCCTTTCGCGAGTCCTTGCGTCACGTGGGGGCGGAGCCGGCGTCGCCGTGGGAGCAGCTTCGGCCCATGGAGAGAGGAGAGCTGGAGGTTCGGCTGCGGGGGTATCTCGAGTGCGGGGGCTTTCCCGAGGCCCACGGGCTGGAGCGGCGCGATCGGCTCGCCCTGCTCACGTCGTACGTGGACGTGATGGTGCTGCGCGACGTGATCGAGCGGCACGCCGTATCGAATCCCACCTCACTCCGCTGGCTGCAACGGCAGCTTCTCGCGACGCCGGCCGGGAGCTTCAGTGTCAAGAAGCTCTATGACAGCTTGCGCTCGCAGGGGGTCAGCGTGAGCAAGGATACCCTCCACGCTTACCTCGAGCACCTCGAGGACGCGTTCATTGTGCGGACCATCAGCCTGCACAGCACCTCGGAGCGGCAGCGCATGGTCAACCCGCGCAAGGTGTATCCGGTCGATCCCGGTCTCGTTGCGCTTTACGAGCGCACGGGGCGCGAGCATCGCGGCCGCACGCTGGAAACGGCGGTCCTGCTGGAGCTGGAGCGCAGGGGGTGGAGGGTGGATTGGTACCGTACCGGTGAGGGGTGGGAGGTGGACTTTTTCGCCCAGCGGCCGGGCGGCTCGCCGAGTCTGTTGCAGGTGAGCCTCGATACGTCGGCAAGCGAGACGTGGGACCGGGAGGTGCGGGCACTCGCGTCGGCAGCGGCCGAACAGCCAGGCGCGGAGGCGACGCTGTTGACGCTGGACGGCTCGCCGCCCACACGTGAACTGCCGCCGGGTGTGCGGTGGCGATCGGCGGCGGACTGGATGCTGGAGGAGTGGGGGTGAAGTGGGCAGGGCGCGAGCTTGCTGCAGGCCGCCCCCGCCGGTTGCCGCGATCGTCCACGCGCTCAAGTTTGACGCCAACGAGTCGGGCATATTCCGGGTTACACGTCCGAGGCGGCGTGCAACTACACATTCGCGCCGCCGTTTCAGACGAGCACTCTCACCAGCGATTCCCCGACGTGCCGCCTCTCAGCATGTTGTACCAGTGACCGTCACGTCCAACCGGGGCATCCAGTCTGTGCAGCTCGGGTTGCTGGTCAACACTGCGCTGGCGACGATCAAGTTCGTTGCCGGCGTTCTTGGCAACTCCTACGCGTTGATCGCCGACGCGGTCGAGTCCGCGTCCGACATCCTGTCCTCGACAATCGTCTGGGGCGGGCTGCGAATCGCCGCGCGCGAAGCCGACGACGACTTTCATTTCGGCTATGGCAAGGCCGAAGCGCTGGCCAGCGCCATCGTCTCACTCATGCTGCTCGCCGCCTCGACGGGGATCACCATCGAGGCGATCCGCGAGATTCACACCCCGCACCACTCTCCGGCGCCGTTCACGCTCGTCGTCCTGATCGCGGTTGTCGTGGTGAAGGAGACGCTGTTCAGGCGGGTGCTTCGCGTGGCGAGCGAAGTCGGAAGCCCAGCGGTTCACGCAGACGCATGGCACCATAGAAGCGACGCCATCACTTCAGTAGCAGCGTTCTGTGGAATAAGCGTGGCGCTGTGGAAAGGAGAGGGCTACGAGGCAGCGGACGACTGGGCTGCCCTGGTCGCCGCCATTGTGATCGCCGTCAATGCCATCCGCCTGCTGCGTTCGGCGGTATTCGACCTGATGGATCGCGCCCCGGACCCGGCCCTGCTCGAGCGCGTGCGACTTGCGGCCCTCACCGTTCCCGACGTGATGGCCATCGAGAAGCTCAAGGTGCGGCGATCGGGCACCGGACTCTTCGTCGATCTGCACGTGCAGTCCGACCCGAGCCTCTCCCTCTTCGACGCCCACGTGGTGAGCGGCAAGGTGAAGAGCGCCATTCGCAGTTCCCTGGAGCGGGTGACCGGAGTCTTGATCCACATGGAGCCGTTCGAGGGGCAATTGCCGAAGCCGTAACGGGCGTCCGTGGCGGGAGCGCCCGTCGTGCGCAGGCCAGTCACCTGCGGCGAACCGCGCTCCGCGCGACCCGTTGGTCGCGTAGCGGTTCACACGTCCGAAGCCTATCCCGCGAGCGCTGAGTACGGGGTGGTGGAAATGGTGCGGTGGAGGGGGGCGGCTGCAGGCCGCACCCCCTCCAGTGCCAGCCTGGCGCTCAGGGCTTCCTCATCCAGCGCGCGTGGCGTCCGCCGCCCAGCTGCTCGGGCATCACGATGCGCGGCCCGGCGTTGGCCGCGATGGAAAAGGCGTACACCGCCCCCGTACCGCTCCCGCGGGTCTGTGACGTCGTCAACCAGCGCCCATCCGGCGAGTACGCCGGCGTGGCCGCCACGCTCACGAGTCGCCCGCCGATCGTGGTCAGGTTGCTCCCATCGGGATTCACCGTCATGAGCAGCGATTGTGGCGACTGACGGAACACTCGGGAGAAGGCGATCACCGATCCGTCCGGCGCCCACGTCGGTTCCAGGGCGTGCGCCTCCTCGGCGTTTGTCAGCTGCCGCTTCTGACTACCGTCCGCGGACATCACCCACAGCTCTGCCCCGGTCGTCCCCTGCACGGTGTACGCGATCCGCGACCCGTCGGGCGACCAGGCGGGCCATCGTGCGGCGTAGCCGGAGCCCGTGCTTCCTCCCGTGACGGCGGCGTTGGTCAGGCGCGTCACCGTGCCGCTGGCCAGGTCCACCCGGAACACGTCGAGCGCGCCCGTCGCGCGAGCGCTCGTGAAGGCGAGCGAGCGCCCGTCGGGCGACCAGGCCGGATCGCCATCGAAGGCGGGCGATGGAGCGACAGGCCGTGTGCTGCCGTCACGAGCCACGATGAAGAGGTCCACGTTTCCATCGATCCCCGCCGCCTTGTCCATGCCGGCGAAGGCCACCTCGCGCCCATCGGGCGATGGCGACGGTGAGAAGGCCACCATCGGCGTGAGCCACCGGCGCGGCGCGTTGCCCGTAATGAGGTCCCACAGCATCAAGTGGCGGTCGTCTCCCTCTCCCGCCTCGTACACCAGTTCGTGGCCGGGCACATCGTGCACCCGCACGGTCCGGTATCCGCTCACGCCATCGACTACTGCTTCCACGTCCGTCTCGCCCGCTGTGGTGCCGTACACGCGGGCTTCGCGCTCGCTCAGCGGCACCACCGTGGCAACGGAGGGTTGGAGCACGTGCCACGCGGCACGACGATCGCTCAGCTCACGCCCGAGCTGATCCTGCGCAACCGCCGCGAGCGGCAATCCGTGGTTGCGCCAAGTCCAGGCCTGCCCCCACGGCGACTCGACGGTCACGCTCGCCACCGGGATCGCGTTCACGGCGAAGTTCATGGTGGCGCGCCCGCCGCCGGGGGCGGGCGTCGCGACGGTCACCGGCACGATGCGCGCCACTCGCACATCCTGCGGATCGATCGTGACGCGCAACGACGTGGCCGACACATAGTGCGCCGCACGCGGCGCGCCATCCCACTCCACCGTGGACCGCGGCGAGAAGTCGTTCCCGATGATCGTGAGGGTGAACGCTCCGCCCCACCCAGCCGTGATCTGCCTGGGATCGAGTGTGGTGATGGCCGGAGCGGGAACGTCGGCGATGGTCAGCGTGACGGTGTTCGACTCCCCGCCACCCGGCGCCGGCGTGAAGGCCGTGACCCTCAAGACCGACGCCGTTTCCATCGCCGATGTCGTCAGCTGCATGCGGAGCGTGGTGGCATCCACCCGCTGCGTTGCCTGCGCCGCACCGTCCACCCGCAGGGCAGTGGCGTCGGTAAAACCCGTGCCGTGCACGTTGACCGCGACCGGCCCGGCGCTCCCGGCGGTGATCGTGGCGGGGGAGACGACGGCGAGGACAGGGACCGGGTTCGGGGACACGATGCGCACCTCGATGCGGGATGACTTCCCTTCGCTGATCGCGACAATGCTGGCGCGCCCCTCGCCTCGGGCGGTGAGCACCCCGGCGGCGCTTACCGTCGCCACCCCGTCGTTGTCGCTCTCGAAGCGGACCGTTCGGTCGTCAAGCGCAGCGCCGGTCGCCGAGAGCGGCGTGGCTCGAAGCAGGCGCTCGGTCCCCACCACCAGGGCTTCATCGATGGGGTCCAGACGCACCGAGGCAACCGGGATGCGCCCGGGCGCAGTCGGGCGAGCGTCGTCGCGACCGCACCCGGCAAGCAGGGTCGTGACCAGTGTCGCCAGTGCCGCCCAGAACGCGAGGCGCCGCCCCAACGGATGCAGTCGGAAGAAGAGGAAGTATGTCATATGGGTCGAGAGGAAGAGGGTGACATCGGCAGCAGTCGCGTACGCGTCACCGCGCCTGCCTCCCCCAGCTGGGGGGCGCGCGAGAGGATACCGGCAGGCGCTTAAACCCTTGCTTCGCCTTTCGCCGGAGTGCTTAATCCGGCTCTCCACTCGTCCCGCGCCCGTGCACCGAAGCCGACCCTCCGATCGCGCGACCACCCAGCCCTTCACTCCGGTCGAACGCATCCGGCACAACGTCCCGACGGCGCTTTCCTCCTTTGTGGGCCGCAGCGCCGAGGTGGCCGAGTTGCGCGAGATCCTCGCCTGGTCGCGACTTGTCTCGGTCATCGGGGCAGGAGGTGCGGGAAAGACACGACTGGTGCGCGAGGTCGCGGCCTCCATCGTGCGCGACGCGGCCACCGCTCCTCCCGCATTTCCCAATGGCGTACTCTGGGTGGAACTGGCACCGGTAAGCCTGGGAGCCGACGTGCCGGGGACGCTCGCCGCGCTGCTCGACATCACGCCGTCGTCGGGCACGCCGTCCGTAGACGTCATCGTCGGCGCCCTCCGCAACCAGCAGCTCTTGCTCGTGCTCGACAACTGCGAGCACGTGATCCACGAGGCTGCCCTCCTGGCCGACGCGCTGCTTCGCGGCGCGCCGCACCTGACCATCGTCGCAACCAGCCGCGAACCACTGGCCATCGACGGGGAGGTGGTGTGGCAGATGCCGGGACTGGCGCGCTGGCAGCCTGACGCCGACGACATGCCGTTGAGCGCCTCGCGCGCCGTGGGTTACGACGCCATTCGGCTCTTTGCCGAGCGGGCGCAGGCCGCCACCCCCGCGTTCGCCCTGACCGACGCGAATGCAGCGGCAGTCGGCCGCATCTGCGCACGACTGGATGGGTTGCCGCTTGCCCTCGAGCTGGCCGCGGCCGCCGTCCCCGCGCTCGGCGTCGACGGCCTCGTGGCCCGACTGGACGATGCCCTGTCACTGCTGGTTCGAGGGCGACGTACCGCCCTCCCGCGCCACCGCACGCTGCGCGCCGTGCTCGACTGGAGCTACGAACTCCTGGGCGCGGAGGAGCGCGCGCTGCTCCGCCGCCTGTCCGTCTTCCGCGGCGCCTTCACCCTCGATGACGCACAGGCTGTCTGCGCGCCTTCTCCCGGCCCGGGCGAGCCGCTCGTGAACGTTGTTGGCGCGCTCGGACGCCTGGTGGAGCTCTCGCTCATGGAGGTGCGGGAGGAGGGAGGCGAGGCCAACTACCGGCTGCTGGAGACCGTGCGGCAGTACGGCAGCGCGCTCCTTCGCGGCACGCCGCACCAGCGCGCCGTGCAGCATCGGCATGCGGAGTGGGTCGCCGAGGTCGCCGAGCGTGCCGAGCCCATGACGTTCAGTCCCGCACGCGGGCGTGTGGTGGCACGCCTGCGCCGGTCGGTGGAGGAAATCCGCTCGGCGCTCCACTGGGCCACAACGCCCGGGGGTGACGCCATCATCGCCGTCCGCATCGCCGGCGCGTTAGGCTGGTACTGGATCTCCCTCCATCCGTGGGACGAGGCCCGCGCGCTCCTGCGCGACGCGCTCGCCGTTGCCGACGCACAAGGGATTCCCGATGCCGGCCGCCCGCTAGACGACCGCGTCGCGCTGGGACGGATGATGTACCCCATGCTCGGCCTGTCCTACTTTGCCGGCGACGCCGACGAGATGCTCGCCATCTCGGCGCGCGAGCAAGGGCTGTGGGACAGCATCGATCAGGTGCCGGCACTCACCCACGCGCAGCGGCGCTCGTCGGCGCGCGGGCGCACGCTCTGTTACCAGCTCACCGGCCTCGCCCATGCCATGCGCGGGGAGCCCCTGCGCGCGCGCGCCTTCATGGATCGCTGCATCGCCACGGCCGAGGGGTCGGGCGACCCGTGGCTTCTGGCGGTGATGATGATGCGGCGCGCGCTCGCGCACTTCATGCTCGGGGACCATGCCGCTGCGGAGCGCGACTTCGAGCAGTCGGTCGCACCACTCCGCGCCATGGGCGAGCACTGGTTCCTCTCGCTCGCACTGGAGGGGATGGCGATCAACGCACTGGCGCGTGGCAACGTCGTCGCCGCCGGCGCCCACGCCCGTGAGAGCGTTGTGGTCCTGCGCCCCGAGCCCGACGCATGGTTCATCTCCCGGTCGCTCGATTCCATAGCCGTGGTGCTGCTCGCGCATCTTGCCACCGACGCGTCCGATGCCGAATCGCGCTTGCACGTCGCTGCACGACTCATGGGTGGTGCGGAGGGTCTGCGCCGCCGCTGCGGCGCCGGAATCATCGGCTCGGATGTACAGCGTCACGCATCCACGATGGAGGCGTTGCGCAGTCGGCTCGGTGCCGAGTCGTTCGCCGCAGCCTTCGCGTCGGGCCAGGGGCTCACGCTCAGCGACGTCTTCTCGCTCATGGATGACGACCCCGTCATCGCGTCGCTCGCACGCGAACGGGAAGGCGAGGCGCCACCGCAGGCGCGTCAGGCGTCCGACGCATCGATACGACAGTTGGAGATCGCGATACTGGGCCGCGTGTCGATCAGCGACGGGGGCATTCCCACCGCTGCGGAATCGCTGCCAGCGGGGAAGGTGCTCGAGCTCTTGCTCTTCCTCCTGCTCCATCGCGGCGCCACCAAGGACGAGGTGGGGGTCGCCCTGTGGCCCGATGCATCGGCGGCGCAGGTGCGAAACGTCTTCCACGTCACGCTGCACCACTTGCGTCGCGCGCTCGGCAGTACGCCGTGGATCACCTTCGACCGCAACGTCTATCGCGTCGAGCGCTCGCCCGAGCCGGGGCGAACCCTCGCCGTCGACTTCGACGCCGTGCTGGAGGCCAGTGCACGGCTGTGTGCATTCGCCCGGGCACGCGCCGCTCCTACATCGGAGGAACTCGCCAACGCCGCGCTCGCGCTCGATCTGCATCGCGGACCCATCGCCAGGGGGGCGGTGAAGGGTGACTGGATCCTCGCGCACGACGATCGGGTGCAGTCCGCGTGGGCCGACGGCATGCAGGCGTTGGCGCAGCTCGCGTTTGGTGCCGGTCGCCCTCGCGACGCGTCGTCGGTGCTGGAGTCGTTGCTGCGTCGCGAGCCGCTGCGCGAGGGGGCGCATCGCCTGTACATGGAAACGCTGGCCGCGCGCGGCGAACCGGCGCGCGCGCTGGCGCACTACGGTGAGCTAAGCGCGCTGCTCAGGCGCGAACTAGGTGCGCGGCCGGCGAAGGAGACCAGCGAGCTGGCCGAGCGGTTGCGAGGGCCTGCCTGAGCGACCAACCGGGACTTGCGAGGAGCAGGCTCGGCTGACCGCGCGAGGTGGTGCGAATCAGCCTGCGCATGGCGGGATGATCCTGCTGCGGTCGTGAATCCGATGTAGAGGGAGGCCGGATCGTGTTCCGTACTGGCCACGCCCCTACTCCACGACCATGCCGAGCACCCTGCCTCTCGCCGACGGTACCCTCTTCAGCCCCCGGAGCTCGCGATGCGCGCTCCGCCCCCAGGCTCGCCAGGCATGGCCTCGTATACGCGACGCTTTCGCCGGCCTGGCGTGCCTCACGAGCGTCGTGATGAGTGCGGCGAGGCTCGCCGCACAGCAGGCGCCGGTCCCGAAGGGTGCCACGGGCACCCAGGCGGGGACGCTGGTCGTTGAACCGCAGGCGGAACTGCATGGTGCCATGTACCGCTTGGGCAATGTCATGACGTGCGTCGGCAACGCCTCCGATCCCAAGGCGTACGGCGTGAAGTGGACTGGTCTCGACTTCAAGGCGACGCACCTTGGCGTTCCGATGGGCGCGCAGGTCTACGTCACGGTCGCGAGCACTGGGAAGAAGGGCTTTGGCAATCTGCAGGGAGCGCGCGTCAACTACGTGCTCAAGTCCTCGGGGCTGAGCCTGGTCGTGCCGATGGCGCGCACCTCGCAGCCCGGCCCCACGTGTGAAACGCCGGTCGGCAGCGAGCCCGCCCCCATCCCCAGCAAGGCGATGCCGCAGGAGGAAACCTCGGCGCCACTCCTGGACGGAATGCTCAAGGTGCTTCCCAGCACCACCGTCACCTCGCCAATCGTCACATTCTACACCACGGCTGGCTCGCCGCACTTTCTCGATGTGGCTGGAGTCCCCACGCACTGGCGGTTCACTAGCTCCACCTCGCCTCCCTCAGCGTCGAGCTTCGGATGGAGTAGTGCGAACATCGTGGGATGGGGGCGCATCGCGGCCATGACGGTATCCCTGACCAACGACGGCAAGCAGACACTCTATCTCTACCTCAAGAACGCGGCCGGTGTGTCGCCGGGGTATCCGGTGGAGGTGACGTATCTCGACATGCGGCCCTGCACCTTCAGCCTGAGAAGCTGGAACGGATCGAGTATCTTTGCGAGCAGCAGCAGCACGACCAATACCTATTCGGTCGCGCGCAGCAGCAACAAGGGTTTTGCCGGCGATGGCATGAACGTGAGTCGGTGGACGAACACCGGACCGCATACGGTCGTGATCGGATACACAGTCGGCGACTACAACACCACGAGCCAACAAGCGGGGGTCAAGGCCGACACGCTCCCACCCGGAGCGGAGCGGGGACCGGCGACTACCTACGAGTTCGGGCACGTGAAGCACGCCACCTGCCCGTAGCGGCAGGGATGCCGAGGCGGCGCACGCGTTTCAGACGCAATGCGCCGCCCTGCGCCGCCCCGCGTGCACGCACCGAACGCGGGTGCGTGCATCAGTCGCGATACGGATCGTACTCCTTCGCCGCCGCCATCACCACGACCAGTGGCCGCAGCGTGTGCAGGACGTCGATCGTTCCGCGCTGCGCCGCCAGCACGTGCGGCAACCGACGATATGCCTGTGGCGCCTCGTCCAGGCCACCACCGCGCAGCACCACCCCGACCTCGTCCAGCCAGCCGTGCATCATTTCATGGCTGATGGCCCCCTCGCGGATCACGTACCCGGTCTTGCGATGGATCTTCCCCGCGGCCGCGGTCCGCGACATCACCCGCCCGGCACCATGCACGGTGGAGAAGAGCGCCGCTTCTCGGAGGTCTACGTCCGCATGGTCGGGCGCGCGCATCGCCCCCTGCACGATGACCGCATTGTCCCCCATCGATCCGCCCACGAAGCCGCGCTGCCCGGGGAAGGCCGGCGTCGCTCCCTTACGCACCACGACGAACTCTTCGCCCCGGTGCGTTTCCTTCCAGGCGAAGTTGTGGTGGTTGTGCACGAGTTCGACCTCTTGTGCGCCGATCATCGCCACGACCTTCCGCGCCACCCACTCGCGACCGGCGTAGGCGTACGCGCCGGCGAGGCTCATGAGGTTCCAGTAGGCATCCCCCAGTGGCGTGGAGAGGTCGAGCAGCACCTCCACCTCCGGCGCCCGCGCCCCCCACGCGAGGTCCTGCGACAGCGCGAGGAAGTTCGAGGCGACGGTATGTCCGAAGCCACGCGAGCCGAAGTGCACGCCCACCCAGAGCATCCCCTCCTCGTCGGCCAGCAGGTCGACGTAGTGGTTCCCCGATCCAACGGTCCCGAGCTGGACGCGCGCCTTCTGCCGCAGTTCGTCGCGGTGCGACGCCGGGATCGCCCGCCACGCCGCATCCTCGAACAGGGGATCATCGATCGGGGCATCGTCGGCGCGGTTCTTCCGGCCCACCCCGAACGACACCGTCTCCTGCACTTCGTCGGCGATGGCGCCGAGGATGCGCGCACGTTCCTCACCCTCACCGAGCACTGACTCGTGCAGGTCGGTCCGGATGGCGGCATTGCCGCAGGCGATGTCGAAGCCGACCCCGACCACCGACACCTGGTTCCGATAGGCCGCCACCCCGCCGATCGGCATGACGTAGCCGACGTGTCCGTCGGCCATCAACGCGACACGCGCCGCGTGTTCCGCCACGTTGTGCAGCTGACGGATGGTCAGCGCATCGTGGTCCCCGAAGATCATGGACATCATATGCCTCCCGGGAGCCGGGGCGCGTGCGCCCCTACTCCTCTTCCTGTGGTCCGAGTGTCTGGTCGAAGCGCTGGTCCTCGCGCGCGATCGCCCAGGTGAGCACTGATTCCGAAAAGCGTGACACGGGTCCGGTGTCGAAGATCTCGCGGATCGCTGACGTCCGCACACGCACCAGCGACCCGTGAAGGTCGACAAACGTGACCCAGCGCGGCGTCCACCACCGATCGAGCCGAGCGACCAGCCGCGCCCCATCGGCGCGCGTGAGCTGGAAGCGGCAGTTGTTCGTCCGCACGACGACGAACTCCATTCCGTTCGGGGGCGGTGTTCCGCGACCCTTCGTGTTGTTCCTGTTGTTGTTCCTGTTGGTGTTGCGCATGACCTGTCTGCACCGCCCCGGACGAAGGGAGGCGGTGACTGGCTCCGTGATGACAAAGAGAAACCCCATCCAGCGCCGTGCGCGGATGGGGTGCAAGTCAACGATCCGAAGCCTCGATCAACTCATGATCGGGCGATGCGGTCCGTGCACTCTCATCTTCGTCCACGCGCGCGTGCGCCGGTACTGGATCGACTCGCGTCGGTCCAGCCTGGTAGCGTAAGTCGCCTCGTTTGGTGAACGAACATGGAATGGCTCCGTGGGTGTTGGTGACGAAGAAGGAGACCCGCCATCTGGAAAGGCCGTCACAAGTCCGGCAGTGGAATGTTTGGAGTTGAACCCGACCATTGCGGTCACGCTCCGCTAGAAACTCGTCCGCACCGACAGCACCACATGCCGCCCCGGCTCCGGCCGCACGAACGCGCTGTTCGCCGACTCTGCGTACAAGGCATTGCCGAGGTTATTCACCGCCAGCCCGATCTCCTGCGGGCGCCCGGCGAAGGTCGCCAGCCGCAGGCCGCCGCGCACGTTGAGCACCGTGAACGACGGGAGCACCGCGCCGATCGGGCTCGTCCCGAGGTTGATGTCCTGCTGGCGTCCCTGATGGCGCACGGCCCCCTCGGCCCAGTACCGCCCGCCACGCGGACGGTACCCGAGCGCCGCGTTGAGCTTGGAGCTGTACGTCCCGGCCACCGGGATGTCGGGGGAGTCGGGGTTCTTGGTCTCCAGCTTCGTGTAGTTGGACGTGACCGACACACCCTGCCCGAGGTCGACACCGACCGAGACTTCATGGCCGTTCGTGCGCAGGCGCTCGACGTTGATGTTCTGGAACTCGGCCTGGCGCCCGACGGTGCGACCGGTGGGGCGGGTGAGGATGCCGTCGCGCAGGCTGTTGCGGAAGTAGAACCACTCCGCGTCGAAGCGGTTGAGATGCAGCCGGAGCCCCAGGTCGACGTTATTCGAGGTCTCGGCGTCGAGGCCGGGGTTGGCGACCTGGATGGCCGTGCCGTCGGTGGAAGGGCCGGAGAAGTAGCGCTCGATGAGGTTGGGGGCGCGGAAGCCGCGCCCGTAGGTCGCGACCGCGCTCACGTAGTCGTTGAGGCGGTAGATGCCATTGACCGCATAGACGGTGGTGCTGTTGTTCGCCTCGAGCCCGGCCACGCTATCGGGGAGTCCAGCGGTGGCGCGCGTCCTGGCCTGCACGTCGTGATAGCGCACGCCGGTGATCACCGAGAAGCGCTCGTGCACGCGCCAGTCGCCCTGCAGGAAGAGGCCGAGGTTGCGCATGTCGGCGTCGGGGAGCGACGGCCGGGTGCTGGAACTGATGATCGGGGTGGGGCCGAAGCCGGTCGTGCGAGAGTAGGACGAGTCGGTTGCGGTGGCATCATCGCGCACCGCGTCCACACCGTACGTGAAGGTGACGCGGCTCAGGACCTTCGCCGCCTCGAGGCGCAAGCCGGAGCTGCGCACGTCGGTCGTGTTGAAGCTGCGGCTGTTCACCACCGCGGTGCGCCCGGGTCCAGCGGGGATGTAGACATCCACCGACGAATCGAAGTCGCGATCATTCCCTTGGGTGTAGAGGCTCACCTCCACACGGTCGGCAAAGGGGAAGCCTAACGCGGAGCGATTGTACCCGGCCGTCGTCTTCTGCACCGACTGCCACGGATAGGTCAGCTTGATGCGCGTGGAGGTGTCGCCAAGGATGCGCGGTTCGACGAAGCCGAAGCCTGCGTCGCGTGCCTCGTAGCGGTCGTGGCGGATCCACGCGCTGCTGTTATCCGCCCCGCGCCACGCCCCGTGCAGGTTGAACGAGCGGTCCCGCACGCCGGAGTCGTTCAGGTTGATCCCGTCGGGCAGCGTCAAGTCGCCGAAGCTGCCGCCGGGGACCGCATAGTTGCCCGCGTTGCGCAGCGAGCCGCCGGCGGACAAGGCGAAGGCGCCTCGAGAGACGCTCACCGATCCGTCGCCGCGCTGCTGCTCGCCGGCGCCGGCATAGCGGTATCCCAGGTTCCCGCGCACACGCGTGGTGCCATCGATGCGTGGGCTGCGCGTGATGAGGTTGATCACGCCGCCGATCGCGTCGGAGCCGTAGAGGACGGAGGATGGTCCGCGCACCACCTCGACGCGCTCGACCTGGTCGACATCCACCAGTGCGGGGAGTTCGCCAAAGTCCTGCTGCCTCCGGTTGTTGTTGAGGCGCAGTCCGTCCTGCAGGAGGAGGATGCGCTGGCCACGCTGGCCGCGGATGGAGGGGCGCCCCTGATTGGGCCCGGTCCCGACCACGTCCACCCCTGGAGCTTCGCGCAGGAGGTCGGCGGCGTTGTTGGGAGCACGCTCGCGAATGCTGGCCGAATCGAGGACCGTCACCGGCGCCGGTACCTGGCGCACATCGGTCGGTGCGCGCGTCGCGGTCACGGTCACCGTGCGCAGCGTCCGGGTGGAGTCGGCGGTACGCTCCTGCGCCATCGCGGAGGAACTGAAAACGGCCGCGAACAACAGCGTCGCGGCCAGACGTGGAATAGAGGGGGAGTTTCGCATTGTGCAACGTTGCCGACGCGCGGCAGGCGTTGCAGTGTGACTTCTACGTAGTGGTTGTGTGGGGGTTTACCCTACACCCGTGGACGCACCAGGAGGCACTCGGCTACTTCCGTCCCGGCGGCCGATCGACCCGTGTCTTGCTCCACATCACGATCGCTGCGCACGAGCTCTGGCCGGGGGACTGGAACTGCGCCGGCACCGAGATCCCGTTGTAGACCTCGATCGCGGCGATCTCGTTGATGGGCAGGATGCGATCGACATCGCCCGGGAAGACCGCCTCGAACGGGGCGCCGTCCACGTAGTAGCGCACGCAGCTTCCGGTCGCCTGGCGGGCGCTCTCCACGGTGTAGTCGATCCCATTGCCCGACGGGACGACGCGCAGCCCCGGGATCGAGCGGAACAGGTCGGTCAGCATGTTCGGCGCGCGCTTGGCGATGGCATCGCCATCGACGTAGTAGCCGCCCCCCACTTTCTTGCGCTGCGCGAAGCCCACGCGTTCCAGTCCGACGTCGCGATCGGCCTTGACCACGACCGTGCTGAGCATCGTCGCGGGGCGCGCCATGGTGACGCTGACCTCCGCGGGGGCACGCGTGGAGAGGTCTACGGCCAGTTCCTCCGGCGCAAAGCCGATCTGGCGCACGACGAGCGATTGCGTGCCGGAGGGAAGATTGGCGATGCTGAACTCGCCGTTCTCCTTGGTCAGCGTCGCCCCCGCCGTGCCGATCACGTCGACGCGGGCTCCGACCACGGGCTGGCCGGCCGCGTTCACCACACGCCCGGTCACGACCGCATTGCCGGACTGCAGCCGGACGGCCGAGAACTGCGGTCCGGCGGAGAGCTCCTTCTGCCGGCGGATCGCGGCGCTGTCGGTCTCGGCGGTGATGACGGTGTTGGCATTGCCGATGCGCAGTCCCTGCACGACGAGCAGCTCTCCCTCGTCCTTCACCCGAACCTCGGACGTCACGATCCCCTTGAGCGACGCCTGCAGCGTCCCCTCGAAGCCGTTGGGGAGGCCGCAGATGCGGAACATGCCATCTTCAGTGCTGAGGGCGTCGCGCAGGCGAGGGATCTTCCGAAGACCGGCGTTGATCGACATCTCGAGCCACGCGACCGAGACACGTGCTCCCTTCACCGGCGCATCGGTGTCGGCGTCCAGCAGGCGACCGATCACCGCCCCCGGGCCGAGGTTGCGCCGCGCCGCCGGGCATGACACCTCGATCAGCGATGCGGCCGAGGGGATCGACAGCTGCACGGTGCCGGCCTGCCCGGCCACGAGGTCGAACGGCGAGGTCACCATCGTGATCCCCAGTGAATCGAGGATCTCGTGATCCACGCGCAGCCGATGCGAACCAGCCGGGATGCTGTCGAGCGCGAAGATCCCCAGCCGAGTCGTGGCGGTCACGCGGCTGGTCCCCTCGACGCTGACGGTCGCCTCGGACAGCGGGGCGCGATGCAGGGAGTCGAAGACGACGCCGTTGATCGCGGCGGTCGTCGGCGCGACGGCAGCGGCCGTTGAATCGGTCGCCGCGCTGTCGGCCGATGTCTTGGCAGGAGTCTTGGCCGAGTCCTTGGCCGGTGGCTTGACCGGGGGCTTTTGCGCCTGCGCGAGCTGCGGTCCACCTGCGATCGCCAGGAGGGCGATCAACAGGACTGGGCAGGCCGCGAAACGACGGCGGGGCGGGCGAACGGGAAGACTCACGGGCGCGAGACGTAGAGAGAAAAGACGGGCGCGGCGGGCGTCGCGGGGCTCAACTGCGCCACGACGCGGCGAACGAGCTCGGTGCAGCGGAGAGACCCATCCCACACAATGTCACGTCCGACCCGCCCGGCGACAACTCTGCGTAACCGAGAAGGGGGCGCGTGTTCCTCCAGCCGCCCGCGCTCCCGGACGCGACGGAGCCCCCGTCCCGGGGTCGGGACGAGGGCTCGGCGGTGGCGCTGATGGGGCGCCGGGAGGGGGTGCCGCGAGGGGCTATCGTCCCTCGTCCTCCTCGAAGAATGAGGAGATGGTTCCCGATCCGCTGGCGCGCTCCACCCGCAGGGTGCGCTTGTGCGTCGTCCCGTTGACGGTGATCGAGACCAGATAGTCGCCCGGCTGGACAATCGGCGCCTGGGTGCGAGGTGCCCCGGGAATGTTGAAGCCGCCGCCGCCGCCGCCCGGGTTGAGCAGCCGGACAATCTGGAACGCCACGTTGGGATCGGTGATCCCGGCGGCCGCGGCAGCGCCGGCTGCCGCCCCGCGTCCACCGCCACCGCCGCCGCCGCGCTGCGCGACGGCCTGCTCACCCGGGCGCGGCACCCAGGCGGTCGATTGACCCTGCCCGCCGCCCATGAACATCTGGGCCATCTGCTGCATGTCGCCCCCCTGCAGCATGCGGCGGAAGCGGTTCAGCGCCGTGGTATCCATCCCCGCCTTGCCGAGGGAGTCGAAGACGAAGTCGGCTCGACGTGCGGTGATGATGGAATCGCGGCGTCCTGCGGGCGACAGCGCCGGGGCTGCGGGGGCCTTCCCGCGATAATCCCACACCACCTTGTGCGTTCCCATCCCCGAGGGGCCGTTGAGCGTGCGAATGGTGTCGCCCGCCACGTCCTGGATGACGACGCGGGTTTGCCCTGAGCCGCGCGTCCCGAGTCGATAGGAGATCTCGGCGCCGTACGTGGGGCTCGGGGCCTGGAACCACTGGTGCCCCACCGACTGCCCCTCGAACGCGACGTCGCCGTACTGATAGCCGGTCTTGGGCTCGAAGAGGAACGCGTCGGCGGCGACCACCGTCGGGGTCATCTGCTGCAACGCGGCGATGTCGACGATCCAGACCGCGCGCCCGTGGGTGGCGGCGATCAGCTCCTTGTCTCTGGGGTGGATCTTGAGGTCGTTGACCGGCACGGTCGGGAGTCCCGACATGAACTTCTGCCAGCTCTGCCCGCGGTTGAGCGAGACGAAGACGCCAACGTCGGTCCCGACGAACAGCAGGTCGGGATTGGTGGGGTCCTGCTTGATCACGTGCACGAAGTCCGGGCCGCCGGTTGGCAGCGCGCCGGCGATGGAGCGGAACGACCGGCCGAAGTCGGCCGAGTGATAGACGTACGGGGCGAAGTCGCCGACGCGGTGGTTGTCGAAGGTGACGAAGACGGTCATCGAGTCATGCGGCGACGCCTCGATCTCGCTGACGTAGGCGTTAGGCGGAAGCCCGGGGAAGCTCTTGAGCTCGTCCCAGCTGCCGCCGTCGTTCTTCGTGACCCAGACGCGTCCGTCGTCGGTCCCGGCGAAGAGGATGCCGGGGCGGATGGGCGACTCGGCGATCGACACGATCGTGCCGTACATCTCGGCGCCCGTGGCGTCGGTCGTGATGCCGCCGGTCGTGCGGGTCGCGACGCGGACCTTCTCGGCGTCGGCAAAGGTGAGGTCGGGAGAGATGGGGTACATCTGCTCGCCGCGGCGCGTGCTCTTCAACACACGATTGGCGCCGAAGTAGAGCACCTGCGGGTTGTGCGCCGATATGATGAACGGCGTGTTCCAGTTCCAGCGCAGGTCGAAGGCGACCGAGTCGTTTTTCTGGCGTGCGCGCAGGTCCTCGACGCGACGGCGCTGGTCTCGTGAGAGCGAGGCGGCGGTGTCGGGGCGCTCGACGAGGATCGAGTCCTCCCACTGGGCGTACTGCGGGCGCCAGTTCGGCTTCACGAGCGAGGTGCGCTCGCTGGTGGCGAAGTTGAAGCGCGAGATGTTGCCGCCCTGCGACTCGGCGTAGATGGTATTCGGGTCGGTCGGGTCCTGCTGGGTGACGAAGCCGTCGCCGCCGGCGACCGTCGCCCACATGGCGTTGGTGATCGCGCCCTGCCGGCGGCGCGAGGGGCCGCACCATGAGCCGTTGTCCTGCAGGCCGGCACAGACGCGGTAGGGAACCGACATGTCGAACGACACGTTGTACGGCTGCGAGAGCGGCAGCGTGCTGGCAACCTGGTAGCTCCCGCCCTGGTCATACGTGATCGCGATGCCGCCGTCGTTGCCGACGATCATGCGATCGGGGTCGTTGGGGTCGATCCACATGCCGTGATGGTCCACGTGCACGCCGACGGTGGCGTTCTTCGCTGTGATGCCGCCGTCGTCCGAGACCTTGACCGGGGTGGACGACCAGTAGACGCGGTCGGGGTTCTTCGGGTGCACGCGCACCTGCGAGTAATAGAACGGTCGCACGTTATCGCTGCTGGTGCGCGCCCAGTTCACGCCGCCGTCTTCGGAGCGATAGAGGCCGCTCGGCTTCTCCTGGGCCGGCTTCGCCTTGTCGGGCTTGGGGTTCGGCGCCGTATCCGCCTCGACCATCGTGTACATCGTCCGCGGGTTGCTGGCAGCGAGGGCGATGCTGATGCGCCCCTTCATGGTCTCGGGGAAGCCATTGCCCTTGATCTCGGACCAGGTGGCACCGGCGTCGTTGGACTTCCAGAGTGCCGAACCGGGGCCGCCCGACTTGAGGAAGTACGGTCCTCGGACGCGCTCATAGCTGGCCGCCCAGACCACGTCCGGGTTGGACGGGTCGAGCTGGACGTCGACGACTCCCGCCTTGTCGGAGATGAACTTCACCAGCTCCCACGAGGTGCCGCCGTCGGTCGTCTTGTAGAGGCCGCGTTCCTTGTTGGCGTTCCAGATCGCGCCGAGCGCGGCGACGTAGACGATGTTCGGGTTGGTCGGGTGCACGACGATGCGCCCGATGGTCTGGGTCTTCTCCAGCCCCATCAGCTTCCAGGTGAGGCCGCCGTCGGTGGACTTATAGATGCCGCCACCGGGCGAGATGGAGTTGCGCGAGTTCGGCTCGCCGGTCCCGGCCCACACCTGCATGGTGTCGCTGGGCGCGATGGCCAGCATTCCCATGGAGATGACGCGCTCATTGTCGAAGACCGGGCGCCAGGTGGTGCCGTTGTTGGTCGACTTCCAGATGCCGCCCGCGGCCGCGGCGACGAACAGCGTCTTGGACGGCGACGGGATGCCGACCACATCGGAGACGCGTCCCATGGTGTTGGCGGGTCCGACGAGTCGCCACTTGAAGGCGGCCAGGGTCGAGGAGTCGACTTCGAAGGGGGCGGTGGCCTGTGCGGCGAGGGCGTGCGGCGTGCCGGCGAGCGCCAGCCACGCCAGCGCGACGGCTCCCGTGGAGCGGCGAACGACAGTGTGCATGGATGATCGACGAGTGAGGCGTGGTGGAGCGACGCGCATCGCCGGGAATGGCGGGCGCGGCGGGGGCGACTCGGAGGTCCGCCGGACAATCGGCGAGACTGGCGGGGCACATGTCCCCGTACTAAACGGAAAGGGCCTCGGTCTCCGTTGAGTCCGAGGCCCAGTCCGTCGTGAATGTACAGCGGGTGGTGCGCTGCCGCGCGTGGGAGCCGACGTGGTCGTTCGTTATGCGATGCGGTTGGTGCACCCCGTGAACTCGGGGTTGTTCTGCTCATCCACGGTGACCGGGAAGTTCACGTCGGTGCCGTACGAACCGCCCTTGAAGAACGGGCCGGACGGGAAGACGTTGGCCTGGTTGCGCTGATACTGGCGCACGAGGCGACGCAGGTCGCCGAGGCGCTGTCCGCGTCCGAAGACCCAGAGCGCCTTCTCGCGGAAATACTGGTCGATCGCCGCGTCGCGCGTGGTTGGGACGGCGAGCGCCGGCATCGCCGCCGGTGCGAAGGTGCCGAGGTTCGGCGGGGCCGCGCGCAGGGCATTGAGAATCGTCATCATCCCGGCGTAGTCGTCGGCCTGCAGCCGGGCCTCGGCCTCGTACAGGCGGGCATCGAGCCCGGAAACGATCGGTGTGGATTCCGACCGTCCGAAGTTGACTTGCGACACGAAGTTTGTGGAGCCGTCGAACGACTTGCCCAGGGATGAGTTGCCCAGCGACTGACCGGAGACGCGTACACGTGGATCGCTCACCGAGGCAAAGGGAATGGCGTTCAGGATGCGCCCGCCGACGTCGATGGAATCGCCGACGACCCAGCGCTTCTGGTTGGTGTTGAGGCTCCAGACCTGGTTGTCGCCCGATGTCAGGGCGAAGGTCGCGAGGTTCTGGAACGACGTCGGTACGGCGGCGACGGTAGCGGCGATCGAGGTGAACTGCCCGAGCTGCAGCTGCGTGCGAGCCTTCAGGACGAGCGCCGAGTTGCGAATGGCGGTCGTCGCCGCATCGGTCGCGCCGGCCAGGGCGATGGCGCTGTCGAGGTGGGCGAGCGCCAGCTGAAAGACTTCCTGGTTGCTGCGCGGCGGGCCGTAGACTGGCGTGCCGGTGGAAGCGTCGCCGAGTGGTGTGCCGTTGCAGAACGTTTCGGCGAGCGTGATCTCGGCGATGGCCATGGCCCAGTACATCTGTCCCTGGTTGCCGGTCAACGCTGGCGAGAACTCCGTGAGGGCGTTGAGTGCCTCGCGGGCCGAGGTGCGTACGCGATAGATCTCGCGCAGCATCGTCTGCACGTTGGCGTTGTTGTCCTGGACGACGCGCTGGTCAGTCTCGTTGCGCTGGAGGAAGGTGTCACCCGACTTCCACTCGTCGCCGAGCAGGCCGCCGAGCATCCACGCCCCTTCGCCGCCGGCGGTGATGTTGCGCACGCGTGACAAGGCACCGATGCGCATCGACTCGGCCGCCGCGGCGGAGCTGGCGGACTTCGGGTCGATGACGTCAGGATCGGGGGCGGCCAGCAGGCTGTCCTGCAGTCGGCTGCACCCGGAGAGGGTGAACAGGAGGGCGATCACGACTCCACGGGTCATGATCCCACGATGACGCGAAGCATGTCTGGTCATGAGAGGGTCTCGGCCGTTGGAGGTTAGTACCGGAGGTTGACGCGCATCGTGAAGTACCGCGGTGGTCCGGCCGTGAGCAGCGTACTCTGCAGGTTGCCCTCACCGTAGTTCTGCTCCGGATCGACGCCGGTCCAGTCGGAGAAGATGGCGAGGTTGCGGACGGCGAACACGAGGCCGAGGCTCTCGGCCTTGAGGTAGCGGCGCGCCACCGAGGACGTCACGTTGTACGTCGCCGACACCTCGCGGATGCGGGTGAAGCGCACGTCTTCCATGTAGCCGGCGGTGGTCTGCGGCGTCTTGAAGCGCTGGGCAATGGCCCGGGCTTGTTCGAAGAGCGTGGCGTCGTGGCTCGACGTGGCCTTGCACGAGAGCGACTGCTGGCAGAGGAACTGCTGCTCCGAGTTGAGCACCTTGAAGCCGCTCTTGTGGTCGATGAGCGACGAGATGCGCAGCCGGCGGTTGAAGAGGTCGAAGCCGTTGACGAACGTCAGCTCGAGCCGCGGCTGCGAGTAGCCCTGGAAGGTGATCGAGTCAGCGATGGTCACCTCGGAGGGGACGATGATGCCGTCGCTGTTGGCGTCGGCATAGGTGAAGTTGCGCTGCCAGTAGCCGTTGAGCGGAAAGCCAGGGCGCTGCTGCGTCGAGGTTCCGATGATGGGCGGGATCGCCTTGCCGGCGGCATCGGTACCGAGCGAGACCAGTTCGTTGCTGTTGCGCGAGGCCGAGACGGTCAGGTCCCAGGCGACCGCGCGACGGGAGAGGAGCTGGGCGTTGATCAACGTCTCGTAGCCCCAGTTGCGCACTTCGCCCAGGTTGGCGAGCACGCTGGTCGCAGCTGACCCGGCCGACGGAGCGACGGTCTGGGCGATCAGGGCGTCGCGGGACGACTTGTCGTAGAACGTCAATTCGACGTTGATGCGATCGCTGAACAGGCGGAGGTCGGTGCCGAACTCCAGCTCCTGTGCGCGCTCGGGCTTGAGGGTTGGATTGCCCAGCAGCGATGACCGGAGCCCCGCGACCTCGGACCCGAGGACGTTGGTGGTCGCGACGGCGAAGGTGCGGAGGGCGTCGTTAGGTCCCGGCTGCACGCCGGAGGAGCCTAACGCACCGCGCAGCCGCATCGACGACAGCCAGGCGATCTTCGGGAAGAAGCCCTCATCGCTGATGATCCACGAGATGGCGCCCTTGGGGTAGTAGACGCGCTGGAAGTCGGTGCCGAAGGCCGAGTTCTGGTCGGTGCGCACCGCGCCGGTGAGGAAGAGACGGTCGTTGAGCGCCACCTGCTCCTCGACGAACAAGCCCAACGTCTTCTGCAGCGTGGTCTGCGAGTTTACCGAGGGAATGGTGCCGGCGGCCGGCGTCTCGGCACCCGGCGGAAGCGTCGAGCCCTGTGCCGACGACGTTCGGTTGGAGAAGTTGACGTACTGCACACCGGCGGTGCTCTTCACGCCCAGCCACGGGCGCGGCTGCCAGGACGCGGTGGAGCCGAGGTTGAGCGTCAGGTTACGGATGTCGGCGCGGACATCGAGTGCGCGTCCCAACCGATTCGTGCCGAAGTCGGAGCACTCGGAGAAGCGACACAGCTGGAAATCGGTGCGGTCGGTGAAGTCGAGACCGACGTCGGCGCGGTTCTGCATCCAGGAGAAGGGACGCCAGTTGGCGGTGGCCGTATTGATGGCGCGATGCACACCCTGCTGCGTCTGGTACTGGAAGATGTCGCCGGGGGTGAAGAGGTTGTAGCCGTTCAACGGTTGCCCGAGCGATCCACGCCCGGTGTAGTTCGGGCCGGCGTTCTTGTAGCCGTAGGCCACCATGCCGTTGTACCAGAACGAATTCACGTTGTTGTCCACCTGCGGAAGCCGCTGGTCGAGCTTGATGAAGTTCGACGTGATCCCGAGGTCGAGCTTGGGGGTCGGCGCGAGGTTCAGGTTGGCGCGGTACGATCCCTTGATCGCCACGTTGGGGCGATTCATGTAGGAATAGATCCGGACGTTGAGCGAGTCGAAGCGGCGACGATCGTAGTCCGGGATGCCGAGTGAGCCGGCCTCGCTCTCGTACTCGCCGCTGACGAAGTAACGAATCAGGTCCGTCCCGCCGCTCAGCTGCCCGCCTCCCTGCCACCGCCAGCCGTCCTTGATCGGGGAGAGGTCCTGATCCTTGAAGACGTTGAGGACGGCGGTGCTGTCCTCGATGCAGGTCCCGAGCGCCGTCTCGTACAGCCAGCAGCGTCGCGCGACCGTGGGCGTGGCAGGGAGGTGACCGAGAATGGCATACGTGGACGGGTAGTCGTTCTTGTCCTGGATGACCCCGTTCTCGCCGTAGAAGCTCCAGCGCGGCGCGCCTGCACGTCCTCGCTTGGTGGTGATCACGACCACCCCGTTCGCGGCGTCCGTACCGTACAGGGTGGCCGCCGATGGTCCTTTCACCACCTCGATGTTCTCGATCTCCTCGGGGTTGATGTCGTTCACTCTGTTAGGCGCCGTGCCGCCGACGCCGATCCCGGAACCGGAGCTGGCCGTCCCGGTGCCACCGCCGCCGGTCATGCGCACGCCGTCGATGATGTAGATCGGGTCGTTGCTGAGCGACAGGGACGACGTGCCCCGGATGCGCACGCGGCTTCCTCCCGCCGTCATGTTGCCGGGCAGCACCTGGACGCCGGCCGCCTTGGCCACGAGCAGGTCGCCCATGTTCTTGGTGGGCGACGTCTCGACGGTGCGCGCCACGTCGATCGTCGACACCGTGTTGCCGAGCTCGACTCGGCGCTGTTCGCCGGTGGCGGTGGTCACGACCTGCTGCAGCTGCACGACCGTCCGGGTCATGACGAAGTTGAGCGTGACGCTCCCGGTCGTGGCGACGACCACGGGTTTCTTCTGCTCCTGATACCCCACGCGCAGCACCCGCACATCGTAGTTGCCGGGCGAGAGGCCGCGCAGAGTGAAGGTCCCCTGCGCGTTGGTGATGGCGAAGACCGACGTCCCGAGCACGATGACGCGCACGTCGGGCAGCGCCGCGTCGTCCTCGGCCGCCGTGACGCGTCCGGTGACTTGAGGCGGCTGTGCCACGACTACTCCTGGCGTCGCGGCGAGCGCCGTGATTGACGCAACCAGACGCAGCAGGCGTCGGCGGGGAACGGACCACGACATGCGCATGGGGCACCTCCAGAGACGGATGGGGGCCAAACCGCGGCAGCCGGACGCGCCGGACGCCTGCGGAAACGCAATAAACGCCGCCTGCAGGGACCAATCGCTAGGGGCGCGTGACAGACACTACGTGTTTGGGGTGGGGCGTCAAGTCCCCCGGTGTCGAGCATTAGGGCGTTCTTACCGTCACGCGCGGGCTCGCTGGCGATCTCGCCCGGTCGCGCACCCCCGCGCGTCACCCGATCGCGTCACCCGATCGCGTCACCCGTTTGCGTCACCCGTTTGCGTCACCCGTTTGCGTCACCCGTTTGCGTCGCGCGCGCCGTCGTCGAGTCGCATGACCAAGGGCGCGAATGCCAGCGCTTCGGCGCGCTCTCGCGCCAGGCGGCGCGTCGTCGCGATGGCTGGAAACCCCGAACGCTCCAGCCCGTCGGCGCACTCGGCCACGAGCCACGCACCGGCGTATTGGTCCACGGCGTCGAACCGTCGCAGCGCACGGGCAAACAGGTCGAAGGCGGCGCCGCCGTGTCCGGCACTGATCGCCAGCTGGATCCCGAGGGCGTCGACGAGCTCGCGGCCCGGGAACCACCAGTCGGGGGGAGCACTGGAGATCAGCTCGTTGGCGCGTTGCCACCGCGCGGCGGTCGTCGGGGCGTCGGGGCCACCGTTGGTCAGTGCCGCGCCGGCCACGGCGGCGAGCTCGATCCACGACACGTCGAGCTCGCGGGCCGCGCGGGCCGCGGCATCGTACCGATCGTGGGCGCGCGCGCGCTCGCCCTCGTCGCGCGCGACGTGCGCGACGAGCAGGGTCGTGCGCAGCTGTTCGTACGGATCGGCCAGGGCGCTGAAGATGCGCTCGGCATCGCCCATCCACCGCATGGCCTCGGCGAACATCCCCTGGCGGCCGCGCAGAGCGCCGAGGGTGCGCGACACCTCGGCCGCGAGGGGGGCGGCGTGCGCCCCGCGCGCGGTGTCCAGCGCCTCGCCGAGCGTTTCGTCGGCGCGCGGCAGCTGCCCGGCGCGCAGGTACAAGTCGCCGAGTGCGAGCAGGGCGCGCGCCGACGCGAGCCGGTCACCGCTGGCGTCACCGGCGGCGGCGGCGTCGCGCCCGAGGGCGACGCTCTCGTCCGGGGCGGAGCCGTACCGTGCCATGGCGAGCAGGCGCAGGGCATCGGCTCGCTGCGCGTCGCTGGCCCGCGTGCCGAGCGTGTCCATCGACTTGCGGGCCAGGGATGCCGCGAGGGTCCAGTCGGCGATGTCGAGCGCCAGCTGTGCCGCCGCCAGCTGCACCGTGCCGCGCACGTCGGGGTCGGCGGTGTCGGCGGAGGCCAGGAGGGTGCGCAGCGCCTCGAGTGCGCGTCGGGGCGACTTGCCGCGGTGCACCCGCACGACCTCGCGCTGCTGCCGCACGACCAGCGCGGTGTCGCGCTGGTCGTCGCCGGTCAGCCGCTCGAGGGCGAGGTCGCACCAGGTCTCGGCGTCGGCGTAGCGGCCCGCATCGCTTGCCACCCTCGCCAGCTGCACACGCAGCGTCGCCAGCTCGCGCGCCGATGGGGCGTAGCGCTGCGCCAGCTGCAAGGTCTGGAGCGCGGCGTCGTGGGCGAACACGGCGGTGCACCGGTCGGCGGCGAGTCGGGCGTAGCGAAACGCCTCGGCGTCGAGGCCGGCGGCGTGGTAGTGCGCGGCGATCGACTCGACCGACGACGGGGCCCGCAGCTCGAGCAGGCGCGCGGTGATCTCGTGCAGGCGCTGCCGCTGCCGCTCGGGGATGTCGCGGGTGATGGCCTCGGCGAGCAGGTCGTGCGTGAAGGCGTAGTCGCCGCTGTGCGCAGCGGTCGGCTGCACCACCGCGGCGGCCTCGCCCTCATCGAGGGCGGCGGTGACGTGTCCCTCGGGGGCGCTGGCTGTCGCCAGCAGCAACTGCATCGAGAACGGCGAGCCGAGGACTGCGGCCGTCGCCAGGATCGCCCGCGCCGTCGGCGAGAGGCGGTGCAGGCGACGCTCGAGCACGAAGGCAACGCCCGGCGGGAGCGCCGCACCGGCGAGCGGGCGCCACTCCCAGCGCGTCCCCCCGTACCAGATGCCCCCGCCCTCGGCCAGCGCATGCAGCACCTGCACGACCTGCAGTGGAATCCCCTCGGTGTAGCCGTGCAGCACGCGCGGGAACTCGTCGCCCGGGTCGGCATCGCGAAAGACCACCTGCGTCCAGCGGCGCAGTTCCTCGACCGTGAAGCGAGGAAGCGAGAGATGCGTGGTGCGGGCGTGCTGGGCGAGCCGGCGTCGCCACTCGGCCACGCCCCGCGCCTCGTCGGGGCGAAGCGTCACGACCACGAACAGCCGCTCGTCGTCCAGTGCCGCCAGCAGTGCCTCGAGCACCGACCAGCTGGCAGTGTCGGCCCACTGCATGTCCTCGAACACCAGGACCAGGAGGCGCTCGCGCGCCACCCGGCGCACCACGCGCACGATCTCCTCCTGCAGCAGCGATGGTGTCAGGGCCCAGTCGTCGCCATCGCGCGGGGCGGGGAGGTCGGGAACGAGTCGTGGAAGCGCCTTCCACTCGTCGAGCGCGATCAACCCGGCGGCGTGCAGCCGGGATACGACGTCGGCCCACGCGGCGTACGGCGACACCTGGTCGCCGTCGAGACACTGTGCGGTGACCAGCGTCCCAGCCCGCAAGCGGATCTCGGGTTCCAGGTGCCTGACGAGTGCTGTCTTGCCGATCCCTTCCTCGCCGTTCACGAGGACGAGGCGCGCGTCGGCACGGTTGGCCAGGTCCAGCTGCCCGACCAGCGTGCGCAACTCATCCTCGCGGGCCACGAAGGCGGCGAAGTCGAGCTGGGCGCGGGCGGCGGTGGCGTCCGATTGCTCGGCCACCACGACCCGATCCCGACCGTCGCGCTTGGCGCGAAAGAGGGCCCGGTCGGCGGCGGCCACGAGCGACTCGATCGTCTCTCCATCGCCGGGCGCACAGGCGACGGCGATCGAGACCGAGATCGCGATCTCCTCGGCGGGGGCATCGCGCCGGGCGCAGCGCAGGCGGACACAGTCGTCGCGCAGGCGGTCGGCAATGTCGCGCGCCACCTCGGGCGACGTGTTCGGCAGCAGGATGAGGAACTCGTCGCCCCCGCGCCGACCGATGAGGTCGCCCAACCGCAGCCGGCGCTGCAGCAGCTTGGCGACCGCCCAGAGCAGGTCGTCGCCCTGCAGCCGACCGTACGCGGCGTTGACCCGCGCGAAGTGGTCGATGTCGAGCAAGAGGAACGCGACCGCCTGGTCGGCCCCACGCTGCGTTGCGAGCAGCCGGGTGGCATGCAACGTCCACGACTGGCGGTCGGCGACCGAGGTGAGGGCGTCGTCCAGGATCGGCGGGTCGCGCGGCTCCGGCCGCACGGGAGGTGCGGAGGCTGAGGTGACCCCCGGGACGGCAATCCCCTCGCGGATGACTTCCTCGAACACCTTGAAGACGGCGGGGTCGAACTGCCGTCCCACATCGCGACGCATGACGTCGAGCGCCTCGTCGCGCGGCAGCGCAACCTTGAACGAGCGGCGCGCGAGCAGGGCGTCGTAGACATCGGCGACGGTGAAGATGCGGGCGGCGAGCGGGATCTCCTCGCCCGCGAGCCCATGCGGATACCCCGACCCGTCCCAGCACTCGTGGTGCGATTCGACGATCGGGCGCACCTCCCACGGGAAATCGACGCCGCGCAGCATGTCGGCGCCCGCGACCGGGTGCCGCTTGACCAGCGCCCACTCCTCGGGGGAGAGACGGCCAGCCTTGTTGAGGACTGTCGGCGGGACCTCGAGCTTGCCGATGTCGTGCAGGTAGGCACCGACGCGATACCAGCGCAGCGACTGTCCATCGACCCCCATGCGCCGAGCGATCTCGCAGGTGAGGTCGGCCACCCGGTCGCAGTGGCCGGCGGTCGCGTGGTCCTTTGCCTCGATGCTGTGGGCCAGGCGTCGCACGACGTCGAGAAATCCGTCGTCGAGGCGCCGCAAGCGCCGGGGGGCGTCGCCCTCGGCACCGCGAACACGCAGCTGCGTCACCGCCCGATAGGCGCGGTTGAGGGCGCGCAGCGCCTCGGCGTGGCGATCGTCGCGGGCCATGAGATCGGCCAGCTCGCGCGCGGTCTCGGCGCTCAGGAGAAGGTCCTCTGCTTCGTCCGCCAACCGATCGGCCTGCTCGAGGAGCCGGCCGGCGCGCGGCAGGTCGGCCAGCTCGCGCGCCACGACGCCGCTGGCGAGCAGGGCGCGTGCGATCAGCGGCGGGTCCTCGATCCGTCGGGCGAGCTCGAGGGCCCGTTCGGCGGCGACGTGCGCCCGCTCGACGTTGGCTCGGTCGAGCGCCATGTCGGCGCGTCCCAGCTCGATCACCGCGAGGAGACGATCGTCTTGCAGCTGCGTCGCGAAGGCCGCGGCGTCGACGAACGCCTGCTCGGCGTTGTTCCAGCGCTTGACGTCGCCGTAGAGCATGGCCAGGCGGCAGGCGGTAAGCGCTGCTCCCTCGTGATCGCCCGACGAGCGGTAGCCCTCCAGGGCGGCTTCACACCAGGAGGTCGTGGCGCCGAGGTCGCCCGTCAGCTCCGTGAGGTCGGCGAGGCGGACCGCGGCCTGCGCGGCCAGGGCGGGGCGTCCGGCGGCGATGGCCAGTCGTCGGACCTCGGCAAAGTCGTCCTGTGCCTCGGCGAGTTGTCCTTCGCGCGTTCGTACGCGTCCGCGCAGCTCCAGCGCTTCGGCGAGCCCCACCTGCATTCCGGGTTCATCGGGGAGCCCGAGGACCGCTTCCACGCAGTCGAGGGCGGCGTCCGGATTCCGGGTGGCGAGGTGGGTGCGCCCCACGCCTACGAGGAGGCGTGCGATTGTCCAGGCGGGCGTATTGGAGGGCAGCGACTGCAGCGCGTGCTCGTACAGCTCCCGGGCCGGCAGCACCTGACCACGCGCCTCGGCCAGGCGCCCCTGATCCAGGAGCGCCCCGAGCGGGGCCGGAGCGGGGGCGGGGGCGAGCATCAGCGGGCCTTCATCTTGATGAGAGAGAACTATTACTGGACGACTGATGTGGCGCCTCGTTGCGGTCCGGGCGCGCGGAATCCCTCTCCGAGCCTGAAGTCGTGCCGCGAATTAAGGATAGCCGTGTTGACATCGACCGCATTCACGTCGATGCTATCCCGCGCGCTGCGCGACGAAAATCGCCCGATCCTCGTGCGATCCATCCCGTCGTCCCGGAGCCCACGCGTCGTCGCCCTTCCAGCGAGCTCCCACGCCGCTCGAGGTGCACTGCGACTGCGCCGTCGCAATCCCATCGTCATGGAGGTCAGGATGCACAGATGTCGTCGAGCGTTTTCCTGGAGGGCAGACGGGCTCAGCGCGCTTGCCGCGTTGTTGCTCGTGGCAGGTCCCGCAGTCGTCGAGGCCCAGCAGGCCGGGACGATCCGCGGCAAGGTGACCAACGCCGCGTCGGGCGCTCCGCTCGGCAACGCCCAGGTCTTTGTGGCGGGGACAACGCTCGGGAGCCAGACGGCAGCCGACGGCTCCTATACGATCGTCTCGGTGCCAGCGGGTGCGCGGGCGGTACGCGTGCGGCTGATCGGCTACGCGCCGACCGAGAAGACCGTGACCATCACCGACGGCGGGACGGCCACGCTCGATTTCGCGCTCACGCAGAGCGCGATTTCACTTGATGAGGTGGTGGTGACCGGGACCGGTGGCTCGGCGCGCAAGCGCGAGGTTGGCAACTCCATCGGCCAGGTGAAGGTCTCGGAGATTCCCGAGGTGCCGAGCAACGTGTCCAACATGCTCGCCGGCCGCGTCGCTGGCGTGACCGTGGGCGGCGGTACCGGGAACTCGGGCGCCGGCTCCTCGATCCGCCTGCGCGGTTCCACGTCGGTGGCGCTGACCAACCAGCCGCTGATCTTCATTGACGGCGTGCGCACGCGCAGCGACGAGTATCCGCGCAACGGCATCTTCACCGGCACCACCCAGCGTGGCGCCAATGCCTACGGGAGCCCGCTGAACGACATCAATCCCGACGACATCGAGCGCATCGAGATCGTGAAGGGGGCGGCGGCGGCGACGCTGTACGGCACCGACGCAGCGGCCGGGGTCATCCAGATCTTCACCAAGCGCGGTGTGGCGGGCGCGGCCAAGTGGAACGTGCAGCTGAACTCCGGCATCAGCTCCCTGCAGAAGTTCGGGACCGACTCGGCGCCGCTGCTCTTCATGGATCCGTTCCTCCGCAACACCGAGACCGACCGGTTCGGCCCCGACAACTACGCCGTGCGCTACGGGTCGTCGGCCCAGGTGTCTGGCGGACAGGGCGACAACCTTCGCTACCTGCTCTCCGCGAACGTCGACAACACCGACGGCGTGCTGCCGAACGACAAGGACCGCAAGTACCAGGTGCGCGCCAATCTCGACTTCACGCCGCTCAAGAACGTGGCGATGAACTGGAGCACGGCGTACACCAACAACCTCATCAACCAGACCCCGGCCGGCAACAACGCCCAGGGGGTCACGCTCAATGCCTTCCGGCGCGATCGCAACTACTTCGGCACGGCCAACTCGGACACGATCGCCCGCGTCTTCGAGCAGCAGCTCGACAGCTACATCGACCGCGCCATCACCGGGCTGACCACGACGTGGACGCCGCTGGCGCGCTTCTCGAGCCGCTTCACGCTCGGCTATGACCGGGCCGCGCTGGAGAACCGCAACGTGCGCCCGTTCGGCTTCCCGGCCGTCCCGTTAGGCGTGATCCAGAACCAGCGGTGGGCCAACACCACGTTGAGCACCGACTGGGTGAACAACTTCGAGTTCAACCTGGGCAACGACCTGCGCGTGACCGCCTCGGGCGGGACCCAGTACGTGAACTCGCTCGTGGGCGACGTGGTCGCGCTGAGCGAGAACTTCGCGACACCGTCGGCCCCGACGGTGGCGTCGGGCGGCATCAAGAATGCGGACGAGAACCGCCAGCGCGTGATCACCGGCGGCGCGTTCACGCAGGCGCTGGTCGGGTACAAGGATCGCTACTTCATGACCGTCGGCGGTCGCATGGACGGAAATAGCGCGTTCGGTACCGACTTCGGCTTCCAGTTCTATCCCAAGGTCAGCGGCTCGTGGGTAGTGTCGGACGAGAGCTTCTGGAAGGAAAACCTGGGGACGTTGAAGCTGCGCGCCGCCTTCGGGTCGGCCGGTCGTGCGCCCGGAGCCTTTGCCGCCGTGCGGACGTACAGCCAGGTGGGCTGGGGTGCGGCGACGGCGGTACGCCCGAACAACCTCGGCAACGCCGACCTTGGCCCGGAGCGCACCACGGAGACTGAATTCGGCTTCGACCAGAGCCTGTTCTCGGGGCGCGTCGGCATCGACTTCACGTACTTCAAGGCGACGACGACCGACGCCCTGTTCAGCGTGCGCTCGATCCCGACCAACGGCTTCCTCAACAACACGCTGCGCAACGTCGGCGAGATGGAGAAGTCCGGCATCGAGACCGCCATCACCGCCTCGCTCGTCGAGCGCCCGACGTTCGGCCTCAGTGCCGGGCTCAACATCAGCACCAACAACAGCAAGGTGCTCAGCCTCGGCGGCGCGCCGTCGTTCACCGTCGGAAACTTCGGCTGGGTCATCGAGGGACAGCCGGCGCCGGTGCTGCGCGGCAAGATCATCCGCAATGCCGATGCGCGTGGTGTCGCTCCCGACACCATGTCGAACCACGACTTCGGGCCCTCGCAGCCGACGCACATCATTGGCGGCAGCCTCAACCTGCGCACGTGGCGCAACATCAGCATCGCGATCCGCGGCGAGTACCAGGGCGGCGCCTACATCGACGAGGACGCGTCGTTCCAGGCGCTGTCGCGTTCGGTGCTGTGGCCGACCTGCTTCGACGCCTATGCCAACATCACGGCGCAGAAGCCGATCACCGCACGCGAGACGCTGACCTGCATCCCGGCCAACGTCCGCTCCGACATGTTCATCTTCCCCGCAGACTTCTTCAAGATTCGCGACTTGACCGTCACCATCCCGCTCGGACGCGCCATTCCGGGGACCACGAGCAGTTCGTTCGTCTTCTCGGCGCAGAACTTCTTCAGGAAGAACTACGGCATGCCACTGTTTGACCCCGAGATGTCGGGGAACGACGGCTTCAACGCCACCGTGCGTTACATCTCGGAGCACATCCCGGCGCCGGCGGTGTTCCTGACCTCCCTCCGCCTCTCGTTCTGAGGATCATGACCATGACCACGATGCCATCCTCAGTGACGACCCGCGTCCTGCGCGCCGGCTGCACCGCGGCGATTGCCGCGACGCTCGCTGGTTGCACGCTCGACGCGACCAACCCCGGCCCCATCCAGGCCGCTGCGCTCGACAACCCCGGCGCCCTCAACTCGCTGGTGGCCGGAGCCGGCCGCGACCTGTCCGAGGCCCTCAACTGGGTGTCGTACACCAGCTCCGCCGTCACGCGCGAGTTGCAACCGGCGGGCTCCACCGCCGCCTTCGGCATCTCCGTGCAGCAGCAGGCCGGCAAGCTGCGCGACGACGATGGAGACACCTGGTGGAACTTCGCCCAGCGTGCCCGATGGACGGCCGAAGACGCCGCCGCACGAAGCAAGACCGTGTTAGGTGCCACCGCCGGGCGCAGCGCCACGGTGGCCCAGGCCCTCGTGTGGGCCGGCTACGCCAACCGGTTGCTGGGCGAGAACTTCTGCGACGGCGTGATCAATGGGGGAGCCCCTGGCCCGCACACGGTCTACTTCGAGCGCGCCGAGGCCGCCTTCACCGAGGCGATCACGGTCGCGACCGCTGCTGCCAACGTGCCGCTCGCACAGGCGGCCACCGCGGGGCGCGCCTCGGTTCGGCTCCTGCGCAACAACCCCACGGGGGCGGCAAGCGATGCGGCAACGATCGCCAACGCCTTCACCTACGTGATGCCGTACTTCCAGAACGAACTGGACCAGTACAACCGCATCTTCTGGGCAGGGGCCAACCAGCCGTATCGTGCTCACACAGTCTGGAACACGGTCAACGAGGCGTATCGCAAGACGACGCGCGATCCGCGAGTCGCGTATGACTCAAGCCTGACCGTCCTGGTCGGCGACGCCGCAGTCGGCAATCTCGGGCGCGTGCGGTGGTACTTCCAGACCAAGTATGCGCTGCGCACGACCGGCATCAACCTGTCCAGCGGCTGGGAGATGCGATTGATCGAGGCCGAGGCCAAGCTCATCGCCGGCGACGTGCCTGGCGCCATGACAAGCCTCAATGCCCGCAGGCTCGCGCTCAGCCTGCAGCCGTGGACTGCCACCACCGCCACCCAGGCGTGGGCGGCGCTCAAGCGGGAGCGCGGCATCGAACTGTGGATCGAAGGACGGCGACTCGGCGACCTGCGCCGGTGGACCACGCTCAACCGCCCGGGCGATCTCGATCCGCTCGAACTCCTCGCCGGGCGTGACCTCTGCTTCGCGACCCCCCTGTCGGAGAAGCAGACCAACCCGAACTTCTAACCAACCCACCTCGGGCGCGAAGCGGCGGCCACTGCTCGCTACCACGCGTTCGACGGAGATCACCGGCGGCGTCGCTCCACCACGGAGCGGCGCCGCTCGTGCATTTCCGTCGCAACGACTCGCGCTGACGATGGTGCGCGGTGGTGCGCGGTGGTGCGCGGTGGTGTCAGAGCTGGTGCACCCTGCTCGTGCGACCGACGGTACTCTCGTGCTCGACGACCCTCGTGCTCGACCACTCGCGTGCTCGGCCACCCGGCGCGGCGACGATTCCCTCGACTTCGGGCCGAGTGTACACTGCGACATGCGCCTCGTCTCACTCTGCCCGTCGCTCACCGAACTCCTGCACGACCTCGGCGCTGCCGATGAGGTGGTTGGGCGCACCAAGTTCTGCGTGCATCCCTCGCCGTGGGTCGATGGCGTCGAGAAGATCGGCGGGACCAAGAACCCGAAGGTCGCCCGCATCATTGCCCTCGCCCCCGACCTGGTGGTGATGAACGAGGAGGAGAATCGCCTCGAAGATGCGCGCACCCTGCGCGACGCCGGACTCACCGTGCACAGCTCCATGCCACGCACCGCCGCTGACACCGCGAGCATGGTCCGCGATATCGCCGCGGCGATCGGCCGCAGCGACGCGGGGGAGCGCATCGCCGGTGACATCGAGCGCCGAGCCGAGCGTGTGCGCGCCGCCGCGCAGGATGCACCGCCCGTCTCGTACGCCTACCTCATCTGGCGCGACCCGTGGATGTCGGTCAGCGACGACACGTTCATCAGCGCATTGCTCGGGCTGGCGGGGGGGCGCAACGTGTGTGGTGCGGCGACGACGCGGTATCCGACCATCACGCTGGATGAGCTGTGCGCGGCGGTGCCCGACGTGGTGTTCCTCTCCAGCGAGCCGTTCCCTTTTTCGTCGACGCACGCGCAGGAGCTGGCCGGGGCGCTGTCAATCGACGCGGATCGTGTGGTGCTATGTGATGGCGAACTGCTGTCGTGGCACGGCTCGCGTACCCCGGCGGGAATCGACTACGCCGAATTGCTCATCGCGGCGCAGCGTTCTCGGATCCGGTAGCAACGCTGCGGGACACGCCTCGACCAATCTCGAATCGTTCCGCCCCTGCGCGGCAGACAAACCGGCGACTCGCGCGCACCTTGCATGGTTCTCGGCGCCGTCTGCGCCACACCAGGTCGTCACTGAACTCTCCGTGCGCGCGATGCCCCTCGTGCTGGTCACACCTCGCTGCGCCCGGGCGCGGCGGTCGCCCTCGCTTTCGCTGATTGGGCCGCTGTCGGTCAGGCGCGCGCAGCGGCTCGTGCAGCGGCTCGTGCAGCGGCTCGTACTGGTACTGCTCGTGCTGGCGGTGCTCATCCCGGCCGGTGCGACGAGCGCGCAGGACGGTGCGTCCAGCGCCACATCGGGCATCTCCGTGCAGCGCGTGCGTCCCGGCATTCACGTGGCCTCGGGCTACGCGAACGGCAACGTGCTGGTGGTGGAAAGTGACACCGGGCTCCTGCTCGTCGATGCCCAATCGGCCACGCGGGTGGCCGCGCTCGACAGCGCGATCCGGCGCCTCTCATCGCGACCGGTCCGCCTGGTGGTCAACACCCACTACCATGGCGACCACACCGAGGGCAACGCATTCTTTCGGCAGTTAGGCGCCGAGGTGGTGGCGCAACGGAACGTGGCAGTGCAGGCAGTGAAGGACACCGTGATTGCCGCGTGGGACAACTGGCACCGGACCCCGCTCGCAGCCGGAGCCTTCCCCACCCGCGCGTTCGACGACTCCATCGCCTTCGACTTCGGCCGCGAGCGAGTGCACGTCTGGCATGCCCGCAGCGCCCACACCGACGGCGACGCCATGATCTGGCTCCCTCGCGCCAACGTGCTGCACATCGGCGACATTTTCGAGGTAGGGGCGCCACCGTTCATCGACCTGTGGGCGGGTGGATCGGTGGCGGGGATGCTGGCAGCGATCGATCGCGTGCTGGCGGTCGTGGACGAGCGCACCGTGATCGTCCCCGGCCACGGCGCCGTGTCGTCGCGCGCGGACCTGGTGCGCTATCGCGTCATGCTGCAGACGGTACGTGACCGGGTCGCCGATGCGCGCGCCCGGGAAACATCGCTCGACGCCCTGCTCGCCGAGCGTCCGGCCCGGGAATGGGAGTCCACCATGGGCGGCCCCCGCCGCGCCCAACAGTTCGTCACGCTGGTCTACGCAGACCTCAGCCAGGACGGGAGCAACCGAACTCCCGTCCCCCGTCCCCCCGTCCCCCGTCTATCTCCGCAGGAGATAACTCACCTTCACGAAAAACCCATCCCTCACCCGCTCGATCTCGCGAAAGCGGAACGCCTGCGGTTCGGTGAGCGAGCTGCCGTAGCCGGCGAAGAAGACCGTGCCCGGGCTGGGCACGTAGGAGACCAGCCAGTCCATGCGCAGGTCGCGGGTCGTCGTGGCGCTCGCGCGCGCGTACACGCCGTCGGTGGCGATCACCAGCGGGGCATCGGTGGCCGGATCGCGCAGGGCATCGCGCCGCCGACTGTCGTACTGCCCCACGAGCCGCAGGAACAGGGCGCGTGTCAGTTGGTACTCGGCTTTGAGCCGCGGCACGTTGGCCTGCGACAGTTCGCTCCCGTCGCGCCAGCGCGTGTATCGGCTGTACAGGTACGACGTCGTCAGCCGCAACTGGGTCGACGGGCGGAAGTCGATATCCGCCGAGAGGTCACGCCGCCGCGCGGGTGCCGTCTCGAAGAAGTCTACGTCGCGCCCGACGAAGGCGCTGAAGCGCCCGGTGAACAGGCGGAACTGCGGCGTATTGACCCGCGCCAGCAGCACGTAGGTGGGCGTGCGCGCGGAAGGAGTGAAGGCGAGGGTGTCGAATCCGCCGTCGGCGGGGAAGCTGCGAAGCGTGGCGTACGTCGCATACCGTCGCGCGTCGAAGAGCCACGACTCGCGCACCGGCGTCAGGCTCACCACCCACCCGCCCCGCAACTGGGTGACGGTCTCGAACTGGACCTTCGTCTCCTGCACGCTGGCCCCGTCAAAGAACCGGTCGTACAGCCAGAGCGCGTCGAATCCCTGTCGCACGAGGAAGCTCTCCACCAGCGAGCCGGGCTTCCAATAGAACGAGAAGCGGTTGTACGCGGCGGCGCTGACGAAGTCGTTGCGCGGAACGAAGCCGGCGGCGGCGTCGAACTCTGGGGCGATGCCGGTAAAGGCATAGCGCAGGCCGTAGCGAAGCCCGGTGCGATTGAGCGCCAGGTCCCAGAGCGGGGCAGTCTTCACGCTCGCGCCGTCGTTCTCGCGCCGAGCGCTCCCGCCCATGGTGCCGCTGAAGGCGTACGACTTGCGGAAGACGATGCGCGTGTCGGCCAGCGCGGCGCGGGAGAAGCTGCCGCCTTCCGTGCGATCGGAGAGACTCAAGCCGGCGGTCGAGGCGGTGAGCAGGTCGCGCCGCACGCGCAACAGGTTCACCAGCGGCCGGTCGTCGCCGCTGGCCGATGCGGTGCGCCCGTCGAGCGCCCCCATGTACGCGAACGTCGTGCGTCCCACGCGCCCGGTCAGCTTGACCGCGGCGTCGGGCTGCACGATGCGGCGCGTGTACATGAGGTTACTCGGTGCATCGAAGTACTCGCTCCCGTCCAGGAAGAACGGGCGCCGCTCGGGAAAGAAGAGCGAGAAGCGCGTGTCGCCGGGGACCTGGGCGGCATCCGCTTCGACCTGCGAAAAGTCCGGCCGGATGGTCGCGTTGAGCGTGATGTTTGGCGCCAGGCGCATGCGCACGTTGCCGCCCACCCGGGCCGTCGACTTATACGACCAGCCGTCTCCCTCAGGCGCACCGGCCAGCGACTCGGTCACCTCGGGATTGATCTCGGCCACCAGTTCGCGGTGCAGCGACGAGAAGCCGGTGAGCGTCCCCGACTGGACGAGGAACGACGCCGCGCCTCGGCGCGTGGGCATCCACGTCTGCTGGTAGCCCGTGTGCTGCACGTACCGCACGACGTTGAGGGCCCAGTCCTGCGCGTCGATGCCCTGGAAGCGGATGCTCTTGAGCGGGATCCGCACCTCGATCTCGTAGCCACCCTCGATCACCCGCCCCTTGGACTCGAAGACGAAGTCCGGGGAGAGGTCGATGTTGGCCGGCGGGTTGCCGCCGAAGGTCTGGCCGCGCGGTTGCGGCGGGTTGAAGCCTTCCGTGCGCACGCCGTCGGCCTGCGCGCCTAACGGGTTGACGCCGAAGATGAAGGCCCGCCGCCGGTCGTTGAACGGGTCGAGCACGAACTGGATGTAGTCGTCGCTGTCGATCTTGTCACGGGCGGCGAGCGTCGCGTGCACCTTGCTGTGCCCCTCGAAGGCCCGCACGCCGAAGTACACGTCCCGGCTGGTGAACCAGACGTAGACCTCGGTCGAGTCGTCGGCCGGCCGGTCGTCGATCGGGAGGTAGCTCGAGAAGCCGGTCAGCAAGGCAGCCTTGCGCCACGCGCCCTCGTCCAGCACACCGTCGATGGTAATGGAGTCCCCCTCCACCCGCGGGACATGGACCGTTGTCTCGCGGTTGCGCCCGTGATAGGCGCGCTGCTGGCCCGCGAGCGGTCGGACATTCAGCAGGGTGACGGCGACGACCAGCGCGGCCAGCGCACCGCCTGGCGGGACGACTCGTGTGGCCATCACTGATCGGTCTTGGACCAGCGGAAGAAGATCACCGACATCGCGATGAAGGCGATCGTTGCGCCACCGACGCTCATGAGCGCACCGGCTGCCTGGTGGTCATCGCGCGAGGAGATGCCGGGAATCGGCGGCGCGAGTTCGTAGAAGCCGTACATCGGTGTCTCGCTGTAGGCCAGGAAGCCGGCCAGCCCGAACATCACCGGCGAGAACATCAACCCGCCGATCAGGTACAGCATCCGGAGCGGGGGGGGGAACTTGGCGCGACGCGGGAGCTCGACCACCACCGGCCACCAGAAGAAGAGCCCCGTCACCAACCAGCTCACGTCGATCACCATCGAGCCGAGCTGCGAGCGCATGAGCGTATCGGCCACGGCCGGCAGGTGGGTGACCAGCACGGTGGCGTTGAAGACCACGAGGGCGAAGATCGGCGAGGTCAGCCGCTGGATGAGGGGGTGGTCAGCGACCAGCGCCTGTGCCTGCGGTGAGATGCCGCGCAGCAGCAGTGGCGGCGCCACGAGCCCGATGAGGAGGAACTGCAGCATGTGCACGCTGGCCAGGTAGCCCGCGCCCAACGCCCCTATCGGCCAGTCGAGGGCGAGCCAGAGCACGAGCAGTCCGACCACGAAGAGCGGATGCATCGGCGGGGACGACGCCATCCCGGCGCGTCGCGCCGCGACCCGGTTCCACGCGACCATGCCCGCTGCCACCAGCAGCACAAAGATCCAGATCCCGACATAGGCCTGCCAGGTCCACGTCCACGCGCGGGTCGTGGCACTACACCAGAATTGCATGCATTCTCTTCGGGCAGGTTACGGCGCCAGCGAGGCGGCCGCGGCGGCGAGCAGGCGTTCGAGGTCTGCGTAGGGAACAACGTTGGCGGCGAGGATCAACTCGCCGGCGCGCCGGAAGTGCAGGCGAATGGGGACCGACTCCCCCAGCACCGGCCGGGACGAAAAGCCGAGCAGCATCACGTGGCGCCCGCCGGGCACGAATTGCAGTGTCTCACCGGCGCGCACCACCACCTCGGGGACCGGCATCATGTGCCCCATGGTCTTGTGGTCGCCCGGCATGGTCTCGTGCATCTCCGCGCGCTGGGCTGCCTCGCTCGACACGGCGTACAGCGTGTCCTCGGCGAGGTTGTTGCGCAGCACGAGATAGAGCGCCCCCTCGGTCGTGGTAGCCGGCTGCGGCACGAGTGCCACGGCCACGCGGATGGCGACCGCGGGAACGTCGGCGCGCTCGCCGAGCGGCTTGAGGTCGACCGCGCCCGGCCCCGAGGGCGGTGCACCGGTGGGGAGTTCGCCGCGCGCGAGCTTGGGAAGGTCGTGCGCCCAGTCGTCCTGACGAATGCCGAATGGGTACTCGAGTCGCGACAGCCCGTCGAGTCCGAAGGCGAGGACCTGTGCGGCATGCCCCACCTCATACTCGGCGGTGCCGGCCGGGACGTCGGCCTGCTGGATCGGCGGCATGCGCAGGCCGTAGAGAATGCGGTTCACCTCCTCCACGCTGCCGTGCAGGCCGATGAACGTGGGGTCGAAGGACCCGAGCCACTCCTTGAGTCGCTCGGGGGTGTCGCGCGCCGGGTCGGTCGTGACGAAGACGAAGCGGACCGCTTCGCGCTCCTCGAACGGCAGCTTGCGCAGGACCGCGGCGACATTGGCCACATGCAGCGGGCAGACGTCGGGACAGTGCGTATAGCCGAAGAACAGGAGCGTCACCTTGCCGGCGGTCGCCTGCCGGAAGTTGAACGGGGCGCCGTTGACGTCGGTGAGCGTGAAGTCGGGCTTCTCGCGCGGCGGGGCGGTGATCACGCCGCGGAATCCGTTGGCGGCTGCGGCCGCGGCGGCGTCGCTGTCCCGGGCGTCACCCCCGCGTGTGCCGCACGCCGCGAGGGCCAGCGCACCGGCCAAGGTGAGCGGAACGAGTCGTACACGAAGTCGGAGCATGGTGTGGCGCTAGAACTCGCGCTTCTTCATCTCCTTGAACAGCTTCTGCGTATCGCTGTCGTTGGCGCGATCGGGGCCGCGTGTGGCTTCGAGCGTGGGATCGTAGGTGGGGCGCGGCTTCTTGTCGGCCTTCACCGCCTTGGCGGCGTTCTTTCGTGCCAGCGCCTGCAACTGCTTCTCGTTCATGCCCGGCTCCTGTCTCCTGGTGGGGCGCGTGCACCAGCTCCGGCGCACCCCTAATCCTAGGGGGCGTGCCCCCCTTCGCGGGAGCGGGGTTCATAACTTCCCATCATGCCGCCCACCGAATCCGACGCCAACGTTCCGCCCTGCGACCCCGCCCTCCCCTTTGTGCTGCGCGCATCGCCGATGCAGGGGCTCGGAGCCTTCGCCACGCGATACATCCCGCCCGGCCAGCGGATCATCGAGTATACCGGCGAGCGGTTGAGCACCGCCGAGTCCGAGGCCCGGTACCCGGAAGTCGCCGGGGAGCGGCACCACACCTTCCTGTTCTCCATCGATGACGAGATCGTCGTCGATGCCGCGTTCGGCGGTAACGAGGCGCGCTTCATCAACCACTCGTGCGACCCCAACTGCGACGCGGTGATCGAGGACGGGCGCATCTGGATCGACTCGGCTCGTGACATCGTCGCCGGCGAGGAGCTGGCGTACGATTACGGGTACGAGCTCAAGGAGCGGCATTCGCCGGCGGCCAAGCGGCGGTATCCGTGTTCCTGCGGGGCGGCGACGTGTCGGGGGACGATACTGGCGAAGAAGCGGCAGGGGCGGGTGTAGACGAGTACCGGCGAGGAGGTCGGGGCGCAGCGCACGGTCGTCCTGACGGGTGGCGGGCGCCTGGGGTTGTGCAAGCCTGCGGCGTCACGCGCGGCCGCCGTGGCGACGGTAGCTCAAGCCGATGCAGGATACCTTGCCCGAGTCGCAGCTGACGGGCGAGCCGGCGGTACCTGGCGTGCGATACGGTCCTCGCGTCGACGCGTGACGCTGGAGCACTTCCTTCGCGCCATCGTCGGGGCATTGGCGGCAGAAGGTATTCCGTCCATGCTGACGGGCTCCGTCGCCGCCGCGTATCACGGAGCCACGCGCGCCACCATGGACGTCGACCTCGTGATCGACCCGACCGCGCTCGACCTTGAGCGCTTCGTGCGGCGCACGCACGCTCTCGGCTACGATGCCTCCATCGAAGCCGCACGCGAGGCGCTGGCGATGCGGGCGCTGTTCAATGTCATCGATCCGGACACTGGCTGGAAGGCCGACGTGATCGTACGGAAGGCACGCCCGTTTTCGGAGACAGAGTTTGCCCGTCGCGAATCGGTGGACTTCCTCGGCGTCCCCGTGGCTATTGCGCGCGCGGAAGACCTGATCATCGCGAAGCTGGAATGGGCGGCGCTCGGTGCCTCGGCGCGTCAGCTCGAGGACGTGAGACTGCTGCTGCGCATTGGTGGCGCGGAACTCGACCGGGCGTACATGGATCGGTGGGTGCGTGAACTGCGGCTGACGGCGCTGTGGGAGGAGGTGCAGCGCGACGCACCAACGTGAGTCGTACGCGATGCCTGCCGAGCCGCCAACGGATCGTTACGCCCCCAGCAACACATGAAACACGCTGTCCCCCATCAGCCCCGCCGACGCTGCATGGTCGCGCCCCACATGCACTTCCGATAGATCGCGCACCACCCGCGTCGCGCGCGCCAGCCGCTCGGCCGGATACGTCGTCGCGATCCCCACCACCCGCGCCCCCGCCGCCAACCCCGCCTCGACCCCGGGAGGCGAATCCTCGAACACAACGCAGTCGGCTGGAGCAATCCCGAGCGCGCGCGCCCCCGCGAGATAACCATCCGGGGCCGGCTTCCCGTTGGTGATGCGCTCGCTGGCGATCAGGGCGCGCGGAATCGGGAGTCCGCACACGGTGAGTCGTTCGCGCGCCAGCGCATCGCCGGCCGAGGTCACGATCGCCCACGAGACCCCTGGCAGGTGCGTCAGGAGCGCCACGGCCCCCGGCATGGCGGTGAGACCGTCCATGTCCGTGCGCTCGGCCTCGTCCAGCCACGCCACCTCGGCGGCGATGTCGAGGTGCGGCGCGACCTCGCGAAGCGTGTCGCTGCTGCGCCGCCCATGGGCGACGGCGATGATCGGTTCGGGGTCCATGTCGTGGCGGGCCGCCCAGCGTCGCCAGCACCGATCGACCACGGCGCGCGAATCGACCAGCACGCCATCCATGTCGAACAGGAAGCCGTGGCACTTGAGGAGCGACATCGGTCCTACCCTCCGATCGGGGACTGTGACGAGCGCCGGTGCCCTAACGACTGCAGGACAGCCCTGAGTTCGGCAAGGGTCGCCGAGGCACCGGTCATGGCAAAGCCATGTGGTGGGCGCACGTCCGGGAAATGGATCGCCCGCATAGTTGACCTCGCGTGAACGAGCGCGCCAGCGGGGAAACCGGAGCTTGGCGTGGAAGATCAGGCTCCCCGCGGCGGTGACGCGGGTTCCGTCGATCCACCGTAGCGCCAGATCCTCTGGCGTTGGATCGCGTCCGAGAGCAAACTGTGCCCCCGGCATTCCGATCCCGGTGTCGCGCGCCTCGTCTTCTGTCCGGCCTTCCATCATGTCCGTGTCGCTCGCCCTGTTGCGCCAGACCTTCCTCGCCGCCGCCGTCGCCGCCGTCGCTGTCGGTGCGGCCATGGTACTGGTTCCCGCATCGGCCAGCGCTCAGCGGGGAACGGCCGGCTATGACCTGGTCATCGCCAACGGGCGCGCCATCGATCCGGAGACCGGCCTCGATGCCGTGCGCTGGATCGGCGTACGCAGCGGGCGGATCGCGGTCATCTCGGCCACTGCCCTCGTCGGCAGGGACACGCTCGACGCCCGCGGCCACGTGGTGGCCCCGGGCTTCATCGACCTGCACTCCCACGGGCAGTACCTGGCGTCGGCGCGCATGCAGGCCTTCGACGGCGTCACCACCGCGCTCGAGCTCGAGGCGGGGACGCTCCCTGTGGGGCTGGCCTACGAGCAGGCGGCCCGCGAAGGTCGGCCGATCAACTACGGCTTCTCGGCGGCCTGGCTGTTCGGGCGCATCGCCGAGAAGGAGCATGTGGAGCCGGACGGCGACATCTCCTTTTTCCAGAATGCACAGCGCAAGCAGGGGTGGCAGCACACCATCGCGACCCCCGACGAGACGGCGCGCATCATGGCCCGGGTAGAGCAGGGGCTGAAGGAAGGGGCGCTCGGCATTGGCGTGCTGGCCGGCTACGCGCCGGGCTATGGGCGCAAGGAGTACTATGCGCTGGCGCAGCTGGCCAAGCGGTACGAGGTGCCGACGTTCACGCACGTGCGCTACCTGAGCGTGCTCGAACCGCAGTCGTCGTTCGAGGCGTACGAGGAACTGGTGGCGCTGGCCGCCAGCACCGGCGCTCACATGCACATCAGTCACCTCAACAGCAACAGCACGCGCGACATCCCGATCATCGCCGAGATGCTGCGCGGGGCACAGGCGCGCGGGCTGCGAATCACCACGGAGGCCTACCCGTACGCCGCCGGCAGCACGGTGGTAGGTGCAGAGATCTTCCGCGGTAACTGGCGGGAGCGCATGGGGGGCGCCACGGCGAGCGACCTCGAGGTCAACGGGGTGCCGTACAACGATTCCACGCTCGCCGCGGCGCAGCAGTCGGCGCCGGGCACGTGGATCGTCGTGCACTTCATGCGACCCGAACGCAGCGTGCAGGACCAGGGGTACCTCGATCAGGCGGTGCTGTTTCCGGGCGGGGCCATTGCCTCCGACGCCATGCCATGGACCGCGCAGGGGCGAACGATTGCCGGGGATGTGTGGCCGCTCCCGTCCGACGCCTTCGCCCATCCAAGGAGCGCCGGGACGTTCACGCGCTTCCTGCGCGACTACGTGCGCGAGCGCCAGGTGGTCACCCTGCGCGAGGGACTCAAGCGCCTAACGCTGATCCCGGCGCAGATCCTGCAAGGCAGCGTGCCGCAGATGCAGCAGAAGGGACGACTCCAGGTGGGCAAGGATGCCGACGTGGTGGTCTTCGACCTCGCGTCCGTCAGCGACAAGGCGACCTATGCCGCGCCCAACGCGCGATCGGTGGGCATGCGACACGTCGTCGTGAACGGCGTGCCGGTGATCCGCGACGGCGAACTGGTGCGCGAGGCGTTGCCGGGCCGGGCCATTCGGCGCAAGGTCGGGTCGTAACGACGCGGTCCGCGACCAGTCGGGTCGGTCCTGTCGCGTCGGTCCTGTGCGACGCGCGCCGTCGCTAGCGTGCGCGCACCCTGGATTGGTGGTACTGTTGGCTCCCCCCGTTTCCCGAGACTGCGCGACGTGAGCGATTCTCCGGCAGGACCGGTCACCAGACCACTCGTTGAATACCGTGAAGCGCCGATCGTGAGCGCGGCCGGCACGCAGGACGTTCCGATCCTGCTCGAGCCTCGTGCCGCATTCGACGTGGTGCGGGCCCTGCTGGTCCGGGCGTCGTACGACGAGCCGAGTGTGGCGCGGCGGCTCGGTAGGAGTTCCCTGATCGGTGCCCCGCGACTGGTGGAAGGACGCAAGACGCTCGCGGGTGAGGTGACGGATGTCCAGGCGGCCCTCATTCGCCTGTTCATTGACGGGGAGTCGATGGAATCAACGCTGGTGCAGTCGCTGGTGGGCGATGACGCGTTCGAGGCGTTGCGTGCCCTTGGGCTGGTTCGGTCGCTTCCAGGCGACGACCGGTCATTGGCGGCGGCCGTGGCGCTGGTTCCGCTGCAGGGGCTCTGGTTCGCCTCGGACCTGCTCCCGCGCAGCGACCAGGTCGACGGGACGATACAGGACTATGTGTATGGCGCCTCGGGCGACCTGACCGGCTTCTTCCTGTCGGTGATCCCCGATGCGCCCGGGGCGCACGTGCTGGAACTGTGCGCCGGAACCGGCGTGGCGGCGCTGCGCGCGGCTGCGCGTGGGGCGGCTGGTGCGGTCGCCTCGGACCTGGTGGGCCGGTGTGTGCACTTCGCGCGCTTCAACGTCTTGCTGAATGCGCTCGACGACCGGGTGCGCGTCGTGCAGAGCGACGTCTGGGAGTCCATCGGCGACGAGACGTTCGATCTCGTCGTGGCGCACCCGCCCTACGTGCCCGCGCTCGCGCACGTCTACGACTTTCGCGATGCCGGGGCCGACGGTGAGCACGTGACGCGACGGATCGTCCAGGGAGCGCCGGCGCATGTGCGCCGTGGCGGACGACTCATTGTCCGGGCCGCCCTGAGCGATCGACGCGGTGCGACCATCGCCCAGCGGGTCCGCGAATGGCTGGGCGAGTCGGAGTCCGAGTTCGACCTCGTGCAATTGGAGTCGTCGGAATACGGTCCTTTCGACGCCTACCAGAGTGTCACCAAGGGGGGCAAGGACTTCGTGGATTGCGAGCGCTGGATGCGGCATTTTGACTCGCTGCAGATTGAGCGCTTTTCCCTCGTCGTCATTGAGCTGAGGCGCGAGGCGTACGGGCGCGCGCCGGTGACCGAGCGTCGTACGTTCGGTGCCAGTGTCAGTCCGGAGGTGGCGGATTGGACCTTTCGATGGGGTCGGTTTCTATCCGGCGGAGGTGACACGGCGGCGAGCCGAATGGTGGGGCAGATGCCGCGCGTTGTGTCTGGCGTCCGGGCGGCGGTCCATCTCGAGAGCCAATCCGATGGCGGGTGGGCGACGGTGGGGGCGACGGTCGAGGCGGCGTGGCCTTCACACGCGGTGGTCAAGGCGCCGCCGCTCGCGCCGACGCTGCTTGAGCTGTGCGATGGGACGCGCGACGTCGAGGCGATTCTCTCGGGCCTGCGCAGCGCCGGGCTCGTCGATGCCTTGGTCGGGGCGGAGGATGTCGCCCGCCTGGTCGAGGTGCTGGCCGCCGCCGCCGCGATCGAACTGCCGGCCTGCCGCCTTCCCCCGCGTGCCGTCACGCAGGCGTGATGACCGGTCGCTCTGTCGTCATGAACCCTCCTGGTCGGCGGTACCACCGCCTAACAATCGACGTGCCAGAGTACCGGTTATTGACATCCGCAGGTGTGCGGTGCAAGCTAGCCGGTCTCTCCTGCACCTTCCCTCCCCGTCGCCGCGTCGCTGCCTCAAGCAGCGATTCCGCGGCTCCAGCCCGTCACATGCACGCGATCACGCCGTAGGAGGCACGAATGGCCGACAGTACCCAAAAGAAGTTGGAACGCATCCGTCCACCCCGGGTGGCGATCTCCTACGAGGTCGATACCGGTGGCGCGATCGAGAAGAAGGAACTGCCGTTCCTGATGGGCGTGATGGGCGACTTCACCGGGCAGCCCACCGAGCCGCTGCCGCGCCTCAAGGAGCGCAAGTTCGTCGAGGTCACGCCGGAGAACTTCGACGACGTGCTCGCCTCGATGAAGCCGCACCTGAACTTCACGGTCGAGAACAAGCTCTCGGAAGACGCCGAGGCGCCGAAGCTGGGCGTCGACCTCAATTTCCGCAGCATGGACGACTTCTCGCCCGACGCGGTCGCGCGCCAGGTGAAGCCGCTCAAGGCCCTGCTCGACCTGCGCACCCAGCTCTCCGACCTGCGCGGCTCGCTGCAGACCAACGAGCAGCTCGACGAAGTCCTGCAGGCCACCCTCGGCGACGCCGAGAAGCTCGGCAAGCTCCGTGCAGAACTCGGGATCAAGGAGGGTGACGGCAATGGCTGAGGCCAAGGCGAGCGCAAAGGCAGCGGCGGAGACGACCACCGAACTCTCCCTGCTCGACCAGATCGTCGACCAGGGAAAGGTCGGCAAGGACGCCGAGTCGCGCGAGCGCGGGAAGGACCTGGTCAAGAAGTTTGTCGAGGAGGTCCTGCAGGGCTCGATCACCGTCGCCCGCGACACCGAGGCGATGATCAGCGCACGTATCGCGCAGATCGACCACCTGCTCTCGTTGCAGCTGAACGAGATCCTGCACCACCCCGAGTTCCAGCGCCTGGAGGCCTCGTGGCGCGGGCTCAAGTACCTGATGAACCAGAGTGAGACCGGGACCATGCTCAAGGTCAAGGTCCTCAACGTCTCCAAGAAGGACCTGCTGCGCGACCTGCAGCGGGCGGCGGAGTTCGACCAGAGCGCGCTCTTCAAGAAGGTGTACGAGGAGGAGTACGGCGTGTTCGGCGGTACGCCGTTCGGCGCCATGGTCGGCGACTACTACTTCGACAAGAGCGGCCAGGACATGGAGCTGCTCGAGAAGATCTCGAACGTGGCGGCCGCGGCGCATGCGCCGTTCGTGTCGTCGGCCGCGGCCGACCTGTTCAGCCTCGAGAAGTACACCGACCTGGACCAGCCGCGCGACCTGGCCAAGATCTTCGACACGACCGAGTACGCGCGATGGAAGGGCTTCCGGGCGAGCGAGGACTCACGCTACGTGGCACTCACGGCCCCGCGCGTCCTCATGCGCGAGCCGTACGGCGCGGCGACCGTGCCGATCGAGGCGTTCAACTACGAGGAGCGGGTCGACGGCACCAACCACGACAGCTACCTGTGGGGCAGCTCGGCGTGGACGATCGCGGCCAATATCAACAAGGCCTTCGCGACCTACGGCTGGTGCGCCACGATCCGCGGCGTCGAGAGCGGCGGCCTCGTGGAAGGACTGCCGGTGCACAACTTCCGCACCGAGGCGGGCGAACTCGTCATGAAGTGCCCCACGGAGGTGCAGATCACCGACCGCCGTGAAAAGGAACTCGCCGACCTCGGATTCGCCGCGCTCGTGCACCAGAAGGGGACGGCCAACGCGGCCTTCTTCAGCGTGCAGTCGTGCCAGAAGCCCAAGGTCTATGACTCGCCGCAGGCCACCGCGAGCGCGCGCCTCTCGGCGCAGCTGCCGTACATCTTCGCCACGTCACGCTTCGCGCACTACCTGAAGGTGATGATGCGCGACAAGATCGGCGGCTACACGTCGCGCGGTGAGGTGGATGCATTCCTCAATCGCTGGATCCAGCAGTACGTGGTTGGATCGGATGCCGCCGCATCGATCAAGGCGGCACGCCCGTTGGCCGAGGCGCGGATCGACGTGGTCGAAGTGCCAGGGAAGCCGGGGGCCTATCGGGCCGTGGCATTCCTGCGCCCGCACTTCCAGCTCGACGAGCTGGGAGTCGCGATGCGACTCGTGGCGGAGCTTCCGCCGCCGGCCGCGTAACGGGCCGCGTCCGGCACCCAGGCCGGACGCGACGCCAGATGGCCGTCCCCTGCCGAGGGGAGTCCGCCCCTCGGCAGCGTGGAATGGAGCCTAGAACCTTTCGTGAGAGGACGCTGATCCCATGGCATTCGACGCATACGTAGACCTCAAGGGCATTCCCGGTGAAGCCACCGCCAAGGGCTTCGAGAAGAAGATCGAGATCTTCTCCTTTTCATGGGGCGCGAGTGCCCCGGTGACGGTCGGCCCGGGCACCGAGGGCATGACGGCCTCGCGCGTGTCGATCTCGTCGTTCAACATCATGAAGAAGACCGACGTGGCCTCGCCCAAGCTGTTCGCGGCATGCACACTCGGCGACCACATCACCGACATGACGGTTTCGCTGCGCAAGCAGACCGGGACCGGCGGCCAGGACACGTTCATCATCTACAAGTTCGAGGAAGTGATGGTCGAGTCGGTCCAGTGGTCCGGTTCGTCGGGCGGCGACGATACGCCGACCGAGTCGGTCTCGTTCGCCTTCGGCAAGGTGTCGTTCGAGTACAAGCAGCAGGGTGTCGACGGCAAGCTCGTCTCGGGCACGCCGATCCTGTGGGACATCCGCAAGGTCACGAACGCGTAAGGGAGACCGGGGTCGATGCCAACCGCACGGGAACATTTCGACGCTGGACGGCTGGAATCGGCGATCGAGGCGCTGGGTGTCGAACTGCGGAGCAATCCGACCGACACCCAGCGACGGGTCTTTCTCTTCGAGCTGCTGACCTTCGCGGGGCAGTACGACCGCGCCGAGAAGCAGCTCGACGTGCTCGCCCGCGGTGGGCCGGACAACGAGATGGCCGTGCTCCCCTATCGCGCCTCGCTGCAGGGCGAGCGCATCCGGGAGCACATGTTTGTCACGGGAGACTTTCCGCAGACGCCGGCACCGTCGCCGGTGTCGGGAACGATCAACGGGCGTCCATTTGCCGCGATTGAGGACGCGGACCCACGGCTGGGCGCGCGCCTCGAGGTCATGGCGGGGGGGCGCTACATGTGGATTCCGTTTGCGTACATCGATGCGATCCACCTTGAGCCGCCGCGCTACCTGCGCGACCTGCGCTGGGCCCCGGCGCGCGTGAGCACCAATGCGCGCATGAAGGACATGGAACTGGGTGAGGTCCTGCTCCCCGCGCTGTCGCCCCTGGCGTGGCAGGTCGAGGACGCCGATCTGCGGCTCGGGCGCGCCACGGACTGGACCGAGCTCCCGGATGGCGCCTTCACGCCGGTCGGCCAGAAAATGCTTTCGATAGATGGCGAGATGGTGCCGCTGCTGGAACTGCGCGACCTCGTGATCACCCCGACTGCGGAAGCGGCCGAGTCCGCGTAGCGTGCCGGGTCGGTCCCCCGGTCGCCCAACCGCGGCGGCGCGCGGCCTGCGCGCCGCCGTTGTTACCCTGCTGGTCCCTCCTCGCCACGTGTCCGGATGCCCGTCGATACGGCCCTGATCGAAGCGCTCCTCACCCCGGTCCCCGGGGATAATCCCGCCGGGACCGAGTTGCGGTATGACCCGCGCTACGAGGCGGTGAAGGAGGCGCGCCGCGAAGATCCCGACCTCCCGCGCGGGGAGCATGACGGTCCGCGCAAGCTTGCGGATTGGCCGGTGGTCCTCAGGGTCGGTCGCGAGCTGGTGGAGAAGGAGTCGAAGGACCTCCAGTTGACCGGGTGGCTCACCGAGGGGCTGCTCAATCAACACGGGCTGCCAGGACTGGCGAGCGGACTCACGGCGCTGCACGGGATCCTGGACAAGTTCTGGGAGGGGTGCTTTCCCGAGTGGGACGAGGAAGATCCCGAATTGCGCGCTGGTCCGCTGGAGTGGGTGGGATCCACGCTGGACATCCCGATCAAGCTCCTCCCGGTCGCGCCCAACGGGCCGTCATTCCTGACCTATCAGGTCTCGCGCACGGTCCCGACCGAGGCGGAGGCCGAGGGAAACAAGGACAAGCAACAGGCGCGCGAAATCGCGCTGAAGGAGAACAAGCCGACGCCCGAGGACGTGGACAAGGTGATCGGCGGCGCGAACAAGTCGTTCTACAAGGCGCTGCTCGCCGATCTCGCCGTGGCCACTGCCGCCCTTGCCGCCCTCGAGAAGGAGGCCGACAAGCGCTTCGGACGCGATGCGCCGTCGTTGATGAAGGTCCGGTCGGCGCTGGACGACTTCAAGCGCCTCGGGCAGTCCATCCTGACGCAGAAGCTGATCGACGATCCCGACCCCATCGTCGAGGAGGTCGTGGACGAGACGGGGGCGCCGGTGGACGACGGGACCGTGCTCAGCGTGGAGCCGGTCAGCGCGGCCGATGCGACCAATCGGGTCTCCATCGCCGCACGGTTCCTGCGCAAGCTCGACCCGACCAACCCCGGCCCGTACCTGATGCTGCGCGGCCTGCGCTGGGGAGAACTGCGCGCCTCGGCCGCCACGGGCGACCTCGAACCCAAACTGCTCGAAGCGACACCGACGGCGGTGCGATCCCGCCTCAAGGGGCTCCTGCTCGATGGCAAGTGGTCCGACCTGCTCGAGCAGTGCGAAGCGGTCATGGGCACCCCCCAGGGGCGCGGATGGATCGACCTGCAGCGCTATGCGCTGACGGCCTGTGCGCAGCTCGGCTACGGCGCCGTGGCCGCGGCCATCCGCGACCAGTTGCGCGTGCTGCTTGCCGCGATTCCCCAGCTGCCGGAGATGACCCTGATGGACGACTCGCCGACCGCCAATCCGGAGACGCAGGCCTGGCTGGCAGAGGAGCAGCTGGTCGGCGCGGCAAGCGACCCAGCGCCCGCCTCCGTTCCCGCGAGTGGCGAGGACCAGGCGACGCGCGACGATGGCGTGATGCACGACGCCCTGGTGCAGGAAGACAGCACCAGCAAGCACGGCGGACTTGCGGCGGGCCCGCGTCGCCGCGTGGGACGCGATCCGTTCGAGATGGCCAAGAGCGAGATGGCACAGGGTCGCGTGCGCAACGGGATCGAGCTGCTGCTCGCCGAAGCCGGTCGCGAGCAGTCACCGCGCGGCCGATTCCTCCGCCAGACGCAACTGGCGTACATCATGGTGGAGAGCGGGATGGACGCCGTGGCGCGCCCGATCCTGGAGCGGCTGGTGGCCACGATCGACGAACGGAACCTCGAGGAGTGGGAATCGGGGCCGCTGGTCGCACAGCCGCTGGCGCTCCTGTGCCGGATCATGGATCGGTCGGACGAGGGGGGAGGGAGTGACCGCTATCAGCTGTACCTGCGCGTGTGCAAGCTCGATACGCTGCAGGCCATGCAGCTCCAGTCGAGCTAGGCACGGCGTTAGGCGTCCCGTTAGGCTTCCTTCCATCGACAGGCCCTGTGGCACGTACAGAAATCGAGCACATCGTCGTCCCGTCCATCTTCGACCGCCTCACCGATGAGGCGCCGAGGGTCAGCGTCGATCCGCAGGTCACGCGCGCCGAATCGGAGCGCGCGTTCCGACGATCGGTGGAACGAGACGTGGAAACGTTGCTCAATTCGCGGCGCACCATGCATCCCGCGCCGCAGGGACTCCCCGAACTTCGGCAATCGGTCTACGACTACGGACTCATCGATACCACGGGAATTCCCGTGGGCACGAAGGTGGGACGGGAGCGCATCCTGGCGGGGTTGCGCGAGGCGATCACCCGATTCGAGCCGCGCATGCTGGATCCGAAGATCCGCCTGGTCGACGCGGACCAGGTCCGGAGTCCACAGATGCGCTTCGTGATCGAGGCGACGCTCGTGATGGATCGCGAGCGTGAGCACGTGGTCTTCGACACCCTGCTCGAAGTGGCGAGCGGTGAGTATGACGTGCACGAGGCCGGGCTGCCGGCGGCGGGCGCGTGACCCGACGGCCAGCGCCTGGAGGGAGCCGGTGAAGGACGATCTGCTGATCTACTACGAGCGGGAGCTGACCTACCTGCGCCGGATGGGGGCCGAGTTCGCCGCCCGGTATCCGAAGGTCGCCTCGCGCCTGCAGCTCGAAGCGAGCAAGTGCGAGGACCCGCACGTCGAGCGCCTGCTGGAAGGCTTCGCCTTTCTCGCCGCGCGCGTCCACCACCGCATCGACGACGACCTCCCCGAAGTGTCGGAGGCGATGCTCGACATCCTGCACCCGCAGCACGTCCGTCCGATTCCGTCGCTGTCGCTGGTGGAAATGGAGCTGGACCCGGCGCTGGGGCGACTGCCCGGCGGCTACCACGTGCCACGCGGGAGCGACGTCATCGCCCCTCCGGTGCAAGGGCTCTCCTGCCGCTTTCGCACCTGCTACGACACGACGCTGTGGCCGGCGACCATCACGGCGGGTGAATGGACCTCGGCCGAGCGCGCGGGGGCGAGCGGTCGCACGGGCGAGGCGGTCGGCGCCTTTCGCATCGAACTGCGTGCCTTCGACGGCGTGCAGCTCGGGCAGCTGGCGGTCGCCGACCATGATGGGGGCGCCCGCTCGGCGCCCGCAGGGCTCGACGCCCTGCGCCTGCACATCGCCGGCGAAGCCAACGTAGCCGACGCTGTCTATGAGCTACTGGCCAACAACTGCTTGCGCGTCGTGGTGCGTGACCCGGACCAGCCCTCGCGCGCGCCCGTCGTCCTCCCGCCCGAGGCACTGGTCCCGGTGGGGTTCGGCGAGGACGAGAGTCTGCTCCCGTACCCGCGGCGGATCCTCGCTGGGTACGTGCTGCTGCAGGAGTTGTTTGTCTTTCCGCAGAAGTTCCTCTTCTTCGACGTGCGCGGACTCGCCGCCGCGCTGCGCGCCCTCGAGGCCGGGCCACGCGCGGAGCTGTTGTTCGTCGTCTCGCCGTTCGAACGCGCCGAGCGCCGCCAGATCGTGGAGTTCGGGGTCACCGCCCGCACCTTCCGGCTCGGCTGCACGCCGATCGTGAACCTGTTCGAGCAGCTCGGTGAGCCGATCCTGCTCACCCAGTTCGCCGCGGATTATCCCGTGGTCCCCGACGCGCGCCGACGCCTGGAGATCGAAAGCTGGTCGGTGCTGTCGGTGCTGGGCATCACCCCCGGCGAGGGCGAGCCGCGCGACATCGAACCGCTGTACGGATTCCGCCACGGCCGCAGCGACGCCAGCGGCGTATTTTGGCACGCGGTGCGTCGCACCAGCACGTGGCGCACCGATCGCGGAACAGAGCTCTTTCTCTCCTTCGCCGACCTCTCCGGTCGCATCCGGCCGCCCAATGCCGAGGTGGCGTCGGTCCGTCTGACGTGCTTCAACGGCGACCTGCCGAGCCGCCTCCCCACCGGCGTCGACGACAAGGGAGACTTCGACCTCGCGCTGGGCGGGCCGGTGCGACGCGTGCTCTGCCTCGTGAAGCCGACCCCGGTGATCCAGCCGCCGCTCGGCAAGCCGCTGCTCTGGCGCCTGATTTCGTCGCTCTCGCTCAATCACCTGTCGCTCATCGAGGACGGGCGCGAGGCGATGCGTGAGTTGCTGCGATTGCACAACGCCGGTGATTCCGCCGCCGGCGAACGCCAGATTCAGGGGCTGTCCTCCATCTCCAGCACACCGTCGTACGCCCGGGTCCCCGCCGAGGAGGGACTCAGCTTCGCCCGCGGCCGGCGCGTGGACGTCGAGTTCGACGAGGAGTTTTTCCCCGGCGGCGGGATCTTCCTGTTTGCCTCGGTGCTCGAGCGATTCCTGGCGATGCACGCGACGATGAACAGCTTCATCCAGCTCTCGGCCCGGTCGCGCCAGCGCAAGAAGGTGGTGCGCGAATGGGCACCGCGCGCTGGACGACGGACGCTGCTGTGACGCCGCGCTCGATGCCCGCTGCGCCGCCGACGCCAGCGGAGCGCGAGGAGGCCAATGCGCGCATGCGGCGCGCGATCGCCGACTCGCCGACATCGTTCGAGTTCTATCAGGTGGTCCGCCTGCTGTCGCGCATGCATCCGGAGCGCGCCCGCATCGGTCGATGGAGCGATCCATCAAACGAGGTGGCGCGCTTTCGTGCGAGCACGTCGCTCGGCTTTCCCGCCAGCGAGCTGCAGGAGCTGACGATCCCCGACGCGTTCGGCGCCGGATCGGCGCCCGTCCAGATGCTCGTCAACTTCTTCGGGCTGACCGGACCGCAGGGGGTATTGCCCCACATCTACACCGAACATGCGTCGGCGCGTGCCCGCGCGCGGGACACGGCCTTTCGCGATTTTCTCGACCTGTTCAACCATCGCGCCATCTCGCTGCTGTTTCGTGCGTGGGAGAAGAACAACGCCGTGGTGGCGCACGAGTCCGGCGCCGAGGACCATCTCTACGAGCACCTGCTCGACCTGGTCGGGATGGGGTCCGGCGGACTCCAGAACCGGCTCCCGATTCGCGACGAGGCGGTGGCCTTCTATTCGGGGCTGCTGTCGGTGCGGTCGCGGCCGGCCGACGGACTCGCCCGACTCGTTGGCGACTACTTCGATGTCCCAGCCACAGTGGAGCAGTTTGTCGGCGAGTGGCGGCGCCTGGAGAGCGGCGGGCAGTGCGCGCTCGGAGAAGAGGGGAACGCTGGGCGCCTCGGCTTTGGCGTCATCGGCGACGCCGTGTGGGATCCACAGGCCCGCGTGCGCGTGCGCCTGGGCCCGCTGACCCGGGAGCAGTTCGACGCATTCGTGCCGGGTGGCTCGGCGCACGAGGCCCTCAGGGCGCTGGCGAGACTCTACGCCGACGACATGGTGGGCGTCGATGCCCAGCTGGTGCTCACACGACTCGCCGTCCGGCCGTGCATTCTCGACGTGCCGGGCGACACCTCGGCTGGACAGCGTGGGCCTGGACTGGGGCGGGGCACGTGGCTGGCGAGCCGTCCGCTCGCGCGCGACCCGGACGAGACAACCTTGCGGCTCAGCTGAACCGGCTGTAGTTGAAAATCATCCACACAGTGCAAACATCGAGGAAGCCATGACCGTGAACCTGCGGGCGCTCATTGGGAAGCTGAACTCCGCCACGCGCGGAACGGTCGATGGCGCGGCGGGACTGTGCCTGTCGCGGACGCACTACGACGTCGAGATCGAGCACTTCCTGGTCAAGGCGCTGGACGCGAGCGATGGCGACGTTGCCCAGATCGTGAAGCACTTCGGCGTCAACCGTTCGCGGCTGGCCGATGACCTGGCGCGCGGCCTGGACCGCCTCAAGAGCGGCAACGCGCGCACACCGGCCCTGAGTCCGACGTTGGTGAAGATGCTGACGGAGGGGTGGACGGCCGGCTCCATCGAGTTTGGCGCACCGCAGATCCGCACCGGGCACTGCCTGCTGGCCCTGCTCAGCAACAGCGAACTGGCGCGACTCGCGATGGATATCAGTCGCGAGTTCGAGAAGGTTGCCGCCGAGGTGTTGCGCAAGGAGTTCCTCACGATCACGGCGCCGTCGGCCGAGGCCTCTGCCGAAGCAGGGGTCATGTCGACGGGCGGCGGGAGTGCGGGTGCCGCCTCGTCGGGCGGCGGTGTGCCGTCGGGCGGAAAGGGGACGGCGCTCGGCCAGTTCACCGTGGACCTCACCGCGCGCGCGCGCGAGGGGAAGATCGACCCGGTGCTCGGTCGCGATTTCGAGATCCGGCAGCTGATCGACATCCTGACCAGGCGCCGGCAGAACAACCCCATCCTCGTGGGCGAAGCTGGTGTCGGCAAGTCGGCGGTTGTCGAGGGCTTTGCGCGGCGCGTCGTGGAGGGAGACGTACCGGAGCCGCTCAAGAACATCACCATCCGCACGCTCGACCTGGCGCTGCTGCAGGCCGGTGCGGGAGTGAAGGGTGAGTTCGAGAATCGCCTCAAGAGCCTGATCGAGGAAGTGAAGAACTCGCCGTCGCCGATCATCCTGTTCATCGATGAGGCGCACACGATGATCGGGGCGGGCGGCGCGGCAGGGCAGGGCGACGCCGCCAACCTGCTGAAGCCGGCGCTGGCGCGCGGCGAACTGCGCACCGTGGCCGCCACCACGTGGGCGGAGTACAAGAAGTTCTTCGAGAAGGACCCGGCGCTCTCGCGCCGCTTCCAGCTCGTGAAGGTCGATGAGCCGGGCGAGGACCAGTGCCTGATCATGCTGCGCGGCGTGGTGCCGGCACTCGAGGCGCACCACAACGTGCGCATCACCGACGACGGGCTCGATGCGGCCGTGCGCCTGTCGCACCGCTACCTCCCCGACCGTCAGCTGCCAGACAAGGCCGTGAGCGTGCTGGACACCGCGTGCGCGCGACTCGCGCTCGGCCAGCAGGCCACGCCGGCGCCGGTCGAGGACGTCACGCGCCGACTCGACGACCTCGCCGTGCAGGCCCGCGTGCTGGAGCGCGAGGCGGCGCTGGGCGTCGACCACTCCGAGCGACTCGGAAACATCGCCACCATGCGCACCGAGAAGGAAGCCGAGCTGGCAAGCCTCAAGGCGCGGTGGGACGAGGAGAAGTCGCAGGTCGACGCAATTCGCGGGTTGCGAAGCCGCATCGAGGCGGCGCACGCGGCCATGCGCACCTCGGCCGCCAAGATCGAGGACCCCAACAAGCCGAAGGGCGTCTTCATGCTCGTCGGACCGTCGGGGGTGGGCAAGACCGAGACGGCGCTGGCCATGAGCGACCTGTTGTTCGGCGGTGAGCACAACATCATCACGATCAACATGAGCGAGTTCCAGGAGGCGCACACCGTCTCCACGCTCAAGGGGTCGCCGCCGGGCTACGTGGGTTACGGCGAGGGCGGGGTGCTGACCGAGGCCGTGCGCCGGCGCCCGTATTCCGTCGTGCTGCTGGACGAGGTGGAAAAGGCGCATCCGGACGTGCTCGAGCTCTTCTTCCAGGTCTTCGACAAGGGGGTCATGGACGATGGCGAGGGGCGGCAGATCGACTTCAAGAACTCGATCATCCTCCTGACCTCGAACGCCGGCACCGACACGATCATGGCGCTGACGGCCGACCCGGAGACGATGCCGACCCCCGAGGGGCTGGTGCAGGCGCTCAAGCCGGAACTCAACAAGGTCTTCAAGCCCGCCTTCCTCGGGCGCATGGTCATTGTCCCGTACTTCCCGGTGCGCGACGAGAACATGAAGAAGATCGTGCGCCTGAAGCTTGGAAAGATCGAGCGGCGGTTGCGCGACACGCACAAGATGGTGCTGGAGTACGACGAGACGTTGGTGGACGCGGTGACGGCGCGCTGCACCGAGGTGGAGAGCGGCGCCCGCAACGTGGACAACATCCTGACCAACACGATGTTGCCGGAATTGTCGCGACTGATCCTCGAGTCGCTCGCCGGTGGTGATCGCCCGGCGCGCGTGCGGGTGTCGGTGTCCGACGCGGGAGAGTTCGACTACGACGTGACCGGCGCGTCGGCGTCAGCCGTTTGAACGATTCCTCTGGCAGGGCACCATGGCCAACCTGACGCAGGCAGGGCGCAAGCTACGCATCACGACCCCGCTTGGTGACGATGCCGTCATCCCGGTGAGCTTCACCGGGACGGAGGCGCTGTCGCGTCCGTTCCTGTTCACGGTGGACCTCGTCTCGGAGAACTCGGCGGTCGACGCCTCGAAGCTGCTGGGCAAGGCGGTGACGCTGCACGCCGAGCGCCCCGATGGCGAGCTGCGTCACTTTCACGGGCTGGTGCGGCGCTTTTCCAGCCTTGGCGGCAGCCAGTATGTGTCGAACTACCGCGCCGAGATCGTGCCGGCGCTGTGGTTCCTCTCGCTGTACAACGACTGCCGCACGTTCGAGAACATGACCGCCGTCGAGGTCGTCGAGGATGTGTGCAAGAAGTCGGGGGTGTCGGGGATCAAGCAGCGCCTGGCCGCCACGCCACCAAAGCGCGAGTACATCACCCAGTACCGGGAAACCCACCTGCAGTTCGTCTCCCGGCTCCTCGAGGAGCTGGGGATCTTCTACACCTTTGAGCATTCCAGCAGCGGTCACACGCTGGTGCTGACCGATTCGCAGGCCGGATCGATCCCGGCCGGCGAGGTGCCGAAGGTGCGGGTGGTGCCGAACCGGATGGGCGACCGTCCGCTGGACGACACGGTCTTCAATTACTCGCGAGAGTTTGCCGTGCACACGGCCAAGGTGGCGCTGCGGGATCATGACCTGCTGCGCGTGGACAGCACGGGCGAAGTGTCCAGCGGTGGCCCGCACGCGCGTGGCGAGCGATTCGAGTTCCTCGGCGACCTCGGGCTCGACCGCTCGCAGGACGACGCCAAGCTCCGCATCGAGGAGGAGGAGCGCGACTACGAACTCCTGCGTGGCAAGAGCACTTGCGTGGCACTGCAGTCCGGCACGCGAACGCGCATGATCGAGGCCCCCTCCGACATCGACGAGAAGGAGTTCCACGTGATCGAGGTGTCGCATCGCATGGAGGGCGGAGACGTCCATGCGAGCGGCACGCTGGCATCGAAGTACGAGAACGAGTTCATCGCCATTCCCGTGGCCACGCGCTATCGCCCGCCCCGCACCACCCCGCGTCCGTCCGTCCGCGGCACGCAGGTGGCCAAGGTCGTCGGCTCGGGCGGTGCCCGGAACATCGACGTCGACAAGGAAGGGCGCGTCCTGATCGAGTTCCCGTGGGATCGCGGGGCCGGGAAGGACGGCAAGTCCACACATCGCGTGCACGTCGCCAGCGTGTGGGGGGGCGCCAAGTGGGGCTTCGTGCAGATTCCGCGCATCGACCAGGAAGTGCTGGTCGAGTACCTGGAGGGGGACATCGACCGTCCCCTGATCACGGGACGCGTCTACAACAAGCAGCACGAGCACCCGTACGACCTCCCCGCCAACAAGACGCAGTCGGGGTGGAAGTCACAGACGCTGGACGGCGGGGCCGAGAACTTCAACGAGATCCGCTTCGAGGACAAGAAGGACTCGGAGCACGTCTATGTGCAGGCGGAGAAGGACCTCGAGATCCTCGTCAAGAACGACGAGACGCGCAACGTCGAGCACGACCGCATCACCACGATCACGAACGACGACACGCTCACCGTCAGCGATGGCAACCAGGTCATCAAGGTCGAGACGGGAAAGCGGACGACCACGATCGAGCAGGACGAGTCGCTGACCGTGAACACCGGTGACCGCACGGTGAAGGTCGGAAAGGGGAACGACACCTGGAAGGTCGAGATGGGGAACATCCAGGTCAGTGCCGACATGGGGAAGATCAACGTCGAGGCGATGCAGGAGATCAAGCTCGTGGTCGGCGGCAACTCGATCACCATCGACATGACGGGGGTGACGATCAAGGGGACGATGATCAAGATCGAGGGACAGGCACAGGCCGAGATGAAGTCGCCGATGACCAAGATCGAGGGATCGGGGATGATGGAGGTGAAGGGGGCGATGACGCAGGTGAAGGGCGACGGCATCCTGATCGCGAAGGGCGGCATCACGATGATCAACTAGCCGGGGATATCATGAACGCGCCCAGCTCCGGACCTGCCGACGCCCACGACGCGACGCCACTCGCGTGGCTGGTGCAGCGGGCCGCGCTGTCCGACGACGCGAAGGCGGCGTCGGCCTCGGCGGCCGACGGCGACGCACTGCTGGCCGCGCTGCTGGACGGTGGTCATGTCGTGGACGCCGTGCGACTGGTCGCCTCGGCGCTTCCCCCGCGCGAAGGGGTCTGGTGGGCGTGGGCAGCGGCCACGCACGCGGCGCGCCTGACGAGTGGCGATGTCGCGCCGCCCCCGGTGCAGCAGGCGCTGGCCGCGACCGAGCGCTGGAGCGCCGCCCCCGACGAGGCCACGCGGCGCGCCGCCTGGCAGTGCGCGCAGGACGCCGGAATGGACACCCCGGCCGGGAGCGCGGCGGGGGCGGCATTCTTCACTGGTGGGAGCATCGCCCCGCCAGACATCACCCCGATCCCGCCGCCGGCTGGCATCCACGCCACCATGGCGTTCGCGGCCGTCATCGGGTCGTCGGCGGCCGATACCGGGCACTTCGAGTCGCTGGCCCGCGCCTTCGTCGCCCAAGGTGTCGAGGTGATCCGGCAGGTTGGCGGATGGGAGGGGAGCATCGGGCATGCGAGATCGCATCACGACGCCATGCAGCAGCAGCACCTCGCCGTCGCGACGCCTAACGGCTCCGGCGCGCCGCCGTCGACCTGAGGACCAGACGATGGGACAGCCCGCCGCGCGCCTGACCGACATGCACGTCTGCCCGATGGTCACCCCTGGTGTCCCGCCGATCCCTCACGTGGGCGGTCCGATCGTGTCACCGGGCGCGCCCACCGTGATGGTGGCGATGATGCCCGCCGCCACCATCGGGAGCATGTGCGTGTGCGTGGGCCCGCCCGACGCGGTGATCCTCGGTTCGTTCACCGTGCTGATGTGCAGCAAGCCGACCGCGCGCCTGGGCGACTCCACAGCCCACGGCGGGGTGATCGTGCTCGGCGCGCCGACGGTCCTCGTCGGCTGACGCCGGCCGCTACTTCTTGCAGCGCTTGTTGTCCCAGCCTGCCGCGCACGCACGGTCGAGCAGCGCCTCGTAGCGCGCCGCGTCCTTGGCCACCCCCTTCCCGTCCTTGTAGGCTTCGGCCAGTTCGACGCAGGCGCGGTACTCGCCGCCGTCGCAGGCCCGCGCGTACAGCGTGGCCGCCTTCGCTTCGTCCTTCGCCACGTTGTCGCCGTTGGCGAACAGCATGGCCTGGTTGTGGCAGCCCAGCATGTCGCCCAGGGTGCAGGCACGATCGAACAGCTTCACCGCGCGGTCGCGATCCTTCGCGACGTCCTTGATCCCCTTCCAGTAGATCTCGGCGAGCCAGTTGCACCCCGATCCGTTGCCCAGCGTGCATCCCTTGTCGAAGAGCGCGACCGCCTTGGTCGGGTCCTTCGCGATTCCGATCCCCGCGGTCATCGCCTTGCCCAGCTCGGCGCAGCCTAACGCGTCATTGGCGTCGCAGGCGCCGGTGAAGAGGGTCGCCGCCTTGGCGGCGTCCTTTGTCACGCCGATGCCGTCCATGGTGGCGACACCGAGACGGGCACAGCCGGCCTGCACCTTGCCGGTGCACGCCTTCTGGTACAACGCAGCAACGCGCGTGAGCGTGGCCCTGGTGACGGCGCTGTCGCCCGCGAGGTGCACCCCGAGATCGACACAGAAGTCGAGCACTTCGCCGTCGCACGCCTTGGTGAAGAGTTCCGTCGCCGTCGCGCGGTTGCGCGCGAGGCCATGGCCGGCGGTCGTGAGGCGGCCAAGCTCACCGCAGCCGGTGAGGTTGGCGCCGGTGCACGACTGCTGGAAGAGTGGCGCGGCCCCCTGCGCGGAGGCGGTGACCCCTTCGCCACGCAGCGTCTGCAGCCCGAGGGCAAGGCAGGCGTCGGCATTCTGCGCCCCGCAGGCCCTGCCATACAGCGCTGCGGCGCGCGTCAGGTCCTTGGGGAGGCCATCGCCAGCCGCAACCGCCGCCGCCGCGCTCATGCACGAGCGGATCACGCTGTTCTGGCAGGCACCCTCCCAGAGCGTCAGGGCCCGCGCCTGGTTTCGTGGGACATCCTTCCCCTCGGAGAGCATCATGGCCAGCGTGTGGCAGTCGTCGCTGCGCCCACCCGCGCACCCCTTCTCGTACAACTCGGCCGCTTGCGCGTTGGTCCGGTCTGGCGCCTGTCCGGCGGTGATCAGCTTGGCCAACTCGCCGCACGCCGCCGAATCGCCGCTGTCGCACCCGCGCTGATAGAGCGTGGCCGCGCGCGCGAAGTCCGGCTTGACGTGCTTCCCGGTCGCGTACGCTGCCCCGGCGGCCGAGCAGAACCGTGCCGCCTGCTCGGTCGCCCCGGTCTCGCAGGCTCTTGCCGTGTAGGTATACCCCAGGGCGCTGTCGGCCCGCCCGCTCGTCCCCGCCAGCAGCATCGCCGCCGTGCGTGTGCACCCCTCGGGATCGTTGGCGTCGCAGGAGCGCCGATACAGCGCCAGCGCGCGACCGCCATCCTTCACGACGCCGTGCCCGTCCTCGTAGAACTTGCCGAGTCGGCGACAGGCGACCATGTCACCGCGGTCGCAGCGCAGCGTCAGGACCGATGCCCCCTGCGTGTGGTCGGACGGGTTGGCGCTTTCATCCAGGATGTTGATGGCCCGCCAGCACGCGGGATCGTGCTCGGCCGCACAGGCGATCAACAGGAACTCGGCGGCGCGTGTCGGACTCTTCGGGGCAAAGATCCCCTCCAGGTACTTGTCTGCCACGCTGTCGCACGCCGCATACGATCCCTGCTTGCACGTCTCCTGCAACGCCAGGACCGACGGCGTCACCATCCCGCCGGTCGAGTCGATCACTTCGGCGGCGACAACCGTCGCGGCGACGCACAGGTCCGAGTTCTTGATCGCCTCCACGAACGAGGAGTCGGCGGTGGCGGCAATGAGCCGATCCACGTCGGCCTGGCTGAGCGCCGACGCCAGGCAGTTGCGCCGGACGTAGGTAATCGCCCCGCGCGCGCCGACCCCCTTGAACAGGTCGAGGATTTCGGACACAGCGATCGGTCGCGCCCGCGCCGTTGAGTCAGCGACCTGCGCGTTCGCGTCGGTGCCGGAGAGCAGGAGGCCGAGCAGTACAGCGCCAATCGAGCCCCAGCGGGCGGCACGCCATTGCGGAGGGAACATAGGGTGACGCGTCACGGGAAGAATGAGCCGGTACCCCGGGAAAAACACCGGGATTCTGACAATAGGCCGCGTGGTAGGGGGGGGCAATGGTGTGGGATGCATCAATAGAGCGCCAGTACCGCGTGGTTCGAGCGGATCCGATCATGTGCAGGCGCCCACGGCGCCTCCAGCACCTCGCGCAAGACGGCCCTCAGCGACCGCGCTGGGTGACCGTGCTCAGGAGCAGCCCTGCTCTCGCTCGAGCTTCTGAATTTCCGTGAGTTGCGATCGGGCGGCGGATCTGCGAGCGAGAACCAGTGCTCGGCAAGCACCCGGTCGATCGCCGGCCAGCGCACGCGCATCGGCCACACTGATGTACGCCGTCGTTCGGTCCGACGCGTCGGTCAGCTTTCCCGCCAGCGATTCGAGATCGCTGGCGATGCCGAGCGCGGTGCTCTTGTTCGGGAAGTCCTTCAGGCGATCGGAGAGGTTCCGGAGTTGGGCGGTAAGCGCCGGGTCCTGGGTGGGGGCGGCGGGAGTGATCGGAGGGTCGGTCTTCGGGCTGGGAGCTGGAGCCTCCGTCTTGGGTGCCGGAGGTCGTGACGAATCGGGCGTCGCCGCGCCGATAGTCGCCAGCCGTGGCGCGCTGTCCGCTGCCGGGAGCGAGGTCGCGGTCGATGGCGTCGTGGGCCGAACCGAGTCCGGCGCCGACCCCGCAGACGTTGCAGCGGTCGCCGTCGCGGCGGCCGCCGAGTCAGTGCTTGCGGCCGACGGCAAGGGATTGCCGAGGAATTGATACGCGGCGCCGGCGCCCGCGACCACGATCAGAACGATCGCCACGATCGCCGGCCAGCGGCTCCCTGTGCCTGTTTGTTTTTCGGTTGCCTTGCCGATGGTCGCCGTGGGGGCGGTGGTTCGGGGCGCGGTCCCCGCCTTGGCCGGCGTGAGGTCCCAGGACTCGATCGCCCCCTTGAGCTGCCGGGCGAACGCGCCGGCGGTCTCCGGTCGCTTGCTCACGTCGCGCGACAGCGCCGCGTCGAGCGTGGCCTGAACGGCTGGCGGCCACTCCGTGCCGCTGGCCGCCGCCAGCGGTTTCGGCGCCGACGTCAGTCGCGCCGTCATGGACTGCTCGGGTGTGTCGCCGCCGAACGGGAGTATCGCCGTGAGGCACTGATAGGCGACCAGCGCCAGCGCGTAGACGTCGCTGCGCGCGTCGAGCGCTCCGCCGAGCAGCTGTTCGGGACTCATGAACTCCGGCGTCCCGACCACGAAACCGGTCTTCGTGAGCCCCCCTTCGCCGGCGCCGAACGCCTTGGCGATGCCGAAGTCCACGACCTTGACCTTCTCACGGCCGTCGGGGCCCTCCACGACCAGGATGTTGTCCGGCTTGAGGTCGCGGTGGATGATCTTGAGCCGGTGCGCGGCGTCGAGCCCTCGGCCGATCTGCTCCACGAGGTCGGCGGCCCGGCGCGGCTCCAGCGCCCCGTCCTTGACGATGATGTCGCGCAGCGACCGTCCCGCGACGTACTCCATCGCCAGGTACACCGTGCCGCCTGTCGCCTCGCCGAAGTCGTACACGCGGGCGACGTTCTCGTCGTCGATGCGACTGGCGTTGGAGGCTTCGCGATTGAAGCGCGCGACCGCCGCCGGGTCCTTGACCATCTCGGGACGCAGCACCTTGATCGCGGCCTGCTGCGGCAGCCGTACATGGCGCGCGAGGTAGACCTTCCCCATCCCTCCCTCGCCCAGCAGGTCGGTCACCAGGTACCGGTCAGCGACCACGCTCCCGATCAGCCCCCCCTCGAGGTCGACGACGTGCAGCGTTGTACCGTCAACCGGGCAGAAGGCGTTGGAATCGGAGTAGACGGTGTCGCAGACGGGGCAGACTTTCGGCATTACGACGAAGGGGGGGACGGCGAGGAATGGGGCGAGAAGCTACCGGCGATGCGTGCCGGCGACAAGCAAACCGAAGGTGCTCGGCGCCCAGCGGACGCGCCGCGCCTTCGTCACGAAATTCGGGTCACAACCTGCGCTCTCCTACTGCGTCACCTGCGGCGTGCACGACATCCCGCCGAGCCAGCCGCGCTGGAAGACGGGCGCTCCCGACTCGATCGTGAACTGCACCGCCACCGGGCGTGCCCCCTTGCCCGTCGTGTTCCACTCCGCGCGCAGCGATCCGCCCGACCCCTCCGCCTTGGCAGCCCGCGACACGAGCCGGAAGATGGCCCACTCGCCGGCCTCCTTGCCGACGTCCCGTTCCCGCTCCTTGCCGAACTGCGCACGCAGGCGGGCTTCGCGCCCCGTCGTCGACGGCCAGATGAACTGCGCTGGGGGAGCGTTGACGTTGAAGCGCGCCAACTGCGTCCCCTGCACCAGTGCGATCACCGGCACCTCGGGCGACACCTCGCCCTTGGCCAAGAAGACGACGCGCGGTGCCGACCCGCCACTGAATAGCGCCTCGGCGACCTGCATCGCCTTGCCGAAGAAGGCGACGAACGGTCCCGAGAGCGCCACCGGTCCGCCCGCCTTCGCGACCCACTTCCCGCCCTGCTTCTCGAGCAGGTCGGCGAGCCGCTCCTGTTGGAATGCCGACAGCTGCCCCGTGCCGGGGGCGAGCAACCCCGCGACTTCGGCGACGGTGGCCTCCTCGGTGGCGGCTGGATTGAACGGGAACTTGGCCAGCATCGGCGTCATCGCCGAGCAGATCGCCCGCCCGCGCTCATTGAGCACCGCCGCGAGTGCCGCGGCCTTGGCGTCGCCACCACCACCGCCGCCGCCGCCGCCGCCTCCACCCGGCGCCGCGACCACCGGCGCCGCCGCGACGACGGCGCGCGGTGTCGGCGGACGCGTTCCGGCCACGCCGCGAAGGACGGCCTCGGCGCCGTTGATCGGGGCCTCGAGCAGCGCCGCCATCGGCGGCCCGAGCTTCACGGCTGCGCTGTCTACGGCGAACTTCTGCGCTAGCTGCCGCGTCGCTCCCTTGGCCAGCGTGACCTGCGTGAGCGACTCCTGCGCCTTCTGGGCCCGAGCCATGGCCGATGCGGTGTCGGTCGGCGGCGGGAGGTAGGTGATCGCCTCCAGCGCTCCCTGCACGGCCACCAGTCCGTTCACGTACTGCTGGTTGCCGTCGTTGACGTACGTCCCCTTGGCGTCGGGCGGGATCACGGCGTGCACGGGCTGGAACGCGGCCATCACGCTCGAGTCCACCGCCGTGTTGCGCGCCACCATCGACAGGATGGCGAGCAGCGGCGACTGCGCCCCGCTGACCACGCCGACCTTGCGCGCCGCGTCCCTGACGAGTGCGTCGCCACTACCGGCGGGCCGCACCACCGTCACAGCGCGCACGAAGCTGCGCCACTTGTCCACGTAGTCGTTCTGGTACCGCACGCGGAGCTGGGCCAGGATGCGATCGAGATCCTGTGTCTGGGCCGCGGTCGAGTCGCCCACGACCCACTGCTCGCCGGCAAAGTCGGCATCGGCGAACGCGCGCTGCATCAACGCCCACCCCTCGGCCGTGAAGGCGCCGGCGACCTCGCTCTGCCCTCCCACGATCCCCGGGGCCTCGGGCGCGACCTCGGACACCTTGGCCGGCGCTGCCGCCTTGCTGGCCTGGCCGATCAGGCTCTGGTAGATCTGTTCCTCGCCCGAGAACCGGTTGAGGAAGGCGCGCGTGCGGCCGACGGTGCGCGCGTCGGCGGCCTGTGGCCACGGATTCTCGCTCGCCAGCAAGGTGGCATAGAACTCGAACTGCCGGCGCGCCATCGCCATCACGTCGGCGTCAATCTCCTGCCCACGCTCCCAGCTGTTCATTAGAACCGGGGCGAGGAAGTCGGGGGTGCTGCGCGGCGACTCGTTGGTCATGACGAGGTACGCCTTGAGCATGTCATAGTCGGTGCGGTACTCGTCGGTCGGACGCGGCGCCTCGGGAAGCGTGCGGAGCGAGTCGACCAGCGCCGCGTAGGCGGCCATGTGCAGCTGACGGTTGTAACCCTCCAACCAGACGCGCCGGCCGGCGCCGAGCAGCGTGTCGCCCCGCCAAAGCCCCCACTGCAGACGGGCGGGGACTCCGGAGTCGGAATACTGCTTGAGCGTGTCGAGCACGCCGCGCAGGTTCTCGAGCCGTCGCAGGGCGTCGGCCGATGGGAAGGCGATGGACCCCTGCGGGGCGTTCACCACCGGGAGGGCGTTCACGTCGCGCGCGGCCACGGTCACCCGGTCGGCGAGCGTGCGGTTCCCCATCCACGCGCGCAGGACGGCGATCGTGACAAAGAGCGAGGCGGCGATCCCGACACCGAGCAGGGCGCGCCGCACCGTGGCCACCCGAACTCCGCCGCGCGCCATCGCCGCCGCACCCGAATCGGCGAGCACGACGTCGGGGAAGAGACGCTCGAGAAAGACCCACTGCGGCACTCGACGCGTCGTCGATCCCTTGGGCGACGCGGCCGCTTCCGCCGCCATGATCTGCTGCGGGGTGAAGACGTTCGTGGCGCTCGAGGAGGTGCTGGGTTGCGCGGCCGCCTTGTTCGCGACCGGCGCAGGGGCGTCGGTGATCATCACCGGACGAGCCCCCACGACATAAAAGCCGCGCAACTGCGGGCTGACCCCCACGTGCACCGGGCGACAGATCTCGACCAGGAAGCGCGTGGCCTGCGCGGAAATCTTCCCCACTTCGCGCGGCAGCTCGTACGCAGTCAGGCGCTTGTCCGGTTGGCTCTCGCGGCCGAGCAGGTCGCGGCGGTGGCCCGCCAGCTCGGCGACGATGCGGGCGAAGGCCGACTCGATGCGCGGGACCATGCGCTCGGCGTACGTCCCGGTCGACTGGGCGCGCTTTCCGCCGTCGCCCGCCGCCGCATCGAATGGAAGTGCGGCCCCGACCGGCGCGCGCACTTCCTCACGCGTAAGCGGCGAGGCCCACGTCTCGAAGTGCGGCAGGCGATCGGCCTTGGTGAAGAACACGTAGACCGGAATGGCCACGCCCCACGCCTTGGCTGCCTCGGTGAGGCGCTCGCGGGTCAGCTTGGCCAGCGCCTCGATCTGGGTGTGCGCATTGGGACCGGTGAACAGGTCGCAACTCACGCAGACCACTGCCGCGCGCGGCGCAGCCTGCGCACGGCCGAGGGCAGCGGCAAGGCGCGGCGGTCGTAGGGCACGCACCATTCGCTGCCAGAGTGCCGCGTCAGCGAACACCGGCCCTCCCGCCTCGGCCAGCACCGCGTCCTTCACCAACCAGAGATTGGCGAGCGCGGTCTTGCGCGGCATGTCCGTCCCGGCCGGGGCATCGCCCGACAGGAGTTCGGGGTCCGTTCCCGATCGCAGGACCGCTGTCGACTTGCAGCTTCCTTCAGGGCCCAGTACCAGGACGAGGGGTTTGGCGTCGAAGACCCCGCGCGGAAGCCGAGCGCGGGCGGCGGCCACGAGCGACGACACGTCGGCGTCGCGCTTGTCGGTCGGATCGGCGACAGGTTCGTCGCGCGGCCGCAGGTACCACAGCAGTGCGCCCGCGGCGATCAGGCCGAGCGTGACCAGCCCCACCTGGAGCGCCACCTTCTCGCCGCCGGTGAGCGTCAGCACGGCGCCCAGCAACCACGCGAGCAGGACGAAGATGAGCAGCACCGCCAGGGCGCTGTACCAACGCGTGGAAGGATTGCGAGCCATGTAGCCTGTGCGGAACGAGAGAAGACGGTGCTGGCGAGTCGGGCGCGGGCCGTTGGTATCAGGATTACGAGGGGGCGCGCGCGGGCGTCCCGCTCGCCGCTGCTGCCGCGGGCGGAACGGCGATCCCGCTCACGGCCGATCGCAGGGAGAACATCCCCACCCCCCACAGCGCCACGCAGACCACGACGGTGCTGACCAGCCCGATGGTGAGTCGGCGGATCCACGGATCGGTCGCGGCGACCGCGTCGTCGCCCGGTTTCCATCCGGCGACGAAGTCCGCGCGGATACCCCGAATGCGACGCACGCGTTCGCCGACCTGCGCGGCGATCGCGTGCAGCGCACCGCGGTCTCCCGCACCATACCGTCCGCGGAAGCCGAGCAGGAGGCAGAGCTCATGCAACTCGAGCAGGTCGGCGAGCGCCGGCGTATCGGGGCGGGCGAGCAGGCGATCGATGTGCTGAAAGAACCATTCGCCGGCCATGTGACCGCCGAAGAGCTGCTCCTGCAATGGACGGCGGGCCCACTCGGCCCACGTGGCATCGGCCGAGCTGAGCACCGATTCGTCGAGCAGGGCCACGACGGCAAAGACCGACAGCTGCATATCGGCGGCGTCGTAGCCCATGGACTGTCCCTCGTCTTCCGCACGCTTGAGCAGGTGCAGCATCTGCGTTCGGAACGCTGCGGCCTCGGTGACGGTCTGGCGGTTGGCGCGCAGTCGGGTGATGGCGGTGAGCGCCTCCTGGAACAGGAGTGCGAGGCGCCCCTGTCCGACCGCAGAGACGGCGGCGGGCGTCGGGGGAGCGGAACCGGGGCTCGTCATGGGTCAGATACGGCCGGGTGAATGGAGTCGAGCGTGAGACGCCGAGCCGCGAGACACCGCGTGGGGTGCCTCGAGTCATGGTCCGTCGGTCGATCGGGCAGCGCTCGGCTCTCTGCCGGACGACGACGGTGGCCGCGGTGGCGGCCCGCGAGTGGCACGATCGCGTCGAGTGGACCCGGCGTCACGCCGGAACCAGCACCGATAGTTCGAGTACGGCGTCTGGCAGCGCCTCCGGCACGTAGACGCCAAGCTCACGCGTGTCGCGAAGCCCCTGCTCGCAGGGACCCGCCATGGTGATCTCGAAATACGACAAGTCCGCCCGCGGGGCAAGACCGGCCGGCGGGGCGGGAATGTGCTCGAGCTCGAGTCCCGGATACGCGCGGCGCACCAGTTCGAGCACGAACTTGGAGGCGCACACCTTCAGGAACTGCTGCGCGCGTCCCAGCGTCTCCGTGGCGCCGACGCTCGAGCGCACGCCGAGGAACCAGCGCGCTCCCGTGTCGTAGCAGCGCGGGTCGCTGATCGTTGCCGTGTACAGGACCTCCGACACTTTCGCGAGCGGGACCACGACCGCGTTGGCGGCGATGACGACATCGAGGTGCGCGCGCAGGTGCTGCTCGATGGCGCCGAAGCACGTCCCGAGGTCGTCGTGCGCGTACACCGGCAGGGCGCGGGCCTCGACCGAGAGTGAGAAGGTGCAGAGCGCTCCCGCCAGCTGGGACAACTCGAGCCACAGCTGTTCGGGATGTGCACTACGCGTCGACAGCAGGTGGCGCAGCGGGGCCTCGGCCGAGCGCACCGCATGCAGCAGCCAGCGGGTGGCGAGTTCGTTGCCGATATAGGCGGCCGGGGCGGCGCCCGGCACGGCGCCGGCCGACGTGTCGAGCGTGGCGCCCAGCGCCTGGCCCTTTGCCTCGACCATGCCGACCACGCGGCGCAGGATCGCGACCAGGCGCTCGCTGGCGCCGATCTTCAGGCACGGCGGAATGAAGTCGGGATCCGCAACAAACTGTCCGACGTCGTTGCGCCGCACACGGGCGAGCGCCAGGGCCACGTCGCTGCGCTCGAGCTGGGTGTCCAGCACCAGGCGCAGGTGCTTGGTCGCGAAGTGGACCTCGGTGCTCTCCTCGCCCGCGGTCTCGTCGCGCACGCTGGACACCTGCTCGATGTAACGCGGTGCATGGCCGTTCGCGGGCGGGGCGAGCGGGTCCACGTCGGTCCGGGCAACCGTGAAGCGCACGTTGGCGGCGCTATCGTTCCATGCCGGGAGCGCGAGGTAGACGACGTGCGCGTCCCGGTCAGGTGCAAAGCTGGCGGTGAGCGACGCGGGCGGGGGCGGCGCGTCGGCATCGGGAACCGAGACCACCGTGCCGTCGGGCATGATCCCGCGCGCGAACGCGAGGGCCAGCGTCCCGCTGGCTAGCGCCTCCGTGTCGAGCGAGGCCGAGGTGACGCCGTAGGCGAAGGGAAACAGCGCCTCGAGCGTCGCGGCAATCGTGTCCTCGCAGTGCCGGCGCTGCGCCTGAAAGTGGTGCGGCGCGAGGTACATTCCCTCTTCCCACACGACGCGACTCTGTCGGCGCGGTGCAAGGCCCATGGGGACACCGATCGAGTGGTGGTACCGTCACGCAATTGCTTCCGCGCGACCCGGAGTGAACAATATAGCGTGCGCCGACCGTTCGGCTGCCGCCTCGTCGTCCGCATCGTCGTCCGGCGCACGCTCCCTGCCCACCACGCGATCACCCGATGGCCAGCCAGAACTTCGATGCCCGATACCAGCTGTTGAAGTGCGTGGCCGTCGCCGACGGCGTGCGCACGCACAACGCATTGGAGGTGGTCACGGGTCGCGTCGTCATGGTGCACCTGCTCGACGCGGCAGGGCCGGAACACGTGGCCGCGCTCCAGCGGCGCCTGGGGCGCCTGCCGCAGGCGGACAAGGCGCGCGTGCTCGAGACGGCCACCGTATCGGCGGGCTTCGCGGTGGTCACCGAATTCCTGCAGGGACTCGTCACCTTCTCCGACTGGCTCTCGGCGCGCGTGCCTGACGATGCGCCCGACACCTTCGCCGCGGCTCCGTCAGGCGCAAGCTCGTTCCCGGCGCGCTCGGTCCTCGAAGCTGCCCTACCGGGAGCGGAGCAGCAGGCGCCGTCGTCGGCTCCCGCGGCGGCCGAGGTGCCTCCGGCGGCAGCGGTGCCACCGAGCCACGCGTCGGTAGCGCCGCCGGGCCCCACCGCGAGCACCACGGCGCCATCGCCGGCGAGCGCCAACTTTGCGCCGCCCCCAACGCCCCCGAGCGGGGCGCCCCCTGCGCCCGCCGTATCGCCCCCCGCTGCCAAGGAGCCTGGCGAGTTCACCCGTATGTTCGGCGCACTTGGCACAGGCGGGGCCGCAGCGCCGCCGCCAGCATCGACTCCCGCGACTCCTGCTCCCGGCGCAGCGATTCCGCCCCCCCCCTCTGCCCACACCCCACCACCGTTCGCGTCGTCGCGGCCGAGCGGTGACGGTCCGCCAGCGCCGGTTCTGCCCTCGGCTTCGCCGTTCGGAGGCACCGCGCCTGTTCCGCCTCCGGCATCGCCCTTCGGAGGCACTGCGCCGGTTCCGCCGTCGGCATCCCCCATCGGAGGCACCGAGCCGGTTCCGCCCTCGGCATCGCCCTTCGGAGGCGCTGCATCGGTTCCGCCCTCGGCATCGCCCTTCGGAGGCACCACGCCGGTTCCGCCCTCGGCTTCGCCGCTCGGCGGTACCCCGCCCCAGTCTCCCGCCGCCTCTCCACTCGGAGGATCAGCTGCGCCCGAGCCGGCCGCCGCTCCCCCTCTCGCCGCCTCGCTCCCGCCCGCCGCTCCGCCCGCCGCCCCGCCCCCCTTCGGTGCATCGCCGCTCCGGCCCGCGCCGGCTCCCGCCGCCCCGCCATTCGGGAAGACGTCGCCGAGCTTCGGGCCTGCCGTCGCGCCGTCCTGCCGCGCCTGTCTTCAGCCGCCGATCCACGCGGCGCCGTCCCCCCCCAGGGCAGCCCCCCCGCCGGTGACACCACCGCTCGAGGCCGGCGAGTTCACGCGCATGTTTCAGGCGGGCGGTTCGCCTTCTGCAGCCGATCGGCGCCCCGCCGACATCCCGGCCTCCCCTTTCGGCGCCGGACCCTCGTCGCCTCCGCCCCCTCCCAGAAGCCCGGGTCCTCCCCCGCTCGCCGCGGGTCAGGGGTTCGTCGCACCGTCGTCCTCGTCCGTCCCCCCATCGCCGTTCGGTGCTGTCGGGCCGTCATCGCCCCTTGGAGCGCCAGCTCCACGTGGCGGCGCCTCGCCCCAGGCTTCCGGCTCCCCGCCCCTACGTAGCGCCGGAGCCAGTCCAGTCGGCGCGTCACCCATCGGCGCGTCACCCATTGGTTCATCGTCACTCGGCGGAGCGTCACTCGGCGGCGCACCGACCGGCGCCTCGCCATTCGGCGCCCCCAGGCCGACTAGCACGCCCCCAGCCGGCAGCTCATCATCGGCGGCGCCCGGCTCCTCTCCCTCACCACTGCCGGGTGCGGTCCCACCCTCGCCGCTCGGCTCGCCCGCGGCTGGTCGTTCCCCGTTCGGCGTGCCGTCAGCGCCACCGCTTCCGTCCCTCGTCCCGCCGCCGATCCTCGCTGCCGGCGTGCCCGGAAGCCCGCTCGCGCCCATCGGCGGGAAGTCGGCACCAAGCGCGCCGCCCCCCGGGGTGTACACCGAAATGATCAAGCAGTCGGTGACCCCGACCCCGGTGATCGCCGCCGAGCCCAAGTCCGCCGCCGAGCCGCCGCCGCGCAAGCGCAGCATCCCGTTGGGGCTCATCCTGGTGCTGAACGCGGTGTTGATCCTGGCGATCGTCCTGGTGGTCTACTTCGTCATGAAGCCGCCGGCGTCAGACGCGCAGGCCGGGGATGGCGTCCCCGCGGCGTTGCAGGACGGCAAGCTCCCCAAGGCGCCTAACGCGCCCAAGGCGCCGACGATTCCGAAGGCAACGCTCCCCAGCACGCCCAAGCTGCCATAAGCCGGCGTCACGGTCGGCGTCACGGTCGGCGTCGCGGCCCGCGTCATCGCCGGCCTCGTGGCCGTTGAACGACGAGGCCGAGGCGCGACCCGACTACCCGGCCGCCTAACGCAACACGATCACCAGCTCGAACCGCGCGTCGCGCAGGTCGGCCGGGACGTACACCGCCAGGTTGCGCGCCCGCTCGATCGCTTCCCACGCCGCGCCGGCGCGGCGCAGGGTGAAGTACATGAAGTCGAGCTTGACAGGCACGGTGGCCGGCGGCTGCGGCACATGGGTCAGCTCCAGTCCCGGGAGCGCCTGCCGAATGAGCGTGTCGACCACGTCGGCCGATCCCACCTTGCACCCATGCAGCACCTTGGCCGCCAGGTCGGCCTGGCGCATGGGGGCGCTGACGGCGAGGAACCACTGCGGCGCCGAGAGCCACGCCTCCTGCTCCACCGCCACCGCATGCACGGCAGGGCGCACCGGGCGCAGCGGAAGCGCGACCGCAGTCTCGGGAACGGCCGTCTCGAGCAGCTCGAGCAGGATCGCGTCGAGCGCGCCGAAGCAGTCACCCAATCGCGCGTGCTCGTACGTGGGAAGACGACGGCTCGCGGGGGCAAAGGTCGTCAGCGCCCCGGCCAGCGCCAACATCGACTCCCACAGCTCGGTGGGATGGCCGCTTCGCACCTCGTGCATGTGCCGAAAGCGAGGGAGGTGTCCGTTGAGCGTGTACAGGAGCCAGAAGCTGGCCACGTCGGTCACTGAAAAATCGGCCAGCCCCTGGTTCCGTTGCCGACGTCCGCCGGACAACGTCGAGGCCTTGGCGGCCACACGCTCAACCACCCGATGCAGCATGGCCGAGAGGACGGGGCTGCTCGCCACTTCCAGCACCGGGGGGACGAAGCCGGGATCGACCGTCACCTCGCCGGTCCCTCCCCGCAACAGTCGCACGATCGGGATGATGACGAACCCCTCGGACGACTCCCCTTCCAGCAGCAGGCGCAAGTTTGGGCGGGCGATCTGGATCGGCCTCTCGGCAAGTCCGGTCGTTTCGTCGCGCGCGAGCTGCTCTTCTGCGCGCCACCGCGCCGTTGCCGCGGCCCCCGTCCCGAAGGCGTTGCGCCCCGCGACGTTGCGCGCGCCGGGCCGATACTCGGCGATCGCGACCGACACGAGCATGGACGTCTGGTCCTGTTTCCACGCTCCTTCGAGCGGACGTGGCGGGGGCGGTGGATCCGACGTCGGGGCGTCGAACAGCAGCCCATCGGGGAATCGCCCCGCCAGCGATCGGATCACCAGGGAGCCCCCCGTGAGCGCTTCACGGTCGATGTCCAGCCGCGTCAGCCCCCACGGATAGGCGGTCAGCGCGCCAATCTGGATCCGGACAATCTCGTCGAGGTAGCGGTCTTGCGCCTGCAGGTGCTGCGGCGTGAGGAGCGTCCCCTTCGCCCAGAGGACCAGATCGAGAGTGGGCATGCTGTGGAACGTACCGGACATTCGGGCGTGCGCCAGTCCGCAGTCCCGTCGCTCGTCGTGCAGCGCGCGCGCACGCTGTCGCTGCGCTCGCGCCGTCGACACCCGGTCAACAACGCCATTGCCCGCCACGCTGTCCCACAATTTCGATAGTAGTTTCCTCGCCATGACCGATACGTCCGTAGGCGCGCCTGAGTATCCCGACCTGGAGTTCGCCCCCGATGTCATGCGTGCCATGGGACACGCGGTCGTCGATCGCAGCGTGGCCCACATCGCGGCGATAAACGACCAGCCCGCACGTGGCGACATCGACGCTGCCGAGTTGTGCCGCGCGCTCCGCGAGGGCGTGCCCGAGGCGCCGACGGAGCTGGAACCGCTGCTCGACCTGCTCTTCGAACGCCTGATCTCGCGCAGCTTCACCACGACGGGACCGGGCTACCTCGCCTACATCCCGGGCGGCGGCGTATACCCGGCCGCGCTCGCGGACTTCATCGCCGACGTCACCAATCGATACACGGGAGTGTGGACGGCGGCGCCCGCGCTCGTTCAGCTCGAGGCCAACGCGCTGGAGTGGCTCCGCGAGTGGATGCAATTCCCCGTCGGGACGGCCGGGCTGTTCACCACCGGCGGCTCGATGGCCACGTTCAACGCCATCCTCTGCGCACGCGAGCGATACCTCGGGACGGAGCTTCGCCAGGGGACACTGTACACGTCGACGCAGGGGCACCACTGCATCGCCAAGGCCGCCAAGCTGGCGGGAATCTTCCACGACCGAGTGCGGACGATCGCGGTGGACGGCGATTTCCGCATGCGTGTGGACGCACTGGCGGCCGCGATCGACGAGGACCGGCGCCGCGGGCTGCGCCCCTTCCTGGTGGCGTCGTCAGCCGGAACGACCAACACGGGGGCGGTGGACCCGCTCGATGCGATCGCCGACGTGTGCGCCGAGCAGGGGCTCTGGCATCACGTCGATGGTGCCTACGGCGCGTTCTTCAACCTCCCCGATGCGACGCGGCCGATCCTGCACGGGATGTCGCGGGGAGACTCGCTGACGCTCGATCCGCACAAGGGAATGTTCCTCCCCTACGGAACCGGGGCCCTGCTCGTGCGTGATGGCGAGGCGCTGCGTCAGGTGCACGCTGCCACCGCAGGCTACCTCCCGCCAAACCAGTCGGAGTTCTACGATCCGGCGCAGTATGGCCCGGAGCTGTCACGCGGCTTTCCTGGGCTGCGCGTCTGGATGGCGATCAAGATGTACGGGACAACCGGCTATCGGGGCGCCCTCGCCGAGAAGCGCGCCCTCGCCGTCTGGGCCGCCGAGCAGGTGGCAGGCATTCCCGGCGTGGTCATCGATGCGGCGCCGCAACTCTCGCTCTTCGCGTTCCACCTCGAAGGGGACGGTCTCACCACCCTGGAGGCGCGCAACGATGCGACCGAGCGCCTCGTCGAGCGCGTCACCGCGCGGGGCCGCGTGATGATCACCGGGTGCACGGTCGATGGGCGCTTCCTCGCCCGGATCTGCGTCCTGAGCTTTCGCACGCACCGCGCGCACATGGAAGCGTGTGTCGCCGACGTTTCCGAGGTCGCGGCCGCGATCCTGTCCGGGGCCTGACGCCGAGCGGGAGTCTTCGAGCGGGAGTCGCAGCGTGGGACGCACCTGGCGGTGGGCAAACGCCAACCGGCGCGGCGCCTTGGGGCGCCGCGCCGGTCGTGCCGCCATCGAGGTCTCGCGAGCCGCCCGATGGCGGGGCCGCCTCAGAACGCCGGCACGTTGTAGCCGGACTGGGGCTTCTCAAGGCTATCGGGGAGGGCAGTGGTGCCGGTCGGGCCCTTCTTGGTGCTGGGCCTGACGCCGACCGGGGTAGGCGCAATGGCCTGCATCGCCGTGGAGCTGGTGATGAAGCCGGAACGGCGGGCACCGGTCTCGGGGCCGGTCGAGTCGGAGCACGCACCGAGCAGCGCGATCATGGCCAGGGAGAGAGCGGCGAGCGGGAGGCGGAAGCGATTGGTCGTCATGGAAGAATTCCTGTGGATAGTAGAGAAGTACGGTGCAGCAGATTCTGCCATGAGTTAAAGCAGGAACAGTACCATAAGTCGCTACATCACATGCGGTTGCGCTTCTGCCGTGCCCTCGGTCACGATGCCCGGCGATCCGGTCAGTTTGGGATCGGTTCACGCGGGAGTGCGGTCACAACGCCCGAACCGCGACCCTCGGCACTCATGCCGCCTTGGTCGGCCGATTGTGCGGTCGACGACACTCTTGCTGTTCGCGGGCCGCAAACAGCGGTGCGCGCACAACACGAGTCGTCCGCGCGTCGTCCGCGCGTCGTCCGCGCGTCGTCCGCGCTTCGTCCGAGAGTGGTCCGCGCGTCGTCCGCGAGTGGTCCGCGAGTCGCGCGCTTCCGAACGCCCTGGATCGCCACGCGCGCATGCGCCGCCCATGCACCGGCAGTGCAACGCCGCGTAGCCAGTGGACGCGCGGCATACGGGCACGTTGCGGCTGCAACGCACCCGGTGACTCGACCCCCGACGGGATCGTCGTATCTGATGTATTCCCGTGGCGATCGGAACGGCGCGTTCGCGCTGCCCACTCGCCCGCCTCCCGAAGCGTGCTTCCAAGGATCGAGTGCCGTCCGACATCGACGTTTCGCACGCGGGCGCCGCCGCCACCGGAGTGATCGCACATCAGGGATGCACCCTGGCCTACGCGCATCTCGGCTGGACGGAGCTGGTGACGACGGCCGAGGAGCTGTCACGCAGCGGCGACCGAACCGAGGCGCGCGCAGCGTACGAGGCAGCGCTCTGGCGCATCAGGGAGGCGCCCGATGCCTCGTCAGCCGCTGGGCTGGTGCGCTGGATCGCACGGGCGTGGCAGGTCGATTCCCGGCACGATGAGGCCCTCGACTGCATTGCAGCTGCAGAAGCAATTGCGCAGGTCAATGGCGACCGCAAGGGATACGGCCACGCGCTCAATGTGCGGGCCATCGTCAGCTGGCAGCGCGGCGACCTGGACGACGCATCACGGCTCTACAGCCAGTGTCTCGACATCGCGCTGCAGGAGTCGGATACACTGCTCGCGGCGATGGCATCGCAAAACCTCGGCATCATCGCCACGGTGCGCGGCGAGCATGAGCAGGCGCTCCAGCACTACAAGGCGAGCCTGGAAGGCTATCGCACGCTTGGGGTGCAACGCGACATCTATATAGTCCAGAACAACCTCGGGCGGTTGTACTGCGATCGGGAGCAGTGGGAGGAAGCCGAGGAAGCGTTTTCCGCTGCGCTGGACGTGGCGTCGACGTTGGGTGCCGCGAGTCACACAACCATGATCGAGATCAACGTCGCCGAGATGTGGGTCAAGCGCTGCGACCTCGACCGGGCCGACGAGGTCTGTCATCGGGCTATCGCCCGTGCCTCGTCGCTGCACGACTCGCACGCCGATGGCGAGGCCTATCGCGTGCAGGGGATCATCGCCCGCGAGCGCCGTGACTTCGAGGCCGCCGAACACGCCTTCGCGCGCGCCGACGAAATCGCCACCAAGCGCGAAGACCTGCTGCTGCAGGCACACGTCGAACGGGAACGGGCGCAACTCTTCCGCACGCAGGGGCGACTGCACGAGCTGCTCAAGTCGCTCACCCGCGCGCGACAGCTCTTCAGCCGGCTGCGTGCCCAGCGCGCGGTCGCCGACGTGGAACGGCTCTCCCGCCGCGTGGAGATGGACTTCCTCCAGGTGGTGCAGGGCTGGGGCGAGTCCATCGAAGAGAACGATCGCTATACACAGGGCCACTGCGAGCGCGTCGCCGACATCGCCTGCAAGCTGGTCGAGCGCTGCGGCATCGACGAATCGTCGATGTTCTGGTTTCGGGTGGGCGCGGTCCTGCACGACGTCGGCAAGATCGACATCGATCCGGAGATCCTGAACAAGCCCGATCGACTGACGCCCGACGAGTGGCAGATCATGAAGCAGCACCCCCTGGCCGGGGTGGAGGTGATGCGCGACATCGGGCTCCCCGACGAAGTCGTGCAGGTGGTCCGCTCGCATCACGAGAGCTGGGACGGGAGCGGTTACCCGGACGGACTGCGCGGCGAGCGCATTCCCATGTGGGCGCGCATCGTGTGCATCGCCGACGTCTACGACGCCCTCACCTCGGAACGATCGTACAAGCGGGCGATCGCGCACGACGAGGCGATGGCGGTCATGCGCCGCGACGCGGGGCGTCAGTTCGATCCCGCACTGTTCCAGCTCTTCGAGGACCTGACGGCGTCGGCTCCTCCGAGTCCGCGTCTGCGCCACACGGCCTCGGACGAGGCAGCCCCCATCGGTGTGCGGAGCGCGGGCGCCCTCGCCAGCGCCGCACCCGACGACCTGACCGGCCTCCCCCTGCGCAAGAGCTTTCTCGCTGCCACGGCGCGCGCGCTGGCTGAACCAGGCGACGGGAGCCCTCCACCGGTCTCGTTGCTGGTGATCGATGTCGATCACTTCAAGCTGGTGAACGACACGTATGGCCACCTGCAAGGCGATGACGTGCTGCGCGCGGTCGCGGCCGCACTCCAGGAAAGCGTGCGTCCTGCCGACCTGGTCGGGCGCTATGCGGGTGACGAGTTCGTCGTCCTCCTCCCCAACACCTCGCACGACGACGCGATGGCGCTCGGCGAGCGGCTGCGTGCCAGCGTGGAGGCGATCCGGCTGATCGTGCGCGACCGTCGCACCGACACGCTCGGCGTGACGTTGTCGATCGGCGTGGCGACCTCCGGTGGGGGAGCGGAGCAGGCGGAGACACTGTTCGCCGCCGCCGACGGTGGCTTGTATCTCGCCAAGCGGCGCGGACGAAACGGCGTGGGGAGCGCGACCGCCGTCAGCACCGACGCCTCGACGGCGACGCTCGACTTCGAGCGATTCGTGGGCCGGGTCACCGAGCTGCGCACGCTCATCCGCGGACTCGAGAAGGCCACCTCGGGACGGCCCCAGCTCATCAACGTCGTGGGCGAGGCGGGGGTCGGGAAGTCGACGCTCGTGCGGCAGTTGCGCCCCGAGGCGAGGCTTCGCGGCGCGGTCATGGTCGCCGGGCGATTCATCGAGGCCGACGTCAAGCCGCCATACGGACCGTGGGCGGAGGTGCTCGATTCGCTCCACCGGCTCGGGCTCGTCCCCGCGCGCGAGTGGCCCGAGCTCAGTCGGCTCGTGCCCGCGTTAGGCCACCTGGGTGCCCCGGGCATGTCGCCGGGGAGCAAATACGCACTGCTCGCCGAGTTGGCCGAGTACCTCCGGCTGGCGTCGAAGCGCAGCACGCTGATCGTGGTGCTCGACGACGTGCAGTGGGGCGACTCCTCGAGCTGGGACGCGCTGGAGTTCCTGCTCCAGCAGCTGGAGCAGGAACGCGTCATGTTCTGCCTCACGACCCGGGTGGAAGACGTCGGCGCCATCGCCGAACGGCGCCGGCGCCTGTCGCGCGACGAGCGCACCAGCGAACTTCAGCTGCAACGCCTGACGCTGGCGGAGCTGCGCCTGTGGATCGAGACCGTCTTCCACCAGGGAAGCATCGGCGACGCCTTTCCCCAGTTCCTGCACAGCTATACCGAGGGGAATCCGCTGCTCGTCGTCCACGTGCTGCGCTCCCTGCTCGAGGATGGCTCGATCTGGTACGCGGGACGGCGCTGGCAGTGGAACGACTCGCCCGAGCTGCGCCTGCCATCGGCGGTGGCCGACCTCATCGCCGCGCGCGTGGCGCGACTCTCCGACGGGGCGCGCAAGCACTTGTCGCTGGCGGCAGTCCTCGGACGGAACTTCGACATCGACGTCGTCCTCGAGGCCGGCCAGTTTGACGAGGATGATTTCCTCGACTCGATGGACGAGGGCATCGCCGCCAAGGTCGTGGAAGACAGCGGTGGCGCCGACGATGGGCACTATTCCTTCTCGCACGGCCTCATTGCCGAGGCCATGCGCGCGAGCCTCAACAAGCGCCGACTCGGGCGGGCGCACGCGAGCGTGGCCGAGGCCCTCGAGGCGCTGCGCCCCGGGGCCGTGTCGGACATCGCAGCCCACTACGACGCGGCCGGCGACAGCGTCAAGGCGTTCGCGTTCGCGTTGCTCGCGGCCGACCGTGCAGTCGCCGTGTACGCCCACAACGAAGCCGCCGCCTCGTTCGCCGTGGCACAGCGCCACGCCCCCACGCCCATCGAACGCCTCGAGGCCCGCGTGAGGCAGGCCCACGCCCTCGAGTTGGGCGGACGCTACCAGGACGGCGCTGCACTGTGCGACCTGATCATCGCCGAGGAAGTCTCGTCGGGCGGAGGCGAGCGGCTGCTCCCCGTGCGACGCCTGCGCGAACGGCTGCGCCTGATGCTCGGGCAGTCGCTGGTGGACACGCGACGTGCGTGCGAGACGCTGCTGACTGAGTCCGAAGGACGCGCGGACCGGAGCGAAGAGGTCCTGCTGCTCGGAATGCTGTCGCGCATCTACCTGCGCATCGGCGAGCCGCTCGCTGGCGCCGCCTTCGCCAGGCGCGCGGTCTCCAGTGCCGAGAGCATGAACGAACCCAAGCTCCTGGCCGACACGCTCATCCACCTGGGCTCAACACTGCTGGCGGCTAACGCGAACGAGTCCGTGGATTGCTACGCCCGCGCGCTCGCCACCGTCGAGGGGCAGGGGGACGTGATCGCCCAGGCGCGCTGCCACATCAACCTCGGTATCGCTTTGTCGCAGTTAGGGCAGGGTGATCAATCGCGCGAGAGCTACCTGCGGGCACTGACCCTCGGCCGACGCGCGCACACCCCCGACATCGTCGGGCTCGCGTCGCTCAACCTCGCCGTGCTGAACCTCAAGGTCGGACGCTTCGAGGAGGCCGAAGACTGCCTGACCGAGGCGATGCACGAGTTTCAGGTGGTGCGCAACGAGCCGCACCGCCTCGCGGCGCTGTACAACCTGGCCAACCTCGCGCGCGAGCGCGGCGACCAGAAGCGCGCCGCCGACCTGTACGGCGAGGCCGCCGTGGTCGCCGCGTCGGTCGGCCAGATCGACGTGGAGATCGGGGCGCGCTCGGGGCAGGGGCTGTCCCTGCTCGCGCTCGATCGGCGCGAGGAGGGCGGGGCGTGCCTCCGGACCGCCGAGGTGCTGCTCTCCCGACACGCCGACTGGTGGTTCCAGGGCCGGGAGCTCCTGTCGGCACTGCGCGTGCGTGCCGACCTCCTGGCCGGCAATGCGCGCGGCGCCGAACGGGTCTTCCGCGAGTCGCTGGCAAACGCCGAGCGGCACGACCTGTACGGCGCCGCCTGGCTGGTCGCCGAGGTCGCCGTCGCCCTCTCCTCGGCCGGCGTCGCCGACATCTTCGAGCAGGTCGAGCGCTTCAGGGGCGAACTTGCCCAGCTCAACTTTGCGCCGCTGACCGCGCGCTACGAGCGACTGCACATGGCCAAGCACCCCGAGGCGGCAACGTACATGTAGGCGCGCAGCGTACGCGCCCGCTTATCTCCCGTCGCCACCATACCGCCGCACCACCTCGGCCCGCACGATCCGGTCGAGCAGCGGAAACTCCTGCGCGAGATACGCCTCGCCCTCGCGCGTGATCCGCTCCTGCGTCGGCCCCTGACCGCGCGGTGCTCCCTCGCCGTATCCCGTGTAGAGCGAGTCCACTGCTGCCATGCCGGCGATCACCTGGCCGGCCACGGCGAACCCCAGCCGGTCGAGGCGCTGGTTGTCTCGCAGGTTGATGAACAGTTGCGCCGTGCGCGTATCGACACCGCCGGCGGCGAAGCTCAACGTTCCGCGCACGTTGCTGCGCCGCACCGAGTCGTCGACGATGCGCCGCTCCCGGACCGCGGCGGTGGCAGCCGGGTCGGCCGCGAGGCCGAACTGCACCACGAAGTTGGGCACCGCCCTGAAGAAGCGCGCGCCGTCGTAGTATCGGTGCCGCACAAGCCCGTAGATGCGGTCCGCGCCGTGCGGGGCCCAGTCGCGATGGACCATCACGTCGACGTCGCCGCGGCTGGTGAAGAAGCGGACGACGAACGAGTCCGGCGCCGCGCCGTCCAGGGCGGTCGCGGCCGCGTGCTGCACCGGGGGCACGGGACGACGACAGCCGACGAGCAGCGTGAGCGCGACGACGCCAGCACACCGCGCAAGAAGGGCAGGGCTTTGCATGCGAACAAGATACGTGCTGCCGTCACCCTCCCCGCCACCGGCGCGGCCTATTTTCTCGTGAGACTGTTGCTCCCGTAGCCGGCATCCATGCGCACGCCGGCCACCTTGCCATCACGCTCGGCGAAGATGTAGCGCGTGTACTCTCGCACGAACGTGTTGTCGCCGACGTACGTTAGCGTGCGCGCCGAGTCCGTCGGACTCCCAGACTTGGCCATGAGCGCGCCCCCATCCACAGAGATCAGCAGCTCGGTGGGCCGCCCGCGCCCGCGACCCGGTGTACGTGCCGGCGAACCGCGCGAGATCGCCCTCGGCCGCCTTCGCTCCGTCCGGCGCCTTGCCCAACACCGCCTCGGCGATCGCCTCGGCTGCCGCGTCCGGGCTTCCCGGCCCAGCGGTGTTGTAGAGCACCACGACGCTCAGCGAATCATCCGGGAAGTACAGGTTCTCGGAGAGGAAACCGTTGATCCCGCCTCCGTGGTGCAGCGCGCGGTGCCCGAGCCGGTTGTAGACCGCCAGCCCCTTGGAATACCCGAGCGTCGTGCCGTCGTTGAGCGCGCCGGGCGTGATGAACTCCTGGTACGCCGAGGCCCCGAGGATTGTCCCCTTCTGGTGCAGCGCCTCGTTCCAGGCCACCAGGTCGATGGCCGACGAGCATAGCGACCCCGCCGCGTACGGCCAGCGATGGCTCAGCGCCCCCTTGACCGTCGGCCCGGCCGAGTCGGAGTCGTAACCCGTGGCCTTGTTCATGTGCACCGTCACCTCGCTGCAGTAGTGCGCGTCCGTCATCCCTGCCTTGTCGAACAGGTTTTTCTGGACGTACTCCTCGTACGTCTGGCCGCTCACCTTCTCGATGACCAGTCCAGCGAGGAAGAACGCCGAGTTGTTGTAGATCTGCTCGTCGCCAGGCTCGAAGTCGAACGGCTGCTTCGTGACGAGCTTGAGCAGCGTATCACGCGGAAGGCGGCTGGCGACGATCGTCCCGAACTCGGGCATCTCGGTGTAGCCCTTGATCCCCGACGTGTGGTCGAGCAGCCGACGGATCGAGATCTTCCGTCCCTTGGTGTCGAAGCTGACGTACTTCTGCAGGTCGTCGTCGAGGCTGATCTTGCCCTGCTCGACCAGCTGCATGATGGCGGCACCGGTGAACTGCTTGGTCACCGACCCGATCTCGTAGGTGGCGCGCGCAGGCGTGGGGACATTGAGTTCCAGGTTGGCCTTGCCGAAGCCCCGGACGGCGATCGTGTCACGCCCCTTCACCACCGCGATCGATGCGCCAACGACCTTGCCGGCTGTGATCGGCGCGCTCACGATCGAGTCGATTTTGGCGACGAGGGCGGTGCGCGCCGCGTCGCCGCCGCCAGCATTCTTCCCCGTGGAAGCTTGCTCGCCGCCGCAGGCGGCCGTCAGGGCAACACCGCACCACATCGCACGCCGCATCAACAGTTGCCTGGTCATTGGGGGCACTCGGGAAGAGAGGAGGGGTCAGGCCGCGTGACCGTACGCGGAGCGGCGACACGAGCTTCGGTAGCGCGCGTGGAATGCGTGCGGCATCCCACCGCACGACGTATATTGTATACAATTCTGTCCCGCTCGCGTAGTCACCGCAAGACGGACGGATACGTATCGCCCAGCTCCGCGTCCCGCCGACGCGTCAGCAGCAGATCGGGTCGGCGACGTCGGCCGACGGACGCAGCATCCATTGAAAGACCCCGGAGGTCGTTGCATGCCAACTCACGTCCCGTCGCGCGTACCCGCAGGCCTGCCCTCGGAGTCGGCGCCTGCACGCGAGCGACGCGTCTCGGTCACTCGCGCCATGCTGCACGGTGCGCGAGCAATCGTGCTAGGGGCAATTGTCGGAGTCGCTCTCCCTGCACCAGTCGCTGCACAGCTGGCGGCGCCGTTCGAGCTGCGAGTGCCGAAGGCCCCGACGCTCGCCACCAGCGACGGCAGCGGGATCCTCGCCTATGAACTGCACGTCACCAACCTGTCACCGGCGGCCCAGACGATTCGTCGCATCGAGATCCTCGACGACGCCACGCCTGCGCGCGTGCTGCTCACCCTCGAAGACACCGCGCTGGCCAATGCGCTCGCTCGCCCCGGCGTTTCCCCCGCTCCGGCCGCGATCGACCGGTCGCGGATTGGTGCAGGGTTGCGGGCGATCGTCTTCGTCTGGGCCCCCGTCTCCGCGACGGCGCCGCCCGCGCGGGTGCGTCATCGGCTCACGATCGAGATGGAGACCGGTGGCAACAAGGTCACCCAGATGGCCGAAGGAGGGAACGCCGCCGTCGGGCGCGACGTCGTATCCGTCGGTCCCCCGCTGCGCGGCGGCCCGTGGGTCGCCGCAAACGGACCCGGCCCGGTCTCGGGGCACCGCCGATCGCTCATCCCCATCGACGGGACGCCGGTCATCGCCCAACGCTTCGCGATCGACTACGTGATGGTCGATACCGCCGGGCGCACCTTCACCGGCGACCGCCTCAAGAACGAGAGTTACTACGCCGAGGGGGTCGACGCACTCGCCGTCGCCGACGGCATCGTGGTGGTCACCAAGGACTCCATTCCCGAGAACATCCCCGGCGCCAACTCGCGCGCGGTCCCGATCACGCTGGAGACGATCGGCGGTAACCACGTCATCCTCGACCTCGGCCAGGGACGCTATGCCTTCTACGCGCACCTTCAGCCGGGGTCGCTGCGCGTCAAGCTGGGTGAGCGTGTGCGGCGTGGTCAGGTGCTCGGCCTGGTCGGAAACTCGGGCAACTCCACCGAGCCGCACCTGCACTTCCACATCAGCGATTCACCCTCGCCGCTCGGCTCCGAGGGGCTTCCATACACGCACGATCAGTTCGCGCTCGTCGGGCGATGCAAGGGGGCGTTTATCGGGTGTGCGGCCATCACTCCCGAGGCCAAGCGCGGGGAACTGCCGAACGGTACGATGGTCCTGCGCTTTCCGTAGCGCGAGTCCCGCCGGCGCCTGCCGGTGCCTGACCCGAGGCAGTCATCGGGAGGAATCCCCGATCGCCTTGTAGAAAATGACCGCGTCGTGTGGCGAACCGTCCGAGTCGATCGCGAACTCGGGGATCGTCCCTGCCGCCGTCCAGCCGAGGGTGCGGTAGAGGGCCTCGGCTGCATCTCCTCGCTTGGTGTCCAGCGTCAAGAGGTGCACGCCCTGCGACACCGCCGCGCGCTCGATCGCTTCCATGAGTCGCCGGGCCAGCCCGGTGCGCCGGGCACAGCGGTGCACCATCAACTTGGCGATCTCGCCACGGTGCGGCTGGTTCGGGGCCCAGGACGGATGCATCTGGACCGTCCCGACGATTCCGTCGGCAGCGCGCGCCACGAGGAACACTGCGCGCGGGTGCGCGGGAAAGCGTGGAGCGCCACCAGTCGCGCGCAACGCTGAACGGGAGCGGGGCGAGGAAGCTCACCGCGGCACCATGCTCCACCGTATCCACGAGCAGCTGCGCCAACGCGTCGACGTCGGCATCGGACGCCGGGAGGGGGAGCGGTTCGATCATGCGACGGGGGCGTGTGTCGGGGCGGCGCCCGCGCGACAGGCGCACCTCACTCCAGTTCGACGCGGTCGCAGGCCAGCTCCAGGAACTCCATCGCGATGTCGCTGCCGGCCGCCGACAGCGTCCCCCACGACAGGTGAACCGGCCGGGCGCGCAGCAGCTTCCACGTCGTGACCACTTGGCTGCGATCCTCGTTTTGCAGGTGGATGGTCACGGTGCGCGCTGCGTTGGCGTCGCCGTTTCTCACGGCGTCGTACCACTGGTACAGGGTCAGGGAACCGATCACCCCTCGCCGCAGGATCACGTTGCCCGTGTGCTCGAGGCCTGCGAGCTTGCGGACGGCGTTCACCTTGTCGTTGCCGTTTCGGTACTCGATCACGTCGACCCGTAGGTCGGGAAGCGTGACCTCGGAAAAGCCGGCATCGGCCCTCCGCTGTCGCCCATGCCGAGGTCGACGAGGAAGTTGAAGCTGGTGTAGGGGCTATCGCGGAAGATGGCCATGTTGGTCGTCGCTCACGAGGTAGGAGAGGTCTCGGTAGATCGAAAGGTCGTGCACAACCTGCCGCTCGTAAGCGCGTCCCATGCCGTCCTGGAACTGCACCGTGGCGGTAATCCGGAGGGGTTCGCGGCGCTCGAAGTACGCCGAGGAGGTGTCGAGCAGCGTGGCAATCCGCTTGCGCGGGGCGAGGAACTCGATGCCGCGAAAGAGCGCGAGCGAAGACACCACTACCTCGCCACCCAACCCGCGGAATGGCGGGTCGAAGGCGACGGCCACGCGGTGGGCCGGTTGGTCGCTGACGTTGATAACCGCCAGGTGCAACACTCCGCGGTCGAACTCGACGTCGACAATGACGTCGGGCGAGGGAGCGGGTGTGGTACGCCGCGAGTCGGTAGTGCTCGGCTTCCGGAGAGGCATTCCCGATACTGGAGCGTCCGGGACGCGCGGGCAAGATGTGGCATTCCGGCAATCGCGTCGTGGCGAGCACAAGTGCAGGCGGCAGGTGACGCAACGCGTCGCGGCTCACAGATTTCCGGCGGCCGCCCTCGTAGTTGTTCGCGCGCTGGGCCGACACGTCGTTCCTGGCGTGCGACCCAACGGTTCCCCCATCCGGGCCGCCGATTCGTGCCGCCAAGCCGCTAGCTCGCTGATGCCAAAGTTCACGCCCCACATGCTCGCTTCGGTGCGTCTCCTTTCGGCGATGATCCTGTTGCTCGCCGTCGCACCCTCCATCGTCGTCGCCCAGCGCCCCGACATGTCCGATCGGGCCTTTGCGCAAACGGTCGCCACGCTCCTTACGCACGACCACTTCGCCACCAAGTGCGCCGCCGGCGGGGGGATGTCGGCCGGCGAGGCGGAGCAGGTGGAGGTGTGGGCGCGTGCAAACGGCGTCGGGATGATCCGCACCCGCTTGCGCGAGCTGGAGCAGGATCCGGCGCAGAAGGCGAAGGTCGACGAAGCCTACGCCGGCGTGGTCAGGAAGTACGGACAGCTGAGCCTGTTCGCCTGCCGTGCCGCGCTGCAGTCCAGCAAGCGTCCCGAGGCCCAGTTCGCGACCACGGAACCGGCGATGCTCGTTGCGTTAGGCACCCCTGCCGCGAGCCCGAGCCCCGTCGATTCGGCAATCGCCGAGGCGCCACCCGTCGCGGTGCGACCCGCCGCAGCGCCGCCCGCGGCAGCGCCGCCCGCCGCACCGCCGCCCGCGGCACCGCCGCCAACGGGATCCCCCGCCGACGAGATCGACAGCTTCGGCTTCGACTCACGCCCCAAAATGGGCGTGGGGGGATTCATGACCGTCGACGTCTATCCCATCGTGCTATTCCGTAATGGCGAGGCCCTGACCGACGTCGAAGGGCTGGCCTTTCCCGCCGGGCTGGCGGCACACAAGCGCGCGAACCCGGGCGACTGGACGCAGTGGCGCCGCAGCGGCGGTGCGCTGCTGCTGAACAAGAAGGGGCGGTGGGCTGCCCCTTCGTTCCAGCGCTCCTATCCCCGGCTCCCCGACGGCTTTCGGCTGGACGGCTACTTCCGTGCGCTGAGCGGCGCTGGCACAGTGGCCATAGGCGGGGGCGACGCGGTGGCAGCGTTCACGGACTATCGGTTCTCGCCAGACGGACGCGTGGAACGTGGCTCGGGAAGCGGGGGGCGCGCCGAGGCGGGGGACGGCTCGGTTGTCACGCGTGCGTCCGCCCCCTCGAGGCGAGGGCGCTACCAGCTGGACGGTCTCACCCTCCGTATCAGCTACGACGACGGGAGCGAGGAGTCGCACGTCCTGATCGCCGATCCGGCCGATCCGAAGACCGCGATCTGGCTCGACGGCGTCGGCTACGCGCGTCGGAAGCGGTAACCGAGCCCGCGGGCCTGACTTGGCTATGCGATCCGCCAGTCGGCCTCGTCGCCGTTCCGAAATTTGCTTTGCCGAGTCAGAAACTCCCCATTGCAGCCACCCCGGGTGTTGGCGTAGTATCAGAGGGAGCACATGAGAATCATTCTCAACAAACCGATCGTGGCCAACACCCGCCAACTCCCTGCTTTCGCCGAAGCGGATCCGTCCGCTGGGGAGCGCCCTTGCGCGCTCGCCCAGTGTCTGCCGGGGAGTCGCGCCACGGTCGTCGACATCGCCTGCTCGGCCGACGAGGGATGCCGCCTGCGTGCGCTCGGGTTGTACGAGGGGAGCCGGGTATGCGTCATCGACTCGCGCCACTGCATGGTCCTGGATGTGCGCGGCACGCGACTGGCGCTCGGTCAGGCCCTGACCTCCGGCATTACCGTGCAGCCGGACCGTCTTCGGGGTTGATCCCGTGAAGGCGCACCAGGGCTCGCTGAGGCGACGGTCCTCGTGATGTCGTCGACGACGACCGTCCAACGTCCGCGCACGCCGGTGGGTGAGCAGCTGGCCGGAGGGCGCTCCGGAACGATCGATGATGCGAACGCGGTGTTGCGCGTGGCCATCATCGGCAACCCCAACACCGGGAAAACCACCCTCTTCAACGCCTTGACCGGGCTGCGGCAGCGTGTCGGCAACTTTGCCGGCGTCACGGTCGAGCGCGTCGAGGGGCACTTCCGGACACCCGACGGCCGCAGGGTCGCCGTGCTCGACCTGCCCGGGAGCTACTCCCTCAGCGCCGGGTCGCCCGACGAGAAGATCGCCCTCGACGTCCTGCTCGGCCACGATGTCGACCGCTGGAGTCCGCAGGTCGTACTGGTGGTCGTGGACGCGGCACATCTCGACCGGAACCTCTTCCTCACCAGTCAGGTGATGGAACTGGGCATCCCCGTCGTCGTTGCGCTCAACCAGTTCGATGTGGCGCAGGAAGACGGGCTGGTGATCGATGTTCCCGAGCTGATCCACGAACTCGGTGTCTCGGTGGTCCCGACCGTCGCCAAGCGTGGTGAGGGGATCGAGACGGTGAAGCGGGCGCTGGAAATCGCTGCGGGGCTCCCCGCGCCCGCGCGACGATTCACCCTGCCCGGCGTGGCTGAGGGGATCCTTGCCCCGCTCGTGGGGCGGTTGGTGGGAAGCGGGATGCTCCCCTCGGCCGCTCGCATGGAAGCGTTGCGCCTGCTGGCGGCGACGCGCGCCGAGCCGCATGTGCTTGGGCAGACGGAGCTGCTGCGCGAGGTCGGCGAGGCGGTCACCGCCTTGCAGGGCGCGGGCTTCGCCCCGCATCGCCTCGAGTCCGAAGTGCGTTATGCGTGGATCTCGGGGGTCACTGAGCGCACGGTCACCAGCACCTCCGTCACCGGGAGTGATCGCAGCCATCGCATCGATACCGTGATCCTGCACCGCGTGTGGGGACCGCTGATCTTCCTGGCGCTCATGGCGCTTGTCTTCCAGTCGGTCTTCACGTGGGCGCAGCCGTTCATCGAGGCCATCGAGTGGGGGGTGGCACGCGGGGGGGAGCTGGTGGCGGGGTGGATGCCCGCGGGCGACCTGCGCGGCCTGGTGGTGGACGGCGTGTTCGCCGGCGTCGGGTCGGTGCTGGTCTTCCTCCCGCAGATTGCCATCCTGTTCGCCTTCATCGGACTGCTGGAGCAGTCCGGGTACATGGCGCGCGCGGCCTTCCTGATGGATCGAGTCATGCGCAAGGTCGGGCTGCACGGCAAGAGCTTCATCCCCATGCTCTCGGGCTACGCCTGCGCCGTGCCGGGGATCATGGCTACGCGCACGATCGAGGACCCGAAGGATCGCCTGGCGACGATTATGGTAGTGCCGCTCATGAGCTGCTCGGCGCGGTTGCCGGTGTACACGCTGCTCATCGGATCGTTTGTCCCGCCGGTTGTCTACTTCGCCGGTGTGGGATTGCAGGGTTTGACGATGCTGGGGATGTACCTGCTGGGCACGCTCGCGGCGCTGGGCGCGGCGGCCATCTTCAAGCGCACGCTGCTCAAGGGCCCCGTGCGCCCGATGATCCTCGAGCTGCCGGGGTATCGGTGGCCGAGCCTGCACTCGCTGGCCGTGTCGGTGGCCCAGCGGTGCCGCCTGTTCCTGCGCCGGGCCGGCACGGTGATCCTGTCGCTGTCCATCGTGCTGTGGGCCATGGCGACGTATCCGCGTACGGCAGTGGACGCCACCCTTCCCGAAGAGGCGCAGCAGGAGCAGCAGCTCGCGAACTCGTTGTTGGGGCGGGTGGGCCACGCGATTGAGCCGGCGGTGCGCCCGTTAGGCTACGACTGGAAGATCGGCGTGTCGATCGCCGCCAGCTTCGCGGCGCGCGAAGTCTTTGTGTCGACGATGGGGACCATCTATGGCGTTGGCGACAGGGGTGACGAGGCGGTGGCGCTGGGGCAGCGCCTGCGCGCCGAGCGCAACCCCACCACCGGTGCCCCGACGTACACGACCCTGGTGGCGGTGGGGCTCATGGTCTTCTACGTCTTCGCCCTCATGTGCATCAGCACCGTGGCCGTGACCGTGCGTGAGGCCGGGGGCGGGCGCGTTGGGTGGCAGTGGGCGGGCCTGCAGTTCGGCTACATGCTGGCGCTCGCGTACGGGGCGGCGTGGATCGTGTATCGAGGCGGGTTGGCGTTAGGCCTTGGAGGGTAGTCATGACACTGACCATTGATACGCTTGTCATCGTCGCGATCGTCGGCGTGGCGCTCGGGTTCCTGGGGCGCCGGGTATGGCGCGCCGTACGCGCTACGCGGGCCACGGGTGCGGCGGGATGCGATGCGGGATGTGGATGCGAACCCGGGGGGAGTGCGAAGGCGCGGGATTGGGCGGAGACTTGAGGGGCGCCTGACGACGGGTTAGTGTCGGTCAGTTGCCGCGGGCCCGCCTCGCGCTGCGTAGTCACCGCGCCACGCGCGGACGGAGGCGGCGTGCAACGGGTCCGATTGCGCACGTCAGAACATCCCGTAGGTTGTCTCCGTTGCCCCGTGCTTCCGCGGCGAATCGCCCACCCTGAGTTGAGCGCACGTGACCTCCCTCGATGCGGACGCGGTGGCCCGGAGAACGGATCGAGACGCTTTTCGGTCGCTGATCCGCAGCAATCCATTCGGCGTCTACCTCGTGGATGCCGATTTCCGGCTCAGCGAGGTCAGCCTTGGCGCGCAGAAGGTCTTCGCGACCGTGCATCCGCTGCTCGGGCGGGACTTCGAGGAAGTGCTTCGGATCTTGTGGCCAGACCCATTCGCCAGCGACGCGCTCGGCAGGTTCCGGCACACCTTGGCGACGGGCGAACCGTACTCGGCGCCCAGTACGGTCGAACAGCGCAAGGACATTGGCGACGTCGAGGCGTATGATTGGCGCATTGAGCGTCTCACGCTTCCCGACGGTCGGTACGGTGTCATCTGCTACTTCTACGACCTGAGCGAGCGCCAAAGCTGGGAGAAGGCGCTCAAGGAGGGCGAGAAGCGGCTGCGCCTGGCGACCGATGCCGCGCAACTGGGCATCTGGTCGTGGGACCCAACGACCGACCAGGTGCAGTGGGAGAACGACCGACCTTACGAGATCCTCGGCATTTCACGCACCGATCCTCCGATCGGTGCGGCGCGATTCACCACCGACTACCTGCACCCCGAGGACCTTCCCGCATTTCAGGAGCAACGGGATCGTGCGCTGCGGCGCGAGTCGCGCTTCCACTTCGAGGGACGCATTCGGCGTCCGGATGGGGAGGTTCGCTGGATTGAGCTCACCGGGGCGACCGAGCCGGTCGATGAGCAGGCGTCGATCCGGTTTATCGGGACCATCCAGGACATCACGGCGCGCAAGACGGCCGAAGAACGGCTGCACACGCTGGCTGCGGACCTGTCGATGGCGGATCGTCGCAAGAACGAGTTCCTCGCGACGCTGGCACACGAACTTCGCAATCCGCTGGCGCCCATTACCAACTCGATCGCACTGCTGCGACTCGCCGCTGCCGATCCCGTGCTGAGCGGCAAGGCGCTGGCGACCATGGAGCGGCAGGTTGGTCACATGGTGCGCCTCATCGAGGACCTGCTCGATCTCAGTCGCATCACGAACGACAAACTCGAGCTGAAGCGCGAGCGCGTCGAACTCGCGCCGATCATCCGGCAGGCTGTCGAGACCTGCCGCGGCGACCTCGCGAAGGCTGGTCATGCGCTGACCGTCAGCCTGGCCTCCGAACCGATCATCCTGGATGCCGACCCGCTGCGACTCTCGCAGGTGTTCGCGAACCTGCTAAACAACGCGGGCAAGTACACCGAACCGGGCGGGCGCATATCGCTCAGTGCCGAGCGCGACGACGACGTGCTCACGGTGAGGGTACGCGACACGGGGATCGGGATCCCGGCGGACATGCTCTCGCACGTCTTCGAGATGTTCGCCCAGGTAGATGCGGCTCGGGGCCGATCACACGGTGGATTGGGCATCGGGTTGTCGCTGGTGCAGCGACTGGTCCGCATGCACGGCGGGACCGTCACGGCGCACAGCGAAGGAGCGGGCCACGGCAGCGAGTTCGTCGTCCGCCTTCCGCTGTCGGTGGAGCCAGGCATCCGTGATGACGCGCCGCCGCCAGAGGCCGGCGCCGACACGTTCGTCAGGCGGCGCATGCTCATCGTGGAGGACTGTCGGGAAAATGCCGACACTCTCGAGGCGCTCTTGCGGCGGATCGGGCACGAGGTGCATGCCGTCTACGACGGCACCGACGCGATCCAGCGAGCGCGAGTCGTTCGTCCCGACGTGATCCTGCTCGACATCGGATTGCCGGGCCTCGACGGCCATGCGGTGTGCCGTGCGCTTCGGCAGGAAGCGTGCGGCCGGCGCGCGAAGATTGTCGCCGTGACCGGCTGGGGGCAGGACGAGGATCGGCAGCGCTCCACTGCGGCTGGCTTCGACGCACACCTGGTCAAGCCGGTCGAACTGCCGGCGCTCACTGCGCTGGTTCAGCTCCTGTTCACGGGCGCAGCGACCGGGGACTGACGCCGGCGCACGACAGTAACCGGTGCGCCCCATCGCAAACGCACGAAGTGCATGGCGCCATCCCGGTCGCCATGCACTTCCATGCGCCACCCCACGGCGTCGCGTCCTGCATATCTGCGATCGGCCTGGTGCCTTCCCCCCGGAAGGTCCCGACCGGTGTCGCAATACCCGCGTCCCGCCCGCGATGCTGCACTGCGTTTGGTTCGGCGGTGGGGAGAATATGGGAGTCACCGTCGCTGTGCGAAATTGCTCGCGCGGAGCGAATCTACGTCTCTCGTGGGGAGTACGTGCGACGGGCCCGACGTGACCCGGGGGGCGTGCACGTACGCACTGTCCCGCACACTCACTGTCCCAGGAACTCACCGAACGGTCGAAGGGAGGGCACCCGATCGCACAGGATCTTGAGGGTGACCATGATCGGCACCGCGAGTATGGCCCCCGGCACGCCCCAGACGAAGCCCCAGAGCATCAACCCGATGAAGATGGCGACAGTGTTGAGCGGGAACTGCCGTCCGAGCAGCGTGGGAGTGACGAGATTGCTCTCGATCAGGTTGAGCAGCAGGAACGCGGCAGGGACGAGCAGCGCGCTCGAGACGCTCTCGAACACTGCGATCGCCGCCACTGTGAGGACGGCGGTCGTCAGGAGCGCACCGAGGTAGGGGATGAAGTTCAACATCGCGGCCATCGACCCCCAGAGCCCTGCGTTCGGCATGCCGAGCAGGAGCAGCAGTCCCCAGGTGGCGATGCCGAGCCCGATGTTGATGAACAGCGTCGTGCGCAGGTAGCGTGCGATGGCCAGCTCGACCTCGTCGCTGATCTTTCGGGGTACGCCCTGCCGATCGGCGTTGAACGGAAGGACCTTCACCAGCTTGCGCATGAAGAGGTCGCCCGAGGCGAGCAGGAAGTAGGTGAGAAAGGTCACGGTGAGCCCGGCGACCGCGAGGCTGACGGCGCCGCCAAACGCCCGAGTGGCCCACGATGCGCGGGTGGCGGAGACCACCACGGGAGCAGCCTTTCCTCCGGTCGGCGTCGCGACGGACGCCATCTCCTCGACACGTTGCGCCGTGGCGATCCACCGGGTCATCGGGCGTGTCACCTTGCGCACCTTGCGCTCCACGTCGCTCAGCGCCTGCGGTGCCCGGTCAGCCCAGCTGATGGCAGGGCCAGACAGGAGGCCGATCGCGGTGACCACCACGAACACGAATCCGAGCACGATGATACCGGCGCCGAGCGGTTCGCGAATGCCCAGCCGCCGCAGCCGACGCACGGGGCCGCGCAGCACGAAGCTCGCAAGGATCGCGACCACGACCGGGAGGATGACCGCGCGGGCGACGTAGAGCGAAGAGAGGAACGCCAGCAGCGCGAGCACCGTCACGCTCGCTGCGGTCACGATCGGCGCGCGGGGAGTCGAACCCGTGCGAGCCAGCGGGATGTCTGCCGACGCCTCGTCGGGCGCGTCCGGAAAGACGGGGCGCGGAAGGACCAGTCCGCTGCGGCGGATGGCACGCTCCATCGTATCGCGCATGACCCGTGACGTGCGTTCGTGTGGCATGGCGAGTTCCCGAAGCGTGAGTTCCTGGACAGCGTCGTACACAGTGCCCAACACACGCGCGCGCGACAATTGCCCTGCAGGGGAGAGCCGGTCTACTCCTCGCGGGGGGCTGCGCGTGCACTGGGCGCGTGCACTGGGCGCGTGCACTGGGCGCGTGCACTGGGCGCGTGCCGACACGCTGCCAGGTCGAGCAGCCCGAGGGGTCGCACCTCCGTCCGGCTACAGCTGCGAGCGCAGCAGCCCGGCCAGCCGGTCGACCACCCGCTCTCGCAGTGGACGTCTCGACCACGCGTCGAGCGTCACCCGGTCCGACCGGGCGAGATCGCGGTCGAAGTCGGCGACCTGCGAGCCGGCAAAGTCGCGATCGTACACGTTGAGGTTGGCCTCGTCGTTGAGGCGGAACGATCGGTTGTCGAAGTTGGTCGAGCCGACAGACACCCAGATGTCGTCGACAATCATGATCTTGCAGTGATACATCGTGGGGCGATACTCGTAGATCTCGACTCCCGCGCGCAGGAGCGGTCCCCAGCGCGAGCGCGATGCCATGCGCGTCACCTCCGTATCGATCGTCGCGCCCGGCAGCACGATCGTCACGTGCACCCCGCGTGCGCGCGCGCCGACAATCGTCTCGATCGACAGGTCATCGGGAACGAAGTAGGAAGCCGCGATGCGCACGCTGCGCCGGGCGCCGGCGATCGACAGCAGGTACATGAGTCGGACGCTTTCGCTTCCCTCGTTCGGAGAGCTTCGGAAGACCTGGGCCAGCGAATCGCCCGACGTCTCGAGTGATGGGAAGTATTCTTCGCCGTGCAGGACCTCGCCCTCGGTCTTCATCCAGTTGTCGAGAAACGCCGCCTGCATCTGCGCCACGGCCGGCCCTTCGAGCCGATAGTGCGAGTCGCGCCAATGATCGGGACCGTCGGCGTTGCCCATCCAGTTGTCGGCGATGCCGACGCCGCCGGTGAAGCCGACCTCACCATCGACGACGAGCAGCTTGCGATGGGTGCGGTTGTTGAGGCGTCCGAGGTTGTACCAGCGCGGCGGGTGATACCGGCGCACCTGCACCGCTCCCGCGCTCAGGCGCTCGAGCAGGTCGCCCTCCATCTTCACGCTGCCGATCCAGTCGAGCAAGACGTGCACCTTGATCCCGCTCCGGGCCCGCTCGACGAGCGCATCGGCAAACGCTCGGCCGATCTCGCCCGACCAGTAGATATACGTCTCGAAGCAGATCGTCCGCCGTGCCTGGCGAATCGCGTCGAGCATCGCCGGGAATATTTCCCGGCCATTGCGCAGCCCCACGACGCGATTGCCGTGCGCCAGGGACGGACCAAGCAGGCTCCCCATGGAACGCTGGAACTGCGGATCGGTGACTGCGTAGATGGGCGCGATGCGCTTGCTGATCTTCTTCTCGCCGCTCGAGAGATTGAGGAGGACGAGGACGATCAACGCGGTGACGACTACCGCGAGCACGACGCTCCAGCTCACGATGCGCTCGACACATCTCGCCCGCGCGCGCGATGCGCGCGCGCGGGCCGAGCACGGCTAGAGGGCGACCCGGCCAACGTCGGCATTGTTGTCGCCGCTGTCGCCGGTGATTGCGCCCTTCAGGAGCGAGAACAGCGATGCAACCTTTCCGCCCGGGGTATCCCAGTACTCGGCCTCCTCGACGTCGATGCGGATGAGACGAAGGAGCGGATCCTCGGGGCTGTCGAACCAGCCGCGAAGCAGCGGACTCCAGAGCTCGCGGGCACGCGCCCGGTCGTCCACCACCTGCGCCGATCCGCTCACCGAGAGGTAGCTCTCCGATGCTGTGGACGCATAGGCCAGGTTCACGTGCGGCTCATGGGCGATCTCTCGCACCATCTCCGCTTCACTCGAGGAAAAGAACCAGAGGGTCCCGTCGAACTCCGTCGGCTGCGTCATCATGGGTCGGCTGCGTGGTCGCCCGTTCGCATCCATGGTGACGAGCATTGCGATCCTGATGTCCGAAATCAAGGTCGCGACCTTCTCGATGGCGTCTTCACGCGTGGTCTGCTGCATGGCTCTCCCGTAGCGATCGGTCGGTGCGGCCCGTCCTTCGTCCAACGCGCTGTAAGCTGGATCGAACGTCGAGCGACCGACATCACGCCTGAGGCGGATTCTCGCCTGCACCTTTTGGACGATGGCGCATCTCGTCGCCAGCTCGTAGCCTCGATGTGGTGCCGCAACCGCGGGACGAGTCAGGTACAGCGCGCCCGCCGCGACGGTTTGCGGCAGCGCCGAGCGCGACGGAGCGGATGTGGTGGCGTCCGTTCGTGATGCGGGCCTCGGGATCGCCGCCGACCAGTTGGCCGACAACCTTGACGTCTTCTCGCTAGTGGATCACGCAAACGAACGGTCGCTCACCGGTCTGGGCATCGGGCGCTCCCTCGCGACGGCGCCGAGTGCCGTGGAGGCCACGACCAATCCCACACGTCGCCGGGTCCTCGTGGTGGACGACAATCACGACGGTGCCGAGACGCTGAGCATGCTCCTCGAACTCGCGGGGTACGAGATCCGGGTGGCGTACGACGGACTCGCCGCATTAGACGCGGTGGCCGAGTTCCACCCCGATGCAATCCTGCTCGACATCGGCCTTCCGCTGCTCAACGGCTATGATGTATGTCGCAGGATTCGTGACGAGCCGGCCAACGCTGGCGTCCTGATCGTCGCCGTGACGGGCTGGGGGCAGGAGCGTGATCGGCAACGCTCGCGATCGGTGGGCTTCGACGAGCACCTGGTCAAGCCGGTCGATCCGACGGAGTTGTTGCAGCTGCTGGCGGAACGGAGCAGCTCGTGAGCTGACGGATTGGGCGCGCGACCTGCGCAGTACCGGCGATACGAGCCCATGTTCATCGCGGGTAGGCTCGTCGTTGTTGCTCACCCGAAGGCTGCGAGGACGGATGCCCTACGATTTCGAAGCCGATGTGCAGCTCCTGCAGGGCGTGCTCTCCACCGCGGCCCACGACCTGGGAGGACTGTCCAGCGCCCTCGGCCTCCGTGCAGACGCGATGTCCGCCTCGCTCGCTTCGGCAGACGCGGCCGCGTTGCGCGCCGTGACAGAGGAGGCGCGCAGGCTCGGGCGGCAGTTGCGACGCCTGCGCGGTCCGCACGTCGGCTCCACGGGCAACAACAGCCTGGCGCCCGTCGGCGAGCGGAGACTGTCTGAGTGGATCATGTTACTGCAGCGATTCGGCGGCCCGGTGTTGGGCCGCGGTGTGGTCCTCGAGCCGTCGGCTGGCGACGGCATGATGGGGGCGGAGGTTGAACACGCGCTGACGTTCGGGGCCCTCGCGCTCTTTCATGCCGTGCGTGAAACACGAGGCGACCAGTCCGTCGTGGTCGCCGTGCGAGCCGACTGTGTGCGCGATGCAGATGCTGCCGACGTGGTCGACGTGACGATCGACGTGCGGTGGAGCGGATCGGCACCCCTCGGGGAACTCGCGGCGAATCGATGGTACCTTCACGCGCGCAGCGTGGTCGAGCGTCAGGGGCTGGAGTGGCACGCCGATGGCGAACCCAACGATGCGTTTGTCGTGCGGATTGGACGGAGTGGCGCGACCTACTCCTCAAGCGAGGGAGAAAAACACTCCTTCTGATTGATATGCTGGCCGCGCAACGCGGCGTATTGTGAGGAGCACGGGGTGACGGAGCGGTACTCCGACACGCCTCCGGTTGGTAAACGCCTCTCGTGGAGCGACGTCCATGCTCAGCACTATCGCGATCGTCCTGATTCTCCTGTGGTTGTTCGGAATGGTGTCGGCCTATACCATGGGTGGCCTGATTCATGTGCTGCTGGTCGTGGCCGTGATCATGATGCTGGTTCGCATCATCCAGGGGCGTCGCCCGATTCCTTAGCTCGGTGCCTTGGCTCGGGAGTGTGGGTCTTGGCAGGGTCGGTAGCCCAGCTACCCGCCTGACACTCAAGAACGGCGTACGACGTTGTGCCCGGGCGATGGGGCTCGGCTCGACCCCGCCAGCCGCACCTCCGGCCCTCTCGCGTACCCCGTACAAGCATGCCTGACCCCATTCGCCCGACCGATTCGACCGAATCGTCTGCTCCCCACGAGCACGAGCTGCACGCCCTGCATCGACTGGCGATGGTGGGGACGCTGGCGGGCGGATTGGGGCATGACCTGCGCAACATCGTGATGCCGGTGCTGCTTCGGCTGGACGTCCTGGGGGCCTCGCCAACGATCCCGCCGGCAGCGCGTGCCGACATCGACGCCATTCGGCAGAGCATGTTGCACCTCCAGCGGCTTGCCGGCGGCCTTCGGCTCCTGAGCAGCGACCCTCGGGAACGCAGCGAGATCCAGTACACGCGACTCGGGCCGTGGTGGGACGAGGTCTGCCCGCTCGTCGTGGACGCGCTGCCGGCGAACACGGTGCTTGAACAAGACGTGGACGCCTCGCTGCCCGACGTCGCCGTGCCGCCGAGTGCCCTGGCGCAGGTGATCATGAACCTCGCCATGAACGCCTCGCGTGCCATGCAGGAGGTGGCGCGTCCTGCGTTCCGCGTCACGGCGCATCAAGCGGGTGCGCAGGTTCGCATCGACGTGAGTGACAATGGCGTCGGGATGGATGCCGAGACGCGCGAGCGCTGCTTCGAGCCATTCTTCACGACGCGCCCTCGGGAGCAGTCCACCGGTCTCGGTCTCTCGACCGGCCGCGCGTTGCTGAAATCGTCCAACGGTGACCTCCTGGTCGACACGCAAAACGTCGCAGGGGCGACCTTTGTCATGGTGCTCCCGATTCATCGATCGGCGCCCCCCGTCGAAGGCGCGGGCAGTCGCACGGTCCGATTCCTCGTGCGCGATCCACGTCAGCTTGCGGTGCTGCGACTCGTCGCGCGACAGCGCGGACTGCGTGAGCGGTCCGACGGTGGGCCGCCACCCCCCGACTTCATCATCGGGGACGCGCTGGCGTTGGCTCAACTGCGCGATGCGCCGGGACCGGGCGGCGTCATCGGCGCGTCAACGCAACTCATCGCAGTCGGTTCGCCCGACCGGACACCCGGCGTGCTGACCGACACCCCGTGGGTCGATGCTCGCGACCTGTCGTCGATCGGGGACCTTCTCCGATGAGGGGCAACGCACGGTGAAGACGGTGTCTGGAGCTTCGGCAGCGGAGACGGCTGGCTCGTTTACGGTCATGTGCATCGACGACAACGAGCTGTTGATCGATGCGCTCGAGCGGCGGTTGGAGATCGAGACCGGATTTGCGGCCTTCTATCGCGTCGATGATTTCCGCCGCGCGGCCGAGGCAGCGCAGGAGCGGAAGCCGTCCGTGGTGCTGCTGGACATCGACCTGCCGGGCGGCGTCGACGCGATGGCCATCCTTGATGAACTGGTGGCGCGCACACCCGAGTCGAGAGTGGTGATCCTGACGGCCTTCCCCGGGGGTGCGCTGGTGAGTCGCGCGATGAGTGCTGGCGCATGGGGATTCGTCTCGAAGGGGGTGGCCTCGGATCGCCTCATCGATGCCATTCGCCTCGTCGTACGCGGGGAGGCGGTCATCGAGCTGGAGGACTGACCTCGACGTTTGCCGGCGGTTGTGCACCCCGCTCCGCGACGCGACGCCGGTACGCGCCTAGCGAGTGCGCCGCGCCGGAGCCGCGCTGGAGGGCTCGGGCTTGACGAGGCGCAGGTGGTTGCGCACGCGCGCCGCGGGCGGCTCGGAGACCGGAGCGCTCACGGCGACCATTGCCTCCCTCCGCTCCTCCCGCGTCCGCGTCGTGCATGGCGCGAGCATTGTCAGCAACGCCCGGGACCGCGGCTCGGCGAGGCCAGTACAGAAGACCTCGAGCAATTCGTCCACCCAGGGACACGCGCTCGAGAACGCGCGATGACGCTGTCTCGCCTCCTCGCAACAGGCCGGGCAGCGCGAGCCGGGGGTTACATCGCGAGCGGACATCGTTCCTCCCGTTCAGTATGAACGACGTCGCGATCGGGCCGTAGCCGAACCGCGACGCGTGCAGTCGAGCCCGGCGCGCATGTGTACGCCGGGCTCGCACACCCTAGTTGCCCGCCACCTGCTGGTCCTCGAACCAGAACGACTCAAGCTTGTTCGCCTTGCCGTTCGTCAGGACGATGGTGTAGGACACGCCGGGGCGCAGCGACACGCTGCTCATTGATCCTAACAGGCGCTTGCCGTCCTCGGTGCGGAACTCCAGCGTCCCGCTCCAGGGGTCGATGTCCTTGAAGCCCGCCTCGGACGTGAAGTTGATGCCGTTGAACAGCTCGTCTGCTCCCTTGGCCACGACGGTGATCTCGTCGACGTTCGGAGCCGCGTGGATGACGCGCAGGTGCGCCTTGGTTCGGTCATCCGAGATCTCGTCGCGCACGATGCGGGACTGGTAGCCCACGCCGTCGTCCTTGCGCATGACGATCATGGTGTATCGGTGGCCGTCCGTCAGGAGCTCACGGTTCGCTTCCACCGGTGCGTACGCTCCCGTGGCGGCTGCACCGACCTCGAAGGTGACCCAGTTGTTGTCGATGGCTTGGTACTCGCTCACCTGCTTGTAGTCCACGGACGGCAGCATGTGTGCGTCGTCGGATCGCACGATCAGTCCGTTCATGTCAGGCACGGTGTTGACGATCCGCACCAGTGCCTGGCCTCGCGCGTCGGCCGCGTCGCCAGAAATGGAAGTGGACGCGTCGCCGCCGGATGTCTTGGTCTGCACGGCGTCCTCGGTCTGTGCGTCCCTGCTGCACGCGCCGACCGACACGACGAGTGCCGCGAGTAGCCCGAGGGAAGTGTGGGTCGATCGCATCAGGAAGTCTCCTGGAATATGTTGGCAGAGGGCAACGAAGGCGCGAGGGGCCACCGGGTCGCCGGCGCCTGTGAGCGACGGAATGCCAGCAGTCACGCCACGGTCGTTTGCCGAAGTGAGGTCAAACTGCCGGGAACACGGCGCCGGCGCCATCGCTCCTGAGTGGCGATGTGGACTGCTCGTGCTGGTGCCTTGTGGTCATCCGCCTGCGGGGCAGTCACCGCTACTCCCTGCGAGGGAGCCTCGCTGCGAGGGGGCGTGCCGGTCAACACTCGTGCGAGACCGGCGCCACGCGCTAGAGGGTGCGCACCATGCCGCGCTTGATCGCGATCGTGATCGCTTGGGTGCGGTCGCGCGCGTCGAGCTTCTGCAGGATGGCCTTCACGTGCGCCTTGACGGTTCCTTCGCTGATGAACAGCGACTGCGCGATCTCGAGGTTCGACTTGCCCTCGGAGAGACAGTTCAGGACTTCCTGCTGCCGTGCCGTCAGCTGGTCGGCCGCCACGTGGTCGGCGAGCTTGGCTGCAATCTTCGGCGAGATGGACTTGCGACCCGCATGCACGGTGTGAATCGCCTCGATCAGCTCCGCGGAGTCCACGTCCTTGAGCAGGTAACTGGCCGCACCCGCGCGCAACCCGCGAAAGACTTCCTCGTCCGTATCGTACGTGGTGAGCACGATGATCCTGGCCTGTGGATCAATGTTGCGCATCGCCGTGGTGACATCGACGCCATCCATGGGCGTCATGCGCAAGTCGACGATCGCGATATCGGGTGCCAGGTCCTGAAACAGCTGCAACGCTGTCGCGCCATCGCCCGACTGGCCGACGACGTCGAAGCGGCCATTGGCCGTCAGCACTGCGGCGAGCCCCTCACGCATGATGGCATGGTCGTCAACGAGCAGGACGCGAATGCGATCGTCGGTCATGGAACGGTCCGGATGGATGTCGAGCGCGCAGGTGACGGGCTCACGCGTGGCGGCGTGCGGCGACGCCGCGCGCAGGTCGAGTGTTGCTAACATGCAGCGGTGCCCTCGACACGTGCCAGTGCGAGCAAGCGCGCACGCAGGGCCGAGTCCACACGCGGCTGCGTGCTGTCATGGAGACAGGACGGACGGGTTCGCTGGCTTGATGGGGTGGTACGCTGGAACCTTCACGTCAGGTCGCGCCGACGCCATTCCCCTCAAGAGATAGCCGGTCCTTCGTCCGAGACCCCGCGTCGCATCCATCTCTCCCTTCCGAGAGAGGCTCCAACTGCACTCGGGAGCTATGTACATGGAAGGGCACGCCATCGAGACTATCTAGGACCCGACGGTCGCGTTGCCACCCCAGCGAGAGGAACCGATCGGTAGCAGTGCTCGACGTCGCGGCATGGACCGTGGCGGGCGACGCCCCTGACAGAAGGACGAGGCTCACGTGCATTCGCGCCAACCAACACCGCCGACGGCAGGGTTCATCGTCAACGCGAGAGACCCGGCCGGTCACTCGACCACGCGGACCATGGCCATCGCGCTGCTGTGCACCGTCATCTCGTGCGGTGTACGTCTGCTGTTGGTGCCAAGTCTCGGGATCGAGCTGCCATACCTGACGTTCACCGTCGGCGTCATGGCGGCCGCGTGGTGGGGCGGGTGGCGATCGGGGGTGTTCGCCACGGCTGCCAGCGCCATCGCCACCCTCTTCTTCTTCGTCGAGCCCCTTTACTCGCTGCGCCTTGCCCGCGCCCTCGACATCATCGGCGTCTTCGTGTTCATGCTGTCGGGACTTCTCATCAGCATGTTCGTCGAGGCGCTGCACCGGGCACGACGCGAGGTCGTCGCGCAGTATCAGCGGCTGTCGGCCGCAGCCGCGCACGGTGAGGAGCATCGCGCGCACGCCCTGGCCCAGGGCGAGCGACTGCGCCAAACCCTCATGAGCATCGGTGACGCGGTGATCGTCACGGATCAGCGGGGACGGGTCGAGACGATGAACACGGCCGCGGAGCAACTCACCGGCCGGGTGCTGGCCGATGTGCACATGCTCGACGTCGAGCAGGTTCTCCGACTGGTCGACGAGCGACAGCAACAGCCGATGCGCTCCCCCGTCGCACGGGCGTTGGTCGAAGGGCGGGTCTTGCAGCTCGCGAGCCCTGCCTTGCTCGTGCATGCCGACGGGCGGCGGATTCCGATCGAGGACAGCGCAGCGCCGATCCGCAATGCCGACGGGTCGGTGATCGGGTGCGTGATAGTCTTCCGGGACGTGTCGGAGCGTCGCACGGCGGCTGCCGTCGCGCGGGCGCACGAGTCCGCGCTCACCGACCTGTTCGAGAACGCGAATGTGGGACTCAGGTGGGTCGGTCCCGACGGCATCATCCGGCGCGCGAACGATGAAGAGCTCCGCATGCTCGGCTACGAGCGAGACGAGTACGAAGGACATCACGTGCGCGAGTTCCATGAGGATCCTCAGGTCGCCGCCGACGTCCTCGCGACGTTCGACAACCGACGCGGGCTGCGAGGCATCGCCACGCGCATGCGGTGCAAGGACGGCTCGCTCAAGGACGTGATGATCAACTGTACCGTCAGCACGGGCGCTGACGCCGCGGTCAACACGTGGTGCTTCACGCTCGACGTGAGCGATCGCGTGGCTGCAGAACGCACGCAGGCGCTGCTGGCATCGGTCGTGGAATCGTCCGACGACGCGATCATCACCAAGAGCCTGGATGGGATCGTGACGAGCTGGAATGCCGGGGCGGCGCGCCTGTTCGGCTACGCGGCAGACGAGGCGGTGGGACGCAATATCACACTGATAATCCCACCCGACCGGTGGAAGGATGAGGTGCGCATCCTGGCGCAGGTCGGACGTGGGGAACTCGTCCCCGCGTTCGAGACACAACGCGTGCGCCAGGATGGAACACTCGTGCCGGTGTCCTTGTCGGTGTCACCAGTGCGCGATGCATCGGGGCGCGTGATCGGGGCGTCGAAGACGGCGCGAGACATCAGTCACCGGATCGCGATGGAATCGGAGCTGCGCGAGGCGGCACGGCGCAAGGACGAGTTCCTCGCGACACTCGCGCACGAACTGCGCAATCCGCTCGCCCCCATGCGGCATGCGTTGCACCTCCTGGCGGCGCTGGAGCCCGACTCGCCGCGTGTGGCCCACGTGGTCGGTATCCTCACCCGCCAGATGGACCAGATGGTGCGCCTCATCGACGACCTGATGGACATCTCACGCATCGACCGCAACAAGCTCGCCCTCCGTCGCACGACTGTGGAGCTTTCCACCCTCGTGCGACAAGCGGTCGAGACGGTCCGCCCGCTCGTCGATACGTCGCGGCACAACTTGAGCGTGGAGATCCCGGAGCAACCGATTCCGCTGGACGTCGACCACGTGCGCATGGTGCAGGTGCTGACCAACCTGCTGAGCAACGCGGTCAAGTTCACAAATCCCGGCGGTATCATCGCGATCGTGGCGCAGCAGAACAGCGGCCAGCTGCACATTCGCGTCTCCGACAACGGCATCGGGATCGCCCCGCACCGCCTCGCCAGCATCTTCGACATCTTTGCCCAGGGTCACGAGCGCCAGGAGGACTCTCGCGGCGGCCTCGGGATCGGGCTGACGCTGGTACGACGCATTGTCGAACTCCATGGCGGTCGTGCGTATGTCGAAAGCGCCGGGATCGGGAGCGGAACAACCGCCGTGATCGAACTCCCGCTCGGCGTGCGGGCATCCCCGGTGCACCCGGGCGGTGCGGTTGTCGTTCCCGCGCCTCACCTGACCGGTCGACGCATTCTCGTGGTCGACGACATGCGCGATCACGCCGAGACGCTGGCCGAGCTGTTGTCGGTCTACGGCGGCGCGGCGGTGTGCGCGTTCGACGGCGCTGCAGCGGTTCGCGCCTTCGAGCAGCAACCGGCCGACGTCGTCCTGCTCGACCTGGGCATGCCCCATATCAGCGGATTCGATGTCTGTCGCACCATTCGTGCGCTTCCCGGCGGTCCCCAGGCAGTGCTCGTGGCGCTGACCGGATGGGGGCAGGAGGGTGACCGAGACCGTACGCGCGCCGCAGGGTTCGACGCGCACCTGGTAAAGCCAGTCGACCTACCCGCCCTGCTCGAGCAGTTGCGCGACCTGCTCGCCACGCGGTCATCGTGATGCGTGGTTGGATGCGCTGCGCCATGTGCGCATGGGAGTAGCGGACCAGTCGGAGCAGCGAGCTGGACGCCAGTCGGATCCAACCGATGGCTGCTGCATGTGCTGCGTGACCTCGTTGGATGGCGCTCCGGTTTTCGCCAATCGGGCATGGATCGCGTTTACCGGCGTATCGCTGGAGCGCTTTCGTGCCAGCGGCTGGGCCGCAGTACTCGCCCCGGCGGACGACGCGGCATTGCAGCGGGCGCGTCGCGAGGCCGACACCACGAGTGGCGCGTTTCGGCTCCACCTCCGGGTGCGTCGGTTCGACGAGACGTTGCGCCAGTGTGCAGTGCACGGCGAGCTGATGCCGTCGCCGCACGAGGGGGCCGAGCGCTGGATCGTGTGGATCGTCGACACACACGAGCAGCGATCACGACAGGCCGAACTGGCAGCGGCACTGCAGCGGCGGGATGCCTGCCTTTCCGCGTACGCGCATGACCTGCGCAATCCCCTGCAGACGATGCGACACTCAGTCTACGCTCTGCAGCTGTCCGACCACTCGCCGGCCGGTCGGCCGCAACTCCTGCAAGTCCTGGAGCGGCAGATCGAAGTCCTTGCGCGCCGTACGCAACAGTACATTGACGAGTGGCGCATGATGTCCGAAGGCCTGCCGTCCGAGATGCCGTCTGAGATGCCGACTGAGATGCTGGCGCGCCCCGACGCCCTCCCGACCGAAGCGAAGCCGGAGCTGGAATGAAGATTCCGACGCCTGAGGAGCTGCCCAACCTGTTGCAGCCTCGGGGACGTCATCCGTACCTCGCCGTGCTCTATGGTGTGGCCGTCCTCGCCGCGCTCACCCTGCTGCGGCGTGCCCTGCCCGACATGCTGGGCGTCGAGATGTCGTTTCTCATGTATGTGCTGGCGGTCATGATCACCTCGTGGGTCGGCGGCTGGGTGCCTGGCATTGTCGTCACGCTCTTCGCTGCCGCGACCGTCGCCTACTACCACCTCGGTGTGCCGAACGAGTGGACGCGACTGACCTCCATCGATGCCGTGCGCACCGCGGTCTTCGTCGTCGTCGGCTTCATGACCAGCGCGTTCAGCGAGGCATTGCATCGCTCGCGCGAGCGCGTCGAGGAACGCACGCGCGAACTGCAGCTCGAGGTGCGCCAACGACGCATGCAGGAGCACGAGCGTGCAGAGATGCAGCGTCGGAAGGATCAGTTCCTCGCGATCCTTGCCCACGAGCTGCGCAATCCGCTGACCCCGATCGTCAACGCGGCCGCGATGCTGCACACGCGTGAGGCAGGTGACGCGGTCGTTGCGCGCGCCGCGAAACTGATCGACCGCCACGCGCGCCAGATGGTGCACCTCATCGATGACCTGCTCGACGCGGCGCGCCTCGAGCGCGGGACCTTTGCCCTGCGTCGCACGGTGACGGATGTCGCTGGCATCATCGAGGCGGCGGTCGAGCACTGCGGGTCGGCGATCGCCGACAAGCGCCAGCACCTCTCCATCGACATGCCACCCACGCCGCTCCTGATCGACGGAGACCCGCTCCGGCTCGTCCAGGTCGTGACGAACCTGCTCAGCAATGCCTCGACCTACACGCCCGAGGGCGGCGCGATCAAGACGCTGGTATCGGCAGAAGAAGGCCGCTTGCAGATCGTCGTGCGAGACAGCGGCCAGGGGATGGCACCGGACGATACGTCGCGCATCTTCGAGATGTTCGAGCGTGGAACGGAGAATGGGTCGACCACGGGGCTGGGAATTGGTCTTGCGCTGGTGCGACAGATCGTCGCCCTGCACGGAGGCGTGGTCGAGGCCACGAGCGAGGGCGAGGGGCGCGGTAGTACCTTCACTGTGCGGTTGCCGGGCCTGACCGTGGCCGAGCCGTCGTTGCCGGAGCAGGACACATACTCAGAGCCTCCTGAGCCGATGCGGAAGTACCGAATTCTCGTCGTGGATGACAACCCCGACATCGTCGACACGCTTGGAGCAATCCTCGTGTTGCTCGGTCATGCCGTGGAGACGGCGCACGACGGAGAGCAGGCGCTGGCCGCGATGGCCGTGTCGACGCCCGACCTCGTCATCATGGATGTGGGAATGCCGGGCATGAGCGGCTACGAAGTGTGCCAGAAGGCAGCGGCCGAGCCGTGGCGGGACCGCATGACCCTGGTGGCAATGACCGGGTGGGGACGCGACGAGGATCGACAGCGCGCCATGGACGCCGGCTTCGACCTGCACGTCGTGAAGCCGATCGACCTGGAGCGACTTCGCGAACTCCTTGACTCGCTCCAGCCACCGCCGGCTCCGCTCGAAGGTCTCGCAAACAGCTGAGTCTTCCGGCGCCGCGTCATGCGGCTGCGTCGCCACGGGTGCACGCCCGCATAGCCCGACGGTCGACGTCGCACCTCGCTCGTGTGGTCGCGGCCACGATCACCTGAGGGGAGTACCCGAAGTCACCACCCATGGGGACGCGCGCGCCGAGGCGTCGCCTCCTATGATCAGCTGTGCGCTGCGCGCGTCACAGGCTCCGCTGCAACGGCGGAACTCCGCACGCACGATCCGCTCGGGCACCGGGCGTGGTCCTCACACGGACCGCGTACTCGAGGCGGCGCAAGACGTCCTTCACACACGAGGAACCAACGGATGAACTCCGACCAGATTCAGGGCAAGTGGAAGCAGCTGCGGGGCAAGATGAAGCAGGCCTGGGGCAAGCTCACCGACGACGAACTCGACCAGGTCGAGGGAAAGTGGGACGAGCTGTCGGGCCTCATCCAGAGCCGCTACGGCCGCAAGCGTGACGAAGTCGAGGATGAGCTGAAGCGCTTCCGTGCGCAGTACGACGACGACGACCAGGCGCGTCCAATGGTCTGAGCGCGTGCGGGCATGCCGCCCGTCATGGGCGGCGTGCTCGACCCGCGATCTGCGATCCCCACATCGGGAGCGGCGCATCGTCGGATGGAGTGCTCACTCGACGCGCTCGGCAACGCTCGATCGCGGGCTAACCCGTGTGACGGCCTGGCCGCGTGGGTCGTCGCCTGAGATAGCGAAGTGGAGTGGCGATCGCCGACGCCAGGACAAGCCTCCCTTGCGCGTTGCCACCCGCTGCAGCCGGCCAGCGGCGGACTCATGTCACTGCGCCCGTGCAGACCTCTGTTTCTCCGACGTCTTCTCCGACGTCGTCGGACGCCGCCGACCGGGTGGCCGACCGCGGACTTCTGCGGGCCTCGATCGCCAACCGCCTCCTCTACTCGCTCGGCAAGGACACGGTCGCTGCCACCCCACGCGACTGGTTCCACGCCACCGCACTCGCCGTGCGCGACCAGCTCATCGAGCGCTGGATGTCGGCGTTGCAGGACACCGAGTCGCGGCCCGGGAAGCGTGTGTACTACCTGTCGATGGAGTTCCTCACGGGCCGGCTCCTGTCCAATAGCCTCCTCAACCTGGGACTCGGCGCCGAGTGCCACGAGGCGCTAGCCGACCTCGATGTGGATCTGGACGACATCCAGGCCATCGAGCAGGATGCCGCCCTCGGCAACGGCGGACTCGGACGGCTCGCCGCCTGCATCCTCGACTCCATGGCCACCTTGTCCGTGCCCGGCTTCGGGTACGGGATCCGGTACGAGTACGGCCTCTTCTACCAGGGGATCGAGGGAGGGGCGCAGGTCGAACATCCGGACACCTGGCTGCGCTACGGCAACCCGTGGGAACTGCCACGTCCCGAAGTGCTGTACCAGGTGCAGTTCGGTGGCCGCAGCCTGCACCTGACGGACGATCGCGGGCACCACCGGCGCCAGTGGGTCGACGCCGACACCGTCTTCGCCATGGCGTATGACACGCCGGTGCCGGGGTACGGCACCCACACGGTGAACAACCTGCGCCTCTGGTCGGCAAAGGCGACGCGCGACTTCAACCTGCAGCAGTTCAACGAGGGCAACTACTTCAAGGCCGTCGAGCAGAAGACTGAATCCGAGAACCTGTCCAAGGTGCTGTACCCGGACGACTCGACGCAGGTGGGTCGCGAACTCCGCCTCAAGCAGCAGTACTTCTTCGTCTCCGCCTCGATGCAGGACATCGTCCGGCGATTCCTGCAGCGGCACGAGCCGTTCGAGCGATTCCCGGAGCACGTGGCCATCCAGCTCAACGATACCCACCCGACCATCGGGATTCCCGAGTTGATGCGATTGCTGCTCGACGAGCATGAGCTGGACTGGGAGCGCGCCTGGAGCATCACGCAGCGGACGTTCGCCTACACGAACCACACGCTGATGCCCGAGGCGCTGGAAACATGGCCGGTCGAACTCCTCGCGCGGGTGCTGCCGCGACACCTCGAGATCATCTACGAAATCAACCAGCGCTTCCTCGACGAGGTGCGCGGGCGCTTTCCGGGCGAGGACGACCGGGCGAAGCGCCTGTCGATCATCGACGAAGCGGGCGGCCGGCGCATCCGCATGGCCAACCTGGCCATCGTCGGTAGCCATCGCATCAACGGCGTGTCGCAGCTGCACAGTGACCTCATGCGGTCGACCGTGTTTGCCGACTTCGCAGCCCTGCGGCCCAGCGCCTTCGTGAACATCACCAACGGCGTCACGCCACGCCGATGGCTGCACCACGCCAATCCGGGCCTGTCCTCCCTCATCACGGGGCAGATCGGCGATGGATGGATCCGTGACCTGCGACAGCTCGAACGCCTGGCTCCGCTGGCAGGCCAGCGGACGTTTCGCGAGCAGTTCCTCGCCGTGAAGGCCGCGAACAAGCGGCGCCTCGCGGCGCTGATCCGCGACCGCGTCGGACTCCAGGTGAGCGCCGACTCGATGTTCGACATCCAGATCAAGCGCATGCACGAGTACAAGCGACAACTGCTGAACGTGCTGCACGTGATCACCCGCTACAACAGGATCCGCGACGGGCGCGTCGAGGGCCTGGCCCCGCGTACCGTCATCTTCAGTGGCAAGGCCGCCCCCGGCTACGCATTCGCCAAGCTGGTCATCCGGCTGATCCATGGCGTCGCCGACGTCGTGAACAACGACGCGGAGGTCGGTGACCTGCTCAAGGTCGTCTTCATCCCGAACTACAATGTGTCACACGCCGAAATCATCATCCCGGCTTGCGACCTGTCAGAGCAGATCTCCACGGCCGGCACCGAGGCGTCGGGCACCGGCAACATGAAGTTGGGGCTCAATGGGGCGCTGACCATCGGCACGCTCGATGGCGCCACCCTCGAGATGGCGCGAGAAGTGGGGGACGAGAACATCTTCATCTTCGGGCTGACTGCCGCACAGGTGGAGGAGCGCCGCGCGGCCGGCTACGACCCGTGGCGGGAGTACGACGCGAACGACGAACTTCGCCAGGCGCTGGACATGATCGCCGGCGGTCGCTTCTCGCCCGACGACCCATCACGCTTCCGCCCCGTCTTTGACCGGTTGACGTCGGAGGGCGATCAATACCTCCTGCTCGGCGACTACGCCGAGTACGTCGCGTGTCAGGCGCGCGTGGATGCACTGTACCGACAGCCCGACGAGTGGGCGCGGCGTGCGGTGCTGAACGTGGCCAGGCTGGGCGGCTTCTCGAGCGACCGCACGGTCGCGGACTATGCACGCCTCATCTGGAACGTGACGCCGAGCTGAGGTCGCGCGAGCGTCCCACCGAACCGCTTCGAGGCGACGCGGCACCGACTGAGGCAGGTTGGTGCCACGCGTGTGCGGAATGTCCGGGCGCGGAGATGCTGCCTGCGCCAATCGTGTCGGTCTGACGTACAACTTTCGGCCAATGGTCGAGACAGCCGTCGTACGCTACGCATTCAGCTCCACCGTTGCGTACCGAAATCGGAGGCTGTCTCATGTCCATGTATCGACAAATTCTCGCGGTGTGTGCCGCGCTCGCATCTGCATCGCCACTGGCCGCCCAACAGGCGGGAGCAACGTCGCTGGTGAAGGCGCCGACCAGCGTCGCAGTCATGCAGACTCCCGCCCTCGCGCCCGCGGTCGCGCCCGACGTCACGCGTCCCGTGCAGGGACCCACCGCCAGCAGCTCCGTCGCCGGCGTGCGCGTGCATGCGGACGCCGCCACGCCAGCGCCCGCCGTCGTGGTACAGTCGGTGGGCAGGAACCCCGCCCTGATGATCGTGGGCGGCACCGCGTTGGTCGTGGGGGCGGTGATCGGCGGACAGCCGGGGACCATCGTCATGGTGGGTGGTGGAGTGGTGGGGCTCCTTGGACTGTGGCGCTACCTGCAATAGACGACCTAACCTGGAGGGCAAAGCCATGCTGCAAACCGTTGCGATCGTTCTCATTGTGCTGTGGGCACTCGGGCTCGTGGGCGGATACGCCCTCGGCGGATTCATTCATCTGCTGTTGGTGATCGCGCTCGTGTCACTGGTGGTGCGCTTCTTCACGGGACGCCGCGTGCCGTAAGCGGCGCACCATGCGTGCGGACGCGACGCGCCAACCGGCGCCGTCCACTTTCCTGCCTGCCGCCACGCTCGTGGCCGATCCATCGCGAGCGTGGCCACCGATCTTGATCACGAGGTACTCGATGCAGTCCAATAGACGAACCGTGCCAGCGCAGCTGTTCGCGCGCCAGATGACACTGCTCTCGATCGCGCTCGCGACCACGGCGTGCGCGTCGCTCAACCGCAAGCAGGAAGGGGCGGCGATTGGCGCGGCGGCAGGGGCCGCGGTTGGCGGCGTGATCGGCAACAACACCGGCTCGACCGCGCGCGGCGCCATCATCGGCGCCGTGGTGGGTGGAACGGCCGGCGCGATCATCGGCCACCAGATGGACCAGCAGGCGAAGGAGCTGAAGATCGCGATTCCGGGAGCGATCGTGGAGCGCGTCGGTGAAGGGATCCAGGTGACGTTCGCGTCGGGATTGCTCTACGACTTCGATTCCGACCTCATTCGACCCAGCGCGGCGGACAACCTGACCAACCTGGCCGCCAGCCTCAAGAAGTATCCGACCAGCGAGGTGCTCATTGTCGGACATACGGACGCCCTGGGGAGTACCAGCTACAACCAGGACCTGTCCACGCGCCGCGCAGCCTCGGCGTCGAGATTCCTCGCCATGCAGGGCGTGGACGCCAGTCGGTCGCGGACATCCGGCAGGGGTGAGTTGGAGCCGTTGGCTACCAACGAAACCGAGGCGGGTCGACAGCTGAATCGTCGCATCGAGGTCGCGATCTTCGCGGGCGCGAAGGCGCGCTCCGTGTCGCCGTAGCAGCGAGCGGTCCGGCGGGCGGCTGCGTCGTGCGAGTCGTCAGCACCTACTCGCCCTTCGTCAGCGCCTCCAGCAGTGTGCCGGCCGCACCCACGATAACCGGGTGCCCCTGCAGCTGTGCATCATGGGCGGCGTCGGTGGCAAGCTCACGGGCCAGGTCGTGGTCGAGGAACGATGCGAGGCGCGCGAGCTCCAACTTGATCAGCGGTCGCAGGCCCGGCGCGTTGTCGATGGCGAAGCGCTGGAGCGCCGCGCTCAGTTCGTCGAACTGCGCGCCGTCCACCGGCTTGCCATCGACCGCCGCCCGGATCAGCGCGTGCACCCGTTCGCGCTTGGCAAAGATCTCACCGGGCAGGTCGTGCACCTCGTGGAACAGCCCTTCCGCGACGACGGCGCGATCGAGCGCGAGCGCCCAGTCGCCGCGCACGGATGCCACGATGGCCTCGGCGAGGGCCGCGCCGGCATCGGCTTCACGCAGGCCCAGACGCGACGCGATCGCGCGGGACTCCTCGGCGAGTAACGTCACACGGGCCATGCTGTCCGTGCTGCCATCCAGGGCAAACGCGAGATTGCGAGCGAGCCGCCACGCGGCAGTCGCGCGCCGGTATTCATCGCCCAGTTTCCGGGATGAGCGGTAGGCATCCTCGAGCAACGGGAGCGCCGCCTGACCGAGCCCGATCAGTTCGAGCAGCTCGGCAAGGCTGAACGCCGCGTCGATCAACGTGCGCGGAAGCGACGCGCCCTCCTCACGCGGCGTGGTGATCGTATCCAGCAACGCAGCCGCGGGGCCGGCAATGGCCGCAACATTGGCCCCGGAGAGAAAGTGGCACAGGATGCTGCGCGCCAGGCTGTCCTCGGCACCACCCTGCTCTGCGGCCCGCGCGAAGAACTGCCACGGATCGCGGTCTGCCGCATGCTTCCACGAGATCAGGTCGCTTTCCCGATCATGCGGGTTGCGCAGGTTGCCTTCCCGCAGGAGAATCTCGCCGTAGTTATGCAGGTAGCGAGCGTACGACGGCCCCGAACTGTCGGTCGGTGCCCGATACGACGTCCACATGCGCCGCAGCAGGTAATCGGCAACGTGACGGTGGCCGGCCGCGGTGAGCAGCGACGTCACGGCGTTGAGCGCTGCCATTGGGCCTAGCGACGTGGCCCATCCTCGAGACTTTCGTCGAGTCGCTGCGCGACCGCTGCGCGCGTGCGTGCCACGACCTCCTCGTCGAACTCCGCGGGCACCGGGATCTCGTGCTGACACCGAGTGCGTCGGCCACCTGAAACAGCCAGCCGGGCAAGTCGCCGTCGCCGGTCGAGACATGCTGCGGGAACTCGGCAACCAGGCGCTGGATCGGCACGGATGGCGTGCTGCCGGTGCGGACAAGGAAGCGAAAGCGCGCCCCATCGCGGATCGCCGGCCGAATCGCGAGATAGTCAGGATCGTACTGCAGGTCCTCGCCGGAGAATCCGAGGCCAAGGGTAGGGAAGCGCACGAACTGCTGGTGCATCCATTGTTCGAGCGATGCCGGCCGTCCGTGCAGGCGCTGGCGCAGCGTATCCACCATGGTGTCGGGTCGATCGGCCGAGCCGTGAATCTTGACGATCGGGATTGATGCCGTGCCGTCACCAAGCAGTTCGAAGTCCTCCGGCGAGGCATAGCGCTGGTAGGCGAGACCCAGTGCCTCGAAGGCCCGCTCGATGGCGCCGTCGAAGTTGGTGGTGAGCACGGCGGCGAGGCGCCCTTGCCGCGCCAGCTCGGCGATCAGGACATGGCCGGCGTTAGGCGCGCCCGAGTCCACGGCGCTCAGTGCCCGGAAGTAGTCGGGCCCCAGCTCGTCTTCGAGGAGTTGCGCCTGCAGGTCGGGCATGAGAAAGGGCGTGCTGTCGCGCCGTTGCCGTATGGCGTCGCGAAAATCGTCGGAGATCCCCGGCCGTCGGGCGAGTCGCTCGATGGCACCACCAAGGGCGCCCAGTACCGCGTCGTTCAGCGCCCACCAACCCGGAAGACAGGTGGGGGCGGGCGCTGACAGCCCGGCACCCGCGAGCACCGTGATCCGCGTGTCGCGCCCCATCAGGAGAGAAAGGTCCATTCGCTTGCTCGGTGGTGGCGTGGCCCGCGGAGCCACGGGCGCGCGCCTCGCGCAGTATCGGGTGTGCCGACGGGTACGTCTAGCCTGCCTACGATGCGTCGATCGACGTCGGCTCCGCCCACGACGCAGCGATGCGCACTGCTAGGACATCGTCGTCCAACTGGAGTGCTCGCTCGGCCCGCCTCAACGCAAGACGCGCGTGCCGCACGGCGGCATGCTGCATCGTATCGTCGCCCACGAGCGCAAGCGACTGCAAGGCCTTCTGCAGTCGCAGTGACACTTCGACCGTGCCCGCGCCGTCGCGGGCGATGGCCGTGAAGGCATCATCGAACATGTCCATGACCGACAGCACGGGAACCTCCACGCGATCATACGGCTCCGCTTCGCCCGATGCTGCTGGAGCGGGCGCGCTCCAGCGGACAAACAGCCGCACGAGCGTCCCGATTACGTCGATGGCCGTGCCCGGATCGTTGATTGCTGGCGACAGCGCGCGCCCGGCGATCTCCGACAGCACGACCAGGCCGAAACGAGGATCGTCGTCGAATGTCCGGTCGTCGCGGATTGCAAACGCGTGCACGACACCTTCACCAGTCGTGACCGGATGGCCGGCGGTTGCTGTCCTCACGTACGCAAGGGCGCGGCCGGGCGCAGCAAATGTCCCGGGCAGCGCGGCGACCACGACACGAGCGTTGCAACCCTCGGCCCACTCCTGCAATGCGGGCACGTCGACGTGCTGCACGTACCCGACCTTCTCCGCGTAGATCGGGTGTCCCTGCGCACGATCGGTCGCCACGGGGACGCCTCGCAGCGTCGGCGCCGCGCGACGCCGCGTCAACGCGCTGTCCGCCGCCCGCTCGACCTTGTCGATGGTCGTCCCGAGGCGCCCGAGGCGCGCGATGCGGTCCACCCATCGCAGGAAGGTGAGAATGACGATCGCGAAGGTGGCGATCGTCAGCACGAACAGGCAGAACAACCCGGCGGCGCCGAAGTACTCGTTCTTCAGCGCGGTCAGTGCCACGATGCTGAAGATGAAGGCGCCCACGAACGTCGCCAGGGCGTTCTGCGATACATCGTCGCTGACGACTAGCGTAAACGTGCGAGGCGTGGCCGTCGTCCCCGCCGAGGCATACGCGGCGACCATCGACGCGACGGCGAAGGTGGCGATGACCAGCATGCTGGACGCCATGACGTCGAGCAGCGTCTCGACAGACTCGGCAGATACCTCGGGCACGACGTCGCCGAGTCCGGTGCCATCTGCCAGCTTCGAGCCGAACGCCACGGCGATGGACAGCAGGGCGATCGCCAAGGGGCGTATCCACAACCGCTGGCGGAGTCGGTTGAGGAGGAAGCGAATGCGGTCGCTCGGGAATGAGGCGATCGGGCTCTCCGTCTGGGACCGGACGCGCGCTACCAGGTCTGGCGCATCGACGAGCCACGGGCAGGACCTGCCGTGGTGTTCAGGCAATCTGTCGCGGCGGCGGTGCCGGCATCAACCCGCCGCGAGACTCTCATGCAGCCGCAGTGCAGAAACTCGCGCTACGCCTTCGAGCGTCCGCGGCATCAACGCCCTACGCCTGAAGCGTATCGCCATCGACTGTGATCGCAACCCTCGTCCTACACCGACCGCGTAATCCCGCCGTCGACCCGAATGTTCTGCCCGGTGATATAGCCAGCACCGTCGGACGCCAGAAACGCGATGACTCCGGCGACCTCCTCCGTTGTGCCGTAGCGCTGCATCGGGATTCGGTCGCGGAACTCTGGCTTCTCCGGCAGGCTGTCGATGAAGCCCGGCAGCACGTTGTTCATGCGGGATGTTCTCCGCAGCGTACTTGTCGGCGAACAACTTCGTAGAAGGCAGCGAGTCCGGCGCGGAACACGCCGGACGTCGGAAAGACCGGATCTGGCTCAAACGCGGCAAACGTCGAGATGTTGATGATCACGCCGCCTCGCTGACGCTGCATGATGGGCGTGACCAAGCGGGTCGGACGCACCACGTTCAGGAAGTACACGTCCATCCCCTATGCCAGTCCTCGTCGGTCAGCTCGAGGACCGGTGCTCTGGGTCCATGTCCGGCGCTGTTCACGAGCAGGTCGATGCGCCCCCATGCGTCGACGGTCGCGTCGACGAGTCGCGTGAGGTCCTCGGTGGACTGGTTGGAGCCGGTCACGCCGATTCCGCCGAGTTCCTTCGCCAGCGCCTCGCCCTTTCCTGATGACGAGAGGATCGAGACACGGAAGCCAGCGGCCGCGAGCCGTCGCGCGGCGCCCGCGCCCATGCCGCTCCCTCCGGCCGTGATGATGGCGACTTTCTGCCGGGACATGATCAACGCCTGTTCAAGGGTCGGTGCAACATATCCTGGCCGCTCCGCTCGTCCATCGGCGTCGAACCAGTGCATGCGCCCGGGCGACAGCTGTACCGACAGCATCTCGTCGACTGCCGGGAGCGCTTCGTTCCCGAGCGCCACCATCAGCCGTCGCGCCCCCACCTCGAAGTGCACGTGACTGGAACCGCCGAGCCGCTCGACGAGCACGACGCGCCCGTGCAGCGACGGCCCTTCTGCCCATGGCCCATCTGGACCCGCCACCCGCAGGTCCTCGGGCCGTACGCCGAGCGTCAGCGCACGCCCCGGCGCGACGCGCTCGGCCACCTCGCCGCGCAGGGCCACCCGGGCCCCATCTGCCACGAAGGCTCGGGTGCCTCCGTCGTCGACCACCGTCCCTTCCACGAAGTTCATCGGAGGTGTGCCGATGAAGCCGGCGACGAATCGATTGACGGGTGCTTCGTAGATGTCGATGGGACGGCCGACCTGCTGGATGCGGCCATCGGCGAGCACGACGATCCGGTCGCCTAACGTCATGGCCTCGACCTGGTCGTGCGTCACGTACACGGTCGTGGTCCCGAGCCGTCGCTGCAGTGTCCCGATCTGGATGCGCATCTGCGCGCGCAGGGAGGCATCGAGGTTCGAGAGCGGTTCGTCGAAGAGGAAGACCGCCGGTTCGCGCACCATCGCCCGTCCCATCGCCACCCGCTGCCGCTGCCCGCCCGAGAGCGCCTTGGGCTTGCGATCGAGCAGCGTGTCGAGGCCGAGCAGCCCGGCGGCCCACGTGATGCGTCGGTCGATCTCGGCGCGCGCCATCTTTCGCAGGCGAAGCCCTAACGACAGGTTCTCCCGCACCGTCATGTGGGGATACAGCGCGTAGTCCTGGAACACCATCGCCACGTCGCGCTCCCTCGGCGGCAGCGCGGTCACGTCGCGTGTTCCGATGCGGATGGAACCGCTTGTCGGACTCTCCAGCCCCGCCAGCATGCGGAGAACGGTGGACTTGCCCGAACCCGATCCGCCGACGAGCACGACCAGCTCGCCGTCGGCGACCTCCAGGGTGAAGTCGTCGATGACGGCGGTCGCGCCGAAGCGCTTGTGCAGGTGGTCGAACGATACGGACGGCATGGTTATCCCTTGATTCCGGCGCCGGCCATGCTCTCGATGAAGTGGCGCTGCAGGAAGGCGTACGCGATCACGACGGGGACGACGAGCACCATCGCGGCCGCCAGGGAGACCCCGAGCGATCCCGCCCCGCCGCCGAGGGCGAAGACGGTGAGGAGCTGGGGCAGCGTCATCAGCGCCTGTTCGCGTACCACGAGCAGCGGCCATAGCACTTCGTTCCACGATCCCATGAAGGTGAAGATCGCGACGATGGCCAGCACCGGCTTGGCCAGCGGCCAGAAGATCGTGAAGAGGATGCGTAGCTCTCCCATGCCATCCATGCGCGCCGAATCGATGAGCGACTGCGGAATCTGCAGGAAGAACTGGCGCAGCATGAGGATCGCCGTGGCGTTGAAGAGATAGGGACGATGAGCGCCGCGTAGCTGTCGATCCATCCCAGCTGCACCATGACGGTGTAGAGCGGAATGAGCGTCAGCTGTCCGGGCACGAGCAGCACTGCAGTCGTGGCCGCGTTGAGTGCCGGCCGACCGCGAAAGTCGAGTCGAGCCATGGCGTAGGCCGTCATCGATCCGAAGACCAGCACCGCGGCGGTGACGGTGCCTGCGACCATCGCGCTGTTGAACAGGGCGCGACCGAAGGGGGCGCGCTCCCACATGGTGCGGTAGTTGTCAAGCGTCGCATCGCGCAGGAAGAGCGTCAGTGTCCCCACGTCGAACGGCGGCTTGAAGGTGGTGGCGGCCATCCACAGAAACGGATAGATGAAGGTGACCGCGGCGACTCCAAGCATGGCGTACAGCGCCACGCGCCGAATCCATGTCATAGCGACTCTCCCGTTCCGAGGACCCGCCGTTGCAGCACCACAACCGCGCCGATCATCAGGGCCAGTGCCACGCCAATGGTCGCTGCGTACCCCATCTCTGGTAGGAGAACGCGTTCGTGTACAGGTAGAGCACGATGGAATACGTACGCCGCAGCGGGCCGCCTCCGGTCATCACGTACGGCTCGATGAACAGCTGGAAGCCGTTGATGGTCGAGAGCATCACCACGAGGATCGTCTGCGGCAGGAGGAGCGGGAGGGTGAGGAAGCGGAAGCGCTGCCAGCTCGTCGCCCCCTCCATCTCGATGGCCTCCTTGCAGCTGCGGGGGATGTACTGCAGCCCGGCCAGGTAGATGATCACATAGAAGCCGACGTTCTTCCACGTCACCATCACCGCGATCGCCGGCATGGCCGTCGACGGGTTGGTGAGCCACGGCACCGGCTGCAACCCGATGCGGACGAGCAGGGTGTTGATCAGTCCCACGTCGGTCGCGTAAAGCGAGTTCCACAGGATCGCGACCACTGCCCCTGAGATCACGACGGGGAGGAAGAAGGCCGCTCGCCAGAATGCGCGAAATGCGAGCGGGCGATTGAGCACGACCGCCAGCGCCAGCGCGGTGGCGATCTGCAACGGGACGTGGATGGCGAGGAAGACGAACGTGTTGCCGACCGCGCGCCAGAAGCGCGTGTCGTGCGTGAGGAGCTGGATGTTGTCGAGCCCCGCGAACGTCGGCGTTGTGACCAGGTCCCAATGCAGGAAGACCAGGGCCAGCGCGAAGACGATGGGGTACGCTGCGAATGCGAGCAGGAACGTCGCGTACGGCGCCACCAGCATCCACCCGGAGCGTTCCTCAGCGCGCATCGATGATCCTCCGCACCTCGGCCGCCGCCTTGGCCAGCGCCTCGCGCACCGGGACAAGCCCGAACACGGCACCCTCCTCGTACGCCTCAGAGAGCACATCGAAGATCTCGACCACGTCGGGGTCGACGTCGAGGTCGCGCGATTGCTCCACGTACGTCGCGTACTCGGTCAGCGTCGGCCAGCGCGACAGCGCACGACGATAGCGCGAGTCCGCAGAAAGCCCACGGCGATACGGGAGCTGGCTCGCCTCCTCGATCAGCATGCGATCGGCGTCGGGCGACGTGAGATACGCGACGAAACGGGCCGCGGCGTCCGGATGACGCGTCGTCGAGAAGACGGCGATGCTGCGCAGGTCGGCGAAGGCGAAGCGTTGTCCAGGGTCGACGCCCTCGGCCGCCGGGACGGGGACGACATCATAGGTCAGTCCTTGCACCTTGAGTTCGTCCATCTCCTTCACGAACCACGGACCGATGATCTTCATCGCGACGGTGCCGTCGGCAAACGGGTCACGACCGAGCGCGAAGTTCGACTTGGGGAGCAGGCCCTCGGCGAAACCGGCGCGCAGTAGCTCCAGCGCCTGAACGGCCGCTTCATTCTCGAAGCGCACGGCGCCATCACGCACCAGCGTCTCTCCCCCGGAGCCGGCAAGATACAGCGGGTAGAAGTCGTAGAAGCGCTCGTACCACGTCGTCTTGAGCGTTGCCCACATTCCCCACCGGTCGGCGCGACCATCGCCATCGGTATCGCGCACGAGTCGTCGCAGGGCGTCGAGCAACTCGCCTTGCGTGCGCGGCGGCGCGAGTCCGGCGCCGGCCAGGAGCTCGACGTTGTACATGAGCATTTCCGGGTTCGTCTTCCACGGAAACGCATAGATGCCGCCATCGGGAAGGCGGAGCGGTGCGAGCATCGCGCTGTTGGTCCGCTCGGCGAGACGCGCGGCGGTGGCCACGCGGTCGTCGAGGCGCACCACGCCGCCCGCGCGCACCAGCCGAGCGAGCAGCGCCGACGACACGTTCGACGAGATGTCGGGGGTCGCCCGGGCGACGATGGCCGCCAGCAGCACTTCCTCGGTCGATCGACCAGCGGGAAGCGGCTGTACGCGCACCTGCACGTCGGCGTGTTCGGCGTTCCACCGCGCAGCCAACCGGTTGGCGAGCCGCACCTCGGCGGGATTGGCGGCGGGCCAGTACGTCAGCGTGATCGGTGCATCCGGGCCACTCACCTCGTCGATCGACACCCCCGACGAATCGCGCCGCAGCGTCAGGCGTGCCTCCCCTGGACCCGAGTACTCACGCGTAAGTGGTACGCTCGCCAGCGAGACGGCAGCCTCGCCCATCGGGCGAAATCGCAGGTAGCGCGCGGCGTCCGGATCGCCCGTGACTGCCTGTAGCGCCAAGAGTGCCTCGATTGTGGACTCGGCGCCGGCGTTTCTGTTCACCTTCACCCCGGTGGCCGAGGTGTCCGAGTCGATCCCGTCGAAGGTGCGCCCGCTGGCCTCCTCGTACATCGCGACACCGGCCGCATTCGCGCCGAGGAACCAGCCCGCCGTCACACCGGCCAGCACGGCGTACCGCCGCTCTCCCGTCGCCTCGGCCAGTGCCAGGTAACCGCCCACGATAGACCCGACGCCGTATGCGATCTGCGGAAACACGTGGTGCCACCGTCAGGCGCAATCAGCGACGGCGCCTGCGCGGCGAGGGCGAATCGCGCCCAGAGCAGGTCGGCCTCTACCCTGGCGGCCGCCAACAGGTCGGGGCGCTCGAGCACGACCGCTGCGCCGGCCAGCGCTTCGGTGGAGCGCGAGCCCCACGCGTGCCAGTCATCGACCGCGCGGTCGACGCGTGCGCCCCACGGTGCGGTCGAGCGGCTCCCCGTCGTGAGCGGGACCAGCAGGTCGGCCACACGTGAGGCGAGCGCGCCGCGTTCGACGGTGGGCTCGGCCCGCTGCAGCGCCAACAGGCCAAGCAGCGCCTCGGCGGTCGCCGTCGCCGAGCCGCCGATCAGTCGCCCCGCATTCACCTCGCGCGCCAGGCGTGCTACCGCGCGATCCAGCACGACGCGCAGCCCCAGTGCGTTCATGGTCTCCGGCCCGAGCACCCGTTGCGCCTCGCCGAGCGCCCAGATGCTGCGCGCAGCCCAGTAGGACATAGCAGGGCGATGGCCTCATTGCGCGCCGCCATGTCGCCCGTCGCCTCATGGGCACGCAGGTAGACGACCGCCGCGCGTGCCCCGTCGTCGACGCTGGCGATCCCCTCGTAGCCGTCGCGCGCCGGCGACGCGGTGGGGCGATAGTCGGGGCCTCGGCGTAGAGGGAGACGACCCGCACCGGGCGGCCGTTGACCATCGCATCGAGGCCGAGCCGGCGCAGGTGGTCGAGCGAGATGCCTAACGGCTCGGCGGGCGGTGGGTCCACAGCGGGAGACCCCCTCGCGCGCAGGCGCCGCCCGCGAGCACGGCGAGCGCAAGCGCCACGGTCCATGCCAGCCGGGCTGCCGGCGACGGTCGCATCACGCGACTGCGGTGGTGTCGCCTGCGGAACTTCCCATCAGGGCCGGGTGTGCGATCGCGTACTCGATCGACGCGACCAGCGCATCACGACCGACGCGCGCACCCGCAACCGAGACGTCGGCAGCGCCATAGTAGACGAGCAGGTCGGCCCCGCGCGAGACCAGTCCCTGGGGGAAGACCACGCGCACCCCGGTGCGGAAGTTGGCCATGTCCACCTGCGGGATGTTCTGCTGCTCGATCTCGTAAGGCGCGACCGGCGACAGTGCCGACTCGTCCGACACGAAGCGCACGGCCTCGGGGCGATCGAGGTCGAGCACACACCACCCCATCGAATAGATGTTGCCCTCCTCGATGGAGGTCGCGCCGTGGAACGGCATCAACCAGCCGGCATCCGTGCGAATGGGCGGCGCCCCCGCTCCCACTCGGGAGCTGCGCCAGCTTCCCGGCGTTGGGCCCAGCAGTGTCACGCCATCCACCGGCCACTCCGACTCCAGCGATGCCACGCGCGTGCATACGATGCGCGGCATCGGCCGATGCAGGATCACGTACTGACCGTCCACCTTCTCCGGGAGGATGACACAGTTCTTGTTGTTCCCGCGATGCGCGGGCCGTGCCGCTTGTAACGCTCGGGGCGAGCAGGTCGTCGGTCGTGATCAGGCAGCCGCGCGGGCCGGCTTCCGATGAGTAGCCGGTGTAGGTGATCGCGTAGCGCTCCTCGTCGGCGAGGAAGGTGATGCGCGGATCCTCCACCCCCCACTCCTCGTACGGCGCGTCGCGACCGATCGCCGGCTGGTCCCGGATCTCGTCGATATGCTCGCCGTCCGCCGACAGCGCGAGCGCCAGCGATGAGCGACCCGTCTCCACTTCGTACGCACGCACGAGCAGCACCACACGATCGGTACGGTGGTCAACACACGCCCCGGGGTTGAACGCCCCGCTGGCCCGCGCATACGGGACCTGTGCCGGTGTCACGATCGGATTGCGCGCGAAGCGCACGAGTGGTGCCGTCATGCCCCCTCTCGATTGGTCCAGCGAAGGTACAATCGCCGGAAATGCTCGGCAGGTGCGTCGTAGTACTCGTCGGTGGAGATATCGAGCACCGTCGGCACCGCCTGCCTGACGAGTGTCCCGGCATCTCGTCGCCGCCTCAGCGCGCGAAAGGCGGCGGTCGCTGGCTTCTCGCTTCCGTCGGCGCGCACGAGGCCAAAGGTGCGCTCCCGCACGGCGTGCGCGAGGGGGGCACGGTCGAAGAGTCGCGGGTCGTAGTCGCCGTAGCACCACGCGTATGCCCCCGCCGCTCCCGTCGCCACCAGGCCCTCCAGCACGTCGGCGTAGTACGTGGCCCCTTCTTCCTCGGACGCGAGGTACTGCGGTCGCGGCGTTCCGAGGAAGTCGTCGATGATGGTCTCGCCCGCTGCCCCACGCTGCGCGGAGCATAGGCCGAACTCCTGCATCAGCGAGGACGCCCCGTGCCGGCGAGGCCGGCGGTGAGCACACAGGAGAAGGGGACCAGCTCCGGTCGAGGAACGAGCGCGCCACGTCGCTGTACAGCGGGTAGGCGTGCATCATGTCCTCGTCCGCCACCCCGCCGATGTCGTCCACGCGCATGTTGTTGTTGGTGCTGAGCGACGGAAGGTGCGCCCCGACCTGGATCGGCACGCCGGGCGCCTGGCGGCGGATCGCGTTGGCGAGCAGCGACGTCCACAGCCATCCTGCGTGTCGCGTCCCGGGACGCTGCGCATCGTCGATCTCGTTGCTCAGGTCAAAAGCGCGGATCGAGTCGTCGCCTGCCAGCGCCCGCGCGCAGCACTCCACCAGCAGCGTCTGCGATCGCAGGAGCGTCGGGTCGCCGAACACGTCGCCCGGTCGCCCGTCCGCGTCGAGCATCCACGGTGGCCACCAGATGCGTCCACTCATGTTCAGGACGATCAGCGTCGGGACCACCCGGAGCCCGGCATCGCGGCCCGCGCTGGCGACCGCGACGAGTCGATCGACCATCTCCGGCGCCACGTGAAGCGCGCTCGGGAGAAAGTCCTGCGTGAGTGCAAAGTAGCGCACCACGTCGAACCCCATGTCGGCGATGTGCGAGAAGTCGTCGCGCACTTCGCCGAGGTCGAAGTCGCGCCACATGTACATCGCGCGGCGGCCGCGGCCAGTAGTTGATGCCAAGCTCGAACGGCGCGTGCGATAGCGCTGGTCCGCTCGAGGTCACGGCGCCCCGAGACCCGCGATGATGCGGGCGAGCGACAGGTCGGCGACCGCCGTCACGCCATCGGCCGCGCCGTAATAGACGCGCACCCGGTCACCCTCGTCGACGAGGCCGCAAGTAAACACCACGCCTCCATAGAACCCCTCACGTTCGTACGGCGCCTCGGGCGCCATGATCGGGTCGATCGATCGCGCGACCACGCGGGACGGGTCGTCGGGTGCCAGGAGGAGCGCGCCTAACGAATAGGTTCCCGACGCCTTCGTCACGCCGTGGTACACCGCCAGCCACCCGTCCACTCCATGCGCCCGCACCCGGAACGGGACCGCCCCGCCGCCGATCTTCTCGTCGTCCCATCGCCCGGCGCGGGGCATCGCCACCAGCCGGTGGTCGCCCCACGCCAGCATGTCGTGCGACGACGCCGACCAGATCGCCACTTCACCCAGCCCAGCCGGCATCGGCCGGTGCAGTGCGTGGTACCGCCCGCCGATGCGCCCCGGCAGGATCGTCACGTCGCGGTTGTTAGGCGGGAAGATGATGCCGTGTCGCGCGAAGACCCGGAAGTCACGCGTCGAAGCCAGGCCGGTCGCAATGCCGTACGATGACACGGCGGAATAGTTGATCCAGTACGTGGCGTCGATGCGCGTGATGCGTGCGTCCTCCACGCCGAAGGACTCGTATACCGTCGTCGGCAACAGCGCCGGGACAGGCTCCACGATGAAATGGATGCCATCGCTGGAACGGGCCACGCGCAGGTGCGAGATCGAGGTGAGCCAAGTCTTCCCGTCGATCACCGTCATGCGCGGGTCAGTGGTGTCGACGCGGTGCTCCCCCCTGTGCCATCGTCGGATCACCATCGCCCCCACCGCCGCGTCGTACACCGGCGCGGCCACCATGTCCTCGGCGACCTCGCGCACTCCCTCGGCCACGCGCAGCAACAGGATCGTGTCATCGCCATGACGGATCGCTGCCGGATTGAACACGCCCACCACCCCCAGCTCGTCCCGCGTCGGCTGCACCATGAACGGCGTCAGGATGGGGTTCTCGGCGGGGCGTTGGACGGCTGCACCGGGTGGATGCGGTGCGTCCGGCGATGGTGAGGGCGTCAGGGGAGCCGCTCCAGCTCAGGGATGGGAAACGCCGCGCGCGTCGCGACGCATGCACGGACAACGTGCCTGACTTGGAGCGACAGCGGAAGGGTGGCGTGTGCGGCACCCTCATGCGCCCCCCCCCGAAGTTCAGCTGGGATGATTGACCCATGTAGGGCCGCAAAACGCTGCGCAGCTTTGAGCCGTACCCTCTCACCACACGGAGCATCGCAATGTGGATCGATAGCCTGGGCCGGCGGCTCGTCACGGCGGCCATACTCAGTCTCGCAGTTGGATGTGGAACAACCGAAGGAACCGGCCCATCGAACGGTCCGAACCCCGGCAATCCCGGGAATCCAGGTGGCACTGGTCCCGGCGTTGTGGCAGGAATCGTGATCGATGCACAGGGCGCCCCGATCGCCGGCGCCAAGATCTGGGTGCGCCCCGCGCTCACCACGGGGTTGCTCGAAGCCACCACCGACGCGAACGGTCGATACAGCGTGCAGGGAATCGCCACGATTCCGTATCGCGCCTACGCGTGGACGTTCATGAACTACGCGGGCAAGCGCCTCTGCCTGCGGCTGGGTTCGAGCGTGCCGAGGACTACGACGCTTCGTGCCGACAACCGGCGTGGTGCGCAACTTCAAGCTGCAGGCAGAGGGCGAGATCGGCCCGAACTCCGGCTGGCACTTTGGAGGTGAACTGCGGCTGTTCGTTCCGTTCGCGCCCGCCGGACACCGCGTCATCGTCACGCTGACACCGACCGGTCCGCTCATCGACGGGAGCGCGGGGAGCGTGCGCAGCTATGATGCCCGGGAGCACGACAACCTGCTCAACAGCGTTCCGGTTGGCGTCTACTCGGCCTCGGCGGCACTCGTGGCGGCGAATGGTACGCGCACGCCCCTCACGGTCAGCACCACCGACCAGGACGACTACGAATCCGAGGTCGTCGTCAGGTGGCAAACGAAGGACAGCTGCATCGGCTCCCATGCCGGGGGGCCTGACCGCGCCTACCTGTGGATCCGCAACCCCGCCGCAGAGTAGGACGCGTTCCTTGAATGAGGTAACGCGGCACGGCGATCGCACACGGTGTCCAACCCGACGCGCTCACCGTGCCGCTATCGCACCGCCGAGTCGAACATCCACCCCATGATCCACCAGCGCTCACCGTCGTGGAAGAGGGTGATGCTATTCACGCCGCGGGTGAACGGCTCGCCTCCCTCCGTTCTTGCGCTCGCGTAGCTGCTCCACACATGGACCATGTTGCCCGAGCGACTGACGGTGCGATCGGTCTCCCACTCCCAGAACCCCTCCGCCCGTGGGCGGTTGTCGCCATGGTATCCCTTCAGGTCGAGGACCTGGCGGCGGGTCGCCCCTCGGGACTCGTGCTGGCGATCGCGACATGGCGCTCGAATGGTGCGGGCTCCGGTCCCGTTCCACGTCGGAGACTTCCCCGTGGGACCCGAGACGACCTCGTAGTAGGCACGGATGATCCCATCAATGGACGCGACGTCGGCGGCGCGCGCGGCCTGGGCAGTGACTGTTACAGGTGCAAGGACACACGCGAACAGAAGGGCTGCGAGGTCGATTCTCATGTCGTCACGAGTGAGGTGGTGATGGCAGGCCGCAACCGCCGAAAGCGCAAGTCGGCCCTGGGGATCAGCGGCGTCCAGCGCCGAGCACCTTGGCGATCGCGGTGATGGTGTTCCAGTTGCGTGTGGTGACAGACGTCCCGAGGAGGCGGTCGAGCGCGCTGAAGTAGCCGATGACCTTCATGTCGCGCCGGTACATCCCGAGCACGAACCGATCCTCCTCGCGACAATCTTGCCGCAGCAACCACTTGCCGCCCGCCGGAAAGCGCATGGGAATCGGCGGCTGGAACGGGGAGCGTCGAGACAGGACGCTCACGAAGCGAACGATGTCAGCTTCCGCGGGCCGTTCGGAGAGGCTTGCGTGCGACATCAACCTGATAACATCCCGACCGGCGACGATCATGATCTCGGTGTCGAACGGGAGCCTGCGCACCAACTCGGCGCGGAGCTGGGTGCAGGTCACACGCTGCCTAACCACGAAGGTGCCGGCAGCGCCGATGTTGACCACGTCGAGGTGGCGCAGTTCGTTGGCCAGCACGGTAGGTCGGAAGGTCCTGTGACCGCCGACATTGACCCCTCGAAGGAATACCACGAGCGCCATGTGCGAATCTACCGCCCGCAAGGGTCGCGAGTATGGCGACGCCTGACTCGCTCATAGTCCGGCAGGCTTGCCGCGGGTTCGTCTACTTCGTATCATAAAGTACTTGTCCAAGACGTGCCCGTGGAGGCTGTGAATGAAGAAGTGGCTGAGGCGACTCCGCGGTGCCGTCGGCATGGGGCTGACCTGGGCCGTGGGATGGGCGATCACCGGCGTGCTCGTCGGGGTGGCCAGCTTGCTCCTTCCGAACCTTCCGTGGGATGCCTTCTTCGCCGTCTTCGATGCCCCGTTGCCGGCGCTGGCGATACCGGGCTTCGTCGGTGGCGCGATCTTCTCGATGGTGCTCGGGTCGTTGGGCGTCGTCGCCGATTCCAGGAGTTGTCGCTGCCGCGATTCGCCGCCTGGGGAGCGCTGGGTGGTGTGCTCCTGAGTCTGGTGCCGGCAGCCTACGGTCACCGTCGGGTTGGCGACCGTTTCGGGAAGCTCGCGCCTGGATCAGCTGGCAACTCACGGCCATGATCATGGCTCCGCTGGCATTGAACGCCAGGCGCTGCCTCTGCGGCGGGTTCGCTGATGCTCGCACGACGGGCAGAATCGCGAGACGTGGACCTCGACAGCGATGAGGCGGCACAGGCACCGCTGCACGGCCGAGAGCGTCACGAGCTGCTCGGAGGCGGGGACTCGCTCGCCGGACGTCCGATTCCACGCCCTCGGGAACGTGATCGTCCTGAACCACGGAAACTATCGGACGATGCCTAACGCTCCGCAGGGTCAAGTCAGGCGAATGACTAGATGACCGCCAGCACCTCGCCCCCAAACTCTGCGGCGAAGGTGCTCACGTTGGCAGGCGGTCATGGTCGTGGGGCGATGTTCTTGTTCATCCGGAACACGTTGTCCGAATCCCACCGCGACTTCACCTCAGCGAGCCGTTCGTAGTTCGCCCCATACGCGGCGCGGATGCGCTCCTCGCCCTCGTCGTCGGTCTGGAAGTTGATGTACGCGCCGCCTGTGGAGAAAGGACGCATGTCCTGCCACGCTGCCCGCGCCCATGCGATGTTCCCCGCGTCCTGGGCGTCATCGTCCCAGGCTGCGGCGATGTTGAGCACGAGGCCGGCATCCCGGTTTCCCGTCGCGGAGTGATCGTCAGGCAGGGACGCGATGGCACCATCGAGCGGAAAGAGCAGAATCGCCGAGTGAGGAGAGGCGATCCTTGCGGCGTGATCGAGGAGCGGCGCCAGCATCGCCGGGTCGAGCGTGGACAGGCACTCCGACTTCCAATAGTACCGACGCCCCTTTGGCTGGGTCGCATCGAGCAAGCTCTGTTGGGAGAGATAGGACCGCCGCTGCACGGTGTCGCCCACCGGGACGCGCAGCGCACGCAGTGGCGCGAGCAGCGCCTCCGCCCGTTCAGGTTCGCCGGTATGGCAGATGAACAGCGCGATGATCGGCTGGCCATGTACCTCCTTGGCGAGCCACGGCGCAGGTGGAGCTCTCCGCAGCGCCGCCACGCACGTCATCTCGGGCGGCGCCGTTGACAGAAGGTTGCGATACGCCTCGAGGATGACCGGCGCGTCCTCCCCCCTCCACGCAAGCGCGCCGCCGAAGATCTGCGGTCCGACGGGATAGAGTTGATACTCGAAGCTTGTCACGACGCCGAAATTGCCACCGCCGCCCCGCAATCCCCAGAACAGGTCGCGATTCTCCTTCTCGCTGGCCTGCACGATGCGACCATCCGCGGTGACAACCTCCATGGAGCGCACGGTATCGCACGTCCACCCGAAGCGGCGCGTGAGGTAGCCGAAGCCTCCGCCGAGCGTCAGGCCGGCGATCCCGGTGGTCGAGATGAAGCCGAGGACCGCCGCGAGGCCATGCACCTGCGTCTCACGGTCCACGTCGCTGAGCAGGCATCCAGCGTGGGCATGGGCCGTACGTGCGGAGGGATCGACCCGCACGCCGCGCATCCGCGACAGATCGATCATGAGGCTCCCGTCGCTCACGGCGAGCCCCGCGATATTGTGGCCACCGCTCCGGACCGATACGGCAAGCCCGTGCTCGCGGGCAAACTGGAGGGCGGCGAGCGCGTCCGCCACGCCCAGGCAGCGCGCGATCACCGCTGGGCGACGATTGATCATGCCGTTCCAGATGGCGCGAGCCTCGTCGTATCCGGGATCGTCGGTCGCGATCACGTCGCCGCGCAGCAACGGCCGCAACGACCGCAGCATCCCGGGGTCGACAAGCGGAACCGTGCTGGGCGAGGGAGTGTCAAGTAGCTGGGTCATTGGAGGATCTCCCGTTTCGTCTGTGTACAGCACTCCGTCTCCACCTGGGCTTCGCGCTGCGCCGCGCCCGCGCACACCTCGCCGCCGGGTGTGTTGCGTGCGAACTCCGAGATGGACCCGCGACTGTCCAGCGCGACGCTGCAGCATGCCAGCAATTCTGCCCCGAGCATGGCCCGGGCTCGCTGCACGCGCGACTTCGCCCCGGAATGTGAGAGCGCGAGCCGTTTCGCCGTTTCCCGCTGCGTCAGTCCGTCGATCTCGGCGTACTTGATCGCTTCCCCGATACGGCGCGGGCAGACGGTCAATCAGGGGGTGGAGGCACCGGGCCAGTTCTTGACGAGCTGGTTCGTCCTCCTCCTCGTGCGCGGCGATCCCATCCGGGAGCGACTCATGCGGCCTGCGGCCGCGGTAGTAGTCGGCGATGGCGTTGCGCATGATCTGATACAACCATGCGCGCAGGCTCCCGTGGCTGTGGAGCGAGTCACGGTGCGCATGGGCCCGGGCCAGCACGTCGTGCACGAGGTCCTCTGCATCGGGCAAGCTGCCGACGCGCTTCCTCGCATAGCTGAGGAGACGCGACCGGTAGTCTTGCCACTCCTGTTCATCATGCATCGCAGCGTTCGTTACGGGAGTCGTCGATACCTGCAGGTGATGATTGGGTCGGGCCGATCGGTACTTCCAGCATCGCCGCTATCCCGCTCGGCCCGCAGAAATAGGGTGTCATGACGGTGCGCGCAATGGCGAGGCAACTTCGGGTGGAACCCGCCAGTAGAACGAGCGCGGCGTGCGGCGAGACAGCCGCCACCCTGTGTGTTCTCCCCTCGGAGCGGTGGCGCGGCACCAGCCACTCCCGCGCGTCCACTTCTACTGGCAGCCGCACTCCTGGCCCACTGCAGTGCCGCAGCACGATGCCTTCTCCACAGGATCGCAGCAGGTCTCCTGCACCGCTGGTTCACAGCACGCCGCCGCCTTCGCCGTGTGCGCCGTTCCCGCGAAGAAGCGCTTGAGATTGTCCGTAACCTCGCTGCCGGCGTCACCCTGGACGGCGGATAAGCGCTCCGTTGTGCGCTCGCCGAATGCAGCCCGCATGAGCGCCTCGACGATCAGCCCTGTCGGCGCCTTGTCGTGCGTTTCCCCACGGTAGTGCCACTCGCGGCAACTCGTTCCGCCGGCGCAGCCGCACAGCTCCGCAGGAGTCACAGTGGCTTTCGTGGAGTGCCGGCGCGATATCGAGCCCGTTCACGCGAATGGTCGGGGAGGCGACGAACCGGTACTGGCGCGCCTGCTCCTCCGTCTCGATGACCCTCAGGTGGACGCGAGACTTGATGCCGGCCGCATCGAGCACCGGCTTCACGAGCGCGAGCGCAGCGTCGATGCTCGCGCGCGAGCCCGTACAACGGGTGCAGGTGTTGAGATCGAGGGCGAGAAGTTCGACGTTCAACGAGCGGGCGATCGCCGGCTCCGCGAGGGGCGTCGTCGATGCAGGTGTGGTCATGGTTCGTCTCCAGGACGAGTGATGGTCTGGTGGATCGCTGTCTCGTCGACAGCGCTACCTATGGAGACGGAGGGTGCACGAAAAGGACGCAATTCGAACTACGTCTCCGTCGTGCGCGCCGCCGCCTGTGGAAGCCCCACAACCCACGACGGCTCGATCCCGCATCGACTTGCGTTCCATGTGAGAAACGGGCATTCATACCGCCAAAGGCGCGACCCGTCAGCACGATCGATGCAGGGAGACGTCGCCGTGGCTCCCGATGCTCGCGGCCAATCGGAACGTTTGGCCCGTGGCGCCCCCTCCCCCTGCGCGCCGGGCCTCACCCCCGCACACGAGAGTATGCCGATGCCTCGAGCACTCGCCCTCCTCCTCGCCGCGCTGCTCACCGCGCCGCTCTCCGCGTGCAGCACGCCGCCGCGCCTCGTCCCGGGAGACGGTCACCTGCCAGTCGAGGGCGGCACGATCTTCTACCGTGTGGAAGGTGAAGGGACGCGGATCCCCGTCGTCGTGCTCCACGGCGGCCCCGGCTTCACAAGTCATTACCTCGCCCCCTCGCGGCCCTCGGCGATGACCGACCGGTCATTCTCTACGACCAGCTCGGCGCTGGGCGGTCAGACCGACCCACGGACACGACGTTGTTCCGGATCGACCGATACGTGCGCGAGCTCGATTCATTGCGCCGGGCACTCAAGCTGGATCGCATTCATCTGTATGGCCACTCGTGGGGCTCGATGCTCGCGCTCGAGTATCTCGCAACAAATCCAACAGGGATCGTGTCGGTCACGCTCGCGAGTCCCGTGATCTCGACTGCGTCGTGGGCGGCCGATGGGGCAACACTCGTTGCTACGCTCCCCGATTCCCTCCAGCGTATCATCGCCGAGCATGAGGCGGCGGGAACGACAGCCTCCCCGGAGTATCAGGCGGCGAGCTTCGAGTTCTTGCAGCGATACGTGCTCGGCGTGCCGCCGCCATTCCCGGCGGAGGCCGACAGCGCGATGGCCGGCTCGAATCCCGTCGTTTACGAGACGATGTGGGGGCCGAGCGAGTTCACGCCGCGGGGCAACCTGAAGGACTTCGATCGATCGGCGACGCTGGCCGCGTTGGACGTGCCGATCCTGTTTACTGCGGGACGCAACGACGAGGCGACACCGGCAACGGTCGAGCGCTTCGCCCAAACCGCGCGCAACGCCGAGGTGAAGATCTTCGAGCAGAGCGCGCACATGGCGATGCTCACGGAACGCGTGGCGTACGTCGCCGTGCTTCGGGACTTCCTGCGCAAGCACGACCCGTAGCAGAGCATCGTCGCGTGCAGTGCGCCCCAAGGCGTCGCTATTCGACGCGGTCGATGATGGGGTTGGGCCGCTCGCCCAGGAATTCGACCCATGCCTTCCGCGCGCACGGGTAGTGCTTGGCCGCTTCCACGAGATCGATGAAGCTCACGATCGTGCGTTCGAAGCGATCATTCAGCTGCGGATTCGCGATCCCGCCGTCGGCATCGAATGCATCATGCGCCTGGGCGAGCGAGAACATGTCGGGGTACACACGTGCTCCCAGGTGCTCGAGCGGGACCCGCAGCGACCAGAGGCCACGATTGCCGCCGATCATTGACGGCGACGCCGACATCAGGAAGCCGTGTCGCCCGTTGAAGGGTTGAGGGCGACGCCTGGACGCCCAGTCGATCGCGTTCTTCAACAAGCCCGGCATGCTGCCGTTGTATTCAGGCGCAGCGATGACGAATCCATCGCACGCTTCGAGCCGTCGGCAGAATTCGTCGGCGCCCGAGGGGAACGTGCCCGCGTCCTGCACGTCCTGGTCGTATGACGGACAATCGAAGTCCGACATTAAAGCCACATCGACAGTGCCGCCGCGCGCAGCGAACACCTGGGCCGCCAGTGCGGCCAGGCGCCCGTTGAGCGACTGCGCGCGCAGCGAGGCAGCAAAGACGAGAAAGCGGACCGGCTTGCGGGTTGTGGGCAACGGTGACGGGTCGGACGATCGGTCGGGCGATGCTGTCATGACGGATGGCTCCTCAAGGGACGCGATCCCGGCCCGCCGCTGCTCGGTCGCTCACGCCGAATGCGGTGCTCGGGAGTGGACGATCGGCAGGGTGCGGTCGGAAGGCAAGCGCTAGAACATGGTATTGCCGTTCGCCGAAGTCGCCGGCACCGTCTGGAGCACGTCCCAGTGCTCGACGATCCGGCCCGCGTCATCGAGCCGGAAGATGTCGATGCCCGCCCAATCGCTGTCGCCGGGCCACTGCTGGTGGCAGTGCAGGACGACGTAATCGCCTTCGGCGATGACCCGCATGAAGTGCACGCGCTTGCCCGGATACTCCGTCGCCATCCGCTCGAAATAGTCGATGAAGGCCTGCTTGCCGTCGGCGACCGCGGGGTTGTGCTGCCGGTACTCGTCGCCCGCATACAGCGCGAGCGCTTCCGCCGGCCGGCACTGGTTGAACATGAGGTCGTAGAACACGGTGACGGTGCGCTTGTTTCGTTCGAGTCGTTCGTCCATCTGGCCCCTCTCGAGGTGACTGCCTAACGTGCTTCGCAGGTGTCGACGCAGGGCGCTTGCTGGTCACTCCCTCACGAAGATCGGTGCGATCACGTGTCCCACGCCGGCGCCAAGTACGACTCCGACAAGGAACGCGGCCGGATAGCGGAGCGCCGGAAGCAGGGGGCGCTCTGACTCCGGTAGCGGAGCGACCAGGAGCACGGCCGCGATTCCGCCGCCGAGCATGGCCCACTTCTCGAATCGGCGTCGGCGTTGGTCCAGCGTGCGTTCGGGATCCTGCAGGGCGAGCGCCGGTCGCGGCAGCAAGCGCGGATCAGGGAACAACCCATGCGATGGGACCGACTCGGCCGTGCCTGTTCGGGCCCCCGCGTGCCATGCCGACCGAGCAACGCGCCTGCGCTTGAAGCATCGCGGGCCAGCCGGCGAGTCCCAGCGCCAGTGTACAGCAACACACGAATCGGAACGGGACACTGTAGCTCATCCGTCTGGACCTCCACGGTCGTGGGATCATGCGCCCCGCGGACAACAAGGCACTTGCGTCGGGCCGCGCCCTCCTGAAGTTGCGCGCCTGCTTCGTCGCATCAAGGATACGCTCGCTCCATCTCGGATTCCGTAGGCCACGATCGATTCTGCGTGCCTCCGCGCCGATTCTACCCTCGATACTTCGGATGAAACTTCACCGTCTTCATCGCGGTCTTGTGCAGTGCCACGTACTCAGCCCTGGCTAGCGGATCCACTCGCCGACGCTCGAACGCCGACTCGGCTTGCAGCTTTCGATAGCTGAGGAGCCGAGCCTCGTCCAGCTCGTTCTCCGATACCGCGCGCAGGACCGCGCAGCCAGGCTCGCTTGTGTGCGAGCAATCCCCGAAGTGGCAGTGCGCTGCCCATTGCTCGATGTCGGGGAAGGTGAGACCCAGCCCCTCGTCCAGGCTGAGCACCCTGAGCTCTCGCATCCCCGGCGTGTCGAGCAGCAGCGCGCCGTTGTGGATCTGTACAAGCTCGCGGCCAGTCGTCGTGTGCCGCCCCTTCTTGTCACCTGCCCGAACTGCGCCCGTTCGTGCGACGTCCGACTGTGCCAGCTGGTTCACCAACGTTGACTTGCCGGCGCCGGAAGGTCCGAGCAGCGCCACGGTCGACCCCGCCACCAGGCTGGCCCGGAGCAGATCAAGGGAGGCGGGATCGTCGACGCTGGTGACCCAAAGGGCGACGCCGTATGAGATGCCCCGGACCTGTGCGACCGCCTCGTCGAGCGCTTCGGCCAGGTCTGATTTCGTCAGCACGATTTCTGGAGTGGTGCCGCTCTCCCACCCTACCGCCAGATAGCGCTCCAGACTACGCAGGTTGGGCGGGGTGTCCAGCGCCTGGACGATCCACAGGCGGTCGACGTTGGCCGCGAGTACCTGTTCGGACGCGGTGTCGCCCGCCGCACCTCGCCGCACCGCCGATCGGCGCGGGAGGAGCCGGAGTATCGACCACGGATCCGATGGACTCGGTCCCGGCACGCAGGCCACCCAATCACCGGTCACGGGGGTCAGCCTTGCAGCTGACGCCGAGGGGAGCCGCGCGGGTTGGGGTCCGTCCGCCGTCTGGATAACCCACCGCGCCCGCTGCTGCGAGGTGACACGGGCCGGCTGCGCACCGGGTGTGAGCTGTTCGAGGTGGGCGGCCCACCCCTCGTCCCAGCCCCACGCATCAAGCGCTACGTCCGTCATTCTGAAGGTCGAGATGGTCGCTGAGCACCGCGAACACAGCGAGCACCGCACGGCCCCACTGGCCGCGCGCGCCCCGGCTGAACGATGCATCACAAAACGTCGCGGGGGGAGAGTGGTGAAGTCCAGAACGCAGGAGGTCCGTCACGATGGCAGGGCAGAGACCGCTCCCGCCCCGGATGGCGGAATCGACCACGACCGGTAGAATCGAAGCCATGTAAGCCTTCCGTGCCGGGAACTTGCAGGGGGTATTCGCTGCGTGCCACAGTGCGGGGGGCGAGGCGAGTTCGACCTCTTGCTGCTGGCGGCCAACGATCCTCGTCTCCTGTCGAGCGTCGAATGCGGGCGCCGAATCCTCGCAGTCCGTCTCATTCAGAGTCGGGTGGTGAGGAACGCACCGTATCGGCAGCCGCAAGCATCATTGGTCGCGCAGCGTGGAATTCAGCGGTATACTCTACGCTTGCCCGGCCGGCCTTGACATCAGGACGTTGCGCGCACAATCCGCCTGCGCCCGCGAACCGCTCGATCGCTCGTTACACCCGGGAGCCACCATGACACGCCACGACTGGATCCGTACCCTGCGGCGGTGCCGCCTCCTCTCGGCGACAACAGCGCTCTGCGCCTTGGCCACCGGTTGCGCCGGCTCCGACGGCGCGCCGAGCGGCGCCGAGATCTCCGGCAGCGTGCGCGGACCGGCCGGAGGCGAAGCCGGCGTGTGGGTGATCGCCGAGACGAACGACCTGCCGACGCCATTCGCGCGGATCGTCGTGACCGACGACTCGGGGCGCTACCTCATGCCGGACCTGCCCAAGGCGAGCTACCAGGTGTGGGTCCGCGGATACGGCCTGGTGGATTCGCCGAAGCAGGAAGCACAGCCCGGCGATCGGCTCGACCTCACGGCGGTGCCCGCGCCCGACGCACGGACCGCAGCATACTACTATCCCGCCGGCTACTGGCTCTCGCTGATGGAAGTCCCCGGTCACGGCGAGTTCCCGGGCACGGGCCCGACCGGGAACGGCATCTCTCCCGACGTCCGGACGCAGGCCGACTGGGTCCGCCGGGTCAAGTCCGGTGGCTGCACGGCGTGCCACCAGCTCGGGACATTGGGCACACGTCAGGTCTCGCCCGCACTCGGTGAGTTCCCATCATCCGTTGCCGCGTGGCAGCGACGCGTGCTGTCCGGGCAGGCCGGCAACCAAATGATGGGCAGCATCGCCCAGATGGGGGCGGACCGCGCCTTCCGCATGTTCGCCGACTGGACCGACCGGATCGAGGCGGGCGCGGTGCCGCCGGCGCCGCCGCGCCCGAAGGGGATCGAGCGCAACGTCGTCATCACGATCTGGGACTGGGCCGACAGCACCGCCTACCTGCACGACGTCGTCTCGACCGACCGGCGCAATCCATCGGTCAACGCCAACGGACCGGTGTACGGGGCGCTCGAGCTGAGCGCCGACTACACGCCGGTCCTCGACCCGCGCACGCACACCACCTCGCGCATCCCGCTCGCGCCGCGCGACACGACCATCGGGCCCGCCCAGGGACCGTCGATGGCCGCACCATCGGCGTACTTCGGCAACGACGCGCCGTGGCACAGCAAGACGAACGTGCACAACCCGATGCTCGACCAGGACGGCCGGCTCTGGCTCACCGCGCGCGTGCGCGACCGCGACACACCAGCCTTCTGCCGCGAGGGGTCTGAGCATCCGTCGGCGCGACGCTTTCCGGTGACAGGATCGGGGCGCCAGCTCGGCATGTACGATCCGCGCACGCAGGTGTACCAGACGATCGACACCTGCTTCGGCACGCACCACCTGATGTTCGCCATGGACGACAACAACACGCTCTGGACGAGCGGCGGTGGCCCGGTCGTCGGGTGGCTGAACACGAAGCAGTACCTGGAGACGGGTGATGAGCAGGCTTCGCAGGGATGGACGCCGCTCATCCTCGACACGAATGGCGACGGCGTGCGCAGCGAGTACGTGGAGCCCGACCAGCCGGTCGATCCCGCACGGGACAAGCGCATCGCCGCCGGCTTCTATGCTGTCGCGCCGGCACCCGACGGATCGGTCTGGGCATCCTCGTTAGGCTATCCGGGCGCCGTCATTCGGCTCATGCCCGGCGAACGGCCCGAGGAGACCGCGCTCGCCGAATACTACGAGCTGCCCCTAAGCGCCAACGGCGAGCCGGTCGAGGGATTCTCGCCACGCGGCATGGACGTGGACCGCAACGGCATTGCCTGGGTTGCGTTGGCGAGCGGACACCTCGGCAGCTTCGACCGCTCGAAGTGCAAGGGCCCGCTCAACGGGCCCAAGGCGACCGGCCAGCACTGTCCCGAGGGCTGGACGTTTCACGCGGAACCGCTGCCGCAACTCCGCGGCGTCGACACGCCTGGCAGCGCCGAGGCGAGCTATTACACGTGGGTGGACTGGTGGGGCGCGCTCGGACTCGGCGAGAACGTACCCATCGAGACCGGGAACGCATCCGAGGGGCTGCTCGTGTGGAGGGATGGCGAGTGGATCGTGCTGCGCGTGCCCTACCCGCTCGGCTTCTACACGAAGTGGATGGATGGACGCATCGACGATCCGGACGCGGGCTGGAAGGGGCGCGGAGTATGGACGACGATCAGCACGCGTACGCCGTTCCACATGGAGGGCGGCCAGGGCACGACGAGCAAGGTCATCCGCTTCCAGCTGCGACCGGATCCGCTGGCGCGGTGAGGTTCACTGCCGGCCGGCGCGCACACACACGAAGGGTCACGGCGTGTAGCGGGCAGTGAGGTGCTCGTCGTCGGCGAGCGGATCGGGCTCGTCCCGATCGTTGCATTGCGGCTGGAGCTAGGCGATCAGGCTGGCCTCCAGCTGGCTGGGGTCGCCGTTGATCGTCGAGCGGAGAAATAGATTCCGGTCACCGTGGGTGCCCCCCCCCCCCCCCCCCCCGCCCCCCCCCCCCCGCCGCGCGGGCCCCGCCGGCCGCCGGCCGGCCCCGCCCGGCCCCCCCGCCGGGCCCCCCCCCCGGCCCGGGCCCCCGCCCCCGCCGCGGGCCCCGGGGCGCGGGCGGGCCCGCCGCCCCCCCCCCCCCCGCCGCCCGCCGGCCCCCGGCCCGCCCGGGGGCCCCGCGGCCCCCGGGCGCCCCCGCCCCCGCCCTCTGTGGGGGGCGCCCCCTCCGCCGCCCCGCCCCCCGCGGCCGCCGCCCGCCCCCCGTCGGGCCCCTGTCTCCGGGGGGCCTGGCCGGGGCCCCCCCCCCCCGGTGCTCCTGGGGGCCGGCCGCGGCCGCCCCCGGCCCGGGGGGCGCGCCCGCCCGGGGCGCCGGCGGCCGGGGGGGGCGGGCGGCCGCCGGGCCCGCCCCCGCCCTGCCCCCGGGCCCCCGCGCGGGCCGGCGGGCGGCGGGCGCGGGGGGGCCCCACACCCCTCCACAGACGAGTCACCTGGCCCGGCGGGACTCCCAGAAGTCCCGCAGCCGCTTGCACCACGGCACCCTGTGTCGGGCCGGCATTCGCCAGCGTTCGGCAGCGTTCGCAAGCCCGACAGCCCCGCCACGTCATGCACCATGAGGCAGAGCACTGCCAGACCCGCATAGCCTATGTCGAGGCTCCCCGTTCGCAGCGGCGGATCCGCGAGTAGTCCTTCCAGCGTGAGCTCTCGATGGGTGGCCAAGGACCGTTGCACGCCGGGCCTCAACTGGGTGAACTCCAGCCCAGCCGACCTTCCCGTCCAGGTCATCCGTAGACACGGAACAAGGCGAGCGGCTGCACATCGTTGTTCGGATCGCTCACTCGCGAGATCAACGTGCGCACGAGGTACGTACTGTCCATCCCGACCGCCGGCGCAAGATGCACCACGGTGAGCCCGGTGAACCCCTGATAGACGTACCAACACAGCAGGTCCGGGATCGGCCATCGCGCCCGACGCGTCCAGACGGCGACCGGCGGTCACCAACCGGCGGGCACCAACCGGCGTTAGCCGGCGGAACGCCCAAGCACGAGTGCACCGAGCAGGAGCAGCCCCGCGACGATCGATCCAGCACCGAAGACCGGCATGCGGCGCGTCGCCTGGGGCACGGACCACGCAGCGAAGCGGCGATGCAGTCGCCAGGGCACGACAGCGAGCACGAGCGTCGTACCGATCAGCACCCAGCCGAAGAGCGCGACACCCCGGCTGAGCAACATGCGCGGTGCGCTGACCACGAACGCGCCACCAACAAGCAGGCGCAGCGCGAGTTCCGTGAAGTGGATCCGCGCAGAACTGGCGAAAGACTGCAGGAAGCGTCGGGTCCGGTCGGGACGAACGAGGGCGCAGATGCCGAGCGCAAGCAGGTACAGCGCGGCGGCCAGCACGATGACAGATCCGAGCGCCGCGACCATCACGTGTCTACGAGCAATCGAATCACCGCGCCCGTCCGGCTCATGTTTGGTTGGACCGTGGTAGTTCCAACGAGATGCGGGCGAGCGGCGACGCCCGACGCTGCCGTACGATGAGGGCGGGGCAGCTCACCCGCTATCCCAAGGATCAATACTTAGGTCTTTACAGAACCATTACAAGGCCGTATAGTCCGGTAATCAAATCGGGCAACCCACGCACTCGAATGGTATCGGAGATGGTTCGATCCGCAGTCGCTGACGAAGTCTTTCAAGCCTTGTCCAATCCGACTCGGCGGAGGGTCCTGGAGTATCTGTCTGTCGGACCGGCCACCGTCAGCGAGCTGGCAGCACCGTTCGACATGCAACTCCCCTCGTTCGTGCAGCACCTGTCGGTGCTCGAACAGAGCCGACTGGTGCGATCGAACAAGCGTGGGCGAGTGCGGACGTATGAGATCGCGCCCGAACGCTTCAAGGTCGTCGAGGACTGGCTGGCCCAGCGACGTCAGTTGTGGGAGGCGCGATTGGATCGACTCGACCAGTACGTCAAGCAACTCAAGGCACAGGACTCAGGATCATGAGCGAGCATTTCACGATCAATCCGAAACTCGATTTCGTCATCGAACGATTCATCGACGCACCGACGCGCCTCGTCTGGGAGGCGCTGACGAAACCGGAGCACCTCAAGGAGTGGTACATGCCCAAGGCTTGGGGGCGTGTGGCGCGCACCGAAATGGACGTGCGACCGGGCGGCATCTTCAGCATCGACATCGCGACGGCAGACGGTCAGGAGTTTCCCAACCTCGGCTGCTTCCTGGACGTGATTCCGATGGCGCGACTCGTGTGGACCTCCATGCTGTTCCCCGGCTATCGTCCGGCTGTCTTTGACGATATTCCGATCACCGCCATCGTCACGATGGAAGCTGTCGGAAGCGGCACTCGTTATGTCTTCACCGCGCTCCACCGGGACGAAGCGGACTTCGAGAAGAACAAGACCTCGGGCTTTCAACAGGGGACGGAGGTCGCGGTCGATCAGTTTGTGCAGCATGTGCACGCGATGAAGTAGTGCGAAGCGACACGCGGCGGGCGGGTCAGGCGTCAGTTCAGGCGTCAGTTTAGGCGTCAGTTCAGGCGTCAGTTCAGGCGTCAGTTCATGCGTTGGAACGCTGCGCTAGAGAACGAGCTCCATGAACAAGACGGACGCACGGTAACTCTCGGTTGCTTCAGGCGATTGATACTTCTTCATGCTGTTGTCGGCGTACGACGCAATTTCCACGAACCCCACGGAACGATATAGGGCATGCGCGGCGCCCAATGCTCGAAGGCTCTCCAACCGAACGGCCCTGCACTGCATGTCCCGCGCGTCGTCGAGAAGCTGCTCGACCAGCAGCCGACCGACCCCCAAACCGCGCGCGGCATCACGGACATACATGCGCTGAATCTCAGCAACCGACGCGACCAGGCGCTTGAGGCACCCCACACCGACGTAGTCGCCAGCGTAGCGTACGAGGTAGAAGCGACCCGAGGGTGGGTAGAACTTGGACTCGTCTCGCAGATCCGAGGCAATCATGGCCTCGATGTCGAAACGCAGCTGGTAGTGACTACGCGCTGTTTCTGCGATGAATTGCAAGTACTCACGAATGAGCGACTCGGCGGCCGCAAGAGTCTCGACATCTCCAACGGCAACAAGGACGGGCTTCTCAGCGCGCATCGTTGGGTCTCGGACGCCGAACGCTCGGCATCAGCGGCGACGCGCAGCGCCGCCCACTGTTGTTGGACGATCGAGGCACGACGCTGGCGCCCTGCCACGTTGCCTCACCAAAGCCCGCGGTCACCTCGCCGGCTTCCGGCGTGGCCGCTGATTCGCAGCCGCCCCTCGAATGGTGAGCATGCCCTTCCCCTTGGGTGGCAAGGGAATACTCGACAGATCGTTCGCAGCGCGAATCAGCGCCTCCACGTATGGCTCTGCCAGCTGGGCGGCCGACTCCACCTCGATGAAGCGAGTCTGCTTTCCCGATCCCAGCAGAAGCTTCTTCGGGTCGGACAGCTTCGGTCCCTGATTGAAGTACAGCCGCACACCATCTGAACGTGCGGCGATCGACACGATGGAATCGATCCCTCGGTCCGTCGGCGCATAGGCGATGACGACGTGGCTGGTGTAATCGTACGCTAGCTCGTTGGCGGTCGGGAAGCGCTTACGCACAGCCGCCCGGACCGATCGAAAGCGCGTCTGAAGCTTCGGCTCGAACCTGCCGATGAAGGACCGGAGCACGGCCTCCGGCGTACGCGTCGTACTCTCGGGTGTCCCTATCACCGCAGCCTCCTGGTCGTTTCCAGCAATGCCGGTTCAGGTCCGCGTCATTTCCGCCCAACGCTTGAGCATCCCTGCGGGCGACGGAAATCTAGCCGCGGCAATGCCGCCGCGTTCAGTGGTCACGTCTACGGTGTCACGTGAGGCTGGCCGCGCCGTCGACCGGATGTCCCGTCCGTCGTGCAGCGGGCGACCCGGGACCACGCCGAAGCGTTCGATCGACTGCACGATCGAACGCTCCGTCGCTGTCATCGAGCCGTGATCAAACGCCGTCAGGCGAAAGGCACTAGCGGTTGTTCCGATCCAACTCGTCGTAGACCACGGTGCCGCTCAGCACGGAGGTCGATGTGCGCGCGATGAGATCTGCTACGCCGACCGAGCGCGCACGCCCGGTCGCCGCGGCAAAACGTCCGGTGCCTCCGACGAAGTCGATCATCGCGACGAACGCCACCTTGCCGGGCCCGCTCGGCGTGTTTTCTCCCCTTCCCACCGCGCGCAGCACGTCCCCATCGGCCGTCGTGAAGGTCGCCTGGATGGTCTGGGTGCCGAGCGCGAGCTGCAGGACCTTGTCGGATACGAAATCGACCGTCCCGAGGCGCGACAGCTTGCAGGTCCCCACATCGAGCTGCCGTACGACGCCGGGGCTGATAGGAACGGTCGGCGCCAGTACGGTCGCGCAGGGATTGTCCTTGAGGCGCAGGCTGAGCCGTTGCCCCGCGACGCCTTCTGCCTGAGTGAGCAGCGCGGCTTGGGGTGATGTCGCGCTGGAACCGCCCTGGGCGCAGCCGATGAGCGTACACGAGCAAATGAGTGTGACTGCCGCGAAGTGTCGCATGGTGTCCGTGCGTCCTGTGGGAGAGTGCGTGGGCAGGGGCTCGCAATCGCGGCGCGATCGTTTGCATCCCTGCGTGTGCGCAGCTATCTGGCTTCGTCGCGTAGCTTTAGCGTTAGTTCGGCGTGAATTCGCGACTCTCCGGACTCGGATGCTCAAACTCCACACCTTTGGCGGGCTCTTTCTCGAGCGGGATAGCACTCGGCTCGACGCATTGTCCAGCCAACGGAAAGGGCTGGCATTCCTCGCGATGCTCGCGGCGGCCGGCGAGCGGGGTGTGAGCCGTGAGACGGCGCTCGCGCTGCTCTGGCCCGACAGCCCCGAGGATCGCGCCCGGACCTCACTCCGTCAGCTTGTCCATGCGCTGCGGTCGCAGCTCGAGGAGCCCGAACTTCTGGAGCAGTCGGCCGAACTCCGCTTGAATCCGCTCGCCATTGCCAGCGACATCGCCGACTTTCGCGATGCCATCGAACGCGGCAGCATGCGCGACGCGGTCGAACACTACACCGGGCCGTTTCTGGACGGTGTTCAGCTCAGGGGAGCCGACGGCTTCGAGCGATGGGTGGAAACAGAACGCAACAAGCTCGCGCACATGGTGATGCGCACTCTCGAACGCGTGACTGCAGAGGCCGCACGTGCCGGCGATGTACACGTGGCGGTCGACGCCTGGCGCCGTCTCGCCAATATGGAGCCGCTCAGCGCTCGCTTCACGATCGGCTTGATGACTGCGCTCGATGCCGCGGGAGAACGCGCCGCTGCGTTGCAGCACGCTCGGGTGTACCACACGCTGTTGCGGCAGGAACTGGACGGCACGCCGGATCCGGTGGTCACGGAACTGGAAGCGCGCTTGCGAGAATCCGTGAGCCCGGACTCGCCGAAGGTAGCAGTGACGGGCGGCGCGGCAGTGCCTTCCTCATCGCTGGTCGACGACACGACGCCGCCGGGAGAGCGCGCGACACCCCACGCGATACCGTCAATGCCGGTCGAGCCCCCGGCCTTCGCGCTGGCCTCGCCGTCGGGTGCACCGCGCCGTACCGGCCTTCGCCTGCTCGTGCTAGCGCTGGCGGGTGCCGTCTTCGTTGCGGTTTTCGCCCTGCTGGCGATTCGTCGGCGTGACGACGTCGCAATGAACACTCGGCAGGCCCCGGGGAATCAGGCGCCGGCAGCGACGCTGGCGTCGGTTGCCGTCATGCCGTTCGTGAACTCGAGCGGCGACCCCACGAATGATCCGCTCAGCGACGGTCTAACCGACGAGCTGATCGGCGCGTTGGGCAGGATGCCGGATCTTCGGGTGGTTGGCCGGACGTCGGTTTTTGCGATGAAGGGTCGAGGGCTGACGGTGCACGCCGTCGGCGACACGCTCGGCGTCGCCTCCGTGGTCGAGGGCAGCGTCCGTCGCGTCGGCGATCGAATCAAGGTGACGGCGCAACTGGTACGCGTGACCGACAACGTCGTGCTCTGGGCCGACAGCTACGACCGGACGCTGACCGACGTGTTCGCGGTGCAGGAAGAGATTGCCCGCGCTATCGTCTCGGCGCTCGAGGTCCGGCTCGGCGGGCCGCTCACCTCACGACTCGTCGGTCGGACCACAACCGATCCGGTCGCATACGACCTGTTCTTGCGAGGCCGCCACCTCTTCAGCATCCGCCCCGATCGGGACGGTGTTCGCCGGTCGCGTGAGTACCTCGAACAGGCGGTGGCGCGCGACACGACCTTCGCCCGGGCGTACGCCGCGCTCGCCGACGTACACATCAGGCTCGCCGTATTCGGCTTCGGGCGACCGGCCGAAGAATTTTCCTTGGCGAGAGCGGCGGCCAACCGCGCGCTCGCTCTCGATAGCGCACTGGCCGAGGCGCATACGGCACTTGGACACATCAAGTGCGTGGCGGACTACGACTGGCGCGGCGCCGAGCGCGCGTTTCGCCGTTCGGTCGAGCTGGATCCCGGCTACACCTTCGCCCGTATCCCGTTCGGGATTTGCCTCATGAGCGAGGGACGGTTTGCCGAGGCGGTCGCCCAGCTCGATTCGGCACATATGGCCGATCCGCTCGACGCTGCCCCGAGCAACGTGCTCGGCCGCGTGTATGTGAGTGCGCACCAGCCCGACCTGGCGATCCGGCAACTGTCCGCGGCCCTGGAACTCAACCCGTTGTTCGATCTCGCCTATCAGCAACTGGCGCATGCGTACGTGCAGAAGCGCATGTATCCCGAGGCAGTCGCGGCGATGCGGCGTGCCGCCGAGTTGAGCGGCATTCGCGATTCGGCGCAGTTGGCGTATGTCTACGCCGTCAGCGGCGCGCGCGACGATGCCGCGCAGTTGTTGCGTCTGCTGGTCGGACAACCGTCAGATCGGTATCTCCCGCCCTATCATATTGCGATGGCGTACGCGGGATTGGGGAACGCCGACAGCGCCTTCCTCTGGCTCGACCGAGCCTATGCGGAGCGCGCATCGTTCATGGGCGGGGTGAAGGTCGAACCCGGCTTTGCCACGTTGCACAGCGATCCGCGCTGGCGCGTGTTGCTCGTGCGGATGGGACTCACCGGCTCGGAGTAGCGGGCAGGATGCGCCGTCTCGCCTGCATGCGCAAGCGTCCCGAATGCATGCGGCGCCCCCGTTAGGCACGCGAGTGCGTGGCGCATGCCCGATCGCCTTGGTCGAATCCCTGCGGTGCATCGCTCCGGCCGAGTGACGCCCTGCGCCGATCGCGGTCCCCACATCCTTCCGCGAGGGTCTGAACGACAGCGAGGGCACATCCAGCGGCGAGCCGGGTCGCGACAGAACCGGATGGCCATCTCTTGCATCCCCGGCTGCCGGGGCATGCGCACCGCGGTCGGCTTGCAGGCATCGCCGAACGAGTAGATCCACCTCGGCCCCGTGCGTGGCATCGGACGCATGAAGTCACGGTTCGGTGGACGTGTCAACAAGGGGGAGGCTGGTTCTGCGGTCTGCACCGAGCGCCGTTAGGCGGCGTGTTCGGACGGGCAACGCGACGCGGTCTCGGAAGAGGCAATCGTGTGTGAGCGCCAGGACGCGAACTGGCTGTGCATGACATGACTTGCCAGTACAAAGTGCTGCTTGGCTTCAGCTCCAGTAGAAACAGGAGCCACCGGTGAAGATCCTGAAGCGGCGAAGAAGGTGCTGGGTCCCTGGGACGGTGATGCGACTCCTCATCGTGACGATCTCCCAGCAGGCGTGCGGCGATAAGAAGGAATCGCGTGGTGACCGATGAGCCCTTCCGCATCGCAGGTAACCTCTACTATCTCGGCGCGGTCGACATGGCGGCGTTTCTGCTCACTGGGCCAGTGGGCCATGTGCTGATCGACGGTGGCTGGCCCGAGACAGCCTCGGCCATCATCGGCAGCATCGCTGCCCCTGGCTTCGAGATCACCGACGTGAAGGTGTTGCTGAACTCGCACGCACACTCCGACCACGCCGGTGTCCTTCGCGCACTGCAGCAGGCCCCTGGTGCCGAACTGTGGGTGAGCGAGAAAGAGGCTTCCCTCATGGCGGCCGTCCACACTCGCGGCTGCACCTCGTGGTCGTTCCCTGTCCTCGATGGATGCTGTGAGTTGCTTGCGGTCAATGTCTGCAGTCTCACGCTGTTCCCGTTCGCTTCGCTGGTCGAACCGGAGGCGTATCCTGGTATCCGAGCTGACTTCCTAGGCAGCTTCCAGACGCTGCGGAGTCTGCCGGCCGACATCGTTCTCGGGTCACACGCCAGCTTCGTCGGACTACGCCGTACGCGCCGCGAGAGCCACGGTGCGTCGCATCCTGTGGCGTCATTCATCGATCGCGCGGGGTATCTAAGCTTTACCGGCAGGGCGTGGTTTGGCGACCAGCATCGTGTCGGCGTCGCAGAACGTCATGCCTGATTGTACGCCTTCTCGAGTGCGGCGACGTCGAGCTTCACCATCGGCATCATGGCCTCCATCACCGCCTGTACCTTCTTGGGGTCCTGATCGCTGATGAGTTCCATGAAACGCCTCGGAACAATCTGCCACGTGACTCCGAACTGATCGGTAATCCATCCGCACTGCGATGGGGTTGCGCCGGCGTCGACGAGCTTGTTCCAGTACTCGTCAACCTCCGCTTGGTCCTCGCAGTCGACAAAGAGCGAGAACCCCTGGGAAAAACTGAAGTACGGGCCACCGTTGTAGCCCATGAAGGACTGACCGCCGATGACGAATTCCGCGGAGGTGATTGGGCCGTCCTTCCCGGTGTGTGCCACGTTCTTGATGCTAGAGCCCGGGAACGTCGCGGTGTAAAACGCTATGGCCGCCTCGAGTTGGTCGTTGAACATCAGGAATGGCGTCACTTTGGACATCGGTGTATCTCCTTGTTGGTGGTCGCCGCCTAACGTAGCCGTAGCAAAAGCCCGGCGCAGCCCGCGATGTGGACACCGAACGCGGGACCACGGGCCGGGTCCCCTGCGACAGAATCTGCGGCCCGACGCCCGTCCCCGTCGAGATCCCTGGGCCCCAAACGAGTACATCGATACTAATCCCCGCTTCCTGCCGGCGGACCTCGCCCGGCAGCTCCTCCTCGGCACCTACGAGCACGCGCGGCACCACTTGTTATCCGGGCCGATCGACCTCTCCCGCTTCGACGCCTGTCATACGCCCTCCACACGATCCGGACTCGCTCCGCACGCCTCCGCGCGGTCGCGCCGACGCGCGCACAATCGCTCGGCCGCCTGCTGCAGCCGATGTTGGGCGGCGACAGGACGGCCACGACGACTCTGCGGCCGCTACGAGGCGGGCACGGGAGGTGTGAGGACGAGCTGGAAGGCGAGGTTGCGTGTCTGGACGTGACATCCATCCGATGTCACCTCGACCCCTATGCCGATGAAGTCGAGATAGGGTGGTCGCCGGACCCGGAGGGGATAGGTGCCGGGACGATCTTCCGCGCGAGGCGTCGAGTACCGGCCAGAGTCCAGATCTGGGCGTCCCGCAGGTATGACCAAGGAATCCAGAAACGCTCCGTCCTGCAGCACGACCGTGGTACCGGACGCGATGTAGGCCTTCGTCGCATAGTCCTGTACCGTGAACTGGATCGCCGGTCGCATATCAGGCGTGCAGGCGCGTTCGCCCACCCCAGTCAACTCGGCGGAGCGCTGACATGCGACTCCGAGAATCGCGGTCGCGCGAACAAGACCCCACCGAGCGCTGCGCAAATACAGGCTTGCCACGTTCCCCCCTCGCGACGGTCTCACGCTCGCGTCTTCCTCGCGATCCGACGGGCCCATCACCGTGAAGAATCTACGGACCCCGTGGAGACCCACAGTATGCGTTTGCTCCCGCCAGTTGCTCAGCTACGCGGCCGAGGCTGCCATTGCGAGCAGACACGCCGCGAGATCCACTATGCCGCGTCGACGTCGCGGCGCCGACGTATGACGGCCGCCCTACGAGGGGACAACCGGCGAGCGCCGCAGTTCCCTTCGCACGCACGGACCTCGTCAGGTGCATCCCGTTGGTCGACGGCCACGCCTCACCACCAGGTGCGGTTGCGATAGTCCCGGTAGGCATCACCAAAGGCGCGCTCCAGGATCGTCGCCTCGCGTCGCGCCTGTAGCACCTGCACAGCGACGAGAGCAAGCCAAGGCACCAAGAGCCACGGCTGACGGAGCATCGTGACTACGCCGAGCAGTGCAAGATCCAGAAAAACGTACATTGGATGCGGAATCCGCGAGTAAAGTCCCTTCGTGACCAGACCCTTGGCTTGCGGCGTGATCGCGAACGCGCTCCCGAGCTGGCGCCGGGCCAGGACCACCAGCGGCAGCCCAACCAGAATGAGCACTCCCCCTGCGAGCACTGCCGATTCCTTTGTGCCAAACGCCATGAGACCGCCCGTGCTCGCCGCGAAGAGCACGGCCACCGTCAGTAAGACCGCAACTCGCATGGGGTGTTCACTCCTCGTCAACTCGTGCGTCATAAGCCACTCTGAGCGTCGGGTCCGTCGAACGCCCGCGCTCACCGGCGGGGCGAGCAAGGCGAGGTCCGTCTGAGTGCAGCGCGTTGTCCGGCGCCAGAACCCATCTCCGAGTCAGCGCGCGCGCCGGTAGTGCATGGCGACCGCGCCGCTGCGGAGCGGCTTCGCCGAGATCAACTCGAGCCGTCGTGTGCTGGGCAGCCCGCTCTCGTACAGGGTCGGGCCGTGGCCGGCGATCCTGGGGTGGACCAGCAACTTGTATTCGTCGATCAGATCCAGCCGGTCCAGCGCGGTCGCGAGCTTGCCGCTACCGAGGAGTACACCGGCCGGGGTCGCGTCCTTGAGCCTCTGCACGCCGGTGCGCAGGTCCCCGGCGATGTGGTGGCTGTTGGTCCACCGGAAGTCCTTTCGCGTCGAGGACACCACGTACTTCGGCTTGGCCTCCAGCTTGACGGCCCACTCGCGCATCGCCGGCGGTGCCTCCGTGTCGCCGCGGGCGACCGCTGGCCAGTAGCTCTCCATCATCTCGTAGGTGACGCGGCCCCACAGCATCGCCCCGCCCTCGTCCATGAGGCGGGTGAAGAAGGCGTGTGTCTCGTCGTCGGCGATTCCTTCCTGGTGGTCGACGCAGCCGTCCAGGGTGACGTTGATACTGAAGGTCAAGAGTCCCATGGTGTCCTTCGTTCGAGATAGGCGACGAGCCGCTCGCCGTCTGGCTCCACGGGCACGAGCCGAACTCGCGAGGTCCTCACCCTGTGGCGCCTAACGCGAGAGCTCAGCAGCGGACGAAGGAAACAGAGCGGCGGCACAGTCGCCGCGTACCACCGATCGTCCGTTTGCTGCAGCGCCTGTTGGATATCACACGCTCACAGGTCGTCCGGCGTGAGTCCCGTATGCTTCGCGATGCGGGCGAGCATACGCGGACCGATTTCGTCGCCGTCTATCGAAGGCGAAGAAGTAGTCGGGCCATCCGTCGCGCGCGAGGGTGCGGTGTGAGCTGGACTGCCGTTTGACGGTCCAGCCGAGTCGCAACAGCGCCGCGAAGACGAGGCGCGCCTTGGCGGCCCCCCAGTTGCTCACGCGGCGAGGAAGGTGACGTTGAGGAACTCGGAGACGGCCTCACCGTGCTCGACGCGATCGGCGAGGGCACGGAGCGCCAGCGCCTGCACCTTGGCGACGGCATCCAACCGGGTGACCCCGTCTGTGAGGACGCCTGGGAGCGCCGCGACTTCCGCGATCCAGCGCCCGTCGGCTTCCTGGTCGAGTTCGATGGACAGGGTCATGGTTCCTCCGTTCTCGAAGGTTGTCCAGCGTCAGGGCGATGCGCTAGGGGGCGGGCCGACCGACGGGGTAGCGAGGAAGCGGAAGGACGGCATCGCGCACCGTCGTCGAGGCTCACTTGCTCCCTCATCTTGCGGTGCTCGTTGCGGCTGGGTGGGACGCCCAACGCTGAAGCTGAGCAGCAGCGGAAGGAAATAGAGCGAGCGAAGCGAGCGCACAATTGATCCGCTGTCTGCTGCAGCGCGCGTTGGGCGGCGGAGGGAGAGTCGGACGTTCTCTCCACCGCCATGGTCGGCGAACGCTGTCAACGACCCAGACCACGGTCACTGCTCCTATCCCTCCGACGAGAGTCCCTGCGAGAATGATCGGAATGGCCCGCGCGGTCGAGCCGAGTCCACAGGTCGGGTCATTGTCCGGAGCGGTGGTCCTGGCGTAGTGCAAACCTACACGCGAGCCCACGAAGGCACCGATCACCAGTGCGACGAGATAGCGTCGCGGTGGAGTGAACGAGCGGCGGCTCGAGTCGGCGGCAAGCGGAGTGCGCTCGCGGAGGATGACCTGCTGTGTCGATGGCGACGCGAACGGGTTGGGCGAACGCTGCTGCGCACCCGCGAGGGCGGAGACTCCGATGAGCATGCCGAGCGCTCCTGAGAGTCGGCGACCTCGCTGAAGTCCCCGGTGCCTCAGGCGATCCGGCAGCGGTGAGCCGCACGTCTGACGTCGCATGTGAAGCTCCACGGCTTCTCTGGACTTGTCACATCGCGCAGTCCATTCGATCGGCCGCCCAACGACTAACCCTTAGCTGGCGGCCGCGACTTCCGCAACGCGGCGCCCGCGCGCCCGCCCAGTTCAAGGCTGCGTTAGGCGGATGGCGCGAGTGGATCCTCGCTTGGCGAGTGCCCTGACCATAGCTGGTAGCCGAGAACCCCAACTGCGATCAAGAATAGGACCGGTCCCATATTGGAAAGCAGGTTCAGCCCCAGGTCGGATTCGGGCCCGCTTGGCGCGATGACCTGGTTCCCGATCACCATCCAGCCGGCGGAGGCAAGGAGAACGTAGCCGACCCACCCCGGCTTGTCCCGGCCCCGAACGAAGGGGATCGCGATCAGACATGCGCCAACGACCCAGGCAAGCAATCCGACGACGAACGTGATGACGAACGCTGCAGGCGGTGGCGCGCCGACGGCCACTAAAGACGGCGCCTCACCAGCGAGCCACGGCAGCACGAGGACGCCGTACAGGCTCAAGAACAGACCAACAAGCATCCAGGACGCAGCGACCAGTGCTACGCCGATCAAACTTGCCGGGCCGCCAGAGCCGACCATCCGAGGATACAGGGCTGGCAAGCCGAGCAGGACGAGCACGGCGCCCAGAGCACCAAGGACGTTAATCGGCACCCAGGAGCCCGCCTTCGCGAAGTCGACCGGACTTGGTCCGGCAGTAACAGCCGATCGGAGGACGATGTGGACCACAAACAGGATGCCGCCAGCCACCAGGGCAAGACCGCCGATACGGACGAGCGAGGTGCTTCTCAATGCTTCCAGCCCTCGAAGGAGAGAATGCGTCCAGCCGACACGGCTGGTGGCCCCATGCCGCCCAACGCGAAGGCTCAACTGCGGCGGAGGGCAATAGAGTGCGGCCGCAGGCCGCACGAATCAAGAGGTCCGCTGTCTGCTACAGCGCCAGTTAACCGTCACGGGCGGGGACGCCGCGCACTACTGGCGCGCCTGAGCTAGCGCAGCGAGCAGCGCGCGCGCGTTCGCCATCAGACTGTCGCGAAGCGGGGTCGGTTCCTTCCCCTCCAAGAAGACATAGCGTCGGGCAGTGGACTGCTCAATCTGCCCGCTCAAGGGCGCATCATAGACTGACTCGCGACGGTTGACCTGAATAAGTGAGGGGTCGAAGTAGTACGTCTCTTCAGCACGTCCGCTCTCACCAAGAAACGTTGCCTGAAGCCGGCGGAGCTCGCGACCGCGATAGTCGGCGATGATCGTGGTGCCTTCCGTCGACATTTCCAGCACGTTGGCGCTGTCCCGTCGGAGGGTCGGCAGCTCGGCTTCGATCTGCGCCACGCGATGTTGGGCGTCACGCGCGCTGTCGCCAGCGCCGCGGATGGAGGCGAGTGTGCGTGCTTGCCAGGACGTGGAATCGCTCCTCGTCGATGACGTACAGGATGGCATATGGAAACCGTCGGAGAAGGGCGCGTCGGGCGCCACGATACACTTACAGGGTAGGCGAGCGGCGCGGCCGCAACCGCAGCGAAACAGGCATCAACAGCGCGCAACAAATCGACGCCAAGGCCGACGGAGCGGCTCTCGTACCATGCGAAGGCTTCGTCGAGGTCCGCCTCGGCCGGGGGACGCACGACGAGCGTCGTCACCGCCGATGCTTGCCGAGAATGTCGTCGCGGACGTCGTCCCAATGCCGTCCCACCGCGGGACGATCGCTCAAGTCGGCAAGGCGCTTGTCCATGCGCGCGCGCTCGGCGTCGGTTAACGGCAGGGCCTCGGCATCGGCGTCGGCCGCGATGCTGTCCCACAGTTCCTCGACCAGCTGCAAGCGTTCTGCGATGGTCAGGTGGGAGTAGTCGAAGGCGGGGGAGGGGGCCATGTTCGACGTTTGCAATGGGAGCGGCACGGGATCAAGGTCAGGGCTCCGCCCCCGGCGGCGGCGGCCGGCTGATGGCAACGGAGCCGGTCGCGATGGGCACCCCGCCCGAGTGGAGATAAAACGACCAAGCTCACCACCGCGGCCCGCTCGGTGAGCTACGAAGTTCCAGAAACGAATGTGCGGGCCGGGTCAGGTGCCGCGTGTGGTTCGGCGCGTCTTTACCCCGGCCGACACCCCTCGGACGACGACCGCCCGAAGGCTCGCCGGCAACCGTTCGAGTTGCCATTCGCGTTCGGCTACGTCTCCGGCTGCACCTGCGGCGTAGTTGGCAGCGTGTCGCGCATGGCTGGCGACATGGGCTGTCGCAGCGGCATGGCCAGCGGCCCGCGCGGCGGCAGTGCCAGTGGCGGAGCCTGCTTCGCGCGCGGCCGCATGGGCGGCGAACGCGGCCATGCGGGCCTCCACCATCGGCAAGTCGCCGCGGACCCACGCCCGGCCCGCCTCGATCGCTCTCCGCGGGCGGTCGTCGTCCGGACGAACCTGCTCGAAGACAGCCAGCACGCGCTCGGCACACTCGCACGCCCAGACAGCGAGCAACTTGTGGCCGTTGAGAGTCGCCTCTTCAGTCGCCACTCGGTCACGCTCCTTGGCCCAACGCCGAAGTTCACCTGCAAGGGAACCAAATCAACGCGCGCGGCGAGGCCGCGCGCAATCCATAGCGTGCAGCGGCGCGTTGCTTAGCGGATGGGGACGAACGGGACATTGGCCAAGTCGAGCACGAGTGCGACTGCAAGCGCGAGTACGATTCCGCCGATGGTCGATCCGACGCCTGAGAGGAACCGCCGAGAAGTCGACGCATGCGAATCGATGCGTGATGCCTTCCGCGCGAGGGCTGCAGTCGGAACGGATAGGACCAGAAGCATGGCCACGATGAACATCGAGTAGAATCCCGGAACGCTGACTCGGGCGACGTCCATTTCCGCAGCGCGTTGCAAGGCCAGACTTCGCAGGCTGCCGAGCGCGCCGAGCCCAGCGCTGGTGGCGAGCCACAACGCGACCAGGTGCGCTCGGCCGAAGCGCTGGAGTACCGAGTTCGCGACCAAGGCATACGCTCCGCCGACGGAGCAGACCACAAGGAACGCGCCGAGCAGCGAGATCGCCATGAAGATGCGAGAACCGCACTGAATCGAGTGGACCGACGGCACGCTAACGACACTTCTTTTTCCGGAAGTCCGTGGGAAGACATTCGAACGCGGGAGTGGCCCAAAGGCCCGTGCGCGCCTCACGCGCTTCACGCGCCGCCGAGCGCAAACCGTCTGCGTACTTGACGTTCGGGGGCTGTATGTCGACCACTGCGAGCCCCGCACGCAGAAGATCTTCGTTGACCATCGTTGCGCTGTCGGTCCAGAGATAGGCGAGCAGGCGTCCATAGCGATCCCGCTCTCGCACGTCGCGATCCAGGATAACGACCGAGCCCGCGGGAAGAAGCGTCTGCAGGAACTGCGTTGCCTGCGCTCCATACGGTCGCTGACCGCGCTCCGGCGCATCGATCCCGAGAAGGCGGACCACAATGCTGGTGCGTCCTCGCGTACAGAGGACCGTGTCACCATCGACAATGCGTCGCACGGTGCACTCCGCTATTAGCGGAAGCCGCTGCGCAAATGCTGGTGTGCTGCCGCACAACGCGACAGCCAGAATGCCAGTCAGTTGAAGCCGGCTATTGGCGATGGACACACCTCCAGTGTGTACGCTTAACGCTTGAGCTCAACTGCAGCGGAGGGAAATAGAGTGCGGCCAAAGGCCGCACGCCTCAATAGTTCCGCTGTCTGTTGCAGCGCCCGTTAAGCCGCGCCGGTGCGCGAGGGGCGCCAGGCCATCGCGAGCTTGCGCTGGGAGGCGGCGCAATCCCGGAGGTAGAGATTGATCAAGGTCTGGTACGGCAGATCGAGCTCGGCGGACAGCGCCTTGAAGTAGGCGATGGTGTCCTCGTCGAGCCGAATCGTGACGGAGCGTTTGAGCTTGGCCGCGTACGGGCTCCGGCGGGCCGTCGAGAAGTCGTATTCGCGTCGCATGGGTGGCGGAGAGGAGAGTTAGCGCAGGCGCGCCGCGTAGGTCGCCCGCTCTGTTCGCGTGGCGCGCCGCGCGGAGATGAGACGGATCACGGCCCCGGGGTCACGATACGCGTGAACGACGACCAGCAGGCGCAGCGCACCGCTGAGGCCGAGCAGGATGAAACGATCCTCGGTCGGCATGGAATGATCCGGGTCATCCAGGAGCAGCGCGTGCTCGTCGGCGAAGGCGGTCCTGGCCTCGTCAAAGGTCACCCCGTGCTTCCGCTCGTTCGCGGTCGCCTTCCCTGCGTCCCAGACGAACCGTAGATCCGACATAGCACAACGTACATACAAGGTATGTACGAGTCAACGTCGAAGTCTGGAAGCGGCTTAACGCCTCAGCGCAGCAGCCGCCGAAGGCAATAAAGCGGCGGCGGAGCCGCCGCCAACCATAGCTCGGCGGTCTGCTGCAGCGCCAGTTGGGTGGCGCGGGCGACAGCTATGTCTACCGCGAGGCCGTCATGGCGAGAACGTCATGCGTCCAAACTGCGCGTGCGAGAATCGTAGAACCCGCAATGCGCCCGGCGGTGCGTCCGCAAGGTCGATGAAGCTTTCTGTCCATGTCGCAGATTCAGCAGAGGCTGCGAGGCGGACATCTCGGACGAGCCTCTCCGTCCCCTCATCGGCCACGCCCCACTCAACATCTACGGTAAGCTCGAGTAGCGTGACCGTCGTCGGATTGCCCAACCTGAGGTGGACTCGGGTGCCACGTGCCTGTGGAGCGAGAGAGTCGACTTGGACAAGCAGTGCGCCAACGGAAATCGGGAGATCGGACGTGCCCCCTACCCGCCGGCAGGAGATTGCCAGAGGACCACCGAGCCGACTCGAGCGCCTCCACGCGAACCAGGAGTGAATCGAAGCGCGCTGCTGACTCCTCTGGCGCGGAAGTACACCCTGAGCTCAGCAGTGCCACGAGCACGTAGCTCGGCCAACATCTCATAGACTCGACTCGACTCGACTCGACTGGTGGGGAGCGCCGCCCAACGCGGAGCATCAGCTGCGAACGAAGGCAATAGAGCGAGCGAAGCGAGCGCTCAGCAGATCGGCCGGGATCCTGCTCCACTTTGGTTGACAGCTCGTAGGGAACTACGCCGCCTCCGACTCGTAGTCAACTGGAGACCGAAAGCCAAGCGCGGAATGCAAGCGGGTGTGGTTGTAGTAGCGGAAGTAGTGCCGGAGCACCTGCCGGAGCGCGCGCTCGGTCGCGAACGCGACGCCGCGGACGCTGGCGCTCTGCTGAATGCCGAGCGCACGGAGCGATCGCGAAACGGGGCGGCCAGATATTCGGACCCGCGTCGCTGTGAAACGAGGCCCGCTGGGGGCGGCGGTGTCGCACCGCGCATCTGTAGACGGCCGTGGTCACCCGTGCGTCCCGGCGCCGCTGCAGGGTCCACGCGAGGATCCGGCGGGAGAAGCGATCCATCACGACGGCCGGTAGCGCCATTCGCCTGCGACGGTGAGGTAGGTGATGTCGCCCACCCACACCTGATTGCGACGCTGGACGGCGAGGGCGCGCACGCGGTTGGGATGCTGTTCGTAGAAGCGATGCGCCGCCGACCCTCGCGCGATAGCCGCGCACCGCCTTGGCGCGGAGCCCGGCGGTGTACATTAGGCGGGCGACGCGACGGCGGCTTACCGCTCAGCCACGCGTCGTCAGCACCTGATGGATACGCGGACTGCCGTAGCGGCCGTGGTGCTGGGCGAAGACGCGCGCAATCTCGGTGAGCAACGTCCGGTCCTGTTGCGCATGGGCGCTGAGGCGGCGCCAGGGCGTAATACCCGGCGCGCGTGACCCCGTAGCGACGACAGAGCCGCGTCACGCCGTACGTGGCGTGCTGGGTGTCGATGAAGGCGAACGTTTCGGCCTTCGAGCGGAACAGAACCGGATGGCTTTTTTTAGGAGGTCGTGCTCCTCCTGCAACAGCGCGTGCGCGCGCTCGAGAGCCTGCAGCTGCACCAGCTCCCGGGACGGACCGGCCGGTGCGCGGCGCGGGAGCCGGCCGCGAATGACACCGTCCCGCACTTCCTTCCGCCAGCGCGACAGCATGAAAGGGTGGATGTCGAGTCCCGCCGCCACTGTCTTCACCTGCATCCCCGGCTGCTGGGTCATGCGCACCGCCGTCAGCTTGAACGCATCGCTGTACTTCCGAATCCTCCTCGGTCCCGCACGCGGCATCGGACACCTCCGAGTTCAGTTAGGTGGAAGTGTCAACCAAAGTGAGGCAGGTTCCGCTGTCCGGTGCAACCCTCTGTTATGCGGGCGGCACAGGCTTGCCTCACAGGCCCGTCTTGAGAGGCGCGAGGTCGTTCCAAATTCCAAGCAAGGTGGAGCGCGGTTCAAAAATGTGCGCGAAGATCCCGAGAACCGCGACACCGACGCGCGCAGTTTCCAGTAACGCAGCCTTGTGAGCGGAGTGCTTGAGGGAAGGTACTGCGTAACTATGGTGGTGGCCTCAGAGTCCTCGCTCACGTCAACGCCTGAAATAGTCCGAAGGCGTTAGGGTGAGCCCTGGGCGTTGATGGTATGCTCGTAGAGATCTGCCGTACACTGCCGTCCCTGGATGGTCTGCTTGAAGTGCGGATAACATGTCAGAAATTCGAAACAGTTGCTTGACCTTCTTGAGCGCCTCGCGGCTGTCGTGCCGCCCTGCCAGACGTCCCAGCGTTTCGGGTCCTTATAGATGAAGTAGGCGTAGAGTGCCTGCTCGAGGCAATTGCGCAGCATCGCATAGGTCTCAACCACCTGCCCGGCGAGAACCAACCCGATTACCGCTCGGAAGGGGCGCATGCGCGCGATAGAAGAAGAGTGCCGGGCGGTCTGCTCGGTGTTGTCGAGATTCTTCGCGACCTTCAGATAGAGTCCGTCCAGGTCGCGCAATCGTGCATAGCTTCCGGACAGTTGCTGATAGCTAGCCAGCTGATTGCGCCTGAGGAGGTCTAGATATGAGCTAAGCGCATCTCTGCCCCATCCTCGTGGGGCGGGGCCGAGTTCTGGCTCTTCATCAGGCGCGTTGCGATTCATCGGAGTAGCTCCGCATAACGCCAATGTTGAGCTGCGGCCGAACGAAATAGAGCGCGCGCAGCGCGCGTACAACAGCTCGGCCGACTGCTCCAACTACCGTTATGCCGCATCGAAGTCGCCATCAGCATCATGCGCATCGGGAAACAGCATTCGGAATCGCTCCGAAGCATTTGTTAGTTCGTTCACCAGTCCTAGAAGCACGGGCTCAAGGTCACGCAATTTGGCGGTCTTCCGGTCACCCTTTTCGTCAGGATACGTGACTCGTAGTGTGTCGACTTCGATCAGTCGAATGCTGCTACCTTGATCACTGGCGTGGTCTGACGAATGAATGAAGCGGTGCCTGTTGCCCCAACGCCCTGTCGATCGAATGACCGTGTCGAGGCGTTCATCAAAATGCATCCAGCTGTTTCGAAGGTCGCGGTCGAGCAGCGGTGACTGTTCCGACACTGCCAGGACCGCTCGAAGGACGTGCCCGCGCGCGAGCGCGAAGACGCCAGCCTCGCCCTTTCCCTTCTGAGGGTTCAGAAGTAGGGACAGGCGCGCCCAAGCCGCTAGCAGCGCTTCGAGCTCGTCAAAAACTTCGCGATGCTCCGAAGTGAGCCGCGATAGCGCGTCGGCGTGCTCCTCACGCCTGTATTCTCGGGCGCGCACGCCCAGCGCGGAATCGGCGTCCGCTCTCGCGGCCTCCCATCGCCCAGATGCTGCATCCAACTGCCGAAGGCGATAAAGCACACTGCTCGCCAGGTCACGAATTTCGGACAAGTATGCTTGCAGCGCGACCGTGCCAAACGGACTTGAGTGTCTCATCGTCTGTACGTGATGCGGCATAACGCCAAGCATCAGCTGCAGCCGAAGGAAATACAGCGCGCGGAGCGCGCATACAATATCTCGGCTGACTGCTGCATGCGATGTTAGCCGGTCGCTTTCTTCAGACGGAGGCGCAGCGCGCGCGGTGTGTATGGGGGGTTGCGACGGTGCAGCATCGCATGACAGTTGGGGCACACAGGAAGCATCTCCGTCGCCGGATCTACTCTGCGTGTGCCGTTCAAGAGTGAGAGAGGAGTCAGATGATGGACGTGTATGAAGTCCTTTCCAAGTGCGCCGTACCTTGCAGAGAAGCTCATGCCACAAACGGAGCATTCAGTTCCATGATGATTCAGGCAAGCGCGTCGCGCTCGAGGATCCCGTTCATACGCGTTCACCAGGACCTGCTTGGTCGCGCCCTCAGCGTACTTCTGCTCGGGCGGAACCTCATCCGGGAATACCGCATCCGTTGCCCCACGAAGCGTGGCCCTACGGGAGCGCTTTCGAGGAGCGCTACCAGCCTTTGAGCGGGATTCGGCCACCGACATAATCGAAGGCGCACCCTGCCAGAGGTTGCGGAGGCGCGCGTCAGAGGCCGCAGTGAGCTTCCGAAAAGAAGCGAGACCCGCTAGCAACTCATCTGCTCGCGTGCCCTCCAACCGATCGTTCTCGGATGCGAAACGCAAGCGCTTCAGTTCCGCGATCGACAGCACGCAGCGCTTGCCTACCCGCTGTCGCCCGACCTTAACTGCAGCGTACTTGAGCTGCCCGGAGTTCGGCGGCAGGTAGGCCGGTCGTTCCCTTGGCTTCGTTACCTCGACAGGTGCGCTGAGGACTGAAAATGCACCGACAAGTGCGGGCATGCCGTGCGCATCCGCGACAAGCCAAATGACGTCGCCTTCCCGCAGTCGCCGATATCGAATGTGTCCACCGACTAGTCTACGAACCGGGCCATTCGCTAACAGCTTCTCGACCCGATCTGCCGACCAGTGTTCTATAAAGGCTGTCATGTTACTCGGTGCAAGAGCACTTCATCATTGTCGGCTGCGTCCGGCTAACGCCTGAGCTCAACTGCAGCGGAAGGCAATAGAGTGCGGCCGGAGGCCGCACGATTCAATAGGTCCGCTGTCTGTTGCAGCGCCCGTTGGGTGGCGGGGCAGGGCCCCCAGATAACCCAGGGCGTTCCGCCGTCGCGGTTCGACGCACCCGAGAGCCCGCGTCGTCGCCCCCGACCGAGAATCCTTCGTCCTCAGGGGAGCGAATCACGAGGGACCTGTCGCTCGCACCGTAACGGTCAAGAAACAAAAGAGAAGAACGAAAGACTACCAGTACCGCGTCGCCGTCGTTCACCGAGGTGGACATCGAACGAGGCGCCGCAGCCGCTGTGTGTCCCAGATCCCGCCGCCCAACGCTGAAGCCGAGCTGCAGCCGAAGGAAATCAAGCGAGCGAAGCGAGCAGACCATACCTCGGCTGACTGCTCCAGCGCATGTTATGCCGCGCGGACACTCGACGGCTAGCGTCAGCCTAGCGCGTATGCCGGATATGACATATACTATGGCGCATGCTACCGACCGACAAGCCCTGCTTTGGCTGCAGGAGGTGAAGACGCCACCGTTCTCCGCCGCGGCCCGGCTGGAAGCGGGCGGGTTACTCCGGCGCCTTCAGCGGGGAGAGAAGCTGCGCATGCCGCACTCCCGGCCGATGCCGGCGATCGGGGCGCGCTGTCATGAGCTTCGAGTGGTTGACGCGGGGAAGACGTGGCGGCTCGTGTACCGGACCGATGCCGATGCGGTCATTATCGCGGCCGTGTTTCAGAAGACAACGCCGCAGACGCCCCCGCACGTGCTCGCCGAGAGCCGCCGGCGGCTGCGGCACTACGACACAACTGCCGACACGGAGGACTGACATGGATGCCCACAAGAAGAAGCGGCTCGAAGCCGCCGGATGGAGCGCTGGGAGTGCGGCGGACTTCCTCGGATTGTCCGCGGAGGAGACCGCCCTGGTCGAGACGCGACTGGCGGTCAGCGCCGCCTTGCGTGATAGGCGTGTGGACGCGGGCCTGACGCAGGGCGCCCTCGCCAAGCGACTGAAGTCGAGTCAATCGCGCGTCGCGAAAATGGAGGCGGCCGATGCGAGCGTGTCGCTGGACCTGCTGCTCCGCGCCTACTTCGCCACTGGAGCGACGAAGCACGACCTCGCGAAGATCCTCATGACGCGCAAGCGCCGGGCGGCGGCATAACGCTGAAGCTCAGCTGCAGCGGAGGGTAATAGAGTGCGGCCGTAGGCCGCACTCATCAACAGTTCCGCTGTCTGCTGCAGCGCACGTTAGGCCTCACACTACCCGTCACGTCGGTCGACGCAGAACGAGGACGCTGAGCGGCACGTCTGGCGTGCGTTCCGGCGAAGCGGGTCGACGAACGACGATCGTGGCACTGCTATCCACGAGACAATGATACGTCTGTACCCCGAAGGTATCTGGAGCGCAGTTGGCCCTCAGGCTGCGTAGCCAGAACGGTCGTGCGGGCAGAACTCCTGTGAAGGGCGTGAGGCGGATCTCATAGCGGCCGGCAGGCAGTTGCCAGGCACGGTATTCGCCCTGCGCAAGAAAGACGGAATCGGCAATCACCCGCTCGACGACCATGGCTGGTACGGGAGTGTAGGATCCCCCGAAGTCCAATCGAATGCTGGTCCGACCCCGTCGGAGCGGATACACGTACCCGCGCGCGACACGGACGACGCTGGTGTCGTGGACCAGGATCCCGGCGCGCCATTCCGTGACGGGTTGGTTCTCCGGTCCAAGGGCTTGAATCGCGAGGGGCTGTGGCGGGCCGCCGACGTAGAGGTCGAGCGCTGGCGGCGGGCGGAAACTCGTGATGGGACGACAGCGCACCGAAAAGCGAGCACGCAGAGCGCCGCTACTGAGCGTCACTTCGGCCTCGCCCGCTCCGTCGCACGACAGCCGTCCATTCGTCAGCTGTACCGCGGAATCAGCAGACAGCTGCACATCCAGGCCCGTGGCTGCGATCAACTCCCCGTTCCGCCGCAGTAGCTGTGCAGGCACGGGCACGGGAGCCGGTCCATTGATGACGTATGGCTCCGACGGCACGACCAGTTGCACGGGCGCGGCATTCGCGCACCCCGTGACCACTACCGCGAGCAGCAAGCGTCGATACATGCCACACCTCTCCCGTTCGCGTTTGAAGGCCTAACGCCGGAGCTCACCTGCGGGCGAAGGAAATAATGCGGCGGCGAAGCCGCCGCCAACAGTAGCTCGCCCGACTGGTGCAGCGCTCGTCGGCGGCGTCGGTAGCCGATGGAGCGCAATCATCAGCATCGGAAGTGGTGCGCCTTCCGTGTCGCGCAGGACGAAGACCCGATGCGCTGGGATGCCCTTCGCCTCGTCCTCACTGAGCGCAGCGAGCGCGATGGGGCCAGGAGTAGGTGTGTCCGTGAAGGCCGTCTCGAAGACGGGTTGTCCCGGGAGAAACGGAGGATGGACCTGCATGCCAGGCGCGAGATCATGAAACGCGGGACTCGGAGCGAAGACGCCCGCGATGCGCTGGTGGTGCCCTCGGAGTCGGCAGTGGAAAGACGATGTCGCCGAGATGTTCACCGCCACGCCACAGGGAATATGCCATCGCGATGGATCAGGTTCTCGGCTGCGTGCGCCGAGGGTCGAGTGAGGCCCAACGTCCGAGGTGAGCCGCATGACACGGCTTGCTGTGGCAAGCCGGCTCCACCGAATAGTTAGGCATCGCGTTCATGCGTGTTGCACTTGGTCGTTGAATCGAAGCGTCATACGGAGTACACAGCCTGCGCTGTCATGGTTCGAGACTCTTCGCTGTTGCGGAGGACATTATCTATTTTCGCAAGTACGTCCTTCGGCACAATGACTCCTAGGCCAAGCACAGGCGGTCCGTCGCGTTGGATGGCTCCTTTGCGCTTCCGTTGATTCGCGATCGATCGCGCTGTTGTATCTTCCCACGCGGTTTCGCGTAGACCTGCGGACGATAGTTGTCCCTTGAGTTCTGAGGGTTTGGGCAGAAAGCTCAGCGCCGGAGAATCGGCCCAAAACACAGGCAAGTGGATATCGGGGGTTGTTCCGGCCAGGACCGTCTCGAATGCGAAGATCCCTCCAGGCCGCAGTATGCGACGAACTTGCTGGAACAGTCGCGATTTGTCCTCAATGTTCATCAAGGTGTTCTGCGACCACACAACATCGAAGGACCCGTCGGCAAAGGGCATGTCGAGGGCATTGGCGCATCGGAACTGAACCTTGCTCGCTAGGCCGAGCTTGTCAGTGAGCATCTCGGCGGCTCGGCAATACTCCTCGGTGAGATCCACCCCGGTTACTTCGCACCCGAATTCTGCCGCTAGGGTACGCGCCGGGCCGCCAATTCCGCTCCCCACATCGAGAAGCTTGAGGCCAGGCCGAAGTGCTGCGAACCGAGCGAGTTCGCGCGTCGATTCTCGCCCGCCAGTGTGAAACTCATCGAATGGAGAAAGATCGTCCCGGGAGAGATTGCCGATGTCCTTCCCCGCGTCCTTTAGCCTCTCGATGATCCGCGCGGAGATGTCAGTCGGGCCATAGTGCTCATTCACTGCTTCGGAGTAATTCGACATAGCGACGACTCCCTCTGTTGATGCGAGCACCTACGCTCCCTTGAGGGCTAACGCCCGAGTTGAGCTGCGGGCGAGTCAAATAGAAGCGCATGCGTAGCATGCGCAGTCCTTAGATAGCCCGTCTGCTCAAACGATCGTTATGCGGTGGCGCGAGACGGCTGGCGTCTTAGATCGCGCCGGCATCACAGTTCACACCGGTCCTGCGGCTCATTGCTTCTCCCCGATCTCGCACGAGATACAGATGCTGCGGAGAGCGCCATAGGTGACGGGGCCGGACGTACGAGACGGATGGCGCCAACGGATCACCGTTACACCGTTGGTAAGCCCTAGAGTGTTCTCGTCGAGATTGGCGGTCGTGGGAACTTCGCGATCGAGTAGCCACAACAGTGGTTCGAAGGTACCGCAGGCCAATATTGTGGTTGGATTCAGATCGGAAATCCGAGAGCGAATCAGGTCGCGGTCGGCGAACGCATGACGATGTAACGTCGCGCTATCGATGCTAGCTCCGCCGCTCAGCTTCTTAAGATTGATGACGGCAATCCTGCGGAGTGACGCATTCTTGAGTGACTGGATCTGATCGTAAGGCGGGAAGCCGTGAAGGATGCCGGTCGCCCATTCCGCAATCCGATGCCAAATCACCCACTTCGCGCCGGCGTTCAAGAAATCCACACGAAGATCGCGGCCGGGCGAGTCGTTGGGTTCTTTGAGTACAACGAGTAGACGTTGCCCGGGACCATACTCTTGTCCGGCGCCATCCTTCGCGAGTGCCGAACGACGGTCGCCGTATCTCTCGTCATACGAGGACCACAGGTCGTCAGGATGCATGGGATCGGAGGAAAGGAGCCGTATAACGCCAAGTTTCAGCTGCAGCGGGCTTCCCTAAGAATCGTGCGGCAAGAGCGCAGCTCCCGCCGCACGCTCCTCAGCTCCCGCTGTCTGCTGCAAACTCCTGTTATGCCGCTACTGGGGCGCTGCAAGAATAGAGTTCAGTTCTGCTAGAGCATCCTCGTAGTAGCGAAGTGCAAGCGGACCAACGTGCTGAGGAAGGATAGAGCTGAGCGAAATGCCGAGGTGGGACGTGGGAACTGCATAGGTCGTGCCTCGATCGGTCACAGGCCTGAGTCGGACCTGCGCGGGTTCAAACGAGACGCGCACCTCGGAACTTCCGATGAGGGGGCCGGGCAGTCCATTAGGTGCGATATAGAAGGATTCCACGTAGCCTTGGGTCGCCCCTGGCCGAAGACCCAAACCAATCCTCGGCCCGTACATCGTGACGGTCGACTCAAGGGTGTGCTGGTCGACATTGCGTGCATGGCGCAGGTATAGGAGTAGCGGATCGTTCTTGCGCTGCTTCATGCGCTTCTGCTTCCAGTTGGTGGGTGCGGACCCAGTCTTTGGACACGCCAACTCAAGCTTCGTCCAGCCCTTCTCAATACTCTCCACGAAGGCGAGCCAGTATCGCTCCATTTCATCGAGCGACTGAGCTGTTCCGAGGAGTGCGAGAGACTGTTGCGCCGCAGCGAGCGCTTTCGACGCAGCCAACGATGTCGGAATCACAGGGGCAATCAGGTGTCGGTACGAGACGGCATAACGCTCAAGCTCAACTGCCGCCGAGGGTAACAAAGCGGCGGCGGAGCCGCCGCCTACTATCGTTCGGCGGTCTGTTGCAGCGCCAGTTGGACAGCACGTGGGCGCAAGCCGTCGGGGCGATGAGTCACATCTCAAGTCCTCTCAGAAGGATGGGCACCGAGAGGGCGGGCGCGAACACAGCAAGGAAGGTCGAAGCAGTCTCGAATGTGAGATAGGAATTGTTGCCTTTGCGTCGCCAGTTCAGGCTATGAGCGGCCGAGTCGTGAATCGTGATGATAGCCGCGCTCATGATGTAGCCATGGCGGAATGCCGTCTCGAGCTTTAGCAGGTCGTGAGAGAAGCAGGTCTGGTTGGATAGCTCGAGTTCTATCGCCGTTCGCTCCACGTCGTGGAAGAGTCTATGGCGAGGTCGGCCTCTACCCTGAGGTTGAATCGGGGTGTAAGGAAGTTCGGATGCGCGCCAGCCCCTTGTCGGATCACGAAGGAGCTTGGTCAAGGACGCGGTAAATAGCTTCTGCGTGGTGGTGTCAACTCGCTGCAGTGATTGGGTGAGTTGCTGCAGTGCGCCAGAATTACTCAGTAGTGTTGCGCCTCCGTTCGCATCGGCCTGGGAAAGACTTAGCCTCATGAGGGGACGTATCTCGGGTGAGTCGTAGTGCTGTCCAACGCCAGAGCTCAGCAGCAGCGGAAGGAAATAGAGCGCGCGGAGCGCGCGCACAACATAACCGCTGTCTGCTGCAGCGCGTGTTAAGCTGCGATCGGTTCGTTTATTGGGGTTTGACTACTTTGCTCCACCAGCCAGGTGCACCCTTCGTTTGCTTGCCGCCGTGAGGCTGCCAGTGGAAAGAGTAGCCCAGCTTGCGACACACATCAATGAGCGGCTTCAGCTCAGGCCCTCCGAGCAGCCACAAGACGCCTCCCTTGGCGCGATTGTCAACGAAGCTGCACTTCGAGCGTGTGAGTAGCGCGAGCAGGCGAGCCTCCGAAGTGTGATGCCTCGCGAACAGCTGAGTTGTGTCCAACGGTACGCTGGCGAGCGAGTCTCCGTCGGTCGCCACGGTGGGATGGGCGACGGTGCCGAACGACTCGTGAGGACGGGGCTGGCGATTGGAGGGTGGGCGGGGCGTGCCGCGGTTTTCTACAGTGAGGTCCGCCGCCCGAGAATCGTCGGGTGGCCGCGATGGTCTCGGGACCTGAGGGCGCGGGGGGCGAGCGAGTCGGTGACTCTCTACGTTGGCCAGTACCGTGCGAAGCGGCTCGGAGATCGGAACCGGCGCTCCATCTTGGTCTGCAGGCGTGGAGGCTCGCGAGTGGGGCAAACGCTTGAGGAGATGCGCGCAGGACTCGCAGACGTGCCATACGTGATCACCAATCCGCACGCGTTTATGAGCCGCACGCGGCTGTGCAACGGCGCGCTTGCCCATTCCACCACAACGCTGATACTCACATAGCGGATCGTTCATTCGTCGCGAACGCGAACGTCGGGGAGCAGCTTAACGCTGAAGTTGAGCAGCGAGGGCATCAAATAGAATGCGGCCAGAGGCCGCTCCCGAAAAGCCCGCGTCTGCTCCAACGCATGTTACACCGCGGCGAGCACACAGCTCCGGTCATGCTCAGCGAGTCAAGTTGGCAAAAGGTAGCGTGCCATGCCGAGCCTCGAACTCGGCGAGAAGGCGGCGTTCGAGAGTCCTCGGCTCCTCCGCGCACGCGTACCAGGCGATCTGCAGGTCACCCGCGTCTTCGAGCTGCCAGATGGCCCGACCGCCCCAGTGTCCGGCAGGCTTGCCGCTGCCGTGTCGAAGGTACGCGTGATGCTGACGCGGCGGCGGAGCGTTGCAGGGGTGCCGGCGGCTCCCGGTTTGCCAAAGTAGAGAATGTTGCTGCCGGTCACCCACTTCGCGTGAAGGTACTCTGGCGCTATCGTGGGATCTTTCCCTTTGAAAGGACCCGCCGGACTGACGTTAGGAATTCCGGTCCATCAAGTGCCTCACGGACCACAGCGTAGACTCCAGGTAGGGTCGGTACGATTGCGCAACGCGAGCTAAGAAGCGTCGAAGTTGAGACGAAGCCCTCGAATCCCAGTCGGCGCAGCATATCGGC
>JADJAD010000006.1 GCA_016704465.1 Gemmatimonadota bacterium | reverse complement strand
CCAGTTCCGTCGCGACCGCGACCCGCAGGTGCGCGAGACGGCGCAGCGGCTGTACTTGCGGCTGGCGGGCTGACGACGCCCCGCCCGCGTTGCGACGCCCGGGCGCGAGGAATTCGGTCACACAGGGTCGCCGGCGTGTCGGCGACCCTGTGTGCGTTGACCGCTGGAAATCGCTAGAAGCGCACGCCGAGCGACGTCACCAGGACGGTATTCGACTTCGCCAGCCCGGTGCGGTCGGGAAAGATCGCGCCGGGCCCGGCGAGCGTGCGAAGCTCGGTGCGCCACACGACCTGCCTCGTGGGCGCGACGTCCACGCCCAGCGAGCCCCCGCTGACCTTGAACGGGCGGGATGTCCCCGTGGGGAAGACGAGCTGCTCGGGATCGGCGTAGCGCTCGACCCGCGCCACCAGCGCCGTGGTCGGCGTCGTCTGTAGCCGGGCGATGAGCGCCCCGCCGTACCAGCGCGCCCACTCATCGCCCACGTCCTGCGTGCCGAAGTCGACGGTCCCCTGCAGCGTCAGTTGCTTGCTCGCCATCACCTTGGCGCTCGCGCCGTGGAAGATCCGGAGCTGCCGCGCATCGTCGGGCGCGGCGTCGTTGCCGATGTAGTTGTACGCCGACAGCGACAGCTGCGGCGTGGCGCTCCAGTCCACGCGGGCGCCGACCGACTTGTCGCCGTTGGTTTCGGAGATGTTCTGCCACCCGTTCACCACGTTCAGCTGGGCCACCACCGTCGGCGTCGCCTCCCACGTGAGCTTGGCCCCCGCCTGGTAATACGGAGACCCCTCGGCAACCAGCGACCGGGTGTAGGTCAGGTTCTCGTGCGAGATGAACGACTCGCTCCCCATGTGTGACCAGAAGATTCCCCCATCCAGCCAGAGCCGCGGCGCCACCTGCACGCCGACCGTCGCCTCCTGGATGTGGCGCGACAGGAGCCCCCGCCGCTCGTGCGCCCACGCGGGGTTCGCCGGCGTAGTTGACCTCGACCGATGTTCCCGCCTGCAACGCAAGCCGCGCGCGCACCCTCGGACCGCTAGCGCCGCGGCGATATGTGCCAGGTTGACGTTGAACTCGTTGTGCCGCGCGGCCTGCGTGGTGAACACACGGTCGAGCGCACGCGGTCGGTTGAAGTCGTAGGCGAAGTACGTGTCGACAAACGCGCTGAAGGAGACCGACACGGCAGAATCGGTCGCGACCTGGGCGTCGGCGCGATGGGCCGGTGCACTCGTTGCCAGCGTCCACCCGATCAGGAGGGTCACGGCAGTCGGTGACCAGGGAGTCGTGAGACGCGACATGGGGAGGGGGGGAGGCAGGGGCGACCGACCGCAGAATGCGGGCGCCGAGTGAGCTAACACCGCGCAGTGCACGACGAAAGGGAGCGCGTCACAAGCGAGCGCGTCATAAGCGAGCGCGTTACTCGGGCGCCATGCCCAGCCGATCACGCACGACCTCTGCCCACTCGACAATCTCCCGCTTCTCCACCGCGTCCATGCGCTCGAGGTGCGTCAGCGGGAGTGCCATGCGACGATTGGTGGCGAAACGCGGGCGGTGCCGGATCAGGAAGTCCCAGTAAAAGGTGGTGAACGGACACGCCGTCTCGCCTGTGCGCACTCCCGGCTCGTAGCGACACCCGGCGCAGTAATCGCCCATCTTCTCGATGTAGCGTCCGCTCGCCGCGTACGGCTTTGTCCCGACCACCCCGCCATCCGCATGCTGCGACATGCCGAGGGTGTTGGGCAGTGTCACCCAGTCGACGGCATCGACATACATGCCGAGGTACCAGTCGCTGATTGCCCGCGGATGCACCCCGGCCATCATGGCGAAGTTGCCGGTGACCATGAGCCGCTGGATGTGGTGTCCGTAGCCCCGTTGCAGCACATCGCCGACCGACTCGCGCAGGCACTGCATCTCCGTCTCGCCGGTCCAGTACAGCGTCGGCAGCGTGCGGCGTTGCTCCAACGCGTTGCGCTGCGCGTAGTCCATTCCCTCGCGCCAGTACACGCCGCGGATGAACTCGCGCCACCCGATCACCTGCCGCACGAATCCCTCCACGGCATTCAGCGGCGCCACCCCGCGCCGATACGCCTCCACCGCCAGCCGTACCACCTCGCGCGGGTCCAGCAGCTTGAGGTTGAGCGGCACCGAGAGCAGGGAGTGGTACATCCACGGCTCCCCGGTCACCATCGCGTCCTGGTAGTCGCCGAAGTGAGCGAGGCGGTGCTGCACGAAGTCGTGCAGCTCGGCCAGCGCTTGCTCGCGAGTCACCGGCCAGTTGAACCCCTCCAGCGAACCGGGCAGGTCGCCCAGCCGGTCGGTCACCAGCTGCAACACCTCGGTCGTGATCCGGTCCGGTGCGTGCTGCACCCGCGCCGGAAGTGCCGAGCGGTCTCCCTTGAACTTCTTCCGGTTGCTGGCGTCATAGTTCCACGCGCCTCCCTCCGGCTTGCCCTCCGGCGTGATGAGCACATCGAGCTGCCGGCGCATGGCTCGGTAGAAGTGCTCCATCACCAGCTCCTTCCGACCCGCTGCCCACGCGTTGAACTCGTCGGGGGTCGTGAGGAAGTGCGGATCCTCGTGCACGACGAGCGGGAGGCGCAGGTCGTGGCTTGTCAGTTCCAGCATCCGGTGCACGCGCCACTCGCCAGCCCGGATCGCGGCGATGCGGCGTGGGGCGACCGCTGCCACCGCCCGCCGCAGCTCCCCGTCCAGCGACTGCGTGTTGTCCGGGTCGTCGAGCGCCACGTAGCGCACGGTCACGCCGCGCGCGCGCAACAGCTCGGCAAAATGCCGCATCGCACTCAGGAAGAGCGCCGTGCGTTGCTTGTGGCTGGCGACATGTCGGGACTCCTCGACGACTTCGGCCATCAGGACCACGTCGCGCGACTTGCGGAAGTGTCGGCGAAAGACCGCGAACTCCGGGTCGAGCTGGTCACCGAGGACGAACCAGAGCGTCCCGGGCCGGCGCGCGGGCTCCAGATCGGGCGCCAGATCTGGCGCCGACGCCACGTCGCCGGCTCCTCCGGCTCGTCAGGCTCGTCAGGCAGCGGAGTCGCCGCGGTTCGACTGGTTCGGGAGGTCACACTCCCCCGTGGCCAGCGCCAGGTAATCGGGACGGTCCCCGGCCGACGTGTGGCGGTAGGCACGCAGGATCGCGCCGTGCGACACCACAAACGCCCCCGGCATCTGCAGCGCATCGCCCACGAACCACCCCGGCAAGTGCCCCTTGAGCGTGGCGACGAACCCGCGCGCGAGAACCCGCGGACCGAAGAGCTGGGTGAACGACCCCTGTTGCAGGTGGAACGCCTGGTACAGCTCACGCAGCGGGTCGCTGATCACGTCCACCCCGTCCAGCCCGTAACGCTCGATCAGCGCCTCGCCCTCGTCGGGCATGTCCATGTGCACGACCACCAGCCCGACTCCGGTCTCGTCGATGGCGGCACGCAGCGTGTGGAGCTCACTCAGCGTCTCGCGACAGAAAATGCACCCGCTGTGCCGCACGAAGACGACCATCAAGGGTTCGACCTCCGACAGCTGCAGCAGCGACTCGCCGTGGTTGGTGATGGCGTTGGCCATCGCGTCACGCGGGGTGCCGTGGTAGATCGAGCGTGGGTACTCGCCCGCCGCCTCCTCGCGCACGGCGTACCAGAGCAGCATCGAGAACGGGACCCACCAGACGACGTCGTTCACGAGCACGAGCGTGCCGAGTGCGGTGGGCAATTCTCGCTGCCAAAAGTCCCACACCACGCCGATCGGCGAGATGATCTTGGGAATGAGCCCGATCAGGATGACCGGCCAGTAGCGGAGCGGATTGCGGGCGGCGATGGCATAGCCGATCCCCATGACCGCCGCCAGCAACCCCGCCCCCTGCCACATCTGCACGTAGTTCGGGTGAGCGAGCCCCGTGAGGGTAAAGAAGGTCCCCGGCGCGATCATGATCGAGGCGCCGAGCACCAGGTGCCATGCGCCGGCGAAGACCAGCGATTGCCGAAGCCATTGCGGGACGCGCGTCATGCGCTGCTCACGCAGCGGTCCTGTCGCCGTCCCGCGAGCGGGACTGGGCGTTCCCTTCCACCGCTACCTGCACGTGTCGCCTCCAACGTGGCGTGATCCGACGGTGGGTCACCACCGCCATGGCCCTAGTACAACAGCCGACCCCGCCGTCTGGTTTCTGCATTCGCTGAGCTGACGAGCGACGCCTCCGCAGAACGCATGGCCCGAGCGCCGGTTCTCCACAGTGGCCAGACGCCGTCGACTCATCCTGCGACGGCCTCTAGCTGTATGCAAGGTCAGGAGTTGCGATGGTACGAGGCTGAAACCTTCTCCCGCTCCAGGCTCGTAGGCTAGAACGTCTCAACTCGCCGCATCGTGCCGTCGCGTCGCGCCTCACCCGCGCCGTATCCGTGCGCTGTCCACGCCGCCACTCGACCCATTGCCCGAAGGCCCGCCATGAGCCCGCGCTCCCATCGACCTCGCTCCGCGCGAATGACCGCCGCTCCTGCGCGACCTCTCGGATCTCCCGCCGTACGCATCGTCGTCACGGTTGCGACCCTGCTGGCGACGCTCGTCCTGATCCTGCTCGCCTCTCCGCGCGTCGTCCTTGCCCAGGATGGAGACCGGGCGCTCAACATCGGGATCAACAAGGTCGGACTGAGCATCGGCGATTCGCGGGAGTGGACGGGAGTCCGGCTCAACTTTCGCGACACGAGGCTGCGGGAGGTAACCGGCATCAACGCAACGATTTGGGGGCCGCGACGAGGGGGTGATGGCGAGATCACTGGCGTTGCACTGGCGCTTCCGTTCACTGGTGGGCGCTCCGTGCGCGGCATCCAGATCGGTGGCGGGATCTCGGCCACCCGGAAGCTCAGCGGTATGGGCGTGGCGGCCCTCGGGCTCGGCGCTGGAAGCGACGTGTCCGGGATCATGATCGCGGGATTGGGCGCGGGTTCCGCTGGGGAACTGGACGGCATCCTCGTCGCCGGGGCGGGGGCGGGGGTGGCCGGAAGCGCACGCGGGATGATTGCAGCCGGTCTCGGCGCCGGAGCGGGTGGTGACCTGGACGGCATGCTTTTCGGCGGCCTCGGCGCGGGGGCCGCCGGGAACGTGGACGGGATCGTGGTCGGCGGGCTGGGTGCCGGCGCTGGCGGCCTTCTTCGCGGCATCGGGATCGGGGGCCTTGGCATCGGATCGGGCGGTGGGGTGAGTGGAATCGCCATCGGTGGCCTTGGCGTCGGGACCGGCGGTGAGCTGAGCGGCGTGCTGGTCGGCGGATTGGGGGTCGGCGCCGGGTCGGGCGGACGCGGGATCGTCATCGGCGGGCTCGGGGCGGGGCTGGGCGGCGACTTTTCTGGCATCGGCGTCGGTGGGGTCGGGGTCGGCGGCGGCGGCGACCTGACCGGGATCTTCGTCGGCGGCGTGGGCGTGGGCGCCGGCGGAACGCTCAAGTACCTCAGCCTCGCCGGCCTCGGCGTCGGCGCCCCGACGATCCAGGGCGTCGCGATTGGCGGGTTCGGCGTCGGCGGACAGCGGCTTGAGGGGCTCATGCTCGCCGGGGCCACCGTGCGCATTGTCGAGGACGGGACGCTGCGTGGAGTCGCGATCAGCCCGGTGAACTACATCCAGGGCACGACACACGGGCTGACGATCGGCATCGTCAATTACACCCGTCAGCTGCAGGGTGTGCAGCTGGGGCTCCTGAACATCGCGCGGGAGAACCCGACCGGGCGGCGGATCCTCCCGTTCGTGAACTGGGGTTCGCGTTAGGCGCTAGCGCTTCGCGAGCGCGTTGCCGAGCGCGTCCAGGCGCCCTCCCCAGTACGCCTTGCGACGATCAACGTCGTCACGCGAGGTGAGCCGGGTGTGCTGTACCGTCACCGTCGACTTCGACGCGCCCTTGGCGTCGAACCACCCCGTGACCGACGTGCCGTCGTCCCACGTGAAGCGAATGGAGCGCCCGTCGGTCGCCTTGCGCACCGCTGGCTTCACGTCGGGGAGCCACTTGGCGCGCCGGCGGGCGTCGCTGAACGCCGCGAACAGCGTTTCCACCGGCACGGCATACGTGCGGCTCTTGCTGGCCTCGTAACTCCCGCTGCGTCGCTGCCCCTTGTCGCGCAGTCCGCGGATTCGCTCGTAACCCACGGTTACCGTTTGCGCCCACCACCCCGACACCTTGTACGTAGTGCTGACGTGTCGGGCGATCTCGGCGTGGGTCCACCGGTGCGCGCCCGACTTGTCGAGGACGTACGTCCATTTCTCCCACCCGCAGCCGGTCTTGGCGGCAACCGTCTCGTTGCGCATCCCCGCGAGTTCGGCGAGCGCCGCAGCGTCGAGCGCCGGTCGTGCGGAGGTGGTTCCGCCTCGTGCTGTTGGCGACGGGGGAGATTCGGCCGTGGTCGTGCCCGCAGGCTTGCCTGTCGGAGTCTTCGCGAGCAGTGACGCGCGGGCGGCAGTGTAGGATTCGCCCGTCTTGCTCATGCGGCCGCGAACGACGCGCTTGAAGTCCCTGTTCCTGGTCATGATCTGCCTCGACGTGGAATGCCGCAGCTCCACCTCCCCAGCGGGTGCAGTGCGGCGGGCCACGGAAGCCATGACGCGCGTCCGGGAGTCTTCTTCCCTTTGCCTCACGGGGATCCTTGCTGGGGAAGGATCGAAGAGGTTGGGCGTGGAGTGTCGCCCGTCAGGGTATTGTGCGCGCGACGGGGTCCTATGGCAAGGGGGCGCGCCGAAGCCACGATGGGGCTGGGCGCGCGTGTCGCAGGTCACGGTGCAAATGCGTCCTGGCGCGCACTGTTGTACGCGAGCCGATGCGGTTCCACCGCGCGCGCCGGTCGTCACGGCACCGGTCCCTCAGTTCGTGGGGGCAAGTCGGGGCATCCGGGAGGTTCCCGGTGTACGATCATGGCCAGTCCGCCGCGCCGAGCGCTGGCGGGACCCGACTCGGTCCGCCTGGGCATCTCTTGTTGTCCCCGCTTTGGTGCGCCAGCTTGAATCACCCGTGCGCGCCCCGCCTGTTGGTGCCGCTTGCCCCGGAGTGATCGGGAGCGCGAATAGCGCCCGATGCGGGTGCGACGGCCGGGCCGGGCAGCCACTACGCAATGAGGGAAACAGACGCATGCGATATAGAAGTGCTTTCTTCAGTTTGGTCAGCGTGACCGCTGCACTGGCGTGCTCCGGCGGCGGGGACTCGACATTCGTTCCCCCGGTGGCGACCGTGGCGTCCGTTTCCGTGTCGCCGTCGGCCATAGCGATCGAGGTGGGGGGCGCCGGCCAGCTCACGGCGACGCCACGTGATGCCTCGGGCAATCCGATGAGCGGGCGCACGGTCACGTGGAGTTCGACCGACGTATCGGTCGCGACGGTCTCGGCGTCGGGCATGATCACCGGCGTGAGAGCTGGCGGACCCGTCGCCATCAGCGCGTCCGTGGACGGCCGTGCCGGGGTGGCACAGGCCACCGTCACGCCCGCCCCGGTGGCGTCGGTCACGCTCACGCCGAGTGCCGCGACCGTGACGGTTGGGGGCGGGGTCCAGTTCGCCGCCACCCTGCGGGATGCGGCCGGCGGAGCGCTCGCGGGACGCACGGTGACGTGGTCCTCGTCGAACACGGCCGTCGCCACCGTCTCGTCGGCCGGGCTCGTGACGGGCATCGCGGTCGGCGGCCCGGTGACCATTTCGGCCCTCAGCGAAGGGCGCACCGGGACCGCGACCATCAGCGTGCAGACGTCCACCGTCGCCACCGTGACGGTCGCCCCGTCGTCGCTCTCGCTCCTGGTCGGCGGCACCAGCACGCTCACCGCCACCCTGCGCGACGCCAGCAACAACGTACTCACCGGTCGTCCAGTCACGTGGACGAGTGCCAGCAACGCGGTGGCCACGGTCTCCTCCGCGGGCGTGGTCACCGGCGTAGCAGCTGGCGGACCGGTCACGATCACGGCCACTGCCGAGGGGCGACAGGGGAGCGCCACCGTCACCGTGACCGCCCCCAACAACAACCCGGCCATCATCACGGTCAACGGGGCGCAGCAGTTCCAGACCATGGCCGGTTGGGAGGCGCTGGCCGAGATCGGCCAGGCCGAATGCGACCCGCGCGCGTACGCGACCTACAAGAACAACGTGCTCGACCGGGCCGCCAACGAGCTGGGGATCAACCGCATCCGCATCGCGCTGCGCAACGGCTATGAGAACCCGGTGGACCAGTTCATCCCGTTCAAGGCCGGCCAGCTCACGTTCAACCAGTGGAAGGTGTTCTGGTTCCAGGTCGTCAACGACAACAACGATCCGTTCGTGATGAATCCTGCCGGCTTCAACTGGGGGTATCTCGACTACACGATCGACGAGCTGGTCGTCCCGCTGAAGCAGCGGCTCGCCGCGCGTGGCGAGGGGTTCTGGCTCAACCTCGTGTACACCGGCGCCAACTCCGGCGACCTGCACCGCAATGACCCCGAGGAGTACGCCGAGCTCGCACTCGCGGCCTTCCAGCACCTGCAACAGCGCTACGGCTGGGTCCCCAACTCGCTCGAGGTGATCAACGAACCCAACCTCGGCACGTGGAATGGGACGCACGTCGGCCAGGCCATGGTCGCGGCCAAGCGGCGTCTCAACCAGGCAGGATTCTTTCCACAGTTTGTCGGACCGAGCGTCAGCCAGGCCACGCCGAGCCTCCCGTTCTTCGACCAGATGATGCTCGTGCCCGGGGCGCCGCAGGCGCTCAACGAGTTCTCGTACCACCGCTACGGCACCGCGCCCACCGCGACCCAGCTGCGCGGCATCGCCCAGCGCGCCGCGACGTTCGGGGTGCGCACGTCCATGCTCGAGCACGGAGGGAGCGGCTACGAGCACCTGCACGAGGACCTCACCCTCGCCAACGTCTCGGCCTGGGAGCAGTTCGGCCTCTCCTTCTGCGGCGACCGCGACACCGGCGGGAACTACTTTCCCATCTACGGGGCGTCGCTCGGGAAGAACACCCCCGACGTGCGGACCGGGGAGATGACGAAATACCTGCGGCAGTACTTCCGGTACGTCGCGTTAGGCGCGGTGCGGGTCGGCGCCACCTCGACCGAGGCGCAGTGGGAACCGGTGGCCTTCCGCAACCCGAACGGCACGTACACCGTGGTGGTGAAGGCCAACGCCGGGGGCGCGTTCACCGTCGGCGGACTGCCGGCGGGGACCTACGGCGTCGACTTCACCACCGCGAACGCCTACATGCAGGCGCTTCCCGATGTGGCGGTGACCGCGGGACAAAACCTGACGACTGCGATTCCGGCGACCGGGGTGCTGACGATCTTCGCGCGGTAACCTCGGCGTCCCGGGTTGCGCCGCCAGCGCACGCCGTGAGCACGCCGTGAGCACGTCGCGACCACCCCATGGCGCGCGCAACATCGGGCGGCGAGTTTTGGCGACCCGTATTCCCTCGCCCCGTGGATCTGCACATGCCGCTCGCCCAGCACGCGCTCCGACTCCTGCGCGGGGTCGCCATTTCGGCGGCTGCCGCTCCTGCTCTCGTTTCGGCGCAGCCCTCGCGACGCGCTTCCGAGGTCCCCGCGGCCATGGCGGCCATCCGCGAGGCCGACCTCAAGCGCGACCTGTATGCCATGGCGTCCGATGCCATGCGCGGGCGCGAGGGAGGGACGAACGATGAACTGCGCGCCTCGATCTGGGTGGCCGACCAGTACCGCGAGATCGGCCTGACGCCGCTGGGCGATGATGGCACCTACTTCCAGTGGTTCAACATCGTCCGCACCCGCGTGTCCACGACCGCGAGCCGCGTGGAGGTCGGTGGCCAGCAGCTCACGCCCTTCCATGACATCACGCCGCTAGGCGTGGTGCCGGCGGAAATTTCAGCGCCCGTGTTCTGGCTCGCCGACGCCAGCGACACCACAGTCGATGTGCGCGGCAAGCTCGTCGCGACCCCGGTGATTCCCCCGGATCCAGCCACGATTCGCGCCAACAGTTATCCGGCCTCGGTGCGCTATGTCGATGCCGCCGTCGCGGGAATGACCCGTCGCCTGGCCCGGCGCGGTGCGGCGGCGATCCTGTTGGTGGCCGACCCGCGGAGCGACGAGGCGTTCGACGCCTTCGCGACCATGCGCTCGCGCGGCTCCTACGACGTGGATCGCGCCGCGCCACGCTTTGCCGGTCAGCCCGAACGGGTGGCGCCGCCGCCGGCGTTAGGCGAGGGACCGACCCCGGCCTTCCTCGTGCGCGCAGCCATGGGTGCCGCGCTGGCGCGCGCGCCTTTGGCGCAGATCCACGTGCGGCTCGAGCGGTTCGAGACGCCGTCCGTCAACATTATCGGGGTGGTGCGCGGGACCGATCCCGTCCTGCGCAACGAGTACGTGCTCTTCAGCTCCCACCAGGACGCCAACGGCGTGCGCTTCGTCGTGGACGGCGACTCGGTCTGGGCAGGGGCCGACGACAACGGGTCGGTCAGCGTAGCGCTCTTCGCGGCGGCGCGCGCCTTCAAGCGCCAGCCCGGCAGGCGATCGGTGCTGTTCGTGCACCACGGGTCGGAAGAACGCGGGCTGCTGGGCTCCCGCTACCATGCGGCGCATCCTGTCGTCCCTCTGCCGCAGATCGTCGCCGTGCTCAACGGCGACATGATCGGCCGCAACCATCCCGACTCGGCGAGCGTGCTCGGCGCGCAGCCGCCGCACCGCAACTCGACTGACCTGGTCGCCATGGCGCTGCGCGCGAACGCCCTGACCGGGAAGTTCACGCTCGACTCGCTCTGGGATCGGCCGACCCATCCCGAAGGGTGGTACTTCCGCAGCGACCACGTGCCCTACGCGCGACTGAACATCCCGGCGCTGATGTACACCACCAACCTGCACGATGACTACCACACCACGCGTGACACGCCCGAGAACATCGATTACGCCAAGTTGACCCGTATGGCGCAGTGGATGTACCTCACCGGTTGGTTCGCGGCCAATGCGCCCACCCGGCCGGCTATCGACCCGGGGTTCAAGTTGGAGCGATAGCGGGGTCGGGCGGCGTACCGGGCCTGCCCGCGCGCTCCAGACATCGTGCGAGCGCGACCGGCACTATTCGGGGCATTCGGGCGACTCGACTACCCGGTCACGTCCCTGGCGTTTTGCCTCGTAGAGTGCCGCGTCGGCGTCGCCCACCAGCGATTCGACCGTCTGTGTGCCCAAGTCTCGCCGCTGGGCGACACCGGCACTGACCGTGAGATCGATCGAGACTGCGCCGAATACCACGGGAGTCGCGCGGATGCTGGCGCACAGGCGATCGGCGACATGACCAGCTCCTTCGCGGGTGCACTCGTCGAGACATACCAGGAACTCCTCACCTCCGTATCGTCCCACGCTGTCGCCGGCGCGAGTCAGTCGCGCCAGTCGCCGTCCCACTTCCCGGAGCACGGCGTCTCCGGCCAGGTGGCCGTGGGTATCGTTGACGGACTTGAAGTGGTCGATGTCCAGGAGGATGACCGCACCCTCGCGCTGTCGGCGCTTCGCTCGCGTCAGCATCGTCTCGAGCGCTCCCACGACGGCGCCTCGGTTGAGCAGTCCGGTGAGCGAGTCATGGGTCGCCTGTTGCTGAAGCGCCTCCTGTGCCAACCGTAGTGCGGAGTTGGAGGCAGCGAGCCGATCGTACGTGGCGCTCCGCTCGACGACCCCCGACAGGAGGCCCGCGAGCCGCTGGAACACCTCGCTGTGTTCGAGGGAGTAGCTGTTCTTCTGTCGGCTGCTGAAGAAGAGGAACCCCACCGGATGCCCGTGCGAGATGAGGGGACAAGTGAGGCTGCTTCGCACGCCCTCCTCGAGAATGAGACGGGTCGCATGCGATCGCGGTCGCACCGCGGCGTATGCCTCAAGATCGTCGATGATGCGTGGCGTCCCGATGTCGACGAGCGACCGCAAGCTGCTCCCCTCCATCCGGGCCGCATATCCTTGCGGCAGCCGTGACTGCACGAATTCGGAGCGTGCCCACTGCGCCCGGAGCACCTGTCCATCGTCCTCGAGCAGGGCACATCCGATCCGGTCATAGGGAAGGAGGGTGCGAAAGCTCTCGTAGATGTGATCCAGCACCTCGTGGAGCAGCACGCCTTGCAGCACACGGTCCGAGACGGTTGACAGCATGGCCTCGCGTTCCTTCTCGCGCACGAGGCGGTCGGACAGCGCCGAGATCGCGCGGCCGAGCCGTGCGAGATCATCGGGGAGCTCGAGGGCGTCGGTGGCGAGGCTCGCCACTCCGGGAAGCAAGTCCAGCACTTCAGTGCAGCGACCGATGTAGCGGTTTCGCATGGCTGGCGATCCGGATGCCTCCACTGCGACGAGTGGCGTGGGAGCGGTGGTCACGTCCCGCGGCCTCATCGATCGAGTTCCTGTCGGACCTTCGTCACCAGCTCTTCTGCGGTCACCGGCTTGAAGATGACGGGGACTGCATGCTTCGGATATTCGACGTCGCCGTTCGCGATCTCGCCCGGATAGCCGGACACGAAAATGGTCTGCAGCGTGTGGCCTCGAGCGCGCAGCGCGTCCGCAAGCGCGAACCCGCTCATGCCCGGCAACTGGACATCCGAGACCAGGACGTCGATGCGATTGTGGAGTTGCTGCACGAGCGTCAGGGCGTCCTCGCCGCGTTCGGCGGTGTAGACCCGGAACCCCGCGTCTCGCAGCGCGCGCGCGAACACGTCCCGTACGGCGCGGTCGTCCTCCACGATCAGCACCCGCTCGCCCCGGCCGCTTTCGACCGTCCCGCCAGCGACCGTGTGCTCAAACGGGGGATCGGCGGTCAGCGGAAGCAGGACGGTAAACGTGGTCCCGTCGCCCTCTTGGCTCTTCACGCCGATCGCACCCTCGGCCTGCTGCATGATGCCATGGCAGATGCTGAGCCCCAACCCGGTTCCCTTTCCCACTTCTTTCGTCGTGAAGAACGGCTCGAACACTCGGCCCAGCGCGTCGGGCGAGATGCCGATTCCGCTGTCGCGCATCTCGATCACCGCATAGGACATCTTCGACCGTCGAATGGCATCGAACGGGGCACAGTCCGCGGGACTCGCCGGTCGCAGGCATATCGCCAGCGTCCCGCCACGCGGCATTGCATCGCGCGCGTTCACCGCCAGGTTGATGAGCAGCTGCTCGAGCTGGGAGGGGTCCATGCGCACGCGCAGCGGCGTTTCGACGAGCGTGTGCGTGACCGCGATGTCCTCTCCGAGCAGTCGCGTCAGCAAGAGTCCGATCCCCCCGATCGCGGTGCCCAGGTCGATCACGCGTGGCGCCGCCGCTTGCCGTCGCGCGAATGCCAGCAATCGCTGCGTCAACTCGGCGGCGCGTGTCGACGCCAGGCGGATCTCCTCCACATCCTCCTGCCGCGGGTCGTCCAGGGAGAACGACGAGCGCAGGAACGCGGCATTGCCGAGGATGGCCGTCAGCAGGTTGTTGAAGTCGTGCGCCACGCCGCCCGCCAGCCGCCCGAGCGACTCCAGCTTCTGTGCGTGGAGCAGTTGCGCTTCGAGCGAGCGCTGCTCGGTCACATCGACCACCATGGCGACGCTTCCGCCTCCCGCCGCCGCATCGGGAAGGTGCGACGTCTGCAGCCACGAACAGATCACTTCCCGGCCTTCTCGCCGCAGGACGAGCTCGCGCGCGCCGAGCCGTGTGGCGAACGTCGCCGCAAGGTCGTGCGTCTCGAGGATTTCCTCGAGCGTTCGGCCGCGCACCTCGTGCAGCGGCAGGCCGAAGATCCGCGTCATCTCTGCGTTCCAGGAGCGGACCCGATGCGTCGCGTCGAAGGTGACATAGCCGACCGGCATCTCGTCGAGGACGACCTGCAGTCGACTGGCCGCCGCTTGGCGTGCGGATTCGGACTTGCGCAGCTGTGCTTGCGTCACGCGCAGGGCCGTGATGTCCATGAGCGTGCCACAGGAGCGGATGATCGCCCCGTCCTGATTGCGGGTGCAAAAGGCGCGATGCAGCACGAGCGCGTAGGTCCCGTCCGTGCGCGCAAACCCATACTCGGCGGTCCACATGCTGCTGCCCGAGGATGCGAAGCGCGCCAGGGACGCGTCGGTGCGCTCAAGGTCCTCCGGATGGATGCGCGCCCGCCACCACGTTCGGTCGCGCGCGTCGCGCGTCCGATGGCCGAAGACGCGCTCCATGGCATCGCCGTGCCACGTCACGCCATGATCGACATCCCAGTCATACAGCACATCGCGGGACGCCCGGGCGATCCGCTGCAGGCGTGCGTCGCTCTCCCGGAGTGCCCGTTCCTGCTCGGGCAGTGGCAGCGGCGGCGGCTGCGTCGCCTCTCGCACGATGGCGATCGTGCACCCGTCCGTCCGTGCCGGCATTCGGCTGATCGTGACGTTGAGGGGGACCTCCGTGCCATCTGCCCGCCGCCCGCTGACCAGCAGCGGCCGGTGCGCGCGCTCCGATCGTCCGCTCCGGATGAAGGACCCCGCGTGGGTCGCATGGCGTCGCCGATGGGCTTCCGGCAGCAGGATGCCGAGCGGCTGTCCGATCAGTGCACTGGCCTGGTACCCGAAGATGCGGCCAACACTTGCATTGCAGTATCGGAGGCGCTGCTCGGCGTCGAGGACGAGTATCGCATCGGACGATGCGTCCAGCACGTTGCGGAAGTCGACGGGTACGTATTCGTCCTCGGGTGATAGCGGGGGCGTCGCGTCGACCGGTGGCGAGGTCATGTTGCGGGTGTTGGTGGGAGACTGGTGCGGCGGAGCCGCTATTCGGGGATGATGACCCGGACCGGAATCGCGCTCGCCGCATCGGTGCTCCATACCTGCACGATGCGTTCGTACAGGCTCGTCGTGACGCGCTGCCCGCGGGCGATCAGCAGGACACCGCGAGGCGACAGGACGTCGGCAGCGAAGACCATCTCGACACGCACGTCGCACAGTCGCATCTCGCGAATCTCGAGCGACGGTGCCGACTCACACCGCAGCGAATGAAACACCGCAAGCATGGACTCGTCGTAGCGCTGCACCTGGGACTTCATGATGGCGAGTGCGGCTTCGGCGCGCTCGCCCGACCCGATCAGTCCGTCGAAATCCCGCGCGATCGCCAGCAGCTTGGCACCCACAGGAATCCCGAGAGTGCGCGGTGACTCGAACTGCCGCTGGATGATCTCACACACCGGCGTCATTCTCGGGATGTGCGCAATCAACTCCGCGGTCCGCGTCGGGATCCCGTTGATCAGACGCTGCTCCTCGTCCGACAGCGGTTCGTGGCGGTACCATCGATCCACGAGCGCGGGAGCCAACGTCACGCACCCCATTTGTGACAGGAGCGCGGACACTGCCAGTTCCCAACTCGGCGGCAATTCCATGGCCTTCGCAAGATCCACGACGTGTCGCCTGAGTCGGACGGCACGGCCATAGGCGGCGGGTTGGGCGATGGCGAGCACGTCGCTCAAGGCCTCCACCGCGCCCTGGAGGGTTTCCCTGAGCAGGGTGCGCTCGGCGGACACGATTTGGTGCTGCCGGACGCCGGCTCGCACAGCGTCCAGCATATCGCGACCGGTGCACGGCTTCAGCAAGAGGCGAAATACCTCACCTTCGTTGATCGCTCGCACGGCATCCGTAAGTTGTGCCTCACCCGTGAAAAGGATGCGCACCGACTCGGGTGCCGCCTTGCGGAGCGCGCTGAGCAGAGCGAGCCCGCTCATGGCGGGCATCGCCAGGTCGGACACGACCACCGCGAACGGTGGTTCGCGCTCGATCAAGGCCAGCGCCTCCATGGCCGACGTTGCCGTGGTGATGGCGAACTGCGCTCCAAGCGAGCGTTCCACCCCGCGCAGCACGCGCACGTCGTCGTCCACGAACAGGACGGACGCGCGAGTGGAGGCGGAAGCTCCGAGGGCGTACGGCGCGACGGGCGTGTCCAGCTGCGTGATAGTCTGCGAGGCAAGCATGGGATCCCTGGGGACTGCTGTGAAGGCAACGTTCGCTGGCGGAAGCACGCACGCCGGTACATTCGGCCTAGCCTGCGATGGGAGCGTGAGGCATCGACGTATCGCCTGCAAACGGACTCCCACCTTCCGGCCGCCCGCGTCGGCCACAGGCTGTCGACGAGACACGAGATGACCAATAGTCTCGGTCCGGATTGTCGGCTGCTGTCGCAGGGCCTGTTAACAAGCTGCAAATGGTTCGGCACGGTGGTGGAGTGCCCGACGTGCTGTCGGGAATGCCCTGACGCGTAGGTGCGATGATCGTACCCGTCGGTGGAGGACTCGCGCGACGGCCCTCCTGATGCCGAGCCCGTCACGCGCGTCGAACGCACCACGCGATGGCGACGGCGACGACGTCGGGAAGCGTTAGCATGTCAACGGGCAGCTCGTTAGGCGGGCGAGCGGTCAACGCACCCACCCGGTCGGCTCATCGACCCGCGGGTGCACCCCGACGCGACGGATCGGCGCCTGGAGCGACAGCCGCCGCGTCGAGCCGTCCACTCGGCATTTCCCGACTGACCCTGGCGTGAGGACACCGCAGGTTGTGAGGACGGCGCTGCCCTGCCCGTGACTCTCGCGGACGCCGACCATGCCCCCGACCATGCCCCGACCATCTGGCGAGACACACCAACGCCTCGCGAATCCCGTCCGCCGTTCCCCAGAAGTCCTTCGCACGCTTGAGGTTACCGACCGAGAGGAGTTCGTTGCGATCGTCGGCACCGCCTCAGCGGGGAGCACGGTCACCGGTGCATTGGCGCACCGGCTATCACCTACCGCGTGACCCGTACCCACGCGACATAGCGCGAAGAGTCGACCGCGGTTCCAGCAGCCGGCTCGGGGCGCAGGGCCAGGAGCTCCACGCGGTGTCCCAGCGCCACTCCTTCGCGCGGTTCGAGATTGGTGTGCAGCTTCAGCGCTGCCGACGCGGCCTTGCACCCGGCCTTGTAGCACCCCGGATGCACCGACAGATCGGCGACGGCGTCGCCCGCCCAGACACACGTGACGCCGATGGGACAGCGTGAATCTGACGGTACGTCGGTGAACGTCATCCAGATCTCGCCGACGCGGATGTCGGTGCGGTAGGGAAGGGGAATGGAGTCCGAGGCCTGCTGGAGCGTGTACTCGGTCACGGCGAGCGGTGTCGCGCTTTGCGCCCCGCAGGCCAGGGCGAGCACGAGCGGCAGCAGGCTGACGAGTTGGTTCGGCATCGATTCCTCGCGTGGCGGTTGGTTGGCGCGCTCCAAGTCGCGTCCTGAGCCGCGTCCTGAGTCGAGTCCTGTCGAGTCCTACGCGCTGGTGGACGGAAAGTTGGACACGGCGGCGCGGTCGTCGCCCTGATCGGTTCGACCCACCGGGCCATATGAGAGGATGCGCCAGGGCAGCGACTCGCTCGGACGACGATGTCCAGGCGACCAAGTCCAAGGTGTGATGTGGGCGCTGACGCACGAACCCTCCGGACGCCATCACGACGGTGCCGATGCGCGTGGCGGTCATGGCCGCCACGACCGCCGCACGGAGCAATTCTGCGACCGAACGACGTCCACGCCGACCTCTGCCGTGATCGTCCCGAGGGTCGAAGATGTTTCTGACGTTTGATCCCCCTCGACACGGAGCGCGAGCGCTCGCGCCACAGCCTAACGGCGACCCGTCAGCCCGTCCCTGTTCGTCCGGTCCTGAAAGTTGTCTCTTGCACCGGGTGTGCCCGACTGCCACGTTCGGACGCTGCGCCCGCACTTCGCGGGCGCCCCTATCTCATTCTCGAGCGCGGGAGACAAGGATGCAGAGGCATGTCAGACTCTGGATGCTGGCAGCGGCGGCGCTGCTGCTGGCACCCGAGGTCGCATCGGCGCAGGAGCGCCGGGTGACCGGATTGGTTACAAGGCAGGGCGCCGGAACGCCGCTGGAGGGAGTGGAAGTCTCCGTGGTGGGGCCGACTCGCGGCCAGTCGGTCCGCACCGGCACCGATGGCCGGTACGTCGTCACCGCCCCGAGCGGCGACATCCGGCTCCAGGTGCGCGCCATCGGCTACAAGCGGGTGGAATTCACCGTTCCGGCGGCGCAGTCCACGGCCGACTTCGCGCTGGCGCAGGACATCTTCAACCTGAGCGAAGTGGTCGTCTCCGGCCAGGCGACGACCATCGAACGACGCAGTGCGACCACGTCGGTCTCGCTGGTGACGGGTGACGAACTCAAGAAGGTCCCCGTCCCCACGGTCGAGGCTGCCCTCACCGGCAAGATTACCGGCGTGAACCTGCAGACGAACTCCGGCGCCCCCGGCGGCGGGATCCAGATGCAGATTCGCGGCAACAACACGGTCCTCGGCGGTTTCGACCCGTTGTTCGTGGTCGATGGCGTGATCTACTCGAATTCGACCATCCCCAGCGGCCGCGGGTTCACGAACAACGCCGCGGACGTGGCGCGCGAGGCGGATGGCGTGAATCGCCTTGCCGACCTCAATCCCAACGACATCGCGAGCATCGAGGTGTTGAAAGGGGCCTCGGCATCGTCCATCTACGGGTCCAAGGCGTCCAACGGCGTGGTGGTGATCACGACCACGCGAGGGCAGACCGGCGCGCCGCGCGTGAACGTGACGCAGCGCCTGGGGCAGTTCTCGCCGCTCCGGCTCATGGAACACCGCCGCTGGACGCAGGACTCGGCCGTCGCCCGCTACGGACAGGGTGTGGCGCCGTTGTTCAGCGGAAGCGCCAGCCCGTTTTTCGACAATGCCGCCGAAGTGTACGGCCAGCGGGACCTGTCGTACGAGACCGTGCTCGACGTGAGCGGGGGTAACGAGAACACGCGCTACTTCGTTTCGGGCAACTGGAAGGAAGACAAGGGGATCGAGCTGAACACCGGCGCCGGCAAGCAGGGTCTGCGTGTCAACGTGGACCAGCGCCTGAGCCCGGCCACCGACCTGCGGGTCTCGACGGTGTATTCGCGCAACACCAACGAACGTGGCTGGAACAACAACTGCAACAACTATGGCTGCCACGGCTACGCGCTCACCTACATCCCCAGCTTCATCGACCTCACCAAGCGCAACCCGGACGGCACGCTGAATCCCGTCGGCATTGGCAACGCCGCCAACTCCAACCCGTTCCAGCTGGCGAGTCTGGGCGTGAATGGTGAGGAGACCAACCGTTTCACCGGTGGCGTGACGCTCGGATGGACGCCCACCATCTCTGAGGGACAGACACTGCGCTTGGTTGCGTCTGGCGGCCTCGATGCGTTCGACCAGCGCAATGACGTCTGGACGAGCAACGAACTCTTCTTCGAGCGCGTGCAGCCCCTGCCCGGCGAATCGGTGGAGAGTGGCGGGCGCAGCAAGTTCTTCAACTACAACCTCAACGCCGTCCACACCGGCGACATCTTCGGCGTGAACGCCACCACATCGGTCGGGTTGCAGTACGAGGATCGTCTGCTCAACACCTTCCGGATCCGCACGCAGAACCTCCTTCCCGGCCAGCGCAACGTCAATCAGGGGACGCTGCCGACCGTGAACGAGGAACTGACGCAGGAACGCACGATCGCGTTCTATGCCAGCGAGGAAATGCGCCTGCTGAACGAGCGGCTGCTGGTGCGCGGCGGGCTGCGCGCCGAGCGTTCGAGCGTGATGGGCGACATCAACAAGGTGTACATCTTTCCGAACGTCTCCGGTTCCTACCGCTTCGAGAACCTGTTCGGGCAGGGCTCTGAGATGAAGCTGCGCGCCGCATACGGCGAGACCGGCAACCAGCCGCTGTTCGGGCAGAAGTTCACCAACCTGCTCACGCCGCAGCTGGGCGGGCAGCAGGGCGTCGCGGTGTCCACCGCTGCCGGCTTCCCCGGGGTCGAGCCCGAGCGCCTCAAGGAGATCGAGGCGGGCGCCGAAGGCTGGTTCCTCAACGAGCGCTTCACATGGGAGCTCACGTACTTCAACCGCAACACCACCAACCTGCTTCTGCAGCGCGTTCCGGAGCCGTCGTCGGGCTTCGCGAGCCAGGTGTTCAACGGCGGCAAGATCCGCAACTGGGGGGTGGAGGCCGGCATCGGCTTCACGCCGATCCAGACGGCGTCGATGCTCTGGGTCAGCCGCACCACCTTTACCGCCTACGACAGTGAGGTCGCGGACCTCGCCGGGCTGCCGGCATTCTTCCCGGCAGCGTCGGGCTTCGGCAACCTCGGGCGCACGCGCGTGGAGAAGGGGAAGCAGATCACGCAGATCGTCGGTTTCGGGCTCGATGCGCAGGGCAACCGGAATGCCGTGCTGTCGCAGCTTGGCAACTCGGCCCCCTCGTTCCGCATGGGCTTCGCGAACGACTTCTCCTGGAAGCGCATTACCCTGAATGCCATCGTGGACTGGCAGCAGGGCGGCAACGTCATCAACCTGACGGAGTACCTCCAGGACGATGGCCGCACGTCCAAGGACTGGGGTTCGCCGGAATGGGCGAAGCGCTACAATGGCTACCTCAAGGGAGCGATCTCGCCCTACATCGAGGATGCCTCTTTCGTCAAGGTGCGCGAAGTGTCGCTCAACTACGACGTGCCGCAATCGGTCACCGGCATCGTCCGCGGCCTCCGTACCGCGCGTGTCGGCCTGGCCGGACGCAACCTCCTGATGTTCGCGCCGTATCGCGGGCTCGACCCCGAAGTGGCCAACTTCGGCTCGTCCGCCATCCGCAACAACCTCGACATCGCGCCCTATCCGCCCACGCGCAATATCCTCCTCAATGTCACCCTCGGCTTCTAATCCCATGCGACGACTCGGCATACGATTCGCGGGCCGCCTGCTGGCGCCGCTGACTCTGGTCGCGACCTTCGGGTGCGGCGACCTGGACATCGTCAACAACAACGCCCCCACGCTGGAGACCCTCACCAGCGCTCCCACGCGCGCCATCCTGGCCCGCGCGGCCACCGGCCTCTTCTTCCAGACCTACAACGACGTGGCGACGGAAGTGGGCGTCTACGCGCTGTATGGACGCGAAGGCTTTAACCTGAACGGTACCGACCCGCGCGAGACGCAGGAGCAATTCCGCGGTCCGCCAGATCCCACGGGGCGCCATAGCGCCAACTGGATCGGGCCGTATCAGGCCGTCCGCTCCGCCAACACGTACCTCGAGGCGCTGCCCAAGGCCACCGGCATGACGGCCGCCGAGGTCCGGGCATCGCAGGGGTTCGCCCGCACCGTCAAGGCGTGGATGCTCCACCGCGTCGCGGTGCGCACCGGCATCATGGGGATCCCGCTCAACACGGACCAGGCGTTAGGCGCCGAGCCGGCGCCGTTCGTCTCGTTCGAGACGGCGCTGACGACAGCCGTAGCGCTGATGGACTCGGCGTACGCCGACCTGCTCGCCGGAGGGGCCGCCTTCCCCTTCTCGATCCCGCCGGGCTATTCCGGCTTCGGCACGCCGGCGACCTACGCCACGTTCAACCGGGCGCTCGCCGCCAAGATGCAGGTGCACCGCGCCACCTTCGTCAACTGCACCGCGTGCTGGACGGCAGCCTCCACGGCCATCGGCCAGTCGTTCGTGACGAGCGCCGGGCTCCCCGGTTCGCTGGCCACGGGCGTGTACTACGCATACTCCACGGCAGCGGGTGAGCCGACCAACCCCATCAGCGAGCCGATCGCCGCGCAGCGGTACTGGATCCATCAGTCGATCCTCAGCGGCGCCCAGTCCAGTGGCGGCGTGGCGGATCTCCGACTCACGAACAAGGTCCTCGCCGCCGGGCGCACGCTCAACCTCAATGACCTCATCGGGACACACAAGCCGGTCATGTACAACTCGGTCACGGATCCCACGGTGGCCAACCTCTCGGCGTCGATCCCGTGGATGACCAACGAAGAGCTGCTCCTGCTGCGCTCGGAGATTCGCTGGAACACGAACAATCGCCAGGGGGCGATCGACGATATCAACCTCGTGCGGGCCAACGCGGGTGGACTCGCGGCGACCGCGCTCGGGGCTGGCGGTAGCACGGCGGACTTCGTCACCGAACTGCTCTACAATCGGACCTACTCGCTGATGTGGACGCAGGGCACGCGGTGGATCGACGCCCGTCGATACGGCCGCACCAGCTCGCTCCCCATCGATCGCCCGGGCGACATCATTTACCCGAACATGATCATCCCGTCGGCCGAGTGCGACGCCCGTCGCCTCCCGACGCCCTGCACGCCGCTGTCGCAGTAACCCAGTACTGCCGAGCGAGCGCCGACCGGCGTTCGCTCGGCCACCCGGACGCGTGCGGAGAGGCCGGGGGACGGTCAGCAGGACGTCTCCCCGGCCTTTTCCATCGCGGACCACCACACGAGGGGCGGGGCGGACGAGGACTGCGGGTCCACACGACCCGTCGGACCACAACTTGGGAACGCATTCATCATGACACGAACCACTCGGCTCGTCGGCTGCGCCGCCGCCCTCGTGGCGGCCGGCGCCCTCGCCACTCCACTCATCGCGCAGTCGCCGCCACCCACCATCGACCAGCTGCAATCGGTCACGCCCGCCATCGGGGCGAACGTCGCCCCGGTCTGGTCGGCCGACGGGAACACGATCTTCTACATCGGCGAGGGAGCCCTGTGGTCGATCGGTGCCACTGGCGGCCAGCCCCGCCGCATCTCCGAAACGCCAGGGAGCGGTACGCAGCTGCGCATGAGCCCCGACGGGCGACTGCTCACCTACGTGAAGGTCGTTCCCGGCGGCAGTGACATCTTCGGCTGGGACGTCGCCGCCGGCAGCGAGCGGCGTATCACCATGCTGTCGGGGCGCACGCGCTCTTACTCCATCTCGCCCGATAGCCGCTCCATCGCCGTGGCCAACGACCGCTCCGGGAGCGAGGACATCTGGGTCGTGGCCGTGGCCGACGGCGCCGCGCGCCGCATCACGTCGTCGCCGCTGTACGAGGTGTTCCCCGCGTGGAACGCCGATGGCAGCAAGGTGCTGTACACCCGCCTCGACTCCCGCTGGGTCGATCACGACGTCTTCGAGGTCGCTCCGACTGGTGGCACGCCGCGGTTAGTATTGCGGGACAAGGACTACTTCGACTATCGGCAGGGCGCGTCGTTCGGCTTCCCGATGGTGTCGCCCGATGGCAAGACCGTGATGTTCCGGTCGCAGCGCGGCGGCTGGGCGTCCTACTGGCTCGCCCCGATCGCTGGGGGCACCGCGCGACAGCTCGCCGCCGAGTCTGGCGACCAGAGCGACGCGCGCTGGTCGCCCGACGGCAGCCAGGTGCTGTACCTCTCGATGAACAACGGGACGCAGAGCCTGAAGGTCGCGCCCGCCGCGGGTGGCAGTGCGCGCGCCATCGCGGCTCCCCCGGTTGGCATCGTCTCGCGCGCGGAGTGGTCGCCCGACGGACGGCGCATCTCGTATGCGTTCGGCGGACCCACGACCGCGCCCGACCTCTACGTGGTGGCGGCGAGTGGTGGGACTGCGACGCAGCTCACGCAGTCCGACCCCGAAGGCACGCTGGCCAGCGCGCTGGTGACCCCGGAGAAGATCAGCTGGACCAACGAGGGGCTGACGATCAACGCGTACCTCTACAAGCCGACGCTGGCCGCTGGGGCGCGCGCCCCGGTCATCATGCTGGTCCACGGCGGCCCGACCGGGCAGTTCAGCGACAGCTACCAGCTGCAAGCGCAGTTCTTCGCCAGTCGAGGCTACGTCGTCATCGCGCCTAACGTGCGTGGCAGCTCCGGCTACGGCAAGCGCTTCGAGGACCTGAACAACCGCGACTGGGGCCACGGTGACCTGCGCGACGTGCTGGCGGGCGTGGCGTGGGCCAAGCAGCAACCCTACGTGAACCGTGACAAGATCGGGATCACCGGGATCAGCTATGGCGGCATGCTCACCATGTACGCGACGTCCTTCGCCCCGGGGGTCTTCCAGGCGGCTATCTCGGGGTCGGGCTACGGCGACGTGCGTGACTTCCACAACATCGTCCCCGAATTGCAGCACAGCCAGCTCCTGCACTACGAGCTCGGCCGCTGGCCCTCGACACCCGCGGTCGACTCGATCTACCGTCGCAGCTCGGCGATCCTGAAGGCGAAGGACGCCACTGCGCCGGCCATGGTCATCCACGGCTTCGGCTTGCATGTGCTCGATGCCGACTACGCCGCATGGAAGTACGCGCGCGAGCTGGCGAAAAACTCCAAGATCGTGGAGTACAAGGCCTACCCGAACGAGACGTACTACGTCTACGGCCGAGAAAACACCAAGCAGATGCTGCAGGACATGCTTGGATTCTTCGATCGATACCTGAAGGATCCGTCGGTAGGCGGCTAATCCGGCGAAGATGGCTGTGGCGCGCGCGCATGAGTGCGCGCGCGCCACACGTCTTGCCAAGACGCGCACCGCCCTGCTTCGTAGAGCTTTCGACTCGGGACGGTCGTTGTGCCTATCGAACTGCAGACTCAGCAGTGGCCGGCGCAGACGCGGCGCGCCATACTGCTGGTGCACGGTGTGGGGAACGCGGGGCCCGGTGACTACCTGGCGCTGCTCGCCGACGTCAAGCTCATGCTCGGCGACCAAGCCGACGGGACGGTCATCTACCAGCTCTGGTACGACCAGGTCAACGACTGGTTTGCGGCCAAGACCGACCTCGGGGACCTGCTTGCCAGCGCCGTGGCGTCGCTGCGCAGCGAGATCAACGATCCAGAGCTGGGAGAGGCTGTCGCCGAGACGGTCGGCGACGTGCTGTGGCCCGTGCTCGTTGCCGATGCCCGGGCGGCGGTGCGCGAGGTGTACGTCGCGCAGCTCAAGCAGATCGTCCTCGACGGGATCAACGCCGGCGTCCCCGCCCGTCGCCAGAAGCTCTCCATCATCTGCCATTCCCTCGGCTGCTTCCACACGTACGAGGCGCTGCACCACATCGCGCTCTTCCCGTCGCACGCGTTGCAGCCGGCGACGCATGAGGTGCGCTTCGCCAACGTCATCCTCATGGCGTCGCCGGTGCAGCTCATCCGTACGGTGGCCGACAAGCTGGGGTCGCTGGTCCCCAATCGACGCTGGCTGTACGCGGTGCAGGGGGACGCGCTGTCCATCCCCTTCGAGAAGACGCTCACCGGCATGATTGTGCCGTCGGTGCGCCGGTGGGTCTCGATTACCGGCAATCTCGACCCGGTTGGCGGGTTTTTCTTCCGGAACAAGGCGCCCTGGGCGTACATGCAGGTCGCAGGGCAGGAGTCGCGCGTGGACGACCAGTCGCCACTGAACATCTCCAGCAAGCAGCAGCTGGCCCAGCTGCTGCGGGATTCGCGCCGCACCATGAGCCCGCCGCTCATCACCGCGAGCAACCCGCACAGCTGGGAGAACTATGTGCGCCTGAACAGCGGGGAACTCCGGCAATGGATCGCCACATGATCGCCTCCCGTCAGCTGCATGTCGCCGTGGCCGCATTCGTGCTGGCCAGCGCCAGCAGCGCCCGAACCGCCGCCGCCCAGCCTCCGACGGCGCGCTTCGATACCGCGCAGACTCGCGCGTACACCATCGGCGCACTGGTCGAGGCGTCGCGCAGCGCCGTGAGCCTCGTACGCGGCGCCCCTGGCAGCGCCGCACTGGTCGCCCGAGTCGAACGGCTGCTGGTCCGCGTGGACCGCCCCGACGTGATCCGTCTCCCGCTCGATGTGCTGGTGCGCGCGCCGTTCCGACAGGGCGATGCCCGCGAGGCGAGCTTTGCGCGCGTGGCACGCTGGCAGCGTCGCGCCGTGGTGCCAGGACTCGGAGCGGGCGATGCCGCCGACCTCGATTCGCTCGCCCGGCTCACGGTCGCCGAGTTGAAGTTCGCGATGGAAGGGCGGCAGCCGCCGGTGTCCGACGACAGTGTGGACATCATCCTCACTCCGTACACGGCGCTGCAGCGCGGTGAACTCCAGGTCTCGATCGCCACGAGCCTGGAGAAACTCAATCGCTTCGAGCGCAAGTATGGCCCCGAAGCCCCCAGGCTCAATCTCGCCGAGGTGGGACTGAACTACGTGGCGCAGTGGGTCCCGCCCTTTCGCCCCAATGCAGACGGCTGGCCATCGCGATTCGAGATCGTCGCATCGTACGTTCCGTCATACCTGACGATCGCCGACGAAAAGGCGCGAGCGGTCACGGTCGCCGAGCTGGGCCTGCGGAGTTACCTCTGGCAGCGGGGGTGGGGCGGGGCCGTCGGCGGCATCCTGCGGCCGGGCTACCTGTCTGTTGGCGTGGCGGTTGCCGGCGATCGTGATGGCGCCTTCGTCTCGCCGTTGCGCGGCAAGGCGCGGGTTGGCGGCTTCATCGGCTGGGGGGAGACGAAGGTCGCCGTGATTGGCGGGGACGAGCGACGGCTCCTCATCACCCGGCAGATGCAATTGCTGCCGTGGGTCTTCTGATCGCCTGGCCTGAGCATGTCCGAGCGCTGCCGCCCAGCCCCGCATAGCCCAGTCTGGCCGCGTGTCCACTCATGCGGCCATCCGTGGTTGGCGCTCGTGGTCGTGCTGATGGCCCTCGCGCGCTCGCCCACCGACGCCCAAGCACCCCCTGTGCGCGCGAAGACGGCGCGGGTCGTGAGTCCTCCTGCTGGGCGCCAGGCGGTCGCGCTACCCTTGGTCGGCACGCAGCAGCGCCAGGTGCCGAGTGTCATCGACTCGACCCTCGACGGTGCGCGGCGTGTGCTCGCGCGATACAAGCTGACCCCAGTCCCCCGCTACCGGGACACAGGCACCGAAGGCGTTGGACGGCCGGGTCTTCGCCCAGGCACCGCAACCCGGAGGGCTCATCCCGCAGTCGGGGTCGACCGTCGCCCTCGACGTATATCGCTATGTCCCGGCGCAGATGGTCGCCGTTCCCGACGTCGTCGGCCAACCGCTCCTGCTCGCGGTGCGAAGACTGCAGGGCGTCCGGCTCCGGCCGCAGTATCCGCGCCAGGGGCTCGCGTCGGTCGCCAGTGCGACGGTGTCCGCGCAGGACCCGTCGCCCGGCACACGCGTCGCACCCGGGACGCCGGTCACGCTCACGGTCGAGGTCTCGACGCGGGTGCCGTGGATCGTGCTGCAGGACGTGGCGACAGCAACCCAGCTGCTCGCCCGTCGCGGACTGGTCCTCGACCCGCGAGGGAGCGAGTACTCCGACACTGTTCCGACGGGACGCATCACGCGGCAGCACCCGGATTCCGGGAGCCTGGCGCGGGCAGGAGACGGGGTGCAGGCGTGGACGTCGCGCGGGGTGCATCCGCGTTCGCCTGAACACACGATGCCCCGCTTGGTCGGGTTGACCCTCGACGAGGCGGTCCGCGTCTCTACCCTGTCGTTCCTGACGCTGAATCATGTCGATACCATCATCGACCGGGCCGGCGTCGGTCGGATCGTGACGCAGCGACCGGCGGAAGGAGCGGTCGTGCACTCGTCGGACCAGATCGATGTGCAGCTGACAGTACCGCCAGCACCGACCCGTGTGCCGTGGGTGGTGGGGTTGCGCCTGTCGGAGGCAGAGCAGGTGATGAAGGAATCCGGCTTCGGCACGCGCACCCGCCTCATCCCGGGCGACGGGGCGCGGGGCGGGCAAGTCATCGCCCAATCCGTCGACTCGGGGCTCACACGCCCGTTGGGGACTGCCATCACCCTGACCGCGACCGACACGTTCGCCCAGCCGGTGGCGCAGGCGCGACTGATGCCGGGAGTCGTGGGGATGCCGCGCGCGGCGGCGATGGATTCGCTCGGCATCCTCTCCCCCCGCCTGACGATCGTCGAGGTGGAGACGCCGCGCCTGGACGAGGACGATCGCGTGGTGGCGCAGTCGCCCCCGTCGGGCACGGTCATTTTGCCGGAGCTCGATGTGGTGCTGCGCGTGGGGCGCTATGTCGAGCCGCCGCCATCGCTCGAGCCACCACCACCGTTCGATCCGCAGGCCATCGATCTCGCGATCGTGCCATCGCTGGTTGGCCGGCCGATGGCCGAAGTGCGCGAGATGCTGGGTGCGGCGCGCCTCACCCTCGGCGACGTGTCCGCGGCCGACGTCGCCGCCGACTCCGTCGTCGCCTCGCAGGAGCCGCCGGCGGCCACGTTGGTGGCGCCCGGCGCTGCGGTCTCGCTCACGCTGCAGCCTCGCGACGCATCGACCGACGTACCCGATACCGGGGGAGGGGGAGGGGGCGGCGTCGTCGGTCGATTCCCCTGGTGGGTTCTGCTCGGCGCCGGCTTGGCGTTAGGCGCGCTCCTGCTGCTGGTCGGTCGTCGGGTGACCAGGCCCCATGTGGAGTCCCGGCCGGCCGACAGAGAGGCCGAGCATACCGAGGTGCCGCGCACAACGGTGACGCTGCGCCCGTCGACGCTCGCTCCCCCCCAGGTCGACTTCCCCGGCGACCGTTCAGTGGTGGCCAGCGAGATCACGCTGGTCAGCCCTCCCCCCGAGGTCGCCATCGACTTTCCTGATGTCCTGATCGCACGCGAGGAGGTTCACGATGAGCTCGGGCAGTGATTCACTCGCCGGTATGTTCGGGCTGCGACCGCCCGAAGGGTCGGAGCAGCGGCTCGACGCCGGGGCGATCGAGGCGATCGGCAAGGCGGTGCTCGCCTCGGCCGGCGCGGCGCTCGGTCCCGGTGCTCCCGCCGCCATCACGCAGGCAGTCGCCTGCGTGGCCGATGCACTCGAGACGCGACTGAGCGAGATCGCCGTCAGCGCCTGGAACAAGCGCACGGAGATCGCCAAGTACGCCGACCTGCAGAAATATCCGGCGGGGCAGAAGCGATTCGTGCAGCTGTACGAGCACCCCGTGAAGTGGCGCTACCGACCTTTTCTCGAGGTCTCGGTGAAGGGGGTCACGTTCACCATCGACATCGTCATCGACGTGAAGCTCACGATCGACCAGGCCGTCTTGGTGATCGACGGCGGGCGCGTGATGGCGATCGAGCCCGGGAAGGTCAAGGCAGACGCAACCGCGAAGATCGGCGCGTTCTCACTGTGCGACCCGGTCAAGAAGGAGCTGGGGGAGCTCCCGGGCAGCATCTCGTTTGGTGCCGGGATTCCCATCAAGGAACAAGTCGCGCCGGCTTCCACGTAACCCCACCGCGGCCGCCTTGCCACCGATGCACGCCGTCACCAGCGCTCCCCACGCCGATCGTCTCGGCCAGCGATCGACATCGCTCGCCTCCGCCCACCCCCGTCGATAAGTTGGCTCCTGTGGCTGCCCGCAGGCCGCCGAACCATTCATCCGGAGAAGTGCCATGCGCCTCACGCGTCACCTGCTCGTCGTCGCCCTTCTGCCGGCGGCTGCCGCATCGTCAAACGCCCAGCCGTCGGGTGCTCGTCAGGTCCTGAGCGCCGAGGAAGTCACGTCGATCCGGTCGGTCGTCGGGGGGGTGGTGCAGTGGGCGCCCGACGGCCGCAAACTCCTCATCGGAGGATCCCTCGGCGGTTCCGACCTGTGGACGATCCCCGCCGATGGCGGCTTCCCCGAGTCGCTCAACATCCGCATGGGCGAGATCGCCTTCCTGCAGGCCCACCAGCCGCAGTATTCGCCCGACGGCACGCACCTGGCCTACATCTCTGCAGCCGGCGCATCCGCCGAGCTGTTCGTCAGGTCGCTGGTGGACGGGCGCGAGCGCCAGGTCACTCGGCTCGGGGGGCGCATCAACTCGTACTCCTGGTCGCCCGACGGGCGTCGGCTCGCGCTCGCCGGCGACAAGTACGGGAGCTATGACGTCTGGATCGCCGATGTGGCCAGCGGTGCGGCCGAGCGACTGACGACCGACCAGCGCTACGAAGTCTTCCCGACGTGGACGCCCGACGGTGCCAAGGTCGTCTACGCGCGCATGGACGAGAAGTGGCTCGACCATGACGTGCTGGAGCTCGACGCCGGCGGGCGCGGCACGCCGCGGGTGATCGTCAGCGACACCGACTTCTTCGACTACCAGGCCGGCGGAAACTTCGGCTATCCGCGCGTTTCGCCCGATGGCTCCACGCTGCTCTTCCGGTCACATCGCAGCGGCTGGGTCAACTACTGGACCGTCCCCATGGGGGGCGGCACGCCCCGCCAGGTGGCGGCCGAGGCCGCGAACCAGAGCGACGCCAGCTGGTCGCCAGACGGAAAATCGATCCTGTACGCGGCGCTGTGGAACGGGATGCAGGACGTGCGGGTCGTTGGTGTGACCGGAGGCGCGCCGCGGGTCGTCGCGTCGCCCGGAGCCGTGGGGATGGTCTCCAACGCGCAGTGGTCCCCCGACGGCACGCGCATCGCCTACACCATGCAGACACCGGTCGATCCGGCCGACCTGTACGTGGTGCCGGCCGCCGGCGGAAGTCCCCGCCGCCTCACGCAGTCGGCCGGTCCGACCTACATCAGCAATGCGCTCATCCGGCCGAAGAAGATCAGCTACAAGACCCCCGACGGCTTCACCGTCAGTGCCTACCTGTACGAGCCGGTGCTGCCAGCCGGGAAGAAGGCCCCGGGCATCCTGTATATCCACGGCGGTCCGACCTCGTCGTTCAACGACACGTACCAGTCCGAGGTGCAGTACCTCGCCATGCGCGGCTACGCGGTCCTGCTGCCTAACATCAGGGGGAGCTCCGGATACGGGAAAGTGTTCGAGGACGCGAACAATGGGTGCTGGGGGCGCTGTGACCTCGTGGACGTGACGGCGGGGGTGGAGTACCTGCGCACGCTGCCGTACGTCGACGGCCAGCACATGGGGATCACCGGCACCAGCTACGGCGGCTGCATGACGCTGGCCGCCGCGGCCTTTGCGCCGGGCGTCTTCCAGGCTGGCGTCTCGGTCTCGGGCTACGGCGACTGGATCCACATGATCCAGGAGCAGGAGCTGCGCCACCTCAAGCTCCTCGAGTACGAGTTCGGCCCGCTGGCCACCAACGAGGCGAAGTACAAGGCGTCGTCGCCGATCTTCAACATCACCGACATCCAGACGCCGCTGATGCTGCTGCACGGCGTGGGCGCCGCGCTCCCGCGCTCGGAAGCCTGCGCATCTTCGCCGACCGGCTGGAGATGAACTACAAGCCGTTCGTGCTCAAGACCTACCCCAACGAGAATTACTACGTGCGCCGGCGCGAGAACACGATGCAGATGTACCAGGACATCGTCGCCTACTTCGACCAGCACCTCAAGGGGATGGGATCCGGTGTCACGCGCGCCGACGGCGCGGCGGGAGGGCGCTAAGCAGGCGCAGTGAACGCAGGCAGCGACACGACGAGGCCGGCGCGGGGGTGGATTCCCGACGCCGGCCTCTGTCGTTCACGCCGCAGGGCGATGCGCAGCAGTCTCCCTACTGCACCTCACCCAGCGCCTTGAGGATCATCTCGTTCGTGGGACGGATCTTGTAGTTCACCTCGGTGAACTTCCAGCGCACCATCCCCTTCTTGTCGATCACGTAAACCGTGGGATGCGGGATCCCGTTCGGGTTGCCCTCGTTCTTCAGGCCGTACCGGTCAATGACTCGGTGCCCTGGGTCTGACAGGAAGGTGAAGTCGGGCGCGGGCGGTCCGTACTCCTTGGCGACGCGGTCCAGCATGAGCTGGATCTTGGCACGATCGTCGATCGACACCGCGAGGATCTCGGTGTTCGCGCGCTGCGCGGGGGACAACAGGGCTCTCAGCTCACCGAGCTGACGGGCGCAGTAGGGTCACCAATGCCCCCGATAGAAGGCGAGCAGGATCGTCTTCTTGCCTCGATAGTCGGAGAGCTTGATGCGCTCACCGGTGAACGACTCCAAGGTGAAGTCGGGGGCGAGCATCCCGGCGCGAACGCGGCCGGTGTCGGTCGGGGAGAGGTCGGCCCCATCGACGGGGCCGAGCTGTTGGGCGCCGATGGGATGCACGGCGAGCAGGGTAAGGGCGGCGAGGGCGCCGAGCAGCGGGCGCCGGAGAAGAGGGAGTGACATGTACGTAGTGTCCGCATGGGTGGCGGTCAGCGCAAGGTGCGCCCCCGATTCAATCAACGCGCGCCCGCCTCCGTGTCGCGCACACGAGCAAACTCGGCAATGCCCTCTACATCGACCGACGCCACGCGTCCCCGAGCGTCGAGCGCAAAGCGCACCACCGCCCCATCTGGCGAGTCCGGCGGGGTGCTCGGCGCGCCCCCCAGGAACGTATCGTAGTGCAGGTGCCGCAGCCGTACGTCCACGGCGGCGGGATATCGCAGTCGCAACGTCCCGTCCTCGAGCGTGATCGTGGCGTCGCCGTACATTTCGTGCCGATAGATACCGGCGTACTCCCCCAGCGCGCGCGAAGGCTTCGCATCCACGACCCGCGCGGCGTACCGTGCCTGCGCGCGCTTCGCCGCCTCCTCCTCGGCGCGCCGCGTCTGTTGCAGGGCAATCGCGCTCCAGTCGCGCGTGGGACCGCCGAGGAAGTCGTTGAGGATGCGGCTTCCAACCGCGGTATACAGCGCATTGTGCCCGGCCACGTTGGTGAGCACGACGATGCCCAGGTTGCGCTCCGGTACCATTGCCACAAACGACAGCATCCCGTCGATGCCGCCCGTGTGCTGCAGCACCTTCACGCCGTGCAGGTCCGAGATGCCGATGCCGAGGCCGTAGAGCGAGAAGTGTCGGGTCGGGTTGAGCGTGTCGGCGACGACGCGGGTGGCGATGCTGTGCGGTCCGGTGATGTCGGCGAGCGTGGACTGCTTGACGAGCTGACGACCTCCTGCGGTGCCGCCGCCGAGGATGAATCGCATCCACCGCGCCATGTCCTGCACGTTGGAGTTGATTGAGCCGGCCGGGGCGATGTTGTCGATGTCCATCCAGGGAATCTGGACCGGGCGCGTTTCTCCGGGAGCGAGGTTGTGCGGCGACGCGACGTTCGGGCGCCCCGCCAGCTGCTTGACGCTGGTGTTGGACGCGACCATGCCCAGCGGCTGGAAGATTCGGTCACGGATGACGTCGTCCCAGCTCTTGCCCGCCGCCGCAGCGATCGTCTGCCCGGCGGTGAGGAACATGATGTTCTGGTACCCGTACTCCGAGCGGAAGGAGCTGCTGGGCACGAGGTAGCGCACGCGGCGCACGATTTCGTCGCGGGACAGAGGCGTGCCGTGCCACAACGCGTCGCCGCGCCGTCCCAGCCCGCTTCGGTGCGACATGGCGTCGCGCAGGGTGAACTCGCGGGTGACCCACGGATCGTACAACTGAAACTGCGGCAGGAACCGGGTGATCCGGTCGTCGAGCGAGAGCACGCCATCGTCGGCGAGCATCGCGGCGGCCACGGCGGTGAAGAACTTGGTATTGGAGCCGATGGCGAAGACGGTCGCGGCATCGACCGGATCCGCCTTGCCCACCTCGCGCACGCCGAAGCCGCGCGCGTACACCAGCGAGTCGTTCTCCACGATCCCGACAGCGACGCCCGCGCCGTTCCATTCCGCCAGCGCCTTCGGGATGTAGCGATCCAGCTCGGCGAGCGTCGCGCGCCGGTCCGTGCGCTGCGCGGTCGCGGCGGATGGGGCGAGGAGGGAGGCGAGCGCGCCAATGAGGGCGAGCGCGGCCAGCCGGGCGCCGATGGCGCTCGCACGAGAGTGGAAACGGTGCGTCATGGCATGTGGGGATGGGGGCAGGTAATTAGTATACAATTCTGTACGCCTTACGGCGAGACGCAGGTGGCGGTGTCACCCCTGGCCCGCGTGTCCGCGACGACGCATCCGCGCCAGCGGACGCGCGTTGCGACCCCCCGCGCCACGCCGCATCTTCGCCCGACCTCCGTCCTGCAGTCGCTCCCGCGATGCTGCCCCGCCACCCCGCCGGTGTCGCCGCAGCCGCCGAGCGACCTGCCGCCATACCCGCCGCTCGTGTCAATCGCCACGGATCACCGCATGACTCCTCTCCGCCTCCCCGCGCCGCGCCACGCTGCACGCCGCACCGGTCTTCTGCTGGCCATCACGATCGCGCTGCCACTCCAGGCGCAGCAGTCCACCCCCGTTCCGGCCGACACGGTAGTGGCGCTCCCCCTGCAGCCCGAACGCACGCTGCGCTTCACCACAGACGAGGGGACATGGCTCTCGGTGGACGTCTCGCCCGATGGCCAGCGCATCGTCTTCGACCTGCTCGGCGACCTGTACACCATCCCGATCGCCGGCGGCCAGACGACGCGCCTGACGAGCGGCATGGCGTGGGATGCGATGCCGCGATGGTCGCCCGACGGCCAAACCATCGCCTTCATCTCCGACCGGGACGGCAGCGATAACCTGTGGCTCGTCCGCGCCGATGGTTCGGGGGCCCGCCGCATAACCAAGGAAGTCGACAACGCGCTCTCCTCCCCAGCCTGGACTCCTGACGGGAACTATATCGTCGCCCGTCGCTTCGGTCCGTATCCCAGCGCCGAGAACTACCTGACCAACGTGCCGCTGTGGATGTACCACGTGAATGGCGGGAGCGGGATGCAGCTCTTCCCCTCCGCGCCGACCCGAAAGACGACCAACACCGGCGCGGCCTTTTCTCCCGACGGGCGCACGCTCTACTTCGGGTCGCACGGCGGCGGCTACACGGGCGAGAACCTCGGTGCCTACCAGGTGATTGCCTTCGATCGGCAGACCGGGACCGAGACGCCCATGACCGCTGGCGCAGGGGGCGGGTTGCGCCCCATCGTGTCGCGCGACGGAAAGTGGCTGGTCTACGCGACGCGTGCCGGTACCAGGACGGCGCTCCGCGTGCGCGACCTGGCTACGCAGGAGGACCGCTGGCTGGTCGGCGAGACGCAGCGCGACGACTCGGAGGGATATGCCCCGAACGATGTCTTTCCGGGATACGCCTTCACCCCCGACTCGCGCGCCGTGGTCTTCTACGGCGGCGGCAAGATCAAGCGCGTCGACCTCGCCACCCGCGCGGTGGCCGTCATCCCGTTCTCGGCAAATGTCGAGCTGGGGATGGCAAAGCGGCACGCGGTCCCGCTCTCGGTGAGCGACGCGCCACTGCCGGTTACGCAGCTGCTATCGGTGAGCGAGACACCGAACGGCCGCCAAGTCGCCTTCTCGGCGCTCGGGAAGCTCTGGCTGGCCGCGCGCGACGGTGCCACGATCGCGGCCCCGCGCCGGCTGACGCGCGCAGCAGCACGCGAATACTTCCCGGCCTGGTCGCCCGACGGGGCGTGGGTGGCGTACGTGACATGGTCAGACTCGTCGGGCGGGGCGCTGTGGAAGGCGCGCGCCGACGGGACGGGGGCGCCGATGCAGCTGACCCGCGACCCGGCGTGGATCACCGCGCCGCGCTGGTCGCCCGAGGGGGACCGCATCGTGGTGGCCTGGTCCCCGCGCCAGGCCGGGCTGGGCGGTGGTCCCGTGGCCTCGTTAGGTGAGCTGCGCTGGGTCCCGGCGGCTGGCGGCGTCGCGAGCCGCATCACCTCGGCAGCGTCCGAGCCGGCGGGCGTCTCTGCGGCGGCGGCCGGACCAACGCGCGTCTTCTTCACCGAGGCGGTGCCCAATCCGACCCCGGGCTTCAACGCCTCGGCCACCGCGGCGCTCGTCTCCGTGCGCCTGGATGGAACCGACAAGCTCACCCACGCCAAGATCACCACCAACCAGGCCCTCGGCATCTCGGCGCGAGTTGCACCAGACGGCCGACACGTGATGGTGCTCGATCGGGACGACCTCTATGTCTTCCCGCTCGCCGATGCGGGCAGTGACGGGCTCGCCGTCAACTTCGCCTCGCCGTCTGTTCCCCTGCGCCGCCTCACCACACAGGGCGCCAACTACGCGGAGTGGGGCGATGGCGGACGCACGATCACCTGGAGTTTCGCCAACCACTACTATCGGGCGGCCACCGATCGCGTCATGTCCTCAGCCGACAGCGCAACCTGGGGCGTCTCGCGCTCGACGATCGCGCTCTCGGTGCCGCGCGCCACGCCGCAGGGGAGCGTGCTGCTGCGCGGCGCACGCATCGTGACCATGACGGGCGAGGAAGTATTGGAGCGCGGCGACGTGCTCGTCACCAACAACCGGATCGCCCAGGTGGGGCCCAGCATTGCCGCGCCGTCAGGTGCACAAGTGATCGACGTCAGCGGCAAGACGATCATCCCCGGCCTCGTGGACGTGCACGCCCACCCCAAGACGGGACGCGAGATGGCCCCCGACCAGGAATGGTCGATCGCCGCCAACCTCGCCTACGGCGTGACGACCACGCGCAACCCGAGCGGGACGCGCTGGAACGTGGCGTGGGGGGAGCTGATCGATGCCGGCGAAATGGTCGGATCGCGCATCTACGCCACCGGTTTCCCCCTCACCAGCAACAACACCCCGATCAAGTCCTACGACGACGCCCTGAACGTGGTGCGTCGCTACAAGGGGCAGGGGGTCAACTCGCTCAAGCAGTACCTGCAACCGCGCCGCATCCAGCGGCAGTGGATCCTGCAGGCGGCGATGGCCGAAGGGATCAGCGCGACGAACGAAGGGGCCGCCGACCTCAAGGCCGACATCACCATGGCCATCGACGGCTTCACCGCGCTCGAGCACTCCATCGGCCACGTCCCGCTCTACAAGGACGTCATCACGGTCATGGCCGACTCGCGCATTGCCTACACACCGACGCTCGTCGTCGCCTACGGCGCGCCGGCCGGCGACACGTACTGGCGGGCACGCATCGACCTCGACAAGGATGCCAAGGCGGCCTTCTTCACGCCCACCGAGCTGCTCACCCGCCAGGCGCGCCGCCGGCCGATGATCGTGGAGGAAGACTACAACTTCCCAGCCATCGCCCGCGGCGTGCGCGACATCGTGCGCGCGGGTGGGCGCGCGGGACTCGGGTCGCACGGCCAGCAGGACGGGATCGCCGCGCACTGGGAGCTCTGGATGCTGCAGAGCGGCGACATGACGCCGATGGAAGCGCTGCGCATTGCCACAGTCATCGGCGCCGAGACCATCGGCTACGGCCGGGACCTGGGGTCGCTGGAAGCGGGCAAGCTGGCCGACCTCGTCGTGCTCAACTCCAATCCGCTGGACGACATCCGCAATTCGACCGACATCCGCTACGTCATGAAGGACGGCGAGTTGTTCGATGGGGCCACGCTGGATCGCGTCTGGCCGAGTGCGCGCCCCTTCCCCAAGCCGTACTGGGTGCAGGAGCGGGAGGCGCTGGAAGCGTTGCGGCGGTAGGGACGTCGGTCGCTGGGGGCGCAGGGCGCGGCGTGCACTCGCGTGACGTGCAGCTTGCCTGCGCCCGCGTGCCGCCGCTCCACGTCGAACAAAGTATCGGTGACCGGCGCGCCAGCTTCGCGGCCACCGAACGCGCAGCCTCGGACAGGCTGGAACCGTCCGCCGGGACGAATTTGGCGCACGCTGTTCTTGACACATGCGCCTGCGGACAGCATTCTTTGTTCGCTCGCCAAACAAAGCCCGTCGACTGCCCGTTTCGGCGCCCGTCCGGCTCGCCAGGTCCGCACCAACCGGAGCTATTTCGATGCCCCCGTCTTCATATTCGCGTCGTTTCCCGCCTCTGGTTGGCGCCATGCTCGTGGCCTCCCTCGCGGTCCTGACGGCCTGCGCCCGGGATCTCGACACCCTGGCCCCGGCGGCCTTTCCCACCACGGCGGCGATCTTCAACGACGTGTACGCCGGTGTGTCGTTCGAGGCGTTTGGTGGCTCCAAGGTCGATGCCGTCTCGGTCGATCCGGCGACGCGATTTCGAGGGGCGGCGGCGATCAAGGTCGCGATCCCTGCCCCCGGTGATGCGTCGGGTGGCTACGCGGGTGGCGCGTTCGTCGCCATCGTCCCCCGCAACCTCACGGGCTACAACGCCCTGACGTTCTACGCAAAGGCCGCGTCCAACGCGTCGCTCGATGTCGCCGGCTTCGGTAACGACAACTCGGGCAACTCGCCCTACGTCGCCCAGGTCAACGGCCTGGCGCTCACCACCTCGTGGAAGAAGTACGTCATCCCGATCCCGCTGGCCGCAAAGCTCGAGCGGGAGCGCGGGGCCTTCTTCTTCGCCGAGGGTCCCGAGAACGGAGTCGGGAATACCATCTGGTTCGACGAGATCCAGTTCGAGAACCTCAGCACGGTCGCAAACGCGCGCCCGGCAATAACGACCGCGACGATCTACGACGAGGTCGGTGCCACCTTCAGCGTGTCGGGTACATCGGTGACGTTCGCGGTGGCGGGCGTAGACCAGACGGTGAGCGCTGCGCCGGCATACTTCACCTTCCGCTCCTCAAACGAAACGGTTGCCCGGGTTGCGGCCGACGGCTCGATCAGGGTCGTCGGGGCCGGAGCGGCGACCGTCACGGCCTCGCTCGGCTCGACCGACGCGTCCGGGACGATCACGCTCAACGCCGCTGCCCCTCCCACCATCGCATCGCCGGTGCCGACGCGCGCCCCTGCCGACGTCATCTCGCTGTTCAGCGACGTCTACACCAATCGCCCGGTCGATACCTGGTCCGCCACGTGGGACCAGGCCGATGTCGCCGATGTGCCGGTCGGCGGCAACGTGGCCAAGAAGTACACCAAGCTCGCCTTCGCCGGTGTCGAGTTCATCTCGAACCAGTTCAACGCGTCTGCGATGACGCACCTCCACATCGACCTGTGGACGCAGGATCCGTCGAGGTTCAGCGTGAAGCTCGTCGATTTCGGCGCCAACGGCGTCTTCGGCGGCAATGACGATTCGGAGTTCGAAGTCACGCTGTCGCGCACCTCGACTCCGTCGCTCTCCACCGGCGCGTGGAACAGTCTCGACATTCCGCTGTCGGCCTTTACCGGACTGACCGGGCGCGGGCACATCGCCCAGATGATCATCGCCGGCGCCTCTCCGACCATCTACCTGGACAACGTCTACTTCTACAAGGTCCCGGTCCCCACATCGCCGCCGGTCGCTGCGCCGACGCCGACCGCCCCGGCCGGCAACGTCATCTCGCTGTACAGCAACGCGTACCCGAATCGCCAGGTCAACACCTGGTCGGCCGACTGGGACCAGGCCGACGTCGAAGACCTGCAGGTGGCGGGCAATGACACGAAGAAGTATTCGAATGTCGTCTTCGCCGGGATCGAGTTCACGTCGGCACCGATCGACGCATCGGCGATGACCAACTTCCACATGAGCGTCTGGACGCCGGATGCCACGGCATTGCCGAAGTCGTTCCGCATCAAGCTCGTGGACTTCGGTGCCAACGGCACGTTCGACGGGGGCGACGACTCGGAGCACGAGTACACCGTGAACGCGTCGTCCACGCCGCCGCTCGTGACCGGGTCGTGGGTCTCGATCAACATCCCGATGTCCGACTTCACCGGGCTGACGGCACGGGCGCATCTCGCCCAGATGATCCTCGTCGGGGACCTGGGGACGTTCTTCCTGGACAACGTGTACTTCTCGACCTCGGCCACCCTCACCGCGCCGGTGAGTCCTGCCCCGGCGCCGACGTTTGCAGCCGGCGACGTGATCTCGCTGTTCAGCAACGCCTACCCGAACCGGACCATCGACACCTGGTCCGCCGGGTGGGACCAGGCCGATGTCGCCGACGTGCAGGTCGCCGGCAACGACGTGAAGAAGTACACCAACGTGGTCTTTGCCGGCATCGAATTCACGTCGCAGACGATCAACGCCACGGCGATGACCCACTTCACCCTCGACCTGTGGACGCCGGACCCGACCGATGCGCCGAAGAACTTCCGCATCAAGCTGGTGGACTTCGGCGCGAACGGTGCGTTCGGCGGCAATGACGACGCGGAGCACGAGCTGACGCTCTCGCGCGCCTCGACGCCGCCGCTGACCACCGGCAACTGGGTGCGTTTCGACATCCCGCTCACCGCCTTCACGGGACTCACGACACGGGGCCATCTTGCCCAGATGATCCTGGTCGGCGATCTCCCCACGTTCTTCGTCGACAACGTGCTCTTGCACAAGTAGGCCATGTCGCGGAGGAACGAGTGCCCCAGTCGTCGAAAGGGAAGGTGACAGGAATCGCCGAGGTCGCGCGTCCCGCGACGCTCACGCACTCGTTGCTTCGCCTCATCTGGCACGAGCGGGCGATTTCGCGTGCCGACATTGCCCGGCAGGCGGGGCTCTCGCGTTCCACGGTCTCGGAGGTCGTGAGTGAACTGCTGGAGACGCGCCTGGTGCGCGAAGCGGGAGAGGGGGAGTCCAGCGGAGGGCGCCGCCCGATCGTGCTCGAGTTCCAGGACGACGCCTGCGTCATTCTCGGTGTGGACATGGGGGCGACGCACGTCTCGGTGGCGCTCACCGACCTGCGCGGGCGGGTGCTGGAGTGGGAGCATGGCGAGTTCCCGGTGCGCGCGGATGCGCCGGGGACACGTGCGCTGATCGCCGAGTTCTGCGAGCGATGTCTCGCGCGGTGGGGCGGGGTGCGCAGCCGGCTGGTCGGCATCGGCGTGGCGGTCCCCTGCTGGGTGGACCCCAAGCACCAGGAGCGGCTCTCCACGCACGTGCTCCCGGCATGGGACGGGCGCACTGGGTTCGAGGCGCTGCGCCAGCAGTTCGGCGTCCCGGTCCACGTGGACAACGATGCGAACCTCGGCGCGTTGGCCGAGCGGTGGTGGGGGGCCGGACGCGGGCAGCAGGACTTCACCTACATCAAGGTTGCCACGGGCGCGGGCGCCGGGCACATGGTTGGCGGGCGCATCGCGCGTGGGGCGGGCGGGGTGGCGGGTGAGATCGGGCACCTGACGATCGACCTCTCCGGCGATCCGTGCGACTGCGGCAACCGCGGATGCCTGCAGACGTTCGTGGGCGCTTCGGCGCTGGTGCGCCGCGCGCGGCACCTTCTCCCGGACTACCCGGACAGCGTGCTGCATCGTGGCGAGCTCACGGTGGGCGCCATCGAGGACGCCGCGCTCCAGGACGATCCGCTCGCCGAGCGCGTGATTCGCGACGCGGCCACCTACCTGGGGATCGCCGTGGCCAACGTGCTCAACCTGATGAACCCCGGTGCGGTGATCATCGGTGGGGGGATCGCCCGCATGGGCGAGCGCCTCCTGGTGCCGCTCCGCGAGACCGTGCTGCGGCGAACCTTCGTGAGTTCGCTGGCCACCTCCGAGATCGTCACCAGCGCCCTGGGGCCGCGCGGCATCGCGATCGGCGCCGCGACGCTGATCCTCGACGCCGCGCTCGCGGACCCATCGCTCTTTCCCTCCGTGGGCCCGCGTTAGGCGGGTCGTCCCCCTCTCCCGTGCAGTCCATGCGCCGACTCACCCTCCCGCTCGTCCTCGCGCTGGCCGGCCTCGTCGGCTGCACCGAACCGCCCGGCCCCTGGGTCCTCACATGGGAGGATGAGTTCACCGGGGCGGCGGGGACGCGGCCCAACCAGGCCAACTGGCGCTACGACGTCGGCACCGACTGGGGGAACGCGCAGCTCGAGTACGACACCGATCGCGCGTCCAACGCCTCGCTGGACGGCGCGGGCAACCTGGCGATCGTCGCCCGCGCCGAGTCGTTCCTGGGGAGTGCCTTCACCTCGGCGCGCCTCACCACCGCGGGGCTGCTCGAGCAGCGGTACGGCCGGTTCGAGGCGCGCATGAAGCTCCCGACGGGTCGCGGGCTCTGGCCGGCCTTCTGGCTGCTCGGTGCCAACGTGGACCAGGTCGGCTGGCCGCAGGCGGGCGAGATCGACATCATGGAATACCGCGGGCAGGAGCCCAACCTGGTGCATGGGTCGCTGCACGGGCCCGGCTACTCGGCGGGCAACGCCCTGACCCGCAGGTTCGACCTGGGCGAGGGGCGGTTTGATGACGACTTCCACATCTTCTCTGTCGAGTGGGACGAGGACCAGATCGAATGGCGCGTCGATGGTCGGCTGTACCATGAGGTCAAGCGCAGCTACGTCTCCGGCGCGTGGGTGTTCGACCACCCGTTCTACATCATCCTGAACCTCGCCGTCGGCGGCGGCTACGTGGGGCCGCCGGACGGTGGCACGGTCTTCCCGCAGACGATGCTCGTGGACTGGGTCCGCGTGTACGTGCGCGCATGAGCGCGCGCACCCCGCGCCGGACACTCGCGCAACGCGCCGTCGCCGCCTGGCACGCGAAGCTCGGCATCGGTCGGACGGCGGAGCATGCCGTCCACTTCGAGACCGCGCCCGAGGACCGTATCTCGTTCCCGCGCAAGATCGCGTACGGCATGGGAGCGTTCGTCAACAACATGCTCGCAGCAGCCATTGGCGGCATGGTCATCGTGCTGAACCTGGGGCTGGGGATGAACCCGGCCCTCGTCGGGCTACTGGGCGCGCTACCGCGCATCACCGACGCGCTCACCGATCCCCTCATGGGGTACATCTCGGACAACACGCGCTCGCGGTGGGGGCGACGCCGACCCTACATCTTCATTGGTGCGATCGCGGCCGGGATCATCTACGCGCTGCTCTGGCAGCTGCCGCTCGGCCGCAGCGAGACCTTCTACTTCTGGTTCTTCCTGGTCGGGTCGATCATCTTCTACCTGGCCTACACCATCTTTGCCACGCCGTGGGTCGCGTTAGGCTACGAGCTCACCCCCGACTATCACGAGCGCACCCGCCTCATGGGGGTGCAGAACTTCATCGGCCAGCTCGCGTACCTCGTGTCGCCGTGGTTCCTGTGGATCATGTCCAACAAGGACTGGTATCCCACACAGGTCGAGGGCGCGCGGTGGCTGGCGGTGGGCATCGGGATCATGACGATCGCCATCGGTATCCTGCCCGCGATCTTCCTGCTCGAGCGCTTTCAGCACGCCGCGGTCACCGCCGAGCAGCAGGCGCGGGTCGAGAGCCGCTGGGGGGCCATGCGCCGCAACCTGGCCGAGTTTTCGAAGGGATTCGGGACGACGCTCAAGTCGAAGCCGTTCATCAAGCTGTGCGCGGCGACGTTCCTGGTGTTCAACGGCTTCATCATGATCTCGTCGTTCCAGTTCTACGTGATCATCTACTACGTGTTCGGCGGCAACCAGGAGCTGGGGGCGAAGTATGCGGGCTACTCGGGAACGTTAGGCGCGGCTTCCACCTTCCTGGTGATCTTCTTCATCACGTGGCTCAGCACCCGCGTCGGCAAGCGCACGGCCTTCTATGTGTCCACCGGCGTGTCGATGGTGGGATATGCGCTCAAGTGGTTGTGCTACGACCCGCAGTATCCGCTGCTCCTCCTCCTGCCGGCCCCGCTGATCGCGTTCGGCCTGGGCGGGCTGTTCACCCTCATGGGTTCGATGATCGCCGACGTCGTGGACGTGGATGAACTGCAGACGCACCAGCGGCGCGAGGGGATGTTCGGCTCGATCTTCTGGTGGGTCGTGAAGCTCGGCATGGCGGCCGCGCTGGCGATGGGTGGGTTCCTGTTGAACGCGACCGGTTTCAGCGTGGAGCTGGCGGGGGCGCAAAGCGCGCAGACCATCGTGCTCATGCGTATCTGCGATGCCTTCATTCCATTCCTCACCTCGGGGATCGCGATTTGGGCGATTGCGACGTATCCGATCACGGAGGAGCGCGCGCACGACGTGCGGGTCGAGTTGGAGCGGCGGCGCGGGAGTGCGGCCGCGGCGGCGACCTGACGCGACCACGAGGCAAGGGAGAACGAGGGGGACTGGCGCAATTGCGGCGATCTCCCGGCTCTACCGCCCGTCGGCCCGTCAGCTGCTAGCCGTGGACCATGCGCCTGCATCTGTCGCGGAGGTGCAGGGTGTGGAGGTTGATGCGCAAGCTGATGCGGCGCGGGGACAGCGTGAGGTAGGTGAGGAGCTGCGCCGGGTGCACGGGTGCGAGCTTCTCGACTGCCTGGAGCTCGACCACCACCGGATCATCGACGAGCCGGTCCAGGCGGTAGGCGTTCTGCGGCTTCTTTCGCGGCTCAAATTGAAGCGCGGCCAGAGGCAGCGCCACCGCGTCCCGCCCGGCTGGTGCAGCGTTCGTTGACCCGCGATGCGCTCGATGGAGGCGTCGAGGAGACTCAGCACGAGTTGCTCCAACCGGACCTTGCGACGCGCATTGTCGATGTCGATCCCGACCAGATTGCCGTCGGCGTCGTAGGCGAGCACGATGCCGGCCGAGACTTCTCGGCGCTCCGCACTGGGTTGCTCGGAGAGGTCGATGTAGAGCGAATCCGTGTCGGGATGGTAGTTGAGCTTCATGGGACGAACCCGCAGTCGAGGACGGCGTTGTGAATCGTTGTGCGGTCGGCCAGGGTGACGACGCGGAGGTATCGTCCTTCCAGCTCCGGAATCGCGGCCCAGAATCGGACCCGATTGTTCTCCTGGGGTTCCTCTCGCACGGCATGCTCGATCACCCACGTACACCACTCGCGTCGGAGGTAAGGCCACGTGCGCAGCACTTCCGGTTCGAAGTCGGGGGTGAACTGCTAGTCGGCCATGCCGGACATCGACCTGCGGTGGCAACCCCAGTCGGAAGCGGGGTAGACGTCCACGTTGAGCAGCGCGGGCGTCATATCGAGTGCGCCCCGAAGGCGCACGAGTCAGTCGTGCCCGCGTCTGCCCCAGCGCCCGTTAGGCGCCACGAATCTCTTTGAGCCCTTCGGGCACTTGCGCCAGTTCCTCGTGTGAGGCACGCGCGATGCGCCGGCCGATTCGTTCCGCAGCGATCGTGCGAATCTGGCTGCTCTTTACCGACGAGCGCTTCGGGAGGTTCACGCCGGCCGACTCCAGCCTGAGGGAAAACCCCGCCTGCTGCGGTTGGCTGGTGCGGGCGAAGGCGATGGCCGTCCCGGGGCGCGCGTTGACGACGTCGTGACTGAGGATCAGGACGGGCCGCAGCCCCGCTCACCCGCTGCCGCGGGGCGGATGGAACACGGTCCAGCTACACCGTCCCTATTGTTGCTCTCGCAGCCGCTCCAGTCCGTTGAGGATCACTTCCAGGCCGAAGCCGAAGTCGAGCGTGCCGTCGTGCGAACCGTCTGCAACGCGAGCGGTCATTGCATGCATGTACGGATAGCGGTCGGCGGGCAACATCGGCAGGTAGCTGGCGGCGGCCGACGCGTAGTCGTCCGGGTTCACGGGGAAGTTCTGCTGCTGCAGCGCAAAACCGTAGATGTAGTTGTCCATGGTGTTCCACGCGCGATCCGTCTCTTCCCATGAGAGTCCTGCCTCGCGCAGCGTGCCGAGCGTTGCGTCGATGTAGCGCAGCATGTTGGGTCCGGCGTTGATGCGCGACACGATCAGCATCGGCGCCCACGGATGGGCCGTCAGCACCGCAAGCGCGGACATGGCGCGCGCACGCATGGCGGATCTCCAATCACCACCGCGCTCGGGCAGTGTGATTTCGCCGATAATCATATCCACCATGCCGTCGAGCAACACGTCTTTGCCGGCGACGTGATTGTAGAGCGACATCGCCTCGACTTTGAGCGTCGTGGCGAGCCTTCGCATGGAGAGCGCCTCGAGCCCCTGCCGATCGGCCAGCTTGATGGCAGCGCGCAGAATGCGATCCGGGCTGAGTGGAAGGCGTCGGGCAGCAGGCATGCGGTACACTAGAGGTACTGACAGTGTAAGGCAAGCGGCCAGGCGGCTTGACTCCGTCACGCTTACGGCGTACGTTGAACCTTACACTGTAAGGTCTTTCTCACCCATCGCTTTTCTGCCATGCGTTTCGTCGTCACCTTGCTCGTCGGGTTCGGTTCTGTCGGATCCCCGCTGTCGGGACAGGCCAGCCCGCCTGCGGTCGACTCCAGTACCGTGGTCATTCCACGGTGGTACGTTGGTCTGGCCGCCGACATTGGCCAACCGGTCGGCGCATTCAAACAGAACGTCAACAACGCCGCAGGGCTACAGGCGCACGTCCTGCTCCGGATCGACCGCCATGGTCTGGCCGCGATCCGTCTCCAGGGCGGTTGGCTCAATTACGGTCATGAGAGTCAGCGCACCTGCGTCGGCACCACTCCGGGCTGTCGGATTGCGGTGGATGTCACCACGGCCAACGGAATCCTCTCGTTCGGCGTGGGTCCTCAGTTTGCATTCCCCGTCGGACCGCTCCGTACATACGCTTACGGACTGCTCGGGGTAAGCCGCATTGCAACCGTGAGCGGACTCGGTGGGGGCATCCTGCCGAACATCGTCGCAGGCGACGAGAATTTCGGCGATACCGGGCTGGCCTGGAGTGGCGGCCTTGGCATTCACGTGCCGGTGCACCGGAGCACCACCATCGACGTTGGCGTGGCCTATCAGGGACACGGTCGCCGCAACTACCTCATCCAGGGCGGCGTGTCGGACAATCCGGATGGCTCGCTCGCCTTCGATATCAAACGTTCGAATGCCGAGCTCTACGCGATCAGGGTTGGCGTGACCACAGCCTGGAGGTGGGGCCGTCGCAGGGCCACGCCCTGACCATGTCATCGCACATGAAAGCAGGGGTGGTCCGACGCTACGGACCGCCGCACGTGGTCGAGATTGAACAGATCCGGTGGCCAGAGCCCGGTCCCGCCGAGGTGCTCATTCGCGTGTGCGCATCCACCGTGTCGTCCGCCGACTGGAGAATGCGCAGCCTCAGCATGCCGCACGGCGTTGGCCTCGCAGGGAGACTCGCATTCGGCGTGACCGCGCCGCGACAGGCCGTGCTGGGAAGCGAATGCTCCGGTGCTGTGTTCGCCGTTGGTGCGTCGGTGCGCAACTTTGCCTGTGGCGATGCGGTGGTGGCATATCCAGGCCTGAAGCTTGGCGCCCACGCGGAGTATTGCTGCATGACCGCGAACGCCGCGATCGCGCACAAACCAGCGGCGCTCTCCTACACCTCGGCGGCAGCACTCGCCTTTGGCGGTACCACCGCGCTCGACTGCTTCCGACGCGGCGCGCTCGAGGCCGGCGAGCGCGTGCTCATCAACGGCGCCTCGGGAACGGTGGGGTCCGCGATGGTGCAGCTCGCCGTCGCCGCCGTCGCGGATGTCACGGCGGTCTGCAGTGGGGCCAATCGCCAGCTGGTCCAACAACTCGGCGCCACACAGGTGGTCGACTACACGCGCACCGATTTCGCGTCCGAAGGCATTCGCTATCCTGTCATCGGCGACACCGTGGGTAACGCACCGTACGCCCGCATGCGCGTGGAGGACTTGCGCACGCTCGTCGCCATGGCGACCGACGGACGATTCACACCGCTGATCGACTCACGCTTCTCGCTCGACGACATCGCCGCAGCACACGCGCGCGTGGAGACAGGCCGGAAATGCGGGAGTGTGCTGGTATGCCAACGACACGTGGCAGCGCCCTGCGCCGCGGTCACCATGCTCTCAAACCGAGTAAGCAAGAGTATACACATGAGAACTGTCGTCTTCGCCTTGGCCGTGATGATGGCCAGCCCTCACCAAGCGAGAGCACAGTACGCCGCACAAGACAGCACCTTCAAGCGGTACTTTGTCGGCAGTACCCTGTTCATGCTGGCGAATCTTGTCCCTGACAATAATCCGCCTGAGATGACCTACCTGAACGTAGGCTATCGCATCACAGGACACGATGTCGTGTCGCTCGAGTTCAAGACATGGAGATATGGCTGGCCGATCGGCATTCCCTATGGCAGCAAGTTCGAAGCGGAAGGAGAAGGGTTCCCAGGCCATATTCGGGAGCACGGCGTGTCACTGAACTATCAACGATTCTTCCGGAAGCGTTGGTTCGGGCAGGTAGACGTGATGCCTGCGTGGCAAACGTTTGTAGACGATAGCGATGTGAAGATCGACAAGGGCTTTCAAGTCTTTAATACGTATTCCATCGGGTACCACGTGAGACTCTTCAGGGACAGGGTGTTCTTCCAACCGTCCATCGCCATTACGCATCGTCCGTATCAGTCACGAATGCCAGATGCGTTCAAACAGGTGGACGATAGATGGCCACGATTCTTCTACGGGCAGCCGGGCCTGCACTTCGGTTTCAATTTCTAGCCGTGCCGTGGGAAGCGTCACGCCCTCCCGTCATGTCGTCGGTGCCGACGGCGCTCGCGCTGCTCGCTATCCAGATCACTGCCACCACTCCCATCCCCGTGCGCACGACCGGTCGGCCTATGGTGCGCGTATTAACGGACCGTGATGGTCGCACGACGAATCTCGGACATCAGCCCGCGACCGCCCGACGTGTAATTGAGCAGCGAGGGCATGCTGCCTCCCGCCCACGTCGGTCCAACTGTACGCTGTTCTCACGATCGTGCCCCAACCCCTGACAACAACCAAGTCATATCAGCAGCGACGCTCAGTTGCAGCCGAAGGAACTGGTGCGAGCGGAGCGAGCGCACAACACTGTGCCTGCGATCCGATCGCGCGCACGTGTGTCTGCCCGGCCCGGAAGACGCGGTGTCGCAAGGGCCACGGCGTACAGCGCGGGGTTGGTGGCGGTAACGCGGATGTAGCGCGCCAGGCGAGGCAGAGGGCGCAGCGGTTCGCGCTGGCGCCGCAGCAGGAGGCGACGGTGCTGGGGGCGCGAAAGGCGCGGAAGGCGTAGGAGGTGGCGCCGCGGCGTCCGGGGAGCTCGGGGCGCACGTGCGGGTCGTGGCGGAGATGTCTCCGCCACCCCTGGGGCGCGACTGGTGTCAGCGCGTCAGCGGAGCAGCCGCCGCACCTGCTCCCGGTAGCTCCTGCTCGAGGTGACCCGGATGCCGTCCGCTCGCGTCAGCTCGTACTCGCCGTGGCCACACGGTTCCACCCGGCGGATCCGCTCGATTCGCACCATGTGCGACCGGTGCACGCGCACGAACTCCGCCGGGTCGAGCCGCGATTCGAGGACGTGCATTGCTTGACGCACGAGGTGGTGTCGCCCCCCGGCGATGACCGCCACGTAGTCACCGTCCGCCTCCACGCGGTCGACGTCCGCGACGGGCACGAAGTACATGCCTTCGGCGTCACGGATCACGAACCGCTTCGCGAATCCGTTGAATGTCACCTGAGCTTGGGACAGATCCCTGCCCAAGCCGATGGCGCGGAGGGCGTGCGTCAATGCGTTCCGCGCGCACGAGGCACGAAGGGACACCGGCGCCGGCGCCCGGCTGCACCGGCCCCCACGGATGGGCATAAACGCTCCATATGCTCGCCACGTATTCGTGCGAGATCGCGGGTCCTCCCTTGCGCCATTCTCCGCCGGCGTGCTTCATAAGTCGGTTGCCTCCGGAGCACATTTGCCATGACTGCGTCTCGTCCGATACTCGCTTTCACCGTTGCCTGCCTGCTTGCCGGCGCCTCGTCACGCGCCGTCGCACAGGCGGGCATGGATCACAGCAAGCACAGCATGGGCGCTGAGATCGTCATCCCGAAGGGCGCGCTCTATACGAAGGCGGATGTCGAGTTCATGCAGGGGATGATCGCCCACCACGCCCAGGCCATCGTGATGTCGCGGATGGCGGAGTCGAACGGCGCCAATCCGCAGGTGCTCAAGCTCTCGCGGAAGATCGACCAGTCGCAGGTGCCTGAGATCGTCATCATGCAGGAGTGGCTCCGCCGGCATGGGCAGTTCGCCCCGGACACGGCCTCCTGGCATGGCATGCGGATGGACGGCATGCTCACCGACGACGAGCTCAAGGCGATGAGCGAGGCGAAGGGCGTTGCCTTTGACCGGCTCTTTCTGGTCGGAATGATCAAGCACCACGCCGGCGCGCTCAAAATGGTGGACGACCTCTTCAAGTCCCCGGGCGCCGGTCAGGAAGTGGATGCCAATGTCTTCGCTAACGATGTCGTCACGTCCCAGACCGCCGAAATAGGTATCATGCGGCGCCTGCTGTCGCAGCTCCCTTGAGAGTGAATCGCCCCACGTTGCCTCCTCCGGAGAAACCCTGAATGCGTATGATGCGTGGCTTCATCTTGCTGCTGGCGACCAGCGTCGTGCCGTCGATTGTGTTGGCACAGACGTATCCGACCAGCAAGGATCCCCGAAGCAACCTCAAGCCCGGCCGGTATGACGCGGGCATTGCGATCAGCAACATGAAGCAGGTGTCGCACGTGAAGAAGCCGGCGGCATTCGACTCGGCGGCCGGCTTGAAGTACATCAACTCGGACTTGGCATTCGGCACGCACTACGTCTACCAGGCCAACTTCGCCGGCTTCACGATCTGGGACATTACGGACCCCGCCAACCCCGTGATGGCGTCGGCGACGAAGTGCATCACCTCGCAGGGTGATCCGACCATCGTCGGCAACCTGCTCTTCCTGTCCGCCGAGGGGGCGGGCAACCGCAACGATTGCGGCGACGGCGGCGTGCAGGATCCGAAGGACCACATGGCCGGCGTGCGCATCTTCGACGTGTCCAATCCGAAGGCGCCGAAGCTCGTGAAGAACGTGCAGACCTGCAAAGGCTCCCACACGCACACCTTGGTTCCCAGCCCGAAGGATCCACGGACCATATACCTGTACGTCTCGGGACAGCAGGCCGCCCGGCCGGAGACGGAACTGGCGGGGTGCAACAACGGCACGGACCCTTCCGACCCCACGAACTCGCTCTTCCAGCTCGACATCATCAAGGTGCCGCTCGATCACCCCGAGCAGGCCCACGTGATTCCGGGGGCGCGCATCTTCACCGGCCTCGATGGTGAGGGGGAGTGCAAGCAGTTCTGCGCACCGGCAGACCCGCGCCGGCAGGCGGCCATGGCCAACCGCACGGCGCCGGATCCGGAGATGCCGACCGGACCGCGCAATTGCCACGACGTGACGGCGTATCCCGAGATGAACCTGCTCGCGGCGTCCTGCTCCACGCACTCGATCGTCGTGGACATCTCGAACCCAGAGAAGCCGGTTCGCCTCGACGCGCTCACCGATACGAACAACTTCCAGGGCCGGCATACGGCGGCATTCAGCAACGATGGGAAGAAGCTGATCCAGACCGATGAGTGGGGCGGCGGCACCGGCCCGATGTGCCAGGCGTCGAGCATGATCGAGCTGGGCGGCAACACGGTGATCACGCTCGACGCGAAGAAGAAGCAGACGCAGCGTGCCTACTTCAAGCTCCCATCGGCGCAGGCTGCCGAGGAGAACTGCGTATCGCACAACGGCGGGATCATCCCGGTGCCCGGGCGCGACCTGTACGTGCAGGGGTGGTATCAGGGTGGCGTGAACATCATGGACTTCACCAGCGCCGACTCGGCCTTCGAGATCGGGTATTTCGACCGCGGCTCCATCACTCCTCCACGGGGCGCCGATGTGCCGCAACCACCTGTGGATCCCAACGTGCGAGGCGGAGGCAATGCCATCGGCGGTTCGTGGGGGGCGTACTACTGGAACGGCCTGATCTTCTCGTCGGAGCTCGACCGCGGGATGGACATCCTGGAGCTGACGCCGAGCGCTCAGCTGTCGGCGAACGAGATTGCGGCGGCGAAGCTGGTGCGATTCGATGCCTACAACCCGCAGAGCCAGCCGAAGATGACGTGGCCGCCTGCGTTCGTTGTCGTGCGGTCGTATCTCGATCAGCTGGTGCGGAACAGCGGGCTCGCATCGGCGCGAACGGCAGCCATCTCCTCCGCTCTCGACATCGCGGAGATGAAGAGTGGTGTCGCCCGTGCAACCGCGTTGAACGCACTCGCGCGGGACGTGGACAAGGATGTCGCTGGAGCGAAGGACGGTGCGCGCGTGCGTACCATGGCCGGCGAGATCCGGCGTCTCGCGGCGGCGTCCAAGTAGGTCGCGGATCGAGACGTGAATGACGACGGGCGCCCTGATGAGGGGCGCCCGTTGTTGTCTGCGCCCAAGTGGCGATCTCGGAGAGAGAGTATTACCTGAGGAGTCGACTGCACGCGTCATGCACCTCAGGCTATCAGCGGTAGATGAGTGCTAGTTCCTTCGGGAGGCGATTCGAAATGGTGGGACGAGCATGAGACATCGCTGGAAATAGCGGCGAAGTCAGGCTGATGTCGAACCGTCCGAGGTGAGCCGCTTGCCGAAGGCAAGTCGGCTCAACCGAGTGGTTAGGCGTGGCATTCATGCGTGTTGCATTTGCTCGTTGCACTCAACCGTCATACGGTGTACACAGCCTGCGCTGTCATGGTTCGAGACTCTTCGCTATTGCGGAGGACATTGTCCATTTTCGCAAGTACGTCCTTCGGCACAATGACTCCTAGGCCAAGCACAGGCGGTCCGTCGCGTTGGATGGCTCCTTTGCGCTTCCGTTGATTCGCGATCGATCGCGCTGTTGTATCTTCCCACGCGGTTTCGCGTAGACCTGCGGACGATAGTTGTCCCTTGAGTTCTGAGGGCTTGGGCAGAAAGCTCAGCGCCGGAGAATCGGCCCAAAACACAGGAAAGTGGATATCGGGGGTTGTTCCGGCCAGGACCGTCTCGAATGCGAAGATCCCTCCAGGCCGCAGTACGCGACGAATTTGCTGGAACAGTCGCATCTTGTCCTCAATGTTCATCAAGGTGTTCTGCGACCACACAACATCGAACGACCCGTCGGCAAAGGGCATGTCGAGGGCATTGGCGCATCGGAACTGAACCTTGCTCCCTAGGCCGAGCTTGTCAGTGAGCATCTCGGCGGCTCGGCAATACTCCTCGGTGAGATCCACCCCGGTTACTTCGCACGCGAATTCTGCCGCTAGGGTACGCGCCGGGCCGCCAATTCCGCTCCCCACATCGAGAAGCTTGCGGCCAGGCCGAAGTGCTGCGAACCGAGCGAGTTCGCGCGTCGATTCTCGCCCGCCAGTGTGAAACTCATCGAATGGAGAAAGATCGTCCCGGGAGAGATTGCCGATGTCCTTCCCCGCGTCCTTTAGCCTCTCGATGATCCGCGCGGAGATGTCAGTCGGGCCATAGTGCTCATTCACTGCCTCGGAGTAGTTCGACATAGCGACGACTCCCTCTGTTGATGCGAGCACCTACGCTCACTTGACGGCATAACGTCCTAGTTCACCTGCAAGGGAACTTGATAGAGCGCGCGGGGGAGCCGCGCGCACACGATAGATCCCTTGGGATCCTGCTCCACTTTGGTTGACAGCTCGTAGGGAACTACGCCGCCTCCGACTCGTAGTCAACTGGAGACCGAAAGCCAAGCGCGGAATGCAAGCGGGTGTGGTTGTAGTAGCGGAAGTAGTGCCGGAGCACCTGCCGGAGCGCGCGCTCGGTCGCGAACGCGACGCCGCGGACCGCCTCGGCCTTGAAGGAGTGGAAGAAGGACTCCATGTGCGCATTGTCTCCCGGACCGCTGACGCTGGCGCTCTGCTGAATGCCGAGCGCACGGAGGCGATCGCGAAACGGGGCGGCCAGATATTCGGACCCGCGGTCGCTGTGAAACGTGAGGCCCGCCGGGGGGCGGCGGTGTCGCACCGCGGTCCGTAGGACGGCCGTGGTCACCCGTGCGTCCCGGCGCCGCTGCAGGGTCCACGCGAGGATCCGGCGGGAGAAGCGATCCATCACGACGGCCAGGTAGCGCCATTCGCCTGCGACGGTGAGGTAGGTGATGTCGCCCACCCACACCTGATTGCGACGCTGGACGGCGAGGGCGCGCACGCGGTTGGGATGCTGTTCGTAGAAGCGATGCGTGCCGACCTTCGCGCGATAGCCGCGCACCGCCTTGGCGCGGAGCCCGGCGGTGTACATTAGGCGGGCGACGCGACGGCGGCTTACCGCCCAGCCACGCGTCGTCAGCACCTGATGGATGCGCGGACTGCCGTAGCGGCCGTGGTGCTGGGCGAAGACGCGCGCAATCTCGGTGAGCAACGTCCGGTCCTGTTGCGCATGGGCGCTGAGGGGGCGGCGGCGCCAGGCGTAATACCCGGCGCGCGTGACCCCGTAGCGACGACAGAGCCGCGTCACGCCGTACGTGGCGTACTGGGTGTCGATGAAGGCGAACGTTTCGGCCTTCGAGCGGAACAGAACCGGATGGCTTTTTTTAGGAGGTCGTGCTCCTCCTGCAACAGCGCGTGCGCGCTCGCTCGAGCCTGCAGCTGCACCAGATCCCGGGACGGACCGGCCGGTGTGCGGCGCGGGAGACGCCCACGAATGACGCCGTCGCGCACTTCCTTGCGCCAGCGCGACAGCATGAAGGGGTGAATGTCGAGTCCCGCCGCCACCGTCTTCACCTGCATCCCCGGCTGCTGGGTCATGCGCACCGCCGTCAGCTTGAACGCATCGCTGTACTTCTGAATCTTCCTCGGCCCCGCGCGTGGCATCAGACACCTCCGATCTCAGTTAGGTGGAAGTGTCAACCAAAGTGAGGCAGGTTCCGCCGTCTGCTCCAACTACCGTTAGGCCGCGGCGGGCTACGACGGCTCAGCGAGATGAACCGTCATGACCAGTCGTTCCCCGCCATCGAGGACCGCGTCGCCAGACAGAACTGTCGTCAGCTTCGCGTCGAGCGATGAATACGAGGCGGAATAGGACTTCGTAAAAGAGCGCGTGTATCGTGCGAAGCGGACTCCAAGTCTCATTGAGCCGAGCTCTCGAAGTCCGCTTGTAAGGCGCACGAAGGCCAGGCGTGCGGGAAATATGATTGTCGACCACTTCTCTACTGGCGTGCCATCGACTGGGACGTCGTGATCGCCAATCCTGCGGCAGACGCCATCAGCTGAGCCCCATGGACGCCCGTTCTCGTCGAGAAGGAACTTGGTATCGAGTGAGGTACTCGAAAAGAGCGCTTCCAGTTCGTGTCGAGGCAACTGAACCCCGTCACGATCGACTAGATCGATCGAGAACACTTGGAAGTCCGTAATGGTTGCCGCCAACGAATAGCCAGCGAACAACTTTTCGACTTCGCGGGGGTCGGAAAGCTCAGCACGTGTGCGGAGAGCGATGCCGAAGTGATTGGCCGACAGCTTGGCAGATTCGGAGAATCCCCTAGAGGAGACGGCGATCACGCGATCGGCTCCGATCTTGTGCTGCTTCGAGGCGAGCTGTTCGATCCACGGGTCATCCTGTCGGCATTTCCGGCGTCGACATTCGATTGCTGTCAGCTCCTCGGTTCCGTTGGGACGTACAATGCGCACGGTCGCGTCCACCTCGCGGAGTCGACCGGTGACCCGATCGCGCAAGCGATCTGGAGACGTAACGACCGCGCCTTGGGGACTCAGCGCTCGCTCCAAGGAGGCAACGACCAGTTCAAAGCGGCGCCAGAGCGTCGAGCTGCGACGAGTCATCAGCAATTGGGAAGCGGCCTAACGAGGCTGTAAGATAAGTCCGAGCCCCGCCGCTTGATCCGATTTCCTCCATACCGAAACCATCATCGATGAGGCGATCGTCGATCCTGGGGCAACTGTGGCCGTCGAATTTTCCACAACGAACGGTTCGGATTCGACCGTCGACTTATCCTACATCCTCAACGCTACGCTTAAGCTGCGCCGCATTTCAACGGAGCGCCAGCGCGCGGAGCGCGCTGGCGCCAGCCTCAAGCGCTTGTTAGGCCGCTCCCGCGCCCTTTGCATCTTTCATTGGACTACGGACGATAGTAGGCGGCCGTTACGCGCGTGGCGGTCGTACTTGTAGGCTTGCTTACGTTCAGCCAGCTGGGCTGCCATGCGGACAAGAGAAACTTCATACTCGGAGCTGGCAGACTCAGTGTCGACACACACGAAGACTTCAATACGCCGTCAACGTAGAATCGGACTGCTGATGACGAAAAGGCGTATGTGTAGGTGTGATAGGCAGCGCTCGGATCGAACGGCGCCGCAATCGCTTGTCGACAGCTCTTCACCCCGCGCTTCCATACTAGGAAGTCGAGCTTCCAGCCGCCGCTGTAGTAGACCTCGATGTCAATCTCATCCCCATTGCTGGCATACGAGTACACGGTGCAAAGGGCTGAGCGGGCGGGCGAACACTTCATGATCGCCTCGTATGTCCCGTACCCGTACGAGAGCCTGGTCTCCACTTGCCCACCGTCATACGTGTTCTTCGGTAGCCACAATTCCAGATTCCCACCAGCGACCGTGGCGTTCGAAGTCCGAAAGTAGCCGTTCTTCGTGGGAGTCTGGTATGCCGATTGCCACCAGACGGAGGTGTTGAGCGTCGTGAACTGATCGGCAATCCCGGAGCTGGTCACGAGGGTGGCCAGCGCAACCGACGGCTTGCCGAGATCGGGAGCGGACGTGACAGGTTGCGTTGGATCGCTCGAACACGCCAAGGTGGCGAGGCTCAGAGTGAAGATCAGGGCCGTTGCCGGTGGCCTGAGTCTGACGGTGCGACCTTCGAGTGCATTGGTCAACTTCCCCTCCCTGTAGATGTGTCAGCGTGCTAAGCAAGCCATATGTGTCAGGTACGCGTCGCTGACTGGAAACGCTGCCGTCGTTGGAAGCCGCTATTCCTCCGTCGCATCCCGCGGGTGGCGGCGCGGTTCCTTGCTCGCTTCGATCGCCTTACTAGCGGCCTAACGCCTGAGCTCAACTGCAGCGGAGGCAAATAGAGTGCGGCCGCAGGCCGCACGATTCAATAGATCCGCTGTCTGTTGCAGCGTCCGTTCGGCAGCGCGCGCACTATGGATTGGACCGAGTAGGTGCGACGGACGGCTGCTCGAATTGGCGTCGCCGATCGCGACATCGCAAGCTCAGTACCGTTGAACGCCCGCGGTTGGGTGGGTAGGAGGCGTCAAGCCCGGTGGATTCAGCAGCCGTCTTAGCGCGCGCGTAGGCGCCTTGGCACCAGACCCAGTCCTCCCGATCATGGAGGGAGCGCGCCCGCATGGTGACCCACGCCCACCCCACGACAAGAACGGCAAGGACCGTGAGACCGAACAACTTGCCGGCCAAGCGATCTCGAAGGAGGAGGAAGTGATGCAGCACTCAATGTCCCATCAAAGCCGGAAAAGCGCTGGAGCGTGGCGTAGTGCGCAGCAAATACGCTGCTACTCATCGGTCTGCCGAACGCTCAGCATGAGCGGCGGCGCGCAGCGACGTCCGCTGCATGCTGTTGTTCGGCAGCGCCGTCATGAGTGCGCGAACGAATCCAATCGGAAAGTCGCTCCAGCACCGAAGGCGCGATGGTCTCTTCAATCACCTCGTATTCCGATATCGCGCCGCTTGTTGCAGTCTGAAAAAGATGGTTCAAGCCAGGAAACTCCTCGATTGTGACATCAGGATTGCCTGCTGCCGACAATGCTTCCCTAAGCACCTGCATATGCAAGGCCGGTGGCACCTGAATGTCGAGTTCGCCGAAGAGAGCCAGTACGGGGCAGCGAACCCGCCGAAAATGGAGGGCAGGCTCGCAGTTCAAGAACGACCGAAAAGCCGGCGTCAGCACGGTATCAGCCATCCGGTTAATGTGCGTTGCCACTTCGTCATCCTCGACCGGCTGGTCCTGCCAAGATTTCAGGTGGGATGCGAGAATCGAAAGAATCTGCTCGCGCGCAGACTCGTGTCTGATTGGGCACTTGAGAACCGCAAACACCTCTTCATTCATTCGCCGCTCGTGTGCAACTTGTGCATCGGTAGCTCCTGCCTGCCGGGAGATGAGCGCTGACTGTTCGTGAATAGTCTGTTCGCCCGGAAGTGTCGGACACCCCATGAGCACTATCAACGCAAGCTGCTTGTACCGCGTCGCAGCGGCCGCCGCCAACACGGCTCCCTCGCTATGGCCGATGAGGCCAAGTCGGGTTGCATCGACATCCTCGTGCGCGGCCAGAAACTCCAGCGCCAAGCGCACATCCCGCAGTAGGTCGTTGTGCGTGCACTGATCCTTGTCGCCCGTCGATTCGCCAACACCGCGATCATCCAAACGCAGCACGGCAATTCCGGAACGGGTCAGGTGATCCGCGAGGACGAGGAATGGGCGATGTCCACACACCTGCTCGTCACGGTCATGAGCGCCCGATCCCGGAATGAGTAGGACGGCGGCTGTCCTGAGGCCTGATTGTGGGCGAGTGAATGTGCCCGCCAATCTCACGTCTCCCTCATCACTTTCCAGTACGACTCCTTCTACCGTGTAGCGAAGTGGCTCGGCAGGCTCTTGCGGTCGAAATGTCATTCCTTAACCCGAGTCCCGGAGAGTGATGGAGCGGCCGAACGAATCAGAGGTTTTGCGTCGCGCAGCCGACGCCAAACCTCAGTTGAACTGAACCGCCGACCTGGCTCTATGGAGTTTGCACCCGTTGCGCGCTCGGCGCTACCTGGACCACCGGGGGCGACCGCGCCGTGTCGTCCGGCGCGCGCGGCGTGTCGGTCGTGGCTGTGACGTGGGGGACGCATCGTCGCCGGTGCGCACGGGGGTTTGGCCGACGCATGCGCGCGACCCGTCGACGCCACGGGCGGTGGCGCGCGCCGGACGGGCGGGTGGTGGGGGTACGGGACGACGCGACGACGGCGCGCGCACTACGGCGGCCTCGCGCGCGTCCGGTCGGACGCGACCGTGTGCGTACGGAGGAGGCGTCGCGTTCGGATCAGGTGCCCGGCCCCACAGTGTGGGCAGGGTGGGCAGGGGGGGCAGCCGGGGGCGGGCGCGGCTGCGGCGTCTGGCGGCGGATCACCCGGAGGGGGACGGGACGCCGGGGCGGTGAGTTGCTGGTGCAGCCGCACGCGGACGGCCGCCGCCTGCGGGCGCCACCAGCCGTAGTAGCGGACTTTATGCAAGCCGCGCGGCAACACGTGCTGCAGGAAGCGCCGCAGGAACTCCTCGCCCGGGAGCGTCATCGTGCGCCACGCCCGCGCTCGGGCGTCCTGATAGCGAAACGTCACGGTCGCGGCGTCGACGCGCAGGATGCGCGCGTCGGTGATGGCCGCGCGATGGACATACCGCGCGAGATACCGAAGCACGAGGGCCGCGCCCTGCACCGTGGGCTTCGCGTACACGACCCAGGGCGTCGTCCACACGGTGGCCGGCACGACGACCGCGGGGAGGACCCGCTTCAGGCGCAACAGGAAGCGCGCGCGAAAGCCAGCCGACAGCGCGCGCACCGGGACCAGATACTGTCCACGCGCAGGGCGCCACGTGACCCCATCGGGCGCGAGGGCGCCGCCGGGCACCAAGCAGTGCACATGCGGATGATAGACGAGCGTGCGGGTCCACGTGTGCAAGACGGCGAGCATGCCGACGGTGCCGCCGAGATGGTGCGGATCGGCGGCGAGCGCCTGGAGCGAGGCGGCCGCCGTTTGCAGCAGCACCGGGAGCAGGACGCGCTGATGGGTGCGCACGATCGCCCGCAAGTCGGCGGGGAGCGTGAACACCACATGGAAGTACGGCACGGGGAGCAGCTCCGTCGCGCGCGCGGCGAGCCACGCGCGCGTGCTCGCGCCATGACACGACGGGCAGCTCCGATTGCGGCACGAGTGATACACGAAGTGCTCGTGGCCGCACGCGTCGCACTGCGTGACGTGTCCGCCCATGGCGGCGGTGCGACAGGCCGCCAGGTCCTCGAGGGCACGCCGATGGCCCGGCGGCATCGTGGCGCCGAAGCGCGCCACGTACGCCGGCCCGAACTCTCGCACGACCGCGGCCACGGTCATGGCCGGTCCCGCCGGGAGGCTACAGCGGGGCCATCAGGGCATTCAGCGTGCGCTGCAACACACTCGTCACCTGCGGGGTGATGTGCGTGTAGACGGCGGTGGTCGCCGGACTCTTATGGCCCAACAGCTCCTGAATCGCGCGGAGATGCACGCCGCACTCGAGCAGATGCGTCGCATACGAATGCCGCAGGGTGTGGATCGACGCGTGTTTGGTCAGCGCGCTGCGGCGCACGACGGCCGCAAACGTCTTCTGCAGGCTCGTCGCCTGCAACGGGCCGGTGGCTGCGCGATTCGCGAAGAGCCACGGGCCACGCGGGAGCCCGAACCGGGGGCGCGGCGCGGCGGTGCGCCAGTACACCCGCAACAGCTCGAGCGTGCGCTGCGGCAGCGGCACATAGCGATCCCGCCCGCCTTTGCCGGCGCGCACATGGACGAGCATGCGGACACTATCGATGTCCCGGGTGTGCAGACTGACGCCTTCGGACACGCGGAGCCCGCACGAATAGATCGCGATCAGCGCCATGCGGGCGCGGAGATCCTGCACGGACGCCAGCAGCGCGCGCACTTCCTCGGGCGACAGCACGACGGGCAGGACGTGGCGCTTCGCCGGGCGCACGAGATCGAACACCGGCCAGGTGCGCTGCAACGTCACTTCGTACAAAAACCGAATGCCGGTGCGATACACGATCAACGTGCTGCGCGACACGTGGCGCGTCGTGACCAGCTCCACGAAGAACGCGCGCAGCTCGGCTTCGGTGAGCGTGTCCAACGTGTCGGGCAATCGCGCGAAATGCGCGGCCAATCGGACCACGGCACCGCGATACGCCAGCTGGGTCGTGCGCGCGAAGCCACGCAGCCGCATGTCTTCGCTCATCCGGTCGGTGAGCGTCTGCATCGAAACCTCCGTCAGCGGGGGAAGCAGGACCTGCACCCGCGACGTTACGGACACTCCCCTACACGCAAAAGGACGGCCCCGCTCGGAGAACCGTCCTCAACAACAACTACCGCGCAGCGGTTTAGTTCAACGCTACTTCACCGGAAGTTGAGAATCCAGCGAACACCTGCAACCACCACATTATCAGCCCGGCGCCGCGCATGCGAATTCCGGACAGTCGCATTCGCGTCGGGCGATCCAAACCCTTGAGAGTCACCGACTTCGACACCGGGCTCCCCGGGAACCGCCCGGATTATCATGCGACACAACACGTGATAATCACAATAGCCATCGGAGGGGGCCGGCGGACCAGGTGCTGCCCCCCGCCGCACGTTGAACAACGACGGACCGGCACGTGGGACGCAATCCGTCGCTGCGAGGGTGAATTTGCTCCATCCCGGCGAGGACCGCTACAAGAGGGACCACTCTCGTAGCGCCCGCCAAAGCACGTGAAGTCCGCGCCGTATTTGGCCCCCTCCGACGGACAAACCGCGAGATGCCCAAGGCACCTCGCGGTTCGCACACCAGCCGCCCGCAGCCGACTTCAACCGCGAGCCCCACCTCACCCCTACACCGCCAGCCGCAGCCCGTACCCGCGCGAAAGCAGCGACTCCTCCCCCCGAGCCACAGCCGTCGTCGCATCACCCGTCCCCGGCCACGCAAACGACAACCTCCCCTGGAACTCCTGCGCGCCAAACAAGACGTCGGCAACCCCACCCCCCTCCGACCCCGGCAACCACGCCGCCACAAACGCCGCCGAGCATTCCAACTCCCGATTCACAACCAACGGCCGCCCCGACACCAACACCGTCACAACCGGAATCCCCTTCTCCTGAATCCCCCGAATCGTCGCCAAGTCCTCAGGATGCAACGCCGCCAGCTCCAGCGTGTCGCCATACGGCTTCAACCGATTGTGCTTCCCCCCCGGCCCTGACCCCGCCCCCGCCGTCTCCGCCCCCCGCAGGTCCCCATCCCCTCCGCATACGGCCGCTCCCCGATCACCACGATCGCCACATCATGCGACCCTGCCTCCGCAGCGCTGCCATCGACGCTGAGCTCCGCCTGCGGCGCCACCTCCCGAATCCCCTCCCAGATCGATGTCCCCCCGTGGATGAAGTCGTTCCCCGACGCCCCCTGCCACGCCACGGTGAACCCGCCACACTGATGCCCCCGGTTGTCCGCGTTGCGCCCGGCGACCAGGATGCGCGCCCCCTTATCGATGGGCAACACGCCCCCTTCATTCTTGAGCAACACGAGCGACTTCCGCACGGCCTCGCGGGCAATCGCGCGATGCTCGGGCGCCCCGAGCACGTTGTGCCTGGACCAGTATCGCTTGCCGGGACGCGGGCGCTCGAACAGGCCGTAACGATGCTTCACCAGCAGAATGCGCCGCACGGCGTCGTCGATGCGCGTCAGCGGAATCGTCCCGTCGCTCACGAGGCGCTTGAGGTGTTCCAGGCAGGCGCGCCATTCCACCGACACCATCAGCATGTCCACGCCGGCGTTGACCGCCTTGGCGATGGCGGTGGCGTAGTCGGCGTCCAGGTAGTCCACGCCGTCCCAGTCGCTGATGACAAAGCCCGCAAAGCCGAGCTGCGCCTTGAGCACGTCGGTCAACAAGTAGCGATGCCCATGGCACTTGACCCCGTTCCAGCTGTTGAACGACGCCATGACGGTCAGCACCCCCTCGGCGAGCGCCGGGAGATACGGAGCGATGTGGGTCTCGACGAGTTCGCGCTCGGGAATGTCGGTCTCCCCCTGGTCGAAGCCGTCCCGTGTGCCGCCGTCGCCGACCCAGTGCTTCGCGCATGCCACCACGCCGTCGCGCCCTAAATCGCCCTGCAGCCCGCGCACGAAGCGCCCGGCATAACTCGCGACGAGGGCCGGGTCCTCGGAGTACGACTCGTACGTGCGTCCCCACCGGATGTCGCGCGCCACGGCCAGCGTCGGGGCAAAGGTCCACTCGACGCCGGTGGACAGGATCTCCTTCGCGGTCGCCTCGGCGATGCGCTGCAGCAGGTCGGGATCGTTGGCCGCCCCCAGCCCGATGTTGTGCGGGAAGACCGTCGCGCCTAACACATTGGCGTTGCCGTGGATGGCATCGACGCCGTACAGCAACGGGATGGGGACGCGGCCTTCCTCGTCACTCATCGACGCGGCCCAGTAGGCGTCGTTCATGGCGACCCAGTCGGTCGGACGGTTCTCCCCTGGCGTGGAGCCGCCACCACTCAGGATGGAGCCGAAGTGATGCGCGCGTACGTCGTCGGGAGTGACGGACAAACGCTCGGGCTGCAGCATCTGCCCCAACTTCTGGTCCAGGCTCATTCGCGCGAGCAAGTCCATCACACGGGCGGGCGTGGTGTCATCCTGCGTGGAATCTTTCATATGAGTGTCGTGAGTGGTCACGGTGGTGGTCAGTCAGTGAGGTCGAACTCTGCGCGCGTTTGGGTGTCGCTGCTCCCGCCGATCCAGACATGAAAACGCCCGGGCTCGACGATGCGCGTGTTCGCTCGGCCAAAGAACGAAAGATCCTCGGGCGTGAGCGTGAACGAGACGGTGCGTCGCTCGTACGCCGCAAGGAAGACCCGCTGGAATCCCTTGAGCTCCTTTACGGGGCGGGTGACGTTCCCGACGAGGTCACGCACGTACAGCTGCGCGACTTCGGTGCCGTCGCGATCGCCGGTGTTGGTCACCTCGGCGCTCACGGTGATGGTGCCGCTCACGGCCAGCTCCGGCGGATCGACCCGCACGCTGTCGTACTCGAACGTGGTGTACGACAGGCCGTGCCCGAACGGATAGAGTGGGGAGTAATGCACGTCGAAGTGAAACGACGTGTTGCCGACGGAGAGCTGAGGCGCCCTCGCCTGGATGTCGTCGATGTGGACGAAGGTCTCAGGGGTGCCGGGCTTTCCGCCGTGCTTGTGGCTGTAATAGATGGGGATCTGGCCGGTCACTCTTGGGAACGTGACCGGGAGCTTGCCAGAAGGCGACTCGACGCCGAACAGCACGTCGGCGATGGCGGGGCCGCCGAGGCTCCCCGGGTGCCAGGCGCACACCACGGCGTGCACCTTCGGCACCACGCGCTCGAGGGCGAGCGGGCGCCCGGTCATCAGGACGAGCACGAGAGGCTTGCCGGTCGCGGCGAGCGCGTCAATCAGCGCCTCCTGGTTGCCGGGGAGCGCGATGTCCGCACGGCAGTGCGCCTCGCCGCTGAGAATGGCCTCCTCGCCGAGGAACATCACGACGACGTCGGACTGCTCGGCGGCGCGCACGGCGTCATCAAATCCACTGCGATCGTGGCTGCGCGTCGTGTCCACACCGCGGGCGTGATGGACGGTTACCCGGTCGCCGACCATGTCCCGGATCGCCTGCAGCGCGGTGACGCTGTGCCGTGCATCGCCATCGAAGATCCACGTTCCGAGCTGTTCCTGCGGATCGTCGGCCAAGGGGCCGATGACTGCCACCGACGCGAGCGACTCGGCCGAGAGCGGGAGCACGCGAACGTCGTTCTTGAGCAATACGAGGCTCTCCACCGCAGCGTGTCGCGCGGCGGCGAGGTGCTCGGGGGCGGCGATGTCGGGGAGCATCGACGGGTCGGTGTACGGCGTGTCGAAGAGCCCGAGCCGGAACTTGGTGCGCAGGATGTTCGACACCATCGTGTCGATGTGCTCGATGGTCATGCGACCGTCGTGGACGAGCGAGGCCAGGTGGTGGGCGTACGTCTGGCTGGCCATCTCCATGTCCACGCCCGCAGTCGCCGCCTCGAACGCCGAGTCGCGGTCGCCGGCGGTGAAGCCGTGCACCGCCAGTTGGTGGATCGAGTCCCAGTCGCTCACGACCAACCCGTCAAAGCCCCACTCATCGCGCAGGATCTGCTGCAGGATGAGCGTGTTCGCGGTCGCCGGGACGCCGTTCAGGTCACTGAACGAGGTCATGATCGAAGCGACGCCGGCATCCACCGCCGCCTGGAACGGCGGGAGGTAGACGTTGCGCAGCTCCCCCTCGGGGATGTTGGTGGTGTTGTAGTCCTTGCCGCTCTCGCTGGCGCCGTAGCCGGCGAAGTGCTTGGCGCAGGCGGCGATGCTACCCGGGGCCGAGAGGTCCTCGCCTTGAAAGCCGCGCACCATCGCCGAACCTAACGAGCCGGTCAGGAACGGGTCCTCGCCCAGCGACTCGGCGATGCGCCCCCAGCGCGGGTCGCGCGAGATGTCGATCATGGGGGCGAAGGTCCAGTTCACGCCGCGCGAGGCCGCCTCGTGGGCGGCGATGCGCGCGCCGAGTTCGACCAGCCGCGGGTTCCAGCTGGCGGCCTGGCCCAACGGGATGGGGAAGACGGTGGCGAAGCCGTGGATGACGTCGCGTCCCACGAGCAGCGGGATGCCGAGCCGGGACTCCTCGACCGCGGTGCGCTGCAACTCGTTGACGGTGGCGACGTCCACCTCGTTGATCACGGAGCCCACCTGCCCGCGCTGGATCGCCTCACGCAGGTGGTGCGGGAGGTGACCGCCCCCGCTCGGGACCTGCGCCATCTGCCCGATCTTCTCCTCCAGCGTCATCTGCTGGAGGAGGGTGCGTATGCGTTCCTCGAGAAAGGCCGAGCCCGAAGTGGGCTCGGCCTGCTCGGTGTCCATCGACTCGGTCATGCAGCTCCTCTCTCCAGGCGAACGGCGGCCGCGCGAGGCGGCCTGGCGTTCGTCAGAATCCGACGGTGAGATACGAACGAATCTCCCATTCCCGGCCGGTCTTGGCCGGAGCGGTCGGGTCGCAGACGGCGGTCCCGGTGGCGTCGGGGATGCGATCCGGACAATAGCGGGGGGAGAAGCGATCGAGTGTGCGCCAGGTGCCGCGCAGGCCGAAACGGGTCCCCGGCACGTTGAACCAGGATGGGAGGCCGAGGACGTACGACACGTCGCCCATGAGCTGCGAGGGGAACGTGAGGTTGAAGTCGCGATGGTAGTCGAACGGCCCCCAGTCGTTGAACTTGGCCGCGGCCATGACCTTGGTCTGGCCATGGGCGAGGCGCAGGTCGCCGCCGTAGCGCTTGACGGTGCGTGCGCTGTTGCCGTTAGGCTGTGCCGGGCCGCCGTACAGGTTGACGATGAAGCGCAGGTCGGGGGTGACGCGCGAGACGATGCGGGAGCGCACCTCCCACAGGTCCTTGGCCGGCGGGGCGCCGGGGAAGGCGAACAGCGTGCGTCCGTCGGCGAAGATGCCGACGGCGGCGTCCTGCGTGGTGGGGAGGTGGCGGAAGATGAAGCCGAGGTTCATGGCCAAGCGGGCATCCTCGCGCACGTCGGCGTCCCAGGCGTACATGAACGTGGCCGGCGTCGGGTCGAACGAGATGAGCAGCTCGCCGGCGACCTGTTCGCGGTTGCCGCGCACGACGAACGGGTCGGCGAGGATGTTGCGCGGACGCCCCGGGGCGGGGACGTCGTTGGGCACGGGGCCGACGAGCGGCTTCTGCCAGAGGAAGTTGGGGGCGATCTGGAAGTTACCGACGGCGTAGGTGAAGCCGGAGAGGGCGTTCCACTGGTTGCCGCTCCCGCTGTCCTTGAGCCCCCAGCCGGTGTAGGTCATGGTGGCCGTCGGTCCCCCTTCGGCCACGATCCCCATCGCGGCCCCCTGGGCGTACCAGTTCCAGCGGCCGCGCGAATAGGTGACCTTGGCCTTGGCGCCTAACGCATCACTATCGCGCAGGCGGTCCTGCAGCACGCGGTAGCTGCCGGGTTCGCCGTCGGCGATCTGGAAGATGCGCCCGTTCTTGGTGTTCCCGCCCCAGATGCCGCCGACCTCGAGGCCGGCTCGGCCGCGGGTGGTGGCCAGGTGCAAGGTCGCGGTACGCTGCACGGGGAGCGGGACGGCGAACGAGGAGGCTGTTCCGCCGAGCGCCGTGAGATCCTCCTGGAACACGGTCGTCACGTCGAAGGCGCCGACCTTGCGGCGGTACTTGGCCAGGACGGTGGGGTTGGCTCCCCACCAGAGCTGCGGGCCGGCGGCGAGCTTGAGTCCCTCGAACTTGCGCTTGCCGGTGAACTCCACGCCCTAACGGGGCGTCGCCGTTGTAGATGTCGATGTTGGGGCCGTAGTTGGCCTCGCGGTACAGGCCGAAGAAGTCGCCCTCATAGCCCCAGTGGTAATGCCCGGTGCGATAAAAGCCGTCGAGGCGGAAGTCGCGCTCGTCCCACGCCACGCTGGCGCGGTACATCTTGAAGCGCTCGATCCCGGTGTTGGTGTAGTTGCTGCCGTCGGCCTGGACAAAGGTGCGCGGGCGGCCGCGGTTCTCGTAGAAGATCTCGTCAATGGGATTCGTCGGGACGTTGCCGAGCATGTTGAACGACATGGTCGCCAGCACGTTCTGCGACGGCTGGGCCTGCACCTCGGCGAAGAACGACTCCAGCCGGTCGAAGCCCTGGAACGAGGGATACGTGTTGGGGCTCGGCGTTGCCGATGACGGGGTGCTGATGCTCGTGCCGCCGGTGCTGAACGTTGAGAGTTCCAGGCGCATCCCGCTCACACGCACGCGCTCCGAGATGCTCGAGGCGAGGGCGGCGCGGTCGCCGCGCGCGCGCAGCTCCATCTCCGAGGGGAGGATGCCGGCGAAGTGCGAGCGGATCGCCGCGGGATCTGTCCCCGCCCCGTACGGCGCGAGCGCGTACGCGCGCTGCAGCGCATAGAAGGCGGCGCGCGGGAAGAGCTGGAAGTGGCCGCGGAAGTCGGCCGGCCCCTTGGCCACCACCCCCCACCACTCCTCGTTCATGTTGTTTTCGCCGGGCGTGTAGTCGTCGCCGTAGGCGTCGTTCCCCCACCCGGCGTCGGTATCGTGCACGTCGAGGCGTTCCTCCTGCTTCACCTTCCACCAGCCGTCGGACCACTGGAAGGTCATGCCGCCGATCGCGTTCCCTACGCGTCCCTTGCCTGCGGTCTGGAGGTAGATCTCCTCCCACTGCCCCAGCAGGTAGCGCGCCTGCGACTGCTGGTCCTCGCGCAGCTCGCGGGCGTTCCAGGCGTCGGCGCCGAACTCGGTGAACATCACCGGGATATCCAGCTTGGTCTTGACCTGCTGGAAGAGGTCGCCGAACGAGATGCCGCGATACACGTTGGCGCCGAAGACGTCGAGCCCCTTGGTCTCCTCGGCGATGATGTCGATGTACTGCAGGTCGCCGTTGGCCATGGCGACCGGGTGCTCGGTGTCGATCGCCTTGATGGCGCGGATCGTCTCGCCGAACAGCGAATACAGGTAGCGCGCCTTGGCGGCGTCGCGCTCGCCGACGGGGAGGTCCTCGGTCTCTGCCGACTTCCAGCTCAGGCCATAGTTGTTCTCGTTGCCGAGCAGCCACATGAGCACGCCCGGCGTCCCGCGGAACTGCTCCACCAGCGCGGCGACCTCGGCGACGAGCGCCTTGCGCACGTCGGGGTCGGAGTAGTCGGTGTTCTGGACGTAGGAGCCGCGGACGGTGTAGCCGTAGCGGCCGAGCGGGTGGTTCAGGACGGTGAAGATCCCGTGCTGCTCATAGATGTAGCGCACCCATTTGGGGGGGACGCCGTTGTACTGGCGGATCGCGTTGACCCCCATGCTCTTGAGCAGCGACATCTCGCGATCGAGCGCCGTCTTGATGAAGGCGTCCGACTGCCCCCAGAAGTTGTACGAGTAGGTCGTCCCGATCGGGAAGTAGTCCCAGTTCATCCCCTGAACCAGGAAGTCCTTGCCGTCGACCTGGAGACGCGAGCCGGAGGCGTCGCTGACGACCTGCACGCGCTGGGCGGAGAGCGTCTGGGCGGAAAGCGTTTGGGCGGGGAGGATGGCGAGCGCCGCGGCGGTTGCGACCGCAACCCAGCGCCTGTGCAGGAGTCGGGGAGCGGGGGGGCGAATCGGACCCATGCGTGCCTCGTTCTGAATGGCGGGCTGGTGACCGGACCGAGCGGGGGGTCCGAACCAGACTTTGTTCGAGTGGGAAACAAAGTCGGGGTCGAGGGCGAGGATGTCAAGGGGACGGGGGACGGGGGACGGGGGACGGGAGACAGAGAGGCTGGGTACCTCCGTCCGAGGGTGAGGAGGCGGGGCTGGGTCGGTCGGGCGCGATGAAAAAACGCGGCCCGCTCCTTTCCGGAGTGGGCCGCGGGCGCGGGCGGGGGACTTCGTTCGGCAGGTGGGCTCGCGGGCGGCTTACGCGCGCGATCCGCCGGGTGGGGTGCGGCGGGGGCGTGGGCTGTCTGGTGGGCCACGCGGACGTCTACCGGACGGACGCGCTCCGAGATGTTGAGGTGGCTGGAACGGTGGGGGGGGTGGGTCGCTGGGGGCGCAGGCCGCGACGTGCACTCGCGTGACGTGCAGCTCGCCGGCGCCCCCCAGCGCCTACGCGTTCGACTGCATCTTTCCCACGGCCCAGATCAGGAGCATTGCACCTAGCGCTGACGCGATGAGTCCTGCGCCCTGACCCGCGGGATACCAGCCGACCATGCGGCCGATCAGGCCAGCCACAAAGCCGCCGCCGATGCCCAGCAGCATCGTCTTGAGGATCGACATGTCCTGACGGCCGGGGTAGAACATGCGGGCAAGCGCGCCGACAATGAGTCCGAATACGGCGGCGAAGATGAGTCCCATGACAAGCTCCGAGGCAGGGGTGGGGGGGACAACGAATGCTCCCTGACCTACGTGTCACCCGGCCCGGATGATTCAAGGGAGCGCACTCCGGCGCCGATGGCGGCTCGCCCGGACTATTCGCCCCCACCCTCCACGATCACGAGCACGGGGCAGGTCGCCCCGCGCAGCACCTCGCGGGTCACGCTCCCCATGAGGGCACGCCGGATCTTCCCAGCCCCCGATCGCCCCATCACGATCATGTCGGCAGAGAGCCGAGTGGTGGCCTCGACGATCGCCCGTCCAGGCTCGCCAAAGATCACTTCGCAGCTGACCCGATCCGCGTCCAACCCGGCGGCGAGCAGGCGTTGCTTCCATTGCTCGGCCTCGAGCGCGAGCAGGTCGTCGGGGGCGGTGACCACCGGTGCCACCGAACCGACGCCGACGCCGACCCCGGTGAGCAGGTACCCAAGGGTCGACGACGGCACCACATGCAGCGTCGTCACTCGGCTGCCGTGCACGCGCATGAGCGCCTGCAGCCAGCCGAGCAGCCGCGTGAAGCTCTCGGCGTCGTCTACCGGGACAAGCAGGTGCTGCGGCGCATCGCGCAGCTCGCCCGTCGTCAACACGACCGGCACCGGGGAGATGGACAGCACGCGTTCGGCGGTCGTCCCCAGCCGATTCCACACGCCAGGGCGCTCGCGATGCGTCCCGATGACCACCAGGCTTGCGCCGTACTCGCTCGCCACCGTCGCCAGGCACTCGCTGGCGCGCGCGACGCGTATCTCGGTCCACACGCGCCCAGGGGCCACCGAAGCGCGCAACTCGCGGAAGCGGACCTCGGCACCTCGTCTCGCCGTCGAGACGACGTCCTCGCGCGGCGCGTGCAGTCCGCGCAGGAAGGGCGGCGGTTCGGGCACCTCGATGGCGTGTACGAGCACCAACTCCGCGTCTGGCGCGAGCGCCCGCCGGACCCAGTGGATCGCGGCGATCGACGCCTCGGAGAAGTCGACGCCGATGACCACGCGCTCGTGCGTGGTGACCGGTGGAATCGGGTGGGCAGGCTCACCCATGGGCATCAGCTCCTGTCGGGGGCGCGAAGCAGGACCGGCACGCTGCTTCCGCGCAGCACCTTGTCCGTGACGCTGCCGAGGAAGAAGCGCCGAGTGCTGCCGTGCCCGCGGGTGAACATCGCGATGAGCGGTGACGACAGCTCAGCCGCCTGGGCGAGGATCGCCTCGGCCGGGTGACGATGGATCGCCACGCTGGTGTGCACCGTCAGCCCGCGGCGCCGCAGTGCGGCCGCCAGTTCGTCAAGGTGCGCGACCGCCACGTCGAACTCCGACCTGGGTGCGTGTGATTCCTCGCCCGCCGCGTCGGTCACCGACATGAGATCGAGCGGCGAACGCGGCAAGAACGGCAGCGGTTCGACCACCGCGAACAGCAGATACGACGCGGCGACGCCGGCCAGCGCGATGGCGTCGCTCAGGATCTCTTCGCTCTCTTCGGTCGGCGCGATGGGGACGAGCACGTTGGCGAAGGGAGGGGCGCCGGCCGGCGTGGCGCCGAGACTGGCGTCGGTGAGCAGGAGCACCGGGGCCGGGCTCATGCGCACCAGGCTATCGGCCACATTCCCCAGCCAGCGCCGGCTGGCCCCGCGGTGGCCGTGCGTGGTCATGACCACGAGGTCGTGCGGATGCTCGGTAACGCGATCGGCGAGCGCATCAGCGACGCGACCTTCGAGGCGCTCCGTATGGATGCGAACGCCGTCGGCCTCAGCCGAGATTCGGGCGCCGAGCTGCGTCAGGTACTCCATGGCGGCCTGCCGCCGCTCGACGTCGAACAGCGTGTCCGTGACCGGGGCGCCACCGCTCCCGCTGAGTCTGGGTGGGGGAGCCTGCACCGTGACGACGTGCAGTTCGGCGTTGTACTGGCGCGCCAGTGGGACGGCCACCGTGAGTGCGGCCTCCGAAAGGCCGGATCCGTCCACCGGGACGAGAATCGACGTGAACATGAGGGGCTCCCGTGTGAAGGCGAATGCGCTCGACCAGAGTCCGGCGCCGAGTCAGAGAGATGCGGCGACCATGATGGAGCGGGGACCGCTTGGACGATAGCACGGCGATGCGCCCTGCGCTCCCAGCGACTCTACCAATAGGGCGAGGCGAAACCCCTACTTGGGACGGGGGACGGGGGACGGGAGGTGGGTCGCTGCGCGTGAGTCGGGGCGGCGTGCCCGGTGATCAACGTCGCCGCGCGGGGCGTCGTTCCGCGACGAGGGGCTGGGGGCGACGTTCGCGGGATACTCCCGCACGTTTGGGGCGTCGTCGATACTTGAGGGCGGTGCGCGCCGTCGTCGTCGACCTCGATGCGCTGTGACGAAGTCGCGGATGTAGTCAGCGGTTAGGGTTACGGGCGGTGTCGCTGGTATGCACCGATGCTGCCAGCGGATCGATGCGCGCGCGGCGTTGGCCGATGTCGTATTATGAACGACGTACGACACGGCACCTGTGTGAGTCGCGATGGTGAGTCGCGCTCGTGAACTGCGACTGCAAGCAACGCCTACGTGCCAGGTCACATCCACCAACACGTCCCTGCATCATGATCCCTGCCCTGCTGCAATCTGTTGCGACTTCCTTCGATTCCTCCGTCGGTGACCGCATGCTCGCGTATCTCGCGGAGTACGGACTCCGAGTGGTTGCTGCCATCCTCATCCTGGTCGTTGGCCTCTGGCTGGCCAGGAAGGTGCAAACGCTGTCCGTCGCCGCGCTCGAGAAGCGCGGCACCGATGCCACGCTCGTCGGGTTCCTCTCGAGCCTCGTGTACGGCGCATTCGTCGTCTTCATCGTCATTGCCGCGGTGGGCAAGCTCGGTGTGCAGACCACATCGTTCGTGGCGGTGATCGGTGCGGCGGGGTTGGCGGTCGGACTCGCCCTGCAAGGTTCGCTGTCCAACTTCGCCTCCGGGGTGCTGCTCATCATCTTCAAGCCGTTCAAGGCTGGAGACCTCATCAAGGCCGGTGGCGAAACGGGCACTGTTGTGGTGGTGGGAATCCTCACCACCGAGCTCAAGACGCCGGACAACGTGCAGATCATCATGCCCAACTCGGCCGTCATGGGCGGCTCGATCACCAACATCTTCGCCCACCCGACTCGCCGCGTGGACATGACGGTCGGCGTCGGCTACGGCGACGATCTCAACAAGGCGAAGCAGGTCATCGAACGCCTCCTGGCCGAGGACGATCGCGTGCTGAAGGATCCGCCCGCCGTCGTCGCCGTCGCCAACCTCGGCGACAGCAGCGTGGACTTCGTGGTGCGTCCGTGGGTGAACAGCAGCGACTACTTTGGTGTCAAGTTCGACTTCACCAAGGCGGTGAAGGAAGCCTTCGACGCGGAGGGTATCAGCATTCCCTTCCCGCAGCGCGACGTGCACGTGTTCACTGAGAGTGGTTCGTGACCGGATTTGCGACGGCGGTGCAGCTGCACTGTCACACGCGATAGGGAGAATCGGGTGGCCAGAACCTGGATGTTTGTGATTGCATGCGCGATGCTCACCGCCTGCGGGGGCGGCGTGTCGCGCCCTGGGGCTGGCGTGACGATGGTCCCAATGTTGGGGGGAGACGCGGTCGTCATGCCCGCCTTCGAGTCGGTACAACCCGAGCTGTTCGTCACCCCGGGCGGCCAGCCGAACGCGTGGGCCGACTTCGACAACGATGGCGACCTTGACTTGTATGTCGGCTTCCGCGGCGGCGTGCGTGCCCGGCTCTATCGCAACGACGGCGGCACGTTCACCGACGTGGCCGCCGCGCTGGGCCTGGACGACTCGCTCGAGGTGCGCGCCGCGGCGTGGGGCGACTTCGATGCCGACGGGCACGCCGACCTGTACGTCGGCTTCACCCCTGCAGCGACCGTGCCTAACAAGCTGTATCGCAATCCGGGCGGCGGGGCGCGATTCGGCGACGTGGCGCCAGTCGTAGGCCTGATCGATCGCGGTACCACCCGCCAGCCTGCCTTCATCGACTACGACAACGACGGCGACGTCGACCTGTTCGTCGCCTTCCGCGATCGCCCGAACGCCCTGTACCGCAACGACGGCGGGCGCTTCACCAATGTGGCCGCAGCGCTCGGCATCGCCGACCTGCGCAAGACCGTTGGCGTGACTTGGTGGGACTGGGAGCAGGACGGCGACCTGGACGCGTTCGTGGCCAACCAGGACGGCGACGCCAACGGCTTCTACCGCAACGTTGGCGGGCGCTTCATGGACGTGGCCGACTCGCTCGGCCTGTCCGAACGGGGCCGCGCCGCCGACCTGGGCGGCGTGGGACCCGCGCTCGGGGACTTCGACAACGACGGCGACTTCGACCTCTTCGTCGCCAACTATGGCCCCGATGCCCTGTATCGCGACGACGGCGCTCGCTTCACCAACGTCGCCGAGTCGGTGGGGCTGGCGGGCGACTATCACTCTGTCAGTGCCGCCTGGGGCGACGCTGACCATGACGGACGGCTCGACCTGTTCGTCGTGTCGTACCTCACCGGTGAGCGCGACACCCCCGACCACTTCTTCCATAACCGTAGCGACCGCTTCGTCAACGTCATGCCACCCGCCATCGCGATCAACAACGGAAGCCACGGCGTGGCGTGGGCCGACTTCGACCGCGACGGCGACCTCGACCTCGCCCTCACCAACAACCACACGGCCGGCACACACCCGTTGTTCCGGAGTACGCTGCCCGGCAGCGTCGCTGCGCGGTCGTTGCAGGTGGCGGTGCGTGATGCGCGCGGCCGGGCGACGCGGGCCGGAAGCGAGGTGCGCGTGTATGTCGCGGGCACTCGACGCCTGCTCGGCGCGCGGCTCGTGGACACCGGGGGCGGATACGACTCGCAGGGCATCACGCCCGTGCACGTGGCGCTCCCCTCGCTGGCACCGGTCGACGTAGAAATCACGTCGCTCGTGGCCAGCGAGCGGATGACAAAGCGCGTGGCAGCGGTCGACCCACGCGCGTATCGCGGCCGGGTGTTGGAAGTGCGGGTGCCGTGACGCGAAGTGGAGTACGCGAGCGGTACTACTTCGTCGGGTTTCCCGGAAACTTCTTGTCCGGCAGGTTGGGGTCGTCGGCGATCGGACCGGTCGGTTCCACCACGTAGATCCTGCCCGGACCGTCACCGAGCGCCGGCTCGGCGCCCCGGGTGGCCGCGTCCAACGACTCCGCGGCTGCGACGCGTGACTCGAGTCGAGTCAGGCCGCCGCGGATGAACTCACGATAGCCGTCCGCGGGGAGCGCCTCTACAGCGCTGAGCCCGCGTTGCGCCAGGCGGCGCGCGTCTGCCAGGCTGCCGACTGCTAGGTAGGAATCGCCGAGGTTGAGACAGAGCGAGGGCAGGAGCGCCTCACGCTCGCTGTCCTCGACGCGTTCCGCGTGAGCGAGTGCGACCTCGTTCCAGTGCAGCGTGGTGCGGGCGTCCGGCTGATGCCGCGCCAGGTAGTGCGCCGCGACACACGCGTCGAAGTCATCCTTTCGGATTGCCCACGCACGCTCGAAGCGCGCGCGCGCCTCGGCGGCATCGCCCTCCACTTGAATGCCGGCGATGCAAAGCGCGACGACCGGATTACTGGAATCGAACTGCACCAGCGGCCTCGCGGCTATCGTGTCGAGGCACGCACGATCCAGACGGTGGGGAGCACCAGAGCGCCGACGAGCGCGCTCTTGAAGGACATGCTGCGCCGGCGGGCGTGCGCGGATACAGTCCCGGCCCGAGTCGGCTGTGCCTGCGGACGCCACGACCCGCCCGGCCCTCCAACAGACGGCGAGGGCAATCCGCCCCCCCCCCCCCGCCTTCCGAGTAACAGTCCAACGAATATCGAGCGGTACATGCGTCACTCCTCTGTGGAGTTTCCGTGCCTGGCGCGCGTCGAAAGCGGCAGTCACGTTCTGCTCACGCGCGCGAAGCGCTCAGGCACCCCTTGCTATCGGCTGCAGGCGCTGTTGTGCCGACCAAGGAAAATGGCGGCCGCTACGGCAAGGATACGGGACCCGACGTGAGCACCTGCTGCGGTCGTCCGTAGTCCGGCCCGACGTACAGGCGCGCGCGAAAGGTACCCCGCTGCGCCACGTCCACGCGCCGGACAACGGTGTCGCCGGGCGCGAGGGCGAGCGTCTTCGGGGTGAGGATCGCAATACACATAACATTGAAGGACGTGGATTCTGACCACCGCTCGCCGTCGCGTCGTTCCACGACAAAACTGGGCGCGTCCGGGCAGCCTGAGAGCAGCACCGGGCCGGTGCCCGTGTTGCTGACGCGCATCTCGAATGCGCCGTCGGCGATGGCACGGAGGCTGACCGTCAGCTCCGTGGCGGGCGAAGTCGGCGACCCGTGGCACGCGAGGCTGGCTCCTGCGATACAGAGCGCCGTGGCTGCGGCTCGAATGGTTTGCGGCGTATGCATCGTCGTCACCCTGAATCCTGTCCGTCCAAGGAATAAGCTGCGGCGCGGCCGCACGGTGGTCAATCGAGGACGGAGCGTCGGGAGCGCCGTCCGATGCCCAACCGCGTAGAACGCTGCTAGGCGAGGCAGCCCGCAGGCCGTCCGGGACCTCCTCCTCACTCTTCCGGAACCGGCGACCCGAGGGAACACCTGCTGGACGTCGACGCCGGCAGTGTGCGCTTCGAGAAGCCCGTCGTGCGATACGGCGGTACCGGGGGATCGCCGACGCGGAGTACGCCGTGCATTCTTGTCAGGTCAGCGGTGTCGCCTGACAGTTGCCGGCCGAGTGTTTCGACGAAAACTGCTTGCGCTGTTACCTCTCGGTAAGAAACCGCTTGGTCAGGCACGTCCTGACGCCCTCACAACCTACGGAGCCCCCGCATGCGTGGCCTGCTGAGCATCGCCGTTCTCTGCGTCGCCGCGTGCGGCGATCGCGCTCCCGCCGTCCCAGCGACCCCATCGCTCGTCCTTGTTGACTCCAGCGAGTTCGTGAATCGGCTTGGTCGGGAGCCCATGGTGGTGCAGCACCCGTCGGGCAGCATCTTCGTCGCCGGCTACGGCGACACCGTGCCGCACCTCTATCGCAGCGACGACAATGGTCACTCGTGGGCGACCGTCAACATCGGCACTCGCGCTGACGGTGCGGTCGGCAACTCCGATGTAGAGCTTGCCGTGGGACCCGACAGCACGTTGTACTTCCTCCACATGAGCTTCGACCGCACGGAGTCCGTGGGGACGCGCATCGATCTCGCGACCAGCCGCGATGGCGGTGCGACCTGGCAGTGGCAGCAGCTCTCCGACACGCGCCTCGACGATCGCCCGTGGATCGATGTCTCGGCGACGAACAGCGCGCACGCCATCTGGAACGACGGTGCCGGCGTCACGCACGTGCGCAGCGTCGACGGCGGGCGCACCTGGACCGAACTGTCGCGCATTCACCCGATGGGAGGGTCGAGCCACTTCGCCATCGGCCCGACCGGGGAGCTGGCGGCCCGCGTTGTTCCGATCTCCGTCTCCGGCAACTCGTTCAATGCTGGCGAGGACTGGCTCTTTGTCTCCACCGATCGCGGTGCGACCTGGACCAAGCGCACCCCCCCTGGCACGAGGGCGTGGCAGGCGATGCGCGACACGACGACCAATCCCCCGACCTGGAGCGAGGCGCCGCAGCCGCGCTGGGTCGAACCCGTCGCCTGGGATTCGACGGGCGCACTCTTCCTGTTGTGGGCGCATGAGCGGGCGATGTGGTTGGCGCGCTCGCGGGACCAGGGCGCCACATGGACTACCTGGGAAATCGCCCGCGACAGTGCCGTGACGTACTTCCCCTATCTCATTGCACGTGGCGACGGCCAGCTCGCCGCGACCTGGTTCACCGGCATGGGCGACAGCCTGACGGCCTCCGTGGCGTGGATTGAGTCCGCGGGTGACTCGGCGCCGCGGGTCGCGCGCGCGTCCGTGTTTCGTCCGGAGGCGTTCGAAGGGGGCTTTCCTCCAGACACGGCGACCGTGCGCAGCGCCGCGGGCGAGTACCTGGGGATGTCGTTCCTGCAGGATGGGAGCCTCGGCGTCGCCGTCCCCATCCAGCACCCGGCGGCGAAGCGGTTGGGCTTCGGGTTTCGGCGGTACGAGGTGCGGCGTTAGGCGGCGGGTGCGTGCATCGCCGATGCCAGTCAGCCCGGCGCGACCGCTGGCGTTGCGACGCGATCGTACGGAACAGCGTGTCGGTCGTCGATCGTGACCGCCGCTACCACGTTACGAAGGTACGCAGGGCCAGTTGCGTGTGCGGGCCTTCCGTGCCCCACCGCGACAGGCGGCGCAGGCGTGCCTCCATGCCCCAGGCGGGTCCAGTCAGGCGTGAGCCAACGCCGAGGGCCGCCTCGGGGACCACGAAATGCGCCCGCTCGCCGGGATTGGCTTGCTCGAAGCTCCGCAGCACGGCGAAACCGATGGCGCCTCGGAGGTGCCTCCGGTTGTGCGTGGTGTTCGCGCCCTCCAAACGCACGCCAAGTCCACCGGTGACTTCGTGCAGTGGCCGGTCAAAACATCGAGGCAGTTGTTCGGTAGGTTGGCGATCAACGGGTATGCAAATGTCCCCGCCCGAACCGGAGAACGTGGAGCGGGACATCTCGAGGTTCGGATGCACGTACAACCAGGCGCCAACGGGAATTCGGATGCCAGCGTCCACAAGGACACCGCGCTCCCAAATGAACGAGGGTGCTGACTGCCAGAGCACCCCGAGCGCCACGTTCCGCTGTACCGTCGGGCGCTGAGCGCCGATCGGCATGCCCAGGCCCATGCTGGCAAGCAGCAGCACGCGTCGTACCGTGCGCCGTACGCGGAGACTGGTGGCCATGCAACGAGTGACCCGTCCACCATCGCCGACGTCACCGGTCGAGAACGGCATTCGGCAGGTGACAATGGCGCGACTGGTGCTCGAGACCGGCTGAAGGAACAGGCTGCTTCTCGTACGGTCGCGCCGGCCGTGCCCGCCTAACGAATCGCCTTCAACACCTCGCGCGTGATCCCCCACTGGTCGAAACCCTGGCGCCCCCAGTCGAGCCCGCGGCGGACGATGACCAGGTGCTTCGAGGGGACCACGATCACGTACTGGCCACGATTGCCCGCGGTGGTATACGCGTCCGCCGGTACCTCGCCCTTCCGGTTGTCGGGGACGAGCCACCACTGGCCGCCGTAGGCATTGCCGATCTTCGCGGTGGCCGGCGCCGGCGTGCGCTCGAAGTCGATCCACTCCTTGGACAGGATGCGCTCACCGTTCCACATGCCGCCCTGCTGGTAGAGGATGCCGAGTCGCGCCAGGTCACGGGCGTTGGTGTAGACCTGGCTGCTGAGGATGAAGTCGCCGAAGCGGTCGGTGCTGAGCAGCGTGCTGCGCATCCCGAGCTTGTCCAGCAGCGCCTTGCGGGGAAATTCCAGGTACGCCTGCGGGTCGCCGATGGCCTGCTTCATCTTGTAGACCGCCAGCAGCGTCTCGTAGTTCTCGTAGTCCCACACGGTGCCGGGCGTGCGCACCAGCGCCTTGTGGAGCGCGCCCTGCACGGAGCTGGTCCCCGCCCAGTACGACAGGCCCGAGCCCGTGGCGTACTCGAGTCCAGCGTTGTCGATGGGGTACAGCCCGCTCGACATGTTCAGCACGTGCCGGAGCGTGATGGCGTTCCGCGGGTCGCTCTCGGACAGCAGCGCCTTCGGTTGCCAGGCGAAGCCAAGGGGTTCGTCGAGGCGCAGCTCTCCCTGGTCTACCAGGATGCCGATGAGCGTCCCGGCGATACTCTTGGCCGTGGACCAGGTGCGCGTGCGGGTGTGCATGTCCACGCCCGGGGCATACCGTTCGTGGATGATCTGGCCGTTCTGGATGACCATGAGGCTCAGCGTGACCTGCTCGGGCGTCGGCCGGTTGAACGCCCAATCCGATGCCGCTTGCAACGCTGCCGCGTCCACGTTCGCGGGGAGGGGCTGCTTCTTCACCAGGTCCCCGTTGGGCCACGGGATGGTGGCCGGGTCGCCGGCCAGCGGCGGCGTTTTCAGGATCGGGAGTGCGTCGATGTCCTCGAAGCCCTGATCCGGCGACATGACGACGCAGCCCAGTCCCTCGCGGAACGCGGCGCGCATGACCGGCGCTCCGCTCCATGGCGACCCGATGGCCACCGCTTTCCGCGCCTTGTCGACCAGGTAGTCACCACCCCGCGGCGTCCCGATCGGCTCGGGGAAGAACGCCAGTTCCTGCGCGAAGACCTGCTCCAGCGTTCGGTTGGAGGTGAAGAGTCCGTTGCACATGAAGACGGCCTGCTGTCCTCGGCGGATCATTTCACGCTGCGGCGCCCAGGCGTCGAACGTCTCCTTCTGCTGGGCAAGGGAGGGCGCGGGGAGGAGCAGGGCAGCGAGCAGCCAGGCGGTGAACAGGCGGTTCATATGATTGGCAGGGTGGCGCTACTGTTTGCGAATCACGACGCGTCGGTTCTGCGCTCGACCCAACGCAGTCCCGTTGTCTCCCACGGGCACCGATTCTCCTTTGCCAACCGCCGCGAGCCGAGCCGCCGCGATTCCATTCGTCGTGAGATATGCAACGACTGCTGCCGCCCGTCGCTCGGACAATGACTGATTGTGTGCGTCGTCGCCTGTCGCATCGGTGTGACCTTCAATCGCGACTGTGAGATCCGCGTGATCGGTCAGCATCTTGGTGAGCGCGTCGAGCTGCGGCGTTGATTCCGGACGCAGACGGTCGCTGTCGACGTCGAAGTAGAGGCCATACGTCGTGACTTCCCCCGTCTTCAGGAGCGTTTCGTACAGCGGATCCAACCCCACGGCAACCACGATGTCACTCAGGTACGTTTCGCGCCCCGGTTGCCCGTTCATTGAGAGCTGCAGCGTCTTGCTTCGGGCGAAATTCGCGTTAGGCACCATGCCCACACGTGTCGAGCCCACGTAAAGAATGGCGTACTCGCCGTCAACCTGCAGGCGAATCGGCACCATGTTCTTGACGAACGAGCGCTCCGTGGCGGCCGAACGCTCCGCCGAGCCGCGGTAAATGCCCGGACGTGAGTACAGGTGCACGTAGTCCGTGGCGTAACGTCCGTTCGACCCCTCGTGCGGCGAGCTGTACAGGCTGGTAAAGAAATTGGCCGCACCGATCTCCAGCCGAAACTCGACGGAATATTGCGCAGGAAGTTCGGTTGGGAGGGGGATACGCACCACCGCCGCGCTCTTGGCTTCAAGCAGCTTTGCGCCGTTCCGCTCGACGATCTCCATGTTCCCGCTCACGAATTCCAGCTGGCTGGCCGGAAAGCGACCCACACGCTCATCGCGGAAGTCGCTGGCGTACCAGATGCTGTCGCCGCGAACAAAGTCATAGTTGCGCCAGACGCCGGTGCCAGGCGCCGCGGTACTGTCCTGCGCCGCGAGCTGGTGGGGATGCAGCGCGGCAGCGGCCACAATCAGCGTGAGCAGGGTGACGCGCGAGATGCGAAGAGTCACGGTCAGCTCCAAGTGAGTGGAGACTGCGAGCGTACCACATCCGCAGGCGGTGCGCAATGCTGAGGCAGCTAGCGCCGTGCGTGAAGCAGCGACGGCGCCGGTCTGGTCTCTGGGTCCCAGATCCCGCAGGGGAGCCGGTGTGAGGCGACCCGTTCGGCCGTCTTTCCGCCGTCGGGCACCAGATGGGGCACAACGCCCGAGTGGTCCATCGTACCGCAAGTCATGCAGCCCGGTGCATGAAGGTCCAGTGACTCAACGCCCGGAAATCCCCGAATCGTTCGGGACGTGCGATCGGGTCGGTCGCTCGCGCACTCGTGCTGTGGCAAACCCAACAGTGTTGATGATGTAGCTGGCATCGTCCGTCTCAGCGGCCGACCTGGTTCGGCTCCTTCCCGAGCGTCAAACATCGCGCATCCGTCCCTCGCAGCGCGCGCCTCACATCAAATCGCGTGCGCGCGAACGCATCACGTGTGGAATTGCGACAGCGGCGCGCGGCGTGTGTCGCATTGTGCAGCGGCTTACTTGACGTCTTCATATTTGTATGCGAATAATGATGCACTATCGCCACTGATTCTCGCGGTCTCGTGTGTCGTCGTCGCACCAGACTGTCCCGCACATCGGTGCCCCGCACAATTGAAAGGAGAACTCATGCGCCTCAGTCTGTTGCCGGCCATGTTGTTGCCCCTCGGCCTCGCTTCGTCGCCGATGCTGGGTGCCGGCAGTCATGGCCCCCCAAGCCCCGACAGCGAGCGGGAGTCTGTCCGCTTCGCCGGCACGATTCGCGGCAGGATTACCGAGCAGGGATCCGGAACACCGGTAGCGGGAGCAACGGTGGTCATTGCCAACACCCGACTAGGTGCGGTGGCGGACAATGAGGGTCGCTACGTGGTGGGCCAGGTTCCCGCGGGAACGCACGCGGTGACCGTCCGCATGCTGGGCTACGCGCCCAAGACGGAGCGAGTCACGGTGTCGGACAACGGGGAGGTGGTGGCGGACTTCGCGCTCGAGCGCTCGGCATCGCAACTCTCGCAGGTCGTCGTCACCGCGACCGGCGACCAGCGCAGGGTCGAGCTCGGTAACGCCGTCTCGACGCTGCGCGCCGACTCGCTCACGATGTCCGCCCCGATCACTTCGGTGGGCGACCTGCTGCAGGGACGCGTCGCCGGGCTCATGACCTTTGCCAACGCCGGGATGACTGGATCGGCGCCGCGCATCCGCATCCGCGGATTCAACTCGCTGTCGCAGCCGAACAATCCGCTCATCATCGTCGACGGCGCCCGCGTCGACAATACGACGGGCGCAGGGAGCGGGGGCGGCACCAACATCCAGTCCTACGGATGGACGGCCGGATCGGTCACGGCGATCAACCCGGACGAAATCGAGTCAATGGAGATCGTGAAGGGCCCCGCCGCCGCCACACTCTACGGCACGGACGCCGCCAATGGCGTCATCGTGATCCGGACCAAGCGCGGCGTCGCCGGCTCTCCCAAGTGGACCCTGTTTGGCGAGGGAGGGGTGATCCCCGGCCCGACGAAGTGGAACGAGAACTACTACGCCTTCGGCAAGAACACGCTGGGGCAGCAGGTAAACTGCGTGAACCTCGCGCGGACGGCGGGTCAGTGCACCGTGGACAGCGTCAGCCAGTGGAATCCCATGGCCGACGCCATCAGTTCACCGGTCGGCACCGGCTATCGTCGTCAGGCTGGTGCGCAGGTGTCGGGCGGCGCACAGCAGTTCCGATATTTTGTGGCTGGCGACTGGGAACGTGAGCGTGGCTACCTCGAGCTGTCCGATTCCGAGATCTCGCGCCTGAAGGTCGAGCGCGGGGGCGCCGACATCCCCGACGAACAGATCCACCCGAACTACCTCAATCGCGCGGCGATGCGCGCCAACGCCTCGGCGATGCTTGGCCCAAAGGCGGACCTCAACCTCTCCAACAGCCTCCAGTTCCAGCGCAGCCAGATTCCCACCAACACGGTCTTCACCGACGCGGCCTGGGGACGGGGATTCAAGGACGACTACGACGGCTGGCTCAACCAGCGCCGCCCCGGTGAGTCGTTCGCCACCCGAGCGGCCGAGCGGCTCGTGCGCCTGACGAGCTCCGCGAACGGAAACTTCACGCCGCTCCCATGGCTCCTGGCGCGTGCCACCGTCGGCGTTGACGTCAGCTCCAACTTCTCCGACAACCTGCAGCGCCGCGGCGAGGGAGGCACCGCCCTGGCGCCGAGCCTCGGCCGACGTCTCGATTCGCGCTCCAACACCGTCCTGTTCACCGGCGATGTTGGCACGACCGCCACCTTCAACCTTCTCCCGTCGATCGTCTCCAAGACGTCGGTCGGCGCGCAGTACAATCGACGCGACCGCGGGATCACGACGGCGATCGCCGCCAACCTTCCGCCGGGATCGAGTACGGTCGCCGGCGCCGCAACCGTCTCCAACGCCGAGGCGACGATCCAGTCGGTAGTCGCAGGTGGCTACGTGGAGCAGCAGTTCGCGCTCAACGACCGGCTGTTCGTCACCGGCGCCATGCGCGCCGACGGGGCCAGCACCTTCGGCAAGAACTTCAAGACGGCCTACTATCCCAAGGCCAGCGTCTCCTGGCTCGTCTCGAGCGAAGACTGGTTCCCGAAGACCAAGGCGATCTCCAGCTTCCGGTTCCGCACGGCCTACGGGTCCTCGGGCGTACAGCCGCCGGCCGACGCCGCGCTCACGCGGCTGCAGCTGGCCACGGTCTTCGTCAATGGCACGACGGCATCAGGCGCACAGCTGCAGACGCTCGGCAACCCGAACCTCGCACCCGAGCGCACGACAGAGCTCGAAGGCGGCTTCGACATCGACTTCTTCGACGGCCGGATCAGCCTGGAGGCGACCGCCTACGAGAAGAAGAGCAAGGATGCGCTGGTACAGCGCTCCTATCCGCGCTCGGCTGGGCTGATCGCCACCGGACAGCTCGACAACGTGGGGCGCGTGCGCAACCGCGGCGTCGAGGGCATCATTACCGCCACCGTCTTCCAGGCGCGAGGCGCGCAGTTTGACCTGAGCCTCAACGGCTCGATCAACCACTCCAAGCTGCTCGAACTCGACTCCAGCCTGCGTCCACCGGAAGATCGCTTCATCAAGTTTGTCCAGGACTTCCCGCTGTTCGGGATGTGGGACCGCAAGATCCGCGGCTACAACGACGCCAACAACGACGGTGTCCTGCAGATCAGCGAGGTCCAGGTCGACGATTCGATCACCTTCATCGGGGTGACGAACCCGACCGACATGCTCACGGTGACGCCAAGTCTCTCCCTCTTCAACGGAGCGCTTCGCCTGAGTTCGATGTTCGTCTACAAGGGCAACTTCATCCAGACGAACTTCACCGAACTGAACAAGTGCGCGAGCTTCGGGTCGTGCAAGGCCCGCAATGACCCCAACGCCTCCGTCGCGTCGCAGGCGGCCTACGCCGGCTTTGCCGGACCGACGCTGACGTACGCGGGCTACGCAGAAGACGGCACGTTTACCCGATGGGCCGAAGCCTCGATCGTGTGGGATGCCACACGCAACCTCAAGAACCTGCTTGGCTCCCGGACGGCTTCCGTGACGTTCAGCGCGCGCAACCTGGCGCTATGGACGAAGTACAGCGGCCTGGATCCGGAAGTCACCGCCAACCCCGACCTCACCGGCAACTTCGGCACGGTCTGGGACCTGGGCTATGACAACCCGGTCTCGCCGCTCCCCAAGTATTTCATCATTCGACTTTCCCTCGGACTGTGAGGCGCCGACCGATGACCCAGCGATTCTATCGGCTCGCCACCGCGGCCGGATTCCTGCTCGCGTCCGCCTGCTCCTCGCTGACGGACGTGGACTCACCCGACGTGGTGCAGCCGGAACAGCTCGCCAACGCGGCGGGCGCCGAGGCACTCACGAGCGGCGCCCTCGCGTCGATCATGTCGCCGTTCATGACGTTCGCGTACAACACCGGCATCTTCAGCGACGAGTTCAAGTTCGCCACGGCATTCATTTCACAGGCCGACATCGACTTCCGGTCGCAGTCGCTGACCTTCACCGAGTATGGCCCGATCCTTATGCACCGGGTGCGGACGCAGACGCAGCAGGCAATTGAGTCCCGCCGGCAGTTTGCCCCCACGCCGCGCTCGCGCATGGGACAGCTCTTTGCCACCAAGGGGCTGGCCGAGCTGTTCATCGGAGAGACGAGCTGCAACGGCACCCCGCTCACCGACATCAATGGAACGGAGGCAATCTTCAGCGGCCCGCTCACGAGCGACAGCGTGCTGAAGGTCGCCATCGCGAACTTCGACTCGGCGCTCGTCTACGGCGCCGACAGCGCCCGGGTGCTGAACCTGGCCAAGGTGGCACGCGGTCGCGCCTTGCTCAATCGTGCCCAGTATGCGCAGGCGGCGGCGGCCGTTAGCGGCGTCCCGACGAACTACGTGTTCAATGCCGAGGCGACACTGACCGTCGCCGGCCAGACCAACTTGGTCTTCAACGGCAACAATCTCCGCACGATCACCGTCTCGGATCGTGAGGGCGTGAATGGCCTGAACTTCGTGAGCGCGGCAGATCCGCGCATTCCCACGACGGCGAACGGCGTGGGGACCGATGGCATTACGAGCGTCGCGGTGTTCGGGAAGTACGGCTCGCTGTCTTCGCCGATTCCGATGGTGACCGGGATTGAAGCGCGGTTGATCGAGGCCGAGGCGGCCCTCCAGGCCAACCGGAACGACAACGCCACGACCGGCAACGGGTGGCTCGGGATCCTCAACGCGCTGCGGGCGACCGGCATCACGCCGGCGATGGCGCCGTTGGCAGACCCAGGCAGCTTCGAAACCCGCGTGGACCTGCTCTTCCGCGAGCGTGCCTTCTGGCTGTTCGGCACCGGTCACCGGGCGGGCGACCTGCGGCGACTGATGCGGCAGTACACACGCGCCGAGGCGAACGTTTGGCCCAAGGGTCCGTACAAGGCTGGTGTGAGTTATGGAACAGATGTGGTGTTCATCCTGACGCTCTCGGAGCAGGCGAACCCGAACGTGCGTGTCTGCGCGGACAAGAATCCGTAGTCCGCGGTACACGATGCAAGGCGAGGGGGGCGCGATCCGACTGGATCGCGCCCCCCTCTACGTTGTGGTCCGAACCGCTCGTCGCGTCTACGGCGTGCGTCTGGCGTCGAGGATGAGCACGGGGGTGACGAGGTTCTGGCCGTTGGCTGCCTCGGCTTGGATGCGGCGCGCCACGTCGAGCCCACGCACTACGCGCCCGAAGGCGGCAAAGCCTTGGCCGTCCGGATTCCGCATGCCGCCGTAGTCGAGCGAGGGCTGCGGCCCGAGGCAGATGAAGAAGCTCGAGGTGGCGCTCGACACCCCGCCGCGCGCCATCGAGATGGCGCCATCGACGTGCGTGATTCCGGTGACGGCCGTTCGTTCAAGCTCGATGGGCGGAAAGCCCTGGCGACGCGGCTCGCGACTCTGTCCCCCCTGGATCACGTCGATCCGGATCGAGTCATTCGGCTGGTTGTCCGGCCGGACGACGCGAAAGAATGAGCCGTTCGTGAAGAATCCACCCTCGACGTACCGCAGGAAGTTCTTTCCGGTGATCGGGGCGCGGATCGTGTCGACCTCAACCTCGATCTCGCCACGCTCCGTGCCGAAGACGACGTGGGGAAGCGACTGCGCCGCCATGGGCTGTACCACGACGAGCAATGCCGCAAGCAGGGCTGCGATGTGACGGGACATAGCGCGGCTACGACCAGGTGGGGCAGCGCGCCGGTGGGGCGCCCTGCGGTGCAGCCGGCGGCGCATCCCGCACGTCCATCAGCTCGACGTCGAAGATGAGCGTGGCCTTGGGCGGAATGAGCGTCGGGCGCCCGTTGACCCCGTACGCAAGCTGATACGGAATGATCAGGCGGCGACGTGCCCCGACTCTCATTCCCTCGAAGCCCTGGTCCCAGCCCGGAATCACGGTCCGCTTGCCCTGCTGGAAGGGGAGCGGCGTTCGCGGCTGTCCGTTGCTCGCCGTATCGCGTGACGAGTCGAATTTCTTGCCGTCGGTCAGCCAGCCTGTGTAGTGCACGTAGTAGCACTTGTCAGGCGCGGCCTCGGCACCCGAGCCGGGCGTCAGGTCGATGTATCGCATGGTGAACTGCGTCCGTTCCTTGCCGTTCACGGGGGGCGGCGCGCCGCCGGCCGTCCCACGATTGAAGCAGGCGCTGCTGAGTAAAGCCAGGGCGCAGGCGGACAGGAGGGGGCGCCGGATCGAGGCCATGGATGCGTTGTCCTGTGGGGTCGGGGCGGGTACGGAACGCGGGGATGTGCCGCCACCGCCGACGTCGTCCTGCAATGTTGTGCTGCGGTTGCTGCGCGTCCAGAGAGCAGCTGCGCAGCACCGGTGTGCACGGGGCGTCGTGGCCGCGCACCATCGCGCTGGTTTCGTTGACGATCACGCGCGCGGCACCGATCTTGGGGCGCTGCGATACCTCTCCCGGCGTACGCGCGCCCAGCGCCGCCCGACGTTTCACCGGAGACCTTCCATGCACACTGCCCGGTTCCCGCAAGTCGCACCGTGCGTCACGCTCGTCGCGCTGACCCTGCTCGGGAGCTCGGTGCCAGCGGCGCAGCCGCCGCCAGCGGCAACGCCGTCAACGGTGTCGGTCGGGCCGAACCGCCGGCTCGTGCCGGGCGAGTACAACGAAATGTGGGTGGCGGTGAGTCCCACCACCCCGAACGTGATGGTCGCCGTGGCGCAGGTGGGCTCGGGTGACGGCGGGACGGGCGGCCGACATTCCGCGACCATGGTGTCCCGGGACGGCGGGAACACATGGGTCACCGTGAGCCTGCCTGGTTACACAGCCGGCGCCTTCGACCCGATGGTCGTCGTCGGCCCCGACGGGCGCTTCTACGTGATGCAATGCGTCATTGGCGGGAGCTTCGCGCGCGCGATGAGCGGGCCCGAGGCGTCGCAGCCGGCGGCGATCCGCATCTGGACGACCACCGGCGATGCGTGGACGTGGGACGGCCCCACCGAAATTCATCCCTCGGTGCAGCCCGATCATGCCCGGCTCGTCGTCGACATGAGCCAGGGGCCGCATCGCGGGCGCGTCTACCTCGCCTGGAACGACGTGTACGATTCGTTCGTGCGCGACCAGTACGCCATGTTCCTCCAGTACTCCGACGATCACGGCAAGAGCTTTTCCGATCCGACGCTGATCGACCTCCAGCCCGGCGGGAAGCTCGTGGCAACCGAGCCGGTCGTGCTCTCTGATGGCACCGTCCTGGTCACCTACTACCAGTACTGGAATCCGCCTCGGCGACCCGCGCAACGAGAGGCTCCCCATGTTCGTGCGCCGGTCGACCGACGGTGCGAAGACCTTCTCGCCCCCTGAGAAGGTGTTCGACTTCGGTCCGCATATCTGGCCGGCGCGGCGCGGCGAGTTCCCCCGCGCGTTCAGCCTGCCCATCGTCGTCGCCGATACGTCATCGACCAGCCCGAATCGTGACCACATCTATGCCACCTGGGACGATACGCGCAGCGGCCACTCCGACATCTGGTTTTCGCGCTCGACCGACAAGGGGAGAAGCTGGTCGCCCCCCTTGCGGGTCAACGACAACACACGAAACGTGCCGCTTGGTGTCGCCGACTTTCGCATGACGCCCGTGGTCGCGGTCGCGCCACGCGGTGAGATCGGGATCGCCTGGTACGATCGACGCGGCGATCCGGCACGTCGCTGCTGGGAGTACCTGTTCGCCTTTTCCATCGACGGGGGCCAGCGCTTCAGCGCCAACCACACCGTGTCGTCAGCGGCAAGTTGTCCGCCGCCCAGCCAGGGGCCGGGCGCCTACGTGCACAACCTGAGCCCTTTCGACGACCCGAATCGTCCCCCCGACTCCACGGCGACCAGGCTCTCGACGATGGAGCGGTTCGCGCTCACCGGCCCCGAGTTCGTGCGCCGCGCGCGCGACGAGGCGCACAAGGCGCTCACCAACGGGCGCATCGTGCTCTCGTTCGACGGCACGCGCAACCTCTTCGCCGGGCACTACACCGGGCTTGCGGCCGACCGAGACGGCGCCTTCAACGCGGTTTGGGCCGATCGCCGCAGCGGCAAGCAGGAGTTGTACGGCGCTCGCATCACGCTCGGCGCTCCCACCGCGGTACCGGGCGCCCTGACGGAGGCGGACCTCACCGATCGTGTGGAGGTGGTGGCCGGAACTCCCGTCTACGACGCCGCCAGTGGGACTGCACGCCTGCAGCTGCAACTGCGCAACGTCTCGCGCCAACCTGTCTACGGCCCGCTTCGCCTGGACATCGTCGGCATCGCGACGGCTGGCGGGCAGCCGACCGCCGAGCTGGTGGACTCGGCCGGCGTCGCGCTGTCGGCGTCCACCGTGGCATTCTCCGGCAAGCTCGGCTCCGCCGATCGGCTCGCGCCACGCGAGATGAGCGAGGCGGTTGAGGTGGTGCTCAAGCTCCGGCCCGGCGCCGGCTTCGATACCGCTCTCGACTTCCGGGTGAAGGGGCGCGCCGTTCGTTAGGCGCCGCGGTACGGCGTCTCGTTCTCGCCGGTGCGTGCCGGCCAGCGCTCCGGCGTCGCGAATGGTCGCCCGGCTCCAGTTTGCCACTCCCACAGCCCAGTCCTGCCATGTCCATGCACCGCCTCCGGATCCCAGCGTTCGTCGCGACCGCAGTACACCTGTCATCCGCGTCGCTCAGCGCCGCGCCGCGCCCGACCGCGCAGCCCTGTGCCATCGCGATCATTGGTGCCACCGTCATCGACGGCAACGGCGGGGTGCCGCTCGCCGATGCCACCATTCTCGTGCGCGCCGGCAAGTTCGCCGAAATCGGCAGGCGGGCCAACGTGCAGGTGCCTGCCTGCGCCCAGAAGGTCGACGGGGCCGGCAAGTACGTCACCCCGGGCTTCGTCGACACCAACGTGCACAACGGCATGCCGACGAGCGCCGCCGAATATGCGAGATACTGGGAACGGCTGAGTGACATCGCGATCGAAGGGGCGCAGATGCACCTCAAGTACGGCGTCACCTCGATTCGTGATTCGTACGGCACGCTCGCGCCGCTGCTCGTGGCGCGCGATGCGATCAAGAGCGGCACGGCGATCGGCGCGCGCATGTACGTCGCCGGGAACATCATCGGCTGGGGCGGGACCTTCTCCAAGACGTTCCGGGGCCGCGACCCGGAGAACTACTACGAGGAGTGGCTCAACGACCAGATCACGCAGGGCGCCGGTGAACTCATGCCCTGGTTCGGCCCCGACTCGCTCAAGGTCATCGTCAATGCCTACATCGACAAAGGCGTCGACTTCGTGAAGATCGGCGGGACAACCCACACACACACCGAGCCCGGGCTCGTCTTCTCCGAGCGACAGTTCAAGGCGATCGTCGACGCGGTGCACGCGCGCGGACTCATGGCCGAGACGCACTCCACCACGCCCGAGGGGATGTACATCGCCCTCGTCTCCGGCATCGACCTCATTCAGCACCCAGAGGTTGGGGGAGTTCCCATCACCAACGAGGTGCTCAAGCTCCTGAGCGAGAAAAGGCCGTTCTGCTCGATCCACGGCAACAACCACGCGGGGCGCGGCTACCAGATGGCGCTGGCACGCGCCGGCGCCAACCGGACCGGAGGGGCAAGCGCTGCCAGTGCCGCGAGCAACGGGCCGACGGAACTGCGAAGCTGGCCAAAGCCGGCGATGACGGAGAAGATGATCGAGGACTCGATCCGGACCACCAACTCGCGCGTCATGCGGGCCAACGCCGAGCAGATCGTGAAGACAAGCTGCCCAATCACGACGGCGACCGACAATCAGGTGGCGCAGGCCATCGAGTTCTCGCGTGACCCCAACCAGTGGGGCATGCGCCAGCCAGGAGTGGGCACGCTCGCGGCGATCGAGGCGCTCGTCGAGTTCGGGATGACCCCGTCGCAGGCCATCGTCGCCGGCACAAGGACGGGCGCGCAGGCGCTTCCGCACCACATGGGCGACTCCCTCGGCACGATTGAGCGAGGCAAGATCGCCGATATGGTGATGCTGGACGCTGATCCCCTCGCCGACATCACCAACATCCGCATGATCCGGATGGTCATGAAGGACGGCGTGATCATCGACCGTGACAAGCTTCCCCTGAATCCGATCATCTACAAGCGTCACCAGCCGTGAGGTGGGAGGCGCCTGCGCGTGATGCAGCTGTAGTTGTACCTGACCCGCTTCGGTGGAGCGGCGCGAGCGCTCCGTGATGCGCTAGGGTCGGCCGATTCGCAAACTCCGTTGGGCTTACCGCGGCTGCCGAATCACGAAATCCGTCGGCGGTTCCTCCCCCCGCAGGTGCCGCACGAAGTAGTCCCATGTCTGCTGGATGGCGTACGGCTCTCCGGCATACGAGTGATTCCGGTTGGGATACACGAATACGTCGAACTTCTTGTTGGCCTTGATGAGGGCGTCGATGACGGCGAGCGTCATGTTGGGATGGACGTTGTCGTCGAGCGTGCCGTACGACAGGAGGAGCTTCCCCTTGAGGTTCCCGGCGAGGTTCTGGTTGGCCTGCGAGTCGTAGTTGTCTCCGCCGGTCGCGTTCTTCACCAACAAGCCGTGATACTTCTCCCCCCACGGGAAATGGTAGCCACGCTGGTCGTGGTTTCCCGCCCCCGACACGGCGACCTTGAAGAACTCAGGATAGCGCAGGATGGCGTCGGTACCGGAGAAGCCGCCCCCGGAGTGGCCGTAGATCCCGACGCGGTCCAAGTCCATCTGGCGATAGGTGGAGGCCAGCGCCTGCATCGCCGAGATGTGATCGGGGAGGCCGTTGTCGGTCATGTTGCCGTAATACGCGTCGTGGAACGCCTTGGAGCGCAGCGGCGAGCCTAACGCATCGACGGTGAAGACGATGAAGCCCAGCTCGGCCATCGCCTGGCCATTGCCGGGGGCGCTGGTGACGAACGAGCGCGAGGCGACGGCGCCGACCTGCGGGCCGGGATAGATGTAGTCGACGACCGGATAGCTGGCGGTGGAGTCGAAGTTGGTGGGGAAGTAGAGATAGCCGTGCACATCGGTCACCCCATCCCGTCCCTTGGCGCTGAACGCGACCGGCGGCTTCCACCCGATGGCCTGAAGGCGCGAGATGTCCCCTTGCTCGATGGTCTGCAGCACGCGCCCGTCAGGCGCACGAACGACACCGACCGGAGCCGCATCGCGGCGCGAGTACAGGTCGACGAAATGGCGCCCCGACGGCGTGGCCCACACCTGGTGATCGGCGTTCTCCGCCGAGAGGCGCGTGAATCCCGAGCCATCGAGGCCGACCTGGTAGAGCATGCGATAGTAGGGATCGACTCCCCGCTCGCGTCCGACGCCGGTAAAGTGCACGGTGCCCAGCGTCTCGTCGACGGCGAGCAGGTCGAGCACAAGCCACGGGCCGCTGGTGACTTGCGCGATCACCCGTCCCGTGGTGGCGTCCACGCGATAGAGGTGCCCCCACCCGTCACGCTCGGACCACCAGAGCACTTCCTTGCCGTTTTTGAGCACGCGCCAGTTGGGCGCGCCGCTGAACTGGTTGAGTTCACGATAGGTCTGTCCCGAGTCGGTGAAGACGAGGCGCGCCGTGCCGCTGGCGGGATCGACCTGGAACAGCTGGTACTTCTTGAAGTCCCGGCTGCGCGCCGTGACGAAGAGCGAGCTGCCATCCTGCGTCCACTGCACATCGCGGAACGAGGAATCGGCGGAGGTGAAGAATCCGGGAACGGGAGCGATGTCGATCTTGGTCCCGCGCCTGGCCTCGACGTCGAAGACATACGGCTGCCACGTAGGGACGACGGAGTCCCCGGGCAGGGCGTAGCGGTAGCTGTGGAGCTTGGGCCTCCCGCCTGAGACGGTCTCGATGAGGTTCAGCGGCTCCACCCTGCGTTCGTCATACCGATGGGTGGCGATGCGCTTGGAATCGGGAGACCAGCGCAGCACGGGCCAGACCTTTCGCTTGGCACGGCGATTGGTGATCTCCTGGCAGCACCCCTCCGGCACGACGCCGTATCCCCAGTAGGCCTCGCCATCGGTGGAGAGCTGCGTCTCCTGCCCGGTGGCAACCGCGCGTACCCAGAGGTTCTCGTTGCGCGAGAAGGCGGCCCACCTCCCGTCGGGCGAGAGGATCTCATCCTTCGCCGGGGCGGTCGCCTTCTCTTTCGCTGCGCACGTGTAGGCAACGATGTCGCACGTGAAGCGCGCCGAGTCGGCGACGTTGAAGCGAATCGCCTGACCATTGCGCACGAAGTCGAACTCGGTGAACGGGAGCCGCTCGGCGACGTACGCCGTGTCGGCGGCAACCGAGAGCGCGGCGGCCAGCCGTGCGTGATCGAAGGCGACGGCGCGCGTTCCCCGTACCGGGTCGACGACGAGGAATTCGCCGCCGAGCCCGCGGGCGCCCCGGAACCAGAAACGATCGTTCTCGAGCCAGTGAGGGTCGAGCTGGTTCCCCGAGACGAGCGCCTGCACGTTCCACGGGAGGAAGGCGTCGGCGCGCGCATAGCGGGCGGTGCTCGCTTGCGCGTGCCCTGGCGCTTGCGGGGCCGGAGCTGACTGCGCAGCGAGCCACGAGCCATCGGAGACAAGGGCGGCGAGGGCGGCGAGGGCGATGACGCCGCGGAGAGGGATACGCATGGACTGCTCCAGAGGGGACACCGGAGATACGACCTGTCGACGGGTGCAGTCAAGCACGATGACTGCATTCGCGCCACCGCTGCGCGGCCCTCCACGCCGTGCGGCGCCCTACTGCGCCACGAACAGCGCCGCCGCACTGTTGTTCGCAGGGACTGCATCGGGTTGCTGTCCAGTGACGGTCGCGGTGATGGTGGTGTTGCCGCTCGCGATGGCCCTGACGAAAATGACGAACACCTTCGTCGCCCCGACAGCGGTCGTCGTGAAGGGACAGGTCACGTACGACGTCGTCCAGTTGCAGCCGGCGGTGACGACGGACTGGACCTCGAAATTCCCAGTGGCTGGAATGGTGATGGTCCCCCCCGTGCTGAGGGTCCGCCCGTTGTTCGTGACCACCACGGTGAAGTCGAACACCTGCCCAACGGCGGTGGAGGCCGGGACCTCGACGAGCGAGATGGACAGATCGGCATTTCCGTCGTTATCGGTCACGGTGACTGGCCGGGATGCGATGGCCAGCGCGGCGTAGAACGGGTCCGCGCTGCCGACGGTCAGCTGCAGGTCGTCGGTGACCTCGGCCTCGACCACGACATCGTTGATCGCCGACACGGTGAACGTGCGCGGGAGCATCCAGTCCGTCACGGTGAAGACGGCCGGCGTGGGGGTCGCGACGGATTGTCCGAGCAGAGAACCGGCGACGATCTTCACGTTCGCGTTCGGCGCCCGACCTCCGAGGCAGAGCAAGAAGCTGTCGCTGGCGCCGCCCTCGGTTACCGCCAGGGAGATCTTCGTTGCGTGCAGCGGCGACAGGGGATTGAACCCTGCCAGGTTGTACGAGCCGGTGGGATTGTACGCGCGCCATGCATGGGCGAAGGTGAGCGGGGCGAAGCCGAACGTGGAGGCGAACGCGCCTCGCCCAGCGGTAGACTGGTCGGTGATGATCGGGATCACCTGCCCGCAGGCGCCGCCGATGAACGTCGAAGCGGACGTGATGGCGAGCTTGCCACCATAGGTCACGCTGCCAGCCACCGCGAGTTGGTCATAGGTGCCGGGCGTATCGCCGGCGAGGTCGATCGAGACGCCGCTGGCCGCGTCGAGCGTGACCGACGATGCACTGAGCGTGCCTGGTTCGGTGAGGCCGAATCCAGGACGGATCGAGCCCCCTGTCGACACGATGTCGCCGACGGTCCCACGACCGGTCAGCGACGCATTCGAGAGCTGCAACGTGCCGACTTGCGTTCCGAAGTCAGAGCGGAACTCGGTCGTGGACCCCATGATCAGGCGTCGACTCCCGATGACGCGCACATTCCCGAAGTTCTGGAGATAGCCGCTCGGGCGCGAGAACGTCAGGTTCGCCGAGAGCACGATGGTACCGTGATTGTCCAGCTTGGTCACGTCGAAGGTCGTGGCGCGCAGCACGTTGATCGTCCCGAAGTTGCTGAACAAGCTGACGCTCGCACGCGAATAGGTGGAACCCACCGCAAGCAAGTCGAGCGTCCCAATGTTGTCGAACAGTTGGAAATGCGTCGACTGGCCCTCGATGATCGCGTGCGTGCTGTCCGACAGGATCTCCACGTCGGTCGTGTCGTTCACGCCGCCGCCGAGCACGTTCACCGTGCCACTCGACGCGGGGTAGGCCGTCGCCGTCTTGAAGTTCGTGACGTGCACGACGGACCTGGACGGGGCGGCGGAGTTCGGCTGGATCGAGCCACCCGTCCAGTTGAAGTGGGCGAAGCTCCCCGATCCCACCCCTCGTTCGAACATCAAGGACTGGGTGCCGCTGATGTCGCCCGCGGTCATCCACACATACGTGTAGCCCTTGGTCGGGGTGAAGGCGTAGTGCACGGGGTCGGGGGCCGTCACCACGATGGTGCCGCTGTTTCTGAACTCCGGAGACCAGCCGCTGGCGTTGAGGGTGGTCCGCCCGGCCAGGATGAGGGCACCGTAGTTCATCAAGTACGTGCAGTCGATCCGTGCCGAGGCGTTCGCGCTGGTCGACGAGAGCACGCGAACGGTTCCCTCGTTGTACAGGTGAGAGCAGCTGACGGTCGACCCGACGTCCGTACCGAGGGCGAGCGTCGACGCGGGATAGTTCGAGATCGCGCCCTTGACGTTCAGCACTCCCCCGGACTCCACCTCGAGCGTCGGGCGCGAGACCGAGTCGCCCAGTTGCAGGACAGCCACCGTCGGCACAGCATTGCGTACCGTGACCACGTAGCTCCCTGCCGTCTGGATGCAGACCGTATCGAAGGCAGTCGGTACGCCGAGCGGTTTCCACCGTACCGCATCGTCCCACATGCCATCGACCGCCGCATTCCAACGGCGCGTGCATGTCGCCGAGCTGACGTAGCGGGCGGGGGCCTCGACGGCAGGTGGCGTGCGCATCACATCCGGCGCCTCCACCGGCGCCGCGATGCATGCCGCGATCGCGCTGGTCATCAGTGAAAATGCCCCGATCCGTGCTGCATCCGAAACCTGCATGACGCCCCCTGTGGCCGCGGTGGAGTGCGCCGCCGTCGTTCGGACGCGCACTACTGGGAGTGGCGCCGAATCGGCTCGGAAATGGACATCGTCAGCCGCACGACTTCGACAAAAGCGACCTCGGCTGGGTGGTCGATAGGCAGCGTGCGCAGAGCTATCGCGCCACATGGGCGAAGCGGCGGGTTCCGAGCAGTCGCAAGCATGGGACTCGGTGGTCAGGCGCGCGCCCACTCCTCGCTTGTAGCGCTCGACCAGCTGCAAGCCGTACACGCCGAGTCTGCGTGTCGGCTCGGCTCTACCAGCCGCAGTTGCGGTCAGTGAGCAGGTGCTGCGCCTTCGGGTGCATGGCGGCGTGCTGAAGGAACCGCGCGCGTGAACGAGGACAACGTCCTGGTAGTCGAAGGTCGCGCTCGCCGCCGGGTGCGGTGCATGAGCGACTCCTCGAAATAGAGCGGGAGGCGTCCGCAGCGACGCCTCCCGTTCGGTCCTCGCGGTGCGCGGCGACTAGCTCACGACCGCCAGGTCCTTCACCGCATCGGAGAGCGAGCGCACACGCTTGGCGTCGCACGACCCCGCGGCCTCGCCGGCCAACTGCGACGACAACGTGGTGAGCGCCCCCTGACGCGCCGCACCGGCCGCCCGCTCGGCGCTGGACAACTCCCCGCGCACGGCGGCAATGCGAGAGGTAGAGAGGCACTTGCCACGCTCGAGCTGGTCCACGTACGCACGCGCCAGCGCGAAGCTCGGCGGCCAGACGATCTTCGGCTGCCCCTGCGCGTTCAGCTCGTTCCACTGCACCGTCTTCGCCGCGTCGATCTCGTTCTGCGAGATGAACTCGCTCGGCTTGAGTTCGAAGACGTCCATGCCGCGCGCGATCTCGGACGAAACGATGTTGCCGTTGTACCAGTAGACCGACCACGAGCCGCCGCTCACCAGCTTCTCCCCGTTCACGGGGCCGCGGTCATGGTAGGCGATCTCCTTGGCGTTCTTGACGTCGCTCCAGTCGAAGATCGAGATCCCCCCCTGGTACCACCCCTGCACCATGACGTCGCGCCCCGGGATCGGGATGAGCGAGCCGTTGTGCGCAACACAGTTCTCCTGGCTCGTCTGCGGCGCCGGGATCTTGTAGTACGAGTGGAACTTGAGCTTCCGGTTCTCGATGGTGAAGAGCGCGTTCGCCCCCCACTCCGGCTTGTCAGTCGACCGGCAGCGCGGCGCGCTTCCGCCGCCCCATTCGTCGGTGAAGAGGATCTTCGTGCCGTCGTTGCTGAACGTCGCCGAGTGCCAGAAGGCGAAGTTCGAGTCGGCCGCGGCGTCGATGCGGATCGGGTTCTTCACGTCGCTGATGTCGAGCAGCAGGCCGTAGCCGCCGCAGGCGCCGCCGGCCAGGCCGAGGGCGGGATAGACCGTGATGTCGTGGCACTGCGTGGGGCCGCCGCCGCGCATCGGTGCGGGACGCGGTGCACGGGCGGGCTGCGAGGCGGCGCGCGCGGCCATGCGCGCGGAGTCCTCGGCGGTCATCACGTCGGCGTGACGCGCCGGTGCGGTGAGACCCTCGAAGATGCGCGCGTTGTTGATCACCTTCGCGTCCTGCGGGCGCGCCAGCGGGACCTGGATCACCTCGATGCGGAAGAGCGACGAGTTGGGGTCGTTATCGGGCGACGTCCCTGAGCAGCCGGGGAGCTCGTTAGGCGAGCGCACCCCGGACGAGCCCGAGATGTAGATGTAGACGTTCTCCTTGTCCTTCGGATCCTCGACCACCGTGTGCGTATGCGAGCCGCGGCACGTCTGCACGTTGCCGACGTACTTGGGGTCGGCGATGTTGGTCGCATCGTAGATGCGGATCCCGCGGATGCGGACGGTGCTCACCGTGTCCTGCACCCCCTGTGTCCCGCAGTCGGTGCGCCCGCTCAGCCCCTCGGCCGACACGAAGAGCAGGTGCTTGTAGACCGAGACATCGCTCTGCGAGGCCGGGCACAGGGTCGACTTGACCAACTTCGGCTGCCGAGCGTTGGAGATATCCCAGATGTTGAATCCGTTGTAGTTGCCCTGGATCGCGTAGTTGCCACGGAAGGCCAGGTCCGAGTTCGTGACCCCCTCGAAGCCCGGCGGCGAGGGGACGTTGGAGACGAAGCCGAGGTTCCAGATCGCCTCACCCGCGTCGGTGAGCCCCGCCTTGAGCCCGACACGCGGGTCGGGGGTGGGAGCTGGGGCAGGGACGACGATCGCCGTGCGCGCGCACCCCGCGACGACCACGAGCGCGGCGGCGTGCGTCAGGCGTGCGGACCAGCGGGACGTGCGGGGACGGACGGGTGGAGCGTGCATGGCGACTCCTGGCGGGGGGACGAGGGGACGGCGGGGCGGGAATGGGAAGACGCTTATGTCAGGCACCGTTGCGCACCCCACGCGCCGCGAGCATCTGCTGCATCACACGGATCTCCGTCGACTGGTCGGCGAAGACATCGGACTGGAAGCGGAAGACCGTCTCGTCCTGTGCGGCGCCGGGCGAGGCGAGCAGCTCCTCGACCATCGTCAGCGCCCCCTCGTGGTGCCGGATCATGAAGGTGAGGAAGAGCGTGTCGAAGGCGGCCCCGCTCGAGGCATCGAGCGCCTTGAGGTCGTCGGCGCTGAGCATCCCGGGCATGACCATCTCATGGGTCATCCCTTCGTGCTGCGTCTTCATCGGTCCGGCGTCGGTTGCCTCGGGGACCGGCTCTCCCTTGTCGCGCAGCCAGTTCTGCATCAGGTCGATCTCGTCGCGCTGCCCGACGACGATGCGCTCGCACAGCCGTTGCAGCTCGGCGCTAGCCCCGTGTGTGGGGGCCCACTTCGCGATCAGCACCGCCTGCGCATGGTGGTGGATCATCCCCGACATGAAGTGCACGTCGGCCGCGGTGTGCTTGAGCGCGGCGATGCCGACGGGGGCATTCTGCGCGCGCAGCGTGCCGGGCGGGAGCATGGAGGCGCTAGCGAGCGCGAGGGCGGTTATGGCGAGGCGCGGGATCGGAGTCATGGCCGGGCGTTGGAGGCGTGGGGATCGTACTGCTTACGGCGGGCTGGCTCAAGGAGTTGGGCGAGGTGGCGGCGAATACCCGCGCGGCGAGCGCGACGCCATGCCGTGGTGCGCGTGGCCATGTGCGCCAGACCGTACCCCACACCGCCGCCATGCAGCCCACGGCCAACGCGCGCGTCCAGCCTGCTCGCAGCCGCAAGCCGTACCATCCGCAGCCGCTTGGCCACCCGACCGCAGCGGGGTCTTCGGAACCGGGTCAGGTTCGACTACAGCGGGGACTGATTCGTGGCCGACAAGGAGCACGGGGGGGCGTGCGCGCCTTTGACGACCTCATGCGCCGGCCGTCCTCGCGGTCGGCAGCACGCTCGACGATCCAGCGCGATCTCGACGATTCTCTGGAATCACTGAAAAGAAGGGGAGAGAAATCTGGCGCATGAATCATCGACCGAGGCCGACCGTCGAGTGCGGCGGTGAACCGCTCCCGACTGGTCGCGACGCGGCGGTCCGCTATCGTCCCGTCATCCGCCTTGACCTCCAGCTGGCTCTCTCGTTTGTACAGATCCAGGCCTCACCTCTCCATGGTGGCTGGTCTTCCGATGTGCGTCCCGTCGGTACGCGGTGAGCGCACGGTATAGTGGTGGGGCGATGCGTGGCGCCACGAGACCGCGGAGGACCAGCCGCCGCTTCATACCGACTATCGCGAGCGCGTCGAACGCGCGATCGGGAGCGTGGGCGGTGCTCAAGCGGTCAGAGCGTTCGTCCGGGGTGAATCGCCGGCCGGTGGAGCCGGGGACGCGTTCCACCCACCCCTAGCGGTGCCAAGCCGGGGTAGGCAGACTAGTGGACCGACAGCGACATACTGGTCTCATTCGCCTCGCGTGGCTACCCGGCGGACGCTGTGGTTCGTCGCGCCTGCAGCACTGCTGGGCACGCTTTGCTCGCCTCGTCAGCCGGGCGCGTCACGCGTCTTGGCGCTTTCCAAAGTCAGACTTCGGTGCACTCTGCGTCCCGATGCGCGCAAGCGACTCACGAGTCCTCCCGATCGCCGACACGGAACTCCCCCTGGTAGGACGACGTGCCCTGCTTGGCACGCTGCGCCTGGCGCTGGACGATGTGATCGACGGTCGCGGCCAGTGCATCTTTCTGGCGGGCGAGAGTGGGATCGGGAAGACGCGCCTCGTCCGCCTGCTGGCCCGCGAGGCGGCGAGGCGAGAGGTAATGGTCGCCGTCGGTGGCGCCTACGCGGCCGAAACGGGGATGCCGTACGGGATGATCTCCGACGCGCTCGTTCCGGCACTCAAGCAGCTGCCTGCGGGGGCGCTGTCGGTCCTTGCCCGCGGAGCCGAGCGCGAACTCGGGTCGCTCCTCCGCGGTCTCGGACTCGGGGCCGACTTGGTGGATGCGTCGGCGAACCGAGATGACGACCGCAAGACACGACTCCTTTGGAACTTCGCGCAGTTCCTCACTCGCCTCGGGGCGCGCCAGCCGCTCCTGCTCGTGCTCGAGAACGCGCAGTGGAGCGACCCATCGTCGATAGAGCTCGTGCACTTCCTGGCGCGACAGCTCGGGCAATCGCGTGTGCTGTTGATCGTCAGCTACGCCAACGACGGGCAGGAGCTCCCGAGTGCGCTTCGGACCGTGGAGCGCTCACTGCTCGCTCGCGGCGATGCGGTCGTTCGTTCCCTCGAACCGCTGACCCGCTTTGACGTTCTCGAGCTGCTGCATCAACTCTTCGGGCTCACGGGCGATGCAGCGGCGCGACTGGGAGATCGGATACACGAACGCTCGCGTGGCAACCCACTCTTCGTCGATCAGCTCATTCGCCACCTCGTCGAGTCCAGACGTATCTGGCAGGAAGGTGAGCAATGGACGGTGGCGGACTTCGATGACGTCGGGCTTCCGGCGACCATTCGCGAAGCGCTGCAGGGGCAACTCGCAGAGTTGGAGACGGATCATCGGCGGCTGGCCGAGGTGGCTGCGATCATCGGGGGTCGCGCGACGCTCCCGTTGCTGCAGGCCGTGGCGGCGCTCGATGCGCCGAGCCTCGCCGATGCCGTGGATGGGCTCTGCGCCCGACGGGTGCTTCGCGAGATCGCCGAGGGCGACGTCCCCCAGTACGAGTTCGTCCATCCGCTGCTGCAACTGACGGTGCTCGCCGGACTCACGGCCGCCCGTCGACAGGCGTTGCATCTGTCGACGGCTCAGGAGCTCGAGCGCGCGCTCGGCGACGCGGCGCTCACCCAGGCAGGGGTGATCGCCCGGCACCTTGTTGAGGGGCGCGCGAACGGTGGCGATGCCCGCACGCTGCGGTACATGAGTGCGGCGGGACGCGAAGCGCTCGACCGGCACGCCGACGTGGAGGCGACCCGCTTCCTCCGCGACGCGGTCGCGCTCTGCGAGGGGATGTCGGAGGGCACGCGCGACGCCCTGGAGCACCGAGCGTTGCTGGAGGATCTTGCGCGCGCGCTCCAGCGCACCGGCGATCGCACCGGGGCCATCGCGCACTGGCTCCGCGCGCTGGCCATGGCTGACGCGGTCGGCGATACGCTTGCACGCGCGCGCCTGCTTCGGCGTGTTGGGCTCGCGATCGCCTTCGATGGCCGCCCGGCCGAGGGACTGCGCTACCTCGACGACGCCGACGAGGCGGCGCTCGCGATCGACCGGATCGATCTCGCCGTGCGCACGCGCGTCGCGAAGGGCATGCTGCTGCAGGCGCTGGGACGAATCGACGAGGCCAAGGTTGTCGTCGAAGCCGCGCTCCCCATTGCCGACCGAAGTGCGGATCACGCGCTCCAGGCGCGGGTGCGACGGGCGCTCACCCAGCTGCAGGGGTGGACCTGTCCGCCCGCCGTGGCACGTGAGCACGGGAACGCGGCGCACGCCCATGCCCTGGCGAGCGGTGACCGATCGCTCACCTGGTCGACACACTGGGCGTTGGCCGTGCTCGAAGGGTTGGCAGGCAACGCCGACGCCGTCGAGACGCACCTGCGACAAGCCGAGCAGTTGGCGCTTGAACTCCGCTCGCCGCTCATGCAGGTGCAAACCGCAGAGATCGCGATCGAACACGCCTCGGGGATCGGGGCCTGGAACGAGGGGATCGCCGTGGCCGAGCGCGCGATTCCCATCGCCCGCGCGATCGCCGCGGACACGCTGCTCCCGCGTTTGCTGGTGTGGACGGGGCTCATCCGACTCGCGCGCGATGAACTGGAGGCCGGCCGGTTGCTCCTGGAGGAGGCGTGGCGCCTCTCGCGGGCCGACGATGTGGACCTCGCGACCCGCGAGGGACGCACCCCGCTGACCGGCGAGATACATACGGCCATTCTCGCGCACACGGGCATGGCGGCGTACTGGCTCTCGGTTGGGGAATGTCAACGAGCGCTCGACGTCGGTCAGCGTGGGCTCGCGATCGCGGATCGCTATGGGTACGTGATCTGGACGATTCATCGGCTCTTGCCGATCGTCATCGAGGCCGGGCTTTGGCTCCAGCAGTATGTCCTCGTTCGACAAATGACGGAACGACTGCGCGATCAGTCACGGCTGCTTTCGCATCGCCTCGGCATGGCGTGGGCGGCGGCCGCCGAAGCGTTACGGCTTCGATTTGAAGAGCAGAATCCTGCTGCGGTTCCCGCGTTGCTCACCGCCGCCGAGGAGTTGGAGGCGATTTCGTTTCCCTATCACGCGGCCCGCGTGCGACGGAATGCGGCGCAGGTCATGCTGGCCGACGGCGATCTCGATGGTGCCGCGCGCGAGCTTCGCCTGGCGCACGACGTCTTCGCGCGGCTCGGGGCAGGGAACGAGCTGCGCGGGACGCGGAGCGAGATGCGATCGCTGGGGCTTCGTTTGCCGCCCCAGCACCCTGGCGAGGGCGCGCACTCGTTGACGGGACGAGAGCTCGACATCGCACGCCTCGCCGCCCAGCGCCTGACCAACAAGGAGATTGCCAACCGGCTCGACATCTCCTCACGCACCGTGAGCACCCACCTGTCCCACATGTTCGCAAAACTTGGCGTCGCCTCGCGTGCGGCGCTGGTGGATCAGCTGCGACTGCACCCGGTTCTCACGCTCGACGGATAGGACGCCGGCCAACGGGTCCGGAACCCGCCGCGCGACCGGCCGCCCGACTCGGGCGACCGGCCGCGGACCACGAGCGCCTAACGGGATGCGATGAACGGCGTCCCGTCGGGGAGGTGGAGGTTGTACCGGGCGTTGAGTGCCTGCGCGGCGGCGCGAGCCAGGACCGCCGATCCAGCGGCGCTCGGATGAATGCCGTCGAGCGTGATATACGAGCCATAGGGCTGCGCGGAGGTCATCAGCTGCACCGCGCTGAACGTCGGCTTGAGGCCGGGGAGGCCGTACAACTCTTCGAGGGCGAAGTACGCCAGCCGATGTCGGTCTGCGACCGACTTGATGAACGACGTCATTTGTGCCAGCGTCTGGTTCACGATCCCCGCCTCGGCCGGGGTCAGGACGTAGTCCGGTACGCCAGTTCCACCGTCGGCGCACGAGAAGACGAAGGGTGGAAGGTTATTGGCGCGGTTAGTCAATCCGATCGAGACAGCCGTCGGAATGCGCACCGGGACGAAGATCAGGTTCTGGCTCCCGTCACAATCGCTCGACACCATCACGTTGAACGCACCGAGCATGGTGGGCGCGTCGACGAAGATCTCGGCACCGCGACGGAAGCTCGGGAAGCTGGCGGCATCCTTGATCAGTCCGACCACTACGACCTGCGGCGTTTTCATGACCACCGTGTCGACGAGCGCGCGGTAGAGCGGCATCCAGGCGTTGGGCGGGAAGATCGAGACGCCAACGATCGCGATCCCGCTACGCGCGCCGAGGACTTCGTTGGCCCCGAGTTCGACCGAGATCACGCGCGGCCTCTGGTTCAGCGCGGCGTGCAATTGGGTCGTCCCCGGGGGGAGGATGCGCGAGTACAGGCTCTGCCCAAAGACGCTCGGGACCGTTTCCGGGGTGCGATAGAGTGCGTCGAACGTCGTCGCCCCGGCGATCGCCACGTTTCTCGTCGGTAGGTCAATTCCCGACACGAGTGGTGCGCAGCTGAGTTGGTCGTCGGGCGTGGTCACCGGCTCTCCCGAAATTCGCCTGCCGCTCGCCAGTGGCGCGGCAAAAGGCGCCTTGCAGCCGAAACCACTGATCAACGGGAGCTCGAACGTGGTCCCCGAGAGCGCAGCAAGCTGGGCGGGCCAGCCCTCGCGCTGCGACGCCGCGTTGGCACCTTCGGACTGCCAGCCCATCGAGATGCTGGTCCCGATGGCGACATAGCGCTTGAGCGGACTGTTCGCCTCAGATTGCGCGGTGGCCGGCGAGAGCGTCGGTGTGACGATGGTCGGGCTGTCCGCGCACGCCGCCAAGGCGATAAGCGAAGCCCCCAGGGTGATGCTGCGCAGCTGGGTCATGGGTCGTCCCTCTTCGGTTGATGGCGCTCGGAATGAGCGCACGGCAACGGTAGGAACGGCGACGCGCAGACGCAGCCGGAAATGTGACGTATGTAACGTTTGCCGATGACGTATACGCGCGAGTCAACTTTCGTAGGAACCTCTGCTAAACCCTCCGAGAGTCGGGGACGAAGGTGCCACGCTGCATGCTGACGATCGAGACGACGATCGATCTCACCAACGCAGCGCCAAATGACCGAGTGGAGCAGCCGAGCCCGAGCGCGCGTGCCAGGCTCAACGACACCAGCAGCATCGGCGCATCGATCGTGAGGAGAAGGAGGCCGAGGACCAGGAAGATCACCGGAAGCGCGTGGAATCGGGTGACCGAATTTGGGAGGTCGTGCTCCTCACGCAACAGCTCGTGCGTACGCTCGAAGGCTTGCAACTGCGCCAGTTCGCGGGAGGGATCGGCCGGCGCGCGGCGTGGCCAAGGCAAGCGCAGTACGCCGTCGCGCGCTTCCTTAGCGCCAGCGAGACAGCATCATGGGACGCCTCCGTTCAGGTTGGGTGCCAGGATCAATCGAAGAGAGGCAGGTTGGCGCTGATTGTTCCAGCCAGTGTCAGGCAACGACACGCACAGCCGGGCCGGCGCCCCCCGCGGACGGCGGTCAAGACGTCTTCCCGCGACAGGGCCAGCTACAAGGGAGGCACGTCCAAGGGTGACCCGGTTCGGGTGTCTGGGCGGAGGATTAGGATCTGGCCGTCCCGGCGGCGGATGCGCACGGCACCCTCACGGCGCGCCTCCCCAGGTGGGTCGCCAACTGTTGCCGCGCCTCGGAATTGGTGAACTCCTTCATGCGGGAAGCTCCACGTCGACGGTCGGCCACACGGCAGAGAATCCAAGCACGGACCCATCCGGCATAGTCCTATTCGGCGATCCCCATGAGTGTGCCAGAGGACCAACGACGCTCATCGTTGACAAGGAAATGATCGTCCGAATGGGAACTGGCGACGCGGCGCGGAACATGACGACGGCGTCACCCTCCCCGTGATGCGGCGCCAGTTCCAGGCCCTCTTGATCGGCATGCGACGCGGTGCCGGATATGCCACCGCCGCTGGCAGGACTCGTCCGGACGTAGACTGGTACTGCTAAACTTGGCGTTGCATCGCACGCAGCTCCTCTTTCCGTTCCGGCAGGGCGTGCTCCAGCGCCGTCCAGAGTGACGCCCACACCGCACTGAGTCGCGCCGAGGCGCGAGGGCTCAGCCGCTGGCCCTCGCGTATCGTCGCCAGCTCGTGTTTCGCACGCGCTCGATGTGTGTCGATGACGCGCGCCACTGCGACATCCTCGTGGTCCGCGAGCGCCAGCATGGACCGTATGACGAGCCGATAGTACTCCTCCTGGTCCTCGGCCAGTGCTATCGCGCGCACGACCGATCGCTCCAGTCGTGCGGCGATCGGAAGGCCCCGCCGCCGCAGCGGTAACGTCCAGTTGTCGGTCGCGAACAGTCCCTCGGGATTGGTAGACCAGATCCACGCGTGCAGCACGAAGAAGGCCGGTGCGTCGTCGGAAACGTCTCGATCGCCACGCGCCGCCGGTTTCCGATGCGCTGAATGGCCGAGTGGAAGGCTCCCTTCGGCGACGGTCCCGCTGTGCTCGTGCCACGCCCCGGCGAATGGGAAGACCGGTGGTTCGTCATGCCCTCTCACGAGCTTCGAGTACGCCACCCCGGCGAGCTGCGGTCCGGCGCTGGTGTTCATGTAGATCAGGACGGATGGTCGCCTCGCGTCGAACGCATCCTCCATCACTCGCGCGAAGCTGACCCAGTGCTCCCCCATCGCCGGGAATTCCACGCCGACACGGGTGAAACCGTCGTCAATCGCGTTCTCTCGCGTGAGGTATCGGCGCGTTCCCTCTCGCGCGTCATCGACGAAGCGCGCCTGCACGCGCTCGGGTGCGACCTGAGCTGCCAGTCGCGGCGGGAGCAGCGTGGCGCAGATCGTCAGCGCGAATACCGTCGCAGAGCGCAGCGGCAGCGATGGGATCATGGCGTCCGGGTCGCGAGCGCGTCGGGCGTCGACTGTTTCGCCTGGTCGAGCAACACCGACAGCGTGTACGCTGTGATCCCAAACGGGAATCGACTTGCCCGCGCCAGCCTCGTGAGCGTCTCGCCCGACCCCATCGTGATTTGCCTCGACGGTGCTCCGCCCACCAGCACGACCGCAATGTTGGCAAGCGTGCCACGTGCGACCCTATTCCCGACCAGCAAGACTATGGACGAGTCTTGCACTCCCAATAGCTCGCCGGTACGCTCGGTGCCATTGACCATGCGGACGGTGGCGATCTCGCCTCGGTGTGTGTCGCGCATGGCAGCGCGCTTCGGAAGCGGTGAGGTGTAGCAGGCGGCGAGGACCACGAGCGACACGGTCACCAGGCGACGCGCGGTTGTCGAGTGACGCGATCGAATTGTCATGCGATCGGCACCCTGCGCGTGAAGAACAGCGCTTCGAGGGAGTCCCGCCCGCCCTTCCAGCTGAGCAGCAGGTCGCGCATGGACGTGGTTGAGGGTGAGAAAGGCGTGCGTTGGCCCGCATCCTTCATCCAGGCCGGCCGGAGCCACTCCACGTAGTATCCCTGCGCGGCGAAGAAGAAGGTGCGGCTGCTGGCACTCGTGGCTGGCGCGCGTTCGCCGTTCGCCGGCGCGGCGTTGAACTCGAGCCAGAACTGAGCCCCCGGGCCCGCCTCGACTTCGTAGTCGTCCGCCTCGGACAACATGCGAACGATGTCGGTGCGGAGCCCGCCCTCGGCATCGATCGCTCGTGCGATGGGAATCCGCCGCTGCTCGACACGCCGTACGCCGTGAGCGACAGTCAGGTGATCGATACGGAAGGCATCGGCCGCGAAGGTCAGCCGAATACGTACGCTGTCGTCGGCACTGCGAACGGCAGGAACGACAACCCCGACCTGACGCCATGCCGTTGGCCCGAAGTCCATCAGTCGTATGACCGAACGCCACGCGGCACCGTCCTGGACTTCCACGCGCATGCCGAAGTTGCTGCCGTACCACGAGGCGAGCGCGGCCAGTCCCGCAATCCCCTGCAGGTCGCCGCCCATCCAGTCGAGGGCGAGCGCTCCCTGTCGTCCCATCAGGTGTTCATACAGCACCGATGTGGTCAGCAGGCTGCTGCGCGCGCGCAGCACGAGTGCGACGCTGTCGACTCCAGGACGCTTTCGAAACGCAATCGTCAGGTGATCATCGGTCGGTCCGCCGGCAATCGCGCGATCGAGGAACTGCTCGTCGGTTGAGAAGTAGTCGCCGTCCGCCCTCGCCACCGCACGACTGACGTTGCGACCGGAACGATCGGTGGTTGAGGCAGCCGCCTCGAGCTCGGAGACCGCGATCGCGCCCCCGCGGGGCGACGGCAGTGCGACCTCGCCCGGGCGATGTCGCACCTCGATAATTTCCATGTGGTCGAGATGATGCGTCTCGAGTGCCTCGTTCCTCACCGCCAGCCGGACAACACCAGCGGAATCGGGCCGGACCGTCATGCGATCGACATCACGCTTGGCCAGCAGGGGGGAAATGCTATACGAGAACGACTCGGCCTGGAGCGTTGCTATGCCGCTGCTGTCGCCATAGATCGTCGGGCAGGAGCCGAACAGGACCACCGCCGCTGTCGTGATGCTGACGACGGATGCCACGAGCGAGCTCGCACCGTACACGAGCGTGCGTAGCGGGTTGACGCGACGCTGATACACCTCGAAACCGATCACGCTATCGAGAGGTATACCGTCACTCGCGGTGGACTGCTGTCGTGAGACATCGAACCGCTGCCCCGTTCCGCGCACCTGCGATTCTCGCAACGTGAATCCGCCGCTGAAGAGGATCATGCTGCCGTCGACGAGGTGGGCCCTGATGGGAGAGGTGACCGCGGTGCCACCCATCGACGAGGCGTCAACAGGTTCGCGGCTCGTGGTGGTCGAGACGACGACACAAGCCGCTGCAAGCAGGGAGAAGCTCGCGATCGGGACTCTGCGGCGTGATCGGGCAAGAGCGCTGGGCATAGTGTCTCCGGGTGGCGCAGTGACGAGAGCGAGCTACCAGTTGACGCACACGCGTGAGAGTCGGTGCAGCATGTGCCAGGCAAGCGCCGGCTCGTCGCGAGCGAGCGTGAACGCACGACGAACATCGGGCAGGATCGCGCGCGCAGCGCGACCCGAGAACCAGCAGGGGTGCGCCAGGAGGTACAGCGGGAAGACCGGTGTTCGCATGTCGGAGCGGAAGTCGAGCCTTGGCACAATCGACTCCGATCGCCAGAGCCTAACGAGCACGTCGAAGAGGTCGACACCGGCCCGCACCGCCGCCTCCATCGATCCCCACGGTCGCGGGTTCAGTTCGAGGAAGTGAAAGGTCCCTCGCGCATCCCGCACGAGGTCGATACTGGCGAGACCAGAGACCTCTGCGGCGGCAAAGACGCGCCTCGCAAGCTCGCTGAGCGTTGCATCATTGGACGAGCGCATCTCGGCCGCTGGACCAACCCGTCGCGGAAACTGCACCGACTTGACACCAGCATAAAATCGAAGCGGTCGGCCACGGTCGAAGACTCCGCCTGCGAGATAGGTGGAGCCCGCGATGTGTGCTTGCGCGAATGCCGGGATCAGTCGTCGTGCGAGCTGCTGCGTCGCAGACTGGACTGCGCCGAGCGTTGAGCAGACGTGCGTGGCGTTGCCTCCCCGCCCGACACTCCCCTTGATGACGATGGGGAGTCCAAGTTCGCGAACGGCACGGTCAACGTCGGCCCGCGACGATACTGGCAGCTGGCGCGGGATCGTGACGCCGACGCCCGCCACAAGCTCACTCATGCGTTGCTTGTCCCGCCGCGCGGCGCGGTGAGGCCCCTCCACCTGCGGATAGACCGAAACCTCCCACGTCGGTCGCTGGTCCCACACAAGCCACTGGAGCGGCTCGGTGACCGGGAACACGACATCGCACCGGGAGCGCCGAACGGCCGCGTCGAGCACCTCGATCAGTCGTGGATCGCCCACCCGTGGTGCCAGCCGCCACGTGCCTCCAGTTCCCGGACAACTACCGGTTCCACCAGTCGCCGCGATGACGTCGACCGTGCAGCCCGCACGACGCAGACCACGCGCGGTTAGTGCTCCGCTCGCGAAGCCCTCATCCAGCAGGAGAACGCGCACGCCGTGGCCTTGATAACGACACTCGAATGTGCGGCACCGAAGTCGAACGCGAAAGAGGGCGCGTAGCGGGAGGCCAATCGCCAATCCAGAGCGGGGGATCGTGCACAGCTGGGAGCGGTTCGCCGCAGAGTTCACTCGACGTCTGCGGCGTTTGTCGCACCGGGAACCGGAAACCAGTCCGTCTGTACCGCCGTCCGGCGGCTCCTCCAGTACTTCGGAATTCACCAACGAAGGCAACCGCTTCGGAGCGGAAATGTCTCCCTCGCCATTCCGAGGCGTTAGCCGAGCCTGCCCGGTTCGCTTGCCCGGTGAGACCAGGCGCCGTACGCTTGGGTGCGACCCTGGTCGCGTCGCCTCCTTCTCTTCGTCGCACCACATGCGAACGATCCGGATCGCCGTGCTGGTCCTGGGCGCGAACATGGCGATCGCCCACGTCGCCGCGGCACAAGACCAGCCGCTACCGTCAGGCGCAGCCCCTCTCCCGTGGCGGGCGGTGGCGTCGCTCGACCGCGTGGGGCTGCCGCTGCGCCGCGCGTCCGCACTGGTATTCCAGGCGCCCGATCCCTGTCGCAAGGGGGCCGGCCGCGTAACGCGATCGATCGTCGCCGGAACGATCGTCGCATCGCTGGTCGGGCTCGTCGCGTGGAAGGCGGTCGACAACCCGGGAGGATCGGACCGGCGGGTGAAGGGGGATGCGGGCTACACGCCCAATGCCAACACTGCCTACGCCCTCGGCTCGTGGCTCGGAAGTACGCTGGCCGTGCATCTCGCGGGGCGGAGGTACGGCGCGTGTGGCTCGTTGGCCCGGGCGGCGCTCGGTGCCGGCATTCCAACGGCTGTGCTCCTCCTCGGGAGGGATGAGCCGATTCTTCCCGTGCTTGGCGTCCTTTTCGGAGCCCCGGCACAGTCCCTCGGTGCGACGATCGCGCACTGATCTCGCGCCTCGATCATTGCCGCCGGGATTGCCGACTGAATTGCGCTCATCAACACGAAGCATCGGACGGGATCGTCCCCGTTTCCCGTGCAAACCCGGCCGCAGCTCTTCCCTGGATGCCGCATTCCACCTTCGGTCGCGCGTTCGCCCGCCGAAGTCGGCTCACCTCCTCCCGCTCGGCGGTGGTCAGCGTGCCGGGGTCTACCCTCCGATCCGGGTCGGCTAGAAAGCTACGTCCGCCGTCCAGTTGTGCTCTCGCCTGCGGGGACGGAGAATCACCGGCTGGGCGATGACGTGTCGATTCTGCTCACCGACGCCCGGCGTGTTGACCTCGACCACGCGTGGGTCGAGGGCGACAGCGTGGTTGGATTCTCCAAGACGACGCGAGTGCGCGACGCATATGCCGTATCGGACGTCCGCAACGTCGAGTCGCGCGTGTACTCGCGTGGTCGCACGACCGCGCTGTTGGCTGTGCCTGCCGCAGTGGTCATCGTCGCCTCCGTATCCCTGGTGCTCGGGTTTCTCACCTTCTTTGGCGTGGTCCCACCCTAGTCTGTTCCGCTGAAGGGAGTGACGCGCCGGGGCCGATCGTATCCTGCTCACGCGTGACAACGGCGCGAAGGGAGAGCGCCGCACAGCAACGTGGGCTGCTCGCCGCAGTTCACCACGATGGCGAGCATCGATGATCGTTCGGCGGGGATCTGCGTCGCATGGAGCACAACGCAATCGTGGGCTACATCTACGTCCCGTGTGTTGCCTGCTCGTCTCGATCGGTCGCTGAGCCCGACAACGACCGGCGCTTCTCCCCAGCAAACACACTGAGCCCCAACCACTCGGGCAGGAGCCGTTGCAGTTCCCGTCGACCATGCAGCCGCACGGCGTCCGTTCGCAGCGCGTGGGCGAACGGTAGATCACCAAGCCAGACCTCGGTCAGGCTGCGCGTGCTCGCGCACACCACGAGATCACTGTCACCCCCGGGATCCTTCAGGCAGAGGTCCACCTCGCCCGGCATCAACACGAGCCAGTAGTGCTGATTCCCTCGTGGCGCGTCGGCAAACTCGAAGTGGACAACGACACGATGGAGCGGTAGGCGGTCCCGTTGTATGCATCGCTGCATGTCCCACATCAGCAGTCCGGCATCCAGTCTGTCCCGCGATACCTCGTGATGCACCCACCGCTTTCCCCAGAAGCCGAGCTGGAAGATGATCGGGCGCAACTCCTCGCCGGCCTGGGTGAGGTGATACTCGGCGTGATCATGCCCGTCGGCCAGTCGCCGCTCGATCACTCCGGCCAATTCCAGTTCGCTGAGCCGGCGCACGAGCAGCGCACGGGACATGCGAGGTACACCACGATGCAGGTCATTGAACCGGTGGCTGCCGCAGAGCAGCTCTCGGATCACGAGCGGCATCCATCGCCTGGTGACGATCTCGGCGGCCTGGGCGACGGGGCAGAACTGCCCGTAGTTCTCCATGCGCTGAAGTTTAGGGAGCGCCGAGCGAAGGGCCAGTACACCTTTTGAACTGGACGGCTGCGCCCGGGGACCGGCACCTTCACTTACCACCTCGGCGCTCTCCAACGCGCGTTCGACGTCTTCGCATGTTGCGGTACTGCATGCGCATTCGGACCGGGTCGGTCGTACCCTAACAAGCTCGAGAGGAGACTCTCATGATGCAGTCGCACGCACCATCGGCACCGATTCAACCCATCGCGGACGATGCCGCGTTGAACACGCTGCGCAGTTCGCTGCGGGGCGAACTGATCCGCAGAGAGGACAACGAGTACGACACCATTCGCAGTATCTGGAATGGCATGATCGACCGACGCCCCGCGCTCATCGCGCGGTGCCTTGGTGTGGCCGACGTACGCGCCGCGCTCTCGTTCGCGCGCGCGCATCAGCTGGCGGTCTCCGTACGCGGCGGAGGGCACAACATTGCCGGTCTCGCAGTCAGCGACGGGAGCATGATGATCGACCTCTCCCGCATGCGTGGTGTGCGGGTCGATCCGTCGTCGCGTACCGCCCATGCCCAGGCCGGTTGCCTGCTGAGTGACGTGGATCGGGAGACGCAGGTCCACGGGTTGGCCGCGGTCCTCGGGTTCGTCTCGACCACCGGCATCGCCGGATTGACACTCGGCGGCGGTTTCGGGTACCTGACGCGCCGCTTCGGATGGACGTCGGACACCGTGCGCTCGATGGAGGTTGTGACCGCGGACGGCGACGTGGTGCAGGCCAGCGACGACGTGAACCCCGACCTGTTCTGGGGGCTACGCGGGGGAGGTGGCAACTTCGGCATTGTGACAAACTTCGAATATCAGCTCTTCCCGGTGGGCCCGCAGATCCTGGGTGGTGGCATCGCGTGGCGAGGTGAGGAAGCGCCGCTGGTGCTCGAGCGGTACCGAGCGCTGTTGCGCGACGCCCCGCCCGGCATGGCCTGCGTGGCCGCGCTTCGCAAGGCACCTCCCGCCCCCTGGATCGACAAGGAGGTGCACGGCAAGTCCATCGTCGCGCTGTTCATCTGTCACACCGGGCCCATCGAGGAGGGCGAGCGTCTGGTGAATGACCTGCGCGCCGTGGGGAAGCCGGTCGGCGACGTGGTGCAGCGTCGGTCGTACCTGTCCCAACAGGCCCTGCTCGATGCAACGCAGCCCAAGGGCCGACGCTACTACTGGAAGTCAGAATACCTTCCGTCGTTGGAGCCCGACATGGTGGCGCCCCTGCTGGAGCACGCGGGGCGCATCGCCTCTCCACACTCGGCGATGTTGCTCTTCCCGCTGGATGGCGCTGTCGACGCGCTCCCCACCAACCATTCGGCGGTGGGAAACCGGGATGCGCGCCTCGTGCTCAACATCGCCGGGGCATGGGATGCGGCGGGCGACGACGACGTGAACATCGATTGGGCGCGCGGCGCATGGCAGGAGCTGCGGCGATTCTCCACCGGCGGGTCGTACATCAACTTCCAGACGGACGATGAAGGGGACGATCGTATCCACGCCGCCTATGGGGCGAACCATGAGCGCCTGGTCGATATCAAGACCACATGGGATCCTCATAACACGTTCCGCCTGAACAAGAACATTGCGCCGCGCGGATGACCCCTTGCCGCGCCCCCCCCCCCGCGCGCCCCCCCCCCCCCCGGCGCCCCCGCCCCCGGGGCCCCCCCCCCCCCCCCCCCCCCCTGCGCGGGGCGGGCCCCCCCCCGCCCCCCCCCCCCGCCCCCCCGGGCGGGCCTTGTTCGGTCGCGACCAGCGGCGGCCGGCCCGATCGCCGATCGGGACGGCACCGCCAGCTGCTACTGGCTCCAGGGCGGCGTGACGTTGTTGCTGCGCGCGTAGGCGATGAGCTGCCCGAGGTGCTCGTGCAGGTGCGTGACGGTGAGCGTCATCGCGCGCATCCGCGTCCAGTCCTGCCCGAAGAACTTGATCGTCTCCGCTGCGTTGGCGTCGGTGGTGAGCGACATCGCCTCGTGCAGGTGCTTGTACGATGCCTCCAGCTCGGCGGCGATCTGGTCCTTGCTCATCTTGCGCTTCTCGTACTCGCCGACCGACTTCATGTCGGTGGTGATTCCACTGGCCGCCGGGGCCGGCTTACCCATGGCGATCGGGATGAAGTAGTTGTCCGAGGCGACGTGCAGCAGGACCTCGCCTACGGAGCGCGTCCCCGCGCCGGGGCGCCAGCCATAGGCGCTCTCGGGGATGGCCTTGGCGAGGTCGATCATCTTCTTCTGCGCACCGTTCACGTCACGGTGCATCTCGCCCATCCAGCTTGGGGCGTTCTGGGCGACCAGAGGGGCGGTGAGGGGGGCAGCGCAGGCGAGTGCGGCTGCCGCGAGGACGACACGCGTGAGCATGGGGCGCCTTCCGGAGAGGGGGGAGGGGAACGAGGGGAGATGGGCCAGCCGAAACGCGCCGACCCTCGGGAGAACATACGCCGTCCTCGCCGAATGGCGACCCGGGGTGGGACGAAGCGACAAGGAACGCACATCAGCGTTCCATTGGGCGCGCAGGCCTACGTACCCGTCCAGAACGGCGAGCCGTCCTGCGCTACCCGACAGTTACGGCGCTCGTGCTCGGATAGTCGTGGTGTGGGTCCTCCTCACCTCGCTAGCCGCTGCCGATGCGTCCCCGTTCCTCCGAGCTGTTTCAGTCCCCTGTCGCACGATGGACTGCCGCCGTGCTGGTGGTCGTCGCCGTCCTTGCCGTAACGGCTCGAATCCATCCCTCGCGCACGAACGCGGCCGAGGCGCCCATCTCGCTACGCTACAGCGAACTGCTGTCGGCAATGGCGGCGCATGAGGTCGATTCGATCGAGATGAAGCCGGGTGAGGCGTTACGAGGATGGTTGGCGAAGCCGAACGCCGCCGGGGTACGCGAGATCCGGGTCGAGTACGCGTCGGGAGCGGGGACCGCGCTGGTGGCTGCAGCGACGGCGGCCGATGTGGGGGTGGCGTTCGCCGCCACGCCCCCTGATCGCGCCCAGCTCGTCACGCTGCTCGTCACGCTGCTGATGGCGGCGGGCGTGGGCTTCGTCCTCTATGCCCAGTTCGTGCGCTCGTCGTCGGGCACGGGTGGGGACTTCGAGGTCGGCTCCGGCCAGACGCCCGGACATCGCACGACCTTCGCCGACGTGGCCGGCAACGCCGCGGCGCTCGCCGACCTGCGCGAGGTGGTCGACTTCCTGCGTGATTCCAAGCGCTTCGTGGGGATGGGGGCGACGGTCCCGAAGGGGATCCTGCTCGAGGGGCCGCCGGGGACCGGGAAGACGCTGATGGCGCGGGCGCTGGCGGGGGAGGCCGGGACCAACTTCTTCGCCATGTCGGGGCCCGATTTCTCGGGGATGTTCGTCGGGGTCGGGACCATGCGGGTCAAGGCGCTGTTCCGCAAGGCACGCAAGGCGGGGGGCGGGGTGATCTTCATCGACGAGATCGATTCGTTAGGCGGGCGGCGCGGACGCACGAACGGCCACCCGGAGGACGACCGCACGCTCAACCAGTTCCTCGTCGAGCTGGACGGCTTCAGCGGCAGCGCGGGGATCGTCGTGGTGGCGGCGACCAACCGTGCGTCGGATCTCGACCCGGCGCTGCTGCGCAAGGGGCGCTTCGATCGCTCGGTCACCGTGGCGCTGCCGAGTGTTGGGGAGCGCACCGAGATCCTCGCGCTGCATGCGTCCAAGCGTCGCATGCCGCTTGCCGCCGACGTCGAGATGGGGCGCATGGCGCGCCTGATGCCGGGGGCGAGCGGCGCCGACCTGGAGGGATTGCTCAACGAGGCGGCACTCCTTGCCGTGAAGACGGGGGCGAGCTCGGTCGCGTGGTCGCACATGGAGGAGGCGCGCGACCGGGTCCTGCTCGGGCGCGCGCGCGAGGGCTTCGTGGTCTCCCGGGTCGAGCAGCGCCTGGTGGCGCTCCACGAGGCGGGACACGCGCTGGCGGGGCTGGTCTTCTGTCCCACCGACCCGCTGCACAAGGTGACGATCCAGCCGCGTGGGGCGGCCATGGGAGTGGCCTTCTTCCAACCCGACGCCGAGTTGCACCTGCATGCCCGGCACTACCTCGAGGGGCAGGTCCGCAAGGCGCTGGGCGGGCGAGCGGCTGAGGAGCTCGTCTATGGAAGCGCAGCGGTCACGAGCGGGGCCAGCAGCGACCTGCAGCAGGCGACACGCATCGCGAAGCAGATGGTTTACAAGCTCGGGATGGGGCGCACCACGGGGCTGATGACCTTCGACCCCGACTCCGGGCCGGTCAGCGGGGCGATGCACGCGAACATGGACGCCGACGTGGGCGCGATCCTGGCATCGGGCTACGACGACGTCCTGCAGTGCTTCCGCGAACATCGTACGGCGCTGGACGCCCTGGCCGATGCGCTGCTAGAGCAGGAGACGCTGGCCGGCGATGAGGCGTTGAGGGTGCTGCGCGCGGCGGGGATGACGCTGATGCCTCGCGACGCGCGCCCCGCTGCCTGATCGGCCGCCCACCGGCGCGACCTGCCACCCGGGTCAGCTGCGGAAGAGCTCCTCGGCAAGCTTGCGATCGTGGCCGTACGTCGTCGCGGAAGTTCAACTGCCCCTCGCCGTCCACCCACGCCGTGAAGTAGAGGATCAGGACCGGACGGGGCTGCCGCAGCTCCACGGTAGTCTCGCGCCCGCTCAGCATCACCTTGCCGATGCGCTCCGGCGTCCACTCCGGGTCGTCTTGCAGCAGGTAATCGGCCAGCTTCTTGGGTTCGGCGAGGCGGATGCAGCCGTGGCTGAACGCGCGCTTCTCGAGGGCGAACAAGCCGCGCGCCGGCGTGTCGTGCATGTAGATGTTGAAGCGGTTCGGGAAGAGGAACTTCACGCGGCCGAGCGCATTGTCCGGGCCTGGCCGCTGCCGAATCACCGGCGCCGCCTTCGAACCGCCGATGATTTCCATGTTGTGCGCCCGCAGGTAGTTCGGGTTCTTCCTCAGCGCCGGCAGGATCTCGCCACGCGTGATGCTCATGGGCAAGGTCCACGTGGGACTCATCACGACCTGCGTGAGCGTGTCGGCGAAGATCACGGTGTGCGTGGCTTCCGCACCCACCACGATCCGCATGCTGAACGCCTCGGAATCGCCCTCGAACACGTGCAGGCGAAAGTCCGGGATATTCACCACGAGCGCGTTCGCCGGTTGTGTCTCCGGCAGCCAGCGCATGCGTTCCATGTTCACCAGCAGCGTGCGTAGTCGCTCGGCGGGCGGCACGTTCACTTCGCGCAGGAACGCCGGGCCGATCACGCCGTCCGCCTCCAGTCCATGCCGCGCCTGAAAGCGCTGGACCGACACCACCAGCACGCTGTCGAGCACCGGCGCGATCTCGGGCACGCTGGCGGTCAGGCTGTCAGTCACGCTGCCCAGCATGCTGTCTGCTGCCGCGAGGTCGCCGAGTCGCCGCAAGCGCTCCCGGATGTCCATGAGCAGCGGCGCGCTGTCGCCCGGCTTGATGCTGCGCGTGCCTTGAGCGAGCGTGAGCGTCGGCCACGGCACCTCGGACAGCGCGCTCAGGCGCCGGAATGCGCCGCGCAGCAACTGGTACTGCGGGTGCAACGGCTCATACGCCGAGAGGTCCATCGTGCCCGCGGCCAGCGAGTCCATGAGCTGCGCGATATCGCGCTTGGCACGGGGGATGAACCAGTCCAGGTCGCGCAGGTCCTGCGTGAACTGGCCGCCGTAGTTGCGTGCGGCGAACTGGAAGAAGCTGGCCGTGAGCTCGAGCTCCGATTCCACGGCGCAACTGTCACAGTCGGGGTGCCGCTCGTCCACGCCGTAGCCCTTCAGCCCCGCGAGCGCGATGAACGCATCGGCCGACGCGGTGAGCGAGTCGCGCACCGTCCAGGCGAACTGCATGTCACGCCGTGCGTAGAAGTCCGCCATGCGCGCCGAATCGGCGCGATAGTCGGGATGTCGGGTCAAGAACGTGGCGAGGTCCGTGCTGTCGAGCGTGCGGGCGCTGTAGGGCTCGGGGGTCTCGAACACCGCCGCCACTAGGGAGGCCTGTTCTGCGCGCTCGGCGCGGTCGCCGTCCTTGCCGCCCAGGCAGCCCGTCACGAGCACGCCCAGGAGCGCGGCCAGCAGCCCGGCGGTGCGTGGTGAGGTGTTCAGATGCCGCCTCAGGTGCCGTACACGTAGAGCAGCCCGTCGCCCTCGAGCGCTGCGATTACACGCGTCATCTGGGCGCGCGGTACGGCTGGGCAACCCCAGCTGCGTCCCAATCGCCCAGTCCGCGCGATGAACTTCTTGCTCACGTAGTCGGCTCCATGGATGATCACTTCGCGCGGACGTGCCAGGTCGTTCAGGCCCTTGTCCAGCCCGTGGAGCAGCAGCGCGGCCCCGTGCTTGGGGCTCACGATCTGCGAGCCCACGCGGTACAACCCAAGGCTCGTGGCGTGTGAGCCATTCCGGTTGCTGAAGCGCTCGGCCATCAGTCCGCCGGAGCCCGAACCGTGCGCGACCCAGGTGCGGAGCAGCAGTTCGCGCGACTTCAGGTCCACGAGCACCAGGCGCTGCGCCGTGCTCGGTTGGCTCATGTCGGCGATGGCGAGCGTGCCGTGCGTCAGCTCGAGTCCGTGCGCCGCGACGCTCTCGTATGCCGCCTCGAAGACCTCTCGTGCGATGATCCCGGAGAGGCCGGCGTCGTCGTACACGACATCGGGGTCTGCCGTGTGCGCGGTAGTGCTCACGGCCCCGTCACTCGCGGACAGCGTCGACACAGCCGCGGCCGAGCCAGAGGCAGCAGAAAACAACACGGCGGCGGAAACCACCAAGCACAGGGAGAGCAGGCCGAAACGAACAGTCATGACGGGGGCGGGAACGGAGAAAGCCGAGGCTGTATGCAAAGCGGGCGGCGGCGCAGCGACAAACTGAGGCCGACACCCAACTTAACCCCTGTGCCCGGCTGATTCCGACCTACACCGCCACGCGCGGGTAACGAATCCAGCCGAGCACATCCACAGCCCTGAAGACCCACGGCGCGTCAGCCAGCCCGCAGGATCTTCTCCATCTTCCGACCTTTCGCCAGTTCGTCCACCAGCTTGTCCAGGTACCGGACCTGCTGCGTGAGTGGATTCTCGATTTCCTCCACGCGATAGCCGCAGATGGCCCCGGTGATCAGGTGCGCATGCGGGTTCAACGTGGCACGCCCGAAGAACTCCTCGAACGTCACCTTCGCCGTGATGAGTTGCTGCTGGCGAGCCTCAGGGTAGCCGGTCAGCCACTCGATCACCTGGTGCAGCTCCGCCTTCGTCCGCCCCTTCTTTTCCACCTTGGTGACATAGTGCGGATACACCGAGGCGAAGGACATACGGGCAATGCGATCGTCGTGGTGGCTGGTATCGCTCATGAGGCTTCCTTGTTCTTGTCGTCCCAGAGCATCGGTTCCCACAACTCGACCTTGTTCCCGTCCGGGTCCATGATCCAGGCGAACTTGCCGTTCTCGTGCGATTCCGGGCCGCTCACCACCTCTATGCCGCCCGCCCGCAGCTGGTCGAGCAGCTCGCCGAGGTTGTCGACGCGGTAGTTGATCATGAAGGAGGATTCGCTGGGGCTGAACCACTTGCTGTCCTTCTCCGCGAGGTGCCACACGGTGAGTCCCTTGTCCTCGGCGTGGTCGTCCGGCCACCTGAGGACGGCGCCGCCGAAGGATTCGAGCGTCATGCCGAGGTGCTGCTGGTACCAGGCGGCGAGCGCCTTGCTGCTCCCGTTGCACTTGAGGAAGACGCCGCCGATGCCGGTGATTCTCGCCATTGCCTGCTCTTGGTGCGGGGGGCGCATCGCCGACTGTGGGCGAGGGGAGTAGAGTGCGGCCCCAGGCTCGCACAAGCAAGTGAGTGCTCGGTCGACTCGAGGAGCATCGGGTGCTGATTGGGAACGACACGGGTTGGCACGAGCGTCACGCGTGCACGCGCGCCACCGCTGAGCGACCCGATTCTGCGGCGCGCGTCACGGCCACCGCTTCACGCCGTCGCCGCCTACGGCCGCGTGGCGTTCCGTTCGATGTGCGCCGCCATCAGTCGCAGCAGCTCCTGGTTGGTCCACGGCTGCCAGCCGTGCGGCTTGAGGGGGCGGCCGTACTCCACCGTCCCGGCATAGTATGGTCCCTTCCCCGGCGCCTTTGTTCCTTCGAGGAAGGTTTCGAACCGATACACGCCGAGGTTGAGGAAGTAGTTGTCCATGTCGCCAACCGCTACGTGCAGCTTGCCCACCAGCCGCGGCCCCACTGTGCTCCAGTTGCGCTCCAGGTAGTCGCGCAGGTCATACCCGCGCGCCCGCATCGATTCGGCGACCCGGCGATCGATCGTCCCGGTCTGCTTGTCCCACAGCGGCTGAGGGTAGCCATCGGCCCCGACGGGGGCCCACGCCGCCTGCCAGCCGTCCCATTGTCCCCCCGAGCGCCCCTTCGAGGCGATGACCGCCTCGGCCTGGTTCTCCTCGCGCATCGTCAGCTCCGTCAGCCCCTCGACGCTGCGGTTCGCCGGGATCTCGCGCGGGAGCCACGAGCCGTTCGTCGTGAAGTAGGCGTTGGAATCCGCGTAGATGTTGCCGAACTGGTAGTTGCGGAAGTCGAGCTGGTCGGGATACAGCGACCAGGCGCCGCCGAAGACATCGGGATAGTGCACCTGCAGCGCCAGCACGTCCCATCCGCCGGTCGAGCCACCGGTCAACACGCGGGCGTACGGGGCGGCGATCGTACGAAAGCGCCGGTCGATCTCGGGGATCAGCTCGCGGGTGATCGCCGAGCCGAATGGACCGTTGTTCTCCGAGTCGAGCACGTAGCTGTCATCGTAGAACGGCGTCGTGTGCTGGATGAACACCGCGATGAACTCCGGCACCGCCCCCGACGTCCACGCCTGCTGGAATTCGCACCCCGGTTCGCGCGCCGAACGCGACACGCGCGCCGCGCGCGCCTCCGCCGACTCGGTGGTCTCGCATCCGTCGAAGGTGAAGCCGAACGACGGACGCTCGCTGTAGTGCCCGACCGTGTAGACGACCGGGTAGCGCCGGCCCGGGTTCTCCGCATATCCCTTCGGCAGCAGCACGACCGCGCCCAACGGCATCGGATGATTCCAGAAGGCGCTGGCCAGTGTCGACGTCATGCGGAGGCGCTTGACCCACGGCGTGTCGTCGATCGTCGCGACCGGCGGCAGCACGCGGTCGAGCGCCAGCGTCACCACGTCGCTCGAGCCAGGTGCGATGCGCACCTTGCGCACCTCGCTCACCAGCGAGCCGGGGGCGTTGTTGAAGCGCTGCCCTTCGCCCGCATCCATGTGCGCCCAGATCGTGTGCCCATCGGCACGGGCAAACTTCGTGTAGGGAAGGAACAACCCCTGCACGAAGTACTCGCCGGCAGGGAGTTGCCGCAGCGATGCCACGGGAAATCCGGGCACCGAGGGATCGATGGTGATCGTCGTACCCGGCGTGAGCGCCTCGACGTCGACGCCGAAGAACGGTTCACTCCCTCGCGACGCCCCCGATTGCAGGCGGGGCTCACGCGCATCCGTGCGCGCGACGAAGAGGAACGCGCGTCCCGTGACCGGGCCGGCCTCGCGGCCGGTCGGATAGGACAGGCGGAATACCTGGGCCTGGCCTACGATTGGCACGGCCGCGAGAGCCGAGAGCAGGGCGACCGTGGCGAGCACACAGTGCTGGACGCACGAGACAGCGCGGACGAATCGGAGACGCAGCGGTTGCATAGGGCGATCGCGCGGGGTCGGATGACGAGCCGTAATGCGTGGGGAAGCTACGAAGGCGACGAGGAAAGCGCTCGACGTCGAGCGACCGTTCGGCGCATGGCGCTCACCAGCTGGTCCGCCGTCGTGACTCAGCGCGCGAGCTCAGGACTGCAGGCGCGCGAGGAACGCCCGGATGCGAGCCGCATTCGTGCCCAGGTCGCTTCGCCCAATGCGTGACACGGATCGTACGTCAACCCGACTGCCGTGCTCGGTGTCGCGCACGCGCACGACGACATCGTCCTTGAAGCGCAACCATCGGGTCGTCGCGATGGCTTCGATGCGTCCATCGCCGGAGTCCGCGGCCACGATTTCCCACCCCATCTCGCGCGCCGCTGTGAGTGCACGATTGAAGGCAGCGCCCGCCGGCTCCGCGAGTGTGGCCGGGCCGAGATCGGGATAGCCGGCACGCTGCAACACGGCGATGCTCTCGCCGCCATATTCCGCGCTGTTGCTCGCCGAGGCGCGCAGCGGCAGGATGGCGACGAACGGTGGCGGGTCCTGCGTATCGGTTGTGATGTCGTGGATCGATGGTACCGACCTCGCAACCTTTTGCCAGCGCCACAGCCAGTACGCTGTCCCAGCCGCCATGACGAAGGCGACGGCGAGGACGATGGGTGAAAGGCGGCGTGACATCATGCGCTTGGAGGTGAAGTGTGGGACCAGGTCGTGCGGGTTATCGCGTGCTGATTGGCGAGCAGCGTCGGCGCACGCTCTACACCTTCCCCGCTCGCCGTGCCCGATCCTCCTCCCACTCCACAAACGGCCCATCAAAGTCCGTGAGGCGCGTCCCGTCGAACGCCCACACCCGCGTCGCCACCTCGCGCAAAAAGGCGCGGTCGTGACTCACCAGCAGCACCGAGCCGTCGTAGTCCTCGAGCGCATCCTCGAGCGCCTCGATATTCTCCACGTCGAGATGGTTGGTCGGCTCGTCGAGGATCAGCAGATTGGCGCGCGAGAGCGTCATGCGCGCGAGCGCCACGCGCGCCCGCTCGCCACCGCTGAGCGACGAGATCTCGCGGAACACCTCCTCGCCGCTGAAGCCGAAGGCGCCGAGACAGTTCTGTACCTGGCCCCGGTTCCACAGCGGGCGCTGGTCCTGGATCGCATCCGACAGCGTCTTGTCGAGGGGAAGGTCCGCGAGGTCCTGCCGGAACCAGGCGGGGGTGATCGACCCACCGATGCGCGCCTCGCCACCCGCCGGTGCGCGATCGCCAATGATGGTGGAGATGAACGACGTCTTGCCTGCGCCGTTGGGCCCGACGAGAGCGACAAAGTCATTGCGTCGCAGGACCGCCGTGAAGTCCTCCACCAGCACGCGGCCTGGGACCTCCACGCGCAGCTCCTTGATCGCGATCACCTGGTCGCCGCCGCGTTCTGCGGGATCGAACTCGAGCGTCATCGTCGCAGGGTCGCCCGGCGGCGGCGCGAGTCGCGGCAGGCGCTCCAGTCGCTTGCGCTTGCCCTTGGCCTGGAAGGAGTTGACGCCGGCGATGTTGCGCCGGATGTACTCCTCCTCCTTCTTCACGTACGCGCGCTGCCGCTCCATCTCGCGCTCCCGCGTTAGGCGACGCTCGGCGCGCTGCGGCACAAACTGGCTATAGTTCCCCTTGTACCACTCGCTCGTGCGCGCTTCCACGTGCAGGATATGCGTGCAGATCGCATCGAGGAACGCACGGTCATGCGACACCACGATGACCGTTTCGTTGGCGTCGTTGAGCCAGTCCTGCAGCCACGTGGTCGTATCGAGGTCGAGGTGGTTGGTGGGTTCGTCGAGCAGGAGCAGGTCGGCCGGCGCAATGAGCTGCGCCGCCAGCCCCACGCGCCCTCGCTCGCCGCCCGAGAGCGTCGACACCGGGCGCGTCTTGGACTCCTCGGCGTCGAAGCCCAGCCCCTGGAGCACCGCGTCGACACGGGCGTGATAGATGTAGCCCCCGAGGTCAGCGAAGCGCTCCTGGTCGTCGCCGAACCGCTCGAGGTACTCGTCCGTCACCCGATCGCCGAGCTCCCCCAGCTCGATGGCCTGTTCGGCGATGCGCTTCTCGAGGGCGATGACCTCGCGCCATGCCGCCGCCCCCGCCTCCCAGACCGTCGTCGCACCCTCGAAGGCGCGGTGCTGGTCGAGCAGCGCGTGCCGGAGCCCCGGCTTGCGGGCAACGCTCCCCGTCGTGGGCTTGAGCTCGCCGGTGATGAGGTTGAAGATCGACGACTTGCCGGCACCGTTGCGGCCGATGATTCCCCACCGCTCGCCATCGGCGGCGGTGAAGGAGACGTTCTTGAAGAGTTCGGTGGCGCCGAAGGAGACGCTGACGTTGGCGAGCGAGAGGAGGGTCACGCGGGGGGGGAGGGACGGAGAAACCGATGGCGATGGGACTCGCACGAGACACGCGATGCGAGGGGTCTTTCCAAAGTTAACCGCTTGGAGCCGCCGGCTCCTCACTCGCGGCGATGCGTGCTAGTTGGTTATTGATCACGAGCAGTGAAGATCTGGAGCACGCAAGCACGCGCGAGAATCTCATGATCTCAGAACGCGCACATCGAATCGTTCAACGGACACCGACGTGATAAATGCCTGCATCAGCAGGACTGCTTGTTCCTCAACGATGCGCGCTTCCACATCGAGCGCTGGCGCCGCGCCTGCAACTTCGTGCCCACGAACCAACTCTGAAGCGCGGCTCCGGCGGCAGGCGCCCGCCGACTCAGCCGGCTGGCGCGTGGCTTGGGCCAGCCCGGCGCTTGATAGACTGATCCGCCAGCTGCGTCCCCGGAGAACGAGATGACCCTCGACATGGTCCTCGTCCTGATGGTGCTGGTTGGCGCGATCGTTCTGTTCGCCCTCGATCGGTTTCCCGCCGATCTGGTCGCGATGCTTGTCATGGTGTCGCTTCTGATTGCGGGCGTGGTGACCCCGCAGGAGGCACTGGCGGGGTTCAGCAATCCGGCGACCGTGACCGTCGGAGCGATGTTCATGCTGAGCGCCGCGCTCTTCAGGAGCGGGGCACTGAACTTCGTCGGTCGGCTCCTGCTGTCGGTCGGGCGTCGCAGCGAGTGGGTGGCGCTCCTGGTCGTCATGATGGGAATCGGCACGATCTCGGCGTTCGTCAATAACACGGCCGCGGTGGCCATCTTCCTGCCCGTGGTCATCGGGTTTGCACGGATGGTGAAGGTCAGCCCCTCGAAGCTGCTGATGCCGCTCTCCTTCGCCTCCATGTTCGGCGGGGTATGCACGGTCATCGGCACATCCACGAACCTGCTGGTGAGCTCCATCGCGGAGCAGCACGGTCAGCCCCCCATCGGGATGTTCGAGATGTCGTCCCTCGGCCTGATCTTCTTCGCCGCGGGGGTCGTCTATATGCTGGCGGTGGGCGTGCGGCTCATTCCCGAGCGGCGCCTGGAGACGGATCTCACGGAGCAGTACCGGATGGGCGAGTATCTGGTGGACATCATCCTCGGCGAGACGGCCGCATCAGTCGGCACGCGGCTCGCTGAATCGCCGATCGTGAAGGAGCTGGACATCGAGGTGCTCGATCTCATCCGGAACGGCGTGCGCACGACGCGGCCGTCGCCGGATACCGTGCTCCAGGCCGGCGATCAGCTGCGGAGCCTGACGAGCGTGGAGAGCATCGCTGCCATGCAGGAGCGCAAGGGGATCACGCTCGTTCCGAAGGCGAAGTGGGCCGACGCGGGGACCGATCGCGCGTCGCTCAGCCTGGTGGAGGTCGCCATCGCCCCGTTCTCCACGCTCGAGGGCAGGTCCATGCGCGATGTGCAGTTTGCCGAGCGTTTCGGGGCGATCGTGCTGGCGATCCGCCACCACGGGCGGCTCCTGCATGACAAGCTGCACGACATGCACCTGGGCGCGGGCGACGCGTTGCTGCTGGAGATGCCCCACGACCGCATCGAGTTGCTGCAGCGCGATTCGAACTTCGTGCTGGTGAGCGAACCGGCGCTGCCGCGTTACCGCAAGCAGAAGATCATCCCCGCGCTTCTCATCATGGTCGGCGTCGTGGCCGCGGCGACATTCGGCGTGGTGTCGATCCTGGTCAGTGCGTTGGCCGGGAGCGTGTTGATGATCCTGACTGGGTGCATCAGGCTGGAGGAGGCATACAACGCCGTTGAATGGAAGGTGATCTTCCTGCTGGCGGGGCTGCTCACGCTCGGTGTCGCGCTCGAAAAGACGGGCGCGGCCGCCCTGCTGTCGGGATTTCTGGTCAACTGGATCGGCGTGTTCGGCCCGTTCGCGGTGTTGGCGGCGTTCTATCTCCTCACGTCGTTGCTCACCGAGGCGATGTCGAACAACGCGACTGCGGTACTGCTGGCACCGGTGGCGATAGCCACCGCGGAGGCGATGGCGATCAGTCCGCGGCCGCTGCTCATGGCGGTCGCGTTCGCGGCGTCATCCAGCTTCATGACGCCAGTCGGCTATCAGACCAACACGTTGATCTTCGGCCCGGGCAACTACAAGTTCGCCGATTTCATGCGTGTGGGCGCGCCACTGAACCTGATCTTCTGGATTCTTGCCACGCTGCTCATTCCGGTCTTCTGGCCGTTCTGACGCGCGTTCAGGCCTTCGTTGCGCCCGATGATCTCCCACCGTTCGCCCTCGGAGGAGTGCGTGTTGGAGTGCGAGCAACCTACTCGTTAGGGCGCGAGCAGCGCACGCGTCCGACGATCGCGGAGCCAGAGTCCGCCCCACAGCAGCGCGGCGACGTAGACCGGAAAGAGGACGTGCGACACAAGCGGGTTGCCGACCCGCACGTGCGTGGCGACCGCGCCGCCAAGGTAGCCGGTCCACAGAACGGCACCAAGGAGCGCCGTGCGCGGCACGAGATACAGAGCGAGCAGCACCAGCTGCAGGATCCCGAGCGGACGGATGCCGCTTGCGGCGTAGCCCAGCTGCACCGTGCCCTCGATCGCCTCCTTGCCTTGCAGCAGCTTGACGGAGAGGTCGAACGAGAGGAAGAGCACGCCCAGCCCGGACACGATGCGTCCGATCCAGATGCTGCGCGCGGCGCGCGAGGCGGCAGCGGGCGCCGTGCCCTCGGATGTCAGGTTGATCGCGGCCATGGGACGAGCTCCATTGAGAGTGTGTAGCAGGTTTGACGGCAAGGCGCCCCGGAAGTCATCGGTCGGCGACGAGAAACCCGCAGCTAGCGCGCCCGCTTCACTGCCCGCTTCGTCGCCCGCTTAGCCACCGTACCTCGCGCCTTCCCCGCAGCACTGCCCGGACGCGTGCGTTCCGCGAGCCGCCAGAACTGCTGCTCGCCGATGATCGTGACGCGGTGTCCCTTGGCCGCCAGTCGACGCACCGACATGAGCTTGACGCCCCCTCCAGCTCCAGCAATCTGCTGCTTGTTCGGCGCGCCCTGCACCAGCACGTCGGTCGACGCTCCCGGCGCCGATTGCACGATCGCCCCGGCGCGCTTCGCGGCCGCAATCGCCTCGCTTCGCGGTCGGCTCAGGAAGCCGGTGAACGAGAGTCGCACGCCCTTGAGTGTCTTGACCGTCCCCTTCGCCTGCTCCTTCGGCGCGTGGCGCAACGCCTTGATGAGCTCCCCCGCGGCCTCGTAGCGCTTGTCGCGCGCGCCGAGGCATCGGTGAATCACTTCCTTGAGATGATCGCTGCACGGGAGCTCGCGCACATCGCGACTACGCATCGGGCTGGTGATGTCACCTCGCAGGAGCATCGCCGCCAGCTGCCCGACCTGGTAAATGTCGTCGCGTTGCTGCCACTTGCGGACCTTTCCCCACGCGATCTCGGTCGGGGCATTCATGAGGTTGAAGGCGTCGGCCGTGACACCGCGTCGGCTCATCTGGTGCGTGGCGATCCCGAAGTCGCCCACCTTGAGTTGTTCATCCTCGCACACGAACACGTTGAAGGGCGTCAGGTCGCGATGCATGGCCTGTCCGCGATGCAGTGCATCGAGCGCGCCGAGAATCGCCGCGATCTCACGCCGGACGAAACGTTCTGCCTGCGGGCCGCGCTTGGCCAACCATGCCCCGAGATCCCCGTGCTCGGCGTATTCCATCGCCAGGCAGTAGCGCATGCGCGGCCCCTCGAGCTCGGCGAACCGGTCGAACACGTTGAGCGCTCGCGGCTGTCGCGCGAGGAGCTGGGCGAAGTACACTTCGCGCACCCAGCCCGAAATGCGGTCGCTGATCTTCACGCACACCTGCGCCGGCAGGCCGGCGGCCGGCGAGGGTGTCGCCAGGTACACCTCGCCGAACCCGCCCTTGCCGATCATCCGGTCGAGTCGATAGGTACGCCCGGTCTCGGAGCTGTAGGCCGTCGGCGCCGACGGGATCGTCGATTGGGTGGTCGTCGCGCGGGTGCTCGTCACGCGACTGCCCGGGGCAACAGTTGCGCCCCGGGTAGCTCGAGTCTTGGGCAGGACGCGCGTGACGCGAGTCGGCATTCGTGGAAGGGGGAAGAGAAGTTCACTAGTTGACCCGATTCGGCGTGAAGGTCAAGGGCTTCGCGCCGAGCGCTGCGGCGCGGACTTTCGCGGAATTGCGCGGAATTGCGGGGCCGGTGGAGGCCGACCTTCGTCCCGATCCCGTATTGGCCTCTGCCGCGAGCGCCCTGATCCTCGTCTCGCCCACGGGCAGTTGATATTTGGCTTGACCATCATGAGAATCACCGGATGACCATGCGCGTGACGGTAGCAAGGTCCCAGCTGGGACTCGGCTTGGCACTATGTGTGTGCCTGACGGCGGCAACCGAGGTGCCGACGACGATTGCGCAGCAACCCGCACTGGACGCACTGGTGAAGGACGTGTGTCAGAAGCAGGTCCTGCTGTTGGGCGAAGATGCCAACCACGGCAGCGGCGCCACGCTGGCGCTCAAGGTGGAGCTGGTCAAGCGCCTGGTTGAGGAGTGCGATTACTCGGCGGTCCTGTTCGAGAGCCAGGTCTACGACTTCATCGACGTACAGCACGCCATTGACGCCAGGACGGCATCGCCCGAGCAGGTGAATGCTGCGATCGGTGGGCTGTGGTCGACTGCGCGCGAGACCGCACCACTGGTGGCATTCCTGCACCAACAAGCGATGGCCGGGCGCATCACGCTGGGCGGACTGGATCCGCAGGTCGGCGGTGCCACCCAGCGCTACACCCAGCAACGGCTGCCGGCCGTGCTCGCGGCCTACCTGCAGGGCGCACGCGCACGTGCGTGCGAAACCGAACTCGCGCGGCTGACCACCTGGCAGTACAACGACAGCATCTCGTACGACGAAACCACGCGCGCACGACTGCGCAGCTGCGTCACCGACATTCAGGTCGGCATCCTGCGGCGCCCGACCAGCGCCACAACGCGCGAAGCAGCCGTCATGGCGACCAACTTGCTCAGCTATCTCGCGATGTCGGACGGCGACGCCTTCAACGTGCGCGACCGCGCGATGTTCGAGAATCTCGGCTGGCATCTGTCGCGCTTGCCGAAAGATGCGAAGGTCATCGTGTGGTGCGCGACCGTTCACGCGGTCAAAGCGCCGAGGTCGAACAGCACAGACGTGCCGATGGGTGCCTTGATCCACGCGGCATTAAAGGATCGTGCGGCGGCAGTCGGATTCTCAGCGCTTTCCGGTCGTTTCGGACGGCCTGGCAAGCCGGCGACGACGCTGGACCTGGCTTCGCCGGAATCACTGGAGGGCCGCGCGTTGGCTGGATACGACAGCGACATTCACTATCTCGATCGGCAGCAGCTGGAGAGCTTCGGCACGATAGTCGCGCGAGCGCTGAACTACCGCAAACCCGAGCCTGCCGCGTGGGCGACGCTGCTGGATGGCATTCTTGTGCTGCGAGAAGAACAGCCGCAGCGCTAGCCACTGGCTTGATGAGCACGCCGCCGCCCTGCACCGGACGATTGCGACGCTCGAGGCGCAGCTCCAGCAAACGCAGGCGATCATCGCGATCTGCTCGGAGAAACGCCTTCACCACCATCGACGCACACAGATGAAGCAAATTGCAGTCGTGATGCTCTCTTGCACTATCGCAGCCTGTCAGCGCAGCGAGTCCGTTCCCGCGGCCTCTTCACCGTCCCACGCGCGAGGCCGTGACTCCACCGGCACCGCTCAATCGGCATCGCGCGACAGCGCTGCAATTCCCACCAACAGCGTCCTGCTCGCGCTTGATGGCGAAGGCCTTCGACTCGTGGTCGAGTCAACCGGCTCGACCCGGCTGCTCGCCTTTGGGATGGAGTCAAGTGATGTGATTACCGCCATGACAAGAGCACTCGGCCCGCAGTTGTCCCGCGGTACAAACGCCGAGTGCGGCGCTGGGCCAATGGCCTTCGCCGTGTTCGCCGATGGGCTGTCGATCGTCATGCAGCACGACCGCTTCGTCGGCTGGTCGACTCGCGCGAGCAATACCGGCGGCACGCACACGACCATGAGCGGCCTCGGAGTCGGCTCCACGCGCGCGGCGCTCGATTCGCACTACGTGGCCACGGTGGCGAGGTCGACGCTCGGTGAGGAGTTCGAGGCGGGCGGAATCGCCGGAGTGCTGGACGGGGAGTCTTCGTCGGCGCGCATCACGGACATGTGGGCTGGCGTGAGCTGCGTGGCCCGGTAGGCTTGGTGTGCGCGGTTTCGAGCGCGACCTGTAGTTGGTCATCGCGGCGCCGGCGCCTCCAACTCTTCCGGCTCAGCGCAACTCCACGCGCTCGATAGCCAGCGTTCCTTCCACCCATGCGGCCCCTCCCAACCCGTGGGCCAGCATGACGCTGGCGCCGCCTGTTCCGTGGACCAGACAGTACGTGCCGAACTCGCCGAGCGGCATGCGGCGCACGCGAATACCATCGCCCGGCGTGCACCCGATCGGGCCGACGACCGTGATGGTTGGGGGCGCCTCGCCGGCGCGGCGTGGCATGTACTTGAGCCAGAACGTCCCGTTCGGCACGGCCCAGTGGACTGTGTCGCCACGGGCCAGGCGCACATCGCGCGCGACGTATCGCTGGTCATCGCGCAGCGGGTCGAAGGTCTGCACCCGTTGGTGCACCACGACCATCATGTTCGCCTCCTTCTCGCCGATTTCCACGACCACGACGGTCCGACCGACCGCCTTGGCGCGAATGCTCGTGCCCTCGAGTGCGGCGATGTCCGAGTTGAAGATGCGAACGGCGCCCCGGAGCTCCATCACCGGACGCCCGTCGATCCCGAGGGCCTCGAAGGGGAGGTGACGCGCGGTGGTGTCGCCCTCGATGAAGTCGATCCAGGTGGTGGCGCGAATCTCGTGCACCGGACGGCAGCGCACGTCGACGTTGGTTGAGATAGTCCCGAGCGAAGCACGCACGGTGGCGTCGGCGCGCTCGGTACAGGTGACGACGCCCGACGGCGACATCGTGAGCGGGGAGCCGGCCGCCCACGCGAAGCGCACACTGTCGGACTGGAGCGCGTGCCCGGCCTTGTCGCGCACGCGCATTTCCAGCTGCACCGGGCCCAGGTTGTTGACCACGAAGCCGTTGCCTGCCTCGTGAAGTCCGGCATCGATCGTGGCAGGTGCACCATCGCGCGCGAGAATGGCCACCACGACGACGGCTACCGGAAGCATGATGGTGGTGAGCAGCCCACCGATCCTCAGGTATGCGCGCGGTCCGCCATGCCGCAGAGCGCAGAGCAGCAGGTGCGGCATCGAGCGCGCCAGCTCCCACGTGCGCCACGCGGCGGCGGAGCGCGGGCCGTGCTTCGTCAGGCGCTCGGCGTACTCCTCGGCGAAGTCGCCGAAGACGCCATCGATGAAGTCGGGATCTGCCCCAAGCGCGACCAGGAGACGTTCGGGAGCGGTAGGAGCGGGGCCGCGGGCGCGCCGGGGCGCGACACGGCTCGCTCGCGCCTGCGGGGTCTCGTTCATGCGAGCCTCGGTTTGGTGAAGGATCCGACACCGGCCCACAGGGCCGCCGCGGTGCGCTCGGCCTCCCGAAACGCGCGTGCGCCGGCGGCGGTGACCGAGAAGTGCCGACGCGAGCGTCCACCGCGCACGGGGAGCGGCTCGCTGGCGTGTGAGCGCAGCAGCCCCTTGTCTTCGAGCCGCTGCAGCGTGGTGTAGACCGCGCCGACCGAATAGTCGCGTCCCGTGACGCCGGCGAGGTGGGCGCGCACGGCGAGTCCGTATGCTTCATCGTCGAGGCGTGCGACGGCGAGCAGGGCGGCGAGTTCGAGCTTTCCGAGAGTGGCGGCTGGCATAAGTACTATTCTGTAGAACAAATAAGAACCGCGCAAGGCTGGAGTGCGCAGCACGGGCGGGGAGGGGGCGCTCGTTCCGCGCCGCGAGGGATCACCTGCCGCTGTCGTTGGCCGCCGCGCCCGCCTCCCAGACCATCGTCGCGCCTCGACTCGCGCCCAACGCGTGCCCTTGCTGAGCGCAAGCCCGGGCGGTTGCGTCGCGCACAGCGACAATGCGAACGCTCACTCCGCGCGAAGTGCCGCGACCGGATCGATCCGGGTCGCGCGCCGGGCCGGGATGTACGCCGCGCCCATTCCGACGACGATCAGGACGAGGCACGCGCCGAGCAGTGCGTACGGATCGCCCGGTGAGATCTCGTACAGGAGCGACCTCAGGTATCGCGTGCCAACCACCGCGCTCGCCAGTCCGACGATCGCTCCGGCGGAGATTACGACGACCGCACGCTTGAGCACCTCGCCGCGGACGCGTGCCGGTGTCGCGCCAAGCGCCATGCGGACGCCGATCTCGCGCGTCTGGTCGCGGACGGCGGCCGCCATGACGGCGTAGAGCCCGATCGCCGCGAGCAGGAGCGCGACCGAGCCAAATCCGGAAAGCAGAAAGGCGCTCAGCCGTGGCTGCGCCAATGGGCCATCGAGGAATGCGTCCATCGACTGTGCGCTCCATACCTGGAGCGACGGGTCGACGGTGCGCGCCCCTTGTCGCACCAGCGCCAGCACCGACGACGACTCGCCCGACGTCCGAAGGGCGAGCGCCATCTGCCAGGTCGTCGTCTGACGCCACGGCAGGTAGATGGTGGCGGTCGCCTCGCGCAAGGCTCGATAGCGAATATCGCCCGCGACCCCGACCACCGTGCGCCAGGAGAGCGTGTCGGGGCCCCAGTAACGAATTCGCCTTCCGATCGGAGCCTCGTTAGGCCACAGCCGTTGGGCGACGGCCGCGCTCACCACCGCCACCTGCGGTGCATCCTCACGATCGGTGGGGGCGAACCCGCGTCCGCGCACGATGGGGATGCCGAGCGCGCGGAAGTAGTCGGCGTCGCCGATCTCCAGCGGGACCGACACCGTCTCGTCGCCCCGGGCGGCAGGCAGCCCTTCGGCCTCCACCTGTCCGTGGAAGACGTTCGCCCCGAGAAAGGGCGGGATCAGGATCGGCGAGACGGCGGTGACGCCCGGGATCGCGGCGAGTTCCCGAAGGATCGCCTCGCCAAGCGCGGGAATCCTCTCCTGCGGGGCAGTGGCGGCCGACGGCCACGCCAGCTGCAAGATCGCGAGATGCTCCGGCCGATAGCCGAGGTCCACGTGCGTCAGCCGCTCCAGGCTTCGCGCGAGGAGCCCGGCACCTGTCAGGAGAACGAGGGCGAGCGCCACTTGCGACCCCACCAGCAATTGCCGCATGTGTCGGCGCATCCGGTTCTCTCTTCCAGCGCGCGCGTCCACACGTAATGCTGCCATCGACGAGCGTGCGGCGCTCAGGGCCGGAAGGATGGCGAACAGCGCGGTCGCCGCAGTCGTCATCGCCAGCGCCGTTCCCACGGGTAGTCCGGCGAGCTGCACGGCGTCGAGTCGCGGGAATCGGAAGGGCGCGAAGAGGACAAGAAGGCGCAGCAGGAACTGCGCGAAGGCCAGACCCAGCATCCCGCCCGCCAGGCCGAGCGCGACGCTCTCCACTACCAGCTGCCGGACGATCACGCCACGAGAGGCGCCGAGCGAGCGCCGGATGAGCAACTCCCGCTCCCTCGCCGCCGCACGCACCAGCAGGAGGTTGCCCACGTTGAAGCACGTGAGGAGCAGCAGGAGAACGACGGCCGCCGAGAGGACCCCGAGGATCGGTCGAACATCGCCCAACACTGCGCGCTCGAAGGGCGTGACGGTCGCGCCGACCAAGCGCCAGTCGGGGAGGAGCTTGTGCTGGATCCGGAAGAACTCATCGCGCGCCGCACCGGCGGTCGCGCCCGGTGCGAGCCGAGCGACAACGGTCGCGGAGAGTTGCGGGCTCCATGGCGGCGTCCACGCCTCGACTCCCGACGGATAGTCGAGTCCCGCTGGCGCAACGCCGATGATGGTGAAGACGGTCTCGCTCCAGGCGTCGTGCAGCGTCCGACCGACGATTGCAGAGTCGCCGCCAAACTGCCGCTGCCAGGCGCGATAGCTGATCACCATCGACAGCGCACTCCCCGCCACCTGATCGTCCTTGCGGAGCAGGCGCCCGGTCGCCGGCCGCGCGCCGAGGACGTCGAAAAAATTACCCGAGACGAGCGCGCGATTGAGCGTGACCGACGCGTCTCCATCACGAAACGGCGTCGGCGTCGCCCCCCAGTGCGAGACGCCCGCGAGGACGCCAAGTGCGCGAGCCTCGGGGCGGAACTGCTCCTCCAACTCCTGAAAGCTGGCGGACACCTCGATTGCGGGATCGCCGCGGTGCGTCCACAGGACGACCAGCCGGGCCTGGTCCATGACGGGCAGGCGCTGTAGCAGGACGCGGTCGTAGACGGTGTACATCGCGACCGCCATGCCGATCCCGATGGCAAGGATTCCGACCGCGGTGACGGTGAACGCCGGCGCTCGGCGGTAGGTGCGGAGTGCCAGACGGAGCTCGTATGCCAGCCGGCCCATCAGTGCCTCCGAAGGCGAGGAGTTGGGACGACGGTCGCGAACGCGGCGGGAACCGCGACATCTGGTGAGAGACCCGCCTCGCCCGGGAATACCATGACACGCGCCGCCTCACAAGAGCAGATTCTGCACCTGGACTCGGTTCCAAAGCGGGCGCTCCAGGCGCTTGCGCTTGCCCTTGGTCTGGAACGAGTTGGCGAAGGAGAGGTCGCGAAAGGTTCGGGCGGCATTCAAACCTCTGCGTCATACATAACTGTCTTATGTATGCGCGGCCTTGGGTGGCCGGCACCGAGTCCCTCCAGCCCTCCGTCTCGTGAGCGACACCCCGATTCGCCTCCTCAAGGGGACGCTGGACGTCCTCATCCTCCGCACCCTCGGCTGGGGTCCAGCGCATGGCTACGCCATCTCGCGCTGGATTCGACAGTCGTCGGGCGACGACCTGCAGATCGAGGAGGGGGCGCTCTATCCCGCGCTCCGGCGACTGGAGGAGAAGGGCTGGGTCGCGTCGCGGTGGGAGACGAGTGAGTCGGGGCGTGATGCGCGGGTGTACGTCCTGACCGAGGTTGGCCGGCGTGCGATGCGCTCGGAGGTCGCCGCGTGGCAGCGGTATGTCGCGGTCTTTGCGCGCGTGCTGGATGCCCGGCCCCGAGGGTCCATCGCATGAGCCGCGACGACGACGATCTTCCGATGTCGCGCATCCCCCCCGTGGACGAGGACGTGCGGCGGGAGGTGGCGTTCCACATCGAGGCGAGGGCGGCCGAGCTTGAAGCGCGCGGGATGACGCCCGACGACGCGCGCGCGACGGCCCGCGAATTCTTCGGGGACAAGGCGGCGGTAGAGGCTGAGTGTCGCGAGATCGAGTCGCGTCGGCGCGCGACCAATCGCCGGGCCCGGCGTTGGGACGCCCTTCGCCAGGATGTTCGCCTCGGCGCCAGGCTGCTGCGTCGGAGCCCGGGCTACACGGCCGCAGCGGTGCTCACCCTCGCGCTGGGCATCGGTGCGAACACCGCGGTCTTCTCGATCGTGAATCGTGTGCTGTTGCAACCGTTGGCCTTCGAAAACGCCGATCGACTCGTCACCATGACCGAGCGGCACGAGAGCGGGTGGGCCAATCTTGCGTACGCGACGTACCTCGATCTGCGCGAGCAATCGCGATCGTTCGACGCGCTGGCGGAGTACGGCGCGGGCACGTCGACGGTGATCGGGACGGATCGCGGCTTCACCGTCAACACGGCGTGGATCTCGCGCGACTTCTTCAAGGCGTTCCCGCTCCGCCCGGTGATGGGGCGACTTCCGCTCCCCGACGAGCATGTCGAGGGCGCCGTGCCGGTGGTGGTGGTGAGCTTTGCATTCTGGCGCGACGTCCTCGGGGCGCCGTCGTCGCTGGACACCGTGCGCCTGCGGGGAAGCCAGGACTTCGCGGTCGTCGGCGTCCTGCCCGCCGAGTTCGACTTCCCCGGCGGGACGCAGGTCTGGCAACCGATGGAGTTGATCGAGCAGTCGGAGAGTCACACGTCACACCGCTGGGACACCATCGGTCGACTCGCGCTCGGCGTGTCGCCGGCTGCAGCGCAGCGAGATGTCGACCAGGTGCTCGCGCGATTGAACGAACAGTACTATCCCGACTTCGACGCCGTCGGGTCGACGATCACGCCGTTGCAGGATGCGATGACTGCGACGTCGCGCACGCCGCTCTACCTCCTGCTTGCGGCGTCAGCGATCCTCCTGCTGACGGCCTGCACGAACCTCGCAAGCGCCAGCCTCGCCCGCGGTACGGCGCGCCAGACGGAGCTCTCGGTACGCTCGGCGTTAGGCGCGACGCGTGGCCGGCTGGTTCGGCAGCTGGTCACCGAGGCGGTTCTCGTGTCCGTGCTCGGGTGCCTCGCGGGTCTCGGAATGGCGGCAGTGATGCTGCGTCTGCTGGCGACACAGGCACCGCCGACGCTGCAGGTGACCGATGTGCCGATCGACGGATGGGTCCTGGCCTTTGCCGCGATCGTGTCCGTCGTCACCGCCCTCCTCTTCGGGTTGCTCCCTGCGTTGCGTCTCTCGGAATCGGGGACGCGCGCGGTGTTGCGCGGAGGGACGCGAGGGACCGGGGAAGGGGGGCGGCTTCGCATCTGGAACATGCTCGTCGCCGCCGAGGTCGCGCTGGCCGTCGTCCTGCTCTCCGGATCGGCGCTCCTCATTCGCTCGTTCTCACTCGTGCTCGAGACAGACCTCGGCTTCGATCCGGACCAGGTGACGGCCGCTACGGTGGATCTCCCCTCGTCCACCTATGACCGGAACTCGACGGCGATCCCGACGTTTCATGCGCGTGTGCTCGAGCAACTGCGAATGCAGCCGGGAGTGGGCGCGGCCGGCTTCATCAACGTCGCACCACTTGGTGGGAACAATCCCAACGGTCGAATGGAGGTGGAAGGCAAGCCGCACGATCCACGCGGCCCGTTCACCGGAAGCAGCGTATACCGCGTCATCGGCGGGGACTACTTCAGCGTCATGGGCATACCGCTGCGACGCGGCCGCGTGTTCGGCCCGGCCGACGACGCTGCGGCCGCGCCGGTCGTGGTGGTAAGCGAAGCGTTCGTGAAGGAGGAGTGGCCGGGCGAAGATCCCATTGGGAAGCGGGTGCGCCCGAACGGGATGGATGTGTCGGACGAACCATGGCACGTCGTCATCGGCGTGGTAGGCGACGTACGCGGGGCCTCGGTGACCGATGAATTCCGCGAGACGTACTACTTCGACCACCGCCAACGTCCGGCGGCTCGGACAGGCTATTCGACGTACGTGGTGCGCTCCTCACTGGCGATTGGAAGCGTGTCGGCGCTGCTGCGGCAAGGTGTGGCATCCATCGATCCACTGGTGGTCGTTGAGAGCACACCGTTTCGCGCCTTCGTCGCGGAGTCGGTCGCCGACCGCCGATTCACCATGCTGGTGCTGGGTACCTTCGCGCTGGTCGCGCTCGTCCTCGCCGTGGTAGGGATCTACGCGGTGGTGTCGTACTCGGTGGCCCAGCGCACGCGCGAAATGGGAGTGCGACTCGCCCTGGGCGCGACGCCGAGCGGATTGCGCGGGCTGGTTGTTCGCGGATCCATGGCGGCCGTGATCCCGGGGCTGCTGGCAGGACTGGTCCTGAGCATCGGGCTGTCGGGCGCGCTGCGGTCGCTGCTGTATGGCGTCACCCGCTTCGATCCCCTGTCGCTCGGTACCGCCGTCGCGCTGCTGGGGGGGGCGGCGCTCGTCTCGGTCCTCATTCCGGCGATGCGCGCCACGCGCGTGGATCCGATGCTCGCCATTCGCGCCGAGTAGGCGAGGGACCTTGCCGCATCCACGACTCGATTGCGACAGAGGGGGGTGCAGCTGGGCATCATGACGGGCACACAGCCGAGCGGAGGAGCGGAGGAGCGGAGGAGCGGACGAGCGAAGGAACGATTGACGCGGAGCACACCGGGCGTGAGCTTCGGCGTTCTCCTTCAACAGATTCCCGCATGCTAATTGCTCGCAGTGCTGTCCCCTGCTCGCTGGCAGTGACCCTCCTGTTGATCCCTGTGCCTGGGCGGGCGCAGCTCCCCGATTCGACGCGCACGCGCGTCGATGCCGTCTTCTCACAATGGGACCGGACGGATTCCCCCGGCTGCTCGCTGGGCATTTCTCAGGACGGGCGCCCGGTGTACTCGCGCGGCTACGGCATGTCGGACCTGCAGCATGCCCTCGCCATCACGCCGAGCTCGATCTTTCACGTCGCGTCGATCTCCAAGGAGTTCGCGGCGTACGCGGTCGCGCTGCTCGCCGCAGACGGTCGCCTAACGCTGGATGACGACGTTCGGCGCTACGTGCCCGAGGTGCCGGACTACGGACCGCGCATCACCATTCGCAACCTGATCCACCACACGTCGGGCCTGCGTGATCAGTGGCAGCTGCTGGCCTACGCCGGCTGGCGCGAAGACGACGTCATCACCGAGGACGATGTGCTCGGCATCGTGGCACGACAGCGCGGGGTCAACTTCAAGCCCGGCGACGAGTGGATCTACTCCAACACCGGCTACACGCTGCTGGCCGTGATCGTGAAGCGCGTGAGCGGACAATCGCTACGCGACTTCGCCCAGGCGCGAATCTTCGCTCCGCTCGGGATGCGGGACACGCACTTTCACGACGACCACACGATGATCGTGGCGGGCCGCACGTCTGCCTACCAGCCGCGGGACGGCGGAGGGTGGAGCATCTCGATCCCGGTCTTCGACACTTACGGCGCCACCTCGCTCTTCACGACGTCGGGCGACCTGCTGAAGTGGATGGCCAACCTCGACCACCCGATCGTCGGCACATCGGCGCTCGTCGCCGCAGCGCAGACGAGCGCAGTGCTCAACGATGGAACGTCGACCGGCTATGGATACGGCCTGACCGTCAACCGCTACCGCGGCCTTCAGGCCGTTGGCCATGGCGGTGCCGATGCGGGCTACCGAGCCCACGTCGAACGCTATCCCGAGCGCGGGATCGCCGTCGCCGTGCTCTGCAACGCGAGCATCGCTGTCCCGAGCGTCCTCCTGCGTCGAGTCACCGACGTCCTGCTCGGCGCAGCGGCGCCGCGACAGGAGGCGTCGATCGACACCGTCATGCGCCCCGTCGCCGTCGCGGCCAGGCAGCGGTGGGTCGGGATCTACCGGGACACCCTCAGCCAGCAGGTGATGCGCATCCGATTGACCAACGACACGCTGCGTTTATCGGACGGTCGGATGCTTGCCACGACCAGTGACACCTCGGCGCGCATCGGCACTGGCGCCAGTGCGCTGGTGCTGCGCTCCGCCGGGGGAGTGGTCACGGCGGTGCAGCAGATCCCGCGCAGCACGCGCGACCTGGTCTTTCGGCGCGAGGCCGAGTTCACTCCGGACCGAGCGGCGCTGGCCGCCTTCGCCGGCACGTACGAGAGCGACGAACTGGACGTGCGCTACACGTTGGCCGTGACTGATTCAGGGCTGGTCCTACGCCATCGCAAGCTCGGCGAGCTGGTGATGGTGCCGACGTGGAGGGATGCCTTCACGGTCAACTACAATTTCTTCAGCCAGTTCACGCGTGACCGATCCGGCAAGGTGACGGGCTTCACGATCAACGACGGACGGGTACGCGGCGTGCGATTCGATCGCGTGAAGTAGGCGGGCGAAGCGATGGTCAGTTTTTCGTTCCGGGCTGTTGTCGGACAAGTACAGCTCGCACAGCGGCGAGGGACGTCCATCATCAACTGACCGGCTTCCGCTGCTGCGTGCCGAACTTCTCGAACCACTTCCGCAGGTAGAGCTGTGTGCGCAGGAAGTTCGATGGCTGCGACGTCGTCCCGTGCCACTCGTTCTGGTAGCGGATCAGCACCGTCGGCACGCCCACGTACTGGAGTGCCTGGTAGTACTCCTCGGCCTGCCCCATCGGCGTGCGAATGTCCTTCTCGCCGGTCATGAGCATCGTCGGCGTCTTCACGTTGCCCACGTAGAAGATCGACGAGCGGTCCATCCACTCCTTCGGGTCCTCCCAGAACGGCTTGTCGAAGGTGTCGGTGTAGCTGATCGCGTCCGACGTGCCCATCGCCGACATCCAGTTGACGATCGCGCAGTTGGCCGAGGCAGCGCGGAAGCGCGTCGTGTTGCCGACGATGTAGGTCGTGAGGATCCCGCCGCCGGAGCAGCCGTAGACGAAGAGGTTGTCGGCGTCGATGTAGCCGCGAGCGATCATCGAGTCGACGCCGGTCATCAGGTCGGGGAAGTCGGCGCCCGGATAGTCGTGGTTGATCGCGTTGGCGAACTTCGTCCCGTAGCCGGTGCTGCCGCGCGGGTTGGTGTACAGCGTGACGTAGCCGTTGGTCGCGTGCTCCTGGAAGGCGTAGTTGAAGGTCCCGTTGTACATCCCGTGCGGTCCGCCGTGGATCGACAGCATGAGCGGGTACTTCTTCGACGGGTCGAAGTCGGGCGGCTTCACAATCCACCCCTGGATGCGGAAGCCGTCCGTCGAGGGGTACCAGATCTCCTCCACGTCGCCCAGCTTGACGCCCGCCAGCACGTCGTCGTTGACACTCGTCAGGCGGGTGACCGCCTTCGGATTGGCGAGGGTGAAGCGATAGATGTCGCCCGGCTCATAAGCGCTGGCGATCGTCCCGACCGCGACGCCGTTCGTGGCGAACGACGAGAGACCGAGCATCTGCTTCCCGTCGGTCAGCTGCGTGACCCCTCCCTTGAGCGACGCGAAGTGCAGGCTCTCGTAGCCCTCGCGCGAGACGCTGAAGTACAGCCCGCTGCCGTCCGGGGCCCACTGCAGGTCGCCCGACTGGCGATCGTAGTCGCCCGAGATCAGGCGCGGGCTCGAGCCGTCGCGGTTCATCACCCAGATCTTCGAGTTGCGGTAGGTGTCGCGATGCTCGTCTCCGGCGATGTAGGCAATGAGCCGTCCGTCCGGCGAGGGGACCGGGCTCCCGTCCGGGCCGCGACGGTTGGTGAGCCGCCGGATTGCACGATCCCCCACCGATACGGCGTAGACCTCCGACTCCTTCCAGTTGGCCGGACGATCCCAATCGTTTGCCCGGTACGAGGTGAAGTAGAGCTCGCGGCTATCCGGGCTCCACGCCACGCCGTTGTGGTTCCAGTTGCCATCGGTGAGTTGCCGCGCCGTGCCGCCATCCGCGGGAACCGTGAACAGGTGCGTCCACCCCGTGTCGGTGTAGCCCACTCGATCGCGATGCCAGGAGGCACGCTCTACCACCTTCGGGTCGCCCGTCCACTTTGCGCCTGGCGGCTTGGCCGGCAATGCGACCCCCGCAAACTCGGCGTCGTCGTCCACTCGGCTGGCGAAGGCGATCCACTTGCCGTCGGGCGACCAGCTCACGTTCGATGGACCATTTCCGAGGCGCGTGACCTGCGTCGTCGCCCCCTCGGCGTCCATCCAGCGCACGAAGACCTGCGCGCCGCTAGGCTCGCCCAACGCGACATAGAGGATGCGCGAGCCATCCGGCGACCAGCGTGCCCCGCTGCCATCCACGAGTTGGCGGTTCCTCGTCCCGTCGCTGTTCATGATCCAGAGCGACGATTCGCGCCGGTCGTTCACCTTGTCGATCCAGCCACGGGTGTACACGATCTGCGTCCCGTCCGGCGAGATCTGCGGATCCGAAACCGACTCCATGTCGAGGTATTGCGCGAGGCCGAGCGTGCGCGTCGGTGCTTGGGCCGCGCTGGGGGGAGCGATGGTCAGCGAGGTGACGGCGAGCATCAGTCCGCCGATGACGGAGCGGGCAGCGTAGCTGGACATCGTGTCTCCTGCACTTCGAGTGTGAGTGGCGCGTGCGTCGAGCCTCTGCGGCGGCCGATCCGAGGGACAGTCCATCGGATTGGGCGAGGTATATGGTGTGGTCGATGAGGGCAGAGCGGAAGGCTGTGCTCGTGAGGGACGCGCTCGCGGCGACGCGTACTACTTCGTGTAGATCACCAGCAGTCCGCACGTGGAGCGTGTCGCGTTGTACTCCAACGGCATGGTCGACCCGCCGCGGTAGATCTCGAGCGCCAGGATCCGCGACGGCTGCAACGTATTGAGGTCGAACAGCTCCTCGCCGTCGGTGCCTCGATACACGAACACGTCGTTGATCACCACCGCCGCGTAGCAGAGGCCGGAGGAGGCACCCTTCAGGCGGTCGCCCGGGGTGACGGTCGGCATGAGCCGGATGGAGTCGTAGCCGCGCCGTGTCGCGAACCAGGACGCACCGCTGGGACCGCGCACGATGTCGACACCACGCACCGGCTGCAGGACATCGGCCAACGGTCGCCCGGCCTCCTTCTCCAGCATGTCGGCCGTGAGGAACGTCCCGCCGTACTTCCCTCGGCGGTGCTCCTCGAACGCCGCCAGCCGGCGGTCGGTCGGTGAGGCATACGTCTCAACCTTGGTGAGCGTGGGCGTGCCCGCCACGAGGCGCAGCGTCTGTCGCGGCGCATTCGCTCCCGTGACCGCAATCGACGCCGAGATCGGCTGGAAGCCGAGCTTGCGCAGCTGCACGAGGTATCGCCCGGTGGCGACGTCGCCGAGGATGAACGCGCCGAGGGAGTCGGTGACGGTCGATCGTGACAGCGCCGCCACGGTGACCTCCACGCCGGCGATCGGCTGTTCCGTGCGATCGTCCACCACGCGTCCTGCCAGCGTGCCCGTCGATTGCGACGCCAGGGGCGAGGTCACGGCGAGCGTCGCGAGCAGGAGCGCTGCGACGAGAGGGAAGGGAGGAGTCGGCACGGGCGGAGAGTCGGTGCTCGGAGGGCTGGGAGGACGGAAGATAGAAGGGCGAGCGGGGTGGTCACTGCCCTTCGCGGAGTGCGAGGGACGCTGTACATGCGTGTAAGGCAGGCTGCTGGTTGCCCGACATCTCATACACGTGCCGGTACGTTCACGGATCAGGCGCCGGCCGCTTCCATGCTGGCGTCGGCTTCTGCGACGCTGGGCGGTCCCTACCGCCGAGCACTCACCAGGTAGTCCACCACGTACGTCCCGAGCCAGTGCGTCCCGACGTAATCGGCGTCGTACATTCCCTTGATGCCGGCGGCGGCCTGACGCGCCGCGAGGCGGCGGTACTCTGCGACGCGTTGGTCCGATTGGGGGAGGGCGACGGCGATGTCCTCGAGGCTCTTGGCGCGACTCAACGCAAGCCCGATAAGGTGCGACTTGGCACCCAGCAGGTTCGTCTTCTCCAGGTCGGCGTTCGACCCCGCCATCTCAACTGCCGACGTGTAGGCACTGAAGCCGGGGCTGTCGGGCCCAGGGAGGAAGGCGGTAAGCCAGCGGGTGAACTCGGCCTGCGGCAGGATACGCCCCATCAAGGCGGCCTCGGAGAGGCAGGGGGCGAGGAAGTCGGAGCCGGAAACTTCCACGTTAGGCGCACAGCCGGTGTCGGCGAGGAAAAAGGACTTCGCACGCTCGACCACCACCAGCGCGAGCGAATCCTGCCCAGCGGCACGCGCGTATTCGTGCAGCAGGAGCAGGGCGTTGGCGGTGTTGGCGTGGGTGCCGACCCGCATCGGGGCGGCCAGTCCCTGCAGGTAGGCAGGTGTACGGGCGACGAAGATGTGGGCGAGGGTGTCGAGGGCGGTCGCCCACTTGGCGGCGTCGGGATCGTTCCACGACTTCAACTCACCATGCAGGCGCAGCAGCCAGGCCCACCCGTAGGGTCGCTCGAAGCTTTTGTCTCCCTCGCCGCTGAAGAAGGCGACCTCACCGGCGATGGTGGCCGCTGTGAGGTGTTCGTTCAGCTTCTCCCGGATCAGGCGCGCGACGCTGAGGTCGGGATAGGCGCGCAGGATCTTCACCATCGTCCAGGTGGAGTTCACCGCCGAGTGCCAGTCCGAGCATCCATAAAACGCTCGGCTCTTCTGGAAGTCGGGCTTGATGACGACGCTGTTCTCGTAGAGGTAACCGCGACTCTTCGGTGGCTCGTGCGGCTTGTCGACACAGCCGATGGGGAGCGCGGCCAGCCAGGTGGCGGTCTCCCGGGTGAGCTGGAGCGGGACCTCGGCCGCCCTCGGCGATGCGGCGTCCTGTGACGACTGAGCGCCGCCGGCGGTCGCACCGAGCAGGAGGGGGATGATCAGGGCGAATGGGCGACGCATAGTCGTGATTTTGAAGTGAGAATCGATCGGCCTCAGCGCCCCTCCCGCCAATCCCGCGTCGGTTCTCCGGCCGGGGCGTAACGCGCGATGTGCGCGGCCATCTCGCGCAGCAGGTCGGCGTTGGTCATGGGCTGCCAGCCGTGGCCCTTCATGGGACGTCCGTAGCGGAACGATCCGCCGTAGTACGGCGCCTTGGTCGATTCGAGGAAGTCCTCGAGCAGGTAGACAGCCGGTGCGAGGTGGAAATCGTCCATGTCGCCGGTGAGCAGGTGCAACTTTCCGACGAGCGACGGGCCGATGCGGGGCCAGTTGGTCTCGAGGTAGTGGCGCAGGTCGTAGCCCTTCTCCCGCATGTAGGTGGCGACTTCGCGATCGATGACACCGGTGCGCAGGTCCCACAACTGGCGCGGGTAACCATCGGCGCCGACGGGACCGTAGGTGGCATTCCAGACGTCGATCTGTGCCGCCGAGCGGCCGCGCGTCCCCGAGGCGAGCTCCATCTGCGAGATCTGGCGCATGGTGGCCATGGGCTGCCCTTCGGGAGTCATCTGCATCGTGCGCTCGGGCGCACCCGGTGCCGCGTTAGGCACGAGAAAGGCGCTGGTGTCGCGGTAGATGTCGATGAGCTGGTAGCGCCGGAAGTCGACGGGATCGGGGTACATCGTCCACGTGCCGCCGAAGAAGTCGGGGTGGTAGACCTGGAGGGCGAGCGACTCCCATCCCCCGGTGGAGCCGCCGGTGAGGACCCGCGCGTACGGCTTGGCGATGAGCCTGAAGCGCTTCTCCAGTTCGGGGATGAGCTCCTGGATGATGGCGTCGCCGTACGGGCCATTGTTGGCCGAGTTGACGGCGTAGGAGTCGTCGAAGAACGGGGTCGGGTGCTGGAATTTGACGACAATCATGCGTGGCATGTCGTCGCGGATCCACTGCTGGTAGAAGTTGAAGCCCGACTCGCGCTGGCCGGCGCCACCGGAGGGGCGCCCGATCTGTGAGGCCGTCCAGGTGCCGGGAACGGCGAGATTGAGTCCCGGGGTGCTGGGTGTGTCGACTTCGGCGAAGTTGAAGGGGGCGGCGAGGGTGAAGTGGTCCTGCACGAAGACGACGGGATAACGCGTGTTGGGATTCTCGTCGTATCCCTTGGGCAGCAGGACGGTGGCGCCGAGGAATTGCGGGTGTCCCCACCACTTGGTGAGCATCGGGCTCTCGAACTTGATGCGCTTCACCCAGCGTGTGTCGGGCTCGACCTCGATGGCGGGGAGTTTGTTGTCGAAAGTGAGTTGGACACGAAAGCCGCGCCTTGGGTCGATGCGGACCTTGACCGGGGTGGAGACGAGGTTGCCCGGGGCAAAGGCCCAGCGCTGCCCTTCCCACTGGTCCTGGTGGGCCCAGATGGTATGGCCGTCGGCGCGTGCATAACGAGTGTAGACGTTGAAGACCGCCTGCACGTAGTAGTCGCCCGGCGGGACCTCGCGCATGCTGGCGTACGGATAGCCGGTGGCGTTGTCCCCCACCGCGGCCCAGGCGCCGGGGGCGAGCTGTTCGACGTCGACGGCGAAGAAGGGGATGCGGCCGACGCGAGTGCGGGCCGATTGATACGCGGCAAGGCGTGGCTCGGCGTCATCGCGTGGGTACAGGGCGATGAAGACGCGGCCGGTGACGGGCTTGGCTTCGAGCGATGTGGGGAAGCGGACCTCGAAGCGATTGTTCCCCTGGGCGTGGAGGGGGATCGCGGCTGCCGAGAGCAGGTAGGAGAGGAGCGCGAGGCGCAGCGGCGGGAGGTGCAACATCGGTCTTCTCCGGGGAGTGCGCGCGTCGCGTCTGGCGGCGGCACTGAGGCGGGGGAGTTGGTCGGGATGACGAGGTCGGTGGGGGAGGAAAGTGCAGGTCGGGGAGGGGATGAGGAAGAGAGGTGCATGCGCTCCGCCGCTGATGTCGTGCATGCTCTCCCCTGAATTGCATTCGGGGACCGGGAGCCGACATTGCGGCCGATCCCGCCGCTCTGCATTCTTCGGTCATGGTAGAACGTTCACAGGCCTTGGAGTCCCTGACCGCCGACGAGCGCATCGCGCTTATGGGCCGACTGTGGGACAGTCTCGATCCGGCGGCTGCCGCGCCGGTCTCCGCGGCGCTCGCCGCCGAGCTCGACGGCCGCGAGGCGGAGGCCGATGCCGATCCTGATGCCGGCATTCCATGGACCGCTCTCCGCGAGGAGCTTCGCGCCCGGATTCGCTAAGTGGCGGTGGTCCGCATCCGAGCGCACGCTCGGGCCGAGATCGCGGAGGCATTTGACTGGTATTTCGCCCGGTCACGGGACGCCGCGGTCGATTTCCTTGCGGAACTCGACTCCGCGTTTCGTCAGATCGCCGAAGCGCCGGAGCAGTTCTCTGTGGTGCGGGGCCGGCTGCGGCGCGTGCTGCTGCATCGGTTTCCATACGCGGTCTACTATAAGCCGTACCCGACCGTGATTAGCGTGGTCGGCGTCATCCACGGCCGTCGGCACCCGAACACGTGGAGTAGGCGCGCCGAGCCGTAGCGCTGCAGCTACCATTCACCCGTGCGTCCGGCCAGTGTGCCGGACGATTGCGACGCCAGGGGCGAGGTCACGGCGAGCGCGGGAGCAGGAGCGCCGCGACGACAGAAAAGCGACGAGTCGGCACGATCGGGGAGTCGATGCTCAGGGGCTGGGACCACGAAAGATGGAAGGCCATGCCGCCTGCGAACTACCCTCCAAGCGCGGCCAACCGCCCCTCGACCAGCCCGATCAGGAACTCGGTACGGACGCTGCTTGAGTCGACGGCGTGGACGGTTCGCAGGATGGATCGCGCGGTGCGGTAGTGCTGGCGCGCACCTCGGGCATCGCCGAGGTTTGCCTGGGCAGGGTAGCCGAGCAGGTCGCCCAGGTGCAAGTGGCTGATGGCCACGGTGATGCTGGCACTCGCGTTCAGCGAGTCGCTGCGCCAGAGGTTCGTGAAGGCATCGTGGGCCTGCCGATAGCGACCGAGCGCCTGCGTTAGGCGGCCGGCCTTGACGGAGAGGTCGGCCATCTTCTCGTATCCGATCGCCAGGTCTCGCAGTGCGTCGTTGTGGTTGGGGTGGGCAGCAGCGTACGCTTCGCGGAGCGCCAGGGACGCCGAAAACGACTCAAAGGCGGCCTGCTGCTTGCCCATCATCTCGTACATGGTGCCGGTGCGTTCACGGATCAGGCCACGCAGCCGCGCGACCCGTTCGGGTGAGGCGTCGTCGCGGTGCAGGCTGTCGAGCACGGGCTGCGCCTGCAGGTACGCGTTCAGGGCGGCTACCGTGTCCTGGCGGTTGGGGAAGTTGGGGTTGCCGGCGTAGTCGCCCTGCTTGATCAGGCCGATGGCATACTGGAGCGCGAAGCGTGTCTCGGCGGCATGCTCCTGGGTGAGCAGCCGGTACGCGGCGACCGCTGCCTCCATGCTGGCGCCGGCCTCTGCGTATTGCCCGGTGGCGGCTTGTACGTCACTCCGCTTCTCGAGCGTCAACGCCAGCGCATTGCGCGCCGCGGGCTGCACCGGCCGCAGGGCCAGCGCAGCCTCGGCCATCGCGATCGATTTCTCGTAGCTGCGCAGGGCTGCCTGCGTTTCCCCGAGGTTCGCGTTGGTGGGGTTGCCCTGCACGTCGCCGATCTTGCGATACGCCGTCGAGAGTTCGAGCAGGAGCGACGATTCGGAGCCTGCGTCCTGGGACAGCCTGTCGAGGTAGTCGACTGAACGTTGCACGATCAACGCCCGCGCCGCGGTGGCGCCGGGCAGGTTGACGATCGCGTCGTGGATCTCGAAGAGCAGCGATTGCGACAGCCCGCGCAGATCATCAAAGCGACGTTCGGCGATCTGCCGCTGGCGTTCGGCCCGGCGGGCCTGCCAGGTGGTCGTGACGATGCCGGCCAGAAGCAGCACGAAGATGATCGCCACCGCCGACACCCCCACACGATGCCGGCCAACGTACCGGGACAGCCGATAGCCTGCGGTGTCGGGACGTGCCATGACGGGCAGCCCGTCGAGGTGCCGCTGGATGTCCTGTGCGAACAGCCGCGCCGACTGGTAGCGGCGGAGGGCGTCCTTGCGCAGCGCCATCATCACGATCGTGTCGAGGTCGCCCGTTAGGCGGCGACGCAGCCTGTCGGGACGAGTCGAGCGGCATTCGCTCAGTGCGTCGGCAGAGAGCTCACGGGAGGTGCCGACAGCAGCGCTGTGGGCGGCGACCGTGCTGGGACGGGGAGGTTCGAGCTCGCAGATGCGTTGCTCGGCCTGTCCCGGTGTCAGCCCGTGTAGCTGATACGGTCGCCGTCCGCTGAGCAGTTCGTAGAGGATGATGCCCAGCGAATAGACGTCGGTCGCCATGGAGATATCCTCGCCCCGCACCTGCTCCGGCGCCGCATACTCCGGCGTCAGCACATACAAGCCCGTGCGAGTGAGCGGCACTTCAACAAACGGCTGCAATTGCGTCTCGTCGAGCAGCTTGGCGATGCCGAAGTCGAGCAGCTTTACCTGACCGTCGTCGGTGACGAGGATGTTGCCTGGCTTGAGGTCGCGATGCACCACCATACGCTGGTGGGCATGGTGCACCGCGTCACAGACCTTCTGGAACAGCCGGAGACGTTCGTCGATCGGGAGCTGGTGGGCGTCACAGTACTGCGTGATGGCGGTTCCCTCGACGTATTCCATTACGAGGTACGACTGACCGTCGCCCGTGATTCCCCCATCGATCAGGCGTGCGATGTTGGGATGCTCGAGCGAGGCGAGGATCTCACGTTCGATCAGGAAGCGCCTGCGCAGGGTGTCGCTTTCGAAACTGCTGCGGACGAGCTTGATCGCGACGCGCTGGTGGAACTGCTCGTCGGCGCGCTCTGCCAGGTACACCGTGCCCATCCCTCCCCGACCTAGCTCCTTGACGATCTGGTACGGGCCGATCTTTTGGCCGAGGCGCGAGGGTTCGGGGGGGAGCAGTGATGCGAGCCTGGTGTCGCTGATCGCGGGCGACTCCAGGAATTCCTGCGCCGTGGCGATGTCGTGCGAGGCGAGCAGGGCTTCTACTTCGCGGAGGAGCGGGGCGTCGTTGGCGCAGGCTTCGAGCAGGAAGGCGTGGCGGGAGTCGGGTTCGAGGCCTAACGACTGTTCGAAGAGCGCCTTGCACTGCTGCCAGCGGTCGGGTTTCATGGCAGGCTGCGGCATCCGCACATATCCGTGCGCGGCCGGGGCGGCGTGCGCGTGCTGCGGCAGAGCTTCATGTCGGCTCCCGACACGAGGCTTGCGTCATGTGAGAGGGTTCGTGTCCTGCTGCTGGGACCGAGTGCATCTGCGCGGTCACCAGCGTGCATACTGCGCGTGACAATGCCGTTCGTCGCACGGGGCGTACGCGCGTCGAGGTCGGGAGGGCTGAGGCGCTGAGCGTGGATGGGGAGTGGGGCACGGTGAAGTTGATTGCGGGCGACTGGGGGAGGGGCTTTGCGAGCGTCGTCATAGTGCGCGTTCGGGATTCTAAGGCGTAAACCGGCGGACCGGTGCTAGGAAACAGTGGCAGTAGAGCGCAGTGGCGAAGCCGGTTTCTCGCAACGCGGACGACTGTTCCACTGGTTGTCCTGCCGAGGGAGCGGGCGGAGCTCACCCGAGGACGGTGCGATCGGTTGCGTGCTGGCGGTCGAACTCCATCCGTGAGGCTGCAAGCATGCACGGCGCATGCCGCTGGCCGACCCGGCTGCGGGCTATCCCGTCGACAGTGTTATTCTCGTCGCAAGCGGGTAGACCGGCCGGACGTCGCGGTAGTGGCAGTTGATCGAACTCCCGTCCCGGCGGGCGCGCATGAGGCGAACGTGGCGCGGTCCCGCCGAATGGTCCAGACGAGGCCCCTCTCCGCCCCGTCCGTGCCATTCCCCACTGCCAGCATCTTCCTCTGATCCTCCGAGAACTTCGACCGCTTCATCGTCGTGCCTCCCGTGACGCGGGGAGGACCGCCGGGCCGAGGCTACTCTACTCTAGCCGCGTCGTCGAATTTTTGGAGGACGTCACCGGGTCAGCCAACCGGCTTCATCAGCGTCTCAAAAGGCGGGTAGCCACGTAACGACTGGAGCTCGGGGGACCAGTGGATCAGAAAAATGGATACCCCCTGCGCGAGCGCCTGACGGAGCAGTGCCACCGCGTTGTCCTTCCGACCCAGGACGGCAGCGATCCGCGCCCGCTCAAACAGATGCGCGCCCAAGACATACGGGTAGTTGAGCTGCGACAACGCGTTCGAAAGACTGTCCGCTTCGGCTGTGCGACCGCGCGCCGCCGCCATCACGCCCATCCAACCGAGAATAGCAGGATTGCTGGGCGCTTCGTTCGAGAGAACCCGCAGTTGCGCTTCTGCCGATGCCGTGTCCCCCGTCAGAAAGAGGGCTCTTGCTACCAGAACCCTGGTTCCAACGGCGTTCGCGTCTGCGAACGCCATCGCGCGGGCCAACTCGATCACCTGCCGAAATAGGCTGACGGCTTCGGCTGCGTATCCGTGTGCCTGCAACTCATCCGCAATGAGGGACAGACTTCCGGGAGCGGTACGCCCGGGCTGCGGAGAGAGCATCGCAATCTCCGAGACGAGCCCGTCGATTTCATCGAGGCGACCCACGGCCACGAGCGCGGTGCCTGCGGCTTCAAGGGCGCCCAGCCACTTGGGCTCCCGTGACCGCCGCCGGCGCGCTTCGACCAGCTCCTCGGAGTGCCTTTCCGTCATGTGCAACGCCCTCGTCAAGCCGGTGCCGAAAAGATCCCATTTGACACCTGAACGCTGAACCGGGATCCGTCGCAGGACGGACACGGCTTCTGCGGGCCGATTCACTTCCATGGCATTCAGCCCAGCGAGATAGAGCGCCCCCTCGGAGCCGGGCGCTTCCGCGAGCATCAGCTTCGCTGCTGCGTAGGCCCCGGCTTTGTCACCACGGAGAAGCGACTTCCAGAGATTGAGAAGTCCACGATCAATGGGTGCAAGCGCACGGTGGCGCCGGTCAACGATACCGATGATCGAGTCGCACTGCGCCCAACGGCCGCTGTTCGCATACGCGGCCGCCGCCCACAACATGGGTGTCACGAAATTGGTATCGAGCGAGGCTGCGCGGAGAAGGATCGGGATCGATCCGATCATATCCCCCTGCGAAAACGCATCCAGGCCGTCCACCCACGCGAGATACGCATCGTAGGTCGGCGGTTGAGTGGCTTCGCGCGCGAGCGCCGTGATGACACGATCGTTCTCCGCCGCGAGGGCGCCTGCCACGCGCTGACGAAGGATTCCAATCGCAAGCATGGGTGAACCACGATGCGCCGTGACGGGTCCGATCGCACGTATGAGCCGATTGCTCGACGCATCCACGAGGCGGGCCTCGAACTCGATGGAATCTCCGCGGCCGATGTACGAGCCGACGACAATGGTCCTGGCATTGACATCCTCGCCGAATGAGCGGACGTCGATGGGACCGCTGGCGGAAGGTGCGGCCACAGGATTCACCACCTCGAGGATTCGCGTCTCGGCGAGTCCTCGGCTGATCCAGTCCGCCGCCATGCGGCCGATCAGCGCGACCGAGGTGTCTCCTGTCCGATTCTCAAAGGTGGCGACCGCGACCCGACCCTTGGCGGCTCGACCGGCAGTTCGTTGCTGCAACATTACGAACACCGTGGCTGTCACGGCGATCGCGCCGGCTCCGAAGGCAATGAGTCGTGAGGAAAGGCGCGGCCGCTGCGCCGTGACCCGATCGCTCGCGTCGCGTGACTGCGCCGGTGTCTCGTCAGGCGGCCGGGGCGCAATCTTGGGCGCCGGCAGGCCCGCAACGATAGCTGCCGAAGGCGTCGACGGATTCGCCAGCGCGGCCGCGATCTCATCGCGAATGCGTACGAGCGCTGGGTCCGGCTGCAATCCTAGGTCGCGTTCCCCTCGTTCGGTGAACGCACCGTACTCCCGCATGGCAACCACGTACGCATCGCGCGTTCCCGGAGCTGCGACCGCCGTGAGCAGCCAATGAATGGCTTCCATGGATTCGCCCTGGACGTCGAGCCATCGGCGCGCGGTTTCCTCGCACCTGGTCCAATCGTTCGAGCGGGCCAACTCTTCGCAGCGGGCTGAGCAACTCTTCCCGAAGTGCGCCGAGATCCGTGCTCGTTCACGATCGCGCCAATCGTCGAACTCCGGGGCGTCGTCGATGAAGATACCATCGAGAAAGACTCCCTTGTGAAGCGCGATGACCGTGTCGTGGTCTCCTGTGGCGACTGCACGCGCGAGATCGATCCCATCCACCGCCAACGGCGCATCCTCAGCGATCACGACTTCATCGGCGGGCGTTCGAATCGCATTCCGACCGAGGACTCGACGAAAATGACTCAGGGCATCCGACAAGGAGTTGCGCGCCCGTTCAGCCTCGCGTTCGCCCCAGAAGACGCCGATGATGAGATCGCGCGTCGCACGTCGCTCGGGGCGCATCGCGAGCCAGGCGAGGAGCGCGAGTTTGCGCGGACGCGTGCCGAGTGAGTGCTCCTCGCGACCGTCGCGATCGAGGAGTGCCAGTCGGCCAAGCGTCCGCAGCCGGTACTTCGCCACGCTGAGAGCGGCTGCACGGTCTGCGCCGGAATCTCGATCCCCCCTCGTTCGATCGCTGCTCGTCATTCCCGCAACCGTCCCTCCCCGGATCGTACCGACTGCGCCATCACGTCGAATGTAGGGCGCCTGGACGCGCCGAGCCAGAGTCTGACGTGACTCCGGCGTCATGAGTCGTAGACGAAGGCGGGTGGCTAACGGCGTTTACCCCATGCGGTTGAAAGTTGTTGGGGCGCAGATCAGGCCGCCGGCCGAATGTACCTGCCCTAACCACGTCGGGGGATCACGTGAGTTCAACGCGCCACACACCCACAGCGGGAAGCCACATATCGGCGACGAGCAGACTCCTGATCGCAGGACTGGCAATGCAGCTGTGGCTGTCGACGGTGCACGCCGCCGAAGCCCGCGCACAATGCCCGACCACTCGGCAGTTCGTCATTCTCAACAGGAAACCGGTCCACGCGGACGAATCGCGCGTGCTGCTCGACCTGCTGCTCCGTCATGTCTCTCCGGCTCGCCTTGGGCTGCTCGCTTCATCAGACAGCCAGCCTGCCGTGATCATCGACGGTGTGCTGGCTTCCGGTACCCTACGAGTACTTGCCGATGTCCCCGCGCTCGACGTCGACTCGGTGTCGGTACTCAGGCCGGTGGAAGCCGGACAGCGGTTCGGTCCACGTGGCGCCAATGGCGCGATCGTGCTCACGACCCGCAGTGGGCAGAGATCGAGTGCGAGGCCATGTGGTGAAAAGGAGCTTCGAGAGGAGCTCCCTCGAGGATCCGCGCAGCACCCACGTCGCCCGTGACGTGAGCGGTGTGCCAACGGGGTTCACTTCCACGACCCGCACTCCCGCGCGGACGGCGCGGAACGGTAGTCCCGCTGCCGGTTTCACGGCGGTCGATGTCCCGATCGAAGAGAAGCGGTCACATGCGTCGTTCGCCGCCTGTGCAGACTCGAGCGTGTGTGGCGACAGCCTCTCGCCGAACCACGCCACGTTGGGACGCAATAGCCGGCGCATCTCTAAGCCGATCTGGACGCATAGCAGCCACCCGACCCCATTCATCGGTGCCAGCCACCTGCACGCCGACGGGGTGGGTGGCATTGGCCGCAACGCGACACCCCGTGACTGACATGGCGAGTGTTAGGCGCCGAGCGTCGCGAAGGACCCGGTGCCGGACGATTCGAGTATTCATCCCCCGCCTCCCCTCTCGCTCACGACACGCCCCCCCAGCAAGCCCCACCAGCCGCAACACCCCCACCACTCCTTCCTACAACCCCATCCGCCGCAACAACGCGACAAAGCGCGAATGCGATCGCAACCCCTCGAACAGGAACGACCCCCGGATTCCGTACACCGCCCCCGCGCGCGCTCCAGCCAGTCCATCTCCAGCTCCTGCTCGCCAAGCCCCGTGTGCGCGTGGGCGAAATGGTAGGGCGACACCTACTGCTCCCGGGCGGCACGCTCCAACCAAGTCAGGATTTCTCGCGCCTCGGTGTCGTGGCCGTGCATGGCCAGCATCTGCCCAAGCTGTGCGAGCCAGATGGAGCTGTCCGGCGAGAGTACGGTAGCGCGGCGAATCGCCGCCAAAGCCTCGTCGCGCCGATCATTGTAGTGATAGGCCCACGCTATCGTCGTTTGCAGCCGGTCGTAGTGCGGGTCCTTCTCCACCAGACGCTCCCCCAGCTGCAGAGCCTGCGAGTATTGCCCCGCCCGCAGGTGGGCGTTCACGATGTCCGACTGATGCTCGAGCGGATCGAGTTCGTAGGCGAGTGGCTGCATCATGAGCACTTCATCGAAGCGTCCGAGTGACGCACAGAGGCGCCCATAATGGTCCAGGCAGTCGGCCTGGTTGGGCTGGATCGCGAGTGCACGCTTGAACGATCGCTCCGCCCCCGTCCAGTCGTGCTCCCACACCATCTTGAGGTAGCCCAGCGCGGAATGTCCCGCCGCCAGCCCGGGCTCGAGTTCGATTGCCTGGTCGATGAGTCGGCGCGCCCGCGGGTAGGCATCGGCCGGGTCGGCCTGGCCGCTCTCGCCTAGCTCGACCCAGACCTGGCCCGCATTGGCAAAAGCAGCGGCGAAGTTGGAATCGACGGCCGTGGCCTGCGCGAAGATGTCGGCCGCGCGCATGAGCCCAGTCTTGGTGAACTGCACCATGTGATGCCGAGCGCGCAGGTACAGCTCGTACGCGTCGAGGTTGGTCGTCGGTGGCCGCTGCATGCGATCCTGCTCGTCCGATGTCAGCTCGGTCCGCAGCGCGCTGGCAATCTGGAGCGCCACGTCGGTCTGGTTAACGAGATCCCGCACGCCTACCTGCTGCTGGACGGCGGGTGCCGGCGCGCGACACGCGACGCGTTCACTCCGCACGCCCCCGCGCAGCTCACTGCCATGAGCTGCGAGCTGGGACTGCGCTCCAATGCGGGCATCGCCGCCGATTCGTGGGACGGGCGGCGCTCCCGCGAGGCGGTGTTCATCGCGCATGTGCGCACGCGCCTGCCCCGCATGACCGTACGTGACCTCACGCCGATGCTCGACTCGCGGCGCAACATCAAGAGTCCCCGCGAGATCGTCCTGATCCGGGAATCATCCGACCTCGCGCCAAACTCCTCACGGCACGATCCGCGTCTCCACCGGCAACTTCCACAGCGCGCCGAGCCCTAGGTCCCACAGCGTGCGGTTGAGCGAAGGGATCTCGACCGTGAGCAGTTCATCGGAGCGCGCCTTGAGCCGCGTCCACTCCTGCTCCAGCACGCCCCGCCGGTCGCGCGAGCCCTGGTTCACGCGCGGCACGTCGCTCTCCGTCGCGTTGATGAGGAACATCCAGTTGGCCGAGAACTTCTGCTCGAAGTTCTCCACGTCGTCGTACGCACGCGACCGGCGGCTCACCATGTCCGCGTCCCACGCCTTGATGCGCGCCATCAGCGAGTCGGCGCGATGCTTGACGTCAGTGAAGCGCGGGTCGCTGGCCAGCGTTCCGCCGACCGTCTCCAGCTGCTTCTGCAGGTCGGTCAGCGTGTTCACCGTCTTGTGCATCGTCGTCAGCGCGCGCTCCATCTCGCTCATGAAGGCATCGTACTCGGCATACGTCGCGGCATCGGTCGCGTAGAGCGGGTTGGGGAGGATCGACACGTCGGTGGTCGCCGACGTGCCGCTGGCCGAGAGGGTGATGCGATAGCGCCCGGGCGCGACCTGATGGCCACGATAGTTGGCCTCGACGTAGACCCCGGGCACGCCGGGCAGCGTTTCATGACGCAGGTCCCAGACGAAACGGTTGAGCCCCGGCGCGCGTGGGAGCGAGGGGGCGGGGGGAGGTCCGCCGGCCCAGCGCGCGATGGTGGAGTCCTTGCGCGAGGTGAGGGTGCGTACCACGCGGCCGCTGGCGTCGGCGACCTGCAGCACGACGCTGTCGGCCTTGTCGAGATCCGGGAGCTGGTAGTACAGCACCACGCCGGTCGCCGGGTTCACCCCCTCGAAAGTGTCAGCCCCGGTGAAGTCGTCGTCCGGGTTGTTGAGGGCGCTGCCGCCGGTCACGAGGTACGTGTCGGCCGGCCGGTAGAGATGGAAGGCGGGCGTATCGGGGCGGTACTGCCTGACGAGTTCGAGGTCGTCGAGGATCCAGAAGCTGCGCCCCGAGGTGGCGGCGATCAGGTCCCCCTGGTGCACGCGCAGGTCGGTGATCGGCGTGATGGGGAGGTTGCGCTGGAAGGGTGACCAGTCGGCTCCGCCGTTCCACGAGACATAGAGGCCGCGCTCCGTGCCGGCGTAAAGCAGGTCGCGCCGGACGTCGTCCTCGCGCACCACGCGGGTGAAGGCCTCGACGGGGATCCCGCGGTCGATCTTCGTCCACGTGGCCCCGTAGTCCGTGGTCTTGTACAGCCCCGGGGAATGGTCGTGAAACTTGTAGCGCGTCGTGGCGATGTAGGCCGTCCCCTTGTCGTGCGGGGAGATCTCGATCGCGTTGATCAGGCACTCGGCGAGGCCGCGCGGCGTCACGTTCTTCCAGGTCGCCCCGCCGTCGCGCGTCACGTGGACGAAGCCGTCGTCGCTCCCCGTCCAGATGACCCCTTTCTCGTGTGGCGACTCGGCGACGTAGGCCAGCGTGCCGTAGTTCTCCGCGCCGACTGCTTCGTTGGTGTAGGGAACTCCCGGCTTGCCCTGCTTGTCCTTCTCGTTGCGCGTGAGGTCGGGCGAGACCTCGCGCCACGTCTTCCCCTTGTCCGACGTCTTGAGCAGGACCTGCGCGCCGTGGTAGTAGGTGTCGGGTTCGTGCCGGCTCCAGATGATGGGGGCGTTCCAGTTGTAGCGGTACTTCATGTCCTTCGCGTCCATCCCCAGATACTGGATCGGGGCCGCCATCACCGCGGTGCCGGCCCTCGCCCTGGTGTCGAGGACCTCGATCGTCCCCTGGTAGCTGCCGCCGAGCACGTAACGCGGATTGTCCGGATCGAAGGCGAGGAAGGCGCTCTCGCCCCCCGCCGACGGCGCCCAGCTCGCCGTCGAGATGCTGCCGGAGCCGAGCTCGCGGCTGGCGATCGAGACCGAGGAATTGTCCTGCTGCCCCGCGTAGATGCGGTAGGGGAACTGGTTGTCCACGTTGATCCGGTACAGCTGGGCGGTGGGCATGTTGGACTGCGCGCTCCAGCTCTTCCCCTTGTCGAAGGTGACGACCGCGCCACCGTCGTCGGCGAGGATGAAGTTGTCGGCGTCGTGCGGGTTGATCCACATGTCGTGGTAGTCGCCGTGCACGCCGTTCACCTGCTCCCACGTCTTGCCGCCGTCGTCGGAGCGGAGCGCCGGGGCGCTCAGCACGTAGAGCGTGTTCTCGTTCTTCGGATCGACGAAGAGCTCGATGTAGTACCACGCGCGCTGCACGAGGCGCGGCTCGTCGGTGACCTGGCGCCAGCTGGCGCCGGCATTGATCGAGACGTAGAGCCCGCGCTCGTCCTCGTTGGAGTCGCTCTCGATGAGGGCGTAGACCTTCTCCGGGTTCGAGCGACTCACCGCGATCGCCATCTTCCCCATCTTGGTGGGGAGCCCCTCGGTCATCTTCGTCCACGTCTCGCCCATGTCGGTGGACTTGTACAGCCCGCTCCCGGCCCCCCCGCTGATGACCTGCCAGGGGCGCCGTCCGTGCTCCCACATGGCCGCATAGAGGATGCGCGGGTTTCTGGGGTCCATCGAGAGCTCCGCCGCCCCTGTGCGCTCGTCGACATACAGGACCTGACGCCATGTGGCGCCGCCGTCTGTCGACTTGTAGAGGCCGCGGTCTCGATTGGGCGCGTACAGCGCGCCCTGGGCCGCCACGAGCAGGATGTCGGGATTCTTCGGGTGCACGACGATGCGCGCGATGTGGCGCGACGAATCGAGTCCGATCTTCTTCCACGTCTTGCCCGCATCGGTGGAGCGATAGACCCCGTCGCCCGAGTGGGTCATGACGCCGCGGATCGCATGCTCCCCCGTCCCGACATAGACCACGTTGGGGTCGCTCTCCGCGACCGCGATCGCGCCGATCGTCCCCGTCCTGAAGAAGCCGTCTGAGATGTTGGACCAGCTGATCCCCATGTTCCGGGTCTTCCAGAGCCCACCCCCCGTCGTCCCCATATAGTACGTCTTCGGATCTCCCACGACTCCCGACGCGGCGACCGAGCGTCCGCCACGGAAGGGGCCGATGGAGCGCCAGCGCATGGGCTTGAAGAGTGAGTCGGGCGTCTCGGTTGCGGGCTTCGCGGGCTTCGCGGGCTGCGCCGGCAGCGCCGGGAGGGCGGCCGCAAGACTGACGATGACGAGGATGCTCTTGACCATGGAGTGCGGAGAAGGGGCCCGAGCCCGGGACGCGCGCATGACGGGCCGTCCGCCGGTGCGGCGCGTGCACGAGGAGTCGGCACGTCGGCGCGAGCAGCGATGGCGAAGCTTGAGAGGAGTCGAGGGAGCTGCGCAAGGGCGAGGTTGCAGAACCACGAGACATCGCCGGCCGATGGCGAAGCGCTGCCGGTTCGCCAAAAGCGATGGTCCGATCCGGTTGCAGAGCCATGCCGCCCTAGGACATCCCTCGTCGCTTCAGGCTCGCCAAGAATGGAGGAGTCGTGTCCGCTGAGTGCCCACTTCGCACGCGACCCGGACTCGAGAGGACGCGCAGGGTCCGGGACCACCAGGCCGAATGCTTCATCCGCACCCTGCTCCACGCATGGGACTACGCCCAGGCGTACGGAGGGTCGCTCTATCGCACCCGTGCCCTGTCGACCTACCTTCGCGTCTACAACACCGAGCGTCTCCACACGGCGCTCGACTTCCTCGCTCCGCTCCAGCGCCCGGCTGCGAGGTAGTGAACAACGTCTTCGTCAACGATAGCTAGCGCCACGCTTCGCGCAGTTTGGCGTCGTCGTCGAGCGGCTCACCGAACGCTCCGTCGCACAGCACTTCCGCACGCGCTGTCTCTTCGAGCTAACGGCGCGGCGTCGCGCGCGCTCTCTCGTTGCGGCGCGAGTACCTGCGGCCACTGGCGGAGGGCGGCAAGACTCCGCGGTGCGACGTGAGATCGCGATTGACACGACGAGGCCAGCCACGCCACGCAGTGCCTGATGTACCGCAAGAAGCACGGCGGGGGGCTCATGCAGGTGGCACTGACCATTCCCGAGCGACTGGAGCAGGACATCGCGCGCTTTGCCGAGCGCGGCATCTCACCCGAGTATCCTGCGCGCCTGCGCGCCACCGCGATGGCGTTCAAGACGGTGATCCTCGAACGTGGGCTGGAACTCGGGCGGCGGGCCTCGGCGACGAAGGGGATGGAGGCGGAGATGTCGCTCGGCTACGCGTCGATGCGGAACCTCAATACGCTGTTGCGGCCAACGCTCGAGCGGAGTCCGGACCTTCTGGCGCAGTGGGAGATGTAGCGCCGGTATCGGCGGGGGGAGCGCGGGCCGGCGGCGAGGCAGGCGCCGGAGGACGTGGCCGCGGACGTGGCAGGAAACGTGGCGGGAAACGTTAGGCGCGAGATTGGAGGGAAGGAGGAGGTGATGCGGGGGTCGGCGGCGTGAGGGGGTGCTCGAAGTCAGGTAGTCTCCCGGATGTGAGGGGAGACTCGCGTGGGTTCACGGTCGAATCGGCGCGAGCGCGTCAGCATCCGTCTACGCCGCGGTCGATTCGCGCGAACAGCGACGGGGGTGGCGTGTTGCGCCACCCCCGCAGTGTCTTCATCGAAGCGCAGGACCAGCTACGGCAGCTGCGCGATCTGAGACGGCGTCAGTATGGTGTTGAAGATGTAGACGTTGTCGAGGTAGCCCTCGAACTGTCCTGCAGATGTACTGGCCTGCCTGCCGATCAGCAGGTCGGCCACAATAGTCGGCGCGGACGCACCTGCTGCCCCGAACAGGTACGACCCTGCGAGTTGGGCTCCATCCAGATAGAGCGTCGTGGTACCGCCCGCTCCGAACCGGTGGGAGATCGCGATCTGGTGCCACGCTCCATCGTTCAGCGTGGCCAGTCCGTTTCCGCCCGGAGTGTAGAACGCGCCCCAGTCGGAGCCGCCCGCCGAGCAGCATTGGAAGGCGACGCCACCCGGCTGCATGTACGTGATGAAGTGAATCCGGTTGCCGAACTCACGGCGTGCGATCGGGAGCATGGCTCCCGTGATATCAGTGGCTCCCTTCTTCATCCAGAAGACCAGCGTCATGTCGCCGTTCAACCCCGCAATCTGGGGGTTCGACGGAATCGTCACGACGGAATTGGAGCCCGAGAAGAGGAGGGCGGTCCCTGCAACTCCCGTACGTCCGGGCGCGGCCGCTACGCCGGTCAGCGTTCCGTGATTGCCGTACGCGCTGCCATCATTGCCGTTGCCATCGAGACCGTAGAAGGCGACGAGCCCCGAGGATCCTGCTGGGGCGGTGGCCAGCGCGGAGATCTCTGCGGCACTGAGCAGACCGGTATAGACGCGCACATCGTCGATGCTGCCAATGAATCCGTTCGACGGGTCCACCGGAGTACCGCCGATATTGAACGCCTGATCTATCGCCCGTGCGGAGAATGCAAAGGACACCGTCCCCGCAGGAACACCGTTCAGGAAGAACTGCATGGACTGGGTTGCCCCGTCGTACACCTGGGCGACGTGGTACCACTGGCCCGGCACGACGGTACCGGTCGGGCCATACGCCGAGAAGCAGAACTCCGTCGGCGTGCAATTCCCCGCGAAGGCGGTTCCATCTGGTCGAAGCTGAATCGACGAGCTGAACTCGTTGCGTCCCATCGTGTAGGCGAGCCAGTTGCTCGGGCCTGTCGGCCGCGCATCGGGCCGCATCCACATCGCCACGGAGTATCTGTCAGTCGTCTTGAACGCCAGTTTCGATCCGCTCGCGACGGGTGCCTGCACGTAGCTGGCTCCGCCCGCGAAGCGCGCAGCGTTACCGGTACCGACACGACCAGGGACGAAGGTGACGTTCGTGAGGGACCCGTTGATCGGGCTCGTCGTGACGTCACTGGCATTGCCATCGAGGGGGTAGTGCGCCAGCAAGGATGCCGAGGGAGGGGGCGGCGGTGGTCCCGGCGGGGCGTTCACAAGCGCGGCCACCTGACTTTGCGTCAGCTCATAGTTGTAGATCCTCACGTCGTCGATCGAACCCTTGAGGCGTTCCTGCCCCAATGCCGACGGAGGACTGAGGATCAGTTCGCCGGTGCTGGGAGCAATTGCACCGCCGGCAACCGACAGCTTCAGATTGCCGTCGAGGTAGATCCTCCTCCCGGTTGGTGACCAGGTGAAGGTGTACAGGTGCCAGTTCGTGAAACCGTAGGTCGTGCTCGACGGCGTGAAGGAGTTCACGGGCGAGGAGCAGTCGCCAGGTGGTGGTGTGTTGACGATGAAGCACCACTGGGTGATTGGCGGCCCACCGCCGAACTGCGCGCGCATCGGATACGTATTGGCGGCTGGTCCCTTCGCGAAGATGTTGTACTGCGCGTTGGTGTCGTCGAGGCGAACCCACAACGAGATCGTACCCGAAGCCAGTCCGTTCGTCGGCGATTCAGGGAGCCGGATTTCGCTGGTACCGTTGAAGTGGTAGGCGCTGTTGTTCTGGCCGGATACGCCCGACGCCAAAGAAGCGGTGTTGAAGGTGGCGTGGTAGCCGTTGCCGCTCACATCATTCGCATTGCCTTCGAACGGGTAGTGGGCAACCGTGCCCGCGGTACTCGCAGGGGTAAGGAGGGCGTTGACGGCGATCCACCTCCCTGCGAGCGTAATGGCAGTTCCTGAGTAGGTCCGATAGCCGGCCGCGCCAATTGAGTACGGTACGCTTCCTACGGGCAGGTCGATTGCAGGAAGCGGTGTCCCTCCGAGTACGCTGCCGTTAGCAGTGACAACAGCTCCAGCAACGTTCGATGTGAACCAGACTGCGCCGTCGACCGTCAAATGACCCGAACCGTCGTCATAGAACGCATATCGATTGGTTGGCAGCGGTCAAATGCTGCGCCGAGCACAAAACTCCATCTCGCTGGCCGCGCCTCCGCTAAGCACCCACGTAGCGCGCTTGAGCAACTTCGAGGCAGTACTGAAGTAGTGGGTTAACTGCTTCGTAGTTGGTGAGATCCCAGTACCTGTTCCGATCGCAGATTGAACGCACTTGAAGATGAGATTCGTAACCGCAGACAGACTAGACGCGAATACCTTTATGTCGTTCGAACCGCGCCAATCTGCCACTCCATTCGAAACCGACGCAGCTGCCAACGAAACCGCTGCCCCACCAGCCTGGAAGATTCCGACTCCACACTGCACGACTGTGACATCGGGTATCCCGAACGCTTGCAGTCCCTTCCCGATGATCAGCGCAGCATTTGCGCCGGTCGTCGCCAGATCACTTCCGGTGCCGAATCCATCGTACAACTCTAGCTCGTGGGCTGAGCTTGTTGAGACCAACTGGAGACCCGTCCATCGGGGCAACGTAGTACGGAAGAAATACCAGTGGCTTTGGAAGTCCGCGGATCGACAAATGCCGGGCTTTCCGTCTATCCGCGCGCCCAAGAAGAGCGCCCGCGATTCTCGACACCCCACACGCCCTGCGGATCTCGACAGACTTGCGGTGTCCGACTCACTGGACCGGGTTGAATCCCAGGACAGACAGTTCCGATTGGTCGCGGAGCCGCAAGCGTCGAGCCGAGACTGATCCTCGGTAGTGCCGAGGAGCTGACAAGTTCTGAAATGACTATCCTCGCAGCCGCCTCAGCCGCTGGCCAATCGAGAATTGAGCTACCCGCTGCTACGGCGGCATGAACCTCTGCCTCGAGTGCAGCAAGACTCTGAAGTGAGTCTAGCTTTGCGAACAGGCGCGGCTGGTCAGCGCTCCCAACAGGCCCTACATCCGGATGCAGCGCGACGTAACTCTTTGCTACTAGCGCTGCGTCGACGGTCACCCTAGCCCCAGCAACGGCGGGCATCACCAGTGGCAACACGTCAGAGAGGTGCGGCGACTCCAGAAAGACAACTGGAGATGCGCCCACTGGCAGCGGCGCGAACTCGAAGCGTCCATCAGATGAGACAGTACCCTGCGCATGGATCGCGGAGAAGGCGATGCTGTCAAGCGGCAGTCCGGGCAGATCGACTTGAGCCACCTGAACTCGCACGACCGCTATAGTCGCACTGGCGCCCTTCGAACCATAGAGATTTACGACAAGCACATTGTCACTCTTCACGATGAGAGGCTTCGCCGCCTCGGCTCCGTTCGCGACTTCCAAATCGCTTCTCGACATCACCTTGGCTCCGTTCAGCCACACCTCCACACTCGCACTGGCGTTGCCGGACTTCACCACCAGCATATAGTCCGCCGCTGGATCCCCCACAAACCTCCCATCAAACGTCTTTGTGCCTGTCCCCGGCTTGCTCAGCACCCGCGGACCGAACACGCAGTTCGTGCATGGGCCGTTCCCGGGTAACAGATCCTGGCTCGGCGCCTGTGGGGCCACGCGCACTCGCGATGGATCAACATTCGTGACATCACGACACGCTGCGGCCACGAGAAGCACCGCGATCATCAGACTCCGCCGACGTTTCAGCATGTTCCCTCCTCCTCCCGGTTAGGTTCATCCGATTGGTTGCATCGCGCTCCGGACTGGCGCCGCGGAATGCAGCATACCGGAGCCCTGCACATCGCACTTGAGTGGGACCTGCCTCCCCATCGTGTCCCGCACGACCACAGTGACGGCTGGAGGTTTCTCCGCTACCGTTGACAGTGCGTCCCGAAGTGACGCGTTATGCTGTCACGCCCCAGCTCTCGCAGTGGGTGGTTGGAGACGCTGCTGGTGGCGCGGTGGATGCCGCTTGCCGACGCCTTAGGCTGCGGCGCTATGTGGTACGATGCCGTCTCACGCGCGTCACTTAGCGACGCGCCGCCCGTTGCCCTGTTCAGGGCCGGCCTTGAGACGCCTGTGAGACGCCGTCCCTCGGATTGAGGCGGGCCGAGGCCGACCACCTGCGGCGCAAGGGTCGCGATGCCGGCCACGTGAGAGTTCGAGTGTCGCTGCGGTGACCCCCTGGTCCTTGGCACAGGGACGTTGCAGCGGCATCGCCTCGCGGCAGAAGGGAGGAAACTCACTCGTCATGCCATTGGCGATGCTCGCCGCGAGGCGCAGCAGACGGTCGCCACCAACGGGTTGGCATGTGTGGCGACCGAACCTGGCGATGCCCCGCCTATGGAGCGGGAGCGGCACCGCCTCGTCCGTCGTCGCACGCCATCGCGAATGGCGCCGTCGCCGAGACGAGGCTAGACGCCAAGGGGCGTCGCGTTCGGTGCCGACACCCGAAATGGAACGTCGCGTGCTCCTGGCGGAAGCGCGAGATGATGCTTTGGCGGAACCGGCGGACTCACGCGCGCGGAATTGGAAGCCGGACGATCAGGCTGAGTCGTTGGACCGGGCGGTGCAGACACGATCAGCAAAACGTGAACGCACCCGGGACAGGTTGCCCCTCATCCCCCCTCCCCCATCCGCGCCCAATCCACATCCTGCAACACCCCCTCGTACACCCGCACCCGCCCCACCGCGATCCGCGTGCGGAAGCTGTTGCCAAGGATCATCACTCGCAGCCGATTCGTCGGCGGCGCACCGGCATCCACCATGCCGATCGGAGTGCCGTTGACGGCAAGGCCGCATCGACCGTCGGGAAACAGTTGCAGTCTGAGTCGCCACCAATGCCCATCCGCGACCCCTTCGATCCTGACCCGTGACGAGTTGTCGCGGACCTGCAGGCTCCCAAGGGACGATCGTCCCGCGAAGCGACTGTCCAGCGGATACCCCATGGCACACCATTCTCGGGCATGCCCCCAAAGCGGCATCGCATTCACATTGGCTGCCGCGTTCAACGCAAGCGTATCTCGAAACTCGCGGAGGGCCAGGGCGATCGACTGCCACTGCCCAAGAGTGATTGGTGTGGACACCGCCATGTCGATGGCGAGACCGCGCGATGGATCGAAGTCCCCGCGCGACGCGACCCCGGACTCGAAGGACCCCTCTCCGTTGTTCAGGAAGCGAGGCCCCGCGCCGTCAATGACCTCGACGCTGGGGGCCGGGTGTCCGAAGGGCCACCAGCCGTGAAGTCCGTTGCGCCATTCCTCATCGAGCACCAGCGCAGCCGAATCGACACTCACGCCGACCACAACGGAGTCCATCACGCCTGGACCGGTCGTTACCTGAATCGTCACCGAAGGAGTACTTCCAGAGGCGGTAACGATGCCGCGAAGGGAGTCGATCGCCCCCTCTTTGGGATTCCCAACACGCCAGCGCACGCCCCCTCGTATCTTGAGCGCATTGCTTCGACCATCGCGGAACACGGCACGCATCCGGGCGGGCACTCCGGCCTGCACGATGGGCTGCGGCTGGATTGCGACGCTCGCCGGACGGAGCGACGCACGAGAGGAGATCCAGAACGCGGTCATGAGCTCACGCGTGCCAGAAGTCCTGATACGAACGGCGCGTGTCGGATGCGGCGCCGTGAGGGGGAAAACGAAATAGTCTTGCGTTCCGGTGCGCGCGAGACCGCATCGACAAACGGCCCAACTGGCATCGGGGCTCACGATCGCACCGTGCGCGTCCCCTTCCGTGATCGGATCTATATCGCCCGACGACCACTGCATCACGCCGACATGTGCCGACGTCTCGGTCGTCGTTCGCACGACGATTCTCTCGAGGTCGTACCACCCCAAGGGAGTCAGACGTCCGCGCGGTGCGCTCGACGATCGGCACTGCAAGTCCCGAGTGGACAGTTCGATGACACACAGTTCGTTCGCGCGCTCGCCCCAGTTGCTCCGCTCAAACGCGATGCGACTGCCGTCGGGACTCCAACGCGGCGAGTCGTCGGAACCCGGCCCCTGCGTGAGTCGCTGCGGTGCCGTATCCTCCAACGCCGCGACGGCGAGATCGTAATGCATCAGCGAGTCCCAGCGAGCGGTGCTGAAGGCGACCAAACGGCCGTCGGGCGAAAAGGTCGGCCCGAAGTCGTCTCGAATCGCCGGCAGAAAGGGACGACTCTGCATACCGGCAGCGCTGAGAAAGAGGTCGATGGTTCCGGAATCCTGGACAGCCTGCGCGGTCACGAGCAGCTTCGTCGTGGGCGAGAAGTCCACGTTGAATCCGTTCGCGGACGCCAGTCGCAGATCGAACTCCGGCCACGGCTCTGACACCAGCGTATCCTGCGGCGACCAGGCAGCTGCCCGAAGGGAAACGCGCTCGAACGTCACGCGGCCCGCGCTATCGACGAATGCCAGCCCGAGCTCGGCGTCAGGTGGTGGCGGCGCGCTCCGTGCGGTGAATGCGAGGCCTGCGATCGCGATCAGCAGAATTCCCCCGACAGCCGCCACTGCGCGCCGTGCGGATGACACGAGCCCAAGTCGCCACGACAACGGCGCGCCGCGATGCAGCTCGGCGACCTCGGAGGGGCGCGCTGTAGCGCCGAGCAGGTCTACGGCGAGTTGCTCGACGGAGCGGCGGTCCCCCAGGGCATATCGATGGGCGCTGAACAGGCGGAACAGGTCGGCGAGCGCGGTGACGTCTGGACCCAGCCGCAGGAGTTGGGCGGCCCGGCGCGCGCGGGACTCCTCGATGGGTGGGGCGGCCAGCGTTCGTCCCAGCCGAGCGGCGGCGCGTGGGGACGCCTCGCTGGGCGCGAGGCGCAGCACCTCCTCGGAGATCTCGTCGTGCGCACTGCGCCAGCCCTCGCCATGGCGCACGACGAATCCACGCCCCTCCAGCGCGGACATGCGCTCGAGCACCTCTTCGTGGCTGCGTTCAGACGCGTCCACGATGACCCGGGTGGCCAGCGTGCTCCCAGCAGTGGCGAGCAGCGTAAGCAGCCAGAGATCCGCACGATCGAGATCGAGCAATCGCGTACGGAGGACGTCGCCCTGCTGCAGTTCGGCGATCAGCGCGTCGGAGCGCTCCGTCTCCCACCGGCCGTCCATCCGCTGCAGCAGCTGGAGCTCCTCGAGATGCTGGAGCATCTCGAGGGCGAGCAACGGCGAGCCTCGCGACGCACGCCACAATTCGTTAGCGAAGCCACCGGTCCAAGGCTGCAGCGGGAGCGATGCGATGGAGAGCAACAGTTCCTCGACCTGCACGGCCGTCAGCGGTTCCAGCTCGACCTGAGGCGTACCCGTGTCGACGAGCAGTGGGGACAGGCGCGATTCCGGCCGCCCGGCCGTCACCAGCAGCACGCGCGAATCGCCAATCCCCTCCACGGCAGCCGTGATCAGAGTGGTCGACGCATCATCCCACCAGTGCACGTCGTCGATCAGGACGGCGACGGGGTGCTCGAACGACACGGCCGCCAGAAGCTCGCGAACGGCGAGTGTGCGGGCCCTCAGCAGGTCCTCTCGCAGCGTGTGTCGCGGCGGACGATCGAACCAGGTTGAGAGGGAGGGATTGAGCTCGACCAGAGTCGCCGCCGACTCGGGGGCGATGGCCTGGCGTCCCGGGAGCGATGCAAGGCCCGCCGCGAGTTCCCCTGCGAGAGCGTACTCGACGTCCGCATCCCGAGCGATCCGCCGACCATGATGACCCGGGAACGCATGGCCCTGAGGCGCGTGGCCAGGTCGCGCAGCAGTCGGGTTTTTCCGATCCCCGCGCGAGCGGTCAAGTGTACGCGTGTCGAGTCGCCTCGCCTGGTATCCTCCCACGCCCTGAGCAGCGACGCGAAGACCTCTTCCCGCCCTACCAGCGTCGAGATCGGGCTCTCGGACGCTGGCGCGGCCGACGAGTTCGTCGGCCGAATGGCGCGGATTGCCGAATGGCTGGCCGTTTCGAGGGTGATCTCCTCGCGATCGGCGAGCTGCAACAGCGCCGCCGCCTCCGCCTTGGCCGCCAGCAGGTCGCCCGCGGAGACGCAGGCCTCGATCAGGAGTCGCCAGCCGCCTTCGTTGTAGACATCCTGATCACGCAGCCTGCGCGCCATCACGATCGCGTCGCGGGCTCGGCCCGTGGCGAGCTGCGTCGCGATCAGCGCCTCGGCCGAGTGGCGAAAGACCTCAAGCAGGCGGCGCCGCTCGAGAGCCGCCCATTCTTCGAAGCCGGCGCCGCCCGGAGCAGCGAACGAGGGGACGAAGGGACCCGAGTAGAGGTCGACGACGCGCTGGTGATCGCCGGCCTTCGAAGCGTCCAACAGCGCGTCTCGATCGACCGCGACTCCATCGATCAGCTGAATGGAATTCGCCTCGCTGAGGACGAGCTCCTGACCGGTCTTCTTGCGCAGGTACCAGATCGTCTGCCGTAGCGCGTGCTTGGCGGCGTCGGGCTCGAGGTCTGACCACAGCAGCGAGATTAGCGCGCCGCGCGAAGCAGTGCGGTTGGGCGCGGCCGACAGGAAGAGCAGCAGGGCAAGCGGCTTCCCTGCCGAGAGCAGCGACGGCGCACCGCCGATCGGCGCGGAGAGCTGCATGGTGCCCAACGAAAGAAGCTTCACACGAGACGGATCCGGCGCGTGGGCGGGAAGCAGGCGCTCTCAAAGGACAGGCGCGCGAACGCCGGGTCCGAAGGAAGGCACCCTACGATGCACATTGAGTAAGGAAAGCGTCAGATGCGCGTCATTCTTGCCAACCACTGGCAGCGACGCCAGCTTCCCTCAAAGCTGCAATCAGACGCTTGCTTCTTGCGCGTCACGTCGTTCCGGACGACGTCGCCGCCGCCACAGCCTTGGCATCGCCGATCCCTCCATTGCGCGCTCCAAGAGGAGTGCGGCAACTCTTGAGCTCCATAGCGCCCTGACATCGGCGCGGCGCTTCGCGTTAGGGCGAGTGTCTCATCGGAGGTCCCGATTCCAGGCACCCGCCGATCCAGCACCGCCCCACTTTTTTCCCCGTGCCGCCTGCCAGCGTCGTGCTCGGCTGGACATCCGGCGACGTAATGGCCCCGGCCCTTCCCAACAGTGTAGTCGGCACGCAGATCACCGAGCTCTCCACGGCGACCGGGGGGCGGGTAAGCTTGTCGCCGGCCTGCGTCGTCTCGTTCGTGGCGGCCTCACGGTGACGTGCACGCGCGCCAGCGGAACCGTGCCGTCTCCCACCATTTCATTGAGGCTCGCGAGACAGGCCTGTCACTATGCGGACACCACCGGCATGTTCACGCCTTCCCTGTAGCTTATGAGAAGAACCTCGAAGCTATGCTGACCTCGCAAGTCTCCTCCCGCGCGTGACGCTCGCGAACATGCCCGTTCGCGTAGCTCGTCCACAGACGCGGGGCGGGCACCTCCCCATACAACACCATCCGCCCCAGCAACGCCACAAACCGCGGATGCGTCCGCAGCCCCTCGAACAGGAACGACCCGCGCACCCCGTACACGGCGCCGGCACGCTCCCTGCAGGCGCGCTCCAACCAGTCCATCGCCACGTCCTGTTCGCCGAGCCCTGTATGCACGTAGGCGAAACGGTACAGCGAGACGTACCGCTCCCGGGCGGCATCCTCAAGACGGAGCAGGATCTCACGCGCCTCGGTGTCGTGGCTCTGCACGTCCAGCATCTGACCAAGCTCCGCCAGCTACATCGAGCTGTCCGACGAGACGACCGTCGCGCGGCGCATCGCCGCCAGGGCCTCGGCGCGCCGATCGCTGTAGTGATACGCCCACGCCACCGTCGCCTGCAGGCAATCGTACTGCGGATCCTTCGCCACGAGGCGCTCCCCCAGCTGCAGCGCCTGCGAGTATTGCCCCGCCCGCAGGTGGGCGTTCACGATGTCCGACCGATGCTCGAGCGGGTCGAGTTCGTAGGCGAGTCGCTGCATCATGATGCACTTCGTCGAAGCGTCCCAGTGACGCACAGAGGTGCCCACAATGGTCCAGGCAGTCGGCCTGGTTGGGCTGGATCGCGAGCGCACGCTTGAACGATCGCTCCGCCCCGTCCAGTCGTGCTCCCACACGATCTTGAGGTAGCCGCGCGCGGAACGTCCCGCCGCCAGCCCGGGCTCGAGTTCGATTGCCTGGTCGATGAGTCGGCGCGCCCGCGGGTAGGCATCGGCCGGGTCGGCCTGGCCGCTCTCGCCTAGCTCGACCCAGACCTGGCCCGCATTGGCAAAAGCAGCGGCGAAGTTGGAATCGACGGCCGTGGCCTGCGCGAAGACGTCGGCCGCGAGTATGAGCCGAGTCTTCGTGAACTGCACCATGTGATGCCGAGCGCGCAGGTACAGCTCGTACGCGTCAAGGCTGGTCGTCGGTGGCCGCTGTATGCGATCCTGCTCGTCCGACGTCAGCTCGGTATGCAGCGCGCTGGCAATCTGGAGCGCCACATCGGTCTGGATGGCGACGATGTCGGTGAGCTCGCGGTCGTAGGTGCGACTCCAGAGCGGCTGCTCCGTGGCGGCGTCGATCAATTGGGCAACGATCCACACACTCGACCCGGCGCGCCGTACGCTGCCATCGACGAGCGCAGTGGCGTTGAGCGAGTCCGCGATCTCCCGGATGCCCACGGTGCGCTGCTTGAACGCCATCACCGATGCGCGCGCGAAGACCCGGACGATGTGCGCGTTGGAGAGGTTGGCGATCACATCCTCAGTGAGGCCATCTGCGAAGTACTCGTTATAGGGATCGGCGCTCAGGTTGAGGTAGGGGAGGACGGCGATGACGGGCGTGGGGAACGGGGCGGCGCCACACGCTGACGCGAGCTGCCGCGTCATCGCCACGGCCTCCTCGATCGGGAGCTGCCGCTCGCGATCGAGCCGGTTACCCAACGACCCGCCGCCCACGAGTGGCATGACGAAGTAGCAGATCCCGCTCGGGTCGAGCCCCGGTCGCAGCACCTTGACGGCCACATCCCGGTCGTGCTTGCGGTCGCGCGCCCGCAGCACGCTGGCCATCCCCCCCGCGGCCGAGTTCGGCCAGCACCTCGTACCGATCCCCAGCAATGTCGGACGGGGCAGCCTGTGCGTCGAACGACACATGTCCTCCGAGAAAGCGGGTGCGGCCGGATACAGAATTATCCGGACGCGCTCATGCGGCGCCAGTCGCAGGGCGAACGGACGCAGCTGCATTCCACTGCTGACGATTCGAGTCGCGCCGCCCAGCTCCACCACCCAACCCGCAGACCAAAAAGAACCGCGAGATGCAAAGGCACCCTGCGGTTCGCCAGCCCCGCTCATCCAACCGGCCGCACCCGCTAAGCCATAGAGCAGCGGTAAGGGTACGCGTCCGTCGGAGGCGCTCATGGCCGACGCCCCTCTCAGGATCGAACCGACGTGCCGCTCCCCGCGGAGTGGGCCGCGCTGCATCGAGCGCGACGACGCGAGCCCGCGCGTGAGCGAAGCAAGCGAATCAGCGGTCAACTCCGTTCGGCGAGCGCGCGGCAGCTGGCGCCGACTCCCTCCCGTCCGCTGGAGGTGGCGAACCGGGAGGTCCTCCGTCACGAGGCGCTCCCTTGGGAGGTGGCCCACCACGTGGCGGCCCCCCCGGTGGCCGCCCGTCCGGCGGACGCTGCCCCGCGCCGGCCCCCCCCCGCCCATCCGGCGGCGGCGGCGGCGGCGGCTGAAACGGATCCGGCAGCCGACTCATCCGCCCCAACCGCTCCCGCTGCCCCTCATCAAGCAACGGCGCCAACGCCACCTGCAACGAGTCCAACCCCCCCTTGAGCGCCCCCCGCGCCGACTGCATCACCGCCTCATTCCGAGTGGCGACCGCCGTAAGCAGCGCCCGCACCGTATCCCGCTGCGCATCGCTCGGATCGATCACCCGCTCCATGTGCTCCACAAACCCAGGCGGCCGACGCAACTCGCTCACCTGCTGCGTGCGCTGGCGCGTCAGCATCCCCTGGCCGACCATGCCGAGCACGACGCCGATGGCGAGCGTGGCAACGAGGACGGCGGCGGACTTCACGTCGGCTTTCATTGATCTACTCCAGTCAACATCGCGACCTCACTGTCAAACGAGTATGCCGCGTCCAGCGTGACGGGGGGGAGGCCGATGAGTCGGTCGACCACGGAGGTGCCCGATGCGGCGGTGTCGCTCAGGTTGAGCACCGCCAGCAGCAACGCCGCCGCGGCCGCCAGCGGCGCGACCCGGGCGAAGACCCATGGCAGGCCGTGTCCGCCCAGACGCTCGTCGCGAACCCGCGTCATCACGCGGTCGGCGAAGCCGGCGTCGAAGGCGACCGGGGTCGCGCGCCTCCGCAGCTGTGAGAGCTGTGCGAGCTCCCGCTCGAGATCGGAGTCTTCAGGATGCATCGAACCCCTCCTTCATGTATGGCGCAAGCAGGCGCTTGAGCTCCGCGATACCGCGCGACAACCGGCTCATGACTGTCCCTGGTGGAATCTGAAGGATCTCGGCGGTCTCACTGGTCGATCGTTCCTCGAGCAGTCGCAGGACCACCACGGGTCGGTGCGTCTCGCTCAGTGCGCCCACGGCCCATCGCACCATGTCCTGCCGCTCGGTCCGTTCGGGGTCGTATGCCTCGACGGGCGGCTCGATTGGCGCAGAGGCGGGGGCATCGCGGCTCAGCAGTCGCCAGTGGAATCGCTTGCGTCGCTTGAGCGCGTTGAGCGAGAGATTCATGGCGATGCGCCGCAGGTAGGTGCCGAGCGTGGCGTCGCCGCGGAACTGGTCCGGCGCACGGTGGAATCGGATGAACGTCTCCTGCCCCACGTCGTCGGCATCGGCCCCAGGGCCGAGCATGCCGATGACGACCCCGGCGACGGCGGATTCGTAGCGTTCGACCAGGGTCCGGAACGCGAGGTCGTCGCCGCTCCGGGTCGCCAAGAGCAGGTCGTTGTCCGAGAGGGGTTGGATCAAGGGGGGCGGAGGTGGGCACGCATGATAGACAAGCTACAGTCCTCTTTCATTCCGTGTCCGGGGAGGGCGATGCGCGATCTACGGGGCGAGCGGTCGAGAGCGGGAGGGGAGACGGGGGACGGGAGACGGGAGACGGGGGGGCAGTGAATGGGGTTTTCGAGGTTCAAGAAGACTTTCCGTTGGCGGAGGTCAACGAGACGACCGCGCCGCGGTAGCTGTTTGCTGCGAATGCCGACGGAAGGTTTGGGAATCGGGTGACCCCGCACTGCATCCGAACGCGCTTGCCGCCGCACGCAGTGGACGGTACAATCGCGCGTTGCGCGATTCGCGGTAGTCCCCGCCGTCGGCGCGCCCCCTACTCGCTCCCGGGAGCCCGTGCATGCCCGCCGCCCTCGCTCGCTCCCTCGCCCTGTGCCTCGCGACGATCGCGCTGGCGTCTGCAGCGACCGCGCAAACCGACGACGCCAACCTGCGCCGAGCCCGCGAACTCCTCCGCACCACCCCCCTCATCGACAGCCACAACGACCTCCCGTGGGTGATCCGCGAAAAAGGGACGCCGCCGCGTGACGTGGAATCGTACGACATCGCCGGTAAGGGACCGTTCGATACCGACATCCCGCGCCTGCGCGCCGGCGGGATCGGAGCGCAGTTCTGGTCGGTCTACGTCCCCAGCACGCTCTCGCCGTTCGAGGCGATGCGCGCCCAGTTGGAGCAGATCGATATCGCCCGCCGCATCATCGCCAAGTACCCGGCTGACCTCGGACTCGCCACCAGCCTCTCGGAGATCAAGTCCGAGATGGGGCGCGGGCGCATCGCCTCGCTGATTGGGATGGAGGGCGGGCACACGATCGGCAACTCGCTCGGCGCGCTCCGTGCCTTCTACGACCTCGGCGCGCGCTACATGACGCTGACGCACTTCAACTCCAACGACTGGGCCGACGCCGCCACCGACTCGGCGCGCCACGGCGGGCTCACGCCGTTCGGCAAGGAGGTGGTGCGGGAGATGAATCGCATGGGGATGATGGTCGACATCTCGCACGTGTCGCCGACGGTGATGAGCCAGGTGCTGACGCTCTCCGAGGCGCCGGTGATCTTCTCACACTCGTCGGCGCGGGCGCTGACCGACCATGTCCGCAACGTCCCCGACTCAATCCTCGCGCGCATGAAGTCGAATGGTGGCGTGGTGATGGTGAACTTCGTGACCGCGTTCGTTTCAGAGCCGTACCGGCGGTGGATAGGGGATGTGCTGCCGACGCTCGCGCTGGCGTCGTCGGACAGTGCGGCCGACCGCATCCTGCGCGAGCATCGGGCGCGTCGCGGTCCGGCGCCACGGGCCACGGTGAAGGACCTGGCCGATCACGTCGAACACATTCGGCGAGTCGCGGGCATCGACCACGTCGGGATCGGCGCCGATTTCTACGGCGCGGTCGGCGACGAGAACCAGGTGCAAGGGCTGGAGGACGTGTCGAAGTACCCGGTGCTGTTCGCCGAGTTGATCCGGCGGGGGTGGTCGGACGCCGACCTGCGCAAGCTGGCGGGGGAGAACATGCTGCGGGTGCTTGGGGAGGTGGAGTCGGTGTCGGCGCGGGTGCGGAAGGAGCGGCCGCCGTCGAATGCGACGATTGAGCAGTTGGATGGGAAGCGGGGGATGGTGGGGACGCAGTGAGGGAGCAGTCATGACGCTCCCCGCCTCCACCTCCCATCCCACCCCCCGCCGCGTCATCTGGCTGCTCGCCGCCGTCAGTCTCGTCGGCTACGCACTGCGCTCCAACATCGCCATCGCCCAGGAGTACATGGCCCCGGAACTGGGCCTCTCCATGGGGCAGATGGGAGTCATCTCGGCGTGGGGCTTCCAACTGGCATACGCCCTCTTCCAGATCCCGGGCGGCTTTCTCGGTGACAGATACGGCGCCCGGTTGATCCTCGGGCTCGCGGTGCTCGGATGGTGCATCGCGTCGTTGGGGTCTGGGATCGTCACTGGCGGGGCAGGGCTGGCCTTCGCCACGCTCTTCGCCACACGAGTGCTGCTAGGCGTATCGCAAGCCGCGACGTATCCGGTGGCCGGGATGGCAGCGGTGCACTTCGTCCCGGAGCGGCAGCGCGTGGGAGCGAGTGCGTTTTACCTCGCGGCCGGGATGCTCGGCGCCGCACTCACACCGCTCCTGCTCGCCCCGCTCATGGTGCGCGCCGGGTGGCGCGCGGTCTTCGTGGCCAGCGCGGTGGTTGGACTGGTCATGGCGATCGCCTGGTTCCTGCTCGCCCCGCGACGCGCGGAACCATCCGGGACGCACCAGTTTGTCACGATGCATGACCAACTACGCGCTGCCGCCCGCCTGCTCGGCAATCGACCGCTGCTGATCCTGTCGTGCAGCTACTTCCTGCACTCGGCCGTCTACTTCGTCTTCGTGTTCTGGTTCTTCCGCTACCTCACCGAGGCGCGCGGCTTCTCGGTGCTGGACAGCGGGGTGTGGGGGAGCGTGCCGTACTTCATGGCCTTCGCGATCGCGCCGCTGGTGGGGGTGCTCACCGATCGCCTCGCACGACGTTCGCCTCCCGCGCTGGCGCGACGCCGGGTGGCGATCACGTGCCTGATGACGGCTGCCGCGTTCGTCTTCATCGGCGCCAACCTTCCCACCCCGGGGCTCGCCATCACGGCGCTAGGCTTCTCGGTCGCCTGCCTCGTGAGCTGCGAGGCCCCCTACTGGACGGCGACGACGGCGATGGCCGCCGAGTCGGCCGGTTCGGCCGGCGGGGTGCTCAACCTGATGGGGAACATGGGCGGCGTCTTCTCGATCTGGCTCGTGCCGATCATGAAGGACGCCTGGGGATGGACGGCGATGCTCGGCTTCTGGGCCTGCGTTGCCGTGGTCGCGGCCGGGCTCTGGCTGGTGGCCGTGCGGTCCTATTCCCCCAGCATGCCGTCGGTGAGCCACGAGGTGACGTAGCCGGACAGCGACGGCCGCATCATGATGCGCCAGCGCGGGGCGTCGTCCATCAGCTGCAGCAGGACGGGCGCCTTGCCAACCACGCTCTGGGCGCAGCGGCCGGTGTCGAACACCGTCGGGTGCAGGTCGAGCGGGCAGCAGCTGGCGAGTACGTCGCGCGACCGTGGACCGGACAGCTCGAGCAGCACCCGGCTCGCCGAGATATCAACCACCGCGCCGTCATCCGGGCCGATGGCCGACTCCAGCGCCGCCAGGGTGCGCTCGCGATCGGCCGTGTCACCGACGACGAGCCACTCGTCGGGGCGCACCCACAGGCAATCGCCCACGGCAGTGCTGGCGACGGAGTTGGGAGTCGGCAGCGAAACGAGGCCCAGTGCGGCCGCTGCACGCTCGAGCCCTTCGTCACGGGCGCGCAGCGAGAGCACGGACATCGTGGCGAGCGGGATGAGGCGCACGCCACGCCGATCGACCCCCGCCAGCTGCCGGACGAGCGCGGGGGGAAAGTGGGGATACTCAGCCATGGCGGCGCTCGCCCTTCGGATCGTAGTGTACCGGCTCCACCAGCTGCACGCGCAGGGCACGGCCGTCGAGCAGCGGGGCGTGCAGCACCTCGCCGATTCGCCCCCGTCCACCACGCACCAGCGCCAGCCCGAGCGAGCGGTCGAGGGTCGCACTCCAGCAGCTGCTGGAGACGTGACCGTCGATCGGCATGGGGGGAGCGCCGAGCGCGCGGGTGAGCGCGGCCCCTTCGGGCACCACCTCGTGCGAGTCGACGACGGTGAAGCCGACGAGCTGCGCGCGGTCGTCGCGGCGATTGGCGGGGCGTTCCCACGAGCGGCGCCCCACGCAGTCCTTGAGCTGCGACACCAGCCCGCCGAGTCCGACATCGAACGGGGTGGTGAGTGCTTCGGTATCCTGTCCCACGATGATGAATCCCTTCTCGATGCGCAGCGCCTGCAGCGCGTCCAGTCCGTACGGTGTGATGTCGTGCGGGGAGCCGGCCACGAGCAGCGCGTCCCACAGCGTCGGCGCCTCGTGCCACGGCACGCTGACCTCGAAGGCCAGCTCGCCGGAAAAACTCACCCGTGCGATTTGAGACCCCGCAATGCCGGCCGCCGTCACGTTGCGCACGACGGAATGAAACGGAAATTCCGTCCGCGACACGTCCACGTCGGGTGCAACTGCGGCGATGACTTCGCGTGAGCGCGGCCCAATGATGGCGATGGTCGCCAGCTGCTCGGTGATCGGCGTGACCCATACGCGCTTCGCTGGCCATTCGGTCTGCAGCCACTCCTCCATCCAGTCCACGACGGCGGCGGCATGTCCGGTCGAGGTGGTGACGAAGAACTGCTGCTCGGCGATGCGCATCACGACGCCGTCGTCGAGGATCGTCCCGTCCACGTGGCACATCACGCTGTAGCGGGCGCGCCCGACCGGGATGGTGCTGATGACGTTCACGTACAGCTGGTCGAGGAACCACGGCGCATCGGGTCCGCGCACGTCGATCTTGCCGAGCGTGGAAGCGTCCATGATCGCCACGCGCTGGCGCGCGGCCTGGCATTCGCGAACGACGGTGTCGCGGGGCGATTCGCCGACGCGCGCATACCGACTCGGGCGCAGCCACTGTCCCGCGACCTCGAAGATGGCGCCGTTCGCTTCGTGCAGCTGGTGCAGCGCCGTGGTGCGCCGTGGTTCGTAGCGCTCGCCGAGTGCGCGCCCGGCGAGCAGGTGGAAGGTGAGCGGCTCGTACGGCGGGCGACTTCCCGAGGTCCCGACGTCGGCGGCCGGGCGTCCGGTCAGCGCGGCAGTGAGCGACGCGGCGTTGGTCCTGGCGGTGCGCCCCTGCTCCACCCCTGTGCCGACAAGGGTGAAGCGCTTCACGTGTTCGATGTGCCGCACCCCCGCCTGCACGGCGCGCTGCACGCCGGCGACTGTTGCGTCGCGATGCAGGTCGACGAACGAGCGCGTCTCGTCGCCATCGGGTGAGGCGACCTGCAAGGAAGGGGCGGGGGGATCCTCGCGCGATTCGTCGTCGGCGGCGAACGGCAGGTCACGATCCACCGTGTGAATGCGCCCAAGTCCGGCCAGCGCGCCGTGTGCCGCTTCGACACCGGTCCGCAGCGCGTCGGCGAGCGTGAGCTGTCCGCTGGCGGCGCCGGCGATCCACTGCCCGGGCAGGGTCGCGGCCGGCACGGCGGCCCCGATCGACGGATCGTATCGTGTGGCGCCGCGCAGCTGCAGGTGCAGGTTGAGGTTGGGTTCGTAGCCGCCCGAGACGGCCAGCAGGTCGGTCTCGAGGGTGATGGTGCCGGTCGGCGTGCGCACGAGCACCCGCTGCAACCGGCCGCGCTCATCGCCGACGGTGCCCACGACCTCGGACTCGTAATGTACGGCCAGTCCGGCGTCGATGGCCCGCTGCCGGAGCGCCCCGCCGCCCGCCGGCCGCACATCGACGATACCGGCAACAGCGACACCGGCCTCGTGCCACGCCAGTGCCGTCCGGTAGGCGTCGTCGTTGGTGGTGAAGATCACGCCGCGCTCGGGGGCGAGCGCCTGGCGGCGCAGGTACGCGCGCGCCGCACTGGCGAGCATGAGCCCCGGGCGGTCGTTGTCGGGGAAGACGATCGGGCGCTCGAGCGCGCCGGTGGCGAGGATGATGGTGCGGGCGCGCACGTGCCACAGGCGCTGCTCGGGGTGCAGGCCACGCTCGCCGGCTGCCAGGTGCGCACCGATGCGCTGGGCGAGCAGCACCCCGTTCTGGTCCATCAGCAGCGAGGCGATGGTGGCGGTGAGCACGCGGGTGTTGGTCGCCAAGCCTAACGATTGCCGGACAGAGGCGCCCCAGTCGAGGGCACGGGCGCCGGCGATGGTCTCCTCGTCGCGCAGGAGCGCCCCGCCCACCTCCACGTCGGCCTCGACGAGGATGACTCGTACACCGGCGCGCGTGGCGGCGAGCGCCGCGGAGAGCCCGGCGGGGCCGGCGCCGATCACCAGCACGTCGCAGTGCGCATAGCGCTTGTCGAACCGCGCCGCGGCGCCGTGGTCGTCCAGTTTCCCGCGGGTAATCAACCCCTCGGCGCTCAGCCCCTCGTACAGCGGCAGCCCGGTCAAGCGCACGAGCGGCTCGCTCGATCCGCCGCTGGTGACCTGGGCGAAGCCGGTGGCCTCCTCCAATCCGGCGCTCATCACCCCGCGCGGGCGATCCAGTGTGACGCTCCTCCCGAGGACGTCGACGCCGGCCCCGAGCAGCGCCGAGGCAAGCGTGTCGCCGGCGAAACCCGTGAACGGCTCGCCGTTCCATGTGAACGTGAGTGGCCGACTGCGGTCAATGCGACCGCCGTTCGTCAGGCGCTTCATAGTGCGGCTGGCGGCGAGCCTAGCGGCGTCGCGCCTGTCGATGGCTGCAACGACGTTGGCTGCAACGTCGATGGCTGCCCGGTCGACGGCTGCCCGGTCGACGGCTGCCCTACCGGTGGAGTCCCCGGCGGCGGCACGTCGAGCGGCGATGTGTGCGTGATCTCGTGCGTCAGCGTGTCGCGCACCACGTGAAACCACTGCCGGCAGCCGTGCACGTGTACCCAACGCTCTGCGTAGGCGCCAGCGGGATTGCTGCGATAGTACAGGACACGCGCCCACTCGGCGTCGGTCGCCTGCGCCGGGATCGCCACTCCCTCGCCACCGTTCCGGAACTCGATCTCCTCGCGTGGCCCGCACCACGGGCAAGTGATCTGCAGCATGTCAGTGCGCCACGCCGGCGGCGCCGTGCTCGTCGATCAGCATCCCGGTCTCGAAGCGATCGAGGGCGAAGGGGGCGTTGAGGTCGTGCGGGGCACCGTGGGCGATGGTGTGGGCGAAGACCCATCCGGAGCCGGGGGTCGCCTTGAAGCCCCCGGTTCCCCAGCCGCAGTTGATGTACAGGTCGTCCACGGGCGTGCGCCCGATGATCGGGGCAGCGTCGGGGTGACGTCGACGATCCCCGCCCACGTGCGCAGCATGCGCGCACGCGACATGATCGGGTACAGCTCGAGCGCGGCCTGCAGCTGGTGCTCGAGGATCTGCACCGAGCCGCGCTGCGCATACGAGTGGTAGGTATCACGCGCCGCCCCCATCACCAGCTCGCCCTTGTGCGCCTGGCTCACGTACACGTGCAGCATCCCCGACATCGGCACGCAGTGCAGCACCGGCTCGAGGATGTCGGAGACCAGTGCCTGCAGCGGATAACTCTGGATCGGGACGTCGAAGCCGGCCATGCCGGCCAGCAGCGGGGTGCGCCCGGCTCCTACCAACCCCACCTTGCCGGCGCCGATGCGGCCCCGCGTGGTCTGCACCCCGGTCACGCGATTGCCATCGAAGTCGAACCCGGTGACCTCGCACCCCTGGATCAGGTCGACACCGAGCGCGTCGGCCGCGCGGGCGAGGGCAAAGACGACCGCATCGTGCCGGGCGATGCCGCCGCGGCGCTGCAGCGCGGCCCCGACCACAGGATAGCGAATCTCCGGCGACAGGTTGATGATCGGGCAGAAGTCGGCGATGTCGGCCGGTTCCAGCCACTCCCCATCGATCCCCGCCATCCGGTTGGCATAGACCACCCGCTTCATCGCGTTGGCCTCGGCCGTGGAGTGGGCGAGGCTCAGCAGTCCGCGCGGATCGAAGAGGATGTCGAAGTCGAGCTCCTCGCGCCATAGCGCCCAGCGCTGAAGCGAGAACTCGTACAGCGGCATGCTCTCCTCGCGCAAGTAGTTCGACCGCACGACGGTGGTGTTGCGTACAGCGTTGCCGTTGCCGAGCCAGCCACGCTCCACCACCGCGACGTTGCGCATGCCGTGGTTCTTCGCCAGGTGGTACGCCGTCGACAACCCATGCAGCCCGCCGCCGACGATCACCACGTCGTACGACGCGCGCGGCTCTGGATTGCGCCACAGGAAGTCGGGGTTGTGGAAGGCGTGTTCCATTCCGCTCACTTCCAGATGGCGATCTCGTCGAGTGCCTTGCGCTCCAGGTCCGGCACCTTCGCATCGGCCGCTGGATAGCCCACCGGGAAGACGATCATCGCCTTCTCGTTCCTCGGGCGCCCGAGCAGGTCACGCAGGAAGACCATCGGGTTCGGCGTGTGGGTGAGGGTGACGAGCCCCATGGTGTGGAGCGCGGCGATAAAGAAGCCGGCGGCGATGCCGCACGATTCGTCGGTGTAGTAGAACGTCTTCTTCGTCCCCTCGGCGTCCAGGCCATACGCCTGCCGGAACAGCACCACCACCCACGGGGCCTCCGTCAGGTGCGGCTTGTGCTCGTCCGTTCCGAGCGGCAGGAGCGCATCGAGCCATTCCTGGGGCGCCTTGCCATGGTAGAAGTCACGCTCCTCATGCTCGGCCGCCGCGCGGATCTTCTCCTTGAGCACTGGATCGGACGTGGCCACGAAGGTCCACGGCTGCTGGTGCGCGCCGCTCGGTGCGGTGCCGGCGGTGCGGATGGCCAGCTCGATGAGTTCGCGCGGGACCGGCTCGCTGGAGAACTGGCGCGTGGTGCGGCGGCGGTTCATGTGCGCGTGGAAGGCAGCGCCCCGAAGGTGCGATTCCTCGAGCGGCAGGCGTTCGTGTGCCAGCGGGACGAAGGCGTGTAGCCGGACGCCTGGAGTGACTTCGGGGGTGGACATGTATTGGGACGGGAGACGGGGGACGGGGGACGGGAGTTACTGCACTTGGGTGGGGTTTTTTCCGCCGTCCTTGATGAACTGCTGCATGCGGGCTTCCAGTACCGGCAGGGGGACGGAGCCTAACGCCAGGATGGCGTCGTGGAAGTTGCGCTGGTCGAAGGCGGCGCCCAGCGCGGCTTCGGCTTCGCGGCGGTGGCGGCGGATCTGCATCTCGCCCAGCTTGTAGGCCAGCGCCTGTCCGGGCCAGCTGATGTACCGGTCGATCTCGGTGTTGATCTCGTGCTCCGAGAGCGCGGCATGCTTCGTCAGGTAGTCGATGGCCTGCTGTCTCGTCCAGCCAAACTGATGAACGCCTGTATCAATGACCAAGCGTGCGGCACGCCACATCTCGTACGTCAGTCGTCCGAAGTCCTCGTACGGCGTCTCGTAGATCCCCATGAGCGTGCCGAGCCACTCCGTGTAGAGTCCCCACCCCTCGCCGTAGCCCGAGAACGACGTCCCGTTGCGGAAGGGTGGACGCGGTGGCCCCTCGCGCGCGAGCGCTGCCTGGAAGCTGTGGCCGGGGGTGCACTCGTGCAGGGTCAGCGCTGCCAGCGTATACAACGTGCGCGACGGGAGGTTGTAGGTGTTCATCAGGCACGCGTCCAGCCCGCCACGCCCGGCGGTGTAGATCGGCGCGATGGCGTCGGGGACGGGGAGGATGCCATGCCGGTAGCGCGGCAGGAATCCGATGAACTCCTTCAGCTTGTAGTCGGCCATCTTGGAGACGTAGGCCGAGTAGGAGAGCAGTTCGCGCGGGGTCTTGGCGTAGAACTGCGGGTCGGTGCGCAGGAAGGTCATGAACTCCGGCAACGTCCCCGCAAAGCCGGACTTGCGCATGACGACTTCCATCTCCGCGTTGATGCGCGCCACCTCGCCCAGCCCCCGGTCGTGGATCTCGCGCGGGGTCAGCTTGAGGGTGGTGAATTTCTCGATCATCGCCTGGTAGTAAGTCTCGCCGTCGGGCATCGCCGTCGCGCCGAGCGTGGTGCGAGCCTTCACCATGTACTCGTCGCGGATGAACGTCAGCAGTCGCGCGTAAGCGGGCGCCACGACGTCGCGCAGCAGCGTAGTTGCCTCGGCACGCATCGCCGACTGCTCGGCGGCAGCGATCGACGTAGGCATGTCGATGAACGGGAGGAAGAGCGGGTTGGTCGTGTCGCCGACGACATACGGCTCGATCGTGCGTTCGCGCCCGAGCACGGAGACGCGTGGGACCGTGAAGCCGCGCCGCATCCCGGCGCGCATGTTGACGATCTGCTCGTCGAAGTGGCGCGGCACATCGCGCAGGCGTGCGAGGTAGCGCTGGTACTCTTCGACGCGCTGGAAGCCCTGTCGCGGCGTGAAGCTGGTCCAGAAGAAGGTGTCGCTGTTGAACGGGGTCTCGTACTCCTTGAAGCGCACGTCAGTGGCAAGGGCGCGGATCGACGTGTCAAAGACCTCGAAGTTGACGCGCTCTTCGGGCGAGAGCTCGGAGACCGGGATGCGCGCGAGTTCGGCCAGTACGTCGGTCCAGTAGGCGAGTCGAGTCGCTTGCGTCGCGGCATCGACCCGAGGGAATCCTTCCACCTCGCGCCCGGTCTGCTGCTGCCGCCAGGTCCACTCCCTCGTGTAGATCGCGCGCAGTCGTTCGTCGGCCGTCGGACCGCCCTGGGCGAGCAGCGGCGCTGAGAGCGCCAGCAGCGCGAGCAGGGGGAGAAGGCGGGCTGTAGGGAATGGGAGGCTGAAGGGCACACTGAGTCTCCGGTGACAGACCTGAAGTGACAACGCGCGGATGACAACGCGACGTCAGGAGCGACCCGGTGGCCAAAACGGCCCTAGGGGCGTCGTTTGAAATGGGGCGGAGGTGTAGTCGAAGGTGCACAGCGCGTGCGGGGGCGGCAAGCCTGCAGGGAGTGCGCTTCATTCGATCGGCGTCAGCACCGTGCCAATCCCCGCCAGCGACGTTCCCCAGAGCGACGGCTGCTCCGGGTCGGCGAAGACGACCGCGAAGTCGCCCGGGGCAAAGGCCCGCGCCAACCGCGACGCGTAGTTCTCACGCAGGACCCGGAGGTAGTGCGTCACGTCGTAGTCGCGCTTATCGGGAGCGAGGGGCTCCTGGTCGGCGTCGGACTCCTCGACCACGCCGCCGCCGCTTGTAGTGCGGTACACGTGCACGCGCTCACCCACGCGCCACGTGGCGCGCCCGCTGGCGAGCACCGCCTCGTACGCCAGCTCGCGCCGCCGGCCGCGGCTGCTGACATAGCTCTCCGACGACTTGGTGAGCCGCACGCGCGAGGACACGTCGCGCGTGGGGTAGCGCCGCTCGCGCAGCCGCACGACCGTCGCCACATACTCGGTGCGCACCTGCTCCACGTCGCCCTGCAGCAGGGCGCGAATCGCCCGGCGCAGGAAGTCAGACCCAAACGGCTCGGCACGGCTGGATCGAAAGGCGACGCCACGCAGTACCAGCGTTCCATCGTATCCGAGCAGGGCGTAGTTCTTGGGCTCGTGCGAGAGCATGGCGGCATAACGTCCCTCGAACTCGAGCTGCACCAGCGGCGGCAGGAGCGCCGCGACCTCGGCGACCACGCGTCGTTCGTCGTCCTCGGTCCAGCTATCGGGGACGGAGAAGTAGACGCCGTCGGTGTCGGCCTCGAGCAGCGACACGCCGCGCGCCGCCAGTTCGTGGCACAGCTGGTTGAGCAGGTCGCGCCCACGCCGCGTCACCTCGTTGGCAGCGTCCACGTCGGCGAATCGGGTGAGTCCACCGCCAGCCGCAAGGTATCCGTACGCCGAGTTGACGACGATCTTCATGGCCGCCGAGACGGCTTCGTGGGTGAAGCGCTCGTTGGAGCCCGGGGCGGCACGCCGGGCCGCCGCCTTGGCCGCCAGCCGCTGCTCGACCAGGCCATCGACCAGGGCGAGCAGGGCCCCGAGATGATCGCGCGTCGGGCCGATGCGATAGGCCCGCATCAGCGAGGGGTAGAGCGAGGCCACGTCGGCCTTGACCACGCGACGTGCCACGCCGGCGGCGAACAGGTGCAATGCGGCGCCGGTGTGGGCGATGGCCGGGGCCGAGGCGTGGGCGGGGAGCGCGGCGCCGGCGCGCAGATAGGCACGCACCAGGAGCGGGTCGATGACGCCGGTGGCGGCGCCGGCATCGGCGAGGCGTTCGTAGCGGCGCGGGGCCATGCGGGCGAGGGCGAAGGCGGCGCCGCCCAGCAGGCGCGCCAGTCCGGCCACCTCGTCCACGTCGGAGGTGGCGTAGCGCCGCACGCGGTCAGGATCGGTCTGGTAGACCGTAAAGATCCGGTCGCCGCGGATCTCCACCCGGTCATCCCGGGCGAGGCCGAAGTGCCGCGCCACCACCTTGAGTCCATGCCCAGGCAGGTCGCGCGCCGAGAAGTCGTGTCGGCGCACGGCGTCGAGTGTGTCGATGAGTTCGCGCCCGGGGATGAGGTAGCGAATGCGCCGCGTCGGGTCGGTGTCGCTCGCGGTCCCGCGCATGGCGCCACGCGTGCGCAGCCCCGGCCGTCCGATCCTGCCTAACGCGAGTGGGACTTTCAGTCGCCGGGCGCGCTGCACCAGGAAGGGAATGTCGAACCCGTGCAGGTTGTGATTCTCGATCACGTCGGGGTCGACGCGCGAGATGTGCGACACGAGTTCGCGGATGAGCGTCGCTTCGCCCGCATCGTCGTGACTGCGTGCTTCCAGCAGCGACACCTCGCCGGAGGGATCGCGCACCGCGACCATGAAGATGCGGTCGCGCGTCGCGTCCAGGCCGGTCGTCTCCAGGTCGAACTGCAGTCGCTGCAACTGATCGAAGGAGAGGTCGCGAAAGTAGGTCCGCCCTGTGGCGACGAGGTACTGCTCTTCCGGGGGGAGGGACAGAACTTCGGCGTCGCCGAGCTCGCGCAGGTGTCCCACCCGGCGGCCGAGTCGCTCGGAGGCGCCCTTGGTCACCGCGTGCGAGAGCGTGGCGAGGTCGTGCCCGCGCACCAGATAGCGGAGCTCGCCCGGCCCCGACAGTTCGCGCCACGTGACTTGGCGCCGATGCAGCGCCGTTCCGCTCCCGGCAGGGACGAGATCGTCGCCAAGGTGACGCAAGTCGTCGAGCGTGGTGAGCAGCAGCCAAGGGCGAAAACGCGCCGCTTCGCGAACGAGCACGCCGGTTTCGGGGAGGCGGCGCCAGACCGTGGCGTGGCCCACGGCATCGGCCCAGACCGAGACAATCCCCGGCGTCGGATCCCATCCCGTGAGCCACCCGTGCGGCTTGACCTCCTCTTCCGGGATATCCGGCTCGACCGAGATGGATTTGCCGCGTCGCGTCATCCCGCGAATCTGCACCGCTGCGCTGCCCTTGCGCAGCGGCACCTTCGGTTCGAGACTGAGCATATGCATCCGTCCAAGGTCGATCGCACGCGGCTTCGGAAGCTCACCGACCTCCCGAACGTCGGCAGGGAGACTGCGCGCGACCTCGTCTTGCTCGGCATCACCTCGCCATCGCAACTCGAGGGTCGCGATCCGGTCGTGCTCTACGACGCGCTATGCGACAAGACACGCACTCGGCAGGATCCGTGCGTGCTCGACGTATTGATCTCGCTCACGCGCTTCATGGATGGCGATGCGCCGCAGGTCTGGTGGGCGTACACGGCCGAGCGGAAGCGTATGATGGCGGCGCTGGCGCGGTAGCATTGGGGCGGCGGGATGCCGCTCGGCATGGTGCCGGGTGGCGCGACAACTCACGGGCACCCTGCGTATGGATGAACCGCTCTCTCGCCGCGATTTCTCCCGCCACGCCGCGCTGGCTGGGCTCGGACTCGGTGTCGCCCGGTTTGCGCCTGACGACCCGCCACTCGCTGGATCGACGGCCGTCGACCGCACGGGGGGTGGCGCCGGATCCGACCGCGAGGCACAGCACAGCGTGAGGATGAACCAGGAGGGACGGCTCGCCGCCACCGAGTTCGCGCCGCAGCGCGACGGTGTCTACCTGAACCACGCGGCGTCGTCGCCGCTCCCGCTGCGGACCAGCGTGGCGCTCCGCCGCTACCTCGATGACCGGCAGCGCCTGTTCCATCTCTACCAGACGGGGACGCAGGACTACGCCGTTCCTGCGCTTCAAGCCAAGGTCGGTCAGCTGCTCAACGTGCCGCCGGAGTCGGTCGGCTTCGTCCCATCCACGACCGAGGTGATGGCGATGGCGCTCAACGGCATCGACTGGCGCCCCGGCGACAACGTCGTCGTGCCGGCCAATGAGTTCCCGGGCGTCCTCTATCCGTGCCTGCACCTGGCGCGGCGTGGCGTTACAGTCCGCCAGGTCCCAGTCGAGCAACACGTGGACCTCGATCGGGTGCTCACCGCGATCGACGCGCGCACGCGCGCCGTGGCGATCAGCTGGGTGCACTGGATCACCGGGCACCGCATCGACATCGCCCGGCTCGGGGCTGCCTGCCAGGGGACGGAAACACTCAGCATCGTCGACGCAATCCAGGGCGTAGGAGCGGTACCGGTGGACGTGTCGGCCGCCCAGGTCGATTGTTTCGTCGCCGGCAGCTACAAGTGGCTGATGGCGATCCCGGGGACGGCGGCGTTCTACGCGTCGCCGCGCTTCATCGCCCAGGTCACCCCCGACCGCGTGGGGCATGCGGGGATGAAGACGTCCGTGTACGACGCGCCGCACATCGATTGGCTGCCGGGCGCGGCTCGGTATCAGGTCGGCGGGACGATCAACGCCGCGCTGATCGGGCTCGAGCACTCCATCGACCTCTTGATGGAGGTCGGGATTCCGCGTGTGCAGGCGCACACGAACGCGCTGGTCGACTTCCTGCACCGCGGCAGCGATGCCGCCGGGCTCCGGTTCAACTCCGACCTGACGCCAACCCATCGCGCGGCGTTCGTGAACGTGACGACCGGCGATTCCGAGCGGGACGAACGCCTGGTGAAGACGCTGGTCAGCCAGAAAGTCATCGTGGGGCGTCGCGGACCGGGGATTCGCGTCGCCCCTCACCTGCACAACTCGGTCGCAGACATGGAGCGCTTCCTCGCGATCGTTCGTCAGACCACGTGACGGCACGACGTCGGAAGTCCGCCCGGGACGGTTCGCGCGGGACCGGTCAGGAGCACGACGAGGTGACCCAGGTCGGTCGCTACGGCGGCGAGTTCGATGCGGTGATGTTTCGCTATGCCGGTGTAGGGGGTTGGCATTTCGTCAGCGTGCCCGACGACCTTTCCCCGCGGGCGACCCATGCGTGGGGGCGGACGCCCGTTGTGGCGACGGTGGATGGACACACCTGGCGCACCAGCGTGTGGCGCGGCAAGGGCGGGCAGACCGCGCTCGCCATTCCGAAGCGAGTGCGGAACGGGAAGGGGGATGGGGATGTGGTGCACGTGGAGGTGCGATTCGATTCGCTCTAGAGGGGCGAGGCGCGCCCTCCCGTGCGAACTGCGGTGGGAATCGAGGCAACCGCTCAGGGCTAGCCGCGAGCTTCGCTTAGCAGGCAGATCCCTCTCGATCCCCTAGATCGCCGCCAGCACCGCCCCCCCCACCTCCCCGGTCCCCGCCGTCCCCCCCATGTCCGGCGTCCGCGGCCCCCTCGCATCGCCCAATACCCGCTCGATGGCCGTGACGATCTCCCCCGCCGCCTCCGCATGCCCGAGGTGCTCGAGCATCATCGCCCCCGACCAGATCATCCCGATCGGATTCGCGATTCCCTTGCCCGCGATGTCGGGCGCCGAGCCATGCACCGGCTCGAACAACGACGGAAAGCGGCGCTCCGGGTTGATGTTGGCGCTCGGCGCGATCCCGATGGTCCCGGTGCACGCCGGTCCCAGGTCGGACAGGATGTCGCCGAACAGGTTGCTGGCCACGACCACGTCGAACCAGTCGGGATGCAGCACGAAGTGCGCGGTGAGGATGTCGATGTGGTACTTGTCCACGCGCACGCCGGGATACTGGCCGGCCATGGCCGCTACGCGTTCGTCCCAGAACGGCATGGTGATCGCAATGCCGTTGCTCTTCGTCGCCGATGTCAGGTGCTGTTTGGGACGGCGTTGGGCGAGCTCGAAGGCGTAGCGCAGCACGCGATCGACGCCGATGCGCGTCATCACCGTTTCCTGGATGACCGTCTCGCGTTCGGTCCCCTCGAAGATGCGCCCGCCGATGCTCGAATACTCACCCTCCGTATTCTCTCGCACCACATAGAAGTCGATGTCGCCCGGCACGCGCCCCACCAGCGGCGACGGAATCCCCGGCATCAGCCGGCATGGGCGCACGTTCACGTACTGGTCGAACGCCCGCCGGAACTTGAGCAGCGACCCCCACAGCGAGACATGGTCGGGTACGGTCGCCGGCCAGCCGACGGCGCCGAAAAAGATGGCATCCATGGGCGCGAGCTGCGCCTCCCAGTCGTCGGGCATCATGGCGCCGTACTGCACGAAGTAGTCGCAGCTCGCCCACGGTTTGTGGTGCCAGTCGATGGTGATGCCGTGGCGGCGGGCGACGGCGTCGACCACGCGGATGCCTTCGGGGAGGACTTCCTTGCCGATGCCGTCACCGGGAATGGCGGCGATGTCGTAAAGAGGCACGATTACGAGTATCGAGAGAGTCGTCGACCCAACCTCTGCGACCTCTGCGACCTTTGCGGTAAAAAGCTTCTGAACCGCAGAGGACGCAGAGGACGCAGAGGTGTGGTGATCAGCGCGCCGCCATGACGCGCAGCGCCGCGACCAACCGGTCGGCATCGGCGGGGGTGTTGTATAGCGCCGGCGTAACCCGTACGCAGTCACCCTTGGCCAGTCCGTTGCGGTACACGGTAAACAACTTGAACTCGTCCACGAGAGTAGCCGCGGCTGCCAGGTTGGCCGCGCGGTCGCCGCGCCCATGCAGCCGGAACGAGGTGATTGCCCCGACCAGTTCGGGCTCATCGGGGGTGAGGATGTCCACGCCGGGGATTGCACGCGCCGGAATGGCCCAGCGATCGCGCAGGAAGCGCAGGCGCGCCGCCTTGTTCTCCACGCCGATCTCGTCCTGGAAGTCGAGGGCGTCGGGGATCGTCATCACGATGGCGAAGTGGCTCGTCCCCGTGTGGATGCGCGAGTCGATGCTGGTGAGCGGGCCGGGGTCGCCGTGGGCGCGATCGATGGCCGACAGCCGTCCCTCACGGATGTAGAGCGCCCCCGCACCAACCGGTGCACCGATCCACTTGTGCAGGTTGAGGCCGACGAAGTCGGCGCCGAGGTCGTCGAACGAGAGCGGGACCTGGCCGAAGGAGTGCGCGGCATCGACGATCACGTCGGCCCCGCGCGCACGGGCGAGCGTGGCGATTTCCTTGATCGGGGTGATGAGCCCCGTCTTGTTGTTGCAATGCGTCAGCAGGAGGAGCTTGGTGCGCGGATTGGCGTCGAGGGCGGTGGTATACGCGGCCATGATCGCGTCGTGCGACGCCGGCTCGGGCATGTCGAAGCGCGCAACGGTCGCCCCCGTGCGTTCGGCGAGCGCGTTCATCGAGTACTGCATCGCGTTGTAATCGAGGTCGGCGTACATCACCGTGTCGCCCGCTTTCACCCCGTTGTACTGCCCGATGAGCGCCTGCAGCGCCTCGGTGGCATTGCGCGAGAAGGCGAGCTCGGTCGGCTTGGCGCCGAGCGCCGTCGCCACTCGCTCTCGTGCTTTCTGGGCGATATCCGGAAAGTCGCGTCGCGCGAAGTAGGAGCTCGCGCCGTTGGCGAGGTCGATATTGCGGTGGTATGCCGCCAGCACGGGGCTGGCCATCATCCCGAAGAAGCCGGCCTCCATGTTGGTCGTCCCCGCCATGACCCGGTATCGCGAGGCGACTCGGCGCCAGTACGCCTCATCGCGTGCGACATCCTCGGGGCGCCCCCGAGGCGTCGCCAGCGGTTCGAGCGGGAGTACCCCGAGGGGTGCGGAGAGCGGGGCAGCGTGAGCGGGGACGGTGGCGGCGAGCGAGGCGGCCGAAGCCAGCGCGGCGCTGCGCACGAAATCGCGGCGAGTTGACATACGGGGAACATGGCATCCGGTTCGCCCGACGAACAGGCGCTACCACCCCTCGCGCCGGCTCGGCCGACAACACTTTGTCCCTCCCCCCCGTTTGAAGTCACGAGTTGACCCAGTCGCCGGAACCCGCAAAGCTCCGGTCGCATGACGCCGCGTCCGTTCGTCCTTCCCCGCCTCCCCCCCCGCTATGCGCTCCTTCGTTCGTTGTGCCGTGCGAGTCGGTTCGTTCGCGATGTTCAGCGCGGTCGCTGCCACCGCGCTCGCCGCACAGGCCGCTCCCTTCATCGGCGTCCGGGTAGATCCGGACCGCAACAAGGTCCTGCTGGAGATCACCCCCGAGCGGATGGGGGCGGACTTCCTGCACCAGACGGTGCTGGCCACCGGGGGCGGGGTCGGGGCGCTCGGGCTCGATCGTGGGCAGACCGGGGGGAGCGCCGTGGTCCGCCTGGAGCGGCGCGGCAAGCGCGTCCTGCTGCAGCGCGACAACTGGAGCGTGCGCGCGTTAGGCGCGGACGAGGCCGGCCAGCGGGCGGCGCGCGAGGCATTTCCGACCTCGGTCATCGCCTCCTTTCCGGTGGAGGGCGAGGCCAACGGCGTGGTGACGGTCGATGCCACCTCGCTCTTCCTCTCCGACACGTACGGCATCGCCGAGTCGGTGCGGCGCGCGCAGGGCGGCAACGCGCGCGTGGACCAGAACCGCAGCTGGATCGATGAGACCCGCACGCGCGGCTTTCCGCGCAACACCGAGATCCACGCGGTGCTGACCTTCAGCGTGGACAACCCCGGGGCCGTGCTGCGTCGCGCGGCGCCAGACGCCGCATCGCCGACCTTCGAGCTGCATCACTCCCTCGTCGCCCTCCCCGGCGCCGACGGTTGGGGGCCGCGCACGGCGGACGGACGCGCCGGCTTCTTCGGCCCGCGCTTCCTCAACTTCGCCCGCCCCTTCGACGCCTCATACAGCGACGGCTACATCAACCGTTGGCGCCTCGTCCCGAAGGACCCGGCCGCCTATCAGCGCGGTGAGCTGGTAGAGCCGGTGCAGCCGATCGTCTACTACCTGGACCCTGGGATTCCCGAGCCGTATCGCGCCGCGCTGCGCGAGGGGGGCAACTGGTGGGGGAAGGTCTTCGAGGCGGCCGGCTTCCGGAACGCCTTCAGCGTGCGCGACCTGCCGGCCGGGGCCGACCCGATGGACGCGCGGTACAGCATGATGTACTGGATCCACCGGAATGCCCCGGGCCCCAGCGTGGGGCCGTCGCTGAGCGACCCGCGCACCGGCGAGATCCTGCGCACCGTGGTGCGCATGGACGCCTGGCGGTCGCTGATCGACTACAACATCTATGCCGGCCTGCTCCCCGCCGCGGGGCCGAACGGGCTCAACGTGAGCGCCGAGGACTTCGCCATGAGCCGTCGCCGCCAGCACGCGGCGCACGAGATCGGGCATACGATCGGGCTGTCGCACAACTACATCGCCCATGCGCAGGGGCGCACGAGCGTGATGGACTACCCGTTCCCGCTCATCACCGTGTCGGCACAGGGAACGCTCGACCTGTCCAAGGCCTACGCCCCGTTTGCCGGGGCGTGGGACTCGCTGGCGATTCGCTATGGCTATCGCTGGTATCCGGATGCGGCAGCGGAGCGCGCCGGGCTTGCACGAACGGTGAAGGAGATGCTCGACCGCAACGTGCGTTTCGTCGCCGACCAGGATGCCGGGGCCAACGGCTCCATTCCCGAGGTGACGCGCTGGGTGGAGGGAGCGACCATGTTCGACGCGGTCGAGCGCACGTCGGCGGTGCGCCGCATTGCGATCGACAAGTTCGACGAGCGCGCGATCAGGCCGGGCGAGCCGCTCTTCCTGCTCAACATGCGATTCGCGCACGTGTACCTGCACCACCGCTACTCGCTGGAGGGGCTCATCAAGAACGTGGGCGGGATGGACTTCCGCTACGCCATGCGCGGCGACGGGCAGGTGCCGACCACGATCGTCCCCGCCGCGCAGCAGCAGCGCGCGTTAGGCATGGCCATGGACGCGCTGGAGCCCGCGGCGCTCGCGGTGCCGGAGCGCGTCATGGCGCTCATCCCGCCGGTCCCGTTTGGTGGGGACGGCGATACGGAGTGGATCGGGTCGGCGGGGGGGACGTCGTTCGACCAGCTCTCACTGGCCGGCGGGCTGGCGACCGAGGTGGTCGAGGGGATCATGCACCGGGAGCGACTCGCGCGCGTGGTGCAGTTCAGCGCGCGCAACGCGGCCCTGCCGTCGCTGGACGCCGTGCTGGGAACAGTGGTGGAGCGCTCGTGGGGGAGCGACGCCGGCGCGGGCGACCCGAACTCGGCGGCCCTGCGGCGCGTGGTGCGGCGCGTGGTGCTCAACACGCTGCTCGACCGGGCCGGCGACAAGGCGGCGCTGGCCGACGTCCGGGCCGGCGCGGAGTTGCAGCTGACGCGCCTCGACACGCGGCTGGCCGCCATGCGCGGCGCCACGGCGGCGGACGAGGCACTGGTCGCCAGCGCCCGCCGCGACATCGCCCGCTACTTAACCGGCCAGGATGACCCGGCGCAGCGGTCGCGGTTCACCGTGATCCCGCTGCCGTGGCCGTGAGCCGCGATCGGTGATCGTCGGGCGAGCGCGCCAGGAACCGGTGCGATGCGGCGTCTCCTTCGGCAGTGGCCGATGGGGACGCCGCCCTGCATTCAGGCGCGCTACTTCCAGAAGTACGACCCGTACCAGTAGTCGTGACAGACGTCGCGCAGCCGCTCCGCGAGAACTTCGACGTGCTCACCGTCAGCCGCAACCACGGCCAGCGCGCACGGTGCGATCGGGGACGGGGTCAGCGAGGTGGCGATCAGCAGGCACGGTCGATCGTAGATCTCGATCGGCTCCCGCACCTCGGCGGGTTCGCCGGTCTGCTGCAGGCGGTCGAGCAGGGCGAGCAGGGGCGGCCAGTAGTCGGTATTGCCTGGTGCGCGATCGAAGCGGACCTGGTCCTTGCTGGCGGCGAGCCCCATGCGGAGCATCGCCACCTTGTATTCGGGACACGCTCGCAGGCGCTCCAGGTGAATGGGAGATTCGGCGTCCATGAGCGTCGCGCGTGTCGGGGAAGGGTGGAGCGTCGCTGCCGGGGGAGGACCGTTATTCCTCGGTCGCGGCCGGCAGGGATGCTGGCGCACGTGGTGGGAGCGCGCTCGGCGCGGCCGACGGCAGCGCCGACGGCTCGATCGGCGACATACGCGTCACCAGCAGGAGGCGCTCAGCGATGGTGTCCATCTGCTGCTGTCGCACTCGCGCCCAGCCCGGGAGCCGCAGCGCGCCGACCGCAAAAGTCCCCGCTCCGGTCACGAACAGCATCGCGCCGCTGCGTATCATGCTGGCGTCGAGGCCTCCGGCAAAGGCGCCGATAAGGGCCGGCACCACTGCCATGCCGAAGAGGGCGAGCCCCGCGGTCATGAGCGGGCGGGCGCCTCCGTTGGTCGTGCGCATGCGCACGCGATGTCCGGTCGCGGTCGGCTCGAGCAGGACTTGGAGATTCCCATTGGTCCATTGGCGAAAGGCGCCGTCGTATCGCACCGCGCCTCGGGCTTCGAAGATCTCCCGCAGTTCGCCGACCAAGTGTTCCCACTCCGGGTCGGTGAGCTTCCGGTCCAACTCGATGGTGCGTCCGACGCCGATGGGGAGCCCGAGAAAGCGGCGCGGGGCGCCGAGGGCCGGCTGATCGAGCGACTTGGCGGCGGCGGCCACCAGGTGCGCAGGAATCCCTGCCTCGCGCCCAATGTCCTGCAACTGGGCGAGCGTCATCCCCTCCGCGCGCGGCGATTCGGAGCGCACGCGCTGTTCGTCGCGCGCGGCCTGGTCGAAGATGGCCGCCGCTTCGTCGTCGGTGAATCGTCGCTCGGGGGTCATGCCGAAAGATCGCCGCTGCGACATCCAGCGGCAAACGGCGAGGTTTTTCGATCTGTAGGCATTGACAAATTGTACAAACTGTATATATTACTATGCTGGACTGTGCACGCCGAGCAGGTGTGCTGAACGCCTGCCATGCTGGCAGGTGCTTACGCCGTTCCATTTCGGCCACCGTTGGCCGCCGCCGCCCACAACTGCTCTCGCCCGAAATCGAGCTTCGGAACAGCTGCCCTACAGCGGGCGCTGGGGAGCGATCAGGGCGTGCGCGAGCGGCCCACAAGACTCTCGATCACCCTTTCACGGAGAATGCGCATGAATAAGGGAACGAACAATGCTGCGACCGACCCTAACTCTTCTGGCGCTGCCGCGTCGACCCTCGTGGCCGGCCGGGACGTGGAGGAGTTCGAGGTTGTACCACCGATGATCGATGTACGCGGCTGGGATGTGATGCTCGCCGACGGCAGCAAGCTTGGTACGGTTGACAGGTTCATGCTGCACCAGGCTGACAACAAGCTGCGCTACCTGGCGGTCACGCCGGTCGGCCGTGCCGGACACCTGCTGGTTCCGGTCGGAGTCGGGACGGTGGACCTGGCTGCCAGGCAGGTCCTGCTGAACGACGTGCACGCGGAGCATGTCGAGGCGTTACCCACGATGGGTCCGGGCGTCGTCACGCGGGAGTTCGAGCGCCAGGTGTTCGGCGCGGTCACCGGGGTCGAGGTGAAGGAACTGGCGCTCCCAGCGGCGTACGACGACCCCATGTACGATGCCTCCGAGCTCTTCGGCGCCAAGGTGAAGCCGGTCACCAAGTCGTAACACGGTCATGGCCAGCCGCACGCGGTCGGCAGGAGAGGGCGCCTAACGGCGCCCTTTTTCGTTGCGGTACACCCGCCCCTGCATCACGACACCGATACGGCTCACGTCGGCGCGCCCTCCTCGTCGCCAGGTGCAGCACCTCCCCCGCCCTTGGCCCGATAGCGTGCCAGCCACCCGTCGCTCCACGTCGCAAACGCTCCCTCACGAATCGCCGCGCGCGCCTCGGCCATCAGCGTCGTGAGGAACCAGACGTTGTGCAGGCACAGCAGCCGAAGGCCGAGCATCTCCTCGCTGACGAAGAGGTGACGCAGGTACTGGCGATCGTACTGCGTACAGCATTCACAGCCGCATCCCTCGACGAGCGCGCGCCGGTCGGTGCGGAAGCTCCCCTTCCGGATCTGCACGGTGCCGTCTGGGGTGAACGCGGTGCCGTGTCGACCGAGCCGGGTCGGGACCACGCAGTCGAAGAGGTCGATGCCGCGCCGTACCCCCTCGAGCAGGTCGTCGGGGAATCCGACCCCCATCAAGTAACGCGGCAGCTGGCGGGGGAGTACGGGGTCGCACAGCTCCAGCACCTCGTACAGCGACGGCTTCGGCTCGCCGACCGACACGCCGCCGATGGCGATGCCGTGCCACTCGCCCGCACCGAGGATGCCCGCCATCGAGGCGCGGCGCAGCTCGGCGTCGGTTCCCCCCTGCACGATGGGAAAGAGCGCCTGCGGTGCACCGGGATCGTCGATGGCCAGCCGGGCAAACTCCGCCTGGCAGCGGTCGAGCCAGCGCAGGCTGCGTTCCATGGCCGCACGCGCCGTCGCGCGATCGGCGTCGCCCGCCACGAGTTCATCGAACTGCATGATGACATCGGCGCCCAGGTTGCGTTGAATCCCGATCGCCTTCTCTGGCGTGTACTGATGCAACGAGCCGTCAATGCGACTGCGGAACTCGACCCCTTCTTCTCGTACGGTGCGGTGCTTGGCGAGGGAAAACACCTGGAATCCCCCCGAATCGGTGAGCATCGGTCCGCGCCACCGGGAGAACTCCTGCACGCCACCGGCCGCGCGCACGACCTCATCGCCCGGTCGCAGGTAGAGATGGAGCGCGTTGGAAAGGACCATCTGCGCGCCACCGCGGCGCACTTCGTCCATGGTCAGCCCACGCACGGTGCCGTGCGTGGCGACCGGCATGAAGGCCGGCGTTTCCACGACACCGTGTGGCGTGGTGAACCAGCCGAGTCGGGGCGAGCCCACGTCGTGGGCGGTGCGAAAGGCGAAGGCAGTCATGATGGCGGCCTTCTATCTAGTCGGATCCACGCGTCGGCGCACAGGACGCGCGCAGATGCCCGGTGGTGACGCGAACGACGCTGAGTGTTCGGCTGTCGTGCTGCCGGAGTGCGGGACACCCGGCGCACGACCTCACGTCACCCTACTTCTTGACCGACCCGCTGTAGGCGAGCGATGCGCTGGGCGGGGTCGTCCCGAAGTCGGCGCGTCCTGAGAGCGTCCCGGTGCCGCGCATGGCCGCGTACTGCCCGGTGGCCGCCTCCACCGTCCACTCCCCGTCAAGCGTCCCGACGGTGGGGCTGGTGAAGGAGATGCGCGCCGATCCACGCAACGTGAGCGTCCCCTGCCGACCGGTAAGCGTGCGGACGAAGGTCACGGGGACCGGGGAGCGATCGAGCGGTCCGCCGAAGGTGAGTTCCTCGATCGTGCTGCCGGCATCGACGACCGATCCGCTCATCTGGAACGTTCCGGCCGAGGTGGTCTGGCTGGTGAGCGCCTGCTCGATGGTGATCTCCACGAGGCCTCCTGTCAGGGACGAGGTGGCATCGCTGCAGCCGATCAGCGCAGCGGCAAGGGGGGTGAAAACGGCGACGAGGGTCCGCATGTGTAGTGCCTCCTGACGGCGAGTGAGTGCGGTCGGACGGCAGCGAACATCGGCGGGCGCGTGGGTGGTCCGCACCACGCTTTTGGGGGGAAAACGGTGAGGGGCGGCGATGGCGTCCGCGCCCGGGCCGCGTTCAGTCGGCGACGAGCCAGCCGAATGGCGCCGGCGCGTGGCCGGCCGACGGGCTGCGCGTGAAGCGCTCGAGCGGGATCCCGGAGCCGGCGAGAATGTCGCGCAGCGTCTCGGAGACGATGATCTCCCCGCCGTTGGCGAGGCCGGCGAGTTGCTGCGCCACCTCGTGCGCCACGCCGATGGGGATCCCGTCGGCGATCCGGCACTCACCGATGTGCAGCGACATCGCGCCGACCAGCCCGCGGCCCAACTCGCGAAGGCGGCGCGCGCACGCGAGCGCGCGACTTGGTGTCTCGAAGAGCGCCGTCCAGCCGTGTGGCGTGACCCGCAGGTGTCGCGGCGCGAAGTCGCCCAGAATCTGTCGCTTTTCGTCGTTGAGATGCGAGCCGGCGCCGCTCATGTGCAGGATGACGGCCAGCCAACTCGAGGGAGCGGGCACGTCGTCGGGTCGCGCGATGAACTCGGCCACGGCGTGCACCAGCGGGTCGGCATCCACGAAGTAGATGTGGTCAGCGCCAGGCAGCTCGACCAGGGTCGCGTTGGGCATGTGCGCCGCGAGGTAGCGGCCGGCCTCCACGGGGACGAGCCGGTCGTCGGTGCGGTGCACCACGAGCGTGCGCGTCCGCACCTGCGGCAGGAGGGATCGGATGTCGACGTCGCGCGCGACCTCGAGTACCGCGCGGATCGCCGACGGGCTCGACGCGGCCCGCAGGATACGCGACCACCACGCGGCGAAGCGCGCGTCGTGCAGACGGGATGGTGCGAAGCGCTCCAGGGCCTGCGGTTGCCCGAACGTGTCCTGCCACTGCTGAATGCGCTGGTCGAACTGGGCTCGAGGGACCGCCCACGCGGGCTCGTCACCGGTTCGCGCGACCCTGGCGGTCGTCCCGACCAGGATGAGCCCATGCACGCGCTCGGGGCGCTGCATGGCGAGCAGCACGGAGCACGCCCCGCCCTCCGAGGTTCCCATCACGATGGCGCTGGTGGAACCCACGGCATCGAGCACCGCCTGCGCGTCGCCGATCGTCTCCTCGAGGGTCGGCGCCCGCGAGTGCGATCGGAGAGTCCAATGCCCCGCTTGTCGAACAGGATGACCCGCGCCATGCGCCCCAACTGCTCGAAAAAGGCCGCGTACTCCGGCTCCTCCCACGCGATCTCGATGTGCGACAGGAAACCGTGCACGAAGAGCAGGTCTACCTGGCCACGGCCGACGGTCTGGTAGGCGATGTAGACGCCGCCGCGCTCGACGTACTGGATGGGCGAGCGCGGCACGGGCGACGCCGCGGCTGGAGACGCGGCACGGACTGCCACGGGCACGTCGAGCAGCCCGAGCGCCGTGGCGCGACGCACCGCTTGCGTCCGGCTGGTGACGTCGAGTTTGACGTACAACTCCTTGTTGTACCAGCGCACCGTCTCGGGCGCGAGCGATAGGCGCGACGCGATGGTACGGTCGCTCAGCCCCTCGGCCAGCAGCCGCAGGACCTGGATCTCGCGCTCCTTGAGCTGGGGGGGGCGCATGCAGGGCGGAGGAGTGGGCAGTCGAGGAAATCGCGGCGACCATTCTGCTGGCGACAATTATCCCTGATATTGGCGACATGCACCATACCACGACGCCGGCGGCGGCCATTCGCGCCCAGCGTGCGGCGTCCAACCGGGCGATTGCGGCACGCGACGTGGACGGTGTCGTCGCCTGCATGCTGGTCGACGTCTCTGTTGCGGTGGCCGGTGGGCCGCGGCTGACGGGGCGTGAGGCCTCGCGGCGCGCCTTCATCGAGCAGTTCGCTGAGCGCGCCTTCCTCGGCTACGTGCGGGAGCCGGACGACGTGAGCGTGCACGATCCGCCAACGACCGCGACCGAGCGCGGGCGCTGGGAAGGGCGGTGGCGTGGGGGAGCACTCGAGCAGGTGCGCAGCGGGAGGTACGTCGCTCGCTGGCGGCACACCTCCATGGGATGGCTCATCGCTTCGGAGGAGTTTCGCGAACAGGAGTGACGGCGTCCACGTGGCGCGAGTCCGGGGGCGAGTTCCCGGGCGAGTTCGGGGGAGAAATCGGGGGCGAGTTCGCGGCGGTCCGGCGTCACCCCGGCTGGCAGCCTGCCGCCGGGCGCGTAGCTTCTCCCGTTCCCCTCTCCCGTCCGTGCCCATGCGACTCGCCGCGCTCGTCCTCGCCGCCGCTGTCCTGATGCCCGCCGTGCTCTCGGTGCAGGGAGCGGCCCAGACACCTGGCGTACCTCGCGTCGGCCCCCCACGCGGTACCATCATCGTGGTGGGCGGGGGCTCGATGGGACCGGAGATCTACCGGGCGTTCATCGACGCAGCCGGCGGACCCGATGCCCTCATCCTCACCGTGCCTAACGCCGGGGGCGCCGACGCCTATCCGGTGGACGGGCCGAATTCACGCGGCTGGAAGGCGGCCGGCGCCCGTAACATCCGCACACTGTTCACGAAGGACCGGCGTGTCGCCGACAGCGACTCGTTTGTCGCCGTCATCCGGCAGGCGGGAGGGATCTGGTTCGAGGGAGGGCGTCAGTTCCGGCTGGTGGATGCCTATGCGGGCACCAAAACCGAGGCGCCTTCAACGAGGTGCTGGCGCGCGGAGGCGTGGTGGGCGGTTCGTCGGCCGGGGCGTCGATCCTTGGCGACTTCCTCGTGCGCGGCGCCCCGTCCAACAACAACATGATCATGGACCATCCCGGCTACCAGAAAGGGTTCGCCTACCTGCGGGGCGTCGGGGTCGACCAGCACGTCGTCGCGCGTGAACGCCTGCCCGACCTGGCCGACTCGATCATCACCCGGTATCCGCAGCTGCTCGGCATTTCCGAGGACGAGGGGACGGCGTGGGTGATCCGCGGCGACACCGGGACCATCGTCGGGCGCAGCAAGGGCTTTGTCTACAATGGCACCGATCCCAACGACGACGGGAAGCCGTTCCTGACGCTGCAGCCGGGGGATGTGTACGACCTGGGGGCGCGTCGCATCATGGCGCGGGCGGGCGATGGTAGCGGCGTGACGCCGGCCTTTGTCGACAGCCTCTTCGCCCGGTTCTCCGCTGCGGGCGCCGGCCAGGCGACGGTGCTGGTCGCGCGGCAGGGAAAGGTCATCGCCAATCGATCGTTCGGCGTTCCCCCGCAAGCGCGATACATGCCCACCACGACGGTGCCGCTGTTCTCGCTCGGGGAGATGTCCTCGGTGTTCCGGTCGATCTGCGACCAGCTCCCCGACACGCCGACGACTGCGGGCGGCGGCGACAGCGCGGCCGCGCTGTCGCCGCTACGCCGCTGCCTCTCGCAACGGGCCGGCTCGCCCGTGGGGCTGCGCCGGACCACGGTCACCGAGGGCGGTGAGGTGCGGTCGAGCGTCGATGAGCTCTACCGGGTGTCGCTCGGCCTGGAGCATCCGCCGACGTACAGCCGCAGTGCCAGTGCGCAGGGTGGGGCCGCGCGCGCGCCGATCGACGGCTCCAGGGGATGGCAAATGGATCGAGTCGCCGGGACGACGCGCTATCGCGTGTTTGCCGCAGACGGCGGTCGGCAGGGCGCCTGGGTGCGCATCCCGGAGCAACACGTGTCGATCATCATCCTGACGGATGTTGCCGCGGTCGATGCCGGTGCGATGGCCGAGACAATCGAGGCCCGCCTGCTCGGGCAGCGTTAGGCGAGGCGGCACGTGGACACGGTGGCCGCGAGCAGGATGGTCCCCGGAACCTTGCAGGACGCAGGATCAGCCAGGGCGGCATGACCGACTCGCGACCACAACTGTCGCCGGAGCGCTTCCGCGCCGTCCGGGACCTCTTCGACGAGGCGCTGACCACGCCACCGGACGAGCGCGGGGCGATGCTCGATCGCCATTGCGCGGGCGACCGCGCGCTGCGCGAGGAGGTCGAGAGCCTGCTGAGTGCGCTCGATCGCGCGAGCGATGAGTGGGAAGAATCGGGGGCGCGGCAGCTGGCGGGCGACGCGATGCGCGCCGCGGGCGCCTGGTTCTCCGATCCCCTGGCACCGCAGACCCGGCTCGGGGCGTACGTCGTCACGCGCAAGGTGGGCGAGGGAGGAATGGGCGCCGTGTACGAGGCGGTGCGCGACGACGAGACCTACGAGGGGCGCGTCGCCATCAAGACGCTGGGGCGCGGGCTGGCCGACCCGACGCTCACCCGTCGCCTCATTCGCGAACGACAGATCCTGGCTCGGCTGCAGCACCCCAACATCGCCACCCTGCTGGACGGCGGGACGACCGAACATGGCCTCCCGTACCTGGTGATGGAGTTTGTCGATGGCGAGCCGCTCGATCGACACTGTACGGCGCAGCGCCTCACGGTGGACCAGCGCCTCGACCTCTTTCGCCAGGCGTGCGCGGCGATCCAGTTCGCGCATCGCAAGCTCGTCATTCACCGGGACCTGAAGCCGAGCAACATCATGGTCTCGCGCGACGGGGTGGTGAAGCTCCTCGACTTCGGGATCGCCAAGCTCGTCCTCCCCGATGCGGCCGACGACGACGGCGTGACGCGCGACGGACTGGTCCCGCTCACGAGCGCGTACGCGTCGCCCGAACAGGCACGCGGCGACGACATCACGACGGCCACCGACGTCTACTCGGCGGGGGTGGTGCTCTACCGCCTGCTCGCCGGAGTGGCGCCGTACAACGTCGATGCGCTCCCCGCATCGGCGGTGCGCGCGACGCTCGCCGAGTTTGTCCCGCCGCTCCCGAGCGTCGTGGCAACTGACAGTCACGCGCGGTCGTCGGGCCTTGCTGATGCGGGCGCGTTGCATCGCAAGTTGCGCGGCGAACTCGACGCGATCGTGATGATGGCGTTGCGCAAGGAACCGGAGCGTCGCTACGCCAGCATCGAGGCCCTGTCCGAGGATCTCCATCGATACCTGAAGGGGCTCCCCGTCTCGGCCCGCCCCGACACGGTGGGCTATCGCGTCGCCTCCTTCGTCAAGCGCCGGCGCGCGGTTGTGGCCGGGACCTCGATCGCGATGATTTCGCTCATGGCAGGCACAACGCTGGCGCTACGCCAGGCCAGCATTGCCCGCGAGGAGGCGGCGCGTGCAACGCGCGTCACGCAGTTTCTCTCCGCGGTGGTCGGCGCCGCCGATCCGTCGCACTACTCGAGCGTGCGCACCGGTCGCCGAGACGTGGGGCTGCTGGAGGTCCTCGACTCCACGCGGTCGCGGGTGGTACATGACCTGTCGCGCGAGCCGCGCACACGCGCCGACCTCTATTGGTCGATGGCCAATGCCTATCGCGCCTTCGGCCGGCACGAGCTCGCCCTCATGCTGCAGGACTCGGCCAAGCTGCTGCACACCGCGACCGTCGGCGATGCGTCGCTGGAGGTTGCCCGCGATGTGCACTTTGCCGGCGTGACGCTCCAGGACATGGGGCGTGCCGACGAGTCCGTGGCACGCTTTCGCGACGCGCGCGCCCGCTATCTAGCCTTGCCCGCCGTCCCCGATAGTGAGTTGACGGATGTCGAAGGCTCGCTCGGCCAGATGCTGGGCGTTGCGCTGAACCAGCTTGCCGAAGGCGAGCAACTCCTGCGCAGCGCGGAACACCGGATCCTTGCCGAGCAGCCGCCGCGACACGCCATGCGCGGCCTGATCGTCGGGGCGTTGGCCATGACACTCACCAACCAGGGGCGGTTTGCCAGCGCCGACTCGGCGTTCGGACGGTCCATGCAGGCGTACGCGGAAGATTCGGTGCGTGCGCGCGGTGAACGGGCCGTGGTGTTGGTCAACTGGGGGATGCTGAAGAGTCGGCAGGGGGAGTTCGCCGAGGCTGCGGAGCACAAGCGTCGTGCGCTTGCGGACGTGCGCGCGGCATACGGCGAGGGAACGCTGACCGAGGCGCGGATCCAGCATCGATTGGTCGACGATCTCATCTCACTCGGTCACCTTGCCGATGCGCGGCGCATGGCCGACTCGGCGTTACGAATGCTGTCAGGCATTTCGACGCCTGTTCCAGGCGACTGGTCTGGTCTTTATCGCGAGCTGGCGGCGATCGCCACTCGGGAGGGACGCCTTGGTGACGCGGCGGCCGCGCTGCGCAAGGCGGAGGGCTACCTGCCGCAGCTGACGGGCGTCGCGCGGACCGCCGCAGAAATTCCGATCGTGAGCGAGCGCGGGCGGCTGTTGGAAGCACGCGGCTCGCACGATCGCGCGGCCGAACAGATGGAACTGGCTCACCGGATGGCGGTGGAGGGGCTCGGTCGGGCGAGCATGGGAGCACAGGCCGCGCTGGGGCGGCTGGCGGCGTTTTACCAGCGTGCCGGCGACAGCGCCCGGGCCGACGCGCTGCTGGCCGATTCCGTGCGGGCCGCGAAGCCGTGAGGGTCGGACTGCTGGACGCGGCGACGCGCCGGCGGTCTCGCGCCGGGTGAGAACACGCCGTCGCTCAGACGGCGCGCATTCGATTCCCGCGCGGGTTGTGCTCGACCTCTGCCAGCCCGAGTTCCTCCATCAACGGGGGGAGGTACATGCCACTGCTCGTCGGCCGAGCCGAGCTCCATCCAGTCGCCGTGCTTCGTGAGCATCGCGTGCAGGTCGGCAAGGCAGCGATGCTCGTACCACAGCACCGTCTTGCCCACGGTGCAGACGAGCATGTCGGTCCCATCGATGGTGGCACGGTGCATCGTGAACTCCGACGTGCCCGGCGGGGTCTTGAGCGTCCACGGATTGGTGGCGGTTCCCTTGGCGTTAGGCATGCCATTTTCCTGTCTGAAGGTACTGGTCGACGGATGCGCCGGGCGGACCGCCCGGCGACTTGCGCCACGACAACGTTGCAGGCGAGGGTCCGGGTGCTGCCGACCCGCCCCCGTCCATGCAGATAGATTCACACCGCGCGGCCGGACACGCCAGCACGCGACGTCGGCAGGATGCGTGGATCGTTGGTGACGGTCGTGGTCGGTGGCAGCGCCTGGCGAGGCTGCGCGTGTGCGATGGCCGCTGAGCACGGCTGCGCGTCCGGATCCCCTTGCACGTCGGGTCCACCGGTCGCATTCTTTTTTCGGTTCGTTCCCATGTCCCGTTCCGGTTGTATGCGCCGCTCCCGATTCACTCCGCGCCGTGCCGCGGTGTGCGCGATTCGCGCCCTCACGGTCCTGAGCCTGTGGTCGTGCGGCGACGCGTCGACCGCCGGGCGCGCGGCGGTCGCGCGGATCGAGGTATCGCCGGCGTCGCTGGCGCTGGTGACCGATGACTCCCGCAGCCTGACGGCGCGTGCGCTCGATGCCGCCGGGGCGTCGCTTTCCCGACGGATCTTCTGGTCGTCGTCCGATCCGACCGTCGTATCGGTGAGCCAGTCCGGTGTGGTGACGGCTCTCGCCCCCGGCCAGGGACAAGTGGCCGTGAGCAGCGGCGGTCGCTCGGCCACTGTGCCGGTGTTCGTGACCGAGCGCGCCGTGGCCCTGGTGCGCCTGTCGCCGTCGACATCGACGATCAAGGTCGGCAGGACGACCACGCTCGCACCGGAACTCCGCGATGCGACCGGAGGGCTGCTCGTCGACCGGAGCATCACCTGGAGTTCGGCGAGTGTCGGTATCGCAACCGTGAGCGCGGCCGGGATGGTCACGGGAGTGGCGGCGGGCACGGCGACGATCACCGCAACGGCGGGCGGGACGAGCGGCACGGCGCTGGTGGTGGTGGAACCGATGCCGGTGGCCACGGTGGTCGTGGCACCTGCCACCGTTTCGCTGGTGGTTGGAGGAGCGCGCACCCTGTCGGCCGCCATGCGTGACTCGGCGGGCGTGTTGCTCACCGGACGTGCCGTGTCGTGGGCCTCGAGCGCTCCGGCCGTGGCCAACGTCTCCTCTGCCGGCGCCGTGCTCGCGATCGCTCCCGGAGCTGCGACCATCACGGCGACAAGTGAGGGGCGGTCGGCGACGTCGCGTATCACCGTGACCGCGGTCCCGGTCGCGTCGGTCACCGTGAGTCCGACCACACAGTCGCTGTCGGTTGGGCAGACGGCGACGCTGGTTGCTCGGGCGGCCGATGCGTCCGGTGCAGTGCTCAACGGGCGCGCGGTCGCGTGGACGACCGACCGCGCCACGGTCGCAACCGTCCATGCCACTACCGGGGTCGTCACGGCGGTCGCCACCGGGCAGGCGCGCATCACCGCCACGGTCGAGGGGAAGACTGGCGCCGCCGTCATCACGGTCGCGACGATTCCGGTGGCCTCCATTCAGGTGACGCCGGCCAATGTCGCCCTGCTGGAAGGGGACTCGCAGCGGCTGACGGTCAGGCTGCTCGACGCAAAGGGGAATGTGCTGACCGGTCGCCCTGTCTCGTGGATCGGGGGCGCCCCGGGGGTCGCCACGGTGGACTCGGTCGGCCTCGTGGCGGCGATCGCTTCGGGTTCGGCGGTCATCGTGGCGTCGAGCGAAGGGGCCCGCGCCAGCGTCCCCGTGATCGTCTCGCCGATTGCGGTGGCCACGGTGGCGGTGACTCCGGTATCGCGCAGCGTCGAGTCGGGAAAGGCGTTGCAGTTGACGGCCAAGATCACCGACACCCGCGGACGCGTGGTCGCCGGAAAGGTGGCGACGTGGACGACGAGCCATCCCACGCGCGCGTCGGTCTCGTCCACCGGTCGCGTGGTGGCGATCGCCCCCGGGGCGGTCACCATCTCGGCGACGAGCGATGGCGTGGTGGGCGCCGCGTCGATCACCGTCACGCCGGTCCGGCCCGCGAGCGTCACGATCGCCCCGGCCACCGCGGCGCTGTACTCGGGGCGTTCCCTGACGCTCGTATTGCAGCTGGCCACCTCGACGGGCGCCCCGCTGTCGCCGCTCGGGCGCATCATCACCTGGAGCACGTCCGCGCCCACGGTGGCCACGGTCGACGCATTCGGCGAGGTCACGGCGGTGGGACCGGGGACGGCGGTGGTCGCCGCTACCACCGACGGCGTGACGGGGAGCGCCACCATCGGCGTGACCGACGTGCCGGTGCAGAGCGTGAGCGTGTCGCCCCTGGTCGTGCCGCTGACGATCGGGAGCGCGATCCAGCTCACCGCTACCCCGCTCGACGCGACTGGGGCGGCGATCTCGGGGCGCACGGCGAGCTGGCGTACGGACGCCCCATCGGTGGCGTCGGTTGACCTCACGGGGCGCGTGACGGCACTGGCTCCCGGATCGGCACGCCTGACCGCGACGATCGACGGGCACGAGGGGTTTGCGACTGTCTCCGTCACCTCGACCCCGGTCTCGTCGGTGGTCATCGCTCCGGCGAGTCCAACCGTCGCGGTCGCCGCGTCACGCCAGCTGAGCGCTACGCTCTACGGACCCGCACCGAATGTCCCACTCTCGGCCACGGGGCGCACGACGACGTGGACGGTCCTGGACAGCGGCGTGGCGACGATCTCCGCGACGGGTCTGCTCCGCGGCGTGCGCGCCGGCACGACCACCGTAACCGTGCGCGCACACTCCCCGGGGCAGCTGACCCCCGCGACGATGACCGTGTCGCTCACCGTGGTGCCATAGGGGCACCATGAGCAGTGGCGCCAGGCGCGGCGTCTCGCGCCGCTACGGGACTCGCGCCGCCCCGATGCGTTCGAGAAATGGCGCCACGTCGAGCAGTGTGACGTCATCGCGCCGTGCAAGCGCACGCCGGAACCACTCGAGATGCCCTGCGCCGTAGGTGATCACGAAGCGCCGCCCCTCGCCACGGTGTGCATCCAGCGCGCGGGCGATGTTGGCGAAGTGCGCTTCGTTGATGTTGTCCCATCCCCCCGGGCCAAGTTCGGCGTTGAACAACCGGTTGTACGGTTCGTGCGCCACGGTCTGGATGCTGTCGTACTCCGCGGAATTGATGAAGTACGGGTCGTCGGCGCCTCGCACCGTCACCACGGAATCCGCCCGCCGGTTCGCGTCGGCGTACTCCCGCCATTCTGCGCGTCGCGACGTGTCGCCCTCGATTCGCCTGAGCGCCGCCGTCCGGAAGGCGTCCATCGGCCGCGACCACCCCGCCGTCGGGATGATCGTGAAGCGCATGGACCGCGTCATGGGGAAGAGCACGTCCACATATTCAGGGAACCGCACCACGCGAGGTTCGACGATCTGCCCCGTCGCGGCGAACTCGCGCTGCGCGTCGTCGAGCCGGTTGGGCGGGATCTCGGTGAGGACGAAGTCGGGGCGCATGGCTTCGAGCAGTCGGCGCAGCACCGTGGTGCCGTAGCGCGTGCTGGTGCGATGCGCCCCGTGGATCATCCCGACGACCACGACCTCGTTCTTGCGCCCCCTGGGCGAGACGGACCGACGCGCAGGGACCGTCTGACGTGGCGCGGGAGATACGGCGAATGACGCCGTGTTGACGTGCAGCGCGCGACCCCCGCCCGCGCAGCGCACCACGAACGACACGTCGTCGGGCGTCAACGCGCCCGACTGTGGCATCGCGCAGGTCGGCGTGGTCGCGAGATCGACGCCGTTGAGCAGGTCGTAGGCGGACACGGTCCCGGTTGCCCGATCGAGCGTGAACTGGAGCACGCCGTCACGCGTGCGCCCGCGCATGGCGTCGGTCATCAGCCACGCCGTGTCGCCTCCTGCACGCAAGTGCTCGAGTCCGTCGGCATCGCGCGGCAGCGCCGCCGTCAGGTTCTCGCTCCCCGCGGCAGTGATGAGGATTTCGTCCTCGAGAAAGGCGGCGACCTCCTCAACATGGTTGTAGTACCAGGGCTCGACCGTGAAGATCATGCCCGGCGCCAACACGGCGTCGGCGAGCGACGGGTCGCCCGTGTCGAGCCCGAGGTGGTGGCCGAAGTAGAGTGGCGCCTGCATGAAGGGCCGAGCGGCCTCGGGGATGGCGGTCGTCGCCACACGTTGCAGCTCCGACAGCGTGATCCCCGGTCGCGCGGCGGCGATGACCGCGTCGGAAATGCCCCGAATCATCTCGACCAGCGCCCGCTGCCGCGGTTCGAATCGTGCACCGACCGGAAAGGTCCGCCCGACGTCGCTCACGTAGTGCTCGCGCTCGCACCCGACATCGAAGATGACCAGCTCTCCGTCGAGCATGGCGCGATTGCGGCGATCGTAGTGTGCGCCGAGGATGCGCCACGGCCAGAGTGAATTCTCCCCGGACTTGATGATCGGGGTGAACGCGTCGCGATGGGCGCCGAGGGCCATGCAGTCGGCGCTGAACGCCCCGGTCAAGGTGCGTTCGTCCACCCCGGGACGCACCCGCGCGGCGCCTCGGGCGATCGCCACCATGGTCACGCGTGCCGCCTCGCGCATGAGCGAGATTTCGCGCGCCGACTTGACCATGCGCACGGCGGCGATCTGTCGGTAGGCGTTGCCGAGCGCCAGCTCGGGGTGCGAACGCTGGAGCTCGGCTGCCAGTCCCTCGCCCGGCGTGGGCGCACCAAATCGTGACAGCGACGGCGTGGCGGTGCCCAGGAGTCGGCCGGCGTTGACGAGCACTCGTGTGCCGCGCGTGACCGCATCGCGCAGGTACGTGTCGAGCGCACTGTCGGGATGCACGACGTCCACCCCGCTCAGCGCCCGGAGCGCTGGGTCGTTGGCGAGCGGGCGTCCCGGAAAATCGTTCGGTCGCCCGCTGTTGTCGAAGCGAGGATCCATGTGTGGAACGAAGAGCAGGGCGCGCCGCGTCCGACCGTCGATGGCGAGGATGGACCGCGGGATTTCTAGCCCGGCGAGGTATTCGAAGTCGTCCAGCTGTCGAAATGTCTCGCCCCCGCTGGTCCCCTCGCCGCTCGGCACGAGCAGGAGCTCGTCGGGCTGCAGGCGCTCGAGCAGCGCCGACCGGCGGGCGCGGTACTCGGCGACGGGGAAGACCGGCGCAGTCCACGCGGTGAATCGTTCGGGGCGCGGCTGCGCCTCCAGGACGAAGGCGGCAGCTGCGACGCACGTCAGCAGCAACGTCCGCAGCAACGTCCGCAGCATCGTTCGCAGCAACGTTCGCAGCATCGTCGGCACCGCGGAGCGAGCGCCGATTCGAACCGCGTGAGCGGGGGCCAGGTGGTGCGAGCGCATCTTTACCTCTTGCAGTTTGTGACCGGGGAGGCAACGGTCGGCCGCAGCCGACCGTCGGTCACCGCTTTCCGACCCAGTAGCTCACCTTCACGACCACGAAGTTGTCGCCATCGGCCCGCACGGAGTTCCACAAGTCCTGCGGTCGCACCAACTCGCCGTCAAGGACCTGCCCGAAGCGGCTCTGCTGCCAGACGAAGAACGCCGTGCTGCCAGGCAGCCATTCCCACCGCAGCACCAGGTTGGAGCGGAACGAGAGGCGCCGGAAGTCGAGCGCGGGGAGCACGAATTGGTTTGCCCCGTCGGTCACGGTTCCCGTCCCATCCGCTTCGCGCTCGAACGTCGTCCCTGTCCCGGCATCGCCGTACACACGCAGCACGTTGCTGCGGGGGGCGGGGACCTCGCCGAATCCCGCGAATCGCCCGCTGGCGGCAAACGGCTCGGCGTAGCCCTCGATGGTGAAGTTCGGGGTAAGGGCGTAGTTCACGCGGAAGCGAGCCGACAGCGTGCTCCGCTCCACCGCGGCAAAGATGTAGCGCTGCCCGAAGGTCTCTGCCCGCCCTCCGGCACGCGTGGCGACGTATTGCCGGGCATCGACGGAGCGCGAAAAGGTCGGGTCGACCGACGCCTGCCATTGCGGGGCCGGGCGCGTCGCAATGCCGGTGCTCACGTCCCAGCGCCATCCGTCGAACGCGTCGTGGTAGTACTCGGTCCGGGCGTTCCACGTGGTCGGCATGTTGGACCGGCTCGTGACCTGCCCCAACACGGAATAACCGGCCGGCGTCGCGATGAGCGGGCCACCCCGCGTCAGGTCATCGCTGAGCGACGGGACGTGCAGCGTACCACGAGCATTGAGCCGCAGGAAGGAGTGCAGCACCACCTGCCCCGTCTGGTTGAAGCGCAGGTACTGGCGCACGCCGCCGTAGCTCCACGAGGTGACCGCGGATGTGCCGAACTGATAGAACCGCACGTAGCGGTTGGGCTTCGTGTCGCGCAGCTGGACGTCGGCATTGAAGTCGACGTCATCGCCGCTGCGCATCTGCCCCGCGTCGTTGATCTCGAACCCCGGGGTGCGCGTGGAGAGCTGGATGCCGCCGAGCATGAAGCGTCCGGCGTTCTTGTCCAGTCGCAGCGAGGCGCTCGCCCCGGAGAGCGACGTGCGGGTCGGGTCGAAGGTGACGTAGTCCTGGTCGGGTCGCTGGAAGAAGTGGGCGCTGTTGCGCTGCAGCCGGGCGATCGCTGCGGGGTCGCCGGTCACGCGGCTCCCTCCCAACCACCCGGTGACTTCGTACTCTCCCTGCCGGTATCGCAGCTTCCAGTCGATGCCGCCGGCGACGGCGTCGCGCGGCAGCAACTGCCGCAGCCCGCCTCGGTCATCGACTGCGTGCGTCACCGAGGTGAGCGACATCCCGACGTTCGACTGCTGCGCCCCGAACTCCTGTTGCAGGCGCACGACGCCGAATCGTGTGGGCGGCTCGACGGCGACGCGCTGGGTGGCGCCGCTGTCGAGGCTGTACGTGCGGGCGAACTCCCGGGGCGTGACGGCGGCCAGCGCGCCTAACGATAATCCGCGCGCCAGGCGCCCGGTCACCTTCGCCGCGGTGGTGATGGTGGTGTTCGTCGGGGCATCCACGAAGTCCCCCTGCACCGCACCGCGCGGGGACGCACCGATACGCCGCGAGTAGAACCACGTCGGGCGCCCGATAAAGCTCTGGCCGCGCCCGGTGAGCAGCTCGTTGCCCTCCACAAAGAACGGACGCCGCTCCTCGAAGACCTGCTCGAACGCGGTCAGGTTCACGATGGCGGGATCGGCCTCCACCTGGCCGAAGTCCGGGTTGATCGTGGCGTCGAGGGACAGGTTCGGGCCGAGCCCCACCTTGAGGTCGGCGCCGGCACGGGCGCCAAGCCGGTCGGTGAACGGATTGCGTGCGTCGGTGTTCGACCGCAGGGTCAGGTCGCTGGCGACGTACGGCAGGAGTTCGACCCGTCGCGTCGGTGCGATGCCGGCGATGCCGTCCAGCAACCCGAAGCGAGACGAATAGCCGGCAGCCGCGATGGGGATCAGGACCCATTGGATCCGCTCGGCCTTGTCGGCCACGTTGCGGGTCAGCTGCAACCCCCACTGCTGCCGTTCCGCCGCGTTGAATCGGAGTTGCGAAAATGGGATCCGCAGCTCGGCGGTCCATCCAGCGCTGTCCACGCGAGCCCCCGCCGTCCAGACCGGGTCAAACTGCGGTTCGCGTCCGCTATCCTCGCTGTCCTGCGCGTGATAGGCGTCTCCTCGCACCCCACCGGACGAGACGGAGAATGCGTAGGCAGTGCGACGGTCGTGGTAGGGATCGAGCGAGACGGTGAACACCTCCGCGTCGCTCTCGCCGTCACGACGCGTGACGGACCGGCGAATCGACTGCGGATCGGCGCGCATGAGGCGGGCGCCCACGTAGAGCGCGGCATCGTCGTAGACAATGCGCACCTCGGTGGGGACGCTGGGGGTCGCTCCCTCGAGCGGGATCTTCTGGATGAAGTCGCGAATCGGAACGGCGCTGTTCCACGCCGATTCGTCCATCAGACCATCGATGTGCGGCGCGGAACCGACGAGGCGCGTGGCCTGCGCGGTCTGCTGGACCTGCGTCGTGGCGCCCTGCGCCTGCGCGAGCGCCGAAGCGGGGACGGCCGAGGTCAAGAGCAACAGCAGGAGTCTGGTCACGTTCCAATCTCGGCGACGAGTGGATGCAAGGGAATATCGATGCGTCGCGTCGTGCGCGCCCCTCGATCGATCCCCACTGCTGGATAGGCCGTCGCCGAGGTCATTCACCGATCTGCCCGCTGCACGTTTGATTTGTCGCCCGGTTAGGCATACTTTTTCTCCCATGACGACGCCAGAGCCTTCAGATTCCTTCCCCGCCGCGTCCGAGCCGACGCGGAGCGCCGCCGCGCGCGCGCCCGGGGGCATCGAACGTCGCAGGAACCCGAGGCTGCGCGAGTTGATCGACGAGATGCTCGTCACGGTGCGCGTGGCGGTGAACCGCGACCTCTGGACGCCAGAAGAGCGCGCTCGCGCCGAAGAAGACATGAGTGTGATCATGCGACGCATTCGGGAGAATGCGATCGCCTCGCCGCACTGAGCCTGGCGCACTGAGCCTGGCGCACTGAGCCCGTCTCGCAGAAGGCGCCGAACCGCATCGCGGCGCCGAGTTACCGCAGCATCCCCGCCAGCAGCGATTGCAGCGAGTTCCCCGCGGCCAGCTCGCGGATGCGACCCTCCACGCGCGGGAAGACCGTACGCGCGTCGCCCTGGAAGCGCGCGAACAGTGCCTGCAGGTCTGCCGTGCTCAGGGTGCGTCCCTGCGCGTAGTATCGCTCGGCCGCATGGCCAAGTGCGTACGTCGTGGCGAAGGTCACCGCCACGCCGGCGGCGGCGCCGGTGGCCGAGCCGAGCAGCCCGCCAAGCAGCCCGCGCCCCATTCCACCGAGCACACCGCGCACCACCCCCTCCACAAGGCTGCCCGCCGCGCCAATCCCCACCACGGCAGCGAGGTCCTTTACCTGCGCCATGTCCAGCGACTGACCGTGCCGCTGCCCGATCGAGTACACCATCCGCAGCTGCAACGGCAGGATCGCCAATCGCGAAAGGCGCTGCGGCAACAGCTCCGCCGCGCCCGACAGCATGGCCTGGTCGAGAATAAATGCGTCGGCATCGGCCGCGGGCGTGCGCAGGGGCTGGTCGTCGGGCGGAGTCGAGACGGCGCGCGCCGTCGCTCCCAGCGTCGCGGCTGTGTCGGCGAGGGGCTCACGGGCGCCCAGCGCGCGCGAGAGCGACGAGAGGAAGGCCGACTCCGTGGCGTTCGGCGGACCGTCGGCGTGACAGACGGCGGCGGCGACGTCGTACGCGGCGACGCGAGCCTCGTCGCTCGAGAGCGCCTGTGCCAGCTGTGTCACGTCGCCGCTCCCGCCGAGCACGTCGCTCAGGTGCGGGTCATCGCCGGGCACCCCGAGCCGCTCGGCGGCCGACACGATACTCATCCGCTCCTCCGTCGCCAGGGTACCGTCGGCGCTGGCAGCGAGGGCGGCGAGGGCGATGATGATGTGTGCGTCCTGCGTATCCATCCCGAGCTCTCCGTAAGTTCCGAGGGGCCGAATGTCGCGTCGAGGCGGTCCAAGTTACTGCGCGGTCCTGACCTCCCGTAGCACCCGGCGCCGCACGACGCGCATCGAGGTGCCATCGTAGAAGCTCGCTGTCCCGGCCGAGGACGTGATCATCGAGAACTTCGTGTCGCTGGCGGCGATCGAGGCGTAGCTTGCACGGCGGGGAGTCCGGTAGGGCGCCGCGTCGAGGGGCCGGGGAGCCAGCGCACCGGCTCCCACTCCCCGCATTCCCCCCACGCGCCTCGCGATGACGCTCCCCGGCCAGCAGCACATCGTCGCCCTCTTCCGGCACGAGAAGCGCACACTGGTGCGTTTCGCCGTGACGTCGATCGGCCGCTCGGCGCTCATGACGGCCTCGATCCTCCTGATCAAGGAGTTTCTCGGCGGCATCATTGGCCAGCAGGGAGGGCTCGCCGGCGCGGTCGCACAGTGGCTCGGGCCGCAGGGGGCACTGACGCTGCTCGCCATCCTGCTGGTCGGCACGTACGTCGGGGCGAGCGTCATGACCTACGACAACGAGGTCACCCAGCAGCGGCTGGTCAAGGTGCTCGAGCTGGGGATGATGGAGCGGCTCATCCGGCACCTGCTCTCGCTCTCGCTGTCGGTCTTCGACCGGCACTCGCACGGCGACATCGTGCACGCCGTGCGCCAGGACGTGACCGACCTGCGCACGGTCATCCTGTCGTTAGGCAAGCTGGCGCTGGAGGGGGTCATGGCGATCGGCCTGCTGGCCTCGGCCATCTGGCTCAGCCCGCGCCTGACGCTGTGGGCGCTGGCCGCGCTCCCGCTCACCGTCCTCCCCATCGTTCCTCGTCGCGCGCCGCACCCTCAAGCGGTCGTACACGCTGCGCCGCTCGGGCTACGTCCTGTTCGACGTGATCCTGCAGCTCATGCGCGGCATCCGCATCATCAAGGCGTATCGGGGCGAGGATGCGGAAGCGCGGTCGGCCCTCGCCAAGGGGCGCGCCTACTTCGACGAGCTGATCGAGATGGTGCGCGCCCAGTCGCTGGCCCGCGTGATGCTGGAGTCCATCGCCGGGCTCGGCATCGTGGTGGTCGTCGTCGTCGGCGGCCTCGAGGTCTTGCGAGGGACGCTGGAGTGGCCGTCGCTGCTCGCGTTCCTGATGTGCATCCGGGCGCTGCATGGCCCGCTCAACAACCTGAATACTGCCTACGTGGAGATCCAGCGGCGCAGCGCATCCGTCAGCCGCATCGCCGACCTGCTCGCGACCACCACGGATGTCCCCGATCGCCCCGATGCCGTTCCCCTCCCGGCGGCACCGCAGCACATCATCTTCGACCGCGTGTCGTTCGCCTACGCCGAGACGGAGGTGTTGCACGGGCTGTCCTTCGAGGTGCATGCTGGTGAACAGATCGGGATCGCCGGCCCGTCCGGGGCAGGGAAGAGCACGCTGCTCAACCTCGTCGTGCGCTTCCACGACCCGTCTGCCGGCATGGTGCGCTACGATGGGCGCGACGTGCGCGACTACCGCCTGGCCGACGTCTACGACAAGGTCGCCATCGTCACCCAGGAACCGTTCCTGTTCACGAGCTCGGTGCGCGACAACATCCGCTGCGGCCGCCCCGCCGCCACCGACGAGGAGGTCGCCGACGCGGCGCGTGCCGCCGGCATCCACGACGAGGTCGCCGCCCTCCCACAGGGCTTCGATACCGTGATCGGGACCGGTGGCCACGGACTGTCGCTCGGCCAGGCGCAACGTATCAACATCGCGCGCGCGATCCTGAAGAACGCCCCGATCCTCCTGCTCGACGAAGCCACCTCGTCGCTCGACTCCATCGCCGAGGCCAAGGTGCAGGAGGCGATCGACGCGCTGATGGTGGGCCGCACCACGTTCGTCGTCGCCCACCGCCTCTCCACGATCCGCAACAGCAGCCGCATCCTGGTCATCGAGCGCGGCGAATGCATCGCCTTCGATTCGCACGACCAACTCCTGCTCGACTGCCCGTTATACAACCGCCTGTGGACACAGCAGGTCGGAGACACCACGACAGCGACGGCTGACAACAGGGAACGCGCACTCCCCTAACTCCCGTCTCCCGTCCCCCGTCCCTATCCCACCACTTTCCCGGGATTCATCAAGTTCCCCGGGTCCATCGCCTGTTTGATCGCCCGCATCACCGGCAGCAGGTCGCCATGCTCCCTTGCCAGCGACGACATCTTGCCGAGCCCGATGCCGTGTTCGCCGGTGCAGGTGCCGCCGCAAGCCAGCGCCCGCGCCACCAGTCGATCGTTCGCCTCGCGCGCCCGTGCCAGCGCCTGCTCGTCGTCGGGGTGCACCAGCATCAGCAGGTGGAAGTTGCCGTCGCCGACATGCCCGACCAGTGGCGCGAGGATTCCGGAGGCCTCGAGGTCGGCGCGCGTGTCGCGAATGACGGCGGCAAGCTGTGAGACGGGGACGCACACATCCGTCGTCCACGACCGCGCCCCGGGACGCATCGCGAGGCCGGCATAGTACACGTTGTGCCGAGCCTCCCACAGGCGATGGCGCTCGTCCTCGGTCGTCGCGGTGGCATGCACCTGTCCGCCAAAGGTCTCGATGACCTCGTGAACCGCCTCCAGCTGCTCGGTGATCGCTGCCCGGCTGTAGGCATGCAGCTCGAGGAAGATCATCGGCTGTTCGGGGCATCCCAGCCCGCTGTGCGCATTCACCGCCCGCACGGTCATCGCGTCCAGCAGCTCGATGCGCGCAAGCGGCACGCCGCACTGGAGCAGCGCGATCACGCCCTGCACCGCGTCGTCGATGGACGCGAACGCGCACGTCGCGGCGGCGATGGCGTCGGGAACGGGCTGCAGGCGCAGCGTGAGCTCGGTGATGATCCCCAGCGTTCCTTCGCTGCCGATCATGAGGCGCGTGATGTCGTACCCAGCCGACGACTTGCGCGCCCGTCCGCCGGTGCGCACCACACTGCCGTCCGCCAGGACCACCGTGAGGCCGAGGACGTTCTCGCGCATCGTGCCGTATCGTACCGAGGTGGTTCCCGACGCACCGGTCGCGGCCATGCCACCCAGGGTGGCGTCGGCCCCAGGGTCCACGAAGAAGGTCGCCCCGGTGCCGCCGAGCGCCTTGGTCAGCTGCAACCGAGTGACCCCCGCCTCGACCGTCGCGTCCATGTCCTCGACGCTCGTGCGCAGGATGCGGTTCATGCGCGAGAGGTCAACGCAGACGCCGCCCTGCACGGCCGCCACGTGTCCCTCCAGCGAGGTCCCGGCGCCATAGGCAATGATTGGTGCGTCATGTGCGGCGCACACGCGGACCACCGCGCTCACCTCGTCGGTACTCTCCGGATATACCACAGCGTCGGGCGGGGCGGCGCGCAGGTGCGTCTCGCCGCGACCGTGTTGCTGCAATTCCGATTCGGCGCGCGTCCAGCGCGATCCGACGACGGCGGCGAGCGCCTGCACGAGGGCATCAACGTCGCGAACGCGAGAGGTCACGAGGGCGGGAAGCGGGTTCGGGGGCGAGCGCTGGGGTGAATCGCCCGCGGCATTGCGGGAGCGGCCGGGCCACACCAACATACGTCGCATCGCCATCCTCCACACGCAGGCACGGTCGCGCGTATGTCCAACACACCCCTCACGGCGTGGCACCAGATCGTCGGCGCGCGTGACGCACGCGGCCTCGACGCGCTGCTCGCTGATTCGGTCGTCTTCCACTCGCCGGTGATGCATGCTCCGCAGGCCGGAAAGGCGCTGACGGCGAGGTACCTCTTGGCGGCGATGGATACGCTCTGCAATCCGTCCTTCCGCTACGTGCGTGAGATTGTCGGGGAGCACGAGGCGGCGCTGGAGTTCGAGTCCGACATCGAGGGCATCCGCGTGAACGGCGTGGACCTGATCGCCTGGAACGCCGCAGGGCAGGTCGTCGACTTCAAGGTGATGCTGCGACCACTGAAGGCGGTGAACCTCGTCCACCAGCGCATGGCAGCGGCGTTGCAGGGGGCGGTTCCCGCACCCTCCTCGACCGCACCACCTCTCGCCAGTCCCGCGCTGGACGGGCCTTCTCACGACACACCATGACACTCCCCGTCGGTCGTGTGGTCCCTGACCACGCCGCGTCGCGCCCGGCGCACGTCGTGCTCGAGGGCCTGTACGGACGCCTGCGACCGCTCGATCCGGCGCGCGACAGCGCCCGGCTCTTCGCCCTCTCGCACGGCGATGAGGCCGAGTCGCAATGGGCCTACCTGTTTACCGGCCCCTACCCGGACCGAGGCGCCTTCGACGAGCACGTCACAACCATCGCCGCCGGCATCACCGATCCGGTGTACTGGGCGATCGCCGATCGCGACGACGCGGCCGTGGGCTGGCTCTCGCTCATGCGCATCGACCCGCGCCATCGGGTGATCGAGGTCGGCTCGATCCTCTATACGCCGGCCATGCAGCGCACCCCGCTCGCCACCGAGGCGCAGTACCTGCTGGCCCGCTACGTCTTCGACACCCTCGGTTATCGCCGCTACGAGTGGAAGTGCAACGACCTCAACGCCCCCTCACGGCGCGCGGCGGTGCGTTTCGGCTTCACGTATGAGGGGACCTTTCGTCAGCACATGATCGTGAAGGGGCGCAGCCGGGACACGGCGTGGTACGCGATGTGCGACCACGAGTGGCCTGCCTGCAAGGGGGCGTTTGAGCGGTGGCTGGCGCCGGAGAACTTCGATGCGGAAGGACGGCAGCGGGCGTCGCTGGCCGATCTCCGGTGACGCATCGCGACGCGGCCCGACACTCCTACAGGTTCTTCCACCAACTCAGCTTTGCCAGCAACGCGCGATTCTTCGGCACGAAGCTGATGGGAAGATAGTTGTCGGTGTAGACGATGAAGAGGTCCGACGCCGGCAGGAAGCGCCACTGCAGACGGCTGTTCACGTTCAGGTTGTCGAACTGACTGTTGTACTGGGTGAACGTGGTCCAGAAGAGCGTGGTCGTGAACGTGAGGTCGATGCGGGAGCCGACGCGCCAGATGGTCGCATCGTCGAAGCCGTTGGTGAGGTCAACCTGGTTCACGTCCCAATTGAGCGCCACGGTGGCGTACTGACGCCAGCGGGAATTCACATCGCCGCCCACGCTCCGGATCGAACCGTTGAAGAAACGCCCGGTGCGCACGGTGCCGGTCCACCAGAAGACCTTGCGCGGGTCGGAGGAGAAGCGCGCCTCGATCTCGGGCTGTTCGAAGGACTCGCCCGCTGCGAACTGCTGGTCACTACGGCCCGTGGGACTGAACGGAGCGAAGAGCTTCACATAGCGCGTACGCGCATTGACGTTCGCGCGGGCCGTACTCCGGAATTCGGCGCCGTACTCCAGCCGCGCCGCGCGGTCGGTCAGCCCAAGTCCGTCAGTCCAGATGTACTCCGCCTCCACCTGCACGGTGTGGCGATTCACGACGCCATTGGAGGGGAAGAAGGCGCGTTCGATCGTCGGATTGATGCGTCGGAACCCGCGGCGCGGCACAAACCCGGTGCGCGCGTCGAATTCGGCGTCGATGATCTGGTGCGACCAGTTGGTGCGCCAGCGCAGCGTGTTGTACTCCAGAAAGGTGCCGTGCGACATGCCGACTGGACGATCGCCCTCGGCGAGGCTCAGGTGCTGAAAGAGCTTGCCGGTCCACCGGTTGTCGGCAGTGGCGAGGTTGTAGTCCACGCCCACCAGTTGGCTGGCACTTCCGTCGCCGGCGCCCGCGGCATCGGGGGGGCCGCCATCGGTGTTGGTCTGTCGCACGGCAATGAACCCCACGTTCGACCGCGCAAACAGCTGCCGCTGCACGGCGAAGACGCTGTAGTTGCGGGAGTCGATGCCGGCCCGTGCGTCGCTGGCGGTCTGCATCGTCATGACGCCGAGTCGCCAGTTTTCGTCGAGCCGGCCACTGAGCCGCGCGCCACCAAGGATGCGGTTCTGCACGTTCTGCCCCGTGCTTGAATCGATCGCCACGCCGATGCGGCGCGAGAAGAAGGGGCGGGCGGTGGGGAAGCCGAACGTGGCGAACAGGTCGGCGTTCTCGAGGAAGAACTGCCGCCGCTCGGGGAAGAAGAGCTCGAAGCGGTCGAGGTTGGTCTGTTGTTCGTCAACTTCGACCTGCGAAAAGTCCGGGTTGAACGTCAGGTCGAGCGCGATCGCCGGGGTGATCGCGATCTTGGCGTCCATGCCGACGGCGGCGCCGTTCGTGGTGGGGATACCGGCGGTGAAATCGCGCTGCAGGTCGCCGGCCACGTAGGGGATGGCGGTCATGCTGGCGCCGCCGCCTCGCGGGCGTTCCTCCCAGCGCAGCTCGCCGGTGTACGCCAGAGAGTACAGCTGATACTGGCGCGGCACTCGATTCCAGATCGAACGCTCGTTGTACTTGCTGTCGATACGATAGACGTTCAATCCCCACACCTCATCGGTGGGGCGGAAGCGGAGCGTCTTGAAGGGGATCGTCATCTCGACGGACCAGTAGTCGTCGGCGATGTGCGTCGCGCTCGTCCAGACGTTGTCCCACGAGCGGTCGAAATCCTCCGTGCGCTGGCCGCCGTTCACCACGAGCCCTTCGCGCTGCACGTTGAACGGATTGACGCCGAAGAAGACGCCCGTCGTCCGGTCGCGCCACGGGTCGAGCACGACGGTGACGCCATCGTTGGCGCTGCCGCGATAGTCTCGGCGGAGCGACTGCGACACATAGCCACCGCCAAGTTCACGGTGCGCGATGATGGCGATGTAGAGGTTGTCGTCGTCATAGCCGACACGGAAGCTCGTCTGGCCGGCGGCGGCGGAAGTGTCGAAGGGGAAGAACTGACTGAAGTCGGTGTCGGCTGCGGTGCCGGCCCATTCGGTGCTGTCCACTCGGCCATCGAGGCGGAGCGGCGCGACTAGCCGGTGGGCGACGATGCCGCGGAGTGGCGCGGCGGCGACGGGCGTCTCTTGCGCATGCAGCACCGCAGGCCCGGCAGCGAGCGCCAGCAGGGCGGAGAACAGGCGTGTAGCAGCGCGCATGGGGAACGACGCGTACGGCCGAACGAGGCGAGGGGCGGTACCCGAGTGGGGCCGCCGCGTCGCGGTATGAGAATTGGGCAACGGAATCGGGCAGAGCGGAGTTGAGCCCCGTCAGGAGCCGCAGGGTACGAAGACGGCAGCCCGCGGACGGGGCGCGCGCCCCTGATCAGGATCGGCGCGTCGATTGGGAAACGGTGAAAGTGGTGCGAACGTTCGCGTGCGACAAGTCGCCGGCATGCGGGTGCTCGGCGCGCGACCCCTTCGAGATGAGGTGTACGATCGCCGATCCCTCGTGATTCGTCGGGCACTGCGCCACACTACGGGTGGCGCGCGCTCGCGCGGGTGGCGCGCGGGAGCGACGGGAGATCTCTACCAAGCCGCTGAGGGCCGCATCAGGGCCAGGCCGCTGCCGCCCAGGCCACGCTTGCTCAGCCGTAGGCCGAGCCAACATCCAGCCGCACCGCAATCGCTGCCGCCAGCACCAGGAAGCCGGCCAGCACGTACAGCGCCATCGTCGCCTCGCCCGTGGCATCGGTGACCGCACCAATCATGTAGGGACTCAGGAAGCCCGCGAGGTTGCCGATCGAGTTGATCACCGCGATCCCCGCCGCCGCAGAGGCGCCGCGCAGGAACGACGTCGGGATCGTCCAGAAGACGGGCATGATCGAGAGGATCCCGGCGGCCGCCACGCTGAAGGCGACCATCCCCGCCAGCTCCTGCGTGCGAGACAGCCCCGCGGCGACCAATCCCGCCGCACCGACCAGCGCGCTCAGCGCCAGGTGCCATCGCCGCTCTCCCCGATGGTCGGAACTCACGGCCACGAGCACCATTGAGACAGCGGCCACCGCGTACGGCACTGCGCTCCACACGCCCACGCGCCAGGCCTCCTGCACGCCTAACGTGCGGATGAGCTGCGGGAGCCAGAACGCGAGGCCGTAGAGCCCCATGACGAACGAGAAGTACAGCCCCGACAGCAGCAACACGCGCCGGTTTCGCAGCGTCTCGCCGACCGAGCGATGCTCCATCCCGATCCCCTCGGCGTGCAGTCGCGCCAGCAACAGGGCACGCTCTTCGGCCGACAGCCAGCGCGCCTGCTCGATCGAGTCGTCGAGGTAGAAATAGACCATGATGCCGAGCAGGACGGCCGGGATCGCCTCGAGCAGGAAGAGCCACTGCCACCCCGCCCACCCGTTCGCGCCGGCGAATCGGTCGAGGATCCACCCCGACACCGGTCCGCCGATCACGCCGGAGATCGCCACCGCCGTCATGAACAACGCCATCACCCGTCCGCGACGCGACGCCGGATACCACTGCGACAGGTAGAGCACGATCCCCGGAAAGAAGCCGGCTTCGGCGATCCCCAGCAGAAAACGCAGCAGGTAGAACCATTCGGCGCTGGCGACGAACATTGTCGCCGCCGAGAGTATCCCCCACGTGATCATGATGCGGGCAATCCAGGTGCGCGCGCCTACCCGATGGAGGATCAGGTTGCTCGGGACCTCGAACAGGAAATATCCGAGGAAGAAGATCCCGGCCCCGATCCCGTACGCCGTCTCGCTCATGCCCAGCTCGTCCAGCATCTGGAGCTTGGCGAAGCCCACGTTGACGCGGTCGAGATAGGCGGCGACGTAGCAGGCGAAGAGGAACGGGATCAACCGCCAGGTGACGCGGCGATAGGCGCGGCGTTCGAGCACGTGGCACAGGGAGCGGGAGGGCATCGACGTCGAGCCGGGGATCGTATCGCCGGGGACGACTTCGGCAAGGCGCGGTGCGATTCCCGCGCCGACAGCGACCGTCGCCGTGAACGACTCCCGCGGCCCGTGCGCCGCGCCCGCGCTTCCGCCACGTCGACTCGCCTTGCACCGCAGCAGCGCCCGTCCCACGTTGAAACCCCGAGCCACTCGCCCGCGTCCAGCCGACCATGAACGACTTCGCACCGGGCACCCACTCCGCGCCCCACACCCTCGATCGCAGCCACCGCCTCCTCGCGTTCGCCGTCGCGCTGGTGGCGGTACGCATCGCGCTCCCCCTCGCGCTGATCCACCCGGCGTGGGAGTTCCATCGCGACGAACTGCTGTACTTCGCGATGGGCGATCATTTCGAGCCGATGCGCATGCAGTTCCCCCCGTTCATCGCCGCCGTCGCCCGAGGCGCGCGCGCGCTGTTCGGCGACGCGGTGCTCGCCGCCCGCGTCCCCGCGGCGATCGGTGGAGGGGCACTGCTCGCTGCGATGCTCTGGTTCTCGCGACGACTGGGCGCGGGGGCGTGGGCGCTGGGAATGATCGCCCTCGCCACCATCGCCGCTCCCATATTCTTGCGCCCGTCCGTCCTGATGCAGCCGGTCATTTTCGACCAGCTGTGGGCCACGCTGGCGATCGCCGCGTTGGCGCTGGCGGCTGTCAAGGACGAACCGCGCTGGTGGTTGCTGGCAGGAATAGCCTTTGGGCTCGGGGCGCTCACCAAGTTCAGTGTCGCGTTCTACATCATCAGTGCAGCCGTCGCCGCGGTGGCGACTCCCGCGCTCCGGCGCCAGCTGTCCAGCCGGTGGCCGTGGGTTGCCGCGGGGATCGCCGCCGTCCTTGCCCTCCCCTCGATCACGGGGCAGGTGGCGCATGACTGGCCCTTTCTCGCGCAGATGTCCTCGCTGCGCGGCGGGCAGCTGGCTCGCGTCTCGCCGGTGGCCTTCCTCGCCGAACAGCCGCTCCTGCTCGGCGCCGCGTGTCTTCTCGTTCCCGTCGCGGTGGCTGCCGCGTGGCGCGGCGATACCGCGACCCGAGTCACCGGCACGGTCACGCTCGCACTCCTTGCGCTGATGCTGGTGCTGCGGGGCAAGGGATACTACGCCGCCCCCGGATATCCCGCGCTGCTCGTGGCGGCCGCTGTCTGGCTCGAACGTCGGCTCGCCGCGCGTCGCGCGTCGCTCGGCCGGCGCGCCGCGCAGGTCGGGTTCCCGCTGGCGGTTGCCGTCGGCGCGGTCCTGATGCTCCCGATGGGCATCCCGACGCTCGACCCCGACGCCATGTCGCGGTTTGCCGTGTCCACCGGGGTGGTAGCCGCCGTGCGCACGAACCAGGGAGAGGAGCTCGCCCTGCCGCAGGACTACGCCGATATGCTCGGCTGGCGCGCCATGGCCGAAGCGGTCGCGCGCGCCTACCGCGCTTTACCGCCGGCAGAACGGAGTGAGGTCGTCATCGTCGGGAGCAACTACGGCGAGGCGGGTGCCCTGGCGATGTACCGAGACCGTCTCGGCCTACCGTACCCGGTCAGCGTGCACGGCGACTTCCACGCGTGGGGCACCGGTGGACGATCGGGTGCCGTGACCATTCTCGTGGATCAACCCGACGCGCTCGTGCAACTGCGCGAGCTGTTCGACGACGTACGAGAGGTCGAACGTCTGCAGGACGGTCGGGCCGTCCCGGAGGAGCGTGACCTTCGCATCTATGTAGCCAGGGCACCCCGAGCGAGGCTTGGCTCATTGTGGCCCACGCTCGGTCCCCGCTGGAACTGAGTTCGCTCCGCGAGAGTTCAGCGGTCGACCAAATGGACGGTGAGACAGTGCAGTTCGACAAACCATCCGGTCGGTCAATCAACGAAGGAAGCGTCGCGCTACCTGTTCCAGGCGCTCGTCTCCCGCCTTTTCGGCTTCGGCGAGGACCTCGGTCACGTACTCCCGCAACTTCGGTTCTCCCCAGAAGTATCCGGTGGCCCGCTCCGCGAGCTGCGTCTCGTTGACTCTCGCCGCCTCGAGGAGAGCTCGCGCCGCGGCGCGATCGAAGCCGAGGTCTTCGCGAGGGGGCAGATCGTAGTGGCGGCGAGGCATCTCTCCTTCGGCGTCGTCCCTCAGGAATGCGCGCGACATGTCAGCCCTCCCGTTCGTTGATTCCCGTGCGAGACGCACGGCAAGCGATCGTGGACAAGAACGTAAGTGAATAAGACCGACCGATCAGTCAGCCAGCCGCGCTGTCCTTCTAGCCTTTTCCAGCCAGCGCCGAGTTGATCATCGTGACCGTTTCGGCCGGATTCTCGACCTCGACAATGATCTCGTCGTAGGCCGCCTCGTCGGTGCATTGGATGACGATGGCGTTCTCGGGCTCTCGCACGGTCCAGAAGTCTGGTCGAAAGTCGGACTGATAATACGTCCCCGCGGTATAGACGTAGGGAATGTGCGTGCCGGGCACCCTGAGACCCGGCCAGGCGCGCGTTGCTCGTTCTGGGTCCTGTCGCACGGAGCGGACATCGCCGAGCGGGACTCGCAAGGACGACTTGAGCGCCCACAGTTTGTGCGCTCCCTGGACCTGAATGTCCAGAACGTCGCCATCCAGTTCGATCTTGACCATGGGCTGTGAAGGGAGGTGCTGGGAGGAGGTCTCGCGAGTGGCCGGTGATAGGCCGGAGCGACGGGTGTGCTCGCGCGAGAGAGGCAAGAGCGAGCGATACGAGCATTGTGTCGCGAACGATGGACCAGCGCCAGTGAGGCATCGGTCGCATCGACGAGAGATACGTGCATCTGACCGAATGATCAGCGTATCGCGTGGCTCGATGAGCTGGTACCTGTCGCCGAGTACGAGACGAAGAGGCTGACCGATAGGGCAGTACCTACGCACAGGTGGAGCTTAGTAAAAAGAATGCTAACGGAACCCTCTTCAAGAACGTCTATCTACAGGGTCGCGATCACCACTCTGCAGCGGGCCCGAACTTACTCCAGAATTTTCCGATGACGGCTCATAATCGCGCGCTCGCGGGTGCGTTCTTCGCGTACGCCATGCCGTTCCTTTTCGCCGCCTGTAGTGGCGCGAGCGAGGCACGCACGCCCGCAAACGCTCAAGGCGGGAGAGGGGGGCCAACGGCCACTCCGGTCGAGATCGCCGTCGCCGAACTCGGTCGCGTGTCGCGTTCGACGACACTCGCCGGAATCATCGAGCCCGTGCGCGTGGTCGGCGTCAATGCGCAGCTGGCCGGTGCGCTCGGGACGGTCCGGGTTCTGGAGGGAGCGCGAGTGGGCGTCGGAGACACCCTTGCATCCATCATCGTCCCCGAACTCGAGGCGCAGTTGCAGGCGAGCGAGGCCGCACTGGACTTCGCCCGGTCCACGGTCGAGCGATCCGAGGAGCTGTTCAAGGGTCGCATCGTGACGGCCGCCGAGGTCGAGCGCGACCGGGCGGCGCTGGCCGCAGCTCGCTCGACGAAGGATGCGCTGAGCGCGCGACTCGGCTTCGCCCATGTCCGCGCGCCCATGGCAGGCGTCGTGACCGAGCGGCTGGTCGAGACCGGGGACATCGTCTCGCCCAACCAGCGCCTGTTCACCGTCGCCGACGTCGCCACCCTGCTGACCCGCGTGCAGGTATCCGAGCTGGAGGTTGGCGCCCTGGAAATGGGGCAGTCGGTACGCCTCACCGTCGATGCGGTGCCCGGCGAGGAGTTCACCGGTCGCATTCGCCGCATCTTTCCGACTGCGGACTCGACGACCCGCATGATTCCCGTCGAAGTGATGCTCACCGGCGCGTCGACCACGCGGCTCCGTCCGGGCTACACCGCGCGGACCACGTTCCGGCTGCAGTCGCGCGACGATGCCCTGCTCATCCCGGTGCGCGCGGTGCAGGGTGGCGCGGGGAGCCTGTCGGTCTTCGTCGTCCAGGAGGGGAAGCCGTCACGTCGCGTGGTGCGGACCGGCGCCGAAGTCGACGGCCGGGTGGAGATTCTCGAAGGGCTGAGCGCCGGCGATACGGTCATCGTCGCTGGCGCGACCGAGGTGCGCGACGGGAGGGACATTCGTATCGTGCAACCGCTGGCACCGGAGGAAGCGACACCCGGTCCCACGCCGCGCGCGGCACCTCTGCGTGACACCGCCACCGCGAAGGGAGGGGCCGCCCGATGAACGAGCCAGACCGCGAGCCACACCGCGAGCCACACCGCGATTCACTCGGCGATCCACTCGGCGATCTGCCGCGGGCACCTGGCAGCGAGCGCACCGGCGCCGCGCGGCCCGAGGAGCAGGGCCAGCCTCCCGCTGTCCCGCGCCGAGGCATTTCCAGCTGGGCCATTTCCCGGCCCATCGGCACGATCATGCTGACGCTGACGCTGCTGGTGCTGGGCGTCGTGTACATCGGTCGGGTCCCGGTCGACCTGCTGCCGCGCATCGTGTATCCGCAGGTGCGGGTCTCGGTGGGCAATCCCGGGGTTGAGCCGCTCGTGCTGGAGGAGACGATTGCCAAACCGCTGGAGTCGGCGCTGGCGACGACCGAGAACCTCTCCCGCCTGCAGACGCAGGTGAGCGAGGGGCGCGTCTCGATCACGCTCGATTTCGACTACGGGACCAATGTCGATTTCGCCCTGCAGGACGCGGCGAAGAATGTGGAGCGCGTGCGATCGCAGCTTCCCGAGGAGTCGGACCCGCCGGTGATCAGCAAGTCGGAACCGACGGCGATCCCCATCTTTTCCATCGCCTTCTCGTCCCGCACGCGCTCGCTCGTCGCGCTACGGCAGTGGGTGGACCAGCGATTGGGGCCACAGCTGCTCAGCGTTCCCGGCGTCGCCGCGGTCGATCTTTCTGGCGGGCTGGTTCGGGAGATCCTGATCGAGCTCGACCCCGAGCGGCTGCGCGGCTACGAGCTGTCCGTCTCGCAGGTGATCGCGGCGTTGCGCGCCGAGAACCAGGACGTGGCGGCCGGTCGCATCAGCTCGGATGAGCGCGAAGTCGTCGGCAAGACAGCGGGGCGATTCCGGTCGGTGGAGCAGATTGCGGGGGTGCTGTTGCCGACGCGTGGCGGGCGGGTCGCGCTGCGCGACATCGCGGCCGTGCGCGATACCAGCGGGGAGCAGCGGCTGTGGACCCGCCTGGATGGCGTTCCGGCCGTCCGCCTGCAACTGCGCAAGCAGCCCGAGGCCAACACGGTCGAGGTGGCCGACGGGATCCGCGCGAGGCTCGCGCAGCTGCAAGAGTCGGGGTTCGTGCCGCCCGACGTCAACTACAGCGTCACCTTCGACCAGTCCGGCTTCATCCGGGATGCGCTGAACTCCGTGAAGAGCGCCGCGATCACGGGTGCCGTGCTCGCCATGCTGATCGTGATCCTCTTCCTGCGGTCGTTCCGGAAGACGTTCATCATCGGCGTATCGATCCCACTCGCCATCCTGGCGACGTTCGTCATGATGGGGATCTCGGACCTGACGCTGAACATCATGTCGTTGGGCGGGCTGGCGCTCGGGACGGGGTTGCTGCTGGACAACGCCATCGTGATGCTGGAGAACATCTATCGGCGTCGCGAGGAGGGCGGGCTCGATGCGGTGGAGGGGGCGCACGCGGGTGCGAGTGAGGTGACGAGTGCGATCGTCGCATCCACCACGACCAACCTGGCCTCGGTCGCGCCGTTCTTGCTGCTGACGGGGATGACATCGCTGATCTTCCGCGAGCTGATCCTGACGATCTCGTTCGCGATCCTGGCGTCACTCCCGCTGGCGCTGACGCTCGTCCCGATGCTGGCGGCGCAACTGGGGAAGGTGCGCTTCACCAGCGGGTTGGAGCGTTTCAAGCCCTTGGTGGCCTTCGAGCGCAGCTTCGGTCGCCTGACCGATCGCTATCGGAGGGCAGCGCGCGCGGCCGTACGCCGGCGCTGGTGGGTCATGGGAGCGGCGACCGGCGCGCTGGTGTGGGCGGGCTTCCTCTTCACGAGCTTCGAGTCCGAGTTCCTCCCCCAGGTGGACAACGGCAACGTCTCCGCCTATGTGCGCCTCGCCCCGGGCTCGTCGCCCGTGCAGACCGATCGCATCACCCGCGAGGTCGAGGCGATGATTCGCACCATGCCGGGGGTCGAGTCCGTGTTCGCGACGGCCGGCGGGTGGCTGTCGTCGGGGAGCACGGCGGGCAATGCGGGGCGCGGGTCGATCGACATCATGCTCGGTCCGCCAGAGGCGCGGAACAACATGTCGGCCGACGAGTGGGTGGGGGCGCTGCAGCAGCAGATCGACGCGCGCGGCTTCGCCGGCGCGCGGGTTGGCGTGCGGCCGCCGCGCATTCCCGGGCTCCGCACCGGGGGCGGCGGGGGCGATATCTCCGTGCGCGTTGTGGGCGACGACCTCGCGCGCCTGACCCTGATCGGCGAGGAGATCGTGCGGCGCGTGCGCGGCGTTCCGGGGTTGGAGAACTTCCAGGTGGGCGCCGACGATCCGGTCCCGCTGCTCTCCATCGAGCTGGATCGCGAGCGGGCTCGCGCCCTCGGGCTCGACGTGGCCACGGTCGGGCAGACAGTGCGCACCGCGCTCGACGGGACCATCGCCACCCAGTACGCCGATGGCAATTTCGAGTACGACGTGCGCGTGCGCTTTCCTCGCGACCGCTTCACGTCCGCGACGGACCTCGGGTCTGTGCTGCTCTTTCCCGGGGTCGGCGGGAGCGCTCCCGTCATGCTGCGCGACGTGGCCCGCATCCGTCCGACGCTCGGTCCCACCTCGATCAACCGTGAGAACCAGAACCGGGTGCTCGAGCTCGATGGCGACGTGCTTACCGAGCAGTATGCGATTTCGGCGGTGGCGGATTCGCTCCGTGCCCGCCTCGACGGCCTGCAGATTCCGGACGACTACGGCCTGGTCTTTGGTGGGGAGGAAGAGGCCATCGCCGAGTCGAACCGGCAGATGGCGCTCGTGGTGGCGTTGGCGATCTTCCTCGTGTTCGTCGTGTTGTCGGTGCAGTACGAGTCGCTCGTCGATCCGCTCATCATCCTCATGTCGGTGCCGTTGGCACTCGTCGGGGTGATGATCGCGCTCTGGGTCACCGATTCCACGCTCAGCGCCCCGGTCTTCCTGGGGATGATCATGCTCGCGGGAATCGTGGTGAACAACGCGATCCTGCTGGTGGAGTTCATCGAGCACTACCGGCACGAGCGCGACGTGCCGATGGAGGAAGCCGTGGTCGAGGCGGGGGCGGTGCGCATGCGCCCGATCCTGATGACCACGGTGACGTCGGTCATGGGGTCGATGCCGCTCGCGTTAGGCCTGGGGGCGGGCGGGGAGTTGATGCGTCCGCTGGCGATCGCGGTGGTGGGCGGGTTGATCTGCTCCACGCTGCTGACGCTGTTCGTGGTGCCGTGCGCGTACATCCTGATCCAGCGGGGCGGGGAGCGGGTGAAGGTGTTCCTGGTGGGAGACCGGAAGGCTGCAGCGGTGTCTGGGGAGGTGGTGGAGGGGATGGGGGACTAGCGGTCGCGAGACGCCGACACGCGCGCTGTCGGGGGGATGTGCCGGCCGCGCGCGCCCGAGAGCCGCCCTTGCAGGGTGGCGGTCCTGCTTCGACGTTGCAGGCGCGATTCCTTGTGCTCGCTTCAGACCCGCCAGCGCACGCGGAGGTTTGGGACGGCCACGCGGACCCTGCCAGCCCAGGCGCGGTCTGCTCACGTCGTCGGGCGCGTCTCGCCGACCGACCTGCGCTGGTGTCTCTTATCACCCCCGGCTCACCCCCCCCCAGGAGCCCCGCATATGTCGAAAACCCTGGACAGTCGCCTCGATGACACGGCCGTGGCGCTCGTTCGCAATCTTGGCAGCACCGGCTACGGCCTGTTGGCAGGAATTCTCAGCACGCTGGAGTTGCCGGGGATTGCGGGTCGTCGGGAATCGATACTTGGCGCGCTGAGTCTCGGGGGCGGGTGGCGAGGCCCCAAGGCATTGCAGAGTGACGCCAAGACGGAAGCGCGGAATCTGGAACGTGCGCTCATCCTGGCAAAACTGACCATTGGCGGCGTTGTGAATCCGGCCCACGTCAACAGTCAGGTCAAGGATATGGCGCGCGCCGCGGTGCTCAACGAGCTGCGGTCGATTTATGCGATCTGGTCTGCCAGCCTGGCGCATCCGCCCGCCGTTGCGCCGAAGGCGCGGATCGAGCTCGCCCCCACGTTTTCGGTCACGAACAGCTACGAGAGATACGCCGTCCAGCACTGCATTGATCGTGCGGTCGCATTGGCGAGCTTTGCCCGTGACGCGGCGGAGCGCGCCACGACCGACCCGGCGGCGTGCTTCCTGTTCACGAAGTGGTTTGGCATCCCGACGCCGGGTCGCGTCTCGACCGTCACCGACAACCTGTCGCGCCTGCACGGGGCGATCTGTGCCCGTCCGCTCAAGCTGTACTACCGGGGAAACAAGCTCGGGAAGGGGCAGCCCGACGATGAGCCGGGTGGGGAGGGGTACTACGTGTTTCCGAAGCCGGACATCTTCGCCGAGACCTTTGGGTCCCGCACGGGAATTGCGCCGCACCCGTTCGACCCGCGGTACACGCACATCTGGCTCGGCGAGCTGTTCTTCCAGGAGCTGACCCAGGCATCGCGCAGTGGCTTCGACAGCCAGGCCGGCGTGTTCCTGCACGAGTTGACCCACGCCTTCTGCGACACGGACGACGTCGACTGGAAGGGACACTCCGCCTACGGGCAGAACACCTGCATGGAGATTGCGCTCGAGGCGCCGGAGCTCGCGATCAAGAACGCCGACAACTACGAGTTCTTTGCCGAGGAATTCCAGGTCAACCTCTACGACGAGGATGCACGCTTCAAGGGCAACTTGCAGCAGGAGATCCGGACATCGATCGGCAGCTCGTCGGCGAAGGCGAAGTTCAAGAACTGCTCGACCCGGTCGCAGGTGCGCATGCTCGCGGGTCGTGCGCAGGCGAAGCCCTGGACCGTGCGCCAGTGACGACGCGGCGGCCGGCGTGCCCGTGGGCTACACCCCGAGCGTGCGCAGTGCCGCCGCCCGCTGCCGGCTCACCGCCAGCTGCACACCGCCGCGCATCTCGGCGGTCATGCCGCTGCGTCCGTGGCGCCGAAATGCGACGACGTAGTCAAGGTTGACGATGTGGGTCCGGTGAATGCGCACGAATTGCGCCGGGTCGAGCCGGGTGGCCAGCCGGTTGAGCGACAGGTGCACCCAGTGCCGCCCCGTCTCGCGCTGCGCCACCACGTAGTCGCCGTCGGCTTCGAACCACGCGATGGACGCCACCGGGAGCGGGAGGATCGCGCTTCCGTGTCGTACGAACAGCCGTGTCATCGGCCCGCTGCGCAGCGCCTCGCCGAGCCGGTCGAGCGGGGGCGCCGCGGTTGGCTCGCCTAACGCGGCACGCACCCGTTCCATCGCCGCCCCCAGTCGCCCCTCCCCGAACGGCTTGAGCAGGTAGTCGACGGCGCCGAGCTCGAAGGCGGTCACCGCGTGCTCCCCATACGCGGTGGTGAAGACGACGAAGGGCTGGTGCGTGAGCCGCGCGAGCACCTCGGTGCCGAGCAGGCCGGGCATCTGTATGTCCAGGAAGACCAGCTCGGGTTGCTGATGGTTGATTGCCTCGACGGCGGCGAGGCCGTGCGGCGCCTCGCCAACGACGCGGATCCAATCGTAGGACGCGAGCATCTGCCGAAGCCCGGCGCGCGCGATCGGCTCGTCGTCGCAGATGAGCGTCGTGACCCCGGTGGTCGGCGGCATGGTCACGGTGCGTCTAGTCCGCGTGCTGGAGGGGGATCGCAACGGTCGCGACAAAGCCGCGACCGGGCTCGGACACGAGTGACAGCGTCGCCCGCCGGCCGTACAGCACCTCGAGTCGCTCGGCGAGGCGTCGCAACCCGGAGCCGCCCGGGACGGTGGCCGGCTTGACGGTTGTCGCCTCGCGATGGAGCGGAATCGTGCTGCCCGCACCCGAGTCGGTAACCGTCAGCAGCAACCTGGCTCCATCCGCCCGTGCCGACACCGTGATCGTCGTGGCGTCCACTCGCGGCGCCGCGCCGTGCCGCACGGCGTTCTCCACCAGCGTTTGCAGGGCGAATGACGGCACCAGGGCCGCTGAGAGCGCCGGCTCCACCTCGAAGGCGGTCTCGAGCCGGTCGCCGAACCGCAGGTGCTCCACGGCGAGGTATCGCTCCACGAATCGGCGCTCGTCGTCCAGCGGCACCAGGTCGCGATCTTCCTCGATCACCGTGCGCAGGAGTCCTGCCACCTGCTCGGCAGCCAGCGCGGCGCGCGTGGGCTCCACGGGGATCAACTGTACGACGGTATGCAGCGCGTTGAACAGGAAGTGCGGATTGAGCTGTGCCCGGAGCGCCGCGAGCTGCGTCAGTGCCGCGGCGGCCTCGGCGCGCGCCGCGCGCTCGGTGCCGCGCACCGCGTACGTGATCCCGGCCACCATCAGGTACAACCAGATGCCGAGGATGACGAATGGGATGAACAGCGTCGGGCGCGAGAGTACCCAGGGGCGACCGACGAGCGCTTCGAGCGCGCTCGTCAATCCCACCCACGTCAATCCGAAACCGACCGCCGCCGCCAGGTGCACGAGCAGGAAGCGCGCCGAGAGCGGGCGTGGCCACGGGAGCCGCTCGGTCAGGCGCTGGACGAGCAGTCCCAGCGCCGCCGCCGCCGCGATCGCTCGCGCCCCCGACAGGGCGGACGTCGAGACACTCTCGTCGTGCGCGGCGGCGATGAGGGTGGAGTACAGCACCCACACGGCCGTCCACGCGAGCAGCAGGTGCAGCCAGACGAGTCCGCGGGCAGCCGTGTGACTGCGCCGCGCCGTCGCCGTGGACTGGGCGTCGCTCGTCGCCAGCGCGCTGCCGGTGATCCGGTCAGTCATCGCGGCGCGGTCGCGGCCACTCGCTTGGCGTCGATGCGCAAGATCGCGGTCTCCCAGCTGCGCCCGCCATCCAGCGACCGGTCGGTCTGATACTTGAACGTCGCCGGCGTGATGTCATAAAATCGCGATCGCGTCAGCATCGGCTTCTCCTCGGCATCGGTGCCCGCGCTCGTCAGCGTCATCGTCCCATTGGTCCACGATCCCTCGGCGGTGGTGAAGCGCCCACGATAGACGTCGAGCATGGTCTGCGTCCAGCGTCCCCTCGACGCATCGAAGCTTCGCAGCGCGTGCGACAGCGCGCTGGGATTGCCGGATCGGTCGGCGATGCGCAGTTCGTCCTCGATTCCGAAGCCATCGAAGGCGCGCCACGCCTTCCAGGTCCCGTGAAACTTCGGCGCTCCGTGAATCTTCGCCGCGAGGGACGACACCTTCGGCGTGGCGGTGACCTCCCATAGCCCCACCAGGAAGGCGAACTGCGCTCCCTCCTTCGGGGCGCTCGCGTGCACCGCTGCGCTTCGGCCTCCGGCCTGGGAGTGCGCGACGGTGGGGAGGATCGGCGACGCGACGGGCAAGACAGCCAATGCAATCAACACGCAGCGTGACATGAGGTGACTCCAAGGAGGGGCGACGTTGCAGCGGGCGCACGATGCATGGGTGGTGAGCATGCATCGTCGATCTCGTGTGGCGGCATCGTCCGGCGGCTTCATCCCGTGGCAACATCGGGTGGCACCACTGGTCGTGTCGCGGGACGTTTCGATGCGCGCCGGCACGACCTCGCATCGAGCTTATCCCGCGATGCGGCACGGTGCAGGCCACATTCGCTGAACGGCACGCTGGATCCGTTGAGCGGTGCCCGCGAGTGCGGGGGGTTCCCGTAGGTTGCGTGCGGAACCTCGCTCGGGGGTGCCGACATCCGCCTCGCATCACCATGACGAATCCGTCGCCGCAGGGAGAGCCACTCGCCGGGGAGTCGCCCTTCATCGAACTGCTCCACGTGAGCAAGCACTATCCCACCGCAGCCGGCAGCTTCGCGGCGCTGAGCGATGTCTCGCTGTCCATCGATCGGGGCGCCTTCGTCGCGGTCGTCGGATCGTCCGGCAGCGGCAAGTCTACGCTCCTGAGCCTCATTGGCGGGATCGATCGCACGACTAGTGGCCAGATCATCGTCGGCGGCACCGCCGTGCATGCCCTGAGCGAACGGGCGATGTCGGCGTGGCGCGGACGGAGTGTGGGGATCGTCTTCCAGTTCTTCCAGCTGCTGCCAACGCTGACCGCCGCCGAGAACGTCATGCTCCCGATGGACTTCTGCGACGTCTGGCGGCCGGGCGAACGGCGCGCGCGGTCGCTTGCCCTGCTCGAGTCACTGGGCGTCGCCGACCAGGCGGACAAGCTTCCGTCGCGGTTGTCGGGGGGACAGCAGCAACGTGTGGCCATCGCCCGGGCCCTGGCCAACGATCCGCCGCTGCTCCTGGCCGACGAACCGACGGGCAACCTCGACTCGCGCACCGCCGGCGCGATCCTCGACCTGTTCTCCCGCATCGTTGAGGGGGGACGCACGCTCGTGCTGGCGACGCACGAGCCGAGCGCCTTGCGTCACGCCTCGCGCACGATCTCGATCGTGGACGGCCGTGTCGAGGCGCCGGGCGGAGCCGTCATTCATGCTTAGGCCCCGATGGCGCAAGGTCCTGCGCGATACGTGGCTGCACCGCGGCCGAACGGCGCTGGTCGTGCTGGCGATCGCGATCGGCCTCGCGGGGGCCGGCGTGATCCTGAACGCGTGGGCGCTTGTGGACGTGGCCACGCGTGAGGGCTATGGGGCGAGCAATCCGGCCCTGGCCACGCTGCGCGTGGATTCGGTGGACCACGCGCTGCTCGCGCGCGTGTCGGCGATGTCCGGTGTGCGCATGGCGCAGGCGAGACGGACCACGGTCGCGCGCGTGCATGTCGGGGGGACAACGCTCACCGCGGTGCTCTTTACCGTCGAGGACTTCGACGCCATCCGCGTCGGCGTCGTGACGCCCGAGGCCGGCGCGTGGCCACCGGACGAGGACGGCATGGTCATCGAGCGCTCGTCGCTCGACATGTCGGGTGCGTCGGTCGGCGAGGTGGTCCGGTTGTTGTTCGGCGACGGGCCCCCCGTCGGCATCACGGTGATCGGCATCGCGCGGGATGTGGGGCTCGCCCCCGGCTGGATGGAGCATGTCGTCTACGGCTTCGTCACCGCGAGGACGCTCGCGCGTTTGGGGGCGCCCTCGACGCTGAACGAGCTGCAACTGGTGGTTGGCGACGGGGCGCTCGACCAGGAGGGGGTGCGCCGGGTTGCCTATGCCGTCAGGCGCAACGTCGCGGCGCTGGGGCGGCGGGTGATCGATGTCGAGGTGCCCGTCCCCGGTGAGCACATCCACTCGGCGCAGATGAACTCGCTGCTGTACACCCAAGGGGCGTTTGCACTCATGGCGCTCCTGCTCAGCGCGTTCCTGGTCGTCAACCTCATCTCGGCGCTGCTCGTCGGGCAGAGCCGCGAGATCGGGGTCATGAAGACGCTCGGGGCGCGCTGGCCGCAGCTTGCCGCGATGTACCTCTCGATTGCGGCCGCGCTGGGGGCCGCCGCCGTTGTCATTGCACTGCCTTCCGCCGTGATCGGCGGCCGAATGTACGCCGCCATCAAGGGCGACCTGCTCAACTTCGACGTGAACGCCTACCAGGTGCCTGCGGCGGTGATTGCCGTGCAGGTCCTCGTGGGGATCCTCCTCCCCGTCGCTGCGGCGGCGGTGCCTGTCTGGCACGGCTGCCGCAGCAGCGTCAGCGACGCGCTGCGCGACGTGGGCATCGCTTCGGCGGCCGACCCCGGCACACTGCCGCTGCGCATCACCGGGCTGGCGCGCCCCATGCTGCTGTCCCTTCGCAATGCCTTTCGCCGCCGCCTGCGGCTCGCCCTGACGCTCCTGACCCTGTCGGTCGGGGGCGCCGTCTTTCTTGGCGCCAACAACCTGCGCACGTCGGTGTTAGGGGCGACCGACCTGATGTTCGCCGCGCAGCGGTACGACGTCGCACTGCGACTCGCCAACGCCCACGAACCGGCCGAGGTCGAACGCGTGGCGCGTGCGGTCGAGGGGGTGCAGGCGGCTGAGGCATGGGCAGGGGCGCGCGGAACGGTTGACCACGGTGACGGGGTGCTGGGGAACAGCTTCTTCATCACCGCCCCTCCCGCCGCGACGACGTTGCTCGCCGTGCGCGTCGAATCCGGACGCTGGATCGCGCCGGGCGATGGACGCGTGCTGGTGATCAACCGCGCCCTGCAGCGTGCCGAGCCGTCGCTCGGGGTCGGCGCCCGTGCGTCGCTCATCATCGACGGGCGCGCGGCCGAGTGGACGGTCGTCGGGGTCGTCGAGACGGGGACGTCGGCCACGGCCTTCGCACCGCGCGCGGCCGTCGCTGCGCTGGCACCGGAGCCGGGCGCCACCAGCCTTGCGATCGCCAGCGCGTACGAGGGGGAGGGGAGCACACTCGACCTCATCCAGCGCCTGCGCGCCACGTTAGGCGAAGCCGGGATGCCCGTCGCATCGAGCCAGCTGGTCGCGGAGTCGCGACGCGTGCTCGAGGATCACCTGCTGATGGTCGTGGACTTCCTGGGCGCCGTTGCCTGGATCATGCTGCTCGTGGGCGGGATGGGGCTGGCCTCGACGATGGGGCTGGCGGTGCTCGAGCGGACGCGGGAAATCGGGGTGCTGCGCGCGATCGGCGCCCGCAATTCGTCGATCCTCGCGCTCGTGCAGGTGGAGGGGTTGACGATCGCGCTGCTGAGCTGGGTGCTCGCGATCCCGTTCTCGGTCCCCATCAGCGCCATCCTGGCGACGGCCTTCGGTCGCATCATGATCCGGGTGCCCGTCACCTATGTGCCCGACTGGACGGGGGTCGCGTGGTGGCTGGCGCTGGTGACCACCGTCTCGGTCGTGGCGTGTGCCTGGCCTGCCGTGCGGGCGATGCGCGTTCCCACGGCGTCGGCGCTGGCGTACGAGTGAGGGCGCGGCGTGCAGGTCACCCCGGACAAAGGGACGCTACCTGCTGGCCGACGACCGGCTCCAGTTGGTCGAGGTACTCCAGGTACTGGCTGACCGCGTCGGGCGCTACCGCCGCGCCTAACGTCAACTTCTCCCGTGCCACCGGGATGAGCGTGTTGGCCAGTAGTGTCAGGGCGCAGTCCTTCAGGCGCGGCGCATCGGTCGCGGCGGTTTGCGCCACGGCCAGCGCCGAGGCACCGAACAGCAGTTGTGACTGCGGCGTGGAGTGGAGGCTGTCGGCAAAGGCGAGGAATCGCATGGCCAGGAGGAAGTCGCCATGTCGAAGGCTGTCGTTGGCGGCGCGATACATGGCGTTGCCCCGGGCGAGGGCGAACTGGGCGACGCGCAGGCTGTCGTCGCCGGCCGCCAGCGCCCGATGCACGGACACGAGCGCCGAGTCTGGCTCGCCCTGCTCAACCTGTGCCTGCGCCAGCAGCAGGTAGCCCTCGTCCAGTGTCGAGTCTCGTGCCAGCGCCCTGCGCAGTGACGCCACGGCGGCCTGCCCACGTCCCCCCTGGCGGAGTTCCTGCGCATGCAGCAGCTGCAGTTCCGCCACCTCCGGGAAGAGCTGCGCGCCTCGACCGGCCGCGACCGACGCCTCGCGCTGCACCGCCTCCGTGTAGAGCATGTACAGGCGGGAATCGCCCGGGAAGCGCACGACCCCCGTGGCAGCCATGGCCACTGCCTTCACCGTGTCTCCCGCCATACGGGTGGCGGTGGCCAACTGCAGCACGAACGTGCTGTCGTCCCGCGACTCGGCGTCGTTGTCCAGCAGGCGTGAGCCGAGCGTTGCGGCCTCGGCCCACTCGCGCAGGGCGAAGTGTGCCTGCCAGCGCAGGCGCAGGACGCGCACGTCGTCGGGCGTGTCGCGCGCGAGCCGCGCCGCCAGCGGCCGGGCCGGCCGCGCGTTCCCCCCCCGCACGAGCGCCCCGAGGACACGACGCCCGAGGTCGACGTTGAACGAGTCCGTGGCCGCCAGCCGCAACCAATGCTCGGCCGCCAGGGCACGGTCGCCAAGCGCATCGTAGGCGCGGGCGGCGCCGTCGATCGCCCAATAGCTGTTTGGGGTCACTGCGAGCACCGCCCGCGCTTCGCGCAGCGTCTCACCCGCGTCGGCGCTGATCTGGATCAGCGACGTGAGCAGGCAGGTGTGCAGCAGCGTCGCCTTGGTCACGGTTTGCAACCCGGTGCGGGCGGCGTCGATGGCGGGCTGGAACTGCAGGTTGCGGGCGAAGTTCTCACAGCGCCGGTGCGCCGGGAGTTGCTCGCGTACCTCGTCAATCGCGCGGGCGAAGAGCGTGGCGGCCGAGTCGACGGTCGGGGCGGTGGCTGCGGGGATGGGCTCCACCAGCCGTTCGTCACGCACGAGGCTCAACCGTCCGGCGATGCGCACGCTGCCGTCCGGATTGTGCTGCACCGATCCCGACACGATCTCGTCCGCCCGCAGCGCTCGGGCCGCGGCGGTGAGCATCGCGCCCTGCAACGGACGATTGTGGTCCATCCCCGACCCCTCGAAGAGCACGGCAGCATTGCTCGAGCCGAGGGTGATCACGTCGCGTCGGGAGTACAGTCGTTGGATACGGCTGCGCAGCGCAGACGCCACCAGTCGGCCCGTGCGAAGGTCGGCGGCCTCGAAGGAGTTCACATAAATCGCCTGTCGCGTGAATTCGCGTCCTTGTGCGAGGGCAGATGCGGCCGGGAGCAGCGCCGTCGCAATCGTCGCGACGGCCAAGTGCGCGAACAACGCGCGAGGCCCAGCGCGCGGCGCACCTGGGTCAGTCGAGGGTGGGCGTCGTCGCGCATGGCGCGACGAACACTGACCGCGCGCTGTTGGAAGCACGGTTAGCAATTGCGAGGAAGTCTTCATCTCCCTTCATCTTAGCACGCGCCCGGCTTCCGTCGAGGCGATCCGGGCGTCTGCCGATCGCCGATGGTTCCAGCGGCTGGTGGAGAGGGTGCTCGCAGGAAAGCCGAGCCTGTGGTCGCATGGTGCAGGCCCGACCTTGAGATGGCTGGCGCAGATGACCGATCGGGTGGGCCGCGCTCGGCAGGTCGCTGGTACACGAACCCGGCGGCGCGATGTATCGTCATTCACAGGCATCTGCTGTCCACGAGCCTCCAGTCGACCGAGTGATTGTCGTGCCTTTCCTGCTGCGCCTCCTCGTGCTGCTCGTCCTGCTCGGCTTCGCCGCCACACTTGCGGCGGTGCTGCTCCCTGTGCTGCGCAGCTACCTCGGCGGCGACGATCGGCGGATTCGCGATGCGCGGACCCTGCCGGGACGTCCAGACCCGATGGAACGGCTCGAGGAGCGCCTTGACCAGCTCGCGGTGGAGCAGCAGCACCTGGCCGAGCAGCAGCAGTTCATCACCAAGCTGCTGGAGGAGCGCGCCAGCTCGCAGCGACCGCCGGACCCCTGAGCGGCGCGGGGCGCGCACCGCGCCGGCTCACCCTGTATGCAGGCTGCCCGCGGTGGCGCGAACCGCAGCTGGAGCAGGACCGCCTTGGCAACTGCGCGTAGTTCTCGGCGTTGTTCAGCGCATGATCGGGGTGCTTCCGCGCCAGCTGCTGGCCGACGAGCAGGCTCTCGAGTTTGTTCGTGTCGAGCTGGGTCACGGCGCGCTCTCTGGGGGGCCCAAGCTCACGATGAAGCGAGCCCGGGTTTGGGAAGATCGTGCGAATGCCGAACGTCCTCGCGCGTGCCTGATCCTGACGATGGCGAGTCGTTCGCCTGAATCCCCGCCGCTTCAGGGCTCTCCTGGCCCGGGCGATCATCGCGCGACTTCGGGCGACACCTGGCGGTGTGCGCGGTCGCAATGCGGGCAACCTTGCCACTGCGGGCTCGGGTCCCGTACTATTTCCCCCCCCCCGCGGCGCTCGGCGCGCGCGGTCGCTCGTCCCGATTCGGTCTCGCTGCCCGCGCGCTGTCGCCTACCGGCGCCGCCGCGTTTCCTCGTGCAGCATTCAGCGTCGCTGGTGCTTTCGCTCCTGCTCCCGCTGACACTCGTCGCTACGCCCCGACGCCCCGACGAGGCACACCCGCACCGGAGTCGCTTGCGACATGGTCACCTATTACGAACTCGGGAAGCATCGCCAGCTCAACGAAATCGTCATCGCCGGAACGCACGACGCCGGCATTACCGGCGGTGGAAGCGGAGTGCAGACGCAAACGCTCAACATCATGGAGCAGGCGAAGGAGGGCGTGCGGTTCTTCGACATCCGCGTTGCGGCCGCGGTCACCAGTGCGAAGCACGCGTCGGGGCGTCCGGTGGCCGAGTTGCGCGCCTTCCATGCCGACGACAAGGTGGTGATGAAGCTGGATCGCAACGTCGTGCTGAAGGGGACCAACGACCCGGTGCGTGTCACCCAATCGAAACTTGCCGGCGGCGCCTTTGGCCTGGGGCTGACCGACATGCTGCAGCAGGCACGCAACTTCGTGCACTCGGAGATCGGGGGCTCGGAGTTCCTGATCCTCAAGTTCGACAAGTGCACCAACTGGGGGTTGATCGCCGACGCATGCGAGAAGGTGCTGGGCCTGGCGCTGTACACCGGCGGTGGCAACATCAACACCCGGACCCTCAAACAGCTCAAGGGCAAGGTCGTCGTGCTCTTCTCCACCAAGGGATTGGCCGAGGTGCAGCAGGCGGTACACGGCATCCTGACCTTCAAGAACCTGACCGCCGAGGGCGCTTCGTACACTGATCAGTACGAGGGACTCCAATACTACGGAAAGGGCGGCACGTCGCCCTTCAATCCGGTCAACAAGCTCAAGCAGAACACCAAGAAGCAGTCGAAGCTCATGCTGGGCGCCAGCGCGCTGCAGAATCCGGCCATCATCGGGATGATGTACTGGACGACCACGGGTCTCATCGAGAGCATCCAGAAGCGTGATGATGGGATGTGGGACGCGCCTAACGTGGCGAAGATGAAGCGGCTGTGGGGCCAAGGACTGGGCGACTTCGTGAACGCCCGCGTGTCGCTCCCGTCGACCAACCCGCTGGCGGCGGCGCAGCAGCGGCGCAGTTTCTTCCCCAACATCGTGATGATCGACTTCGCCGACCCCCGGAAGTGCCAGGAAATCCGCGCCCTGAACGACCTGTCGGCGGCGCACCTGACTGCGGTGGTGTAGGGGGAATCAAGGCGCTTGCTTGCGTCCCGAGCGGCGCGGGGTGCATCGTAGCGCCGTGCACACCCCGCGATCGTGACCAGTCCGCCGCTGCCACCGCCCGCCCCGCTGCCGCTCGAGGTGCGGGCCATCGGGGTCCTGCTGGTCTTCGAGATCGCGGCGGGGCTCTGGTTCGCGCTCAACTGGCCGCCGGGCATGTCGGTCTTCCTGAGCCAGATTCCTGCGTTCGGCGCCGTGGGCATGGTATGGGGCTTCCTGCCGAAGGACCCGAAGGAAGCCTTCGCGGTCTGGCTGGCCGCGCGACTCCGACGACCGATGGTGTGGATGTCGACCGCGTTCGTCTTTGCCACCGCCATGTGCACGAGTTGCTTCGTCAACACCGTGGCGGTGAAAGGGGCGCCTAGCGATGCCACGTGGATCCACCTGCACAAGGGCGACGTGGCCCGCGCCGCCGGCGATTCGCTCGCTCCGTCCGACTCGCTTCGACTGCGACGCGGGAGCGGGCCGCGCTATTTCTGGGTGTGGACGTGGCCGGCAGGACGCACCGTGTGGCTGCGTTCCGCGTCGCACTTGACCCCCGACGAGCGTCGCGTGCTGCCATGGCGCCCTACCTCACTCGAGTATCCCGATGACTTCGAACTGCCGAGTGTGCTCGCCGCGCTCCCCGGCAAGCAGGCACTGTTCGAGATGGCGAGTCCCCGGCCCATGCGTATCTTCGTGCTGGAGATGCTCACCGGCGACACGCTGGCGATCGACACGGTATCCACCCCGGGCGCCATCCTGTTCGGCTTCATGAACTCCGAGGTGCCCGCCGATGCCGCGACGCAGTGGCGCGGAGAGGCAGAACAGCTCGCCGGCGGCATTGATTCGTTAGTCCTGGGTGCCTGGGTCAACGGGGCGCATGCGCGGTTCACGCGTCGACCGTTGCGTGCGGAGCAACGACTGCGGCTGTTCGCGGTCGACGCGAATGACAGCACACTCTGGATGCGGGAGGTACTGCTGCATGACGGCGTCACCTCGAAGCTTGTCGCCCCGTAGGGCGCGGATCACGACCGCGCTCGCCTCGGTCACGCTGTTGCTCTCCGGCGGCATCATGCCCGTGGCGAACGGGTACGCGACGGCACGCCCCGCGATTCGTGCCCCATTCGGCGATCGTCTCGCCGCCGACAGCGCGCTCGGTGCCGTATTCGCGGCCGTCCGTCCGCGGGTGGCGCTGCGGGTGCAGATCGAGTCGGACCTCTACCGGCGCAAGCTGGACGGCTCGGGCGGGTCGTGCGGCTCCAACTGCGTGGCGTTGGAGCGTGCCCTGACGGATGCCGTGCGCGTGCTGTTCGACACGCGCTACCGCTTTGCCGAGTGGAGTAGCGGCGGGGCGCCGACGCAGGATACGGTGTCCATCACCCTCATGCAGCGCAGCACGGACGCGAGTGCGGTGAAGATGGTGGTCGCGCTGCAGGGGCGCGCACGGCAGTTCGGCGCCGCCCCCGAGGAAGTGGAGTTCGAGCAGTTTCTCTTCGTGGCGCTGCGTCCGGCGACCGACTGGACCCCCGATCGGATGCGCGTCGTGTGGGCAGATTCCCTTGCCCGCCGACTGGATACGTTCGGTCCGCGCATCCTCGCCAACGTGATCGGGCGGTTGCCGCTGACGGGCGTCGTGGTGCTCGATCCCACGCGTCCGTCGGCCGATGTGCGCTTGCCCGCCGACTCGCTGCGCGCGGCCGATGCGCCGGCGCCGAAGTTCCTCGTGCGTCTCGCGATGCCGTCGACGACCACGAGCGGTGACATCGTCTCCGACACGGGCGAGCTGGTGCTCGCACCGTGCCGACGCACCAATCGCGGCTTCTACGCCTGCGAGATGAGCGTCTTCCGCTGGCGCGATCGTTCCGGCTCCGACACGCTCTTCAGGCAGAAGGCGCGCGACGCCAGGGTCACCACGGCGAGCGTGCACCTGCAGGAGTACACGCCGCTGTCGTCGTCACTCGGCGCCGGCGGCCTGGCGGCGCCGAGGAATCCGTGATGCGCGCCATCACGGGCCTCGGGGTGGTCGGGCTGATGGTCGGCGCCGCCGGAAGCTCGCCCACGCTATCGGCCCAGTCATCGGGCGCAACCCGGCAGGTCACGGCGCGACTCGATACCATTCGCATGGCGCGCGTGGCGGCCCAGTCGCGCACTGCTGCCGGCGACCATCGCGCCGCGGCCACGCAGTACGGCCGCGTCATCGCGACCATCGGGTTGATCCCCGGCTCGTTCCGCGACGAAGGAATCCTCGCCGACGCCTATTTCGGACGCGCGAGCGCCTGGTTGCAGCTGCGGCGTGGATCGACGGACGGTGACTCGGCGGTCGTCGCGATCGCCAACGTCCTCCGGGACTACGACGCCGCCATCGCCATCGATTCTGCCCGCTTTCTCGGCGCGGCCCACAACAACGCCGGGCTGCTGCTGCGTGACGCCGGCAACCATCGCGAGGCGCTGAGTCGGTTCCTTGCAGCGGGTCGCACCGAACACCCGGCGCGCGGGGCCTTCCTCATGAACGCGGCGGGCGAATACGCGGCGCTCCGCCAACCGGACAGCGCGGCTGCGACGTACCGGGCCGCGCTGCGGGCCGACTCCACGCTGGCCGGCGCCCGCGAGGGGCTCTTGCGTGCATTTGCCGCCCGCCCGGCCGCCGATTCGCTGCTGCGACTCGCCTCGGCCTGGAGCTCCGACCCGCGACACTCTCCCCAGGTCGCCGACGCCATGTACGAGGCGCTCTCGTCGGCCCGATGGCGTCGCGGTGGGGCGGTGAACGCGACCGTGGCGGACAGCTGCCTCATCCTGCTGGCCCTCAACTTCGCCACGCAGCAACTCGGTCCGCCGGATATCGCGAGCAGTCACGTCTCGCGGCTACAAGGCATAGCCAAGGCCGAGCCGAGTACGGCCGCGGGCGTCGACGAGTTGCTCGCGGCGTACGCGACCAACCCCGCAGCGTCGGCGCGAGTGCTCGGCGCCGAGCTGCCAGCGCGAAGTTGGTGGAACGCCAGCGGCGCACGGCGCAGCGCCTGGAGCACCGTGTTGGGCAGCATCGGGAGGTGGTACGACACGCGCGACGACGACCAGACGGCGCTCAAGTACTACGAAGCGTCGCTTGGCATGCCTTGGTCAGGCAGCCAGCTGCCACGCTGGAGCGACATCGATTTCATCTTTCCACTCGCAGTCCTGTATGCCCAACCGGCCAACATGGCCGCCGATTCGCAGCGGCTCGATCGAATGATCGACGGCGTATTCGGTGGTAAGATGAACGCCTATGAGTTGCAGGACCTGCCACGCATTCGGCGCTTTCACACCGCGCTCGGGGCGTTCTTCGCCTCGCGCGGGGTGTGGCAGCGCGGCGCGCGCGGCGCGATCTTCCAGCTCGAGAACATGCGGGAGATGACGAGGCGCATCAACGCCGAGAATCGATCTGAGCCTCCCCTGCACGATGCCCCCGAGCTCCTGTCGCAGCTGCGCGAGGGCTACTGCCGCACTGGGGCGACCGCACGCGTCACCGCGCTCGAGCGGGAGATCGAGGCGGAGTATCGGCGCCTCGGCAGGCCGCAGCCGCCGGCCGCTCCGTGCGCGAGCGCGCCCGGGCGATAGCATGCGCGCGTCGGCCTGCCGTCGTGGTGTCGCCGCTCCGCTGCCCGCACGATCCACGAGCACCTTCCACACGCCCGATCCTTGTGTCCGTGCGGATCATGGTGGATGATAGGTCACGATCCCTTCCCGGAGCCCATACATGAAGCGAACCGCTGCACAGCAGGTGAGTCTTGTCGCTGCCGCCCTGCTTGGGGCGGCTCCCCTGTGCATTGGACTCGCGCGCCAGTGGTCATCCGATGGAGATGGCCGCGTGATGTGGATGGCCCTCGTCACGTCGTTGTTCACCGCCGGCGTCTTGGCGGCGGCAATCGGACGGCGTCGTACCCGTCGGGCCGTGGTCCGCCAGGCCGTCATCATCCTGATCGTCGCGACGCTGCTGGCAGTCGGCACGGCGTACCTGCTGGATGCGACTGCCGGCCCTGGCATCCTGGCCATGTCGCTCGTTATCGGCGGATGCCTGGCCGGAACGAGTGTGCTCGTCGCCTATTCGCGCCCCGGGACATCACCATAGCCGAGGGCGCTCCGGGCGCACGCCTTCTCCCGCAGCGATCCTTCACGGTCCATGGTTACCCCCCCTGATTCCCCGCCCGACCAGACGCGCAACCCGCTCCACGGAATCACCCTCGAACGCATGCTGAGCGAGCTGGTGGAGTCCATCGGATGGGAGAAGATGGCGCGGCGGGTGCGCATTGCCTGCTTCACGAGCGACCCGAGCGTCTCCTCGAGCCTCAAGTTCCTGCGACGCACGCCCTGGGCGCGCGAGAAGGTGGAGCGGATGTATCTCGACGTCATGCGTCGACGCCGGCACGGCACGACGACCGGGGGCTAGAACCGCTTGCTCCAGCTCACCCCCAGCGATGGCAGGATGGTGAACCACGACTCGGTGTCGCGCACCAGGTGCGCCACACCCTGGGCGTCGCGCACGGTGAACACGTCGTAGCCGAGCACGTTGTCGTGATTCGTGAGGTTGATGAGCTCGAAAAAGAAGCGGAACTCCCCGTTCGGCGTCACCTTGCGCCGGGTGGCGCGCACGTCGAGGCGCTGGTAGTTGGGCAGCCGCCCGCCGTACAGCGAATCCGGACGCACCGCGAGGTCCATCGTGCCGTTGCGCCGGAGCACGGGAACCCCGAGCTCGGCGGTGTACGGCCAGCCGGTGTGGAATGTGTACGCCGAGGTGATGGTCCACGCCCCGCGCGTGCGGTAGCTGAGGTCGAGATTCAGCGCGTGCCGCTGATCCTGCGGCCACGCATGCGTGGAGTCGAACACCAGGCGCAGCCGGTCGTTGACGTTGTCAATGCGTGACACGCGTTCCTCGACCTTGGCGAGCGAGTAGCCCGAACGCAGCGTCAGGCGTCGACCGAACGAGCGATCGAGGTACAACTCCAGCCCGCGCGACGTCGTCTCGTCCGTGTACACGAGGATGCGGTCCTCGGCCGACTCGGGAAAGACGTTGAGGCCGCCCTTCCAATTGCGCAGGATGGGGCGAAGGTTGTCGCCCGACTTGTGATACAGCTCGGCGCGGAACGACCCGTTCGCGCCGTCGCGGCGCTCGTACCCCAGCGTCCATTGCCTCGACCGCTCGGACGGAAAGTACCGATTCAGGCGGTCGAATGCGTTCTCGTCGTTGATCATCTGGCGCTGCCGGTACACTCCCCAACCGGCGCGCAGCGAACTGTTGTCCGAGAGCCGCACCAGCGTGTGCAGTCGGGGACTCCAGTTGCGATCGCCAGTGTAGTCAGCGCCGTCGTATCGCAGGCCGAGTTCAAGGGTGACCGGGCCGGCGACCTGGAGCCGATCGCTGACGTAGGCGCCGAGCGTCGTTCCCTTCGTCTTCTTGGCCCGAACGGTCGTGCGCGGGTAGTAGCCGAGCGTATCGGGGGTCGGGTCGTCGGGGTTCTGCGTCACCCGGTTGATCCAGTCGAAGTCGGCGCGGAGCGATCGGGCATCGAAGCCCCAGTCCAGCACCATGCGCTCGGAACGCTGGAAGCTGTAGTCCTGCTTGAGGCCGACGACGGTGAAGTCTCGCGTCCCCTTCACGCCGTAGTACTCGAGCGGTATCAACGCATGGTGCTCGTCGCCTTCGCGCCGTGCGGTGACCGTGCCGACCGACACGAGCGAGCGTGCGCTCAGGTATTGCCCGAACAGCGAACGCAGCGTGAGCCATGCGTAAGAGTTGCCGTAGCTGTTGTTCGCCGCCTCGACCGTGCGAATCGAGTCGGCGAATCCGGTCGTGCCCTTGATCGTGAACTTGTAGCGATCGCTCGCGTGCAGGGCATTGAGCGCCAGGGTGTGGTTGGGGCGCAGCTTGTACCGCACGGTCGCGAAGGCATCCTGATACGTCGGTGCCTTCGTCTCGTTCTTGCTGATGAGGCTGAGCAGCGCGTCGACGAATCCGCGTCGCCCTGACACGAGCCAGGCGCCTTTTCTATCGGCGAACGTCCCCTCGGCCAGCGCGTGGGCGTTCGTCAAGCTGGCGCCAAAGCTCAGGTGCGTGCCGTCCTCGCGCGGCGTGCGTGCCGAGATGTTCATGACGCCGCTGCGTCGGTCGCCGTAGTGCGCGGGAAAGCCGCCCGTGAGCAGTTCCACGCCGTCGATGGCCTCCACGTCGATGATGCTCAAGGCTCCCTCGTTGAAGTCCTTGAGATGGTACGGCTCGTAGATCTCAAGGCCGTCGAGCAGGATCAGCGTCTCGTCGTGGCGCCCGCCACGAATCGAGAAGTGCGCGCCATAGTCCCCCGATGAGAGTCCCGGGAGCCGGTTCATGGCGCGAAAGAGGTCCTCGCCGAAAGGCGCGGTCTCGATCTCGGCGCGCGAGATCGACTGCCGCGTCGACGGGCCGGCTTCCAGGAACGAGAACGACCCGGGCGCCACCGTCACCTCCGCCAGCCGGAACGGAGCGGCAACAAGGGCGAAGCGCACGTGCACGCTCGTACCGTCGTCGGAGACCACTACCGACCTGGTCGCGAACTGATAGCCCAGTCGACGCCCCTCGAGTTGGTGTCGCCCAGGTGACACACCGCGCAGTTGGAACTTGCCGCCGAGGTCTGAGACGGCCCGGCGAGTCGCGCCGAGCAATCGCACCTCCACTCCCGCGATCGGACGCTGCGTCGAGGAATCCACGATGGTGCCGACGATCGTTCCTTGCGGTCCCGAGTCGGTCGCGGCGGCCGCGCCGCGCACCTGAGCGAGCACGTTGGAGGTCGGCAGCGCGAAGAGGGCGCACAGTAGGGCGCACGCTCGGGCGCCAGCGCGGAGCGGGGTCAACGGCACGTCTGTTCTCCCGTGGGTTTGCGGGTAGAACACGCGAGCGGGTCGAGTTGTGACGGCCGGGTTGTGAGACGGGAGCAGGCGATCGAGCGTGCGCGTGCCGGCGGGACAGCCGTGCGCTCAGGCCATCGGGAGTCTTGCGCGCGACTGTCGGTTCGCTACCGACCGATTGCCTGGAACACCAGCTCCGTGAGGAAGGCGGTGGTCGAGCGGTCGAGCGAGGGCAGCTGCACCTCCGTCAGCGACGGCAGGTGCTCCGCGAAGTACTTCTGCCGGTGCGAACTCTCCACCACGGTCGAGACCAGCGCCACCGGATACGGATACGCCGGGTTGATCTCCACGATGATGTCGGCGACGCCGCGGCAGAGACGCTTATAGCTCCGGAAAAAGCCCTCCCGGTTTTCTGCGTCCACCTCGCGCTGCAGGTACGTCTTGGACGACTCCGTCATCACCACGCGATAGAGGGCGGCCTCGTCGATGCGCGGTGTGGAATCGTCGTTGGTGATCGGCTGCGTCAGCTCCTGCAATGCCAGACGCAGCCGATCCTCGGCCGAGGCGATGTTTCGAGTGGCCAGGCCAATCCGGTACTCCAGCCAGCTCCAGTAGTAGGACGTGAGGTAGAGCAGGAGGAGGTGCTTGCTCCGGAAGTACCGGTAGACCGACGCTTCGGTCGTGCCGATCCGGTCGGCCAGCTTGCGAAAGGTGAACTCCTCGTACCCCATCTCGTCGAGCAGGCGGATCCCGTGGTCGACGATGTCTCGGCCCAGGCGTGACGACCTGGGGTCCTTGACGAAGAGCTTGTCGTCGAGCTGCAGCTCGATGTGCGCGCCGCCCGGCGCGATCGACGCCGGGACGGCCGCCCCGCCTTGGCTCACGCCGTTCCCATGAGCATTCGCGCGTCGTAGAAGTCCACCTCGCCCGAGTCGACGTCGTACATCCCGCCGAGCAGGGCGATGTCCGAGGTCTCGATCATCGCGGTCAGGAGCGGGCTGCGCTCCATGATCTGCCGCTTGACCAGCATCACATTGAGTTCGGCCACGCGCTCCACGAACGCGGCATTGTCGGCGTTGCGCTCGCCGACGGTCTCGGTCTCCAGCGCGATGGCGTCGTCGATCTTGCCGAGCAGGTGCGTGAGGTTGCCCATCTTCACGCCATCGCAGGCGCCCTTGATCGCGCCGCACTTGGTGTGCCCGAGCACCACGACCACCTTGGCGCCGGCCACCTTGCAGGCAAACTCCATGCTGCCGAGGATGTCGTCGTTCAGCACGTTGCCGGCGATCCGGCAGCTGAAGATGTCCCCGAGCCCCTGGTCGAAGATCAGCTCCGCCGACGTGCGCGAGTCGATGCAGCTGAGGATGATCGCCATCGGATGCTGGCCGTCGCTGGTCTCGTTGACTTGCTGCAGCAGGTTGCGGTTGGCCTTGAGATTGTTGACGAAGCGCTCGTTGCCCTTGCGCAGGACCTCGATGGCCTGGGGGGGCGTGAGGGAGTCACGCATTTCGCGAGTCAGGGTCTTCATGAAAGAGTCCTCTAGAGGGTGATGCCGCGGAATTCCGCCGTGATGCCGCGTGCGGGCGCGCCGATCCGGAAGTCCCGAAGGATCTCGCGCACGTCGAAGTCCACGACCTTGGTGCGGGAGCCATCGATGACGACGTGTGAATCGGCGGGGACGAGCTGGAGCTGCTCGAGGATGCGTCCCTTGTTCAGGAACGACACCTCTTCTGCCAGCGTGATGACGTACTCCGACGTCTCGGGACGGTGCTGCGAGACGGTGAAGGGGTTGCGAAGGTTGTGGTGCAGGACGATCGCGACACCCGTGGCCAGGCCGATGGCGATGCCGCGCAGCAGGTCGGTGGCCACGATGCCGACGACGGTCACGACGAACGGGACGAACTGTTCCCAGCCATGCCGGTACATCTGCCGGAACAAGGCAGGCTTGGCCAGCTTGTAGCCCACCACGAAGAGGATGCCGGCGAGTGTCGCGAGCGGGATCAGGTTCAGCACGCCGGGGATGGCCACGACGCAGATCATCAGCAGCACGCCGTGCAGGATCGCCGACATCTTGGTGCGTCCGCCAAACGTGATGTTGGCCGTGCTGCGCACGATGACCTGCGTGACCGGGAGGCCGCCGATCAGCCCGGACACGATGTTGCCCAGTCCCTGCGCCTTGAGTTCCCGATTGGTGGGGGTGATGCGCTTCTGCGGATCGAGACGATCCGTGGCCTCGACGCACAGCAGTGTCTCCAGGCTGGCGATGACCGCCAGCACCAACGCGACCACGTACACGTCAGCGCGGGTGAGGGCCGAGAAGTCCGGGGTGGCGAACTGTCCGAAGAACTCGCTCACGCTGGCGGCCACGGGAATCGCCACCATCTGGTGCGGCTGCAGCCCGAACGGGAGCACTCCCGCGGCCATCAGCCACGCGACCAGCATGCCCACGGCGACCGCCGCGAGCGGGCCGGGAACGATGCGGAAGAACCGCCATCGCGGGGAGAGCAGCCAGTCCCAGGCAATGAGCAGTGCGAGCGAGATCAGGGAGATCGTGATCGCGCCACCCGAGACGCGTTCCATGAGCGTGTGCATCGCATCGAGGGCTGTGCGACCGCCGCCCGTGATCAGGTGCGCGTCGGCAGCCTGTTGGGTGCCCAGGGCGTGCGGAATCTGCTTGATGATGATCAGCAGCCCGATCCCGGTCAGCATCCCCTTGATGACCGACGACGGGAAGTAATAGGCGATCCCGCCGAGTCCGACATAGCCCATGAGGAGCTGCAGCACGCCGGCCACGAGCGTCGCGGCGAGGAACGCCTCCCAGCTGCCGAGGGAGCCGATGGCGCCCAGGGACGATGACCGCCAGCCCGGCCGCCGGGCCGCTGACGCCGAGCGGAGATCCGCTGGCCGCCCCCACCACCATGCCGCCAACAACGCCGGAGATAAGGCCGGCGAACAGCGGCGCTCCCGAGGCCAGCGCGATCCCCAGACACAGCGGGACCGCGACGAAGAACACCACGATGCTGGCGGGGAGGTCGTACTTGAGCTGCTGGAACGGTTCCTTCACGGGGGCGCTTGCACAGGTGAGTGTAATACTAGCTGTAACGATAGTATTGCTATTACGATCGATGTCAAGGAAACGCAAAATTCGCAACCGAAGTTGCGAATCTATGCGTTGTTAGTTATGAGCGTGCAAGCCGATGGTTGACGCACCGTGCACCGGCGGCCGAGCCGTTCCCTACCAGGCGATGCCGTACGCCTCACGCCGGTAGTCGGAGCCGATCATCCGTACCTTGGACTGTGGATCGATCACGATCATCTGTGCGCCGCCGAAGTCGGCGCTCGGCTTCTCGACCGAGACGCGCTGTCCGCGCCGCGCGAGGTCGGCCCGCACCTCGTCGCTCAGGCCAGGCTCCACGCCGAGCCGGCCGGAGCCGAAGACGCGCCAGCGCGGCGCCTCGACGGCCTGCTGCGGCGTCATCCCGAATCGCAGGACGTTGTTGAGGATCTGGATGAGCGTCTGCGGCTGTCCATCGCCCCCAGGGGTGCCGAAGGTGGCGAAGAGCGAGCCGTCGTCGTTGAGGGCCATGGCCGGACTCAACGTGTGGAACGGGCGCTTGCCCGGCGCGACGATGTTGGGATGCGACGTCTCCAGCGAAAACAGCGCGCCGCGGTTGTGCAGGGTGATGCCGGTGCCGGGTACCATGCGCCCGCTGCCGAAGGCGGCAAAGAGCGACTGGATCATCGAGACGGCGTTGCCGTCCTTGTCGATGACGGTGAGGTAGATGGTGTCGCCGTTGCCGTCACGCGTCCCGTCGCCCGCAGCGTCGGCGGCGATCGAGTCGCGCCGGATGCGCCGGCCAAGTTCCTTGGCGTACTCCTTGGAGAGGAGCCGGTCGAGCGGCACGTTGGCGAACTCGGGGTCGGCGATGTAGCGGTCCCGATCGGCATAGGCCAGTTTCGCCCCCTCGACGAGCGTGTGGACGTAATCGGCCGAGGTACGCCCCATCGCGGTCAGGTCCTGCAGCTCGGCAAGGTTGAGCATCTCCAGGAAGGTTGCCCCCTGCGTATTGGGGGGAAATGCGAGCACCCGCTTCCCGAGGTATGTGGTGCTGATCGGCTCCTGCCAGGACACGCGATTCTTCGCGAGGTCGGCGGTGGTGACCAGCCCTCCCTCCTGCTCCATGAACGCGGCGATCTTCCGGGCGATGGGGCCGCGATAGAAGGCGGCGGCCCCGCCATTCGCAATTGCGCGCAACGTGCCGGCCAGGTCGCGCTGCACGAGGATGGTCCCGGGTGCCGGCGCAGCCCCGTTGACGAGGAAGATGCGGGCGAGCGATGAGTCGGCCGCGACCTTCTTGACCTCACCGCCGATGTCGAGCGAGAGGCGGGTCGACACCGCGAAGCCTCGCTCAGCGTAGCCGATCGCCGGCTGCAACGCCTGCTTGAGCGTCGTGGTCCCGAAGCGGCGCAGCGCGTCCTCCCATCCCTGCACGGCGCCGGGAACGGAGACCGAGAGGATCCCGGAACCCGGGACGCTCTTGAGGTCCTTGCCGGCGAAGAACTCCGGTGTCGCGCGACTTCCGGCCCGCCCCGAGGCGTTGAGGGCGTAGACCTTTCCGGACTTCGCTTCGCGAATCAGGAGGAAGTTGTCGCCGCCGACCCCGTTCATGTGGGGACGCACCACGGCGAGCACGCCGGCCATGGCGATGGCGGCGTCGACGGCGTTCCCCCCGCGCCGCAGCACATCGGCGCCTGTCGCGCTGGCGAGCACGTGGTCCGAGGTCACCGCCCCCTGGGTCCCCATCACGTCGGGGCGAAGGCTCGGCGGCTGGGCCGCCACCGCGCGCGAGGCCAGCGGGTGCAGCGCCATGCTGCACAGCGCGATGGTGATCGCCGCGCGGCGCGCGAGCGATTGCGTGGTGTTCTGGGAGAACCCGAGGCCGCTGGCCCGGCGGGTCGCGACGAGGGAGGCTGGTGAGTTGGTCATGCCTGAGAACTTACCCTCGCGAAACGCCCGCGCCATCCGAGGGGATGGCGCGGGCGTGTGACCACAGGCGGTCGGCGTGACACGCACTACATGGTGGTGAACCGCCCGAGATACTTCCGCACCCGCTCGAGCGCGTCGCGCAGTTCGGTCGCCAGCTCCTTGCCCAGCTTCTGCTGCGCGGTGGTCGGCGGGAAGTTGCCAGAGTCCACGTTGCGCAGGAGTGCGCCGATGCGATCGCTGATGCGCGGGCCGTCGCTCCAGTAGGGGACGCCGGCCGGCTTCACCAGGATGTCGAACAGCGAGTCGACCTGGGCGAGTTCGCCGGCGAGCTGTGTCGCGGCCGCCGCACCGCCGCCATCGGGAACGGCCAGGGCCGCCTTGCGGCGCGCCTCGAGCTCGGCCTTGCGCCCATCGAGCGAGCGTAGCGTGTCGTTGGCCAGCGATTGAAGGTCGCGCAGCTCCATCGCCACCGTGAACTGCATGCGCAGCGCCTCGGGGGTCGTCTTGGTGGTGGGGTCGACGCGCACGTCGAGTGGCTGCTCCATGCGCTCGCTCCCCACGGTCAGGCGCACGACGTACCGTCCGGGAAGGACGCGCGGTCCGGATGGCATGCCGAAGAACCGGATGGACGGGTCGTCGGGGTTGATGGGGCGGCGCTGGCGCGGTGCGTCATAGCCCAGGTTCCAGGCTGCGGTATTGATCCCGGCCTCGCGCGGCACCTGGCCGAGGTTGCGGACCAACTGTCCGTTGCTGTCGAGCACTTCCACCTTGACGGTCGTCGAGTCGGCCGGTCGGCTACGCAGGTGGTAGCGCACGATCGCCCCGTAGGGCGGGTTGGGTCCCATGAACAAGGAGTTGCCGATCGATCCCTTGTTCATCTTGGTGGCGAAGCGCGTGGCCGTGCGCATGGCGAAGAGGTGCGCCGGCTTGGCGGCGGCGGCGGCGAGTTCCTGGATCGCCGATGCGTCGTCGAGGATGAAGATGCCGCGGGCGTGGGTGGCGACGATCAGGTCGTTTTCACGCGGGTGCACGATGACCTCGTGCACTGGCACGGCGGGCAGGGTGCCGCCGAGGCGGAACCAGTCGTTGCCACCGACCACGCTCACATACAGCCCCGTTTCGGTGCCTGCGTAGAGCACATCGGGATTCTTCGGGTCCTCGCGCAGCACCTGCAGGTAGGCCCCCTCGGGGAGGTTGCCGCTGAGGTTCGTCCACGAGGTGCCGCAGTCGGTCGTGCGGAAGACGTACGGCTTGAGGTCGTCCATGAACTTGCGCTCGAACGTCGCGTAGGCCGTGCAGGCGGCGCGGCGGCTGGCCTCGATGTGGCTGACGACTGCTTCGGGGCCGACCCCGGGCACGTTGCGGTCGAGGCGCGTCCAGGTCGCACCATCGTCACGCGTCAGCTGCAAGCTGCCGTCGTCGGCGCCGACCCAGATGAGTCCCTTCTGCACCGGCGACTCGGCGACGCTGTAGATCGTGTTGTAGTACTCGGCGGTCGTCTCTTCCCTGGATGACCGGGCCACCGGCCCAGCCGTGACGGGTGGTGTCGTTCTTCGTGAGGTCTGGGGAGATCGCCGCCCAGGTGGCGCCGAAGTCCCTGGACCGGAAGAGGACCTGCGAGCCGAAGTAGATCGTCTTGCCGTCGTGCGGCGAGGCGATGATGGGGGCGTTCCAGTTGAAGCGGTACTGCAGTTCGCGGACCGGGGCGCCGTCGTTGCGCCGGGGCTGCGGCGAGATGTCCTCCTGCTCGCGGGTGCGCATCTGGGTGCGGAAGATCATCCCGCCCTGCGAGTCGGTGATGATGTAGTCGGGGTCGTCGGGATGTGAGACCTGGTAGTAGCCGTCGCCATAACTCACCAGGTTCCAGTCGTCGACCAGGATGCCTAACGGGTCGCGGGTGCGGCTGGGGCCAAGCCAGTTGCCGTTGTCCTGCAGCCCGCCGCCGACGAAGTAGAACGGCTCGCGATTGTCGGCGTGCAGCTGGTAGAACTGGGCGAGGGCGAAGCGGTTGGGGAAGTTCCAGGTCTCGCCATGGTCGCGCGACTCGGCGATGCCGCCGTCGTTGACCTGCCAGATGTGGCGCGGGTCGGTCGGGTCGATCCACAGCCCGTGATGGTCGCCGTGGACCGACATGGAGATGGGGCGGAAGTTGCGCCCCCCATCGATCGACAGCGACAGCTGGCAGGCGATGGCGTACACCCGGTCGGGGTTGACCGGATCGACGCGCAGGTCGGCGTAGTAGAAGCCGCGGCAGAGGGTGGCGGCATCGTGGCTGGTCGCGCGCCAGGTCTCGCCGAAGTCGTCGCTGCGCCAGACGTAGCCCTCGCGCGCCTCGGCCACCGCATAGACGATGTTGGGCGACGACGGCGCCACCTTCACGCCGACGCGCCCCAGCAGCTTGGGGAGCCCGCCGGCGAGCTTCTTCCAGGTGGCGCCGCCGTCGACCGACTTGAAGATCCCGCCGTCCTCCGACCCGCTGGTGAACGTCCATTGCTTGCGATCGAAGTGCCACATGACCGCGTAGACGATGTTCGGGTTCTTCGGGTCGACGTCCATGTCGGCGCAGCCGTGGCGGTCGTCGACGAAGAGCGTCTTGCTCCAGGTCGTCCCGCCGTCGCGCGAGACAAAGACGCCGCGCTCGGCGCTCGGCCCGGCCATGTGCCCGACCGCACAGGCGAACACCGTCTTCGGGTCTGCCGGACTGACCATGACGCGGGCGATGTGGCGGGTGTCGCCGAGCCCGATGAAGCGCCAGCTGTTGCCGCCGTCGGTGGACTTGTACATCCCGCGCCCGAACGACGCCGAGTTGCGCGTGTTGCCCTCGCCGGTCCCGACGTAGATCACGTTCGGGTTGCCCGGCTCGAGCGCCATGTCGCCGATGGAGAGCGTGCGTTCCTTCTCGAACAGCGGTGCCCAGGTGGTCCCGCCGTTGGTGGTCTTCCAGACACCACCGGCGGCGGTGCCGACGTAGACCAGATCGGAATTGCCCGCGACGCCCTCCACATCGGTCGCGCGCCCCATCATGTTGGCCGGGCCGATGGCGCGGAACGTGAGGCGCTCGAGCGCGGTCGTATCGACGGCGCTACGGGCCGGCGCTGCGGCTGCGCGTTGCGCGGGCAGCGCCGAGGGGGACAGGGCGAGTCCCGAGAGGGCGAACGCGAGGAGTGCGAACGCGAGGAGCGTGCCTTGAACCGCAGCGGCGCGGTGGACAGACAACGGGTGCGAGGGCATCGTTTGGAAGTGGAGAGGAACGGATGGGGGAGCCCGTCGATGTTGCCGTGCGTCCCGGAATGGCGCAAGGCGGAGTACCCTGAACCTCCGTCACGTCGCCTGCGGTGCCGGGGCCCCGCGTCCGACTGCACGCGATGGCATGGAGAGTCGCCGGCGCCCCGCGGCTGCTGGGTGACGGTGACGCTTCGTGCGGCGGTCGCTCCTCGTGCGCCGATCCATCCTCGAACTCGCATGACTCGTGGCCGAACCGTTCAAGAACCTGATCAATCCCGCACTCGTACGCTCGGCGGCGCGTCAGCTGGCCCGTACCTGGCCGGAGTTCGACAGCTCGGTGTTCACGACACGCGCGGAGCGGGGCCTCGAGGGTCTGGAGCTCAAGGCGAGGGCGATGCAGATAGCCGATGCGCTCGAGGCGACGCTGCCGAACGACTTTGCGCGGGCGGCCGACGTGCTCGAGCGCGCCCTCGCAGCGCCGGGAGCGGAGCGTGAGGTGACGGGTCCCGAGGTTGCAGCCGACGGGCTATCCGGGTGGATCCTCTGGCCGGTGGGCGAGTTCGTTGCGCGGCGCGGGATCGAGTCGCCGAATCGTGCGCTCGGGGCGCTGCACGCCATCACCCAGCGATTCACAGCCGAATTCGCCATCCGTCCGTTGATCCTTGCGCACCCAGCGCTTGTCTTCGAGACGCTCGCGACATGGACGCGCGATCCCAGCCCGCACGTGAGGCGCCTGGTGAGCGAGGGAAGCCGCCCTCGTCTCCCGTGGGGGTTGCAGCTCAAGTCGCTGATCGTCGACCCGTCTCCGTCGCTCCCCCTGCTGCGGGCGCTGCAGGATGACGAAAGCGCGTACGTGCGCCGCAGCGTGGCCAACCACCTCAACGACATCGCCAAGGATCACCCGGCGCTGGTGGCGGAGTGGCTGGAACGCTACCTCCCCAGCGCCACGGTTGAGCGACGGGCGCTGCTGCGCCATGCCAGCCGCACGCTGATCAAGCAGGGCGACCGGCGCGTGCTGAAGGCGTGGGGACTCGGCCGCCGCTTTTCCGGAACGGCCGAATTCTCGCTCGCCCCGCGCCGGGTGGCGGTTGGCGAGTCGCTCACGATGATGCTGACCCTGCGGTCCACATTCAATCGACCGCAGCAGCTCGTCATCGACTATGCGGTGCACCACGTGAAGAGCGACGGCACGACGTCGCCGAAGGTGTTCAAGGGTTGGACCGTCGTGCTGGCGCCGCATGCGGAGCTTCGGCTGAAGAAGCGTCATTCAATGAAGCGGGTGACGACTCGACGATACTATCCGGGTCGTCACGCGATCGATGTCCATGTCAACGGTGAACCGGTGGCGAGCGCCTCGTTCACCCTCTCGACCTGAGCCGGGCGTGCGTCGGGGAGATTCGTGGCTCGTTGCTCTCGCGCGCGACGTGACTGAACGCTTCGGTGGTCGCTGTGTATACGACCGGGTGCACATGTCGAGCAGGTTCCCCCAGCGCGCGTGGCTCGCGCGGTCGCGCGGCTCGATTGTGGCGCTCGCGCTCACCGCCTGCGCGGCGGCATGCGACGCACCCAGCGCCCTTCGCGACCGGGCCGCCGCTCCGGCAACAGCGCACGAGCAGTACGCGCGTGGACTGCGCGACGCCGGGCTCGCCGAGAGTGCGTTGGGGCGCGAATGGCTCGATGCGAGTGACAGCGCCATGCGCGCCCCGCTCGAGATCGTGCTGCCGTACCTGGAGTCGGGATTCTACAGCCGTTCCGAGGCCCGCGCGGTGGCGTATCGCATCACGTTGCGCGGCGGAGAACGGCTGGCGCTCACCCTGCGTGGCGAAGGACGTCCGGCGCAGCTGTTCGTGGACCTGTTCGAGGAAACTCGCGACAGCCCCGGCGACTCGCTCGCGCACTTTGTCCATCGAGTGACGGGGCGGTCGTCGGACATTGCAGACAGCAGTGTCGTACGGAGCGAATCGACGGCCGTGGCTCCTCGCGACTCCGTGTCGATCGCGGCAGAGCTCTCGCTCGCCTACGAGGCCGAACGCGCAGGGACTTTTGTGCTGCGGTTCCAGCCCGAATTGCTGCGGGATGGCCGCTATCGCATCACGATCCGCACGGACCCGATCCTTGCCTTTCCGGTGCGGGGTGGGAGAAACCGCGCGGTGCAGAGCTTCTTTGGCGCCGATCGCGACGCCGGTCGTCGGGTGCACCACGGCATCGACATCTTTGCCGCTCGCGGGACGCCGGTTGTGGCGGCGACCGACGGCGTGGTGCGTTCCATATCTCCCAACACGCTGGGCGGAAACGTCGTCTGGCTGCGCGACGAGCGTCGGGGACTGACGCTGTACTACGCCCATCTCGATCGCCACGCCGTGGCCGCCGGTCAGGTGGTGCGGACAGGCGACGTGATTGGCTTCGTGGGCAATTCCGGGAATGCCCGCACCACGCGCCCCCACCTGCACTTCGGGGTGTATCGACGGGGCGAGGGTCCGGTAGACCCGTGGCCGTGGGTGCGCCTCGTCACGGCCGACTACCCCCGCATCTCGGCCGACACAGCGCGCCTGGGGTCGCGCGGACGAATCACGGCGGCGGCCGTCGCCCTGCTGTGGGCGCCGTCAACCCGGGGCGGAGCGTCGCAGCAGGTGACGCGCGGAACCGCCGTGCGTGTCATGGGTGCGGCTGGGGCGTGGTATCGGGTCCAGCTCGACGATGGGCAGGCTGGCTTTCTCCCGGCACGGCAGGTCGCGACGCAGTAGCCGACGCGCACTCCCCCTGTGACCCTCGTCGCCTAACATTCGGACATGCGACTTCCACTACTGCTCGTGGCCAGCGCCGTCGTGGCCGGCACTTCCTGCGCCCCATCCGTCGCGCCATCCGTCGCGCCATCCGTCGCGCCATCCGTCGCCCCCACGGTCGCCCCGGTCACTGTCGCGACCTCACCCGCGACCGACGACGCGCTCACCGCGGCGCAGCGCGAGTGGGTCGAGCGAACCCTCGCCTCGCTCTCGCTGCGCGAGCGCATCGGGCAGATGGTCCAGGTGTGGGTGCTGGGCGACTACACCAACGCCGACGACTCATCGTTCGCCGAGGTCCGGCGCTGGATCGAGCGCGACGGCGTTGGCGGCATGACGATGTCGCTGGGATCGCCGATCGAGGTGGCGGCGAAGATCAACGCGCTGCAGGCCCTGGCGCGCGTCCCGCTGCTTGTCTCGTCGGACCTCGAACCCGCGTTAGGCCGGCTGGAGGGGGGTGTCTTCTCGCACTACCTGATGGACGCGGGCGGTGCGACGGTCTTTCCCTCGGCCATGGCCATCGCCGCGACCGGCCAGGACCAGGACGCGTACGATGTGGGGCGCATCATCGGCGCCGAGGCGCGGGCCGTCGGCATCGACATCAACTTCGCCCCGGTCGTGGACGTCAACAACAACCCGCGCAACCCGGTGATCAACACGCGGTCCTTCGGCGAGGACCCGGCGCAGGTCGCGCGCCTGGCGGCGCGCTTCATCGAGGGCTCGCACGCGGCCGGGACGCTCACCGCGGCCAAGCACTTTCCCGGACATGGCGACACCGACGTGGACTCGCACGTGGGGCTCCCGGTCGTGGGGGCCGACTGGGCGCACATGCGCACGACCGAACTGGTCCCGTTTCGGGCCGCGATCGCCTCGGGGGTCGACTTGGTGATGTCGGCGCACATCGCCCTGCCGGCGCTGGACGGCGACTCGACCACCCCGGCGACGCTCGCGCCGCGCATCATGTCCGGGCTGCTGCGCGATTCGCTCGGCTTTCGCGGTGTAGCCATCACCGATGCCATGTCGATGGATGGGGTGGGGAAGGGATATGGCGTGGCCGAGAGCAGCGTGCTGGCCGTGCAGGCAGGCGCCGACATCCTGCTCAAGCCCAATGATCCGACGCAGGCGATCGATGCGGTCCTGGTGGCGGTGGAGCGCGGGGTGATTCCGCGTGCGCGCATTGACGCATCGGTGCGCCGCATCCTCGCGCTCAAGGCGCGCAGCGGAGTGGCGACTCGCGGGGCGGTGTCGCTGGACACGCTGCGCAGCGTTGTCGGGGCGCCGGCGCACCGGAGCGCGGCGCTGGACATCGCGCGGCGCTCAATCACGCTGCTGCGTGATCGCGGCACGCTGGTGCCGCTGGGTGGCACGCGGACGGTGGTGGTGCAGTACATGCCCGAAAGTGAACTGCGGGCCGGACGCGTCTTCGCTGCGGCCATGCGTCGTGGCGCCCCCTCGACGCAGGTGGTGAAGCTCACGCCATCGACGGCGCAGTCGCAGCTGGATGCACTGGCACCGGCGCTGGCGGCGGCGGACCGGATAGTGCTCGCGCCGTACGTGCGCCGGATCGAGGGGGAGGGGCGGCCCGCCATTCCAGCACACATCGCCGAGTGGATGGCCGCGCTCGCCCGGACGGACTCGGCCGGTGGCGATCGGCGTCTGGCGCTGGTCGCATTCGGGAATCCGTACCTGGTTCGTCAGGTGCCGGCGGTCGGGACGTACCTCGTCACGTACTCGGTGGGCGATGCGTCGGAGCAGGCTGCGGCCGATGCGCTGCTGGGGCATGCAGCGATCGCTGGGCGCGCGCCGGTCTCTCTGCCGGGGTACTTCGGTCGCGGCGACGGGTTGGTGCGGGGGGCGCCGCAGTAGTCCGTGACGCGTGCTTGACGAGGCCGCGCCCGATTCGCGCGCCGGCTTCGCGCGCCGGCGCGCGCTGCCTTCGCCGCGCTGTCGTTCCAAAAAGAATCACGGCCCATCGGTCGGTGCCGATGGGCCGTGACGCTCTACGAATGTGTTGCTGGAGATCAGTAGCCGCCGCGGCGTCCACCACCACCGCCACCGCCGCCGCCGTATCCGCCGCCGCCACCGCCGCCACCACCACCGCCGCTACGTCCGCCGCTGCCGGGCGTGCCGCCACCAAGTCGCGTCACGTTCTCGGCGGCTGGTCCCTTCTGGCCCTGGACTACGTCGAACTCTACGCTCTCGCCTTCATCGAGCGACTTGAAGCCGCTGCCCTGAATGGCTGAGTGGTGCACGAACAGGTCCTTGCTGCCGTCCTCGGGGGTGATGAAGCCGAATCCCTTGGAGTCGTTGAACCACTTGACTGTTCCCTTCGTTCGCATGTGCCGCGCTCCGTCCGAATGCCTGGTGTTTTGAGGGATCGGCTCGTCGATCACCCAGACACAATATATGGTTGGCTGCACCACCCGTGTCACCGTCAAAATGGTGTATCGGCCAGCGCGACGGGAGCGGTAGAGGCGGAAAATCCTCGCACGCACGGGGCTGGTTGCCCCGGTCGTGGCGGAGTGCGGCGCGGCTGGGCCGAGCGATGGGGGCCGGGAGCGGAGTACTTGCGACAGTCGGTCACCGGCCATAAGTCAGCACCCGACTCGCTCCTGGAGCCCCCGATGTCTCGTCGTCACCTGCTCGGTCGCAGCGCCCTCGTTCTCGTCCTGCTGGCTGGCATGGTTGCTGGCAGTGAGGCCCAGGTCGCTGGCGACTCGTCTTCCCGGCGTACTGCCCCCAACTCCGACCTCCCGCTCGTTCCCACCCGTCCCCTGCGCTTCGAAACGGACGAGGGGACCTGGATGTCGCTCGACCTGTCGCCCGACGGCCGCACCATCGTCTTCGACCTGCTTGGGGACCTGTACACGATCCCGGCCACCGGCGGGGCGGCCACGCGCATCACCAGCGGCTCGGGTTTCGACGGGCAGCCGCGCTACTCGCCCGATGGCGCGTCGATCGTCTTCGTGAGCGACCGATCGGGGAGCGAGAACCTCTACCTCGTCGCACCGGACGGGCAGAACCTGCGACCGCTCACGCGTGGTCCGAACCTGGCGTTCGTCTCCCCCGAGTGGACCCCCGATGGGCAGTACATCGTCGTGTCGCGGTCCAACGACCTCTGGCTCTACCATCGGGACGGCGGCAGTGGTTTGCGCCTGACGGGGCAGACGGCGCCCGGCGCGGGAGCGGGCGGACCCGGCGGCGGCAACGCCCCGTCGAACTTCATGGGGGCGTCGGTCACCGCCGATGGCCGCTACATCTACGCCGCCGCCCGCACGGGCCCCGCCGGCTACAACCAGATGATGGGGACCACCCAGCTGGTGATGTACGACCGGGAGGACGGGCGCCTCGAGCGGCGCACGCTCAACCTGGGGACCGGCTTCCGTCCCGCGGTCAGCCCGGATGGCAAGTGGCTCGCCTACGGCTCGCGGCGCATGGCGGTGACCGGGCTCAAGCTCCGCGACCTCTCCTCGGGCGACGAGCGGTGGCTGGCCCACGACATCCAGCGCGACGACATCGAGTCGCGCGGCTCGCGCGACCTGCTCCCGGGCTACTCGTGGACTGCCGACTCGAAGGCCCTCATCCTGTCGCACCACGGCAAGATCTGGCGGCTCGACGCCGCCACGGGGCAGCAGCAGCCGATTCCGTTCACCGCATCGGTGGACCAGATGATCGGCGAACTGGTGCGCTTCGACTATCCGGTGAACGACTCGGTCCTCACCGTGCGCCAGATCCGCGGGGCGCGACCGTCGCCCGACGGGAAGCGCCTGACGTTCTCGGCGCTCGACCGATTGTGGATCATGGACCTCCCGAACGGGACGCCGAAGCGGCTCACCACCTCCACCGACGGTGAGCATGTCCCGGTCTGGTCGCCCGATGGGCGCTTCATCGCCTACGTGTCGTGGACGGAGGACGGGGGCGACATCTGGCGGGTACCGGCTGCTGGCGGCCGTCCGGAGAAGCTGACCACCCAGTCCGCGTACTACGACGAGATCATGTACTCGCCCACGGGGACGCGCATCGTGGCGGCCCGGGCACCGCGCACACAGCGGGCCATTCTCAACGATGAGATCAATCCCAAACTGGTCATCACCGACCTGGTCTGGATTCCGTCCGCCGGCGGCAGCGCCTCCTTCATCACCGCGCTGACGAACGCTGGGCGCCCCCACTTCTCGGCCGACACGGGACGGGTGTGGATCTACGAAGCCGGCGACGGTCTGGTCTCGCTGCGCTGGGACGGCACCGACCGCAAGGCACACCTCAAGGTCACCGGCTACCAGGCGCCCGGTGGCGGGCCGAACGCGCAGCCGCGGCAGGCCGCCGAACTGCAGGTGTCGCCCGATGGCCGGCGCGTGCTGGCGCTGGTCGATAACCGGCTCTTCGTCGTCCCGCTCCCCATGACGGGAGGGGCGACGCCGTCCGTGTCGGTGCAGCAGCCGACGGGCGGGGCGCTCCCCTTCCGCCGGCTGTCGCGCATTGGCGGTGACTTCCTGGGATGGCAGCCCGATTCGCGTGGGATCTTCTACTCGTTAGGGCGCAGCTTCTTTACCTACGACCTCGCCCGCGCCGACTCGCTCGCCGCCGACTCTGCGGCCAAGGCGCCCCCGCGTCCGGCCGGTGCGCCTGCCGGCGGTGCCGCGGTGCCGGCGGTGCTGGCGCGGGCGCGGTCGCCGCCGCCAACGCGCCGGTGTATGAGGCGGCGCGCACGGACATCGCCCTCACCGCACCGAAGGACCGCCCCACCGGACGCGTTGTCCTGCGCGGCGCACGGATCATCACCATGAAGGGCGACGAGGTGATTGCCAGCGGCGACGTCGTGATCGACGGAAATCGCATCGTCGCCGTCGGCGCCACGGGAAGCGTCGCTGTCCCGGCGGGGGCGCGGGTCATCGACGTGGCCGGCAAGACGATCATGCCGGGGCTCATCGACGTGCACGCCCACATGTGGCCGCAATGGGGGGTGCACTCGCCGCAGCCGTACATGTACACGGTCAACCTCGCCTACGGGGTCACGACGACGCGCGATCCGCAGACCTCCACGGCCGACGTCGTGTCGTACGGCGACGCCGTCGAGGTCGGGCAGATCATCGGGCCGCGCATCCTCGCCACCGGCCCCGGCATCTTCGCCAACGACAACGTGACCAGCGCCGCCGACGCGAGCGAGGTCATGAAGCGCTACTCGGAGTTCTACCGCACGGAGACGATCAAGCAGTACATGGCGGGAGACCGCCGTCAGCGGCAATGGCTGGTGATGGCGGCGCGCGACCAGCGCATCACGCCGACGCTGGAAGGAGGGCTCGACTTCAAGAAGAACATGACCGAGGCCATGGACGGCTACGCCGGCATCGAGCATACGCTGCCGATCGCACCGATGTACAAGGACGCGGTCCAGCTCTTCTCCAAGAGCGGCACGACGTGGACGCCGACGCTGCTCGTGCAGTACGGCGGGCCCTGGGCCGAGAACTGGTGGTACGAGCACTACGACATCCTCGGCGACGCCAAGCTGGCCCGCTTCACCCCCTTCTCGGAACTCGAGCGCCGCGGCCTGCGGCGCCCGCAATGGTTCCGCGACAGCGAGTACTCCTTCAAGCTGTTCGCCGACCAGGCCCGCAAGGTGGTCGAGGCCGGGGGCCGCGTGGGCCTCGGCGGGCACGGTCAGCTGCAAGGACTGGGGGTGCACTGGGAGCTGTGGACCATCGCCAGCGGCGGCATGAAGGCGATGGATGCCCTGCGGGTGGCGACGATCTTCGGCGCCGAGGCGATCGGGATATCCAGGGACCTGGGCTCCATCGAGGGGGGCAAGCTCGCCGACCTCCTGGTGCTGGACGGCAATCCGCTCGACGACATCAAGAACACCAACACCATCCGCATGGTGATGAAGAACGGGCGATTGTATGAGGGGGACACGCTCACGGAGATCTGGCCGCGCCAGCGTCCGCTGCCCAGGCAGTGGTGGATGACGAACGATGTGATGCCGGAGGGGGTGGGGCGCTAAGGGGTTGGTTTCGCGGGTGTCGTCAATAGTCGACGCACTCGACCCACTCATCACGCTCTTCTCTGCGTCCTCTGCGTCCTCTGCGGTGAAAGCGCTTTTACCGCAGAGGACGCAGAGGACGCAGAGGGTGAGGTGGCAGCCATGAAGTCCGTGGCTGGGGACTACTGTACGAGTTGCTGTAACTGGCTCGCAGCGGCACGCTCGGCATCGACGATCGCCTGTAGCCCCGTGGCGAGCATCTCGTACGTCGCCTCGGCGTCGACGGGGAAGGGTTCGCAGCGGGCCACCAATGCGTCGATTGTTTCGTCGTGCTCGCGCAGTTCCTCAACCGATGCGCCACGCCGGATTGCGGCTGCTCGTTGGCGCAGGCGCAGGCGGATGTCGCCGAGCGGCGTTCCGTCGGGGAGGAGGGCGGTCACGAGTGAGGTCCACGACGCCGCGAGCGCGTCGTAGCGGGCGGCAACGTCCAGATACCGCGCGTCGTTGGTGGCGATCGACGCCTCGCGCAGGAAATCGGCGTACAAGCGCCGGAACGCGCCGCCGCCCGTGCCGCTGGTCTCGATCCATCCGAATGCCTGGCGAAGTCCGGCGGCGAGCGGCTTGCCGGGCGCGAAGCGGGAACGCCATCCGTCCTTGCCGGTGCGCGTGACCTCGCTGATCCACTTATCGAGTGCGCGCAGCCCGAAATTGCCACCGAAACCCTTCCGGACCTCGCGGCCTGCCAACTCGTCGATGCAGTAACGAATGCCGGCTGTTATCCCCTCTGCGAGGGGCCGCGGGCTCGTGGCTTCGACCGTTGCCACCGCCCCCTTTCCCTTGGTGTACGACACGCGCGCCGCATCGAGCGTCGCGCGCGCGAGCTCGAGCGGTTCGCGGCCGCGATCGGTGATGACGACCGTGTCGCCCCGCTGTTCGTGGACGACGACGGTCCACGGAAGTGAGCCTCCCTGCCCTGTCCCCGCGTGGTGCGGGAGCTTGAACGCGTCGACCAGGCAGAGCGCGGGGCGTCCCGCGTCGAGCGCGGAGTCGAGCACGCGGGCGGCCGCCTTGGACGTCGTTCCCGTCGCGATGCGCAGCGTGATGCCCATGCCGGCTGCAGAGCGCTGGACAAACCCGAGGTCGTAAGCGAACTGCGGCGTGCAGCGCGTCTCGACGTAGAGGTGCGGGAGTTCGCCGCGGTATTGAAAGGTGAAGACCGCCGCGCCGATGCCGCCGCCCAGCCCGAGCAGGAGCGCCTCGGTCGGCGGGAGGGAGGTGTGCGGGGCATCGATGCCCTCGGCGGCCAGCAGGTCGTGGAGCGCGGCCGTCTGGTCGTGCACGCCGCCGAGGTCGAGCGCGGTGCCGACGGTCGCATCGGCGGTCGCATTGGGAGCTGCCTGCGGGTGCGCGCGAATGATGTGGGCGCGGGCGGTGGTGTATCGCTCGCCGGTGCGCGCCATGCGCTCTCGCACGAGCTGCTTGAAGTCAGCCTGGTCCGTCATCAGAAGGTCTCCGGTGAGCACCACGGCGGGTCCCGCCCCCCGGAGCCGCGATGCGAGCGGAGGTCCTCACGACGACAGGCGCGCCGTGCGGGCGGCCGGACGACCCGAGGATGTGCTCCCCTTTGCCCTCGCGTCGGGACCCGGGGCGGGCAGGTCGATGAGGGTTCGGCGATGGGTCGTCGCCTGCCCGAGATGGTAGCGCCAAACCGGCGCCTCGTGCAAGCCGTCCGTGTCGCCTTGCTCCCTCGCGCTCGTCGCCCGAAGTTGAACCCGTCTCCGCCAACGAGTTGCGACGTGCTGCTGAAGGGACCGCTGCTGTTCGCCCTGGTGTCCATCGCCCTGCCAACCGGCGGGGCCGACACGTACCCGCGGCAACCGCTCGACGTGCAGGACTACCGCTTCCAGTTGCAGCTTGCGGACTCCACCGACCGGATCGCCGGCGTCGCCACCGTTCGGTTGCGCGTGCTGCCACCCGGTCTCTCGAGCGTCACGCTCGACCTGGCGAGCGTGACATCGGCGCGCGCGGGTCGCGGCATGACGGTGAGCGCCATCGCGCTCGACTCGGTCGCGCTGCGCTTCACCCACATGGGCGACCGCCTGACGATCACGCTCGATCGCGCGCGAACGGCCGGCGAGATCGTCGAACTCAGGGTGCAGTACGCCGGCATCCCCGCCGACGGCCTGCAGATCAAGCCGACGCCGCACGGCGACCGCTCATTCTTCTCCGACAACTGGCCCGACAAGGCACGCCACTGGCTCCCGCTCATTGACCACATCGCCGACAAGGCGACGATGGAGATGGATGTGGTGGCTCCCGCGCACTATCAGGTGATCTCGAACGGCGCGCGCGTCGAGCAGCTCGACCTCCCGGCGAACACCCGACGCACGGTCTGGCGCGAGTCCGTCCCCATCTCCCCGTGGCTCTACGTACTTGGCGTCGCCCGCTTCGCCGTGCAGCACCTGGGCGACTACCGGGGCGTCCCGCTCGAGACGTGGGTCTTCGCGCAGGACCGCGACGCCGGATTTCACGACTTCGCCGTCCACAGCGAGGACGCGCTGGCCTACTACAGCGAGTGGATCGGCCCGTATTCGTACGAGAAGCTGGCCAACGTGCAGTCCAACTCGGTCAGCGGCGGCATGGAGGCGGCATCGGCGATCTTCTACTCGGCGGGGAGCGTGTCGGGGACGCGCTCCACGCGGTGGCGCAACGTGATCATCCACGAGATCGCCCACCAGTGGTTCGGGAACGCCGTCACCGAGGCGGATTGGGACGACGTTTGGCTGAGCGAGGGTTTCGCCACGTACTTCACGCTGCTGTTCATCGAGCACGCCTATGGGCGTGACGAGTTTGCCGCCGGGCTGCGCGACTCGCGCCGGACGATCGTCGACTTCTACGCCAAGACGCCGGACTACCGGGTCGTCCATGACAACCTCGACGACATGACGCGGGTCACGTCGTCGATGACGTACCAGAAGGGCGCGTGGATCCTGCACATGCTGCGCGAACAGGTGGGGGACGACCGATTCTGGGCCGGGATTCGGGACTACTACCAGCGGCACCGCGACGCCAACGCCACCACGACGGACTTCCGCCTCGCGATGGAACGTGCGTCGGGGCGCGACCTGCGCGGATTCTTCCAGCAGTGGCTGTATCGCGGGGGGATTCCGCAGCTGGCGGGGAGCTGGCAGTGGGATGCAGCGACCAGGCGCGTGACGGTCGATCTTCGCCAGGCGCAGAGCAGTGAACCCTTCGACATTGCCGTCGAGATCGGGATTGAACAGGGTGGGGCCGCCACGCGCGTTGAGCGGGGGACGATGACGGGGCGCAGTGCGCGATTTTCCTTCGATGCGGCGCAGGAACCGACACGCGTGACGCTCGACCCAAACCTTCGCCTGCTGATGCAGGGCGAGATCGAGCGTCGCTGAGATGACCCACGCCCTGGTGCGCGTCCTGATGGTCGCCGCGATTGTCCCGATCAGCCTCATGGCGCAGCCGTCGACGAGCCCGTTGTCGGACGTGCGCCAGATCGTGACGTTCCGGTTCCTTCCTGGGCGCGGCGACAGCGCCCTCGCCATCTACCAGCGGGAACTGGTGCCGTTGTACCGCGCCAACGCGGCCATGCGGCGGTTCCGCGGGTTCCGCGAGGCCGAGAGCCCCGAGCCGCTCGATCTCGTCGTCGTGAGCAGCTTCGACGGCATGGCGGGGATGGATGACTCCAACGTGGCGCTGCGCGGCCTCTCGTCCGGGGGGCGGTCGGTCTTTCAGTGGTACGGCGCGCTGTCCGACCTCTCGCAGCAGCACCATGACCAGTTCGTGGAGATGCTCCCCGACCTGGGCGACGTCGATGCGGCCGGGGTGGATTCAGCCGGCGGGCTGGTGGTGATGGAATACGTCCGGCTCAGTCCCGGCAACCGGCGCGCCTTCGAGCGTACGGTGGGGGCACGCGTGCGTGCCGTCGAGCGCGCGCGGGGGCTCGTGCGCTGGTCGGAGACGGGACGCCTGTTGGTGAGCGACGGATGGGACTACGTGCGCCTCATCGGCATCGCGTCGTTGGCGTCGTGGCAGGCATACGGCCATGCCATGGACGCATCGGGCGTGACCGACGACCTCGATCGCCTCGTCGTGGCGCGCAAGACGATCATCGTGCGACAGGTGCAGGGACTGTCGGTGCGGTAGGGCGTGGCCATTGCCTACCGCACCCCGACCGTCCCGCTGAACTGCTCTGCCTTGAGCGGAAGCCGCCGCGCCCGCACCCCGGTCAGCGTGAACAGCGCGTTGGCCACCGCCGCCGCGATCGGCGGCACCCCCGGCTCACCCACGCCCCCCGGCTCGGCACGGCTCGGGATCACGTGGACGTCTACCTCGGGCATCTCGTCCATGCGCAGCATGCGGTAGTTGTTGAAGTTGCCCTGCTGCACGCGCCCGTTCTCGATCGTGATCTCCCCGTACAGCGCCGCCGTGAGGCCGGCGACGACCGAGCCGGACATCTGTCCCTCGACGATGCGCGGGTGGATGATCTGCCCGCAATCGGCCACGAGGGTCACCTTGTGCACGCGGATGCGCCCTTGCTCGAGCGACACCTCGGCCACCTCGGCCACGCGCCCTCCCTTGTCCTCGACCAGGGCCACGCCGCGCGCGTGGCCGGCCGGGAGCGACGAGCCCCAGCCCGATCGCTCGGCGACGAGGTTCAGCACCTGGAGCATGCGCGGCTCGTTGGCCAGCAGCTCGCGCCTGAAGTCGACCGGGTCGCGCCCCGGCCTTCGCCGCCAGTTCGTCGATGAAGCTCTCGAAGATGAAGGTGTTCTGCGACGGGCCGACCGAGCGCCAGTAACCGACCGGGACCTCGTTGGTGGCGCGACAGTACTCCACCAGGTAGTTGGGGATGGCATACGGGGTGTCGGCTACCGATGCCACGGCGTTGCTGTCGACCCCATTGCGGCCGCCGCTGATCGCCTGCGCCGCCACGCGCACGGTGGCCGCGACCAGCGTGCCGTCGGCGCTCAGCCCGCCCGTCAGCCGCACGTGCGCGGCGGGGCGGTAGAAGTCGTGCTGCATGTCCTCCTCGCGCGTCCACACCACCTGCACTGGTGCCCCGACCGCCTTGGACGTCTCCACCGCATCCTGCACGAAGTCGGTGCTCGAGCGCCGTCCCCACCCGCATCCCATCAGCTGCACGTGCACGACCGTGCGGTCGAGCGGGACGCCGGCCAGTCGCGCCGCCAGCTGCTGTGCCCCCTGGGGATTCTGCGTCGGGGCCCACAGCTCCACGCGGTCGGGGCGCACGTCGGCGGTGCAGTTCATGGGTTCCATCGTGGCGTGGGCGAGGTATGGTGCCTCGTACGTCGCCTCCACGCGCGCGCTCGCCCCGGCCATCGCCGCCTGCACGTCGCCGACACGCTTCGCCTCCACCCCGGGCGACTCAGCCAGGGCGGCAAGGCTCCGGAAGATGTCGGCGCTGCTCATGGCGAAGCCGTCATTCTCGTACGTGATCGCCAGCGCGCGCGCCCCCTGGAAGGCGGCCCAGGTGTGCTCGGCGACGACCGCCACTCCGGTGGAGATCTGCACGACACTCCGCACACCGGTCACGGCGCGGGCCTTCGTCGCGTCGAACGACTTGACGCGGCTCCCGAAAACGGGTGGGTGGACAACGGTGGCGAACAGGAGTCCCGGTGGACGCGCGTCGATCCCGTAGGCCGCACGTCCCGTGACCTTGTCGCGCGCATCGAGCTGCAACGGGCTCGTCCCGATGAGCGTGAAGCGCGCCGGATCCTTGAGCGTGGGGGCGGCCGGGATCGGGAGCGCCGCGGCGGCGTCGGCCAACTCGCCGTAGCCGGCCGAGCGTCCCGAGGCGTCGTGGCGTACGCGCCCGCGCTCGGTGCGCAGGGTGCTCGCGCTCACCCCCCACTGCGCCGCGGCGGCCGCGACGAGCATCTCCCGGGCGGCGGCGCCGGCATTTCGTAGTGGCAGCCACGCCCCGTTTCGCACGCTCGTGCTCCCCACCGTCATCATCCGCCCGTAGCGGTCGGGGTGGGCGTCGGCCTGGGTGATGTGCACGCGGTCCCAGTCGGCGTCCAGCTCCTCGGCGACGATCATCGGGAGCGCGGTGCGCACCCCCTGCCCCATGTCGGAGCGGGCGACGGTGATCGTCACGGCACCCGAGGGGTCGATGCGCAGGAAGGCGTTAGGCGAGAGCGCCGCCTCGCCTCCGGCGGCGCTGTCGGGCGCGTAGATCAGCAGGAAGAGTCCGCCCCCGGCAACCGCTCCCAGCTTGAGGAAGTCACGCCGCTCCATCGGGCGAGTCGTGGCCATGGCTCAACCCTCCCCGGCGGCACGGTGAATCGCGCGACGGATGCGGTCGTAGGTCCCGCATCGACAGATGTTGCCGGCCATGGCAGTGTCGATTTCGCCATCGCTCGGCTTCGGTGTCTTCGCCAGCAACGCCGCTGCGGCCATGAGCTGCCCCGATTGGCAGTAGCCACACTGCGGGACGTCCTCGGCGATCCACGCTGTCTGCAGCGGGTGATCACCGCCCGGCGCCAGCCCCTCGATCGTCGTCACCTCGCGCGTCCCCACCTGTGCGACGCGGGTGGTGCAGGCCCTGACCGCGGCGCCGTCCAGGTGTACCGTGCAGGCCCCGCACTGGGCTATGCCGCACCCGAACTTGGTGCCGGTGAGGTTCAGGATGTCGCGCAGGACCCAGAGCAGGCGGGTCTCGCCGTCGACGTCGACCTGGCGTGATGCGCCGTTGATGCGGAGCGTGTAGGCAGGCATGGCGACGATGGGCTGGGTGGGCGGGCCGGTCGTGCCCTCGCAATGTGCGGACGGGGGAGGTGAAGGACAATGCGAGCCGGCCGATGACGGACGTTTAACGCCCGAGGCCTGCCGGGGGATCCTGAGCGTGCTCAGCGAGCGGCGAGTCGGGCGCGTACTATACCGATCCGAGTCAACGCTCGAAGTCCTGGCTAGAAGTCCTGGCTAGAAGTCCTGCCTGTCCCGACTCGTCTACAGGAGCTGTCCCATGCTGAATCGACGCGATTGGATCCGCACCGCTGCCGGAACCGGCGCGGCCGTTGCCCTGAGCCCGCGCCTGCTGCTCGCGCTGCAGCAGGGGGCACTCATTCGCAAGGCCATTCCGGCGACGGGCGAGATGCTTCCGGTGATCGGGCTGGGGAGCTCGGCGACCTTCGCCAGCGTCGCCCGCAGTGAGGAACTCACGGCGCTAAAGGAGGTCTTCCAGGCCATGCGGGAGCGTGGCGCGACGCTGTTCGACACGGCGCCGAGCTATGGCGCGTCGGAGCAGGTGGCTGGGCAGATCGTCAACGAACTGAACGCGGCGGACCGTTTCTTCTGGGCGACAAAACTCAACGTCGCGGGTCGTGGGTCGGGCGGAAAAGCCGACGCCGCGGCGGCGAAGGCGCAGGTGGAGCGCTCATTCGAACTCCTCAAGCGACCGAAGATCGACCTGATCCAGGTGCACAATCTCGGCGATGTCGCCACGCAGTTGCCGATCCTGCACGACTACAAGAAGCAGGGACGCGTGCGCTACGTCGGGGTGACGACCACGTCCGAGGGGCAGTACGGCGAATTGGTCCAGTGGATGCGCAACGAGCCGCTCGACTTCATCGGGATCGACTACGCTGCCGACAACCGCGAAGTCGAACAGACGATCCTTCCCCTGGCGATTGAGCGGAAGATCGCCGTGCTCGCCTACGCGCCGTTCGGGCGCACCTCGCTGTTCCGTCGAGTGGGCGACCGTCCGGTTCCCGAGTGGGGCGCGGAGATCGATGCCACCACATGGGCGCAGGTCTTCCTGAAGTTTGTCGTGTCGCATCCCGCCATCACCGCGGCAACCCCGGCGACGAGCCAGGCGAAGCACATGCTGGACAACATTGGCGGTGGAGTTGGGCGGCTCCCCGACGCGGCCATGCGGAAGCGCATCGCCGACTTCGTCGACCAGCTCCCTCCCGCGCCAGCGCGCGGACGCTGAACCCCACAGTTCCTTCACCAACCTCGGGACAAACATGACAAGCTCGGGTGGCCTGGCGGTCCGACTGCGTTCTGCGGTGGGCGCGCGCGAGGGAGAGGGCGCGGTCCTGCTCTGGTCGACGGCGTACTACTTCCTGGTGCTCTGCGCCTACTACGTCATCCGTCCCATTCGCGACGAGATCGGCGCGGCGAGCGGTGCGGAGAACCTGGCGTGGCTCTTCACCGGGACGCTGGCCGGCATGCTGCTCGTGCACCCGCTGTACACCGCGCTCGTCTCACGCCTCACGCGCCGCCGCTTTGTCTCGTGGGCGTATCGGTTCTTCGTCCTGAACCTCGTGGCGTTCTACTTCGTCTTTCGCGCGGCCGACCCTGCCGAGGCGGTCTGGGCGGGGCGGGTCTTCTTCATCTGGACGAGCGTCTTCAACCTGTTTGTCGTGTCCGTGTTCTGGTCGCTCATCACGGACGTCTTTCGGCCGGGGCAGGGGAAGCGGCTCTTCGGTGTGGTCGCGGTCGGCGGGACGCTCGGGGCCATGCTCGGGGCGACGATCACCACGCTGCTGATCGACGTGATGGGGCCGATGAACCTCATGCTCGTCTCGGCACTGATCATCGAGCTCGCGGTGCGGGCGTCGCAGGTGCTGGACCGCCACGAGGGAGCCATGCGTGCGGCGGCACTCGACGAGGGTGAGGCCGCCGCGGCCACCTCGACGCGCGATGCCTCGAAGGAGGTCATCGGGGGCGGGGTGATGGACGGAATCCGTCACGTCTTCTCGTCGCCGTACCTGTTCGGCATCGCGTTGCTCATCCTGTTCTACACGATCTCGTCGACCTTCCTGTACTTCCAGCAGGCCGACATCGTGGCACGCGTCTTCAAGGACAATCCGGCCGAGCGCACGCGCGTCTTCGGGATGATGGACATCGCCGTAAACGGGCTGACGCTGGTCGGGCAGCTCTTCCTGACCGGGCGCGTGATGAAGTGGCTTGGGGTCGGGGTGGCGCTTGCCTTTCTCCCGGTCCTGACCTTGATCGGCTTCAGCGTGTTAGGGGCTGCCCCGGTCCTGGCGGTGCTCGTCGTCTTCCAGGTCGCGCGTCGCGCCGGCAACTTCGCCATTCAGCGGCCAGCTCGCGAGGCGCTGTTCACCGTCGTCCCCCGCACCGACAAGTACAAGGCGAAGAACTTCACCGACACGTTCGTCTATCGATTCGGCGACCAGGTCGGGGCGTGGTCGTACACGGCGATGGCGGTCTTCGGCCTCGGGGCCTCGGGTCTGGCCTTCACGATGGTGCCGTTCTCGGCGCTGTGGGTCATCCTCACCGTCGGGCTCGGGCGTCGCTACATGAAGCTGGAGCGCGGCGAGCGCACGGCGTCTCCATCTCCCGCAGTCGCGACCCGGGCGGCGGGGGGCTGATTCGGAGCAACGGTCGCCCGCCGCAGCAGAGGGCGACCGTCGCGGTGCGCTACTTCTGCCGAACCACCCGGTTGCGCAGCACGCCGACCCCTTCCACCTCGACCTCGACGACGTCGCCCGGCTTGATCGGCTTGGTGGTCCCCGGGGTCCCCGAGTAGATCACGTCGCCCGGCATCAGCGTGACGTAGCGGCTTACGTAGCTGACGATCTCGGAGACGTTGAAGATGAGGTCCTTGGTGCGCTGCGATTGCACGACCTCACCATTGAGACGCGTCTGCAGCAGGAGGTCGTCGTACGGGAGCCCCGTGACGATGACCGGGCCCAGGGGGCCGAAGGTGTCCGCCGCCTTGGCCCGGAACCATTGCAGGTCGTTCTTCTGCCAATCGCGTTCGCTCACGTCGTTGCCGGCGGTGATGCCGAAGATGTACGACGCCGCGTCGCCCTCCGAGACGCGCGAGGCGCGCCGCCCGATGACGATGACCATCTCGCCCTCGTAGTGCGCGTTGTTTGCGTCTGGCGGCAACACGATGTCCTCCCCATGGGCGATGATCGAGGTGGGGAGCTTGGCAAACAGCCCGGGATAGGCAGCCGACGGCCGTTCACCGAGGTGGCTCTTGTAGTTGAGGCCGACCGCGATGACCTTGCCAGGCGCTACGGGTGGCAGCAGCCGCACGTCGGCCAGCCGCAGGCGCTTTCCCGTGGGACGCGGTCCCTCGAACAGGTCGCCCTGCAATTCCCGGATCGTCTCGCCCTCGAGGATGCCATAGGATGTGGTGGCACCACTCGCGTAGCGCACATAATGCACCGGCAACTGCGCGTGTGCGTCCTGGCTCGGCCACGACATGGCGACGACGAGGGCCAACAGGAGCAAGCGGGACTTGATGGGCATTGTGGCGGCGGTGAAGGATTCGAACGACGAGGCGAACGAGGGCGCGAGCGACGAGGCCCCCTACGTTCAGGCGCTCCGCTTCCGATCGCAAGGCGCGGGGCGGCCGGCAGGCGGTCCTCGCGCCCAGCCCATTCTCGAGGTGGGCCGCAGCGCGGAATCGTCGTACCTTAGATCGGCGATTCGCGCCAGCCGGACGTGGACCTTCCACCACCTGCCCCGATGCGACATCCAGCGCCGCGCATCCAGCGCTTCCGACAGTTGCACGAGAGCGGATGCTTCGTGATCCCGAATCCGTGGGACCTGGGGAGCGCGCGGTATCTCGCCGGACTCGGTTTCCCGGCCCTCGCGACGACGAGCGCCGGCTTTGCGTGGTCGCTGGGGCGTCGGGACAACCGCGTGACGGTCGAGGAGGCCCTGATCCACCTCGACACGATCGCGCGCGGGGTCGATGTGCCGGTCAACGCCGACTTCGAGGGAGGATATGCGACGGACCCGGCGTTCGTGGAAACGCATGTCGCCGCGGCCACCACGACCGGTATCGCGGGGCTCTCCATCGAGGACTCGAGCGCGAATGCGGAGTCGCCACTCTTCGAGCTGGAACTCGCCGTGGAGCGGATTCGCGCCGCCCGACGGGCCATCGACACCAGCGAGACCACGGTGCTGCTGACGGCGCGGTCCGAGGGGTTTATCGTGGGACGGCCAGACCTGGCCGAGACGATCAAGCGCCTCGTGGCATACGCCGAGGCCGGCGCCGACTGCCTGTACGCCCCCGGCGTACGCACGTTGGCCGACGTGACGGCGATCGTGGACGCGGTCGCGCCACGTCCGGTCAATGTCCTGGCAACCGGCGACCACTTTACCGTGGACCAACTGGCGAAAGCTGGCGTGCGACGGATCAGCGTCGGCGGGGCACTGGCCCGGACGGCGTGGACCGGCTTCATCGCCGCCGCGCGGGAGATCGCCGAGCTCGGACGATTCGGACAGCTTGGGGCCGCCCTGCCGTCCTCGGCGATCGAAGCCTCCTTCGAACCCGGCACCGCGGCCGAGGTCCCATGACGAAACGGCCGCAACCATGAAGCCGTTCGAGCTGCTGGCCGAGGCGCATGCCCCCGACGGAACGCTGCTGACGCTCCATCGACACGACGGCTCGTATGTCCTGCGCGTGGACGGGGTCGAGCTGATGTCCTCCAGGCGCACCAACTCGGAGATCCGGTTGGCGCAGCTGGTCTGCGCACCGCTGCAGGGACGGACGGGGATTCGCGTCCTGATCGGCGGACTCGGACTGGGGTTCACCTTGCTGGAGACCATGCGGCTGCTGCCGCCCGACGCGCACATCGTGGTGGTGGAGATCGTCCAGGCCGTGATCGACTGGAATCGCGATCCACGCTTTGCGCTCGCCGGGGCCGCGCTCGACGACCCGCGTGTCGAGGTCGTGTGCGACGACGTCGGTACCGTGCTGCGCGACAACCCGGGCGCCTACGACGCGATCATGGTCGACGTGGACAATGGCGCCGAGTCGCTGACGACCAGCGGCAACGCGCAATTGTACATCGACGCGGGCATTCGCCAGGCGGTCGCGGCCATGCGACCGGGCGGGATGCTGGCGTACTGGTCGGCCGACAAGGATGCCCGGTTCGTCAAGTCGCTGCATCGCGCCGGTCTGCACGTGGAAAGCCAGCGCGTGCGCGCCCACACCACGTCGGGGGGATTCTACACGCTGTACGTCGCCCGTCGAAGCAGCGAGGCGATCAATACACAAACGGGACCAGCTTCCGAACCCGACGCTGGTAGTCCGCATACTCCGGAAAGCGTTCCACCAGCCACCGCTCCTCGCGACGCGACTTGAGATCGAACAGCAGCACGAGAGCCGCCGCCCCCCCGAGCGTTGGCATGCTACCCCACGCGAGCGCCCAGCCCGCAGCCATCGCCACGACGGACGCATAGATCGGGTGACGAACCACGGCGTACGGGCCGGTGGTGATGAGCACGCCCCGGCGTCGTGGCCGAGGATAGGGCGTGAGGTTGGGCCCCAGTCGGACGACGGCGCGTGCGCCACCCATTGCCCCGGCCAACAAGAGCATGGCGCCAGCGATGCGCCAGGCACCACTATCGGGCAGCACCGCTGACCGTGGCAGGATCCACGGCGCGATCGCGACGAACGCCATCACGAACAGCTGCGCCACCACCCACCCCTCGCCTCGCGATCCGCGTGCGTGTGGCGTGCGATCAACGGAGGGCGCCATGATTCGGATCGGGGGAGCGAGGAGAGGGAGAACCACCCGAATGTGCCGGCAGCGCGCACGGCGCGCCAGCATGCACGCGCTACGCGCCACGCGCCACGCGCCACGCGCCGGTCGCTCGCGCCGATCGCCGCGAGCGATCAGTTCTCGCGCCGCAGCCGGGCCTCCGACACCTCGGCCACGAAGAAATAGCCGAGCGGAAAGCGCGATGGATCGGTGCGATTGGCCACGTTGCCCCGCACCCCCGCCGGAGGGACGGAGAACGGGGACCCGTCGGCACTGACCTGGTCGGAGAGCGCGAAGTAGTAGCGGAACATCGCCTCCGACAGCCCGATCTGGCGCAGCAGCACCGCGCCGCCAGGCGGGATGTCGACTCCTTCGTACGGCTGGAACCCCTCGACGAGTATGCCGTCGAAGGCGTCGTCGCTCGCCGAAACGCGGTACTTGAAGCTCGTATCGGGGCCAAGTTGCCGAATGCCGTTCACGTACTGGTCCCACAGGTAGAAATTCCGCGCACCAGCCGGATCGGCGAAGTCGATCGTGGCTCGCACCCCATCGCTCCCGGAAAAGCGCCCGGGTTGCGGCGTGTCCAGATACAGCGAATCGATTGGCGCGACCGACTGCGCTACCTCGCTGGCCTCGTAGCGTCCGCCGTCATAGTCGATGCGCAGGGAGTATCCACGACCAGCGACGACCACGAGCTGGCTGGTCGTGTACACTCCGGCCACGCCGGACTCGGTGAACGTCGTCACCCCGCCCGCATCGTCGGTCACGGTGACGACGGCACCGTGCGCCGCGGGCGATGCCGCGGCGTCGAAGTACGGCGACGTGGTGCTGAGCCGAATGACCTGCGTGCCGCTCACCGCGCCGAGCACCCGCTCGAGGCGCGCCTCGACGACCAGGCGTCGAGGTCCTTCGGCAATGTCGAGGTCAACGACGCGCTCGCACCCGAGCAAGGCGGCGCAGAGCGCGAGCAACATGAACCGTGGCATCGGCGACACTCCTAGAATCGGAACGAGTAGCTGATGCTCGGCACGATGCCGAAGACCGACAGCTGCACCGCCTCGGTGCGCAGCAGGTCGCTCGTGGACTGGCGGAAGCTCATCGACTGCGCGTTGAACCGGTTGTAGGCGTTGAACACCCCGAACTGCACCTCGTGTCGCTGGCTGGTCCTCGTGAGGCTCAGGTCGAGCCGATGATACAGCGGTAGTCGCGACGAATTGCGCGGGCCGAACTCCGGCACCACGTAGTCATCCAGGACGTAGCGCGAAAGCGGATACGTCACCGGGAGCCCGCTGGCGGCGGAGAACGTGCCGCCGAGCGTCCAGCGCCGGCCAAGTGGCCGCACGGCGATGATCGAGAGGTCGTGAGTCTTGTCGGTCGGCGAGGGGAACCACGCGCCATCGTTGATCCCGGCACCGACCTCGGGAGCGAATCGCTGCTCGGCGCGGCCGAGGGTGTAGCTCACCCAGCCGGTCACGTCGCCGACCTGCTTGCGCAGGAAGAGTTCGAGGCCGTACGCGCGCCCCACCCCCTGCAGCAGCGCAGTCTCGATGCGCGGATTGAGGATCACGTCCGAACCGTCCACGAAGTCGAGCACGTTGTACGACCGCTTGAAGTACGCCTCGGCCGAGAACTCGTAGCCGCCGCCGCGGAGCGTCGAGGCATAGCCCACCGCATATTGGTCCGCGCGCTGCGGCTTGATCCACGGACCGACCGGCTCCCACACGTCGAGCGGTGTGGGCGCGTTGGTGCGCGAGGCGAGCAGGAGGTACTGCCGTGTACGCGCATAGCTCGCCTTGACGCTGCTGGTCGGCGTCAGGCCGACTCGCAGCGACGCACGGGGCTCGAGACCGCCGAAGTCGGCCAGCGTTCCCCCGCCGGCGCGGGTGCTGTCGACCAGCACCCCAGGTTCGTAGCGTCGGAGCGCCGGGTTCCAGGTGACCGCCTGGTCGCCGGCATATTGGTAGATCACGGCCGGTCCGCGGCGGGCAAAGGTCGAGTAACGGGCGCCGTACCGCAGGGTCAGCCGCTCGCCGATGTCGAAGACATGGCTGGCGTGCAGCGCGCTCGACCGTCCGTAGCGCGGGCTCACCCGCACGGGCTTGAGCCTGCTGGTGTCCGTCGGCTGCAAATCGCCCGGGCGCAGCGTCTGGTTCGCGACCTCGGCGCCGAACTCCAGCACGTTGCGCTCGGAGAAGTGCAGCGACTCGTCGATGCGCAGCTCCTGGCTGCGGATGCGCGAGGTCCAGTCCACGGTCGCGTCCAGCACTGCGAAGCCGAGGTTGTAGTCGTACGTCCCGGTGGTGTAGGACACCTTCGAGAAGAGCCGCTCGCCGACGATGTGGTTCCACCGCAGCGTGCCCGACACGTTCCCCCATCCGGCCTCGAAGTCGGGTGATGGGCTGAACAGGTCGCGCCCGAGGTAGGCCGACGCCATCAGCGTCCCCGACGTCCCCAGCGCCACATTCGCCTTGGCGTTGAGGTCGTAGAAGTACGCCCGGTTCTCGCGCACCGAGCTGTCGCGGGCGAGCTTGAGGAACAGGTCGGCGTACGACCGCCGCCCCGCAACCAGGAACGAACCACGGCCGCCGCCTAACGGGCCCTCGACGAGAAATCGGCTGGCCAGGAGGCCGATGGACGCGCTCCCGCCGAAATCCCGGGCGTTCCCCTCCCGCTGCCGCACGTCGAGCACCGACGACAGTCGCCCGCCGAAACGCGCCGGGATGGCTCCCTTGTAGAGCGTCATGTCGGCGACGGCGTCGGCGTTGAAGACCGACAGGAAGCCGAGCACGTGGGCCGGATTGTAGATCGTCGCCTCGTCCAGCAGGATCAGGTTCTGGTCGTTGGTCCCGCCACGCACGCTGAAGGCGGTGGAAAAGTCGCTGGAGCGCGAGACGCCGGGAAGCAGGGTGATGCTGCGCAGCGGATCCACCTCGCCCAGCGCGGCCGGCGCCTGCCGGATCGTGGCGAGGTCGAGTCGGGCGATGCTCATCTCGGCCGAGGCGGGATCGACGTCCGAGCGCTGACGCTCGGCGCTGACCTCGAACGTCGCGAGTTCCACCGGGCGCGGCACGAGGATCCAGTCCTCGGTGCGGGATGCCTGGACCGTGAGCAGCGTATCGAGCGGGGCGAAGCCGAGGGCCCGAATGAGGAGGCGATGCTCCCCGACCGCCAGCGACAGGAAGTAAAAGCCGTCGCTGTTGCTCTGCGTCCGCGTCGCCCCGTCGTCGGCAGAGATGAGGGCATGACGCACCACCTCACGCGTCTCGGCGTGGCGAATGTAGCCGCTCAGCCGCACCCGTGGCGTCGTGGGCGCCGGCGCCGCCTGGGCGACGAGCGTTGCACCGGGCAGCGTTAGACACCCGGTCGCCACCGCAATCAGCGCGGCGCGGCAGACGACCGTCGCGCGACTCATGATCGCGTGACGAGGGCGGGAACTGGGCATTCGAGACGGGAGAAGGTTGTTCGGCGATCTGTGCGAGCGCAGGGCGCGGCCGGTATGGAACACGACGCGGGCCGGTACCCCCGCGGCCCCCCGAGGTGCCTGACGTCGTGGGGTGTCCTGCCTCTCGATGCAACGGTGTCGGTCGCTTGCCGGTTTCCCGTTCCGGGCACAACGTTGGGCGCTCACCGAAGTGCCGCACCCTGTCCCGACCGTCCATGACGATGTTCGTGAAGTCGACCATGAAGAAGGCCGCCCTGCTCGCGATCGCCCTTGCCGGCGCCACATCGACGATTCAGGCCCAGGCCGGCGGCCGCAACATGGGCGGCGGCGATTGTGCCCAGAACGCGTACAACTGCGCCGACGCCCCCAATCCGCTCCCTGCGCCCAATACGGTCTGGCTCGAGGAGATGACGTGGATGGACGTGCGCGACGCCCTCAAGGCGGGGAAGACGACGGTCATCATCCCGACCGGAGGGATGGAACCGAACGGACCGTGGCTCGTGACGGGGAAGCACAACTACGTGTTGCAGGCCAACTGCGACGCGATCGCCCGCAAACTGGGCAACGCCCTCTGCGCCCCGATCGTCAAGTTCGTCCCCGAGGGAGGGATCGACCCGGCGACCGGGCACATGGGAAGCCCCGGGACGATCAGCACGCGCGAGGGGACCTTCCGCGCCCTGCTCGCCGACATCGTACACAGCCTCAAGATGCACGGCTTTCAGCGCATCATCCTGATCGGCGACAGCGGCGGCAACCAGGGGGGGCAGCGTGCGGTCGCCGATTCGCTCACGGCGATCTGGAAGGGGGCGCCGATCGTGGCGCACGTGCAGGAGTACTACGACTACGCCGGGGTGAAGAAGCACATGGAGTCGCGCGGTGTGCACGAGAATGCCCCGGAGAACCTGCACGACGACCCGGTCATCTCGCTCAACATGATGATCACCGACCCGAAGTCCATTCGCCTGGACGAGCGGGTGAAGCTGGGCAAGGCCGGCATCAACGGGACCTCGCTGGCCGACCGCGCGAAGTCGACGGCGTGGGCGCGCGAGATCGTGGAGTATCGGGCCGCGACCACGGTCGAAGCGATCAAGCGGGCCATTGCCAACAAGGGGACGCTCCCCGCCGCCCCGGCGCGTGACTGAGGGGCGCCCCGGTCGTCGGTACCCGGTGAGCCGCCGGACGGCCGGCTGCCCCTTCGCCCTCAACCGTTAGGCACCCGATGGACATCGATCGTCTACTCGAGCTCGCATCGCTGGCGATCGATGTCGGCGACGACGACCTGGCGATCAAGACGCTGACGGTCCTGCTGGCGCAGGCGCCGGACCATCCGGCGGCGCTCTGGCAGATTGCCCGATACTACGGGCTCAAGGGGGCCTACACCGAGGCCGCCGAGCAGTATCGCCTCGCGGTCGGCCGCGACCCGGCGCTCAGCTTGGCGACCTTTCGCGTCGGCGAGCACACCATCACGCTGCGCGACATCCCGGGGTCGACCATGCCGGCGCTCGTGCTGGAGGAGTTCGGCCGGGGGATGTACGGATTGCAGCAGCGCCGCTTTTCCGCCGGCGACGTCGTGCTCGACATCGGCGCCCACATCGGCGCAGTCTCGATCCTCATCGCCAAGCGGCACCCGCAGGTGCGGGTCATCGCCTACGAGCCGTCGTCGAGCAACTACGCAATGCTCGTCGCCAACCTCGCCGCCAACGACGTGCACAACGTGGTCGCGGTGCGCGAGGCGGTGGCTGGAGTCGCCGGGACGCTCGAGCTGGTCTGGTCGCCGACCGAGACCGCCGCGGCCACGGCCAACCTCGACGCCGGCGGGCGGCAGCGGATGGTGGACGCGGGCTGGTGTCGCGAGACGGTCCCCTGCGTCACGCTCGACGACATCTTCGCGCTGCACGCGATCGAGCGCTGTGCCTTCCTCAAGCTCGACTGCGAGGGGGCCGAGTGGGACATCGTGCGTCGCGCGTCGGCGATCGAACGGGTCGACGCGATGGCGCTGGAGCTGCACGTCCCCGAGACACGTCGCGGGGAAGGGGCGGGGGCGCTGCAGCAGGAATTCGCCGCGCTGTTGATGAACCGGCCGCGCTATCCCGAGGCGGTCGTCTCGTCCACGGTCTGGGTGCGGCAGGCATAACGGGCCGTCACGCGTAGCGGGCCGTCACACCGCCACGCAGCGTACGGGAGCCTAAACGATTGAAGCGGGCGCCCTGGCAGGCGCCCGCTTCGCATCATCCTCGCATGTTCTGCCCCGCTGCGGCGCAGGGGCTCCTCGATCAGGGGACCACGCGCGGCTTGCCGATCTGGTACTCCTTCGGCGGCAGGTTGCCCTGCAGGTTCTGCACGAAGTAGTCCCAGCGCCGCCGCATGATGTACGGCGAGTCGGCGCCGAACCCGTGCCGCGCGTGTGGCAGCATCAGCATGTCGAAATCCTTCCCCGCCTTCATGAGGGCGTCGGCCACCAGCTGCGTGTTGTAGGGGGGGACGTTGTCGTCCATCATCCCGTGGATCAGGAAGAGCTTTCCCTTCAGCTCCTTGGCGTGCGTCTGGTTCGCTTCGGCCGCGTAGTTGTCGCTCGGCCCGTTTTTCTCCAGCAGCCCCTGGTATCGCTCGCCCCAGTCGTCCTCGTAATTGCGCTTGTCGTGCTTCCCCGACTCGGCGATCCCGACGTCGAAGAAGTCCGGGGCACGGAACATCGCCGCCGCGGTCGCGAAGCCGCCACCCGAGTGTCCCCAGATCCCGACGTTCTCGATGTCGATGAATCGATAGCGCGTGGCCAACTCCTTCATCCCGGCCACCTGGTCGGGGATCGTGTTGTCGCCCATGCGTCCATAGTAGTAATCGTGGAACGACTTGGAGCGCCCCGGGGTCCCCATGCCGTCGATCTCGACGACCACGAAGCCCAGCTCGGCCAGCGCCTGATTGTCGCCGCGTGACGGGACGAAGCTGCGCGGCCCCACGCTCCCCGACTGCGGGCCCGGGTAGATGTGGTTGATGATCGGGTACTTCTTGGCCGTGTCCAGCGTCGTCGGCAGGTACATCAACCCATAGATGTCGGTCGCACCATCGCGGGCCTTCATGCGGATGGGCGTGGGGGCGCGCCAGCCCGAGGCCAGCAGGCGCGTGACGTCGGCGCGCTCGAGCGTCTGCAGCACCTTGCCGCTGCCGTCGCGCAGCACGGAGACCGGCGGCGTATCGGGGGTGGAGTACGTGTCGACGATGTAGCGCGCGTCGGGCGAGAGCGAGACGGTGTGGTGCGCGACCTCCGGGGTGAGCAGGGTCAGCCCCTGCCCGTCCATGCCGATGCGGTACAGGTGCTGGAAGTACGGGTCCCGCCCCGTCTCGCGCCCATTCGCGGTGAACCAGATCTGTCGCGCCTTCTCGTCGATGCGCACCAGCTCCGTCACGTTGCCGTCGCCCGTGGTGATGCGGTTCTTGAGCGTGCCGGTGTTGAGGTCGTAGAGATACAGGTGGATCCAGTTGTCGCGCTGCGACCACCAGATCAACTCGTTGGTCGCCGGCAACACGCGCCACAGGTTGTCGGGGAGCGAGGCGTCGCCGAGTTGCGTGGCGCTCTTTTCCTCGAGCACGGTCCGCACGGCACCCGTGGTTACATCGGCAATGCGCAGCCAGGCCTGTTTGTGGTCGCGGGAGCTGGAGATGAAGGCGAGCTGGCTGGCACCAGAGACCCAATGCATGTCGCACAGGTCGAGGCCGCAGGCGATGTGGTCGCTGACGGTCGAGCGGTGCGCATCGGGGGGCATCTGCAGGCGCACGAGTCGCGGGGCGCCCGCGTCGGGCCAGCTCACGAGTACCCGCGACACGCGGAAGATGACGCTGTCGCCCGGGAGCGGATACTTCCACGCATCGAGCGTGGGACTGCCGACGTTCGTGCTCACGAGGTACATGTCGCGCACCCCGCGTCCATCGTGCTGGAAGGTGGCGTAGTGGCGCGAATCGTCGGACCACGAGCCGACCGGGTTGTCGTTATGCACCCACCCGGCGTTGTTGGTCGCGTAGCCGAACTCCTTGATCCCGTCCGTGGTGAGCTGCGTCTCCGCGCCGGTCGCGAGGTCGCGGGACCAGAGGTTGTATTCGCGAATGAAGACTGCCCGCTTGCCGTCGGGCGAGACGCTGGAGTTGGCCGGTGCGGCGGGCGCCGCCGCCGCCGCGGTGCAGGAATACGCCGACAGGTCGCAGCTCCATCCCTTGCCGCCGAAGGCCGTGGTGAGACCGCGGCCGTCAGACGACAGGGCGAATGACTGGAAGGGGAGTCGGTCGCCGTCGATCGTCGACCCGCTCGCTGCGCTGAGCGCCGAGGCAAGCTTGGCGTGATCGAAGGCCACCGCCCGCGTGCGCCGGGCCGGGTTCACCAGGTAGAAGGCGCTTCCACCCGCGGTGCTGGCGCGATACCAGAAGCGTCCGTCCGGGAGCCACGTTGGGCGTCCCGCAGCGCCGGCGACGAGCGGGCCGGTCGTCTGACCGAGGAAGCGCTCGGCTCGGGCGTAGTCCTCGATCGTGAACTGGTACGGCTTGGGGGGGGTGGTCTGGGCCCCGAGCGACCACGACAAAGCGAGGGACGGAAGGAGCGGAGCGAGTCGGTGGAGGCGCATGGGAGACGGAGAGCGTGTAGGCAAGGCAGCGGTCGCTGGCGGCGAATTCTGGAATGTACGCGCCGGGGGACGTGACGCGACACATCTCGGGGTCGGGATGCCCGGAGATCGGCCTGAGATGGTACCTGCGTCGCCCCCCGATCACCCCATCTGGTATCGATCCCGCGACCCGCGGCGGCGGAAGCGATCGAGGAGCGCGGTGGCGGGGGCGATGGCGCGGCATCGGAGTGAAGGGTGAAGTATCTCCAAGGTCAGGTGCTGCGCTACGATGAGCGTGCGACTCGTCCGCGACGCGTGCTCGTTGCGGCCGGGTTGTGACGCAACGCTCTTGCGCCCCCCCGTCACCTACCGTTCGGGAAGGCGCGCTATCCGGTGCGCGAGCGGGGTTGCCTGCACCGCCCGCAGGGGTGAATCGTCGAACGGGAGAGGTGGGGAATGCGCGGGGTGAGCGGAGGGTTCCGGAATCGGACGCACGGGAGGCGAGGCATGCTGCTGGGACTTGGGGGAATGACGACGCTGTGGTGCCTGGGGTGCCAGCTCGCCGACGGGGCGCCGACTCGTCCGCTGCTGCCGCCACGCGAGGCACTGGTGAATCAGCAGGTGAGCGACGGATGTACGCGCTTCGCGCTCAAGGTGGTGAACGGCGTGCCGCAGGTGGAGGCGCTGTACAACACGAATGGCTGCAAGACCGACCAGTTGCAGCTGCAGGCCGACTCGGCGCCGACGTTCGATGCGACGACCGGCACGCTGCGCGTCCCGATCGTGATGAAGAACCTCGGGACGGTGGCGATGGTGGCGCCGGCGCGCATCCGCTTCAACGCCGACAGCTCTCAGTTCCTGAACGGGCAGGGGCAGGTGATCGCCGGGACGCCGAACATTCTGGCGGTGAACTACGACACGGCGAACGCCAGCGGGCGGAGCGGACAGTGGCGGTTCGATACGCTGCTGGCGGCGAGCGGGTCGGTGCAGGTGCTGGCGCCGAACGGAACGACTCGGCGGCGGTGGCTGGAGTTCACGGGGACGTCGTGGAGTCAGACGGTCCGCATCAAGCTGCCGACGGTTGGGACACAGGTGGGAAGCGTGCCGGCCGTGGCGCCGGATACACTTCCTCAAGGATTCAGCTCGTACCAGAATCTGACACAAGACGCGGACGGCGGCGCTCAATACGTTCGGAATCACATTTCCGTCTACTTCCTTACCGCGACGGCCCAATCGCTGCGGCAGGTTGCGATCGCGTCAGTGAATGGGTTAGTGGTAGGCGGAGTTCGCCTCGCGAACGGAGATGGCTTCTACGTCGTTCGCCTTCCCGCCGACACGTCGGCCGCCACGATTGACGCGGCTATCGCCACGCTGAGTCAGCGCGCGGAGGTTCGGCTGGCGTCGCGCTACTACACGCTGCCGGTTCGGCCCTCTTTCCTCCGTCCCAATGATGGCCAGGGGTTCGCACGATCCGACTGGAATGTGTCAAGTGCGTTCGCGTGGACGTCGTCCCAGCCGAGAACGCGTTGGGCGCTCGAGGGTGTGCGCGCGCCACTGGCGTGGGGCTGTTCGATCGGCGATTCACTTACGAGAGTTGCAGTTCTGGATCAGGGGTTCTTCACTTCCTCCATATCCGACCTGGCAAACGTCGTCGCCGCTCCAATTGTCAATATTGCGGCGGACCCTGAGGATCACGGCACCTCGGTAGCGTCCATCATTGGTGCTCGTGGCGGCAACAACACGGGGATGACGGGAGTGGCATGGCGCGCGGCGCTCGAGCTCCGAGATGTGACGTACCGCGACTCTCTGCTTCAGCCCGTACTCGACTCGCTTGGGCGAAGAAGGAACAAGGACGGACTCCCGTTCTTGCAGGACGTTCAGGCAGCCCTACTGGGAGGCGCACGCCTTATCAATCTCTCCATTGGAGCGAACAACGACACCCTTTGGAGGAGAGATACAAGGGGCCTGCAGGCGGCGGCGACTCTGAATGCACAAATGAGTATCGCGATTGAAACCGCGCTCAGCGCGCCCAACCTGGCAGACCCGCTCTTGATCATCTCGTCCGGCAATGTCCCGGCGGGCGACGGTTTCGAGTCGATCTTCCCGACTCTTAAGGACAGTTTAGGGAGTCGGGTGCTGGTGGTTGCAGCTGTGAAACGGGATGGTACGCTGCTGACGGCGCGCAGTGGAAGCGCACTTATTGACGTTGCCGCTCCAGGTGAGGATGTCGCACTTCTGAAACGCGGCGGGAATACGCCACAGTACGATAACGGAGCGTCCTTCGCGACTCCTATCGTAACTGGAATCGCCACACTGCTGCTGTCGTTCGACCCTAGGCTCTCTGCCGATGCGCTACGACAGCTCATCATAGATGGAGCGGTGAGGGGAGGGAGGCAGGCAGGCGGGTATCCGATCGTCGACGCCTACGAATCCCTCAAACTCGCCGCCCAGCGCCCCGGCGCCCCGCTCTGCGGCAATCGCGTCTTCATCCGCGGCGACTCCGTTTTCGCCCAGCGCGATCCCGCCAACAACAGCAGCGATGAACTGCTCGGGCTCTTCCCGCTCTCCTGGCCGATGCTCGCCGTCGAACACGGCGGTCGCGCCATCACCAATCACTGGTACGCCGGCACAGGGCTCAATACACTGACCTTTTCACCTACGGGTTGGACCTTGGAGAATCGCACGCCGCGCTTCCCGGATTCCGGCTTTGCGCGATCGGGAGAGACGTCTTCGCACGATGCTGATACGCTCCTGACGTTCAGTTGGGCGGGCACCTCGGCCTTGTCAGTGGCGCTGGCCGACTCCCTTGGCGCGCCGATTTCTCAGCACCTCACCGCGAGTCTTGGCGCAACGGCGTTCGGGGGACGTGCCGGCTACGATCCCTCGAGACCGCGTGCCGTGCTTACCCTCTGGAATGCCGCGCTCTCACGGGTGTTCCTGCTCGACTGGAGCACTGCGTCGGTGACGCAACTCCCGACGCAGTTCGCCAACCGCGAGGTCGACTTCGTCGGCGTCGCCGAGGACGGTTCAGAATTCCGAGCGCTCACGCGGGACTTCGGCGTCGGCGTGGGCAGCTGTCACATCGAGTTTGTCTCGCTACGAGCGAGCGACCTTGGTGCAGTGCGTCGCTCGATCACGGTGCCGAAACGCTCGAACGGCTACTGCATGAGTGATGGCGCCATTGCGCCGCGCGCAGCGTCGACGCCTCCCATGTCGCGCTGACGCGCGTCCCGGGAGGCTGCACGCGGCGGGGGCACGCGGACGTGAGGCGCGGCGCAAGGCGCCGGCCTGGTTGCGCACCGGCACGTGCCCCCAGCTACCGCACCCCCACCAACCCCCGCGCCGCATCCTTCAACTTCGCCGCGTCGTAGCCGACCCCCGCCCGAAAGACCGTCACCACGTTGTACAGGTCGCGCGGACGCTGCACCGGATCGCCACGCACCACCACGAGGTCGGCCTGTCGCCCGACCGTCACCGCCCCGATGCGCGCGTCGAGCCCCAGGATGCGCGCGCCGTTCAGCGTGAGGACCTGGATCGCCGCCGCGGGCGAGAAGCCCGCCTCGAGCAGCATCTCGTAGTTGCGTACGTTGCCGTACCCGGGCAGGAACCCCGTCCCCCACGGATCGGAACCGGCCCCAAGCAGCCCGCCAGCCGCAACAAAATCGCGCTCCCAGCGCATCATCTTCTGCAGCAGCCCGTTGGTGACGATGAGTCCCCCCTTGGCGATGTTGGCGTAGTTCGCCTCCACCTCGCGCCGCACCTCGGGGTCGAGCATCTCGAGCGAGGCGGTGTCGATCTGGAACCGCTCGGGCGAAAAGGTCTCGTACACGGCCAGGGTCGACACGACCGCTGTCTTCGTGCCGGCCAGCGCGCGGATCGAGGCCTGCACCTCGGCGCTCGCGACATCCACATCGGTCTGGACCCGCATGTTGCCCGCAGGGCAGGCGTCGGGCTGCTTGCCCGGCACGTAGTCGCTGGCGGTGATGAAGCCGTGCTGCAGCGCATCGAGCCCCAGCTCGGCGGCCTCGGCGAAGGTGATCGAGCACAGGTGGCCGGTGACCTTCACGCCCCGCGCGTGCGCCTCGCGAACCACGTCGCGCAGCGTCGCCCGCGAAATCGTCCCCTGCACCTTGACCCACGTCGCCCCTTCGTCGGCCCAGTAGGTGATGACCCGCTTGACCTCCTCGGGCGAGGCGAGCGCCCGGGCGTTGGTGCTGCGGGCACTGGCGCCGTCGAGATACGGCCCGGTAATGCGGAAGTCGGGACCGGGCGTGCGGCCCAGATCGACCGCTCGCTTCATGGCCAGCTCCTGGTAGGGGAGCATGCTCCCCGCCGTCATGGCCGTCGTGACCCCAAAGGCCAGATACAAAAGCGGCGCCGACGTGCTCATCTGCGTGATGCGGCGCACGCCACCGAAGTACGTGTGTTCGTGCAGCCCCACGAGTCCGGGCGTGACCGAATGTCCGGTGAGGTCGATGACCCGGGCGCCGGCTGGGGGTGTGGTGGTGGCGCTTGGACCGACAGCGGTGATTTGCGTGCCGTTGATCACCACCGTCTGGTCCTCGCGTGGCGGGGCCCCGGTGCCGTCGATGAGCCGCACGTGGGTGAGCGCCACCACCGGAGCATCGACGGCAACGAACGGCCTTACCTCGGCGGTGATGGGGGGACGCGTCTGCGCGACGAGCGGAGCGGCCGCGAAGGCGAGCAGCACCGCGGCACGCAGCATGGACGCGATTCGGGCGCGTCGGGCGCTCGGGAGGACTGCGATCGAGTGGAGACAGGGCATGGGGACGCTGGAGCAGGTGGCCGAGGAACGTCGCGCGCACGCGGCCTGCGTTGCGCACAGTGGCCGGCGACGCAGCGAGCACAGCGAGATCGATTGCAGCGAATCTCGCGGTCCGACACACGTGGGGGGAAGTCACCACCGGCATCGATCACGTGCCGATCGGCCCCGATCGCTTGAGCGTGTAGGGGGATTGACGACGAAGTCGGAGCGGTCGATCATTGCTCCCCCACCGTCGTGTCGGTGTCCCGCTGGTACCTCTCGGCCCTCGGATCCCCGCATGCCCCGCCGTCGATTGACGCAGGACGACGTCCGTCGCATCGCACTCTCGCTCCCCGAGGCGCACGAGGGCGCACACATGGGGCACGCCGACCTGCGCGTCCGGAACAAGATCTTCGCCTCGCTGCCGAACGATCCGGCGACGGTGGCGATGAAGGTCACCCCGGCGAATCTCGACGCCCTCGTCCGCGAGAACCCGGGTACCTATCGCGATGTGTGGGGAGGGCGGTGGCTCGGCGTGACGCTCGCCACAGTGTCCGTCGAAACCCTGCAGACGCTGCTGGAGGACGCCTGGACGCTGACCGCCCCGAAGTCGCTCGTGCGCGCGCACACCGCCGCCGACCGATGACTTCGCGCAGTCCGTCGGGTCCAACAAGGACGACGCAGGCGCCACCGTGGCGCACCGCGCTGACATTCGCATCAATGCAACGGAGGAAGCGATGAGCGGAGTACGTGTCCTGGTCGGCACCCGGAAGGGGGCGTTCGTGCTCGAGTCGGACTCGGCGCGCGCAAAGTGGGACGTCGCCGGCCCCTTCTTTGGCGGGTGGGAGATCTACCACATGAAGGGGTCGCCGGTGAACCCGAACCGGATCTACGCATCGCAGACCAGCGGCTGGTTCGGGCAGATCGTGCAGCGGTCAGACGACGGGGGCAAGACGTGGGAGGCGGTCGGCAACGAGTTCCCGTACGCCGGCGAGACCGGGACGCACCAGTGGTACGACGGCACGCCGCACCCGTGGGAGTTCAAGCGCGTGTGGCACCTGGAGCCGTCGCTCACCGACGCCGACACGGTCTACGCGGGGGTCGAGGACGCGGCGCTCTTCCGCTCCACCGATGCCGGTGCGTCGTGGCACGAGCTGCCCGGGCTTCGCACCCACGCCACCGGTAACCGCTGGCAGCCCGGGGCGGGCGGGTTGGGGCTGCACACCATCCTGCTCGATCCCAAGGATCCGAAACGCATCACCATCGCCATTTCAGCCGCTGGCGCTTTCCGTTCGGACGACGGCGGCGAGACGTGGAAGGCGGCCAACAAGGGGCTCCAGTCGAAATACCTCCCCGACCCGAACGCCGAGGTCGGCTTCTGCGTGCACCACCTGGCCCACAACCCGAAGCGCCCCGAGACCGTGTACATGCAGCTGCACTGGAACGTGATGCGCAGCGACGACGCCGGCGATTCGTGGCGCCTGATCAGCGGCAACCTCCCCAGCGACTTCGGCTTTCCGGTCGAGGTCCACGCGCACGATCCCGAGACGGTCTACGTCGTCCCGATCAAGAGCGACTCGGAGCACTATCCCCCCGACGGCAAGCTGCGCGTGTATCGCAGCCGGACGGGCGGGACGGAGTGGGAGGCGCTCACCGACGGACTCCCGCAGGAAGACTGCTACGTGAACGTGCTGCGCGACGCGATGGCCGTGGACCAGCTCAGCTCGTGCGGGATCTATTTCGGCACGACGGGCGGGCAGGTGTACGTCTCCCCGGATTCCGGCGACCACTGGCAGGCGATCGTGCGCGACCTCCCCGCGGTCCTGTCGGTCGAAGTGCAGACGTTGCCATGACCGCTGCGATGATCCGCGTCGTGCTCCCCTACCACCTGCGCAACCTCGCGCAGGTGGGAAGCGAGGTCGCGGTCGCGGTGGAAGGGACCGTCACGCAACGCGCCGTCATCGACGCCGTGGAGGAGCGCTACCCGGTGCTGCGCGGAACCATCCGCGACCATGCCACCAAGCAACGCCGCCCGTTCCTTCGCTACTTCGCCTGCGAATCAGACCTCTCCCACGACCCCCCGGAGACTCCGCTCCCCAAGCCGTCGCGGCCGGCCGTGAGCCCTTCATGGTCGTCGGGGCCATCGCCGGTGGCTGAGCACCTCCCGTCCCCCGTCCCCCGTCCCCCGTCCTCTCGTCGCGCCTTCCTCGCCGCCGCCGCCGGCCTAGGAGCCGTCTGGGCCATCGCTGACCGGGCGTCAGTCGAGAAGGCGCTCGCATACGCCGCGCGGGCCGTGAAGCAGCGCCCAGCGCCTCCCTTCGCCACGTTGACGCCCGACGAGGGCGCCGCGCTCGGGGCGATGGCCGAGCGCATCATCCCGACGACCGAGACGCCCGGGGCACGCGAGGCCGGGGTGATCTTCTTCATCGATCGCGCACTCGGCAGCTTCGAGAACAGCGCGCTCCCCGACGTGCGCACCGGACTCGCCGCCCTCAAAGCGCGTGCCGCCAGCCGCAAGGGCGGCGCGGCCGGCTTCGCCGCGCTCGCGCCAGCAGACCAGGATGCAATCCTCATCGAGATCGAGAAGGACGAGTTCTTCGAGGGGGTGCGCTACCTCACGATGGTGGGGATGTTCGCCATGCCCAGCCACGGCGGCAATCGCGACATGGTCGGCTGGAAGATCCTCGGCTTCGATCACCAGCCGGCGTACCAGCCACCGTTCGGATATTACGACGCCGAAGCGGCGACGGAGCGCTGACCCATGCCGCAGCAGTCACCCACGCCCCGCGCCGCGTCGTTCCCCGTCTCGTCGACCGTCGACTTCGTGGTCGTCGGATCGGGCGCGGCGGGAGGCATCCTCGCCAAGGAGCTGTCCACCGCCGGCTACTCGGTCGTGGTCCTCGAGCGCGGGCCACGTTTGTCAGCGGAACAGTTCGAGCACGACGAGTTCAAGTACTTCTTCCAGAACCACATCGGCGCCAAGACACCGGCCACCTGGCGCCAGACTCCCGACGAGGTGGCCAAGCCAAAAGAGGGCGCCGTGTGGGGGGCGCACATCGTCGGGGGGAGCAGTGTGCACTTCACCGCCAACTTCTGGCGCTTTCGACCCGTCGATTTCGACGAGCGTAGCCGCCTGGGGGGCCATCCCGGGCGCGTCGCTGGCCGACTGGCCCATTACCTACGATGAGCTGGAGCCGTACTACACAAAGGTTGACTGGGAGATCGGCGTCTCGGGACAGGCCGGGGGATGGGGTGAGCCGCGTCGCTCGCGTCCGTATCCCGTTCCGCCGCTACCGGTGAAGTCGTCGGGGGTGCTCTTCGAGCGTGCCACGACCAAGCTCGGGTGGCACCCGTTTCCGGCGCCGATGGCGATCCTGTCGGCGCCGCACAACGGGCGAATGGCGTGCCAGAATTGCGGCTTCTGCCAGGGCTACGGCTGCGAATTCGGCGCCAAGAGCTCCACCCTTGCCGCCATGATCCCGCTGGCGGAGCAAACAGGGCGGTGTGAGGTGCGCGCCAACTCCTACGTGCGCAAGGTGGAGCTGAACGCGAGCGGTCGCGCGACCGGCGTGGTCTACTTCGACGCCGATGGCCGCGAGCAAGTCCAACGGGCACGGGCCGTGGTGCTGTCCTGCAACGGGGCCGAGACGGCGCGCCTGCTGCTCATGTCGAAGAGCAACAGCTTTCCCCAGGGACTGGCCAATTCGTCGGGGCTCGTCGGCAAGCACCTCATGTTCAACGCCGGCTCAATCGTGCCGGCGATCTACGAGCACCCGCTCAACGAATACAAGGGCGCGCAGGTCACGCGCATCGCCCTCGACTGGTACGACACGGACCCGAAGCGCGGCTTCTACGGCGGCGGAGGACTGGACGCGCGCGCCGACATCACGTTGCCGATCTTCTTCGCCCTGAACGGTGCACCGCCCGGGCGGCGGAACTGGGGCGCCGAGCACAAGCGCTTCCTCGAACACGGCTTCACCCGGCAGATGACCGTCATGGGGCACACCACCTCGCTCCCGGTCGAGGCCAACAGCGTGTCGCTCGATCCAGACCTCAAGGACGAGCGCGGACTCCCGGCGCTTCGATTCACCTACCGCGACCACGAAGACGACCTCAAGATGGCGCGCTTCCTGCTAGAGTGTTCCAAGGAAGTGCACGCGGCCGCGGGGGCGCGCGAGATATTTCCCATCCCGGTGGAAGTGCAGACGATGGCCGTGCACTTGTTGGGCACGTGCCGCATGGGGAACGACCCGAAGACGAGCGTCGTCGATCGTTTCCATCGGGCGCATGACGTGCAAAACCTGTTTATCTGTGACGGAAGCAGCCTCGTGACGTCGGGACGAGGGCAGCCGACGATGACGATCATGGCGCTCGCCTTCCGGGCAGGGGAGAAGCTGGCGGATTTCGCCAAACGTGGCGAACTGTAGCGCCCCTCGTGCGCAACTATCACCACGAGCATTGTGACCCTCGACCAGCACCGACTTCCCGAGCACCGCACCCCCGAACACCAACCCACCGAAGATCGACCCGCCGCGCATCGACTATGCGATGCCGCCACGCTGGTGGTCGCGTCCGCGCTCGCTGCCTGCGCCGGCCACCTGCTCACGGTCGCCGTGCTGCGCCGACTGCTGCACATGTTCTCGTGGAAGTGGTGGCTGCGCGACCAGCTACTGCTCTCGTCCGTCGGCTACCTGCTGGTCTTCGCGGCGCTCGCGTTCATCCCCGTCCTGCTCCATCTGGCGTGGCCGCGTCGTCTGACCCTGCCACGGTTGGCAGCGTTCCTGGTCGGACTGACGGTCTTCTCGGTCCTGCTGGTGTTCCAGCGACTCGCTCCGTGGGCGCTGGCGATCGTGGCGGTGGGGTGTGCGGTCCAGTTCCACCGCGTGGTGAATGCCCGCGACCAGAGGCTGCGCCGCGCGTCTCGATGGCTGGCCGCCGGCCTGGCGGGCGGGACGGCGGTCCTCGTCATTGCGAGTCACATGGTCCGCCAGCGTGCTGGCGCCAGCGCCCTCGCCGCGATCGGCTCCGCGGCGGCCGAGACACCCAACGTGCTCCTCATCATCCTCGATACGGTACGCGGCGAAAGCGTCGGCTTTCTGGGCGGACCGGTCGACAACACCCCGCGACTGACGGAGTGGGCGCGTCGCGGTGTCCTGTTCGACAACGCGTACAGCACATCGTCGTGGACGCTGCCGTCACACGCTTCGATCTTTACCGGCGAGTACGCCAGCACCACGGGGGCCGACTGGGTCGAGCCGCTTGGCACCGAACGGCAGACGCTGGCCGAGGCACTGCGCGCGCACGGGGTCGTTACCGGCGGATTCGTCGCCAATACCGTGGCCACCTGGTACCAGACGGGGCTGGCTCGGGGATTCGTTCGGTACGACGATACCAAGTACTCGCTCGCCGAGTTTGCCCTGTCCACCACATTGACGCAGTCCACGTCGGTTGTACGCGCCTTCATGGAGTGGAAGCAGAGCCACTGGCTGCTCGGAACGCTGCGCGCCACGCTGCCGCTCTCGTTCAAGCCGCGCGGCAACTACGTCGTGCACGACCTGATCCGCGCGGACGACGTTACCGGTCAGTTCCTGCGGTGGCAGGAGACGCTCGGCGAGCGTCCCTTCTTTGCCTTCCTGAACCTGTTCGACGCACACGAGCCGTATCTCCCCCCCGACTCCTTTCGCACCATGTACGGGGCCGAGGGACTGGAGTACGATCGATACCTCGGCGCCATTCGATACATGGACGGCGAGGTGGATCGTGTGCTCCAGACACTCGACCGTCGCGGCGTCCTGGCCAACACGATCGTGGTGGTGACGTCGGATCATGGAGAGTCGTTCGGTGAGCACCGTCTCTTCGGTCACGGGAACGGCTTGTACCGGAACCAGATCCGCGTTCCGCTGCTCATCGCCCACGCGCCCGGCCTTGTAGGCGGCACGCGGGTGTCCACCCCCGTCTCGCTGCGCGACCTCCCGGCGACGATCCTCGACCTGGCGGGAATGTCGGGCGCTCACTCGCTCGGCGGACGGTCGCTGCGCGGGCTGATGATGGCCGAGGGAACGACGAAGACGAGCGCGGTCATTTCCGAACTGAGCCGGGGGATCAACATCGATCCGCGATCGTTCGCCGCGCGGGCGGACCAGAAGTCGCTGGTGATCGATTCGCTGCATGTGATTCAGAGCAACCTGAACACGCTCTCATTGTTCGCGCTGTCGCACGACACGCTGGAACTGAACGACCTGGCCGACGAGCCGGGAGCGCGTGAGACGGCGAGCAGGTCCCTGTCCAAGGTGCTCCGGAAGAACGGCCTCCTCTGGCGACCGCCTCCGTCGTGAGGCGAGCAGGCGTGGGCGGGTATCGGTGGGTCCGCTCCATGTCTCGCCCCCAGGCACTACGAGGTCGCGAGCCAGCCACACGTCGAACCGACTAGGCGCCAGGCACGGATCGGTGACGTTCCAGCAGGTGGTCCGCGAGGCGCAACGACAGGGCGGCAATGGTCAGCGTGGGATTCACGGCGCCGCCGCTCGGGAAGAGGGCGCTCCCCGCGACAAAGAGGTTCTGGGTGCCATGCACGCGCGCGTTGACATCTGCCACGCCGTCTTCCTCGCGGCGTGACATGCGGCAGGTGCCCATGATGTGTGCTCCGCCGTAGTGTCCCTTCCCCACCTTGATGTCCTGCAGCCCGGCGGCCGCCATCATGGTGTGCATCCCCGTGCGCGCCGCCTCGAGTGCGAGACGATCCGGATCGGCGAGGACGAAGTTGAGGTTGGGAGCCGGGTCGCCGAAGCAATCGCGAGTGGCCGAATCGAGCGACACCCGACTGGCCGCATTTGGCAGGTGCTCGACGCTCGCCTCGATGCGCCGGAGATGCCCGAACGTCGTGCAGTCGAAGGACGCCATGTCACGTCCCCATCGATTCTCCCCAAAGGTCTCGAGCGGATCGTCCGGGTTCGGGTAGAGCAGGCGCACGGCCCCACGGTTCGCCCGGTCGGCGGTCTCATACAGGTGGTACGAGGTGAGCGTGGGGAACCCGATGCGCCGCGGAAAGTCGCGCGACTCGCAGAATCCACTCGACCCGATCTTCCAGTGTTCCATGAGGTGGCGCCCCACGTGCCTCGGGTTCCCGATGCGAGACAGGAGGAGCAGGCGCGGTGTCTCGACGGCGCTCGCGGCCAGCACGAAAATCCGGCTGCGGATCTCGTGAGGCGACCCGTCCCGAGCGGAGGCGTGTGCGAGCGTAATGCGCCCCTCGGCGTCCATGTCCAGCCGGCGTACGGTCGTGTCGGGGAGAATGGTGCAGTGGCCACAGCGTTCTGCCTTGAACGCGTGCCAGTCGGCCGAGTACTGCGCTCCGCCCGGGCATACCGGACACGTTGCATAGGTCGAGCAGGCCGGGCGTCCGTCGTAGGTGCGCGCATTGTTCTTGGCGACCGGCATGCGAGAGAGACGGACCCCGAGGGCCGAGGCCGCGTCGCGCCAGAGCGCGTCGCTGTGGCTGTCGGGAAACGCCGGCATCGGGTATCCGGCGCTGCGCCACGGATCGTCGGGCCCGCGCTCGCCCGATACGCCGAGTTCGCGTTCGGCCCGCACATAGTACGGTTCCAGGTCGCTGTACGAGATGGGCCAGTCGACCCCGAGTCCGAAGCGTGTGGCCGACTCGAAGTCCGACTCGCGGAGACGAGGCGCCATGCCGATCCACTGCAACGTGGTTCCGCCGACGGCGCGCAGCCGGTTGACGTTCAGGTAGTAGGGAAACGCCGACGAATTGGTGAATGCGTCGCGCGTCGGATCCTCGGGCCACGGAGACTCTTGCAGCAGTTGGAACCGGCGCTGACGGTCAAAACGCTCGGCCCGGTCGAGCCGGGGTCCCGATTCCACGAGAAGCGTCCGCATACCGGCTGACGCGCAGGCCTCGGCGAGCAACGCCCCGGCCGGGCCTGCGCCGATGACGCACAAGTCCGCATCATGTCCGGTCAGCATGCCGGCGGAGTCCCGGCCTTGGTGTACTCGCGCGGATCGCCCCCCTCACCCGGAGTGCGCGCGTATCCTCGACGCCGCCAGAGGGGTGGCGACGCTCGATACACTTTCGCGAGCCGCGGGAGCAGGTGCTCGCGCATACGACGCCGAATTCGCTCGTCTTCCGAGACATGGGCCAGGAGACGCGATCTCCGGTCTGACCCCCCGCGAGCCATCAGCTTTGCGACTATTCTGTCGCGAATATCATCTGATGCTGTCGCGAAACTGGCTGCACCAAGCGACACCGCAAGGCGATCAACATAGTCAGCGACTTGCGGGAACTGCGCTCTTGCCGATCCATCGTGTCGGGCGAGAAAGGCGAGGTTAACGCTCAGGTCGCGTGCGTCGCGTTGGTCGAGGCGATGGCCGAACAGCGCGCCGGTCAGCGTGGCCACTCGCGGAAGGATCTCCGTCAGGCTGTCGGCATCGTCGGCGCTCGGCAGCGCGCTTGGCAGCGCGCTCGACTCCTCGCGCCCGCGCCGCTCGACGCGGTGCCGAGCGAGCCATCGCCGAGCCATCGGCACGCCGCCGATCGAGACCACGACCAGCGCGGCGAGGCCCGCAATGGCGCGACGGCGCCCTACGGGTCGGCGACCGTCGGATGGTTGGTCAGGCAGCGACTTCAACGACTCCTCCCCGGAGCGTCCGGTTTTGGGGCATGCGGTGCCGACAAAGCAGGTGGCCGAGCGCGCCGTCTCGCACTCCTCGGACGCATGACGTGCACGACAATGCACGACCGTTTGTGGCAGGCTGATCATTTATCGCGCGCCGAGGCCGCTGTCCATACGGGAACCACCGTCTCGGCCCGAATACCTGACGAACTTCGGAACGTCGGCGCAAATCCAATCGTCTCCGAATAACTTCCAGACCGCCGCCAACCCCCGTCTCCCGTCTCCCGTCCCCCGTCTCCCGCCCCACCGTGCCCAGCGCTGACTACCACGACGACATCATCTATCCCGATGCTGTCCCGTTCGTCCTTGTCCACCTCGCCTGCCTGGGCGCCATCTGGACGGGCGTCTCGTGGGGAATGCTCGGCGTGTGCCTCGGGCTGTACCTCCTGCGGATGTTCGCCGTCACGGCCGGTTACCATCGCTACTTCTCCCACCGGTCGTACAAGACGAGCCGCTGGTTCCAATTCGTGCTCGCCTTCCTCGCCCAGACCACCACGCAGAAGAGCGTCCTGTGGTGGGCGTCGCTGCATCGGCACCATCACAAGCACTCCGACACGGACCAGGACGTGCATTCGCCGCGGCACCGTGGATTCTTCTATTCGCACATGGGGTGGATCTTCGACCAGCGGTACGAGAGTACGGATCTCGAGGCTGTCCCCGACCTGACGAAGTATCCGGAATTGACGTTCCTCCTGCGCTTCGAGCAGCTCCCCGCGGTCGTGCTCGCGCTCGCCTGCTGGGCCGCCTTCGGCTGGGAAGGGCTCGTGGTCGGCTTCTTCTGGAGCACGGTCCTGCTGTATCACGGCACCTTCTTCATCAACTCGCTAGCCCACGTGCACGGGAACCAGCGCTACGCCACCGGCGACGACTCCCGGAACAACTGGTGGCTGGCGATCATCACGCTTGGCGAGGGGTGGCACAACAACCACCACGCCTACCAGCGCTCGGCACGACAGGGCTTCCGCTGGTGGGAGATCGACATCACGTACTACATCCTCAAGGCACTGGCCGCCGTCGGCGTCGTATACGACCTCGGTAAGCCCCCGGTAGACGTGGTCGAGAACAAGCGGGCCCTCGGGCGCGCCACCATCGAGCGCATCGCCCGTCAGCTGGCGGCGCGGGTGGATCGCGACGCGATCGAGGCCTATGTCCGGAGCCTCCCTCATCTGCCGCACCTGCCCCAGCTCCCCCACCTGCCCCAGCTCCCCACGCGCGCCGAGCTTGAGGCCCGGCTCCCGCACCTGCCCAGCCGGGCCGAGTTGGAAGCGAGGCTCCCGCAGATTCCGAGCATGGCCGAGCTCGAGGCGATGCTTCCGCACCTTCCCAGCATGGACGAGGTGCGCGACGCGGCCCGCCGCATGATTCCCGACACCCCGTCCATGGACGACATCTGCACGCGGGCCCGTGAGATGATCGCGCACGCGCGCCTGTACGCCTCGGGAACGCCGGGCCAGATGGGGCCGAGCACCGTCTGATCGAATGGGCCAAGCCGGGGCGGGCGAGAATCGGGAACCGAATCCCGCGGCGCACGTCCAGCAGAGCAGAGGTCCCGTGCTGTTCATGATCGTCGAACACTTTCGCGGCGGCGACCCGATACCGGTCTATCGCCGCTTCCGCGACCAGGGGCGGCTGGCGCCAGACGGACTGGAGTACCTGGGCAGCTGGGTCACGCAGGACCTTGCCCACTGCTATCAGGTCATGTCGTGTGACGACCGCGCCCTGCTCGATGCCTGGATCGACCAGTGGCGTGACCTGGTGGAGTTCGACGTGATCCCGGTACTCAGCTCGGCCGACGTTCGTGCGCTCGTGGCAGACCGCCTTTAGCGTTTGGCCCGCACCACGCGTGCGCCGCGCTGCGCCCACCACCACACCGCGATGCCGAGCGCCAGCGTCCCGAGGCCGCTGATCGATTCCAGCGGCCGCTGGCGCAGGAGCGTGCCGAGCGTCCAGACGCTGAGCGCGACATAGACGAGCGGAGTCACCGGATAGCCCCACGCCCGGTATGGACGGGGGGCATCGGGGGCACGCAAACGCAGGCGCAGCATCCCCAGCACGGTCAGCAGCGACATCAGGTTCAGGGTGAAGCCGGCGTACAGCATCACCTGTTCGAACGAGTTGGTCAGCAGGAGCGCGATGATGAGCGCCAGTTGTGCGAGGATGGCGTTGCGCGGGACGCCGTCCGTCGCGCGACGCCCCAACGCACGTCCCAGTGCGCGTCCCGGCGGCAGGTCGGCCATCACCGCCTGGGTCACGCGGGACCCTCCCAGCACCATGGCACTGATGGTCGCGATGAGCACGGTGGCGATCGTCGCACTCATCACCACGCCTCCCGTGCGACCGAACATGGCCTGTGCCGACAGGGCGCCGACTTCCACCCGGCCGGCCAGGTCGGCGAGTGGGACGGTGCGCAGGAAGCTCCAGTTGAGCAGGACGTAGAGCACCGTCACGAGCACTGTCCCCGCCACCAGGGCCCGCGGAATGGTGCGCTGCGGCGCGTGGATCTCCCCGGCGATGTACCCCGCCGCGTTCCAGCCGGTGAAGGCGTAGGACACGTACACCAGCGAGATGGCGAACGACGGCGAGACGATCTCGCGCCAGGCGGCGCCATCGAGTGCGAGGCGCACCGGGACCGCGGGCGTGAAGCGCAGCCCGGCAACGATGAACGCGGCGATGAGCACCAGTTGCGTGGACGTGATCAGCACCTGGAAGCGCTTGGCCGTGTGCAGCCCCGCCAGGTGCACGGTCGCGACGACCGCGACCACCACCAGCGAGGCGACGAGCGGCGGGAGGGTGACGATGGCCGACACATAGCGACCGAAGGCGATGCCGGCGAGCGCAATGGGGGCGGCGAAACCGACGGTCATCGACACCCACCCGCCCAGGAAGCCGGCCAGCGGGTGCCAGGCGCGCCCGAGGTACACATACTCGCCGCCGCAGTGCGGGAACATGGTGCCGAGTTCCGCGTAGGCGAGCGCGCCGCACAGTGCCACCAGCCCACCAACTCCCCACAGCATCAGCAGCGCGATCCCGGTATGGAGCGCGAGGGCCTGGAACCCGAGGGCGGTGAAGACCCCGGTGCCGATCATGTTGGCGACGAGCACCGCGGTGGATGCGGTGAGGCCGAAGTGGCGAAGCCCTCCCTCGTCCGGTGCGGGCGGTTGTCGGGCCGGCGGGGCAGGGGTCACGGCGACGGGAGCCCGGGTGGGAGAGGTGCTGGGGAGGGCATGCGACGCGGGGCCCGGACGAACGCCCGGACCCCGCGCCTTCGAGGCGGCCGGGCGTCAGCGGCTCAGCAGGATCTCGGAGCGCACGTAGACAAAGCGCCCGTTGTATCCGAACGGCGATGCGCCCGGGTAGATGAACGTGCCGTTGTTCGTGTTGTCGGCGACCGTCACCTGGTCGGGATACACATTGAACATGTTGCGCGCGCCGACCGACACGTTGATCGCGCTGAAGCGGTAGCCGATCTCGCCGTCAAACAGCGTCTTGGCCCCGAACGTCTCGATCCCGTCCACGCTTCCGTCGCGGTAGTTGCCGAAGTTGGACACGCGGCCCAGCGCATGCAGGCGACTGATCGCGTAGTTCGCGGTGAACGACGAGCGTTGGTTGGGGCGGTTGCGCTCGATGGTGTTGATGGAGACGGGGTCGAGGGCGTCGGTGTAGATCGTGTTCGTCCCGCGCAGGATGGCCGGGAGCGGATCGACGCGGGTGATGGCGTTCTTCGTGAAGTTGAACGCGAGGGAGACGTCGAGCGTCCCGCTCCCGGCCACCATACGGTAGTTCCCGATCACATCGATGCCGTCGGTCTTGGTGTCCAGCGCGTTGGTCGGGAACTGCACGCCGGCGATCTGCGTGAGGCCGGAGTCGAGCAGGATGTCGGCGACGACGGGATCGCTGGTGCCGTCGTACGTGGTGCCGAGCAGGATGCGGTCCTTGATGGTGATGTGGTAGTAGTCGACGTTGAAGTTCAGGTTGTTCGTCGGCGAGTAGGCGAAGCCGGTGCTCAGGTTCACCGACTTCTCCTCCTGCAGCGGCGTGGCGCCGAAGATGCGCGACGCCCGGTTGGTCACGGGGAAGTTGCCAACCTCGATGAGCACGCCGTTCTGGATGGCGGTGGTCGTGTGGCTGTACCAGCTCTGGGCGAGGCTGGGGGCGCGGAACCCGGTGCTGGCCGCACCGCGCCAGACGAACTTGGGGTCCGGCTGGTAGCGGAAGGCCGCCTTGCCGGTGATGGCCTCGCCGAAGTCGCTGTAGCTCTCCACGCGCCCGGCCGCATTCACCAGGAAGTTCGGCGACAAGTTCGTCTCGAGGTCGACATAGGCGCCGACGTTGGTGCGGCTGTTCTTGCTCGCATCGCTCGGCGCGAAGCCCTGGAAGACCGATGAGCCGCCCTGCGCCAGCCCCGAGCTGTCGGCCGTCTTGTGGTAGCCCTGGATCCACGACGCGCGCTCGCCGGCGATCACTTCGTACTGCTCGCTGCGGAATGCCACCCCGAACGCGACGTTGACCGGATTGGCCAGCCCGAGTTCCATCTGGCGCGACAGGTTGGCGCTGAGGTTGAACTCACCGCGCCGCAGGGCCCCCGCGTCGAACGAGGTCTGGTTGGGGATGCCCGGGTCGTCCGAGGTCCCGAGGATGCCGTCGGCCCCCGGCGCGGTCGGCGTCGTCAGGCTCGGCCCGAGCGACGAGTTGAGCGTGTTGCGCAGGTTGAAGTCGAAGCCGTTGTAGCCGTAGTTGGCCCCCACGTCGGCCGCCCATGCCCCCAGGCTGGTGCGGATGCCGCCGGCCGCCGAATAGTCGATCACATTGGGGCGGAACTCGGGGAGGAAGCCTAACGGGTAGATCTGCGCCCAGTTGCGGGAGTTCTGCGGCTTGCGGAAAAAGCCGTTCCCCGTGCCGTCGCGGTCCGAGTAGCCGCCGAAGGCGTAGAACTCCGTGGTGCCGTCGGTGTTGAGCGGGAGGCGCAGGTTGGCAAACGTGTGGACGTCACGCTCCAGCCCGTCGCCCCAGTGCACGTTGGGCTGCGGGACGCCGTTGCGCTTCTGGATCACTCGGCAGTTCGCCACCGAGTCGGCGATCCCGTTCACGTCGCCGAAGCTGCCGTCGGGGCAGGCCCTGTTCGTCGCCTCGCGGTTCAGGTACTGGCCGAAGAGGCTCAACGAGCCGCGGCCCAGCTTGAACCCGACGCCGCCGTTGATGTCGTTGGTGGTCCCGTCGTTCTGGAAGTTCTTGCCGGGACGATACTGCCCCGTGTTGGTGTTGATGAACGGCGAGAACTGCCCTTCCCTGAGCACGAGGTTTACCACGCCGGCAATGGCGTCGGAGCCGTACTGCGTCGATGCGCCGTCACGCAACACCTCGATGCGTTCGATGGCGCTCGACGGGAAGGCATTGAGGTCGACACCGCTCGAGCCCGGCGCCGACCCGTTGGAAAAGACGTTGAGCAGCGACGTGGTGTGGCGGCGCTGGCCATTGATCATCACCAGCGAGTGGTCCGGCGACAGTCCGCGCAGGGTGAACGGGCGCACGATCTCGGTGCCGTCGGTCACCGCCTGCTTGGGGAAGTTCACCGAGGGTGACAGGTTGGCGAGGATCTGCGTGGTCTCGGTGGAGCCGGTGCGCTTCAACTCTTCCACCGTGTACACGTCCACCGGCACGGCCAACTCCTCGGCGGCGGTGTGCCGGGCGCGCGACCCGATCAGCGTCTGTACCGGGGCCAGCTGGTAGGCCGAGCGCTGCACGACGACGTTCACCTCGCTGACCTGCGATGGGACGATCGTCACCAGCAGCGACTCGGGCGCGTAGCCGAGCGCCCGGATGCGCAGCACCTGTCGCCCGGCCGGGACGCCGCCTAGCGAATACCGCCCGCGGGCCGTCGACGAGGTGCGCAGCCCCGTCCCGTCCACGGTGAGCAGCGCGCCGATCACCAGCGTGCCGGCTGTGTCCGTCACGCTGCCCTGCAGTGTGCCCACCTGCGCCTGCACCTCGCCCGCACCAACGATCAGCAGAAGCACCACTCCCGTTGCAGCCGCCCACCGACCGACCTGTCGAACCTCGGACTCCGGCATGGCTCCCCCTTGTGCAGGCTGGACTGACGAATCGCCCTGAGCGCACAACTATGGCGTGTTCGGGCCTGCGCCGACAGGTGCCATCGCCGTCAGGCGCAGCCCCAGCCGTAGCGCAGTCCGTCGCAGCCGTGGGCGGGACGGGGGGGCGCCGCTTGCCGCGTCCCCAAGAGTCGGCTAGCGTTGCCCCCTCCCGTCCCCCGTCCCCCGTCCCCCGTCCCCCGTCCCCCGTCCCCCGTCTCCCGTGCTTCTCCACCTCGTCGACGGCACCTTCGAACTCTTCCGTGCGCACTTCGGGGCTCCCGGTGCGCATGCCCCCGACGGCCGCGAAGTGGGCGCGACCCGCGGACTCCTGCGTTCGCTGCTGGCGTTGCTGCACGAGGACGGCGTTACCCACGTCGGCATCGCCTTCGACCACGTCATCGAGTCGTTCCGCAACGACCTGTTCGATGGCTACAAGACGGGAGCGGGACTCCCGGAGGAACTGCTGGCCCAGTTCTCCCTGGCCGAGTCGGCCGCGCGCGCCCTCGGGCTCGTCGTCTGGCCCATGGTCGAGTTCGAGGCCGACGACGCGCTCGCAACCGCTGCGGCACGCTGGCAGGACGACCCTGGCGTGGAGCAGGTCGTGATCTGTTCCCCCGACAAGGACCTGGCCCAGTGCGTGCGCGGCACGCGCGTGGTCACGTACGACCGCATCCGGCGCAAGCAGGTGGATGAGGTCGGCGTCATGGCGAAGTTCGGCGTTCTCCCATCCTCGATTCCCGACCTGCTGGCCCTCGTTGGCGACTCGGCCGACGGGATTCCCGGGGTGCCGCGATGGGGGAGCAAGTCGGCGGCGGCCGTGCTTGCCCGCTACGGCACGCTGGAGCAGATCCCCCGACGACGTAGGCCAGTGGGACGTGGCGGTGCGCGGCGCCGCATCGTTGGCCGACCAGCTTCGCGATCATCGCAACGAGGCCATGCTCTACCGGCAGCTCGCCACGCTGCGCTTCGACGTGCCGCTCACCGAGTCGATCGACGACCTGCGCTGGCGCGGGGCGGATCGTGCGGCGCTCACGGCGCTGTGCGAGGAGATCGGCGACACCGGCTTCCTGGGCCGCATGAAGGCGTGGCGCGACTAGCGGGTGCGGCGTACCTTCCCGCTCCCTAACCCCGGAGTGTGGCCATGCGAACCCGATGGTTCGTGCCAGCGCTGGTGTTGATGTCGGGGTGCGTGATGCTGAGCGACCCGTCAACGCCGGTCACGTCGGCAATCGAGGTCGTCCGACTCAACACGAGGGACGAGATCGCGGAGTGGCCGGACGGCCCGGAGGTGTCGGGAGGCGGTGCGCTGACGGTGCGGGGCAAGATGCTGGCCGAATGCGGCGCGGAGCCGCGGGTGAGCGCCGAGCGGAAGGGAGCACAGCTGTCTATCGTCGTGCGCAACGTGCTCGTGAACCGAGGGGCCGGCTGTTTCGCCGTCATTTCGTACCACGCGTACCGCGTGACCATCGGATCGTTGGAAGCTGGCAGCTATCAGGTCCGGGTCCGCGTACAGGTCGCGAGCGGCACGACCACCAGCGATCACTCAGCACAGCTTCGCTAGGCTTCCGGCAGCCGCAGCGCGTCGCTCGGCTCCTCCTGGTTCCGCATGTGGTCGGCCAGCACCCGCAGCTTCTGCCAGAGCAGCGCGCGCAAGTCCTCGGGCAACGCCTGCTCATCGATCGCCCGCTCCATGCACCACAACCACTCGTCGCGCTCGCGCGCCCCGATGGCAAATGGCAGGTGTCGGGCCCGAAGCCGCGGGTGCCCGTACTGCTGCTCGTAGAGCGGCGGCCCGCCGGTCCACCCGGACAGGTACATGTACAGCTTCTCGCGCGACCGCTTGAGGCTTGCCGCATGCAACGCCCGCACGTTCGCCGCCTCGGGCGCACTATCCATGATGTCGTAGAACCGCTCCACGATGCGCCGAACTCCCGCATCGCCGCCAAGCCGTTCGTAGTGAGAGGACGGGGGTGTGGTCATGGATGAGACGGGGGATTGGTCATGGAGGAATGGTAGAAGGCGGGTCTCCCAACGCGCGATCCCCAACTCCCGTCCCCCGTCCCCCGTCCCCCGTCCGCTCCTATCCCTTCCTCCCCCGGCGCACCCCCAGCGAGACAATTCGCGCCAGGAGTTCAGAGTACGCGATCCCCGCTTCCAGCGCCGACGACGCAAACTCCTCGCTTTCCGCCACTTCGGGATTGGGGTTCGCCTCGATGAAAAACGGCGTCCCGTCGGCCCGCAGCCTGAAGTCGAGTCGCGCATACCCGTCGAGCGACAGCAGGCGATAGATGCGCCGCGCGTTGGACACCAGCTTGTGCCGCAGCTCGTCGGACAGCTCGGCCGGCCCCTGGAAGATCCCCCTGGTGCAGCAGGTTGTGCTTCACGCGCGAGGTCGCGATCAGGCGCGCGCCCGGCGCCGGCTTCTCGAAGAACAGTTCCCACGGCGGGAAGACGGCCAGCCGGTCGTTGCCGACGATCCCGATGTAGATCTCCCGCCCGTCGATGTACTCCTCGATGATGGCATCGCTCTCGATGGAGCGGTGCACGAACTCCACGCGCGCGGTCAGCTCGGCGTCGCTGTTCACCACCGACGCCTGGGCGATCCCCACCGACCCTTCCTCGTTCAGGCTCTTGACGATCAGCGGGAATGTGAGCAGCCGCGACCGCCGCACCCGGCGCCCGCGCCGCACCACGTCGAAGCGGGGGAGGGCGAGGCGATGATAGGCGAGAACCTTCTTGCTCAGCGCCTTGTCGCGCGACAGCACCAGTCCGCGCGGGTTGCACCCGGTGTACGGCACGCGCAGCAGCTCGAGGTAGCTGACCACGTGGTGATCAAACTCCCGCAAGCCGAAGAAGTCCTCCAGCAGGTTGAAGACCACGTGGGGCTTCCACTCCTCCACCGCCTCGCGGATGGGGAGCAGTTCGTAGCGCACCCCCAGGGCGCGCACGTCGTGCCCCTGGGCGCGCAACGTGCGCAGGACATCGTACTCGGTCTTGATCTCGTACAGGTCACGCTCGCTCATCCCCTCCACCGAGTCCGGGGGGATCAGCTCGGGCTGCATGAGCACGAGGATGCGCAGGCGACGACGGGTGGAGCGGCTCATACGGCGATGGACATGCGTCGACTATAGAGGAAGTGCACCGTGCTTACCGCCAGCATCCCGGCAAAATCGAGCAGGACCTGACGCTGCGGGCCGCCGACGCGAAGCTTCAGCTCGCGGCATCGGCCGATCATGTCACGCAGCAACTGGTCGAGTGCAAATTCGTACTCCCCGGTCCAGCGCGCCACGGTGCGCCGGATCTCGGTGCGATGCCGTTGAATGAAGGCCGACGCCAGCTCGCGCCCCGCATGGTTCGGGGCGTCGGAGAAGACCTTGCGCAGCTCGCGGTCGTACGTGGTGGGGAAGTCGACGGCGTACTGCGCGCGCTTGGCCTCGTAGTGCGCGCGCAGCGTGGTGGTGATCTCCGACACCGGCTCGATGCGCGTGCGCGTCAGGCGCGTGGGTCGCACTCCGGCGATTTCGGCCATCAGCGCATCGACATACTGCAGTTTGTCCAGTGCCCGCCACCCCTCGTAACGCCGCTGCCAGGTGGCGCGCGGCCCCAGCCACACGGCAAACGTCTCGGCGAAGTCCTCGTCGGGATGGGACTGGGCGTAGTACAGCCGCAGGTGCTGCACGTAGTTGTGGCTGGCGGGGTTCGGACGGTACGAATCCGGGTACGGCGTGGCCGACGAACCGAACAGCTCCCGCCACATCCGGCGGCGGTGCAGGTTGTACCCGTGCTGGATGGCGTGCCCGGTCTCGTGCCGCAGGATGCGCAGGCAGTCGGCGCGCGTCCCCCCCTCCACCTCCAGCATCATGCTGCGCTCCAGCCGCATCAGGCGGGGGTGCGCCAGGTAGAACGGGATCCCGATCCCCGGAATCCCCGATGGCGAGAACCACTCGCTCGACAGCCAGCAATGCGGGCGCAGGACAAGCTCTCGCCCCTCCAGCTCGCCGTACAGCTCCTCGATGCACTCCTCCACCCACGTCCCCTCCAGGCGCACGCCGAGGTCGCGGATGCGCAGGTCGAGCAACTCCTCGCGCGGGAGCTCCGCCCAGGCGTCGCCGCCTCTCGGCTTACGAGCGGGTGCCACGACTCAGGGGCTGGAAGTGAGGCATGTGGTGCGGAGCGGGAGCACATGACAGGGCCGGGCGCACACCTGGGGTCGCCCGTGCGATGCGGCAACCTCGCGGCGGGACGCGGAGGTGGCAAGTCGGCGGGTGCATTCGCCCGTCGTTTCGCGTGAACGGTGCGTCCCACCGTGCCATCGGGTGACCGTCGTCGGCATTGCGCCGGCCGCTCCCCGTTCGGACATTCGACGCCATGGCCATGGGCATGCCCACCGCGTGGACGCGCCGACAGATCGGGGGCGGGATAACCCTCGGGGCGCTCCTGTGCGTCGCACTGGCGGCCACCATCGCCAGCGCCCAGCGCCGCCGCACCTGGATCGAGCCCAACGTGGCCTACGACGCACGCTTCACCTTCGTGCGGCTGCGCTACCAGGTCTACGGGCGCAGCGGGTGGGAGTTCGACTACCCGGCCATGGAGCGGAACTTCATGGCCATCGTCGACGACATGACCTCCATCGCCCCACATACGAAGGAGTCGAACATCCTCGACATGGACGACCCCGAGCTGCTCAAATACCCGATCGCCTACCTCTCCGAGCCCGGCAACTGGCTCCCAGACTCGTCCGAGGCGGCCGGGCTGCGGACCTGGCTGGCCAAGGGGGGCTTCCTCATCGTCGACGACTTCTACGGCCGACAGTGGGACAACTTCGAGCGGTCCATGAGGCGCGTCCTCCCGTCGGCCCGCATCTTCCCGATGGAGCTCGCACACCCCGTCTTCGACTCGTTCTTCCGCATCGGCACCCTCGAGGGGATGCGCCACCCGAGCGACACGCGCTACGCCGCCGAGTACCTCGGCATTTTCGAGGACAACGATCCGGCGCACCGGCTGCAGGTGATCATCAACTACAACAACGACATCGGCGACTACATGGAGTGGTCGGGCGAGGGGTGGTATCCGGTGAACCTCTCCAACGATGCCTACAAGCTGGCCACGAACTATCTCGTGTATGGGTTGACGCATTAGGGAGCATCGAGTCGAGCGCCGAGCGCTTGCGCAGGGCGCCAGGGCAAGCGGCGGGCCATCGGCGATCCAGATACAGGATCCCGCGTCTGGACCGCCGCCAGGCCTAACCACATAAAGCATTTGGACGCGCGCGATCGAGCGCTTGCGTCGCACACTGGTCTCGCGTAGGCTACGTGTGCGAACTCAACCTCGAACAGGAGAGAAATACGTGAGCATATTCGGCAGCATTCTGAGCAAGCTCGGCATCGGCGACGACGCCAAGGCGGCGAGCTCCGCCCCCGCACCCTCCCCCAGCGCACCGGCAACCGCCGGCGTTCCGGCCGCGGCCGCTCCGGTCTACGAGTCCAAGTTGATCCCGGTCGTGGACGTCATGTCCAAGCTCGAAGGGATGGCCGCCGCCCACCCCGAAAAGCTCAACTGGAAGACGTCGATCGTCGACCTGCACAAGTTGCTCGGACTGGATTCCTCCTTTGCCGCGCGCAAGGCACTCGCCATCGAGCTTGGTTGCCCCACCGAGAAGCTCGCCGACTCGGCCCAGATGAACATGTGGCTGCACAAGGCCGTGCTGATCAAGATCGCCGGCAACGGCGGCAACATCCCGCCCGACCTGCTCGACTGACCTTCGCGACTGGCCGGCTCGACTGACCGGCGCCCCGTGAGTTGGCCCGTGGCGCGTCTGCACGACGCGCCATGAGGCCACGAAATCCCTTCACATGCCCGACATCGTTGGTGCGGCCCACTTTTCCCGGTGCGGCCGCTATCGCTATGCCCTGTGGCGCACCTGGGACGCCTCGCGCCCAGCCTGCTGCTTCATCGCCCTCAATCCCTCCACCGCCGACGCCACGCGCGACGACCCCACCATGCGCCGCTGCATAGCGTTCGCCAAACGTTGGGGTTTTGGGGGGATGTCGGTCGGGAACATCTTCGCCTTTCGCGCCACGCGTCCGGCCGACATGAAGGCCGAGCCGAGTCCCATCGGGCGGGCCAACGATCGGTGGCTGCAGCGCCTGGCCGCCGAGTCGCCCGTGGTGGTGGCGGCGTGGGGGAGCCATGGGGCGTGGATGGGGCGCGACGCGCGGGTGCTGCAGCTGCTCGGTGCCGTCGACTGCCTCGGTGTGACTGCGTCGGGCGCGCCGCGGCATCCGTTGTACGTGCGGGGGGATACTCCTCGCAGGCCGTTCCGCCCGTGACGGCCGTCGCGTCGATAGCGCGCTGACGCTGGACGCCGCCGCGTCGCGGGTTAGGGTTAGGCGTCCGACACACCAACTGGCACACCCACCGGCACACCCACCGGCACACCCACCGGGGTCATCTCGTGCTCTCCTACGTCCACGGCACCTCCGCCACGCCGCTGCTCGGCGAGACCATCGGCGAGAACCTGCGCCGCACGGTGGCAACGTACGGCGACCGCGAGGCGCTCGTGGTTCGCGCCCAGGGCATTCGCCTCACCTACAACGAGCTGTGGGACGCGACCACGATCCTTGCCCGGGCGCTGATGGCCGTCGGCATAGCGCCCGGTGATCGGATCGGCATCTGGTCGCCCAACCGGTTCGAGTGGGTCGTGACACAGTTCGCCACGGCGCGCATGGGGGCGATTCTCGTCAACATCAACCCGGCCTACAAGACGGCAGAGCTGGAGTACGCCCTGCGCCAGTCCGGTGCGCGCCTGTTGCTGCTCGCCCGCGGCTTTCGCGCGACCAGCTACGTGGAGATGGTGGATGTCGTGCGCCCCAACTGTCCGGAGCTGACAGAGACGGTCGTGCTGGACGACGGCTGGGACGCACTGCTTGCGCGCGCCGCTCAGGTGCCCGAGGATGCCCTCGCCACCCGCGAAGCCGCGCTCCAGTTCGACGACCCCATCAACATCCAGTACACCTCGGGGACCACCGGCTTTCCCAAGGGGGCGACGCTCTCACACCACAACATCCTCAACAACGGCTTTTTCATCGGTCAGGCGCTGCGCTACACCCCCGATGATCGCGTCTGCATCCCCGTCCCGTTCTATCACTGCTTCGGCATGGTGCTCGGCAACCTGGCCTGCACCACCCACGGGGCGTGCATGGTCATTCCCGGCGAGGCGTTCGACCCCACGCTCGCGCTGGAGACCGTGCAGGCCGAGCGCTGCACGTCGCTGTACGGTGTGCCAAGCATGTTCATCGCCGAGCTGGCGCTCCCCGATTTCGTCACGTTTGACCTCTCAACACTGCGCACCGGGATCATGGCCGGGTCGCCGTGCCCCGTCGAGGTCATGAAGCGCGTGCAGTCCGCCATGCACATGACCGAGGTGACCATCTGCTACGGCATGACCGAGACGTCGCCCGTGTCCACGCAGAGCGCGGTGGACGATCCGCTCGACAAGCGCGTGAGCACCGTGGGGCGCGTGCATCCGCATGTGGAGGTGAAGGTCGTGCATCCCGAGACCGGGGCGATCGTCCCGCGAGGCGAGACCGGAGAGCTGTGTACCCGCGGCTATTCGGTGATGCTCGGCTACTGGAACGACGAGGTTGCGACTGACGGGGCGATTGATGTTGCCGGCTGGATGCACACCGGCGACCTCGCGACGATCGATGACGACGGATACGCCAGCATCGTGGGCCGCATCAAGGACATGATCATTCGCGGCGGGGAGAACATTTATCCGCGCGAGATCGAGGAGTTTCTGTATTCGCATCCGGATGTGCAGGACGCGCAGGTGATCGGGGTGCCGAGTGAGCGGTATGGGGAGGAGGTGATGGCGTGGATTGTTCCTCGTCCCGGTTCGCAGCCCACTGTCGAGGGGATCATTGCATTCTGCAAGGGGCGGATTTCGTCGTACAAGATTCCTCGCTTTGTGAAGTTTGTCGACGGGTATCCGATGACGGTGACCGGGAAGATCCAGAAGTTTCGGATGCGGGAGGTGGCGGTGGGGGAGATGGGGTGGAGGGGGTGGAGACTTCGTAGGCCAGGCTACGAGAAGCGGAGAAGGGTTGGGTCGAACCGCCATGAGTGACTGGCACGACTGGAACCGCCTTCAGCCGACACGTAGTTCACCGCGTGCCTTCTATCAGCGCAATCGGATCTTGCCGGTAGAACTGCTGAAACTGCTCGTAGAGTTCGGGATGTCGGGCCTTCAACTGACGCGGCTTCTCGAAGAACGTCTCCGTGACCACCGCAAAGAACTCGGCGGGGTTGGTGGCGCCGTACGGGTCGATCACGGGGCCGTGCGCATCACGTGTTGCCGCCACGATGGTGTCGAACTCGTCGCCGAGGACGCGCGCCCAGGCCACATACCGGGAGTGCTGCGACAGTATGGGTGCGCCGTCGCTCGCGCCGTCCTCCTGGTCGAGCTGATGCGCAAACTCGTGCAACACGACGTTGTGGCCGTCGTGCATGTCGCGCGCACCGGCCAGCACGCTGTCCCACCCCAGCACCACCACGCCCGAGATCCACGATTCGCCGAGCCGTGCTTCTTCGTCGAGACTCATCATCCCGTCGCCGACGTGTTGGCCGCCGGGCACCACGTACGTGGAGGGGTATACGAGAATCGACACCAATTTCGAGAAGTAGTCCGTCTCGCGGTGCAGCAGGAGAATGCACGCCTGCGCGGCGACCGTCACGCGAATCTCGTCGGTGATCTCGAGCCCGCCGCAGCCCTCGAAGGACTTCTCGGCGAGAAACACCTGCACGTGGCCGGCCAGTTCGTGACGGTCGTCGGCGGGAAGCCGCGACGCGTACGGCACGTTCCGGTCTATGATTGCCTGCCACGCCGCAGGGAGCGCCGCTTGGCGAAGTGCTGCGCGTCGTCGCTTGGTGAGCCAGCGAAACATGGAGGAGCCGTTGCCCGCGTGAGGGAGGAAGGTGATTCTAGGGAGCCGACTTGCAAGGTCTGGCACGGTCCTGAACGAGGGCGTGCCCAGCTTCCCACGATAGCCGTGCGTATCGTCTGTCGCTTTGCTCCCAATCCCCACCCCTTCCTAGCCCGGCGCCAACGCGCATGATAAGGTTGCTCCCTCCCTCCCCGCGTACTCCCTCCGCCACCCGCCCCTCATGCTCCGCCCGCACCAGACGGCCACGCTCGCCGCATTGCTGTCCATAGCCGCAGCCTGCTCCCCTGGCGGCGATAACGCCAGTTCCTCCACCCCCCCCGACTCCACCGCACGCGCCGCCTACGGCACGACCACCCCCGAATCCCGCACCTTCGCCGCCCTCGTCGACACCTACCTCGACGGCTGGGCCGGCTTCTACCCGTCCATCGCCGCCGGCAACGGCCTCCATATGCACGACGACCGCCTCGAGGACTTCTCGGCGGACAACATCGCGCGTCAGGTGGCCTGGTTCCGCGACATGAAGGAACAGCTCACCGCCATACCCTCGGCCGCGCTCACGCCCGACGAACGCGTGGACCAGCGCATCCTCAGCGGTGTCATCGACGGCTGGCTGCTCGACCTCGAGGTCGCCAAGAGCTGGCAGCGCAACCCGATGATCTACGCCTCGGCGGTCACCGATGGCGTGCACAACCTCATGACAATGGAAAGCTCGCCGGCCGAGCTGCGCATGCAACGGGTCCGCGCGAAGCTGCGCGGCGTCCCCGCGCTGCTCGATGCGGCGCGCGCCAACCTCGCCAATCCGCCCCGTATCCTCGCCGAGCGTGGGCTGGGCATGTTCCAGGGGGCGAGCGCGATGCTGGCGAACGACCTGGCGCTCGCGCTGGCCGAACCGCGCGGCGCCGCGTTCGATTCGATGATGACCGAGGCGGTGACGGCCGGTGCGGCGCTCGATGCGTTCATCGCCGAGTATCCGCGCACCATCCTCGCGCGCGCCAATGGGACAATTGCGTTAGGCACGGAGTACGTAGAGGCGCGCTACCGCGCTGAGGAGCTGATCGACGTTCCGTCGGCCCGCATGCTCGAGATCGCCCAGCGTGAACTCGCGCTGGAGCAGGCGCTGTTCGTCGAAAAGGCCCGGGCCATCGACTCGACGCGCGCTCCCATGGACGTGTGGCGCGACGTGCTGCAGGACCACCCCAAGCGTGGCGAACTGGTCGCGGCCACGCGCAAGGTCGTGGACGAGCTGCAGCAGTTTGTCACCAGCCAGGGGCTCGTGCGCCTGCCGAGCGCCGACCAGGTCATCATCGAGCCGTCGAAGCCGTTTGATATCGGCCTGGCATCGATGCACGCCTCCCCGCCCATGGAGTCGCCGCCAGTCAAGTCGATTTACTACATCACCGATGCCAACGCGAGCTGGCCTGCGGAGCGACAGGACAAGTGGCTGGAGCGCTTCAACTATCCGTCGCTGACGATCACCTCGGCCCACGAGGCGATGCCGGGGCACTTCGTGCACTCGCTCTTTATGCGCGAGACGCCAGGCAAGATCCGTCGTATCTGGATCGGGCTCAACCCGTTCCCGCAACCGTCGAGCGGACAGGACGGATGGGCGCACTACGCCGAGCATTTGGTGATCGAGCAGGGGTTCAAGCGAGACGATCCGCGCTACGCGATGGCCCAGCTCTCCGAGTCGATGACGCGCATCTGTCGGCTGATCGTGAGCCTCAACGTGCACGTGAACGGTTGGACGATCGACCAGGGGGCGAAGTTCTTCGAGGAGAATGCCCACGTCCCGGGGCCGGCGGCGCTGCAGGAGGCATCGCGCGTGGCGTATGACCCGACCAACGGCGGCTACTTCCTCGGCAAGCGGGCGATGCTGACGCTGCGGGAAGACGCGACTCGGCTCGGCGGCTCGACCTTCAACCTGCGAGAGTTCCACGAGCGGGTCATGCGCAACGGGATCGCCCCGTGGTGGGCGCACCGGCAGTTGCTTATCCCGGGCGACAGTGGGGCGGTGATTCGGTAGTCTGGCAGGGCCCGGCTTGCTGGACGGGGGCGGCGATTCCGGGTACGTTCGACCGGAACACTGCCCCCTTGTTCAACCACTGCGAGTCGGCCATCCGACGACCTTCGCCTGCGGTCGGGGTATCAGGCCGAGTCGAGTCGCCGCATCCGGCCGCCACCTTCAGCCTCTCCATCCGTGACCTCCCGCAGAGAAGCGCTCAAGCGCCTGACGCAGGCGTCGGCCCTCGGGCTTGTCGCCACCCCATTGCTCAACACGCTCCTGGCCCAGGGCTCCGATCGCCCCGAATCGCCAGACGCCGATGGTGCGAGAACAGTCGCGGCGGCGGCGGTGGCGCGCTGCGGTGTGCAGCTCTACACGGTGCGCGGCGCAATGGAAAAGAGCGTGGAAGCCACGCTGGCCCGGGTCGCATCGATCGGCTTCAAGGAAGTCGAGTTCGCCGGCTACTTCAACCGCACACCGGCCCAGATCGCCGCCGCGCTCAAGACCAACGGGCTCACGGCACCCTCGGTGCACATCCAGGTCGGGGAGATCCTCAAGAACCCGAACGGAACGCTCGACGCGATGCAGACGATCGGGCACAAGTTCGCGGTGATGCCCTATATCGACGCCAAGGACCGCACGCTCGACAACTACAAGAAGCTGGCCGACCAGTGCAACGAGGCGGCGGCGCTGACCAACAAGCGCGCCATCCAGTTCGCCTACCACAACCACGACTTCGAGTTCGAGACGGTAGGCGGCGAGGTGCCGTACGAACTGCTGCTCACGCGTTGCGACCGTAACCTGGTGCAGTTCGAGCTGGACCTGTTCTGGACCAACAAGGCGAAGAAGAACCCTCTGGACTACTTCGCCCGGTATCCTGGCCGCTTCCCGCTGGTGCACGTGAAGGACATGAAGGCCGACGGGACCATGACCGAGGTCGGCTCGGGCGTCATTCCGTTCAAGTCGTACATCGCCAAGGCGCAGCTGGCCGGCATCAAGCACTACTTCGTGGAGCACGACAACCCGGCGGATCCGTTCGCCTCGATCGCGGCCTCGTACAAGGCGCTGAGCGCACTATGAGCCAGAGTCGCCGCGATGCGCTCCGGGCGCTGGGCGGTGTGGCGCTGGCAGGCACCGCCGCGGCGGGCGCGGCATCACCGCTGGCGGCCATGGCCTCGACGTCGCTCGCCAGCTTGTTGCCGCTGGCGGGGGCGGGGCGGCTCAAGCAGAGCGTCTGCCAGTGGTGTTACGACAAGATCCCGCTCGACGACCTGTGCGCCGCCGCCAGGCGCATCGGCCTCGCCTCGGTGGAGCTGCTGGGGGAGAAGGACTGGGCGACGGTCAAGTCGTACGGGCTCACCTGCGCCATGGCCAACGGACCGACCACGATCCGCGTGGGCCTCAACCGCCCGAGCGAGCACGATCGATTCGTCGCCGAGTCGGAGCGGCTGCTCCCGCTGGTGGCCGCAGCGGGACTGCCGAACATGATCGTCTTCTCCGGCAATCGCGACGGGATGTCGGACGCGGACGGGCTGGCGAACTGCGTCACGGGACTCAAGCGTATCACGCCGACCGCCGAGCGAGTGGGCGTGACGGTGTGCATGGAGCTGCTGAACTCCAAGGTCGATCACACGGACTACATGTGCGACCGCACCAGCTGGGGCGCCGAGCTGGTGAAGCGGGTGGGGAGCCCGCGTTTCAAGCTGCTGTACGACATCTACCACATGCAGATCATGGAAGGCGACGTGATCCGCAACATCCGTGATCACTACGCGGCCATCGGCCACTTCCACACCGGCGGCGTGCCGGGGCGCAACGAGATCAATGAGACGCAGGAGCTGTACTATCCGGCGATCATGCGGGCGATTGCGGACTTAGGCTACGCGGGGTTTGTCGGGCAGGAGTTTATTCCGAAGGGAGAGCCTCTCGAGGCGCTGGAGCAGGGGGTGAGGATCTGTACGGTGTAGTGGGACGGGGGACGGGGGACGGGGGACGGGAGACGGGGGTGCGCTTACAGCGCGGCTCGCGCCTCCGTCCACTTTCCCCGCGTGAAATCCGGGAACTTCATCGGCGCGCTCCCCTCGCCACCGACATCTCGCTCAACGGCCCTGGCGCGGACCATGCCGCCGCGTCGTATACATCGAAGTCCGGGACCAGCCCTTCGCGCAGGCATTGCACCAGGCGATAGGCCATCACGTAGTCCATCCCGCCGTGCCCGCCGCTGCTGGCCTTGGCGCCGAGTTCGCGCCACAGGGTGTGCTCGTACTTCGCCTTGTAGCTATCGATGGACGCCCAGCGGTGTTCTGCCCCCTCCCCCTCGACATAAATGCGCGCCGGGTAGTCCTCGAAGATCCCCTTGGTCCCCTGGATCGAGTTGATGCGCGAGTACGGGCGCGGCGATGACACGTCGTGCTCCAGGCGGATCGTGCGCCCCTTTGCGGTCTTGATCAGCGACGAGCTGAGGTCGCCGGCGACATAGCGCTCCTTCCACTTCGGTGAGTCCTTCGGCTCGTGATCGTCGCGCCACTTGGCCAGGCCGAGGGCGGGGCTGCTCATGGAGACGAGGTAGTCGAAGCGGTCGCCGCGATTGATGCCGAGCATGAAGGCGACGGGCCCCAGTCCGTGGGTGGGATACAGGTTGCTGTCGCGCAGCGTGTGATGCCGCCGCCGCCACAATCCTTCGTCCTTGTTCTCGAACAGGATGGCGCGCAGGTCGTGGTTGTAGGCGGCGCCGGCGTGTTGCAGCTCGCCGAAGACCCCGGCCTTCACCATCGTCAGGACGAGCAACTCGTTGTAGCCGTAGTTGCAGTTCTCCATCATGAGGCAGTGCCGCCGGGTGCGCTCCGACGTGTCGACGAGCTTCCAGCAGTCGTCGAGCGTGTACGCCGCCGGCACCTCGGTCGCCGCGTGCTTGCCTGCGTTCATCGCCGCCAGCACGATGGGGACGTGCCACTCCCACGGAGTCGCCGTGTACACCAGGTCGATGTCGTCGCGCTTGACCAGCGCCTCGTAGGCATTCGGTCCCGAGGTGAATCGCGCAGGCTCGTAGTCGTGCCCTGCTTTTCGCATCACCTGCACCGCCATCTCCACCTTCTCGGGCACGGTGTCGCACAGCGCCGTGATGCGCACGTTGGGCACCCCCATCAGCTCATGCAGCACCGAACGCCCACGCAGTCCGGTCCCGACGATGGCGATGCGGGCGACGTCGCGCTGTTCGAACGGCACTCCGGCCATCGTTGCGGCTGCCGAGGGGCGCTCGAGCAGCGATGGAGGCGTGGATGCGTCGCCGTTCGGCTGGGCATGAAGCGAACCGGCGCCGAACGCCAGCCCGGCACCGGCGAGCGCCGCACCCTTGAGGAGGTCGCGGCGAGAGGGATCGTTGGGAGACATGTGCGATGGGTGACGACGGTGGTGAGGCGTGCGGCGACGCTGGGGACGTACAGGCGCGTACACGCAAGTATGGGCAACGGGCCACCGACGCGCGAACCATCGGTGCCGCGCTCCGGCGCCACCTGCGCCGGTGCCCGAGCCCGCGCGCGGCATCGCCAGCGCGTCTTGCGACATGCCACCCGGGTCGACAAGTTCGCCACCCGCGCGCTCGCCGAGGCTTGGGGTTCCCGCAATCGATTCCCCGTCCTGGCGCATCCAGACTCCTCCATTCCCCCGGCCCAGCCAGGCCAATCTGGCGCCCCCCGGCGCGAGCGCGCGACGAGAACCTCACCAGCGAGCGACACTCCCCATGATGAGCTACCAGGAGTTCTACGACGCGACCGACATCCCCAAGTGCGGCCGGGGGAAACGGCTGAAGGCGCTGGGCGACCGCGTGCAAGCGTGTGACGGCGGCCTTACGGCAGCCAAACTCATCGCGGTCTTCACGGCCGCCCATGCGTGGGGATGGGACAAGGGTTCCAAGCACAAGGATCACCCGACCGCCAACTTCAACCTGCGCCTGCAGGCGGTGAAATCCCTGGTCGGGCAGGTCAAGCAGGAGTTGAACGCGCTAGGCGTCGACGCCAACACCGTGGAGCGCGCGTCGCTGAGTTACGAGAAGCACAAGCGAGCGGGCACCCGGAAGGGGTTGCAGTCGCTCGGGAAGGGATATCACCTCGAGCGCAAGCAGTTTGCGTCGATGAAGAAGGGGAGCGACGGCGGGAAGGACGCCCGCTTCGCGCCGCGCGGCGGCAGCTTCGTCAGCGAGATCGTGAACTCGGCCAAGAGCCTCAGGGCCAACTACAAGCAGCAGGTCGCCGATGGGCTGAACGTGCAGGATACGCTGGGGCAACTCGTCACCGACGAGAAGCTCCTCAAGCTCCTGCTCTCCAAGGACATTCATGCCCTGAGCGAGAACGAGTTCAACACGGTGTTTGAGCAGGCCCAGGACCTGGCCGGCCAGAACAGCCCGAACGTCAACTTCCTCCGCAAGACCGACCGCGTGGAGCGGTTCCTCACGTGGTGCGACGGCGGCCGCTTCTACAAGAAGGACGGGCTGCCGCACACGAGCGCCGGTAACGAGATCTACGCCATGGACAAGTACGGCAATCTCGTCACCATGCAGCCGGACATGCGATTCAACACAAACTCCGGCAAGTTCACCACGCAGGGCGACATCCAGCACAACCACTCGAGCCTCAACGCCGGCGCCGACGTGATCTCGGCGGGTGAGATCTGCTTTCAGGCCGGCTACATCACCCATATCGACAACGCCAGCGGACACTACAAGCCGACAGCGAAACAGGTGCAGCAGTGCGTCTACAGCCTGCGCATGGCCGATGACGCGGACCTTGCCCAGCTCAAGATCCGCGTCTGGCACAAGGGCAACTGGGTCGACTACAACGACGCGGGCCTCTTCCTGGCGGCGAGGTTCTAGGTCGGGGAGTGGGGCGCCTTCGGCTTGGTGGCCAGTCGCGCCGAGCGCCCCACCTGCCTCAGCGCAGCCTGCGCATGAGGTAGTTCGTGCGCGCACGTGTGGGCCTGCCGTCCGGCCCGAGGTCGAACGTCATGCGTTCGCCGAGTTCGCCGTCGGAGCGAACCTCCCGGAAGGTGTGCTCGCCGACCTTCCGGTACTTGGTGATCGACTTCACCGGTGACTCGCTCGGGACCTGCATGGTGGCCAGCCCCCCCTGCCACCGGATCACCTCCATCTCGCCGCCGAAGCTCCAGTACGTGCCGAGGTAACGGTCGAGCGCGGGATCAGCCGCGGTGATCTTCCGCGCCGAGTCGGCGCGTGCCTCCTTGACCGCAGGACCGAGGAACTCGTAGGCCTGCTGTGCGAGCGCGCCGGCGTCAGCATCGAACGTGTTGGCCATGACGATGGTGGCGATCTTGTCGTCGGGCTGCAGCGTGAGCTGCGTGCGGTAGCCCGGACAGCTCCCGCCATGCCCCACAAAAGTTCGCTCCCCGCGACGCCACACCGAGAAGCCCAACCCCCACGTCGTGGTCCACCCCGGATCGGTGAAGTGCACGCGCTGCATCTCGCGCAGCGTCGGGGCGGAGAGGATCTCAGTCCCCCCTTGCTCCAGCAACCGGAACTGCCATGCGGCGAACTTGGCCAGGTCGAGCGCCGTGGACGCGAATCCGGCGGCGGGGGCCATGGCCTTCGTCTGGTAGAACGGCATGACGTGGCGATTGCCGTCGCGGTCGATGCCACTGTAGCCGGTCGCGAGCCGCTGGCCGCGCTCGGCGGGGGGCAGTTCGGTCCACGTACTCGTTAGGCCGAGTGGGGAGAGGATGCGGGTGCGGACGTACTCGTCGTAGGACTGACCTGCTGCGGCCGACACCACGGCGCCGGCAAGCGTGAAGCCGAGGTTGGAGTACTGGAAGTAGCGCTCCGGTCTGTACGACACTTCGCGACCGGCGATCCCGGTCCGCAGTTCCTCGAAGGTCGGGAACGCCATCTGCGGCTCGAGCCACAGGGTGTCGGCCAGCTCCTGCTGCAGCCCCGAGGCGTGCGTGAGCAGTCCCTCGATCGTGATCGCCCCGTCGTCCGGGAAACGCGTTTTCGGGGTAAACCACGACAGGTGGCGCGAGACGGGGTCGTCGAGGCGCAGCTTCCCCGCGTCCCTCAGCTGCAACGTGGCGATGCTCGTGAACAGCTTCGAGATGGAGCAGACGCTGTAGATCGTGCTCGGCGTGGCGGGTGACTTGCCCTCGAGGGTGGCGTAGCCCGTCCCGCCCTGCCAGATGACCTCCTGGTCGACCACGAGCGCGGATGAGATGCCCGGGATCCGACGGAAGGCGCGCTCGCCGTCGAGCCACTTCTCGTAGGCAGCGACCGCTTCCTGTACGCGCGGGTGCGAGGCGACGGACTGTGACCGCGCCCTTGCTGGAACGAGCGCCAACAGCATTGCGCCGAGCGCGAGGGAGGACTGTGGCATGGGACGGAGGGGGGCGAAAGGGTGGAATCTGGTCGCGCCGGATCGGAACGTGGCTGGCCGGCGTTGAAAACCCGCCATAGTATCGCACGTCTCAGCCCGTGCCGTTAGGCTGCTTGGGGGGACCGGGCGTGCTCGCCTTGTCCCGTATGCCCCCCCACACCACACCGTGCCAGACTCCTCACTCCAAACCGTATTCGGCACCGACATGTCCAACACCGAATGGTGGCAGCGTGGCCCCGTCGATGGCGTCCCCGCCGTCCTGCAACCCGTCGCGCACATCCTGCTGCAGGTCCGTGACAGCGTGGCCGAACTGGTGGGGCCGCTGACGCTGCACGAGTGGAACGCCCGACCGTCTGGTGTGGCATCGGCCGCCTTCCACGTACGCCACATCGCGGGGGTCATCGATCGCCTCTTCACGTACGCCCGTGGTGCGCAACTTTGCGACGCGCAGTTCGCCGCGCTGAAGCACGAGGGCGCCGAGCTGACCGAAGCCGAGATCGACGAGATCCTGCAGGCCGTGCGTGACCGGGTGAATGCCGCGATCGCCGAGTTGCGAGCGGTCGACCCCTCGACGCTCGGCGACTTTCGAGCCGTCGGGCGCGCGCAACTCCCCTCGACCGTGATCGGCTGCCTCGTGCACGGGGCGGAGCACGCGATGCGCCACGTGGGGCAACTCTCCGTCACGACGCGCATTGTGCGGGCCACTGCCGGATAGCGAACGTCCAGCGGTCGTCACGCTCCTCGCGGTCGCGCTGGAGGAAACGACCGGTCGCGACGGATCACAATCGCGAAGCGCGCCGGATGTCGGTCTCCGGCGCGCCACGGTGACCCGCATCGCCTCACAGTGTCTTCAGGTATTCCACCAGGTCGTGCTTCTGCGCAGCGGTGAGCTTGAGGTTGCGCACCCGATCATAGTGCTCGACCACGGCGGTCAATGTCGGCGCGCTCCCGTCGTGGAAGTACGGGGCGTGCTGGAAGAGCCCTCGCAGCGGGGTCGTGCGATACTGCTTCTGCGACGTGCGCGCCGCGTACGCCCCGCTCATCCCGGTCTCCGCCGGGGCGTGCATCCGACCGATATTGATGTCGGTGAACAGCCGCCCCTGATGGCAGCTGGCGCACGTGCCGGCGCCGGCGAAGACTTCCTTTCCTCGCGCTGCCGCTGCGACGTCGAAGCTCCCTGCGGGTGGCGCTGGCACGTTGAGGCTCAACTGGTAGGCACGCAACGCCGGCAGCTTCGCGGTGACCAGGTCGGGCGACTGCACGATCGCCACCCCAAGACGCGGGTCGCTGAAGTTCCCCTGCCCATGCATCTGCGTGACCGCGACGTACGCATTCCAGTACGAAACGGGCCCCTCGGCCGTGAACGTCTCCTTGGCCACGCCGTTCAGTCCGTAGATCGGCGGCAGCACGATCGGAGTATTGAGACCGTCGAAATTGATGCGCGGGTCGTAGCGCCCGGCCCCCCAGCCGTTGAGCACCGCCTTGGTCGCGGCATCGACCGCCGGAGAGAGCGCGACGATCGCGCCCGGGTTCAGGTCGATGTTCGCCCAGCCGTCGAGCCGATTCCCGATTCCCGGAGCGAGCGAGTTGTCCACGGAGGAGTGGCACAGCGCGCAGGTGATCCCCACGCGTAGCAGCGAGTCGCCCCCGCCGATCGAGGCGACACTCCCGCGCAGTCCGACCACCGCATCGAGTTTGAGCAGGGTGACCGTCACGGCCGGATCGTCCAGGTCGACCTGCCCGGCGGCCAGGGCGCTGCGCACGGACGCCGGAAGCGCCGCCGCGTCCACCTTGAGCCCCACGCCTAACGCCGCTCGTGGCGAGACCGCCGCCTGGATCACCTCGTGCATACGGAGCGTGTCGGTCCAGTATTTCTCATCGCCGAACGTGTCGTGCCGGAAGATTTCCTTGCCCTCGGCGACCATGGTGGGGTCGAGTACCTCCGGTGCCGAACCTGCCGGGCCGCCGTCGCTGCAGGCGGCGACCGTGATCGACAGGGCGAGGGCGAACCGCTTGGCGGAGGCGACGTCAACGCCTCGCCACCTCATTGGGTCCCCCTCGTGGCGAGTCGCTTGGCCATGTCGGCGGCAGCGCGCCGATGTGCCTCGAACGCCGGTGCGACCTTGGTCACCAGCGCTTTCAATTCAGCGTTCATGATGGCCGGCATGAGGGTGGTATTGATGGCCGAGATCACGGCGGTGTGAAACGACACCTCGTGGGCGAGGAACGTCTGGTCGAAGTCGGCGCCAGAGAGTGCGCGCAGGCGGGTCATCGCCTCGGCGTGCGCACGAGCGCCCGCGTCGTCGGCCGGAGGAGTCGGGGTCACACCCAGCTTCTTGGCCAGATCGCGTCCCATCTGCCGTACCTGCTCGTGATCGTGCACGAGCATCGCGCCGAAGGCACGGACCTCGCTCGAGGCGCCCTGCTTCGCCGCCAGTTTCCCCGTCTCGATGTCGGCCGTGTTGGCGGCGTCGAAAATCGCCACGATGGTGGCATCGTCGAGCGTTTGCACCTGAAGGCTCGGCGCCGCGTCTGCCCCGGACGGCGGGTCGGTCGCACCGTCCCGGATCGCGGTCGGCGATGGGACGAAGAGGACGGCGGCGGCCACGAGGGCGGCCAACGTAGTGGTTTGAATGAGCATGGATAAGTCTCCGGATTCGGGAGGACAACGGGTGTGAGGAGAAGCTTCACTTGTAGAGCGTATTTGTCAATGACTTATTTGACTTAATTGCCAAATGTCGCATTCTTGCGATATTGCCAACACTGAATGCCCGGGCAGGTCGTGCCCTCGGGCCGACCATTTCAGCCAGGCACAGCCGGAGCTTTCTCCATGGCTACGGGGACGCGTGAACAGATTGTGGCGCTCCTTCGACGCGACCAGCGCACGGTCGATGAACTGGCAGCGGCGGTCGGCACCACGGATAACGCGGTGCGTTCACATCTCGCGATCCTGGAGCGCGACGGGCTGGTTCGAGTCGAGGGGGTGAGACGCACCCCCGGGGCCGGGAAACCCGCCGTGTTGTATGGCCTGAACCCCGCCGCCGACGAAGTGGCGTCGAGGGCTTATCCCGCCGTGCTGGTGGCGCTCGTCGATGTGCTTCTGGAGTCGACCCCGGGTCCCGAAGCCGAGGCGATGTTGCAGGAGGTCGGACATCGCCTGGCACGGGCCATCGGCGGCGAGGCGCGCGGCACGGTGGAGCAGCGTATCGAAGCCGCCGCCGCCGCACTCATCGCGCTCGGCGGCGACGTGGAGGTCACCCGCACCGACGAGGGGCTCGTCATTCAGGGGCACGGTTGTCCGCTTGGACGCGCCGTCTCGAGCCGGCCCGAGGTCTGCACCGCCGTAGAGTCGTTCGTTTCCGATGTTGCCGGCGCCACCGCGATCCAGCGATGTGACCACGGTGAGCGACCCCGCTGCCGATTCGCGATGGGCGAGTAGGGCGGGTAGTCGCCGACCTCGTCGAGCAGGCGCGCATTCGGTCGCGCCGAGAACGATCGTTAGGTATTGATGAGGACGGCGAAGTGCAGCGCAGGTCGACCAGCCGTTGAAGCGACCGAACCTCCCGCACAGGATCCCGCACGACTGGCCCACGCGCGCGCCCCGAGGGCACATTGCCAAGGTCGCGAGCAACGGAGAGACGATGCGCAGAATCGGCGTGGTACTGGCAGGGCTGTTGGCGTGGGTCGCAACCGCGCAGAAGGCGAGCGGGCAGTCGCTACCGTCCACCGCCTGCGGCGTCGGGATCCCGACGGCCGAGTCCTCGGGTTACGTGGGGCTCCCGCAGGGCGACGTCTTCTGTCCCCTGGTCGCCGACCCCAAGGCAGTGCGTTCCTTCGCCAGCTACCTGCGTGGACGCGCGACCAAGCTCAACCCGACCACGCAGTCGACGTTCGACACCGACGTCGGCGCGGTCGGCATCAGCGACGCGCTCGGCCTCGGTCGCTGGAACGGCGCGCGGCCCAACGACGGCGTGCAGTTCGCGCTCTCGGCGGGGGTCTTCGCCCAGTTTGACCTGGGCTCTTCCTCCTACGACCTGCTCAACGCCGACTACGTCGTCGGGCTCCCCATCACGTTCCGGCACGGCGCCGTGTCGGGACGGGCCCGGATCTACCACCAGAGTTCGCACCTCGGCGACGAGTTCCTCCTGCGTCCGGACGATCCATCGCCTTCGCGTGAGAACCTGTCCTTCGAGGCGGTCGAGCTCCTCCTCTCGCTCGACATGGGAGCGCTGCGCGTGTACGGCGGCGGAGAGTCGTTGATCAACCGCAGCCCCGCCGACCTCGAGCGACACGTGCTGCACGCCGGCGGCGAACTTCGGCCGGCCACGGTCCTCTTCTCCCTTGGCAGCATCGCCTCGATCCGCCCGATCGCTGCGGTCGACGTGAAGGCCACCAGCGGCAACGTGGACCGGCCTGCGATGAGTGCCACGGCCGGGATCGACATCGCCCGTCGCGTGGAGCTGGACCGTTCCGGGCGCCGCTGGATGATCCTGGCGCAGTACTACTCGGGCCCATCGCCGTACGGTCAGTTCTACCGCGACGACATCCGGTACTACGGGCTCGGCGTTTCGTTCAATCCCTGACCCGCTCACACCGGGCCGAGTGTTCCACGGGCGCGCCCCGCGCGGCTAGAACTGGTTCGCCCCGGGCCCCGCCGGCGAGACAAAGAAGATCGAGCGCGCCGCTGCCCCCGGAAATGCCTTCGCGTACCGCGCGGCCCACTCGTGCGAGAAGGCCTCGGCGTCGCCGACTGCAACCAGCGCCCACACGCTCCCGCCAAACCCGGCGCCGAAGGACGAGGCGGCGTCTGCCCCGAGTTCGCGGGCGAGTCGCGCCAGCGCGATCGTCTCGGGGATCTGGTTCCCCAGCCAGAGCTCGGCTGCCGCCTGCGAGCGGTCCACCACCGCTCCCAACTCGCCGATCGCGCCGCGCGCCAGGATCGACGCCGCCTCGGGGATCAGCTCGAAGCTCTCGAGCAGGAACTGCTCCAGCCGGTTGCCTAACGCCACGCCGGAGAAGTCGGGGGTGGCGGCGAGCGTCGCGACGCCACGCAAGCGGTCGCGCGCGTCGTCCGCGCTGCGCGCCGCATCGGCCAGCGTGGCGTCCTGCCGTCCGGTGGCCTCGTTCCACGACGCGAGCAGGTGCCGCACCATGAGCGCGGCGCGGTTATAGCCTTCCCGCGCCCCTGCCGTCTTCTCGGCGAGCACACCGCAGGCGCCCACCACGAAGGTGTGCGTGGGTGGCAACACGTACGCCGCTTCGCGTCGCACGGGGCTGAACGAGTACTGCACCACGTGCCCCGACTCGGCGCACATGATCGCCGTGTGGTCCTGGCTGCCGCCAAACGTTCCGACGCCCACGTTTCCCTCGAGCGTGCGGAACGACTCGCCGTTCTCCACCGTCCCCAGGTACGACGCCAGCTCCTCGCGCGAGAAGATCGCCCGACGGAACTCCTCGGAGCTGCGCAGGTCGTTCGACTTGGCCAGCGCGACGAAGACGGCGATCATCAGGGCGCTCGACGAGCTCATGCCGGCCGCGATCGGCAGGTCGGAGCTGAAGGCCAGGTCGACCCCGCACCGGGCGCAGGGAAAATTGCGCGCAAGTCGTCGTGCCACCGTCGCCACGTAGTTGCCCCATCCCGCTTCGGGCGTGTCGGCCGTGGGGTCGAGCGCGGTGACGTACGACGACTTGCTGGTCACGTCGACCGCGCGGATGAGCGCATCGGTACGCAGCGCGACCCGCACGGCGAAGCCGCGCTCTACGGTGCACAGCAGCGAGCGGCCGCCCGCATAGTCCGTGTGCTTCCCCAACAGCTCAATGCGCCCCGGAACCCACACCGACCAGCGTTGCGCCGAGCTTCCCAGGACATCGAGCGCCTCGTCGCACGCCGCGAGCATGGACGCCTTGGCCGTCGCCTGCGTCGGCGACATTCCCATCCGCACGAGTTGGTCGCGGTCTTTCATGCGGAGAAAACTAGTCGGCGAGCATGCGGGTGGTTATCGGCGGCCGCTACAGCGAGACGAGGACTCCCGCCAATCGCTCGGCCACGGCGGGGATGTCGCGGCGGTTGGAGAGGTCGAGGACGCCGGCGGCGCACGGAACGACCTCGAAGCGCTCTCCTAGGTCGTGCATCGCGATGCGCACGGCATCCTGCAGCTCCAGCTCCCCGCGCACCGAGGGCCGCACCCGCGCGCACGCCTCGAAGATCACCGGGGTGAACGACCACAGGTTCATGCTCACCGGTGCATCGGCCCCCATGCGGGTGACCGTCGCCTCGTCGGGCTTCTCGACGATCGCCGACAGCGCGCCGTCGGGGGTGACGCCGATCAGGGCAAAGCTGCGAATGCGAGACTCGGGGATGTTGCTGTCGGCGATCAGCGCCGCGCGATCGAACCCGACCAGCCCGGAGCGGCCAAGGCCGGCCAGCGAGCGGTAGGCGTCGATCGGATAGTAGTTGTCGGCGTTCAGCACCAGGACCGTGTCGTTCATGGCGAACTCGCGGGCCGCGGCGACTGCATCGGCCGTCCCGCGCGCCTGCTCCTGCACCGCGAAGTGCACGCGCACGCGTGTCAGGTCGATCGAGTCGTAGTAGTCGCGCACCGACTGGTGCTCCGGCCCGATCACCAGGCAGATGTCGGTCAGGCCGGCATCGGCCAGCGCGCTCATGACGAAGTCGAGGAAGGGGCGCCCGATCGGGATCATCCCCTTCACCCCCGCGTCGGCGACGGCCGCCTGTTCGGAATCGAGTGCGGCGCCGTCGTCGCCCTTTCGCATGCGCGTGCCAAGGCCACGGGCGAGGATCACCGCGCGTGTGGTCGCCCGCTGTGTCACGATCCTGCCGTTCGCCAGATCTTCGGCAGGATGCGCGCGAGTCCCGCGCCGCTCGCCGCGAAGACGGCCACCCAGACCATTCCCTGCGTCGTGTTCCCGTACAGGAAGCTCCCCGCGCCGAACAGGGCGGCGTACACGAAGGCGCACCCCAGCACCCATCCCAGCATGGCCATGGGGAGCGAATCGGGCGAGGCCGGCAGGCCGGTCCCTTCCCGGATCGCGTTCCATCCCGCTCCCGCCGGCCGCACGAGGCGGTAGAACGACTCGAGGACCGTGCGATCGGTTGCTGGCGCGATGTAGGCTGTGGCGATCCACGCCACGGTCGTGACGGCGACGCCGATGATGAGCGAGATGTGCGACGGGACGCCGACGCCGGACTTGGTGGCGATGAAGAAGCCGAACGCCACGGCGAACGAGGTGATCATGGCCACCACTTCGCACCACGCATTCACCCGCCACCAGAACCAGCGCAGGAGGTAGAGCAACCCGGTTCCCGCCCCGATCGACATGAGCAGCTCGAACGACTGGCGTGCGGAGTCGAGCACGAAGGTCAGCAGCGCGGCCAGGACCATGAGCAGCGCCGTGATGAAGCGTCCGACCATCACGTAGTGCGCCTCGGTGGCGTCCGCGCGCATGAAGCGCCGATACACGTCGTGCACCAGGTACGAGGTCCCCCAGTTGAGGTGCGTCGAGATGGTGGACACGTACGCCGAGAGCATGCCGGCGACCATGAGTCCCATGAAGCCGGCGGGGAGGAACTTGAGCATGGCCGGGTACGCCATGTCGTGCCCGATGAGCTTCGGGTCCACATACGGAAAGGCGCGCGCAATGTCGCTCAACTCGGGAAAGACGAGCATCGATGCCAGCGCCACGATGATCCACGGCCACGGGCGGATGGCGTAGTGCGCAAAGTTGAAGAAGAGCGTCCCGGCCAGGGCGTCGTTCTCGCTCTTGGCGGCGAGCATGCGCTGGGCGATGTAGCTCCCGCCCCCAGGCTCGGCCCCTGGATACCAGACCGACCACCACTGCACCGTGAGCGGTATGACCAGGACCGACAGGGTGAGCCCCCAGTCGCTGAAGTCGGGGAGGAGGTGCAACGTCTGCTGTGGAATCTTCTCGAACAGCCCGACCAGACCGCCCACCTCGGGTTGCTGCACGGCGAAATACGCGGCCGCAAAGGCCCCCGCGAGCGCGATGCCGAACTGGATGAAGTCGGTGACCAGGACCCCCCACAATCCCGAGGTGGCGGCGAACGCCACGTTCAACCCGGCGCAGATCAGGAGCGTCTGCCACATGGGCCAGCCCAGCACCACGTTCGCGATCTTGGCCGCGGCGAGGTTCACGCTGGCCATGATCACGAGGTTGAAAAAGAATCCGAGGTACACCGCGCGAAATGCGCGAACAATCCTCGCGGCCCGCCCCGAGTAGCGGATCTCGTAGAACTCCAGGTCGGTGAGGACGTTGGAGCGACGCCAGAGCCGGGCGTAGAAGAAGACCGTCATCATCCCGGTCAGCAGGAACGACCACCACGCCCAGTTGTTCGCCACTCCCTTCTCGCGCACAAAATTCGTCACGAGGTTGGGCGTATCGGTGGAGAAGGTCGTGGCCACCATGCTCACTCCCACCAGCCACCACGGCGCGCTGCGTCCCGACGTGAAGAACTCGGCGGTGCTGCTGCCGGCCCGCTTGGCGAGGATGATCGCGGGGACGAAGCTGACGACGATCGATACGAGGACGATCAGCCAGTCCAGCGTGGTGAGGGACATGGAGGAGGGACGGGGGACGGGGGACGGGGGACGGGAGAGGAGATAATACCGGAGCTATCGTGGGGGCGATATGGTCGGGGCACACTGGTTGGGAGGGAGGGCGACGCGCAGCTTTGTGGCATGTTGACTTGCGTACGGGGCTTGCTGGCGGCCCTCGCGTTCTGGATGGCACTGCCGGCGTCGGCGCAGCCGTCGTCTCTGCTTCCCGTGCCGTCGTCGATGCGGCTTGCCGATGGGCGCCTGACGATCGACAGTACAACCCGATTTGAGATTGCCGGCTTCGCCGATGCCCGACTCCGCCGCGCGGTGGAGCGCGCCCAGTCGCGTCTGGCGCAGCGCATTTCGCAGCCCGTAACGGGCGCTGCCCGAGACACCGCACGCGTGCCGGCCGCGCGGGCCATCACGATCGACGTAGCCGGTGCGGGGATGACGGTGCAGGGGATCGAGGAGGTCGAAGGCTACTCGCTCGTCATCACGTCGCAGGGTGCCACCCTGCGCAGCGCAACGGTGGTCGGGGCGCTGCGCGGGCTGGAAACGATGTTGCAGCTGGTCGAGGGCGATGGCGGCTCCTTCTTCCTTCCGTCCCTCGAGATCCACGACGCCCCACGCTTTCCCTGGCGCGGCCTGCTGGTCGACGTGTCGCGCCACTTCATGCCCCTCGAGCAGCTCAAGCGCACGCTCGACGGGATGGCGCTGGTCAAGCTCAACGTCTTTCACTGGCACCTGAGCGACGACCAGGGCTTTCGTGTCGAGAGCCGACGGTTCCCCCTCCTCCACCAGCGCGGCAGCGATGGGCTGTTCTACACCCAGGCGCAGGTGCGCGAGATCGTGGCGTACGCGCGCGATCGGGGCATCCGGGTGGTGCCGGAGTTCGACATGCCTGGCCACACCACGGCCTGGTTCGTCGGCTATCCGCAGTACGCGACCAAGGCTCCCCCGATCGCCATCCGGCGCGAGTGGGGCGGCGCCGACGCCATTTTCGATCCCACGCGCGAGGAGACCTACACGTTCATCGCGCAGTTCATCGCCGAAATGGTGCCGCTCTTTCCCGATCCGTACTGGCACATCGGGGGCGATGAGGTGGAAGCGAAGCACTGGGACGGCAATGCGCGCATCGTCGCCTGGCGCACACGACACGGCTACAAGGACAATGCCGCACTGCAGGCGCACTTCAACCGGCGCCTGTCAGCCATCCTTGTGCGCCATGGCAAGCGCATGATCGGGTGGGATGAGATCCTGCACCCCGACCTCCCGGCGAAGACCGTCGTCCAGTCCTGGCGCGGGGTGCAGTACCTCGCCAACAGCGCCAGGCAGGGATTCGCCGCCCTGCTCTCGGCCCCGTGGTACCTCGACTACATGAAGCCGGCCAGCGACTATTACACGGTCGACCCGGTGCCGCAGTTCGACGAGCTCACGCCGGCGCAGCGGGCGCTGGTCCTCGGGGGCGAGGCGTGCATGTGGGCGGAGTTCGTCTCCGACGAGACGGCCGAGTCGCGCATATGGCCGCGCCTTGGGGCCGTCGCCGAGCGGCTCTGGTCGCCGCGCGAGGTGACGGACGTGGCGGAGATGTACCGGCGGCTCGACATCCTCGCCGATCGCCTCGAGGGGATGGGGGTGCGAGTCGGCAGCCACTCGGCGCGTTTGCTGGCGCGCATTGCACCTGGCGTCGAGACGGCCCCCATCGAGTCGCTCTTCACCGCGGTGCAGCCTCCACGATTCGGACAGGCGACCAACGGACGGTCCACCAACCAGCTGCACCCGCTCACTCGGCTGGTCGACGCCGCGCGCCCCGATCCGGCTGGACGGTGGATGATCGAACGCCTGGTTCGCCGACTCGCGCTCGATCCCCAGGATGTCGCGGCCCGTGACTCGCTGCTGGTCGTGTTCGAACGGTGGAGCCTCCTGCTCCCGCGCGTCGAGGCGTTGGCCGCGACGTCGCCGACGCTGGCTGAGGCGCTCCCGGTCGCCCGCGCCCTGGCCCGAACCGCGGTGATCGGGACCGAGGCCGTAGGCTTTGTCACGGCCGGGCGCGTTGCCCCGGCCGACTGGGCGCGGGCGGCCGCCGAGGAACTGCGCCGCTATGAGGCGCCGCAAGGGACGCTGCGCGTGGCCATCGTCGCCGATGTGCGCAAGCTGCTCGCCATGGCGAGCGCCCAGCCGGCGACCAGCGACGGCCGTTAGGCGCCGCTGGGTGCTGCGGGGTGCTGCGGGGTGCTGCGGGGTTCCGGGCTGCGTAAGGGCAGGACCAACTGGTGGCAGCTACTCGTCGCGCAACGTCACCACGGGATCGACCGACGCGGCGCGCCGGGCAGGGATCCAGCTCGCGGCCGCCGCCACCGCCAGCAGCGTGACCGTGACCAGCGCGAGCAGTGCGGGATCGGCGGGATTCACGCCGTACACCACACCGCGCAGCAACCCGCCGACCGCCAGCGCGCCAGCGATCCCGAGCAGCACGCCGCCTGCGGCCAGGAGCATCCCCTGTCGCAGCACCATCCGGAGCACTCGGCGGCGATCGGCCCCCAGCGCCAGGCGAACCCCGATCTCACGCTGGCGCTGGTTCACCAGGTACGCCAGCACCCCGTACAGTCCCAGCGCGCCTAACGACAACCCGAGGGCGCCGAAGGCGGCCATGAGCCCCATCAGCAGGCGTGGACGCGCCACCGCGTCGTGGAGCGACTGCTCCAGCGTGTAGACGTCGGTGATCGCCTGCAGCGGATCGACCGTGCGGATGGCCTCCCGCACCACCCCCGTCATGGCCAGCGGGTCGCCCAGCGTGCGCACGATGAGGTTCATGCGCACGCGGCCGTTCTGCGGGACGTGAATGTAGATCGTCGGTTCGGCCGGCTCGCTGAGCGTGCGTTGGCGAATATCGCCGACGACACCGATGATCTCGACGGTTGCGCCGCGCCCGAATTCCAACCGCTTGCCACGGGCAGGCTCGCCCGGGAACCAGCGGCGGGCAAAGGCCTCGTTGACCAACAGGACGAGCGGGGCGTCGGCACGGTCGGTCGGCTCGAACTCGCGCCCGGAAAGCAGCGGGGTCCCTAACGCTCGGAAGATCCCGTCACTCACGTGCACCGATGCCGCGGTCGGCCCTTCCTGCCCCGAGGGGATCACCTGCCCCGGCAGCGTGAAGCCCACCCGCTCGCCCACGCCGCGCAGCGGCGCATCCTTCATCGCCCCTGCGGCCACCACACCGGGAATCGCGCGCACCCGCTCGAGGATCTGCTGGTACGCCTGGCGATAGTCGGCGTGCCGCTCCGAGCTGAGGGTATAGTTGAAGACCAAGGTCTGGTCCGGTCGAAAGCCCGGGTCGACGGCGAGCAGCGCGAGAAAGCTGCGCGTCATGACGCTCCCGCCCACGACCAGCATCATCGCCAGCGCCACCTCGGCCACCACCAGGCCGTGCCGAAGACGCGACGCGCCCGCGCCCGCCACCCCGCGACCGCCGGCACGCAGGTCGCGCTGCAGGTCGACGGTCGACGTGCGCAGCGCGGGGACGGAGCCGAAGAGCAGTCCGGTCAGCAGCGAAAGACCGAGGGCAAAGAACAGGACCGATGCGTCGAGACCTGCGTTCGGCGCGAGCGGGAGCTCGCCCGCTGCGGACACGCGCAACCAGCGCATGGCGGCGAACGCGACCACAACGCCCGCCACGCCCCCCGCGAGCGCCAGGACGAGGCTCTCGGTGAGCATCTGCCGGACGAGCCGGCCCCCGACCGCTCCCAGTGCCCGCCGCACGGCCATCTCGCGTCCGCGCACGCTGGCACGGGCCAGCAGCAGCGACGCCACGTTCACGCAGGCAATGAGCAGGACGAAGGCGACCGCGCCGAACAGCAGCAGGAGGCCGCGCCGCACATCGCCGGTGATGGCGTCGTGGAGCGGGACGATCGTCGTCGCACCCCACGACGCGTTCTCGGGGTACTCGCGGGCCAGTCGAGCGGCAATCGAGTTGAGCTCCGCCTCCACCTGCGCACGTGAGACGCCGGGGCGCGCGCGAGCCACGACGTCGAGCACACGCACCGCCCGCAGGCGGGGAATCGCGTCGTCAGGAATGGTCGAATACGGGACGTAGACGTCGACCGCTGCGGCCGGATAAGCCATCGAGGCAGGAAGGACGCCGAGCACCTCGTAGCTCTCGCGTCCAAAGGTGAGCGACCGGCCGACCACCGAGCGGTCGCCGCCGAACTCGCGCTGCCAGAACTGGTGCGACAGCATGACCACCCGGTCGCGCCCTCCGCGAACCAGCTCGTCCTCTCGCGGCACACGCCCGACCTCGGCGGTCACGGCGAGGGCGCCGTAGAATCCTGCCGTCGTGAAGACGGCCGACAGTCGCTGCGGTTCGCCGCGACCGATCAGGTCGATCCCGCTCCCCCCCGCAGCATACCAGTAGCCGCCAATGTCCTGCAGCTGCCGGCGCTGCGTGCGCCAGTCGTCGAGGTCCACGGGCGAGACCCCCCCCTTGAGGCGTCCATCCTGTGCGTTGGCTGTCCAGACCTGATAGAGCGCGTCGGGCTGCGGAAAGGGGAGCGATCGCAGCAGGACGCCATTGACCACCGAGAAAATCGCCGTGTTGGCCCCGATGCCGAGCGCCAGCGTGAGCGTGGCGCTCAGCGCGAAGCCGGGGGAGCGGCGCAGCGTGCGCAGCGCATAGGCCACGTCCTGTCGCAAGTCGCCCCAGTAGTCGCGGCGCCGTCGACTGGCGTCGCTGCGGCGGTCCAGCCGGCTGAGGTAGCGCCGCGCGTCGCCGATGTCGCCGAACTCGCGCACGGCCTGCGCCCGGGCGCTCTCAGGGTCGGCCCCAGCTGCCACCAGCTCGTCGGTGCGCGCCTGCAGGTGAAAGGCGAGTTCCTCGTCTACCTCGCGACTGATGCGCGACGACGAGCGAGACGGAAGTCCGATGAAGCGCTTCATGGCGCTGGTTCCAGCACCTGGAACACTGCGCTGGCGTATCGCCGCCACGCCGCCTCCTCAGTCTGCAGCGCTCGGCGCCCCGCGGCCGTGAGCTGGTAGTAGCGGGCTCGCCGATTGTTCTCCGACAGCCCCCACATGGCCTCCACATAGCCGCTCGCCTCGAGTCGGTGCAGCGCCTTGTACAGCGGCGCATCCTCGATCTGCAGCGTCCCGCCGGTGCGCTCGCGAATCCATCGCGACACGGCGTAGCCGTGCATCGGCTCCCACGCCAGCGTGCGCAGGATCAGGACATCGAGCGTGCCGCGCAACAGCTCCATCGGGTCTGGGCTCACGTCGCTTCCCCGTTCCAGGTACGGGGAAACATCGGGAGTCCTGCGAGTGGCGTCAAGCGCGCCCGGGACGAACCGAGACTTGCGGAGCGTGGCGGGCCGCTGGCGGTGGCGGGGCGACGACGGTCGCACGATCTTCTCGCATGGCCGTCGCCCCCACCACGCTGCTCCAGGTCGCCCCCGACGTTACCGTCACGTTCGGATCGGGCGTCGATGTCAGCATCGCCTTCGGAATTGATCGGGTCACCGCCGGCCCGCATGGCGTGGCGATCCTCGAGGCGTTTCGCGCCCCGACGCCGATGGGGGAGGTGCTCAAGCGTCTGGGCGAACGCACCACCGGGATGCAGGACTGGATCGAGCTGAGCGCGATGGTCGCGACCTTCGCCAGGCTCGGCATCCTTCGCGACCCGGCAAGCGCAGACCGCACACTCCACGCCGAGGGGGGACGCTTCGACTCGGCGCGTCCGCACGTCCTCATGCTCGGCGATCACGCCCGGACCGAACGCTATCTCGCGGCGATTCGGCAGGTTGTGCAACCCGGCGACATCGTGGTGGAAATCGGGACAGGGACCGGGGTGCTCTCCGTCGCCGCCGCGCAGGCTGGAGCGGCTCGCGTCTACGCCATCGAGGCGACGGCGATCGGCGACCTGGCTCGGCGCGTCTTTGCGCGCAACGGCGTGGCCGACCGCGTGACCCTCATCGAGGGGCTGTCGAGCCGAGTGACGCTGCCCGAACGTTGCGACGTCCTTGTGGCCGAGATCATCGGCAGGGATCCGCTCGAGGAGGGGGTTCTGGAGTTCACTCGAGACGCAGTCGCCCGCTTCCTCAAGCCGGGCGGACGCCTGATCCCTTCCCACCTTGAACTGCTGGCGCTCCCGGTCGTCCTCCCCGACGACGTCTATGCGGGATGGACGTTCACCCCCGATGCCGTCGCTGACTGGCAACGCCGCTACGGCGTTGATTTCTCGCCGTTGATCGAGGGGTCTCGCCGGTCGCTGTGGAAGACGAGCGTCAGCCCTCGCCGCCTGCACCAGTTCGAGGCGCTGACGCCGCTCATCTCCGTGGTGCGGCGCGACTTGTCAGAAATTGGCGAGGTGGGCTTCTCGCGCACGGTGACCGCTACAGTTGGTGCCGATGGGACGGTCGGGGGGGTAGCCCTCTGCTTTGCGGCCACCCTGGCCCCGGGCATCGTCCTCGATACCGATCCGGCCCACTACCGCGACGGGAATTCGTGGGACCACCTGATGTGGGGCCTCCCCGTTCCGGTCGCCGTTCGAACCGGCGATACGCTCGAACTGACGATGCGCCACCGGGTTGACGGCCTGCCGCTCGAGGTCGCAGTGGTGCGCCGGTAGGTACGGCGCGGGGTGTCGTCCCGCCGCTCGACGGCGAGTCCGCGCGCTCTCGCACCCGGCTGGACGCATTCGCCGGGGAGTGGGGTACAGCGTTCCACTGCGGATCGCCATTCGGCGGCCCCTACGGAACCGGACGAATTATCCCACGAAGCGACGTGAACGACTGTGCCCGCCTGCGCGTACGTTGGGAGATGATTTACCACATTTCCTTCCCGAAATCCCTGGGCGTGGCCGCGTGGCTTCTTGCCACCCCCGCCGTCCTCTCTGCCCAACGGGCTGGTGCCGTCCCGGCACCGGCCACCGATACCGTGCGCCTGTCCATCGACGAGGCGGTGACCCGAGTCCTGCGCGAGTCGGATGAGTCCCAGTTGGCCGCCGCGCAGGTGGACATCGCCGAAGCTCAGGTGACCTCCTCGCGTGCTGCCGGGCTCCCGCAGCTACGTCTGGCCGGCAACTACTCGCAGGTCATCAAGAACGCGCGCGCCGAGATCGTCGGCGCGATTTTCGGGCAGAACTTCAACTACAGCTCGAACCTCAACCTGTCGCAGTCGATCTTCCAGGGCGGGCGGATCTTCGCCGGCGCACGGGCGGCCGGCGACGTGCGGCGTTCCGCCAGGTTCACGGTCGCCGAGACCCGCGCGCGGCTGTCGGTGGACGTGCAGCGGGCCTACCTCACGGCACTGCTGCAGCGCGAACTGGAGGCGATCCAGACGCGCAACATCGAGTTGGCCGTGGCGCGCATCGGCCTGGTCGAGCAGCTGCAGGGCGCCGGGCGCGCCTCACGGTACGATGTGCTGCGCGCCCGGGTCGAGCGCACCAACCTCGAGCCGACGCTGCTGCAATCGCGGGCGGCGCGTGAACTCGCCGACATCGAGCTGCGCCGCCTGCTCAACCTGCCCGCGTTTCGGCCGCTGTCGCTGACCTCGGAGATCGACACGGCCGCGCTGCGCACGGTCGTGCAGGGTGTGGCGCGCGATTCCTCGCCCGATCCGGTCCGCGCGTCGGAGCGGGCGGCGCAGATGACGCTCGATGCGCGCGGCGAGGGGGTGCGGGTGGCCCGCGCCGACCTCATGCCGACGATCAGCACGTTCATCCAGACCGGCTACACGGCGCTGCCGTCGAACAACGGCTTCCCCACCGTCTGGGGGAACGCGTCCAACGCCAACTGTCCGGCTGGATCACTGCCGACGCGCGTGTGCCAGAACAACGGCTGGTTCCCCGACCGCACGTTCGGCGTGCAGGTACAGTGGCCGCTCTTCGACGGGTTGCGTGCCAAGGGGAACATCGACCTGGCGCAGGCGCAGCAGCGCGTGGCCAGGCTGCAACTGGCCCAGGAGCGCGAGCAGGTCGCCGTGGAGCGTGCCCGCGCCCGCGCCGAGTTTGTCCGTGCCGAGGCGTCGTACGATGCGCAGCGCGAGAACGTGGGCGAGGCCGATGAGGCGTTCCGCATTGCATCGCTGCGCTTCGAACGGGGGCTCGCGACGCAGCTCGAGGTCTCCGATGCCCAGTTCTTGCTCCTGACGGCGCGCACCAATGCGGCGCGCGCGACGATCGACTACTACCTGGCGGCGGCCGAACTGGCCCGCGCCCGTGGCGTGGATATTCCGCTCCCGCCCACACGCCCCTCGACTCGCTAACGGACTCCCTGTGCGATACATGAACCCGACGATCGCGCTCGGCGCGCTCGCCCTCCTGACTCTCGGCGCCTGCGGCAAGCCGGGCGAAGCCAGCACCGCGGGCGCACCAGCCGGCGGGGCGTCGAAGGGGGCGCCGGCCGGCGCGTCCAAGGGAAGCGGCGCCCCACAGGCCATCGTCCTTGGTGCGAACGATGTCGCCCTCGTGCAGGCCAGGACCATCGAGGCCAGCATCCTGATCAGCGGTGACCTCAAGCCGATCGAGGAGATCGCCGTGCGCTCGCGCGTCGACGGCGACGTGGTGCAGGTCCTGGTGCGCGAGGGCGACCGGGTGTCGGCCGGACAGCTGCTGGCGCGCTTCGAGAACTCGGTGCAGGAAGGCGATCGCGCCTCGGCCAACGCGGACCGCGAGTCGGCCAACGCCGACGTTGCCAACGCGCAATGGAACGCGGACCAGTCCGAGGAGCTGTTCAAGGCGGGGGCGATCCCGGAGCGCGACCTGCGCTCGGCGCAGCAGACCCTTGCCGCGTCGCAGGCCCGCCTCGCCGCTGCCGAGGCGCGGCTGCGGGCGTCGTCGCAGACCGCGCTGGATACCCGCATCGTGGCGCCGACGACCGGCGTGATCGCGGCACGCTCGCTGGAGGTAGGGGAGCGCGTGACGCGCGGCGCCACGCTGTTCAGCGTCGTGCGGAACGACGTCCTCGAACTCGAAGCCGCCGTCCCCGCTCGGCAAGCCAACGAACTCAAGGTGGCACAGGTGGTCCGCTTCGCCACGGCTGGGCGGCAGCTGGAGGGCAAGATCGCCCGCATTGCCCCGATCATCAACGCGTCCAACCGGTCGATCACCGTCTATATCCAGGTCCCGAATCGCGACGGCGCCATCAAGGGAAACTCCTTCGCCACCGGGCGCATTATTGGTCAGTCGCTGGCGAACACGCTGTCCATCCCCAACTCCGCCGTGCGCCAGTCGGCCCGCGGCGACCAGCCGTTCGTGTACCGCATCGAGGGGGGCAAGGTGCAGCAGGTCGAGGTGCAGCTGGGGGTGGTGGACGAGACGGTGAACATGACGCAGGTGCTGTCCGGCCTCAACGCCGGTGACCAGATCGTGGTGGGGAATCTCGGGGCGCTCGGGCGCGGCATGGAAGTGCGCGTCATGTCCAACGAAGCGCAGCCGGGGCGCACGACCGGGAGTCAGGGGAGTGCAGGGAGTGCAGGGAGTGCACCGGCGGAGCTTCCCGCCAGCGGTGTGCCGAAGGAGGCAGGGGCAGGTGGCAGTACCACCGCCCGCGCCGATACCACCAAGGTTCGCTAGGCGCGAGGACAGTCCATGTTTCTTTCCGACGTCTCCATCAAGCGCCCCGTCTTCGCCACCATGATGATGGTGGCGCTGGTCGTCTTCGGCATCGTGGCGCTGCAGCGCCTGGCGGTCGACGAATACCCGGACATCACGTACCCGATCGTGATGACCCAGACCTCGTATCCCGGTGCCAGCCCCGAGGTCATGGAGCGCGACGTCTCGCGCCCGATCGAGGAGGCGCTCAACACGGTCAGCGGGATCCGCGAGATCACCTCGACGTCGTCGGAGGGAAACTCCAGCGTCCGCCTCATGATGCAGCTCGGTGTCGACATCTCCGAGGCGCAGCAGGAGGTCATCGCCAAGATCGCGCGCATTCGCCGCCAGTTGCCGCCCGACATCGATGACCCGGTCATCATGCGCTTCGATCCCAACGATCGCCCCATCATGTCGGTGGCGATGCAAAGCGAGGAGCGGCCGATCCGCGAGCTGACCGACCTGGCCGAGCAGACCATCAAGCCGCGCTTCGAGAGCGTGCCTGGGGTCGGTGGGGTGAACGTGAACGGCGGCGCGACGCGACAGATTCGCGTCCAGCTCAACGCCGAGGCGCTGGTGGCCTACAGCATCTCGCCGGCACAAATCTCGGCCGCGCTCTCGCGCGAGAACCAGGAGACGCCGGCCGGTCGCGTCTTCCGCGGCGAGACCGAGCGCATGGTTCGAGTGACCGGGCGCATCCGCGACCCGATGGCATTCATGGACGTCGTCGTGACGGTCCGCAACGGCTCGCCGATCCGCGTACGCGACGTGGCCACGGTCGTCGACGGCTTCGCCGACCGCCGGTCGGCGACCTTCATCAGCGATTCGCTCGGACAGAGCATCCCCGCGGTCTCGCTCGAGGTGCTCAAGATCACCGGCTCCAACACCGTCGCCGTCTCGGACGGGGTGAACGCGGTGGTCGAGGAGATCAAGCGCACGCTGCCGCCCGACATCAAGCTCACGCTCGTGCGGGACGACTCGATCAAGATCCGCGAGTCGCTGCTCGACGTGGAGATCTCGATCATCCTCGGCGCGGTCCTGACGATCGCGATCATCTATCTCTTCCTGAACTCGTGGCGCTCGACCGTCATCACCGGGCTCACCCTCCCGGTGTCCATCATCTCGGCGTTCTTCGTGATGTGGCTGTTCGACTTCACGCTGAACACCATGACGCTGCTGGCGCTGTCGCTGGCCATCGGCCTCCTGATCGACGACGCCATCGTGGTGCGCGAGAACATCGTGCGCCATTTGGAGATGGGGAAGGACCACTACACCGCCGCCAAGGAAGGGACCGACGAGATCGGGCTGGCGGTGCTCTCGACCACGCTGGCGGTCGTCGCCGTGTTCGTCCCGGTGGCCTTCATGGGCGGCCAGATCGGCAAGATCTTCTTCCAGTTTGGTGTCACCGTCGCCTTCGCAGTCCTCGTCTCGCTCTTCGTGTCGTTCACGCTCGACCCGATGCTTTCCAGCATTTGGCCGGATCCCGAGGTCGAGCATGGCGGACACGAGGCCACGCGCCGCAAGACCAGGAACCCGATCCGCAAGGTCGCGTTCGCGTTCGATGCGTGGTTCGAGCGCACGTCGGAGCGCTACCGCAACGGGCTGGACTGGGCCCTCGATCGCCGCGGCCTCATGGTGGGGCTGGCCGTCGCGTCGATCGCCGGTGCCTTCATGCTCTTCCCGATCCTCGGCTTCACCTGGCTCCCCGAGTACGACGCCGGAGAGTTCAATGTCTCGTTCCGCACGCCGCCCGGGTCGCGCCTCGACTACACGGTGGTGAAGGGGAAGGAGATTGCCTCCTTCCTGCGGTCGCAGGAGGAGGTGGGCTTCACCTCACTGTCCATCGGGGGCGGCGGCGGCTTCTCGCGCGGTAGCAACGGCGGGCAGATCTTCGTGCGGCTCAAGCCCAAGCACGAGCGCAAGAAGACCATGTTCGAAGTGCAGGGCGAGTTGCGTCGCAAGCTCGCCGGCATTCCCGGCGTGCGTCCCCAGATCACCGGCTCCTCGTCGATCTTCGGTGGCTATCGACAGCCGATCCAGATCTATGTGCAGGGGCCCGAGCCCACGCGCCTGAAGCTGGCTGCGGAGCAGGTGCTGGCCACCGTGCGCGCCGTGCCGGGCGTGGCCGAGCCGTCGTCGAGTGACGACGGCGAGATCCCGCAGCTCGACGTGCGGGTCGACCGGCAGCAGGCGTGGGCCGCCGGGCTGGCGATGCAGACCATCGGGGGGACGTTGCAGCCGCTGTTCCAGGGGCAGCGCGCCACCCGGTGGGAGGATCCCAACGGCTACTCGCACGACGTAATGGTGGTGTACCCGGATTCGTCGCGCGTTTCACCCGAGGACGTCGCGCGCATCCCGGTGCTGAGCAACAACATCGATCCGCGCACCGGTCAGCAGGTCACCGTGCCGCTCTCGCAGGTCGCCGAGATCCGTCCCGGCGTGGGGCCGCAGCAGATCGAGCGCGGCTACCTGGAACGGCGTATCTCGATCTCGGCGGGGGTGCTGCCCGGCTTCAGCATGGGGACCGTCGCCGACGATGCGCGAGACGCGCTCACCACCATCGGCCTGCCTGCGGGGTATCGGACGATCTTCGGCGGCGACGTGCAGAACCTCACCGAGACCAAGGGGTACGTGCTCGAGGCGCTGCTGCTGGCGGTGGTCTTCATCTACCTCATCATCGCCTCGATCTTCGGCTCCTTCATCCAGCCGCTCGCCATCATGCTCGCGCTCCCGCTGTCGTTCCTCGGCGTGGCGCTCGGCCTGCTGGTGACCAACGGCTCGCTCAACGTGATGTCGATGATCGGCATCATCATGCTGATGGGGCTGGTGACCAAGAACGGAATCCTGCTCATCGACTTCGTGAATAAGGAACGCGAGGCGGGGAAGGATCGACGTACAGCGATTTTGAATTCTGCGCGTATTAGAGTCAGGCCGATCATCATGACCACGGCGGCCATGATCTTCGGCATGCTGCCGCTGGCGCTGGCCATCGGCGAGGGTGCCGAGCAGCGTGCGCCGATGGCGCACGCGGTGATCGGGGGTCTGATCACGTCCACGTTGCTGACGCTGTTCGTCGTTCCGGTCGTGTATACGCTGCTCGACGACCTGACCGAGAAGGTGATGGGTCGAAAGGAGAAGCTGATTCCGCTGCCGCTGGGGGCCGAGGCCGAACCCGCGGGCGATTGATGGCACGTCGTTGGGTTGGGTGGTGCTGGGGAATGCACAAGGCGGGGCGTCCGGGGGGGCGCCCCGTTGTGCGTCCCCCCCATTGGTTCGCTGCCCGCGAGGATGGTCGCGCGGAGAACACCGCGGTGCGCGACGACGAGCGGTGACTCGGCCTCTACTCCCGCACGTCCACCGTCCCGCTCATTCCCGGATGGATCGTGCAGTCGTATCGGAAGTTGCCGATCGTCGGGAAGGTCCGGCTCACCGACACGTCGCTCACGATGTTGATGTCGGCCGGCGCCCCTGCCGTGCTGGCGAAGATCACGTTGTGCGGCGTGGCGCCGAACACCCACGTCACGGTCCCGCCGCGGGCGAGTTGCACCTGGAAGGGGACGAAGACGTTGCCGGGCATGGTGACCGTCACCTGCGAGGGGTAACCGGCAGGGGTGACGGTCAGGAGGAGCGAGCGCACCGCGCGCAGCGGGCCGCTCGTTACCGCGACGCTGACGACGAAGTTCCCGGCTGCGGTGGGCGTTCCGGACAGGGTACCGCCCGCGTCCAGCTGCAATCCGGTCGGGAGCCCACCCTCGTTCACGCTCCATGCGTTGCCGCCACTCCCGCCGCTGGCCTCGACGCGCACGGTGTACGCGGAGCCGACCTTCGCGTCGGGCAGCACCACGGTGGTGATGGTGAGCGGCGCGGGCCTCACGGTGAGCGAGAGGTCGCGCTCGGCCGAGAGCGTTCCCCGTACGGCACGCACGCGAAAGGTCGTGCTCTCGAGCGTGGTCGGTGTCCCGGCGATGAGTCCCGCAGCGGAGAGCGAGATCCTCGAAGGGAGGACGCCGGTGACGAGTGACCAGTGGACGGGTCCCTCACCTCCGAGCACATCGAGGAAGGCCGAGTACGGTTGCCCCAACTCGGCATCCGCGAGCACCGTGTTGAAGACCTCCAGCGGCGGGGGCGCAATGGTGAGGAGGAACGGGACCTGTCGCGTTTCCTTCCCGCTCGTCAGGCGCACCGAGAACGGCACGAACCGGGGAGTCACGGGCGTGCCGGACAGTCGACCGTCCTCGCTCAGGTCGAGTCCTTCAGGCTCGGAGCTGGCGTGCCACTTGTACGAACCCGTACCGCCGCTTGCCTCCAATGTGACGTCGTATGGCACCCCGACGTAGCCCTCGGGGAGGTTCATCGGCGTGAGGACCAGCAGGTCGGATGTCGGGACGGACGAGCCGCCATCGCCGCAGCCAGCCACCGCCAGCAGCAATATGCCCGAGCCCATGCGTCCCATGCGTCCCATGCGTCCGATACGACCCTTCACGGGAAGTACTTCATGCGGGATTACCAGATCGCCACGATGTAGAAGTAATCGCCCTGGATGCCATTGATAAGCGTGACCCCCGGCGACGCAGTGCCCACGCCCGTCACGCCGCAGAACGTGTCGCTCGCCGAGATCGGCACCTGCGCCACGGAGATCCACGTCTGCTGGTCGGTGCTGACGTAGCAGGCGATGAGCGGGAGCGAGTTGTTGGCGACGGCCGCAGCAGGGAGCGGCATGGTGAAGCTTCCGGTGGCGTCGACCCGTCCGGTGGCTTGCATGCGGTTGGATCCAGCTCCCGGGCCAGTGGGTCCCTGCGGCCCCGTGGGCCCCTGCGGCCCGGCGGCGCCGACAGGGCCGGCAGCACCCTGCTGACCGGCAGGCCCTGCTGGCCCGGCGGGCCCGGCGGGCCCTTCGCACGCGGTAAGCATGAGTGCGCTGAGCAGGACGAGGGCGTGAGAACGAGCGTTCGGCATGACGGCGGCGAGTGAGTGGACGGCTGAACGGTGCAAGGGAGCCCTGCGCGGGAGCACGAGGGACAGGATGCACGCGCACGAGGAGGCGCGAGTGCGTGGAGGCGCGAGTGCGTGGAGGCGCGAGTGCGTGGAGGCGCGAGTGCGTGGACGCGCGCGCACGAGGAGCTAGCGGCGCACCGGCCGTCGCGCCGCCTCTCGGATCGCGAGCGCACCGGTGGTGGTGATCCCGCGCTCCACCGGGACAAAGCCGGGAAAGATGGCGCCGATATTGGCGTTTCCCAGTCGGCGGCGCACCACCTCGGCCAGCAGGTCGCGATGATCGATGGTCACGCGCAGGTCCTGGCCATCCTCGAGCACGTCGCGCGAGAGCCCGGGCCACTGCGCCATGACCCGCCCGCCGGCGATCCCCGGCCCCAGGAAGAACGCCACGCTGGCCCGCCCATGGTCGGTCCCCAGCGAGCCGTTCTCGCGGGCGTTGCGCCCGAACTCCGAGACGACGGCGACGGTGACGTTATTGCGCCCGGCCCCCTGCATGACGTCGGCCCAGAACGCGCCGAGCGTGCCGGCGAAGTCGGTCATGAGCTCGTGCATTTGCCCGGTCGTGGAGCCCTGGTTGGCGTGCGTGTCCCAGCCGCCGATGTCGAGGTGGGCTGCCTCGACCCCGGCGTCGGCCTTGATGATCGCCGCCAGCGAGCGGAGGCCGCGCCCGAAGTTGGTGTCGGGATACTGCGCTCCGTTGGCCGGCCGATAGCTGTTGAAGGCGATGCTGCGCAGCAGGCTGACGGTGCGGAGGGCATCCGTCCCCGCGTCGCGCACGGGGGCCCAACCGGCCGAGTACATCCGTTGCAGCACACTCTCGTCGGGGGCGAGGTGGCGGTAGTTCTCGGGCTGCGGAATGGGAAGCGTCTTCGGCGCACCGGTGAGGGTGAGGCGCGTTCCCCCCCACCCTAACGAGATGCCCCGCAGTGGCGCGGTGGCGTTGACCGGCGCCGAGGTCATGAGGTGCCGGGCCAGCCACCCGGTGGAAATGCTGTAGTCGGAAGGCTTGCCGGCCTCGAGATACCGCTCGGCCTCGAAGTGCGACCGCGAGGTGGTCGACTTCTGCCCCGTGGCGTGCACGATGCACAGCTGGTCGGCCAGGTACGCCGGTCGCAGCGCGGCCATGCCGGGAGGGAGCATGAAGAAGTTGTCCAGCGCGGTCCCCCGCTGGGGCGACGAGCTGTCCGGACGGGGGACGGCAATGCTGGCGCGACCGCTGTAGTACGCCGGATCGGCAAACGGGGCGACGAGGGTGAGCCCGTCGGCGCCGCCGCGCATGAAGACCGACACCAGCACGTCGCGCGTGGAGTCCTCGCTGGCGGCGTAGCTGACCTGGGGAAGCCATTGCGGCAACGCGAGCGCGGCCACGTTCAGCCCGGCGGCGGTCACGAAGCCACGACGCGATAGCTCGCGGTATTCCCGACAGCCGCAGTCCTCGGTATCCTCGGTCATCACGGCTCCCGGGTCAGTAATACTGGAATTCAGGACTGCACGTCGCATAGTACACGGCCTGTTGCACGCGCTGCTGATTGGTGGGCGCCGGCTGCAGCCAGTTGGTCAGCTCGGTGGCGAGCGCCGTGGTCATCTCGCCACCGAACATGCGGCGGTTGATCTCGGCGACGACCCCGGTCGCCGTCGTCGTCCCCATCCACGGAACCGCGGTGAAGCGCGGATACTGCCCGGGCTGCCCCCAGTTGCCCAGGATCGACGACATGGCGTTCCATCGGTTGACCATGAGCCCCGCCCAGTACTCGGCGCGATCGGGATAGCCGTCGGGAGTCTGCCACTGGAAGTGCTGGTGGTTGAGGTCCCACAGCGCCCCACCCACTCCCTCCGAGCCGCCCCAGTTGGACCACGGATCGACCGTCACGCTGGTTGTACGCAGCGCCGAGACGTAGTAGTGGAACGGGCGCTTGAGCTTGGCCGGGGCGTTGGCGAGCTGGTTGCGGGTGAGCACCACCCGCAGCATCGCCTTGATGTCGCCACCTGTCGATGCGTAGGCTGCGGCGACGGCGGTCACCTGCGCCGGCGTGGGGTCGGGGCGGATGAACCAGCGCAGCAGCTTGGTGGCGATGAATCGGGCGGTGGACGGGTGACGGATGAGGTACTCTGCGAACTGCATCGCCTCGTCCATTCCGGCCGTTCCGCCGGCCGGATTGCGGGCGGGGAACTCCATCCCCATGACGGTCTTGGCATTGAAGTCGTGGTAGTCGGCGCGATACAGGAAGTTGCGATTGGCATCGATGGTCCAGCCGGTGAGGACGCGGGCGAACTCGTGCACGTCCTGCTGCGTGTAGCCGCCGTCCCGGCCCACGGTGTGCAGCTCCATCAGCTCGCGGGCATAGTTCTCATTCACCCCCCACTTGGTGCTCCACACCTGGTCGAGGTAGATGAGCATCGCGGGCGAGCGCATGCTGGCGCGCACCATGTCGCCGAAGTTGCCTAACGCGTGGCGCTGGATCACGTCGCGGTAGTCCACGAGTCGCGGCGGGGCGTTGGCGATGTTGAAGTGGTCGGCCCAGAACTCGGTCATCCTCTCCTTGAGCTGGCGCCGCGAAAATGCAGCGCGCTCGACAATCGCGCGGTTGGCCGGCCCCACCACGTCCTGCCAGTACCTGTCCTCGCGCGCCAGCAGTTCACCCTGGGTGAAGAAGAACTGCGGGTAGCGGGTGCGGATGCGCGTCTCGGCGGCCGAGTCGTCGAGGGCGTCGGGGTTGAGCTGCTCCTCGAGGTAACGATCGAAGCCGATCGCCTTCACCGCGGTCACGTCGGCAGCAGTCATGCCGAGCGTGATGCGCCGTAGCAGCCGCAAGTCAAGGTCCTTCCACTCGGCACGCTGCCCGAGGCGCTCGATGAGCAGGCTGTACGGGGCGCGCTGTCGCTGTGCCTCGGCGAGTGCTGGAGCCATGCCGGTGGCCAGCACGCCACCGGTGAGCGCCGCAGCGCTGCTCTCCAGGAAGGCGCGGCGTGCGAGGGGCGACGAGCTGGGAGACGGCTCAGCGCGAGACGCACTGCTGTCCAGCGACTCCCCCTCGTCGGGAAGCGCGGACCGGCCAGTGGCAGGGGAGGATGGCATCGCGCAGGCTCGTGGTGCAGGCGTAGCTGACAAGCGCCGGTGGCGCCGCGCGAAGTGCGCGGCATCGACACGATACGTCGCGTGGAACAACTCACCATGCGACGTGGCGCACAGAACCGACCCGTCAGCTGCGTCCCTCCCCCTCCGGCTGCTTACGGGCGCTCAGTGCGGCAGTGCCTCCCAGTCCGTCGCGCTCACGGCGTCGAGCTGACGCTCCATCACGATCCGCCACTTGCCGTCGCGATTGACGAGCAGCGTTTCGAGCCGTCGGTAGCTCGGCGTCTGCATCCCGGCCTTGTCGATGACGGTGTACTTGAACACGCCGGCCTCGAACGCCGTGCTGGTGTCGTCCTGCCGGAGGGTGAAACGGAACTCAACCGTGGCGCGCGTTCCCTTCGCCTTGTTGGTCGTGATGTCCTGCCCCCAGCGAGGGAGCACCGAGGCGATGGACTGCGTCCCGCTGCCGCTCACCAACACCGCATCGGGGTGATAGACACGTCCCATGGCGACGATGTCGCCCGCGACCACCGACGCCGCCACCGGTCGCCACACGTCGGCGTCGATCTGGGCGCTCGACTGACCAGGCTGACTCGGCGGGCTCCCACCGAGCAGGATCGGCACGGTCAGGACAAGGAGGGCGTGCAGTGGCAAGGACGGCATGGCGATGTGCTCCGCGGCTGAACGAGCCTCGAGCCGCCGAGCGGTGAGTGTTGACGTGCGCGGTCGAGGGTGTCGTGCCGTGGAACATACGCCCGAGGGCGACGAGTGCTACCATGCACTCCCAGTCGTGACGTTGCTGCCGCTGCGAGAGCTGCTGAGGGAGTCAGGCGTTCGTGACGCGCTGCGCGGTGATGGCCCACAGATGCCCGGCGCCAGCTGCAGCCGAATCCCTTGCCCGGGAGCCTATAGTTCGCGTACCTCTTGGGGAGGAAGACGCGGCGTCGTCCGGTCGTCATGTTTCCAGCCTGTTGTCTTTCCCAGTCGCAGGCGCCGGCCTGCAGGAGTCGTACATGAGCAAGTTGTTGCGTGGGTTGGCGGCCGGATGGGGGGCCAAGAAGCTGGGCGGGGGATGCTTCTCGACGGTGCTGGTCTTCCTGCTGCTGTGGTGGTTGCTGGGGTCGGTCGGAATCTTCAAGTAGGGGTGGCTGCGCTGGGTTCGGGCCGTCGAGGCGCGGCTCGCGCGGTCGTGCGCGGAGGGCGTTGAGCGCAACGCCCGTCGGGGTGAATCGTCGAACGCGAGGGGATTGGTATGCGGGGGACGATGGGAGCAATCCGGAGCGCGAAGCGCGGGAGGCGTGGCATGCTGCTGGGAATGTGGGCCACAACGGCGCTATGCTGCCTCGGCTGCCAGCTGGCCGGTGGGGCTCCCATGCAGCTACTGGTGCCGGCGCGGGACGTTGTGGTGAACCAGCAGCTGAGCGCCTGGTCGCACATCGTGCGGATCAGGGTGCTGACGATCGCGACGCAAGTGGGGGAGGTACCTCCGATCCCGCCGGACTCGGTTCCTCACGCCCTGATCGCGGCACTACCTATCGTTAGCGAAGCGAGTCAGGATAGCATGCGCAGCTCGATAGTCATGATTCGGTTCGACCCAGCGACAAGTGTGGGCGAGCGGCAGCAAGTGATTGCGGCGATGGGCGGAACTGTAGTCGGAGGACGCCGCATCAGCGCCACCGACGGTTTCTACTTTCTGTACGTACCGCTCGCAAATTCCGTCCGTGACATCCTGCGTCTCTTGGCACGCGCAGGCTCATATTCTCAGGTGCTCGCCGCCTACGCGTGGCGTACCCAATTCCCCGACATGCGTGCTCACGCGTGACCGACTGACGACGTCGCACGCTGGAGTTCGCCGTTGTGGAACGTCGCTGCGGATCGGTCTGATACGCCCTGCCGCCCTCCACAATGGCACCGTGTGGTAAGCACTCGGTCAGCCTTGGCAGGTCGTGAGCGATCCTGACCTCAAGCGGCACCAGCTGGTCCTCGCGGGGATGGTCCCACGACGGCGACCCGTCATTCTATGTCGGCGTGACAACCAATCCGGGAAGCCAGAGGTCGCACGTCTCGTTCTCGCTGTGGAGCAACAGTGCGCATGGGCCCGTGCTCCCCACCTTCAACAAGCTCCCCGAGCGGTGGACCAACCCCATCACGGGGATCGGTCCCGACGGGAACGCTGTCGGAGCCGGCGGCGTGATGTCGCCGACCGGCGACCTCTCGACCGGCGACCTCTCGACCGGCGACCTCACGATCGGCGTCGTCAACGGTGGGAGCGCGGTGAGGAGCTGCCCCTGCTACAAGATCGCGATCCCGACTCGTCAGGATTCCCTGCTCTTCACCGACGTGCCGTACACGGATCCGCAATTCTCGCACACGTCCAGCGGCCCCGCGCCGTTCGTCGGGCTCACCGTCTCGGAGGATGAGCGAGAGCTGTGGTACACGGCCCCCGTGCAGAACCACCGCGCCTAATACGGCTGCGTCCTGAAGCGGTACTCGCACGCCACGCCGCCGTTGGTCTCGGTCGCCGTACTGCCGACGAGCGCCCTGACTGCATGCACGCCGCCGTCCGGCGCCTGACAGGGTGGGGTTGCGCGTCTGGCTGGGCCGCGCGTGCGCCCATAGCGCACCCCTCAACCGGGCGGTCGCCCCGGCGAGGCTCGCTCGCTGTGGCCGGGGGGCGAGGCGGCGCACGCGGCGGTTGATCGCACGACCGGAGGCCGTGGCTGTGCATCCGCTTGCCTTTCCGGCACACGTTCCGGAGGACGGAGCGAGGCAGCGCCCGACCTCCCAGACATTAGGCGAACTCAGCCGCAGCGCGCGTCCTGCCTGCGATAGTAAACCGTGTCAACGCTCCCCACTTACTCCCTCTCACAGTGTCGAGTACGTTGGGTGCCGAACCCAACTGCTCCTTGCCAGACGGAGTGCCGAATGCCGCCCGACAACCTGACAACTGCCGACCTCAGCGCTGGCGACCTCATCGTGTGGAAGATGGGTGATGGTGATGCGAACCATGTGGAGCTGTTCACCGGAGGCTCGCACTTCGCGGCAACGTCGATCCATGCCGTGAACACACCGGCGAAGCAGATGCAGCGCGTAATGCCCACCAGTTTCGCTGCCGCCAGCTACAAGCATGTGTTCCGGTGCCAGCGCCCGGAGCAGGTTGCCAAGGCCGTGAAGTTCGCGCGGCAATGGGCGCTGTACGAGAACCGCTACGACAAGCCCCGGATCGACGTCAAGTCGGCCTACCGGCAGATGCACCGAAACCTCAACACGTCGTCGGCGCAGGTGCAGGCGGAGATGCGAAGGCTCTTCTTCGCCAAGGGACGCTTTCGGGCCATCAAGTACGCCGCGCGGCGCGCAAGCATTCTCTGTTATCCGGGCGACGATGGCGAATCGGGCCACGGGATGACGTGCTGCATGTTCGCCATCCTCTGTTACCAGGTGGCAGGGATCGCCAAGCAGGTCGACAAGCTCAATCCAGCCCAGCCGTTCATTCGGGTGTCGGACAAGAAGCTGAGCATGCAGGACCTGGCGGTCCTCAAGAAGATGATGGCGGTGAACCAGTTCACGACGGGCACCTACATGGAGTTCGAGCAGTACGTCCAGAATATCAAGGAGACGAACGAATACCACATCGACTGGACGGTCGCCCAAAAGCCCGAAGTGCAGAAGGGGCCGAGTGCGCCGAAAAAGGTGGGCTCGACATACTATCCGTCGATCATGATGTGGCGGGACGGGCGCACGTTCGCGTCGTTCGACTGGAGCGACGCCATCAGCCCCGGCATGATGCTGGACGCCAAGATCGCCAATCCGCAGCACGTCTGGGAATCACTCCTGTCCAACGGGGCAGACTGGCTCTACGCCGGCTCGATGGAGCAACCGGCGGGCGTGGCGCCAACGGACGCGCAGAAGCTGGCGTACCAGCAGGCGATCGATACCAACAAGAACAACGCGACGGCACTACGCGTACCGTTCGGGCGTCCGTAGGCAACCGGTACGCCGCCGTGCGTACGGGCGCCTCCACGACTTCGTGCGCCCGAGCTTCGGCCCGATGAGAGCCTCCCGCGACGACACCACGGAGCCCTCGCTCTACGCCACGCTCTACGACGAGCTGAAGCGCGTGGCAAGTCGTCAATTGCAGGGAAGCGGTCCGTGCGCCGGGTTGTGCACGACCGACCTGGTGCACGAGGCGTACCTCAAGCTCTCCGCCACGCCCGATGCGGCGTGGGAAAATCGAGCCCACTTCTTCGCTGCCGCCGCCCGCGCCATGCGGCAGGTGCTGGTGGATGCCGCGAGGCGCGCCGGGGCGGCGCGGCGAGGAAGCGGTGAAGGCGTGGTCACGCTCACAGGCGGTGTCGCCGCGTTCGTCGTTCCGCTGGATGACATTCTTGCCCTGGACGACGCGCTGACGCGACTGCGTGAGCGGAGCGAGCGGCTGCATCAGGTCGTAGAGCTTCGCTTCTTTGGTGGGATGCGTGCCGACGAGATTGCCACAGTGCTCGGCGTCACGGAACGCACGGTTGAGCGGGATTGGGCCAAGGCTCGGCTCGTTCTTGCGCGGGAACTCGGGACGGGATAGCTCTGGGGGTCGCCGACGGAGCGCACAGATGCCTGCGGTTCGGTGGGAGGACGTGGAGCGTGTGCTCGATCTCGCGCTGGACAGCGATCCTGCCGAATGGCCCGCAGTCGTCTCGACGGCCTGCGGCGACGACGCGCCGCTGCGTCGCGAGGTGGAGTCGCTGCTCGCAGAGTACACGCGAGCGCCCGAGGCATTCGCGACGGGAGCGACACCGGTCGTCCAGGCCCTGCTCGCCCACGCGGCGGCGGCGATGCTCGCCGAGCGATGGACCGGGGCGCTGCTGGGCCCGTGGAGGGTCGTCGCGCCGATCGGGCATGGCGGGATGGCGCACGTGTATCGAGGGGAGCGCGCCGACGGCGCCTTCGAGCAGGCGGTCGCGCTCAAGGTCGTGAGTGGCGGGTTCGACTCCGCGCTTTCCGTGCGGCAGTTCCTTGCCGAGCGCCAGATACTTGCCTCGCTTGAACACCCCGGCATTGCGCGGCTGCTCGACGGTGGCGTGGCCGACGACGGCTCACCCTGGCTGGCGCTGGAGCTGGTCGATGGTGCACCCATCACGACATTCTGCGAGGGACAGGATCTCCCGGTCCGCGAACGGCTGCAGCTCTTCCTCCAGATCTGCGCCGCACTGCAATACGCCCACCAGCGGCTCATCGTCCACCGTGACCTCAAGCCGTCCAACATCCTGGTGGATGGCGCAGGGCGCGTGAAGCTGCTCGACTTCGGGATCGCCAAGGTCCTCGACGGCGCCGAGAACGCCGCGACGCCGGATACGCGAACGCACCGCGGCTGGATGACGCCCGAATACGCGGCGCCCGAGCAGTTTGCCGGTGGACAGGTCACCATTGCCACCGATGTCTACCAGCTGGGCGCGGTGCTATACGAGTTGCTGGCCGGGCAGCGCCCCTTTGCGGACGGCTGGGACAAGGCGCGCGATCGGAGCGGCCGGCGTGAAGAACCGCGGGCTCCTTCGGCGCAGCGTCCCGACCTGCGCGGCGATCTCGACGCCATCGTGCTCAAGGCCATGCGCGTGGAGCCCGAGGCGCGGTACGCCTCGGTCACCGATTTCGCGCGCGACGTCGAGCGAGCACTGCGGCGTGAGCCGGTCATGGCGCGGGATGGGGACCGCATGTATCGCGCGCGCCCGTTACGTCGCGCGCCATGCGCTCCCACTCTCGCTCGCCGCAGCCACTGCGATCGCCACGGCAGGGTACGCAGCCACCGTTACGCTGCAGAACCGACGCATCGCCGCGCCCTCGCCGAGGCCACCCTGCAACGCGCCAAGGCCGAGCAGGTGTCGGAATTTCTCGTGGGGCTGTTCAGGACCAGCGACCCGCGCGCCGGCCGCGGCGACACCGTCACCGCCCGCACCCTGCTGGCGCGCGGCGAGGAGAAGGCCCACGCGCTCGACAGCGTCCCCGATGTGCAGGCCGCCATGCTCGACGTCATCGGGCGCATACGCGGCGACCTGGGCGACTTCGAGCGCTCGCGGACCAACCTGTCGCGAGCGCTTGCCCTCGTGCGCGCGCTGCGCGGGGAGGAACACGCCGAAACGGGGCAGGCACTAGGAAACCTGGCAACGCTCGACCTGCTGCAGGGAAAGCTGGCGCCGGCCGAGAGCGGCTTTCGCCAAGCGGCCGGCGTGCTGCGAAGGAGCGCCGGTGACTCGGCACCGGCCACGCGCCTCGCCCTGTTCAACCTGGCCTACACGCTCCATGCTGCCGGCAAGCACGACGAGGCCCGCCCGGCCATGAGCGAGTGGGAAGCGCTGTCGCGGAGGTTCCCGCGACGGTTCGACGCGACGTACGCGGCGCAGCTCTCATCCCTCGCGCAGTTCATCTCGATCTCGGCCAAGGGGGACTCGGCGCAGCTCGCACGCGCCCTTCGTGTGGCGACCGAAGGATTGGAGATTCAGCAGGCGCTCGTCGGTCCCCAACACCATGATGCCGCAGCGGCGATGGGGACGGTGGCCACCGTGCAGTACCGGATGGGTCGCACTGCCGACGCCGAGCGCACGTACCGGGAGGCGATCGACATTCAGCGCGAGCTGTACCCGCTCGGCAACGAGGAACTCGCCGCCTCGCTGATGACCCTCGCACGCATCATGGGTGAAGCCGGGCGGGCGAAGGAGGCCGTCCCGCTGGCGCGTGAGGCGGTCGAGGTGGCGCGCACGGCGCTTGGCGACGCGCATCCGATGCGGGCGCCGTATCTGGCGGCATACGGCGAGTCGCTGCGCCTGGCGGGCGAACATGGCGCCGCCGTGCCGATTCTTCGCGAGGCGGAGCAGGGGTTAGAGCGGCAGTTCGGCCCCGGCAGCGTGATGGTTGCGCGAGTCAGGATCGACCGGGGCGACGCACTGCGTGGCCAGCGCCAGTATCGCGAGGCAGAGTCGCTGCTGACGACCACGTATGAGTCGCTGGCCACCAAGCGCGGTACCGGTCACGCGATGACGCAGCTCGCCCTCGCGCGGCTGGTGGCACGGTACGAGGACCTGGGACGGCCGGACGCAGCGGCGAAGTGGCGTGCGCTGAGCAAGCCAGCCGAGCGGGCTCGACAGGGATCGGCCGTGCACTAAGGCGCGACGCCGGTGGCCTCTATGGTGGCGGAGTCGTGACACGAGGAGCAGGCAATCGGCGCGAGCGTGTCGGCTGACGCCGGCAAATTCCGTATGAAGGAGAGCGGGCGGAATCGACCCAATCCGTCCTGCGAGATGATACCTCCTGTGCGGAGTCTGGTCCGATGCGCAAGACAGCCCTCGCGGTTCTCGTCACCCTGCTCGCCTGCCGTGAGCAGCCACCCGCTCCGCTCGAGCCGACCGTCCTCGCCAACCGGCAGGATGTGGGAGCGCTGGCCACGACGTGGAAGGTGACGCTCCTGACGAATGCCGGTGGCTGGGACCGTGCGCGGTCGTGGGCCATCAACGACTCCAACATCGTCGTCGGTTCGGCCCGACCGGCCGGAAACGCATCGCAGACCTTTGCCTGGCGGTGGCGCAACGGCGTCTTCAGCGCGCTCGCCATCCCCAACGCCACCAAGGGCGCGACGGCGCGCGGCATCAACAAGGCCGGGGAAATCGTGGGGTGGGTGGGAGGTGGTAACTGTTTCAGCGACCGCGTCCCCCAGTGCTTCGACACGCCGTTCCACCGGGCGCCCAATGGCGTGGTTACCAACCTCACGAAGTACCTGATCAGTTCCAGTACGGCGGCCTACGACATCAACGATCAGGGGCGGGTGGTCGGGTTCGAGTATGCGGCTACGCCCGTTGCGGGCGACTTGCCCAGAACCCTGCAATGGAGTCGCGCCACCCCCGCGAGCCCCTATTCGGTCATACAGATGGGCAAGTGTTGTTCGTTCACCTCCATCAATGGCGCGGGCATCACGGTCGGTGCAAGCAGTCGTTGGGGCACCGACAGCACGAGAACGCTGGTGAACCTGACTCCCCTGCAGCTCTCCTACTACATGTGGCCAGACGTATCGCAATATCACTGCGGAACGGACATCAGCGATGCCAATGTGGTCGTCGGTCTCTCGCATTCTGTGGCAACTTCGCAGACCAAGGTGGTCTACGGATGGGATAGCAGTGCCGGCGCCTATCCGTCCAAAATTCAGGACGATATCGATGCATTCGATTGCTTCGAGGGACCCCGCGTGAGCAACAAGCTTCGAATCGTGGCGACTGCCGTCGGCGGCAAGCCATTCACTTGGAAGGGTAACGCCATCACCTACCTGCCCCTTCCCTTCGGAGCAACCAAGGGAACGGCGCAGGCCGTGAATACGTGTGGAACGATTGCAGGCTCCGTTCGGTTCGCGGCGATAAACAAGGATTTTCCGGTCATCTGGCGGAAGTACAACGGACCTGCTCTGGCCTGCGACTGAGGCTGACCTGGCTGGGGCCATCGCCAAGGGTCGTACCAGCTCAGCGTCTATCCTCGCGACAGGACGCGCGGCGTTGCTGCTGGCGGAAACCGGTGGTGCAAGCCCGCCCGTGCCTTCGTGAGATACCGACTTGTTCTGGAGATTCCACCATGGCAGTCTCGATCACGGCGCCCGTCGGCAAAGGAGTAAAGAACACCATCCTCGGCGACAACATGGCCGTGCAGATGCTGCTCAACAAGTTCATCATGCCGGGGTGCCTGGGCACGCTGCAGGTGCTGCTGGTCGATGGACTCGTCGGCGCCAAGACCATCGTGGCCATCCAAACGTTTCAAAGCGGCATTCTGGGCCACAAGAACCCGGACGGGCGCGTGGATCCGAACGGGCAGACGCTGGCGGGGTTGAACGGGCCGTTGAAGTGGGCCAACGGGCCGCCGAAGACGCCGGCGGACGTCGCCAGCAGGGACTGGGGGATTCGCCTCCTCCCGGGTCCGTCGGAACGTCAGTGGCAGTTCGAGCTGCGCAATGTCGACTGCGACACGGCGCACCGGCTCGACTTCGTCGTGGCCGCCGGCATGTACTGCCCCTCGGCGCTCACGGTGTCGGCCATGTCACTCTGGACGAGCTGCGGCAAGTACCGAAAGGTGGAGGTGAGCCAACCCACCAGGTTCGGCGACTTCCATGGGAAGTATGCCGTCATCGCTCCGATCGAACAGGCGACGGGACATCGATTGTACGTCGGGCACAAGCAGCCACTGCTGGCTGCTGGCGGACAGTCGCTGCTGGAGTCGTACACCGGTACGGTAGCCAGGATCACGCTGCCGCTGCCGGGAATGACCGTGCGCAACCGGCTCGATCCACGGAATCAGGGGAAGTGTGGTCCGCTCGCAAACTTCATCGTGCTGGTGGGCCAGTGTGTGGTGCACCTGGGCAGCGGTACGCCGTCCAGGCCCCTGGTGTGGTACGTCTAGTGAGCAAGCAACACGTCGTGGGCCCGTTAGGCAACCGTTGACCGGAGCTCCTTTCATGCGACACTCGGCCATTGGGATGCTCGCAGTATTGGTCGCCTGCCGGGAGCACCCTCCCGCCCTGTTCGAGCCGACCGTTCTCGCCGACCGGCAGGAGGTGGGGGCGCTCGCCACGACGTGGAAGGTCACGCTGCTGACGAACGTCGGCGGCTGGGAGCGTGCCCGATCGTGGGCGATTAACGACTCCAACATCGTCGTGGGCTCGGCGCGCCCGGCCGCGAACGCGTCGCAAACGATTGCCTGGCGGTGGCGCAATGGCGTCTTCAGCACGCTCGCCATTCCGAACGCCACCAAGGGCGCCACGGCGCGCGGCATCAACAGGAGCGGCGACATCGTGGGCTGGCTGGGTGGCGGCAACTGCTTCAGCGATCGGGTTCCGCAATGTGCCGACACGGCATTTCACCGTGCGACCAACGGGGTGGTCACGCGACTGCCCAAGCTCCAGCCCGGAACCGGGACGGCGGCATACGACATCAATGACAAGGGACAGGTGGTCGGCTTCGAGATCGTGTACCCGCCCGTCGCACCCAAGTCGCCGCAGCCGCTGCGCTGGAGCCGCGCCACGCCGAACGGGCCATGGCTCGCCGCCCTCGGGTCCATCTACGCGGACCATCTCGTCGCCAGCAACAATTCGGGGACAGCGGCGGGCGCCTACGGAGACTGGCCGTTCGCGGGCGTCACGGCCATGACGCACTCACTGGTCGGTCAGCGGACCATCCTCTGGCCCACCGCGGCCCCCAGCTGTGCATCCGACATCAACAACGGCGGGCTGGTCGTCGGCATGAAGAAGCAGTTTTTCCTTCCCAATCCCCACACGGACAATCACATCGTGTACGGGGTGGCGGGGAACATGATGTACACGCTGGAAAAGGGCGACGCGTTCGACTGCTTCGAGGGGCCGCGCATCAGCGACAAGAACCGGATCGTGGGGACTGCCATCGGTGGCAAGCCGTTCACCCTGAGGAACGGCATCCGGCACTACCTGCCGCTGCCCTTCGGGGCGACGTCGGGCACGGCGCACGCCGTCAACAGCTGCGGTGTGATCGCCGGGTCCGCGCGCTTCACGACGATCAACAAGGACTTCCCGGTCATCTGGCGGCAGTACAGTGGCCCGGCCCTGACATGTGACTGAGGCGACGTCGCCCTAGGGGGGCTGCAGTGTCAGGCCTCGGTGCGCACAGTGAGCACCACTGCGCTTTGGGCCACCTGCCTCGGCCCGTAAACGGTGGAATACCGGAGCGGAACGGCACGCCCTCGAGGCCCCTCCTCTGGAACACCTAACGAGCGCACGTTCGGTCCGTCCGGGCCACCTGCGCCCCACCCGCGCCCCACCCGCGCCCCACCTGCGCCCCACCTGCGCCCCACCTGCGCCCCACCTGCGCCCCCACCGCGCGTGGCACGCGTCACGCGTGGCACCGGCGTCGTCGCCTCGGGCCCTCGCCCCAGGCGCCTAGTTGCCGCGCCCCGCGTCCACGCACCACCTTCCACGGGACAACGTGCCTCCCTCCGCACACTTCCTTCCGCCGTCCCGGCACCATGACCGCAGGCCCCTCCCTCACCGAACCCCTTCCACCGGGTCCCGACGCCGGCGACGCCGACGACCGCGAAGACCTCGGCTTTGGCCGCGTCGTCGCCGCGCAGGTGCGCGGACGATTCCTCTCGCGCGACGGCTCGCCCAACAGCCGAAAGTTCGGAGTGGGGACGCAGCGCCTGGAACACTTCTACCAGCGCGCCCTCGCCGCGCCATGGCCAACCTTCCTCGGCTGGGCGCTCGCGGCGATGCTGCTCGTCAACGGCACGTTCGCCCTCGCGTACTCGGCGCTCGGCTCAGGCGCGCTGCGCGGGCAGGACGTGCTCGGGCTCAGCGACCCGTTCCTGCGCGCCTTCGCCTTCAGCGTGGGGATCTTCACGACCACGGGGACTGGGCCGATGTACGCGTACGGCCCCACCGCGCACTGGCTGGTCGTCTTCGAATCGCTCTTCGGTCCCTTCGTCCTGGTGGCCATCGCCGGCCTGCTCATCGCCCGCCTCACGCGCCCGCGCATGCGGCTCCGCTTCAGCGAGTCGGCCGTCGTCGCGCCGTATCGCGGCGGACGCGGCGTGATGTTCCGGGTGGTCAACGTGCAGCCCGGTCAGGTTAGCGACGTGCAGATTCGGGTGAGCGTGGCGCTTTACGAAAACGTCAACGGCCGCCGCGAGCGCCACTTCCACCAGCTGGAGCTGGAACGGAAGTCGGTGGAGTTCTTCCCGCTGCACTGGACGGTCGTGCATCCCATCACCGCGTCCAGCCCGCTGAGGGGACTCACGCCGGAGAGCATGCACGCCGCGCAGGCCGAGTTGCTGGTGATGGTCCACGCGCACGAGGAGACGTTCTCGACCCGTGTCACCGCGCGCACCTCGTACCTGTGGGACGAGCTGCGCTGGGACGTGAAGTTCGCCGACATCTTCGTGAACACGGCGGACAACGTGATCGCGATCGATGTGGAGCGACTGGATCGCACCGATCGACTGCCGGAGGGGACGACGAGCACGCCGGCGGCGCGCGAACTCGATATTGTGAAGGGGTGAGGTGCCGGGCGCACGTCTCTGCACCGAACCACCTTTGCGTCCTCTGCGGTAAAAAGCTGTTGAACCGCAGAGGACGCAGAGGTCGCAGAGGACGTGGCGCGGAGACTTGGCTCGAGCGGCTCGCCGCCGCTGGACGCGCAACTAAAGGTTAGGAACAGGAATCGGGCGCCCGCGACCCAGTCATCTCACCGCGACATCTCTCTGTGTCCTCTGTGTCCTCTGTGTCCTCTGTGGTAAAAGGCCCTTGAACCGCAGAGGACGCAGAGGACACAGAGAGATGGAAACGACTGGTGGGTTCGTTCGGGGTGGCACTGCCGAGTCATTCCATGACCTCGGAAGTCAGGTGGGGCCAGGAGTTCGGCCCGTCACTCGCACTCCCCCGCCAGACCATCTTACCGCTCCGTCCCGGCCCCCACCCGGATCGCCTCGAGGTCGAGTTCCTGCTCCAGTTCCCGGAGCACCTCGTCGGAGATCTGTCCCTCGTTGCGCAACCGGATGAGCATGCGCCGCTCGGCGCTCATCACCCCCAAGCGCAGTCGGCGGCGCGCGTCGGGGCGGCCGCCCGAGTGATCGTGCAGCCGCAGCCGGTCGTGCAGTTCCTGCTGCAGCCACTCCACGTCGCGCGCGTCGGCCCATGGCTCGCGCGACATGTCCTCCAGCGCCTCGGCGCCGCGCCGCAGTGCTTCCCGCCGGGCCAGCCGCTCTTCCTCCAGATGGCCGACCTCCGGCTCGAAGCGGAAGGCGCGGATGATCGGGGCCAGCGAGAGCCCCTGCAGCACCAGTGTGATCACGATGACGGTCATGGTGATCAGGATCGCTTCGGCGCGATACGGGAACGGCGTGCCGTCGTCCAGCAGGCGCGGCAGCGCGAGCGCCGACGCCAGTGAGACGATCCCGCGCATGCTCGTCCACGAGATCAGGAAGACTCCCTTCCAGCTCGGCACAGGGTCGCGCGCGCGCAGGCCGGCGCTCAGCTGCCGGGGGAGATAGGTCGCGATGGGGACCCACGTCAGCCGCACCAGCATCGCCACCACGCTGAGCGCCGTGCCGATGGCCACGATGCTGCCTAACGACCCGACCCGCATCTCATCGACCAGCGTCCCGAACTCGAAGCCGAGGATGAGGAAGATCAGCGCATTCATGAGGAAGACGAGCAGGTCCCACACCGCCCTGGCTTGCAGGCGGGACGACGGCGAGACCGCCGTGGAGAGGTGCTGGCGTACGTACAGCCCTCCAGCGACGCAGGCCAGCACGGCCGACACGTGCACCATCTCGGCGGCGGTCCACGCCACGTAGGGTCCGGCCAGCGTCAGGAGCGTCTCGGCGAGGGCGTCCTTGGTCCAGCCGGCGGCCTTGATGATCAGCCACCCCACCAACAGGCCGATGCCGACGCCGACCCCGGCATCGATGAAGAAGCGCACGACGGACTCGCCGAGGCTGAAGGTCCCGGTGACCGCCGCCACCACGGCGGTGCGATACAGCACCAGCGCCGAGGCGTCGTTGACCAGGCTCTCCCCCTCCAGGATGACCACCACCCGGCGAGGGACGGGGAGTCGGGAGACAATCGCCGCCGCTGCGACGGCGTCGGGTGGTGAGACGATCGCCCCGAGTGCGACCGCCACCGCCCACGGGATCCCCGGAAGCAGGGCGTGCGCGGCGATGGCGACCGCTGCGGTCGTGGCCAGCACCAGTCCGACCGCGAGCAGCCCGATGGGGCGGGCGTTCGCCTTGAACTCCCGTAGCGAGGTGAAGAATGCCGCCGCCCACAAGATCGGCGGAAGGAAGACGAAGAAGACGATGTCGGGATCGAGCTCCGGGACTTCGAGGCCCGGAAGCAGCCCGATGGCCGCCCCGGCCAGCACCTGCACAATCGGCGTCGGTACCGGGAGCCGTCGGGCGAGCGCGGTGAGGGCGATGACCAGGACCGCGAAGACGATCGCGAAAAGAATCGGCGGGAAGTGCGTCATGCTTGGGCGCGCGACGAGGTGCGGTTCATTTTCGGGGTTGACGTGCGCACGCAACCCGCCGACCTGCGGCGGCCACGCCACGATCCGCGGTGCGCTGGCGCAACGCGCGGCACCGATCGCGATCCATAACTGAGTACGTTTGTTGCGCTTGCGACACCTTAGCAGTAGGACTCAGTGTTGGATTGCCAGTCCGCCCGGGACGGCCGAAGTTGGCGCCCGTCCACCTCCCCCGCAAATCAGTACGATCCTGTGTCATCCTCGCCCGGTCCCCTCGAATCCAGCGGAAGTCGACCGGCGGCGGTGCCGACGGCGACCGTGCACGTCGACCTCGATGGGGCGCAGGACATCTTCGAGGGGCATGGCTGGGACTACTCCCACTCGGATGATCCCGTCTTCGAGACGGGCATGCGGCACTTCCTCGATTTCTTCGCATCGAACAGGGTCACGGCGACCTTCTTCGTGACCGGGCGATCGGTGCGAGACAAGCGAAAGCGGCCGCTGATCGAGGAGGCCGTACGGGCCGGCCACGAGATCGCCTCGCACTCGCTCACGCATCGCTACCTCACGCGGATCGACACGACGGCCAAGCGGCAGGAACTTGGGGAGAGCCGTGACGTGCTGGAGCAGGCGCTGGGTGTCCCGGTGGTCGGCTTTCGCGCACCGGGCTACCGCATCGACCGGGAATCGCTGGAATTGCTCGCGGAGTTCGGCTACGCCTGGGACTCGTCGGTCTTTCCGACCGCCAAGTACGCAGCGGCGCTCGAGACGCCGGTCGACGTGCTCGCGGCTCCGCATGAGCCGGTCGCCGGGAGCCCGATGGTGGAGTGGCCGATGCCCGACCACCGCCCCTTTCCGCTCCCGTTCAATCCGAGCTACGCGCTGATCCTTGGTGACTGGCTCTTTCGACGCGGGATCAAGCGGTACCGGGCGAACGGGCGTCCGTTGACCTTGCTCTTTCACCTCATCGACCTCGCCGCGCCGCTCCCGTCAGGGCGGCTGCGCGGTCTGTCGTCCCGAATCTTCACGCTCTCCACGCTTGCGGCCGAGTCGAAGCGCGTGCGCTGTCAGGCGATGCTGGAACTGGTCAAGGCCCAGTACCGGATCATGTTGACCGGCCAGGCCATTGCCGAGTGGCGCCGCAACGCGATACCGGCGACATCGACCGCGCAGTCACGCCCTGCACATGGCGCGGAGGCCCGTGCGGGGGGGGGCTGAACTGATGTGCGCCGACACGCTCGCCACGGAGATCGACGGCGGAGGCAACGTACACGTATGGTGCGCGCGGCTCGATCTCTCGCCCGAGGCAGGAGAGGGACTGCACGCGCTGCTCTCGCCAGACGAACGGCTGCGCGCGGCTGCGTATCCCAGTGCCGTCCAGGGTACTCGATTCGCGAGTACGAGAGGCATCCTTCGTCAGCTGCTCGAGCAGGTTACCGGCGTTCCGGGCCGGGCGATTCAATTCGCGTATAACCGAGACGGGAAGCCGTCGCTGGCGGGCGATTTGGCGGCGCTCGGGGTCGAGTTCAACGTGTCGCACACGCGCGATCTCGCCGTCGTTGCCGTCACGCGCGGGCGGGAGGTCGGGATCGATATCGCCTCGACCGGCGGCGTGGCGCCGATCGACAACCTGGTGGCGCGCTTCTTTTCCCCAGAGGAGCGCGTCGCGGTCGCGAAAGTCGCGGCCGACGGGGAGAGGCAACGCGAGCTCTTCACGCGCATCTGGGTGCGAAAGGAGGCCTACCTCAAGGGACGCGGAGAGGGGATCTCGCAGTGGGTTCACCTCACGGACTTCAGCCACGCGACAGACCATAGCGCGACAGACTGTAGCGCGACCTCGACGCCAAGTCGGCCCGATCGCGATCAGGACGCATGGGACGTGCGCGACCTGCGGGGACTGCCAACCGGATATGTCGGGAGCGTCGCGCTGGCGCGCCGGATCGAATGAACGCCAACTCGGCCGTCCTGTTGTTGCTGCAACTCGCTGCCATGGTGGCGGTTACGCTCGTCATGGGTCGGGCCCTGCGGCGAGTCGGGCTCCCGGCGCTGGTCGGGGAGTTGATCGGCGGCATCCTGTTGGGACCGACGGTCATGGGCATGGTCGCCCCCGATACACACGCGTGGCTCTTTCCCGCCGCCGGCCCGGTCAGCGCCGCCCGCGAGGGACTGATTCAGTTCGGGCTCCTGCTCTTTCTCTTTCTCGCCGGGCTGGAGATCGAACTCAAGCACCTGTCCGAGAATCGGCGGACGATCGCCCTGACCAGTAGCTTCGGGGTGGCTGTACCATTTGTTGTCGGCGTCGCCTCAGTACTGCTCTGGCCGGAGCTGTGGCAGATGACGCCGGGAACGGGTGGTTGGGTCGGTCCGCTCTTTGTCGGCACGATCCTTTCAATATCAGCGATCCCGGTCATCGCACGAATCCTGATGGACCTCGGTCTCATTCGGACTTCGTTCGGTGCCGTGGTGCTGGCGGCGGCGACGATCGATGACCTGATCGGCTGGGCGCTGTTCGGCATCATCCTCAGTCAGTTCGGCGTGACCGGATCTGGGGCGGGGAGCTGGGGAGTGCGGCTGCTCCTGTTCACCGGGCTCTCGGCGTTGATCTTCAGCATTGGGGCGGCGCCGGGGCGGCGCGTGCTGAAGTCGCTGATGCGGTGGTTCGACAAGGGCGGGTCGTACGTGCAGCTCATCCTGCTGGTGGTCCTGCTATCGGCCGCCGTGGCAGAGTGGATCGGGACGCACGCGATTTTCGGGGCGTTCCTCGTGGGGGTGGCAGTGGCGCGAACGCACGAGCCGCGCAAGCAGGCGTACGCGGCCCTCCGGGCGGTGACGCTGGAGTTTTTCGTGCCGTTGTACCTCGTGTCGATCGGGTTGCGCACCAACTTCGCGACCAACTTCGATCCATGGCTCGTGGCGTTCGTGCTGCTGGTGGCGACCTTCGGGAAGCTGGCGGGGGCGGCGCTCGGGGCGTGGCTGGGCGGTCGTTCGGCGCGTGAGGCGACAGCCATCGGCTTTGCGCTGAATGCGCGCGGGGCGATGGGCATCGTGCTGACCTCGGTGGCGCTGGATTACGAATTGATCAACGAGCGCGTCTTTGTGGCGCTCATCTTCATGGCGGTCGCTACGTCTGCGCTCGGGGCAGCGGCGATTTCCCGGATCTTGCGTGGTCGTGAACCGGGCGCGTGGACCGGCGAGCAGGCCGCGCTGCAATCAGATGGACGAGTCGGAGTGTAAGTAGTGTAGGTGTCGAAGTTTCAACCAGCAGAACCCGTGGAGAACAGCATGGCGAACAGGGAGAAAAAGCCGGTCGTGATCATTGGCGGTGGACCGGCTGGGACGTCGGCGGCGCTCTGCCTCCGAAAGCTTGGTCACGAGGTCAAGCTCTTCGAGAAGCTGAAGTTTCCTCGCTACCGACTGGGTGAGTCGCTCCTGCCGGGGACGCTGTCCATCCTCACGCGGCTCGGCGTCGCCGACAAGGTCAACGAAGCCGGCTTCGTGCGAAAGAATGCGGCGACGTTCATCTGGGGGGGCGGGCGTCCGCCCTGGTCGTTCACCTTCGGCACGCCGAAGACGGCGCCCTGGGTCTACGATCACTCCCTGCAGGTCACGCGAGCGGAATACGATCACATTCTCCTCAAGGCAGCCGCCGAACACGGCGCCGAGGTGCGCGAGGAGTGCGAAGTGTCCGACGTGAACCTCAGCACGAACGGCGTGCCGAGCACGGTCACGTGGAAGGACGACGCCGGGAACGAGGGGACGCTCGAGGCAGACTTCGTCATCGACGCCTCCGGCCTGCGCGGCTCGCTCTCGCAGAAGCTGACGACCCGCGAGTGGGACCAGTATTACCGCAACATGGCGATCTGGTCGTACTTCAAGGGAGGCAAGCGTTACAAGGGCGACCTGGAGGGGAACATCTTCTCGGTCACGTTCAAGGAGGGGTGGATCTGGATCATCCCCCTCAAGGACGACACGTACTCTGTCGGTGTCGTGACGTCGATGGAGAACAACGAGAAGATTCGCGAGATGGGGGCGCAGGCCTTCTACCTGAGCTGCCTCGAGCAGTGCGACCTGGCCACCGAGATTCTCGCCACGGCCGAGCAGTGCGACGAGACGCGCGTCCTGCGCGAATGGTCGTACGAGGCCAAGACGACGTCGCACCATCCCGCCTTCTTCTGCGGCGACGCGGCCTGCTTCATCGATCCGCTCTTCTCATCGGGCGTGCACCTGGCGACGTACTCCGGGATGCTGGCGGCCGCGGCAATCGACCACCTGTACACGCATCCCGAGGACAAGGACGAGATCCACGCCTGGTACCAGCAGTCGTATCGCGAGGCATACCAGCGCTACCACAAGTTCGTGGCAGCCTTCTACGCCTGCAACGACGAGCCCGACTCGACCTTCTGGTCCAAGCGCAAGATCGACGGCGCCAAGGACTCGCGCTTCGAAGGCAAGCAGTGGTTTGCAGCGCTCACCGGTGAAACGGTGCATGCCGACGCCGCCGGCGTCGAGGAAGTCGAGGCGGGTGCCTCCACACTCGCGTCGCTGTGGCAGCACGGCACGAAGGAGATCTCCGACGACTACGACGGCAGCGAGCTGGCCAACCGCCGCCTGGTCTTCGCCAACAACCTGTTCCGACAGTTCACCGGCATGGCGAGCATCCGCTGGACCGGGAAGGAGGTGCGCCTGGAGCCCTCGTTCCGCGTGCACCCGACGACGTTCAAGCTCGAGCGGCAATACTTCCTGGGCAACGAGTCGGGGCGCACGATGCGCGCGTATCCGCTCACCGAAGCGCATCGCGAGCTGTTCGCCGAGCTGCAGAGCGAGCCGATGTCGTTCCAGGAACTGCACGACCGCCTGAAGGCGCTGGGCGGGCACGGCGCGCCGATGCAGATCATCGGGCGGCTCAACGAGGAGCACTTCGTCAAGGGGTACGACAAGGACGGCCAGCAGGTGGTCATCCACAGCGCCCTGCGGTTCGGTGGCGTCGGCTCCGAAGACGACATCTCGTAGGCGTCATTTCGAAACCGTGGCGGGGGGTGCGGGGAGCGCCACTACTGGCGCTCCCGCACCGGACCTCGCACCTGGAGACCTAAAGTGGACAAGCAAGCAATCATCGCGGACATGCTCGAGCTCCTGCAGGGCACCCTCGATGCGCACGTGCTGGATGAAGGGGGCGACGCCGTCCGGGCAACGCCCGAGCTGGTGCTGATCGGCGAGACCGCGGCCGTGAGTTCCATGGCGCTGGTGTCCTTCATCGCCGACGTCGAGTCGACGTTGCAGGAGAAGAACAACCTCACCGTCACACTCGTCAGCGAGCGAGCGCTCTCGCGCAAGAAGAGCCCGTTCCGGTCGGTCGATGCCCTGGCCGAATATGTCGTGGAGCTGGTCGAGAATCCCGCCGAGATCTCGGCCTGATTCCCCACAACGGAGGCCCGGTGGAACCGATCGAGCACGTTGCCTGGCAGCTGCAGCGCTTCGCCGAGGGGGCGGACCAGACCGCCCTCGTCTGGCACGACCGCGCGTACACGTACGCCGAGGTCGCCGAGGCGTACCACGAGTGGGTCCGCCGGCTGAGCGCGGCCGGCGTGACGGCCGGCGCATCGGTCGCGGTCATCGGTGACTTCTCGCCGGGGTCGGTCTCGGCGCTGCTCGCCCTCGTCGGCATGCGCTGCATCCTGGTCCCCATGTCACGCGACTCGCGCGACCAGCACGACCAGTTCTGCGACATTGCCGAGATCGACTTCCGCATCGATCTCGACGAGAACGACCAGGGGGTCATCAACGCCACGGGGTATCGCAAGGGGCATCCGCTCCTGCAGCAGATGCGCGACGCCAACGAGCCAGGGCTCGTGCTCTTCAGCTCCGGCTCCACCGGCAAGCCCAAGGCGATCCTGCACGCCCTGCCGCAGCTGCTGGAGAAGTTTCGCAAGCCGCGGCACTGCTACCGCACGGTCACCTTCCTGCTGTTCGATCACATCGGCGGCTTCAACACGCTGATGTACACGATGGCCAATCTCGGGTGCGTCGTCGCCCCCGACGACCGGAGCGTGTCCAAGGTCTGCAAGGCGATCGAGCGACACAAGGCCGAACTGCTCCCCACCTCGCCGTCGTTCCTCAACTTGCTGCTGCTGGGCGAGTCGCATCGCGAATTCGACCTCTCGTCGCTCAAGCTGATCACCTACGGTACCGAGGTGATGCCCGAGCGCACGCTGGCGCTGCTCTCCGAGGCCTTCCCCAACGTGCGGCTGCAGCAGACGTACGGCCTCTCCGAGCTCGGGATCCTGCGCTCCAAGTCCGCGTCGAACCAGTCGTTGCTCGTGCAGGTCGGCGGCGAGGACTACGAGACCAAGGTCGTGGACGGGACGCTGCGCATCCGCGCCCGCTGCTCGATGCTCGGCTACCTCAATGCCCCGTCACCCTTCGACGAAGAGGGGTGGTTCAACACCGGCGACAGCGTGATCCAGGAGGGCGACTATTACCGCATCCTGGGGCGCGTGACCGAGATCATCAACGTGGGCGGGCAAAAGGTATATCCCGCCGAAGTGGAGAAGGTCATCGCCGAGATCCCCGGCTTCACCGATGTGGCCGTCATGGGCGAGCCGCACCTGCTGCTGGGGAACGTGGTCATCGCGACCGTGCAGATGGACGAACCCCTCCCGCCGGCCGCCGAAGTCAAGCGGAAGATCATCGCCCACTGCCGCGGGCGGCTGCAGCCGTTCATGATTCCCACCAAGGTCAAGGTCGTCACCGAGAGCCTGGTGAACTACCGCTTCAAGAAAGTCCGCCGATAGGCGCGCCTCCGGCTCCTGCCGGAGACGCGCCGGACAAGCGTTCGCCCCTCTCCGTCATTCATGGGAATCGAGTTCCTCAATCCGCGCAGCGCCGCTGACGTGGACCGTGTGGCCACGCTGTACGAGGAGAACCTGGCCGACAGTCCGGTCGTCCTGCTCGGGCCACGCTTCCTGCGCGAGTTCTTCTTCAAGAAGCTCGTGGAGAGCGACCTGCTCGGGTGCCTGGTCTGCCGGGTGGACGGCACGGTGATCGGTTTCCTCTCGTGGACCAACCACCCAGGCGACTTCATCGGGCGCGGGATCAAGAAGCACTTCGTGGGGCTGTCGTGGATCATGCTCAAGGGGATCGTCGAGAAGCCGTCGACCATCAAGCAGATCCTCTCGGCCCTGAAGATCGTGGGCAAGCGGTCCGAAGATGCCGGGAAGGAGCACGACCCCAAGGCGATCGAGGCCATCTCGCTGGTCGTCCCTCCCGAGTTCCAGAAGCACGTGCCCGAGGGCGGAAAGGCGCGCACCACGGTGCGCCTGGTGCAGGACCTCGCGGCCCACGCCCGCACGCAGGGGACCGAACGCGTGCTGTACGTCGTGCAGCCGCGGAACAAGGCGTCGAGCATCTTCTTCGCGGTGATGGGGTGCGAGCTGAACAAGCGCACGTATGCCGGCGAGGAGGTTTACGTCTACACCCACCACCTGGTGGAGCGGCCCGAGGATGCCTGACGCGGGTGCGGGCGGCGCCGGTGCCGCCGGACCGGACGCCGCGGCGCCGTCTGCTCCCGCGCCAGACTCCCGCCCCGTCGCGGTAGTGACCGGGGCCCGCAAGGGGATCGGGCGCCACCTGGCCGAGTCGCTGCTCGGCGCCGGCTATCGCGTTTTGGGGTGCGGCCGCGGCGCCGAAGGGTGGGAGGCGGACGGGTTCGCCTACCACGTCGTCGACGTGGCCGACGAGGCGCAGGTGCTCCCGTTCATGCGGCATGTCACCCAGGCGTACGGCCGGCTCGATGCGCTCATCAACTGCGCGGCGCTCGCCTCGATGAACCACACCATCCTCACGCCGGTGAGCTCGGTGGAAAAGATGCTGCGCGTCAACGTGACCGGGACCTTCCTGATGAGCCGCGAGTCGGCCAAGCTGATGCGCAAGCGCCGCTTCGGGCGTATCGTGAACGTGTCCTCGGCGGTCGTGCCGTTGCGGCTGTCGGGAGAGGCGGCGTACCTGGCGTCCAAGAGCGCGGTGCAGACGCTGTCGCAGGTCATGGCCCGCGAGCTGTCGGAGTTCGGCATCACCGTCAACGTCGTGGCCCCCGGACCGACCGACACGGACATGATCCGCGGCGTCCCCAAGGCCAAGATCGACGAACTTACCCAGCAGTTCTTCAATAAGCGCCTGACGACGCTGGACGACATCGCAAATGTGGTGCATTTCTTCCTGCGTCCCGGAAGCGGCGGGGTGACCGGACAGGTGATCTACCTCAACGGGGTGCCGAACGGGTAACAGGTTGGACGATTCCTTCTCCAGTCACAGGTCCATGTCCACTGCCTGCCGCCGCTCCGGCGTGTCGCTGCTGCTTCCGTTCCTCTTCGCGTGCGCGGCGACCCCGCGCCTCGACGAGACAAGCGCCCCCGACCTCGGCAAGCGTGCCGTCGGTCGACACGGCGCCGTCACGTCGGCCCATCCACTGGCGAGTGACGCCGGGTTGGCGATGCTGCAGGGGGGCGGCAACGCCATCGACGCCGCGGTCGCGACCGCCTTTGCCATCGGCGTCGTCGAGCCGGAGATGTCGGGAGTCGGGGGAGGCGGCGCGATGCTCGCCTGGCACCAGTCGACGGGGACGGCCGACTATCTCGATTTCTACTCCTCGCAGCCCGTGGAGCGCTGGCGGGGCGTGCGAGCCGACTCCACCGTGCCGCTGCGCATCGCGGCTGTTCCCGGCAACGTGGCCGGCTTGCTGGCCGCGCACGAACGCTTCGGGCGACTGCCGCGCGCGCAGGTGCTGGCGCCGGCCATCCTGCTGGCCGAGCGGGGCTTTCCGCTCTACCCGGTCCTGGCCGAGTTCATCACGCGGGACACGGCGCGACTGGGCCGCGATTCCATTGCCCGCCGCACGTACTGGCGCAACGGCCGAGTGCTCGAGCTGGGAGACACGCTGCGCAATGCGGCCCTGGCCGAGGTGCTGCGACAGATTGCTGCTGACGGTCGAGATGGCTTCTACAAGGGCGCGACGGCGCGCGCGCTCGTCGCCCGTCTAGCCGCGGGCGGACACCCCGCGACGCTCGAGGACCTGACGGCGTACGAGCCGCAGTGGAAGCGCCCGCTGTGCACCACGTATCGCGGCCGCGTCGTGCTCTCGGCGCCGCCGCCGATGGGGGGGCTGCAGTTCCTCAACTCGCTGGAACTGTTGGAGACGGGTGACCTGGCGGCGCTCGGACTGCCAACGCGAAGCGGTGAGGCCTTCGACCTGCTGGCGTCGTCGATGCGCGTCGGGATCCTGGCGCACGCCGGTAACGACGACCCGCGTTGGGTGACGATCCCGGCGCGCGGGCTGGTCTCAAGCGGCTTCGCCGCCCAGTGGCGCGATGTCGTGGGGCGCGCGCGTGCGGTGGATTCGCTCGCCGCGCGAGACGCGCGGCCGTTCGACGGGGAGCTTCCTGCCGCGTGCCAGGCGCTGTCGCCGTTCCCGACCGCGGTCGGCGTTGTGCCTGCCGGAGGGATGGCGGCTTTGGCGCCGGCCACGACCCGGCGTGCGCGGCACGAGCAAGCCGGCCCTGGGCGCGACGCCGCACCGTCTCTTGAGGACTTCGCGATCCACGATTCGGCCTCTGGAGGCGAGACGACGCACATCTCGGTCGTCGACCGCGAGGGGAACGCCGTCTCGGTGACCGTCACCAACTCGTCGGCCTTCGGCGCGCGAGCCATGGCCGCTGGCTTCTGGATCAACGACTCCGGCTGGTGGCCGCGCAATGCGTCGGCGATTCCAGCCACGCTGCCCGCCCAGTGGCGGACGCGGACGACGACCATTGCCCCGTCGATGCTGTTGAAGGACGGTCGGGTCGATGTCGTGGTCGGGTCGCCCGGCGGCGGGCGCATCGCGTTCGCGATGGCCCAGGCGGTGGCGTATTCCGTGGACTTCGACCTCGATCCGCTCGAGGCGCTGCGCATGCCGCGCATCTATCCCGCGCTCTCGCGACGAGTCGAGGTCGAAAGCGGATTCGAGGGAGAGGTGCTCGCCCGGGCGCGATCGATGGGCTACCTCCCGGTTCCTCCCGCGTTCGGCTACGCGCGCGTGTACCTGATTGCCCGGCGTGGCGGACAGTGGGTCGCCGCCGCCGATCCGCGCCACGATGGACAGGCACGGGCGTATTAGGGTCCACCGCACACCGGGTGGAGGGCGCACGGCCGGCACGAGCTGTCGGCCCGCCGGCCCGTGGGCGAACCGGCGGGCCTAACGCACCTTGAGGAAGCCGCGTGTGCGGCGACGGATGGAATCCTGCCACGAGAGACCGGCGCGCATCCACGCGCGGGCAGGATGGTCGGCGGGAATGTGGCGCCGGAAGTGGGCGAGCCAGTCGGGACGACTGCCGTCGGCGTCGTGCAACCCGTAGCGGCGTGCCAGCTCCCACGAACTGAACGTCTCCCCGCTCATCGCGAGGATATCGCGCTCGGCGGCGAGGGCGGCGACGGCTCGACCCACGAGCGTGGGCGATTCCGACGCGGCGAAGTGCGGATCGCGTGACACCCCGTCGCGCCAGGTCGACTCGGTCACCTCGAACAGGTCGAGCATGGCCTCGGAGCGAAGGAATCCCGGGGTGATGGCGACCGCGGCGATCCCCTCCGGTCGCAGCTCGACGCTGAGGGCGAAGGCCAGGCGCATGATCGTCGTCTTGATCAGGTCGTAGAAGATCGCGCCCCGATAGCTCATGGTGTCGCCGTCGGTGACCTCGACCACCAGGGCCCGTTCGCGCCCACGCAGCAGGGGGAGGGCAAGCTGCCCGGTCAGCAGGTGTGAGTAGACGGCCTGGCGCATGAGCGCCCACCCCGCGTCGACGTCGGTGTCGGCCAGGGGAGCCCACAGCCAGTCCCCGGCCGCGTCGCCCCCCCACACGTCGTTGACCAGGAGGTCGAGCCCGCCGTGCCCGTCGTGAATGCGTGCCATGAGCGCCGCGATATCTGCGCGTTCGGTGTGATCGGTGCGCACGGCGATCCCGACCCCGCCGGCCGCCGAGACGAGGTCGGCGGTCTCCTCGATCGTCTCGGGACGGGCGAGTGGCGATGGCGTGCCGCGCGTGCTGCGTCCCGAGCAATAGACGGTCGCGCCGGCCTCGCCTAACGCGACGGCGATGCCGCGTCCCGCACCGCGCGTGGCGCCGGCGACCAGGGCCACACGTCCCGCCAAGGGTGGCGCTGTCGAGCGAGAAAGAGTCGGCATGGAGCCTCCCGGAGTGTCAGTAAGTGAGAGAGCATTCATTCTCTGCCCTCCTCCCCGTGCTGCGCAACCCCCCGCCCCGCCCATCGCCCGCATGCCCCGTGGCGTCCGGGCCCCGGAGCAGTTCCCATGTAGGGTGCAACCTTCGTCACAGTCCCGCAGTGACGCCGCCGCACCTGGCCGCGGTTGCAGCTGCGGGCATCCCGCCGCACCGGCTGGTTCGTGACTCGATCGAGAGTATGTCGTCTTCTGGATACGAGGTGACGCCGCGAGGATTCGCGCTCCGCACCCTGGATCTCACGCCGCGCAGACGCGCCCCCTGGCCGCACCATGGCCACGCTGGGTGGAACTGCAGACCAGGCGACCAGGAACCATGCGGACCGCAGCTCCCAGGCCCGCACGAGGCCCGCTCACCTGGCGTCGGATGGGATGGGCCGTGGAGTCGTCGGGCGCGACCATGTGGATCGCCCCGCACCAACCCCGAGAGTCGAGCCAGAGACATGTCACGCACAAAGATCAAGGCTGCCGCGCAACTCGCAGTTGCCGTGTTGCTCGCCGCCTGTACTACCGACCCGACGGCGTTTGTCGCTGCGCCGTCTGCACCTGCGGCCAGCGTAGTCGAACTGCCCCTCACGGTTGGTGGAACGCTCCTTGGCCCGCTGACGACGTTGCAGCCGCTGCAGCGGAAGCTGCCGCTCGCGCGTGACGTGCGTGTCGAGGCGACCATCGGTCCCGACGGTGGAACGATCGGCGTCCCCGCGGCTGGCTTCTCCGTCACCGTGCCGCGCGGCGCGGTCGCCGTCGATACCCGATTCTCCGTGACCGCCCTCCGAGGTGCGCAGGTCGCCTACGAGTTCGAACCGCACGGCACGGTCTTCCTTCGCCCCCTCGGCGCCGTCCAGGAGCTGCGCGTGACGCGCCAGCCGCTGGTGCGCGCCGCACTCAAGGCGGGCTACTTCGCCGACCGTGCGCAACTCAGCGCGAGCTCGCTGGGCGCTCTCGTGTCGGAGTTGATCGCCGGGCGGACCGATCCGCGAGGCAACACGTTTCACTGGAACATCGAGCACTTCTCAGGCTATATCGTCGCCTGGTAGGACCCGGACGCTGGGCAGGGGCCGCCAGCACAGACGAGGCGGCGTGTCCACGGACACGTCGCCTCGGCCGGTTGAGGGCGCCGGAGCGCGCACCCTCCGGCGGTCCGCTCGATTCCTCGGGCGGGGTAACATGAACAGTTTTCCGCTCGTCTCCGTTTACTATCATGTCGGCCGATCCCTACCTCGCCCGCGGTGATTCCACCGCTGCCCCCCCCGCGCACGACGAGGCGCGGGACATGGTCGGGCGTGCCGAACGCGAGGAACGGTCCGGTCATCGCGCACTCGCCCGCTCGCTGTACGAGCAGTCGCTACGCTGCCGATATCCTGGCCTCGAGCCATCGCTCGTGGCCGATGCGCTCTGTGGCATTGCGCGCACCTGGCAGCTCGATGGAGACTCCGAGGCGGCGCTGGACTGCCTCGAGGTGGCCACGCAGGTGTCCGCGCTCTCCGGACTCGATGCCGCGCACGGGCGAGCGCTGAACATCAGGGCGGTGATCTTCTGGCAGCGCGGCGACCTCGACCTGGCCGACGAGCTGTACGTGGAGGCACACCGGTTGGGGGCACGCGCGGGCGACGTGCGCCTCACGGCGATGACGGCCCAGAACCGCGGCATCGTGGCCAACGTGCGCGGCGACCTCACGCGTGCGCTCGCGCACTATCGCGAGAGCCTGACCGCGTACGAAGGGCTGGCCATGTCGCGGGAGGTGTGCGGGGCGCTCAACAACCTCGGCATGCTGTACACGGACATGGGGAAGTGGGACGAGGCCGACGCCGCGTATCGACAGGCGTCGGCCGTGGCCGAACGCGAGGGCGATCGCGCGGCGCACCTGCTCGTGATGTGCAACATGGCCGAGCTGGCGCTCTCCCGAGGCCGCGTGGACGACGCCGAGTCCGTCTGCGGGCGCGCCCTCCCGCTGGCGCAGGCGCTGGGCGATGCGGGCGCCGCGGCCGAGCTGCGCAAGCATCGAGGGATCATCGCGCGCGAGCGGGGGCGCATGGTCGAGGCCGAGGCCGAGTTCACGTTAGGCGCGGCGCAGGCCTCGCTGCGGCAGGATGTCCTGCTACAGGCCGAGCTGGCGCGCGAACTCGCCGAACTGCTCGCGCAGCAGGGGCGCTACCGCGAGACCGTGCAGTCGATCAACCGCTCGCACCGCCTGTTCGAGCAACTGCGCGCACGCCGCGACCTCGTGGACCTGGACCGGCGGGCCAGCCGGCTCGAGGACGGCTTCCTCGACATGGTGCGGCGGTGGGGCGAATCGATCGAATCGAAGGACGCGTACACGCAGGGGCATTGCCTGCGCGTGGCCGACCTGGCCTGTGCCGTGGCGCAGCGCGCCGGGATCGAGCCGCGCCGGATGTTCTGGTTCCGGGTCGGCGCGCTGTTGCACGACGTCGGCAAGATCGACATCCCGGCCGAGATCCTCAACAAACCCGGTCGCCTGAGCGCCGAGGAATGGGCGCTGATGCGTTCGCATCCCGAGGCCGGGGTCGAGCTGCTCAAGGAGGTCGATTTCCCAGAGGACGTCGTCCCGGTCATCCTCTCGCACCACGAAAAGTGGGACGGCTCGGGGTATCCGCACGGCCTTGCCGGCGAGGCCATTCCGCTGGTGGCACGGATCCTCGGCCTCGCCGACGCATACGATGCCCTCACGACCGCGCGCAGCTACAAGGCGGGCGTCCCGCACGAGCGCGCGATCGAGATCCTGCGCGGCGACGCCGGCACGCACTTCGACCCCACGCTCGTCCCCCTGTTCGAGGCCGTGCTCGAGGAACGCCGAGGCACGGCCGGGCTGTAGGGCGTCAGGAGATCGTCTTGACGGTGCTGGGCGGCACGAAGATCTGCGGCAGTCCGAGTTCCTGCAGCAGCGCATTCAGCGCCTTGATCTCGTTCGCCTCGAGCTGCTGCAGGCGCTGCAGCTGCACGTCGACCTTGCCGCCCAGTTCGTTGAGGATCTCGCCGTGCTGCCGGGTGGGGGCCGCATCCTGGCCGAGCACCTGCGAGTTGAGCGAGAGCATCATGTTGTACAGCTTGATCGGGAAGTGGAGCGTGGCCTGGTCGTCGTGGTTGTACCAGTCCACCAGCTCGGTGCGCACAACCTCCAGCTGTTCGCGTACCGGCTTCGACGCCTCCTTCACGCGCTCGGCGTACGCCTGCTCGGCCGACTGCTGCACCCGGATGTCGATCTGCCCCTGCAGGTCCTCGATGCGGCCGAAGGCATCCACGATGTCGCCGATGCGCCCGCGCACCTTCATCCCCAGGTCGAAGGCCAACTGCAGGTCGGCGGTCGTGGCGTCGAGTCGCGGGTCGAGCTTGACGGCAAAGCTGCGCGCGAGCGTGTCGCTCCCGGCGATGAGCCGCACCTGATAGTCCCCCGGGACCACCGTCGGCCCCGCGAGCGTCCCCATGTCATTGACCACCGTCTTGAGCGACTTGGCGTCGGGGTAGCGCAGGTTCCAGAAGAAGCGGTTCGTACCCGGGCGGAGCGAGACGAGCGAGTCGGCGGCGAAATAGGCCAGCGAGTCGACGCGGGGCTTCGGCGCCCCCGAGTCGGCCGGCGCGGCCTTGGCGTTGGCGAAGGTCCGCACGACGGTGCCACGCGGGTCGACGAACTCCACGGTCAGCGACGCGGGAGCGGTGCGGCCGACCCAGTAGTCCACGAGCACGCCATCGTACGGGTTTTCTCCGGCCTGCCCGCGCCCGCCGCTGCGTCCGCCCGCGAAGCGCCACGCAGGCGACGGCTGGAACAGGTGCAACGCCTTGGCCGTCACCGAATCCTGCAGCTGGCGGAGACTGGCAATGTCGTCCAGCGCCCAGAAGGAGCGGCCGTGCGTGGCGACGACGATGTCGTTCCCCTGCACGCGCAGGGCGCGCACGCTCGCACGCGGGAGGTTGGGCTGCAGCGTTTCCCAGCGCGCGCCGTCGTTGAATGACACCCAGACGCCGGTCTCGGTGGCGGCGAACAGCAGGCCGCGCCGGACCGGGTCCTCGCGGATGGAGCGCGCGTACGCCCCCATCGCGATCCCGTCGTCGATGCGGGTCCAGGTGGCCCCGTAGTCGGTCGTCTTGTAGAAGTACGGGCGGAAGTCGTCGAGCTGATAGCGCGTCGCCGCGAGGTAGGCGACGGCCGGGTCGTGCGGCGACGGCTCGATCCCGGTCACGCGGGTGTGCTTCACCATGCCCTTCGGTGTCACGTCGGTCCACGACCCACCGCCGTCACGGGTCACGTGCACGCGCCCATCGTCCGAGCCGGCCCACAACAGCCCCTTGCTGCGCGGCGACTCGGCCAGCGCGTAGATCGTCGCGTACCACTCGGTCCCGGTCATGTCCTTGTGCACTGGCCCGCCGGTGGGCCCCATGGTGGCGGGGTCCGCATACGACAGGTCGGGCGAGATCTTCTCCCAGCTGCGCCCCTCGTTGGTCGAGCGCCAGACGTTCTGCGAGGCGGTGTACAGGATCGTCGGGTCGTGCGGCGAGAGCATGACCGGGAAGGTCCACTGGAAGCGGTTCGGCACGTCGCTGACCGGCATGCCGTCGTAGTTGTTGAGCCACACGGCGATGTCGCGCGTCTGCTGCGTGCGGTTGTCGTGCCGCATGAGCATGCCGGTGTAGCAGCCGCCGTAGGTGATGTTCGGGTTGCGCGGATCGATGGCGATGTGGGCGTTCTCGCACCCGGCCACCGACCACCAGTCGCGCTCGGTGATCGAGCCGAAGTCGGAGCGCGAGGCGATCGTGATCGCCGAGTTGTCCTGCTGGGCGCCGTACAGCCGGTACGGCCACTGGTTGTCGGTGATGACGTGATAGAACTGCGAGGTGGGCTGGTTGTAGATGGACGACCAGCTCTTGCCCGCGTCGAGCGAGACCGTGCCGCCACCGTCGTTGCCGTTCATGAGGCGGTCGGGGTTGTTCGGGTCGACCCACATGATGTGCGTGTCGCCGTGGGGGACGCGCAGCCGCGAGAAGGTCTTGCCGCCGTCGATCGACTTCCACACCTGCAGGTTCATGACGTAGACCACGTTCTCGTTCTTCGGGTCGGCGGTCACGGCGGAGTAGTACCAAGGGCGCACCTGGAACTTCTGCTCGCCGTTGGTGCGGCTCCACGTGTCGCCGCCGTCGTCGGAGCGGAAGATCCCGCCTAACGTGTCCTTGGCCTCGACCGAGGCGTAGATGCGGCGCGGGTTGGCGGGCGAGACGGCGACGCCGATCTTGCCGAGCGGCCCCTTCGGCATGCCGCGGTTGGTGGACAGGTCGGTCCAGGTGTCGCCACCGTCGATGGACTTCCACAGCCCGGACTTGCCACCGCCGGCGTCCATTCCCCACGGCGAGCGCTGGAACTTCCACATGCTCGCGTACATGATGCGCGGGTTGGTCGGGTCGAGCGAGAGGTCGGTCGCGCCCGTCGAGTCGTCGAGGAAGAGGATCTTCTTCCACGACTTGCCGCCGTCCATGGTGCGGAAGACCCCGCGCTCGGGATTGGGACCGAAGGCGTGCCCGATCGCCGCGACGTAGGCCACGTCGGGGTTATCGGGGTGCACGCGGATGGTGGTGACCTGGTGGGTCTCGACCAGGCCGAGGTGCTGCCAGTGCTCGCCGCCGTCGGTGGAGCGATACACGCCGGTGCCGTAGGTCAGGTCCTCGCGCAGCTGCGACTCGCCGGTCCCGACGTAGATCACGTTGGGGTCGGACGGGGCCACGGTAATCGCGCCCACCGACGAGATGTCACTCGTGCCGTCGGTGATGTTGTCCCACGACATCCCGGCGTTGGTGGTCTTCCAGACCCCGCCGTTGACCGCGCCGAAGTAATGCACCAGCGGCTTGGTCGGGTCGCCGGCCACCGCGTCCACTCGACCGCCGCGGTAGGGGCCGACGAGGCGCCAGCGCAGCGCCTTGAAGGCGGGGTTGGTGGCAGAGGGGTCGGTGTAGAGGGCCGGGTTGTAAGGGGGCGTCGCGCTGGCCGAGGACGGCGGCGCCGAGCGCTGGCGCTGGGCGCCGGCCGGCGACGAGACGAGGATGGTGGCGATGGACGTCGCCAGCATCACGAAGGCGCGGAACAGGTGGGAGACGGACATCACAGAGTCGCTCGGGGAGGTGCGGGGGACGGGCAGGGCGCCGGGAGCACGGGACTTCATCCTGTGAATGCTCAACGGAGCGAGGGGGCGGACGCAAGGGTGCGGACGCAAGGGTGCGGGCGCGGCGCGAGGGGCGCGGCCAGCCGTGGAGCCCGGTTGATGAGGGTGCGGGGCTCCGGCGATTGGCGGCCTCCCCGAACGCACGTCCCCCCCGCGCCGGTTGCCCGGCGCGGGGGGGACGAGGCGCAGCCTGGGTATCAGCCCAGTTGAATCGAGGCGAGGATTCGATCGATGAGCGACCGCAAGGCGGCAGCGTCCGCGGCAGAAATCTGTCCGGCCGCCTCGAACGCGCCGAGGCGCGTCCGGAAGGTGTGCAGTTGGCGGACCGTCTCAAGGAGCTGGGCGGCCTGCGCTGAGGCCAGCGCCCCGGTCAGGAAGCCGCGCAAGGGGTTGTACACGCCCGATGCGATCCGTCCATCGAGGTAGACGAGCCGCAGCTCGGACAGCGCGAGCTGCATGCCACCAACGATGTTCAGCACCTCGACCGTCACGCTGCGCGACGTGGTGACGTCGTCGTCGGCGACGGTGACCGTCATGGTGTAGCTCCCCGGGCGTGGGTACGAGGGGGAGAGCGTGAAGGTGCCGCCGATGAGCGAGAGCGGCTGCACGCCCGCTCCGTCGCCGTAGTCGACCGTGGCGCTCCATGGGTCCTGGCCGGGATCGGTGAAGGAACCGCTGAGCGTCCCGGATTCGCGCGAGAAGAGTGTAAGGGTCGGGAACGGTGCGATGGCCGGCGCGACGTTGGTCACCGTCGCGGTGGTGGAGACCGTCGTCGACAGTCCCCGTGCATCGGTGACCGTGAGCTGCACGGTGTAGCTCCCGTCCTGCGAGTATGGGTGCGACGCGGTGACCCCGCTCCCGAAGGTCCCGTCGCCAAAGCTCCACGTGTACGTGAGCGCATCGCCGTCCGGATCGCTCGATCCGGCAGCGCTCATCGTCACGTTCGCCCCTTCTGTCGAGTTGTAGGGGCCATCGACCACGGCACTCGGCGGCGCGCTCCGGCTCTCGAGGGCGATCTCGATCGGGTCGGGGAGCAGGTCGAGCAGGTTGTAGCCGCTCAGCGCCTCCACGGAGTCGACTGTGACCTCGTACGACTGCCACGGGACGTTGCGGATCCCCGGCTCGTTGGGCATCACGATGGCGAGCGCCGTCAGGTCGCCGATGTCGTCGACCTGGGGGAGTCCCTGGTTGCGGGGCATGAAGACGGCAACTTTCCACGTGTAGGCCGGGATCGTGATCTTCCCCTCGCCCTTGACCGACCCCTTGTTGCCGGCCACGCCGGCCATGACGTAGACCTCCTTGTTCTGGAAGCGCGCCTCGTCGCCGATGAAGTTCTCCAGCGCGGCCCACGGCCCCTGGTTGTTGTCGGCGGCCTGCGGGATGATGTTGGAGAAGTAGAAGCTGTTGGCGTTGTCGAGCAGCCCGGTGCTGCGATCGAACGAGCGCGCCAGATGGCCGCGGTCGATCCCGTACCCGGCGAACGCCCCGGCCCCGGTGTAGTCGGCGGTGGTGTAGCGCGGAAGCGCCGCCGGGAGCGCGGGGTCGAAGGTGAAGCAGTCGCAGCGATCCTGGCTGCCGATGTGCGAGGCCTCGAGGTTGTAGCTCACCCAGTTGGGGGTGCCGCGCTGCGGGTTCCACGACGCCGTGAACTCGGCGCGTGCGACGAGGAGGTCGTCGGACGCATCGCCGTCGGCGGGGAGCCCGAACTCAATGTTGTTGCCGTACTGCGCCGTACCGCCCGCCGTGGCAACCTGCGTGTCGAGCGAGTACGTGGCAGTGGTGACGCCATCGGCGGCCGTGGCGCGCACCGTGAAGGTGCCGACGGCCAATGCCCGGACGACGCCGTTGGCGTCGATGCTGGCGATGCTCGGCGACTCGGACGCCCAGGTGACCGTGGTCGGGATGACCACGCCGCTGCCGTCACGGACCGTGGCGAAGAGCTGGTCCTCGAATCCGATGGGAAGGGCGGGATCAGCGCTCGTGCGGCCACTGAACGAGATGGAGTTGCCGGGCGGGGTTCCGCCGCCGCTTCCGTTGCAGGCGCCGAAGCTCGACGTGGCTGGCGGCTGCCACGCACCCGCCGCGTCGCGCTGCAGCGACTGCCCGATCGGCGCCCCGGTCTCGACGACGCCGATGTCCACCGACGTGCGCCCGGCGGCCGGTCCGTCGGTCGCGACAAAGGTGCCGCCGTAGGACAGGAACTCCACGACCTGGCCCGCCCCGTCGACCAGCGCAAAGGCGTCGGGGTTGCCGTTCTGGATCCCGTTGGAAGGATAGTTCACCACGACGACCCCGCGCCCCGAACACAACGCGACGATGGTGCCGGAGAGCATGGCGGTGTTGTACTGCCCACAGCCATTGCCGTTGTAGAGTACGATGCTCCAGCCCGTGAGATCGGTGCCGCCGGGCCCTTCCACCTCGATCGCCTCGCCCTGGTCAGTGCCCGCGTTGTCGTAGTGGATCTCGGAGAATCGCGTGTCGGGGAGGCCACCGGGCGGCGGGGGCGCGTTGACGCTGACGGCCACGCTTGCGTGGACCCCATTCGGCGCGGTGGCCGTGATCGTTGCGTTCCCCACCGAGACCGCCGTCACCAGGCCGGTGCCGCCGACCGCCGCGACCGACACGTTGTCGGACGACCAGGTGATGGTCGTCCCCGGGATCGGGACGCCCCCCGCGTCGGTGGCGACGGCCGTGAACTGCTGCGTCCCTCCCACCGCCAGCGTGGCGCCGCTGGGCGAGATCGTCACCGTGGTGACCGGTGGCGGCGGCGGTGGCGGGGCGCCGTTGTCATTGCAGCTGCCGAACGTACTCGCGGCGGGGCCGCTCCAGCTGCCGTCGCTTCCGCGCGCCAGCGACTGCCCGGCAGCTTCGCTCCCGGCCTCACTTGCGCCGATGTCGATCGACGTGGTGCCGTCGGCGGGTCCGCCCACTGCGGCAAACGTCCCTTCGTATGACAGGAACTCCACCACGGCGCCGTTGTTGTCGACCAGCGCCATGCCGTCGGGGCTCCCGTTCTGGATGCCGTTGGATGGGTAGTTGAGCACCACGACGCCGCGTGCGTTGCAACTGTCGACGATGATGCCGGTGAGCGGCGTCGTGGTGTACGGGGCGCCACCACTCCCGTTGTAGAGCACCACGCTCCAGCCGGCCAGGTCGGTCCCGGCGGGTCCGGACACCTCGATCGCCTCGCCGGTGTCGGTTCCGGCGTTGTCGTAGTGCAGCTCGGCGAATCGCACCTCGGGAATCGCCTGCGCAGTGGCGCGTGCTGGCGTCAGGAGCAGCGCTGGAGCGACCGGCCCGGAGTCGGCACAGGCGCCAAGCGCGCCGGCCAGCAGGGCAAGGGCGGTGGTGCGAAATCGTACGCGCATCGAGAGGGAATCAGAATGTGGGAGGTATCGCCAGGAGTCGTCTCCGCGCACCGGTCGCGCGGCAGGACAGATCGTATCGCCTGCGACGGCGATGCGAAAGCAACGAATTGGCGACGACCGCGACCATGCCCGTCGATGCGATGTGCCGGGAATGGCTGGGCAGGCTGACGCGCTGCGGCTGCGGCCGCCATATTCGACGCATGAGACATTCTGGCCGATCGTTCACTCACCGGCTTGCTGTCGCCCTATCGCTCGTGATCGCGCTGCCCGCCACCGCGCAGGTTATCACCGTTCCCCCGCCCGGCGCTCCCCCCACACGGCGACCCGGCGCGCTGACGTACGGCACCGGCCGCTGGGAACCCGACTCGCTCGGCAACCACCGCGCCGTGGTCCACGTGGAGCAGGGAGGCGAGGCAGTTTACGTGCGCATTCCGTGGCGCCGCCGCGACCTGACGCCGGAAAAGGTCGGGCTGGTGGTCATGGATGCGCAGACGCAACTGCGCGTCCGCAACGTCGCCCGCATGGAGATCACCCGCGAATACGGCGACCTCGTCTTCCAGGCGCCCTCGCTCCCGGGCGACTACTACGTGTACTACCTGCCGTACACCGGGACCTTCAAGTCCAACTATCCGAAGATCACCTATCGCCTGCCCGAAGCCACGGCCGACGCCGGGTGGATGCAGCGCAATGGACTCACCGCGCAGCAGGCGCGCTTTGGCCAGTGGCGGCAGCTCCCGTCCGCTTCGGTGACAGGCTTCGACGCCATCGACGACTTCTCGCGCTTCACGCCGATGGAGTACATCGCCAGCCGCAGCGAGCTCGATTCGCTGCGGACCCGGTATGCGTGGGCCGAGTACTTCGCTTTCGCCGAGGATCGCTCGCTCTCGATCCGCATGACCGACGACATCCCGCGGCGATGGGCACAGCAGGGACCGTTCCAGGCCTTCACGGGATCGGCGAAGCGCGGGGAGTTCTACACGTTCCAGATCGGACTGTGGGCCCACCGGATGGCGATCGATTCCCTCCGGTATGAGGCGACCTCGTTCACCCGGAAGGGCGGGACGGAGACAATCCCCGCGTCGGCGGTGACCGCCTTCAACCTCGAGGGGATCGACTGGTCCGGAGGGCGCTTCACGCGAGCGCTACGGGTGGAGCGTGGCAAGGTGCAGCCGCTCTGGTTCGGCGTGGACATTCCGGCCAGCACCACGCCCGGCGAGTACGAGGGAGACATCGCGTTCGGCAGCAGCAACGCGCGCGAGCGCGTCTTCCGAATCGTGCTGCGCGTCGATTCCGCGACGGTGGCCAACCATGGCGACGACGACCCGTCGTTGCTCACGCGCCTGCGCTGGCTCAACTCGCAACTGGCGGCCGACGACGGCCTCGTGCCGCCGTACACCCCGATGACCGTGAGCGGAACGACCATCGGCGTGCTTGGTCGATCGCTGACCGTGGGCGATGACGGATTCCCGTCGCACATTCGATCGTACTTCGCCGACGGCAACACGACAGTCGGAACGGTGCCGCACGACGTGCTCGCGGCCCCGGTGCAGCTCGTCGTGCGCACCGTCTCTGGCGCGTCGATGGAATGGACCGGCGCCGCGGCCACCATCACCAAGCGCGCCCCGGGTGCGGTGGCGTGGAGCGCCGAGCGACGGTCCGGCCCCCTCACCATGCAGGTGCGGGCCCAAATGGAGTTCGAGGGGACAACGATGTACCGCGTCACGCTGCGCGCCGCGGAGCGAACCTCCATCGGCGACGTACGGCTGGAGATTCCGATGCGGCCAGGGGCGGCCGAGTTCATGATGGGGCTCGGACAGAAGGGAGGGCGCCGGCCGGCCGAGCTGCGCTGGACATGGGACGTGGCGAAGAAGAATCAGGACGGGGCATGGATCGGCGGTGTGGGTGCCGGCCTGCAGTTCACCCTGACCGACGAGCACTACGTCCGACCATTGAACACCAACTTCTACCTGTCCAAGCCGCTCGTGCTCCCCAGCAGCTGGGGGAACGGCGGGAAGGGCGGGTGTGACATCTCCGAGGGCGCGGCTCCGACACGCGAAACCGCGGTATCCGTCAGCTGCTACTCCGGCGCGCGCACGATGGAGGCGGGCGACTCGCTGCGCTTCGATTTCCGCCTGATGCTCACCCCGTTCAGGACGCTGGACACGTCGGGGCAGTGGAAGACGCGCTACTTCCACGCCTTCGTCCCGGTGGATTCGATTGCCCGGCGGGGGGCGAATACGGTCAATGTGCACCACGCCAACCGCGTGAACCCGTGGATCAACTACCCGTTCATCGAGACCGCGCAGATGCGCGCGTACATCGACTCGGCGCACGCGCGTGGCATGAAGGCCAAGATCTACTACACCGTGCGCGAGCTCAGCAACCGGGCCCCCGAGCTGTTCGCGCTGCGATCGTTAGGCGATGAGGTGCTGTCGGGCGGACCTGGCGGTGGCTATTCCTGGCTGCAGGAGCACCTCGGGGGTGACTACCTCGCCGCATGGCACGTGCCCACCAACAAGGACGCCGCGGTCGTCAACAGCGGCGTGTCGCGATGGCACAATTACTACGTCGAGGGGCTCGACTGGCTGGTGAAGCACGAGAAGATCGACGGGCTGTACATCGACGATGTCGCCTTCGACCGCACGACCATGAAACGCGTGCGCAAGGTCCTGGATCGCGGCAACCCCGGGGCGCTCATCGACCTGCACTCGGCCAACCAGTTCAATCCGCGCGACGGCTTCGCGTCCAGCGCCAACCTGTACCTCGAGCACTTCCCCTTCCTCAATCGGCTCTGGTTCGGCGAGTACTTCGATTACGACGCACCGAGCGACTACTGGCTGGTGGAGGTCTCGGGGATCCCGTTCGGGTTGATGGGGGAGATGCTGGAGAAGGGGGGGAATCCGTGGCGCGGCATGACGATGGGGATGACGGCCCGGCTGCCGTGGAGCGGTGACCCGGCCCCGCTGTGGAAGGTGTGGGACACGTTCGGTATCGACAGGAGCCGCATGCACGGTTGGTGGTCCGCGCGCCCACCGGTCACAACTGGCGACTCGCTGGTGCTGGCGACCACGTGGACACGTCCGGGCCGGGCGATGATCGCGTTAGGCTCGTGGCACGCCGACGATCGGGCGGTGCGGTTGGCGATCGACTGGAAGGCCCTCGGCCTCGATCCGGCGCGCACGCGGCTGCGAGCCCCCGCGATCGAGAATTTTCAGGTTGCCGGCACATGGTCGGCAAGCCAGTCGATCACCGTACCGGGCAAGAAGGGACTCATCCTGATCGCCGAGAGTCGATAGAAGTCGAGCAGGCGGGAACTGTGAACTTCCCACCTGCTCGACTTCTCGCCTGCTACTTACTCCACGGCGGCTTGATTCCGTTCATCCGTGCGTACGAGATCAGCTGCCCCAGGTGCTCGTGCAGGTCGCCCGACATGATCAGCGTGGTCTCGACGATCGTGCGATCGCCGCCGAAGAGCTTCTGCGTGCCGGTGATCTTCGACTCATCGAGTCCGGCGAGCGCCTGCCTGGTGTAGGCGAACCCCTCGGTGAGGTGCTTCTTCACGTCGGCCTTGTTGCTCATCGACTCGAACTTCTGCATTTCGCCCTGGGCGCGGGGAATCAGCGGGGAGGGCGTTGCCCCGTAGGCCATGGGTGTGAAGACGTAGTACTCGCTGGCCACGTGCATGAACGCCTCACCGATGGAGCGCACCTCCGGCGCCGGACGCCAGCTGTACTTGTCTGCCGGGATCGCCTCGGCCAGCGCGAGGAACTTGTGCTGCAAGGTGTCGAGGTCGGTGAGGAATCGCGCGCGCACCTCGACTGCGGCGGCGCGCGGGAGGGTCTCCTGGGCACCGAGTGAATGGGTGGCCGCGGGCAGGGTCAGCGCCGCCAGCAGGGTGAACGCGTGCGTGCGCAGGCGCGACGAGGAACTGGTCGACAAAGACTGTGTCAGGGGCATGCTTGGCTCGAGGAAGGGGAAGCTGAAAGCTGTGACCAGCCAACCGGACGGGCGACAGCACCGACGCGCAGCTGCCAGGAATCGGGACGGGGGACCGTTCCGCCGGGACGAGCCGTCGCGCTCGGGCGCAGGGTGGGGTAGCACCGCGGTAAGCGGGGAGGGTTCACATGTCCGAAAATGGCGAGTCAGGAGGGCGAGGCCGCATTACACTTTGTCCATGCCACTCGACCGCTCCTCCTGCTACCGCGCACTGACCGCCCGCGACGCCCGCTTCGATGGAGTCTTCTTCGTCGGGGTGACGTCCACCCGCATCTATTGCCGGCCGGTCTGCCGGGTCAAGACGCCGCGTGCGGGCAACTGTCGCTACTTCTCCCATGCTGCAGCGGCCGAGCGGGCCGGCTTCAGGCCCTGCCTGCGCTGCCGCCCCGAACTCGCGCCCGGTAACGCCATGGTCGATGCCACGGCGGTGCTGGCGGAGCGGGCAGCCCGCGCGATCGCGGCGGGGGCGCTCAACGGTGCATCGCTCGACGATCTCGCGTCGTCGCTCGGCGTCACCGCGCGTCACGTGCGTCGGGCGGTCGTCAGTCACGTCGGTGTGTCGCCGCTCGATCTCGCCACCACGCATCGCCTGCTGCTCGCCAAGCGCCTGCTGCACGAAACGTCGCTCCCGATCGGCCAGGTGGCCTTCGCCGCGGGCTTCGAGTCGCTGCGACGTTTCAACGCCGCGTTCAAGGTGCGATATCGGCTGGCGCCGGCGGCGCTGCGGCGTGAGGCGCTGCACGACGTCCGAGCGCAAGCCACTGCAGGGAGCCGTCAGGTGCACACGCCCACGACGTCGCGTGACCCCGCGTCCGACGATCCGTCCGGCACGGGATCTGGTGCTGACGCTGACTGTCTCGTATTGACGCTCGAGTACCGCCCGCCGCTCCACTGGGAGGCGCTCATCGCCTTTCTTGCCGCCCGCGCCGCGCCCGGCGCCGAGTGGGCAGCCGAGGGGCGCTATGCCAGCACGGTCCGGATCGCCCGACCGCCCTCGGATGGGGCGTCGTTGGGTCACGTGACGAGGGCGACAGCGGCGACCAGCGATGACGTCATCGGCGACATCGAGGTGGCGATGCGCCCCACGCCACGGTCGCCCAGTGGCGGGCGTCGGCGCGACGGTACGATCGAGGTCCGCGTGTCCCCCTCGCTCGTGTCGGCGTTGATGCCCCTGCTGGCGCGGCTGCGCGACCTGCTCGACCTCGACGCAAATCCCGACGCGATCGCCCGTCTCCTCGTGCGCGCGGGTGTCGTGTCCAGCGCCGCGTCGTTTGGTGGCGTGCGGATTCCCGGGACCCTCGACGGATTCGCCCTGGCGGTGCGAGCCATCCTCGGACAGCAGGTCAGCGTGAAGGGAGCCACCACGTTGATGGGACGGTTGGTCGAACGCTTCGGAGCGCCATACGCCGGCGCTCATGCGCAGCTGACCCGCCTCATGCCCACCGCCGCGAGCATCGCGACATGTTCAACGTCCGACATTGCCTCGCTCGGGATGCCGGCTACGCGGGCAAATGCGGTGCGCGCGCTTGCGGCTGCCGTGGAGAGTGGGTCGCTGTCGCTCACGCCTGGTGGCGACGTGGATCGCACCCTCCGCATCCTGACCTCGCTGCCGGGCATCGGCGACTGGACGGCGCACTACATCGCCATGCGCGCCCTGCGCTGGCCCGATGCGTTTCCGGCCAACGACCTCGTGCTGCGTCGCGCCGCGGGAAACCTCACCGCCGCCCAGCTGGTCACGCGCGCCGAGCCATGGCGCCCGTGGCGCGCGTACGCGGCGATGCACCTCTGGCGCACGGCGTCGCCGGCGCCCTCCACCACCTGACGCAGGACCTGACATCATGTCGAACCACGATACGGTCCACTTCACCACCATGCCGTCGCCCCTCGGTGAGTTGCTCCTGACGGGCGATGGTCGGCACCTGACGGGGCTGTTCATGTCGCCGCACGCGCACGCCCCCGAGCAGCAGCCGTCGTGGGTGCGGGACGATGCGGCGTTCGTCGATGCCGTCCGTCAGCTCAACGAGTACTTCGAGGGACGGCGCGTGACGTTCGAGATTCCCCTGGCCCCCGATGGGACGGAGTTCCAGCGCCGCGTGTGGATGGCGCTGCGCGACATTCCCTTCGCGCAGACCGTCTCGTACGGCGACATCGCCCGCGAGATCGGGAACCCGAAGGGGGTGCGCGCGGTGGGGCTGGCCAACGGGCGCAACCCGATCTCGATCATCGTGCCGTGCCACCGGGTGATCGGGAGCAATGGTTCGCTGACCGGATACGGCGGTGGACTGGACCGCAAGCAGTGGCTGCTGGCGCACGAGGCGCGAACTGCTGGCCTGCTCGGGACGCCGCTCGGCGGGGCGGCGTAGCGCGGGCGAAGTGCAGGGCGGGGAGAGGGCGAACCCCAGCGGCGAAAAGTTGCAGCGGTTGCCAGCGCCGGTCCTACGCGGTCGCGTGCACCGCCGCAGTTGCCGCCCGCACCACTGCAGCGATCTCCTCGGCGTCGGTCACGTCCCAGGCATACTCATCGGGGACGAACGGTCGCCCGATGCGAACCCCGATCGCGCGATACGCCATGCGCCCTTCCACGCGATGCGCACCGCGCAGGTGCACCTCGCGCACGCGCGACGCCTGCACGACCTCGGCCACGGTGTCGCGTCGCACCCCGCCGCCGGCCATCACCACGATGCGCTCCCCGCCCCGCCGCACCAGGCGGGCGAGCATCGCCGCCCCCTCCAGCGCCGACGCGGCGCCACCCGAGGTCAGGACGCGCTGCACGCCTAACGCTTGCAGCGTATCGAGCGACTCGTCCAGGTCCCGCGTCACGTCGAAGGCGCGGTGGAAGGTGAAGGGAAGGGGGTGCGCGGCCTCGAGCAGGGCGCTCGTCCCGTCCTCGTCAATGCTGCCGTCGGGATTGAGTGCCCCGCTGACGACGCCGTGTACGGCGCACGACTTGGCGAACTCGATGTCGCGCAGCATCACCTCGATGTCGGCAGCGTCGTACAGGAAGTCACCGCCGCGCGGCCGGACGATCGCGAAGACCGGGATGCCGACGCAGCGATGCACCGCGCTCATCATCCCCGCACTCGGTGTCGTCCCCCCTTCCACCAGGTTCGCGCAGAGTTCGAGGCGGCGCGCCCCCGCCCGTTCGGCGGCGATCGCCCCCTGCACCGAGTCCACGCACGCTTCCACCAGGATTGGCATCACGAGATCCTAACGAGCGAGTCGAACCGCGCACGGCACCGGCGCGGCGATGGGTCACGGTGCGAAGTCTGGGGCACGGCCGGCCCCGGGGCGAGGCCCCCGTCGATCGCCGTGGACGCACGTCAGGCCCTGCACCGCAGCCGAAACCACGACGAGGACCTATCCAACTGCCGTCCACCATGCGCCGCCCCGTGCCGACCGGCGGGAGCGCACCCGCACCCGCCAGTCCGCACCCACGATCACGAGCATGCAGGTCGGAACGGGACCCCGCAATGGAGACGAGAACGACCGGCAGCAACCACCACCCGCGCATCGATCCCGAAATCGATGGCCCCGAGTCCGCCCCGACCATCACCGCCCTGCGCTCCGTCCTCAACCTCGAGTAGTTTTTCCACTCCCGTCCCCCGTCCCCCGTCCCCCGTCCCCCTCTCCCGTCCTTGGTCAGCCGCGACCCCCAATTCGACCTCTGGCCCCCCCGTATCCTCGTGGAGGAGCTGGACGCGCGCGCCATCGCGGGGGCGCGCACGCGCGTGCAGGCGATGTTCAAGGTGCGCTACGAGCGCGAGCCCGGGGTGCATCAGGTCTTCTTCGATCACCACGGCTGGTACTGCGCCGAGCACGGGCCCGCGTGCAAGGCCGTGCGCGAAGTCACCGCGTACCGCGAGCGCTCGGCGACAACGTGAAGCACTTCAAGGAGGACGTCATGCGATCGATCGGTCTGGCAGGTGCTCTACTCGTGGGACTGGTCGCCTGCGGCGGCGGTGGAGGCGACGGTCCGACTGGAACGAACGGGGTCGCCTCCGTCGCGCTCAACGCGCCCAGCCTGTCGTTGCTCGTGGGGCGGACCGATCAGCTCGTGGCGACCGCGAAGGACGCTCAAGGCAATACCCTCACCACTGCGCCCGCCGCCACGTGGACCAGCAGCAATCTCGCCGTCGCCACGGTCAACTCTTCGGGTCTCGTGGGCGCCGTGGCCGTGGGGACTTCCGACGTGACAGCGACGATATCGGGTCGGAGTGCGTCGGTGCGTGTCACCGTCACCTCGGCGCCGACAAGCGTGACGGTCAACATGCCAGGGCTCACCTTCACCCCGTTTCGCGCCACACTCAAGCAGGGCGGAACAGCGACCTATGTCTTCCCGTCGCTGGCCCACAACGTGATTTTCGAGCGCGTGCCCGGGGCGCCGACCGACATTCCCGGCCAGGTCAGCAACCAGAGCATCACGCGCACTTTTCCCACGGTGCGCCTCTATCAATATTCGTGCACCCTGCACCCGGGCATGGACGGCGAGGTCGACGTCGTTCCGTGACCATCCGGGTCGCTCGGGCGAGGCACGCACGCGGGGGGCGGCGCACCAGCGCCGCCCCCCGCGTATGTGTGTACCGTGCCGATGGAGCTACTTCGTCACGCCGCGAAACGCCGGAACATATCCCGGGAAGACCGTGGCGAGGTTCGTATTGCCAAGCCGGTTCTGGACGATCTCGCCGAGGATGTCGCGATAGTCGATGGAAACAGCGAGGTCCTGCCGGTCGACCAGGTTTTCCTGTGCCAGCGGGCGCCAGTTGCTGGTGAGCACGCGTCCGCCGCGAATGCCGCGCCCCATGGTGAACAACGCCGTGCCGCGGCCGTGATCGGTGCCGCGACTTCCGTTCTCGCGCACATTGCGACCGAACTCCGACAGCACGACCACGGTGACGTTCTGCGCAAGGCCGCTCGAGATGCAGTCCTGCCAGAAGGCCCCGAGCGCGCCGGACAGCTGCGTCATCTGGGTGTTCATCCCGCCGGTGAGCGGGTTCTGGTCGGTGTGGGTGTCCCACCCGCCGATGTCGAGGTGCACGGCCTCGACGCCGATGTCGGCCTTGATCAGGGCGGCGGTCGAGCGGAACGCGCGGGCGAAGCCGGTGTTCGGGTACACCGCCCCGTTCGCCGGCGTGTAGCCGGCGATGTTGAGCGAGCGCAGGAGGTTGATCGTATTGATGGCGTCCAACGCCGCAGTGCGGGCCGGTTCGCCGGAGTTCTCGTATTCGCTTCGCAGCCACGCCGTGCGCGCATCACGCGTGCTCGAGCTCCCGCCGATCCCGTAGTTGGCCGGATCGGCCATGGGGAGCGTCTGCGGCCCGCCCTTCAACGTGTCGACGAGGCCATCGGAGATGCCGACGGCTCGTAGCGACGCCCCGTTCTTCATCGGCGACGTGGTCGCCAGGTGACGACCGAGCCAGCCGGTGTTGACGCTGGAATCATTCGCCTTGCCCACCTCGATGTAGTGCTGCGCGTCGAAGTGGGAGCGCGTGTTGTACGTCAGCCCCGCGCCGTGCACGACCAGCAGGTCGCCTGCCTGATATGCCGGCATGAGGAAGCGCATCCCCTGCGGCAGGGCGAAGAAGTCGTCGAGGGCGAGGCCACGGTTGACAGAGGTGCTGTCGGGACGCGGAATCGCGATGGTCGGCCGGCCGGTGTAGTACAGCGGATCGCCGAACGGGGCGCATAACGAGAGCCCGTCCGCCCCCCCTCGCAGGAAGACCGAGACCATGATGTCCCGGTTGGCGACAAACGAGTCGGCGAACGAGACCTTCGGAAGCCACTCGGGATAGGCCCACGCGTACAGCGCTGCCCCCGACAGTCCGCTCGAGGTGCCGAGGAACTCCCGTCGGCTGGTCAGCTCGTTGTACTCGGTACAGGCGCAATCGTCGTGCTCGGACTGGCTCATGAGGTGCTCCGGGGCGAAGGGACGCGTCGTGACGTGGCGCGTGGGAACGCGCGTGCGTCCCGGGTCAAATCCACTGGAAGGCCGACGAGCTGAGGGCGAGGGCGACAGCCTCACGCGCGCGCGTCTGCGAAATCGTGGACTGGGCCGCGAGGTAGGTGGTCAGCTGGCCCTTGAGGCGGTCGGGCATCTCGCCCCCGAACAGCTCCTTGCTGATCGCCGCCGTGATCCCCTCGGGCGTGTTGACCGCGACGAATCGGTTGATGTCCATCGTCAACTCGCCCGAGGTCGTCGTCAGGTACGCGGCGAAGTTCCATCGCTGCAGCAGCCCGCCGGCCCAGTAGTCGGCATGGTCGGGATAGCCGTCGGGCGGATCCCAGTAGAACATCGGCTGGCCCAGCAGCCGCAGGTATCGATCCGAGATCGTGCTGACCTTGGTGACGACCGGCTTCACGGCGCGCAGCGACGACAGCATGAACGTGTACGGGCGCTTGAGCTTGGGCGCCGCGGCGGCGACGTTGGCCGGCGACAGGATCGCCCGCACCATGGCGGCGATATCACCCTGCGTCCGCGTGTACACGGTGGCCACTGCGGCCACCTGGGCAGTCGTCGGCTCGTACTGCAGCAGCCACTGGAGCATCTTGCGCGCGAGAAACGTCGCCGTGTTCGGGTGCGTGGCGAGGAAGTCGATCATGCGGTCGCCCTCGCTCTTCCCGGCGGCACCGGCACCGGCCGGCATGGCGGGAAAGACCTGCCCCATCACGGTCTTGGCGTTGAAGTCGTGGTTGTTCGGGTCGAAGGTGAAGTTGCCACGCCCCGTCAGCGTCCAGCCGGTGAAGACACGCGCCAGCTCGCGCACATCGGCCTGGGAATATCCCCCGTCAGCGCCAACGGTATGCAACTCCATGACCTCGCGCGCATAGTTCTCATTGAGCGTGCGCTGCCGGTTGCGCGTGTTGTCGAGATACTCCAGCATTGCCGGGGAATGCGCGCTCGCCTTGAGCAGCTCGGGGAAGCGGCCTAACGCGTGCCGGCGGATGACCTCGCGGTCGTCTATGAGCTTGAGGTAGTTGACCTGCGGGAACGCGATGTTGAAGTGATCGCTCCAGAACTCCACCATGCGTTCGTACAGCTGCCGCTTCGAGAAGGCGGCGCGATACACGGACGCCTCCGTCAGCTGCCGCACGACCATGCCCTGGTCGATGTTGTACAGCTCTTCCACGGACTGCGTCAGCAGCGGGTAGTTCTGCGACACAAAGGTCTGCGTCGTCCCATCCTCGATCTTGTTGAAGCCGAGCTGGTAGTTGAGGTAGCCGTTGTATCCCAGCGTCTGCGCCAGCTTGAGCTCATCCTCGGTGACGCCGTTCGTCACGCGGCGCACCAGCTTGGTCAGCGTGCTGTCCCACGTCTTGGACGACACCCTCCCCTGCCGGCTGAACGGGTCGAAGTCGGTGCTTGGCGCCCGTTGCAGCAGGCGCTTCACCATGTCGCGGGCCGCCGACGGCTTCGTGGTCTGCTTGGTGGTCTGCTGCGCGGCCGCGGTGCTCGCCCCGGCAACCGACGCCGCGGCCATCGACACGCCCAGGGCGAAGAAGCGTCGGCGCGACGGGCGCTCGAACTCACGCTCGGCGGTCGCGCACGCCGTCACGGCGCTCACGCCGCCTTCGTCCGCCATCTCGTCGCCGACTGGATCAGTCGTCGTGTGACGCATGCCATTCCCCCTGCTCATGACTCGATGACGGCGCTCACGGTGGTGTCGCGCCCGGCTCCTTCTCCCAACATCCGACGATCGGGCCCAGTCCGACGTTAGCGCAGTTCCGTGAACGAATGTCGCGGCGAGAACGCTATGGCCACCAGACATCCGAGACCGTGCCCAACCGCACAGTCCACGTGCGCGACACGTCAGGAGATTAGGATTGTCCCACCAGGTCTGCGTCCTCTCCCGTCCCGCCTTCCGCGCCGTCCCGCCCTGGCGTTGCAAGGTCGTAACCCGTGGCGTTGCGGATGCCGGGGGCACGGTACTGGTAGGGGCGGTCCCATGGATCGAGCGGGATGTCCTTGCGCAGGTACGGCCCCTTCCAGTTGGACGGAATCGGCTCGCGCGTGGGCTTCACGCGCAGCGCGACGAGTCCCTGCTCGCTGGTCGGGTAGATCCCGTTGTCCAGCCGATAGCTGTCCAGTGCGGTCCCCAGCAACGTCATCTGCGTTCGCGCCGTCGTGACCTTCGCCTCGCCGACGCGCCCGAAGATCTGCGGTGCCACGAGGCCGGCGAGCAGCCCCAGCACGATGATCACCACGAGCAGTTCCAGCAGGGTGAACCCCCACCGGACTGGCGGGACGACGACACGACGGTGGCGCTGGATTGCGTTCACGGTACGATCCTCACAGGACGGCAGCGTTGATGGAGTAGATCGCCTGCAGCATCGCCAGCGCCACGAATCCCACCACGGCGCCGAAGCCGACGATGAGCGCCGGTTCGACCAGCGCGACGAGGCTGCGCAGCGCCCGCTGTGACTCGGCATCGTAGGTATCCGCGACTCGGAGCGCCATGGCGTCCAGCGTGCCGCTCTCCTCGCCCACGGCCAGCAGTTGCGCGGCCAGCGGGGGGAGCGTCCCACGCAGTGCCTCGGCCACCGGCTCCCCGCGCTCGACCGCCCGGATGGCGTCGTCGACGCCGGCACACAGCGCCGCATTGGTGAGCGTCCCGCGTGCCACCCGCAGTGCAGCGAGCACCCCGCTGCCCCCACGCACCAATGTGCCGAAGGCCCGGGTGAAGCGGGCCGACGCGATGATGCGTTCCAGGTCACCGACGAGTGGCCACCGCAGGCGGGCCGCATGCCAGCGTCGTCGATGGGCCGGGTCGCGCAACCACGCCCGCGCGGCGACCGTGGCCACCGCACCTAACGACAGCGCCACCCACCACCAGCGCGTGAATCCGACGCTCAGGAGCACGAGCAGCCTGGTCGAGGCCGGGAGCGTGCCGCCGGCATCGGTGAGCATTCCCACGAAACGCGGCACCACGAAGGCGAGCAGGACCACGACGCCGACCCCCGACACGATGCCCATGAGCGCGGGATAGAGCAGCGCGGCACGCAGTTGCCCACGCAGCTCGCGCGTTCGCTCGACGTGGTCCGCCAGCCGCTCCAGCGCCTCGTCCAGCGCCCCGCTCTCCTCGCCCGAGCGCGCGAGCGCGGGGGCGAGCGATCCGAAGAGCGCGGCGCGCGCGTGCAGGGCGCTCGCCAGCGTCCCGCCGCGCTGAAGGTCGTCACGCACGCCCTGCAGCGCCAGCCCCAACTCTTCCGTGCCTGCGTGCTCGGCGGCGAAGCGCACCGCGCGATCGAGCGTGCTGCCGCCGGCCAGCATGGTCGCCATGGTGCGCGTGGCCGTCGCCAGGGCATCGTCGCGTCGCCCCGCGCCGATCCAGCGGCTGCGGGCGGTACGACGGCCCGCCGTCACGACCGGCTCCACCGACACCGGAACCAGGGTTTGTCGACGCAGCTGGTCGATTGCAGCTCGCGGCGTCGCGGCCTGCACGACCCCTTCGACCACCGCGCCCGAGGCGGTGGCGGCGCGGTACCGATACGCCAGGCTCATCGTCCCCTGTCCCGGCGTGGAGGATGCGCCGCGCCACGCTCCGCGTCGATGCCTGCGTCGTCCTCGAGTCCCAGCACGCGTCGCACCTCCTCGGGCGGCGTGATGCCGGCGCCGACCAGCACCGCGCCCGACTCCTGCAGCGTCATCAGGCACAAGGACTCGCCACCGCTGCGCATCCCCTCCACGGTGCCGGCCGATGCCAGGTGCCGGCGGTGGCGTTCCTCGGGGATGAACAGCTCGTAGATCGCGGTGCGCCCGCGGAACCCCGTCCCGCCGCACAGCGCGCACCCCGAGCCTCGGCGCGCCCCCGCCCACGCGCCATCCTGCATCCTGGATCCGCCAAGTCCGATCAGTGCGGCGTCGCCGGCCGGGATCGGCACTGCGCACTCCCGGCAGGTCACCCGTACGAGTCGCTGGGCGAGCACCCCCTGCACGGTGGCCGCCACCAGGTACGGTTCGATCCCCATGTCCAACAGGCGCGTGATGGCACTCGGCGCATCGTTGGTATGCAGCGTGGACAAGACCAGGTGTCCCGTGAGCGCCGACTGGACCGCCATCTCGGCCGTCTCGCGATCCCGCATCTCCCCAACCATCACGATGTCGGGGTCGTGACGCAGGATGGAGCGCAGGACGTTGGCAAAGTCGAGCCCCGCCTTGCGATTCACCGGGACCTGCGTGACGCCGGCGACCTGGTACTCCACCGGGTCCTCCACCGTCACGATCTTCACGGCGGGATCGTTGCGCTGCGCGAGAGCGGCGTAGAGCGTTGTCGTCTTCCCCGAACCAGTCGGTCCCGTCACCAGCACCAGCCCGGAGGCACGGGTGACGAGCGGCTCGAACCGGGCACGAATCATCGCCGGCATCCCGAGGTCGGCGAAGCGCCGAACCCCGGCGGCGTCGCTCCCCTGGTCGAGGATGCGCACCACGACGCTCTCACCGTGCAGCGCGGGGAGCGTGGAGACGCGCAGGTCGACCTCTCGCGCGCCGAGCCGCACGCGGGCGCGTCCATCCTGCGGCAGGCGGCGCTCGGCGATGTCGAGACCCGCGAGCAGCTTGATGCGCGATATCACCCCGGCCTGCAGCGCGGCGGGATAGGTCGCGACGTCGCGCAGCACCCCGTCCAGCCGCGCGCGAAGCCGCAACCCGCCGCGCGCGCTCTCCAGGTGCACGTCGCTTGCCCCCGTGCGGAGCGCGTCACTCAACGCGGCATTTACGAGTTGGACCACCGGGGCGTCGTTGGCTTGCGCCCGCAGGTCTCCCAGTCCGAAGTCGCTGTCGGCTGCCGTGGCATGCAGCGCCGGGGTGTCGCCGGAGCCCTCGTCACGCCGCACCCCCATCAGCGCCGCCTGCAGGTCCTGCGGCGGGACCTCGACAATGCGCACCGGCCGGGCAAAGCACCGGGCCAACTCGTCCGTCACGGTCGCGTCGAGCGGTCGCCCGGCCGCCACGACGAGCACGCCATCGGTGTCGACGCCGAGCGGGAGCACGAGCTGCTCCTCGAGAAAGCTGGAGGGGAGCTGCGCCGCGAGCTCACCTGCGGCCGCGATGCGCAGCTCCTCCTGCGTTGGCGCGCCGCCGCTTGCCGTGGCTGCCATCTCTCCCGCCGCGCGCTGCGTCACGGCTTCTTCTTCGGCGGCGTGCCGAGGTTGTCGAGCGTCCCCGGTTGTGCGCCGTTGATGCGATCACGCACACGCTCGCGGATCGTGTCGGCGTCGGCGTCGGAGCGTACGATATGGGGGGTGACGAAGATGGCCACCTCGCTGCGGTTGCGGCTGACGGAACGCCGGCGGAACAGGGCCCCGAGGAGCGGGATGTCCATCAGCAGCGGGACGCCGCTCTCGATGGTCTCGCGGCTGTCGCCGATCAACCCGGCGATCACGACCGTCTGGCCGTCCCGGATCACCGTGCGCGTGGTGGCCTCGCGCGTGGAGATCACCGGGGCATTCAGCGCCGCCTGGATGGTCTGCGTGGTGAGCGAGCTTACTTCCTGCAGGATCTGCACGCTCACGTAGTCGTCGTCATTGATCGTCGGAATGATGGTCAGCTGCGTGCCGACGTCCTCGAACTGCACGGTGCGGTCAATGGCCACGTCGTTGCCAAGGCGTGTCGAGGCAATGAACGGGACCCGGTTGCCGACGAGGATGCGCGACTCCCGGTTGTTGACGGCAAGGATCGAGGGCGTGGAGAGCACGCGGACCTGCGATCGAGAGGAGAGGGCGCGCAGGATGGCCCGGACGTTGGCGTTGCGCAGCGTCACCACCCGGACCGCGAAGTCGCGCAGCGAGCTGGAGTCGGCTGCGTCCGGGTTGCCAGACGAGATGGTGCTGCTCCCCCCCACGCTGCGCCAATCGACGCCGAACTCGTCGCCGGTGCCTAACGTCACCTCGGCGACCGTCACCTCCAGCAGCACCTGCGCCGGCCGCAGGTCGAGCGCCTGGATCGTCTCCTGCAGCAGGGGAAAGTTGGGCGGGGCGGTGCGGATCAGGAGCGAGTTGGAGGGCCCGTGCGGCACAACCGTGGTCTGCCCGGTCAGCGCGCCGGGGGACCCGGGCCCCGTGGACGTGTCGGCCCCGGACACGGCCGGCGCCGACAGCGGCACGGAGAGCGGTACGTCGCGCCGCATGCGGAACGCATCCCCCTCGCGCTGACGGAAGCTCTCCAGCGTGCGCGACAGGGCCATGTCGTCGAGCGACCGGCGGCCCGAACGCGCCACGCTGATGCCGAACAGCTGACCCAGCGACTCGGCGAGGTCGTCGGCGCTGGCGTACTTCAGCGTGACGACGTACGTGCGAAGTCCCGACTCGCCCTGCGGCGTCGTATCCAGCCGGCGCAACAGCTCGAGGTAGCGCGCCACGTTGGTGCCGCGATCCGTGATGAGCAGGGCGTTCGACCGCGGGACCGCCTCGATGCTCGCCCCGGGCCCGGCCACCTGCCGCAACACCGTCGCCCCCTCGTCGGCCCGGATCCCCTGCAGGGAGACCAGCTGGGTGACGAGCCCCAGCGGCGGCGGGTCGGGAAAGTCGAAGCCGCTGCGCACCTGTCCGGTTTTCGGCGCTTTGTCGGATGGATAGACCTGCGCCACGCTCCCGCGCACCACCGCCACCAACCCGTTGGATTCAAGGATCCCCTCGAGCAGTGACGCCAGTTCGTCCGTCGCCACCGGAGCGGCACTGGAGAAGGTGAGCCGCGCCTCCGCCGGCACCGCCGATGTCACGGCGGTCAATCCCATGGCCGATGCCAGCGATCGGATCACGTCGGCCAGCGGCGCGTCGCGAAAGTCGAGGCGCGTCCCGGTCGGGGCCGGCCGCTCCTGTGCCCCCAGTGACGGCGTGGCCTGCGGCGATGGCGCGAGCAGCATGAGCGCCGCACTCGTTAGGCGAACGAAATACCTGAGACGCCTCACGGGCGCTCCTCCTCTTGATCAAGACGCAAGGTCACGCGCCCGCGTGGGCCGGCCAGGATGACCGAGCGCGGAGCGATGGCAATCACGCGATAGGCGCCGTCCCGGTCGCCGACGGCGTAGAGCCGCGGCGCCCCGGCGAACGGATCCAGCTGCAACAAAGCCAACGTTCCGCGCACCCCCACCACCGTCCCGAGCAGCATCGGCTCACCCGCCGGTGCCTCGGGGAGCTCCGGTGCCACGCTCGGGTCGGCGACCGCACCGCCCGACGAGTCCATGGCCGCATCCGGGGGAGCGTAGCGGGTGGTGGGGGGGGCGCGCCGCCCCGAAAAAATGTTGGCCAGCACCACGTCCTCCGCGAGCACGGGATCGCCGGCACCCAGCTGGGGGAGCGCGGCGCGCCCGTCGATGCGCAGCGGCTCTGCCGTCGGACGCCCGAGGGCGGGCGGCAGCGCGAGGAACAGCACGCCGAACGCCGATGACAGGCCGGCGACCACGAGCAGGACAACACGAGGGCGAGGCATCAGCGCAACGCCCTCACGGTGTGAGCACGAACGGGGCCCGCACCACCAGGGACATCTGCAGCAGGTCGCCCCGCAGCGCAGGGTTGGGGCTCACCGACAGCTCCGTCACCTCCAGCAGCCGCCCGCCGAGTTCCACCCGCGAGAGGAAGTCGGCGAGGCCATAGATGTCACTCACTGCGGCAAGGGTCGCCGGAATCGCCGGCGCACCCGCCGCCGTCGAGTCCGCGGCGCTCGCGACATCGAGCCGGGTCACGCCGACCCGGCTCGCCGACGCGTAGTCCTGCAGCACCGACTGCAGGGCCGAGGCGGCCAGCGCCGGCGTGCGTCCGCTGATCAGTCGAACAGGAAGCGCCTCAAGGGCGGCGCGACGTTCGGCAAGCGCGACTTCGAGCGCCGGTCGATGCGCACCGAGCGCGATCAACTGGCTCCGCTGCCGCTGCAATGCGTCGATCAAGGCCTCGCGGTCGCGCCAACGCGTGACGGTCGGCAGGATGACCGTGCTCACGAGGAACGCGACGACGACTACCGCCCCGCCGAGGGCGATGGTGCGGCGTTCGCGCGGATCAGGCGCCAGGACGGACACGGAGGGCGATGGAGAAGGTTTCGCGCGTGCGAGGGCCGTCGCGGAAGCGCGAACTGGCCGAGAGCATGCGGACGTCCTCGAAGTGACCGTTGCGATCGAGGTGCGGGACGAGCGCCGCCGCGCTGGCCGCCGTCCCCTCGAGCTGCCACTCACGCCCGACGGCGCGCGCCTGCAGGATGACCACGTCGGGGGGGAGGGCATTCGAGATCGCCGCCAGCGCGCCTAACGTGGCGCCGCGTGGCGCGGCCCCCCCGCTGCCCGCCGCCCGCGCCAGCACGGCCACCTCGGCGTCGAGCCGGGCGTGCGCCGCCAGCGCCGCTTCACCAGCGGCCGCCGAGTCCCGCCGCGTCGCCACGTCCACCTCGAGCGCCCGCCACGTCCCCTCGCGCCAGCGGTCGGCCGCCGTCACCGCCAGGGACAGCCCGGCGAGAGCGGCGACCACGGCAACGCCGAGCCGGCGGCGGCGGCGGGCGGCGAGGCGGCGCCGGCGTTCGGCTGAGGCGAGCGCGCTGCCGGGCGATTCGTCGGCCGCCAGCAGCGCGCCCCACGCCGCGAGGTGAGTGCCCGGGACACCATCGCGATCCGGCGGGGCGACTCCGGGGCGCTCGTCCACCGCCAACGGGATGCGCCGCGCAGCGATCACGACCCCGTCGCGGATCGAGACGACCCCGTGCTCGTCCGTGTTGGCCTCGACGTGGTATGTACCCTGCCCGTCGCGACCGAGTGCACGCGCAAGCGCCATTGGCGTGGCATCGATCGCCACGATCGGCCCCCACTGTTCGAGCGCCGAGCACCAGCGCTCCAACGCCACGGCGTCGACCGCGACTGCCACGTTGCCGCCGGCGGAAAGCGCGGTGACGACCGGCGCACGTGTCGCGAAGAAGCGCTCACTCTCCAGCGCGAGCATCCCGGCGCGCGCGTCGTCGTCGGCCGGCGGAAGCTCGACGCGGGCGACGCGCAGCAGCCCCAGCCCGACCGCGACGGCGATCGACTCGACCCCCCCGACCATCGACCGCAGCGCGCCAATGCCCGCCTCGGGCGAGTCGGGCGACCACGGAACATCGACCGTGCGCCGCGCCGCGTTGCGCCAGCCCGAGGCGACAACGCAGCGCAACATGGAGGGGCTCAGCTCGACGGCGATGCGTGGACTCACAGGATCCGCTCCCGCCAACGCACGAGGACCAACCGGTCGCTCGCGATGGCATAGACTGCCTGAATCTCGTGGGTGAGCGGGTGTCCGCGCATCCACCCGCGCGATATCACCACCAATCGGGAGGGGGAGTCGCGCACCTCGCCGAATGCTGCCGACCGCACGATGTCCGATGCGCGCGACGCGTTGAGGGTCCCGTCGCCGTCGACGGTGAGGGAGGGCGCCGCCAGTTGCAATATGCGCTCGTCTGCGCCGGCGACGGTGCGCAACTCCTCCAGCGAGGTGAACGGGTGGACAAAGCGTTCCCCCACCCGCTCGATGCGCTGCCGAATGCGGTACGCCAGCGCCTCGGCGCGACCGGCATCCGTGAAGTGGGCGAAGAGCCGCGCGAGGTGCTCGGCCGGTGCCGCGTTGACGTCGAGCCGGGCACTGGCATCGACCACGGCGACGGCGAAGCGCTGGTCGCCAAGCTCGACCGAATCGCCGCGGGCGAATCGATCCTCGAGCGCATTCAGGAATGCACCCAGCTGGTTCCCACCGCCAAGGACCTGCACCGAGTCGTTGATCATGGCGATCGTCGCCTCGACCCCGCTCTCGGCAGCGTAACGGGCGGCGATTCTTGCGCGGGCATTCGCGGCAAGTCGCGAGCTGTCGCGCGTCGCTCCGACCACGGCCGCCCCGATCCCGCCGAGGATCACCACCAGCCAGAGCACGAGGATCAGCGCGACGCCGCGGCGGCCGGGACGCCCCCGTAGCCCGTGCTTCCTCGTACCGCGCGCCGTCGCGGCAGTACGCCGCGCAGCGCCGATGCACCGGGGCGTGGACGCCGGACTCACGGCGATCGCTCCAGTCCTCGTCGCACGGTCAGGCTCGACGGCGGCATGCCGGCGCGGGCCATGCTGATCGCGAACGCGTCCGGCGAGACGTCCGACTCCGGCCACGACGACGTCCACACCGCAGCAAGGCCGCGTCCCAGCGCCCGCACGTCGAAGCTGGTGACGCCGGGGAGTCGCATCGACAGCGGAGGGATCGTCGCGTCGAGGGCGAGCGGATATCCCTCGACGCGCAGCGTATCGGCGGACAGCCAGATGTCGACCGTCCATGGTGCCGACGCGCCGAGCGGCGCAACGACGCCGCGCGTCGTGACCCGCAGCGAGTCAGCGGCCGCACCATCGGACCGTGAGCGATCGATCAGGACGAACACATCGTCCCCTCCGCGCACCCCCTCCACCTGGTGACGCAGGACGTCGGACACGAGCGCGCGCACCACCGCCTCGCGCCCGGCCCCGTCCCGGTGGGCCGCGATGCGCGCATCGGTATCGAATCCGGCCTGCAATGCGGCGTACGCGAGCGACGTCACCAGTCCGGTGATCACGAGCGAGACCATCACCTCGATGAGCGTGAAGCCTCGCCGCCTCACTACCGCCGCACGGAGCCGGCAGGACCTGCTCATGGTCGCCGTTCCCTGGCCAGTCGGCGGAGCGTGAACGTCACCCCGCGCGGCGAGGTGATCGTCACCACGATCTCGTTCACCCCGGGGCGCCACGGGCGCATGGTGACGTCCTGCCCGAAGCCCGAGCTCTGTGTGGACCGTCGCGTCCCGCCCTGCGCCTCCTGCGCCTGCAGCGCGTCGCCTAAGGTCGCGCCTTCCATCGCCGATTCGGCGAGGGCCACCACCTGCGTCCACTCCCCGGCGTCGCGCACCGACCGTGCACTCGCCTGGTACACGTCGAGATACCCCACCGCCGACAGGCCGAGGATGACGAGGGCGAGCAGCGCCTCGAGGAGTGTCATCGGCCACCTCGCTCGCCCGCCGCCGGGGAGCAGCTGGCGGCGTCCCAGCCGGCGAGGTCCGGCGGGAGCGTCGATGCCGGCATGCACGCTCCCATGGCGGAGAGCTGCAGCTCGAAGGGCGCGGACGGCGGAGCGTCGAGCCTGCCACCGAGCACCTCGACGCTGTCGCCCGGGGGCAGGGGGCGCACGCTCCAGTCACCACCGAGGCCGATCGACAGCGTCAGCGTCTGCGCCCGGGCGATAGCGCTGCTACGCGCCACCCGCAGCACGGATTCCAGCTGACCGCCGCGCGCCGGCGGGGTCCGGAGCGCGGGGGCCACCAACGCCACCATCCCTCCGACCAGCGCGAGCGCCAGGAGCAACTCCAACAGGGTCACGCCACCACGCGCTGGCGGCGTCTGGCGAGGCTGGCGGCGTAGGACGCGAGGGGGCACTGCGGGACTCGTCAGGAAACACCCGTGCAGGAAACACCCGTGAAGGACGGACTCGAGTGCGGTGGGCAACGTGTAACACATTCGCATTGCCTCGTCGCATGGCAGAGATCACTTTCCGGCCGCAGCCGTTATCGGCTACGATACGACAATTCACTCCGATCACCACCCGGACCGCCCGTGAGCACACCGTTTGACGTCGCTATCGTCGGGCTCGGCGCGATGGGGAGCGCGGCCGCCTACCAACTCGCCCGCCGCGGGCAACGTGTCGTCGGGATCGATCGCTTCTCCCCGCCGCACGGCATGGGGTCGAGTCACGGACATACGCGCATGATCCGCGAGGCGTACTACGAGGACCCGATTTACGTGCCGCTGGTGCAACGGGCATACGCGCTGTGGGCGGAGCTGGAGCGCGCCGCGGGCGGCCGGACGCTCATGATCCAGACCGGGGGGCTGATGATCGGCTCCGAACAGAGCGCACTGGTGACCGGGACCCTGCGTAGCGCCCAGGAGCACGGACTCCCCCACGAGGTCCTCGCATCGACCGCGCTGCATCGGCAGTACCCCGCCTTTTCGCCGCTGGACGACATGGTCGGGATTCGGGACCCGCGGGCCGGGATCCTCCTACCCGAGCAGATCATCTCGGCGCACCTGTCGCTGGCCGAGCACCACGGCGCCCAGCTGCGACGGGATACCGTGGTCCACGGCTGGGAGCGCACCGCTGAGGGGCTCGCCATCCGTGCCGGGAACGAGGTCGTCATCGCCCGGCAGGTGGTCGTGGCAGCAGGGGCGTGGACCTCCTCGCTGCTGGGAGAGGGGGTCGTGCCGCTGCGCCTCGAGCGTCAGGTGATCCACTGGTTCGACCCGCTGCAGGCGCCCGAGTACTTCACGCCGAAGCGAATGCCCGTGTCCATGTGGGAACTGCCCAACGGGAACCTGTTCTACACCAAGCCCGACTTGGGCGACGGGGTCAAGATCGGGATGCACCATGGCGGGCTGGAGATGACGATCGATTCCGTGGATCGCCGAATTTCCGAGACCGAGGACGCGCTCATCTACGACCTGCTGCGACGCTTCGTCCCGTTCGCCAAGGGGCATCCGCTCGATCGAGCCGTGTGCATCTACACCAACACCCCGGACCGACACTTCGTCGTCGATCGGCATCCCGAAGAGCCGGACATCCTGATCCTGAGTCCATGCTCGGGTCACGGCTTCAAGTTCGCCAGCGTCCTCGGCGAGGTCGCCGCCGACCTGATCATCACGGGGACGTCGTCGTTCGACCTGTCGACTTTCGCCCTGTCGCGCTTCGCATCTTGAGCTGTCTGCTGTCGACGTATCGTTAGTATTGGCAAGCAGTTGTGTCATGGCCGGGGAGCGCATGTTCCGCGCCTTCAGGCCAGACTTGGTTCAACTCCTCCGAGGGCTCGTGCGTATCTGGCGAGCCACTTACCCGTTTCGCTCCCCAACATGTTGATGGATATCGCCCGCCGAGTCTTGTCGGCGGGAGCGTTGCTTCTCGTCCCTGTTGTCAGCGTAGAAGCGCAGCAACCCGATTCGCTCCCGCGTCCCACCATGCGGGCCCACTTCCGGACCGGAGAGATTCGCATCGATGGTCGGCTGGATGAGGCCGATTGGTCGCGTGCCGAGCCGGCGTCGGACTTCACGCAATCGCGACCGAATCCTGGCGCCACCGCCACGCAGTCGACCGAGGCGCGGGTCGTGTACGATCGGGACGCCCTGTATATCGGCGTCCGACTCAACGATACGCGGCCCGACTCCATCGCCCGCCAGATGGCGCGCCGCGACTTCACCGACATCTATTCGGACTGGATCCGCATCGGGATCGATTCGTACTTTGACCGGCGCACGTCGTTCATCTTCGCCGTGTCGCCGAGGGGGGTGCAGCGCGACGAGTTCCGGTACAACGACTCGGAGAACGATGAGTTGTGGGACGCGGTCTGGGCCAGCGCCACCAGCGTGGACTCCGCGGGGTGGACCGCCGAGGTGCGGATTCCGTTGTCGCAGCTGCGCTTCTCGGTGGGTGATCGCGGCGTCACGAAGTGGGGAATCCAGTTCGGGAGGGTCCTGGCGCGCCGGCAGGAGACGTCGCTCTGGTCTCCCATGCCACCCCAGCAGCCGGGGGTGGTCTCTCGGTACGGCGACCTGGTCGGCCTCGACTCCCTCACCCCGCCCAAGCGGCTGGAGGTGCTGCCGTACGTCTCGTCGCAGGTGAGCCGCGAGCCTGGCGACGCCGCCAACCCGTACTACGACAAGTCGGCGACGTCGGCGCGCATCGGGGCCGACGTGCGTTACGGGCTCCCGGCGGGGCTCACGCTGACCGCGACGGTGAGCCCCGACTTCGGCCAGGTCGAGGTCGATCCGGCGGTCGTCAACCTCTCTGCGTTCGAGGTGTTCTTCCCCGAGCGGCGCCCGTTCTTCCTGGAGGGGGTCGACATCTTCCGGTTCGGCAAGAGCGTCACCTTCAACGACAACAACCCGAGCAACTTCTTCTATACGCGCCGCATCGGGCGCGCCCCGCGCCGCACGCTCGACGGGCTGGGGGCGGCCTACAGCGACGTGCCAGTGCAGTCGGACATCATCGCCGCGGCCAAGGTCTCGGGGAAGACCAATGGCGGGCTGTCGTTAGGCGTGCTGGGGGCCGTCACCCGCGAGGAGCGCGGCCGCTATGCCCTTCCCGATGGGACGCGCCGGTCGGCCATCGTCGAACCCCGCACCGAGTTCCTGGTGAACCGGTTGCGCCAGGACTTCCGCCAGGGGAACACGGTGGTGGGTGGGGTGGTCACCGGGGTGCGCCGCGAGCTCGAGGATCCGGCGCTGGCCCCGCTCTTCGTGCGCGATGCCGTCGTCTCGGGGGCAGACTTCGAACACCGGTGGGGCAACCGCACGTGGGCGCTGAGCGGTTTCCTCGCCGGGAGCCGCGTGAGTGGCGATGCGCGCGCGATGACCGGGCTCCAGCGCTCAGCGATCCGCGCGTACCAGCGCCCGATGCCAGCAGCTTCGTCCTCGACAGCACGCGCACGTCGTTAGGCGGCTACTTCGGGACGCTCTCGGTGGCCCGCACCGGCGGCGAGCACTGGCTCGGCTCGGTCTCCTACGAGGAAACGTCGCCCGGCTTCGAGGTCAACGACCTCGGCTTCCAGACCCGGGCCGACTTCCGCTCGCTCTCCACCGCCCTCCAGTATCGCGAAACGCGCAGCGGCCGGTTGCTGCAGAGCTACGAGGCCAGCCTGTATGCCACGACCGCCGCCAACTTCGACGGAGATGTCGTCGAGCGGCGCGTGTCGCTGCTGTCGGGCGGACTGCTGCGCTCGTTCTGGAAGTACAGCTTCTGGGGCTTTGTCCAGCCCGAGACCACCGATGACCGCCTGCTGCGCGGCGGGCCGCTCACCCGGAAGCCAACCGAGTGGCAGCTACGCAGCAGCGTCGAGACCGACTCCCGGCGCGCGATCATCGGCCAGCTTGCGTACGAGTACAACCGCAATGCGCAGCGCGAGTGGCGCCACACCGTGGAACTGGACATGGAGGTGCGGCCGGCAAGCGCGCTGCGCGTGCGGCTGGGTCCGAAGTTCGTGCGGCAGTGGGATGTGGACCAGTATGTCACCACGCGCCGGGATCCGCTGGCCACGCGCACCTTCGGCGGGCGATGGATCTTTGGCGACATCGACCAGAGCGAGGTGTCGTTCGAGACGCGGGCGGAGTGGACCTTCTCGCCGCGCCTCACGTTGCAGCTGTGGGCGCAGCCCTTCGTTTCCTCGGGGCGCTTCGCCGCGTTCAAGGAATTCAGCGCGCCGGGGGTCTTTGCCTTCGACGTGTACGGCCGCGACCGCGGCACCATCGCCCGTCGGTCCGGCCCGTCCGCCGACCTGGTGACCGTCGACCCCGACGGCGCGGGCCCCGCCGTGCCGTTCACCTTTGCGGAGCAGGACTTCCTCGTGCGCTCCGTGCGCGGCAATGCCGTCCTGCGCTGGGAGTACCGCCCGGGATCGACCTTCTTCCTGGTCTGGCAGCAACAACGCTCGGGCGCCGACGATCAGGCCGACCTCGGGGCGACGCGCGACATCGGCAGCGTCTTCCGCGACCCGGCGCGCAACGTCTTCCTCGTGAAGGTGAGCCACTGGCTGGGGCGCTGACGCCAGCGTGAGGCAGGAGGGCCTAGCGTCCGCGTGCGACTAGCGTCCGCGCGCGGCTAGCGTCCGCGAGCGCTCACCGGCCAGTGCGACTCGACGATGTTGCGGCGCACGCCGTGGATCACGTCGTTGAGGTGCACCACGATGCACACGTGGTTCGGGACCAGCCGCACCTGGTCGCCGACGCGCGGGCGCCACGACGTGCGCGACAGGTCCAGGATGCCGTGTTCCTCGGACATGCGCTGCACGGTCACCTCGGGGCGGTCGAGCATCGCGGCATACCCCTCGCCACTCGCCCCGCGCACCGGCTCGCGCCCTAACGCCTTGCAGCCAGCATCGACGACCGCCTGTCCTTCGACCGCAGTGCTGACCACCGTGGCCAGGACCGTGAAGGCACAGTCCTCCCAGGCGCACGCGCCGATCTCGGCCGTCGTGCGATCGTTGTAGACGTAGGTTCCGGGCCGCACCTCGGTCACGCCGGGAATCTCGTGCATGCGCCACGCGGCCGGCGTCGATCCACCGCTCACCACCCCGGGCCGCACGCCGGCGTCCTCCATGCGCGCCAGCGCCAGCGAAAGATCGGTCCGCAGCTGCTCGAGCTTCGCGTCCTGCTCGCCCACCGGTTCGCGAATGTGCCCGGGGTAGAACATGATCCCCGCGAACGTGAGCGGCGGTTGCTCCTGCACCCGCATGGCCAGCGCGATTGCATCGTCCACGCGCTGGACCCCGACTCGGTGCATCCCCATGTCCAGCTCGACGTACACCTGCACCGGGCGATCCACGACCCGTGCCGTCGCGGCCAAGGCGTCGACGGCGATCATCGAGTCGACCGCCACCGTCAGCTGCACCTCTGCGGGAAGGGAAAGCGCCCGCGCCAGCTTTGCCGCTCCAAGCAGGGGATAGGCGAGGACGAGGTCACGCGTGACATCGGCCATCACCTCCAACTCGCGCGGCGTTGCGCACGTCAGCCCGACTGCGCCCAGCCGCAATTGCTCGGCGGCGATGCGCGGCGACTTGTGCGTCTTGACGTGCGGACGCAAGGCGAAGCCGTGCAGCGCCGAGTACTCGGCCATGCGGTCCAGGTTCTGCGCCAGGATGTCCAGGTCGACGAGCGCCGCGGGCGTCTCGAGCTGGTCTATGCGCAGCGGCGGCGCGTCGGAGTCGGTGTCAGGCTGTAGCGAGAGATGTCGGCGAAGCACGGAAAGGGGACGGGGGACGGGGGACGGGAGACGGGGGTGCGGCAACTTGCACTCCGCACCCGCGCGCGTCGAGCACTCCCGTCCCCCGTCTCCCGTCTCCCGTCCCGACTACCACATGCCGAGCACCCGCCACCAAATCGGCCCGACCGTCCCCCAGATCGTCAACGTCACCAGCGAGGTGATCAGTCCGAGGCGCCACCATTCCCGCTGCGAGACGTAGCGCGCCCCGAAGTAGATCGGTGCCGTCGTGGTGCCGTAGTGCGTGAGCGAGGCGTCGAGGTTGGAGGCGTACGCCAGCGCCAGCACCGCCAGCTGCGGCGGGGCACCGGCGGCAATCACCACCACCAGGAAGGGGGTGAACATCGCCGTGGCATGCGCCGTGATGCTGGCAAAGGCGTAGTGGGCATAGAAGTAGATGAGCACCAACGCCACCAGCGCAGCGCCCCACTGCCACCCCATCGTCACCCCTCCCGCCACTTCGGCGAACCGCTGCGTCACGCCCGAGCTGCCTAACGCTTCGGCCATGCGGACGAGCCCGCCATACCAGATGAACACGTCCCACGCCGCCCGGTCGCTGAGCACGTCGTCCCACGCCAGCACCCCGGTGGCGAGCAGGAAGCAGACCCCCATCAGCGCCACCACGGCGTAGTTGATCCCGTGCCAGCGGGTGGTCATCCAGAGCAGTGCGACGACAACGAAGACGAGCAGCATCATCCACTCGCCGCGCGTCGGCCGTCCCATGCGGTCGAGGACTCCTTGCGCCAGCTCGGCCGCGAGCGGCGTGTGCGTCACCGTTGGCGGCGCGAGGCGAAAGAGCACATAGGGCACCGCCAGGAGCGACAGAATTCCGGGGACGATGCCCGCCACCATCCAGGTGGTGTAACTCAGCTCGACGCCCGTGACGTCTTGCGCAAAGCGGGCGATGAGCACGTTCGACGCCTGACCGGTCAGGAACATCGCGCAGGCGACCACGTCGGCCTGATAGACGGCCACCATCAGGAACGCCCCCAGGCGACGCGCAGTCGGCCCGGGGTTGGAATCGTACGCCTGCGCCAGCGAGCGGGCGATCGGGAAGATCACCCCACCGGCCCGGGCACTGTTGGACGGCAGGATGGTGGCGAGGATCGTGTCAGTCCCGATGAGCGCGTAGGCCAGGCCGATCGATCGCTTGCCGAGCGCGCGGATGAACAGGTAGGCGATGCGTTCGCCGAGTCCCGTCTTCATCACGCCGCGCGAGATGAAGAAGGCGCACAGCACCAGCCAGACGAGCGGATCGCTGTACCCCTTGAGCGCATCGGCCGGGGTCATCGTCCCGGTCACGGCGATGGCGCAGACACCGAAGAGCACCACCGCGCCGGCCGGGGCCGGTCGCAGGATCGAGCCGACGATGGTGGCGATGAAGATGGCGAGCAGCCACCACGACTTGTCGCTGATGCCGTCCGGGGCCCCGGCTGCAATTATGGCGGCGGCGATCGCGACGACGACGAGCCAGCGCCACCACACACGAGGCGGTCCGTCGGTCGGCGGAGTGGTTCGAACTCCGGCCCCCTCGGCCGGATCGTCGGAAGCGGCCGCCGAGTTGGCGAGCGCGCCAGCGTCTGGTGGCGTGGCGCTCATGTGAGGTGCTGAGGATTCATGGGGCGCCAATATGTCGCTGGGTTCGCCATTCGGCTCCCCCACCTGCAACGTTTCTTGGGCGAGCCGCCAAATTTGGGTGGGTGTTGTGTCGTCTCGACATTCTGTGCTGACGGAACGCTACGGTGTCGCGACCGAAGCTGCTCGTGGGTACGCCAATCGGCGCCCCACCGCTCGTGCAGCTCACGACGTTAGGGCGGTGCGATCGGTCGAGGAGTGCGGCGCTTGCCCCACCGGTGGAACGGGCAACCCCCGTGCGACGAGCGAAGGGCACCGCGACGTCTCGGCGCTGTGAGAGAGGTCTCCTCCTGCCAGCGACTGACACGCTGCCGACGAGACGACGCAGGCGAACGAAGCTGCTGTCTGCTTCCCTCCACATCTAGAGAGAGACCGCTTCTGTGGATGCCTGTTCGTGGATCACCACCACTCCAGCGCCTTCACCGCATCATCGATCGCCAACCGGGAGCTGACAGCCATCGACAAGGTGTACCGTGCCGACTTGCCGCTCGCGGCGAGCGTTCCCATCGCCGACCAGCCCGACTCGAACAGCTCGGCGTTTCGCGGACGCCGCGACATGGGCGTGCAGCTGGCCTTCTCACAGATCGTCATGCCGCGCTGCGTCGGCTCGGACCTCGAAAGCTCTCGTCGCTCGAGCGTCGGCTACCGCTCGACGCGCAACACCACGCGAAGGAGTGCCACTGCGTACCTCCGGCCGGCGCACCACGCGATCGTTTCCTCTCTGAAGCTGAACGAAGCATCCTCGAGCGACGTATCGGAAAGATTTGGTGCGCCCGGGTTCTGCAGGCGTGGAGTTGCGAAGGGCCGGGCACCGACCTTGCATTGATTTTTTCAAATCGTCGTCGTACCGCCGAGATCGTTGAAAATGGGTGCGACGCGGTTCAGGGCTGTTGTCGTCACGGGGTCGCGCGCTCGACCGGGCGCGCGAGACGACGTGCTGGCTCAGTGTCATCCACAGGTGTGCCAACATCGTTCAGGCGAATGCCTAACGAACTCGACGGTAACCCGTGTCACGTAGGGAGGAGACTTTCATGAAGAACCTGCTCGCTCGCTCGACTGTTCTACCGCTGGTGGCGTCCGTACTGCTCGCCGCCTGTGCCGACTCCTCGGCGACCGCACCGCGCGTGCTCGCGACGGCTCCGTCCGCCGCGGTCGTTGGCGCGCCGAATCTCAGCGACTTCAACAGCTTCGCCGGAGAGCTTTGGGTCTGCCCGGATACGCCTGGGGGCGGAACCGGCTTCTACTTCAACTGGCGCATCGTCGATAACGCGACCAACCTCGTCGTGGCCAGCGGGAAGGTCGCGAATGCGTCCGCGCAGCAGTGCCTGCTGCTGGGAACTGTCCCGACGAACGTGAGCGGACGCTATACCGCCACGGTCAAGGAAGATCCGGGCTTCCCGTACAAGGTGCAGGGCATCTCTGCGTCGTACGGCAGCAACTTCCCCAACGTCCCGCCCACGCCGACGATCGAACTCGCCAAGCAGCGCATTTCGTCGCTCATGACCCACGACTTCGGCGTGCTCTTCACGTTCCACCACTAGTCGACACCGATACGAGCGCCGGCCCGCACGAGCGGACCCGCTCGTACGTGGTGCGATGATGGCGCGGGGCGATCCTTCGGGGTCGCCCCGCGCTCTTGCGTTTCCCTCCGTCACTTCGCGCGCGCCCGCCCGCCCGCCCGCGCCCGCCCGCCCGCGCCCTCACGAGTCCTCGTTTGCCCCGCTGAGCGCGCCTCAGGCCGGCCGCCCGGCCGCCGAGACGCGGGCCGTAACGTTGCCGGCGCTGGCGTCGGTTCCCGTTCCGCGCAACCATTACCGACGAGCCCGTGTCCCAAGGGCGGTCACTCGGGCGGGCAGATGGGCGGTTCGCGCCGGCAGGTGGCCGACATACCAACGGTGGGGTGGGTGATCGAGCACGAGACGATCGAGCGCGCCAAGGCGGGCGACGGTGCTGCCCAGCGCGATCTGTATGAAGCCAACGTGGATCGCATCTACCGAGTGGCCTTTCGCCTCGCGGGAGACGAGGACTTGGCGCGCGACTTCACGCAGGAAGCGTTCATCCGTGCCTTTCAGCGCATCGGGGACTTTCGCGGCGACTCGGCGTTTTCGACCTGGCTGCACACGATCGCCGTATCGGTCTCGCTCAACGGGCTGCGCAAGGTCAAGCGCATCCGCGCCCGCGAGACAGTGCTCGAAGAGGCGGTGTCGGTTGGTCAGACCGCGCGGCAGGCCGATCCGGATCTCCGCGATCGCCTGTATCGGTCCATCGACGCCCTCCCGGAAGGATACCGCACCGTGTTCGTACTGCACGACGTGGAAGGCTACACCCATGAAGAAATCGGCCGGATGCTGGGCATACAGTCCGGCACGTCCAAGGCGCAGCTGTTTCGGGCACGTGGACGTCTGAGAGAATCGCTGGCCGACTTTGCTGGAGCGTGGATCGCATGAGTGACGACAGACACGACGACCCGGGCAACGAGAGCAACGAGAGCAACGAGCAGTTCGACCGATGGCTGCACGCGTCGGTGCGAGACTACAATCGCCCGCGTGCCGAAGCGCTGCCGCACGACGTGCGGCAGGATATGTGGCGAGCGGTCGCGCGCGCGCTCCCGGCAACCACTGCGAGTACAGCTGCACCGACAACCGTACCAGCAACTGTACCAACCACCGCACCGCCGAACGTGGTGACGGCACGGCCGCCGGTTCGGGCTCATCGCGTCGCCAGACCCTGGTGGCTGATGGCGGCCGCCGTGCTGCTCCTCGCCGCCGGGATCGGCATCGGTCGGCAGTGGCGCGGCGCAACGTCGCAGATCCCCAGCGTTGCGTCGGCAGGCTCGCCCGATGGATCGGCGACGCCCACTACCGACAGCCCCGGGTCGTCGGCATCCCGCCCGGTCACCGCGTCGGCAACCGCCGAGCAGGTCGGCGAGCGCGCTGACGCGTCGGGACGCGCCACACCGATGGGCACGTCGAGGCCGGGGAATGCGAGCTACGACGTCGCGGCGGTTGCGCACCTCTCACGCGCCGAGGCGTTGCTGACGTCATTCCGCGGACCGCAGGAAAGCGGTGGCGACACGAGTGCGGAGCGCGCGCCGATGAATCGCTGGGCGCGCGACCTGCTGGCCGACACGCGTCTCCTGCTCGACTCGCCCGCGGCGTCCGATGCCCGCCGACGCGCCCTGCTCGAGGACCTGGAGATGGTCCTCGCCCAGATCGTTCAACTCCCGGCCGAGTCGTCGGCCGATCGTAGCCAGGTGCAACGTTCGATCGAGCGTGGCGCCGTCCTGTCCCGACTTCGTTCGTCCATTCCCGCCGGCTTTTCCAGCGGCACGTAAGGAGGCGCATAGCATGATGTTCACCCAACTCTTCGTCCGTGGGATCGCTGTGGCCGCACTGGTGCTCGGCCCGAGCGCAGCGCACGCACAGCCCGCCGCCGCTCCGCGAGCACGCATGCTGCCGAGCGAGCGCACGGGCGCCGCTGCGACCGCGCACTCCATCCCGTGGTCGAACGACCAGGTCAGCGACTCGGTCTATCGGCTGGCGCGCGAGCGCCTGAATCGCGGACAGTACAAGCAGGCCGCGGATCTGTTCCTCAGCGTCGCGCAACGGGTCGGCGCGAAGCCGCTGGCCGGCGACGCCCTGTACTGGCGCGCATACGCCCTCTATCGGGACGGCGGCGCCACCTCGCTGACGAGTGCCTTGGGCTCGCTCGACCGGTTGTCGCGCGACTTTCCCTCGGCGGCGTCGATCGGCGACGCCAACGCGCTGCGCATGCGCGTCTGCGGCGAGCTGGCTCGTCGAGGCGATGCGCAGTGCGCCGAGCAGGTGGCAGAGAGCGCCGCCGGGCGGGCGGCGAGCGCTGCATCGGCGTCCGCTTCGTCGGTGGCCCGTGCGCGCAGCGAGTCGCGGGCCGCTGCCCGCGCGCGCGGGCAGTCAGCACAGGAGCAGGGCTGTCCGCAGGATGACGATGATGACGAGCGCATCGCGGCGCTCAATGCCCTGCTGCAGATGGATGCCGAGCGCGCCCTGCCGATCCTCGAACGCGTGCTGGTACGCCGCGACAAGTGCTCGGCAGCGTTGCGTCGCAAGGCGGTCTTCCTGGTCTCGCAGAAGGGAGACGCCCGTGCTGCCGACATCCTCATGGGTGTCGTGCGCAGCGACCCGGATGCCGAGGTGCGTGAGCAGGCGGTCTTCTGGCTCGGCCAGACGCGCGACGAGCGCGCGGTAGACATGCTGCAGGAGATCCTGCAGAAGGAGACGGATTCCGACGTGCTCGACAAGGCGGTCTTTGCATTGTCGCAGCACCGGAGCGAACGTGCCGCGGCGATCCTGCGCGACCTGGCGCAGCGCGACGTGGCGCCGCTCAAGGTGCGCGAGCAAGCCATCTTCTGGCTCGGACAACAGCGCAACAGCGACAACGCGGCCTTGCTCAAGAGCCTGTATGCGCGGGTGAAGGAGGAGGCCCTCAAGGAGAAGATCATCTTCTCGATTTCGCAGAACCGCGCGGCCGACAACGCCCGCTGGCTGCTCGACGTCGCGATGGACGGCAAGGAACCGGTGGAGATGCGCAAGAAGGCACTCTTCTGGGCGGGGCAGAGCCGCGGCGTCTCGATGGACGACCTCGGGGCGATGTTCGCCCGCCTGGACGACCGGGAGCTGAAGGAGCAGGTGATCTTCGTCTACTCGCAGCGGCGCGACCCGGCGGCGATCGACAAGCTCCTCGAGATTGCGCGCTCCGACAAGGATGCCGAGCTGCGCAAGAAGGCGATCTTCTGGCTGGGACAGTCGCGCGACCCGCGCGCGCTGAAGTTCCTCGAGGAGCTTGTGGGCCGATGACAGTCCGACTTCTCTCCCTGCGGGCGCTGTTGGTCGTGGGCGCCCTCGGTACCGCAGCGCCGGCGCACGGACAGGACGCCGCGCAGCGGCTGGCGCACGTGCGCGACGGGCGTGTGCGATTCACGGTGGCGCTGCGTCCAGAGGTGTGCGGGTCGGGACAGAACGTCTGGCGCACGCGCGACGGGCAGTCGCGGACCACCTGGGGTGAACGGAACGCGCGCGATGTGGAGTACGACGTGGACTGCGATGCCGGACCGGGGCGCGTGGTGATCGACAAGGATGGAGGCGTGGTGTCTGACCTGCGCTTCTACGTGGGTGGACGGTGGCGCGCCGGGGCGTCGGTCACCGACCTGGGGGCGGTCGGCGTGCGCGAGGCAACCGCGCTCCTGGTGTCGATCGCGCGCACGACGGACGGCAAGGCGGGGCGCAACGCGATCTTTCCGCTCACGCTGATCGACAGCGTCGAGGTCTGGCGCGAGCTGATGCAGCTGGCGCGCGACGACTCGCGTCCGCGCGAGACTCGACGCCAGGCGGTGTTCTGGCTCGGGCAGCTGGCCGAGGCCCCGGCGACGGCGGGGCTGGACGAGCTGGTCGGGGAGGCCGCGCTCGATCGCGACGTGCGCGAGCAGGCGATCTTCGCCCTGTCGCAACGCCCGAAGGACGAGGGAGTCCCGGCACTGGTGAACATTGTGCGCACCAACCGGGACCCGGCGCTTCGTCGCAAAGCCTTGTTCTGGCTGGGGCAGTCGGGCGACCCGCGGGCGCTGGCGCTGATCGAGGAACTGCTCGCGAAGCGTTAGGCGGCCCGCGGCCGGGTGGGGCGGCGGACGCCGCGTGCCGATGCCCCGGCGCGGCCTACCGGCCATGCGCTGCTGCCTCGAAGCCGGGTGCGCCATTGACACCGCTTCCGGCGGTCGGTAAGTAGACTGCGCTCGGCGACCTGCCGCGCCTGCGCCGTTCCTCGACGATGACCGCCGTCCCTCCCGCCGCCAGCGACGACCCTGCTGAGGCACCGTATCGTCAGCTCTTCGAGCAGAACGTTGCGGTGCAGCTCGTGGTCGAACCGACAACCGGCGCGATCGTCGATGCCAATCGTGCCGCGGCCGACTTCTACGGGTATTCGCGCGAGGCGCTGGTCACCCGTTCGGTGACCGAGCTCGCCGCCCTGCCCGACGACGACGTGCTGCAGACGCTGGAAGTGGCCGCCGAGCTGGGGGCGCATGCGTACGCGTTCCCGCATCGTCATGCGTCGGGCGCGCTGCGACTGGTGGAGATCTACGCCGGTCCGCTCTCCTTGCACGGCCGGTCGCTCGTGCACATGATCGTGCACGACGTGACCGAGCGCGTGCGGGCCGAGGATGCCGCGCGCGAGCTGCATGCCGAGCGCGTGGCCCACCAGCGCACCGTCGAGTTGCACGCGCAGCTGCAGCGCCAGCAGACGCTGTCTCGCATCGGGGAGTTGGTCGCCGCGGTCGCCCACGAGGTGCGCAACCCGCTCTTCGCCATCTCGTCCACCCTCGACGCGATGCGCGCTCGCCTGGGCGAAACGCCGGAGGTGCAGCGCTACTTCCCCGTGCTCGCCTCGCAGGTGGAGCGACTCAACCTGCTCATGCGCGACCTGCTCGACTACGGAAAGCCGGTCGCGCTCTCGCTGGACGATGTCGAGGCGGAACGGGTCGTGGAGTTGGTGCTGGAACTGGTGCGAGCGATGGCACAGCAGGGAGAGGTGCGCCTGACCAGCCGGGTGTCGCCGACGCTTCCACCGCTGCGCGCGGATCGCCAGCGGGTGGTCCAGGTCCTGCAGAACGTCGTCGCCAACGCAGTGCAGCATTCCCGGCCGGGTGACGAGGTGGAGATCCGGGTCGATGCGACCAGGCTGGAGGATCGGCCGGCGATCATGTTTCGGGTGCTCGATCGCGGACCGGGCTTTGCGGCGGGTGAGGAGATGCGCATCTTCGAACCGTTCGTTTCGCGACGGCGTGGCGGGACGGGAATGGGGCTCGCCCTCGCGCATCGTCTGGTGCATGACCATGGCGGTGCCATCGAGGCGGGCAACCGGGACGGAGGGGGCGCGTGCCTGCGCGTCACCCTCCCGGCTAGCTGACGGGGGGAGGAAACGGTCGATGTCGCACGGACGCACGCGGTTGCTCTTTGTCGAGGACGATGCCGCGATCCGGTTCGCCGTTCGCGATTTCCTCGATGCACACGCCTTCGACATCCTCGAAGCCGATAGCTGCGCGACCGGGGAACAGCTCTTTCTCAAGGAGCGCCCCGACCTCGTGCTCACCGACTACATGCTCGGAGACGGCACGGCGCTCGACCTCCTGCCGCGACTGCGGGCGGTCAATGCGTCGATCCCCATCATCGTCCTCACCGGCCACGGGACGGTGGAGCTGGCGGTCCAGGCCATGAAGGAAGGGGCCGACGACTTCCTCACCAAGCCGATCGCACTCCCGGCATTGCTGGTCATCCTGCAGCGGGCAACGGAACGGCAGCGGGATCGCCAACAACAGCTCGCGCAGCAGGCGCGCCAGCGCCGGACCGCCGTCGATCCGTTCGTCGGTACCTCGGCGGCAATCCAGCACCTTCGGCAGCAGGCCGAGCGCGTGGCCACCGCCGAACGGCCGATCCTGGTCCAGGGAGAAACGGGGGCAGGGAAAGGGGTCCTGACGCGGTGGACTCACGCCAACGGACGCCGGACCGAGCATCCGTTCGTCGATCTCAATTGTGCGTCGCTGCCGCGGGAGCTGCTGGAATCGGAGCTGTTCGGCCACGAGCGCGGCGCCTTCACGGGCGCGGTGGCCCAGAAGACCGGCCTGGTGGAGCTGGCACATCGTGGCACGCTCTTCCTCGACGAAGTGGGCGACCTCGAGCTGTCGCTACAGCCCAAACTCCTGAAGGTGCTGGAAGAGCAGGCCTTTCGCCGGGTCGGTGCGGTGCGCGACCGACAGGTCGACGTACGGTTGATCGCCGCGACCCATCAGGACCTCCCGCGATTGGTCAGTGAAAACAAGTTCCGCAGCGATCTCTACTTCCGGATCAGCACCATTCCCATCACGATTCCGCCGCTGCGGCATCGCGTCGAGGACATTCCGGTTCTGGCCCGTCAGTTGCTCGATCGGCTGGCGTTTGACATCGGGCGAGGACGCATCGAGCTGGCCGCGGATGCAGATCGCGCGCTCGCCACGTACCGCTGGCCGGGCAATATCCGGGAGCTGCGCAACGTCCTCGAGCGCGCGGTCCTCTTCGCCGCGGGGCCGGTCCTGCGGGCCCAGGACCTGAGCTTCGAGTCCGCCCCGTCGCCGGGAGGTCCTTCCGCCGAGGGTGACCTTGAGCTGACATTGGAGGAGTTGCAGCGACGGCATATCGTCGCCGTCCTGCAGCTGGTCGGTGGACACGTGGAGCAGGCGGCCGCCCGCCTCGGCGTTCCACGGTCCTCGCTCTACCAGAAGTTGAAGGCCATGCAGATTGTTGTCCCGAAGGGGCGCGGCCGGTGATCGGGGACCGGACAGTGGCGCGCGCGTGACGGCGCACGCGGAATTTCACCACGAATGGGCCGGCGCCTCGCGCCGGCCAGGGCGGGGCAGAATGAGCGAGACCATGGAAGGGACAGGGATCGAGGTGCCCGTCGCGGCCGACACGGGCAACGTCGACAAGATCCGCGACATCCTCTTCGGGGCGCAGATGCGGGATTACGACCGCCGCTTTGCCACGCTCGAGGAGCGGCTGCTGCGCGAATCCAGCGAGACGCGCGAGGACCTGCAGCGGCGGCTGTCGGCGACCGAGCAGTTCCTGCGCAGCGAGCTCGAGGCGCTGTCGGGAGCGCTCTCGGCCGAGCAACGGGATCGCAAGGTGGGGGTGCGCGACGCCATGGATGCCACGGCGAACCTGAATCGCGAGCTCTCCGACCGGATCTCCGCCCTCGCCGAGCAGTCGGCGCACCAGCATCGCGAGTTGCGAAATGCCATGAACGACCAGCTGCGCCAGCTCGGCGAGGACTTCGAGCGTCGGCACCAGGAGCTGACCGCCGCGATGCGGCGTGAGTCGTATGAGCTGCGGACCTCCAAGGCCGACCGAGCGGCCCTGGCGGCCATGTTCGCCGAGGCAGCGCAATCGTTTGCGGCTGACGGCGAGCCGCGCTAGACGCGGCCCGGGACATGGACGACGAGCTCGTGCGCGAGCGGCCGGCTCCCGTCGCTGACCGCGAGGTGTCGCGCGGTGGCGGCGATCGGTGGCAGGAGCTGCGCGACCTGCTCGTCACCCCCGAGCAGGATCGCCTGCGCGCCATCGAGCGACGGCTCGCCAGCCCCGAGGTGAATGTCGAAGAGGTGGCGCGCGTCCTCCCCGAGGCGATCACGCGCCGCTCCGCCGCCGACGGCACGCTGGGCCTCGCGTTAGGTCCGGTCGTGGGCGAGGCGATCAGCGCCTCCGTCCGGCGGGACCCGCAACCCCTGATCGACGCGATCTTCCCCGTCATGGGGCCGGCGATCCGGCGCGCCATCGCCAACGCCCTCTCGGAGCTGGTGCAGTCGATCAACACCACGCTCGAGCACACCGTCTCGATGCGCGGCCTGGCCTGGCGCATCGAGGCCATGCGCACCGGGCGCTCGTTCGGCGAGGTCGTGCTGTCGCGTTCACTCCTGTACCGCGTCGAACAGCTGTTCCTGATCCACCGCGAATCGGGGCTGCTCATCGATCATCGCACGGCCCCCGGCGTGGAAGCACTCGCGCCCGACATGGTCGCGTCGATGATGACCGCGCTTGGCGACTTCGCGCGCGACTCGTTCCATGTCGGCCAGCAGCAGGGATTGGATTCCATCGCGCTGGGCGACCTCACGGTCTGGGTGGAAAGCGGGCCGGGGGCATTGTTGGCGGCGGCCATTCGCGGGCAACCCCCGCTGAGTGTGCGCCTGGCGATGGCGCAGACCGTGGAGGCGCTGCACCTCGCCCATGCCGGTGAGATCGAACGATTCGGGGCCACGGGGGTGGCGTTCGCAGTGCGCGATGGAATCCTCGAACGCGCGATCGTGTCGCAGGCGCACGCGGCGCCGAGGCGTTCACGCTGGCGGACGTGGCTGCTCGCCGCAGTTGTGCTTGCATCGGTGGGATGGTGCGCGGTTCCGCGCGTGCTCGAGCAGCGACGGTTCGAAGGCTACCTCGATCAGTTGCGGCGGGAGCCGGGGGTGGTCCTGGGCTCGGCCGGGCGCGAAGGGGGCGATTCGTCCTGACGGGGCTGCGCGACCCCCTCGCCCGTGACCCCGGCGCCCTCGCCGCCGCGGCGGGGCTCGATTCGTCTACGGTCGATGCCAAGTGGGAGTCGTACATCGCCCTGCGTCCCGACTTCGTCGTACGGCGCGCGCAGGCGCTGCTCGTCCCCGGGCCGGCAACCACCCTACGGATGGCCGGCGACACGCTCGTGGCCGAAGGTGTGGCCTCGGCGAGCTGGCGCGGGGAGGCGCAACGACTCGCGCTTGCCGTCGCCGGCGTCACGGCGCTGCAGCTGACGGGACTTGCCGACTCGGCGACCGTGGCGCTGCGCGCCGCCGCCGACTCGCTTGAAGTCGTCTCGTTCGACTTCCCCACCGGCAGCACCGAGCCGGTTGCCGGCCAGCAGCCACGCGTCGCCGCGCTGGCCGGCCGCTTGCGCACCCTGCTCACGGATGCCGCCAGCGCCAACCTCGCGGTGCGTATCGACCTGATCGGCTCTGCCGACAGCGTCGGCAGCGAAGCGACCAACGCCGTCCTGCGCCGCGGGCGTGCGTCGCGCATCCGGGCCGCGTTGGTGGCGAGCGGGGTTCGCCCCGACCTGGTGGTCGCGACGTCGGACACGAGCACGAGCAGTCGCGTCCTGCGACAGGTGCGCCTGCGGATCGCCATCGACGAACGGTAGCTTCCGCCCGTCTCCCGTCTCCCGTCTCCCGTCTCCCGTCTCCCCCCGATCGCCCACCATGGCACTCGTTCAGAAGAAGGTCTGCATGCTCGGCGCGACCGCCGTGGGCAAGACGAGCCTCGTTCGGCGGTTCGTGGAGTCGGTGTTCTCGGAGAAGTACCAGGCCACCATCGGGGTGAAGATCGACCGGAAGCTCGTCGAGGTCGGCGACACGACGGTGTCGCTGCTGCTGTGGGACCTGCAGGGTGAGGACGAGATCGAGCGCGTGCGACTGTCGTACCTGCGCGGTGCGTCGGGATTCATCTACGTGGCCGACGGGACCCGCCCCGAGACGCTGGACACCGTGCGCACCTTGCGCGCCGTCGCCGAGGCGACGGTCGGCGATGTCCCGTCGCTCCTGTTCCTGAACAAGAGCGACCTGGCCGAGGGATGGGCGCTGGACGAGTCGGCCATTGCGGCCAGCGGACTCGGGGAGCTGCCGACAATCCGGACATCGGCCCGAACGGGCGACCAGGTTGAGGTCGGCTTCCAGCGTCTCGTGCAGCAACTGCTCGTTTCGTAGACGCCGAGCGCGGGTCCACGATCCAGACGGGGCGTCCGGGTCAGGGAAACCCCTGCACGATTGGGTGTGCAAGCGTTTGCGCAAGACAATGGCTGGCAATGTCTTAGCGAATCGCTAGGTGGACGATTTGTGTGGCGCGTCACTTGCCTTGGTTGGGTTATCCAGACCAAGTCTCGCGAGCCCCCCCGTGCACACTGACCCGCTCCGCGTCCTCATCAGCGACGAAGAAAGAGCCCTGCTCTTTTCACTCAGCAACTACCTGACCTTTCGAGGGTGTCAGGTGGATTGCACCGAGCGGTTGGCGGACGCGCAGGCACTCGTGCACCACCTGCACTATGACGTGGTGGTGGTCGGCCTTCGGGCCGATGAACTGGCGCGGGTGCGGGAGCTTGCGGCGGACCTGCGCGGACTGAACCACCCCACGCGCGTCGTCGCCCTCGCGCCCAAGTCGGTTGACTCCGAGTCGTCCGCCATGCGGGAGGCACGGCGTGGTTTGCTGCCCGTCGATCGGGTCATCGAGCGGGATCTTCCGCTCGCGGAACTGGCGCGCACGATATGCAGCGCTCTCGTCGACTAGGGCACGGGGCGCACGTGGGCGACGTGCAACTCGCGAGTACGCCGCGGGTCGCGATCTCGCGCGAGTCAGTGTGGCTCGTGCAGGTCCCAGGTCGTGCTGCGCCGAGCGACGAGCTCCTCGATCGGCGCGGGTACCTGGTGCTGTCGGCCTACGCCGTGTATCCGGGAACGCGTGACACGCGCGCCATCGGCTCCGTCGTGGAACCGGTGCTGCGCGCGCTCGCGTCCTCGCGCTCGCGCGCCGTGCTGGTCCTGACCGAGAGCAGCCTGTCGTTCGACGCGGCACGCATTCGAGCGGCCGCGCGGTTGGCACGGGACATCGGGATCGCGTCCATGGTGGAGATCACGGGCGAGTGGACCCCGACGCTGCTCGAACTGCTGGCCGCCTCGGCGCCGTCGTACGTGCGACTGGCACCGCACATGCTGCGCGGCGCGGCGACGATTCCCGACACGTTTCGCTCGCTGGTCCTGCTCAGCGAGTTCGCGCGCACGCACGCGGTGGAGTTGATCGCCCGCAATCCGTACGACGCGATGGACCTGAACGCGATTCGCGCTGCGGGCATCGAGCTCGCGCAGTGGACCTCCCTGCCCGACGAGGCGCGAGCGCCGTCAGTCGCGATGGATTTCGCCCTGCGCGGCGTGTAGCCGCGCGTCGCCCGGAAGGGGGGCGACATCCTCGGGCTGCGCGCCCGTGTCTTCACGCGCGAACGCCAGTGCCCCACCAACCGAGAGGATCCACGCGACCGCGCTGCACAGCCGTACCGCGCGCCCGATGGTGGTGTCGTGCGGCAGCAGGTCCCACTCGGTGAGCAGGAACCACCAGTCATGCACCGTGTCGTCGCCGCCGAGCAGGGGGAGCAACTGTGCGCGCGCGTCGGAGATGTAGATGGCGACGTTGAGCAGGCTGGTCGCAACCCACGCGGTCACGATGGCGGCGGCGAAGCGCTGCCGTCGACGGACGAAGTAGATGACGAATGCTGCGGGAACGATCACCTGAAAGAGCGACCCACCCAGCGTCAGGCCCGGCTCGCCCAACGGTTGGAAGACGAGGTGACCCGCCTCGTGGATCGCCAGGTTGAGGTCATCCACGAGGTCCCAATACCCCGCGTCGCCCAGCCGGCGCAGGGCGTAGAACACGATGAGCGGCAGGCTGCAGAGCCGGACGACGAGTCTCGGAGTCATGGCGGAGTGGCGACCGTCAGCACGTCTCCATCCGGGTGGGCGTTGCGACCGGACGGAACCCTCACACAGGGACGAGCGGCAGCGCGTGATCGACACCGACCGACACCGACCGACACCGACCGGCGGCGCCGGCAAGGCCACGGCGTCCCGCCTTGACTTGGTGAGCGCGCCAACGTAGAAACCGAGCCGTGGCGCGCGCGGCGCGCGCACGGGTCGTCCGGCAACAGGGGAACTCATGTCCAGCGTGGTCTATCTCAACGGGGAGTACCTCCCCCGCAGCGAAGCCAAGCTCTCCGTGGATGAGCGCGGCTTCTTCTTTGGTGATGGCGTATACGAGGTGACCCGGGCGGTCGACGGACACCTGTTCGAGTCGGGACGGCACATGAAACGCCTCGCCCGCGGCTTGCGCGAGCTGCGGCTCGAGCCGTCACTGTCGCTCGCGGACATCGAGGCGATCTCGCTCGAGCTCCTCCAGCGCAACGACATCACGTCGGGCGAAGGGACGGTCTACCTGCAGATCACCCGAGGCGCTGCGCCGCGGACGCACCACTTTCCGCCGGCCGGCACGCCGTGCACCGTCTTCCTGTCGGCCCAGCGCTTTGCCGTCCCGCACGACAAGCGAGCCACGGGCGTCGCCGTCGTCACGTATCCCGACATCCGTTGGTCGCGGTGCGACATCAAGACGGTCAACCTGCTGGCGGCGGTGATGGCCAAGCAGCATGCGGTCGATCACGGGGTGTTCGAGGCGATCTTCGTGAAGGACGGTGCCATCACGGAAGGGTCGCACACCAACATCTTCGGCGTGATTGACGGCGAGTTGCGCACGTACCCGTCGAGCAACCTGATCCTGCCGGGGATCACGCGTGACGTGGTGCTCGACGTGGCACGGGAACTCGGCGTGCCGATCAACGAGACCCCGTTCCACACGCACCACCTGCCCCAGCTGCAGGAGTGCTTCCTCACCGGGACCACGACCGACGTCATGCCGGTCGTGTCCATCGACGGTGTGACGGTCGGCGATGGCAAGCCGGGCAGGACGTCCATGGCACTGTACGACGCGCTGGCGACACGGCTGTACGGGGCGATTCCCGCCGGGGGCCGATAGGACGCCGGGACACGGCGGGCCGATCCGCGCCCGCCGCACGACGGGCCCACGTGCGCGTCAGCCGAATGGGTCGCGGGCGCGTACCTTCGCGTAGCTTGCGGAACGCTCGCGACCCGCTCGATCCGCACATTTCTTCCTCGTGCATCCCCATGCCGCTGCTGTCCCTCATGCCCACGCTGTCCACGCCGCGCGCCCTTGTCGGTGCGCTGCTCGTCGCCGCGCTCCCCCTGACGCTTGCGGCGCAGGCGCCGGTCTCCGTGCCGCGCGAGCATCCGGCCGTCAAGTCGGCGCTCGACGCCATCCAGCGCGACAACGCCTGGACGCTCGAACAGCAGGTCTCCATCTGCGAGATTCCCGCGCCGCCGTTCAAGGAAGAGGTGCGGGCCGCCGAGATGAAGCGCCGCTTCGAAGCGTTAGGGCTGGGCAATGTGCACCTGGACTCCATCGGCAACGTGATCGCCGAGCGCAAGGGCACCGGGACCGGGCCCACGGTCGCCATCGCCGGACATCTCGACACGGTCTTCCCCGAGGGAACCGACGTCACGGTCAAGAAGGCGGGGACGAAGCTCACGGCGCCGGGAATCGGTGACGACTGTCGCGGACTGGCGACCGTCCTGGCCGTCGCGCGCGCCATGCAGAATGCGAAGATCGAGACCCCCGGTACCATCCTGTTCATCGCCAATGTCGGGGAAGAGGGGCCCGGCAACCTGCGCGGCATGCGCTACCTGTTCCGCAAGCCGCCGATGAAGATCGACTACTTCATCTCGGTCGACGGGACCGGACTCGGCCTGACGACCGGCGCGGTCGGGAGCCAGCGCTACCTCGTGCAGTACCAGGGGCCGGGGGGGCACAGCTACGGCGCCTTCGGCATGGCCAACCCGATCCATGCCCTCGGTCGCGCGATCGCGAAAATCTCCGAATTCACGGTGCCGGCCACGCCGCGCACGACGTTCAATGTCGGCATGGTCTCCGGGGGGACCTCGGTCAACACCATCTCCCCGTTAGGCGCGATGGAAGTGGACATGCGCTCCGAGTCGCCCCAGGAGCTGGCGAAGCTGGATGCCCAGTTCAACGCCGCGCTGCAGACCGCGCTGCGCGAGGAGAATGCCCGCTGGCCCAACGCGCGCGACACGGTCTCGCTCAAGCTGATCGACATGGGGATCCGGCCGGCGGCGCAGGTGAACGACACGTCGTTCATCGCCTTGACCGCCCTGGCCGCCGGCAAGTCGCTCGGCTTCACCGCGCCCACCGGCGCCTCGAGCACGGACGCCAACTACCCCATGAGCCTCGGCATCCCGGCGATCACGATCGATGGGGGAGGGGTCGGGCGCGGTGCCCACTCCATCGCCGAGTCGTATGACGATGGGGCCGAAGGTTTCAAGGGACCGCAGTGGGCGCTGCTCATCGTGAGCGCCCTGGCCGGACTGCGCGGGGCGACGTACCAGCCGTAAGTTCTCGCCACCTGCCAGAGCGGCCACACGGGCCTCGTCAGGTGCAGCACGTTACCACCAGTGCCGCACCTGATCGCCGTACAACCGCTGCATCGTCCGCCGGTTTGTGGGAGCACCGCTCGCCTTGAACGCGGTGTCGCGGCGCAGCGCGCGGGCGTAGCGCCGCTCGCCGGTCGGGAGATCCGTGTGCGGCATGTCGATCAGCGCCTGCTCCACCCGCCACACGCTGCGCGTGCTCAGGCGCCAGTCCGCAGGCGAGAGCGCGTCCAGGTGTGCCACACCGTAGGCGTTGATGCGTCCGGAGCCGTCGACGTACGGGTCCATGTACGAGCGCACCAGCGTTGCCACGGATGCATAGGCCGGGGCTCGTCCGTGCAAGCCATAGTCGCGCGACCGCCCGATGGACCCCCACCTCCCACCTCGTTGGAACAGGTAGATGACATGGTCGAGTCCATCCGTCGACTCGATGTCAACCACGGTGGGTGGGTACCCGTGATGCTCCAACACCGCCGCTGCGAAGAAGACCGCTTCCAGGCACTGTGCCCGCCCGGCCTCGACCGACCCTCGGAACGTGCGAAGTGTCGCCTCCCAGTTGTAGGGCAGGGCCCGCAGGTATCGCTGCACCTGCCGCGGCGTCTTCAGTGTCGTGATGAGCTGGCGCTCGCGCGCGGTGTACGCACTGAGCGCCGGGGTGCGCGTGGGCAGCGACAGGAGCCGGGTGAGTTCGGATTTCCGGGGCATGAACGCATGAAGAGTGAAGGGAACGGCCGACGCCGGAACGCTACGGCGGCGCCTCGTCATCCACCACCGGTGCATGTCCAGGCGTTCCGAGCTCCACACGCGACCCGCGACTTGACGGCTGGTGCGCATGACTCGATCGTCGGGAGATGAACCCGACACCGCCCCGTGACTTCGCACGCGCCCTGACCGGTGGTTCCCATCGCTGGCTGGGGCCGATGCCGCGCGTCCTCGCCCGCTCCTTGGCCGTCGCCCTTGCTCTCGCCCCCGTGACCCTCGCTCCCGCGTCACTGGACGCCCAGGCTGCCGCCGCGCCCAAGCCCGTGGTCGGTCGATCCATGGTCACGACGACGCTCGGGATCGTCGCCAGCAGTTCGCCGCTCGCCGCGCAGGCGGGCACACAGATGCTGGAGCGGGGCGGCAACGCCATCGACGCGGCGATCGCGGCCAACGCCGTCATCGCCCTCACCGAGCCGTCGGGCGACGGGATCGGCGGCGACCTGTTCGCGATCGTCTACGAGGCCAAGACTGGAAAACTGCACGGCCTCAACGCCGCCGGGTGGGCGCCACAGGGACTCGACGCCGCCTGGCTGCGCGCGCAGGGGCACACGAGCATGCCCCGCGGGATCCACACCGTCACCGTCCCCGGCGCGGTCGCCGGCTGGCAAGCCCTGAAAGATCGCTTCGGAACGTTAGGCTTCGAGACGCTGCTGGCACCGGCCATCTTCTACGCCGAATCGGGTTTTCCGGTGACGGAGCAGGTGGCGGGCATGTGGGGAAAGGCGGTCGAGAAGCTCGGCGCCAACGCGTACTCCCGCGCGACCTTCCTGCTCGACGGCACGCGCGCGCCACGCGAGGGCGACGTCTTCCGCAACCCGGACCTGGCGCAGACACTGGGCCGCATCGCCCGGCACGGGCGCGATGGCTTCTACGCCGGTCCGGTCGCCGACGCCATCGTCCGGCTCTCACGGGAAGAAGGGGGACGCATGACCCTCGACGACCTCCGCGAGCTGCAGCCCGAGTGGGTCACCCCGATCAGCACCACCTACCGCGGCTGGACGGTGAGCGAGCTGCCGGCCCCCACGCAGGGGATCGCCGCCCTCATGATGCTCAACATCATGGAGCAGTTCCCGTTCGCGCAGTGGGGCTTCCACAGCACCCGGGCGATGCACACCATGATCGAGGCCAAGAAGCTGGCCTACGCCGACATGCTGCGCTACACCGCCGACCCGCACTTCACCTTGGTCCCCACCGCGGCGATGCTCGACAAGGGCACGGCCGCCGAGCGCGCCCGGGCGATCGACCCGTCGCGCGCAGCCTGCCAGGTCCCCCCCGCCCAGTATGCGTCGGTCAGCGGGCTCACCGGGAGCGAGACGATCTACCTGAGCGTGGTGGACAAGGACGGCAACATCGTCTCGCTCATCCAGTCGATCTATTCCGAGTTTGGCTCCGGCCTCACCGCCCCGGGAACCGGGGTGCTGCTGCACAACCGCGGCTCCCTGTTCTCGCTCGACAGCACCTCGGTCAACGTGCTTGCCCCGCGCAAGCGCCCGCTGCACACGATCATTCCCGCCTTCATGGAGAAGGACGGCGTGCGCATCGGCTTCGGGATCATGGGCGGGTGGAACCAGTCGCAGGCCCACGCACAGTTTGTCTCCAACATCGCCGACTACGGGATGACGCTGCAGCAGGCGCTGGAGGCAGGACGCTTCTCCAAGTCTTCCTTCGACGGCTGCGACGTCAATATCGAGTCGCTCGTCTCAGCCTTGGTTCAGGGCGAGCTGAAGGCGCTGGGACACGAGGTCCGAGAGGTGGGGCCGCGCTCGAGCGTCTTCGGGTGGGGCCAGGCGGTCATGCGCACGAGCGCCGGCGTGAACTTCGGCGCCAGCGAACCGCGGCACGACGGAATGGCGGTGCCGCAGGGGGCGCCGCTCCCCGCCAGCCGCAAACCATAGCGCCAGCGCGGCAGGGGGCGATGCAGCGGTGTGTCGCCCCCGCGGGTCGCCCGCCAGGTCAGCGCTCGGCCCGCGCTGTCGGCGCCCACTTGTAGACCACGCCCCCCCGCATCACGAACACGACCCGCCGCACGGCGCTCAGGTCGCGCAACGGGTCACCGTCGACCGCGATGATGTCGCCCTCATACCCGGGTGCCAGCACGCCGAGTCGATCCCCCATCCCCAGCGCATCGGCCGCCAGCGACTGCGCCGATACCAGCGCCGCCATCGACGTCTGCCCGCAGTGCTCCACGCGTCCGAGAAACTCCTCCGCGTTGCGTCCATGCGCGCCCGCCGTGGCATCGGTCGAGAACACGACCCTCGCCCCCGGCGTCCCGACCGCAATCCGGCAGATCGCGAAATCGAGCGGAAGGTCGCGCTCCATCGTCGCCATCCCGGCCTCCGTGTAGTTGCCGACGCCGATGTATCGCGCCTTGTTGGCCAGGTAGTTCTGCACCACCAGCCCGACCTGCGGACTGATGAACGCACCGGCGGCAGCGGCGGTAGCGATGTCTGCTGCCGTCGCATAGGTCGCATGCTCCACCTGGTTGCACCCGGCGCGTGCGGCCGCGGAGACCTGCGACCGGTACGCGTGCACCATCGAGCGCATGCCGAGCGCCTTCGCCTCGCCGCACAGGATGGCGAGCTGCTGTTCAGTCAATGTGGGACGTGCCCCCACTCTCTGGCTCGTGCTGGCGAAGATCTTCACCAGGTCGGCCCCCTCGGCCTTGCGCGCCTGCACCAGTGCGCGCAGCTCGGCTGGGGTCCCCGTGCTGTCTCCCCGTCCGGCGATCCACGCCAGCGACGTGAGCACGCGCGGCCCGGGGAAGCCGCGGTCGCGAATCATGTCACGGAGCGGACCCTCCATCGGGTCGCCGACCGACTGCACCGTGGTGAATCCGCCCATCAACGTCTCCCATCCGGCGAGGGCGATCCCAAGGGCCGCCTCCGCCGGGGATTCTGTCCCGGTGGCGATACGCCCGGCGCGATCCCAGTGCGAGTCGAGGTGGACATGCGTGTCGATCCACCCCGGCATGACGGTGTAGCCGCGCAGGTCGATCGTGGCCTCCGCCACCGGGGCATCGAGCGCCGAGATACGGCCGTCGGTCACCCGGATGGTCGCCCCGCGAAGCACGTTGCCACGACCGTCCAGCGCCGCGTCTGTCCGCAACACGATGGGGCCAGCGGGAGGCGACGGCGGCGCCACCGGGGCAACCTGCGCTGGTAGCGCGAAGGCCGCACCGGTGAGCAGGAGCGCGGCGCGAACGAGCGCGGCGCGAACGAGCGCGGCGCGAACGAGCGCAACGAGAGAACGCATGCGGAGCGGATGAGAGGCGGATACCGGGCAGGCACGCCGAAGTGCGTGCCTCGATGGTGCCAACCGAGTCCGTCGCGGCGCTCGCGTCAAGGCATCGCCCACGTCGCGCCCTTGCGACCGCACAACGGCGGCCGTCTCTTCCGGCAGTCACCGGCCTGCGAATCGCCCCCTCGTTCCCGTCGCTCCCATGCGCCGAGCCGCGCTCGCCCCGTCCGTCGTTGTCGTCCTGACGTCGCTCGTCGGCGTCCCGATCGCTGCACAGGGGGTCGCCGCCAGCCCCTCCGCACGCGTCTCGGTCGCCGCGGCGGCCGGCTTTGTCCCCGACCGCCTCGAGCGCGTCGATCAGTGGATCGAGACGCTCGTGCGCGAGCGGCAGATCCCGGGCGCCGTCGTCATGCTCGTGCGGGATGGACAGGTCGCGTACCACAGGGCGTGGGGGGTGCGCGACATGGGGAGCGGCGCCGCGCTCCAACCGACCGACATCTTCCGCATCGCGTCGCAGACCAAGGCCGTGACCTCGCTCGCGGTGATGATGCTGTGGGAGGAGGGGCGATTCCAGCTGGACGACCCCATCGCCCGGTACCTGCCGGCGTTCGCCAAGCAGTCCGTCCTGGTGAAGTTCAACCCCGCCGATTCGAGCTACGAGGCCAGGCCCGCGCGCCGTCGCATGACGATCCGTCAGCTGCTCACGCATACGTCGGGGCTGGACTATGCCGACATCGGGAGCGACGACTTCAAGGCGATCTACGCCAAGGCGGGCATCACTGCGTTAGGCAGGGAAGGGGACCTGCTCGCCGACCGGATCGATGCACTGGGCAGCCTCCCGCTGCGCAGCGAACCCGGGGAGCGCTTCACGTACTCGCTTTCGGTCGATGTGCTGGGTCGCCTCGTGGAGGTCGTCTCGGGGATGCCGCTCGATGCGTTCTTCCGCACACGGATCTTCGAGCCGCTGCGCATGCCCGACACGCATTTCGCCGTCCCGGCCGACAAGCGGGACCGGCTGGTCGCGCTGCACCAGATGAAGGACGGGAAGCTGGTGGCCGCGCACGACCCCGACGGCGGGCTCACGCATCCCGACTTCCCATCGCGCCCGGTCACGTACTTCGCCGGAGGGTCGGGGCTGTCGTCCACCACGGCCGACTATGCGCGCTTTCTCCAGCTCTTCCTCAACGGCGGGGAACTGGACGGCGTCCGCTTGCTTGGACGCAAGACGGTCGAGCTGATGCTGACCAACCAGATCGGGAACAAGCTCCCGCCCTTCGGCCTCGGCTTCGCCCTGGAGACGCAAGCGGTCGATTACCAGTCGCCGGTGAGTCAGGGGACGTTCTCATGGGGCGGCGCCTTCAACACGACCTACTGGGCCGATCCGCAAGAACGACTCGTTGGATTGATCTTCACCAACACCTTCGGCGCCCCCACCTCCCTCGGCGATCCGTTCAAGGTCCTGGTCTATTCAGCGCTGCGCTGACGCGAACCGCGCGCCCTCCCGTCCCCCGTCCCCCGTCCGTCCCTAAAACTCCCCCGGCATGCGCGCCGCGCGCGCCATCTCTCGCACCGTGCCACGCACGGCAGCCGCCGCGGCACTGTCGCCGCGGAATCGCAGGACCTCGGACAGTTCGTAGCCCGCGAACACGTAGGCATACGCGCTGTTCAGCGACGGTCGGTCGATCCAGTCGCCATTACGGATGATCGCCTCCGGCCCGGCGAATTCGTCCCACAGGGCCATCGATCGTGCCACGTCGAACCACCCGCTCCCCTGCACCATGATCATGTCGGCGCTGGCGGTGTCGGGGGTGAGCACGAGCTTGCGCGCCAACCCCTGCGACACCAGGTGCTCGGCCAGGCCCAACTGCTGACCGTACGAGCCGGCCGTGCGGCTGATGTAGATCGGACGCTCCGGCCAGCTGTCGGCGATCATGCGCAGCAGGAGCAGGTCGGCGCGTTCGAGCAGCCCGCCACCTTGCACCTGCGGCAGCGCACCCGGATCGATGGACACGTCGAGGCCGTTGGCGCGAAAGCCCAGCGGCTCGGCGACGAGCATCACCTGGGGGACGGAATCCGCCTGCTCGAGCGTCAGCTGCAACGGCGGGCGGGTCGGCACCGGCCAGTCGCGCCCGCGGTACACGGCCGGTCCGCGCGCCGCATCATACGCATGGATCGGGCGACGAATGATCCCGCGTGCGAACCAGTCGGTGTTCATCAGCGAGAGCACGGCGACCGTCACATCCTTGCGGATCCCCTCCACCTCCTGGACGTACCAGAGCGGAAAGGTGTCGTTGTCGCCCGCCGTGACGAGCACCCCGTACGGTTCGACCGAGTTGAGCAGGTCGCGCGCCAGCGAGACCGTCGTCAGGTCGTGTCGCCGCGACGCGGGGGCCCAGTTCGCCACGAGCGGCACGAGGGCGAGCGCAAGGACGGGACTTGCCAGCGCGAGGGCACGCGGTCGCTCAGAGCCGCCGAGCAGCTGGGCGATGGACCGCCATGTCCACACCAGGCCGATCCCGGCCCACACCCCCCACGCCGAGAAGCTCCAGAGGTAGAAGTAGTCGCGATCCCGCACCTCACGCGGCACGTCGGCTGCCCCGGCCTGCGAGGCGCCGTACCGGAAGTTGAGGTAGTAGATCAGCACGAGCGTCATGCTCACCATGAGCGGCGCGAAGTACGCGAATCCCGTCCGGTCTCGTCGTCGGTGCACCCATGCCCCAACGCCCGCCAGCAGGAAGAAGGCCACGGCGAGCGCCCCCTGCAGTCCGGGGTGCTCGTTGTGCGCATCGCGCAGCCACTGCCAGCGGAAGTACAGCCACCACATGCCGACCTGGGCCTGGAACGGTGCCTGGCGCTCGCTGAGCCCGGGCTTGCCGTACTGCTCGCGGTTGAAGTTGTACTTGAACGCTTCGTACGTCCCGCGCGAGAAGGTGCACCCCAGCTGCAATCCTTCACGGCAGGCGGTCGGTTCGCCTTCGTTGATGGGCGGGTTGTACGCCGCCCGGATCGGCTGCGTTGCGTACGGCGTCATGCCGAGCAGCAGCGCGGCCACGGCCGCGAGCAGGAGGCGCCAGCGCAGCAGCGTGCGCGGCCGCACCGCCAGCACGAGTATTCCAACCGCTGGCAGCGGCAGCATGCCCGCCATGTGGTTGGCGTATCCCAGTCCCAGCAGGAAGGCGATCAGGACCAGCAGGCGGTCGGCGCGCCGGCCATCGGGCGCGTCACTCCAGCGCAGTGCCAGCCAAGAAATGATGGCAATCCCGGCCAGCGCGACCGTGTACACCTTCTCGTTCACCACGCTCTGGGTCCAGACGGTGAACGCCGTGGCGCCGATGAGCGCCGCCAGCCCCCCCGCCAGGTAGCGCCACGCGCGCGCAAGCCCCGCCCGGTGCACCACGCGTTCGGCGAGGAGGAACCACGTCCCGGCGGCGACTGCGCTCGACAGCGCCGCCAGCAGGTTGATGCGCATCGCCACGTTGGGGGCGATGGGCAGGATCGAGAAGACGCGCCCCAGGATCACGAACAGCGGGTTCCCGGGTGGATGGGGCAGACCCATGGTGTACGCCGCGGCGATGTACTCGCTGGCATCCCACATCGCGGTCGAGGGCGACAGCGTCAGGAGGTAGAGCACGAAGACGGCGAGCGCCGCCACCATGGCCGCTCGGTACGGCGGGGGCTCGTCACCGCCCGTCGCGCGCGTCCCGGACAACAGCGCCCACGGCACGGCGACGCAGTAACCGAGGGTGAGCAGGATGGGGGCGATGGTGATGCCGCCGCGCGTCAGGTCGGCGAAGCCGAGCAGGATCGACAGGCCCGCGACGCTCCACGGGACCCACGTCGGGAGCGAGCGCACGGACAAGGCGGAATCTCCGGCGGGAGCCGTAGCGAGTGGCATGTGGGATAGTGAGAGGTCTAGTGGGAAGTACCACGCGGCGCCGTCGCCGACACGTCGCCATCCGGCCGGTGCGCCTGACGGTCGGGCGCGTCCTGCGGAGATGGTGCCGTACGGTCGTGCGCCTGCGAGAGGGCCACCTGCGCCCACGCCCGCACACGCGGACTGGGATCGTGCACGGCGGCATCTCGCGCGACCTCGACCGAGTCGGGGCGCTGGGCAAGGTGCACCACGGCATACGCCCGCGACTCCCAGTGCCCGTCGCGCATGAGCGTGGTGAGGACGTCGCGTGTCGGCGCCACGCGAATGGCACCGATCGGGAGCGCCGCCATCGCGCTCACCAGCGATGCGGTCGCGAGCGCCCGTCGCGACGGCGCTCGCACCACGCGCGACGTGTCCACGATCGCTCGCAGGCGCCCCCGCACGCCGGTCGTCCCGGACAGCGCCACTGCGCCGCCTGGCGCGACCGCGCCCGCCGCCGGGACAGCGCGTGCGAGCAGCTCGGCGTAGTCGCTCCGCCGTACGCCGCTGAGCAGGACCCGGTCGTCGCAGGCCAGCTCCGCCTCCGTTGACAGGCGCGCCGCAATCCACCAGGCGCCGGGGTGGAACCAGAAGAGGGCGCAAGCGAGGCGTGCGGCCAGCGCGCTCCACACGTCGCCGTGCCGCAGGTGCGACAGCTCGTGGACGAGGGCGGCATGCAGCTGGCGGTTGCTCCAGCGTGTGGCCGCGGGCGGGAGCACGATCACCGGGCGCCACGCCCCTCCCCACGTCATGGGAACGCGCACCTGCGGCGCGATGCCCAGCCGCAGTCGGCGTGCCTGGCTGGGCGGCACGCCCGCCGCACGCGCCGCCGCATCGACGCGCCCCTGCCACGCGGGCGACGAGCACCGACGGCCACTCGCGAAGGCGCGGTGCAGGCACCAGCGCCACCAGGCCACGTGCAGCAGCACACCGGCGACGCCGATCCAGTACAGCCAGAGCACCCCCTGCACCAGCGCGCCGGGCCAGCCGCCGCCGCCGGCACCATCCCCGACGCCCGTCAGCGCCCCGGATGCCGACAGCTGCGCCCTGCCTAACGCCACCAGCGGGCCGGCCAGCCCCTCGGGGGCGACCCACGCGATCCACTGCACGGGAAGGAATCGCCCGGCATACATCGCCAGCAACGCCACGACCGCCGCGCGACACGCCATGGCCCGCGTGCCCGCCCCGGCGCGCCGCAGCGCGAACAGCGCCATCGCCGCCAGCACCAGCGGGAGCGAGGCAAGTAGCGAGATGCCGTAGACTTCACCGACGGCGCGCGCGCTGTCGGCGTGCGTGAGCAGCAACTCCCCAGCGACTCGCATGGCCGTCAGCGCCCCTCGTCGCGCAGGCGCTGCACCACCGACGCCAGTTCATCCCGCTCGTCAGGCGAGAGCGCGCGCTCATCGGCGTCCAGCAGCGCGGCAACCGCCGCCGAGCGCGAGCCATTGAAGAAGGTCCGGAGCAGGTGCGAGACTGCCGACTGCTGCGCCTGCGAGCGCGGGGTGGTCGGGGAGTACACGTGTCGCGGCCCGTCCTTTCGGTGCCGGAGCTCGCCCTTCGCCTCGAGGATGCGCAGCATCGTGCGTACTGCGGCGGCGTGCGGAGGGTCGGGCAGCTGCTCCCGAATTTGCAACGCGGTCGCCGACCCGAGCCGATAAACGGCGTCCATGATCTGGCGCTCGCGGCGGGAGAGGGATGTGACGCGGGAGGGAGGCAGGGGGGAAGGGGGACGGGGGACGGGGGACGGGAGACGGGGGGGGCTAGGAGATAAGTTCTTATCTCAGAGTGCCTGGTGTCAAGGTCTTGCTCGGCGTTCGTATCCTGCGTCCTCGCGTTGCGTCCTCGCGCGGTGCTGGCTCAACGATCCTTCCGCGCGCCGCGTCCACCCGGTAGCGTCACGAGAGTCACCTGCGCTTCGGCTCGCGCATGTCGGAGCGTTCGCCTCCGGCTGCTCGATGCGAGTGCTCCGCCTCCGCTTCCTCACCTCTCACCAGGCCCATGACACCTCCTCGTTCTCGTAAGTGCACTGCTGGTGTGTTGCCGACCGTTGCGGCCACCGCCGTACTCGCCGGTGCCGTCGTCGCCGCGCTGGCGCTCACACCGCACACGGCCGCGGCGCAGGCACGCCCCGCCGCCCCGGCCGCTCCTGCCGTCACTACCAAGTCGTTCGGCAACTTGGGCGCCGGGCCCTACAAGTCGCTCGTGATCCGCAACGCCATGGTGATCCCCGGTCATGGGGGGCCGCCGGCGGGGCCGTACGACATCATGATCGAGGGGAACATGATCACCCAGATGGTCCCCTTCGATCCCGTCGCCGCCGAGCGGCGAGGCGCCGGCAGCCGCATGACCGGCGACCGCGTCATCGAGGCCGAGGGCAAGTACGTGATGCCCGGCATGATCGACCTTCACACGCACATTCGCACGCTCCCGCAGGAGATCGAGTACGTCTACTATCTCAAGCTGGCCATGGGCGTCACCACCATGGTCAACGCCGCCGATCGTGGCTACAACGACGGCATGGCCGAGGCCAGGCGCAGTGCGGCGAACGAGATGGTCGCGCCGCGCATGTTCCCGCTCGTGAGCTATGGCGCGGGGACGAAGTTCACGCGCCCGCAGCTGGATGACCCCGCCTTGGTGCCGCAGGTGGTGAAGGCGATGGCCGCGAACGGGAACCGCGTCATCTCCATGGACCCGTTAGGCTGGTCGCTGGAACTGGTCACCGCCATCGCCGCGGCGGCGAAGGACAACGGCATGATCACCTCGTTCCACCTGCAGCCGTCCAACACGGCGGTGACCCAGGCGGTCAAGGCAGCCTGCGCCGGCATCACGATGATCGAGCACCATTACGGATACGCCGAGTCGTCGCTGGACAACAAGACCCAGGACTTCCCGCGCGACTACAACTACGGCAACGAGAACCAGCGCTTTCGTGAGGCGGGCAAGGTCTGGACGTACGCCAACAAGGATCGCCTGCTGAACGAGGTGGCCGACTCGCTGGTCAAGTGCGGCGTCACGATGCTGCCGACGCGGGTGGTCTATGAGGCCAACCGTGACATGATCCGCGCGACCTCGCTCCCGTGGACCGAGAAGTACACGCATCAGGCGCTCTGGAACTGGAACCTCCCCAACCCCGCCTTCCACGGCGCCTTCCATTACGACTGGACCAGCGACGACGAGTACTACTGGACGTCGGCGTTCCGCCTGTGGGGCGACCTGATCGGCGAGTTCAACAAGCGCGGCGGGCGCGTGGCATTCGGCACCGACGACAACTACATCTGGGCGACCCCAGGGCTTCTCGTCCATCCGGGAGTTGCAGCTGCAGCGCGAGACGGGCATGCACAACCTCGAGGTCCTCAAGACCGCGACCTACAACTCGGCGCACACGTTAGGCGAACCCCAGCTCGGCCTGGTGCGCCCGGGCTACAAGGCCGACCTGCTGCTCGTCGACGGCAACCCGGCGGCCAACCTCAAGTTCCTCTACTCCTTCGGCGACCTGACGCTCGACAAGGACGGGAAGATGTATCGCACCAAGGGGATCGTGCACACCATCAAGGATGGCGTGGTGCTCAACAACGAGGCCCTGATGATGGAAGTCGAGCGCATGGTGCAGGCATCGCGGAAGCTCGCGCCGGCCACGGATCCGGTCCGGGATCCGTTCAGGGTGGGGAAGATCGTGCCGTGAGTCGTGTGGTGCGTCGAGTCCCTCCGATGCGGCACGGGGAATTCACCGCAGAGGACGCAGAGGACGCAGAGGACGCAGAGGACGCAGAGGACGCAGAGCACGCGAGGCGCAGAGAAGCGAGAGGACGGCACTGAAGGAACTCGGTTAGCTGCCGCAGGGACATGCGCACGCGAGCCCTTGCGTCGAGCTATACCTGACGAAAATACAAAGGGACTCCAGGCACGATTCCAAGATCGCCTCGAGTCCCTTTGCTTTCTCTGCGTCCTCTGCGGTGAAAAAAGCGCTCCCCGTCCCCCTTACCGCCGCGCCCCCGTCACCTACACCGCCACCTCATCATTCCGCGGATTCACGAAATCGAGCCGCACCCGCCCATCGTCAGTACGCGACACGGTCGCCGGCACCGAACAGTTGGTCAGGACCCACCCAGCCGGCAGCACCATCGCGTTCGCCGGCCGCCCAAAGGCTCGGTCCCACACCAGGGTGTCGCCCTTGAGCAGGTAGCGCGCGGCATCGGTGTACGTCTCGCTGATGCGAAGCCGCACCGAGGCCCCCGCCGTCACCGGCGTGAAATCGATGACCACCACCTCGCTCTCGGCACTCACGGGCTGCCCGATGTCGATCTTCGCCTCGCTGATCGCGCTCCCCTTGAGCGTCCGGACCCGCAACGACTCCCCCGTGTCGAGGACGCGAGCCGCCGGACGCGACACCGTACTGCCGCCTCGCACCACGTTGAGGTACTTGTCCACCCCCGGACGCGACTCGGTGTAGTCGTGGTACAGGTCGAAGGCGTGGGTCTCGGGCTGCTGCAGGAAGTAGACGATCTCCCGGTCCTGGTGCGCGCGCTCCGACAGGCGCGGGTCGGGGCGCACGGTCGATGCGTTAGGCGCCGCCGCCGCGGCACCCGCCCGCGCCGACCGTCGCCCCTTCACGACGAAGGGCACCTCGCCCACCCCGGTGTTGATGAACGACACTGCCCGGCGGCCGTCGGGCTCGCTCAGCACCTGCGACGGGTAGTTCACCGACTCCACCTCGTAGCCTAACGGGAGTACCACGGCGTTCTTCCGGATGCCCAGCGGTCGGCTGTACACGATGGAGTCGCCGCCGGCGATGTACGACCTGGCGTCCTCGTACGTCTTGTCGATCCGGATGCGCCCCTCGCCGTCGGCCGGCACCGTTCGCGCGAGCGTGACCATGATGTACTCACCCGTCGTGTCGGCGCGCGGTACGCCCCCCGCTCGCGCCACCGCCCCGCCGACAACGTCGAACCGAATCGGCGCCCCGGTCATCCGGTCGTACACGGCCTCGTCGGTCGCAATACTCCCCTTGCGGATGGGATTGAAGTACTTCGTGGCCCCCGCCGTGGTCGCTGTCACCTCGTAGATGATGCGGAACTTCGCGCTGCCTGGTGCCAGCAACTCGTAGCGCGTGTAGTGATCGGCATCGGTCTGCACCGGCGCCTGCGCGGCGGCGCGCGCTGCAGCACCCGCGAGCAGCAGCAGCAGCACGACGACGACCGCGCCGCTGGAGGCGATCGCGTGCGTGCACCGGGTGATCGGACGGCGGGCCATGAGTCGCTGTACTCCGAAAGGGGTCAAGGGCGCTCGGACACACGGTCGCCCGGTCAACGCGTTGCCTCGTTCCGGTAGACCGTCCCGTTCTTCATCACAAAGAGCACACGCCGGAGCGACGAAATGTCCTTCGTCACGTCGCCCGGCACCGCCACCAGGTCGGCGAGCATGCGCGGCGCGAGCGTCCCGAGCGAATCCGACAGCCGCATCGACTGCGCCGCCAGCGAGGTGGCGCTGGACAGCGCCGCGAGCGGCGCCTGCCCGGCCTTCTCGACGCGGCAGATCAGCTCCTCGACATTGCGCCCGTGCGCCCCGGCCACGGCGTCCGTGCCGAACAGCACCTTGAGTCCCGGCGTCGACGTCGCTTTCCGAACTGTCGCGATCGCCTGGGGGAGCGACGCCTCCATCGAGGCGAAGCCCGCGTCGTTGTAATTGCCGATCCCCTGGTACTTCGCGCGGTTGTCCAGGTAGTTGGTGAAGACGAGCGAGCATTGCGGCGACAGATAGGTCCCCTTCTGCACCATCATCTGCAGCACCTCGTCGGTGGCGAAAATCCCGTGCTCGATCTGGTCGCACCCTGCCTTCACTGCCGCCTTCATCGCCTCGGCAGCGTGGGCGTGCACCAGGACCCGCAGGCCCTGCGCGCGTCCCTCTCCGCACGCCGCCACCAGTTGTGCGTCGGTCATGGTCGGCCCGCCACCATCGCGAATCGACTTGGAGGCGAACAGCTTGATCAGGTCGGCGCCGCGTGCCTTGAAATCCCTGATCTTCGCGCGCAGCTCGTCGGGAGTACCGCTCGCCTCACTCAGCGAACCGAGCGACGTGAGCACTCGCGGTCCCGGAATGACGCCCCGATTGATGGCGTCCCGGAAGTCCGCATCCGCCGTCGAACCCAATGACTGGATCGTGGTGACGCCAGACATCAGCGTGACGTAGGCATTCCCGGCCGCCGCGATCGCCTCCTGCGCTGGCGTCTCTCCGTCGCCCCCCGTGTGCAAGCGCCCCTGAGAGTTGAAGTGCCAGTCGAGATGGGCGTGCACGTCGATGAAGCCCGGCATGAGCGTCGCATCGCCCAGGTCGTAGCGCAGACCGCGGAAGCCGGCGGGGAGCGCCCCAACACTGGTGATGCGGGCTCCATCCACGACAACCGTCGCGTTCTCCAAGAGCTTCTGCCCGTCGAAGACGTGCCGGGCAGACACAGCAACCGGCTGGGCGGCCATCGACGCCGCGCCGAGGGCGGTGAGCGAGAGGGCGATCGCCAGCTGTGTCGCGCGCTGTGCGATCCGCTTGGGACGCGTACCGGCTCCGTGCATGGATCTCTCCACTTCGCAGAATTGGGGGGTGAGCGGCGACTCAAGACCGTAGCACCGGTCGCCCTGTGGCGTTTCCTCGGCGAGGTGACGCACGGCGCGAATGTATCACTCGGTGGGGGCGGCACAAGCAACTCGGTCGAGTCGGTACGTGGGGGCGGGCCCGCACGGGCCGGCATGTGGCTCACTCGTATGGAGCGCACGGTCCACATCGGGGGCAGCGGCGAGTACGACGCGTTGCACCACGCACAGTCGCGATGGGTGGGGAGGACCCGACCGCGAGGGTACGAAAAGCAGATAGGACGATGCCGAAGCACCGTCCTATCTGTTCGAGGGCCACTCCCTGCAGGTTTGCCGCCTACCGGCTCCCCTGACAGAGGACGGCCATCGCTCCCTCTGCCTGACACGCACCAGACGGCCGAGCCACGGCATTGGTCACGCCGGGCCACCGCGTCTGCACACCCGCGCCGCTGGGCGCGCGTCGGCCCACGTTGCTCCATCGGGCCCGGGTTCCTCGCACGTCGATGTGCACGAAGGGGCCGCTCGGCCCCATCTCACGGTACAGCCCCAGTCCGCCGACCAGGTCCGGGTACTTGTGCTCCACCAGGCTCACCGCTCGGTCGATGACCTGTGTGTCGTCGAAGTCCACGCGGCCGTCGCGGTTGAGGTCATCCATCCTGCCATCCCGGTTGGCATCGATGATGAGGTCGGCGGCGTCCCCGAACTGGTGCCGGCTCGATCGTGCCATGCCCTCGCCGTTTCCCCGCGAGTTGTATTGGGGCGAACGAAAGCCCGACAGCACGACGACATGTTGTGTCGCGACGCCGAACGATCGCAATGCGTCGAGCACGAGTTCGAGCTTGTCGATCAGTTCCTCGCGAACGACGACGTACTTCGGCCAGACGTGTGCCTGGTCGTGCGTCAGGAAGTCGCGCAGGGTGAAGTGCGTCGAGATGCGCGTCTCGGCGCGGTCACGCGAGACCTCGATGAAGCCCTCGGGATTCTCGTATTGCGCGGTGACGATCGAGCGCTCGCCTGGCCAGAAGCCCATGTGGTAGCCGTTGACGTGGCTGCCCAGCTTGCGCTGCCACGGCGTCAGCGTCACGAAGGCGAACGAGGAATCAGGTGACGTGGTCGGGATGGCGTGTACGCCAGGCGTGCGAAGCTCGTCACCGACCTGGGCGAGTAGCGAGCCATATGCATCGACCTCAGCCAGCGCCACCAGACGCATGCGCAAGTGGCCGGACCGGCCACTGAGCGAATCGAAGTCGACGGCATCCGGATTCACGACCGTCCCGTTGCGGACGATCGGAACGTTTACCAGCTCGGCAAGATGCGGCGGGGGCGCGACGGGGTTTCCGAACGCGGCTGCAACCTCGCTCCCTCCGACCGCACGGCCGGCAGCGGCGACCACACACACCGCCCCGAGAAGCGATGCGGCACGGCCGAGGGACGACATCCGACGAAGAGGGGAGGGAGGGGACATCACCCCAAGGGACGAGCGACGCGACGGAGCGGCAACACGTTGCACCACATGTTGTTTGCCGAGTGACACGAACTCCGTCACGATAGCGACCGGCGTCACGTAGGCGTCACGTAGGCGTCACGCGTGCCTTCCCCCACGCAGCATCGTCCATGGACGGAAGGGGGTGACCGCGCCGCGTCGACCTCCACGCGTTGTCGGCGCGAGTGCGACGCCTGCTCGAGTCAACGCATGCGGTCCGGCGACTCACTCCTCACTTACCACCGACCCCTCGTTCGTGCCTGACTCATTCGTCGCAGCCTCACTCGTCCGACGCCGCGACCGCGCGGTAGACGCCGCTGCCGCCCTGTTGCTCACCGGCGGAGTCGCGCTCTTCGCGGTCGGACGGCGGGCGCTCACCGCGATCGCCGAGGGTCGCTATCCCGCGCCGTTCGGGGAGACGTGGGTCGCCCGCGCCGATTTTCACACTGCCCAGACTCGTTGGGGTGCGCTGCTGGTCGCGGTCGGTGTGGGCGTGGCGCTCGTGTCGGCGATCCGGCATGCGCATCACCGGCGTGCGGGCGCAGGAGCGGGCGCAGGAGCGGGCGCAGGAGCGGGCGCAGGAGCGGGCGCAGGAGCGGGCGCAGGAGCGGGCGCAGGAGCGGGCGCGCGATAAGGTCGGTCCCGCCACCCGCCACCCGTCACCCGTCACCCGCTCCTGCCAGTCGCTCGGGCTGCGCCTATTTGTTCGGGCTGCGCAGGTAGTCGTCCGTCTTGTTGAGCCAGTCTTCGCGCGGCGGGTTGAACACGTCGACGTCGAGGGTATCCTCCAGTGCCTCGGCCTTGTGCCAGGCAAACGACGGGATGTGAAGAACCTCGCCCGCGCGCACGTCCTGTATGCGCGACTCATCCTCGCCGAGGTAGAAGCGCAGCGCCCCCTCGACGATGTAGGTCAGCTGTTCGTTGTGGTGCTGGTGTCGGGGAACGACCGCCCCCTTCTTCAGGAAGACCTGGGCAATCATGAGCCCGTCGCCCGTGATGAGCTTTCGATCGAGCAGCGGCGAGAGGTTCTCCAGCGGGATGTCGCTCCAGCGATGATGCGTGACGTCCTTCGACGACATGGCGAGGCTCCGTGTCCGGGTAGGCGTGGCGGCGGAGAATAGCCGGTGGGAGCGATGCGGGCCAGACGCGATTGACGTCAGCTGGACGAGCAGATATCTTACTTCTAAGATATATGGCCAAGCCCAGGAACATCGCACCAGCGACGACCGCCGACCTGCCCGCCGACCAGCAGGTGGCGCTCAAGCTGTGGGTCACGCTGGCGCGTGCGTATCACGCCGTGCAGCAGCAGGCGGTGGCCGACGCCCGGCGCGACGGCTTTTCGATTGGTGAGTTCGCCGTGCTGGAGTTGTTGTACCACCGTGGCCCGACGCTGCTCGGCGAGATCCAGACACGGATTCTCGTGTCCAGCGGCGGCATCACCTATCTGGTGGACCGGCTGGTGGACAAGGGGTTGGTGGAACGGCGCGACTGTCCCGACGACCGCCGGGCGCGTTACGCGGCGCTCACGCCAGATGGGACACGCGCCATGCGCCGCATCTTTCCACGGCACGCCGCGCGCATCGCCGCGGCCATGCACGGACTCGGCGTCCGCGATCAGCGTGACGCGACTCGCCTGCTCAAGCAGCTCGGGCTGGCGGCTGCCGCGGCGAGCGCCGATGACTCCCCCGGCGCCCAGACGGGCGCGCACTAGACGCCCGCGCGTCTGGGCACCTTTCCGACGGACGGCGTCTTCATCTGACAGTATCTCAGTTCTGAGGAACTATCGGAACTGCACCGGCTTTCCGCACCATCATTCCGAGGGAGCACGATCATGACCACGTTGACCACGGCAGGCTTCCATCACGTCACAATGGTGTCGTCCGACGCGCGCCGTACCCTCGCCTTCTACCGGGATCTGCTCGGCGTCGGCCTGGTGAAGCGAACGGTGAACTTCGACGATCCGTCGTCCTATCACCTGTACTTCGGCGACGCGAGCGGGGCGCCGGGGACCATCCTGACCTTCTTCGAGTGGAGCGGGGCGCCGCGCGGGAACTGGGGGGTAGGTGGGGTGCATCACCTCGCGCTGGGCGTGGCAACCGCCGAGGGACAGCTGAAGTGGAAGCGGCGCCTCGTGGACGCGGGCGTCGCCGTCAGTGGCCCGTTCGACCGTGGGTGGTTCCGGTCGATCTACTTCCGCGATCCCGACGGGCAGGTGCTGGAGGTTGCCACGCGCGGACCCGGATACGCCGTGGACGAGCCGATCGATGCGTTAGGCAAGGTTGAGGTCGCACCGCCACGCAGCGCAGAACTCCGTGGGGCACGCGACGAGGCAGCCATCACCGCCCGCACGCACCCCGAGCCCGTCCCGGTCATCACGCCCGACATGGCGCTGGAAGGGATTCACCACGTCACGGCGATCACCGACGACCTGTCCCGGCTCAACGAGTTCTATGACAGGGCGCTCGGACTCCGATTGATCAAGCAGTCGTTCAACCAGGACGATCCGTCCACCAAGCACTGGTTCTGGGGGTCGTACGACGGCCAGGAGGTCAAGCCGCACTCGGCCCTGACCTTCTTCGGGTGGCCGGCGGGCGCGCGACCGGCGCGTGGTGGAGTGGGGCAGACGCACCACCTCGCCTTTCGCGCAGGCTCGGCCGAGGAACAGCTGGCCTGGCGCGATCACCTGCTGTCGTTAGGCGTGGAGGTGTCGCCGGTCATGGACCGGACGTATTTTCAGTCCATCTATTTCCGCGACCCCGACGGATTGCTCCTGGAGCTGGCCACCGACGGCCCCGGCTTCACGGTCGACGAGGACGTCGTTACCCTCGGTAGCGAGCTGCGCCTCCCGGCCTGGCTCGAGACCGAGCGCGAACAGATCGAGCATCAGTTGCAGCCGCTGCAAGTGTAGGGAAGGGCCGCACGGTACGGCCACTCGTGCCGTGCGGCGCCGAGACATCGGGCGCGGGTCATGGCGAGGAAAAACGCACCTGGACCGCACAACAGGAGGGACACGGCGTGTCGAACTTCACCACGGGACCGCATCAAGGAGGGGCCATTGTCACTGGCGGCGCCCCGATCACCGAGGCGCGCGGCGCGCTCATCCTCATCCATGGCCGGGGCGGAACCGCCGAGATGGTCTTGCAGCTGACCGCGCACCTCGAGGTCGAGGACCTGGCGTGGCTGGCGCCACAGGCCGCGGACAACAGCTGGTATCCGTACTCCTTCCTGTCGCCGATACCGCGCAACGAGCCGGGAATTTCGTCGGCGATGCAGGTGCTGGCCGACCTGGTCGCGCAGGTCGAGCGCGCGGGCATCCCCGCCGCGCGCATTGCACTCGCCGGCTTTTCGCAGGGGGCCTGCCTCACGCTGGAGTTCGGCGCCCGCCACGCCCGCCGATACGGGGCGCTCATCGGATTCAGTGGCGGGTTGATCGGCCCCGACGGGACGCCGCGCGACTATGCCGGGTCGCTCGCGCACACACCGGTCTTCCTCGGGTGCTCTGACGTGGATGCGCACATTCCGGTCGCGCGCGTGCACGAATCGGCGGACGTGCTTACGCGCCTGGGGGCGGACGTCGACACCCGCATCTATCCAGGCATGGGGCACACGATCAACGAGGACGAACTCGTCGCCGTGCGGGCAATCCTGCAGGCGATGTAGCGCCGGCGCAGTCGGCCGCTACGGCGACGGCTGCAGCTTCTTGTCGACGATCGCCTTGTAGCTGTCGGGGTTCCACTCGGGACGCTGCGGCGCATTGCCGAGCGCCTGCCCCAGGTAGTACACGAGGCGCAGGATCCGCGCCTCCTTTTCGGCGTCGATCAGCGCCGGCGCGTCGCTGGGCTGATGATAGTCCTTGTGGGTCCCGTTGAAGAAGAAGAGGACGGGGACACCGCGGCGAGCGAAGTTGTAGTGATCAGAGCGAACGTAAAAGTTCTCCTCGGGCCACAGGTCGTCGATGGCCCGCATGTCCAGCTCAGGGTGTTCAGCGCTCACGCGATCCAGCGTGGTGCCGAGGTCGCTGTGCTCGCGGCCGATCACGACGATCGTGTCGCGCCAGTTACGGCCGATCATGTCCATGTTGATGTTGGCCACGACCTGCGACATCGGCACCGGAGAGTTGGCGGCGAAGTATGCGCTTCCCCACAACCCCTTTTCCTCGCCGCTCACGGCGACGAAGAGGAGCGAGCGCAAGGGACGCGCCCCATGCTGACTGAACGCCTCGGCGAGTTCGAGCACCCCGGCGGTGCCCGAGGCGTCGTCGTCGGCACCATTCCAGATCGAATCGCCCTGAGCGCCCGACCTTGTTCCCACGTGATCCATGTGCGCCGAGAACACGATGTACTCGTGGCGCAGAACGGGGTCGCTTCCCTCGAGGAGACCGACCACGTTGGGCGCCGACAAGCCGTCGCCCTGCGCATCGGTCATGGCCACCCGCACGGTGAGTGCCGGGAGGTCGCGCACGGTGTAGGTCGATGCGGTGCGGAACGTCGGCAGGTCGATGCCTGCGGCTCGCAGAACGCCGCCGAGCACGCGCTCATGCACCATCGTCACGACCGGGTCCGTCGCGTCCTCGCCGTCGACGACGCCACGCTCACGGAACTGGTTGGTGACCTGCTTGGCAAAGGTCGCGGTGTCGTTGTTCATCACCATGATCACTGCGGCCGGGTTGCGCTCGAACGCGCCGCTCAGGAACTGGTTGACGGGGGTCGCATTCGGCGCCCGCGCATCGCCGACGACGATGAGGATGCGCCCCTCGATTTCCAGCGTGCGCGCCGCGTCCAGTTGCAGCGGCCCGCCGACGATGACGACCGGTGCACTGATGGGGCGTCCTGTGCGCGGCCCGAAGATGTAGACCAGGTCGCGACGGGCGCTGGCCGAGACGGTGACGGTGCCGGCCGTGAAGGTCGCGCTCGAGCGGTCACCATCGAGGCGGGTGCGTCCGACCGGATACCGCTGGATGAATCGCCCGGAGTCGAGCGGTCCGCGCAGCCCCATGCGGGCGAACTCCCCGGCGATGTAGCTGGCGGTGAGGTCGAGCCCGCGCGAGGGTGTGTCTCGCCCTCCCATCGAGTCGTCGGCGATGACGCCGATGCGCTGTCGCACGTCGTGCTCGGTGATCGTGGCCGCGCCGGCGCGCACGGTGCTGTCTTGTGCTGCCGCGCTCGACGTGGCCGCGAAGCAGAGGGCGACGGCAATTGCGCGGGAGGTGGGGAGCACGTAACACATGGTATGGCGGACGATTGAGGTGGCGGGACGACGCACCACCGTCAGCGGCTCACGTGCCGCGCTTGGCGAAGGGCGTCCGGTTGAGGGCGATGCGTCCATTGGAGATGACGACCAGCACATCGGCGAGGGCGCGAATATCCTGGAGCGGGTTGGCCTCGACGAGGATCAGGTCGGCCTCATACCCTGGGGTGAGCGACCCGGTCCGACTCCCGACGCCGAGCAGGTCGGCGGCGACGCTGGTGGCGGCGCGGATGGCCTCGAGCGGGGTCATCCCGAGCTGCACGAAGGCGGCGGCCTCGCCGGCGATGCGGGAGAGCGACTCCGGGCCGTACGAGGTGTCGCCGCCGGTGGCGATGCGGACGCCAAGTCGGTGCGCGCGTCGCACCGTCTCGCCGAGCACCGGGAGCATGAAGTTGCCGCGAATGGTCAGCGCCGGCTCATCGTAGTCCCCGCCCGGCTGGGTGAGGTCGTACACCGTGACGTAGGTCGGGACGAGGAAGGTCCCCCGCTGCTTCATGAGCTGCAACGTCGAGTCCGACAGGTAGGTGCCGTGCTCGATGCTGCGCACACCGGCCTTGACGGCGGCGTAGGCCCCTTCGTCGCCGTGGGCGTGCGCCATGACCGGGATCCCGCCCTTGGCTGCCTCGTCCACGATCCACGACAGCTGCGCTTCGGTGTACGTCTGCTTACGCGGGTCGGTGTTGGCGAGCCCGGCGCGTTCCGTGCCTCGTGTCTTGATCACGTCGACGCCGCGGTCGAGGTTGATCCGGACGAGTTGGCGCAAGGCGGCCTCGCTGGTCACGCCCGCCGCAAGCTGGGAGAGGCGGGGATCGGCGAGGATGGTTTCGCCTAACTCGGGCGTGACGAAGACGCCGGCGGCCAGCACGTCGGGGCCCGCGATGCTGCCGCGTTTCACCGCCTCGCGCAACGCCACGTCCTGGAATGCGCCGACCGACGCGGAGCGGATCGTGGTGACCCCCGACTCCAGCGCGCGACGGGCCGCCGAGAGCGACGCGACGTGGGTGTGGGCGTCGATGAGCCCCGGCAGGAGAAAGCGGCCGCGCGCATCGATGACCGTGGCGCCGGCGGGCGGGGGCAGCGTCCCCTCGGCGATCTCGCTGATGCGCCCATCGCGCAGGACAACCGTCGCGTTGCGGGCGAACGCCCCACGCGCCCCATCGACAAGCGAGGCGTTGATGATGACGACCACCGGGGGCGGGGGGGCGTCCTGGGCACGGACGACGGAGTGGCCGGTGACCGAGGCCGCGACAGCGGCCAGCAGGGCACGACGGAGTGTTCTCCCTGGGACTCGAACGACGTGCGGCACGGCAGGCTCCACGGGTGGGGGGGGCACCGCGCAACCTATCGTCCGCATCGTTCCACGCCAGCGTCGCAGGCCCTGCGCAGGGCGATCCTGTCGCCGCACCAATCCGACGCCGTCGCGCTGGCGTACCTCAGGCAGGCGAGCGCACTGGGCGCCGCTACTCTCGTTCGAAGGAGTCCCACATCATGCAGTCATTTTCCACGCCGCGCGCACCGCGGGCGCGCGGGAGTTCTCGTGTGAGCCGGAGCCTGTTCGCCGGCTCCGTCCTGAGCGCCGTCGGTTTTGCCCTCGCCACGGCCGTCTCGGTCTCGCGAGCCTCGGACCACCAGGACACCCCCGAGGTCGAGCTCTCGCCGCGCATGGACATCAACGATGTCTACGTCTTTCCCGGGTCGTCGGCCGACCGCACCGCCCTCGTCCTGACGACCTCGTCGCCGATCACCCCGGGGCAGTCGGCCACCGCGGCGTTCGATCCGAACCTCCTGTACCAGGTCAAGGTCGACAATACGGGCGACGGCCTCGAGGATCGGGTCTTTCAGGTCACCTTCGATGGAGCGGGGACGAACCAGCGGGTGTCGGTGCGCGGACCCGTCCGCCCGAACGAGACCGGGATGGCCAATACCCTCGTCACCTCGGGGCCCGTCGTCAGCGGCAACATCAACGCGACGCTCGGCTCGGCCACTGGGACACAGGTCTTCGCCGGGCTGCGCGATGATCCCTTCTTCATCGACCTCGAGCAGTTCTTCCGCCTCATTCCCGATCGCAAGCCCGCGACGGGGGCGCTGTCGCAGATCCCCGACACGCCCACGGCCAGCGCATTCCGCCCCGCCGGAACGGCCGTCGACTTCCTTCGTGGCCTCAATACGCTCGCGCTGGTGATCGAATTGCCGACGAACCAGCTCACGGCCGGCGGAACGCCGAAGCTGGGCGTCTGGGCCACCATCAGTCGCTGATCGTTTCCCTCTCACTCCTCTTTCTGACCCGCTGACATGACGACTCATACCTTCCGCGCTGCCGCCTTGGCGCTCGTTGCCTCGACGCTCGCCCTCGCCGGCTGCGGCGACGACTCCGAAACCACCGCTCCGTCGTTCACTCGCGTCTACAACCAGGTGGAACGGCTCGGGAATCCCCTGGTGAGCGAAGTGATGCTCGCCAAGCGCAACCACGGCTTCCACAACAAGGGGATGCCGTCGACCGACGTGACCAATCATGCGGCCGAACTCCGATCGTTCGTGCGCACCGTGGCGGGGCGCGAGGATGCGGTGGGCAACACGCTCGCTTCGGTCCTGCTCCCCGACATGCTCATCGTGCAGACGGACAAGGCCGGGAACACCTCCGGCTGGCTGACCTGGGCGCTCGCCAACGGCTACGGCGGCCGCAACCTGAGCGACGACGTGGTCGATGCGGGGCTGATGGCCATCTTCGGCCCGTTGCTGAATCCGCGCAACGTCTCGCCCGGGCTCTCGACCGACAACGTTGGCGCCAACGACAAGGCGTTCTCGCCGACCTTCCCGTACCTTGCGGCGCCGACGACCTGATAAACGAAGTGGCGCGCGGGCCGCGGGACGCGGCGGCCCGCGCCGGACGTTGGCGCTGCGCCCGGAAGAATGTGCCGGTGTCGCGCGTCCTCGTTCGATCGTCACTCAGGCGATCGAGTCACTCATTTCTCAATCGGTGTGCGCGCGCGATGAGCGTAGGTCTGGATCGAGAGCGAGGTATGGCAGCGACGGAGAGCGCTCAGCCCTCCCCTGAGCCGCAGACGGAGGGGCCGACCCCCGCCCGGTTCTGGGGTGACCAGTGGCTGCGTGTCAGCGAAAAGGTGCTCAAGGGGCTCAACCACCAGTTGACCAATCGCGTCGCAGGCCTGGAGGCGGTGGTCGGCATCTTCCAGGATGGTGAGCCAGTCGAGCCGCAGATTGTCGCCGCACTCGCCCAGGAAGTTTCGCGCCTGAACCACCTGTTGCACCTGTTTCGCTGCATGCCGGCCGAGCCGTTCGTCGGGGCGGAGCCGGTCCGCCTGCAGGACATCGTCCCGCAGGTGCTCGAACTCCACGGACATCACGCCGACCTACGGGTCATCGCGGTCGACGTCGCTGCGGATATGGAGACCCTTCCCTTGCTGGTGCGACCGTCTGCGTTGCTGCGCTGCCTGCTCGTCGTGCTGGAGAGCGGTGCCGGGAACGCGCTGCGTGCAGGGTCGAGCGGTGAAGGCGGGCTGACGCTCAGCTACTCGGGCGACGCCACCTGGGTGACCGTGGTGTTCGAGGCACCGCAGCCCGAGGGGCAACCGATCTTCACCGGCGAGGGGAGCCTCGTGCACGCCGTGGGCAGCGCGCTCTCCCACGCCTTCGCGCAGGTGGGTGCCACCGTGGTGGGGAGCCAGACCGGGGAGCGCATCCGCTACGAACTGCGGCTGCCGACGCTTCCCGAGGCCCGTCGTCTCGAACGGGAGTCGGCGACCAGCTGAGCCAGCGCCGGTCCCGGCCGCCTGGCGCGCGTACGCCGGCGGCACGGCCGTTCAGGCGACTGGCGCCCGGAGCGAGGAGAGCGACTTCCGCATGCGGGTGATCGCCTTGGCGCGAATCTGGGAGACGCGCGACTCGCTCACGCCGAGCAGGACGGCGATCTCGTGCAGCTTCAGCTCCTCGAAGTAGTACAGCGTCAGCACGTTGCGCTCCTGATCGGGAAGCGCCAGCAGGGAGTCTCGCAAGCGTGACACTTCCTGGGCCATCGTCAGGCGATCGTCGATGTCGTGCTCCGTCGCGGCGATCAGGTGCTCCATGGCGATGCGCGAGCCATTTGCCGCCCCCTCGATGGTGCGCTCGAGCGGAATGAAGCGCGAGTTGTCGCCCTCGCTCTGCCAGCGACGCAACGTCGGGAGGTCGATCCCCATCCGGCTGGCGATCTGCTGCTGGTCGGGGCACCGGCCGAGCTCGCGCGTGAGCTCCTCGGTGGCGCCGTGCAGCTCGCGGGCTCGGCGACGCACCGAGCGCGGCACGTGATCCTGCCGGCGCAGCTCGTCCAGGATCGCACCTCGGATCCTCGGCGCCGCGAAGGTGCTGAACGCGAGGCCGCGCGTTGCGTCGAAGTTGTTGAACGCCTCGATCAAGCCGAGGGTACCGGCACTGACCAGCTCATCGAGTTCCACGTCCATCTGCTTGGCCCGGCTCAGCTGCCGGGCGACGTGGTAGACCAGGCCCAGGTGCTCACTCAGGAGCTGCTGGCGCGTCTCGGGCGAGACGGTCGTCCCGGCATGGGCGACGATCCGGCTGGCGGCGAGCCGAGTGGCGTCGCTGGCGATGGCTGGTGACATAGGAATCCTTTCCCCGATCTTGAGTCGATGACGTTCCTTCGTTCGATGCCGCCGGGCGTTCGGAATAGCGTCTGGACGGGCGTCGCGGTGGAAAGCACTAAAGCAACGCCGAGGCCAGCCGACACTTGGCAGGAGGGCTCAGCGGCCGCTCGGGTCAACCCGTTGCCTGCCAGCAGGTTGCGTGAGCATCAGGCGTTACGACTGCCGAGCGCTGGCGCGCCCTCCGTCCTCTCCGTGGGGGTAGATCGTGCCCAAGGCGGCATGATTTGCCGGGCAAAAGCGGTGCAAAGGCGTCGAGTGGGCTCAAGTTTCCCCTGCGGCGACCGATACCCCCTAGCAGAGCCCACTCACGGAGCGCCAACGTGGATCGTCGCCTCGCCACTCACGATATGAACACCCCCGCGTCGCACGACGTCGTCGTGCCCAATCGCCCGACCCCCGCCATCGACTCGGACAGCGTGGTCGAGAGCCCCGCTGTGAACGAGCGCCTCGTCTCGTTTGGTCGTACCGTTGTGCCGGGCGACCGCGGGCTCGAGCGCCTCGGCCCGACGCGGGTCGCCGAGCTTCGGATGCGCCTCGAGACCGGTGCGTACCGCTCGCCCGAGGTGATGACCGAACTGGCGATGCGCCTGCTCGAGAGCGGCGACCTGTAGGCGAGTAGTAGGCGAGTAGTAGGCGTCCTGCAGGCGCCCAGTAGGCGTGCTGCCGGCGACTCGCGATCGGGTCGCAAGCGACCAGTCGTGCGCTGGATTCGCGCGGAGCCGGTGGCCCACATAGTCTTGGGCCATGCTCCGAAAAGCCGTGAATCATCTTCGCCGGGTCGACCCGGCCATGGCCGGCGTGATCTCCGCCGTCGGCCCCTGCCGCTTCGAGGCGTCGACGCACCTGTCGCACTTTGAGTCGGTCGCGCGCTCCATCATCTACCAGCAGCTCTCGGGCAAGGCGGCCGGCACGATCCACGGCCGCTTCGAGGCGTTGTTCGGCGCCGCGCGCCCCAGCGCGACGGCGCTGGCGGCGGTGAATGACGAGTTGCTGCGGTCGGCCGGCATCTCGCGCCAGAAGATGGGCTACCTGCGCGACCTCGCGGCCCGTGCGGCGGCCGGCGACCTGCCGATCGACTCGCTCCACGAGTTCGGCGACGACGAGATCATCGGGCACCTCACGTCGGTCAAGGGCGTTGGTCGATGGACGGCGCAGATGTTCTTGATGTTCCGGCTCGGGCGCCCGGATGTGCTCCCCGAGCTGGACCTGGGCATTCGGAAGGCGATCCAGCGGGCGTATCGATTGCGCAAGCTGCCCGACTCGGCCCGGGTGCACACCATTGGCGCCAAGTGGCTCCGTACCGCACGATCGCCTCATGGTATCTGTGGCGATCGATCGATGGCGACGCGGCGTGACCAGGGGAGTGAGATGAGAGTTGCGATTACGGGGGCGAGCGGGTTTGTCGGGACGTCGCTCGTTGGAGAGCTGGCGCGTGCCGGGCACGCCGTGCTGACGGTCGGGCGCGCGCGACGCAGCGGCCCCCAGCCGGACATCAAGTGGGACGCCGCGACCACGCTGGATGCGGCGGCGCTCGAGGGCGTCGACGCGGTCGTGCACCTGGCGGGTGAGTCGATCGCCCAGCGGTGGACGGACGAGGCCAGGCGCGCCATCCGCGACTCGCGCGTGCAGGGGACGTCGCTGCTGGCGCGCACGCTGGCGTCGCTCGACCGCAAGCCGCCGGTGCTGGTCAGCATGTCGGCGATCGGGATCTACGGCGATCGAGGGGACGAGATCCTCGACGAGTCGGCCGCACTTGGGGACGGGTTCCTCGCCGACGTCGGGCGGGCGTGGGAGGGGGCGGCGGACCCGGCACGCGCCGCCGGCATACGGGTGGTGCATCCGCGGCTGGGGATCGTCCTGAGTCCCGACGGAGGGGCGTTGGAAAAGTTGCTCCCCATTTTTTCCCTGGGCGTGGGCGGAAAGATCGGGAGCGGACGCCAGTGGATGAGCTGGATCTCGCGAACCGACGTGGTTCGGGCACTCGCGTTCATGCTCAGCGAGGCGTCGCTGGAGGGGGCCGTGAACCTCGTCGCACCTGCGCCCGTGACGAACGCCGACTTCACCGAGGTGCTCGGACGGGTGCTGCGGCGCCCGACGTTTGCGCCGGTGCCCGCGTTCGCGATCAAGCTGCTGTACGGCGCGATGGGGGAGGCGACGGTGATCGAGGGGCAGCGCGTGCTGCCCACCGGGTTGCAGCAGGCGGGATACACCTTTGCGCATCCGGACCTCGATGCGGCGCTGCGTGCCGAAGGGGTCGGCAGGGGCTGATGCCACCGTCGGCGGTCGTGCGATATGTTGCGCATGGCGGAACACCCGCGATCCCCGATGGAGAAGACTGCCGATGCCGATGGTCACGTTCGATGCGCTTCCCGATGATGCCCGTGTCTGGGTCTTTGGCTCCCGCGATCCACTGGGCGACGAACTCGCCGCATCGTTGCTGCGCCACGTCGATGCGTACCTGGACGTGTGGGCCGCCCACGGCGAGCCGCTCACGAGCGCGCGGACCTGGCGTGACCGGCACTTCCTGGTCATCGGGCTCGACCAATCCACTGCGGGGGCGTCGGGGTGCTCGATCGACGCCCTGTTCCGCATCCTGCACGGGCTGGAGCAGCCGTTAGGCACGTCGCTCGTGACCGGAGGCCTGGTGTTCTACCGCGACGCGCGCGGCACGGTGCAGTGCGTGGACCGCGCGACCTTCTCAGCGCGCGCGCGCGCCGGCGAGATTGACGGGGACACCCCCGTGTTCGACACGACGCTCACGACCCTCGGGGAGTTGCGGGAGCAATTCGAGCGACCGGCGAACCGGTCCTGGCACGCACAGCTGGTATGATGCGGCCCGTCGGCGACGTGCGCCTGACGGCGCTTCGGCTCGCGGCCGCCCTCGCGCTCGGCGGGGCGGCGACGATGACGGCACCCGCGCGGCTGCCGGGACAGGAGGCGATCAGCGTCGAGCGACCGGACGGATCGGTGCGCACCTACACGACCGGCCAACTGGCGGCACTGTCGTCGGACACGCTGCGCGTGTCGACGGGACACGGCGCGCCTCCGGCCACGTTCCAGGTCATTCCCCTTGGCCGCCTGCTCTCCCACGCCGGCGTCGCCCTCGACTCGTTGGGTGGGCGGGACCTGCTGCAGCTGGTCGTGGCCGAGGCGCGCGACGGGTACGCGGTCGCCTTCTCGCTCGGCGAGCTGTCGCCGACGTTAGGCAACCGCGAGGTGGCGGTGGCGTTCACGCGCGACGCGCGGGCGATCCCGCCGACGGATGGCCCGTTCCGCCTGCTCGTGCCAGGCGAGGCGCGCGCCGCGCGCGCGGTTCGGCAGTTGGTGCGCCTGCGTGTGCTGCGCGTGGACCCCGCCGCGCGCGCGGGTCAGCGCAGCCAGCGACCCAGCCCGTCGGCCACGAAGTCGTCGTCCCGCAGCCACGGATAGGCCGCCGAGACGCGGTCGATCTGCTCGGCCTGTCCCGGGGAGAGCGCTTCGGCGGGGTCGAGGCACCACGTCCCCTCGAGCAATCCCTGCCGGCGCAGGATCTCGTGGATCCCGGCAATGCAGCCGGCAAAGCCGTGGCGCGCATCGAAGATCGCCGCGTTGGCGTCCGTGAGCGCGACACCGCGCGCCATCCACGACGCCACCTGCGGCACGCGCTCGCCGTCCGCGCCCGCCTCCGTGGGGACTCGACGCGCACGCAGCGCAGCGAGCATCGTCACGGCGGACCGTGTCCACACGGCCCACTGTCCGAGCAGTCCCCCGTCGAAGTACCGGGTGACGACACGTCCGGCGGTGGGGAAGGTGAACGGGGTGAGCAGGTCGGCGACGATGTTGTCGTCATTTCCGGTGTAGAGGGCCACGTCGTCGCGGCCCACCTCGACGACCGCGCGCACCACGTCGAGCGACTGGTAGCGGTTGAACGGGGCGACCTTGATGGCCACCACCCCGGGAATCCCGGCGAACGCGCGCCAGAAGGCGTGGTCCAGGAGGCGCCCTCCCACCGCGGGCTGCAGGTAGAAGCCGATCACCGGCATCACCTCGGCGACGGCCCGGCAGTGGTCAACCAGCGCCTCGTGGTCGCCGGTGTGCCCGGCGAGCGACAGCAGGACGGCATCGTAGCCTAACGACTGGGCCAGGGCGGCCTCGTCCAGCGCCTGCCGGCGTGGGCCCACCGCGCCGGCCACGAGGGTGACCTGGCGTGGCGCGGGACCCAGCCAGTCCCGTGCGCTCTCGGCCGCGAGCGCCAGCACGTCCCGCAGCAGGCCGTGGTCGCGGATCGCGAACTGGGTGGTATGTACGCCCACCGCGAGTCCTCCCGCGCCGGCATCGAGGTAGTACCGGGTCAGCGCGCGCTGGCGTCGCTCGTCGATGGCGCGATCGGCGGTGAGGGCGAGCGGATGGGCCGGGATGACCTGGCCCGCCAGGAGGTGTGCGCGCAGCGAGACCACTCAGAAGCTCCCGTCGCGCCGCTCGAAGCGCGTGGCCTTGCCTAACGTGCGGCCGCCGCGCTGCAGCCATTCGGCGACCCAGGCCGTGAGCAGCGAGGCGGGGACCGTGGGGAGGCCGAACAGCGACTGCGCACGATGCGTGTCGCTCAGGAGCGCGTCTGCGCCTTCGGTCCCTCCGAATTGCGGGGACCGCCCAAGGCGTCGCCCCAGGTCAAGGGCGACGTCACGCACCGACAGCCGCTCGGAACCGGTGAGGTTCAGCACGACCGGCGGGGCCCCCGCATGGTCGAGCGCGCGCAGGGCGAACGCGTTCGCATCGCCCTGCCAGATACAGTTCACGTGGCCCATCGCGAGGTCGATGACGTTTCCGTCCAGGATGCGTCGGGCGAGGTCCACGAGCACGCCGTAGCGCAGGTCCACCGCGTAGTTGAGCCGCAGCAGGACGCTCGGTGTCCCGAAGCGGGCGGCAGCGTCCTCGAAGATCCGTTCGCGGCCCACGCACGACGCAGCGTATTCGCCGACGGGCGACAACGGGTCGTCCTCGCGCGAACCCGGCCCGTCGGCGAGCACGAGTGGGTAAACGTTGCCGCTGGAGAACGCGACGAACCGGGAGGCGCGGTAGCGCTCGACGGCGCGCGACGGCAGCACGGTGTTCGTCATCCAGGTGAGGGCGGGGGCGTCGCTCGTGCCGAACTTTTGCCCCGCGAGATACAGCACGTTGGGCGCATCCGGCAGGGTATCGAGCGCCCCCGGCTCGAGCAGGTCGGCACGGATGAGATGGACGCCCATGGCCTGGAGTCGCGCCGCATCGTGCTCCTGGCTCCAGCGCGATACCGCCGTCACACGACGCCCGTCGGCCAGCGCGAGCACGGCGCGCTGCACCATGGCGGTCAGCGACGGGCCCATCTTGCCCCCCGCGCCGAGCACGATGACGTCGCCCGGCACACGCCGCAGCGCCTCCACGACCGCCGGCGTCGGCCGGCTCAGGAGCTCCTCCAGCTCTGCGTCGGAGTGAGGTGCCGGCCGCTCTGCAGTGAACGACGCCGAGTCGGTCGTCACACCGAGGCGGGCGGCTCTGCGGCGGAGGGGGGCGGCTCGGGTGGCGGCGCGCACGTGCCGTCAAAGCCGATCACCTTATGGCTGGCGTCGCAGAACGGCTTGCGCTTCGAGGCGCCGCAGCGGCAGAGCGCAATGCCCTTGCCGACCGGGAGCTGGATCAACGCGCCGGTGTGATCGGTCAGGACAAGCGCGGCCGCGTCTTCGGCCGTGATGAACAGGGGACCATTGTGCTTGATCTTTATTGGCAGGGACGTCATCGGGATCCGGCGGGGGTGAAGAAACGATAAAGACGCCGCAATGTCCGCCAGTGCATCACGAGATGAAAGGGGCCTCGCTGCTCGCTGGGGGCGTGCGCGCGCTCAACGGCGGCGTTATTGTCTTCGTTAATTATTCATGACTACGGCCGTTTGCAACGGACTCGGTGGGTCGTCGGTCGCAATTTCTCACTCTCAGCTCTGCGCGTCCACATGATCCTCCGGCCGTGGGTCATTTCAAGCTGCGCCCTATTGGCGAATGTTTGGGCTGTCCAGGGTGCAGCGCAGGCGGCAGCGCGCGACAGCACTGCTGATTCGTTGCGCACCAGGCTTGCACCGATCACGGTGCTTGCCCGAGGGTCCGACCGAACGACGATCAACGTACCGCTGGCCATTACGGTGATCGACCGCGAGGACCTGCACCGGACGCGAGGCTATGGGTTGGACGAGGCCCTCTCGCACGTACCGGGTGTCCTCGCACAGTCACGATCCGGCGCGTCCGACGTGCGCATCGTCATTCGAGGATTCGGTGCGCGGGGGGCCGGCGATCGCTCGAACGCCGGGACGTCACGCGGCATCCGCGTCCTGCTGGATGGTTTTCCCGAGACAGAGCCGGACGGTCGAACCTCGTTCGATGGGATCGACCTGGGTGCGGCCGAGCGGATCGACGTGGTCCGGTCGAATGCATCGGCGCTCTGGGGGAATGCGGCCGGGGGAGTGGTGGCGGTGTCCACGGTCCCGACCTTCGCCAACAGCGGGATGTCGGCCGAACTTGCCACGGGGAGCTATGGCCTCTCCCGTACCGTGCTGCGAGCCGGGACCGACGTGGGGGCAGGGCGCGTGTTCAGTTCGTTCACCAACACGACCCTCGACGGCTATCGCGTGTCGTCTGGCGCGCGACGTGGTCTGCTCAACCTCGGGTATACGGCCTCACTCGGTGACGGAACCGACCTGGGGGTATTCGCGATGGGGTCGAACAGCCAGTTCAGCATTCCCGGTCCGCTGACACGCGCGCAGGCCGAGGCTGATCCCGAGCAAGCCAACGCGACGTACGCCTCGCGCCGGGAGCGTCGATACAATCGCCTGGGACGTCTCGGTGCGTCGGTCTCGCATCGGTTCGGCGGCTCTAATGAAGTCGGCGGCATGCTGTACGTGAACCCCAAGTATCTGCAGCGCTCGGAGCGCGGGACGTTTCGCGACTTCACGCGCTATCACACCGGGGGGAACGTCACCTACCAGAATCGCTCGACGCTGTCGCCGAGCGTCCGGAGCCGCCTGCTCGCGGGAACCGACGTTGCGTACCAGGATGGAGCGATTCTCTTCTACAGCTTGACAGCCGACGCCGAGCGCGGCACGACGCTGCGTGACAACAAGCGGGAAGGGGCGGCGAACTTCGGGGCGTTCGTGAGTGAGGAGCTCGATCTCGGCGATCGCTGGACCGCCTCGCTCGGTGCCCGCTACGACGATATTCGGTACATCGCCCGATCGTTCATCACGCCCCAACTCAACGATCAGCGCAGCTTCAGCCGACTGACGCCCAAGGTTGGCGTGACGTTCCGGGCGTCGCCGGTCCACACCTTCTACGCCAACCTGGGGGGAGGGGTGGAAGCGCCGGCCGGCAACGAGACCGATCCGGCCGCGACTTTTGGTCAGGATACCATCGTCGGGATCAATCCGCTGCTCGATCCCATCCGCTCGACGACCATGGAAGTGGGGACCAAGCAGATCGTCGTGCGTGGGAACGGATGGCTGCGACAGGTTTCCTATGACATCGCAGCGTACCAGACGAACGTCCAGAACGAAATTGTGCCATATCGCGGCGGCCGGTTCTATTTCTCTGCGGGCGAGGCGCGTCGGCGCGGGCTCGAGTTCGGCGTCGATGCGAGGGGCGGCGGGGGGGTCATCCTGGAGACGGCGCTCACCTTCTCTGACAACACGTATCAGCGCTATGTCGTCGATTCCGTGCATTACGACCCGGCCAAGGCTGGACGGTTCGCCGACTATTCCGGGAACAAGGTCGTCGGGGTGCCGGATGTCTTCGGGTCGCTCACTCTCGGCCTGGCGCCGCCGGCGTTGCGCGGACTCGCCGTGCGGTTCGTGACACAGGGCTTCGGGAAGTACTTCGCCGACGATGCCAACGCGGTCACGGTCCCCGGCTATGCGATCGTCGGGACCACGGTGTCACTCGATCGCCCGATCGCGCTCGGCGGCGGGATCGGACTGCGCGGCTTCGTGGCGATCAACAACCTCGGCGATCGATCGTACATCGCCTCGGCGTTCCTGAATCCCGATGTGGTGAACAACGTCCCGGTGGCATTCGAACCCGGGCTGCGGCGCAACGTGGTCATCTCCTTCTCGCTCTCACGAACGAACTAGGGGTCGGCGCACCCACAGTCACCGGCGCGCCGGCGCGCTGCCCTCGTTTTCTCTCTACCCTCGACTTGCAGCCGTGCCCTCTTTTCTCAATCTGCGCGTGCTCTCACGCAAGGCCCATCGCTGGGGCGCGATCGCCATTGCCGTCCCGTTCCTCGTCGTGATCGCGACCGGGATCCTGCTCCAACTCAAGAAGGAATGGAGTTGGGTGCAGCCTGCGGAGAATCGCGGCGCCGGGACGGTACCGGTCGTGTCGCTCGAGCGAGTGCTCGCCGCCGCGCAGTCGATTCCCGAGGCGGGGATCCGGAGTTGGGCCGATATCGACCGCGTCGACGTCCGCCCCGCGAAGGGGATCATGAAGATCACCAGCAACTCGCGGTGGGAGATCCAGGTCGACTCCGAGACGGGGGCGGTCCTGCAGACTGCGTATCGGCGCTCGGACTGGCTGGAGTCGCTGCACGACGGGTCGTGGTTCCACCCGCAGGCCAAGCTGTGGCTCTTCCTCCCCACAGGCGTCATCGTGTTCGTGCTGTGGCTTACGGGGATCTACCTCTGGCTGCTCCCCCTCCGGACGCGGCGCAAGCGCGCCCGCTTGCTCGCGGTCGAGGGCGGCGGTCCGGTACCGCGACGTGACCGCGCCGCCAGCGGCACCAGAAACACCGCCTGAGTCCCGTCGCGTCGTCGCATGTGCAGGATTCCGCGCGTCCGCGGACGGACGGGAGAGGGGGGCCAGCCTGGACGAGCGCGTCCGCGGGCCGGCCCGGAGGGCGTCACACCCGCAGCAGGTCCGGCCGCCAGGCGGTGATCGCCTGCTTGATCGCCTTCTGGTTGGCAAACTCTCCGTTGCGCACGCGCCGGAAGAGGGCCGGTAGCTCCTCGTCGGAGGCGAAGCGCAGGGCGATGAACTGCCCACGCGTGATCGACGCGATCTCACCGTGCTGCTCCACCGGCAGGAGGCGCTGCAAGCGCAGCGTTTCCTCGAGGCGGATGACACGATCCTGGGCGGTGAGCGCCATCGTGCGCGCCAGCAGGATCCCGAGAAAGATCGTGACCGAGACCACCGACCCCCACATCGTCCAGATGCCCGGCGTCTTGACCAGGTCGCGGACATTGAGGACGATGTTTAGCAACAGGAGCGGCAGGACGACGAAGTGGTATGCCGGGAGCCAGCGCGTGTGCTTGGCGAAGTTCTGGGACATCAGGTCGGGGGGGGTAGGGGACGTGGCGCGCGTCGGGGCCGGACGCGACCGGCGTTAGGCGTCGGGGACGTCGGGTGATTGCGCCGCGCGGGCATGGCGCTTGAGGCGCGCGACGATCGCCTCCAGCCCGACCTCGCGCGTGCCCAGGCCCAGGCTCTGCATGACCACCCGCACGAAATCGGCGGGAATGGCGAGCGTCGTCGCGGGCGGTTCACCGTTCACGGCACCGAGCACGATGGCGAGAAATGCCGCGACCGTCGGCGATTGCCGCACGTCGATGTCGGCGTGGAAGTGCAGCGTTCCCTCACGGACCTCGGGGAACAACCGCACCGGAGTCTGGCATTCCGGCACCGAGAAGGCGTCGTCGGCGACATCCCGATACCGCTCGGGAAGCGGCTCGAGCTTGCGCGCGTACGACACGAGCGCCGCCATCTTCTCCTCGCGGCCCAGTGCCCGAAATCGGCGCAGGACCGAGTCGAGGCGGGGCGGAATGGATGGGGACGGTGCGGTCATGACGGGAAGCCTAACCAGATGGCCGGGACCCGCCAGTGCTGCACCAACCAGTGGCACACCCCAAGCACCCACGGCGCACCCACGGCGCACCCTCGGCACCACGGCGCACCTGGCGCACCGCACCCCGGTGCACCCACGGCGCACCCACGGTGCGCCCACCCAACACTTACGGGACTGGCACCGCGGCGCTCCCGTGGAGATTGTACCTAGATCGTGCAGCAACCCTGATTTCTCTCATACCCACTCGCATCATGCCAACCCGTCACGCCTCTGCCACCTGGGAAGGTGGCATTCGCTCCGGCAAGGGGACCTTCGCCGGGGAGTCCGGCGCCATTGCAGGCAACGTCTCGTTCAACGCCCGCTTTGGCGATGACAAGGGGACCAATCCCGAGGAACTGCTGGCCGCCGCCGAGGCCTCCTGCTTCAGCATGGCGCTGAGCGGGGCACTCGAGCGCAACGGGACCGTCGCCACGCGCATCGAGACCGACGCCGCGTGCACCGTGGAAAAAGTCGGCGACGCGTTTTCCGTGACCACGATGAAGCTGACCGTGCGCGCCACGGTCCCCGGTGTGACGAACGAGGCCTTTCAGGCCATCGTCGCCTCGACCAAGGACGGATGCCCGATTTCCAAGGCCATCAAGGGGAACGTCGCCATCGAGGTCGAGGCCACGCTGACCTGATCAGCGCCGCGCCAGCTCGCCGAAGAGCGACGAAAGGCCGAGGTGAATGCTGGTCCGGCTGACGTCGTGAGACATGACCCGCCGCGCTTCGATGAGCAGCGCGCGCCTGCCGCCCGTTCCGGTGCGCAGGCGTGCGCCGGCGGCGGCGAGCAGCCCGAAGTTGTTGGTGTTGTATCGCCGGTCGATCGCGAGCGAGCCAAAGCTGCTGGAGAGCACGTGCACCCCGAGTCCCGTGGCCACGTACGGCGACACGCGCGCCGTGGGAGCCGTGGCGTGAAACGCGAGCGAGAGCGTCCCCGACAGGTCGCGAAAGTCGTCGCGATAGCGCTGGTTCTCCGGGAGAATCAGCTCGGTCTTGGGAAAGCTGCGCAAGTACGACACGTCGGCCAGGAGGCGTACGCGTGGTGACCTGATATACCCGAGGTCGACCGTGGCCCCCGCCGCGATGCCATGATACCCGCGCTGGATACTGGCGAAGCTGGCATGCACCGTCAGCGCCCCGACGGCGGCGAGCCCGACACTGGTGCGCGCTGGGACGGAGTCGCCCTGCCCCTCGGCCGCGACCGGCAAGAGCAGGGGCGCGCAGGCGAGAAGCAGCGGAGCGAGGGAACGAGGCAGTCGAGAAACGCGCAGAAGCGACCGAAGCGATGGGAAACGGAACTTGCGGGGCGTCGGAAAGGTAGCGGATGCTGGCGCGTGTTGCCTCGTGACGCGACCGGGCCCCCGGCGGTCCATCCTGGTGAGGGGATTTCTTTCGGCGAGGGAACGCGGCCCCCGAGCACGCAGGTACTATTGTAGATGCAGGAGGGGAGGGACATGGCCTGGCTTGGGACGAGACCACGCGCAGTGTGGGTGGCCGCGACGGCAGCGCTAACGCTGGGCGCCGTGCTTGTCGTGGTCGCGCGCGGGCCTGTCCCCCGACGGGAGCCGGTCGTCGCACAGGAGTTCGCGTTAGGCTCGCAGTGGGCCGATTCGGTGGAGCGGGTCCTGGCGCGGCAGTCGCCACGCGACATGGATCCCGGCGCCGTGATGTCCGCGCTCTACCTCGAACGCCTGCGCCTCGGCGTCGGGAGTCCGTTCCGGCTCGTGGACTACGTCCTGCGCGATCCACTCATCCCCGAGCCCTCGCGGCGCATGCTGGCGGCCGCGATCCTCGCGCGCACGCAGGCGGGCGCCGCCTATGCGACACCCCCGGAAGCGATGTCGCTGCTCGCCGTCCGGTCCATGGACGAGGCGGGACTCGCGCATCGGCAGTTCATGGAAGCCGTCGCCGAGGAAAGCGAGTCACCGCGCGTGGCAGAGTTGGCGCTGCGACTGGCGTACACCGTGGGCACCGCGTCGGGGTCGGTGTCTCATCGCGCACCGGCCGTCGCGCTCGCCGCCATCGCCCAGTCGCGCGACCGGGCGCTCGCCATGCGAGACGTCGATGCCCTGGTCGACGAGGCACGAAGCCAGCGACTGGAACCCATCGAGCTTGTCCCGTTGTGGCGCGCCTCGCGTCGCTTTGCCGTCGAGCGGCCGCTGGTCGATCCGCCCCTCCCGGACGACGAAGCGGCGGCAGTGCGCCTGCTCCCGGCCCTTGTCGCCCGCCTCGATTCGCTCGCGGAATCGCCCGAGTCTCGATTTGCGCCACGACCGGCCAGCGTGCGCCGATTGGGTGGCGCCGCCGGCGCGCTGGCCGCCGAGCTCGTCGCGAGACGGGCCGCGCCCCCGCAGGCCCCCGTGACGGTCACGATGGGCGGGTATGCCGCGTTCGTGGTGAATGCGCAGGGTTCGTCGGCGCTGCGCCGCGCCCGCAGCCTGTTTGTGGCCCGCGCTCGCACCGAGGAATCGCTGGTGGCCGAGCTGGCCAGGCTTCGCGGCGAACCCGGCGGGGCGACCGGCGAACCTGCCCTCGCGCTGTTGACGGCGAGCGTGGCGATGCGGGCGTATGCCCAGGAGCGCGCCTGGCTCCCGGGTGACGACGGCCCGCCCGCGCTCGAGCTGCAGAGCCGGCTTGGTCTCGCCTCGCTCACCTTCGACGATCGTGTCCCGAACAACTGGCGTCCGTACTTCACGCGCATGCTCGGCGAGGTTGTCAGCGACCTCACCATGGTCTTTCCGGAACTGAACCTGCAGGGACTCAACGTGCGGTTTGGGGACTCCCCCCTGGCCGACCGTGCCCTGGCGCTGCACGACCCGGGTACGCGAACGGTCTACTTCCCGCTGGCCACCAGCGCCGGCGCGATGGCGCACGAGCTTGCGCACGATCTGGACTGGCAGGCGGCGCGCCGCCGATATGGATTGCGCGGCGGGTATCGCACCGATCGCTCCGTCCGGCAGTTCAGCGACGAGTTTTCGGCGACGGTGCGGCGCCTGGCGAGCGCGGCGCGCCCGCGGTCAGAGACGCTCTCGTCCGCCGTTCAGGCCGACCGTCCCACGGAAGCGTTCGCACGCGGGGTCGACTGGTTTGTCGCGGCGGCATTGGCCCGTCAGGGGCGGATGAACGGGTATCTCAGCTCCGTGCAGGACGCCGTGATCACCGGCTACGCCTCGGCCACGCCGCCTCGAAGCGGCGTGCTGGAGAGCGATGCCACCCTCGACGCCCTGCGCGAGATCGCCGTGATCGATCCGTCGACCCACGCGTGGTACGCGTCGGCATTCGGACGAGAGCGCCGATTCGGCGTCGCCGATGGTGTGCGGCGAGCGCTGATCGCCCCGCTGTCCCGGCTTAACGTGCGCAGCGCATCGACCGGCGGATTCGATGCGATCGCCGATGGCGTATTGCTGCTGCGCAGCCCGACCGATTCGGCGATGGGGTGGAGTTGCCTGCTGCAGTCGCCGTCGATGCGCGGTCGGGACGAGCGGGCGCTACGCGACGGGATGTACCTCGCCGCCGAGGCGCGAGCCCGGGGACTCGTGCGGCGGTGGGGCGACTACTCGAGCGGGCTTCCGGGCGGCGCGGCACGCTTTCGGGCCCTCGCGGGGGCACCGTGGCGCCCCGCGATTCGCGATTCCGTTGTCCAGGAGGTGCGTGATGCGATCCTGTGGCGTGCGGCGCGTCCCGACGATGGTCGAGTCGGGCTGGATTTCGCCGAGCGTGCCGAACGACGCGCGGCGTGGGAGCAGTGCGCTCGCGGGAACTGAGCCCCCGCCCCCTGCACAGCACGTTTCCGGGCATTGTTCGACGCGCCGCTCTCGACATTCGCGGCTCCGTGACCGCCTGATCCGCCTACCCGTCGCCCCGTCCTGACGGCTATCCCGTCGAGGGGCGTCACGCGGATGGCGCGTCGTCCGTAGCGGTGCGGGCCGCACCCGCGGTATCGATGCCATCGGCCGGGGCGCCGCCTTCCACGACGTGCGTCGGGGCATCGCGCTGCCTGTCATCGTCCGCGCTGTCGCGCTGCTGGATGATCGTGCGCGTCGGGAAGGCGAAGGAAATGCCGCTGTCGTTAAAGGAGCGTAGCAGCGCGAGGTTGATCGCCTGCTGGGTGTCCATGTAGACGCTGAACTCCGGTGAGTTGACGTAGTAGACGGCCTCGAATTCCAGCGACGAGTCCATGTAGCGCGCGAAGTGCGCCCGGTCGAATCGTGTAGTCGGCGTGGCCTCGATGATGGTGCGAATCGTGGCGGGGATGCGCTCGACCGCGTCGGCGGGGGTGTCGTACGTGACACCGAGGGTGAAGACGACGCGGCGCTCGTGCATGCGTCGGAGGTTGCGGACGCGCAGCTTCAGGAGTTCGGCGTTCGAGAAGATGATCTGCTCGCCGCTGAGCGCCCGGATGCGCGTGGTCTTCAAGCCGATATGCTCCACCGTGCCGACGGACGTGTCGACCGCGATCGTGTCGCCGATGTCGAACGGCTTGTCGAGCACGATGGACAACGCGGCAAATGCATCTCCGAGGATGTTCTGCACGGCGAGGGCGACGGCGATACCGCCGACCCCGAGGCCTGTGACCAGCGCCGTGATGTCGAAATCCCAGACGTTCTTGAGCGCCAGCAGGAGGACGACACTCCACAGGACGGCCTGCGCCAGCGCGGCAACTGCCTTGATGGTCGCCGAGGTGGCCCGCTCGTCGCCGCCGGGACGTCCGCGCGACCATTGTCGCAGCCAGAAGTCGATGAGCCCTGTTCCCCAGCGCGCGATCTGCAGCAGGAACGCGATCGCCGTGACGTCCTCCGCCACTTTTACGATCGATTGTGAGAGGGCGAGGATCGGTAACGTCGCCCGCGCGGCCAGCGCGATGATGAAGTAGAGGCGGGTGCGGTGCAGGAGCTCCGCGACCACGTCGTCCACGCGCGACGTGGTTCGACTGGCCAGGGAGGCGAGCCGTCGTCCGACGACATACTTGAGCATGAGCAGCACGAGCACGACCGCGAGCGCAATGGCCGCAGCGGTGATCCAGTCGGCGAAGGGGGTGCCGAGGAACTGGCGATCGAGGGAGGCGAGCATCTGCAGCATGCGGTTCCGTGCGTGGAGTGCGGGAATTTATGCAGCGTCGCATCGACATTCGAGCGCCCCCATCGGAGGCTGTCTCGCGGTCGGCGCCGGCGGCGACGCTACTTTCGACGTTTCGGGGGGCAGTTCGGGCCTGTAAACGTTTTCTCCGGCTACGGCAACCTTGGAGCCTTTCACCCCTGCCCTGTCCGAATGAATCCCACCAGTTGACGTGAGGCGGCCAAACGGTATTGTATGCAATGTTCCATGCGTCAGCTCGTGCGCGAGCGAGGTCGCTTTTCTGCGAGCTCGCTCGGCGTGTCGTGTGCTGGAACTGCGTACTCCGCACCACACGGATTTCGCTCGTCACCACTCCCACCCAAGAGGCACCATGCACTCGACTCGTTCTCCGGGTAATCGGACGACACGGCGATGGCTCCTGGCGCTCGCGTTCGGGCTCGTCCCGGCGCTCGCCCAGGCACAGGGTACCGGCATGTTGACCGGTACCGTCCTCGATCGCGCGTCAGGTGCGCCGATCAACGGCGCACGCGTCCAGGTCGTCGGCGACGCCGCCGCGGGCGCCAATTCCGACGATAACGGGCGCTATTTCATGCGCAACATCGCCGTCGGGCAACAGACGGTCCGGGTCACCCGCATCGGCTTCCGTCCGGAAGTCCAGACCGTTACGATCGCGGCCAACGACACGGCCACGGCGAACTTCCGCATCGCCGCCTCGGCGGTTGAGCTGCAGCAGGTCGTGGTCACCGGGACGGGTGGTGCGGTTGAGAAGCGCAAGATCGGCGCCTCGCTCGGCACCATGGACATGGCGGCCCAGCAGGAAATCATGCCGGTGCAGAACTTCACGTCGGCGCTCGCCAACAAGGTCTCCGGCGTGCGTTCGGTTGGCGTCGGTGGCGGCGTGGGCGGCGGACAGGATCTCCGCATCCGCGGTATCGCCTCCTTCTCGCTCAACCAGCGTCCCGTCATCTACATCGACGGCGTGCGCGTTGACTCGCGCGGCACCGAATGGACGACCGCGACGGGCATGGCGTCGACCGCTTGCTGCTCGTTCTCGGGCGGCAACTCGGCCGATCGTTTGAGCGACCTGAACCCGAACGACATCGAGCGGGTCGAGATCCTCAAGGGAGCGGCGGCGGCCACGCTGTATGGCTCCGAGGCGACCAACGGGGTCATCCAGGTCTTCACCAAGAAGGGACGTGGCGAGGGACGCACGCAGTGGAACCTGGGGCTCGGGACCGGCTTCAATCGCCTGCGCGAAAACCTCCCGACGAAGGAATTCCCCCGCTTCACCGGATCCGATGGCACCCAGGCGAAGGACGCCAATGATTTGATCCAGAACGGTCCGTTCAACGCCGTCGACATCAGCGGCCAGGGCGGGACGACGCGTTCGACCTACTACGTCTCGGCCTTGGGCTCCAAGGAAGTGGGCTCCATCCAGCCGAACGACCAGGTCAAGGGGAACCTGCGCGCCAACCTGACGTTCGTGCCGACCGACAAGATCACGGTCGAGGTGCGTTCCGCGTACACGCGCAACGTCATCAACGAGCTGCAGGCCGGGAACAACTGGACCGCACTGCTCGGCAACGCCATCAACGGCAACCCGCGCAACGCGAGCGCGCTGCGCCCCTACGGTGAGGCGTGGGTCCCCGTCGCCGACATCGAGACGATGGAGACCAAGAGCGACGCCGATCGCTGGACGGGTGGCGTCACCCTCTCGTACGCCTTCAACCCCTCGTTCACGCACCGCCTCATCTTCGGGACGGACGCAGTCAACGAGCAGAAGTCGCGCTTCTTCCCGTACGCCGGAAACTTCGGACCGGCGGGCGTGACCAACGGGCAACGCAACATCGGGCTGCGGAACTATCGCACCACGACCATCGACTACCTCGGGACGCTCAATTTCAAGCTCCCGTTCAACATCGAGTCCAACTTCTCGTACGGCGGCCAGGGCTTCTGGGAGTCGCAGCGCCTGAACATCGCCGTCGGCAACAACTTCCCCGGCCCCGGCGTGTCGACCGTGGCAGCGGGCGCCGTGACGAGCGGCGGTGAGGCGTTCACCGAGACGATCAACCTCGGCCTGCTCGCCCAGAACCGCTTCGCCATCAGCGATCGCCTCTTCATCACGCTCGGCCTGCGCATGGACGGCAACTCGGCGTTCGGCGCCGACTACGGCTTCCAGAAGTATCCCAAGATCGATGCGTCGTACGACCTCTCCAAGCACGAGGGGCTGCTCCCGTCGGTTGTCTCGGCCTTGCGCCTGCGTGCCGCGCTCGGCCAAGCGGGCAAGATGCCGGGGCCGTTCGACTCGTTCACGAGCTACGCTGCGCAGCCGGTGTTCGAGGACGTGCCGGGCATCGTGCCGCTGAACCCGGGCAACGTCGACCTGCGCCCCGAGATCACCACGGAGCGTGAGTTCGGCTTCGAGATCGGGCTGTGGAACGACCGCGTGGGCATCGAGGCGTCGCAGTACTACTCCGAGACGAACGACGCGATCGTGAACCGTTCGTTCGCGCCGTCGCAGGGCTTCAATCAGGCGCAGCGCGTCAACATCGGCGCCCTCGAGAACCGCGGCTGGGAAGCGTCGCTCAAGTATCTCGTCATCAGCCAGGCCAAGTTCGACTGGACCGCCGGCGTCAATCTCGACGGCAACAAGAACAAGGTCACCGACCTGGGTGGCGTAACGCTCGCCGGCAACGCCGTGCGTCTCGGCTATCCGGCGCAGGGTGTCTGGGGCCAGAAGCCGAACGGCTACAGCGTCGTGACGACCGGAACGACGTGCGGCGGCCAGCCGATCCAGAGCTGGGGCTGCCCGACGACCACGCGTACCGCGGCCGCCGAGTACTTTGGCCCGCCGCTCCCGACGTTCAACGCCGGGTTCTCGAACACCGTGCGCTGGGGCGCATTCTCGCTCTACGGCCTCGTCTCGATGGAGAAGGGCGCCTGGTTCAGCAACGGTGACCGTCCGTATCGCATCCGTCAGGGTGGCTCCGACGAGTACCTGTCGGCGCTCGGACCCAACGGCGAGCGCACCTTCAAGGCCGACTCGATCTTCCAGTGGTCCTCGATCCTGTCGCACAACGACAAGCGTGACAACATTCGCTTGCGTGAAATGTCGCTGACCTGGCAGGTCCCGCAGGGCCTCAGCTCGTTCTTCAACGTCGGCCGTACCTCCATGTCGCTCGCCGGGCAGAACCTGATGTGGTGGGACGACTGTAACTGCGTCGACCCGAACATGAACTGGGCGGGCGCCGACTCGTTCACGATCGGAAGCGGCTTCCTGGCCCAGCCAGCGCCGCGTCAGTTCCGACTCCAGATTCGCACGAGGTTCTAACCCATGACATACATGAAGAGCATCAGACACGTGGGTCGCCTCGCGCTCGTCGCGGTCCTGGCGGCCGGCTGTAGCGGGGTCTTCGACGTCGAGGATCCGCAGGCCTTCGGCGACGCCGACCTCAACGATCCCGTGATCATCAAGAACGTCGCCGATGGCGCCGAAGGGTCGCTCCAGCAGGCGTACGACGATTTCGTGACGGTGACCTCGCTGCTCGGCGACGAGCTCGAATCGACGTCGACGTGGATCGACTGGGAAGACATTTCTGAAGGGCGCCTCCGCGGCGACTGGGCTTCGACGGGCTCGTTCTCCGGGCCACAGGATCAGGTGCTGCGCGCGCGTTTTGCGGCGCAGAGCGCGGCCGACCGTATCACGACTGTGCTGGGTGCCGCGGCCAACTCGAGCCCGCTCCTGACCCAGGTCAAGTGGGTCGATGGGTTCGCCGACGTCGTGCTGGGGATGGGATGGTGCGAAGGACCGCTGACGCAGGGCGGCGCCCGCTCGCCGAACACGGCCTTCTTCACGCAGGCGGTGACCAAGCTGACCGCGACGCTGACGCTGGTGAACAGCCTCAACGCGGCCGATCAGGCCAAGTGGCGCCCGATCGTGCTGGCGAGCCGTGCGCGCGCCAATCTGTTCGCCGGTAACTACGACGCGGCGCTGTCCGATGCCCTGGCGGTGCCGGCTGGATTCGTGAAGAATGCGGTGTACGCCGAGGCGGCCGCGGTGCAGCAGAGCACGACGGGAAACCAGTTCCACCAGAACCGCAATCGTTCGGGTGGGTTGCGCCGACAGTACTTCAACCACGTCCTCGGGACGTTCGGTTCGGCGTATAGCACCGGCTACCTGTACGACTGGTACGCTCCTACGGTCTCCGATCCTCGCATTGCCGTGACGCGCAAAGCTGGCGAGAAGGGGGTCAACAACCGCTTCGACTACTACGGCATCACCAAGTACAGCGATCGCGGTTCCGACCAGCCCATGCTCACTTCCAAGGAGATGAATCTCATCGCCGCCGAGGTGTACATGCGCCGCAACGACTACACGAATATGGCGGCGAAGATCAACGTGGAGCGCACCGCGGTCGGGTTGGCTCCGATCACGGCACCGACCAGCGCGGCGGCGGCCCAGACGGCGCTGCTCAACGAGCGCATGGCGGTCCTGTTCGTCGAGGGACACCGGGCGTATGACCTGCACCGGTTCAACCTCGTCGGGACGGTGATCGGGACGGGACGCAACACGATGCTTCCGCTCTCGCGCAATGAGATCCTGGCCAACCCCAGCATGAAGGAAGGGGAGGCCACCTGCCCGCGGATCTCCTGATCGGGTAGGCAGTGGTGGGCGGGGAACGGGCGAGGTGGCCCGTTCCCCGTCGTTTCATTCGTCCATGGAGTTTCGCACAGGTGAATGCAGGCGCGAGTGATGAGTGCAGCTGACGGATTGTCCTCCGCCGTGATCGGCGCGATGGACGACGCACGTTTCGGTGCGGCGGAGGACGTCACACGCCGGGAGTTCGTGCGCGTGATCGGGGTCGTGGTGGGCGGTCTGTCACTCGGCGCCGCGGGGTGTGGTGGCGGAGGGGACGGCGGTGCTGGCCCCTCCGGCATGCTGGGCGCGGTCGAGGGACTGGTCACCGACGTGCAGGGAGCGATCCAGGCGGGCTTCGGTTCGGTCATCCTCATGTATCCCACCGGGCAGCACGTCGGCAGCGTGGCGACGCCCGATGGTGCGGGGAAGTTCCGGTTTGCCGGCCTCGCGGCGGGGGACTACCAGCTGCGCTTCCAGGCCGCGGGACAGGCGATCGTCCCCGAGCCGTATCGACACCCCATCAAGTTCAGTGTCGAGGCGGGGCGCGTCACGACGCTCACGGTCCGCATCCAGCGTGGCAATTTTCCACAGACCCAGGTGGAGATCTACTGCGGCGACGACTTCTACCAACTCCAACCCGCGGGAGCGGAGAACGCCGAGACCGTGGTGCCGGTGGGGACCATCGTCTGCTGGTACAACGTCGGCCTCAAGGTGCACACAGTCACCGGCGGGCCCTGGAACGACTCCGGCGACCTGCAGAAGACGCAGTCGTACATCTGGGTGGCGACCGTCCCCGGTCTGCACGCCTATCAATGCAAGTACAACCAGCCAGCAATGCGCGCGACGTTGCGCGTCACCCCCTGATATGCGCGACAACGGAGCGACA
>JADJAD010000005.1 GCA_016704465.1 Gemmatimonadota bacterium | reverse complement strand
AACCTGTCCCGTGGCGTGGGTCGCGGGTGACACGCCACCGGTCTGGTTGCTGTCTGCCCTGCCGCGCGCACTGATCGCGCTTGCCGAGAACCGGGATTCCGGAACCGTTGACTCCTCCGCCAGCCCGCCGACACGCTCGTCAACCCGACGGGGCGATTACGACGTGCCGGCCGTTGGCCAGGCCGGTGGTGGAGCGGGTTGGCGAGCGCCCTCGCGGTCACCGGAGTGGGAGAAGTAATCTATCGAGCGTTCGCGGTGCAGCCGGTGTGCACTACTGCGAGGGGAGTGGATGTGGCGCGGTTCGCAGTTGCCGCAAACGGTCGCGTCGTGATATCGTGGGATTCCGTGTACCGGCGCGTGCCATCGATGGAACAAGCGCTTCCACACCGCGGATGCTCAGCGATACCGAGCCGAGTCGCCGGGTCGCGCATCGGCATCTTGGCGCAGCGCTGGGACACGCGTTCCTTGCCACCGCAATGCATCGAGGTCATGGGCATGTCGGCGGTCATCCTGCCGCCCGGGGGCAGAATCCGCGCAGTCGACGCTGCTACTGCAGGTCCGCAGTTGCTGATCGTGCCAGTGTCGAAAAGCCTGTTGCCTCACAGCGCAGCGGATTCGCATCTCGCTCGCCTGAGCGTCCGATCACCGGGGCCACTCTGAGACGCGGTGCCGCGCGCCTGAAAGGCGTCCAAGGCCTCGTCGGTCATGGCGTCGAAGTACGAAACACGGCGCAGCCCTGCGACCGTAGCGACCTGCAGCGCCACATCCGAGGATGTCGCATTGCCGACGTGCGGTCCAAGACGTTGGCCAGCGGCTACCTCGAATCCGACGACCACGCCCGAATCCGAGCGTGACGTGGAACAGCACCACCGATACCGCTGGCGACATGCGACTCGATGCGCAGCTGCCTGCTGAAAAACCTGATTACGGCGGTGTCGCGGTGATCGTGTGCCGTCGAACGGCGCGCGGGTGGTGTTCGCCCACGTAGGTGCCATGGTACGGCTGGAAGTAGTGCTTCATGCTGCGGCACTGCTCCGCGACATCAGAGTAGTCGTGGCCGGCCGCCGATCGAAAGCACGCGGGGCCCATCTGATCCGCGCGAGGTCGATGGCAGCTTCGCGTAACGATGCGAGATTCATTGCCTCGAGGTCGTCAAGGGCGTCGCCCGTGATCAACAGCGTGGCGGAGCGACGCTGTACGGTGGCGGCGGTGATCGACGCGGCTCCCCTGCCAACGGCGGTCACCGTGCCGTCGCTGCCAACCTGTGCGACGGTTGGCGCACTGGTACTCGAGACACCCGGCGTCGTGGTCACGACCGCCCCGCCAGTCGTGCGCGCCACCGCCGTGATCGTGACACACGCGCACCAGCGTCGAGCGTGTGGGAGCCGGACGAGGTGTCCACCGTGCCACGTCGACGCTGGGCGGGGGAGGGACGGTGGCGTTCCCACCACCGCCGCCGCCGCATCCACTCAGGGCGAGCAGCAGTGTCACCAGCGGGGGCAGGTCGCGCCAAGTGGCGCGCGGGCGAGGCGGCGGCGACGTCCAGGCGAGGCGCATGCCCTGGGTCGAAACAACACTGCGACGGATGAGTGGTCGCATATCCGGGGGCGCGCGCAGAGTAGGGGGGCCGCGTCCCGCCAGCCGCGTCCCTATGCCACGGGGTTCGCCCCCACTCCGCGGATCGACATCGGCGATCGTCTGCGTCAGCGACCGGGCGTGCCCTGCGGGTCGCGCACCGACGCTGGCGTTCCCAGACGGCTGGTCGGTGGAGCGGGTGAGGCCGGTGGAGCCGAGCGCGAGGGCGCGGGCGTAGGCGCCTGGTCGACGTCGACCACGCGCACCACGGATGTTAGCCGGTGGCCGCCGCCCGATGCGGTGCCGGCGGCGCCGCATCCCACGCCGCCACGTGATGGGCAGCCCGCGCCGTCTGGATCGCTTCCAACCGTTAGCTGTACGCGTTCGCGGGCTTCCTGATCGCTCCCGACATCCCAGTACTCGCGCAGCCACGCCACAGCGGCGTCCAGGTCGGGATAGCTACGCGGGGGACCACTGTCGCACGGGGATGGATCGGTTGCGGGGCAGGGCGGCGCGGTTGTCTGTCAAAGCCGGATCCGGCCACCTCGAGGGATCTTCCCGGACTGCAGCACCTCCTCCCTGGTGCGCCAGCACCAGCGGCCACCCCGTGGCGTGCCGATCCCGCGCCTCCTCCGTGGCAAATCCTCGTGCGTCAGTGTCACACGGGTCCCGGCCGTTTCGTCGTGGAATCGCACGGTCAGCAGCGTCCACTCCCCGGCGGTGCCGGCCGGTCCGGTCACCCCAGGTCAGCGACACCGAGTGCGCGTCGCGCTGCAGCGCCGCCACAAAGCGGCTGCAGTCCGATGGCGTATCGTTGCGCGTCCGTCGGCGACTGATTGTGCGACCTCGAAACGGAATGGCGCCCCGACCTGCGGCCGGGTGGATGAACCGGAGTTCCGCGAACCAGGCGCTCCACTGGTGTTGTCCATGCGCGAAAGAGCGTGGCCGCCGACAGCGGCATGTTGCGGGTGGATCGTCAGGCGCGTTAGGCCATGCATCGGTCGTCGCCCCTCGGACCAGTCGGGTGATCGCGCGCATCCCGCTGTCGCCCACGTCGAGGCTCAACGCGTTCACGTACAGGGCGATGTGGGCGTCGCACACGCATCGGGACATCTCCTGCGCGTTCAGCCCAGCGTACCTCGCGTCTCGCCGCCGGGTGGTCAAGTGCACACTGGACCGATGCGCGAATCGCCTGCTCGGCGCCCGCGTCGTGTCGGCGTCGAGGTCGTGGCGCGCACAGATGCCGGCCAATGGTACAGGCAGTCCCGTTTCGGCCTCCCACCACGCGCCGAGGTCGGCGACCTGGACGAGGCCATGAGCCGCAAACGTGAAACGGCTCTCGTGGATGATCAGGCCCGCGTCCACTGCGCCGCCCGCCACCGCCTGCAGGATCCGGTCATATCGCATCTCGATCACGTCGCCGAGTGCGGGGGCCGCGAGTCGCAGCAGGCGAAAGGCCGTGGTCTCGCGGCCCGGGATCGCCATGCGCCCGCGAACGGCGTCTGCCAGCGAGATTGCGTTACGGGCGACGACGAGCGGGCCCACGCCATGACCCAGCGCGGCCCCGCTGCGCAGGAGGCGATACCGATCGCCGACAGCCGCAAAGGCGCCGACGCTGAGCTTGGTCAGGTCGAACGCCCCCTCGTGCGCGCGGTTCAACTCCTCGATGTCCAGCAGCACGGGCCGGACACGAAACGGCGCATCGACCAGGCCATGGGCCAGGGCGTGGAACGCGAAGGTGTCGTTGGGGCAGGGCGAGTAGCCGAACGTCAGGGTACGCACTGTGCAAACTCGGCAACGAGCAGTGGGGTGACAGCGGTGATCGCCTTGAATGCGTCGTCGAAGCGCCAGAGGGCGCGATCTGTCTCCCTCGATGTGGTTGGCGATGGCGCGCACCTCGAGGGCCGGGATCCCCGCCAGCTGCGCCGCCCGGAGCACGCCGAATCCCTCCATCGCCTCCACGTCGCAGGTCGAACGATCGGTCATCGATCCCCGACGCGCGCGCTGGTCCCGATGCGCCGCACCGAGGCGGTCGGCACGACGCGCCGCGCCGCGGCGATCAGGAGCGCCGATCCCGGATTTCGCGCGGCGCCCACTCCGGCGGTACGTCGAGATCGCAGTACAGGGCGGCGTCGCCGATGACGAGCATCGGTGGCGCGAGCGTCGACCCCGTCGCGCGCCGGCGATGCCAGTGCAGCACGGCTGCGGGCCGCCGCTCGGCGATGGCGGCGGCCGTCGCCAGTGCCGCCTCCACCGGGCCGACGCCGCAGCGTACCGTGCGCCAACCGATCGGCACCGCGAGTTCGGGTGCGCGGTTGCCGCGACTACGAGAACGCGCCTGATGCCGCGCATCCTATCGCGCCAGGACGCGCCGCACCTCGCGCACGACGTGGTCGGCCGTGATCCCGTACTCCTTGTACAGGATCTGGAATGGCGCGGACGCACCAAACGTCTCGATGCCGATGATGGCGCCATCCGGACCGACGAATCGCTGCCACGACATCGGGTGCGCTGCCTCGATCGCCACGCGCCTGGTCCCGGGCGGCAGCACGGAGGCCTGATACTCGGCCTGCTGCGACAGGAACAACTCCTGGCTCGGCATGCTGACCAGTCGCGCCTGCACCCCCTCGGCCACCAGCGAGGCATGCGCCTCCATGGCGATGGCCACCTCCGATCCGCTCGCCATGATCACCACGTCCGGCGTCCCGGACGCCGCGTCGGCGAGGACGTAGCCGCCGCGTCCCGCCCCTGCGACCGCCCCCGTATTTCGTCCGGTCGATGAGCGGAGCTTCTGGCGCGTCAGCACCAGCGCGACCGGTCCGGTCGTGATCAGAGTGCCGATCGCCGGGCCTCGGCCGTCTCGGCCGCGTCGGCTGGGCGAATGACCGTGACGTTGGGAATGCAGCGCGACGTGAGAGATGTTCGACCGGCTGGTGCGTTGGGCCGTCTTCGCCCAGCCCGATGGAGTCGTGCGTGAAGACGTAGATCACGCGTTGAGTGCACGAGCGCCGCGAGCCGGATGGCCGGGCGCACGTAGTCGGCAAAGACGAGGAAGGTCCTGCCGTACGGAATGACGCCGCCGTGCAGCGCCATGCCGTTCATCATCGCGCCCATGGCATGCCTCGCGCACGCCGAAGTGGACGTTGCGCCCGGCGAAGTCCTCCGGCGCGAAGCGCCCGCCGTCCTTGAGCAGCGTCAGGTTTGACCCGGTCAGGTCGGCCGAGCCACCGAAGAGCTCGGGCACCTTCGCCGCCAGCGCGTTCAACACGACCCCCGAAGCGTTGCGGCTGGCGACGTTCCCGTTCTCGGCGGTGAAGGTCGGCAACGCCTGCTGCCATCCCGCGGGGAGGTCGCCCTGCATGCGGCGCCCGAACTCCTTGCCAGCCAGCGCCGGTTTCGGCCTTTGGCGTAGGCGATGACGCGCTTGCGCCAGGCGTCCCGGTCTCGGCCCCGCGACCTGCCCCTGCACGCCAGTGGGCGAGCGCGTCGGCCGGGACGTGGAACGGCTCGGTCCACGGCCAGCCGAGCGCCTGCTTGGTGAGCGCGATTTCGGCCGCGCCCAGCGCCTCGCCGTGCGCCTTGGCCGTGTCCTGCTGGTTGGGCGAGCCGTAGCCGATGTGCGTCTTGGTGATGACCAGCGTCGGGCGACGGTGTCGGCCTTGGCCCGTCGCGACCGCGGCATCGATCGCCGAGAGGTCGTTGACGTCGACGACTTGGAGCACCTGCCAGCCGTACGCCTCGAAGCGCTTGGCGGCATCGTCGGTGTAGGTGAGGTCGGTCTTGCCGTCGATCGAGATCCCGTTGTCGTCGTAGAAACCGATCAGCTTTCCGAGCTTGAAGTGCCCGGCAAACGACGCGGCTTCGTGGGAGATCCCTTCCATGAGGCAGCCATCGCCTGCAATGAAGAAGGTGTGGTGGTCGACCACGTCGTGTCCTGGCCGGTTGAACGTCGCGGCGAGGTGCGCCTCGGCGGCCGCCATGCCGACCGCGTTGGCCAGTCCCTGGCCGAGCGGCCCGGTCGTTGTCTCGACGCCGGCCGTGTGTCCGTACTCCGGATGACCGGGCGTCTTGCTTCCCCACTGCCTGAAGTTCCGGATCTCGTTAAGCGTGAGATCATAGCCCGACAGGTGCAACGACGCGTACAGGAGCATCGAGGCGTGTCCGTTGGACAGGACGAACCGGTCACGGTTCGGCCACGCCGGGTCGGCGGGATTGTGCCGCATGTGCCGGGTGAACAGGGCATACGCCAGCGGCGCCCAGTCCCATGGGGCGCTGGATGGCCGCTGTCGGCCTGCTGCACGGCGTCCATGGCGAGCGTGCGAACTGTATTGATGCACAGCGCGTCGATCGTCGACGTCGGCGCGTCGGCTGGTGCGGACACGGGGATCTCCTTGCGAGTGAGGGAATGCCGGGAAAGCTAGCGACACGTCTCGGAAGTGGCGTTAGCGATTCCACACTAGGACAGATCTGTCGGACCTTGCTTTGCCATAGCTGGAGGGGCGGTGCGGCTTTGAAGGGCTCGAAAAGCTCGCGATCACGGCGATAAGCCGGTGAGCGCGCGTGCCTTCGAGAACGTGCGGCGCCCCGATTGGATGTACACACAGCGATCGCCCTGACCCTGTTCGAGGCGGGGTAGTAGTACGGAGCGAAAGCTGCGCGCGAACGGCTCGGAGTTCAGGCAACGAGCGGTGCGGCGGGTGCGAGAACACGGCGCGGCCGGCGTAACCCTGGGCCAGGTCTGTCGTGCACTGAGGATCGGGCCCGTTCTCGAACGGACGCGGGTCCTGACGTCGGTGGGGGCGCTAGAAGCGGGCGCAGAATCCGCTGCACGCGCTGCTTGTTCACCACGAGCCACTCCAGACGCAACGCATGGGAAAATCGTCGCTAGCCGTACCGGGATGGGTGCGTCGCACGGCAGCGATCGCCCTCCCAAAGGCGTAACTTCGTCGACTGACAACACGTCCGAGCGGTCATTGGTGTCCGCGACCCACCACCGCGAATAGCTACCCAGCGGCCGGACGATCATGCGAAATCGTCGTTTCGCGCAGGCGCTGTAAGTTCGAATGATGATTGCGCTCTCAGGGACAAGACCACCACGCCCACCATCCATGGCATGGTAGCGAACTTGACGTGTCGCCTCACCAGCGCCGACCGCTGAAGGACTGAACGCCAAATGAAGTAGGTGGATCGCATACAGCGTCCGCTTCGATCTGGCACCGCGACGCAGCTGAGCAGGACCTACTTGAAACCCGGAAGAGACCGTGAGCAGTTCGGGCTAGTACAGCAAGCTCAGCAGGAAGCCAACGAAGACGCCAGCACCCGCAACCAGATACCAGGTGGCCCACCGGGTCCAGCCTTGGACTTGGGGCTCTCGAGCAATGACCTCGGTAATAGGTGCGACGACTTGCTCTCGGTGGGAGCGACGCGGAGAGATCTCCCTGCTTTCGGTCGCTTCGTCAACTGCGAGAGCGTCTCGGAATAGTCTCGCCAACTCCCCCCCACTGCTTGGCCGGTCTTCATGGAAGCGTTGAAAACCGCACGAAGTACCGAACAGATCGACTCGGACCACGTCGAAGCGTACGGCCACGATGAGAGATCCGGCGAGCTGCCTCGCGGTGTCGAAGGAGTGCAACCGGATAGCATGAAGGCAACGACGCAGGTGAGCGAGAAGACATCCGCCCGCTGGTCAAGAGGAAGCGCTGCCGCCTGTTCGGGACTCATGTAAGCCGGCGTGCCAAGAACGAACTGCGGCGCGGTCAGCTGCTCCGCATCGGAGATCGGACGTGCGATCCCAAAGTCCACAATGCGCGGAATCAGCTCACGGTTGGCCGCTGGGGCGAGCAGGACGTCCGACGGCTTTCAGGTCACGGTGCAGAATTCCGGGCTGCGTGGATGGCATCCAGGCCAGCGGCGATCCCGTCGAGAAGGGGCCCACGACTGAGGGCGGAAGTGAGCCGCTTCGCAGCACATGGGTCTGCAACGTCTCCCCGGCTACGAACTCCATCACCAGCGCGAGCTCACCGTTCGCGGACTCGAGATCGTGAACCGTTACCACGTTGGGGTGATTCACCGCAGCGAGCGTACGTGCCTCGCGCCGAAGCCGCTCGAGTGGCCGGATCTCTGGTGCCACGGTTGCGCGAAGCACCTTCAGCGCGCGGACGACTCCGAGCGCTTCGTGGTGCGCAAGATACACCTCCCCATGCCGCCCACGCCTAGTCGACGCTCGAGGCGATATCGCTCACCGAATCTCGTTCCGAGCGGTCGAATCCAAGGAGTCCATGTAACAAGTTCGTCGTCGTCACCGCATACGCAGGCAGAAGTCGGAAGTTGCGCACTTGTCGAAGTACTCTCAAGAGCGCGCGCTGGAGCGACGAGTACCCTTGTTCGGTCTCGGCCGCGACGGCCAGATTGGACTTCCGCAGTTGAGTCATCGACGGGGTGTTGTCGTACGAGGAGCCAATTGCCCTCGATGCACTCTACCATAGTGGACATGGAAGAGGGGTTTAGGGGAGAATGAGACGAAATGCGAAGATTCTACTCGCTTGCACGGTTTGGATCCTCAGCGCGATCGCGGGATGCGGTGGAGATGACAACAGCGCGGGCCCCGCTCCGGGATTCAGCATCACCGCGACTCCCGCATCCCCTCACAATCGTTCAAGGCAGCACCCGCCAGTTTCGACGTTCAGGTGACTCGCTCAGGGGGATTCTCTGGGGCCGTCACGATAGCTTTTGGTGGTCTCCCTACGGGTGTCACCGCGGCCGTAGCCCCACCTCAACTCCCGGCGGGGACTACTTCGGCAACCGTCACGCTAGCTGCGTCAAGCTCCGCAGACATAGGCTCCGCGACCATCACCATCGGCGCCTCCAGCACAGGAGCGGGCGCAAGCCAGTCCACCGTTGCGCTCTCGGTCGCCGCGGCGCCGGCGTACTCGCTCGCCGGAGTCTCCCCGGCGGCGCTCCAAGGTTTCTGCTGGCGATAGCACGACGGCAACAATCTCTGTCGCACGCACGAACTTCAGTGGTCAGGTAGCGCTGGAACTCGTGTCGCTCACCGCGGGGATTTCGGGTGTGATCACTCCACCCAGCATCACGACCGAATCCGCAACGCTTTCAGTCAGGGTAACGGGGGTGGTTTCGGCGGGGGCGTATGCCCTATCGCTCAAGGGCGCCGCCGTCGGCCTGACGGATCGAACGGTGACCCTTCCCCTCACGGTGAGCCCGCCGCCAGCGCGCATCGGTTTGGAGCTGTCGCCCACGAGCGGTAGCATCGCGCAGGGCGCCTCGTCGCGTACAGTCGTAACTATCGCGAGGACGTCGTACGCTGGACCGGTGACGATCACGACTAGCGTACCGCCCGCCGGCGTTACCGCCGCCATCGCCAACAACGGCACCACCGGCACGATCTCGAGCGTCACGTTCAGTTCTAGTGCGAACACTCCGGTGGGTACTTACCCAATCGCGATTTCGGCCACGGGATCCGGAGTAAGCGCCGCATCGGCGATCTATACGCTCAGCATCGCTGCGGCTTCAGGTGGCGTCGTGGCTGACTGGGATTTCTGCGGTAATGACGAGATCCCCGTCTACTTCGCCTATCAAGACGGTGACGCCACGTGGCAATCTGTCCAGCCAACCATAACCGGCACGGTAACGCGATATCGCTTCTCGCTCTCCCAAGCACGAGGTGGAGTCGCCTATGTCACGCAGTCGAGCACTCCCGCGCGCGTTGGTCCACTTCGGGAATCCATCGATGCGCCGTCTTGCGGGGAAGGGCTTGGATCGTTCCACGCTCTCTCGAAGCGGAAGACTGCGTAGGAACGTCGTGACTCCTCTCGGGCAATTGCAGGAGTCGTACGGTACCGAGGTGGTCTACGCTACGAGACAAGAGCTCGTGAACTGGCATACGTGCCAGCCGGCCACGGTGTTCAAGTCGGTGGACGCAACGGTTCGAGGACTGGCCGATTCGCAGTGGGGCCTGCTCTCGCTCGGCGGAAGTCTCGCCTTTGCATATGGGAATGGCGCAGAGGTAGATGTGAGCTTCAACTACGTGTCGCCGGGCAATCTGACTCTGGTTGGGACGCGATCCTCGGACGACAGTGCCGATCGCATGCTGCTGCTACGAAACGTAAACGTCCCTGACGGTAGCGCGATCCCTCAGGTGCTCGACTTCGCTGGTGCTGCCGCGTTTCTACCAGCCAGTGCTACCATTACCTCGCTGAATACCCATAACGACAGCTTGCTGCTCACATCGTCCCTCGTTTCGGCGGCGGGTGCGGCACAGATTGTCTTTGTCGGCTCCGCTGGCAAGGACGTCGCGCGCATGGCTGTTGGAGTGCCATCGGCCCGAATGCTTGCCGGTGAGCTGCACATGTTGGAACTCGAGGCGGCGCCTTCTCCTGGTGATGCCATTGGCGATACTCGATCGATCGAGAAGTTCGTTGGCCCGATCGTAACGCAATCGCTTAGCCTGGGTACGCTCCTTCCTCCCGTAAGCGTCACGCAGGTTACAGCGGGCGCGTACCCCACACTGAGATTCCGTGCGACGATCCCGCCGCAGTATCGGAGCGGTGCCGGTGCCTACCTTTCGACAGCACTTTCACGCGCGTTCTCTCCTTTGTCGCGACGGAAGGCTACATGGTCGCCGCTACTGTTAGTGGGGAGTTGGATGTGATTACGCCTGATCTAGGGGGCGCTGGCGGGTTTCCGATCGCTTCGGAGATTGCAGGTAGGCGCGACCGCTTGCATTGTAGGCGCGACTGGATGGGACAGAGCCGGTAGTTTGTTTGACCTTCAATCGTTCCCGTCGTAGGCCAAACGACATGGAGTGCGTTGCGAACTTTTGAGATCATCATACGATAGTCGCGTTTTTGCTTCCGCCTACCTCACCATTTCCCGTGCCAGGTCGATGCGACGAGTTCCCCTGCTTCTCCTGGTGTTTGTCCTCTGTGCCGCACTTGGCTTCGCGGCGGTTGGCGCGCAGGCCAGAGCGCGTACCGCGAGCAGCACAGCAACAGCGGTGTCACAACCGATTCAGCCTGTTGGGGCTCTGGTATCGGGCGAGGTAGGAGCGCAAGAGCCCACCGCCGGGAAGAGCGCCGGCATGACGCTGGCCCGGGGTTGATCGGTGAGTACTTCAACCTCACGGATCGCGGCGCGAGCCTGCAACTCCCGTCGGGTGAGCCCGCGCTACGGCGCACGGATCAAAACATCTGGTTCGACTGGGCGCGCGGCGCTCCGACTCCTCGAGTCGGGAAGGACTTCTGGGGTCCGGTGGCAAGGGTATCTGCGCGCCGAGACGACGGGCAAGTGCGTTTTCAGTTGAGTCACATTGATTCGCGCGCCTGTCGATTGAGGGCAAGTCCTGTACGAGCGGGTTGGAAGATCTGCGTTGCGGGCGGCACTCACCGAGTACACAGTCACGACGGCGGGCTGGATTCCTATCTCGGTGGAGGTGATTGAGGGCGCGGGGCAGGCTGCGATCCGAGTGGCCTGGTCGCCACCCAACACGAGCGGCTTCGCGCCAATCCCGGCGTTTGCCCTCGCACATCGCGAGAAATAGGAAGTCGAGAACGGTAATGCTCCAGAGGCTCGGCCGCGCCAACTGCGTCCTGCGCGCCGTCAGGTGAAGCTGAACGTCTTCCACACATCACGAGCGCCTTGCAATGGACCCCAGAAACCGAAGCCGAGCGGTCAACCGGTTCGAGCAACACCACTTTCGACACCCTCACAGGACCTCGGTGGGTCCGTACGGCCGCCCACAGCACCGACGAGTCCATTGGCGCCAACCAGTGCGTCAGCATCGCGCTCATCGACCGGAGGACGAGCGGACGCCCCGTCCGCACGGACCGGGCAGACTTCAACCCGAGGGCGCAGCAAGCACGCCCGCTTCCTCATCATCGGCGTTGTCGCCCTCGGCCTGCTAACGGGCGGGATCCTCGCCATGCGCTCCGGGTCGGCCGGCGCCGCTGAGACTTCTGCAACGGCGTACGTGTCGCACCAGAACGCGGACCCGAGGGCGCCTATCCAGTTTACGCGGGGAGACCTGGATGCTGCTCGCGCCGCGCAGCCGGACTTGCCGGCCCGCGCCGCTGAAATCATCGCCGACCTCAGTGGCGCGTCGCCCGAACTACAGGCCGCGCTCGCGGCGCACGACGCGCAGTTCATCACCGTGCGCCTCTTCGACACCTGTGCTGAGGATGGTGACATGGTAAGTCTTTCGACCGATACCGGCGCCACCTTTGGCCCCTTCGCGCTCACCAACGCCGGCTCCACCGTCAGCATCCCGGTCGTCGCTGGTCGGGTTCCGAGCATCACGCTGCATGCGCTGAAGGATGGAGTCGGGGGAATCACCGTGGGCGCCAATACCAGCGCCGGTACCTGGTACAGTGGCATCCTGCCCGAAGGCGGGACACAGCTTGTCTCGATGATGAGCCGATGAACGTTTCCCGCAATCTGCAAGACCTGTGGAAGTCGTCCATGCCGTTTCGCATCACGGCAGGAGTTGCAGTAGCTGGAATACTGATGATGCTTTTTTGAGGTTGTTCACGTCATGACACGGGCGACTTCGCCATGGCAGCATCCGGTCGTGCAGTTCATCGGCTGGCTTCTCGGCTGCTACTTCGTGCTGAGTCTCGCGCAACGACTGTCACCGCTTCACGTGGTGCTGACCGTCCTGTGCGGGATCTTCGCGAGCACCATCTACCTCCTACGCTTCCATTCCAGTTGGCTCTTGCGCTTGTACGCGATGCGATACGTGGGGGGAATCATCGAGTGGATTGCCCAAGTGTCCGGCGAGCCGGTCCCAGGCGGAGTGGCGGCCTTGTCGCGGTCGAACGGTAGTGCCTCTTCCGCGCCGGGCGCGGCTGGAGTCACGGCGAGTGACTCAAGCGCCGCACGGTCGAAGTCATCGGAGCCGCCGCCTTCACCGTTCGTTCCGCAGTCACCCGCGGATTACGCGCTCATGCTCGACCTTCTCAAGAGAGAGGTTCGCGGACACCAGCGCGCACTGGATCGAATCGTGCGATCACTGCGCCAGACCGCGGAGCTCCGCGCGCGCGCGGCTGATGGCGGTGGAAACGCGCCGCTTGGGATACATCTCCTCATTGGCGGTAGGGGGATCGGCAAACGATTTCTCGCCGCCCGACTGGCCGCTCACCTCTATACCCGAGGCGGAGGGACCGTCGTCGACGCGACGTCCGGAGGGGATGTCGTCGCACCGCTGGTCGAGGCGGTGCGAGCGGATCCGGCGCAGGTCCTCGTCATCGAAGCTGCCGACCAGCTCCCAGCGGAGGCGGTGTCACAGCTGGTGGCGGTGGCGTCCGGAGCACCGCTGCTCGACGCCGCATCGGGCGCGCGCGTGAGCTGCCGCAATACCGTAATCCTTCTTCTCGTGCATAGAAGTGCCGATGCGCTCTCCGATATTGGGGCAGTGGAATCCATTGGGACAGGACAGACGCAATTGCTGGATCGCATCGTCGCGGAGCTGGGCGTTGATCGTCGACTCGCCTGGGCCTTGAATGGTGCCCATCCGCTTGTCCTCCCGCCCCCGATGGTATTGGCGGAGATCATCGCTGGACTCATCGACCGAGAGGCCCAGCGCTTCGGCGTCCGCATCTCGCGTATCCATGAGGCGACGTTGGCACGAGAAGTACAAGTCGTACGTGAACTGAGTTCGTTGGAGCTCACCCCGAGCCGAGTAGCCAAGATCGTCCGCGACCCGGCGCATCGAGCGATTACGGACGGACAGCAGGCGATATCCATCGGCACGATCGACAACGCTCCGAGAGAGAACGTGCCATCCCGAGCCCCTGACCAGCGATGAGTGACAGCATACTCGACCGCCTGACGGACAAGTCCGCACTCCTGAAGCTCCTCGAGGCGCAAAGCGGAGGGCCTCGCGCGAGATTAGCGCCGGACCAGATGGCGGCGAAGCTCCGGGAACGTGTAAGAGGGCAGGACCACGTCATCGACGACGTGTCGCAGCTTCTGATGATCGAGTGGGCCAAGGAGAAGCGTAAGCGACCAATTGCCAACCTGCTCTTTCTTGGCCCTACGGGGACGGGCAAGACGGAGCTCGCCAAGGCCATGGCCGAGTACCTGTATGGCGATGAGAAGTCGCTCCTCTACCTCGAGTGTCCGTCCTTCTCAGGGCCGGAAGCCAAGACACACTTGATTGGCACGCCGGTCGGATACGTTGGCTCCGGTCAGGGCGGCAAATTGACGCGACCGGTCATCAACAATCCGAAGCGCGTGATTCTGTTCGACGAGGTCGAGAAGGCGTACAGCGGTGTGTTCGATCTCTTTCTGCCCATGATGGGTGATGGACGCCTGACGGAGCAGGGCAGCGGTGAAGTAGCCGATTTCACGCAGTCCGTCATCATCCTGACCAGCAACGCGGAGGCGCAGGCGATCGGCCAGATCCAGGAGCAGGTCGAGGACTATCACGAAATGGTGAATGCCGTGAAGAGCCACCTCGCCTCCTCTGGAGTGTTTCGCCCCGAGATCATCGGTCGCATCGATCGCGTATACGTCTTCAAGCCGCTCGAAGGTATCGTGATCGCCGAGATTGCCGTAATGAAGATGATCTCGGCGGCTAAGGAGTACGGATTGGAGCTGCAGCACGTCGATCCGCAGGTCATCTTCGACGCCATGGTGGCTGGCGCAAAGCTCGCGAAATTCGGTATTCGCGAGTTGGATCGTGAGATCAGTGCAGTGCTCGGACCTTCGTTTGTCGCCGCCAAGCAGCAGGGAGCGAAGCGAGTACGCATCGGTCAGGCGCCGAACGGTGATCTCCAGGTAGAGTTGGTGTGAGCGAGCCGGCCGATCGCTCGGAGGACGGTCTTCGCGCCGCATTCCACGAAGCTCGCAGCGATCTGCTGCCACCAGCCGCGATCGCCTGCGGAGTTCTTCTGGTCGCTCACCTCATGCCGAAGTCGCCGGATGGGCGTCCCTTTCGCCTCATCCTGACCGTGGCGTACTTCGGGGCGCTGCTCCAGCTCTGCTGGTCCTTGAATCAGCCGTTGCAGCGGTACCTCGAGGCACGATTCGCGCTGACCTACAATGGATCACCGCTGCTCCTGCAGCGGAGTTGGCAGCAGTTCGTCGTCGCTGTGAGTCGATCAGGACGCGTGTTTTCGTGGGTGGCGATGACGTTCGTTGCGCTCACGGCCTTGAGCGTGATGCAGCATTGGGCGCCATCGCTGCGGGCGCTCTCGTTTCTGACCGGAGGGCTCTGGTGGCTGTCGTTGGCGGCGATCGGCCTGTTTCCTGTGTATGGACGCGGACTTCTCGTGGAGTCCTTCGAGCGGTGGCGCGCACTGGAGGACAATCGCGGCTTGAGTGCGTTCAAGCCGCAGGTAGTCGACGGGACCGAGCGCCCACAAGATGAGCCTCCCGTGCTCGTCGTGGACGAATCGTCCTTTCGAGCCGGCGGCGTGGACTGGTACTGGGACGACTTCTTTACCAGTTGCATCGTGTTTGGCCAACCAGGGTCGGGCAAGACCGTCTGTGTACTGAACGCGTTGCTGGATGGACTGCTCGGTAGCTCCGCGCAGGGAGGTTTGCCGGCCTCGGGACTCATTCTGGATCCAAAGGGAGACTACCGGGACAAGATCTCCAGGCTCATGGCCAGAATCGGACGAGCCGATGATCTGCTCGTGCTCGATCCTGGAAATCCGGACCAAAGTGCGCGTTGGAATCCGCTTGACTGTCCGGACGACGAGATGGAGATCGCTGAGCGGCTGGCGGCGACGATGCAGGCGCTGGGCGCGGGACGGCGGGGAACGAATCGTTCTGGATTGACAATGCGAAGCGATTTCTCCGGCATGCGATTCGCTTGATCCGCGTCACGAATGAGGGCGAACCCCCATCGTTCGTGGATGTGGAGGAAATGGCGTCGAGCGACGCGGCCATTCGACGCCGTATTCTCGCGACGGATCCGAGGGATCGCGTGGCGCTCACGGCGATCCGCTACTTCATGCGCGAGTGGTTTGGTCTCGCGCCGAACACCCGGTCCTCGATCAGCGCACAACTCACCACGCTGCTGGATCCTTTCCTGGTCGAACCGTACAGCACCTTTTTTGCGGGTGAGTCATCCGTCAATCCCGTGGATCTGCTGCGCGACGGAAAGGTGCTGTACGTCTACATGCCCGTGGCCGATCGCGAAGCCATGTCTCGCACGGTCTGCACCCTGATCAAGCTCGAATTCTTCCGGGAGGTGCTCCGCAATCCGTCCAAGTCGCGGAACAGCTTCTTCCTGTGCGACGAGTTCCAGCAGTTCATGACGACGAGTCAAGGTCGCGGCGATGCCGACTTCTTTGAACGGTCGCGCCAGAGCCGCCATGCGAACATCATCGCGACGCAGAACTATCCGGCGTTGTTGAAAGCCGCGCGTGCAGCGGGCGCAGCGGAAGAGGTGGTGGAGAACCTGGTTGGTAACTGTGCGCTGAAGCTTTCCTGCGAAACACCGACGCGAAAACAAACGAGTTCGCGTCGGCGATCTTCGGTCGGTCGCTTGTGGCGAAAGTCTCGTCCAGCCGCTTGCAGGATCGCTTTGCCTTCGGAGGGCAGTCGCTGGGACGTCAGGACGACTATGACCAGGCGGTGGGGCCTGAAGAGTTCGCGAGGCTGGCGACCCCCAATCGCCGCGAAGGGATCGCGTACGCGGAAGCCATCGGTCTGCTCGGGTCCCGGTCTGCGTTCGAACGCACGACGCTGCGATGGCGCGTGCATCCATTGTGAGATAGCGCGATGATTCGATTTCTGTTGAAGTGGGGGTTCATCCTCTTCGCGGTCGTCACGGCGTGGGGCGTGATTAGGGGAACGTTCGGACGGGCGTACTGGTGGATGTTTCCGTAACCATCGACCACTGGGATTCGTATGAATGGCCCTGTTGGAGCACTGTTATTGGGTCAGGCGCGATGTTGCGGAGCAGCCGCGCGTCAGCCGCACGCTTCACGAACTCCAGGGACGAGACACAAGCCATGTCAAAGACTCAACTTGCCGATGGGTACCGCGGGAAATACCGCTTTTCTGAGGCAACGTTACGCGAGGTCTTTATCCGACAGGGTGGCAAGTGTGCGCACTGCCGCGAGAAACTGAATTCGGCGGAAAAGGCCGAGGCCCATCACGTGATCCCCGCACAGAGCGCGGATTTCAGCGAAGAGGAACACACTCGGTCGTTTGTAAGATCCGCCGACAACTGTGCCGCCGTCTGCAGCGAATGTCACGTGAAAGCACACGGCGATAGCTTCGCAAGTGGCGCGGTAGCGCCGGTGAGTTGGTTTAGGGGCATGGGTGGATCGAGATCGGAACAGCGGCGGCTCGAGCAGGTCAACGAGGACTGGTGGGATCGCTTTGCCGTGGCTCGACTTCAACGCGAGTGGATCCAGGAACGTGAGTTGGAGTCGAAGGAAGAGTCACGATCGCCGGACGAGGAAATCGCTCGACAAACGCGATCTCGCGAGAACGCACCCGAAGGTGAAGTGATGGAGTCGCTGTGGTTGACAGGTAGTCTTCATTCAGTCGCAAGGTTACCGGGCACGAGGTGATTCGGATGCGTAATGCAAAGAAGCCCCTAGATCATCGATCGCCGCAACGAAGAAAACGACGCGAAGGAGGCTCGAGCGCGCGATGCAATTGCGCGGGCCGAGAAAGTGCGGAGCGCAGCGCGCCGTAGCTGACGCGAATTCTCGGACGGCGAGCACGTCAGACAAGCGGGCGCGGGTGAGCGACGCACGGACGGCGCGAGCATGAGCCGACGCTGGGCAGGCGGAGGCGGGACCAGGCACTCCATCCGCCGAAGGAGCGCAGCTAAGCGCCACCGACGCCGATATCGACCGAATCGAAGCGGAACAGTCTCGAGAGCGGGCACGAGGCGCTGCGGCCGATCGAGGTGGTGAAGGTGGCCAGCCGGGGCACACCCGCAGGAGCGTCCGGACAGCCAGAAGCCGAGAGAGTACAGAGCCCGGGCGCGTGTCGCCCGTCAGTGAGCAGGGAGCGGCACCGGATTCCAAAGCAAAGGAACCGTCTCGCCCGCCGACCGGAGATCGCGGAGCAGCTACCCTTCAGTATTTCGAGGGGCGTCAAAGCGAACAGGTCGCCGAACGCGAAGCGAATGCCCGAATCGTTCGTCCATCCGAACACAATACGGCCCGCCAGCGGATGGAGCTCAAGGAAGGGATCGAGCAGTACGAGCGCAGCCAGGCTGCTGCGACGGCGGACAATGTGCTGTCGGACGGTCGAGCGGATTTCACCAAAACTCTCGGGGAGCAGATGCAAGGTCCGAGAGCGCACGAGGCCCAGGCCAGGGCTGTCGAGCAAGACGTGCGCGGCCGCCAGGGTTCTCATCCGTACGAAGAGGACCCAGGCCCGGCGTTTCCCGGAAACCAACAACGACTTGCACCAGATGGTTTGATGAGCCGGGCTTTCAGCCCCGAAAGCGTTGTTCGGGAAGTAGATAGCGCAGGGTCGTCCTCCAGATCAGCGGAGCGTCTAAATTTCACGACGACGCATAAGTCTCGGACTCGGAGTCGAAGCCACGGAAGCCTGGGCAGGAACACCGAGCTGGGTCCTGGAGCACACCTGCCCAGACGGCGAGTGACGCCGAACGCCAGGAGATGGATGGCCATCAGCGGGATGCCAGATCTGAGCTTAATCGAGAGGCGCGATCGCGACATAACGATCGCGCTCAGGATCAGCAGCAGGAGCATATCAAGCGACGCGACGATCGCTAGCGGCAGGACGGATTGCGCGAAACCTGTCTCCGCGATCGCGGCGGGGTGGGCGTTTGCGGCCGCCTCAGGTTGGTAGTAAGATCGTGACTGCGGTCGGCACTTGCAGTCTGACGGCGCGTCTTGCGCCGTCCCGGTTGTCGAGAGTGCGGAAGTAGTCGCGTTACCGCAAAGGATTGGCTGGAGCTACTCGAAACGTGGATTCCGCGCAACTCGACGGGAATCCGGAGACTGACGGGGGGAGGGCAGATGCGTTTCTTGTCACTTTGCGGATTGGCGATGCTGACGTTCGCCAACGGAACGGTACAGGCTCAGGGGCTTCGCGTGGCGATCTATCCTTTTGATGTAAACGGGACGGCGGCGGCGCGCGGATGGACAAACGTTGTCGATTTCGGTAAGCAGGCCGCTCAGGCTACGCAG
>JADJAD010000004.1 GCA_016704465.1 Gemmatimonadota bacterium | reverse complement strand
GCTTCAAGACGGGGATCAACACCAGCGCCTCGGCGAGCAAGGTGATCGGCCCCGCCGGCGGCATGCTGTTCCTCCCCGAGACCGGCTTCACCCTCATCGTACCGATGGGTGCCGTCAGCGTGCCGACCACCTTCACCGTCACGCCGGTCGGCGGCAAGTACGTCGCCTACGACTTCGAGCCGCATGGCGCCACGTTCGTCAAGCCGTTGACCTTCGTGCAGGACCTGTCCAAGACGAACTACGTGACCGGGGCCAAGATCGGCGGCGCCTATTTCTCCAACAAGTCGCAGATCGACGAAGAAGACGGGGAAGCGGAAGTGAACGAGCTGTTCACGCTCTCCTTCGACGGCTTCGGTCTCTCGTTCTTCTCGATCACCCACTTCTCCGGGTACCTCGTCTCGATGGCATGACCGCGGGAGGGCGATCACCCTCGAGGTGATCGCCCGGCAGGTGATCGATCAGCGCCGGCGGCGCGTGGCCCCCCTCCACGCGTCGCCGGTGGTGCGTTTACAGGGCGCGATCGGCCGCTCGGTCTCAGGCGACCGGCGCTGCGGTCGCAATTGGGGCGGTGCGCACAATTCGGGTGGTGTGGCCGCGCCGTGGTCGGACGTCGAATACGGCCCGCCGGCCCAATCGCTGGGCTGGTCGGCAGGTCGGTCCGACTCACCGCTGATCGTCGGCGTCGCCGCACTCCGAGCGCGACCTGCCGTTGTTCGTTAGGCGACGTGTAAACGTTGCCTGCCGCCTGCTCGCCCCACCTCGCAGGTGACGCGACCATCGCCGTCGTCGCCAGGCCGAAGCTCGCTCGATCGCACGCGAGACGACACGCACGACCATACGCCCCGTGCGCATCCTCATGCGCGCGGCACGGCGTGCAGGGGCAGCTCCTGCCGTGTGGGTGCTACGCGACGGTTGCCGACGTCGTTGAAAGAAGTCGGCAGATGTTTCGAGCCCGGCTCGCGTACGGAAGAGCCAGACCAATCGCGACCACGGGCTGCCGGCCATCGCGCGCGGTGTCTCCGGCGGGTCGCCGCTCCGCGATGTCGCGATGACACCGACCACGCGTGCGATGGAGGCCACGCACCATCAACCAATCGCAACCACTGGCGGCCTCGTGCCTAACCAATCGCAACCACAAGCGACCTCGTGCCTAACAAGGCGCGACATCAAGATTGCGTTTCGATTGCGTTTGCATCGACTGTCTTGCCGGAAATTGGCGGAGCGCATAAGTATGCCACCCCTCGATCGACCAATTCCCTCTCGCGGAGTTCACCGCATCATGCGACCTTGTCGCCTGCTTCTGGCACTGGCTCTTTTGGGTGCCGTGCCGTCAGCCACAGACGCTCTGCCGACAGTGGGCCGAGGTGCGCGACCTGCACCGATCGCTGTCGAACGCTCGGCCTTACGCACCTCGCCCCACCTCGCGGGTGTCGTGCGAGGCAAGGTCGTGGTGGCGGGCACCGGTGCCCCGGTCAGCAATGCTCAGCTGCAACTTGGCACGCGCGGCGCCCTGTCGAACGACGTGGGCGTCTTCACCTTCACCGGCGTCGAGGCAGGCACGCATACACTCGAAGTCCGCATGATCGGCTTCGAGCGCGAGACGAAGACCTTGACGGTGGTCGACGGCCAGACGACCGACGTCTCGGTGGAACTGCGGCGCGTCGCGCTCAGCCTCGACCAGGTGGTCGTGACCGGTACCGCAGGCGCTGCCCGCCGACGCGAGAGATCGGGAATGCCATCTCACAGATCGATGTCACCACGCTGCCGGAGGTGCCGTCCTCGGTCGACAACCTCCTGCAGGGCAAGGCGACCGGCCTCACGGTCACGGCGAACAGCGGGGGAGTCGGCGGTGGTGCGTCGATCCGGCTGCGAGGCAACGTCTCGGCCACGCAGAGCAACCAGCCACTCATCTATATCGACGGCATCCGCGTCAAGAGCGACGGATTCCCCGAAGAACACCTTCCCACGGGATACTCCGGCAACAGCGACAACACGGTCTATAGCCCACTGAACGACATTGACCCCAACGACATCGAACGGGTCGAAGTGATCAAGGGGCCGGCCGCGACCACGCTGTACGGCACCGAAGCGGCGTCGGGCGTGATCCAGATCTTCACGAAGCGCGGCCAGACCGCCGGCAAGCGCTGGACGTTCCAGACGGACCAGTCCATCAGCGACACCCCCAAGTTCGGCCCGACCGAGGGATACGAGGGCGACCCGCTCGTCGTGCCATCGAACGAAGTGAACCCGTTCGGAACGGTCGACTACCTGTATCTCGATCCGTGGCTCCGGTCCGGTTACAAGCAGAAGTACACGCTCGGACTCGAAGGCGGACGCGAGGACGTGAAGTACTTCCTCTCGGGCACCGGTTCGTCCGAAACTGGCGTGCTGCCGCTCGACAAGGCCACGCACAGCATTCGCGGCAACGTGAGCGTCGTGCCGCGCACGGACCTGACCGTGCAGTGGAACAGCTCGTTCAGCACGAACGATCTCACCAAGACGCCTGCCGGTGGAACGGCGGCCGGACTGTCGCTCAACGCCTCACGCCGCGACCGCAACTACTTCGGCTCGGCCGATCCTGCCGCCATCGGCCGGGTGCTCGACTTCGAGCTCACCAGCAAGGTGGACCACTTCGTCACCGGCGGAACGATCCAGTATCAGCCGACGGAGAGCTTCTCCACGCGCCTCATCCTCGGCTACGACCTGGCTGCGCAGGAAACGCGCAACTACATGCCGTTCGGCTTTGCACCGGCGCCCAAGGGTCAGATCAGCGAGGGCCGCTACTCGAGCCGCACGTCCACGGCCGACTACGCCGCGACGTACTCTCGCAAGCTCTTCGGCAAGCTTCGCACGAGCCTCTCGGGCGGTGCACAGGCAGTGGCGGTCGAGCAGGTGAACGTAATCGCGGGCTCGCGCGACTTCCCTGGACCCGGTCGCCAGACGGTATCGAATGGCGCCATCTCGCTGGGTGTCGAGGAGCGCATCCGCGTGATCAATGCCGGACTGTTCGTGCAGAACGTGCCGACCTCAACAACCGCTACTTCCTCACCCTGGGCGCCCGCTTCGACGGCAACAGCGCCTTCGGTCAGCAACTCGGCCTGCAGATGTATCCCAAGGTGAGCGGCTCGTACGTGCTCTCCGACGAGACGTTCTGGCCGAAGCAGCTGGGTACCATGCGACTCCGTGCTGCGTATGGCCAGAGCGGACGCGCGCCGGCGCCTTCGACGCCTTGCACCGGACGTCGTACAGCTGGGGTGGCACGTCGGCATTCATCCCCCGCAACTTGGGCAATCCGGACTTAGGTCCGGAGCGTACCGCAGAGCTCGAGGCGGGCTTCGAGAACTCCCTGCTCAATGGTCGGCTGAGCCTCGATGCCACCTTCTATCGCCGCATCACTCGCGACGCGCTGTTCGCCGTGAGCCAGGCCCCGTCCGAAGGACTGTGGTCGAGCCAGCTCGAGAACGTCGGACGCCTCAAGAGCAATGGTGTGGAAGTCGGTGTCAATGCCGCCCTCGTGCAGCGGTTCCGCGCTTCGGCGGGACGCAGGCCTCACCTACTCGACGAACTAAAGCGAGGTCCTGAGCCTCGGAGGCGCCTCCTCCTTCTCCATCGGGAACTACGGCTGGATCACCGAGGGGAAGCCGGTGCCGAACATCCAGGGATTCTGCGTCGCCAATCCCAACGAGTTCGCCGAGCCGATTCGCAAGGCGGACTGCGACTACGGTCCCAACACGCCCACCGAGACCATCTCGGTGTCATCAAACTTCACGCTGCCGGGCGGCTTCAGCCTCTCGGGACGTGGCGAGTACCAGGGCGGGCACTTCGGTTACAGCCTGCTCGACGGCGAGGCCATCGTGCGCGGCATCCGGTGGCCGTCGTGCTTCAACGCGTATCCGGCGATCGACGCGGGCGACTTGAGCCAGGTGCCGGCGTCGGTTCGCGCGCGCTGCATATCGTCGAAGGCTATCCGCGACTACGCGATCTTCCCGCTCGACTTCTTCCGCCTGCGCGACGTCACCCTGCGTCGCTCCTTCGGGCTGAACTTCGCGGGCGCCACCAGTGCCCAGGTCTCGCTCTCGGGACAGAACCTCTTCTGGTGGAAGAAGGCCAAGACTCGCTGCTCGATCCGGAAACGTCGGGCGGCTTCACCACCGGCAACACCGGCATGTCGCAGCAGGTGCGCAGCGTGGGTGGCAGCATCCCCATTCCGCGCACCTTCCTGATGTCCGTTCGCCTGACGTTCTAACCGACTCCTGACATGACCAATCATACAGATTCCCGGCAGTCGCGCGGCACTGCGCGGCGCCGCCTCGTGCGCGCCGGCGCCGTCATGGCGATGGCCGCGCTCACCGCGTGCGATTTCTCGGTCACGAACCCCGGCCCGACCGAGGACAAGTTCCTCTCCGATACGTTGTCGCTGTCGGCACAGGTGGCCGGCGTGGCCTATACGCTCGGCGATGGGATGAACTACCAGATCCTCCACAGCGCCGTCGCCACCCGCGAACTCTTCCCGACCGGCCAGAGCGGTCAGTTCGGCGTGGAGCCGAGCAACTGGGTCGGCCTGCTCGTGCGCGAGGAGCAGGGGACACCGTGGAACGTGCTGTCCCGCGCCCGCTGGCTCTCCGACCAATCCGTGGCGCGGCTGCAGAAGGTGCTGGGAACAGCGGCATCGGCCAACCATCCGCTCATGGCACAGGCGCTCATCTGGCGCGGCTTCACGTATCGCGTGCTCGGCGAGTCGATGTGCGTGAGCGTGATGAACAAAGGCCCCGCCACGCCGGCGCGCGACAATCTCGTGCGCGCCGAGTCGGCGTTCACCGCGGCGATTGCCGTGGCGACGGCCGCGAACAATGCCGCGCTGACGAGCGCGGGCCGCGCGGGCCGTGCCCAGGTACGGGTGGGGCTCGGTGACTGGGCTGGCGCGGTCACCGATGCCGGCGCCGTGTCGTCGACCTTCAAGTACCAGATGCCGTATTTCTCGAATGTCGACGAGTACGGCTACAACCGCACCATGTGGTCGTCGACGGCGCAGTCGTTCTACAAGGCGACGTCGGCATGGGGTACCTGGTACGCCGCGTACTTCGACGCCACGCAGGACCCGCGCGTGCCGTATATCAGTACGGCGCTCACCGGCGCAGGCGCATTCCCACCCGTGGGCAGGGTCAACTGGTGGCCGCAGGCCAAGTACACGACGCAGGTGGCCGGCGTCAACCTCGCCAGCGGACGCGAAGCGCGGCTCATCGAGGCCGAAGCCGCCCTTCGCAACAGCGACATCAACACGGCGATGGCGAAGATCGATGCCAACCGTGCCGCGGCTGGCGCATCGGTCGCCCCGCGTCCGGCCTCGCTGACTGAGGCTTGGACGCTGCTCAAGAAGGAACGTGGCATCGAGCTGTGGCTCGAGGGGCGTCGCATCGGCGACCTGCGCCGATGGGCCGCGGTCAACGCGCCGGCAAGCCTCCAACGCCCTTGAGATTCCGGGCGCGGCGTTACCACGGGACAAGTCACCTGCTTCCCGTGTCTCGGGAAGAGATCAACACCAATCCGAACCTGACGCCATGAACACACGCCAGCTGGGCTGGCGCCGAGTCGGCAAGGCCGTGCGCGATGCCATCAACCTCGGCGTACTGGCCGGCCCGCGTGTGCTCACCTCGCTCGGGTCGCTGAACGAGAACACCGGAAGCCCCGACTCCATCAGGGCTGCGGTGCGCCGCTTCAAGGCTAACGGCGCGGACGTCATCAAGATCTTCGCCTCCAAGAGCATTCGCGACGGCGGCGTGCAGTCCATGACGCAGGAGCAGCTTCGGACGCGGCTCTGCGGGCGAGTCCAAGGCAGGGGCTGCGTCGCGACCGTGCATGCCCACGCCGCGTCGGCCGCTAAGTCTGCGGTGCGCTGGGCACCCCGGTGGACCACGGTGTCCCGGTGGATGACGAAGCGCTGCAGATGATGGCGAAGGCCGGGACGTACTTCGAGCCCCAGTGCGAGCTGTGTCGCGCAATACCCGACCACAGGGAGTGGTTCCGGTATCGGCAAATCACGAACGACGAGGGTTTTGCGGCTACGGAACGACGCTGGCGGTGCGCGAGTGCGTCAAGCGCGCCACCCCGCCGTCCGAGGACTCGCGGTGGTTCGGCACCGACGCCGTGGCGGGCGCGCATGGTGAAAACGGGAGTGCACCTGACCCTGGTCGCGTGAAGAAGAACGGCGAGTCCGCCGTCGATATCATTATCAGCCTCGGCCACGTCGCTATCGGCCGAGTCCATGGGCTCCCGGCAAGGAGCTTGGTCGCATCGCGTGGTCGGTATCAGGCCGACCTCGTGGCATTCGATGGAGATCCTCGACCGATCCCATGGCCTTTCAACGTGTCGGGTTCGTGATGAGGGGGCAGGCATCGCGCTCCGCCCTCGTTTGCTGGTCCACGCCGGAGGTACCCATGAGACCCGGTCCCGCAGCGGCGGCCGTATTGTTCCTGATGGCGGCATGCTCCGCGCCGTCATCCCGCGTGGACTGGCCCACGACCAGCGGTGACCCGGGCGCGATGCGCTACTCGCCGCTCGAGGACATCAATCGCGACAACGTGAACACGCTGAAGGTGGCGTGGACATGGAAGACCGGCGAACGCGCCATCCCAGCCTCCGGCGAGCAGCGCGCGGTGCGTCCCGGCATGTTCCAGGTCTCGCCGGTGGTGACCGGCGACACGATGTTCCTCTCCACGCCCTACGCAGCTGTTGCAGCGCTCGACGCGCAGACCGGTTGTGAGCTGTGGAAGTACGACCCCGACATGTGGCGCCTGGCCAGCCGTCGAACGGGACGGGGCTGGTCCATCGGGGGTCGCCATGGGCATCGCCCACCGAGCGGCGCATCTTCATCAACGCCCGCTGGAAGCTCCTCGCGATCGACGCGGCCACCGGCAAGCCGATCCCGACCTTCGGCACCGATGGCGAGGTTGACCTCACGGCGACGCTGCGGCGGCCCACGAACCGGCTGCACTACACCAACACCTCGCCGCCCATCGTGCACGACTCGCTCGTCATCGTCGGCAATGGCGTCGGCGACCGGCTGCGCTACCCCAACGATCCGCCGGGCGACGTGCAGGCGTTCGACGTGCGGACCGGGAAGCGCGTGTGGAGCTTCCACACCATCCCGGACTCGGGTGAGTTCGGGTGGGAGACCTGGGAGAACGACTCGTACAAGACCATGGGGCACACCAATGTCTGGTCGCCCATGAGTCTCGACGCAGCGCGCGGCTTGCTGTTCCTGCCGGTCAGCACCCCCACCAACGACTGGTTTGGGGGCGACCGCAAGGGCGACAACCTGTTCGCCGAGTCGGTTGTGGCCCTCGATGCCAACACGGGAAAGCGTGTGTGGCACTTCCAGATCGTGCACCACGGGCTGTGGGACTACGACCCGCCTGCACCTCCGGTGCTGGCGACCATCACCTCGGGAGGGCAAGCCGCGGACGTTGTGGCGGTGCCGTCCAAGACGGCGTGGATCTATGTTCGATCGGGAGACGGGCGCGCCCGTCTGGCCGATCCCGGAACAAGCGGTGCCGCAGAGCACCGTCCCCGGCGAACGCACCTCGCCCACGCAGCCCATGCCCTCCAACCCGCCGCCCTTCACGCGGCAGGTGGTCACCGAGGACGACTTGATCGACTTCACCCCCGAGATCAAGGAGCGGGCGCTGGCCGTGTTCAGGAAGTACGTCAGCGGCCCGATCTTCACGCCCCCATCGATGAAGGGGACCATCACCATGCCCGGATCGATCGGTGGTGCCGGCTGGGGGAGCACGTCGTTCGATCCGGAGACGCACGTGCTGTACGTGAAGGGGACCAACAATCCGGTGCTGTACCGCATCCAGAAGGGCATTCCCAACGACACCATCGGCTACGAGTACACCGCCGACCTGGTGAACAGCGGCCTCGGTGTCATGGTGGATCCGGACTCCGCCACGCCCGGGCATACGCCGCCGCCCCAGCTCCCGCTCATCAAGCCTCCATACGGCAACATGACGGCGATCGACCTCAACACCGGCAAGCATCTCTGGCAGGTGACCCTGGGCGATAACGCGGCGGTTCGCAGCCATCCCTTGCTCAAGGACATGGACCTCCCCCCGCTCGGCGTGTCCGGCGCGGTCGGCGGTACCGTCACCAAGGGTGGGCTGATCTTTGCAACCGGCGGGGGGGACGTGCTCTACGCCCTCGATACCACCGATGGCAAGGTGCTCTGGCAGTTCACGCTCCCCGCGGGACGGGCTACGCCAACCCCATCTCGTACCGGGGGGCGAACGGTGTGCAGTATGTCGTCATTGCCTCCGGCGGTGGCGAGAACGCAGAACTCGTGGCTTTCTCGCTGGACACGGCGCGTTAGGCGCACCAGCAGGCACCAGCAGGCACGCGCGGGGGGGCGCCGGTTGGCGCCTCCCCGCGTCTCGTTTACCGCCTACTGCTTCTCATCCCCCTCGCGAAGAAACGCGCCGATCGTCTCATTGAGGAACTTCCGGTCCGCCGGACTCGCGGCGGCTCCCGCGGGGTGCCCCCAGAGCGATGGGATCGGGACGAACCGAACCTGTGGTATGAACTGCGCCTCGTAGCGGGCGTCCGTCATGGGGAAGTACAGGTCCGTCTCCGAGGGCATGTAGAGCACGGGGATCGGGATGGAACGCAACGCCCGCTCCACGTCCCCGTCGAAGCCGGGCGAACCGCCCACGTCGTGCCGTTGCCATGTGCGAGCCTGCAGGATGTAGTTGTTGGCGTCGGCAGAGAAGCGCGTGCGCATGTTCTGCACGACCTGCTCGAAGGTGGTGCCGGCCGGCGCATTCGTACGCCAGAGCTCCTGTCGCCACCACTCCTGCGAGTAGAGCCACGCCGCCCACACCATGCCGAACGCCTCCAGCCCAGCCTTGGGCGGTGACGTGTAGTCGCCGCCGCGGAATGTCGGGTCGGCGGTGAGTGCCGCGATCTGGCCCTCCAGCCGCACGAAGCCGTGGCCGTACGTCTTGGCGGTGCCGGAGGTCGCCACCACGCGGTCGACAAACGCGGGATGGCTCACCGCCCACTGAAAAGCCTGCTGCGCGCCCATCGAGAAGCCGATGACGGCGCGCACGTGGGTGACACGGAGATCCTCGACCAGCAGCCGGTGCACCGCCGCCACGTTGTCGCGGATCGTCGTGACCGGGAAGCGCGGACCATGAAACGGTTCCGGCGTATTGCTGGGCGAGGAGGAGAAGCCGTTCCCGAACAGCTCCGTGGCCACGAGGAAGAGCTTCGTGGTGTCGAGGGCGAGTCCCGGTCCGATCAGCCACTCGTAGCCGTGGTGCGTGGCCATGTAGTGCGACGGCAGAAGCACCACGTTGTCGCGCTCGGCGTTCAGGCGGCCGTAGGTGCCGTACACCACCCGCGCTTGGGGGAGTGTGACCCCGCTTTCCGTCCGGAAGTTCGTCATGACGAACTCGTGATGCTCGGCGCGATCGATGCGCGCGGGGGCTGCCTGGCCCTCGGCGATGGTGGCAAGTACAAACAACAGCGCCGTCGTCCGAAGTATCACGTGGACATCCTCGAGTGTGTGGAGACGGGCACAGTGTACCCCTCCGTGACCTCCCCGAACAGGAGGTGCGGAGGTTCGAAGGTCCATGCGGTCGATGCAACGTCGGTGACGCGCAGTCGTGTCGACCCCCGCGTGCGGTGGCACTCGCCTGGAACAGTGACGAACAGAAGAGCAGGACCTATGACAACCGCCCGGGCGTGCGGGCGCGTCGGTCATGGGAAGATCGGAAAGGTGAAGTCGAGGACCCCCGATCCGCGAGGAATCTGGTTGGCGAAGCTGTAGAAGTACCGGTACGGCCCGGTGTAGTCCGAGCCGTTGGCAAACGCATGCACTACCGAGTTGGACCAGAGCCGATAGTACCCGAGGAAGACGCGCTGTCCACCCACCGGCACCGTGCATTGGCACCGGTTCTCCGACTGCAGGCCAAAGTTGACCGCCATCAGGAGCGACGTGCCCGACAGGTTCGTGACGACGGGGGCGAAGTACCACTGGTCGCCGATGCGATTGTCGATGGTGAGGGTGACGGTCCCCGTCGGCGCGACAAGCGACCAGCGTCCGCTCATGCGGTCGCCGAGCACGCGGTTGCCGAGGCGCGGCTCGACAACCTCGAACGTCACCTCCACGCCGGGCGCCGAGGCGATCGTTGCCTGACGCGTGGATTGTGCCGGCAGCGTCCCGATCGACTGCCCTTGAACCGAGACCTGCACGGTGGCGATCAGCTGGTTCGTGATCGCGAGGGTGAATTGCTGCTGTTGGGTGGGGACGGTGACGGCGCACGAGCCGCTACGGCCGTCGATGGTGGCCGTCACCGTGGCCGACCCCGGCGCGAAGGCGGTCACCGTGCCGTTGCCGATCGTCACCACGCCGGCTGGCGAGGCGGACCAGGTGGTGGGCCGCCCGGGCAGTACGTTTCCCGTGGCGTCATACGCGGTTGCCTGGAGCGAAGCCGAGGCGCCGACGGCGAGCGTCACGACCGGCGGTGTGCAACGCACCGTCGCGACCGGCGTGGGCGATGCCGGACCGGCGACGCTGAGCGTGGCGCTCCCCGTGACACCATTCACGCTCGCCAGGATCGACACGCTGCCCGCGCTGAGCGCGGTCACCGTGGCGGACGAGCCATTGCTGGTGACGGTGGCGATCGAGGTCGAGCCGCTCGTCCATGTGGGCACGAGCCCGGACATGGTCGCCCCGTTCTGGTCCCGGAACTCGGCCGTGAGCGTCACGCGGTCGCCCACCGAGAGCGTGGGGTTGGAGGGAAGGATGGTGACGCTCTGCACCTGCGGCGGAGGGGGAGGAGGGACGACAGGGCCCGTGTTGTCGGGGCCGCAGCCTGCGAGAAGGACGAGCAGGGTGGCCAACGGGGCGCTCAAGGAGCGCGCCGTCCGTGGCCTCGGCGTAGTACGCATCGTGAAGTCTCCGGTGGCGTCGCCCTACTGCACGACGGCGATGTTGGTGAGGATGGCTCGGGCGCCGACGTCGACGCGCACTGGCGTCCGCGCGACCTGCCCGACGTCGAGGGACTGGCCAGGTGCAAGGCGTGGGACGCTCCCCGTACGACTCCACACCACGAGCCCCGTGGCGCCCACACCTTGCACCAGGTAGTCGAACCGCAGCGGCACGGAGGCGATGCTGGTGACGCTGAGCGCCACCGCGCTCCCGCCGGCCGGTGCACAACCGCTCCCCGCCGACTGGTGGTCCTGCGTGAGCCGGAAGGAGGCCACTGGGGCGCCGGTTGCTGCGTACGTGTTGAAGCTGTTGCTGAGCGTGTTGGCAGCGGGTGCGGAATCGCATTCCTGGCATTCACCAGTGATCTCGCAGCAGGCGCCGAGCATCACGGGGCAGAGCACCGTGAGCATTTGGCGAAGCAATGCGCGTGGTGACATGGTTCGACTCCTCGGACTGGTGCGCGCCGTGCCATGGGGGCAGCGCCGGGCGCGCGCAGCGATGCACCGCGAGTGAAGGGTCGCGGTGTGGCGTTGCGCGTTCGTGACTGGTGCGGAAGTCCGTCGTGGCGTGAGCGTGACGGGGGCGTTCCGTCAGCGTTCCCCGGGCTCGCGGCGCGGCGGAGCGAGCGGGCGGGCGCCCTGATCGACCAGCGGCGGGGGTGGCGCGCTATCGCTGTGTGAGCCGGTCGACGACTGCGCGCGTTTCCGGGGACGGGGGGGCGCCGAACTCTCGATCGAGATGGCGGCGGAATCGTTCGTACAGCCGCAACGCTCCCGCCGTCTCGCCGATGCGCTCGAGCAACTCCATCACCCGGCGCAGGCGCCGTTCGTCCTCCGGGGCAAGCTCGGCCGCGCGGCGCGCCCAGCGACCGGCATCCGTGAGGTCCTCGTCGGACTCGGACAGCGTGGCCAGCGTCCAGGCGGCGGCCGACGCCATGTCGGCGACGCGCACTCGGGTCGCGGCGGCCCAGTCCTCGAGCGCCGAAGCGCCAGTCACCGCGATCCAGTCCGACGGTTGTGTCTTGCCCAGCCGCTCGAGGGCGCTGGCGAATCGTCGCGCGTTGTAGTCGTCCTGGAACTCCAACAGGTCGCAGCGAACGAGACCCGGGGTGAGGCGGACATCCTCGTCACCGCGGGTCTCCAGGCTGTCGTCGCCAAGCGTGCGGCGCACGACGTGGAGCAGCTTGCGCAGGTTCGTGCGTGCCTGTTCCTGGCCCGACTCGGGCCAGAAGAGGGTGACGAGGTGGTCGCGGCGCAGGAATGCGCCGGGGTGGGCGGCGGCGAGGTAGATGAGCAGGGATGTGGGGCGCGGCTGCGCCAGGAGGTCTGACGCAGCCGTGGGGGGGGTGGTGGTGAGGGTGGTGGGGCGGAGGATGTGGAGGTGGGGCATGGGGGCATTCGAGACGGTTACACGTGACGATCGAGCGTGCGACTCATTTGAAGGTTGCTCGACAGCAACCCGCGAGGCACGTGGTCCACGCGAAGTCGCGTGGACCCGTGATGAGCATGCGACTCGCGCTGTCAGTGGTCGGAAGGACCAGACTGGCTAGCGTGCGCACTGAGTTGCGGTGAATGTCGAGTAGCGAGTCGAAGGACGCACCTCGCTCACGCGACAGCTCATGAATGTCGGCGGTCGTTCCGCACGCTTCGAATCCCGCCTTGGGCTTTAGATGCTTCACGGATGCCTCACACTCCTCGTAGTTGCCAGTGGCGAATTTCGGTTCGTGAAACGCCCACGTCTCTTGGTTCGGATTGACGATGCCGACGAGCCGCCATTTCGCCGGCTGATCGGGGTTACCTGCGTTCGGAGTTACCACCAGAAAGTATGCCTTTAGCGCATCGTCCATCCGGAGCCCATACTTCCCCTCCGTGCGACCCCTCTTCTTGATGGCTGGGCGATATAGCGCCGCTACAACGCCGAACTCAGGTAGGTTATTCGGATCAAGCGTAAGCGATCGGACGGTAGCGCGGGCGTTCACACGGCAGAACTCCAAGTTGTCGCACCAGCGAGGCAAATGTCGCTGATACTCGCCGTACGATGTACGTCCGCCTGAATCGGGTTCGGCGAACTGATCGTAGAACTCTTTCGCGCTGTAGCTGGCGAGCAAGTTCGTAAGCTCACCGTCTCCAGGCGGCCGTGCCGCCGCCGCGCTGACGGCGGCTGATGTGCCGCTCGATGCCGGAACTTCTCCTGGAGGTATCGTTTTTTCGCTGGTTGGACTGCAGCCCATGACAGCACCCAGCAGCAAGGCGCTACACCGATACCACGCTGCGGCCGATCGCCTGTGGTGCTGAATAGTCATGCTACTCCTCCGCTGAAGATGACGGTTGCTGCAAGCAACCCATGGAAGCAGATCGCGCCGGGAACGCGTGCCGACTCAGCTGGGGTTCCTGATGTGTGAGAAGCGCTTCTAGCGCCGCCCCCGGGTCGGCAAACGCTCCCCACGTCGTGGGAAGTCGAACGCCAACGAAGTCAGCAAGCCGTAAGAGCCGTTGGATTGCAGCTGCCTGCGAAATCTCGCGTAGCTCGAGAGCGCCACTAACCGGTAACGCCGCGAGCCACGCTTCCATCTGTTCGCGGGCGACTACGGTGTCACCCATGGCAAGACTGGCGTGCGTTTCCTGCACCACGTAGTCGACCGCAATGTCGCCGGCGCCGAATCGTCGACGATCGTCCTTCAACCGTCGGAGTTCGCGCCGCGCAAAGGCGAACTGCCGACGGGCGACGGCACGCTGTATTCTCACGATTACGTCTGTCGAATCAGCCAACGATAGCACCGTCGACCAACCGCGGCAGGGAGCGGCAAGCGACACCCACCGCGCCAGCAGTCGCTCCTCCCACTCCCGCTGCGTTCGCTGGTCCAGTTCCGCGGCGAGCCGTTGCGTTAGGGAAGCGTGCAGACTGTCCAGCTGCTTGGCACAGCACCCTACGCTGGAATAGGCGGAGAATGTCGCAAGCTGGTGCCGGACGGCATCCGATACCGGCAGGGTCAGGTCCTTCGCCAGAACGTGCTGCAACATCGTGACGCCGGCGCCCAGCCTTCCCGTGAGCAGCGCAAGCGGTCCGAGGACCCTCGCCGTTTCCTGATCGACGCTTGCAGAGCGCGCCAGTGCCGAGTCTACCACCCTCGAGAGCTCCGCGAGCCTGCCAGCCTTGAGCAGCATTCGCGTACGCGCTTCGAGGAGCGGTAGCGCTGCGACGCGGTCTTCGGGTGCGGACGATGCGCGCTCGAGCTCATGAAGGGCAGTCACGGCCGAGCTATCGCTATCAAGCAGACGGCCGATGAGTTCCAAGGCTCTGGCGTGGGCGAACAGCGCTGCGCCGCTTGTCGGTGCTCTATTCACCCACCGACCGGCGACTTCGACTTGCAATCGCTTCCCCTCAAGTAGGGCAGCGCCCAGCGTGGTCGGCACGGCCCTGCTTTCCGATCGCGTGATCTGTTCCCGATCGCGCGGTACGAGCGAGATCGAATCCCCTGTCCACGCAGGGTATGCCCCGTATCGCGCACTGCCGTCCCCAGTCACCCAACCCCAGCGAACTGTAGGTGCCGTTGGTGAAACCTGACTCAGTCGCGGTATCACCAGCTGATTGAAGTCCTCGGGTGATTGGTCGAGCGCTCGTAGTAGGACTCGCCTCGCCTCCATCCAGCTGGACCGAAATACGAGTGACCCATCGCGCACGCGGACCAGCGTCGAGTCCGACGCCATGCAGTCGGAGAGCAGCGTCAGCAGGAGAAAGTCAGTAGGACGAGACGCCGCAACCTTCGCGAGGATCGGACAAGCGTCGTCGAAGCGTGAGTCCGCTCGTGCCACCGCGGCCGAGAGAATCGCACCCTCGGAACGCGTCCAGCCGGTACCTGAGGAGAGCGCCTTGTTCGCGAGCGATCTCCACTCCTCTGGGGCTTCACGTCGCTGCAGCTGGATGCCGATGACGAGACCGAGCTGCGGGCACCCGTACGCCGGATCCGACTCGGCCGCACGTCGGAAGCGAGTAACAGCAGAGTCAGCGAGCCCGGAGGCGAGCGCCGACCAACCATCCCGGCACTCTCGCCACGCAGCGAACGACGTTGCGATCGAGTCCGTCTCGGGATAGCCCGTCGAACTCACGGGCGGTCCGAACGATTCACGAATCAGCATAGTCCAGAAGGCGGGATCCGTTACCTGCTCCCGGTTGGTCACCGTAGTACTTCTGGAGTCTACGTTCGCTCCTACCACCCGAACTTCCAGTCGTAGCGAGTCGATGCTTCCAGTCGGCAACAGACGCCCCGCGACGAGGAAGTGCCCGCCGTTCTTGCGTACCGTACACTCCGCAGACTGCCGATCGCCCCATGCATCGGACGCGACCGCCTCGACCACGGAGACGTCGCGCCAGCGCATGACTGCGTCACGCATCGACTCGCCTACGCCTGCGCTGGCGTCCATGGAATCGCTCGACACAGACTGCGGTGGAAAGACGACAGCGCGCGGTGTTCGGACCGCATCCAAGGTGGGAAGGACACATGCGCTCATGGATCCGATCGTCCATGCATTCCAAATCACGATCACTCCTGTGGCGCCTGCCAGTGACGCGATCCATGCGTTCCGCTTCCCTTCCTTCCGTCGCAGTTGAAACGAGGAGTCCGCCCACCCCCCACCCCCCAACCCCTCCCCCATCTCCCCCACCCCCTGCCACCGATCCGCCGGCTCCCGCGCCAACGCCTTCATCACCACCCCCTCCAACCCCGCCGGCACCCCGTCCCGATGCCGCCCCAATGGATCCGGTGCATCCGTCAGGCGCCGCAGCAGCGTCCGCGCCTCGTCGGCGCTGTGATATGGGTTCTGGCCGGCGATCATCTCGTACAGCACGCACCCCAGGCTGAAGATGTCGCTGCGATGATCGAGGTCGCGGTCGGCGGTCGCCTGCTCGGGGCTCATGTAGGCGCGCGTGCCGCGCGCGACCCCAGTGGTGCTGTGCGGGGCCTCGCCCACCGGCTCCAGCGCCTTGGCAATCCCGAAGTCCGTCAGGTACACCGCCTCGCCCGACAACATCACGTTGGCCGGCTTCACGTCGCGGTGCACGACCTTGCGCCCGTGCGCGTACGCCAGTGCCTCGCATAACCGCTGGCCGATACGCACCGCCTCGCTCAGCGGGAGACGCCGCTCGCGTCGCAGCCGCCCCTGCAACGACTCCCCATCCACGTACGGCATCACGTAGAACGGCCGTCCCTGCCACTCACCCGCGTCGGTGACGGTCAGGATTCCGGGGTGGTCGAACTCCTGCAGCAGTCGGATCTCCTGTCCGAAGCGCTCGGCGGACCGCGAGCCGGAAAACTCCTGGTGCAGGACCTTGAGGGCGACGGTTCGGTCATCGCGCAGGTCGCGGGCGAGGTAGACAACCGCCGAGCCCCCGCGCCCGAGTTCCCGCTCGAGCGCGTAACGACCCGACACCACCTCCAGCGAACCGCCCTCGGTCTCAGACACGCCTCCCCGCCCACGCAAGTGTCATCGGCAACTTGCGAACGTTTCCTTGAGACCGCTAGCCAGACACAAAGATCTCCGCGATCACGACGAGTGGATTCACGAAATGCGCATCGGTACGCCCGGTGGAAGGTCACCTGGCGAACTCGACTGTCTGTGCAGCTGAACGACCACCGAACGCCTACGGAACGCTTGCGCCACGGAACCGTCCGCCCCAGGGAACGGCCAGCGAACACGTCGGCAATACCCTAGCGACAGGGTGCGGCTCCGGAGCGCGCACGGTCCCTACCCGTACACTGGCGCGCAGTTCTCCATCGGAGGATGCCCGATGCTTCCACGAACTCTCCCTTCCATCGGTTGCGGCAGTGCACGCCGCGTCGTGCCGCGGGTGCAACGCACTCGCTCCGTCTTCGCGGTCGTCGCGCTCACGTCGCTCATGGCCTGTCACGACGACCCGCAGCTGCCGGTTGGCCCAGCCGGGCTGCACGTCGACACCGCCTCGGCGTCCGCGGCTGGCCCCTCCACGGCGCAGGCCCCGATCGGCGGCATCCCAGGCTTTGCCTTCCTGCGCCCGATCGCGGCTCCTGACCCGTCGACATGGGGCGCGTTCGACGGATCGCTGGCCGACATGCTGGCGGTCGAGATCTGCGAGGTACGGAGTGGGGCCTGCTCCGGCCCGCCGCTACGCCGAATCACCGATGCCGACCCACTGCCGGCTCGTCTGCGCGTCGTCACGCGCGAGGACGTCTAACACGCGCGACAACGACCTCGATCCCAGGCGCGAGTATCGCCTGCGCATCATGGCCGGCACCCAGGAAGTCGGGTATGCCGACCTCCTGATCGTGCGCAAGAACCGACCCGACAGCACACGCTGTCCGACGTGCGTGGCGGTGGTGCAGGGCTCGACGCTGTCGATCGTCTTCCGCCTCGACGAAGGGGTGGCGGCACGGGTCGGACCAGCGGGAGGGAAGGTCACCCTCGCTGCCGGCAACGTGACGTTTGACGTGCCGGCGGGAGCGGTCAGTGGCGACGTGCTCTTCACCGCAGCTCCGGTGAGCACCCTTCCACCGGGCGGCCCGTCGACTGTTCCAGGCACAGCGTGGGATTTCGGGCCGTCGGGGATCGCGTTCGCCAAGCCGGTCACGGTGACGATCAACTACGACCCGTCCCGCATTCCCGCAGGCCTGCAGGAGAGTGAACTGCGCATCCACAAACTGGACAACGGCACGTATGTGCAGCAGAACGCGGGAAGCATCGACCTCGTCTCGCACACCGCGTCGGCGCAGCTCACCGGCTTCAGCATCTATGTCCTGCTGCAGCGTCAGTTCCCGGGGAGCACGGAAGACGTGCAAGGGCCGGCGATATCACTGATCGAGTTCCTCGACCCGGCCACCAACACCTACTCGCCGGCCCTGACAGTCAACACGAGTGCAGCCGACGTGGTCGTGCGGTCGCGCGTCTCGCTCACGGACGACATCAGCGGTGCCCAGTACATCGACGTGCGACTCACCAGTCCGACTGGTCGGCAGCTCCGCTTCTCGTGCTTTCCGTATCCGTTCCGGCCGCCCACGTCGGGGAGCGACACCAACGGGCAGTGGGACTGCAGCGCGACCTGGCAGCGCTACTCGGAAGCCGGGGCCTGGCAGGTGAACGTGGTCATTCTGCAGGACAAGGCGCTCAACCTGTCGTACTTCGCACCCACGGCCGCGGGAGTCTGCGACGGCAGCGGGCAGGGGGCGCGCTGCATGACGGCGCCGCCGCAGCTGGCGGTCGTGAGTTCACCCAGCGATGCGACGCCGGCCCTGGTCTCGGCGTTCGAGGTCAGCCTTGACACATCGCCGAGGAACTATGGCCCCTCGGTGAGCGTGGACGCGAGCACCGGCGCGCGCCCGATCGTCTTCCGGTATCACGTGCTGGACGCGCTCTCGGGAATCGCGGTTGCGCCGTTCCAGGACTTCTACCTCGAACTGCTGGGCCCAAGCGGGCAACTGCTGCGCGTATTCTCCTGCACGCTCGCGCAGGGCACGGTCACGGACGGATACCTGGAGTGCCCGCTCACGATGCCACAATCAGCCGAAGTCGGCACCTGGCGCGTACAGTACGCCGTGGTCGGCGATCGCGTGGGCAACAACGGCTACTATTCCGGGCGCGGCTACCGATGGAACGGCTCACAACTCTGTGATGCCGACGGGCAGTGCATCGCGCCGCCCACGGTGACCGTGACCAGTGCGGGCGACGCCGAGGCGCCGGCGCTGCAGGCGCTGGCGATCGATACGCCGGGTGCCACCGTGACCACCACCCTCGGCATCACCGACAACACGTCCGGGACGCACACGGTGCTGGTGCAGTACTTCAGCACCACGAGCAACCAGAACCAGCTCTGCTACGCCGCCCGCACCGCGGGCACCGCGCTCAACGGTACGTACGACTGCCAGATCACCTTCTCGCAGTTTGCCGCCCGCGGACAATGGGAGTTGCGGCTCACGGTCTGGGACGCGGCGGGGAACCTGCGCACGTACTTCCGGCGTGCGTCGGACGGATATCTCTGCTACACCCCCACCGGCGGCAGCGTCCAGGTGTGCCAGGACTTCGGGATGACGGACCTCGTGCTGCAGTAGTCGAGGTCATCGCGCAACGCGCCGTCGGTGGCGCGGCGGCGACGACACGCGGTGCGACGCCAACAGCCCGAAGCACGCGAACGGATCGGCGGGAGGTCACACGGCCTCCCGCCCTTTCGCACGTGTCACGCTGCGTGACTGGTGGACCGTGAATAATCAAGCTACATTCCTTGACAACCAACCAAGGAGGACGGGTGACAGAGCCAAGCGTGCAGGTCGAGGATACGACGGTGGATGCACTGATCGTGCAGTATCCGACGACGATGGCGGTCTTCAACGCGTTCGGCGTAGACGGATGCTGCGGCGCGCACCGCACCGTGCGCGACGCGGCGGCCGAGGACGGAGTCGACGTGGCCGCGCTGGTCGCGGGGCTGCGACAGGCGATCGACACAGCGGAGGCCCAGTGAACGCGATCGACGCGCTGGGCGCCGCCCTGGGGGCCGTGACAGCCAATCCCTCCCGCCCCGCCACGGCCACGGTGCACGACGCGCCAGCGGTTCGGCTGGTGGTCTTCCGCATCGAACCGGGGCAGGCGGTGGCGACCCACACCAACGAAGGCACCGTGCTGCTGACGGTGCTCGCGGGTCAGGGAACGATCAGTGGCGCCGATGGGTCGAGCGACGTGGGCCCGGGCACGGTGGTCGTCTACGCACCGCGCGAGCCGCACGGGATGCGCGCGGGCACGGAGCAGTTCTGCGTGTTGGCCACGATCATCCGGCCCTGCTGAGGCGTGCGGTCGGCCGCTGCCCGCGGTCGGAGGCTCTGGCCTGTCGGCCGTGGGGTGACGAGGGGCCGTTCGCGTCATGCCGATGGACGCTCGGCGAGGCCGGTGAGCCGTCGCACTCGGTCCATCGTCGCTTCCGCCCGCGGTCGGACCCGCTCGGCACCCTCCTCCAAGATGTGATCGATTTCGCCGAGGTTCGACACGATCTCGGCGTAACGTCTCTGGATCGGAGTTAGTCGCTCGACCACGACCTCGGCGAGCGTCCGCTTCAGGTACCCGTATCCCTGTCCCTCGAATCGGGCCTCGATCGCCGGACGCGCTTCGCCGGAGAGCGCCTCGTATATGACCAGCAGGTTCAGGACGCCGAGGCCGGCGTGATCGAAGCGCGTCTCGCGGTGCGGGTCGGTGACCGCGCCCATGATGGTGCGTTGGATGACATCCGGTGGATCGAGGAGTCCGATCGCGTGCCCGGCCCGCTGCGCCCCGATGCTCTTGCTCATCTTGATCGTGGGGTCATCGAGCCCCATGAGTCGTGCGCCCGACGGCCGAATCATCGCGTCGGGGATGACGAACGTCTCGCCAAACAGGTGGTTGAAGCGCCGGGCGATGTCGCGTGCCAACTCCATGTGCTGTCGTTGGTCTTCGCCCACCGGCACACGGTTCGTATCGTACAGCAGGATGTCCGCGGCCTGCAGCACCGGATAGTCCAACAGCCCGGTGCCAACGCGTTCCGTTCCCGCGGACTTGGCCTTGTACTGTGTCATCCGCTCCAGCCAACCCAGCGGCGTCACGCAGTTGAGTATCCACGCCAGTTCGGCGTGCGCAGATACGCGCGATTGCACGAAGATGGCGGATGCGGCCGGGTCGATGCCGCAGGCGACATATAGCCCTGCCACTTCCCGCACCTTCGAGCGCAGGTCGTCGGGGCGCACTGCCTCCGGGATCGTGAGCGCATGCAGGTCGACAATGCAGAAGACGTTGTCGTGCTGGTCCTGGCCGCCGACCCAGACGTCCAGCGCTCCGACGTAGTTTCCGAGGTGAAGCTTCCCTGTCGGTTGTACACCGGAGAAAACGCGCAAACGAGCGTGCTGAGCGGACATCCCGAATCTCCTGGTCCTGGGTGGACATCAACCTGACGAGGACACGCACATGATCCGACTGAAGCGCGCCTACGAGCCTGCCGAGTCGACGGACGGGTGGCGGGTGCTGGTAGAGCGACTCTGGCCGCGAGGGGTGACCAAGGAGCGGCTCCAACTCGACGAATGGGTCAAGGACGTGGCCCCGACGTCGGAGCTGCGACGCTGGTTCGCGCACGATCCCGCACGCTGGTCCGAGTTCCAGCGTCGTTACCTCGTCGAACTCCGTGCCAATCCCGACGGGTGGAAGCCGCTGCTTGCACGGTCACGACGCGGACGCGTCACACTTGTCTATGCCGCCCGCGATACGGAGCATAGCGGAGCGCTCGCGCTCAAGACGTTTCTGGAGAAGCACGCATAGTTCCTGCGTGAGGCCCGGCGGACTTCCACGACGGCGCTCACCGGCCAGGATCGTGGAGCGTATGGCGGGGGCCGTGGCCTTCGGCACCCGGCATCTGGTTGACTCCCGAGCGCAGCGACTCGGCAGGTGAGTGACTGGACATCGAACTCGTCAATCACCCGCAGACGCCCTGCACCCCTCGGCGAGGTCCGCGCGCGTCCGCGCGTGCTGCTCGCGCAACCCCGACCACGCCAGCTGCACGCATCCCCCCCGCTTCCGAACCAGCCTCGCCTGTAAGTGCTGTGTAAGAACCCGGCGATAGCGTTGGTCTGGATCGGTCCGGCAGAGGTGCTGTCAGGGCGGGCGAATCAGCAGCGGAGGTCGCATCGTGGGCAGGCTGTTTGTCGTACATCGCACGCTCCTCGCACTCGTTGCGGCCTCGGCGCTATGGCCGACCGAGGTTGCGATCGCGCAGAGCGCGACGGCTGAGACGAACTTCACTCGGAATTGTGGGGCGTGCCACACGGTTGGGGGGGGCCGACTCGTCGGTCCCGACCTGGGCGGCGTGACGGATCGTCGCTCGGACCAGTGGCTGCAACGCTTCATCAAGTCATCGCAAACGGTGGTAAAGAGCGGCGACTCCACAGCGGTCGCGCTGTTCGACGAATTCAAGCTGGTGATGCCGGACGCTCCGTACTCGGACGCCGAGATCCAGGGGATCGTCGGATTGCTCAAGTCTGGTTGGACAACCGCCGCCGGACCCATCGCCGATTCTGCCGCCGTGTCTGTCGATGCTGCGCCGACCGCCGATCAGGTTCGTGTCGGGAACGAGCTGTTCCAGGGGAAGCGTCGGCTCGCGAACGGTGGTCCCTCCTGTAGTTCGTGCCATCACGTGTCGAACGAGGCGCTGATCGGCGGCGGTGTCCTGGCCGCGTCGCTTACGCAGGTGTTCGACCGCTTGGGAGGGCCGGGCATCCGGGCCATCCTCAGTGCGCCGCCGTTTCCGGTGATGGAGCAGGCCTACAAGCTCAGGCCCCTGACGGCCGACGAGATCGCCGCTCTCGGAGGCTACCTGCAGGCCGCCAACGAACATCCGCCGACGTACAGCCAGCCGCGCGAAGATGGCATCAAGCTGCTGCTGGGCGGGCTTGGTGGGCTTGGCGTGTTGCTGGGCTTGTACGCGATCACCTGGCGTCGCCGCAAGAAGTATCCCGTAAATCGCACGGTATTCGATCGTCAGGTGCGCAGCCGATGACCGTGAGCGAGACGTCAGTCTTCGGACCCTTTCGCTCCGTGAGCGAGGTGGAAGCATGAGCTGGATTCAGGACATCATTTCGCCCGAGACGCGGCAGTGGGAGGAGTTCTACCGCAACCGCTTCCAACACGATCGCATCGTGCGCAGCACGCATGGGGTCAACTGTACGGGTGGCTGCTCGTGGCAGATCCACGTCAAGGACGGCATCGTCGTCTGGGAGACGCAGCAACTCGACTATCCATTGCTCGAGGATTCGCTGCCCCCCTACGAGCCACGCGGCTGTCAACGCGGCATCTCCTTCTCCTGGTACTTGTATAGCCCACTGCGCATCAAGTACCCGCTGATCCGCGGGGCGCTGATCGACGCCTTCGAAGCCGAGAAAGCCGCCGTCGGTGGCGACGCGGTGCGGGCGTGGGAAAACCTGCAGAAGGATCCGCAGAAGCGCGCGACGTACCAGAAGGCCCGCGGCAAGGGCGGCTTTCGTCGCGCGAGCTGGGAGGTGGTCCTCGAGCTGATGGCGGCGGCCAACATCTACACCGCCAAGAAGCACGGACCCGATCGCGTGTTCGGCTTCTCGCCGATCCCGGCGATGTCGATGCTGAGCTACGCGGCCGGCGCGCGCTTCCTCCAGCTCTTCGGCGGCGTCAACCTGAGCTTCTACGACTGGTACTGCGACCTGCCGACCGCGTTCCCGGAGATCTGGGGCGAGCAGACCGACGTGTGCGAGAGCGCCGACTGGTACAACTCGAAGATGATCGCCGACATGGGTGCGTGCCTGAACATGACGCGCACCCCCGACTGTCACTTCTTTGCCGAGGCGCGCCACAACGGCACCAAGGCCGTGGTCTTCTCTCCCGACTTTAGCCAGGTCAGCAAGTACGCGGACCAGTGGGTGCCGCTGCACGCCGGTAGCGATGGCGCCTTCTGGATGGCGGTCTCGCATGTGATCCTGAAGGAGTTCCACCACGAGAAGGCGACGCCGTACTTCATCGACTACGTCAAGAAGTACACCGACAGTCCGTACCTCGTGAAACTCGAGAAAGCCGGCGACCACTTCAAGCCGGGTCGCCTGGTGCGCGCCAACGAGATCGCGCAATGGAAGGACATCGAGAACGGCGACTGGAAGTTCCTCAACTTCGACCAGGCGAGCAACGAGCTGGTCGTGCCGAAGGGAAGCGTCGGGCACCGCTGGGACAAGACGCCCGGCGCCTGGAACATGAAGCATGAGCACGCGATCGACGATACGCCGTACGATCCGATGCTGACCCTGCTCGGCAATCGCGACGATACGCTCGTGACCGAGTTCACCGAGTTCGGGCTGGACCGGACGGCGCTGCGCAACGTGCCGGTGCGGTACCTCGAGACGACTGAGGGCCGGATCCCGGTCACCACGGTCTACGACTTGATCATGGCGCAGTACGGCGTCGGGCGCGGGCTCGCCGGCGACTATCCCAAGGACTACACCGACAAGGATGCGGCGTATACGCCGGCGTGGCAGGAAATCCTGACGGGGATCGACAGCAAGACCGTGCTCCAGTTTGCGCGGGAGTGGGCGGGCACTGCCGAGGCCACCGAAGGCAAGTGCATGATCATCATCGGTGCGGGAATCAACCACTGGTACCACGCCAACCTGATGTACCGTGCCGGTGCCATGGCCCTGATGCTCTCGGGGTGCGTCGGCAAGAATGGCGGGGGCCTCAACCACTATGTGGGTCAGGAGAAGCTCGCACCCGTCGATTCCTGGGCGGCGATTGCCTTCGCCAAGGACTGGCAGGGGCCGAGCCGCCTGCAGCAGGCGCCCCTCTGGCACTACATGAACACGTGCCAGTATCGCTACGATGGCCAGTTTTCCCGCTACAACGCGGTGCCGAAGAACGACCTGACGGCGCAGCACACGGCGGATACGATCTATCAGTCCGTGCGCATGGGCTGGATGCCCTACTACCCGCAGTTTGACCAGAATCCGCTCGACCTGGCGCGGGACGCGCAGGCGGCGGGAGCGAAGACTGACGCCGACATCACCGCGTACGCGCTCGCCAAGCTCAAGGGCAAGGAACTGAAGTACTCGGTCAGCGATCCCGATTCGGAGGAGAACTTCCCGCGCGTCTGGTATATCTGGCGCGGCAACGCAATCATGGGCAGCATGAAGGGGCACGAGTATGCCCTGAAGCACTACCTCGGGACGCACTCCAACGCCATCGGCAAGGACTCGGACGAGCACACCAAGGAAGTGCAGTGGCACGACGTGGCGCCGACCGGAAAGATGGACCTGGTGGTGGACCTCAACTTCCGGATGGACTCGTCGGCGCTCTACTCCGACATCGTGCTCCCGGCCGCCTCCTGGTACGAGAAGGCAGACCTCAACAGCACCGACCTGCACTCGTTCATCCACCCGCTCTCGCAGGCGGTGGCGCCGGTGTGGGAGTCGAAGTCGGATTGGGACATCTTCAAGCTGCTCGCCAAGGCGACCAGCGACTGTGCCAGGAAGCACCTGACCGGCGTGCACAAGGACGTGGTCGCCACCCCGCTGTCACACGACACGGCCGACGAGATCACGCAACCCGTCATCAAGGACTGGTACCGCGGCGAGTGCGAGGCGATTCCTGGCAAGACCATGCACAAGCTGGCGGTGGTTGAGCGCGACTATACCAAGTTGTATGACAAGTTCATCACGCTCGGCGAGGGCGTGCGCAAGAACGGACTCGGTGGGCACGGGAACCACTACACGTGCGAGCAGGAATACGACCAGCTGATCGCGTCGAATCACTTCCCGACCGAGACCGTGGACGGAAAGGTCTATCCGTCGCTGCGCGAGGATTCCCAGGCGGCCAACGTGCTGCTGCACCTGTCGACGCTTACGAACGGCGTGCTCAACATGCGCGCCTATCGCAACATGGAGAAGAAGACCGGCCTGACGCTCGCGGACCTTGGCGCAGGCAGCGAGGACGTGCGCATCACCTACGAGGAGCTCCAGGCGCAGCCGCGGCGCTACAACACGTCGCCGCTCTGGTCAGGGTTGATGAATGACGGGCGCGCCTACGCCGCCTACACCTACAACGTGGACCGCTTCGTCCCGTGGCGCACGCTCACGGGCCGGCAGCACTTCTATCTCGACCACGAGCTGTATCTCGCGTACGGCGAGAACCTGCCGACCTACAAGCCGTCACCGAAACCGGCGGCCTATGGCGACCTGAAGGAAACGCTCAAGGATGGCGAGGCCCTGGCACTGAACTGCCTCACGCCCCACGGGAAGTGGCACATCCACTCCACGTACATGGAGAACCATCGCATGCTCACCCTGTCGCGGGGCTGCGAGCCGTGCTGGTTGAGCGAGGCCGATGCCGCAGCGCTGGGCATCGCCGACAACGACTGGGTCGAGGTCTACAACGACCACGGCGTGTACTGCACGCGCGCATGCGTGAGTTCACGCATTCCAAAGGGTGTGTGCATCGTGTACCACGTGCCGGAGCGCACAGTCGGGATTCCGAAGTCACAGGTGCGGGGCAACAAGCGCGCCGGCGGGCACAACAGCTTCACGCGCATTCATCTCAAGCCCAACTACCTGAGCGGCGGGTACGGCCAGTTCAGCTATCACTTCAACTATTGGGGTCCCATTGCGCCGCAACGGGATACCCACGTCATCGTGAAGAAGATGACCTCGGTAGTCTTCTAGGACGGGGAGCATGGATATCAGAGCGCAAGTCTCGATGGTCTTTCACCTCGACAAGTGCATCGGCTGCCACACGTGCTCGGTCGCCTGCAAGAACATCTGGACCGACCGAAAGGGCGCCGAGTACCAGTGGTGGAACAACGTCGAGACCAAGCCGGGCACCGGCTACCCGGGCAAGTGGGAGGACCAGGAGATCTACAAGGGCGGCTGGGTCCGGGACGCCAAGGGGCGAATCCGGTTGAAGGGGGCCGGCAAGTCGAAGGGCCTGTTCAACATCTTCCACAATCCGAATTTCCCGACGGTGGAGGACTACTACGAGCCGTTCACCTACAACTACCTGAACCTGATCGAGGCGCCCCCCGGCGACGATCAACCAACGGCGCGCCCCATCTCCATGATCACGGGCGAACCGATTGACGTGAAGATGGGGCCGAACTGGGACGACGATCTCGGCGGCTCGGCCGACTACGCGCGCAATGATCCGAACCTGGCGGAGCTCACACCGGCCGAGCAGGAAGCCATGTTCCAGCTCGAACGCATGGCGTTCTTCTACCTGCCGCGCATCTGCAACCACTGCCTGAATCCGGCGTGCGTGGCTTCCTGTCCATCCGGCGCGATCTACAAGCGGGGCGAAGACGGCATTGTCCTGATCAACCAGAAGGTGTGTCGCGCCTGGCGCATGTGCGTGACCGCGTGTCCGTACAAGAAGACCTACTACAACTGGCACACCGGAAAGTCGGAGAAGTGCATCCTGTGCTACCCGCGCATGGAGGCGGGCTACGCGCCCGCGTGCATGCATTCATGCGTGGGCCGCATTCGATACATCGGCGTGCTGCTCTACGACGCGGATCGCATCGAGGCCGTGGCGTCGGCCGACGAGAAGGACCTCATCGATCGCCAGCTCGACATCCTGATGAATCCGTTCGATGACGCCGTGATCGCCTCGGCCAAGGCCAACGGCATCCCGGACTCGACGATCAAGGCGGCCCAGAACTCACCCGCGTACAAGTTCATCAAGGAATGGGGCATGGCCCTGCCGCTGCATCCCGAGTTCAGGACGCTCCCGATGCTGTGGTACGTCCCTCCGCTGTTGCCGGTGATGGCCTCGGTGATGCCGACCGACGGCGCACAGAAGGGGAAGCTCAACGAGATGGCCAAGACCTGGACGGACAACTGGCTCTATGACACCAGCACCGACGAGCTATGGGGAACGGTGGAACAGACACGCTTTCCGCTGAAGTACCTCGCGAGCCTGTTCAGTGCCGGGAATACCGCGCCGGTCTCCGACCGGCTCAAGAAGCTGATGGCGGTCCGCATCTACCGGCGCTGGAAGACCGTGGGTGACATCCCCGAGTCGAAGATGGCGCAGGCCCTGCGCGATACCGGACTCACCCAGGAGGCCGCCGAGGGGATCTTCTACCTGACGGCGCTGGCCAAGTTCAACGATCGATTCGTGATCCCGGCGGCCCATCGCGAGCAGGCGATGGAAATGCTGGAGTTCACCGGCGACGTGAAGGGGAACTCCGGCTTCGGGTTCCGCGAGAAGGCCGAGCGAGGGATGTGAGATGACACTCGCCGACTACGACGTGCTCGCGACCCTCTTCGTCCACCCGGACGCGCAATTCGAGGTCAACCTGACCCGTGCCATCGCGCACTGCGATGCCTCGTACGCAGGTGCCGCGAGTGCGCTGCGCGAGTTTCAATCCCTCGTGCCGATGGACGACCTGCTCGCACTGCAGGAACTGCACACGCGCACCTTCGATGTGCAGCCCATCACCTCGCTCGACATCGGGTACACGCTGTTCGGCGAGGACTACAAGCGCGGAGCCTTGCTTGCCAACCTGAGCCGGGAGCACGCGAAGGCCGACATCGTCTGCGGCACGGAGCTCGGGGACCACCTCACCAACGTGCTGCGACTCCTGCCGCGGCTGGCCGATGCCGCGCTGCGCACGGAGTTGGTGCACGTGCTGCTCGCCCCGGCGCTGCGCGAGATGATTCGCGAGTTCGAGCCCGGACGGCTGGCGAAGAAGGAAGAGATCTACCGCAAGCACCACAAGACGATCATCGAGGTGGCGGAGGGGGACCGACGCACGGCATACCTGCATGCCCTCGAGGCACTCTACGCCGTGCTGAAGCGGGACTTCGCCCTGAAGACACCCCTGCCGGTCGAGCAGGAATCCACGTTTGCCGTGTCCGTCAGCGCGGAGATGGGGATGGAATGCAATACCTCATGCGCGGTCAAGTGAGAGGTCTGCGATGAACATGCCGAATAGCCTCCTCTTCGTGGGGCTGCCATACGCCGCGATGCTCCTGTTCCTGGTGGGCACGATTCAGCGCTATCGGTCCCGAGGCTTCAAGGTGTCGTCGCTCTCGTCGCAGTTCCTGGAGGGCAAGTCGCTCTTCTGGGGCACCGTGCCGTTTCATTGGGGCATCCTGGTGGTGTTCTTCGGACACCTCACGGCCTTCCTCATTCCGCGGACGATCCTGGCATGGAACGGTGATCCGCTGCGCCTCTTCATTCTGCAAGTCACCGCGTTCAGCTTCGGCCTGAGCATCCTGGTGGGACTGAGCGCGCTGCTTTACCGGCGGCTCACCAACGTGCGCGTGCGGATGGTCACGAATCGCATGGACCTGATCCTCGAGCTGCTGCTCCTTGTCCAGGTGGTGCTCGGCCTGTGGATCGCGCTGGGCTATCGCTGGGGCTCGTCGTGGTTCGCGTCCGATCTCTCGCCGTATCTCATGTCGCTCTTTGCCGGCGACCCGAACATCGTGGCGGTCAGCGCCATGCCGCTCCCGATCAAGTTCCACGTCATCGGAGCGTGGCTGCTGGTCGGGATCTTTCCCTTCACCCGACTCGTGCACGTGATGGTCGCGCCGCTCCACTACATCGCGAGACCGTATCAGGTGGTGATGTGGAACTGGGATCGCAAGGCGATTCGCGACCCCAGAACGCCATGGACGAAGACTCGTCCCAGGAACAACTGAGGTCACCGGAGATGCAACGTGCGCGAACTCAACATCATTGACCCGGTCCTCAGGCAGCCGGAGCGAGGAAACGGGCAGCAGGGGATCTCACCGATGGATCCACCCGATGCCTTTGCCCCGCCAGGGTTGGACGGGCTTGCACCGTCGGACATGCATCCGTTCCTGCAGGAGCTGACGGCGGATCACGCGCGCTTGGCGAGCGCGCTGGATACGGTCGAGGCGGTGATTCAGTCGGTGGCCGCCGACGGCTTTTCCTCCCAGGCGGATCACGCGCTGATGCACTTCCTGCAGGTGTTCGACCAGGAGTTCGTGCGTCACGGCCGTGAGGAGGAGGCGCGGCTCTTTCCACTGCTGCACGAGCGGTTGATCGCCGATGGGGAGCACAGCAGGGGCGAGACGATCACGACGTCGGTGAACGTGATGCTGGACGAACATCTCAAGGCGGTCCAGCTGGCGGCGGTCGTCCTGAACCTGCTCCGCCTCGGTACGTGCCTGCCCGATGAACGGTCCGCGCGCCTGGTGATCAACGTGGCGTTCCGGGAGGCGACGAACCTCGTCGAGCTGCTGCGTCTCCACATGTTCAGGGAAGACAACATCGTGTTTGCTGCCGCCAACCGGTTGATCGCGGTGGCCGAGCTCGATGCCATGCGGCAGGCAGGCGTGCGATCGGCGTAGACGCCCGAAAGGACGAAACATGGAAGTCACGGTCACCGCAACGTCGCACAAGACGTTGCTTCTCAATACGCTCGCGTTCACCGTCTGCTTCGCCGCGTGGATGCTCAATGGCGTGTTGGTGACCTTCCTGACGAGCCGCGGCATCTTTCCGTGGGGGCAGGTCGAAATCGGGTGGCTCCTGGGGACCCCGGTCCTGACGGGAGCCATCTTCCGGTTTCCCGCAGGGATGCTCGCCGACAGGTACGGAGGCAAGCCCGTCTTCGTCGCGCTCCTGTTGCTCTGCGCCATGCCCATGTTCCTGCTCTCCTACGTCGACGGGTTTGTCGCCTTCGCGCTCTGCAGCTTCGGCTTCGGCCTGACCGGTGCCAGCTTCGCGATCGGTGTGGCCTCCACGTCGCTCTGGTATCCGAGGAAGCATCAGGGCACGGCGCTCGGAATCTTCGGGGCAGGCACCGCCGGCGCCGCCCTGACGACCCTGCTCGCGCCGACTCTGCTGCTCACGCTCACCGACCAGGGTACACACCTCGACGGATGGCGTACGCTCCCCAAGCTGTATGCAGCGGCCCTGGTGGTCATGGGTATTGTCTTCCTGCTGTTCGCGACCAACCGAAAGCCGGAGACTGCGACGCTGACGGTGCGAGAGCAGCTCGAACCGTTGCAGTCTGTTCGCGTGTGGCGATTTGGCTTCTACTACGCCTTCCTGTTCGGCGGTTTTGTCGCCCTGTCCCAGTGGCTTGTGCCGTACTACGTGAACGTCTATGCCATGTCGCTCACGTCCGCCGGCCTCCTGGCCGCGGTATTCAGCCTGCCCGCAGGCCTCGTGCGTGCCGCCGGTGGTTGGGCCGCCGACCGCGTCGGGGCCCGTACGGTCCTATACTGGACTTTCGGCCTGTCGTGCGTGTTCCTGCTCCTCCTGATTCCGCCGCGCATGGAAATCCAGGCGCCGGTGCAGGGCGTGATGGCCGATGCGCCCGGTCTGGTGGAGGCGGTGTCCGACCGTGAGGTGGTCGTCGGCAAGGATCGCTACGCGGTGCAGCCGCCCGGCGTGGGCCAGACCGAGTTTCGTGTGGGGATTCACGTGGATGACGAGGGATTCCACCTGATGCCGAAGGCGTCATTTAACCAGACGCCGGTCGTCTCGGTCGGAGAGCGTGTTGCCAAGGGACAGCTCCTGGCCAAGGGCGTCACGCGCGTCTACTTCCAGGCGAATCGGTGGATCTTCACCACACTGGTGCTCATGGTGGGCGTGCTGCTGGGACTCGGAAGCGGCGCTGTCTTCAAGCATATCCCGGCCTATTTCCCGGGGCGTGTAGGCGTCGTCGGCGGGGTTGTCGGCGTGCTCGGCGGCCTGGGCGGCTTCATCCACCCGATCGTGTTCGGCTACCTGCTGACGGTCACGGGCATCTGGACCAGTTGCTGGATTCTGCTGGCCGTGTTTGCGCTCGCGTGCCTGGCCTGGATGCATGTCGTGGTCCGTCGGATGATGCACGCACGGGTGCCCGCACTCATGCGCGATTTCGAGTCGCCTCGACCCGCATGATGCCGACGATCCGCGCGCTCAACGACTGCGTGCGGGAGGACGTTCGGGATTGTCCGCCGGCCTCGTTCGCGCTCGTGATGGCCACGGGGATCGTGTCGATCGCGACCTACTCCCTGGGCATGACGCGCCTGGGCGTGGCGCTGTGCACCATCAACGTGTTCGCCTATGTCCTGCTGTGGGCGCTGAACCTCGCGCGCCTCGCGCGGTATCCGCGACGCGTCTGGGAGGACTTGCTGGATCACACCAGGGGGTGCGGCTACTACACGGTCGTTGCCGCCACCTGTGTGCTCGGCGCGCAGCTCATCCTCATGTACGGGAACCACCGAGTGGCCGCTGCGCTCTGGCTGCTCGGACTGGTGCTGTGGATCGGCCTCACGTTCACCATCTTCACCGCACTTACCATCAAGGAAGACAAGCCGCCGCTCGCCGAGGGCATCAACGGTGCCTGGTTGCTGGCCGTCGTCTCGACGCAGTCGGTGGCGCTCCTCAGCGCCGAGCTTTCCACCTATTTCGGGCCCTACAAGCTTGCCACAAACTTCTTCGCGCTGTCGATGTGGCTGTGGGGGGGCATGCTCTACATCTGGATGATTTCGCTCATCTTCTATCGCTACACATTCTTCAAGCTCCTGCCCGGCGACCTGACGCCGCCGTACTGGATCAACATGGGGGCCATGGCGATCTCCGCGCTGGCAGGCACGGCGCTGATCACGAACACGCCGCACGCGCCGTTCCTGCTCTCGATCCTCCCGTTCATCAAGGGATTCACGATCTTTTACTGGGCCACCGGCACCTGGTGGCTGCCGATGCTCGTCATCCTGGCGATCTGGCGGCACGTCTACAAGCGGCTGCCGATGACGTACGATCCCCTCTACTGGGGCGCCGTCTTTCCGCTCGGGATGTACACGGCGTGCACACTGAGCATCGCCCGCACGATGGAGCTCGACTTTCTCGAGGTCATTCCTCACTACTTCGTCTACGTGGCACTTGCCGCGTGGCTCGCGACGAGCATCGGGCTGATACGCAGCCTCATGCGCACGCTTACCGGGAGGAGGACGGTAACATGAACACGCAGGTGGCACCTCTCCCCGCTCGCGCGCGCACGTGTGTCGATGCATGTGGCAGACTCGTGAAGAGCCTGCGCGTATCGGTCACCGATCGCTGCAACCTGCGCTGCATCTACTGCCTCCCGCACGGCTCCGGCGACTTCACGCGCGCGAGTGAGACGCTGTCGTTCGATGACATCGTGCGCGTCGTTCGCGTTGCCTGTCGGCTCGGCATCGACAATGTGCGGCTCACGGGTGGCGAGCCGCTGGTGCGACGAGGGATCCCGGAGCTCGTGGCGCGCCTCAAGCGCGAGACGGCGGTGCGCGAAGTGGCGATGACCACGAACGGTGTGCTGCTCGAGCGCCACGTGCACGCGTTGGCCGATGCGGGCCTCGATCGCCTGACCGTGAGCGTCGACTCGCTCCATGCGGATCGCTTTCGTGCGATCACCTGCCTCGGCTCCGTCGACGACGTGTGGCGTGGTGTGCACCTGGCGGCCGAGGCGGGACTTCGTCCACTCAAGATCAATGTGCTGGTGCTGCGGGGAATCAACGACGATGAAGTGGATGCGTGGCTCGAGCTCACCCGCCAGCATGACCTGGTGGTCCGTCTGCTCGAGCTGATGCCGGTGGGAGAAGGCGCGTCGACAGAATTGGCGCAGCGCTACGTCGACCTGACGCAGGTGCGACACCGACTCACCCGCGAATACGGCCTGGTGCCGCTCGACGGCGTGCCGGGCAACGGTCCGGCGCGCTACTGGCGGGTGCCCGGCGCCCCGGGTGTCGTGGGCTTCATCACGCCGATGTCCGACGGCTACTGCGATACCTGCAGCCGCTTTCGCCTGACCGCAACGGGCGACTTGCGGCCGTGTCTCGCGTTTGACACCAGCGTCCCGCTGGGCGATCGCATCCGCGCGGGCGACGAGGCGGGGATCGAGGCCGGCTTCCTGCGGGCGGCGGCACTCAAGCCCAGGGGGCATGCGTGGCGCGACGGAGAGGTGACCCAGATTCGGATGTCGCGGATCGGGGGCTGACGGTGTCGGCGCTGTCGGTGACCGCCGTCGCCTCGATGGACGCAGAACAGGAGTCGAGCGTCGCCTTCTTCGGCTGGCTCGTGCGGCTGCGCTGGATCGCGGTGCTCGGGATCGCGCTCGTGCTCGGACTCTCCGGGCCGGTGTTCGGCATGCTTCCGCCCGCGTCGACCCGCGGGCTTGTCGCTACGCTGCTCGCGCTGGCCGCGTACAATGCTGCGGCCGCCGCGGTGGGCCCGCGCCGCGGCTGGTCGTGGTTCAATGGTGCTGCATCGCAGATCGTGGTCGATTGTGCAGCGCTGGCAACGCTCGTTCACTTTGCCGGCGGGATTGAGAACCCGTTCCTTCCGCTCTTCGTGCTGCACGTCGTCACGGCGAATATCGTGCTCTCCGAGAGGGCTGGTGCGGCGGTCACCGGGTTCGTCCTCACCCTGGTGGCGGCGGTCGTGGTTGGCGAGGCGAGTGGCGTCCTGGCATACCACTGCATAGGCAGCGGAACGGGGCGGGACTGCTCGGGTGGGCCCCTGGACCTGCGCGCATGGGCCGCGCTGCTTGGCCTGGCGCTCGCTCTCGTGGGCAGTTCGGTCTTCACGCGAATGCTCGCCGCCAGGCTTCGTCGTGGTCAGGGGCGGCTGGTCGCGACGGTGGCTGAGCTCGAGTCCGAAAAGGAGGAGCTCGCTCGCTCGCGATCTGCAGTCCTGGCCGAGCAGTCCAGACTGCAAGCCATCGTCGACTGCATGGCAGATGCCGTCACATTCCTGGGTGCGGGGGGCGAGGTACTCTTCAGCAACCAGCGATCTCGTGAGTTGTGGCGCAGCGAGTTTCGGAAGGGAGGGACGGAAGGCGCCGCTGCCTGGGACCGCATGGCGAGTGCATCACCAAGCGATGCCCCGGTCACGTTCGAGACCGGTGGCCGCGCGTTTGAAGCAAGCCGCTCGCCGGTTCGCGGCCCATCTGCGGAGCCCTTGGGGGTGGTGATCGTCGCGCGGGACATCACCGAACGCCGCGCCCTGGAACGGCGCCTCATGCACGACGAGCAGATGTATGTCACCGGCAAGCTGGCCGCCACGGTCGCCCACGAAATCAACAACCCCCTCGGGGTGGTGACGCTCTACAGCCAGCATGCGCTGACCACCGTGGCGCCGGACCACCCCGCGTATCAGCACCTCCGCACGATTCATCGAAACGCCGAGAGCTGTCGCAGGATTATCAGCGAGTTGCTCTCCCTGGCGCGTCCGCGAAGGCCAGAGCGCCGCCGAGTCGACTTGCGGCGACTGTGTCGAGAGGTCATTGATTCAGTGCAGCTCCTCGCCGCCGAAGCCGGCGTCCGGGTATCGAGCGGAACGCACGCGCGCGACGTACCGATCTGGACCGAAGCGGACGCCGGTATGCTGCTGCAAGCCGTCCTCAACTTGGCAGTGAACGCGATCGAGGCGACCTCCAACGGCACTGAGGTATTCGTGGGAGCGTACGAGGCGCAGGATCGGGACGTGGCAGGGTGCGTCATCGAGGTGCGCGATACCGGCGTGGGCATGACCGCCGACCAACTCGAGCAGGTCTTCCAGCCGTTCTTCACCACCAAGGCGACCGGTACCGGGCTCGGTCTGTCCATCGCGGAGAATGTCGTGAAGAGCCATCAGGGCCGCATCGAGGTGCAGAGCGTCGTTGGGGAAGAGACCATCGTTCGCATCGTACTGCCTCGGGTAGCGCTGACCCACGTGAGTCCGCGCGCGTGAGCAGCCCCCGCGTGCTTGTCGTCGACGACAACCGGGACCTGGCCGACGGCATCGCCATGCTGCTCGCCAGCACCGAACTCGCCGCGCAGGTCGCGTACTCGGCAGAGAGCGCGCTCTCCGCGCTCGAGGGGACCGAGTTCGACATCGTCTTGAGTGACATTCGCATGCCGGCGATGGGTGGCCTGGAGCTGCTGCAGTGCATTCGCTCGCGCTGGCCCTTGACGAAGGTGGTGCTGCTGACGGGATACGGTACCGTCGACAGCGCGGTAGATGCCCTGAAAAATGGCGCATCCGACTACGTCACCAAGCCGTTTGACAACGACGAGATCGTTCGGGTACTGCGTCGCGCCCTCTCGTCGGGGAGTGCGGCCGGCGGCTTCGACGTTGCCGCCGTGGTGGGCGATGTCGCCGCTGCGGTGGCGGCCGACGACCTGCTGGCCGGCCTGAAGCACGCACTGGACGTACTCGTGCAGGCAACCGGCGCCGACGACGGCGAGGTGTTTCTGTGCGAGCCCGAGGGGCGGGACGCGCTGCTCTCCGTTTGGACTGGCCCGGACGGAGCCGCGCTCGCCGACCGCACGCGCTTCGAGGTCGCGCTCGGATATCCGGGCATCGTGGCCGCGACAGGGGAGCCGCTGTGCATCAAGGGAGGGCTTGCCGGCGACGCGCGTTTTCTCCGACGCGACGTGGTGGACGCAGGCATTCGCTCCCTGGTCGCTGTTCCGCTACCGGATGTCCGTGGCGTGCTCGGCTCGATGCACATGCTGTCGCGGCGGGACGACTTTCCCGTCGAGCACGTGCTCGAACTCCTGCAACGCGCAGCCGTACCCGTCGGCGTCGCGATTCGGGCAGGGCTCGCGACGCTCCGGCAGTCGGTCGATGCGGTCAGCGGAGACCTGGGTGAGTCCGACCGACCACTCCGGGTGCTGCTCGAGTCCATGCGGCAGGTCGCCGGCGCACAGCATGGCACGCTGGCGCTGATCGATCACGGCACCGGTCGTCCCGATCACGTCGTGTCGACGGGCGCGGCATCGCTCGTGTGCGCACACGCGGAGAGCGGTGAGTGGACCAGCTGCGTCTCCGCCATGGCAGCACACGGCTTTGCGGCCGATCCCGGACGTCGCAGCTGGCCGGCGTCCTGTCGGCAAGGATTGCCGCGTCGGGCGTCGAGTCCGTGCTGCTTGCCACTCGTGGCGAGCGGGCGACTCTTCGGACTGGTTGTCCTCGACTATGGGCGCGATGCGACGTGCCACGCCGCCGAACGGCTGGTGCCGCTCCTGAGCATGGCCAACCAGGCGGCGATCCGGCTTCGGTCTCGGCGGGAGGGGTTCGTCATTCCGCAGGCGACGGCTGCGGTTGACGTCTCCATCCGCTCGAGTGAGGCATTGCCCGAGCTCGAGCTGCGCTGCTTCGGTCCGTTCGCCGCGTTGCGACGCGGGCAGCCGATCGCCGCCGAGGCCTTTACGCGAAGCAAGGCAATCGTCCTGCTCAAGATGCTGGCGATCAGGTCCGGAGCGCCGGTGCATCGCGACGTGCTGATGGAGCACATCTGGCCCGAAGTCGATCCGCAGCGTGGGGCCAACCGATTGCACGGCGTGGTGCACGACCTGCGATCTGTCATTGAACCCCCTCGCAACGGGCGCGATTGGACGTACGTGCGCAATCGGGGCGAGCTCTACTACCTCGACTGTGAAGCTGGCGTGGACATCGATGTGGCGCGCTTCCGCACGCTCCTTGCGCTCGCGCAACGTGGCGCGAGTGACCGCGACGACGATGTCTGCGCGCCGCTTGAGCAAGCCGTCGAGTTGTATCACGGCGAACTGTTCGCCGACGATCCGTTCGCCATGTGGTGCGAACCAGATCGACTGGAACTGCGTCAGCGCTACATCGACGCACTCCGGCGGCTCGGCCAGCTACACCAAGCAAGGGGCCGCGGCGATCTCTCGCTCATCTTCTGGCGCCGCGCCTTGCGAGCCGCCCCGTTTCGCGAGGACTTGCTCGTGTCGCTCATGAAGCTCCTCAAGGCGCTTGACCGGCCGGCCGAGGCACAGCTCACCTACGACGAGTACGAGCGCCAGCTGCGGGATGCGCTGGGCGTCGCCCCGTCAGAAGTAGTGCAGGGGCTGCGCTGGTGGTTGCTGCGACCCTCGCCGGCGAGCGCGGGATCTCCATCGAGGTGATGGCGGCGCGTCGAGGGGCCGCGCGACGCGCCCTCACACGACGAGTGACCGGCGTGCTGGCACCCCGAGTCGGCCGAACGCGATCCGCGACTCGTGAGGCGGCCCGAGGTTGCCCAGACGGCTGCGGATCGTTCGCCTCGACGAGGGCGAACGATCAAGAGAGTGTGACAGCATCGATCCGCTCCCGCGATCGTACCGCATGCACGGCATGGTGAATTGTCAAGGAATAGGCCTTGACTATGTGCACTCCATCCGGCAGACTCCATGCCATTCCCGGCATCGGTCGAACGACCGCGAATCGGGGCAGGGTCGCTGCTGCACCTCCGAATGGAGCTCTCGATGTCGCATGATCCGCTGACGCCGAGCCACCGCGCGCTGTGCGATGCACTCAAGCACCGCGGTCGACTCACCGTACCGGACCTCGCCGAGGAGCTCGCGCTCAACGTCGAGACGGTCCGCGAGCACCTGCGCACGCTGACGACGCGCAAGCTGATCCAGCGCGATGGCACGGTGCAGCGTGGTCCCGGACGCCCGGAAATCGCGTACGTGCTCACGCCCGAGGCGGAAGCACTCTTCCCGCGTCGCGAGGGGGAGATCCTGCACGAGCTGGGACGCTACCTCGTCGAGACTGGTCGGCAGGAGCTGCTCCGCGACTTCTTCGACGCCTACATCGCAGGACGCCGCGAAGTGGCCATGGCTCGAGTCGCGCACCTCACCGGGAAGAAGCGCCTGCGTGAGGTCGCGCGCATCATGGAGGAGATGGGCTTCATGCCGGTTCTCGAGGGCCCCGCCGCTGCACCGCACCTTCGGCTCTGCCACTGTCCCATGCGCGATCTGGTCGACGCCACCGACATTCCCTGTCGAGCCGAGGTCGGTCTCCTCACCGAACTGCTCGGGACACGCCCCACACGGGACGGATACATCCCCGATGGCGATGCCGGCTGCTCGTACAAGCTGGCGGGTGCATCATGATCACCGAGGCCGACGTCCGTGCGGCGCTCCGCGAAGTTTCGTACCCCGGCCTTCGGCGCGACATCGTGTCATTGGGCATGGTCCGATCGGTTGCGGTGCGCAACGACCGCGTCCATGTGTCCCTCACCGTCTCCACCGAACGCGAGGAGGTGCCGGCCCTGCTCCGGGAGGCCGTGCGCGCACGTCTCGAGCGTGCGGGCGCAATCCGGAGCGAGGTGCAGCTGCTGACACCTGAACGAAAGCCGGCGGAGCGCGATCCGTGGAGTGGACAGGCGCGACTGGCCGGGGCGCGTCGGATCATCGCCGTGGGCGCAGGCAAGGGGGGCGTCGGCAAGAGCACGGTGGCCGTGAACCTGGCGCTTGCCCTGCAGCTGACGGGCCTGCGCGTCGGCGTGCTCGACGCCGACATCTACGGGCCATCGGTGCCGGTCCTGCTGGGTCTCGAGGACGGCGCCAAGCGTGCCCGGATGAACGACCACAAGCAGATTCTGCCGCTCGAGGCCTACGGCCTGTCGGTCGTGTCGTTCGGGTTCTTCCTCGGCGAGAAATCGCCCGCAGTGTGGCGCGGCCCGATGGTCGGCAAGGCCGTGACCCAGTTCTCGCGTGGCGTGGTCTGGCCCGACGTCGACGTGCTGGTGGTCGACCTGCCGCCGGGAACCGGCGACGTGCCGCTCTCCCTGGCGCAGTCCGTGGTCGTCGACGGCGCGATCGTGGTGACCACGCCGCAGCGCCTCGCCTCGCTCGAGGCGGCGAAGGCGGTCGCGATGTTCACGACGCTCCGCGTGCCCGTCCTGGGCGTGGTGGAGAACATGAGCTACGCCACCGGCCCGCATGGTCACCAGTGGCACCCATTCGGGAGCGGTGGCGGCGCGACGCTGGCGAACGACGCCGGCGTCCCCCTGCTCGGCCAACTGCCCTTCGAGGACGGCATGGTGGGCGACGCCGATCGAGGTGCCCCCGCCATGGTCGCTGTGCCAGAGTCGGAGGTTGCGATCGTGATGCGCTCGATTGCCGACCAGGTTCGTCGCGCGCTGCAACTCGACGCAGTACGGACGGAAGGCGCTGCGTGAACGCCCCGCCGCTCCGCCTGCCCGGCGAGCACTTCATCGCGGCGCTCGTGTTCCTGCTCGCGGGAGCGTTCGGCGTCTATCGGGTCGCGCCTGCACTGGCGACGGGGGCGTATCCGGCTCCCGTGGTGGTCGGCATCACTCATCTCTTCACGTTGGGGTGGCTCACCACCTCGATCATGGGAGCGCTGTACCAGTTCCTGCCGGTCGCACTCGGGGAGTCGATCGCCTCTGAGCGGGCAGCCCACGTGACCTTCGCCTTGTACGTGTCCGGTGTCGTCCTGCTGGTGACCGGCATGTACCGGGCACACAACATCCTGCTCATGGTCGGCGCCACGACGCTGGGCGTGGCGATTCTGATCTTCCTGGTGAATCTCGGCATCACGCTACGACGGGCCGAGCGTCGGGACCTCACCTGGTGGGCCATTTGTGCCGCCTTGGTCTTCCTCGGGGTCACGTTCGTCCTTGGGACCGCGCTCGGCGTAAACCTGCGCACCGGGTTCATGGGTGGCGTACGTCAGCTGGCACTTGGCACGCATCTCCATGTCGCACTGTTCGGGTGGGTCCTGCTCGTGATCATTGGGGTGTCGCACCGGCTGCTTCCGATGTTCCTGTTGAGCCACGGCGGACGCACCCACTTCGCCAGCTACGCCGTGGCGCTGCTCGCCACGGGCGCCGGAATGCTGGTGGTCTTTCACCACCTGCCGATCATCGGGCGCGAGGTGCCGGCGCTCTGCCTGGCCGCCGGCCTGGTCGCGTACTTGATGCAGGCGCGGGAGTTCTATCGCCGACGCCACCGACCGGCCCTCGACCCCGGACTCCGGCTCGCGGCCATGGCGCTCGGACTGCTGGCGGTCGCGATCCCGCTCGGCGCCCTGGCTGTGTCAGGCGTGGCGTCGCTCCACGTGCGCGTGGCCTACGTGATGGTGGCGCTGATGGCCTGCACGCTGTTCGTGGCCGCGCACTACTACAAGATCGTTCCGTTCCTGGTGTGGAACCGTCACTTCGGTCCGCTGGCCGGCACGCGGACGCTGCCGCGCGTGGGTGACCTGTACTCGCCTCGCATCGCGACGGTGGCCGTAGCATCCCTCACCCTGGGTGCCGTGGTCCTCGCGGCATCGGTTGGCGCAGGTTCGCTTGCCGGCGTCCGGGTCGGCGCGGCCGTGTTCGCGCTGGGCGTCCTGGTCGAGGCGGTTCAGATGACAGCCATTGCACGGAGGAGACCTTGAGTACAACGCCGCCGCCGTCGGAGGCGCTGCTGCGTGATGCGCTCCGCACGGTGATCGATCCGGAAATCGGACTCGACATCGTCACCATAGGGCTCGTGTACGACGTCGAGATGCACGAGGACATCGCCAAGGTGACGTTTACGCTCACGACGCGCGGGTGCCCGATGCAGGAGCACATCACGAACGGGATCGTGCGCGCGCTCTCGCTCGTCCCCGGCGTCAGCGACGTCGAGACCAACCTCGTCTGGGATCCGTCCTGGCATCCCGGCATGATCACGGAGGACGCATGGTAAGCCCGCTGGTGGATTCGTTTCCCCTCGCGCTGCAGGTGGTAGACCCGGCGCTCATCGTCGAAGCTGATGTGCGCGAAGACCTTCGGGCGGGACGCGAGCCGTTCCAGCGCATCATGGCGGCGCGCGCCGAGTTGCCGGACGGCGGCACCCTCGTGGTGCGGGCGATCTTCGAGCCGGCACCGCTCTACCGCGTGCTGGGCAAGCAGGGATTCCTGCATCACACCGAGGAGCTTGCCGCTGACGACTGGCGCGTCTGGTTCTACGCCGACGTCGTGGTGCTCGACGTGCGTGACATGGATCCACCAGAACCGCTGGCTCACACCCTGGCGGCGCTCGAGTCGCTGCCACAACACGGCACGCTCGTCCAAGTCAACGTGCGGGTGCCGCAGTTCCTGCTCCCCAGGCTCACGGAGCGGGGCTTCACGTACGAGATCCGCGAGATCGCACCGGATCGCGTACATGTCGTCATTCGGCGCGCAGCAGACGCCGCCGTCACCACTTCACTAAACCAGGAAGGACACGATCATGTCTAATGTACGTACCCTCGATGTCCGGGTGATTCCGCCTCGCGAGAAGCACCCCACCATCTTCCAGACCTTCGCCGCGTTGGCACAGGGCGAGTCGTTCGTGCTGTTGAACGATCACGACCCCATGCCGCTCCGCTACCAGTTCGAGGCCGAGCACGCCGGAGAGTTCACCTGGGAGTATCTCGAGCAGGGTCCCGCAGTCTGGCGTGTCGCGATCGGGAAGAGCGCGGCGTGATGCGCACCGGCTTGTCGTCGGTGGTGGCGCCGCGTGCGTCGCTGGAGGACTTGATCGCGGGCGCAACGCGTCACGGCCTCACGGTGCTCGAGTTGTGTGCCGGCGACGGGCACGGTGTCACCGCTGCCCTGACATCGGAGGCGCGTGCGCTCGCGGCGGTGGTGGACACGATCTCGGCGTCACACGTGGCCATCAGCGCTTACCGCGATCTCGGCAAGGAGGACGAAGCAGCGGTGGGCACACTCTCAGGCATCTTGGGGGCCCCAACCCTCGTGGACGTGCCCGGTACGCTCGCTGCACGGCTGGCGCGGGCGGAGCGCCTCCGGGCGGTCGAGGTCGCGGTGGCAGTGGTCGTGCGCGGAGCTGATGCCGTTCGCGACGCGCAGGATATTTCGCGCGCGGGCTGCGCGGTGGCCTGGGACGCGGCACCCGCAGAAGCGAAACTCGGCGCCCAGGCCGCGGCCCTGCTCGACGCATGTGGCGATGCGCTCTGCCAGGTACGTGTGGCCGGTGGTGGTCCCGAGAGCACGTTGCATGAGGGCCGCGGCATTGGCGAGTTGATGGCACGCCTTGCCCTCGCTGGCTATGCCGGCACGGTGATCCTCGCGCCGAGCTCGCCCAGCTATCACGTACTCTGGGACCGCTGGCTTGGTCGGCCACGTGGCTTCGGGTGCGGCAGTCACGCCTCGGACAACACGCTGGTGACCCTCGAACAACCTGTAACGTCTGGAGACGCGGCATGAGTACCACTCGCTCGCTCGACATCAGGCCGGTCGAGCCGAAGGACCGTTTTGAGCGCATCATGGGTGCCTACGACGGGCTGGCGACCAGCGACGTGCTTGAGCTGACCGTCGATCACGACCCCAAGTGCATGTACTACACCCTGCGTGCGACCCGAGGCGAGGCGTCGTTCAGCTTCGACTATCTCGAGAATGGCCCGGAGTTGTGGCGCGTGCGAGTCCGCAAGCACTGAACGCATGCGTCGCGCCCGCGAATCGACTGCAACACCATGGTTGGGCGCAGTGAGGTGGGGTCATCTCACAGGTAGTCGCCGGTGCGCCGGCGTTCTGTGCCGGCCAGGGGGCCGTCGGCTACTTGTGGGGTGTCCCCTGGTTAGTGGGGCGAGGCCGCGATTCCTCGTTGCCACCATGCTCCCCCTCGCGGACCTCCGCGTGGGCGGTCCATCCGTCGAAGTTGCGCGACGCTGCGGCGAGCCTGATTTCGCGGCGCTCACCCGGCGCGAGCCGCCCCGCCGGCGTTGGCCCCAGCTCCTGGCCGTTCGAGAGGTGCACTTTCACCCGCACCCGCGAGAGCACCCGAGTCGTTGTGTTCTCGACCGTTCCGACGAAGGCTTCGGCGACCGAGTCATACGCCAGGACGAGTCTGGCGCCGCGACGCACGACGTCATACCGGTCGTTGAGCTGCAGCTGGGTTCGTGACTCCTCCGCTCCCTCATCTCCTTCCTCATCACCCGAGTGCTCGTCAGGCGACGCCTGCCTGGCCGAGTCGGTAGCTGGCGCTTCGGCAGCATGCTCGAGAGGGGCGGACACAACCTCCGCCGCGGGCTGCTGCTCGGCACGCTCACAGGCGGCGATCAAGGTCAGGCTGGCGAGCGTCGCGAACTACGAGGCGGTGCGGTAACGATCGATCATTTCTTTCCCTTTCTCGTTGGTCGAGCGACGCGGAAGGCCGGCTCGCGAACCCCAGTCGTTTGTTGCCCTAGGGGACATACAGCTCGATTGCCAGGTGCTAGTCGTTGGTCGTGCAGCAATTGCGGCGGTCGCGCCGCAGGAAACATCACGTCGGCCGCGGGGACAGCCGCAGGCGCACGAGAGAGATGGATCTCCACCAACGCGAGAGCCGACTCGGAATCGTCAAGACCAAGGGCGCCGCGATTGAACGCCACATCGCGAGTCGTACAGACCCACACCGCGAAGCTGGTGTCTCACGCAATTTCGCCAGCGGGCCGAGGTCCGACGTCGCGCGATCCTACTGGCCTGCGATGACCTGAAAGCGCACGAGGCTCGGTACATCGTTCTCGTCGAGGGCCTCACCCCAGGCGATTCCGTGGCCGACAGAGCGAAGCCGCGTCTCGGCCGGCGCCGTGACTTCGGCAACCGGAACGCCGTCCGCGCCGAGCACCGTGAATCGGGTGGCATCGCCAGTGCCCTCCCATGCGATCCAGAGCGTGCCATCCTCACCTGCCAGGATCGCGCTGATGGGCGTGGCAAACTCGGGGACGAAGAGTGCCCGTTCGACGTCGGCGGCGCCAATGCGCTGTGACATCGCACGCACGAGACTCGAACGAACGCTGTCCACGAGGTGCGCATCCAGTCGGCGCGGCACGTACGGCAGTTGCCGCGTCCAGGCCGTGTCGCCATTCACGCGCAGCGCGATGATGCGCACGGCCGGAGCCCCCACCCCGTTGTGGGCGAATCGTTGGGCGATGAACAACATGCCGGCTCCGGGTGCAGAGGCGGTCAGCGGCGCATCGGAGAACGGCTGTATCCGATAAATCATTCCACCGCGCCAGCGCAGGGTCATCTGTTCATTGACGATCGGCACCCATCCGATCGTGTCCGACGGTGCGGCAGCGTTGGCGAGGTGGAGCAGAGGAGTAGCGGTGACCTGCCCCGTCGCGATCGCCTGGGCAGACGTTCCACCAAAGCCAAGCAACGAGCCGTCACGCAGCACCGCCATCGGGTAGGCGAAGTAGCGCTGGTCGGCGCGCCCGAGATCGGCAGACAGGGCGGGGAGCCGTGACGCGGACAGGAGCGCTCCTGTTGTCGCGAAGTACGAGATCCGACGCAATCCGTTGTCGATGGTCCATAGCGTGTCGCCGTGGAGCCCGATCGCCGATACCTCGCCGAACTCGCCAGGTCCCCCGCCGCGCCGTCCGATGGTCCGTACGAGTTGGCCACGGCGATCAAAGACCCTGATATCGGACACCTCAGCGGAGAGGACGAACACCAGCGAGTCCGACGCGACTACCTGTCGGATCTCGGTAAACTGGTACGCGGCCCCACGATCCTCGGCGCCGATTCGAAGGTCCGGGACAAGTCGCCGCCGCTCCATCGCCGCACTCGACGGAGTTTCGACGCACGATGCGCTGGACATCGCGCCGAGCAGGAGCATGGTGCACCAGGCCTGATTCACTAGTGTCCGAGCCGAGATTGCGGGCGCAAGAACGTATGCTCTGGCGTGCCGCCTCGCGAGACGTTCATCGCGCTCGATTCGAGGCGCGTGGGGTGCGGCATCGACGTATAGGCGGCCGCCTTGCGCGGCACGAGCGCGCCGAGTGATGCGGTAACCTAACGAGCACGACAAGGGACGCCGTTCGCCTCGTGCTCTTGCCTAGCGGCGCATTCGGAGGCATGCTCCCCACCCCACGTCGTCGAGCATCTCCGCCACAACTTGCCTGCTCCTCGCCGTCCCTCAGTCACCCCCCCCGCGTCGTCCCGGCGCATCGCGACCGGCAGGAGCACGCCGGCCCCGTCCGAGGACCAACCATGCCGCACGAGCTCCACGTGGTCGCCCCGGACCGCGCCGAGGTCCTTCGCTTCTCCGAGACGGTGCGCGTCGGTCGTGCCGAGTCGAACGGGTTGGTGGTCAACCACGCGGTGGTGAGCGCCGAACACCTCGAGCTGCGACGCAGCGGGAACGGGTGGGAGGTCGTCGACCTCGACAGCACCAACGGAACGCTGATCGATGGGAAGCGGGTCACACGCGCCCCAGTCGGCCCGCAGACGACGGTACGTCTCGGTCTCGGCGGCCCCGACTTGCACCTGACGCTCCCCGAAGCACAGCCCGCGGAGCAGGCCGTGCGGAGAGGGACGCCGAAGGGCGAAACGAAGGAAGTCGTCCGCAAGGACCTCATCGACCGGATCTTCGGCGCGCACGATCCCGAGAACATGTCGTCGGATACGCAGATGATGCGCGCCGCCGCACAGGAGATCCGCGACCTCGACGCGTTCACCTGGCTGCGGCGCATCCGCCGGCACCGACTCGCCATCGGAATCCTCGCCCTCGTTGCCGTCGTCGCCGGCGGCAGCGCGCTCTGGCAGATGCGCCGGGTGAGGGCATTGCGCACCACCGCCGGGGCGGTCTTCAACACCATGAAGGCGCTCGACCTCGACATGCGGCGCCTTGCGGCCGCGGCCGGTCCGGACAGCACGCTCGACGAACGTCGTGCCCGCCTCGAGTCGCAATACGACGACCTGCTCAAGACGCTCGGCATCTACAGCGACCAGACACCGGCCGACGTGCAGCTCATCTATCGCACGGTGCACCGCCTCGGCGAATCGGAGGCGATGATCCCTCGTGGTTTCGTCGACGAGGTCCGCCGGTACATCAAGCGATGGAATGCCGAAGACCTCGAGGCCAGCCTCGCACGGGCGACCCGGCAGCAGCTGGGGCCACAGGTGGCGGCCATCCTGCGGCAGCACCACCTCCCCCGCGAGTTCTTCTACATCGCCCTGCAGGAGAGCAAGCTCGACCCCAGGGCGATCGGTCCGTCCACGCGACTCGGCGTCCCCAAGGGGCTCTGGCAGCTCATTCCACCCACCGCTGAGGCATATGGGTTACGGCTGGGGGCGCTGCAGGGGGAGCGGGCGTACGATCCAGCAGACGAGCGGCACGACGTGACCAAGGCGACGAACGCCGCCGCGCGCTACCTCGCAGACATCTACACGACGGATGCGCAGGCGTCGGGGCTGCTGGTGATGGCTTCGTACAACATGGGAGAGACGCGCCTGCGCGCGCTGATCCGTTCGCTCCCCGAGTCCCCGGCCGAGCGGAATTTCTGGGCGCTGATGGCCACGCACCGCCGCGACATTCCACAGGAAACGTACGACTATGTGTTCCGCGTGGTCGCGGCCGCAGTGATCGGGGAGAATCCCACGCTGTTCGGCTTTGGATTCGCCCCGCCCCTTGGCGAGGTGCCGTCGCCGCAGGTGGGGGGTATCTCGAACTGAGGGGCAGAGTGCCCAGCGCGCGAGGGGTGTCTCTGCCCGCGCGCCAGTGTCAGTCGTCCTGCAGGTCGAACAGGGGGCCGATGGTCCACCGCACTACGTCGCGGCGGCCAGCCAGCCAGGCGTCGGTCGCCACGCGATCGGCCTCGGTGGCCTGCGACGCTTCGCTCACGACGACCCGTATGCTCGCGTCGCGCCCTCGCACGTGACACGTGAGGGCACGTGTCACGAGGAAGGCGATCCACGCGCCCTCGAGCGTTCGGAGTGCGTGTTCCCGGCACCCCGGATCGGGCGTCAGGTTCACGATGAAGGCGAGCGTCGGGCACGCGGCGGTCATGCGTCCATGATGTCGTCGTTCGTTCTCGGGCGCGACGAGCGCCGTCGTGACATGACCGGCGCTAGGCTACGTCCAACGGCGTCGCTACCTCGTGGCGCAGGCGGCGCCATTCCGCCGTATTCTCGCGCAGGCGCTGCGCCAGTTCCAGCATCACGGAGAGCCAGGTGTCTGCCGGGACGGCGATCTCGAACCCGTAGCCCGCGGCCCCGAATGCCGCGCTCTTGAACGGAGGGACGAGACGTCCGACGACCCGGTCGTCGACGCGCACGCGCTCGTCGGGGGCGAGCGGGCGCGGGAACGGGACGGGAAGCGACACCTCCCGTCCGAGCGACCAGTCCCGCAGGGTCGACGCGGCGGCGTCGGCGGCGAAGTAGGCGTCGACGCGGCTCGGGTAGCCGGCGAGGCCAACGATTCCTTGCTGAATCCATCCCACGATCTCGGACTGCTCCTTCAGGATGTACCCGAGGTCGGCGTTCCGAATCAGTTGCAGCTGGCTGTGCATGCGTGAGTGCTCCGGTATGGCCCGTTGGCGGGTACCCCTCGTGGGCACCCGCGAAAACACGACGCCCCACCTGCGCCAAGCACAGGTGGGGCGATCGGACGGCGGACTGGAGGCCGCCGGCGGTGCCGGAATCGAGGCTGCGCTAGCCGCGCTCGCGCGCGTGCGCCGTCCCCACCTTGTGCTCGAGGCCAGGTGAGCCCCCGTGCGTGCGACGTCTGATGGCAGATCGGCGCAGGGCACGGGGGGCGACAGCGCGCAAGTCGGACACGCGCGTCTTGGGCGCTCCAGCGGTCGCGATGCGGGGAAGCGCCGTACTGGTCACGCACTGAATCGCCGAGCGTCCGGTCCATGCACGCACCATCGCCTCCTCGGCGCCGTCTCCGGCGCCCCGGGAGGGCGATGTGGCTTCGCGATGGATGTCGACGGCAAGAAGCATCGGCGATGGCGAATAGACGAAGGCCCGAGCGAATCGCTCGGTGTACGACGCAAGGTAGAAGAGGGACCGCGGGGCGCCAATCGGGGAACTCCCGACCGCGCCACGTCTCGGCGCGACATAACATCGCGCACATGACGCGACTCACACTGGTGACGCTCGTGGCGACACGCATCGACCGCGAAAGGTACTGCCTGAACACATCCGATCCGCGTGACTGAGCGGCCGGGTGCGTCGGTCATCATCGCGGGCGCCGGAATCGTGGGGGCCTCGATCGCCTATCACCTTGCGGCTCGCGGCTGTCGAGACGTCCTCGTCCTCGAGCGCGCCGACGCACCGGCGAGCGGGAGCACGGGCCGCTCGGCCGGCGGCGTGCGGCACCAGTTCGCCACGGCGGTGAACGTGCGCCTGTCGCACTACTCCATAGAGCGACTGCAGGCGTTCACCCAGGAGGTCGGTGGCTACGCGTCGCTGCGACAGGTCGGCTACCTGTTCGTCCACACCGACCCCGCGTCGTGGAAGCGTTACCAGGAGCAGGCGAAGCTGCAGCGTTCGCTCGGTGTCCCCACAGAGCTATTGAGCGCCGACGAGGCGGGGCGGTTGGTGCCGGGAATGCGCCTCGACGACGTGCTGGGCGCGTCGTACTGCCCGTGGGACGGCTACTGTGACCCGTACGGCATCGCCACCGGCTACCTCGCGCGGGCGCGGTCGTTAGGCGTGCGGGTGCGGTGCGAGGCACCGATCTCTGCGGTGCACCGCGTGGGCGGCCGCGTGGTGGGGGTCGAGACGCCGGACGGGACCTATGGCTGCGAGACCTTCGTCAATGCGTGCGGGGCATGGGCGGGACCGCTGGGAGCCATGGCCGGTCTCGACATCCCGGTGCGCCCCTTTCGCCGCACCATCTACGTGACCGACGACTTCGACGGTCTCCCCGACGGAATGCCGTTCTCGTTCGACGTCGCGAGCGGCTTCTACGTGCGCAAGGAAGGGCGTGCGCTGTTCTTCGGACTCACCAATCCCCACGAGCCGTCCAGCGAACGGCTGGACGTCGATTGGGGGTGGCTCGATTCGGTGCTCGAGCATGGCGTGCGCCGCTTCCCGATGCTTGGAGAGGCACAGCTTGCGCACCGTCGCTGCTGGTCGGGGCTGTACGAGGTGACCCCCGACCACATGCCCGTCCTGGGACGGCATCCCGCGCTCCCCAACTACCTCGATGCGAGCGGCTTCAGCGGGCACGGGGTGATGCACGCGCCAGCGACGGGCATGCTGATGGCCGAAGAAATCCTCGACGGTCGTGCACACAGCATCGACATCGACGAGCTGCGCGTGGATCGCTTCGACGCGCGGGCGCTACGGGTGGAGACCAACGTCTTCTAGCACCCCGGCAGCGGCTCGCGATCACGTGCGCCCGTTTGGGCCATCCGTCGGCAGGACGGTCACGCCTCACCTGGGCGGCGGCGCAATCACGTGCTCGTCGGGCGCCTTCCCGCCCAGCAGGTTCTCGACGAAAAAGTCCCACGTGCGCCGGATGACGTAGGGATGCTGCGTCAACCCGTGATCGGCATCGGGGAGCATGAGCAGCTCGAAGCGCTTGTTGGCCTTCACCAGCGCATCGACCAGCGCCAGGGTGTGCGCGGGGTGCACGTTGTCATCCATGTCGCCATGGATCAGGAAGAGCTTGCCCTTGAGGTTGGCGGCAAAGGTCTTGTTGGCTGCCGGGGCGTAGTTGTCGGTGCCGCGCAGCGTGTCGCGCACCAGGAGTCCCTGGAAGCGCTCCCCCCAGCCATTGTAGTAGGTGCGGTTGTCGTGGTTGCCCGAGGTGGAGACGGCCACCTTGAAGAAGTCGGGATAGCGCAGCATGGCGTCGGTCGACGAGAAGCCGCCGCCGGAGTGTCCGTAGATGCCCACGCGCGAGAGGTCCATCCACCGGTGCTGCACGCCGAGCTGCTGGATGGCGGCGACGTGGTCGGGGATCCCGTTGTCGCCCAGGTTGCCGAATTCCCGCGTGTAGATTGCCTTGGCGCGCCCGGTGTTGCCTAACGCGTCGATCTCGAGGACGATGAAGCCGAGCTCGGCGAGTGCCTGCACCTGCCCCATCGTGGAGTACGAGAAGGCGATGCGGGAGGGGAAGAACTCCTTGGACACCGGGGTGATGAGCGGCCCCGGATAGATGTGGTCGATGACCGGATAGCGCTTCGTGGAGTCGAAGTCCGAGGGCTTGTACATGACGCCGCTGATCTCGGTGACACCATCGCGCGCCTTGGCGCGGAAGATCTCGCCGGGACGCCACCCGGTGGCGCGCAGTGCCGAGATATCGGCGCGCTCGAGTTCCTTCATGATCCGCCCGTCAGCCGCACGCAGCACGCTCACGGGCGGTGTATCGACCCGGCTGTATGTGTCGACGAAGTACTTACCCGACGGCACGGCGGTCACGGCATGGTCGGCGTCCTCGGGAGTCAGCAGGGTGAGTGCCGTGCCATCGAGTCCCACCGAGTACAGGAAGTCGTACTCGGGGTGGCGCCCCGCTTCGCGACCACGCGCGGTGAAGTACACGCGCCCCGCCGTCTCGTCGACGCCGAGCAGCGCGGTCACGACCCAGTCGCCCGCGGTGAGCTGGTGCCGAACGGCACCGTCGGCACCGAGGTGGTAGAGGTGCGCCCAGCCGTCACGTTCGGAGAACCAGATCACGTTGCCGTTACGGAGTGGCTTCCAGTTGATCGCGCCGTTGGTGATATCGATGCTGCCGACGACGTATGAGGCAGCGCTGTCGGCGGCCATCGCGCGCGGTGGCCCGCCGGCGACGTCGGCAACCATCAGTTGGACCTTCCTCGGTCCGCGGTTGACATGGGTGAAGTAGACGCGATCCGACGCGGGTGACCATTGCGCCAGGCTGCCGCCAAAGGCATAGAACGACATCTGCGGCTGCGGCGGTGACTCCAGACGGCGGCTCGTCCCGGCAGGGACGTTGACCAGGTACAGGTCGGTCATCGGGACGATGGAGTCGCCGGGGAGTGCGTAGGGATAGTCGTACGCTGTCGGACGTGCACTCGTCGACGAGTAGAGATGGAAGCGCTGCACGCCACGCTCATCGACACGCGGCACGACCAGGCGGCGCGAGTCGGGAGACCAGGTGACCTGTGCAATGTCGGGGAGCTTCTGCTTGATCTGTGTGGGCGAGCGCGAGGTGACGCCGTAGGCGTGGAGCGCGATGCCGTCGGTGGTGAGCTGGGTCGAGTCGTTCGCTCCGGTGCGCCGCGCCCAGAGGTTGTGGCCCGAGGCGAAGGCCTCCCACTGGTCATCGGGCGATCGCACGTACCGGCGGCGGTCGGGAAGCGTATCGGACTTCGTGCAGGCGTAGCCCGCCAGCTCGCAGACGAAGTCTCGCTTGCCGACGCGCACCCTGATGCGCTTCTCGTCTCGCCCGTCGTCGGCGAAGTCGAAGCGCTGAAAGGGGAGCGTCCCGGCAGCGACCGCGGAGTCGGCGGCGCGCGAAAGGGCCGCGGCGAGCCGGGCATTGTCGAACAGGGGGGCCCGCTGGCCGCTCGTCGGCGTCACGGAGATGAACTCGGCGCCGCGCGGCGTCATCACGCGGTACCAGAAGCGCGTGCTGTCGCGGTAGAACGTCGGTGCCACCTGGTCGCCGCTCACATGGCGCAGCGCGTTCCACGTCAGCATCTGCTCGGCGCGCTGGTAGTCGACGGCCGGTGCCTGGGCGAGCGCGAGGGCGGGGGAGAGGAAGAGGGCGAGCGAGCGAACGAGCGATCGGGAACGACGCATTATCGGAGTCCGGTGAGGTCGGGAGGAGCGGGCGTGGTCAACGTGAGGCGGGGCGAGGTGGAGGTCAACGGGCGTCGATTAGCCATCGCGTCCCAACGACCACGTCTTGCGCCGCCAAGCTTTGTATGATAAAGTGCTTTCACATGAACGCCCTTGACCTCTTCCAGGATTCCACGCCAGCGCCCGAGCCCTCATCGGCGGCGCGGCGTCTGCTGTTTCGCGACGCAGCCGGCAACGAGAGCGCAGCCGAGGTCGTGCGGTGGTGGGAGCGCCGACGCCTGCCTTTCAACGTTGCTGTGGGCGCGACCGGTCTCGTTTCGCTCACCAGCATCGCGGTCCTGAGCGCTGTTGGACCGTTTCCGCACCACGTCTTCGGCCCACCGCTCGTCGGTGTGCTGGCCTACGGAGTCATCGCCAACGTGGCCTACACGTCGGGGTGGATGCTCGAGCTGTTGGTACTGCGTCCGATCTTCGGACATCGCACCGGGACGGTCGGTGCCACGCTCTTCCGTTACGGCCTGGCATTCTCGGTCGGAATCTCGGCGATTCCGATCGGCATTTCGGCGGTGGACTTCGGCATCCGGATCGTGCGGTGGGCGCTGGGACTCGGCGGCGCGTAGAGAACTCCGATTCCCGGCGGCGCCTCCTGCGCCCCTGACCGTCGGTGTGGTAGTCGTCGCTGCATCGGCATCGGTCGAGCCGGCCTTGGCCATGCGCCAATCAGGACCGCCCTGATCCGGTCCGGGCTCCGGACGGCGTGCACCTGCCGGGTCCGCTTCCGCTCACCAACGCACCCGCCGGCGTAACCGCCCACGTAACCGCCCGCGTACCCGAAGGCGCCGTCGCCGTCGCGGTGCGCTCAGTTCTGTACACACTTTACAACGCATTCCGCACGGTGTATACCTATGCGCGCACGTCCCGACGTTCGCACGCGCGCGTGGATGTTCCCCAAGACGTTCCGCGCGCCGGCACGGTGGCGTGGTGCTGCTACTCCTGTTTTCGCACCATCACTACACGGAGGTCGCATGCTGAAGCGTGTCCATCGAAGCGCTCGAGGGACCGGAGTCCGGGCGCGACACGTCCTGCCGTTCCTCATCGCGCTCACGGCCCAGGTCGCCCAGGCGCAGGTCGGCGTCCTCAGCGGGACAATCACGACCGCGCGGACCAACGAACCGATCGCTGGCGCCACGATCGCGATCGAGGGGACCCGGCTCGGCTCGATCTCGGCCACGACCGGCGTGTACCGGGTGATCAACATTCCCCCGGGCACGTACACCGTCTCGGTACGGCGCCTCGGCTATGCGCGCATCACCCGCGAGATCACGCTGCGCGACTCGCTGCGACTCGACGTCGAGCTCGAGAAGACGACGATGACGCTCGACCAGGTCGTCGTGACCGGGACGCCGAACGCCCAGGCAAAGCGCGAGCTCGGCAATGCGATGGGGATCGTCAGCGCTGCCGACATCTCCAAGATCGCCCCAAAACCGAACGTGCAGCAGTTCCTGAACGTCGTGCCTGGCGTGCGCGTGGCCTCAGGGGGTGGCGACGTGGGATCGGGAGGGAATACGCGCATCCGCGGGGCGAGCAGCATGACGCTCTCTTCCGAACCGCTCATCTACATCGACGGGGTGCGCGTCAACAATGCGGCGGCCGACGCCGGCGGATTTCCCGGGCAGGGCGGTGTGGACAGCCGCTACGCCCCGTCGCGCATCAACGACATCAATCCCGAGGAGATCGAGAGCATCGAGGTCATCAAGGGACCCTCGGCGGCGACGCTCTATGGCACGGAGGCCTCGAACGGGGTGATCAACATCATCACCAAGAAGGGGGCCCGTGGCCGGCCGACGGTCAACTACCAGGTCAAGGGAGGCGCCAACTGGCTCCCCGACCCGGAGAACCTCTTCCAACACAGCTACTACAAGAGCGCAGCCGGTGAGATCGTCGACGTCAACATCCTCAAGCGCGAGCGCGAGATCGGCTTCCCGGTGAGCGTCTACGGTCGGTGTCCCGCACCGTACAAGCTGGATGGCGACAGCTGCAAGGGGTCGCCCTTCCGCACCGGGATGCCGCAAGGCTACGACGTCACGATCTCGGGCGGCGCCGAGTCGCTCAACTACCTCTTCTTCGGTGGCTGGGACCGCGACGAAGGACCGGTGGAGTACAACTGGAAGAATCGACTCTCCGGGCGCAGCAACCTCACGTTCACGCCGAGCGAGAAGATCTTCCTCGACTTCGGCCTCGGCTACGAGCGCAGTCGCCTGCGTTCGGCCGGCGTGCAGCAGCCGATCACGACGGCCATCACCTGGTCGTGTCCCTCGCCGGGTTGTGAGCCGGGGCGCAACCTCCCGGGCGGTATCGACGGTCCGACGCGCGGCTTCCTCGCCTATCTCCCCGAGGTCTATCACGACGACATCCAGGGCTACGAGGACGTCGGGCGCAATACGCTGACGACCACGCTGCGGCACATCCCCACCGGCTGGTTCAACCAGCGCATCACCGTGGGCGGCGACTTCACCGACCAGCGCCTCTCCAGCCTGTGGAAGAAGATCTCGACCATCGGATCGCTCTATCCGCAGGGACGGCGGGACGTACAGGGGTCCCAGGCCTCCTACGTCAGCGCCGACTACTCGGGAACAATCACCTGGCGCCCGTCCAGCTCACTAAAGCTGGAGAGTGCCTTCGGCGCGCAGTACTACCGCAAGCAGAACCAGTCCATCCTGTCCCGTGCCGAGACCTTTCCGGTCAAGGACCTGGAGACCGTGACGGCGGGGGCGACGAAGACCGCGCAGGAGACCTTCGTCGAGAACAAGACCGTGGGCCTGTATGTGCAGGAGCAGCTCGGCTGGCGCGATCGACTCTTCCTCACGGCCGCCGTGCGCGGCGACGACAACAGCGCCTTCGGGAAGAGCTACGCCGCGACGTACTATCCCAAGTTCAGTGCCTCGTGGGTGGTCGGCGAGGAGTCGTTCGCCCGCGACCTGCCGGGTCTCTCCTCGCTGCGCGTGCGTGCCGCATGGGGGCGCGCCGGACAGCAGCCCGACGCCTTCGCGGCATTGCGCTCCTACGCACCCGAAGCAGGCCAAGGCGGCACGCCGACGCTGACGCCGCAGAACCTCGGGAATCCGGACCTCAAGCCAGAGGTCGGCGAGGAGTTCGAGACCGGGCTCGACGCCACGTTCATCGACAATCGGATCGGCGTCGAACTCACGTACTATCGCAAGACCACGCGCGACGCCCTCGTGTCGGTGCCGGCACTCCCGTCGCTCGGATTCCCGGGTGTGCAGTATCGAAACATTGGCTCGATCAAGAACGACGGCTGGGAGCTGGACCTCAATGGCGACGTCTTCCGCTCGCGCAACGCCGACCTCCGCCTCGGCCTCAAGTTCTCGCAGAATCGCAACGAGATCGTCTCGCTCGGCGGTCCGGCGTCGCTCGTGCTCAACGCCGGCTTCGGCCAGTACCACGTGCCGGGCTTCCCGCTCGGCGCGATCTTCCATCGCCGCATCACCTCGGGCGAGATGACGACGGTGAACGGCCAGCCGCGTCCGGTCAACCTCATGTGTGAGAGCGGCTCGTTGACTCCCGGGACGACCTTCTCGGATGGCGGTGGTGCTTCGGTCCCCTGTCTTACCGCCCCGGCCGTCTACTGGGGAAGCGCGCTGCCGAAGTGGGAAGGGTCGGGGACCATGCAGCTCACCCTGTTCCGCAACGTGCAGTTGTTCGGTCTGGTCGACTTCCTCGGCGGCAACACCATCCTCAGCGGCGACATCCGCGCCTCGCTGCTCTCGTTCCGCAACCAGCGCTCGATCCTCGAGGCGACGGACCCCATCCTGCTCGGCTACGACATCCTCGATACGCGTCGCCAGCCGGGGATCGTGAAGGGAGGCTTCGCCAAGCTGCGCCAGGTGAGTGCGACCTACACGCTCCCCTCGACGCTCACGCGTTCGCTCAAGGTCGCGCACGCTGCGGTCACGATGTCGGCGCAGAACTTCTGGACAATCTGGGTGGAGCAGCGCTCGGACTTCGGCGTGAAGCTTGTCGATCCGGAAATTCGCAACACCAATGCCGCAGGTGCCGACCCTGGGGGACTATCGGCCTACAACCAGGAGGGATGGCCGCAAATGCGTCGCCTCTCGTTCTCCGTGCGGGTGACGCCATGACACGCCGACTGCTGCACATCCACATGCGCCCGGCCGACCCGACGCCAGCGCGTTCTTCCGCGATCTCCCCCCTTCGGACGCAGCAGGAGACCCATATGCCGCGTGTGATCCGCACCCTGAGCCGCACCCTGAGCCGCAGCATGCATCACCTGCTCGTGTTTGCGATGTTGCTGCCCCTCGCCGCCTGCAGTTTGGACTCGGTCCTGGATGTCAGTGTCCCGGGTCGAGTTCGCGAGGAGGCGCTGGCCGATCCGGCGCTTGCCCCGACCATGGTCGCGAGTGTCATTTCCGACCTCGAATGCGCGTGGAACAACTACGCGGCAGCTGCCTCGCTCATGTCCGACGAATTCATGCAGGCGTCGGGCAACCTCAACCAGCGCAACTGGGGATCGCGTCGCGTGACGGCCGACGATCCGAACATGGCGACGGCCACCTGCCGCGCAGCGTACGGGATCTACACGACGCTGCACACCGCGCGCTTCCAGGCCGAGGACATCTTTGCGCGGCTGGATGCCTTCACGGACGCGCAGGTCGCCAACCGCACGGCGCTCAAGGCGACGGTGCGGGCGTACGGCGCCTACGCCCTCGTGGCGCTCGGCGAGGGGTTCTGCGAGATGGTGCTCGATGGCGGCCCGATCATCACGCCCACCAAGGTCCTGGAAGCCGCCGAAGCCCGCTTTACCGAGGCGATCACCCTGGCAACCACGGCCAACAACCAGGACATCCTGAACATGGCGCTGGTGGGAAGGGCGCGTGTGCGCCTCGACCTCAAGAACTACGCGGGGGCACTCGCCGACGCGCGCCTCGTCCCGCTCACCTACGTCAAGAACGCCACCCGCGACGAATCGGACACGCGCCGCTATAACGCCATGTGCGAGTTCATGGCCTGCCCGCAATGGCGCCACGCCACGGTGGCTCCCGCGTACCGGAACGTGACCTGGCAAGGGGTTGTCGACCCGCGGGTGCAGGTCGCGACCATCGGGACTCTCACCTTCGACAATGTGCAGGTGTGGTACTACCCGTCGGCGAAGCATCGCTCGCGCGGGTACCCAGTCGTGCTGTCGTCGGGCGTCCAGGCGCGACTCTTCGTCGCCGAGGCCGCAGCGCGCACGGGCGACCTGGCTACGGCGCGGCAGTTGATCAACAACATGCATGTCGCCGCCGGCATTCCCGGCTATGACCTCACCAACAGCGAGACGCAGGCGCAGGTAATCGCCCAGGTGATCGAGGAGCGCCGGCGGGAGATGTTCGTCGAGGGAGCCTTCCGCTTCAACGATCACCTGCGCCTGACGGGGACCCCGCAGGAAGTCCCGTTCAAGGGGACGCCGACGTCGATCCTGCACCCGTCAGGGATCGACGGGACGGGCGTGCCGTATGGCACGACCACGTGCTTCCCGCTCCCGCTCGTGGAGAGCGCCAACAACCCGAACACGGCAGGATGAGAACGTGCCCGGGCGGGAGCGCCGCCGAGACGGGGAGCGACCGTGCTCCCCGCCGGCGGCTGCGACTCCTGCCGCGGGCAGGTGCCACTGCCAACCACGACAGCCTTCGGAGGCATCCGTGACCCTGTGTTTGCGCCTCGCGGCGCTCCTCGTCGCCGTCCCCATCGCCACCGCCGCGCCGCAGGGCGGCGCCCCGCTCCCAGCGGCGTCGCGTGCGGCGATCGACTCGATCTTCGTCCCGATGTCGCATTCCGGTGAACCGGGATGCGCGGTCGGGGTCTACCGCAACGGCGCGGTCGTCTTCACGCGCGGCTACGGCTTCGCCAACCTCACCCACGACGTCCCCATCACACCGACCACGCGCTTCACGGTGGGGTCGGTGTCCAAGCAGTTCACCGCGGCGAGCATCGCCCTGCTGGCGCGCGCCGGTCGCCTGTCGCTCGACGACGACGTGCGCAAGTACATCCCCGAGATGACCGCCTATCCCACCACGGTGCGCGTGCGCCACCTCGTGCACCATACCAGCGGGCTGCGCGACTTCTGGGAACTGGTCGGCCTGTCTGGGCTGCGCTTCGACGACGGCTATACCAACGATGACATGCTGGCCATGGCCGCGCGGCAGCGCGGACTCAACTTTGCGCCCGGAGCGGAGTACCGGTATAGCAACACCGGCTACCTCGCGATGGCGGTGATCGTGCAGCGCATCACCGGGCAGACGCTGCGCGAGTTCGCCGATTCGGCGATGTTCAGGCCGCTCGGCATGCGCGAGACGGTCTTCCTCAACGACCACAACGAGATCATCCACGACCGCGCGACCGCATACTCGCCACGCGATGGCGGCTGGAGCGTCAACGTCTGGAACAACGACATCATCGGGCAGGGCGGGCTGGTCACGACGATCAGCGACCTGCAGAAGTGGGACGAAAACTTCTATAGTGGCGCAGTCGGTGGTCGGGAGTTCCTCGACCTCATGCACACGACCGAGCCGCTGACAGGTGGCGCCGCCAATTCGTACGCGTTCGGCCTCCAACTGGCGACGTATCGCAGCGCGAAGGTGGTGGAGCACACCGGCTCCAGCGGCGGCTATCGGGCGGCGCTCGTCCGGTTCCCCGACGCGCACACCTCGTTCGCCATGCTCTGCAACCGCAGCACGGCCAACACGACGCAGCTGTCGCAGCGCATGGCCGATGTGGTCCTGCGCGAATCACTCGGCGCCGCCGAGCCGAGGCGCGTCACAGCGGGCGAGGAGGAGCGGTCGAGCAAGGACGCGGGACGCCCCGCCCGATCGAGGCGGCAGCGATCGTCGGTCGCTTCGCGAGCCCCGAACTGGGGGGAGCGGTCTGGGAGGTGGTGCTGGATTCCTCGGCGGGACGCACGCTGCAGCTCAAGCGCCCGCGCGCCACGGCCGTCCCGCTGGCACCGCTCTCGGCGGCGTGGCGCTACAGCGGCGGCGAGGGGATCACGCTGACGTTCGATGCGCCCCAGCGTGGCCGGTCGTCGGGATTCCGGATGGATGGAAGTCGCGTGTCGAACATCCGGTTCGAGCGGCTGGCGCAGTAGCGCGTCCGGGCGCTGACGGCGTGAGGGCGGGCGGCGAGGTCCTGTTCCTCGCTGCCGGCCCGGCCGTACTTCGGCGCCCGGGCGCCCAGCCGGCGCGTGATCAGCGCGCCGTCAGGTGCATCTCTACCTCGCCCCGGACCTCACGCACCATGCGCACGAGCGCCGGATGTGCGGAGCGCAGCTTCACGTAGCGCGGGCACGCCGGCAGGAGCCACGGGGCGGCGGCGGCGTCGTGCAGCTGTACCATCGCCACCCCGATGCCGCACGACGGAAGCGACCACGCGACGGTGCGTCGATCCGCCCCGGTGGCATTGCGGCGGTAGGCCGAGGTGAATCGCCCGAGCGCCGAGTCGGGGTGCGCCGAGAGCAGGAAGGCGATGCCCTCCCACGCGTCCAGCTCCGAGAGCCAGGGGTGCCGCGCCGGGAGCGTGCGGGCGAGCACCCGCCGTGACTCGGCGAGGCTGCGGCGGGCGCCCTCGACATCCGGTGTCGCTCCACCGAGGCGCAGCTGCGCGTCGCGGGCCCGACTGAAGGCACGCACGGTGGTGCTGTCGCTGGCGGCAATCATGGCGGCTGGCGTCCCTTGTCGCATGGCCGCGGTGCGCCGCCGTCGACGCAGGCCCACCGGACTCCCATCGTCCGTTCCGCCGGATACTGACGTCTGCGCGTCGCCGGTCGCCGTTGCCACGGCGTCGGGCGTCCTGCCTTCTGCACGCGCCATGGCGGGGCGGATCGATCCCGAGTCGCCGGTGATGCGTGCGAGGGCCGCGACCGGCGCCGCCGATTGTGACTTCGCCGCGTGTCGCATGATCGTGGCGCCAGCAGGTCGTGCGATCGGTCCTGCCGCGTCGCGACGGGCTACGGCTCCTGCCAGCAGCGCGAGGGCTGAGTCGGCGTCGGTGCGTGCCGCGCGGGCGTCGGCACGGACGTCGGCGCGTTCGAGCGAGGCGCGGTGCCGCTGCACGATCGAGTTGGCGAGCAGCCCGGCCGTATTCAGGGCGACCAGCGCCCCGGCCACTGCCCATCGCCGGTTGCGCTGGACGAAACGTGCCGCGCGGTAGGCGCGGGCGCCGCCGCGGGCGAGCACCGGCCGACGTGCAAGGTGTCGCTCGATGTCGTCGGCGAGATGCCCAGCGCTGGCATACCGGTCGGCGGGGTGATGCTGCAGCGCCCGGCCGACGATGGCGTCGACGTCGCCCCGGAGCCTCACACGCCACGGTGCGTTCGACGGAACCGCACTCGGTGCCGGCGCCGCGGCATCACCCGGATGGCCAGCAGGTCCGGGCGTCGAAACGCCGACGTCGTGCGGTCGATTTCCCGTGAGCAGTTCGAAGAGCAGGATGCCCAGGGCGAATACATCGCTGGCGACGGTCGCAGGTGCTCCTCGCAACTGCTCGGGCGCGGCATGTTCCGGCGTCAGCCTGAGGCCAGTCGTCCGGCCGGCGGACGCTCCCGCGTCGTTGGGTGACTCGAGCGCCGCGTCGGGCTCGCCGATGATCGACGCGATCCCGAAGTCGAGCAGGCGCGGCTCACCGTCGGGGGTGACGAGCACGTTGGACGGCTTGAGGTCGCTGTGGATCACCCGACGGCCGTGGGCAAAGTCCACCGCGCGGGCCACGCGCACCAGGAGCCGAAGCCGTCCCTCCAGCGACAACGCCTGTGCCACGGCAAAGTCGGTGAGCGGTACCCCCACCACGCGCGGCATCACGAGGTACGGCCGACCGTCGGCCAGCCTGCCGCCGTCGAGGATCCCGACGATGTCGGGATGCACGAGGCGCGCGAGCACGCGACGTTCGAGGTGAAACCGACGGACGAGTTCGGGCGACTCGCGCACTCCGCTCACGACCTTGAGCGCAACCGCCCGTTCGAAGGTGCCGTCCACCCGTTCACCGGCGTAGACCTCTCCCATCCCGCCTTCACCGATCAACTCGCCCACGCGATAGGCTTCGATCCGCGTTCCAGGTTCCAGGAGGGGGCGTCGCCGTGTGGCTGCTCGCTGCACCGCATCGAGGCGCCGTTCGACACGCATCGGGACGTCCCGCTCGTGCGCACGCACCATCGCCTCAACCTCCTTACGCGCCGCGTCGTCACTGCCGAGTCGGCGGCGAAGCAGCGCCGAGCGCTGCACGTGGTCCAACGCCAGCGCCTCGTGAAAGACGTCGAAGATCGCGGGAGAGCGGGTGTCGGGCGCACGGGTCATGATGATGGACGCGTCTCGCGGGTCTCGACTCACGGTTGCGCTCGTCAGGCTCGGCGAAGTCGACGAACACGACGGCAACCGTCAGCGCGCCGCAGCAGCTCAGTCCACTGGCCCGAGCACGCCGAGGTCGTGCTCGACTTCCTTGCGCAGCCACGCACGCGCGGCGATCCAGTCGCGCTGCACGGTCTTGAGTGAGACATGCAATATCGCGGCCGTCTCTTCGAGCGATCGGCCGCCGAAGAATCGATGCGTGACGACCTCGGCTGCGCGAGGGTTGACCAGCGCGAGTCGATCGAGCGCCTCGTCGAGTGCGACGAGCTCTTCGGCCTCGTCGAGTTCGAGAAAGTCCTGCCCCTCATCGAATGAGACGAAGGCGACGTCGCCCCCTCGCTTGGCCCGATGCCGACGGCGCGCGCAATCGACGAGCACTCGACGCATCGTGGTCGAGGCGATGGCCACGAAATGCGCCGGGTCGTGCACGGGGAGCCGCTCCTCGGTCCCTGCCAGGCGCAGCCAGGCCTCGTGCACCAGCGCCGTCGTGCTCAAGGTGTGCCCGTCGCGCTCGCGCTGCAGGTGCGAGTGGGCCAGGCTGCGCAGCTCTGCGTAGAGCCGCGCCACGAGGGCATCGAAGGGGCGTGCGTCATCGTCCGACATGCCGGCAAGGTCCGCGATTGCGTCGCCGATGTCCAGTCGGGCGGCGGAATGGCGCTACTGCTTCTCGAGCGACGCCGTGTCGTTCAACAGACACTTCCAGGGGGAGGATGGGGCAATGGGAACACACACTGCGAGTACTCGCAACACCGCCGGGCCACGAGCGCTCGGCAGGCTCATGGTTGCAACTGTCGGGCTCGTCGCCGCGGGCGCGTGCCACGATCGCACCGCGCCAACCGATCCGGAGCAGCCGAGCCGGGCTGCACACGCGACCGTCTCAGCCGCCGCGCTGCCGCCATGGTTCAGCGCCTACGTGGCGGCGCTGCCGGCCGAATCCAAGCTGGTGTGGGCCAGCTGCAACCTGGCCGGCACGATGCAGCAAGCAGGTGCACCGTTTGTCGTCGGCACCAACTGTCGCATCATGATGGTCGACGGCTACCCGCGCCGGTACGTGGTCTACGTCCCCAACCATCCGAACGTCGTCGCCGGCAACGACGTGCCGCTGGTGTCGATGTTCCACGGATCGGGGCAGAACGGCGAGCACTTCTACAACGAGTCCGGCTGGCGCGCCGAGGCCGACGCCAACGGCTTCATCGTCGTCTTCGGTACCGGCGTCCAGTACCGGATGCGGACCGGGGGCACGTCGATGAAGTGGCACGCGTACAACTTGCTGGCCGACATCGATTCCACCTGGCGTCCGCCGGGATACTCGGCCGGCGCCCCGTGGCCAGCGCGGGACGTCACCTTCACCGATCGCGTCCTGAGCGACCTGATCGCCGAGTCGAACATCGACACACTCCGGATGCACGCAACGGGCTTCTCGAACGGCGGCGGTTTCGTCAGCAAGCTCGCCGTGGAACTGGGTACCAGGATCGCCTCGGTCGCGTCGATCTCGAATCCCTATCCACGGACCTACGCGCCGGTGGCGAAGATCCCATACTTCGCGGCGACCGGTGCGCTCGACGCCAACGTGATCGCCGACATCAACGCCAACCTGCTCGTCGGGCAGCCACCGGTGACCTCGGTGCCGCTGATACCCGATACGCTCTTCACGTATGTGGTCCAGTCGCAGAAGCGTGACTCCATGGCCGCCACACTCGGCCTCGAGCCGCTGACGTACTCGTCGACCCAGACCGGGACGTGGACGCTGATGCGTTGGACGACGCCGGTGGCGGGCAACCTGGCCGGTAACGTCGCGTGGTGGGGGATCATCCAGGGGGTGGAGCACGAGTACCCGCGCGGGGTCGGGCGCTTCCTGCCTAACGGCGTGCCGCTGGCCCCGAACAACCCGCTCAACTTCGATGGTCCGCAGGCGTTCTACTCATTCTTCAGGACGCATCACAAGTAGCGGGTGCCAGTTGACCGGATCGCCCTGACGGCGCGTCGCCCGTCTCCTACGGGTATCGCACCGTCAGGGCGACATCGCCTGATGCACGGTGCGGTAGCGGTGGATGGCGACTCCACCATCAAAGACCCGGTGATCCAGCAACTCGAGCGAGCGCGGAACGGCCGGGCCGCCGAACAGCGGAATGCCGCAGCCGAGCACGACCGGATTGACCTTCAGGATGATTTCGTCGATTTCACCGTACAACGTCGCTGCGAGGCTCCCACCCCCGCACAGCCAGATGTCACGCCCGGCCTCTGCCTTCAGCGTTTGCACCGCATCGATCGCAGATGCCACCAGCGCGACCGCAGGGTCAGGGTTAGCGTGCATGGATCGGGACACGACGTACTGCCGAAGGTGGGGATAGGGGTTCATGATGCCCACAGCCGTTCCGACTTCGTACGTGCGACGGCCCATGATAACGGAATCGAAGTGCGTGTTGCCCGAGCGCACCCCGAGCATCTCGTGCAGATGACCCGGGATGGTTTCGGGATACTCGTCGACGATGTAGGGGAGGTGCGCACCCGTCATCGGGAAGAAGTCGAACGCGCCATCCTCGCGTGCGATGAAGCCGTCGATCGTGGAGGCGATGAAGTAGATGAGTTTCCGCATATCCTCGCTCTGGAAAATGGTGACGTGCGCGATGCGATGGTCGTGACGTGAGACGACCCAATGGAGCTGTTGACGAGACGTGGGGTGGAGCAACCTGCCTCCACCCCACGCATGCTACCGCGCTGCTACCGCGCTGCCACCCCGCCTAGCCGGTCTTGAAGTTCGGGTTGTTCTGGATCTCCACGTTGGGGAGCGGGATGCAGGTGAGGGTGCTGTACGACTGTCCCTTTCGGTTCACCCCCGACTGGAACGGGAGGTTCTTGCGCAGCATGTCCACGTAGCGGTGTCCCTCGCTGAACAGCTGGCGTCGTCGCTCCTCGAGCACGACGGCGTTCATGTCCGCTCCTGGCGCCGGGACAAGCGCCGGAATGTTGCTGAGCGCACGCACGCGGTTGATGGCGTCCAGTTGCGCCTGGCCGGTCGATGCCTCGGCCAGGATGAGCTGCGCCTCGGCGTAGCTCGCGATGGGGAGCGCGACTGCGCCGCTCCCGGTGAACTTCTGCTGCTGCCAGACGGCCGTGTTGTTGTCGGGGCCCACCCGGTTCATGTTGTTCACCCGAACACGCGGATCGGGGTTGCCGTTTTCCAGCGTGAGTCCGCGATACGCCGGCGCCACCGAGACGAAGTCGTTGCGTACCGAGAGGTTGTAGAGCCGGTTCTCGCGCTGGGGGATGGTCTCGGAATACTCGGCGGTGCGCACGAACCCGGCGGTGACGAGTGCCGCGTCGGCGGCGGCACCGGTGAGGTTGGCGGCGTCGAGGCGCGTGCGCGCGCGTCCCACATAGGCCATGTTGCGGATCGAGGCATCGTTGGCCGTACCGGCGGCCGCGATGGCGTCGGTGAACCGGCTCTCGGCCAGGGCCAGCACTTCGGCCTTGGTCAAGCGCGGCCCGTTGTTCACGGTCATCTCGCACATGGACTCGGCGAGGATGACGTAGGTGTAGCCGGCGTACGCGCGCAGCTCGGCGAGGAGCCGCGCGCGGTTCGCCACCTGTGCGTCCGTGAAGGTGCTGATGCGCTCGTGTGAATCGTCCAGTTCAAAGCGCGCGCGCTGCATCGGGGCATAGAACCCCATGTTGGTCGATCCGCGCGCGGCGGCACAGGTGCCCGGTTCGTTCCGGATCTCCTGCACGCCACGCCATTCCCAGATGTGGTTGTTCACGAAGCCGTTGGCCGACCAGTACTCGCCCGCGAGCATGCCGGCGGTGGAGACCCACTGGGTGAAGGCGCACTGGAAGCTCTGGAGCGCCGCGGCGTGCAGTGCCGGCATGAGTGCCGGCTCGAGGAGTGCATCAACCGGCACTCGGCCGGGATTCTCCACGCTGAGCAGCTTGTCGCAGGCGGAGGTGGCGGTGGCGAGCAGTGCCACGCCGAGCGTGGTGGCCAGGCGCGTTAGGCGCATCCCGCGCGTGTTGCGGGGACGAGCGGTCGAAGTGTTGGGTCGCATGATCTCGTCTCCGTCGGTCAGAAGGTGAGGCGCAGCGTGGTCACGAAGCTGACCAGCGGCGGCATGATGGTCTGGAAGCCATTCGAGAGATTGCCGACGGCGCGAATCTCCGGGTCCCACGTGTGCTGGTCGGCGATGCCGATCTTGATCATCCCGTCACGCGAGGTGCCCCAACCATCCTGCTGCGTCCAGAGCATCATCAGGTTCCGGCCGGCGAGTGTCAGGGTGCCGTTGGAGGCGCCGATCTTCTGCGCCAGGGAGCGGGCGATGTTGTACGTGGCGGACACCTCACGCAGCCGGAGGAAGCTGGCGCGATAGGTGCCCGGGGCATCGGCCTCGATGGCGCGGTAGACCTGAAGGAACGGGTCGTCGCGCTTGATCACTGCGAGCGTGGAGCCCTGGTTGTGCAGGGCGCGCACCTCGGTGTTGGACTGGATGTGGCCGCCGTTGCCGTCGACTCGCGCATAGAGGCGGAACTTCTCCCAGAGCGAGACGGAACTGTTCACGCCCACCTGCCACGTGGGTTGCGAGTGCCCCCAATAGACGCGCGGGGCCTGCGAACACGGCACGTCGGGACCGCCGCGATCCACGCCCCCCTCGCCGCGCCCGCCATCGCAGATGGACGTCAGGACGTTGCCGCCCGCGTCGAGCGTGGCAGATCGGACCTTGTACATGAAGAAGTCGGCAATGCCATAGCCCACGCGGTTCTGCGCCTGCCCTCCGCCACCAACGGTGAGGAACTGCGAGCCGCCCATGTCCTCGATGCGGTTGCCGTTGCTGGCCAGCTGTGTCCCCATCTCCCACGAGAAGCGCCGCTTCTCGATGAGGCGCACGTTCACCGCCAGTTCGCGACCCCACGCGCTGACCTGTCCGATGTTCACCACCTGCGACCCGGGGAAGCCGGCCGACGGCGGGATGGGGACATTCACGATGGCGTCGGTGATGTCTCGCGAGAAGTGGGTGAACGAGACGTCGGCGCGACCGCCCCACAGGGTGGTCTCGAAGCCGAGTTCCAGCTCCATGCTGCGCTCGGGCTTGAGCTGCGGGTTGCCGAACGAGGCGGGGATGAGTCCCGGGTTGTTCTGGTAGCCGACGGTTGGATCGTAGAGCCGGGCGGCGTCGAACGTGCCCGGCTGGGTGCCCGCTGCGCCGAGCGCGCCTCGGATCCTCGACTCGCCAAGGAAGGGGAGCTTGAACCACGGCTCCTCACTGATCACCCAGGAGCCCGAGAGCTTGGGATAGTACGCGGCGGAGTAGTCCTCACCGAAGGCGCTGTTGTCGTCGCCACGCACGGCGGCGGTGACGAAGACGCGATTCTTCCACGCCACCTGCTGCTGCACGAAGAGCCCCACGGTGGCGTTGGCCAGGTAGTCCTCGGTGCCGGAGCGCACGGAGCCGCCGGTCACGGTGGTGATGGGGATGGCGGGGAAGGTGTTGGCCGTCGCACCGATGGTGCTGATCTCGGAGCGGTAGGCTTGCAGCCCCATCGACGTGGTGAAGCGCAGGTCGTCGCTGAACCCGTACTTGAGGTTGCCCGAGTAGTCGAGCGTGAGGAAGGTGCGCGATGTGCGGGCGGCGTTCTTGGCGCCAAGACCGTTCTGCCCGAGGAAATCGAGGCTGCCGAGTTCCTGCCGACGGTAGAGCGTCCAGTTGTTCTCTGCGCCAACGTCGAGTCCATTGACGAAGCGGGTCGAGAACCAGGTCGTGGGCTGGTACTCCATCGTGATGCTCATCGTCGTGCGATCGTTGTCGGCGTGCGCCTCGGCGGTGGGCCACCGTTCGGGTGGGGAATTGAGGAAGCCGCGGCGCCCCTGGTCGCGGGTGAGCGGCGTGCCCCAGCGCAGCTGGGAGAAGGGATCGATGTCGATGGCCTGCTGTGCGAGGCGCACGCGGTCGCGCACATGCCCAATGCTCCCTTGCACCCGGAAGTTGGAGCTGGCGAGGATGTCGACGTTGGCGCGGGTGGTGAACTTCTTGTTCCAGTTCCACGGGACGACGCCCACGTCATTGTCCCACGAGGACGCGAGGTAGTAGCGGTTGGCGTCGGTCCCGCCGGTGAGCGACGCCTGGTAGCCCTGGTTGTGCCCCGTGGTGAAGATCGGACCGTTGCCGTTCTCGATCTCGTGGCGGTAGAGGTTGAAGGAGATGATCTCCTGCGTGGCCGGGTCACGTCCGTACAGGAGGCGCGCCCTCCCCTCGGGATTGGCGAGCCAGTTTCCTCCCTGCCGGGTGGTGAACGTGTATTGCGGGGCGCCCGAGCGCCCTCGCTTGGTGATGATCTGCACGACACCGTTGGACGCCTCGGTGCCGTACAGCGTCGAGGCGGCCGGCCCCTTGATGACTTCGATGGATTCGATGTCCTCGGGGTTGATGTCGTTGAGTCGGGAGGCGCCGCCGCCGCCGCGCTGCACCGGCCCTCGCGCGGGGGAGGCGTCCATGCGCACGCCGTCGATGAAGATGATCGGGTCGTTGCTGAGCGAGAGCGACCCGACGGAGCGCACGCGCAACTGGGCGCCAGTCCCCACCTGCCCGGTCGATGGGAGGACGATGAGTCCCGGCGTGCGGGCGCCGATGAGATCCTGGACCGAGCGCGGCGCGGCGTCGGCCATCACCGCCTTGGCGTCGATCGTCTCGATGACGTTGCCGACGGCCCGTCGCTGGGTCACCCCGCCGGTCCCGGTGACGACCACCTGGTCGAGGCGTGCCGTCTGCTGTACGAGCAGGAAGTCGACGGGGTGGTGGCTACGTTGGCGCTCACCGTGACGCGTTGCGCACGCGGCGCGAAGCCGACCAGCCGAACCGACACCGTCACCTGACCAGCAGGGATGCCGGCGACGACGTAGCGGCCGTTGGCCCCGGTGCGCGCCGATCGCGACCCACCGGCATCGTCACCGCTGACGATGATCTCCGCGCCCACGAGCGGGGCGCGCGAGGCGGAGTCGGCGACGAGGCCACTCACCGACACGGATTGCACTTGGGCGGTCGCCGGCGCGCACGGTGCGAGGCACCCGAGCGCGAGGAGGACTCGGAGGACGGCAGGACACGACGAACGGGCGGGCATGGGACCTCCTGGTGCAGGACGTGACCAGCAGCGATCGCGCGGGGGCGCCGTGTGACCTAACGAGCCAGCGCCGACCGTCGTGCGAGCGCCCACAATGGAGGGCGCGATGCGTTACCGCAAGGCGTGTGTGGTGCAATTGCACCGGTTCGACGGGGAGGCACTGCCCGCGCGTCGCGGTCGCAACGCCGGGCCGAGTCCCTGCGTACTACAAGGCTGTGCTGGAGCGATCGCGCTGGCCGCTGGCGTCGATCGACAGGAGCTCCGCAGGACGGCCCGGCCAGGTGCAACGCGCCGCCTGCGACACCGTCACGGGCCGCCACCCGGCGCCGGAGGCCCCGCCTCGGGCACCGCATCGGGCACCGCATCGGTTCTCCCTACTCCTCGCGCAGTGCCACCATGGGACTCACGCGGGCGGCCCGGCGCGCGGGTAGCACGGCCGCCGCCAATCCCGCCACCAGGAGTGCCGCCGCCGCTCCCGCCACGCTCGCCGGGTCCGAAGCAGAAACGCCGTGAACGAACCGGGATGCAATCCGCCCGAGCAGCAGGACGGCTCCGACGCCGATCGCGGTGCCGATCGTCACGGGCGTCACCCCCCGCCGCACGACCTGCCGCGCAATCGACGAACCAGACGCACCGAGCGCCATGCGCACGCCGAACTCGCCCCGGCGCCGAGTCACAGAGTATGAGACGACGGAATAGACACCCACGATGCCAAGCAGGAGGGCGAGCGCCGCAAAGAGCGTCAGGAAGAAGCGAAGCCGGAGCGGCTCGGCGAGCGCGCGGTCAATCACGTCCTGCATGTCAGTGATGCTCCCCACGGCCACCCGAGGCTCGAGCGCCCGAACGAGTGCCCGAACGGCAGGCGCCGGACTCCCGCTGCTGCGCACCACCAGCACGCCTCCCTCGAGCGGTTCGCTGGCCTGGGCGAGCGGGACGTAATGCACCGGTGGGTTCGTCCCGATCACGCTGACGACCTTGATATCGTCCACCACGCCGACCACGGTGATCCACGCGCCGGTCCCGAACGCCCCCGCTTGATAGCGCCGCCCGATGGGATCTTTCCCAGGCCACGCGAGCTTCGCGAACGAGGCACTCACGACGCCCACAGGCATGCCATCGGCGCGGTCGCTCGGCCCGATACCGCGTCCGTGGAGCAACGGGATGCCCATGACCCGGAAGAAGTCGGGCGACACGAAGCGAAACATCGCGTTCGGAGCGTTCGCCCCCTGCAGCGTGGGGTCGTCCTCGATCGCCACGGGACCCTGCCATCCACCATCCCGCACGGGGAGGCGCGAGGTCACCGCCACGCCGTTCACGCCAGGCAAGGCAGCGACGCGCTCGAGCATCGCAGGATAGAAGCGTGTGCGGGTCGCGACGTCCACGTCCTGGCTCCCCGCGAAGAGGTCGATCGCCGTCACACCAGCGGGGGAGAAGCCCAGCTCCACGGCGTAGAGTGTCGACACGGATCGGATGAGCAGCGCCGCTCCCACCACCAGGATCACCGCCACGGCCGACTCGGCGCCCACCAGCACGCCGTGCAGCCGACCCGTCCCATACCCCGCGCTCGCGGCTCCGCGACGCATGCCGAGACCCTGCAGCTCGCCAGCGAGCAGTCCGCGTACCGGAGCGGCGGCCACCACGAGCCCGACCCCCACCGCCAGCAGCAATCCCAGCGCGAAGGCGATCCAGTCGAGGTGGACGGTCTCACCCAGCCCTCCAGCGAGCGGAAGGCTCGCGACCAGCACGCGGAAACCCGCCGCCGCGATGATCGCCCCGGCGACCCCTGCCGTGATCGCGAGCACCACCGATTCGGCCAGGAGCTGGCGCGCCAGCCGCCACCGTCCCGCGCCTAACGCCATACGGAGCGCGATTTCGTGACTGCGGTCGGCGGCGCGCGCCAGCACCAGGGCTGCCACATTCGCGCACGCCATCACGAGAATCAGCGCCCCCGCCCCGAGCAGCAGGAGGAGCGCGGGACCCGCATCGCCCACCAGGTAGTCGCGCAGCGGGCGCACGAACGGCGACTTGGTCTTGTCCCACGCCGCGGGATACTCGAATCGCTCCCCAAGGGCAGCTGCCATCGACGCCACGTCCCCGTCAACCTGCTGCTCGGACAATCCCGCTCGCAGTCGCCCGAGCAGCACCAGCCAGCCGTTGCCCTGATACTGTCCCGACGCCGGGTCGAGGTTGAGCGGCTGCCAGAGTCCGAACTCGGGCGAGGGGAACCAGAACGAGGCCGGCATCACTCCGATGACCGTCGTCGGCACACCGTTGAGCACGACGCGTCGACCGACGATGTCTGGCGCGCCATCGAACGTGTCCTGCCAGAGACGGTAACTCAGCACGACCACCGCTTCGCGGCCTGGACGATCCTCGCCCTCCCTGAACGTGCGCCCCAGCAGTGGCGGCGTGCCGAGCAGGTCCAGGAGCCCCGCAGACACGACCGCCGTCGGCAGCAATCGGCTGCCGTCAGGGGTGCGGAGCGCGCTCACTTCGTTGGAGTATGCCGCCAGGCGGCTGAACGCCCGCGTTCGCGAGGTCAGGAAGTCGAATTCCACCCCTCGCCAGTTGTAGTCGGACCAGAAGACACGCACCCCGCCCTCGTCCGCGACGGGGAGGGGGCGGAGCATCACCGAGCGTACGACGCTTCCTAGGGCAACGGTCGCCCCGAGTCCGAGCGCGAGCGTCAGGATCGCGAGCGAGGCGTAGCCGGGACGACGGGCGAGCTGCCGAAGCGCGTGCCGCACATCGGAGAGGAAGTCAACCACGGCGGCCATCCTGAGACTCGATCCTGCGGTGGGAAGGGGCCAGATGCACCGCGATTGCTCGCGTGACGCGGCACGCGGGCGGTCGCTGCGCGGTTCCGGACAATCTGACATCCGGAAGGCGGGAAGGGTTGGTACGGGGGCCGATTTCGGAATGCCGGGAAGCCATGCAAACCGTGGGCACACTGCGCGTGTCCAAACCTGCAGACTCATGTAAGCACCCAACAGGAGGACTGATGGCGGAAGCCCGTGAAGTGCTCCAGGGGACACTCGACCTCCTCATCCTCTCCTCGCTGCGCGTCGCGCCGCTGCACGGGTGGGGCATCGCCCAGGAGATCCGGGCGCGCTCGAACGAGGTCGTCCTCGTCACGACGGGAGCGCTATACCCGGCTTTGCATCGACTCGCACAACAGGGGTTGGTCTCGGCGCGGTGGCAGGTGTCGGACAACAACCGCCGTGCCCGCTACTACACGCTCACCGCAGCCGGTCGACGGGCGCTCAGCGACAAGGAAGCATGGTGGCAGCGCTTCGTCGTTGGCGTGGCCGGCGTGTTGCGTCACGCCTGACCTGGAAGGGAGCCATGCTAGCACCATTGCGCGCAGCGTTCCGTCGCTTGGCCGATCTCGCTTTCGCGTGGACCGCGCGGTACCGCGTCGAGCGGGACTTCGACGACGAACTACAGGACCATCTGGCGCGCGACATCGCGCATCGCCAGCGCCTCGGCGCATCGTCGGCCGAAGCGCGCCGCCTGGCGCTCGCCGATCTCGGCGGCGTGGAGGTCACCCGCGATGCGCTGCGTGACGTGACGGGGGCGTCGGCGCTCGACGCCGTGGCTCGCGATGCGCGCTATGCGTGGCGTCGACTGCTGCGTCAGCGCGGCTTCTCCCTGCTGACCGTTGCTACGCTGGCCCTCGGCGTGGGCTGCGCGACCGCGGTGTACTCGGTCGTTGACGGTGTGCTGCTGCGTCCGTTGCCGTTTCCACGTCCCGCCGAGCTGGTCACCCTGTGGCAGACGCGTGCGGCAGAGGGGATCACCCGCGACGAGATCGCCCCGGCGACCTTCATCGACTTGCGCCGCCGCCTGACCCGCGTGTCGGGGGTGAGTGCCGGAAACCCATTCTCGGTGAGTCTGCGCACCCCAGGCGCCACGGAGCGCCTCGATGCGTGGCAGGTATCGGAGGACTTCCTCCCCATGCTCGGTGTGCAGCCGGTGATCGGACGGGCCTTTCGCCCCGAGGACTTCGGCGAGGGGGCCGCGCCCGTCGTGTTGCTCAACCACGGCGCCTGGCAGCAGCGATTTGGGGGAGACTCGGCGATCGTGGGCTCGACGCTACCGCTCGACGGTGCGCGCGTGACGGTGATCGGGGTCATGCCGCCGGGATTCGAGCTACCGGATCGCACATCGGCGTGGCTACCCTGGACACCGACCGAGGCCCAGCGCGCCGATCGATACGGCACCTACCTGCGAATCTTCGCGCGGCTCGGTGGCGGGGCAACCGTGAATGAGGCCGAGGCGGAGTTTGCGCAGGTGGCGCGCGAGCTGGAGGGAGAGTATCCGCGCGCCTATCGTGGTGTGGGGGCGAGCGTGGTCCCGCTCGGCGAGGTCCTGGTGGGAGGACATCGTCCGTTGCTCGTGACCCTGTTGGGTGCCGCCGTGGTCCTGCTGCTGGTCACGCTCGCCAACCTGGCCGCGTTGCAGCTCACGCGGATCGCCCGGCAGCGGCGCGAGACGGCCATCCGCACCGCGTTAGGCGCTGGGCGCGCCGGCATCGCCCGTCCGCTCATCGTCGAATCCTGCCTGCTGGCGACGGCCGGTGCGCTCGCGGCGTGGGGCGTGGCGTGGGGCGGTGTGCGGCTTCTGCTCGCGGCCGCTCCCGCCGACCTCCCGCGTCTCGCCGAGGTGGGGCTGGACGCGCGCGCCGCCCTGCTGGTGGCGGTCCTGGCTGCGGGGACCGCCGCGCTCCTCTCGGGAATCGCCGTCGGACGCGTTGCGGTTCCCTCATTCAGCTCGCTGGCGAGTCGTGCCGTGGCCGGGAGTCCGCTCGCCCGTCGAGGACGACAGCTTGCCGTGACGGCGCAGCTCGCCTTCTCGCTCGTGCTCCTGCTGGGGACGTCCCCGCTCGTGCGCTCGTTTCAGCGCGTGCTGTCGGCCGAGCGCGGCTACACCACCGATCACGTCCTCTCGTTCACCGTCTGGGTCTACGACGAGTACCCCGAGCCAGAAGCGCGCAGCGCCTTCGCGCGCACGGTGCTCGAGCGCATGCGTGCGCTCCCCGGCGTGACCCACGCCGCGCTTGGCTCAGCGCTCCCGCTCGCCGACCGCATCACCGGTGAGGATGCCGACGTGGTCATGGACGGTGCAGCCGTGACCGAAGGTGAGGAACCGCAGGCGCGTGGCATCGCGGTGTGGCCGTCGTACTTCGAGACGCTGGGGATCGCGATGCGACGCGGGCGCAGCTTGACCGAAGCGGACGACGAGGGCGGTGAGCGGGTGGTGGTCGTGAACGAAGCGTTCGCGCGACGATTCTCCCCGGATCGTGATCCGGTGGGACGCATGCTAGCGGTTGGCCTGATGGGTCGCGCCGTGCCGCGCCGGATCGTCGGCGTCGTGGCCGACACGCGTCATGCGCGGCTCGACGCCCCGCCGGAACCCGGCCTCTACATCCCCTGGCTCCAACAGCCGATTGCCGCGATGAGCTTCGTGGTGCGCGGCGACCGCCCCGCCGAGTCACTGGCGGCGCCGGTGTCGCGGCTCATGCAGGCCATCGATCCGCGTCTGGGCCTCGGCCACATGGGGACGATGGACGCGCTGCTGGACCAGCGCCTGCGCGAGCGGCGCGTGCTGCTGGCCCTCCTGGCCGCCTTTGCCACGGGCGCGAGCCTGCTGGCCGCTGTCGGAGTGTTCGGCGTGATGAGCCAGAGCGTCCTGGAGCGCCGGCGTGAGGTCGGCGTGCGCCTCGCGCTCGGCGCCTCCCGCCGCGACATCGCCCGTGAGTTGTCGCGTGAGGCGCTCGCGATGACGCTTGGCGGCCTCGTGGTCGGCATCGCGCTGGCCGCGCTCGGTGCGAGTGCCTTCTCCCGTTTCCTCTTCGAGGTGGAACCGTTTGACGGATTCGCCTTCGCGAGCGCGGTTGTGGTGCTGGTGGCAGCGGCGGTCGCCGCCGCGGTCGTGCCCACGTGGCGGGCGATGCGCACCGATCCGCTGATGGTGATGCAGGCGGAGTGACGAGTGGATGAGCGTCTCGAAGTCCGATGTCCTGGCGGCAGGGAGATCTGCCTGCCGAGCGATCAGGTGTGACCGCGGTCGCCAGTGCAACCTTCGGCCACGCGGAGTGGTCGAACTGGGAATCCCTCTCTCTCTCCCATTAGGAGCGACCACATGCGCTATCGCCTCGTCACTCCCTGCCCGCGCCCTGCTCGCACTCGCCGGCCTCGCGCCCGTGGGATCAGCGACGGCCCAGGCCGGAATGTTTCGTGGCGGTCCGGCCCATCTCGGCGTGTTCGAATCGAGGGCGCCGACGCTCGCTACCCTTGCCTGGAAGTTCAAGACCGGAGGGCGTGTGCTCGTCGCCGCTCGTCGTCGACGACGCGATCTATGTCGGGAGCACGGATGGCGCGCTGTACGCGGTCAATCGCACCGACGGCACCCAACGCTGGAAGTTCGAATCGCGCGGTCCCATCAGCTCGTCGCCGGCGGTCGCCGACGGTCTCGCCTTCATCTCGAGCCTGGACGGGAACGTCTACGCGGTCGAGACAGAGACCGGGCGGCAACGCTGGGCCTTCGCCACCAAGGGCGAGCGCCGCTTCACGGCGCCGGGCATCCACGGCGCGATACCGCGTACCGAGCGCATGCCCGATCCCTACGACATCTTCCTCTCGTCGCCGACCGTGGCGAACGGCGTGGTCTACATCGGGAGTGGCGACCAGCACCTCTACGCGCTCGAAGCCGCGACGGGCGCGTTGCGCTGGGTATTCGCGACCGGCGACGTGGTGCACGGCTCCCCGGCCGTGGCCGACGGAGTGGTCTACATCGGAAGCTTCGATCGCAACCTCTACGCACTCGATGCGGCGACGGGGCGCGAACGATGGCGCTACACCACGGGCAACGACACCTCGATCTACAACCAGATCGGCCTGCCGAGTTCCCCCGCGGTGGCGGGCGGCATGGTGTTCGTAGGGGGGCGGGATGGACACTTCCACGCCGTGGACGCGCGCACGGGGACGATGCGCTGGGTGATCGACAACAAGGGCGGATGGACGATTGCCTCGCCAGCGGTGCACGAGGGCACGGTGTACTTCCCGACCAGCGACGGGCGCCGCTTCAAGGCCGTGGACGCCGCGACTGGAGCGGTGCGCTTCGATCTCTCCAATCCGGCCGTCTCCTTCTCGTCGCCGGCGGTTGCGGGAGGCGTCGTGTTCTACGGCACCTCCGACGGATTCCTGAATGCCGTCGGTATCACGGAGCGCAGCGTCCTCGCGCGGTTCCAGACCGATGGTTCGAAGGAGCATGGCCCGCGACTGCTCGATGAGGACGGAATGTTTCGCGCCAATCTCATGTATCCCGACCGAACACTCGACGGGATGATGATCGGGATGCGCACGATGATGACGCTCGGGTCGGTGCTCTCCTCGCCGGTGGTAGCCGGCGGCGTCGTCTACTTCGGGAGCACCGACGGGTACCTCTACGCGGTGCGATAGCGCACGAGCTATCGCACGATCTATCTTACGATCAGCGTCGACAACATCGTCGCCACATGCGACCGCGTCGAGCCGACGATCCCGAACACCTCGGCGCGACACACGATGAGCGTGCGACCGGCGCGCACGACGGACGCCTCGGCGACGAACGACTCGCCGCGCGCGGGGGCTAGCAGGTTGATCTTGAACTCGACCGCGAGGACGTCGGTCCCGGCCTCTGCCAGCGAAAAGGCGGCGTAGCCGCTGGCGGAGTCCGCGATGCTCGCCACAGCCCCGGCGTGCCAGTAGCCGTTCTGCTGCGTGAACGCCGTGCTGAACGGCGCGCTGATGTGCACATGCCCGGGAGACACGTGCCGCAGCTCGGCGCCAAGCGTGGCCATGTGTTGCTGACGGGCAAAGCTGGCGCGCACAACGGACTCAAAGTCCGGGTTGCGCGGCTCCCACATACCGGGTACGTCCACGAGCAATCCTCGACAAGGGCAAACGGTGGACTCGCAGTGTAACGTCGCGCAGCACCTGCCGACCATGGCGGGCAGGTGCTTGTACATCGTGCTCGACGTGACACTCGCCGCCGTCAGCCTTGCGACGACCGCCAGCCCTTACGGAAACGGCCGCGGACGCGGCATCGGCCACGGCCACGGATTCATCCCGTGCCCGGCCATTCCACGCACCGCGGCCTCGCGGACCTCCGGGTCCTCGGACGAGAGCAGTTCCTTGAAGAACGATTCCGACTGCTCACCGGAGCGCACGAGCGCCCGGATCTGCGCCCTGCGCGCGGTGCTGTTGGTCTCGGTGCGCAATGCGGCACGCAATGCCGTCGCGGCGCGCGCATCACCGATGTTCGACAGTGCCCACGCCGCCTTGCCGCGCACGTCGGCGTCCTGGTCGGTCACGGCGCGCACCAGGCCGTCGGGCGCCTCGTTCACATGGAGCTGCCCGAGCGCCCAGGCGGCGGTACCGCGCACGTCGGCGCTCGAGTCCCTCCCGGCCGCCGCGCCTAACGCGGCAGCCGCCGATGATGCCCGCATCGACCCGAGCGCCCACGCCGCGTTCTCCCGCACCTCGCCGCTCTTGTCACGCTGCAGCAGCTCGGTCAGCGCACTCGCGGCCGATTCCGCCCGAAGGTTGCCGAGCGCCCAGGTGATCGTCTCGCGCACGTCGTCGTCTTGCTCACCTCGGAGCGCCGCCACCATGCCGTCTGCGGCACGGCGCTGCCGGAGCGCGCCCAACGCCCACGCCGCCGAACGGCGCACCCGCGCCACCTGGTCGGTGCGCAGCACCTGCAGCAAGTCATCGACCGCGTCCACGTCCTCGAGGGCGCCCACCGCGCCGGCGCCGGCGAGCCGCACCAACTCCTCCTCGTCGCGCAGCGAGCGCCGCATCGACGAGGCCACAGACTTTTCACCGATGCGCCCGAGCGCCCACACGGCGTTGGCCCGTACACCAACCGCGTCATCGCCGATCAGCCGCTCGAGCGGCGCGACGGCGTCCTTCGAACGCACGAGGCCGAGGGCGAGCGCCGCCGCCTCGCGCGTGGGAACCGCGCGCGAGGTGGAGAGTTGCGCGATCAGCCGCTCCTCGACATACGACGCCCGCACCCGCCCGATGAGGCGCACGGCGACTTCGCGCACGCAGTTGTCATTCGACGCCAGGCTGTCGATCAACATCGTGATCTCACTCGGGACCATGCGCGCCCGCGGAAAGCCGGCGAGACGCAGCGTGGCGTCGGGACCGAGTGGCGGCGCCGGGGCGTTCATCCACGAGCCGCCTCCCCAGCCAGCCGCCGCCTCGGCGGTCAGGCCGCACACGAGGGCCGGGAGTCCGTGCAGGACGGCGACGAGTCCACGCACGTTCATGATCGGGCGGTCCTGCTCGAAGGCTTCGGGCGCACGCGCCACACCAGCGGTCGGGAGGATCACGGCAGCCGGCGCCAGCGGAGCGGCGTGGCTCGCGGCGAACTGACCGCCGACCAGCGCGCCTAACGCGAACACAACGGGAAACCTGAACATCGTAGTCCTCAGTCGCATCGGAGGTTGATTTTTCAGCATCAGTGGGCAAGAGCAAGGCGCGGGCGCACGAGGCGCGCCGCGCCTGCGGTCAAGCGTTAGGGAATGGGGCGGGGACGGGGCATGGGCATCGGCCAAGGTCCGCCGGAAGTGCGTCCCGCCAGCGCGTTCACGACCATGCCACGCACCTCGGGGTCGGACGAATCGAGCAGGCGGGCGAGGGCCGGCGCCGACGCGCCGCCGATCGCCCCTAACGCGCGGATGAGTCCCGAGCGTGCGAAGCGATCCTGCTCGGTCGCGAGTGCACGCTCGATCGCCGGGACAGCGTCCGCGTCCGCGCGCTGGAAGACCACCCATGCCGCGAGTCGCCGCACCGACGCCGAGCTGTCGCCGAGCGCCTTCAGGACAGCCGGTGGGACGGTGTGTCCGTCGACCCTGCCGATCGCCCAGAGCGCCGTGGTGCGGACGCGCGCCGAGGCATCGGAGAGCGCCGCTACCAAGGCCTCGTCGCTCTCCTTCGCCCCGAGCGTGCCGAGCGCCCACGCCGCCGTCTCGCGCACGTCGTCGTCGGCGTCCGCCTTCAGCGCCGCGCCGAGCGCGCCGAGCACGTCGGCGTTGTGGTTGCCGCTGGCGAGCGACCAGACGATCATCTCGCGCACCTCGGTGTCACGCTCGCGTCGCAGTGCCTCGGCGAGGGCCTTCGAGACATCGGCGTGTTCGGCATATCGCTGCAATCCCCATGCGGCCACGCGGCGCAACGCGGCGCTGCTGTCGCTCCGCAGTACCTTCATGAGGAGGGTCGAGCGCTCGTCGGCCGCCCCTTGTTGCAGCTGTTGGGCGAGCGCCATCGAGGCGATCGTGCCTGCGTTGACGCCGCGGAAGGCCGCGCTGAGCTGCGCGCCGATGGCGTCCAATCCGTCGATGCGAACATCGGTGCGCATGTTGGCGTGCGTGTTCGTGCGCGCCTCCTGCCGCATTTCCTTCAGGAAATCGCGCTGCACATCGGACTCGATGTCTGCCCACGCGTCGGCGGACACCCTTGCGAAGGCCTGGGCGCGGGTCTGATCGTCGGGATCGAACGTCGTTCGTGAGCGATCGCGCTCGTCCGTCCGAGTCCGGCCGGTATTCTTCCCCAGTGTGTCGCGCAGGATCGTGTCGCCGAGCACCGCGACGGAGGCACGCGTGGTGGAATGGGACCCGCCGACCGCAGCCCTCGCCTGCGCCGCAGGGACGGCGCCGCCGACGAGCACGGCCACCATTGCCAGACCGGCGACCACGACGAGCGACTGCCCGCGTGCCCCGCGGCGCCGCACGTCGGGATCGAGGATCGCCAGCATGCGTCCCTCGAACTCCTTGCGATCGGCCATCGGGATTGCCACCGAGGGCGTGCCCGGCACGCGCACGCTGGTGACGATGTCCAGCAAATGCTCCGCATAGTTCGAGGCACGCAGCCCGCAGGTGAGCGCCAGGTCGTCGCATGCGCGCTCGCTCTCGATTCGCAGCCGGCGCGCCGCCCGCCAGACGAGCGGGTGGAACCAGTAGATGGCGCAGGCGATGCGGCCCAGCGTATGGCCGAGCAGGTCGTTGCGCCGGATGTGGGCGAGTTCGTGCATGAGCACCGCCTGCCGGCGCTCGTCGTCCCAGCCATCGCACTCGGCGGGAAGCACGATCGTCGGCGTCACCAGTCCGGCGGCAAACGGCATCCTGACGTCGGTGCTGCGCACGATGCGCGGCGTTCGGTCGATGCCGAGGCGGTCGGCAAGTTCATAGAGCGGGCCGGACCAGGCGCGTGCGTCGAGCGGGGTCGCGCGGCGTACGATCCGGTGGACGGCGATGAAGCCCATGAGCAGCCAGCCGCCGATCGCGAGGGCAACCACGATCCAGGCGAGCAGGAATCCCTGCCAAACGCTCGGGACCCAGCGAGTCAACGCGGCCGGCGCCGCGTTGGTCCCGGTGGTGGTCGTCGCGGACTGCGGTGCCGTGAGCTGGAGTGTTGTCGCGCCAGCGGCGACGGTCTGCCGGTCCTGGTTGCCCGACGCCAGAACCGGCACTTCGGTAGCGCTGTTTACGACCGGCGCGACCGCGGTGGGAGCGGCAGGCGCCCCGCCGAGCAGCGCTGCGGGTATCACCGCCAGACGCAACGGGCTCCACGCGACGATGGCCGGGAGGAGGAGGACGGTGCCGAGCGTGGCGGCCCAAACGAGGTGTCGGGCGCCGGCAGTGGCGCGTTGGAGCAAGGTCGCGGCGCCGAAGGCGAGGACGAGCAGGAGGGTCGCCTTGGCGAGCAGGGTGACCAGCGCGGCGGTATCGCCGACCGGAGTGGAGAAGTCCATGATCAGCGCCCTCCGTCGCGTGCAGTGCGGATCTGTGCGCGCAGTCGTTCGATGTCCTGCTCCGCGATGTCGGCGTCGCCCAATCGCAGGAGTGCGGTAATTGCCTGTTCGGTGGAGCCGGCGAAATAGGTCTCGACCAGGTGGGCCAGGGCGCTCTCCTGCGACTGCTCGGCCGACTCGGCGGGGATGTACACGTAGCGCGGTCCGTCCTCGCGATAGCGCACCACGTCCTTCTCGGCGAGGATGCGCAGGATCGAGCGAACCGCGGAGTAGGTCGGCGGATCGGGGAGTTCGTCCATGATCTCACTGACCGTAGACGGCCCGCGGCGGTGCAGGATGTTCATCACCTGCCGTTCGCGTCGGGAGAGTTCGCTGGGTGCGGAAGGCTTTGCCATGACGAATCCGGAGCGTGTGGAGCTACTGCTGATTTTTCAGCCTTGCTGATTTTTCAACACTTCGAGGCAAAAGTCAAAGCCCCGGGGGCCGGCGGGGCCCCCCGGCCCCCCCCGCCCCCCGGGGCCCCCGCCCCGGGCCCCCCGCGTCCCCGGCCGGGCCCCGGCGCGGGGGCCCCCGGCCCGCGCGGCCGGCCCAGGGCGGGGCCCGGGGCCCGCCGCGGGCGCCGCCCGCCACCCCCCCCCCCCCGGCGCCCCCCCCCGGTCCCCCCCGCCGCCCCGCCCCGCGGCGCCGCCGCCCCCCCCCCCGGCCTCCCCCCCGGGGGGGGGCCCCCGGGGGGCCCCCGGGGAGTGGCCCCCCGGGGACCCCCCCCCACCCCCCGCCCCCGCCCCCCCCCCCCCGCCGGCGCCCGCCCGGCGGCGGCGGGGCCCCGGCGCCCCCGGCGGGGGGCGGCGTGGGCGGCGGTGGGGCCGGGGGGGGCCCGGGCGCGCCCCGCCGGGGGGGCAGGGGGGCCCCCCGGGGGGCCCCGCCGCCGGCGGCCGGCCCCGCCCCCCCCCACCCCCGGCCCGGCCCGGGGGGTTCGGGGGCCCCCCGGCGCCCCCCCCCGGCCCCCCCGGCGGCTTTGGCCCCCGGGGGCGGTGGGGGCGCCCGGGGCCGCCGCGGGGGGCCCCCCGGTCCCGGCCGCCGCGCCGGGGGCGCCCGCCCCGGCGCCCCGGCCGGGGGGGCGGCCGGGGGGGCCCGGGGGGGGCCCCGGGGGGGGCGGCGGGGGCCGGGGGCGGGGGCCGGGGAGTTGGGGGGGCGGGGGGGTGGTGTCCCCGGCCCAGCCGGGGGGGCCCCCGCCGGGGCCGGGGTGGCCCGCCCCGGCGGCGGGCCCGGCGCCGGGGGGCCGGCGCCCCCGGGCTCGGGCCCCCCCCCCCGGCAGCGGGGCCGGGGCGCCCCCCCCCGGGGGGCGCTTGGCGGGGTCCCGGGGGGGGAGGGTCCCCCCCCCAGCGCCGCGTTTGTGGCCGGCGTTGGCCGCCGCCGTCGCCCCCCCCGGCAGGGCGCGGGGCAGGGCGGGGCCCCCCGGGCGGGAAGGGGGGGGTAGGGGGCGTGGGCCCCGGCCCCCGGGGCGGCGCCGGCCCCCCCCCGGACTTTTTTCTGGCGGCCGTCACCGAGCCGGGGCCGGCGGGGGGGGAGTGCGTGCCCCGCCCCCGCGGCCGCGGCCGGCCCGGCGGGGGGGGCGCCGGGGGCCGGGGAGCAGCGGGCCCCCCCGCGCGCCGGGGGCCGGCGGGCCGGTGTGGGCCGACCCCCGGGGGGGGGGGGGGGGGGGGGGCGGGTTGGCCCCCCCGGCGGCCGGGGGAGGGCCCCCCCCGGCGGGGGGGGGGCGGGGGCCCGCCGGGCGCCCCTTCCCGGTTGGCCCCCTGGGGGGGCCGGGCGGGGGGGGGGCGTCGGCGCCCGCCGGGGCCGGGCCGGGGGGAGGCGGGGGGGCGCGGGGGGCGGGGTCCCCCCCCTTCCCCCCCCCCCCCCGCCCCCCCGCCCCCCGCGGGCGAACAGGGGGCGGGGGCGGGGGGGGCGGGCCCGGCGGTGGCGCGGGGGGCCGGGGGGCGGCGGGGGGGGGGTGGGGCCGTGGGGTGGGGGGGGTGGGGGCGTGGCGGGGCGGGGGGCGGGGGGGTGTGGGGTGGTTTTTTTGTCTTTTTTGTTTTTTTCCCCTCCGCGGGGAGGGTCAGGCGCCGGCGAAGAATCGGCGCTGTGGGCGCGCCTGCCGCAGCAGACATCGAAAGCGGCGGAGCGCGCCACGAACGTCTCGTCCCTCGCCCCTCTCCCTCCGTCCCCCGCTCCTGTTGACTTCCGACACAAGTGAGGCATGTTCGTGTCGAAACCCGACATGAGAGCGCTCCCGTGGCCGAATCCACACCCTCCGACGTCCTGCGCGGGACGCTCGATCTCCTGATCCTCAAGACGCTGACGCTGGAGGACCAGCACGGCTGGGGAATCAACCAGCGCATCCAGCAGATCTCGCAGGGCGTGCTCGAGGTGAACCAGGGCTCGCTCTATCCCGCGCTGCAACGGCTCGAGCAGCGCGGGCTGATCGTCAGCGAGTGGCGCATCGCCGACTCCAACCGGCGCGCGAAGTTCTACCATCTCACCGCATCGGGCCGGCGCGCCCTCGGCAGCGAGACGGCGGCCTGGCGGCGGTACGTCGGCGCGGTCGATCTCATCCTGGAGTCCTGACCATGGACCCGCTCACGAATCGGTTCAGCGACCGCCTCCAGGGCGTCCTCCGTCAGCTGCGTGCGCTCATCCTGTCTCGCGCCACCGATCGCGAGCTCGACGAGGAGATGGCCTCGCACATCGCGATGCAGACCGAACACAACATCCGCGCCGGCCACGCCCCCGACGAGGCACGGCGACTGGCGCTGGCGGTCTTTGGTGGGCGCGACGCCGCGCGCGAGGCGCACCGCGACGCGCGCGGGGCCCGATGGTTCGAGGACGCCTGGTCCGATGCGCGCTACGCGCTGCGCACGCTGCGTCACAACCCGGCACTGACCATTGCCGCCATCCTCACCATCGCCCTCGGCGTCGGCGCCAATACCGCGATCTTTCCACCCTCTACGCCGTCGTGCTTCGCCCGCTCCCGTTCCGCGACAGCGAGCAGCTGGTGATGCTCTGGGAGAAGAACGCGGAGCGTGGCTGGACGCAGGCCGACGCCGCTCCCGCCAACTACCTCGATTGGAGCGAGCAGGTCGACGCCTTCGACGGGGTCGCGGCCTACCCGTCCTTCGGGTCCAACGTCGTCCTCACGCGGGACGGAGAGGCGCAACTGCTCGAGTCGATGACCGTCACCGGGAACTTCTTCCAGGTGCTCGGCGTCCCGGCGCTGCACGGCCGCAGCTTCACCGACGACGAGACGTGGGAGACCGGTGAGCGCATTGCGATGATAAGCGAGCGACTCTGGCGCCAGCGCTTCGGCGCCGACCCGTCGCTCCTCGACCGCACGATCGAGCTGGGCGGCTTTCCCGTGCGAGTGGTCGGGGTGGTTCCGGCGCGTTTCACCTTTCCCCGGCGCGAAGCCGACGTCTGGCGCCCCACGGCGTTCGAGCGGGCGGCGAGGACGCAGGTCTACTTCCGGCGTGCACACTGGCTCAGGGTCATCGCCCGCCTGCGCCCGGGCATCACGCCAGAGCAGGGCGACGCGTCGCTGCAGGTGGTCATCGCGCGGCTCATGCAGCAGTACCCCGAGACCAACACCGACATGGGCGGAGGACTCACGCCGCTCCACCACTTTCTCGTCGGCGACGTGCGGCAACCGCTGCTCACGTTGCAGGTGGCGGTGGCGCTGCTCCTTCTCATCGCCTGCGCCAACGTCGGCAACCTGCTCCTCGTCCGCGCGGTCGACCGCGAGCGCGAGTCCGTCGTGCGGCTTGCCCTCGGCGCCGGACGCGGACGACTCGTGCGGCAGGCACTGACCGAGAGCCTCGTGCTCTCCTCCATCGGTGGCGCGGCCGGCGTCGCACTCGGCTGGGGGGGAACGCGGCTCCTCGCCGCGATGCAGCCCGCAGGAATGCTCCCCGTCGGCGACATCGGTCTCAATGGCGGCGTCCTGCTCTTCGCCCTCGGCGTGACAGCGCTGAGCGGCCTCCTGTTCGGGATCGGCCCGGCCGTCTGGACGCGCCGCCGAGCCCCCGCCGAGGTGCTCAAGGAGGGGGGACGTGGTGCCAGCCGGTCGCGCCTGCGTCGGTGGAGCCATGCCCTCGCCATCGCCGAACTCGCCATTGCCGTCATGCTGATGACCGGCGCCGGCCTGCTCGTGCGTAGCTGGTGGCGTGTGCAGGACGTCGACCCGGGGCTGACCCCCGAGGGGGTGCTCGCCGTGACCCTCAACCTCCCGCCCGGACGATTCTCCAAGTCCGAGCAACGCGACGCGTTCTATCGTGAGGTCACGGAGAAGCTGCGCAGCCTCCCTGGCGTGCAGTCCGCCGCCGCCGTCTCGCATCTTCCCATGACCGCTGCCTCGTGGTCGAGTGACTTCGCCGTGGCGGGTCGGGAGCGCGAGGCGTACGGCGTCAACGTGCTGCACCGCTCGGCCACGCCCGGCTATCAGTCCGTGATGCGCGTCCCGATCATCGCCGGGCGGAGCTTCACCGACGCCGATGGTCCGGACGCCCAGGCCGTCATTCTGATCAACGACGCCCTCGCGAAGCAGTACTTCGTGAACGACGACCCGATTGGCACGCGCATCGCCTTCGACCGCTATCCCGATTCCACCTCCCATTGGTACACGATCGTCGGGGTGGTGGGGAGCGAGCGGCAGGAAGGGCTTGAGCTCGCGGCCCGCCCGGAGATCTTCGCCCCGATCGCCCAGGATGAACCCGGCTCGCGCGTGTTGCTGTTGCGCACCGCGCTCGACCCCACCGCGCTCATCCCGTCGGTGCGCGCCGAGATCGCGGCCGTCAACGGTGCCGTGGCCATCAACACACTGCAACCCATGACCGCGATCCGCGACGCAGCGCTCGCACGCCGCCGCTTCGTGATGACACTCGTCTCGACCTTCGCCGGCGCCGGACTGATGCTTTCAATCGTTGGCGTATATGGCGTCATGGCGCAGCTGGCGCGGGGGCGACGGCGTGAGATCGGCATCCGCGTCGCGCTCGGCGCCCCGCTCTCGGGGATCCGGCTGCTCGTCATCCGGCGAGGCATCGCCCTGGCGCTCGCCGGTGTCGTCATCGGCGTCGCGGCGGCCACCGTCGCCGCACGGACGATGTCCGCATTGCTCTATGGGGTCGAACCGACCGACCCGTTGACCATGTTCGCGGTGGCCTTCCTGCTCACTGCCGCGGCCCTGGCGGCCAGCTGGGTGCCGGCCTGGCGCGCCGCCCGGGTGGATCCGATCGAGGCGCTGCGCCTGCAATAGTCGGTCGCGCCACCTGAAGGGCCGTCGCTCCATGATCGCGCAGCGGGCGAAAAGGATCGCCCGGAGAGGCGGGCAATGTTAAGGGTTCGGTGCGGAGGACTTCGAGGCGAGTCCTGGCGAACGCCGGGATCGTCAATGGCGAGTGTCGGACGGACGTCTGCGTCGTCGGTCGCGAAGTAGCTCCCGGATCTCATGCTGTCGTGCCATGATTCCACCTCGCGACGGCTCAGGCTGCTGATCACCAACCTCCGTATTGCTACGGGATTTGCAGCGCGAGGCTGGTGACGGGCGCGGCCTGCGCGGTACCGGCGAATCGCACGATCACGCTGTCGCGGATCGTACCGGTCCGGTCGAGAAAAACGTAGCAGTGCAGTTGCACCGAGTCGACGGCGAGACGCGGCAGAAATCCGATCGGCGGCAGCTGGGCGCCCACGCGGAAAATTCCCGCCGCGTCGGAAGTCGTCGATGCCAGGTATCCATTGATCGGGCTCCCGCATCGGGTGAAGCTGACTTCCACCCCGGCCGCCGGACCTCCAGTCGCTCGTTGAAGCGTGCCGGCCAGCACCGCGTAACCAGCGGGCGGGCCCCAGTCATCTTCGATGATCCCGCTTCCCTCACTACAGGCCGCGAGCATCGCGGCGAGCGCAGCGTACGCGAGCCATGATGGTCGGTACATCATTGACTCCATCGAAAGGAGAAGGCAGGGTGGTGAACGAGGAGGGTGTGCAGCAGACAGTCCGAGAGCGAGCGTACTGAGAGCGCCGTCCACCTTGGCGCCCATTCTGCAGCGGCGCTATGGTCCGCCGCTCGAAGGGGTCGTGACGACCATCTCGAACGGTGCGCTCGCGAGGGTCACCCAGCAGGAGCGACGGGTGTGGCGAACGCACCGACTGGCGGTCGTCGTGACACGATACTGCGCCGTGAGGGGTGCGAGCCACCGCACTCCGATGTGGCGGTCCGAGTGGATGCCGGCAATGAGGTCGGCCACGATGAGGGAATCGCCCGTTGCGATGCGCACCTCGGAGAACATCGGGACACAGGCGCGCGTTCGAAGACCGTGCAACGCCGGTCGCCAACGTGTGCCATCTGCATACTCCAGCTGAAGCGTCACGCCGCAGGTCGTCTCCAGCGCGAGCGTATCGGCCAACGGATTGCGAAGCACTGCCCGCACAGTGAGCTGCACCGAGTCCTCACCACTTGCGAGGGCGTACACCGTGGCCTGCGCGGGTAGCGCCAAGGGAGCGAGTGCGGTCAGGGGCACCGGGGCGCGGCAGGCAGTCGAGGTCAGCAGTATCGTCGACGCGATGAATAGTCGTGCTGGAGTACTCACGGTGTCTCCACTTGATGCAGCGCGTCGCTGGCGGTCGCACGATCGCTCCTTACGGCCGAAGCCGCACAGGCACTCGGACGCGCAAACTATCCCATTCTAGGGCGAAGTGTGGTCTGCGGCCCTCGTCGGCCACGCGGATCGTGAACGACTCGATGGGAGCCGTTACGCGTTCGACTGTTAGCATTGCCCGTCCCGCGATGCGGGGTGTCTGAGAGACGCGGACCGGATCGTCGACGGAAGAATCGGTGGCTGCAAAGGTATGGAGCACGAAGTGCCATTCAGCAGGCCCAGGCACGGTGAGGACGGCATAGTGACCTGCAGCAGCGCGTGTCAACTGGCCGCGGGCGCCTACTCAGGCGGCAGAGCGGCACGTGGCGCCCGCTCGCCCAGCGCGCGGAGAAAGCCGCGACGATCGGCAGGGGAGATGATCGCAAAATCGGCGACGCCATGGTGGAGCTTGAGGCGGCGAAGCGACATCGCCGGCGCAGCCAGGAAAGAGCGGGAATGTTCGACCCGGGTGATTCGCGCGTATGAAACCGCAGTCCGCAGCGGGCCGGAGCGAATGACCAGCGCGTTGTCCTCGAACGTGTAGTGCGTGGAGAGGAGCAGCCAGCCGAGCAGCGCGAGGCTCACCGCCGCTACCAGAACGGCGGTGCCCTGTTCTCCTCGTGGCGAGTCGGGCGATCGCGCGACATCCTGAAGAATCGCGACAGGCACGCCGACGATGAGGAGCGGGAGCCACCAGTCCACCCGTGAGCGAAATCGAAGCGGTGTCATCGCAGGAAATGTTCCGCTTGAGGCGTGGCGTGAATGCGCGACACAGCGCGGTCGGCGAGGTGCCGTGTGCGAGTCCGTTCCACCGAACCGGATAGCCACAGCAAACGAAGGTTCGGCGGCGCATACACGCAATCTAGCCCAAGAGCCTGCAACCCGTCAGACTAGCAGTAGCTGCCCGCAAGACAACACTGCACAAGCAGGATCTCGAAGACACCGTCCGGGTGTCTACAGCTGCGCGAGCACACGCAGAACCACGTTGGAGATCCGAACGGTCCAGACTCGAGCACGTCCCGCCAGTCCAGGAATCCCCGAGCACGGAACGAATCGCATCAGTAGTCGTGTGCGACCGGAGGTTTGTCCGGCTTGCGCTGCCAACCCACCCTATCGCACCACCACACTCCCCACCCCCGCCGCCCCGAACCGCGCAAACACCTCCGGATCATGCCCGGGTACCACGAGCGACGGACGCCCCGCCAGTTGCAGCATGCGCCGCTGTGCTCGCAGGTTGGACAGCGAGTCCAGCGTCTGGGCAATGGGGCGCTCGCCCTCCAGGTTTCCGTACAGGTAGGCGTTGTCCGACGCGATGATGACGGTGCCCGCCTCGGTCTGCACCCCGACGTACTGCGAGGCAAACGTGTGCTTGCCGCCGGTGTAGACGCGGATCCCGGGCCGGATCTCCGCGCTGTCGCCGTCGGCCAGTTGCACGCGACCGGCATCGAACAGGCGGCGATACATGGCGGCAACATCGGGGTCGATGGCGCGATCCAGCGCCGAGCCGTCGGCGCCGACGTAGTGCTCGAACTCCTCGCGCTGCAGCCAGATGCGCGCGCCCGGAAAGCGCTCCACTCCGTCGGCGTGGTCCCAGTGCACGTGCGAGACGATGATGTCGGTCACCCGGGCTGGGTCGAAGCCGGCACGTCGCAGCGCGGAATCGGGGGTCACGAAGTCGGTCGGTTTCCACTGGGTAATGAACTTCTCGCGCGTGAAGCCGGCGTCGACGAGCACAATGTCACCGTCTGGTGCTTGCAGCGGCCACACGGTCAGGGCCACGTCGATGCGGATTGCCGTGTCGCTCCCCGCGATCAGGGCGCGGAGCGGAAAGGCCGGGAGCGTCCCGAAACGAACGGCATGGGCGGTCCATGTTCCAGGCTCGGCCTGCTCGGAGCTGGCGTCCGCGCATGCGCCGACACCGGCGACGGCCGACAGGACGAATAGCGAGCGCGCGAGGCGTGGAAGTTGGTTGGCGGGTCGCATGAGTGAGGTACGGGGAAGTGATGGATTGTCGCGGCGCGGGTCGTCGCCGCGCTTTATCGCTGGAACGTCGTACGACCGCCGACGATGGTGCGCAAGACTACGAGGTTGCGCAACGCCGCTGGCTCGATCGCGAACGGATCGTCGGAGAGCACCGTGAGGTCGGCTAGGCGTCCAACGCGTAGCTCGCCGCGATCCGCTTCCTCGAATGCCGCATACGCCGCCCCGGCCGTCATGCTTCGAAGGGCGATATCAACGCTCACCCGCTGCCCCGGGAGCCACCCGCTCGCGGGCGTTCCGTCATATCCCTGGCGCGTCACCATTGAGGCGAGGGTGGCGATGGGGTCGCCGGTGTCGGAGGCGGGAAAGTCGGTGCCGGTCGCGAGGACGGCGCCGCTCATCACGACATCGCGCGTTCGATACACCCAAGGAAGCCGCGCCGCGCCGACGCGTGCCTCGGCGAAGCGGGCGTACTCCCCAACAAACACCGGCTGCATGGACGCGATGACGCCAATCTGCGCGAGGCGCGGCAGGTCGTCGTCGCGAAGCATCGAGACGTGCTCCAGCCGGAAGCGGCTCGCACGCCCAGCCGCCCCGGCGCGCTCGAACGCGTCGAGCACATCGTGGGTCGAGGCGTCGCCGATGGCGTGTACGGCGACCTGGAAGCCCCGCGCGAGGCTGCGGGCAATGATGGAGTCGAGCTGCGGTCGCGGGACAAGGATGAGGCCGCGCTCGGAGCGGTCGTCGCGATACGGCGACGAGAGGCGCGCACCGCGCGAGCCGAGTGCGCCGTCGTCCACCACCTTTATCGTGCGCAGCGTGAAGGTGCCGTCGCCGCTCCCGATCTCCGGCCCCCTCGCCAGCACAGCGTCGAAGGTGGCGCGGTCGGCGGCGGCCATCACGTACGCGCGCACGGGGAGCGGACCGTCGCCGAGCAGGGCGCGATAGCTGTCGATGTCGGCGAGCGACACGCCGGCGTCGTGGATGCTCGTGACGCCCCAGCTGGCGTACTGCGCCAACGCACTCCGTAGTTGGCGCGCGCGCTGTGCCAGGTCGAGCGGGGGGACCACTCGGCTCACCAGGTCGATTGCGTCGTCCACGAGGACCCCGCTCGGGATGCCGGCCGCGTCGCGCACGATGCGCCCCCCCGCCGGCGCGACGGCCGCGCGATCGATTCCCGCCAGCTGCATGGCCCGCCCGTTCACCCACACCGCGTGCCCGTCGATCCGGTCGAGGATCACCGGGTGTCCGGCGCTCACCGCGTCGAGCTCCGCTGCGGTGGGAAAGTCGGGCGGGCTCCAGAAGGACTGGTCCCAGCCGCCGCCGCGAACCCACGCACCGGCGGGGGCACGCGCGGCGGCCGCGGCGACGCGCTCCAGTACCACCGCCTTGGACACGCCACGCACATCCACGCTCTCGAGCACGCCACCCAGCGCAGCAGCGTGGGCATGTGCGTCGGTGAAACCCGGCACGACGACGCCGGGCAGCGACTCATGCACCGCGTCGGGACCGGCGACGGAGTCGATGTACGCCCGCGTCCCGATCGCCTCGATGCGTCCGTCACGCACGGCGATCGCCTCGGCGCGCGGGGCGAGCGAGTCCAACGTCACGAACCGGCCCGTGTAGACGATCACGACCTCACGCTCGACGCCGCCGGCGGGGGCGTCGCCCCCCGGGGCGCCCTGCCCGCAGCCGACAGCTGCCAGCGCGCCCAGCGCGAGCAGCACGCCGCGCCACGCGACCCGCACGCCGCGCCACGCGACCCGCACGCGAGGAGACGTCACCGGCGCGGCCTAACGCGGAACCACGAACTGCCGACCCAGCTGCCGCAGCGACTGCACCCCCATCTGTCGCATGCCGAGGTGCAGTTCGCGCTGCATGAGCGTCAGCACCGCCTCCACACCCGGCTGTCCGAACGCGGCCAGCCCCCACAGGTATGGACGCCCGATCCCGACCGCGGTCGCGCCTAACGCGAGCGCCTTGAGCATGTCGCTCCCCCGCCGGAATCCGCCGTCGATGAGGACCGGTATGCGCCCCCGTACCGCCCCCACCACCTCGGGCAGCGACTCGATGGTCGATCGTCCGCTGTCCTCGGCGCGCCCGCCATGGTTGGAGACGACGATGGCGTCGGCGCCGTTGGCGACTGCCAGCTCGGCGTCCTCGCGCGTGACCAATCCCTTGAGCACGAGCTTCATTTGCGGCGCAACAGCGCGACAGCGGCGCACCCATGCCCAGTCCATGGAGGGATTGCCCAGGTCCGTCGCGTTGCTCACGTCGAGCCCGTCGAACATCGGCTTGCGCCGCACGTAGCCGGCCACGCCAGGTGTGTGGCACCTGGTGCAATCCCGCTGGTCCACGCGCCCCGCCCGCAGCTGAGTCTCGGTGTTCCTCCCACCGTTCAGGTCGACCGTCAACACCAGCACGGGGCAGCCCGCCTTGGAGGCTCGGCGCACGATCGCGTGCGCCACGGCGTCCACGTCGGTGGGATAGAGCTGGTACCATACAGGGGTCCCACGCGCGGCGTTCACCTCCTCGACCGACGAGGTGGCGACACCGCTCAGCATCATGAGATGGCCAAGCGCCTTGGCCGCGCGCGCCGTGGCCACGTCGCCGTCGGGATCGTGCATCTTCTGGCTGCCGGTCGGGCAGACGAAAATCGGCGTGTCGTATCGCACCCCGAACATTGTCATCGAACTGTCCACCTCCCGCACGTTCACGAGACGGCGGGCGCGCAGGGCAAAGCGACTGAACCCCTCGCGGTTGGCGCGCAGTGTCGCGTCGTCGTCGACCCCGCTGGCCATGTAGCCGAAATGGGCGGCGGGGAGCTTGGCGCGGGCCACGGGCTCAAAGTCGAAGACGCTGAGCGCGTCGCCGGGGGCGCCGATGAGTCCTTGCTGCGCCGCCCGCTCGACTTCGTGCAGCAAGCGCCAGCCGTCGTCGGGGTCGTGGGCGCTGGTCAGTCGCTCCAGCGCTGCGAGGTCGATGCCTGCGGTGGCGAGCAGCGGACTCGCGGCGAGGAAGCGCAGGAAGCGCCGTCGAGTGCCGCCGCCGGTGTCGAGCTGTGGGTCACGACTCGCGTCGTCCATGCGATGCCCTGGTGGAGGATGACCTCCGGGCCATTCTCGCACGCGTGACCGGCCTGCGCCAGTCACCGCCTGCCTGCACGTCACCCGACCAATCGCCGCCCCCAGGTCGCGAGCGACAGCGGCGCTTACAGCGGCACCTACAGTGGCACCTCCAGTGGCTCTTACAGCGGCACTTACAGCAGCACCGCCAACAGCAGCGTGAACGCCAGCCCCGCGACCCCGATGATCGTCTCGCACACCGTCCATGTACGCAGCGTCTGCGGGACCGACATGTTGAAGAACTCCTTGATCAGCCAGAATCCGGAGTCGTTGACGTGCGAGAGCATCAACGATCCCGCGCCGGTGGCCAGCACCATGAGCTCTGGCACGGTGCCAGGGGTTGCGACGGCGATGGGGGCGACGATCCCGGCTGCGGTGGTCATGGCAACGGTCGCCGACCCGGTGGCCACGCGAATCAGGGTGGCGACGAGCCACGCGAGCACCAGCGGCGACGCCTGCGAGCCGATCGCGACCTCGGCGATGGCATCGCCGACACCGCTGGCGACAAGGATCCGATTGAAGCCGCCGCCCGCCCCAATCACCAGCAGGATCGATGCAGTGGGCGCAAGACAGTCGTTGGTGAACTTGAGGAGCTGGTCGCGCGTGAAGTGCTGCGCGCGCCCCAGCGACCAGAAGGAGAAGAGCAGGGCGACCAGCAGCGAGACGATCGGGTTGCCGACAAAGACGAAGAACGTCCGCACCGTGCTGGCCGCATCGAGCCCGACGGTCGCCGCGCTCGCCGCCAGCATCAGGAAGACCGGCACCAGTACCGTGAAGACGGAGATCGCGAATCCCGGCATGACGGTCGGGGTGCCTCCCTCGAACTGGGCGGCGACCGGATTGTGCGCGGGGAGCGTGATGCGAGGGGCGATCCACGTCGCGAAGATCGGACCGGCCAGCGCCGCCGTTGGCAGGCCGACGAGCAACGAATACAGGATGGTGCGCCCGACATCGGCATTGTATTCCGTGACCGCCAGCATGGCCGCGGGATGCGGCGGGACCATGCCGTGCACCACCGAGAGACCGGCGACCAGCGGGAGCCCGATCTTGAGCAGCGACATCCCGGTGCGACGCGCGATCGTGAAGACGAGCGGGATGAGCAGGACGAAGCCGACCTGAAAGAAGACCGGGATCCCCCCCCCGGGGGGCCCCCCCCCCCCCCCCCCCCCCCCCCCCCCCCCCCCCCCCCCCCGGCGCTGAGGGTGTTGGCGATGCGGGTCGCCGCTCCCGACTCGGCCATGACCTTGCCGAGCATCGTTCCCAGCCCGACGACGATGGCGATGAAGCCGAGCACCGATCCGACGCCGTCCTGAAAGGCCTTGACCACCGTGCCTAACGACATGCCGGCCGCCGCGCCCCGGGCCCCCCCCCCCCCCCCCCCCCCCGGGCCCCCCCCCCCCCCCCCCCCCCCCCCCCCCCCCCCCCCCGCCCCCCCCCCGGGCCCGCCCCCCGCCCCCCGCCCCCCGCCGGGCGCCCGCCCCCCCCGCCCCCCCCGGGGCCGGCCCCGTCCGCCCCCCCCCCCCCCCCCGGGGGGCCCCCGCGCGGGCCCCCCCCCCCGCGCCCCGGCGGCGGCGCCCCCCCCCCCCCCCCCCCCCCCCCCCCCCCCCCCCCCCCCCCCCCGGGCCCCCCCCCCCCCCCCCCCCCCGCGGGGGCCGGCCCGGGGCCCGGCCGGGGGGGGCGCGGGGGGGCCGCGGCGCGCCGCCAGGCGCCCCCCCCGGCGCCGCGGCGCGGCCCCGCCGCCGCGGGCGCCCCGGCGGGGCCCCGGCCCCCCCGCCCCCCCCCCCCCGGGGCCCCGCCCCGCCCCGGCCCCCCCCCCCCCCGCGCCGCCCGCCGCCCCCCCCCCCCCCCCCCGCTGCCCCCCCCCCCGCCCGGGCCCCCCCCCCCCCCCGGCCCCCCGGCCGGGCCGGCCGCCGGGCCGGCCGGCCGGGGGGCGGGGGGCCCCCGCCCCCCCCCCGGGGTCGGCCAGCAGTGTGCGCGGCCCGTCGAGCCAGACGAAACGCACGTCGGGGTCGCCGGTGCGCAGCAGGTCGCGATACGTCCGCCGCAGGGCCGAGCACGACAGCACGACCCCCATCCCCACGGTACGCGCCTCACGCAGCCGCCCGGCGAGCGCAATGAGCCACCCCAGCCGGTCGCCGTCGGTGAGGGCAACACCGGCGGCCATGCGGGCCACGTTCTCCGGCGGGTGGTACCGGTCGCCCTCCACGAACGCCACACCCAGCGCCTCGGCCAGGCCGCTTCCCACGCGGCTCTTGCCGGCGCCGGCCACCCCCATGATCACGTACCGTCCGCTGAGCATGCGGTACCTCGGGCGCGCAGGGTGCTGCGGACGGTGCCTGCGATGTGCCGGCCGGCGCCCGGGAAGTCCCCGCGGGCGCGACCGGCATTCGCCGTCAGTTTCGTTCGCCGCGCAGTATGGTCGTCAGCAACCCCACGGCAAAGAGGCGACCCTGGCCGGGCTCTCCCCACAGCTGCAGCAGGTAGCGCGTGGTCGGGGAGGCAAGCGACGTCCACGTCGAGCCGTCGAAGCGCAGCACGACGCCGTCCTCGCCTAACGCGTATACGTCGGTCGGCCCGGTCCCCCACACGTTGCGCAGCGTCTTCTGCACCGGGCTCGGCATGGCGTACCAGCGCACCCCGTCGTAGCGCAGCAGCGTCGCCGAGTCTCCCACCGCGAAGACGTCGGCTGGGCCGCTGCCCCAGACGCCGCGCAGCAGGCGTCGGGTGGGTGTGGGCATGGAGCGCCACTGCGACCCGTCGTAGCGCAGGACGAGCCCCGAATCGCCGACCGCGAACACGTCGGTCGCCGAGAGACCCCAGACATGGCGCAGGAACCCCGTGGTCCCGCTGGACATCGGGGTCCACGTGCCGCTGCCGGTCGAGGTGAGGATCACCCCGCGCTCGCCGACGATGAAGGCGCGCGCGGGCGAGGCCAGCCAAACCGAACGCAGCAGCGTGAAGACCCCGCTCGGTTCGTTCCGCCAGGCAGCGCCGTCGTAGCGCACGATGGTCCCGGTGTCGCCCACCGCGTACACCTGCGTCGGCGACGCGCCGTAGACGCCGTAGAACGGTTGCGCGGGCGGGGCGTCGGTGAGCGCCCACCCTTGCACCGTGCGCTTGAACACCGCGCCGCCGCCGCCCACGGCGTACAGCGTGCCGTCGCCTGGACCCCACACGGCGGTCAGGGCCGGCGAGGTGATCTCCGCGCGCCATCCCGCGGCCACCGTGCCGCGCATGACCGTCCCGTCCCAGCCGGCCACGAGCACCTCTCCCGTGTTGTCGCCCCAGGCGGCGCGCAGGTTCTGGCCGGTGCCCGAGTTCGGGAGTTCGCGCCATTGCTGTCCGTCGAAATGCACGATGGCGCCGGTGTTGCCCACGGCGAAGATGTCGTCGGCGGCGCGCCCCCAGATTCCGAAGAGGTTGCGCCGGGTGGGGGCAGGCTGGCGCTGCCACGACGTCCCGTCGTAGCGCAGGAGCAGCCCGTTGATGCCGACGGCCCAGACGTTGGAGCTGCTGCTTCCCCAAACCCCGAACAGCGCATCGCCGGTCGGCGATGTCACGGATTGGAAGGCCACCCCGTCGTAGCGCACGAGGACGCCGTTCTGGCCGACCATCCAGAAATCGTTCGGCCCGGTCCCCCAGATACCCCACAGCTCCCACCCTCGACCGCTCGACATCGTCTGCCACGCCACGCCGTCGAAGCGGAGCACGGTGCCGTCGGTGCCGATCGCGTACACGTCGGTCGGACCGAAGCCGTAGACGTTGAGCAGCGTCTCGTTGGTGGGGCTGGCCATGGCGGACCAGGAGGCGCCGTCGTAGCGCCAGATCGCCCCGGCCGTCCCGACCGCGAAGACGTTGCTCGCGCTCGATCCCCACACCCCTACGAACGTCTCCGGCGATCCCGTGTTCACGAGCCGCCAGTTGCCGCCGGTTCCCTGCAGGACGACCCCTGCCTGTCCTACGGCGAAGCCTTGGCCGGTGGCCGGATCGCTCCAGACCCCGAGCATCGACACATCGGTCACTCCTTCGCGCTCGATGCCGAATGTCGGGACTCGCGACGCGGCCCCGACGACCGTGACCTCGGAAATGGTCTGTAGCGTTCCGGCACTTGCCGTGATCCGGGCGACGCCGGCCGACACCCCCTGCACGACGCCGGCGAGGCTCACCGAGGCGACGGCTGGCGCGCTGCTCTCCCAACGAAGGGTGACCCCGGCCATCGCGCCGCCGGTCCCATTCCGGGCGGTCCCGTTGAGGGCCAGGGAGGTTCCGACCGGGATCCACGCGGTCGCCGGCACCACCTCGACCGTTTCGACGCCCGGGGGTGTGGGATCGACAGGGGCGCCGGGCTCACTCGAGCAGGCACCGACCAATGTCAGGAAGACGACATATATGCAACGGCAGACGACGCGTCGACGCGTCGGACGTTCAGGATTACGCGCCACTTATGGGACTCCTCCGCACCTCGTGATCGAACAGGACCGCACTGAAAGTGGCCGAGCGGCCGCGGGAGGTGAAGTGGACACTCGGGACCAGCCTACCACCCATGCGCCGACCGGAATGTTCCGATCGATCGTAGACAAGGGGGGGCGGGTCTGCGGCGTGCTGTGGCGCTGCCCTGATCGGCCGACTACGGGCTCGTTCCCCTCGCGCTCCCGGTGATGACCAGGATCACCCCCGCCGGATGGTTCATCCCCCAGCGCACTTGCGCCTGCGCGGCGGTGAGGAAGCGGATCTCGACGATACCATCGACCGGGATGTCCCGCAGCGACTCTGCGGCGCCGAAGCGCTGATTGTCGAGGTACACCACGGGAGCGCTGGTGCTCTGACTGGCGCGCAGCAGGGTGCTCGGGCCGCGCCCGGTCAGGAAGGCCGGGCGAAGCCGCCGCACGGCGTCGTACGCATTCACGGCGCTCGTCTTCCCGATCTCATTGCGATAGATCACGTCGGAGCGTATGCCTCCTGCTCCGCTCCGCCCTCCACCGCCGGCGCAGGCCATGCCCGCCACGAGCACGGTGGCCGCGCACCACGAACGCCACTCGAGGAGCTGGGTCATGTTTCCCTGCCTCGGTTCGTTACACCTTGTGAAACCCCGGGCGCGCCGCTTCGCGGCGATCGTCGGCGAGATAGATCTCGAAGTCGGCGAAGAAGGCCGGGATCTCGACCTGCAAGACGCGCAGCACCTGGAGCCCCATGCGCCGGATTTCCTGCTCGGCCCCTTCGCCGCACCGCAGCTCGAGCATCGTGCGCCAGGCGCGGACGTTGGCGGTGACGACGATCTTGGTCTCGGTGGAGTTGGGGAGGACGCCGCGGCCCGCTTCGCGGGCCATCTTGCGACGGTGCACCTTGTCGCCGACCCAGGCGTAGCGCTCCATCAGGGCATCGACCAGTGCCACGTAGGCATGCTGGGCCGATTCGACCTGGCGCTTCCAGGCCTCCTCGAGCGCGGTGTCGCCGATGATGGCCGGCGGCACGACAAAGGCCGCCTCCGACTCGTCCACGTAGCGCTGGCTGAGCTGCGAGTAAGCGAAGCCGGCCCGGTGCCGCACCAGTTCGTGCGTGAGCGAGCGGGAGATCCCCTCGAGCAGCAAAGAGTAGTTGGCATGTTCGAGCACACTGCCATGTCCCTGCTTGAGGATGTTCTCCAGGTACTCGCGCGTGGAGCGCTTGGCCGGGTTGCGCTGGCTCATGTAGCACAGCCGTCCGGCGAACTCCGCGAGGCGCTCGCCATCGGTCGAGTCGCCCATCCACTGCACCGGCAGGTGTTCCGGTTCGACGAAGGCGGGGCGCGCGAGGACGGTGACGCGGGGTTCGTAGAAGAACATGGGACGGGGGACGGGGGACGGGGGGCGGGGGGCGGGAGGTAAGCGATTCGTGGGTTTCGAGCATCTCTAGAGGGTTGCGGTCGTAGGCGCGTGCGCGCTCGACGCGGTCCAGCACTCGGCGGGCGGGGGCGGGGGGGAGGGGGAGGGCGGGGTCGTACTTGTTGTTGGAGAGGGGGTCGTCCATGGCATCGGTGGGGACAATGACGCCGGGGTTGAGGATTCCCTCGGGATCGAAGCAGTGCTTGATGTGCGCGAAGAGTGCGCGGGCTTCTGGTGACCAGGTCTGTGCGAGCGATGGGGTGCGCAACCTTCCATCGCCGTGCTCGCCGGCCAGGGTGCCGCCGAGCGCCGCGGTGAGGGCCACGACGTCGTCGAACAGCTGCCGCACGCGTGCGCGCCAGTCCGTTTCCCGTACATCCACGAGCGCGTTGACGTGCACATGCGCGTCGCCGGCGTGGCCGAAGACGACCCCGCGGAATCTGGCGACGTCGAGTGCCCGCCGCACGCCGCGCACGTAGTCGCCGAGTCGATCGGGCGGGACGCAGCCGTCCTCGACCAGCTGCATCGACCTGAGATGCGGGTCGAGGCGCGACAGGATCGGGCTCGCGGCTTGGCGGAGCGCCCACAGCGTCTCCTCGGACTCGGCGTCCAGCCCCATGAGCACGGTGCTCGCGCCCAGTGACTGGCAGGCGGCGCCCAGCGACCGGGCGTGCGCGCCAACCGTGGCATCGCCCTCCAGCTCGACCAGCAGCACACACTCCGTGTCGTTAGGCACGGGGACGGCGCCCCCGTCGCGGGCCACGTCGAGAAAGGTGCGGTCGAGCAGCTCGCACGCCGACGCGCCGGCGGTGCGAGCGAGCGCCGCTCCCTCGACCGCGAGGTCGAGCGACGGCCAGCCGACGAGCAGGCTCGCCGTCGCCGCGGGGATCTCCGCCAGGCGCAACTGCACGCCCACCAGGAGCGCCAGCGTCCCCTCGCTCCCGACCAGCAGGTCGACCAGGTCGCCGCTGGCCGCGTAGTCATGCACGCCGTACCCCGACGATTCCTTGCGCACGGCGGACGGCGGGAGTGCGGCGGCATCCCGGCGCATGGCGTCGCGCGCGTCGAGCCAGCGGTCGAGCGCCGCCACCCCCGGCGGGAGTGGGGCGCCGCGGCGGATCGTTGCGTGACTGCCATCGGCGAAGATGCAGTCGACGGCCTCGACCCAGCGCCGCATCGCTCCGTGGGCCAGCGTGCGCGGCCCCGCCGCGTTCGTCGCCGTCATCCCGCCGATGGTGGCGAACGTCCCGCTCGAGGGGTCCACGGGAAAGCGCAGCCCCACGGCGTTGGCGGCATGCTCCACCTGGCGCCGCAGCACGCCCGCGCCTGCCCACACGGTGCGTGCCGTGTTATCTACTGGCGAGAGCGTGGACAGTCGCGAGAGGTCGAGCACGACGCCGTCACCCACGGCTCCTCCCGCCATGCTGCTCCCGCTCCCACGGGGCACCAGCGGAAGGCGCCCCGCGTTCGCCCAGCGTACCAGGGCGCGCACGTCGTCGAGGTCGGCCGGCACCGCGACGGCTCGCGGCATCCGGCGCATGACACCGGCGCTCTCCGCGTACACGGCGCACGCCGCGTCGTCGGTGCGGAAGTCGCCGTGGAGCGGAGGCGGAGCATGCACGAAGGAAGACGACATACCGGGACAATGGGGGCGCGACGCCTCTGGGACAATCGGGTAGTCGCCACCATCATGGTGGGGGCGGTGGCCCTGGCCGCGGCCGCAGTCCCCGCTGGTGCCCAGCGCACCCTGGCGTCACCGGCCCGGACGCAGCTCCAGGCACTCAAGGCGCCACCCATCTCCGCCGCCGCGTTCGCGGCCACGGTGGCCCGCCTGTCCGAACCGGCCGGCTACTTCGACACCGACAACCTGATCTCGAACGAGTCGTCGTACCTGCACGTGATTCCCCGGATGCGCGCACTCGGTGTGCAGGGCGGGGCCTACATCGGCGTCGGGCCGGACCAGAGCTACTCGTACATCGCCGCCATTCGGCCGCGCATCGCCTACCTCGTCGACGTGCGGCGCGACAATCTCGTGCAGCACCTGATGTTCAAGGCGCTCTTTGCGCGCGCGTCGAGTCGCGTGGAGTTTCTCTGCCTCTGGTTAGGGCGGCGGCTGCCGCCCGATCCGGCGGCATGGAGCTCCCGCGCCATCGACGACATCGTGCGCTACGTCGATGGCGCCCCGCGCGACGACGCGCTTGTCCGGCAGACCCAGGACGCCATCGTCCAGCAGGCGGTGGCCACCGGCGTTCCGCTGTCGGCGGAGGACCGTGCCACGCTGCGGCGCTTTCACGGCGAATTCGCGCGCCTCGGTCTCTCCCTGCGCTTCACCTCGTTCGGTCGGCGACCGCGCGATGACTACCCGACGCTTCGCGACCTCATCGTCGCCCGCGACACCGAGCGACAGCAGCGTTCGTACCTGGCACGGGAAGAGGACTGGCGGTTCGTGAAGGAGCTGCATGACGCGAACCGCATCATCCCGCTGGTCGGGAACCTCGCCGGGACGCACACACTTCCCGGCATTGCCCGCGAGCTGACGACGGCGCAGGAGAAGGTGTCGGGATTCTACACGTCCAACGTCGAGTTCTACCTCTGGGGCGACGCCGGCTTCGCGGCGTTTGCCCGAAACGTCGCAGCCCTTCCGCGCGACGAGCGATCGGTCATCATCCGGAGCTACTTCGCGCGCAACTTTGGCGATGTACACCCGCTGGCCGTGCCCGGCTTCGCGAGTGTGCAACTCCTGCAACCGCTCGACGATTTCGTGGCGAGGTGGCGCGGCGACGGCTGGCCAACCTACCGCGCCCTCATGACGCTCGGCGCGCGCTGAGGTCGCTCGGCTGCTCGCGCTCGACTGTTCGCGCTCGACGGAACAGAGGCGCGGGCGCAGCGTCCGTGCCCGGCCCGTGGCCGACTCAGGGCTTCTCGCGCTTCTTCTGCTGCTGCGCGTACTGCGTCGTGTCGATGCGGAACGCGAACATCTGCTGCACGAGTTGGCGCACCTTGCGTCCGTTCATGATCGCCGGGCGGAACTGCATCAGCGGCAGCGTGTTCTTCACGGACGTGGCAAACGCCTCGTGCGTCGTAGTCAGGACGATGATGCTCGTGGTGTCGGCGTGTCCCGTGGTATCCACCACGTACTGAATGCCGACCGACCCCTCGATCTTCTTCTCGAGCATCGTCGGGGGATATGGGGGTGCCGCGCTGTCGTCGTAACGCGCAGCCGCCGAGTCAACCTCCAGCACCGTCATGACCGTGTCGCCGGTCGCGTCCGCGCTAGGGGCCTCCTCCTCCGACAGCTCGCTGCTCATTTCGGTCAGTCCCGGTCCCGGATCGGCCGGTGGCTCGGCCGGACGGAGCGATGCCGGATCGGGGGCCGGTTCACCGCCGCCACCCTGTGACTCGGTGGAGACGAACGTGATGCGCTCCTGCTTGGGCTTGGACCCGAGTATGCGGTCACGCGGCATGAAATACTCGACCGGCGTGAACGACTCCGCGAGGCGGGACGTGCCAGCCTGCTGCGAGACGATCACCACCGGAACGATGATCACCGCGTGCGCCAGAATGCTCACCGCGTATCCTTCGATCGTGATGAGCAGGGTGCCGCGCGCGTTCTTTTCGACCAGTCGTCGAAAGAGCATGGGGGGACCTCCGCTAGTGACAGCGGTCGGCTCTGAGGCCGGCTGCGCGTACTTTACTGCGTACACCCTATTACCCAGTATGGTAGCCGACCCGCGTCCGAACAAGCGGGAAGGGGTGAACGGATCGTCCCGCGCCGCCGACGCCCCCGGACGGCCCGTGAACGGCTGAGCCGCACCGAGTCGCCAACGATCAGGCGGACGGGTGTCTCACCCTCCCACGATGACTGCGGCCTGTTTGCGTCGCGGTTCGGGGACCGACCACCGCGACACTCGGAGTCCTCCCCAACCCAGCATCCCGAGTGCAACAATGAACGAGGCGTGCTTGATGACCGCCTTGCTCGCCGCACCGGCAAACGCCTCGGCCGCCTCCGGCTCCACCGCGCTCCGCAGCTGGAAGATGTCAGGAGGAAGAACAGCAGCAAAACGACAAATATCGCGGCGATGGCGAGGTTGAGCACCGCCATCACGCGCTGGAAGCGCCGGTGCGTGGCGATGTGTGCGACGCCCATCGCGAGGGCGACGCCGAGCAGCGGCGTGAGCAGGAACCCGGACAGCAGCCCGACGGACGCGAAGCGCCACTCGATATCTCCCGTGCGCAGCGGGAGGATGCTCGTGACGAAGTCCATCAGGGGCGTCGCTACGAGGAGGAGGGCGACGAAGTACAGCGGTGGCATGAGGGCCTCGGGGCCCTCGGTGTGCTTGTGGCTCATGGAGGTCGTAGGGGGACGAGGTACCGCGAGCGACGACTGCGCGTGGTGCCCGTCACGATACGTGTCAGCGGACGGAACGAAAAGTGGGCTGGGTTCCGGGACCCAGCCCACTTTTCCACTCCGCGTCGAAGGGGTGACGCGGCATTACCATCGATTGTCGTCGAACACCCTACACTCGAATCGCGCCCTTGGCAATCGCGACTCCGAAGATCAGCATAATGCCCGTGCCCATCAGGATCCACGTCTCCGGTTCGGGGGTCGCGGTCGTGTCGGTCAGGAACTCTTGCGTCCCGCGACCGGAGACGACTCCCGCCCCGTCAACATCCGTCACGATCGACCAGCGGGAGAAGTCGAAGTTCCGGGCGCCCCCGCCAAGGTACCACGAGTCGGCCTGTGCCAGCCAGTATGCCTCGGAGCTGTTTGCCGTCGGGTTCGTCCCGCCGTTCGGATTGCCCGGGTTGAGCAGGTTCCACACCGCGGTCTGAATCCCGCCCCACTGCGACGTCTGCACCCCCTGGGCGCGGTACTGGGACGCCAGGTAGGCCGCCTTTTCGTAGGACGACTTGGCGCTGATCCCGTGGCGGGTGGCGCTGAAGTCGCCCGAAGTCAGGCGGGTGAAGGCCCCCGTCCACGTCTGGCCGAACTTGATGCTGTTCAGCACGTCGACGCAGAAGAGGTTGATCGTCGGGCGCGTAGGGTCGGACAGCACCGTTCCGGTGAACGGTCCGACGTAGTAGCCGAACGCGGTGACCGCCGGAGTCGGGGCCTTCGTCTGGAACTTCAGGTTCTTGAGTCGCCAAGCCGGAACAGGCTTGCCGGGGAGCTGCAGCGCTGAGGCTGGAGCCGCCGATCCGGCGATCGCCAAGACTGCGAGGAGGGTACGTGCAAGACGCATGGGGTCGACTCGAGACGCAGGTGGAGGTAGCCGTCGGCCAGATTGATCGAGGTGGCGCACATCGGAGTCGAATCGCCGGACGAACCCCGTTCCGGATCGCGGCGGCTCGACCCCGATGTGCGAGACATCACAGAAGCAGGGGGCGTGCCGCCGCGGTCGAGTTCGCCGTGGCGCGGGCGTTGTCCGAGGCCGCCAGAGCGCCAAAATCTTACGATTCATGAACTTACCTTCCGCCCGATCGGTCGATGTGCGTGCGCGTTGCCGTCCGACGTCGACCGCGCGCTAAGGCAGAGCCCGCCGAGCTCGACCCATGTGTCGCTTTGCTACTCCACGAACGTCGCCCCCGTTCGACGTTGCATTCTGCCACGCTGCCCAGACGCGGCGCCCTGCGGCGAGACGGTCAGTGGAGAGAGGGGGGTGGGGACATGACCGAGGGCCCTACGCCGTGAATCGTGACCCTGCAATGGACGCTTCTCTGCGAGGGGACCCCAATGCAAACCGCCGATCAAGCGTGGGGCGCTCGATCGGCGGTTCTTCGATTGGCACGGGCGTTTGTGTCGTTCCTGCATCGACTGGCGAGCAGGCGTCTACTCGGGTCTGGTGCTCGCGGGAGCGCGATCAGGCGGCGCGTGCGCCGTCGTAGTCACCGAGGCGGAGTGCCTCGGCAATTCCCTCGTTGGCGGTCGACGCCATGCGCAGGGCAGCGGTGAACAACCGCTTCGACACCATCATGTCCACAGTCCCGTCGAGCAATCCCGCTTCCTGCGACGCCAATGCCTCGGCTTCGCGAGAGGTGGTGGGAGCGTCGGAGGCGTTGACGGCGGTCGCGCGGGCGATCTTCTCGGCGGCGCGGTCCACCGCCGAACTCTGGCGCTGAATGGCGTTAAGCGAACTTGAAATCGCGTTGATGGCCATGCGTGCACTCCTGGCTGCGGGGTGAGCGACCCGCTCCGTGCGGGCGTTGCGACGCCGCGGCGCCGCCCCGGCGCTATTCAGCGGCGCGGGTACACTTCTGAGCAGGAGTCTCGGCAGGGGGCGATCGAAACTTTAGCAATTGGCCAAAAACTCCATCGGCAGCCCGGGAACGCGGCCCGTGGCTCACCCGAGCACGTGTTGTGCCGCGCTGACGGCGAGTCACGGACGCGCCGGTCGCGGCCCCGAAGTCGTCACGCACCCGTCCCTCGTCGCCGGCGCCCTGCCTGGTCTGCGAGGCCGTAGGCCTGCGGGCGAGGCCTGCGGTCGACGAATCGGGCTGAGCCGCTGTCCTGCGCGCGAGTGGCCGGCGACTGGCAGTGCGGCGCTCGAGGCGACCTCACCGTTCGGCAAAGGCGGTCGGCCCTTCGATGAACGACGCGATGCGCTGGTGGTGCCGCTCCGCGTCCTCCTCGCCGAGCGCGATCACGCGGCGCAGGAAGTCCTCCTGGAACATGACAAGCGAGAGGATGTCGGGACTGGTCGACTTGCGCGTCCCGAGGCCGCGCGTGAGGAATCGGAAGACGCGCGGCAGGCGCGGTTCGTACTCCCGCGCGAGCATGCCGAGGTCGACCGAGGGGCGCAGGACGAGAATGTCGATCAACCGCATCCCCTCCCGCTTCTCGGGCGCGATGCGCTCCACGAGCCGGTTGATCATGTTCACGCGCACGACGTCCTGGTCGATGACGTCCAGGAAGACGGAGTTGTACAGGGTGCCCAGCACCTGGGCCGGCGGCGGGTAGTCGGCCGGCTCGGTGGGAACGGGGGCGGAGCGGGAGCCGGCCGACCGGGTGGAGATGGTGATGATCCGCGACGCTCCCAGGTGGAGGGCCGGGGAGAGCGGGGCCGTGAGCCGAATGCCGCCGTCGCCATACCATTGGTGCCCCACCTGTTCGGCCGGGAAGAAGATCGGGAGTGCCGCCGACGCCATGACGTGGTCGACACCGAGTCGCGCCACCTCGCTGCGGCGTTGCGGGCGCTCCCAGAGCGTGGGTCGACGCCCCTCGACCCAGGTGATGGAGTGGCCGGAGGTGTAGCTGGTGGCGCTGAGCGCCACGGCGTCGAGCGTGCCGCGCTCCAGGTTGTGCCGGATGCCGGGGAGCGCGCCATCGGCGTCGCGTTCGAGCGTGCGCTCCAGGAACTCTCGGAGGGGCTTGGTGTCGACCATGCCGCGGGCCCGTTCCCGTTCGCCCGGGTCGCCGGCCATGAGGCCGTAGCCCGATCGGATGACGTTGTTGAGGAGCGACCTGGCGTCGACGCGATAGACCTGCTCGGGGGAGAGGCTGAGCCACAACCTAACGAGGGCCTCGGTCGACTCGTCGAAGCTGCCGCGATGCGACGCCAGGTGAATCGTGTTCACCGCGCCGGCCGACACGCCGACGAGGATGGGGACGCGCAGGTGCGGGTAGCGCCGGGCGATCTGGCGCAGGAGCCCGGCCTGGTAGGCGCCACGTGCGCCGCCCCCCCCGAGCACGAGGGCGAGGTCGTCGGTGAACGGGGTGGGGCGCGACGGGCGGGGCATGCGGATGTCCGTAGGAAGTGCCAACTCTCAGCCGAGGTTGTTACCGCGTTGCAGGTCACCCCGCAACCATCTGATCGCCTGCACGACGGCAGAACCCCCGTCCCCCGTCCCCCGTCCCCCGTCCGATGTCACACGTGTTTCAGCTTCCACCGCCCCCGCCGAAACAGCACCGCGCTCACCACCGCGATCGAGGTATACGCCACCGTGATGGCGACGAAGACGCCGTGCGGTCCCATGCCGACGGTGAAGGCGAGAAACCAGGCCAGCGGGATCTCGAACGCCCAGAAGCAGGCGAGGTTGATCAGCGTCGGGGTCCAGGTGTCGCCGGCGCCGTTGAACGCCTGGGTCAGCACCATGCCGTAGGCGTAGAACACGAACCCCATCGCCACGAGGCGGAGGCAGTCGATCGCGTAGCCCGCCACGCCCGCGTCGGCGGTGAACAGCGAGACAATCTGCGGCGCCAGGGTGACGAAGGCGAGTCCCACCACGCCGAGGAAGACGAAGTTGTACCTGCCGGCGATCCAGACCGCCCGCTCGGCGCGGTCGGGCTTGCCGGCGCCTAACGCCTGTCCCACCATCGTGGCGGCGGCGTTGCTCATGCCCCACGAGGGGAGCAGCGCGAACATGATGATGCGCATGGCGATCGTGTAGCCGGCCAGCGCCTCGCTCCCGAAGCTGGAGAGGACGCGGATGAGCAGGACCCAGCTGGCCATGCCGATGAAGATCTGGAAGGTCCCCGACGCGGAGAGGCGCACGAGCCGCCACATCAGCACTGGCTCGATGCGCAGGAAGCGCGGCGACAGGTGCACCCGTCCGCCGGGACGCAACAGGCGGGCGAGCGCATAGAGCGCGCCCGTGCTCCGGCCGATGGTCGTCGCCACGGCCGCCCCGGTCACCCCCATCTCGGGAAACGGTCCCAGGCCGAAGATGAGGCAGGGGCCCAGGGCGATGTTGATGGCGTTCGCCAGCCACAACGTCCGCATGGCGATCGCCGCATCGCCCGCGCCGCGAAAGATGGCGTTGAGCAGGAACAGCATGAGCACGCTCGCGTTGCCGCCGAGCATGACCCGCGTGAAGGTGCTCCCGGTGGCGATGAGCGAGGGTTCGGCGCCCATGAGGGCCAGCAGCTGCGGGGCGAAGACGGCGCCCGCCACACCTAACGAGGCCGACAGGATGACGCCCAGCCAGATGGCCTGCATCGCCGCCCTGGCCGCCCCTTCGGGATCATGTTCGCCGATGCGGCGCGAGACCATCGCGGTGGCGCCGATCCCCAGACCCATGGCGATGGTGTAGATCAGCGTCAGCATCGACTCGGTCAGCCCGACCGTGGCGATCGCCTGCGGGCCCAGTCGCGAGACGAAGAAGACGTCCACGACGGCGAAGATGCTCTCCATCGACATCTCGAGGACCATCGGGATGGCGAGGATGATGATGGCCTGCCCGACTGCTCCCTTCGTGTAGTCGAGGTGCGAGCCGCGCAGCGCAAGCCGCACGAGTTGCCAGGTGCGGCCGGATGTCGCGTGCGTCGCGGCGAGGGCGTCGGCGGGCGACGGCGGATCCACCGCCGGCACTGACGGGACCGCGGGCGCTGCGGGAACGGGCGGGACGTCGCTGGAGTCGAGTGGGCCGGGCATGTCGCGAAATATCGACGGAGTCAGCACGCTCGTAAGGCGGGGACGCGAACCGATGCCTGCGGCCCTGACGGCCCGCTTAGTCGGGCACGACGGCCATCGCCTCGATCTCGACCTTCGCGCGCGGCTCGACGAGGCCGGCCACGATCACGACGGCCATCGCCGGGAAGTGCCGACCGACGATGTCGCGATAGGAACGCCCCACGTCGCGGAGCGACGCGGTGTACTCGTCGCGACTGGTGATGTACCAGGTCAAGCGCACGAGGTGCTCTCCCGACGCGCCGGCCGCGCCGAGCACTGCGACGACGTTGCGGAAGGCTTGCGCGCACTGGGCGGCGAAGTCGTCGGTCTCGACCTGCATCGTCAGCGGGTTCCACCCGATCTGTCCCGCCGTCACCACGAGGCGCCCCCGGGCCGTCATGCCGTCGGAGAAGCCGGACGGCCTAGGCCAGCCCGGGGGGGAGACAGGGGCGGGGAGCGACGAGGCCGAGTCGGTCATCGAATCAGGGTGAGGGAGGGGAGGGCGGGGCCGCGGAGCGCGCGCGGTCGCGCAACACATGGCGTTGCAGTTTCCCGGTCGCGGTGCGCGGCATGCTGTCCACGAACTCCACGGCGCGCGGATACTTGTAGGGGGCCAGCTGTTCCTTCACCCAAGCTTGCAGCTGCTGCACCATGGCGCCCGACCGCTCGACGCCGGGCGTGAGGACGATGAAGGCCTTGACCAGCTGGCCGCGTGTGTCGTCGGGCACGCCGATCACCGCGCACTCCTGCACCGCCGGGTGCTCGAGCAGCACCCCCTCGACTTCCGGGCCGGCGATGTTGTAGCCGGAGGAAATGATCATGTCGTCGGTGCGCGCCTGGTACCAGAAGTAGCCGTCGACATCGCGGATGTAGGAATCGCCGGTCAGGTTCCAGCCGTCCTGCACGTACGCGCGCTGTCGCTCGACATTGTCCAGGTACCGGCACCCGGTGGGGCCGCGCACGGCGAGCCGCCCGATCGTTCCATCGGCGACATCGCGCAGCGCGTCGTCGACCACCCGGGCCTCGTAGCCGGGCACGACGCGCCCGGTCGACCCTGGGCGGATATCGTCGCCCGAGGCGCTGATGAAGATGTGCAGCAGTTCCGTGGCCCCGATGCCATCGATGATCGCGATGCCGGTCGCCTCAAGCCACGCCGAGTACGTCGACAGCGGCAGGGGCTCGCCGGCGGAGATGCTTCGCTTGAGCGACGACAGGTCGATGCCGTCGCGCAACCCGAGCATGGCGCGATAAGCGGTCGGGGCGGTGGCGACGACCGTCGCGCGATACGCCTGGATTCCCTGGACGAGGAAGGGGGGCGACGCCTGCTCGAGCAGGACGGCGCTCGCCCCGATGCGCATGGGGAACAGGACGAGGGCGCCGAGCCCGAATGTGAACGCCAGCGGCGGCGACCCGATGAACACGTCAGCCGGCTCCGGGCGCAGCACGAACCGCGGGAAGCAGTCGCAGATCGCCATCACGTCGCGATGGAAGTGCATCGTCCCCTTTCCTTCGCCCGTCGTACCGGAGGTGAAGGCGATGAGCGCCACGTCGTCGGCGGCCGTGTCCACATTGGTGAAGGTGGTCGGCTTCGCCGCCATGCGCTGCTCGAGCGACGGTCCGTTGCTTCCGCCGGCCGGCGCGTTGTACTCCAGCACGCGCGCCCCGTCACGCGGCGTCCCATCGGCGCGGTGGGCCATGGCCTGCACGCAATCGGCGGCCAGCCGAGCGTCGGTCAGCGCCAGCGTCACCTCGCCCTTGTCGGCGATGTAGACCAGTTCGCGGGCCCGGCTGAGCGGGATCGTGCAGACGACGATCCCGCCGGCCTTGCACACGGCAAACCAGATCGCCGCCAGCATGGGCGAGTTGGGGCCGCGCAGCATCACCCGGTTGCCGGGGACGAGCCCGAGGTCGTCGACCAGCACGTGTGCGACCTGGTTCGCGCGGGCCAGCAGCTCGGCGTACGTCCACGAGTGGCCAGGGGCGTGAAAGACGACCCGGTCTCCCCATCCGCGATCGATCGCGCGATCCAGCAGTTCGGTGGCGCAATTCAACCGGTCCTGGTACGCCAGCTCCGCGACGCCGTCGTAGGCCATGACCGGCCAGAGCGACGCCGGGGGAAGGGCGTCGCGGGCGAAGGTGTCGCGGTGGGCCGTGGGGACCGAGCCCGGGAGGCGGCGTTCGGTTGGTTCAGCCATGGCCGGACTCCTCGTCGTGTCGCGCCGCCTCGAGCAGCTGGCCGGCGATCACCAGCTTCTGGATCTCGCTGGTCCCCTCGTAGATGCGCAGGGCGCGGATTTCGCGATACAGCACCTCGACCGGATGTCCGGCCGACACGCCGAGCCCGCCGAGCAGTTGCACCGCTCCATCGATGACCTGCTGTGCCGACTCGGTCGCGTGCAGCTTGGCCATCGCCGCCTCGCGCGTGACGCGGGCACCGCGCGTGTCCTTGGTCCAGGCGGCACGGTACACGAGCAGGGCGCTGGTGTCGATGGCGAGCGCCATGTCGGCGAGGCGCGCCTGCGTGAGCTGGAAGTCGGCGAGGACCTTGCCGAAGGCGTGGCGAGCTCGCACGTGGCGCACCGCCTCGTCGAGGGCGCGGCGGGCGAAGCCGAGCGCGGCCGCCCCGACCGTGGACCGGAACACGTCGAGCGTGCCTAACGCGACACGCAGCCCCTTGCCCGCCTCGCCGATCAGGGCCCCAGCCGGCACTCGGCACCCGTCGAAGGTGATGCGCGCCAACGGGTGCGGGGCGATGATCGGCAGCCGCTCGGCCACCGCGAGCCCCGGGGTGTCGGCATCGACGACCACGGCGACGAAGGCGCCGTCGCCGCCTGCCGGGTACCGGGCGAAGACCGTGTAGAAGTCGGCGATCCCGCCGTTCGAGATCCACGTCTTCTCGCCGTCGAGTCGCCACGCCCCGTTGTCCTCGCGCGTGGCGGTCGTGGCCATGGAGACGACGTCGCTGCCGGCGTTTGGTTCGGAGAGCGCGAAGGCCGCGATCGCCTCGCCGCGTGCAACGCGCGGCAGGTAGCGTTCCTGCAACTCCCGCGCGCCGTAGAGCGAGATCGGCCCGCTTCCCAGTCCCTGCATCGCGAAGGCGAAGTCGGCCAAGCCGTCGTGATACGCCAGCGTCTCGCGGGCGATGCATAACGAGCGCACGTCGAGTGACGCATGGATCCCGCCGAACGCCGCCGGAACGGTGTGTCGCAGCCAGCCGAGCGCGCCGAACCGTCGCACGAGTGCCACGCAGGCCGCATCGACCTCGTGCGCGGATGGGTGTGACCATGCCGTCGCCTCGCGCGCCACGGCCGCGCCGAGCTGGCGCGCGAGGTCGCGATGCGCGTCATCAAGGAACGGCCAGTCGAGATAGGTCGAGTCGCTCACGGATCGATGTGCTCCCGGTCGGTTCGGTCTGCGTGCAGCTGCCCGGTCAGTTCCCCTCGAACTGCGGCGTTTCGCGTTGCACGAACGCGCGATACGCCCGTTCGAAGTCCTGCGTTCCCATGCACACCGCCTGCGCCTGCGCCTCGTGCTCGATGGCGGCGTCGATCGACATCCCCCATTCGGCATGCAGGCAGGACTTGGTCACCCCGTGGGCGACCGTGGGTCCGTCGGCAAGTTCCCGCGCCAGCGCGAGCGCGTCGGACGCGAGCGAGTGCGGGGCGACGAGGCGATTGAAGAAGCCCCACCGCTCGCCCTCCTCGGCGTGCATGAAACGCCCCGTGTACAGCAGCTCGGCGGCACGCCCCTGGCCGATGATGCGCGGGAGGAGCGCGCAGGCGCCCATGTCGGCCCCGCTGAGTCCGACTCGCACGAAGAGGAAGGCGACGCGCGCGCGCGTGGTCGCCAGGCGCAGGTCACTGGCCATCGCCAGGATTGCCCCCGCGCCGGCGCAGATTCCGTCGACCGCGGCGACGATCGGCTGCGGGCAGGCCCGCATCGCCTGCACCAGCCCGCCGGTCATGCGCGTGAAGGCCAGGAGCTCGTCCATGCGCCCGGCGTTCTTCGCCTCCACAAGCGGGCCGATGATCTCGTGCACGTCGCCGCCGCTGCAGAAATTGTCGCCCGCCCCGGTCAGCAGAACCGCCTTCACGTCGCTCGCCTGCGTCAGCGCGCGAAAGAGCGTCGTCAACTCGGCATACGACTCGAAGGTGAGCGGGTTCTTTCGCTCCGGCCGGTCGAGCGTAATCGTCCCGACGCCATTGGCGACCGCCCAGCGAAAGTGGGCGGGCGCGTAGCCGGCGAACGAGAGGCGTGGGGCCGTGGCCATGAACCTTGGGAGAGAGGGGACGGGGACAAGCTGCCACGGCGCCGCGAGGGCGTCCAGCGCCGGTTGCCTGCGTGCGGGACTCACGCCTTCGGTGCCATCAAGCGCGCCATCTGCTGCTGCCCGCTGCGGTACATGGGCGGCCAGTGCTGGCCGTCCCACCCTAACGACGCCGCGGCTCGTAGCGTCCACTGCGGATCGGCCAGGTGCGGGCGGGCGAGGGCGCACAGGTCGGCACGCCCGGCGGCGATGATCGAGTTCACCTGGTCCGGATCGGTGATGTTGCCGACCGCGATCGTCCGGGCCCCCAGCTCGTTGCGAATCTGGTCGCTGAACGGGGTCTGCCACATGCGCCCGTACACGGGTTGCTGGTCGGGCGACGTCTGGCCAGTGGAGACGTGGATGATGTCAGCGCCGGCGTCGATGAAGGCGCGGGCGATCTCCACGGACTCCGCGCCGGTGACGCCCCCCTCGACCCAGTCGGTCGCCGAGATGCGAACCGAGATCGGTCGATCCTGCGGCCAGGCCTCTCGCACGGCGGAGAAGACCTCGAGCGGAAACCGCAGCCGGTTGGCCGTGGAGCCGCCGTACTCGTCCTCACGCCGGTTGGCCAGCGGTGTGAGGAAGGAGCTGAGCAGGTACCCGTGCGCGCAGTGCAGTTCCAGCATGTCGAAGTCCGCCTCGATGGCCAGGCGTGCCGAGCGGGCGAAGTCGTGGACGACGGTGTCCATGTCCTGGCGCGTCATGGCCCGCGGGCGCTGCATGCCGGGGCGATGCGCGAGCGCGGACGGGCCGATCACCTCCCACCGCTCCCCGACGTCCAGCGAATCGTCGCCGCGCTCCAGGCCGGCGTGCACCGCGCCCTTGCGCCCGGAGTGCCCTAACTGCAGGCAGACTTTCGCCCTCGACCAGCGGTGGGCGACGTCGGTGATGCGGCGCCACGCGTCCGCCTGCTCGGGCGTGTACAGCCCGGTGCAACCCAGCGTGATGCGCCCCTCGGGTGACACGCAGGTCATCTCGGTCATGACCAGCCCCGCCCCCCCCAGCGCCCTGGCGCCGTAGTGGACCACGTGAAAGTCGTTGGGGACGCCATCGACCGCGGCATACATGTCCATCGGCGAGACGACGACGCGGTTCTCCACGCACAGCTCGCGCAACCGCAACGGCGTGAACATCGGCGGGGCGTCGGGCGCCGCCGCCGCCGCCGCTCCTCCCCGCGCCGCCACATCGGCGCGCGACGCGAACCATCGCTCCACGCTGGCCAGGTAGGCCTCATCACGCAGCCGCAGGTTCTCGTGGCTCACGCGCTGGCTGCGCGTGAGCAGCGAATAGGCGAACTGCTCCGGCTCGAGCGCGATGTAGCGTCGCACGTGCTCGAACCACTCCATCGAGTTGCGCGCGGCGTTCTGCAGGCGCAGCACCTCGGTCGTGCGCGCCGCCTGGTATCGATCGATGGCCTGCACCAGCTCGGTGGACAGCGCCCCGTCGGCGCTGGTCACCGGGTCATGCGATGGCAGCTCCCCGAGTTCGCCGGCCAGGGCGATCGCGTCCTCCATCGCCAGCTTCGTCCCGCTCCCGATCGAGAAGTGCGCCGTGTGGGCGGAGTCGCCGAGCAGGACGAGGTTGTCGCGGCGCCAGTGGGCGCAGCGTACCAGCAGGAAGCTCCCCCAGGGGTCGCGCACCCGGTGGGGGGTGGCGTTGTACTGCAGCGCGTGTCCCTGCAGCCAAGGGGCGAACAGTGTTTCGCACTCCACGATCGACTCGGCGGCATTCATTTGGTCAAAGCCCGCAGCGCGCCACGACGCTTCGTCGCACTCCACGATGAAGGCGGACTGCGAGTCGTTGAACCGGTAGGCGTGGACCTGGAACACCCCGGCCGGCGTCTCGACGACGATGAAGGTGAAGGCGTCGAAGAGGCGGGTGGTTCCGAGCCAGATGAACCGATTGCTTCGCGCATCGGTCGTGGCGCCGAAGTCGTCGGCGAAGGTACGCCGCACGAGGCTGTTCACGCCGTCCGCGGCCACGATCAGTTCCGCCCCATCGGCGCGCAGCGTGGCCACGTCGGGGACGTCCTGCTCGAACCGCAAGACCACGCCTAACGACTCGGCGCGCTCCCGAAGGATCTGCAGCAGGACCTTGCGTGCGATGCCGCTGAAGCCGTGCCCCCCGGACGTGATCGTGCGGCCGCGCACGTGGATGTCGATGTCGTCCCAGTGGGCGAAGTTGTCGAGGATCGCCTGGTAGCTCTCGGCGTCGGCCTGCCGGAAGTTCTCCAACGTCTGGTCGGAGAAGACGACGCCCCAGCCGAAGGTGTCGTCCGAGGCGTTACGTTCGAAGAGGGTGACCTCGTCGTGCGGGCGGCGCTTCTTGTGCAGGAGGGAGAAATAGAGCCCAGCCGGACCTCCCCCCAGGACCGTGACCCTCATGCGGTATCCTCGCGGCCGTGCAGGAGCCCCCATGCCTCGAGTTCTGCCGCCAGGTCGTCGTTGAGCCGGCTCGGCCGCCGGTAGTACCACCACTGCTCGCGCGACGTGAGCCCGTCATCCTCCTCGACGTCCTCGCCCCACAGGCAGCCGGTCACGATGGACACGGCGCGCAGGCGTTCATCGAGTGAGTCCACCTGTGCCCGCGCGCCCATCGCGTCCGCCGGCGCGGCCACGGCGAGCGCGCCGCTCAGCGCGTCGCGCGTGTCCAGGTCGTTCAGGAGGTCGTCGAGCCCGAGGGCGTAACCGGTCTCCACGCTGGCGACGATCGAGGACCACCGGGCCACCAAACCGTCGAGCCCTGCGGCGACGACGTCCTCGGGACAGCCGCGGTCGCTCAGCAGCTGTCGAACGGGATCGAGTTGCGTCATGGATTCCTCCGCCGAAGTGCCTGACGACGAAAATACGCCTCGCCGTCGTTGGGCCTGAAGAACGTGCGAATCGTGCCATCGGGATCGAACGCCAGGAAGGCGCCGCTCACCCGATCGAAACGGGACACCGCGCCGTCCCCGCGCGTGACTTCCAGTACCGCCCCTCCCACGGGCGCATCGCGCAGCGATTGTGCCTGACGGAGGTAGTCCTCGCGCGTGCCCGCGCCGAACTCGGCGCCGTGCTTGGCGTAGTGCTCGTCCAGTCGCTGGGGCGTACGAAAGCCGATTGACACGCCGACCGCTCGGCGCACATCCGTGGCGACCGCCTCGACTTCGCGAGTGTCAGGCGATGCAGCAGCCGATGCAGCAGGCGATGCAGCAGGCGCCTCGCGCGTACGGACGGCAGCGCCTTGGGTGTCGTCAGCTGCAGCTCCGCAGCCGGCAGCAAGCGAGACAACGAGCGCGCCCACCAGCGTGGCCGAGCCCACCCGCATGGCCGCGGGCAGCCGCGTGGCCGCGGGCAGCCGCGTGGCAGCGCGCACCACGGCACGTGCCTGCTGACGCAGCCCGCGCCACGCCGTCCGGGCGATCCGCCCCAGCCTCGCGGTCAGCGACATGTCGCGACGTCTCCTGCGCTCAACGTGGCGCGAGCCACGCGGCGCGGAAAGCGCGCACCGCATCGGTGACTGGCTCGCCCGCAGCCTCGAAGGTGACGACCTCGATGCGCGGGTTCGCCGCCAGCGTCAGCGTCGTCGTGATGACCTGCCCGCGCGACTCATAGACCAGCGGAACGCTGTCGCCAGGCTTGTGCGCCGCAAGGACCGCGGCGAGGTCGGCGGCGCTGGCCAATGCACGACCGCCGAGCGACACCAATCGGTCGCCCCGGTCCGCTCCCGTGGCGTAGATCGGGGTGCCGATCGGGGTCGGCGCCAGCACCGTCGCCTTGCCGTCTTCATGGCGCAGCGACACGTCGCCGGCCCAGGCCGCATCGGGGTGTGCGGGACGCATCACGTACCCGCCCTGGCGCAGCAGTTCGCCGTACGGCGCCGCCTCCCGCCCCTCGATATAGCGCGCGAAGAAGTCGCGGGCGAACGCAGAATCGCCGCTCACACGCGCCAGCGCACGGCGTGCATCGGTAACCGTGTACGGCCGCACCGGCGCCAGGCTGCGCTGTGCGCCGTGCACCTTCCACATTTCCTGCATGAAGTCGTCCAGCGTCTTGCCACGCGCGCGCAGCGTGAGGTCGAGCGCAAGGGCGATCGCTTCGCCAAACGGATAGTAGGAGATGAAGGTGTTCCCCTTGTTCTGCGGATCGATCGACACCGCCGCGTCGGTGAACGGCGCCTGCCGGCTCATCTGCACCGCCGAGAAATAGCGGCGCCCGGGGGCATTCAACACGAGGTTCACCGCCCCCGCCATCGTGGCGCCGAAGCCAGCATCGTCGGTAATCGCCGCGCGTCGCAGGACCAGCGGCCCGTAGTAGCTGGTGAACCCCTCGGCGAGCCACAGCTCTCCCGACATGTTCGCCTCGTCGAAGGCAAAGGGCTCGAGCGACCTGGGACGGATGCGCTCCACGTTCCAGGCGTGGAAGAACTCGTGCGAGACCGTGCCTAACAAGCCGTTCATTGACGAGGCGAGCGACCCGGTACTGGTGAGCGAGGTGGAGTTGCGGTGCTCCATGCCGTCCCCGGCAGCCCACGGTAGGTACGTCGACAGGAACGTGTAGGTCCCGCCGTCGAAGTCGGGGAGCGTGCCGAACACCGCGGTCGCCTGCTCCACGATGCGCTGCGTGGCGTCCACATAGCGATCCGCTTCCTCGCGGGTCCCCAGGTGGTGCAGCGCCACGCGCATCGTGTACGTCTTCCCGTTCGACGCGACAGGCCATGTGTGCCATGATTGCGCGCCGAGGTGCACGGGCGAGTCCATCAGGTACTGCATGTTCGGCGCGGTGAACGTCGTCGAGTCGCTGGTGGGGAAGAGCTGCGTGGCAATCGTCCAGGTCGGGTCGGGGAGGCGGAAGGTGACACGCGCGGCTCGCCCCTCCATGCCGCGCGCCCAGGCGAGGGTGGCGGGAATGTTCAGGTGTGCCATGCCGCGGTCGATTCCGGCGTAGGTTCCGTCTGCCCGGTCACCGAACAAGGTGTAGGTGACCCGCACCGTGCCATCGTGCCCCGCCACGTTCCACTGGTGCGGACTGGGCTGAGAGATGACCAGCTCGCGCCCCCGCGAATCGGTCGCCTTGACGTTGTAGACGTTCTTGGCGAATTCGTGGAGCGCGTAGCGACCGGGCGAGCTGCGGCTCATGCGCACTTCCAGCGGCCGAGCCGGGACGCCGGCAAAGGTCACGCTGACCTCGGCCTCGTGGTGCGCGGCGTTGGGGAAGGCGATCTCGTAGCGGATCGGAGCCGGACTGGGGGCACGCTGCGCCGCGAGGGGGAGCGGGACCAGCAGGAGCAGGGACGGACGGAACGTCAGGCGCATGGCAGGGCAGGAGAGGAGCGACACGTCGGCGGCGAGAGAAGCGCTCGCGCGCTGCGGAATCTACCGGCCGCCCCCGCCTCGGCTACCGGCTCGCGCGCCGCCCCCCGGTCCAGACCACCAGCGCACCGCACCCTTCCAGCGTCTGGAACTGCACCGGGACGCTCCCGCCTCGGGTGTACACCTCGATGGCCCGCACATCCTGCACGTTCACGATCGCGTCGAGGTCGCCGTCGACGTTGAACACGCGCATGCCATCGAGGAAGACCGTCGGCGCGCAGTAGGCATTGAAGCCCGTCCCGCGCATCAACACCCGGTCGCCGAATCCCTGTCCTCGGGCAATCTGCACTCCTGGCGTCATGCGCAGCAGGTCCGACATGTAGAACGGGTTTCGCCTGTTGATGGCGTCTTCGTCCATGAAGTGGCCGAAGCCGCTCTTGCGGCGCTGCTCGAATTCCTGCATCTGGCGGGAGGTGAACACCCGCTGCGCCGTGACCTTGACCGTGTCGAGAAAAGTCCCGAACGACTCCATGGTCAGGTTGGCCACCGCCTCGCTGCCGGCCAGGATGTCCACGGCACGACGGTGCGGCAGGAAGCCTAACGCGCGCGCCTCCACCGTGAACGTGCCTTCGGGCAGCTCCTGCATCCTGTACGCTCCGTCCGCGCCCGAGGTCACCTCGATTCCTGTCCCCCAGAACACGAGCCGCACCCCCGGCAGCGCACGTCCGTCAGGGCGCCGGATCTCGCCGCGCAGCACCCCGCTGCCGCGCAGCACCGCGCTGGCTACCGCCGAGGAGTCGGCGGCCGTGTCGGCTGGCAGCGTCACCAGTTGCGACGCGCCGACGTACAGGTCGCGACGGAGCAGCCCGTTTGGCGGAACATCCAACTCGGCAAAGCCGCTGGAATCCGTGCCGCCCCACGCGCGCGCGACCACCTGCGCCCCGATCGGGATGCCGCACAGCGCCAGCCCGCCGGCATCGCTTGCCTCGCCCTGCACCGAGGGGGCGGTACGCCGGATGCCGTCCGCAGCGATCACCAGCTCGGACCACGAGACACGGACCTGCGCCTTGGGGCGCCCCATCGCGTCAGTGGCCGAGCGAACGTAGCCGATGAACGCGCCGGTAGAGTCGGCAAGTGCCCTCGGGCCGCACAGGTTGGTCACCAGCGTGCGCGCCGACGGCGTCGCGAGCGGCACGCGCATGGCCCCCGAGACACGTATGTCGATGACCGTGATCGGCGCCGCCAGCCCTAACGAGTCCAGCAGCGGATGGAAGAAGCCCAGCAGGTAGCGCCCGGCACCCAGCGAGTCGAAGGCAAAGCTCCCGGACTGGTCGGTCTGCACCGACCGCGCGACCGCGCGCTCCGCCGCCGGCACCAGCTGCACGATGGCCCCGGTGAGGGGGCGAGCGGCCACACTGTCAAAGACCACCCCGGAGACGCGTGCGACGACCGGGCCTGGTGCCACGTCCTGCGCGGAGAGCGGCGTTCCGGAGGGGGCCGTCAAGGCAAGCAGGGCCATCGCGAGCGACAGCAGCAACGCCGGCCGACGCGCGACGCGCCGCCACCGACGCAGTCGCCTCGACCCGCGCGGGGGTGTTCCCCTCGACCGCCCAGCCATCAGATCCATCGGCGAACTTCCACCCGTGAAACGCGCACCATCCTTCGCCCCCGTTCCGCCGTAAGGCATCGCATTCCGCGCGAGCGCCGCTGCGTCGCAGGCGTCACGCACCGCCGCTGGCACTCGACACCACCATCAGCGACTACTTGCTCCCCTCCACCCGACGCGCCACGACGTCGATGAAGTCGGTGAGCGGAGCCAGCGGACCGACCGGGCGCCGGATCTCGCCCCGTTCGAGACGGTCGAGGACCTGCTCGAGCGCGAGCTGTGCACGCTTGATCCGGCGCTGATGCGACTTGGCGACCAGATAGCCGATCCCGCTCCCCCCGAGCGCAGGGACCAACCCCACGAGCGCCCCGAAGACGAGCGAGCCCTCGGGGATGAGCGTCGCCAAGGCCATCACGCCGCCAAATCCTACCACCCCTCCTCCCGCCGCGACAGCCCCGCCGGTCACGTGCCGCCGCCGCGATTCCACGAAGGCCGCGTCCAGTCGCACCATGCAGCGATCGGCATCCACCGGCACGACCGTCGCCCCGACCTCGTCGGCCGCGGTCAGGCCGTACGCCCGTCCCCGGAAATTGATGCTCTGCTGAATCGACCCCATCAGGTCGCGTCGCGCCTCCCACGTAAGGCGCTCGTTGAACCGGCGCTTCGGGCGCAGCGCTTCCTCGCGTTGCATCCACTCGTCCAGGCGAGCCAGCAAGTCGGTCGAGTTCCCCCGCACGAGGCGCGACGCGGTGATCGCGTCACCCCCGAACAACCCGCCGACCATCCCCGTCTCCTGCGGGACCTGCACGCGCGTGCGCTCCTCGGCGAGCGCCAGCCGCACGTGCTCAGCGCTGATTCCCACCTCCTTCCCGACGTCGATGAGTTGCGCCTCGCTCATTTCCTCGGCGGGCTCCGACTGCCCGGCCTGCAGCTCGGCCGCACGCGCCAGCACCCGCTCGAACGACGCGCGGCCCAGCGGCGCGACCGGCTGCGTGGTCGGCTGCGAGGTCGGCTGCGAGGTCGGCCCGGACGCGGGCGTCGAGGACGAGGATTCTCGACGCGAGACGCGGGCGTCGTCGGAACGGGGGTCAGTCATCGGATGCCTGCTGTCAAATGCCGCCCAGCACGATGTCGATCTGTCGCTGCAGGGCGTCGAGGATCTTGGAGGGGAGCGGATACGTGGCGTCGAACCGGCTCGCCGCGTCGTTCGCCCCGACGTCTATGCGGGCCAACGACAGGTAATATCGCTCATATCCCGTCACCAGGTCGGGAGCGACACGCGCCAGCAGCATGGCGCCCCCACGCACCGCGGCGAGCGTCGCCCATCGCCCCGACTCGCCGCTGCGCTGCTCGGCCGCCGACGCGTTGTCTCGCACGGCCGCCGTCGCCACGCTCCCCACCACCTCGTGCGCGACCGCGTAGATCGCCTCGCGCGGATCGTCGCCCTCACCCGGAAAGTTGACGGTCATGAAGTTGTCGCGCTGCCCGACCGCGAGCGTGCGCCCCTCGCCGCCCAACGGAAGGGAGAGCAGGATCGTCCCGTCGCGCTGCGCGTTGTTCCGCATGAACCGACCGATCGCGGCACCGTACGAGTTGGCCCACAACGCGCTCACCGCCGAGCGCTGGCTCGCGCGCCGCTGCTGCTGCTGGATCCAGTAGGCGCGGTAGAATCGGCTGCGCTCGTCGTCGAGCCCCTGGACGAACAGCCGCAGCCAGTCGCGGTCCTCCGAGGTCGGGAAATAGGTGCGGAGGGTCGCATACATGCGCAGTTCCTCCTGGTTGCGGGCCGCGCGCACGTCGCCGTTGTCGCGCAGAAAGCGCTCCACTCCCCGGCGCATGTCGTCCCAGTCGGCGAAGTACAGCGGAAGGAACTGCGCCGAGGTGAGGTTGGCGTTCTCGCCGAATCGGCGCGACAGCACTGCGCGGTTGGCATCGAGCTGCCCGTTGGTCGAGGGACGCAGTGCGCGCTGCCCGTCTCGGTAGCCCGGCCGGAAGTACGGCACGAGCGACGCGTCGTCCTGCAGCAGGGCGAATCCGTGCAGCCAGAGGTCCACGTGCTCCCGCACGTCGATGCGCCACCCGGCAGTGGCCGCCGAGGCGTCTTGGGGACGCGCGGTTCCCTGCGCGGTTTCCTGCGTTGATCCGGTCTGCGGCCCCGGCGTGGTGGCCACGACGATCGGGCCGCTGGACCCGCACCCGGCTGCAACGAGGGCGGCGAAGAGGAGGAGGGCCGCGGAGACCGCGCGCCCGATGCCGCCGCGCGCGCAGGATGGGCGAGCGAAACGAGGCAGGCGGTTCGTCAAGGCGACTGCAGGGACCATGATCGGGTGCTCGAGAGGCTAGCTCACCAGTAGTCGACGGCGCCTTGCCGGCGCCGGGCGCCGGAGCGCGGACGACTTCCTGTGAGATGGCTTGTACTGCTCGGAGCGCCTGGAAGTGTCACGCCGCCCGAGCTTGTACCCGCCGATCGTGCGCTCCGTGCCGCGTTACTCGCGTCGGAGCTCGGCGGCCTCGATCCCGCGTCCGCACGTGATGCAGAACTTCCACTCCACCTCGAGTTCGGTGGCGCACGCCGGGCAGTGCTGCACCGTGAGGTTGTGGCCGCAACAGGGGCAGAAGGTGACGCGGCGTCCGTCGGGGAGCGCGCCACTGCAGTATCGACAAACCGAGCCATCGGCTGCCGCAGCGGCACCAGTCGCCTGATGAGCCCGCGATACGGCCATGTGTGCATCGAGTGAGGGCATCGTCCCGTCGCGCCGGATGGGGGAGGACGGCGTCGTGGGGACGGGGATGCGTGGGGGCGCAACGTGAGGCGCGGATCCGTTCGGCGTTGCCATCCGCGGTGCGACGCTTCCAGGCGCGGCCTGGAACGGCGGCTGGAACTGCGACTGGTGCGGCGACTGGTGCGGCGGCTGGTGCGGCGGCTGGTGCGGAGGCTGGTGCGGTTCCTGATTCGTCGCCGACAGGTGCGGCGTCGCGAACCGAGGCATCGCGAGAGGGGGCGTCGATTCGCGCGGTGTCGCTTGGCGAGGCGCCTGGCGCGGCGCCTGGCGAGGCGCCTGGCGCGGCGCCAACGGCGGCGTCGGTTGGCGCGTCCCCGCCAGGCTCGAAAGGTTGGGGCGTTCCAGCGCGCTCGGCTGCTGCGCATGCGCGCCCAATGCTGGTGCTGCACCCGCGCTCGGCCGCTCATCCTTCAGGTCGACCGTTTCCGTGGCCCGCCCCGCCAGTGTGGCCTGCTCGCCGGCGCTCAGTCGCGTCGCCGACGTCGCCGAGCCTTGGCTGCTGGCGGCATGGCGGTCCATCGCGCGCAGCGCGTCGGGGGCCAGCGACACGGTCGACGTGGCGAAGACCCGAAAGGCCGTGAGGTCCGGGTTGGGTGACGCCAGCTCGTTGCGCATCGCCTGCTGCAGGTCGCGGTCGCCCGCGAGATATCCACGCAGGCCGGCCAGCAGTTGCATCAGGGCGAGTTCATACGCTTCGTTGGAGTCGAACGCCAGCTCGCGCCGGTTGGTGCGGTACGGGACAATCTGCTGGTACAGCTGCGACACGTCGAACGTCCCCGCAATCAACTCCGGGAAGCTTCCGCGAATGTTGTAGACGACGCGGCGATACAGGCGGTCGAGCTCATCCATCATGAGGGTGTTCGGGTCGTCGAGACAGGTGGGCATGACGAGCGTGGCTGGGTCGAACCGTCCTAGCGGTTCTCGACTCGCTGCAGTTGTGCATCCAGGTCCTGGTTGTACTTGCCGCGCGCTGACCCGCCGATGCGCTCTATGGTGCGGGTCACGACGTCCTCTTTGTGCTCCTTGGAGTCCTTGAAGCCGTAGGAGTAGCCGGCGGCAAAACCGAGCAGCAGGAGGAACACGAGCTTGAACATGAGCCCACCTCGGGCGGAACGGGTCTGCTCACGGACGCCCCGCGCCGACCCCGGGTAACCTCGGCGCCGGCTTGAAGGCGCTCGGGTCGGGGAAGGGTTCGAGCCGCATCTTGCTGGTCGTACTGCTCACGCGCGACGCCCAGGTGGCATATCCCGACTCCACCAGCGCTGGCGAGGTGGTCTGCTCCGTGGCGGCGGTGATCGCCAGGTGGTTGGCGTACTCGTTCTGGGCGTGTCCCGCGTGTCCGCGCACCCACCGCCAGTCCACGGCGTGTCCGTTCACCGCCGCCACGGCCTCCTGCCAGAGCGCGAGGTTCTCGATGGGGCCGCTCTTGCGCTTCCAGTCTCGGCGCGCCCAGTCATGCACCCACTGCGTCATTCCGTCGACGATGTAGCGCGAGTCGGTGGTGAAGACGACGCGGAAGGTCGAGCCCTTGTGGGCGATGGCCCGGAAGGCCTCGATCACCGAGCGCAGCGCCATCCGGTTGTTGGTCGTCGCCGGCTCGGAGATCCACACGTCGCGGCGGACGATCGCGCCGTCGGCGCGCGCGTACTCCACGAGGACTCCTGCCCCGCCGGGGTTCGACCCTTCCCGTCCGTTGCCCAGGCACGATTCGTCGGCGTAGACCGCCACCAGCGGCGCGGCAGTGGCCGACATCAGCGCACCACCTCGAAGCGGTCGATCTCGTCCAGCAGGACGATCATGCGGTCGCCGGTGGTCGGGTGCATCGTCTCGATGGCCTCGCGCCCCTCGCGCATGAACAGGCGCGTGGCGATGACCACGAACTCGGTCCCGCGCCTGAACACAGACAGCCGGGTGCCATGGCTGATCGCGCGCTCCAGCGCGTCGTACTGGGTCGTCGTGAAGCGCGACATCACCGTCCCTCCGCTGCCGTAGGGGCGGACAACCACGTCGTTGCCAGCCGCGTCAGCACGCGGGTGCAACGCTCCACCTCATCGAGCGGGACCCATTCTTCGGTGGCGTGCGCCAGCATGATGTCGCCGGGCCCGTAGCAGATGGCCGGGATCCCCGCGTCGTTGAGCAGCGCGGCGTCGGTCCAGGCGCTCATTCCCTCATGGTGCACGGGCTCGCCCTCGGCTCGCATGGCCGCCTCGAGCGCCTGCACCACGGGCGCGTCGAGCGCCACGTCGCTCGGCCCCTGCGTGAGCACGTGGCGCACCGCGACGTCGAGCGTGGAATCGTGCGCGCGCAGGCGCGCGCAGGCGTCCTCGAATTCGGCCATCACCGTCGCGGTCGATTCGCCGGGGATGGTGCGCCGTTCAACACGCAGGCGACAGTGCTCCGGGTAGGTCGACCATCCCGTTCCGCCCGCGATCGTGGCGGCATGGAGCGACGCATGGCCAAGCAGCGGGTGCTGGCGCTGGTCCAGGACCGTGCGTTGCAACTGGTCGAGCGCCGCGAGCAACAGCCCGGCGTGGCGAATTGCGTCGACGCCCACGTCGTAGCGGCTGCCGTGCGCCGCGCGCCCGTGGAAGTCGAACTCGGCCCAGACGAAGCCACGGTGCGCCGGATTGATCGCCAGTCGCGTCGGTTCGGTGACGATCGCCGCATCGGCGCGCAGGCCGCTGGCCACCACCGCGCGCGTGCCCAGGCTCTCGTATTCCTCGTCGACCACGGCGGTCACGATGATCTCGCCGGTCAGTCCGGCGGCGGCGGCGCGCGCGGCCGCGGCGCACATCGCCGCGACCCCTCCCTTCATGTCACAGCTGCCGCGCGCATACACGCGACCGTCGCGTTCGTCGGCGACAAAGGGCGGATGCAGCATGCCGTCTACGCCCACGACGTCGAGGTGGCCATTGAAGAGGAGCGAGCGTCCCCCGGATCGGCCGACCCGCGCGATGACGTTGGGACGCCCCGGGGCGGCATCGACGAGTTGGACGGTGAAGCCCCACGCGCGCAGGGTCTCCGCCAGCGCGGAGGCAACGTTGTGCTCCCCCGGGGCGCCGGGAACGAGGGAGGGGTTGCGCGAGTCGATCGAGACGAGCCGTCGCAGCAGGGCGACGGCGTCGCCCGTCGGGATGGAAGTCACGTGTGTGGTGGGGCGAGAGGGGCGCCTGGTGGCCACCAGGCAAACCCCTGATGGTCGATGGCAAATGAAATGGGGGTGGCCAGCGACTGCACCGCCCGGCGGATGGGCTCCTCGAACCCGTGCGCCGCCACCAGGAGCACGCAGCCGCCGCCCGAGGCGCCGAGGGCCTTGCCCCCGATCGCCCCGGCGGCGGCCGCCACGTCGATGATGCGATCGATGAGGGGCGTCGTGATCGCCGGGTGCAGCGCGCGCTGGTGCCGCCAGTGCTCGTCGACCAGCATGCCTAACGCATCGAGGTCGCCGACCAGCAGGGCATCGGCCATCGCCTCGGCCAGGGCCTTCATGCGCGCGAGTGCGCGCAGTACGCCGGGCGCGCGGGCGGCGTACGCGTCGAGCACCGCGCGGATCGTCGTCCCCGAGATGCGTGACTGCCCGGTGTAATAGAGCAGGCAGCGCGACTCCAGCGCGCGCATCGTCGCAAACGACAGCGCGAGAGACTGCGCCACCGTCTGCTCGCCGAAGCGTAGCGCCAGCGCACCGCCAAGCGCGGCCGCATAGTGGTCCTGGCGTCCCCCCGCGATGTGCAGTTCGTCCACCTCGACGCGTCGGCTGGCCTCGGCCAATGCCGCGCGGTCGCGAGGGATGCGACGACGCACGTCCAGCACGGCGCCCGAATCGGACGCCAGCGGGAGCGCCCCGGCGCTGGCCAGCGCGCGCCACGCCTCGATCGCCCCCATCATCGCCACGCCCGCCGCCGACGACCCCCCCAGCCCGGCGCCTAACGGGAAGTCGTTGTGCACGTGCGCGCGCACGCCCGACAGCGCGGCGACGCGCAGGGCGGCAGCGGCAAGCGCCTGCTCGGCGTCCGGCGTCTCGGCGTCCATGCCGGGGGGACGCGCCTCGAGCCGCACGGTCGCGTACCGGGTGATGGCGACGTTGCATACGAATCCACCCTCCTCCTGCGCATACGGCGGGACGTCGGTCCAGCCTCCGCCGAAATCGATGCGGGTGGGGGCGCGGGCTTCGAGAGCAGGCATGCTCCAAAACAAGCACACGGCGCCACGTCTCGCGACGTCGCGCCGTGTAATCGGCGACAGCTGGCCGCCGCCTACTTCTTTTTGGGGACCGCCTTCTTGGTCGCCGGCTTCGCGGCGGCCTTGGCCGGAGCCTTGGTCGTGGTAGCCTTGGCCGGCGATTTCGCCGAAGACTTCGCCGGCGCCTTGGCCGCACCCTTCGACGCGGACGATGTCGTTGCCCCCGCCTTCGGTGGCGCAGACTTCGGCGAGGCGGTCTTGGGCGTCGGGTCGGCCTTGGACGATGCCCCCTTCGCCGACGACTTGGCAGCGCTCCCCTTGGCCGGCGCGCTGTCCTTCGCGCTCCCTGCCTTCGCGGTGCTCTTCGCCGTCTCCGTCGACTTTGATTCCCCGTCCGAATCGGGGAGCGAGGCGATCTCCTCCTCGGTCAGGGGCGCGGGCGCTACGGCACCCGCCACTCGGGCGACCACCGGTGGCTCGACCTCGAGCGTCGTCAGGGGAGGCGGCGCGACGGGGCTCGATGGGGGAGAAGACGCCGCCTTCTTGGTCGATTCCTTGGGGGCTTCGACCTTCAGGAGCGGGCGTGGAGAGGTCGCGTGGGCCGACTCCACCTCGCGCATGAGCTTGTCGGCTTCGTCCTGCGACATCTGACCGCGCCGAACCATGTACTGCACCAAGTCGCGCGCGCTCTCGACCGCGAAGACGGTAAGGCCAGCTGCGGCCCCCACGACTTCGCGCATCGTGGAGGTCATGCGACTGCCGGCCTCCAGCGAGATTTCATGGGCCTTGGCCGCCATCTCGGCCATGGTGTCGCGAACATCCTGTCCCCGATGCCCCGGGCCGCGCTTGGGAGGAGTGGGAGCCGCAGGTGCCTGCTCCTCAACGTCGGGGCTATCGTCATCTGTGGACGCCATCTTTTCGGACATGAAGCGTATGCTCCGGCGTGTGATCGGGACTCCGGGGGAATCCCGCAGCACCCTCCGCACTGCCGCGCCGCGCACCTGGAACGGCGCTCGCGGCGGAAAGAGGGAGTTTAGCGGCGGTAAGTATATGATTTTTCGGAGCCTACGCAAGTCGGCGTGAAGCGCACTCGCACGGTTCGTTCGCCAAATTGCTCGCTATTCGGGCGCCCACGCACGCCACCCACACGCCACCATAGGGCACGCAATGCTCCACGGAATACGCATCCTCGACCTGAGTCGGGTCCTGGCCGGCCCTCTCGCCACCATGACCCTCGGCGATCTCGGCGCCGACGTCATCAAGGTCGAACGTCCAGGGAGCGGCGACGAGACGCGGGCGTGGGGGCCGCCGTTCGATGAACGCGGGGAGGCCGCGTATTACCTGTCGGTCAACCGAAACAAGCTCGGCATCGCCCTCGATCTCGACCTCCCAGCTGACCGAGCCACGCTGCACGAACTGATCGCTGGAGCCGACGTGGTGCTGGACAACTACCGGCGCGGTACCCTGGAGCGAAAAGGGCTCGAACCCGAGCAGTTCCTCGCCAGCTATCCCAAACTCATCTGGTGCACGTTGACCGGTTTCGGTCCCCAGTCGGACCGTCCCGGATACGACTATATAGTACAGGCCGAGTCGGGATGGATGGCCGTCACCGGCGATGTGGAGGGCGAGCCGACGAAGGCGGGAATCGCCTTGGCCGACGTGATCGCCGGAAAGGACACGGCGATCGCCATCCTCGGCGCCCTGGTGGCGCGCGATCGACCGGAGCACCCTCGCAGCGTGGCTGAGCGTCGACTGTTCGTCTCGCTCCGCCAGAGCGCGGCCGCAGCCCTGGTCAACGTCGCCCAGAACGTCCTGGTCTCTCGGAAAGAGGCGAGCCGATGGGGCAATGGGCACCCCAACCTCGTGCCGTACCAGTTGTTCCTCGCGCAGGATCGCCACTTGGTCGTCGCCGTGGGCAATGACGGACAGTGGCGAGCCTGCTGCCGAACGCTGGCCCTCGACTCGCTCGCCGAGGACACCGCACTGGCGACCAATAGCGGGCGGCTCGCGCAGCGGGAGCGCATCGTGGCCACCCTGTCCGCTCGCCTCGCCGAACGGACGGCAGCCGAATGGATCGAGCGACTCGACGTGGCGGGCGTTCCGTGCGGCGTGGTGAACAGCGTGCAGGAGTCGCTGCGCGAGGTTGAGGCTTCGCCGCTGACCGGGGTCGCGCCCTCAGTACCCGGGACGGTGAGGCTCCCGCCACCGCGACTCGACGAACACGGCGACATGGTTCGGTCGATCGGATGGGGTGCGTTCGGCGCGTTGCGGTCCGCGGGATAGCGCCGGCACACCGGATCGGCGCGAAACGTCGGGTGTGGGACGGGGTACACGCCCCGGTCATGCCGTCTCGACTTTCCCGCCCCCAGCTGGTACTCGCAGCATGCGCTCTCGCGGTCTCGGCCTGCGCAGACGGCACGGCCACGCCGATCGCCGAGCCCGTTGTGGCCAGCTTTGACCGCATGTGGGCCACGGTCGATCGGGAGTACTCGTACTTCGACTACAAGGGGATCGACTGGCTCGACGTGCGGCGGAAGTACCGTCCGCGGGCGCAGCGGGCGTCGACGACGGCAGAACTCGTCGCCATCGCGCACGAGGCGCTCGGTGCACTGCGCGACGTGCATGTCTGGATCATTGCCCCTGGCGGCGGCGCGGTGGCGACCTACCAGCCCGCCCACCGGCGCAACTGGTCGCCGCTCATGCTGGCGCGCGCGCGGCAGCGCGATGGTTGGATGTCCGGGTCCAGCGCCCTCGGCGCGCACATCGTGGACGGCGTGCCGGTCGTCGTGCTCACGTCGTTCGCGCCGGGGCAGTGGCATCGGGCCGACTTCGATCGCCTGCTCGAGCGCTTCCGCGAGGCGCCGGCCCTGGTCCTCGATGTGCGGATGAACGGCGGCGGGAGCGATGCACTGGCGTACGAGGTGGCCGGACGCTTCACCGCGACCTCGCGCACCGGCGGCTACTACCAGTTTCGTCGCGGACTGCGCCACGACGCCTTTACGCCGATGGCCGCGCGGGCTGTCGTCCCGCGTGGCGACTGGCAGTTCACGCGACCCGTTGTGCTCCTGACGGGTCGGGGATCGTTCAGCGCCACCGAGGGATTCGTCTCGGCGCTCCGGACCCTGCCTAACGTCGTCGTCGTGGGGGACACGACCGGGGGTGGGTCGGGCAATCCGTCCGTCTTCCCGCTGCGCGACGGCTACGGGATCTCGGTGTCGCGGTGGATCGAGTATACCGCCGACCGTGTGCCGATCGAGGGGCGCGGCATCGCCCCGGACCGCGTGGTGCCGCATGACCCCGGGGCGGTAGCGGCCGGCGAGGACGAGACGCTCGCCGCGGCCCTCGTGCTGGCCCGGCAGCTGGCGAGCGATGTCGACGGAGCGGGCACGTCGATGGGCGCGAGCCGCTCGCGACGTCCGTAGCCCGGCGCGTCAGGCGCCCCATGCCGGGAGCGCCGGAGGCGGGACGGAGGCGAGCGCCGAGGGGAGTCGTCGGGGCGTTGTCGCGCGGCGAGCGAGTGTGCGCCGGGCCGTCCCAACCCCGGGCAGCGACGCGCGGCCGGGTAGTATCGGCCGAAGCGTCCGGAGATTTACTGTTTTCGTGTTACCCGTTTCCGGACTCGATCGTCTTTCAGGCGTGACGGTACTTGCACCTTCCAACGCGCCCCGTGCGGGACTATCGAGCGCCGCGAAAAGCGGTTATGCTAGCGCCGTGAAGACAACGGTGCCCGCCTCTCCGATAGATCAGCTCGAGGCCGACCAGGAGATCATCACCAAGGTGCTTGCGGGTGACCGCAACTCCTTCGGTGTCTTGATCCAGCGCTACAGCGATCCGCTCTACCGACATGCCTTGGGCATGACGGGAAGTCCGGACGTCGCGGAAGACATCCTCCAGATGTCGTTCATCAAGGCATTCCAGCATCTCTCCGAGGTGCGTGGCCGGTTCGATGCCTGGGTGTTCCGCATTGTGGCCAACGGGTGCAAGGACTGGCTGAAGAACATTCGCCGGACGCACCTGAGCTACGAAGAGGACGACCAGCCCACTTCGTACGCGACGCCCGCCGAGGAGTTGGACCGTACGGAACTTCGCGATGACCTCGACGTGGCCCTGGGGCAGCTGCCCCCGTCGCTGCGGGAAGCGTTCATCATGAAGCACGTGGAAGGACGGTCGTACGAGGAAATGGCTGATCTATTGGGTACCACAGTCGGGGCGCTCAAGATGCGCGTGCATCGCGCGCGTGAGGCGCTCCAGGCTCTTCTAGAGGAGAAATACGCCTAATGCTCGACAGACATGACGAGCGCGACGGCCGCAGCGAGCGTGAACGCCCCCTGCGCCCGACCGCCGACGAGATGGGAGGGTCGCTCGAGCGTGAGGTGCCGTTGTCGCCCGTGGCCGCCCCCGACGTGATCAATCGCTGGCTCGATGGCGAGCTGTCGGAGCCGACCGGGCTGCGCGGCGACGCCGCCCGCTCCGTGGAGTTCTGGCGTCGCCTCGGCGAGGAGACGGACAAGCGTCGTCGCATGATGACGCCCGTCCATCTCTCGGCGAAGATCATGGACGCCTTGCCGCCCCTCGCAACGCCGGCCCGCTCGGTGGAGCCCTGGTACCGCAAGGAGGTCCGGATGAACCCGGCGGTTGCGTTCGCCGCTGGCGCAGCGCTGTTCACGCTCGGCATCATCGTTGCGCAGGCGCTGCTGCGATAGGACGGGACTCGCTCGACGATCGCGTGCGACGCGGTCGACCGCGCGGATGGTACTGTGTGCGAACGGCGCCCTCGAGGGCGCCGTTCGCTTTTCGTGCCCCGTTCGGCGCCGTGTTCCCCTAGCTTGCGCTCGTGCTCCAGCCCGCGCTTCCCCTCTCCGCGTCCGCGGTCGAACTCGACGCTGCCATCCTGCAGGTGGCGGTCGCGCTCGGGCTGACCGCCTATGCCGGCTTCCTGTACCGACGGTACCGAAAACCGCACTTCGCCTGGTTCTCGGTCACGTGGGCACTCTACCTGCTTCGCCTGCTCGCCATTATCGCGTTCCTGCTCACGCAGCAGAGCGGGTGGCTGTACTGGCACCAGGTCGTCACGGGATGGACGGCGATCGCGCTCCTGTGGTCGGCCGTCGTGTTCTCCCGTCAGCTGGAATTCCGCGCGCGCTACCTGGTGGCCATGCTCTTCCCGGTGGCCTGGTCGTACGTCGCCATCTACGTGATGGAAGACTTCTTCTGGGCAGCGCTCCCGGCGGTACTCTTCCTGTCGTTTGTCACACTCTGGGCGGGGGCCGTCTTCTGGCGGCACTGGCAACGGACCAGGGTAGGCGGGGCGCGATTCCTCGCCATCGCGCTCCTGCTGTGGGCGATCCACCATCTCGACTATCCCTTCCTGCGCGCACGCGGTGCCTGGACGCCGTGGGGCTACTATCTCGACATCGCCTTCCTCCTGGCCACTGCCACCGGCCTGACCGTCCTGGTGCTCGACGAGCTGCGCCAGGGGTTCACCGCGCTCACGTCGCTCGCCGGGATAACGACCACGGGGGCAAAGGGCGATGACATGGACGGGCTGCTCGGGCGGGCCATGACCCTCCCGGCCACCCGTGGCGCGGCACTCTTCACGCGCGTGGGCGAAACGGTGCAGCTGGAGCGCGGGGTGGGAGAGTGTTCCAGCTGGACGGGGGCAACCCTGCCGGAGAGTGGGAAGTCGCTGGTGCGCGCGGCCATCAGCACCCGGCACGCGAGTGTGCGGGGGGGATGGCCGCGAGGGGCATCGCCCGATGCGCGGTCGTTCGCCTACGCGGCCGCCCTCCCGATCCCGCGGGCCACCGAGGGGACGGCGGCACTCGTCCTGGTGGGCGACGTGCGGAATCCGTTCACGGCGCTCGATGACGCCTTTCTCGTCGCCCTGGGGCAGCAGATCGGGGCCGCGCTCGACTCGGCCGAACTGACGCGGCGCCTGCAGGCGCGCACCGCCGAACTCACGCGCCTGTCGAGCCGGATGATCGACCAGCATGAGGAAGAACGCCGCCGCATCTCGCTCGAGCTGCATGACGAGACGGCGCAGGTCTTCTCGGCGGTCAAGCTGCAACTCGGGTTGCTGCGCGAGCGCGTCGCAGGCGACGTGGCGAGTGGGCTCGACCGGGCCGTGTCGCTGGTCGACGAAGGGATGCGCAGCATTCGTAACGTCACCGAAACGCTGCGACCGACGGTCCTGGACGATCTGGGGCTCGTCCCCGCGCTCCGCTCGCTGGCCGTCAGCTTCGAGGGACAGTGCGGGATCGAGGTGGCGCTGGCCGCGCCCGACGACGCGCCGGCGCTAACCGACGATGCCGAACTCGCCCTCTTTCGCGCCATGCAGGAGGCGCTGTCGAACGTGGCGCGGCACGCCCGGGCCCGACGCGTCTGGGTCACGCTCCATCTCGAGGACGGCGCGCTCGCCCTCGATGTGCAGGACGACGGGACGGGTGTGGATGCACCGCTCGACCCCGAGCAACTCCAGCGTGAGGGACACATGGGACTGGCTGGCATGCGTGAACGCATCGGATCGTTGGGCGGCACCGTGACCCTGCGACCGTCGAGCCGGGGTGGACTACACCTTTCCATTCGCGTCCCGCTCCACGCGGCGGGGGCGCAGTGACCCCCATCCGGGTCCTTGTGGTGGACGACCACGGGATCGTACGCGAGGGATTGCGGCAGGTGCTGCAGTCCGATGCGGACTTCGAGGTGGTGGGCGAGGCGGCGAACAGCGCCGAGGCGATGGCGATCGCCGCGCGTGAGCGTCCCGACGTGATCCTGCTCGACATCACGATGCCGGGCGACTCGGGACTGGTCACCGCCCAGCGCCTGCGTCAGGCCGTGCCGGAGTCGCGCGTCCTCATGCTCAGTGTGCACGATGACGCGGAATACGTGCTGGAGAGCGTGCGCGCCGGGGCACACGGCTACCTGAGGAAGGACACCACCCCGGCCGACCTGCGCGCCGCCGTGCGCGCGGTGCACTCGGGCGACGCCTACTTCAGCCCTGCGGTCGCCAAGCGGCTGACAGAAGTGCTGCGCAGCGATGCGGCCCCGTTGCCTCCGGTTGCCGCCGCCCTTTCGACCCTTCCGAGCCTACCCACGCTCGACACGCTGACCAACCGTGAGCGCGAGGTGCTGACGCTGGTCGCGACCGGCCTGCTGAACAAGGAGATCGCCGCCCAACTCGGCATCAGCGCGCGCACGGTCGAGGCGCATCGCGACAGCGTGGTGCGCAAGCTCGGGATTCGCAGTGCGGCGGGGCTCACGCGCTTCGCCATGGAGCAGGGCTTGCTGCGTCACGAGCCTCCCGTCTCCCGCCCCGACGGGGGCTGACGCGACCGCGGTCACGGGATGCGTTCGTATCGCACGTTGCGGGCGCGTCCGGCGAAGACGCGCGCGCCGGCAACCCTTCCCGCGGCGTCGCGGATGAAGCGAATCGTCATCCCCGATTGGGCGACGCGGAACCCGTCCTCGTAGAACGGGACGAGCGCCGATTCGTCGTCCGGTGAGATGCGCGCCAGCAGGCGGCCGTTTTCCGCGCGCAGGACGATGGTGGAGCCGAGTTCCGGGGAGCGGTATGTCCCCGCGTACGATGCCAGCTCCGGCACCGACGGCGTTCGTGGTGGTGTGGCGGCCATCTCCATGACGTCGCCGTCCGGGGTCTGCAGGCGCAAGGATGTCGCGCGCGCGTCGGTCGGGGCAAAAGAGAGTTTGTGCCCGGAGCTGGTGGTGAATCGGCCTGGGGGACCGTCGGGCCGGAGCGAGTCGGACGATGGGCCGATGACACGCAGGAAGTCACCGACGGCGACGATGTTCAGGAAGGCGTCGGTGCGTGGGTCACGGTAGCTGCCGGTCACGCGCGCGCGCGCGTCGGAGCCCACTGGCATCGGGGCGACGCGGGCGGGCGCGCTTCGAGGCACGACCAGCTCGGCCACCTGTCGGCCGAGCGCGCCGGCGTTGGCCGTCGCGGCGTTGCACCACACCACGACGGAGCTGCCGGCCTCGGGGTAGCGCGCCATCCAGGTCCTGTAGCCAGCCGTGGAGCCCGAGTGTCCGACCTCGCGCACGCCCGGGGCCCATGGCGACACGCTGAGGCCGAGGGCGTAGTCGAGCTGGCGTCCCGTGGTCAGCCGCTGCGTCGCCTCGAGCTGCGCGGTGAGGCCGGGGTGCCCGGGAAAGCCGGTGGTGAGGGCGGCGTTCCAGCGCAGCAGGTCATCGATGGTGCTCAGCAAGCCGCCGTTGCCGTGCACCTGCGTGAACGGCATGTCCTGCAGCCAGTGTCCGCCCTCGAAGCGATAGGCGGTGGCCCGCCCCGGGACCACGCGGCGGAAGTCGTCGCGCCACTCGGTGTGCGTCATGCCTAACGGCTTGAAGATCCGCTCGTGGCTGAACTGTGCGAAGGGCATGCCGCTCACACGCGAGACGACCGTCGCGGCGAGCACGTAGCCGGTGTTGCTGTACAGGTACTCGCTCCCAACCGGGAAGTTGAGGTCCTGCTGCCGGTGCACGAGATCGAGGATCTCGGCGTGCGTATGGACCTCGCTGCCGGGGCTGCGGTCCATCAGTCCGAGCAGCGCCCACTGGTCACGCAGGCCGCTGGTATGCGTCAGCAGGTGGCGCAGGGTGATCGTCGCCCCGAAGTCGGGGACCTCGGGGACATACCGGCGGACGTCGTCCTCGAGCGAGAGCTTCCCGTCCAGCTGCAACAGGACGAGCGCCGCGGCCGTGAACTGCTTCGCGACCGAGCCCGACTCGGAGATCGAGCCGCGCGTGAGCGGGACCTGGTACTCGAGGTTGGCCATGCCGTAGCCCTTGGCGACGAGCGCCTCGCTCCCCCGTCCCACGCCGACGAGGCAGCCCGGGGAGGTGGAGTCGAAGCGGCTGAACAGCCGGTCGATTCGCTGCACGGTGGAGTCCGGGAGCCCCTGTGCGCGGGCGGTGGCGACGGGCGCGGTCAGTAGCGCGGCATGCAGCGCGGCAAGCAGCAGGGCGGTGCGAACGAAAGCGCGCGGAAACATGGGACCTGGGCTGGAGTCGGTCAGCGAGGGCGACGGGCTGCCATACGATGCGTCACGACGAGAAGGTTCGCGAGTGGGGGGCGAGCACCGGGATGTCGGCACCGGGCTGCAGGCACCGGGCTGCAGGCACCGGGCTGCAGGCACCGGGCTGCAGGCACCGGGCTGCAGGCACCGGGAGGCATCGAGCTGCCGACGCCGTGAGGGCCTGAACGCATCGTAAACGAGCACGCCATGTCGCGCGACGCCACGTCGCACACGGAACGTCCGCCTGCATTTCGGGGTAAGTCTCATCGTACCCATACGACTGAGGCCCCATGTCATCCATACTGCTCCACCTCGCCCTGAGCGCCGTCATGGCGGCAGGTGTAACCGGCGTCCCGGTGGCGTACATCGCACCGGCCGATACAGCGAGCCTCGCGAGCGCGACGGCGGGTCGCACGATCGTCGAAGTGGACAACCAGAACTTCAACGATGCGACGATCTACGTCGTCCAGGGGGTTCGCTCCGTGCGCCTCGGGCGGATCACCGGCCTGACGAAAGCCGAGTTCGTCCTGCCATCGTACATGATCATCGGGGCGGAGAACCTGCGCTTCCTGGTCCGCCCGTTTGCGTCGCGACGGTCGTCGCTCTCCGACCACGTGATCGTGAGCCAGGGCGACGTGGTCGGGCTGGTCATTCCGCCCTTCTGATCTGGTCGCGAGCGGGTTGCATCGCGGGACGTGCACGGGGCCGGACAGTCGTCCGGCCCCGTGCGCCGTTCGCGGCTGGCCGCTATTGCTGAGGAGCGCGCCCGGGGATAGGATGTGGCGGTGTTGCAGGGCGGGAGTTCGATGGGCGAAGCATCGGGTGGGGACACCTGCATCGTTAGGTCGGCCGTCGGAATCGCCGCAGCGCACATGCTCCGGCACGCCGGTCCCGCCCTCGAAGAGATCCGCCATGGCTGAAGAGGCTCCGGGTCGCGACCCGAGCGCGCGCGCACCGATGCCGCAGCTGTTCGGCACCTTTGGCGGAGTCTTCACGCCGACGCTCCTGACGATCCTCGGCGTGATCATGTACCTGCGGCTTGGGTGGGTGGTCGGCAATGCCGGCCTGCTCGGCGGCCTGCTGATCATCCTGCTCGCGAACGGCATCACGCTCGCCACCGGCCTCTCGCTCTCCTCGATTGCGACCAACACGCGGCTGGGGGCGGGCGGTCCCTACGCCATCATCTCCAAGGCGCTTGGCCTGGAGATCGGGGGGAGCGTCGGGGTGCCGCTCTACCTGTCGCAGGCGCTCGCGGCGGCGATGTACATCTTCGGCTTTCGCGAGGGGTGGCTGTGGATCTTCCCGTCGCATTCCCCGCTGCTCGTGGATCTCGTCATCTTCGTCGTGGTGTTCGGCGTCGCCTCGCTCTCCGCGACGCTGGCGTTCCGGATCCAGTACGTGGTCATGGCGGTCATCGCCTTGTCGCTGGTGGCGATCTTCACCGCGCCGGGCGTGTGGACCGCGCCGAGTGAGGTCAGCCTCTGGGGTTCGTATCCCGGCGCCCTGCGGACCGCGTTTGCCGGCACCAACTTCTGGCAGGTGTTCGCGGTCTTCTTTCCCGCAGTGACCGGGGTGATGGCGGGGGCCAACATGTCGGGAGAGCTGCGCGACCCACGCCGAAGCATCCCGCTCGGGACGCTCTCGGCGATCGCCGTGAGCGCCGTGATCTACATCGCCCTCGTCTCCTGGCGCGTGCGTGCGGCTCCGTCGGACGAGTTGCTGCGGAACTACACCATCATGATCGACCGGTCGCGGTGGGGCGGCATCGTGGTGGCCGGCCTGCTCGGCGCGACGTTCTCGTCGGCGCTGACATCCATCGTGGGCGCACCGCGCATCTTGCGGGCGATGGGCGCAGACCGATTGATCCCCGCCGGCCACTGGGTGGCGCGCACGGCGGCCAACGGCGAGCCGCGACGGGCGACGGCGATCACCGGTGTGCTGGTGCTGGCCGCGCTGATGACGCGTCACCTCAACGTGATCGCCGAGCTGATCACGATGTTCTTCCTGATCACGTACACGGTCGTCAATGTGGTCATGCTGGCCGAATCGAGCCTGGGCATGATGAGCTTCCGCCCGACCATGCGGCTGCCGCGAGTTGTGCCGTTGCTGGGGGCGCTGGGCAGTGTGTTCGTCATGTTCATCGTGAACCCGACGTTCGGGCTCATCGCGGTGGCGTTCGTCATCGGGCTGTACCTGTGGATCCTGTGGCAGGGCGACATTCCCCGCACGGGCACGGTGCGCAGCGTCATCCTCGAGGCGTTCGCCGAGTGGTCGGCGGCGCGGGTCATGACCATGGAGCTCACGACCAGCCGAGCGTGGAAGCCGAACCTGCTGGTCCCGGTCGAGGATCCCGCCAACGTTCGCGGTGAGTTCAACGTCCTCAACGACCTCTGCCGGCCGGAGGGATCGATCAAGCTGCTGGGCCTCGCCACGGCCGACAGCGTCGGCCACCTCACACCGCGCCTGCACGCGCTCTCCGACACGTTCCGGCAGCGCGGGACCATGTCGACCTACTGCGCGGTGGACTCTGCCGGCTATACGACCGGCATCGTGACCGGGCTCCAGGTGCTGCGCAGTGCGTTCTTCAGCCCCAACATCCTGTTCTTGCGGCTGCCGAGCGACACCGAGCGATACGCGGACCTGCGAGGGGTGTTGCGCGAGGCCTCTCGACTGGGAGTGGGGCAGCTCCTGCTCGCACTGCATCCGAAGGCCGCGCTGGGGCGCTCCTCCGTCCTCAAGCTCTGGACGCCGCTTCGCGCCCCCGGCGTCGACATCGGGACGTACCTGAGCGCCGAGAACTTCCACCTCGCGGTGCTGACCGCGCTGCGCATGTCGCGCGCGTGGAAGTCCCCGTTGCGGCTGGTGACGGTGATACCGGACGGCGCGTCGGAGTCGCTGGCCAGGGATAACCTGAAGGAGTTGATCGACCTGTGCCGCATTCCCGGGACGGCGGTGACCGAGATCCTCGAGGGTGACATCGCGACCGCCCTCGCGGCTGCGTCGCAGTCGGACCTCGACATCATGGCATTGCGCCCCGCGGCCGACGGTGGTGGTCCCGACCTCGAGCTGGTGACACGCATGGTGACGCTCACGCGCTCGTCCTGCCTCTTTACCGGCGATGCCGGGACCGAGAGCGCGCTCGCCTGAACTCCTGAGACCTCATGGCCTACATCGCGTACGTTTCCGCTGGACAACTCCCCGCGTCGGAGCGAGTGCCCGACGCGGACCACATCATCCAGGTGCACGCCGTTCACCCGGTGGTGATGCGGCGCCACTGGGAGCTCTATCGTGAGCTCATGCACGGGCCGGGCCCGTTGCTGCGACGTGAGCGCGAACTGATGGCGGTGCGCGTGTCCGGGCTGAACGACTGTCCGTATTGAATTCACCATCACGGGGCGGGGCTCCGTCGGATCCTTTCTCAGGCAGGGGTGGCGTTGGACATCCAGCACGCGCTGGTCGATGGACTGCTGGCCGTCACGCTCCCCGAGGCGCTGCCGCTGACGCAACGCGAGCGGGCACTGCTGCGCTACGCCGATGCCCTGACGCTTGCGCCGGCATCGATCACCGCGGCCAGCGTCGACGCCCTTCGGGCGGTCGGGCTGGACGACCGCGCGATCCACGACGCCTGCGCGATCGTGGCGTACTTCGCGTTCGTGAACCGCATCGCCGACGGTCTGGGCGTGGAGTTGGAGCGCGCGGGCGAGGCGACGGGGCCGTCGGCCGGGTAAGCGGCGTGGTGCGACGACGTCTCGTTCCCCACGGGCTCGAGCCCCGACGCGCACTCTGGTGGGTGAAGGTGATGCACACCGTCATCTGGGCGTTCTTCGCCGGCTGCCTCGTGAGCATACCCGCCGTGCTCTGGAGCGGTCGACTCTCGACGGCGATCGTGCTCGTCGGTGCGGTACTCGTCGAGGTGCTCGTGCTGGTCGCCAACCGCATGCGCTGCCCGCTGACCGACGTGGCGGCCCGGTTCACCGATGACCGCCGCGACAACTTCGACATCTTCCTCCCGCTCTGGCTCGCGCGACACAACAAGCGCATCTTCGGCACGCTGTTCGCCCTCGATCTCATGCTGACGCTGGCGCTGTGGATGTGGGGAGACCAGCGGCGGCCTCCCTCGTGAGCGAGCGTAGTTCGCGAACGTAGCGCGAACATCGCGAACATCGCGTGGCCCGTCGCGCGCTGGGCCGGCGTGCTGCCGCCGTCAGACTCACCTTGTCAGGAGGACACGATGCAACTGGGCGCCTTCTCCATCAGCCTCGCGGTCAAGGACCTCGCGGCCTCGCGGGCCTTTTACGAGAAGTTCGGGTTCACGTCGTTCGGCGGCGACGGGACACACTGGGTCATCCTGAAGAACGGCGACCACATCATCGGCCTCTTCCAGGGGATGTTCGAGCGCAACATCCTGACCTTCAATCCCGGGTGGGACACAAACGCCCAGAAGTTGTCGCACTTCACCGACGTACGAGAGTTGCAGCGCAGCCTCAAGGCCCAGGGCGTGTCGTTGACCACCGAGGCGGATGAGTCGACCACTGGGCCGGCGAGTTTCGTGGTGGTCGATCCGGATGGCAACCCCGTCCTGGTGGACCAGCACGTCTGAGCTGGGAGTTGCCTCGCACGCCACGGCGACGGCACGCGGGCCTTTTCGCGGGCCTTTTCGCGGGCCTGCTTGCGCAGCGCGCGGCGATCGACGTGTCTCGGCCAAGGAACTGTCGAGTTCGGTCAACCGTGTAAGACCGACGTTTTGTGGGGAGTCCGCCCGACATCGCGGCGCGCACGTCGCGCCCATCTTGCGTGTGCGTCTGCGAGCGGCAAGAGCGCAGGCGGGGTTCCTTCGCAGGACGCTGTCGAGGAACGACACGAGGGGCGTTCGACCGCCGTCGTGACAGGTCGTGAGGTCGCTGGACACGACTGAGAGCCCGCACCAACGTATGGGCAACCTGAGTCGGCGCCGTCCGACGAGGGTAAGGAGGGAGGCCAAACACGCATCGCGTGGGTCGAACTGGTCGACCGACTTCCGCCAGCGAAAACGAAGGATCCCCGCCCGGGCTGCGATGCGACCCGGGCGGGGATCTTCGTTGCGGGGGGGGGGCGAGGCCCCCGGGTTGGAACGCCGATGCGCCCCCGACTGGCCCCCAGTTTCCCTCAGGCGCCTCACGCGCCCAGATGCTACACGCGCGTGCCCAGCATGGACCGTCGGTCGACGACTGCGTGTATAGCTGAGCTGGGGTCGCCTGGCGATGCCCGGCGCCGTCGACCCTGCTTCGGCGCGCCGCCATCACCTCGGTGGAGTCGGCAATGCCAAACGATCGAAAGCGACCTGGAGTGCGCGACGTGGGCGCGATGTCCGCGCGGGCCATCGGCGCCTGGTTCGAGCACTCGGCACCACGACACGGGGCGGCGATCGCGTACTATGCGCTGTTCGCGATGGCGCCCACCCTGCTCGTCGTGATCGCCGTCGCCGGCCTCGTGTTCGGCCGGGAGGCGGCGCGTGGTGAGGTGGTCGCCCAGCTTTCCGGCGTGCTGGGCGAAAGCGCCGCGGACGCGGTGCAGGAGATCCTGCGTCGGGCACGCACCCCTCGCGAAGGGATCGTGGCCAGCGCGCTCGGAGTCTTGGGCCTCCTTTTCGCCGCCACGGGTGTATTCATGGAACTCGAGGCGGCCCTGAACAAGGTCTGGCACGTGCGGCGGAAGTCGTCGGGGTTCGGCCTCGCGGTGATGGTACGGCGTCGGTTGCGCTCGCTCGGTATCGTCGCGGGGATCGGCTTCCTCCTGCTGCTGTCGCTCATCGTCAGCGGCGCATTGAACGTGATCGCGCCATACTTCGACGCACTGACACCGGGATGGCTGGATGTCGTCACGGTGGCGAATCACCTCGTGTCGTGGCTGGTGACGGCCGCGTTGTTCGCCCTGCTGTACCGATTCCTCCCCGAGGTGCAACTTGCCTGGAACGACGTCGCGGTCGGGGCGTTGGCGACCGCGCTACTCTTCGGGATAGGTCAGCGATTGATCGGGATGTACCTGGGGCGTAGCGCGTTGGCATCTCCCTTTGGCGCTGCGGGGACGATCGCGGTCCTCATGGCCTGGGTCTACTATTCGAGCATGATCGTCCTGCTTGGCGCGGAGTTCACCCGCGAATATGTGTTGTGGCGAGGCCGGGAACCCGAGGCGAAGCCTGGGGCGATTCGTGTGGCAGGCCACGCCGCGTGACGGTGGCCCGCTCGTCCTTTCGCCGGTTCCTCGGTGGGGGGCTCTTCCTCATGTCGGCGGTGTCGGCGGGCGGGCAGGACCCCGCGGACGCTGCGGGCGCGCTCGTCGTGGATGTGCGCCTGGCGGGGGCCCGCGCCGTCGACCCCGATGCCTTGCTGGATGGACTGGTCACGCAGGCCACCACCTGTCGCAGCGTGCTCTATGCCCCGCTCTGCCTGGTGAGCCGGTCACCGCTCTTTGCCCGGCGCTATCACCTGGATCGCACGGAGCTGCGTCGCGACGTCCTGCGCATCCGCCTCTATTACTGGCGGCGCGGTTTCCGCGACGTGGTCGTCACCAGCGCGACTACACCGCACCGTGGAGGGGTTCGCGTGACCTTCACGGTCGATGAGCAGGCGCCGACGCGCATTGAATCACTCGCCGTCGTGCAGCAAGACAGCGTCCTTCCCGCGGCGGTCGTCGAGCGTGCGATCCCGCTAGCGGCCGGCGATCCGCTCGACATGGTCGTGATGGACTCGTCGCTGATCCGGCTACGCGCGGCGCTGTGGGAGCGTGGCCACGCCGACGCGACGGTGACGCTCGACACCTCGCGCGTCTCCAACGCCACCAACGGTGGGCCCGTCGCGGTGACGCTGCGCCCCGGGGCGCGCACGGTGGTGGAACGCGTCGACGTCGAGGGGAACCGCCAGGTCTCGGAGCGCACCGTGCGCCGGTTGCTGCGACTGGAGCCCGGCGACCTGTACCGACGCAGCGCCGTCGAACGCGGACAGCGCGACGCGTACCTCTCGGGACTGTTCCGCGAGGTGCAACTTGGGGTGCTTCCAACGACGGACAGCGCCAAGACGGTCGTGGCGCGCGTCGAGGAGGCCCCGCTGAATCGATCCGAGTTCACCGGCGGACTGACGACGCTGGATTTCCTGCAGCTGGATGCGCAGTACACGCGCTACGCGTTCCTCGGGGGTGCGCGTCGCCTGACCCTTCAGGGCACGATCAGCAACCTGCTGGCGCCGACGCTCAACGGCACCGCCTTCTTCTACGACGTCACCAACGGGGCGACGGGTGCCGAGCGCGAGCCCTTCCTGCGTCCAACGTGGTCGGCCAGCGTGGACCTGGCGCAGCCATGGGCGTTCGGGACGCGTACAACGCTCGGCACGTCGATGTTCACGCACCGACGCAGCGTCCCCGGCGTGGTGACGGATCGTGGTGCCGGGGCGACGATCGCTGCCAGCCGGGAGCTCGGGGACCAGGTGGACGCCACCCTGGGGTACACGTGGGAGTCCTCGCGAATCGAGGCGTCGGACGTGTACTTCTGCGTCTCGGTCGGCCTCTGTGTCCCATCGGCGATCGAGGTGGTGCGCCGGCCGAATCCGCTGGCGCCGCTGTCCTTCGTGGTGCAGTACGACGGCACCGACGCACCCCTCGCGCCGACCCGCGGCGTACGCGGACGTCTCGACCTCGAACACGCGTCGGGGATCACCTCGTCGGACTTTGCCTTCAACCGTGCCGCACTCTCGGCGAGCGCCTATCGAGTGGTCGCGCGCCGCATGGTCCTTGCCGGGCGCGTGCGCCTGGGCGCGGTCAAGGCGCTCGCCAGCACCAACCGGCGGCTCGGCGTCACCGATCCCGACGCGGGCCCCATCCTGCACCCGCGCAAGTACTTCTTTTCCGGCGGTGCGCGATCGGTGCGAGGATACGGGGAGAACCAGCTTGGGCCCCGCATCCTTACCATCGATCCCGCGCAGCTCACCGACACCACGCTGTCCGATCCGTGTACCGTTGCCACGCTGGCGAACGGGGCGTGCGACCCCAACATCGAGGGGGTGCGCGCCAGCAAGTTCCTGCCGCGCCCGCTGGGTGGGACGTCACTCGCCGAGGCCAGCATCGAGCTGCGCGTTCCGCTCGTGCGGTCGTTAGGCGTGTCGGGGGCGGTCTTCGCCGACGCCGCCATCGTGGGCACCCGTCGCTTTTCCGACCTGCTCGGGGCGAGCGCCACGGTCACGCCGGGATTCGGCGTACGGGTGGACACGCCGGCGGGGCCGGTGCGCCTGGACCTCGGGATCCGCCCGCAGGTGGTCGAACGCCTCCCGGTCATCACGCAGGTCACCAACGCCGACGGAACGTTCGAGCTGGTGACCCTGCGCACGCCGCGGCGCTTTGACCAGGCGGAGGCCACCGGGGGGTTCCTGAGCCAACTGGTGAGCCGCCTGACGTTGCACCTGGCGATCGGGCCGGCCTTCTGATGCGACGCCTCCTGCGACACGTGCTGCGGCACTTGCTGCGAGGATCCGCCGTCCTGCTCGCCGTCGTGGCCGCGCTCGTCACGGCGGCGTACCTGGCGGCGACGCGCACGGACCTGGGTCGGGAGCGCGTGCGCCGGATCGCGCTCGGCGCGATCCGGGAGGCGGTGCACGGCGACGTGCGCATCGGGCGCATCGACGGCAATATCCTGGACCGCTTTTCGCTGCACGACGTCGTGATCACCGACAGCGCGGGCGCGCCATTCGTGGCCGTGCAGCGTGTCGACGCGCGACTCGATGCCGGCGCCCTGTTCGGCCAGCGCGTCCGGCTGCACGAGGTCACGCTGGTCACGCCCGTCATCTGGCTGGAGCAGGGGGCAGACGAGCGTTGGAACTACGAGCGCATCTTTCCGGGCGCGGACACCCTCCCCGCCGACACCACCTCGGGCTTCGGCAGCTGGATTCGCATCGAGGTGCTGCGGCTGCGACGCGGTACGCTGACGGTGGTACGGCCATGGAGCGCCGACGTGTCCCCTCCTGCACGTGACAGCGCGATCGCCGCGGCGCTGGCGGGTCAGTCGCGGGTGCGCGTGACTCGCTCATCTGCCGGGCTGCAGCAGCGGATGTCGTTCACGGCCATCGATGCGCTGCTCACCGAGGCCGTGCTCGCCGACCCGACGCTCCCCGGGCTCTCGCTGGAGGTGGACTCCCTCGCCGTCGTGGCGGCCCCGTTTCATCCGCCGGTGCTGCAGGTGATGCAGCTGGCGGGGTCCATCCGGACCAGCCCCGATAGCATGACCTTGTCGGGCATGGTGCTGCACCTCCCCGAGAGCGAGGCCAGCGGGCGGGTGGCCATGGGGCTGGAGAGCGGAGATATCATCGCGGCGCTGGACGTGACCCGCCTCGCGGTTGGCGACGTGCGTGCGCTGTATCCTGCGCTCCCCGACAGCGGGACGGGACGCATGCTCGTGCGGCTGGTGCTGCGCGATTCCCTCCCCAGCGAGTACGACGTTCGCGAGCTGTCGCTGCAGGTGGGGAGCATGCGACTGGCGGGCGGGATCGGGCTGGTGCTGACCGACGACGTGACGCGCTTCGCCGCGACCGACCTCACGGTCGAGCGGCTCTCCTCGACACTCGTGGAGCAGCTGGTGCCGGGAGTGGCGCTTCCCGTCGCGGGCGAGGTCAGCGGTCGTGCCCGCGCTGACGGTCCGCTCGAGCGCCTGCAGCTGACGATCGATGCCGCCGTGCGTCCGGCGCGGCATGCAGCGTTCACCGTGTACGCAGCGGGCGTGGCGGGCACGACCGACGGCGGCACCACCAGCGGCCTGCGGCTGCGGGCCACGCGGGTACCGCTGTCGCTGGCCCGTGCGCTCGACGCCGAGCTGCCGGTGGGAGGGGTGGTGTCGTTCGACGGCACGGTGGACGGCACCGTGACACGCGGCATGACCGGACGCTTCGCAGTGCGGCACGTCGATCGCGGACAGGTGTCGCGTGCCACGGTGCGCGGGCGGGTGTCGGCCGACGACACGCTGCGGTTCGACGTCACGACAGAGCTGCAGGAGCTGGCGCTCGCCATCCTCGAGAACTTCGTGGACAGCACGGTCGTGCAGGGCACCGCGACGGGTACCGTGCACGTGGCGGGAACGCCACGGGACGTCGCTGCCGAGGCGGAACTGCAGCTCCCGCAAGACGGCCGCATCGTCGCGCGCGGCTCCTATCGCCGGCTGGCCGGCGACTCGGCGTCGTACCAGGCCGAGGTGACGACCACGAACGTCGCGCCACAGGCCGTGGTGCCTTCGCTGCCGGACATGACGCTCACGGGGGTGACCACCGTGAGCGGCGTGGGGACCGACCCGGCCACCCTGCGCGCCGACATCAGCTCCCGCTGGTCGCGTGTGGTCGTGGACAGTGCGGTCGGGCGCGACATCGTGCTCGATGCGCGGGCGCGCGACGGCCTGTTGCAGGTGGACTCGCTCTACGCCGCAACCGACTTCGCGTCGTTGCAGGCGACGGGCGCATTCGGGCTCGTGGACACGCGCGAGGGGACGCTGCGCTTTGCCGCTCGCATCGATGACCTGGCGGGACTGGATCGCTGGATCGCGACCGGCGACACGGCGACCGTGCCGGCGCGACCGGCCGTTGGGGCGCGCGTGGCGCGCCTGCGGGCCATGGCCGACTCGATTCGCGCGGCCGAGCGCGCGCTGCTCGACCCCGCCGCCGAACTGGCCGCGTCCATGTCGCCAGCACGTCAGGCCGCGCCGGCAGCACTGGTGGTGATTCCCCCGGTGCGGAGCGACTCGACCGGCGGGACGCTCGCGCTCACGGGAGAGGCGCGTGGTCACGTGAAGGGCGCGACGATCGAGGCGACGCTCCGCTCGCCGGGAGTCGCGTGGAATGGCAACCTGCTCGGGGCGACGGAGGTGCGGGGCGAATGGCGCGATGTGTTCACCGCCCACGATTCGTTGCGTGTGGAGGGGAGTCTCGATGCCGTGCGTGCCGCGGGCTTCGCCTTTGATCGTACGGAGGTGCGGGCCACCTACATGCGCGGAGTAGGCGAGGTGGCGGTCACGCTCTACCCTGGGGACAGTGCGACGTACCGGCTCGAGGCCGACTATGCCCTGAGCACCGGTGAGGGGGAGATCCACCTGCGCGACCTCGCCCTGGAGATGGATGCTGCCGACTGGCGCGCATCGTACCCGGCGACCGTGAGCTGGCGCGGTCCGCACTTGCAGGTGGACTCGCTCGAACTGCGCGATGCGACACGCGGTGGACGCATCTTCGTGCGAGGCGATGTGCCGGAGACCGGCGCGATCGCCCTGGAACTGGCCTTCGAGGGGGTGCGCATTGCGCCGTGGATCGCGATCACGCAGGGTGACCTCGACGCCGACGGTGTGATGGGCGGGCGCCTGACGATGGCCGGGACGCGAGAGTCCCCGCAGCTGGACGGGAGGGCCACACTGACGGCCGGCCGCGTCGAGGGGGCGCTCGTTCCCGACGCCAGCGCGACGTTCCGCTATGCCGATCGCGAGATGCAGCTGACGGCGGAGACGCACGACAGCACCGGGCGTGAGCTGCTGCACGTCGACGGAACGCTCCCGGTGGACCTGGCACTCGCGGGGGAGGTGGTGGAGCGGCTGCCGAGCAGCGCGCCGATTCGCTTGACCGTCGCCGGCGACAGCATTCCGCTCTCGCCCGCCATGGCCATCACCGACGCCCTGGCCGCCCTGCGCGGATCGGCGCGGGGCGAGGTGCTCGTCCACGGGACCTGGGACGCGCCGCGCCTCACCGGTGACCTCGACATCGCCGTGGAGCAGGTGCGGCTGACCTCGACCGGGGTGATGATGCGCGACGGCTCGGCGCACCTGCGCCTGGCGGGCGACGCCATGCACCTCGACGCGTTCTCGGCACGCAGCAAGGGCACGCTGACCGGCAGCGGGGTCATCGGCCTGGCGTCGCTGGCGCGCCCGACGCTGGACTTGACCTTCCGCGCCGACGAGCTGCAGGTGCTGGACGACGCCACCGGCAAGCTCTCCGGGAGCGGCACCGTGCAGGTCGACGGTCCGCTCGACTCGCTGCTCGTGACCGGCACCGTGGCGTTGACCCAGGGGGTGATCTACCTCCCGGATCCCGAGGCGCAGACGGTGATCGACGCGGAGGACCCCACGATCTTCGCCCTCGTCGACAGCACCACGGCCGCCGACCTGGGGGTGGGTGGGCCGACCGAGGCGGTGCGCAACATGCGCCTCGACCTCGGCGTCGAGGTGCGGCGTGGGACATTCGGACGTTCGGCCGAGGCCAACGTTGAAGTGTATGGCGACCTGCGCCTGCGCAAGGAGCGCGGGCGGGACTCCTACCTGGTCACCGGCACGCTGAACACCGACCAGGGCCACTACACGGTGTTCGGCAAACGATTCGACGTGGTGCGAGGGACGGTGCGATTCCTCGGCGACGAGGAGCTGAATCCGCTCCTGCAGGTCGTCACCGCGTACGACGTACGGCAGGCAGGGCGGGCGCCGCTCGAGATCCGCGTCGTGATCGGCGGGACCCTCGACAACCCGACGGTCAACCTGGAGAGCAACGCGCAGCCTTCGCTGTCGGAGTCGGACCTGCTGGCCTTCCTGGCGTTCGGACGCTCGTCGTCCTCCCTGTTGCAATTCTCGGGCACGGGCGTTGAGAGCGGCGGGGCGGGGGGGGCGTCGCTGGTGGGGAACATGGCAGCGCTCGCAACGCGCCAGTTGGCAAGCATCGGGATCGGCGCGCTGGTGGACCAGGTGCGCGCTGACCTGGCGGCCTTCACCCGCGCCGACATCCTGAACATCACCCCCGCCCCCATTGCCGCCGACGTGACGTTAGGTGCGCTGGAGACCGTGTTGCGCGGCACGGACATCGAGATCGGGCGCTACCTCGATGACCGGACGTTCCTGCTCGGGCACGTGCGTCCCTCGCTGACGGTCCCGGGGGCGTCGGTGGAACGCCGCCTGAGCGACCGCCTCACCGCGCAGGCCAGCCTCGAGACACGCCTCCAGTCCTCGACGCCGTCGTTAGGGAGCGGACAGAAGCCGCGCGCGCTCCAGGTGCTGGGCGCGCTGCTCACGTGGCGCATCGCGTGGTAGCGGCGCGGGACCGCGTGCCGCGCCGCCTGCGGCGGTGAGACACCGCCGGTCCCGCCCCCGAAGCCGTGGCGCGCGGCGGCCAAGCTAGGCGGACACCGCCCCGACGACGCGCGCTGGCGGCACGCCCATGAAGTCATTCCACCCGAGCTCGACCGCCTCGACGTTCTGGACGCCGCGCCGCCGCATCCACCATCCCAGGATGAGCAGCGGGATGCCGATGAAGGCGAGCAGGATGAGCGCGGTGCACAGCGCCCCCACCACCATGACATAGGTGCCCGCGTGCTTGGGAAACTTCGCGATAGTCAGGATCTGGGACTTGCGCACGTGCAGCACATCGGCGTCGCGTGACCCGATGGACTTGAGTTCGCCCAGGACCATCTGGCGATCGAGCTTGAGGAAGGGGCTGCGTTCGAGTGCCATGTCGCACCTGTGTCGTGGGGTGGGTGGATGCGTGCCCCGGAGTTGGCGAGGCTGCGTCCTCTCGTCCCCCTGCCATGCGCGAAACGGGGTCTGAAACCGTCACGCACCCGCTGCATCACCTCGCGCGCCCCGTGGTGCGCGGGGGGCGAGGCCCGGTGATGCGGCCGCCGCGGTCGATTGGGCCGTCCGATCCTGACCGGTCCGGGCGCCGGTCGCGACGCGGATCTTCCGCATTGCCTTCCCGTCGCCGAGCTTCGCCAGCGTCCTGATTGTCTGCTCCTCGGGGCAGGCCCTGCTCGGCGGGTCGGCCCGGAATGCGAGCGATGCCGGCACGGCTCGACGAGTGCCTGTCGGCGCACGCCCCGCTGGCCATACTCCACACCGCGTCCAATGCGCATGCCCTGCTCTCGTCGCACCGTGCTCGGAACCGTCGTCGTTCTCCAGTGGGGCGTCGTGCTGGGCGCATGCGGCGGTGCTCCCAGTGCAGCCACGGGAACCACGATCACCAACGTCCGCATCATCGACGGCACCGGCTCGCCCGCCGTGGCTGGCGCGGTTCGTTTCGTCGGCGATTCCATCGTTGCGGTAGGAAGCGTCACTCCGATGCGCGGGGACTCCGTGATTGACGGCGGCGGGCTCGTGCTCGCTCCCGGGTTCATCGACACGCATAGCCACCATGACCGCGGGCTGACCGGGAGCCCCGCTGCCTTGGCGGTGGTGAGTCAGGGGGTGACCACGATCGTCGCCGGCAACGATGGCGATCATCCGTACCCGCTGGCCGCGGCGCTCGATGCGCTGGCGGCGGCGCGCCCCTCGGTCAACGTGGCGTTTTACGCCGGGCATGGAACGCTGCGCGAGGCCGTGCTGGGCGGCGACTACAGGCGCGCTGCCCGTCCAGGCGAGATCGACTCGATGGCGGTGCTGCTGCAGCGTGAGCTCGATGCGGGAGCGCTCGGTCTCTCCACGGGCCTCGAGTACGATCCCGGGATCTACTCCGGCCGCGAGGAGGTGATGGCGCTGGCCAAGGTCGCGGCACGGAACGGTGGGCGGTACATCAGTCATATCCGCAGCGAGGATCGCTGGTTCTGGGAGGCCATCGACGAGATCATCGCCATCGGCCGCGAGGCGAAGCTTCCGGTGCAGGTGAGCCACATCAAGCTGGCGATGGTCCCGCTGTGGGGGCGCACCGACAGCCTGTTTGCCTTGTTGCGTGGCGCGCGTGACAGCGGGGTCGATATCACCGCCGACGCGTACCCGTATCCGTATTGGCAGTCCACGCTGACGGTCCTGTTCCCGAAACGCGATTTTGACAACCGCGTCGAAGCCGAAAAGATCCTGCGCGAGATTGCCCGGCCGGAAGGACTGCTGATTGGCGACTTTGCTGCCAATCCAGCCTACAAGGGAAAGACCGTGGCGCAGATCTCCGTCATGCGAGGAGAAGATGCGGCGAGTACGCTGATGGGATTGATCCGGGAGTCGCTGGCGTGGGAGCAGGCGCACCCCGGCGAGGGGGGGGAGAGCGTGGTGGCGACGAGCATGGACGAGGGAGACATCGTCAAGTTGCTGTCGTGGGAGCACACCAATGTTTGCTCCGACGGCGGGCTCGATGGCGCGCACCCGCGGGGGTTCGGGGCCTTTCCGCGGGTGCTGGGCCGCTACGTGCGCGAGCAGCGGGTCGTGCCGCTGGAGGAGGCCATTCGCAAGATGACTCGTCTTTCCGCCGCTCATGTCGGGATCACTCGGCGAGGAACGATTGCGCCCGGGCAGTTCGCCGACCTGGTGCTGTTCGACCCGGCCACCGTGATGGACCGCGCGACGCCGGCCGAGCCGCACCTGGTGTCGACCGGGATCGCGCGGGTCTGGGTGAACGGTGAGGTGGTGTGGGACGGCGGGACGACGGTGCGGAGCGGGCGCGGTCGGGTGCTGCGGCGGCAGGAGCAGACCGTGCGATAGGCGGGCGAAGCGGGTCTCCCGGCGAGCGACCCGCTTCGACGCGAGATCCCTGCCGCGATCTTGTGCGCGTGCGAGGCATGCGACGAATCCACGTCCGCTCGCCCGGACCATCCCCTTCCTCGAGTTCGCGATGCTGATCCTCGTCGTTGGAGCCACCGGCCACCTCGGGCAACACGTCGTGCGCCAGCTCGTCGCCGACGGCCACACCGTTCGCGCCATGACCCGGGTACCGGTGCGCGCGCGCGCGGTCGTAGCGGCTGGCGCCGAGGTCGTCGTCGGCGACCTACGCGATGCGGCGTCGCTGCACGATGCGGTGTGCGGCGCCGAGGTTGTCGTGTCGGCGGCGCATTCCATGCTTGGTACCGGGAAGAGCTCCAGTGCCAAGGTGGACGACGCCGGGCAATGCGCCCTCATCGCGGCGGCGCGGCACGCCGGCGTGTCGCACTTCGTGTTCACGTCGGTCCTCGGCGCCGCGTTGACGCATCCCGTGGACTTCTGGCGCACGAAGGCGAAAGTCGAGCAGCAGCTGCAGGTCAGCGGCTTGGCGTTCACCATTGTGCGTCCGGCCGCATTCATGGAGATGCACGCCTACGAGCTCATCGGCAAGGCGGTGGCATCGGGGAAGCGCGTCGTGATCTTCGGTCCGGGAGATAACCCGAGGAACTACGTTGCGGCGGCCGACGTGGCATCACTGGTCGTGCATGCGGTCGGCGACGCATCGCTCCGCGGCGCCACGATCGAGGTCGGAGGCCCGGAGAACCTGACCACCCGGCAGGTGATCGCGATCTTCGAGCGAGTGACGGGGCGGCGAGCGACGGTGGTCAGTATCCCGCTCCCCGTGCTGCGCGCCATGGCGCCACTGCTGGCGCCGCTGCACGGCGGGGTCAGTCGTATTCTGCGCGCGTCGGTGGTGGGTGAGACGACCAACCAGGCCTTTGATCCGGCATCGTTTCAGGGACGGTTTCCCGTGCCGCTCACTCGCCTCGAGAACTGGGCGCGCGAGCGCCTGGCCTGATGCACGCCTGGCCTGATGCCGGCACGCCTGCCGGCACGCCTGCCGGCACGCCTGCCGCTCCCCGGGTGATTGACGGAGCGACCGGGCGGCCACAGCTTCGCGAGGAGGTGCACCGACACGCGTGTGCGCCACGCGCTCTCACGGAGGCGACAGATGAACCGGGTCGTACACTTCGAGATCCACGCAGCGGAGCCGAAGCGCGCGGCGGAGTTTTATCGCGCGGTGTTCGGGTGGGAGATCAAGGAATGGGTCCTGCCCGGGATCGAGATGCCGAACGAGAACCGGTATTGGCGCGTGACGACTGGGTCGGGCGATGCGCCGGGGATTGATGGCGGCATCGTTTTCCGGCGGGCAGACGCGCCCGTCGAGGGACAGGCGGTCAATTCGTACGTGTGCACCATCGGCGTGGCCTCGGTGGACGGGTCGGTCGATGCGGTACGTGCCGCCGGCGGGCACCTGGCCGTCCCCAAGATGCCGATCATCGGCGTGGGCTGGCTCGCCTACTGTAAGGACCCCGAGGGAAACATCTTTGGCGTGATGCAGGACGATCCGGGCGCGGGCTGATCGTCGACGGACGCGCCGCTCGTCAAGCGGAGCGATCGCTGGTGCGAGTTCCGCGTCGGCGGCGCCAGACGCCGAACGTCCCTACAAGGCCGGTTCCCAGCAGCACGATCGTCGCAGGCTCGGGCGTGATCGAGACATTGGCGTCGAAGTACATGCGCTGGTTGTCGAGCGTGACATCGGGGTTGGTGAAGTCGTAGAACGCGAGGCCTCGATACGTCGCCGGGGGCGGCGGTGGGGAGACCGGAAGCAGGAACGTAGTCGATGCGCCGAGGTTGACGGCCTTCAGCCTGTTCTGCCCGAGCAGGTAGCCTCCGTTCCAAATGCCGGATGACATCACGGGTGTGACGGTCGAAACGGCAATCCAGAAGTTCACGTAGTACGCGTTTGGCGTCCGTGTGCGCGGGAAGATGAACGGACCACTGCCGGTGAACGACTTTTCGATGTAGCCGATCGGCGTCGTTTTCGAGTACGCCGTCGCCAGGACTGAGGTCGAGTAGCCGTGATAGGTCAGCGTCAGGGAGTTCCCGGCGTTGGTCAGGGTGACCGAGCTTCCGTTGACCCTGCACGCGCCACGGGTGATGAACCACTGATTGCACGCGAAGAAGCCCGTGGACGTATAGTCTGTCCGATAGCCGAGTTCACCATTCGGGAGGCGCTGCCAGCCCTGCGCCTGTAGTGTCGTTCCGGACAGGCCGGCGGCCATCGTTGCCGCACAGACTATCGCATGCCGCATCCACCGCCTCATGAGTCCCCCTGAGATGTGCCGACGCCCTATGACGATCACCCGATAATCGCTACGATAGTCCGGGCGCTTCGTCTCGCCAAGGGGGCGACCCACCTCGCGGTCTGGACAGGTGGAGGAAAACCCGCACGCAGCATCATGCCATATCTCCGAGTCGGACGGCTCTCTGCCTGGGCCATCGCCACGATTGGCGCGCTCTACGCCGTCGCCCTGGCGGTCGGCATTGCGGCGCACGGCTTCCGTGAGCCCATCGCCGATCCCACCCTGGCGATCATGGAGTGCCTCACGATCCTCTCGGCGTGCGCGATCGTCGTGCTGGTCGTGGCCATCCACGCGCACGTGCCCGCACCGCGCGCGGTGCATGCCGCGGTCTCGCTGGCCTTCACCGTCATGTTCGCCGGCACCACCTGCGTTGTGCATGTGGTGCAGCTCACTGCGCTCCGGCAGTTAGGGCACGACGTGATCGTTTGGCCGTCGGTGCTGTACGCCGCCGAACTTGCTGCCTGGGACCTCTTCCTGGGCCTGGCGCTCCTCTTCGCAGCGCCGGTGTTCGCGGGGACCGGCGTTGGAGCGCGCGTGCGGCGTGGGCTGATCCTGTGCGGCGTGCTGTGCCTTGCCGGGCTCGTCGGGCCGGCCCTGGGTGACATGCGGCTGCAGCTGGTGGGGGTGTTCGGTTATGCCGTCGTGCTCCCCGTCACGAGCGTGTGCCTGGCGGCGTACTTCCGGCGCGCGGAGCGCGCGCGCGCCGTTCGTTAGGCAGCCGCGCGCGCTCGCCCGTCCGCCGACAGCGCGTCACCGCCTGGCACAGGTTACGCGAGTGCAAGGACGCTTCTAAGCCATTGATGGATATGCAGTTAGGGGTTCCGAAGGAGCCGCCCCGCGTGTATGTTTGGTGTGTACCGCACCACGCCCCTCCCGACCACGTTGAGGGGGGACGACCGTCGGTGGAACGCGTGCAGGAGACGCGCGCGTCGCCGCGGCCTCCACTCAGGTTGCTGAGCCAGGCGCTCACCCCCGGTTGTGGATCGACGCATCGCCCGACGCGCTCCCAGGGATTCTGGTGACGTCGCGGGAGTCCCGATGGCGGCGCGCACCCCTCGCTGCGCGTGCTGCGGGCGTCGCATCCAGCGATCGGGGTCAGACACACGAACCGGCATCGCCCGCCTCGTGCGAGCCGTGCCCCTCACAGGAGGACGACCATGTCCTACAAGATCGAGCAGATTGAAGGCATCGGCCCGCACTTCGGTGCCCGTCTCGTCGCCGCTGGCGTGCAGACGTCGGATGACCTGCTGAACCGCACAGCCTCGGCCGATGCACGACAGCAACTCGCAATGGCGACCGGCCTGTCCACCGTGCAGCTGACGACCTGGCGCCATCAGGCAGACCTGATGCGCATCTCCGGGATCGGGTCGGAATACGGCCAGCTCCTCGAGGCGGCCGGCATCGAAACCGTGCGCGAGCTGGCCCGGCGCGAGCCGGAGAACATCGTGAACCTGCTGGACCGGGTGAACGAGCAGAAGCAGCTCACCCGCCAGGTGCCGCCGCTCAAGACCGTCTCCAAGTGGGTCGACCAGGCGCGGCACATCGAAGCGGTGCTTACGCACTGAGTGCGTCGGGCACCGGTGGCGCGCGCCATGCGTTGCCACCGGAGGCCCGGGGGAGCAAAGGCATAGTTGGCGCACGCCGACCAGACTGGTTACCTGGGGGTAACACGCGCCCGTCGCTAGCGAAACTCCTCCCGAAAGGCCGTGAACTGCGCGCGCAGCTCGTCGATCGCCGTGCGCAGGTCGGACACGTCGGCCTCCAGCGCCGCCATGCGCTCGTCGCCGGTGATGTTACGCGGGTTGTGGGAGGCGGCCGGATCCTCCCTGATATCGCCACCGACCACGTCGCCAAGTCGCCGACCACGTCGCCGGCCAGCAGGTGGGCGAACCGGTCCTCCTTCTGCCCAGCCGTGCGCGGAATGCGCATCACCAGCGGTTCCGGCTCCCGCGCGATGAGCGCGTCGAGCGTCAGCTCGACTGCGGCGCGGTCGGCGAAGTCGGCCACGCGGGCGGTGCGTGTGTGCAGCTCTCCAGACGTCTGCGCGCCGCGCAACATGAGGACGCCCAGCAGCCCCACCTTGCGGGCGTCGAGGGTCAGCGCGTCGTCGAGGAGATGCTGGAACTTGGTGACGCGCGACCCGGCCGGCTGGATGGCACGAAGCAGGCTGCGCCGGCGCAACCCGACGATCGACTCGGTGACCTGCTGTTCGTCGAGCCGCATGACCGGGTCGCGGTTCGTCGCCTGGTTGCAGGCGGCGGTCAGCGAGGCAAGCGAGAGCGGGTAGTTGTCGGGGGTCGTCACGCACTTCTCGGCGAGCGCGCCGAGGATGCGGACTTCTATGTCGGTCAGGGGAGGATGCACGAGGCCGAGGGGCGATGGTGGGCAGGAGGGCGGAGCGGTGGAATGACACGACGACCGAGCGTGCACTCCCTCTACGGCGCGAGCGACTCCTGTGGCGGCGCGGCGCGCGACGCCCCGTTCATCGCCAGCTGCACGGTTCGCAGGAGTTGGGCGACACCGAACGGCTTGTCAAGTCGCCACACGTGGCCGAGCGCGGCCATGCGCTTGTGGTCCAGCGTGCTGCCGAATCCGGAGGCGATGATCACCGGAATCGAGACGCCCATCGCCCGTAGCTGTTCGGCCAGCTGCAATCCCGTCATGCGCGGCATGGTCTGGTCCGTGAGGAGCAGGTCAAACGGCGGGTCGTGACGCATCCGATCGAGCGCGAGCCTTCCGTCGTGCAGGACATCCACGACAAAGCCCTCGCGCACCAGCAGGCGCGCGAGGACGTCGGCCACCGCCGACTCGTCGTCGACCAGGAGGATGCGGTTCCCGATCGTTGGCGCGGCACCGCGCTCGGAGGTCGCGTTGGCGTGGTCCGCGTCGCGGTGATCGACGACCGCCGGCAGGATCACCTCGACGGTGGTCCCGCCTCCGGGCATGGAGTCGACCGTCACCGACCCGCTCAGGGAGCCCACGATGCCATGCAGCACGCTCAGGCCGAGGCCCGTCCCCTCGCCCACCGGCTTTGTGGTGAAGAACGGCTCGAAGATGCGACTGCGAACCTCCGGCGTCATCCCGCTGCCCGTGTCGCGCACACGGAGTGAGAGCAGCCGCCCGCCAGGGAACGCCTGGGGCGGTCGCACCCATGACACGTGCACCGAGAGGACGCCACCGTCGGAGGCTCGCATGGCGTATTCGGCGTTGGTGCACAGGTTGAGGAGCATTTGTTGCAGCTGCGTGGCGTCGCCGGCGATGCTGGCCCCGGGCGCCGCATCCTCGATGACGAGCTGCACCGTGGACGGGATCGTCGAGCGGAGCAGCGACTGCAGCTCGCCCAGCAGCGCGTGCACGGGAACCAGTTCGCGCCGCGACGGGGCGCGCCGGCTGAAGGTGAGGATCTGCCGCACGACGTCTCGCGCGCGACGGCTGGCCGTCAGGAGCTGCTGGAGCGACTGTCCTGCCTCCGAGACCGGATCGACGTCCAACGCGGCCAGTTCGGCGTTGGCATGGATGACCGTCAGCAGGTTGTTGAAGTCGTGCGCCACGCCGCCGGCGAGGGTCCCCAGCGACTCGAGCCGCTGGGACTCGCGCAGCTGCAGTTCGAGGCGCTGCCGATCCTCTTCCAGTCGCTTGCGCTCGCGCAAGTCACGCAGTTCGAGGTGATCGATCGCGGCGCCGTCGAGCGGGATACGCGTGCGCCGTACGTCGACCGGGATCGATTCGCCACCGGTCGTGTGGGCGACGAGTTCGGCACGCGCAGCGGAGGCGGTGGACTCGGCCAGCGCGGCGCCGATGCCGGGGAGGACGTCCTCGACGTCTCGATCCACAAGACCTGAGGTCTCGCTCGAATGCAGCAGCGAGACCGCCGTGGCGTTCGCCTGCCAGATCCGACCGTCGAGCACCAGGAGCTGGGCGTTCGTCCCGTCCTCGAACAAGCGACGGAAGCGGATCTCGCTCGTCGCGAGTCGACGTTCGTTGCCCTCCGCCTCGAGTGCCCGGCGGCGGGCCCCCCCCACACGCGCGCGATCGATCAGGATCACCCCGCCTGCGAGCAGGAGCGTGTAGAGGATGACGGCGAGCGGCGACCGCCACCATGGCGTCAGGACCACGAGCTCCCGCGTCAGCGGCCCCGCCTGGTTGCCCATCCAGTCCACGCCCCACGCGCGCAGCGTGTGCCGCCCCGGCGAGAGGCTCAGGAGTGACAGCGACCGTCGATCCGTCCATTCGTCCGCCGTGACCGGAGTGCCGTCCAGCTCAAGGCGGAAGCGGTTCTCGTCTTCCCGGTGGTACGTCGCCAGTTGCAACTCCACGTCCAGCCGCCCGGCGTCGGCGGCGATCGGGGCGCCGTCCGCGAGCACGCCGCCCTGCCCGTCATGCACCTGGAGCGCCAGGGTTCCGGTGCGTCCCGCATCCGCATCGATCGAGGCGAGGTAGATGAAGCCGGCCCCGAGGTCGGTACCAACCCACAGTCGCTCGGCCGAGTCGACGGAACCGATCGACCGGATCCCGGCGTGCGGCAGGCCATCGGCTTCGGTGAACGATGCAACCGTGCGAAGCGTGTCGTCGAACGAGCTGCCTGGCTGAAGGACGACCAGGCCGTGCGCCGTCCCGACGGCGAGACGCCCGTCCGGTATCACGCGCAGCCTGTTCACGTCATCGGCGCGGAAACCGACATGCGTGCGATGGTTCGCGACCTTCCACGCCGAAGGTCCCCCGGCCGTGCGGAGCAAGGCGATGCCATCAGCGGTCCCGAGGATGAGTGCGCGCTCCCCCGACGGATAGCGCCACATCACCCCCGAGCCGGCCGGTTCCGTGAGTGGCGAGGCGCCGCCGTTGATCACGTCCCAGCGTCCACCTGCGAAGCGCCGCACCTCCCCGAGCCTGGTCACGACCAGCAGCGCTGGCGCGCCCTCGACGCTGTCCGCGACCACGACGCGGCTGTCCACGGGGAAGTCGCGCCACGGCGTGAGTGCCCCGGACGGCTGTTCGACATACGCTCGGTAGGTTGTCACCACGAGCGGTGCCCACGACTTCCCGGAGGTCGGGGCGTGCAAGAGTGCGCGCACCACCTCGCCGGGGCCGGTTTTCAGGATTTCACGCCACTGGCCGTCCTGCAGTCGAAACAGGCCACGCTCCAGCGCGGCCAACAGCTCCGCACCACGCACGGTGGAATCGGGGAGCAGGACCACGCTGTGATCCGAGGCATCGAACATCGCCTGGGTCGAGGGGATCGCCTCGAACTCGGGGAGTCGAAGCAGGCCATGGCCGATCATCCATCCCCAGTACCGTTCGGTCCCCGGTCGCAGCGCAGACGCGATGACCGGATGCCCGAGGTGCTCGGCCGGCGTCACGAGACGCCCAGCCACACCGACGCGGTACCGCAGGAGCGCGCCGCTTCGGAATCCCACGTAGATCGTCGATTCCGCGAGCCCGTGGTCGACGGCCTCGAGAATCTGCACGCGCGACCCGCGACCGCGCGCGCTGATCTCCACCGACTGCCACGGTTGTCCGTCGCGCGCCCTCCAGACTTGACCGACCAGCGTCCCGACCCATGTCTCCCAGACATCGCGGATCCGAACGCGCAATATCCGCACGGCGCGCAGGGGCGAACCTAACCGTTGCCAGCGATCGCCCGTGAGCGCGTAGACTCCCGTGGCCGTGGCGATCAGGGCCTCGAGGCTGTCGCCTGCCGTGGTCAGGACGACCTGTTCGACCTCGAGGTCTTCGAGTCCGTGCGCTCGTCCCCAGACGCGCCAGCTCCCATTCCGCAGGCGCGCGACGCCCCCGCCGAGCGCTCCCACCCACAGCTCGTCCGTATCGCCGACGGACCTCGTCGCGACCATGGCAGCCCATCCGCGAAGCTCCTCCGGGAGCGAGACCTGCTCCCAGCGGTCGCCGTCTCGCAGGCGAAACACGCCACCCCTGGCTCCAACGACCAGCGCTTCACCCCCGCCGGGTGACCGCTGCAGGACGGCGGAGTAGATCGGTCCGGCCAGGCTATCGAGCGGGACGTTTGTCGCGACGGTGCGACCGTTGCGCGCGATCGCCACGCCGCGGTTGAGCACGAAGTAGCGCTCGCCCTTCGTCCCCTCCAGCACGTCGCGAGTCGCGGGGTCTTCCACGTCCGTCGGCAGCGGGACGAGGTGCCACGAGCTTCCGGTGAAGCGGCGCGGTCCGGAGATGCTGCCGAGCCAGAGCTCACCGGACCGGGTCATGTTCACGGAGAAGATCGGTTCCTCCGGCACACCATCGCGTCGCGAGAACGCCACGTACGCCGCGTCGTCGAGTCGCGGGACGTACGCGCGCGCCGGCACGGAGGGCTACGCGGACGAGGACCACGGCACCATCGTCCACGCGGCAAGCATCCAGTACCGTGCGCGCCAGCGCCGGCGAGCGGCCGGTGCGCCGACCACTGCGGTGGAGGAAGCGGGGGCTGCCTTCGAGGAATCCATCTACGCTGGTCGAATGACGAGGGGCCATCGCCCATGTCGTCGACAGCTCCTGGTCGGCGAGGGGCGCCGACTCGCTGGCGCCTTTTGGTAGAGATGGCCTGTCTGAATTCTAACGGACGAGCGATCGCAGGGTCGAGTCGCGGTACACCGTGCGTCCGGCGAGCGTCGTGAGCAGGACGCGCGAGCGGGCAATCTGGTGCACGGATCGGGAGAACAGGTCATCCGACAGCACCACGAGATCGGCGGCCTTGCCCACGGTGATCGAGCCGGTGAGCGCGTCCTCGCCGCTGGCGACCGCTCCTCCCAGGGTGTAGAGGTGCAGGGCCGTGGCGAGGTCAATGCGCTCGGCGGGGAGCCAGGGCGGGCCGGTGGAGTCGTCCAGCGCACGATGGGTCACGGCGACCTGGATGGCCTCGAGCGGGTTCATCGACGAGACGGACCAGTCGCTCCCGGCCGCCACCACGGCGCCTGAGCGTACCATGCTGGCGATCGGGTACTGGTGTGTTGAGCGTGCGGGGCCGAGTCGCGGCTCCGTGAGGTCGCGCATGTAGGAATCGTAGTAGGCCCACAGCGGCTGGAACGAGGCGACGACTCCAAGCGCGGCAAAGCGAGGAATGTCGGCTGGATCGAAGAGTTGCAGGTGCACGATGACATGGCGCGGGCCCGCGCCACCATCCCGCGCCCGCTGCGCCTCGAAGGCGTCGAGCGCCGTGCGTATCGCGCGGTCGCCGATGGCATGCACGTGCACCGAGAAGCCGGCCGAATCCAGCGACTGCACGAGCGAGTCCATGCGCCCCGGCGAGACATTCAGCTCCCCGAGGTAGCCCGGACGATCGACGTAGGGGGCGAGCAGGGCGGCCGTCTGTCCCTCGATCACCCCGTCCATGAAGATCTTGGCGCCGATGGGGCGCACGAGGCCGCGCGCATAGCGCGTCCGCAGCGCCGCCAGCTGCACGACCTGCTCCGCCCCCCGTGACGGATCGACGTGCAGGTTCACGAGCGCGCGCACCGTGAGGCGGCCGAGGGAATCCGCGCGTGCATAGGCCCGCACCACCGGCTCGTCGGCACTGGCTTCCTGCAGCGAGGTGATGCCGAAGCGGGCCGCCATGGACAGCCCCCGCGCGAGGCCCGCGAGGTAGTCGTCGTCGGTGTATGCTGGGAGCCTGGCCGAGACCAGGTCGATCGCCGTCTCTCGAAGGGTACCCGCCGGCGCTCCCGACGCATCCCGCTCGATGCGACCGTTGACTGGATCTGCCGTTGCGCGCGTTACGCCTGCCAACTCGAGCGCCCGCGAGTTCACCCACGCCGAGTGTGCGTCGGACGACGTGAAGAACGCCGGTCCGTTCGGGACGAGCGAGTCGAGCAGGGCACGCGTTGGCGAGCCGTTGCGGAAGACGGGAAGGGGAAAGCCGCCGCCGCGCACCCACTCGCCGGGCGCGCCGCCGGCGGCGCACTCGCGAACGATTCGCGTGACCTCCTCGAGCGACTCGGCGGGGGTGAGGTTGCATTCCCCAAGCTCAATCCCGCCACTGACCGGGTGTACGTGCGTGTCGTTGAACCCCGGCAGCACCATGCGCCCGGCCAGGTCGAGCACCTCGGTGCGAGCGCCGACAACCGCAGCGACCCCGCTGTCCGAACCGACGTAGACAATACGGCCGTCACGAACCGCGACTGCCTGTGCGCGCGGATGGACCGAGTCCACAGTGTAGACGAAGGCGTTACGGAGCACCAGGTCGGCCGAGGTGTCCGGTTCGGGCCGGCATCCCGTCGTTGTCGAGGTGAGCGCGAGCAGGACGGCGGCGAGCGGAAGAGTTCGCATCGTGGGGAGCCTGGCGTGGTCGAACGGTCCGTCGAGTCGCGCTCGACGCCCCGCGCACGGGACGCGCGCAGCGTCGGCTGCCGTCGCGGCGTGAGTGAGCAACGCATCAGCGCGAGGACGCACCGATGGGAGCTCCTCTGGATGAGTCTGCGCGGCGGCGGTCTCGGTGTCCAGCACCTGGCGTGACGCGACCTCGCATCAGTCGATCCGGCGAGGACGATTCAGTCGGATTGGTCGGACCTAATGCGCTGCGCCTGCGCAAGCGGCCGACCTCGTGCGCGGCTGGCGCGAGCGGGTCGGCGCCCGCGTGTGGTTGCGCAGCGCTACGGCACGGTCGTGCCGTCGAGTGCCGGGAGCCCCGCGGCGCGCAATGCGTCGTTGGCCCGCGGTAGCGCGGTACGATAGGCATGCGCGAGCCGCTCGCGCTCGGTGTCCAGCTCAGCGGCCAGTTCGCGAAAGATGCGGTGTTGTGCTGCCGTCGGTCGCGCATCGCCGCCGTCCACCTGGGCCCGCAGTCCGGTGAGCCGATCGTTGAGCCGGATCGGAAAGGCGATCTTGTCCTTCGGGCTCCGGTTGCGGACCTGGTAGAGCGCGGACTCCACCGCCGAGATCACGCTGTCGAGGGCGGCGATGGCGCGTCGTGCGTTGGTGGTGGACTCGCCAGACGGTGCTCGTTGCGCCGCGGCGTCGCGGTCGCGCAGCTGGCGGCGCAGCGCCCGCACGTCGAGAACCGTCCGGTTGGCGGCGCTCTCGGCATCGCGAATCTGTCGCGCGAGCGCGAACTGGGCGTGGAGGTCGGAGTCGGAGACGCCCGACAGGCGCGGATCACGTACCACCTGAACAGACTGGGTGTCGGTCGAGGTGCCGGAGGACGTCCACGTCCGCAGGTGCAATCGATAGGTCCCGGGCGGGGCCCACACGCCACGCGCTGGGTTGCCTCCCTCGAGGACGATGCCGGGAAACGAGGTGGCGCCGGGGTATCGCAGGTCCCAGTGCAGGCGACGTACCCCCGCGGCGACTGGTGCGAGCGACATGGTGCGCACAGGTTTCCCACTTGCATCGCGAATGTCGAGCCGGAGGCTGTCGGTGGCGGCGGGGAGATGGATGTCGATGTTGGCGGGCGATACGCGTCGCACGGTGCGCGAGGGGCGCAGCAGGCGCGCCGACCCGTCGGCCGAGCCGGACAACATGGCCGGCGTCAACTGCCGCAGGGGAGTGATATCGTCGAGGATCCAGAACGAGCGCCCATGCGTGGCGATCACCACGTCGCGCTGCTCGACCACGAGGTCGGCCACCTGCACGTCGGGGAGGTTGCGCGCGAGCGTGCGCCAGTGATCGCCGTCGTCGAACGAGACGTAGACGCCATGTTCCGTGCCGGCGAACAGCAGTCCGGGCCGCTCCCGATCCTCGCGCACGACGCGCACGAAGTCGTCAGCAGCAATGCCGGTCACGATCCGTGTCCACGACGCGCCGTAGTCATGCGTGCGCCAGGCGTAGGGGGCTCGGTCGTCCATCTGGTGGCGCTCGGCGGCAACGTAGGCGCTGCCGGCCCGATGCCACGAGGCGTCGATGCGGCTGATCCGGCTGTTCTCCTCCAGGTCGGGCGGCGTCACGTTGCGCCACGTGCGTCCGCCGTCGCGCGTCACGTGCACGAGGCCATCGTCGGAGCCGGTCCAGATCGTCGCCGTGTCGCGCCGCGACGGGGCGATGCTGAAGAGCGTAGCATAGATCTCCGGTCCATCCTGATCGAAGACGATCGGCCCGCCGCTGTTTCCCATGGTGGCGGGATCGGCGCGTGTGAGGTCCGGGCTGATGCGCCGCCAGGTGCGCCCTTCGTCGAGCGACTTCCAGAGGTGCTGCGAGCCGACGTACAGCGCGCGCCGATCCACACGCGAGACGGTGATCGGATAGGTCCAGTTCCAGCGCTCCGGCATTGCCGATGCAGGTTCACCCATGACGATGCGAGGAAATGGCTGCACGTCGCGAGATGCGCCTGTGCGCCGGTCGAAGCGCGTGAGTGTATTGGTCGAACCGGCGAAGAAGATGTCCGGCGAACCGGGGAGTAGTGCGATGTCGGCGCTCTCGCCGCCGCCGACTTCGTAGTACCAATCCCCAGCGGAGGCGTCGGGTGGAGCGAGGTGGCTGGCAACGCTCGGGACGCACACCGTGGTGTTGTCCTGCTGGGCCCCTGCACACGTGATAGGGGAACTCGTCCGTGGTGGCCACTCGGTAGATCTGCGCCGTGGCATAGCGCTGGCTCGTCCAGGTGCGCCCGCCGTTGACCGACACGATCGCCCCGCCATCATTCCCCTCGACCATGCGTTGCGGATTCTGTGGGTCGATCCACAGGTCGTGGTGGTCGGCGTGCGACGTCGGGACGGGTGTGAACGACGCGCCGCCGTCCGTCGACTTCTCCAGCATGAAGCTGAGGACGTACAGCGTTTCGCGGTCGCGAGGGTCGGCGACGATGCGCAGGAAGTAGAAGGCGCGCTGCCAGAGGTTGCGGTCGGCGTTCACGTGCCGCCAGGTCGCGCCGCCATCGTCGGAGCGATACAGCCCGCCGTCAGCTGCCTCGATGTTGGTCCACACACGATTCGGGTCGGCGGGGGAGACGGCGACCGTCATCTTCCCCAGCACACCCTCGGGGAGCCCCGGGTTGCGGGTGAGTTCGGTCCAGCTGTCGCCGCCGTCCATCGACTTGAAGAGCGCGGATCCCTCGCCGCCGCTCCACAGCTGCCAGGGCCGCCGGTAGACCTCCCAGAGCGTGGCGTAGAGCACACGCGGGTTGGACGGGTCGATCACGAGGTCGACAGCGCCGGCGCGAGGTCCCCGGTTCAGGATGTGCTGCCACGTCGCCCCGCCGTCACTCGACCGGTACACACCGCGCGCCTCGTTGGGGGCGAAGGGGTGGCCGAGGGCGGCGACGTAGACCAGGTCCGGGTCGTCGGGATGGACACGAATGCGGGCGATGGCGTGCGTGTCCTCCAGTCCGCGCTGCTGCCACGTGCGTCCCGCGTCGGCGGAGCGATAGACGCCATCGCCCTGCATGACGTTGCCGCGCAGCTGCGTCTCGCCCATGCCCAGGTACACGACATCGGGTCCCGACGGGGCGACGGCCACGGCACCGACGGACGAGGACCGGAGCTGCCCGTCCGTGACGGCACCCCACGACGTGCCGCCGTCGGTTGTCTTCCACAGGCCGCCTCCGGTGGCGCCGAAGAAGTACTCGTTAGGCCTGGCCGCCGACCCGGCCACCGCGATGGAGCGCCCGCCGCGATTGGGGCCGATCGATCGCCACTCCAAGGGGTCGAACAGTGCCGAGTCGGCAGGGGCGGGCACCGCCTGCCGCCGCGCGCTCGGCTGGCCGGCCGCCGGGACGCCCGTGACGAGCAGCGTGAAGGCGAGTGCGAGTCGAATCGGTGCGTGCTCGCAGAGGGTGCGGATGGTGCGAACGTCGCGGACACTGCTGGGTGATGCGGTCGACACGGTGCTCCGGGGAGTGCGTGTGCGCGAGACGGGGACGGACGCCAGCGGTAGTGTGTCGCGTCGGCGGGGTGGGGGCAACAGTGCGAACCCCGCGACCCTCATCTGCCAAGGCCGACACGACGGCCGCATCGGTCGCCCAGCGCTTGTCGTGGTACAGTCGAGACGCACACGCCGCCCTCGACGTGGTTGGCGTCGGGGCACACTTTCCGGGCACATCGCTGCTGTTCGACAAGTCGCGCGACGCGCGACGCGTCTCGACCACGCTGCTCGTCCGCCCTGCTCCCGCGGGTCCCATGCGCCGCCGACTCTCCTACCGTGCCACAGCGCGCGTTCGCGCCACCTGCCGCTTGTCGGGTTGGGCTGCGGTGCTGGTGCTGCAGGTCGCGACCGCTGCCGTCGCCCAGCCAACCGATTCTTCCACCGTGCGGGCGCCGGGATCGACGGCCCTGTGGTACCGTCGCCCCGCCGCCAGCTGGAACGAGGCCCTCCCCGTAGGCAACGGTCGGCTGGGCGCAATGCTCTTCGGCGGGGTGGAGCGGGAGCACCTGCAACTCAACGAGGAAACGCTCTGGACTGGAGGGCCATACGACCCGGTCGTGCCGGGCGCCGGCGCCGCGCTGCCCGAGGTCCGCCGACTCCTCTTTGCCGGCGATATCGTCGGCGCCCACGACCTGTTTGGCCGCCGCATGATGGGCGTGCCGTACGAGCAGATGAAGTACCAGCCCCTCGGCGACCTCCTGCTCACCTTTCCCGGACACGCAGACGCGACGGACTACCGACGGGAGCTCGACGTGGACGAGGCGATTGCCCGCGTGCGTTATCGCAGCGGGGGCGTCACCTATACACGAGAGGTGTTTATCAGCGCCGTGGCCCAGGTGCTGGTTGTGCAGCTGACGGCAGATCGCCCCGGCGCCCTCTCCGTGGCTGCCGAGCTGCGCGGGGCGCGCAACCCGGCGCACTCCAACTACGGGACTGATTACTTCCAGATGGACGAAGTCCCCCCGGCATCGCTGGTGCTCACCGGCAAGAACAGCGACTACCTCGGCGTCCCGGCCCGGCTGCGCCATGAGACACGCCTCGTCGCGCGGGCCTCGGGCGGCACGGTGCGCGTGGAACATCGCACCCTGCGGGTGTCGGGCGCCGACACCGTCACCCTCCTGCTCGCGGCCGCGACGAACTTCGTCGACTATCGGGACGTGAGTGCCGACCCCGCCGAGCGGGTGCGAGCCGCGCTGGTGGGCGCGAGCGCGCGATCCTACGCCGACCTCCGGCGCGCGCACGTCGACGAGCATCGCGGCTGGTTCCGGCGGGTGCGGCTCGCGTTAGGTGGGACGCCCGATTCGGTGCGTGCCCTTCCCACCGACGAGCGCATCCAGCGCCTCGCGACCGTCCCCGATCCCGACCTTGCGGCGCTCTACTACCAGTTCGGGCGCTACCTGCTCATCGCCTCGTCGCGACCGGGAACGCAGGCGGCGAACCTGCAGGGCATCTGGAACGACAATCCCAACCCGTGGTGGGATTCGAAGTACACGGTGAACATCAACCTGCCCATGAACTACTGGCCGGCGGAGAGCGGCGCCCTCGGCGAGCTCGTGCAGCCGCTGGAGCGCCTGGTACGCGACGTCGCGGCCGCCGGCACCGCGACCGCGCGCGAGCACTGGGGCGCGCGTGGCTGGGTGCTGCACCAGAACACCGACCTCTGGCGATCGACGACCCCGATGGACGGCCCATCGTGGGGGGCGTGGCCGGTCGGTGGGGCCTGGCTCATGACCCAATTGTACGAGCGCTTTCGCTACACGGCCGATGTCGCCGAGCTGCAGGCGCTCTATCCACTGCTGCGCGAGCAGGTGCGCTTCCTGCTCGACATCCTCGTGGCGCATCCGCAGCGACAGTGGCTGGTCACCGCACCCTCCAACTCGCCGGAGAACTTTCCCGCCTGGCCGGGCAACGGCCCGTACTTCGACGAGGTGAGCGGGATCGAGCTGCAGGCCCGCACCATGACCGCAGGGCCGACGATGGACATGCAGATCATCCGGGAGGTCCTGCGCGAGTTCGTGGAGGCGAATGCGCGCCTGACGATGCCGCCGCCAGGTGCACCGCCCGCGACCGGGACCGTCACGGTGTCGGCGAACAGCCTGCAGGCCGACAGTGCGCTGGTGGCGGCCGCGCGCGCCGCGATCCCGCGGCTCGCGCCCAACCAGGTCGGGAAGCACGGCCAGCTGCAAGAGTGGCTCGATGACTGGGACGAGCTGGAGCCGCAGCATCGGCACCTGTCGCCGCTGTGGGGGCTGTATCCCGGCAGCGAGATCACCCCGGACGGCACGCCGGCGCTGGCCGCGGCGGCTGCTGTGACGCTCGATCGCCGCGGGACCGGCGGCTGCGGTTGGTCGTATGCATGGAAGATGGGGCTGCGCGCTCGGCTCACCCAGGGTGACAGCGCGTGGGCCCAGTTCCGTGCGCTGCTTTCTCGGTCGTCCCTCTCCACGCTCTTGTCGCTCTGCGGGCGGGCGATGCAGGTGGACGGCAATTTCGGCGCGACGGCGGCGATCGCCGAGATGCTCGTACAGTCGCACGGGGAGGTGCTGCGCCGCCTGCCGGCGCTTCCTGCCGACTGGCGCGAGGGGAAGGTGGAGGGGCTGCGAGGGCGCGGTGGGATCTCCGTGGACGGCGCATGGAAGGACGGGGAGCTGACGGGTGCGACGATAAGCTCGCGTGTGGCGCGCACGGTCGTCTTGCGCACCGGCGGGCGCGTCCACGTGCTGGTCAGGGGGAAGCGCATCGGTGTACGGCAGGCTGCGACGGGGACGGCGTCGTTCGCGATGGCGCCCGGCGTCGTGTACGACGTGCGCCCCGTTGAGTGAACGGGGTCGCGTTCACCTTCGAGGTTTCGCTGCCGAGGTTGCGCTGCCGAGCTTGCGCTGCCGAGCTTGCGCTGCCGAGCTTGCGCTGCCGAGGTTGTCCGGCGTGACGTCCCCGCAGCCCGCCGCTAGAAGATCGCGTAAACGAACGGCGCGAGCGCCGATCCCTGCGCGACGACGAGCAGCGTGCCCAAGAGGACCATGACGATGATCACCGGGGCCAGCCACCACGTTCGGCGCTGGCGCGGCTCGTGCCACAGCTCGACAATGATGCCGCGACCTCCTGTCATCGCCCCGTGTCGCGCATGCTCGACGCGCTCGCGGACGGATTCAGAACTGCCGCGACAGGTTGCTGCGCCGCGCGCCGACCTCTCGTCGATGCCACAGCGAGGCGGCGTCGCGTCGCGATGCCAGCGGACCCTTTCCCAGGACCCGCAGCAGCAGACCGATCGGGGCGATCACCCCGAAGAAGATCACGCCCATGAAGATCGGGGTGGTGACCTTGGAGATCGCAACCGCGAGACCCATCCATGCCCTGCTGACCGGCCCGAGACGGGTCGGGAACAGTAGGCCGAGCGCACCGAGCAGCACCGCAAGCGCTGCGAGTGCGATGGCCAGCTCTCCGTGCCCTCGCCACCAGGCGACCCCTCCGAGGACGAGGAAGGCGCCGCCAACGGGGAAGGCGAAACGGCGCCCCTCGGTGGCCGTCAATCCAGCGGGAATTCCGTCTGCCATGCGCGGTCCTCCTGCCAAGCGGGTTGTCGCTCCTTGGCCAGAAGGTACGGTCCAAGCACCAGATAGTCGATCTCCGTGCGCATGAAACATCGGTACGCATCGCGCGGGGTCATGACGATCGGCTCGCCCCGGACGTTGAACGAGGTGTTCACCAGGACGGCACATCCGGTCTGCCGTTCGAACTCGGTAAGCAGCGCGTGAAAGTCCGGTTGCGCGTCTGCCGCGACCGTCTGCACACGCGCCGAGTAGTCGACGTGCGTCACGGCAGGAATGTCCGACCGCGGAACGTGCAGCAATTCCAGTCCCCACAAGTCGCGCTGTTCGTCGGTCATCGGAATCCGCCGCGACGGCGTCACCGGCGCGACGATCAGCATGTACGGCGAGTCCTCGTCGAGGTCGAAGTAGTCGCGCACGCGCTCGCGCAGGACGCTGGGGGCGAACGGACGGAAGCCCTCCCGGAACTTGATCTTGCGGTTCATGTCTGACTGCATCGACTGGCGGCGCGGGTCGCCAAGGATGGAGCGGGCGCCGAGCGATCGGGGGCCGAACTCCATGCGTCCGTTGAACCAGCCGATGATGTGCCCCTCTGCGAGCAGCGTTGCCACGCGTACCGGTCGGTCCTCGGCGGTAAGGCGCTCGAACACCGCCCCCGCTGCGCACAGCTGGGCCTCGATGGCTGCATCGCTGTAGTCGGGCCCGAGCATGGCCCCCTGCATGCGATCCCGGCCCGGTGCCACGGTCCGCGGTGCGTTGCAGTGACGGTGCCAGGCGAGGTACGCGACACCGAGCGCTCCCCCGGCATCGCCGGCTGCGGGCTGGATCCAGAGGCGCTTGAACGGTCCCTCGCGTTGCAGTCGGCCGTTGCCGACGCAGTTGAGCGCCACGCCCCCTGCCAGGCACAGGTTGTCCATGCCGGTCTCGCGGTGCGCCGTGCGCGCCATGTGGAGCATGATGCGTTCGCAGACGGCCTGCACGCTGGCGGCGATGTCCATGTCCCGCCGCGTGAGGAGCGTTTCCGGGGAACGAGGCGGCCCACCGAACAGGGTGTGGAACGCCTCGCTCGTCATCGTGAGGCCGGTGAGGTAGTTGAAGTAGCGCTGGTCGAGCGCGAACGAACCGTCCTCCTTGAGGTCCACGAGGTGCGTGAGGATCAGGTCCTCGTATCGTGGCACCCCGTACGGGGCCAGCCCCATCACCTTGTACTCGCCCGAGTTGACCTTGAAGCCGAGGTAGTACGTAAAGGCGGAGTACAGCAGGCCGAGGGAGTGTGGCCACCGCGTTTCCATGAGCAGGTCGAGTTCGGAGCCGCGTCCCACACCGATGGTCGCGGTGGCCCATTCGCCGACCCCGTCCATGGTGAGCACCGCTGCCTCCTCGAACGGCGATGGAAAGAAGGCGCTCGCCGCGTGCGACTCGTGGTGCTCGGCGTAGAGCACCGTCCCATCGTAGTGGCCGAGCGAGGCGCGCAACGTGCGGTCCTGATAGAGCTTCTCCGTCATCCACAGCGGGCCTGCCTTGAGGAACTGGCCGAAGCCGCGCGGTGCGGTGGCGAGGTACGTCTCGAGGATGCGCTCGAACTTGATCAGCGGCTTCTCGTAGAAGCCGACGCAGGCGAGATCCGCCACGGAGATGCCGCCGCGCTCGAGGCAGAAGCGCACCGCCTGGGCGGGGAAGGCGGCGTCTCCCTTGATGCGCGAGAAGCGTTCCTCCGAGGCGGCCGCCATGATCTCTCCGTCGCGGAGGAGCGCGGCCGCACTATCGTGATAGAACGCCGAGATCCCGAGGATCCAGGTGGTGTCGCGTGGGGTCACGTGCTGACGATGAGGTGGCCCGACGAGCGGTGAAGGACCAGTCGCTGGTACGGAGGGCGACTGCGGTCGACGTAACGAATGGTCGTACGGCGACGGATGTGTTCGCCCCGTCTTAAGGTAAGCCTCGCCCATCGCGGCGCGAGCGCGCGGCGTGGGTGTCTCGCGCCCTCCGACCCTAGCCGCTCCTGTGTCCGCAGGGCATGTTGACCGATCGGTGTAACGTGCGCGCGTCGAGCCTGCGGGCCGACTGCCTCCGGTGGAGGCTCTGCGATTTCGCCCAGGAGGTTCCACATGCGTTCGATGGTCATCTCGGCCGTTGCTGCCGCCACACTCCAGCTCCTCTCGTCGGCCATCGGAGCCCAGGACCCGGGGGCGAAGCTCACGCCCTTCGACAAGAAGTCGGGTGGCTCGGAGAAGGTGCACATGCTCGCCCACGTCCCGGGGCACGAGGGGGCGTGGAAGGCGGCCGACGTGGAGCTGGAGCAGGACCCCAACCGTCCGTTTGCCTACATGTGCGGCTTCGTCAACTTCGACTTCCAGATCTACGACCTCAGCAACACGGCGAGTCCGAAGAAGATCTTTCAGTGGAGCATCGAGAATCCCGAGCTGCACCGTGGCATCGGCGCGATGGACGGCAAGTACTTCAAGATCGGCAGGCGCTACTTCTATGCGCAGTCGTTCCAGTTCCAGCAGGGGACACCCGATGCCGATCTCGGGGCGGTGATCTTCGACGTGACCGGGCTCCCTGACGCGTCCAAGGTCAAGGAAGTGGCCCGCATCCGGTATCCGCAGTCGCTGGGCGGCTTCCACAACAGCTTCGCGTACAAGCACTCCGACGGTCGGGCGCTGTACTTCGCCACGGTCAATGCGTCGAAGGCACTGATCTATGACCTCGACAAGGTGGTCGCCGGTGCCGATCCGAGCACGTGGTTGATCGGTGAGGTCCCCAACCCGACGCCGATGAAGCAGACCGGGGCCGGCGGCTACCACGACTTCTACGTCGGCTTCGATCCGGCCACGCAGCAGGACAAGTTCTATGGCGCGGGACTCGGCGGCTATTCAGTGTTCGACGTGACCAAGCCGGAAATGCCGAAGCAGGCCTTCACGATCACCAGCCTCGGCATGGACCTCGCCCATACCTTCACGCCGTCGCCCGATGGGCGCTATGCCGTGACCGAGACCGAGTACCAGTACACGCCGCTGCGCATCTGGGACCTGAAGGACGGCCAGTCGGGGAAGACGCAGAACATCGACCAGCCGATCAGCGCCTGGACGTCCGATTGGCGCACGCTCGCCCACAACCACGAGGTGCGCTGGCCCTACGTCTTCGTCTCGGCGTATGAAGACGGGTTGCAGGTCTTCAACCTCAAGGATCCGAAGAAGCCAGTCACCGAGGGGCATTTCTACACCTGCAACTGCGAACACGAGAAGGGATTCGGCGGCAGCCTCGAGAACGGGTGGCAGAGCGAGAACTCGGTCATGCAGGGCGCGTTCGGGATCGACGTGCGCAACCACGACGGACTCGTGGTCATCTCCGATATGCGCACTGGCCTCTGGATCTTCCGAATGGATGGCTTCACGGGCTGGAAGGGGAGCGATCACGGCGTCCCGGACATCTCCAGCGTGCAGGACTGGGATCGCGGTCCGAAGGCGATGAAGACCAAGGCCAACTGAGGGGCAGCGGATGTCGTCGCTGCTGCATGCTGCCGCGGTGGTCGCGGTCGCGCTCGGCGTCGCGAGCGGGCCGTTCGACATTCAGCTCAACAGCACGCCCAAGGTGCCGACGGCGCGTGGCGAGGCCCGCCTCGTGTATGCGTCCTCGCCCTTCGGCGTAGCGGTTACTGCCGACGGACGATCACGGTACGACGTGCAGGTGACAGCGTCGGGACTCCCCGATCCCGCCACGCTCGGCGCGTACACGGCCTACGTGGCGTGGGAGGTCTCGACCGACCTCGCGCACTGGCAGCGGTTGGGCGCCGTGACCAACGGGAACTCGACCGTCGGGCAGGCGATGCGCAACAAGTTCCTCCTGGTCATCACCGCCGAGGCCACGGCGACGACGGCCGTGCATGCCGGACCCACGGTGCTGCACGGGATCTCGCCGAGTGGCTGGCTTCAGTCGTTCATGTCGCATCCGTTGTTCCGGGGAATTTCCCAGTGATTGAAGGGTTCGCGCGAGCTTCGCGATCCGGCCGTCTGGCAGCTGCAACGGCGCGCAGCATGGTCACGCTGGCCTTGCTGGGCGCGCTGGTAACGACGCCACTCACCGCGCAGTCGCGACAGCCGCCGAAGAAGAAGGCGGACAGTACGGCATCGACGAAGGCAGACAGCGCGGCCACGAAGGGCATGCACGACATGCACGCGATGCCGGGCGACACCATCCGCAAGGATTCCAGCAAGGCCGCGTCGCCGACCGACCCCATGGCCGGCATGGATCACGCGCAGCACATGCCGATCCCCATGCCGAAAGGGATGCCGATGATGCCGGGACTCATGGGGCTACGCCCCCCGGTGACGCCGTTCCTTCCGGGGGCGGGCGTCGATCCGCGCACCCTGCCGATGGTCAAGCCGACCAGCACGCGACACCTGAAGAACGGCGACACGCTCGACCTCTCGGCCGGACTCGTCAGGCGCGCGGTGCGCGGCAAGACGTTCGTGATGTACGCCTTCAACGGCCAGGTCCCCGGGCCGCTCCTGCGCGTGGCGAAGGGGGCGACCATCACCGTGCGCTTCCACAATCGCATCGACCTGCCGAGCACCGTGCACTGGCACGGATTGCGGCTGGAAAACGAGTTCGACGGCGTGCCGGGCCTGACGCAGCCGGAGGTGGCGCCGGGCGGGAGCTTCACCTATCGCGTGCACTTCCCCGACGCCGGCGTCTACTGGTACCACCCGCACGTGCGCGAGGACATCGAGCAGGCCATGGGGCTGTTCGGCAACATGATCGTGGACTCGCCCGAGCCGAACTATTACTCACCGGCCAACCGCGAGCAGTCGCTCGTGCTCAACGACCTGTTGATCCACGAGGGGGCGCTCGTCCCGTTCGGCAAGGAGGCCCCCGACTTCGCGCTGATGGGTCGGGTGGGGAACGTGCTCACCGTCAACGGCGAGACGCGCTACACCCTGTTGGCCGCCAAGGGAGAGGTGGTGCGCTTCTACCTCACGAACGTGTCCAACTCCCGCACCTGGAACGTCTCGTTCTCCAACGCCCGCATGAAGGTGGTGGCGTCGGACGTGAGCCGCTTCGAGCGCGAGGAGTGGATCGAGAGCGTGGTGCTGGCGCCGGCCGAGCGCTACGTGATCGATGTGCGCTTCGACCAGACGGGGACGTCGACACTCGTGAACGCCGTGCAGGCGATCGATCACTACGCCGGCGAGTTCGTGCCGGCGGTCGACACGTTAGGCGCGGTGACCGTCACGCGGGTGTCGGCGCGTCCCGATCACGGGGCGCGCTTCTCCGTCCTGCGCGACGTTCCCCAGGTGTCGCGCGACATCGACCGCTTCCGTCCGTTCTTCGACAAGGCTCCCGACAAATCGCTGACCCTGACCGTGCAGGTGAACGCGCTGCCGCTGATCACCGTGCAGTTCATGAACGTCGATACGGCGTACTTTGCGCCGGTGGAGTGGAACGACGGCATGCCGGACATGAACTGGCTGTCGACGAGCAAGCAGGTGCGCTGGATCCTGCGCGACAATGCGACGGGCGACGAGAACATGGCCATCGACTGGCGCGTGAAGGTCGGGTCCATCGTGAAGCTGCGGATCTTCAACGATCCCAAGTCGTTCCACCCCATGCAGCACCCCATCCACCTGCACGGACAGCGCATGCTGGTGGTCTCGCGCGACGGTGTGCGGACCTCGAACATGGTCTGGAAGGACACCGCGCTGATTCCGGTCGGGAGCACCGTGGACCTGCTGATCGATGCCAGCAATCCGGGGGCGTGGATGCTGCACTGCCACATCGCCGAGCACCTCGGGTCGGACATGATGGGCGTGATGCGCGTGATGCCGTAGCAGCGGGGTTGGGCTGGGCGCGGCCCCCTCCGCCGTGCGATTCGGAGCCGCTGGGACCTCCCGGCAGGCGTTGCGCCTCCCCAATTTCCCGCCATGCCGCCTCCTCCCCCGCCACACGTCATCACCCGTCGCTCGGTCGCCAGCTGGGTCATCTATGACCTGGCCAATACGATCTTCACGATGGGGATCGTCTCGCTGTACTTCTCGCTTTGGGTGCGGGATTCGGTGGGGGCCGAACGTGCCGACTCGGTGTACGGCACCATCACCGCCGTGTCGATGGGGATCATCTTCGTGCTGTCGCCGCTGCTCGGCGCCATGAGCGACCGCGCGTCGCGGCGCATGCCCTTCCTCATCGTCTCCACCGTACTGTGCGTGTCGTTCACCATGCTGCTCGGACGCATCGGGACGACCGGCACCATCATCGCCTTCATCGTCGCCAACGCCGCGTACCAGGCCGGCCTCCAGTTCTACGACGCGATGCTGGCGGACGTGTCGACGGAGGCCAATCGCGGGCGGATCTCGGGCATCGGCGTCGGGGTGGGATATCTCGGATCGTACATCGCCGTCGGGCTCGGCCTCACGCTCGGGACCGAGGACAAGACCCGGCTCTTCCTCTACATCGCCCTGGCGTTCCTGGTCCTCTCGCTGCCGTGCTTCCTGTTCGTGCGCGAGCGCGGCAACCCCAACCCGCGACCGATCTTCAGGCTGCGCGACCTCATCACGTCGGTCACCGACACCGTCGCCACGTTGCGGGACGGCACCAAGTATCCCGGACTCGGCCGCTTCCTCTTCGGGCGCATCTTCTACACCGATGCGATCAACACCGTGATCGCGATCATGTCGCTGTACACCGTCAACGTCGCCATCGCGCACGGCGAGTCGAAGGTGCAGGGGGAGAAGACCGCGCAGCTCGTGATGATGGGGGCGATCACCTTTGCGGTGCTCGGCGGCTTCACGTGGGGATGGCTTGTGGACCGCTTCGGTCCCAAGCGCACGCTCAACGCCGTCCTTGCGCTGTGGGTCGTCGTCTTCTCTCTGGCGGCCATGATGGGACTCTCGTCGCTGCCGCTCTGGGTGCTGTACGTCGTGGCTGCGGGGGCAGGAGTCGCGCTCGGTGGGATCTGGGCCGCCGATCGTCCGCTCATGCTTCGGCTTACCCCTCCGGATCGCATCGGAGAGTTCTACGGCCTGTACAACATGGTCGGGCGATTCTCGGCGGTGATCGGTCCGTCCATCTGGGCCATCACCGCCCAGCTGACCATCGGTCGCAACATGGCGCCCGAACGCGGGCAGGGTATCGGCGTGCTCGTGCTGCTGGGCATGATCATCATCAGCTGGTTCATCCTGCGGCGCGTGGATGACACGCCACGCGACTGGGTGGCGATGGGGGAAGATCGTCACGCGGCGCCGACGGCGACCCTTGCCTCGGGGGTGTAGCACGTTCGCGTGCGTGGAATGCGGCGGCCATGCGGCAGCTATGCGACACCCCCGCTGCCTACCGTTGTTACACCCCGCGCTGAGTCTTCCTCTTCGGAGCTGCTCGACCAATGATCGACACCACCCTCAACCCGCACGTCATCGGCCGTGGTGCGTCGCCCACCCTCGCCATCAACGAGCGCACGAAGGCGCTGGCGGCACGAGGGCGCGACGTGTACCGGCTCGGCTTCGGGCAATCGCCATTCCCCGTGCCGGCGCGGGTCGTCGAGTCGCTGCGCGCGAACGCCGCCGCGAAGGACTATGATCCGAGCCGCGGCCTGCCCGAACTGCGCGATGCGGTCGCCGGCTGGTTTCGCCGCCGCGGGGTGGAGGCGCACGCCGACAACGTCGTCATCGGTCCCGGGTCGAAGGAGCTGATCTTCCTCGTGCAGCTGGCGAGGAACTCGGAATTGCTCCTGCCGTCGCCAAGCTGGGTCTCGTACGCGCCGCAGGCGGGGGTGCTGGGACTGCCCGTGACCTGGATCCCGACCGACATGGAGGGTCGCTGGTCGCCGACGCCGGAGGCGCTGGCTCATGCGTGCGCGACGCCACCGACGCGCCCGCGGCTGCTCCTGCTCAACTCGCCCTCCAACCCGACTGGCGTGTCGCTGCGCGGGCCGCAGCTGGCGGCGCTCGCCGAGGTCGCGCGACAGCACCGTGTGCTGGTGCTCTCGGATGAGATATACGGAGAACTGGATCACGCCGGTGCCCACGTCTCCATGGCCAGCCACTATCCGGAGGGAACGATCGTCACCGGGGGGCTGAGCAAGTGGTGCGGCGCCGGCGGGTGGCGGCTCGGCACGGCGCTCTTTCCCCCGGGGCTGCGGTGGTTGCAGGAGGCAGTCGTCGGGCTGGCCAGCGAGACGTACTCCACCGCGGCGGCGCCCATCCAGCGCGCGGCGATCACCGCATACGCCGGCGGCGACGACCTCGATCTGTACGTGGTCCGGTCGCGGCGGATCATGGCGGCGCTCGGACAGGCCGTGACCCGACGGCTGACTGACGCCCGTGTGCACGTGGCATCGCCGGACGGGGGATTCTACCTCTTTCCCGAGTTTGGACACTATCGGGAGGCGCTGGCCCAGCGCGACATCACGACCGGTAGCGAGCTGTGCGAGCGGCTGCTGGAGGACACGGGGGTCGCGCTGCTCCCGGGCGCCCCGTTCGGCCGTCCGGTCGCCGAGTTGTCGGCACGGCTGTCGTATGTCGACTTCGACGGGGCTGCGGCTCTGGACGCGGTGGCCTCGAGCGCCGAAGGACCGGTCGATGACGCCTTTTTGCAGCGGCACTGCGGCCGGGTGCTGGAGGGGGCAACGCGCATTGGTGCCTGGCTGCGCGGGTGAAGCGGCAGTCGCACGCCTTGGCGACGCCCGGACGTTAGGCGAGAGGGCCGTAGGCAAGGACGGTGGGACGGCGCGCCGGGATGGTGCGGACACGACGCGAGCGGTACGTTCGTGCGCGTACCTCTACAGGAGCCGATCCATGTTTCCACAGCGTCGCGTGAGCGGATTGCTGGTATTGTGCGTCCTCGCCATTTCCGCCTGTGGCGGGGAGCAGAAGTCGGCCCCTCCCGCCGTCCCCGACGTGCAGACCCGTGAGGTCAGCTACACCGCCGGGGCCACACCACTCAACGGATTCGTCGCCTGGGATGCCACGGTGCAGGGCAAGCGCCCCGGCGTGATTGTCGTGCATGAGTGGTGGGGGCACAACGAGCACTCCAACGAACAGGCTCGGCGCCTGGCGCGCGCCGGATTCGTCGGCTTCGCGCTCGACATGTACGGCGACGGAAAGAACACGGCGCACCCCGACTCGGCGATGGCGTTCATGCAGGCCGCCACAGGCAACATGGATGCGATGGTGGCACGCTTCGAGGCCGCGCTGGAACAGCTCAAGGCCGACCCGAACGTCGATCCGACGCGCATCGCGGCGATCGGCTACTGCTTCGGCGGCGCAGTGGTGCTCGGCATGGCCCAGAGCGGGATGGACCTTCAGGCGGTCGTGAGCTTCCACGGCGCCATGCCGCCGGTCGTCGAGGTGCCGCTCGGCAGCGTCGAGGCGCGCATGCTCGTGCTGAACGGGGGAGCCGACCCCATGGTACCGATGGCTGCCGTCGACAGCTTTGCGACGCGCCTTCGTGTTGCTGGGGCGACGGTGGAAGTGGTCAACTATCCGACCGCCATGCACGGCTTCACCAACCCCAAGGCGGAGTCGTTCGGAATGGCGGGACTCAAGTACGACGCAACGGCCGACGAGGAGTCGTGGGCGGCGATGTTGAAGCTGCTGGAGGAGGTGTTTCGCGCGCCGTGACAGCGCCGGGATCCTCGCGCGCGCCGTGGATGTCACGCGCGTCGCGCGCACGGATCCCCGCGGCCCTCGCGCGCAGCGCATCAGCGCATCAGCGCATCAGCGCGCCAGCCGCCCCGACAACCGAGTGACCGGATCGGCAACCGACTGCATGCGCCCCACCCGGACGACATCCTGGTCGCGATAGGAGATCATCGGGATGAACCCGGCCTCCAGCAGCGCGATCGCATCCTCCTCGCGCATCACGACCTCGGCACACGGCTTGGCCGCCACCTCTCCGTCACGACGCGTCAGGTGCAACGGGAGCCCGCCGATTGCCGACGACGCCCCCGACCGCGAGTCCCGATCCGCGCTCGCTGAACCCCTGGGCGAGCAACGTGGCGCAGAAGAGCGCGGGATTGCCCCACAGGTACGAGTTGTGCGAGTCGGCGTTCTCGAGTTCCTCGAAGTTGAAGCGCTCGCACGCATCAGTCTCCTTTCCGTACGGGAGCCTGAGCAGGACGCGAGGAAGGGCGAGTCCCAAATGACCGGCCGCCGGTCCTGATCGCAGGTGCGCCCACGCGGCCGCGGCCTCGTCGCCGAGCGAGCCGAGCGCGAGGTCGGGGTGCGCCTCGGCGAGCCACGGGGCGTTGAGCGCGGCCCCGACCTCGGCGAGCCGATCGAGCATGGCGATGTCGTCAGTGCTCCCGCCGAATGAATAGTGCGCCACGAGGACTCCCCATCCGCCGTGCTCGCCGGGGGCAAGCGTGGCCAGTCGGTCGTAGAGTTGCGTCTGGCGGGCGTTGGCGGCGGTGGTCAGGTCCGTGAGCACGGCATCTCGGCCGACATCCACCAGGTACACCTGCAGGCGTTCACTGGTGTCGACTTCTCGCACCAAGCGGTACATCCCGCGCCACAGCGATTCCAGCGCCTGGAATTGTGGGTGGTGCAACACGAGGCGCATCACCGACGCGATCGACGCATCGGCCTGGGCAATCATCTCGCCCTGGCGCGGGTCGGGACGATCGACCAGGTGCGGCGCCATGGCGCGCTGGATGAAGTCGTATAGCGCTTCGTCCGCCCCACCGCCGGCGGCCGCCTGCGGAGTCTCCATGCCGACGATGGAATCGAGCAGGCTTCCCCCGAGCGGCGCTGCGGGGCGCGCCTTCGTCGGCGCCCGAGGAACCGACAGCTCGGCGGCGGTGCGCCGGAAGGTGGCGGGGTCGACCAGACGCTCCCGCACCTCGCGCAGTCTGGCGAACTGCGGCACGCGTTCCAGCAGCCGGTCGGGATGGAAGTCGTCGAGTTCGCGGATCTGCACGTCGGCCACGACGCCGCTGCCGAGGTCAAGGTGAAGCGACGGTGACACGCGGGCGAGCACGTCGTCGAAGTCATCCCGATCGACGCGCCATGCGCGCGCGCTCCCTAGCGTCACCCCGCTCGCCCCCGGCGGCGACCCCGCCGCAGACCCTGCGCTGAAGTCGCCGCAAACCGCGAGCCGAAAAGTCGCGTCGTCAACCCGATGGGATTCGTCGCGCGCTGAGGGATCGCGACCGAGGTCGAGGTCCAGGTTCACCTCGGAGGAGGAGCGGTCGTACGCCATCGAGCAACCTCGCGGTGCGGGAAGAGATCCCTACCATAGCACCGAACCTGCCGATGCGTAGGAGCGAGGTCGCCTGGCTGTGGCCGTCCAGTGCCGCGCGAGCGCTTGCCGCGGCGACCGACGCCGCCCAGCTTCCGGCGATTTCCGCACTCTCGACAGGTCGCCGTGCCCGCACACGATGTGATCATCATTGGAGCCGGCCTCGCGGGCCTCACCGCCGCCTGCGTGCTGACAGAGTCCGGGCGCACGGTCACGGTGCTGGAGGGTTCTCGGTACGCCGGGGGGCGGATCCGGACCGTCACCGACATCGCGACCGGGCGCGCGTTGGCCGACCTCGGTCCCACATGGGTGTGGCCGACCTATCAACCTGTGGTAGCCGCGTGGCTGCACCGGCTTCGGATCGCCACCTTTCCCCAATACGATGACGGGGACGGAATTCTCGACGGCTGGGGCGCCGGTGTCGAGCGCCATCTCATTCCGGGACAGGCAGGCATCGCGCGCGTAGTCGGCGGACCTGGTGCCCTGATCGCCGCGCTGGCCGCTCGACTGCCCGAGGGCACGGTATCGACGGGTAGGCCCGTCGCGCGCGTGGAGGAGCACGATGGCGCGACGATCGGCGTCGGGTTGGCCTCGGGCGAGACGCTGCGCGCGAGGTTCGTCATCCTCGCCGTGCCGCTGCGCGTCGCCGCCTCTACCGTCGCGCTCCCCGGCCTGGATCCGGCCCTGATGTCAGCGATGCGCCGTACCCCAACGTGGATGAGCAGCCAGGCCAAGGCCGTCGCCCTCTACGATCGTCCGTTCTGGCGTGCGGCCGGCCTGTCGGGGCGAATCGCCAGCCGCAATGGGCCGTTGGGCGAGGCGCACGACCACACGCCGCATGACGAGGGCGTGGGGGCAATCTTCGGTTTCGTCGGGTGGTCGCCGTCGCAGCGCCGCGCCGATCCACCGGGCTTGCAGCGCGCGATCGTCGCGCAGTTGGGGCGCTGCCTGGGGCAGCAGGGGGAGCGACCGACGGCGCTGCACATCCAGGACTGGGCGACGAGTCCGTTTGTCGCCACCGCCGCAGACATCGATGAGTTGCCGGAGCACCCGGCGGTGGGGCCGACCATCCTGCGGACGCCACAGTTTGATGGCAGGCTGCTGCTCGCCGCGTCGGAGACGTCGCACGTGAGCCCCGGCCTGATCGAAGGGGCGCTCGCGGCGGGGGAGCGGGCGGCGCAGCAAGTGCTGGCAATGAGTTCCGGCTAGCCGAGCGATCAGAACCGCTGCAGGTCCCGTCCCGACACGACCTTCCCAGCGAACGTAGATCGCACCTCAACGAGCAGCTGCTCGTCCGTGCTCCCGAAGTACAACTGGTGGTACAGCACGAGGACCCCCGGGCGCGCCGCCGTCGCGATCTCGCCCAGCTGCGTCGCCGACGTGTGCGCTTGCGCGTGATACGGCTGCCGGGACGGCGACATCGAGGCGAAGCCGGCATCGGAGTACACCTCGTGAATCAGCACGTCGCAGCCGTTGCACTCGCGGGCAATCGCGGGGTTGGCGCGCGCGTCACCGCTGATGACGATCGTCCGGTCGGGGGTCTGGATGCGATAGCCGAACGCGGTCTTCCATGCGCTGTGCGGCACCCGGAAGGCGCGCACCGTGACGCGCGCGTCGCGAAACACCTCACCTTCCGCGATCTCGTGCACGTTGCCCCGATAGCCCTCGGCCGATGGTCCGCCCGCGCTGGCAATCCGCTCGCGAATGTCCTCGACGTTTCCCTGCTCGATGCTCGACACCAGCCGTTGCGTGCCGGGTGGGCCGAATACCTCCAGCGGCGCTCGGCGCCCCTGGATCCACGGCGTGAACATCACGTCGTTCAGCCCCAAGGTGTGGTCGGAGTGCAGGTGCGTGAGAAAGACGTGCCCGAGCCGCGGCGGCTGCAGCGCCAGTATTCCTGCGCGGGCCGCCGCCGACGCACGCCGCACGATTCCGGTGCCCGCATCGAACAGGTAGGCGACGCTGTCGACGACGATGGCGACGCCGGGTCCCTCACGGTCGGGATCGGGAATCGGGGTGCCGGTGCCGAGCAGGATGATCGTGGTGCGGCTGCCTTGGGCCGGCGCGGAGGTCGGGGAGAGCCCCGCGAGCGCGAGCAGCAGCAAGACATGGCCGGTCAGGCGTACGCCGGAACGCTCGAGGGTCCTGCGGCGTGCGCCCGGGGCGTGCGGAGCATGGAACGACGTGACGGTCATGCGATGTCCCGGTCGAAGACTGGAGGTCATCTCGAAATCGGTTGTCGGATTCTGCCCAACGCTGCACCGTCGCAACATGCCGATTCATTCTCGAGTGAACTAATGCGGTCCCTGCGTTACCACATTCGCGGGCAACAAGCAACCATCGTGATGCGTAGTGTCGCATATGGTGGCACGCGTTCGCGCGATGCAATCGACGCCGGCCTGATGCAGAGCCGCACGTGCTCCATCGACGCCAGCGACCGTCCGTCGTCGATGCACATCCCATGTCCCATTTCACCGTCGCAGAGGGAGCATGATCCGCCCCATCGTTGGTCTCGCGCTCGCCGCGCTGCTCATCGTGCCCGCCACCACCACCGCCCAAACGGGCGAAGCACTCATCAAGAAGCTCGGCGCGAGCAACCCCGTTTCCAACCCCGGCTTCCCGGCAGATCCGACGGCCGAGTACAAGATCGCGTGGAACGTCACCGCCGGCCCGAAGGAGCCTGGGGAACTCGTGGACGGGTTCCGCCGTCCCGCCAACTTCCTCTTCATGTCCGACGCCGAAGGACTGTCGAGGGCACGCGTGCACCTGGCGATCATCGTCTACGGGGCTGCCACCCAGTCGCTCCTGCGCAATGTGGCCTACAAGGCCGCGACCGGGAAGGACAACGGCAGCCTCCCGCTGCTCGAGGCCCTGCACGAGGCCGGCGTGAAGATCATCGTCTGCGGGCAGGCGATCGCCGGCCGCAAGATTTCTCGTGACGAGTTGCTCCCCTTCGTGCAGGTGGCGACCTCGGCGACCATGGCCCGGGCGACGCTGCATGCCCAGGGGTACGCGACATTCGGGCAGTAGGAGACGTCGCACCAACTCGGGCACGATGGAGTGACGGGTGGATGGCGGACGTGGCGACGCCGACGAGTGCGCCCTGGTTCGATCGCCTCGGGAAGGTCGTCTCTGACCGCTGTTCCGGAACGCCAGCAGACCACCCTCGCCGACCGCTGCCGCAGCGAGCGCGAGTTCGGGTAGGGTGATTGCTCGCGGATTCGTGACAACATACGTAAAGGGGTGGTGTGGCGCCCGCCCGCTCCGGTAGCTTTCCTGTGAACCAACGTGGCACTTGCTGCGGGAGGCCAGGATGCTGACGGATCAGGTCGGGGTGTTGTTGAAGCGCTCGCGAAAGGCGCTGCGCCTTACGCAGAAGGAGCTCGCGCAACGCGCGGGGGTCAGTGAACGGCTGTGGGCTGAAGTGGAACGCGCGGAACGTCCCAATGTCAGCCTCGAGACCGCACTCCGGATGCTGAGTCTCGTGGGCGTCAGCATTCGGCTCGACGATCCGCTCGGTACGACCCACGTGCTCCACGATGCCAGCTCCGCCGCAGCGGCTCGTGCGGCCCGCGCCGCGATTCGCCGCACGACGTGGCGGGGACGACAGACCCGGCTCTCGGAGGAGGGAACCGACGTGCGGCCACCTGCAGATCCCGCACAAGGCGTTGGCGCGGTCGCGCGCGTGTCGGAGCAGGCCTTCGCTGTGGCCAACGCACGCCGTGGCTCGCGGCGATAGATGGACCCGCTACCGAACGATACATCGGCGCTCGCGCCTGACTTCCGCGACGCCATCGAGGCGTTGAACGCACAGCACGTCGCGTTCATACTTGTCGGCGGCTTTGCAGTGGGATGGCATGGTGTCGTCCGGGCGACCGGCGACATCGACTTCCTGTATGAGCAGTCGCCGAAGAACGTTCGGCGACTTTGCAAGGCCCTCGAAGCCTTTGGGGCGCCGGAGCACCTGGTCGACGCGGATTTCCTCCTCTCGCCGAACGCGCTCACTCAACTTGGGAATGAGCCGCTCCGGATCGACCTGCTGGCGTCGATCAGCGGCGTGTCGTATGAGGAGGTGCGAGCGGGAGCGGAAGAAGCCGGTGTCGGTGGCCAGCGACTGCTCATCATCGGGCTCGACGAGCTGCGCAAGAACAAGCGGGCGTCCGGGCGTCCCAGGGACAAGGAAGATCTGAGGCGCTTGGGGCTGGCGGCCAAGGTCTCGCGCAAGCGCGGCCGTCGCTGATGGTCTCCTCTCTCCCCTCACCCCACCGCCGCCACCGACAGCGTTAGGCACCCGGTGAGGATCAGCCCCACCCCCACCATCCGCCCCCGCGTCATCTGCTCCTGCAGGAACCACCAGCCGAGCGCCACGCCCCCCGCGATGCTCACCTGTCGCATCCCCAACACGTAGCTCGTGACGCCGGTGCGCAGCGCGAACAGGATCAGCAGATACGACGCGGTATTCAGCAACCCGATCAGCACGATGCTCGGCCAGTGACGGCGCCACGTCTGCCGAACAACGTCGGGTGCGACACGCGCCTTGAGCCACAGGCCGAACCCGATCGCGACGATCAACGTGTACAGGTACATGTAGGCGAACGGCGCCATGCGTCCGATGGCGCGCTTGTCCCAGATGGTGAAGACGGCCGAGGTGAGCCCGGCGAGCACCGCGAAGACCGTCGCCTTGCCGCGAAGCACGGTCGCCACGCGGCGCAGGGCTGCCCGGTCGAAGCCGTCGAGGTTGAGGGTGATGATCCCCGCCACGATCGCCGCCAGCCCCGCCGCACCGAGCACGGAGAGGTGCTCGCCTAACGCGATCCAGCCCGCCACGGGGAGAAAGACGAGGATGGAACCGCGGGCGATCGGGTAGACGAACGAGAGGTCGCCATGCCGATAGGCGCGGGCGAGGGCGATGTAGGTGAGCGCGACGCCGAGCGCGGCAACGCCGGCCCACCAGGCGGACTCGCCAGGCGACGGCAGGCCGGTGGCAAAGCCGACGAGGAAGACAGGGGCGAGCACGATGACCTCGGCAAGCTTGCTCAACGCCACCACTTCCTGCGTCCCGCCCGAGCGCTTGAGCAGGAAGTTCCAGGTCGCGTGGAAGACCGCGGAGAGCAGGACGAGGGCAACGGCGTCGAGCGGCATGACGGGAATATCGCGCGTGCTCGCCAACTCGACAGGGCAGGGGAGGGCAGGCACATTGCAGGCGCATCCTCACCACGCGCTACCGAGCCCCATGCGACTTCGCCCCCTGGTTGCGACGGTGCTAGCCGTCGCCGGATTCACCGCCCTCGCTGGCGCGCAGGTCACCCCTGCCGGCGGCGCGCCGCCCGCGTTTCGCTCGACCTGGTTCGACCTCGGCCGCTCGCCGATCGAACTGCGCGGTCCGGCGCGCCCTGGCGTCTACGTGGCCTCGGTTGGGCGTCGCTCGATCGCCATGGGGACGGAGGACGGGCGCTTCGAGCTGTGGTCATGGCCGTACAAGTGGCTGCACGACTTCCAGCTGTCGTTCCGCGTCCCGAAGTACACCGCCCCCATCCCGGGGCGCGAGGTGGCGCGCTGGGTCACGGTGCGGCCCGAAGGGGTGACGATCGAGTACGCGTACGAGACATTCTCCGTCAAGCAGCACGTATTCGCCGTGCTCGACCAGCCGGCCACGATCATGCTGCTCGAGGTCGACGCCGTGCGCCCGATGGAGATCGTCGCCACCTTCGCTCCCGACGTGCACCTGGCCTGGCCGGCGGCGTTAGGCGGGCAGTACATCGCCTGGAATGCGCCAGCGAAGGCCTTCATATTCAGCGAGAGTCGTCGCACGGTGAATGCGTTCCTCGGGTCGCCCGCCATCACCAGGGCGTCGGACGTGCCGGCGCACATGATGTCGACGGCGCTGCCGCAGTTCGTGATCGGCGTTGGTGGAGCGGGCGAGCAGTACACCGAACCCAGGCTCGGCGAACCGCCCGGCGGGAACGTCAACATCCACGAGGCCTACATCCCGATCGTGCTGGCGGGCGGCGAGATGCCCCGCGACTCGGCGCGTGCCCTGTATGATCGGCTCATGGCCCCCGGTGCGGCGCGACGCGAGTGGCTGAAGCGCATCGCGCACTTCGATTCCGCCCGCACGCAGACCGCCCGCATCATCACCCCCGATGCAGCGCTCAACCTCGCCGTGGAGTGGGCGAAGGTGAATCTCGACGAGTCGATGGTGTGCAACCCGGCGCTGGGCTGCGGTCTGGTGGCCGGGTACGGCCTGTCGGGCGCTGCCAGCGACCGCCCGGGCTTCGGCTGGTTCTTCGGCGGCGACGCGGCGATCAACTCGTTCGGGATGAGCGCCGTCGGCCAGCGTGCGCTCGTGCGCGACGGCGTCTTCCGCTTCTTCGCCAAGTACCAGCGCGCCGACGGCAAGATCACCCACGAGATCTCGCAGGCCGCCAACAAGGTCGACTGGTTCGGCGCGTACCCGTATGCGTTCTACCACGGCGACACGACTCCGTTCTGGGTCCTGGCGTTCGGTGAATACTGGAAGCAGACCGCCGACACCGCCCTCGTGCGGGAACTGTGGCCCAACCTTCGGAAAGCCTACGAGTGGTCGCGCAAGGCCGACAGCGACGGCGACGGGCTGATGGAGAACACGATCGCGGGCGCGGGGGCGCTCGAAGTTGGCGACCTGCAGATCGGGATCGTCTCCGACGTCTACCTCAGCGGCGTCTGGATCGCCGCCCTCGATCGATTCGCCCGCATCGCCGACGCGATGCGCGAGCCGGCGCTGGCGACGCAAGCGCGCGCCACGCGGTCCCGGGCGGTGGCAACGCTGGAGCAGCTGCTCTGGATGCCGGGGATCGGGCAGTACGCCTTTGCCATCCTCGAGGGGAAGCAGGTGAACCAGAACCTCACGGCGTGGCCGGCGACGGCGATGTCGTTCGACGTGTTCGACCCCGAACGTGGTGCGGCGATGGCGGCGCGCCTCGCCTCCAACGTGATCATGACCGACTGGGGGGCGCGCCCGCTGGCGGCGACGTCGCCGCTCTTCGACCCGATGCACTACAACAACGGGGCGGTGTGGCCGTTCGTGACCGGGTGGGTATCGCTGGGTCAGTACCGCTACCACAATGCCCACGCCGGGCGCTTTGCCCTAGACGCGATCGCCCGCACGGGATTCGACGAGGCGCTGGGGCGCAATCCCGAGGTGATCGCCGGTCGCCTCTACAAGCCGCTCGATACCTCGGTTCCGCACCAGTTCTTTGCCACGTCGATGGTGCTCACGCCGCTGGTGCGCGGGTTGCTGGGGATCGAAGTGGATGCACCAGCCGGGCGCGTGCGCATTGCGCCGCACATGCCGGCCGAATGGGACACACTGCGAGTGGAGCACCTCGCGGTGGGCGAGGCGCGGCTGGCGCTGGAACTCGTGCGCCACCGGCGTGGACTGTCGCTGCGGGTCACGCGCGAGGGGATCGAGAAGGGGACGCCGATGACCGTCGACTTCGCCCCGGCGCTCCCGTTAGGTGCACAACGGGTCACGCGCACGGCGGGAGGTGGCGCGCTGGCGCTGCAGCCCTTCCCGGGGGCCACGGTCGCGCGCGACAGCGCGGTCCTTGGGGACGGAGTGCAGCTGGCGATGACATGGGAGGGGGGATGGGAAGTGTCGCCGCCACGATCGGCGGCGCGCATCGGCGATCGCTCGACGGCCCTGCGCGTGCTGAGCGAGCGGATGGACGGAGCGCGCTATCGCGTGATGCTCGAGGGGCGCGCCGGGACCACCTACGCACTCCGCGTGCGGGCGCCCGATGGGGCGCCCGCTGCCGTCACCGTGCTGCCGGCGCAACAGGCCATGATGCCGATGCGGCTCGGCGTCGTGGACGACGCAGGTTGGACGACGCTGACGCTGGAGTTTCCATCCCAGGGCGGTGACGCCGACGGATTCGTGTCGCTGGAACTCGTCTTTGCCGGACGCTGAGCCGCGGAAGGAGCACCGCGGCGTCTGGCGGCGACGGCAGCGGGTCGCTCGCGCTACGCGTGGTGAATTCGATGTCAGGGGAGCTGCCGTACACGGTGTCCCCTGTACGAACACCGCGCGACAGGTGTCAGGGCAACCTGGCGCCACGCCGGTGATGTGCGCGTCTCTGGGGGGAGCGCCACATGCGACACCCCCTGGCAGCGAGAGCTGTCAGGGGGTTGTCGTTTCCCGGGGTGACGGAGTGGTCGCGTCGGTCAGGTTCGCGAGACCGGCGGTCCCGGCGGGGCGAGCGGATCGGCCAGCGATCGCCCTTGCGCGATGAGCACCTGGATGTCGGCGTCGTATGGCCCGCCGCCCTCGAGCGCCAGCGCGAGCACCGGAAGCAGCGAGCAGGCCCGCACCACGGCGTCGGCTCCGGCGATGACCGCCTCCCGCGCTTCGACGCCGGCGAAGGCGACGAAGGTGTCGACGGCCACGCGCGCCTCGAGGTCGGTTGCCCCGTCGCCGACCAGCATGCTCGGACGGCGCACGGCGCCTAACGCGGCGATCAGCGCCGGCTTTCCTCCCTGCCGCGCCAGCAGCGACGACTCGTCGTAGCCCACGTAGCGTCCTTCGGCATCGAACGAGAGGTCGACGGCGTGCACCCGTGTCTGCGGCACCCCCAGCGCCTCGGCGACATGCCGGACCGCTGGCAGCAGCCCACCCGATACGATGTGTACGTCGATCCCGACCCGGTGCAACGCCGCCACGGTCTCGATCGCGCCGGGAACGAGCGTCTCCACATAGCGCCGCCCGACCAGGTCGAGCGCATCCCGAGTCGGTTGGATGATCGCCAGCCGGCGTCCGTACACCGACTCGAGCGCCACCTCGCCTCGCATCGCCGCCTCGGTGAGCGGGACAATCTGGTCGCGAAACTCCCGCCCCAGTTCGTCGATCCCCTCGAGGGTCGACAAGGTGGAGTCACAGTCGAAGAAGACCGTGGCGTATGGCACCAACGTCCTCTCGTCGTCCCGCTGGCTCGTGGTCGGCACCTAGATGTGGATGGCCCGCCCCAGCACCGCCAGCGCTGCTTCCTTCGTCGTCTCTGACAGCGTCGGGTGCGAATGCACCGTCATCCCGATGTCCTCCGACGACCCCCGATATTCGAACGCCAGCACGACCTCGGCCAGCAGGTCCGACACGTTGGCGCCGATCATGTGGCACCCCAGCAACTCGTCGGTCTCGGCGTCGGCGACAAACTTCACGAAGCCGCTCGTCTCGGCCATGGTGCGCGCACGGCCGTTGGCCGAGAACGGGAACTTCCCGGTGCGATACTGCCGCCCTGAGGCCTTCACCTCCTGCTCCGTCAGCCCCACCGTGGCGATCTCGGGCCACGTGTAGACCACGCTCGGCATCGAGTGGTAGTGCATGTGCGACGGCTTGCCGGCGATGACCTCGGCGGCGATGACCCCTTCTTCCTCGGCCTTGTGGGCGAGCAGCTTGCCGCCGATCACGTCGCCGATCGCGAAGACGTTGGGCAGGTTGGTGCGCATCTGGTCGTCGACCAGCACCTCGCCCCGCGGCCCGACGGCCAGGCCTAACGCGGCGGCGTCGATCCCGTGCAGCACCGGACGTCGCCCGACCGAGACGAGCACATGATCGGCGTCCAGCGTCTCGGTGGTGCCGTCCTTGTCCACGTGCACCAGGACGCGCGCGTCCTCGATCGTCGCCCCGGTCACCTTGGTCCCCACCCGCAGCTCCAACCCCTGCCGGCGGAAGATGCGATCGGCCTCCTTCACGATGTCGTCATCGTTGCCCGGCAGGATCGTGGGCATGAACTCGACCACCGTGACCTTGGCGCCCAGGCGCCGCCACACCGATCCCAGCTCGAGGCCGATCACCCCGCCGCCGATCACCACCAGGTGGCGCGGGACTTCCGGAATGGTCAGCGCCCCCACGTTGGAGAGCACGCGCCGCTCGTCGAACGGGAGAAACGGAAGGGCCGACGGGACGGAGCCGGTGGCGATGATCACGTGCCGGGCCTGGTAGCTCGTCACGGCGCCGTCGGCGGCGGTCACATCCACGACGTTCCCCGCCTTCAGCGTACCGCGCCCGCGCGCCCACGTGACCTTGTTCTTCTTGAACAGGAACTCGACGCCGCGCGTGTTGGCCGAGACCACCTCGTCCTTGCGCTTGAGCATCTGCGCCAGGTCCAGGCGGAGCGCGTCGAAGGCGAAGCCGTGCTCGTGCGCGTGCAGCCGCGCGAATTCGTAGTGTTCGGACGACTGCAGCAGCGCCTTGCTGGGAATGCAGCCGACGTTCACGCAGGTCCCGCCCAACGTCTTGTCCATCTCGACGCAGACGGTGGAGAGTCCGAGCTGTGCGGCGCGAATGGAGGCCACATACCCACCGGGGCCGCCACCGATCACCACCACGTCGGTGGTCACGAGTTCGTTCGCCATCGGAGAATGGAGTTTCGGGAGAGGGAAGTCCCGCAAACTAAGCGGGTGCGGCCGCTCATCGCGACCGCACCCGCTCCCCACACCGCGGTCCCCTGCGGTGCCCCAAGATCGCGTCCGCTATGCCGCCCGAGTGCTGCTGGCGGCGCGAGTCGCGCTGAACTGTCCGCTGCGAAGCGTATTGCGCCAGTTCTGCACGCGGGTGTAGAAGGACCCCTCGATGCGCTGCCCGTCGCGCGTCCCCTCGAAGACGGTCATGACGTCGGCGTTTTCCCGGGGGCAGTAGTACGGCCCGACGAGTGCCACGAAGACCGAGTTGGCTGCCTCGAGCAGCTTCATGCCCGTCGGTGGCACGTCGCGCGTGGCAAAGAAAAGAAAGCGGCCGGCGACCGCCGCATCACTGCTCTGGTCTCGCAGGAGGGTGAACGGCACACGCTCACCGGTGCCATCGATGATCATCTCCCCGCGCCAGTTCCCAGCCAGCGCACCAAGCGGCGCGGGCAGGCGCATAGCGGATCGAGACGGGGGAAGTGGTGTGAAGGCGTATTCGTTGGGCATGTGTTGCGCTCCTGTTGCTCACACTACGGAGGCGTGTGCCGTTGGATTCACGTTCCGATCACACGCCTCAGTAGCTTGGATGCCGCACGCGCCGAAAGGGTTTGCTGCGAAAAGACGAAAGGGGGGCAGCTCCGCATCGGAGCCGCCCCCCACTCATTACCTCCCGTCGTCCTGCCTACTCCACGACCATCAGCGCCGGGTCTTCCATCAGCTCCTTGATCTTGACCAGGAAGAGCACGGCCTGTTGACCGTCGATGATGCGGTGGTCGTACGAGAGCGCGACGTACATCATCGGCCGGATGACGACCTCGCCGTTCACCGCCATTGGCCGATCCTGTGTCTTGTGCAGGCCGAGGATGCCGGCCTGTGGGAAGTTGATGATCGGCGTGGAGATGAGCGAGCCGAAGACACCGCCGTTGGTGATGGTGAAGGTGCCGCCAGTCAGGTCGTCCATCGTCAGCTTGCCGTCGCGTGCCTTCTTGGCCACCGTCACGATGCCGCGTGCGATGTCGAGCAGGCTGAGCGAATCAGCATCCTTCACGTTCGGAACGACGAGCCCGGCGTCGGACGCGACGGCGATCCCCATGTTCACGAAGTGGTGGTACTGGATGTGGTCGCCATCGACCTTGGCATTCACCACCGGGTACTGCTTGAGCGCCATGCACGCCGCCTTCACGAAGAACGGCATCATGGACAGGCGGACGCCGTGCTCCTTCTCGATCCGTTCCTTGATGCGGCCACGCAACGTTTCGACCGCAGTCAGGTCGATCTCGTTGAACGTGGTCAGGTGCGCGGTGGAGTGCTGCGACTCGAGCAGGTGCTCGGCGATGCGGCGCCGGCGCGTGCTCATCTTCTCGCGCGACTCGCGCGCCCCCGACTGGGCGACCTTGGGGGCCGACGGAGCGGGACGCGACGGGGCTGGAGCGGGTGAGGCAGCGGGCGCCGGGGCGGCTGGGGCAGCCGGGGTCACCCGTGCGGCCGCGGGCGGCGCCGATGCGGGCATGGTCGTGGTCGCTGCCGCCGCGATGTGCTCGATCACGTCCGGCTTGCTGATGACGCCGCCGCGACCGGTTCCGGAGACGGTCGCGAGATCAACGCCCTCCTCGGCCGCGATGCGGCGCGCGGCCGGCGCGCTGCGAGGATCGCCGGCGCTGGCCGTCGGTTGCGACGCAGGAGCGGCGGGCGCCTGGCCGCCTGGGGGCGAGGCAGTCGGTGCAGCGGCAGGCACCGCGGGAGGGGCCGCGGCCGGTGGGGCTGCCGCAGTCGCGGAGGATGAGGAACCCGCCTGTGCCGACTCGTCCAGCTCGCACAGCACGTCGTTCACGTTCACCACGTCCCCTTCCTGCTTCAGGCGACGGACGAGCACGCCCGCTTTCTGGGCCGGAACCTCGACCGTTACCTTGTCGGTCTCCAGCTCGACCAGCGTCTCGCCCGAGGCGACCGGGTCCCCTTCCTTCTTGAGCCACCGCGAGATGGTGGCTTCCACGATGGACTCTCCAAGGGGGGGCACTTTAATCGAGAGCATTGCCAGAATCCGGGCTATGACGATGGTGGCACCGCTACCATGCGGGAGCTCCCGGCAACCGGTAGCGAACGTGCCGGAATGTATCGGATGCACTCACCCTTCACTACTCAACGCGTGCGCGCACTGACCATCTCGGCACACGGGGGACTCGAGCAGCTCCAGCTTCGCGACGACGTTCCGGCCCCCTCGCTGCAGTCCGCGACCGACGTGCGGGTCCGCATGAAGGCGGCGGCGCTCAACCGCCTGGATCTCTGGATGCTGGGCGGACTCAAGCACATCACCATCACCCCGCCGTGGATCGTCGGATCGGACGGCGCTGGCGTGGTGGAGTCGGTCGGCGAAGAGGTGACGTCGGTCGGGGTGGGCGACCACGTGGTCCTGAACCCGGGCATCAGCTGCCGCAGCTGCGAATACTGCCTCTCCGGCGACTCGCCGCTCTGCCTTCGATACGGCATCCTCGGCGAGCACTTTCCGGGGACGATTTGCGACCTGGTCGTCGTCCCCGAGTCCAACGTGGTGCGCATCCCCGAGACGATCCCGATGGCCGAGGCCGCGGCGTTCCCGCTGGCGACACTCACCGCCTGGCGCATGGTGGTGAGCAAGGCGCGCGTGCAGGCGGGGGAAGATGTCCTCATCTGGGGGATCGGCGGCGGTGTGGCGCTCGCGGCACTGCAGATCTGCAAGTCGCTCGGCGCGCGGGTCTGGGTCACCTCGGGCAGCGAGGAGAAGCTGGAGAGGGCCAAGGCGTTCGGGGCCGACGAACTGCTGCTCCACGGCGACGTGGATGTCGGACGGGAAGTGCGCGCGCGCACCGGCAAGCGCGGGGTGCACGTCGTCATCGACAGCGTGGGCGAGAAGACGTGGGGGCAGTCGTTAGGTGCCCTGGGAAAGCGCGGGCGCCTGGTCACCTGCGGCGGTACCTCCGGGCCGATGGTGCAGACCGACGTGCGCCGGCTGTTCTGGAATCAGTGGACGATCATGGGGTCGACCATGGGAAACGAGACTGAGTTCGCCGCCGCCACGGCCGCCTTCGCCGACGGACGCGTACGCGCCGTCGTCGACTCCGTGCATCCCATGTCGCGGGCCGCCGATGCGTATTCGCGGCTCCAGTCCGGGGGGCAATTCGGCAAGGTGGTCGTCGCGGTGGACGGTGACGTGGCCATCGATCAGCGAGCGCCCGGCTGATGGACACGGCCAAGTTCACGACCGCCGAAGAGGCCGAGGTGCGGCGCGCGGTCGGGGCGGGCGAGGGCGCCGTCTGCCCGCGTTGCCAGGTGACCATGAACCGCCGGTCGCTGGGCGGCGGGTCGTTCGGACTGGGCTACGCGCGACGTCGCGAGTGGTTTCTCTGCCCGGGCTGCCATCGGTCGGTGATCTTCGACCTCAAGCGGGGCACCCGGAACTGAGCGCGTGACGACAACGGCCGCGATGCGTCTCCCTCGTCTGCCGGTGCAGGCCGGCTGCGGGGGCGCTAGCTTCCCCGTCGTTGGATTGGCGGCTTATCCGCCAACCGCATCCCGAACCCGGGCGCCGCGCGCCCCCACGACGTGACGTTCCTCGAACGCCTGCAGGACAGCTTCGCCCAGCTCGCCGACATCGTGCCCGCATTGGGTGGGGCGCTCATCATCCTCTTCGCCGGCTACCTCATGGCGAAGCTGGTCGAGAAGGTGCCGACCGCATCCTGCGCAAGTTGCGCCTGAACCAGTGGCTGGAGCGTGGTGGAGTGCTGGAGGCGGTCGAACGCACGGGTGCCCACTTCAACCCGACGCGGGTCCTTGGGAAGGTCCTGTTCTGGTTCGTGATGTTCGCGGTCATCATGCTGGCCGCCAACGCGTTAGGCATGGAGTCGCTGGCGGGGGTGTTCGCCGAATTGGTCGGCTACATCCCGTCGCTGATGTCGGCCATCGTGATCCTGATTGTCGGCATCGTCCTTGGGCGGTTCACCGGGGGGCTGATCATGGCCTCGGCCGGGGGCGTGCAGGGCGGCCCGACGCTGGCCCGGATCGGACGATGGATGGTCGTGGTGCTCGCCATCTTCATGGCGCTCCAGGAGCTCGGGATCGCCTCGGACATCGTCACCACCGCCTTTGCCATCCTGTTCGGCGCCGTCGCCCTGGCGCTCGCGCTCTCCTTCGGGTTGGGGAACCGCGAGCTGGCGGGCGAGGTCACGCGCGAGTGGTACGCCCGCTATCGAGCCGAGCGCGACGCCATCCAGCGGGAAACCGTGAAGCGGGAAGCGGCGGCGGACGCCGAGATGGCCGCGGAGGACGCCGACACCGACGAGCGACCCATTCCCCCCGCCCCCGCCGCGACGGACGACCGGCAATAGGGCGCGGCTGGCGGACTGAGGCGGATCGGCGTTAGGCAGGCGGGGTGAGGCGCGTCCTCGTCAGCCCACGACCTCCTTGTACAACCGGTAGACGTTGCCTCCCATCACGCGCTCGACGTCGCGCGTGGGGAGTCCGCGCTGCACCAGTCCGTCCCAGACGACCTCCATGCGGCGCGGCCCGTTGAGCGCGTCGATGAAGTACGGGAGCTCGCTGTCGTTGACCTGGCTCCCCTCCTCTTTCTTCAACTCGGCCACATACTCCGGGGAGAGCGTGATCACGCGGTGATCGCGGTCGCTGCCGATCCCGACGTGCTCCACACCGGCGACATTGATGGCGTGCATGATGTGGTCGAAGTACGCCGGGAGGTTGTCGCTCTTCTTGTGCGTGAGGAAGGGACGCATCTGGCAGATGCCGACCACGCCGCCGCGCTGCGCCAGCGCCCTCAAGTTCTCGTCCGTTGTGTTGCGCCGATTTTCGTGCACCGCCATGCATGCGGTGTGCGAGATGGTGACGGGCGCCTTCGAGGCCGCGATTGTCTCGCCCATCGTCTGCATGTTCGCGTGTGACAGGTCGATGAGGATCCGCCGTTCGTTTAGCCGCTGGATCATCTGGAGGCCGAACGGCGAGACGCCCCCGGTCTCCCAGCAACCGACGCCGGCGAAGTTCTTCGTGTTGTAGGTCATCTGGCACGACCGCAGCCCGAGTCGATGGAAGACGTCGATGCGGTCGAGCGATTCACCAAATTGCACGGTGTTCTGGTACAGGTAGAAGACCGCGAGCTTCCCCGCCCGGCGTGCCCGGTCGATGTCGGCGACCGCGGTGGCCTTCACGAAGAACTCGGGGTGCGAGGCGAGGTAGCGATCGTGCTCGGCGAGCGAATCGATGGCCAGGGCGACCGCCTCGTTCCCTTCGGGCTTCGGGTCGCACAGGGTGATGGTGATCGCGTCCATGCCGCTGGCGAGCATGTCGCGCACGATGTCGTCGGTGTACTCCATGCGCAGTTCGCCCATGGCATCGAAGATCAGGGCGTCGGGGCGCGGACGGGGGAGCGGCGAGCGACGCGGAATGGGCGACGTGCGCTGGGCGTCCAGGCGCGCGGCGGCTGCCGTGGCGGCGAGTGAGACTACGAACTGGCGTCGGCGCATGCGCGATGGGACTTGGGGTGAGACGGGCGCCGGCGTCACGTGAGCGGGTCACGGGGCGCGGCGCGCTGTGAGGGCAATCCTGTTCCCGGGAGACAACGCGCGCAAGCGTGGCGGTGCGCGGGATCGGTCCGAGGGCGGAGCCGAAGCCCCGACGCACCGTAACCGCTTCGGTCCGGTTCGGGCTGTGGACGTCACCCCGACCCGGTGCCAGTTTATTCCCGGTTCGCGTGCCTGCGTCTCGACCCTTCGTCCTCTCGACCATGTCCCAGACCGCCCTCTCCGGCCTCTCGCTCGACGAGCTCTGGATGCCGTTCACCGCCAACAAGGCGTTCAAGAAGGCCCCGCGGCTGGTCGCATCGGCCAAGGGGATGTATTACACCGATGTCGACGGCAACGAGATCCTCGACGGGACCGCGGGGCTCTGGTGCGTGAACGCCGGGCACGGGCGGGAGCAGATCGTGGAGGCAATCGCGCGGAGCGCGGCGACGCTCGACTACGCCCCCGGATTCAACCTCGGACATCCGTTGTCGTTTCAGCTGGCGACGCAGCTTGCCGAGCTGGCGCCGGGCGACCTTGACCATGTGTTCTTCACCAACTCGGGCTCCGAGGCGATCGACTCGGCACTCAAGATCGCGATCGCCTATCACCAGGCCCGCGGCGACGGCCAGCGGACGCGATTCGTCGGGCGGCAGCGCGGCTATCACGGAGTCGGCTTCGGCGGCATCGCGGTCGGCGGCATTCCCGCCAACCGGAACCCCTACCTGCCGTACCTCATGCCGCACGTGGATCACCTGCCGCACACGCACTGGCATCGCCGGGAATTTCTTCAGCAAGGGGCAGCCGGCGGAGGGCGCCGACCTGGCCGACGCGCTCGAGGCGCTGGCCCAGCAGCACGGAGGTGACACGATTGCCGCGGTCGTCGTGGAGCCGGTGGCCGGATCGACCGGGGTGCTGATTCCCCCTGTCGGCTACCTGGAGCGGTTGCGCGCCATTTGCGACGCGCACGGTATCCTGCTCATCTTCGACGAGGTGATCACAGGCTTTGGGCGGTTAGGTGCGCCGTTCGCCGCCGACTATTTCGGTGTCGTTCCCGACCTCATGACGGTCGCCAAGGGGATCACCAACGGCAACGTGCCGATGGGGGCCGTCTTCGTGCGCCACGGGATCCACGACGCGGTCGTCAACACCTCGACGAGCGGGATCGAGTTCTTTCACGGCTACACGTACTCCGGCCACCCGCTGGCCTGCGCCGCCGGGCTCGCGACGCTCGAGGTCTATCGAGAGGAGGGGCTCTTTGCACGCGCCGCCGACCTCGCCGCGTACTGGCAGGACGCGGTGCACTCGCTGCGCGACAAGCCGTACGTGATCGACATTCGCAACATCGGGCTGGTGGCGGGGATCGAGCTCGAGTCGCGTCCCGGCGCGGTCGGCGCGCGGGCCATGGACTGTCACATCGACTGTTTCCGGACCGGCCTGTTGATTCGCACGACCGCCGACACGATCGCGCTCTCTCCCCCGCTCATTATCGAGCGCGCCCAGATCGACCAGGTTGTGGACCTGCTGGGTCGGGCGCTGCAGCGCGTGGCGTGAGCGCGGCGCCGAGGGCCGGCAGTCGGGCGCCGATGCCCGATGGCCGGCCGCGGTGGGAGGCACACGCGGGGACTGCGCGGCAGTGCGTCTTCGGGGCTTCGGTGCGGCGAGCGCTGTGCAGTTGACGGCGCGGCGCTCTGGCGAGGGGGCGATCGTGCGGCGAAGTTTGGGCCAACCTTCCCCCTCGAGCCCATGTCTCGCTTCCGACTCGCCGCCCACCGCCTGCACGCCACCGTTGTTCGACTCGGCCGGGCGGGCGTCGTCCCGATGGGCGTCGCCGTCTCCCTCGCCCTCTCCCTCTCCCTCTCCCTCGCCCTCGCCCAACCCGCCGGGGCGCAGCCGAAGCCCCGTGAGCGCGACCTGAAGCTCCCGATCGGTGGCACGGCTGGACCGCTGGATGCCATCACCGACGTGGCGGGGGTCGAGGTGGGGCATGCCACCCTGATCAGCGGCAGCGGAAAGCTGGTGGTGGGCAGCGGTCCAGTCCGGACCGGCGTCACCGTCGTGCACCCACGGGGCAAGCGCAACCACGATCCGGTCTTTGCCGCTTGGTTCACGTTGAACGGGAATGGCGAGATGACCGGGACGACCTGGGTCCAGGAGAGTGGCTATCTCGAGGGGCCGGTGGCCATCACGAACACCCACAGTGTGGGGGTGGTCCGCGATGCGATCATCAAGTGGGAGGTCGGCCAGCGCAACGTGCTGCAGCCGTGGTGGCTCCCGGTCGTCGCCGAGACCTATGACGGCGGGTTGAACGACATCAACGGCTTCCACGTGAAGGAAGCGCACGCGCTAGCCGCGCTCGACGATGCCACTGGCGGCTTGCCGAAGGAGGGCGCCGTGGGGGGCGGGACCGGCATGGTCTGCCACGGCTTCAAGGGAGGGATCGGGACGGCGTCGCGCGCGCTCACCGCGGCGCAGGGAGGCTACACCGTCGGGGTACTCGTGCAGTGCAATTACGGGTCGCGGCGCGACCTGCGCATCGCCGGGGTCCCGGTCGGCGAGGAGATCCCCGACCTGGCCGCGTGCTTTGCCGTCACCGGCGACGTGCCGATCGACGACTCCGGCGTGCGACGACGCTGTGGCGACGCGGCACGCGGGGGCGACGAGGGACCGGAGCAGGGGTCGATCATCGTGGTGGTGGCCACCGATGCGCCGCTACTGCCACACCAGCTCAAGCGGCTCGTGACCCGGGTGTCGTTAGGCATCGGACGCCAGGGAGGCTTCGGCGGCAACGGATCGGGCGACATCTTCATTGCCTTCTCCACCGCCAACCCGGGGGCCTGGTCATCGGACAGCGTGACGGCGGTTCGCATGGTCACCAACGACCGCATCTCCCCGCTCTTCCAGGCGACCGCACAGGCAACCGAAGCCGCGATCACCAATGCCCTGCTGGCCGCCGAGACCACGACGGGGGCGAATGACCTGCGGGTGTACGCCCTGCCGGTCGATCGCCTGCTGACGGCCATGAAGAAGTACGGACGGCTCCCATGAGCGACCCAGACCGCGACGCGCATCGTGATCACGATGCTCCTCGCGACCGCGACCTGGGGCTCGACCGGCCGATCGACCGGCGGGATTTCCTCAACGGTCTGGCCGTCGGGATCGGTGCACTGGGCGCGAGTTCGCCAGGCGCATGGCTCCGGGACGGTATCCTCGACGCATCGGCGCAGGACTATCCGCCGGCCAGGACGGGACTGCGCGGCTCGCATGACGGGGCGTTCGAGGACGCGCACCGGGTGCGCGACCGCATGGCCCCCAAGGAATGGAGCACGCCAAGCGACCTGCCGGAGCGCTACGACCTGGTCGTCGTGGGGGCCGGGATCTCGGGGCTGAGCGCGGCGCATTTCTACCAGCAGCGCGCGGGAACCGGGGCCCGCATCCTGATCCTCGACAACCACGATGATTTCGGCGGTCACGCGCGCCGCAACGAGTTCACCGTGGATGGCACGTCGCTCATTTCGTACGCCGGAACGCAGTCGATCGACACCCCATCGCGCTACTCGCCCGAGGCCAAGGGACTGCTGCGCACCCTTGGGGTGGACTTGCAGGCCTTTGACACGGCGTACGACCAGGAGTTCTTCGAGAAACGCGGCATGAAGGACGCGGTCTTCTTCGACAAGGAGACCTTCGGCAGCGACCGGCTCGTGCTGCACAACGAAGGCGAGCCGATCACCGCCTTTCTCACGCGCACGCCCCTGTCCGATGCCGTCAAGAACGAAATCGCCCGCCTGTACCTCGCACGCACCGACTTCCTGACCGGTCGCAGCATTCCCGAGAAGCGGGCACTGCTCGCGAGGACCAGCTACGCCACCTATCTCACGCAGTACTGCCGGCTCTCGCGGGCGGCCATGCCGTACTTTCAGGCCTTCACGCACGACCTCTTCGGCGTCGGGATCGATGCCGTGGCGGCCGGCGACTGCGTCCCGCTGGAACTTCCCGGCTTTGCCGGGTTGGGGTTGGGCGACTCGCCGGCCCCGGGCATGGGACGCTCGGCGATCTTGCACTCCAGCGACGAGCCGTACATCCACCATTTTCCCGACGGCAACGCGTCCATCGCCCGCCTCCTGGTGCGACGCCTGATACCCGGGAGCATCCCCGGGCGCACGATGCACGACATCGTGCCGGCCAGGGTCGACTATGCGGCGCTCGATCGCCCCGCGCAACGCGTGCGCCTCCGACTCAGCGCCACCGCCGTGCACGTGCAGAACTCGGCCGGCGGCGTCCAGGTCACGTATGTGCGCAACGGGCGCGCGGAGCGCGTGCAGGGCGCGCGCTGCGTCATGGCGTGCTGGAACTCCATCATCCCGCACATCGTTCCCGAGATCGAGACGCGGCAGGCGGCCGCCCTGCGGTATGGGTCCAAGGTGCCGCTCGTGTACGCCAACGTCGCGCTGCGCAACTGGAAGGCGCTGGAACAGCTCAAGACCAGCTCGATCTTCTGCCCCGGGTCGTACTTCCACGACATGTCGATGGACTTTCCGGTGAGCATGGGCGGCTATCGTTATGCCAGGGCCTCGAGCGACCCGGTTGTCGTGACCATGCACCGGACCCCGTGCGTTCCCGGACTCCCGGTGCGCGACCAGCAGCGGGCCGGGCGAGGGGAGTTGTTAGGCACGCCGTACGACAAGTACGAGCGGAACGTGCGCGAGCAGCTGGGTCGCATGCTGGGTGCCGGCGGCTTCGACCCTGCGCGTGACATTGCCGCGATCACGGTGAATCGCTGGTCGCACGGCTACGCGTATGAGTACAGCTCGCTGTGGGACCCGGACTGGCCAGCCGGCGAGTCGCCGTGTGAAATCGGGCGCCAGCGCCTGGGCAATATCACCATCGCCAACTCCGACGCTGCCGCGTATGCGTACACCGATGCGGCGATCGACATGGCGTGGCGGGCGGTGCAGGAGCTGCCGTAGCAACGTCGGGCGAGCCGCGGAATTCAGGCCCCGCCTAACACCTCGGCGGCGACTGCCATCGCCGTCCGCATCTCGTCCATCGTCCCGATCGAGATGCGAGCGTGCGTCGCGAGCGGCGGGAACAGTCGCCCGACCGCCACCCCGCGCGCGCGCATCGCCGACTGGAAGGCGCGTGGGTCGCGCTTGATGTCGGTGAGGAAGAAGTTCGTGTGCGAGGGGACGACGGCAAAGCCCAGCTGCTGCATGGCGCTCACCGCGTAGGCCCGCGCCTGGGCGTTGAGCGTCTGCTGCCGCACAAGGTGCTCGGGGAGTTCGAGCGAGGCGATCGCCGCCGCCGCGGCGAACACGTTCACCCCGCTGGGAATGCGGTAGGGCTCCAGCATCCGGATCGTGTCGGGATGGGCGATGGCGTAGCCGGCGCGCAGCCCCGCCAGTCCGAACACCTTGGAGAAGGTGCGGCTGACGACGACGCGCGGGTTCCGCACCGCTTCGGGGATGGCGGTGCCGTACGTGGGGTCGGCGACATACTCGAAGTACGCCTCGTCGACCAGGACGTAGCTCTCGGGCGAGCGGGCGTTCACCTGCCCGATGAAGTGCACGAGGTCGCCGATGCCGTGTAGCGTCCCGGTGGGATTGTTCGGGTTACAGATGAAGAGCATCCCGGCCCCGCGGCACCGTTCGTACATCGCCTGCAAGTCGATGCGGAAGCTGCCATCGACCGCGAGCGCCTCCATCGGGATCCCCTTCCGAACGGCAACGTCGCGCGGCGTCTCGAAGCTGGGGGCGACGCTCAGCAGGCCGCGGGTCGCCGAGGTGAAAGCGTCGGTGGCGATGGCCAGGATCTCGGTCGACCCGCAGCCGATGAGCACCGACTCCGCGGCGACCTTGTGATTCGCGGCGATGGCGGCCCGCAGCTCTTCCTCGGGCGCATCGGGATAGCGCGACGACACGCCGAACATGCGCATGACGGCGTCGATGGCGTCGGACGCGGGGCCGTAGGGATTCTCGTTCGAGTTGAGGAGGATCAGGTCGGCCGCGCTGCGTGCGAGCCTGGGGGCTTGGCCCGCGACGGCCTCGCGGCCGCGTGCCGAGAGCCATGGGAGCGCGTGCGCGGGACGCGCAGCTGCGAGTGCGCCGACGCCGGCGGCGCCGATCGAGGCGAGGAAGGATCGACGTGAGCTTGGCATGCGCATGGGGGTGGGGAAACGCCGGGCGAATGTACTCCTGCGAGATGGGGACGGCGAGGGCGCGACGCGTGCGATTGGCCCGAGCGCCGGGCGCTGGCTCACCGGCGAACATTTCCCGAAGACCGGTGCACGACGGCCGTCAGGAGACGGGAACGGCTGGCGACGGCAGCAGGTCCGCAAGTGGTGGACTCCCAATGTTTTACGGATATCGCCGGCAGTTGATTTCCCCACGGCGTGCGGATATTTTTCACCGTCTTTCCTCCCGCCGTACCGTCACTGCAATCCGGCCTCATGACTGCGCCCAATCAACGCGAACGGATCGTCCCCCGGCTGATCGACGAAGAGATCCAGGAATCGTTCATCAACTACTCGATGAGCGTGATTGTCTCGCGCGCGCTCCCCGACGTGCGCGATGGCCTGAAGCCGGTGCATCGACGCGTGCTGTACGCGATGAACGAGCTCGGCCTGACGCCCGGGCGTCCGTTCAAGAAGTCGGCAACGGTGGTCGGCGACGTGCTCGGCAAGTATCACCCGCACGGCGACTCGTCGGTCTACGACGCGCTGGTGCGCATGGTGCAGGAGTTCTCGCTGCGCTACCCGCTGGTCGACGGGCAGGGGAACTTCGGGTCGATCGAGGGAGACTCGGCGGCCGCCTATCGGTACACCGAGGCACGCCTGACGCAGATCGCCGTCGACATGCTCGGCGACATCGACAAGAACACCGTCGACTTCGCGCCGAACTTCGATGACCGGCTGCAAGAGCCCAAGGTCCTGCCGGCGTCGTTCCCCAACCTGCTGGTCAACGGCTCGTCCGGGATCGCGGTCGGCATGGCGACCAACATTCCGCCGCACAACCTGCGGGAGATCGTCGCCGCCACCATCGCGCTCATCGACAATCCCGATCTCGACGCGACGGAGCTCCGCAAGTACGTCAAGGGGCCGGACTTCCCCACCGGCGGCTTCATCTACGGCCGGGCGGGGATCAAGGATTACCAGGAGACCGGGCGCGGCAAGATCGTGATGCGCGCGCGGGCGATGATCGAGGAAAAGGAATCGACCGGACGCTCGCAGATCGTGATCACCGAGGTGCCGTACCAGGTCAACCCGATCAAGATCGTCACGGACATCGTGTCGCTGGTGAAGGAGAAGAAGCTGGAAGGGATCAGCGACCTGCGGAACGAGTCCGACAAGGACGGCATGCGCATCGTGGTGGAGCTCAAGCGGGACGCCATCCCGCGCGTGGTGCTCAACCAGATGTACAAGCACACCCAGATGCAGGCGTCGTTTGGCGTGATCATGCTCGCGCTCGTCCCCGACCCGCAGACGCGCCAGCTCGTGCCCAAGGTGATGCCGCTGCGCGATGTGCTGGGGCACTACATCGCCCACCGGCACGAAGTCATCGTTCGGCGCACGCAGTTCGACCTCGACAAGGCGCTGGAGCGCGAGCACATCCTCGAGGGGCTCAAGATTGCCGTCGACAACATCGACGAAGTGATCAAGCTCATCCGAGGCGCCGACGACACGCCGAGCGCGAGCGCGGAACTGCAATCCCGGTTCTCGCTGAGCGAACGGCAGGCCGAGGCGATCCTGAACATGCGCCTCGCCAAGCTCACCGGCCTCGAGATCGAGAAGCTGGAAGAGGAGCTGGGCGAGGTACGCGCGGCGATCGCCGACCTGCGTGCGCTGCTCGCGTCGAGGGACCAGCGCATGGCCGTGATGAAGGCCGAACTCATCCAGGTGACCGAGAAGTACGGCGATCCGCGCCGGACCGAGATCACCAGCGACGATGGGGAGTTCACCATCGAGGACCTGATCGCCGAGGAGGACATGGTCGTCACCGTGTCCCACTCCGGCTACATCAAGCGCACCTCGATCTCCACGTACCGCAAGCAGCGGCGCGGGGGTATGGGCTCGTCAGGCGCCGACCTGCGCGAGGGTGACTTCATCGAGAGCATGTATGTCGGCTCGACCCACGACTACATCCTCATTTTCACCGACGACGGCCGCTGCTTCTGGCTCAAGGTGTATGAGATCCCGCAAGCCGGGCGCGCGACCAAGGGCAAGCCGATCGTCAACCTGATCAACACGACGCCCGACACGAAGATCCGGTCGATGGTCTTCGTGCGCGACTTCCCGAAGGACCAGGCGCTGCTCTTCTGCACCCGGAAGGGCACGGTCAAGAAGACTGCGCTGAGCGAGTACTCGAACCCGCGCTCCACCGGGATCAAGGCGATCAAGATCGAGGACGGCGACAAGCTGATCGACGTGCAGATCACGCACGGCACCAATGACATCGTGCTGGCCACCAAACACGGCCTGTCGGTGCGCTTCCACGAGGGCGATGTCCGCGAGATGGGTCGTGACACCACCGGCGTGAAGGGGGTGGCCCTGCGACCCGACGACGAAGTGGTCGGCATGGTCGTGGTCAAGCGTGAGGCGACGCTGATGGTCATCACGTCCAAGGGGCTCGGAAAGTGCTCGCACATTGATGAGTACCGCGTGCAGAAGCGGGGCGGGAAGGGGATCCTGACCCTCAATCGCACCGACAAGACCGGCGATGTGGTCGCGCTGATGGAGGTCCTCGCCGAGGACGAGGTCATGCTCATCACCAAGTCGGGGATGGTCATCCGCTCTCCCGTCTCGCAGGTGCGAGTGGCCGGGCGCAACACGCAGGGGGTGAAGCTGGTGAACCTCGACGCGGGCGACGTGGTGCAGGCCGTGGCGCGCGTGGTGCCGGATGACAAGGAAGGCGACGAGGGCGAGGACGACACCGCGCCGACTGACCCATCCGAACTGACACTGGAGAGTGAGGACGAGTAGGGTCCACTCGCGTACTGCCGGCGCGCCTCACCTCGATTGGTGAGGGCGCCCTCATCTCCGGGACCTGCTGCCGCCATGCCGTGCGGTGTAGGATGCGCGCCACTGCGCACCCGTATTGCGCCTCACGGCCGAGTGCGGCGGCACGCGCAGCGGGTGCGGCACGTGCCTCGTTCCGGCGCACCCGAGCGTCCCCTGGCGTGACGTCGCCGTCCGGAATTACGGCGAGCGACGGCGTCACCACATTCCGGTTTGCTGCGACAGTATGGTGAGATCGGTCACATTGACGTCGCGTGCGCGCAGGCCGAAGATGCAGATCACCTTGTGCGTGGAGCGCGTACGCTAGATTGCCCCGCGCTCGCCAAACGCTTGGCCCGCGCCATGCATTGCTAGGTAACAACTGGCACTGCTCGACGACCGCCGCACGTTCCGCAACACCGCCCGCAACACCGCCCGCAACACCGCCCGCCGCACCGCCCGCAACACCGCCCGCCGCACCGCCCGCCGCACCGCCCGCCGTAGCCCCCGCCGACCCCCGCGCGCCCTCCCCGGACGTGACCTCACCCCTCGTATCGCTCGACGACCTGCGTTCCGCCGCCACATTGCTGCGGGGCGTCGCCGTGCGAACACCCCTGCTTCGTTTCGACGCGCTGAGCGACATCGTCGCCGGCGACGTCTGGATCAAGCCGGAAATGCTGCAACGAGGTGGCGCCTTCAAGTTCCGTGGGGCGTACACGTACCTGTCGCGGCTCTCGCCCGACGCGCGAGCGCGCGGGGTCGTGGCTCCGTCGTCGGGCAATCATGCGCAGGCGGTCGCCTACGCGGCCCGCCTGTTCGGGGTGCCGGCGACTGTGGTGATGCCGACGAACGTGACGACGGCCAAGCGTGGCGGGGCCGAACGGCTGGGGGCGACGGTCGAACTGGCCGGCACGACCACGCGCGACCGGATGGAGCGGGCGCTGGAGCTGGTCGCGTTGCACGGCATGACGCTCGTGCCGCCCTACGACGATGCCACCATCATCGCGGGGCAGGGGACGGCAGGATTGGAGATTGCCGAGGAGCTGCCCGGACTCACGACCGTCGTCGTCCCGGTGGGCGGGGGCGGACTCAGCGCCGGGGTGGCGGCGGCGATCAAGCTCCTGCTCCCCGCCAGTCGCGTGATCGGCGTCGAGCCGTCGGGCGCGCCCAAACTCTCAAAAGCGCGCGAGGCCGGGGAGCCGGTCGCCCTGTCACACACGGACAGCATCGCCGATGGCCTGCTGGCCGTGCGCATTGGCACCACGAACTTCGCGCACCATCAGGCCTTCCTCGACCAGGTGGTCACGGTGGACGACGCGGACATGGTCCGCGCCATGCGACTGCTGCTGGACCGCGCCAAGCTGGTCGCCGAGCCGAGCGGTGCCGTCGCGGTGGCGGCACTCCTTGCCGGCGTCGTGACGCCCGCCCCGGGCGAGTGCACGGTCTGCGTCCTGAGCGGGGGCAATGTGGAGTGGGACGGACTGCGGGAGCTGTTGGCGAATGGCTAGCGCCCGTATCCTGATCGCCGACGACGATACGTCGATCGTGCAAACGATGACATGGGTGCTCAAGGAACACGGCTACGACGTGGTCTCGGCGCACCAGGGGTCTCGCGTGCTGGAGTTGATGGCCGAACGCACCCCGGACCTCGTCCTGCTCGACGTCATGTTTCCCGATGCCGACGGCTACCAGCTGCTCGAACGCATCAAGGGAGACGATCGGTGGAGCGATGTCCCGGTCATGATGGTGTCGTCCCTCCCGCCCGAGGAAGCGGCGGTCCGCACGCTGGGGCTCGGGGCCGCCGACTTCGTGAAGAAGCCGTTCCGCGTCAAGGAACTGCTGGCGCGCATCCAGGCGCAGCTGCGGATGCGGGCCATCCTCCGGGGTGCCAACGAAACGTTGCGCGACATCGAGGCGGAGCTGGAGCGGGTGCGCGAGGAGGCGGAAAATCGCCGAAAGCTCGTGGACATCCTGCACGACGTCACCGACGACCTCTCGTCGGACGAGATCTACCACTTGCTGGCGCGCCGGGTCGCGCGCGCCCTCGACCTGACGTTCTGCTCGGTCATCCTGGCGCGCGAGGGGGAGCGCCCTCGTGTCGTGGCCACTGCCTTCGAGCAGGCCTCGGCGCGCGGGTTCGAACTCGACCTCGAACGTTACCCCGAGATCCGCCTCGCGCTCGACTCGGGGCGCCCGGTGCTCGTGGAGGACGTCATGCAGTCGCCCCTGTACGCCGATGTCCGCAAGCGTTGGCTACGCGACGGGACGACGGTGACGACACGATCGGTCATCGCCCTCCCCTTCGCGCTCGAACCCACCCAGGCCGGCGTCTTCTTCCTGCGCCGCGCCATGAACGAGCCGCCGCTCACCGCCGAGGACGTCGAGTTCGCCGACACCGTGGTCAAGGCCGCGGTCGTTGCCGTGCAACGGGCGAAGGTCCTCGAGACCACGATGGCCGACAACCGCCGGCTCGAGGTCCTGGCCCAGACTGACCCGCTGACCGCGGTCCTTAACCGGCGTGCCCTCACCGAGCGGCTCACGTCGGAACTGGAGCGCGTCAAGCGCTACGACTCCACGGTCTCGATCCTGCTCATCGACATCGACCACTTCAAGCGCGTCAACGACAGCTTCGGTCACCTGGTGGGTGACGATGTGCTGACCGATGTCGGGGCGTTGCTCCAGAGTGCGGTCCGCTCGGTGGACGTGGTGGCACGTTACGGCGGGAAGGAATTCGTGCTTGTCCTTCCCGAAACGGCGCTCGCCGGGGCGATCGCCTTCGCCGAGCGTATTCGCGAGCTGATCGAGGAGCGTGACTTCCAGCACGCCCAGGGCAATGCGCTGCGCCTGACGGCGAGCATCGGCGTCGCGTGCTATCCCCTGCCCGGCCTGGAGACAGTGGAGGACCTGCTGGCCAAGGCCGACCAGGCGTTGTACCGAGCCAAGGCCGAGGGACGTAACCGCGTCCGGAGCTGAGGCGACCGGGAGCGGCGTGGGCGGGAGGGGAGCTCACGGACGTCCGACCGCTTCGGCGCGGTAACGGGCGCCGACGCGCGGGCGACTATTCGTGAGAGGGCTTGTAGATTGCCCCGGTGCGCCCTGCGGTGCCGTGCGGATCGGATGGCACGGGGCGCCGCCTCATGCGCCACCCGGAGGTCTCCTCATGCGTCGTCAGGCGCCGCTCGTTCCGCTCGACGTGCCGTTGGGCGCGCGGTTCGGCTTCCGCTCGCGGGCGGTGGCGCTGTCCGCGCTGTTGCTCGCCACGGGATGCGCGTCCGATGTCACGTCGCAGGAACAGCGCTCCCCGCAGCTCACGCAGTCCACCTTCGATGGCAAGCTGTGGGTCCCCGACGGCTTCTCGGTGCGTGAGTACGCACGCGTGAGCGGGGTGCGCATGATGGCGCTGGGCCCCGATGGCGCGGTGTACGCGTCGCGTCCGCGTGACGGCGAGGTCGTCCGCCTGGTCGACGCCGATCGCGATGGCGTGGCCGAGTCGCAGGTGGTGGTGGTGCGCGACCTCGATCGCCCGCACGGGTTGGCCTTTCGCGACGGCTGGCTGTATGTCGCCACCACCGGGTCGGTCGTACGCCTGCGCCTCGACCCGAATGCGAACATGGCGCCGCTCGGGAGGCCCGAGACGGTGGCGACGTATAGCGCCGGGGGCGGTCACTGGACGCGTACCGTCACGTTTGGCGCCGACGGCGCGATGTACGTGGCCATCGGCTCCTCGTGCAACATCTGTGAGGAGAAGTCGCCCGACCGCGCGGCCGTGCTGAGGTTCGAGGACGGCAACCCGAAGGGGCGCATCTACTCCCGCGGGCTGCGCAACGCCGTAGGCATGGCGGTGTATCCGCCGACCGGGGCGCTGTGGGTCACGCAGCACGAGCGCGACAACCTCAAGCCCGACCATCAGGACCTGCCGCACGAGGAAATCAACATCCTGCGGGACGGGGGCGACTACGGCTGGCCGTACTGCCACGGTGATCGCGTCCCGAACCCCGAGTACGACGACCGCGCACGCTGCGCCGCGACGATTCCCCCAGCCCTGACCATGCAGGCACACGCGGCGCCGTTAGGCATGACGTTCCTCGACCGGGCCACCGCCCTTCCCGCGGACTACCGAGGCGATGCCCTCGTCGCACTGCACGGTTCGTGGAACCGTGACGTGCCGACCGGGGCAAAGGTGGTGCGCATTCGTATCACCGACGGCCAACCGACGGCCGTGGAGGACTTTATCGTGGGATGGCAGGACGAGCGGGGAAGACGCTGGGGACGGCCGGTCGACGTCATGGTACATGCCGACGGCGCCGTGCTCGTCTCCGACGACCAGGGTGGCGTGATCTACCGGGTGGCACGATGACGCGCGTACTCTCGCTGGCTGGCGTGCTCACGCTCTACGCCGCAGCACTGCCCGCTGTCGCGCTCGCGCAGTCGCGCCCGCAGCCGGGAGCACCGGCGCGTGCCGACTCGACCCGTGCCAGTCGCACGGGCGGGAGTCGCCCGGGGCTGGACGTCCTGCACTACGACTTCGGCGTCGACTTCTCGCCGCGCGGCCTGGACGATACGGTGCGGGTCGCCAGCACGATCACGCTCTATCGCAGCGCGCGCGCCGACACGCTGCTGCTCGACCTACGCGCGGCCATGCTGGTGGAAGCGGCCGAGGTGAATGGGGGCGCGGTGCCGATCGTCCGCGACAGCACCTCCGTGCGCCTGCCGCTCCCCTCGGGTGTTCGCGATACGCTGCGGGTCGCGCTCCGGTATCGCGGGCGTCCGACCGACGGTCTCGTTGTTCGCCGCGACTCGGCAGGATACTGGACCGCCTTCGCCGATCATTTTCCCGATCGCGCGCGCGAGTGGCTGGCCACGGTCGATCACCCATCGGACAAGGCCACCGTGGAGTGGACGGTGCGCACGCCGGCCGGCTACCGCGTGATCGCCAACGGCGAGCTGCAAGAAGAGACGCCCGAGCCCGCGACCGCGGCCGCGCCGGCCATGCTGCGCACCCGCTGGCGGTCGACACGCCCGCTGTATACCGGGGTGATGGTGATCGGGGTGGCGCCCTTCGCGCAGTTCGAGCTGGGACGGACCGCCTGCGGTCTCGCCGAAGCACCTGGCTGCGTCCCCCAGAGTGTCTGGGTGACCCCGGACGTGCGCGACTACATGCCGGGGCCCTTCGCCCGGGCCGGCGACATCGTCGCCCTCTACTCGCGCATCATCGGCCCCTACCCGTACGAGAAGCTCGCCCACGTCCAGAGCAGCACGCGCTACGGTGGCATGGAGAACGCCTCGTCGATCTTCTACGCCGATAACATCTTCCGCCGCCGGACGATGTCCGAGGGGCTGATCGCGCACGAAACCGCCCACCAGTGGTTCGGCGACGCGGTGACGACACGCGAATGGCCGCATGTGTGTCTGTCCGAGGGGTTCGCGACGTACTTCGCCGCCGTGTGGGCCGAGCGCTCGCGCGGGGACAGCGCCATGCTCGACGAGGTGCGACGGATGCGCGAGACGGTGCTCAAGGCCAGCGTGACGGTCGAGAAGCCCGTGATCGACGAGACGCTCAGCGACCTGCGCTTCGTGCTCAACAGCAACGTCTACCAGAAGGCGGGGTTCGTCCTCCACATGCTTCGGCACGAAGTGGGGGACTCGGCGTTCTACTCGGCGGTGCGCGCCTTCTACGCCCGGCATCGCCACGGGAACGCGCTGACCGCCGACTTCATTCGCGAGGTCGAGGGGTCGTCGAAGAAGCAGCTGGACTGGTTCTTCGACCAGTGGATGCGACGCCCCGGCTACGCCGACCTGACCGTGGGGTGGCGATGGGAAGCGGGGCGCAAGGCGCTGCTCCTGACGGCGACGCAGGGGACCCGGTTCCCCCCCTACCGACTCAACCTGTCGGTCGACGTGACCGATGCGCGGGGGCGGGTGCAACGCATCCGGGTCACCCTCCCCGCCGCGAGTCGCCACTGTACCGGTGCCGATCACGCTGGAGGGGGCGCCGCAGCGGGTGCTGTTCGACCCCGACGCCACCCTGTTGGGAACCCTGACGGTTCGGTGAGCGGCTGACGACGTCGGCGTCCGTATTCGCCGACTCCGTTTGCGGGCTGGGCCAGCTACATTCCGGCCTCCATCACTGCACCTGAGGAACTTCTCGCCATGCGGATGCTCGTTCTCGGCGCCGGCCTCCAGGGTTCGGCGTGCGCCTTTGATCTCCTGCAGAACCCCGACGTCGCGGAGGTTCGCCTCGCCGATCTCCACATCGATGCCCTGCCATCGTTCCTGACGCCCTACGTCGGCGATCGACTCGTGCCGACGGTGCTCGACGTCCGTGATCATGCGGGCGTGCTCGCACACATGCGCGACTGCCAGGTCGTCATGAGCGCCATTCCGTACTACTTCAACGAGGCGCTGGCCGGGCTGGCAGTCGAGGCCGGGGCGCACTTCTGCGACCTTGGCGGCAACACCGAGATCGTCTTCAACCAGAAGAAGCTGCACGAGGCGGCCAAGGCCAAGGGCGTCTCGATTATCCCGGACTGCGGCGTTGCGCCAGGCATGGTGAACATCCTGGCCCAGTACGGCATTTCGCAGTTCGACGCCGTCGACGAGGTGAAGATCTTCGTCGGCGGGCTCCCGCAGTTTCCCGAGCCGCCGCTCAACTACCAGATCGTGTACTCGCTCGAAGGGGTGCTCGACTACTACACGACGCTGTCGTGGGTCGTGCGCGACGGAAAGCGCACGCAGGTGAAGGCGCTCTCCGAACTCGAGATGGTCCCCTTCCCGGCGCCGCTGGGGTCACTGGAGGCGTTTCACACGGCCGGTGGCCTGTCCACGATGGCGTTCCGGTACGAAGGGAAGATCCCGACGATGGAGTACAAGACGCTGCGCTATCCGGGGCACGCGGCGATCATGGAGGCGATTCGCGACCTCGGGCTGCTGCAGCTCGAACCGGTAGAGGTGAAGGGGGTGTCTGTGTCGCCACGCGACGTCGCGGTCGCCGTCATGGAGCCGCGCCTCACGTCAGCCAAGCCGGATATGGTCGCGCTCCGTGTCACGGTGCGTGGGCGCGACGCAGGAGGCGTGGCCGGAACGCGCTCCTGGCAGCTGGTGGACCGTTTCGACGAGCAGCGTGGGATCTCGGCGATGATGCGCTGCACGGGCTATTCGCTGGCGATCACGGGGCTCTTTCAGGGGCGAGGACGCATCGCCGCCGGGGTGCTGACTCCGGACGAGAGCATGCCGGCCGAGGCGTACATCGCCGAACTCGCGGCCCGGGGGGTCGTGATCGAGGCGTCGCGCACGTAGCGCCCAGACGAGCCTGGGGCGCTTGGAGTCCCCGACGACAACGCCCCGCGAAGCCTGGCTTCGCGGGGCGTCCTTGTTCGATGCAGCGGTTCGCGTGGTGCGCGCGTGGTGCGCGCGTGGTGCAGGGTGGTGCAGGGTGGTGCAGGGTGGTCAGCGACTCCAGTCGGCGAGCGTCGCTCCCATGGCATCGATGGTCTCGCGGGCGCGCCACCGGTCGGTGCCGTTGTACAGGAACGAAAAGGCGAGCAGCTCTCCGTTGCGGGCCGTCACGTAGCCGCCGAGGGCGATGACTTCGCTGGTCGTCCCGGTCTTGGCGTGCAGGTTCCCGGCCGCCGGCGTGGCGACCATGCGGCGACGCAGCATGTCGGATTTTCCGGCGACCGGGAGCGACTGGTGGAACTCGGTCCCCCACTGCGCACGGTTGGCGTAGCCGAGCAGTTGCACGAGCGACCGGGCGGTGATGCGGTCGAGCGTGGAGAGACCACTGCCGTCGGCGGCACTCACCGCGTCGGCTCGTGCGCCGACTTTCTGCGTGAGAAACTGGCGCAGGGCCATGTTCGCCCGCTCCGCCGAGCCGACGCCGTCGGGCGCACCCGGGCGCCCTGCACTGCGAAAGAGCAGCTCGGCGATGTGGTTGACGCTCTCGCGGTTCATGTCGCCCGCGAGGGTCGACAGGGGGGGCGACCTGTACGTGGCGACCCGCTCGGAGCTGGGCGGGGTGTTGCCCATGCGTAGTTCGCCGTCGACCGTGATTCCCTGTCGTTCCAGCGCCTTGCGGAAGGCGCCGGTCGTCATGAGGGCCGGATCGTCGACCACCACTTGATAGACCTTGGGCTGCGACCGGCTCCCGATGGTCCCGCGGGCCACGATCGTGCCATCGCTGGTGCGTGAGACGACCAGCTTTGAGGCGCGCGACCCGGCGATCGTGCGCGTGTTGTTCACGACCTTGTACGCGACGGTGGCGGGCTGCAGGGTCACGACGCCGCTCTGCCCCTTGCCGGGAGCGATCGCGACGTTGAGCAGGTTCTCGTTGAGCGAGAGCGCCGATACGCGGGCGGCGTACGAGTCATTGAGGTATCGGGCCAACCAGCCGTCGGGAATGCGCTTGCTGTCGAACGCGCTGGCGTCGCCCACGACGTCACCGCGGATCCGGGTGATCCCGGCGTCCGCGACGAGCCGGGCGAGTGCGGCCATGGGGGCGTCCGGGCCGGCGCCGCCGGCGTAGCGCGTCGAGAGCGACGGATCGCCCCCGCCCTGCAGGTAGAGCGAGCCGCGCAGCGTGCCATCGGCGTCTACCGAGCCGTCGCGCAGGATGGCGGTGGACAGCTGGTGCCCCGGGCCGAGGCGATCGAAGGCCAGGGCGGTCGTGTACAGCTTGAGCGTCGAGGCGGGGAGCATCGGGGCATCGCCGCGGAACGCAAACAGCGTATCGCCGTGCGACAGGGACGACACGAGCACACCCCACGCCCCGCTGGTCGTGCGAGCCGTCAGCAAGGCGTGCAGGTCGGCGGCGAGGGCAATCTCGCCGCGCGGTGTCGTGTGGCGAAGGACGGGGACGGCCTTCGTGGTGCGCCGGGTGGGCGCGCTGGAGCGCTTGCGGGTTGCTGGCTTGGTGGCTGCCTTGGTGGCTGCCTTGGTTTTCGCTGCCGGTTTCGCCTTGGGTTTGGCCTTGGGTTTCGTCGCGGCCTTGCTTGCTCCCTTTCCCGTGCCCGCTGTCTGTGGCATGGCGAGCGGCGCAACGGCTGCGAGCGGGGACGGCGCCAGCAGGGCGGACGCGGTGAGGCCCAACGCGGCGCAGCGGGCCACGTGGCGCGCGGCGGTGCGCCGCGCGGCGGTGTGCGCCGTGATCAGGGACCGGAGACGAAGCAGGGGACGCATCAGCATCTCGACGTGGGTACCTCCTGCACCGCGCGTTCGCGCGCGGCGGGCGTCAGACTTTGAAGAAGATCCGCTTGCGGTGGAGCACCCCGAGCAGCACCGCCCAGAGGAGGACGAAGGTCACGGCGAACAGCAACGACGCGTTGCGTGGGGCAAGCCACGAGGCGTAGTACTGCTCGAAGATCACCCGCTGGATTGGAGCCCGCTCACCGCGATACGGCACCGTGAGGACCGAATATATCAGGCGTGCCATCATTCCCGAACCCACGAATGCAATCATGGGGTTCATCCCGTACCAGCGAAAGGGGCGAGTCCACCACGTTAGGCCTAACATATCGATCAGCCACGTGCAGGTTGCCAGCGTGGCGGCCGCCATGCCGGCGGTGAACAGGACGTAGGAGCTCGTCCACAGGCTCTTGTTGATGGGGAACGACCAGCCCCACATGAGGCCCGCGACCATGCATAACGAGCCGACCGCGAACAGCGCCACCAGCCGCTCGGCGAGCGGGCGGGGCGCGCTGAGCCATCGCCCCGCCAGCACGCCGAGGACTACCGTGCCCACCGCGGGCACGGTAGAGAACAACCCCTCGGGATCCCACGTCACCGACGATCGCCACAGGTGCGCGCCAAACACGGCACGATCGATGTAGGCCGCGAGCGACGCCGAGGGGTCGTCCAGCAGGAGCGCCCCCATCCCCCGACCGGGGACCGGAAGCAGCGTCATGGCGAACCAGTAGCCGTACAGCAGCGCCGCCAGGATGGCGACCTGCTGCCGAGCGGACGCCCGTCGGGTCAGCAGCGCGCCACCCAGGTACGCCAGGCCGATGCGCTGCAGCACCCCCGGGAGGCGGATGTCGGTGAAGCGCGTCGCCGGAAAGAAGGGAAACGCGGCGAGCACGAGGCCGAAAAGGATGATCAACAGCCCCCGCCGCATGATCTGCCCGACAATCGCCCCCTCGTCGTCGCCTCGCGCCCGCCGGGCCGCCAGCGAGAGGTGCGTCGTCACCCCGACAATGAACAGGAAGAACGGGAAAATCAGGTCGGTCGGTGTCCACCCGTGCCACCGGGCGTGACCCAGGGGAGGGTAGATCGCCCCCCAGCTCCCGGGATTGTTCACGAGCAGCATGGCCGCGACCGTCATGCCGCGGAACACGTCGAGCGAAAGCAACCGCTCGCGTTGCGGGCGCACTGGCGCGCCGGCCTTCGACTCGGCGCTCGCAATGGCGCGCGAGTCGGTGGCCGGAGACGGGGCGTTCGTTGGCACGGAAAGCGCTTCGGCCGCGTTTATACCGTCGGAGCTGCGCGGATCAATTGCCGTCATGGGTGAATACGGTACGTAGCGGCCACAGCGGAAAGGCCAGACCCGGAATCCAGGTTACTATCGCGTCCGCACGTCCGGACTGCTACCCTTTTTCTGAGACAGAGGGCGGCATTGGATCATTCTCTCATGGTTTCGAACGACCCCACTGGAGGTTTGCGCATGGCTCAGGGACGAGTACGTCAGGAAGGAATCGTGGTGGGAGTCATCGGCGCCACCGCTGTCGCCGTCTGGTTTTTCGTCGCGGATATCATCGCCGGCCACCCGTTCTTCACGCCGTACGGACTTGGCTCGCTGCTGCAGGGGTTCTTCGGTGTCGAGACGCCCATGTCGATCCCGGCAACCATCATGGTCTACACGATCTTCCACTACCTCGCCTTCATCGGCGTGGGGCTGATCTTCGCGGCCATCTTCAACGCCGCCGAAAAAGAGCCGTCGATCCTGGCGGGCCTTGTCATCCTCTTCGTGGCGCTGGAGCTGCTCAGCATTGGACTTACCGTCCTGGTTGCGGAGTCTTCTGCGCTGCGCCAGATCGCCTGGTACCAGATCGGCGCCGCTAACCTCGTCGCCTCCGTCTCCATGGGGGCGTACCTGATCCGTCAACATCGCCGCGTATTCGATCGCGTCGCGATGTCCATGCGCGGCATGTGACGGACACGTAGCGCGCACAAGATGCGACGGTCTCGCCTGGGCACTGCCGCCTGAGACGGGGGCGCTCGGCGGAGCCAGGGGCGCTGGCAGCTGATGGGCATTGAGCGCGACGGCCCGGAGTGGTTCACGCGGCGCTCACCGAGTTGCGACAGAGAGAGAACGGGCGGCTCCCGATGAGGAGCCGCCCGTTCTGTCGTCGCGTCGAGGGAGTCCGTGCTGCGCGCTGCCTACCCGCCGCCCGAGAGCCGGATCGCGATCTTGGAGAAGAGGAAGAGCAGGCCGAGCAGCGTCAGTATCGCGACCAGCAGCGGTCCGACGAAGAGCGACCGGAACAGCTTGTGGTCGTACTTGAGGTGCATGTAGTACATCACCACGATGGCGAACTTCACCGCCGACATGATGAGCAGGCCGGGGACGAAGGCCTTGGACGCCACCAGCTCCGGGATATAGTAGACCCAGACCTCGACGACCGTGATCAGGAACAGGATGAGCGCCACCCACTTGTATTCCTTCCACGTCGGGTGGTAGTGCTCGGCGTGTGCGTTGTCTTGCGACATGTGGGGCCTCAGCCGGGAATGAGGTAGAGCAGCGTGAAGATCGCGATCCACACGACGTCGACAAAATGCCAGTACAGCGCGGCGAGGTCGACCGCGAGGGCGTCGGAGGGCTGCAGGCCACGCTTGTAGTCGATGGCGAGCAGCGATCCGAGCCAGATCACGCCGGCCGTGACGTGGGCGCCGTGGAAGCCGGTCAGCGTGAAGAACGACGACCCGAAGAGGTTGCGCCGGATCGTCAGCCCTTCATGGACGAACGAGGTGAACTCGTAGGCCTGGAAGGCGAGGAATCCTGCACCCAACAGGCACGTCATCCACAGCCACAGCTTCGACGAGGTCAGGGCCTTATCCCATGCGCCGGCCCCAGGCGGGAGCGGCTTGCCGCGGTTCTCGACCGCCGAGAGGGCGAGCACCATCGCCAGCGACGACATGAGGAGCACGAACGTCGAGGCCGAGGTGACCGGGATGTTGAGGATGGCCGGAAAGACCTTTCCGCTGGACGGGTCGGTCCACGGCGTGTGCGGGAAGGGGCCGACGAGGCTCTTCCCCTTGTAGATCAGGTACGTCGAGATAAGCGAGGCGAACAGCATGCACTCCGACCCGATGAACGCCCAGATGGCGATCTTCCGGTTGTCGAGACCGGTGGTCGTGTAGTGGTGGCCGTGTGCTGCGTCAGCAGAGGCGGACATGAAGAAGCGGACGGGGGACGGGGGACGGGGGACGGGAGTCGAGGCGGCTCCCGTCCCGGGGTGTGGGCTAGTGGTGGTCTTCGAGCGGGGTCGTCAGCCAGGCGTACAGGTAGCCGACCCACATGGCGGTGCCGCCGAACATCAGGGCGAAGGCCGGCACCTTCATCCCCTTGGGGAGGAAGAGCAGGCCGGAGAACATCAGGACGATGCCTAACGCGACGAAGAACGGCTTGATGGTGGACGAGGGCATGGGGATGCCCAGCTCCTTGGCCGTGCGCGTCTCGGTCTCGATGTGCATCGGCGCCATGTCGTGCTCGCCGGTCTGCTGCGTGGCCTCGGTCCACCCGGTCTGGGTGTGGGGGATCTCCGCGGTGCGTTCCGGGTGGGTGAGGTCCCACAGCGGATAGCGCGAGGTGACCATCGGGATCTTGGCGAAGTTGTACTCCGGCGGGGGCGACGGGATCGACCACTCCAGCGTCGGGGCATCCCAGGGGTTGGGTCCGCAGGGCTCGCCGTGCTTCTTGGAGCGGAAGAAGTTATAGATGAAGATCAGGGTCGCTGGCGCGAGCAGGAAGGCGCCCATCGTAGACATCATGTTGAACAGCTCCCAGCCCTGGCCGGCATCGTACGTGTAGATGCGGCGTGGCATGCCGAGCATGCCGGCAAAGTGCATCGGGAAGAACGTCAGGTTCATGGCGATGAAGTTCAACCAGAAGTGCCACGTCCCGAGCGTCTCGTTCATCGTGCGGCCGTACATCTTGGGGAAGTAGTGATAGATCCCCGCGAAGATTCCCAGGATCGCCCCGCCGAAGAGCACGTAGTGAAAGTGGGCGACGATGTAGTACGTGTCGGTCTGCTGCAGGTCGGACGGGGGCGAGGCGTGGGTGATGCCCGAGATGCCGCCGATGACGAACATCGCGATCAGGGCGATCGCAAACTTCATCGCGGCGGTGAAGCGGATCGAGCCCCCCCACATGGTGAAGATCCAGTTGAAGATCTTCACGCCGGTCGGGATGGCGATGAGCATCGTGGTCAGGCCGAAGACCGTGTCGGCGATCGGGCCCATGCCCACGGCGAACATGTGGTGCGCCCAGACGCCGAAGCCGAGAAAGCCGATCAGGATCCCCGAGTAGGCCATGACCGGGTAGCCGAAGAGCGGCTTCCTCGAGTTGGTCGGCAGCACCTCGCTCACCAGGCCGAAGGCCGGGAGGATGAGGATGTAGACTTCGGGGTGGCCGAAGATCCAGAACAGGTGCTGCCAGAGCAGCGGGTCGGCCCCGGCGGAGATCTGGTAGAAGGTCGTCCCGAAGAAGCGGTCGAACTGCAGGAAGACCAGGGCGATCGTGATGACCGGGAAGGACAGGATGATCAGGAACTGCGTGACGAACGACATCCACGTGAACATCGGCATGCGCATCAGGTTCATCCCCGGTGCGCGCATGTTGATGATCGTGGTCGCGAAGTTGAACGACGCCGCCAGCGACGAGATGCCCAGGATCTGCAGGCCCAGCACCCAGAAATCCATGTTGGGGCCCGGCGAGTAGGTGCGGCCGGAGAGCGGCGCATAGCCGAACCAGCCACCGTCGGGCGCCACCCAGAAGAAGATGGGCAGGGTGATGAAGACGCCGCCCAGCAGGAAGATCCAGTAGCTGAAGGCGTTGAGGCGCGGGAAGGCCACGTCGCGCGCCCCGATCTGCAGCGGGATCAGGTAGTTGAAGAAGGCGGCGGACAGCGGCATGATGGCCAGGAAGACCATCGTCGTGCCGTGCATCGTGAACAGCTGGTTGTACTGGTCGGCGGTCAGCACGACGCTGTTGGGGCGCATCAGCTGCCAGCGGATCAGCAGCGCCTCGAGCCCGCCGAGGACAAAGAAGAAGAGTGAGGTGTGCAGGTACAGCGTCCCGATCACCTTGTGGTCGGTGGTCGTGAGCCAACTCATCAGTCGCGAGCGCTGGGGCGTTGCGCTCGCGGTGTAGGTCGGACTGGCGGCGACAGTAGCCATGGAAAGTAGGACGGGGGACGGGAGACGGGGGACGGGCGTGCTACTTGAGCGAGAGCAGGTACGCGGTGATGTCGGCGATCTGCTCATCAGTCAATCCGCCGGCTTGCACGGTGATGTTCATGATCGGGTCGTGTTCACCCTTGCCTAACGTCTGCATCAGCGACCCGGGCTTCATGGCCCGGGCGTTCTTGATCCAGTGGGCCAGGTGCTTCGCATCGTTCGGGAACAGCCCGCTGGCGATCGTGAAGCGTGAGCCCACGTGCGTGAGGTCGGGCCCGAGAATCCCCATGGAGCTGGGGTTGCCGCGGATCTTGTGGCAGCCGATGCACGCCGAGCGCGAATAGGTCGTGAAGCCGCGCTGCGCGTCGCCGGCCGCGATCGCCGCGTCGGCGATCGACACGCTGGCGGGAATCGGTGTCTGCGGCAGCACATGCGGCGGGACCTTCTCGCGCGGGAACTGCCAGGGCGTGGTCGGCGCCTGCACCGTCGTCGGCGCTGCCTGGGCGGCCGGCACCGCCTGCGCCATCCCGATCGCATTGCTCGCCGGGCGCACGGTCGCGGGTGCCGCGGCGGTGTCGACCGGCGGCGGGAAGATCGCGTTGGCCGCCTGGTGGCGCGCCCACGTGTCGAAGTCCTCGGCCGACACGGTGAACGCGCGGAACTTCATGTTCGCGTGGCTCGCCCCGCAGTACTCGTTGCAGCTGCCGTTGAACGCGGCCTCGCCCGTCGAGTCCGGGGTGAACCAGAGGTAGTTCGTCCGGTTCGAGATCAGGTCGCGCTTGCCGGCCAGCGCCGGAATCCAGAAGGAGTGCAGCACGTCGGCGGTGCGCAGCGCGAAGTTCACCGGACGGCCATGCGGCATGTAGATCTCGTTCGCCGTGGTGAAGCCGTACTCCGGATAGCGGAACTCCCACCACCACTGATGCCCGATCACCTCGATCTGCACCGCGTTCGCCGGCGCCGCCGCCTGTGAACGGAAGATCGTGCGCACCGTCGGCACGGCGATGAACACCAGGATCAGCGCCGGGGCGAGCGTCCAGGTGATCTCCATCAGCGTGTTGCCGTGCACGTGCTCCGGTTCCGGTCCGCCAGGGCGTCGACGGTACTTGATGATCGTGTAGAGCAGGATCGCCTCCACGATCACGAACACGATCGTGCCCCAGAACATCATCCGGTTCCAGAGATCGGTGGCGTCGCGGTTGTTGTCCGTCGTGGGAAGAAATGTCGAGTTGGGGTAGTCGCCGCCGCTGCAGGCGGCGAGTACCAACAAGGTCACAGCGATGACCATCGCCATGCCTCCCCGACGCGATCGGATGTTCCGTAGCATTCGCTTTCGAATGTGAGGCGAAAATCAGTCGCCCTACCCGGTCGGATGGGGCGGAAGGTGTGCACAAACTACGGGCCCGTCAGCAGCGAAGCAAGCAGCCTCACGGCACCCCGAAGGCGTCGACGCCACAACGAGTTACCCCGCGCCATGCGATGAGCGTCCGGCGCGAATCCGCAGCCTATTCGGCCTCCGCGGCGGGAACCGTCATGGTGTGCTTCTCCTTCACCTTCGTGGCGGAAATGTCGACCTGCGCCCGGATCGAGGCCACCGCCTCGCGGAGCGCGCGCACCTTGGCCTGATCGCCGCCGCCGCGCGACGCGACCAGCAGGAAGGCACTCACCACGTCGGCGATCACCCCGAACTGCGGCTTGAGCAGTCCGACCAGCGGGGTCCCGGCGCGCAGCAGCTGCTGACGGAACCCGGCGGTCGCCTGCTGGTTGCGCACCGCCATGGCATAGTGCTCGACGATGCCGTGCAGGCGCTGCAGCTGCGCCTGCGCGTCGTCCAGCGTGGCGAGCTTGCTCTGGCCGGCGCCGTCGAGTTGCGATGCCATCCCGCGCCCCTACCCGCCGATCATGCCGTGGGGATTCAGCACCTCGTCCATGCGCGCGCGCGACATCAGCCCGCGCGACTCCACGACGTCGTACACCCCTCGCCCGCTCTCCAGCGCTTCCCTGGCGATCTCGGTGGCCACCGCGTAGCCCAGGACGGGGACCAGCGCGGTGACGATCCCGATCGACTCCTCGACGAAGCGCTTCATCCGGTCCGGATTCGCGGTGATCCCTTCCACGCAGCGGGTTCGCAGCACCTCGCAGGCGTTGCGCAGCGAGTCGATCCCCCGCATGAGGCGAAAGGCGATCACCGGCTCGAAGGCATTCAGCTGCAGCTGCCCGGCCTCGGCGGCCATGGTCACCGTCACGTCGCCGCCGATGACCTCGAAGCACACCTGGTTCACCACCTCGGGAATCACCGGGTTGACCTTGCCCGGCATGATCGAGGAGCCCGGCTGCATGGCCGGGAGGTTGATCTCACCAAATCCGGTGCGTGGGCCCGAGCTGAGCAGTCGCAGGTCGTTGCAGATCTTGGACAGCTTGACGGCGCACCGCTTGAGCACCCCCGAGAGCTGCACGAAGGCTCCGGTATCCGACGTCGCCTCGACCAGGTCGGGCGCGGTGATCAGGTCGAGCCCCGTGATCTCCGACAAGTGCTTGCGCACCGACTCCGTGTACCCGGCGGGGGCCGTGATCCCGGTCCCGATGGCGGTCGCGCCCATGCTGATCTCGCGAATCAGCGAGAGCGACTCCCCGAGGCGGTCGACATCCTCCAGGATCGTGTGGCCGAATGCCGTAAACTCCTGCCCCAGCGTCATGGGGACGGCGTCCTGCATCTGGGTGCGACCCATCTTGAGGAACGGCGCGAACTCCGAGCCCTTGGCCTTGAACGCCAGGGCCAGCGCACGCATCGCGTCGCGCAGCTTCTCGATCTCCCCATGCAGGGCGACGCGCACGGCGGTGGGATACACGTCGTTCGTCGACTGCGAGAGGTTGACGTGCGAGTTGGGGTGCAGCCGCTCGTAGTCGCCGCGCTTGGCACCCAGGAGTTCGAGCGCCCGGTTCGCGATGACCTCGTTCGCGTTCATGTTGGTCGAGGTGCCGGCCCCTCCCTGGATCACGTCCACGAGGAAGTGCTCGTGGTGCCGCCCGTGCCGCACTTCGGCCGCGGCCTTCACGATCACGGCACAGCGCTCGTCGTCGAGCAGTCCCAGCTCGGCGTTGGCCAGCGCCGCCGCTTCCTTCACCGCGGCCAGCGCCGACAGGAGCGCCGGAAACTCGCGGATCACGACGCCGGTGATCGGGAAGTTCTCCATCGCCCGCAAGGTCTGCACGCCGTACAGCGCGTCGTGCGGGACCTCGCGCTCGCCCAGCAGGTCCTTCTCCAGCCGGGTGACGGCGCCGGAAAAGCCGAGTCGCCGTCCGCGTCCGACCATGGTGGCATCGGTGGCGGCGAGGCGCCGAGAGATGGAGCGGGCCGCGCGACCGACGAGGGCGGCGTAGAGCGCCGGGTGTTCCTTGATGATGAGCTGGATGCTCTCCTTCCGCAGTACGAAGGCGATCGTGCGCTCGAGCGTGTGGGCGGCCGTGGCGTGCGGTGTATCGTCGAGCAGGATCCCCTCACCGACCGCTTCGCCCGCGCCCAGCGTTGCCAAGCGCACCGGCCGCCCGTTGCGCACCTGTTCGATGCTGACGCTCCCCTCCCCCAGAATCGCCATCATCTCGCGCTTCGCGCCTTCAACGAACAGCGGGTGCTCCGGCTCCCACGTCTGCACCTCCACCAGGTGCGCCAGTTGATGAAGGGCGGTGCTGGTCAGCCCGTCGAGGTACGAAACGCCACGCAGCTGCTCGCGAACGCTGGAGAGGGACATGAGGTCAGAACCGGGGGAGAAGGGGCAGGCGGTGGAGCGGCACGTTCGAGGTCCTGGCGTCAGGTCGGCGTGACCGAACTGCGTTCGCGGAGCCGCGCGGCAGGCTCCCGGTCGGCACGGGCCCCCGGAGCGACGCGCTGCTGGTTGGCGATCCGGTCAACTTCGCCGGCGATGGCGTCGATCGCCTGTTCGATGCGGTCGATGCGAATGTCGGGCGAGGTCGTCGGGGCGATGGACGCCGACGGCTCCGCGGGACGCCCCGCGACCCACCCGGAGGCGCGCCACGTGCGGGCGAGCGGGGCGTTGGCTGGGATGAGCTGGGCGTGACCGCACGTCGGGCAGACGGAGCGCCGCATGCTGAATCGCCACACCGTATAGATGACGCCGGGAACGATGAACGGCACCGCCAGCGCCAGCGCCACCCACGCACTGCCGGGCGGAACCTTGAGCGGGGCGCTGGTCTGCGCACCGCACTGGGTGCAGAGGTAGTGAACAGCGGACATGGTCCCTCTCGGCGAGACGGTGAGGGGGAATGGTAATGGCGGCGCCCCACCTTTGCGCGGGGCGCCGCCAACGAGACATCACGCGATCGCCCGACTTGTCGCCGGCGCGCCGGCAGGCGGCGCTGGCCGCTTGGTGGCGCTGGCCGCCTGGTGGCGCTGGCCGCCTGGTGGCGCTGGCCGCCTGGTGGGCCGCATGCCGGCGGTGAGCGATGCGATGGCCGCTACTGGAGCACCTTCGCCGGGAGGGTGTGCCGGGCGATCCACTCGTACTCGCGCTGCATCTTGTCGATCTGGTGGTAGTACTCGCTCAAGCCGTGTCCCTCGCGCGGATAGAACACGAGTTCGGCCGTCTTGCCACGATCGCGCAGGTTGCGGAAATACTCCATGGGCTGGCCGATGGGCACGCGCTCGTCGTTGCCGCCGTGCAGCATCAGCAGCGGGGTGGTGACCTTGTCGGAATACGAGATGGCGGAGCGGGAGCGGTAGAACTCGAGCGACTTGTTGGACATCGTCCCGTCGAGCTGCGGCATGCCGTCGTAGAAGGTGCCGATGTATCCGGGAATGTCGGTGGTGCCGTACATGCTGACCATGTTGACGAGCCCGGCCCCCATCATGGCGGCCTTGAACCGTCCGGTCTGCGAGACGACCCAGCCGGTCATGTAGCCGCCGTAGCTCCACCCGGTGATGGCGAGGCGGTCCGAGTCGGCGATGCCGCGTTTCACGAGCTCGTCGACGCCGGTCATGATGTCGCGGTAGTCGCCGCCCCCCCAGTCCTTGAGGTTGCCGCGCATGAACTTCTCGCCGTACCCGGTGCTCCCGCGCGGATTGGGATACAGCACGGCCCAGCCGCGCCCGGCCCAGTAGTGGCCGGCGCTCCCCCAGTTGGCCTTGAAGCCGTTGGTGTGGGCGCCGGTGGGGCCGCCGTGCACGTCGACCAGGAGCGGGACACGCTGCCCCGGGGTGTAGCCGACCGGCTTGAGCAGGATCCCCTCCACGCTCCAGCCGTCGCTGCTCTTCCAGGTGATGACTTCGGTCTGGCCTAACGAGACCCCGGCCAGCTGCGGATTGGTCGTGGTGAGGCGCGTCGGCGAGGCGAAGCTCCCGTCGGCGATGTACACCTCGGCCGGCGAGTCGGGCGAGTCCATGGCGAAGGCGACCGTGCGACCGTCCGATGCGTACGAGGGTGCGCGGATCATCAGGTCGCGCGTCAGCTCGGTGACACGCCCCGAGGCGACGTCGAGCGCGTAGACGTTGCCGTACGCGCGCACCTGCGCCGTGAACAGCACCTGACGTCCGTCGGCCGACCAGTGCAGCTGCCCGACCGAATTGTCGAACTGCGCGCCCGATGCGTCGCGCGCACTGCGCGCGGCGATGTCGTACAGCACCAGGTTGGTGTTCTTGAGCGACCGGGGGGCGATGCTGTCGCCGTTCGCCTTCCATGTCTCGGTGAGGGCGCCGAAGGCCAGCATCTTCCCGTCCGGCGACCAGACCGGCGTGCCCTGGGCGAGCATGGACGGCGGCGGGGATATGCGGACCTTCTCTCGGCTGGCCACCGTCACGATCCATGCGTCACGACGCTCGTCGCGAATGAGCGGGGTTGGCGAGGTGAGGATGGCGAGCCGAGTGCCGTCGGGAGACCACGTGGGGGCCCCGCGGACCGTGAAGTCGCCGCTCGTCAGCTTGGTCGCCTGCTTCGTCGCCACGTTGACCACCCACAGGTGCGCGCGGCGCAGGTCGCCCTCGAACGGCTTGGGATCGTCACGCCGCTTGATCCGCGCCTCGGCGTCGCGCGAGAGCGAGTCGGTGCTGAGAAAGGCAATCTGGCTGCCGTCGGGCGACCAGACGTAGCTGTTCGCGCCGTCGCGCACCGTCGTGAGCTGCCATGCCTCGCCACCCGCCGACGGGAGGAGCCAGAGCTGCGGACGCGGGGCATCGTCACCGACCGGGGTCCCTCGCGCGGCGATGAAGGCGATGTGTGAGCCCGCGGGCGACCACTGGGGCGCGCTTTCGCCGCGCTCCCCGAAGGTGAGCTGGCGCTGGTCCCCGCCGCCGCGCGAGACCATCCAGATATGCGAGCGCATGTCGTGTCGGTCACCCTTGCTCGTGTCGCGCGCGGCCGGGTGCTCCCAGCCGCCCACGGTGTACACGACGCGGGAACCGTCGGGCGACATGTCCACGCCCCCCACGGACCGCAGCGCCATGACGTCGTCAAGCGACATGGGGCGGGATTGGGCGGCGACAGGATCGGGGCCGGCGACGACCAGGGCGGCCCCCACCAGGCGCCAGGCCTCACACGGCAGAGTGGAGGACGGATGGATCGTCGCACCTTTTTCGGGCACTGCGGGATCGCGGCCCTCGGAGCGCACGCCGCCGCGTGGTCGGCGCGCGAGGCGTCCGCGGCCCTTCCCCTCATGTCTGGACGTCGCCGCCTCACCAGCATCGGGCTGGAACTCTACTCCGTGCGCGACGCCATGCGTCGCGACCCGGAGCGCACCATGGCGGCGGTCCGCGCGATGGGCTACGACAACGTGGAGCTGCTCTGGAGCTTCGGCAACTTCGGGCGCTCGGCGACGCAGGTGCGCGATGCGCTGGCCAACACGGGACTGCGCGCGACCTCGGCGCACATCGCGTCGGCGACGGTGCTCGAGGGCTGGGAACAGTCGCTCGACATGGCACGCCTCATCGGTCACGAGATGCTCGTGGTCCCCGGCTTCGCCGCCGACACCGTGCGCTCGCTCGACGACTGGAAGCAGTGGGGCGATCGCTTCAACCGTGCCGGCGAGGTGGCGCGACGCGCCGGCATCTGGCTGGCGATGCATAACGAGCCCGAGCACCAGCGACCGCTCGAAGGGCGGGTGCCCTTCGAGGTCTTCGTCGAGCGCACCGACCCGTCGGCCGTGCGCCTGCAACTCGATGTAGGGAACATGACCATGGGTGGCGGCGATCCCCTCGCCTTCCTCGCCCGTCATGGCCCGCGATGCTGGAGCTTTCATCTCAAGGACGTGGTCGCCGATCGCTCGCGTGACACCGACCTGGGGCAGGGGACCGTCGACCTGCGCGGCATCCTGGCCGCGATACCCGACCTCGAGAGGAAGCGCTGTTTCGTTGAGCAGGAAGGGGCGCGCGACGCGATGGCCAGCGCGAAGCGGGACTTCGACTTCCTGGCGCAGCTGGAGTTCTAGGGCGCGACCCAGCGGGCGCCGTGGGGGGACATTGCCCATGGGCGACTGCCTGCGCGTCGGTAGCCGCATTCCCGGTCGCTGGATAAGATTCGGCCGCTCTCACCCGGGACCATGCCGCATGTCCGTCTCACGTCGCGACTTCATCGCCACCGGCGCCTCCACGGCTGCCGCCATCGCCGCGGGGGCCTCGCCGGCCGTCGCCCTCCCGTCGCCGGCCGCGGGTCTCCGGTCCGCACGCCCCGCCTCCCGCCCCCTGGTGATCGCGTCGACCAACGGACTGCGCGGCGTGAAGCTGGCCTACGACCAGATCGTCGCGGGGGCCGACACCCTCGACGCGATCATCGCCGGGGTCAACCTCGTGGAGCTCGATCCCGACGACCAGTCCGTCGGGCTGGGCGGCCTGCCTAACGAAGAAGGCGTGGTGCAGCTGGATGCGTCGGTGATGCACGGGCCCACCAGGCGCGCCGGCGCCGTGGGGTGCCTCGAGGACATCGCCACGCCATCGCTCGTGGCCAAGGCGGTGATGGACTACACCGACCACATCATGCTCGTCGGCGCCGACGCGCGGCGCTTCGCGATCAACATGGGGTTCAAGACCCAGGACCTCCTGACGGAAAAAACGCGCCAGGACTGGCTGCGCTGGAAGGCGCGGCTCAACCGCCGCGACGCATGGCTCGACCACGACGACGACGTGCGCATCAAGTTCACCACCGGGACGATCAACATGAACGCCGTCAATGCGGCCGGCGACGTGTCGTCCTGCACCACCACCAGCGGGATGGCGTGGAAGGTCCCCGGGCGCGTGGGCGACTCGCCGATCATTGGGGCGGGGCAGTACTGTGACAACACCGTGGGTGCCGCCGGCTCCACCGGGCGCGGCGAGGCCAACATCAAGGTGTGCGGTGCCTTTCTCGCCGTGGAGTTCATGCGGAACGGCATGTCGCCCGAGCAGGCGCTGCTCACGGTGATCGAACGGGTGATCGCCATGACCGAATCGCGCCTGCTGGACCCGAAGGGCCGTCCGTACTTCGACCTCAACTTCTACGCGATGACCAAGGACGGGCGATACGCCGGCGCGTCGGCGTACGAGGGGAGCGACTTCGCGGTGTGCGACGAGAAGGGGGCACGGGTCGAGCCGTGCGCCTTCCTCTACCCCGGCTCGCAGCGCCCTGTGGCCGCCCCTGCAGAGCGCTGATTGAAGCGGGGCATCCGGTACGATCGCCCTCCCGTCATGACCCGGGCACTCTGCCACCTGCCTTGTTGCCGACGATCAGGCGGTGAGGAGCCGATCCGTTGCCATCGCCCGCCCCGTACCGGCGTCGTCACCAGCCGCCGCCGCCTCGTCGAGCGCTCCCGCGCGAGGTGACCCCACGTCGGGCGCGTCCAGGCGTGATGAATCCAGCGCCGTCGCCGCCTTCTGCGACGTCCGCGCCAGGGTCGCCGCCAGCGCCGCGACGTCCTGCGTCCGGGCGAGGTGCGCCCCGGCCGACAGGTGCGTCTCGCGCACCAGGCCCCCCGTTGCCTCGGTCTCCTTCACGAGCACGGCCAGCTGCTCGGCGAGCCCCTCGGCCAGCGGCACTGCGGCAGAGGCGTTGTCGTACTCGACCTCGATGCTCCCCGGCACGCTTCCGGATACCGCCGCCACTGCACTCGCCGACGCGGTGACCTGCCATTCCCGTTCGGTCTCGCGCAGCGCGGCGATCACGCGCGCGAGCCGACCATGAGTCGTCTCCAACACGGTGATGCCCTCCAGCGTGCCGAGTCGCGATCGTTCGGCGCGCGACATCACGTCGGCGACCAGGGCCTCCGTGCGATCGGCGGCTTCGGTCGAGCTCTTGGCCAGACGGCGGACCTCGCCCGCCACCACGGCGAAGCCGCTCCCCTGTTCACCGGCGCGCGCGGCCTCCATGGCGGCGTTGAGCGCCAACAGCTTCGACTGGCGCGCCATCTTGCGCACCAGGGCGGCGAACTCGCGAATCTCATCGGCCGATCGCGACAGCGACGCCAGGGCGCCGAACGTCACCTGCAGGGCCGCCGCGACCCCCTGCGCCCGCGCGGCGCCGTCGGCCAGGTCGCTCGCCGAGGCGCGCACGGCGCTGACCATGCGACCGCCGCGCTCGCTCGCCTCTCGCTGCGCGCGCATGAGCGCGTGCACGGCGTCGCGGGCCTGCGCGGCATCGACGTGCGCGGCACGCGCGCCCTCTCCCAGCGCCGAGAGGCGATGGCTCGCCAGCGACAGCTGCTCCGCAGTGCGCTGGGCCGTGCCGGGCAGGGTTGCCGCCTGTGTCCCGAGGTCCGCGGCCCGCGCCGTGACCTCGCGCAGTTGATCGCGCAGCGCGAGCAGCAGCGCGCGCACCGACTCCATGGCCTGTCGCAGGGCGTGCGCAATCGGGGCCAGGGGAGCTGGGAGGTCTCGAGGAATCGCACGGGTGAAGTCCCCGCGGGCCGCCGCGTCGAGCGCGTCGATCATGCCGTGCCGTCCCTCGCCGCGCCCCGGCGAGGCGAGGGACGCCACGGCGACGGCACAGAGCAGCACGGCCCCGCCGAGCACTGCACCCGCCACGGCGAGCAGCGTCAGCGTTCCGGCGCCGGCGAGCTCGCGTCGCAGCAGCCACGCCGAGGTGACGAGCACCACCGCGCCAGCGAGTCCGGCCGTAAAGGCCGCGCTGGCGACGTCGATCCGCGCGCGCGGGGTCGCGCCTTTGTCCCCCTGCTGAGTGCCGCTAGATTCCTTCACTCCATCTCCATTGCGCTCGGCCAACGTGGTGTGTAACGCACCATGTGCCAACGGCTTACCATGACATCCTCGTACATCCCAGCCCCCGCCGGCGACTCCGACGGCTACGATCCCGCTGCCATCGAATCCAAGTGGCGGGAGCGTTGGCAAACACGCGGTACCAACAAGGTCGACATCGCCGGAGGCGAGCGTCCGTTCTACGCCCTGATGATGTTCCCCTATCCGTCGGCCGAAGGGCTGCATGTGGGCAACCTCTTTGCCTTCACAGGGAACGACATCTATGGACGATTCCAACGGCAGCAGGGACACACGGTGTTCGAGCCCCTGGGCTACGACGCCTTCGGCATCCATTCCGAGAACTATGCCCTGAAGGTCGGGGAGCACCCGATGCGCCTCATCCCGAAGAACATCGCCAACTTCCGCCGGCAGCTCGAGCGCGCGGGCTTGATGGTCGACTGGAGCAAGTCGCTCGACACCACCGCGCCCGACTACTACAAGTGGACCCAGTGGGTCTTCCTGCAGCTGTACCAGCGCGGGCTCGCGTACAAGAAGAAGGCGGCGGTGAACTGGTGCCCCAGCTGCAAGACGGTGCTGGCCAACGAGCAGGTCATTGCCGGCGCGTGTGAGCGCTGCGGGACCCTGGTCGAACAGCGCCTGCTCGAGCAGTGGTTCTTCCGCATCAGTGACTACGCCGGGCGCCTGCTGGACAACCTGGACACCCTCGACTGGTCCGACACCACCCGCACGGCGCAGCGCAACTGGATCGGACGCAGCGAGGGGGCGCGGGTCGTGTTTCGCGTGACCTCGGGAGAGGAGATCACCGTCTTCACCACGCGGCCGGACACGATCTTCGGGGCGACCTACCTCGTGCTCGCCCCGGAGCATCCGCTCGTCGACGCGCTCACGACCGACGCGCAGCGCGCCGATGTGTCGGCCTATCGCGACCGGGCGACCAAGCAGGACCTGGTCTCGCGCAAGTCAACGCGGGAGAAATCCGGCGTGCTCACCGGCGCGCGCGCGATCAACCCGGCCACCGGCGACGAGATCCCCATCTGGATCGCCGACTACGTCCTGATGGAATACGGCACGGGGGCGATCATGGCGGTCCCGGGCCACGACGAGCGCGATTTCGACTTCGCCACGGTCTTCGGGCTCCCCATCGTGCGCGTGGTCGCCGCCCCGGACGAGGGGGTGGACACCTTGCTTGCGGCGGCCTTCACGGAGGACGCGGGCGGTCACCTGGTCAATTCGCGGCAGTTCGACGGACTGGCGGTCGCCGAGGCGAAGCAGGCGGTGACCACGTGGCTCGCCGGTCAGGGAGCCGCCACGGCGGTGACCAACTACCGGTTGCACGACTGGTGCATCTCGCGACAGCGCTACTGGGGGCCGCCGATTCCGGTCATCTACTGCGACGCGTGCGGTCCGCAGCCGGTGCCGGAACGCGACCTCCCGGTCGTGCTCCCCGACATCCCCGATTTCCGCCCGGACGACTCGGGCGTGTCGCCGCTGGCGCGTCATGCCGAGTGGTTTCACGTCGCCTGCCCAGCGTGCGGCGGTGCGGGACGCCGCGAGACCGACGTGTCGGACACCTTCCTCGACAGCGCCTGGTACTTCCTGCGCTACCCGAGCGTCGGCGACGACCGCGTGCCGTTCGATTCCTCCATCACGAAGAAGTGGCTCCCGGTCAACTCATATATCGGGGGAAACGAGCACGCGGTGTTGCACCTGCTGTACTCGCGCTTCATCACGATGGTGCTGCACGACATGGGGCACCTCGCCTTCGAGGAGCCGTTCACGCGATTCCGCGCGCACGGGCTCATCATTCGCGAGGGGGCGAAGATGTCGAAGAGCAAGGGCAACGTGGTGAATCCCGATGCCTTCATCGACCAGTGGGGGGCCGATGCGTTCCGCACGTACCTCATGTTCCTCGGGCCGTACGAGGAGGGCGGCGACTTCCGCGACGCCGGCATCAGCGGTGTGCGGCGCTTCCTGGAGCGGTTGTGGCTGGCGGCCGAACTGGCGTCCACCGATGGGGAGCCCGACCCCGCCGTGCTGCGCAAGCTGCACCAGACCATCGCGAAGGTCTCGCACGACATCCCGCGCCTGTCGTACAACACGGCGATTGCAGCGATGATGGAATACATGAATGTGCTCCGCAAGGGGGAACGCACTCCGCATCGGTCCGAGGTGGAGCCCGTCGTGCAGCTGGTGGCGGCGTTCGCGCCGCACATCGCCGAGGAACTGTGGGAGCGGTTCGGGCACGAGGCCAGCGTCTTCGACAGCGGGTGGCCCGCGTTCGACGCCGAGCTGGCGCGCGACGAGTCGGTGCAGCTGGCGGTGCAAGTGAATGGCAAGCTGCGCGGCACGCTCACCGTGGCACGCGAGATCCCGCAGGAGGAAGCGCTCGCGCTCGCCCTGGCCGAACCGGGCATCGCCAAGCACCTCACGGGGCCGACCCGGAAGGTCATCTTCGTCCCGGGGCGGTTGCTGAACCTCGTGGTCTGAGAGCACCGAGGGTGCATGCACGAGGGGTCCCGGCGTGCGCCGGGACCCCTCGTGTCTTCGTGCGACATCGGTCGCGCGGTCGCCAGCTGGCCGCTGGCGGCGCGGTCAGCTGATCGTGACGGTCTTCACCATCCCGTGGGCGACGTGTGGCTTCCCGTCGCCTGCATCCGGGAGGAAGCAGAGCAGCACGTATTCCCCGGGGCTGAGGTCCACCGGAAGGTAGGCGGTCGCCCCCTGCGGCATCCCGGAGATGCCGCCGATCGGCGTGCCGGGAGGCGGGCCCTTGTACGTCTCGGCCCACTGCATCAGGTCGGCCGCCGTCTTGCCGGAGTCGAGGCGCGCAATGAACATCTCATGCGACTGCGCCGCAGTGTTCAAGAGCTTGATCACATGCTTGCCGCTCGTGAGCGCCGGCGTGATCGTCCAGTCGTAGTCCGACATCGTGATCGTGACGTCCGTGGCCGGCGCCGCAGGCACGGGGCCGCTGGCCGCGACTACCGTGAGCGGGCGCACCATCCCCTTCGCCACATGCGGAACATGGTCCGGCGTGTCGATGAAACAGACGATGGCGTAGTTCCCGGGCAGCAACTCCTGCGTCAGCTCCTGCTGGCCACCCGGCACGGGAGAATTGGGGCCGGCGACGTCGTGAATCCATGCCGGGGGGGGCGCGCCCGGCTGCATCGACTGCATCGCTGTCCCGAAGTCGGCGTACGTCTTGCCGTCGTCGAAGCGCACCAGCTGGACGTGATGCAGGTCCGGTCCTTCGTTGACCAGGCGCAGCGTCACGAGCCCGCCGGCGATCGTATCCGGGGCCTCGTACGCGAAGTCGCGCGCGATGATGGTGACCACGGGTGGTGCCGCGGCCGCGCTGGCGCTCTCGCCGGCGGCGGGGTCGGACTCGGCCTGGCCGCCGCAGGCGGCAAGGGTACTCAGCGAGGCAAGGAGCGCGAGGGGGAATCGCATGCGGCGTTCTCCTGAGGGGGGAGGGGCACGGCCCCGGAGTGCGGGAACTTGGGGAACGGCGGCCTCGAGTATGCACCCGTTGGCTTGCGTGTGCAAGCGCGTGAGCCAACGCGTGTGCCAACGCGTGAGCCAGCGCGTGAGCCAGCGCGTGTAGTTGCGACCTGCCCTTACGCCGTGGCCGCAGCCGCGACACTATGCGCGCATGACCGATGCCCGCACCCTCATCGTCCCGCACGCCGACGTCGAGCAGCTGCTCCCCATGCCGGCCTGCATCGACGTCATGGCCGACGCGCTGGCCGCGACCGCTCGTGGTGACGCCTTGCTCCCGCTGCGGCAGGTCTTGCGCCTGCACTCGGGTCGTGATGCCTTTGCCGTCATGCCCGCCATCCTCGGCAGCGCGATCGGCGCGAAGGTGATCGCCGTCTTTCCCGGGAATGACGCCACGCCGTACGAGTCGCACATGGGAGTCATCCTCTACTTCGACGACACCCACGGCCGGCTGCTGGCGATCATCGACGCCAGCTCAGTCACAGCCATTCGCACCGCCGCTGTGTCCGGTCTCGCCACTCGGCTGCTGGCCGTGCCGAACGCCTCGCGGCTCGCCATCCTCGGCGCCGGCGTGCAGGCCATGACGCACCTCGAGGCAATGATGGCCGTGCGCCCCATCCGCGAGCTACGCATCTGGAGCCGCGGCGAGGCACGACGCGACCAGCTGGCGGCATGGGGACGCACCCGCTTCGGCATCGACATCGTCCCCTGCGACAGCGCCGAGGAGGCGGTGCGAGATGCGCAGGTCATCTGCACCGTGACCGCGTCGCGCGATCCCGTCCTGCACGGTCGATGGGTCGCCCCCGGCGCCCACATCAACGCGGTGGGCGCCTCGATCGCGTCGGCGCGCGAGCTGGACACCGAGGCCGTGGTGCAGGCGCGCCTCTACGTGGACCGCCGGGAGTCGGCGATGCACGAGGCGGGGGACTTCCTCATCCCGCGCGCCGAAGAAGCCATCGACAACTCGCACATCGTTGGTGAACTGGGCGAGCTGGTGCTCTGTTCGGTCGCCGGACGGTCGGACGACCGGGAGCGCACGATCTTCAAGTCGTTAGGGCTGGCCGTCGAGGACGTTGCGAGCGCCCGCTTCATCTATCAGCAGGCGTTGGCGACCGGCGCTGGTACCTGGCTCGAGCTGGGTGGGTTGCGTCCGGCGACGTGATGGACCATTCCCCCCTCCCCGCGATCATCCCCATCGACGCCATCCTGGCGGCACGCACGCGCCTGCACGGCACGATCGTGCGTACCCCCGTCGTCGCGCTGTCGCACGACCGCGCCACGCCGGACATTCGGCTCAAGCTGGAGAACCTGCAGCCGATCGGGTCGTTCAAGCTGCGCGGAGCAGGGAACGCGATGCGGGCCATGTCTCCCACGGCGCTCGCCGACGGTGTGTGGACCGCCAGCGCCGGGAACATGGCGCAGGGCGTGGCCTGGTGTGCGCGGGAGATGCAGGTCGCCTGTACGGTCGTGGTCCCGGAGCACGCCCCGCGCGCGAAGACCGACGCGGTCGAACGACTCGGTGGGCGCATCGTGCGGCGCCCGTTCGACGCGTGGTGGCAGGTATTGGTGGACCGCGGCGACGAGACGATGGGCGGTCGATTCATCCACCCCGTGTCCGATGCCGACGTGATGGCGGGCAACGCGACGGTGGCACTGGAGATCCTCGAGGACGTCCCCGATGTCGCGGCGATCGTGGTTCCCTACGGCGGCGGCGGCTTGAGTTGCGGCATCGCCTCGGCAGTCCGACAACTGGCGCCGCACGTGAAGGTGTTCGCCGCCGAGGTGTCCACGGCGGCGCCACTCGCCCCGGCGCTTGCGGCTGGCGGTCCGGTGCCGACGCCGTACGCACCCAGCTTCGTCGACGGCATTGGCGGGCGCACCGTGCTCGCCGAGATGTGGCCGCTCGCCTCCACGCTGCTCGATGGGTCGCGCGTCGTCTCGCTGGCGCAGGTGGCCGAGGCGTGGCGCCTCGTGCTGCACCGTGGCCGGGTGCTCGCCGAGGGGGCCGGGGCCGCCGCGGTGGCGGCCGCGCTCACGCTCGGCGACGCCGGGATCGGGGACGGACCCGTCGTGGCCGTCGTGTCGGGCGGCAACATCGATCCAGCGGTAGTCGTTAGGCTCCTGCAGGGCGAGCTGCCGTAGCACGCCGATGCACCAGCCGATGCACCAGCCGTTGGTGGCCGCAGGAGGCGCGCCACGACGTGCGCCACGACGCGCTGAGCGTCCGCCCGCCGGCGCGGTCCCTCGCGCTTGACGTGCCGGTTCACGCGCGGCATCCTCCGCACACCCCTGCCCCCAACCCCGTCGCCATGTCCTCAAGCACCCCGGCCGCACTTCGCTCCGTCATCGCCGTTGCCGCCGGCGTCTTCGTGGGCGGCATCGCGGTCTTCGGTGTCGAGGCGCTGGGGCATGCGCTCGTCCCGCCCCCGGCCGGGCTGGACGTCGCAAACCCCGAGGCGGTGCGACAGGCGATATCGACGATGCCCGCCGTGCACTTCCTCCCCCTCCTGGTGGCCTACCTGGCCGGGCCGTCGTTAGGCTCGGCGCTCACGGCCCGCATGGCGCCCGCGTTTCCGCTGCGCCATGCGGGAGTCGTCGCCGCCTTCTTCCTGGTGGGAGGCCTCATGAACTTCCGCGCCATTCCGCACCCCACCTGGTTCGTGCTGCTCGCCGTGCTGGCCTTCGTCGCCGCGCCGTTCGTCGGGGTCCGCATGGCCGGACGGCGGTAGGCCACGAAAGGCTTCCCCTCACTAGGCAGACGCCCGCCGACCGTCGCGCACGCGGCGGTACGCACGCGGCGGTACGCACGCGGCGGTACGCACGCGGCGGTACGCACGCGGCGGTGCGCACGCGGCGGTGCGCACGCGGCGATGTGCGCTCGCAGGTGCGCAGCGACGGGCGGGGAGTCTCGTGCGCCGGACGCGGTCCGGGAGGCGGGGGCCCCCCGTGGCACATGGCCGCGGTGACGCGGTAAACCCCGGGGCGCCGGTGAGGTGACTGACCAGGTGAACACAACCCTGATGCTCATGACGACTCGACTGCTATCCGCCACCCTGCTGGCACTCGTTGGAGCCGCCAGCACGCTCCCCGCACAAGTTCGCACCACGCGTCCGGCGCCGGAGCGCGACGAGGTGCGACGCCTCGCCCGAACCCTCATCTCCCGAATCGGCGATGATCCCGACCGTCCGAGGTTGGGCATCACCGTGGAATCACGCGGCGTGAGCGACACGCTCGGCATCCTCGTCGGCGAGGTCTCGGCCGGCGGCCCCGCCGACAAGGCCGGGGTCAAGGCCGGCGATCGCCTGCTCGCGATCGACGCGATCAGCCTGCGACTCGACTCGGCCGACGCCGCCGATACCGACATGCAGGGCGTCGCCATGCGACGACTCACCCGCGAGCTGGCGCGCCACTCCAGCGGCGATCAGGTGCAACTCCGCCTGGTGCGCGATGGTCGGCCCCAGACATTGACCGTCACGACCGCCGCACTGTCCGACGTGCGCCCGGCCACCATCCGGATGCGCAGTGCGCGTGCCGACGGTGATCGCGCCTCCCTCGGCATCGCCCTCTCCAGCACGGGGAGCGCGCGGGACACACTCGGTGTCTTCATCACCGGCGTCTCGCCGGGCGGACCGGCCGACAAAGCCGGCGTGCAGGAGGGTGACCGCATCGCGTCGATCAACGGCGTCGACCTTCGCGTGCCGAGCGAGGATGTCGAGGACTGGGCGGTGTCGTCGGCGCGCGTGCGACGGCTCGGCCGCGAGCTGGAGCAGGTCACCGCCGGCGAGGAGGTGTCGCTGCGCGTGATCCGTGCCGGCCAGGGGCGCACGGTGGCGCTCAAGACCGTGGCTGCTCGTGAACTCACGGGGGGGCGTGGCGCCTTCATCTTCGGCGACGGCGGCGTGATGTCCATGTTCGACTTCGCGCCACTCGTCGTCCCCCCGGTCCCCCCGGTCCCCCCTGTTCCCCCGGCCCCGCCACACTACTCCGGGGCGATCGAGCGCCTGACCATGCCTCCGGACCCGCCGCTGCCGCCGACCGCTCCGGGCGCACCAGATGCGCCGCGCTGGTTCTTGTTCGATGGCGACGAGCTCGCGCCGATCGGCACGAAGTCCACGTCTCCCCTGCGCGTGGAGCGCCGTCGCATCGTCCGTTTGTAGGCACACGTCGCGTCCCATGTCCCGCCGCGGGGCCATTGACCCTCGAGTCGATCGCCCTGCGGCATCGGTATCGGACACCAGCGCAACGCGATGGCGCGCGGCGCCCCGCGCCGCGAGCGGACAGCATCGTGGGTGCGGCCTGCGTAGGGCAGGGTGGAGTCTACGCCCCCCCCTCATCCACACCTGACATGCCCGTCTACCGCACGGCACGACCGACGCGCCTCGCCTTCCCGCTCGCCGCCTTCCTGCTGGCGGTGACCACCACCACGCTCGCCGCGCAGCCCAGTCGCACTGGCCTTGACCGCCTCGAGCGCGAAATCGGGCGCCTGTCGGCGCTGTCCGGGGGAACGGTCGGCGTCGGGCTGATCCACCTGGAGAGTGGCCGCGAGTTGTTCGTCAATCGCGACGTGCGCTTTCCCATGGCGTCCACGTTCAAGGTGCCCGTCGCGGTGCAGTTCCTCAGCAAGGTCGAGAAGGGGCAGGCGTCGCTCGACAGCATGGTCACGCTCGCGCCAAGTGACTTGCATCCGGGGAGCGGGACGCTGACGTCGCTGTTCGACGATCCCGGTGTCTCGTTGTCGTATCGGAACCTGATGGAGCTGATGCTCCTGATCAGCGACAACTAGGCGACCGATCTCGTCCTGAAGGCGTCCGGGGGCGGAACGGCGGTCAATGCCCGACTCGCGACCCTCGGCGTACAGGGGATCTCCGTGGATCGCCCGACCATCGAGTTGATCGCCGACGCGATCGGGGTGCGTGACCTGGGGCCCGAGGCGCAGTGGTCGCTGAAGGCATTCGCCGAGAAGTCGCGAGCCGTGACCGACGCCGAGCGGGAGTCGGCGCGCACCGCCTTCTACCGCGATCCTCGCGACACGGCGACACCGGAGGGGATGTCGCGGCTGCTGCAGAAGATCTGGCGGCGCGAGGCGCTGTCCGAGGCGCACAGCGCGCTCCTGCTCGACATCATGCTGCGATGCCAGACCGGCGCCGCCCGCATCAAGGGATTGTTGCCGCCGCGCACGCCGGTGATGCACAAGACCGGATCGTTAGGCATCGGCGTCACGGATGACGTGGGCATCATCACCCTCCCCGACGGCGCCGGCCACCTGGTCATCTCCGTCTTCGTCAAGGAGGCCACGGCGTCGGTCGATTACGACTACTTCTACTTCGTGGAGCGCTAGCGCACGACACGCATGGGGTGCGCGCTGCGGCCCGCCGCGCGTACCCGCCGCCTAGAACTCGATCTGCGTGCCCAGCTCCACGACGCGGTTGGCGGGAATGCCGAAGTACTGCGTCGCCGATCGTGCGTTGCGTGCCATGACCGAGAAGAGCTTCTTGCGCCATCGCGCCATGCCGACCCCGCTGGCGCAGATCAGCTCCTCGCGCCCGAGGTAGTACGTCGTGTCCATGCGGCGCGTCTTGATCCCGGCCTCGCCCAGTCTCGCGCGAATGTCCTCGACGTTCGGCGTCTCCATGAAGCCGTACTCGGCCCGCACGCGATAGATCCCGTGGTCGAGCGGCTCCAGCGTGATGCGCTCGCTGCTCGGCACCTCGGGGACCTGTCGCGAGATGATCGACAGGAGGATCACCTTCTCGTGCAGCACCTTGTTGTGCTTGAGGTGGTGCAGGAGGACCACCGGGGTCCCTTCGGATTCGGACGTCATGAAGATCGCCGTGCCCGGGACGCGCACCGGTCCACCGTGCCCGAGGCTCTCCACGAAGGTGTCGATCGGGAGCGAGCGATCGAGGAGCTTGGTGCGCAGCAGGATGCGGCCGCGCTTCCACGTGGTCATCAGGATGAAGACCACGAGGGCAATCGCCAGCGGCACCCACCCGCCGTGCGGGACCTTCAGCAGGTTGGAGGAGAAGAAGGCGATGTCGATGACCATGAAGAAGGCGAGGAACGAGCCCGCCTTGAGCCCCGACCACTGCCATTGCCCGCGGGCGATGGCGTAGAACAGGATGTTGGTGATCGCCATCGTCCCCGTCACCGCCACGCCGTACGCCGCGCCTAACGCGGTCGAGGAGCGGAACGTCACGACCAGCAGGAGGGTCCCGATCGCCAGGGCGGTGTTGATCTCGGGAATGTAGATCTGCCCGGCCGTGTCCTTGGACGTGTGCACGATCGTCACCCGTGGCGTGTAGCCCAGCTGCACGGCCTGCTGCGTCAACGAGAACGCGCCGGAGATCAGCGCCTGCGACGCAACGATCGCCGCCAAGGTGGCGATCACGAGGAGTGGGATCAGAAACCACTCGGGCGCGAGCAGGTAGAACGGGTTCTCGACGGCGGCCGGATTGCCGAGCAGCAAGGCACCCTGGCCGAAATAGTTGAGCAACAGGGCAGGGAGCACGAGGGCAAACCATGCCAGTCGGATCGGGCGCTTGCCGAAATGCCCCATGTCGGCGTACAGCGCCTCGCCTCCGGTGACCACCAGCACCACGGCACCGAGCACGACGAACGAGCGCATCGGGTGCTCGATAAAGAACGACACGGCATACCATGGATTCACAGCCGCAAGGATTGCCGGATGCTCGATGATGCCGCGCACGCCGAGCAGGGCGATGCTGCTGAACCAGGCCAGCATGATCCACCCGAACATCCCGCCCACTCGGGCCGTCCCGTGGTGCTGGAACGAAAAGAGGAGCGCGATGATGACGAAGGCGATCCCGACCACGTACGACGACAGCTGCGGTGCGATGATCTCCAGCCCCTCGACGGCGCCGAGCACCGAGATGGCGGGCGTGATGATGCCATCGCCATACAGGAACGCGCCGCCGAACAGCCCGAGCATGATCAGCGTGGTGCGACCCACCTTGACCCGGGCGCTGTCGGGCTGCTGCAGGATCAGGGCGAGCAGGGCCAGTACGCCGCCCTCGCCGCGATTGTCCGCGCGCAGGATGTAGCCGACGTACTTCACGCTCACCACGAGGATCAGCGACCAGACGATCATCGACAGTACGCCGAAGACGTTCTGCGTGCTCGGCGTCAGCCCGTACTCCGGCTTGAAGCACTCCTTGATCGCGTAGAGGGGCGACGTGCCGATGTCGCCGTACACGACGCCGAGCGCCGTCAGCGTCAACAGGGCCAGACGTCGGCCGGTTGGATTGGAGTCGACGTGATGCCGCTGCATCGGCACCGGCGACTCGGCGGTCATGGCGCCGGTGGATGACGTCACAGCAGGAGGGACAGCGGAACCGGACCTACTGTCGCCCTCCGTAGGTTGTCCGGGGGCGGAGTCTGCGTTCATTGGGTAGGCGTCTATCGCGGCACGAGGCCGAAGACACATGGGCCGACTGTTCTCGTCGCCCGCTCGAATAGGCGACGAAAAAACGGGTTGCGGCAGTCACCGCAACCCATCGTGCAATCTACTCTCGGTCGATCCAGCGTCCAGCACAGCGCGCAAACCCGCCGACCGCACACGCCCGACGGTCGTCAGCCGCTTACACCGGCGTGCGCCCGAGAATTTCGTCGATCTCCTTCGCCGATCGTTCGAGGACCTCGCGCACCCTGGCCACCTTCTCCTTGTCTCGGAAGTAGCTGGCAGCGTTGGCGTAGGTGGACTTTCCGACCGATCCCATGGCCCGGTTGATCTCGCGCATGCCGTCGCTCAGGAACGAGGCGCCAAACTCGGCGATTCGCTCGAAGATGTCGTCTACCGCCGACTGGTTCTGCACGAGATATGCGCGCCCCTCGTCGGTGATGGAGTAGACCTTCTTTCCCCCCTCCTCCAGCGCCACCGAGGCGTAGCCCAGGTCCTCGAGCAGGGCGAGTGTCGGATAGACCGTCCCGGCGCTCGGGGCGTACGACCCGGCGCACCGATCCTCGAGCTCCTTGATGATCTCGTAGCCGTGGCGAGGCTTCTCGGCCAGCAGCTGAAGGATGACGTACTTGAGGTCACCCTGCTCGAACATCCGTCCCCCACGGAACGCCCCCCCCCCTCGCCGCCCTCCGCCCCCCCAGAACATCGCCGAGAAATCGTCGCCAAAGCCCCACCCGCGCCGTCCAGCACCGTGCGACCCGCAGCCCCCCTTGTCATGCCACATGATCCGCTCCGTTAGCGATACATCGTACGATATATCGTAGCGCCGATATATCGCAAGGCGCGGGAGGGGATGGGGGACGGGGGACGGGAGACGGGAGACGGGAGACGGGAGACGGGAGACGGGAGACGGGAGACGGGAACGGGAGACGGGAGACGGGAGACGGGAGACGGGAGACGGGACGAGAGACGAGACGAGAGACGAGAGACAGAGACGAGAGGAGCCCCTCACGCAAAACGGCGCCCCCGGCGCCGTTTTGCACTCCTCTCCCGTCCCCCGTCCCCCGTCCTCTACTCATACCTCAGCGCCGAGATCGGGTCCAGTCGCGCCGCGCGCCGCGCCGGCCAGACGCCGAATACCACGCCCACCAGCGCCGAGAAGCCGAAGGCCATCACGACGGAGGACGACGAGATCTGCGTATTCCACTCAAACGCGTTGCTCAGCCACGTCGCGACCCCTCCGCCGAGCAGGATCCCGACCAAGCCCCCAAGCAGGCAGAGCACCACCGCCTCGATCAGGAACTGGAACAGAATGTTAAAGCGCGTCGCGCCCAGCGCCTTGCGCACGCCGATCTCGCGCGTGCGCTCCGTGACCGAGACCAGCATGATGTTCATGATCCCGATCCCGCCGACCAGGAGCGACACGGCGGCGATGCCGGCCAGCAGGTAGGTGAAGACGACCGTCGTCTCGGCGAAGGTCGAGAGGAAGTCGGACTGGTTGCGGATCGTGAAATCGTCGGGGCGTCCCTGCCGGAGCTTGTGCTCGCGGCGAAGGATCTTCTGGATATCGGCCATCGTCTCGGGAATCTGCGCCTCGCTCTTGGCCAGCACCGAGATGGAGCGAATGCGATCGCTGCCGATCACGCGAAAGCGCGCCGTGTTGAGCGGGACGAGGATCTGGTCGTCGGGATTGGCCCACGGCGACGACTGCCCCTTGGACTTGAGCACGCCGACGACGGTGAACTGAATGCCACGAATCCGGATCTGTTCATCGAGGATCGCATACGGCGACTCGAGTCCGAGGTTCTTCAGCACCTCGGGTCCGACCACGGCGACTCGCGCCTTGGCGTTGTCCTCGGCCGACGAGAACATGCGGCCCGCGGCCAGCTCGTACTTCCGGACGACGAGGTAGTTGGCGGTCGTCCCGGTGATGCTGCTGTTGGTGTTCTTGTTGAGGTACTGCACCTGCAGCGTCCGCGACATCTCCGGCTGCACGGCGGTAAAGCTCGTGCCGCGCTCCTCGAGCGCCACGGCGTCCTTCATGGTCAGCTTGGCGCGGTCGTCGACCGAGCTGACGCCACCTCGGCCGAACATCTGTCCTGGGCTGACGGTGAGCAGCGTGGTGCCGAGGGCCGTGATGCGGTCCTTCACTGCCGACTGCGCCCCAGTGCCGAGGGCGATCATGGCGATGACCGAGCCCACGCCGATGACGATGCCGAGCATCGTGAGGAGGGAGCGCAGCTTGTTGGCCCGCAGGGCGCCTAACGCGACGCGGAAGGTTTCGCCGAACAGCATGGTGGGTCCCCTACTGCTTTGCGGGAGGCGTGGCGCCGCGGCCGGACGCCGGGGCGCTGCTGCCGGAGGTGGTGGACGGCTGCTTCTGCATGCCGGGCATGCCCCCGCCGGTCATGGAGCGGAAGCGCGCATTGCTCGAGTCGCGGGCCACCTGGATGGCGGCGGCGCCCAGCAGGGCCACCTGGTCGCCTTCCTCGAGACCGCTGACCACTTCGGTGTAGTCGAAGTTCCCGAGGCCGAGCCGGATCACTCGCGGTTCGAACGTCGCGTCGCCGACCTTGACGAAGACCACCCCGGAGCGCGTGCGCGCCCCCATCGGGAACTCGCCCTGTGGCTTCGGAGTGGCGGCGGTCCCACCCTGGCCCCTGCGTCCCGCGCTCGTGTCGCGCTGAGGCGGCAGGTCCACCTCACCGCGCATGATGCGACGCATCTCGCGCGGCGGTTCGGAGATGTTCAGCCCCCCTTCGCCGGCGTCGGGCCTTCCCGCGCTCCCCGCCGACGCCATCTGCGCCTGGATCTGGGCGCTCACGCTGTCCTGGTTCAACCCGAGCGAACCGGCGAGCATGGGCGCCTCACGCGTGGTGCGGACCGCGTCGTTCGAGACGGCCAGCACGTTCTCCCGGCGTTCCACCAGCACCGACGCCTCGCCGTTCATCCCGGTCTTCAGCAGCCCCTCGCGATTGGAGAGGTTGATCAGGACCGGGAACAGGGTGACGCTCTGCTGCACGACGGCCTGGGGTTCAATCTTCTCGACCGTTCCGCGGAACGGGCGATTGGGATACGCGTCGACAGTCACGGTCGCTTGCTGCCCGGGCTGCACCGCGCCGATATCGGTTTCGTTGAACAGGGCGCGCATGCGCACCTCGTTCAGGTCGGCCATCTTGAGCAGCGTCGTGCCGCCGCCGAACGCGCTGGTGGCCGAGGTGATGACCTGACCCAGCGAGACGGTCTTCTCGATGATCGTGCCGGCGACCGGTGCGCGCACGGTGGCATCCTCGAGGCGCTGCTTGGACAAGTCGAGCGATGTGCGCGCCCGAATGACCTGTGCCTGCGAGTTGGCGTAGTCGAGCTGCGCTGCCTCATTCTCCTGCGCCGTGATGATGCGTTGCTTGAACAGGTCCTCGGCGCGCTTCCGCTGTGCCTCGGACACCTGCAGCTTGGCATCGGCGGCGTTGAGGTCGGCCGCCGACTGGTCGTACTGATTCTGGACGTCGCGCGTGTCGACCTGCACGAGCAGGTCGCCCGGGCGGACCTCCGATCCGGTCTCGACGGTCATCTTCGTGATCTGACCGGACGACTTGGACTTGACCTCGACGACGTTGATCGGCTCCACAGCGCCCGACGCGGTCGCATCGAGTACGATTGTGCGACGATCGACTGTGGCGGTCTGGATCGCCAGCGTCTGCTCTTCCTTCTTGGCGCAAGCAGCGACGGCAGTGACGGCCAGCAGGAATAGGAACGAACGTTTCACCAGAGTTCTCTCGTAGAGGGCGTCCCGATCACGCGTTGGACGTTGGGTGGAGACGACTATCAGCGAACGGGGGCCTACGGAAGTTCGCGCCCGATGAGGGCCTCGATCTGCGCCTTGGCCAGGCGGGCGTCGTACCGTGCCTGGATGAGGGCCGAGCGCGAAGAGTTGAGCTGCGCCTGCGAGGTCAATACGTCGAGCAACGTTGACGACCCCAGCGCGTAGCGCTGGTTCTGGACGCGAAGATCCTCGTTCGCCGCGTCAACCGAGGCGACCTGGATCGTGACGCGCTCCTGAGCCAGGCGCAGCGAGCCGAGGAACTGGGTGATCTGTTGTTGCACGGCGAGTCGCGAGTCGCGCAGCTGCGCTTCTGCGTTGCGTTCGGCCACGCTCGACCGGACGATGTTCTCCTCGCGGGTGAAGCCGTTGAAGACCGGATAGGAGAGGGTGAAGCGAAGCGCGTTCGCGCTGGCGTACTGTCCGCCGGTGATGTCAAACGACTTGTCCGTGCGGCTCCCCGACAGGTTGTAGCTCATGTTCAGGGTGGGGAGGTACGGCGTCTTGGACGCCCGAAGCGACGCCGAGGCCGAGGCGACGTCGGCCTTGGCCTGCATCACGGACGGGGCCGACTCCACCGCCCCCGCCACGTCGGCACTGTCGATGACCGTTCGCGGCATGAGCGAGTCGGCACTCTGCTCGGCGGTGACTTCGAAGGGAGTACCGGTCAGGCGGGTCAGGTTGGCGTTCGATACGCGCAGCGAGTTTTCGGCAGTGAGGACCGCGAGTCGCGCATTGCCCACCTGGATGATCGAGCGCAACGAGTCGGAGACCGTGGCGGCGCCGGCGCGAACGCGAGCATTCGCGGAATTGAGCTGCTCCTCGCTCTGCGCCAGTTGGGCCGCGGCCGATTCGCGTGACTCACGCGCAGCCAGCACGTTGAAGTACTGCTGCTTGACGTCGAGGGCGACGCGGAAGCTCTGCAGGCGCTCGTTTGACTCTGCGGCCGTCTGGCTGGCGCGGGCGCTCCGCAGCTGGAACAGGCGGCGTCCGCCATCGAAGAGTTCGAGGTTGGAGCTCACGCTTCGGCTGAAGTTCCACGGGTCGCCGCGGAACGGCACCAGCTGACCCTGGAAGAACGTCTCGCCGCCCTGCTTGTTGCTGCCGTAGTTGAGGTTGAGCGTGGGGATGTAGCTCCCCTTGGCGCTGCGGATCGCGGCATCGGTGGTGCGTAGCTGGCCTCGCGCCTGCACGGCGGCCGGGGCATTGAGCTGCGCCAGTCGAATGGCTTCGTCCAAGGAAATAGGTCGGGCGCCGCCACTGGCGACGCCCTGTGCACCGAGACTCCATGGAATCAGGAGTACGGTTAGTAATAGTCCGCGTTGCATCATTCTCGTCCGTTTTTTCGAGTCGAGTCGTTCATCTCTCGAATGAGCTCCTCGAACTCCCGTTTCTGGTCGTCGTTCAACACCTGCCGCATCTGTTCACGCGCGTACAGCTTGATCGAGTCGGTGCGCGGACGAATGGGATCGAGGACCAGCTTGTATTGCCGGCTGCGATCGTCCAGGATCGCATCGACCGCGTGCTGCTGCTCGGCGCTCAGGCCGAGTCGCTGCGACATGATGGCCAGCAGGCTCCCGCCCGTGCTTTCCGTGAAGCAGACCTGGTCGCGATGCATGAACCGGTTTGCCGTGAAGCCGAGCACCCCGCCAGTGAGGAAGGTGCCGAGCAGGAACATGAGGGCGAGATTCTTCGAGTTCTTCATGAACGAGCGGCTCAGTCGTGCGTGATCAGGTAACGAAGCGTTGCCTCGCGTTCCTTGTTCCGTTCGCCGCGATCGGATTCAGTGAGCAGCGGCATTTCGCTGGCCGGCCCAATGAGCCGATCGGCCGCCATGCGCTGCTGCGAGTCACGGGTGTGCCACGACGCGAGCGCGGCGACCAGTGCGGCGGCTGCGGCGGCCGAGACGCCGAGTCGAACCCATCCCGGGAAATGCGACCACCACTCGCGAGGGCGCTCGACGCCCACCGCCTGCATGATGCGGCGTTCGAGGGTCGTCCAGTAGGAGTCGTCGGCCGGGGTGGCGTACAGCTCCCGAAGTGCCGCCGTGATCTCCTCATCGCGCATGTCGCGATCGGGCATATCGCGGTCATCGCCGCGTACAATCTTCATAACTGGCTCCGGATGGCACCCAATGCCTGGCGCAGCCGGGCACGGGCGTGATGGAGATCTGACCTGGCCGTCCCCTCGGGGATGCCCAGCATTCGACCGATCTCCGCGTGTTTGTATCCCTGTACGTCGTGCAGCACGATCACGCTTCGCTGGCGCTCGCCCAACAGATCGAGCGCGGAGGTCAGGCGACGCCTGAGTTCATCCGACTCGCCCGGATCGCGAAATGGCGACGCGAGCGTGTCGGTCAGCGAGTCGCCATCGCGCACCTTGCGGCGACGGGTGATGTCGAGCGCTGCGTTGGCGACGATGCGGTGCAACCATGCCCCGAAGGCCTGATCGGGGAGAAATCGGTGCAGCGCCCGATAGGCGTGCAGGAAGCCCTCCTGCACCGCGTCCTCCGCGTCCTCGTGTGTAAGGACGATCGAGCGCGCGACCGCGTACGCCCGCCGCTGGTGCAAACGGACGAGGGAGGCAAACGCCTCCGTCTCGCCGCTTTGGGCGGCGACCACGAGCAGATGCTCCCGTTCGCGGACAGCCCGCTCAGCCTCGGACATGATGCGGCGGGGCGGGGTGCCTGTGGCGGGGGCCAACAGGGTTGGGATCAGCGCAGTGGTCACGATTTCTCAGCGTTTCGTGTTCCTCCGTAGAACGCGTCGACACGTTGCAATGTTGAGGAACACCATGCTATGAAGCGGCTGGGGCGCCAGCCAGGCCGAGCGCCTCGGCTTCTGCTCGCATCGCGTCGATGACAAACTGGATATGCCCCTCCAGTTCGACGCCCAAATCGGCCGCTCCGTTAACGACATCGTCGCGGTTGACCCCGCGGGCAAAACCCTTGTCCTTCATCTTCTTCATGACCGAGCGGGCATCCACGTCGTGCACGCTCTTGCTCGGCTTGACCAGCGCGGTGGCGGTGACCAGCCCGGTCAGCTCGTCCACGGCAAACAGGGTCTTCGCCATCCGGCTCTCTCGTGGAACGTCGCAGTAGCTGGCGTGACCGAGAATCGCCTGCAGGACGTCATCCGGATATCCCCGATCGCGCAGCAGCCGAACCCCCTCGGCGGGATGCTCGGCGTCCGGGGCGTGCGCGGCGTTGGGCCACCGCTCATAGTCGAAGTCGTGCATCAGGCCGGCCAGCGCCCACCGCGCCTCGTCCTCCTCGAACGTGCGAGCGTAAGCGCGCATGGCCGCCTCGACGGCCAGCATATGCTTGCGGAGCGATTCGCCCTGCGTGAATTCGCGCATCAGGGCCAGAGCGTCGTCTCGGGACGGGAGGGGCATCGGGCGGGCGTCCGGTGGTGGCGGCGTGGAGGGGGCGGAGTGCTGCGGGCGGAGCGGAGGAGCGGAGGAGCGGGGCGGGTGCGGGACGATCGTCGCGTCCTGCGTCGATCCTGGGCTGCAGGTGGTCCGTCGAATCCACACAAGCAGGGGCCGGCTTCGCCCGTGCGAATCCGGCCCCGACTAGCGCGTGGAATGCCGCAGCGTCAGTGCGCCGTGGTCGCTTCGGCCTTGGCGCCCTCGTGGGAGGCAAACTTCGCGTTCGTCCACTTGACGATGCCGAAGGACATCAGGAACAGGAGCACGGCCGTGACAATGAGGCCGGTGAACGCGGCTCCCTTGTCGCTCGGTGGAGGCGTGGAGGACATGTCGGTCTTTCTGAGTGAGGTTATTCGACGATGGCCGAGATCATCTCGTCATTCTGCTTGATGCTCGGCAGGATGTCGAGTCCCTCGGTCACTCGGCCGAACACCGCATGCACCCCGTTCAAGTGGCGGCAGTTGTCCGGGTTGAGCACGATGAAAAACTGCGATCCGCCCGTGTCCTTGCCGGCGTGGGCCATGGAGAGGGATCCGAGTTCATGCTTGTGCGGATTCCCCTCGGTCTCGCACTTGATCTTCCACCCGGGTCCGCCGGTGCCAACCGGTCCCTTGGCGTGCTCGCCCCCCTTGGAGTACGGGTCGCCGCCCTGCACCACGAAGTCGGCGATGACGCGGTGAAAGCGCGTGCCGTTGTAGTAGCCGCTGTTCGCCAGCTTTTCGAAGTTCGCAACAGTGTCGGGCGCCTCGGTGTCGTACAGTTCGAGCGTGAGGGTGCCCTTGGACGTGACGATGGTGGCGGATTTCATGGCAGAGAAGTCGGGAGTCGGGAGATGGAATCGGCTTCCCACGCAAGGTAACCCCTGCGGCGTGAGGACAAACCTGGGGGGGGAATTCGCGTGACCTCCCTCGCGGCGCTGCGCGTCAGCCCGGCAGCTGGGCGGAGGGGCAGAGCGGGGCCAGTGTACATGTCCCGCACCTCGGCTTTCGCGCGTCGCAGACGCGACGCCCGTGCCAGATGAGCAGGTGCGCGAGCATGGTCCACTGCTCGGCGGGGAAGAGCCGCATCAGCGCCTGTTCGACCCTGAGCGGATCGGTCTCCGTCGTCAGCCCGAGTCGCACGGCGAGTCTCCCCACGTGTGTATCCACGACCATGCCGACGTTCATGCCAAAAGCGTTGCCGAGGACGACGTTCGCCGTCTTGCGTCCAACGCCGGGAAGCACCACGAGGTCGTCCATGCGTGGCGGGACCGCTCCGCCGTGACGATCGGTCAGGGCGCTGGCCATCCCGATCAGGGATCGAGCCTTCGCCCGGAAGAAACCGGTGCTCTTCACGATCGCCTCGACGTCTTCCGGGCGCGCTGCGGCCAGGTCGGCGGGGGTCGGATAGGCGGCGAAGAGTTGCGGCGTCGTCATGTTGACCCGCTTGTCGGTGCATTGCGCGCTGAGGATCGTGGCCGCGAGCAACTGGTAGGGCGACTCGAAGTCCAGCTCGCAGTGCGCGTCTGGGTAGAGCGCGACCAGTTCGCGGTAGATCCGCGCCGCCTGTCCCGGCGCCGCCTTCTTCGGCGCCACCTTCTTCGGCGCCGGCTTCTTCGGCGCCGGCTTCTTCGGCGCCGGCTTCTTCGGCGCCGGCTGCTTTGGCACCGTCTGCTTGGACCTAGCTGTCATTCGAAAGTCCCGCACCCGACGCTCCGCTGGGGACGAGCGCGCGATCGCGTCGGGCGGCGGCAAAGGCGAGCACGGCGTCCAGGTCCCGGGCATTGAGCACGTCGGTCCGCGACAGCCATCCCTTGCGGGCGATGCCGACGCCGAGCGCGACGTGCTCGAGTCCGGCCACCGAGTGGGCGTCTGGGCCGATCTCGATCTGCGCGCCGCGGGCATGCGCTTCGCGCAGGTGACGCCAGTCCAGGTCGAGGCGATGCGGGTCGGCGTTCAACTCGATGGCCACCCCCGTCTCGCCCGCCTTCTGGAGCAGGGCCGAGACGTTGATGGCGTACGGTTCACGGGTCAGGAGCAGGCGCCCGGTGGGGTGGCCGACGATCGTGACGTGCGGGTCGTCCATCGCCTTGAGGACCCGGTCGGTCATGCGCGCCTCGTTCATGCCGAAGCGCGAGTGCACCGACCCGATCACGTAGTCGAAGCGATCGAGAATCCCGGCGTCGTAGTCGACGCGGCCGCAGGGAAGGATGTCGGCCTCGATCCCCTTGAGCACACGAAAGCCGGGGCGGCGCGCATTGACCTCGTCGATCTCGTCATGCTGCCGCACGATCGCCTCGCGCGTGAGCCCCCCGGCATAGAACGCGGACTGCGAGTGGTCGCTGATGCCGAGGTACTGCCAGCCGCGCGCGTGGGCCGCAGCTGCAAGCTCGGCGATCGTGCCTGCACCGTCGGAGTAGTGGGAGTGACAGTGCAGCACCCCGCAGATGTCGGTGTCGACGAGCAGCGTAGGGAGCGATCCGCTCGCCGCGGCGTCCACCTCGCCTAACGACTCCCGCAGCTCGGGGGCGATCCATGGCAGGCCGGCGGCGGCGTATACCGCCGCCTCGTCGGGCATGGGGATCGCGCGCCCGGCCGCATCCCGCACCGCATCGGTGGCGATGGTCACTCGGTGACCGGCGGCCCGCGCCACTACGCGGGCGGTATGCGCACTCGTCCCCGTCGCCCACCACCAGGCCAGCGCAAAGCCCTCCTCGGTCACGCAGCGCAAGTCGAGTCGCGTGCCGTCGTCATAGCGCACGCTGATCGCGGGCCCCCCTCCACCGATGACCTCGCGCACCCCGGGCGCATGGGCAAACGCCGCGGCGACGAGCGACGGAGCGACGCGCGTGGCCGCGACGATGTTCACGTCGCCGATGGTTTCGCAGCGCCGCCGGAGCGAGCCGGCGATCTCGGCGCGGACGACCTCGGGATGCGCACGCACGGCAGCGAGCAGGCGCTCGGCATCGAGTTCGGCGTGCGGATAGAGCACGCGAGCACCGCTCTCGCGGAGGTTGGCGATGCCACGCAGCACCTTGTGCGCGGTGCGCGCGCCGAACTGCGGGAGGGCCGCGAGCCGGCCATCGCGGGCGGCCCGCTCCAGCTCGTGCAGCGTCTCGATTCCCAACCCCTCGTGGATGCGGTGGATCCTTGTCGTCCCCAGTCCCGGGACGCGCATCATCTCGAGCAGCCCTTCGGGGGTGTTCTCGCGCAGCTGCTCGAGAAACTGGGAATCACCGGTCTCGGCGAGGTCGAGCAGGATCGCGATGAGCGCCGGGGTGACCTCGGCTCGGGCGCCAAGTGTGCCCGCCGCGAGCATCGGACGGATGTCCTCGTCCGCGAGCAGGTTCAGGGCGCGGGCCGCGTCCTCGAATTCGCGCGTGGCGGCGCGCGACTCGCCGCGCAGCTCCAACAGCGTGGCGATCTCCGACAGGACGTGGGCGGCGTTGCGCGGGGAAAGCATGGGCCAAATATACCTGCTCCCCGCCACACGCCATCCGACTATGCGTCGCCGGCGCCCCGCGGTGCGCCGCGCCGCCGCGAGGCGCCGGTGGCCGCCGAACCCTGCCCGACGCTAGGCGGGGACGCCGGCGAAGCTTCGCAGCCGGCCGATCATCTCGTGCAGGCGCTGCTCGGTCTCGTCGATCTCTGCCGCTGCTTCGTCGACGTCGAGCAGTCCGGCACGCATCGAGGTCGCCACCTTGTTCAGGTAGCGGATGTTGCTCAGCACTTCGTCCGTCACGCGTCGAAGCCCGTGAAAGCGGCGCTTGTCGGCTTGGGCGCGCTGGTATCGGAGTTCGAGTTCGGTCCCGCCGAACTGGCGCGCGTGGGCGAGTACATCACCAGGTGTGACACCAGGAATCGACCCATGGTCGCGCACCCCGTCGTCGTCCCACTCCTCGTCGGCGAACCAGAGGTGACCGACGTGCTCCACCCCGTCAAACTCGACGGCGAGCGTGACGTTGAAGCGGCGTCCGTCGATGTCAACGGTGGTCAGGTGTACCGGCTCGGTCTGGTCCATGGTCGTCATCGCCTTATCCCATCCGGTCGGAGGTGTCCTCGAGGAATTGCTCAATCGCACTGAACAGGGCGTCGGGCTGTTCCACGTACGGCACGTGGCCGCTCGCCTCTAGGACGACGCAACGGGCCCGCATGGCACGCGCCGCTGCGATCGTCGATGCGGCGGGAATCGGATCGGCCCATCCGTGCACCAGAAGTGTCGGCTGATCGAGCGCAGCGACGAGCGGGAGCAGGTCGAAATCGCCGAGGGAATCCCATACCGACTGCTGGACGCGTCCGGTAACGCGAAACGGCGTCAGGTCGCGCGCCTTCTCCGGGTCGGCGAAGTACCCCGCCACGCTGAGCTCGAAGATCCGCTGGCGATAGGCAGCAGGGTCACGCTCCCGCAGCCCCGACGCCGCGAGCTCCTCCCGCAGGCCCACGATCGCCGGTCCCTGCTGACGCGCAGCGAACTCGCGCTCGAACGCCTCGCGGTGCGCGCGATTCAGCGGCGCGGGATCGATGAGCACCAAACGGTGCGGTGAGATCAGCTCCGCGCGCGACCTGGCCTCGAGCGCATAGAGCAGCGCCAGCATCGCTCCCCAGGAGTAGCCCACCAGGGTCAGCGGCTGAAGGCCCAGCTCACGGACCACCAACCCGAGGTCGTCTACCTGGAGCTGCCAGGTGACCGGCGTCGGGTCGTCGCTGCGCGATCGCCCGCCCCCACGCTGGTCGTAGAAGAGGAGCTCGTGGCGTGCCGCCAGCGTCAGCATCTGGGGGAGGAGGTACTCATGGTGCGCGCCGGGGCCGCCATGCAGCACCAGGAGGCGTGGCGATGACTCGGCGCCGTAGGCGCACCAGTACAGCGGGGCGGACGTCGAGGCCGTGGTGCCGTCGGCGCGAGGTGCGGGAATCGGTAGCGGCATGTCCGGAAACTACGACGGGAGACCGGTGGGCGCGGAGTGGTCGTCGGTCGGGCGTGGCCGAGGTGGCCCGCGCGGTGTACCTATTCGTGGTCGTGAAATTGTCGGTGGTCACGCACGAGGAGCGGGTATGCGGCGCTGGATGCTGGTGTGTACATGGTGCGCGGTGCTTGCCCCCCGCGCGGGGCAGGCGCAGGCGTCGGACAAGGGGCGGCCGAGCGACGCGCGCGGGGTGCAGGTCGACGGATGGACCGGCCGGCTCGATGCCAAGGCCGAAAAGGCGGGGAAGACGCTCGCCGACACCAGGTTGCGGTCGTCCAACGACACGCTGCAGGTCGAGGCGGGGCCGGCGTCGATCTATTGGCATCCGTCGCATGGCGCCAGTGGGCGCTACACGGTCGCGGCGACCTTCATCGCGTCGGCATCGGCGTCAGACGAAGAGACGTACGGGATCTTCATGGGCGGTTCCGACCTCGATGGTCGCGTCCCGAACCACCTCTACTGCATCCTGGACGGGCGCGGAAGTTTCTCGATCAAGCACCGGTTTGGCGGTGAACTGCACTCGCTCGTGGAGCGCCGGTCGAGCGGGGCGATTCGCCGTCCCGATGCCGCCGGGCGCCTCACGAACGACCTCGCCTGGCAGGTCGATGGCGAGACGGTCGCCTGTCTCGTGAACGGGATCGCGGTCGCCTCATTCCCGCGCGCCACGGTGATCGGCGACGGCAAGCTCGACTCGACCGACGGGGTGTTTGGTATTCGCGTGGAGGAGAACGTGGAGGTTCGCGTGGTCGGTCCCCGGCTCACGCAGCCCTAGCCGGCGTCGCGCGGGCGAGGCGCGGGCGCGGGCGCGGCGCGGGCGCGGCGCGGGTGCGGCGCGGGTGCGGTGCCGAGTCAGGCGAAGCGCGCCGCCACGCGCACGGTGCGGCAGTGCGCCTCGACGGTCTGCTCCACGTCGCGCCCATAGCCGCCGGCGATCGTGATCGCGACCGGGATGCCCACCTCGCGCGCCGCGTGCACCACCATGTGGTCGCGGCGCGCGAGTCCGTCCAGGGTGAGGGCGAGTCGTCCAAGCCGGTCGCCCTCGTGCGGGTCGGCGCCGGCGAGATACACCACCAGGTCGGGTGACGACCGGGCGAGGACGTCGGGAAGTGCCGTGGCAAGGATGCCGAGATACTCGTCGTCGGATGTGTGGTCGTCCAGCTCGATGTCCAGCGAGCCGGCCACCCTGTGAAACGGGTAGTTCCGGCGCCCGTGCATGCTGAAGGTGTAGACGCGCGGGTCGTCGGCGAATATGGCGTGCGTCCCGTTGCCCTGATGCACATCGAGGTCGATGATCGCGGCGCGCGCAATGCGCCGGGTCGAGAGGGCGTGCCGCAGCGCGACGGCCACGTCGTTGAAGACGCAGAAGCCTTCGCCGTGCGACGGGAAGGCGTGGTGCGTCCCCCCCGCGAGGTTGATGGCGACTCCGCCGGCGTCGAGCGCGTGGGCCACGGCTTCGCACGTGCCGCCGACCGCGCGAAACGACCGCTCCACGAGGTCGGGGGACCATGGGAAGCCGAGCCGGCGGACTTCGGCGTCGGTGAGCGTGCCGCTCGTTAGGCGATCGATGTAGTCCGGCGTGTGGACCAGCCGCAGCATGGCCAGCGGTACACGCCGCGGTTCGTGCAGGTGCGACGGCAGGACGAGCGACTCGGCGAGGACGCGCTGGCGGAGTCGCTCGTATTTCTCGATCGGAAAGCGATGTCCGGGTGGCAGGGGGACGACGTACCGCGCCGACGTCCAGGCGTGCAGCGGCATGGCCCCTCAGTGGGTGCTGGCAGTCGACATGACCATCCGGGTTCGAGACCGATCGTGGAGCTTATCGGGGGTATCGCGACGGGGCCAGCGCGGTGTTCTCCGGGCGGCGAGCCGGCGCCCCGTCGGCCGTCCGTTTCGCCGCACCCCCTCCGTGCGTCCTCTCACGAAGAGTCCCACGACGAACACCCGAATTCCTCTGATGTCACAACAGGTCGTCTTCACTCGCGCCTTCTCTGAACTCGTCTGGCTCCTGGTCTATCGGCCCGGATCGTCCGACGAGCAGAAGCAGGCGTTGCGCGCAGCCCTCCTGGAGACGCGTGATGAGGGCTTCGTGGTGTCGTCGGCGGAGCTCAACCGGGCGATTGCGGCCGCGTCGAGCCTGAGCCCCACGCCGAACGAGCTGCCGTGGCTGAGCGAGCTGGCCGCACGGATGCTTGGCCATTCCGTGGGGCTGATGGACTTTGCGCAAGGCGCCAAGGCGGTCGACGTGCTGGGAGTGGCACGCGTGCTTGCGACGTCGTCGGTGCGGGGGGACGAAGGGGCGACCTTTGATGCCCGGACGCAATCGTTGCAACTCACGACGGTCTCGGTGCGCCTTGGGCGTGCGGGATTCGTGCGGAAGCCCACCCCGATCGCCGTCGCCCGCGTTCCGTTCGCCACCCCGGCACGCACCCCCGCCATGGAGGTCGGGACGATCGAGGGATCGTCGCCGGTGGTGCATCGTCGCGGCATGTCGCGCCGCACGGGGATAGGGTCGCCCACGCCGAGCGTCGCGATCTCGCGGATTCCGTCGCCGGAGGATCGTGCCCACGCGACGTCGGAGCAGGACCAGATGGTCGAAGCGGCCTTCACCCACGGGGGGCAGCGCCCCGGACTCGACGACCTGCTGGCTCGGCTCACGGGCGAGCTGAACGTCGCCGCGACGCCTGCGCTGCTTGCGGACCTGACCCGGACGTGTGAGGACATGGCGCGCGACGGCTTGTGGGTCGGCGTCGCGCAGCTCCTGCACGCGATGGCAGAGCGTGAGCGCGTGGTCACGGACGCGGACGTGAAGCGCGCCTTCCTGATCAACCTGCGCCGCCTGTTCAAGCCGGGCATGTTGCGGGGGCTGGCGCAGCTGCTGGCCCGGCGTCGCGACCTGCGCCCAGCGATCGAGACGGTCTTCGTTCGCTCCGGCGATGTGGGCGCCGACGTGCTGGTCGACCTGCTGGTGGCGTCGAACCTCGCATCGGAGCGGCGGGCGTACCGGAGCGCACTGGCGCAGTGCCCGTCGGCGGCGGAGCCCCTGATGCACCTGCTGCAGGACCCGCGCTGGTACGTGGTGCGCAACGCTGCCGAGTTGCTTGGGGAAATGGGAGTCGAGGAGGCAGACGGGAAGCTGCTCGGGGTGCTCAAGCACGGCGATGCGCGCGTCCGTCGATCGGCGGCGGGGGCGCTGGCCCGCCTCGGCACCGCGCGCGGCGTGTATGCCTTGCAGCCGCTGTTGACGGACAGCAATGCCGCCGTGCGACTGCAGGCGGTGCACGGAATCTCGTCGGCGCGCCTGCCCCGCTCCGTGCCGGCGCTGGTGCAGGCGCTGGAGCGCGAGGACGACCCGGAGATCCAGCACGCGCTGCTGTTGTCGTTAGGCGCCCACCCCACGCACGAGGCGGTGACACGGCTCACGGAGGCGGCCCAGCCCGGGTCGCTGCTGCACCGCAAGGCGAGCGCGTTCCGGCTGGCGGCGGTCAACGCACTGGGCGAGGCGGGGACCCCGGCCGCCCTGTCGTCGCTGCGCGCCCTGCAGGGCGACCGGGACCGCGATGTCCGGTCGGCGGTGGACCGCGCCCTCGCGGACCACGCCCAGGGCGTCGTCGCGACTCGTTAGGCCGGCACCCGACCCGGCCAGCACCGACCAGCACCGACCAGCACCGACCAGCACCGACCAGCACCGACCAGGCCCACCGACCGGCCCATCCTCCCGGGCAGCCGGGAGGCGCGCCGACGTCAGCGTGCGGTGAAGTCGGTGTCGACGGTGACTGCGCGGCAGGCCTCGGCGAGCAGCTCGGCGGCCCGGTCCACATCCTCCAGCGACACCATCTCGTTGGGTGAATGCATGTAGCGATTGGGAACCGAGACCAGCGCCGTCGCCACGCCGTGGCGCGCCAGCTGAATGAAGTCGGCGTCGGTGTTGGTGTCGCGCCCTGCCGCATGAATGGAGTACGGGATGCCGCGCCGCTCGGCGGCGTCGCGCAGCAGGCGGACGACGACGGGCGAGTTCACCGATCCACGCGTAATCACCGGGCCGCCACCAAGCTTGTGCTCCCCGACCTCCTTTTTCTCCGGACCGGGATGGTCGGTCGCGAAGGTCACGTCGACCGCGATGGCCATCACGGGGGCGAGGCGCGACGCGGCGACCAGCGCGCCGCCACCGTGCAGCCCGATCTCCTCCTGCGCCGTCGCGACCGCGACCAGGCGGGCAGGCCCGGGACTGGCGGCGTATCGTCGCAGCGCCTCGAGCACCACGAAGGCCCCGATGCGATTGTCGATCGACCGCGAGGCAATCCGGTGGTTGGGAAGGTCGATCGTGTGCGAGTCGATGACCCCGGCGTCGCCCACGCCGATCATGGCGACGGCTTCCTCGCGGTTGGCGGCGCCGACGTCGACCCAGAGCTCCGTGATCTTCGATGCCTTCTCGCGCGCGTCGGGTTTCATCAGGTGGATCGGCTTCTTGCCCACCACACCGACCACATCGCCGGCATGCCCGGCAAATCGGATGCGCTGGCCCACCAGCACCTGCGGGTCCCATCCGCCGATTGGCGCGATGTAGACCAGCCCTCCCTCGTCGATGTAGGTCGCGATGACCCCGATCTCGTCGATGTGTCCAGCCAGCATGATCGTGACGGCGCCGTCCGGATTCACCTCGGCGAGGCTGTTGCCGATCACGTCGGCCGACACCCGGGCGAACGACTCGGCCTCGGCACGCCAGACGCGGGCGGGAGCGCCCTCGAACCCGGATGGGCCGGGCGTGTCGAGCAATCGCTTCAGGAAGGCGATGGAGTCAGCGGAGAGCATGGGTCGTGGCTGGAGACGCGGGAAAGCTGCGAAATTCGGCCGAAGCCGCGGCAGGCTACACGAGCGAAACAACCGTCCCGCGCCCGGGGGCGATGGGCGTGAACAGGTCGGGGTGGAACAGGCGAGCCATGACCTCGACGCCATCCACCACGCGCGGACCGGGGCGCGAGGTCAGCGCGTTGCCGTCGATGGCCGTGAGCCGAAGCCCGCGGGCCCACTCCCACGCCGGGCGTGCGAGCAGCTCCCTAGCCTCGACGACGGCGCGTGGGAGAGAGTAACCGCACGGGGCGATCAGGAGAAGGTCGGGCGCGGCCGCCCGCACCTCATCGACGCTGCGAGCCCGTGAGTGCTCGCCCGGTGCGCCCAGCACATCGATCCCGCCCGCCCGGCGCACCATGTCGGGAACCCAATGGCCGGCCGCGAAGACCGGATCGGTCCACTCGAGGACCACCACGCGCGGCCGCGGTGCCCGGGCGGCCTTGAGCGTCTCGTGCACTCGACGTATTCGGACCTGCAGTCCTAAATAGGCCTCGCCGGTGGCGCCGTCGCGTCCCAGGACCGCGGCCAGCTCGAGCATCGAGTCGAGCACCGCATCGAAAGTCCGCGCCCCCAACGATACGACTCGTGCCGGCGACGGCAGGGATGCGGCCAGGCGACGGACCTCGGCATCCGAGACCGCACACACCTCGCACAGCCCCTGCGTGACGATTACCGTCGGCTGCAATGCACGAATGGTCGCCTCGTCGAGGGTGAACAGCGGCCGCGACTCGGCCGCGGCCTCGCGGACCGCGGCGTCGACCGCTGCGGCGCTGACCGTGCTGTCGAGCGCGCTCGACGTCACGCGGGGCAGCCGACGCACGGCATCGGGGTAGTCGCACTCATGCGTGACACCGGCCAGGCGCTCCCACGCGCCGAGCGCCACGATCATCTCGGTCGCTGCGGGGAGGAGCGAAACGATCGGGCCAAGGTTGGCCATCTTTATTCGCGCCGGGCGGGAAACGCCAGGAACGTGAGGACCAGGTACACCAGCCCAGCCGAGTACCACTGGGTGATGCCCGTCAGGAACCAGATCACCCCCCCGACCATGGCGACGGCCTCGCCAGCCGCCCAGCCGACGAGCGACAGCGCTCCGATTCGCGCCTGGCTGCGAGCGTTGCGGATCATGCCGAAGAGGGACACGCAAGTCGCCATCGACAGGATCCAGGTGCCGCGCCCGACCCACAGGAGGGTACGGAGCGACTCGGGGTCCAACCCTGGTCCCGCCCCCTCCCGACGGATGTACCAGGTGACGCCACCGAACATCAGGACGCCCGCGAGCAGCGCGAGCCGGATGAGGAGCGCTGGGGTCATCGCGCCCCCCGGACGTCGAGTCTCGCGCCGGAGCCGGTGACGATCATCGAGCTCGGTCAGTTCGGGACCGTGCGGCTCTCGGCGGCCCGGTACACTTCCTTGCCACCAAGCCACGTGGAGAGCACGCGCGTCTGCAACACCAACTCGGCGGGGACGCGCATGATGTCCTGGTCAAGCACCACGAAGTCGGCGTACTTGCCGGTCTCCAGCGACCCGACCTCTGGTTCCATGAAGGCGGCCCATGCGGCCCAGATGGTCATGGACTTGAGCGCTTCCTCCCGCGTCATGCGCTGCTCCGGGAACCAGCCACCGGCCGGCCAGTTGTTGTCGTCCTGGCGTGCGATCGAGGCATGGAAGGAGATGAGCGGGTTGGTCTTCTCCACCGGAAGGTCGCTGCCGTTCGGGATGATCACGCCGGAATTGAGCAGCGAGCGCCAGGCGTAGGAGCCGAGCAAACGCTGCTGGCCCAGGCGGGCGCCGGCCCAGTACATGTCGCTGGTCTGGTGCGACGCCTGCATGGACGGGATCACCCCAAGCTGGGCAAAGCGGGGAATGTCGTCCGGGTGAAGGATCTGGGCGTGCTCGACGCGGAAGCGGTGGTCGGCCTTCGGCTGCTCGGTCAGCGCGGCCTCGAACTCATCGAGCGCGGTGCGGTTGGCGCGGTCGCCGATGGCATGCACGTTGAGCTGGAATCCGCGACGCAGCGCCTCCAGCGCGACCTGCTTCACGCGTCCCGGCGGGACCAGCGCGAGGCCGGAGTTCTTCGGGTCGTCGCTGTAGGGCTCGAGCAGCGCGGCGCCGCGGGAGCCTAACGCGCCGTCGGCGGAGATCTTGATCGCCTTGATCCAGAGGCGCCCGTCGTACAGGCCGGACTGGGGACCACGCCGGAAGTAGTGCGCGAGGGTGCTGTCATCGCTGCTGATCATGACGTGGTCGCGCACCGAGAACTTGCCCTGCTGCGCCACCGACTCGAAGACGTCGATCACATCGCGCGAGACCCCCGCATCGTGCACACTGGTGAGTCCCCACCGGTTCAACTCCTGCGTGGCGGCGATCGTCGCGGCCTGCAGCTCCTCGGTGGTGGTCGGGGGGATCGCGCCGGCGACGAGCCCCATCGCCTTGTCGATGAACACCCCGGTCGGCGCACCCCTGGCGTCGCGCTCGATGTGCCCGCCAAACGGGTCCTTGCTGGCGCTGGTGACGCCGGCAGCCTTCATCGCCGCGGCATTGCCGAGGGCCGCATGGCCGTCGACGCGCACCAGGAAGACCGGGTGCCCGGGAATGGCCGCGGACAGTTTGTCGTGGGTGGGAAAGCGCGTATCGGCCCAGTCATTCTGGTCCCACGCTCGGCCAAGGATCCAGCTCCCCGCCGGGGCGTCCTTGGCGCGCGCCACCACGCGCGCGACGACCTCGTCATACGACGTGGTCCCGCGCAGGTCGACGGTGAGCAGCCCCTGCCCCAACCCGAGCAGGTGGACGTGGGCGTCGATCATGCCGGGGATGACCGTCCGGCCCTCCAGGTCGAGGACCCGCGTGGACGCCCCCTTCATCGCCGCGACCAGTCGCGAGGGGCCGGTGGCGATGATGCGCCCGTCGCGAATGGCCATGGCGTCCACCACGGGGCGATTCTGGTCGACCGTGTAGATGCGGGCGTTAGTGACAATCAGGTCGGGGGCCTGCGCCTGCGCGGGCGAGATCGCCGGGCCGGCAAGGGCGACCGCGACGAGGGCGGAGAATCGCTTCATGAGAACACCGATCGGGGACGGAGAACTGCTGCCGCCTGAAGTTACTGCACCTGCCGCCGAGACGCACACCACTCCACTGGTCGACAGCGTCAGCACGCAATGCGCGATCCTCGCGCACCCGACCGCCAGGAAGAGCAGGGCGGTCATCAGCACGGTCGCGAACAGGAAGCCGAAGACCACGTCGAGCACGGCACCGAACAGGTTGATCCCGATCTGCGGCAGCGGCGGATCAGGCACTCCCACCGCCGCCGATCCGCTGACGCCACGCCCGGTGACCGTCGACACACGACGGCGCGAACGTCCTGAAAGCGACAGGCCGTCTCACCCATGGTCGCCGACGCGCCGGCACCCGACGCCGGCCTGATGCCGTCGACCATGGGTGAGATGCCCCCTACTTCTCTGACGCCGACTTCTCCTCCTTGACCGTGCGCACCCGCATCGCGAAGCGCGGTGCGCCGAACTTCCGCCACCCCAGCGCGGCCAGCACCACGAGGGCCAGCAGAGGGATAAGGGTGCCTAACGAAGCAATGAGCGCGGCGGTGAACCGGACAAAGTTGCGCCAGGCGTCCTTGAACGCCTCGCCGATCACGTTCTCCCCGGGCGACACGCTGACCAAGGGGGCGCGCTCGTGCACGGTGACCGAGAGCGTGCTGGTGGCGATCCGGGAGCGCAGGTAGCGCAGGCGCCCGTCGTAGCGCTCGATTTCCTCGCGCACGCGGGCCAGCTCGCGCTCCACGTTGAGCACGTCTTCCAGCTTGCCGGTGCGGGTCGCCAGCAGGGTGATGAGCCGCTCCTCGAGACGACGCGCGTTGGTCGTGCGCGCCGTGAGGTCGACGAACTCCTCGCCCACGTCCTCGGCGTTGGACGAGACCGACTCCACCTTGCCGATCGGCGTCAGGCCGGCCAGCGCCTCGTCGTAGCGGCTGGCGGGGATCTTGAGCTCCAGGGTGGCGCGCCGGACCTCGTAGTCACCCGACGAGAGCGACGTGTTGCCGACCCACCCTCCAACCGAGGCCGCGATCCGCTGCACCGCAGCGATGGCGAGTTCGAGCGAATCCACCTCGAGCGACGCGGACCCGGTCCGAATGATCATCGATTCTGCCGAGCTGCCGGGCTGCATGCTCGTGGAGGGAGGCAGCTGGCCCCCCGGCTGCGACGCTTCCGGAGACGGGGCGGCGGCGAACCCCACCTGACGTGACGACATCATGTCGGATTCGGCAGGTGCGGCCAGCTTGGCGGCCTCGTCCCGTCCCGCCACCGCCGCGGCATTCTCGGACGACACCGATTGTCCGCAGGCGACGAGGGCGGAGAGGACGAGCACGGCGACAGGGGCGAAGCGGGCGATTCGGGACGACATGAGGATCTCCGGAGGATCTCCGATGGAACTGCGGAGCGGGGGATCCGCGCCGCGATATGTACGGGAGACGTCGCCGACCCCGGAAACTTGCACACGCCGCCGTCGGCACACGCCGCCGTCGGCACACGCCGCCGTCGGTGCTCGCGCCTGGCCGGTGGGGGGGGTGGGTCGGAGCGAGGGGCGGCAAAAGGATTAGCTTTTCTGCACCCTTTCCCCGGCTCCATGCGACTCTTGTCCGTTTGTGTCTTTTCGTTCGTGGCGGCGGCCGCGGCCGTGCCCGCGTCGGCACAGCGCCCCGGGGCGCGCGACACCGAGCTGTCGGCACCCGTGTCCAACCTACGCTACGAGGTCGGCTTCGACCGCGCCAGCGCACGCGCGCGCACCCTGCACGTCACCACGCGCTTCACCACCGGGGGGAAGGACGCCGTGGTGCTCTCGCTGCCTGCGTGGACCCCGGGCGCGTACGAACTCTCGTTCTTCGCCCGCCAGGTGGAGCGTTTCCAGGCACACGCCGAAGGGAAGCCGCTGCAGTGGGACAAGCTCGACTTCGATACCTGGCGCATCGTCCCCGGCGGGGCCCGGGAGGTGACCGTGGAGTTCGACTATCGCGCCGATACGCTCGACAACGCGATGGCGTGGTCGCGCGACGACTTCGCCTTCTTCAACGGGACCAACCTGTTCCTGTATCCGGAGGGCCGCGACGCGGCGTTCGGCGCCGCCGTGACGATCGCGACCGAGCCCGAGTGGCAGGTGGCGACCGGGATGCCCGCGACCGGCCCGCGCAGCTATGCCTCGCGCAACTACCACGACCTCGTCGACATGCCCTTCTTCGTCGGGGCGTTCGACGTCGACTCGCAGCTGGTGCAGGACAAGTGGGTGCGGGTGGCGTCCTATCCCGCGGGTTCGCTGGCGCAGGGGGCGCGCCGCACCTTCTGGGAGGAAGTGCAGCGCATGTTCCCGCCGATGATCGACGTCATGGGCGATGCGCCGTACGACACGTACACCATCCTGACGGTCTTTGACTCCTCGTCGTCCGGTGGCAGTGCACTGGAACACGCCAACTCGCACGTCGGGATCTACACCCCGTACATCATCGGCAACACGGCGCTCCCGTCGATCACGGCGCACGAGATCTTCCACCTCTGGAACGTGAAGCGCGCGCGGCCGGCGGACATGGTGCCGTACCGCTACGACCGCGCGCAGCCCACCACTTGGCTCTGGATGAGCGAGGGGATCACCGACTACTACGCCGACCTCGCCCTCGTGCGCGGCGGGATCATCGATTCCACCGAGTTTGTCGGCATGACCAGCGCCAAGATCGAGGAGGTCGCCGCCACGGTCCCGGTCGCGCTGGAGGACGCGTCGCTCTCGACGTGGATCCATCCGATCGATGGTACAGGCTACATCTACTACCCGAAGGGATCGCTCGTCGGCTTCATGCTCGACATCCTGATTCGCGATGCGTCGGACAACGCTGCCGGACTCGATCAGGTCATGCGCGGGGTGTACGAGAAGAGTGCCAAGGTCGCTCGCGGCTTCACGGCACAGGACTGGTGGGGAGCGGTGACGCGGGCCGCCAAGGGCAAGAGCCTCGCCGACGTCAACACGCGCTACATCGACGGCCGCGAACCGCTTCCCTGGGCGACCGTGCTCCCGCTGGCCGGCCTCAAGCTCAAGGTGGATTCGCTGCGCGAACCGCGCATTGGCGTGCTCACGGCGATGGACACGAGTGGTACCGCGGTCATCGTGACCGACGTGGAGGCGGGGAGCGCCGCCGAGGCGGCGGGCGTTCGGCCCGGCGACATCCTGCAGAGCATCGGCGACATCCCGGTCGCCGAGGGCTTCGGCCCGCGCTTTCGTTCGCGGTACGAGCGCGCCGACGGCCAGTCGATTCCGATGCAGGTGCGGCGCGGCGGGCGTGACACGACGCTCACGCTGGTGGTGCGCATGTCGGTCAGCACGACGTCGCGCTTGATCTTCGACCCGGACGCCTCGGCCAAGGCGCGCCGCGTGCGGCGCGGGATCCTGACGGGACGGATCGATCCGTAGAAGGCTCCACGCTAGGCACCACCGCGCGATACGTCGCGGTGGCGCGCTGGACGGATGGCGGGGCCGCAGGTGAGAAGGGGGCGGCCCACGATTGGGCCGCCCCCGCTTGCATGGCGAACGCGCGTCCGTGCCCAACCGCTACATCTTGAGGCAGGCTGCTGGCGGCTGGTAGTGTGGAGCGGGACGCGTCGGATCTGCGGCGTACCAGGCGACCTTGGCCGGGTCACGCATCGGCGCCTGCGCCTGGCCGCCGCGCATCAGCGCCTCGATTTCGTCCGCTTCACGCGGAAGCCCGCAGCTGACCCACTCCACGCCCTCCGCAGTCACCACGTAGTCGTCCTCGATGCGCACGCCGATGTCGGCGTAGCGTGTGATGGACGGGGTCAGGCGGCGCGCCAACTGCTCGTTGCGGGGCGTGGCCGGGAGTATGTCGGCGAGGTTGCCGCGCACGTAGATGCCCGGCTCGATGGTAAACGCGCTCCCGGCGGCGACCACACCCGTGAAGTAGTACTGGTCGGGGTCGTGCACCTCGAGGCCGATTCCGTGCCCCAGCCCGTGCATGTAGTACAGCTGCACCTGCGGGCACTGCCGCGGCGTGTCGCCGGTGCTGCAGTCGTACGTGGCCGTGGGCGACTCGATCAGCCCGAGCCGTGCGAGTCCGGCCGCGATGACGCTCGATGCGGCGTCGCTCATGGCGCGCGCCGGTGCCCCCGGCTTCGCTGCCCGCTCGGCGGCAGCCTGGGCGTCACGCACCACCTGGTAGATGGCGCGCTGCTCCGGCGTGAACGTCCCGCTCACCGGAAAGGAGCGCGTGAGGTCGGCGGCGTAGCCCTGGTACTGCGCCCCGACATCCATCACGATCATGTCGCCGGCTTTGACGAAGCGATCGTTGCGATTGTAATGCAGCGTTGTGGCGTTTGGCCCCGATCCCACGATCGAGGCGTAGGCCGGGCGGTCGGCGCCATAGCGCCGAAAGGTGTACTCCACCACAGCCTGGATCTCGAACTCGTTCATCCCCGGCTTGACGGTGCGCATCGCCTCGCGATGCGCGTCCATCGAGATGGCGATCGCCTTGCGAATCAGCTCGAGTTCGGCCGCGCTCTTCGTGCCGCGCAGCTGGGCGAGCACCGGGTTGGCGCCGACGACGGCGAGCTGCGGATGGCGCGCGCGCATCTGGCGCACGAAGGCGTCGTCGGCGTTGAGGGTGTCGCCGCTCTCCGAGAGGTCCGCCAGGACGGTCAGCGTCGCGGCGCCGGCGAGCGCGGAATCGAGGGCGAGGTCGAAGTCGGACGAAAGCTGGGTGTGCATGCCGGTCAACTTGGCGGCGCCAGCCGGGCCGTTTCGTCGCCCGCTCCACACCTCCTGTGCCGGGCTCCGTCCCTGCACGAAGAGCGACCAGCGCACGTCGCTCCCCTTCTTCGTCATCAGCAGCGTGGCGTCGGCCTCCAGGTAGCCGGACAGGTAGAGGAAGCCGGGCGACTGGAAGAACGCCATGTAGTCCTGCACCGGACTCACCGCCCCGCGCGCGACAAAGACGCCGTCGGCGACTCGGCTGGCGAGCGCTGCGCGCCGTTCGGCATACTCGGCCAGCGGGACCTGCGCCGCTGACGGCCGCGGTACGAGCAGCAGGCTGGCGACGATGTGGCAGGCGAGGAGGAGCTGTCGCATGGCTACTTCAGGACTGCCTTGGCGATGGTCTGCAGCTGCATGTTGGAGGTCCCCTCGTAGATCGTCCCGATCTTGGCATCGCGGTAGAACTTCTCCACCGGGTAGTCCTTCGTGTAGCCGTAGCCACCCAGCAGCTCCACGCACAGCGAGGTGGTGCGCTCGCAGACCTGCGACGAGAACAGCTTGGCCATCGCCCCCTCGCGCGCGATGTCGTGCCCGGCGTCCTTGAGCCGCGCGGCGTTGTACACCATGAGCCGCGCCGCCTCCACCTCGGTGGCCGCCTGTGCCACCTGGAACTGGATCCCCTGGAACTCGGCCAGCGCCTTGCCGAACTGGCGCCGCTCCTTGAGGTAGGCGGTCGCCACGCCTAACGCGCCCTGCGCCACGCCGATCATCTGGGCGCCGATCCCGATGCGTCCCACGTTGAGCGTGTCGATGGCGATCTTGTAGCCGTGTCCCACCGTCCCCAGCACGTTCGCGCCCGGGACGCGGCAGTTGTCGAGCCGCAGCTCCACCGTGCTCGAGGCGCGGATGCCCAGCTTGTCCTCCTTCTTGCCGACCGCAAACCCGGGAAAGCCGCGCTCGACGATGAACGCGGTGATCCCCTTGTATCCCGCCGATGGGTTGGTGTTGGCGAAGACGATGTAGAGTCCGGCCTCCGCCCCGTTCGTGATCCACAGCTTGCGCCCGTTCAGCACCCAGTCGTCCCCGTCGCGCTCGGCGCGCGTGGCCAGGGCGAACGCGTCCGAGCCGGAACCGGCCTCGGAGAGGGCGTACGAACCCACCATGTTGGCGGCAAGGGACGGCAGGTACTGCGCCTTCTGCGCGTCGGTCGCGTAGGTGCGCAACGGATACTCCACCAGCGTGTTCTGCACGTCGACGAGGATGGCCGCCGATGCGTCAACCTTGCTCAGCTCCTCGACGGCGATGGCGACCATCATCAGGGACCCGCCCGCCCCGCCGTGCTGCTCGTCCAGCTCGATTCCCATGAGCCCGAGCTCGAATATCTTCGCGATCAGCGAGGGATCGACCCGTCCCTCGCGCTCCATCTCGGCCACCAGGGGACGAACCTCGTCGTGGGCGAAGGCAGCGACGGCATCGCGAAAGAGCGACTCGTCCTCGGACAGGAGCGTGAGCGGAGAAGGCATGGGGCGCGGAGCAGGAGGACGGCGCGCCGAGCGGTGGGCGCGCGACTGCGTGGAATCTAGCCGCGGGGATGCTAGTCGCCCGTCGCGACCCGAGGAATGGCGGCGGCCACGGGCTCATCCCACCCCGACTCTTCCTCCGTCGCTCCGCGGCGCGCGCGCCACCGCTCCAGCGCCAGGTACAGCGTGGGGAGGACGAACAGCGTGAGGATCGTCGAGGTGATCAGCCCCCCGATGACTACGCTGGCCAGCGGACGCTGCACCTCGCTCCCCGGGGAGGTCGACAAGGCCATGGGGACGAAGCCGAGGCTGGCGACCAGCGCGGTCATGAGCACCGGGCGTAATCGATCGGCCGCGCCCTGCCGTACTGCGTCGGCGATCCGCATGCCGGAGTCGCGCAGGGCGTTCATGTGGGTCACGAGCACCACGCCGTTGAGCACCGCGATGCCGAACAGGGCGATGAAGCCGATGCTCGCCGAGAGGTTGAGGTTGATGCCGCGCAGCCAGAGCATCGCGATCCCCCCGACCAGGGCGAACGGGACGTTGGTGAGCACGAGGAACGACTGCGCGATCGAGCGGAATGAGGCAAAGAGCAGCAGGTAGATGAGCAGGAGCGCCGCTGGGACGACGAGCGTGAGGCGTCCCATGGCGCGCTGCTGGTTCTCGTACTGCCCGCCCCATTCGAGGAAGGTCCCCGGCGGGAGTTGCACCTCGCGGTCGATGCGCTCGCGCACCTCCTGCACAAAGCTGCCGAGGTCCCGTCCGCGCACGTTGCTGAGCACGAGTGCGCGGCGCTGCCCGTCCTCATGCCCGATCAGCTCGGGGCCGGTCGTGGAAATGAGCGTCGCGACGGCCGACAGCGGGACGAGCGCCCCCGAAGGCGCACGAATGGTCAGGGTCGACAGGGCGCTGACGTCGTTGCGCTGCGCATCGGGGTACCGCACGACCAGCCCGATGCGCCGCGGGCCGTCCACCAGTTCGCTGGCCTCGATCGAGCCCATCGCCAGCTCGAGGGGGCGCTGCACATCGGCGACCGAGAGCCCGTACTGCGCCAGTGCGTCGCGGTTGACCTGGATGGAGATCTGTCCGGAACCCTCGCTGACCTCGACTGACGCGTCGGCGTTGCCCGGCACTGTGCGGATGACCGCCAGCAGCCGCTCGGCAATGCGCTGGTTGTTCTCGATGTCGTTGCTGACCACCTTGACGCCCAGGTCGGTCTTGATGCCGCTTTCGGCTTCGTCGAGACGCATTGCCAGCGGTTGCGTGAACGAGATCTCGAGTCCGGGGATCACGGCGAGCGCCGAATCGAGCACGCTCACGAGTTCGTCCTGCGAGTTCGCGCTCGTCCACTCGTCCTCGGGCTTGAGGATGACGTACATGTCGCCCTCGAACAGCCCCATGGCCTCGGTCGCCAGGTCGGGGCGCCCCTCCTTCGTCACGACCGTCAGCACTTCGGGGAAGGCCTTGACGATGCGTTCGGCCTGCAGCGAGAGTCGCGTGGCGTCGTCCAGCGAGATCGACGGCAGGCGCCGCGTGGTGATGAGGATCGAGCCCTCGTTGAGCTTCGGCATGAACTCGGTCCCGATCCAGCGCAGCGAGACCACGGCGCCGGTGACCATCACGAGCGACACGGCCACGATGCGGGCCCCGCGGGCAAGGATCCAGTTCAGGCTGGAGGCATACCGCCGGTTGAGTCCCTCGAAGAAGGCGCTCGGCTTCTCGTCGCGGTGATGCAGCAGCCATCCGCTGATCGACGGGACGTAGGTCAGGGCGAGGAAGAGCGAGCCGAGCACCGCGGTCACGACCGTGAAGGCCATCGGCTTGAACATGCGCCCTTCCATCCCGTCGAGCGTGAAGATCGGGATGTAGACGGCGACGATGATCGAGATGCCGAAGAGGATCGGGCGCCCGACCTCGATCGCGGCGGACCGGAACAGGGCCAGGCGCTCGCTTTCCTTCCCGTGCTCGAGCCGGCGCACGAAGTTCTCCACCATCACCACCGAGGCATCGACGATGAGCCCGAAGTCGAGCGCGCCGAGGCTCATGAGGTTGGCGGAGTAGCCGAACAGGTACATCGGCCCAAAGGCGAGCAGCATGGACAGCGGGATCACCGAGGCGACGATGAGCGAGGCCCGCACGTTGCGCAGGAACAGGAAGAGGACGGCGATGACCAGCAGTCCTCCCTCGATCAGGTTCTTCGTCAGGGTCCGCGTGGTGCGGCTCACCAGGTCCGTCTGGTCGTAGAATGGGGTGATCTGTACATGCGCCGGGACGGCGGCGCGGATCTCCTCCACGCGCTCGCGCACGGCCTTGATCACGCGACGCGAGTCGGCGCCCTTCAGCTTCAGAACCATCCCGCTCACGACCTCACCCTCACCGTCCTTCGTGACGGCCCCCTGCCGCGGGAGCGCCCCGGTCTTGACCGTGGCGACGTCGGCGACGCGGACGGGCATGCCCGCGGCCGAGGCGATCACGATCTGCTCGACGTCGCGCGCCCGGTCCACGCGCCCAAGGCCGCGCAGCGTGTAGCGCTCACCGCCCGTCTCGAGGTACGAACCGCCGAACGAGAGGTTGTTCTCGGCCAGGGCCCGATGCACGTCGTCGATGGTCAGCCGCCGCGCCTGCAGGCGCACGGGATCGACCTCGACCTGGATCTGCTCCGTGAACCCTCCCCACGTGTTCACTTCGGAGACACCGGGAACGGTCCGCAGCCGCGGACGGATGGTGTACTCCTGCAGCGTCTTGAGGTCGGTGAGCGAGAGCGAGTCGCTGGTGACGACGTACTGGTAGAGTTCCCCCATGGGGGTGGAGACTGGTCCCAGCGTCGGTTCCACGCCCGCCGGCAGCATCGACTTCGCGTCGTTGAGACGCTGCTGCACCAGCGTGCGCGCGAAGTAGATGTCCATCTTGTCGGGGAACGGCACCGTGATCAGCGACAGGCCGAACTTGGACACCGAGCGCACCTGGTCGGCGCCCTGGATCCCCATGAGGGACGATTCCAGCGGATACGTCACCAGCCGCTCGACATCTTCGGCGGCCATGCCGGGGGCCGACGCGATGACGTCGACGCGCGTCCCGGTCAGGTCCGGGAAGGCATCGAACGGGATGCGCATGAGGGCCGCCAGCCCGAGCGCCATGATCGTGAGGACGCCACCGATGACAAACAGCCGGTTGCGAAGCGAGAACTCGATCAGCCGTCGCATGCTCAGCCCCCGGCGCGCCGCTTGAGGATCTCGGCCTTGGCGATCGCCGCGCCGCCCACCACCACCGTGCGCCCCGAGTCGATGCCGCTGAGGATCTCGGCCAGCGTGGCGCTCCTCCGCCCGACGCGCACCGGGATCGCCGCCAGCTGCATTCCATCGCCGCGCGGCTCCCCGGTGATCACCACCGTGTCACCCTCGAACGACTGGATGGCGCCCGACGGCACGGTCAGCACCAAACCGGCTGCTGCCCCCGACATCTCGGCGTCGACGAACATCTCGGGCCTGAGCACTCCGCGCCCCTCACGCACCGCTGCATGGACCTCGACCGTGCGTGTCACCGTGTCCATGGCCGGAAAGACGCGCGTGATCCTGGCGTCGAATCGCGCACCCGGGGCGGCTGCAACCGAGAAGCTCACGGCGGCGCCGACCCGTGCGGCGGCGGCGGCGGCGTCGGGGAGCTGCAGGACGAGCGTCAGCGCCGAGGTGCGGCTGACGGTCAGGAGCGGCGCACCCGTGAGGACCACGTTGCCCGGCTGCACGGTGCGCGAGGTCACCAGCCCATCGAGCGGTGCGCGAATCAGGACCCAGTGCTCGTCGTAGTCCGAGGGAAGGGTACCCTCGCCCAGCAGGTGATCGAGGAACCCCAGCGCACGCGTCAGTTCGGCTGTCGCCTCGTCGAGCGATGATTGGGCGTCGATCTGTCCGGCCCGCAATCGCTCGAGCTCCGCCTGCGACAGCGCCTTGAGCGCCAGCAGCCGCTCGCCGCGCTCGGCGGCGCTCTGCGACATGCGCAGGTTGGCCTCGGCACGGGCGCGCTCCGCCTTGGCCTGTGACAGCGCGGCACGGGCGTCCATCATCTCGTGGCTGTGGATCGCCACGAGCACATCTCCCTTGCGGACACGGTCTCCGGGCATGGCGTTCACGTGAATCACGCGACCTTCCACGATCGACCCGATCGGCTCGGTCGCGGCCAGGTCGAGCGTGAGGCGCCCAGGGGCGCGCCACGACGCACGCCACGGCGTTCGGACAACCGGAGCGGTCGTGAAGCCGGCGATCTTCACCGACTCCGCCGAGAGTAGCGCGGTGTTGTCGGGCGCCTCTGCGGTCGGCGCCTCGGCGGGGAGCGTTTCCCCGTCGCCAGCAGAACAGCCGACAACGGCGCCAAGCAGCGTGGCGAGCAGTGTGGCGAGCACAATCCAGCGGGGCATCAACGGGTCTCCAGCAGCGGCGCCCCAAGGGCGCGATTGAGTTCGAGTGTGACGAGATGCAGGTCCACGGTCCACCGCAACGCCGCGGCACGCGACTCGGCGCGCGCACGCTGTGCCTCCACCAGCTCCATCAGCGAGATCGCGCCCTCGCGATAGGCGCCCTCGGCGATCTGGGCGACCTCCGCCGCGCGGCCGTCGATGCCGGCCGTGCCGGCCGCGAGTGCCGCGCGCATCGCCGCAACGCCCTCCATGGCGGCGACCACCTCCCCGTGCACACGAAGCTCGGCGTCGCGCAGCTCGGCGCGCGCCACGACCGACTCGCCCTGCATACGCTCGCGCGGACCCTCATTGCGGCTGAACAACGGCAGTGGGACGAGCACACCGAGCACACCGGTATTGACGCCACTGGTCTGCTTGTAACCAGAGATAAGCTGCAGGTCGGGGATCACGCCGCGGCGCTCGGCCGTGGCACGATGCCCCGCCTCGCTCGCCGCATAGCGCAGGGCCTCCAGGTCGACGCGCTGCGCCAAGGCCCGTGTCACCGCTGCCGACTCGTCGGGCAGCTCGGGGAGCGACGCGACGGTCTCCAGCTCGGTGAGTGGCGGCAGCGAATCCACCGGCATCCCGAGCAGGCGAGCAAGGTCGCCGCGCGCTCGCGCCGCCTCCACATGCGCTGCCGCCTCGGTGATGCGCGCCCGGTCGGACTCGAGCCGGGTGCGGATCACCGCCACTTCGGCGACGGCTCCCTCGCGAAAGCGCCGGGCATCGAACTCGGCCACGTTCTCGCGAGCCTGACGTTCCTCGGTAGCGACCGCCAGCAGCTCAGCGCCGAGCGCGGCGCGCCAGAACGCGCGCATGACATCGGCCTCGAGCTGTCGCGCGACGATGCTGGAGTCGGCGCGACCGCGCGCAAGCAGCGCCGTGCCGGCCGAGCGCAGCGCAAGGCGGCGCCCCGTCAAGTCCACCGGGAGCTGCACCGTGGCGAAGATGTCCGGCTGAAGCGTGCTCTGGAGGTTCTCCCGTCGCCACTCGGCGGTCGGGTTGGGAAACGCTCCGTCGGTGCGCGCACGTCCCTGTGCCATCATGCGCCGGGCCTGCGCCGTCGCGACGAGTGGGCCGCGCGCGCGCGCCACCGAGACGGCCTGTTCTATGGTGAGCGCCCGGTCTTGTCCCCATACAACCATCGGACAGGCGAGGAGCGCCAGGTGAACGAATTTCATGCAAGGCATGTTATCGAAGCGCCATGAAACGAGAGTGAACACGAATCGCTGCTGTAGACGGCCACGTCATTTTCGGTCGACGGGCGATCGGTCCGGAATCGCCACGCCGGAATCGCCACGCCGGAATCGCCAAGCCGCGATCGATCAGGCCGCGATCGATCAGGCCGCGATCGCGCGGTCGAGTTCGGGGGCTCGTCCTCGCACGGCTGCGCTGGCGCGCGCGGTCGGATCGGGGCCAGAGCCGTTGCTACCGGCCACCACGTGTTCGAATGTCACCTGCGGTCGCCGGAATGACCATCCCCGAGGGCGGTGGAAACGTGACCCGGAACAGGGCGCCGCCCAACTCGCCGTCGTCGATCGTGATCGTCGCCCGATGCTGGCGGGCGACCCAACTGGCGATTGCCAGACCCAGACCGCTCCCCTCCGGCGCTCGCTGGCGCGCAGACTGGCCGCGATAGAAGCGCTCGAAGACTCGCTCGCGCTCTTCAACGGGGATCCCGATGCCCGAGTCGTGGACCTCCAGCACCGCGCACCCGTCCCGTTGCTCGACCCGGACCTGGACCCGGCCGCCCGCAGGTGTGTAGCGCAGCGCATTGTGGATGAGCACACCCACCAGCCGGCTGACCAGTCGGGCGTCGAGGGTGGCGGGCGCTTCGTCCAGCACGCCGACATCAAGGGCGATGTCGCGGCGTCGCGCCTCGGCGTTCCACGGGACGACGGCATCGCTGACCACATCGTCGAGGTAGCCACTCGTGAGCACGGCGTCCACGCTCCCGGCATCGGCGCGGGCCAGCTGCATGAGCTCATCGACGAGCGACGAGGCGTGGCGCAGGTCGTCGCAGATCCGTTGGAGCGACTCGCGGTCGTGCGCCGAGGGGGGAGAGACCAGCCGCGCCTCGGTCTCGCCCAGCATGCGGGCCATCGGGGTGCGCAGCTCGTGCGCCGCGTCGGCGAGAAAGCGTCGCTGCTGTCCCATCGCGGCATCCAGCCGGTCGAGCAACTCGTTGAACCGCCGTCCCAGTCGACCGAGCTCGTCGTTAGGCTCGGCGATCGGGAGCCGACCCTTCAGCGAGTCGGCGCCGATCCGCTCGGCGGCCTCGGCCATGATGGCCACCGGTCGCAGGGCACGTCCTGTCACGAGCCAGCCAGCGAGTGCGGCCAGGGCCACGGCAATCGGAATTGCGATCAGGGTCGACTGGTCGATACGGCGGCGCGCCTGGTCGAGGTCGGCGACACTGACGCGCAGCCGCAACTGCCAGCCGGGGGCCAGCTCGCGCTCGAGGGGGACCACGTACTGGCGGACCGGCTCGCGCGGACCGCCCCCACCCACCGGTGCGCGCGCCTGCGCGAACTGCGACGAATCGGGGCGCAGGAAGTCGAGCCCCATGCCGGCGAAGACCAATTCGCCCGCGATGTGCGCCAGCGTGGCATCGACCCGCTGGTACTCGCTCAGCTCGGCGCGGAAGAACGAACGCACCAGCTCAACGGCCCGCTGCACCGATTGGTTGTGCTGTTCCGCGAGCGCTCGGCGGCCGAACGCCCGCATGGACAGGACGGCGACCAGCAGGAGCACCAGGACGCTGCCCGCATACCACGCCGTCAGCCGACGGCGAATGCGGGCATTAGGCTTCATCGCGCTCGCGCGTGCCTCGGCGCCCCGAGTCGATAGCCGGCGCCGCGAATCGTCGAGAGCAGCGATGCCTCCTCTGGTCGGTCGATCTTCTTTCGCAGCCGGGCGATGTAGACGTCAATGACGTTGCTCGCGGGATCGTAATTGTCGTCCCATGCGTGGGCACTGATCTTCTCGCGGGTGACGACGTCGCCGGGATGGCGCATCAGGTACTCGAGGACGGCGTACTCCTTGCTCGTCAGCGAGATCTGGCGTCCACTACGTTCGGCAAAACGCGTCCCGGTGTCGAGGGTGAGATCCTCGACCTGCAACATGACCGGAACGACGGTGGCCGGGCGCCGCAGCAGGGCGCGAACCCGGGCCTCGAGCTCGGCGAGCACGTACGGCTTCACCACGTAGTCGTCAGCGCCGAGGTCGAGACCGGCGATGCGGTCCTCGACGGTGTCGCGTGCGGTCGCCATGAGAATGCGAATCGAGTAGCCGGCCTGCCGAAGCCGGCGGCACACCTCGAGGCCGTCGATGCCCGGGAGGCGGATGTCGAGGACTGCGACATCGTACTCGTTCAGGTTCGCCAGGCTCAGCGCCGATTCTCCCGTATCGGCGACGTCGACGGCAAAACCAGCCTTGCGCAGGTAGGCAGACGCTGATTCGGCAATCCGGGCATCGTCTTCAACGAAGAGCAGTCGCATGTTGGTTGCCTCGCGCACTGGGCGAGACGTTGTCGGGGCGGCAGACTGTGAACGTGATGCCTCGGATGGTAACGGTGATTGATGAACTCACGATGACTGCCACGCTCGTCGGCGGGCGAATCAGGACCGCAAGACCTCCAACGCCAGCGCGACCTTGCCGAACGGTGCCGAGACCTGCACCCCCTGCACGTCGGGCCGTACCAGGTGGAGCATCTCCCGCGCGATGCTGATGCCCTCGGCCACGGCGTGTTCCGCCGATCGCTGGTTCGCCTGCCGCATGCGTCCGAGGATCTCGTCCGGGACGACGACGCCGGGGACTTCGTTGGCGAGGAATTCCGCGTTGCGAAGGGAGACGAGTGGCCAGATGCCGGCGACTATGGGAATGCGTGTGTCGGCAACTTGGCGAAGGAACCGCTCCAGCTGCCGAGGGTCGAAGACCGGCTGCGTGACGGCGAACTCCGCCCCAGCCTCCACCTTGAAGGCGAAGCGACGGCGCTCCAGCGCCGGGTCCAGCGCCGCCGGATTGACGCCGACCCCGAGCGCGTACCGGGTGGGGGCGCCGATGGGGTGCCCGCCGGGATCGAGCCCGCGATTGAGGTTGCGCACCAGGTTCGTCAACCCGATCGCATCGATGTCGAAGACCGCCGTCGCGTCGGGATACGGGCCCATCTTCGGGGGGTCGCCCGTGATCACGAGCAGGTTGTGGAGACCCATCGCGGCGGCCCCCAGCAGGTCGGAGAGCATCCCCAGCAGGTTGCGATCGCGGCAGGCGTAGTGGCAGACCGTCTCGATCCCCACCTGTTGCTCGATGAGGAGCGAGGTCATCATCGCCCCCATGCGGCTCTGGGCGCGGGGACCATCGGGAACGTTGACGGCATCGACGCCGGCGGCCGCGAGTATGCGTACGTCGTCCAGCATGCGCGAGGCATCGACCCCGCGCGGCGGCACGATTTCCACCGAGGTCACGAACGCGCCGGTGGCGATCTTGGCGCCCCATCGGGATCGTTCCGCCAGCGGGACCGGCGTCACGCCGGGATGGCGCGCCGGGGCGACGGTCACCTCGGCGTGCGCGTCTGCGGCGCCGTCCGCCCCCGGTCGCGCATCGCGTCCGAGTCGCGGCACGAGCGGGCGAATCCCCTCGACCATCGCGCGCACGTGCGCCGGCGTGGTGCCGCAGCATCCCCCGATCACCTTGACCCCCGCGTGGAGCAGGTGGCGCGCGTACGACGCCATGTACTCGGGGCTCGCCATGTACATCTTGCGCCCGCCGACCTCGCGCGGCATCCCGGCGTTTGGCATCGCGCTCAGCTTCGTGCGCGTCACCGCCGCCATGCGCTCGATCGCCTCGAGGATGATCTGCGGACCGACGGAACAATTGAGGCCGATGATGTCGGCCCCGAGGGCGTCGAGCGCCCGCGCGAGCTCCTCGGGCGAGGCGCCGAACACCGTCACGCGGTCGATGTCGACCGTCATCTGCACGATGAGCGGGAGATGGGGCGCCACCTCGCGCGCGGCGTGGACGGCCTGCGCGACCTCCTCGAGGTCGGCGAAGGTCTCGAGGATGAGGCAGTCCACCCCCCCGTCGCGCAGGGCGGTGATCTGCTCGGCGAAGACGGCGCGCGCCTCGTCGAAGCTGGTCGGGCCGTAGGGCTCGAGTCGCACGCCGAGCGGACCCACCGCGCCCGCGACCAGGGCGCGATCGAGCGCCGCCTCGCGCGCCACGCGCGCCGCCGCGAGGTTGATCGCGCCGACATCGTGGTCGAGGCCGAACGGGGCGAGCTTCAAGCGGTTGGCGCCGAACGAATTGGTCTCGATGACCTCGGCCCCGGCCTGCACGTACTCCTCGTGCACGGCGCGCACCAGGTCGGGGGCACGCAGGGACAGCTCGTCGTAGCACTGGTTGATGAAGACGCCCCGCGAGTACAGCATCGTGCCCATGGCGCCGTCGAAGACGATGACGCCGTCGGGGGACACGAGCCGTGCGAGGAGGTCGTCGCGACGGGTCATGCTGACCCCGCGTTGGTCGCCACTCGCGCGTCCGCCCCCTCACCGCGCACGGCGTAGTACCTGGCCTCGGGGTGGTGCACGACGAGCGCGGCGGTGGACTGCTCGGGAATGAGCTGGAACGCGCTGGTCAGCGTCATGCCTAACGCTTCGGCTGGAAGCAGCGCGAAGACCGCGGCGTGGTCGTCCAGGTCGGGGCAGGCACCGTACCCCCACGAGTAGCGCTTGCCGCGATCATCGGCGATGCCCAGCTCGGCGCGGATGCGCCGATGCATCCACTCCGCGGTCGCCTCTGCGGCCTCCACCGCCAGCCCGTGGGTGTAGAACGCCTCCGCGTATTCGCCCGCCGCCTGCAGCGCGTCGAATCGCTGCGTGGCGGCATCGCCGACCGTGACCACCTGCAAGGCGATCACGTCCACGTCGCCCGACTCCAACGAGCGGAAATAGTCCGCGAGGCACAAGCGGTCCCGTCCCTCCTGCCGGGGGAAGTGGAAGCGCGCGATCTCGCGCAACGTCCCGCCGTCCGCGTCGTACGCGTCGGGGTCGTACACGATGACGTCGTTGCCGAGCGACTGGCAGGGGAAGTAGCCGTACGCCGCCTGCGGCACAATCCAGCCGTCGCGCCCGGCCTCGGCCGACAGTCGGGCGAGCGCCGGCTCGAACTCGTTGCGCACCGCGTTGCGATACGCCTCGCCCGAGCCGCGCCCGCCCCACTGCAGGCGATAGAGCTCGTCGAGGTCGAGCAGGGCGAGCACCTCACCCAGCGGAATGTCCCGCAGCAGGCGCGTCCCGAAGAACGGGGACGCCGGAACGGCGTGGTCGGACGAGACGCTGCTGCGTGCGCCGGCGTCGTCCCCGCGCACGACATCCTTGCCAACTGCGGTGTGCAGGAAGACGTCGGACCGCGCGTCGGCCAACGCCTTATCGGTGAACTCCGCGCGCACGGCGGGATCCTGGAGTCGGTCCATCGTCTCCAGTCCCTCGAAGGCATCCTTGCAATAGAAGACCCCCGGCGCGTAGGCCCGATCGCCGTCGACGAACAGCGCCCGCCGGCCGAAGCGCCGGTTGATCGCGGCGCCCCCGATCAGCACCGGGAGCTGCAACCCGCGCCGGTCGAGCTCCTGCACGCACAGCGGCATCTGCTTCGAGGTGCTCACCAGGAGCGCCGAGAGGCCGATGGCGTCGGCGTTGACCTCGATAGCCTTCTCGATGATCGTATTGACCGGTACCTGCTTGCCCAGGTCGTAGACCGTGTAGCCGTTGTTGGCGAGGATCGTGTTCACCAGCGACTTCCCGATGTCGTGCACGTCGCCGTACACGGTGGCCAGCACCACGCGCCCCTTGGTGTAGCCCTCCTGCTTCTCGAGAAACTGTTCGAGGTGCTTCACCGCCTTCTTCATCACCTCGGCGGACTGCAGCACGAAGGGGAGGATGAGTTCCCCCGCGCCGAACTTGTCCCCCACCTCCTTCATGGCCGGGAGCAACACCTCGTTCAGGACCCGCACCGGCTCCTCCCGCACCCCCGCCTCATCGAGCGCCCCCTCGACCCCCTCCTTCTTGCGATGCACCACCATCCAGTGCACCCGCTGCGCCGGGGTGAACCCCTCCGTCGGATCCGCCCGCACTCCCGTCTCCCGTCCCCCGTCCCCCGTCCGGTCGTCGTACCGCTCAATGAATCGCTGCAACGCATCGACTCTTCGGTTGAACACCAAGTCGTCAGCCAGGCCCCGCTCCTCGTCCGAAATCTCTGCGTACGGCGTGACGTGGGCCGGGTTCACGATGGCCGCGTCGAGCCCGGCCTGCACACAGTGGTGCAGGAAGACCGAGTTCAGCACGGCGCGCGCCTGCAGGCTGAGGCCGAAGCTGACGTTCGACACGCCGAGGATCGTGAGCACGCCGGGAAGCTCGCGCTTGATGTCCCGGATGCCCTCGATCGTCTCGTGCGCGGAGTCGATCCACTCCGCGTCGCCGGTGGCCAGGGTGAAGGTGAGGGCGTCGAAGATCAGGTCCGCCGGCTGCAAGCCGTACTCGTCCACGACGATGTCATGGATGCGGCGCGCGACCTCGAGCTTGCGTGCGCGCGTCTTGGCCATGCCGACTTCGTCGATCGTGAGGGCGACGAGCGCAGCACCGTGGGTGACGGCCAGCGGGACGACGCTGTCGATGCGGGCGCGCCCGTTCTCCATGTTGATGGAGTTGATGATCGCGCGCCCGGGAATGTGCTCGAGCGCGGCCTGGATGACGCTCGCCTCGGTCGAGTCGATCATGATCGGCGACTCGACCGACATCGACAGGAGCTTGGCGACGCGGGCCATCTGGTCGCCCTCGTCGCCGCGTTCGGTCAGGGCCACGCAGACGTCGAGGACGTGCGCCCCGGACTCGGCCTGGTCGCGCGCGACCTCGAGGATGCCTTCGTAATCGTCCGCCAGCAGCAATCGCTTGACCTTTCGCGAGCCCTGCGAGTTGACCCGTTCGCCGACCAGCAGCGGCGGGGGCGACTGGTGCAGGGTGATGGCCCGCATCGCCGACGAGACGCGGGGGACGGCGTGGGGCGCGTTGGGGAAGGAAGTGGTACGGGTGGGAATGGAAGGGTGAGGAGCGTCGAGGTCGGGGGAGGTATCGTTGTGTTTGGGGGGCCCCCGCTCGACGGCCCCACCCCACCCCCCCAACCCCGCCCGCACCCCCAGCGCGTCCACCGCCGCGCAGATCGCCGCCAGGTGCGCCGGCGTCGTCCCGCAGCACCCGCCGACAACCCGCACCCCGAAGTCCCGCACGAACTCGCCCAGCATCGCCGCCATGGGCGCCGGCTCCAGCGGATAGATCGCCTCGCCTGTCCCCGTGTTGAGCGGCAGCCCGGCATTGGGCACGACCGACACCGGACGCGTGGCGTGCTGCGTGAGGTAGCGCACCGGCTCGCGCATGTGTTCCGGACCGGTGGAGCAATTCAGTCCGATGACGTCCACCCCCAGCGCCTCGAGCGTGGTCATCGCGCTGGCGACGTCGGTCCCCAGCAACATGCGCCCGCTGATGTCGAGCGTGACTTGCACCTGCACCGGCACCCGGTAGCCCAGTTCGTGGAACAGGCGGGCAAAGCCGGCCAGCGCCGCCTTCACCTCGAGGATGTCCTGCGACGTCTCGACCAGCAGGACGTCCACGCCACCCTCGACCAGGTACCGCGCCTGCGTGTAGTAGTCCTCGCTGAGCGCGGCGAACGTCACGTTCGATAGCGTCGGATCGCTGCTCGACGGGAGCATCCCGGTCGGTCCGATCGACGCGGCCACGAAGCGCGGGCGCTCGGGCGTCGCGAACCGGTCGCAGGCGGCCCGCGCGAGCCGAGCCGCCTCGACGTTGATCGCCCGCGTCTTGTCCAGCAGCCCCCACTCCTCCAGTCGACGCGGGGTCGACTGGAAGGTGCACGTCTCCACCACGTCGCACCCCACGGCGAGGAACGACTCGTGGATTCCACGAATGACGTCCGGCCGGGTCAGCACCAGGTGGTCGTTGCATCCCTCGAGCGCCTTCCCGCCGTAGTCCTCTGCCGAAAGCTGGTGGTTCTGGATGTTCGTCCCCATCGCTCCATCGAAGACAAGCACGCCGCGCTCAAGGGCGGCCAGGTAGCCCGAGCGGACTGGGAGTCGGGACGTGTTGCGCGTCGATGGCACCAGCAGTGTCCTCACGAAAAAAGCCCGGGCTGGGATGCGCCGGGCAGGCGCTTTAGCGAGTTGTTTTACGTGGCCGCAAGTTGCCGGGAAATCACCACGATGAATCAATTGTCGTGCAGCCGTCCTGCCGTGTCTCGCCGGCGATGGGCGCGGGCGAGATCCTGCGGACACTCTAGGTTAAGCGAGGTCGCTCACCAGTAGCAAGCGGGAGCGCGGTGCTTCGCGTCACTGCCCCCACGTTCCCCACCTGGCCGTCATCGGTCGATTTTGACGCCTGGTGATGCGGCGGGTCCAAACACGCCGGTCATCTTCTCCTCGTTGATCACCATCGTGCCGGGCGTGTAGTGCGACAGGTCGGTCACACGCCGACCGACGGGTGTTGAGCGCTTCAACCGGTCGCGCACGCCGAAGCGCGCCCCGTAGGCGATGCGTCGCAGGGCGATGGACGGCGCTGCGGCCCCGGCGATGTCCGGATAGCCGAGCGCACGCAGCGTCGGCGCAAGCATCTGCGATACTGCGTCCGCGTCGACGCTGCTGAGTTGGGTGCGCCACCTCGACTGGAACCCGCCCTGTGCCTCGGGAAACGACGAGTTCGGGCGCCCCACCGATCCGATTCCGGCTCGCTGGATCTCATGCCAGTCGAGCCGATGGTCGATGAACGACTCGATCGATCGCAGGGTCGCTTCGGGATCGGAGATCAACTGCTCGTAGCGCACTTCGCGATACGCCGCCCCCACCGCCGCCCCCTCGGCGCGACCGCGCCGCACGAGCCAGTCCCAGTACGCCGCCGCTGCCAGCACCGGGCGCGAGCGATCGGCCGAAAACGGGCGGATCCAGGACTGTCGCTCCAGCGACGTGGCCACGTCGCGTCCGTCCCGAATCACGTGCAGGAAGAGCGCGTCCGGGATGTGCGCATGGATCTCCCGCAGGTGCAACACGTGGGCGGGCGTCGTCTCGGCCCATCGCTGCGCGCCCTGCTGCTGCACCATCTGGTCCATGATGAGGCGGAGAAAATCGCCCGCGTTGCGCGTCTGCTGCCGGACGACGCCCCGCACGACATCCGCACCCAGACCGGTCAGTCGGTGGCAGTCCGAGGCGAGCCACACCTCGAGCGCTTGCTCCACGTCCTTCTCTGTACGCAGGCCGCCGAATCGCGGGGCAAGCGAACAGTAGATGTGCGTTTCGGCTCGGTACTGGGCAAAGCGCCCGGCCGACAGGAGCATGTGATACAGAAGGGTCGTCCCTGACCTCGGGCAGCCGACCACGAACACCGGAGCCTGCGAACGACCGGCGCTCCGCGTTCCACTCGGCGCGATCGTCACCGATTCTCCCCGGTCGGCGCGGGAGGGACGGCCGGCTCGCCACGATGGTTCATGAACGCGTGCTCCGTGGATAAAGATTGTCCGTCGATGCCACGTGGTTGGCATCTCGGGTTCCAGATGGCGACGGCTGCACCACGACTGGCGAACTCCACTCGACGTACAGGTCGGCGGCCGAGGTACCTCACGCGTCGACTCCCGCCTCGGTTCCCGACGTCGTCGATCGGCCGCACGCCGGCCTCGAACGAGTACAGCGAGTACTGCGACTACATCGACTACGGCGACAACGGCGCGCTGGACCAGCCCCGCCCGCTCTCGCGAGCGCGAGCGCGAACATACTGCGCCAGCGCGAAGAGTCGAGCCCGCTCCAAGGGGAGCATCAGGTCCGCCAGCACGTGGCGCGCGGCCCCGTGGGCGAGCGCAGGCGGGGGGGAGTCGTCTGCCCCGGAGCGATACATCACGAACGCACCCCCTGGCGCCAGGGGGAGTGCGAAGGCGCGCGCGCCGTCGTCAGCCGCAAGACACGCGCGTTCGATGACGATCAGCAAGGGACGCTGCTGCCGTGCAACCTCCTCGGCCTCGACGAGCGTGTTGACGACCTCGATACGGTCGCGAGGGCCCGCGAGCAGCTGTGCGAGTCCTTCCAGCAGGGGGGCGTCGGTTCCGACGATGAGGAGCATGAAGGGCTACCGATCGTTGGTCGGGTGCGGCGGCGACTCGGCAGCAATCCGAGCGCGCGCCTCGAGCATGTCCGCGGCGTGAACGGTCATATGCTGCGAACCACGAGGCCCTCGAGAAGGCTGATCAGCACATAGGCGATGATGGGCGTGATGTCGATCATCCCGAGGGTGGGTACGACTTGCCGCAACGGGCGCAGGATCGGTTCGGTCAGGGTGTACGACCACCGGATCCACTTCGAATAAGCCGAGACACGCACCCAGCTGCTGAACACTCGGACGATCAGCGCGATGCGCAGCAGGGCGAAGACCCAGCCGACCACCATGCGCACCACACCGCGCGGCCCGGCCTGCGAGGCGTAGTAGAACCCGCCAAGCTGCGAGCGCACGAAGTCGAACAGCGCCAGGAAGACGATCCCGATCACCACCACGGCGCCCAGCGCCCACCACGGGGCGTTGCTCGGTACGCCTCCGGCCGCCACGATGCGGCGCTCCACGGGTGCCATCAGCGGTTCCACGCTCTGGCGAAAGGCACGTGCCACCGCCCCGAACGGATTCAGGCGGCGCGTGCGGACCATCCAGTCGATGGCGCAGACGAGCGCGAGCCCCACGCCGAGGACCAGGAACAGCTGGCCCAGCACAGCGCGGATTGAGTCGAGCGCGAGAAGGAGCGAGGGCACAGAAGAAGTCTCGCGCAACGCGCAGCGGGCTTCAAGCGCTATGTGCAGCGAAGTCGCGCGGTGTCACGCGCAGCGCCGCCCAGCCTCCACCGACGGACCCGGTCAGCAGACCCAGCCACTCGCTGCCGGCGGCCGGCGCGAAGTGCGCCAGGTGCGGCACCAGTCCCAGCGCCGCCGCGAGCATCACCACGGCCAGGCTCCACCACGTCCCCGACCAGATCCACGCGTCGCCGCGCCTGCTGGCGCGCGCCCCCCAATAGGCGGCCGGGAAGGCGAGCGCCGCCAGCCACAACGCCGAGTACCAGCGATCCGCGTCGGAGAGCGGATGGTCGAAGGGGAGGAAGAATGTCCACCCCAAGGCCACCGAGAACGGGACGTCGCGCGCGACCACCCCCGACGCTCCCTTGGTCGTGGCGTACCACCGCTGGTTGCGCACCCCCGCGTCGGCGGTCATGCGCACGCCGGAGTCGGCGAGCGCACCCGGGAGCGCGATCATCGGGGTGCGCAGCCCCCAATCCTTCGCCGCCAGGCGCGTGCGGAAGACCAGCGCGTCGCGCCACGCCCCGATCATGAGCACCTCCTGCACGCTGCTGCCGACCCGGGCGATCACCGCGAGCCGTTGCGGCTGTGCACCCGACGTGAAATCGACGTGGGCCGCGGTCGTGCCATCGAGCAGCTCCTGCCGCAGGCGCTCCGATTCCGGGACCAGCTGGTAGGGGACCAGGATGTTGTCGATGCGGAAGTCGTGCACCGTTCCCGAGTACGGCTCGAAGGCCAGTCGCTGCGGCATCCACTGGCCCCATAGTCCCATGCGCGGGATGCTCGGGCGCAGCAGTGCGGCGGTGGACGCCATGACGGCCACCGCAGCCGCCACGGCAGCAAGTGACAGCACGTGCGCGGTGCGCGGGGCAGGGGTCAGCAGCGTGCGCCGGTACATGACGAGCCCTGCCCCGATCACGCCGCCGATCGAGTTGGTCAACAGGTCCAGCGCCGACGCATCCCGTCCGGTGATGGCCGTCAGCTGCAGAGCCTCGATCGCGAGTGACAGCGCGATCGGCACGCCCAGCGCGGCGCCCCAGCGCCCCGTCGCCGCGGCCACCGCGGCGCCCAACGGAATGAACAGCAGGACATTGAGCATTGCATCGACGCCACCCAGGTCGCTGCACGCCAGGCAGAACATGGGGAGCGGGTCCGCCGCGAGTGCTGGCGCAGGAGGGGCGGGGAGCGGCCGGAGTGTCGCCGCGGCGATCACTGCAATGCAGGCAAAGACGCCCAGCCGGGCCACACGGCGCGCGCGCGACGCGCGCTCGCGCGGCCCCGGCACACGCGGCCCCGGCACACGCGGCCCCGGCACACGCGGCCCCGGCACACGCGGCCCCGGCACGCGCGTCACCCGCGCGTCCGCCGCGCCGCGCTCCAGACGGACAGCGCGGCACAGGTCTCGTCCGTTGCGCTCGTGTCGCCCGGGGCGCGGACGCGCAGGAGAATGGTTTGCTCCGAGAATCGACGCACAAGGGAGAACTCACGGCACGCGGCGGCAATCAATCGGTTGTGCGGCCCCGAGCGTACGCCGACGGGTGTCACGGTCGCGTAGGTCACGCCGCGCGTGCGCAGGAAGTCACCCAGCGATGCCGAGTCTTCCTGGAGTCCTCGGTCCTGGTTCACCGACCGGCGTCCCGCGTGCATGTAGAACGCCCGTTCCTTCGACACGAAGAAGATGGCGTCGGGCGGGGTCGAGTCGCGCACCCAGTGGGCCAGGCGGAGGTTGTTGCGCTCGGGAATCGGCCAGCACGTCGAGGGGCCGGCGGGATCGGCGCGATCGCACGCCATGGCCCGCTGGACCAGGCGCGCGTCACTGCGCAGCGATCCCCAGGCGACCAGTGCCACAAAGGACGCCAGCAGCCAGGGCCTCGCGCGGGGCGCTCGCGTAGCGGCGAGCCAGGAGGCGCCCAGCAGGAGCGTGAAGTACAACAGCGGGACGATCGGATGCAGGAATCGATCGAGGGCGTATCGCCACAGCATGAGCAGGGCGCCGTACGCCAGCAGAAAGGCCGCCGCGCCGCGCCAGCGCCGCAGCAGCACCACGAATCCCGTGACGCCAAATACCACCGTGGAGACCAGCCAGACCACGTTGTCGAAGAGGACGCGCTAGATCGTCGGGAACGAGAGCACCGTCGGGATGCCCGTCGTCAGGAATCGTCGCGCCCGGGGCAACAGCCGCATGATCGTCGTGTACAGCACGCTCTCTTGCGCGCGTCGTCCGCGCGCGCCGAGGTCGGCGATGTACAGGCGACGATTGTCGGGATCGGGTGCGGCGAAGGTGAAGGCGATCCACAGCCCCACCGTGGCCAACGCTGCCACGCTGAAGATCAGCGCGCGCCGGTACTGTCGATTGACGAGCCAGTAGCCGGCGAGGGCGGGAACGAAAACCACACCTGCCGTGCGCGTCAGCGCCGCGAGGCAGGTGGCGACTCCCGCGATGACCGCGAAGCGCGGACCCTCCTCCTCCCGCGTGAGCGCCCAGAGCGCCAGCATGACGAACAGCTTGAACGGTGCCTCGGCCATGAGGGTACCGCCATCGCCGAGCGCGCTCGGGTTGATCGCGTACAGCAGCGTTGAGAGCAACGCCAGCTCCTCGCCCGCGACCCGTCGCGCGGCGGCGTAGAGCAGGAACACCGAGCCAGCCGACGCCAGCGCCACGACGGAGAAGAGCACGTCGAGGTGATCGCCGAAGACCGCACCCACGATGGCCAGGATCGCCGGAAAGACCGGGGGGAAGCGCGCATGCACCGGCGCCAGGACGTCCTGCACCTCACGGTACGACAAGTGGCGCAGCTGCTGACCGAGCAGAAGGTAGCCGGAGTCGTCCTCCCCCCAGCCGAAGCCCGGCGTGCGCAGCAGCCAGGCGACGATGGCGTGGGACACGACGAGCACGAGCACCAGGTATGGTGCCGCTCGCGCGAGCCGCGCGCCGCCCATGGGGATGGCCACGGCGCCGCCGTCCTGATGCGCGTTACTGGCGGTCATCCGTAGACGTCGTGGAGTCGACCGGGCGCCCGGACATTTCGGGTACCCGACGCAAGGGATAGTTTAGTCCCGCTCGAGTGCCTTCCCACACAGGAATCATTACGCGATGGGTCATGACGGCGCGGGTCGCCCGCTGCGCGTTGGGCTGCTGCTGGACTCGTACGTGCAGCCGCAATGGGTCCGCTCGGCGCTGGAGCGTCTGCAGCGCGAGACCTCGTCCCGCATCGTCGCCGTGGCCCTCAACCAACCCGACGCGTCCCCCGGGACGCCGCGCGCCACATCGCGCGTCGGGCGATGGGTCGCCAACCGCCACGCGCTGTTGCGCGCGGCGCATGCCCGCCTCGATGCGTGGAAGTTCCCCGTCAGCAACTCGCCGTTCCTCCCGGTAGACATTGCACCGTTGCTCGACAGCGCAACAACGGTGCCGGTCCGGCCGCGACGCACGCAATACTCCGACTACTTCCCCGACGACGCGCTGGCAATGCTGCGCGCGTGCGACCTGGACGTGGCCATCCGGCTCGGCTTCCGCATCCTGCGGGGCGAGGCACTGCAGATCGCCCGCTTCGGTGTGTGGAGCTATCACCACGGTGACAAGGACCTGAAGCGGGGCGGCCCGCCCGCCTTCTGGGAGGTGTTCGAACAGGAGCCCACGACCGGAGCGATGTTGCAGGTCCTGAGCGAGCAGCTGGACGATGGCCGGATTCTCGCCCAGGGGTGGGTGCGCACCGATCGATTCTCGACCGGGCGGAACGCGGCGCAGCTGTACTGGATGGCCGAGCCGTTCCTGGCGCGCGCGATCGCGGCCCAGGAGCGCGCAACCGCGGCGGCACTCTCCGCCGAGCCGACGGTCCAGCCCACCATCGAGTCAACCACCGACGCGACCACCGACGCGACTACCGACGCGACCATGCAGCCGCCAACGTCGTCCCCGGCTGCCGCTTCCACGTACTCACGGCGACTGTACCGTCCCGCGCGCAACGCGGAACTCTATCGCCCACTTGCCGGTCTCGCCTCGCGTTACGTGGCGCGGCACCTCGCGCACACCGTCCGTGAGGAGCAATGGTTCCTGGCGTACGATGCAGGACCGCCCGGGCAGGCGGACGCCGCCGTCCATCTCGCGCCGTATCGTTACAAGACCATGGAGCCCCCTCCCGGCTTCAGCTGGGCGGATCCGTTCCCATACGAGCGAGGGGCGCAGCGCATCCTGTTCCTCGAGGAATACCGCCACGGCGACGGACGCGGACGCATCCTCGCCGCCGAGATCGGGGCGAATGGCGCGCCGGGAACGCCATCGCCCGTGCTCGATCTTCCCTACCACCTTGCCTACCCCTTCGCCTTTTCCTACAAGGGCGAGGAGTTCCTCATCCCCGAGTGCGGGACGCGCAACGCCGTGGAGGTGTGGCGTGCCCGGAGCTTCCCCGGTGACTGGACGCTCGAGCATTCCATGCTGGAGGGCGCCCCGTGGGTCGATGCGACCCTCTTCACCCTCGATGGACAGTGGATCCTCCAGGCGGGACTCGATACTTCGGCGAAGGGGCACTGGGATGAGCTCTACGTGTTCTTCAGCGACTCCCCGTTTGGCCCGTGGCGTCCGCACCGGCGTAACCCTGTGGTCGTGGATGTACGCAGCGCGCGCCCTGCCGGCCGCGTGTTTCGTATCGGGGAGCGGCTCTTTCGCCCCGCGCAGGATGGGTCGAACAGCTACGGTTCGTCGCTTCGCATCCAGGAGATCACCGCGCTGACCGAGCAGCGCTACGCCGAGCACACGGTCGCGCACCTCGTCCCCGCATGGGCCCCTCGCCTCGTGGGGACGCACACCTTCAATCGTATTCCGGGCTTCACGATCATCGACGCGCGGCGAGAAGCGCGTCGCCGTCGCGTGTCGTGCGTGACCGTCGCGCGATCGCGGATGACGAGACGGACGCTGGCCCCGGCGAGCGTCCGACTGCTCCCGTTCGCTGCCGTCTGCCGCGTGCTCGACACGTCGGCGCGTGCGCCGCAGCATGACGACCGTCAGCCCGTCAGCCCGTCAGCTGCTCCAGTCGCTCGAGCAGCACGCGGGCCTGCGCGTCCCGGTCAAACTGGCCGGTGGCATTGATGGCCACCGGACGCGTCCCCCGCGTCCATTCGGCATAACGAGTCGAGAGCCGCGCGGCGATCTCCTCGACGTCGTCGGGGACGACAACGTCCGCCGAGGTCGAGGCCAGCAGCTGCGACGCCGCATCCGTCGGCTGCGAGAGCACCAGCAACCAGGCATCGAACTGGATGTACTCGAAGATCTTGGCCGGTACGGAATGCGACCAGGCCTGCGGCAGCACGACCAGCACCGCCGCCTGCCCCATGAATCGCAGCGCGTCGGCGCGGGGCATGGCGGGGCGGCTCGAGAAAACCTCAGAGAGCCCCTCCCCTCGAGCGATCGTCTCGAGCGGGATCCCGTCGTACGTGCGCCCGCCGACGAACTCCACCTGCACGTCCGACGGTACGGCGCCCGTCATGTCCAGGAAACGCCGGATACCCCGGAAGAGGAACCGCGGATCGCGACCGCCATAGAGATTGCCGGCGTGCGCGATGAGGAATCGGTCGCCGCGACCGGCAAGCGCCCGCACGTCGGGGTCGGCACCGTTCATCACGACCAGCACGCGCGCCGCCAACTCGGGATATCGGGCGCGCAGGAGCGCCGCCGAGGCATCGGTGTTGGCGATCACGAGTTGCGCGGCGTGGCAGCCGCGCGACTCGAACTGCGCGGTGCGGCGCTGCCACGTCGCACCCCGCAGGTCTGCGGGCTCGGCGTGATCGACGAACCACGGGTCTCGCAGGTCCAGGGCGAGCGGCACGCCCAGCGTGCCCGCCGCCAGGCGCGCTGCCTCGTGGGCCAGGTGGGGCGGCCCCGAACTGACAACGACGTTCGGCGTCCGCTCCCTCGCGATCGCACTCGACAGGGCCTCGACATCGCGGCACCAGCGCCGCCACGACGCGAAGTGGTCACGGGCGCGATGGTTCCGCACCATTGAGGCGAAGAACGAATCCGACTCGGCGCCTACAGACGCCGGGCGTCGTCCCTCGGTCGTCGACTCCGCGTGCGCCGCCGCGTGTGCACTGGCGTGCGGCTCTGCGCTCGAAGCGGCGCGCGAGGTCAGCCCTGCGGCGACGCGCGCGGTCGCCTTGATTGCCCCCCACACGTGCCGGCGCAAACGCTCGGAGAGCAGCGGCTGCAACGGTATGCTCCAGACCCGGACGCCGGCGGGCAGCTGCTGCAGCGTCGTCGGATCGGCTCGTTCGCCGGGCATGGCCGCGCCGGTGATGACATCGAGGGTCCAGCCGCGTGCCGCCGCCACATGGGCGAACTTCTGCCAGCGCAGCGCGCCCACCTCGGCGCAGGGCGGAAACGCCGGCGAGATGAGCAGCATGCGTCGACGATCGACGGTCGCGGTCGGCGACGAGTACAGCGGAGCAGGAAGGGACACGCAGCGGCTGGATGAATTGGGAAGTGCGGGAGCCGGGATCGCCGAATCGTTCACGTCGCGGCGCGTGACGCGTGTGAGCGCGATGTCATCGCCGCAGCGCCGAGCGCACGCGCTGCACGAGCGCCATGATCGAGTCCCGGTGAAAGAGGAAGAGGGAGCTCGCATACGACAGCGCCCCGACAGCGACGTCCAGCATGAGCGACGCGAGGCGTCCGGCGTCGACCGGTTGCAACTGGCGCGCCGCGAGGACTGCCCCCGTCATCACCGCGATCCCCGTCCCCGAGGCGGAAAAGGCGCGCAGGTACGTCAGCGCCGGCAGGGACATGCTGCGCAGCGCGAGCCAGGCCATGGGGAGGGCGACGCACAGCGGGTACGCCGTGAGCCATCCAATGGCGATGCCGGTCGTCCCCCAGCGGCTGCCGAACAGGAACGCGAGCGGCATGACGATGGCGCCGACCAGGTTCACCCGCATCATGTCGCGATTGCGGCCGATCACCACGAGAATCTGCGGGAGGATCGGCGTCACGGATCGCAGCGCGGCCGCCAGCCCCAGGATCTGCAGTGGCGCGACCATCTCCAGCCATTTTTCCCCGAGCACGAGCGGCACGAGGTTGTTGGCGACCAGCGCCAACCCGATGCACGCCGGCAGGGTGATCAGCGAGAGGGCCTCGGTCACCCGCAGGGCGATGCGGCGCAGCGCCGACGGGTCGTGCTGCGCGGCCGACAGGACACCGGGGGTCACGCCGCCCACGAGGCTGGTGACCTTCTCGCCCGGCGCGTTGGCCAGGTCCCAGGCGAATCGGTAGGCGCCCAGCGCGTCCTTCCCCAGCAGCTTGCCGGCGACGAAGAAGTCGGCATTCGAATAGACGTACCAGGACAGTCGTCCAACGATCGTCTGCCGGCTGAACCGCACCGCCGGTGCCAGGGCCTCCCACCGCGGCCAGCGATATCGCACCGGCACCAGGCGACGGGCGGCCACCGCGGCAAACGTGGTCCCGAGCACTGCGCTGAGCACCAGCGTCCAGTAGCGGAACCCGAGCATGGCAAATGCCACAGAGCCGACGGCGAGTGTGAGGGCCTGCAGGCCGTCGTTGAGCGCCAGGTCGCGGAACCGCAGCTCCCGCTGTAGCATCGCCCGTGGCACCACCCCCGTGGAGCTGATGATGAAGTTGCTGGCCATGGCGATGACCACCAACGTCAGGTTCGGCGCGTCGAAGTACCGGGCAAGCAGCGGTGCCGCGGCACACGACAGCGTGAAGCCTGCGAGCCCCAGCAGCAGCGCCAGCGTGTTCACCTCCGCCAGCTGCTCGTCGGACAGGTCGCGCAGCGTCACCACCGTCGTCCCGATGCCGAACTCGCTGAACAGCGTCACCACGCCGAGAAAGAGCATGGCCAGGCCGACCAGCCCGTAGTCTTCGGGCGTCAGCAGCCGCGCCACCACGATGGTGCTCACCCAGGTGAACAGCTGGGACATCCACTTGGCGGAGCCCATCCACGCCACGCCATGCGTCAACGACCGCCCCAGATGTGCGCGGTGGGCGTCGGCCCGCGCGTCGGCCACCGGCGTCTGCGGCAGCGCCTGCTGGAGCTGCTCGCCGGGCGTCTCGGACCCCGCCGCGTCGCCCGCCGCGTCGCCCGCCGCGTCACCCGAAGCTGTCGCGTCGCTGTCCCGTGGGTCGCGTTCGTGAGACCCGGACGCGGTCTTGTCCGTCTCTGTCATGCCACGCGCGCCATTCGCACCACACCCGTCGCGTCGCCGCGCCATTCACGATCCGCTAGCTTGCGCATCCCTTCGTCCATCTCATCACTGACGGCATGAAAGTTCTCGTAGTCGCAGGCGCCCGGCCGAACTTCATGAAGGTCGCTCCCGTGCTGCAGGCGCTCGAACGCGCCGGTCACGAGCGGGTCTTCGTGCACACCGGACAGCACTACGACGCGTCCATGTCGGACGCGTTCTTCGATGACCTGGGCCTCCCGGTCCCCGATCGTCACCTCGGAGTGGGCTCCGGCTCTCATGCGAGCCAGACGGCGCGCGTGATGGAGGCCTTCGAGCCCGTCGTCGAGGAAACGCGCCCCGACTGGGTGGTCGTGGTCGGCGACGTCAACTCGACGCTCGCCTGTGCCCTCGTCGCCTCCAAGCTGCGACGGTCGCACGGCTGCCGCATCGCCCATGTCGAGGCGGGGCTGCGCAGCAACGACTGGGACATGCCCGAAGAAGTGAATCGCGTGGTCACGGACCGCTTGTCGCACCTCCTGCTCACGCCGTCGCGCGATGCCGAGCCGAATCTCGTACGCGAAGGGATCGATCCGTCGCGCATCGTCTTCGTGGGCAACGTCATGATCGACTCGCTCCTGCGGATCCTTCCGCGCGCTCGTGCCTTGGACATGCCGGGGCGTCTGGGCGTGACGGAGGGAAAGTACGTGCTCTCCACGCTGCATCGCCCCTCGAACGTGGACGACCGGCAGCAGCTGGCGGTCATCCTCACTGCGCTCGGCGAGTTGTCGCGCGAGCTGCCCATCCTCCTGCCGTTGCACCCGCGGACGCGGGACCGGGTGCACGGCTTCGGCCTCGAGTCGATGCTCGAGCCGCTGCGCACCATGGACCCGCTGGGATACACGGAGATGCTCGGCTTGCAGTCGCATGCGACCGTTGTCCTCACCGATTCCGGGGGCATTCAGGAGGAGACCACGGTGCTCGGCATTCCGTGCGTCACGCTGCGCGAATCGACCGAACGACCCGTGACGGTCACCGAGGGGACCAATCGACTGGCGCCCTGGCCGCTCACGACGGACGGCATTCTCGCGACGGCCCGGTCCGCCGCACTGCAGGGCACGGTCCCGGTAGGTGAGCGGGCCCCCGAAGGCTGGGATGGGCGTGCGGGAGAACGCATTGTGGCCGCCCTGAGCCGCAGCTGAGCAGTCGGCCGCGCCGCGAGGTGCGCCACTTCATGCGGTGCGGTTCGGCTCGGCGGCCAGCAATCCCTCGGGATGCGCCTGCAGCCAGTTCCAAAGACTGGCGATGCCCTCGCGAAGCGGCACTACGGGCTCGTAGCCGAGCACGGCTCGGGCCCGCTCGAGCGAGGCCAGCGAGTCGCGAACGTCACCTTCGCGGGGCGGACGATGCGTCACCGCGATCTCGTGACCCGTGACCGTGCTGACCAGGTCGACGAGCTCCAGCAGCGAGGTGCGCTGACCGGCCCCCACGTTCACCATCGCCCCGTTGACCTGCTCGGCCGGCAGGGTAGCCGCCAGGAGGTTTGCGGCGAGCACGTTCTCCACCGAGGTGAAGTCGCGCGTCTGAAGTCCGTCGCCGAATAGACCCATCGAAACCCCTCGGACTGCCGCGCTGAACAGTGCCGGGACCACTGCCGCGTACGGCCCATGCGGATCCTGACGCGGGCCGAAGACATTGAAGTACCGGAGCGCCACTCCTTCGATCAGCCCGGCGCGAGCGTACGCGAGGGTGTAGAGCTCCCCGGCCAGCTTGGCTGCCGCATACGGCGAGCGGGGGAGCGGCTCCATGCTCTCCACCTTCGGCAGCGTTGGTGTGTCACCGTACGCGGAGGACGAGGCGGAGAAGACCATGCGCCGCACCCCGGACTTGCGGGCCGACTCCAGCAGGTTGAGCGTGGCCGTCACGTTGTTCTCGTGACAGCCTACGGGGTCGGCCAGGGAGCGGGGAACGCTTGGCAGCGCCGCGACGTGAAAGATCACCTCGACGCCCGTGGTGGCGCGGTCGCACGCCGACGTGTCGCGCAGGTCGCCTTCCAGAAACTCGATGTCGCCGGCGATTTCGTCGAGATTGCGCGTGAAGCCCGTGGACAGATTGTCGATGACCCTCACCCGATGTCCCAGGGAGAGCAGGTGGCGGGCGAGGTTACAGCCGATGAAGCCCGCCCCTCCGGTGACCAACGCGTGAAATTTTGACGACATGCGGATTGAGAGGGGAACCAAGAGAGAGGACGCGTAGGACTGCCCAAGCGCAAACCACGCACCACTTTGCTGCTGAGGAATGGTCAGGTCGTGCGAACGCGGTGCGTGAAGGCTTCGAAGGTGCGATTCCGGCTGCCGCGTCGGCGCCACGACGACCTGCGGCGCTCGACACCCTGTCGAGGGCGCGCAACAGTCATGGCACCATCACCAGCGCGGGACACAGCAACGTAGCACGGCGTCTGCCGAGTCGGTGCCGCGATGGTGGCCCATGGGTCGTCGGACGGTAAAGATCGTGCGAGGAACCAGCGGAACTCGCGGATGGTCGGCCGATTGGCAACCGCAACTGCGGCAAGTCGTTACATCGTCGAACCCTCGTCCGTCACCCCACGCGGCACGCAGGATGCCAGAGCGGTGCCTACTCATGGAGAATACGACCGAAACGTGCTGATGCTTGCGGTGGGAAGTGCGATGGCGGTGGGGATCATCTGGTTCGGCTACCCCTTGGCGGTCGCCGCACTTGCGATGGTCTTTGGGCGCCGCGCCGCGCCACGCGTGATGGCGCCGCGCCGCGTCACCGTGGTGATTGCGACGCTGGATTCGCTCGCGACGGTGCGCGCGCGCGTCGACGACGTGTTCGCAGCCGACTACCCAGCCGACCTGCTCGACGTCGTGGTGGGCGTCGATCATCAGGGTGGGGTCGACGCGTACGAACTGCTTCGCTCATCGCGCGTCCAGATCGTTGCCGGCGATGCGCCGGGCGGAAAGGCCGCGACGCTCAACGCGGCAGTGCGTGCTGCCCCGGGCGAGTTGCTGGTCTTCACCGATGCCGCCCAGCGCTTTGAGCGCTCGACCATTCGCCGCCTCGTCGACGCCCTCACGGACCCGGCCCTCGGCGCCGTGTCCGGGGCGCTGCACATTGGACGAGCCGGGGCTCCGGCATCGCTGACCGAGCGCTATTGGCGCTTCGAGAAGTGGCTGCGCCTGCAGGAGGCGCGGTTGCACTCCACCGTGGGGGTGACCGGCGCCGTCTACGCCATGCGGCGCGAGTGCTGGCGACCCCTTCCGGCCGGCGTGATTCTCGATGACGTCTACGGTCCCATGGACCTCGTGCTGCGCGGCTTTCGCGTGGGCTTCGAGCCGACGGCGATCGCCTACGACGAGCGGCACTTTCCTCCATCGCAGGAGCTTCGGCGCAAGGCACGAACGCTCACCGGCGTCCTGCAGCTCTGCCTGTGGCTCCCGCAGGTCCTCGTCCCGTGGCGCAATCCGCTCTGGGTGCAGTTCCTCTTCCACAAGCTGTTTCGGCTGGCCACGCCGTATCTCCTGGTGGTCACGATCGCCGCCGGCGGTGCGTGGCTGGCGACGGGGGCGGGCACCGGTCGTCCCATGGTCGGGACTGCGATCCTCCTGACGCTGCTCGCGGTGGCAGGACTCGTCGTGGTCGCCGTGCCCCGTGCGCGACACGCCGTGGCGATGGCGGCCGCCATGCAAGTGGCGATGGTGCGCGCGACCGTCAACGGCCTGCGTGGTCACTGGGACGTGTGGAGTCGTTAGGTTTGCTGGCATGGGCAACTCCGCGATCCCCGGCCGGCATGGGGCGTCGACGCACGACGTGGCACCGATGAGCCGTGCAGTGTCGGCGCCGACCGCGCACGTGGGCGAGCCCGCGTCCGTGCCCGGACCCGTCGCCGGACGCACCCCGCTGCGCGTCTGCCTCGTCGGTCCCTCCCTGGATATCGTCGGCGGACAGTCGATCGTGCTCGATCGGCTGCGGACCCGGTTCGGGGAGACGGATGGCGTGCAGGTTTCCTTCGTCCCGGTGAATCCGCGACTCCCCGGCGTCCTCGGCGCGCTGCAGCGCATCAAGTACGTCCGCACGATCGTGACCTCCGCAGCCTATGTCGCCTCGCTCGTGCGGCACCTGCGTCAGGTCGACGTCGTCCACGCCTTTCGGCGTCGTATTGGTCATACCTGCTGGCGCCGGTCCCGGCCATGCTGGTCGGTCGGCTGTACGGCAAGACCGTGGTGCTGAACTACCACAGCGGCGAAGCGGACGATCACCTCGCGAACTGGCCGACCGCCGCGCGCTTCGCGCGCCACGCAGACGCCATCGCCGTGCCGTCCGGATACCTCGTCGAGGTCTTCCACCGGCACGGCCTGGCGGCCACGTCGATTTACAACTTCGTCGAGATCGAGCGCATCCCGTTCCGGTCGCGCGCGTTGTTGCGGCCACGCTTCCTGTCGAACCGCAACCTCGAGGCGCTGTACGACGTCGCATGCACGATTCGCGCGTTCGCCCGCGTGCAGGCCGAGTTCCCCGACGCGGAGCTGGTCGTGGCGGGGGAGGGACGTGAGCGCGCCGCGCTCGAGGCGCTCGTCGCCGAACTCGGCGTGCGCCAGGTGCGTTTCCTCGGCCGAGTGGCACCGGACGACATGCCGACCCTGTATGCCGACGCCGATGTCTACCTGAATGCGTCGCGGATCGACAACATGCCCAGCTCGATCATCGAGGCGTATGCCGCCGGGCTTCCCGTGGTCACGACCGATGCGGGGGGGATTCCGTTCATCCTGCAGCACGAGTCCACCGGGCTCATGGTGCACACGGGCGACGATGTCGGCCTGGCCACCCAGGCGTTGCGCCTGCTCCGCGATCCCGCGCTGGTGGAACGACTCACCTCACGCGCGCGCAGCGAGTGCCTGGAGCGCTACGTCTGGCCCGCCGTGCGCGACGCCTGGTTGCAGCTGTACCGCGACGCGTCGCGAACCCCGGCGTCCCAGCCGGCCACGTCGCCCGCGCCCTGATGCGACCCGTCGCGATGCTCAGCAAGTTGCGCGGCCGTTCGTTCGCTGAGCTGCGCGAGCGGTTGGCACAGCGCGCGGCGAGCCTGGCCGAGCGCGCCCGCTGGCGCGATGACGGAGAGCCGGACAATGCGGCCTTTCAGCGGCGCCTCGCACCGACGCTTCGGCACGGCGCGACGCCGGAGCAGGCGCTGGAGCGCGCGGTCCGCGCGCTGCGCCACGAACCGCGCCCGCGCTTCTTTCCGGGGATCGACGAGCTCCCGGAAACGCTCGCGCTGATTCGCGATCGCTGGCCAACACGCGTGGTGGAAAGCGCGCGCGCCGCTGACGAGATCGTGGCCGGCCGCTTCGCGCTGCTCGGCCACCCGCCGTTCCAACTCGACGATCCCGTCACCTGGACGCGCGACTACCTCCGAAAGGTGACGGCCCCCGACGCACACTGGAGCACGATCGACTACCTGGATCCCGCCGTCGCCGGCGACCACAAGCTCGTGTGGGAACTGAATCGGCACCAGTTTTTGGTCACGCTCGGTTTGGGATACGCCCTCACCGGGCGCGAGGTGTACGCCGAGCGCGCCGCGCAGCTGCTGGAGGCGTGGCTCGATGCCAATCCGCCAAAGCGCGGGGTGAACTGGGCGAGCAGCCTCGAGGTGGCCTACCGGGCGATTGCCTGGCTGTGGGCCATGCGCTTGATGGTGGGGTCCCCCGCCTTCACAGATGCGCTGGTCGCGCGCTGGCTGAAAGCGCTCGAGGTGAGCGCGAGGCACCTCGATCGGTACCTGTCCACCTGGTTCAGCCCCAACACGCACCTCACGGGCGAAGCGCTGGGGCTGCTGTACCTCGGCACGCAACTGCCCGAGCTGGCCGCGGCGTCGGGCTGGCGGGATCGTGGCTGGGCCATTCTCCTGGGGCAGTTACCGCGCCATGTGCGACCGGATGGTTCGTACTTCGAGCAGGCCACGTACTACCATCGCTACACGATCGACATCTACCTGCACGCCCGAACGCTTGCCACGGCGCACGGGTTGGCCGGCGTTGCCGCTGCCGACGATGCGCTCCAGCGCCTGGCCCAGTTCGCGGCGTGGACCGCGCGCGCCGACGGCACGATACCGCTCTTCGGCGACGAGGATGGGGGGCGCCTGCTCTTCCTCGACGCGCGCGACTGCGACGACGTGCGCTCGCCCGTGGCGTGCGTCGCGGCGATCACCGGCGACGCGGCGCTCGCGCACGCCGGTGCTCCCGCGACCGACGAACTGGCCTGGCTGCTGGGTCCGGAAGGGATGGCGCGATTCGACCGAATCGTCTCGCAGCCGCCGGCCGACACCGCCCGCGCCTTTCGGGACGGCGGATTCTACGTGATGCGCGACGGATGGGAGGGCGATTCGGCGACGCTGACGGTCGACTGCGGACCACTAGGGGTCGACAACGGTGGCCACGCCCACGCCGATACGCTCGCCTTCGACCTCGCGATCGGCGGGCGCCCGGTCTTCGTCGACGCGGGCACCGTCAGCTACACGACGTCGCCCGCCGAGCGCGACCTGATGCGCTCGTCGCTCGTGCACAACACCGTCTCGCTGGACGGGGAATCGTCTTCCGTGCCCGGCGGGGCGTTTCGATGGGCGCACATGACCGCCGGCGTGCTCGACGCCTGGCATGCCACCGCGGCCGGTGCGCTCTTCGAGGGACATCACGACGGCTACCACCGTCTGTCGCCGCCCGCGCGCCACCGCCGCGTGATCCTTGCCGCACGCCACGGTTGGTGGATTGTCCGCGACGTGATCGAGCAGGCGGATGGAACACGCGGGGGACACGAGGCCGTGGCCACGTTCCAGTGTGCGAGCGGGCTCGACCTCGCGATCGAGGGGGCGGAGCTCCACGTGCGCGACCATGATCGGCGGATCGTCTCCGTCTGCGCACTGGGAGCGGACGGACAGTGGACCCTGGATGACGCGATCGCCTCCCGGCGCTATGGCGCACGCGACGTGGCGCGCCGCGCCCGGTTCAGCTTTCGCACCGACGCCTGCTCCTCCGTTACCTTCGCAATGACCCGCGCCGAGCCAGGGCCGTGGCTCGTGACGCTCGAGCGTGATGACAGCGGCGAGCTGGTGCGCCTGTCCTCGGATGCGTGGGAAGACGTGGTCACCTTCGGTGCGCATGCGGCCGAGCGGGGGGTGCGGACCGACGCCCGGGTGGCGTGGGTGCGGCGGCGCGCGTCTGATGGATCGGTCGACTCCCTGCTGGCGATCGGCGGCACCGTACTGGAAGTCGACGGTGCGCGCGTGGCCGACGCGCGCGGCGGGGGCGTGAGCGCCGTGCGCGTGAGCGCCGTGCGCGGGCCGGATGGCTGGCGGGTGGAGCACTCGGATGATCCGGCGCTGTACCCGCGCCGCGCTAGCGGCTTACCCTAACGAGCGAGACGTCCTGGCATGTGCGGGATCTGCGGAATCGTCACCGGGCCACGCGGCTCGCGAATCGTCCGGCGCGAGCAGGTCGAGCGGATGTGCAATGCCATCCGCCATCGCGGCCCCGACGGCGAGGGCATGTTCCTCGACACCGGCGTCGCGCTCGGCCATCGTCGCCTGAGCATCGTCGACGTCGCCCACGGCGCGCAGCCGATGGCCTCCGATGATGGACGCTACCAGGTGGTCTATAACGGCGAGGTGTACAACCACCCCGTGCTCATGCCGCAGCTGCAAGCCGAGGGGGTGCGCTACGCCACGCATTGCGACACCGAGACGGTGTTGCACCTGTACGAACGGGTCGGGAAGGCCCTGCCGTTGCAACTGCGCGGGATGTTCGCCATCGCGCTGTGGGACCGGACCGAGCGTGAGCTGTTCCTCGTCCGCGACCGCCTCGGGGTCAAGCCGCTCTACTACGCGCACCTGGACGACGGGACGCTGCTGTTCGGGTCGGAGATCAAGGCGATCCTCGCCTCTGGTGAGATTCGCGCCGAGCTGAACGCGGGTGCCCTCCCCGACTTCCTCGCCAACTATGCCCCGTCGGGCGACGAGACGATGTACGCCGGGATCCGGCGCCTCCCCGCGGGGCACAGCCTTACCTGGAAGGACGGGGCGATCACGATCGCCGAGTACTGGGACCTCGCCTTCGCCGAGGGAACGCTCGACGACCGAAGCGACGACTCGCTGGTCGAGGAGTACCGCGAGCGATTCCGCGAGGCGGTGAAGATGCGGCTCATGGCCGACGTGCCGCTGGGGATGTTCCTCTCCGGAGGGATCGACTCGGCGGCGATCACCGCGGTCATGAGCGAACTGGTCGACGAGCCGGTGAAGACGTTCTCCGTCGCCTTCGCCGAGCGCGAGGCGAATGAGTTGACCTACGCGCGCATGGTGTCCCAGCGCTACGGCACGGATCACCACGAGGTGGTGGTCAGTCCGCAGGACTTCTTTGGGGCATTGCCCACCCTCGTCTGGCACGAGGACGAGCCGATCGCCCATCCCTCGAGCATCGCGCTCAACTTCGTGTCGCGACTCGCCGCCGAGCATGTGAAGGTCGTGCTCACCGGTGAGGGGAGCGACGAGACGCTGGCCGGATATAACCGGTATCGCGTCACGATCTTCAATTCGCGGTTTGGGTCCCGGTACCAGTCGCTCGTGCCCAGCGCCCTGCAGGCCGCCGTACGCAGCGGCATCGGGGCGCTGCCGGGATCCACCGGGCTGCGTCGCAAGCTCGAGCGCACCTTCCTGTTCCTCCCGAGCGACCTGGACACGATCTACTTCGACAACTTCGCCGTCTTCGGTCGCGCGCGGCAGGGAACCCTGCTCTCACCGGCTTGGCGTGAGCGCGTGGCGGGCATCGATCCGTATGCGGCGCACCATGCCGCCCTCGGCCGCACGAACGCGACGTCGCTCCTCAATCGCCTGCTGTACGCCGACACCAAGACGTACCTGCAGGAATTGCTCATGAAGCAGGACCAGATGAGCATGGCGGCGTCCATCGAGAGTCGCGTCCCCTTCCTCGATCACCCGCTCATCGAGTTCGCCGGCGCGCTCCCCCTGCGGATGAAGCTGCGTGGCGTCACCACCAAGTACATTCTCCGCGAGGCGATGAAGTCGTCGCTCCCACCGGAGATCCTCAGCCGCAAGAAGATGGGGTTTCCGGTGCCGGTCGGCGCCTGGTTCGCCGGGGCGTGGCGGCATGTGATCGACGAGTTCGTCCTCTCGCCCCGTGCCGCGGCACGCGGGCTCTTCGACATGAATGAAGTGTCGGTCATGGCCGACCGGCACCTGCGTGGGGAGCAGAAGCATGACCAACGCCTCTGGGCACTCGTCAACCTGGAGATCTGGCAGCGGATCTTCCTCGATGGCGAGCCGGTCGAGTCCATCTCCCTGGCCGCCTGACCGCCCCACGAGCTGATCTGTCTTTCATGCACATCCTCTGGCTCAAGAGCGAACTCCTCCATCCCGTCGACAAGGGCGGGAAGATCCGGACGTACCAGACCCTGCGGCACCTCAAGGCGCTGCACCAGGTCACGTACCTCTGCCTCGATGACGGCAGCGCCGCCGCCGATGCCGAGGCGCGCGCCTCCGAGTACGCGCACACGCTGATCCGGGTGCCGTTCGCCGCGCCGGCGAAGGGAACGGTCGCGTTCTATGCGGATCTCGCGCGCAACGTTTTCTCGGCACTTCCCTACGCGGTGGCCAAGTATCGGTCGCCGGCGATGGAGGATGCCATCCGCCGCGCCGTGCGCGAGCGCGACATTGACCTCGTGGTCTGTGATTTCCTCTTTCCCAGCATCAACGTCCCGCGCGACCTGGGGCGCCCGGTCCTGCTCTTCCAGCACAACGTGGAAGCGGCGATCTGGCGACGGCACGCCGAGGCGGCGAGCCACCCGGCCAAGCGCGCGTACATGCGGGAGCAGTTCCGGCGCATGCAGGTGTGGGAGCGCGAGGAGTGTCGACGCTTCGCACACGTCGTCGCGGTCTCGGAGCAGGACGCCACCGACTTCCAGCGCGACTACGGCGTGTCGGAGGTGTCGCACGTGCCGACCGGAGTGGACCTGGACTTCTTCCGGCCCGCGCGAGCGGTCGAACCCGATGGCGAACGACTCGTCTTCGTCGGGTCCATGGACTGGATGCCGAACGAAGACGGCATCGCGTGGTTTGTGCGCACCGTACTGCCGCTCATCCGCGCCGAGCTGCCGGGCGCGCGGCTCGATATCGTCGGGCGCAATCCATCCCCGGCCGTGGTGGCACTCGCGCACGAGTCGCCAGGTGTCACCGTGACCGGGACGGTATCCGATGTTCGGCCGTACGTGGAGGGGGCGGCCGTGTCGATCGTCCCGCTGCGAGTCGGCGGCGGGACCCGCCTCAAGATCTATGAGGCGATGGCGCTGGAGTGCGCGATAGTCTCCACCACGATCGGTGCCGAGGGGCTGCCACTGCACGACGGCGAGGAGCTCGTCATCGCCGACGCGCCGGAGGACTTCGCCGCCGCCTGCGTTCGCCTCATGCGCGCCCCCGCGACGCGCGCGCAGTTGGGGCGTGCCGCCGGCGAGCGCGTGCGGCGCGAGTTCGGTTGGGATCGGGCGGCCGCCGCTTTCGCGGCAACCTGCGAGCACGTCCTGCGTCGCAGCGGGGGAGCGGGCGATGCGTCGCCGGCGCCACCGCCGACGGTGGTCGACCACGCATGAGCCGGTTGCGCACCGCGCTCATCTGCCACCACGATGCCCCCATCCACCGCGACGGAATCGCGCGCTGGCTGGCCTCGTGGTCCGACCTGTCGGCCATCGTGGTCGTGCAGGAACCGCCGACGGTCGTGCGCCGTCGCGTGCGCCGCGAGCTGCAGCGTGTAGGCCTGCTCCGGTTCCTCGACGTGCTGGCCGGCCGCCTGTTCTTCCGGCTGTTCAACGCCGCGCGTGACAACGCCTTTCTTGCCGGCCGCCTGGCGGCGCTGCAGCGCGAGCATGCGCCGGTTGCGGCGGGCGTCCCGGTCGTCACGGTCGCGACCCCGAACAACGCCGAGAGCCAGGCCGTGCTCGAGCGCGCGCAGCCGGACGTGATCATCGCCCTGTGCAAGAACATGCTGGCCAGGCGGATCTTCCGCACCGCACGGGTTGGCACGTTTGTGCTGCATCCCGGCATTTGTCCCGAGTACCGCAACGCGCATGGCTGCTTCTGGGCCCTGGCACACGACGACCTCGCGCGGGTCGGCATGACGATGCTGATGATCGATGAAGGCGTCGATACGGGGCCGATCTATGGCTATTTCGGGTGCGAGTTCGACGAGGTCAACGAGAGCCACATCGTGATCCAGCATCGCATGGTGCTCGATAACCTCGACGCCATCGCCGAGCGGCTGCGCGAGGTCGCCACCCGCCAGGCACAGCCGATCGACGTCGGCGACCGGCGGTCCGGGTCGTGGGGGCAGCCGTGGCTCTCGTCGTACCTGCGTTGGAAGCGGAGGGCCCGTGCGCGTCGTGGTGCTTGAGTATCACGACGTGGTCGAGCCGCACGCCTTCGAGGCCAGCGGCTTCAGCGGCGCGTCGGCCAACTCCTACAAGGTCACCATCGACGCCTTCCGGGCACACCTGGCCTCCGTCGCCGCAGCCGGCTGCCCGGTGCTCAACGACGTACGCGGGCTCCCGAACGAGGCGCCGCGCGCCGTTCCCGTGCTCTTCAGCTTCGATGATGGCGGCAGCAGCTCCCTGCGGTCGGCCGAGCTGCTCGAGGCGCGCGGATGGCGCGGGCACTACTTCATCGCCACGTCCTGCATCGGCACGCCGGGGTTCCTGACGGCGGCCGAGCTGCGTGCGCTGCATGGCCGCGGCCACGTCGTCGGGAGCCACTCGCATTCGCATCCGCTCCAGATGGGACGCATGCCCCCCGCAATCGTCCACGACGAGTGGGCGCGATCGGTCGCGATCCTCGAGGATGTGCTCGGGGCGCCCGCCGACGTGGCGTCGGTCCCCGGCGGCTACTATCGCCCCTTCCTGGCCGAGGCGGCGTCGGCATGCGGGGTCCGCTGGCTCCTGTCCAGTGAGCCCGTGCGCCGGGTACACCGGGTGGCCGACGCGTACGTGCTCGGGCGCTACACCATTCGGCGCGCGGATCGGGCGGCGCACGTGCGATCGCTCACCGCGTCACCGTCGCTCGCCCGTGCCCTGCAGTGGACCATGTGGAATGCGAAGAAGGTGGCCAAGCGAGTTGGGGGAGACGCCTACCTGCGTCTCAGGGCGGCGATCTTTCGAGAGACTTCGTACCCGGCGGGCGATCGTCGCCCCCGCGGTTGAACCGTGAACACGAGATTGTCATGAGCGTGCGCGTCAGCATCTTCGGATTGGGTTATGTCGGTTGCGTCTCTGCCGCCTGCTTCGCCAAGGAGGGACACGAGGTCGTCGGCGTCGACGTGAACGTGTCGAAGGTGGACATGGTCAACGACGGCGTGGCCACGATCGTCGAACACGGGATCGGCGAGCTGGTGGCCGACATGCGGCAGCAAGGCCGCCTGCGGGCCACGGTCGATGTCGGCGCGGCGGTGCGGGACACCGATGTCTCGCTCGTCTGTGTCGGGACGCCGAGCAAGGCGAACGGGGCCCTCGAACTCGGCTACATCGAGCGCGTGTGCGAGCAGATCGGCGAGGCGATTCGCGACAAGGCCACGCGGCACACCGTGATCATCCGGAGTACGGTGCTCCCGGGGACCACGCGCGACGTCGTGATTCCCGCGCTCGAGCGCGCGTCGGGGCGCGTCGCGGGACGCGACTTCGGCATCGGAATGAACCCGGAGTTCCTGCGCGAGGGGACCTCGATCCACGACTTTTATGCGCCGCCGTTCACCGTCGTCGGAACCGAGGACGCGGCCACCGCCGACGTCGTGCGGGCGCTGTACGCCACGATCGACGCACCGTTCCACGCGGTCGAGACCGGCGTCGCCGAGATGCTCAAGTACTCGTGCAACTGCTTCCACGGCCTCAAGGTCGCCTTCGCCAACGAGATCGGAAACGTCGCCAAGGCCCTCGGCGTCGACAGCCATGAGGTCATGCGTCTCTTCTCGCTCGACACGAAGCTCAACATCTCGGCAGCATACCTGGAAGCCTTGGCTTCGCCTTCGGTGGGTCGTGCCTGCCGAAGGACCTGCGTGGGCTCGCCCATCGGGCCAAGACGCTCGACATCGACACGCCGGTGCTGTCGGCCACACTCGAGAGCAATGCGAAGCAGATCGAGCGCGCGTTCGACCTCGTGGCCGCGTCGGGGCGGGCACGAGTGGGCGTGCTTGGGCTGGCGTTCAAGGCGGGAACCGACGACCTGCGCGAGTCGCCCATGGTCACGCTGATCGAGCGACTGCTCGGCAAGGGATTCGACGTCTCGATCTACGACCGCGAAGTGCGGCGCGCCCAGTTGATCGGGGCCAATCGCGAGTACATCGAGCGCGAGATTCCGCACATCTGGGAGCTGATGCGCGAGTCCGTGGGTGAGGTCGTCGCGCGGGCCGACGTCCTGGTCATCGGGAATGGCTCGCCGGAGTTCTCGTCGGTCGCCGACCGCGTCGGCGACGGGCAGCGCATCGTGGACCTCGTCCGCATCTTCGGCAACCGGCGTTCGGATGGCGCCGGCTACGAAGGCATTTGCTGGTAACATGGGAATGAGCGCGTCGGCGGTCGCACCGCCACGTCCAGCGGAGCGCGCGCGCCGCCTGCGGGTGCTGCACTGCTTCGACACGTTCGAGGTGGGCGGGACGGAGATGAACGCCGTGCGGACCATCGAGCGTCTCGATCAATCCCGATACGACGTGCGGGCCCTCTGCCTCACCCGCAAGGGACCGCTGGTGGATCGGGTGCTCGCGGCCGGCGTTCCCGTGCGCGAGTTCCGCATCGGCAGCCTCGCGAGCGCCCGGATGGTGCAGCAGGGATTCGCGCTCGCGCGCTGGCTGCGCGCAGAACAGATCGACGTCGTGCATGCGCACGACGTCTACACCAACATTTTCGCCGTCCCGTGGGCGCGACTGGCCGGTGTTCCCCTGGTGATTGCCAGCCGCCGCTGGTGGACCGAGACCAACCGGTCGTCGCACGTGTGGCTCAATCGCTGGTCGTACCGGTGCGCGCATCGCGTGCTCGCCAACAGTGCCTCCGTCGGTCGGCTCGTGGCCGAGGAAGGCGTGGCCGACACGCGCATCGACGTGGTCCCGAACTTCGTGGATGACGAAGCGTTCGCCGAGCCGCACGCGCAGTGGGTCGAGCAGATGCGCTCGACGCTCGGGTTGGTCGCGGGAGAGCCGGTGCTGGGGATCGTGGCCAACCTGCACACCATCAAGGATCACGCGTCGCTGCTGCGGGCCGTCGCGCTGCTGGTCCCGCGGTTCCCGACCCTCAAGCTCGTCCTCGTGGGCGACGGAGTGGAGCGGGGGGCGCTGGAGTCGCTCACCGATACGCTGTCGCTCCGCGACCACGTTCGCTTCGCTGGACGCTTGGCGCACCAGCCCTCGCCGCACTGGCTCTTCGACATCTCCGTACTGTGCTCTCGTGGGGAGGGCTTCCCGAACTCACTGGTGGAGGCGATGGCGGCCGGGCGTCCCATCGTGGCCACGCGCGTCGGTGGGGTGCCCGACGTGGTGCTCGACGGCACCACCGGCCTGCTGGTCTCCCCAGCCGACCCCGCGCAGCTCGCCGCATCGATTCAATCGCTGCTCGAGGATCGTGACCTGCGCGAACGATTCGCGCGCGCCGGGCAGGAGCGGGCGAGGGAACTCTTCTTCGTCGATCGTGTCATGAATCAGGTAGACGAGCTCTACAGGCGCGCGCGCGGGCCCGAGCTGACTCGCCACAGGTGAGTCTGGTCGGGCCACGCCAAGCGGGGCCGCCGCGCGTGAGCTTCAGGCCGTTGGTTGACGGTCCTGTGAACGGTGCTGTGCAGGGTTGGAGTGACAGAGTGTGTCTTGTGTCCCATCGCCAAAGGGGCGCCAGTATCACCGTTCCCCTCCCCACCCCCCCCGCAGAAGCCCCAGGTCGCGCCCGCGTAAAGGTCTTGCCATGCTCTGCCCGTCCGTCCTGCTTGGTTTCTTTGCCCTCGGTTGCTCTGAGGCGGCGCCCGCGCCGACCGCCGCGGTCGTGGCGGCGCCGCGTGTCGTCGCGCAGGTCATCGTTGACGTCGATTCTACGGTGATGACGGTCGGGAGCATCGCGACGGCAAGTGTGGCGACCCTCGACGCCAAGGGGATCCCCGTGCAGGGGGGAGCGGCGACCTGGAGCAGCGAACCGCCGACCGTGATCAGCGTGTCGGGGCAGGGCAAGGTGGCCGCGATCTCGGCGGGACTGGCCAAGATCGTGGCGACCGTCGACGGCGTACGCGGCGAGCGTGATGTCGTCATTCGCGCACTGCCGTCCATTGCGCTCATCGACGTGGCACTTCGCTCGCGCGTCCTCACGATTGGCGACACAGTGTCGGCCGAATCCATCGTCTTCGATTCGGTCGGGAACGCCCTCCTCGATCGCGCCGTCGAGTGGTCCATCGTCGGCGATCCGACGGCGGCCACCGTGTCGGCTGCCGGTCTCGTGACGGCCGTCGCACCGGGCGAGGCGACACTGATCGGCACCAGTGGCGACGTGCGGGGCGAGCTCGACTTCTCTGTCGCGGAGGTCACGACGCCCGACGCGAGCGTCGTCGAGGTGTCGGTCTTTCTCCGGTCGCTCTCGCTTGTTGTCGGCGATACCACGCGAGCGTCCGCCACACCGCTCGACTCCGGAGGACGAGCGCTGGCCGCGCGCGCGACCGACTGGAGCGTGGTCGGCGGTCCCGGCGTCATTACGGTGTCGCAGGACGGCCTGGTCTCCGCCATCGCGGCCGGTCGCGCACAGGTTGCGGCCACCATCGATGGGGTGACCGGTTCGCGCTCGGTGACCGTGAGCGACTCGGTGCCCGTGCGCGATTCGGTGCCCGTGAGCGACTCGACGCCCGCCGGCGCGGCCATTGCGCTCCCTGCGCTCCCCGAGACGCTGAGCTTCGCGTATCCCCGCGTGACCGGGCGTCAGTGGGTCGTGCGCGCCGGGGGGAACCTCCAGGCCGCACTCAACTCCGCACAACGTGGCGATGAGATCGTGATCGAGGCAGGGGCGCGCTTCAGCGGCAACTTCAAGCTGCCCGCCAAGGGGGGCACATCGGCCGCCGGCTGGATCCTGGTGCGTTCGGACAAGGCCGCGCAACTGCCGGCACAGGGAACGCGCGTGACGCCGGCTCATGCACCGCTCATGCCGGTGATCGAGACGCCGAACGCGCAGCCGGCCATCAGCACCGCACCGTCGGCGAGCGGCTGGTGGCTCTCCGGATTGGAGGTCACGCTCGCGCAGCAGTCGGCCACCAACTACGGGCTGGTGACGTTCGGCGAGGGGAACGGGCAGACGTCACTCGACGTGGTGCCGCGCGACCTCGTGCTGGAGCGTGCGTACGTGCATGGGACGCCAACCTCGCCCGTGCAGCGCTGCGTCACGCTCAACTCCGCGAGCACCGCGGTGCAGGACTCGTACGTGCACGAGTGCCACCTCAAGGGCTTTGACACGCAGGCAATAATCGGTTGGAACGGTCCTGGACCATTCAAGATCGCTAATAATACGCTCGCAGGCGCTGGTGAAAACATCCTGTTCGGGGGTGCTGACCCGGCGATTCGCGACCTTTTGCCAAGCGACATCGTGGTGCGACAGAACTACATCGTGACGCCGTCGGAGTGGAAGGGGCGCTGGACCAAGAAGAACCTCTTCGAGCTGAAGAACGCCCAGCGTCTGCTCATCGAGGGGAACGTGCTTGATGGATCGTGGACCGACGGCCAGACAGGCGAGGCCTTCGTGCTCAAGGTGTCCAACCAGAACGGACGGTGCACGTGGTGCGCAACACGTGACGTCACGATCAGGTACAACATCGTGCGCAATGCGGGGGCGGCGTTCGCGATCATGGGACAGCAGGGCGGCAGCCCGCGTCCGGTGGGTGAGAAGCTCAACCGGCTCCTGATCGAGCAGAATGTCGCCGAGAACATCAACGAGCCGCCGTACATCGGATCGGGGCGCTTGATAAGCATGATGCAGGACGTGCAGAACGCCACGATCCGCAACAATACGCTGACTTCCGATGGGAAGGTCACGCACTTCCTTAACCTGGCTGATGTGCCTGCGGGCACAAACTTCGTGTTTGAGCGCAACATTGTGACCCACGGCACCTACGGGATGTTCTCGTCGAAGTTCGGCGTGGGAGAGAGCAGCCTGCAGGCATTTCGCGGCACCGTGGGGTTCCAGAACGTGGTCCTGATCGGGCAGCCCAAGAAGGGGTATTCCCGCGCCGTGTTCGTTCCCTCCCTCGCCGCTGCGCAGCAGCGAGGCGCCGGTGCAGACATGGCGCGGGTACAGGGCTGGACGAGTCGAGTCGCCATTCCCTAGGCGTACTAGTCCGCCTTGAGCGTCACGGCCGGGTCGACGCGTACGGCGCGGCGCGACGGGAGCCAGCAGGCGCCGAGTGCAGCGCCAACGAGGAGCAGCGATGCCCCGACCAGTGTCGCGGCGTCGAACACCGGGACGCCGTAGACGAGCGCGCGCATCAGCCGCCCCAGCGCGGCAAAGAGTCCCGCACCGATCGCGAGCCCCACGACCGCCATGGTCATCCCCTCGCGCATGACCATCGCCATGATCTGTGAGCGCTGTGCCCCCAGCGCCGTGCGAATCCCGATCTCCCGACTCCGCTCGCTCACCACGTGGCTCATCACCGCGTAGACGCCGAGCAGCGCGAGGACCAGCGACATGCCGGCGAATGCGCCGAGGATCCGGGTCGAGAGGCGGCGCGGACCGAGGGACGCGTCGAGTCGCTCGCGCAGCGAGGCGCCGTCGGCGATCGGGATCGACGGGTCCAGCTCGGCGAGCGAGCGTTGCGCGGCCTTGAGCAGGAATGCGGGCGGAAGGCTGGTGCGCACCACGGCGGTCAGGCTCCCGACCCACCCGGCAACTCCGCCATAGTTGTGGTAGACGAGCGGGTGCGAGCCCTCGGTGAGGTCGGCGAGCTTCACCGAGCGCGCGACCCCGACGATCGTCCCTTCCGCGCCATGCACGATGCTGGCGCCGATCGGGTCGGCGCGACCGAACGACTGCCGTACCAGCGTCTCGTCGACAACGACGACCGTCGCCCCCGCTGCGCCGTCGGCCATGGTGATCGCGCGCCCGCGCACGATCTCGATCCCCATCGTCCGGAAGTAGTCGCCGAAGACGAACGCCTGGTTGGCGTGCCGCCTCGGCTCGCCGGCCATCGGCGGCACTCCCGGCAGGTCGTACATCGTGCTCCCCGCCGACCCCGTGAAGGGGGCGCCGAGGGCGAAGCCGACCGACTGCACGCCCGGTATCGCGCGCAGTCGCTCCTCGAACGACCGCCAGAACGCGAGGCGTTGCCCCCCCTCGGTGTACGACTGCTGCGGCAGGGAGACGGAGAAGGCCACCACGTCGTCGGCGGCGAATCCCGGGTCGACCCGTAGCAGGCGGTCGAGGCTGCGCATCGTGAGGCCCGCGCCAACGAGCAGGAGCAGCGTGAGGGCGTGCTGACTGACCACGCTCAATCGCAGGAGGCGATGCCGCGAGGCACCACCGCTCGCGCCGCGCCCGGAGTCACGCAGCGCCGCGCTCACGTCGGTCCGCATCGCCCGCAGTCCTGGTGCAACGCCGACCAGGATCCCCGTGAGCACGGCGATGCCGCCGGTGTAGGCGAGGACCGGTGCGCTCAGGTCGAGCGAGTTGAGCACAGGGTATCGCGAGAGCTCGAGGGCGCGCACCCAGCGCACGGCCCCTTGCGCGGCGACCAGGCCGAGCAGCGCGCCTCCCACGGTGAGCAGGGTGCTTTCCACGAGCAGCGTGCGGGCGATTGCCCCGCGCCCTGCGCCGAGCGCGGCGCGCACCGCGAGCTCGCGCGCCCGGCCGGCCGCACGCACGAGTTGGAGGCTGGCAACGTTGGCGCAGGCGAGCAGGAGCACGAGCGTCACCGCGACAAGCAGTGCGGTGACGATGGGGCGCAGCTCTCCTGCTTGAGCGATGACGAACGATCGGGCCATCATCGTGTGGTCGCTCACGTTGGCGTAGCCCGCCGCATACTGCCGGTGCCACTGCTCGGCGATTGCCCGCAGCTCCCCGCCCAGCCGCTCGACCGTGAGGCCATCGCGCATGCGGCCGACAAAACCGGTGATGAGCGTGCCGCGGCTCTTGTCCTGGTTGAGGAGCGTCGAGTCGAGCGTCATCGGTCGCCAGTACAGCGCGCTGCGCGGGTAGCCGAACGACGCCGGAAGGACACCGATGACTTCGTACGGCGTCTCGCCGATGCGCAGCGTCGTGCCGAGAATCGCCGAGTCGGCGGAGAGCTGGGTCCACAACCGGTGGCTGAGCACGACCACCCTGGGACGACCCATCTCCGAATCCTCGGGACGGTATGTCCGGCCCAGGGCGGGACGTACGGCGAAGGTCCCGAAGAAGTCGCCGATGGTCGGGGCGCCGCTGGCGCGGGTCGGCACGCCGTCGATCTCGATCGTCGCGCCTTCGCCTCCCACAGCGGTGGCGGTGGTGAAGAGCTCCTTCCGGTCGAAGAGATCCAACGCCTCGAGCGGCGAGAGGGCAGCGTCGCGAAGCCCCATCCGCGGGAAGTCGTCGCGGACGACGGCTAACCGGCCGATGCCGGGAATCTCGAACGGCTTGCGGAGCACGGCGTGGACCGCCGAGAAGACCGCCGCGTTCGCGCCGACCCCGAGGGCGATCGTGACCAGGATGGCGCCGGTGTAGAGCGGGCGACGCCCGAGGGTGCGCAGTGCGAACCGGGCGTCACGCGCAAGCTCCATCACGCGCTCGCGGAACGCGGTGCGGCGGCGGGTGTCGGTGTCGATGCGTTCCATCTCGGCGCGAACCGTGGCCGGATCACCGAAGCGGCGCATCGCCTCGCGTTCGGCGTCGTCGCGAGTCATCCCGCGCGCCATCAGTTCCTCGATGCGCCCATCGAGGTGGAAGGCCAGCTCGGCGTCGACGTCGGCGCTGGAGCGCGCCGGGGAACCGGGGAGCCTGACGAGTCGCTTCATGCGTCACCCTCCGAGGCGAGCAGGAGGGACGCCGCGCTGACGTAGCGCTGCCAATGCGAGAGCGTCGCGGTGTACTGGCGACGCCCCTTTGGCGTGAGGCGATAGTACTTCGCCCGACGGTTGTTCTCGGAGAGCCCCCACTCGGCGGCGAGCCATCCCTTCTGCTCCATGCGGTGCAGGGCGGGATAGAGCGCCCCCTCTTCCACCTGGAGTTGCGCCTGCGTGACCGTTTCGATCCAGCGCAGGATCGCGAGTCCGTGCCGCGGCCCCCAGGCAAGGGTCTTGAGCACGAACAGGTCGAGCGTGCCGCGCATGAGATCCAGGTCGTTCGCCATGTGTCGATCTCCACCTAAGGTTCTTAGGTGAGACGATACACGGAACGAAAGGGTTTGGGCAGGGGGGTGGTGCGGCGCGTCGGTCGGTCGCGCCTCGCTCGGCGCCGATCCATGCACCGACGGCGCTGCAGCTGTCGCGAACGGTGACGGTGGCGTCGAGACGTTCTGTCCACGCACGCGACAGTATGACGTGTGCAAGATCACTAATTATTGGCGACGCTCGTCCTAACAGGGGGCCTAAGTGTCGAAATAGCTTGCCCGCGCTATCCCACCAGGGTGCAATGACCATGCCCCTATGGTCTCAGTCGATGCGGTCAAGAAGTCTGATCGGCCTGAGACACACGCACATTCGACGCAGCACAGAGCTCGGCAGGATCGCAGGGCACCGATCGGGTGCTGGACGCGACAAAGGCAAAGCCGCTGAAAGGCGGTGACGCAAAGCTTCGAGGCTACGGCGCATAGGTGGGGCGCTACGCTAGTCGGGCCGCCGAACGACCATCACACCCCCTTCGGAGGCGCCATGCTGAACCTGTCCCGCCGGGTGGTCACCCAGACCACTCTCGTTCCACTTCTCCTCCTCGCCGCCTGCGAGTCGCCCTCGGCGACCTCGCGACTCACGGCCCCGCTCATCGAGGATGTCGCGCAGAGTGTCTCCGCCAACGGGAGCGCGGTGACCATGACGGTCGGTGACACCACGACACTGGTACAATTCTCGCCGTTCGCGCAGCAGCGATTGGCGTGGGGCGATGTCTTGACGTGGGTGTCCAAGTCCCCCGCAGTGCTCTCCGTGACCCAGAGCGGATTGGCGACCGCCAAGGTGGCTGGGAGCTCCCTGGTGATCGTCAACTTCAAGAAGAAGGTGGACACGCTCGCCGTGACGGTCACCGCGGCCCAGGTCGCGACGATCACTGCGTCGGCGCCGAGCACGACCATCGTTGAAGGCCAGACGAGTCAGCTGACCGTCGTGGCCGAGGATGCGTCTGGGCAAGTGATTCCCGCTCCACCGCTCGTGTTCTCGTCGAGCAGCACGGGCACGCTGACCGTCAATGCGACCGGCATGGTCACGGCCGTCGTCGCCGGCTCTGCCACGGTTACCGTGCAGTCCGGCGGTGTGTCTGCCTCGGTGAATTTCGTAGTCTCGGCGGCGCCAAACGCTCCTGCGCCTCCTCCGCCATCGGGCACCCCGATCGCCGTACCGCAGGCGCCGCAATCTCTCTCGTTTACCTATCCGCAGGTGACGGGACGGAGCTGGATCCTTTCCCCCACCGACAACCTGCAGAACGCCCTCAATAGCGCCCAGCGTGGCGACGAGATCGTGCTGTCGGCCGGGGCGACCTATACGGGCAACTTCGTCCTCCCCAACAAGAGCGGGACGGCCGCGAACGGCTGGGTGCTGATTCGGAGCAACCGGACGCTTCCAGCGGTCGGCACGCGGGTCACGCCCGCGCATGCGTCGCTCATGCCGCGCATCGTGACTCCCAACGTGCAGCCGGCCATCGCCACTTCGGGTGCGGCGAGCGGTTGGTGGATTTCCGGTATCGAGATTACGATCGTTCCCGTACTGAGCTACATCAACTACGGCCTTGTGGCGCTCGGCGACGGCTCGAACAAGCAGAACGCGCTGTCGAAGGTCCCGTCCGACCTGGTCATCGAGCGCTCATACGTGCATGGCCAGCCGAACATCCAAACCAGTCGCTGCATCGCGCTCAACTCGGCGCGGACCGCGATCATGGACTCGTATGTGCACGAGTGTCACCTGAAAGGCTTCGACTCCCAGGCCATCTTGGGTTGGAACGGACCGGGGCCGTTCAAGATCCACAACAACACGCTGGCTGGTGCCGGCGAGAACATCTTGTTCGGCGGTGCTGACCCTTCGATCCCCAACCTCATCCCCAGCGACATCGAGATCACCCGCAACTATATCGTCACGCCGGTTGCCTGGAAGGGCGTGTGGACGAAGAAGAACCTGTTCGAGCTCAAAAGCGCCAAGCGCGTCCTGCTGCAAGGGAACGTTTTCGACGGTTCGTGGGTGGATGGTCAGACGGGGTTTGCCGTGGTGCTGAAGGTCTCAAACCAGTCAGGCGGCTGCACATGGTGCGAGACGACCGACGTCACGTTCCGCCAGAACATCTTTCGCAACATCGGCGCCGGTTTCTCGATTCAGGGCCTGCAGGGTGGCAGCGCGCACCCGGTCGGCGGCCTGCTATCACGCGTGGCCATCGAGGACAACTTGGTCGAGAACGTGAACGTCGGACAGTTTGCTGGTGAGGCGCGTATCATCAGCGTCATGAACAACGTGCAGAGCCTCGCGATCCGTCGCAACACGCTGACGACCACGGGCAAGCTCATGCAGTTCCGGGAACGGACTTCGTGTTCGAGCGCAATGTCGCTACGTACGGCAATTACGGCTTCTTCTCCTCGTGGTACGGCATTGGCGAGTCCTCGATGAAGGGTTTCAAAGGGGTGAAGTCCTTCGCCAACATCGTCATGATCGGGGCGACGAAGGCCGGCTACCCCAACGGAACGTTCGTTCCGTCGCTCTCGGCGGCGACGTCGACCGGCATGGGGGCCAATCCCACCCTCATCTCGACCGCGACGGCTGGTGTCGTGATTCCCTGACGCTTCCGCGAGTTGGAGTACGGACGGGCGCCCTTGCGGGCGCCCGTCGTCGCTTCCGCGTGGTCCATCGGCGGGAAGCCGGCGATTCTGTGTCCTCCTGCGGCCTCCTGCGGACGGCTCACGCCATCCCGGAGTTCCTCGCGGGCTCCAAGACGCCCCCGCGCCAGTTCTGGACGTGCGCGACGGTGCCGCTTCGCCGGGATCCGTCGATGCCGTGGCGATTTACCGCGAGTCGTGCAGGACGCCGCAGCCGCCTCGTTTGAGACCGTGCGTTGGATCACCCGCGCGACGCGACGGGTCGCACGCTAGGCCCCTGCTCGGGCGAAATGGTGAGGCGAATGACGGCCAGCGGACGCGACGCTTCACGATGAATTGGTGAGGTACGTCGCCAAGAAAACTTTTCAGCAACTGCAACAGCTGCAACGTGTTACGCGCGCCTACGCGCCTCGTCTTCCTCGGGCGAGGAGTCGCACCTCCACGCGCATCGCAGCCGCCGCCTCCAGTCCCGGAGACGACGAGAAGGGCACACCAGGCGAAAGCCTGGGCCGCAAAGCCACGAGGCTACCGCGCGTACCACGCGCCATGCCGGTCGGGTTGCCGAACGTTCACGATCTGGAGAAGTCATGGTTCGCCACCGCTCGCTCGTTAGGTACGCGTCCCTCGTCCTTGCCCTCGCGCTCAGCGCGTGTTCGGGGTCGGAGTCGCCCGGCGTCGCGTCGCCCGCCCCAACACCCAGCGAACAGCTGGTCGTGCGCATCGACCCCATGGTCGATTCCCTCCTGCTCGGCACCACCCGTGGCATCACGGCAACGGTGACGACGACGGCCGGCGTGCCGCGCAGCGCCCCGATCACCTACACGTCGCTCGACCCGGCCATCGCGTCGTTCAGCGGCAGCGCCCTCACCGCGATCGCCACCGGCCAGGCGCGCATCGTGGCGAGCATCGGCACCAGCGCCGACACCACCACCCTGCGCGTCTTTCCGCCCAGCGTCGTGTTGCGCATCGTGCCGAACGCCGTCGCCGCGACCCTGGGCGATACGCTCCAGTTCGAGGCGATGATCATGACCGCGAACGGCGGCACGACGCAGGTGACCGGCACCACCTGGTCCGTCTCCGACTCGTCGGCCGCCACCGTGGTGCGCGACGGCACGATCACCGCGACCGGCGAGGGTGAACTGCTCGTCGTGGCGAAGATCGGCGAGGCCACCGCCACCGCCGCCGTGCTCGTCGCCGCGGCGAACATCGCCTCGGTGAGCATCGAGCCGAGCAACCTGTCGCTGTCCGTCGGTGGGAGCGGCAAGCTCACCGCCGAGCTGCGCGACAGCCGCGGGCGCCTGCTCAAGAACCGCGACGTCGCCTGGTCGTCGTCCAAGACGTCCGTGGCCACCATCGCGATCGATGGGACCGTCACCGCCCTCGCGCCGGGCGGCGCCATCATCACCGCGCGCGCTGCCAACAATAAGGTCGCCACCGCCGCCGTCAACGTCACGGGCGCTGCCGCCACCTCCGTCTCCATCGTGCTGCCGAACGATTCGCTCGGCACCGGGCGCAAGATGCAGGCGAGCGCCACGCCGCTCGATGCGAACGGAAATGCGATTTCCGGTCGTCCCGTCGCCTGGCAGTCGTCGAATCCGTCCGTAGCCACGATCAACAGCAGCGGCCTGATCACCGCCCTTACCTCGGGCCAGACCACCCTCTCCGTCATTTGTGATGGCAAGGTCGCCAGCCAGCGGCTGACGATCGCCGTTCCAACGCCGACCGACGTCGTCGTGATGCCGCCCGTGCTGACCTTGTTCGCCGGTGCGAGCTCGAACGTTGCCGCGTCGGTCGTCGACCAGTTCGGCGTTGTCCTTCCGGGCCAGTCGATCGCGTGGGCGAGCACGGCACCGGGGATCGCGACGGTCAGCAGCACTGGTTTGGTGTCCGCCGTCGCCCTCGGCACGGCCTCCGTTCGCGCCACCAGCGGATCGCTCGTGGAGAGCGTGTCCGTGTCCGTTCAGAACGTCCCGGTCGCCAGCGTGATCCTCGCGCCGTCGTCCGCGACGATCGCACAAGGCGAGATGCTGTTGCTGTCGCTGACCGCCAGGGACTCGTCAGGACAGGTGCTCGGCAATCGTCCAGCCGCGTGGAGCTCGTCCTCGAGCGCAATCGCGACCGTGACCAGCGCCGGAGTGGTCGAGGGCGTCGCGCCGGGCACGGCGGTTGTGAGTGCCGTCGTCGAGGGCAAGACTTCCCGCGCGACGATCGTGGTAACCTCGCCCGCACCGCCGGCGGTGGGACAAGTCGTGGTGTCGCTCAATTCCACCGTCCTCGCACCGGGCCAGTCGACGAACGCCGTCGCCCGCGCTTATAATGAGGATGGGACGCTGATGTCCGACGTCTCGTTCACCTTCAGCAGCACCGACCCTGGCACGGCCACCGTGTCGGGCGACGGCCGCGTTCGCGGCGTGGGTGCCGGGTCCACCATCATCAAGGCGACGACCTCGGGGGTCGAAGGCTTCGCCAGCGTGACCGTGCAGTCGGTCATACTGCCGGTCAGGTCGGTCCTCCTGTCGGCACCGACAGCCTCGCTCACGGTCGGCGACTCGACGCACCTCGTGGTCGAGACGCGCGATTCCACGGGCGCCGTGCTGACGGGGCGCACCGTCTCGTTCACGACGTCGAACGCCCAAGTCATCGGCGTGACGGTCAGCGGGACTGTTCGCGCGGTCGGAGCCGGCTCGGCGACGATCGTCGCGTCCAGCGAAGGGAAGTCGGCGACCCTCGCGTTCACGGTCTCCGCCACCACGCCGCCTCCAGCTGTTCCGGCGCCCGTGGCATCGGTCGCGGTTGCGCTCAACTCGCCATCGCTCAGCATCGGACAGGGCACCCAGGCGACGGCGACCCTGCGCGATTCGGCCGGCGCCACCTTGACGGGACGCAGCATTGCCTGGAGTTCCTCGAACGCCGCGGTCGCCACCGTCAACCAGTCGGGGTATGTCACGGCGGTTGGCGCGGGCAGCGCCATGATCTCCGCGCAGAGCGGCGGAAAGAGCGGGAGCGCGGCGGTCACCGTGCAGAACGCCCCGGTCGTCGTGAAGACCGTGACCGTGTCGCTCAGTCCTTCCAGCGTGACGGTGGGTGCGACATCGCAAGCCACGGCGGTTGCCCGCGATTCCAGCGGCGCCGCGATCAGCGGGCGCACCGTCTCGTGGGCCGTGAGCAGCGGCGCCTCCGTGGCGACGCTCTCCGGAGGTAACGGGGCCTCGACCACGGCCACGGGCGCGCAGGCCGGAAGTGCCACCGTGACGGCCACGATCGCCGGCGTGGCCGGGTCCGCGTCGCTGACGGTGACCGCTGCGCCGCCGCCGCCAGCGCCGCCGACCACCATCGCGCTGCCGGCGTCGCCGACGCTGATCTCCTTCTCGTACCCGACGGTCACGGGCAAGCGCTGGGTCGTGAATGCCGGAGACAACCTGCAGGTTGCGCTCAACAGCGCTGCCCGCGGCGACGAGATCGTGATCCAGGCCGGGGCGACCTTTACCGGGAACTTCACCTTGCCGGCCAAGTCGGGCAGCGCCCAGAACGGGTGGATCCTCATCCGGTCGGACAAGTCCGCGCAACTGCCGCCGCAGGGGACGCGCGTGACCCCGACGTCGGCGTCGCTCATGCCCAAGCTGGTGTCGCCGAACGCCTCGCCGGCGCTCAAGACGCTGCCGAACACGAGCGGATGGTGGATCAGCGGCGTCGAGTTCTCGGTCGCCAACATCACCGCCATCAACTACACACTCGTCGCCCTGGGCGACGGGTCGCCGCAGAAGAGCCTGAGCACCGTTCCGTCGGATCTCGTTCTCGATCGCACGTTCGTGCATGGCTTGGCGACGAGCAGCGTGCAGCGGTGCATCACGCTCAACTCGGCGCGTACCAGCATTCAGGATTCCTACGTCTTCGACTGCCACCTGAAGGGCTTCGATTCACAAGCCATCATCGGGTGGAACGGTCCCGGACCGTTCCGGATCGTGAACAACACGCTGGCAGGGGCCGGTGAGAACATCATGTTCGGTGGGGCCGATCCGTCGATCCCCAACCTCATCCCCAGCGACATCGAGATCCGCCGCAACTACATCTACACCCCCGTCAGCTGGAAGGGGACGTGGACGAAGAAGAACCTGTTCGAGCTGAAGAACGCGCAGCGAGTCCTTGTGGCGGAGAACGTGCTCGAAGGGTCTTGGGTGGACGGCCAGACGGGAGAGGCGTTCGTCCTAAAAGTATCGAACCAGAACGGCGCGTGCACTTGGTGTTCCACCCTCGATGTCACGATCCGCCACAACATCGTGCGCAACGCGGGAGCCGGGTTCGCCATCATGGGCAAGCAGGGCGGTAAGACCACCGCCGTGGGCGAGCTGCTCAACCGTTTACTAATTGAGCACAACATCGTCGAGAACATCAACACTGGCCCGTACAACGGTGCCGGACGCCTCATCAGCCTCATGCAGGACGTGCAGAACCTCACGATTCGTCAGAACACGATGACGGCCCCCGGAGCGCTGGCCCAGTACCTGAACCTGTCCAGCGTGCCGGCGGCCACCAACTTCGCCTTCAGAACAACGCGTCATGTCGTACGGAACCTACGGTTTCTTCTCCTCATGGTACCAAATGGGTGAGTCGAATGTGCAGGGGTTCCGCGGGACCGTCATCGTGCAGAATACGGTCATGATCGGCGCACAGAAGTTGGGGTACCCGAATGGGCAGTTTGTTGCCTCACTCGCCGCCGCCCAAGCGACCGGGTTCGGGGCGAACACCGCGGTGGTCAACGCTGCGACGCAGGGGGTCGTGATCCCCTAGCGTTGCACAGCAGCACCGGCGGGGGGCGAGGCCACATGTCCTCGCCCCCCGCTTCGGTTGCGTCCATTCGCGGCCGGCAGGCGGGCACGGCGCACGGGCTAGCCCCAGTGCGCTCCACTTGACGACGCGCACGAGATAGTTGGCGTACCGCGTGCACTGTCGTTGTCGGGGACTGATCGGACAGCTGCTCAACTAGCGTTTCACGACGCGGGGCATGACGCGCCCGCGGCGCGAGCGGACGTGCTCCATGCGCAGCTCGCGCAGGATGGTCCGATGTCGGTGCGCCGAAATACGCGAGGGGAACGGTCGCCCGATGCAGCAGCATTGTAAGGGTGACGCGACGCGCATGAGTGAACGAGAGTGTATCCGGGTCGCGCGCGCGCAGTCGCGCCCCCAGCGCCGCCTCGTGCATGCCGGGGAGGGTGTACTCGATGACCCGCATCGGGATCGGCGTGCGGTCCGCGCGCCGGCAATGACTGTTCAGCGGGAGCGCGCTGCGATAGGAGTCATCTGCGTAGCGCGTCTCGATCGGCAGCTTCAGGTTGGCCTTCACGCGCCAGAGCGGTGCGGCCCCGGTCGCTGCCGCCAGTGATCAAACCCGACGAAGCCGCGATCCGCCAGGCAAAGCACTTCCGGACGTAGGGACGGCGCGCTGTCGGCGTTGATATGACTGGGCTGTTGTCAAGGGTTGGGAGATGTGGCGGCGTGATACATGGTGGTGGTCCGACGTGGCGGGAGGCAGCATCGACGATGTATCCTGCTTCCATGAGAAAGTCTTGTTGTCAAGGCCGACGTGGCGGCCGGTGGGGGGCGGTGGCCCGAGGCTCTCGCTCGCCATGCTTCCATTCGCACTCGAGTGGGCCGCGCGTGGCGCCCCGGTGCACAGTGGAGTCCGACTAGCGCCGGCGCTGCAGTCTGATAAGCGAGCTGGACGCTCAAGCAGGAACGCGCAGTCGCCGGAACTAGGGATGGAGAGCCTCCAGGTGGTCCGCCCGCCGGTCCTTACGTCGACCTCATCACTAGTCGCGCGCCGGCTACGCGGCGGTGGGTTGGGATTGAATCACGGGTCGCATCGCCTGGTGCAGCGGTTCGTATACCACGCCGGTACTCCACAGATGGTGCAGGAGCACCGCGAGTTTGCGGGCGACGGCCACGACCGCGCGCTTCTTGGCCGCATGGCCCCCGCGCCCCGCCAGTCCGAGCCCCCATCGCCGCAGATCGCAGTCGCCCCCAAACGGGCCGAGGATGTACTGTCCACTTTGAATCACGAGCTTCCGGAGTAACGCGTCCCCAGTCTTGGTGATGTGTAACTGGCGGTCGCAGGCCCCCGATTGGCTGCGTCGTGGTCGGAGCCCGGAGCGCCGCTGCGGCTCGTCCGAAAGCGGGCGGGATCCTCGAGGACCAGGACATAGCAGAGCGCGGTCAGGGCACCTACCCCGCGGACCCGCTGGAGCTGGGCCGTGACGGGATACATCGTCGCCGCGACACACTCGATCGCGCGGTCGAAGGCGCCGATCTGGGTCGTGAGCGCCTGAATCTGTTCCACGAGGGGGGCGAGGGCGGGAACCAGGGCCGCGGGCAGCGCCGGTCCCGCCTTCCGCGCGAAGCTCGCGGCGCTGCACGACGGCACACGCGATCCCGGCGCCGCCCCGCGCACGTGGTTGATCAGCAGGGTACGGGTCCGCACGACGGCATCGCGCGCCCGCAGGACGGCGAGCTGGGCTTGGGCCTCCGCGGTGCGATGCTGCACGGGCGCCAGCAGCGTCGGATCCAGTCGCCCGACGCGTGCCAACGTTTCGGCATCCACCTCGTCGCTCTTGGAGAGATTCTGGCTGATGAGCTGCAGCCGCCTCGCCTGCGCCACGATCACCTCGTGTCCACACGCGGTGGCCAGTCGACTCAACCACGGCGAATGCGTCCCGGTCTCCAGGACCACGCGCCCGCGTGGTCCGGTGCGGAGCCGCTGCTCCAGGGCGACGGGGGTCGTACGCACCCGCGCCGTTTCGGTCACGGTGCCCGCCGCATCCAACACACAAACGCTCGTGAACCGGTCGCCCACGTCGAGCCCGATCGTGAGGGTAGACGCTGTCGCGACGCGCAGGGAACGTGTTGCCGTGGACATAAGCCGACCTCCAGTCTGAGTGTGGTGCTGCGTGCGGTGCGGTAGGATCGATACGATGGGGTGAGCGTCTCCCGCATACAATGCTTCCGCGCGATGCCGCGACTTTCTCATCCCATTCTGATATGCGCCGATTACCGACCGAGATCGGCAGTGCGGCAAGAATTGGATTCGTCGGGAGCTGGCTCATTCTAGACTCGGGGATCCTGGTGCTGCGTCCGACCCAGGCCCCATAACGCCGTCGAGCGTGCTCGCACATCGAGCCTCGCCGCCGCACGCCGGACCACCACGCGGTCGCTCACGCGGCCTGGACTTCCGCCGCAGGCGTCGCGGGGACGTCCCGCAGCACGGCCCACAGGAAGCCGATCAGTTCACGCGCGACGGCCACCACGGCAATCTGCGGCCGCTTGCGATACGACAGGTGATTGAACCGTTGATGCAAGCGCTGTTGCGCCTTCCATGCGTGCGATCACCGCCGGCGGTTGGCCGGCCTGTCGTCGCTTGAGATCGACGCTCGTCGCCGGGCGATGCCGATAGCTCCAGGCGGCCTGCACCAGTACGTGCCGGCAGTGACTGTTGCCGGCCTTTGTGATCGAGCCGAGCCGCGTGCGATTGCCGCTCGAGTCTTCGCGGGAGATGAGGCCGAGATAACAGGCGAGTTTCCGCGGGTGGTCAAACCGTCGCCAGTCCACGATCTCCGTCGCGAGCACCATCGCCGAGTGCAGCGAGATGCCGCGGAAGCATTGCAGGCGCCGCACCATCGGCGCGAGTGTCGGCAACAGCGCGAGCTGTTCGATCTGGCGATCGAGTTCCTCGCGTCGCTGCAGTTTGTACAAGAGCAACGCGTGATACTCGCGGTACCAGCCGGCGGGGGCAGGCGGCCTGCGTAGGTGCTGCAGCCAGCGCAGGTGCGGGGTGCACCAGTTGGTCCCCTCCCGGAACACGAACCCCCGGCGCGCGAGAAACTTGAGGATGTAGTGCCGCGACTTGAGAATCTCGCGCTGGAACGTCTCCCGGCAGCGCACGACGTCACGCACCCGCTCCTCCGCCTCGCTCGGGATGCGCACGACCACGAGTTCCCCGGCGCGATAGAACCGCGCGAGGTCGGGCGCAGCACGCGATGACATGGGTTGGTCTCCGTGACGGGCGACAGAAGGAACGTCGCCTGTGGCTCTGGTGACTCCGATGCAGGTCGTGAGGAACTAACCCACGCTTACATCGGAGGCCAGCCCAGTCATAACTTCTAAGGGTCACTTCCCCGTTGGCATACGCGCCTCGCTGTGCTCCGTGCACGACATGCGTCCCCGTCTCGTCCAGCCGAGCCAGCGGACGCCGCGCCGTCAACACGCCGAGGCGAATGCGATCCATCAGGCGTGTCCCTGCGGGAAGTCCTGCGGCCGTCCGCGCCATCGCTCGGCGCGTCCTCGACGACATCCAGGTCGGGCTCTCGAGGTGCCAGTCACCGGGCCATGTGGTCGCCGGCCGAGACCTCGCGACTTCGCGAGCTTGCACGCCGACTACTGACAACGGCTCCCCGCCAGCGCAGACAACAAGCTGGGGGTGCTTGAGCTCTACCGCGTGGAGTACGAGTCGCCGCCTTGTCGGCGACCATGCCGACAGGGTGTACGCCCGGCGCCGCTGAGCGGCCGGAGCGGGCCGCTCAGCGGGGCCGCGTCAGGCAGCACCGGAACGCAGCCAGTCCACCATTGCCGCGCGCGGCCAGATCATCAGGTACTCCTGCGGGGCGTACTTTCCTTCTGCGAATAGCTGTCGCCGTGTCTCCGACTTAGACAGCGCCGCCTCGACTCCGTGGCCGTTGCGCACGCGCAGGAAGACGGCGCCCCGGTCGGCCGGGAAGCGATACAGGTACGCGATCCGAGGGCTCACTTCGGCGAGTGCGGGATCGAAGAACCACGCCGTTCCGAAGACGCCGCGAGCGGCTGGATCGCGGGACAGGGCGAGCGCGATCATCCGGTAGCACTCGCTCCAGCCGTCCTCCGTAAACCAGTGCAGCAGGTGCTCATACGTGTGGATCTCGTAGAGCGGCGCGTGCCCGCCGATCCGCGCGAGCACCGCCGCCGCCCGCGCGATGGTGCCTGCGCCGGAACGCAAGAGCCGCCCGCGCGCGACGCCAAGGCGTGGCTCCACGAGCTGCGCCTTCGCATGCCAGAGGCGCCCGGTCGCGAGCGCGACGTTCTTCGAGAAGGCGTCGTGCGGGTAGGTGAGTACCTCGTCAGGCGTCGCGGGCAGCGCGTCCACGATTCGAGCCGCCGCATCGTCAAAACAGGGCAATGCGTGCGCCCATCGGTCGTGTACGACGAGCCGTTCGCGCGTCGCGACAAGGCCCGTCAGGATCGTCGTCCGGTGGAAGGTCCCAACGAGCTCGTCGCCGCCTCGCTGGTGCACCGCCCGGATCTGCTCCGCGACGGCCGCGGGCACCCGGCCGTACGCCCAGCCTTCCGGCCACGCCTCGTGAGCGGCTAAGTATTTCGGCAACTCGGCGGCGGCAATGGGGTCCATGCGTCGCAAGGCGTCCTGCGCCTCCCCAGCCGCGTCCGCGAGGGCTGGGACGTCAAGTGTCCGACCCGGATCGGTTGGGCGCATGTTTCGTCGTCTCAGTCCATGAGGGTGGCGGGCCGCTGCGGAAGAATCGCGGCCGCGCCGGTCACCCATCCGGCGAATGTGGCGTCGGGCGTGTGGCTCGTGTCAACGAGACGTGGCGTGAGCAGCGGCTCGGTGTTCGGCGCGGCGATCCCCGTCACACATGTGGTGGCCGAGAGGACGCCAGCGTCTCGGAGCCACGGTAGGAACGCGTGGCGGTAACGGCCGGAAGGGTAGCAGAAGTGGCGCGGCGCCCGCCCGGTCAAGTCGCCGATCATGGCGGCGTTCTCGGCGAGCTCGCGGCGGAAGGACGCCTCGTCGTCGGGCGTGCGATGCCGGTGGGTGTGCAGCTCCACGTCCACCAGCCCGCGCGGTAGGTCGCGCACCTCGTCGGGCGTCATCAGCTGGAGGTGTCGTCGCAATCGGATCGCCGGCATGTCGAGGCCGAGCGTCTCCGCGAGTGCGTCGAGCCGGCGGTCCTTCCCGTCCGTCGTGTCCCCGGCCCGCGCCTCGACGATTCGGCGCGTCGCGAGCGCACGGCCGCTCTCGCTCGTCAAGTCGGTCGCTTCCGTGAACGCGCCGTGCGATGACAGGTCGACGGCCGCTAGCCCGCGTGCCTGCCACAGCAGATACGGCACCATGACGTTCGGCACCGGGAGCCCCGACCGTGCGACGTAGTAGGTCGTCAGGTATACCGTGGCCGGCGCGTCAAACTCCGCGAGCACTGGAACCGCACTGGAGCCGAAAGTCCGCGGCGCCGTCGTCGAACGTGAGCGAGACCGCGCGCGGTGGCAGGGTGCCCTCGCGGAGGCGCCGCATCCCTTCGGCGAGCGGTACGATCGTCGCGCGCAAACCGCGCAGCAGCTCGAGCCGCTCGCGCAGCCGCATCGACGTAACGTAAAGTTCTGGGTTCCACTCGTGCTCGTCCGCGAGCGAGACGCCGTGGTAGCAAAGCACCAACAGGCGGCGTTGCCGCCAGGATGACCGCGCGACGACCGCCGTTAGTCCACTGCCCGCCATGGTAGCGAGTGCGATGCGCTTGGCCGTGCGAAGCATGCCGAGTGCGTCTCGAGTCGTGGATTGGCTAACAAGCCCCGGCGGATGGACGACGGGGCGGGGGCGGCAATCTAGCGCGACGGGGGGTGGCGCGGCAACCGCGCCTCGGAGCGACGAGGGCGGCGCCGCGCTGTCACGCGCCCGGCCGACCCCAGCTCGCAGCATCCCGAGGATCAGCCCCTCCGGCAGCACCAGCCCGAAGTACAGACGATCGTCGTGGTGTCGATCATCCCGACGTTCACTATCACGCGGCGCAGGGGCATATGCCGGAGTCACGCGCCGGGTCGCGCGTCACCCCGGGAGCGCGGCGTGGTCCTCGGCGTGCGCAGGCGGCGACATGTGCGCCATGGCGTCGCGCCATCCCGCCGGAATGTGCAACGTGTCAGGTGGTGCCACCGGGCGCACGAGGGCGGACGCCGCCCCGTCTCCAAGCGCGCCGGTCACCAGAACGGCCTCGGGGCCGAAGTCCGTGAGCGGCCACGGGAAGTCGCCGAACGCATGCGATACGATCGGAATCCGCTGCGGATCGTATCCCAGCAGCAGCGCGCCCACGAGGTCCACCGCCGCCGCGCTCTCACCGGCCAGCACGAGCCCCATCTCCAGCGGCTCGGCCCGCAGCGGGCCGTCGCCCTGGCCGCCAACGATCGCGTCCACGATGTGGACGACGCGACGCTGCCGATCGTTGGCCAGCGTCCCGTCGGTGCGGCCGTACAGCAGGATGCGGTTCAGGTCCAGGCACGTACGCCAGATGGTGTCGTTGCCGGACCACGAGCCCTCGACGCCCAACTCGTCGCCCTGCATGTGCAGCACCCGGTTGAGCGCGCGCGTCCCCACTCCGATCACCCGACGCAGTGCGAGGGAGCGCGTGGAGTTGGCCTGGTCGTACGCAGACTCCAGCGCCCGCTTGACCGGATCCTCGCCGGGGTAACAGTCGCCGCCATCCGCCGATCCGCCGAGGCGATGATGCGGCAAGTACTCCTTGTTGCCGTTGATGCCGATCAGGTTCTTGAGCGCGCAGGTGACCCCGGCCTTCTTGTGCGTCTTGAGCTTCGGGAGGTTCACCACCACGTCCGCGTCGATGACGTCGCGGTACACCAGGTACTGGTGGCGTCCCGGGCCGTGCGTGCGCGCCAGCTCGGCGGGCGGGTACTGCGTGACCCGGAAGTTGCCGTCAGCAGCAATCGGTTCCAGCAGGCTCTGCTCCGCCAGGTCAAACAGCACGAACCGGTCGAGCGGGAGCAGTCCCTCCTGCTCGACCCGCAGGGCGTTCGACAACTGCGCCTTGGTCCGTCGATAGTCCATCGGTCCGACGAAGCGCGGCTCGCGCGCCGAGAGCTCCGTCGCCCACGCGCCCAGGCCGCTCACCTCGAGCAGTTCCTCGAACCGGCATTCCTGCAACGGCGCATCACCCACGATGACGCGGGCCGCGCCACTCGCCAGCAGCTCCTCCACCACGGCGCGTATCACGCTGACTTGCGTGAACAACGGCTCGATCCCCCACGGTCCCTGGTTCGCGTGCAGCACCAGGTTTGGCTTGACGAGCACCCGCGCCCCAACGGGGAGGAGGGCGCGAAACGCCCCCTCTCCGGCGGCGTCGCCCGTCCAGCCAAGCTGGCGGGCAACATCGCGCACGGCCGCACGGACGGCCTCCAGCTCATACGCGGTCGAGGGGGTTCGATGGACGGCGACAACCGGCGAATCGGTCATGGGAACTCGGCTGGACTGGGAGCCACGGCGACGGGATCAACAGCCGCGGGAATGACGTGCGTCATCACGGGACGCCACTTGTTGGCGGCACTGCGCGGGATCGACTCGGAGGTGCGCACCTGAATGGAGACGCCAGGCAGGTTTTCGCGGAGCACCCGTTCCACCAAAAGGCCGGCATCCGGCGCGTAGTCCGGGCCTGGAACGACCAGCACCTCGATCGAGTAGTCGGCCGCCTGCACGATCTGGAACTCTCGCACCGGCAGGTCCTTCATCATGTGCGGGATGCCCACGCCGTGGACCCATCGTCCGTCGGGCAGGTGCAGCCCGTCCAGTTGCCGCCCCAGCACCTCTTCGAGCGTCCAGCACGGAGCGCCCGGACGGCTCCCCGAGGGGAAGCGACCCTGGTCGCCCACTCGATAGCGCAGCATCGGCATCGCGTCGGCATGCAGCTTGGTGACGATGATGGCGGAATCCTCCCCCTCCGTTTCCGGCTCAACCAGAAGGTTGGCCCAATCCACGCACAGTGCATGCGACGTCGATGGATCGCCCCGCTGCGACGCCACGAGCCCGAGTTCACGGCTCCCGTACTGCTCATGCACGGGCACGGGAAACGCCGCCTCGATGCGGGCGCGCTGGGCGGGCCAGAGCTTCTCGGCGCCCGTCACCAGGCACCGGGACGGGTAGGTCGCCCGCAGCCCGCCCGCCAGCAGTTCGGACGCAAGCGCGTCGAGGGCGCTCGCGTACGCCAGAAGGCCGTCCGGCCGCTCGCGCGACAGCGAGGCATGGTACTGCTGCAGCACCTCGGGCGAGAGCCGGAAGCAATCGTACCATCGGCGATTGAGCAGCAGGTCGCGGACGCGATCGCGCCACCGCTCACGTTCCCGCTGGTCAATGTGATGGCCCCACAGGAAGGCCATGCGCGTGCCGCGCTCCAGTCCGAGGCAGGCCATGAAATCGTCCTGTCCGCTCAGGCGCCACCCACGTTCCTCCGGACCGCTCCAGTACGTGAGCGGTGTGCCAGTGGAACCGCCCGTGCCGTCCTTTCGTCGCTCGGCGGCGTCGACGCGAGGGGAGAGCATGTCCGCCCACCGACCCGACACGTCGGCCCGCTCCAGCACCGGCAGGCGCGCAAAGTCCCTGTAGGTAAAATCGCCCGACGGGTCGAAGCCTGCGTCGCGGAAACGTTCGCGGTAGAACGGCGTTTCGGCCGCGAGGCGCACGCGACGCCGGAGTTGCGCCAGGACCCACCCCTCGCGGCGTTCGTCGCTCCACTGCCTCGCGTCGCGCCGAAAGCGCCGCCCCTCGCGATAGTGCCGCTCGGCGGACCGGGTCGTCGCGCGCAGCGCGCGCGTGCCGTTCATGACGGCGCTCGCCGTCCGCCCAATCCATTCGTGCAGCGCCTTCACCCTCGCCGCTCCCCTCGGTCGATCGCCGTCGTCATGTCCGTCGAGCGCGCCCGAGGCCGCGCTCGAGGCCGCTCGTACGCTTCCACGTCGCGCTGCGACACCGCCGTCATCGCCATGAGCGCCGCCAGGTGCACGTAACTGAAGGAGACGCCGCCAAATGTCCCGAACATCCCGGCCACTCCGAACGCGAGCAGCGCCAGGAGCAGCATCTTGAGCTGCTCCGCATGGACGGCCGAGTATCGCCGCAGTCGGCGCATCGTGCGGATCGCACCAGCGACGATCGAGGCGATCAGGCCGCCCCAGAGCGAGAATCCGATCCAGCCGGTCTCTCCAAGGAGCGACAGGTACGTGTTGTGTGCGTCACGGGCCCCACGCGCCAGGGTGGCGATCCCCGTCAGGCGGGCGTAGTCGAAGTGCGCGTTGGGATACCCCGCCCACCCCACACCCGTCAGCGGAAACGCCTGGTGCACCTTCCACGCGACCTTCCAGATCTCAAAACGCTGCTCGGCAGACCGGCTGTCGTTGGCGGTATTCAGGTTACCGCTCTCGGTCGCTGACTTGAGGCTCGTGAGCCGATCCCACACGGCGCTCGGCGCAAAGAGGCCCACGACCACGGCAATGGCCGCGATGCCCATCAATGACCGCCCTCGACCCTTGTTCTGGATCAGCACATACGTGACGACTGCGAAGCCGAGCGCGATGATCGCCCCGCGCGACTGCGTCATGAGGATCAGCATCGGGATCGCCAGAGTCCCGAGCAACGCGGCCTGACGCATCAGCTTGCTCTTCTCCGCCAGGAGCGTGGCGAGGCACAGCCCCATCGGAAAGAGCATCAGCGCCGCGTAGTCGTTCGGATTCTCGAACAGGTGATTCCACGCGACCCGTCCCTGCGTCGCGGCGCGGTAGATGAACCAGTTGAAGATTCCGCCCCGGACTGGAAAGAGCGCGAACGACGCCAGGTAGAACACCATGAAGAACCGCACGCGCGCGCGCGTGTCCAGCACCGTCACTCCCACAAAGGTGATGAGCACCACCTTGAAGAAGTCGATCAGCGGCTGGTTGGTGTAGCTGCGATACTGCGTGGTCTTGAACGTCAGCGCGACCACGAGGAAGAACGCCGTAAGGAAGAACATCGGAACGGGGAACTTCCAGCGCTCGCGTGTCCCGAACGTGATGGCCAGGAGGGCGATCCCCATCACCGCCTGTCCGATGTTCAGGACGTACGAGCTGATCACGAACATGTACAGCAGGTAGCAGACGTACGCGGGCGAGAAATCCACGCCCTGCCACGGCCACTGAAATTGCTGTTCGAGCGTGGGCTGGTACGCCGACGGCATCGGCGGCTGGGCGAGGTGCGCGGGAGGCGCGAGTCCGGCGCCTCCTGCCATCGCCCCACCGCGCCCACGCGCCGTTCGCCATCCCGCTGCTCCTGCCCTCATGTCGCTCGTCCCCGTTCGAGTCCTGGTCGTTCACCAAGGACGGCTGCCCCAACCCTGCGGCAACCCTCCGCCATCGCGCCGTGTCCGCCCGGCAACGGCACCATGCAAGTTACACGCTCAACCCGACCCCCCGCCCACCCAGCCGCACCCCGCCGGTGACCAGCAGAACCCCCGCGTATGTCACGCCCCCCACCAGAACGGAGAGCCACAGCAGCGACGGAGCCACCATCACCAACACCCCGCCCATCGCCGCGCTCGCCAGCGTCGCCTTGAACAACCGGCCCACCGGCACCAGCGGGTACCCCGCCTCACGGGCAAAGTGCGTGGCCAGCACCAGCCGGATCAGCTCCGTGGCCACGGTCGCCCCGGCTGCACCCGCCAGCCCGTAGCGCGGCACGGTCGCCACCACCAGCGCCACGTTGCACACGACTGTGATGGCGTTGATGCGCAGCAGCGCCCCCTCCCGTCCGACCGCAATCAGCGCAACCACTGGCAGCTCGCGCAGCGCCGCCAGCGGAATGCTCCACGCCAGCCATTGCAGTGCCACGACCCCGGGGAGGTACGCCGACCCGAAAATCTGGTCCACGACCTGTCGGGCGACGTACCACGCCCCCACGCCGACCGGCAGGGCCAGCGCGAACGCCTGCGCGCACACGGTCACGAACAGGGCGTTGCGATCGGCCGGTTCCCCCTCCAGTCGCGTCAGGTTCGGGAGGACCGTATGGGCGAAGGCGACGATCAGGTTCGCAGCGAACGAAATCATGGTGTACGCGGCGGCGTAGTAGCCGGCCGCCTCCGCCCCCGCACTGAACCGCAGGAAGATCAGGTCGAAATTGAACAGCAGCAGCCCGAGCAGGGTGAACCCGATCAGGTGGCGCGAGCGCTGGAATACAGGGAGCGCCTCGCGCGGGCTCCAGCGCCACCGCAGGTGGATGGCGCTTCGGCGCAAGGTGACCAGCAGGATCAGCGCCGTCGCTCCGGCGCCGACAAACTGGGCCAGCGGTACGAACCCGACGTCGCCCGCGTCGTGCACCAGCAGCACGATGGCGCAGAGTGCCACGATCTCGCCGATGGTCCGCGCCGCCGCCACGCCGCCGGCCCGCTCCAGCCCGAGGTGGATCCACCGCACGCTGAGTCCGGTGAAGGCCAGCGCCAGCGCCGACGAGGCCATGACGGCGCCGTCTGGTTGCGGGAGGATCGTGAATCCCGCGACGATGACGAGCGCGGCCAGCACCAGCGAGGCCACGAAACGGACGGAGAGGATCGGCTCGGCAATCTCGGCGGCGCGATCGCGATCGCGGGCCACCAACGGCACGCCGACCAGCTCGATCCCGCCGTCGGCGATCTGCGTCAGGTAGAGCATCACCCCCATCGCTACGCCGACGATGCCGTACAGGGCAGGGGTGAGCGTGCGCGCGAGGTACACGGTCGCGCCAAAGGCGAACAGCCGCGCCGCCGCCTCGCCTCCACCCAACGCCATGAATCGCGCGCCGATGCCGCGCGGGGGCATCACAGGTACCCTAACGATGCCAGTCGGCGGCGGATGTCATCTTCCTGCGACGAGCGCGCGGCCTCGGGTTCCCCGGGAATGACCCCGATCATCTCCAGCGTGCGCAGCACCCGGTGCGCCGCCTCGTCCACGGACTCGCGCTCGGCGTGGATGTGCACCTCGGGCGAGGTGGGGGGCTCGTACGGGGCGTTCACTCCCGTGAACTCGACGATCTCCCCGCGGCGGGCGCGTGCGTACATCCCGTCGGTGTCACGCGACTCGGCCACCGCGACCGGGCAGTCGACGTAGACCTCGACAAAGTTGGTCGTGTTCCGGCGCACCTCGTCGCGCGTGGCGCGAAAGGGCGACACTGCCGCGCAGATCGCGATCACCCCGTTGCGCGCCAGGAGCTTCGCGACATAGCCGATGCGGCGCACGTTCTCCTCGCGGTCCTCGCGCGAGAACCCGAGTCCGCGCGAGAGCGACTCGCGCACCTCCGAGCCGTCGAGCAACTCCACGGCGATGTGGCGGTCGAACAGGCGGCCATTGACCGCCTGCGCGATCGTGGACTTTCCCGACGACGGGAGCCCGGTGAACCAGACGACGGCGCCCTTGTGCAGCATCATACCAGACCGATCAGCGGCCACCACCACATGACGACGGCGATGAGGATCAGGATCGACGCCGCGGTCATGAGGAGTCCGGCCTTGAGGAAATCAGACGTCTTGAGGTACCCGGAGGCGAAGATAATCGTGTTCGGCGCCGTGCTCATCGGGAAGACGAAGTCGAGTCCGGCCCCGAACGACACCGCCAGCACGAGGGCGACGGGCGACGCCCCGGACTGCGCCGCCAGGGTGAAGGCGAGCGGGAGCACGACCGCCAGCGCCGCCGCGTTGCTCATGACCTCGGACAGGAGCAGCGCCAGCACGGCGGCGCCGATGATGGTCGCCATCGCCGACGGCTGGTAGCCGTCCAGCACCCCCTGCAGCAGCCAGCGCGCCGCCCCGGTCTTGTCCAGCGCCGAGCCTAAGGCGATGGCCCCGCCATACATCAGCACGATGTTCCAGTACACGTGCCGCTCGGCCCTCTCCCACGTGAGCACCTTGAAGACGAACAGCGCCACCGCACCGAGCAGGGCGATCACGGCGAGGTCCACACGCCGGCCACCCACGCTCACCCACGCCGCGATGGTGAGGGAGATGATCGCCAGCGCGTGGTACTGCGGCCGGCGCATGGGGCCGAGGTTCTCGACGGCGCGCTCGATGACCCGCCGCGCGGCGCCGAAGTCGACCGGTTCCGGACGGATGACCGCCCGCAGCACGAGCGGCGTGGTGATGAGCCCGAGCACGACCACCGGCGCGGCCGCGACCATCCACTGGGCGAAGCCGATGCCGATTCCATAGCTCTTCTGCAGCATGCCCAGCGAGAGCGCCGCGCGGCTGCTCCCCAGGAAGGACAGGTTGCCCCCGACCATCGCCCCCCACGCCATGGAGAAGAAGAGGAGCTTGCCGTACTCGCTCTCCTTGGGCTTGAGGTGCAACGCGGCGGCCACTTCCATCGCGATCGGGAAGAGCATCGCCGTCGTCGCCTGGTTCGGCATCCAGACCGTGGCAAACGCCCCGGTCAGCATCATGCCCATGGCGAAGGAAAACGGCGAGTGATCAAATCGCCGCAGCATCAGCAGGGCGCAGCGCTTGCTCAACCCGGTATCGGTGAGCGCGCCGCCGATGAGGAAGATCCCCATCAGGAAGAAGATCGCCGACGAGCCGAACGACGAGTAGGCGTCGGTCGGCTTCATGGCCCCCGTCAGCCCCAATCCGGCCACCGCCAGCAACGCCGTGACCCCGTAGGGCAGGGCGTTGGAGATCCACAGCGTGGTGCACAGGACGAAGACGCTGAACGCCTTGCGCCCCTCGATGCTCAGGCCGTCGGCCGACGGCGCGAAGTAGATCGCGATCGAGGAGAGGACGCCGATGGTGACGAGGAGTCGCTGTCCCCACTCCTCCCACCCCGCGCTGCGCAGCGGCGGCCTTGGCGGCTCAGGCGGGCGCGCCCCGCGCTCATCAGGCCAGCGGAACGACCTGCGCAATGCGAAGGAATCAAACGGAGAGGTAGCGTCCGGAGCCTCCCGGGAGACACTCATTTTGCGAGGCTATCGTTGTACGTCGCGTTCGTAGAAAACGCAGACGCCAGCGAGTGCGCGCATCGGCGGGAGCACGAAGAGGGCAACGTCTGCTAGGCAGATCGCGTTCGCAATGAATCGGCGCATGAGGCTCGCAGTCTCGAGGGTGTGATCTGGCAAAACCCAGCGCATAACCCGAGCCAGAAGATGGAAGTGGAAGGTCATCAACTCAGAAAACCCGGTTTTTCCAGGGGGCGTTGGGTCGCATGTTGATACCGGTAGACGAAGGCGCAGCGCCCTCAGCGATCTGTTGAGCGTTACCGGTTCAGTCGCAATTAGAACGCCCCCCTTAGCTCGAAGTCGCCGCAGTTGCCTCAGGGATTCTGGCAGACCGGAACGGTGGCGCGCTCCGCGCCGCGACGGGCCCACTCTTTGTTCCAGCGGCGCCTCCTGAGGGACCGATAGCGCAGGAGTGCTCGTTCGGATACAGGGTTGAGTCGACTTCGTGCCGCTTCCGCCTCACGATCAAAGAAGGAACTTCTGTCCCGCGGTCGGTAGTTTCGGCGGACGGCCGGGGGGGGGGGCGGGGGGGGGGGGGGGGGGGGGGGGGGGGGGGGGGGGCCGGGCCCCCCGGGGGGGGGCCCCCCGGGGGCCCCCGGGGGGGGGGGGGGCGGGGGGGGGGGACGCCCGGTTGATTCCCGGCGATGGCCGCCTTCAATCGTTCCACGTGCACATACGGAAGCCGGATCTGACCCATGAGCCTTCCTTCGTTGATGTCGCCGTGATCGTCCGAGCCTCCCGTGACGAGCAGTCCATGGCGCTCGGCGAGCGCCGCGAAGTGCGCGGTCTGCTCGGCGGTGTGCTGCGAGTAGTGCACCTCGATGCCGTCGAGTCCCCACTCGGCGAACTGGGCGACGTCCCGGTCGGTCAAGCCGGTCCGACCCGGGTGCGCCGCCACCGCCACGCCGCACGCGGCATGGATCGCCGCGATGGCCTCGGCCGGCGAGACCTTGACCCGCTGCACGTAGCACAGCCCGCCGTCGAGGATCAGGTCGGGGGTGAACGCCGACTTCACGTCGGGCACGATCCCCGCCTCGACCATCGCCCGGGCCACGTGCGGGCGCCCGATGTTTTCCGTCCCCCCGGCGATCGCGACCACGCGCTCGAAATCGACGGCGTGGCCGAAGTGGTTCAGTCGCTGCACCATGCCCCACGCCCGGGCAAAACGCCCGTCGCGCAGGGAATGCAGCAGGTGGCCGAACGCGGCGTCCTCGAGCGAAATGCCGTAGGCCAGCAGGTCGACCTGGCGCTCGTCGTCGTCGAGGGTCGAGATCTCGCACGCCGTGATGAGTTCCACGCCTAACGACTCCGCGATCTCCCGCGCCTCGGCCACGCCTGCGAGCGTGTCGTGGTCGGTCAGGGCGATGGCAGCGAACCCCATCGCATGGGCCCGCCGTACCACCTCCGACGGCGTATCGGAGCCGTCGGAAGCGGTGGAATGCAACTGCAGGTCGGCGAACGCGTCCAGACCGCGATCCATCACGCGATCCATCACTCAGGACGCCGTCTTGTAGGCGTCGATGAGGATCTGGGCGAGTTCGGGCCGGGTGAACTCGGGCGGCGGCAGCTCGCCCGCCGACAACATTTCGCGCACCTTGGTCCCGCTCAGGATCACGTGGTGCGTGCGGTCGTGCGGACAGGTGCGCGTCGACGCCATGTTGCCGCAGGTCGCGCAGTAGAAGGTGTGCTCGAACTTGAACGGGATGATCCCGAGCTCGTGCGCCGGGAACTGGTCGATCAGGACCTGGGCGTCGTACGAGCCGTAGTAGTTACCGACACCGGCGTGGTCGCGCCCCACGATGAAGTGCGTGCACCCGTAGTTCTTGCGGGCAATGGCGTGCCAGAGGGCCTCGCGCGGCCCGGCGTAGCGCATCGCCGCCGGGAAGACGGAGAGCATCGCCCGGTTCTTCGGATAGTAATGCTCCAGGATCGTCTCGTACGTCTTCATGCGGGTCTCGGCCGGGACGTCGTCCGACTTGGTGGCCCCGACGAGCGGGTGCAGCAACAGGCCGTCCACGATCTCCATGGCGCACTTCTGCAGGTACTCGTGCGCCCGGTGCACCGGGTTGCGCGTCTGGAAGCCGACCACCGACTTCCACCCCATCTCGTCAAAGCGCGTGCGCGTCTCCAGCGGCGTGAGGCGGTACTCGTTGAACTGTTCGTGCGTGGGACGGTTGATCACCTGGACCGGCCCGCCGAGCAGCATCTCGCCCTGTTCCATGAGGCGCGCCACGCCGGGATGCGCCGTTTCCGTCGTCCCGAAGCACTGCTGCGCCTCGCGCGCCTTGTCATAGGCGAAGATGTCCGTCACCTGCATGATCCCCATCAGCTGCCCATTGGGATCCCTGAGGGCGATCTCCTCGCCGACCTTGAGGCTGGCCGCCTGTTCCTTCGTGACCGCCTTGGTGACGGGGAGCGCCCACACCAGGCCGTCCGACAGCCGCATCGAGTCCACGACGGTGTCGTAGTCGGCCTTGCGCATGAAGCCGATGAGCGGTGACAACGCCCCCACGCCAATCAGCTCGAGGTCGCTGGCTTCGCGGTCGTCGAGATCGAAGACCTTCAGTTCCTTCGCATGCTCGATCGCCTGCAGGCGCGCCTCGCCGCTCAACTCGCGGTTGATGAGGGCCCCACCGTGCGGCGCGATCGGGCCGGGAACGCGCTTGCCCTGCTCGACACGGCTTGCAGCCGCGGCGCGATCGGCGCCGGCGGCGGACAACACCCCCCGCTCCTCCAGCAGGCGCATGACCTTCGCCACGCTCTCCTCGATCGACTCCAGCGCGGTGTCGAGGATCAGTTCTGCATTAGTCGGCTCCTCGTACGGATCGTTCACCCCCGTGAAGCCCTGGATCTCTCCCGCCATGGCCTTCTTGTACATTCCCTTGACGTCGCGCTCGATGAGCACGTCCATCGGGGTGCGCACGAAGACCTCGACGAAGTCGCCGATTTCCTTGCGCGCGTTGTCACGCATGCGCGCGTATGGCGAGATGAAGCACGACAGCACGACGACGCCGTTGCGGGTCAACACCTGTGAGACGTACGTCACACGTTCGATGTTCTTGTCGCGGTCCTCCTTGGAAAAGCCGAGATCGCGGCAGAGGGTCTGGCGCAGCACATCCCCGTCGAGGCGCTCCGACAGGATATGGCGCTCCTGCAACAATTCATGTACGCGGCGGGCAATGGTGGTCTTGCCTGCGCCGGAAAGTCCGGTAAACCAGACGGTAACGCCTCTGCTCATGTCGATACCTGTTCAAGAGATGGAAGTGCCGTAGCGATAGGGCTTTCGCCCTCCTGTACCTCGGGGAGAAGCTGCCTCATAACATACAGTCGCGCCGGGGGCGGCAAGTATCGCCGACCCGCGCGACCGACGCAGGTGACATTCTTCCGCCTGAGGCGGAAAACCTTGTTCGTGCCCTGATCTTGCAATAGCGTTGCCGAACAGACGGGCGAGGGTGCCAGCGCAGGTCGTCTCCCCGCCGCCGCGCTTTCGACACGACGGGTGGTTTCGCCACCCGGTCACTGCTTCCGGAGAGAATTCACGTGTATATCGGTCCTGATGCCCTGATGCCCCTCGCGTCGGTTTTCGCCGCGATTGCCGGCTTCTTCCTCATGTTCTGGCGTCGAATCGTCGGCGCGGTCAAGCACATCGCGACCAAGTTCTCGTCCAAGCGCTAAGGGCGCGTCGCTAGGGGCGCGTCGGTCGCGCCCACGCGGCCCGCACCACTCCCGACCTCCGTGCCGGTCGCGCGCAAGGTCATCGTCGTTGGCCTCGACGGGCTCGAGCCCACGATCGTCGAGCAAATGCTGCAGGCGGGAGAGCTCCCTGAGCTCGCTCGCCTGCGCGCGCAAGGCGGGTACTCCCGCCTCGGGACGACGACTCCCGCCCAGACGCCGGTCGCATGGTCGACCTTCGCGACCGGGGTGAACCCCGGCGGGCACGGCATCTTCGACTTCCTGCGTCGCGACCCCGCCACGTACCTCCCCGATCTCGCGCTCACTCGGTTCGAGCGCAGCAGCCCCTTCCTTCCGCCCAGGGCTGTCAATCTCCGCGGCGGGGTGCCGTTCTGGGACGTGCTCGCCGCCCACGGCATCGCGTCGACGATCCTGCGCTGTCCCTGCACCTTTCCCCGACCAGCCGCACGGGCGTTTGCTCTCCGGCATGGGGTCCCCGACCTTCGCGGCGGGCTCGGCACATCCACCCTCCTGACCACCGACGCGGGGGCCCGCGCCCGCGACGGCGAGCAGGTCGTGATGCTCGTGTCCGCGGCCGACGGATATCGCGCCCATCTCGTCGGCCCGCGCGACTCGCGCCAGGGCACCGATATCACGCTCCCGATCACGGTGCGCGTCGAGGTCAGCGCAGGGGCCGCGACCCTGGAATCCCAGGGCTCGCCGCGTGAGCTCACGCTGCGGGTCGGTGAGTGGAGTCGATGGCTCCACCTGAACTTCCGCACCGGGCTGCTCAGCCGCGCGCCGGCCGTGGTGCGCGTGCTGCTGCTGCGCACGTCACCCCACGTCGAGCTGTACGTCTCCCCGGCGAACTTCGATCCCGGCGCGCCGCTCTATCCCATTTCGCATCCCGGCGGCTACGCCGAGGAGTTGGCCGGGGAGCTCGGCGGGGCCTTCTACACGACCGGGATGGTCGAGGACCATACCGGGCTCTCCAATGGTCGGCTTTCCGAGGAGACGTTCCTCGCGCAGTGCGAGGACGTGATGCGAGAGCGCGAAGCGATGCTGCGATACGAACTGCATCGACTCCGGGAGGGGGTGCTGTTCATCCTCTTCGACACGCCCGACCGGGTGCAGCACATGTTCTGGCGCTTTCGCGAGCCGGGGCATCCGGCCAACGCGGAAGATCCCGGAAATGCCCGCCGCTTTGCCCGCGTGATCGAGGAGCACTACAAGCGCTGCGACGCCGTGGTCGGCGAGGCGATGCGTGCCGTGGACGACGAGACACTGCTGCTGGTGCTGTCCGACCACGGCTTCGCCTCGTTCCAGCGCGGCGTGAACCTCAACAATTGGCTGCATGAGCGCGGGTATCTGGTCCTTCGGGACGGGGCGGCCCCTGGCTCGGACCTCGGCGACTTCCTGCGCGCGGTCGATTGGGAGCGCAGCCAGGCGTACGCGCTCGGATTCGGGAGCGTGTACCTGAACGTCGCCGGACGGGAACGCGACGGGATCGTCCCGCTGTCGGAGCGCGATACCCTGGCGGCGCGATTGTCCGCCGAGATCACCGGCCTGGCCGATGCGGCGCGACAGTCCGTCGCCGTGCTCGGCGCCCGGACGCGGCGGGAGCTGTACCGCGGGGCGTACGCGAGCAACGCGCCCGACGTGGTGGTCGAGTTCAACGCAGGCTATCGCGTCTCGTGGAACACGGCCCTCGGCGGCTTCGGCGACGCGGTTCTCGAGGACAACACGCGTGCGTGGGGAGGCGACCACATCGTCGCGCCGGCGCTCGTGCCCGGGGTGCTGTTCTGCAACCGGTCGTTACACGCACCCGGGGCCTCCATGGTCGACCTCGCGCCGACAATCCTCGCCGCCCTGGGCGTCCCCGTCCCCGGGAGCATGGAGGGGGCGAGTCTCCTGCCCGGCGAACCGCCAGGATCTGCCGGACGTTAGGGAGTGCCGGCGTTGCGGCGGGGAATCGTCATCACCCGCGCACGCAGGGCCGCCACACGCGCGGCCTGCTCAGGCGCTCCTGCCAGGTCGTGCCGCTCCCACGGGTCGCTCCGCACGTCGAACAGCTCACCGTGTCCGTCGCCGCGCAGGATGTAGCGGAAGCCGTCCACCACCTCGGACTTCATGTCGCCCTTGGAGATGGCAAACGACTTGGGGAGGTTCTTCGCGTAGTCGACTTCGGCTATGAGCCGCGATGCGCTATCGCCCGGTGCGGGAAGCGGCGACTGCCACCAGCGCGCCAGCGACGTCCCGGGCAATTGTGCAGCGTCGGGGCCGCGCGCCGCGTGAAGCATCGTGGAGGCCAGGTCGCGAAGCGTCACCGGGGCGTCGACCACCGTCGAGGCGGGGATGGCCCCCGGTTGCACGACGATGAGGGGAACGTGCACGGATGGAAAATAGAGCGAGCTGCCGTGGTTCATCAGCCCGTGCTCGTTGAACTCCTCGCCGTGATCGGACGTGACGATGACCATGGTGTTGTCGAGCAGGCCGCGCGCTTGCAGCTCGCGGAACAGGTCGCGCAGCTGGCGGTCCAGGTCGGCGATCGAGGCGTCGTAGGCCGCCTGTAGGTCCGTGATTTCTGCCGCCGTGAAGTCCTCGCCGCCGGAATCGCGCGTCCGCGGCTGGCGACCAAGGAAGAGCGTGTCGTACGGGGCGGGCGGATTATATGGGCCGTGCGCATCGTAGTAATTCGCGAAGGCGAAGAACGGGCGCTGCCCCCGCGCATCGATCAGGGCGAGCAGGCGCTCGTTGATGCGCGTGGCTGACTGGCGCCCGGGACTGATCTCCCGTCCTCCGAACGCGTTGTAGCTGGCGACCGCAGCGAGTGTCAGCTTCGACGTGCGCAGCAGCTCGCTCCACGAGATGTCGTAGTCGCGATAGCGCGCGAAGCCCCGGCTGAGGCCAAACTCGTACGAGCAGTAGCGCAGGTTGGCGGCGACGCCCAGCGTGGCATAGCCGTGCTGGCTCAGGCGCTCGGCGACCGTCGGCTGGGACGCGTCGAGCGGCGTGCTCCAGCCCGATGACAGCTCGTGCGGGTAGCGGCCCGTGAACATCGTCGCGTGCGATGGCAGCGTCCACGGTGCCGGCGAGATAGCGCGGTCGAACCGGGCGCCGCGCGCGGCGAGTTCGGCGAGGAAGGGCGACGTCGCCCGGTCGTAGCCGTACGCACTGAGCGAGAGGGCGCGCACGGTGTCGAGCACGAGCAGGATGACGTTCGGTGCCCCGTCGGGGGCGGCGCCGAGGGCCGCGAGCGCCGAACGTTCGCGCCACGCGCGCACGGCGTTGAAGCCGATGCCCGACGCGACCGAGATGGCGAGCATTCCGACGGTCGCGGCGCGCGCGAGGCGGGCGAACAGGGTGGGGCGGGCGCGCGCGAAGCGGGCGACCTGCGTGGCCACGCCGAGCGCGAGCGCCAGCAGCGCGAGCGGATGTACGCGGTCTCGGACGACCAGCAAGGGCTCCATGGCGGCCGCGAGCACGGCAGCGAACGCGGTGGCGACGACCGCCGCACGCGCCCCCCATCGGCGCGCCACCAGCGCGACGAGTCCCAGGGGGACGACGAGGAGCAGCAGGTTGGCAAGCGGCGCCATCCAGATGCCCTGCGGATTGAACAGCGTGTAGCGATGCAGTGCGATCCGGGCCCCGAGAATCAGCGTCGCCTCGCCCAATGCGCCCGCCAGGGAACCCGCCAGCAGGAGCCACCAGAATGCGTGCGACGCGGCCCAGGTGTCCTGACCCTCGGCACGGTGGTCGGTCGTTGATGGCATCAGGAGTCGGTCGTGGATTCGAGTGGAACGAGAGGCGCGCAGAGAGGCGCGCCGAGAGGCGATCCGGTGTGGCGCGCCGACCTGTTAGCTTCGATCTGGTCGTGCACCGTCGCCGTCGCACGCCCTGCAGCGCTTGCCGCAGGGTACCGTTCGCGCTCAAGCAAGGATCGGACCCATCGCCGAACCACGGGGGTGATGTCGTGTGATCGTGCGGCATCGTACATACGATCGTACCGTGCGTAGCGGGTGCAAAGGTGGCATGGGTCGTGCGCTACCGTCCCCGACACGAGCGGAAGGCGCCGCGCGGATGCTGACGCCTCGCCCCTGCGCCTCCAGATTCCCCGACGAACCACAGAACCACATGACGCGCACCACGCCCTCCGTGATCGCCCCGATCTCCGACGATCGTGAGAGGATGCCGCCACTCGTGGCCCGCGAGTCGGCGACTGAAGGTACTCCGTTCATCTACCGGAGCCGATGACCGGTCCCGACGGTGGTGCCCGGACCACTCCCGACGCCCTGCCGCCGACCAGGCGCAGCGCGGCTCGACAGGTCGGCGACGTCTTCCTCGCGGCCCTCGCGATGGCGCTGGTGGGCGGACTCCTGCATGCGGCGGTCTCGTGGGTCCGGCGCGACCTGCTGCGCGACCTGCTGCGCACCTGGATGTCGCCCGACACGGCGTGGATGGCGCCCATTGGCTATGTCGTCCTGTTCGCCGCCGCGGCAATTCCACTGGCCGCACTGCTGGCCGTGGTTCGGCGCGTCTCGGCGATGCGTGTGGCCGTGGGGTTTTTCGGGATGCTCGCGGCCTTCTCGTTCGTCCTGCTCTTTCCGCGGCTGCACCAGTACGCGGCGCTCGCGTTAGGTGTCGGGGTCGGCGTGCGCCTGGCGGGACTCGCCGGCGCTCGTGAGGGCGCGTGGCGCGCCGGGCTCGGGCGCATTGCGGTCGCCGGCACCCTGCTCACGGTCCTGCTCTGGGGATACCAGACGGGAAAGAACGTCGTGCACGAGCGCCGCGCGCTCTCGGCGCTTCCCGCAGCGCCCGACGGTGCCCCGAACGTGCTCCTGCTGATCCTCGACACGGTGCGCGCCAGTTCGCTCTCCCTGTACGGGGCCGAGCGTACGACGACGCCGAAGCTGGACGACTTCGCGCGCTCGGGCGCGACGTTCGACTGGGCGTTCTCCACCGCCCCGTGGACGCTCCCGTCGCACGCGTCGATGTTCACGGGACGGTACTCCAGCCAGCAGACGGGGAACTGGACCACGCCGCTGGATGGTGCACACGCGACCCTCGCCAGCGTCTTCGCTTCATACGGCTATGCGACGGCGGGCTTCACCGCGAATCTCGTCGCCACCCCGCGCGGCTTCGGGCTCGACCGCGGCTTTGCCCGCTATGAGGATCACCGCCGATCGCTGGCGCAGATGGTCTTCACCACGTCGCTCGGGCAGGCGACATCGGTGCGCAACACCTGGGACGCCCTCGTCCGGCAGCGGTGGATCGGGCGCGCGCTCCGTGAGATCGCGCGCTTCGACTTTGAGCCGCGATACTCATATCCCGACAACGATCCAAAATCCGCTGAGCAGATCACCAGCTCCTTTCTGCGGTGGCAGACGGGAGTGGCCGGGCGGCCGTACTTCGCCTTCCTGAACTTCTTCGACGCCCACGGCCCGTACGAATCGCCGGCGCGGTACGACACGCTGTTCGGAGGAGGTGACCGTGCGAGCGACAAATACGACCGCTCCATTCGCTACCTGGATGACGCCTTGCGCTCGTTGTTCGATTCACTCGAGGCGCGCGGAGAACTGGACCGCACGATCGTCGTGATCACCTCGGACCACGGCGAGCAGTTCGGGGAGCACGGACTCGGGTGGCACAGCAACTCGCTGTACGAACAGCTGACGCACGTCCCCCTGTTCATCCGCTACCCGTCGCGCGTGCCGGCCGGGACGCGGGTGGCGCAGGCCGTGTCGCTGCGCGACCTGGCGGCCACCCTCGTGGACCTGGGCGCCCTGCCGGATGGGCGCGGCCTCGGCGGAACGTCGCTCGCCCCCACGTGGCACGACTCCACCGCACGGGCCAGCGACGCGATCGCCGAGTTGTCGCGAGGGGTCAATCCTGATCGGACCGCGTTGAACGCCATGGGCGACATGCGCGCACTCGCCGACGACTCGCTGCACTTCATACGGAACGGCAACGGGACGACCGAGATCTATGCCTACCGTCGCGACCCTCGGGAGACGCAGGATCTCTCCAAGGGAGCGCACGGGGCGTTGGCCCCCGCCTTCGAGGCGCGAATCGCCCGCACGCTGGGCGCACCCGCCGACTCCGGTCGCCCCGCACGGCGCCCATGAACGGGTCCGAAGCGCCGTCGCCGACTCGTTCCTCGACCGACACCGATCGTCCAGTCGCCGGAATAACCAGCGTCTTCTGGCTGGCGGTGGCCGGCGCCGTCGTGGCCGCCGGCGTGCACGTGGCACTGGTCGAGTTCCGTTTTCGCGTGCTGCACGAGTTCACCTGGTCCAGTCGGGAGTTCGCCTGGCTCTCGCTCGGCGGCTACCTCGTGTGGTTCCTGATGCTCGCGCTTCCGCTGGCCGTCGTGTCCCTCGTCCTGGCGCGCATTCGGCGACGAGCAGTCGGGTTGCGGCTGGTGGCGAGCATCTTCGCCTGGTTGGCCGCCCTGGCGATCCTGCTGCTGTACCAGAAGATCCACCCGGTCTCGCAGCTCGTGCTCGCGCTCGGCATCGGGACGGTGGTGGGGTCTCGCATCGCCGCGAATGGTGCACGGGGCATGCGCTGGGTGCGGCGCGTCGCCGTCGGCGGCACCGTGGCGTTAGGCACGGTGGGGCTCCTGACGGGCGGGCGCCTGTCGTCGGCCGATGCACCCGCCTCGCCTGCCGGCGGCGCGGCGCCCGACGCCCCGAACATCATCCTGCTGATCCTCGACACGGTGCGCGCGTCGAGCATGAGCCTCTACGGGTACCAGCGTCCCACCACCCCGGTGCTGGACTCGCTGGCCAGGGAATCGACGGTCTTCGACGCGGCGTATGCCACGGCGCCATGGACCGCCCCGTCGCACGCCAGCATGATGACCGGGCTGTGGGCGAGCCAGGCCGGCGCCGACTACCTCAACCCGATGTTCGACAGCGTGACGACGGTCGCCCAGGTGCTCGCCGGCCGCGGCTACGTGAGCGGTGGCTTCATGGCCAACACTGGGTATGCCGGCTACCAGCTTGGCATCTCGCGCGGCTTCACGCACTACGAGGACTTTCCATTTTCCTTCCAGCAGGCGTTGTGGAGCACCACGCTCAGCCAGACAGGGTCCGGCCGGTTGCTGCTGGAGAGTGTGCTGGAGGGAGAACGCTGGAAGATCCGCCAGGCGCTGACTCGGCCCAGCCTCCGCACCGAGACGGTGCGCAAGTCCGAGCCGCTGACCGCCGCGACCATCGCGCGGAACTTCTTCGTGTGGCGCGACGGCGAGGCGCGTCGCCCGTACTTCGCCATGCTCAACTTCATGGATGCGCACGCCCCCTACGAGCCGCCCGACGGCTACCGCACCCGTTTCAACAGCGGCAAGACCGAGTTGGACCGCTACGACGGCGGCATCGCCTACGAGGACAGCATCATCGGCAGCATCGTCGAGCGATTGCGGGCGCGCGGCGACCTGGAACGGACCATCCTCGTCGTCACCTCGGATCATGGGGAGCAGTTCGGTGAGCACGGGCTCGACTCGCACGGCAACTCCCTCTACCTCCCGCTCCTGCACGTGCCGCTCATGGTGCGCGCCCCGGGGCGCGCTCCGCCGGACAACGCGTGCGCTCCCTCGTGTCGCTGCGCGACCTCGCCGCCACGCTGGTGGACTTCGCGGGAGCGCCCGCCGGGGTACTTCCGGGAGGCTCACTGGCGCGGGCGTGGACATCAAGCGGCAGCGCCGACCTGGGCCCGATCATCGCCGAGGCTGCCGCCGTCGTGAATCCCTCGCGGATGAACCTCACCCGATTCGGGCCCATGAAGTCGGCGATCGATTCTGCCGGGCACTACATCTTTTATGGCAACGGCACCGAACAGCTGTTCGACTGGCGGTCAGACGCCGGCGAGGTTGATGATCGGTCGACGGCGCCGGACGGGGCCGCGGCGCTCGAGCGCTATCGCGCCGTCATCAGTGGCGCGCTTGGCGTGGGGTGGCCGCCCCCACGCTCCCGGCTGCACTAATCGAGCGGTGCGCCGAGCAGCCGGAGGAAGTCGTCCCCCGCGCGCCGCCTAACGCCCCTGGCGATCCTCGGCGGGAAACGCCGCCATCGCCCGCCGCAGCGCCGACAGCGTGTCGGCCACGGCGGGATCGGCCAACAGGTCGCTCCGCTCGAACGGGTCGGCGACAATGTCGTACAGCTCCTCCTGTTGCTCGGGGCCCGCGATGTAGTGGAAGCGCCCTTGCACGAGTGACCGCATGTTTCCTCGCGACACCGGGTAGAAGTCGGGCAGGTTGTGCACCCGGTACAGCTCGGAGAGGACGGGTGACTGGTTCGGCACCGTCTCGCCGCGCCACAGCGGGGCGAGGACGCCCCGGGCAGGACCGAGCGCCTGGTCGAGGCGGTCAGGTCGATGAGCGTCGCGGCGAGGTCGGCCAGCGAGACCGGCGTCTCGACCACCGCACCTGCTGGCACGCCTCCCTTAGGCCAGCGGATGAGCAGTGGCACGTGCAGGGCGGGGAAGTTGAGGCCGTTGCCGTGGGACATGTAGCCGTGCTCGGCGAACTCCTCGCCGTGGTCCGACGTCACCACCACGATCGTCCGGTCCAGCGATCCGCGGCGTGCCAGTTCGTCGAACAACCGCCCGAGTTGTGCATCGAGCGAGGCAATGGCGCCATCGTAGGCGCCGCGCAGCCCCTCGACTTCCGCGGGATCAGGCACTTCGCCGACCATCAGCGCACGTGTTGGCGGCTCGGACGCCAGGAACGCCAGGTCGTACGGCGCCTCGGGAGCGTACGGTTCGTGCGCATCGAAGAGATTGAGGAAGGCGAAGTACGGTCGGCTTCCCCGCTCCTCCTGCCAGTCGAGGAACTCATCGACCACACGCGCCGCGTCCTTGCGCCCGGCGAGCACGTACTTGCCCGCGAGGTCGTTGTACAGGCCCAGCAGGCGACGTCCGGCCATCGTCGAGCCCACGATCACACTCGGCACCAGTGAAAAGTCGCGGTACGTCTGGAAGCCGCGCCCCAGCCCGTGCGTACGCGCGCAATAGCGCAGGTTGGCGACGAAACCTCCGGTGGCATAGCCCAGCGACGAGAAATGCTCGGCCACGGTCGGCGGGACGGTGTCCAGCGCGGTCGACCAGCCCACGGAGAGGTCGCGCTGGAACAGTCCGGTGAACATGGTGGCATGTGACGGGAGCGTCCACGGCGCGGGCGCCACCGCCCGGTCGAAGCGCACCCCCTCGGCGGCCAGCTGAACGAGTCGGGGGGACGTGTTCCGCTCGTAGCCGTAGGCGCTCAGCTCCAGCGCCCGCACGGTATCGAGGACCAGGAACAGCACGTTCGGCGCATCGTCGGAGAGGACGGTTCCCGACGCCGGGTCCGCGGCGCCTCCGTCGCGGGCCGTCAGCAGACCTCCCGTCACAGCGACCGCCGAGAGGATCGCGGCCGTCCCGGCCAGTACTCGGCGAAAGCGCACCGGATGCCGACGCGCCAGCCGTGTGACTTGCGTGGCAACGCCGAGCGCCAGGACCGCCAGCGCCGCCGGATGCAGGCGCGGCACCAGCAGCAGCACGTCGAATGTTGCGAGGAACGCCGCGACCGCGACGGCCGAGCTCCAGGCCGCTCCGCTCCCGATGAGTCGGGCGCCCAACCACACCGTGAGGATGAGCGGCGTGAAGATGATCACGGCCGAGACGGGGCCGAGCCAGATCGAGGCGGGGTTGATCGCGACTGGAGCCGGAAGAAACCGCGTGGCCAGCAGCCGCAAGACCAACTCCCCGATTCCGGCCGTCAGGGCGGACGCGAGAACCAGTAGGACGAGGCTTGCAGGAGAACGGATGGCCGCGTCGCGGCGGGCTGGTTCGACCGAATTCACCAGGCGGGGTGTAAGGTTGCGGGAAATCTAAGTCATTTCACGAAAGGTCGCTGGCGCGCTGCACCTGCCGGTAGCCGTCGACGAAAGGTGAGATGGCCGCTAGTCTTCACAGCGTCAGGGCCGGACCGTTCGAGCGTGTGAAACCTACGACGAGACATGACCGGTTCACCCACCATGCTCCGTTTTCACGTCTTTGGCGGCGTGCTGTCCGCCCCGTTCCCCTTTCCCGAGCTTCGTGAGGCAGCGGGAGACGCGCCGGTCGACTGGACGCTGCGCGTCGAGTCCGCCCCCGCCCCCCACGTCGAGACGGTCCCCGTTGGACGTGATCAGCTGTCCCCGGGCGTCGAGGCGTCGCTGGTGCGCACGCCGACCGGCCTGCGCCTGTCCTTCGACGACACGGGGACGTTCGACGTCAATGATCGAGGCGCCACGCTCACCTGGTACCCGGTCCCCGGGATCGATCGCGAACTCGTGCGGGTCGACATTCTCGGCCGAGTGCTGGCGGTGGCTGTACACGAACGAGGCATCCTCTGTCTGCACGGAAGCGCGGTGGCGCTTGCCGGACACGGAATCGGCTTTCTCGCGGCCAAGGGGTCGGGAAAGTCGACGCTCGCCATGACGCTCGCCGCGCATGGGGCGCACCTCCTGACCGACGATACCCTTCCGGTTGACCCGGTCACGGGACGGGCCTCCCCAGGGGTGCACTCCGTGCGCCTGTGGACGGACGCCGCAGAACGCTTCTCGGAGCTGGGCGACTGGCGCGTTGGACTCAGTAACAAGCGCACCTTCGACCAGCTCCCCGATGCGTTCATCCAACACGATGCCGTGCCGCTCGGCGCGTTGTACGAGCTCGTGCCGGTCGTTCGGAACGCCGGGGAGGAGCTGGTGACCCGCACTCCGCTCGCGCCGGCGCATGGCACCATCACGCTGATGACCCACTCGAAGCTGGGGGCGCTCATGGGTGGCGCGGAGTCGCTGCGGGTCTTCGACTACTGCGCATCGGTGGCGGCAACGGTCCCGATCTATCGACTCGAGGTCGCCCGCGGCCTCGATGCGGTCGATCGTGTCGGCGAGATGATCGTTGGCTGGCATTCGTGAGCAGCCTTGTCGCACTTGTCGGGCCTCCAGCAGAACAGGGCGATGCCGAGGTGCGGGCGCTGCTCACTCGACCGTTCCGTGCCGACTCGGCGACGGTGGCGATGGTTCGCGTGGCCGACGACGCGGTCCTCGGTGTTGCCGCTCCCGATTGGGATGAGGGAGCTGCGCGTCGGTTGGCGACCGACGGGCGATACACCGTCGTTGCCCACGCGGCGATCTACTATCGCGCGACGCTGAATCGCGCGCTGGTCGCAGCCGGCCACGCGCCGTGCCCGGTCGACGCGTCGGGTGCCGACGCGATCCTGGCCGCTGTGCAAGCCTGGCGGTGGGAGTGCGTGCAGCACCTGGAGGGCGAGTTTTCGTGCATCGTGTGGGATGCGCACGAACACTCCCTGTTCGCGGCGCGCGACCACGCGGGGGGGCGGACGCTCTACTTCACCCGCATTGGCGATGGACTCGCGGTGTCCAGCTCGCTGCGCACGGTCGCCGCGGTCCCCGGATGCACGCCGGGATGGAACCTGACCGCGCTCGCCGAGGACGCTGCCGACATCGACTTGACCTGCGGGAGCGAGACCGCGTTCAGCGCGGTCGACCGGATTCCCGGTGGTCATGCGCTGACCTGGCATCCAGGGGCGCCGCCTCGGGTGGCGCGCTGGTGGGAGATCCCGATCTTCGAGCAGGATTCGGGAGTGCCCTTCGACGAGGCGGCCGAGGAGCTGCGTCGACTCATTGCCGATGCGGTCGCCGAGCGCTGCGACCTCGCGCGCGGAAGCGCGGTCATGCTCAGCGGAGGCTACGATTCGACCGCGATCTTTGCCGCCGGGAGCTGGCGGCTGGCGGGTACATCAGGACCGTCGGCGCTCCGCACGGTGTCGTTTTCTCATCCGATCGACGATCCAGGTCGCGAGGACGAACTGGTCGCGGTAACGACTGAGCGCTGGGGTCGGACGCCGTTCTTCATTCCCGAATCGCGCGTCCCGGCCAACGAACCCTCGTTGGAGCGCGCTCGTATGCGAGACGAGCCGTTCTACCACACGTACGAGCTCTGGAATCGGGAGCTCGCGCGTGGATGTCGCGCGCAGGACGCGCGCATCGGCCTCAACGGAAATGGTGGGGACTATTGGTTTTCGACGTCGCCGATATTCCTGGCCGACCTGTTTCGCCAGGGCCACTGGGGAGAATTCCGCCGCGAGTGGCGAAGCCTGTGGGGCCCGCTCTCCTGGTATCGAGTCTTCAAGGTGGCAGTGCAGCCAAACCTGTCGCCTCGGCTGCTATCTCTCCTGGCGCTGCTGCGCGGGGGACGTCCCATCGCGGAGGCGTACGCCCGCAAGGTGCCGCCCTGGCTGTCCGACACGCTGCAGCAGTCGGAGCACTTTCTGGCTCGTCGGCGGGTACCTCGAGATCGGAGGCCGGGTGAGGGACACTCGTCGGTGGAACGGACCTGGTTTCTCCGGACCGTCTTCACCGAACGAGTGAATGCGCTCGTCTTCTCGATCTGTCAGGGCGAGGGAGTCGAGCTGAGGACCCCGCTGCTGGATAGCCGTATCGTTCGTTTTGCCGCGACTCGTCCGCGGTGGGAGAGCAATTCCGGGCGAGAGAACAAGCGGCTCCTGCGCGCATCGATGCGCGGGCTGTTGCCGGATGAGGTCGTCGGGCCGCGGACGCGACGAACCGGCGTCCCGAGCACATACCTGGATCGCACGCTGGACGCCTCACTCCAGGAGGCGAGAGAGCAGTTCGCCGGTGGCATGGTTCTAGCGGAGCTAGGGGTCGTGGATCACGGGAAACTGTTGGCCGACATCGACAGTTTCATCAGTGGGCACATGAACGATCGAGAGCGAGCGGCAGCGCTACTGGCCGCGGCGCAATCCGAGTGGTGGCTGCGAACGTACCACGGGTGAGCTGCCGGTGGCGCAGACGTTGCTAATGTGGAGAGTCAGTAGCAGATTTGGCGACGTCCGTCGCTGACATGAAATGCGGTCATGGGGGATCGCATGGCGCCGGGGCCTGTTCCCGGAGCAATAGGAGGAGACACATGTACCAGTCACCTGAACTGACCAAGTTCGGCACGTTCCGTGAGATCACTCTCGCGGGCCGTTTCGGGATCTTGGACGGTGCGGCTCGTCGTAACGACGGCTGCACCTTGGACCCGAACGGGCGCTGCTCGTAAGCAGCCTCGCGCGGCCGGACGGACCACCGTCCGGCCAGTCACGGGTTCACAACGCACGACCTTGTTTGGTCATCAACGCCGCTTCGGTCTCGAGGTGGCGTTGATGCGTTCTGCCATCACAGCCGTGCGGCGCGGCCACAGCGTCGGCAATCCGTTCCGGCAGAAGCATTTAGTTGGCGATCCAACTGAATCGCGACATTCGTCGCGCTGTCACTCGCGCTGTCACTCGCGCTGCCACTCGCGCTGCCACTCGCGCTGCCACTCGCGCTGCCACACGCGCGCGTCCCGCGCGGCGAAGGCCGCGGCCGAGACTAGCGAGTGAGGAGTGCCGCGATCCGCACGGCCGCGTCGCCCGATCCGAAGAACGGTGGCGGGGGCAGTGTCGGACGTTGCCAGCGGGCTACCCGCGCGGACAACTCCGCTCCGTCGTCGCCGGCCAGCGTGTTCCACCCGCTCTGCACGGTCTCGACCCATTCGGTCTCGGGGCGTAGCGTGAAGCAGGGGACGCCGAAGAAGTAGCTCTCCTTCTGCACGCCTCCCGAGTCCGTCACGACCGCGCGCGCCCCTTGCTCGAGGCGCAGCATGTCGAGATATCCGACCGGAGGGATGATGCGCAGCTGCTGAAACGCCCCGTCGCGCCGGTGTGTCGCCAGTCTGGCGTGTGTCCGCGGGTGCATGGGCAGCACGACCGGCGCGTCGAGCTGGTCGAGCGCCGTCAGCAACCCGACGAGCCGGTCCGGATCATCCGTGTTGTACGGGCGATGAATGGTGGCGAGGTAGTACGCGCCCTCCTGGACCTCCGTGCGGGAGAGGACCTGCGAACGCGCCCGGGCCACGGCGCCGAAGTGCACGACCGCGTCGTACATGACGTCGCCCACCAGATGCACGCCCTCCGTCACTCCTTCGCGCGCCAGGTTGTCCACTGCGGTCTGCGTGGGACAGAGCAGCAGCGAGGAGCAGTGATCGGTGAGTACGCGATTGTGCTCCTCGGGCATCCGGCGATTGAACGACCGCAGCCCGGACTCGACGTGGGCGATGGGGATGTGGAGCTTGCACGCGGCCACGGCACCGGCGAGCGTGGTATTGGTGTCGCCATAGACCAGGACCCAGTCCGGGCGTTCCGCCTCCATGACCTGCTCGAGCGCGATGAGCATGCGTCCAGTCTGCGCGCCGTGGGCCCCGCTGCCGACTTCCAGGTTCTGGTCGGGCGCACGAATACCCATCTCATCGAAGAACACCTGCGACATCTGGTCGTCGTAGTGCTGGCCGCTGTGCACCAGGTGTTCGACGATGCCGGCCGCCTGCAGGGCGCGCCCCACCGGCCAGGCCTTGATGAACTGCGGACGTGCACCAACGATCGTGAGCACCTTCATGGGCTGGCCTCGCCCGCGGAGGTGGGCCTCGCCCCGTCGACCAGCGACTTGACGTACAGGTTGGTGGTGATGCCCCAGCGCACCACGTGTCCTCTCAGCACGAAACCTTCCTTGCGCACGAAGCCGTTCGCAGCCGGGTCTACCGCCTCCGGCTTGCAGAAGACCTTGGCCTCGGTCGCGCCCCGCCCTCGCAGGTAGGTAAAGGCGCGTTCGATGAGGGCGTGCGGAACGTTGAGCCCTCGCGAGCGTCGCCAGTCGCTCCTCCCGCGGGCGTGCGGCCGCACCGCGATCGTGAGCAGCTCGGCGCGTATCTCCATCCCGGGCTCGGGCAGCCGTCCGAGCACCGAGCCGGCGATGCGCAGCACGAACGCCAGCCGCGCCGGGTGCAGGAGGGATAGGCAGAGCGCCGAGCCAAACGTGAAGGCGTGCCGTCGAAACGCCGAGCGCAGCGCCTCTCGCACATTGTGCGAGTACACGATGAAGCCGAGCAGTGTCTCGCCGTCGAAGTATCCATCCAGGTGCAGGTCCGGCTCCTCGAGCAGGGCCTGGTGGTAGCGGTAGGCGAACCGCGACCCGAGTCGCGCGGCCATCGTGTCGGGAATGGCATCGCGCGCAAGCGCGAGCAGGGCGGGAATGTCTGCCACGACCAACGGGCGCACCCCCCCGTGGACCGGGGAGTGCTCGTCGGGCTCGATCAGGAGGCTCTCGGAGATGGTCACGAAACGTCGCAGAATCACGCCCGCCCGGCGGGCGTCACGCTGGCGCCGCTCGGGGTGAGCAGGGTACGCACGCCGCGGAAGTACAGGAATACCCCCACCGGTGCGAGGAGCAGGAAGAGGACGCGCATCCCCAGCATAGTCTCGGCACCACCCTCGAGCCCCGCGATGCCGTACAACGAGGCCACCGCCGCCTCGGTGAATCCGATCCCGCCCGGGGTGATGGGGATGTTGTTGAGGACGAAGGCCAGCGACGTGAGGAAGCCACCCAGCGCCGCTGCTGACCCGGGATGCGTCGCCAGCTGCAGGCAGACGATGCAGGCCGCCGCGCACAGGTTGGCGGCGACGGACCAGCCCACGGCACGCGCGAGCGTTCCGCCATTGCTCCGGTAGGCATGGATGGTGTCGAGGATGCGCCGCGGATAGCCGCGCAGCGGGAACAGCCGCAGCGCCAGCTGCACCGGCGCGCTCGCCAACCCGCGGCGCGAGAGCGCGACGAGGATCCCGGTCACAAGGGCAACCGCGAGCGCCGCCGAGAGGACGAGGATCCACAGGATGACCGGGCTCCCCCCCACCACGCCGGGGAAGAACGGGGCGAGGACGATGGGGAGCAGCAGGATGCCGACGAGCCCGAGCACGCGGTCCAGCAGGACGATCGTCGCGATCTCGGTCCGGCGACCGGCGTGTCCGTCGGCTGCAAACCAGAGGCGAATGAGGTCGCTCCCGACCGTGGGCAGCACGAGGTTGGCGGCGTTGCCGATGAGCGTGAGCCGCACCGAGTTCGCGAGCGTCACGTGCAGCCCCTGCGCGGCCGTGAGGAGACAGAAGCGCCATGAGGCGAGCACCATCCCCACGAAGAGCAGCCCGAGGGCGGCGAGCGTGAGTGGCCACGACTGGAGCAGCCCGCGCAGCTTGGGCCATTCGATGACGCCACTCCCGGCCAGGAACGCGAGCAGGAGGATCGCGATCGTGACACGGACGAACGACCACAGGCGCTGTCGCGCTTCGGGCGTCATTCGGCGGGCGGCGTCGAGGAGGCGACCCGCTCGTAGATCCGGATCGGGGGATTGACCACGGGATAGTCGAGCGCCGGCCGCGAGACGAACGGGAGCAGTGCCGGCGACTGGAAGAAGGCCGCCGGACGGTATCCAATCGTCCCCGCCTCGAGGGCGCGAAACGTCGCCGGCGGGCAGGACGCCGTGTACGGCTTTCCGGGATTGGTGTAGTCGGGGACAATCACGATGAAGCGCGGGCGTCGGGTGTTCCACCCCTCCTCGATCGTGCGCACCGCCCGCTCCGACGTGTCGGCGCGAAACATACTGCCGCGGAATGGAATGGCCTGCTGCGAGACCACGCTGGCGGGAATGGGCGGGTTCTTGTGCTCCGAGCCGAAGTACTCCAGCGCGTCGCCGGCGCGCGCCGTGGCGGCGATCCAGCGCCCCGCCGCGTAGCGGGAGTCCTGCAGCATCGCGGCCGTGAGGTCCGCCGCCCAGAGCGTCAGGACGGTCGCCGCAGTCGCCCCGAGCGCCAGCACCGGGACGCGCAGCGCTGTCCGGCTCTCCCACGCCAGGACCATCCCGCGCCCGGCGTAGATCGCCAGCACGAGCCCGGCCGGCATCACGTACCGGAGCTGTGCCGTGCGGGCCGAGACGAAGAGCACGGCCAGGTAGCCGATGGCAGACAGCGCCAGGAGCGCATCCCGCTGGCGACGGCGCGCCACGGCGACGACCGAGCCGACGGCGAACACGAGTCCCGGCCACGACAGCGTGTCGGCCAGCAGCGACGTCAGGCGCCAGACGAAGTCGCGATGTCCGGTCCACGTCCGGGGGTACATCTCGACGAAGGCGATGCCATCGGCCTCCAGGTCGCTCAAGCGCGAGCGGATGAACTCGATGTGGGCGATCCACCGGCGATGGTCGATGATCAACCCGCTGGCCAGCGCATACGTGAGCAGCGACGTCACCGCGCCGGCGATGGCGATGCGCCAGAATCGGCCGGAGCGAACCGGGAGCGCCTGCTCCCCCGGGTTTGGGAGGAACAGCAGGACCACCGGTGCGAAGGCGAACGAGGCGAACGACGGCTCCTTGGTCGCGACGGCGAGGCCGACGGTCGCCCCGAAGGCGAGCGACCGGCGCATCGTGAGCCCGTGACGGACAATGATGGCAAACGCCCACAGCGCCGCCGCCGTGAAGAACAGGACCGGGACATCGACGTTCGAGTTCCGGGCGTAGTAGAACATCGGGTACATCAGCAAGACGGCCAGCGCGGCCGCCACGCCGCTCCGCTCGTCCCATTGCACGCGCCCGGTCTCGTACGCACACAGGACCACCCCGACTCCCAGCAGCACGGAGAGCAGGTGGGCGATCAGGGTCAGGTCGTGCAGCGCGGCGGCCGGATCGCTGAACCCGTGCGGATACGCGACGGAGGGGCTGTCGATCTGCCCGGTGACGAACAGGTAGCCCATGTACGGCGTGAAGCTCCCCAGCACCATGAACGGGTGCAACATGGGGTAGCCCAGGTTGGGGTTCTGCTCGGCCTTGGGCTTCAGGATATCGTGCGCCTGCGCCAGCGGACCCAAGGGCGGTTCGTCGTCCACCCCCCACGCATTCGTGCGATCGGGGCCGGACGCGTAGGGGGCACCCCACCAGAAGCCGGGCACGTAGGCGCAGAGGGCAACGGCCAGCAGCGCCAGCCGCACGCGACCGAGTCGACTCCACCAGCGCGCCGGCGAGACCGGCACGGTCGGCAGCTGCACTGTCACGCGAGCGCCCTGCTCAGGGAATCGCCGCGACGGCGCGTCCCACGCGGCGCGGCGGGAGGCGGTCGCCATCGACGAAGGCGCGATACCACAGCTCCAGGGAGAGCAATCCCCACAGGGGCCGGCCAAAGACGGCATCCTTGCCGAGCAGCTGCTCGACCCCCGCCATGCGGTAGATCCCTCGCTGCCTCGCACGATCGCTCAGCAGCACGTCGCCGACGAAGTCGCGGATGGGACCACGCAGCCACTCGGTCAGCGGGACGGGGAACCCCATCTTGTCGCGCCTGGTGAAGACAGACTCGGGGATGAACGGCTGGATCGATTCGCGGAAGATGCGCTTCGAGTCGCCCCCCTTGAACCGCATGGCGGGTGGCATGCGCGTCACCAGCTCGGCGATGCGATGGTCGAGCAGCGGCACGCGCGACTCGAGCGAGACCGACATGCTCGTGCGGTCCTCGACCTGCAACAACGCCGGCAGCAGCGTCTTGAGGTCGAAGTTGGTCATCTTGTTGAAGTACGACTTGGTGGACGGGTTGTTGAAGATCTGCGCGTACGAGTCGAACATGCGCTCGCGCGACCGATCGTTCCACACGTCGCTCGAGATCAGCGTCTCCGCGTCCTCGATGCGCGAGACCAGGCGGAAGTACCGCCGGTCCATGTCCTCGAACATGCCGTCCTTGAAGAAGCCCTGCAGCATCGGACGGTACTGCTTGAGCATCCCGAGGCTCGGCTCGATGGAGTCCCACGAGACGACGTAGCGCGGATCGCTCCCCGTGCCGTAGATGGCGCCCTTGAGCGCCTGCTCGAGGTACGCGACCAGGTAGCGGGCATAGCCACCGAACAGCTCGTCGCCGCCCTGGCCACCAAGCACCACCTTCACGTGTTCGCGCGCGAGCTTCGAGACAGAGTACTGCGGGAAGAGCCCGGGCCCGGCCGCCGGCTCGTCCATCATGTAGATCAGCCAGGGGAGCGTGTCGGCGAACTCGCGTGCCGACGGCCACACCTCGTGATACTCGGCGCGCACGTTCTCGGCGACCTCGCGCGCATACCGCGTCTCGTCGTACTGCGGCCCCTCGCGGAATGCGCCGGTAAACGTCTTGAACGTCCCGGGATAGTGACGGGCAGCGAGCGACACCACGGTGGACGAGTCGATGCCACCCGAGCAGTGCGCCCCGACCGGGACGTCGCTGCGCAGCTGCATGCGCACGGCGTCGTTGAGGAGTGAGACCAGCTGCTCGCGGTAGTACTCCTCGGTGTGGTGGAAGTCGAGCTCGTAGTTGTAGTCCCAGTAGCAGACGTCGGCCGGCGCCCGGTCACGCCCCGGGCGGAAGGTCAGGTAATGGCCCGGCTCCAGCTTGCGGATGTCGCGGAACAGCGTGCGCTCGCCGAGGCAGAACTGGAACGTGAGGTATTCCTCGAGGCCGGCCGCATCGGGCTCGGCGTCGAGCAGCCCGGTGGCGAGGATGGCCTTGGGCTCGCTGGCGAACAGCAGCGCCTGGTCGGTCATCGTCCAGTAGAACGGCTTGATGCCGATGCGGTCGCGGGCCGCGAACAGGCGCTGCTGGCGACCGTCCCAGATGGCGAACGCGAACATGCCGTTCAACCGTTCGAGACAGCGCTCACCCAGCTCCTCGTAGAGGTGGAGGATGACCTCCGTGTCGCTCTGCGTGCGGAACGGATGGTGGCGCGCCAGCTCGCGGCGGAGCTCCACGTAATTGTAGATCTCGCCGTTGAACGTGATCCAGATCGTCCCGTCCTCGTTGCACATGGGCTGGCGCCCGGCCTCGAGATCGATGATCGCCAGCCGCTTGTGACCGAGGGCGGCGGGTCCGTCGACGTGGATTCCCTCGCCGTCGGGACCGCGATGGGCGATCGCCTCGAGCATGGCGCCTAACGCTTCGGCGTCGGGCGCGAGCTCTCGGTCACGGGAGACTATTCCGGCAATGCCGCACATTCGCGCTTGAGCTCGAGGGTTTCCACGGGACGGCCGTCGGGGCCGTAGGCGACTCTCTGTCGCTAGCGCGCCTGGCGCTGCCACAGCGCGCCGAGCTCGCCCCACGGGTAGATGTACTTGGCGATGAGCACCAGGTAGCCCAGGGTCGTGAGCGAGGTCACCACCTTGCTGTCGCTCAGCTTCTGGTCGTAGCGCAGCACGAAGCCGACCTCGCCCACGCGCGCCCCCATGTGCTTGGCCTTGATGATCTTCTCGACCGTGCCGGTGAAGCCCATCCCCTTCAGGTCGATGAAGCGGTTGCCGTAGATCTCGATGGCGTCCTTCAGGAAGGCGACACGGTAGCCGCGGTAGCCGCTCGTGTACTCCCACACGTCCGGCATCGGGAAGCACGTCTTCATCAGGAGGTTGGCGCACCGGCTGATGGTGCGCCGGTACAGGTCCACGCCGATCTGGTCACCTCCCGGCGCGTACCGCGAGGCGATGACGACCTCGTAGCCCTCGTTCAGCTTGTCCACCATCGCCTTGATGTAGCGCGGCTCGTGGGTGTCGTCGCAGTCCATGCGGACCATGATGTCGTGCCGCGTGGCGGTGTCGGCGACATACTCGAAGCAGTCCCGGATGGTCTCGCCGAGCCCGCGGTTGCGCCGATGTGTCATGACGTGCATCGGGTAACGCTGCACGAGGTCCCGCAGGATCTCGGGCGTGCGATCCCGGCTGCCGTCGTCGCCGACGACGATCTGGTACTCCGCGTCCAGCTCGCGCATGACCAGCGCGATCTTTTCCGCCAGCGGTTCGAGGGCGTCTTCTTCGTTGTACGCGGGCAGGACGACGTAAATCATGCGGGAGAGTGCTCCGTCTATACCGTTCGCGAGGCCGCGCCACGTGCCCGGCTCGCTGCCAACGACGGCGCCGCCGAGGCGCCGACATGTTCCTGCCGATGCTGCACCGCCCCGGCCGCAAAGCTGATGACCTGCGACAACGTGACGGGCCGCCCGGCCGACAGCGCGTCGCTCCATCCGTCCAGCGACGGAAGCGACACCGAGGTCAGCTCGTTGGCGTGAAAGTACTTCGCCGACCCCATGTGGATCGGAAGCAAGGACCGTTCAAGGGAGGCAAACGTGACACGATGGGCCTCGTCGGGCACCACCTCATCGTGAACGACGACCTGCTCCTCGTCGAACACGACCTCACGCCGTAATGACCATGCCCCCCGTTCGCGCCCGGTGATGAGCCGAGCAATTATCATGCGACGGACCATCGCCCCGAGCCGGACCGAGCGGAACACCGTGAGGTTCAAGATGCGTAGTACCAAGAACTTGACTGGGGTCAGGAGTTCGCGCTTTACCGCCGCGAAGCGGGCCACGACCACCCCTTCCGCCAGCGTCGGGCCCCACGTCACCGCCGACTCGCCGAGCAGCTGCGTCGACCACTCCCGACCGTCCGACGAGACGACGTATCCCGAATCCTCGTAGGCCAACGTCGCCGTTCGCCGGTCGAAGATCCGCATCGCGCCGCCCTTGGCGAGATTCGTGACCGCGAAGTAGCGTGGCGTCGCCGCAACGACGATCCGCGAATCGTCGAATCGCCTCAACACGTGGTCGCCCTGGCAGGGAAGAGATGGAGCTGGCGCGAGGCGCGACGTCGCATGCAGTGCGGCGACGGAGTAGCTGAACGTCAGCAGCGGGAGGTTGTCGTCGTCGGACCGGAGCGGAGTGACCACGTTCCCGTCCTCGAGACGGGCGGCGACAAAGTCGGCGACGGCGGCGGCCATGGGGACGCGCGGTGCGAGGACTTCGAGCCCGCCCGGGGCGTATTGTCCGGTGTTACGGCTCCCGTAGTTCCCGCCGATGGATCCGTCCGGGTGCACGCAGTGCGACAGAAAATCGACGCTCCGCGTGAGCGCAGCGTTCAGCCTGGCGTGCGGACGCTCGGCGTTTGCCAGCGCCAGGTACGTGAGCCCGAACGTCTCGTAGCCGGGGTCCGGGCCGCCATACTCCTCGAACCAGCCGTCGGGCGACTGGTGTTCGCAGATCTGGTCCATCACGGCATCGGCGCGCGCGAGCAGCCCGGTGTTCCCGGTCAGCCGAGCGGCGCGCACGTAGGCGAGGGCGAAGGCCGCCTGGTGATTGTTGATGAATGCGTAGTCCTCGTCGGATTCCTCGGCAAAGCGACAGGCGCGGTCGATGCCCGTGACCACGCGCTCGCGCTGCGTCGCCGACAGGGCGTCGCCCAGCAGGTCGGCGGTGGTGGCCAGCGTGAGCACCATGGCCAGCGTGACGCCGTGGTCCTGCGAGTACGGCGTGAACGAATCGAACGCGCCATTGCGATGCTGGCGCGACAGCGTGTGCTCCATCGCGATCGACAGCCAGTGCGCCAGTCGCGCGTTGCCCGCGTACGGGTTGGCGTGGTGTGCATGGGCGTAGAGCGTGGCCAGCGGCATCATGGAGGCCTGCCACATCGTCAGCGGGAAGTCGCGAAACTTCCACGCCCAGTTGACCCGGTCGAAGCTCCCGCGCGTGGGCGATCGCTCCTCCCGATCGAGCAGCGACAGGAGTCGCGGCGCGACCCCGATGAGCACGTGCCAGTACCGGTCGCGCGGCTCGGGTGGAGTCGACGGCATGGATGCGGCGATCGGCTCAGGCGCCACGCGATCCCCCCTCGGGGAGCATCTGCTTGATGTAGTAGCGCATCTCCTTGCCCTGCGCGAACGCCGTCCCCCCGTGCACCGCGCCGCAGCGCTGCACGAAGATCGTGCTGGGGATGTTGTCCGGCGGCACCACAACATACCACTTGTCGATGTCGGCCTCGCGAAACGTGCGCTCCATGCGTGCCATCATCATGTGGGCGATGCTGCCGCCGATGGTCGCCTCAAACTCCTTCGTGCGATACACCGGCGGGATTCCGGCGACGATCCACCACCCCTTCACGTCGGCGAGGAACGAGAGCTGCTCGCCACCGAGGTACCGCAGGTTGCGCAGGAGGGCGACCAGCGAGCGCGGACGTCGTACGACGCTGCGAAGGGCCGCCAGCACCAATCCGGCCGGATGCCGCCGGACGAGGAAGGACGTGAGCGAACTCGCCTCCGACGTGAAGACGTGAAAGCCGGCGATCCGGCCGTCCACGCGCGCGACATCGCAATGGAATGCGGGATTGTCGAGACTGAGCCGGTAAAAGGCGTCGGCCATGAACTCCGGACCGACCGTGGCCAGCGAATAGCCATTGCGCGCCGGATCGCCGAGCAGGTCGAAGTGCAGGCGGCCGAGCTCGGCGCAGTCCTCGGCGCGATATCGCTCGATGACGAATCCGATCACGGGACCGCGCTCGTGGATGGGGACGGCGCCGACCTTGGCGTCACCGCGAGGGGGGACGGCGAGGTGGTGTCCACCGAGGCGCGCTCCAGCAGTTCCTCTCGGGCCAGGAACGCCCGATGGATTTCTCCTGGCGTCATGCCGCACACCGAGGAGTCGAGGTGCCGAAGGGCGAACTGGTCGAGCCACGGGCCATAGCGTGGATAGAAGTCGGCGTTCATGCCGCGCGAGTGGTAGTCGACCACGACGATCCCGCGCGTCGCGCGCGCGACGTCCAGCAGCCGGCGGGCCGCCGCGTCGGGGTCGGTGATTCCGTTGCGCGCGAGACGACGGTCGAAGTGATCGTCCATCCACGCCGGCGGGAGCTGCACGATGGGGAGGGGGGCGCGCCGCCCTTCGTGGAAGACGCGAAACGGGTGACAGATGCCGCGGCGGAAGCCGGGATAGTACTCCAATCCTAACGACGAGTCGTACTGCAGCCCGGCCTCGGCGTGCCGCCGCAGCGTCTCGTTGGGGGCTGCGGGGTCGAGGTGCCAGTAGTGGTGGCGATTGCCCGCACACTCCACTCCGGCCGCCTCGGCAATACGTTGCACCTCGCCGCGCAGCGTGTCGGCGCTGCGGTGGGCGTGATACGAGGCGTGCAGGCCGATCTCGCAGCCGGCATCTCGCAGCTCGGCGAACAGGCGCTGGAAGCGCGGCGTGCGGACGTCGTAGAAGTCATCTGGTGTCCCCATGGCGTACTGCAGGAGCGACCCCTGCCGGGCCATGAAGTAGAAGCAGGAGCGGGTCCCGTGCCGCGCCGTGAGCGGCGACCACTCGTGAAAGGTCCAGAAGTGGCTGCGACCGGTGGCCACACGCAGGGCGAGGCCAGCGCCGCGCGGCCCGCGATCCTGGAGCACGCGCAGGACCTCGATGGGGCGGATGAGTTCCGGGTAGTCGACGTCGTGCGAGAAGGCGAAGGCGACTTGTGATCCGTCGGCCTCCCACTCCCACGGAAGCGCGCGTTGGCCCGTCGGGTCGAGCACCGCGCGCAGGTGGGCGGCGTACAGCGACACGATCGGGCGCGCCAGCAGGTCGTCCCGCACGAGGACCGATGCGTCGAGGTCCAGGTCATCCATGCGCGACCGCGGATACGTGGGTTCCACGGCACCGGTGAGGATCCAGTAGCTGGCGAAGACGATGTCACTCGGGTAGCGCACGCGCTCGTTCTCGTGCGTGCCGGCCGTCGGCGTCGCGTCGGGAAAGACGAGAAACGGGAGCCCGAAGGCGTCGACGGTCCCCTGCGGGTGACGCGCGGGCGCGGACGCGAAGGGCCACCCGACCGAGGGAATGGAGATGCGTGCGGCGACATCGCGCCGAGGGCCGTAGTACACGTCGGGGCACGCGCCCTCGGTGAACCACTCGAGGCGCGTCGCCAAGCCGGCCGTGTGCAACAGGGTGCGAAGGGCGTACACGACCTCGGCCATCGAATCGCGCAGGGCACGATCGATGGAGACGACGACGGGTTCACCCACGAGTGGAGCCATGTGCCGGCGCAGTCCGTGATGAAAGAGGCGAAGGAAGCGTCCTTCAAGGTAGAATTCGGCGGGCGCTGGGGCTGGAATTCGTGCCCCCCCGCCTGACGAGCGACCGCTCTCCGGGAGACGCGGCGCTGCTGAATCATGCAACAGGAACGCTGATTGCAAGGACTGCACCGACCCGCGCGTCCCGCCGACTTCTCTCGCCCTCGCATGCACCCTCCTGAGGATAGCCGCTACCGCCTGCGATACCCCTGTCCGGGTGGCCGTGCTCGCCGTGTGGCTGGCGGCGGCGCCGGCCCATGGCGCGGCACAGGCGGGACGGACCGCCTCGGTGCGGCAGTCGGCCGTCGTGACCGCGCTGGTCGGAGCGACGGTGATCGACGTGGTCAGCGGCGAGCGGCGGCGAGACCAGGTGGTGGTCGTGCAGGGGGGGACGATCCGCGCCGTGGTCCCGCGCGCGACCTGGCGTCGGCCGCGCGGCGCGCGCGTGGTCTCGGTCATGGGGAAGTTCGTAATTCCCGGGTTGTGGGACATGCATGTGGAGCAGGCGCTGCCGCTTTGGGATCGCGCACCCGTCGACTCCAACGCGGCGCTCTTTCATCCGCTCTTCCTGGCGTACGGCGTCACCGGAGTGCGCGACGTGGCAGGCTCCATGGCAGTGGTGCGTGGGTGGCGCGACGCGATCGCGCGCGGCGAGCGCGAGGGACCGCGGATCATCTTCACCGGACCCAAGGTGGGCATGGCGGCGGTCGCTCCGGGGGCGCCGTTCCCCCTGGCGACCGCCGCTGACGTCGAGGCGACGGTCGCTGCGCTCAAGGAAGGCGGCGCGTCGGCGGCGTACCTGCTGGCGCTCGATCCCGACCTCTTCCCGGCGCTCGAGGCGTCGCTCGCCCGTCACCGGATGCCGCTGGAGGGCAACGTCCCGCTCTCGACGTCGTTGCGTGCACAGGCCGGCATGGGGCAGCGCGTGGTCGACCACATGGACGGGATCCTCGTCGCGTCCAGTACCGACGAGGACGCGGTGCGTCGCACCTTGCAGCTGGTGGATACGCCGACCTGGTGGTCGCGCCTGGCCTGGCGAATCGGGCTCCTGACGCGTCCCGAGTATCCCTCGGCGCTCGCGCTCGAGGCCTTTAGCGAGCCGCGCGCCGATTCGCTCTTTGCGCTGCTCGCTGCCCGCCGGGTCTATCAGGTGCCGACGCTCCGCCTGCTCGGGGTGCTCAACCGCTCGGGCGACTCGGCGGTGCGGCTCCCACCGGCGCCACTCGCGCTGCGCCCCCGTCGCCCGTTCAACGGGTGGCCGGGGGAGCCGTATCCGAGCGACCATGCGCTGGCGCGGACGCAGGCGCGACTGCAGTGGAGCGTCGGGGCGATGCACCGCGCCGGCGTCCCGATCCTGGCCGGGTCCGACACGCCGAACCTGTATGCCGCGCCGGGGCTGTCCCTGCACGACGAGCTGGCGCTCCTGGTGCGATCGGGACTCACGCCGCTCGAGGCACTGCAGAGCGCCACCTGGCGCGTGGCCGAATATCTTGGCGCCACAGATTCGCTGGGCACCGTGGCACCCGGTCGCGTCGCCGACCTGCTGGTGCTCTCGGCCGATCCGACCCTCGACATCGCCAACAGCCGTCGCATCGAGATGGTGATGGCCCGGGGACAGCTGTACGATGCCGCGCGCATCGATGCCCTTCGTGCACGGGCAACGCGCTCGGCCTCGGAGATCGAGACATACTGGATACGGCGAGCGGAGACGGCACGATGAGCAGGCGCGCGGGCGATCGGGGGGGGCGCACACTGCAGCTGGCGGCGGCCACGTCGCTGCTGCTGGCGGGGGCGTGCGTGGGGGGCGGGACCGTCACGGTCACGGTGCATCCCGAGCAACGGCTGCAGGTGATGCAGGGTTGGGAGGGACTGCTCGGCGGGACACCGGAGTGCAACCAGACCGCGTGGAACGGCGTGCGCGAGCAGGTGCTCGACCTGGTGACCAACGACCTGGGGCTCAATCGCGTCAAACTGCCGCTGCGCAGCGGCTTCGAGGACTCCACCGACCACTTTTCGCCGTACATGCGCGGCGAACGCAGCTTCGACGACTGGAAGCGCACCTGGTTCCAGCCGGTCAACGACGACGCCGATCCGCGGCACGCGAACCCGGCCGGGTTCCAGTGGGCATTCCTCGACCACCTCGTGGAGACGCAGGTGCTCCCGATGCGGCAGCGCCTGCGCGCGCGCGGCGACGACCTGTGGCTCAGCCTCGTGTACGTGGGGGGGCGCAATCCCGTGCACAAGGGCAACCCCGACGAGTATGCAGAGCTGGTCGAGCAGGCGTTCCGGCACCTGCGCGACCGCTACGACCTGGTCCCCAGGTCCATCGAGGTGATCAACGAGCCCAACATGCACGAGGCCTGGACGCCCACCGAAGTGGCCCAGGCGCTCCTGGCGGTGCGCGCGCGCCTCGCGGCCGCCGGCTTCACCCCGCAGTTCATCGGCCCCAGCACCAGCACCATGCAGGCGGCCGAGCGCTTCCTCGACGGCATGCTCGCCGTGCCCGGGACGCGCGAGGCGCTGACCGACCTGAGCTATCATCGCTAGGGGGGCAACCTCGAGGTGCTGCAGCGCCTGGCGCGGCGCGCGGACTCGTTAGGATTTCGCACGACGATGAACGAGCGCATCGGGGCCGATCACGACACGCTCCACCAGGACCTCACCGTGGGCCGCGTCTCGTCGTGGCAGCAATTCGCGGTGGTCTTCTGTCCGCCCCCTGACCGGGGCGATGGGGGCGGCATCTACGTACGGTTCACCACCGAGGACACGTTGCACCCCACGGCGCGACTCACGCCCATCGCCGGCTACCTTCGGCAGTACTTCCGCCATGTGCCGCTCGGGGCAACGCGCGTCGAGGCGCAGAGCAACGACACGCGGCTACTGGTCACCGCCTTTCGCAATCCCGACGGACGGATGGTGGTGGTCGCCAATGGCGACCGCCAACGGGACGTGGACATCGTGGGTCTTCCGGCCGGTCGCTATGGGATCTCGTCCACCACGACCGCCCCGGGCGACTCGACGCCCGGCGACACGACCATCGCCGCTGGCGGCATCCTTCGCGCTCGTCTCCCTGGCCCTGGTGTCCTGACGGTGTTCGGGCAGTGAGTGTTTCCGCGACGGTGACGACGGCAGGGGGAGAGAGCTTATCGCGCACGACACGGGTGCGCGGCACGCCCCTGCGGTGGTTCGCCCTGCTGGTGGCGGGACAGGCGGCGTCGCTCGCGCTCCTCGCATCGGGCAAGGGCGCCACGTACCCGCACCTCCAGCCCGAGCGTTTCCTGCAGGGCGGGTACCGCCTCGCGACGGCGGTACTGGTCGGGCAGCTGCTGCTGGTCGGCTGGGCGATGCTTGGGGAATGGCGAAGCGTCTGGACATGGGTCCGGCGCACCGTGCGCCTCCCATGGCTCCTGGTCGGTGCGGCGCTGCTCGCGGGGTTGAGCGCCGTGGCGTCGCGCGATCCTCGGCGCTTCGTCGTCGAGCTCGCGTTCGCATCAGCGTGCCAGCTGGTCGCCCTCGGCACGATCGTCCTGCTCGTGCGATCCATGGACGCGCGCGCCGTCGAGCGCGCCGAGCAGCGACTCACGCGCTGGTTAGGCCGGGGCGACGGAGGCGCGTCGGGACGGTTCCTCGATCCGTTCGCGGTCGCGTGCGCGCTGGCCGTCGTTTGCGTATGCGCGCTGCTGGCCTTGGTCGTGTATGAACGCATGCCGCACGTGCCGGACGAGATCGTCTACCTGCTGCAGGCGCGCTACTTTGCCGCCGGGATGTTGCAGCTGCCGGCGCCCCCCGTGGCCGCCGGCTTCGACATCGACCTGATGTTCTACGAGCCCGGACGCAGCTTCTCACCGCTCCCGCCCGGCTGGCCGGCGATCCTTTCCCTCGGCGTGCGTGCCGGCGTGCCGTGGCTGGTCAACCCGCTGCTCAGCGGGGTGTGCATCCTGTGCATGTACGCCCTCGTGCGCCGGCTCGATGCGCCACGCACCGCGCGACTGGCCACGCTGCTGCTCGCCACGTCGCCGTGGTTCCTGTTCCTCGGCATGAGCCTGATGACGCACAGCGCCACGCTGGCCTGCGCGCTGGCGGCGGCGCTCGGCGTCGCAGTGGCGCGCGAGCGCCGCGCCGCCTGGCCCGCGGCCGCGGCCGGCATCGGTGTCGGCATCATCGGACTGATCCGGCCACTGGAGGGGCTCGCCGTCGCGGTGGTGCTCGGACTGTGGTCGCTGACCGCCGCCCATCGACTCTTCCGCCTCCTCCCCAGCGTGACGCTCACGGCGGTCACTGTCGCGGTCTCGGCGCTCGCGCTCCCGTACAACGCCGCGCTCACGGGTTCGCCGGGCCGCTTTCCGATCATGATGTACGTGGATCGCTACTACGCACCCGGGGCCAACGACATGGGCTTCGGCCCGACGCGCGGGATGGGATGGGGCGGTCTCGACCCCTGGCCCGGGCACGGACTGCGCGACGTGTTGCTCAATTCGTTGCTGAATGGCGCCGCCCTCAACCTGGAGTTGTTCGGCTGGGCGACCGGGTCGCTGCTGGCACTCGTGACGCTCATCTGCTCCCGGCGCCTGCGCCGCCTGGACTGGGCCCTGCTCGGCGTGGTGGCGCTCGTCGTCGGGTTGCATGCCTTCTACTGGTTCGGCGGCGGACCCGACTTCGCCGCACGCTACTGGTACCTCGTGATCGCGCCCTGCGTCCTCCTGACCGCGCGCGCCCCCGCCGCCCTGCTCGGCCTGGAGACGCCAGCCGCAACGCGCGGCGTAGTCGCCATGCTGGCGCTGAGCGCGGCGGCCCTGCTCACCTGGGTCCCGTGGCGATCGGTGGAGAAGTACCATCACTTCCGCAACATGAGCGCCGCCATGCGCACCTTCGCCGCGGCGCACCCAATGGATTCGTCGCTCGTCCTGGTACGCGGACGCCGACATCCCGACTACCACGAGGCTGCGCTGGAGAATCCGCTCGACCTCACGGACCGCGCGCGCGCGATCTATGCGTGGGATCGCTCGGCCGAGGTGCGGCGCGACGTCGTCGCGGCGTATCCCGATCGGCCGATCTACATCGTCGACGGTCCGACCATCACCGGCGCGGGCTTCCGCGTGGTGGCAGGTCCGCTCCGGGCCGGTTCTCTTGCGACCGAGATTCCCAGCTCTGCCGATCTCCCGGCCGTGCTGGGAGCCGAGCGGCGCGATGATACGCAGCAGCGCACTCCATGAGCATACCCACCGCGTCGACCGGCACGCCGCCCACTCTCTCGGTCGTGATCGTGCGATTTGCCGGTGGCGATGCGATCGTCAGAACACTGACGTCGCTTGCGCCGCAGGTGGCACGGGTCGCAGGCGAAACGCTGGTCGCCTGCCGGGCGGGCGACGAGCCAACCGACGAGATGCGTCGGCGATTCCCGCACGTGCGCTGGATCGCCGGTGATGGCAGCGCATCACCCGCCCGCCTGCGCGCGCTGGCTGTCCGCGCCTCGACCGGCGGCATCGTCGCGTGCACGGAAGACCACTGCACGCCGACGGAGGACTGGTGTGCGCGAGTGCTGGCCGCCCACGTGGGCGCGACCGCTATCGTGGGCGGAGCGATCGACAAGGCGCCGTCGAGTGATGGGAGCGCGTGGGCTGCCTACCTGCTGGACTACGCGCGCTACATGTCGCCACTCCCCGCTGGGCCGGCAGCGTACGCGTCGGACTGCAATGTGTCATATCCGCGCGCCGAACTGGATGCCATCGAGCATCAGTGGCGGGAGGAGTTTCATGAGACCACGGTCCACTGGGCGTTACATGCCCGTGGCACGCCGGTGCTGCTGGATCCGACGCTGGTGGTCCTGCAGCATCGAGACGTCGTGCTCGCGGATTACCTGGTCGAACGGCGTGAGCACGGGCGAACGTTTGCCCTGACCCGTGTCGCGGCGGCATCGCTCGCGGCCCGCGTGCGTTTTGCACTCACGGCGCTCCTCCTGCCGCCCGTCATCCTGCTGCGCGTGCGTCGCGTGCTGGCAACGCGCGGCGCCACCGGCTCGGTCCCCGCTTCGGCGTGGGGTCCGCTCGCCCGCGCGGCGCTTGCCTGGTCGGTCGGCGAGTGGCAGGGCTATTGGTCGGGGAAATGAGCGAGCCTCCGCCGACTGCGGTACCGATCGTGCGTGCGCGCTCGGCACGCGAGTGGGAGGCGCTTGGCGTCGCCTGTCCGTCCTGCCACGCACCGCTGGACGATGCCGTGGGCCCGGCGCTGCGATGCACCGGCTGCGGGAGGGAGTATCCTGTCACCCTCGGCATCCCGGACCTGCGCCTGCTCGGGGATCCCTACCTGAGTACTGCCGAAGACGTGACGGCGGCGACGACGCTCGCCGGGCGAGACGATGGACGTTCGTTCGGCGAGCTCTATGCGTCGTACTATGAGGGGAACGCCAAGGTCCCGCCGGAGCAAGTGGCCCGCTTCACGCACGGCGTGCTGGCCGCGGCCGATCGGGCGCAGGCCACCCTGCAGACCTGGAAGGAGCTCGACGCGCCGATGCCGACGACCGGGACACTGCTCGACCTGGGGTGCGGAACCGCACCGTTAGGCGTGGCGCTCGCGTGCTCGGGGTACTCGGTCGTGGGCGTGGACGCCGGCCTGCGCTGGCTGGTTCTCGCGCGCAAGCGCGCGGCGGAGCAGGGAATCGACCTTCCGGTCGTCTGTGCCAACGCCGAGCACCTGCCACTGCGGGCGGCGAGCTGCACGGCGGTTGTGGGAGAGTCGGTGCTGGAAAACGTCGCCGACGCGGATGCCGTTGTCCGCGAGTCCCGACGGGTGCTTGGGCCGCGGGGAGTCCTCGCCCTGACGACGCCGAACCGTCATTCCGTCGGCCCCGACCCGCACCTCGGGTTGCTGGCCGGTGGCTGGCGCTCGAACGCGACGTTGCAGGCGCACGCGCTGCGCTCGGGACAGGTCATGCCCAGGCGCCGCCTGTTCACGCCGGCCGAGTTGACACGGACCCTGCGGCACGGTGGGTTTGAGGACGTCCGCCTCTCGCTCCCGCAATTCGCCGGGGCGCAGGTATCGGGACTCGCCGCCCCCCTCCGACTCGCGATCGGTGCGTACCACCTGATTCGGCGCATCCCGCTGGTCCGCTCGATCGTCCTGCAGATAGCCCCCGCCATTTCCGTCGTCGCTCGGAGCACATGAAGAGACGCTCGTCGCCGTTCCGCAATACGCGCCCGCTGGTCCTCGGAGCCTCCGGATTCATCGGGTACTGGGTGGCGCGCGCCCTGCGCGCGCAGGGGGCGCAGGTGATCTGTGCGGTTCGGAGCGTGGAGGGGGCGGAGCGGTTGGCACGCGAGTCCCTGGGGACGGTGATCGTGCGACGCGACCTCGGGGCGCTCGACGAACTGGCCGAGTGGATCCCCGCCGTGCGCCCGACCATGGTCTTCAACCTCGCGGGCCACGGCGTGGATCGCGGCGAGCGGGACGACGCGCTGGCCGACCGGTTGAACCATCGGATGGTCGAGGCGCTGGCGCGCGTGGTGGCCAATACGCGCCGCGACAAGTGGGGTGGCGTGCGCCTGATCCATGTCGGATCGGCGCAGGAATACGGGACGACAGGAGGGACACTGCACGAGAACGCGCCCTGCGCACCGACGACACCATATGGACGAACGAAGCTGGCAGGGACACAGGCGCTGCAGCGGGTATCGGACGAGCTCGGGCTTGAGTGCTGCACCGCGCGGCTGTTCACCGTCTTTGGTCCCGGCGAGCACGCGGGTCGCCTGCTCCCGACCCTCATGGCGGCGGCCGATGCGGACGGCGTGATTCCGTTGAGTGCCGGGACGCAACGCCGTGACTTCGCCTACGTCGAGGACGTGGCCGAGGGGTTGCTGCGGCTGGCGGTGAGCGACGTGGCCCGTGGTGCCGTCGTCAACCTGGCATCGGGCGGACTGCACTCGGTGCGCGAGTTTGTCGAGACCGCGAGCGACGTGCTCGGCATCCCGCGCGCACGGCTCGGCTTCGGGCACGTCCCGTCGAGGTCGGACGAAATGGCGCACGACCCCGTCCCGGTCACGCTGCTGCGGACCCTCACTCGGTGGGCCCCGGACGACGACATCGCCAGCGGGGTCGCCCGCACGATGGCGCGCGCGTCGGGGGTCGTAACACGGCACACGCGCTTCGGCCGACCGCAGTCCGCGGCGCAGGGGCGCCGCGGGGCGCAGGGAAGGTCGCGCCTGCCTAACGTGACACGGCGAGTACCGGCGGCTCCGCGTTCATGCGCCCGGTGACCGTCGTCTCGGCAGTCCCCAGCAGCAGCCGGTCGATGGCCTCCACTCCCTGCATCGCCGAATGGTCCTGGTTGGACACTTCGTACTTCCACGCCCCGAAGCGCCCGCGGCTGAGGATGCCCCGCGACTCCAGCACCGGCTGCACGGCATCGAGCACCTCGTCGCGGCCGAGCCACGGCGTCGGGTAGCCATGCGGGAGGTGGCGATGCCACCGCGTCACGATGGGCGTCTGCCCGTCGATGAAGCCGACTCGGCGGAAGCCCTCGATCACGTCGTCGACGATGCGAGCCGCGTCCACCGGCTTGACCGACGACTCGCTCACCTCGGCCATCAACGACCACTGCTCGCCCGGTCGCGCGACGTTGTTCTCCGAGTAGTTGCTGAACACCGTCACCCGGTAGAACGGCGTGTCGCCCTCGGGGAAGTACATCCAGCACTTGGTGCGCAGGGCCTCGGGAGGGGCACCGGCGAATCCGACGCCGACGATGTGACTCGACGAGTGGACGAACCGGTCGGCGTACCGCTGCAGGTCCGGCAGGTCTGTCGTCAGGCGCAACGTCGTGGACAGCGGCATGCTGCTGACGAGGGCATCGTAGCGCTCCTCAGTGCCGTCGCTGAGATGCAGGCGGCGCGCGCCGCTGTCGATCGCCACCACGGTGCGACCGAACGAGAGCTGGGACTCCGGGAGCTGGCTGGCGAGCGACTGCCAGATGGCCCCGGTCCCGCCGTGCTGCGGGAACCGGAAGGTCGCGTTGGGCCCCCAGCTCACGTCGTCGCGGCGCAGCACCATGTTGCGCAGCACGCGGGCCAGGTCGACGGTCGCCACGCGCTCACCCATCCACGTGGTCCCCATGGTGTGCGGCTCGTGCGCCCACACCTTGAAGTTGTACGGATGCATGAACACGTCGCACATCCCTCGCCCGAACGATCGCTCCAGCCACTCCGCGAAGTGCGCGGGAGGGGTCGTGCGCTCGGTCGATCGCTGGTTCTCGACCAGTCCCTCGAGGCAGCGAATGAGGTCGTCGTCCGGGAGGCGCCAGATGTTGTTCTGGAACGGGTACGGGATCCAGCGATCGCGCATCCAGACCCAGGCCTCGCGCTCGTGCTCGAACCAGGCGTCGCCCAGCGCGTGCTCCATGAGGCTGTCGAAGTAGCGGTAGTGCGAAAAGAGCACGTGACCGCCGAGATCCCAGGTGAAGCCGGCGTCATCAACGTGGGACATCGACAGGCCGCCCGCCCGCGGGGCGGCGTCGATGAGCCGCCAGTCGGCGTGCCCGTGCTCGGCGAGGCGCCAGGCCGCGCCAAGACCCGTCGGGCCGGCACCAATGACGAGAATCCGCATGGTCAGCGTGTCGAGGCGAGGAGGGAGGCGCGGAAGTCGAGGAGCTGGCGGAACGCCCGTGCGCAGAACTTGATGAGCTTCCAGCGCCGGATCGACACGGTCCCGGTCTCCCGATCCTTGTGCGTCACGTCGATGTAGGTCACCGCATAGCCGCGCCGAGCGGCGAACACCGCCAGGAACAACGATGGGGCCAGCGTGCCCTCGGGTATCAGCGCGCTCGCCTCGGTCCACAGCGAACGCTTCAGGAGCTTGTACGGCACGTTCGAGTCGTACAGGCGCACGCCGAACATGGTCGACAGGGACTGCCGGATGACTACCGTGAGCACCTTGCGCAGTTGCGCATCGTGCCGCACGCGCCGCACACCGAACGCCGCATCCCCGCCGCCCGACACCGCGGCCCAGAACGGGGCAAACTCCTCGAGCGGGATCTGGTTGTCGCTGTCGATGAGGAAAACGTACGCGCCCTGTGCCTGGCCCAGCCCAGTCATGATCGCCGGGCCATGCCCGCCATTCGACTTGTGGATCACGCGCACGCGTGGATCGTCCGCCGCCAGCTGGTCGAGCAGCGCGCCGGTTCCGTCGCGTGATCCGTCGTTCACGACGACCAGCTCGGAATTCAACACCGTGTCCAGCACGTGCTCCCGGACGGCGGCCACGGCGACGGCGATCCCGTCCTCCTCGTTGTAGGCCGGCATCACGACGCTGACGGAAACCGAGGTAGTGCTCACGACGCACGCTCCCGCGTGATGAACCGGGTGAGCCGCGGTGCCGTGGACCACGCGGGCTGAAATTCCAGCCGCAATCCGTCCGGGACGTGCGGCGCAACGCCCTCGGCCCGCGAGGCGGAGTCGCGCCCGACGACCCAGACCTCGTCGCCCGGGCGCACATCGAGGCGCGTATCGGTCCCGCGAATCGAGGCGAGTCCCACCACGGCGAGACGCACGTTGCCGATGGCTAGCTCGCACGCAGTATCCCACGACGTGCACGGTGCTGCTGGCACCGGCATGGCGCCGGCGAGGTTGGCGAAAAAGTGCATCGTGTTCCCGTAGCCCCCCGCATTCACCAGGGCCACGCGACCACCGCGTGGCGACGTGCTGGCCAGCGTGTCGAAAATGGCAGCGTAGGTCAGTTCGCCTCCCGCTGTGGGTCGAAACCGCGTCTGCAGCAGCCGCCCTGGCGAGGGCGGCGTGCGCACGTACGACTTGTACAGCAGCGCTCCCGTCCAGACGCGACCATCGTCCGAGCCGATCTCGGCATCCTTCAGGAAGCTCCTCGGCCGGCTGGGATAGAATTCGGACATGCCGATGAACAGGTGCGCAAAGCCGAGGGCGAACACGATCGCCGTCGATACCAGGCGGCGCACGCCGCCCGCCTCGACGAAGGCCCACATCCCGATCGCCCCAGCGAGCGTGAGCGGGAGGACCCCCTGCAGCAGGTAGCGCGGCGTCGTGGTACTGGCGAAGTAGAACGCGAACGGCGGGCCCACCCAGGCCAGCAGGATGAAGAAGAGCGTCGGTCGCACCCGCTGCGTCTCACGCAGCCCCGCCGCGGCGAACAACAACGGGAATGGCGACAGCGCCCACAGCAGGAACTCGAAGAAGCGCGTCCGGATCGGGTTGGCAACGTGTGAGCTCAGGGCGTCGCCGACGGATGCCATGTACGGATCGCCGGCCCGCAGCACGAGCAGCAGCAATGCGATGCACGCCCCGACGATCGCCAGCCGGATGCCCGCGCGCACCAGGGAGCCGTGTGAGCGCCACAGGAGGGCGAGCACGGCGCCCGACACGAGCACGGCGTCGGCGCGCAGCGTGATCGCCACCGCGAAGCAGGCCAGCGCGGCGAGCTCGCCGCGCAACTGCGGACGGTTGGACAGGATGGTCAGCGCGACGGCGGTGCAGGCGACGGACGGCATTGCGGTGTTGCCGTAGCGGGCGCTCATCCAGATGATCGGGTTGGCGGCCAGCAGCGCTGCCACCAGCCAGCGCTCCCGCACGGACAGCTCACCACGGAAGCCGAACAGCCCGCACATCGGGATGACCACGCCGGCGATGAGGCTCAGCCAGGACATCAGGATGGGAATGCGCGTCAGGTCGCCGCCGGTCAGCACGGTCATGGCCGCCACGAGGCGATAGTACCCGAACTGCACACCGTACCGATACGTCACGCCTGGGACGTCGCGCACGATCGACGCGATGCCCGAGGCGATGGAAATCTCGTCGCCCTCCATGAACGAACCCACGCCCGACGCGAGCGCGCGCAGGGCAAGCAGCACGATCGCGAAGACGACGACGTCGCGCGAGCGAATCGCCGTCGACGCGGAGGGCACGGCCGATGTCGCCGTCACGCCGTCGATCCCCCCGCCGCAACCGGATCGTCCGCCTGCGTCGACGCGCGCAATGCTGCGCGTTCCGAGGCGCTGCGGCTCAGCACGAAGGCGATCACGCCGCCGAGCAGGCCGCCGGAGATGATCACGACCTCGAAGACGAGTCCCGTGGCCACCGCCTTGGCCGCCGCAACGCCGAACGGGGCGAACAGGACCGCCTGCGCTGCCTCGCGCACGCCGATCCCGTTCTGCGTCAGTGGCAGCAACCCGGCGATCTTGGCGAGCGGCCAGACGAAGAGCCAGACGTAGAGCGGGATCTCGATCCCGATCACGCCGCCGAGCCACCAGTTGAGGACCGTCAGCAACGTCTGCAACAACATGCCGAGGACCAGCGCCGCCACCAACGCCTCGGGACGCTGGATGGTGGCCCGGATCGCGAGCCGCACCTGGACGAGCTTGCGCCGGACCTTCCAGGGGAGTCGGCGCACGGGAAGGACGGCCAGCGCCACCACCGCGCCGATGCCACCCAGGGCCAGCACGCCACCTAACGTCAGGAAGATCCGTCGGCTCTGGCCGTCGAGGGCACGCGGCGACAGGAGCGCGCCGATGCCGGCCACCGCCGCCAGCCCGATGATGTCGAGCAGGCGGTCGATGAGCGAGCCGAGCACCAGCCCGCTCTTGGACCGCGCGGCGCGCAGCGCAACGCCCGCCCGCACCACGTCGCCGCCAACGATCGATGGGAGGAACGTGTTGCCGAACAACCCCATGAAGTAGGCACGAACGGCGGTCTTGAAGCTCAAGCCGGCACCGGCGGTGTTGGTCAGCAACCGCCACTTCACGACGCCCACCAGGTGCAACGACAGGTACATCGCCAGCGCCGCCGGCCAGACCACGGCCGGCACACTCCCGATCGCTGCGGCGATGTCGGCGAAGGGCAGTGCGGTGAACAGGAGCGCCAGCATCGCCGCGCTCCCGCCCCAGCGGACCAGTGGGTGCTTGATCAGCGACCGGCGTCGCGGCGTGGTCGAGGGCCGGCTCGTTGGCCCGTTGGTGGGCCGGTTCGATGGGGTGGTCACGGGTGTAGGCACGGGCGCTGTCGACGGCGAGGTCACGGACGCGGTCCGTCGCGGTCCAGCTCGAGCTTCCGGATCCGGTACAGGGTCTCTTCCAGCAGCTTGCGGTTGTTGGCGATGAGGTCGGCGAGCAACCCGATGAGCAGGATCTGGAAGCCGACGATGATCAGGATCGCCGACAGGATCAGCGACTGCACGTGCCCGATGCGGTCACCCTGCAGGAAGAACCAGACAAAGCGAACCCCCGGCACGCACCCCGCCAGGATGAGGAGGAACCCGACGGTCATGAAGACGCGGAGCGGTCGGTACATGGTGTACGCCCGCAGGATCGTGACCCCCGACTTTCGGATGTAGTGCGGGATCGACTTCATGAGGCGCGAGGGGCGCGTCTGCGGGTTGATGCCGATGCGAACCGACTCGACTGCCGTCTTGCGCGATCCCGCGTGGATGAGCGACTCCAGCGTGTACGAGTAGTCGCTCAGCACCACCATGCGCAGCGCCACCTCGCGGGTCATGGCGCGGAAGCCGCTCGTGGCGTCGGGTGTGCGCAGCTCGGCGGCGCGTCCGATCACCCAGCTGCCGAAGACCTGCAGCCGACGCTTGATGTATGAGAAGTGCGGCAGTTCGCCGACGCCGCGGTCACCCACCACCATCTCGGCGCGTCGCTCGATCAGCGGGCGCACGATCGTGGCGATGTCCGACGCCTGGTACTGGTTGTCGGCGTCGGTGTTCACGATGATGTCCGCCCCCTGGCGCAGCGACTCCTCGATGCCCGCCCGAAACGCGGCCGCGAGGCCGCGGTTGCGCTCGAACTGCACGACGTGATGCACGCCGTTGGCCCGGGCCACGGCAGCCGTCTCGTCACGGCTGCCGTCGTCGATGACCAGGTACTCGATCACGTCGACGCCCGGCAACGAACGCGGCAGGTCGCGCAGCGTCGGCGGCAGCGTCGCCGCTTCGTTGAAGCAGGGGATCTGGATGATCAGTTTGGTCATTGCGGAGGAACCGGTACAGTGGGAAGGGCGCTGGAATCCCCCGGCGATCGCGTCTCGGCCGACAATGTGGGCAGGACGCATACCAGCACGTCGCCCCCGCTCACCGTGCCACGGAACGTGCGCCGCTCGGTGCACTCGTCGCGCAGGACGCGGTCGATCTCGGGGACGTTGCGCTCGAGATACCGTGGAAAGGTCCAGAGCACCCAGGTGCGCGCGCCTGTGCGCCGCACGGAGTCCAGTTCCGCGCGCGTGGTGAGGTTCGGCCACGTCCGGCCATACAACGTGCGATACGGGTCGGCGGGGAGCCCGGTCGAGACGACGACGTCGCCCGGCCGCGCCTCTGCCAGCACCAGTCGCATGGCCCCTTCGAAATCCTGTTTGGGGTAGCGGTAGTTGTATCCCAGCGACGCCGTGGAGAGGAGAGCCACGACCAACACGCCCGACGTGGCCAGCGGCGAGCCGAGGCGTGCACGTCCGATGCGCGCGGCCCCCCACTCGCAGGCCGCATATGCCCCACGCACCACGAGCAGCATCGCCGGCCCGATCGCAAAGAAGAAGAAGCGCGGATACATCGTCCCGCGCACCATGGCGGCCCCGGCAACCGTTACCAGGCACGGCATGGCCAGCAGCAGGACGAACGCGCGATGCCGACGCCACATCGACGCGATCCCGCTGGCACCAACGATCGCTCCCGCGGCCAGCACGGTGCCCCCAACGATCGCCAGTCCCGCCCCCAGTCCGAGCACGAGCACGCGGATGGTCTCCACGAATGCCCAGCGCGGGGTCGATACCCCCCGCAATTGCGAGGGGCGGTTCAGGAAGAAGTCGAGCACCTCGCGCAGCATCGGCCCGTACAACGCCAGCGTCAGCACCGCCGACAGCCCGAAGGCGAGCACGCACATGCGCCAGAGCGGGCGGCGGTCCAGCGCGCGTCCTGGCGCGAGCAGGAAGACGGCCGCGGCCAGCGCGTGACCGACCACCACCAGGATCATCGTCAGGTGCGTGTACGCCCCCAGCGCGGCCGCGACCGCGTACCACACGAAGTACCGCCGCTCCCCCGTCTCCAGCCCTCGCAAGAGCGCCCACAGGGTGACAATGGCGGCAAAGGCAATCGCACTGTAGCCACGGGCGTTCTGCGAGAACCAGACGTGATGGTAGCTCACCGCCAGCAGCAAAGCGGCGAGCAGCGCCTCCCGCTGGCGCACGACGAGCCGGCCGAGCTGGTACAGCGCGGGGACCGCGGCGACGCCCAGCAGCATGGCCGGCAGCCGGACCGTCCACGGAGCCTCGCCGAGCAACGCGCGGCTCGCGTGCGCCAGGAGCGCGTACAGCGGATGGTGGTTGTCGCCCCAGAACTCGGTCAGGATGGTCGACGCGGGGGCCCGGAACGACCGGACCAGGGAGTAGACCTCATCGATCCACAGCCCGCTATTGAGCCCGATCGCCCGCGTCGCGACGGCCAGCACGACAATCGCGACGAGCGCCAGCGGCCACGCGGCCACGTGCTCCACCGCCACGCGGTCCGCGGCCACGCGGTCTGCGGCCACGCGGTCTGCGGCCACGCGGTCTGCGGCCACGCGCAGGTCTCCCACAGGTCCGCGCACGCTCGCGTCGCGCCGGACGGTCGGCACGGGCAGACTGGCGCGTGTGGCCTGTCGAGTCACGCCGCACCTGCCAGCCGCGACGACGGCTCAGTCCTCGACGACATGCGACTTGAAGATCTCGCGATAGCCCGCCCACTTGGCCTGGTCGAACGTCATGCCGTCCAGGCAATCCACCGCCGAGTAGGCCATGAACAGCGCGTGGTGGGTATTGTCGTGCGCGAACAGCCCCTGCCGCCCGTACACCAGCACGTTCGGTTGCGACCCTGCCCAGTCGTCGAGGATGCCTAACGGCACCTCGTACCCCTTGAGGTAGATCGGATACGCCTGCGGCAGGCGCCGGATCATGACATCGGTCGGGGCGGACGGGAAGGGAATGCCCGCCGTCGCTGCGTCGCGCGCCATGATCGCTGCGAGGTCGTCGTCGCTCGCCGTCCACAACTCGTCGCCGATGGCGCAGGGATACTCGCCGCACAGGACCGTCGTCCCCTTCGGCTCGGTCGAGCGGAAGTAGTTCTTGGGTTCCGACAGCCGGGTGACGCGCACGTTCTCCTCGGGGAAGTAGTGCGCGTCCGTGGTGGTGAATTGATCGACCGGTAACTTGACGTACACCAGCACCATGGCGCGATAGTGCACCTGCGTCGCCGCCTTCATCACGGGCGAGTCGCCCGGCACCTGCATCATCTTGGCGAGCAGCGTGATCGGGATGGTGCTCCAGATGTGGTCGCAGTCGATGCTGCGGATCTCGCCGTCGCGCTCCGCGGTCACCGACCAGGTGTAGCCCGGCGTCGTCGAGCGGGTGATGCTCGTCGCGCCCCACCGCATGGCCAACTCTGCGCCGAGCGATTCCGCCCGCGTGGCATATGCGCGCGAGATCTGCCCGTAGCCTTCGCGCATGTAGTAGTAGTTGCCGCCGCCAACCGGCTTGAGCAGCCGCTTGATCAGCTTGGCGAAGCTTCCCGCGGTGACGCGCTTGCGGGCCTGGATGCCCGAGAGCGCCTCGGGAGGCTTGCCCCACATCTTGCGTCCGTACGGGAAGTAGAAGTGCCGGCTCATGGTCGGCCCCAGGTTTGCCAGGAGGACCGAGGCGTAGGTGTCGCCCTCAGCTGCCTTGGCCACCTTGGTCATGACCATGTCGCGCGCCATGCCTAACGCGAACCCCTTGTCGAGGCGCCGCAGCAGGTCGGTCGTCTGGATGGGGAAGTGCAGCCACTCGCCGCGCAGGCGGATGCGCCCGTGCCGGGCGAAGTCGCCGAAGTCGTCGCCCAGCATCTCGCGGATGTCGGCCAGGATATCGGGTGCGCAGGTATGGTGCAGTCGATGGCTCCCGTAGTCGAGCCACTGTCCGCCCCACTGGAACGACGCGGCGTTGCCCCCGACCACGTCCTGCTTCTCCAGCAGGGTGACCGTCGCCTTGCCGGCGCGGCGCAGCTGGAACGCGGCACCGCACCCCGCCGGACCACCGCCGAGGACCACGACATGTGGCAGCCGACTCATGTCCCCACCTCGCCGGTCGCACGCCCGTCGTCCCATTGCTTCCACGGGCACGCCCGGACGCCCACAGCGCCTCGAGCAGGTCGCGCTCACGCAGTGTATCCATCGGCTGGAAGAACCCCGAATGCTTGAAGGCCATGAGTTGCCCGTCGCGCGACAGCCGCTCCAGCGGGTCGCGCTCGAGGATCGTCTCGTCGCCGCCGATGTAGTCGAAGACCCCCGGCTCGAAGACGAAGAATCCACCGTTGATCCAGCCGCTCTCGGCCTGCGGCTTCTCGCTGAACTGGGTCACGGCATCATCCGTCAGCCGCAATCCGCCGAAACGCGCCGGCGGCCGCACGGCCGTCACGGTCGCCAGCTTCCCGTGCGCCCGGTGAAAGGCGAGCAGCGCCGTGAGGTCCACGTCGGACAGTCCATCACCGTACGTGGCCATGCACGTCTCACCGCCCGCCAGGTGACGCAGGCGCAACAGCCGTCCGCCGGTCATGGAGTCGAGGCCGGTGTCCACCAGCCCCACCTGCCAGTCCAGTCGGCTGCCGTGGATCACGTCCAGCGAGCCATCGCGCAGGTCCACGAAGAAGTCGCTCTCGTGCACCGCGATGTTCTTGAAGTACTCCTTGATCATCTCGCCCTTGTAGCCGCAGGCGACGAGGAACTCCTTGAAGCCGTGCGAGGCGTAGTGATGCATCAAGTGCCACAGGATCGGGCGCCCGCCGATTTCCACCATCGGCTTGGGGCGCGACGAGGTCTCCTCGGCGAGTCGCGTCCCGCGACCGCCGGCCAGGATGATCACTTTCATGCGTGCGAGCGTGGGGGCTGGGCGGGTGGCCGGTACGAGGGGCGCCGTGGTGCGTCGAGGGCACGTCGAAGGGTCACTCGATCCCCCGGCCGCTCAGTACCTCACCCGACACGACCACACTCGACGGCGCCCGCTCTCTCCACCGGGCGAGTTCCGACGAAAAGCGGTAGCGGATCAACCCGCTGAAGAAGTTCAGGCACGTCCCCGCGTTCACATGCGAGAGCCCGCGGCTCCGCATGCGGGCAAAGACGCTGTACTCAATACAGCGGACCCCGAGGTAGTGCGACTTGATCATGATCTCGGGATCGAGGAACCAGTCCTTCGACGAGAGCCCCATGCGCCGCACCACGTCCCGATGCAGGATCTTCGGCAGGCCATTGATGTCGAACGACGCGATGCTCGGCCAGAGCGCGCGAAAGAGCAGGTTGTACGTGACCGACACCACCTTCCGGATGAAGCCATCCATCCGGAACCGTCGCCGCGCCTTGGCCAGCACGGGCTCCTCGCACGCCAACGCCTCCTCGAACAGGTGCACCGTCTCGTGGGCGTCGACCTGCGAGTCCGCGGGAATGAAGCCGATCCACGGTGCGGTACAGCTCGGAATGCCGCTCAGGATGCCGAACCCGTAGCCCTGATTCTGCTCGACGCGTACATGAATGACGGGCTGTCCCTGGTCCACATACTCCTGGATGATCGCGCCGGTGCGGTCGCGCGAACCGTTGTCGACCGCGACCAGTTGCAGCCGATGTCCGGCCCCGCGAAAGGCCGCCAACGTGCGCCGGATGGTCTGGCCGACGATCGCCTCCTCATTGTAGCAGGGCATCACCAGCGAGATATCCGGCGGCGCCAGCAGTTCCTGTGGGTCGGGCGATGGCAATGGAATGGAAGGCATCACTTAGCTCGTAAAGTCACTGGACAACGACACATCGGGAGACGACCCTCCCGGTCCGGAGGGCACCCCTTCACCCACACCCCGACCTGAGGACGGCTCAACGCAAGTTCCGTGACCGCGAGGGCGACCCGGGCACCAACCCGACGCGATTCGCGGCGCTCGACGGCCGATTCGACCCGAGCGGCCCCCCCCGACCTCTCGGAGGGGCTCCATACCGTCAGAGGAGTACGCGACCATACCCTCGGCGCTGTTGCGTGCATGCCACTACTGTAGGCAACATCACCGTCCGACGCCACGCGGTCGAGCCGAAACTATCGCGCACGAGGATTGCCAGTAGTGAGGGGGCGTCGTCATTGGCGACGACGGACGGTGGGCGGGACAGTTCCGTCTCACCCGGAACGATTCTTTCCATACGGACCCCAGCAGCGCCGCCGGTCGGCGCGCTGCCGGTTTCACCATACGCATCGGGTGCACTCGACATGACGCACGTGCAGGCAGGAGATCGTGAAGCAGCCACCGGCGCCGACGCGCACGTTCCCGGCGAGGAGGTGCTGAGGGAGGATGCTGCTCACGCCGCTGCCGCGCTGGGCGAGGCCGCCAACGCGCTGGAGGGGTGCACGGTGCTCATCTCCGGTGGTGCGGGCTTCCTCGGCGCCGCGATGGCCGACGTGCTCTTGCACCTGAACCGCACCCGGTTCACTCGTCCGGCTCGGGCCGTCATCGTCGACAACTTCGTCACCGGGGTCCCCGCGCGCGTCCAGCGAATGGCCGACGACCCGCAGGTCACCGTGATCAACGCCGACATCTCGCGCGACGTCGAGATTGCCATCCCGTTCCAGTACGCCATTCATGCCGCTGGCATCGCCTCACCGATCATCTACCGGGCCAAGCCGCTGCAGACCGCCGACGTGAACGTCTGGGGACTGCGTCGCATGCTCGAACTAGCCAGGGCACAGGCCGAGCTCAAGGGATTCCTGTTCTTCAGTACGAGCGAGATCTACGGCGATCCCGATCCGGCGCACATCCCCACGCGCGAGGATTATCGCGGTTTCGTCTCGTGCACCGGCCCTCGCGCCTGCTACGATGAGTCCAAGCGCTTCGGTGAGACCCTCGCGGTCGTCTATCATCAGGAATTCGGCTTCCCGATCCGCAGCGTGCGCCCGTTCAACGTCTATGGCGCGGGCCAGCGCATCGACGACGGACGCATCATTCCCGACCTCATGCGAGCGGCGACGTCGAACCAGGAACTCGTCCTGCACTCCGACGGGCGGGCGACGCGGTCGTTCTGCTACATCAGCGACGCCACGGCGGGCTTCTATCTGGCGATGCTCAGGGGACAACCGGGCGAGGCGTACAACATCGGGAACGCGCACGAGGTCAGCATCCGTCAGGTCGCCGACCTCGTGTCCGGGCTCAGCGGCACCCCGGTCACCTTTCAGGTCAGCAGCGATCCGCACTACCTCACCGACAACCCGCAGCGACGCTGTCCCGACCTCTCCAAGTCGCGTGACCACCTTGGTTATGCTCCGCGCATGTCGCTGGAAGACGGGATGCGTCGCACGCTGCGGTGGGCTCGCGAGACGGTCGGCTGATGCGCGTCGCGATCATCGGGGGAGGACCGGTGGGCCTGGTCAGCGGCGCGGTCCTGGCCGGTGTCGGCCACGAGGTGCGGGTGGTGGACATCGATCCCGTCCGCACGGGCAAGATCGCCCTCGGCGAGGCGCCGTTCCATGAACCGGGACTGCCCGAGCTGCTGCGGTCGGTGGTCGATGCCGGGCGGCTGACGGCCACGGGAGTCGCCGCCGAGGCCGTTGTCGACGCCGCCGTGATCCTCATCTGCGTCGGTACGCCGCCGACTGGCAGCGGCGCCGACCTCACCGCGCTGCGGGCGGCCAGTGCCGAGGTGGCACGTGCGCTGCGCGGGGCGAGCGGCTATCGCGTGGTGGCGGTCAAGAGCACGGTCCCGCCCGGGACCACCAGTGAGGTCGTGGAGCCGATCCTGCGAGAGCACTCGGGACTGGGGGCGGACTCGTTAGGAGTCGGGATGAATCCGGAGTTCCTGCGCGAGGGCGTGGCGGTGGACGACATGCGCGCACCCGACCGCATCGTGCTCGGGATCAGCGACGACCGCGCGCGCGCGGCGCTGGAATCCCTGTATGCGCCCTTTGGCTCGCCGATGGTGTTCACGACACCCACCGGCGCCGAGATGGCCAAGTACGCGTCGAACGCGCTGCTCTCGACCCTTGTCTCCTTTTCCAACGAGATCGCCGCCATGTGCGAGTCGGTGGCCGACGCCGATGCCGACGCGGTACTCCGAGCCGTACACGCGGACCGGCGCTTCAAGGGCCACGCTGGTCGGCCCGATGCGCCGGCCAGCATCACGTCGTACCTGCTCCCCGGGCTCGGGTACGGCGGCAGCTGCTTCCCCAAGGATACGGAGGCGCTGACCGCTTGGGCCCGGGCGCGAGGCGTTGCCTCGCCCATCCTCGACGCGGTACGCCAGGTCAATGCCGAACGCCCGGAGCGCGTCCTGTCCCTGCTGCGCGCGCGGCTGCAGCTGGCGGGGGCGCGGGTGGCGGTCCTTGGGCTCGCGTTCAAGCCCGAGACCGACGACCTGCGCGAATCGCGCTCCATCGACGTCGCGCGCCTGCTGCATGCGGCGGGTGCCGAGGTGCGCGCCTGTGACCCGGTTGCTGCCGACGAGGGCGCCCGAATGCTGGCAGGGGTCGCCACCGTCACCGCAGATGCCGAGTCGGCTCTCGATGGCGCCGACGCGGCCGTCCTCGCCACGGCGTGGCCCAGCCTCGTGGCGCTCGATCCGGTGCGTGTCCGCGCCCTGATGCGGCGCCCGCTGGTGCTCGATGCCCGGCGTGCCCTGGATTCCGTCACCTGGGGGGCGCAGGTCGAGTATCTCCCCATTGGACGGCACGCGTGACGCTCACCCTCCGCACGACCTGCCGGGGATGCGGCGGTGCCCTGCAGCCGTTCCTCGCCCTCGGCGACCAGCCGCTCGCCAACCGCCTGCGTCGGCCCGACGATCGGGCGCCGGTAGCCGCATATCCGCTCACCCTCTGCCGGTGCCTCGACTGCCAGCTCGTCCAGCTGCGCGAGGTCGTCGATCCGGCGCTCCTGTTCGCCGACTACGCGTACGTGCCGTCGACGTCGAGCACGATGCGGGCGCACTTCGACGAGTTCGCCGGCGATGCCGTCCACCGCTTGCGCCTCACGGAGCATGACCTGGTGGTCGATGTCGGCAGCAACGATGGACTGCTGCTCTCGTGCTTCCAGCGGCGTGGCATCGCCGTGCAAGGCATCGAGCCGGCCGAGAACCTGGCGGCGCGCGCCACGGCCGACGGCATCCCGACCCACGCGGCGTTCTTTTCCTCGGCGGTGGCGCGCGAGCTCGGCGCGCAGCGGCGCGCGGCACTCGTCACCGCGACCAATGTGTTCGCGCACGTGGACGATGTGCGCGGCTTCATCCGCGCCGCCTTCGAGCTCCTGGCGCCGGACGGCGTGTTCATGGTCGAGGTGCAGTCGTTCGCCGACACCGTGTCGTCGCTCGCCTTCGACATGACGTACCACGAACACATGACGTATTACGCCACCGCGCCGCTTGGCCGGCTATGCGAGGTGGAAGGGGTGCAGCTGCTCGACGTGGAACGCGTCGCCACCCACGGCGGATCGCTGCGCGCCACGATCGGGCGCATCGGGCACCCGTTGGCGCGCCCCGATCGGATTGCCGCGCGCATCGCCGAGGAGGGGGAGCGCGCCGGTCCCTCCGGATGCGAGCACCTCGCCCGCGGTGCCGAGACGGTGCGCCGCGACCTGCGCGCGCTCCTCGACGAACTCAACGCCGCGGGCGCGTCGGTCGCCGCCTATGGCGCCCCTGCCAAGGCCACGGTCCTGCTGAACTACTGCGGCCTGGGCGCCCGCGACGTGCGCTACGTCGTGGATCGCAACGAGGCCAAGCAGGGGCAGGACATTCCCGGCGCCGACATCCCCGTGGTCGGGCCGCAGCGCCTGATCGACGATCCTCCGACCCACCTCCTCCTCCTCGCCTGGAATCTCACCAACGAGATCGTGCGGGAGCAGGAGGCATTCGCTGCGGCTGGCGGGCGGTTCATCGTCCCCGTCCCGCAGCCTCGCCTCCTCGACTGACGGCATGCGCACTCGTCTCTTCCTGACGTGCTGGGTCCTCTTCTGCCTGCACTTCGCCACCGACTTCGTGCGCGAGCACTACCTCGTGGTCAGCATCGCCGAGGACGCGACCTTCGACCTCGGGAAGTTCTACGGGCTGCACGAGGACATCTTCAAGAATCCCCCCAACGCCCCGCAGGGAGGCGTGCACCATGGCGCCAATCCGGGGATCTCGATGCTGGCCGCCATCCCGTACGCCGCCCTGCGACCGGTCGTCGATCGCGTCGTTGCCCGGGTCCTCGCCGGCCGGGCCGCCGCCGGGAGCGACAGCGCGGTGTACAACGATCCCCGGCAGGCGCGGGTCAAGTTCTACCAGCAGGCGTATGTGCGCGGACTCGACGTGCGCTTCGGGCTGGTGGGGATCATCACCATGGTCCTGTGCATGGCCCCCCTCTCCGCACTCGGGGTGGTCGTCGTGCACCGCGTGCTCGAGGGCGCGGGCCTCACGGAGCGGCACGCCCTGGGGCTGTCGCTCCTCTACGCGTTCGGGACGCCAGTCCTCTTTCGCAGCGCATACCTGAACCAGAACCTCGCCATCGGCATCGCCGCCATCGCCGCCTTCCTGCTGCTCTGGAATCCGGGCGAACGACTGCGTTTGTCCGAGGATCGGCGCACCGTGGTCGCCGGGCTCCTCGCCGGCTTCGGCTTTCTCTGCGACTACAGCGGCGCCCTCGCGCTCGGCATCCTCGGGCTCTATGCCCTGGCCAAGGCGCGCGACAGCCGGGATTGGGCTGGGACCGTGCGCGCCGGTGTCCTGTACACCGCAGGGGCGCTGCCGATGATCCTCGCGCTCTGGTTCTACCAATGGCAGGCGTTCGGGAACGCCATCCTCCCGCCACAGAACTGGATGCCCGCGGTCATCTACAGCGACCAGGGCTACCAAGGGGTCACGGGACCGAACCTCGGCCTGCTGATGCAGCTGCTCTTCCACCCGGCCTTCGGACTGTTCGTCAGCGCGCCACTCCTCGTGCTCGCGCTCGGGGCGCCGTTCCTCCTGCGCCGCGGCCGGAGCTTCGTGCCGGGTCGCGAGCTGCTCGTGTGCTTCGCCATCACCGTCGCGTACATCGTCTTCTTCAGCGCCATCGCGTACACGCGGCTGCAATGGAGCACCGGCATCCGCTACCTCATGCCGGTCATCCCGTTCCTCTTCCTCGCGGCGGCGGTCGTCCTGGTTCGCCTGCCACGCGCCGTCGCGTACGGCGTCATCCTGCTCGCCGTGACCGTGTCGTGGTCCATCGCGATGGTCCGCAACCAGCAGGGGATCCACCAGAACGTCATCCGCGTCTTCGTGGAGGGATTCCAGCTTCCGTGGCTCACCACCCTTGGCAAGATGGCGGCGCAATACGCGCCGTGGCTCGCCGGGCGCCCGTCGGCCTTCCCCGTCATGCTGCTGTGCGCCGCCGTGATCTACGGGATCTGGACCATCGATCGTCCGTGGCGAGGCAGCGTGGCGGACGCATGAGGATGCACCGGTCGAGCGAGTAGTCGAGCGCTGATGACTCCGCGTGGGCGCTGTGGATTCGTGCACGCGAGCCTGCACGGCGCGCGGGTCGTGGGTTGCAGGCCCGGCGGTCTCGGATGGGGCAGTCGTGCGCCGCGGCACAGCCTCTGCACCAGTACAAGAGCACACCGCCGCGGGCATCGGCCCGCACCATAGTCACCGTTGGAGCTTTCGCATGCCGGAATACCGTCCAGAACGCGTTGGTGGATGGGACCCTGCGCTTCTGGTCGATGTCGTGATCCCCGTGTTGAACGAGGCCCACGTCCTGGCCCGAAGCGTTGCAACGGCGCGTCAGTTTCTGGCCGAGTCGCTCCCCTGCCGCTGGCGGGTCGTCGTGGTCGACAATGGCTCCACCGACGGCACTGACCGCGTGGCCAAGGAGTTGGTGGCCGCGCACGACGACGTGCGGTTCCTGCAGCTGCCGCAGCGCGGACGCGGGCGCGCGTTGCGCCACGCCTGGAGCCAGAGCGACGCCGACGTGATGTGCTATACGGACGTGGACCTGTCCACCGAACTGGCGGCACTCCCGAAGATGGTGCACGGTATCGTGGTCGACGGCTTCGATGTGGCAACCGGCTCGCGCCTCCTCCCCGACTCCCGCACCACGCGTTCGGCCAAGCGCGAGTTCATTTCGCGTTGCTACAACGCCTTCGTGAAGGTGGTCCTGTGGACATCCTTCAGCGACGCGCAGTGTGGCTTCAAGGCGATCAGTCGGGGCGCGATGGCCGACCTGGTCCCCCAGGTACAGGACCAGAGCTGGTTCTTCGACACGGAACTGCTCGTGCTCGCCGAGAAGCGTGGCTACCGCGTGGCCGACATTCCGGTCGAGTGGATCGAGGACGACGACAGTCGAGTCAAGATCGTCAAGACAGCGTGGGACGACATCAAGGGCGTGTTTCGGGTGCGATCGAAGCTGTGGCGCGAGGCGTTGTCGCCTCGCGCCGCCACCGCGCGCGCGTTGAACAAGCGCTCCGCGCCCTGATCGCTCGCCCGTGACGGCAGCCTCGCTGCCCGCGCGCCCCTCGCCGGACCAGCCTCGCGCGCTGGTCGTGACCGGCGCGACCGGATTCGTCGGCCGCCGAGTCGTCGAGGCGCTGCGCGTCCGGAGCGCCGCAGGGTCGACGTGCGCCGTGACACTGCTCGTTCGCGATCCCGCGTCGCCTGCGCTCCCTTCGCCGCTCCCCGACGGGTGGCGCGTGGTGCCGTGCGACCTGGCCCGCGACGATCCCCCGCCCGGGGCGATTGCCCGGGGCAGCGTCGTGTTGCACCTGGCGGCGGCGACGGGTCGCCTCGCCCCTGCGGTGATGCGGGCGGTGAACGTCGAGGGCACGCGCCGCCTCGTGGAAGGGGCGCGATCGGCGGGCGCGGCTCACCTGGTCTTCGTCAGCTCGATCGCGGCCGGTTTCGCCGATCGTCGCTGGTACCACTACGCCGAGGCCAAGCGTGACGCCGAGCGTCTCGTGGCAGGGAGCGCCGTGCCGCACACCGTCGTGCGTCCGACCATGGTGTTCGGCCCCGGGAGCCCCGTGCAGGAAGGGCTGCGGCGCCTGGCGACGGGTGGGGCGCCGATCGTGCTCGGACGTGGCGACGTGGCGGTGCAGCCGGTGCACGTCGACGATCTGGCCGCCGTCCTCGTCGCCCTCGCGTCCATGCCCCCCGGTGACTCCACCACGCTCGAGGTAGGCGGCAGGGACCGGATGTCGCTGCGTGCGCTGCTCGCACACATGCGCGCGGCCAGCGGACTCCCACCGCGCGATCCGTGGTCGGTGCCGCTCGCTGCCCCGCGTCTCGCGCTCGCACTGGCCGAACGAGTCGTGGGGCCGCGTCTGCCGGTCACCGCTGGACAACTGGCCTCGTTCGTCAACGATTCGGCGGCCGCCCCCAACGCCGTGGTGCAGCACCTCCTGCCGGCAGCGCGTACGCTGCGCGACATGCTGGACGGCGATGTGGCGCCCATCGCCGGCCCGGCCGCCAACCGGGACTCTGCGGTCGAGCACCTCACGCCAGCCGACGCCGAACCCGACGCTACGCTCGCGAAAGAGTTTGCGACCTTTGCGCGATACCTCGGCACGCGGCGGCCGAGCCCACGCGCCACCTCGGCGTACGTTCGCGCGCACCAGTCCGCCGCCGCGGTGCGTGGGGACCGCTTCGATCGGTGGCTCGTGGCGCTGGCCCGCCGCTCCGCCCTCGCGTGCGGTCTCGCCGACGCCTACGCCCGGCTGGCGCGCCCGTACGGTCCGCTGCGACGCCGGCTCGTCCTCGCGTTGGCCGTGCTCGAGTCGTCGCCGGCCGTCCACCGCGAGTACGACACGGCGCGTCCGTCCGCGCGCCCCGTGGCGTGGGCAGCGCTCATGACGTTAGGCATGGGCTGGATGCTGCGCACCGCGTGCGCCGTCGTCGTGCTGGCGCCGCTGCAGCTGGCGGCGCGCGTCGCGGGCAACGATGCAACCCATGGCTAGGGCCGCAGCGACGCCCGTGGCGAGGTCCGTGGCTCGGTACCTCATCGTCGGGTCGGGCGCGACCGGCGTGCATGCCGCCCGCACGCTGCTCGATCGCGGCGCGTCGGTGGCCATGGTCGACGTCGGCTTCGAACGACCGGGCGTGCCGCTTCCCGATGCGGACTTCACGGCCCTCAAGGAGCAGCACGACAACCCCGAGCGCTACCTGCTCGGAGCGACGGGTGAGGCGGTCGTCTATCCCGCCCCCTCGGCCAAGCCGTACGGCTTTCCCCCGAGCAAGGCCTATGTCTTCCGGCGCCCGGACGGGGTGCGCATCCAGGAGCGCGGCTTTTCGCCACTGCTCTCCTTCGCCCGCGGTGGACTCGCCGAGGCCTGGACGGGCGGCTCGTACGAGCTGCGTGACGAGGAACTCGCCGACTTCCCGTTCGCCGCCGCCGCGCTGCGCCCACATTACGCGACCGTCGCCCACCGCATCGGGATCACGGCCGCAGCCGACGACCTGCAGCGATTCTCGCCGCTGACCTCGCCCTACCTGGAGCCGCTGCCGATGGATGCGCACTCGGCCGCGCTGCATGCGCGATACGACGCGCGGCGGGACGCGCTCAATGCGTCGGGCGTCTACCTGGGACGATCGCGGGTCGCCGTGCTCTCGCGCGACCTCGGCGCGCGGCGCGCCTGCGGTGAACTCGGGCGCTGCCTCTGGGGATGCCCGCGCGGGGCCCTCTATGCCCCAAGCCTCACCCTGACCGAGCTGCTGACCCACCCACAGTTCTCGTACCACCCCGGGTGGCTCGTGCGGCGCGTGCTGCTCGACCGTGCGACGCCGGGCGGCGAACCCCGCGCCATCGGCGTCGAGGCCGTCCCGGTGGCGGGGGGAGGCGCGGTGGAGTTTCGTGCCGACCGGGTAATCCTCGCGGCCGGCGCCCTCGCCACCACGCAGGTCTACCTGGAGACCCTCGCGGCGATGGGGCGCGCCGACGTCGCCCTCCCGGGGCTCATGGACAACCGGCACGTGATGATCCCGTTTGTCTCGCTCGGACGCCTTGGCGCCGACGTGACGCTGGCCAGCTATCAGTTCCACATGCTCGCCATGGGACTCGACACGGGAAACTGGCGAACAGATGTGCACGGTCAGGTGAGTACCCTGAAGGCCGCGTCCGTACACCCCATCGTGCACTCGCTCCCGTTCGATCTGCGCACGTCGCTGCGCGTCTTCCGGCGGCTGCGGGCTGCGCTCGGTGTCGCCAACATCTGGCTCCCAGACACGCGCCGTGAGGGAAACGTTGCGCGGTTGCGACGAATGAGCGACGGGACGTCACAGTTGCTGCTCGAATACGGCGACGAAGATCACGATCTGGTCGCCACTCGCGAAGCGATCGACCGCACTCGGCGTGCGCTTGGCGCGCTCGGCTGTATGGCGCCCAAGGGGATGGTCAAGGTCCTCCCGCGGGGCTCCAGCGTTCACTATGCCGGCACGATCCCGATGCGCGAGGCCGACGATGAGCACACCACGCGTCACGATGGCTCGGTTCGCGGCGTTTCTGGCCTCTTTATCGTCGATGGGGCGGGATTCCCTTGGCTTCCGGCCAAGAACCTCACGTTCACGCTCATGGCGAACGCCACGCGCATCGCCGAACTGTTGGACTGACGTCGGTTCAGACCGCGCGCGCCCTCGCTGATGCGTCGAGCGGCCGACGTCCAGTCGTCGCGAGCGACCCACACTCAGCCGCATCGTGTGGCGGTGAGTCTACATGGCACGCGCGCCTTCGTGCCTGACTCCATGCGCCGACTCGCCGAGCCCATCTGTTTAACCGTTGTGCCGCAATGACTTGGCGAGATGTCATCGCCAGTTTCTTCGCGTGCGACTTACGGGCAGTCTGCTTGCAATGTCACAAAGGAAAGCCTCGAGGAATCGGATCGCGACCCTGAGGGTCGGGTCGAGTCCACATAGAAGGGTGTCATGTACCACGGAGTCCAGCGAATGAGTGGTTTTGCTCAGACGGAGCAGGGGAAAGAGGGCGCGAGGTCGCGTCGCGCCGCGCACCGTCCGTCGCTTTCGGTGATCCTCCTGTCGCTCGGAGCACGCGGTGAGCTCGAGCGGGCGCTCGCCGCGGTCGCCGGTCGGTGCCGTCGCATGGAGGCCGAGATCGTGGTCGTGCGCGCCAAGGGTGGCGATGACTGCGCGACGCTCAGGACTGCCTATCCGTGCGTGCGGTTCGTCGACGCCCCGGTAGGGAGTGACTGCACCTCGCTTCGCCAGATCGGGATGGATCACGCCCGCGGTGACATCGTGGCGCTGCGTCAGGATGGTTCGGTAGGTGACTGCATGTGGCTGGACGCCTTGCACGCCACCGTGGGAACGGTGGACGACGATCGGCCCATCGAGGTGGAGGTTGCGCTCGCCGTCTCGGTCGAGCAGTCCGCGACCGGGACCGACCGACGTCATGGACGTCCAGCGGCCTCGTACGCCACGTCGCCGTCGTCAGCGCCGCAGCGGCGCCGGGGCGACTTCGGGCGGTCGAATGCCGTCCTCGCCGATGTCCCAACCCTGGCCCCCACTCTCGGATCCGAGATGTAGGTGGCGCTCCCCGCACTCTCGGTTGTCGTCCCGTCGGTGAACGGGTTCGACGACTTGTCCGGGACGCTTGAGGCGCTCGAACGGCAGCGTGACGACGTAGCGCTGGAACTGCTGGTCGTCGATCGGCTGGGGCCGGAGCTCCGACAGAAGGTCGCGACCCGATTTCCTCTCGTGCGCGTGCTCGAGGTTCCGTCATCCGCGACCATCCCCCACATGCGGGCCCTGGCCTTTCGGGAGGCGACCGCACCAGCGGTCGCGGTGCTCGAAGACCATGTCATCGTTCCCGACGGGTGGGCCACCGCCATGTTGCGCGCGCAGACGCCGTCCACGCCCGTGGTTGGGGGGGCCGTCGAGAACGCGGCGACCGGGACTGTGGTCGACTGGGCCGCGTTCCTCTGCGAGTATAGTCACTGCACCCCGCCGCTCCCGGCCGGGCCGGCCGAGTGGCTCACCGGGAACAACATCGTCTATCCTCGGGAGCTCCTGCAGCGCTATCGCGAGGTGGTCGAGTCAGGGGGGTGGGAGAATCGCCTGCACGACGCGTTCAAGGCCGACGGCATTCCGCTGACCTGTCGTCCCGAGATCGTCGTGGGACACAAGATGCACTACTCGTTCGGGCTCTACATGTCCCAGCGCTATTTGTACTCCAGGTCGTACGCGGGGGCGCGTGCCGAGGGCGCGGGCCTTGCGAAGAAACTGGCCATGGGAGCAGCCGCGCTGGCCCTCCCCCGCTGCTCTTCTGGCGGACGGTCGTCAGGATTCGCGCGAAGGGGCGGCACACGCGCGAGTTGGTACGTTCGTTGCCGCTGTTGGCCCTGTTCGTCGTCGCATGGGCAGCAGGGGAGGCCGTCGGATACGTCGCGGGCCCAGGGGATTCACTCTCGAAGGTACGGTAACGTGAGCGCCACGCCCGTGAAGTCAGTACGCACCGTCACGCAGCTCAAGGCCGGCGATCACGTTGTCGTGATCGGCGGTGGGCCGGCGGGTTTGACCGCCGCCTATATCCTCGCCAAGGACGGCGTGAAGGTGACCGTGCTCGAGGCCGATGAGCAGGTCGGCGGCATCTCGAGGACGGCGCGGTACAAGGGCTATCGCTTTGACATCGGCGGCCACCGCTTCTTCACGAAGGTCACGCCGGTCGAGGAGCTCTGGAAGGAGATCCTCGGCGACGAGTTCATCAGCGTTCCGCGCATGTCGCGGATCCACTATGGCGGGAAGTACTTCGACTATCCGCTCAAGGCATGGAATGCCCTCAGCGGGCTGGGGCTGTTCAACGCCATCGCCATCGTCCTCAGCTACTTCTGGTCGCATTTCCGCCCGTATCCGGTCGAGGACAACTTCGAGCAGTGGGTGTCGAACCGGTTCGGGAAGCGCCTGTATCGCATCTTCTTCAAGACGTATACCGAGAAGGTGTGGGGCATTCCGTGCACCGAGATCCGCGCCGAGTGGGCCGCGCAGCGCATCCAGGGGCTTTCGCTGGCCAAGGCAATCCTCAACGCCGCCGCGATCCAGAAGCGCAGCGAGACCATCAAGACGCTGATCAACGAGTTCCAGTACCCGCGCTACGGCCCGGGACAGATGTGGGAGACCGCGACCAAGCGCATCGAGGAGATGGGGGGCGAGGTGCTGATGAAGCACGACGTTACCGCGCTCGAGATGCAGGACGGCCGCGTCGTGGCCGTGCGCGCACACACCCCCGAGGGCGAGCGTCGCGTGGAGGGCGAGCACTTCATCAACACCATGGCGGTGCGGAACCTGGTGCGCTCGTTCGATCCCGCGCCGCCGGCTCCGATCGTTGCGGCTGGCGATGGGCTGAACTACCGCGACTTCCTGACCGTCGCGCTCATGATCGACCAGGAGAAGCTCTTCCCCGACAACTGGATCTACATCCACACGCCGGGCGTCACGGTCGGGCGCATCCAGAACTTCAATAACTGGAGCGCCGCCATGGTCCCGCGACCCGGGACCACCTGCCTGGGGTTCGAGTATTTCTGCTTCGAGGGCGACGGGCTCTGGACCAGCCCCGACGAGACGCTGATCGAGCTGGCCAAGAAGGAACTCGAACAGCTCGGGCTCGGCGATGCGAGCAAGGTCATCGACGGGACCGTCGTGCGGCAGCAGAAGGCCTACCCGGTCTACGATTCGGCGTACGCCGAGCATCTCACGGTGGTGCGCAGCTGGATCGACCCGATTCCGAACATGCATACCGTCGGGCGCAACGGCATGCACAAGTACAACAACGCCGACCACTCCATGCTGACCGCGATGATGGCGGTCGCCAACATGCGCGGCGCCTCGCACGACGTCTGGGCGGTCAACACCGACTTCGACTATCACGAGGAGCAGAAGCTCGAGCCGGACACGTCCAAGGGCGCGCCGCCGCCCCGGGTGTCGACGGCGCGCGCGGGCGTCGCGTGATCGGACGGTGGTCGTCGGGGTCGATGTCACCTGCTGGGCCAACGCGCGCGGCTACGGCCGGTTCGCCCGGGAACTGATGGCCGCGCTCGTCGCGCTGGCCCCCGAGCACCGCTTCGTGTGTTTTGGGGACCGGCGCGCCTTCGAGGCCTTTCCGCTGGCCGCTCCCAACGTGGAGCACGTCGTCGTGGCGCTCGATGCGTCGCCGACGCTTGCAGCGGCCGCCGACGGCGCACGCTCGCCACGCGACATGCTGCGCCTCACGCGCGCGGTCTGGCGCTCGGCGCCCGATGTCTTCTTCTCGCCGTCGGTCTACACCTATTTCCCGCTGCCGCCGGGACAGCGTGCCGTGGTCACGATCCACGACGCGATCGCCGAGCGATTTCCTGAGCTCACCCTGCCGACCCCTCGCGCGCGACTCTTCTGGCGACTCAAGGTGGGGCTCGCGCTGCGTCAGGCGCGGCTTGTGCTCACCGTCTCCGAGCATGCGAAGCGGGACATTGCCCGTGTCCTCGGTGTCGCCCCTTCGCGCATCCGCGTGGCGGTCGAGGCCCCGGCCGATGCCTACTTTCCGACGACCGCCGACGAGGCGACCGCGCAGGCCCGCGCGCACGGCGTCCCACACGGCGCCCCCTGGTTCACCTACGTGGGTGGGTTCAATCCGCACAAGCGACTGGACCTCATCATCCGCGCCCACGCCACGATTGCGCGCGAGTCTTCGCGCCCGCCGCACCTCCTGCTGGTGGGAGCCACCAGCGGTGACGTCTTCCACGGCGAGACGGGAAAGCTCCGCGCCCTGATCGCCGAGTCCGGCACCGAAGGCCTGGTGCATTGGACCGGTTTCGTCCCCGACGAGTCGCTGCGCGCGCTGCACACGGGTGCGATCGCAAGTCTCCTCCCGTCAGAGTGCGAGGGTTTCGGCCTTCCGGCCGTCGAGGCGGCCGCCTGCGGGGCTCCGGTCATCGCCACGACCGAGAGCCCGCTCCCCGAGTTGCTGGCCGGCGGCGGGCTCTTTGTGACGCCAGGCGACCTCGAGGCGCTGACCAATGCCATGCGTCGCATGCTCTCGGACGCGCCCTTTCGCCAGGCCTGCGCGGCAAGCGCACTCGGCGCCGCGCGCGCGCTGACGTGGACCGATGGCGCGCGCGCCACGCTCGACGCGCTGGTCGAGGCGGCGGCATGAGCGCCCTCCGCTTCCTGATGCTCACCACGTTCTATCCTCCGCACAACTTCGGCGGAGATGGCATCGGCGTGCAGCGCCTCTCGCGAGGGCTCGTCCGGCGCGGTCACCACGTGACGGTCGTCCATGACACGGATGCCTACACGGTCCTTCATCCCGGCGCACCGCCGGAGGTTCCGGACCATGACGACGACGAGGGGGTCGAGGTCGTGCGGCTTCGCAGCCGCGCGCCGGCGCTGTCGACGCTCCTGACCCAGCAGCTGGGTCGTCCCGTCGTGAACGGCGGGCGCATCCGGGACCTTGTCGACCGCGGGCGGTACGATGTCGTCAACTTCCACAATGTCTCGCTCATTGGCGGCCCGGGCTTGCTGCGCTGCGGCGGCGACGCGGTCACGCTCTACATGGCCCACGAACACTGGCTCGTCTGCCCCACGCACGTCTTGTGGCGACATGGGCGCGAGCTGTGCACCGGACGGGAGTGCATTCGGTGCTCGATCTCGTATCGGCGCCCGCCGCAGCTCTGGCGCCAGACGGGGGTGCTGGAGCGGGAAATTGCCCGCCTCGACGCCGTGATCGCGATGAGCCAGTTCTCCCGGGCAAAGCACCGGGAGTTCGGCTTTGCGCGGGACATGGAGGTGCTGCCGTACTTTCTCCCGGATCCGGAGACGCCGACGGCGCCCTGCGCTGAGGGTCCGTCGCCGCATCCCCGGCCGTACTTCTTCTTCGTGGGACGCCTGGAGCGCATCAAGGGGCTCGACGACGTCATCCCGGTGTTTCGCGACTTTCCGGGCGCCGACCTGCTCATTGCGGGTGATGGCACACACGGCGAACACCTGCGCGGGCTCGCGGCCGGGATGCCTAACGTTACCTTTCTCGGTCGTGTCGCGCCGGACGACCTTCGGCAGTACTATCAGCATGCCGTGGCGCTGCTCGTGCCGTCGGAGTGCTTCGAGACGTTCGGCATCGTGCTCATCGAGTCGTTTCGGCAGGGGACACCGGTCATCGCCCGGCGCCTGGGGCCGTTTCCGGAGATTGTCGAGGCGTCGGGGGGTGGGGAACTCTTCAGCACCCGCGACGAGCTGCTCGCGGCGATGCACCGGTTGTTTGATGATCCCGCCCATCGGGCGCAACGCTCGGCAGCCGGCTATGCCGCTTATGTGCATCGCTGGTCGGAACGGGTGGTCGTACCGCAGTATCTCGACATCGTTCGGCGCGCTGCGGCGCGCCGTGGACTCTCGCGCGTCATCGACGCGCTGGCGACGCAGGAGGTCGCGTGAACGTCTTCATCACCGGCGGGTGCGGATTCATCGGCTCCCACCTCGCAGAACGGCTGCTCGACCGCGGTGACCGCGTGCACCTGCTCGACGACCTGTCGACCGGCAGCATGCAGAACATCGCGCACCTCGTCGGGCGCCCCGGCTTCGGCTACCGTATCGGGTCGGCGCTCGACGTCCCGCTCGTCACCGAACTCGTCGACTCGGCCGACGTCACCGTGCACCTGGCGGCCGCGGTCGGGGTCAAGTTGATCGTCGAGCGCCCCGTCCATACCATCGAGACGAACGTGCGCGCCACCGAGGTCGTGCTCGGTGCGGCCGCCCGCAAGAAGAAGCTGGTCGTCGTGGCCTCCACGTCCGAGGTCTACGGCAAGTCGACCTCCATCCCGTTTCGTGAGGACCAGGACCTCCAGCTCGGCCCTACCTCGCACTCCAGGTGGGCCTATGCGTGCTCCAAGGCGCTTGATGAATGGCTGGCGCTCGCGTACCTGCGGGAGAAGGGGGTGCCGGTCATCGTCACCCGCTTCTTCAATACCGTCGGACCGCGCCAGACCGGGCAGTACGGCATGGTACTCCCAAACTTCGCGGCGCAGGCAGTGCGGCACGAGCCGATCACGGTGTACGGATCGGGCGAGCAGTCGCGCTGCTTCGGCCACGTCTGCGACGCCGTGGAGGGACTGCTGCGACTCATGGCGATCGATGCAGCGGTCGGCGAGGTGTTCAACATCGGCGCCACCCATGAGATCTCGATCCGGGCGCTCGCCGAACAGGTGCGCACCGCCGCGGACAGCCGGTCGGACATCGTCCTCCTGCCATATGGCGAGGTCTACGCCGCAGGATTCGAGGACATGATGCGCCGAGTCCCCGACGTCTCGAAGCTGCAACGTGTGACCGGGTTCCGACCGCAGACGTCTCTCGAGGTAATCATCCGCGACGTCGTGGAAGACCAGCGCACCCGGCTGGCCGCGGCTGCGGGCAGTACGCACCTGGCCTCCGCCCGAACGTGATCGGCATGCGCGCGATCCTGACCTATCACTCCATTGACGAGTCCGGCTCCCCGATTTCGGTGAGCCGAGAGGCATTTCGCGCCCATGTGCGGTGGCTGGCGTCCGGCGCCGTCCGCGTCCTTCCGCTCGCTGACCTCATCACCGCCGATGACGCGCACGACGCGGTGGCCATCACGTTCGACGACGGCTTCCTGAACTTCTTCCACGACGCCGCGCCCGCATTGTTGGAGGCGTCGCTCCCGGCTACCGTCTTTGTCGTGCCGGAACATGTCGGTGGATCGAACGACTGGGGAGGACAGTCGGTTCCGGGTATCCCGACGCTGTCGCTGATGGACTGGAAGCGCTTGGGCGAGCTGGCCAGAGCGGGGGTGTCGCTCGGGGCGCACACTCGGCGGCACCGCGACCTGTCGCAGGTGCGCGGCGCGGCGTTGGAGGACGAGGTCGCGGGGTGTGTCGAGCGCATGGCGGCCGAACTCGGGCACCGCCCGACAACGTTCGCGTATCCGTATGGCGCGGTCGACGCCCTCTCGGCGACGGTGGTGCGCGATGTCTTCGCCCTCGCCTGCACGACCGAGTTGCGCGCCGTCCGGCGCGACGACGACCGCGCGTTGCTGCCGCGCCTGGACATGTTCTACTTTCGCGAGCGCGGACAGCTCGAAGCGTGGGGAAGCGCCGCGTTTCGCAGTCGGCTCTGGCTGCGCGCGCAAGGACGCCGCGTCCGACGGCTCGTGCAGGGTCGCGGACCGCGCGTGACCGGGCGCGTTGCGGGGGGGCACGCCGCATGACCGGGCGCCTCCCGTTCTACTCGATCATCATGCCCGCGCACCAGGCCTCGGGCATGCTGCCGCGCACGTTGGGTGCGATCGTCGCGAGCGACCTGCCGCGCGATCGATGGGAACTCATCGTCGTCGACGATTCCAGCAGCGATGACACCGCATCGATCGCGGCCCGATACGCCGACACCGTCATCCGCCTCCCCGGCAAGCCACACGGACCGGCCTACGCGCGGAACCGCGGCTTCGAGGTATCGCGTGGCGACGTGGTGATGTTCTTCGATGCCGATGTTGTGGTCCACCCGGACACGGTGCGGCGATTCGGCGAGGTGATGGAGGCGAACCCCGAGGCGGGAGCGGTCTTCGGATCGTACGACACCGCGCCGCCCGACCCCGGGTTCATGTCGCAGTATCGCAACCTGATGCACCACTACGTGCACCAGCGCAATGGCGGCGAAGTCGAAACGTTCTGGGCGGGGGCGGGAGCGGTGCGCCGACAGGTGTTTGACGAGGCGGGCATGTACGACGAGTGGCACTTTGCCCGTCCGCAGATCGAGGATATCGAGTTTGGCTCGCGCGTGCGTGGGCTGGATCAGAAGATCCTGCTCTGTCCCGACATCCAGGTCACCCATCTCAAGCGGTGGACCTTCGTCAACGTGGTGCGCACCGACCTGCGCGACCGGGGCATACCCTGGGCGCGACTCCTGGCGCATCGCAGCGCTGTCCTGTCCACCGCGACACTCAACCTGCGGTGGAGCGAGAAGCTCAACACGGTGCTGGTCTGGGCGTCGCTGGTGCTGCTGTGCGCTGCCGCGTGGTTCGGGTCGTGGATCCTGGCAGGCGTGGCCCTGCTGTGCCCGCTGGTCGTGCTGTCGTTCAATCTTCCAATGCTGCGCTTCTTCCTCCGGATTCGCGGCCCGATCTTCGCGCTGCGCGTCGTTCCAGTGCATCTCATGTACTACTTTCTGAATGGGATCTCCTTCGGGGTGGGCGTGCTCCTGCAGCAGACCATCGGAGCTCCGCTCCCGAATCCGACCATGGAAGCGTATGCTGAAGTGGGAGTCCAACGGTGGCCACCCATTCCCTCGAAACACCGGCGCAGCTCGTGGACCAGCGACCCAGAGTAGTCGTCAAGACCCAGGGAGAGATCATGGCTCATGACTCAGGTGCCGAGCGGGAGCGCGTGCGCGGTGCCGGCGCCAGTGTGGCGCAGGGCGACACGGAAGAACGTCTCCTGCCGGCGCTCGAGCTGGCGTTCGCCCCGCTGCACAAGGCGGCGTTCGGCACGGCGACCGGAGTCGCGGGCGCGTTGCTGCTGGCGGCCCTAACGGTCGTCAAGATCCTGAGCCCGCGCGCGCAGGACTTCCCGCTCGGGCTGCTCGCACAGTATTTCGCCGGCTATTCGGCCACGTGGGGCGGCGTATTGGTGGGGGCCGTCTGGGGCTTCACCGTGGCGTTTGTGGCGGGATGGTTCGTGGCCTTCTGCCGAAACCTCGCGCTCGCAATCGTCGTGTTCACCTATCGCACGCGTGCCGAGATCGCGCAAACGCGCGAGTTTCTCGACCACATCTGACCTCCCCCTCCGCTCCAGTCGACATGACTTCGCCACAAGACGTCAAGCTGCAGAGCACCCTGCTCTCGCTCAATGCGCGCGCGTGGGGCATCGCGTTTGGCCTTGTGCTGGGCGGTGGGCTCTTCCTGGCGACCCTCTTTCTCGTCGTGAAGGGTGGCCCGACGCCCGGCCAGCACCTGCAGCTGCTGGGCGCCTTCTTCCCCGGCTACCGCGTCAGCGTGCTGGGGAGTCTCGTCGGTTTCGTCTACGCATTCGTCATGGGCTACGCCCTCGGACGCATCATCGGCGAGGTCTACAACCGCCTCGCCTTGCGCTGAACGCGGCGCCGCGACGCGGCCCCGATTCGACCCACCGCCACACCACTCCATGACTGCACTTCGTGTCGCCGTCGCCGGCCTCGGCAACGCGGCGGTGAACTTGCACCTGCCGGCCCTCGCCTCGATCCCTCACGCGCGGCTCGTCGGTGGCTGCGACCCGACCGAGGCCACGCGGCTGGCGGCCGGCCGGCAGTTCGCCTTCCCCGTCTTTGCCACCCTCGCCGAGCTCCTGCGCTCCACCAGTCCCGACGTGGTCATCGTCTGCGCGCCTCCCACCGCACACAAGGCGATCTGCCTCGAGGCGCTGGCAGCGGGGACGCACGTGCTCTGCGAGAAGCCGCTGGCCACAAGCGTCGCCGAGGCGGAGGAGATCCTCGCCGCCGCCGCTCGTGCCGGGAAGCGGTTGGCGCTCAACCATGAGTTCCGGGAGATGCCGGCCTTCCGCGCGCTGCTCGATGCGGCCCGCGACGACGCGGGCGGGGTCGTCTTCGCCCAGGCGTGGCAGAACATGGACCTGCCGCCGTGGGCCGAGCCGGGATGGCGCGGCCAGCTGCTCAACGGCGTCCTCTACGAGGCGGGGATCCACCTCGTCGATTTTGTCGTCGCCGCGTTTGCCGAGACGCCCCGCGCGGTGTCCGCGACCATGTCCTCGTGCGGCACACGAGACGAACAGACCGACGCGGTCGCCCTCGTCACCCTGGAGTTTTCGCGGGGGCGCCTGGCGCAAGTGATCCAGAATCGGCTGTGCAAGGGCGAGACCCAGTACTTCGAGGTGCGCGTCGATACCGCCTCGGCCTCGCATCGGGTCTCGTATGGCGGGCGCGCGCGCGTCTCACTGGGACTGCTGCGCAGCCGCAAACCGCACGTCCGCCTCGAGATGGGGGGGGCAGGGATGGCGTGGCGTGAACGCGGCCACGATCGCGAGACACTCGCCGGGAATCCCGGCAACGCCCCGATGATCGCCACGCGCAACCTGATCGATCGTACGCTGCGCGCGTTCATCGACGGCACGCCGGCTCCAGCGTCGGGCGAGGTGGGACGCGACGTCCTCAAGGTCCTCGCCGCGGCCTATCTCTCGGCGCGCGACGGGCGACGGGTCGCCACCGATGAGGCAGTGGTCGAGAGCTACCAGTTCGAGCACGGCACGCCCGCTCGCGGGTAGTCGCCCGCGCGCCGGTTCGCGCTGCCGGCCAGAATCCCTCGGCAATCTCACCGTAGCTCCCGCGCGTCGCCCGACGTGCGAGGTTCCGACAGCAACAACGGCGCGCTCCGTGGAGGGAGCGCGCCGTTGCTCGACTTGGCGCTGTGCGTGGCGCAGGTTGTCGCGCGCTACTGGCCGCGGAACTTGAGCAGCACTGCCGGAATGGTGCGAAGCATGATGCGGATGTCGAACCAGGCGTCCTGGCGCTCGATGTACGCCAGGTCCCAGCGCACCTTCGCCCGCACGTCGTCGAGGCAGGAATCGTAGTGCTGGTTGATCTGTGCCAGTCCGGTGAGTCCCGGCTTCACGCGGTGACGGAAGCGATACTCGTCGATGTCCTCGCGCAGGCGAGCGACGATGCTCGGTCGCTCGGGACGCGGGCCGACGAGGTTCATGTCGCCGCGCACGATGTTCCAGAGCTGCGGCAGCTCGTCCAGTCGAAACTTGCGCAACATGCGCCCGAGCGACGTCACCCGCGGGTCATTCTCTTGCGCCCACACCGCGCCCGACAGGCGCTCGGCGTCCACGCGCATCGTGCGGAACTTGAAGATCGTGAACACCTGACCGCCAAGGTCCTCGTGCCGACGCTCGCGCAGCGCGAGCGTCTCACGCCAGCGCCGGTCGAGTCCCACGCGCGTCTGCGCATAGATGATCGGCCCGCGCGACGACATGCGGATCGCGATGGCGATGAGCACGAAGACCGGCGAGAGGAGCATCAAGCTCGCCACCGAGAGCGACACGTTCAGCGCTCGGTTGGCCACCTCGGACCGCTCGCGCGGGAATACCTCTGGAACGTTCATGCGGTCGGTACCGAGTGCCGCCGCGTCGACCGAGCGAGGGCGCTCGATGCCCCGTGCGCCGTCACTCCCCTCCAGACGGCGCTGTCGCCGACCTGTGGGTGTAGGGATGCGCGGAGGGTAGTCTCCAGCGTACTGCGACACAGTGGACTCCATCAAGAAGCTCTCAGTGTGGACGAGCGGTTTTTCGTAAGGTCGAAGAGCATCAGAGCGTAATGAATGATCTAGGGTAGGTTGCGGTTCCGCCCAGTGTTGTTGGTCACGAGGCGGATCAGGAGGAAGAGCGGACCGAGCACGCCGAGCACCTTGACCCACCCCTGTATCCCCGAGGTCGCGGTTGCCGCCGGCACGTACACCTCGTCACCGTCGCGCAGGGCGAGGTCGCCAACCGTACGCGCGAGACGGATCGCCTCCTGGAACGCCTTCTTGTCGATGAACGTCTTCCCGGCGCGCTTGACCTCCGCCTCGTCGAGCTTCGAGCCTGGGCCAATTCCCCCCGCCGTCATCAACACGTCGGTGATGGCCTGGTCGACCGGAAAGGTGAGGAACCCGTTGCGCGCAATCCCGCCCGTGAGCGTCAGGCGCACCATGCCGGTGGCGGTCACCGTCGGGTTCTTGAGGTAGCGACTCAGTTCCGTGGTCAGGAACGTGTTCAGCTCGGAATCGAGCACGCCCGACAGCGTCACGTCGGGGATGTTCGGCAGCTGCAGCCGACGGTCGCCGCGCACCGTGAACGTGTCTGTCAGGGCGGAGTCGCCCAGCACAACGATATAGATACGATCGCCGGGGAGAAAGTCCCCGTTGCGCAATCGCTGACGCAGGGCAGTCGCGTCGGCGAGCAGCTTATCCCGCGTCTTGGTGTCAGGCGCGACCGTCGCGGCCTGTTCGGTCGCCTTGGCGGCCTGTTCGAGCTCCGCTCGAGTCGCCTGCCGCCTCCCCTCGCCCAAGGAAGCCTGAGCCTCGGCGTTGGAGGGAACGGCCAGCAAGGCGCCGGCGAGCGACGAGATGAAGGCAAAGCTGCGGACGATGTCGGAGAAACGAGCGCTCATAACCCCATCGGTCTATGCACCCTTCGTGCTATGAAGGCGCGCTGCGCAGCAGGCGCCATGCAGTTAGCGAACTTCGCGCTGCGGTACTGCGAGGTGGATCACAACGTTCCATACTTGAGATGGCTGTGGCGCACCACCCGCATCGCGTCGCTCGATCGGATTGGCGCTCCCAAGCCGCACCTGTCGAGCATGCACCTGATGACGCGCACAGTGACCCGACAGCTGATCGACGCAATAACGCGCTCGGCGATTCGGCCCTGCTGCGCGACGACACCCCGCCACCGCTCCACGAGCTGCCCCGGCGAGGGCGTCGTACACCGATGCGCGCCGTCGGCTCTGCGGAAGACGACCGAGACGATTAAACCGTTCCACCGTCCCCCCGCCCACACGAGATAGCATGACGCGAGCCGAAGCTCGCTCCTCCCCGGTAGCAGGCCGAAACAAGCGAGGCGCACCGTGTGACCCTGACGGACGCCATCGCGTCGGTGCGTCAGCCATCGGCACCGACTGTAGCGCCGGTGCCACAGCTGCAGGCCACTGGCGCGAAGAAATCGGGGGGGCAGGCCGCCTCGGAAGGGGTACAGCGGGGATTTCCGTCCCCGCACGACTCCTGCATCTGCACCCAAGATGCTTGCAGGACGTCGCTGCGGGAATGTGATAGGGAATCTTTTGCCGCCGGTGTTGAACGCACGACCGTGGAGTCAATGGTACACCCGCGCCCCAACGCTTCGCCCCCCCCGCTGGTCCTGATCGCGAACGATCAGGAATGGTCGACCCGTTCGCTCGAAAGCGTGCTGGGGCCGCAGGGCTTTGCATCGGTTCGGGCGTATACCGGTCTGCAGGCGCTCGAACTGGCTCGGCGCATCCATCCCGACGTCATCATCGTGGACGCGGGGATGCCGGACATCTCGGGCATCGAGATCTGCCAGCGCCTGCGCGAAGATCTTGAGTTCCCGCGCTCGACACCGATCGTCGTGACGACGGCCGGCCCGGCCTCCCGGGCGCAACGCATCGAGGCGTTTCGAGCAGGGGCGTGGGAGTTCCTCAGCCAGCCGATCGACGCCGAGGCTCTGCTGCTCAAGCTGGCGCTGTTCGTGGAGGCACGTCGTGAGATCGATCGGTCGCGCGAGGAGAGCCTGCTGGATTCTCCGACTGGGCTCTACAACGTGCGAGGATTGGCGCGTCGGGCTCGCGAAATCGGCGCCGAATCGACCCGGCGCGGCGCGCCGCTCGCGTGCGTGGCCGTCAGTCCCGTGGCAGATGAGGAATCGACCGGCGCAACGGATCTCGACGCCGTGCTCGCCGAGCACGTGAGCGAGGTCTGTCGACGCACGGCCCGATCGTCCGACGCGGTGGGACGACTTGGGCGCTCCGAGTTTGCGATCATCGCCCCGTCGACCGACCACGACGGTGCACTCCGGCTCGTGCAGCGCCTCAAGGAGCAAGTCGAGGCGATCCCCCTGGTGATCGACGGTGTGCCACGGCAGGTCCGATTCCGGGCGGGCTACTGCGCAGTGGCCAACTTCGCCCAGTCGTCGGTCGATGCCGTCGAGTTGCTCCTGCGCGCCGCGAGCGCGCTGCGCGGGGCGCGAGGGGCGGAGGCGATCGAGGCCGCGACCAGCTACGAATCGATCGAGCAGCCGACAGTTCGGTAGGCGCGAGCGCCACGTGGTGACTGGCCGTGGTGTCTGGCCGCCGCGCGTAGGCACAAGGTAGAAAACCGCCGCACGGATGCCGTGCGGCGGTTCTGTATTGCTGGTCGACGCGAGCTTCTCAAGGCGATCGTGCGCAACCCCGGAGGTCGCACCTCGAACCTCTGACCGTGGGCGGCCCTACTTCCCGTTACCGGCGCCAGAGCCGATGAGTGCCGCGTTGGCGTCCTCGGCCGAGTCGAGGGCGCGATATCCCTCGAGGTAGTAGTAGTACTTGAACTGCGGCAGGTCGCCGATGTCATTCAGGATGGCGCCGATCAGGCGAATCGGCATCCGGTCGAGCACGGTCAGCTTGGCCTGGGCGAGCTTGCGATCGGTTTCGCCGGCGCGCAACACGATCACCATGTTCCCGGTGGCGGTGCCGACGGCGAACGGATCGATTCCGGCCCCGAGCGGCGCGGTGTCGACCACGATGGCGTCGAAGTGGTTGCGCAGGTCCCGGATCAGCGTGGTCATGCGCTCCGACGCCAGCAACTCGGGTCCATGCCGGCGACGCGTCCCGCCGGGGATGATGGAGAGGTTCACGTGCTGCTGGGTGGGGCGCACCACATCGGAGAGCGTCGCGTCGCCCGCCAGGTAGTCCACGAGTCCAGGCGTCTGGTCGCAGGGCCCAAAGATTTCGTGCAGCGCACCGCGTCGAATGTCGCCGTCGACGATCACCGTGCGATATCCCGAATCGGCGAGCGCCGACGCGAGGTTGGCCGAGACGAACGACTTGCCGTCGCCCGGCCCCGGGCTCGAGATCGCCAGCTGCACCGGTCCCAGCCCGTCGAACGCGCTGCGTACCGAGAGCGCGATCGTCCGGAACGACTCGATGAGTTGCGAGGCTTCTTCCAGGCGGGCCGCGGCGTTACTCGGGTTCTTGTACGATGGGATCGCCCCAACGATGTCGAGTCCCAACTCGACCGTGGCCTGGTCGGGATAGCGGAAGCGCTTGTCCAGCCGATCCAGCAGCAGGGCGAGCGCCAGTCCAAGTCCGACGCTGGCGGCGATCGCCACCAGGAGGATTCCCAGCGTGGTGTCGCTCGACGGAATGCGCGGCGCGACGGCCGTGTCGAGGATCGACACCTCGGGCAGCGCGTTGCGCTCCGACAGGCGGGCCGACATCGAGCGCTGCTGCAGGTCGACATACATCGTCTGCGCAATGGCGAGCTCGCGGTTGAGGCGCATCTCCTCGACCGTGCGTGCGGGAATCTGCTTGAGCTCCTGTGACGCCCCGTCGATCCGCCGCTTCATCTCGGACTCGCGCGCCAGCAACTCCGTGAGCGATGACGAGACCAACGTCGGAATGGACTGCGCCTCCATCAGCTCGATCTGCTGCTTGAGATCCTTCACCATCCGATATTCGTCGGTGTAGGTCTTCTGCAGGTTGACCAGCTGTCCCTTGGCGAGGTTGAGGTTGGAGATCTCGCTCTGCAGGCTGGTGTTGGACGCGACCGCCGAGCTGACCGAACGCAGCGCCTCCAGCGAGATCTTACCGCCGCGGTCCCTCGACTCGGCCACGATGCGGTCCAGGGCCTCACGATCGCGCCGGACCTGTTCGTAGGCCACGCGATCGTTGAAGTAGGCGGTGAACACCGGGTTCATCGTCGTGGAGACCCCGGGGGTCAGGGCCATCTGTTCGTTCGGGAGCGTGATCGTGTTGATCTTGAAGCGCTCCAGCGATGACTGGGCTTCCGCCAGCTGCTGCGACGCCTGTTGCAGCTGTTCCTCTGTCGCCTCAGCCGAGACGGTGAGGTTCTCGCGCTTGAGACGCACCGCCTCGCTGACAAACTCGCGGGACAGCGTGTTCAGCGTCGTGGCCAGCATGCCCGGCTTGCTCCCGGAGAGCTGGAAGCGCATCAGGTTGGAGTTCTGCGCCACCGACACGGTGAGCTGGCTCCCCAGTTCGAAGGCTGCCTCGCGCGGCGTGACCACGTAGAAGCCGACGGCCTTGCGGCCGGCGAGCGCCTGCGCCGAGGGCTGCCACTGGAAGCCGACGGAACGGCCGATGGAATCACCGACCGTCCCCTTCTCGATGACCACATCCTGCTCGCCGCGCTGCTGCGCGGGGCGAATGAGTGTGTAGCTGTCACCGGTCAGGTCGACCCGGTAGAGGCCGGGTTGGAGCGAATCGGACGGGAAGAGGTCGCGTACGATGACGGTGTCACTCGGGATGTCGGGATAGACATAGAGCGCCAGCTTCCCCACGACCTTGTCGAGGACGGAGAAGGACCGCGCGAGCTCCATCCATGCCACGTCGCTGTTGACGAGGCCAGGTGCGGAGACGGGACCGATGGTCCCCGCTTTTCCCGAGGTCGCGGCAATCCAGATGGAGGCCGAGACGTCGTACTTCGGCGAGACGAAGCGCGTGAGGATGAATCCCGCCGTGCTCCCCACCGCGATCACGGCAATGACCAGCCACTTGTATCGCTTGAGCGCCGCGAGTGTCCGAGCGACTTGTTCGCCCATGCCCCCACCCGAAGACGGTGGTGGCGACGACGGTGCGCCGCCCCACTGGGCCATCGGTGAGTAGCCGTCCGCGCGTGCGGCGGCGGCGTTGTTCGGGGAGGATGGGACCAGATTGGCGGACATGTGGGCGGGTTCTTCGTTTGGCTGCGGCAGAGTTCAGACGATTATACCGCAAAAAGGGCGCACACCGCGCCCGACAGATACCAGTGTCGGCGGCCTGAGGTCCGAGAATGCAAAACAGGGCCCAGCGGGCGTAAATGAAGGTAGATCGATGTAAACCGGCAAAATTGCGCGCAATTGGTGATGCGCGACACAAGTCGAAGCGGGGAGTCGGCACATTGTCGAGGTAATGCGACACATGTGAGCCGTTTCAGTGAACTTCAGTGTTGTCGCTGCGCGCCGGTGTAGCTTGACCTCTGCACTTCTGGGTCGTATTTAATGCCACGGGATAGTGCAGCAACTGCGCTGCGGTGCCGCTACTACAGGTCACGCACCGATGGAGAACGGCGAAGCACGGCAGTCCGCTGCTTCTGAACGCGTCCATCATGATTTCTCGCACTTGAGCCGGAAGGAATTGCTACGATGGCCACAGGTTCTGCGGTTCGAGACGCCGAGCACGACACCGCCGCGTCCGAAGGAGAGTCGCGCGATCCGCTCTCTATTTCTCCCGAAGTCAAGGCAAACCTGAGCCTGCTCATCGTCGACGACGATCGAACGCTTCGCGAGGGGTGCGCCAGCGTGCTCCAGATGGACGGGTTCAACGTGACGACCCTGGGGCGTGGCGACGAGGCGATCGACCTGGTGAAGCGGCGTCGATTCGACATCGTGCTCGTGGACCTCTATATGACGCCGGTATCGGGCATGGAGATCCTCAAGGCGACGCTCGAGTCCAGCAAGGACACGATCGTGGTGGTCATGACCGGCAACCCGAGCGTGACCACAAGCATCGAGGCACTTCGCGCCGGCGCGTGGGACTACCTCCCCAAACCGTTCTCGGCGACGCACCTGCAGGTGCTCGTGGGCCGGGCGTCGCACGCGGTCATGGTGGCTCGCGAAACCCGCGACCTGCGCGTCCAGCTGTCCAAGACGAGCGGCAATTCCGACAAGATCACGCTACTGGGCGTCTCTCCGGCCTTTCGCAAGGCGGTCGACCTGGCGCGACGCGTAGCCAGCACCGATGCGTCGGTCATGATCACCGGCGAAAGCGGCACCGGCAAGGAAGTCATCGCACAGTTCATCCATGCCCATAGCCGCCGCGCCTCCAGGGCGGTCGTCCCGATCAACTGCGCGGCGCTCCCCGAAGGGCTCCTCGAGTCCGAGTTGTTCGGGCATCGAAAGGGGGCGTTCACGGGTGCAGATCGCGACAAACCCGGATTGCTGGAAATCGCGAATGGTGGCACACTGTTCCTGGATGAATTGACTGAAATGTCGCTCCCGCTCCAGGCCAAGCTCCTGCGCGTCATTCAGGATGGCGTGGTGCGGCGCGTGGGCAGCGAAAAAGAAGATGCGGTCGTCGACGTTCGCTTTCTGTCGGCCACCAACCGAGTGCCGCAGGAATGCGTCACGAAGGGCACGCTTCGCGAAGACCTGCTCTACCGCCTGCGCGTGGTGCCGATTCACCTGCCGCCGCTGCGCAAACGACCGGAGGACGTCGCGCTCCTCGCGAATCACTTCCTGACGCACTATTGGGAACGCCACCGCGGGACCGGAGAGGCGCAGCCTCGCCTGTCCGAATCGTCGATCGAGTTCCTGCGTTCGCGTCCGTGGCGCGGTAACGTTCGCGAACTGCAGAACGTGATCGAGCAGCTGGCCGTGCTGACGGAACCGGGGCACGTCGTGCTCCCGGAGGATGTGCCGATCTACGATGACATCGGGACGGAGCCCGTGCAGGGGGGCTTCCTGCCGAACGTGATGAACGAACCCTTCCACGTGGCGAAGGACAAGCTCATCGCGCACTTCGAGCAGGAGTACCTGCAGCAGCTGATCGGCCGTGCGGGATCGAACATGTCCAAGGCGGCTCGGCTGGCCAACATCGACCGCACGACGCTGTACCGGCTCATGGAGAAGCACGGGTTCCGACGCGATGAAGTGAACGCCTCGAACGACGAATGACACAGCGGGCCACCCTCGTACGCAAGTCGGTGAATATCCACGCGGCGGGACGCGACACCTCTCGGACGACCGGCGCCGGACCAGGCGGCGAGGGCTCGTCGCGTCGGTCGGCAGTGCAGGTACCCGCCGCCGGGTCGGCGACCTGGCGCGCCCTGACCGCCGCCGCCGCCGATGTCGCCGCCACGTGGGACGCGACGGAGCAGGGTTCGCCGTCGGCGACTGATGTGCGCGCCGCGCTGGGCGCCATGACCGACGGGATCTGCCGCGCCACGTCCGGTGGGCGTGCCGAGATGGCGCGCCTCCCCGCCTTTGTCCCGGCTCGCCGACTGCTGGAACGGCTGCGCCGCGCCTTTCTCGATCAGTGCGAAGCCCCGGATGTGCGTGCCGAGTCGCCCGATGTCGTCGACGTGCTGCGCGGATTCGAGCGGGTGCAGGATGCCCTCGACCTCGACGCCGCACATCGATTCGCCTCGCGGTTGACCGGGAGCGATGCGCAGCAACTCGTCGTCGAGATGGCGCACGACATGCGCTCGCCGCTCGGGTCGATCCTGATTCTCGCCGAACGACTGCGTGCGGGCGCGGGAGGGGAAGTGGCGCCGATTCAGCAGCGACAACTCGGGCTGATCTACAGCGCAGCGTTCGGGCTGAGCACACTGGCCGGTGATGTCATCGAGTTGGCTCGCGGCGGCACCACACTCATGGATCAGCAGCCGATGGCGTTCTCTGTCTCGGACGTGCTGCAGTCGCTGCTCGATATCCTGCGTCCGATGGCCGAGGAAAAGCGCCTGACCATGCGCTGCACCGGGCCCACGGCCGACGCGCGCGTCGGACATCCCGCTGCGCTGAACCGTGTGCTGCTGAACCTGGCGACCAACGCCATCAAGTTCACCAACACCGGCTCGGTCGAGGTGTCGTGCCGCGAACTGGACCGCACGCGCGTGGAGTTCTCCGTGCGCGACACCGGACGCGGAATCCCGTCGCACGTCATGGCCAACCTGTTCGAGGCGTTCCGCCAGCGGCACGCGCCCGGCGACTATGCCTTCTCGAGCGCAGGCCTCGGCCTCTCGATCTGCCAGACCCTGGTCGGCGCCATGGGCGCCGAGCTCGGGGTGGAGACCGAACTGGAGAAGGGGACGCGATTCCACTTCGTACTGGACCTGCCGCAACCCTCCCGCGTGTAGCGTCCGCTCCGCGCTCCGCGGACCCCAACCGAACGGGTGCTCTGGACGAGATCGCGCTTCGGCGGCAACTTGCACGATCGGGTTTCCACACTCCTTTCGCCGCGAGGCACGCATGACGGATCGCCGAACGTTCATGTCTTCCATGATGCGCGCGGGGGTCGCGCTGCCCGCCCTGAGGGGATCGGCGTTTGCCACCCTGTTCCGCGCCGAGGATCTGGTGCGGGACAAGGCGCCGCTGGCGGCGGCAGAAGACGAGGCGTACTGGTCGCAGATCCAGATGGCGTTCGACGACGATCGCACGCTGGTGAACTTGAACAACGGCGGTGTGAGTCCCGCGCCGACGCACGTGCTCGACATGATGATCCGCGACCTGAAGTTCTCGAATCAGATCCCGGTGGATCACATGTGGCAGGTGCTCGAACCGCGCGTCGAGTCCGTGCGTCGCGACCTGGCGCGCATGTTCGGCTGCGACCCCGAGGAGATGGCCATCGTCCGCAACGCGTCAGAGGCGAACGAGACCATGATCCTGGGACTCGACCTCAAGCGTGGCGACGAAGTGATCGTCACCAACCAGAACTACGGTCGGATGATCACCACGTGGGAGCAGCGTGTGCGCCGCGAGGGGATCGTGCTGAAGCAGATCTCCTTCAAGGTCCCGCCCCCGTCGGACGACTACATCGTGGAGCAGTTCCGCGCGGCGATCACGCCACGCACGCGCGTCATCGAGGTCACGCACATCACCAACCTCACGGGGCAGATCCTCCCCGTGCGCCGCATCGTGCAGCTGGCGCGGGAGCAGGGGATCGAGGTGTTCGTGGACGGCGCGCACGCCTTCGCGCACTTCCCGTTCACGCGCGACGAACTGGACGTGGACTACTACGGCACGTCGCTCCACAAGTGGCTGCACGCGCCGATCGGCACCGGCTTCCTCTATGTCCGGCGCGACAAGATCAAGTCGCTCTGGCCGATGATGGGCGCGGCCGCGGCGCAGGACAGCAACATCCGCAAGTACGAGGAGATCGGCACGCACCCTGCCGCGAACCACAATGCGATCTCGTTGGCCGTGGCGTTCAACCGCGGGATCGGGCTGGAACGCAAGGCGGCGCGACTCCGCTACCTGCGCGATCGGTGGGCCAAACGACTCGTTGCCGAGGATCCGCGCTTCAACGTGCTGACGCCGCTCGACGACCGCCAGTCGTGCGCGATCGCGCTGGTGAACATCGAGGGGATCGACACCCCCAAGCTGCAACAGTGGCTGTGGGGCAAGCACAAGATCATGACGGTGGCGATCATGCATCCGGAGTTCCACGGGTTGCGGGTGACACCGAGCGTCTACACCACGCTCGACGAGGTGGACCTGTTCGCCGAGCAGATGATCAAGGCGTCGCGGTCGGGGATTGCCGTCTAGCGGCGAGATGCGGGAGAATCCTGCGCTCTCTGTCGTCGATTCTCGACGATGGAGGGCGCAGGTTGCGTCGGCCAGTGGACGCGCCAAGACGGAGGGATGATGGCAGCACGAAAGCAGGGACAGTCTGGCGGACGCACCGCTGGGTCGAAGCGGGGCGGGGCACCGATCCCGGCCCCGCTCGCCCCGCGGTTCCACCGCTACGCACTTCCGCGCACTGGCTCCGGCGTGCGGCACTGGCTGCTCAAGACGGAACCCGAGTCGTTCTCCTTCGACGACCTTGTCCGGGCCACGGATCGCACGACGTGCTGGGACGGCGTACGAAATTTCCAGGCGCGAAACTTCATGCGTGACCACATGCGCGTGGGGGACCTCGTCCTGATCTATCACTCCAACGCGGAACCGCCGGCAGTGGCGGGGATCGCTCGCGTGGCCCGCGAGGCGTATGCCGACCATTCCGCCTTCGACGCGTCCGATGATCACTTCGATCCGAAGAGCGATCCCGCCGCTCCAACCTGGATGATGGTCGACGTGCAGGCGGTACGTGCCCTGCGTGCCGTCTCACTCGGGGAGATGCGCGACACGCCGGGGCTCGAGTCGATGGAGTTGCTCCAGCGCGGGAGCCGACTGTCGATTACTCCGGTCACCCCCGCGGAATGGGCGATCGTCACGCGGCTGGGCGGCGCTGGCCCGCGCGCGGGCTAGCCCGCGGGCCTGCCCGCGGCCGCGCCGGTCATCGCGGGGCGCCTGCGCCGATCAGAGCGCCGAGATTTCGGGTTCGAGACTGTCGTCCGACGCGGCAGACACCGTGTCGCGACCAGCGCGCTTCGACTGGTACAACGCCGCATCGGCGCGCTTGATCCACGCGGTGGCGTTGTCGCCGACCGTGAGTTCCGCCACCCCGATCGACAGCGTTACCTGCGGCGGTGGCGTCTCCTCGCCGTCCTCGGTCGTGGTCGTGGCGGCCTCCACCGGCAGCGTGTCGATGGGCCGGAGGTCTTGCACCTGTCGGCGCAGCCGCTCGGCCAGGAGCTGCGCGTTGCCGACCTTGGTCTCCTGCAGGATGACGGCGAATTCGTCACCGCCGTAGCGGCACACGAAGTCCACGCGACGCAGGAACGTCTTGGCCAGGACATTCGAGATCTCGCGCAGTGCTGTGTCGCCCGCCGTGTGGCCATACGTATCGTTGATCGACTTGAAGTTGTCCACGTCGATCATCATCAGTGAGGCCGGCTGGCCAAGCAGGGAGTGCAGCTCGATGCTGCGCGTGATGTACTCGTCGAACGCCTTGCGGTTGGCGAGCGTGGTCAGCGGGTCCAGCGCGCTCTCGCGGCGGGCGTCCTCCAGTTCGCGCCCCAAGTTCTTCAACTTGTCGGCGAGGACGGCGAACTGCTCCTGCTGGCGCTCCTTCCGGTGCGCCATGAGCTGCTCCATGACCCCCACGACGTTCAGCGCCTCGCGCTTGATCAGGTCGGTCGAGTTGCTCTCGACGGCGGCCCGCATCCGGCCCAGGTGATCGCCGGTGACGCGCGTTTCCTCTTGCTCCTCCACCACGACCTGGTGGATGGCGGCGACAAATGACCAGACGACGGAGCGCATGTCGTCGAGGGCGCGCACGACGTACTTGCTCTCGTCCCGCCGACTCTCTCCGAGAAAGTTCGCCAACGCCTTCCAGTCGCGATAGAAGATGCCCGCCGACGGGCGGTCGTCGGGCGACCCCGGGCGTGGGGCGCCCATGGTGGCGTGCAGCATCCAGCCGTGGACGAGCCGGCGCGTCTCGTCGCCGCTGCGTCGATCGGTGTCGAAGGCGTGCTGCCCGTAGTACTGAAGGAGCGTGCCGAGCGCGTCGAGCACGATGCCCATTTCACGGGAAATGGATTCCTTCTCCTCGGGATCCATGGCAGGCGCCGGAGCGGGCGCCGGGGCGGCTCCGTTCCCGTTTTTGGCGGACTTGCCGCCGAAGAAGGACAACACGCTCATATGCCGGGTCTATCGCGATGGGTAGGCGGCGCAGCTGCAAGACGGGATCACCCGTGCTCGCGCGGTATTCGCGGAACACGACGGGTCCTGTGCATCAGTATCGGCTCATTGGTGCGACATCCACAGTCTCGATTTGAGACGGTCGCGCGGCAGGCGGTGACGCACCGCCCGCCCGTGATGCCGGTCACCCGCCGCGACCGAAGAAGAGCCAGATACCACTGCCGAACCCGATCAGGATGATGGCTTGCCGCACCCGCTCCTGCCGGACGCGCTGCGCCAGCCGGGAACCACCGTACCCGCCGACGGCCGCCCCGATCGCCATGGCAAGGGCGACCGGCCAGTCCACCAATCCACTGAACGCGAACGTCACGGCCGCCATGAAGTTGATGCAGAGTCCCCCCCAGTTCTTCAGGCCGTTCATCCGGTGAATGTTGGTGAATCCCATGAAGCCGAGCGCAGCGAGCATGAGGATCCCGATGCCGGCGCCGAAATAGCCGCCGTACACCGCGACGAGGAACTGGTAGGCGATCGCGTTCGCTGGCGGGGGGCGTCGGGCCGGGTCAGGGGGGCCATCCTCGGCGCCCTCGCTCGGCGGGTGCGGCCGATGGGCGCGTACCCATTGCATCGCCGGACGCTGGACCAGAAAGAGCGTGGTCGCACCGACCACGAGCCACGGGACGAGAGCGTCGAACCGGTCGGCCGGGGTGACCAGCAGCAGCAGTGCGCCCAACAGCCCACCGGCGAGCGATGGCATGGCGAATCGCAGGGCCCACGCGCGCGCGCCCCGCAGTTCGCCGGGGTAGCCGAGCATGCTGCCGGCTGCCCCGGGCCACAGGGCGACGGTACTCGTGGCGTTGGCAGTCAACGCCGGGATTCCCAAGCCGAGCAGCGCCGGGAAGGTGAGCAGGGTGCCACCGCCGGCGATCGAGTTCACCGCTCCGCCGGCGGCGGCCGCAACGACGATCAGGGCGAGACGGGTCAGTTCAGCGGCCTGGGGGGCGATGGGCGTCTCCGCGGGTCACCGCGACTGGGGGGAGGAGGGGGCGTCGAACACGGGAGTCGATGGTCGACAATGTCGAGCCACGATGCAGTTGAGTACCTTGCGCGGACGATCGATTCCCTCGCAGCGACATCAGCGGAGAGACCGGGACATGAGCACGACGGCGACGTCTCAAACGCCACAAGCCACCACCGACTCCCTCGAGATCCGCGACTCGCGGACCGGGACAACCTATACGGTTCCGATCGCGGACGGGACCATCCGCACGAGTGACCTCAGGCAGATCCGGGTCAACGAGAGCGACTTCGGGTTGATGGGGTACGATCCGGCCTTCATGAACACCGCGTCCTGCCGAAGCGCAATCACGTACATCGACGGGGACGCCGGGATCCTCCGGTACCGCGGGTATCCCATCGAGCAGCTGGCGGGTAAGGCGAGCTTTCTCGAGGTCGCCTACCTGTTGCGCAACGGTGAACTGCCGGACCAGAAGGAGTATGACCGGTGGGTGCATGACATCACCTTCCACACCTACGTCCACGAGAACATCAAGCGGTTTCTCGAGGGATTCCGGTACGACGCGCACCCGATGTCGATGATGGTCGCGGGGGTCGCCGCGCTGTCGTCGTTCTATCCAGAGGCGAAGGACATCTTCGACAAGCGGCAGCGCGACATCTCGATCATTCGCCTGCTCGCCAAGGTCCCGACCATCGCGGCCTACGCGTACCGGCACGTGAAGGGGCTGCCGTGCATCTATCCCGACAACGATCTCTCGTACAGCGAGAACTTCCTGTCGATGATCGCGCGGATGTCGGAGTCCAAGTACGAGGCGAATCCGGTCTTCACCAAGGCGATCGAGATCCTCTTCATCCTGCACGCCGATCACGAGCAGAACTGCTCCACCAATGCGGTGCGCGCGGTCGGATCGTCGCATGTGGATCCGTTCAGCGCCGTCGCCGCCGGGATCTCGGCGCTGTATGGCCCGCTGCATGGCGGAGCCAACGAGCAGGTGCTGCGCATGATCAGCGAAATCGGTGACATGAAGAACGTCCCCGCCTTCGTGGAAAGCGTGAAGCAGGGCAAGGGACGGCTCATGGGGTTCGGCCACCGCGTCTACAAGAGCTACGATCCGCGCGCCAAGATCGTGAAGAAGCTCGCCGACGAGGTCTTCGCGTCGGTCGGCATGGACAAGGATCTCGAGATCGCCATGGAGCTCGAGCGCATCGCCCTGTCCGACGACTACTTCATCTCGCGCAAGCTGTACCCCAACGTCGACTTTTATACCGGCTTGATCTACCGGGCCATGAAGTTCCCCACGGATTACTTCACCGTGCTCTTCGCAATCCCGCGCGTGGCCGGCTGGCTGTCGCAGTGGGAGGAGATGCTGCTGGACAAGGAGCAGAAGATCGCTCGTCCCAGGCAGATCTACACCGGGTACGACGAGCGGCCGTTCACACCTGCGCTCGACTATCGGAAGAAGCTGGTCAAGTTCTAGGACGCGCTCGCGCGTCACAGCAGCACGCGGTGCGCGGCGCAGAGGGGAGGCGATTCATTCGCCTCCCCTCTCGCGTTGTCTCAGCGCGTGACGTCCATGGACGCGAGCTCCGCGATTCGGGTGCGGCACAGCCGGCGGACCGGGCAGCGCGTACAGTGGCGGATGCGCGCCGTGCACACCAGCGCGCCCAACTCCATCAGCGCCTGGTTGTGCGTCCACGCGGTGCTGCCGCGCGGCGGCAGCACCGCCTCGGCGATGCGCCACAGCTGCGAAAGGTCGCGCGGTCGCTTGGGGGCAAGGCGCGGGGCGAAGACGCGCGCGAGGACGCGCGCCACGTTGGTGTCGACCAACTCCGCCCGGGACTCGAAGGCGAACGACGCAACTGCTCCCGCAGTGTAGGCTCCGACCCCAGGCAGCGCTCGCAGGGCAACCGGGTCAGCCGGCAGGGCGCTGCCTCCGTCACGCGTGACCGTGCGCGCCAGCGCGTGCAGGTTACGGGCCCGGGCGTAGTAGCCGAGCCCGGACCAGGCTTCGAGCACGTGACCCTCCGGCGACTCGGCCAGCCGAGTGAGGGAAGGGAAACGGGCGAGGAACCGATGATAGTAGTCGATGACCCGAGATACCTGCGTCTGCTGCAGCATGAGCTCGGAGACGAGGACATGGTACGGATCGCGCGTACGGCGCCATGGCAGGTCGCGCCCGTGCTGGCGGAACCACCGACGGAGCCGTCGCGAGAAGTCACGCGCCACGTCGGGCTCCGGAAGTCGTACCATCCGACGTGTGGCGCGGCGGGAGCGCGGTGACGCTCCAGCGGGCTTCGCCGCCTTGGCGAGCTTCGCCGCTTTGGCGGGCTTCGCCGCTCCCTTCATCGGCTAGACGAAACGCTGGTCAGACGCCGGGGGCCAGATGGGGAGAAACGGCGCGCGAGTCGGCGCGCGAAGCGGACGAGGCTCGGCATCGTGCCCCAAGGTACTCCGCCCCGCGAGCGCCGGCCACGCCGATGGGCGCGACACACCGAGTGGCACGAGTGGCACGAGTGGCACGAGGGCGAACGGGGAGGTGCGCGCTGTTACCCCTCGCGCCTGCAATTCATCTGCACACCGGGCGCTCCTGTGGCCCCTCGCGCCCGCCCTCCAGCCTCACGCCGTGCGCGTGCCCGAGCGGTACGGCGCGGTCCACCGCCGCGTCGCTCAGTACTTGGCGACACTTGCATCGACGTCGTCGGACCAGCGCAGGATTCCGCCGGCCAGGTTCCAGGCACGGGTGAACCCGGCCAATTGCAGCTGGCGAACCGCCCGGGCGCTGCGCGCACCGCTGCGACAGTGGACGACGATGTCGCGTGCGCGGTCGAGCGTGGGGATGGCGTCGGCAAATCCGCCGAGCGGAACGAGTCGTGCGCCCGGAAGGCGGGCGATCGCGGACTCGTGCGGCTCCCGCACGTCGACCAGGTCGAAGTCGTCGCCTCGCGCGATCCACTCGGCCAGCTCCACCGGCGTGATCTCGGGGACGGCCGCCTCGGCCTCGGGCCCGGCTGGAACACCGCAGAATGCGTCGTAATCAATCAGCGACTGCAGCTCGCGCGTGCCGCATGCGGGACAAGTCGGATCGCGTCCGATCGCCACGGTGCGCTGTCGGGCCCCCAACGCGTCGATCAGCGCAAAACGGCCGACCAAGGGCTCGCCGATACCAAGAATCAGCTTGATCGCCTCGGTGGCCTGCAGCGTTCCCACGAGGCCCGGAAGGATGCCGAGCACCCCACCTTCCGCGCAGCTCGGCACCATCCCGGGCGGCGGCGGCTCGCGATAGAGGCACCGATAGCACGGACCGTCGGCGGTGCAGAAGACCGAGACCTGTCCGTCGAATCGGAAGATCGATCCGTAGACGTTCGGACGTCCGGTCAACACACACGCGTCGTTGACGAGATAGCGCGTCTGGAAGTTGTCCGTCCCGTCCACCACGAGGTCGTAGCGCGCAATCAGTGCGAGGGCGTTCTCCGACGTCAGCCGGATTTCGTGCGGCTCCACGACCACGTGCGGGTTTACGTCGCGCAGCCGGTCGATCGCCGAGGCGAGCTTGCTGCGTCCGACGTCGCTTGTGCCGTGCAGCAGTTGGCGATGCAGGTTGGAGAGGTCGACGACATCGAAGTCGACGATGCCCAGCGTCCCGACTCCGGCCGCGGCCAGGTACAGAGCCGCCGGAGAGCCGAGTCCTCCGGCCCCGACCAGCAGCACACGGGCGGCCTTGAGCCGTCGCTGTCCTTCCACGCCGACTTCGGGGAGGAGCAGGTGTCGCGAGTAGCGCACCATCTCGTCTCGCGTGAGCTCGGGGAGCGTGACGGACGGGGTGGTTTGGGTCGAGTCGATGGTCGTGGACATGGATCAGCCTCCAGCGACGGCCGGGACGATGGTGACCTCGTCGCCATCGGAAACGGCGGCGGCGAAGCCACCCACGAGTCGCACATCTTCATCGTTAAGGTAGAACGTCACGAAGGGGTAGGGGGCACCGGCCGCATCGCGCAGCCGCGGCGCGAGCTGCGGGTACTGGTCCACGAGCGCGTCGATGGCGCCGTCGACTGTGGTGCCGGTCGTGGCGACGGAGCGGATGCCGCCGATGTGGGCGGCGAGGACGGAGGGGAGAGAAAAGGTGGGCATGGTCTTGGGACGGGGGACGGGGGACGGGAGTGGGTCAGGCGGTGCGGTTGGCGACGAGGGCGGCGACTTCGCGGATGCGCGGCTCTATTGTCGGGGTGTCGAGCAGCGTGTCCTGGACGGGCTCGATGGTCTTGAGGCCGTGGCCGGTGAGACAGACGACGACCTCGTCGGAGGGGCGGAAGTGGCCGGCGGCGGCAAGGCGCAGGGTCGCCGCCATCGTGACGCCGCCAGCGGTCTCGGCGAAGAGGCCGGTCGTGCGGGCCAACAGGCGAATGGCGGCGACCAGCTCGGTGTCCGACACGCGCTGGCCAGCGCCTCCGCTGTTCCGGAGTATGCGACTTGCCGACAGGCCATCGGCGGGATTGCCGATCGCCAGCGAGCGGGCGATGGTCTGCGGTATCTCCGGAACGAGGATCTCATCGCCGCGCTCGGCGAGCCGCACGATCGGGGCGCAGCCGTCCGCTTGGGCGCCGTACTGCCGCGGCAGGTCGCCGCTCACCAGTCCGGCGTCCCGCGCCTCGGAGAATCCCTTTCGTAGTTTGGTGACCAGCGAACCGCCGGCCATCGGCGTGACGACCGCGGTGGGGAGGCGCCACCCCAGCTGTTCGGCGATCTCGAAGGCCATCGTCTTGCTCCCCTCGCCGTAGTACGCGCGCAGGTTCACGTTGACCATGCCCCAGCCGAAGCGATCCGCGACCTGCGCGCACAGTCGATTCACGTCGTCGTACGTGCCGCGCACCCGCACGAGCGTCGGGGCGAAGACCGCGGTGGCGACGAGCTTGCCGAGCTCCAGATCATGCGGCACGAAGATCCACGCCGGCTTGCCGGCGCGAGCTGCGGCGGCGGCGACGGCATTGGCGAGGTTGCCCGTCGATGCGCAGCCGATCACGTCGAGGCCGAACGCCTCGGCTGCGTTGATGGCGGTCGTGACCACGCGGTCCTTGAACGACAGCGTCGGGAACGAGTGGGCGTCGAGCTTGAGCCAGAGGCGAGCGACCCCCAGCTGCGCGGCGAGGGCGGGGGACTCCACGAGTGGCGTCCATCCCACGTCGAGGGCATGCACGGGCTCGCCCTGGAAGGGGAGCCATTCGTGGTAGCGCCACAGGGACCGCGGCCGCCTGGCAATCTCTTCTCGCGACGGCAGGCGGCGGTTTGGATCGTACACGGGTTCCAGCGGACCGAGACAGTCGGGGCAGATCGCTTGCGGTGTCGCGCCGGCTGTCCGCCCGCACGCGTCGCAGGCCAGCGGCAGCGGTGCGAGTGGCACCGGAGCCGACGGGCGCGTCGAGGCGGCGGCCGTGATGGTGGTGGCGGTCATGCGGCGATCCTGTCGGCCCGCGACCCGGCCAGCGCTCGCGCCGCGGCCAACAGGTCGCCTAACAAGGCCGATGCCGTCCGCGTACCGCCCGCTCCCGCGCCATACCACGTGAGCGAGCCAGCCAATGCGCTCTGCACCTCCACCACGTTGACCACGCCCTCGGCCCGCGCCAGGGCGTCGTTCGAGGCGAGGACCTGCGGCTCGACGCGCAGCTGCAATCCTGTGGACCTGGTCGCCTCGGCGACCAGGCGTACGCGTTGCCCGAGGGCCCGGGCGGTCTGCACAAGGTGGATGACGTCGGGGTCGATGCCGCGCGTCGGGACGTCGCTGAGCGTGACGGGTGCGCGCCAGGCCAGCGTGGCGAGGATCGCCAACTTGGCGGCCGCGTCGCGCCCGGTCAGGTCGGCAGATGCGTCGGCTTCGGCGTACCCGTGACGGCGCGCGGCGTTGAGCGCCTGATCGAAGCCGGCGCCGGCCTCGATCTCGGTGAGCATGAAGGTGGTCGTGCCGTTCAGGACGCCGCGCAGGGCGAGGATCTCTTCGCCGTCGAGCGAGTCGCGCAGGGCCCGGACGATCGGGAGGGCCGCCGCGACCGCAGCCTCGCAGTGGAAGAGCGGGTGCCGCCTGGCGATCGCCGCCAGCAGGAGTGGGTCAGTCGCTATGGCCAGTTTGTTCGCCGACACCGCCGCCGCCCCGCGCTCCATGGCACGTCGCAGCCACCGTGCCGCGTCGGGGGCACCGCTTGCCTCGACGATCACGTCGATGGACGGGTCGTTTGCCAGTCCCTCGGGGTCGTCGTGCACGCGAATGGACGGGAGTGCGCGGCGATGCCGGTCCGGGTCGCGCACGACGACCTGGGTGAGTCGAAGGGGTCGGCCGATGCGCTGGGTCACGCGCTCATGATTGGCGCTGAGCGCGGAGGCGAACGCGGCGCCGACAGTGCCGTTGCCGATCAGCCCGACGCGGAGGACGGGTGGTGCCATGGGTACGAGTCTCCCCCACTCGCGGGGGTTCGCTGCCGGGCAATAAAAAAACGCCCAACGGCAAAGCCCCCGGACGAGTGGCTTTTAGCGAGTTGTTTAGCGTGGCCGCAAGTTGCCCTAAATCGCCACGTGCTTCGGTTGTGAAGCCGAGTTTATGCCGGCCCGATGCTCGGCGCAAGGGGGAGGGGGGGTGCTGTCACGAGACCTTGCGGGTCTTCTTGCGCAGGAAGTCCATCAGGATGTACTGGCCGAGCGTCATGGTGTTGGTGAAGTACGCCTTGCCGCGACAGATCGACGACACGTGCTTGACGAACTCCACGAGCGCGCGGTCGCGGGCGAGCATGAAGGTGTTGATCGAGATGCCCGCGCGACGGCAGTCGGCCACCTCGCGAATCGTCTCCTGGATCACGTACGCGTCGAGCCCCATCGAGTTCTTGTAGATGGCGCCGTTGGGCATGGTGAGCGCGCTTGGCTTTCCATCGGTGATCATGACGATCTGCCGCATGTCCTTCTTCTGCGCCATCAGGATCCGGCGCGCGAGCTTGAGCCCTTCGGCGGTGTTCGTGTGGTAGGGACCGACCTGCGCCTGCGCGAGCGTGGCGATCGGGATCTCCTCGGCCGAGTCGTGGAAGAGCACCACGCGAATCGTGTCGCCGGGGAACTGGGTGCGGATCAGGTGCGTCAGCGCGAGCGCCACCTTCTTGGCGGGGGTGAAGCGATCCTCGCCGTAGAGAATCATGCTGTGGCTGCAGTCGAGCATGATGACCGTGGCGCACGACGAACGGTACTCGGCCTGGCGCACCATCAGGTCGGGGTAGTCGATGTCCAGCGGCGAGTCGAGCGACCCGGTGCGCGCGAGGGCGTTCTTCAGCGTCTCGTTGACGTCGAGGTTGAGGGTATCGCCGAACTCATACGGCTTGCTGGCGGCGTCGGCCTCGATCCCGGTGGCCAGGAAGGGCGTGTCGTGGCTGCCGAACGACGACTTGCCTAACGACCCGAGGATATTGCGCAGCGACTTGTAGCCCAGGAAGTCGATCCCCTTGTCGGTGAGGTGGAAGTTGACGTCGCGCGACGCGGCCCGCGCGAGCCCGCCCGGCCCCTCGACGGCCGAGTGCGAATCCGGGACTTCGGGCGGGGCCTCGAGATTGAGGTAGCCCTGCTCCATCAGCCGCTTCACGATGTCGTCCAGCAGCTTGGCCAACGATGCCTGCGCCTCCTCATCGTCCTCGCCGCGCAGCGCCTGCAGCATTTCGGGGGTGAACTGCCCGCTGTCGATGAGTGCCTGGAGGACTGCCTGCTTCAGGGCGTCGAGCGATCGATCGCCGTCCTCCCCCGTCTCACCCCAGTACGGGTGGTAGTGCTGGCCTCCCGCGAAGCCGGACTGGAGCAGGAAGTCCGACAGCTGCTCCAGGAGCGACTCGAGATCGACCGCGTCGGCGGCCTCGGGGGAGAACTTGGTGTACGTGTGGAACCGCATGACCACCTCGTGCAGGCTGGGGCGGCACCGTCAGCTGAACGGCGCCCTCGCTTGGGCCCTCTCACGCCGCGTAGAGGGCCCCGCGGTCGACGCAAGGGCCGCGGGGCCAGCGAGCAGGCATGACATGGCCTGTAGCATATAACACACGCGGCGTGTCGGGCGATCCCTCCGCGCGTGCAGATCTCGTAGTTTACGGACGTGTCCCCCCATCGTCGATCGCTCAACCCGTTCCGGGTCCTGCTCACCCACGCGAATTTCCGTCGCTTCTGGGTGGGGCAGACGCTCTCCCTGATCGGGACGTGGATGCAGTCGATGGCGCTCGGATGGCTGGCGCTGGAGCTGTCCGATAGCGCCTTCATCGTCGGACTCGTTGCGTCCATTGGCTCGCTACCGATCCTCCTGTTCTCGCTCTACGCCGGGGTCGTGGTCGATCGCAGCGACAAGTTGCGCCTCGTGACCATCGCCCAGACCCTGCTCCTGCTCGAGGCGGTGCTGCTCTGGTACCTCACCTGGTCGGGGCACATCAATATCCCGACCCTCCTGGTGCTGGCCCTCGTCGGCGGGGCCATTGCGAGCGTCGAGATCCCGGCGCGCCAGTCGCTCATGATCGACCTGGTCGGCCGCGATGACCTGCGCGACGCCATTGCACTCAACTCGTCCGGCTTCAACCTGGCCCGAATCTTCGGCCCCGCGATTGCCGCGGCGATCATTGCCAAGTTCGGCCTTGCCTGGTGCTTCGGCGTGAATGCACTGAGCTACCTGACGGTGCTCATCGGCCTGTCCCGCATCTCGCTGCCGCCGTACACCCCGGTCCCCGCCCTGCTGTCGCCGCTCGAGGGGATTCGTGAGGGGCTCGCCTACGTGCTCGGCGACCGCCGGGTACGGGGGTTGGTGGAGGTGGTCACGGTCTTCTCGATCCTCGGCATCCCCTACTTGTCGCTCATGCCGGTGATGGCGCGCGAAATGCTGGGCCTCGGGGCCGGCGGATTCGGTGTGATGCTCTCGGCGGTTGGCATCGGTGGACTGGCGGGGGCGCTCGGGCTGGCCGCGTTTGCGCCGCGGTCTCGCGGCCGGTTGCTGAAGTACACCTCGATCCTCTACGCGGCCCTGCTGGTGGCTCTGTCGTTCATCCGCGTCCCCGGCCTTGCGTACGTGCTGCTGCTCGCGGTTGGCTGCGTGATGATCGTCAACAATGCGTTGGCGAACACGCTCATGCAGTCCATCGTCCCCGATGCGTTCCGCGGGCGCCTGATGGCGATCTACTCGCTGATCGTGATCGGACTCCCGCAGGTGATCGGGGCATTCGGGGCCGGGGCGGTCGCGCGCGTCTTCGGCGTCGATGCGGCGATCGGCGGCGCCGCGGTGCTCATGCTGCTCTACGGGTGGTGGGCGTTCCGGCGCTACCCGGAGGTCACGGAGCTGTAGCGCCGAACGCATGCGCCCGGCCGGGACTGAGATGTCCCGGCCGGGCGAGCGAACTGGTACGTGGTGGCCGTCAGGAGGCCGTCTTGCGCTTCACGACCGTGAGGGTGAGTGAGGTGGGATGCTTGGTCGAGTGATGCACCTTGTTGTTGGCGACCACCCCGGTCTTCTCGTCGAAGTTGTTGCCGCCCGTGTTCATGTTGCGGTCGAAGCGCGGGAAGTTGGAGCTCGAGACCTCGATGCGAATGCGATGTCCCGCCTCGAAGTAGTTGCTGGTGGTGAGCGGCCCCACGGTGACCTTGTACACCTGGTCCTTCTCCATGAACACGACCTTGTCGTACCCGTCGCGATAGCGTGCACGCTGGATCGACTCGTCCAGGTTGAACGCCCGCCCGTCGGGATACACGTCCAGCAGCTTGAGGGTGAAGTCGGTGTCCTTCACGTCGCTCGAGACGTAGAGCGTCAGCTCGACCGGCCCTGAGACCTCCATCCCCTCCTTGAGCGGCTCGGAGGTGTAAACCAGGATGTCGCCGCGCTGCTCCATCTTGAGCTGGTCGAACGAGCCACCCTGCACGGCGTTGCCCGTGCAGCAGACGTTGCCGCCGTACGACGGCACCGGATTCATCGGGTCATAGCGGAACGCATCGGGAAGGTCCTGCCGTGGCGGGCGCGTGGTGAGCACCCCGTCGCCATTGGCCGAGTTGGCCTTGCCGCCACTCGAGATGAAGTAGCGCAACGTCTCCGCCCCGCTCGGCGGCCAGCTGTCAGTCGTTTGCCACTTGTTGAGTCCCATCGTGAAGTAGCGCACCTTGGGCAGCGTGTCGAGCAGTTGGCTCTTGTCGCCCTTGAGGAAGACGTCGAACCAGCCGTAGGTGAGGGCGTCGTAGTCCAGCCGCGCGTCGCCCATGCTGCGCTCGCCCACGATCGTGTTCTCCGTGGCCCGCTTGTAGGCGCAATGCAGGGTCGGCGCGATGACGGCGTACTGCTGGTTGGCGATCTCGGGGCGTGCTGTCTTCCGCACGTGGTTGTACGTCGCGAGGTTCGGCCCCACCGACACGTCGTACCACGACATGAACCAGAGTCCCGGCACGTTGACGCGCATGTCGTCGTGGAACAGCCCGCCGCGATACCACGCCGAGTCGTTCGGGGTGCGCTTGATCATCGCCCCGCCCGTCGAGGCCCCAGGCATCGAGTCGGCGAAGATGCCACGCGGGCCATCTACCGCCTTCAGGATGTCCATGGAGGAGCGTGCCAAGGGCGGCCGACCAGTCGACCGGCGGCAACTGCTGGGCAAGGTCGAACGACTTGGAGAAGCGGATCCGCTCCTCCTGCGTGAGGTTGGACGGCATGAGCGGGCGCACCTGATTCTGCTCGCTGTAGAGCCAGGCGATGAACAGCATCTGCACCGCGCCCCCGCGGTACCAGTTGCCCTGTTCGTAGAACGGCCCGACTCGACCCACCCCGGCGCCGAACCCCTGCGGAATGATCGTGGCGAGCCCTGGCGGGGACTGCGATGCGACCGCCATCTGCCACTCAGCCGTGGATGAGCACCCGATCAGTCCGACCTTTCCGTTGGCCCACGACTGCGTGGAAATCCACTGGATCGCGTCGTACCCGTCTGTGGTTGGTGGACCGAGGATATCGTAGTTCCCCTCGGAGAAGAAATGGCCGCGCTCGTTCATCACCACGTAGGCGTATCCACGCTTCACGGCCTCGAGTTGCGAGGTCATGTCGGATGGGGCACCGAGCCGGACATCCCACCAGTTGAAGTTGTAGGGGGTGCGAACGAAGATCGCCGGCACCTTGCTTGAGGCGCCCTTCGGACGGTAGATGTCGGCCTGCATGCGCAACCCGTCGCGCATACCGACCATCACCTTGCGATCCACCACCGCGATGCGCTGCAGCTCGGCTTCGAGCGAATCGCGGCGAGCGCGCAACTGCACGGGGTTGGGTTGGGTCGGCTGGGCGGCGACGGGGAGCGCCGCGACAGGAAGCGCCGCGCCGGTAAACAGGACGAGTGTCGCAAGCCGACGGACGCGGCTCGGTGCACGATGCATGGCAGGACCTCGGAAACGGGCGGACGGAACGATCCGCTGTATTACAACATTTCCGGTGGAGCACCGCGGGCAATCAGGAAATACCCGACCGGGTCAGGGAACCGGAATTCGGCGTAGCGCGGCGATCTCGGCCAGCATGCCCACAACCTGGGCCTCGACCACCACCCGTCCCTTCTCGCGCGTGGCCAGGGTTGCGTCGCCGAACGTCCCGGAGCGCGACCAGACCTTGCCCTCTCGCACCGCCCGTACGGAATCGCGGGTGAGGCCGCCGGCCCCCGGATGGTAGTCGTTCGTGGCCTTGGCCATCTGCACCACGTCGGGGTGCATGTAGAGCATCATCGACGTCTCGATCTCGTCGGCGTGTGTCCCCCCCGGCTGCTGCCGTATCGACTCCTCGGCTTCGCGCCCGACGCGCAGGATGTCGGTGTAGCGCATCACGAGCCCACTGGCCGTGAGCGAATCGCGGGCAGGCGCGAGGGCCCGCAAGGTCGACACCCCGGTGTTGAGGATGTAGAAACGGCGCGGACCGTGCGCAGCGATCGTCCGGACGATGTCGATGATCACGTCGCGCGCCGTTTCGAGGCGAAGTGTGGTCGACCCCGGATACTCGACGAACGACGGGTAGAAGTGGTAGTTCACGGTCGGATACAGCACGACCGCCGTCGCCGACCCGATCCGCTGCGCATAGTACTCGGCCAGGAGCCAGTCGTTGTTGAGCGGGAGATGCGGCCCGTGCTCCTTGGCCTCGGCGCCGATCGGGATGACGACGATGGTTGCGGTGTCGAGCCGAGCGATGGCGTCGGTCCACGACAGCTCGGCGATGCGGACGCTGCCCGCTGCGCTGAGCGCCCGACGTTGCGCGCCGCGATCTGCTCCCGCAGCCCCGCTCGCCTGCGCTCGGCTTCCCTGTGCCACGACGCACAGGATGGCCGTGGCGCCGAGCAGGCGCGAGGCGCCCGTCGAGACGCGGAAGAAGGGGCGTAACAGGCGCGCACAGGCGTGTTCGGACATGGCCGTTCCCGGGTGAAGTGATGTGAGGTGACAACCTCCGCGTCAGGCCGCCACTGTCAACCGGCGCAGGCGCTACAGGTCATCTCACAAACAGTCGCCGGTCGCGTCGGCGCGCCGCGCCGGCCGGAGGCCATCGTCGATTGGTGAGAGGACTCTTATTGACCCTGCGACCCACCCGGCTGGTGCAGGTGCGGCGGCAACTGTGCGCGCACGATCGCCTCGAGGACCGTGACCGCTCCCTCGATCCCGAGCCACGCCGTGTTGATGCACGCGTGATAATTCGCCGGGGCGAGCCACTCGCGATTCCAGCAGCGACGCACATACTCCAGCCGTTGCCTGTTGGTCTCCTCGACCTGCCGAGCCGCCTCGTCTGCCGTTACGCTTTCGCGGTCCATCACCCGGGTTACGCTCGCCTCCGGGGTCGACACGCAGAGGAAGTGCAGGGCGTCCTGTCGATTCGCGAGCCATGCCTGGGCGCCGCGCCCCACGAGCACGACCGGCCCCCGGGCCACCGCTTCGTCGATCACACGGTGCGTCGCCTCGAGGATGCGATCCTCGGTCGGCGGCAGCGGCGCGCCGAGCGGCGCCGAGAGCATTTCCTGCGAACTGTAGGCAAAGGCGTCGGCGATCCGCTCGGCAAGCGAGGGGCGCCGCTCCTCGATCGCTTCCACGTGGGCGGGCGTCAGGTGCAACCCTACCGCGACCCGCTCGACAAAGGCGTTGTCGAGCAGCGCCCATTGCAGCCGACGGGCCAGCCCTGCCGCGACCTCGCTCCCGCCCGAGCCGTAGGTGCGCGAAATCGTCACAACCGGCATGGCGCCTACTCCTCCGTCAGGGTCCGGCGTCGCACAAGCTCGGCGACACCGTAGCCGAGCGCTTCCCACGATGCATTGCCGGGCGCGTTGTCCACGGTACAGTGCAGGCGCACCTCGCCCAGTCCGCGCGCGCGGCACCACGCCTCGCCCGCGCGCACGAGGGCGCGCAGCACCCCGGCACGGCGGTACGACGGCACGACGTACGCTGAGGTCATGAAACCATACGGCTGCGGTCGCACCAGGCGCGGCGGACGGGAGACGGCGACGCGCAGCATCCCGAGTGCGGCATCGCGTTGCGTCGCAAGGAAAATGACGTCGGTGGGCGACGCGAGCTGGCGCTCGCTGAGCTGGCGCGCGTGTTCGTGCAGGTCGGTGAGCGAAAGCGCGACGGCCGGATTGCGCGCTTCCTCCGCGAGCAGCCGGAGCCGCAGCGCGACGACGATCTCCAGGTCAGCGGCGTCGGCCGCGCGCACGACCAGCCCGGTCGGGGTGGTGGAGGCGGTGGCGTGCCGACGACGCATGGTGGTCACGGCATCAGGCGGACAGCCCGCCCCCGAAGTCCTGCTGGCCGCCGCGGGCGCGACGTTCCTGTGGGGCACGCCCGTAGTGACCGGCATCGGAGCGTGAGATCTTGCGCCGTGCCACGAGCGACTCGAGCACGAGTTCGCAGGCAGCCGCTGTCACCGGAGTGTCGCCCGGCGCGGCGAGTCCGACGCGGTGCACCAGCTGCGTCAGGCCGGGGACGACGTCGAACGCCTTCACCAGGACCGAGGCGTCGAGTTCGTCCGTCACCTGCAATGCCGCGCCGTCCTCGAACCAGAGGATGATGTCATCCAGGTTGACCGTCCCGGCCCGGTCGCGGAAGACGGCATCGGAGGCGCGTCGGATCAGGTCGCGCGCGATGGCCGCCGCGCCCACCAGCTCGCCCTCATACTCCAACTCGATCTTGCCAGTCACCGCCGGAAGCGCCGCGTAGACGTCCGAAATGCGCGGCACGATCTCGTCGCTGCCCATCCGGAGCGCGCGCCGCTCGGCGTTGGACACGACGCTCTCCATCACCGAGATCGGCATGCGCTGCGACACGCCCGACCGGCGATCAATGCGCTTGTCGGTGCGCGCCTCGAACGCCACGCGCTCGATCACCTCGGCGACGAAGTCCGGCATGCGGAGCGGGAGCGTTCCGCGTGCCACCCATGCTTCCTGCGCCGTGATCTGCATGCCCAGCTCGACCGTCTCAGGATAGTGGGTCAGCACCTCGCTCCCGATGCGATCCTTGAGCGGCGTGATGATCTTGCCGCGCGCGGTGTAGTCTTCCGGATTGGCAGTGAAACACAGGAGCACATCGAGTGGCAGGCGCACCGGATAGCCTTTGATCTGGACGTCACCCTCCTGCATGATGTTGAACAGCCCGACCTGCACCTTTCCGGCGAGGTCGGGGAGTTCGTTCAGGGCGAAGAGTCCGCGATTGGCCCGCGGAAGCATCCCGTATGCGATCGTCAGTTCATCGGACAGGATGTGGCCACCGCGGGCCGCCTTGATCGGGTCGACATCGCCGATGATGTCGGCGATCGTCACGTCGGGCGTTGCCAGCTTCTCGACGTACCGGCTGCTGCGGTCGACCCAGGCGATCGGGGTGTCGTCCCCCATCTCCTCGAGCCGCAGGCGCGCAAACTTCGAGATGGGGGCGTACGGGTTGTCGTTGATCTCGCTCCCCGCCACCACCGGCATGCGCTCGTCGAGCAGGGTGACCAGCGCGCGCAGGATGCGCGACTTGGCCTGCCCGCGCAGCCCCAGCAGGATGAAGTTGTGCCGCGCCAGGATGGCGTTCACGATCTGGGGCATGACCGTGTCTTCGTAGCCCAGTACGCCCTCGAAGAGTGGCCCGCCGGCGCGCAGCTTGGCGATCAGGTTCTCCCGCAACTCGTCCTTCACGGAGCGAAGGACGCGGGCGCGGTCACCGAGCGGGTGTGCCTTGAGGGCACCAAGAGTCGTGGGAAGTACCTGGGACGACAACGGCTGCTCCATGTGTAGAGGGGACGAAGCTACAACGCCTGCGGACCGGCGGAAGTTCTCCGCGCAACACGCCGGCTCCCACGGCGCAGGGTCGCGCATGCGCTCAGTCGGCAGCAGACACCTCGACGAGGTTGTCGTAGAAAACGGGACCGTGTCCAAGGTCGGTTTCCCGCTGGGAGGTCGTCGCGTTGGCGTTCTGCCCGTCGGGCGAGAGCTTGCCCCACCAGATCGACGGCGCCCAGACCACGCCCTCGCGCACGCCGTCTTCCACGCGCAGCGCGGCCGCGAAGTGACCGCGATCGTTATGCACCACCACTCGCGTTCCCGACACCAGTCCGCGCCGTTCCGCATCGATCGGGTGCATCATGCACTCCGGCTCGGCATCCTTCCGAAGCGAGGCGATGTTGACGAAGGTCGAGTTGAGGAAATAGTGTCTCGGCGACGAGATCAGTGAGAGCGGGAAGCGCGCGGCGAGCCTCGGGGCGGTTTCGGGCAGTTCGTACGGTGCGGTGTAGGTGGGGAGCGGATCGAGGCCCATCGCCTCGAGTCGCGCCGAGCGGAACTCGCACTTGCCGCTTGGGGTGGGGAAGCCGCCCGTGGCGAACGGGGCGTATGGCGAGGGGAGGTTGAGCCGCACCCAGCCCTCTTCCATGAGCCGCTCGAAGGTCACGCCCCCCATGTTCGCATGCCCCGATTGGAGCGCCAGGCGCACCAGTGCCTGGTCGTCCTCGGCAAACAGCGAGGCATCCAACCCCATGCGTCGGCCTAGTTGGCGAAAGATCTCGGTGTTGGGCCGGGAGTCGCCCAGCGGCGCGATGGCTGGTCGGTTGAGCGTGGCATGGTGATGGCCGTACGCCAGGTGCACGTCCCAGTGCTCGAGCTGCGTGGTGGCCGGCAGGACATAGTCGGCCCAGTCGGCCGTGTTGGTCTGGAAATGCTCCAGCACGACGGTGAACAGGTCTTCGCGCCCGAGGCCGCGCAGGACCTCGTTGCGGTCGGGCGCGACGTCGGCGGGATTGGAGTTGTAGACTACCAGCGCCCGCACGGGGGGACCGCCAACGCCGGCGTCGTCGCGCGTTAACGCCTCACCCAGCCGGATCATGTTGATCGTGCGGACGTCGGGATTCAGGTCGGGGCGCTCGAGCGCGGCCGAGTTGAACCGGAAGTTCCCACTCGTGGAGAGCTGCACGCCGCCGCCGGGGTGACGCCAATGTCCCGTGATGGCGGGGAGGCACGCAATGGTGCGCACCGCCATGCCGCCCCCGCCGTGGCGTTGCAAGCCGTAGTTGATGCGGAGAAAGGCCGCGCGTGCCGTGCCGTAACGTCGCGCGAGCGTGCGAATCGTCTCGGCGGGGAGCCCGGTGATGGGGGCGGCGCGCTCCGGGGACCATTCCGCCGCGCGCACGCGCAGGTCGTCGGCCCCCAGCGTGTACTGCGCCAGGTAGTCGTCGTCCTGGAGCCCCTCATCGAACAGCACGTGCATCATCGCGAGGGCGAGCGCGGCGTCGGTGCCCGGACGGATGCCCAGCCATTCGTCGCACTGCTCGGCGGTGCGCGTCCGCACGGGGTCGATGGCGATCAGGTGCGCGCCGCGCTCACGCGCCTTCAGGATGTGTGGCCAGAGGTGCGGATTGGACGTGAGGGTATTCGTGCCCCAGAGCAGCACGAGGTCGCATTCCGGGACGCCCTCACCGTCGGCACCGATGCTCGCCCCAACGGTCATCATCATCCCGACCTTGCCCGCCGTCGCGCAGATGGTGCGATCCAGTCGCGACGCGCCGAGGGCGTGGAAGAAGCGGCGGTCAACGCTTGATCCCTGCAGCAGCCCCATGGTCCCGGCGTAGGAGTAGGGCAGGATGGCTTGCGGACCGTCGGCCGATGCGGCGATGTCGGCGAGACGCCCGGCGATGTCGTCGAGCGCGACGTCCCACGACACGGGCTCGAACTGTCCACTCCCCTTCGGGCCGACCCGGCGCAGGGGAGCGGACAGGCGATCGGGATGGTAGGTGCGCTCCAGGTACCGGTTCACCTTGGCGCAGAGGAAGCCGTCGGTGAACGGGTGATCGGGGTCGCCCTGTATGCGGATGGCACGCCCATCGCGAACCGTTACGAGGGTCGCGCACGTATCGGGGCAGTCGTGCGGGCAGGCCCCGCGTACGACCGACGTCGCCGGCGTCCCGGACTCGGCGCTGATCATGGCCAGGAGGAAGGGTGCGTGAGGTGTGACGCGATCATGTCGTGCAGTGCTGCAGCAGTCTAGCGCCAGAATCGATTCCCGCGACCCTGCGTCTGATCGTCGCGCGACTTGGAGGGGCGCCATGATTCCGACACGGCGCGCCGCGTCCGTGCCGGCCGAGCAGGGTCGACCGGGCAAGATTCCGAGTGAAACACGTTGCTACGGCTAGACTTGGCCCACCCGCACCCTTGACTGTTCGCGCAACAGTCGTACATTTGTTCACGTTATGGGGGTCAGGCATGTGCCGGAGTAGGATACATGCCTTTTCGCCGCGTCTAGGCGCACGACGCAGCGGATCACCTTCGAACACTACGAGTCGCGAGCGCGGCGTGCTGAGGCCGGACTGGCCGAAGACGCAATGGAATGTGCAGTCCGGCTTTGAATGTTTTTTTCCCATCCCACGTCACTGGAGAACAAATCAATGAAGCGTTTAGCTCTCGCAGCTGCCATCGTCATGCTCGCCGCTTGCGGCGGTGCCAAGGAAGAGGCCATGCCGGCCGTCGACAGCGCTGCTGCCGCGATGACCCCGGCCCCGGCCATGGATTCCGTCGCCCCCATGATGGACTCGACGATGAGCCACGACTCGGCCGCCGACACGACGGCGCACTAACTCGCAGACACGACGGCGCGACTACGCGCCGACGCGAGTCACACCAGACGGGCGCGACCACATGGTCGCGCCCGTCTGCGTTTTGAATGGTGCCCGTCGGCGTTTTCGATTGTGCCCGCGCGTGTCCGGGCTGGTCCGCGACGACGGCTAGCCCGGAGGAAACGGGAGCGTCACGACGCGCGCCCGCCCCCGGGCGTCGCCCCACACCACGTCAATGTCGGTGTCCATCTCCACCTCGCGCCGGACCATCGCCAGCGCGATCCCACCGAGTCGCGGCGAGATCGCGACGCTTCGAACGTCGCCCATCACCTTGCCCGCAGCGTCGTGCAGCTCGGCGCCCACCGACACGGGCCGCGCCTCGTCGAATCGAAGGCCCCGCAGGTGACGGTTCACACGCCCTCGGAAATGCACCCGGGCGACCGTTTCCTGTCCCGTATAGCACCCCTTGGTGAACGAGATCGCGTGCAGCTCCTCCATGTTGGCTTCCTGGGCCAGCGTCGAATCGTCCATCTCGACTCCCCACTCCGGCCGCCCGCTCTCCACGCGGGCAATGTGCACGGCGTCGCGTCCGGCCGCTCGCGCGCCGTGTGAGACGAGCGCGCTCCACACCGCCGGCTGCGCGAGCGTTGGCATTAGGAGCGCGAAACCCTCCAGCCCCAGGTCGGGGACTCGCGCCACCAGGATGGTGTGCCCGTGCGATTCCACCGCGCGGTGCGCGTAGTCGTCCATCGCCTGCAGCGATTCCCACTCGAGCCCGAGCGCCCCGGCCACCACCGCATGCGCGCGTGTGCCGTACACGCTGAGGTCGGCCGTCTCGGCACTGACATCGGCGTATCGCGACAGCCGCGGATTCACGTACTTGCGGACCATGGTCCACCAGCCCGCCGACGCGCGAGGCGGCACGTCCACGAGGACATCGTCGTCCCGGACGAAGATACGTACGTCGGCAAGAATCTTTCCCTTGGCGGTGAGCGCGGCGGCGTAACAACCGGTGCCGGGCTGCAATGACAGCACATCGTTTGTCACCAGCCCCGTCAGGACCTCGCGTGCCTTGCCCCCCGCGAAGGTGCCGCGCGAACGATCGCTTCGATCCACGACAATGGCGCCGCCGGCGCCTGGCGCATCGCCACGCCGAAGCGCCCAGTACTCGCCCTCGACGTCGCCAAAGTTCCCGACGCCGCGCGGCTCGGGCAGGCCGACGGCGGATCTGTCGTCGCTGGGGAGTCTCGTTGCGGACGATGACTCGTGTGGACTCGGTGACTCCGTCATGCGAAGCGCTCTCCAACGCGGGCGATCAGTTGTTCCACCACCGCGGTATCGATGCCGGTGATGGCAGGAATGCATGCGTCGGCCTCCATGGCGACGTGCGCCGGGAGGTTCCCGACGGCGATGCAGCGCAGGCCGGCGGCTCGAGCCGCACGGATTCCCCCCAGCCCATCCTCCAGTGAGACCACGAGTCCATCGGACCGGATGGGACGCCGCTGCTCCAATCGTCCCAGGGCGGCCAGGTATGGCGCTGGCGCCGGCTTCGGGGGATCGACATCCTCCGACCCGATGACGCACGCGAACAGGTGCTCCATCTGCCCGAGGTTCAGGACGAACTCGACATGGCGTCGGCTGGCCCGGGTGACGATGCCGACGCGCACCCGGGCCGCCAGTCGTTCCACGGCCTCGCGCGCGCCGTCGACCAGCACGACTCCCTTGCCGACATGATCGGAGAAGGCGCGGTCGACGCGCAGCGCGAGCAGTTCGAGTCCGGTCGCGTCGATCGTCGCGCCGCACCTCTCGGTCGCCTCGCGCACGGCGTCGGTCGTGGAGAGCCCGGCGCACCCATCCCGGTAGTCCGAGTCCGACAGCTGCAGCCCGTCCTCGGCAAGGACGCCGGTGAGCGCGTCGCGACGCGCATGGGCCGTGTCGGCGAGCACCCCGTCAAACTCCATCAGCACCGCCTCGAGCACACGATGTGTCATGGGTCGGCGTTAGGCACGCGCGCGGCGTAGGAGGCATCGAGCAGGTCGACCGGGTGCAGGACACGCGTGGTGCTGCCGGCGCGCAACAGCCCGCCCCCGACCTGCATCAGGCACCCCGGGTTTCCGGTGGCGACGAGCGCCGCCCCGGTCTCGGAGATGCGTGCGAGTTTCGGCGTGAGGACCGCGTCCGACGTCTCGGCTTCCACCAGGTTGTAGATACCCGCGCCTCCGCAGCACTGGTCGGCATCCGCGAGCGGCGTCAGGCGCAACTCGGGGATCGCCGATAGGACAGCGAGGGGTGCCGTCGCGATGCGCTGCGCGTGCACCAGGTGACACGGCGCGTCGTAGGTGACATGGAGCGCCAGCGGGCCGCCGCGCCGCGGACCGGCGGCCACGAGCAACTCGCTGACATCGCGCACACGCGCGGCGAGCGCGGCAGCCCGCGCCGACCAGGCGGGGTCGTCGTGCAGGAGGTGACCGTACTCCTTCATCATGGCGCCGCATCCGGACGCGTTCACTGCGACGAGGTCCGCACCCGATTGCTCGAAGGCCGCAATGTTGCGCCTGGCGAGACGCCGGGCGGCGTCGACGTCGCCCGCGTGCGCGTGCAGCGCCCCGCAGCACCCTTCGTCCGTGGCCACCACGAGCCGGTAGTCGTTGACGCCGAGCACGCGCTCGGTCGCACGATTGGTCGCCGCGAACAACCCCTGCATGACGCAGCCATGCAGCACCGCGACCGTCCCTCGACTGCCGTCGCCCGTCGGCGTGTACGGCGCTTCGCCAAGCGGGCGTTCCGTTGCTCGCAGCATGGCGAAGGCGAAGCCGAGCCGACCCGGGAGGGCGGCGAGAAGGCGTGGCAGCCCCAGCGCCCGGGCGAGTCGTGCCAGCGCCAGCGCTGCGCCGAGCGCCCACGGACGCGCGAAGGTGCCGAGAATCAGGCGAGCGATGAGTGGGAGCGGACGGCGCATCGCGAGCGTCGCTCGGGTCGCCTCGAGCAGCTGACCATACGGAACTCCGCTCGGACAGGCGGTCTCGCAGCCGCGGCAGCCCAGGCATCGGTCGATGTGCGCGTGCACGTCGGGGTCGTCGAGCGACACGTCTCCCTCGACGAGCGCGCGCATGAGCACGAGCCGACCGCGCGGCGAGTCGTTCTCGTCGTGGAGCGCGAGATACGTGGGGCAGGCCTGCAGGCAGAATCCGCAGTGCACACAGCTGTCGAGCCCCGGCATGGCCTGCGCGAGTGGCGTGCCGGGAATCGCACAGGCGCGAGCGGACGCGCTGGACGAGGGGAGCGTGCTGCTCATGTGGTGGCGTCCATCAGTCCCGGATTCAGCAGATGCAATTCATCGAATGCCGCGCGCACGCCGCGCGACAGTCGATCGCTGCCGGCCGGCTGGAGGACCGACCAGGCGCTGGGCGCGAGCACCTCACCGACGACGCGCCACGACGAGACGAGCGCCGGCAGCACTTCGGTCAGCGCCTCGGCATGTCCGGCCGGAACGGCGCATCGCGCAACGCCGCGCTCGACGGTGGCATGACGAAGGCAGCCAGGAATATCGCGCGTCCGGGTGGCCAGGTCGTGCCAGAGGACGGCGAGCCTTTCCGGGCGGTGAGAGACGCGCACGCTGGCTGCTCCCGCCGGAAGGACGCGACGCAGCGCGTCCCACACCGTGTCGGGCAGCTCAACGGTGCGGGCCAGCGACATGACGTGGCGCCGTTGCGCGGCGACACTCGTGGCGTTGCCGACGAGTCGAATGACGACCGCGTCGGCATCGCCGGCAGTCGCGCCGAGCGCTGCGCTGAGTGTTGCATCCAGCAGCTCGGTGGCGATGGGGGTCAGCGGTCCCTCGCGTAGCGCCCGCAGCAACCGGGCGAGTGCGTGCTGGTCGCCGGGGGCTTCCACGGCGAGTGTAGCGCAGTGATCGGGGCGCGCGCGCAAGCGAACGGTGGCCTCGGTGATCACGCCGAGCGTTCCCCACGCGCCGACCGTCAGGCGCACGAGGTCGAAGCCGGCGACGTTCTTTACCACGCGACCGCCGCCTCGCACCACGGTTCCGCGTCCGTCCACGAATTCCACGCCGAGGGCGAGATCCCGTGGCAAGCCGAGCGACGCGCCGAGCGGACCGCACGAGGCGGTCGCGAGCGTGGCGCCCAACGTGTCGGCGGGTGCCCCGTGCGGGTCGAGGGGGAGCCACTGGCCGTGCGGACGCGTGGCGTCGTCGATCTCGGCGAGTGTCGTGCCCGCTCGGGCGGTGAGCGTCAGGTCGCCAGGCGTGTACTCGACGATCCCTCGCAGTGCGCCGACGTCGAGCACATGCGTCGCGTTGGTTACGGGGCGACCGGCATCGAGCCAACCGCCACCGGCACGGACGCGAAGCGCGACGCGTGCGCTTCCGGCCTCGCGAATGGCGTCGGCGACTGCGCCCGTGTTGTGGGCGAGCCACACGGGCGTCGCCGCTTTGTCGAACGGTCCGGCGGGTACCGCCGTCGGCGCGGGCGACGCGGACAGGGGCGCACTGGACAGGGGCGCACTGGCCAGGGGCGCACTGGACACCGCGCCGACCGGCGCGGGGGCCCCCCCCAATCCATGAATCGCACCGGACGGCGAGACCTCCTTCATCGTTTCGTTCCCCTCCCCATCCGCATCATCGCAGCACCGCCGTCTGGCTCCACTCCCGGCACGCGTGGATCGGGACGACCTTGCCGGGATTCGCCCGCTGGTCGGGATCGAAAACTGCGCGCAACCGGCACATGGCGTCGAGTGACTCGGGCGAGAAGATGAGCGACATGTAGTCCAGCTTGTCGAGCCCGATCCCGTGCTCCCCGGTCACGCTTCCGCCGGCGTCGACGCAGGTCTGCATGATCGCTTGCATGGCGCGATGCACGCGCGCGCTCTCGTCGGGGTCGTTCGCGTTGTACGGGATGTTGGGATGCAGGTTGCCATCGCCGGCATGAAAGACGTTGCACACCGTCAGCCCCTCGCGCTCGCCGATGGCCGCGATCGACCGCAGGACGTCGGGGAGTCGCGTCCGCGGGATCACCGCATCCTGCACAACGAGGTGCGACGAAACGCGCCCCATGGCCCCGAACGCCTTCTTGCGTCCCTGCCAGAGGCGCGTCCGCTCCTGCTCGTCGCGAGCCACGCGCACCTCGCGCGCCCCACCCTCGAGGCAGATGGCCTGCAAGCGCACGACGTCCTCGTCGATCCCGGCCTGCAATCCATCGATCTCGATGAGCAGCACTGCCGCCGCGTCCACCGGATAGCCCGCAGCGTAGATCGAGGCCTCGACGGCGCGAATCGTCGGCTGGTCCATCATCTCGAGCGCTGCGGGGACGATGCCGGCCGCAATGATCGCCGACGTTGCACAGGCCGCCGCGTCGAGGCTCGTGAAGTCGGCCAGCAGCGTACGCACCGCCTGCGGATTCCGCGTGAGGCGCACCGTTGCGTCGAGGGCGACACCGAAGCACCCCTCGCTTCCGACGAACGCCCCGAGGAGGTCGTAGCCATCCACCTCCCCGTCGCTGCTGCCGAGCGTCACGATCTCCCCGTCGGGAAGGATGACGGTGAGAGCGACGACGTGATTCAGCGTGACCCCGTACTTGAGGCAATGCGGCCCCCCGGCATTCTCGGCCACGTTTCCGCCAATCGTGCACGCTGCCTGGCTCGAGGGATCGGGGGCGTAGTGCAGGCCAAGCGGTGCCACTGCCCTCGTCAGGTGCACGTTGACGACCCCAGGCTCGACGACCGCCAGCCGATTCTCGGCATCGATCGAAAGGACACGGGTGAGGCGGTTGAGACCAAGCAGCACCACGCCGTCGGCGAGCGCCCCACCCGAGAGGCCGGTTCCCGCACCGCGCGGCACGAAGGCCATGCGTTCGCGCGCGAGCAACCGAACGACCGCCACCACCTCATCACGCGAGCGCGGAAAGACGGCGAGCGACGGCTGCTTGCGGTAGCCGGGGAGGCCGTCGCTCGCGTACACGAGCAGTTCGCTCGGGCGTTGGAGCACCTGTCGCACTCCGACGATCGCGGCCAGCGCCTGCACCAACGCATCGCGCGTCATCGCCATCGTGTACCCGGATCGTCGATGGAGGCGACGCTGTGCTCACGCATGCGTGCCATGACCATTCGATTTTGCGCGGACGTGGATGCTTGCCCGCTCCTCGATCGACTCCACGATCGGTGCCAACGCCTCGTCCAGCTGCCGCAGCCGATCGAGCGGGGAGCGCGACGCCAGCAGGCGCTGCTTGTCGGCCAGGTCGAGGTCGATGTGCGTGGCAATGACGAATGCCAGGTCGGCGGCTACGTCCGGCAACACGGGGAGCGGCGCTGCGTCGTCCTGCAGTGCCCGCGCCGATCGACCGACGCGCGCGAAGAGTTCGCGCAGGCGCTCGGACAGCGCGCCGGTCCCGGTCGCCCCGTGCGGCTCGAGCGGCTCATCGTCGAACGGTTCCACCAGTGCGACGTGATATGGCGCGGGATCGTCCACGAAGTTTACGAGCGTGAACCGCGCGGCGCCCGTCACCAGGACGTTGGATCGACCGTCGGGGAGCGATTGTGAGGAGTCGATGCGAGCGACACACCCCGCCGTACCCGGCGGGATCTCGCGCTCGGCCACATCGGGCGTCCGGCAGACGATTCCGAATTCCATTGCGCCGGTCCGACAGTCGGTGAGCAGTTGGCGATATCGCGGCTCGAAGATGTGCAGCGCCTGCACCGCCCGAGGGAGGAGGACGAGGGGGATAGGGAAGATGGGGAGGCGATACGTGGACGGCATACGCTCCGGGGATCTTACCACCGCGCGCCGAGTGAGCGAAATCGGAAAAATGGGCGACGCCACGGTCACTGTCGCGGTGGCTCGCGCCCGGCCGGCGGCAGTGAGCGACACGTTCAGCGCTCGCCGTTCTCCTCGACAACGCGTTCCACCATCTCCCGCAGCGTCGCGAGTTCGAACGGCTTCTGCAGCACCACGCAGTCGGTCGACCGCACGAACGTCGCCGCCTCTTCGCTGACGAGATCGCCGGTCGAGAAGATCAGTCGACGGATCACGTCGGGATGGCGCGACTTGAGGCGGTCGTACATTTCCATGCCGTTGACCCCGGGCATGCGGAGGTCGGAAACGACGACGGAAAAGCGGGGGACCAGGTCCTGTGATGCGTCGGTTTCCAGCTGGTCGAGCGCCGCCTCTCCGTTCGCAGCTTCTTCGACCGTCCATCCCAGGCGCACGAAGAAACGTCGAAGGGCGATCCGGATGGTGATCTCATCGTCGACGATAAGGACTCGACGACTCGGACCGGCGACCTCTTTGTTCATTGACGAACTCTCCCTGCTCACGACCGGCAAGAGCACGAGGCACCCGCCCCAATGCGGTTCACGCCAGCACAGTATAAGGCGCGGCAGCGTTCACTGGCACGGGGAGTCGGGCCAGGAGACCCATGGGGACAAGAAAGCGGCCGGGACCTGGTCCCGGCCGCCTCGCCCCGTGTGCCACTCGCAGCCTGCGACCCGATCAGGCCACGGACCAGAACCCGGCCAGGGCGCGTCCGTCTGGCGATTCGCGGAGCTTCTCGAACGCGCGCTCGCGGATCTGGCGAATGCGCTCGCGGGTGACGCCCATGAGGGCACCGATACGCTCGAGCGTCATCGCCTCGGAGCCTTCCTCCAACCCGTAGTACAGGTAGAGAATCTTGCGCTCGCGGGGGTGAGATACTTCCGAAATACGCGCTCGATGAACTCCCGCATGAGCTTGTAGTCCGTCACCTCCTCGATCTCGGCCCCGTCTACGCCAGCGAAGCGCTCGCCGAGCGTCGATGCATCCCGGTCACTGCGATCGATCGGGGCATCGAGCGAGACCTCGGTCGCCGACATCTGCCGGGACGATCGGACGGTTTCGGGGGTCTCACCGATGAGGCGGGCAATTTCGTCGTCGGTGGGATCTCGGCGCAGCACCTGGCCGAGGATGGTCTCTGCGCGTGAGAGACGGATGAGCTGGGAGTTCTGGTTAAGCGGGATTCGGACGGATCGGGTCTGCTCGGCGAGCGCCTTGAGGACGGCCTGACGAACCCACCACACGGCGTACGAGATGAACTTGACGCCTTGGTCCGGATCGAACTTTCGGACCGCCTTGAGCAGCCCCTCGTTGCCGATCGCGACCAGCTCGCTGAGATCGAGCCCATGCCCCTGATACTTCTTCACATACGAGATGACGAATCGCAGGTTCGCCGTGACCAGACGTTCCGCCGCCTTCTCATCGCCCTGCTGCGCGAGCCGGGCCAGCCGACGTTCTTCGGCCGGATCGGTTATCAGCGGAAGCTTCTGGATGTCCTGTAGGTACTGATCGAAAGCGGTGGAGGGGGAGGAACGGATGAACGACTTGGTTCCTTTCGGCCTGCTCTCGGTCACTTGCTGCATACACGCCCCTAACCGTCTATGTGGCACGTCGAGCGACAGTCGCTCGCGAGGTGTCCTGCAGAACGGGCGGCCACGATAAGAAAGCGACAATGACGCGTCAACAGCCAATTTTGGTGCCAGAACACACCCGCGCCGCGCCAACGTCCTATCTGATTATGTAGCAATGCTTTGTCACTCGCAACGGCGCGCAGGATTGTGAGCAGGTGTGTACGCAATCCCTCAGCCCGGCGTGCCTCGGGAACCGAACACACGCCGAAATCGAGCGGTCAGCGGTGCTCGGGCGGACCGCCCCGGGTCCCGACCCAGAGAATGACGCTGATCGAAAAGACCGCCGCGATCAGGACAACCGCCATCGGCACCTCGAGCAGGTACGACCCGAATGACAACAGGAGGATGAACAAGATCATCCCCAGCATCGCGGCTCCTCGTGCAGTCATGGTACCACCAACGGGCAAAGGGTCCTGGGGCGACGAGCGGATGCGGGAGGGTGCTGCCCCGCGAAGGTCGGCCGGTCGATCGGCGGCGCGTGGCACGGGCCAGCCATGGCTGCCACTACAGCACCGCTCGCAGGTCAGTTTCGTCCACCGTGATGCCGTAGCCGCCGGCATCGGTCGCCATCTCGCCCACCCGCCGAGGCAGGGCGAGCATGAAGCGCCAGGCGCGTGCTTTTTTGTCAGCGCGCATTCGCTCGACGAGCGCGTCGGGCGACATGCCGTCGGGAAGTGTCGTCGGCAGGCCGACCGCGGCCAAGGCCCGCGCCACCGCTGCGCTTGTCCCCGGTTCGGCAATGCCGATCCGCTCGGCGAGGGTGCTCTCCAGCACCATCCCCGTCGAGATCGCATCGCCATGCAAGAGCGTGTAGTCGCTCTCGGCCTCGATGGCATGCCCGATCGTGTGCCCGAAGTTGAGAATCTGACGAATTCCCGCCTCGCGCTCATCCTGTTTCACGACCTCGGCCTTGATCTCGATGCTTCGTGCGATGAGATCGACCAGCTCGGCGCCGTCCCATTCGGTCGTCGTCCCGTCCACCAGCCCTGGGCCGATGGCGACGGCCTGGTCGAGATATGCGGCGTCGGCGACAATCCCATGCTTGAGCACCTCGGCAAGCCCCGCCCGGCGATGGCTCGGGGGGAGCGTCCGCAGAACCGTGGGATCGACGAGCACCGCCGTCGGCTGGTGGAACGCACCGACGAGGTTCTTCCCGGCCGGAGTATCGACGCCGACCTTGCCACCGACCGAGGCGTCGACCATGGCGAGGAGCGAGGTCGGGCACTGCACGAACGGGACGCCGCGCATGAAGGTGGCGGCCACGAAACCCGCCACGTCGCCGACGACGCCGCCGCCGAGGGCCACGACCGCCGTGTCACGCCCGCACCGCTCAGCCAGCATCCAATCGGTGAGCGCTGCCCAGGTGTCGCGCGTCTTGTGACGCTCCCCCGAGGGGATGGCGCGCGAGAGCGTCCGTGCGCCGGGATTCCAGTTCTGAAGCGACTCGATGATTGTCGGCAGGTACGGCTTCGCCACCTCTTCGTCGGTGATGACGACCAGCGTGTGCGCCGAGACGAGCTTCTCGAGCAGGGGCCCGAGGTAGTTCAGTAGCCACGGCCGCACATGCGCGCCGTGGTGGAACAGCGTGATCACTCGGCTGCGCGGCGGCGGCGGATATATGTGCATCCACTCCCCGGTGTCGGGCGGTCGATCGGGATTGTCCTGCCCTGCTACCATGTGACCTCGCCAGCCCCGCGCGCTTGTTCGCCACGCGGGCGAGCACGAAGAGCAGGTCGGAGAGGCGATTCAGGTAGATGATGACGAGTTCGGGCAGGCCAGTCTCGTGCTGCAGGGAGACGACGCGTCGCTCGGCTCGACGGCATACGGTACGCGCGACGTGCAGCGCCGACGACTTCGGCGTTCCTCCGGGCAGGATGAACGACCGCAGCGGATCCAGTTCGCGCTCGCAGTCGTCGATGGCGTGTTCCAGCTCGGCGATGCGCTCGTCGTCGATGCGCGCCTTGACCAGCTGCTCGCGCATCTTGTCGCGATCCGGGGTCGCCAGCAGGGCGCCGATGGAGAAGAGGTCGCGCTGGACCGGCGCGAGGACCTCGTCGATGCGCGGCATCATCTCGACGGAGCGGGCCATGCCGAGGCAGGCGTTCAACTCGTCCACGTCGCCGTAGGCTTCGACTCGCGGGTGATCCTTTTCTACCCGCCCGCCGCCAAACAGGGCGGTCTGGCCGTCGTCGCCAGTCTTGGTGTAGATCTTGAGAGTCATGCCCACAATCTAGGCGGCGAGGGGACTGGAATACGAGGCGAACCGTGGCCGCCCGCCGTGGATTCGGACCCATCGGTGGCGCGTCGCGTCTGCCGCGCCGAAGCCGGTGGCGCATCCCGAGTTCGATTACTTTCTGCGCATGACAACCCATGACCTTGTCGACATCACGATCATCGGCGGCGGCCCCACCGGCCTTTTCGCCCGGTTCTACGCCGGCATGCGCGGCGCCACCGCCCAGATCATCGATGCGCTCCCCCAGCTTGGCGGACAGCTGACGGCGTTGTATCCCGAGAAGTACATCTTCGACGTGGCGGGCTTTCCCAAGATCCTGGCCAAGGACCTCGTCGCTGCGCTCGTTGAGCAGTCGCGCCAGTTCGGCGGGACGGAGCACCTGAACCAGGAAGTGATCGGGCTCGAGCAGGGTGACGGGCACTTCGTGTTGCGGACCTCGACGGGGGACTTTCCGTCGCGCTCGATCGTAATTGCGGCCGGGATCGGTGCGTTCTCGCCGCGCCGCCTTCCGCAGGCGTGTGCCGCACCGTGGTATGGGCGCGGGGTCGATGACGTGGTCCTGGATCCCGAGCGCTATCGCGGCAAGCGCGTGATCATCATCGGCGGGGGCGACTCGGCGTTCGACTGGGCCCAGCAACTGACTGGCAGGGCGACGCACGTCACGCTGGCGCACCGCAGCGACCGATTCCGGGCGCATGGCGCCACCGTCGCCGACGTCCGCCGGTTCGCAGACGAAGGGAAGGTGGACATTTTCACCTATCACGAGTTGCTCGACGTGGTCAGCGACGGCGAGACGCTCACCGGCGTCGTGCTGCGGGAAACCAAGACCAAGGCGACGCGTGAGGTTGTGGTGGACGCCGTGCTCCCGATGCTCGGCTACGTCAGCGACCTCGGCGAACTGGCCAACTGGGGGTTGACGCTCGTGAAGGACGAGATCGTGGTCACCTCGCAGATGGAGACCGGGCGCCCCGGGATCTATGCTGCGGGCGACGTCACGACGTTCCCGGGCAAGCTCAAGCTGATCGCGGCGGGCTTTGGCGAGGCGGCGACGGCGGTGAATCAGGCCGTGCACTGGATCTACCCGGAAAAGAAGGTTGCCCCCGGGCACTCGTCCAACATGGCAATCTTCGGGCAGACCGACGACTGAGCGGCGGCGACGGCGGCAGCTATCGAGCGGTGGGATCCTCGTCCGCACGGCGGGCGGCGGCGTGTGGTGTGAACCCGTCGGGGTACCGGCGGCGCAGCTTGTCCACGTTGGCGTGCGCTACCTCACTCAGCGAAATCTCGAGCGAGGCCGCGACGACACCGAGGCACCAGAGCGCGTCGCCTAACTCACGGGTGATGTCCTCCCGATCGAGGGGGCGCTGCTGGAAGCGATGCTTGCGGATGGTGCCGAGGATCTCTCCCGCCTCCTCGGCCAGGCCGGCGGCCGCATCCAGCAAGCGATCGTGGGTGTCGAGCGCCGGGTTGACGGTGCGGGCCGCGTGCGCCTGATACGTGTCGAGGTCCACGCACAACTCCGGATCCGGGGGGTAGAGACGGCGCGCTCGGGGCCGAGCAGTCGGGTCCCGGCGATTGACAGTACGGGTGGCCGCGCGAGAACTTACGCGCTCGCTGTGCGACCCGTCAAACATGAGGCAAGTAGCCGTCAATCCGTGAGTTATCTCCTGCTGGCCGACGACAACGAGGATATGCGCCTGATGCTGCGCGAACTGTTTCGCGCGTCGGGGCACGAAGTGTCGATGGCGGCGGACGGCGTGGAGGCATTGGCGGCGATCGCCGAGCGGGAGCCTGACCTGGTGATCCTCGACCATTCCATGCCGCACATGAGCGGGCTGGAAGTGTGCCGACGCCTGAAGCAGAACCCATTCACGGCGCGCGTTCCGGTGATGATGCTCACCGCCCAGAGCGGGGTCGAGAGCAAGGTCGAGGGTTTTGCCGCCGGCGCCGACGACTACATCGCCAAGCCGTTCGATCCGCGCGAGTTGCGGGCCCGTGTCCAGGCGATGCTCCGCCTGGTGCAACGTGAGGGCGATCGCAACCCTACCAGCGGATTGCCTGGCGGACGCGCGATCGAGTCGGAGATCATGGCGCGACTGGACGCCGGTGCGCTGTTTGCCGTCTGCTACCTGGACCTCGACAACTTCAAGCCGTTTGCCGACACCTTCGGCTTCGCGATCGCCGACGTGGTCATCCGGGGGTTGGGGACCGCCATTCGTGACGCGTCCTCGGCCATGACGGGCGATGCGTCCGTGGACTTTGTCGGCCATATCGGCGGCGACGACTTCATCGTCGTCAGCACGATCGACCGGGCGACACCGCTGATGAACGAGTGTGCGGCGCGGTGCCGGCAGGTGATCGAGTCGGCGGTGGGACCCGCTGCGGCGGCGGCCGGGACGTATGCCGGGGTTGACCGGGAGGGACGCGTGCGCGAGTTCCCGCTGGCCGGGGTGTCGGTGGCGGTGCTGCACGTGCAGCCGACGACGTGGGTCAACATGGCACATCTCGGGATGCGGGCCGCCGAGCTGAAGCGGCGCGCCAAGATGCAGGGGCACGGCGCCGTCCTCGTCGAGACTGCCTGACGTGCGCTGGCGTCTGGGCGCGGCGCTCGCGCTCGCGTGGACCTGCCCCGCCGCGCGCGCCGGGGCGCAGGCGCTGGCGTGCGACTCGACCGCGATCGAGGTGCGCGCCCTGGAGTTTGTCGGGAATGACACGTTCCGCGGGAGCGAGCTGGCGAATGGCGTTGCGACGACGCAGTCCTCGTTTGCGCGACGGGTCTTCCGGATCATCGGCCAGCGGTACTGCCTGGATGAGACGACCGTGACCCAGGATTCGCTGCGCCTGATCCTGTTCTACCGCAATGCCGGCTTTGCCTCGGTGAAGGTCGCCAAGGAAATCACGATGCTCGACGAGCGCTCGGCGCGCCTGCGCTTCGTGATCACCGAGGGGATCCCCATCCGGATCGACAGCGTGAGCTACCAGGGGTTCGAGTCGGTGCCCGAGTTCGACCGCCTGACGCGGGGGATCGAGCTCAAGGTGGGCGAACGATTCGACAAGTCGGTGGTGCTCAGCGTGCGGGACTCGCTCACCCGGCGGCTCCGGGACCGCGGGTATCCGCAGGCCGAGGTGCTGCGCAGCTTTGATTCGGACACGGCGCGGCACGTGGCGACAGTCGAATTCAGCGCCGCCACCGGGCCGCGCGCGTGGTACGGCGAGATCAACGTCTCGGTCGTGCAGCCGTCGGGCGAGCCCTCGCGCATCGACCCCGCGCGCGTGAAGCGGGTCCTGGGCATTCGCGAGGGGCAGCTGTATCGCGAGCGCTCGCTCGAAGGGGTCAAGCGCGGCCTGTACCTCTCCGAGGCCTTTCGGCATGTCGATGTCGGGGTCGATTCCAGCTCGCTCGCCGACGGGGTCGACTCGCTCGTGGCGATCAATGTGCAGCTGACGGAGGGCGACCTGCATGCGGCGCGGGTGTCCTTCGGATGGGGCAATCTCGACTGCCTGCGCGCGCAGGGGAGCTACTCCGACTACAACTTCCTCGGCGGCCTGCGGCGGCTCGACCTGAGCGGTCGGCTGTCCAAGGTCGGGGTGGGGCGGCCGTTCGAGGTCGCCAGCGGGCTGTGCCGGCGTGAGGTGCAGAACGACATCTTCAGCGATACGCTCAACTATTACGGTGGCGTGACCTTCTCGCAGGCGTCGCTCTTCGGCCTGCGCACCGTGCCGACCGTCACGGTCTATACCGAGCGCCGCTCGGAGTTTCAGGCGTACCTGCGCGACACCCCGATCGGCGTGATCGGGTCGGTGCAGCGTGGCGCCGACGGGCGCCTGCCGCAGAGCTTCTCGTACCAGCTCGAGTACGGCAGCACCTTTTCCTCGCCGGCCTTCTTCTGCGCCGTCTTCAACGTGTGCGAACCCGGCGCGCAGGCGCGACTGCTCGCGCGCAACCGCCTGGCCGTGCTCGGGTGGAGCGTGACGCGCAACCGGGCCGATGATTTCGCCAACCCGGGGCGTGGGTCGGTCATGCGGCTGGAGCTGCGGCACGCCTCGCAGATCATCGGATCGAGCACCGACCAGCAGTTCAATCGCGCGGTCTTCGACGGCTCATTCTACCGGCCGGTCTTCGACGGCGGTGTGTTCGTGTTCCGCCTGCGGGCGGGCGCGGTGCTCGGGCGCCGACTGTCGCTCAGCGGCAGCCGCACGTTTGTGCCGCCGCAGGAGCGTCTCTACGCCGGGGGGCCGACCACGGTGCGTGGGTTCCGCCAGAACGAACTGGGCCCGGCGATCTACGTCGTGGACACCTTTGCCGTGACCCCGGCCACCGGCGACACCTCCTTCTTTCGCGCCGGCGTCGCCAGCGTGCGCACGCGCGTGGTGCCGAGCGGTGGTGACAACGTGGCCATCGCCAACGCCGAGTTGCGCCTGCGCTCGGGCTTCCTGCCCGACCTCATCCAGTACGCGATCTTCGTGGACGCGGGCGAGGTCTGGAACCGCGGCGGCAATTCCGCGACCCAGACGAAGGTGCAGATGAAGGTCACGCCGGGGGTCGGGGTGCGCGTGTACACACCCATCGGCCCGGTGCGGGTGGATATCGGATACAACCCCTATCAGGCGCCGGCCGGGCCGGCGTTCTTCAGCGCCACGCAGCGCATCGGGGATACGGTCGAGCGCTCGCTGTACTGTGTCAGTCCGGGCAATACGCTGGCCGTGCTGCCCGGCGAGACGGAGACGGCGCTGCCGGTGCAGGCGCGCGGCGCCTGTCCGTCCACCTTCCAGCCGCAGCGGCGCACAAGCTTCACCAGCCGCCTGACGTTCAACTTCTCCATTGGCCAGGCGTTCTAGCCGATGCCGCGCCGTCGAACCGTCGTCCTCGCCAGTGCCGCCACGCTCCTTGCGTTGGGCGGCCTGCTCGCGGCCGGCATAGCGGCGGTTACACAGACGTCGTGGGGGCGCGAGCAGATTCGCGTCCGCGTGCTGGGGCTGATCAACAGCAAGATCCAGGGGACGATGTACATCGGCCGGATCGACGGATCACTCTTCACCGATGTGGTGATCGATTCGTTTGCGATCCGCGACAGGCAGGACTCCGTCTTCGTGGCGACCGGGCCGATCCACATCCGCTTCGACCCGCGCGACCTGCTGGATCGCCGCATCGTGGCCTCGCAGGTGACCGTCGAGCGCGCCTTCGTGCACATCCACGAGGACTCGACGAAGACCTGGAACTTCCGCAAGATCTTTCCGTCCGGACCGAAGCAACCCCCGGTCGCGTCGCCCGCGCGCAACTTCGGCGACTACATCGTCGTGAACTCGGCCCGCGTGACCGGGGCGACGGTCCTGCTCACGATGCCCTGGCAGCCGGACGACTCGTTGCGCGGAAGTCGACGGGACAGCGCGATCGCCTTTGCGCTCGGCCGACAGGACAAGCGCATCGCGCGGGCGGGGAGCGGCTTCGAGTCGCAACGCAGCTGGACCAACGCGATGCTGGAACTCGGTCCGTCGCGCATCGACGACAAGGATCGCCTCGGTCGCCAGTTCGACGTGCGACGTCTCGACGCCGACGAGTTCGACCCGCCGTTCAAGTTTCGCGAGGTGCGTGGCGCGCTGCGCAACAAGGGCGATTCCGTCTGGGCCGACGTCTCCCATTTCCGCCTGCCAGGGTCCCGCGGGACGGCCCAGGGCAAGGTCTGGTGGGGCAGCGACCTGCCCACGCGGTACGACCTGACCTTCGTCTCGGATTCCGTCTCCCTGGCCGACGTCGCCTGGGTCTACCCGACGCTCCCCACGACGGGGGGCGGGGCGATGACGCTGCACATCGGCAATGGACGTGACCTGCGCGTCATCGAGTACGCGCTGCGCGACATGGATGTGCGCACGATGAACTCGCGGTTGCGCGGGGCGATGACGTTCGGCACGGGCGAGCCGGTGCTCGTCGTGAAGGACATCGACGTGCGCGCCGATCCCATCGACTGGGTTCTCATCGAGCAGTTCACCGGCGAGCCGCTGCCGTATCCGTTCAAGGGGGTCATCGACGCCTCGGTGCAGGCCCGCGGTGGGCCGGTGAACCGGTTCGTCGTCGACGAAGGGCGGTTCTACTTCCGCGACGCGAATGTCGCCGGCGCGACGGCACGCGGGGTGGTGCGGGGCGAACTGGACATCCTGTTCCCCGCACTGACCAAGTTCCGCGGATTCGACCTCGCACTCGACCACCTCGACCTGCGCACGATCCAGTTCGTGAATCCGGCGTTCCCCAGGTTCTTCGGGCTCGTGTCGGGGACTGCGCGGCTCGATTCCGTGTGGACCGACCTGCGCTTCCGCAACGCGGACATCACGCATCGCTTCGAGGATGGCGACCCATCGCGCTTTACCGGGAACGGACGCGTCACGATTGGCGAACAGTTCCTGGTCTACGACATGGCGCTCGATGCGCAGCCGCTCGACCTGACCACGGTCGCGCGGGCCTATCCCGAGGCGGAGTTGATCTACCGCGGATCCTACGCCGGTCCGATGCGCGTGCAGGGGCAGTCGGATGACCTGGCGGTGGTCACCGTGTTGACGGGGGCGCCCGGGACGCTGGCGTATGACGGGCGGGTCGATGCCGACTCGGTCGATGGATACGGCTATCACGGCAACCTGCGTTTCTCCGACCTGGACCTCCGGCTCCTGCTCGACACGGCCGCGGTCCCGCACACCTCGTTGGCCGGCACGGCCGACATCGACGTGGCGGGCGATTCGCTGGCGACGTGGGAGGGGACGCTGGACCTGCGGCTCGACCGCTCGCTGATCGATTCGGTGCGGGTCTACGATGGGGCCCGCGGGCGCATGCGATTTGGCGGTGGGGCGGTGCACATCGACACGCTGTCCATGGAGACCGCGCTGGCGTCGATCACCGCCAAGGGGGGGCTCGGCCTGCTTCCCGGGGTGCGGGACTCGCTGGAGTTCACGCTCACGGCCGACTCGTTAGGGGCGCTGCGCCAGTACTTCGTGCGGGCCGGCGCTGGTGACAGCCTGGCCCTCGAGCAGGCGCTGCGTGACTCGCTGGGCGCGCAGGTCACCGGTCGCGGCATGTTGCTCGGCTCGCTCGATTCGCTCGACGCACGGGGCGCGCTCGACGTGCGGCAGCTCACCGTCGGGTCGTACGGTGCCCGGGTCGCGCGCGTCGCCTTCGATCTGGACCACGTGCTGCTCCCCGAGGTGTCGGGGACGATCAACGTCACGGCAGACACGATCGCCCTCGGGACGGTCGCGATCACTAGTGCCGGGATCGACATGGACGTGCACGGGACCCACGAGGTGTCAGTGGGCCTGTTGGCCACGCTCTCCAACGGCCCCGTGCTGGAAACGCGCGGGATGTTCGGGGTCAGCGGCGACTCGACGGTGGCGGCGCTGAGCGCGCTGCGGATCGGGCTCGACGGGCGCGAGTGGACGCTGTCGCGTCCCGCCACGTTCGCTGCCAGCGACGGGGCATTCTCGCTCGACACCGTGCGACTCGCCGGCAGTCGTGGTGGCACCCTCATGATCGCCGGTCGCTCGTCGCCGGACAGCCTGGTGCAGCTGCAGCTCCAGATGGACAGTGTCTCGCTGGCCGACCTGGCCAACCTCGCGCAGTCCGATCTCGCCCTCGGCGGCTGGGTCGCGACCCGGCTCGACGTGACCGGGACGCGCGCCCAGCCTGTGATGACACTGTCGGGCGCGGTGACAGGGGCGACCGTTGGACAGGTGAACGTGGCGCGGGCCTCCCTGCGGGGGAGCTACGCCGATCGGCGCCTGCACTTCGGCGCCGACGTCCTGCGCAACGACTCGGCGGTGGTCACGGTGCGCGGCAACATCCCGGTCGACCTCGCCCTCGTTCCGCGCGACCATCGCCTGCTGCGCGGGGGGCGGGCGACACGTTGCGGGTCTCCGTCAATTCGACGGCGCTGGACATGACGATCGTGGAGAGCTTCCTGCCGTCCGTGGCGAATGCAACGGGTCAGCTGTCGGCCGACTTTTCCCTGGCCGGCACGGTCGATCGGGCAGCGTTGGAAGGGTATCTCACCATCGACGGAGTGGCGGCGTCGATCCCGAGCCTCGGGATCCGACTGCGTGACATGAACGCCGACCTGCTCGCCGCGCGTGACACGCTGCGCATCCGGCGATTCTCCGTCGTGAGCGGCGATGCGTCGCGCGACTCGCTCTGGATGTCGGGGTGGGCGGCCCGGCTTCCCGACGGCGGGGCAGGATTCGACGTGTCGATCGGGGCGCGCGAGTTCGAGGTCATCGCCAATCGCCGGGTTGCCGAGCTGTCGCTCTCCGGCGGCTTGCGCCTCGACGGCACGCTGGACCGGTCGAGACTGTCTGGCGGCGTCACGCTCAACCAAGGGGTGATCGTGATCCCGGAGTTCACGGAGAAGAAGCTCATTTCCCTGGACGACCCGGAGTTGTACAACGTCGTCGACACGACGGTGTTTGCCAATCGCGCGCTCCTGCCCAAGCCCCCGCCCGACCTGCTGCGCAACCTGTCGGTCGACAATGTGCGCATCGAGATGGGCTCCGACGTGCGCGTACGCTCGGCCGAGGCGGACATCAAGCTCGGCGGGGCGGTCAACGTCACGGTCGGGGCGCGCCGAGGGGCGACGGCGCCGCAACTGGCGCTCGACGGCGCACTGCAGACGGAGCGCGGGTACTATCGGCTCGACCTGGGCGGGCTGGTGCAGCGCACGTTCACCGTCGAAGGCGGGGAGCTGCGCTTTCTCAACGAGACCGACCTCAACCCGATCCTGAACATCAGTGCGCTGCACACCGTGCGGCAGATTTCGAGCACCTACGGCGGACGCAACGACGTGCGCATCCGGGTGCTGGTGCAGGGAACGCTGATCCAGCCACGGCTCCGCTCGAGAGCGCCGACTCCTTGCAGCTCTCGGAGTCGGACCTCATCTCCTACCTCGTCGCCGGTGTGCCCTCGTTCGGCATCGGTGGAGGGTTGGCAGAGAACCGGTTCAGCGCGTCGTCGTTCGCGCTGAGCACCTTTGTCCAGCTACATCTCGGCCAAGTTCTCCGGCGGACTGTTCGACTACGTGAACATCCAGACCGCATCGGGCAACACGTCGGGCCAGCAGCAGTCGCGACAGGGACTCCTGAACGGGGTCCAGTTCGGGATTGGCAAGCAGCTCGGCTCGCGCACGTTCCTGTCGTTGACGACGGGGCTGTGTCGCCTTGGCGCCTCGGGCGGGCAGCTCAATCCCGTCGACCTGGCGAACTCGATCGGCGTGAAGCTCGAGCAGCGCCTGACCGCGGGCTACGGCTTCTCGTTCTCGCTCGAGCCGCCGCTGAACGAGCTGTTTTGCGGGACGGGGACCGATCGGAGCTTCGCCACGACGCGGCGCCAGTACGGCCTCGACATTTTTCGCTCGTGGCGGTGGTAGCGCTTCGGCACGCGCTGCTGATCGTCAATCCTGCGTCGCGACGGGGCGCGACGGTGCTTGCCAGCGCCACCCGAGCCTTTGCACGGGCGGGGGTTCACTGCGACATCCACCAGACGACAGGGGTTGGGGATGCCGAGCGGATCGCGCGCACGGAGGGCGCGCGCTACGACGCGGTCTTTGCGCTCGGTGGTGACGGGACCGTGATGGAGGTTGTGCAGGCGCTGCGCGACGTCGCCACTCCGATCGGCGTGCTGCCGGGGGGGACCGGGAACCTGGTCGCGCGCGCGCTGGGCATCCCGATGTCGGTCGAACGGGCGGTGGGCGCGCTGGTTGCCGGGACGATCGTCGAGATCGACGTCGGGGTGCTCGAGGGGGGGCGGGTGTTCGCCTTCGCGGCCGGTGTGGGGATCGATGCCGCGATGGTGGCGGGTACGAGCGCCGCGTCGAAGCGGCGTTTCGGGGTGCTGGCGTATGTGGCGACGGCTGTGCGCGCGGCGCTGGCGCGGGAGCAGTTCGACCTGCGCGCCACGGTCGACGGGGTGGTCCACCACTATCGTGCAACGTCGGCGATGGTCGCTAACTTTGGCACCGTGCTCGGCGGGCTGATCCGCCTCGGACCCGGGATCAAGGAGAATGACGGAATGCTCGACTTGTGCGTCTTTTCCCCGGCGAGCGCGCGTGACGTGTTCCGGGTCGGCTGTCGCCTGCTGCGCCAGGATTTCCGGCGCGATCCGGCCATGCACTTTCACCAAGGACGTACGCTGGTGCTCGAGACGGAGCAGGGGCGGGCGATGCAGGCAGACGGCGAACTCCTGCCGGGTGTGACGTTGCATGCGACGGTGGCGCCGCGCGCCGCGCGCATGCTCGTCCCGCCGACGCTGGCGTAGGCCGGCACCGCATGCTGCCGGCCGACCTGCGCGACCGTACCACGCCGGCTGATGGCGAGCCGGTGGAGGGACTCGAGGCCTTGCTCGCCGGACTACCGCGTGCCGACGCCGAGCGCGTGCGCGCGCTGGTGCACCGCGGGCGGCGACATGAGGCGCAGCTGCAGGTGTTGCAGCAGATCGTCGCAGCGCTGGCCCGCACGCTCGACGAGGACGCGATCCTGGCGGAGCTGGCGCGTGGCGTGCGGCGCGCGGTTGCTTGCGACGGAGTGGTGGTGGCGCGCGTGGAACTGGACCAGGGGCAGGTCGAGGTGGTGCATCACGGCGTCGGCGAGATCGTGCGGCCGGCGCGGGTCGTGCCGCTGGGCAGCGGGCCCTTGGGCGAGGCCGCCCGTTCGGGCGAGGCCGTGCATGTGGCGCCGTACGTCCCGGCGTCCTCGCCACTGGCCGCCGCGGACGACGTGTTACTGGGACTCCCGGTGCAGGGTGCCGTGCTGGCGGTGCCGATGATGCACGGGCGACGCCTGCTCGGCGTGGTGGCGCTGTACGATGCCCGGGAGGACGCGTTCGACGGGGACGCGCGCGAGGTGATCGGGATGCTGGCGCGACACGCCGCGGGGGCGTTGAGCAATGCCCGCCTCTTTGCCGAGAGCGAGCGTGAGCGGCGGCAGAGCGAGGCGATGGCCGAGATCGCCCGCGCGGTGGGCGAGTCGCTCAAGATGGGCGAGGTCCTGCGCCTGATCCTGCGGCACGGGATGGCCCTGTTGCAGGCGGAGGGGGCGTGCGTGGCACTGCGCGAGGGGGACTACCTGCACGTCGTGTCCGCGTTAGGCGTGGCCGAGCTGCTGTCGGGGGTGTACCTGCCGGTGGGCGCGAGCCTGGGCGGCCGGGTGGTGACCGGTGGGGCGGCCGTGGTGTCGAACGACCTCGTGGCCGAGCCCGACATTCACCGATCGACGGTGCGGCTGGTGCCGGTCCAGAAGGCGGTCATGGTTCCGCTGATGACGGCGCGCGGGATCCTGGGGCTGCTGGCGGTCTACAATCGCCCAGCCGACTTCACGGCCGACGATGCCCGCGTGCTGCAGCGGCTGGCCGACCAGGTCGCGGTCGCCGTGGTGAACGCGCGGTTGTACGAAGAGGTGCGTGACGCCACGCGGGAGTGGTCGGCGGCGTTCGACTCGATCGGGGTCGGCATGTGCCTGGTGGACGACGATGGCCTGATCACGCGGTCGAACTCGCGCGCGTTGCAGCTCACGGAAGATGGGGCGCTGCGCATCCTGATGGGGCGTCCGTTCTACGAGACCGTGCTCGGGGGCCGCCCCGAGGACGACGGCGATCCGCTCGCCCGCGCCATCACCGACGGCGTGCAGTCGCGGACCGTGTGCGAGGGGGCGAACGGGCGCTGGCTCGACATTCTGGCGGTGCCGCACCCCAACGGCGGTGCCATTGTCACCTTCGACGACGTCAGCTCGCAGCGCGCGGTGTGGGATCGCCATCGCCTGATCGTGGAGGCGTCGGCAGATCCGGTGTGCACCCTGGACCGCGAGGGACGCCTGATCTTCGCCAACCCGGCGGCCCGCGCGCTCTTCGGGCGCGACGACCTGACCGGTGCGCACTGGAGCGAGCTGGTGCTGGACGACATGGCCGATCAGGCCCGGGCACATGCGCAGTTGGCGGCGGCCGGCACCACGCAACGTCACGAATATGTCGTGGTGCGCCGCGACGGCGAGCGCCGCATCGTCGCGGCCGCGCTGGCCCCGGTGACGGAGCGCGACCATGTGGCCATGGTCGTGGCGTCGATGCACGACGTCACCGATGAACGCCCGATGCGCGACGCGGTGTCGAGCGCCGATGGGCGCTACCGGCAACTCTTCGAGGCGGTCGGCGACGCGGTCGTGACGCTGAGCCTCACCGGCGCCGTCACCTCGGCCAACCCGGCGGCCTGCATCGTCTTCGACCTCCCGGGCGACCAGCTGCTCGGCCGCAGCTTTCTCCCACTGCTCGCGCCCGTCGACGTGGACCGCGTCACGGCCTTCCTGCGCGATGCGCGCGACGGGGAGAGCCGACGGTGGGAATGCACCATCGTGCAGCGCCATGGTGCGGCGCGCATCGTGGCCATCACCGCGACCCCGATGCAGCAGGGACGGGTCATCGTCGGGATGCTGCTCGTCGCCAACGACGTGACCGATGAGCGCGGGCGCGTGGATGTGCTGCATCGGAGCGAGGCGCGGTATGCCCAGCTCATCGATTCCACGTCCGACGCCATCTTCACCGTCGACGAAGAGGGGAACTTCACCGCGGTGAACCGGGCGTTCGAGGCGGCGACCGGGCGCGGCCGGGACGCGATGGCGGGCCACCACTTCACGGAGCTGCTCGATCCCCGCGACCGCGAGGCGATCTGGGAGTTGTTCGTCACGGTGCTGCATGGCCAGCGCGTCAAGCGCGAGGTGCGCTATCTCGACGCGACGGGACGGAGCCGCTGGGGATCGTTGGTCGCGTCGCCGGTCGTGGAGCAGGGACGCGTGACCGGCGTCATGGGGATGGTCCGGGACGTATCGACCGAGAAGCGCCTGCTCGACGAGCTGCTGCGCCGCGAGCGGCTGGCGTCGGTCGGCCAGCTGCTGGGCGGCATTGCCCATGAACTCAACAACCCGCTGTCGGCCGTCCTGGCGTTCAGCGAGCTGCTGCTGGAGGCCCCGCCCGACGAACCGCTCGATCGCGACAACCTCGAGACCATGCGGACCGAGGCCCGTCGCGCCGCCGCGGTGCTCACCAACCTGCTCAGCCTGACCCGCGAGCGCCCCGCCTCGCGCGAGGAAGTGCAGCTGGCGGATGTAGTCAGTGCCACGATCGCGGTCCGCCGCTACGCGCTCGGCGTGAGTGGCGTGGTGCTGCACGAGGACATCCCGCTCGACCTCCCGACGACGTACGGCGATGCCGGCCGCTTGCGGCAGGCCGTCTTGCACCTGGTGACGCGCGCCGAACATGCCCTGCGCGAATGTATCGGGGCCAAGCGACTCGCCGTGCGGCTCTCGCGCGTGGCCAATGCGCTCGTGCTGGAGGTCCAGGACTCGGGGCCGGGCATCGCCTCTGCCGACCTGGAGCGGTTGTTCACCCCGGAGCTCGTCGCGCGAGACGGGGTGGACCTGACCCGGCTCGGACTCGCGGCCGCGCACGCGATCGTGCGCGAACATGGCGGACGCATCCACGTCGATTCCGAGCCTGGCGAAGGGACGACCTTCGTGGTCGAGATCCCCATCGTTGCCGCACCCGAGGTGACCGAAGCGCCGATCGCGGACGTGCCCTCCGTCTCCTCGCCGTCGGGTGCGCTCGACATTCTCGTCGTGGACGATGAACCCGCCCTGCGCGAGGCGCTGACGCAGGTGCTGCAACGCCTCGGACATCGGGTGCTGGTGGCGAGCGACGGCGAGGAGGCGCGACGCATCCTCGAGGTCCGACCGCTCGATCGCATCCTCCTGGACCTGCGGATGCCGCGAGTCGGCGGCGATACCCTGTACGGCGAGCTACGCCTCCGACGCCCCGAACTCGCGTCGCGCGTCATCTTCCTGACCGGCGACACGGAGAGCGAGGCGACGGCGGCCTTCCTGCGCGACAGCGGACGGCTCACGCTGTGCAAGCCGTTCACGCTGGACGCGGTGCGCCGGGCGCTCGACGAAACCACGCCGGCATCGCCCTGAACGCATGGCCGATGTCCTCATCGTCGACGACGACCCGATGGTGGCCGGCTCGTTCGCGCGGTACCTGACAGGTACCGGTCACTCGGTGCGCCTGGCGTCGACCGGCGCAGCAGCGCTCGCCGCCTGGAGCGCGCGTCGGCCCGACGTGACGCTGCTCGATGTCCGCCTGCCCGACATGACCGGCTTCGACGTGTTCGCGCGCATGCGCGACGAGCGGCCGGTCGTGATCATGATCTCGGGCGACGCCGACATTCCGCTAGCGGTGCGGGCCGTGCAGGAAGGGGTCGAGACCTTTCTCGCCAAGCCAGTCGAACTGGCGCAACTGGGTGCTGCCCTGGAGCGAGCGGTGGGCACGGTTCGGCAGCGCCAGCTCGCCCAGTACCTCACCGAGCGCCGAGCGGCCGGCGGGGACGTCGTGTTCGGCCGGTCTGCGGTCATGCGGGAGCTGGCTGCCCAGCTCGAGCAGCTTGCCGGCAATGATCGCGCGACCGTCCTGCTACAGGGAGAGCACGGGACGGGGAAGCGGCACGTAGCGGCGTGGCTCCACGCGCACTCCCCGCGGGCGCACGGGCCGTTCCTCGCCGTGCACTGCGCCACGCGCAACGCCTCTGCGCTGGCGGTCGAGCTGTTCGGGTCGGACGATCCGGCGGTCGGCGCGCGCCGCACCGGCCTGCTGGAGGTCGCCGCCGGTGGCACCCTGCTGCTCGACGCGATCGAGGAGCTGCCGATCGCCCTGCAGCTCACGCTGCAGCGCGTGCTGGAGGCGCGATGCTTCCGGCGCGTGGGCGGCACGCGCGACATCGCCGCCGACGTGCGCATCGTTGCTGCGTCCAGCGGCGATCTCGCGAGTACGGTACACGCGGGCCGCTTTCGCGAGGCGCTGTACTATCGCCTGAGCGCACTGCCGATCACGCTGCCGCCCCTCCGATCGCGACCGCGCGAGGACGTGGTGGAGCTGATGGCGCGACTCATGGATGAGCTGGCGCCGCACCTGCCGGCACCGCCGCGCACCATGGATGACGCGACACGGGATGCGCTGTTGCGCTATCCGTGGCCCGGCAACCTTCGCGAGTTGCGCACCGTGCTGGAGCGAGCGATGATCCTCGGGCGTGGGGCACCCCGACTCGAACCACGGTTCCTTCCACCCGATGTGCTCCACTTCACCGCGGCCGCGCGCGAGCAGGGTCGGCGTCGGCTATGCGAGGACGAGCTGCGCACCCTGCACGCGATGGAACGCGCGCACATCGAGCACACCTTGAGACGCCACGCCGGCAACCGCACCCATGCGTCGCGTGCGCTCGGCATCGCACGCGCGACGCTGATCAAGAAGATCAAGGCCTTCGGCCTATCCGCCGGGGTGGGCTGATCCCATGAACGAGGGCGACGCATGAGCACCTTGCACGAACGCGACGCAATGCGGTGCCGAGCTTGTGGCAACGAGGAGCGGGCCTCCGAGGGCTATCCCTGCAGCGGATGCGGGACGTTCCTCTGCATCATCTGCAGCCTGAAGGGCATCACGCGCTGTCGCGCGTGCGGGGATGCCGGCGCACCGAACCCGCCAACCGCGCCACCTGCCTAACGCGTCGCGGCCGGACGCACCGCGGACTGACGCACCGCGGACTGACGCACCGCGGACTGACGACGCAGACGCCCCGTGACGCCCGCTGCCGCCCGCGCCCCGCTGCCGTCGCACCAAGCGGTCGTCGAGTCGCCCCGGCCGGGAGCGACGTGCGCAGGACGCGGGCGGAGCGTGCGCCGACGGATCAGGACACGAGCGCGCCGGTCGGGGGCGGTGCCACGAACTGCGGTGGCGCGGCTCGCACAAGGAGCCCCACGGCGCCACGTGGTTCGCCGTCGAGGGCGATGCGCATCGTGTAACCTCCGGGCTCGTCGAGCGGCAGGTCGATCGCGGCGATCAGCGGGAAGTCCATCTCCGTTCCCGCGGAGGGGACCCCCTCGACGTCGAGTTCCCCGTCGGATGACCAGAGGTCGATCCCGCTGGGATTCTCCCAGCGTAGCGACACGGTGTGGACGCCGATGTCGGGCGCCCCTCCCTTGAGGCGCACGACGAGGTGCGCCCGCGGGTGGATCGCCGGCAGCTGCCCGACCTGCACGGCGTCGAAGACGCCGAGGATGTTGAGCTTCCCTTCCTGGGAGAGGTTCGCCGCATCGGCGAAGAGCGCGAAGGAAACATGCATCCCGAAACTTAGAGGGGGTGTCTACCTTTGGGCATGGCTGTCAGTGCGTCTGGAGTCGTCGCCGCGAGCGACGCCACGTCGCGGGACGAGGAGTCCCGCTGGGTTACCGATGTCCTCCTCCTCCTGATGGCGATCATCTGGGGGGTGAACTTCTCGGTGCTGAAGTACGGGACACAGTTCGTCGCCCCGCTCGCCTTCAACGGCACGCGCATCCCGATCGCCGCGGCGACGCAGCTCGGCATCGCCTCGGCGATGCGCCTCGAGCGGGTGCCGCGGTCGCTTGCCCTGCGGCTCATCCTGCTCGGCATGTTGGGGAACGGGGTCTACCAGGTGCTGTTCATCCTCGGCGTGGTCCGGACGCGCGTGGCGACTGCCGCGCTCATCATCGCCGCCACCCCCGCCTTCATCGCCATCCTCGGCCGGATCTTCGGGACCGAGCTGCTGACCAGGCGGCAGTGGATGGGGATCGCGCTGCAGGTCGTCGGGTGCTCCACCGTGGTCATGGGATCGGCGCGCGGCGACTCGGGGACCGATTCGTTCGCAGGAGGGGCGCTCCTGCTGGGCGCTGCGTTCAGTTGGGCGGTCTACTCCGTCCTGTTGCGGCGTCTTGGTCCCCGGGTGCACGTCGTGCAGATCGGCGGGTACACGATGCTCGGCGGGGCCATGATCACGTGTGCCGTGGCGCTCCCCGCCATGCTCGCCACCGACTGGCTGGCGTTGCCGTCCGGGTTCTATGCGGCCGTGTTCTACAGCGCGATCGGCGCCATGGTGTTCGCCTACCTGTTCTGGTACCGCGGCCTGCGCGTGTTGGGTGCGACGCGCACCGCGGTCTACTCCAACCTGCAGCCGCTCTTTGCCGCACTCGTGGCCTATTTTGCCTTTCACGAAGTGCCGACGATCCCGCAGGGGATCGGCGCGGCATTCGTCGTCTCCGGCCTCCTCCTCACACGCCGCTAGTCGCCTGGTCGTGTCGTCGTTCGCATGGCACGCCGCCCCGTCCCTTTCCAAGTCACACGCATGAAGCTGGTCCTCTTCGACATCGATGGCACGATCCTCTGGACCGATGGCGCCGGCCGGCGCGCGATGGAGGGGGCGCTCGTCGCGATCTTCGGGACGCCCGGACCGTCGTCGTATCGATACGATGGCAAGACCGATCGCCAGATCGTGCGCGACCTCATGCGAGAGGACGGTCACGACGATGTCGCCATCGATGCGCGCCTCCCCACCGTGCTCGAGGAGTACCTGCTGCGCCTGGAGCGCGAGCTCTCGCGCGAGGAACCCCAGGTGCATCGACTGGACGGCGTGCTCGAGCTGCTCGATGCGCTGGAGTCACGCGCGGACCGCGTGCTGGGGCTGCTCACGGGCAATGTCCTGCCCGGGGCGGAGCGCAAGCTGCGCGCGGTCGGCATCGACCCGGGCCGTTTTCGCATCGGGGCGTTTGGGTCCGACCACGAGCATCGCCCGGCGCTCCCGGCCATCGCGCTCGAGCGGTCGCGCGTGGCACTCGATGCCACGTTCAGCGGAGACCGGCTCATCATTGTTGGGGACACCCCGGCCGACATCCACTGCGGGCGGGACGTCGGCGCCCGCGCGATCGCGGTGGCCACGGGCCACTATTCGGTCGACGACCTCTCTGCCCACGGGCCGGCGGCGGTCTTCGCCGACCTGCGAGATACGGCCGCGGTCATGCAGGCCATCGACGATGCGTGAGGTGGAGCTGAAGGCCGTCGTCCCGGACGAGGCGGACGCGCGTGCGCACCTCGCCCGTGCAGGCGCGGTCAGCGTCTTTTCCGGTACGCTGGCCGATCGCCGCTACGACACGGTGAGCCGCGCGCTGCGCGCGCGTGACGAGGTGCTGCGCCTTCGGGTGCAACGCAACGGGGCGGGGGTGCGCGCCGTGCTGGAGTTCAAGGGTCCGACCCGCATCCTCGATGGATTCAAGACGCGCGAGGAGACGGGGAGCGAGGTCGTCGACGCCGACGCGCTCGACGGCATCCTGCGCGCGCTGGGCTACGAGGTGACGCGCGAAGTCGATCGCCACGTGGCCGTGTTCACGGTGGCTGGCGCCATGGTGCGACTGGAGCAGTACCCGCGCATGGACCTGCTCGTCGAGGTCGAGGGAGAGCCCGCGTGCATCGAGGCGGCCATCGCCGTGCTCGGCATTCCGCGTGACACGTTCACGACCGACGCCCTGTCGGCATTCGCGCGTCGCTACGAGGCGCGCACCGGGGACCGGGCGGCGCTCTGCCAGCGTGAACTCGCCGGGGACTACCGCTTTCGCCTCGACGATGCCTGACCGACGCGAGCGCCTCGCCTTTTCCGGTGTGCGCGCGACCGGGCGATGGTGCCAGCGCTCGGTGGCCGGCGACGTGACGCTGTTCGTCGAGCACGACGAGGTCGTGGTACGCGTGGAGGCCAACGGAGAGGAACTCGCCGTCGCGCTGGCGACGCTTGGAGGAGCCTCGTGGCGCACGGGTGTGCTGGCGTTGTACCTGGCGAACGACGAGCTGCGATTGCAGGCGGTCGACGGACTGGATCGCGCGTGGCACACCCTGATGCAGCGCGCATGCGCGCTCCCCGAGGTTGCCCGCGGCTTGCGCGCGCTGGGAACACCGTATGTGGTGTGGGCCGACGCGCACGCACGCTACTTCGCCCCCCTGCTCCAGGCGCGGCGGCGCCTGGAGGGGGACGAGCCGATGGACTGGAAGGTCGCCGGCTTCGACGCAGCGGTGCTTGCCGAGCGAATGCGCGGTGTGCTGGCCGCCCTGTCGCTCGAACGATACGCGTCGCGCCCGCCGTACCGGCGTGCACTCGAGGCCGGACTGCTCCATGCCAGCGAACCGATGTTCCGGCGGCTGGAGCGGCTCACGCTCGCTGCGCGCGCCGTGCATGAGGGGGACGACGCCCGCCGCTTCGAGGAGTGGCGACGTTGGGCAGGCGAAGTGCGCGCCTTGTTCGTCGATGCGGATCGGTCGTGGAGCGCGACGCGACTTGTCCTGGCAGAGGAGGATCGTCGCCAACTGTTCCCGCGCGGCTAGCGACACCACGTCGCGACACTCCCCTTTTCTCGGCACACCCCATTATGGTCGTCGGACTCGGAATGGACATCGTCGATGTGGAGCGCGTCGAGCGCATGCTGTCGCGCGCGGACCATCGCATGACGACCCGGTTGCTGACCGAGACGGAGTGGGCGTACTGCTCTCGAATGAAGACCCCGGCCCCACACGTGGCGGCCCGGATTGCGGCCAAGGAGGCGGCCTTCAAGGCGCTGGCCGGGAGCACCGAGGCCCGCGCGATCGGCTGGCGCGAGATCGAGGTGAGCCACGATGCGCATCGGCGTCCGGTCGTGACGCTCCACGGGCGGGCCGCGGCGCGCGCGCTTGAACTGCAGGTGACCCGTACCCTGGTCACGCTCTCCCATTCCCGACTCACGGCCGGCGCGGTGGTGATTCTCGAGCGCGATATCGCGCTCGCGCGCGCGCGCGATCGCGATATCGAACCGTGAGCCGCTCCGCCCGGATCGACGCGGGCGGAGCAGCCGAGGGTCAGCTCGTTGTGGCGGTGGGGTAGATCCCGGGACGACCGGGTCCCGTCTCGCGGCGCATCACCATCACGACAACGCCGATGGTCGCGATCGTGAGCCCGATGACCTGCGCGGCCGTGAGCGGTCCGAAGAACCGGTCATCCTTGGCGCGGAAGAACTCGACCGCGAACCGCTCGAGGCCGGCCAGCACGCAATACAGCCCGAATAGCCACCCTTCGGCGTGCTTGTGGCCGCGCAGGCGCCAGAGCACGAGGAACATGGCCGTCGCCATCGCCACCTCGAAGATCTGGGTCGGGTACACGGCCAGCACGGTGTCGGGCGTTGCGCCTGGCGGAATGGGTGTGCCGAACAGCTGGTTCATGATCCCGGCGGTGCTCGGCGGCGCCCCTTCGGGAAAGGCGACCGCAAAGCGAGACGCCCACGGGCGCCCGTAGTCGTCGCCCACGGCCCAGCACCCGGTGCGTCCGACCGCGTACCCGGCCATGATCCCCGCCGCTGTCACGTCGCTGAAGCGGGCGAACGAGTACTTCTTGGCCGTGATGTACAGCCAGCAGAACAGCACGCCTCCCATCAGCCCGCCCCAATAGACGAACCCCGACCGCGTGAACAGGTCGCGCCAATCATGGGTGATCACGAGGATGTAGTACAGCTTGCCGCCGACGAGCATGCCCAGGACCGATGCAAAGACGAGATCGGGAATCGCCTGCGCCTCGGTCGGGTGGCCGCGCCGCTCGAACTCTCGCTGGCAGACAATCTGCGCGATCACGAACCCCAGGAGCACGGCGATGCCGAAACCAGTGAGCGTCAGGGGGCCGAGCGTGATCTCGAACGGGTGGTGAATGATGTGGTCCATGAAGCGTGCGGAAGGGAGCAGGGGGGAGGCGGGTTACGCCGCACCGCGGTGCGTGGGAAGCGGCATCGCGGCGTGTGCGTCGAGGGTCCAGTCGCTGGCGGCACCACGTTCGGCATGATACAGCGCCGCACGGGCGATCATGGCGGCGTTGTCGGTGGCGAGGCGCGTCGATGGCGCAAAGACCTGCGCCTCCAGGTCGCCGAGTCGTCGTTGCATGGCTTGCACGAGCGCTCGGTTGCAGGACACGCCGCCGCCGAGCACCACGCGCGTGCGGGCGTGCGCGCGTGCCGCACGATACGTCTTCTCGACCAGGGTGTCCACGAGCGCATCCTGGAACGCGCGGGCGATGTGCGGGGCATCGGCCGCCAGGTCGGCGCTTCCGCGCACGGCGTGCAGCACGGCGGTCTTGAGCCCGCTGAACGACACGTCGAAGTAGTCGGCATCTCCGGGCTGCTGGTCTCGCCGCAGCATGGGCCGCGTGAACCGGAACCTCGAGGGGTCGCCGGTGGCTGCGAGGCGCTCGATGGGACGGCCGCCGGGATACGGGAGGCCGAGCAGCTTGGCCACCTTGTCGAATGCCTCGCCGGCGGCGTCGTCGCGCGTGGCGCCCAGCAGCCGGTAGGTGCCCCAGGCCGGGACATCGAGCAGCAGGGTGTGTCCCCCCGACACCAGGAGCGCGGTGAAGGGTGGAACGGCATCGGGCGACTCGAGCGACGTGGCGAAGAGGTGCCCTTCCATGTGGTGCACGCCTAACAAGCGTTTGCCCGCACCGAGTGCCAGCCCCTTGGCGTAGCTCACCCCGACCAGCAGCGCGCCGACGAGTCCCGGGGCGTGCGTCACCGCGATGGTGTCGATGTCGTCGAGCGTGCACTCGGCGTCCTGCAGGGCCCGGCGGACCACGGGAACGACCGCCGTCAGGTGCGCGCGTGAGGCGATCTCGGGGACCACCCCGCCAAAGACCCGGTGGATGTCCTGCGAGAGAATGACGAGCGAGCGCAGCACGACGGTGTCGCCCATTCCCTCGACCACGCTGGCCGACGTCTCATCGCACGACGTTTCGAGGGCCAGGACGCGCATCAGGGAGCGGCGGGCTCGGAGACACCGAGCAGCTGCGCCACGACGGCGCGGTTGGCCGACGAGTCCCAGTCCGCGGCGCCGAGCGAGAACTTGCGGATACGACCGTCCCGTCCGACGAGGAACGTCGCCGGGATCCCCTGCGTCTGGAACTGCTGCTCGATCCGACCGCTCCCTTCGTGCAGGATCTCGAACGTCAGCTCGTGCTCGGCCACGAAGTCGAGGATGCGCTGTTCAAAGCCGGGATCGTCGACCGCGATCGCGACCACCTTGAAGCCGTGCTCGCGATAGCGGTCGTAGAGCCGCTGGATGCTCGGCATCTCGATGACGCAGGGGCCGCACCACGTCGCCCAGAGGTTGATGAGGACGACCTCGCCGGAGTAATCGGCGATGCTCTTTGTGCGGGCGGTGCCGTCGAGGGTCGCCGCACGAAAGGGGGGAGTCGGCGAGCCCACGCGTACCTGGGCGAAGTCGCGGCCCCCGAGCTGCACGCCCACCGCCAGTCCGGCGCCCAGCACGACGACGATCGCTGCCACGACTCCCCACTGCCGGGCGGTGCTCACACCTGTTCCTCGCACAGCGTGCGCAGCGCGGCGATCTCGGCGCGCGGGTCGCGCGCGGCAAAGATGGCGTTGCCGGCCACGAAGGTGTCGGCCCCGGCGCGCCAGCACGATGTGATGGTCGCCCGCGAAATGCCGCCGTCAACCTCGACCAACGCCCCCCGATTGCCGGCGGCATCGAGCAGCGTGCGCGACTGGCGCAGCTTGTCGAGCGTTCGGGGAATGAAGGCCTGACCGCCGAAGCCCGGGTTCACCGACATGATCAGGATCAGGTCCACGTCGCTGGCGACGTCGGTCAGGGTGGCGACCGGTGTGGCGGGATTGATGGTCACGCCAGCCTTGCACCCCAACTCGCGGATGCGCCCGACCTGGCGGTGCAGGTGCGGGGCCGTCTCCTGGTGGATCGTGAGGATGTCGGCGCCGGACTTCGCGAACGACTCGAAGTACTTCTCCGGCTCGACCACCATCAGGTGCACGTCGACCGGGAGCGTCGTCAGCCGTCGCACCGTCTCGATGACCTTGGCCCCGTAGGTGAGGTTGGGGACGAAGCAGCCGTCCATCACGTCGACGTGGATCCAGTCGGCGCCGGCCTCGACACACATGGCGATGTCGTCGCCCAACCGGGCAAAGTCGGCGCTGAGGATGGACGGGGCGATGCGAACGCTCATGGGGAACCTGCCACGCGAAGTGCGACAGCGGTGCCGGCCGGCACGGCAGATCCGGCCGCGGGAGTTTGCGCCACGACCGTGCCCGCCGGCAGCGTGGAGTTGGTGTCGTACTCCACCGGCGCGGAGAGGAGCCCCAACTGGGCGAGCAGTGTGTTGGCCGACTCGACTTCGCGACCGACCACGTCGGGCATGGTCAGGTTCGCAGGGCCGGCGCTGACGGCCAGGTCGACGCGCGTCCCGAGCGGGACGACCTGGCCCTCCTCTGGTCGCGAGTCGAGCACGAGACCGCGTGCCGAGTCGCTGGCTTCCTCGGTGACGTTCCCCAGGGCGAGGCCGGCCGTGGCCAGCGCCCGTTCGGCGTCGGGGCGGGAGAGGCCGAGCAGGGCGGGAATCGTCGCCCGCTGCTGGCCGGCGCTCACGTCCAGCGTGACGACGCTCCCCGGCGCCACGATCGTACCGGCCGCCGGGGCCTGAGACAGCACCGTCGACTTGGGCGCGTCGGGAGAGTAGCGTGACTCGCCGAGCGTGGTGGTGAGGCCGAGGGTCGAGAGCCGGCGCTCAGCGTCCGTTTGTGTGAGGCCAACCACGCCGGGAATGCTCACGTCGCCTAACGGGACATCGTCCGGGAGGACGACAAAGGCGACGATCAGGTAGGCGACCAGGAATCCCGCCGCGGCCACTGCCAGGTGCAGCAGCGGCCCGCGCCAGCGCGCGCCGGCCCTCATGTCCCCGCCCGCCCTGCGCCCGTCCGCCGCAGGCGCGCGGCGAAGGCGCCGTCCACCCCGTGCTGCTGCGGGAGGACCCGCAGCAGACCGCCATCGAGCACGGTGTCGGGAACCGTCCCCGCCGGCGGCGCCTCGAGGACAAAGTCCGGATGCGCGGCCAGGAAGTGCTCCACCTGCTGCTCATTCTCCTCGGGTTCCAGCGAGCACGTACTGTAGACCAGCAGACCCCCAACGGGCACCAGCGCTGCGGCCGATCGCAGGATGGCGCGCTGCGCTGCGGCACTCACGGCGATGTCCGAGATCCGCAGGCGCCAGCGGGCGTCCGGGTGGCGGCGAAAGGTCCCGGTCCCGGTGCACGGCGCGTCGACCAGCACCACGTCGGCCTCGGTGAGCGCCAGGTCGCGGGCATCGGTTGCGACAAGGTGCACGTTGCGAACCTCGAGGCGTTCCAGGTTCTGACGCATGCGCTCCAGCCGCGTGGGCGACCGGTCGGCGGCAATGACGACCTGCGCCGTTCGGGCGAGCTCGAGCGCCTTGCCGCCGGGAGCGGCACACAGGTCGATGACGGTCGCCCCGGCGGGAGGGGCTGCATAACGAGTGACCAGCGTGGCCGCCGGATCCTGGACGAAGAACAGCCCCTGGCGAAAGGCCCCGACTTCGGCGAGCGCGGCGTGCCCCGAGAGCATGAGGCCGTCGCCAACGAGCGGTGCATCCTCGACGGCGATCCCCGACGACTCGAGCATCGTTTCCAGTTGTTCACGCACGATCCCGAACGGTCGAATGACCATCGGCGCCTCGACGTTGTTGCGCTCGAGCAGGGTACGCGCCTCGGCCACCCCCCAGCGTTGCACCCATCGCGCCACCAGCCAGCGGGGATGCGACGTGGCCAGGGCGAGGGCGTCGATCGGATCGGCCGGAACGGCCGGAGTCAACGCCGACGCATCGGCGCGCTCGCGGTCGACTCGGCGCAACACCGCATTCGCGAGTTTGCTCGCCCCGATCCCGTGTCGACGCTTCGCCAGTTCCACGCTCTGGGCGATCGCCGCATAGGGCGGCACCGATCCCATGTGCAGGAGCTGGTACACGCCGAGCCGCAGGATGTCGGTCAGGTCGGCATCGAGGCGGGCCAGTCCTCCCTTGACGCGCTCGGTGAGCAGGGCGTCGAGCACCGCGCGACGGCGCAGCATTCCATACACGAGTTCCTGCGTCCAGCGCCGGTCACGCGCGTCGAGTGTGCCGGCCCGTCGCTCGAAGGCCGCATCGAGCAGGTCCCCACCTCGCAGGTCGGCGAGGATGTCGGCCGATGCGACACGGGCATCCGTCACCCCTCCATGGGCAGGGGGGCGGCTCCTGGCGCGTGGTCGATCGGTCGGGATCATGGACGGAATAATAGTCGATGCCGGCCCTACGCGGCCTTCCTGTTGGCGCCGCACGACTCACGGACCACGAGTTCACAGCGCAGGCGCGTGTCGCGCGGGGGAAGGTCGGGCTGGGCGATGCGCTGGAGCATGACGCCGAGAGCCAGCTCGCCAAGCTGGCGCGTGGGTTGGCGCAGCGTCGTGAGCGGGACGGGGAGGAGGGCCGCGTACTCGACATCGTCGATGCCGACGAGCCGCACGTCGTGCGGGACGCGATACGCCAACCGTCGCAGCGTGTGCATCAGTCGCCCAGCCGTGCGGTCGTTGGCGCAGACAATGCCCTGCGGGCGATGCTCCAGCATGAGCGTGCGCACCGCCTCCGTATCGTCCGGACTCACGCGCGCGGCCAGCGATGCGTCGGGGACCAGGCCACGGCTGAACAGCGCTTCCCGGTAGCCGGCCTCGCGGGCATCGACGGTGGAGGCGGCATTCGGCGCGGCGAGAAAGGCGATGCGCTCGCAGCCGAGCGATAGGAGATGTTCCGCGGCCACGAACCCTGCGCTGCGATTGTCGATGCCGACCACGTCGTACAGCGAAGGAGCGGGATACGCGGACACGGTGCGGTCGAGCAACACGATGGGAATGCGGGCGTCGGTGAGGGCGCGGGCGATCCGATGGTTGATGTCGTTCGCCGTCGGCGTGAGTTCGAGCGGGGCGAAAAAGACCCCGGACACCCCGCGCTCGATGTAGTGCTGGCACAGCTGCCAGGCCTGGTCGGCCGTGGAGGTGGCGTGTCCGGCGGCGCTCCCCCAGAGCAGCGCGTGCGGACGCGCGAGAGGCGAACCCATCATCCCCTGGCAGATCGGCTCGAAGATGTCAGTTGTGCCAAGGTCCGGAATGAGCAGCCCGAACGAGAGTGCCGATCCGGCGCTCACGCCGCGCACGAACGTACCGGATCCGACGCGACGCTCCACGATGCCGTCGGTCTGCAGGTCGCGCAGGGCGCGTCCGACCGTGATGCGCGAATGGCCGAATCGCTGCACCAGTTCCGCCTCGCTCGGCATGCGATCCCCGGCTCGCCAGCGTCCGGACTCGATCTCTCGACGGAGCGCGTCGTAGACCTGCGCGTGCTTGGTTGACGTCAGTCGGGAATTCGTCATACCTGCGTGGTTAGTTGATATAACATATTGTCCACTGGGCACCAGAGTGAGCAATAGTACTTTCACAGGCATAGAATCGCACAATGGCGCTCTGCATCTTGACATCACCTTTCGTGTGTGAGTAACGTAATCCGGCGTTGTTGCTATATCAACAGCGTGTCTCACACATTAGGTGTCGATATGTCTGATGCATCCATGCCGCGCCACTACCTGCTGGCGTCCGACTTTGACCAAACGCTGAGCTTCAACGATTCCGGGATCGTTCTCTGCGAGATCCTCGGAGTGCTGAGATATGAACAGAAGGTCGCCGGGCTGGCCAACAGCAGCCTGGTGCAGCAGGGAGGCGAGCTGGCGTACCTGATCCGCCACGATCCGGAGTTTCGCGGGGTGCGCAAGGCACACCTCATCGAGGCCGGGCGTCGCGTCCGCCTCAAGGGAGCCATCCAGCCCCTCGTTGACTTCCTCCAGCAGGGGAACGCCGATTGGCGCTTCTCGTTCTACGTGATCTCGGCGGCGCCGAGAGACGTCGTCGAGTCGGCCCTGGAGGGCATCGTCGCCCCCGATCACATCATCGCCACAGAGTTCGACTTCGACCCGGCGTCGGGCGAGGTGCGTTCCGTGCGCCGCGTCGCTGCCGGGTACGGCAAGGTCGCGGCCATCGACGAGTTGCAGCATCGACTGGGCGTCGCTCCAGACTGCATCGTGTACGTCGGCGATGGGAGTTCGGACGTGCATGTCATGCTGCACGTCAACAACCGCGATGGATTCACCATCGCTGTGTCCGAGAACCACCAACTGGCGCGCATCGCCAGGCGGACGGTGCTGAGCGACAGTGCGTTCAGCGTCCTGATTCCGGTGCTCGACCACCTCTTTCACTGGACGCCGGCCGAGATTCGCGCGCTGTTCGTGGCGAATGGGCTGACGCTCAGCGAATGGGAGAAGGAGCGCACCGACCGCGCAACGGTCGTCGCGGTGCCGCCGGTCCCGGATCGCGCGGCGGTGGCATGAGCGCCGAACCGGTCATGTCCGCGACCTCGATGCTGCCGTCGATCGGTTGGGTGGCGACGATCGTCTTCACGGCCTCGTACTTCGCCCGTAGCGCCCAGACGTTGCGCTACCTGCAGATCCTCGGCGCGTCGCTGTGGCTGGTCTACGGCATCGCGATCGATGCGCCGCCGGTGATCGTCGCCAACATCCTGGTGCTTGGTGCCGCCACGTTCACGACCGTGCGCGCACGCACATCGGACAGACGCGGGCGGGCCGAGAGCCCCGGACTGTAGTGTCGGTCTCGCGACGAATCGCCCGCACGCCGGCGACTCGCTATGCGATGCACGTCGGAGCGGCGTGCGGAGCGGCGTGCGGAGCGGCGGGCGGAGCGGCGGGCGGTGAGCTCCTCTGTCAGGCCGTGCCGTTGTCGCCGAAAACGTCGCCAACGGACACGCCGCGTCCCTGGGCGTAGTCGAGGGCGGCGAGCCGTCGCTTGCCGGCCGGGTGCACGTAGCCGATCCGCACCCCGCCCTCGCCGCAGGCGACGAGCATCCCGCTCTCGTCGATCCCGAGGACGTGACCTGCATCGCCGCGGGCATCCATGGCCGCGCGCGCGCCGAACAGCTTCACGTCCAGCCCCCGTTGCGTGGTGAACGCGCCGGGGCGTGGGTCGAACGCGCGGATCGTGCGGGCCACGTCCTCACCGCGCTGTGTCCAGTCGATCATGGCCTGTGCCCGATCGATCTTGCGGGCAAAGGTGACGTGCGCCTCGTTTTGCACGACTTCTTTAGTCGCGCCGAGCGAGAGCAGGGTCAGGGCCTCCACGAGGGCAAGGGCGCCGAGCTCGGAGAGCCGCAACTCGAGCTCGCCGTACGTCTCATCGTCGGCGATGGGGGTCGGGGCCTGCAACAGCACATTGCCGGCGTCCATGCGCTGCACCATCCGCATGATCGAGATCCCAGTTTCGGTATCGCCGGCGCGAATGGCGGCCTGGATGGGGGCCGCTCCGCGCCAGCGCGGCAGGAGCGAGGCATGGATGTTCACCGTGCCCATCGGCGGAAGCTCGATGACACTTGGCGGCAGGAGGTGGCCGTACGCCACGACGACCGAGATGTCGGGCGTCAGTGCACGCACCGCCGCCTCGAACTCCTCGCCGCGCGGCTTCTCGGGCTGCAGGACGGGGAGCCCTTCCTCGAGTGCGACGAGCTTCACCGGCGACGGGATGAGCGTGGAACGACTGCGCCCCTGCGCCTTGTCCGGCTGGGTGACGACCCCGACCACGTCGTAGCCCTCGCCGAGCAGGGCACGCAGCGGTGGTGTCGCGAATTCGGGGGTCCCCCAGAACAGGACGCGCATGCTACAGTCGCTCGTCAGGGTGGTCGTGGTCGTCGCGAAGCCGCTGGATCACCTCTGGCGTGAGGATGCGCAGCAGGTCCGGATACTTGGACTTCTGCAGCTCCCATCGTGCCATGGTGGCGCGCTTCTTCAGGAACGACAGGTAGTCGATGAAGAGCTTGCCGTGCAGGTGATCGATTTCATGTTGCAGGCAGCGCGCCATGAGGCCGTCGGCCTCGATTTCGAATCGCTGCCCCTCCCGGTCGGTCGCCTCGACCACCACACGTGCGGACCGGTCGACTTCGGCGTAGATGTCGGGGATCGACAGGCACCCTTCCTCGGCGCGATCGGTGCCGCTTTCCTCGACGATCTCGGGGTTGATCGCGACGATGCGCTCCCCCTCGATCTCGATGACGGTGAGTCGTTCGCTTCGTCCGACCTGCGGCGCGGCGAGGCCGATCCCCTGGGCGGCGTGCATCGTCTCGAACATGTGGTCAATGAGCTGCTGCAGCTCATCGGTGATCTCGGCCACCGGAGTCGTCTCGACGCGCAGGATCGACGAGCCGAGGACCTGGATCGGGAGCACGGTCACGGGTTGGGCGAGGCTGAGGGCTCTCCGCTCAGGACCCTGGCGACGCGCCCCCGCTCCACGACGAGACGGGACTCGCCCGACTTGATCGTGAGGTGGTCGTCCATCGACTTCGCGGCGGGGGTGTCCTTGCCCGCTTCCTTGATGGCTTCCTTGATGTGCATCACCTCGCCCACGATCCCACCCGAGGTCACGATCGTGTCGCCGCGCTTCAGGTTCCGGAGGCGCTCCTCGTGCTGCTTCCGCTGTTTCTGCTGGGGCCGAATCATCAGGAAGTAGAAAATCCCGAAGATTGCGGCGATCTGGAACATGAACGGGAGCAGCGGCGAAGACGATCCGCCGGCCGCCTGCAGCAGGAACGGCACGGGAAGGAGAGTCGCGATCATGGCGAAGTCGAGGCGCGGGAAGACAGCCGGAGGAGCCAGTCGCGGCTCCACGACTCGAAGCGTTGCTCGAGGATCGCGAGGCGCGCCTGGCGCATGAGGGAGAGCAGGAAATGTACATTGTGCAGCGAGAGGAGGCGCAGTCCGAGGATCTCGTCGCTGACGTAGAGGTGGCGCAGGTAGGCGCGGGAGAAGCGGCGGCAGGCGGCACAGTCGCACGCTTCATCGAGCGGGCGCTTGTCGCTCCGATGTTCGTGGCGCTTGATGTTGAGGCGTCCCTCGCTGGTGAAGACGGTCCCGTTCCGCCCCATGCGCGTCGGGGCGACGCAGTCGAAGAGGTCGACGCCCCGGCGCACCCCCTCGATGAGGTCCTCGGGGAAGCCGACCCCCATGAGATAGCGCGGCCGATCGGCGGGGAGTTCGGGCTCCACGACGTCGAGCATGGCGTACATGTCCGGCTTGGCCTCGCCCACCGACAGGCCGCCGATGCCGTAGCCGAGCCAATCGCCGGCGCCGCGAACGGAGCGTGCCGCCGCGCGCCGCAGTTCGGCGTGGATCCCTCCCTGCACGATGGGAAAGAGCGCCTGCGGATGTCCGTGCGCGTCGCCCTCCTCGCGGCGGAGCCGCTCGAACTCGTCGCGACAGCGATCGAGCCAGCGCAGGCTGCGCTCCGATGCGTCGCTCGCGGCGGCGGCGTCGGACTGTCCCGGGATCACGTGGTCAAACTGCATGATGACGTCGGCGCCGAGATGGCGCTCGATCTGCATCACGCGCTCCGGGGAGAAGAAGCGTCGCGAGCCGTCGATGTGCGAGCGGAACTCGGCGCCTTCCTCGGTGATGGTGCGCAGCGTCTCGAGCGAAAAGACCTGGAAGCCGCCCGAGTCGGTGAGGATGGGCGACGACCACTGCATGAAGGGATGCAACCCGCCCAGGTCGCGGATCAGCTCGTCGCCGGGTCGCAGATGCAAGTGATACGCGTTGGCGAGCAGCATCTGCGCGCCTGCGGCGTGCAGGTCGTCCGGGTCGAGCGACTTGACGGTGGCCAGCGTGCCGACCGGCATGAAGATCGGGGTCTCGACGGTGCCATGCGGGGTGTGGAAGCGCCCTGCGCGCGCGCGTCCATCCTGAGCGAGGCAGTCGAAGGCGAACGGGTCGGCGTCGGTACGCAGCGGGGTCACGCGTTACGCGCCCCCGGTGCGGACGGCGACATGGGCATCATTCGCCGTGCACTGGTACACGATCGCCAGTCGTTCCCGCCGCTTCGCGGGCGCGGCGTCGAGGGTGAGTTGCGCGGCCACGGCGCCGAACACGCCGTCCAGCATGTCGTCGCCCGTCCCGCGCACCAGCTCCGCGCGCGTGGTGAATCCCAGCGTGTCCACGTCCAGGACAAAGCGTGCCGTGCCAGAGTCGGGACGCTGGGCCTTGCGCAGCGCGTCGCACTGCAGGCGCACGTACTCGGCGAGCACTGGCTCCGCCTTGGGCGGCGTGTAGATGGGGTTCTGCGGCGAGGGGAGGAAGGCGCGGGTGGTGACGGTGACGCAGCCCAGCGCCAGCGCCGCCGCGACGCCCTGCACGGCGCGCCTAGAGGATGACCATCGCATCGCCATAGGAATAGAATCGATAGCCGTCGCGCACGGCGGTGCGGTAGGCGTCCATGATGAGGTCGTAGCCGGCGAACGCCGCCACCAGCATGAGGAGCGTGGAACGCGGGAGGTGAAAGTTGGTCACCAGCCGATCCACCGCGCGAAACGTATAGGGCGGATAGATGAAGATGGACGTGTCACCCTCGCCGGCCGTGAGGCGACCATCAACGTCGGCCACCGACTCCAGCGTGCGCACGGACGTCGTGCCCACCGCCCACACGGAGGCGCCCGCGGCGTGCGCGGCGTTGAGTTGTGCGGCCGTCCCGTCGCTGATGCGGTACCACTCCTCGTGCATGGTGTGCGCGGCGAGGTCGGCTGCCTCGACCGGCTTGAAGGTGCCGGCCCCCACATGGAGGAGGACATCGGCGAGTTGCACGCCTCGCGCGGCGAGGGTCTCGAGCAGTGATGGCGTGAAGTGCAGCCCCGCCGTCGGCGCCGCCACGGAGCCGGGCTCGCGCGCGTAGACGGTCTGGTATCGCTCGGCGTCGCCGGCCTCGTCGCCGCGCTCGATGTATGGCGGCAGCGGCACGTGCCCGTGTCGATCGATCGCGACCGCGTCGTCCTCGGCAACCTCCAGGCGCACCACCCGCGTCTGCCGAGCCGTTGACTCGAGAATGTGCACGTCGAAGCCGGGGGCGATGTGCACCACACGTCCGGGCTTCAGCTTGGCGCCAGGTTGCACCATGGCTTCCCAGCGCCGGTCGCCCAGCGGCTTGAGCAGCATGACCTCGGCCGGTGCGCCCGATGGACGTGTTCCGAGCAGGCGCGCCTTGATCACCCGGGTCGTATTGCGCACCAGCACGTCGCCCGGTGGGATGAGCGTCGGCAGGTCGGCGAACGTGCCGTGCCGGATGCTCGCGGTCGCCCGGTCCACGACCATGAGGCGCGACGCGTCGCGACGATCGCAGGGGGCCTGCGCGATCGATGCGTCGGGGAGGTCGAAGTCGAAGGCGGCGGTCTGGTACAGCGGGGTGGCCATTCGGTAACTACGGCGGGCTACGCCGATCCCTCGAACAGGCCACGCTGCACCTGGTCAGCCGCGCTGGGGGGACTGAAGCCGAAGTGACGATAGGCGAGCGAGGTGGCGACCCGCCCGCGCGGGGTGCGCTGCAGGAAGCCGTTCTGCACGAGGAACGGTTCGTACACCTCCTCGATCGTCCCGGCGTCCTCGGCGACGGCGGCGGCGATGGAGCTGACCCCCACCGGCCCTCCCTCGAACTTCTCGATGATGGCGCGCAGGATGCGGGCATCCATGTCGTCGAGCCCGAACTGATCCACGTCCAGCAGCTGCAGTGCCTGGTTGGCCACGGGGAGCGTGATGTCGCCGTCGGCCCGCACCTGGGCGTAGTCGCGCACGCGGCGCAGCAGGCGGTTTGCGATGCGCGGCGTGCCGCGGGAGCGGCGGGCGATCTCGTGCGCCCCGGCGCCATCGACCGCCACCTGCAACACGTCGGCCGTGCGCTGCACGATGAGCTCGAGATCCTCGGCCGGATAGTAGTTGAGCCGGTGCACGATGCCGAAGCGCGCACGCATGGGCGGGGTGAGCATTCCTTGCCGTGTCGTCGCCCCGATGAGGGTAAAGCGCTCGATCGGCATCGTGATCGTCTGCGCCTTGGGCCCTTCGCTCAGCCGGATGTCGATGCGGTAGTCCTCCATGGCCGGATAGAGGAATTCCTCGATGACGGGCTTGAGGCGATGGATCTCGTCGATGAAGAGGATGTCGCCGTCCCGCAGGTTGGTCAGCGTCCCGACCAGGTCGCCCGGCTTCTCCAGCGCGGGCCCGGAGGTGGTGCGGATGTTGACGCCCAGTTCGCGCGCGATCAACTCGGCCAGTGTCGTCTTGCCCAGCCCGGGTGGCCCGAAGAAGAGCGTGTGGTCCAGCGGTTCGCGCCGGTTGAGCGCAGCGTCGATGGAGATGCGCAGGCTGTCCTTCACCTTCGCCTGTCCGATGAACTCCGCCAGCCGCTGCGGGCGGAGCGACAGCTCGACCGGGCCCTCTTCGGGGATTTCGTCGGGCGTGGTGATTTCGCGAGGCACTGGGCGACGGGCGAGGGACGGAAGCCGGGCGACGGCGCCGCGACGGGGGAGAATATAGCCCGAAGGCATGCCAAGTTCGATAACCGGTCGGCGGGTACGCACGACGTCAAGTTCGCGCGGTCCGGCGTCGAGAATCACCTATGCATCATGCCACGAATCCGAGCTCCCAGCCCCCTCTCCAAGCTTCGGCGTCTCTTCGTGCTGTCCGGATCGGACAGCGCGTTGACGATCGCCGTTCTTGGCGTGCTTGGCGTACAGGCGCTGCTAGCGGTCGTCCTGCCGTTCCTCCCCGCTGCGACCCTGTCACAAGGGTACGCACTCGGCGTGACGTCGGCGCTGCTGTCCGGCGCCTGCCTCACCGTCGCGGCGTGGCAGGTCTCGCGGGACCTCGCGGTCGACCCGCAGGTGCGGCGTGCCTGGCGCGGTCTCGCGCTGGCGAGCATCGCGCAATGGGCGGGCCACGGCATGTTCTGGCTGTTCGAGTTTCCGGACAATCACGCGCCGGGCTTTTCGCCATCGGACGCCGTCTACCTGCTGTCTTACCCACTCGCGCTCGTCGGGCTACTGCGGTTTCCCGCCGAGCGGCAGTCGCGCGGCGATGTCGTCACGCACTCCCTTGATGCGGCAACCGTGGTGGTGGCGGGGCTGGTCGCGCTGCTGTACATCACGGTCACCACTGTCCTTCCCCTTGCGACGACCTCGTCGGCCGACCTGCGATACCTCGTCGGGTATGCCCTCGGCGACGCGGTCCTGCTGCTTGGGGTGACGATGCTCTGGCTGCGGACGCCGCGCCGACAGCCGGGGGGCGCGGTGACACTGTTGACCCTCGGCTTGCTCGTCGCGCTGGTCGCCGACGTGTTGCAGGTCACCCGCCTCGGGCACAGGACGTCTGACATCGGGGGCGCGCTGAGTGGGCTGTGGGCGGTGTCGGCGCTGCTGGTGGCCGTCGCCGCACATCGGCAGGGTCGGGAGGCGCGGGAGGCGCCGCCTGCCGAGGAACCGGCCACGCACCGGGTGCGCCCGACCGCCCTGCCGTACGTCGCGAGCGCCGTGGTGCTCGTCCTGCTCGTGCTGGTCTCCGCGCGGTACGGGGCGCTGGATGGCGTCGTACTGAGCGCGGGGGCGGCGGTCGTGACCACCCTGGTGCTGGCCCGGCAGTGGGTGGCGGTGCGGGAGAACGTGCGCCTGACGGGACAAGCGGCGGCGCGCGAGAGCGAGGCGCGCTTCCGGGCCCTCGTCCAGCACGCCTCCGACATGTTGCTGATCGTCGACGCGGATTTTTCCGTGCGCTACGCCAGCCCGGCGGCACTGGAGGCGCTGGGTGGCACGGCGGAGTCGGTGGTGGGCGAGCGGCTGTTGCAGCTGGTGCACCCGGCAGACGTGGCCGACGCCATTCGCCTGCTGGGGCACGCCGTGACCCGGGGGCGCGAATCGGTGCGCGGGGAGTGGCGTTTTCGCACGTTGGACGGGCGCTCGGTGTTGTCGGAGCACGTGGCGACCAACCTGCTCGACGAGCCGACGGTCGAGGGAATCGTCCTCAACTCGCGCGACGTCTCGGAGCGCGCGGAGCTGGAACGGCAGCTCACGCACCAGGCGTTCCACGATCCCCTCACACACCTGGCCAACCGGACGCTCTTTCTCGACCGACTGGATCATGCCATGCGTCGCGCAGCCCGGTCTCCGGGCGGGGTGGCGCTCCTGTTCCTCGATCTCGACGACTTCAAGCGGGTCAATGACTCGCTGGGCCACGCGGTGGGTGACCAGCTGCTCGTGCAGACGAGCGCGCGCATTGCTGCCGAGTTGCGCGACGGCGACACACTGGCGCGACTGGGCGGCGACGAATTTGCGATCCTGCTCGAGGACGTGACCGACGCCGGACTGGCCACCTCCGTCGCCGAGCGCGTCGTGCACGCCCTGCGCGCCCCCTTCACGGTCGGCGCGAAGGAGATCTACGTCGGCGTGAGCATCGGGATCGCCTCGTCCCACGATGCCGAGAATCCGTCCGACCTGATGCGCAACGCCGACCTCGCGATGTACATCGCCAAGACGCGCGGCAAGGGTGGGTGTGCGGTCTTCGAGCCCTACATGCACGAGGACGTGGTGGCGCGGCTGGACATCGAGGCGGAGCTGCGCCGGGCGATCGAGGCCGAGGAGCTCACGCTCGTCTTCCAGCCGGTGGTCGAGCTTGGGCAACGCCAGCTGGTGGGGGTCGAGGCACTGGTGCGCTGGACCCATCCCACGCGCGGGGTCATCCCGCCGTCCACGTTCATCCCGATCGCCGAGGAGGCGGGCCTCGTGGTGCCGATCGGGCGATGGGTGTTGCGCGAGGCGTGTCGCCAGGCACGCCGTTGGCTGGACGAGACCGGGCAGCGCATACACGTCGGGGTGAACGTGTCGGCGCGGCACGTGCGCGACCCGGCGTTGCTCGATGACGTGCAGGACGCGCTGACCGAGGCGGGGATCGCGCCCGACCAGCTGCTGCTCGAGCTCACCGAGAGCGTCCTGATGCGTGACTCGGACGACGCCGAGCCGGTGCTGCAGTCACTCAAGTCGTTAGGCGTGACGCTCGCACTCGACGACTTCGGGACCGGGTACTCCTCGCTGAGCTACCTGCAGCGGTTCCCGATCGACCTGCTCAAGATCGACCGGAGCTTCGTGGCGCCGATGGCCGCGGCCAGCTACGACCCGCGCCTGGTGCGGGCGATCATCGTGCTGGGGGAAAGTCTCGGCATGCGCATCGTGGCCGAAGGGATCGAGACGCCGCGGCAGCTGGAGGCGCTGCGCGCACTGGGCTGCTCGATGGGGCAGGGCTACCTGTTTGCCCGCCCCATGACAAGTGACCAGCTGCTCGAGCACGTGCGGCGGGAACTGGAGCAGCTCCCCGGGGAACGACACGGTGGCCAGCTGGGCACGATGTTCGCGCGAGCGGGGTGATCGCCCCTTCGCCCGGGTGCCTCAGGTGAATGAGGCGATCGTGGCGAGGCGCTCGGCGGCGGCGAGCAGCGTCTCGGCGCGCTTGCAGAAGGCGAAGCGCACGTAGGTGCGCGGCGGCCCGCCCGCGACGTGGAACGAGGAACCGGGCACGGTGGCGACGCCGACTTCCTTCGCCAGCCAGTGCGCGAAGGCCACGTCGTCGAGCGCACTCATCGCCGAGTAGTCGGCGAGGATATAGTAGGCGCCTTCGGGGGGGGTGAAGGTGAAGCCGGCCGAGTGCAGGGCGTCGCACAGGATCTCGCGCCGGGCACGATAGTCGAGCGCGAGGTGATTGTAGTACTCGGCGTCGAACGCCATGCCGATGGCGCCCGCCTGCTGCAACGGCGCCGGCGCCCCGACGGTCAGGAAGTCGTGCACCTTGCGGATGGCGACCGATTCGCGTGCCGGTGCAATCACGTAGCCCAGCCGCCATCCCGTGCAGCTGAACGTCTTGGACAGTCCCGAGATGGTGATCGTGCGCTCGGCCATGCCCGGCCACGTGGCAAGCACATGGTGCCCGCCCGCATACCGGATGTGTTCATAGATCTCGTCGGTGAAGGCCCAGACATCGTTGCCGACGCACAGCTCGGCGATGAGGTCGAGTTCTTCGCGCGTGAAGACGCGCCCGGTCGGGTTGTGCGGGGTGTTGACGATGATCGCCTTGGTGCGCTCGGTGAAGGCGTCGCGCAGGCGCTGCGGGTCGAAGGTCCAGTGTGGGGCCTCGAGGGGGACGAACACGGGCGTGGCGCCGGCGAGGATCGCGTCGGGGCCATAGTTCTCGTAGAACGGGTCGAAGACAATGACCTCGTCCCCTGGATCGACCAGGGCGAGGAAGACGGCCGCCATCGCCTCGGTGGCACCGCAGGTCACGGTGATGTTGACGTCGGGGTCGATCGTGTAGTCGTAAAACCGGTGGTATTTCTCGGCAATGGCCAGCCGCAACGCTGGTGCTCCCCACGTGATCGCGTACTGGTTCACGTCGCCGTGGATGGCAGCGCAGGCCGCGTCCTTCATGACCTGGGGCATCGGGAAGTCCGGAAAGCCCTGGGCCAGGTTGATGGCCCCGTATTGCTGGGCCACCCGGGTCATCTCGCGAATGACCGACTCGGTGAACGTGGAGGCGCGCGCAGCCGGCATGATCGACGGAGGGGTGCGAGGAGTGAGGGCGTCAGGGAGCGGTCGTGCGGTCCATATCGGTCGCCTAACGTGTCAGCGCCGCCCCACGAGCGGAAGGGCGGCCCGGACAAGTTCTGCGGTGGACGCCGAAGCGCCAGAGGTCTCGACGGCGGCGCGCACCGCCTTCTCGGCGTCGGGGGCGGCGTAGCCGAGGGAGACAAGGGCGCGCACGGCGTCGGCGTTCGTCGCCGCCCCCGAGTCCTTCTCCCCACCGCGACTCGCCGAGACCTGCTCGAGCTTGTCGGCAAGGTCGAGGATCATCTGCTCCGCCTTCTTCCGGCCGACACGGGGCACATGCTGGAGCGTGGCGAGGTCCTTCTCGCGAATGGCCCGCACCAGCCGCTCGGCCGAGAGGGTGGAGAGCATCCCGACGGCGAGCGCCGGACCAACCCCCTTGGCCAGCAACAGCTTTCGAAAGACCGCCCGCTCGAACGGGGTCGCGAACCCGTACAGGAACCAGTCGTCCTCGCGCACGACGAGCGAGGCATGCAGCCGCACCGTCTCGCCGACGCGGGGCAGCGCCTCGAAGGTCCCGAGCGGGATGAGCAGTTCATACCCCACCCCACCGGTCGTCAGGACTTCGACCCGGTCCAGCTCCTTGGTCACGAGGGTGCCGACGACGAGCGAGATCATGTCCTGAGACGAGGCGTGAGGATCGGAACGGGGGGCAGGCGGGGTGGAGCAGCGCGGATCGACACTACCGGCGACCCGCGAGGGCGTCGATGCGGGCCGTCATGAGGCAGGTCAGTGCGGCCGCCACCCCGTCGGCCGCATCGGCGGGAGAGGGAGGATGCTTCAGGCGCAGCAGCCGCGCCACCATGAACTGCACCTGCTCCTTGCTCGCCGCCCCGGTGCCGCAGATCGCCTTCTTGATCTCGGCCGGGGGATACTCGTGGATGCGGGCCCCCGCCTGCTGCCCGGCCAGCAGGATCACGCCGCGGGCATGGCCGAGCGTGACCGTGGTGCGCACGTTTCGGGAGTAGAAGACGCTCTCGACCGCGATGGCGTCGGGGCGATGGCGGGCGAGGATCTCGGTGATGCCGTCGAAGATTTCGACCAGTCGGGCGGCCAGCGCATCTTTCGGGCGGGTGCGGATGACGCCGCATTCCACGAGGACCGACACTCCCCGCTCTCCCGGCCTGACGAGTCCGTAGCCGGTGACGGCCGTTCCGGGGTCGACGCCGAGGACTAGCAGGGGAGGAACCGCAGGATCGGGGGGGGGCCGACCGGGCGCACAACGGGCACCTGCCGACAGTCGCCGGCGGCGCCGCCCTCGTCAGGCATTCTCCAGCTCCGCGTCGTCCATCTCGAAGTTCGCGTCTACCTTCTGCACGTCATCGAGGTCGTCGATCGCCTCGATGAGCTTGAGGAGCGACTGGGCGTTCTCTCCTTCCACCCGTACGGTGTTCTGGGGGATCCACGACAGCTCGGCGTCGCGAATTTTCAGCCCCCCGTCCTCCAGTGCCTGCTTGACCGTGTGCAGGTCAGCGACCGCGGTGGAGACAATGAAGGTGTCGTCCTCGCGCACGAAGTCCTCGGCTCCGCCCTCGAGCGCCAGCTCCATCACCTTGTCTTCACTCGCACCGTTGGCGTCGATGTAGAGCTGGCCACGGCGATCGAACATGAAGGCGACCGAGTTGGTGGCGCCGAGGTTGCCGCCACCGCGCGAGAGCTTGGCGCGGACCTCGGCGACCGTGCGGGTGGCGTTGTCGGTGAGCGCCTGAATCATGAGGGCCACCCCGCCCGGTCCGTACGCTTCGTAGGTGACCTCGACATAGTCCACCCCTTCCAGCTCGCCGGTCCCCTTCTTGACCGCGCGCTCGATGTTCTCCTTCGGCATCGACGCCGCCTTGGCCGTGTCGATCGCGGTGCGCAGGCGCGGGTTTCCCGCCGGGTCGCCGCCGCCGAACTTGGCGGCGACGGTGATTTCACGGATGAGCTTCGTGAACTTGGCGCCGCGCTTGGCGTCGGTCGCGGCTTTGGCGTGCTTGATCGACTTCCACTTGCTATGGCCGGCCATGGGTAGCGTTCCGTCGGGTGCTCTGAGGGTGGGACGGAAATATAGGGACGGGGGACGGGGGACGGGGGACGGGAGGGGGGGCGCTACCGGTCCGGCTCAACCATGTCCTCGAAGCGCAGCCACGGCTTGTAGAAGTAGAGGTCTGCGTAGCCGGTCCCGCCGCCGCGGTGCTTGAGGACGTGCAGCTCGGCGGCGCCGTCCACGTCGCGCGAGGTTTCGTACAGCTCCTCGCGATACAGGGCGAGCACGACGTCGGCCAGCTGTCGCACGCTGCCTAACGCGCCGAAGTCGTCGAGGCGCGGACGCGGGTCGCCGCGCTCGCGCACCGGGACGCCCAGGTGCGACACGAGCAGCACGGCGCAGTGGCGGCGCACGGCCAGGCCCTTGAGGTCGCGCACGGCCTGCGCCAGCTCTTCCTCCATCGGCAGCGTGCCGCGGGCCAGCGACTGCAGCGGGTCGACGACGAGCAGGTCGAGGCCGAGGTGCTCGATGAGCAGGTCGGACATGCCCGGCATTCCGTTGGGCGGCAGGTGCGACAGGAGCGGCGGATTGGCGCGCATGGCCAGCGCGGCGGCAGCAACGGACGCGTAGGTTGCCTCGTCCAGCCGGCCGCTTCGCACGTCGTCGAGTCGGGCCCGACCCTGCACGGCGAGCGAGCGCTCGAGCAGTCGCTCAGCAGAGAACTCGCCGGAGAACAGCGCGACCCCGCGCCCCGCCAGGGCGGCGCGCAGTGCGACACCGAGGGGCAAGGGAGGACTTGCCGCACCCCACATCGCCCCCCAGTACCACGAGGTCGCCGCGACGAATGCCCCCGCCGAGCAGCGTGTCCACCGACGGGAAGCCGCACGAGAGCGTGTCGCCCGCGCCGCCGGCGGCCACCGTCGCCTCGAGATAGGCGGCGGCGTCGAGTACTCCTGCCGCACGAGCCGGACGGGAGCCGGTTGGTGGACCGGGTGGTTCGTCGTGGTCGCGCACAGCGAGTTGGTCGTCGTCGAGCGGAATCAGATCGTCGAGCATCATCTCAGCGAACGGACGCGTCAGGTCGCGCGCAGCGCGCTCACCAGCTGCTTGAGCTCTGCACGCGAGGGAGGATCGAGCAGCGACGCGGCGATCGCCGTCAGGCGTTCCATCGCCAGCGCCACTCCTTCCTTCGACTCCCCAGCCGAGCTGTCGGCAACCTGCTGGGCGGCGGCCCGGGCGGCCGCGGGGATCGCGAGGGTGCCGAGCCAGTGCCGCGCGCCGGCGCCGCGCGCCTTGCGCAGCTCGGCGGCGATCGGCGCGCGCGCCGTGCACCCGTCGGCCAGTCGCGCCCCCATCAGCAGCGTCATGACGAGCTCGCGCTCGCCGCCAAGCGGGAGGCGCCCGGCCAGGACGGCGAGGGCGCGGAACCGGAACACGGCGGGGGCGAGGGCGTACGGGGGTTGGGCGAGCACGCGGGGAATCTACCGATCCCACGGCGCTCGGCAAACGAATCGTTCATCCCCTACATTAGAGCGTATGGCCCGCTTCCCCACACTTGCTCCTCCCGTCCGTCACGTCCTGTGGGTCGATGACGAGGCCGAGCTCCTCGAGCCGCATCGCCTGTTCCTTGCGGACAAGGGATACAAGGTGACGACCGCGACCAATGCCGACGACGCGGTCGAGATGCTGCGCCGCCGCCCGTTCGACCTCATGCTGCTGGATGAGCAGATGCCGGGCAAGCGGGGGCTGGAAGCGTATCGCGAGGTGCGCGAGCTGGCCCCAACGCTCCCGGTCGTCATGGTGACCAAGAGCGAGGAAGACGCCCTCATGCGTGAGGCGTTAGGCGTCAATGTGCGGGACTACCTCGTCAAGCCCGTCTCCCCCCGCCAGGTGCTGGCAGCCGTCACCCGGATCCTCGAGGGCTCGCGGATCCGGAAACAGGCGGTGGCCCGCGCCTTCGTCGACCGCTTTCGCGAGATCGAGAACGAGCGCCACGGCGCGCTGGACTGGCGCGGTTGGATCGAGCGCTTTGATGAACTCATGCGCTGGGACGTGGACCTGGCGCAGTCGGGCGAGATGGGGCTGTACGACTCGCTGCGCGGGCTCTACCCCGACCTGCAGCGCGAGTTTGCCCTGTTCATGCAGCACCACTACCCGCAGTGGCTGGCCAACCTGGAGGGGGAGCGCCCCCCGCTGTCGATCGATGTCGTCCCGGAGTTTGTCCTCCCGGTGCTGCAGCGCGACCGGAGGGTGCTGCTCGTCGTGGTGGACTGCATGCGGCTGGACCAGTGGCGGGTCGTGGAGCCGGTGCTGACGTCGCTGTTCGACGTGGAGACGACGCACTACTTCGCCGTCCTGCCGACCGCGACCCCGTACTCGCGCAACTCGCTGTTCAGCGGACTCTTTCCCGGCGAGATCGCCGCGCGCTTCCCCGACTGGTGGGGCGAGCGCGACGACGAGACGCTGAATGCGCACGAGCGCGACCTGCTCGAGGCGCAGATGAAGGAGTTGCAGCTCTCGATCCCGGTGCGCTACCAGAAAATTTCCACCCCGCACGACTCGGACGAACTGGAGCGGCACATCTCCTCGGCGATCGGCGCCGACGGGATCAGCGCCTTCGTCTTCAACTTCGTCGACCTGCTGACGCACGGCCGCTCCGAATCGTCGATCCTGTTCGAGGTGGCCAAGGACGAGATCGCGCTCCGCCAGCTCACGCTGCAGTGGTTCCAGCGCTCGGCGCTGCTGTCGCTCCTCAAGGAAGCGGCGCGCAAGAAGGTCACCGTGGTCCTGACGAGCGACCACGGCTCGATCCACTGCACCACCCCCGCCACCGTCTTTGCCAAGCGCGACGCCACGCAGAACCTGCGCTACAAGTTCGGCGAGGACCTGCGCGCCGAGCGTCCGGAACAGGCGCTGCTCTTTCCCAACGAAGATGCGTTGCGCCTGCCGCGCCGCGGGCTCGGCGCCAATACGCTGCTGGCCGTGCAGAACACCTTCTTCGTGTATCCCACGAAGCTGCGCGAGTACCAGAGCCGGTACCGCGGGTCGTTCCTGCACGGCGGTGTCACGCCGGAGGAAGTGATCGTGCCGTTGGCGCTGCTGACGCCGAAGGGATGAGGGACGGGGGACGGGGGACGGGAGACGGGAGATAGTGTACTCGCGACTATTGCGGTTCTTGCGGCCGCACGCGTGGCGGATGTCGGCGACCGTCGCCTGCAACGTCGGGGCGGCGTTGCTCGATGTCTTTTCGTTCACGCTGCTGATCCCGTTCCTCGACGCGCTGTTCGGGACGACGACGATCGGCAAGGTGACGGCGCTGCAGCAGCGCATCGTCGGCACGTTCCTCTCGTCCGGCGACCCGATGGCGTCGCTGCGCAACATCATCGTCGTCATCCTGGTGGCGGTCACGCTGAAGAACGTGCTCGTCTGGCTGAGCGGGCAGTTCGGGGCGGCCTTACAGGAATACGTGACGCGCGACCTGCGCAACGCGCTGTACGCGCACCTGCAACGCCTGCCGCTCGCCTACTTCACGCGCACCAAGGCGGGACAGATCCTGGCTCGCGTGCTCACCGACACGCAGCAGACGAAGCAGGTGATCACCGAGGCGGTGACGCGGTCCATCCAGAGTGCGGCCATGGTGCTCGCGGCGATGGGGGCGATGTTCGCGATCTCGTGGCAGCTGTCGCTGGTGGCGCTGGTGGTGGCGCCGCTCCTGATCGGGCTGCTGCAGCCGATCCTGCGCAAGTTGCGCACAGGACACAAGCGACTCGGCAACCAGTACGGCGAACTCACCAGCGTGGTGCAGGAAGCGATCAACGGGATGCGGCTCGTGAAATCGTATCGCGGTGAGCCGTACGAGGAGGGGCGGTTCCGCGACGCCAGCGACCGCTATTCGCGTGGCATGGTGCGGGTGAACCGGATCGCCTTCATGGCGCAGCCGATCACCGAGACCGTCGCGACCGGGATCGCCATGCTCATCCTGCTCATCGGTGCCCGTCAGGTGCAGGTGGACCAGACGATGAGCGGGTCCGAGCTGATCGCCTTCCTGGCGATCGTGATGCGGATGCTGCAGCCGCTCAAGCAGCTGTCGCAGGTGCCGACGGTCGCCCAGCAGTCGCTGGCCGCGGCCGAGCGGGTCTTCGAGGTGTTCGACCGGCCGATGGAGACCACCCTGGATCGCGGGACGCGCGTGGCGGCCGGGTTGCAGGGTACGCTCTCGTTCGAGGGTGTCGGATTCGCGTACGAGGACGAGCCCGTGCTACGGGACATCTCGTTCACGGCGCGGCGCGGTGAGGTGGTGGCGCTGGTGGGGCCGAGTGGCGCGGGGAAGAGCACGCTGGTGGACCTGATCCCGCGGTTCTATGAACCCGGGGCCGGGCGCATCCTGCTGGATGGCGTCGATACGCAGGAGATCACCCTGTCGTCGTTGCGGGCGCTGACGGGGATCGTGTCGCAGGACACGGTGCTCTTCAACGATACGGTGCGCAACAACATCGCCTATGCAGCGGCCGGACGCTTCACCGACGCGCAGGTCGAGGCGGCGGCGCAGGCCGCGAACGCCCACGACTTCATCTCCGAGCTGCCCGAAGGCTACGCCACGGTGCTCGGCGAACGGGGGACGCGCCTGTCCGGCGGGCAACGGCAGCGCATCGCGATCGCCCGCGCCCTGCTCGCCGACCCGCCGATCCTCATCCTCGACGAGGCCACCTCGGCACTGGACACGGAGTCCGAACGGCTGGTGCAGGAGGCTATCGACCGGTTGCTGTCGGGACGCACGGTGTTCGTGATTGCCCACCGCCTCTCGACCGTGCAACACGCCTCGCAGATCCTGGTGCTCGATCGCGGCCGGGTGGTGGAGCAGGGGAACCACGCATCGCTGCTGGCGTTAGGCGGCCTGTATGGTCGCCTGCACGCGCTGCAGTTCGGTGAACGCAACACCAGCCCCGTCCCGGCCTGACCATGCGCGCCCTCTTCCTCAATAGCGGCACGGCGTGGGAGGGCGGCGTGCGCGTCTTTGCCGCGGCCGCCCGCGCGCTGGCCGAGCGCGGACACGACACCTGGCTGGCCGCGCCGGCGGGGAGCGAGGCCGCGGCGCAGGCGGTGCAGCGTGGGGTGCAGGTGCTTGCGCTCGCGGCTGGGCGCGGCGCCTGGTCCGACGCGCGTCGCATCAGGCGCAACCTGCCGCCGGAGTTCGTCGACGCGGTGTTCGTGCACGGCGATCGTGAACAAGTGGCGGCGACGATCGCGGCGCGCCGGTCGGGGCGAGGCGGTGTCGTGCGGCGGATCGCCGCAGGTGAGAAGGCGACGTCCACGTGGCGCGCGCGCCGCGCGGAACAGCTGCTCCCGGTGCGGTACCTGTACACCAGCGAGTCGCCGCCCACCGGTCACGCCGCGCCGAGCGGGGCGTTGTCGCCCATGCGCGCGGAGATGGGGGTCACCATCCCGGCCATGCCCGAGGATCGAGACGTCCACGACCAGGCCGGCGAAGCGTCGTCCGCTCCGGTACTGGTCTGCATCGCCACGCGCGATTCGTTGCGCCGGGCCACGAACGTGGTGCGGGCCGCTGCGATGTTGGCGCAACGGCATGCGCACCTGCGCCTGCGGATCATCGGGTCGGTGGCGGCCGACGAGGAACTCAAGCTGCTGGCGGCCGCCCTTGGAATCGCCAAGCGGGTGGACTGGGTCGGGCACCCGCGTGACATGACGGAGGCGCTTCGCGGCGCGGCGGCGGGGTGGGTGATTGCCGACGGGGACGATGCAGCGTTAGGCGTGCTCGACCTCATGGCGCACGGCGTGGCCGTGCTCGCCGAGCGCACTTCGGTGGCCAGCCGGTACGTGAGCCATGGGATCCAGGGGACGCTGATGGCGACGCTCGATCCGCCGCTGATGGCGGCCGAGACGGCCATCCTGCTCTCAGATCGTGAGCGACGCGAGGCGATGGGGGCTGCCGGCCGCGCCCGGGTGGAGCGCGAGTTCGACGAAAGCGACATGGTGGCCGCGTTCGAGCTTGCGCTGCGTGCCACGCGCGAGCGCTCGCGCGTGCGTTCGGGAGCGCGCGCGTGAACACGCGCGCGAGCGCGCACGCCACATCGCGCGCCGGCCCACGCGGGATGGCGGGCGAGTCGACGGAGCCCTTGCCAGGGATGGTCCCGGTGACCGTGGTGATTGCCGCGCATAACGAGGCCGAGGACATCGGTGCGTGCGTCGCCAGCGTGCGGTGGGCGAGGGAGATCCTCGTCGTCGAGAATGACTCGGTCGACGCGACGGTCGAGCGGGCGGGTGCGGCGGGGGCGACGGTGTTCAGCCATCCGTTTCGCTCCATCGGCGCGCAGCGCAACGCCGCCATCGCTCGCGCTACGCAGCGCTGGGTGGTGGTGCTCGATGCCGACGAACGTGCGACTCCGGCGTTCGCCGCCGAGGTCGCAGGCCTGCTGGCACCGCGCCTGGACGAGACGACGGAGGCTCCGCCGCGCGCCTATCGCGTACGTCGCCGGAACTACTTCTTCGGTCGAGAGATTCTGCATGGCGGGTGGGAGCGTGATCGCCCGGTGCGTCTGTTCGACGCGTCGCTGCGGTACGACGAGCGGCCGGTGCACGAACACGTGATCGTCGAGGGCCCCGTGGCGACGTTGCGCGAGCCGCTGCACCACACGCCGTACGCGACGCTCGACGAGTACTTCGAGAAGCTGGGGCGCTATTCGCGATCGTGGGCGGCGCAGCACCATGCGCGGGGCCGACGCGTCGGTATGTCGGACCTGCTCGTGCGCCCGTTCGCTCGCGTTGCGAGCATGCTGGTGTTGCGCGGCGGCTGGCGTGATGGCACCCACGGGATCGTGCTGGCAACGCTCGCCGGGGTGAGCGTGGCGGCGAAGTATGCGCACCTGTGGGCCATGCAGCAGCACCACGCCGCCTCCGAGGCCCGCGACTGACTCGACATGCGTCACCTCTTCGTCACCCAGGACTACGGTCCCGACCTCGGTGGGATGGCGCGGCGTCACGTCGAACTGTGCCGGCGCATCGCCCCGCCCGATACGCTCGTCGTCTCGACCGTGGCCTCGCGCGCGGCACCAGCCTTCGACCGCGCTGAGACATACGAGATCGTCCGGCAGCCGTTTGCCTTCGCCGACGCCAAGCGGTTCACCAACCAGCTGGTCTGGGGGCGAGCTCTCGCGCGCCGATGCCGCGCCGGGGTCGACGTCATTCACCTCGGGAATATTCGCCCGTGCGGCTACGCCGTCGGCGTGGCCACGCGGCGCGTGCCGACCCCCTACCTCGTGTACGTGAACGGCGGCGACCTGCTGCGCGAGCGACAGAAATCGGCGACGAGCTTGGTCAAGCGCTGGTCGGGTCGCGACATCTTCCAGCGGGCGATCGGCGTGGTGGCGAATTCGGCGTGGACCGCGGGGCTGGCCAGCGACGTGATGCAGCAACTGGGCGTGCGGCGGCCGCCCCCGGTGGCCCCCATCGACCTCGGGACCGACACCGCACAGTTTGCCCCGTCGCGCGACACGCGCTCGCTGCGCGCGCGCCTCGGAATCGGGGACGCGCTCATGGCGCTGTGCGTGGCCCGGCTCGTTCCCCACAAGGGACAGGACACGGCCGTGCGCGCCATCGCCGAGCTCGGCGCCGCCGCGCAGGGGATGCACCTCGTGCTGGTGGGGGAGGGCGATGACGCACCACGGCTGGCGGCGCTTGCCGAATCGTCCGGGCTGCGCCAGCGCGTGCACCTGACGGGTGCGCTCCCCGATGCCGACGTCGCCGAGGCGTATGCCACGGCCGATGTCTATCTCGGGCTCTCCCGTGTCGACAGCGCGATCAACGCCGAGGGATTCGGCATCTCGTTTGTGGAGGCGGCGGCGAGCGGCACGCCGTCGGTGGCCGGTGACTCGGGCGGCGTGCGCTCGGCCGTCCGGGACGGGGAGACCGGGTTCGTCGTCCCGCCCACCGACGTGCAGGCGGTCGCTGCGGCCCTCGCTCGACTCATCGGCGACCCGGGGTTGCGTGCGGCGATGGGCGTGGCGGGCCGTCGCGCGGTCGAGACGCATTACAATTGGGACCGGGTCGCGCGCGAGACGCTCGACTTCACGCGCCAGTGCCTCGCCACTCCTTCACGCCCGTGACCGCTCACGCCAAGCCCCCGAATCCGTCGCCGGCACCGAGCGTGCCGAAGCCCCACACGCTCGCCCACCGTGCCCAGTACGCGCTGCTGCGTGTCGTGGTCGCGTGGCTGTCCTCGATGCCCCTGGAGTCGGCGCGACGCATCGGCGAGCGCATCGGGCGGTTCGGCTACTGGCCGTTAGGCATTCGCCGCGGAGTCGTGGAGCGGCAGATTGCCGCCGCGTTCCCCGGCCTGGAGCCGGACCGCGTCAAGGCGCTAGCTCGGCGCTCCTATGAAAACCTCGGACGACTCGGCATCGAGACTGCGCTCGTGTCACGCCTCGGGCCGGCCGCGCTGGAGTCGCTGTTCGAGGGCCAGGGAGACTTCGCCCTGTGCCAGCGGCGCCTCGATGAGGGACGCGGGGTGATTGCCTTTACTGGTCACGTGGGCAACTGGGAGATCGCCGGGGCGTGTCTCGCGGCGCGCGGGGTGCCGCTGGATGCGGTGGCGCGGCGCATGAACAACAGGTTGTTCGACACGTACCTGAACGCGGCGCGGGCGAGCATCGGCATGAAGATCGTGTACGACCAGGACGCGGTGCGGCGCATTCCCCGCGCGATCAAGGAGGGTCGTGCCGTGGGGCTGATCGCCGATCAGGGGGTGATGGGGTTGGCGTCGACCTTCGTGCCCTTTTTCGGCAGGCCGGCCAAGACGCCGCGCGGACCGGCCGTGTTCGCGCTGCGCTTCAAGGTGCCGATCCTGTTCGTGACGGCGATGTTGCAGCCGAGCGGGAAGTACCGACTGTACGTCGAGGAGATCCCGGTGATCGATACCGGCGATCGAGAATCCGACGTGGATGCGACGGTGGCGGCGTTCACGCAGGCGCTGGAGCGCATGGTGCGTCGCTATCCGGATCAGTACTTCTGGCACCATCGGCGGTGGAAGCGGCAGCCGCCGGGGACGCCGGCGGAGTTGCGGGAGCCGTAGGGGAGCGGTGGCGAACGGGGGGCATCTTCCGCAACCTCTGCGACCTTTGCGGTTGAGGCTTTGAACCGCAGAGGGCGCGGCGGGTCCCCCCCCGGGGTGGGGTGGCGGGGGGGGGGGGGGGGTGACGGTGGTGACGCCTCGGGACGCCGGAGGGGGCGGGGGGGGGGCCCCCAACAACAACATCGCCCCCCCTCGGACTTCCACCGCATCATTTCACGGCGCACCCTCTCATTTTCGCTCGATCCGCGTCTCCTTCGCCCGAACCGCTTGTCCCGAACGGCCTTGCCCGATTCGCCCCGCACTCTCCACCGACCGCACCCCCAGCACGAGGCTTTCCCGGTGCACGAACTCGGCTCCGCCTCCACACCGATATGACCAATCCCTCCGAGCGCGCGACCGGTACGTTGCCTTCCGTTGATACCACCATCGTGCACGACGCGCGATTGGACGCAGTCGCCGACCGCGAATTCCCCCGCGTCCGCCGCGGCGATGTCGCGTACCTCAACAACGCCTCCACCGGCCCGCTCCCCGAATCCTCCCTGCGGGCGCTCGCCGAGTTCGATGCCCTGCGCGCCGAGCCATGGACGATCAGCTTCGAGCGCCAGTTCGGCACGGCGGTACGCTCGCGTGAACTCATCGCCCGCCTCATCGGCGCGTCGCCGTCCGAGATCGCGCTGATGACCAACACCAGCTACGGCCTCAACCTCGCAGCGCGCATGCTCCCCCTGAGCCCCGGCGACGTGGTGCTCACCAGCGATCGTGAGTTTCCATCCAACGTCTACCCATGGATGGCGGTCGAGCGGACGCGTGGCGTACGGTTCCAGACCATTCCGTGCGACGGCCGCCTGCTCGACGAGGGCGCGGTTCTCGCGGCGCTCGATCAACCGGGGGTGCGCGTGCTCGTGCTCTCGTGGGTCTCGTTCGAGACCGGCTATGCGATCGACCTCGAGCGCATCGGGCAGGCGTGCGCCGCGCGAGGCATCTACTTCGTCGTCGATGCGATCCAGGGCGTTGGTGCACTGACCCTCGACCTGTCGCAGCTGCACGTCGACATCCTTGCCTGCGGCTGCCAGAAGTGGCTGGTGTCGCCATGGGGGACAGCGTTCGTGTATGTGCGGCAGGCGCTGATCAGCGCGCTCGAGCCGAGCGACGTGGGGTGGATGTCCGTGCGCGACTCGGACGACTTCACACGAATGCTCGACTACGACTTCACGTATCGCGACGATGCCCGGCGCTTCGAGGTGGTGACGCTCCCCTTCCAGGAGTTCGCCGCCGTGAACGTCGCGCTCGACCTGTGGTTCGAGGTGGGTCCGGCGCGCATCGCGGCGCGCGTGGCCGAGCACGTGGATCGACTCGTGCGATGGGCCGAGGGACGGGGCGACGTGCAGCTGGTGTCGTCGCCGGCGTTGGTGCGGCGATCGGGCATTGTCACGGTGCTCCCCCCCGACGCCGGGCGGGTCTCGGCGTCGCTCGACGCGGCCGGCGTCGTGCACTCAGTCCGCGAGGGAGCGATTCGCCTCTCCCCGCACTGGTTCACCGCCGCGGGAGCACGTCGCGCGCGCGTTGCACGTGCTCGACGGCGCGTGCCGACGGCGCGTGACGACGGTGCCTGACGACGGTGCCTGACGACGGTGCCTGACGACGGCGCCTGACGACGGCCGCGCCGACGCCGCCCGCGCGCCTGACGGTGCCCTGACGCTACGCGCTAGCGCCCGTATCGTGCCCCACGCGCGCGAGCGCGACATCACGCGCTCCCTTGCGCACCAGGAAGTATCCGCCCGCCAGCGCCTCACCAACTGCGACACTCGTTTCATCGGCCGAGAGCTTACGCCCATTCACCGTGACCGCCCCCTGCTGCAGCTGGCGGCGAGCGTCGCCCTTGGACTTCACCAGCCCGCTGGCCACGAGCACGTCGACGACCGACACGCCGCCGTCCGCATCGGCGGCTGCGCCAGCCTGGGGCACCTCATCCCACAACATCGCCAGCACCGCCTCGGGAAGCGCCCGCGGATCGGCCTTGCGGTCGAAGATCACCCGCGACGCCTCGCGCGCTGCGCTCGTGGCCTCATCGCCGTGCACGCGCGTCGTCACGTCCGCCGCCAGCGCCGCTTGCGCCTCGCGCTGCTCCGGATGCTCGGCGAGCGCCGCCTCGAGCCCCTCGATCGCCTCGCGCTCGAGCAGGGTGAACATGCGCAGGTAGCGTCCCGCGTCCCGATCGTCCGTATTGATCCAGTGCTGATAGAACTTGTAGGGAGACGTGCGACCCGCGTCCAGCCACACGCTTGTTCCCGCCGCCGTCTTGCCGAACTTGCTCCCGTCGGCGTTGGTCACGAGCGGCAGCGTCACGCCGTGCGCCTCCACGCCGGCCGCCTTGCGCAGCAGCTCGGTGCCGGCGGTGATATTCCCCCACTGGTCGCTCCCCCCGAGCTGCAACGTCACGCCGTCGCGCCGGTTCAGCTCGAGGAAGTCATACGCCTGCAGCAGCATGTAGCTGAACTCGGTGTACGAAATCCCGGTCTCGAGGCGTGACTTCACCGAGTCCTTGGCCAGCATCGTGTTGATGCCGAAGAACTTCCCGGTGTCCCGCAGGAAATCCACGAGCCGGAGCTCCATGAGCCAGTCGGCGTTGTTGCGGAGCTGCGCCGCCTGGGCGCCGGAGAAGTCCAAAAAGCGCTCCAGCTGCGAGCGGATCCCCGCGGAGTTTTCGGCCACCTGGTCGAGCGTCAGGAGGTTGCGCTCCGCGCTCTTGCCGCTCGGGTCGCCGATCATCCCGGTCCCGCCGCCGACGAGCGCGATGGGACGATGCCCGGCGCGCTGCAGGTGTGTGAGCCCCATCACCGGAACCAGGTGACCGATGTGGAGGCTGGATCCGGTGGCGTCGAAGCCGCAGTAGCCGGCCGTGGTGCCCGAGGCCAGCGCCTGGGCGACGCCGTCGGTGTTCTGGGCGAGGAGCCCGCGCCAGGCGAGCTCGTCGAGGAATGGGCGCGTCATCTGCGAAACATATACCTCGTCGGGGGTCGATCCTAACGACGACGGGACCCGATCGGAACGCGGCCCGACCTTGGCTGGCGAGGCGGACGGTGAATTGCCCCCGCCCCCCGACGGTCGTTAGTTTCCGACGCCCGACGGTGGCCGACTGGTACGGTTCGGTGTACGACCGTTCGTCGCACCTGCACCGTTCCCGCGCCCCCCCTCCGCATGGCGAGTTCGCCTCCCCGCCCCAAACGCGCTTCGTGGTTCTCCCGCCACCCCCGGCTCGTCCGGGCGGTAGCGCTGGTTATCACGTTCGGGTTCGCCGCGGGGCTCGGCACCGGCTACGGCCTGTGGAGCCTGATCTGCCGGGGGAATCGCTGTCCGTCGATCGCGGTGCTCGAGAGCTATCAGCCGAAGCAGACGTCGAAGCTGTTCGCCGTCGATGGGCGCTTCGTCGCCGAGCTGGGGCTCGAGCGACGGACCCTGGCCCGAATCGCCGACATTCCCGACGTGGTCCGCAACGCCTTCGTCATCACCGAGGACAAGCGCTTCTACTCGCACCAGGGCATCGACTGGCTCCGCATTCCGGGGTCGGTGCTCAACAACCTGCGCGCCGGGTACTTCAAGGAAGGGTTCTCGACGATCACGATGCAGCTGGCGCGCAACATCTTTCCCGAGCACCTGTCGCGAGAGAAGTCGGTCATCCGGAAGATCAAGGAAGCGCGCGTCGCCCGGCAGATCGAGCAGCAGTACTCGAAGGACCGCATTCTCGAGCTGTACTTGAACCAGATCAACCTCGGCAGCGGGGCCTACGGCGTGGAGACCGCGGCGCAGCGCTACTTCGGCAAGAAGGTGTCGGATCTCAACGTCGCCGAAGCCGCAACGCTGGCCGCCATGCCCAAGGCCCCGGGGCGCTACAATCCGCGCCGCTTTCCCGAGCGCGCGGTGCAGCGACGGAACACGATCATCGAGCTGATGCGGCGCGGCGGTGCGGTGTCGGATGCCGACGCCTCGCTGGCCAAGGCCTATCCGCTGCAGCTGGCGCGTCGCATGGAGTCGGGCGACATCGCCCCGTACTTCGTCGAGTGGGTCCGCCTGCAGCTGGAGAAGAAGTTCGGCGCCCGCCTCTACGACGAGGGGTTCAAGGTCTACACGTCGCTCGACCTCGACATCCAGACGGCGGCCGATCGCGCGCTCGAGAACCAGCTGCGGGCCATGGAGAGCGGCAAGTTCGGCAAGTGGACGCACGTCACGTACGAGGAGTACCAGGCCAAGGCCGCGTCGGGCGCCGACGGAGGATCGCGCGAGTCGCCGTACGTGCAGGGGGCAGCCGTCGTGGTCGATCCGCGTTCCGGCGCTGTACGCGCCCTGATCGGTGGGCGCGATTTCGACGATTCCAAGTTCAACCGAGCCACCCAGGGGTTACGGCAGCCGGGGTCCACGTTCAAGCCGATCGTCTACGCCACGGCAGTGCAGAACGGGCGATCGCCCGCGACGATCATCGACGACTCGCCGATCTCGCTACCGCAGGTGGACGGCTCGCTGTGGACCCCGCAGAACTACGACATGAAGTTCGAGGGAGGGATGCCGATGCGCCGCGGCCTCGCCCAGTCGCGCAACATCGTGGCCATCCGCGTCGGCATGGAGCTGGGTGAGCAAGCGGTCATCGACGAGGCGCGCCGCTTCGGCATCTCGACTCCGATTCCGCCCTATCCCTCGATCTTCATCGGCTCCGCCGACGTGTATCCGCTCGAACTGATCGCCAGTTACGGGACGTTTGCCAACCTCGGATCGCGCGTCGCGCCCAATGCGATCGTGCGGGTGGAGAACCAGCGGGGCGAGGTTGTCTGGCAGCCCAGGCCCACGCGCACGCAGGTGCTCTCGCCGGGCGAGGCGTGGCTCATGGTGGACATGATGAAGGACGTCGTGCAGCGCGGGACGGCGGCCGGGAGCGTGTGGGGCGCCGGCTTCCGGGTCCCATCGGGCGGCAAGACGGGGACCACGAACGACGGGGCCGATGTCTGGTATGTCGGCTACACGGCCGACCTGGTCGCCGGTGTCTGGATGGGCTTCGACAAGCCGCGGAAGATCATCGCCAACGCGCAGGGAGGACGCCTCGCGGCGCCCGCCTTCACGCAGCTCATGCTGGAGGTGTATCGTCGCAAGCCCGCCCCGCCCGACTGGCCGCGCCCCGATGCTGTCGTCATGGCCGATGCCTGCCGAGCCAACGGGATGTACAGCGAGTACTTCCTGGCGGGGACGGAGAGCGACAACGGGTGCGGCATGTCGGTCGGTGATCCGTTCCTCATCCCCAGCGCGGGCGATTCCGCTGTTGGCATCCCGAACGACGGAATGCGCCCGCTGCCCGGCACCGCTCCCAAGGCGAAGCTCAAGGGCGACTCTGCGAATCCCTTCAAGATTCCCGGGACGCGATGAGCTGGCTCCCGCTCGACTGCCACGCACACACGACGTGGTCTGACGGGCAGCTTGACCTCGATCGCGCGCTGGCGACCATTGGCGGCCGCGGCGTGCGCCCCTCGATCGCCGACCACGTCTCGCACGACGTCGTCGGCGGCATCGCCTCGTTGGAGCGACTGGACGAGTACCTCGACGCGCTTTCGACGCGCGACTGCGGCCGGTCGGCCGAGTTCTGCTGGCACGACCCGCTCTGGCGCGACGTGCCGGCCGCGACGCAACGGCGGTTCACCCACACCATCGGCTCCCTGCACGCCGTCTGGCTCCCCGACGGCACGCTGCAACGCGTCTTCACGCGCGTGATGGCAGCGGGCCTGACGCCGCAGGCGTACATCGACGCCCTGCTCGTGAACCTCGCGCGACTCGCGCGCGAGATGCCGGTCGACCTGGTCGCCCATCCGACGCTCCTCCCGATCCCGCTGCGCACACTCCCTCCAGAGGAGGTCTGGCGCGAGGAAGACGAGGAACGCATGGTGCAGCTCTTTGCCGAGTCCTCGCTCGTCTTCGAGGTATCATCGCGTTACCGGCCGCATGAGCGGCTCGTAAGGCGAGCGGTGGACGCCGGCGTGCGCCTCTCGCTGGGCTCGGATGGCCACGTCACGGCGCAACTCGGCAACATCGAGTTCTCGCTGGCGCTCACCCGCGCCCTCGGAGTCGCCGACGACGCGCTGTACGATCCCGCGGTGCACGGCCGCCGAGGGATCTGATGCGCGTCTACGCCGCACGCTGGATCGTCCCGGTCCACGCCCCGCCAGTGGCCGACGGCGCGGTGGCGGTGGACGGCGGTCGCATCGCGTATGTAGGGCCGCGCTCGACCGCGCCCGCTGGCGACCTGGTCGACCTCGGCGAGGCGATTCTCCTCCCCGGCCTGGTGAATGTGCACACCCACCTCGAGTTGACCGTGATGCGCGGCTTTCTCGAGGACCTCGCCTTTCGTCCCTGGATCCTGCGCCTCACCCGGGCGCGGCAGGCGGTGCTCACCCCGGCGCTGCTGCTCGCGTCGGCCAAGGTGGGAATCGCCGAGGGGCTCCTGGCTGGCGTGACGACGTACGCCGACACCTGCGAGTCCGGGGTGTCGCTGCAGGCGATGGTGGAGATGGGGGTGCGCGGCATCATGTACCAGGAGGTCTTCGGCCCCGACCCGGCGCACTGCGACGGCGCGATGGCCGGATTGCGGGCGCGACTCGCCACCCTCCAGGGGGAGCAGACGTCGCAGGCTCGCCTCGGCATCTCCCCGCACGCGCCGTACACCGTCAGCGACGCGCTGTTCGCGGCGGTCGCGCGACTCGCCGCCGACGACGGCTGGCCGATCGCAGTGCACCTGGCGGAGAGCGAGGCAGAGTCGCGACTGGTGCGCGAGGGCGGTGGCGTCTTCGCCGATGCGCTGGGGGCGCGCGGGATCGTCGTCGCGCCGCGCGCCGATTCGCCGGTCGCCCTGCTCGACCGGCTGGGGGTCCTGGCCGTCCGCCCGCTCCTCATCCACTGCGTGCGCGCGACCGCTCCCGACATCCGGCGCCTCGCACTGCACGATTGCGCCGTCGCCCACTGCCCGGCGTCGAATGCCAAGTTGGGGCACGGGGTGGCACCATTGCTCGAGCTGCTCGACGCCGGCGTGCGGGTCGGTCTGGGGACGGACTCAGTCGCCAGCAACAACCGCATGGACCTGCTCGACGAGGCGCGCCTGGCGGTGCTGATGCAGCGGGCAACGCATCGCCGGTTCGACGCCCTGTCGTCGACCTCGGCCCTTGCCCTCGCGACGCACGGCGGGGCAGGGGCGCTCGGGATGGCCCACGAGGTCGGGACGCTCGCCGTGGGCAAGCAGGCCGACCTCGCGGCGTTCTCGTTAGGTTCGCCGCGCGATCTCCCCGGCCACTCGCCCGAGGATGCCCTGATCTGGGCACTGGCGGGCCGTCCTGCGGCGCTGGTGGTCGTGGCGGGCGAGGAGCGGGTGCGCGACGGTCGCCTGCTCCGGCCTCCCGAAGGCGCCTACGACGCCCTTCAGGAGGCGGGACGGGCGCTGGCGGCGTGGCGATTGGCCGGAAACGCCTAGCGGGAAACGTCCGGCTGGGGCGTGGCAACCTTCCCACAGGATGCTCCCCACACTTATCCTTGGGATACCCCCACCGGAGACCCGAATGGCCGACGCGTCGCCTGGTCGCACGGACAAGATCTGGCGCGATGGCGAATTCGTGAACTGGGACGATGCGACCCTCCACGTGATGTCACACGTGGTGCACTACGGGTCGTCCGTCTTCGAGGGGCTTCGCTGCTACGACACGCCAGCGGGCGGCGCCGTGTTCCGCCTGCAGGATCATATGCGCCGATTCCTCGACTCGGCGCGCATCTACCGGATGCCGGTACGCTACACGGTCGACGACCTGGTGCAGGCAACGATCGACACGGTGGCGGCCAACGACCTGCGGGAGTGCTACCTGCGACCGGTGCTGGTCCGCACGGGACAGCAGATGTCATTCCATCCGGTCGGTGTCCCGGTCGAGTGCTTCATCATCGCGTACAAGTGGCCGACGTACCTGAGCGCCGACGCGCTGGAACGAGGCGTCGATGCCTGCGTCTCATCGTGGCGGCGGGCGGCGCCCGATACCCTTCCCATGATGGCGAAAGCGGGCGGGAACTACCTGAGTTCGCAGCAGTCGACGCTGGAGGCGCGACAGAACGGCTACAGCGAAGGGATCATGCTGGATTCGTTCGGTTTCGTCGCCGAGGGGAGCGGTGCGAACCTGTTCCTCGTGCGCGATGGCGTGCTGTACACCGCGGGACTCGGCTCGGGCATCCTGCACGGGATCACGCGGGATACGATCATGACGCTCGCCCGCGACTTCGGCTACGAGGTCCGGGAGCAGCAGATTCCGCGTGAGATGCTGTACATCGCCGACGAGTTGTTCTTCACGGGTACGGCCGCCGAACTGACGCCGATTCGTTCGGTCGATCGTGTCGAGGTGGGCAAGGGAGAGCCGGGCGAGATCACCCGGCGCCTCCAGGCCGAGTTCCTCGGGATTGCCAAGGGGAGCGTGGTTGACCGCTTCGGTTGGCTGACTCCGGTTCCCGCCGCCGTCGTGAGCAGGTGACCATGCACGCGCAGGGGAGGACGGTTCGGTGGATTGAGCTGTTGGGCTTTCCAAGTAGTCAGCGGTCCTGCCGTGTCGCGCGGCAGGACTCGAAGAGGTCCGTAGGCCGCTTCGTTCTCGACTGAAATGATGTCGCGACTCCCGCCACGAGGTTTGGCGGGAGTTTGCGTACCTACCGTGAGGGAGGGCAGCGTGATCGTCGGTTGTCTCGCACTCAACGCGTCGTTCGAACCGCTCACCATGGTACCGCTCAAGCGGGCGCTGCGTCTCGTGATCGACGGGAAGGCAGAGATCGTCGAAGCGGACGGTGGGCGCCTGGTGCACTCCGAGCGGTTGACGGTGCCACGCCCCGCGGTCATCCGCCTGACGAAGTTCATCCACGTCCCGCGCAAGTTCCGTCGGCAGGTGACGAACACCTTCCTGTTCGCGCGCGACCGGTACAAGTGCCAGTACTGCGGCCGGCAGGGCAATGAACTCAAGCCGCGCGAGGCGCTCACGCGCGACCACCTCATTCCACTGTCGCGCGGCGGTGCCAATGCGTGGAACAACGTCGTGACGGCGTGCTCGTCGTGCAACACGCGCAAGTCGAATCGGCTGCCGAGCGAGATCGGGATGTTTCCGCTGCACGCCCCCATCGAGCCGCACTTCGTGCACCTCAGCTGGGCGGTGCGCCGCCTGACGCCGATCCAGGCGCGATACATTCGCTTCTTCTATGGCGAGGCGACGCTGCACCAGCTCGAGGAACTCGAGGCGCGCTCCCACAAGGTCATCGTCGCGGGGTAGTCCGGGGGCGCGAGACGTCGCCGACCGGGCCAACGGCCCGACTCAGGGTCGGAACGTCTTGCTGCGCGCCTCCAGGCGGCGCATCTCGCCGCCGAGCATGCGGGCGAGCAGGGTGCGCATGCCGCGACCAACCGCCGTTCCCGGATTTCGCTGGCCGCGCACCGCGGGCTTGAGTTCCCCGCGCAGCCAGCGCTCCACCTCGTCCAGGTCCGAGACGGAGAGCATCTCCAGCGTCAGCATCACGTTGTAGTACTGCGACTTGGGCTCGGGCAGCGGCAGGATCGGCGCCCGCACCGGGCGCTCGATCTCGGCTTCGACCTCAGCAAACTGTGCAAAGCGAGTCCGGGCCACGGCGGAGTCCCGCTCGACGCGCACGACCTCGTACTCGCGCCGCAGCGCGTCGTACCGGACGAGGATGTCCCACTCGACGCTGCGCTGGCGGGCGTTGAAGAATCCGCCGGTGGTCCACAACTCCGCCCGGAAGTTCAGCCGCGCGGGAAAACCGTTTCGCAGCAGGTCGGTCACGTACCGCTCGGACAGGGCGTTGCGGACGCGGACCATCGGTCCCTCCTCGCCTAACGCCGCGGCCACCGGCAGGATCACGTCGAGCGCCGGACGCGGCGTGCGCCTCCACCGCCGGGGCGGCGGTGGCAAGCGCGATGGCGAGCAGCAGGGCGCGACGTCGCATGGGCTAGAAGCGCGGGCGGAGCCGTACGAACACGTTGATCGGCGACCGGCGATCGGACAGCGACTTCGCCGCGTAGACGCCGATGTTGTCGAGCACCAGCCCCACGCCGACGTCGGTGCGAAACGTGCCGAGCCCCGGGATCGAGTGCTTCCCGTACGACAATCCGCCATCGGATTCGCCGACCAGCCAGCCCCGGCCGACATCCGCAAAGAGGACCCACTGCGTGCCGCGCCCCCATCCAGCGCGCCGTCGCCCGCGCTCCTCGTCCAGCACGCCGAATGGGTCGATGTTCACCAGCCCCCGATATTCGACCTGCGCCATCGCGAATCGCTCGCAGTGGGCAGGGGTGCCGATCGGGTAGGATGCGTCCTGCATCGCGGGGGTGGCGCACTGCCAGACGTCGGGACTCCCGACGGTCCGGCGAAAGTCGTAGCCCGCCATCGTCCCGGGCCCGCCGACCGAAAAACGACGCTGCATGGGGAGGTCATCTCCCGACAGCCATCCGCCGGCGACCAGCCGCATGTTGAGCTGGGTGGACGGCGACGGGCGATTGTAGCGACGCACGTCGACAAGGAGCCGGTCGTAGGCGGTCTCTCCGTCCCGTGTCTCGCTGCGCGTCCCGAACGCCGCCGGCGCGTAACGCGAGATGGCCCCGGTCCCGTACTCGTAGTCGGCGAGGATGTACCATCCCTCTCGAGGATTGCCGTCGTCGTTGCGCGTATCGTAGCGCAGCTCGCTGGACAGGACGTGGAAGGTCCCCTCGTCCATGAACGGATTCGCGCGCCATTGCTGCGTATTGCGAAAGATCGTCCACGGATCGCGCGTGCGACGGTCGCCCCAGCGCTGGTCGGCGTACGAGACCGTGAGGTCGAAGACGGTGCCGCGAAACAGCGACGCGTACACCCTGCCCCCATGCTCGTTGTAATAGTCGCGGAAGTCGCGATGCAGGAGCACCGTGGCCAACCCGACCTCCTCATCCGAGAGGTGCCAGGACTCGACCGGCTCCACCAGGTCCGACTGCTGTCCGCCCACGCGCACGCCGTGGCTCGTCCCGACCTGCACTTCGGCCTTGATAGAGTGCCCGACATTGTCCGAATTCCAGGTGAAGCCCTGTGCGGTCCGCCACACGCCATGGGCGTCGAGCGACAGCCGTCCCCAGCCGAGGTCCCGTCCGAAGGTCGGCCCCAGCAGCAGGGGGAGGCCTTCCACGCGATTGTAGGTCCTGGCCGAGACGAGTCGCAGGTCGCTCCATGCGCGCTGCCGCCAACGCTCGCGCCGCTTCCACCAGCTGCTCTCGTCATCGTCGGGACGACGCACGAGGCGGTCTCCCTCGCTGAGGTAGTCGAGTCGCGCCGAATAGGCGCGGACCTGGCCGAGGATCGTGGCCGAGTCACGTCCGGTGACCGACCCGCCGAGCACGAGGATGTCGCCATCCACCCGGGCGCCACTCGTCAGGTGCACGTCGGCATTGACCGCGAGGATCCGACCGGTGACATGTCCCGACACGGTCAGGGCTCCGTCGCGCACCCCGAGGTCGCCTGTGACCACGCGCGATGCCTGCACGGTGTACGGCCCGGTGGCTCGCAGGGTGCTCGGGGCATTCCACAGCTGCCGCGCCTCCTCCACGACCTCGGGCGACGGTACCTGCAGGGCGATCGGTTGTTGCGCGCCCACCGGCCCGGCGATCACTGCGAGGCTCGAGACGATCCACGTCCAGCGTCTTGGCATGTCGGCTCCCTGTCGATATCCACGGTGCGTGCCGCTGGCTGCGCGCGCGCCGTTCCGAACGATCTCCGCGCGTACCCGAAGACACAACGACTGCTGCGCCTGTCGGCCGCCGATCACGATCCCCGACCGTCCCGCGAACCGGCTAGGCCAGGGGCGCGCTGCCATCGACGAGGATGTCCAGCCGCTTCATGCGCCGATACAGGTTCGGGCGATCGGTGCGCAGTCGTCGAGCCGCCTCGGCAATGTTCCCTCCCGAGGCGCTGAGTGCTCGCGTGATCAGGAGGCGTTCGTATGCGTCCAGCGTGTCGCTGAGGGGAGTGTCGAGACCCGCGGGGTCCGGCAGCTCCGCGCGCGGCGTGGGAGCGGTCGTGCGCTCGTCGACCGCGATCACGCGACGCACATCGTCCTCCTGTATGTGCTGTCCGGGATGCAGGATGATCAGGCGCTCCACGATGTTGGCCAGTTCGCGCACGTTGCCGGGCCACGGGTAGCGCGCCAGCAGGCGCAACGCGTCCGCGCTCCACTCCGGCAGGCGTCGGCCCGTGCGTGCGCGCGTGAGGGCGGCGAAGTGCTGCACCAGGAGCGGGATGTCGTCGGCGCGCTCCCGCAACGGCACCATCACCACGGGAATGACGTTCAGCCGGAAGTACAAGTCTTCCCTGAACTCACGCTCGCGGACGGCGCGGGCCAGGTCCTTGTTGGTGGCGGCAATGAGCCGAACGTCGACGGTGATCGGTGTGCCGCCGCCGACGCGCTCGATCTCTCCCGCCTCGATGGCGCGCAGGAGCTTGGCCTGCGCTTCGCTTCCCAGGTCGCCCACCTCGTCGAGCAGGAGCGTGCCGCGATGCGCCAGTTCGAAGCGGCCGATGCGTCGCTCCGTGGCGCCGGTAAACGCCCCGCGTTCGTGCCCGAACATCTCGCTCTCCACCAGGTCGCGCGGGATGGCGGCGCAGTTCACGCGGACCAACGGACCGTCACGCCGCGAGCTTCCGGCGTGGATCGCCGCCGCGACCAGTTCCTTGCCTGTTCCCGATTCTCCCGAGATGAGCACACGGGAGTCGGTCGGCGCGATGCGGTCGATCAGTGCGCGCAGCGCGAGCATGGCGCGGCTCTCGCCGATCATCTCGCCGGCGAGCCCCAGGTCGGCGCGCAGGAGCTGCGCCTCGCGCCTGGCCCGACGCAACGCCAGCGCGGAACTGAGCGACAGGAGCACCCCCTCGGGGGTCAGCGGTTTTTCGAGGAAGTTGAACGCGCCCAGCTTGGTGGCGTGCACGGCATCGCCCAACCCGGCCTTGCCACTCATCATGACGACCGGGAGGTCGGGGTGCCGTTCGCGAAGCGCTCGCAACACCGCGATGCCATCCATGGCACCTGGCATCATCAGGTCGACGAGCGCGACGTCTGGCTCCACGTCGTTGGCGAGCATCACGCCTTCGGCGCCGCTCGGCGCCTCGCGCACGTCGTAGCCCTCGGATACGAGCAGCGCCCCGACCATGCGCCGGATATTTGCTTCGTCGTCGATGATCAGGATCGTGGACACGTCGAGTTGGTCAGGATGAAGGGGTGAGGCGGGCCGGAGGGTGGTGAGGCCAGCGTCCCCTCGTGAGTCAGCGCTCCTCCTGACGCTTCGTCGGGATCGGCTCCTTCGCCGCCGATGGCGGCCACTGGTCCAGCGGATTCGGTGCCGGGAGCGCGCGCACCTCGCTCATGACCTTGTTGGTGTATCGCTGTCCTTCCGAGATGCGTTCCACCTCGATGGCGACCGCCTCGATGGCCTGTTCGATCCGGTCGAGCCTCGGCTCGAGGGTGGGGGGAAGCGCTACCGTCGCGGCGCCCGCCGATCGGCGGTCCATCCGGCGGGCGAAGGCGCGCACGAGCGGCAACCCGATCGCGATGATTGCCACGGTCACGAAGAACCCGGTCACGACGTCCTGCACCCCGGGCGGAATGTCCGTCGGGAACGGAGGAAGGGGCGCCGGCTGCACCGCCGCGCTGCCCTCCGACGTACCTAACGCGCGCGCTAGCTGTTCCTGGAGCGACGTGAGCCGCTCCTGCGACAGCTCGAGCTGGTTGGTGATCACGCCGACTGAAGCGTCGCTCATCCCAGGTACCAACTGGCTCGTGAGCCGCTCGATCATCCCCGTCTCGGCAGCGATCTGACCACGCAGCGCGTCGATGACGCCCTGCGACGCCACCACCCGCCCCTGCGACGCGGCGTTCGCCTCCTGTGTCGCGGCACGGATTTCCCGGGCGACCTCGTTGGCCACCTGCTCGAGCTGCGATGCCACCGCGGGCGGTGGCGGCGGTGCCTGTGGAGGCGGCGCCGCGTCGGCCGGCCGTTCGGTGGCTCGTATCACGTCGATCATGTCATCCGATCCCGGTCAACGCGTGGTGGGGCACGGTGCTCATCTCGCATCGCGCATCCCGGTGCCGAGCGCCGGTGCGTCGTTGCTGCGCTCTGCCAGGAGTTTCGTCACGAAGCGTTGGCCCTCCGAGATGCGCTCCACCTCGATGGCCATCGCCTCGATCGCCTGCTCGATGCGCTCAAGTCGCATCGGCGTCTCGCCCCCGCCGGGGCTCAGGGACTCACGATCGGCGGACCGTATGCGCTCCTTATAGCGTAGCACGGACAACACGATTGTGGTGATCATGGCGAACGCGCCGAGCGGCACGAAGAGTTCAGGGCCCATCAGGAGACCTCCGTTTGCAGCGAGGTGAGTGGAAGCAGGAAGGAAATCGTCGTGCCGCGCCCCGGGGTGCTCTCTGCGTGCACCGTTCCATGATGGGCGAGGATCACCTGACGCGCGATAGCCAGGCCCAAACCCGTGCCGCCCGGCTTGTGCGTTACGTACGGATCCCAGATCGTCGGCAGGACGTCGGGCGGGATCCCCGGGCCGCAGTCGGTCACCGCCACGCGCAGGGCCTGCCCCCATTCGGGCGACGCGCGCGCGACGGCTACGTGCACGGTGCCGGACCCCTGGCAGGCATCGACGGCGTTGAGGAGGACGTTGGAAAGCGCACGTTGCAGGGCATCGTGATGTCCGGTGAGCATGGGCAGCGACGGCTCGCATTCGAGCGTCAAGGTGATGCCCGGGGGGTCGGTGGGGACGGCTGCACGCGCGGTATAGCGCACGAGTTCGGCCATGTCGACCTGCGACGGCGGTCCGGACGGAAGGCGGCCAAACTGGGAAAAGCTCTTGGCGAGCACGTCCAGCCGTCGCGTCTCGGTTTCCAGCACCTCCAGCGCGTCGCGCTGCCCGTCCAGCGCATCGCGCCGCAGACGGGCAATGGCGAACTGGATCGGAGTCAGCGGGTTCTTGATCTCGTGCGCCACGCGCTGGGCCGTCTCGCGATAGGCGCGCAGGCGCTCGGCCTCGAGCGCGCGCGAGCGCCCCAGTGCGAGCTCCCGCGCCATGGCGCGCATGCGCTCACGCAGGACGCCGAACTCCGGCGCCCCGCGCGCCTCGGCATCGCTCGGCAGCGCCTCGCCGCGCTCGATCAGCCCCGTCCATCCGACCAACTCGTCGAGCGGACGACTCATCTGCCGCGACAAGTGACCGGCCACCCGCGAGGCGGCGACCCACAGCAATCCCAGCGTGACGACGGCGCTGAGAAAGACCAGCGGCACCAGTCGCGCGGCCAGGAAGCGAAAGCGACGAGCCTGGGTCACGGATTCCTCGAGTTCGCGTTCGTGCGCGTCGAAAGCGTCGCGCTGCGCCGCGGTCAGCTCCTCCTGTCGCACGGCGTCGACGGCCCGATGGCCGGATTCGGCGAGCCGGTCCCATGCCGCACCGCCGGAGACGAGCGGGAGCGCCCGCGAAGCGGTCACGCCCCACACCAGCGTCAGCGCCAGGGCGGGGAGCAGCGCGAAGAGCGAGAGGATCGCGAACAGCCGAGTGCGGAAGCCGGGAGCATTCACGTCGTGGGTGCCCGTACGGCGGGAGCGGGAAGGGGTTTCGCTGAAGCTACGGCAAAGCTACGGTCGAATCTGCGCGCAGCGAGGGCGCGAGGGCATGGAGGGCGGCGATCCTGGGTGACAACTTGTACGGGGGACCAGCGGACGGGACCCTCCCGGGCCGCGCGGTGCTCCGAGTGCCACCGAATCGCCATGAAGACCCATACTGCGTACCTGACGTTCACGACCCGGAAGCGACAGGAGATCATCGACATCACGGACGAGGTGGCGGGGTGTCGCGAGGCGGCCGGGATCAGGGAAGGCTTCGTCCTGGTGTCCGCGATGCACATTTCTGCCAGCGTCTTCGTGAACGATCACGAGCCTGGGCTCTGGCAGGACATCCTGGACTGGCTGGAAGGACGCGTGGCGCCGTGGAACCCGGACAGCTACCGCCACAACGCGGGAACTGGTGAGGACAACGCGGCCGCCCACCTGCGGTCGCTGACCGTGGGCCACGAAGTCATGGTTCCGGTGACCGATGGCCGACTCGATCTGGGACCGTGGCAGCGCGTGTTCTACGGGGAGTGGGACGGCCAGCGGTCGAAGCGGGTGATCCTCAAGGCGATGGGCGTTTAGCACCTGGTTTAAAAGGGGGTGCTAACCGTTTGCCCCCGAATGCATTACATTTGTGCGTCCGACGGTCGTGCCGCATGAGGGGGGAGCCAAGGATACAGAGGTCCGGCCCCCGAGGGTGGTACTGACGTGGTCGTGCGACATCGGTGTCTCCGCGTCGTCGTGGGGAGTCGGTGCGCGCGCGGCCCGTCACCCGGGGGACACGGCGCAGGGAGCGGTCGGCGGCCATGAGGCGCGCGACGGCCAGCGTCGACGTCATTCGCCCGCGGCGCGACAGAGCGCGCCCCGAGGCGGCACCCAAACCATTGGGCGCGTGTGCGCCCGCAGCCCGCCTTACCACATGAATGGACGCTCACCCCGGCACGCGGTCCCCCGCGCGCCGATCGCCCCGTTGCATCGGGGTCCGCAGGCCCTGCCGCCGACCTCGGCGACCACCACGTACGGCAACCCCTTCCAGCACGCGCCTAACGCGGCGCTGCTCATCGACTTCGACAACGTCACGATGGGGATCCGGTCCGACCTGGCGAGCGAGCTTCGATCGCTGCTGTCGTCGGACATCATCAAGGGAAAGGTCGCCGTCCAGCGCGCCTACGCCGACTGGCGCCGCTACCCGCAGTACATCGTGCCGCTGGCCGAGTCGTCGATCGACATGATCATGGCGCCCGCCTACGGCTCGTCGAAGAAGAACGCCACCGACATCCGCCTGGCCGTGGATGCCATCGAGCTGGTGTTCACCCGCCCCGAGATCGGGACCTACATCCTGCTCTCCGGCGACTCCGACTTTGCGTCGATGGTCACCAAGCTGAAGGAGTACGGCAAGTACGTGATCGGCGTCGGCATTCGCGAGTCGTCGAGCGACCTGCTGGTCATGAACTGCGACGAGTACTACTCCTACAACGCCCTTGCTGGCCTGGTGAAGAACGCCGAGGAGGACGTACAGAAGTGGGACCCCTGGGAGCTGGTCGTCGAGGCGATCGGTCGCATGAAGAAGAACGGCGACGTCATGCGCTCGGACCGACTCAAGCAGGTGATGCAGGACATCGACGTGACGTTCGACGAGAAGAACTACGGCTATTCCAAGTTCTCGAAGTTTGTCTCCGATGCCGCCGAGAAGGGACTGCTGACGATCACCAAGCTCGAGAACGGGCAGCTGGAAGTCGGCCCGTCGGGGAACGCCCCGGCTGCTGCAGCGGCCGACAAGGCGCGACGCCCAGCCCTCGGCGACGACGAGGCCGCCGGCGCGCGTGACGAGCGCGGCGGACGTCGCGGTCGCCGCGGTGGTCGTCGCGGAGGCCGCGATCGCGATGAGCGCGGTGAGCGCGCGGCCCCGGTCGCTGCCGATGGCAGCACGGCTGGCACGGAGAGCGCTTCGGTAGACGCCGAAGCTCCACTCGAACTCCAGCTGTCGTCCCCCGTCGACGAGGCGAAGCCAGCCGAGCCGGTCGAGGCACGCACAGCGCAGCGCCAGGATTCTCGGTCAGAGTCGCGCACGGAGTCGCGCACGGAGTCGCGCGGTGACGCGCGCACGACCGAAGGAGCACGTGAACCGCGGCGCGAGTCGCGTTCGGAGTCGCGGCACGATGCGCAACGTATGGATGCGCCGCGCGCGGACACGCCGCGTGCGGACGCGCCGCGTCCAGAGCGTGGCGCCCCGAGTCGCCCCGATGGGCGTGCCGAGCCGCGGGCTGAAAGCAAGGCCGATGCCCGGGACGACATCGGGCTGGCCGGTGAGCGCCTCACGCGGCAGGAGGCGTTCGATCTCGTCAAGCGGGCGACCGTGGCCCTGGTCTCGGGCGACGGCGCGGCCCCCGCGCGCGCAATCCGCGTGAAGGCGTTCGAAGTGCTCGGGCGCGACAGCGAGAGCCTCAGCGAACGCAACTTCGAGCGTATCCTGAAGGACGCGCACGACCAGGAAGTCATTGACCTCCGTCGTCGTGGAAACGACTACGAGGTGTCCATGCCGGCAGCGGTTGCACCGGTATCGGAGCAGCTCAACCGCGCTGCCGCCGCGCACGCTGCGGCCGCCGCCGCAGCGGCGCCGGTCACTCCGCCAGCGCCACGCGGAATGGTTCCGCGCAGCGCGCCGGGACGGGGCGGGCGACGGGCTCCTTCGGGACCGCCCCCCGAGTTGCTGCTGGTGGGCGTCGTCGATGACGCACCCACGTCCTCGTCGAAGGCAGCGGCGCCGAAGTCGGCCGAGCCAGCGGCCGCATCGAAGTCGGTGAGTCCGGCGGAGTCTCCGAAGCAGGCCGCTCCCGCCGCTGCACCCACCGGCGCCCACGCCTCGTCGCCCGCGGCCGAGGCGGTCGCCAAGAAGCCCGCCAAGCGAGGGCGTGCCAGGAAGACAACGACTGCGAAGACGGCGTCGACCGCACCGGCAACCAAGACCGCCAAGACGGCGCGTCCAGCGGCCAAGGCGGCGAAGCAGGCCAAGTCGGCACCACCGCCAGCCGAACGCAAGACAGGCGGCGGTCGCGGCAAGGCCAAGAAGGCGGCCACCAAGTGACACACGATCCGGACGCCGCGCTCCCCGCGCGGCGTTCGGTTTTCGGGCCGCGCCGAGCCGCGCTGCCCGCATCCTTCTTCGACCGGGCGACTGCGCAGGTCGCCCGGGCGTTGCTCGGGGCCGTGATCGACTGTCGGGCGGGCGGGGCGCGCACCTGCGCGCGCATCGTCGAGGTCGAGGCCTATCTCGGGCCGCATGACCCGGCCTGTCATTCAGCGGTAGGCCTCACCACGCGCAACCGGCAGCTGCACGGCCCTCCGGGGACGGCGTACGTCTATCGCATCTACGGCATGCACTGGTGCGTCAATGCCGTCACGCGATCCGCCGGTTTCGGGAGTGCGGTCCTGATCCGGGCGGTCGCACCGCTCGCGGGCATCGCCGCGATGCGGCGCCGGCGGGGGAGGGTGACTGCGCGTGACCTCACCAACGGGCCCGGCAAGCTGTGCCAGGCGTTAGGCATCACCGGGGCGCTCGATGGCGTGCGCCTCGACCGCGGCATCATGCGCCTGCTGCGCGGGGCAGCGGTGCCGGACGACGCCGTGCGTGTCACGCCGCGCGTCGGGATCAGCCGGGCCACGGACTGGCCGCTGCGCTTCGTCGTGCACGGGGATCCCCATGTCTCCCGTACCCCGCGCGCCGTCGCACAACGTTCCGTTGCCGAATCCGAGGCGTGGCTGCTCGACCGCGACCTGTGGTGACGCGCCAGGTGGCGCGGGCCGGTCCACGCTACCCGGAACGACGGCACGCCGTCCCCTGAATGACAGGGGACGGCGTCCGGATGCTGCGTTGCGCGGGGCCGAGCTACTTCAGCGGGTCGATCGCCCTGATGACGTTGAAGCGGACTCCCGCCTCGATGACGAAGGTGTTGGCCGCGCCATTGATGAGGAAGTTGCGGCGCGTGGGCATCGTCGCCGCCTGGGCGAAGACGGAGAGCCGCGGTTGCAGCTGCGCCTGGGCACCCAGCGTAAAGACGGCGGCGACCCGGCTGCTCTGGTCATCGACCGCCTCGAACACCCCCTGCTGTGCGTTCGCGCTGGTGTACGTCCCGAGCGGATCGGCGTTCTGGATCACGTTCAACGCCACGCCGAGCCCGGCGTACGGCCTGAGCTTGCCGTACTCGAGCGGGAAGAAGAAGATCCCGGCGTTGTAGCGTCGCAGGTCGTTGATGTCGACGGTGCGCACCGAGCCGGGCGCCGAGGCGTCGAAGACGCCGGCGGTGTTGTCGAAGAAGGCTTGCTCGATCGACACGTAGAGGGCGGCGTGGGTGCGGGTGATCAACCACTCCGCGCCCACCGTAGGGGCGCTGACCTTGGAAGCGCCATCCGCTCCGGTGGTGAACATGGTCGAACCGCCCTTCGCGCCCCAGAACCACGAATCCTGGAAGCCGCGGGGAGAGTTCGAGGTGCCCTGTGCGCCGACCAGTGCGGGAACGATGGCGGCAGCGACAAGTGCAAGACGGAACGTGCGAACGATGCGCATACGCAGAGCCTCGGGAAACGCGCGGAGTGGATGTCAGCGCTCCCCCGGGGTCCCTCCGGCGAGCAGCGCATTGAACAGCAACTTGAACGTGCCTACCGACTGTCCGCGGTACTGCGGACGAAAGCCGAACATGACCACTCGGCCGCGCCCCATCGGGACGTCGACCGCTGCCGCCTTGCCGGCGATCTCCTGCGCGCCCTGCAGGAAGCCGCTCATCAGGATGTCGTCGCCGCGCTCCGGGTATCGGAGCAGGGGACGCGCCGACGACCCCGGAGGGACGTCGAAGGTGACGCTGTTGGTGAAGTAGATCGCCGCGCTGTCCGGCATTCCGGCCGTCAAGCGCTGCGTGCTGTCCACCACGACACGGAAGATCGAGCCGGGTGCGTACAGCGGTTCCCGCCGTACCGTGCCGTCACGGTCTGTCCGTCCCTGCTCGCCGTCGTCACCGCGACCGCGAACCATCGTTAGGTTCACGGGCACGCCGAGCGCCGACGTCCCGATCTCGGCGGCGTGATCCAGCAGGAGGAGGGTCCCTCCGTCGGAGACAAATCGCGCGAGCTCGGCCAACCCCGCATCACCGAGACCGCCGGCGAATGCGTCGGGAACCGCTGTCACGGACATGCCGTCACGCGCCTCCCGCAGGCTCATGTCAGGGACGAGGACAACGTCGAAGTCGTCACGCAGTCGGCCAGCGCGTACCATCGAGTCCGTGAGCGTGACGTAGGGCACATCGTGCTGGTCGAACACCCAGCGCGTCCAGCCTTCATCCATGGAGGCAGTCCATGGGCGATACAGCCCGATTCGAGGCAACGCCGACAGCGCGACCGTCGGCGGGATGACATCGATGGAGGGACGGCACTGCATCGACACATCGACGCCGCCGCGCCGCGCGGCCGACTCGATCGGGCGGGGAGCAGGCCGCCGAGAGGAGACTGCCGGACCACGGCGCCCGGCGCCGACGCGTCGTCGGCGCGGTTGGTGCGATTGGCGCGCGGCGTGTTCCTCGATGCCGCTGTGCTGGACGTGCTGGACGTGCTGGACGCGGCAGGAGTGCCGGCGGCGTACGCGGTCGCCGCGCTGGACAGTGCGACGTCGCGGGGGTTGCGGGGCCCCCCCCCACGTCGAACGTAAAACGTCCCCGCCGGATACACGGTACCATTCCATGGCACCGCGTATCGTTCCGTCCCCCTCCGGACCGTCCAGCCGTTCCGCACCGCCTGCATAACGAGGCGATAGCTGTCCGTGTCCCGCGCGTCCAGGATGTACCACTGCCCCAGCTTCCGCCCCAGCTGCTCGGGGGTCACGCACGGCGTCGACTCGACCGCGGACAACAGCGATGAGGGGCCGGCCGGCAGTGTGTCGCTCGGGATGACGCGCACGCCCAGCTGGAAGGGCAGCGTCCATCCTGCCACGTCGTACGGGCGCTCCACGGGGCCCCCGGGCCAGCGCTCGACCGCAGGAAAGCGCTGGACTTCGAGCAAGTCCTTCGCGTGCGCGCGATACGGTTGATCCATGCGCACGACCCACGCGTCCGCGGCATCGTGGATCTCCACGCCGCCGACCTGCAGCACGAGCAGGAGTTCGCGCGTGGCACCCGGGTCGTGCTGCTGCTTCGGTACCAGGAACGCCCGCGGCGCTCCCGCTGTACCCAGCGCCACCTGCCGACGCCCCATCTGGACGAACGCCCGCACCAATTCGCCTCGCTGCTGCGACGCGAACCGCACCAACGCCTCGGCGGCGATCAGCTCGTATTCCACGATGTCCCGCAGCCGCCACGTCCCCCCGGGCCACGGGTTCGGGAAGCTCGTGCGCTGCTCATAGCGCGGGAGCCCGCGCGCGTGTCCCGTCAGCTGCTCCGGCGCCTGCACGATCGGCGTCGCGACACGCACCGAGGCCGCCTCCGTGAGCAAGGCGACCATGTTGTGTCGCGTCGGCGTGCCGCGGAAGCCGCCGTGCCACCACAGGTCGTACAGGACGCCGTCGCCGACCCCCTGCTTCCCGGCCTGCTCCAGCGCCCACGACATCTGGGCGCCGATCAGGTTGATGCCGCGCACGATCAGCGGATCGAGGTTGGGGTTCACCGGATCGACAAGCGGCGGCACGAACAGTCGCATGCCGGAGCTGCCCATCTGGTGCACGTCGTACACCACCTGCGGAAACCATCGGCGATACAGGAAGTCGGTCGCCAGGCGCGTTTCGCGCTGCGTCACCATGTACCAGTCGCGGTTGTTGTCGTGGCCGACGTACGGGTGATACAGCCACGGGAGCGACCCCCCCTCCCACCGCGTCCCGACCCCCTGTCGGTACCACTCGGTGATCATCTGCTGGCCGTCGGGGTTCATCGACGGGAACATCAGCAGGACAACATTGCGCAGCGCCGCTTGCAGCGTGTCGTTGGTCGCGAGGCGCCAAGCCAGCTCCATCGACATCTGGCTCGAGGCGATCTCCGTTGCGTGGATGTTGTTGCTGATGAGCACCACGGCCGGCTGGTCGCGCACGAGTCGCGCTTCGTCGTCCGGCGTGAGTCCGCGCGGGTCGGCCAGGCGGGCCTCGGTCAGCCGGATCTGTTCCAGACGACGCATGTTGTCGGGGTGCGAAATCGTGACGGCAAGGAAAGGGAGCCCGGCGGTCGTCGGGCCGAGCGTGTCGACCCGTACCGCAGGTGACGACGCAGCGAGCCGCGCAAAGTACGCACCGATCTGGCCCCAGTCGGCGAGCGCACGATCAGCCCCGACCTCGTGGCCAAGGAAGTCCCGCGGGTGCACAGCGCCCTGCCCACCAACAGGATCAGTCGCGGACAGGAGGGCGACGACGGCCAGTCGCACTGGTCGCAACGGGCGCATGGGACGCAACGGGCGAAACCGTCGCGACCGCCGCAGGGCGGCGCGGGCGAAGGAGAACACGCTCATGGGCAGCTCACGCGTAGTCTGGTCCGCGCCAACTTACGCGCCGGATGGCCGCCTCGTCGAGGCAGGATATGCGCAGGGCGCCGTGCCCGGCCCGCCGGGCTAGATGATCCCGAGCTTCGCCCCGACCTTCTTGAAGGCCGTCACGGCGAAGTCGATGTCCTCGCGCGTGTGCGATGCCGAGAGCTGGCAGCGAACGCGCGCAGTGCCGTGCGGCACGACCGGGAAGCCGAAACCCGTCACGAAGACCCCCTCGGCGAGCATCAACTCGCTCATCTGGATCGCCGCCGCCGTCTCGCCGATGATGATCGGGACGATCGGCGTCTCGCCTGCCAGCGGCGAGAATCCGGCCTCGATGATCTGCTCGCGAAAGTAGCGGGCGTTCTCGCGCAGCGTCCGCACCCGTTCCGGTTGCGCCTCGATCACCCGCACGGCCTGCAGCGCGCTCGCGGCCACGGTCGGGGGGAGCGCGTTGGAGAAGAGCTGCGGACGTGAGCGCTGCGTCAACAGGTCACAGAGTGCCGCCGACCCGGCGACGAATCCCCCGGCAGCGCCGCCGACCGCCTTGCCTAACGTCGAGGTGATCACGTCCACCTCGCCGAGCACCCCGAAATGCTCAGCCGTCCCGCGCCCGGTGGCCCCGAGGACCCCGGTGGCGTGCGAGTCGTCCATGATCAGGATCGCGTCGTGGTCGCGCGCCACCTGCAGGAGTTCGGGCAGCGGAGCAATGCTCCCCTCCATCGAGAAGACCCCGTCCGTCCAGATCAGGCGCCGCTTCGCCGCCTTGTTGGCCGCGAGCTTGGCGACGAGGTCGTCGAGGTCTGCATGCTTGTAGACCCCCGTCGTGCACTTCGTGATCGACTTCGCCAGTCGGATCGAGTCGATGATCGACGCGTGGTTCAGGGCATCGGAGATGACGAAGTCCCCTTCCTCGACGACGGTGGCGGTCAGCCCCTCGTTGGCGTTCCACGCCGAGACGTAGCTCATGGAGGCCTCGGTCCCGACGAAGCGCGCCAGCGCCTCTTCCAGTTCGCGATGCACCGTGAAGGTCCCGCAGATGAAACGGACACTTCCCGTTCCCGCGCCGAACCGGGTCAGGCCGTCGATCCCTGCCTGCACCACACTCGGCTCGTCGCAGAGCCCGAGATAGTTGTTCGACGAGAGGATCAGCGTTCGGCCCCGTCCCTCCATCTCCACCCACGCGGACTGGGGCGAGGCGAGGTAGTTGAGTCGCTTGTAGACGCCGTCCTGCTTGAGGCGATCGATGCGCGAGACGAGATCGGCGGTGAAGGCGGCGTTGGGCATGGCGGATGAGCGGGAGGGATCCAACGGTTACGAGGGCGTCGGCAGGGCGGGGAGGTACGGCGCGCCCCGACGCCCTCAATCAATCTCCAACCCCCGACCGATTCAACCCGCGCTGCACGCGCCGCCACTGTCGCCCCGTATTCGCGCGACGCTCCGCCACGTCAGGCCTCCGTGCCCGTGCCCCGCGCAGACGCGCCCGCTTCTCCTAGCCGATCTCGAATACGACTTTGCCCGCGTCGCCGCTCTTGATCGCGTGGATTGCCTCCTCGAATCCCTCGAGCGGAAAGCGGTGCGTGATCACCGGTGTGGGGTCGAACGATCCCGAGCGCAGGAACTGCGACATCTGGATCCACGTGTCGTACATGCGCCGACCGATGACGCCGTAGACGGTGATCCCCTTGAAGATGATCTCGCTGGCGAAGTTGACCTCCATTGGTCGGGCCGGAATCCCCAGCATCTGGACCCGCCCGCCCAGTCGGACTTCCTTGAACGCCTGGTGAATCGCCGCGGGAACGCCGCTCATCTCCAGCACCACGTCAACGCCGAGGCCGTCGGTGGCACTCCTGACCGCTGCTTCCACGTCGCGTGGATACACCGCGTCGTGCGCCCCCATGCTGCGCGCCAGCTCGAGCCGCCGAGGGTTGATGTCGCTGGCGATGACACGCGATGCCCCCGCCGCCGCGCAGATACCGACGGCGAAGATGCCGATCGGCCCGCACCCCGTCACCAGGACCGTGGCCCCCGGGATCTCCGTACCGTGCAGCGCGGTGTGAAATGCGTTCCCCATCGGGTCGTGGATCCCGCCGATCTCGTATGGGATGTTCGCGTCGAGATGCCAGACGTTGGTCGCCGGCATCGCGATGTACTCGGCGAAGCAGCCGTCACGATCCACCCCGATGATCTTGGTGTTGGGGCAAACGTGGGCGTTGCCGGTGCGGCACAGGTGGCAGCGGCCGCACACGATGTGCCCCTCGGCGGTGACACGATCGCCAACCGCCACGTCGCGCACCAACGATCCGACCTGCACGACATCGCCGGCGAATTCGTGGCCGACCGTGAACGAGGGGCGGCAGCGATTGCTGGCCCAGTCATCCCATTCGTAGATGTGCACGTCGGTGCCGCAGACACCGGCGCGCTGCACCTGGATGAGGACTTCATCGTCGCGGATGGTCGGCGTGGGCACGTCCGCGAGGGTGAAGCCGGGAGACGCCGAAGACTTGACGAGCGCGCGCATCTATTTGGGGGTAGATCGGAGGGCGAGAACTCGACGCGTCGAGTGGGGCCGTTGTACTCGGGGCAACCGGCGCCGCAGTGGAATCAACCGCCAGCGCCCTCCCCATACAAGCGCCGAGTCCGCGTCGTACGCACGACGCGGTTGCCGGCCGCATCCCGTGTCGCCGCGGTCGTCACAGCAGCGATGAGATCTGCCCACCGTCCACCTGGATCGCGGCGCCGGTCACGAACGAGGCCCGTTCGCTGGCGAGAAACGCGACCATCGCCGCGAACTCCCGGGGATCACCGGCGCGACCGAGTGGAATGCCCGCCTGACGCGAGGCCAGCACCTCATCCACCGGCCGCTGTTCCCGTGTCGCGCGCATCCCGGCGAGTTCCATGGCCCGGGCCGTATCGAAGTGGCCGGGCATCACGGTGTTCACCAGGACGTTGTCGCCGGCGACCTCGTTGGCCAGGGTCTTGGCGAAGCCGAGCAGTCCGGCGCGTGCGGTGTTGGACAGCAGCAGTCCCTGCACCGGCATCTTGGCGGCCATCGACGTGAGGAAGAGCACGCGCCCCCATCGGCGCGATCGCATGCCCGGCACGACGGCGTGTGCCAGCCGGATCGATGCCATGAGATTCAGGTTGATCGCCGCCTGGTACTGCGCCTCGGTCGTGGACTCGAAGAGCGTCGAGGGTGGGCCCCCCGCGTTGGCGACCAGAATGTCGACCGGTCCCAGCGACCGCTCGACCTCCGCGACGATGCGTGCCGCCGCGCCGATCTCGCCGACATCCGCGGCGATCGCGAGCAGGCGCCCGCCGGTGCGCTCGCGGATGGCCGTCACCTGCCGCTCCAACTCATCGCTGCGCCGCGCCACGAGGGCCACGGCCGCGCCCTCCCGGCTCAGTTCGTCCGCGATGGCGAGTCCGAGCCCGCTCGAGGCACCGGTGACGAGCGCTACTCTGCTGGAGAGGCCGAGGTCCATGACGTTGCCTGGAGAGGGGTGGTCGCCGAGTGCACCGATTGCCCCCGGTTCGCGGGGTGCACGCTCACGGCGCAGACCTTGAATTCAGGAATGTGCGCGACCGGGTCGAGTGCCGGGTTGGTCAGGAGGTTGACCGCCGCCTCGCGATAGTGCATCGGGATGAAGACCTGCCCCGGTGACACGCGGTCCGACAGGCGCACGGCGATGCGGATCTCCGCGCGGCGCGATGCCACGACCACTTCCTCGCCATCGCCGACGCCCATGGCCGCCGCGTCGGCCGGATTCAATTCCACGATCGGCGTCGACTCACGCGCGTCGAGGGCGAACGACCGTCGGGTCATCGTCCCGGTATGCCAGTGGTACATCTGTCGACCGGTATTGAGCAGGAACGGATACGCATCGTCGGGCAGCTCGGCTGGCGGGAGATACTCGACGGGGAAGAACGTCGCCTTGCCGTCGGTCGTGGGAAAGGCGTCGGCGAAAAGGAACGGCGTTCCCCCGTGCTCGGCGTCGTGCACCGGATACTGCAGCCCGGCGTGCGACTCGAGCCGCGCGTGCGACACGCCGCGCCACGATGGAGTCACGCGGGCAATCTCGTCCATGACCTCGGCAGCGTCGCGATACGGCGACGGGAGGCCGATGCGATTCGACAGCTCAATGAGGATGTCGAGGTCGCGGCGCGCGTCGCCGGGCGGGGGGACGGCGGCTCGCGAGAGTTGGATACGGCGCTCGGTATTCACGAACGTCCCGTCTTTCTCCGCGAACGAGGAACCGGGGAGCACCACATCGGCATAGCGGGCCGTCTCGGTCAGGAAGATGTCCTGCACCGCGAGGAACTCGAGCTCGCGGAACCAGTGCTCGGCGTGTGCGACCTGCGGGTCCGACAGGATCGGGTTCTCGCCCATGATGTACATGCCCCGCACGGGCGAGTCGTCCATGACCATCTGCGTGACTTTGAGTCCCGCCTTGAGTGGGATCCGGTCGTCCGGCACCCCCCACTCCTGGGCAAACCGGTGCCGGATGTCGGGGTTGGTGACCGGTTGGTAGTCGGTGTACACCATCGGAATCGCCCCCACATCACTCGCGCCCTGCACGTTGTTCTGTCCGCGAATCGGGAGCATGGCCGCACCCGGGCGGCCGATCATCCCCGTGGCGAGGATCAGGTTGAGCAGCGAGGTGACGATGTCGGTCCCCGTCGCGTGCTGCGTGAGCCCCATGGCCCACAGCGTCGAGGAACGCGGGCCGCGCGCGTAGCGCTCGGCGGCCTCGCGGATGAGCGCGGCCGGTACGCCCGAGATCTGGGAGGCACGCTCCGGTGTGTACGGTTGCACCGCCGCACGCACGCGGTCGAACTGATGGGTGCGACGGGCGATGAAGTCGCGATCCTCGAGGCCGAGCGCGAGGATGTGGTGCAACATCCCGTTCATGACCGCCACGTCGGTCCCGGGCATTGCGCGCAGGTGGATGTGCGCCCGCGAGGCGAGCTCGATCCGGCGAGGGTCACAGACGATCAGCGTCGCCCCTCGCTTCACCGCGCGCTTGATGGCCGCGCCGAACACCGGATGCGACTCGGTGGTGTTGGCGCCGAGCAGGAAGATCACGTCGGCGACGTCCTCCACTTCGCGCATCGCCCCCGAGGCGGCGCTGGTGTTCATCGCCTGCTGCATCGCACTGACCGACGAGGAATGGCACAGGCGCGTGCAATGGTCCACGTTGTTGGTCCCCAGCCCTCCACGGAACATGCGCTGCAAGAGGTAGTTCTCCTCGTTGCTGCACTTGGCAGACTGCAGGACGGCGAGCGACGACGGGCCGCTCGTGTCGCGCAGCCGCGTGAGTTCCTGGGCCGAGAGCTCGAGGGCCTCATCCCACGTGGCCTCCCGGAACGGCGCGTACCACGCGAGCGGCGTTGCCACCCGGTCGCGTGGATCGCCGAGTGGCCCGATGCCCGAGGTGCTGCGTTGCAGCGGGTTGGAGCGAGGGCCGCGCTTGCGCGTCTGTCCCTCTTCCTCGATGAGCTCCCATGGACCGCCGCGTCGTGGCCACATGGAGGCCGTATCGTGCGTGGCGTCGAAGATCCAGCGGCCATCCCGCTTGACCCACCCGCGCCGGATCAGCGGCGTCTCGAGACGGTCACGATGCTGCACGAAGTCGAGACCGAAGCGCCCCTTCACACAGGTGGATCCACGGTTCGGTGTCGCTTCCTCGATCCAGGGTGATCGCACGTGAACGACCGTGTCGTCACGCACCTCCAGGTCGAGTTGGCACCCGACGGCGCAGTACGGGCAGACGCTGCGCACCGTGCGATCGATCGGTGGCATCGCGTTGGATCGTGGGCGCTCCAGCATCGTGCCGTCGCCGGCGCGTACCGCCATCGGGATGATGTCGTGGATGGCGCCGGTCGGGCAGACACGGACACACTCACCGCACCAGGTGCACCCGGCATGCTCAGGGTTGCCGTCCGCCCCGACGATGATCTGCGCGCGATCGCTGCGGTGTGCGACGTCGAGCACGCCGACGACCTGAATCTCCTCGCACGCGCGGACGCATCGCGTGCACAGGATGCAGGTCGACATGTCGTGTCGAATGGCCGGGTCGCCGTCACGTGCGTCGCCGTCGCGCGGGGGGAGTCCGGCGCGGTGCGTGGTGGGGACGTCGTAGCGCCTGACCAGCGCCTCGAACTCGTTGCGCGCCTCCGCTGCCGGAATGTCCTCCACCGGATAGCGCTCCAGCAGGAGCCCGAGGACACCCTGTCGGCTCCTCACGGCGGCGTGCGACTCCGACGTGACGCGCATGCCGTCTTCGGCCGCGGTGGCACAGGCGGGCAGCAGCTTGTCCGTCCCTTCCACCGAGACCAGGCAGATGCGGCAGTTTCCGACCGAGGTGAGCGAGGGGTACCAACACAGCGTCGGAACGTCGATCCCCACCGCGCGAGCGGCATCGAGGATCGTTCCGCCGATGTCGACCGTACAGGTGTGGCCGTCGATTGTGAGCGTCGGCATGGCAACGAGTGGGAAGAGGAGCGATCGCCCTATGGTGGAGAAAATGCCCGATGGTACGTCAGGCGTCCAGCGTGGTGCGGTCATCTCGGCGCGCGGGCGTCGTGTCCGGTGTCTCCGGGCCGTTCGTTGGATCGGTCGTATTGCCGGCCGTGTGGCCGGTCGAGTTGCCGGCCGAGTTGCCGGTCGTATGGCCGCTCCGCCGAGTCGTTAGGCAGGGACGTGCCCCTCGTTCTTGTCGCGCCGTATTGCGCGACAGAAGCGGTGTTCATATATTCGCGCCGAGCACCTATCGCGTGCGCGCGAGGAAACGGCGTGGATTCATCACGAAAACAGCTCCTCACAATCGCGTCGCCACCGGCTGCCTCGCAGCGTCGCCCCGTCCCGGTCAGGGATCGGGTCCACGCGCGGGGAGCCTTCGCCGCCCCGCTCGTGGCCGACTCCGGCGCTCGATCGATGTCCGCCTCCGTCTCCGTCGACACCGCGGTGAACGCCACGGCCCGTTGCGGTCTCCCATCCATTCGCCGGTCACGAGTGCTCGACGGTTGCCCCCTGCGTGGCGGGGGATGCGTGCGACGGCGATGTCGCCGTGCGCGGCGACCGCCGACTGATCGCGCGTCGTTTGTCATCCGTGAGCAGTGCCACGATCGGCGGTGCGACCACGGGTGCGACCACGGGTGCGACCAACGATGCGACGGTGTGTGCGACCGTGCGCGCGGACGTGATGGGCGGCAGGCAGGCGCAAGGAGGTCGCGACGTCGGCGTTCGCGCGCAGGGAGTCGAAGGCCGTTGTGCGTCGCGCGCGTCGTCTGTCTCGTGCGTGCCAGCCATCCGTACGCAGCAGTCGGGAGGCCACGCGACGATGCAGGTGACGGAGGGGTGGGCGTGGCGCCGGGTCGAACGAACGCGCCGCAGCTCAATGAAAAGTCGCAACTTGAACTTTACGGCTTGATGTTGGTTGATATAGATTATTGTCGGATTGAAACGCATGACGATGTCAAGTCGTCCATACGAAAGATTGCGTACCACGGAACGCGCGCACCTGCTCCAACCGCGCGAACCATGACATAGCGCCGCAGTTAGGCGCGACGGGCCAACCGGATGCGAATGCGCCCGGTTGCTGCCGACCGATCCACCGGGGGATCGGACCGGTGATCCACACCAGACCAGGAGATACTCTCATGGCTGCGAAGAAGAAGACTGCTAAGAAGGCCGCGAAGAAGGTGGCGAAGAAGGCCGCCAAGAAGACCAAGAAGCGCTAGGTCTTCCGCGTATCGAACAAACAAGAAAGCCGGCGCGAACCTGCGCCGGCTTTCTTGTTGTTGCACCTGATGTCCTCGACCTGGCCCTCGCGCAACGGGTGGGGCGCTGACCGGACGGCGTCGTGACGTATCCGACCCGCCGCTACGCTGCCCTCACGTCGACGACTGGCTCATCACCGTCGGGCACTGGGCCCCAGATGTACGCCCACACCCGCGGGAGTGGCTCGGCGCGACTGCCGCGCGAGATCACGATTCCCACAGGCTCCTCTTCCAGGACGCCCTGACGTTTGGTGGTCATGCGTCGCCCTCCTCTCTTCTATATGATGATGGACACCTGCGCGCCGGTTCTACGGCGCGACGGTCGCGGCGGATTCACGGGACTCCTGACGGGGGCCCAGCGTGATCTGACGTCGAACCTTGCGAAACCGGCCGCAGTCGGCGAGAACGGTTCGCCGAATACGGCCGGTGGATGCGGCGAACTAGCGCCGCCTCAACTCCCTCCTATTGCACCGGGTGTGCCAGAGGGAGCACAGATCGCAAGTCGTTGGCGTGAAAGCCGTTGACAGGTTCGGACGTTGGCGGGCCATGTAAAACGTCGCAAAATGACACGTACTGAACTGACACGCAGTATCGCTACGTGTCGCCGAACTCGGCCGTGTCAGGCGACGTTCTTTCTGGCGAGGAAGGTGCGCGACGAGCTCATGTCGCGCACAATGGAGACCTCCCACCCGCGATAGCGCTGGCGCAACTCCTCCAGCTCCCCGGCGGCCTGACCTGCGACGAGCGTCTGCACGAGGTGCACGCCACCATCGAGCGTGGCGCTCTTCAGGATCTCGATGATACGATCCCGTTCCGCATGGTTCAGTCGTTCGAAGGCCGCGGGAGAGCAGACGACCGCGTGCAGGGGCGATTCCGGGTACCACTCGCCGAGCCCGGTGGCCCATCCGTTGACGCGGGAGGTGAGGCCGACCACGCCAGCGGCCGCGATCACCTTTTCCACCACCTCCGGATCCTCCTCGATTGCGGTGACCTGGCACCCATTCGCCGCGAGGTAGAGGGCGGTACCTTCCTGCTGCGCTCCGACGACGAGAACGTGGGCTTCGGTATCGGACGGGATCTCGCGCACGAGTGGCGCATCGGCGCTCATCCCCCAACGCTCCGGCCGACGGTACTCGGCAATGAGCTTCAGTCGGCGGCGACGCCACGAGGCGTACGACGGGATGCGAAGGCGCAGCCGGATGATCCGATCGACTTCCGTCCAGATCAGCAGCTCGTCGAAGGCGAACTGCTCGGCGTCGTGCAGGTTGGCCACCGCCTCGTCGCCGATGCGAAGGATCGCCGATCGGGGGATCGAGTCCTTGTAGTTCTCGATCTCCTGTTCGACGAACAGCTCGTACTCGTGCTTGAGCGATCGCTGCAACGGTGCCGCCATGTCTCCACGCCTGTTAGGCTGCCACAAACCTAGGCACTCTCGTAAGGCGCGCAAGTGGGACCATCATTCACTCGTTAGATTGTCCGACATGAACGCGCTCACATAGTCGCCGGCGACCGGCGTCGGCCAGGTGTCGTCGCCGACGTGTGAGACCCCGCCGCCCCGATCCCGCATCGCCACTCGTAATGCACGCCATCCGATGACTGCCCTGCGACATGTTGCTGACGGACTCGCCTGCGGAGACCTCCTCCATCTCGGACGCGAGGAGTCGGTCGCGGTCTACCTCGTCGAAACCACAGACGGCGTGGCCGTCGTCGATCCGGGACCCTCGACGTGTCGCGACGCGTTGCGCCTGGCGCTCCGGGACTTCGGCGCCGCGCCCGATGACCTGCGCCACGTCCTGCTGACACACATCCATCTCGATCATGCTGGCGTGACCGGGACGCTCGCGCGTGAATTTCCAAGCCTGCGCGTCCATGTCCACGCACGCGGCGCCCCGCACCTGGTGGATCCCTCGCGGCTGCTCGAGAGCGCGCGCCGCATCTACGGCCACGACATGGAGCGGCTGTGGGGGGCGTTCGAGGCGGTCGAGCCTGGACAGCTCGTGGTGCTGCAGGGCTCGGAACAGCTGTCAATCGGTGATCGATCGCTGCGCGTAGCGTACACGCCGGGGCACGCCTGGCACCACGTCTCCTACCTCGACGAGTCCACAGGGATGGCCTTCGTCGGTGACGTGGCCGGCGAAGGGTCGCAGCACGGTACACCTGCCCTCCCCGTCGCGCCGCCGCCCGACATCGACCTCGAGGCCTGGAAGCCCAGTCTCGATCGCATCGCCGCGTGGGGGCCGGAGGCCCTCCTGGTCACCCACTTCGGCCCGGTGCGTCACGTGGTCGCCCACCTGGACACGATGTGGGATCGCCTCATCTCGTGGAGTCTCGCGGTCCGTGCCTCCCTGGCCTCCGGCGACGACGACGAGTCACGCGCCGACAGCTTCGCCGAGGCGGAGTTCGCGCGCATCGCCAGCAGCCTCACGGTGGAGCAGGCCGCGCATGTCGACCGCGACGCCATCCGCTCCTCATGGTTTGGCCTCGCCCGCTACTGGCGCAAGAAGGCCGTCGCCTGACGAGCGCCGATGCCTGAACTGCCGGAAGTCGAGTACGCCACGCGCATCGCGCGTGACGCCTGTGTGGGGAAGGTCCTCGCGTCGGTGCGCGCGCTCCATGCATCGCCACGCCGGACACTCCCCGATGCCGTAGCCGAGACACTCGCTGGCGACCGCATCGTCGAGGTGACCCGTCGCGGCAAGCACCAGCTCCTGCGGCTCGCCACCGGGCGTACCCTGCACGTGCACTTCCGCATGACGGGCGACTGGCGCGTGACCCGGTCCGCGTCGATCCCGGCCCGGTTCGCGCGCGTCGTGTTCGACTTCACCGACGGCACGCGCCTCGCGCTCGACGACTCACGTGCCCTCGCGGTCGTCGCGCTCCATCCCCCGGGGATCGATCCACTCCCCGACCTCGGACCGGAGGCCACGGCCGAGTCGTTCGACGCGGCGTGGCTCGTGCAGCACTTCACCGGCCGACGCACCCCGATCAAGCCTGCGCTGCTCGACCAGCGCCTCGTCGCCGGCATCGGCAACATCTACGCGTCCGAAGCACTGTGGTACGCGAAGATCGACCCCACCTGCCGCGTCGACGGACTCACGAAAACGTCGCTTGCCGCCGTCGCCGCCGGCGTCAAGCGCGCACTGCGAAAGGCGCTGGATCGCGCGGAGCGGTACTACGGGGCCGACGGCGCCAGCACGACCGGTCGATTCAACGTGTACGATCGTGAGGGTGGCGGCTGCCGTCGCTGCGGCGTCGCCATCGTGCGCATCACACAGGCGGCGCGCAGCACGTACTTCTGCCCCACCTGCCAGGCCTGACCCAGAGGTGCGCGCGGTGCGGCATGGGGTCCGTCACCACGCGATCCCGTAGTCTTCCCCGTGGTTCGACGCCGCCCCCCAAAACGTGCGATGCGCCCGGTCGATCCAGATGGCGGTGATTGGCCCTGAGGTCAGGCGCTCGAACTCGAGCGTGTAGCCCATGCGACGCAGCGACGCGCGCGTCCAGTCAGGGACCGCCTCGGCCAGCAGCAGGTGCCCGGGCCGCGAGGCGTGGGAACCGAAGGAGGACCGCATCTGGAACGAGTTGAAGTTCGGCGCCTCGACCGCTTCCTGCGGCGTCATCCCCCACTCAATCGTGTTCAGCAGGAACTGCAACAGGTTCTGGTCCTGCGAGTCGCCCCCTTGCACGCTGAATGCCATGTACGGGTCGCCGTCCTTGAGGGCGAGCGACGGCGTGAGCGTCACGCGCGGACGCTTGCCCGGTTCAATCACGTTGAAGGGACCGTCGCCGGGATGGGTGACGAAGCTCTGCGCGCGCTGGCTCAATCCAACACCAGTGCGCCCGGCGATGACTGCGGGAATCCAGCCGCCGCTCGGCGTCACCGACACCACCCAGCCCGAGGAGTCCGCCGCCTGGATCGACGTGGTGCCGGAATAGAAGCCAGCCGATCCCGGGAAAGGGAGCCCGGACGAGGCGCCGAGTCCCTGCGCCGGCAGGATCGCCTTAGGCAGCTGGGCGGGTGCGCCGGTCACGCTCCACCCATCGAGCTCGGCGCGAAAGGGATTCACGCCGCCCTGGAAGGGATACGGGTCGCCGGGCGTGATCGTGGAGTCGTTGCGGTCGCTGCGCAGTTGTGCGTAGCGCGCCTTGGCGTAGTCCTTGGAGAGGAGTCCGCGCATGGGCTCCTCGGGGGCGAACGCCGGATCGCCATAATAGAAGTCTCGGTCGGCAAAGGCCGCCGACATGGCCTGGTACACGGTGTGGATGTAGCGCGGCGTGTTGTAGCCCATCGAGCGCAAGTCGGCGTTCTCCAGGATGTTGAGCGATTGCAGCAGCACCGGTCCCTGCGTCCACGGCTGCAGCTTGAACACCTCGACGCCACGGTAGGTCGTGGAGAGCGGCGTCTCGATCTTCACCTTCCAGTCCGCGAGGTCCTGTCGCGTGAACAGGCCGCCTTCCTCGCGCACGCCGCGCACGATCTCCTCGGCGATGTCTCCGCGATAGAATCGGTCGTAGGCCGCGTAGATCGCCGCCTTGCGATCCTTCCCGGCGCGCAGGGCCAGGCGTTCCGCCTCGACCAGCTTGCGCAGCGTGGTGGCGAGGTCGCGCTGGGCAAACACTTCGCCCGCCGCGGGCGCTTCGCGGGGCTCGCCCGGGTGCGCGAGCATCACCGCGCGCGAGTACTTCCACTGCTTGATGCGTTCCTTGTTTGACTCGATCGCGTTCGCCGTCTGGGCATCGATGGCGTAGCCATCGGCCATCTGGATGGCCGGGGCGAGCACCTGTGCCAACGAGAGTGTGCCGTACTCGGCGAGCATGGTCATGAGGCCGCCCGGGGTGCCGGGTGTCACGGCCGAGAGCGGCCCGAACTCGGGCGGGGTGTTCATGCCGCGCGATCGGTAGAAGTCGGCGGTGGCGCCGGTGGGCGCGACGCCTAACGCGTTGATCCCGATGACCTGCTTGCGTCCCGGGTGATAGATGAGGGCCTGAGTCTCGCCCCCCCAACTCAGGACGTCCCACATGGTGGCGACGGCGCCGAGCATGGCGCACGCCGCGTCCACCGCGTTGCCTCCCTGCTGGAAGATCATCGCCCCCGCCGTGGCGGCGAGCGGCTTGCCGGTGACCGCGACCCAGTGGCGACCGTGCAGCGGGGGCTTCTGGGTCTTCTGCGCGGCGACCGGCGACGCGACGATCGTCGCGGCGACTACCGTTGTCGCGAGGATCGTCATCGCGGAACGCGCGTTCCGGGTGGGAAACGTTGGGAACATGGGGAACATGGCGGCATCCGAGGAGGGGGCGTGGGGAAGTTACGGCCCGTTCCCCCTCGCCCGCCACGGTCGCTCCGTCCGCGGCGAGACCGGCGAGACCGGCGAGACCGGCGAGACCGGCGAGACCGGCGAGACCGGCGACTGCGACCGGCGCGTGCGGTCGGCGCGTCGTCGACGACGCGCGAGGTGGCCCCTAGTCGAGCGCCTCGACGATGGCGCCCTTGAGATAGCCGGTTTCGGGCACGGTGAGGAGTTCGGGGTGATCGTCGGGCTGCGCGCACAGGTCGCGGAGCGCGATGTGGCGACCGCTGTCGGCGGCGGCACCCTCGAGCATGTCGAGGAAGATCGGCTTGGTGACGTGAAAGCTGCAGCTGGCGGTTAGCATGATGCCGCCCGGAGCGAGCAGTCGCAGGGCACGCAGGTTGATGTCGTGATAGCCGCGAAGGGCGGCGGGAAGGGAGGGGCGATTCTTGGCGAAGGCCGGGGGGTCCACGACGATCGTGTCGAAGCGCTCGCCGGCGCGTTCGAGGGCGCGCAGTTCATCGAAGGCGTCGGCCTCGACGAAGGAGATGTTGGTACATCCATTACGCGCCGCGTTGTCGCGGGCTCGCTCCAGGGCAGCGGCGGACGAGTCGATGGCGACGACGTCGGCGGCCTGCTGCGCCATGTGCATCGCGAACGAGCCGTGGTAGGCGAAGCAGTCGAGCGCCCGTCCGCGCGCCAGGCGCCCGATGCGATGGCGGTTCTCGCGTTGGTCGAGGAAGGCGCCGGTCTTTTGGCCCGTCCAGGGGGCGGCGAGGTACCGCACGCCGTGTTCGTGGACCTCGACTTCCTGCGGCACGTCGCCGTGCAGGACGGTGGTCTCCCGTGTCAGTCCTTCACGCTCGCGGAGCGCGAGATCGTGGCGGGCAAGTATGCCGTCGCATCCCGTCAGGGAGATGAGTGCGTCGATGATCGGAGTCCGGCAGGCTTCGAGGCCCGCACTCATGAGCTGGACAACGAGCCAGCGGTCGTAGCGATCGCACACCAGCGACGGGACTGCATCGCCCTCCCCGTGCACAAGCCGGCAGGCGGAGCTGTGCTCGAGCACGCCGCCTCGGCGCGTGATGGCTCGGGCAAGGCGCTCGGTCCACCAGTCGTGGTCGAGCGCGGCGTCGGGCCGGCGGTCGATCATCCGGATGGAGATTTCGGACGTGGGGGACCAGAGCGCCGTACCGATGGGCTTCCCTCGCGGATCTTCCACGCGGACCGGGCCGGCCGGTGCAGACGGAAAGCGAACGAGGTCGCTTCGGAAGATCCACGGGTGCCCGCGTTTCCAGCGAGTAGCGCCACGGGCGGAGACGACAGCAAGGTCGAAGGCCATGTGCTCTAAGGTAGTGGTGGTCATGGCGGACCCGATGGCGTGCCGGGCGGTGGGCGGTTGCCGGCGAGGGCAGAGGTCGGAGCGGATGCGTCCAGGTCGGGGCGCCGGGAAAATAGCCGAGAAGTCGAGAGGATAGGGGTTGCCATGCGGCGCAAGCCTTGGTACAATTCGCGCCCTTCCGGTACCTGCGCAGGATCGACGCGCTTCGAGCGTGCGCGCGGGGGCGGGAGGGACATGTATCGTGTTTAATGAATGCCGCGCGGTGGAACGCCGCCGGTTTGCTGATTGAAAAGTGAAGGAAGGGAAGATCGTGGGAAGTGAATCCTTACTGCCGGTGGTTCGCGCGAGCGGATCGTCGGCGGAGAGATTGCTTGAACACATGAAGTAACGCGCGTGCTCTGCTTGACGACGAATGGGTCAAGCGAGCGAAAGCATGTGGGGGATGCCTGGGCACACAGAGGCGATGAAGGCCGCGGTAAGCTGCGATAAGCTCGGGGGAGTGGCACACGCGGTGATCCCGAGATGGCCGAATGGGGCAACCCGGCGGACCGTGAGGTCCGTCATCACCGGCAACGGTGAAGCGAACGCAGGGAACTGAAACATCTCAGTACCGGCAGGAAGAGAAATCAAACGAGATGCCCGGAGTAGCGGCGAGCGAAAGGGGCGGAGGCCTAAACCAGTCTCCTTGTGGGACTGGGGTTGTAGGACCCACGGACGGAGCCAGTTAACGAGTCGAAGTCCCCGAACGGGGCGCCGTAGACGGTGACAGCCTGGTAGACGAAGAGCGCTGGCCCAGTGGAGTTCTGAGTAACGCCCGACTCGAAATCGGGCGTGAAGCTAGGGGACCACCCTCCAAGGCTAAAGACTCCTGTGGACCGATAGTGGACGAGTACGTGAGGGACAGGTGAAAAGCACCTGGGGGGGTGAAAGAGATCCTGAAACCACATGCTTACAAGCGGCAGGAGGCGGGCCAGGGCAACCTTTGGCACTGCTGACTGCGTGCCTTTGCATTATGATCCGGCGAGTTACTCCTCAGGAGCGAGGCTAAGCGGCTCAGCCGCGGAGTCGGAGCGAAAGCGAGTCCCGCAACGAGGGCGCTTGAGTTCCTGGGGTAGACCCGAAACCGTGGCGATCTACCCATGAGCAGGGTGAAGCTGAGGTAACACTTAGTGGAGGCCCGAACCGGTGTGGGTTGAAACCGCTCGGATGACTTGTGGGTAGGGGTGAAAGGCCAATCAAGCCTGGAGATAGCTGGTTCTCCCCGAAATCATTGAGGTAGAGCCTGAGGCGTGTAAGCAGGGGGTAGAGCGACTGGATGGGCGCGGGCTGGCGAAGCTGGTACCAACCCCAACCAAACTCTGAATACCTGTTTTATGGACCCTGGGAGTGAAGTCGTCGAGCGATAATGTCCAGCGGCGAGAGGAAAGAACCCAGAGCCACAGCTAAGGTCCCGGAGGCCGCTGAGTATAGCGAAGGATGTGTTTCTGCCGTGACAACTGGGAGGTTGGCTTAGAAGCAGCCATTCCTTGAAAGAGTGCGTAATAGCTCACCAGTCCAGCGGGAATGCGCCGAGAATGGTCGGGATTAAGCGGCCCACCGAAGCTTGGCCTTCGAACGTAAGTTCGAGGGGTAGGAGCGTTCCGCGTGCAGTGAAGGAGGTGGAAACCAATCCCTGAGCGAGCGGAAGTGAGGATGCCGGAATGAGTACGCGCAAACGGGTGTGAAAACCACCCGCACCGTAAGCCCAAGGGTTCCTGCGCCATGGCAATCAGCGCAGGGTGAGGCGGGTCCTAAGGCGAGGCCCCAGAGGCGTAGCCGATGGCAAGCCGGTTAAGATTCCGGCCCCGCGTGGGAAGTGTTGATCGATTCAGGGACCGTGGAACGAAGCAGCAGCGGCGTGGTGGATTGCCGTTCAACCGCGTAGGTCGCAAGGCCGAGACGGGAGTACGAGGCGGCGGGGCAACCCAAAGCCAAGTGTTGTGGAGTCGACACGCGAGAAAAGCTGAATCGGGAGCGACTCATGCGTCCGTACCGTAAACCGACACAGGTGGGCGAGGCGAGCCGGCCTCAGGTGCACGAGTGAGACGTGGTCAAGGAACTCGGCATAATGATCCCGTAACTTCGGAAGAAGGGATGCCCTTGCTGGTGACCCGTACAGGGAAGCTGGTGGGGGCCGCAGAGAATCGGCCCAAGCGACTGTTTAGCAAAAACACAGGTGCGTGCCAAGCCGCGTAAGGCGCCGTATACGCACTGACTCCTGCCCGGTGCCGGAAGGTCAAGCGGAGATGTTAGCCGCAAGGCGAAGCCTTGAGCCGAAGCCCCGGTAAACGGCGGCCGTAACTATAACGGTCCTAAGGTAGCGAAATTCCTTGTCGGGTAAGTTCCGACCTGCACGAATGGAGTAACGACTTGGGCGCTGTCTCGACCATGGGCCCGGCGAAATTGCAGTCTCGGTGAGGATTCCGAGTCCCCGCGACAGGACAAAAGACCCCATGCACCTTTACTGTAGCTTGCCATTGGACGTTGTCTCTAACTGTGGCATAGGTGGGACCCGATGAGCCCTGGGCGCTAGTTCAGGGGGGAGGGGCCAGTGAAATACCACCCTGGTAGATACGACGTCCTCACCAGCCTGCGCAAACCGCAGGTGGGACCGTGGCAGGTGGGCAGTTTGACTGGGGCGGTCGCCTCCGAAAGAGTAACGGAGGCGCGCGAAGGTTGGCTCAGCGCGGTCGGTACTCGCGCTTCTAGAGTGTAACGGCACAAGCCAGCCTGACGGGGAGACCGACGGGTCGACCCGCCACGAAAGTGGGCCGTAGTGATCCGGTAGCCCGGGGTGGAACGGCTATCGCGCAACGGATAAAAGGTACGCTGGGGATAACAGGCTTATCGCGCCCGAGAGTTCACATCGACGGCGCGGTTTGGCACCTCGATGTCGGCTTGTCACATCCTGGGGCTGGAGAAGGTCCCAAGGGTCCGGCTGTTCGCCGGTTAAAGTGGCACATGAGCTGGGTTCAGAACGTCGTGAGACAGTTCGGTCTGTATCCGTCGTGGGCGTTGGAGTGTTGAGGAATGCGGACTCTAGTACGAGAGGACCGAGTCGGACGATCCGCTCGTGTCCCGGTTGTCCCGCCAGGGGCAACGCCGGGTAGCGATGATCGGTGGCGATAACCGCTGAAAGCATCTAAGTGGGAAACGCCGTCCAAGATGAACACTCCCTGGGGCCTTGAGCCCCCTGAAGGGCCGGAGGAGACGACTCCGTCAATAGGCCGCCCGTGGACATGGAGCAATCCATTCCGAGCGCAGCGGTCCTAATCGCCCGTGCGGCTTGACCCTCTCATACAGACGGGAGACGGGGGACGGGGGACGGGAGGAATTCCGTTTCTCGACTCTGCTACCGTTGCTTGGCAGGGCACGCGCGCAGTGCAAGCAGGCTGCCTAACGCAGCTTCATTTCAACCGATCTTCCCTCCCTTCACTTCTCGCTTTTGAGGAGCGGGCCGACTGTGGCCGTGCGACGGTGAACTCCCGTCTCCCGTCCCAAGTCCCCCGTCCCAAGACTCGCTGGCGACGAGAGCGTAGGGGCCACACCCGTTCCCATTCCGAACACGGTCGTTAAGCCCTATAGCGCCGATGGTACTCCGATCGAGAGATCGCGGGAGAGTAGGCCGTCGCCGGCACCCCTTCGCGGGCCGTATGGAATCCCATACGGCCCGCGTTTGCGTTGTGCCCCTCGATGTCCACGTGACGTGCGCCGCGTGCGGACCGCAGCGAGTGCGCAGGACCGCCTACCGGTCAGCCATGGCTGGTCACCGACGAGTGCTCACTGCCGAGTGATCACCGGCGAGTGCTCACTGCCGAGTGCTCACCGGCGTCCGATGAGCGCCGCCCGATCAGCGTGATCGCGGCTTGGTCGGCGACTTGTCCGGCGACTTGGACGCCTTCTCCAGCGCACGACGCCCGGAACGCACCTGGCGTATCGCCTCGGTGTGCTCCCGAAACGTGGTCCGGAACTCGTGATGCCCGTCCGGGTGCGCCACGAAATAGAGATACGGCACGCTCGCCGGAAAGACGGCCGCCTCGATGCTCGCGGCTCCGGGCGAGGCGATCGGGCCCGGCGGGAGGCCGGCATATCGATACGTGTTGTACTTCGAGTCGATCTCCAGGTCCTTGTACAGCACGCGTTCGACATGGCGTCCCAGCGCGTACTGCACCGTGGGGTCGGCCTGCAATCGCATGCCGATGCGGAGCCGATTGTGGTACACGGCCGAAATCACCGGGCGCTCTTCCGCGATCCGCGCCTCCTTCTCGATGATTGCCGCGAGCGACATCACGTCGTGGCGCGTGAAGGCCATGGCGCGCGCGGCCGAGTCCCATGCGGGTTTCCAGATGTCGTCGAAGCGCTCGACCATCGCGAGCACTGCATCGCGCGCCGTCGCACCGGGGGGAAACGTGTACGTATCGGGAAAGAGGTACCCTTCGATCGTGGGCGTCGGCACGTCGAGTCGACGACGCAGCGCCGAATCGCGCACCGCCACCTCAACGGAATCCAGCGGCACCTCCAGCGCCTTGGCGATCACCGGCGCGATCGTCCGGATCGCGTATCCCTCCGGGATCGTGAAGGTATGCACGAGTCCGCGCCCGCCAGCGAGCGCATCGAGCAGCTCGCCCCACCCCTGCTCGCTGCGGAACTCGTAGGTCCCCGCGCGAATCGTCCGGTCACGCTTCGTCCACGAGGCATACGCGCGAAACGCCCGCGGGAAGCGCACCACGCCCCGCCGAGCAAGCGAGTCGGCGGCGACTCGAAACGTCACCCCGGCGGGGATGACGACACGACGCGGGACGCTGTCGCCGCATGCTGTCATGCCGGCCGCGAGGAGCAGCCAACGGGTCGAGCGCATGACGGCGCGCACGGGGCCCCCCCCCGAACCAACGCTACCCACCACCCGAACCATCCCCGTCATCATTTCCTTCTGTCGCGGATCGTTCCGATGGCACGCCAAAAGGCAGCTCGGACGGCATCTCAGGCGACATTCCAAGCGCCTGTTGCAGCAGGATGGCAGCCGCGAGGGCGTCGACGTCGCCCTTCCTGCCCCGGGTCGAGCCACCCATCTCCCGAATCGCGCGCAGGGCGGCAGCGGTCGAGAAGCGCTCGTCAATCAGGCGGACACGATAACCGGTCCGCTTCTCGAGTTCGGCCGCGATGTGACGCACCTCGCGTGATCGGTCGGTTTCGTCGCCCTCGCCGTCCAATGGAAGTCCGAGCACGAACTCGCCCGCTTCCAGGGCCTCTGCGCGCCGCATGATTTCTGCGATCGGCGGGCGCTTGCCCGCACGACGAAGGATATGACCGGCCGGCGATGCGATCACGCGCAAGGGATCGCTCACCGCCAGCCCCACGCGCCGCTCGCCGTAGTCGACCGCCATCACGCGCGTGAACGACGCCGGCGAATCGGAAGAGGTCGACACCGCGATCGTGCGCTACCCCTGCGCCATGTGCTGGAAGAACTCGCGGTTGGTCTTCGAGCGCACGAGTTGCTTCAGCAGGAACGAGATGCTGTCATCCGGGGGCATGTCGCCGAGGAAGGTGCGCAACAGGTACACGCGATTCATCTCCTCGCGATCGAGCAGGAGCTCTTCCTTGCGCGTCCCCGACTTGTTGATGTCGATGGCGGGGTAGACACGCCGATTGGAGATCTCCCGGCTCAGGACAAGCTCCATGTTGCCCGTCCCCTTGAACTCCTCGAAGATCACCTCGTCCATGCGCGAGCCGGTCTCGATCAGCGCGGTGGCGATGATCGTGAGCGAACCTCCGTCGTCGATCTTTCGCGCCGATCCGAAGAACTTCTTCGGCTTCTGCATCGCCGACGCATCGAGCCCGCCGGACATGATCTTCCCGGACTGCGGAATCACCGCGTTGTGGGCCCGCGCCAGGCGGGTGATGGAATCCAGCAGGATGACGACGTCCTTGCCGTGTTCCACCATGCGCTTCGCCTTCTCGATGACCATCTCCGCCACCTGCACATGGCGGGTGGGGGGCTCGTCGAAGGTGGAGCTGATGACCTCGGCCTTCGGGACCGATTCGTTGAAGTCGGTCACTTCCTCGGGCCGCTCGTCGATGAGCAGGACGATGAGCGTGACTTCGGGATGGTTGTCGGCGATGGCGTTGGCCATCTTCTGGAGCAGAATCGTCTTGCCCGCGCGCGGCGGCGCGACGATCAATCCGCGCTGTCCCTTGCCGATCGGGGCGATCAGGTCGACGACTCGCATGGAGAGGTCGCCGTTCTCGAGCCGAAGGCGCTGGTCCGGGTAGCGCGGACGCAGGTTGTCGAAGATGAGCCGCGGCTGCGACGGATCGGGGTCGTCGCCGTTGACCTGATCGACCTTGAGCAGGGCCAGGTAGCGCTCCCACTGCTTCGGAGGGCGCACCTCGCCCCGGATCGTGTCGCCGGTGCGCAGGTCGAATCGCTTGATCTGCGACGGCGAGACGTAGATGTCGTCCGGGCCGTGCAGGTAGCTCCAGTCCTGGCTACGCAGGAAGCCGTAGCCCTCAGCGAGGATCTCGAGGACCCCCTCGCCGCGCAGGACGGTCTCCTGGTCGAGGAGTCGCTGCTCGATGCGAAAGATCAGGTCCTGCTTGCGCAGGCCTGACGTCTCTTGCACGCTGAGTTCCGACGCGAGCTCAAGGAGTTCGGCGACGGACTTCCGTTTCAGTTCGACAATATCCACGCGAGGTGGGGAAGTCTCGAGAATTCGGGGTCCCTGAGCGCTCGGACGGGCGAAGGTAGTAAGCGAGATCTCGGCGTGCAAGGCGGCACCTGGGCGTCCAGATCCCACGTCAAGCCGCCACACCATCCCGCAACGACGCTCCGCGGCGCCCCCGGCGTCACGAGCGCACCGCGACGCGGTGCGTGTCCTGCCAAATGGTCACCCGTCGCACCTGCGAAGGCGGGGGAGGCCGATCGTGTCGGCCTCCCCCGCCGGGTCCATTCGAGCGAGTGCGCGAGGCGGGATTCGAACCCACGACCTTCGGCTCCGGAGGCCGACGCTCTATCCAGCTGAGCTACTCGCGCGCAATGCCCACCCGCCCCAGAAACCGGCGCGGGGGAATGGGAAGGCTAACGGCGGTGGATGGGCAATACAAGTCGAGGGGGGGAGCGGTCGATACTCCACAGGGAGTCGCTGCCGCCCCCGATGTCGGGCCGACGGCGATCCCGGCGACATCGCCCGACCCCGACCACGACGCCCCGTGACCACAGCCCCTGCGCCGGACGCCCCCTCCACCACCTCGATGGTCGACGTGTTCGTCGCCCGTCAGCCGATCTTCGATAGCAAGGGGGAGCTGTACGCCTACGAACTCCTCTATCGGCGCACCGGCGTCACCAGCATCGCCGAGGGGGTGAGCTCCGACGTGATGGCCTCGGAGGTGCTCGTCCACACGTTCCTGAACATCGGGATGGACCGCATGACGGGCGGGCATCGGGCGTTCCTGAACTTCACGCGCGAGATGCTGATGCGCGGCATGCACCAGCTCTTCGATCCGAGCACGGTCGTGATCGAACTGCTCGAGACGGTGTCGCCGGACGACGAGGTGGTGGCCGCGGCGCAGGGGCTCGTGCAGGCCGGCTACACGCTCGCCCTCGACGATTTCGAGTACGAGCCGGCCTACGAGCCGCTGCTCCGGATCGCGTCGGTGATCAAGCTGGACGTGCTCAACAAGAGCGATGAGGAGCTCGGCTCCATGTACGCCAGGGTGGCCCCCCACGGCGGGACGATCCTCGCCGAGCGGGTGGAGACGCGCGAGGTGCACAGTACCTGTCTCGCGTTAGGGTATCGCCTGTTCCAGGGCTATTTCTACAGCAAGCCCGAAACGCTGGCGCGACGGGACCTGTCGGCTGCCCAGCTGACGATCCTGCGGCTCATGAACCTGCTGCGCGATCCCGACACGACGGACGAAGCGATCGAGGACGCCTTCCGTACCGACGTCTCCCTCACGATCAAGCTCCTGCGCACGGTGAACTCGGCGTCACTCGGAGGGCGCGGCATCGAGTCGATCCGGCACGCGGTACGGATGGTGGGGCGTGCCGAGCTGCACAAGTGGCTCTCCCTGCTGCTCGTGACGTCGGTGGCGGGGAAGGGCGGGACCGACGCGGAGCTGGTGCGTGCGGCGATCCAGCGGGCGCGCCTGTGCGAAATGGTCGCGCGACAGGGCCGCGATCGCCGGAGCGCCGAGGCGCTGTTCATGGTCGGGCTCTTCTCGATGCTGGATGCGATCTTGAAGGTTCCGCTGAGCGAGGTCCTGCACCACATCGACCTGACGGACGAGGTGCGTCGCGCCCTGCTGTCACGCAGCGGACCCTATGCCCCGACGCTGTCGATGGTCGAGGCCTACGAGCGGGCGTCCTGGCCGGTCGTCGAGTCGGAGTGCAGCCTGCTGGGGATCGACGCCGCCACCATGGGAGAGCTGTACGTCGAATCGATGCACTGGACGCGCGAACGGTTGTCGGCGGCGCACTAGGCGGCGCATGCCGGTCGGCTGGCCGCTGCGTTGCGCGTCAGGAGCTTTGCTTGATCGATCCTTCCAGGCGTTCCTTGAGCTGGTCGACCGATGGCGTCTCGGGCGGATCAAGGAATGGCAGCAGGATGGAGATGCGCCGGTTGGAGGGATTCAACGGCTCGGTGGGATAGCGCAGCTGCTTGTCGGCGAGTCCGGTCACTTCGGACACACGGCCCGGGCTGAGGCCGTACTCCTCCATGATGCGGCGCGCGGCGTTGGCGCGGTCGGCCGACAGTTCCCAGTTGGAGTATCCGCTCCGCGCGTATCGGGCCGCATCGGTGTGTCCTTCGATGACCACCGGGTTATCCAGCCCTGCCAGCTCTTCGGCGATCGTCTGGAGCGTGACGCGTCCCTGCTCGGTGAGCACGGCCGAGGCGATGGGGAAGAAGGTGTCGCCCTTCGCGTCCTCGATCAGCTCGATGCGCAGCCCGTTGCGGGTGACGGTGATCTCGACCTTCGCGCGGAGCTTGCCGAGCGAGGCGATGGAGTCCATGGAGCCGCGCAACTGGGCCTGCACGGCCTCGAACTTCTTGGTTTGCATCTGACGAACGGCCATCTGGATCGCCTCGCGCTTGATCGCGGCCGGGGAGCTGCCGGACGAGAGCGGGCTGGAGCCGGACGAATAGCCCTTCTTGTAGCCGACGGGGCTGGAGAAGTAGCCCTCGATGGCCTTCTTGGTCTGGTCGTCCATGCCGAGGATCCACATCACCATGAAGAAGGCCATCATGGCGGTCACGAAGTCGGCGTAGGCGACCTTCCACGAGCCGCCGTGATGACCGTGACCGCCCTTCTTGATCTTCTTGACGATGATGATCTTGCCGCCGCCCTTCGCCACGTCAGGCTGCCTTCTTGCGCGTGAGCGTTTCGAGCTCGGCGAAGCTCGGCCGGTCGACGGGTTCGATGTTGCGGCGGGCGAACTCGACGCAGGTCATCGGGGCATCGCCCCGGGCGAACGACAGGAGTGCGGTGCGGATGCACTGCATGTACTGCCCCTCGGCGCGCTGGCGGACCTCGATCGCCTTGGCGAACGGTCCAATCATGCCGTAGGCGAGCAGGATCCCGAGGAACGTGCCGACGAGCGCGGCGGCGACCTTGTTGCCGATCTCCGACGCGGCACCACCGATCGATCCCATCGTGATCACGACACCGAGCACCGCCGCGACGATCCCGAACCCCGGCATCGCGTCGCCCATCGTGGTGATGGCCGACGGGACCTGGTGTTCTTCCTCGTGCATGCGCTCGAGGTCGAGGTCGAGAATGTCGGCCAGGTGATGATCCTCGACCGCGCCCGTGAGCAGGACCTTGAGCGTGTCACACAGGAAGGTGACGGCGTGGTGATGGTGCAGGAAGTTCGGGTACTTCGTGAAGATGCTGCTCTTCTCGGGCTCCTCGATGTGCGCCTCGAGGGCGATGAGGCCGTCCTTTCGCGCCGTCTGGAACACCTCGTACAGCACCTGCAGCAACTCCCCGTACGTCGTCTTGGTGAACGGGTTCGGCTTGAGCAGGGCCAGCGACGCGGCGAGCGATGCCTTGATCACGCTGGGCGGGTTGGCCATGATGAACGACCCGATGCCCGCCCCGCCGATGATGATGAACTCGGTGGGCTGCCACAGCACTGCCATCTTGCCGTGGTGCATGGTGTAGCCGGCAATGACGCTGCCGAGGACGACGACGAGACCGATTATCTGGAACACGCGGAAATGGCGGCGGGAGAGTTACGAAGTCTTGGCGGCGACACCGCCAACAAGGGCGGCGGCTTCGGCGCCGACGTTGGCGCGTCGGTTCTCGTCGGCGATCTGGGTCACGATTTCCTCGCGGACGATGCTGACGTGCGGTGGGGCCTCGATGCCCAGGCGGACGCCGCGACGATCGGAGGCGAGGACCACGATGCGGATCCCCCCGTCGATCACGATCGCGTCTCCGGCGCGCCTGGAAAGAATCAGCATCGCCTCACACCATGTTGAGAATCGACTGCGCCATCTCGTCGGCAACGCGCACCAGGCGCGTGGCGGCAGTGTAGGCCTGCTGGTGCCGCAGCATCAGCGTGAGTTCCTCGTCGAGCGAGACGCCGTTCTCTGATGACCGTCGGTTGTCGGCCTGCGCCGTGAGCGTCTCGAAGACGGTGTACTGGCTCTTCGCGTCCGACGCCTTCACGCCGAGGCCGGTCACGGTGCTGGTGTAGTGGTCGGCGAAGGACTCGGCCGCACCGAACCCGATCAGGGTCCCGAAGCTGGCGCCCATGCGGGTCTGCAGGGCCGCCATCCCGACATCGTCGCGCAGGGCGCCCATGGCGAGGGCAAGGGTGTTGTTGCCGGGGGCATTCTGCACGTCGCCGGCGGCGATGACCGAGGCGTCGGCTGCCACTTCGGCCGAGATCCGGATCGTCGCCGCGCTCGTGCCCGCCGCGTCGAAGAAGTTGATCCGTGACCCCGTGGGACCAAGGGCGGTATTCCAGTTCGACCCGCCTAACGCATCGCCGGCCGCGGTCCACCCGGAGGCGTGGTACTCGTTGACCCCGTTCACGAGGCCGCGGGCAAAGCTGTCGAGGCGCGCGCGCAGCGCGGGCGCGTCGGTGTTGAGGAACGACATCATCTCGCCGGCCTGCCCGCCGATCCCGTGGAGCGGGTCGGGGTCTCCGACGTAGCCGATCGTGGTCGTCGTGCCGTTGCGCACCTCGAGCGTGCGCGCGTTGGCAGCGTCGACGAGCATCATGCTGCCGAAGTGCACGCTCATGGTGCCATTGGCCTGCATCTGCACCTGCACGCCGGCCAGTTTGGACAGCTGGTCGGCAATGCGGTCCCGCGTGTCCCGCAGGTCGGGCGACTGCTGGCCGCCGGCCTCGGCGGCGGTGATCTGCCGGTTGAGCGTCGCGACCTGCGACCCCAGCGTGTTGACCTCGGTGATGATCCCGGTCAGGTGGGCGCGCGTGCGGTTGGACAGCTCGGTCAGGCGCTCGTCGTAGCCGTTCAGCGTGTAGGCCACCTGCTCACCCCGCAGGCGGACGACGCCCTGGGCCGTCGGGTTCGTCGGGTTGTTGGCCAGGTCGTCCCACGAACTCCAGAACCGGTCCATCGTGCTCGCCAGTCCGGTTTCGGACGGCTCGTTCAGCAGCGACTCGATCTCGCCGAGCAGGTCGGTCCGCACGTTGTACGCTTCGCTGCGCCCTGCCTCCCGGCGATAGGAGACGTCGAGGAACTGGTTGCGCAGGCGCGCGACGTCGGCCACGGCCACGCCCGTTCCGACGGTGTACATGGGAAAGCGCTGGGGGTTCGCCGGCACCAACTCTGCGCGCTGACGCGAGTAGCCCGGGGTCTCGGCGTTGGCGATGTTCTGCGTGATGGTCTGCATGGCGACCTGATGTGCCGAGATCGCGCTGCGCGCTGAGCTGAGGATGCTGCCGATGTTAGGCATGATCAGGCCCGCCGGTTGACGAGGTATGCGGCACGAGGAGCGTCGCCCGCACCGGAGTGGTCGTAGCCGACGCGCTGCCCGCCGACACCTGCCAGGGTGCGGACCATTTCCTCGCCGGTCGTGAGCGCCTCGCGCAGGACTTGCCGGTTGGTCGAGACTTCGCGTGCCAGCGTGCGCGCCGACCCTTGCAATGCCTCACGAGAGGTCCGCAGGTCGTCGGTCGCGTACGGCCCCATGGCCTCCAGCAGGTCGCGCAGCGCCATGTCCTCGGGCTGCCCGAGCCGGACGTTGATGGAGCGGCGACGCTTGCGAGCCTCGGCCAGGGTCAGGAGCACGCGCTGCACCGCGAACACCGTATCGTCGACCCCCTGCAGGTTGTCGGCCGACACGGCCTCGCGCTGCTGGCGCATGATCGCGATCAAGTCGTCGATCAGGCGGCGCTCGGACTGGAGCGCGTCGGCCAGCCCGTGCACCAGCGGTGGCCACTGCGACGGGGCGATATGCAGCATGGAGGGCGACGGCTGCACGTGCGCGGTGGTCATGGCGTCACGTCCGGGGTGGAAGGGCCGGTGGCGCGCGCCAGCTGCGGACGCAACTGCCGGTAGAGCGACTCGCCGATGCCGTGGTCCCATTGTCCAGGGAGGGCGTCGGCCAGGTGCTGGTCCATCATGCCGGTGAACATCTGCTCGCCGGGGCCGCCGCTGGCGATCCCGTCGGTCGGCACGGTTTCACGCATCGCCTTGAAGAGCTGCTCCACGAAGACGCCCTGGAGCTGCTCTACAACCTGCTGCAGACGCTGGTCCCGGTCGGGAGGCGTCGTGCTGAGCGATGGTGTTGCGTGATTCACTGCGTTGATGTTCGTCACCGCGCGACAACCTCTGCGGAAATGGCGCCGACCTGCTTGAGCGCTTCGAAAATCTGGGCGACCTGGTGTGCTGGCGTGCGTACCGCAGACAGGGCGGCGGCGAGCTGTTGCACCGTCGCCCCGGTCGGCACACGTACCTGTCCACCGGGACCCTGCTGAGCAGTATCGGCAGGTGCCGGACCGATCGAGAGCGTCAGCCCCTGAATGCTCACGACGCCGGGGCCAAGGGTGAGGTCACCACCCGCGACGATCGTCCCCTGACGCTGGTCGATGACGATCCGGGCTACGCGCGCCACCTCGATCTTGAGGTCGCGGATCCGGGCCAGGGTCGCCGCAGGACCGCCTCCGCCACTGTCGCGGGCGGCCAGGGTGATCGCCCCGGGATCCTCGACCTTGGCCGTCCCTTCACCCACGACGGAGTCGATGACGGCGGCGATGCGGGACGCGAGTCCGATATCCGGCTCTCGCAGGATCAGGCGGGTGCTGGCGGCGAACTGTGGGCGCGGGAGGTCGGCCTCGATCACCCCGCCGCCGGCAATGCGCGACGAGGTGGCGTTGAAGCCGATGCGGCGTCGCACGGCATCCTGCTCATCGACGTAGAGCGGCCCCTGCGCACTGGCCAGCGGCTGTCCACCGACCTCGGCGATGAGGGGGGTCATCCACAACACGCCGCCGCGCAGCGACCGGGCGTCGCCGACCGAGGCGACCTGCACCTCGAATCGACCGCCGGGACGGAGATACGGAGAGACCTCGGCGGTGACGAGCACCGCTGCGACGTTGCGCGTCCGCAGGAACTCGGCCGGGACGATGACGTCGAATCGGCGCAGCAGGTTGGCGACCGACTGCACCGTCTGCTGCGAGCCGCGCGCACTGTTGGTGTTGTCGCCCGTGCCACTCAGCCCGGTGACGAGCCCGTAGCCAACGAGGCGAACCGGGACACCCTGGTCGTCGATGACCAGGTCCCGGATGGGGACGCCCTGCGCGTGCGCCGCCTGCGTGCCAAGGCACGAGGCGGCGAGGACGACACATCCGGCGAATCCGGCAAACCCGGCGACGCGTCGCCGCACGCGGCGTGACGCGGTCATGGCCACAGCAAGCCGACGATCCGGGTGATGATGCCGGACTTGGGCTTGCCGAGCGAACCCTTCGAGGCGTAGGCGAGCTGGATGTCGGCGATGTTGTCGCTGGCGACGACGTCGCGCGAATCGAGGTCGAGCGGCCGGACAAAGCCGGCGAGCGTGAGCGTCTGCTTGTTCTTGTCGACGTCGATGAGCTTCGTGCCCTTCACCTGCAGCAGCCCGTCCGGCGTCACCGCCACGACGCGCACGGCGATCTCGGTGGCGTAGCGCGTGCCGCGCGTGGCATTCCCCCGTTGGTTGGACGCGCTGCCATCGCCGGCCTCGAGCGATCCCTCGATGGCGCCGAGGCCGCCCGCCCCGGTCCCCATGCTGGGCGGATTGGCGCCGATGTCCAGCTTGCGGCGGCGCGAGGCGCTGTTGGTGTTGTCCTTGTTGGCCGAGGCGAGGGCGTACTCATCGACGACAACCTTGATGATGTCGCCGACGGCGTACGAGCGCCGGTTGGAGGTCCAGGCAATGTTGCGCGTCGGGGCGACCCGTGCCGAGTCGACACGCGGCGCCGGCGTCTGCGCCCCCAGCGACACCGCGAGGGTGAGCAGGAGGCCGACGGTCGACACCACGCCGAGCCAGGCGCGATGCTGGCGTGCCGGATCGGGGGCGGGGACGGCGGGGATGACGGTGACGCGACGTGGCGTGGCCACGACATCGCAGTGGTGGATCATGGAAACCTCTGGGAACCTCAGGGGACCTGCGAGGGGGCGAGGGCGACGACGTGCGCCGGTCCGGCGACAATGCCGGTGACGCGGCGCCGGGCGCCGAGTCGGACAGGAATCGTGTCGCCTAACGACCCGGCCACCGGGGCCACGCCGTCGAGCGTCAATGCGAGTCCGTCCTGCTGATAGGTGTACTGCACCGCTTGTCCTGCGGCGACGAGCGGGGCGGGGGCGACGGCGGGGGCGCGCAGGACCTCCCCAGCCTGGATGATACGGCGTGCGACCCAGCCCGCGGTGACGGCGCCGGCGGAGCGCGCGGCGGAGCGCGCGACGAGAGCGCGACGGCCGATGCGTGCCGCCGTCATGTCGCTCGCGCGCAGCACCGTTCCGCGCGCAAGGCGGCGCGTGGCCACGAGCACGTCCACGGAATCGGCGGCGCCGGTCGAAGCGGCGGCGCCGATCGAAGCGGCGGTGCCCAAAGAGCGCACGCCGTCCTGCGCCCGCGCCGATGCCGACAGGGCAAGCAGCGAGAGCAGGAACACTCGGCGCGACGCACGGTGGCCAACCATCAGCGGATCAGGTTGTTGGCGGTCGACATCATCTCCTCGGCGTTCTTGATCGCCTTCGAGTTGAGCTCGTACGCGCGCATGGCAGTGATCATGTCGACCATCTCCTGCACGATCTCGACATTGCTCGATTCCAGGTGGCCCTGGAGGATGCGCCCCATGCCTTCGTCTGCCGGGAACCCGACGGTCGGCTGGCCCGAGGCGGGCGTCTCGGCGTAGAGGTTCTCGCCTAACGCCTGCAACCCGGAGGGATTCATGAAGCGGGCGAGCTCGAGCTGCCCGAGTTCCTGCTTGTCCACCGTGTTCCCGCCGGTCGACACCGAGACCTTGCCCGTGACCGAGATGGTGAGCTCGGTGGCGTCGGTCGGGACCTTGATGCCCGGCACCACGGCGTAGCCGCCGCTGGTGACGAGCGTTCCCGTGTCGGAAATGCCAAACGATCCGTCGCGCGAGTAGGCGACCTGCCCACTCGGTAGTTGCACCTGAAAGAAGCCCTCACCCTCGATCGCGAGGTCGAGCGGGCGCGACGTTTCCTCGACTGGTCCCTGCGAGTGCAGGCGCTGCACGGCGGCGAGTCGCGTCCCGCGCCCGACCTGGACGGCGGGCATGGTGTTGGTGTCGGGATTGCCGACGACCGCCGCGCCCTGCACCGTTTGGTAGAGCAGGTCCTCGAAATGCGCGCGCGAGCCCTTGAAGCCCGTGGTGTTCACGTTCGCCAGGTTGTTGGAGATGACTTCGGTGCGGAGCTGCTGCGCCATCATGCCGGTGGCGGACGTGCGGAGGGCGGGGTTCATGGGACTCGGGACGGGGGACGGGGGACGGGAGGCGCTGGCCGGAGGCGTTAGGCTCAGGCCTTGCCCAGTTCGTTCACTATCGTGCTGCGGATGCCGTCGAGGGCCGAGAGGACCTTCTGGGCGTCGGCGAAGTTGCGCTGGATGCTGATCAGGTCCACGAGCGAGGTGAGCGTGGTCACGTTGCTCCCCTCGAGATGGCCCTGCATGATGTCGCGGTCGGCGTAGGCCACGGTCGTGCGCCCGGCATCGGGGACGAAGCGTGTGCCGCCCTCGTGCTGCAGGGCGGCCCCTGCGGCGGGGCTCTCGAGGCGGAGCCGGTCGATGCGGATGCGGTCGACGATGACCCAGCCCGAGCGGTCGATCTCGACGGTGCCGCGTCCGACCTTGATCGCGCCCTTCTCGCCAAGAACCTGGTTCCCGGCGGTGTCGGTCAGGAAGCCCTTGGGGTCCACACTCCAGTTGCCGCCGCGGGTCCAGCGCTCGCCGGTGGTGGTGCTGACCACGAAGTAGTTCTGGCCGCGGGTGGCGAGGTCGAGCGCGTTCCCGGTGGGCTGGTAGACGCCCTCGGAGAAGTCGGTGGCAGCATCGGGAACCGGGACGCCATCGCCCACCAGGCGGGCGAAGACGCGCTCGCCCTTGAAGCCGGTGGTGTTGACGTTCGCCAGGTTATTGGACGCGACCTCCTGACGACGCTCCCAATAGCGGAGGGCGTGGGCGGCGCTGGCGATTCCGTCGGTCTTCATGCAGGGCGCTCGAGGAAGGAGTCACCTGCATGGAAAAGCAACCGATGTGCCCGCACCGGCGCGCTGGGCGCCGGCGCGGCAAGTTATTGTCAGGCCGGCACTTGGGTTCCGGTCGCGGTCGCGCCACCGGTGCCGCGCAGTCGCTGGAACAGGGAAAGTCGTGCCGCCGCGGGCGCTTTCTGCCGGGCAGTCGCTGTTGCGCTGCCAGACTTGCCGGTCATGCCGGTCATGCCGGACATGAGGACGAGCGCGTCGCGCGACAACCCGGTGCGACGAGCGATGTCGACAATGGCAGTTCCCGAGGCAGCCAGGGCGCGCGCCGTTGCCGCGCGCGGCTTGCCGCCGGCGTCACGGTGCGAGGCGGTGTAGGGCGGCGAGACGCGCGCCTGTCTCGCGCGCGCGGGCTCGGCGCGCGCGGCTTCGGCGCGCGACGGCCAAGCGATCAGGACCAGAAGGGCGAGCACGGCAACGGTCAGGATCCCGGTGGCGGCCAGGGTCAACGTGTCACTCGTGATCAGGTCGACGAGGTGCAGGAGCGTGGGCATCGTCAGGCCGGCGCGCGGAAGTGGGAGAGCTCGGTGCGCAATCGGGTCAGCGCCTTGGCGCGGATCTGCGATACACGAGACTCGGTGAGGTCGAGGACGTCGGCAATCTCGTGCAGCTTGAGCTCCTCGAAGTAGTAGAGCGTGAGGACGATGCGCTCCTGCTCCTTGAGGCGAGTGAGCGCCTGCTTGAGGATCTCCTTCTCCTGGTCACGCGAGATCTCATCCTCGATGGAGCTCGCGGTATCATCGCTAAGCGCTTCGGGCGGGAGGAATGGTTCGCCTTCGTGGTCCGAGGCACCCTGGTCGAGGGAGATCTGGACGGCGTTCTCCGTGTCGGCCTGCCAGCGCCAGAGTGTCTCGAGCTCCAGCCCCAGCTGCTCGGCGAGTTCCCGATCGCTGGCGGGGCGCCCGAAGATGCGCGAGAGCGTCTCGCGGGCCTGGGCGATCTCGCGGGTCTTGCGGCGGATGGAGCGAGGGACGTGATCCTGTCGTCGCAGCTCGTCGAGGATCGCGCCGCGAATCCGCGGCACGGCGAAGGTGGAGAAGGCGAGGCCGCGCGGGCTCGAACGCCTCGAGGGCGTTCATGAGCCCGATCGTGCCGCACGAGACCAGCTCGTCGAAGTCGGCCGGGGCGGCCAGCGCCTTGGACAGCTGTCGCGCGACATGATGCACGAGGTTGAGATTCTCCGTGAGGAGTTGTTCTCGCGCCATCAGGTCGCCGCTCGCGAATGCGCCCCAGAGGTTCTCGAAAGACATCGGATCAACCTTTTCTCAAGAGACGAGGCAGTGACGTCGGGGTTGCGGCCGACTCGGCGAGGATGCGTTCGCCGATGGTGCGGACCGCGATCGCCGCAGTGGAGCCGACCGAGGCCTCGGCGGTCCCGAGGCCGGCCGCGAGGGCGCTGCCGAAGTCGGGGTCGTCGGGCACGGCGCCGGCGAACGGGGTCGTCCGCGACAGGAAGCGGATCGAGGCCCCGGTGAGGTATTCGTGCAACCGGTCGGCGCTGTCCTGGTCGACGCGGTTGGCGAGGATGTCCACGCGCACATGTGGCGCGCGCTCATTCAGGAGCTTCACCACGGCGTACGTCGCGACGAGGGAGATGCGGTCGCCGGCGGTGACGGCGAGGAGCCGGCCCGCGCCATCGACGCAGGCGTTCACGAGCGACTCCGCGCTCGAGCCGGCATCCACGATCACCAGGTCGAAGTCCGCGTGCAGTGACGTCACGCGCCGCATGAGGAGGCGGCGTTCCGTCGGTCGCAATTCCGGATCGTCCATCGTCGCGGGAAAGAGCGACAGGCGTTCGGCGATCGGCACCAGGAGCTGGTGCGGCTCGCGCTCACCACGCAGCTGGCCGAGCGTTCCGCTCGGCTCGACTCCAAGCAGGTGATGCAGGCCACCCACGCGCTGCGCCGCGTCGATCAGGAGCACCCGGTGTCCCTGCTCGGCCATGGTGGCGGCCAGCAGCGCGGCGATCGTGGAGGTCCCGACGCCGCCCTTGCCGCTGCCCACCGCCACCACGGGGGCGCGCGGCGTTTCCTGCGCCCGTGGTGGGGGCGGAGCAACGCGGGGGAGTGCGTCGACGGGCGTGGTCATGCGGCCCGCGTGGCGCCGGTGCCGGTCGAGATCCCGAGCGCGCCGAGGATGCGATTGCGCGACGGGTGCAGGTCATCGGGGACGGCGTGGCCGTCGGCGATCCACCGGATGGGGAGGTCGACGCGCGCGGCCACGTCGGCGATCGCACGCTCATCGTGCAGTTCGTCGACCTTGGTGATCAGGGCATGCGTCGGGCGGCAGGCGGCCATGGCCTGCACGAGGGCGGGGACGCCATCGGGGCGCATGGTCGCCGGGAGCACCAGGTGCACCTCGTCGGGCGTGATGGCGCGCAGCAGCGATTGCCACTGGGCGTTGGCATCGCTGGACCTGGGCGAGCGCCCCGGTGTGTCGACGATCACCACGTCGCGGTCCTCGAGCCGCTTCATCGCGGCCGGGACCTCGCGGGCGTCGTACACGACCTCGAGCGGGAGGTTCATGACCTCGGCGTACTGTTGCATCTGCTCCAGCGCGCCGACGCGATAGGTGTCGAGGGTGATGAGGCCGACCTTGCGGCTGCCGAACACGGCGCGGTGCAGGGCGAGCTTGGCGGCCACCGTCGTCTTGCCGGCGCCGGTGGGGCCCACGAGGGCGAGCAGGAGCGGGCCGCTGCGCCCGCGTCCGCCCTGCGTGCGAGGGAGGGTGGGGGTGGTCGGCTCCAGGCGCGCGCGCAGCGACTGCAGGTCCTGCTGGCGAGCGGCGATCACCTCGACGCGTGTCACCCCGCCGTCCCGCGACACGGCGCTGCGCACGATCAGCACGTCGTCGCCTAACGCGCGCCGGGCATCGTCGAAGACGCGGCGCAGGTCGGTGCCATGGAAGGTCTCAAGCAGCATGGGTCATCTCCCAGGTGGCGACGGAGTTCAACTTGACGGAGGTCGGCAGTTCGGCGAGCGAGATCACCGGCAGCGTGGCAAGCACCGGCTCCACGAGCCGGCGCACGCCGATGCGCAGCGACGGCGGCGTGATGAGCGGCGGGAGTCGTCCCTCGCTCGCGTGGGTCGTGGTGAGGAAGCTCAGCTCGCGCAGCAGGTCGGCCAGCAGGTCGGGGGTGAGCGGGGCGAGCCCGGCCGGCGCGTTGCGGGGTGAGAAGAGCCCCATGAGCGACGCCTCGAGGCGCGGACCGATCGTGATCCCGCTCACGGCGCCCGACGGATCGGAGTAGGCGCGGGCGATGACGTTGGAGAGCGAACGCCGCACGTGCTCGGTCAGCACCTCGGCGTCCTTCGTCTGCTCGACCCCATCGCCCAGCGCCTCCAGGACCGTGACCATGTCGCGGATCGGGATGCGCTCGCGCAGCAGGCGCTGCAGCACGCGATGCAGCAGTCCCAGCGAGACCTTGCCCGGGACGAGGTCCTCGACGAGGGCCGGGTGTGTGCGCTTGAGCGCCTCGACCATCTCCTGCACGTCCTGGCGGCCGAGCAGCTCGGCCGCGTTGACCTTGAGCGACTCCATGAGGTGCGTGGCGACGACCACGGCCGGCTCGACCACCACATAGCCTAACGATTCCGCCTCCACCCGCCGCGACGAGGCGATCCAGCGGGCGGTGAGGCCGAAGGCCGGGTCGATGGTCTCGATCCCCTCGATGCCGTGGATCACCGACCCCGTGTCGAGCGCCAGGTGAAAGCGCGGCATGACCTCGGCGCGGGCGATCTCCGAGCCGCGCAGCTTGATCACGTACTCGTTGGCCGGCAGGTGCAGGTCGTCGCGTACGCGGATGGGCGGGATGAGGATCCCGACCTCGAGCGCGGCCTGCTTGCGCAGGAGCTGGATCCGCTCGAGCAGGTCGCCCCCCTGCCGCTCGTCCACGAGCGGGATCAGCGCGTAGCCGACCTCCAGCTCGATCGGGTCGATCTGCAGCAGGTCACGCATCGGGTCGGCCGGCTTCTCGGGCACGCGCTCGGCCTCGTCGGCGGCCTCGCGTGCCTGCGTGTTGCGCCTGACCTCTGCCTTCGCCGCAGCGCGGGCGAGCAGGAAGAGCCCCGCGCCGAGCGCGAGGAACGGCACTTTCGGCAGCCCCGGAATCAATCCGAACAGGGTGAGCACCCCCGCGGTCACGTAGATCGCCTTGGGGTACGCCGCCAGCTGCTGCGACACCTGCGCGCCCATCTTCACCTGTCCCGATGCGCGCGTCACCATGATGCCGGCCGCCGTCGAGACGATCAGGGCCGGGACCTGGGCGACCAGTCCCTCGCCCACCGTGAGGATGGTGTACTGCGAGGCGGCCTGCGCCAGCGGTAGTCCGCGCTGGATCACGGCGATGAAGATCCCGCCCAGGATGTTGATGCCGGTGATGAGCAGCGCGGCGATCGCGTCGCCCTTCACGAACTTGGACGCCCCATCCATGGCCCCGTAGAAGTCGGCCTGGCGGGCGATCTCCTCGCGGCGTCGGCGTGCCTCGTTCTCGTCGATCAGCCCCGCCGAGAGGTCGGCATCGATCGCCATCTGCTTGCCGGGCATGGCATCGAGGGTGAAGCGGGCCGAGACCTCGGCCACGCGCCCCGCGCCCTTCGTGATCACGATGAAGTTGATCGCGATCAGGATCAGGAAGAGCACGACGCCGACCGCGTAGTTCCCCCCGATGACAAACTGTCCGAAGGCCTGGATGACCTCGCCCGCGTGTCCCTCCGACAGGATGAGGCGCGTGCTGGCGAAGTTCAGGCCGAGTCGGAAGAGCGTGAGCAGCAGCAGGAGCGCCGGGAACGACGAGAATTCCAGGGGCTCCACCGTCTGCATGGTGGTCAGCAGGACCACCAGCGACAGCGCGATGCTGGACGCCAGCAGCAGGTCGAGGATGAACGACGGCAGCGGAACGATCATCAGGGCCAGCACCAGGACCACCGCGACGGCGAGTCCCATCTCGGCGTTGCGCTTGGCGAATCCCTCGGCCTGCGGGAGCGGGCGGACGGCGGTGCTCATGCGGGGCTCATACGGTCACGTGTTGCAGCGCCTTGCCGCGCGCGATGCGGCGGCGGATGACGAAGGCCAGGATCTCGGCCACGGCGATGTAGAGTTCACTCGGGATCATCTGGCCCACGCGCGCGCTGGCCAGCAGCGCTCGTGCCAGCGGCTTGTTCTCGATGCACGGAATGCCGTGCTCGCGGGCGACGGCCTTGATGCGCTCGGCCACCTTGCGCTGTCCGAGGGCGACCACCATCGGGGCCGGAGCCTTGAACGGGTCGTAGATCAGCGCCACCGCGATGTGCGTCGGGTTCGTGATCACCACGTCGGCCTTCGGGACCGCCTGCATCATCTGCCGACGCGCCAGCGAGCGGCCGAACGAGCGCATGCGCTGCTTCATCAGCGGGTCGCCCTCCGACTGCTTGTTCTCCTCCTTGATCTCCTGGAGGCTCATCTTCAGCCCCTGCTCGAACTGCCAGATCTGGAAGGCGTAGTCGAGCCCGGCCAGGCCGAGATAGCACAGGCCCGCGGTCGTCAGGAGCTTGACCGAGTACCGCATGGTCACGGCGAGGAAGCTGAAGTTCGGCTCCTGCCCCAGGGCGAGGATGTCGGACCACGCTGCCGTGAGCGCGTTCCGCACCGCGAAGCCGATGAGGGCCAGCTTCAGGAGCGACTTGAACAAGTCAGCCAGCGACTGGATGCCGAGGATGCGCTTGGCGTTCTTGGCCGGCGACAGCTTGCTGAAGTCCGGGGCGATCTGCTTGAACGCAAAGATGCCGCGTCCCTGCGGGATCGCGATGGACAGCCCGACGAGCATCAACGCGCCGCCCCAGCCACCGACGATCACGAGTGCGCGCCCGAAGATCTGCCGCACCAGCCCGACGGCGGAGTCGGCGCCTAACGGGGCCGAGCCGGTCGCGGCGATGCCGTCGGCAAACAGCTGCATGATGCCATGGCCGATGGACCCGCCGAGCATGTTGATCAGCATCGCCGCGCCCAGCAGGACGAACGAGGTGGTCAGCTCCTGCGAGCGTGGGACCCTGCCCTCGCTGCGTGAATCGTCCCGCTTTTTCTGAGTTGGGGCCTCTGTCTTCTCCTGGTCTGCGAGGGCCATGTCAGCGCCCTCCCACGCCGCTGAGGGCGGTCATGGCCCGGGTCAGGATGGCATCATACGACGCCTCCCAGCCCAGGAACCAGGTGGCGATGAACGGCAGGGTGACGACGAGCGTCCCCAGGCCAACGAGAATCTGGATCGGAAAGGCGAGCTGCAGGATCTGGAGTTGCGGCGCCGCCCGGCTGAGCACCGCGAGGGCGACGTTGGCGATCATGACGACCGCCACCACCGGTGCTGCGAATTGCAGGCCCAGCGCGAAGACCGTCGAGCCCATCGACACGAAGCTCCGCATCCCCGCCGCGTGGTCCAGCGGCGTGCCGACGGGCAGGCGCTGGACGCTCGTGCCGAGGGCGTCGAGCATGACGAGGTGCCCGTCGAGCGAGAGCACAAGGCAGATCGCGAACAGGTGCACAAGCTGGCCCAGCGCGGTCGTCTGCTGCTGCGTCAGTGGGTCGAGGATGGCCGAACCGGACAGCCCGATCTGGATCGAGAGCAATTCCCCCGCCGACTCGGCGGCTCCCATCAGGAGTGCCGCGCCGAGGCCGAGTCCAAAGCCGACGAGCGTCTCGCCGACGATCGCGGCAGGGGTGAGGTCTGGGACCTGCTGCAGGTGGCTTTGCGCCACCGGGACCATGAGGATCGACAGCAGGATCACCAGCGACGACTTCACCTTCATCGGCACGGGACGCGCCGAGAAGACGGGCGCGACGAGCACGAGCCCGCTCACCCGCGATCCGAAGAGCGCGAGTGTGGCGGGAGCGCCGGGGGCAAAGAGGTCGAAGGCGGGCAGCGCCATCAGCCGACCAGCGCCGGGAGCGAGCGGAACAGCTGCTGGGTGTATTCCACCAGCAGCTGCAACATCCATGGGAGCCCGACCAGGAACGTCGCGGCGACACCGAGCAGGTTGGGGACGAACGACAGTGTCTGCTCCTGGATTTGCGTCACCGTCTGCAGGATGCTGACCAGCAGGCCGATCACGAGCGCCACCACGAGGACGGGCCCCGCGATGAGCATGGCGATCAGGATGGCGTTACGGGCGAGATCGGTGACGAGCGAGTAGGACATGAACTGGGACGGGGGACGGGGGAGGGGGGACGGGAGTTACTTGAAGCCCTGGACGAGCGATTGGATCAGCAGGGCCCAGCCGTCGACCAGCACGAAGAGCAGCAGCTTGAAGGGAAGCGCGATCATTGCGGGGGGGAGCATGAACATTCCCATGCTCATCAGGATCGAGCTGACGATGATGTCGATGACGATGAACGGGAGAAACAGGACGAAGCCGAGCTGGAACGCGGTACGCAGCTCGCTGGTCACGAAGGCACTCGTGAGCACGATGGTCGAGACGTCCTCGGGTCGCGCCGGTGGCGGGCCGCCGCTCATGTCGACGAAGGCGGCGACGTCGCGCTCACGCACCTGGCGCAGCATGAAGTCGCGCATGGGGCCGAGGGCGTTCTTCATCATCACCCCCTGCTCGATCTGTCCGTCGAGCCACGGGGTGATGGCGACGCGGTTCACCTCGGTCATCGTCAGGGGCCATCACGAAACCCGTCAGAAGCAACGCGAGCGCACTCACCAGCCTGGGCCGGAGGCGCCGTCTGGGTCCCGAGTGCCTGCTTCAGGAACTGGAGGACGATCAGGATGCGCGTGAAGCTGGTCATCATCAGGACCAGCGTCGGCAGGAGCGTGAGCAGGCCGAGCATGATCACGATGCCGACCGATCCGCTCAGCCGGAGGCCGCCGGGGGTGCTGCCGTCCACGGCGAGGTCGAGCCGCGGAATCGCCTTGCCTAACGCGTCGTCGAGCGACGAGGTGGCGGCGGCAGCGCCCTGCGCGCTCGCGGGCTGGACCACGGCGGCCGGCTTCGTTGCCGATGTGGTGGCTGGTCTGGTGGCCGGAGTGGTGGCCGGAGTGGTGGCCGGCACCGGAGGGGTCGCAGCGCCGGTCGGGCGCGCCGCTTGCGCCACGAGGGCACGCGGAGCGAGGCCGAGGCCGAGGCTAACGAGCACGGCCAGCGGGAGGCCAGCCGAGCGCAGCCCGTGCAGCAGTGCCGTGCGGAAGTCGCGGCTCGGCGCGATCGCGGGCGCCGAGACCGGGCCGCTCAGCGCCTCGCGGGGCGAGGGCGCGGTCACGGGCGATTCGGCCGTGTCCAGCTCGGCGATGGCGCGTACCCCGCCTTCGCCGACGCTCACCGCGAGCAGTTGATCGCCGATGCGCACCACGGCGATCCCCTGCCGGGGGCCCAGCGCGATGCGCTGGACCACCTCGAGCGTGACGCCCCACGGCTCCGGCCCAGCGAACTCCCCTGCGACACCTTGCGCAGCACGCGCATGGTGACAGCCAGCAGTCCCAGGACGAAGGCGAGGGTCAGCGCCACGCCGACAAGTGACGCGAAGTTCACGCCGCAGCCTCGGCGACGGCCTTCTTGGCCAGGATGCGCGTGATGCGCACGCCGAAGTGCTCACCCAGCACCACGACCTCGCCCTCGGCGAAGCGACGGTCGCCAACGAAGATGTCGATCGGCTCGCCGGCGAGACGGTCCAGCTGCACCACGCTGCCGCGCCCGAGGCGCAGCACCTCCTGCACCGTCATCGACGTGCGCCCCAACTCGATGGAGACCGGCAGGGTCAGGTCGAGCAGGAGCGAGATCGGCACTTCGCCGCCGCCCGACAGGGCGGCCGTGATCTCCTCGAAGTTGGCCTCCATGGGGCCGGGCGCATTGACGTCGGGAGCGGTCATGAGGTCGTGGTCCGCGTAATCGGGAGGGAGTCCGTCTCGGGCGCCGGAAGGAGCCCGTCGGTGAGGCGTACGGCGAGGGACGGCCCGATGCGGCCGGGCGCCGCCCGGAAGCGTGACTGCGAGCCGACGATGACGTCCAACTCCGCGTTGCGAGGCACGCCGGTGGACAGGATGCTCCCCGTCGACAGGCCGAGCAGCTCGCGCATGGAGAGCTGAAAGCTGGGAAGGCGTGCGGACACGGGGATGCGCGTGCCGCGCACGGAATGCTCGGCGATATCGCGGTTCACGATCCGCTCGTCGGGGGTGCCGACCACCGTCTCGCGACGCTCGGTTCCGCCGGCGAAGAAGCGCTCGAGCACGGCGAACGGCAGGCAGATCAGCAACAGGCTGCGCGTGTCGGCCGCGGTCACCTCGATGTTCGCGACGAGGACCGGGTCCTCGCGGTTCGCGACGCGCAGGATCTCGGGGATCGACTCGAACCCGGAGATCTCGAGGTCCAGCTCGATGTAGTCCTGCCACACTTCCTTGACCCCGGTCAGCACGCGGTCGGCTACCATCCGCACCGCCATGCGCTCGATCGGCGTCATGGCGCGATTGGGAAGCGCCGGCGTCCCGCTGCCGCCGAACAGGCGATCGATCAGGAAGTAGGCGAACTCGTGCCCGAAGTCGAGCACCCCCTGCTGCCCACCCGAGCCGTTGAGCTCGAACGTGAAGGACGCGCAGGGCGTGGGGAGCGAGAGCGTGAACTCGCCGAAGGAGAACTGCTCGACGCTCTGGAGTTGCAGCTGGACGCCGCCGCGCACGCGCCCGAGCAGCCAACCCTCGAGCGACTTGGCGCAGCGTTCGTACATCGCCTCGAGCGTGCGGAGCCGCTCCTTCGAGATGCGGTGCGGTCGCCGGAAATCGTAGACCTGCGCCTCGGTCTGCAGGTCGCGGACAACGGGGATCGACGTGGCCGTGGCCGCGCGCCCACCGCCGCCCAGCAGGGCGTCGATTTCGTTCTGGGAAAGGGTCTCGGACGCCACGATCTACTGGATGACGAACTGCGGGAAGTAGATGCGGCGGATTGCCTTCTTCTTCGACTTCTTGAACAGCGTACCTAACGAATCGGCCAGCTCGGCCTTGATGGCCTCGCGATTGCTCATCTCGGAGAGTTCCTCGACCGTCTTGGAGCCGAGCACGCGCAGCACGACGTCGCGCACCTCGCTGTCGCGGTTCTTCGTCTCCTCGACCTGGGCCGCCTCGGCGAACTCGATCGCGGCGGCGAGCATGAGGAAGCGCGAGCCACCGGAACCCGCGGGGTTGAGCACGAGATTGTCGATCAGGTGCAAGTTGCCGGCCCCCCCCGACCCCTCCGCCTTGCCGTCAGGGGCGTGCTCACCTTCGGCCGGCGCTTCGTGATCGTCTGCGCCCGCGCTGTCGTCCGCCATCGCCGCGTGCGCCGCCGCAGCGACCGTGTAGCCCGACTTCTTGGCGAGCATCGGCCCGACCGCGAAGACGCCCGCGGCACCGCCGATCAAGAGGCTCCCCACCAAGGCCCCGATGAGCACGACCCCTTTCGGGCCGGTACTCTCCGGTGCCCCTCCACCTTCCGCTGGTGCTGCTGCTTGTTCAGACATGTCCGGGCCGGGATGCGACAGGATGCGCCACGATGCGAGCTGACTGCGTGTGCAGACGCACGTCGTGCGCAGGTATGCGAAGGCACGCCCCGGGCCAGCGGGTTTGGCGGACGATTACCAGTGGCGATATGGTCGTAAGCTGTTGAAGCGCATCATCTTGACTAATGCGCTGCTCGCGGCGCTGCGTGCGGCGAGACTCGGCATGAATGCACGCGGCGGCAGCCTTTGCCGGGTCCGGAAGGCGGCATTTTCCGCCGCCACCCCTTCGCGGCTGGCGATGGCCGCGTGCCGTCATCGTCCGGCCACGCATCACACGAGGGGTCGAAACCCGCGCCCGACGAGTGCCCGACCGATGGCCGACGTGTGCCCGACGAGCGCCAGACGAGTGCGGCTGGCGGGAGCGCGAGGGCAGGGACGTGCACGAGCCTCCCCGCCGGACGCGTGCGAGCGCCCTGCCTCGTGCGGCGGGACGTCCCCGGCGCACGTGCCGGGGCGCGTCCAACTCTCCCCAAAGGTGAGGTCGGGCGATTCCGGTGGCGGACCGGGTCGAGGGCGGGTGGGTCAACGGCGGTGCGCGGGTACCGCACCGCCGTCGATCACCGCGGTTACCGCTTCAGGTTCACCAACTCCTGCAGCATCTCGTCGCTGCTGGTGATCACGCGCGAGTTGGCCTGGAAGCCGCGTTGCGTGACGATCATGTTGGTGAACTCCTGCGCCAGGTCGACGTTGGACATTTCCAGTGCGCCGCTGCTGATCGTCGACTGCACCCCCTGGAGCGAGTAGCCGAGCACCGGTCCGCCGGAGTTGCCCGACACGCTGTACATGTTGTCGCCCACGCGCAGCAGGCCGCCGGGGTTGTTATGCCCGTGCGGTCGATCGTGAAGTTCTGCAGCTGGCCCGCCTCGTAGCCGTTCTGGTCCTTCAGGACGGCGTTGTTGGTTCCGGCAAACGACGTGATGCCGTTCACGGTGCCGATGCCGAGTTCCAGCGTGACGCTCACGGCGGCAGCGCCCGAGGGGGTGAAGGTGATCACCGGCGGCGAGGTGGGGGCCGCCGTCGTGAGCAGGCCTGCGGTGTCGAACGTCAGCGTCTGCGGCGTCGAGTTGGGCGGGGGTGAAGCCCGCCGGGAGGTTGGTCCCATCGAGCTGCCAGCTCCACGTGTCGGCCGCGGTCTTCCAGAACTGGATCTTGAGGTCGTGCTGGTTGCCGAGCGAGTCGAAGACGGTGATCGAGCTCTCGGTCCACGAATCCACGTTCAGCGGGTCGGCACGGCCCGTTGCATCGAAGGTGCCGGTGAAGATCGGCGCCGCTGCGTCGAGGTTGCCGGCGAGCGTGGTCGTGTCGGTCGCCTTCGCCGCCGTCTTCTGCCCCACCGGGAGGGTGATGTTCTGCACCCCCGGGAGGAAGACGCCGTTCTCGGCCATCTTCCCCTGCACCACGAAGCCGTTGGTCGGCGAGACCAGCTGGCCAAGGGAGTCGAGCTGGAAGTTGCCGGAGCGGGTGTAATAGTTCTGGGTCCCCTTCTTCACCACGAAGAAGGAGTCGCCCTGGATGGCCACGTCGGTGGCGAGGCCGGTGGTCTCCAGGTTGCCCTGGCTGAACATCATGTCCACCGACCCGATCTGCATGCCGAGGCCGACCTGGATCGGGTTGGTGCCGCCGAGGTCACCGGGGGGGCGGCTCGCGCCCTGCAGCAGCTGGGCGAAGCCTTCCTTGAAGGTCACACGCCCGGACTTGAAGGCCACGGTGTTCACGTTGGCGATGTTGTTGCCGATGACGTCCATGCGCACCTGGTGATTGCGCAGGCCGGACACACCAGCAAAGAGGGAACGCATCATCTGAAGTTTGGTCCTGAGGAAGGTGAGGTCGTTAGGCGAGGATCTTCACGATCGCACTCATCGCGATCGTGAGCGGGCCCATGGTCAGCATGGCGCTCCCGTCCTGCCCGAAGGTCATCCCGTCGACCGTGCCGACGGTGTACGTTCTCTGCGGCACACTCTTGCCGTCGGCGCCGGCCACGTCGATCCGCACCTGGTACGCGCCCGCCGCCGTCAGCCCCGATGCTGCCGAGCCGATGTCGAAGGACCGCATGCTCCCGGTGCCGACGTAGCCTAACGACCGTGATCCGACCTCCCTGCCGGATTGGTCGAGCAGCGTGAGCCTGGCCACGCCGCTCTGCGTGATGTCGGCGTACGTGGTGCCGCCGACGACGCCATCGGCGTCCTGCGTCAGCATCACCTTGTCGCCATCCACCACGACCTGCTTCCCGATGGCGCTCATCGCCGAGCTGTTGCTCATGGCCATGGCCAGGGCGTCGAACTGCCCCTGCTGCGCCGCCAGCTGCTCATTGATGTTCAGCAGCTGCTCCAGCCCGGAGAACTGGGCCAGGTCGGACGCCATCTGCTTGCCATCCATCGGGTCCATCGGGTCCTGGTACCGCAACTGCGTGGTGAGGAGCTTGAGGAACTCGTTCTTTCCCATCGTGCCGCCGGGCGGAATGATCGTGCCCGGCGCGGTCTTCGCGGCACTGGACTCCGCCGCGAACACCGCGCTGCTCGCGGACTGGATGATGTTGCTCACCGGGTGTCTCCCTTGCCGTCACGGCGCTGCCGTGACCGCTGTTGGTCGGTGCCGTCGCGCTCATGCGCGCGCGGCGGGTTGCGCGAATCCTTCGCGGTGGAGCCACCACCATCCGATGCGGTGGCTGATGCGGCGCGCGCCACGTCCCGCTCGGCCGCGATCGCCGATGCGGTGAGGGCCGACGCATCCGTGCTGCGACTGCTCGTCCGTACGATCATTGCTTCCCCCTCCAGCCCCTGCCGCTGGAGCGCCCGCTGCAGCTCCGGTGCATGCGCGCGCAGCGTCTCGGCCGCCCCGGCATCGGCGATGTCCAGCGTGGCACCGACCCGTTGGCCGCGCAGGTCGATGCGAATACGATCCTCGCCCCCTTCCGGGTGATCCAGCCGCAGCAGCACCGACGACATGGGCCGGTCGTTCGCTGCCTCCTGGATCGCCAGCACCCGGGCGATCCGCTCGGTTGCATCCGACCGCGTGAGGCCGGCCACCGGCGCCGAGTTCCCCCGGTCGACGGGGGCAGGCGTGGAGGTGTCACGTCCCATCACCATCCGCGATGCCTCCCCCTCGGCCGCCGGCGCTGCGGTGCCCACACCGCGCTCGACGCGCTCGCCGCGCTCGCGGCGCTCGCCCTTCTCTCCGGCCGCGCCGCTGTCGGCGCGCGCACTGGGCCGCCCGTCGCCGGTCCCCGCCGCGATGATGGCGCCTGCCATGGTGCCGGTTGGCGCGTCGTTAGGCAGTCGCCCGCTCGGGGCACCGCCGTCGGTCACCGGCGACACCGCGCCAGGCTGACCCACCGACGCGACCGACGCCACCGATGCCACCGAGGCCACCGACGCGACCGACGCCACTGACGCGACCGACGCCACGCCTGCCACCGCGGCCTGGGCGGCTACGGCCGACGCTGCCTTCGTGCTCGCCACGCCGCCGGCAGGAGCCGGGGCCGCGCCCGTCACAGGAAGCGACGATGCGTCGGGCCTGGCTGCAGCTGCCGGTAGGGGGCCGTGCCGTAGGCGATGGCATGGGGATGCCGTCCCCCAGTGACCGTGCCGGCAGCGTTGCCCCGTCCGTGCCGGCCGCACCCAGGGGGAGGTGCAGGTCCGGCATGGGGAAGGGGAGGGTGTGCGGCAGCTCTACGCGAGGTGACACGGGCCGGCCGAACACTCCGTCCGCTCCCGGCTGCGTTAGGTCGGAGTGGAGCAGGGCGGTCGAGATGTCGATCGCTGCGCGCGCAACCCGTGGTATCGCGGCGGCCGCGAGTTCCGCACCGTCGGCCGAGCGGTCCCCGGTGACTCCAGGTTGCGCCTGGGGTGCGCGGCTCCCGGTCACCACGTCGGGGCGAGCCGTCGATCCGGTCAGCTCGATGTGTCCGGGATCCCGCGGCCACAGCGTGCGAAGACCTTCCTCTCGCGCCACCTGTGCCAGTCGGGAGAATCCGGCGGCGTTGTCGTAGCCACCATCGATGACCACGTCGGCGGCAGCGCCGGCGAGGTGCTTCGACTGTCGTGTCCACGTCACGACGTTGCCGGGCGCGGTGCGTCCCTGCGCGTACAGCGCCTCCTGGCGCTCGGGCGTGCGCACCGTCTCCACGACTTCGACCGTGTACCCATACTCCTGTTCCATCCGATCAACGACGCGATCCAGCCGCGCGCGCAGTTCGGGCGCCACTCCTTCCATGTCCCGTCGCACGGCCAGCGGGTTGGTCGCAGGATCGGCCGTGCCCGCGCGAGGTCCCTTGGCGTCCGAGGCACGATCCGTCCGTTCCAGTGGCGTAACGGCGGCGTCGAGCGTGTGCGCAACGAAGGCGGCGAGTTCGCCGGTGCGTTCTGCCGATCCGTCGATTCGCGCGGCGCGCGTTCCCTCCGAGCGCATCGTCTCGGCTGAGTCACCGTATCTCGGCGTGGCACCGACAAGTACGCCCGCTGGCGTCGTGTTCACGACGACGCTACGGTCGGTTCCGGCGCGCGCGGTCGGCTCGTGCGAACCGAAGTCGGTGCTGATGTCGGTGCTGTGGTCGGTGCTGTGGTCGGTGCTGTGGTCGGTGCTGTGGTCGGTGCTGTGGTCGGTGCGAAGGTCGCGCTCCGTGTCCAGGTGCAGGCCGTCGCGCAGTTCGCCCAGGCGCGCCCCGTCGGTCGGTTCGTGGAGGCGCGCGCCGTCGCGTGATTCGTCGAGCCGTGCGCTGTCGCGCAGTTCGTCCACGCGCGCACCGTCGCGTGATTCGCCTGCGCGTGCACCGTCGCGCGCGGTGTCCAGGCGCGCAGCATCGCCGCGCTCGCCCCGACGGACAGGCTCCATGCGCGCGTCCTGGTGATCGTCGCCCTCCCGTACCTCGCGCGGCTGCCCATCCAGCTTACGTGGCTCGGCATGGCGCGTTACGTCGTTCGGCCCCCTCGCTTCGGCGTGGCGTGCGCCGTCCTGGTGCGGCACGCCATCGGGGGGCGTCGGACGACCCGCGCGTGCGCGGCGTGCCGTGCCCCCGTCGCGTGTGGATGCGGCCGTGTCGCGCATGGCGCTGGACAGCACCTTGCCGAATGCTCGGTTCGACTTGCCGGACGAGGCGCTGACATCCGGCCCGATCGGCGACGGCGGTTCCTTGGCGGGACGCGTGAAGGCGATGGGGAGTGTCATGGCTTCACAAGGGCCGAGCGAAGTACCGCCTTGCTGATCAAGGCCGCACGCTCTGGGGGCATGTTTCGCAGGATGGCCGCCGCCTGCTTCTCATTGAGCGTGGAGATGACGCTCTGCACTTCGGCGTCATCGAGTTGCCCGAGAACCGTCGCGGCATCCTTGGCGGGCATGGCGGCGAAGATCTTGGCGACCTTCGCTGCGCCGGGCGCCGACGTGGCGGTGGCGACCGGCTTGGCCGGAGGTGTGGGTCGCGTCACGGTCTTCGGCACCGTGCCGGGCGCCCCGTTCGACTCGACGGTCTGCACGGCACGGTTGTAGCCGGATGACGGCTTCGCCACGACGGGCCGTGGCGTGTGAGTGGTCGGCGCGGCGGGTCCGTGCGCGGCGCCTGCGTCGGCGACCTGCGCATCGGTGGCCACCGAGTCGTGGGCGGACGTGCTGTCCGGGTGGTCGGCGGTCGCGGCCACGTGCTTCGCCCCCTCTTCTTCTGCCTTGGCGATGCTGTCGGCCACAATGCTCGCCCTACGCGACACCTCGGCGGCGTACACCTTCTTCGCGTTCATGACCGAGACGGCGGAGCCGCCGCCGATGCCCACGAGCAGGCCGACCACTGCGAAGAGAATGAGCTTGATCATGAGGTACTGTCCTTTCCACGCCGGGAAGTGTCGGTCGGTGCCGTGAAGCGCGTCAGGGCGATGGCATCCATCGCCGCCAGGTCGCGCGCGTTTTCGTCAGCCTTGTGCAGGTCGAGTCGCTTCTCTCGCAATCGGTCGAGCACCTGACGGTCCTGCAGTGCCACCGAGAGCTTGACGTGCTGCGCGTCGACCGCCTGTTCGGCGGCGACCGTTCGCTCGTCGGCCTGCTCGACGCGTTCCTGCAGCGGCGTCAGCGTCTGCCCGAGGCTCACGAGGTGACCGACCGTGATCCCATCGCCGGCGGCGGCAGCGAGTCGCGTGTGCGCGTCGGCGTGCACCTGGGCGAGGGAATCCCGGGAGCTACGCTCGCGGTCGGCCTCGCCTTGCACCTGCGCCAGCTGGCGCGCCATCTCCTGCTCATGCTTGGCCTTGAGGTCGAGCAGGCGCTGCAGGGGAAACTTGAACCTCATGCGTGTCCTGGCGCGGCAACGCCTGCGCGCTGCGTCAGCGAGATCAACGCTTGTCGCGTCTCGTCGAACGACGTCACCTCATCCGGCAGCTGCTGCAGGAAGCCGAGCACCTGCTCGCGCGAACGCAGCGCGGCGTCGACCATCGGGTCACTCCCCTTCTGGTAGGCGCCGACCATGATCAGGTCCTCCTTCTCCCGGTATGCGGCCTCGAGGCGCATGAGCATGTTGGCCGCCGTGCGCTGTGGCCCGTCGATGATCATGTCGCGCACCCTGCTCTTGCTCTCCAGCACGTCGATCGACGGGAAGTGGCCCGCCGTCGCCAGGCGCCGTGTCAGCACCACATGGCCGTCGAGAATGGAGCGGGCAGCGTCGGCCACCGGCTCGTTGAAGTCATCGCCGTCCACGAGCACCGTGTAGATCCCGGTGATGCCACCGGTGGCGCTGTTACCAGCGCGCTCGAGCAGGCGAGGGAGGTTGGCGAAGACGGATGGCGGATATCCCTTGGTGGTTGGCGGCTCGCCGGTCGCCAGCCCGATCTCGCGCCAGGCCATGGCCACGCGCGTCACCGAGTCCACCATGAGCAGGACGTGCTTCCCCTGGTCGCGGAAGTACTCGGCGATGGAGGTGGCGACGAGCGCACCGCGCGCGCGCACGAGCGCGGCCTGGTCGCCGGTGGCCACGATGATCACCGAGCGGGCGAGTCCTTCCGGGCCTAACGAATGCTCGATGAAGTCGCGCACCTCGCGGCCGCGTTCGCCGAGCAGCGCGATCACGTTCACGTCGGCCGTGGCCTGACGGGCGATCATGCCCAGGAGCGTGCTCTTGCCCACCCCCGATCCGGCGAAGATGCCGACGCGCTGTCCCTTGCCGAAGGTGAGCATCCCGTCCAGGGCGCGCACGTTGGTCACCAGTGGTTCGCTGATGAGCTGTCGCTCCAGGGGGTGCGGGGGCTCGCCGGTCAGCGGGACGCGTTCCTTGGTGTCCAGCTTCCCCTTGCCGTCGATCGGGTGTCCGAGGCCGTTGAGCACGCGCCCGAGCATCCCGGGTCCCACGTCGACGCCGAACGACCGGCCGAGCGGCTGCACGCAGCTCCCGGGGTGCAGGCCGGCAAGCTCGCCTAACGGCATCAGCAGGACGCCGCGCTCGTGGAAGCCGACCACCTCGGCCAGCACGGAATAGTCGTCGGTGAGCGACGAGATGCGACACAGCTCCCCGACGCCCACGTCCAGCCCCACGGCCTCCACCACCAGCCCCACAAGGCGGGTGACGCGACCGTAGCGCACGAAGCGCGGCACGTCGACGATGCGACGACTCAGGATATCAGGCACCGGTATAAGTCAGTCGGCGGTACAGGCGCTCGAGCGCCGTGTCGACGCGGCCATCCACGATCCGGTCGCGTCCCTCGATGAGGCATCCCCCCGAGTCGATGCGCGGGTCGGACAGCCACTGGACTTCCTTGCGCGTCGCCAGCGGCGACGCGTCGCCGAGCGCGTGAAACGCGGCGCTGATCACGTGCAGGTCCTGCGGATTCACGCGCAGCGTCAGCGGCTGGTCGAGCGGGAACTCGGCGATGGCCTGCTCCACCATGGCCGAGAGCGCCGACTTGTCGAGCGCGACCTCGCGCCCGATCACTTGCCGCGCGATGGCGACGGCGAGGGCGCAGATGTTCTCCTCGGCGTTGCCGACCCACCGGTCGGCGTCGCGGTTCAGCGACTCGAGCGCGTCGGTCACCGACTGCATGGCGTACTGCAGTCGCTGCCCCTCGGCCTGCTCGCCAGCCTGCCGCCCATGCTCGACCCCGCGCTCGTACGCCTCCTGCAGCGCCTGCTCCAGGACGACGTGGTCGGGAACGAGCGCGGCCGGTTCGGCTTCGGGCGCTTCATCCCGCCGAAGCGCCTCGTGCAGCGCGCGCGTATCGAGCGCCAGTTCGTCCGGTGCCCACATGATCGGCGCGAAGGCGTCGACCCCGTCGGCCGGTCGTTCCCCGCGCGGCGAGCTACTGGACCATGTCATCATCACCGCCACTCAGCACGATCTCGCCTGCTTCTTCCAGCTTGCGCACCATGGCCACGATGTTCGACTGGGCCCCTTCCACGTCGCGCATGCGGACCGCACCGAGCATTTCCATTTCGTCGTTGAGCGCCTGCACGGCGCGTTGCGACATCGCCCCGGTGATCTTGCCGCGCAGGTCGGTGCTCGCCGCCTTGAGCGCGAGCGCGAGTTCCTTCGAGTCCACGTCGCGCAGCAGGCGCTGCAGCGCGCGGGCGTCGAGCGTCCCGATGTCCTCGAACACGAACATCAGGTTCTTGATCTGGTCGCAGAGTCCCTGGTCCATGTTCGAGACGCCGTCCAGCAGGACCTTCTCCAGCGAGGCGGCCACGTAGTTGAGCACCGAAGCCACGGCCGCCGGTCCACCCGACGACGACATGCCGCGGGTCTCGGTCAGGTCGGTATCCGCGCTCAATGCGCGCTCGATGAGCATGAGCAGTTCAGGCTGCACCTTCTCCATCTTGGCCATGCGAAACACAACCTCGGCCCCGATGCTCGTGTCGATCTCCTTGAGGATCGCCGCCGTGTGCTGCGGGTCCAGGTGCGCGAGGATCAGGGCGATCGTCTGCGGATGCTCGCCCGCCAGCATCTGGCCCAGCTGCTGCGGGTCGGCGTTGCGCAGGCGGTGCAGGCCGATGGTGTTCTGCAGCTGCCCCTGGATGCGCTCCAGGATCTGCTGCGCCTTGCGCGCGCCGAACGCCTTCTCGAGGATCTCACGCGCGGCATCGACGCCGCCCTGCGCGAGCGAGTCGGCCACCATGATGCGCGTCAGCCACTCGTCCAGCACGGCATCCACCACGCCAGGCGAGACGCTCTCGAGCCGGGCGATCTCGAACGAGATGGCGTCCACTTCCTCGGCCTGCATCTTCTGCGTGATCGAGGCCGCGACGTCGGAGCCTAACGCCAGGCAGAGGATGGCCGCCTTCTGGCGGCCGGACAGCGCCTCGGGATCGACCAGGTCGAGGGAGCTCGAGTTGGGGCGCGTGGCCAGGGCAGTCGACATCGGCTAGGCCTCCTTCAGCCAGGCGCGCACGAGCTTCGTCGCCACTTCGGGCTGCTCGGTGACCGTGGCGGTCACCCGCTGCTTGGTCTCCTGGTTGGCCTGCATGGCCGCCACCTCGGGGAGCATGCGCACCGCGCGCGACGAGTCCTCGACCGGCGGTTCGACCGACGCCGGCAGCGCGGCCGATTCGTATCGGTCCATCGGGGTCATGGCGAGCTGCGCCGACGCGGTCAGGCGCGACGACTCGGCCGGCGTCGCCGTCGATTTCATCGAGCGCAATGCCACGAAGCCGATCACGAAGGCGAAGACCAGCGCTGCCGAGTTCATGATGAGCGACTGGTTCATCTGCACCTTCTGCAGCACCGTGGGCGCTGCCTCCGGCGGCGGCGCGAGGATGGCCGGGATGTCGAATGGCACGGACACCACGGAGACCTGGTCCCCGCGCGCGGCGTCGTACCCGACGGCGTTGCGCACCAGCGTATCGAGGCGGGCAATCTCCTCGGTCGTGCGCTTCTCGAAGCGCACGCTGTCGCCCGTCCCGAGCTGTCGATCGTTTACCAGCACTGCCACCGTGAGGCGGCGCACAGTGCCGGCCGCCGGCGCGAAGACCTCGGTGCTCTTGGAGTTCTCGTACGTCACGGCCTGGTTGCTCGACCCGGCCCCCCCCTGCGCGCCCGGGACGATCTCGGCCTTCTGCTCGCTCGTCGTGGCGGCCTTGTCCGGATCCATCGTTTGCGTCGTGCGCTCCACCCGGTCGAAGTTCATCGACGCGGCGACCTGCACGCGCGCGTTGCTGCGCCCAACCACCTGTCCCACGATCTGCTCGGCCTTGAGGCGGAAGTGCTCCTCCATCTCCTGCTGGACCTCGAGCTGGCGCGACGTGAGCCCGGCGACCGAGTTGCGGTCGGCGGGGGCGGAGAGCAGGCGGCCGGCGTCGTCCACGACGGTCACGTTCTCGCTCTCCAGCCGGTCAACGCTCGACGCGACCAACTGGGCAATGCCACGCACCACGTCGGCGGGCGCGTCGGCGCCGCTCTTGAGCTTGAGCACGACGCTGGCGGTGGCCGGTGAGGCCGAGCTGCGAAAGGTCGAAGTCTCCTGAATGGCGAGGTGCACCTGCGCGCGCTCCACTTCCCGCATCTTCCCGATGGTGCGCTCCAGTTCGCCCTCGAGCGCCCGGCGATAGTTGATGCGCTGGGTGAAGTCGGTCATCGCGTACGCCGGCTGGTCGAACAGCTCCATGCCCGGGCGGCCGGCGTTGGGCAAGCCACCGTCCTTGGCCACGGCCACGCGTGCCCGTGCCAGGTCGGTGGCCGCCACGAGGACGTCGGCGCCGCCGCGTTCCAGACGGTAGAGGATGCCGGCCTGCGTCAGGCCGTCGGTGATCTTGGCGCTCTCCTCCAGCGAGATGGCGCTGAACATCGGGACGTAGGTCGGCGCGGTCGCCCACTGCGACACACCGATGATGAGGGCAATCGCACCCACCCCGACGCCCAGCGTCGTGATGCGACGCCAGCCGCCGAGTCGTTCGATCAGGTCACGCAGTCCGTCGGGCATGCGGTCGCGCTACTCCTAACTCTGCATGTTGATGAGTGTCCGATACGCCTCGGTCACCTTGTTGCGTAGCTCGATCATGACTTCGAGTGCGATGCCTGCCTCTTCACTCGCGGCCATCACCTGGTGCAGCTCGACCGGGTCCCCGCGCATGAAGCGCTGTACCAGGTCGCTGGAGGTATCCTGCGCCTCCGACACCTGGTTGATGGCCTTGGTGAGCGTGTCGCCAAACGACGGGCCGCCGGTGCCCGCCGTGCCGTCGCCCTTGCCGATGTCGAACGTGTAGCGCTTGGCGCCGTCGGTGCCGCCAACGCCGCCAGAGAGTGCGCCTTTGAGGTCGCCCGTGAGGCCGCCCGCGAGGCCGCCGGTGAGGCCGCCGCCCTGCAGCGCGCCGAGTCGCGACGAGATGGCGCCGATGGGATCGCTCATGCTCAGGCCTTCACGTCGAGTCGGCCGCCGCGCGCCATCGGGGCGCTGGTCGGCATCTGACCCGAGAGGACGCGGCCGTAGGTCAACGGACCCATGGCGCCTAACTTCGCGAAGTAGGCCCGCTCATCCTGCGTCAGCACGCCCCACAGTTCGGGATCGGTCCCCTGCGGCGGCTGGACCGGAACGCCGCCCACGGCCCCCGCACTTGCGGGGCGCGACGGGACGGGCGCCGCAGCAGGCGCCGGCACACCGGCACGCTGCGCGCCCCCCGACTGCTCGGGCCGAACCGGCACCGCGTTCGGTCGAACCGGCGCGCCATATGGCGATCGAATCCCATGAATGCTCATAAACTCGTAGGTGTAAGCGTCATGACTCCCGTCCCCCGTCCCCCGTCCCCCGTCCGGTCGTGGTCAGATATCGAGCGCGCGTCGCAGCAACTGCTTCGCGGCCTGAAAGACGGTGGCGTTCGCCTCGTACACACGGCGCGCCTCCATCAGGTCCACCAGTTCGGTCGTGACCTGCACGTTGGGATAGCGCACGTAGCCGGCCTTGTCGGCGTCGGGATGCCCGGGGTCGTAGACCATCGGTCCCTCGGTCGGGTCCTCCTCGATCGCCAGCGCCCGCACGCCGCCTAACGCGTCGGTGGGATCCTGCGGCGACACCCCGGGCTGCTGCCCCGACAACGGCAGCGGCGGATACGACGGGGCCGCCCCTTCGCGGACCGCCTGCTCGCCCACCACGACACGCCGGCGATACGGACCGCCCGCGTCGGTGCGCGTCGTCTCGGCGTTGGCGATGTTCGTCGCCACCGTCTCCATCCGCAGGCGCTGCAGCGACATGCCGCTCGACGCAATGTCCATCGGGCGGAAGATCGGCGGACGCGGGGCGCGCTCCATGTTGTTCGTCAGGAGCGGCAGCATCTTGAGCGAGGGAATGGCCATCAGCGCTCTCGCACGGACAGGCGCATCCTCGCGTACGTCTTCTCCAGCAGCTTCGCCGTCGCCTCGTACCGCAGTTGTTCGTCGGCCAGTGCCGTCATCTCTGCCTCGAGGTTGACGGCCTCGCCAGGCGCCGTCGTTCCGTCGGGGAGGGCGAAGCCACTCTGCTCCTGCAGCGTTGCCCCGGACACACGCTGCGCGATTCCCTTGACGCGCTGACTGCTCGCGTCGAGCGCATCGCGCATTTGTGGCGCCGACGAAACCCTGCCAAAGAACCCGAAGAGCATGCACGCCTCCCTGAGGTCAAACTCTCACGGTCACACGACCGCGCTCCTTGCCAAGGCAATGCCCGGACCACATGCGAACGAGGGCCTGTGCAAAGGGCGCCCCGTTAGGCGGGGCGCCCCTAAGTGCTTGCGAGAACAGCATGTTACGGAGTGTCTGCTCGGCGATCGTCGCCTCAGGATCGTCGTCGGAAAGCGGGGGCGAGCCCACGCAGCTTTTGCCTCGACGGAAGAGTTTGCCGCTTCCGCGCGGCCACTCTTGCCAGCCTCGGCCCCGACTCAGTCGTCGGCGACCACCGCGCGCTGCGGGCCGTTCAACTTGTTGCGCAGCGTGCGTACGCTGATGCCGAGCAGGTCCGCCGTCCTGGTACGGTTGCCGCGCGTCAACTCCAGGGCCCGCTGGATCAGCGCCTTCTCCGCCTCCTCGACGTTGAGCGTGTGCAGGATGATCCCGTTGGCCGGCGTGGCCGGCGCCACGGCCACCCCGTGATCGGGAGTGCCGCCGCGCTGCATCGCCTGCCGGACCAATGGATGCTGCCCTACGGTCGCCATGCGCTGGTGATCGAACAGGTGCGCGGGGAGCTCGGCGTCGTGCGACAGAATGACCGCGCGTTCCACGGCGTGCTGCAGTTCGCGCACGTTGCCAGGCCACGGGTACTCCTGCAGCATCGACAGCGCGTCGGGGGCGATGCCCGTGATCTCCTTCCCGACCTCGCTCCCGGTGCGCATGGCAAAGCGATACGCCAGCATGGGGATGTCATCCGGCCGTTCGCGCAGCGGAGGGATGCAGATCGGAACGACGCTCAATCGATAGAACAGGTCCTGCCGGAAGTGCCCTGCGGCCGCATACTCCGCGAGGTTCCGGTTGGTCGTGGCCACCACCCGCACGTCCACGCGGATGGGATGCGTCCCTCCCACCCGCTCGAACTGCTGCTCCTGCAGCACGCGCAGCAGCTTGGCCTGCAGCTCCAGTCGCATCTCGGAGATTTCGTCCAGCAGGAGCGTCCCGCCGTGCGCCCGCTCGAACGCCCCTTCCACCCGCTTGATCGCCCCGGTGAACGCGCCGCGCTCGTGCCCGAACAGGGCGCTCTCGATCAGCCCCTCGGGGAGCGCGGCGCAGTTCAGCTTGATGAACGGCTTGTCCCGCCGGTCGCTCTGGTCGTGAATCGCCCGGGCAAAGAGCTCCTTCCCCGTCCCGCTCTCTCCCTCCAGCAGTACCGTGGCGCGCGTTGGTGCGACCATCGCCACCGTCTGCTGGATGCGGCGCAGCTGCAGGCTCTCGCCAATGATCTGGCGCTCGTTGCGGAACTCCATGACTTCGCGCCGCAGTGTCTCGTTCTCGCGGCGCAGCCGCACGTACTCCAGCGCCTGCTCCACCGCCAGTTCCAGCTGCTGCGTTCGCACCGGCTTGGTGATGTAGTCGATCGCCCCCGCCTTGATCGCCGTCACGGCATGCTCGATGCTCGCGTACCCCGTCAGCATGATCAGCGGAATGTCGTATCCCTCGCGCTGCAGGAGCGAGAGAAACTCCAGCCCCGTCAGGCCCGGCATGCGATAGTCGGAGATGATCAGGTCGATACTCTCTCGCGCCAGCACCTGCAGCGCCTCGACGACGTTCCGCGCTCCCAACGGCCGATGGCCGGCGCGGGAGAGCGTGTCCTCGAGGATCAGTCCGACCGACGGTTCGTCGTCCACATACAGTATGTTCGCCATGCGCGACAAGGGCTTCGTTCGAGGGAGGGCGGTTAAGCAATTGAACCACGTGGTCGATACTGACCTCATGACGCGCAGGACGCGCGATCGGCAACTTCTTCCGCTCGGACATTCCCGCCGCCCCAGCTGTTATGCGGATCACGAACAACATGGTCAGCCGGAACTCGCTCGCGAGCCTGCAGCGATCGCTCCGACAGGTCAATGACGCGCAGAACCGGGCCACCTCCGGCGTACGGGTCGAACGTCCCTCGGACGATCCCTCGGCGTCGAGCTCGATCATGGCCTCGGGCTCGAGCCTGCGCGCGATCGACCAGTACAAGCGCAACATCAATTCGGCCCGGGCCCGCCTCGATCGGGAGGAGTCGATCATGGGGTCGGTGTCCCAGATGTTGGAGCGCGCCAAGGAACTCGGGATCGGACAGGGGTCGGCAACTGCCGACGCCCAGTCGCGCCTGACGACGAAGGCAGAGGTCGACCAGCTCCTCTCGGCGGTCGTGCAGCTGGGCAATACCTCGCACGAGGGAGAGTTCCTGTTCGGTGGCGACCAGTCGAATGTCGCCCCCTTCAGTGGCACGACGGCGCCGTTCTCGTCGGCGCCGCCGACCGGGACGCGTCGCGCCGAGATCTCTTCTGCCCTCAGCGTCAGGACCAATCACAACGGAACCGAGGCCTTCCTCAACTCCGGGGTGATGGCCGCGCTCGAGTCACTCTCGATCGCCTTGGGCGCGAACGACCAGCCGGCCATCATCACGTCGCTCACCGCGCTCGACAGCGCCCACGCTTCGGTGCAGGTCCTGATCGGCGAGACCGGGGCCGCCACACAGCAGCTCGACGTGGCGACCTCGAACCTGGATGCGCTCGACACCTCGCTGCGCGCCTTCAAGTCGCAGCTCCAGGATGTCGACATCGAGCAGGCCGTGACCGAACTCGTGGGGCGGCAGACCGCCTACCAGGCGGCCATGCTCGCCACTTCGCGTGTGATGAGCCTCAACCTGGCAGACTACCTGCGATGAGCACACCGGTCGCGGCAACACTCGACGATCGCCTCACCATCTCGTCCGACCTCCTCGGAGCGCTCGAGATCCCCGCCCACGACATCGTGCGATTTCCCGGAGGCCTGTACGGCTTTCCGGAGTGTCGCGCCTTTGTCCTGCTCCCGGCGGCGCGCGACGGGTTCTTCTGGCTGCAGTCGACCGACTACAGCACGCTCTCGTTTCTCCTCGCCGACCCGTTTGTCTGGTTCCCCGAGTACCACATCGACCTCGACGACGCAGACCTCGCGCGACTCGGGTCAAATGATCCGCAGCATTTATTGGTACTGGCGATCGTGACCATGCCCGCCGGCGCCGGCGACCCGTGCACGGCCAACCTGCACGCACCGCTCCTCATCAACGTGCGCGAGCACACGGCGCATCAGTCCATACGCCCCGACGACGGCTACGGGATTCGCGAGCCGTTCTATCTCGAGCAGCCGCCCGCCGAGTCCGACGTCGTCGGCGCACTGTAGCCCGCGCGACGGCACTTCCTGCCGTCACCCGGCGCGATCTGCCGGAATGGATGGTGGATCGGCCGAAGAGGAAAATCCACAACTGTAAGCCTTGCACCGACTTGCCTCACGGCACGGTCGGTGCAAATGCGTGTGGCGGATTCGTGCGCCCGGTCACCGGGCGCCTCCGGTCGTTTTCCCGCCACCTGCACCGTCGCATACATGGCCGCCGTCTCTGTTCCAGCCGACGTCACCGCTCAGGCGCTCTTCTCCGAGGCCGTGACGCGTCACCTTGCCGGCGACACAGCGGCGGCACGCGCGGCGTATGAGCAGGTGCTGCGACGCGAACCAGACCACGCCGAGGCGGCGAACAACCTCGCATCCATCCTGGCGCAGGTCGGCGACCAGGCGCGCGCGCTGACCCTGCTGCAGCATGCGGTTGGTCTCCAGCCCGACTACGGCGAGGCACACAACAACATCGGCATCATCTGGACCGAGCGCGGCGACCACAAGAGCGCGCTCACCGCGTTCCAGCGCGCCGTCGCCCTCGATGCCACCCATGCAGGATGGTTCAACAACCTCGGCAACGCCTACGTCGAGCTGTTTCGGTTCGCCGAGGCGGAGACCGCCTTCGATCGGGGGCTCGCACTCAATCCGTTCGATGCGGACGCCTGGTCCAACCGCGGGCTCGCGCTGCGCGGACTGCAGCGTCCCGCTGACGCCATGGTTTCTCTGCGCCGCGCCCTCGCGCTGGCTCCGTCGCACGTCAACGCCCTCAGCAATCTCGGGATCATCCTGAAGGAGGCCAAGGAGCTGGACGAGGCGCAGGCCGTGCTAACGAAGGCGACCGAGATCGACCCGGCGAACGCGCGGCTCTGGGGCAATTATGCCGCCATCTTCGAGGCGAAGGGTGACTTCGATCGCATGCGCGAGCTGGCCTTGCACGCGCTCGAACTCGACCCGGGGTGCGCGGAGGCCTGCAACCTGTTGGCCAACGGTGAGATGGAGGCGGGACGATACGACGCCTCGCTCGCCCTGTACGACAGGGCCCTCGCCCTCGATCCCGGCAACAGCAACGCCAACTGGAACGTCGCGCTCCTGTGGCTGCTGCACGGCGACTTTGCCCGCGGCTGGCCGCAGTTTGAATGGCGCAAGCGCCTGCAGTCCGTGGTCTTCGATCACGGCGACTACGTGGGCGCGGAGTGGACCGGCGACCCCCTCGATGGTCGCGACATCCTCCTGCACAGTGAACAGGGTGTGGGCGATGCCATCCAGTTCGTGCGATACGCCGCCCTGCTGAAGGAGCGCGGCGCCGGTCGCGTCTACCTGGAATGCCCGTATCCCATCGTCCCGATGCTCAGCGGTGTCCGCGGCGTCGATGGCGTCGTCGCTCGCGGGGTCGCGCTGCCGCGATACGACGTGCACGCCAACCTGATGAGCCTTCCCGCCCTGCTCGGGACGACACTGGAGTCCGTCCCCGCCACCGTGCCGTACATCCCGGTGGAGCCACGCACCGTGCGCGCGCTCGTGAGCGCGCCGAGTGGAACGCTGACGGTCGGATTCGTCTGGGCCGGCAACCCACTGCATGCCCGCGACTACCTCCGCTCGGCGCCGCTCGATGCGTTCCGACGGTTGGTGCAGGTGAACGGGACGCGCTTCTTCTCCTTGCAGAAGGGCGATGCGGTCGAGGCGGCCCTCGCCAAGGACCCCATTCCCGGCGTCGTGAACCTCGCGCCGCACCTCGAGGACTTCCGCGACACCGCGGCCGCGATCGAGGCGCTCGACCTGGTCCTCACCGTCGACACGTCGGTCGCGCATCTCGCCGGCGCCCTCGGCAAGGAGACGTGGCTGCTGCTCCCGCACGTCCCCGATTTCCGGTGGATGCTCGAGCGCAGCGACTCGCCGTGGTACCCGACGATGCGGATCTTCCGCCAGCCGTCACCGCGGGACTGGAAGAGCGTCTTTGCCGAGGTAGAGTCGGCGCTGCGCCAGCGCGTCGCGCCGAAGGAAGGTGGCTCGTCGTGCGCGCCGACCCAGGTCGAGTCGTTCGGCACGCAACCCGACGTGGCGGTGGCCCCGGTCGACGACACCGTCGTGACGCTCGCGTCCGCGACTCGCGTTCCCGACGGGCGCGCGCGTTTCGACCTGTGGACCACGCTCGGTGCGCTGGCGAATCCGCAACTCTTCGCCGAGTACGAGGAAGAGCTGGTCGGAGGCGGCCACGATCTCGCTGTGCGCGGCTTTCTTGACGAATTCCTGACCACGGCCGACGACTTCGTCGACATCGATCCGGGACTCGGGCTCACGACGCTTTCCGTCGCGACCTCGCCCACTCCCCCGAGCGCCATTGTGTTGGTCGATTCGGACGAGCGGAGCGCCGAACGCATAGCCCGGATGGTGGAACGCCGCGCGCCGCTCGTCACGGTGGCTCGCGCCGAGGACCCCCGCGATGCCCTGCGCCGCCCGACGAAGGACGGGGCAGGGCGCCTGGTTGTGCGCGTGGGCGACCGCGTGTCGGCCGATGTAATCGCCGACGCCGTCGGGCGCCTGGAGCCGACGCGTCGACCCGCGGTCATCGCCTGGGCACGACAATCCCCCGTAGCGGCGGCCGGCGCCCTGACGTTCCTGGAGTCGTTAGGCTACGTCACGGCCGCGCTGACGCTCGTCGACGGTGAGCCATCGCTCGACGCGATCGAGCAACCGGACACGGTGCAGCCCCTGATCACGGTAGCCGCCGAGACGCTGGATGCGATGGAGGCACAGGCGGCACAGGCGGCACAGGCGGCACAGGCCGGCGCCGCCGTGCCAGCGCTCGACGTGGCGTCCACGCGTCCGGCGCGACAGGAAGTGTCCATCGTTATCACGCCCCTCGTGAGCGTGGGGGCCGCACTCCCGCCGCGCAGCGTCGCATCGACCCAGGATGCGAGCGTGCCGAAGCCGACTGTCCCCGCCGCGTCGACGGCGGAAGTCGGCATCGACTGGGAGCTGCGCGCCGACTCCGGTTGGGGGGTCTACGGAACCAATCTGGCGCTCGAGCTGGAGCGCATCGGTGCAGCGCGACCAGCCATCTTCGCCGCCGACGCCTCGGATCTCTCTCCCGTCGCGCGGTTCCGCCTGGCCCGCGCGCTTCGAGAGGGTGCGGCTCGGGGGGCGACCATGGGCGGCCGCTCGACGCCGATGCCCTTCGAGGGGATCATGCTGCGAGCGCTCGGCAACAACTTCGGGCACAGCGCGCTGTGGGACCGCATCGAGGCCAGGCGCAACGCGGGTGTCATCTTCTTCGAGGATACGGCCTTCGACGCCGACGCGCTGCAGCGCGCGCGCTCGCTCGACCTCATCGTCGCTGGCTCGCACTGGAACGCCGAGGTCTTGCGTGCGGTCGGACTCTCCCAGGTCACGACCGTATTGCAGGGCGTGGATCCCACGATCTTCCACCCGGCTCCCTGCAGCGGACAGCTGGGCGACCGGTTCGTGGTCTTCTCCGGCGGGAAGCTGGAGTACCGCAAGGGACAAGACCTGGTTGTCGCCGCGTTTCGCTCGTTCCGCCTGCGTCATCCGGACGCGTTGCTCCTGACGGCCTGGCACAACAACTGGCCGCAGCTTATCGCCGACCTCGACCTCGGCGGCCACGTGCGGGGTACGCCGAGCGTGACGGCGGGCCGTCTCGATGTCACCGCGTGGCTGGTGGCCAATGGAATCCCGGCCGACGCCGTCCTCGATGTCGGCCGCACTCCGAACGCCCTGATGGGGCAGGTCGTGCGCGAGGCCGATGTAGCCCTGTTCCCCAATCGCTGTGAGGGGGGCACCAACCTCGTGGCCATGGAATGCATGGCCGCCGGCGTCCCCACGATCGTCTCGGCCAACTCCGGCCACCTCGACCTTGTCGCCACCGGCGGCACCCTCGCGCTCACGCGCCAGCGCGCCGTCCGTCCTCCCACACGCTTTTATCGCGGAACCGAGGGCTGGGGCGAGAGCGACGTCGAAGAGATCGTCGAAACACTGGAGGCGTCCTACACCGCCCGCGCCAACCGCACGCCCGTTGCCATGCGCGGCGCCGCAGCCATGGCAGCAATGACCTGGCACACCCAAGTCCGCCACCTGCTCGACGCCCTCGCCCCCCTCGATTGATCCCTCCTCCCGTCCCCCGTCCCCCGTCCCCCGTCCCAGATCCCATGCGCCAGGAAATCAGCATCAACCTCGCCAGCGCCGCCGGTCCCCGTCAGCTGCGCCTCGTGCTCGATCCGGACCAGATGAGCCAGCGCTTCATGCTCAACGACCTCACGGCAGGGCAGTTGTACGAGTCGGAGACGTCGAACTTCATCGGGTCGATCCTGCAGCCCGGCGACACGTTCATCGATATCGGCGCACACGTCGGCTACTTCACCATGCTGGCCTCGACGCTCGTTGGCCCCGCCGGGGCCGTCTACTGTTTCGAGCCGGAACTGAGCAACTACGCGCACCTGCTCGAGCACATTGAAATCAACGCGGCGACGAACGTCCGGCCGCTGCACATGGCGGTTGGGGCATCGCCCGGCACCGCCGACTTCTTCGTCAACGCCGACAACGACGGTGGGCACGCGCTGTGGGAAGTGGGGCGTCACCCGTTCAACGAGCGCACCCGGCAGGCCCCCGTCGCGCGCAAGGTCTTCGTCACCTCGCTCGATCACATCTTCGAACAGCGCGACATGCGCACCCTCAAGGCCATCAAGATCGATGCCGAGGGCGCCGAGTTCGCGATCCTCGTGGGCGCGCGCGAGCTGCTGCGCCGCACGCGCATTCCCTTCATCGTCGCCGAGATCAATCGCTTCGGCCTCGAGTCCATGGGGGCCAGCGAGCGCCATGTGCGTGAGTTCATGACGGAGCTCGGCTACGAGACCTATCTCTTCCAGCCCGGCCAGTCGTTCATCCAGCGCCTCCAGCCCGACGAGTCGCCCGAGACGAACTACGTGTTCAATGTGCTCTTTCGCCATCCGGAGGCGCCGGCGCTGGCGGCGGCGTGACAACCGCGGACGGGGGACGGGGGACGGGGGACGGGAGTGCCAGCGCGCGGGCGCGCTGGCTTCACCACGTGCCTTCCGCCCCGCGAGCGGCCCCCGGCCGCTCGCACGCCCGTCCCCCGTCTCCCGTCCCCCGTCAGCTTTTTTTCGCCCTTTGCTAAAGTTCGCGCCCCATTCCTCCGATACGACTTCTTGGAGGGACGGCACACCGCCGAGACCCCGGAGGGGAACGGATTCCCCTACTTCAATGACCAAGGAGCAGGACCATGCGTATCAACACGAACGTCGGCGCGCTGCGCGCTCAGGGCAACCTCATGCGCGTCAACGAGCAGGTGTCGGCCTCGATGGCGAAGCTGTCCAGCGGGTTCCGCATCACCCGTGCGGGCGATGACGCCGCCGGACTGGGCATCGCCAACGTACTGCGCGCTGACATCCGTTCGCTGAGCCAGGCCGCTCGTAACTCGGAGCAGGCCAACTCGTCGCTGAACATCGCCGAAGGCGCGGCCAGCACGATCCAGAAGATGCTCGAGCGGATGAAGGAACTGGCGTCGCAGGCGGCGTCGGACAACGTGGACTCGTCCGGCCGTTCGCGCATCACCAGCGAGTACCAGGCGCTGCGCTCCGAAATCGACCGTACGGTCGCGACGGTCAAGTTCCAGGGGAACACGCTGCTCAACGGTGCCTTCGGCGCCACGATCGACAGTGCGTCGACTGCGCTCGGCGCCGCGACGGGCGCGTACAACATCCGCCTCACGGGTGCGGGGACCGGTGCGCTCACGCTGTCGTCCGGCTCGAGCATCGCCACGCTCACCAACGGCTCCACCACGCAGACGCTCGGCGTCACCGCCAGCACCAAGCAGTCGCTCAGCTTCACCTCGCTCGGCGTGACGATCGACACCAGCCAGGCCGTGACCGCGTCCTCGCTGGCCGGCAACATCAGCATCGGCGCCAGCACCGGTACGTTCCTCGTCTCGTCCTCGGGGCAGTACACCGGCAACGACCAGATCACCGTCTCCGGCGCTCAGCTCGACCTGCGGGCCAACACCCTCTCCGTCACCACCGACCCGACGACGCTGGCCAATGCCCAGACGGCCATGGCCCAGATCGACGTCGCGATCGGCACCGTCAACACCGCCCTCGGCACCATCGGTTCGCTGCAGTCGCGCTTCGATGTCGCCACGGAGAACGTCCGCACCACGATCCAGAACTTCAGCGCCGCCGAGTCGACCATTCGTGACCTCGACATGGCAGCCGAAATGACCACCTTCACGAAGAACCAGGTGCTCTCGCAGGCCGGTACCGCGATGCTGGCCCAGGCCAACTCGGCGGGCCAGAGCATCCTCACCCTGCTGCGCGGCTAAACCCCTTAGGCAGGCGACGTTTGCACCCGGGGTCGGCAACTACGCCGGTCCCGGGTCTTCGTCCCACAAGGCAGGGATCCCATGTCAGACCCAATCGGCAGTTTCAGCGGGCTGGCCAGCGGCGTGCAGTGGCGCGACCTCGTCGACCAGCTGGTCGCCATCGACAAGCAGCGCAAGCTCGACCCGGTCACCGCTCGGACCACGTTCGCACAGAACCAGACGACGGCCTGGTCCACGTATCAGTCGCTCGCCGTCAAGTTTCGTGACGCGTCCAGTGCGCTGCGCGACAGCAGCGCGTTCGGGGCCTTCACCGTCACGGGCGGGACGAGCGTCTCCAGCGGTCGGGCGCTCGTGAACGCCTCGGCCTCGGGCGGGGCGACCCCGGGCACGTACGCGGTCGAGGTGCTCGACGTGGCCCGCGCCAACAAGCTGAGCGGTGCCGTGGTGAGCAGTGCGTCGTCGGCGCTGGGATACTCCGGAGAGTTTGGGGTCAATGGGCAGAAGGTGACGGTGCTCGCCACCGACACGCTGAACAACATTCGCGACAAGATCAACGCCCTCAATTCCGGATCATCGGCGTCAGGGGTGACCGCGTCGGTGCTGACCACCGGATCCACCCAGCATCGCCTCGTGCTGTCCGCCGACCAGACCGGGGCCGGGGGCATCGAACTGATCGACGACGCCAGCGGCATCCTGCAGTCCATCGGGATCACCGACGGCAGCAAGACGCTGAACCTCGCCAGCGATGGCGGCGTCCAGACCCAGAAGGTGTCCTCGGCCACGGCCGCCATCGCCATGATGCTTGGCGTGAGCATGCCGCAGCCGAGCACCATCGAGGTGGGCGGACGGATCATCTCCGTCGACCTCACCGTCGATTCGCTCTCGTCCATCGCCGCCAGGATCGCCGCGGCCGGCGGCAACGCGACCGTGACCTCCGAGACGTCCGGCGGCAAGACCGGGTACCGCCTGGTCACCAGCGATACGGTCGGCGCGTCGACGGTAGACGGGCAGCGCACCCTCGAGGTGCTCGGCCTGGTGAAGGGCGGGCGGGGCGGGGTGTCGCAGGTGGTCCAGAGCGAGAACGCCTTCACGGACTCGTTAGGTGGTGCGGCGGGGGCGGGAACGCTCCTCTCCGACCTGCAGGTGGCCGGCAATGCGCTCGCGCTCACCGCCGGCGACACGTTCAACATCCAGGGCAAGCGCGGCGACGGAAGTACCGTGGCGCTCAGCTTCGCGATTGGTGCCGGCGACACGATGCAGTCGCTGGTGAACAAGATCAACGACGCCACTTCTGGCTTCGGCGCCGGCTCGCGCACTGCCACCGCGTCCATCAGCGGCGGCAAGATCGTGCTCAACGACAACGCGGCTGGCGACTCGCAGCTCTCACTGTCGCTCACCGCCACCCGCGTGGCCGACGGCTCCGTGGTCTCGCTCGGGCGCCAGCTGGTCGACACCGTGGGGCGCCAGCGCGAGGTCGTCGCCGGCAGCGATTCGCTCGTGCGCGTCGATGGTGTCGTGGTGCAGCGGTCCGGGAATACCATCTCCGACGCGCTCAATGGCGTCACGCTCAACCTCCTGCAGGCCGAGGTCGGGACGACGGTCACGCTCAACGTGAATCGAGACGCCGACGCCCTCTCCACCAAGGTCAAGGCCGTCGCCGACGCGTATAACGCGCTGGTGAAGTTCCGCGCCGAGCAGCAAGCGGAGGGCAAGCCGCTCAAGGGCAACCCCACCCTGCGCACCTCGATCGCGTCGCTCACGTCCCAGCTGCTGTCCAACGTTGGCGGGATCACGGGGTCGCTCAATCGGCCAGGTGCGGTCGGGCTCGCGTTGCAGACCGACGGATCGCTCAAGCTCGATGAGTCGCTCTTCAAGGCATCGCTCGCCTCGAACTTCGCCGACGTCGTCTCGCTCTTCACCACGACCGGGACCAGCGCCAACTCGCAGCTGTCGTATTGGACTTCGACGGGCAAGACGGTGCCGGGTACCTATGCGGTCGATATCACCGCCGCTGCCACCACGCCAACTACCACCGGGACAGGCTTTTCCGGCGTGTACGCCGACGACGGCACCCCCGACACGCTCGACATCACCGACGCGATCAGTGGCGCCACCGGGAGCATTTCGCTCGCCAATGGAGACTCCACCGACACGATCGTCGGCAAGCTCAACGCGATGTTCGCGACGTCGAAGATGGCGCTCACCGCGACGAAGAATGGCAATGAGCTGGTGATCACCGGCTCGCGCTACGGCTCGGCCTCGACCTTCACCGTGGCCTACACCGCGGGGGGAACCGATGGCTCCGCGCAGCTCGGAATCGCCGCCGGGACCTTCGCCGGCACCGACGTCGCGGGTACGATCGGTGGCGTCACCGCCACGGGAAGCGGCCAGGTACTCACCGCCCTGCCGCCCATCGTCGGCAACCCGCTCGATGGACTCGCGGTGACCTACACGGGGAGCGCCACGGGGGCCATCGGCGACATCACCTTCTCGCTGGGCGTCGGGGGCATGCTGTACAACGCCTCGGATGTCTTCGCCCGCCCAGACGGGACGATCTTCGAGCAGCAGCAGCGGATCGAAAAATCGATCACCGACCTGAAGACCCGTGCCGATACTCTGACACAGCAGATCGAACGCCGCCGTGTCGCGCTAGTCAGGCAGTTCACGGAGATGGAGCGGGCGATCAGCCGCATTCAGTCGCAGGGCTCGGCGATCACGGGCTACATCAACGCGCTCCAGTCGTCGAACCAGTAGCCTGCGACTCTCGCTCTCACTCCCGTCGTGAGGTAGCATGTCGTACGGCGCAATTGCCAAGCAGGCCGCGCGGTATCGTGAAGCGGAGGTCCTCTCCGCTTCACCAGCGCAACTCGTCGTTATCGTGTTCGAGCACCTCCAGGTCAACCTGCGGCGGGCACGCCTGCAGACGGCCGATGCCGACGGCGGCCCACGGTCCGACTCGCTCGAACGGGCCCGTGCGGCCCTCACCGAATTGCTCGTCACGCTGGACCACCAGAAGGGCGGCGAACTGGCCGCGCGGCTCGCGAGCATCTACTCGTTCATGCTCGGCGAGCTGGCGACCCTTGGCGTCAAGCCAAACGTCCCGAAGCTCGACGCCATCATTGCCCTCGCCGGGGAGCTGCACGAGGCCTTCGCGCAGGTCGCGACCACGACGTCGGCCGTCGGACAAGTCGTCGCCGCGTCATGAACACCACCGTCGCGCGATGCGTGGCCGAGCTCGAGGCACATCTCGGGCGATTCACCGCGCTGTCCGATGACGCCCGTCACGCCTGCAGCAGCGGCGACTCGGACGCCCTCGCGTCCGCCCTCGATGCGCGCGACGCGGTCACCCGCCAGATGGCGCCGCTCGTCGCCGCCCTGGATGAGCAGCGCCAGGCGCTGAGTCGACCGGACGCCGTGGCGGCCTTCGACGCGGCCATGCGCCCATTGCAACTGGCGGCGATGCTCGCCGGGCAGCGCAACGCCCTGCTCGCCGCGCACGCGCAATCGGCGCGCACGGCCATCGGTGAATCGATCGGCCGCCTCGGGCACGACTCGGCGGCACAGTCCGCGTACGCTGCCGTCGCCGAGCGCGACGAGGCGTCGCAGCTCGACTTCACGCGCTAGGGCGCCCCGGACGCTCCGACATGACGCCGCGCTGGGAATCCCCATTCGACCCGTCGCCGCGCGACGCGGCCTTGCTGGCCGAGGTCCTCGGCGCGCTCCAGTCGCACCTCACCGACGGCGCCGAAGCGCCGGCGGGCGAAGCGCTCGAGGAGGGAGGGCCGTCGTCGGAAGTGCGGGAGCTGATCTCCGCCGCGATCGCGGAGTTGCATCGGGTGAGCCCCGCCCACGACCGGTCGGCGGGCATCGCTCCCGTCCTTGGAAGCGGCGTGGTCCACGAGTTGCTACGACGCAAGCGGGAGGCGCGACCGCTCCTCCTCGACGAGCCAGAACCGACGGTCGATGAACGGTTGTGAGCGCTCGGCCGAACGGCGCGGCATTAAGTTCCCCCGCGACCGTGTCGATACTTTTGCAGGGCAAGGAGGATGTCGATGAAGATTCATGGCGGCCAGGGGGGACCCCTGCGACCGGACCGGCCCCGCGAGATCACGACCCAACCGGTCGGACCGCGGGAACGCGACGGTGCGCGCACCCCCGCACAGGTAGAAAAGCTCGACCGCGTCGAAATCTCCGACGCCGGCCGCGCCAAGGCGTCGCATCTCGAGCCCACCGCGTCCGGTACTCGCGAGCGCCTGGCCGAAGTGCGCCGGCGTGTCCTGACTGGAGCCTACAACGCCGATGCGGTGGTGGGCGAGGTCGCCCGTCGCATCATTGACCGCGGCGACGCCTAGTCCATTTGCACGCTGGAGAGCCGGACCATGAAGATCCTCGTCGTCGATGATTCGGCCACCATGCGCCGGATCCTCGTCAACTCGCTCCAGCGCATTGGCTACGGCGAATGCGTCGAGGCGAGTGACGGGCGCGAGGCCGTTGAGAAGCTGGACGCATCCGTCCAGTTCATCATCACCGACTGGAACATGCCCAACATGTCCGGGCTCGAACTCACGCGCGTCCTGCGCGCGCACCCCGAATGGAAGGCCATCCCGATCCTGATGGTCAGCACGCGCAGCGTCAAGGAAGACATCATGACCGCCATCCAGGCCGGCGTGAACAACTACATCGTGAAGCCGTTTACCCCGCAGGTCTTGAAGGAAAAGATCGACGCGGTAATCAGCGGCGCGGTGGCGGCGGCCTGACCATGAGCACTCGCCAGCCCAGCGAACTCCTCTACGACTCCGAAGCGACACTCCGCCTCGTGGATTCCGCCATCCTCGACATGGGAGAACTCGGGGGCGAGGAGACGCCCGCCCTGCAGCAGCAACTGCGCATCGATCTCGTGGCTCCACCCGACGAAGCGATCGGCTTCGCTGGGCTGTCGGACGTGCTCGTCCATGGCTACACCGAGGTCGTCGGCGTCCTGCACTCGCTGCGGCAAAGCCGCCACCAGCTCGAGCGCGCCGCCGTCGAGAAGGTCCAGCAGCCGCACGATCGTCTGCTCGCTGTCTCCAGCGCCACCGAGACCGCCGCGACCGACATCCTCAATGGGCTCGAACGCGCCAGCGCGATGGTCGACGACCTCGACGCGATCGCCGGTGAGCACAGCGAGCCCGGCGAACCCGGTGACCGCGGCCGCACCATCCGGACCGCCCTGCGAGATGAACTGTTCGCCCTCGTGGGCCACATGCAGTTCCAGGACATCACCAGCCAGCAGCTGACATACGCCTCCGCCGTCCTCACCGACATGGAAGTGCGCCTGGCGCACCTTGCCCGCGTCTTCGACCCCGCCGTGTTCGGCATCAGCGTGCCGGCCCACGCGGCACCGCCGCCGTCGGCCGTCCCGGTCGCGGTCGATCCGAATGCGTCGACGCAGAATCGCGCCGAACGACAGGCCGTGGCCGACGCGATCGTCGCGACCACTGCGAGCTGACCTCCTGCTGGTTCGCTACCGCGCGCCTCTTCTCTTTTATCGAATCGCCTCGTGTCGCAGTACTCGCTCCACGACCTCGCCACACGCCATCTTGCCGCTGGGGAGAGCGACGCGGAGCATCGCGACATCCTCGCGTTATTGCGGGCGATCGTCGGCGAGTCGACGCATCCGGCCGCGATACGCGCCTTCATGCGCGACGCGCTGGGGCATCGAGCGGAGCCCGGCGGTCCTGACCGCGCGCCGTCACTCCTGCCGCCCGACGCCGACCGCGCACTCCTGCTCGATTTTGTCGTCGAGAGCCGGGAGCTGCTGGACCAGGCTGACCTGGCCGTGCAGGGGCTCGCGCGCGAACCAGACCACGCCGACACGATCAACGCCGTCTTTCGCGCGCTCCACACGCTCAAGGGGACCTCGGCCTTCCTCGCGCTCGACTACCTGACGGAGTTCGCCCATCACGCCGAGTCGCTCCTGAGCCGCGTGCGCGACCGGGAACTTCTTTGCGTGGGCGAGACCGCCGAGCTGGTGCTGCAATCCGTGGACATGCTGCGTGCGCTGCTCGACACGATCCAGGGTGCGATCGACGGTCATGCGGATCTGCTCCCCGACGGCTATGGTCACCTGCTCGCCACGCTGCGCGACGCAGGCGCCCCCCGCGAAGAGGTCGCCGACTCTGCCCATGCGTGCGGCCCATGCGGCCCATGCGGCCCATGCGGCCCATGCGGCCCATGCGGCCCATGGCCCATGCCATCCTTCAGTCGAAGGCCGCTCGAGAGACGGTCGCGGCACAACCCGATGTCCTGCCGAATTACCCGGAGCGTGGCCCCCCGCGTCGAGATGGGCACAACGACGCCTCAGCATCGACGGTCCGCGTGCGCACCGACGCACTCGACCGCCTCATCGAGCTCGTCGGGGAGTTGGTCGTTGCGGAGTCGATGGTCGCGCAGCATCCCCTCGTGCGGCAGGACGCGCAAGGCGAGCTGCCGCGGCATGTGGCCAGCACCGGGAAGCTCGTCCGGGAGCTGCAACACCTATCGATCGCGATGCGGATGGTGCCGCTCCAGCCGCAGTTCCAGCGAGTCGATCGCCTCGTGCGCGACCTCGCCATGCGTAGCGGCAAGCGCATTGAGTTCGTGGCCGAGGGCGAGCAGATCGAGATCGATCGTCAGGTGGCGGAGCGCCTCGGCGATCCGCTGCTCCACATGGTTCGGAACGCCGTGGACCACGGCATCGAACTGCCCGCGGATCGACACGCCGCCGGCAAGTCGACGTGCGGGACGGTCCACCTTCGCGCATATCGCGCCGATGGCGGCGTCGTACTGGAGTTGCGCGACGATGGGCGCGGGCTCGATCGGGACCGTCTCGTGCGGAAGGCGCTCCAGTTGGGGCACATCACCTCCGCCGAGGGTTTGTCCGACTCGGACGTGCACGCATTGATCTTCCGGCCGGGATTCTCGACGGCCGATCGCATCACCGATGTCTCCGGCCGCGGGGTCGGCATGGACGTCGTGCAGCGCAACATCGAGGCGCTGCGCGGTCGCGTTGCCGTGTTCTCGCAGGCAGGGCATGGGACCACGCTCCGCGTGCAGCTCCCGCTCACGGCGGCCTTGACCGAGGGCCTGCTCGTTCGAGTTGGCGGGGAACGGTTCCTGGTCCCGTCGCTCGCCAGGCCCCTCGCCGTCCGGCCACCGCGCGCCGCCGTGTCCGTCACGCCCGATGCTGGTGAGGTGGTGCGGTGGCATGAGGAGCTGCTGCCGGTTGTGCGGCTGCATCAGGTCTTTGGGATCGCCACCGCCGATACCGACGCGGCAGAGCCGCTGCTCGTCGTGGTCGGCGATGCGCCCACGCGCGTCGCGCTGCTGGTCGATGATGCACTCGGTCAGCAACAGGTCATCACCAGGCCGCACGGTCACGGGAGCGGCAGCGTGCCGGGTGTCGCGGGCGAGGCGTTCCTCGCCGACGGCGGCATGGGACGGGTACTGGACATCGACGGCCTGTGCTCGTTCGCTCGTGACGGCGACCCAGGGGGGGCGCGCGTCGATACGGCGCGAGCGGTCGCGTGACACCATGGCGACCACGATGACGCGCGTCCTCGCCGTACGATGATCGAACCGACCACCGCGCACCTCCCGGCGCTGCCGGCGCTCGCGCTCTCGGAGGCGCAGTTTCGGCGTGTGAGCGAACTGGTCACGGGGACGGCCGGCATCCAGCTTCGCCCCGGGAAGGAAAACCTGGTGCGAGCGCGTCTGGCGAAGCGACTGCGGGCACTCGCGCTGCCCACCGTACAAGACTACCTCGACATCGTGGACCGCGACGCGACCGGACGCGAGCTCGCCGAGTTGGTCGACGTGCTCACGACCAACAAGACCGCGTTCTTTCGCGAGCCGGATCACTTCCGCTTGTTGCAGCAGACGGTCCTGCCATCTCTCGCGCGCACCGGCGCCCCGATTCGCATCTGGAGCGCCGGTTGCTCCTCCGGGCAGGAGGCGTACTCGATCGCGATGGTCGTGCGCGAGACCCTCGGTCCGGCGGCGTCGCGCGTCTCGATCCTCGCCACCGACATCTCACAGCGTGTGCTGCAACGCGCGCACGCCGCCGAGTACCTCGTGCGTGAACTCGGCGACATGCCGACGGACGTGCGCCGTGCACACTTCGATACGGTGCCCGACGCTCGCGACACGGTGCGCATCGCGCCCGCCACCCGCGCCCTCGTTCGCATCGCGCCGCTCAACCTGATCGCCGAGTGGCCCGAGCAGGGACCGTTCGACGTGATCTTCTGCCGCAACGTCATGATCTACTTCGACAAGCCAACGCAGGAGCGGCTCGTGTCACGGTTCGCCGCCCAACTCTCGGCCGGCGGACACCTCATGCTCGGCCATTCCGAGAGCCTGAGCGGCGTGCGGCATGGACTCGCCTACGTGCAACCCGCCACCTACCAGCGCACAGCCCCGCTCCCGTCAGTTCCCGGGAACAGGCTCGACGCATCGATGATCACCCTCTGACCTTCAGCGAGAACGCCCCATGTCACTGAGCATCCTCGTGGTCAACGACAGCGCCGTGATGCGCTCGATGCTGGTTCGCACGCTTCGACTCAGCGGCCTCCCCCTGTCGCACGTCTACCAGGCCGCGGACGGCACCGAGGCCGTCGCCGTGCTCGCCGCCCACGACGTCGACCTCGCGATGATCGATGGCGCCCAGCCGGAGGTGAGCGGGCCGCGGCTCGTCGAGCAGATCAAGGCCGACGGCCGGCTCGCAGGACTCCAGATCATCGTGGTGGCCAGGGAGGGAGCCGGGGGGGCGGTTCGGGCGCTGGAGACCCGCGGCCTCGCGAGCATCAGTATGCCGTTCACTCCCGAGCAGGTTCGGGCGACGGTGCTGCGATCACTCGGCGTCCTCGACAGCTGAACGGGGAATCACGACCCGGTGTCGCCGGAAACGAAGGAGCGCCCGCCCCTGATGAGAGGGCGGGCGCTGCTTCGTTGTGGTGTGCAAGAATCCAAGTCGGGGCGACTGGATTTGAACCAGCGACCTCCTGCTCCCGAAGCAGGCGCGCTACCGGGCTACGCTACGCCCCGAAACTACAACAGCCTCATGATAATCGTATGCGCCCTGAGAGAGTCGAACTCCCAACCTTCTGATCCGTAGTCAGATGCTCTATCCAATTGAGCTAAGGGCGCTCACCATAAGCGCTTACCACACCTGCAGATCCTGCGCCGAGCGCGCCACGACCGCGTGAACACCCGGAGCGAAGAACGCGGAAAGTAGACGCCCCCCGTAGAGCCGTCAAGTGAGCGCGCCACGTCGGGTGAGCGCGCCACGTCGCGTGAACAGGAAGCACCAGAAAAAAATGAGCCCCCGGCAGGGCCGAGGGCGCATGGGCGGTACAAGACTCGAACTTGTGACCTCCACGATGTCAACGTGGCGCTCTAACCAACTGAGCTAACCGCCCGGTACAACGCCGCACGCCGGCAACAATCTCGAGGCTCGTGCCGTTCACCAACTGGTACGCTGCCCCACCGGACGCGCGCTACGCTGAGAAGCGGGAAACGGGACTCGAACCCGCGACCCCAACCTTGGCAAGGTTGTGCTCTACCAACTGAGCTATTCCCGCGAACCGCACACTTGCATCACTGCGTCCTGCCTGCTGACGCGATCCGTTCGTGAGCTGCAACTAATCTCCCGGCCGGCACCTCGTCACGCGATCCAGGCCGAAATTCTCTCGGCCATGGAGGCGAGGGGAATCGAACCCCTGACCTCTTGAATGCCATTCAAGCGCTCTCCCAACTGAGCTACGCCCCCGCTAGCGACGTGGTGGAGACCGCCGCGTTCAGGAACCCGATAGTGTATCCGGGAGTAGAACCGATGTCAAGAAATCCACTCTAGCGCATTGGCCCACGACTGGTATTTTGCAGCGACTTTTTCCACTCCCGCGTTAGCCAATTGTCTGCGGTACGCAAGTGGTGTATGTGGTGAGAGTTTTCGCGCGGCCGCCGTTTGCGCCGCCCATGGTTGTACATACTTCAAGTCCACGAGGACTTTCTTCAATGACAGACGTGAAGCGCCGCCGTCGCCGGACGACCCCGCAGGGGATCGCGCCGAGCGAACCGGAGCGTGACATCCTCGACCAGTACCTGTACGAGGTCAGCACCTACCCGCTACTCAAGGCGGCGGAAGAAATCGAGCTCGCCCGGAAGATCCGGGCCGGCGATCAGGACGCGCTCCAGGAACTGGTCAAGCGAAACCTGCGCTTCGTCATTTCCGTGGCCAAGAAGTACCAGAACCGCGGCCTCCCGCTCATCGACCTGATCGGCGAGGGCAACGTCGGCCTGCTCACCGCCGCCCGGAAGTTCGATCCAGATCAGGGCGTCAAGTTCATTTCGTACGCCGTGTGGTGGATCCGGCAGGCCATCCTGTCGTCACTCGCCCGTCAGGGGCGCACCGTGCGCGTGCCGCTCAACCGCACGGCCGACCTGTCGCGCATCATCAAGGCGTCGGAAATCCTCCGGCAGAAGCTCCGTCGCGAGCCGACCCCCGAGGAGCTGGCGCAGCTCACCGGACTCTCGGTCGATGTCGTCCAGTCGCTCGCCGCCCTCAACACGGGCGACGTCCGCCTCGACGCACCCATGGACCCGGAAGGCGATCGCGCCCTCATCGAGCGTTTCGTCGCCGACGAAATGCCCGACACCGAGGAAGAGGCGATGAACCGCTTCCTCACCGACGAAATCGAGCTGGCCCTCTCCACGCTCCCGCCGCGCGACGCCAAGGTCCTGCGTCTCTACTTCGGGTTGGAAGGTGGACGCGAACACACGCTCGAAGAGATCGGCTCCATGCTCGGCGTGACCCGCGAGCGTGTCCGGCAGTTGCGAGACCGTGCCCTCAAGCGACTGCGCGAGGGAGATGTCGGACGCGCGCTCTCCAGCTTCGCCGCCTGATCCCGGGCGTCGGACGTTCGGACACCCCGACGTTCGGACAGCGCAAGCGTCGACGCCTGCACACGGGCGAACCTGCAAGGGTTCGCCCGTGCGCCGTTCCCACCCCGCGACGCCCCGTCAGCCACCACACCCACGCGTGCGACGACGCCCGGCGTGCACATCCACGCCCCTTTCGCCGGTCACATTCATGCGGTTGATTGCGGTGTCGCCCCGCCCCCCTGCTGCGGACGCGACCTCGCCTTCTCGTCTTCTCGTCTTCTCTTGATCTCTTTACGCAACGTCCACAAGGCGTTCGGCCCGAAGCGCGTGCTGCAGGGCTTCAGCCTCGACGTCGACGAGGGAGAGACGATGGTCATCATCGGCTACTCCGGCAGCGGCAAGTCGGTCGCGATCAAGCACATCGTCGGCTTGCTCGAGCCCGACGAAGGGCAGGTGATCGTCGATGAACTCGACGTCCCCAAGCTTCCGCGCCACGAGCTGTACGCACTGCGGGCGCGCATCGGCTACGTCTTTCAGTTCGCCGCCCTCTTCGACTCCCTCTCCGTCGGCGAGAACGTGGCCATGGGCCTGCGCAAGCAGGGACAGCTCTCTGGCGCGGAGATCGAGGAACGCGTGCACGAGGTGCTCGAGCTCGTCGACCTTCCGAATATCCAGGATCGCTTTCCCGCAGAACTCTCGGGAGGGATGCGCAAGCGCGTCGGACTCGCCAGGGCCATCGCCCTGCGCCCGAAGTACATCCTGTATGACGAACCCACCACCGGGCTCGATCCGGTGACCAGCGCCGTCATCGACGAACTCATGGTCCGCATGCGCGAGAAGCTCGGCGTGACGAGCATCGTCATTACGCACGACATGCGCAGCGCCTATCGCGTCGGGACCAGGATCGCCATGCTCTACGAGGGACAGGTGCGCCAGGTCGGCACCGTCGACGAGATCCGGAACACGGCCGATCCCATCGTCCGACAGTTTGTCGAAGGGCGTCCCGAAGTCGACGCCGAGCCCACGCGAGGCATCTGAGACGTGGCGCCCGGCAGCACACCAGCGCGCGAAGAAGTCTCGGCGGGCGGCGTGGTCGTTCGCATGGACGACGGGCGTCCCCTCTTCCTCCTCATTCGCGATTCCTATCGCAACTGGGGATTCCCCAAGGGGCACCTGGAAACAGGGGAGACTCCGGACGCTGCCGCCATACGCGAGGTAAGCGAAGAGACCGGCCTCGGCGACCTGCGGCTGCGCGGCGAGATCGAAACGATCGACTGGTATTTCCGGTTTCGCGGGCGCCTGATTCACAAGGTCTGTCACTTCTATCTGATGCAGACGGACACGTCGATCACGTCCCCCCAGCGGGATGAGGGAATCACCGCCTGTCGATGGGAGACCAACGACCGCGCCTGCACGCTCGTGTCGTACGAGAATGCGCGCGCTGTCCTGCGACGGGCCTTCGAACTCGTCAACACCCAGTCGTCCGCCTCGTAGTCGACATGCCGTCTGCCGTCGCCGGAACGCCGGTGCCATTGGCTGTCGTCGTCTTTGCGAGTCGCGACCGCGCACGCAACCTGGTCAAGGATGCCTTTCCCCGCCGTCGCACGAGGCTGACCCTCGCGCGGAACGTGCGCGAGTTCGAGCGCGCCTTCCGCGTCGGGATCGTCGATGCCGCGCTGGTCGATCTCGGTGGGCCGACCGAGGACGTCATGCGGGCCATCGAGCTGGGGCATGAGTTCCCGAGCGCCCCCTTCTTTGCCCTGACCCCGTTCCGCCCGAACGACGCCACCCTCAGTGCCAGGGCCGCGACCTTCGACTTCGTCGACGTGATCGTGGAGGGGGTCGACGACCACGTGCTGCGCGACCTGGTGACGGCGCGGGCCTTCACGACCCGCTTTGCCGAGGCCCTCGCAACCCCGCCTGATTCGCTCCACGTGAATACCCCCCTGCGACGCGAGAGCTGGCGCGTCCTGGTCAGCCATGCTGGCCGCCCAATCCATACGGACGTCGTGGCCCGTGAACTCGGGGTCACGCGCGAGCACCTGAGCCGAGCCTTTGGCGCCGCCGGGGCACCTAACCTCAAGCGGGTCATCGACCTCGTGCGTCTGGCCGCGGCGGCGGAACTGGCGAAGAACCCTGGCTACGACGTCGGCGACGTGGCCCGGGTCCTCGGCTTCGCCTCGTCGTCTCACCTGAGCACCACGTCGCAGCGCATCGTGGGGATCCGGCCCACCTCGCTCGCGCGGCTTCGAACGGTCGACCTGATCGAGCGCTTCATTCATGGGCGCATGCGCAGTCGGCCCGTGGCGGTGCGGGGGCGGCGCGGATAGACCCACCTGGTGGGCACCCTTCGCTTGAAAGGCGCGCCGCCTTGTGATAATTTTCACAAGCTGTACCCGATACCCTTCTGATCCTTTCCTGCCCAGGCCCTCGTTATGGCTTCCGATACCATCCTTCGCCCCGGCGAAATCAAGGACATTCTCCTCCGCGAAATCGAGGCGGCGGACCTGCACGGACTGGATGTCGAGGAAGTAGGCACGGTCCTCGAGGTGAAGGACGGGGTCGCCCGCATCTATGGCCTGCGCAAGGCGATGGCCGGCGAGATGCTGGAGGTCACGTCGTCCGAGACCTCGAACACGATCACCGCGCTGACGCTGAACCTCGAGGAGGACAACATCGGCGCCGTCATCCTCGGGGATTACTTGCAGCTGAAGGAAGGCGATGAAGTCCGGCGGACCGGGCGCGTGCTCGAGGTGCCGGTGGGACCGGCGCTGATCGGACGCGTGATCGATGCGCTCGGCCGCCCGATCGATGGCAAGGGACCGATCGACACGCCGCACTCGCGCCTCGTCGAGTCGCAGGCGCCCGGGATCATTGTTAGGCAGCCGGTGAAGGAGCCGATGCAAACCGGCATCAAGGCGATCGACTCGATGATTCCAATTGGACGTGGCCAGCGCGAACTCATCATTGGCGACCGCGGGACCGGGAAGACGGCCATCGCCGTCGACACGATCATCAACCAGAAGGGGCAGGGCGTCATCTGCGTTTACGTTGCCATCGGGCAGAAGGCCTCGACGGTCGCGTCGGTCGTGGAGAAGCTCCGGCAGCAGGGCGCGATGCAGTACACCATCGTGGTCGTCGCCTCGGCCTCCGACCCGGCACCCATGCAGTACATCGCTCCGTACACCGGGGCGGCGATGGCCGAGTACTTCATGTACGATGAAGGGCAGGCCACGCTGTGCGTGTATGACGACCTCTCCAAGCAGGCCGCGGCATACCGCCAGCTGTCGCTCATTCTGCGCCGCCCGCCAGGACGCGAAGCCTTCCCCGGCGACGTCTTCTATCTCCACTCCCGCCTGCTCGAACGCGCCGCCAAGCTGCGCGAGGACCAGGACGTGGTGGACGGCACGACGATCAAGAAGCCCGGTGGCTCGCTCACCGCGCTCCCGATCATCGAGACCCAGGCCGGCGACGTGTCGGCGTACATCCCGACCAACGTCATCTCGATCACCGACGGCCAGATCTTCCTCGAGACGGATCTCTTCTATTCGAACGTGCGTCCCGCCATCAACGCCGGCATCTCGGTGTCACGCGTGGGCGGCGCAGCGCAGATCAAGGCCATGCGCTCGGTCGCCGGTCGCCTCCGCCTCGATCTCGCGCAGTACCGCGAGCTGGAAGCGTTCGCAGCCTTTGCCTCGGACCTCGATGCCGCAACCAAGAAGCAGCTCGAGCGCGGTGCCCGCACGGTGGAAGTGCTCAAGCAGCCGCAGTACGCGCCGATGCCGGTCGAGCAGCAGGTCATGATCATCTACGCCGTATCGAACGGGTTCATCGACGACGTGCCGGTGGCCGGCGTTCGCGACTGGGAGCGCGGCTTCCTGGAGTACATGGGCGCCCAGTTCCCGCAGGTCGGCGACGCCATCCGGAAGGACAAGGTCCTCTCCAAGGACACCGAGTCCGCACTGAAGCAGGGCATCGCCGCCTACAAGAAGGTCGCGCGATAGGGCACGATGCACCGCGCCATCGGCGCGGTGCACCCCCGTCCCCCGTCCCCCGTCTCCCGACCCGCTATGGCTAAAGGCAGAGAACTCAAGGCGCGCATCAAGTCGACCGAGAACACCCGGAAGATCACGCGCACGATGGAGATGGTTTCCACGTCGAAGATGAAGCGGGCGCAGGACCGCGTGCATGCCGCACGCCCCTACGCCCATGCGCTCGCCGACGTGATCTCCGCGCTCTACACCCCGGAACTGGCCGAGCGCTTTCCGCTGCTGCGCCAGCCGGCGAAGCCGGCGCGCGCCGCCATCATCCTGATCACGTCCAACCGCGGCCTCGCCGGCGCGTTCAACTCGAACCTGATCAAGGAAGCGCGCACGCAGATGCTGCAACTGCGTGAGCAGGGCATCGAGACCGAACTCCACATTTCCGGGCGCAAGGGCATCGGGTACTTCCGCTACGTTGGCGAGCCGACAGCCGTCGCCCGCACGGACATCAGCGATCGACCCAGCTCGGACGATGCCTCGTCCTTGGTGGATGCCCTGATGCAGCGCTTCGTGGCAGGCTCGCTCGACGCGGTCTACGTGATCTACGCCCAGTACAAGTCGGCACTCTCCGCGCCGCCGACGTCCATGCAGGTCCTGCCGGTCACGCCGCCCACGCGCACCGGGCCGGCCCCCGAATAGCTGCTCTTCCCGTCTGCCGAGGAGATCCTGACCGAGCTCCTCCCCTCGTACGTGCGGAACGCGATGTACCGCGCGTTGGTCGAGACCGCCGCCGCCGAACACAGCGCGCGTCGCACGGCCATGAAGAACGCCACCGACAACGCGGGGGAGATCCTCAGCACGCTCCGCCGCACGTATAATCGCGCCCGTCAGGCGCAGATCACCCAGGAAATTGCAGAGATTGTGGGCGGAGCGGCGGCACTGGAATAGGGGACGGGGGACGGGAGACGGGGGACGGGAGTGCCGCTTCGCGGCGACAACACCGGATCCCGACCCTGGTCCTCTGCTCACCACTCCCCGCGCTCCCGCCACCGCACCCCCGTCTCCCGTCCCCGTCCCCCGTCCCTCCCATGACTTCTTCCACCACCGCCGCTCCCTCCATCGGCCGCATCGTCCAGATCATCGGTCCTGTGCTCGACATCGAGTTCGATTCGGGCATGCTGCCCGAGCTGTACAACGCGATCGAGATCGTCGGCAAGACCGATGCAGGTCAGGCGATCCGCGTGGTGTGCGAGGTCCAGCAGCACATCGGCCGGAACCAGGTGCGCGCGGTCGCCATGTCGACCACCGACGGTGTGGTGCGCGGGATGGCGGCACGCGATACGGGCTCGGCCATCACCGTTCCCGTCGGCGCAGCGGCGCTCGGCCGCATCCTCAACGTGCTCGGCGAGCCGGTCGACAATGGCGCCGATATCCCGGCGTCGGTCGAGCGCTGGCCGATTCATCGCAAGCGCCCCGAGTTCGTCGACCTCGAGCCCAAGACCCAGATCTTCGAGACGGGCATCAAGGTCATCGACCTGATCGCCCCGTTCGTGAAGGGCGGCAAGATCGGGCTGTTCGGCGGTGCCGGCGTCGGCAAGACGGTCGTCATTCAGGAACTCATCAACAACGTCGCCAAGGGACACGGCGGCAAGTCGGTCTTCTGCGGCGTGGGCGAGCGCACGCGCGAGGGGAACGATCTCTACCTCGAGTTCAAGGAAGCCGGCATCCTCGACTCGGTCGCCCTGATCTACGGGCAGATGAACGAGCCGCCAGGTGCACGCCTTCGCGTCGGCCTTTCGGGGCTGACCGTGGCCGAGTACTTCCGCGACCGCGAGAACGCCGACGTGCTCGTGTTCATCGACAACATCTTCCGATTCACCCAGGCGGGCTCGGAAGTGTCGGCCCTGCTCGGCCGCATGCCGAGCGCCGTGGGATACCAGCCGACGCTCGCCACCGAGATGGGCGACTTGCAGGAGCGCATCACCTCCACCCGCAATGGCTCGATCACCTCGGTGCAGGCGATCTACGTGCCGGCCGACGATCTCACCGACCCGGCACCGGCGACGGCGTTTGCCCACCTCGATGCCACGGTCGTGCTCAACCGCAAGATCACCGAGCTCGGGATCTACCCCGCGGTCGATCCGCTCGACTCGTCGTCGCGCATCCTCGATCCGCAGTTCATCGGCGAGCGCCACTACAAGGTGGCCATCGAGGTGCAGCGCATCCTGCAGCGCTACAAGGAACTGCAGGACATCATCGCCATCCTCGGCATGGACGAGCTCTCCGAGGACGACAAGCTGGTCGTGGGACGCGCCCGCCGCCTGCAGCGTTTCATGTCCCAGCCGTTCGCCGTGGCCGAGCAGTTCACCGGGATGAAGGGCGCCTATGTGAAGCTCGAAGAGACCATCTCGTCGTTCGAGCGCCTCTGTGCCGGCGAGTTCGACCAGTACCCGGAGCAGGCGTTCTTCATGTGCGGCGGCGCCGACGACATCGCGGCCAACGCCGAGCGCATCGCCAAGGCCTAACGATGCTCACGGTCTCGGTGATCTCGCCGGAGCGCGTCCTGTTCGAGGGGGAGGTGGACGCCGTCACCGCCCCCGCGTTCGACGGCCAGGTGGGGATCCTGACGTCGCACGCGCCAATGATGACGCTCCTCGGTTCGGGGACGCTCCTGCTGGGCAACAGCGGGAGCCAGGGGCGGTTCCACGTGGAAGGGGGATTCCTCCAGGTGGCTGATAACCAGGTGCGGGTGGTCACGGAGCGGGCCGCGCAACTGTAGTCGCGGCGCGCAAGGCAGACGAGGGAGGGCCATGCTGGCGATACTGCGCGAACTCTGGGCGTTCATGCGCGAGCGCAAGAAGCTCTGGCTCTTTCCCCTGCTGGTGGTGCTGGTGCTCTCCGGCGGGCTGCTCGTCGCCGTGCAGGGCTCGGCGCTCGCGCCGTTCATCTACACCATCTTTTGACGCGTTCGTCGAAGGGAGGCGGAGGGAAGCAGGGGCGAGGGGCGCCGCCGCCGACCCACGCGCCACCGCCCTCGCGTGACGGTGGGGGCGCGTCGACGGTGCTGACGGCGGCGCGTCGACGCACGTATCTCCTCATCACCCTCCTGCTCCCGTTGTTGCTCCTGGCGGGGGTAGAGGGAACGCTGCGACTCGCACGACCTGCGGGTGGACTCCCCCTCTTCATTCCCGCGGCGGTGGAGACCGACGGATACCTCGTCGCCAATCCGGAGGTTGGTCGACGGTGGTTCGCCGGTGTGGCGTCAGCCCCTGCGCCGCCCGCGGAGTTCTTCGCGCGCCAGAAGCCGGCCAACGGCTTGCGCCTCTTCGTCCTCGGCGAATCGACGACCGCCGGCTTCCCCTTTCCCCGCAACGGGACGTTTTCGCGCGAACTGCGTGACGCGCTGCGTGACGTCCTGCCGCGCGATTCGGTCGAGGTGATCAACCTCGGCATCGCCGCCACCAACAGCGTGACGATGCGCGACCTCGCGTCCGAGGTCGCCGACGCCGATCCGGACGCGGTGCTCATCTACGCCGGGCATAACGAGTACTACGGTGTGCTCGGTGCCGCGTCGGCGCGCGGTGGGCCGCTCGCCCCGTATCTCGTCCGCGCGACCCTCGCCCTCCAGCGGCTTCGCCTGGGGCTCGCCCTGCGCGCGCTGCTCGAGCGCGAGGGGGGAGCCGCGACCGACTCGGCACCCAGCTTCATGGAGATCCTCGCACGCGATCGCGAGGTGCCGCTGTCGAGCATCACCTTCGCGCGCGGCGAGGCGCAGTTCGTCGACAACCTGTCGGCACTCCTCGCGACGTTCCGCGCGCGCGGAATTCCAGTCTTTGTCGGAAGCCCGGTCAGCAACGTGCGAGACCGCCCGCCGTTCGCCTCGCCCGACAACGAGGCGGCCGACTCGGTGTTTCGTGACGGCCTCGCCGCCCTGGCGCGCGCCGATTCGGCCCGGGCGCGCGACGCCCTCCCGCTCGCCCGCGATCTCGACGTGGTGCGCTTCCGGGCCCCGTCGCGCTTCGTCGGCATCGTGCAGGAGGCCGCGGCGGTGGGTGGGGCGGCCTATGTGCCCGTGGCCGAACGCTTCGAGGCTGCCAGCGCCGGCCTTCCGGGTGCCTCGCTCTTCCTCGAGCATGTCCATCCCACTCGAGCCGGCGTCACCGTGCTGGCACGGACGTTCTACGACGCCTTGGCCGAGGCAAGGTTCCTGGGACACGCGGCCTCGCCAGAGCGGCTCAAGTCGTGGGACGAATACGAGCGGGGCACGACGCTTACCCCGTTCGATGAGCGTGTGGCCTTCCACACCGTCCAGACGCTGGCCGAACGATGGCCCTTCGTCCCGATCGCTGAGCAGCGCGACTACCGGGCGACCTACCGCCCGGAGGGGCTTGCCGACAGCCTGGCGTTCCTGGTCTCGCGAGGCGGAGTGCGCTGGGAGGCGGCGAAAGTCCAACTAGGTCTGGACTACGAACGGCGGTCGCTGCCCGACTCGGCGCTCGCCGAATACGCGGGCCTGGTCCGGGATCAGCCGCTCGCAGAGCTCCCACGGCGACTCATGGCGCAGGCGCTCCAGCGCGCAGGGGCGACGGACAGCGCCGAGCACGTCATGCGCGAGGCGCTGCGCGTCGAGCCGACCAGCGCTGCGGCGCTGGCGCTTGGCCGCCTCCTCATCGACCGAAACGATGTCGCCGGGGCGATCCCATTTCTCGAGCAGGCCGTGAGTCTGGAGCCGCGCAATACCATCGCCCTGTACCAGCTTTCGCTGGCCTACGGACTCGCCCGAGACATCGCCCGAGCTCGCGCGACGGCACTGGCGCTCGCGCGCCTCGATCCGCGCTTTCCCGGACTGAGTGGGTGGATGGAGGCGATCGGCCTCGCCCGTTGACCTGTCGGGCGCGTCGAGTCGCCGTATCCATTTGGAGTCTCCGACCGTATCGTATGAGTGAGGCTGGACGGTTCTCCATGCGCATGCAGTTCCTGCGGGCACACGCACAAGCACACGCACATTCACGGTCGGGACAGCGCCTGCTCGTTGCGACGCTGCTCGGATTGGCATTCCCTGTCGCCCCCCTCGCGCAGGGGCAGGGTGGTGGTGTGTCGGTCAGCGGCTTCGTGCGGGACACGCTCGGGCTCGCGATCGTTGGCGCGGAGCTCAGCATCGACGGATCGTCGTTGCGAACGCTGTCGGCGGGCGACGGCCGGTATCTCCTCTCCGGTGTTCCGCCCGGCGAGGTCCGGATGCGCGTTCGGCGGCTCGGATTTCGCCCGACCGTCATGGACCTGGAGCTGGGCGCCGGAGGGCTCTCTGACGTCGAGATCCAGCTGGTGCAGCTCGTGCAACAGCTTGAGCCCGTCGCGGTGCTCGGCCGGCGCGAGGCGTACGCGTCGCGCCTCGCGGGCTTCGAAGAGCGTCGCCAGCGCAAGGTCGGTCACTTCATCACGCGCGAACGCCTGGAGCGCACGCACTCCTTTTCCATGACGGATGTGCTGCGCGACGTGCCCGGCGTCAACGTTCGGCAGATCGGGGTGATCCAGAAGGCGGTCCGGATTCGCGGCTCACCCTGTCCGCCGCTCGTCTTCATCGACGGTTCGCCAGCGACGGCAGGGGAGTTCGACCTCGAGACGATTGATCTCGGGATGGTGGAGGGGATCGAGGTCTATTCCGGATCAGCGACCGTCCCCGCCGAGTTTGCCGGACCTCGAAACCTGGATCGATGTGGCGTGGTCGCGATCTGGTCGCGCCCCTTCCGACCGCGTCCACGGGTCACCAAGTCGGTGGACGCTCCGTCCGAGGTCAGCCTGGATCGCTTGGTCGCGCGGGGCGAGGCCCACACCGCGGCCACGGTCGACTCGGCAGTCGCCCTCATCGACGGAGGGCTGGCTCCGGAGTATCCCGGGTCCTTGCTGAGGGACCGTCGAAGCGGTCGCGTGCTGACCGAGTTCGTCGTCGACACCACGGGCGCGGTCGTTCCGGGGACGATCGGGATCATATCGTCGAGCCATCCGCTCTTTTCACTGGCGGCGCGCGAGGCACTGTCGCAGGCGCAGTTCCTCCCGGCGCGGAAGGGAGGGGCGTTGGTGCGGCAGGTCGTCCAGTTGCCGATCGAGTTTCGCGTCCCCACACGACCGAACCGCCCGTAGGTCGCGGTCGGCCGACAGGCTCTCCGCGTCATCGGCCGAGCGTCGTTCTAGACGTGGGCGGCCGCTCGCACCCTGCTGCTGGCCCCCACCCGAACGGATAGGACTCGGCGCATAAGTCGGCGGGTGGAGCGCATAAACTTTCGTGCGTCCAAACGGTGCGCCATGCGCGTACCGTTTTGCATACAAACTCCTTCGCAAACGCTTGTCTGACATCGGGATAGGCGTTCACAAACGAATGGTATTTCCTCTTGACGCTCGGCTCACCCCTCCCAAGCTTCTGCTCGTCCCAATTTCCCATCTGTTCGAATGGGATTGGTGACGACACCCTTTCACCCGGGAGGATACGCTCTGCTCTCTTGTCTCCGCCCTACCAGTGGTCTCAATGGGACCGCCGTCATCCACACACCACATTTCCCCAACTGATATGCGAAGCATGCCAAGAGTGACCGGCGCCTTCGCGCGCCTGTCCGTACTCGCCCTGCTGGTGGGCGTATCCGGAGAGGCGTTCGCGCAAGCCGCCACCATCACGGGACGGGTGACCAACACAGAAGGACAGCCAGTCGTCGGCGCCAATGTGTTGGTCGCGTCCCTGAATGCCGGCACGACCAGCGGCGTCAATGGCGTTTACCAGTTCTCGATTCCCGAGGATCAGGCCAATGGGCAGCGCGTCACGTTGACCGCGCGTTTCATCGGCTACACCCCGATCAGTCGGCAGATCATGCTGACCACGGGTTCGCAGACGCAGAACTTCGAGCTCAAGACCGACCCATTCCGCCTCGATGAAGTCGTGGTGACGGGGGTCGCCGAGGCGACGTCGACGCGCAAGCTGGCGTTTTCGGTCTCGCGCGTGACCGAGGAGCAGATGAAGCAGGTCCCGGCGTCGTCGCCGATCGCTGCCATCGCCGGCAAGGTCTCTGGTGCCCGCATCGCGATTGGCACCGGGAACCCCGGCGCCGCGCCGAGCATCCGCCTGCGCGGATCGACCAACCTGACCGTCGGCAACAACGACCCGCTCATCCTGGTCGACGGGGTCATCACCAAGAACTCGCTGGCCGACATCGACGCCAACGACATCGAATCGGTCGAGGTCCTCAAGGGGGCGGCCGCCGCGTCGTTCTATGGCTCAAACGCCGCCAACGGCGTCGTGGCGATCACGACCAAGCGTGGCCGCAACCTGCAGGACAACAAGATCGCGTTCAGCAGTCGCAGCGAGTACGGGACGTCGGGGGTGTACAAGTTCGTCCCGCTCAACCAGCACCACAACTACCTGCTCAATGCCGACGGATCCATTGCGACCAACGCGTCCGGCACGCAGCGCCTGATCGATCCGGACGGCATCGCCGACAACCCGTATCCGACGAGCGGGCCGGATGTCTGGCGCAACCAGCTCGAGTCGTGGCTGCAGGACGGCAACTTCTACCTGCAGAACTTCCAGCTTGGCGTGCGTCGCGGGAGCACGAACCTGAACTCGTCCTTCACGACGGACCACAACCAGGGGATCCTGCCCTTCACCTCGGGCCAGCGCCGCCAGAACCTGCGCCTCAACGTCGACCAGGCGTTAGGCGCGAAGGCTGACTTCTCGGCGAGCATGACCTACGGCCTGAACAAGAACGACTACGACCCGGGAAGCACCGACGGATGGTTCGCGCTGCTGCAGGCGCCGCCCGATGTCGACCTGGTCAACCCCAATCCAGCGGTGAGCGACGTCCCGTACTTCCCGCTCCTGCCGGACCTCAAGGCGAAGAACGCCCGCGGAAACCCGCTGTACGGACTCAAGAACGGCGATTACAACCTGCGTCGCGAGCGCCTGCTGGGTTCGTTCGCCCTGCGCTATCGCCCGGCGGAGTGGCTCAGCCTCGACGCCAATTACGGCACCGACCGCCTGAACCAGCGCGACCGCCTCTACAACTTCCGCGGACTCCTGAACGAGGGCGGCGTGGCGGGCAATGGGCGGCTGCAGGAACGCACCTTCAACAACGTCGCCGAGAACCTCCAGTTCAACGCCACGACGCGCAAGTTGCTCTTCAACAACCTGCTGTCGACGACGCGCGCGACGTACCTGCTGGAGAACCTCGACAACACGAACTTCAACGTCAACGGTACGAAGCTGAACGTCACCGACGTGCCGGATCTCGCCTCGGCCGACCCGACGCAGGTCGCCGTCAACTCCGGGATCGACATCCAGCGCACGATCAACTACTTCGTGTCGCAGTCGTTCGACTACAAGGACCGCTACATCCTCGATGCGCTCTACCGTCGCGACGGGTCGTCGCTCTTCGGAACCACCGAACGGTGGCAGAACTTCTACCGCATTGCCGGCGCCTATCGGCTCACCGAGGACTTCCAGATCCCGGGCGTGCAGGAACTCAAGTTTCGCGCCGCGCGCGGGACGGCCGGGTTGCGCCCGCAGTTCGCCGACCAGTTCGAGACCTACTCGCTGTCCGGCGGCCAGATCTCGAAGCAGCAGCTCGGCAACAACAACCTCAAGCCCGCGATCCAGACGGAGAACGAGTACGGGGTGAACATCCAGTTCCTCAACCGCTTCGACCTCGAAGTGGTGCGGGCCGACCGGCTCACGAAGGGCGCCTTCCTCTCCATCCCGCTGTCGCTCGCGGCCTCGGGCGGTTTCCTCACCCAGGTGCAGAATGCGGCCGACGTGAGCGCCGAGACGTGGGAGGTCTCCCTCCAGACGCGTGTCATCGACACGGACCAATTCGGCTACTCGTTCTCGCTCACCGGTGACAATACGCGCCAGCGCATCGACCGCATGGATGCCGCGCCGTTCCGCCGCAATGCGACCGACGCGCAGGGGCAGGACGTCTTCTATTACAAGTCGGGTGAGAAGCTCGGCACGATCTACGGCACCAAGTGGGTGCATAGCTTCGAGCAGCTGAAGCAGAACCCGGCCAACGCCAGCGCGAACGCCGCCGACTACGTCGTGAACTCCGATGGCTACCTCGTGCGTGCCGCCAACCTCGGCAAGTCGACCGAGGCGCCGATCGCGTTCGTGAATGCAGCCGGTGAGACGCAACACGTCATCGGCGACGTCAACCCGAATTTCTCGTTCGGCTTCGCCAACAACCTGCGCTGGAAGTCGATCTCCCTGTACGCCCTGCTGGATGGCGTGCGCGGCGGCGACATCTACAACTTCACCAAGCAGTGGATGTACCAGGACGAGCGCCACGGCACGATGGACCAGTCGGGACGTCCGCTCGCCGATCGTCGTCCGCTGGGCTTCTACTCGGCCGGGTTGTACAACGGCCTCGTGGCCAACGACCACTTCATCGAGGACGGGTCGTACGCCCGCCTGCGCGAACTCTCGGTGGCCTACAACGTCGGCCAGAACGTGCTCTCGCGCTTCGGGCTCAACAAGCAGATCAAGGGCGCCAAGATCGCGTTCATCGGGCGCAACGTCTTCACCTGGACCAAGTACAGCGGCTTCGACCCGGAAGTGACGGCGGGCGGCGACTTCAACTTCCGCATCGACGGCTTCCGCTATCCCAACTTCCGCACCTTCACCGGCCAGGTCGAGCTGCAGTTCTAGGGCACGACGACCTGATACGAGGAGCTCATACACAGATGCGAAATCGAAGCACTATCCGCTTCGTCCTCGGGACCGCGGCCCTGCTGACGGCCGGTGCCTGCGCGGACCTCGACGTGACGAACCCGAACAACCCCGATATCAAGCGCGCCTTGGCGTCGGGTGAGGACGTAAAGAATATCGCGATCTCGACGGTGAACTCGTGGTACCTCGCCGCGACGTATCTCGAGCCATACATGATGTTGTCGGTCACCGCCGACGCAGGGGCGGCGAACTTCGGCAACTTCGGCATGCGGTTCAACAACCTCGAGCCGCGTGCGCCGTACGTGAACAACTCGGCGGGCGGTGATCGGGCCGTGACCGAGAGCCCGTGGAACTTCAACTACGGCACGCTCGGTGCCGCCAACGACGTCCTGATCGCGATCGCCAACGGCGTCGAGGTCCCGGGCGGGACGACCGACAAGTACAAGGCGCTCGCCCAGTTCACGCAGGCGGCGTCACTCGCCAACATCGCCATCCTCTTCGACAAGGGCTTCGTCGTCGACGAGACGACGACCGGCGCGACTCCCGAGTTCAAGCCGTACACGGAGGTCTCCACCGCCGCGATGGCCAAGTGGGACGCGCTCATCTCGGCGCTCAACGGGAAGAGCGAGACGTACGACGTCGCCGACATCCCGATCGCCGCGGGGCCACTCACCTCGGCGATGCTCGCCCGCGCAGCCAACACGATGGCCGCCCGCACCATGGTCTACACGGCGAGAACACCCGCCGAGAACGCCGCGGTGAACTGGGCGAAGGTCGTGTCGTACGCCGAGAAGGGGCTCAGCGGGACCTCGGGTGCCGGGGCGCCATACGACTTCACCGTCGTCGGCGACAACAACAACTGGTACTCGTACATCGCCTTCTACGGCGACGAGCCGACCTGGCTCCGTGTCGACATGCGGGTCATCAACCTGATGGATCCGTCGTCGCCGGCGAAGTTCACCGGCACGATCCCCCCGGCGGCGACCTCGGCCGACGCACGCCTCGACTCCGACTTCCAGTTCCATGGTGCGGTCATCGGTGACCCGGCGCGCGGCATTTACATGCAGAGCCCGTACTCGCACAAGCGCTATCGCTTTCATGCGCGCACGTCACCCAGCTCGGCCACCGGACCGGTCCCCTACGTCCTGCAGGCCGAGAACGACCTGCTCTGGGCAGAAGGACTCATCCGGACCAACGGAAACCTGGCCACGGCCGCGAGCCTGATCAACAAGACGCGTGTCGGTCGCGGCAACCTCCCGCCGGCCACCGCGGCCGATGGGGCGGCGACGCTCCTCAACCACATCGTGTACGAGCGGTCGATCGACCTGCTCAACTCGAGTGGCGTCGAGTTGATGGACGGTCGCCGATACGACAAGATCCAGGCGGGAACGATACGGCACCTTCCCGTGCCGGCCAAGGAGCTGGAGATCCTGCGACTCCCGATCTACACCTTCGGTGGCGTCGGACTCCCGGACAAGATGGTCGCGGACGCCATCGTGCACGCCGCACGAAACATCGACGGAATCAAGTCGAGGGTCGGAGCCGGCCGCAGCGCACAGATCCAGCGTTAGGCGATCGGCGCGCTACAGCACGGGCAGTTGCTCAACGCATCGGGCGCGTCCTCCATACGGAGGGCGCGCCCGATGCGCGTGCCGCATGAAACGGTCGCCGCCGCCACCGCGGCGCCGAGCTCATCGCTTCAGGTTCGCGCAGGTGATGACGTTGTCGAGTTGCTGGCCGCCCACATAGACGTTGATGTGATACTCCCCCGAGGGCGGGACGCCGAGCGCGATCTCGGCGTCGAGCTGTGCACGGCCGTTCGACCCGACCTCGATCATCGGGAAGTTGTCGATGGCGATGACGGGGAGGCTCCCGGTTCCACAGCGCCCCTGGAGCAGCGCCCACTGTGCCGTGAACGATGTCCCGCCCGTCTGGCTCGTGAAGGTGAGGCGCACTCGGCTCCGCGGATTCGACCCTTCGATCTCGGTCAGCTCGACTGTTCCATAGATGCGCGACTGCGTGCGCATCGAGACCCCCGACGAGCGGACCTGGACCGGCGTGAACGACCCCGAGAGGCGCGCCCGCTTGGCCTGCGTGGAGACGCCGGCATCCTGGGCGCGAGAGGTGAGCGGAAGCAAGAGGGTCGCTGCCGCGAGTGGCACAGCCCGCAGGAACGCTGACCGGAACGGAGTCATGGGATCGTTAGGGATGGGGGGCGTCGACTGAGCGTCTGCCTCGCTAGAACTCTCCCCGGCTCGCGGGTGCGCGTCAAGGGTGCGAGGCCCTCCGTCTTACCCGCGACCGCGCATGGCGATCCCGGCCAGCGCTGTCTGTCAGGTGCGGTCGGCCGAGTCGCGCCACCGGCCATGCGCAGTGCGGCGCTTGTTCTGCGGGGGGCATTCAACGAATCTTCCGTGTGCCTGTGGCGTATCACTGGCAACGCCATGCCCGCGCTCGGCGCGGGCCCTCATTTCGCACCCTTCCGGGCGCCTCCGCGTCCGTGCATCGAGGACTCGTCATGCAGCGATCCGACACCGCGCGCGTCGCGGATGCTCTCCCCCACGCGGGGCGAGCTTGGTATCTCACCCTTTCCGTCCTGGCGGCGCTGGTCTTGCTGCTCGCGCGCGACGCGCAGGCCCAGGCCTGGGCCTATCCCTCCTTTCAGCCGCCAGCCACCACGACGCGTGAGTTCAACTTCGGGATCGCCGATGCCGGCAGTGCCGGCACTGCGATCGTCTTGCAGTGGCGTGAGGGATACTCACCGCGCTCGCAGTTCTCGCTCGACGTGGGATTCTCCGACCCAGATGCCCGCGGCGCCGACAATGTGCTCTTCGTGGGCGGGCAGTACGGCTACCAGATCGCCAAGGCCTCGGCCGACGTGCCGCTCGATTTCCTGCTGACGGCTGGGGCGGGGCTGGCGTTCGGGAACAAGACCACGCTGCGTGTCCCGCTGGGCGTGTCCATCGGCCATCGGTTCCCCCTCGACGGGTCGCTCGCGCTCACGCCCTACGTGCACCCCCGCGTCTCGCTTGACTTCTGCGGCGGGTGCAAGGGCGACGAGTCGCAACTGGGGATCAACTTCGACGTGGGCGCGAATCTCGAGCTGACGCGCGTCCTGGCCGTGCGCGGCACGGCCTTCTTCGGCGGATCCGATCGGTTCGGAAACGACGGAATCGGGATATCGCTGGTGTGGACTCCGCCAGGGTTGCGGCGATAGGTCGAACGACTGGTGGGCCGCGCCAGGTGCGCGAGGCCCCCCGGTACCGGATGAGGGACCGAGCGTTGCGTTCCCGTCGGCCGGGGCAACGGAGGCGCCACGAATCGGCACGGGCCGTTCGTGGCGCCGCTCGTTGTGGGGTTACCGCTGTGCGCCTGGCGGGGTTGCCGACGTCGGAGGATTGAGCAGCGCCTCGACCAGCGCGAACGACCGATCGGCGGCCCCGAGCCCCTGCGACACCAGCGCTTTCGCCTTCATCCCAGCCGCGACTCGCTCCGCATCGTCGCCGAACCAGCGGACCAACTGTCCCGCAGCAGTCGCCGCATCCTGCACCACCGCCCCGCCCCCGCATGTCACGAGCAGTTCGGCATCGCGGGCGTTGGTGAAGCGCGGGCCGAAGAGCACCGGCGCGCCGAAGGCGGCCGGCTCGAGCACGGAGTGCAGCCCCGCCGCGTGAAAGCCCCCGCCGACGAAGGCCACCGACGCGAGCGCGTACAGGTCGCCGAGCACGCCGACGCGATCGACGACAACTACCTCCGCGCCGCCGGCCGCGTCCGAGCCGAGCCGAGCGATTCGCATTCCGGATGCCCGACCCCATGCCTCGATCGGGGCGAGATGCTCGGCCGTGGGCTCGTGGGGCGCGATGATCAGGCGCGCGTGCGGCATCTGCCGCCGCACCGCCTCCCACGCCGGCAGCAGCACGGCTTCGTCGGCCGGCCAGGTGCTGCCGGCCACCAGCGTGGGCCGTGATTCCCCATGCGAGCCCTCATGCGAGCCCTCATGCGAGCGCTCATGCGAGCCCTCATGCGAGCGCTCATGCGAGCCCCCGAGGTTACCAGCGAAGGGGGCGAGCAACGGGGACGAGCGATCGACCGCCGCGGCGCGCGCCGCGACCTGGTCGTAGCGCGTATCACCAATCACGTGGACGACGTCGGCGCGCGCGCCTAACGCTGCGAGTCGATCGGCGTCGTCGGCACTGACCGCGCCGACGGCGTCGAGCGCGGCATATGCGTCTCGCAGCAGCCACCTGGCCGCACCGCCGCGACGAGACGAGCCAGGCGCCACCGTTCCGCTCACCAGTCCCAGTCGCACCCCGCAACGTCGCGCCTCGGCGGTGAGCACGGGCCAGACATCGAGCTTGGAGTAGACCAGCGCCGTTGGCCGCAGCGCTTCGAGCGCATGCCGTGCCGCTGCGGGGGTGTCGAAGGGGAGGTAGTCGGCAAAGTCGACGGACAGCCCGCGGGCGAACGGCTCCGCGCTGGGGCTGAAGAAGGTGTAAACCAGCTGCACCTCGGGGCGCCGGGCTCGCATGCGCTCCAGGAGGGGACGCGCTTGCAGCCCTTCGCCGACGGACGGGGCGTGCATCCAGAGCAAGGGGCGCGACCGGTCGCGTCCCATCGACGCCCAGGCCGTGAATCGCTCCGCCACGTCGCGCCTCGCATGCAGCGCCCGCGTGAGCTTGCCCTCTCCTGCCGGGACGACGCGCGCCGCCAGGGAGGCCAGTTCCCCGGCGGCGCGATACGTCCAGTACAGGAGGGGGTTCACCCCGCTACTTCGGGAGCGCCGAGCGCGCTTGTGCGACGGCGGCGCGGAACGCTTCGATCTTCTCCGCTCCCGACATGACCTGGTTGCCGATAAAGAAGGTCGGGGTGGAGCGCGCCCCGCCCGCGGTGGCACGCTCGACATCGGCCTCGATCATCGGGCGCATGACGTGGTCCGCGATGCACGCCTGATACGCGGGCGCGGAGACGCCGACGGCCACGGCCGCCGACTCGAAGAACGCGTCGCCGGACGGCAGCAGGCTCCACTCGGCCTGCGTCTCGAAGATGCGGTTGTGCATTTCCCAGAACTTCCCCTGCGCGCCGGCGCACATGGCTGCCTCGGCGGCCGGCAGCGCGTTGGGATGCTGGCGCAACGGGTAGTTCACGAAGGCGAGGCGCGCGATGCCTGGCTCGACGAACTCCTTGACGACCTGGGCGGCGGTCTCGCGCTCCCACTGGCCGCAGAACGGACACTGGAAGTCGCTCACGACGACGATCCACAGCGTGGCGTTGACGTCGCCCTTGATGCGAGCGGCATCGGCGGCGGCGACGCGGGGATCGGGGCCCGCGGGCGGCTGCCCGGACGCATTGGCGGCCGGCGATGCAGCTGACGGCTCGGCCGATGCGGAATCTGCCGCGCCGCCCGAGGTGGCGCCGCAGCCCGCGAGCGACGAGAAGGCGAGGGCGGTCGTGAGGACGCGGAACAGGCGCGGCATGGGCGGTCGGGTGAAGTGAACGTCGGACGCGCGCTGCCCGGGACGGACGCCGCCGCGAGGCAGCGCGCCGTCCGACGGTGCGCGGGACTGGGGGCAAATCTAGTCGCCGTCCGCCAATCGCCCCACGGTCGCCGTGCGTCTGCTGAATCCCTACCCGGTCCGCGACCGTACGGTTAGCGTACACGAGTACACACGAGTACGAACAGGATTACGAACAGGATCTCGCCCGGCACGACACGCGCGCCGGGCGTCACGCTATCTGGGGGAACGATCACTGGTGTTGGCTGCCCTTGCGCTCATCGCGACCCTCGCGGTCGCGGTCCAGGACGTCCAGCTGCCGCCGCCTCCGCGCGGCTTCAGCTCGACGCAGGCCGACATGGTGGTGGACGGTGCCAACGTCCTCTCCGCCGACGCGGTCGCGCGCATCAATCGCATCATCTTCGACGTCAAGGCGAAGTCTGGCGGGGAGATCGTCGTCGTCACCCTCCCCGACCTGGCCGGGCGGGACGTCGGCGATGTCGCGATGCGCATCGGGCGCGAGTGGAAGCTGGGGGCGGCAGCCGATATCGGGGACCGGGCCCGCAATGCGGGCGTGGTGGTGCTGGTGGTGCCCAAGGAAACCAGTGCCGACGGGCGCGGCTATATTTCGATCCAGACGGGGCGGGGGACGGAGGGATTCGTCACCGACGCCACCGCCGGGGACATCCGGCGCGAAGCCGTCCCGTATTTTCAGCAGCAGGCCTATTCCGCCGCGCTCGAGCTGGTCACGATTCGCGTGGCCCAGCGGTTCGAACGCGAGTTCGGCTTCACGCTCGACACCGCGCTCGTCCCGGCGACGGCGCCCGGCTTCCAGGGAAGCGGCGGCGGGATCTCGCCGCAGCTGCTGCTCGTCGTCTTCGTCGTGCTGCTCTTTCTGTTCAGCACCATGGCGCGGGCCAAGGGCGCGGGAGGCGGGCGTAACGGATGCCTGCAGGCCTTGATCGTGGCCGACGCGGTCTCGCATTCGCGCCGGCGATCGCAGTGGGGCGGCGGCGGTTTTGGCGGTGGGGGATGGGGCGGTGGCGGTGGGGGAGGGTTCGGCGGCTTTGGCGGCGGTGGTGGTTTCGGCGGCGGCGGCTCCAGCGGGAGTTGGTGACATGGGCAAGATGACTCTGGATCGATTGGTCGAGCAGCTCACGGCGGTCTACGGCCAGGAACTCGTCGGCATCGCACTGTATGGGTCGGCGGCGCGCGGCGACGAGGTGGCGCGGCATTCCGACCTCAACGTGCTCGTCGTGGTGCAGCACGTCACGATGGACCACCTGCACCGCGAGGCCCCGGTGGCGCGCGCCTGGCGGGAGGCGGGCAATCCGCCCCCGCTCACGCTGACGCGCGCCGAGTGGATGGGGAGCGCCGACATCTTCCCGATCGAGTACGCGGATATCCTCGCCCACCACAAGGTGCTGGCTGGTGCGCTCCCGCTCGACGGGATCGACGTCGAGCTGTCCGACCTCAGGTTGCAACTGGAACACGAGGCCATGAGCGTCCTGCTGCGCCTGCGGCACGCCATCATGGCCGCTGATGGCGACGACAAGGCCATCCTTTCCCTGCTGGAGGAGAGCGTCAGCGCCATGCTCGTCCTGCTGCGAGCGGCATTGCGCCTGTCGGGCGAGTCCCCAGCCGCCGACTCCGTCGACGTCTGCGCGCGGTTCAGCGTGCGCAGCGGACGCGATGCCTCCGCCGTCCTGCGCGTCGTGCGCCACAAGCGCGGCGTCGACCGGATGTCCCCGCGCGATGCGGCCGGGCACATCGAGTCCTACCTGCACTTCGCCGAATCGCTCGTCGTCTACCTCGACGCCTTTTCCCAAACCTCCCAGACGGACGGCGGCTTTCCCGCCTGATCCCGGCGACGCTCGCCGCAGCCCGGTCGGTCCACTCGCCTTCTCGTCTTCTCGCCTTCTCGTCTTCTCGCCTTCTCGTCTTCTCGCCTTCTCGTCTTCTCGTCTTCTCGAACCCGGAGTCCTCCATGCGTGCTCGCCGTTTCCTGGCCCTCCTCCCGCTCGTGCTTGTGGGGTGCGGCTACAACACGATCCAGAGCTATGACGAAAAGGCCAACGCCGCCAAGCAGGATATCGAGGTGCAGCTGCAGCGACGCGCCGACCTCGTCCCCAACCTCGTCGAGGTCGTCCGCGGCCAGGCGAAGCAGGAACTCGAGGTCTTCACCAACGTGGCGCGCGCCCGCTCCGGGCTCGTCGACGCCCTGCAGAAGCGCGACCCGCGCGAGATGGCCGAGGCCAATGAACAGCTGACCACCGCCATGCGCGGGCTGATGGTGCAGGTCGAGGCGTACCCGCAGATCAAGTCCGACCAGGCCTTCCTGCGCCTGCAGGACGAGCTGACCGGAACAGAAAACAGGATCGCCGTGTCGCGCACGGACCTGAACGGGGCGGTGGAGCAGTACAACACCTACATCCGCCGGTTCCCGCAGGTGCTCACCGCCAAGGTGACGGGCGCCAAGCCGAAGGAGTACTTCGAGGTCAGCAATGCGGCGGCGCGTGAGGCGCCGAAAATCGACTTGACGAAGTAGTCGGGACCACGTCGCCCGACGCCGGGCGCCCGGCGAGCCTCGCTAGCGCGAGGGCTGCCCAGCGGTCGCGATCGCGGCACGTACGCCCTCGACCGTCAGCTCGGTCGGTCGCAGTCGACGCTCCCCCACAAACACGACCGGAAGGTCTGTCGCGCCAACGCGTTCACTGCGACGAATGTCGCCTTCGAGCACCCGCAGCAATCGTTGCCGACGGGTGCAGTCGTGCTGCACGTCGTCAGGGACGCCGGCCGCAATCGCCAGCGAATCCATGAACGGCTGCGGATCGGGCGTGCGATCCCAGCGTGGAAGCGCGGCGAACAGCGAGTCGTGCATCTCCCAGAAGCGTCCAGCCGAGGCGGCACACAGCGCGGCGTGCGCCGCGAAGCGCGCGTTGAAGTGCGCCTCCTGCGGCGCGTTCACGTAGGCCAACTGCGCCACCCCTCGCTCGGCGATGTCGCGGCGAATGCTGGGCAGCACGTCCAGCGCCAGGCGACGACACGCCTGGCACTGGAAGTCCGCGATCACGATCACCCACGGCACCGCGCCTTCGGCGGCCATGTTCACGCGGAAGATGCGCTGCGAATCGACCCGCGTCCCGAAGGTGTCCGGGCGCAGCGCGACCGCTGCCTCGCGCCGCACGCGGATGGAGTCGCGAACCGAGATCCTTGGTGCACGCGGCGGGTCGCGGTCTGGCGTGCAGGCGCCAAGCACGAGCAGCAGGGATGACAGAGCAGCGAGTCGCATGCGTCGGGCGAGGCCAGTGCGCACATCTGCCGGCACTATCGGGGAATTCCCGGCATCCCGGCCACGCGCGAGCCGCAAGATAGTGCGTCCACCCCCCCGATGTCGCGCTTCCGCGTTGCCGCGCCTCCGGGTGCGCGTTGCCGCGCCTCCGGGTGCGCGTTGCCGCGCCTCTCGGCACCGGGTACTTTCGAGAATCCCGCTCCCTCCGACCGGCTCATGACACTTCGTCGTCGGTTCCTCGCCGCGATCGCGCTCCTGGCGCTGTCCGCCTGCGCGCGGCCCGCCCCCCCCACCGACCCGCAGTACGTCGCGCAGTGGCTACGGTCCTCCCTTTCCTTCGTGCGCAGCGAGCGACTCGGCCCCCCGGTCGCAGCGCGCGTGTCGGCGTATGGCGCCGTCGCGCTGTACGAGGGGTTCGCGGCCGACTCGTTGAGCGGGCTCCGGACACTGGCCGGACAGCTCAACGGCCTCGCGACCCTTCCCGTCCCGACCGATGGAGCGGTGGACGGCGGGATCGTGGCCGCCGAGGCTGAGCGTATCGTGCTCGACTCGCTCTTTCGCGATGGCTTTGCCGGCACCCGCCGCACGATCGATTCGCTGGCCCGCGCGCAGGTCGCCGGGCGCACGGCCGCAGGAGTGGACGACGCGATGCGTGATCGCTCGCTGGCGCACGGTCGCACGTTAGGCGCGGCGGTCCTCGCGTGGGCCGCTACGGATGGCTTCTTCGACACGCGGACGCGCAGCTGGTCGCCGCCGGTGCGGCGCGACCAATGGGAAAACACCGTCACGCAGGATCAGTTCATCCCGTTGATGCTGTCGGGCGAGAGTGACCTCGTGGCGCCCGCCAATCCCGGGGTCACCGTGGACCTCGAGCGCGCCGGCGAGCGCTTCGTCTTCTCCAATCGCCCCAAGAACTCGGCGGGGACCACCCTGCCGACGTTCAACCCGGTGCGCCCCACCGAGCCGTTCTGGGGCGAGCTGCGCCCGTTTGTCATTGCCGACGGCGACGAGTGCCGACCGCCGGCGCCACCGGCCTATTCCGAAGCGCCGGGCTCGGACTTCTGGAAGATGGGGCGCGCCTTTGCTGACTCGATGGCCGCGCTGACGCCCGAGAAGAAGCAGACCGCGCTCTTCTGGGCCGACAACCCGGTGGCAACAGGGACGCCCGGCTTCCACTGGATCAGCGTCGTGAACCAGATGATCGCGCGTCGCCACCTGTCGGCGCCGCAGGCGGCAGAGCTGTTCGCCCTGACGTCGGTCGCGATCGCCGATGCCTTCATCGGGTGCTGGAAGGAGAAGTACCGCTCGCTCGTCGTGCGACCGGTCGCGTACATGCATCGGGTCTTCGACCCGGACTTCACCACCGTGATCCCGACCCCACCGTTCCCGGAATATTCGTCGGGGCACTCGGTGCAGTCGGCCGCCGCGGTGCAGGTCCTGATCGCGCTGGTGGGCGACACCGTCGCCTTCAGCGATTCCACGCAGGTGGATGTCGGACAGCCGCCGCGCGACTTCGCCAACTTCAGCGCGGCCCGCAACGATGTGGCGATCTCGCGCATCTACGCCGGTGTGCACTACGTCCCCGCCGTGGTCGATGGCATCGACCAGGGGGTGTGCATCGGCAATCGCGTGTTGGAGCGTCTGAAGACCCGGCCCGTGACTCCATGACCGCGGGCCGGGCGCGGCGATCACGCACCACGTCGCACCCGTGGTCTCCTCACTGGCGATTGGCTGGCGCTTCGCGCTGTTCCTGGCGGTGTGCGCGCTCGTGACGTCGTGCGTCGGGGTGGTTGATACGTCATGGCACGCCGAGGAGGGGTACCGCTGGCGGGCACTGGATCTGCCGCGACGCGGCCGGGACGGATACACGCCGCTCTTGTCCGGCACCACGGGTATCACGCACGCCAATGTGGTGGATGACGAGCACGCGCTCGCCAACCGGAACCTGCTGATCGGTGCGGGCGCCGCCGCGGCAGACGTGGACGGCGACGGGCGTGTGGACCTGTTCCTCCCCTCGCTCGAGGTCCCCGCCGCACTCTATCGCAACGAGGGCGGGATGAAGTTCGCCGACGTGACGTCGGCGAGCGGCATCGACCTGGCCGGGCGCGCCACCACCAGCGCCACCTTTGCCGATGTCGATGGCGATGGCGATCCTGACCTCGTCGTGGGGACGCTCGGCGGGCCACTCCTCCTGTTGCAGAACGACGGGACGGGGCGCTTCACCGACATCACCGCCGGCAGCGGGCTCGAGGCAGGCTTCGCCGCCACCACGCTGACGCTTGCCGATGTCGAGGGAGACGGAGACCTCGACCTGTATGTCGCCACGTACAAGCGGCGCAATGCGCTCGATGCCTACCCGCCGCAAGCGCGTGCCTTCGACCAGGTGGTGAAGCGCATCGGCGGACAGTTCCAGGTGCTCCCCGAATGGGCGCACGAGTATCGCATCGAGGATCGCCCCGACCTCGGCGGGATCGTGCGATCGCAGCGCGCGGAGCGCGACCTGTTCTTCCTGAACGACGGGACGGGGCGGTTCCAGGCGCAACCCACCTTTGGTCCGCGATGGCGCGACGAGTCCGGCACCCCGCTCACGGAGTCCCCCGACTACTTCTCGCTGTCGGCGCGCTTCCACGACGTCAATGGCGACGGCGCCCCCGACCTGTACGTGTGCAACGACTTCGAGGATCCGGACCAGTTCTGGCTGAACGATGGCTCGGGGGCGTTCCAGCTCGTCCCGAGGCTGGCGGTTCGTGCGACCAGCAACACCTGCATGTCCGTGGACTTCGCCGACGTGAACCGGGACGGGGCGGTCGACTTCTTCACGGCCGACATGCTGAGTCCCACGCTGGCATCGCGGCAGCGGCAGATTCCGACCCACACGCCGTTGCGCAAGACCATCGGCGAGTCCGACGACCGCGCGCAGTGGATGCGCAATACGTTGCAGCTGGGGCGCGGCGATGGCACATGGGCGCAGGTGGCGGACTTCGCCGGCGTGGCGGCGACCGACTGGACCTGGGGCTCGGCGTTCACCGATGTCGACCTGGACGGATACGAGGACCTGCTGCTCGCGGTTGGCCATCGGTGGGACGTGCGCGACGCCGACACGTTCGACCGCATCCGCAACGCCTTCCCGCGCATCGCGTGGAACCGCGAACAGGGACAGTTCCCACGGCTCGCCGTCCCCAGCCGCGCGCTGCGAAACAACGGCGACGTGACCTTCACCGACCGATCGTCGGCCTGGCAGTTCGGCGCCGATTCGGCCATCGCCCACGGCATCGCCCTGGCCGATTTCGATGGGGACGGTGACCTCGACCCCGTCGTGACCCGCCTGGGCGAGCCCCCGGTGCTGTATCGCAGCGAGTCCACGGCACCGCGTGTCGCCGTGCGCCTGGCGGGCACGCGCCCCAACACCCGCGGGATCGGCGCGCTCGTCACGGTGCGTGCCCCATCGCTGCCGGCGCAGTCGCGCGAGGTCGGCGAGGGGGGGAGTTACCTGTCGGGAAGCGACCCGCTACTCGCGTTCGCCGCCGGGACCGACACCCTGCTGACCATCGAGGTGCGCTGGCGGACCGGACGACGATCGGTCATCAGCGGCGCCCGCCCGAACCGCCTGTACGAGATCGCCGAGTCGGGGGCGACGGCGCCGCCCACGTCGTGGGCCGCCATCGACAGCTCGGCCAGCGCGCTGTTCAGCGATGCGACGGCGCGCCTCGGCGGTCACCGACACGTCGAGACGCTGTTCGACGATTTTGCGCGGCAGCCGTTGCTGCCGAATCGCTTCTCGCAGTTGGGCCCCGGTGTTGCCTGGGTCGACGTGGACCAGGACGGGCGAGAGGACCTGGTGGTTGGCAACGGCAAGGGAGCGGGGCTGAGCGTGCTGCGGAACCTTCCCGCGGGCTTCGTGCGCGCCGACGGCACGGCGGTCGCCGGCGACCTGGGCGGACTCGTCGCGGTCGTGCGCGACGGCATCGTGTCCGTCGTCTCGTCGCAGTCCAACTACGAGGCCCCCCCCGCTGCCGACGCGACGGCGATTCCATCCGTCGTCGCGTGGCCGGTGCGTGCGGCGCGGCCCGGCGGTGCCCGCACCGTGGTCGGTGGTGACTCGGCGATGACGGGTCCGGTCGCGTTAGGCGACGTGGATGGCGACGGGATTCCGGACCTCTTCGTCGGCGCCCGGCTGGTGCCGGGCGCGTGGCCGCTGCCGGGACGTTCGCACCTGTATCGCGGCAATCGCGACGGGGGGTTCGACCCCGACCCGTCGCGCGACGCGTCGCTCGCTGCACTCGGCATGGTGACCGCCGCGACCTTTGCCGACCTCACCGGCGACGGGCGCAGCGACCTGGTCGTGACCAGCGAGTGGGGGCCGGTGCGCGTCCTGCACAACGTGGACGGACAGTTGCGCGATGCGACCGAGTCCCTGGGGTTGTCGGGCATCGCGAGCCGGTGGATCGGCGTCACGGCCGGCGACTTCGATGGTGACGGCCGACTCGACCTCGTGGCCACGAGCTGGGGACGCAACACCCCCTGGCGCGCGAGCCCGGCGCGGCCGCACGAACTGTTCGTGGCACGCTTCGGCAGCGCGCTCGGCCTGCTCTTCGCGCAGCGGGACTCGGCGACCGGCGAGGAGTATCCGCTCGAATCGCTCTCGCGGCTCGGCGTGGCGTGGCCCGACGTGCGTGCGCGCATCGGGTCCTACGACGAATACGCACGGGCGACGGCGCAGACCGTGCTTGGCGATGCTGCGAGCGCGGCGATCCGTGTCGGCGCCACGACGTTCGACCATACGCTGTTCCTCAATCGTGGCGCACGGTTCGAACCGCGCGCCCTTCCGCCCCTGGCGCAGCTCGCGCCGGCCAGCGCCCCGGTCGTCGCCGACTTCGACGGCGACGGGCGCGAGGACCTCTTCCTCAGCCAGAACTTCTTTCCCACCGAGATCGGCACGATGCGGTTCGACGCCGGGGCCGGACTGGTGCTGCGTGGCGACGGGGCGGGGGGATTCACCCCGCTCAGCGTCAGGGCATCGGGGATCGAGATCCTCGGAGACCAGCGGGGCGCTGCCGTTGCCGATTACGACGGCGATGCCAGGGCCGACCTCGTCGTCACGCAGAACGGCGCGGCGACGCGCCTGTTCCGCAACGTGCGCGCGCGTCAGGGAGTGCGTGTGCGCGTGGACGCGGGTCCGGACAATCGCCTGGGGATCGGGACCCAGCTGCGCGTCATGGTTGGCGAGCGCGCAGGACCGGTCCGGGAGGTGCGCGCCGGCACCGGTTACTGGTCGACGGATGGCGCCACCACCGTGCTGGCGCTCCCCGATGGCGCGACCTCGGTTGAGGTACGGTGGCCGGGTGGACAGGTGCAGGCCGTGCCGCTGTCGGCCGGCATGCGGGAGCTTCGGGTGGCGCGTCAGGCGCCGTAATCACTCGGCACGCGGTGACGGAGTTGCGGCTGCGGTTGGCCCGCGTGTCGGTCGACCGCTTCGGATGGAGAGATGCCTGGCGGCCCGCGCGTCACGCGATCGTCTGCCGTTCGCGGCGCCATCGCGAGGTCAACTGCCGCGCCGGCGGGGCGGACCCGAGCGCGTCCAGATCACGATGACGCCGCACCCCGCGTTGCGGCCGGCGAACTCCCCCGGTACCTCGGACGGCCCCGTGTACAGTTCGATCGCCTCGATGTCGCGCACGGGGACGGTCGGTCCGAACAGGTTATCGACGCGTTCGTCCACGATGTACTCGGGAAGGCAACGCATGGGGGCGCGCGCCATGCGGATGGAGCACCCCGACCCCGAGCAGTCGAAGTTGACGCCGCGCAAGTTGCGCACGGCGTCCTGCAGCGTGCCCGCCCCGGTCATCTCGATGTCGGCGCGCGTGAGGTACTGACCGCGCCCATGAGATCGACGCCGCTCGAAGTCGGCATAGCGGCGTCCGAGCGACGGGGCCGCTTCGACGGCGACCTCGGGCAGCGGCTGGGCCGCCGCGCCCGCTCCATCTGGCAGCGAATCAAGCTCGATGTCGCGCTCCATGCGCTCGCCGTTGGTCAGCGCCACGACAAACGTGGCGATCGGGTAGCCTGGTGCCTGCACGCGAAAGCGCACGAGACCCGCGGCGAGATCGTGAAATCGGTAGTAGCCAAAGGAATCACTCACCACGAGCCGTCCATCGCCCACGTGAACGATCCGGGTCCCGACGATGGCGCCTTGGGTCCTGCGGTTCACGACCGAGCCGAAGAGCTGAGCAGATCCCTTCTGGGCTCGGGCGTCGCTGCTCGCGAGCACGAGCGATGCAAAGAGGAGGAGTCCGAGCGGCATTCTGCGAATCATGGCGTCAACCCGTAGGCGCGGGGATACCGATTCGTATCCCGATGAGCCGACTTTGCAACTTCCTTGCACGACTGTCTACCCGTTGGAACGGGTGCGCGGCATTGCGGGACGCTCCAGCTCGCACCATAATGGCGCGTTGCGCTATACCAGTGTGAATACGACGTGACAGAATTGGCGGCTGCGTGCAGGGTACTGATCGCGCCGCCATCGATGCGTTGTATTCCGGTCTGACGCAGCTCCCCAGCACCCCCCCCGCTCGGAGAGGATTCTCCTATGCAACGAAGTTTGGTTCGACAGATCGTGGCAGTCGCAGGCGCCGCTGTCGCGCTCGGTGCGAGCGCGCCGGCGGCACACGCTCAAGACGCGGTATTCGCCGGAACGGTTTCATCCATCGCTGGTCCGCTCGGTGGCGCCAGCGTCGGTATTCCGGAACTCGGCGTCGGTTCTATCACCGGCATCGACGGCCGGTACTCCTTCACCCTGGATGTCGGGCGCACTGCGGGGCGGTCGGTCACCATGGTCGTGCGCTACATCGGGTACAAGCCGAAGCGCATGGCGGTCACCCTCGTCGCCGGACGTGTCGACAAGGATTTCGAGCTGGAGCGCGACGTGCTGTCGCTCGAGCAGGTGGTCGTGACCGGCGTGTCCGACGCCACCTCGCAGCAGAAGACAGCCTTCTCGGTGTCCGTGGTGGACAACAGCGCGATCAAGGATGCGCCGTTCCAGTCACCGGTTGCTGCCTTGGCCGGCAAGGTCGCCGGCGCCAGCGTCGTGAGCACCAGCGGGCAGCCCGGCGACGCGCCGGCCATTCGCCTACGCTCGGCCACATCGCTCACCGGTCGACAGGACCCACTCGTCATCGTTGACGGCACGATCACCCGACTGGGCCTCGCGGACATCAACGCCGAGGACATTGAGCGCATCGAGGTCATCAAGGGCGCCGCGGCGAGCTCACTCTACGGCTCCGATGCCGCCAACGGCGTCGTGCAGATCTTCACCAAGCGCGGCGCCAACCTGGCCGAGGGCCAGACCGTCGTGCAGGTGCGCAACGAGTATGGCAGGAGCCAGCTCCCGCGCTTCATTCCTGGCAACACGTCGCACAACTACGAGGTCAACGCCGACGGCTCGTTCAAGCTGGATACTGAGGGCAACCGGGTCACCGAGGCGGACGGGATCTCCGACAACGACTACCCCGTCCTCTTCAACCAGGGGGACCAGGTCTTCCGGAATGGCGAGTTCATGACGAACTACGTCTCGGTCGGCCAGCGTCGCGGCAACCTGAACTACAATGCCTCCTTCCAGAATACGAAGGAGACCGGCGTGCTCAACCTGCTCAGCGGCTTCAGCCGACAGAACTTCCGATTGAATCTGGACCAGTCGATGAGCGACAAGGTCGACTATCAGGTTGGGGCATTCTACGGACGGTCGACGGCCGATCAGGCGGAAGGGTCGGCCGACATCTTCTTCGGACTGCGTTTCCTCGAGCCGAACATCGACCTGACGTCGCCGAACGCCGACGGGTCGCCGTACAACGCCAACATCAAGCAGCCCCCGGCGTCGGGAAACCTCGCCAACCCGCTCTATGCGCTGAACAACGCGGAAACGAGCAACGGGCGCGACCGGTTCACGGGGACATTCAAGCTGCGGTATCGCCCGGTGCTGTGGCTCACGGCCGAGGGGAACGTCAACTACGACCAGTCGGCACGGAACTACAAGTCGTTCCGTCCCACCGGTTTCCTCAACTCGACGGGTCTGGCCGACAAGGGCTCGCTGTATCAGCAGTCGCGCAGCGATCGGGCCATGAACCTGGGCGCGACGCTCACCTCCGTGCGCCAGCTCACCAGCTGGCTCGCCAACACCAGCAAGCTGGCCTGGGTCATGGAAGACCAGACCAACTCGTTCGTCGAGGTGGAGGCGACCGCGCTGACCGTGCCGCGCGTCCCGGAGTTCTCGGCCGCGTCGCGTGACCCGAGCTTCCCGATCCAGCCGGGATCCGGGACCGAGATCATCCGCAACCAGAACCTGTTCGCCGTTACCACGTTCGACATCAAGGATCGCTACATCGTCGACGCCCTCATCCGGCGCGACCAGTCGTCGCTCTTCGGCGCCGACCAGCGCACGGCGAACTACTATCGCCTCTCCGGCGTGTGGCGCGTCACCGAGGACATCAAGCTCCCCGGCATCGACGAGTTGAAGCTGCGCGCGTCGTACGGCACCGCCGGGCTGCGCCCGATCTTCAACGCCCAGTACGAGGTGCTCTCGGTCTCCGGCGGTAGCCCCCAGAAGATCACGTTAGGCAATCCGGACCTGCGCCCGGCCCTCTCGAAGGAGATGGAATACGGCGTCAACGTGAACTTCCTGACCAACTTCACCTTCGAGTACAGCTACTCCGACAAGGTGACCAGCGACCAGATCCTCCGGGTCCCGGTATCGTCAGCGTCGGGCTATCGCAACCAGTGGCGGAACGCCGGCGAGTTGTCGGGCTACACGCATGAAGTGGCACTCGGCGCCGTCCTGCTCTCCAAGAAGGACTTCTTCTGGCGCATGAATGTCGTCGGCGACCGCACCCGCCAGACGATCACCGACCTGAACGTCGGGCCGTTCCTGGTGGGTCCGGATACCGGCGATGCGAATACGCGCATCTTCCGCATTGCCAAGGGGCAGAAGTTCGGGGTGATCTATGGCTCGCGCTGGATCACGAGCGAGCAGCAGCTGGCGACGACGCTGGCGGCCGGCGGACTGACCGGGAGCGCGGCAGACTACCTGAAGAATGAAGAAGGCTTCTATGTGCGGAGGTCGCAGCACCGCACCATGAACGAGGTGCCGCTCAAGTACGTCCAGGAAGACGGGACAACGCTGATGGAGATCGGGGACGTGAATCCCGACTTCAATCTCGGCTTCGGCTCCAACGTGCAGTGGAAGGTGCTCAGCATCGGCGCCCAGCTCAACTGGGTGAAGGGGGGCGAGATCTACAACTACACCCGCCAGTGGCCGTTCAACGAGCTGCGTGACGCAGCCATCGACCAGCGCGACAAGCCGGAGGCCGAGCGCAAGCCCACGTCGTACTACTCGACCTTCTACAACAACTTCGATTCCAACGACTACTTCGTCGAGAACGGGACATACCTCCGCCTCCGCGAACTGTCGGTGAACCTCGCGGTACCGAAGTCCTGGATGGCGAAGTTCGGAATGGGAGGGCTGAGCAACACCCGCATCGGCATCGTCGGCCGCAACCTGTGGACGTCGACGAGCTACTCCGGCTACGACCCGGACGTCGCAGGCCCCGGCGGTGGCAATCCGTTCGGCTATCGAGTGGACTACTTCACCTATCCCTCGTACCGCACGTTCACCGTCATGCTGGAACTCGGCTACTAATCCCCTTCCCGAATTCAGGAGATCGCACCGCATGAAGATCGCGAATCTGACTCGGGCAGCCAGCCTCATCGCGCTCGTCGCGATGAGTGCTTGCAAGTCGCTCGATGTCGTCAACCCGAACGAGCCGGATGCCCGGCGCGCGCTCACAGACCCCGCAGCCCTCGAAGCGCTGGCCGGCGGCACGCTGCGTTCGTGGTCCAATACCTACCAGGGGATGGAGGCTGCCGGGGTGCTCACGACGCAGGCCCAGTCGTACTCCTCCTCGTGGAACAACTACAACATGAACTTCTACTCGTCCCTCGATGGTGATGGGACGCGTGGGACGCGCGGCTGGCAGAACGACCCCGCGGCCGCCGGCCGCACCAGCGTCGAGTGGCAGTGGACGGGATACTACAGCACGCTCTCCTCGGCCACCGACGTCGTGAAGTCGATCCGAATAGACAACGTCGTCCATCGGGAGCGCGTCGGATACCAAGCGCGCCGAAGCGATTGCCCTGCTCATGCAGGGGGCGTCGCTCTCCGGCATCGCGCTCAACTACGACAAGGGGTATATCGTCGACGAGACCGTCGACCTCGCGACGCTGGCGTATTCCGATCGCAAGCTGCTGCGTGATGCCGCTGTTGCCAAGCTGATCGATGCCGCCACTGTCGCGAAGGCCACCACCTTCACGACGCCGGCCGGCTGGACCAACGGGCGCAGCTACTCCAACGACCAGGTCGCGCGCATAGCCTACACCATGGCAGCGGCCACGCTCGCGTATTATCCGCGCAGCGCGGCGGAGAATGCGCAGGTCAACTGGGGGCAGGTCGTGACCTATGCCTCGCAGGGGATGTCGAGCGGCACCCCGTTCGACTTCGTCTTCACTGGCGACGGGTGCTCGTCCTGGTGCCCCGAGCTGCAGTTCTGGTTCGCCCCGCTCGATGGCGGACGCGTGCACACACGCGTCGCCAATCTCTTGGATCCGGTGACCCAGCTGACGCCGTGGCCCGGCAACCCGGGCACTGCCAAACCCAACTCGCCTGACAAGCGCATGGGAGACGGCTCGTTCGGCGATGAAGAGCTGCAGGACTACATCGGGACCTATCCGCGCACGGCCAACGGTGGCTCCGACTTCGCCTGGTCGGGGGTCGCCCCCTTCCGCCCCGATCGTGGGAGCTATCACCAGTCCAACATCGGGCACGTGCGGTACGACCTCAGCGGCAATCATGATCCGACAGGGATCTACGGCGGGTTCGGACCCGTTCCCGTCATGAGTGCCGCCCAGAATGACCTGCTCTGGGCCGAGGGGCTGCTGCGCTCCAGCGGTTCGCCTGCGACCGCCGCGAATCTGATCAACACGACCCGTGTGGGACGCGGCGGGCTCCCCGCCGCAACGGCTGGGGAGGGCGTTGCCTCACTCATCTCCAAGCTCCAGTACGAGCAGGAGATCGAGCTGATGGGGATCGGCGCGATTCCCTTCTACAATCGCCGTCGCATCGACGGACTGGTCCCGGGGACGCCTGCCGAAATGCCCGTTCCGGCGCTCGAGCTGGGGATCCTGAGTGAACCGATCTACAGTTGGGGCGGCGCCAGCCCGCGCAACTCACCGACCCCTCCGTGATCACGGCAGGGTAGTCGGCCTTCACCATCACAAAGGGCACGAGCCTCGGCTCGTGCCCTTTGTACTTGTGCGACCCGCGGAGACCCGCAGCGCGATGTGGCGCTCGTGCACACGACCCGCGACGGTGAGCGCCCGCCGTCCTGGCCGGCTAGCGGCGCCCGCCGTCCTTGGACATCGAGACCGACGTGCTCTCCGTCCAGCTCGCCCGGCCCCGCGAGCGCGCCGAGTCCGCCATCTTACCCAATCGCCCGGCGACGAGGTTGGCACCGCGAAGCAGTGAGTCCGCCGCAGCACGTGTCGTTGCCATCTCGGCGTGCGCCTGTAGCGACGCGGAGTCGACCTGCGGCAGGCCCGCCGCCTCGCGCAGGCGGGCGTCGGCCTGTCGAATCGTGTCCAGCGCGCTGTAGAGCGCCTCTACTGTCGCTCGCAGCGAATCCACGGCACTGCCGCTGAGTGAGGCAACTGTCCCTGTCGGCGCCGAGAGCTGTCGATCGCGCTCAGCGCTGTCTGGACGCGCGATCCAGCCCGCCATCGCTCCCACGCCGACCACGGCGGCAAGCGCGACCACCGCCACGGCGGCGGCCGTCGTGCGCGCGGCCCGGGCCGACACCGCGATCGTGCGTGGCACGTCAGTGTCGTGCGGGATGAGGAGGACGGTCCAGCGTCTCATTCGGCGCAGGCGGAATGATGGGTAGACACGAAGACGAGAGCCCATGGGGGGCATCTCGTCTTCGGGGAGTTATCCCGTGGCAGCCCGCCGGGCAAGTACGCCGGTCACTGACCGGGCGGCTCAGCCAGGCTCAGCCAGACTGAGTCGTCTTCGGCTGGACGTCCTTCGGGAAGAGCGGGGCCGGCTTGGTGACCCGCCAGCCGGCGGCGTCGAGGGCTGCGAGGGTATCGAAGCGCTGCTCGGCCAGCGTCCCCGGGGCGCCAAGGGCCTGCCAGAGCTCCAACGTCTTCGCGGGCATGAACGGGTACAGCAGCACGCAGTGACGGGCCAGGTGGCGCGCCAGCGATGCCATCGTGGTGTCGAGCTCAGGTCGCTGGGCCGGATCCTTGGCCAGCTTCCACGGCGCCTGCCGGTCGACGAACTCGTTCCCCCGGGCTACCGAACTCCACACCGCCTTGAGTCCTTCGTGCAGCAGGTAGCCCCGCTCCCCCGACATCGCGGCGTGATACTCCGCGATGTCCTCGGCGTCGCCGGCATCGAGGGTTGTGGGGCCGCCAGTCGGGACGACGCTCTCGCAATACTTCTCGATCATCGAGATCGTCCGGCTGGCCAGGTTTCCCCACGCGTTGGCAAGGTCGGCGTTGTACCGATCTTCGAAGCGCTCCCACGAGAAGTTGCCGTCCGCGTCGAACGGGACCTCGCGCATGAGGAAGTAGCGGAAGGCATCGGCGCCGAAGCGGTCGATCGCCTCGCCAAGCTCCAGCTTGACCCCGGCAGACTTGCTGAATCGCTCGCCGCCGAGTTGCACAAAGCCGTGCGCCCAGACGCGCCTGGGGAGGGGGAGCTCGGCCGCCTGGAGCATCGCTGGCCAGACGACGGCGTGCAGTCGGGTGATGTCCTTGCCGACCACGTGCAGGTCGGCCGGCCAGCGGTCGCGCCAACCGGCGTTGGGGAAGCCGGTGGCCGTCAGGTAGTTCGGGAGTGCGTCGAACCAGACCCATGTTCCCTGTGGCACCCCGTCCGACGTGGGGATGGGAAAGGGGATCGCCCACGCGAGACGCGATCGCGTGACCGAGATGTCCTCCAGCCCTTGCTCGATGAGCGACAGGACCTCGTTCCGCCGACTCTCTGGCGCAAGGAAATCAGGGCGCTCGGCAAACAGGCGCCGAAGGAAGCCCTCGTACTTCGCGAGCCGGAAGAACCAGTTGCGCTCCTGCGTCCATTGCAACTCGCGGGTCGGGTGCAGCACGCACTTGCCCTCCACGATCTCGTTGTCGCGCTTGAACAGCTCGCACCCCACGCAGTACCACCCTTCGTACGCCTTCTCGTAGAAGTCGTCGGGCGAGGCCTCGTGGATGCGCTTGATGAGCGCCCGGACACCGGCCTTGTGGTCCTCGTCGGTCGTGCGGATGAACTGGTCATAGTCGACCGATAGCCGCGCCCACATCGCCTGAAAGCGGAGGGCGATTCCATCGACGAACTCCTGCGGCGACACCCCACGCTCGGCGGCGGTCTGCGCGACCTTCTGCCCGTGTTCGTCCATGCCGGTGAGGAAGTGCACGTCGTGGCCCGCCAGGCGCATGTAGCGGGCGATCACGTCGGTGCCGATCTTCTCGAACGCGTGCCCGAGGTGTGGCTCGCCGTTGGCGTAGTCGATCGCAGTGGTCACGAAGAACCGGCTCACGCACTCTCTCCTGGTGGTCGATCCCGGGGTGGTTGATCCTGTCCGGCTCCCTCCGCGCCGGATGACCGGTCGTCGGGTGCATCGCCACGGTCGCCGCTTCGCCCGCGACGCCCGCCGCGGCGCCCACGGCGACGGCGCAGCCGACGCTCCTGCTCGTCGTCGTCACTGAGCTCGCCACTCCGCGCGACCGGCGCCTCCGGTGCGGGCGAGCCCGGTGTTGACGTGCCCGGTGTTGGCGCGCCTGTGTTGCGGTGCGCCCGGTGCGGTGCGCGCGTACAGGTGTTGGCGTTCCGGCATTGGCGCCCGAGTCGCGATGGGATCGTCGCCGGCGTCGCTCGCGGCGATCTCGCCTGCCTGCGCCCGCGCCTCGCGGCGGACGCTCTCGCCGTCGATCCTGCTCTCCCCTTGCGCTGCGCTCCGAACCGTCCGTACGCTCGCGCCGCGGTCCGCGACCCTGACGGTCGCCACGTTCGCCACGGGTGGTGCCGCCGCTTTCCGGTCTCGCGTCCGGTTCCGGTCGATCGCGGCGGCGCGAACCGAATTCGCGGCCGCCTCTCCCTCCTCCCCTCGCGATCGCATCGTCCTGCGGTCGCGCGGGCGGCGGCGCCTGGCCTCGAGTGTCCGGGGTGTCGGACAGGACCGGGAGCGGGCGCGATGGCGATCCATCGCGCTTCGGGCCGGGGTGCCACGCGGGCATCTCGGAGGTGTCCTGCATGCGCAGGACCTCGTCGGGGATGGCCTCGTACGGAATGGGCGACGTATCCTCGTCCAGAGGCTGCCCGGGGGGGCCGCTGCCAACCAGTCGCGACGGAACTCGGCCAGGGGGACGACGTTCACCTCGCCGTCGATCCCGCGCAGCGTGACGCGCTCGCGGAAGATGTCGTTCGAGACGACCTTCTGCTCTCCCTTGGACGTCTCGATGATCTTTCCTTCTTTCGGGAAGCGCTTGCGCTGCTGCACGTAGAACTCGTGCTCGTAGCGCAGGCAGCACATCAGGCGTCCGCACGCCCCCGGAAATCTGGGTTGGATTGAGAGACAGCCGTTGGTCCTTGGCCACGCCGAGGTTGACGGGACGCAACTCGGGGAGCCACGAGGCTGAGCAATATTCCCGGGCGCAGCGTCCGATGCCGCCGAGTCGCTTGGCCTCGTCGCGCACGCCGATTTGCTTGAGCTCGATGCGCGTGCGGAACATCGACGCCAGGTCGCGCACGAGGTTGCGGAAGTCGACGCGCTTGTCGGCGGTGAAGTAGATCGTGAGTTTCCGCCGGTCCCAGCGCCACTCGGCGTCGGTCAGCTTCATGACGAGGTGGTTCGCCTTCACGCGCTCCATCGCCTTTCGCCTGGCGCTCTCGTCCTGCTCCCGCAACTCTCCCGCCTTCTCGCGCTCGTCGGCGGTGGCCAGCCGCTTCACGACCTGCGTGACGGGCGCCTCGTCGGTGGGGCGGTGCGGCACGCCGGCTGCGCGCTTGATCGCGAGCTCGCCGGTGGCGTTCACGAAGCCCAGGTCCTCCCCCCGATCCGCCTCGACGATGACCGCCGCCTTCATCGGCAGCGGCGCGTCGCCCTCCCAGTGGAAGAACTCGCGACGGTTGCCCTTGAACGACACTTCGACGAGCATGGGGGGACGGGGGACGGGGGACGGGGGACGGGGGACGGGAGTGCCCGGCGCGCGTGCGCGCCGGGCGAAGCTCCCGTCCTCTCTCCCTACAGCATAACATCCCGCGCCCCCCCCCCAACGCACCGCGGCGCCCAGAGGGCGCCGCACTCCCGTCTCCCGTCCCCCGTCCCCTGTCCCCTATTCGACGTACTTCCCGATCTTCAGATACTTCTCCCGCCGCTTCCGCACCAGCTTCTCCGGCTTATACCGTCGCAGCTCCTCGTAGTGCTTGATGAGCGCCTCCTGCAGCGCCTTGGCGGCGACCTCGTGATTCGCGTGCGCCCCACCGGCCGGTTCCGGCACGATCTCGTCGATCACGCCGAGGTCGAGCAGGTCGGGCGCGGTGATCTTGAGCGCCGTGGCCGCTCGGTGCCGCATCTCGGGCGACTTGCCGTCCTTCCACAGGATGGCGGCACATCCCTCGACGGTGATCACAGAATAGACCGAGTTCTCCAGCATCAGGACGCGGTCCGCCACACCTAACGCCAGCGCACCGCCCGAGCCGCCCTCGCCGATGACCGTGGCGATGATCGGCGTCGCGAGGGAACTCATCTCGAACAGGTTGCGGGCGATCGCCTCGGCCTGGCCGCGCTCCTCGGCCCCCAGGCCGGCCCACGCCCCGGGCGTATCGATGAAGGTGAACACCGGCACCTGGAACTTCTCCGCCAGCTTCATCAGGCGCAGCGCCTTTCGATATCCCTCGGGATGCGGCATCCCGAAGTTGCGCTTCAGGTTCTCCTTGGTGTCGCGCCCGCGCTGGTGACCGATGATCATCACCGTCTCGCCGTCGAGGCGCGCCCAGCCACCGACAATGGCGGCATCCTCGCGAAAGGCCCGGTCGCCGTGCAGCTCCACGAAGTCGGTGAAGCACAGCCGCACGTAGTCGAGCGTGAAGGGGCGCTTGTTGCTGCGCGCCACCTGCAGCCGCTGCAGCGGCGAGAGGTTGCGATACACCTGCTCGCGCAGCGTGTCCAGCTTCCGTTCGAGCGGTTCGATCTCGACCGCGACACTCAGCTGCTGGTCGCCGGCCAGCTTCTTCAGCTCGTCAATCTGTTTCTCGAGTTCGAAGATCGGTCGCTCGAACTCGAGGGTAGGTGTGCTGGCCATCTATTGTCCCCCGACGCGCACGAGGCGCACGCGGTCATGGCCGAGCAGCGCGCGCAATTCGCCAAGCGATGCGCTGTCGGCTGCCAGCTTGATGGACCGCGACCGAAGCCGCGTCGGCGTCCCGTTCGCGTCGTTCCAGCGAACTTCGAGCGACGCCGAGCCCGGGTGCGATTCGGCGACGATGCGTACGTCTTTCATGAGGTCCGGCGACAATGAGTTTTCGTCTCCCGACTCCCGTTCCCCCTCCCCCAGGTCCAGCTCCACGCCGACCTGTCCCGATACCCGCAGTTCCTCGAACCGCTGCACGCTCTCGACGATGAAGGTGGGGTTGTCGGCCCCCTGGTCCCGCTTCGAGTAGCCCCCCTTGACCAGCAATGGCACGTCGGTCCGCACCCGGTCCGACAGGGCGGCCCACGCCTCAGGAAAAACCAGCAACTCCGAAGATCCCGAAAAATCCTCCACTGTCAACCGGGCGAACTCCGCCCCCGACTTCTTGCTGACCTGACGCTTGATCGCCGTGACCACCACCCCCAGCGTCATCCCCCCCTCCTGCCACGTCCCGAGTGACGAGACGGCGCTCGAGCAGAACAGCTCACACTCCGCCCGATACGGCTCCAGCGGATGCCCCGAAATGTAGAACCCGAGAATCTCCTTCTCCCGCGTCAACCGCTCCGATTCGGACAACGGCCCCACATTCGGCAGCGAAAGCGAGTGCCCCCCCCCCGTCTCCCGTCCCCCGTCCCCCGTCCCAAACAACGACGTCTGCCCCGTGATACGCTCATCCTGTTTCAGCGATGCCTCCTGCAGCGCCGAGTCGAGGATGGCCAGGTACTGCCCCCGGTGGCCGCCTAACGAATCGAGCGCGCCGGAGTGGATCAGCGCCTCGAGCACGCGCTTGTTGCACAGGCGCAGGTCGATGCGCTCGCACAAGTCGAACAGCGTCGTGAACGGGCGCTCCGACCGCGCACCGAGAATCGAGTCGATCGCCCCGCGCCCCACGTTCCGGATGGCACCGAGGCCGAACCGGATCCGCTTGTCGGCCACCACGGTGAACTTGTAGCCCGACTCGTTCACGTCGGGCGCCAGGACCTCGATCCCGAGCTCGCGCGCCTCGTTGATGAACTTCACGACGCTGTCGGTGTCCCCGATCGACGACGACAGCAGCGCTGCCATGAACTCGGCCGGGAAGTGACACTTGAGCCACGCCGTGTGGTACGACACCACCGAGTAGGCTACCGAGTGCGACTTGTTGAAGCCGTAGCGCCCGAACGTCTCGATCTGGGCCGCCAGCTCCTCGATGATGCGCCGGTCATGACCGCGGCCCACCGCCTTGGTGACGAACTTTCCCAGCTCGACCTTGATCAGCGCCGCGTCCTTCTTGCCCACCGCCTTGCGCAGCACGTCGGCTTCGGCGAGCGAGATCCCCGCCAGCACCTGCGCGATGCGCATCACCTGCTCCTGGTAGGTGATGACGCCGTACGTCGGCTGAAGGATCGGCTCGAGTTCGGGCAGCGCGTACACCACCGGCTCCTCGCCGCGCTTGCGCCGCTGGTAGACCTTGTGCATCCCGGCGTCGAGCGGCCCCGGGCGCATCAGCGCGTTGGACGCCACCAGGTCGTCGAAGCGGTCGCAGCGCATGCTGCGCAGCATGTCGGTGGCCAGCGGTGACTCGAACTGGAACACGCCGCACGTGCGCCCCATGCGCAGCATGCGATACGTGTCGGGATCGTCATCCGGCAGCGCGTCGAGGTCGGGGACCGGCTTGCCCCGGGCCTTGATCGACTGCAACGTGTCGTGGATGACGGTCAGCGTGGTCAGCCCGAGAAAGTCCATCTTCAACATGCCCGCCTTCTCGAGGCCGTTCATGTCGTACTGCGTCACCACCACCGCCTCGTCGCTCCCCGCACCGGCCCCTTTCGAGCTCTGCGTGCAGATCGGCACGTAGTCGTCCAGGCGGGCCCGGCGCGATGACGACCCCCGCCGCATGCACGCCCGTGTGGCGGGACAAACCTTCGAGAGCGATCGCGTAGTTCAGGAGCGTGGTGTAGCGATCGTCGGTCTCGTACAGCTTCCGCACCTCGGGGACCTTCTCCACCGCCTCGCCCACCGTCAGCGAGAAGTTCGGCTGGTTCGGGATCAGCTTGGCCAGCGCGTCGGTCTCGGCCGGCGTGAAGCCGAGCACCCGCCCGACGTCCTTCACCGCGGCGCGCGACTTCATCGTCCCGAAGGTCACGATCTGGCCGACCGCGTCCTTCCCGTACTTCTCGCGCACGTACTCGATGACCTCGCCGCGCCGCTCGAAACAGAAGTCGACGTCGATGTCGGGCATCGACACACGCTCGGGATTCAGGAACCGCTCGAACAGCAGGTCATACCTGAGCGGGCAGACGTCGGTGATGCGCAAGGCGTACGCCACCAGCGATCCCGCCGCCGACCCGCGGCCCGGCCCGACCGGGATCCCCCGGTCGCGCGCCGCCTTGATGAAGTCGTAGGTGATCAGGAAGTAGCCGGCATACCCCGTCTTGGTGATGACCCCAAGCTCGTAGTCCAGCCGCTCCTGCACCTCGCGCGACAGCGACGCGCCGTAGCGCGCGCGCGCCCCGTCGGTCGCCAGCTGCACCAGCAACGCGTTCTCCGACTCCACGCCGGCGGGCAGCGGAAACGACGGGACGTGATACGTCTTGGAGAAGACCACGTCACACTGGTCGGCGATCGCCAGCGTCTGCTCCAGCACCTCGGGATTGTCGGGAAAACGGGCCGCCATCTCGGGGGCGCTCTTGAAATAGAGCCCGCCGTCGTAGCGCATGCGCGCGGTGTCCTCCCGGTCCTTGCCCAGCCCGATGCACAGCAGGACGTCGTGCGCGTCGTGATCGTCGGCCGTCAGGAAGTGCGCGTCGTTGGTGGCGATGACCGGCAGGCCGACCTCCTTCGAGAGCGCAAAGATCCGCTCATTCAGCTGCGCCTGTCCCTCGGAGTCGTGCGCCTGCACCTCGAGGTAGTAGCGATCCTTGAAGGTCTCGGCGTACCATGCCGCCGCCTCACGGGCTGCCGCATCATCGTTTCGCAGCAAGTGCGTCGCCACCTCGCCCGCCATGCACGCCGAGGAGACGATCAGCCCCTCGCTGTATCGTGCCAGCAGCTCCCGGTCCATGCGGGGGCGCGTATAGAATCCTTCGGTGTACGCGAGCGACGAGAGCTTCACCAGGTTCCGGTAGCCCTGAATGTCTCGGGCCAGCAGCACCAGGTGGTAATACGGCTTCTGCCCCGGGGTGCCACGGGCCTTGAGCCGGCGATCGCCTGGCGCGACGTAGGCTTCCATGCCGATGATCGGCTTCACCTTCGCCTTGCGCGCCTTCTCCTGGAACTCCCACGCCGCGTGCAGGTTGCCGTGATCGGTGATGGCGAGCGCCGGCTGTTCGAGCTGCTGCGCACGCTCGATCAGGTCCTTGATCCGGTTGGCGCCATCCAGCAGCGAGTATTCCGAGTGGCAGTGCAAGTGAACGAAAGACATGGCGGGTAACTTAGTGGTCACGCCGCATCGCGCCAAACGGCCGGCGTCCGCGTCGCTTGGTCCGTATCTCCTTGACAATGCTTCGGTTATGCCATCTGTAGCTCGCGAAATCTTCCCGATAAGACTGCCGTGGCTGACGAGCTGACCAGTCCAGCCGTGCCACGACACCGGCGGCGATTGCGCCTGGCGGGACGGTTCGTGGCCCGCCTGTTGGCGTCACTGCTGGCCGCGGTCGCGCTCCTGGCCCTGGTCACCCCCGACGGGCGCTACGTCGCGCGCGCGGCCTGGGAGGAAGGGAAGATCCTCGCCCGTCGGCGGCCGATTGCCGCCGTGATCGCCGACTCGGCGGGGACGAGCCCCGCCGAGCGCCGGTCGCTCCAGCTGGTCGTCGATGCCCGTCGGTTCGCCCTCGATTCCCTGCAGCTCACGGGCGGCGAGTCGTTCACGACGTACTCCAGGCTCGAGCGCGATACCCTGGTGCTCCTGCTCTCCGCGGCGCGCCGCGATACGCTCGCCCCGTTTACCTGGTGGTTCCCGGTCGTGGGGCGATTCCCGTACAAGGGGTTCTTCGACCACGCCCAAGCGGTGCGCATCGCCGCGTCGATGCGCGAGGCAGGCTACGACACCTACGTGCGTCCCGCCTCTGCCTTCTCCACGTTAGGCTGGTTCAACGATCCCCTCCTCTCGACCACGTTGCGTCTCGACTCGCTCGACCTGGCCGGCACCGTCATCCACGAGTTGACCCACAACACCCTGTTCGTGCGCGGCCAGGTCACCTTCAACGAGTCGTTCGCTTCCTTCGTCGGGACCCGAGGCGCCATCGCCTTTTTCCGCGCCCGCGGGCAACTGCGCGCGGTGCGGCAGCTCGAAGCCGAGTGGCGCGACGAGAAGCTGCTCGGCTCGTTCTGGGGGGCGACCCTGAGCGCAATCGACTCGGCCTACGCCACGCATCCGGCCGACTCGGCCGCACGAGTCGCCGCGCGCGACACGGTGTTCGAGCGCATGCGGCGCCGCCTGCTGGACGAGGTCGCGCCGCGCCTGCCGACCGTCCCGCGTGCGCGGCTCGAGCGCCTGCCGCTCGACAATGCCTTCCTGCTGGCGCGCCGCGTCTACGCCGCCGACCTGTGGGTCTTCGACGCGGTCCACGAGCGCCTCGGCGGTTCGGTGCAGGCCAGCGTCGCGCTGCTGTCGCGCCTGGCGCGGGAGCAGCCGGCAGATCCGTTCGGTGCGCTGTACCGCTGGCTCGACGAGCACCCGTCGGGTGCGGTAGTGTCCGGTGGTACGACGCCAGGACCGTCGTGACAAGCGTTCGACAATCGTGCATCTTGTCGGTCCACTAGTGCGGCCGTTCACGGTCTTCTCCTTCGCTCGCATGGTTCCCTTCCGGTCGCGCAGCACGTCCAATCGCGGTGACAGGACAGCGCGTGATTCGCCCGCGTCCGTCCCGCTCTGGCGCGAAGCGATCCGTGTCGAGAAGGAACTGCGTCCGGCGGTCACGAAGCAGGAGGCCGCGCGCGATGACCGCGTGCCATACGTGCGGCTGGTGGCGAGCGCCATGCTGACCGGCGGCGCGGCGGTCGTGGGCGGCGTCTACCTGTATCGCGACGGACTCGTGCGCGCGCGCCTCGATCGCTCGCCGCAGCTGCAAGGGCGTGCGATCGTCCCGTTGCCGCGCCTGCTGCGCCTCCCGATCGTGCAGGCCTCGTGGCAGTTGAGCGCGATGTCGCTTGCCGGGGCGCTCGCCGTCTGGCTGCTCGTGTTCGCGTTGCCACGGACCCGGCGGGCGGCGCTGCGCTGGGCGATCATTCCGCTGGCGGTCGGGGCGGCGGCCGCGCTGTACGGCCAGTGGTGGTATGCGCGCTTCGCCTAACGCGGTCCGGCGGACGGTGTGGCATGCGCGTGACCGGCGCGCGCCACTCCGTCGCCCTACTTGAAGCGCTGGCGCATCAGCTCGCGCAGGTCGATGGTGGCGGCGGGGAGCGGTGCGTCGGGAAGGGCGACGTCGTCCCAGCGGGGCACGACCTTCTCCATGAGCTCGCGCACCCCGCGATCGAGAAAGCGCGACAGCTGGTCGATCGAGTAGTCGGCCCCGCGACGCGATCCGTACGAGTTGAGCGGGTACGTCACCGCCAGGTGGTCGCGCGCCCGCGTGAGCGCCACGTACATCAGGCGCCGCTCCTCCTCCAGTTCTGCCTCGTCGTTCATGGCCCGTGACATCGGGAAGAAACCGTCCACGGCCCAGATCAGGAAGACGGCGTCCCATTCCTTGCCCTTGGCGCTGTGCACCGTGCTGAGGATGAGCGCATCGTCCTCGTCGGTCGTGCCCCCCGCCAGGTCCTGCGTCGCCTGCGGGGGCTCGAGGGCGAGGGCGGACAGGAAGGCCCCGCGCGTCGGGTAACCGCCCGCGATGACTTGCAGCTGGTCGAGGTCGGCCAGTCGCGGCTCGACCCGGTCATAACGCTCGCGCAGGATGTCGTCGTACACCATGCGGATGCGGGCCAGGTCGTGTCCGACCCCCTCGGAGGCGCTGTCACCCGCGAGCTGGGCGAGCAGGGCGCCTAACGTGCCATGCGCGGCGCGCGCGCGGGGCGGGGGCGACCACTGCGCGAACGCCCGCGGGTCCCAGGCGTCGTCGGCCATGGACGCGATGGCGGCCCGGGCGGTCATCTCCCCAATGCCCGGCAGCAGGAGGAGAATGCGATACCAGCTCACCTCGTCGCGCGGGTTCTCGAGGATGCGCAGGAAGGCCAGCACGTCCTTGATGTGCGCCGCCTCGAGGAACTTGAGTCCGCCCCACTTCTCGAACGGGATCTTGCGGTTCGTGAGCTCGATCTCGAGGTCGGCCGACATGTAGCCGGCGCGGAAGAGCACCGCCATCTCGCGCAGCGGCGTCCCGTTCTCGTGCAGCTCGAGCACGCGCTCGACGACGAACCGCGTCTGCTGCCCCTCGTCCTGCACGGAGACCAGCCATGGGCGTTCGCCGCCTTCGCGCCTGGTCCAGAGGTTCTTGGTGAAGCGTTCCTCGGCGCGCGCGATGAGCGTGTTCGTCGTGTCGAGGATCGGTTGTGTGGAGCGGTAATTCTGCTCCAGCGTCACGATCGTCGTCCCGGGAAAGTCGCGCGGAAAGTCGAGGATGTTGCGGAAGGACGCCCCGCGGAACGCGTAGATGCTCTGCGCATCGTCGCCGACGACCGTGATGTTGCGGTGCGCGCGGCACATCGCCTTGAGCACGCGTGCCTGCAGCATGTTGGTGTCCTGGTACTCGTCGACGAGGATGTGGCTGTAGAGCCCCGTGATGCGATCGGCGAGGGCAGGATCGCTGTCGAGCATCGCGCCCCAGAAGAGCAGCAGGTCGTCGTAGTCGACGAGGTTGCGGTCGCCCTTGCGCCTGGTGTAGTCGGCGAAGATCCGGCCGATGTCCTCGCGGTAGTCCACGAACGGCGGGTACTCGTCGCGCAAAATGTCGTCGACGGCGATCTCGGTGTTGATGTGGCGCGAGTAGATGTAGTGGAGCGTTGTCTTCTTGGGGAATCGCTTCTTCTTGTCGCCGAGTCCGAGCGAGGCGCGGGAGAGCTGCATCAGGTCTTCGGCGTCCCCCTGGTCCATGATGGTGAAGTCGGCGGGGATTCCGGCCGAGGGACCGAAGCGGCGCAGCAGGCGATGTCCGGTGGCGTGGAAGGTGCCGCCCGCCACGCGGCGCGAGACGCTTCCCACGAGGCGCTCGGCGCGCTGGAGCATTTCCTGGGCGGCGCGGCGGGTGAAGGTGAGCAGGAGGATGCGTTCGGCGGGGACGCCAGTCTCGATCAGGTGTGCGACGCGGTAGACGAGGGTCCGAGTCTTTCCCGTTCCGGCGCCGGCGATGATGAGGAGCGGGCCCTCCTTATATGTAGAGGCTGCCGCCTGCTCGGGGTTGAGCTCTGCGGCGAGGTTGCGCGGCTGGGCAGTGACCTCGGAGGATCGCGTATAGAGGCGCGGGTCGGACATGGTCGAAAGATGGGGGGAGCGGCGGCGAGGGGGCAGGGCGGAGTCCGCCGACTGCGGCTTGGCCACTCGGGGTCGCCGGTCGCCTCCGGCCTGTCCTCGGCCTGTCCTCGGCCTGTCCTCGGCCTGTCGTCGACATGACGATCGGGGTCACGGGTGTGACGATTCCGGCCTGGTATCCGTCTTGTCCCGTCCGATAGTCGGGGACATTCTGACCGTTGAGGTGCAGAGTTCCTCTGGCGTGCGGCGGGCGACAGCGGTAGATTCGCGCCGCGTTTTGCTGGTGCGGTGTGTCTCCGCTAAATGCGGTGGTGCACCGAGCAGTAGGGCGTGGTAGGACACAGCCGAGCACACGTCGCTGGCCCTGTTCCCGGAAACGGGGCGGTGGTTGGCGTCGGCTCGACGTACCAACTGTCGGACAACAGTCGACCAGGTTGCCGGTCTCAGGTGTATCGGGGGCGTGGCGCGGTGTGTCATTTTGCGACACTCCGTGCCTTGACCCGGTATATCCGTGCGGCTATCTTTGTTGGCTGTGGTCGAGGTCTGTCAATGCCGTTCGACCGCAGTTTGTTGTGCCGATGGAAAAAAAGTGACAGGTCCGAAAAGGGTGGGGTCTAGTCTCCATGAGACGGAGGCCTCAATCGCCTTCGGTCGGCGCTTGTGCGTCGAGCGGGTGTCCCGCCAGACGAGAGCAAGGCTGTTAGGAAGTAGTAGTCGTAGTACCTGTCCGTGCTGGACACAACTCACTCTGCAGAAGGGGGAAAAGGAATGCAGAAATTCACTCGGTCGTTGTTTGCAGTCGGCGCAGTCCTCGGACTGGCCGCTTGCGGCGATGACGTATCAGTCACGCCTCCGACGCCGCCGCTGCCCGCAGGGATTGCGAGCGTCACGGTGGCGCCGGCTGCGATCACCATTGCGATCAACGAGTCGGTGGCCTTGACGGCCTCCGTCGCGACGACGCAGGGGACCGGAACGCCGGCCACGACAGTGGCTTGGACGTCGGCCACGCCGACCATCGCGACGGTTAACGCGACGGGCGTGGTCACTGGTGTTGCTGCTGGAACCACGACGATTCGTGCGACCTCGACCGTTGATGCCGGCAAGGTTGGCGCTGCGGCCGTGACCGTTCGCGCGCTGGCCGTGCAGAGCGTCTCTGTGCAGCCGTCGTCGCTGTCGCTCGTTGTTGGCGCCACGGCTACGGCCGCCGCCACGGTGAACCGCGACGCAGGCGCTTCGGGCGCCGTGACCTGGGCGTCCAACAACGCCACGGTTGCGACGGTCAATGCCGCCACGGGCCTGATCACCGCGAACGCGGTTGGTACCGCCGTCATCACGGCGACCTCGGTTGCCGATCCGTCGAAGTCCGGCGCGCTCGCCGTGACCGTCACTGCGCAGCCGATGGCTCTTCAGAGCCTGACGGTTACGCCGCAGGTCATCACGATCGGCCCCGGCTCCTCGCAGCTGATCACCGCCACGGCCACCGCGGCCACTGGCGCGACGCTGGCCTTCGCCAACAACGCTTCCGACGCCGCCTCGGGCTGCCCGGGCGTTGCGACGGCGAGCACCAACGCCACGACCGGATCGACGACGATCACCGCCGTCGCTTCGGGTTCCTGCGTTGTGACGATTACCGCCACTGGTAGCGGCGCCGGGTTGGCCACCAACTCGCTGCAGGCGACCGTTGCGGTCAACATCATCACCCCGCAGGTCTCGATCCAGTCGATCACGACCGGCGTCACCAACGTACCGGTGGCCGTGAACAACGTGAATGGCCAGATCGAAATCAACCTGAACTTCCAGCCGAGCGGCCTGCCGATTGACTCGGTCGTCGTTCGCATGAACCAGCCCGACGGCCTCCGTCGTGTCGCCCTCCAGAACTTCGGTGGCGCCATTCCGGCCGCTGGGATCCTGTCGCTGTCGGTCAACACGGCCAACTTCGTCAAGAACCCGACCGCTCCGTCGGTCACGATCGACCTGCTCAACGGCCCGAGCACCGTCTCCGCCCAGGTGTATCCGCGCGGCGCGACCGGCTCGACGGCCACGAACTGCACGAACAACCCGTCCGACCCGACCTGCGCCTCGCCGGTCGCGATCGTCCTCAACAACATGGACGGCTGGACGGCTGACATCACCAAGCCCAGCGTGAATGCGGTTTCGGCCGGCAACATCACGTACTGGGGTGGCCCGACGGCCAACGCCTCGGCGACTGTGTACCCGGTCATCTACACTCCGGGCCGCTCGGTCTCCAACGCGATCTGGACGCTCGGTGGCTGCTCGCTCGACACGACCGGCGTCCTCGCCGCGTCGAATGGCGGGCGCACGCAGCAGGGTCGCACGCGCTCCTTCGGCTATGCCTCGAACGGCGCCGACGAAGCCTGCACCACGTACGAGAACAACGGTGGCACGCGCGACAACGTCGCCGTGGCCTCGGCCCAGGACAACCAGAACAACGCGTTCGCCCTGACGCCGCTCATCAGCAACATCGTTGTGTTCAACGCGACGCCTGACTCGCTGCGCCTCGATTACAAGGCGCCGTCGGTCAGCACGCCGGCCCTCACGCGTACGCTTCCGGCCGTCACCGGCTGGGTGAACGCGGGCTACAGCTTCATCAACTTCGCCTCGGCCGATAACGGCGTCGGCCTCAAGGCGACCCGCGATCGTGCCACGAGCTACAGCTCGGTCAATTGCTCGGGTGTCACGGCGACAGACGTTGCCATGGCGACCGGCACTGGTGCAGACATCAACGGCACCGTTGCCTGCCCGACCAACCTGATCGGCGGCACCCCGGGCATCACCAACGGGACCGCTCCTTGGACCGTCAAGGGCAACGAGGCCGACCGCCTCGAGAACCGTGGCACGTCGTCCGCGACCAGCACGTTCGGCACGGACTACACCAACCCCGACATCCGCTGGGGCGTTGAAGACCTGGCCTTCGTCGATCCGGCTCCGCCGGCTGGTACGCTTGCCGCACTGCCGGCTGCGTACGGTGGAACGGTTACCGATCCGGTTGACTCGGTCATCAACGATCCGGCCATCGTCAAGGCGACCGGCATCTTCGGTGAGTTCCGCGCCGAGTTCGACGATGACCGCGCTGGCTTCTACAACATGGGCCAGAAGGACATCAACAACATCTCCGCTGAGAAGCACACGCTCTCCATCGCCGGTCACCTGAACAACATGGGTGCCTGCATGGTCGGCTCCGGTGCCATCGGCGCGACCTTCGTCACCAACCCTGGCTGCGGTCTCGTCTTCATCGCGACGACCAGCACGCTCGGCGTCCGTGTCGATGGCTGGCAGCCTGGAACGCGCGTCACGGTGCCGGCGCCCGAGAGCTACTATGGCTATCGGTCGCAGGTTACGGACGCCGCCGGTAACATCTCGGCGACGCTCTTCCGCCGCGTACTCATCAACAACCAGTCGCCGTTCGCGACCGGTCTGGGAGTCCCGGCGACCCTGAGCGCGTCGACCTTCACCTTCAACGCCACGCACGCTGACTCGGCTGAAGTCATCGCGCAGTCGCTGCAGGTCGAGTTCCCGCTGTTCCCGACGATTGACTCGGTCCGCTACGCTCGTGAGACCCTCGGTACCGCCTTCAACGACGTGATCACGTCGCCGCTGGCTGTCCCGGTGTCGCCGACGCATGGCGCGACCTACACCCGTAGCGTTGAGTTCACGGACGCGACGGCCTTCCCGGCTGAGAACATTGTAGACTCGCTGGTCTACGATGCCCAGGCTGTGAAGCCGACCTCGGCCCGTACGTGGTCGTGGAACCAGGGTGGTGTGCTCGGATTCGGTGCGGCCTTCCCGGCGCCCGCGTTCTCGCCGCTCATCGCGATCCCGCCGCTCAACGTCCAGAATGGCGCCGGTATCGGCCGCTGGAACGCTGCGGATTCTTCGAAGGCGGTTCTGCACTGGCGCGTGATCTCCACGGTGGCGACGACCAACCAGTTTGGTTCGATCGTGCCGCTGCGTGCCCAGGCGGTCGCTCCGACCAACTCGCCGAACTCGCCGATCGTCCGCGTGGACTTCTATCGCCTCACGGATGACACGCACGCTCCGTTCGCCGGTGGTACCGCTTCGTACTGGAGCTACCTCGGCAGCTCGAGCACGGCGATCGCCCGCGACCAGGGCACGTACCGCTCCTATGTGTACGAGCTCCCGAGCGCGAGCTACAGCAACATGTGGAACACGTCGACCGTCCAGACGGCCGTCGCTGCGACCGAGAGCATCGTCGCAGTGGCAGTCCTCGCCAACGGCGACGCAGTCCTCACGCAGCTCACCGTCATGATTCCGTAAGCTCTCACGAGCTGCACGACATCTTGACGGACGCACGAAACCAGCGGCCCCGCGAAAGCGGGGCCGTTTGGTTTTCCGTGCATGTGCAGCCGTGCTTGACCCGGCTGCGATACCTTGCGAGGATTCGTACTGCGCGACAAATGCGCGGCACCGCCCGTGCAGTCGACACCTCCCCTCCGCCATCCACCATCCTCGTGCTTCACTTCTTTCGCAGCCCGCTCGTCATGGTCGCCGTTCTCGCGGCCTGCACTGGCGACGATTCGGCATCACGCGAGCGATTCGTCGCCGGCAGTACCCTCGACTCGCTCCCGGCTCTCTCCATCGCCGAAGGACGCCTCGTCTGTACCGCCACCGGGGCTGATGGCTGTCCGCTCAGCTCCGCCGTTGCCAATCGCTTCGACGACGGTCGGGTCGCCGTATGGGAGCCGGGGCGCGAGGTCCGCATCCTCGATGCGAAGAACCCCTCGGGGCGCGCTTTCGGCGTCTCAGGACAGGGAACGGGCCAGTACGCGGTCGCTCTCGCCGTAGGACCCTATCAGGGGGGGATCGCGATCGTCGACGGCCAGCGAAACCGGCTGCTCCACTACGACGATGCGGGCAACTTCAAGCGTGAGGACGTGCTGCCGACGCCGACGCCGAATGCGGCACCCGGCTTCGTCGGCGATACACCCGTGTTGCAGACGCTGCAGGCGCCGTCAGACAGCGCAGTCGCGCACCTCAAGGTCGAGCTGCTGACCTCGCAGGAGGAGCGGACGGGGGTCACCGTGCTCGACGTGCCCGTGCCGTGGCTGCGGTTGCGAGGCGACTCGGCCGTCAGCTTCACGCCGTTCTTTCCGACATCGCCGGTGTATTCGATCGACCGGGACCAAACTGTCGTGTGGGCGCCGGGTGACTCCTTCCGTGTCGAGCGCCGCGGCTTCAAGGGCGCGGTCAAGTGGACGCTGGTGAGCGATCGTCAGGGGCTGCCCGTCACGGAACGCGACATCGAAATCCGTCGCGACCTGATTTACCGTACGGCTGCGCGCGGACAGCTGCGGCCCGGCGAGCTCGATTCCATGGTCGCGGCGACCGCCTCGATGCATCCGGTCATCAGCGGCATCGTGCTCGAGTCGAGAGGGCGGGTACTCGTTGCGGGAAGCATCGCGCCGTCCCGCGACTCGGTCGAGTACCTGCTGCTGTCGAATGCGGGCGAACCCGCGAATCGCCTCACGCTTCCCATGCGCACGCACCCGTTGATCCTGTCCGGCGATTCGCTGCTCGTGCATCGCCCCACGGAGGGCGAGCCCTGGGAGCTTCGCTGGCTGATCCTCAAGTCGCGCCCGTAGGCGCCCGCACGCTCGCGCACAGCAAGATCGCCCGGCCCCGAATGACTCGGCGCCGGGCGATTCTCATCAGGGACTGAAGCTCGGACGGACGGAGGAAGTGACCGTGCGTCGCCCCCGGGCTCGTGCCGGTCCGGCTTAGCGCGCGGCGGGCGCCGTGCGAATCTGCAGCTTGTACTTCTGCGTGAGTTCGTCGGCGTAGCTCCACCCCGTTCCCTCGAGCTTGTCCTGCACGACGATGATCGGGGTCAACTCCTTGTCGGTGACGAGCGGATCCAGCCACGACTTCCGGTTCTTCGGGTCGAAGAGGAAGATGTCGAAGAACTTGCTGTCCACGAAATACTGGATGCGCTTGTAGACGTTCGGAAGCGAGTCTCCTTCGGGAGCCCCGGCGCCGATGACCAGCAGGACGGAATCCTTGCTCATGCCGAGTTCGAGGTCCCGGACACGACTATCGGAGCAGGCGGAAACCAACATGAGCGTCAGCGCAGCCGCAGCGAACATGGCGACGCGGCGCTTGGGCGTAGTAAGCATGATATGTGTTGTGAGAACGGCGACGTGAGGGCGACTTGTCTGCCAACGATTGAATCTACAGGGTTCGGTCCTCGTACCCCACCCCCGAGCGGCAGATACGAGCGGCAGATACGAGCGGCAGATACGAGCGGCCGTTACGAGCGGCCGTTACGAGCGGCCGTTACGCGGCCGCGACCGTGCAGGGGGGATGGCACTCCAGTCGCTGGTTCCACATCGGCGTCGGGAGCCGGGAGCGAGGCTTTCAGCGTCTCGTAGGGCAGCGGCACCGCCGCGAGTGCGAAGACGGACTGAAAACCATGGACGACCGCATCGCGGACCAGTCCCGGCAGGTCGGAGACGCTGGAACTTCGGGCGGTCGGGGACGGGTGATGGGGAGCGGCGTCTCCGGAGTGGTCGCTCGACCGCACCTCGCGCTCGCCGATCTCGCGCGCAACCGAGGTCATGGTCACGCCGGCAATGCCACAGGGGACGATCAGGTCGAACCATGACAGGTCTGTGGTGACGTTGAGGGCGAAGCCGTGCCAGGTGACCCAGTCGCGTGCATGGACCCCGATGGACGCGAGCTTGCGGTCGTTCACCCAGACCCCCGTGTACCCGGGACTGCTGCTCCCCGTCACACCAAACGGGGCGACGCCCTGTATGATCGCTTTCTCGAGTTGGCGCAGGTACCAGTGCAGGTCCTGCTTGTGCTGCTTGAGGTCGAAGATCGGATACCCGACGAGCTGTCCGGGGCCGTGGAAGGTCACGTCGCCCCCGCGATCCACCTCGAATCGCTCGACACCGCGGGCCTCGAGTTGGGCGGTCGAGGCCACGAGGTGAGCGTCCTTGGAGGCGCGTCCCAGGGTGATGACCGGGGGGTGCTCGACGAGAAGCAGCAGGTCGGATTCCAGCGTTCCAGCTATGCGCGCTCGCGCGACGGAGCGCTGGAGGTCGAGGGCGTCGGCGTAGGGGAGGGTGCCGAGGTGGCAGACGAACAACTGAGGACGGGAGACGGGGGACGGGGGACGGGGGTGCTCACCACGTTGCGGCTCGCGGGACGGGGGGGTAATTACCTCCCGTCTCCCGTCCCCCGTCCCCCGTCCTATGTTGTCACGCATGCACCAGTCTGCCTAACGAATCGAGCGCCGCCTCGGCGATCGCCTCCGAGAGGGTGGGATGGGCGTGAATCGCCAGGTCCACCTCCTCGACCGTGAACTCGTTCTCGCGCGCGACGAGCAGTTCGTGGATCAGTTCCGTGGCATGTGCGCCGATGATGTGGGCGCCGAGGATCTCGCCGTACTTGGCGTCGCGGATGATCTTCACGAAGCCCTCAGTCTCGCCCGATGTGCGGGCGCGACCGTTGGCGGAGAAGGGAAACTTCCCGACCTTGTAGTCGAGTTTCTGCTCCTTGCACTGCGCCTCGGTGAGGCCGATCGATGCCACCTCGGGATGGCAGTAGGTCGCGTTGGGGATGTTGCCGTAGTTGATCGCGTGCGGCTGCTTGCCCGCGAGCAGTTCGGCAAGGACGTATCCCTCCCGCTGTCCCTTGTGGGCGAGCATCGGGGCGCCGATGACGTCGCCGATGGCGTACACGCCCTTGGCGCTCGTCTGGTAGCTGGTCGTGTCGACCTTGACGAAGCCACGATCCGTCAGCTGGACCCCGAGCTCCTTGAGGCCGATCTCCTCGACGTTAGGCGCGCGACCGGCGGCGACGAGGACGCAGTCGACCGTCAGCGACTCCTTGGCCCCGCCGGCTTCGAGCGACATCGACACGTCGTTCTTGCCGACCTTGACGTTGGAGAGCCGGGCGCCGGTGTGCACCTGGATCTTGCGCTTCTTGAAGGCGCGCCCGAGTTCCGCCGAGCAGTCAGCGTCCTCCAGCGGCAGGAGCACGGGGAGGACCTCGACCAGGTGGACCTCACTCCCGAACGCATTGAATACATCGGCGAACTCACAGCCGACCGCTCCAGCGCCGACGATGGCGATGGACTTCGGCGCCTTGGCCAGCGTGAGTGCCTCGTCCGAGGAGATCACGGTCGTCTTGTTGAGCTCCAGTCCGACCTGCGGCAGGCCGCGCACGCGCGATCCGGTGGCGATCACCACCCCCTTCCTGGCGTCGTGCTTCTCTTCCTTGCCGTCCGCTCCGATGACCGAGAGCGCGGCCACGGCCGCTCCCGACGCCTTGACCAGGCGACCGGTCCCCTTGATCCAGGTGATCTTGTTCTTCTTGAACAGGAACTCGACCCCCTTGGAGTTCTGGCTCGAGACGCCGCGCGAGCGCTTCATGGCCACGCCGAAGTCGAATCCGACCTCGCCGGTGACGGTCACGCCGAACTCGCCGGCGTGTCGGACCTTGTTGGCCACGGATGCGCTCTCGAGGAGCGCCTTGGCCGGGATGCACCCCCAGAGGACGCAGGTGCCGCCGAGCCCTTCGCGTTCGACCACCGCGACGGAGAGGCCGAGTTGGGCGCAGCGAATGGCGCCGACATATCCGGCGGGGCCGCCGCCGAGGAAGATGACGTCGTACGAGGCCATGACGAATCGGGGATTGGGCGTGAGAAGCGCGACGAGTCAGGCGTCGCGACGCCGCGTAATCTACCCGATGGCGGGGAGGGGCGCATGGCTGAGGCGCATCGCGTTGCGGTGCGCCGCAGCAGGGTGCCCAATCAGGGCACCCCACCGGTCTCGGCTAGCGGCGCCGCGACGGCGGCGCGCCGCCGACTCCGATGCGTCGGCGTTCGCTGCGCACGCCGTCTGAGGTCACGATGTCGAGCGTGGATTCGGCCGTGTAGACCGTCGCCTCACCTCCGCGCCCGAAGGCCAGGATATCGCCCGTGGCGGGGTGGCGAACCATGACGCCGCGCGTGCTGCCGCCGTTCCAACGCACTCGAACGGCACCGGCGCCGATACGCTCGGCGACGGGGACATCGGCAGTGGTCGCCACCGCGGCCGTGGAGCCGAACTCAGCCCGCGCCGCTCCGGCGGTGGCACGCACCAGCGTTGGCTCCTGCCCCCGCATCATGTCGAAGGGGATGACGAAGGCGAAGTTCTGGGCCGTGCCGTCGGGATGGTCGGCCAGCCGTTCGCCGTCGAACGGCAGGTCGAACAGCACCTGACCGAGCGGACCGAATCCCTGCAGGCGATTGCGCCCCGGGCGCTGCGGCAGCGAGGGTGGCGCGTCGACCTCGTACGTGGGTTCGAGGATCACCTGTCCGTTCTGCACACGTCCCCAAACCAGGAGGCCGCGGCGTGAGGAGTTCCCGGCCACGAGGGCGGTGGCGTTGATCGGGTTCGAGGTTCGGTAGCTGAGGACGCTCGTGAAGGTGTAGGGGCTGATCCAGGTCGGGTTGCAGTATCCCATGAGGTCGTAGCGCGCCGAATCCTTGAGCGCATTGCTGGACAGGTCGTACCCGTAGGTGCCGAGCCGCCCTTCTGCCACGGGATACGAGGGATCGGCCCCGCCGGCGCCGCAGCTTGGGGCATGGAAGCGCCCGAAGTTGTGGCCCAGCTCGTGGGCCATGACGCCGGTGGCTGACGGGAGCTTGTCCCACCCGATGGCGGCCCGCCCCGGTACGTAGCCTAACCCGGCGATGCCTGAGCTGTAGCTCACGTTGACGATGCCGTAGTAGTACCGTGTGCTGCCGTCTGCGGCGCGAAGGGCATTGACCTCGCTCAGGATCTGGTTCCACGCGCCATTGGCGTCGTTGCTCTTGAGCGTATCGGAGTTGGTCGTGAAGGGCGCGCGCACGTCGACGTCGACCGCATCGAGCGGGTACAGGGCGCGTGTGTCGGCCAGGTACGACGCGGCGTTGCCGACCGTCACGCCACCCTGCAGGCCCGTCGCGCTCTGCAGGACGGGGACCATCCGGATGCTGAAGGTCGGAACCGTGCGCACGTCGATCGCCGCGGGCGTGCCGGATGATGGATAGGTGTTGTCCGTCTCCGACGTCTCCACCACGGTGCCGTTGGGGTCGACATCGGCCAGGATGCGCAGTCCCGGCAGCAACGACGCCGACGGGATGAGGTAGTTCCACGACGAGGTAAGCGTTCCCTGCGCGACGGCCTGCGGGACCGCACTGCCCGGCGCGTTGATGGTGATCGTGTTGGTGAGGGTGGCGCCGTCGTAGAATCGCACGCGCACGGCGGGGGTTGCCGTGTTCGCGCCGTTGGCCTTCACGAAGACGCGCAGCAGGCCGTTGCGCCCGGTGATGGTCGGGACCGTGCCCCCGTATGTCTGCACGACCTGCTGGATGTGCATGCCATCGATGGTCAGGTTGAGGCCGGATGGGGGTGGGGGCGGCGGAGGAGCACTGCCCGTGTAGGTCACCGAGATGCTGGAGGTGGCTCCACCGCCGACGCTGACGTTCTGCGACGTCGCCGAGGGCGTGTACGTCGTGCCGCTGCTGGAGACCGTGCCGGCAACAACGGTGTAGCTCCCCTGGACGAGGCCCGACAGAGTGGCACTCGCGGTCACGGCGTGGCTGTACGCGTTGGGACCGGTGACGCTCACGCTCGCACTCACCCCGATCGGCAGGCCGCTCACGGTCAGCGCGAGGGCACCGGTGGCGGTCACGTAGTTCACGGTCGTGGTGACGGCCGAGGTGGACGGGGTCACCGAGACCGTCTGCGACTGCGGGTTGGGCGCCCACGCGGCGCTGCCGCTCTGCACGGCCTGCGACACCACGGTGTACGTGCCCGGGGTGAGCCCCAGCAGCAGCGTGGTTGCCGTGACGGCGCGCGAGTAGCCGTCGGGGCCGGTGACCGCGATTGAGGCCAGGACGTTGGTCGGGAGTCCGGTGACCGTGAGGGCGATCCCGCCACTCGCCAGGGCATACGCAAACGCGGTCGCCGTGGGGGTGTCACCTGCCGCGACCGACACGGTGCGCGTGCTCGGAGTTGGCGCGTAACGGTGGGTGCCGGCAACGGCGTTGGCCGCCGTGAGCGTATAGCTGCCGGGTGCGAGCCCAATGAGGGTCGTGGACGTGGCGATCGACGCCGAGAAGCCGTTCGGGCCGGCGACGGTGATCGCGGCGGCGACGGCCTGCGGCAGCCCCGTGACGGCGATCGTCAGGGCGCCGGTGGTGACGGCGTAGCTGACGGTCGCGGTCGCAGGGGTCGTCGATGCCGCGACCGCGACCGTCTGCGAGGCGGGCGATGCGCCGTATGCTGCGGCGGTGGCACTCACGCCGTCGGCGGCGACGGTGTACTGGCCCGGAGCGAGTCCCACGAGCGTCTGCGTCGCCGTGACCGCGCGGGCGTAACCTTGCGGTCCCGTGACGGTAATCCCGGCGTTGGAGCCCGAGGGCAGCCCGATGACCGTGACGGTGAGTCGCCCCGTGGCCAGCGCGTACGTCAGGGCGGCGCTGTGCGGTACGGCCGATGGGAGGACGACGACGGAGACCGGGGCCGCAACGCCGTACGCATCGGCACCGACCGTGACCGGATCGGCCGTGATCGTGTAGGTGCCCGGGACGAGGTTTGCGAGCCGGTCGCCGGACGTTACCGTGCGGCGGAATGAGTTCGGCCCGGCCACGATCGCCGAGGCCGGCATGCCCCCAGGCAATCCGGCGATCGACACGATCAGCGTCCCCGAGGCGAGCTGGTACGGGAAGGCGGCGGCTGCGGGAGTGGCCGAGGCGGCGACTACGACATCGACGGACGGTGTCATCGGGGCGTACGTCGCATCCTCGACCGTCACGGCCGTCGGGGAGAGGCGGTACCTGCCGGGCGCGAGCCCCCCGAGCGTGCTGCCGGTGGCGACGGTGCGCGCGAAGCCGCTGGGGCCGGTGATGGCCACGTCGCCGGCGGCGCCGGCGGGTAGGCCGGAGGCGCTGACAGCGATGGCGCCGGAGGCGATAAGGTATGCGACGTTGGCGTTGGCGGTCGCGCCCCCGGCGACGGTTACGTTGGGAGCCGACGAGGATCCTTCGTAGCGATCAGTACCGACGGTGATCGGCGAGACGGCGATGTCGTACGTACCGAGGGAGAGGCCGGACAGGGTCACGCTTCCGGTGACGATGCGGGCGAAGCCTGCCGGTCCGCTGACGCTGATGCTGGCGGCGCTGCCGTCGGGGAGTCCCGCCACGGCGATCGTCAGCGTTCCCGTTACCGTCCCTGGCCCAGGGGTCCCCGTGGCATTGCCGGCCTCCCCGCCGCAGGCGGCGAGCGATACGAGCAGGCACGTCAGCGCCGGTGTCAGCCCGCGAGTCAGCCCGCGAGTCAGCCCGCGAGTCAGCCCGCGAGTCGGCCTGCACGTCAGACCTAGTCTGTCGCGCCATGCACGTCGCCAGTCAGGGCGAGATGATCCGGGAGATGTGGGGAGAAACACGTGAGCGCGTCCTTGGATGGGCCAGTGCCCATGGACGCGCTTGCTTTGCGCGGTGCAACGATCGGATGCAGGTCACACACGGGGCGGTGACGATGGTCACTCGCCCGGTGTGTGGTGTCCGTCGGTTGTGATTCAGTACACCAGCAGAAGGGGATTTTCGATCAATCGCCGCAGCGTCTGCAGGAACCTCGCACCGGCTGCGCCGTCGATCACGCGATGGTCGCAGCTCAGGGTGACGCGCAAGCGGCGGCGCACCGACACGGCGCCCTCGATGACGACCGGCTTGGCCTCGATCGACCCGACGGCGAGGATGCCGGCCTCGGGGGGATTGATGATGGCCGTGAACTGGTCGATCCCGTACATGCCCAGGTTCGAGATGGAGAACGTGGACCCGGTGTACTCGTTAGGCGTGAGCTTGCGATCCCGGGCACGCTTGGCAAGGTCACGCGACTCGGCGGCGAGCTGGCGCAGTCCCTTGCGATCGGCGTCGAAGATGACCGGCGTGATCAGGCCGTCGTCGATGGCGACGGCCATGCCGATGTGCACGCGGTGCCACTGCCGGATGGAATCGCCCTGCCAGTGGGCATTGCATTCCGGGTGTTGGGCCAGCGCCGACGCGACCGCCTTGATGATGATGTCGTTGAACGAGACCTTGAAGCCATCCCCGAGCTCGGCCATCGCGCTGCGCATCTCGGCGACGCGCTCCATGTCGAGTTCCGCCGTGAGGTAGAACGTCGGGATCGGGCCGATGGACTCGGCCAGGCGGCGCGCGATCGTCTTGCGAATCTGGGAGAGCGGGAGGTCTTGATAGTCGGCGGCGCTGGCAGCTGTGGGGGAGACGGAAGACGGGAGACGGGAGACGGGAGGTTGCGATGCGGCGGCTTCAACGTCGCGCTTGATGATGCGGCCGCCGGGTCCGGAGCCTTGGATGGCGCCGAGTTCGACGCCGCGTTCGGCGGCGATGCGGCGGGCGAGCGGTGACGAACGGAGGTCTGCGGCCGGGGGCCGGGGACCGGGGACGGGGACGGGGACGGGAGGTTGGGATGCGGGCGTTGCCGCTGCGGCGGGCGTTGCCGCTGTGGCGGGCGTTGCCGCTGTGGCGGGCGCTGCCGCTGTGGCGGGCGCTGCCGCTGTGGCGGGCGCTGCGGTGGACGCGCCGCCGCCGCCGCTGGCCTCGGCGATTAGCGCGTCGATGTTTTCGTCGGCGGCGGCGATCACGCCGATGATGGAGCCGACCGGTGAGGTGTCGCCGTCGCCCGTCAGCCGCCGGCGCAGGATTCCGTCGCCTCGGGCGACGAGTTCCATGATCGCCTTGTCGGTCTCGACTTCGGCGAGAATATCGCCGCTCTTGACGGCGTCGCCCTCATTCTTCAGCCACTTGACGAGGCGTCCTTCCTCCATCGTGGGAGAGAGGGCCTCCATGAAGACCTTGGTAGCCATGCGTGGGGATCGTTAGGCGGTGGGGAGGTACATGACCTGGCGGATGGCCGCGATGGTCTTGGCGACATCGGGCTTGGCGGTGCGTTCCAGGTTCTTGGCGTACGGCATCGGGACGTCCTCCTGGTGGACCCGGAGGATCGGGGCATCCAGGTGATCGAAGCAGTGGCGCTGGACGTAGTCCACGACCTGCGCCCCGACCCCGCACACCTCCCAGCCTTCCTCGAGCACCACCGCGCGGTTGGTCTTGCGCACCGAGGCGGCGATTGTCTCCACGTCCATGGGACGGATCGTGCGCAGGTCGACGACCTCCACCCGGATCCCCTCCTTCTCCAGCGCATCGGCCACCTGCAATGCCATCAGCACGGTCTTGCCGTGCGCGACCAGGGTGCAATGCTCACCCTCGCGCTTCACCTCGGCCTTGCCAATGGGGACGATGTAGTCGCCATCCGGGACCTCGCCCTTCGTGTTGTAGAGCATCTCGCCTTCCAGCACGACGACCGGGTTGTCGTCGCGAATGGCGGCCTTGAGCATGCCCTTCGCGTCGTACGGGGTCGCCGGGGTGATGACCTTGAGTCCCGGGATGTGGGCGAGCCACGATTCCCAGGCCTGCGAGTGCTGCGCCGCGAGCTGCAACGCCGCCCCGTTCGGGCCGCGGAAGACCATCGGCATCGGGTACTGTCCCCCCGACATGTACAGCATCTTGGCCGCCGCGTTCACGACCTGGTCGATCGCGAGCAGCGCGAAGTTCCACGTCATGAACTCGATCACCGGGCGCAGCCCGACCATCGCCGCTCCGACGCCCACGCCGGCGAAGCCCAACTCGGTGATCGGCGTGTCCACGACCCGCATCTCGCCAAACTCCTGCAGCAGCCCTTTCGACACCTTGTAGGCGCCCTGATACACGGCCACTTCCTCGCCCATCAGGAAGACGCGGTCGTCGCGCTGCATCTCCTCGCGAAGCGCCTGGTTCAGGGCGTCGCGGTACGTGATCACGCTCATGTCGTCGTCTCCACCATCACGTCTTCCCACAGGCTCTCGAGCGCGGGCTCGGGGCTCGCCTCGGCGAAGTCCCACGCATCCTGCACCACCGCCTTGATCTCCTCGTCCAGCGCCGTCATGCCGGCGTCGTCGATCTCGCCGCGTTCCTCCATGTGTGCCCGCAGCACGTGGATGGGATCTCGCTTCATGTACTCCTCGAGCTCCTGCTTGGTGCGATACGTGCCGCTCACCGCGTCGGACATGGAGTGCCCCATGAAGCGGTACGTCCGGACCTCGAGCAGCGTGGGGATCGACTGGGTGCGCGCGCGGTGGATCGCTTCGGCGACCGCGGCCCGGACCATCAGCACGTCCTGCCCGTCGACCTGGGCGCGAGGCATGTCGTAGGCTGCACCGCGTTGGTAGATGTCGTGGATGGCCGAGGCGCGCTCCAGCGCCGTGCCCATCCCGTACCGGTTGTTCTCGATGATGTACACGACGGGGAGCTTCCACAGCGCGGCCATGTTCAGGGCCTCATGGAACGCGCCGGTGTTCACCACCGATTCGCCCATGAAGCACAGGATGACCTGGTCGGTGCCGCGATACTTGATCGCGAAGCCGACGCCGGTGGCGATCGGCACATGTCCGCCGACGATCCCGTGTCCCCCCAGGAAGTTGGTGTTCCGATCGAACAGGTGCATCGACCCCCCCTTTCCGCGAGAGCATCCGTCGCTGCGCCCGAATAACTCGGACATCACCGCGCGCGGGGTCAGGCCGCGGGCCAGCGCCTGCCCGTGGTCGCGGTAGGTGGTGATGACGTAGTCGTCGTCGCGCAACAGCGAGATGGCGCCGGTGCCGCAGGCTTCCTGCCCGATATACAGGTGGCAGAACCCGCCGATACGGCCGAGCGCGTACGCCTCTGCGCAGCGCTCTTCGAAGCGGCGCTGGAGGAGCATGGAGTGGAGGAGGGAGGCGCGCGTCGGCGCGTCTGTCTCGCCGAACGACGGTTCGGAACGAGGCGGCGTCTTCTTCTTGGCCATGGCAGAGAGGGTCGGGCGCCTGAGGGGCACCCCGTGACCGAGGCACACGCTCTGGCGCGCTCGGGTGTGATCTCCTGGGATGGTAGCGCGCCCCCTAGCGGAGCGCGCGTCCGGGTGAACGGTCCTGCTCGATCGGTCCTTGCTCCTCCCGTCGGCGTCGCCAGTCGGGGGACTGGCGACGCCAACGCGCCGAGCACTACACGCCAGCAGCCTGCACCTGCTCCCACGCATGGTAGCTCGAGCGCACCAGGGGGCCGGCTTCCACGTGTCGGAATCCAAGCCCCATCCCGATATCGCGCAGCGCGCGGAACTCCTCGGGGGTGTAGTACCGGTCGAGCGGAAGATGGTCGTCGGACGGTCGCAGGTATTGGCCCAAGGTGAGGATGTCGACGTCCACGGCGCGCAGGTCGTGCATGACCGCGACCAGTTCCTCCTTTGTCTCCCCGAGGCCGACCATCATCCCCGTCTTCGTGGGAATGTGCGGGGCGACTTGCTTGGCGAAGCGGAAGATCTGCATCACTCGTTCGTAGCGGCCACCGGGACGGGCGCGCTTGTAGAGTCGAGGGACGGTTTCGGTGTTGTGGTTGTAGATCTCGGGACCGGCGTCGAGCACGGCGCGAATCGAGTCCTCCTTCCCCTGGAAGTCCGGGACGAGCACCTCGACCGAGCAGCCTGGGAGCTGCTCGTGGATCTGCCGAATCGTCTCGGCGAAGATCCAGGCGCCGAAGTCGGGAAGGTCATCGCGGTCGACCGAGGTGATGACCGCGTGCTGCAGCTGCATCTGCGCGATGGCCGACGCCACGCGAGCGGGTTCGCCGACGTCGTACTTCGGCGGGCGTCCGTGCGAGACGGCGCAATACCCGCAGTTCCGCGTGCAGACGTCGCCGAGGATCATGAAGGTGGCCGTGCCGTGCTGCCAGCACTCGCCGACGTTGGGACAGTGGGCTTCCTCGCACACCGTGTGGAGGTCGAGCTCCTTCATGAGACCCTTGAGCCGCGCGTAGTTCTCGCCGCCTGGGGCCTTGACCCGGAGCCACGAGGGCTTGCGCTCGGGGAGCGGTTCTGCGCGGTGCCGCCCCATGATCTGGTACAGCGTATCCGACATGTCGATGACTGATGCTCGGCCTGCGAATGGACGCGTCGGGACGACGCCTCCGATCCGCGGCGACAGGCGAGCAATCTACCCCCCAGTGCGTGCGCGAGCCAACCTCTCATAACCGCCCTGGCGCGTCAGGACGGTTACGAGAGTGCGCGAGTCTGGGGCACGAAGCGGGACGGCGAGAATGGGGTCAGGTCGTGCGAGGGCGGGTCGCCCGAGATCAGGGCCGCAACGACGTCGCCGGTGAGCGGGGCGAGCAGGATTCCATTTCGGGAGTGACCGCAGGCGTAGACGAGGGCCGGGGCTTCGGGATCGAGGCCGATGATGGGAAGGCCGTCGAGGGTCATGGGTCGGAAGCCGGACCACGACCTGGCCTCGTCGGCACGGGCGAGCGCGGGCACCAGGCGACCCGCCAGGCGTCGGAAGCCAGCCAGAGCGGCATCGGTCGTACCGGTCGTGAAACCGACCGTCTCGCTGGTGCTTCCCACCAGAACCTGCTGCTCCAGGGGGCGCGGAACGAGGTAGCCGCCGTGCCCGAAGACCGGGCGCGTGAGCGGATGCGGGAGGTGCGTCGGTGTCGCGAGCGCCATCATCTGGCCGCGCAACGGACGCACGGGGAGGGGGCGGGGAAGCCCGTTGAGGTAGGGTGCCCACGCGCCGGTCGCGACCACGACGTGGGCGGTGCGGATGCGCCGTCCCGAGTCGAGTTCGACGGTGGCGTGCACGTCGGCCATTTCCAGACGCACCGCGTCGGCCTCGACGCGCGGAAGGTCGGCCAACGCGATGGCGGCGTTCAGGGCTTGCAGGAGGCGCCGGTTGTCCACCCGAGCGTCGCGGGGATGGAATCGTGCCCCGAACGGGGCCAGCAGCGCCGGTTCGAGGGCGGCGACGTCGTCGGACGACAGCCAGCGCGACGCGGCGGTGTCGTCGCCGGCCATCGCGCGCACGTCTCGCTCGTCCTTGGGGAGGCGCAGGATGCCATCGAGGGCGAGAGGGACGTCGTGTCCGGTTGCGCCGCGCAGCTCGTCGAGGAACGAGGCGTAGCGGTCGCGGGCCGCGACGGTGAAGGCGAGGGCCGCGCCGCGCGCTGGATCGACCGTGGGGGCGATCAGGCCGGCTGCGGCGCCTGAGGCTGCGCCGATCCGGTGTCGGCCCACGAGCACGCAGGAATGGCCCCGGGCAGCGACGGCGCGGGCGCACGATAGCCCGACCAGGCCGTCACCGAGCACGACGACGTCGGCAATGTCACTGGACGTCATGCGGTGCCGCTCGCGAGATTCCACAGAGTACCGACGCTCGCGTCAGGCCCAACGGCATGAAACTTCCGCGGTCGACCGGGCGTAGGAAGGGCAGACCTCGAATTGGAGCACGACTCAATGCTTCGCACCATTCTCATGATCGGGCTGTTCGCCATCGGCGGGCTCTTTCTTCTCAAGCTGTTCTTCGGTGTCTTCGGCGTCTTTTTCGTTCTGCTCGTCGGTCTGCTGGCCCTCGCCGTGAAGATCGCCATCTTCGGCGCGATCATCTACCTCGTTCTTCGCGTCGTGAGCCCGGATACCGCGCGCCGACTTCGCGAACGGTGGTCAGGGGCAGGCAGCGTCTGAGTCTTCACGGACGATCGTCGGGTCGTACACTGAGGCGTGGACGCAAGCCGGGCACAGCTGCCCGGCTTCTTCACATGCGGGACGCGAGACTTCGAACGCGAGACTTCGAGCGCGGGATCGGATCGGGCGTCGCCGCACGACGGCCCGCGCCTTCACAGCCTAACCACTCTCCGACATGATACGAACTCGCCTCTTGGTGGCGGTAGCACTCTCCCTGTCACTGGCCGCGTGCCAGTCGGCGGCCCCGGTCGGGAGCCCAGCTTCGGTCACGCCATCGCGCGTGGAACCGACCGCTGCCGAGATGCGCACGGACCTGTTCGCCTTCGCGGCCGACTCGTTCCGTGGGCGCGAGACCGGAACACCGGATGCCGATCGCGCGGCGGCCTGGCTGGCGCGGCGGCTGGCGACACTTGGCCTCGAGCCCGGGGGCGACAGTGGCTACTTCCACCGCGTGCCGATGCGTCGCACGATGGTGTCGGCCGACTCCATCGTCGTCCAGACGCCGACCGGACGGACGTCGTGGCAGCTCGGCCGCGACCTTGCTGTGCTGACCGCGCTCGGTCCCGGAGCGCCGCTGCCCAAGCTTGCGGCCGACGCCGAGGTGGTCTACGCCGGCTATGGCGTGGTCGACGCGTCACTCGGGCGCGACGACTACAAGGGGCTCGACGTGAAGGGCAAGGTTGTCGTGATTGCCGGCCTGGTGCCGCCCGAAGTCGAGGAGGCCAAACGCACGGCGATGGAGAGCCCGGACGCACTGTTTTCACGACTGGGAGCCGCGATCGGACGCGGCCCGGCGGCGGTGGTCCTGCTGCTCCCGGATTCGTTGTTCGGCATGGCCGCTGGGCAGTTCTCTACCTCACAGATCGAACTGGCGAAGGGAGCGGCGGCCGGAGAGGCGCCTCGCGTCCTGCCGATGGTCGCCGTCGGGCGCCTGACGAATGGGTCGCCACTGGTACCGCGCGGCTGGCCGTCCGACGCGTCGACTGCGTCTGCCGGGACACGATTCATGGCGTCGGTGCGCGTGGCGTCGACGTCGTTCAACGGCTACAACGTCGTGGGCATCGTGCGTGGTGCCGACCCAGCGCTACGCCAGACGTACGTCGCCTACGGGGCGCATTACGACCATGTCGGGATCCAGCAGGCGGTCAACGGCGACTCGATCGCCAACGGAGCTGACGATGACGGCTCGGGGACGGTGACGTTGCTGGCGATCGCACGGGCGTTCGCCGAGGGGCCCAAGCCCCGGCGTTCCCTGCTGTTCGTCTGGCACGTCGGTGAGGAGAAGGGGCTGTTCGGTTCCGAGATCTTCGCCGAGAACCCGACCGTCCCGCTCGACTCGATCGTGGCGCAGCTCAACGCCGACATGATCGGGCGCAACAGCGCGGACTCGCTGTATATCGTTGGACCGGGGGCGGCGCCCAACGGGCAAAGTGCCGTGCTCGGCACGGTGGTCGATTCGGTGAATGCGGCCTCGACGCGCCCGTTCACCTTCGACCGCGTGTGGGACACCACGACGCACCCCGAGCGCATCTACTATCGCAGCGACCACTTCAACTATGCGAAGAAGGGGATCCCGATCGTCTTCTTCACCACCGGGCTGCACCCGCAGTATCACCAGGTGAGCGACGAGGCGGCGCTGATCGACTACGACAAGATGGCACGCATCGGGCGCCTGATGTACCAGACGGGAGTCGCGTTAGGCAACCGGGCGACGCGGCCGAAGCCGACGGCGACGCAGTAGGCGAGCCGGCGGGCCGGCGGGCCACGAGGAGGCGGTCGCCTAGATCGCCGCCTCGTCGTCCAGCGCCTCGGCGACCGCCCACGCCAGCAGCGGTACCATGATCTCGTGGTGCCCGGTGATCTCGAAGCCCTGCCCGCCGGTCAGCACCGGTCGCTGCACGACGTTCATGCGTGGCCGATAGTGGCGTTGCATGTCGAGGTCGCAGGTGGTGAAGTGCGTGGGGCGTCCCGCGTGCAGGTTGCGGGCGATGGTCAGCGCCTTGAGAAATACCTCGGGCATGATCACGGCGCTGCCGAGGTTGAGGACGACCCCACCGTCGTGCAGGGCCGGGAGCGCGGCGGCGAGGCGCCGGAAATCCCGGTGGCTGGTGTCGCCGATGGCTGCGCCGTTCGCGGCCGGGTGCTGGTGAATGATCTCCGCGCCGAGCGCCGCATGCACCGTGGCGGTGACCCCGAGTCCTCGGGCCGAGTACAGCACCGACAGCTCGGGGTGGGCGAGGTCATCGGCCTCGTGCAGCAGGCGGCCGACCGACTCGCCCATGCCCCATCCCTCCTGCTGCCCGCGCACGAACGCGTCATTGAGCGAGCGCCCGGTTTCCTCGGCCATGCCGAAGGTGCCATCGCGCAGCCCGGCGGCGACATCTTCCGACGTGGCGCCGAAGCGGGCCATCTCGTAGTCGTGGATCGCGGCCGATCCGTTCATCGCGACGTGGGTGATGGCGCCGCGGCGCATCAGGTCGATAAGGACCGGGGCGAGGCCTGTCTTCACCACGTGGCCTCCCAGCATGGCCACGATGGCGCGCCCCGATCGATGGGCGGCGACGATTGCCGCGACCACGCGCCGGAAGTCGCGGGCGACGAGGATGTCTGGGAGGGCGTCGAGGAAGGCGCGAAAGGAGCGGTCGACCCCCGGAGCGGTGGAGAATTCGCTGGACGCCACCTTGTTGGGGCGTCGGGCGACCGGGATGGTGCGCACGCGCGAGAGGTCGGCCTCGGGCGGCGCGTCGGCGCCTAACGGCTCGTGTCCGTCGTCGCGGTCGGGGGGGGCGGGGGTCGGTGCGATTGGAGATACAGGTTGAGTGAGCCGATCTTGGTGCGCGACTTCATCTGCACCATGATGCGTGCGGCATCGTCGGAGAGCCAGATGCGCGCCTGTCCGTTTTCGGAGAAGATCCCCTTGGACTTGATGATCGGCTGCAGCACGATCGTCCGGAACGTGCCCGCCGGCACGGTGATGGTCTCGCGACCGATGACCTTCACGACGACCGGATTGCGATCGGGTCGAAAGTAGCGATGGAACTCGTACGTCTGCCCGACATCGAGCGGGATCGTGCGAACGAAGTAGAGGAACGACCCGTCGTCCAGCGGATCGGCGACCGACGGCTGCTCGGCCTTGTCATTCTCGCGATAGACGGCCCGTTCGGGAAAGATCTCGTAGCGTATTTCCCGGCTGCGCCCGCCCTCCTCGAAGTCCTGCACGAAGCGCAGCGAGTTGAAGTCGGCGCGGTCGATCCAGCTCTCCAGCACGTCGTCGACCCGGTAGAACGGGATGCCGCCACGCACGCGGAAACGCGTATGCCAGGCGGGACGGCCGCGCAACGTGACCGTGTCGAGCACCTCCATGCTTCCCCGGCCAACCTTGATCGCCCCGAACTTCACGTCGTAGGTGAGGCGTTCGCCGACCGCAAAGGGGACCGGGGTGAACGCCGGCACCGGCGACGGTGGGGCCTGCTCGTTCCCGGTCCCCGACTGCGCCGCAATCGCACCGCTCAGCGTTAGGCAGAGCGCCAGGGCGGCCGCACCCGGCCCGAGCAGGGCGCGCGCGACGGAGCAACGCGCGCGACAGCGACGCGCGCGACACGGACGAGCGCGGCGCTGCTGCTCACGCCGAACCAGTTGGGGCGGGGGACGGCGGGCGGCGTCGCACCTCGCGACCGAACCGGGCGAGCGCCATGAGGTCGGCCATCGGTTTCACGCGTGTGTCACGCGGGCGCAGGTCATAGCGCGGTTCCAGCGCGACGGTTTCGACACGGCGGGCGTGCGGGGTCGTGGCGAGGAGCAGGTCGACGTTGGCGGCCCACCCATCGCACGCGATCAGCGGATTGTCCCCGACGACCTTGAGTGCGTCGCGCAGGACCGACACGCGATACAGCCGCAGCGATCCGAACGGGTCCTTCACGCCCGGGACGCCCGGTGCCCTGCTCCAGAGCCGGAGCGCCCACGGGGCGAACCGGCGCATCTGCTGCACGGGCTTGGGACCGGTGGTTCCACCTTCGCGCTCGGCGATCACGATATCCGCCCCGCCCTCGAAGCGCTTCACCAATTCGGGAATGTGTTCCGGCTGGTCGGTGAAGTCGCCCTGTAGCGTGATCACCGCGTCGCGTCGCGCATACCGCGTGCGGTTGGCTGCCGCGCGGCAGAGCGTTGTCAGCGCGCGGGCGTAGCCGATGCGGGACTCGCCGGTGAGCACGGTCAGCGGGAGCACCTTCGTATACGCCTCCAGCGTCTCGGCCGTCGCATCGGTGCTCGCGTCGTTGTAGACGAGGATCTCGTACTCACGCGAGAACTCCTGGAACACCTTGCGGATCTTCCAGAGGAGGACGCCGACCGTGGGCGCTTCGTCGAAGGTGGGGATGCAGATATAGAGCACAACACCGGGAAGTTGGGGATGCGTCAAAGCTAGACGCCGCGCTGAGCCGGTGGTACACCGCCGACCCGACCGCGTTCGACGTTACCGGGCCAGGACGGTCCGGTAGCAGCGCTCGGTTCCGGCGATCATGAGTTCGACGCCGAAGTGGCGTGCGCGCTCGGGCCCGGCGGCGCCGAGCCGCTCGCGCAAGGCGGGATCGACGAGCAGCGAGGCTGCGGCGTCGGCGAAGGCGTCTACATCGCCTGGCGGGACCAACAGCCCCGACGTGTGGTCCTCGATGAGTTCGGGGAGCCCGCCCACGGCAAAGGCGATGGGCGGGACCCGCAGCGCCATGGCGTCGATCACGGCGGTGCCGAGCCCCTCGGCGCTGGATGGGTGCCAGAGCACGTCCAGCCCGGCCATGGCGTGGTGGACCTCATCGACGAAGCCGGCGCGAAAGGCCTCGATCCCACCCAGCGTTTCCGGTCCGGCCGCGTGTCCACCCAGCAGGACGAGGCGCGCTGCGGCGCGCGGCGCCGACGGCAGGCGTTCGCCGATCGCCGACAGGAGGCGCACCCCCTTCTCGGCCGTCATGGCTCCGACCACCCCGCAGACGACGGTCTCCGGCCCCCACTTACGCTCGGCGCGCCAGTCGCGCGGCACGGCGACGCGGGGGGTGGGCACCCCGGAGTAGACCACCTCGATACGATCGGCGGGGACACCGCCCCGCACCAGCGCGTCGTGCACCGCGTGCGAGATGGCGATGAAGCGCGCGACGCGCGGACCGTACTTGAGCCGTCCGCGGGGGACGAAAGCGACGCGCCGGGTCACGACGAGCGGGACGTCGCGTCGGCCGATGAGTGCCCCAAGGGCCAGGGCGTGCGCGCGGGCGTCATGCGCATGCACGACATCGGGGCGCCAGGTCCGGATCAGGTTCCGCACGCGACGGGCGGCGGCGAGGTCCCAGTCGGCACGCATGCGCACGGCGCTGGCGGCAATCCCGATGTTGCGCAACCGATGCAGGAGCGGCGCGTCGGTTGCGGCGACCACGAGCGGTTCGTGCCCCTGCTCGCGCTGTCCGCGCGCGAGCAGGAGCACTTGTCGCTGTCCGCCGCGCCATTCGCGGCCGCTGTCGACGTGGAGAATTCGGAGAGGCATGCGCCGGAAAGGTGTCCCGGCGACGCCCCGGATGGCAACGCGGCGCGCGTCCGCTGTCGCGGCCATCGCACGGCGTGTCGACGACTCCTGGCCGACACGTCGGCGGCTTTTCCTCGAGACGACCTGTAGTCCGGGATGGATCGGTGTCGATACCTACTGGTATGAGGGGGTGTCTACTCCACGAGATGGGAGGACCGCCGAATGATTCTCGCCAATGTTCGCCAGTGCCTGACGAGAGGTGACGCGCAGCTGGCCATGCGCCTCATTGCCCGAGGATCGTCGAGTGAAATCGACGCGCTCGAGCTGCGGTTGCGGGATGAGGGGGTCGATGTCATCCTCGACGATCCGCGGCTGCGCGGTGCCATGCTGGGGCAGGCGCAGGCGGCGCATGCGTCTCCGCAACTGTTCACCTACGTCCTGGTCCGCCATGCGCTGCGCGCGGTCGGGGAGGGGGACCGGACGATGGCCGACTTCGTCACGTCGGTGCTGCTGCACTTCGGCCAACGGGGGCGGGCGGAGCGCATTCGTGAGCACGACGACCAGGTCTACGACACGCTGGCCGCGCTGCTGGCCGACGCCGACTGTTCCGATCCGACCCGCGCCTTCCTGGCGCGGGCGCACCTCGGGAACTACGCGCTGTGGCTGGCGGGGATCTTCCCCGACTTCATCGAGGCCAGGCGGCATCGGCGAGGGGGACCGGACCTGGACTACTTCGACGAAATGGGGCGGCGCGGTTACCAGCTGGCCGCCAGTCATTGGCTCGCGTCGCAGCATGGAGTTGAGCCGCTCTTCACGTGCGTCGCGGCGCGATTCGGGCGGCTGCGCGTTGCGCTGAACCGGGTGAGTGACGAGGTGTTCTTTTCCACGCATCATTCGGCGTCGAAGCTCATGCGGCAGGTGCGGGATGAGGCGCGGTGGCTGTCGTGAGTTGCCCGCGGCGACGGTTGCGGGGTAACCTTGTGCAGTCCCTGCCGCCACGCCGCCTACCCGCGAGGATCCCGTGTTCGAGGACATCCGCCGAGCGTTTGAATCCCTGTTGAACGGTGAAGTCCCGGCGACGGAGCGACGGGGGATGCTCTCGGAGATGCGCGAGACGCTGGTCCGGGCACGACTCGCGGTAGACGACCTGCGGTCCGGCGTGGTGGCCACCCGTGAGCGGCTGGTCCAGGAACAGCAGGAACTGGCGACGATCTCACGGCGCAAGACGCTCGCCGAGGGGATCGGCGACACCGAGACGGTGACAGTGGCGGCCCGATTCGAGTCGCACCAGGCGGAGCGTGTGCTGGTACTGGACCGGAAGCTCGAGGCACAGGAAGGGGAACTCGCGCTCGTGGAGCGTGAGGTCGATGAGATGAAGGCGCAGTTCAGGGCGGCGAGTGCGGGAGTGGGATCGGGGCTGCGCGAGGGCGGGATTGGGAGCGCCCCGCTGAGCGATCAAGCGCTGGGGCTTGACGACCGTGGGGCAGGGTTGGCACAGGAGCTGGGTGCGATGGATCGCCAGCGACGACGCGAGACCAGCGACGCCGACGCCGACGCGCGGCTTGCTGCGCTCAAGAAGCGCATGGGGCTGTAGCTGCACTTGACTAACGGTTCGCTGCTCGCGGCCGCCGCGGTGGCCCTGCTCGTCCCGGGCACCGCCCTGCGCGCGCAGGCGGGCGGGCGCACGCAAGTGCGCTGTGCGGGCCAGACGATCACCGAGGTGGTCATCCGCGCGGAGGCCCCGGGATTCGGCGGGATCTTCTCCCGATCCCCGTTCCTGGGGCACATGGTCACCAGCCTGCACGCGACCACGGCACCGTCGGTCATCCGGAACTTCGTCCTGTTGAAGCAGGGCGCGCCGTGCGATCCGGTACTACGATCGGAAAGCGAGCGTATCCTGCGTGCCATGCCGTTCCTGTCCGATGCGTCGGTCACCGCGTATCCCGACGGGCGGGATGGGGTGAGGGTCGAGGTCGTGACGATCGACGAACCGTCGCTCCTGGGGTCGGTCGGCATCGTCAACGACTCGCCGTACCTGACCGCGCTGACGCTCGGCACCCAGAACCTGTTGGGGAACGCCGTGCTGGCGTCGGCCAGCTGGCGCGACGGCTTCGTGTATCGCGACCGCTTCGCCGCCCGCTACACGAACTACCAGCTGTTTGGTCGTCCGCACCAGTTGCAGCTGGTGGCGGCGCGGCGGGAACTCGGCTCCGATTGGCTGGCGGAGGTCAGCTATCCATTCCTGACCGACGTGCAGCGGTATGCCTGGCGCGTGAGCGGTGGTTATGTGGACGAGTACGCCCGCTTCCTGCGACCGCGCGGGGTGCCGTCGTCGCTGGAGGTCCAGCGGCGGTTCGCGGATGCGGGCGCGATGCTGCGGGTAGGGAGCACCGGGTTGCTGGGGCTGCTCGGCGCCCAGCTTTCGTTCGAGGAGAACGAGCCGGCTGGCGCGCCGATCCTCGTCACCGACTCCGGGGTTGTCGTCGACACCACGTCGGCCCTCATCGGTCGGTATCGCACGACGCGCAGCGCGCGGTTCAACACGCTGCTGGGCCTGCGTCGCGTGAGCTTTGTTCGCGTGAACGGGTTCGATGCGCTGAGCGGCCCGCAGGACTTGCGCCGGGGGACGCAGCTCAGCCTCACCGTGGGGCACAGCCTGCCGGCGTCGCGCGGGGTGGCGCGTCACGAGAAATACGTCGGGGCGAACGTCTTTTTCGGTGTGGGCGGGGCATGGTCGTACGCGGCGCTGCAAGGGGATGTGGAAGGGCGGCGATCGTCGGATACGAACGGCTGGGACGACGTGCTCACCAACGGCCGGTTCGCCTGGTACCTCAAGCCGCATCCGCGCCATCTCGTGCTCGCCGACGTGTCGTGGGGGGGAGGGTGGAGCGCTCGCGTCCCCTACCAGCTCGACCTGGGGGCGCGCACGGGCGGGCTTCGTGGCTACGACGATGCGGAGGTGGGAGGGGCGCGTCGGGTGATTGGACGTCTGGAGCAGCGCTGGCGCATCGGGAGCTTCCGCGGCACCGCCGATGCCGGGGTCGGGACCTTTCTCGACGTGGGGCAGGTGTGGGCCGGCGACGTGCCATTGGGCCTGGACAGCGGGCTGCGCGAGGCGGCGGGATTCTCGATCATGGCCGCGGTCCCGCCGCGCTCGCAACGCATGTGGCGGCTCGACGTCGCCTTCCCGATCGACCGCCGCGACGGTGCGCGGTGGGGGATGCGGCTCACCAACGTCGATCGCACCCGAACGTTCCACTCGACGCCCGGCGACATGCGGCGCATTCGCGAGCGCGTGCTGCCGCAGTCGATCTTCAACTGGCCGTAGGCGCGCGGCGCGCGTGAGGCGGCGCGCGTGAGGCGGCGCGCGCCCGCCAGCGGCAGTCGACCTGGTGTGTGCCGGGTGCCGCCTACTGCTTGGTCGTCGCCAGCATGCGGCGAATGGGGACGATCAGGAGGGCGAGCAGAGCGGAGGCGAGGAAGAGGGAGATGGCGGTGCGCGTGAAGAGCTGGGGCATCTGGTCCAACTTCTCCGGATCGACCGCACCGCCGACGAGGCCAGCGATCAGGTTGCCCATCGCCGTCGCCAGGAACCACAAGCCCATCATCTGCCCCACGAACTTGCGCGGGGCGAGCTTGGTCATCGAACTGAGGCCGACGGGACTGAGGGAGAGTTCTCCAATGGTCTGCAGCAGGTAGCTGCCGGTCAACCACCAGGCCGACACCTTCACCAGGCCGCCGCCATCGATCACGACGTTGGATGCCTGCACCATGACCAGGAACGCGACGCCGGTAATGGCGAGGGCGAACGCGAACTTCGCGGGGCTGGACGGATCGATGCCGCGCTTGGCGAGCCCGATCCAGATGGCGCCGAAGACGGGGGCGAGCGTGATGACGAAGAACGAGTTCGCCGACTGCAGCCACAGCGTCGGCATCTCCCAGCCGAACACGGTGCGATCCGTGAAGTCGCGGGCAAAGAGGTTGAGTGAGGTTGGCGCCTGCTCGAAGGCAGCCCAGAACACGATGGAGAAGATGCAGAGCGCGAAGATGACGGCCATGCGCTTCTTCTCGTCCAGCGTGAGTCCGGCCAGCAGGAACAGATACGCGAAGTAGAGCAGCCCCAACGTCGCCATGGTCATGCTCAATCGCTGGGCGACGGCGACCGGGTCGACGGCGATGATCCCGAGCATCGCCAGCAGGACGACGACGAAGGCCACGCCCAGTCCGCCCAGCGCCCACCGCTTGACCTTCTGTTGCTCCTCGACGGATGACGACGGCTCGAGTCCGAGCGGCCCGAGCGTGCGCACCATGCGGCTGCGATAGATCAGGACACCGATCAGCATGCCGACGCCGGCTGCGCCGAAGCCCCAGTGCCATCCCACGCGCTCGCCCAGGTAGCCGGTGAGGAGCGGGGCGAGAAAGGCCCCGAGGTTGATCCCCATGTAGAAGATCGAGAAGCCGGCGTCGCGACGGGCTCCCCCCTCGGGATACAGGTCGCCCACCAGCGCGGAGATATTCGGCTTGAGCAGTCCGGTCCCGACGACGATCAGCACGAGCCCGAGAAAGAAGGTCGACTGCGCGAAGACGGCGGACAGCGCGATACTGAGGTGCCCGGCCGCGATGAACAGGCCGCCATACCAAATCGAGCGCTGCAGCCCAAGCCAGCGGTCAGCGACCCAGCCGCCGGGGAGCGACGCCAGGTAGACGCTGGCAGCATAGATCCCGACGATCGATGCGGCCTGCGGGCGATCGAAACCGAAACCGCCGCTGGTGAGGGCGGCGGTCATGAACAGGACCAGCAGTGGGCGAATGCCGTAGTACGAGAACCGCTCCCACATCTCGGTGGCAAACAGCGTCGACAGTCCGCCGGGGTGACCGAAGAAGCTGCGATCGGCGGTGTACGGACGCCGGGCGGCCTCTTCGGCGGGCGAGAGACGGGGAGACGCGGTGTCGACGGCGGGGGCCATGAGCGGGCTCGGAAGAGGGAGGGTCAGGACTCGCTGCGGATCCCGAGTGCGGCAGTCGGGAGGTACCGAATGGCGGCGTGCGTGCCGCCGGCCGCCTGCTGGGCCGCGGCACTCACGGACGTGGGCGACTGCTTGATGCACGCGGCCAGATGGACGATCCCGGCGCCCGTGTCGCCATGGCCGACGGCGGTCTCGCCGTCGCGCCCCTTTTCTTCGAGTGGCGGTACGAGACGTTCGCAGGCCGCGTCGCGCGACGGGTGATGACAGCGCGGATGGAAGACGCACCCCGACGGGGGATCGGCGGGCGATGGGACATCACCACGCAGGACGATGCGTCCCCGTGCACGGGTGGGATCGGGGACGGGCACCGCCGAGAGCAGCGCCTGCGTGTACGGCATCACCGGCTCGCGATACAGGTCGTCGCCTGTGGCCAACTCGACGATGCGCCCCAGGTACATGACCGCAACGCGTGTGGCCATGTGCTCCACGACCGACAGGTCGTGCGCAATGAAGATGTAGGTCAGGCCGCGATCGCGCTGCAGGTCCTGGAGGAGGTTGATGACCTGGGCCTGGACCGACACGTCCAGCGCCGACACGGGTTCGTCGCAGACAATGAGGCGCGGCTCGACCGCCAGCGCACGGGCGATGCCGACGCGTTGGCGCTGGCCGCCGGAAAACTCGTGCGGATACCGACTGGCGTACTCGGGACGGAGCCCGACCTCGTCGAGCAGCTGGCGGACGCGGGTGTCTGCGGCGCTTCCCTCGGCCAACCGGTGGACGGTGAGCCCTTCCTGATCGTGGCGCCGATGGTGAGGCGCGGGTTGAGCGAGGAGAACGGGTCCTGGAAGATGATCTGGAGGTGCCGGCGCATGGCCCGCAATCCGCTCCCCTTCAGGGCCAGCAGGTCGGTCCCGTCGAACCGGATGGAGCCGCTGGTCGGCTCCACGAGCCGAAGGATCGTGCGCCCCAGGGTGGTCTTGCCACAGCCAGACTCTCCCACGATGCCGAGTGTTTCGCCGGGAAAGACGTCGAACGACACGCCGTCGACTGCCCGGACCACAGCGGTTCGCCGGCCGAAGAGTCCCTGCGACTGCACGAAGTGTGTGCGCAGGTCGCGCACCTCGAGCAGGGCGCGCGCGTCGGGGGCGGTCACGTGGACCTCGCCGCGTTAGCCGGAGCGGCCACCGGCGGGCGGTCAACCTCGGCGAGATGGCAGCGCGCGGCGTGACCGGCGGAGATCGGGACGAGGGCTGGTGCCTCGGCCTCGCAGCGCGGCCACGCGAAGCCGCAGCGATCGCGGAAGCGGCAACCGGTGGGCCACGCCGTCGGGGGCGGGACGCTCCCGGGGATCGTCGTCAGGCGCTCGCGGTCCATCCCGACACGCGGCATGGCTTGCATCAGTCCTTTGGTGTACGGATGGCCGGGATCGGCAAAGAGCGTCCGGACCGGCGCCTCCTCGACGACCTGTCCGCCGTACATGACCACCACGCGCGATGCCGTTTCGGCCACGACGCCGAGGTCGTGGGTGATGAGCAGGATCGCCGTCCCGAACGCCTGCTGGACCTTGGCCAGCAGCTCGAGGATCTGAGCCTGGATCGTGACGTCGAGCGCGGTGGTCGGTTCGTCGGCGATGAGGAGGGCGGGGTTCATGACCAGCGCCATGGCGATGAGCACGCGCTGTCGCATGCCGCCCGACATCTGGTGCGGGTAGTTGCTCGCGCGCTCGCGCGGCGACGGGATGCCCACGAGGGCGAGCATCTCCACGGCGCGCTCCCACGCCGCCTTGCGGCTGGCGCCGTCGTGCACCCGGGCGACCTCGGCGATCTGGTCGCCGACGGTGAAGACCGGGTTGAGCGCCGTCATCGGCTCCTGGAAGATCATCGCGATCCGGTTGCCACGGACCTGGCGAATGTCCTCGGCGCCGAGGGTCAGCAGGTCCCGACCCTCGAACCAGATGTGGCTCCCGGCTTCGATGCGCCCGGGCGCCTGGATCAGGCGCAGCAACGAGAGCGCCGTGACCGACTTGCCGCAGCCCGACTCCCCCACGACGCCAACCGTCTCCCCGCGCCCGATGGAGAACGACACGTCGTCCACCGCCCGGGCAATGCCCGCCGGCGAGTGAAAGTACGTGCGCAGGTGCTCGACGCGCAGGAGGGGGTCGGTCATGGCGCGTGAAGCTGGCGCGGATTCAACGCTGCGCGCAAGCGGTCGGCGACAGTATTCACCGCCAGCGCCGTCCCCACGAGGGCAAGACCGGGGAAGACGGTGAGCCACCAGGTGCTGGCAATGGTCTCGCGTCCATCGCGAATGATGTTGCCCCACGTGGGGGTCGGCTGGGGGACGCCATAGCCGAGGTACGAGAGTCCTGCCTCGAGCACGACGACCTGTCCGATGGCGATCGTGGCGGCGACGAGGACCGGCCCGGTGGCGTGAGGCAGGACGTACCTAACGAAGACGCGCCACGGGGCGGCGCCGAGGGCGCGCGCGGCGAGCACGAACTCGCGCTCGCGCAGGGCCGACGCCTCGGCGCGCGCCAGTCGCGCCACCGAGAACCATCCGGTGAGGCCGATGAGGAGGATGAGGGCGCGAACGTTGACCGTGCCCCACAGGGCGAGCACGGTCAGCAGCAGCAGGATGCGCGGGATCGCGAGTAGCGCGTCGATGAGGCGCATCATCGCGCCGTCCGTGCGACCGCCGGCGAAGCCGGCCACTCCCCCGTACAGCAGGCCGACGATGGAGGCCAGCAGCGCGGCCAGCGCCGCGACGGCCAGCGAGACGCGTGAGCCGTAGAGCATGCGGCTCAGGACATCGCGGCTGGTGAGGTCGGTGCCGAACCAATGCGAGAGGCTTGGCCCGGCCGCGCCAGCCCCGGGATCGAGCGGGCGCGCCGGATCGAACGGGGCGAGCCACGGGGCGGCCAGCGCGGCGGCGACCAGCAGCGCGAGGAAGAGCAGCGCCCACCGGCCGCTGCGCTCGCGCCACATCAGGTGCAAGAGGCGGGAGAACGGCGTCGACGACAGCGACGACGCGGGAGTCGGCAGGGCCGGAATGGCCAGCGACGCGACGACCGGGGTATCAGCCACGGCGCAGGCGCGGGTCGGCGGCCGCGGCGAGCAGGTCGGCGACGATGCTCCCCACCACGACCAGGGCGCTGCTGACGAGGGTGGTCCCGAGGACCACGGGGTAGTCGCGCGCCGACAGCGCCTCCACGGCGGCGCGCCCCATGCCGGGCCAGGCGAAGATGAACTCGACGAAGAGCGAGCCGCCCACCAGCGCCGGGAGCGCCATGCCGAACAGCGTGATGGTCGGGAGCAGGGCGTTGCGCAGCGCGTGGCGCAGCACGACGCCGCGCTCACTCACACCCTTGGCGCGCGCGGAGCGCACGAAGTCGTCGGGGAGGACGTCGAGCAGCGCCTGTCGCTGGTAGCGGGCGACGACGGCGGCGAAGATCAGGGCCATCGTCGTTGCCGGAAGTGCGAGGTGCCAGGCCACGTCGCGCAGCCGACCGAGGGGCGAGAGGTACTCGTGCATCGTGGGATCGACCATTCCCGAGACCGGGAACCAGCGCAGGCGCACCGAGAAGAGGAGCAGGAGGGTCAGGGCGAGCCAGAAATCGGGGAGGGCGGCGAGGGCGACCGTGATCCGTCCCGCCACCCGGTCGGCCCACGAGCCGGCGCGCGCCGCCTGCAGTGCCCCGACGAGGATGCCTAACGCGAAGCCGCCGAACAGGGCGGCCGACATGAGCAGGAGGGTGCGTGGCAGCGCCTCGGCGAGGATCGTGCGCACCGGGCGCTGCTGCGCGAGCGACACGTCGAGGTCACCGCGTGCCAGCCGTCCCATGTACCGCACGTACTGCGTCGCGAGCGGTTGGTCGAGGCCGCGCTGTCGCCGTAACTCCGCCTGCTGGGCGGGGGTGAAGCGGACGTCGTCCAGCTGCCCGGCGAACGGTTCGCCCGGCGCGGCGTGGATCAGGACGAACGTGACCGTCGCGACCGTGACGAGGATCGCGACCCCTTGCAGCAGGCGACGGAACAGGAAGGCGATCATGCGCCGCTAAGTGTACGCCACCGCTGCCGCACGAGCGAGGTGCCACGTCACCGTCGCCACGTCCAGGCATCGTTTCGGAAGTGCAGGCGCGCGGCGTCGCACGCCTCGTCCAGCTCCTGCGACATGGCGAAGGTGGACGCGTTCGCGTCCCACTCCGCTCGCACCACGGCGAACAGCGCCTCGGCAAACTCCGCGGGATCGGGCGCGCGCCCGAGCGCGCTGGCGAGCGTCGCGGCCGGCGCGATCGCCTCCTCGTCCATACCGGCGAGTCGCGACACGAGCGCCTGATCGTCGTGCACCAGCACGGACCCGTGCTGCAGGAGCGCTCCACGGTCGCGGCATTGCGCGCTCCCGACGAGCTTCTTCCCGTCCAACATCAACTCGCCTCGACACGGACGTTCGAAGCACGGGGCGCTGCCGGGCGGCGGGAGGCGTACCCGGTCGTCGGCGCGCTCGGCGTGGACGCCGAGGACACGAAGTGCGGCGAGCAGCGCCGAGTTGATCATGGCGTACGAGCGATGCAGCGACTCTCCCGGCGGCGTCGGGGCGGTCACGGAGTAGGTAATCTCCCGGTGATGCAACAGGGCCCGCCCGCCCGTCATCCGCCGCAGCACGGCGACGCCGAGCGCGCGCGCTCGCTCGCGGGTGTAGATGCCTTGGGCGTACTGGTTTCGCCCGAGCGACAGGGTGGGTTCGGCCCAGGAGTACACCCGCACCACGCCTTCGCCCGACCAGCGGGCGCGCTCCATCAAGACCTCGTCGATCGCCATGTTGTCGGCCCCCGACAGCGGGGGCGTCAGGAACAGGTGCCAGTGCATGCGGACGAATCTAGCGGTGGAGTCGGGTGAGGATGGTACCGATGCGTCACGCCGACGCCGGGGCGAAGTAGGACGAATCGTCGCACCGGAATTCGGACCGGCATTCCTCGTCGCGGCGCCGCGAACTCCTCCTCGATTGGTGCTGTTCGCGGCGCGTTCCTCCAGCGACTAGTTTTCAGGAATCGTCGTCGTGGTGGTCCATGCCATCTCGCTGACAGTCGCGCTCTTCCGGCGCATCGCGCGCCCTGCGCCGTCCGTGCGCCGTCCCTGACCTCGCCCTTGGGGTGTACATGACCACGAGCACCAAGCCGACGTTCACGTTCGATGCCGATTCTTTCGTCCGCCGGCACATCGGCCCTTCTGCGCACGACATCGAGGCGATGCTCGAGGCGCTCGGATACGAGTCGCTCGATGCCTTGATCGACGCGACCGTTCCCGCACAGATCCGCTTCCGGCAGCCGCTGAGTATCGGTCCCGGTCGCACCGAGCACGACGTGCTCGCCGAGCTGCGCGGAATGGCCGAGCGCAATCGCGTGTACCGCTCGTACCTGGGACTGGGCTATCACGATACGCTCGTGCCGCCGGTCATCCAGCGCAACATCCTCGAGAACCCCGGCTGGTACACGGCCTACACGCCGTATCAGGCCGAGATCGCGCAGGGGCGGCTCGAAGCGTTGCTCAACTACCAGACCATGGTGATCGACCTCACCGGCCTGCCGATCTCCAACGCCTCGCTGCTGGACGAAGGGACGGCGGCGGCGGAGGCGGTCGCCATGGCCCACGGGGTTTCGGCCACGGAGAAGGGGACGGTGTTCGTGGATGCCGGGTGCCACCCGCAGACGATCGACATCGTGCGGACGCGCGCCGGCGCGCGCGGGTGGACGGTGACGGTGGGTGACGCGCTGACCGCCGCCTTCGATGCGGACGTCTTCGCCGTGCTGGTGCAGTACCCGGCGACCGATGGCGCGGTGCACGACTATCGGGCGTGCGCGGAGCGTGCCCACACCGGCGGCGCGCTGGTGATCGCCGCGTCGGACCTGCTGGCGCTCACGCTGCTCGTGCCGCCGGGTGAGTGGGGCGCCGATGTCTGCGTCGGCAACTCGCAGCGCTTCGGCGTGCCAATGGGATTCGGCGGGCCGCATGCCGCGTTCTTCAGCACGCGCGACGACTACAAGCGCCTGATGCCGGGTCGCATCATCGGCGTGTCGCGTGATACGGAGGGCAAACCGGCGCTGCGCATGGCGCTCGGCACGCGCGAGCAGCACATCCGCCGTGAGAAAGCCACGAGCAACATCTGCACGGCGCAGGTCCTGCTGGCGGTGATTGCCGGGATGTACGCGGTCTGGCACGGTCCGGAAGGACTCACGCGCATCGCGCGGCGGGTGCATCGCCATGCGGCGTTGCTGGCGCTCGGCGCCGAGCGCGCCGGGCATCGAGTCCCCCACGCCGCCTACTTCGACACCGTGACGGTGCAGCTGGCGGGGGTCACGGCCGACGCGATCGTGGCGGCCGCCACCGAGCGCGGCCTCAACTTGCGCAAGGCCGGCGAGGCATCGGTCGTCATCGCGCTGGACGAGACCGTGAGTGCTGACGACGTGCAGGACGTGCTGGCAGTGCTGGCCGTCGGGAACGCGCCGCCATCGGTCGCCACGCTCGATGCAGAGCTCGACGACGCGATCGACGCGACGTTCCGGCGCTCCTCGACGTTCCTGACCCACCCGGTCTTTTCGCGGTACCATGCCGAGCACGAGATGCTGCGCTACATGCGCAAGCTCGAGGGGCGTGACCTGTCCCTGTGCCACTCCATGATCCCGCTCGGCTCCTGCACGATGAAGCTCAACGCCACGGCCGAGATGCTGCCCGTGACGTGGAGCGAGTTCGGGCGGGTGCACCCGTTCGCACCGGCCGAGCAGCGGCAGGGGTACGACGCGTTGTTTGCCACGCTCGAGGCCGACCTGGCCGAGATCACCGGCTTCCACGCCGTGTCACTGCAACCCAACGCCGGCTCCCAGGGCGAGTACGCCGGGCTGCTGACCATCCGTGACTACCATCGCACGCGTGGCGAGCACACGCGCGACGTCTGCCTGATCCCGCAGTCGGCCCACGGCACGAATCCCGCCAGTGCGGCGATGGCGGGGATGCGGGTGGTCGTGGTAAAGAGCACCGCCAACGGCGACATCGACATCGAGGACCTGCGCGCCAAGGCGGCGCTGCACGCGGCCCAGCTGTCCGCGCTGATGGTGACGTATCCGTCCACGCACGGCGTCTTCGAGACGGGGATCCGGACCGTGTGCGAGATCGTGCACGCGCATGGCGGGCAGGTCTACATGGATGGGGCGAACATGAACGCCATGGTCGGTGTCGCCCGTCCCGGGGACATCGGTGCCGACGTGTGCCACCTGAACCTGCACAAGACCTTCTGCATCCCGCACGGCGGCGGCGGGCCCGGGATGGGTCCGATCGGCGTGGCCCGGCACCTTGCGCCGCACCTGCCCGGCCATCCGCTGGTGCCGCAGCCCGGCCGCACGTCGTTAGGTGCGGTGTCGGCTGCGCCGTGGGGCTCGGCGTCCATCCTCCCGATCTCGTGGGTGTACATCAAGATGATGGGAGGCGACGGCCTCGCCCTCGCGACCAAGATCGCGATCCTGAGCGCCAACTACATGGCCCAGCGCCTCGAGGCGCACTACCCCGTGCTGTACAAGGGCCAGAACGGACGGGTGGCGCACGAGTGCATCATCGACACGCGCGTGGTGAAGGGGACGAGCGGTGTTGAGGTCGAGGACATCGCCAAGCGCCTGATGGACTACGGCTACCACGCCCCGACGATGTCCTTCCCGGTCGCCGGGACGATGATGATCGAGCCGACCGAGTCGGAGTCCAAGGCCGAGATCGACCGATTCTGCGACGCCATGATCGCGATCCGCGAGGAAATCCGCGAGATCGAGACCGGGGCGATGGATCGGCAGGACAACCCGCTCAAGCATGCGCCGCACACGCTGGAGACGGTCGTCAATGATGGGTGGAGCCGTGGCTACTCGCGGGAGAAGGCCGCCTTCCCCGCGCCCTGGACGCGCGAGCGCAAGTTCTGGCCGGCCGTGAGCCGCGTCGACAACGCGTACGGCGACCGGAACATCGTCTGTGCCTGTCCGCCCATCGAGGACTACATGTAGGATCGGGCGGCGCAGGTGAGGCCGGGATGAAATGACACGAGCGGCGCCGCAATCCGGCGCCGCTCGTGTCTTGCAGGCTGTCTGACGATGTGCGCGCTGCGACCGCAGGCGCCTTCGCTACCGCGCGGCGCTAGGCGCCGGTGTGGGCCGCGTACGCCTCGGCCGACAACAGGCTGTCCTTCTGCGAGGGGTCGGAGAGGCGGATCTTGATCATCCAGCCGTCGCCGAAGGGGTCGCGGTTGATCACGGCCGGATCGCCGTCGAGGGCACTGTTGACCTCCGTGACCGTACCCGATACCGGAGCAAACAGCTCCGACACCGCCTTGACCGCCTCGATCGTGCCGAAGGTGTCGTGCGCACCGAAGGTGGCGCCCGCCTTGGGCAACTCGACGAAGACGATGTCCCCCAGCTGGTCTTGCGCGTAGTGAGTGATGCCGACGATGAACACGTCGGGCTCGTCCGTCGCCCTGAGGTATTCGTGGTCGGTGGAGTAGAGGAGGTCGCTGGGAATGTTGGACACGTTCGCCGCTCTGAGGTGGAAGGGTCGCGGCGAAGTCTACCGGCGGGCGAAAGGCATTGTCAAGAATTTCACGTCGCTTGTGCGGCCCGCGCGCGCAGCGCGGACCAGAGCGCCTCGACCTTGACCGTGAGCGCGTCCGGCGTGCCGTCGTTGTCGATGACGAAGTCGGCCCGCGCGCGCTTCGACTCGGCCGAGAGCTGAGAGTCCATCATCTGGCGCGCGACGCCGGTGGAGAGTCCGCGATGCGTCACCAGTCGCTGCCACCGCGTCCGGTCGGGGGCGTCGACGACGATGATGCAATCGAACGCACGGTCGAGGCCCGTCTCGAAGAGCAGGGGGATGTCGCAGACGACCACGTCGGCGCCGTCGCCTCGCGCGTCGTCGATGCGTGCACGGCGCAGCAGTTCCACGCCGGGATGCACGATGGCGTTCAGCGCTTCGCGCTCCTGCCGGTCGCTGAAGACGATCTCGCGCAGGGCGACTCGGTCGAGCGCGCCGTCGGTCGTGCGCATGCGTGCCCCCCACCGCGCGACGATGGCATCGAGCGCGGGGGTACCGGGCGCCACGACCTCGCGGGCGAGGACGTCCGCGTCGATGATCACGGCGCCGAGCGCGGCGAGCCGCTCGGTCACGGCCGACTTGCCGGCGGCGATGTTTCCGGTCAATGCGACGACGAGCATGGCGATGGACGGGTCGCGCGGGGCGGGCCTTGAGGGCGGCACGAGGTGGGAGGCGCAGGATCATCGCCTTCTGCCGCCGCGTTCGCAACGCCAGCTGGCGCTCAGTCCGCGGCGAGGTCGCGTTCGTCGTCGGCCGTGCCGTGGTCGCGCAGCATGCCCTCGATGGCAAAGTCCGCCCCGCCGCGCGACCGGATTTCCGACGGCGTGGCGTGGAGGTATCGCTGGCAGGTATTGCGGAACGCGCTTCCGGATGGGAAGTGCAGCGCCTGGGCGACGCCGTCGGCGCTGCGATGCGGATCCTCCAGCATGTGGGCGGCGACCAGCAGCCGACCCCACGTCAGCAGGCGTTGCGGCGAGGGGAGGGTCGCCTGGTCGAGGTGCTTGGCGAGCACGCGGCGCGAGAGCGAGAGCGTGGCCGACAGGTCCTCGGTCGTCAGCCGCTCGTGGGCGCGCGTGACGGCCAGGAGCACCGCGTCGCGCACCGTGGGGCGCGCGTCGATGAGCGCGTCGCGGAGGCGCGAGGCAACGCCCCTGGCCTCGGCCTGCTCCAGGATCGCGCTCATCGGCGCGGGGGCATCGTCCACGTCGGCGACGATGATGGCGTCCATGCCCGCGCGTCCGGCGTCGAAGAGGTCGCGCGAGCGCTCGGGGGCTGCCGAGACGTAGGCGACGGTTGTCAGGCGGGGAAAGCGTCGCTTGAGCTGGCGCAACGGCTCCAGCGACATGTCGCCGAAGGTAAACAGGTCGAGGACTGCGAGCAGGACCGGCTGCTTCTCGCACAGGAGCGTGACGGCGCCCCAGTCGCCGCACGGTTCCACCGTGTGACGACCGCGCAGGGCGGTCCGCAATCGGAACAGGCGCGCCGGATTCGTGACCAGCGCGGCAACGACACTCATGTCACTCTCCGCGGGGCAGGACCGACGGCCTTCTGGTGCATGAGAGGGACGGTCGAACCCTGCCTGCCGTCACGTGGCTGGAACGGAGTGCAAGAACGTGACACTGCGGGGAGCCGGCGTGACAGGCGCCCCGGCCAGCCGCCGTAACTTCGACCCTGCGCCCATCGTCCCTTGACGGAGCGGGAGGTCGCAAGCCGTTACGAACGCGGCGGATGTGCTCGACGACACCATCGAGACTGCGCGGCGTTTCGCCGTCAGGAGGCAGGCATGATCGCACGGGACAGGCAGGAACCTAACGAGGACCGTCGGCGGGCTCGACGCGGCTTCACGCTGCTCGAGCTCATCGTGGTGCTCATCATGGTCGGCATCATTGCCGGGATGGCGGTGCCGCGCATGAACTACGAGAAGTATCGGGCCGATGCCGCGATGCGGACAGTGCGCACCGTGCTGCAGGGAGCGCAGCGCAACGCCATCATGCGGCAGACCAACGTGGTGGTTGCCTTCGACATGTCCAGCCGCAACATGCGCATTGTCGAGGACGCGAACAACAACTGCGTTGCCGACGGCGGCGAGCGCTCCACCTCGCGACCGCTGGAGGACGGGGCGAAGTTCGCGATCCCCGCGACGGGCTACGGCAGCACGCCATCGGCGGCGGTGAGCGGGGCGAACCTGTGCATGCTGTCCGGCTTCCCGGCCCTGCAGTTCCTGCGGGACGGCGCGGCCAGCACCAACCTCGACGTCTACCTGACGTCGAGCCGCGGCTCAGCGGTGGACCATCGGCTGGTACGCGTGACGATGGCGACCGGCCGCACTGAGTCGTATCGATTCAACGGCACCACGTGGACGAGGATGAACTGATGCGCCTGACCCAGACTCGCGCCGTGCGGCGCGGCATTTCGCTCCTGGAAGTGATGGTCGCCCTGACGATCCTCGGCACGGCACTCATCGGCATGGCGGAATACGGCCGACGCTACGCGAGGAGCAACGCCAACAGCGCCATGCTCAACAACGCCCTCGACCTGGCCTCGGGACGCGTCGAGCGCGTGAAGGCCGAGCGCAACTATACGTCGATGGACACGCTGGCCACGACCGAGAGCGGCATCAGCGGCTACACCGGCTACCAACGGGTCACGGCGATCGTACAGACGCTGAATGCCCAGTACGCCTACAAGACGGTGACGGTCACGGTCACGCACCCAGCGATGGCGTTGCCGGTCAAGAAGACAACCGCCATCGCCCGATTCTAGGAGACTCGCATGCGCTTCCCACGCTCAACTCGCGCAGGCCTCGACCGGCGCGGCTACTCGCTCGGCGAGCTGTTGCTGACGCTGACGATCACGATCGGCATTTTCGCCGCGGCCGTGCCCTTCTTCACGATGCAGATGCGCCAGCTGGCGCAGGACGTGGGACGCACGGACGCGCAGCAGACGGCCCGCTACGCGCAGAACATGGTGGACCGCGAGCTGCGCAACATCGGCATCGGCGTGCAGCCGATGGATCCGGCGCAGGGCATTCCGCGCAACCAGCCCAAGATCATCCAGGCGCACGCGTACTCGGTCACGTTCAACACCGACCTGGTCGCCAACGACACGTCCGACGTGGAAGCCGTCTACTTCGACCCCAACGTCCCGATGAGCCAGACGCTGGCCATGAACACGGGAAGTACGATCACGCTGCCATTCTCCAGCAAGGGGTATCCCGATCATACATATCGCAAGAGCGACGCATCGATCTCGCTGGCCGAGACGGTGAGTTACTGGGTGTCGTCGGATTCGACCGCCCCGAGCGGGTCGAACATGTTCGTGCTGTGGCGCCGCGTGAACGACGGGCCCATCTCGGTGGTGGCGACGGGAATCCGCATCGCCACCGGACAGCCGCTCTTCAAGTACAGCCGCGTGCTGGCCAGCGGCAGGTTCGACTCGGTCGCTACGTCATCACTCCCCATCTACTGGGACCAGGCCGGCAGCATCGCCGATTCCATTCGCGCCGTCACGCTCACCGTGAACGGTGTGTTCAATGGATTCAACCTGCAGAACCGGTCCCAGACCTTCGTGCGGACGGTGAACTCGCAGACGTCGCTCGCCAACATTGGACTGGCGCAGCGCAATTCCTGCGGCGATGTCCCGCTGAATCCGGGGAGCCCCGCCGTGGTGATGATCCTGGATCCCGTGACCTTCGCGCAGGACCACGTGCAGGTCACGTTCACTGCCTCGCCCGACGAGGTGGCGGGCGAGAAGGACGTCGAACGATATGCATTGTTCCGACGCGTGGTCGGAGACCCATGGGGAGCGCCGATCAGCCAGATCGGCAAGTCCAACTCGGCGACCTACACGTGGGATGACTTCGATATCCAGGTCGGGGTGACGTTCCAGTACGGCGTCTCGGCGCAGGATTGCTCGCCCGCCAATTCATCGATGCGCCTCAGCGCATCGATCACGCACTAGTCACATGCCAGACATGCCCTCGGGAGGACGCGCGATGCGAACGCGATTCAGGAATCTCAGGCTGCGGTTGCGCGGCCGGCGCGGGTCGGCGCTGATGCTGACCATGGTGTTCACGTTTGCCATGGGCGGACTCGCCATCTCGGCCATTTACATGGCGGGAAGCACGTCGATCCTGTCCAAGCTCTATGATCGCGAGCGCGACTATCGCTACGCGGCCGAGTGGGCGCTGGCCATCGGCAAGAGTCGCCTGATGACCGACACAGCGTTCGCCCTCCCTGATTCGCTGTACGTGCAGATCCTCAACGGATCGACGGTCGTGGATGCCGGCGGGCAGGCGGTGCCGAGGGTGCGTGTCGACCTCTATGCCGGCGTCGGCGGCAACTCCACCGGCCAGTACGGACGGTTCGTGGAGATGGTCGCGGTCGCGTACGACAACGGCGGGGCCAGGCACGTGCGCCGGTTGCAGCTGCAGGCCGAGAACTTCGCGCGCTTCGCCATGTTCACGGACCAGTGGTCTCCGGGCTGCTACACCACGGGCGAGATCGTCCGTGGACGCGCGCACTCCAACCAGAACTGGCAGTCCTGCGCGGGGGCGCCGGGACCGGTGTACACCGACACGGTCAGCGCCGTCACAACGGTGACCGGCACCGCCCAGTATCCCAGCGCCGGTCATCGCTATCCCTCGGCCCCGGTCATTCCGTTTCCTACAGTGTCCAAGCTGTCGTGGATGCCAGGCTTCGCCGCCAGCGGCAATTTGAGCCTCGTCGCGAACGGGTTTTCGGGTTCGGGCGGCGGGTCGCGGATGGAATTCGTCGCCGTCGACCTCGACAACGATGGAACGGTGACCGGACCCGCGGAGGGCTACTTCCGTGTCTTTGACGCACTCGCGGCGACCGACACCAGTCGGCTGCGGGCCAGTTGGGGGGGCAACACGAACCAGGTGAACACCATCATCGCCAATCCAGGGGTCGGGCAGAACACCCTGTGGGGAAGGATCATTCGGGAGCAGTGCGGACTGAACTACGTGATGGACCTGCAGGGGAGCGGTGTGCCCGACGACACCGTGTTCGTCCCGATCGCGGCACACGACTCGTCCAACGCCAGGTACAGCTGGGTCAGCGACTCGCTGCGTGCGATGGTCAACGGATCGCCCGGCGGACGTGCGCTCTTCGTGAATAACGCTGCGGCCAACGCCCGTGCTCACGACGCAACCACGTCAACGCGCTTGGCGAACCTGATGATCAACAACCCGGTCCGCTGCTATCCGGCCGGCGATCCGAAGCTCATGCTCACCGACCGCCCCGGGATCGGCCCGGCCGCGCCGAGCGATACGCTGCGCGACGAGTGGAAGCGCGGCGGTTCCGACACGACCTTCACGGAAGTGACGAAGACGGGGAGTTGGCGTTCGTGGACGGGGTGGAGCGGCACGTCATTCTTTACCGGTGCAACGCCGCGCCAGGCAATCGAAGAGGAGTTCCTCTGGCCGATTCACCGCACGCAGAACCTCAGTTCCCAGGGTGTGATCTTCGTCAATGGGAGCATCTACCTTGGCGGACTGTTCCGGGGCCGGGCGACGCTGTATGTGTCGGGCGACGTGGACATGATCGACGACCTCACGTACGCGACCAATCCCGCCTCGCTACCCATCTGCCAGAATCTGCTGGGAATCGTCACGGGCGGCAACATCTGGATTGCCGACAACGCCATCAACCGCCCCCGACGCGTGAACGGAACCGGGACGGCGAACACACGCTTCTTCGATGCGGACCAGGACTTCTTCCTGCACGCCGTCACGCTGGTCGGGGTGTCGAATACCACGGCGACGTTCGGGGTCGAGAACCTCAGCGTCGGGCCGAGTACCGGGCGACTGTGCACGCCGGTCCCCCCCAACAGTGCGCAGACGTCCGGCGGCTGCATCAACCAGGCGGGCGGAGTCATCCAGCGGAAGATCTCGGCCACCTTCGCCGGCGGCTACACAGGCTTTGCCGAAAACCGCGTGAAGGACGCGTGCCTGGACGTGGACTCGCCGCCGTTTTTCCCGCTGACCGGGCGCTATTTGGACAACGAGTTTTTCGAACTCGATCCGGCGCAATTCAACTCGACCGGCGTGGCGCAGTACTATCGGCGACTGCAGTCGGGAACGTAGGAAGTCGAAAATGGGACGGGGGACGGGGGACGGGAGTGCGAACGGCGCCTTGCGGCGCCGTTCGCGTGTCCAGACCCGCCGGCGCGCGAAGCGCGCCGGCACTCCCGTCCCCCGTCTCCCGTCTCCCGTCTCTAGATTCCCAGTCCCGCCTGCGCCGCATTCCCCCGCACCACCACATGACACGCGCGGCATCGCGCCTCGTACGTGTCCTTCGCCCCCACCATGATCACCGGCGAGTCCCACGCGGCCGGCTCGCCGAAAATCAGGCGCTGGTTGCGGCAGGCGGGGGCGCCGCACAGCACGCAGATGGCGTGCAGTTTGTCCACCACCTCGGCGATGGCCAGCAAGCGCGGCATCGGCCCAAACGGTTCGCCGCGGAAATCCGTGTCGGTCCCGGCGAGGATCACGCGTCGCCCGCGTACGGCGAGCGACGTGGCCACGTTCCCGATCCCTTCGTCCAGGAACTGGGCCTCGTCAATCGCGATCACGTGGGCCATCGGGTCGATGCGCGCGGCGATCTGCGCCGACGAATCGACCGGGATGGCCTCCACCGAGCGTCCATCGTGGCTCGACACGGCGAAGAGTCCCGCGTAGCGGTCGTCCAGGTGCGACTTGAACACCTGGACCCGCTTGCGAGCGATCATCGCGCGCCGCACGCGGCGCATGAGTTCCTCCGACTTGCCGCTGAACATGACCCCGGCGATCACCTCGATCCAACCGCCGGTCAGCTGCAAGATCGACATTAGTCCTCTCGGCGGCCACGCGCGTTGCGCAGCCGATCACCCCGTTCGCTCCATTCCTTCGACTCGTTGATCGCGCGCGGGCCGCCCGACTCGGGGCGGTCGAACATGCGACGAGGCGGGCCGCCGGCCGAGTCGCTGCGATCGCGGTCGCCGCCTCGGTAGCCTCCCCCCTCCCCGCCACGGAAGCCGCCGCGATCACGGTCGCCCGCGCGATCACGGTCGCCGCCGCGATAGCCGCCGCCACTTCCGCCCGCACCGCCTCCACCGCTCCGGAAGCCCCCACCGCTCCCGCCAGAACGGAAGCCACCGCTGCTCCCGCCAGAACGGAAGCCACCGCCCGAGCCACCGCCCGAGCCGCCGCCCGCCGCACCGCCCGAGCCACCGCTACGGAAGCCGCCGCTGCTCCCGCCACTTCGGAAGCCGCCGCCGCTCCCGCCACTCCGGAAGCCGCCACTGCGCTCACCACGATCGGCGCCGCGGTCACCGCGGTCGCCCCGGTCTCCACGATCGCTGCCGCCGCGGAATCCCCCGCGCTCACCCCCACGCGGGGCGCCACGATCGCCGCGATCGTTACCGCGAAACCCTCCGCTGCGCGCAGGCGCGCCGCGCGGCGGACCACTGCGGAAGCTTCCCTTGTCGCCCCCGCGGAACGGCGTGCGCTGCTCGCGCTCGCCGCCCTCGGTGGGGCCACGATCCTCGCGCGCCAGCACGTGACGCCCGCTGATGGTCGAGCCGTTGAGCGCGGCGATGACCTTTTCGGCCACGTCCGACGCCACATCGACGATGGTGTGCGAGTCGCGCAGGTCGACCTTGCCGATCTGCTCCGCCGTCACCCCCGCCTCGCCGGTGATCGCGCCGACGAAGTCGCCCTTCCTGGCGCCGTCACGCTCGCCAACGTTGATGAACAGCTTCGTGTACGACGTCCCGACGGGCGCGACGCGCTCGTTCGGCACGGGGATGGCCACCGGCTGCTCGATCGACCTGGCCGGCCGCTTGGCGCGGGCACGCTCACGCTCCAACTCGAGCATGCGCAGTGCCGCGGCAGCGATTTCCAGCGCGTCGTGTTCCGCAAGCAGCGGCTCGAGCGCCAGCGTCTCGCGGTGCAGGGCACGCGCCCCCATCATCGCGCGCAGCTCGTCGCGCATCGTCTCTTCGGCCGCACGGGCAGCGGTCGGGACGCTCGACAAGGACAGCGGGGTCGCTCGCGCGCCGGTCAGGCGCAGGAAGGCCGCCAGCTCTTCGGGGGCCACGAGGACGACGATCGTCTGCGGGGTTGCCTCGGCGAGGGCCTGCAGCTCAGCGGCCGACTGCGGCGCGCCAAAGCAGATCACCAGCGGCTCGTGGGCATCGATCGCGCCGGTCCGAAGGCGTACCAGCGAGTCATCGGCAGCAACCCCGATCGACGCGAGCGCGCGAGCGGCCGCGCCGGCGAAGGGTTCGGCGACGAGCAGCGTTGCACGCGGCGGGTCGAGCGAGTCGAGCACGCGGCGCAGGGCCGACGAGCGCTCGCCGCGCTGGGCCACGAGGTAGCGCAGCGATCCGCCAGCGGTGGGAAGGACGTCGTGCGCGATGGTCCGCGGGCGCCGCATGTGGGCTTCGAGGAAGGCGCTGATCGTCTCATCGACAACCTGCGCGATCAGGACGCGATCCGCCTCACGCGGAATCTCGGAGAGGAGCGTGGCGACCGCGTCACGGTCGCCAGCGAGCAGGTCGTTGGCGTCGACCAGGACGAGCGTCGATACGCCGTCGAGCTTGAGCGCGGAGCCACGCACGAGCGCGAGCGCGTCGGCGGGAGTGACGGCCACCGCACGAGCGCCGCCCGACACCAGACGCGCTCCGCGCGTCGGCGACGTCACCGGGACGAGCAGTGCCTGCTCGGCGCCCAGGGTCGGATTCACCAGGCGCGCGACCCACGCGGCCGTCTCGGCGCTCGGTGTCACCACGAGCACCTGCACACCACTTTCTGTCATGTCGGCCCGCTGCACCTGGGGCCCCAGCACGCCAGCCATGCGTGCGTCTCCCGGCGGTAGCACGTGCACCACGTGCTGGCTCCTGGCCACGCCAGTCTCGTCCTGCTCCACAAAGCCTCACTTGTCAAATAGCGCACGAAACGCGTGCGCTCGCATTGGTCGTACCGGAACGACTAAGATACCCCGTCCGCGTCCCTCATCACACCTCGTTGGCTCCTTTCTTCTCATCGCGCACGCCCATGTCGCTGGCATTCACCCCCTCGCCGAACATCGCCCTGCTGCGGGAATCCGTCACGATCGCCGTCTCGCAGCGCGCCAAGGCGCTGAAGGCCGAGGGGAAGACGATCATCGATCTGGGCGCCGGGGAGCCGGATTTCGACACGCCGGCGTTCATCTGCGAGGCGGCCAAGGCGGCGATCGACTCCGGACAGACGCGCTATACGCCCACGGAGGGGATACTCCCGCTGCGCGCCGCCATTGCCGATCGCGCCCGCGAGGGCGGTGGGTGCGCCGTCGACCTGGTGGCGCAGGAGGTGGTCGTGTCCAACGGATCGAAGCAGTCGCTGTTCAACGCCTGCTTCTGCCTGTTCGGTCCTGGCGACGAGGTGCTCATCCCGACGCCGGCGTGGACGTCGTACTACGAGATGGTGCAGCTTGCCCGCGCCGTTCCGGTGGTGGTGATGGGAGACCCGGACCACGACCTCAAGGTGACGGCCGAGATGCTGGCGGCGGCCGCGACCCCTCGCACGCGGGGCCTGATGCTCAATTCGCCCTGCAACCCGACGGGAGCGGTGTATTCGGCGGACGAGCTGCGTGAGATCCTCCTGCTGGCGCAGTCGCGCGGCTGGTGGGTGATCAGCGACGAGATCTACCGCCGCATCAGCTATGAGGAACCGGCGCCCAGCGCGTTGCATGTCGCGTCGGCGCGCGACAACCTGGTGGTCGTCGACGGTGTCGCGAAGGCGTACGCGATGACCGGCTGGCGCGTGGGATGGACGATCGCGCCGCGCGCCCTCAGCCAGGCGATGACCGCTTTTCAGTCGCATGCCACGTTCCACACCGCCTCGATGGCCCAGCACGGTGCGCTGGCAGCGGTGACCCGTGCCGCCGAGTCCGACGCGGCGATCGCCGCGATGGTGGCGCAATATCGGACACGGCGCGACGCCGGGCTGGCGGTCTTCGCCGGCACGCCGGACCTGCCGCTGGTGCACGCGTCCGGGGCGTTCTACTTCTATTTCGACGTCTCGGCCGCCTTCCCGGGACACGCGGAGCCGGGATCCGCGTTCGCCTCGCGCCTCCTGGAGGAGCAGGGGGTCGCGGTGGTGCCAGGGGCGGCATTCAAGACCCCGAACTGGGTCCGCATTTCGTACGCAGCTCCCGAGCGGGATGTGGTGGCGGGGGTGCAGCACGCCATCGCGCTGTGGAGCGACCTCAAGCGGTAGCGTCGTCCGATCGTCGGCCGAACGGCGACACGCACGTGACCGCTTGGAGCGTGGTATCACTCGCGAGGCTGGCCGTCCCGCTGTTCCTCCCTATCTTTGGGCGCAGTAGCGGTGCCCGAGCCGAACGGCCCGATCTGGAGGGCTCCATGTACATCCCCGTGCGCGTCGAACCCTTCGTTGGTTCGCCGGCCGATGTCGACTACCGGTGGGATAGCGACACCGACATCCTGTCGGCGGTGGTGCGCGCCGACGTGACGACCCCACTGCCGCGCGCGACTGCGCTCGAGTTGGAGGGACCAGACGGCTCGTGGTTGATTCTCGATGTGCGAGCGGGCCGGATCAGCGGAGTCGAGGTGGCGGTGTGGCCCGATGTGCGCACGAGGGCCGACCTGGCTCCACCCACCTCCGTCGAGGATGCCACGATTATTGTGGGCGCGGTTGAACGCGGCAAGCGATTGGCGGTGGAGGTCGACACCACCCTGGCCGCCGAAGCCGACGGGAGTGAACGCACGATACACTTCCGTCTCGGCGCCAACCGTGAGACGCGCACAGTCCGCATTGCCCGTGACCTGCTGGTGGACCTCGACCGCCGGGACCGGATTGCAGGCTTGTGGCTGCTCGGCGTTCCCCCGTTTCCCGATGAACCGTGATAACCACGATTGTCCTGATCAAGGCGAATCCCAAGCATATCCCCGACACGGCGCGCGCCATCGCGGGCATCGACGGCGTGCAGGAGGTCTACTCCGTGTCGGGTGAGTGGGACCTGGTGGCGCTGGTCAAGGTCCCGAGCTACGAACTCATCGCCGAGGTGGTCACGGAGCGGTTCCCCGCCGTGGAGGGGATTGTCCGCACGCAGACACTGACCGCCTTTCGCGCGTATTCCCGGGACGATCTCGAGCAGGCGTGGGACATCGGCATCAACTGACGGCGCGGGCCCTGCGTGAGGCGTTAGGCGGGGTCGCGCGCGCGGTCGGATCGTCCGGCGCCTCGCTGGAGGTGGTGCTGCCCGCGCAGGAGGCAGCGCACACCCGGGCGTCAGCGTTGCTGCACGACGCCACGATGCGCGCCCACGCCGTGGCGCCGTCCACCCCGGGCGTGGGCGCGGGCTTCGGCGCCTTCCTCGACGGCGTGCAGGAGAGCCGGGTCGTGGCCTACGTCGGCACCATCCCGATCGTGCACGGTCGCGTCGGCGCGGTGGTGCGCGCTCGGGTGGACCGGCGGCTCGTGACCTGGGGGGATGGGGCGCGCACGGACGATGCCCTCTACCTCCCGGTCGCGGCCGTGCCGGCGCACCTGGTGGACGCGCTGGTCGCGACCGGATGCCCGGTCATCGACACGGACGACGACGCGCTCCCGGTCGAGGAGGCGCATCCCCGCCAGCTGCTGCGTCGCGCGGTGCACCTGGTGCAGCGGGGGCGCGAGGCGCTCGAGCATGCGCTGGCCGAGGCCTGGAGCGCGGCGCCGGGCGATGCGACGCTGTACATCGACGGCGGCCTGCCCCCCTCGGCGGGGGTGCTGCGCAGCGGCCGGGTGATCGGGGTCATCAAGTCGCACCACACGCTGTACGCGGTGGGGCCGGCGCTCGCCACGGTCATGTCGTTAGGCGCCGGGGAGCGCTCCAGCGTCTTCGTGGTCGAGACGCGGTGGCGGGAGCCGGTCGCGTCGTGGTACGTGCGCCTGCGCGCGCCGGGTCATCACGATCCACTGTGGGGACTGGTGCGGGTGGAATGTCCGCTCCCCCTCCTCACCGGGCAGGCGGACCCGGACGCTGCGGCCGACCGTCTCTCGACCAATGTCATTGCCGAGGCGTCCCCCCTCTCGCTCCCCGATGCGCGATGGGACACCATGGCCTATGGCATTCGCGACTGCGAGGTGTACCTGCGCGCGACGCTCGGGCGCCTGGCGACGTAGACCTCGTCTCGCCGGCGAGCGTCCCGCCGGTGCCCGGGCGCCTAACGCGCCGCCGGCAGGCGGTTGATGGTCACGGGCTTCAGGCGTCCGTTGTCGCGCGCCAGCAGGGGAATTCGATCGGGAAAGCGGGCCATGAGCGCGGCGTTCCGTTCGCCCATGTCTCGCACGGCGAGGATCGGGCTGGAGAGTCCCTCGATGTTGAACAGGTACAGGCGGTCGAGCAGGACGTCGAGCAGCGGTCCCTGCTCCTGCACGAAGACCAGCAGCTTGCCTTCGTCGCGCTGCATCTGCTCGAGCGTGGCAAAGGCGGCGAAGCGAGATGGGCTGCCGGTGTAAGCGCTGCGCACCCACGGCTCGTCGAGCGGGATGCTCGTCCACCGCGTCGGCACCATGAGCACCGCGCTCCCCGCGACAGCTGCCGCCACGATCACTCCCCCAAGTCGCGGACGCTCGCGCATCACCGCCAGGCAGCCGGCCGCGAGCCACGGGAGCAGGAAGGGGAGGTACTCGCTGTAAAAGCGGATCTCGGAGCCCCAGTAGAAGAAGTACAGCACCGGCAGGATGGAAAAGACGGCGAGCACCAGCCAGCGCACGCGATGCCGGTGCGCGGCGAACAGCACCGTGACGGGGAGCAGGAGCGCGTACGGCAGGAAGTTGAGGTTGATCGATGCGAGTCGCTGCAGCAGGTGCGAGACCGCGTCGCGCGGCGTGAACGTGACCGGGACCGGGACACGCTGCATCTGCTCGTTGAATCCGGTGAAGCCGCGGGTCCCGAAGCCGAGGTTGAAGCCGGTGCCGTGCATGGCCTGGTAGCTCACCCGGAGCGCGTCGCCGTTGGTGGCCCAGTTGTAGTGCAGGAACCACCCGGCAATCGGTAGCGCGCCGACGATCACGGTCGCCGCGCAGCGCACCAGCGTGCCGACCGGCATGCGCTGGCGCACGACCAGCCACAGGCCGAGCGAGGCGCCTAACGCCACGCCGGTCAGCGTGCGCACGGTGACGGCCACGGCGATCGCCACCCCGACGGCCAGCCACCGCCATGTCCGCTCCCATCCGGCGCGCGACTCGCTCTCGATGAGCCAGACCGCGGCCAGGGCGAGGCTCAGGATGGTGGCGGGGTGCGCCATGTACCCGGCGTGCAGTAACAGAAACGTCGGCTGGATCAGCAGCAGCGCGCCCGCGATGAGTCCGGCCGCCCGCGAGTACAGGAGCGTCCCCAGGCGCACCGTCGCCCACACCGACGCCGTGCCGAGGATCGCGCCGCTCCACCACCGAAGTCCGATGAGGTCGAACAGTGCCAGCAGCGCGGGCCACCCCGGGGTGTACTGCCCGTACAGTCCTCCGCTCGGCGTCACCCCCAATTTCCGCATCGAGAAGAACGGCAGCAGGTCAGGATCGAGGTGCCACGCGTAGTCGCGCTGGAAGATCCACTTGCCCTGCAGCAGGTAAATCACTTCGTCGCTGACCATCGCCCGCGTCCCGACCGCGAGCCAGTGCACCGTGGCGATGGTGGCCATCGCAGCCACCAAGAGTGCCGGGAGCGCCCATCTCGGCGGCTCCCACGCCAGCCAGTCGCGTCCCGCGTCCACCTCTCGGGTGCCGAGCATCCACAGAAAGAGCGCCCATCCCATCAGCGTCGGGGCGACACTCCCGAACACCGCGTAGTTGCGCGGTTGTGTGCCCTCGAGCAGCGGGAACGTCGCCGCCACGAGGACGCTGAGCGCCATCAGGAGCGGAATTCGGATCACGTACGCCGGCGCCAGCAGGACGTGCCGTGCGCGGTATGCGCCGGCGAACATGGCGGCGAGCAGCACGACAGCGAGCACTTCGAGCGACACCCCTGCCAGCGGGAGGAACTCCAGCGCCGAGGCCATCACCAGCGCCGGCAGTGCCCCTCCCAGCAGGAGTGCGGGAATCAGGGAGGGAGCGGTCGTCGGTCGGTCGTCGAGACTCGTCATGCCGTGGACGATGGGAACGGAAGAATGCGGCGATCGGTTCGGCGCAGCGGGAAGCGGGGCAGATGGCGTGCCACCGGATCCAATCTGCCGCACCGCACGGCCGCGCGCCGCCACGCGGGCGACTATTCGCGAAACGGCAAGTAGCTTTCGTGCGCGGCCGCGCGCCGCCGGCACCCGAACCCGCTCCGATGTCCGATACGTCGCCCGCCTCCTCCGCCGTCCTGCCACCGCGTCTGTTGGGACGCGTCGTCGCCACCGAGCGGCGTCCCAATACGCCGCACGAGTTCCATTTCTGGACGGCGCTGGACAGCCCGGTGGGGATCGGGACGATCGTGCGTGTCGAGGGGACGCATGCCATCGAGGGGCGGCTCCCGCAGATCTACGGCGTGGTCACCGATGGGATGAGCTACTCGGACCTGGCGACCCCGCTGCATGATGTCATCAGCTTCGATGCTGATCCGGCGCGCGCGGTCGAGTCGCCCACCGAGCGTGCCGAGATCCGGCTGTACACCGCTGCCGTGCTGCGACACGTACCCGACGAGCCGTTGCAGCCGGTCCCCATGGGGCGGGTCTTCCTCGGTGACGACCAGGACGTGTCGGTCGCCCTGCGCATGGACGCGTACCTGCGCGACGAGGCACGCACGGGAATCCCGGTCGGGATCTACCGGGCCGGTGGGATGGAGTCGCCGATCTACCTCGACGCCGACTTTCTGCTCGGCCCCGAAGCGGCGCACCTCAACATCACCGGCGTCTCGGGGCTGGCGACGAAGACGTCGGCCGTCGAATGGCTGCTCGCCTCGATCTTCGCCCACTTCCCGGCGTCGAAGGGGTCGGTGGCGGCGGTGTGCTTCAACGTGAAGGGGCCCGATCTCTGCTTCCTCGACCAGCCGGCCGCGCTCGAGGAGCAGGACCGGCGGATCTACGAGCGCCTCGACATTCCCGCCAAGCCGTTCCCGCGTGTGCAGTACTACGCGCCGTACAAGGCCAGGGGATTCACGCTGAACACCCTGCGGTCCAACCCGGCACTGCAGCACAACGTATCGCCGCTCACGTGGGGGCTGCGTGAGGTGATGCAGTTCGCCGAGGTGCTGCTCACCAAGGACGACATCGACGCCAAGGCCGATGCCCTGATCGACTTCGTGGGATCACGTGTCGTCGACGTCCCGTTCAGCGACGCGCTGCTCGGAAACCGACAGTACACGGTTCGCTCGTTCGCCGATCTCGACACCTTCTTCCGCGACCTCATCGACGCCATGGAGGGGGCCAACCGCGAGCAGTGGCGCACCCATCACGTGGCCACCATCCGGAAGGTGCGCAACCGGCTGGTGAACATCGCCACGCGTTGCGAGGGGCTGGTCACGAACGACGGGCAGTCGTCGGACCTGCCGTTCGGGAGCTTCGAGGACCGCGCGGTGTATGTGATCGACGTCGCCAACCTCGAAGAGGACGCCCAGGACCTCATCTTTGCCCGCGTGGTCTCCAAGCTGCGCGAGTTCCTGGAGCGACGTACCCTGGGAGTCGATCACCTGGTGGTCTTCGTCGATGAGCTCAACAAGTACGCCCCAACCGATGGTCCCGAGACGTATGTGCGAAAGATGCTGCTCGATATCGCCGAACGCGGGCGATACCTGGGGCTCGTCCTGTTCAGTGCGCAGCAGTTCCGGTCGCAGGTCCACCGGCGTGTGGTCGGGAACTCGGGGACGGCGATCTACGGGCGCATGGACCCCGACGAACTCGCCACCCCCGGCTACTCGGGCATCGGCGCGTCGACCAAGATCAAGCTCGCCACGCTCGCCAAGGGACAGCTGATGGTGCGGCATCCGCACTTCGCGCAACCGATCTTCGTTCGCTTCCCGCGCCCTGCCGTGCTCTCGGGTCGTGAGGGCGCGGAACGCTTTCCGCAGGGGGCCGAACCCACGCTGCAGGAGGCGGTGCTCCGCCAGCTGCGCGGGCTGGACCCCCACCTCACCATGGCGTCGATCGCCATCGCGTTCGAGGGCGTGTACGGCGAGGACGAGATCCTGCGCGCGCGCGACCGCACGCTGCGCGAACGCCCCACCGATGTGAAGGCCTACTTCCTGTCGCAGTTCCGCTCGGTCGTCGCGTCGCGCTCGGCGACGCCCACGCCGGCGCGCCAGCTGCGTCCCACCCCCCTCGGCGACCCGTACGCGACCTAGTGTCATACAGCGCTGCTCGAGCGGTATGCGGTGTGCTCGCGGTCGTGGCCTCGCTCGGCGGCGGCCAGGCGGTGTGGGCGCAGTCGGGGCCTCCACCGTCGACGGGGGACGTGTTGCTGCAGCTGCGCCCGCGACCGGGGGACCTGTTGCGCCTGCGCCTCGACCAGACCATTGAAATGGGCGTCAGCCGGCGGGCGGACGACGACGACTCGCCAAGCGACGTGACATCGCTCGTCATGCTGGCTCGGCTCACGGTCGAGGCGGCCGACGAGGCAGGGGCGACGGTGCTCGCCATCGCCGATTCGGTGCGGACCGAGTCCACGGGGAGCTACGAATCCGACGTGCTACGGCAGGCGCGGGCGCTGCAGGGACAGCGGTTCCGTTTTCGGGTCAGTCCCGACGGTTCCACGACCGTGACCGGCGTCGATGCCTGGGCCGGTCCAGCCGTGGGGTCGCTGATCTCGCAGCTTCCGGCCACGCTGCCGAGCGAGCCGGTCCAGCCGGGCGCAACCTGGAATCGATCGGTCGACATTCCGCTCGCCGTCTCACCCGATGGCAAGACGACTGCGACGCTGACGGCCGTCTTCCGGCTGGATTCGGTCTCCCGCACGGGGGAGTTCGCCTACCTGTCGATGAAGGGGCGGCTGGTGCGGTCGGGGCCGATGCAGGGGGGCGGGGGCGGGGCGAAGGGGGCGCCCGGTTTCGTGCAGACCTCGGGGAGCGTCAACGCCTCCTTGCTGCTGGATCGTCGGCGGGGGTGGATCGCCGATGCGCGCACGGTGATCTCGTTGCGCTCGCTGGTGACCGGAAACGGGAAGGATTCGGCGCCGCTGCGTGTTCGCATGAAGATCACGCAGTGGATGCGCGTGATGTGACGCCCGGCGCGGCCGATTCCGCGGGGCGGTCCCTCGGCTCCGCGCGTATATTCTGCCGGCCATGCGTCTTGTCCACCTCTCCGATCTGCACCTCGGCTACCGCCAGTTCCAGCGGCAGACGCCGGCGGGCATCAACCAGCGCGAAGCCGACATTGCCGCGGTCTTCCGGGGGGTGATCGATCGGGTCATCGACATCGCGCCCGACGTGGTGGTGCTGGCCGGGGACATCTTTCACAACGTGCGCCCCCCCAACCCGGCGATCCTGCACGCGTTCGGCCAGTTCTCGCGGCTCACCCAGGCACTGCCCGACGCGATCGTCGTGATGGTCGCGGGGAACCACGACTCGCCGCGCGCGGTGGAGACGGGGTGCATCTTGCAGCTGTTCGCGCCGTTAGGCGTGCACGTGGTGGAAGGCGCGGCGCAGCGCCTCGCCTTTCCCGAGCGCGACCTGTCGATCCTGGCGGTTCCCGACACGGGGATTCCCCAGCACGTCGCCCTCGACCCGGAGCCGACGGCACGCCACAACGTGCTCGTGCTGCACGGGGAGGTTGCCGGGATCCTGCCGGAGAGCGCGGCGCATGCGGAGCGAACGGCCGTGGCCATCACGCCGGAAGAACTCGGCGCCGCGCGGTGGAGCTACGTCGCCCTCGGGCACTACCACGTGTTCCGACAGCTGGCCCCCAACGCGTATTACTCCGGATCGCTGGACTACACGAGCGCGAACCCGTGGGGGGAGCTGGCCGAGGAACGGGCCGCCAAGCTCCCCGGCAAGGGTTTTCTCGAGTACGACCTCGCGACGTCGAAGCGCACGTTTCACCCGATCAAGCCCGCCCGCGCACTGGTGGACCTGCCGCGCATCGAGGCGCGAGGGATGGCGGCCGCCGACATCGACGCAGCCATCAAGGCGAACGTGACGCGGGTCCCTGGCGGCGTGGAGGGCAAGATCGTCCGCCAGGTGGTGCGCGACGTCCCGCGCCACATCGCCCGCGAGATCGATCATGGCCTGCTGCGGGAGCTCAAGAAGCGCGCACTCCACTTCCATCTCGACACACGACGCCCCGAGTTGTTGCGCGCCGGTGTGGGGCAGGGCGCAGCCGGACGCCGGGCCTCGCTGATGGACATGGTGCGCGACAAGCTGCGCGGACGCCCGCTCGCCAGCGACATCGATCGCGAGCGACTGGTGGAGCGCGGGCTGGCCTACCTCGCCGAAGCAGAACAGCGCGAGGGCGCGATGGCAATCGGTGCGGCGGCGGCCGCAGCCCGGGGGGAGGGCGACGCGTGAGGCTCAATTCGCTGCACCTGCTCAACTTCCGGCAGCACGCGGACACGCGCATCGAGTTCGACCTCGGGTTGACCGGGATCATCGGGCCGAATGGCGCCGGCAAGACCACGCTCCTCGAGGCGATCGCCTGGGCGCTGTACGGACAGCAGGCGGCGCGCGGGACTCGTGATTCCATCCGATTCAATCGCGCCGCCCCTCGCGCCGCGGTCAGGGTTGAACTCGACTTCGAACTCTCGGGGCATCGCTACCGGGTGGTGCGGGGACTGACGAGCGCCGAGCTCTTTCTCGACGGCGCCGAGCAGCCCATCGCCAACTCGCTCACGGCGGTCACCGAGCTGCTGCAGCGCCGCCTGGGGATGTCGCGCAGCGAGTTCTTCAACACGTACTTCACCGGGCAGAAGGAACTGAACGTCATGGCGGCGATGGGGCCGTCGGAGCGGGCGCAGTTCCTGTCGCGGGTGCTCGGATACGAGAAGCTGCGCGGGGCGCAGGAGCTGGTGCGGGACCAGCGCAAGCTGATCGTGGCGCAGCTGTCTGGGCTGCGCACGATGATGCCCGATCCCGAGGCGATTGACCGCGCCCTGGGGACGGCGCGTGACCGGCGGCAGGAGGGCGAACGGCAGCTCTCGACCTCGGACGGGTGCCTGCGCGAGGCCGGACTCGCCCTCGGGGCCATGGCGCCGAGCTGGCAGGAGGCCCAGGCGGCACGGGAACGACTGCAGGAGATCGTCGGCGAGCTGCGCGTGGTGGAAAACGACGCCGCCGCGCGCACCCGGGAGTTGGAGCGCGTCGATGCCGAACTCGCCGAGATCGCCACGGCCCGGCTGGAGCTCGAGGCGCTCGCCGTCGAACTCGTCCCCCTCGCGATGGTGGCGTCCGAGTTCCGGCGCTTCGAGGAGCTGGCGCGCGAGGAAGGGCGGCGCCTCACGCTGGTGGAGTCCGAGCGCTCGCTCAGCGAGGAACTCGTCCGGCTGCGCGAGCGGCGCGACAAGGTCGCCCGTGCGCCGCAGCTCGAGGAGGAGGTGACCGAGGCGCTGGAGCAGAAGCGCCGCGCGCTCGAGGAGTCGCTGGGTCAGCTGGAGGCGCGACGCACCGAGTGGGTCCGGGACAAGCAGGAGGCCGAGACCAAGCGCGACGCGCTGCGCCGGCAGTACCAGGACCTCAAGCTGCAACGCGACAAGGTGCTCGACCTCGGTGAGGACGGGGAGTGCCCCACCTGCACCCGCGTGCTTGGGGAAACTTTCCGGACGGTGCTCGACGGGCTCGATGAGCAGCTCGAGACCATCACGGTGGACGGACGCTACTACACCACGCGACTCGAGCAGCTGGAGCACATGCCGGGTGAGGTGCGGCAGCTCGATGAGCGCCGCCGTGAGCTGCAGGTCGAGGTGGGGACGCTCGAACGCCAGCTCGCGCGCGTGCAGGGCGCCGTGCAGGAAGTGGCGCAGCTCGGCCGCGAGATCGCGAGCAAGGAGCAGCGCCACGAGCAGTTGACACGCGACCTGGCGGCCATTCCGGCGGGGTACGACGCCGTGCGCCACGAGACGTTGCGCGCCGAGACCGGCCGCCTCGCCCCGCTGAACGATCGGGCGACGCGATTGAGCACGCTGCTCGAGCGGGAACCGCGCCTGGTGTCGAGTCGCGATACCGCGCTCGCCGAGTCGACGCGGCTGCGGCAGCGCGTCGAGGCGCTGCACGCGGCACGTGCGAGCGTCGCCTTCTCGGAACAGGATTACACCGAGCTGCGCGAACGCCAGGAATTGACGCTCGCCGAGGCGCGGGCGGCGGAGATCGCGGTCGCCAGCGCTCGAGCCGAGTTGCAGTCGGCGGTCGCCTCGCTGGCGCAAGCAGAACGCGCGCAGCAGGAGTACGACAAGGCGCAGGCGGCGCACGAGGCGCTGCAAGTGGACAAGAAGTTGCACGATGAGCTCGACCGCGCCTTCTCCGACTTGCGCACGGACCTCAATCACCAGCTGCGCCCCGAACTCTCCGAACTCGCCAGCGCGTTCCTCGGCGAGCTGACGGAGCATCGGTACAGCGAGTTGGAGCTCGATGACCAGTACAACATCATCGTGCTCGAGGACGGACAGCCGAAGCCCGTGATCTCCGGTGGCGAGGAAGACCTGGCTCACCTCGTGCTCCGGCTGGCGATCTCGCAGATGATTGCCGAGCGGGCCGGACAGTCGTTCTCGCTGCTGGTGCTGGACGAGGTCTTCGGGTCGCTGGACGAGGCACGTCGTCACAACGTGGTGTCGCTGCTGCGCGGCCTGCAGGACCGCTTCGAACAGGTGGTCCTGATCACGCACGTGGAGTCGGTCCGCGAGGGACTGGATCGGGTGATCACGGTCGAGTACGACGAGGAACGGGGAAGTGCGCGAGTGCGCCAGTCCGAGCCGGAACTGGTGGGCGCGACGGTCGGCGACGCAGAGGGCGCGCCGGTGGGCGCGCCGGTCGGCGCGGGGATGGCGTCGCTCACGCTCGAGGAGGACGCATGACGACCGTGCCGTGGCGCTCGCTGCGCAACATTTCCGGTCCGTTGCCCGTGCGGCTGACCGACATCGACCCGTTGAACCGCGTGTTCAGCGACGCCTTCACGGAGCGGTACCGCCGGGACGGCATGGTTGGGGTGCGCGTCCCCCATCTCAACCCGACCGTCTGGCGCTACGCGATCGAGGATGCGCACGGGGGAGCACAACTGTGGCGCGACGAGCGGGACGAGATCGTCGCGTTCAACATCGTGCACCATTCCGGCGTGGAGGGGTGGATGGGACCGCTCGCGGTGCGCCCCGACTGGCAGGGGAGCGGAGTGGGGAAGGTGATCGTCGAGGCGGGGGTGGATTGGCTGCGGACCCAGCGGGCCAGGGTCATCGGGCTCGAGACGATGCCGCGCACGATGGACAACATCGGCTTCTACGCCCGACTCGGCTTCGTGCCCGGGCGCCTAACGATGACGTTGACGCTCGAGGCGGCGACCGCCGACGTGGCGGTGCCGTTGTTGGGGGCGCTGCCGGCGCGCGATCGCGACGCGATCGTGGCACAGTGCCTCGCCCTCACGCGCGAGCAGCTGCCGGGCTACGACTTCACCCGCGAGCTGCAACTCACCCTCGAGCTGGGACTCGGCGACGTGGTGCTGCGCTTCGAGCGCGGCGCGCTGGTCGGCTTCGCCCTCTTCCACGCCGCCCCGCTCGTGGAAGGGCGCTCGCGCGAAGAGCTGCGGGTGCTGAAGATGGTCCTCGCCACGCCGGCCCACCTGCCCGACATGGCGATCCTGCTCGCGGGAGCCGCACGACAGGCCGGGACTCGCCGGGTGGCGATCCGCGTCCAGGGCGAGTATGTGGAGGCGTTCCGCGAGCTCATGGCGCTCGGCGCCCGCGTGCGATGGACCGACCTCCGGATGGTGATGATCGGCCACGAGGAGCGACGGGCGGCGAGTGGGATCGTGCTCAGCAACTGGGAGATCTGAGCACTCACGTTGACCGTCGCCGGTCGCGAACCGGGCCGCTCCCGATGGTCGCGTGGCCTCTCCCGTCGCGTGGCCGCTCCCGTCGCGTGGCCGCTCCCGTCGGGTGGCGTCTCCCGTCGGGTGGCGTCTCCCGTCGCGAGGCGCGCGAGGCGCGCTCGGGGACGGGGATTGCCGGCCGGGCGCCGTGCGCTGCCCGAGCGCCGACACGCATGCGGCAACCCGTCGCCGCACGCGCTCGCTCAGTCCGTCAGATCGCGCCATCCGGCCGTTCGGCCGCGCCCCCTCACCGCGACCGCGCGCCCCCCGCGTCATCACGCACCGATACGTGAGGGGGAATGCCGTTACGCCATGTAACCCCCGCTCGTTTCATGAAAGCAGGACGGCGCGACGGGGCGCTCGCGCCGAGCGGCTCCGCGACACAGGACTCAACGCTTGCGCGGCGACGAATCCCGTCGCGAAGTTCCGAGCACGACGACGCGCCAGATGAGCAGAAAGACGCCAGCGATGAGCAGGGCGTGCACATAACCCGGCGCTTCGGTGGCGACGGTCGCGAATGCCCAGACGATGAGCAGGGCGACGGCGCCGATAATACCGAGATCCATGGGTGAATTGACCGGTCTGGGGACGCCCGGTACATTCCGGGCGGAAATCACGACTTGGGGACGGAGAGACAGACTTTTTGAGCCGATAAGCTCATCGAAGGGGTTCAACAAACGGGTCGACGTCATGCCCCAGTGCGGGGAAGGCGGAAAGCGCGGTGAGAATCTTAAACCTGTCGCTTGGGCTTCAAAAAAACCTCTTCGTTCCCGCTTGGCGAGGCTCCATCACCCGATGGCGCCTCGCCTCGTTTTCTGCCACGCCCTCGCCGCTCCACAAGCTATGCGCCAGGCGGGAACATCCGTAGCGCGTGCGGGCTTGACTCAGCGGAGCCGGTGGGTCGCGTCCCACGTCGCCGGTCCTGCGGGGCGCACGCCCCGGTCGCGTGACGACGACCACGGGGGCCCGGCGCTCGCCCCGCGAGTTCTCCCCCTTCCCTCAGACTCCCCGGCATGCCCATCGTGACCGTGACGCGGCGCCTGCGCTTCAACGCCGCACATCGTGTGCACAACCCTTCGCTCAGCGACGCCGAGAACACGGCGCTGTTCGGGAAGTGCAACAATCCCAACTGGCACGGGCACAACTACACGCTCGAGGTCTCGGTCTCCGGTGCGATCGACGCCGTCTCGGGCTACGTGGTGGACCTCGGGGCGTTGCGGGACGTGGTGGAGCGCGAGGTGATCGGCCAGCTGGACCATCGCAACCTGAACCTCGACGTGGAATTCCTGCGCGGCGTCAATCCGACGTCGGAAAACCTGGTCGTCGCCATCTGGCGCGTGTTGCAGCCGCACGTGCGCCCCGGGCGCCTAACGAAGCTGCGGCTCTGGGAAACGGAGAACAACTATGTCGACTACGAAGGGCTCTGACGGCGCGCGTGGTGTCACTCCGCTGGTTGTCCGCGCCGACCAGCTGACGGGCGATGACGAGTCGCCGGCCACCGAGGCGCGTGGGCTCGAGTTCGAGAACCTCGTGCGACGACAGCTGGAACTGCTCGGCGAGGACCCCGCCCGCGAGGGGCTCGTGCGCACCCCCAGCCGTGTCGCGCGTTCGATGGCCTTCCTGACACGCGGCTACAACCTGCGGGTCGAGGACGTGGTCGGCGAAGGGGTCTTCGCCGAGAAGCACGAGAACATGGTCATGGTGCGGGATATCGAGCTGTACTCGATGTGCGAGCATCACATGCTGCCGTTCTTCGGCAAGGCGCACATTGCCTACATCCCGAATGGCAAGATCGTCGGGCTCAGCAAGCTGCCGCGCATCGTGGACATGTTCGCCCGGCGGCTGCAAGTGCAGGAACGCCTCACCGGCGAGATCGCCGAGGCGGTCCAGGACGTGCTCGCACCGCACGGTGTGGGCGTGGTCATCGAGGCGTTCCACCTGTGCATGATGATGCGCGGCGTGGAGAAGCAGAACTCCAAGACCATCACATCGGCCCTGCTCGGCTGCTTTCGCGACGACGGGCGTACGCGTGACGAGTTCCTGCGCCTCGCGCACACGTCCGGAAACGGGCCGTGAGGTGACGGGCCGTGAGGTGACGGGCGGCACGGGCGGCACGGGCGGGCAGCTCGCGGACACCAGGATCGTCACCGCCGTTGTCACCGGCGCCTCGCGCGGCATTGGGCGGGCGACGGCGCTGCGACTGGCGCGCACGGGCGTGCGCGTCGCCCTCCTTGCACGCCGGCCCGACGCGCTCGCGGAGGTCGCGCGCGCATGCGGGAACGCCGCCGTCGTCGTCCCGTGCGACCTCTCGCGCGAGGCAGACGTGACGCGCGCCCTGGCCGACATCGAGGCGACGCTGGGCGTGCCACAGCTGCTCATCAACAACGCCGGCCTGTTTGCCCTGGGGGCGATCGGCGTCATGCCGCCCGCCGACCTCGATCGCATGATCGCGCTGAACCTGGTGGCACCGTATCGACTCCTGCACGCCCTCGTCCCCGCAATGGTCGCGCGCGGGAGCGGGCACGTCATCACGATCGGTTCGGTGGCGGACCGGGCGGCCTTCCCGGAAAATGCCGCCTACGCCGCCGGCAAGTTCGGGGCGCGGGCCATGCACGAGGTCATGCGCCAGGAATTGCGCGGAACCGGCGTGCGGGCGTCCCTCGTCTCACCCGGCCCGGTCGACACCCCCCTCTGGGACCCGATAGACCTCGACTCGCGCCCCGGCTTTCCGCCGCGCTCGGCCATGCTCGACGCCGAGGCAGTGGCCGACGCCGTCTGCTGGGTCGCGTCTCGTCCGGCCGAGGTGAACATCGACGAGTTGCGCTTGAGCCGCGCTTGAGCCGCGCTTGAGCCGCGCTTGAGCCGCGCCTGAGCCGCGCCTGAGCCGCGCCTGAGCCGCGACAGGACATCGGAGCATCGCAGGCTGTGTCTCCCGGAATCGCGCTGCGGCGGATACCGGGGGTCGAGGACTCGGCGATACCATTCCCGGGAGGGCGAAACGTTCGACTCCCATCTCCCACGTGCGTGCCCTGCCGATGCACATCGAACTCGTCGATTCCCTGCGCTGTCCACACCCGCATGAGGACACGTGGCTGGTGGCGTCGGTGACCCGTTTCGACGGTCGCGATATCGTGCAGGGGATGTTGGGCTGTCCCGTGTGTCGGCGGCAGTACGTCGTGCAGGAGGGCGAGGTGGACTTCACTGCCGGTCGTGACCCGCGGCCTGCTGTGCGTCGTGACGCCGACGAGCGGGAGGCCGCGCCGCCTGGTCCCATCGACCATGACGAACTCCTGCGAGCGCGCGCCGTGCTCGCGCTCGGCGAGGCTGGGGGGATCGTGATGCTGGGGGGGACCCACGCGCAGCTCGCGGCGGCGCTGGCCGACGAGGCGCAGGTTGCGCCGCTCCTGCTGAACCCTCCGGACTGGGCACGGGACGGTGGTCGTTTCCCGTCGGCGCTTCGTGTCGACGATGTGCTCCCCCTTGCCGGTGGGGTGCTGCGTGCGGCGTGGCTCGATGCGGCGACCGCGACCTCGCCGCTGCTCGCCGCCACGGTCCGGGCGCTGCGTCCCGGCGGTCGACTCGTCGCGCCGGCGCGCTGCGCGCTCCCGGCTGGAGTCACCGAGCTGGCGCGTGATGGCCACGAGTGGGTGGCCGAGTCGACGGCGGTGTCGAGCGCTCCGGTGTCGCTGCGTCGGCGTTAGGCGCGGCGCGGCTGCGACGGGCGTGCTATGCGGTGGCGGTGTCGGTATCGGTGAATAGCGCGTCGATGACCGGCTTGTAGCGCTCGTCCACGACGCGCCGCTTCACCTTCAGCGTCGGGGTCATTTCTCCCGACTCCACGCTGAAGTCATGCTCGAGGAGGGCGATCTTCTTCGGGGTCTCGAAGCTGGCGAGGCCCGTCAGCTGCCCCCGAACCTCCTTGTCCATCTTGGCCTGGATCGTGGGCATCTGCAGCAACTGCGCGCGGTCCGTCCAGATGATGCCCCTCGCGCCGGCCCACTTCTCCAGGTTGTCGTAGTTCGGGACGACGAGCACGACGGGAAACTTGCGCCGGTCCCCGATCATCACGGCCTGGCTCACGTACTTGTTGGTCTTGATCAGGTTCTCGATCGGCTGCGGGGCGATGTTCTTCCCGTTCGCCGTGACGATGATGTCCTTCTTGCGATCGGTGATGCGGAGGTAGTCATCCTCGATCACGCCGATGTCGCCGGTGTGGAACCACCCATCGGCGTCGATCGCCTCGGCGGTCGCCTCGGGCTTGTTCCAGTAGCCCTGCATCACGTGGGGGCCGCGTGTCAGGATCTCTCCGTCAGATGCAATCTGCACTTCCACCCCGTTGACCGGATGCCCGATCGTCCCGATGCGGAAGTGCTCCGGCGTGTTCACCCCGATGACCGGCGAGGTCTCGGTCAGCCCGTAGCCCTCGAGGATCGTGAGCCCGGCCGCGTAGAAGAAGAGGTTGATCTCGGTGGCCAGCGGCGCCCCGCCCGACACGAAGTACCGCAGGCGCCCCCCGGTGCGGGCCTTGAGCTTGGAGAACACCAGCTTCTGCGCCAGCGCGTACTGCATGGCCAGGAACCCCGATGGCTCGCGTCCCGCCAGCCGCACGTTGGCCCATCGTTCGGCCACGGCGCGCGCCCAGAAGAAGATCCGCTTCTTGATGGCGCCGCCCGAGAGCGCGTTCTCGAGCACGCGGGCGTACATCTTCTCGTACAGTCGGGGGACCGACATCGCGATGGTCGGCCGCACCTCCTGCATGCAGATCGGCACCAGGTCGAACGACTCCACGTAGGCGATTGACGTCCCGGTGGCGAAGAACCAGTAATCGCCGGTCCGCTCGAAGATGTGGCTCAGGGGGAGGAACGACAGGGCGACTTCGTCCGTCCCCATGGGGATCACGTCGCTCGTGGCGCAGACATTGGACCAGAAGTTGTCGTGGGTGAGCATGACGCCCTTGGGGGCGCCGGTTGTTCCGGATGTGTAAATGATGGTCGCAAGGTCGTCGGGCTGCACCGCGCGCGCGTCACGCTCCCATGCCTCGGCCGCCGCGGGGGTGTCGATCGCCGCCCCTCGCGCTTCCACGTCGGCGAGCGTCAGGTCTGCCAAGCCGCGGGCGGCGTCGTCGAAGGCGATCACGAGCCGAAGGGCCGGTACTTGTCCGCGCACCGAGGCGACCTTCTCGGCCTGTGTCGTGTTGGACACGAAGATGACCGAGGCGCCGGAATCGACGAGGATGTAGGGGATCTGCTCGGCTGGCAGCGTGGGGTAGATCGGCACGTCGGTCATCCCGCCGGTCAGGCATCCCCAATCGGCCAGCGCCCATTCCGGGCGGTTCTCCGAGAGGATCGCCACTCGATCGCCACGGGCGACTCCCAGTTCGCGCAAGCCCAATGCGATACGCCGCACCCGCTCGCGTAGCGTGCGGTGCGAGATGGGGCGCCAGCTGTTCACCCCGACGCGATACTGCAGGGCATCGGGGCGGTCGAATCGCTCCAGCGATTCAAAGAACAAACGGGTCAGCGTCCCCACCGGGGGGCGCTCGCCTCCACGTGCATACATGGAAGACTCCGTCGATCGATGAGTGTGAAGGCTAGGACGCCGGGAGAATGACGACCTGCATGAGCGCGGGCGCTCCCTTGAGCGGCGCACCGCCGAGCGAGACGTTGGCGCGGACGACGATCGTGTCGCGCAGCACCGTCCCGGCCACTGCGCGCACCCTCAACGTTCGCTGCGCCACCCCCGATGCATCGGTCGTGTCCACCCTGGACACGATGCCACCCGCCCGGACCAGAGCGTACGTCCCGGTATCGTTGACCGCCAGTGGCACGCCGCCTCGCAGCAGCTCGAACGACACGCGGACCGATGCCACCGTGTTGCTCCCCGAACGCACCACAAATCCGATCGTTGTGGAGGTGTCGATCGATGTCCCGGTGGCCGGGGCAGGATACGACACGGTGTCTTCCGCGACGCTGGCGGCGATGGAGTCGGGGCGCCGGATGATGTCGAAGGTCCGGACGATGCTCTGGAGTCCCGCGGCGGAGGCATAGATCCTCGCCGAGCCGGACGTATCCAGGAGTGACACGACCAGGTTGCCATCGCGGATCGTGACCACAGAGTCCGTGTTGACGAAGCTTACCTCAATGTCGGTCAGCTCGTCGCCTCCGGTGGAGAAGACGCGGGCGCGCAGGCGTTCGGGAGCGCCAGTCGTGTCGCGCAACGTATCGCGCCGGACGATCGAGGGATTGGACGGCGCGAGGAACTCGATCGAGCCGACGGCCGTGGGATCGACGCTGAGTTCGATGCACGATACCGCGCCGACCGTCGCGCACAGGCCGGCCAGCAGGGACCAGCGACGACTCACCGGAAGCGCTCCGCCAGCAGCGTCGCGAGGTTCACGTAGGCCTGCGCCGCCTCGTCGGCTGGGGTGCGCAGGACCACGGGTTGTCCGGCAGCGAAGGCCTCCAGCGCCGCTTCGGTCCGCGGGACGACCACGTCGAAGACCATGTTGCGCGGCAGGTGCTCGCGCACGTAATCGGCGACACGCTGCGAGGACGGTTGCTCCGCTTCGTACATCGTCAGGAGGATCCCGTCGAGGGTGAGTTCCCGGTTGTTCTCCACGATCTCCTGGATACCCCGCAGAATCTGGGGGGTCGTCTGGAGGGCAAGCGGCTCACACTGCAGCGGCACAATGACGTGCTGGGCGGACTCGAGGACGCGGTGGACGATGGCCCCGAGCCCGGGCGGCGTATCGACCACGACGATGTCGCAGCGCTCGCGGGCGGTGGCGAGCAGGTCGTGCAGCACCGAGGTCTCGGCGATGAGCTGCTGGTAGAAGGAATGGTCCGAGGCGTCGGAGACAGAACCGGCCAGGATCACCCGCAGCCAGGGCAGGGCGGTGGGGAGAATGATCTCCCGAAGGTTGCGAGCGCCGTTGAGGTAGTCGGCGAACCCGTAAGTCGGATGTCCCCGGCGCAGCCCGATGCCGTAGCGCACCGCCCCCTGGGGGTCGACGTCGATGATGAGCGTCTTCAGGCCTCGGCGCGCGAACGCGGCGGCGAGGTTCACCGAGGTGGTGGTCTTCCCGACCCCTCCCTTCTGACTGACGACCGCGAGGACGCGCCCCACCTTATTGCTCGATATCGGGCGACTCCGTCACTGGCGCTTCTTCCTGCGGCTGCCGCAGGGCCTCCAGGGTCCGGCTGGCGTGCGCGATGTTCTGCGCGTCTGCCGTGGTGGACGGAGCGGCGAGGAAGGCCTCGAGGTGCTGGATGGCCTCGTCGCGGTCGTTGCGCTTGACGAGCAGAAAGGCCAGGCCATAATGGGCGGCCGACAGTCCCGGCTCGACCTCGAGGGCCTTCTTGTAGCAGCGAATGGCTTCGTCCCCGCGCGAACTGCGCGAGTAGGCGATCGCCATGTTCATCAGGACCTTGTGGTCATCCGGCTTCTCGCGCAGGGCGAGCCGGTAAGACGTGAGGGCAGCCTCGATGTCCCCCGATTTCTCGAGGGTCAGCGCCTCACTGAGGTAGTCGAGGCGCCTCGAGTTCTTGTCGCTGCCGCCGCCAAAGAGGCGGCTCAACCATGACATGCGATCGAGGCTTGGCTGAGGGGAGACCGGCATTCGCGCACACACGTGTGCAACCGCGCGGTGGCCCGCGCGAGATCGAGCGCGCCGCGCGCAAAGCTATCGTGCGTCCGCACCCTGAGCAACCGCAACATGATAGGCTTGCCGCACCGTGTCTCTACGTCGCAGATCACCAACTCGCCCTCACCATTGCGGCTCGCTAGGTTAGCGGGACACGGCGTCTCCGCGACGTCGGAATGTTCATGACCAGGCCGAGGTGGAATCGATGTCGCCGCGACGCTATGAAGTGGACCCCGCGAAGGGACGGTTCGATGTGGAGTGGCCGCTGTTTGGCGAGCTCTCTCGGGCGCTGGCCCTCAAGGTTGCGCGCGAGTACGACCCCGAGATCGTCGTCGGCGTGGCAACCGCGGGAGTGATTCCCGCCGCAGTCGTGGCGGCTATCCTCGGCCGGGAGTTCCGCTCGATCCTGGTGAGCCGGCGCGACCACGATCACGTCCGCGAGACGCCGGCGGTCCTCGGCGCGGCGCCGCAAGAGGTGCGCGGGCGGCGGGTGCTCATCGTGGATGAGACCTGCGACAGCGGCGATACCCTGCGGCTGGCGGTCGCGGCGATCGTCAACGCTGGCGCGGACGAGGTGCGGACCGCCGTCTCGTTCAAGACCGGCAACTACGAGCCGGACTTCCACGCCCTGGCGACCGAAAGCACCATCGTGCTTCCTTGGGATCGCGAGGTGCTCATCGACGATGAGCTGCGGCCGAATCCGAAGTACCGCGACGCGATGTAGTGGGACGGGGGACGGGAGACGGGAGGTGGGGCGGTCGGTGCCTCAACTCCCGTCGCTTTTTTGTTGCCACGGCTCGCGGTCGGCTCGCGGTCGGCTCGCGGCGGCGCGGCCGCGGACGATCAGGCGCAGGCTGAGATTGCGTCCTCGTAGGGGAGTCCCTGCCCCATGTCGTCGTAGATCTGCTCCATCACCATTGGACTTCCCACGAGGAAGCGGCAGCGGGCCGAGCCTGCTGACCGGCACTCCACCTCGAGTACCGCGACCGGCGCCCCGGCGACCCGGCCGAATAGGTCAGCGAACATTCCGGTCGTGAGGTGGCAGCTCGGGTGGTCCATGAGGCTTCCGGGGTCGGCCTCGCCCCAGTCGTGCGAATCCAATGTCGCGACGAGGTCGCCGATCGACCCGACCGTGATTCCCCCCCAGCCCGCGTCACGGAAGAACTCGCTCGCGCGCTGCTCGAACGCCTCCACGTCGAGCGACTCGGCCGGGATGTCGCTGCGCTCGGCGAGCCATCGCTTGAACGCCTCCCACATGGCGTCGCCGCCGGCATAGCCGGCTTCCTGCAGGTACGCCGCGGCGTCGGGCCCGCCGTCGCGCAGGAGCGCGGTGCGCAACGTGGCCAGCGAGGCCCGCGTGAGGGCGAGCATGCCGTGTCCGATGAGATCGAGGGGCTGGGGCATTTTGGAATCCGGTTCGGTTAGCGTCCCACTCTCCGCAGCAACTCGGCCTCGTCGAGGATTTCGACGCCGAGCGTCCTGGCTTTCTCGAGCTTGCTGCCGGCGGCATCGCCCGCCACCAGGAAGCTGGTCTTCTTCGATACGCTGTCCGACACCCGAGCGCCAGCGCGCTCCACCAAAGCGGTCGCGTCGGCGCGGCTCAACGTGGGCAGCGTCCCGGTGATGACGACTGTCAGCCCCTTCAGGGCACCATCCGCCGCCGCCGGCTGCGGCTCGCTCATGGTGAGCTCGCGCTCCCGGAGTCGCTGTACCAGCGCTTGGGCGACCGGGTCCTGAAAATACGACACGACCGACCGGGCGATGATCGGTCCGATCCCGTGCACCGCCGCCACGTCCTCTTCCGGCGCCGCCATGAGGGCGTCCATCGTCCCGAAGTGGTGGGCCAGCAACTCCGCGGCGGTCGCCCCGACGTGCCGGATGCCCAATCCGAACAGCAGGCGGGAGAGCGGCTGCGCGCGCGACGCAGCGATGGCCTCGACCAGCAGCAGCGCGCTGCGATCGGCGAATCGCTCGAGCGAGGTGACCTGTTCCACCGTCAGGAGGTAGAGGTCGGCCGGGTCGTGCACCATCCTGGCGTTGACCAGCTGCTCCAGCCGGGCGTAGGAGAGCCCGCGGATGTCCATGGCACCGCGCGACGAAAAGTGCGCCAGTCCCTCGAGACGCCGTCCTTCGCAGAGCACGTTGGGGCAGTAGATCGCCACCTCCTCCTCGTCGCGCACCACCGGGGTGTTGCACACGGGGCAGCGCCCGGGCATGCGCCACGGACGCTCGTCGCCAGTCCGCCGCTCGGGAATCGGCCCGATGACTTGCGGGATCACCTCGCCGGCGCGCTTGACCTGCACCACGTCGCCGATGCGCAGGTCCTTGGCAATGATCTGGTCCTCGTTATGCAGGGTGGCGAAGGTCACGGTCGTTCCCCCGATCTCGACCGGCTCCAGCTCGGCATACGGGTTGAGCGCCCCGGTTCGCCCGACGTTGACGCGAATGTCGAGCAGGCGTGTCTCGGCGATATCGGGGGCGAATTTCCGGGCGATGGCCCAGCGTGGTTCCCGTCCGCCGACCACCCCAAGGTCATCCTGCAGGGCGAGCCGGTCGACCTTCACCACCCCGCCGTCGATCGCGAAATTCAAGGTCGGGCGGATCCGGTGCTCGAGTTCGTGCGCCCACGCCGTGACCTCGGCCAGGGTGGCGCACGCGCGATGGTGCGGGGCGACCGGGATGCCCCACGAGGCGAGCATGTCCAGGACCTCGCACTGCGTCGCCACCGGCAGTGACGCACCGGGCGCCGCGACCATCGTGTAGCCGAAAAAGCGAAGCGGCCGAGTGGCCGTCATCGCCGGATCGAGCTGCCGGAGCGCGCCCGCCGACGCGTTGCGCGGATTGGCGAAGACCGGATCACCGGCACGCACCCGCTCCTCGTTCATGCGCTCGAAGAGGTCGAAGGGATAGTAGATCTCGCCGCGCACTTCCACGTGACGCGGGTGCCCGGTCCCGTGCAATCGCAGCGGGATGTCACGCACCGTGCGGATGTTGGGCGTCACGTCCTCGCCGATGGACCCATTTCCGCGGGTCGCGCCCACCACCAGGAGCCCGTCGTCGTACAACAGGCTCACGGCCGCGCCATCGATCTTGAGTTCGGCCGAGTAGCCCGCCGTGCGCACATCCTCGCCCGCCAGCCGCACGAGCCGATCCTCCCACTCGTGCAGCTCCTCGTTGGTGAAGGCGTTGTTCAGCGACAGCATCGGGACCCGGTGTGCGTGCTTGGGCAGCGCGCTGACCGGGGCGGCGCCGACCCGCTGCGTCGGCGAGTCGGGGGTACGCAGGTCCGGATGCGCCTCCTCCAGCGTCTGCAGCTCGCGGAACAGCCGATCGTACTCGGCGTCGGAGAGCGTGGGGCGGTCGAGGACGTAGTACTCGTACGAGGCGCGGTCGAGCGTGGTGCGGAGGGTGGCGGCGCGCGAGGCGTGAGCGGGCATCCGACGCGGTGCGGGAAGGGGGAAGGGGAGCCGTGCCCTCGGGACGACGCTGGGCCGCGGACCCACGCGGGCGAAAGTCGGCGACGATCCGAAGATGGCCGGAATGAACGCGACGCGGGGCCCGGCGACAAGCGTCGCCGGGCCCCGCGTGCGTCGGGACGGCGCTACTCCGGCGCGCTTGCCCCGTCCGGCCCCTCCGCGAGCCCTCCCTGCAGGAGGAAGTTCTCCACGAAGAAGAGCCCGGGCTCGCCGGCCCGCCGGACCATGCGCAGCAGGGTATCCATGCTCGACACTTCCTCGCGCTGCTCGTTCACGAACCACTCCAGCGCGTTCTTGGCGAGGTGATCGCTCTCCTTGATGGCCAGGTCGACCAGGGCATTGATCTGGGCGGTGACCCGCAGTTCGGAGTCCAGCGAGAGCTGTACCGCGTCTTCGGCCGACGTGAAGCGGCCGCGCGGCGCGGGAATGGCCGGGATCTCGGGGGTGCCGCCGGCGTCCACGATGTACTTCACGAAGCGCATGGCGTGCGTGCGCTCTTCTGCTGCCTGCTTGTAGAAGTGCCGCGCGAGGGCGGGCAATCCCTCGCCGTCGAAGTACACCGCGATCGCGACGTACTGGTTCGAGGCGGCGAGTTCGTTGCCGATCTGCTCGGACATTGCGGCATTCATCGCGCTGGAAATGAGCATGGCGCCTGCTGGGTCGAGGGAGCGTGCGTCGGCCGCACGCGCGGCGCGGATCGGCGCACGCACCATGCAGACTATTCGCCCCCTCACGGAATGTCGACGACCGCAGGCCCGCGCATGGCTATCCCTTCGCTTCCTCTTCCAGCACCTGCATCGTGACCGACACCAGGCGCTCCAACTCCTCGTCCGATTCCCGGGGAAGGAGCGTTTCCGACCACTGCTGATCCTCGCCATGGGCGTAGCGCGACAGCAGGCGCCGCAGGAAGGCCACCAGCGCGATGCGCTCCAGCTCGACGCGCCGCCGCCGCTCGGCGTCGGCGTCCGACGCGCGCTGCACGCGCTCGAAGCGATGCGCGTTGCGCAGGGCGCGGGCCGTGAGCGAGGCGATGACCTCACAGAAGTGAATGTCGCGCGCGGAGAAGGCAGGGCCGGAGCGGTCGCTGCGCAGCATGAGCGCCCCGATCACCGCGGTGCGCCACCGCAGCGGAACGACGACCATCGATCCGACGCCGCGTTCAACCAGGGCGGCACGAACACTCGCGAGGCGGTCGTCGGTACACGCGTCGGGTATGAAGACGGTCTCGCCCGAGCTGAAGACGTGCGCGAGTTCGGGGTAGCGGGCGAGGTCGACCACGAGGTCGCCCATCGACGGATCCTCGTACGATGCCACCAGGCGCACCTCGCGATGCCCCTCGCCGGCCAGGTAGATCGAGGCGCGGTCGAGCCCGAAGAGTTCGCCGAGCCGCCGCGCGATCCGTTGCAGCACGTCGGCGACCTGCAGCGAACTCCCCAGTTCCTGCTGGAGGTCGACGACGACGAGCAGCTGGTCGCGTTCGCGCGTGAGTTCGTCCACGCGTTCCTGCAACACGGTGCGCCCGTCAGCTGCATCGTTCGCGGGCAGGAGACGATCGTCGAGCAGGGCGGCGGCTTGAGACATGCGGGGCGCGCGGCGTCACGGGTGGGGGCGGGCACAGGCCCGACGGCATTGATGGACGGCGGACTCACCCGTAAGGACGCCCGAGGACGCGCGTGGGTAATTGCGTGCGCCACCACCTAACCGGTGCGTGATGGTGGTCACGCGAAGTCGCCCCCGCGCGCGAACGTCCCGGCGCGCTTACGCCCCCGCGCGCGGGCGCGCGAGCAGGCGATTCACCTCGGCAAGCACGGCGCGCGGCTCGCAGGGCTTGGCGAGGTAGGAGTCGCACCCGACCTCCATGGCTCGCTCCCGATCTCCCGGCATCGCGTGCGCGGTGAGCGCGATGATCGGGATGTGGCCGGTGGCCTGCTCGCGCTTGAGCGTTTGGGTGACTTCCCACCCGTCGATGAGCGGGATGGAAATGTCCATGAGGATGATGTCGGGGCGCTCGCTGTGCGCCTTCGCGATCCCTTCCTCGCCGTCGAGTGCTTCACACACGCGAAAGCCGTGATGGCGAAGCATGGTGGAGTACACGATGCGGTTGTCTTCGTTGTCCTCGACAATGAGGACCGTGCGGTCGCGTGGGGTCATCATCGCCTCTCCTCCTCCCTGAGTTTCTGCAGCGCAGCGTCGGCTTCAAGCTTGTACTGTGGGTCGTTCACGTCGGTTCTCCGTCCACGAACAACCAGCTCGAACTGGGTGCGCGCCTTGGCCGTGTCGCCCACGTCCGCATAGATACGGGCGAGGTCGAGGTGATGCGTGAGCCGATCGGGGTCCACGGCAACGGCGCGCTCCATGTAGGCCACGGCATCCTTCCAGCTGGCGGTCCCGAAGGTTTTTCCGCCCAGGACGTTCCGGGCGAAGAATCGTTCGAGCCGGTTCAGGCGCATGATCTCGGCGTTCCACACGCCGAGCACGTGCAGCGCCCCCGGATGATCGGGATCCAGTTCAAGGGCGCGCAAGGCCTCGGCGCGACTATCCGTGGCATAGCGCACGCGGTCGCGCACGCCCAGCGACAGCGCCGTCCGCCCCAAGGCACGCGCCAGGTGGAAGTGCGCTTCGGGATCGTTAGGGCTTGCCGCGACTGCGCGGCGGGCGTATTGCTCTCCGGTCCGGAACAGGCGGGTCCGCTGCTCGGCATCGCTGGCCTGTTCCCCGGCGTCCACCGCCGAGCGAGACGCCTTGCCCAGTGCCGCGCCGTTGGTCGAGTCGGCGGCGATGGCGGCCTCGTAATGGACGAGAGCGGCAGCAGGGTTGAAGGCGGCGTGCGCCAGATCGCCGAGCGCGATCTGTTCGGCTGGACTCTGGCCCCGCACGATGCCGGGCAACAAGATCATGCTCGCCAGGCTGAGGCGACGAATCGTTGGGAGGAGCGGCATGGTGACTCGTCGCTTGGTGCGCGAGGAAGACGCGCCGCAGCGCGTCACATGTTGAGGTCGTGCTGGTTCGTGAAAATACCCGAAAGGTGCTGCATATGCTTGCCCAGCGTTTGATCGAGCGAAAGCGGGACGGCGGCCGACTGTCGGCCGCAGAATGGGTTGCCCTGTCGCGGGCGTACGCCGCTGGCGAGATGACGGATTACCAGATGGCGGCCTTCCTCATGGCGGCCTTCATACGTGGGCTCGACCGGGGAGAGGTGGGCGCGCTGATGCAGGCCATGCGGGCGAGCGGCGACTCACTCGACCTGTCGCACCTGACGGCCGGGCGCATCGACAAGCATTCCACTGGCGGAGTAGGGGACAAGGTCTCGCTCATCCTCGCCCCCCTCGTCGCCTCGCAAGGTGTGATCGTGCCGATGATGTCGGGGCGCGCGCTGGGACACACGGGGGGGACGCTCGACAAGCTGGAGTCGATCGCCGGATTCCGCACGCGACTCACGCTTCAGGAGACCCGCCGGCAGCTCGAGGAGCTCGGATGCGCCCTGATCGGGCAGAGCGACGAGATCGCCCCCATGGACCGGCGCCTCTACGCACTGCGCGACGCCACGAGCACGGTGGAGGGCATCCCCTTGATCGCGGCGTCGATCATGAGCAAGAAGCTGGCAGAGGGGCTGACGGGACTCGTGCTGGATATCAAGCGCGGCTCGGGGGCGTTCATCCCGGAGCTGGACCGTGGGTTGGAACTGGCGCGTTTGATGATTGACCTGGGGCGCGAGCATGGATGCCCGGTCGTGGCCCTGGTCACGGCCATGGATCGACCGCTCGGCCGGGCGTGTGGCAACGCGCTGGAGGTCGAGGAGGCGATTCATGCCCTGCACGGCGATGGGCCGCCCGACTTGATGCAGGTGACCTACGCGTTGGGAGCAGAGATGCTCGTGCTCGGAGGTGTCGCGCCTAACACCGATGTCGCCCGTCGGCGCATGGAGGTCGCGATCTCGGGGGGACATGCGGCGGAAGCGTTCCAGCGCATCATTGCCGCGCAGGGGGGAGACCCGCGCGTGGTGGATGACCCGTCGCGGCTCCCGCAGGCGCGAGAAGTCGAGATCTTCTCGGCGCCACACGCCGGCGTCGTCTCCCGGGTCGAGCCGCGTGCCGTCGGGCGTGGCATCGCCGCCCTCGGCGGGGGGCGCACGCGCATGGACGATGCCATCGACCCAAGCGTTGGCTTCGTCATCCGGGCGCGACCGGGCGACGTGGTGCGCGTCGGTGAACCCTTGGCCACCATCTTCGCCCGCGACGAAGCCGGAATCGCCGCGGGCATGGCGTCGCTGGCCGAGGCGATCCTGATCACCGACGAGGCGGAGCCGCCGCTGCCGCTGGTCTCGCATCGGGTCACTATGGGCGGCGTGGAGCCCTACGACGGGGAGCCGTGGGTGCGAACGGCCGAGTTCCCGGTCTTCGTGGAACCGCGATAGCCGTGCGGACCGCGGGCGCGGACTTCATCTCCGCCGCCCCCGCGTTCATCTTCCTTCCACATCCGCGCGCCGCGCAGCGGCGTTCTCTCCCCCGACTTTTGTTCGAGGACGCGATGGATATCGACATGAAGAAGCACGCCAGGCTCGCGTCCCTCGGGGCGATGGCGGTGGCCGGAGCATTGGTGGCGCTGTACGCGTTCGTTGCGTGGGGGTCGTCGCCCTCCCCGACAGGGGGGATGGACGGCGTGCATGCTGCCATTGCGTACATCGGCGCGGGGATCCCGATCTTGGCGATCATCGCCGTGCACGTGGCGTACTCGCGACAGCTGGCCGCCTACGCGAAGGAGCACGCGAGCGACAAGGGGTAGCGCTACGGGTCGCCGCGCCCGCCTGACGCGCCCTCCAGACGCACGCTGCGCAGCGGATGACGGCCGCCTGCAGCTGACGAGCGCACGAGTCAGGAGATCCAGCTCCCCAGCGTGACGCCCATGAAGATCAGGACGAGCGTTGCGGCGGCGATCAGGCTTCCGAGCACGGCCGCCGCTCGCACGACCGCTACGACGACGCGGCGCCGACCCTGGCTCTCGCGCTCGCGATCGGCGATGCCCCAACCTCCAACGGCTGACAGCAGGACGAAGGCGGGGACCACGCGCCACCACGCCGGGACGACCAGCCAGACGAGGCCCGCGCCCACGATCCCGACCACCACGAACAGCGCGAGAACGGTGTCCGGTGCACGCGCCGTCAGCGAGGAGACCAGCTGGCCGAGCGTTGGTTCGAGGGTCGGGTCGCCGCCGGTGGGGTCGCTGCGGGTGGGGTCGCTGCGGGTGGGGTCGCTGCGGGTGGGGTCGCGAGTCGCCTGAGCCGCGGGAGCGGCTGGCGTGGCCGAATGGCTCGCCGCGGTCGACTCCGCTCCCGCGCTCGTCTCAAGGTCCCGCTCGTTCGGCATGTTCATGCGCTCCACCGGTCACGGGGAGGGGGATCGTGGTGCGGACTCCGATCAGGCTGCATGCATGTCGACTGCGTCGTAGCGCCCCCCTAGCTATACGTCCAGATTGCTCACAAAGCGCGCGTTCTTTTCGATGAAGCGCTTGCGCGGCTCCACCTCGTCGCCCATCAGCTGCTGGAAGATCAGGTCGGCTTGCACGACGTCGTCCATGGTCACGCGCATCAGCGTGCGTCGCTCGGGGTCCATGGTGGTGTCCCACAGCTGCCCCTTGTTCATCTCGCCGAGGCCCTTGTACCGCTGGATGTAGACGGAGCCGCGTTCGCCGCCACCCAGCCGCTCGGTGTAGACCTCGCGCTCCTTCTCATCGTACGCGTAGAACTCCTGCTTCCCCTTGGCGACGCGGTAGAGCGGCGGCATGGCGATGTGCATGAACCCTGCCTCGATCAGCTCCCCGCATCTGGCGGAAGAAGAAGGTGAGCAGGAGGGTGCGGATGTGGGCGCCGTCCACGTCGGCGTCGGTCATGATGATGATCTTGTGGTAGCGCGCCTTTTCCAGCTCGAACTCTTCCTTGATCCCGCTGCCGATCGCGGTGATGATCGTGCGGATTTCTTCGTTGGAGAGGACCTTGTCGATGCGCGCCTTCTCCACGTTGAGGATCTTGCCGCGCAGCGGCAGGATCGCCTGGAACTCGCGATTGCGCCCCTGCTTGGCCGAGCCGCCGGCCGAGTCGCCCTCGACGAGAAAGAGTTCGCAGAGCGCGGGATCGGAGAGCGAACAATCCGCGAGCTTGCCGGGAAGCGTCCCGACATCGAGTGCCGACTTCTTGCGCGTCAGGTCGCGCGCCTTGCGGGCCGCCTCGCGCGCTCGGGCCGCCGACACCGCCTTCTCGAGGATGATGTTGGCCGTGCGCGGGTGCTCGTCGAGGTAGGCGCCGAGCCAGTCGTTCACGACCGTCTTGACCGCCGATTCGGCTTCCGAGTTACCGAGCTTGGTCTTGGTCTGTCCCTCGAACTGCGGCTCGCGCACCTTGACCGAGATGACCGCGGTCAGCCCCTCGCGCGCGTCGTCGCCGGAGAGCGTGAAGTCGGCCTTCTTGAGGAAGTTGCCCTTCTGGGCAAAGGCATTGATGGTGCGCGTGAGTGCGGACTTGAAGCCGGTGAGGTGCGTCCCGCCTTCGTGCGTGTTGATGTTGTTGACGAAGGTGAAGACGTTCTCGTTGTACCCGTCGTTGTACTGGAGGGCGATCTCGATCCCGATGTCGTCTTTCTCGGTGTCAACATAGATGACCTCGGGGTGCAGCGACTTCTTGTTCCCGATGAGGAACTTCACCATCTCCTGCAGCCCGCCCTTGGCGTGGAACGTCTCCGTCCTGGTCTCGTCCTCGCGCTCGTCGCTGAGGGTGATGGTCACCCCCTTGTTCAGGAACGACAGCTCGCGCAGCCGGTTGGCGAGAATGTCGTAGTCGTAGTGCAGCTCGGTGAAGATCTCGGGGTCGGGCTTGAAGTACACCTTGGTCCCCCGCTCCTTGTCGCGCACCTTGCCGAGCGTCTTGAGCGGCGTCGTCGTGGTGCCACGGCGGAAGTCCATGTAGTGCTCCTTCCCGCCGCGCTTCACCCAGACCTTGAGCGTCTCCGACAGCGCGTTCACCACCGACACGCCCACGCCGTGCAGCCCGCCCGAGACCTTGTAGCTGTCCTTGTCGAACTTGCCGCCGGCATGCAGCACGGTCATGGCGAGTTCGAGGCCGGGCATCTTCTCGGTCGGGTGCATGTCCACGGGGATGCCGCGTCCGTTGTCCTCCACCGTGATCGAGTTGTCGGCGTGGATGATGACCGACACGGTGTCGCAGTGCCCGGCCAGCGCCTCGTCGATCGAGTTGTCGACCACTTCGTAGACCAGGTGGTGCAGGCCGCGCGACGACGTCGAGCCGATGTACATGCCCGGGCGTTTACGTACGGCCTCCAGTCCCTTCAAGACCTGAATGTTGCTGGACTCGTACGAATTCGACTCGGAGTTGTTCGTGGCCATGTCTGCCCTGATGAACGACGGATGGGTTCCCGAAGAAGTGCCGAAAGTCGGGGGCTATGCCAAGCCGGAAATCTACCACTTCACGCGTCCCATTTCAACTGCGGCATTCACCCCTAAGCAATTGTTCGATAATGGCTTAGCGGACGAGCTCGGCTATCGCATCAGCGTATAGCGCAGCTTGAGGATGGGCTTGTCTCCGGTGATCCGGTTGACCGACGCGAGCAGCTCGCGCTCCATCATCGTCAGCTCCGACATCCAGGCGTGACTGCGCACCGCGACAAACAGCGTGCCATCCTCGGCGATCGAGAGCGGGCGCGTGACCGCCGCGATCTCGGGACCCACCAGGAGCGGCCAGTCATCGAGTACCGCCGACTGCCGGATGCGCGCGTCCAGCCCGCGCCGCTTCAGGAACTGCGACAGCAGGTCGGCAAGCCGCTCGGGCGAGTCGCGGTCGTTAGGCATCGAGCACGCCGTCGCGAATCGTGTGCCGGCTGAGGGCGGTGTACGCGTCGGGTACGTCATCGCCGCGCGGCACCACGAGGAACGTCTGCCCCGGTGCCCCGTCTCCGAGCATTCGCAGGATCTGGCGGGCCCGGTCTACATCCAGCTCGGCGAACGGGTCGTCGAGCAGGACCAGCGGCGCGCGCCCCGCCTGCTCGCACAGCGTCTCGCGCTCCAGCAGGCGGAGGGCGATGGCGCTCGTGCGCTGCTGTCCCGCCGAGCCGAAGCTGCGCAGCGCCCGACCGCCCAGCTTGAGGGTGATGTCGTCCCGATGCGGACCGCTGTGGGTCAGGCTGCGCCGAAGGTCCTGGCCGCGGTCGCGCTCGAGCGCAGCCGCCAGCTGCTCCCGCACGTGTGTCTCGTCCGCCTCACCGGCAGGATCCACGGCCAGCGAGGTGTGGTACTCCAGCGTCACGCGCTCGCGCTCACCGATGGCGGCGCACAGGGCGCCGAGCCGAGGTGCCGCCCACCGGCTCCACCGCACGCGCGCACACCAGAGCGTCGCCCCCGCCTCGGCCAGGGCGGGTTCCCAGACCGCGACCCGGGTCGCACCGTCGCTGGTGCCCCGTCGCAGCACCTCACGCAGCGTCGCATTGCGCCTGACGAGGGCGGCCCGGTAGCGCTGGAGCGCCGTCAGGTATCGCCGCGACGTCGTCGCGAGGGCGATGTCGACGAAGCGCCGGCGTTCGGTCGGGGGACCGGCCACCAGTTCCACGTCGCGCGGCGAGAACATGACCGACGGCAGCGCCCCGAACGCATCGGCGAGCCGCTCGGCCTCGACGCCGTCGAGCATCACCTTCTTCCGCTTCGCTGCCCGGGCGAAGCCGATGCGCACGTCATCGACCGCGCCGCCCTGTGCCTGCGCCGCCACGTGAAACGCCTCGGCGCCGAACCGCACGAGGTCCGCATCCCGCGCACCGCGCACCGACCGGAGCACGTGCAGGTAGTGGATCGCCTCGAGCAGGTTCGTCTTGCCATGCCCGTTCGGCCCCACCAGCACGAGGCCGGCGGCCGGAACGGCGAGGTCCACACGCGCCAGGTTGCGAAAGTCGCGGATGGCGAGCGTGAGCAGGGTCAGCGTCACCGGCCGGTGAACGTCGCGGCGCGCTTGGCCAGGAAGGCTGCCATGCCCTCGGCCATGTCCTGCGTCCCCGAGAGGATCGCGAAGTGGTTCGCCTCGAGGTTCAGGCCGTCGGCAAGCGTCGCGTCGCTCCCGCGATCGACCGCCTCGATGCACAGGGCAATGGCGAGTGGCGCATTCGCCAGGATCTGCCGCATCATGGCGTCTGCTGCGGCGAGGAGTTCACCCGCCGGCACGACCCGGTTCACCAGCCCGATGCGCAGCGCCTCGGCGGCGTCGATCAGCTCGCCCGTCAGCAGCAACTGCAGGGCCCGCCCGCGCCCGACCAGCCGAGGGAGCCGCTGCGTGGCGCCGTATCCCGGGGTGATGCCGAGCTTCACTTCCGGCTGCCCGAACTTGGCGTGCTCCGAGGCGATGCGGATGTGGCAGGCCATGGCCAGCTCGCACCCACCGCCGAGCGCGAACCCATTCACCGCGGCGATCACCGGCTTGGAGGACTGCTCGTACTTGGTGAAGACACGCCGGCCGAACGTGGCGCGTGCCTCCCCCTGCATGGGGTCTGGCTCGAGAGCTCGGCGATGTCGGCACCGGCCACGAAGGCGCGCGCCGCCCCCGTCAGGATCACGCCGCCGATGTCGTCACGGCGGGCGATCTCGTCGACGGCGCGATCCAGGTCGGCGATCGTGGCGTCGTTGAGGGCGTTGAGCTTGTCCGGGCGGTTGACGGTGAGCGTCGCAACGCGATCGGCGACGGCCAGGGTGAGGTTCTCGAAGGTCATGGGACGGCAGCGAAAGGATCGAAGGGAGCCCGCGGGCCGACGGGCAATCTACCGCGACGCCCCCGCGGGCGGATGCCGACGGCGTGCTCCCGCTCGCCGAATCACCCGCGTACCTTAGCGGCTCATGACTGTCATCGAAGCGGTGCGATGGTCGCCATCGGGCGACGCGGTCCGAATCATCGACCAGCGACTGCTCCCGGGTGCGTATGTCGAGCGTGACCTGCGCACGGTGGACGAAGTGTGCGACGCGATCCGCACGCTCGCCGTGCGGGGGGCCCCGGCGATCGGGATCTGCGGGGCGATGGGGCTGGTCGCCGCTGTGCGCGGGCATGCAGTATCCACGCCGCACGACTTCCGGCAGGAACTGCGACGAGCAGCGGCCCGCATCCGGGAAGCACGGCCGACCGCGGTCAATCTCGCGTGGGGGATCGATCGTATGCTGCGCTGCGCGGAGTCGGCGAACGGAAGCAACGCGGAACTGCTGGAGAAGTTGACGGGCGAGGCGACCGCCATCCTCGACGAGGATCGGGCGATGTGCGAGGCGATCGGGGAGGTTGGTGCGACGTTGCTGGCCGATGGGGCCCGCGTCCTGACGCACTGCAATGCCGGCGCCCTGGCGACGGGAGGAATCGGGACGGCGCTCGCCCCCGTGTATATCGCGACGCGTCGCGGGCGACGGGTCGTCGTCTACGCCGACGAGACGCGCCCGCTGATGCAAGGGAGCCGACTGACGGCGTGGGAGCTGCAGCGCGCCGGGATTCCCGTGACCGTCATCGCCGACAACATGGCGGCCTCGTTGATGGCGCTTGGGGCGATCGATATCGTGCTGGTGGGGGCTGACCGGATCGCCGCCAACGGGGACGTCGCGAACAAGATCGGGACGTACGGCGTGGCCGTGCTGGCGCAGTACCACGGCATTCCCTTCTATGTAGCAGCGCCCTCGTCGACCATCGATGTGGCGACGCCGACCGGTCGCGACATCGTCATCGAGCAGCGCGGGCGTGAAGAGGTGCTCCACCCGTTCGGTACCGAGACGGCTCCATTTGGTGTCGCCGTCTGCAACCCGGCGTTCGACGTGACGCCAGCCGCGCTGGTGACCGGGATTGTCACGGATCGAGGGGTGGTGCGGGGGCCGTATGATTTTGGTGCGGGGTGGGGAGGAGGGTCGGGGTGAGTGGGGGCCCCCCCCAATTCCAAACTACCATCCACGAGTCACCCCGCTTCATCATTCCATTGCGCCGCCCCCCGCCCTCGCGCCGCAACGCCGCAACGCCTCGTCGTCTCTCGCGCCGCCGCCTCGCACTCCGTCGCCCGGTCATCTCGACCCCCAGGGGAATCCATGCCTTCAATACTCGCGATCGACCAGGGCACCACCGGCTCCACCTGTCTCGTGGTACGCGCCGATGGCGCCATCGTCGGGCGCGCCTCGCGGGAGATTACCCAGCACTACCCGAAACCGGGGTGGGTCGAGCACGACGCCGACGAGATCTTCCAGCAGACGCTCGATGCCGCACGCGAGGCGATCGCCCAGTCGGGAATCACCCCCGACGCGATCGGAATCACGAACCAGCGCGAGACGGTCGTCCTCTGGGATCGCGCCACTGGGCGGCCGGTCTCTCGCGCCATTGTCTGGCAGGACCGGCGCACGTCGGCGCGCTGCGCCGAACTTGCGCCACACGCCGCCGACATCGCCCGCCGGACCGGGTTGGTCGTCGATCCCTACTTCTCGGCGACCAAGCTCGAATGGATGTTGCGTGACGCAACGCTCGCCGGCCGTGCCGCGGCAGGGGAACTGCTCGCTGGCACCATCGACACCTGGTTGATCTGGAAGCTGACCGGCGGGGCGGTGCACGCCACCGACGCCACGAACGCGTCGCGCACCATGCTCTACGACATCGACGCCGGCGCGTGGAGCCCGGAGTTGTGCGCGCGGTTCGGCGTTCCCGTATCGATGCTTCCCGATGTGCGCCACTCGTCCGGGAGCTTCGGAGTGGCGCGCGCCGAGCACCTGGGGAGCGAGATCCCGATCTGCGGCGTCGCCGGCGACCAGCAGGCCGCGCTCTACGGGCAGGGATGCTGGGCCCCTGGCGAAGGCAAGAACACGTACGGCACTGGGGCCTTTCTCCTGTTCAACGCCGGACGCGAGCGACCGAAGGGTGGCGGCGGGCTGCTCACGACGATTGCCTGCGACGCGCACGGCAACCCCGTGTACGCGCTGGAGGCTGCGATCTTCATTGCGGGAGCGGCGGTGCAGTGGTTGCGCGATGGACTGCAGATCGTTGAACGCGCCGCCGACACCGCGGCGATCGCCCAGTCGGTCGCGTCGACCGACGGGGTCTATTTCGTCCCCGCCCTGGTCGGCCTTGGGGCGCCACACTGGGCCCCCGACGCGCGTGGGACGATCGTCGGCATCACGCGCGGCACGACGCGCGCCCACCTGGTGCGTGCCGCCCTCGAGTCCATGGCCTACAGCACGGCCGACGTGGTGGCCACCGTGCGCGAGCAGGGCGTCGAGCTCGACCGCCTGCGCGTCGATGGCGGTGCCACGGCCAACGACTGGCTCATGCAATTCCAGGCCGACGTGTTGCAGGTGACGGTGGAACGCCCGGCGATGATCGAGACCACCGCGCTCGGCGCGGCAGGCCTGGCGGGCATCCACGCCGGCGTGTGGCGCACCCCGGACGAATTCTTGGCGTCGCGAGACTTCACTCGTTTCGCGCCGCAGCGCACACCGGCCGATGTGGCGGCGGAGTACGCCGGGTGGCAGCGTGCCGTGCGCGCGACACTGGCGTGGGCGTCCGACGTCAAGGCCTGAGAGGGGCGCCATGCACTTCGCCCTCGCCCTCGCCTTCACCCTCGCCGCCCCGTCCGGGGATCGCTGGACCGGACGCGACAAGCTCAAACACTTCGCCGCTGCCGCCGCCATCCAGTCGCTGAGCTACGCCGCGTGGCGCGGCGCCGACGCGAGCCGCCCCGCCGCCCTGTGGCGGGCGACCGCCGTGACGGCCACCGTCTCGTTAGGAAAGGAGACGCTGGACTGGCGCCGTGGCGGACGGTTCAGCAATCGGGACCTGGTGTGGGATGCGGGTGGCGCCGGGGCCGCAACCCTCGCCATCATTCACGGGTCGCGGAAGTAGCCGCGCCGCGTGCGCCCGGGCCCGCGCCACTCATGCCTCCTCCTGCCATGACCGACGACGACGACATCCCGCGCACAGAGCGGAAGAACGTCCTGCTGCGCCTCCTCATCGACGACATGCTCGAGCAGGTGCGCGACCTCCAGAAGTACGCCGGCCCGTGGCCCGCGGATGAACGGGCGAGCGCCGAGGCGGCGCTCGAGCGGATCATGGTGCAGGTGCGGCAGGAAGCGCTCCGTCGCGGCGACGCCTGACGTCGTGACGCGGCACTGGTCGCCCTGAGATGGCGACGATCGGATTGCTGGCCAGCTGGGCGGCGGCGCTCTTTGGCGGGTGGACGCTGGTGGCGGGGCTCACCGCCACTGCGCCCGGGCATCCCGTGCGCCGTTCGGCCGACCGGGCACTCGTGGCCGGCGCCGTCGCGGCGCTCATCGCGTCGGGGGCACTGCTAGCGCTCCTGCTATCGGGCGACGTCACGATCACGTACGTCGCCCGCAGCATGACCACGAACCTGCCATTCGCGTATCGCGTCGCGGCCCTCTGGAACCTGCCGGCCGGAGCGGTGCTCCCCACTGCGGCGCTGGTGGCGATCGCCGGGCGCGTCGTGACGTACCGGTCGCATTCCTCGCTTGGCACCGCCGCGATCGGGGCCATCCTGATGGCGCTGTGCGCGGCGTCGCTCGCCGCCACGCCGTTCTCCACGTTACCCTGGGTCCCGACAGACGGGCTGGGACTCTCTCCCGAGCTGCAACACCCGCTCTCTCTCGCCGGACGCGTCGTGCTCTCGCTCGTGGTCGCGGTCGCTGCGGCGCACGTGGCGCAGTCGGCAGATCACCTGGCGAGTGACCGGCGACGTGACGTCGGCGCGCTGGAACCGGTCCTGGTCGTGACCATCGCCCTGCTCTCCGTCGCCATGTGGACCGCGGCGCGCGGGAGCTACGCGACGGGAGTCTCCGCGTCGCCCGAACCGCTCCTGTCGTGGCGGGGCGCCATGACGCCGGCGCTGCTCGCGCTGGTCCTTGCCTGGCGAGCCAGGTCCGACGGCTCGACTGCATCGTTCACGGCCTCGCTGGGAGCGCTCGGACTCATCAGCGCCGTGCTGCTTGGCGCGACGCCGCGCGCGGCCGCGGGATGGGAGCAGTCGGCCTTCACCGTCGCATCCCTTTCTGCCGCGGTCATCGGCGCCCTGCTCGCCGCGTGGCAAGAGCGGGCGATGGCGCAGCGACTCCTCTCGGTGCTCGGCGCGCTCCTGCTGGCCTGCGCCGGCGCGACCATGTTGTGGTCGACGGCGCACGACGGGGCGGGACTGGCGCCGGCGGCGCAGTGGCTGCTGATCGTTGGTGGCGCGACCTTGGTGGGGGCCAGTCTCGACGCCGACCGGCGAGACGGGCGACGGCTGCACATGCTGGCGCTGTCTGCTGCGGTTGCCGGCGCCGGCCTCGCCGCGGCCCTCGGTCCCCATGAGTCCTCGGCGATCGGGTGGAGCGCGTTGGCGGGCGCGTCGGCGGCGCTGGCGGTCGGCCGAGTCGCCGGCACGTCATCGTTGCGGGCGCGACTCACGGGTACCTGTGCGTCGCTCGCCGTGGCCCTGGCGGCGGCCGCTGCCGCGGGGCAGGGGTGGGCCCGGGAGTCGTCTGCCACCGTTGCGGGCGGCGCCACGGCAACGGCCGACTCGCCGATCGGCGCTGCGTTTGTGCTGGCCCATCAGGGCATCTCGCGCTTCGAGGATGGCAATGCGCATGTGGAGGCGGTCGCGCTCGAACCGACGCGCGACGGCCGCACGCTCCCGCTGCTGTCGACCGACCGACGCGAGTACGTGGACAGCCGCGATGAACTGCTCGCCCGCGCCCTCACCCGCCCAGCGACACTCGCGTCGCGATTCGTGGAGCTGCGCGTCCGGGTCGACGACATCGCCGCCGACGAGCGCGTGCAATTGCGGCTGGCGGTCATTCCACTGGCGGCCGTGTGGGGCCTGGCAGTCGCCTGCCTCGTGCTCGCCGCCATCAGTCAGCTCGTCCCGGTCGCACGCGCGCGACCGGCCACTGCTCCTGTCCATCCCGGGATCGCATGACCTCGCTCATCGTCGGACTCGTGCTCATCGTCGGAGGGATCGCCTTCGCGGCCGCGCCGCTCTTGCGACGCCGCTCCGACGGGTCCGATCCGTCCGGTGCGGCCCCAGGGGGAGCGAATGCAGCGCGTGGGCACGAGGGTGAACCGAGGGCGGCCACGCTGGTGGATGGGACCGTCGAACCTGCCCCGGACGGGGCCCTCGGCATGGCCCTCGATGAGCTCGAGCTCGACCGGGCGATGGGCAAGCTCAGTCCCGCCGACTACCTCGCCCTGCGTGCCGGGCTGGAGCGCCGGGCGCAGGACGCGCTCGCTCGATCGCGCCTGCCGGATCCCCAGATCGATGCCGTTCCCGCGGCCGTGGCGGCCGCGCTCCCGGACGAGGCGCCGCGTGCTCTCGCGGCGATCGCGGAGCAGGCGGAGCGCCTGGTCCACGCGCTGCGCGGACCGGTTGTCGCCTGCGCCACGTGCGGGCCGCGACCTGAGCCGGGAGCGCGCTTCTGCTCCACGTGCGGCTCGTCGCTTGGCGGCTGCCCGCGCTGCGGCCACACCATCGCGCAGCCGGACGCGCGCTTCTGCGATCGCTGCGGTACCACGCTCTCAGGCTGACTGGGGTCGTGCGCGATGTGCGGGGTCGCGCTGGCCCGCGCGCCCACCGCGCGCCCACCGCGCGCCCACCGCGCGCCCACCGCGCGCCCACCGCGCGCCCAGACGTGATCGCCGGCGCCCCGCGATGGCCGAAGGGCGTCGCAGGGCGAAGGGGAGTCGCTACCGTTCCAGCAGCTCGAGGCGCTGCTCGGCCAGGCGTAGCGGCGCGAACGTCGCGACGAGACACAGCAGCGCCGCGAGACCGAAGCCGACGACCATCTCCGTGGGATCGACGGTCTCCGGCGCACCGTAGAGGCGGGCCGTGAGGAAGCGGTACACGGGGCGCGCCTCCAGGAAGATCACGCCGCCGATGACCAGGACCGACGTCATCATGAACATCAGCCCCCCGAACGACGTCGGAATCTGCGCCGCGTTCTCCGTTTCGAAGCGCGGATACAGCGTCCCGAAGCCGACGGCCAGGCCGGCGATGGCGAAGGTGAGCAGCGTGATGGAGCCGATCGACACGGCGAACATGAACGCACTCACCTGCAGCAGCGTGTTTGTTACGGCCACGATCGACACGGCCAGCACCAGCAGCGGCACGGTCCCGACCCAGAACTTCGACCAGAGCAGGTCGCGCATGGAGAGGGGACTGGAACGCAGCAACCACCACGAGCGCCCCTCGAGGCTCACGCCGGGAAACAGGAAGCGCGCGGCGATCGACGCCAGGACGAAGCCCGCCAGCCCCAGGTTGAGGAAGGGGATCAGGTTCACGATGAAGAAGGTGATGCCGTCCCCGGACAGCGGAAGGAACTTGATGTTGACGACGTAGACGACGACCAGCACGGCCAGCAGGATGAGCTGCGACCACTGCGTCGTGTCGCGGAAGAAGACGCGCACTTCCTTCAGGATCAGCTCGCGACGCAGCGTGCCCCACGGCGTGAGGATCCGGGCGAGCAGGCTCGGTCGACCGGTGGATCGCACGGACTGCTGGGCGCTCTCCTGTGCCTTCGTGAAGCCGATCGGGTACAGCACCCGGTGGAGCATGGCGCCGATCACGATGAACGCCGCCGCCGTCGACCACAGGAGGTAGAGCGGAAGGAAGTCGAAGTGCCCGGTGAGCCAGCCCATCACCGTACGCTGCACCCACTCGCTGGGGAGCGCGGGCGACGTGGGGCCGCGCAGCACGGAAATGAACTCCACCAGCGAACGGAATCCCTCGGGCCGGGCAAGCTGCTCGGGACGCATCAGGCGGATGAGCACGACCACGCCCGCACCCGCCAGCACCGTGATGACCGACAGGATGTCCCGCGTGCGCCTGGCGGGAAAGATGTTCACCAGCACGAGCGTGATCGCACTTCCCACCACGGAGGGGAGGATGAGGAAGGGGATGAACGCCACGATGGCCACCACCGGGAACAGCAGCCCCCCGTCGTACGCGAAGCCGTAGGCGCTGAAGATCGGGATGGCGAGCAGCACCACCATCCAGCTGGAGTGCAGCGTGGTCTCCAGCAGCTTGGCCCCGTAGAGCGTGAGCCAGTCCACCGGGGCCGACACCAGCAGGTCGAGGTCGCGCGCGAGGAAGAAGCTCGACAGCGAGGTGATGATGTTCGAGAGCAGCAGGATCGACACGAACGACAGCAGGAGCACGCCCAGCAGCTTGCCGGCCAGCAGCGCGCCGATCTCTTCGACTCCCTTGAAGTACGACAGGACGCGATAGAGCGCGCCGAAGGCGAAGGCCCAGAAGCCCAGGCCGATCACCCCCATCATGACCGCGCGCGCGGCGCGCCCCTGCTCGGCGGCCGCCGACCGGGCGCGTGCCGTCTGCCACTTGGGGCGCAGCAGGTGCCAGAGCGAGGGCTGTCGCGCCGTCGCGCCCGCAGCAGGCAGGCCGACCGGGGTCCCCGCCCCCCGCCGCGCGGGCGGGAGGCCCGCCGACGGCGGCGCCACGGTATCGTTAGGCATCGAGGACCTCGACCAGCCCGCGGGCCGCGCTCTCGCCCGTCAGCCGCAGGAAGATCTCCTCCAGCCCCTCGTCGCCGCGCTCGGCGTTCCGCCGCAGGTCGTCCATCGTCCCGCACGCCCGGATCTTCCCCTTCTGGATGATGCCGATGCGGTCGCACATGGTCTGCGCCACTTCGAGCGTGTGCGTGGACATCATGATCGTGTGGCCCCGACGCGTGTATTCGCGAAAGAGGTCCTTCAGCGTCTTCGCCGCCTTCGGATCCAGCCCCACCATCGGCTCGTCCACGACGATCACCTCGGGACGGTGCACGAAGGCGCTGGAAATGATCAGCTTCTGGCGCATCCCGTGCGAGTACGACTCCACAAGCTCGTCGCGCCAGTCCTCGAGGTCGAAGATCGCCAGCAGTTCGCGCGCCCGCTGCTCGATGGTCGCCCCCTCCTCGCGATAGAGCCCGGCCACGAAGCGCAGGAACTCCATCCCGGTCAGCTTCTCGTAGATGAACGGACGGTCGGGGATGAAGCCGAGCCGCGCCTTGGCCGCCATGGGGTCGGCGGCCAGGTCCTGTCCGGCGATGCTGACGGTCCCCGCCGTCGGCCGCAGGATGCCCGCGATCATGCGCAGCGTCGTCGTCTTCCCCGCGCCGTTTGGACCGAGGAAGCCGAACAGCTCCCCCTTCGGCACGAAGAGATCGATCGCATCCACGGCGGTGAAGTTGCCGTACTTCTTGGTCAGGGCGGACAGTTGAATCATCGGGTCGAGGCGCGACGCGCCCGGCGAGAGGTCTGGGAAAGGACGGTCAGGTCGAGACGGCCGACCAGGCGTGTCAGCTCGGTGTGCGCGCCGAGTCCGCCGACGAGGAGTCGGACGTGTGAGGCGTCGACGGGGAACTGCCCGGTCGTCGGGTCCGCCCCAACCCACTCCTGCAGCAGCACCTCGGCCCACGCGTGATAGTAGAACCTCCCGCCGACCTGCACGACGCCGCTCACGGTGCGCGCGGGGATCCCCGCAGCGCGCGCCAGCGCCACGAACAACTGCGCGTGCTCATTGCTGTCGCCCGTACGCGAACGCAGCGTCGCCACGGCGCTGGGGAGTGCGATGGCCGGTTCCTTGGCCAGCGAGTCGTGCACCCACGTCACCAGCCGCTGCGTCACCAGGTCGACCAGCACGTCACGCGCCCGCAGTCGCCTGGCCAGCGCCGCGATGGCGGGGTGCGCCACCTCGAGCAGCGGCTCCGAGCGCAGCTCGCGGGCGTACTGCTCCTGCATGGCGCGAGAGAGCGGCAGCGCGGGGGTTGTCGGGCGCAAGCGCTTCGCAGGAAATGCGGCGATGGTGATGGTGTCACCATGCGCCCGCTGCCCGCCCCCGTCGATGGCGAGGCGCGATACATCCACGCCCCGGATGCGCAGCTGCAACATATCCAGGTGCCCTGCGTCGCCGAGCACCCCCGCCGAGACCGCGGTCTCGATCGTCCGCTCCTCGTCGTTGGTGCTGCGTCCCGCCGCTGGCCGCTGTTTGCCGGCCGCGCGCCAGTTCTCGAACGCCACCTCGAAGGCCGTCCGCCGCAGCGACAGTCGCGCGGGCCCGTGGACCGTGATCACGCGTCCGAGCGGGTCGACCCAGCTGTCGAATGTCGCGCTGTCGTCGGCCACGATCCGGAAGCCGCGCACCGTGTCGGCGTGCGCCCCGAGCCATCGGCGGGAGTGGGTGTCGAACGCGGCGCTGTCCACCACGACGAAGAGCGACTCGGCGCGGATGGTGAGCGCCAGCGACCGCACCGACATCGTCATCGGGTCGAACGTCTCCATCGTATGGCGCTGTCCCACCTCGGGCGGCTCGCCCAGCGCCACCACCAGCGGCACCAGCGTGGGGAGCAGCAGCGGTCCCGTCAGCCGCACGCGCGTCGTGTCGCCCGCCGGCGTTGAATCGCCGGCCGTGAGTGCGGCGCGGCCATCCTCCGTCGTCGACACCACGTACTCGAGCAGGGTGTCGCCCATGGTGTGTCCCGACGCCCGCAGCCGCTGCGAGGCCGTGCCGTACACGATCGTGAAGTCGCGCAACCCCAGCCCGCGTGACAGGTGCACGGTCGATTGTGCCGTGGTGCGTCGCGATCCTCCCTCGGCGGCCAGGTCGGCCACCAGGTAGTCCGTCACCTGCAACCCGCCTGGCACCGTGTCAATCGTGCTGGACGCGAAGCCGACATGCGCCCCGCTCCGCTCGACGGCGAAGTAGGTCGCCCCCGGTGCCACGCGCGCCGCGATCTCTGCCATGCGTTCGCGCGGCGTGCGGGCGAGTTCATGCTGCGCGTAGGCGGCGATCCCCGCCCCCCACGCCGTGAGCACCGCGATGGCCACCACGCCACGCCCGGTCACGCCGCGCGCTCCGCGCGGGCGACGGCCGCCCGGAAGGCGTCCGCTTCCAGGTCGTTTTCCACCACGATGTTCACAACGTCCGGGTGCCGTCGATGCTCGGCGTGACTGCGGAGCGCGGCGACCATGGTATGCGCCGCATCGTCGACGTCCAGGTTCCCGGCCCCCAACCCGAACGGGGCGATGGCCAGGTCACGCACCGCGAAATCGTGCGCGCGCTGCAGCGCACTCGCCGTCGCGCGGCGCACGCCGTCGCGCGTGACCGCCTCGGTCGGCGTCGACACCACCGCGTGGATCATCAGCCCGGCCTGCACCGCCCCCGCGCCGGTCACGACGGCCACACCCACCACCAACGGTTCATGCAGCTGCAACTGGCGCAACAGCCCGTCGCCGGCCGCCAGCTCCAGGCGACGGATCACGGGGGTGGCGGCGCGCAGTTCGGCGTTGACCGGCCGGGCGACAGCGTCAGCGGCCACGAAGGCCAGGTCATCGACGGTAACGGCGATCTGCATCGGCGGTGGCGGACCAGGGAAGCGTGCGGGAACGGGGCGTGGTGCGCGGCGCGTCTAGGACAGGAGCGCCATCGACGTTTCGTCGTTGATCCAGTTGACGTACTTCTCCAGCCCCCATCGCACCTCGAGCGCCAGCAGTTCCGGCACCTTGTACGGGTGCAGTTCCGTGAAGGCTCGCTCGATCGCGTGCAGGACCGCAGAACGCGTCTTCATCATCACGACCGTCTCCTGCTCGTCGGCGATCTTGCCTTCCCACCGGTACAGCGAGCGTGAGCCGGGGAGCAGGGTGCCGCAGGCGATCAGGCGACGGTCGAGCAGCGCGCGCACCAGCGCGGCCCCCTCGTCGGCGGTGGCCACGGTCGTCAGGACGACGACGGCGTCGGTATGGGGCATGGGAAATGGACGGGTCCGGGACTCGGTGGCCGGGGAGACCGCAGTCCCCCGGGTAGGGACAGCGGAGAGCTAGTCGAGGTCACGACGACTCCGCCAGCGTTCCGGCTTGAAGCTTCCCCATCCTTCGGCCAATTTTCGGTTCTATGTCCCACGATGCCCTGATCGTCCGCGGTGCCCGCGAGCACAACCTGCAGAACGTCGATGTCGTCATCCCCCGGAACAAGCTCACCGTCATTACGGGGCTGTCGGGGTCCGGCAAGTCGTCGCTCGCCTTCGATACCATTTATGCCGAAGGGCAGCGACGCTACGTCGAGTCGCTCTCCGCGTACGCCCGCCAGTTCCTCGGGCTCATGGAGAAGCCGGACGTCGACACCATCGAGGGGCTCTCGCCGGCCATCTCGATCGAGCAGAAGACGGCGGGCCACAATCCGCGCTCGACCGTCGGAACGGTCACGGAGATCTACGACTACCTGCGCCTCCTGTATGCGCGGGCCGGCACGCCGCACTGCCCCAGCTGTGGCCGGGCGGTGCAGCGCCAGAGCGCCGCGCAGATCACCGACCTGATCCTGGCCTGGCCGACGGGCACCCGCCTCGAGATCCTGGCCCCGCTCGTGCGCGGGCGAAAGGGAGAGTTTCGCGAGCTGTTCGAGGCCGCGCGCAAGCAGGGCTTCGTGCGCGCCCTGGTCGATGGTGCGGTCATCGAGCTGGCCAACCCCCCGAAGCTCAACCGGCGCGCCAATCACGACGTGTCGATCGTCGTCGATCGCCTCGTGGTCCGCGCCGACGATCGTGGTCGCCTCAACGACTCGGTCGAGACGGCGCTGAAGCTCGCCGAGGGACTGGTGGAAGTCGTGACCCACGCGCCCGAGCCCGAGACGCACCTGTTTTCCGAACGATATGGATGCGCCACCTGCGGTATCTCCATGCCCGAGATGGAGCCGCGCCACTTCTCGTTCAACTCCCCGTTTGGCGCCTGTCCGTCCTGCGGCGGCCTTGGGACGCGGCGCGAGGTCAGCGAAGACCTCATCCTCGGCGACCATGCGTTGTCGTTGCTCGAGGGGGTCATCCTGCCATGGGGCGAGCCCGACGGATACCTGCGTCGCGTCATCCTGCCCGGTCTGGCCGCCCAGTTCGACTTCGACCTCAAGGCGCCGTGGAAGAAGCTGACCGAGCGGGTGCGTCGCATCCTGCTGCACGGCGCGGGCGACGCGTCGAGCCCAGGTGGCAACGGCGCGACGGCGAAGAAGGGCGCGCCCACGAAGGTCGCTGCCCGCGCGTCGACCGCATCCAAGACTGCATCCAAGACTGCGAGCGAGACCGCGCGAAAGACCGCGAGCAAGGGCGCCACCAAGACCGCCCCCGCAGTCTCGTGGGAAGGGATTCTCTCCAACATCTCCCGGCGCTACGCGGAGACGGATGCGGAGTCGATCCGTCAGGAGCTTGAGGGCTTCATGGTCATCCGCCCGTGCGCCGCATGTGGCGGGCGCCGACTCAAGCCGGAGTCGCTGGCCGTCACGGTGCACGAACGCAACCTTGGCGAGGTGGTGGAGATGTCGATCGGCGAGGGGCGACGCTTCTTCGACACGGTGCCCGTCCGCCGTAACGGAAGCGCCGGGCTCGATCCCGAGATCGCCACCCCGATCCTCAAGGAGGTGCGCGAGCGCCTGCGCTTTCTCGACGATGTGGGGCTCGACTACCTGACGTTAGGGCGATCGGCCGAGTCGCTGTCCGGTGGCGAGGCCCAGCGCATCCGGCTGGCGACCCAGATCGGCTCGCGCCTCGTCGGGGTGCTGTACATCCTCGACGAACCGTCGATCGGCCTGCACCAGCGGGACAACGCCCGGCTGCTGGGAACACTCAAGCAGCTGCGCGACCTCGGGAACACCGTGATCGTCGTCGAGCACGACGAGGATACCATCCGCGAGGCCGATCATGTCATCGATCTTGGCCCCGGGGCAGGGAAGCACGGCGGCATCGTCGTCGCGTCGGGGACGGTGGACGACATCATGCGCGTCCCCGAGTCCATGACGGGGCGCTACCTGAAGGACGAGCGGCGCATCGAGGTGCCGACCGAGCGGCGCCCCGTCGATCCCGCCCGCGTCATCCGCGTCGCCGGCGCGCGCGAGCACAACCTGCGTGACCTCACCGTCGACTTCCCGTTAGGCACCTTCATCACCGTCACGGGCGTCTCGGGGTCGGGCAAGTCCACGCTGGTCGAGGATATCCTGCACCGGTCGCTGGCGCGGCACTTCTATCGCACCCGCGTCATTCCCGGCGCGCATCAGCGCATCACCGGGCTGGAGCACATCGACAAGGTCATCGACATCGACCAGTCGCCCATCGGACGCACTCCGCGCTCGAACCCGGCCACCTACACCGGGATCTTCACGTATGTGCGCGACCTGTTCGCCGAGATGCCCGAGTCCAAGATTCGCGGCTACGGCCCCGGGCGCTTTTCGTTCAACGTGAAGGGCGGTCGCTGCGAGTCGTGCCAGGGCGACGGGCTCGTGAAGATCGAGATGCACTTCCTCCCCGATGTCTATGTCCCCTGCGATGTCTGCAAGGGACGGCGCTACAATCGCGAGACGCTGGAAGTCCGGTTTCGCGGACTCAGCATCGCCGACGTGCTCGACCTCACGGTCGAGGATGCGCTGGCCTTCTTCGAGCACCAGCCGCGCGTGCGGCAGAAACTCGCCACGCTCAACGACGTCGGGCTCGGCTACATCCACCTGGGGCAGAGCGCCACCACGCTGAGCGGCGGCGAGGCGCAGCGCGTCAAGCTCGCCACCGAACTCTCCAAGCGGGATACGGGGCGCACGCTCTACATCCTGGACGAGCCGACCACCGGACTGCACTTCGAGGACGTGCGCCTCCTGCTCGACGTGCTGCATCGCCTCGTCGACCGCGGAAACACCGTCCTCGTCATCGAGCACAATCTCGACGTCATCAAGACCGCCGACTGGATCGTCGATCTCGGACCCGAGGGCGGGACGAAGGGTGGGCACGTCGTCGCTACAGGCACGCCCGAGCATGTAGCGAAGGTCACGGCGAGCTACACGGGGCACTTCCTGAAGAAGCTGCTGGGTCGACGCAGCAAGCGCTGATCGCGAGGGACGCCGCGTCATTCGCCGCGTGAGCCGCCGCGTTCGCGGCGGGCCGCCGCTGGCGCCGTTCCTGACCAGTGTCGAGATTGCGATCGATCGCGTCGCCAGCTCGGTGGCGTCGCCCCTCACGCCCGGTGCGCAGCTCCACATGGTCTCCCTGCTCGACATCATCGGCCCGGTCATGGTCGGCCCCAGTTCCAGTCACACGGCGGGGGCGTGCCGCCTTGGCCTGCTCGCACGCGGGCTCGTGGGCGGGACACCCGAGCGCGCGCTCATCGAGCTGCACGGTTCGTTCGCCCGCACCGGCGAGGGGCATGGCACCGACAAGGCGATCGTCGGCGGCTTGATGGGCTTTCGCCCCGACGACGAACGGCTGCGGGACGCACTGGACATCATGGATCGGGAGGGGCTCGCCTACACCTTCGAGAAGACCAAGCTCGGCGAGGAGGGCGAGACCCACCCCAACACGGTCCGCATGACGCTCGAGCGCGGGCCCCGGAAATGCACCATGGTGGGGTCATCGTTAGGCGCGGGACGGATCCTGGTCTCGGAGATCGACGGCTTCCCCGTCGAGGTGCACGGGACCTACCACACCATCGTCCTGGTGGCCGAGGACATCAAGGGATCCATCGCACGCATCACCGGCCTGCTCGCCGAGGATGGCGTCAACATCGCGACGTTGCGCCTGACGAGAAAGGAACGCGGGGGCGACGCCTTCATGGTCATCGAGGTGGACGAGCAGCCGGAGGAGAAGGTCCGCGACGACATCCGCGCGCTGCCGTGGATCAAGTGGACCTACCGGCTCGACAAGGTCGGCGCATGACCCGACGCCCCACGCAGGCGCGCTCGCGCCGCCACACCGTTCGCCCCTGCACACCGATGACCGCATGTATCGCGCACTAGCCGACGCCATCCGTGACGCCGAAGCCGGCGGCACCACGCTCGCCCACGTCGCCCTCGCCGCGGAATCGCGCGACCAGGGGCGCCCGGTGGCCGAGATCCGCGAGGCCCTGGGGCGCGCACTGGCCGTGATGCGGGGCGCCGTTCGCCAGGGGCTGACCGGCGACATGCGATCGGCATCGGGCCTCGTCGGCGGTGATGCCGCCAAGCTGCTCCACGGTCCCGCAGGCCCGCTCGCCGGCACCCCGTTCCGCGACGTGCTGTCGCGCGCCCTCGCCGTGCAGGAAGTCAACGCCGCCATGGGCGTCATCGTCGCGGCGCCGACCGCAGGTGGTGCCGGCGTCCTCCCCGCCGTCCTGCTCGGCCTGGCCGACGCCCAGGGCATCGGCGACGATGCAATTATCGATGCCCTCGCTACGGCTGGGCTGATCGGCGCCGTGGTCGCCGAGCGTGCCTCGCTCTCAGGGGCTGAGGGCGGCTGCCAGGCCGAGACCGGCGCCGCCGCCGGCATGGCCGCCGGCGCCGCCACCGAGATGCTCGGCGGCTCACCCACCCAGGCCGGGCACGCGGTCGCACTCGCCCAGCAGGGTACGCTGGGGCTCGTCTGCGATCCGTTAGGCGGCCTGGTCGAGCTCCCATGTGTCTTCCGCAACGCCACGGGGGCCGCGATCGCCCTCGCCGCCATCGAGATGGCCATGGCCGGGATCACCTTCGCCATTCCGGCCGACGAGGTGATCGATACCATGGGCGAGATCGGGCGAGCCATGGACGTCCGCTATCGGGAGACCGCCGGTGGCGGACTCGCCGCGACCCCCACCGGTCGGCGCCTCGCCCGCGAGCGGCTGGTCCAGATCAAGCGCAGCGACGCCTGATTGCCCAAGGCTTTGCTCCCCCTCTCCACGGACGGTAGTTTCCCGACGCGAGGCGCGCCCCGACGCGGCGCCAACTTCTCGCGGCGTGGAAACCCAGCGACGCGCTCGGCCGTACGGTTCGTCACGACCTCTCACACAGGGTGCTCATGGTCAGTCGCGATGACATCGAAAGCTTCCTCGACCGCGTGTCGGCCGAAGGCGCTACCTACGAAGAATTGGAACCCGGGCTCTGGCGCGTGCGTCCCAGCGGCATGATGGAAGCCGACGTCGTGGTCCACTACAACCCGCCTGTCGTCCTGTTGCGGCTCAAGGTGATGAACGTCCCCACGGACGACGCCGCGAACAGCCGCCTCAATCGGCGCCTGCTGGAGCTCAATGCGAGTGACCTCGTGCACGGCTCCTACGGCATCAGCGACGGCGCCATCGTCCTGACCGAGGCCCTGGAGCTGTCACACCTCGACTACGAGGAGTTCCAGGTGAGCTATGAGAGCATGACGCTGGCGCTCGCCACGCACATGCGCGAACTGGCGTCATACCGCGAGGAAGCCTGAGCATGGGGATCTTTGACCGTTTCGCCTCACTCATCAAGTCCAACATCAATGATCTGATCTCCTCCGCCGAAAATCCGGAGAAGATGCTGAACCAGATCATCGTCGACATGCGTGACCAGCTGGTGAAGGCCAAGCAGCAGGTTGCCGCAGCCATCGCCGATGAGAAGCGCCTGCACGACCAGTTCGAGTCGGAGTACAAGCAGTCGCAGGACTGGGAGAACAAGGCGATGCTCGCCATCAAGGAAGGGCGCGACGACCTGGCCAAGCAGGCGCTCGTGCGGCAGGGCGAGCACTACTCCCACGCCCAGCAGCTCGAGGTCACGTGGCAGTCGCACCAGGCGGAGACCGAGAAGCTCAAGAGCAGCCTGCGCGACCTCAACGACAAGATCGAGGAGGCCAAGCGCAAGAAGAACCTCCTGCTCGCCCGCCAGCGTCGCGCGCAGGCCCAGAAGCGCATCAGCGAGACGATGTCCGGTCTCTCCGAGAAGTCCGCCTTCGAGGCCTTCGCCCGAATGGAGGAGAAGATCGAGAGCAACGAGCGCATGATCAAAGCCTCGACCGAGATCGACGAGGAGTTTTCAGGCGACCGCCTCCAGCGCGACTTCAAGCTGCTGGAGAAGTCGTCCGGTGGCGCCGGGGCCGATGCGCAGCTGCTCGCCCTGAAGCAGAAGATGGGACTGATCGCGCCGCCGTCGTCGCCAGAGAAGCGGCAGCTGGGGGCCGGCCGTGCCGTGGACGAGGAAACGGTGCAGGCCGAGATCGAGGAGCACGACGAGAAGGCCAACGGATGACGCGCGGGTGACGCGCGGAATGACGCTCGGATGACGCGCGGATGACGACCGCGACGTCGACACCATTCAAGGTCGCGCCCGTCCTCGCATCGACGGTCGCGACCGTCCTGTTGCTGGCCCTCCTGTTCCGGGCTGCCGACATCTTCCTCCTGTTGTTCGTCGCGGTCGTCTTCTCGCTCTTCCTGGGAGCGGTGCGCGATGCGCTGGTGCAGCGACTGCGGCTCCCGCCCGCGGTCGCCTTCGCCGCCAGCGTACTCGGGACACTCGCCAGTGTGGCCGGCCTCATCACGCTCCTCGTCCCGCCGGTGGTGGGGCAGACGCAGCAACTGATCCGCAACCTGCCCACGTACGTGAGCGCGTGGCAGGCCGGGGCGCAGCGCGTCCTGCTGCGCTATCCGCGCGTCCAGGAACTGTGGGCTGCGGAGTCGGAGCGCCTGCTCAGCGGTCTCGTGACCCAGGCGGAGGAGGCAGTCGCCGGCATCCTGCCGCAGGTCGTTGGGGTCGGCCACGCGGTCGTCAGCATTGTCTCCGTCCTGGTCATGGCGATCTTCCTCGCCCTGCATCCGGGGACGTATCGCGAGTGGCTCATCGCCCTCTTCCCACCGGCGCGGCGCGACCTCGTGCGCGACACGCTGCGCGATATCGCCAACACGCTGCGCGCGTGGATCGTCGGTCAGCTGCTGGCCATGACCGTGCTCGCCATACTCACGGCGGCCGGGCTCTACCTGCTCGACGTGCCCTACTGGCTCACGTTCGGCGTCTTCACCGGCGCCGTGGCGATCATCCCGTTCTTCGGGACGCTCATCTCGTCCATCCTCCCGGCGCTCTTCGTGCTCGGGGGGGGCGGCGTCTTCGGGCTCTCGCCCGGTGTGCACGCCCTGCTCGTGATGATCCTCGGCTTCGTGATCCACATCCTCGAGGCCAACGTCGTCATCCCGATCATCACCGCGAAACAGGTCGAGATGCCGCCGGTGCTGAGCATCATGGCGGTGCTGGTCGTCGGACGATTGCTTGGGCCGCTCGCGCTGCCGGTGGCCGTGCCGCTGCTCGCCGTGATCATCGTGCTCGTTCGGCGCGTCCTGATCAACCGGGTGTACGGAACGCAGGGCACGCAGCGTACCGGACGCGAGCGCGTGCTCGTGCTACGGGTGCCGGCGCCGGACGGCGGCGTGATCGTCACGGCCGACCCGCCGCTCGATGTGTTGCGCCTGTCGGGCGGGCGCCGCACGGCCTGACACCGCCCGGTTCCCTCACGCCCCTGTCCGCGACCCGTGATCTTCGAACCGGAATTCGAGACGCTTCCCCCCGACCGCATGCGGGCGCTGCAGTCGGGACGATTGCGCGACCTCGTCGCCTACGTCGCCGCGCGCGTCCCCATGTATCGCGACCGGCTCTCGGCGGCCGGCATTTCTCCCGATGCCGTGCGGTCGATCGACGACATCACCCGCCTCCCGATCACCCGCAAGTCTGACCTGCGCGATCACTACCCGTTCGGCCTGCTTGCGGTGCCGCAGGCCGACCTGCGGCGGGTCCACGCCTCCTCCGGTACGACCGGCAAGGCGACCGTCGTGGCCTACACCGCGAATGACGTCGCCCTCTTCGCGCAGGTCAATGCGCGTGCGCTCGCCATGGCCGGTGCGACCCCGGGCATGCTGCTGCATAACGCGTACGGTTACGGCCTGTTCACCGGGGGGCTCGGAATCCACTATGGCGGGGAGCGGTTGGGAATGGCGGTCGTCCCGGTCAGCGGCGGGATGACCGACCGGCAGCTGACCCTCATCCAGGACTTCCGTCCGCACGTCATCACCTGCACCCCGAGCTACGCCCTCACGCTCGCCGCCGAGTTCCGGCGCCGCGGCATTGCTCCGGACGACATCTCGCTCCAATACGCCCTGCTGGGCGCTGAGCCGTGGACCGAGGGGATGCGGCGCCAGGTGGATGCCGCGTTAGGCGTGCGCAGCACCAACATCTACGGGCTGTCGGAGATCATCGGGCCCGGCGTGTCGAACGAGTGCGTGGAGGCGCGCGACGGTTCGCACGTCATGGAGGATCACTTCTATCCCGAGATCCTCGACCCGGAGACGGCCGCCCCCGTGGCCGATGGCCAGGAGGGCGTCCTCGTCCTGACGACCCTGACGAAGGAGGCGCTCCCCCTGCTGCGGTACTGGACCGGCGACATCACCAGCCTGGCGCGCGGCGCGTGTGCCTGCGGGCGCACACTCGTGCGCATGCGCCTGATCAAGGGGCGCACCGACGACATGCTGATCATTCGCGGCGTCAACGTCTACCCGAGTCAGGTCGAGTCGGTGCTGGCGCGCGTCCCGGAACTGGCGCCGCACTACCGGCTGGTCGTGTCGCGCACCGGGACGATGGACGAGCTGCGCGTGGAGTCCGAGGTGACGGAAGCGTATGCGCGCGAGGTCGGTATCGAGGTGCTCTCCGAAGACGTGGTGGCCGCCGACCGCCGGCTCGAGCAGCTGCGCGCGCGCATCTCCGGGGGCCTGCGCGACACGATCGGCGTCTCGATGGCCGTGCGCCTGCTGGCGCCGGGCGAGGCGCCGCGCTCGGAAGGCGGAAAGCTGAACCGCGTCGTCGACCGGCGTCCGCGCGACTGAGCCCGCGACTGAGCCCGCGACGGAGCCCGCGACGGAGCCCGCGTTCGCGCGAGTGCGATTCCGGGAGCGGTTTCCTCGGCTCCAGCGACCTCCTAGCTTTCCTGCGCGCGCCCCACGACGTCCCGCTCCCCTCGCATGTCCGACTTCCGACTGTACAACACGCTCTCGCGCACCGTCGAACCGTTCACGCCCGGCGATGGTGAGACGGTGCGGATCTATTCGTGCGGCCCGACGGTCTACGACCCGGCCCACGTCGGAAATTTTCGCACCTTCCTGTTCAACGACCTGCTGCGCCGCGCCCTGCTGCTCGAGGGGTGGCAGGTCGTGCAGGTGCAGAACCTGACCGACGTCGACGACAAGATCATCAAGCGCGCCCACGACACGGGGAGGTCGATCTACGAGGTGACGGAGCCGGTGACCGAGGTCTTCCACGCGGACCGGCGGTACCTGCGCATCCAGGATGCCGAGCAGTACCCGAAGGCCACGACCCACATCCCCGAGATGATCGCCCTGGTCGAACGCCTGCTCGAGAAGGGCGTGGCCTACAAGGCCGAGGATGGCTCGGTCTACTTCGCCATCGACCGCTTTCCGGGATACGGCAAGCTGTCGCGACTCGACACGCGCGAAGTGAAGCAGGGGGCGCGCGTCGCGCAGGACGACTATACGAAGGAGAACGCCCAGGACTTCGCGCTCTGGAAGGCGGCCAAGCCCGAGGATGAGGCCACGGGCGCCGTTTGGGACGCTCCCTTCGGCCGGGGACGCCCGGGCTGGCACCTCGAGTGCTCGGCGATGGCCATGAAGTACCTCGGTGAGACCCTCGACATCCATTGCGGCGGGATCGACCTGGTCTTCCCGCACCATGAGGACGAGATCGCTCAGTCCGAGGCGGCGACCGGGAAGATCTTCTCCCGCTTCTGGTGTCACGGGGAATTCCTGCAGATCGACGGGACGAAGATGTCCAAGCGCCTGGGGAACATCACGACCGTGAAGGACCTGCGCGAGCGCGGCGTGTCGGCGGCTGCGATTCGCCACTTCATCTACTCGACCCACTACCGCAAGCAGATGAACCTGTCGGGCGTCGGGCTCGAGGCGTCGCTCGAGGCGGTGCGCCGCGTGGGCGAGCTGGCCCACCGGCTCGAGGCCGCGCGTGGTGGGACCCCGGAGTTGGCCGAGGCAGCCAGGGACGGGGAAGCGGCGTTTCGTGCGGCCCTGCGCGACGACCTGAACGGCCCGGAGGCGGTGGCCGCGCTCTTCATGTTCCTGCAGCGTGCGAACGCCGAGCTCGACCAGAAGGGGCGCGATGCGGCCAGCCTTCTGGAGGCGCGGCGCGTCTTCGGTTTGATGGACTCGGTCCTCGACATACAGCCGAGGGCGCTTCGCGTGGTCGTGGGCCCCGACCGGGTAGATCCGGCGCTGGAGACGCTGTCCGGGATGGCTTTGGCCGAGGTGGCGCAGATGGAGTGGGCGGTCGCTCGGCTCCAGGACCGGCTGGCGGCGCGAGCGGCGCGCGATTTTGCGACCTCGGATGTGATCCGCGCGGAGGTCGAGGCGCGCGGATTCGTGGTGAAGGACACGGGGGCCGGAACGCAGCTCGAGCGGTGGCGCTGAGTCTGCGTGGTGTCCAGCGTCGTTGGGCTCCGGAAGCGGTATGGGTGCGGCGGGTGGAGCGGTGGGTCGGCGGGTCGTCGGGTCGTCGCGCGGCGGGTCGAGCGGTGCGTGAGGCGACGGATCGAGGGGGTCGGCGATTGCTGCGGGGGATGACCCGTTTGGTGTATCTGTTTGAGTTGACACGAGTTATCGACCCCACTATCCTACGTGTCTCGCGCGGAAATGATGTCGTTCGCTGACGTAGCTCAGTTGGTAGAGCACCTGATTTGTAATCAGGCGGTCGCGAGTTCGAGTCTCGCCGTCAGCTTGTCGTGGCGGCAGGCGGCAGGAGGTCGGGGGGCACGTGGCCGGTTGCGGAGTGTTAGACGGTGGGGTACCCAAGTGGCCAACGGGAGCAGACTGTAAATCTGCCGGCTTACGCCTTCGAAGGTTCGAATCCTTCCCCCACCATGTGGCAGGATCGCGGGACGCAGGAGATAGTTAGGCGGTTGGCGGCAGGGCACCACGCGGGAGTAGCTCAGTTGGTAGAGCGCGAGCCTTCCAAGCTTGAGGTCGCGGGTTCGAGCCCCGTCTCCCGCTTTTCGAGTAGGCAGTCAGCATCGCAGGACCAGGGAATGGCCGGGCCGGTGCGTGGTCGTGACCGGGGCGGTGCTGGAGCAAGCAAGCGGTTGCAAGCGGTTGCAAGCGGTTGCACGCGTAGCTCAGTTGGTAGAGCACATCCTTGGTAAGGATGAGGTCATCGGTTCAATCCCGATCGCGTGCTTGGTAGGGCAGTGTCAAGTTGGAGTTGTGCTGCAGATGAGAGGATGAGGGTCGGTGGGCCGCACCAGCGCGGCGCTCGACTCGCGTCGTCTCGTCTTCTCGTCTTTTCGTCCTCTCGTCTTCTGAGTTCCAGCAATGGCTCGCGACAAGATCATCCTCGCCTGCGGCGAGTGTAAGAATCGCAACTACTTCACCACGAAGAACAAGCGCACGCATCCCGAGCGCGTCGAGTGGAAGAAGTACTGTCCCCGCTGCAACAAGCATCAGACGCACAAGGAAACCAAGTAGCCGTGACTACCCAAGTTGCTGGTGCGAGTCGGATGCAGCGTCTGGCGGTCTTCTACCGCGAAGTGACGGCGGAAATGAAGAAGGTCACGTGGCCCGATCTGCCGCAGGTTCGCCAACTGTCGATCGGCGTCATCGTGCTCTCCCTCTTCATCGGGGCGATCATCGCCTTGCTGGACGTCATCCTGCAGCAGGTGCTTGTGCGCTGGATCCCTTCGTTCTTCGGGGGCTGACGCGTGGAGCATCGCTGGTATGCCATCCAGACGACAGCCGGACACGAGAACAAGGTCAAGTCGCTCATTCTGCGCAAGATCGAGCAGGATCCGCGTGCGCCCGAAGAGCGCCTGATCCGCCAGGCCCTGGTCCCCACGCAGCAGAGCGTGGAGATCAAGAACGGCAAGAAGGTTGTCGTCGAGCGCAAGCTGTACCCCGGCTACGTGCTCGCCGAGATGCTCTGGAACCAGGAGACCTCGCACATCATCAACGGGATCCAGGGCGTCATCAAGTTCGTGCAGCACGGATTGGGCGGTCCGACCAAGGAGCCGATGGCGCTGCGGCAGGACGAGGTCAATCGGTTGCTGGGGGTCGCTGAGGAGGTCGAGGAAACGGCGCCGCGCGAGGAGATCCCGTTCCTCGTCGGGCAGGCGGTGGCGATCACCGAGGGCCCGTTCACCGACTTCAGCGGCACGGTCGAGGAAGTCATGCCCGACAAGGGGAAGGTGCGGGTGATGGTCAGCCTGTTCGGTCGCCCGACGTCGGTCGAGCTGGACTACTTGCAGCTGAAGCCGTACTAGCTGGGAATCGTTTGAAGTCGCCAGGGGATTGGGGGAGCGTGAGGGAACTGCAGCGCCTCCCTTTGATGTGATCCTGGTGCAGGTGGGTCAGAGCACGGGCAACCGTCCCTCGGCTCCCACGCAGTCACCGGCCCTTGCGCGGGGCGGCCGCTTTGCGGCGAGTAGCGCACCGTCGGCAACCACAACGACGTAAATCACACGGTGGGAGTCTGAACGCGGCAGGTCGTCGAGGAGGGCCGCGGGACGTTACCAGTCGGGCAAACCGGTCGGCGGAGCAATCCCCCGCGCGGTCCATCCGACCTCATGTGCATCCGGCTGCGGGGCATTGCAGTCAGCGATCTGCCTGAGCCGCCAGCCGGCACGCGAGTGCCAGCCCGTGGGGCGTCCCCCTGTTCGCCGCTCGCGTCGCGCTCGTACGCAGAGGAGACCAATGGCAAAGAAGGTCAGCGGGTTCGTCAAGCTCCAGATTCCTGGTGGGCGCGCGAATCCGGCTCCTCCAGTGGGTACGGCTCTCGGTCCCCAAGGGATCAACATCATGATGTTCTGCAAAGAGTTCAACGCTCGGACGCAGGACCGTGATGGCTTGATCCTCCCGGTCGAGATCACGATCTACTCGGACAAGTCGTTCACCTTCATCCTCAAGACGCCCCCCGCGGCGATCCTGATCATGAAGGAGCTCGGACTGGAAAAGGGGTCGGGTCAGCCCAACCGCGTGAAGGTGGGGTCGATCACTGCAGAGCAGGTCAGGAAGATCGCCGAGGTGAAGATGCCGGACCTCAACTGCGACTCGATCGAGTCGGCGATGTCGATGGTGGCAGGCGCCGCGCGCTCGATGGGTGTCGAGGTGAAGGGCTGATGCGCACCCACGGCAAGAAGTTTCGCGAAGCATCCAAGAAGCGCGACGTCGCGCTCTCCTATCAGATGCGTGAGGCGCTCGAGCTCGTGAAGAGCTCTGCCTTTGCCAAGTTCGATGAGACGGTCGAGGTCTCGGTCCGCCTCGGGGTCGATCCGCGCCATGCCGACCAGGTCGTGCGTGGAACGGTTGTGCTCCCGGCCGGAACCGGCAAGACGGTCCGCGTGCTGGTCATTGCGGTCGGCGAGAAGGCGCGTGAGGCCGAAGAGGCCGGCGCGGACTTCGTCGGCGTCGAGAACCTCGCCAAGATCAAGGAAGGGTGGCTGGACTTCGACGTCATGATCGCCACCCCGGACCAGATGGGTCAGGTAGGCCAGCTCGGACGCGTGCTCGGCCCTCGTGGGCTGATGCCGAATCCCAAAGGCGGGCACGGTCACCATGAACGTCGGCCAGGCCGTGCGTGAGTCGAAGGCGGGCAAGATCGAGTTCCGCGTCGACAAGGGCGGCAACGTGCATGCGGCAATTGGCAAGGTGTCGTTCGGGATCGAGGCACTCGAAACCAACCTCACCGCGTTCATGGATCAGATCGTCCGCTCCAAGCCGGCCGCGGCCAAGGGCGTGTACGTGCGCAACGTCTCGGTGGCCAGCACGATGGGCCCCGGCGTGCGTGTCGACATCACTCCGTACCGGGGTTAACGAGCGATGAAGAGATCCGACAAGGAACAGCTCGTCACCGAGCTTCGGGACAAGATCAAGGACGCCAAGGCGCTCTACTTCACCGACTTCACCGGCCTGAACGTGAAGCGGATGACCGAGCTTCGCCGGCGCTTCCGGAAGGCGGGCGTGGAGTATGTGGTCATCAAGAACTCCCTCGCGCTGCGGGCCGTGAACGAAAGCGGCCTCACCGGAAGCCGCCTCAGGGGGCCGACGGGCGTGGTGGTGGCGAAGGATGCCATCGCCGCCGCGAAAGTGCTGGTCGATTTCGCCAAGGAGAACGACAAGCGCCCGGCCATGAAGGGCGGGATCTTCGAGGGGAACGAGATCGACGAGGCGATGGTCAAGAAGCTGGCGACGCTGCCGACGCGCGATGAAGCACTGTCGCAGTTCGTGAGCGCACTGAACAGCGTCCTGATGATGTTCGCCCTCGCGCTCGACGCTCGGAAGACGCAGCTCGAGGCCACACAGGACGCACCGGCAGAATCGTCGGCGGCGGCCGCCCCGGCTGAATCTGGGGCTGAGCCGACCACTGCCCCCGAGTCAACGCCGGTTGCTGAGTCGGTAGCAGTGGCTGAACCAGTGGCTGAACCAGTGGCTGAACCAGTCGCTGAACCAGTCGCTGAGCCAGCGGCTGAGCCGGTCGCTGAGTTGGCACCGGCGGTTGAGCCGGCGAGCGAGCCTGCACCCGCTCCGGTCGAGGCCGTGGCAGAAGAGAAGTCCGAGGATAGCGCGTAGCCCAGGTGACACGGGAGGCAGGAGGTGCGGGTTCGATCAGCGACCCGCGCTCTTCAGTCGACCGGCCACCATGGAATTGTGAACCAACAATCCCAGGATCACCTGGGTCCCACACGGAGAAGACAACGATGCCTACGACCCTGAGCAAGGACGAGATTCTCGACGCGATCGGCAACATGTCGGTCATCGAACTCGCCGATCTCATCGAAACGTTCAAGACCAAGTTCAACGTCACGATCGCCGCGGTCGCCGCTGGCGGTGGTGGTGCCGCCGCCGCGGCCCCGGTGGTCGAGGAGCAGACGGAGTTCTCCGTCATCCTCAAGGAATGCGGCCCCAAGAAGATCCAGGTCATCAAGGTCGTCCGCGAGCTGACGGGCCTTGGCCTGAAGGAAGCGAAGGACGTCGTCGATGGCGCGCCGAAGGAGATCAAGGGCGGCGTCTCGAAGGACGAGGCCGCGCAGATCAAGGCGAAGTTGGAAGGAGAAGGGGCGGTCGTGGAGGTGAAGTAGGGGGGGCGGACGGGAGACGGGGGACGGGGGACGGGAGTGCGGCGCCCGATGGGCGCCGCGTCACCCACCCCCCGGAGCACGCGAGCCGCTTCAGCGGCGAGCACCCCCGTCTCCCGTCTCCCGTCTCCCGTCCTTCTTCCCTCCCTCGCCCAGCCGCCGCTCAGTGACTCAGCCGACCCGTACCTCCCGCTCGACCCGTTCCGCCTCCTTCCCTCGCCTCTCTCCCGCTCGTGCCAATCAAGGCGCGCACGGGGGCGGGGCAGTTTTCGCCTGTGCGCGGGTGAAACATGCCTGAATTGATGAAGCAGATCACATTTGGAAAGCTCGACGAGGGAATGGGCATGCCCCATCTCCTCGACATCCAGACACGCGCGTTCGAAACGCTCCTGCAACTGGATGCCGCGTCGCATGACCGCGAGGACATCGGCCTCGAGCGGGTCTTCAAGGATCTCTTCCCCATCGCCGACGTCCACGAGAACTTCTCGCTGGAGTTCGTCAAGTACAACCTGGGCGAACCGAAGTACTCCGTCGAGGAGTGCATCGAGCGGGACATGACGTTCTCGGCGCCGCTCAAGGCGACGCTGCGACTCGTCATCAACGAGGACGTGAACGGCGTCAAGCGCCCGCGCAACATCATCGAGAAGGAAGTCTATCTCGGCGAGTTGCCGCTCCTCACCGACCTCGGCACCTTCGTCATCAACGGGGCCGAGCGCGTCATCGTGAGCCAGCTGCATCGCTCGCCAGGCGTGGTGTTCGAAGAGTCGACGCACCCCAACGGGCAGCGCCTGATCTCGTCGCGCATCATCCCGTTCCGCGGCTCGTGGGTCGAGTTCACCGTGGACATCCACGACGTGATCTACGTCCACATCGACAAGAAGAAGAAGTTCCCGGCCACGGCCCTGCTGCGCGCCTTTGGGTACGGCGCCAACTCGGACATCCTCCGGCTCTTCTTCGCCGTGCGTGACCTCGACCTCACCAAGAAGCGTGAGGGACGCGCCGAGACCCGCGAAGTGCTGGGCGCGATCCTCGCCGAGGACGTCACGCTGGTCGGCGAGGAAGCCGACCCCGATGCCCCGAAGCTCAAGACGAAGAAGGCCCGCGCGCTCGCCGAACGTGCCGCCGCCGACATCCTCGTCCGCGAAGGCGATGAGCTGACCGAGGAGATCCTGAACCGTCTCACCCGGCAGGGCGTGAAGACCGTGAAGGTCTTCTGCTCCTACATGCTGGTCGACATGCGCGACGAACTCGACGCCATCGAGCGTGGCGAGCGTCCGCAGCCGCGCGTGCTGTCGCACGACGTGGTCGACCCCGAGACGGGCGAGGTGGTCGCCGACGCGGGTGCCGCCCTCAAGGAGACGTTGATCAAGCGCATCCGGAAGGCGGGCCTCGTCAAGGTGCAGGTCTTCGTGGCGTCGGGCCGCGCCGAGTCGGCGCTGATCAAGAACACGATCGGCAAGGACCCGACCGACCCGAAGCACATCACCCCCGAAGAGCGCAAGAAGCAGGGATGGGGCTCGGACGCCGATTCGGGCGAGGGCAAGTCGCTCAACTCGATCTATACCCTCCTGCGGCCAGGCGACGCACCGAACAAGGAGACGGCGAAACAGGCGCTGGAGCGCCTCTTCTTCTCGCCGAAGCGCTACGACCTCGGGCGCGTCGGCCGCTACAAGATCAACCAGCGCCTGAACCTGAAGGAGAAGGCGAGCACCACGGTCCTCACGAAGGACGATTTCATCGCGATCCTGCGCAACCTCGTCGAGCTGCACGAGGGACGCGGGCACGTGGACGACATCGATCACCTGGGCAACCGTCGCATTCGGTCGGTAGGCGAGCTGATCGCCAACCAGTTCTCGGTGGGTCTCCCGCATGGCGCGCCTGGTCAAGGAGCGCATGTCGATCAACACCGACCCGGAGAAGATCTCCCTCGACGACCTCGTGAACGCGCGGACCGTCTCGGCGGTGATCCAGGCGTTCTTCGGCTCGTCGCAGCTGTCGCAGTTCATGGACCAGACGAATCCGCTCGCCGAGCTCACGCACAAGCGTCGCCTCTCCGCCCTCGGGCCGGGTGGCCTCACGCGCGAGCGCGCCGGCTTCGAAGTGCGCGACGTGCACTACTCGCAGTACGGGCGCATGTGCCCGATCGAAACGCCGGAAGGGCCGAACATCGGCCTCATCACGTCGCTGGCGTGCTTCGCGCGCGTCAACGACCTCGGCTTCGTCGAGACGCCGTACCGCGTGGTGAAGAACAGTGTCGTGACGAGCGAACTCGCCTGGCTCGATGCCAATCGCGAGGAAGACACGGTCATCGCCCAGGCGAACGCCAAGCTGAATGACGACGGCACGTTCGCCAACGATCTCGTGCTGTGCCGCCAGCGCGGCGACTTCCCCGTCGTCTCGCCCGACCGCATCGACTTCATGGACGTGGCGCCGGAACAGTTGGTGTCCATCGCCGCCGCGATCATCCCGTTCCTCGAGCACGACGACGCCAACCGCGCGTTGATGGGCTCGAACATGCAGCGCCAGGCCGTGCCGCTGCTCAACCCGCAGACGCCGCTGGTCGGAACCGGGCTCGAGTCGAAGGTTGCCCGCGATTCGGGGGCGGTGGTCATCGCCCGCCGCGCCGGTGTCGTCACGCGCGTGACCGCCGACGAGATCATCGTCGATGCCGGACCCGCGGAGCGCACGCGCTCCAACGCGGACCGGCCGCTGGCGCGCCTGACGCAGCAGGATCGCTACAAGATCAAGAAGTACTCGCGCACGAACCAGGACACCGCCATCAACCAGCGCCCCATCGTCCGCCTCGGCCAGAAGGTCAAGGAAGGCGAGGTCATGGCCGACGGTGCCGCGACGGAGTTCGGGCAGCTCGCGCTCGGATCGAACGTGCTGGTCGCGTTCATGCCGTGGTACGGGCACAACTTCGAGGACGCCATCGTCCTCTCCGAGCGCCTGGTCAAGGAGGACGTGTATTCGTCCATCCACATCCAGGAGCTCGAGCTGCACGTGCGCGACACGAAGCGCGGGCAGGAAGAGATCACGCGCGAGATCCCGAACGTTGCCGAGGAGTCACTCGTCGACCTCGACGAGCGCGGCATTGTGCGCATCGGCGCACAGGTCAAGCCGGGCGACATCCTCGTCGGCAAGATCACGCCGAAGGGTGAGACGGAGCTCTCGCCCGAGGAAAAGCTGCTGACGGCGATCTTCGGCGAGAAGGCGAAGGACGTGAAGGACTCGTCGCTCAAGGTCTCGCCGGGCATGGAAGGCGTCGTCATCGACGTCAAGATCTTCTCGCGCGTCGAGGACCAGGTCGTCGAGAAGGACCGCGGCGAGCGCATCGGCGACGTGCGCCGCCTCGAGGGCGAGGACAAGGTGCGCGTCAACGAGGTGCGTGACGAGGAGCTCAAGGCGCTGCTCGAGGGGCAGGTCGTCGCCCTCGCACTGCGGGCGGGCACGGTCGAGGAAGGCATCACGACCGGCACGACCCTCACGACCGACGTGCTGCGCGACACCCGCTTCGCCCAGCTCGACCTCAAGACGTTCCGCGTCGAGAGCAAGAAGCACAACGACGAGATGCGCGAGATCATCGACGCCGCCAACGAGGAAAAGGCGCGCATCGAGGAGAAGGCCGAAGAGCGCATCGATCGCATCCTGCAGCCGGACGAACTCCCGCCGGGCGTCATCCAGCTGGTGAAGGTCTATCTGGCCGAGAAGCGCAAGATCTCGGTCGGCGACAAGATGGCCGGACGGCACGGCAACAAGGGCATCGTGGCCCGCATCGTCCCCGAGGAGGACATGCCGTTCCTCCCGGATGGCCGTCCGGTGGACATCGTGCTCAACCCGCTGGGCGTGCCGTCGCGCATGAACGTCGGGCAGATCCTCGAGACCCACCTCGGGTGGGCGGCGAAGATCCTCGGCTTCTACGCCAAGACTCCGGTCTTCCAGGGGGCCAACGAGCGTGAGATCGGCATGCTGCTCAAGCTGGCCGGCCTCACCTGGGCGCGCGAGACGCTGTCGCTCACCGAGGCGCCGCTCCAGATCACGGAGACCGACATCCGGCAGCTCGTGGATGACTTCCAGCCGGCCAAGGCGGGAGACCTGCGCGTGCAGCTGCTGGCCGACGCCACCGTGAACGATCTCAATGCCCGCGGCATGTCGGCGGGAACGAAGGACGTCTACAACCGCGTGCGCGAGTTCCTCGTGTACGCCGCGAAGACGCTGGCCGAGCGCGAGGAGGGTGAGCTGCGCAACCAGCTGGCCTTCCACCAGGCCGGGGCAGACGACGAGTCGGCCTCCGCGCAGGGACGCGCCGAGATGAAGGCGGCCGTCAAGGCGATCGAGAAGCGCGTGGGACGCGCCCCGCAGGAGATCCTCGAGGACCTCGAGCTGCCCGCCCTGGCGGCCATGCTCGGCAAGAAGTCCGAAGCCGACGTGGAAAAGGCCGGTGATGAGCTGATGCGCATCGCCGGGATCACCCCCGCGGGCAAGATGCACATGCGCGACGGCCGGAGCGGCGAGAAGTTCACGTACCCGGTGACGGTCGGCGAGATCTACATGCTGAAGCTGTCGCACCTGGTGGACGACAAGATCCACGCGCGCTCCATCGGTCCCTACTCGCTCGTCACCCAGCAGCCGCTGGCTGGCAAGGCGCAGTTTGGTGGCCAGCGCTTCGGGGAGATGGAAGTGTGGGCCCTGGAGGCGTACGGGGCGGCGCACACGCTGCAGGAGATCCTCACGGTCAAGTCGGACGACGTGAACGGTCGCTCGCGCGTGTACGAAGCCATCGTGAAGGGGCAGAACCTGCCCGAGCCCGGGACGCCGGAGTCGTTCAACGTGCTCGTGAAGGAGCTGCAGGCGCTGGGCATTTACGTGAAGATGGGTGCGAAGGGCGAGGCCAACGGGCACGGTGCCGGCAGCGGCGCCGGCTTCTCCAACGAAGGCGAGGTGTAACCGATGATCGATTTCCGCAGCGCGCGCGAGACGCGTGCCTCGTCGTTCGATTACATCCAGGTCCGTATCGCGTCGCCGGAGGAGATCCGCGGCCCGAAGGATCCGAAGGAGCGCGAACGGCAGGAGATGCAGGGACTCCGGCAGTGGTGGTCGTGGGGCGAAGTCACCAAGCCCGAGACGATCAACTACCGGTCGTTCAAGCCGGAGAAGGACGGTCTCTTCTGCGAGCGCATCTTCGGTCCGGTGAAGGACTGGGAGTGCCACTGCGGGAAGTACAAGCGCATCCGGTATCGCGGCGTCATCTGCGATCGATGCGGTGTCGAGGTCACGCTGTCCAAGGTGCGCCGCGAGCGCATGGGACACATCGAGCTCGCCGTCCCGGTGGCGCACATCTGGTTCTTCAAGACGCTCCCCTCGCCCATGGGGAACCTGCTCGACCTCACGCTCCGTGACCTCGAGAAGGTGATCTACTATTCCAACTACGTCGTCATCGAGCCGGGGAACCAGGAAGTCCGGACGAACCAGCTGCTCGACGAGGACGCGTTCCTGGACCTGAGGGCGAAGGCGAAGGAAGAGGGCGACACGCTCTTCCATGCCGACATCGGGGCCCCCGCGGTGCGCGAGCTCCTGAAGCGCATCGACGTGGACAAGGTCGCCGAGACGCTGCGCCTGAGCGTCGTCGACGAGACCTCCCAGCATCGCAAGAAGCAGACGCTCAAGCGCCTCAAGATCGTCGACGCCTTCCGCAACTCGGGCGACGCCGGCGGCATCCGCAACAAGCCGGAGTGGATGATCATGGACGTGATCCCGGTGATTCCGCCGGACCTGCGTCCCCTCGTTCCGCTCGACGGTGGGCGCTTTGCCACGTCCGACTTGAACGACCTCTATCGCCGTGTCATCAACCGCAACAACCGGTTGATGAAGCTGATCACGCATCGCGCCCCGGAGGTCATCCTCCGCAACGAGAAGCGCATGCTGCAGGAGGCGGTCGACGCCCTGTTCGACAACGGGCGCCGCTCCAAGGCGATCCGCGGCCGCGGCAAGCGCCCGCTCAAGTCGCTGTCCGACATGCTCAAGGGCAAGCAGGGGCGCTTCCGCCAGAACTTGTTAGGCAAGCGCGTCGACTACTCCGGCCGGTCCGTCATCGTCGTCGGCCCGGAACTCAAGCTGCACCAGTGCGGGCTCCCCAAGGCCATGGCGCTCGAGCTGTTCAAGCCGTTCATCATCCACAAGCTCGTGGAGAAGGGGATCGCCGAGACGGTGAAGCGCGCCAAGAAGATCGTGGAGCGCGAGAGCCCCGAGGTCTTCGAGATCCTCGAAGAGATCATCAAGGACCATCCGGTCCTCCTCAACCGCGCGCCGACGCTCCACCGCCTCGGGATTCAGGCGTTCGAGCCGGTGCTGGTCGAGGGCAAGGCCATCCGAATTCATCCGCTCGTCTGCGCGGCGTTCAACGCCGACTTCGACGGTGACCAGATGGCCGTGCACGTTCCGCTGTCGTTCGAGGCACAGCTCGAGGCGCGACTGCTCATGCTGTCGTCGAACAACATCCTGAAGCCGTCCGACGGTCGCCCGATCTCGGAGCCGTCGCAGGACATCGTGCTCGGCTGCTACTTCGCCACCAAGCAGGCGGGAGACTTCGACAAGATCGCCAAGGATCCGAAGCTCACGCACGCGCTCAAGTCCTACGGCAGCACTGCCGAGGTCGAGATGGCGCTGGCGATGGGGCGCGTGACACATCACACGCCGATTCGCTTCTTCCTCGAGCGCCAGGGCGAGCGGGCCTGGATCGTCACCACCATCGGACGCGTGCTGTTCAACGCGATCATCCCCGACGAGGTGCCGTTCCAGAATCGCGACATGAAGAAGAAGGCGCTCGGAGAGCTCGTCTTCGACACCTTCCGCAAGGCGGGCCTCACCAAGACGGTCGAGTTCCTCGATCGCCTGAAGGAGTTCGGCTTCGCCAACGCGACCCGCGGCGGCGTGTCCATCGGGATCGAGGACCTGCATATCCCGGACGACAAGGTGACGCTGCTGGCCGAGGCCACGGAGCGCGTCGAGCGCTTCCAGCGCGCCTACCAGACGGGCAACATCACCAATGGTGAGCGCTACAACAAAGTCATCGACACCTGGACGCACGCCAACTCCGACATCGCCGACGCCATGGTCAAGGCGATGCGCGAGTCGAACGCGGGCTTCAACCCGGTGTTCATGATGTTCGACTCCGGCTCGCGCGGTTCGCGCGACCAGATCCGCCAGCTGGCCGGCATGCGCGGCCTGATGGCGAAGCCGCAGAAGAAGCTCACCGGCGGCATCGGCGAGATCATCGAGAACCCGATCAAGTCCAACTTCCGTGAAGGCCTGTCCGTGCTCGAGTACTTCATCTCGACGCACGGCGCCCGCAAGGGTCTGGCCGACACGGCGCTCAAGACGGCCGACGCCGGCTACCTGACCCGTCGACTCGTCGACGTGGCCCAGGACGTCACGATTGCCGAGGAGGATTGCGGCACGATCCAGGGGCTGGAGATCGGCGCGCTGAAGGAAGGCGAGGATGTCATCGAGGCGCTCTCTGAGCGCATCGTGGGCACTGTGGCCGCCGACGACGTGCTGGATCCGCACGGGCGCGAGGAGACTGGGCGCGCGTCCGTGCTGGCCGAAGCCGGCCAGCTCATCGACGAGGAAGCCGCGATTGCGATCGAGGAGTCGGGGATCGAGACGGTGAAGATCCGGTCGGTCCTCACCTGCGAGGCCAAGCGCGGGCTGTGCCGCATGTGCTACGGGCGCAACCTGGCGACCATGAAGATGGTCGACCTGGGCGAGGCGGTCGGCATCATCGCCGCCCAGTCCATCGGTGAGCCGGGGACGCAGCTGACGCTGCGCACCTTCCACATCGGCGGCACCGCGGCGCGCATCGCCGAGCAGACGGCCCGCAAGTCCAAGGTTGCCGGCGTCGTGGAGTTTGGGGACCGGCTCGTGCTGGTCACCAACCGCGAGGGACACAAGATCGTCACCTCGTACGAAGGCGAGATCACCATCCGCGCGTCGGCCGACAAGTCGTCGGCGATCGGCGCGCGCCTGGCGGTCCCCCTCGGCGCCACCTTCTTCGTGAAGGATGGCGAGGAGGTCAAGAAGGAGCAGGTCATCTTCACCTGGGACCCGTACACCAACCCGATCCTGGCCGACATCGAGGGTGAGATTCGCTTTGTCGACATCGTCGAGGACGAGTCCATCTCCGAGGAGCTCGACGAGCTGACCGGCTTGCGCCAGCGCGTCATCATCGAGGACCGCGAGAAGAAGCTGCACCCGCACATCGAGATCTGGCAGTCGAAGGGCGGGAAGGAGAAGAAGGTCCGCGACTTCGTCATTCCGGTCGGTGCGGTGCTGGTGACCGAGGATGGCAGCACCATCCACGCCGGCGACACCATCGCCAAGGTCTCGCGCGAAGCGTACAAGACGCGCGACATCACCGGTGGCCTTCCGCGCGTGGCCGAGCTGTTCGAGGCCCGTCGCCCGAAGGATCCGGCGACGATCTCCGAAGTGGACGGCATCGTGAAGTTTGGCGACATCAAGCGCGGCAAGCGCGAGGTGTTCGTCACGCCGACCCGCATGGAGGGAGGGCAGTGGGTGACCGACGAAGGGGCCGAGTCGCAGCTGTACGAGGTCCCCGCCGGCAAGCACTTGCGCGTGCACGAGGGCGACCGCGTGCGCGCCGGTGACCGCCTGACGGAAGGGCCGGTCAATCCGCACGACATCCTGCGCATCAAGGGGCCGCGTGCGGTGCAGGAGTACCTGCTCAACGAGGTGCAGGAGGTCTATCGCCTGCAGGGCGTGAAGATCTCGGACAAGCACATCGGCGTGATCGTCAAGCAGATGCTGCAGAAGGTCCGCATCGTCGATCCGGGCGATACGGAGTTCCTCGAAGGCGAGCACGTGGACAAGCAGGTCTTCCGCGAGCAGAACGATCGCGCGAAGAAGCGGAAGGAGAAGCCGGCGACGGCCGAACCGTTGCTGCTGGGGATCACGAAGGCGTCGCTGACGACGCAGTCGTTCATCTCGGCCGCATCGTTCCAGGAGACCACCCGCGTCCTCACGGATGCCGCGATCCGCGGTGCCCGGGACGACCTGATGGGGCTCAAGGAGAACATCATCATCGGACACCTCATTCCCGCCGGGACCGGGCAGTACCGGTACAACGACGTGGAAATCGAGGGGACGGAGCTGCCCGAGCCGTCGCCCGCACTACCGATGACTGACGAGGCGCTTCCCGGCGTCTTCTCGACGAGCTTCGCCGACAGCACGTTCAGCTTCGGCGGCACCGACGACGCATAACCGTCGCCAGGCGCCGCCGCGCGCCGCACCCTGCACGACACGACGCCCGGGCCATGTGCCCGGGCGTCGTCGTTAGGGACCCCAGTGGCGCCCGTTCCCTTCCTTGACGCCAACCGCCGGCGCCGGGAAGTTGGACGGGTGAGCCATCGAGCCGTAGGCATCGTGCTGGCCCTGCTGGCCGTCCTGTTCCTTGCCTGGGTGCTGGGTCGTGCGATCCTCGATCGGGCGGCCACCCGCGCCGTGCTGCGCTTTCGGACGCGCGTGGATCGCTACAAGCTGACGAAGAAGCACGCGATCATCACGGCGCTCCTGGCCGACAATGCGATCAGCGAGGCGGTGCGCACGCACGCGCAGGCGCAGGGGGAATCAGGGGCTGTGGCGTGGGCGCGGGTGCGGCGCTACCTGGACGAAATCGTCCCCTTCTTCAACATCCTCGCGTACTACCGGCTGGGTTACGTGGTGAGCCGGGCGGTCCTGCAGTTCTTCTACAGGGTCAGCGTAGACAGCGAGCGCCCGGACCCGTTCCGCGGCCTGCCGCGGGACTCGATCATCCTCTACCTGATGAACCACCGCTCCAACGCCGACTACGTCCTGGTGGCCTACGCGCTGGCTGGTGATGTCTCCATCTCGTACGCGGTCGGCGAGTGGGCGCGCACCTTTCCGCTCGAGACCATCTTCAAGACGTTTGGGTCGTACTTCGTGCGACGACGCTATCGGGAGCCCCTCTATCACGTCGTGCTCGAGCGCTACGTGCAGCTGATCACGCGCAACGGGGTGACGCAGGGGATCTTTCCCGAGGGCGGGCTCACGCGTGACGGGACGCTGCAGCCAGCGAAGATCGGCCTGCTCGATTACGCGTTAGGCGTGGCGCGCGACCCGGCGCTGCGTCCCCGCATGTTCGTGATGCCGGTGGCGATCAACTACGACCGCGTCCTCGAGGATCGCTCCCTGCTGCGCGAGCTGAGCGCGCGGAACGGGGGCGCCCCCCCCGGGCGGTTGGTGCAGCTTGGCGAGGTCGCGCGCTATGCCGGGTGGAACGTCGTGCGCATCGTGACTCGGCGATGGCAGCGATACGGGCGCGCGGCCGTCGTGGTCGGCCAGCCGGTCTCGGTCGCGGCCTGGATCGACGCGCTCGACCAGCAGGACGTCTCGCTCTTCGCGCTGCCGAGAAGCGAACGACTGGGGCACGTCCAGCGGTTCTGTGATGACATGATGGTGCGGATCGGCGCGCTCGTCCCGGTGACACCGGTCAGCCTGGCGTGCGCCGCCATCCAGACGTTTCCGGCGGACTTCATCGCCCGGGACCAACTCCTTGCCCGCATGGAGGAACTGCGAGGCGTGCTCCCGGAGGTGAACGGCCGCCTGCTGCGCGCCGATCAGGACATCGGCGAGGTCTTCGAGCGGGCGTACCGGATGCTGCGGATGCGAAAGATCATCGCCCGGCAAGGCGACGGCTTCCTGATCCTCTCCCGCGGACGCCCCCTGGTTTCGTACTACGCGAACAGCATCGCGCACCTCCTCGGCGCCTTCGCCGCAGGGGTGCGCGCCAGGGACGCCCTCCCCGTCCTCGCCGCGACCGGGGACTGGTAGTCCCCCCCGTCTCCCGTCTCCCGTCTCCCGTCTCCTTTCCCTCCCACCTTGCTTCGCGCGACCGCCCCCTCTACCTTCACCATTCTGTTCCGTGCCGCCCACGATGGGCGATCCACGTAGATGTCGATCCGCGAACTGGTACTGGATGCCCACGATCAATCAGCTCGTCCGGCGTGCGCGCAAGGACGTGCTCAAGAAGGAAAAGTCGCCAGCCCTCAAGGCGAACCCGTTCCGCCGCGGTGTGTGCACCCGCGTGTACACCACGACGCCGAAGAAGCCGAACTCCGCGCTGCGGAAGGTGGCGAAGGTCCGTCTGACAAACCAGATCGAGATCATCGCCTACATCCCGGGAGAAGGGCACAACCTGCAGGAGCACTCGATCGTGCTCGTGCGTGGTGGCCGTGTGAAGGATCTTCCCGGCGTGCGTTACCACATCGTGCGCGGCACGCTCGACGCCGCGGGGGTGAATGGGCGCAATCGCAGCCGTTCCAAGTACGGCACCAAGAAGCCCAAGGCGGGCGCCGCCCCTGCTGGAGGTAAGAAGAAGTGAGCCGCCGCAAGAAATCGGTCAAGCGTCCCATTCTCGCGGATGCGCGCTACGACAGCCAGACTGTCTCCAAGTTCATCAACTCCCTGATGTACCAGGGAAAGAAGTCTACCGCCGAGCGACTGTTCTACGGCGCCATGGACATCGTCGAGTCGAAGACCAGCCAGCCGGGGGTCAACGTCTTCAAGCAGGCGCTGGCCAACCTCAAGCCGGTCATCGAGGTCAAGTCGCGCCGCGTCGGTGGTGCCACGTACCAGGTCCCCGTCGAGGTCCGTCCCGAGCGGCGCACGGCGCTGGCAATGCGCTGGCTCATCAACTACTCGCGCGACCGCAACGAGAAATCGATGGCCGAGAAGCTCTCCGCCGAGGTGATCTCCGCCTCCAAGGGCGAGGGGAACGCGGTCAAGAAGAAGGAAGACACGCATCGCATGGCCGAGGCGAACAAGGCCTTTGCCCACTATCGCTGGTAGGACGTTTCTTCCAGAGGGTGTTGCAGCGGGTGGCCAATCGGCCACCCGTTGTTGCGTCGGGGAGGCACCGGGTGTGGACCCATTGCACAGCACGGGCGCTTCCGCGCAGATTGTCCAGACAATTCCCACCGGTTCGGACCGGCTCGCTCCCGTCGACGAAGGGAACGGCGGGGCACCGATTCTGCATCGGCACGTCGTGTCGACGGAGGCGTGGTGGGGGACCAACATGTCGCCAGTGCATGGGTCTCTCGTGGCGAGACCGGGTCCTTCGACAGCGATACGTGATGTGACCAATTGTCCGGTTTGTCGGTCGACATTCCGACATGTGCGTGAGTCCCCGGAGGCGACGCGGTGCGGAGCAACAACTGTATTCTTCCCCGACCAGCAGAGTCCGCCATCTTTCGGGCGCTCCCCGAAGGCGGCGTCCTCTTCTCGACGGAGAGCGAAGTCTATTTCGGGGTGAATCTCGTGGGCGCGCGAATCTGGGAACTCCTGCCGCCGCTCACGGAATCGTTCGGCGAGCTCATCGATACGCTCCGAGGGGAATACTCCGACGTCAGCGTGGATGTCATCCGGGCCGACGCGACGAAGTTTCTGGAGCAACTGCTCTCAAACGGACTGGTGATCGCACGCCGCCCGGAGGACGTCGCCTCCGATGCACGCCGCCCGTAAGCTCCTCTCGGTCTCTCGGCGCGAGTGGCGTGATCTGCTGGTGGCACAGTGGGCACTGTGGCGTGCCGAATGGAGCATGAAGCGCCGCCCGACCGGCGCGCTCCTCGCGGAATGGCGCGCAGGGGGCGGAACCACCGCGCAGGCTGACCCTGCCGCCCTGCCGCGGGCACGAGAGATCGGCAACGCCGTGCGGCGGGCGGCGCTGTACGGGATCACTCGCCCCAAGTGCCTGGCGCGCTCGCTGGCGATCTCCACCATGCTCGAGCGCGAGGGAATCGACGGGGCCATCGTACGCATCGGCGTTCGACCGGACGATGCACGCATCGCCGCCCACGCATGGGTGGAGTACTCGGGAGAAATCGTCGGCGACTCCCACGCGCATGTGCGGAGCTTCCAATTGCTGGCCACGGCGAACGGACCATCGAAACGCCCGTGATGGCGCGCGGATCGTCCGACGTCAGTGTTCGGGTGCGCAACCTCTCCAAGCGCTTTCAGGTCCGACGCGCGTGGGGAGAGGTGCTGCGCGCGCCCATGGCCGCACGGTGGGTCACCAGCGTCGACAACGTCAGCTTCGAGGTCAGGCGAGGCGAGTTCTTCGGCCTGCTCGGTCCCAATGGCGCTGGCAAGACGACGCTGCTCAAGATGCTGGCGACCTTCATCACCCCGGACGACGGCTCGGCGGAGGTCGAGGGGACCGACATCGTCGCCGAGTCGCGACAGGTGCGCTCCCTCGTGGTGCCGGTCATCGCCAGTGAACGCAGCCTGTACTGGCGCCTGACGGCGCGAGCGAACCTCGAGCTCTTTGCCCGCCTGTGGAACGTGCCGGCGAACGAGATCGCCGCGCGCGTCGACGGAGTGCTCGGCGTCGTCGACCTGCGCGACACGGCGCAGAAGCTGGTGGGTCAGTTCTCCTCGGGCATGATGCAGCGCCTGCTCATTGCGCGCGCCCTGCTGGCCGAGCCGCGGGTCCTGCTGCTCGACGAACCGACGCGCAGTCTCGATCCGGTGTCGGCACGCGCCTTTCGCCGGTTCCTGCGCGATGAACTCTCCGAGCGGCGGCAGTGCGCCGTCATCATCGCCACGCACAGCGCCGAGGAAGCATTCGACCTGTGCGATCGCGTCGCCGTCCTCGATCGCGGGAAGGTACTGGCGCTTGGAGCGGCCGCCGACCTCGCCCAGGACCTGGCTGGCAACCGATACCTGGTGTGGACCACGGTCCCCACGCATCCGCTGTTCGCGTCATTCACCGCCGAGCCCGACGATGTCGCCGAGTCGGCGCCCGTTGCGCTGCGCGACCTGGCCGGGTGGTACCCCGTGACGCTGGAGCTGCCGGGTGGACCCGCCGCGGCGTCGGCCTTCCTCGCGACGCTGGTGGCCGCCGAGGTTCCGGTTGCGGCGTTCGAGCGCATGCCCGTGTCGTTGGCGGCCCTGATCGAGAAGGTGGTGCAGCGCAGCAGGGAGCGACCATGAGCGTGTCTGCCCTGGCGGCCCTCTGGCGTGCATCCTTTCTCACGGCCACGAGCTATCGCCTGCGCTTCGTGCAGTCGCTCGTGGGATCGCTGATCACCGTGGTTCCGGTCTTCTTCGTCGCCCGGGCCATGCAACCCATGATGGGACCAACGATCCAGAGCGAGGGGCGCGACTTCTTCGCCTTCCTGGTGGTTGGCTTCGCCGTGATGTCGTTTGTCGTCATGTGCGTCGACGCGCTCCCCTCGCAGGTGGCGGGGGACATCAACAATGGATTCTTCGAGGCGCTACTGGGAGCGCCGGTCGGCACGGCGACCATCCTGGTGGGGCTGGTGACGTATCCGATCCTCTTTACAATGCTCCGCGGAATCGCGATGCTGGCGCTGGCGGCCGTCTTGGGCGTCCACTTCTCCCTGACCCACCTGCCGGAAGCACTCGTGATCGTGTCGTTGCTCGCCGTGGCGCATTTCGGCGTCGCGTTACTGGCCACCGGCTTGATGATCGCCTTTCGCACCACACTCTCGATTCCGCAGGTGGTGATCACCGCGTCCGGATTCCTGGGCGGCGTCTACTGGCCCACGAGCGTCATTCCCTCGTGGGTGTACACGGTGTCGGAGTTCGTGCCGCTGACCTATGGCCTGCGCGCGCTGCGACAGGCGGTGCTCGAGGAGCGCGGCTTCGGCCAGGTGGCGCACGACGTGCTGATGCTGGCGGCATTCGCCGGTTGCCTGATGTCGGTCGGAGTGCTGGCGATCTCGCTGGCGATTGCGTACGCCCGCCGTCGCGGCACCCTCTCGCAGTACTGAGCAGTCCTGCCATGCATCGCGATCAGGAACTCCTGCGTCGACTGTCGACTGAGGCGCGCCTCCTGCTGTTGGCGGCGGGGCCGGCGTCGATGAAGCCCGAGATCGCCGCATTGCTGGCGTCGAATGTGGTGAGCTGGCCGGCGTTCCTCGAGGTGGCCGATCGGGAACGGGCGACCGGCGTAGTCTGGCGGCGGCTGCGCGAGCACGCGCTGCCGGCCCTCACCGACCAGCAGCGGGCGGCGTTCGAGCGAGCCGCGATGGTCTCCGACTTCACGGCCAGCTATCTGGAGCAGCGAATCGGTGAGTCGATGGCCCTGCTCGCGCGGCGCGGCACGCGCGGGCTCCTGCTCAAGGGGGCGGCGCTGGCGGTGTCGGTGTACGGCTCGTTCGCCGATCGCCCGATGGGGGATGTGGACCTCGTGGTGGACCGCGACCGGGCGGAGGACGCATTCGAGGCGCTCCAATCGATCGGATGGCGCTGGAACGCGAGCGAGTATCCGCGGTCGCGATATGGCGGTCACCATCACTTTCCACCGTTGCTGGACGCGCGGGGCATGGATGTCCGGCTGGAGCTCCATGTTGAGCTCTTCGTGGAGGGGAGCCCGTTCGCGCTCGATGCGGCCCGGTTGTGGGAAGACTCCCGGGAAGTGACCATCGGGGCGGGGACGGCACGGATCCCGTCGCCGGAGCACCTGCTGCTGCATTCGTGCATCCACTACATGTGGTCGCACATGATGCTGTTCGGGGCGTGGCGATCGTTTCGGGACGTCGTCGCCCTGTCGACCGCCGGGCTGGACTGGGACCGGTTCGTGGCCGATGCGCGGCGTCACCGCGCGGAATCGGCCTGTTTCTGGACCCTGCGACTGGCGGAGCGACTGGCGGGGGCGATGCTTCCGCCCGAGGTCATGTCGCGCCTGGAACGTGCGACGTCGCCACGGTGGATCGACGTGTGTGAGCGGCATGCGGCGCGGGAGATGTTTCCGTCGGAAGACCACTGTCCGTCGCAGTGGCTGCGCCGTCGGCTATGGGAGCTCTCGATCCGGCCGAAGGCGGCGGGTCACGGCGCGGCTCGGCCGTGGCTGCTGGACGACATGGCCCCCGAGAACGTTCGTCCGGAGCAGCGCGATGGCGGCGTACGACGGATGGTGCGTCAGGTGCCGCGACTGGGCGCCTGGGTTCGCTATGCCCGCGCCCTGCTGGGATGATTGCGGAACTCGTGCGTCGCGAGAGCTACCTGGTGCATTGACTTTCGCTTTCCCGACGGTCAAATTGCTGTGCTCCCGCATTGTGGCGCACATCGCATAGTGAAGGGTGCGTGCCTTCGGGCACATCGCCGACGAGCTGCGCGTCGGCACTTATGGGCCCGCGAGCTTCGCGGGGGTGCTTCCCTGGCCGACGCGACACCCTGACGTGGGTGTCGAGCTCCCGAAAAGTGACGCAGGACAATTTGACGTCGGGCCGAGCAGGCCTGGCGCGCCATGGGTCCCCACTCGCGCATCAGTGGCGGGTGTACCCGGCGGCTGCGGATGGATACCGGCTCCTGCCATAAGGAGTGTCTAGGTCCGTCCGCGTTTTTGCTGATTAGAGATCCGGACGTGCACGAACACGCACGCCGCTAAACACCTAGAAGAGACCATGCCTCGCACGACTTCGCTCGACCACTATCGCAATATCGGCATCATGGCCCACATCGATGCCGGGAAGACGACGACGACCGAGCGCATCCTGTACTATACCGGCAAGAGCTACAAGATCGGTGAGGTCCATGATGGCGCGGCCACCATGGACTGGATGGAGCAGGAGCAGGAGCGCGGGATCACGATCACGTCGGCGGCGACGACCTGCTTCTGGCGGCGCCACGGACAGAGCTTTGACCAGGGCGACGGGCCGGAGCACCGCATCAACATCATCGACACGCCTGGGCACGTCGACTTCACGGTCGAGGTCGAGCGGTCGCTGCGCGTGCTGGACGGCGCGGTCGCGCTGCTGGACTCGGTGGCCGGGGTCGAGCCCCAGACGGAGACCGTCTGGCGGCAGGCGGACCGGTACAAGGTCCCGCGCATGATCTTCGCGAACAAGATGGACCGCGTGGGCGCGAACTTCGATCGGTGCGTGATGATGATCCGCGACCGCCTGACGAAGAACGCCCACCCGATCCAGCTGCCGGTCGGATCGGGCGAGCTGTTCACCGGGCACATCGACATCATCGAGCGCAAGGAGTACATCTTCCACGACGAGACGTTAGGCAAGACGTTCGACGTGCGGGAAGTCTCCGACGAGTTCACGGCGGCCGTGGAGCAGGCGCGACACGACCTCATCGAGGCGGTCGTGGAGCACGACGAGGTGCTGATGGAACGCTACCTCGCGGGCGAGACGCTCTCGGTCGACGAGATTCGGATGCTGGTGCGCAAGGCGACGTGCTCGATGACGTTCACGCCGATCCTCTGCGGCGCCTCGTTCAAGAACAAGGGCGTGCAGGCGCTGCTGGATTCCGTCATCGATTACCTGCCGGCGCCGGTGGATGTCCCGGCGATCCAGGGGCACCTGCCGCACCACGACGAGACGTTCGACACGCGTGCCGTGACCGACGACGCGCCGTTCGCCGCCTTGGCGTTCAAGATTGCGACCGACCCGTTCGTCGGGAAGCTGACCTTCTTCCGCGTGTACTCGGGCGTGCTGGCTTCCGGCAGCTACGTGTACAACTCGACGAAGGACAAGCGTGAGCGTGTCGGGCGCCTGCTGCAGATGCACGCCAACAAGCGCGAGGAGATCCCCGAGGTGCGCTGCGGTGACATCGCCGCGGCCATCGGGCTCAAGGACACGCGGACCGGCGACACGCTGTGTGACGACGAGAATCCGATCATCCTCGAGGCGATGAAGTTCCCGATGCCGGTCATCGACGTCGCCATCGAGCCGAAGACGAAGGCCGATCAGGACAAGCTGGGCATCGCCCTGAACAAGCTGGCCGAAGAGGACCCGACGTTCCGCGTGCACACCGACACGGAGACGGGCCAGACGATCATCTCCGGGATGGGCGAGCTGCACCTCGAGATCATCGTCGACCGCATGATGCGCGAATTCAAGGTCGACGCGAACGTCGGTCGCCCGCAGGTGGCGTATCGCGAGACGATCCGGAAGCGCGCAGAGAAGATCGAGGGCAAGTTCATCCGGCAGTCGGGCGGCAAGGGACAGTACGGCCACGTGGTCATCAACATCGAGCCGGCCGAACAGGGGCAGGGCTTCGTGTTCGAGGACAAGATCGTGGGCGGTGTCATCCCGCGGGAATACATCGGACCCGTGGAGCAGGGGATCAAGGAGGCGCTGGAGAACGGCGTGCTCGCCGGCTATCCCATGGTCGACGTGAAGGTCGAGCTGGTGTACGGCTCGTACCACGACGTCGACTCGAGCGAAATGGCGTTCAAGATCGCCGGCTCGATGGCGTTCAAGGAAGCGGCCAAGCAGGCGTCGCCGTGCATCCTCGAGCCGCAGATGAAGGTCGAGGTCGTCTGCCCGGAAGCGTACATGGGCGACGTGCTGGGCGACCTGTCGGCGCGCCGCGGCAAGATCGGCGGGATGACACAGCGCGGCGAGGCGCAGGTGATCGCGTCCACGGTGCCGCTGTCGGAAATGTTCGGGTACTCCACGAAGCTGCGGTCGATGTCCCAGGGACGCGCCGTGTACTCGATGGAGTTCTCGCACTACGAAGAAGTGCCCAAGAGCAAGGCCGAGGAAATCATCACGAAGTCGAAGTAGCAGGCGAGCAGGCTAGCAGGCGCAGGACCCCCCGGCGACCCAAGCAGGGACGCCGGGGGGATGTAGACGGGAGACGGGAGACGGGAGACGGGAGGGAAATCCCGGTGTTACTCTCCCCGTTTAGGGTACCTCCACACCACCAGGACACGCTGCAATGGCCAAAGCAAAGTTCGACCGGAGCAAGCCGCACGTGAACGTCGGGACCATCGGTCACGTCGACCATGGCAAGACCACGACGACCGCTGCGCTCACCAAGATCTCGGCCGAGAAGGGATTCGGCACGAAGTACATCGCCTACGACCAGGTCGCCAAGGCGTCCGAGTCGCAGGGTCCGTCGTGACGCCACGAAGATCCTCACGATCGCGACCTCGCACGTCGAGTACGAGACCGCCAATCGTCACTACGCGCACGTCGACTGCCCCGGGCACGCCGACTACGTGAAGAACATGATCACGGGTGCCGCGCAGATGGATGGCGCGATCCTGGTGGTCTCGGCGGTCGATGGCCCGATGCCGCAGACGCGCGAGCACATCCTGCTCGCCCGTCAGGTGAACGTGCCGAACATCGTCGTCTTCCTGAACAAGTGCGACCTCGTCGAGGACGCCGAGCTGCTCGACCTCGTCGAGCTCGAAGTCCGCGAACTGCTCGTGAAGTACAACTTCCCGGGCGACGATGCGCCGGTCATTCGTGGCTCGGCCACGAAGGCGATCGAGGGCGATCCGGTCTGGGTGGAGAAGATCAAGGAGCTGTACCACGCCCTGGACACGTTCATCGTCGAGCCCGTGCGCGAGATCGACAAGCCGTTCCTGATGCCGGTCGAGGACGTGTTCTCGATCACGGGTCGTGGCACGGTGGCGACTGGGCGTATCGAGCGCGGCCGCATCAAGGTGCAGGAAGAAGTGGCGCTCATCGGCTTCGGCTCCGACAAGAAGTCCGTCGTGACCGGCGTCGAGGCGTTCCGCAAGCTGCTGGATGACGGGCAGGCGGGCGACAACGTCGGGCTGCTGCTGCGCGGCGTCGACAAGAACGACATCGAGCGCGGCATGGTGCTCGCGAAGGCGGGCTCGATCACGCCGCACACGAAGTTCGAGGCCGAGGTCTACGTCCTCACGAAGGACGAGGGCGGACGCCACACGCCGTTCTTCAAGGGCTACCGCCCGCAGTTCTACTTCCGCACGACCGACGTGACGGGTTCGATCGAGCTGCCGGCCGGGACCGAGATGGTCATGCCGGGCGACAACATCCAGATGACGATCGAGCTGATCACGCCGATCGCGATGGACGAGTCGCTGCGCTTCGCCATTCGTGAGGGCGGCCGCACGGTTGGTGCGGGCGTCGTCACCAAGATCCTCGCCTAACTACGGACGAGGGACGGGAGACGGGAGACGGGAGTGCGGCGGCCTTCGGCCGCCGCGACTCCTGGCCCCGAGTGGCTTGTGCACCGCGTCGCGGCGCACACTCCCGTCCCCCGTCTCCCGTCTCCCGTCCCAAGAGACCTCATATGGCTGGCAGAATTCGCATTCGCTTGAAGGCATTTGACCACGCGGTGATCGACCAGGCCGCGGGAGACATCGTGCGCACGGCGGAGAAGACGGGGGCGCAGGTGTCGGGGCCGATTCCGCTCCCCACCAAGACGCGTCGCTGGACTGTGCTGCGGTCGCCGCACGTGGACAAGAAGTCGCGGGAGCAGTTCGAGCTGAAGACGCACATGCGCGTGATCGACATCCTCGATTCGCGTGCGCAGACCGTCGACGCGCTCACCAAGCTGGACCTTCCGGCCGGTGTGGACGTGGAGATCAAGGTCAACTAGGGAAGACGAGGGGACGGGGAAGACGGGCAGGGGTGTGCTCGCCGGTTCCGTGTCCTCGCACAGTCCAACGGTCATGCACGGCATCCGCCGACCGGCGGTCCGGACCGCGACTTTCTGAAGAGGAAGACATGTTAGGCATCATTGGCAAGAAGCTGGGGATGACCCAGATCTTCAACGAACAGGGACACCAGATCCCGTGCACCGTGGTGGAGGCCAAGCCCAACCCGGTGGTGCAGGTGATGGAGAACGAATACGACAAGGCGGGTTATCGCGCTGTGCAGCTCGGATACGGGGCACAGCGGGTGCGTCGCGAGTCGAAGAAGGGCGAGCGGGATCCGCGTGGTCGCCGTGCCAGCAAGGCCGAGGTGGGCCATGCGGCGAAGGCGGGGCTCTCGGCGCCGCCGCGCATGCTGCGCGCCTTCCGGCTGGACGATGCACCGAAGGGGACCGACGTCCCCAGCTACAAGGCCGGGGACATGATCGACGCGTCGATCTTCACCGTTGGCGAGTACGTCAAGGTGACGGGGACGACCAAGGGGCGTGGCTTCCAGGGCGTGGTCAAGCGCCATGGCTTCCACGGCGGCCCCAACACACACGGCAACACGAAGCACCGCAAGCCCGGCTCCATCGGGCCCGGGACGGATCCGTCGCGCGTCATCAAGGGCAAGAAGATGCCGGGCCAGTACGGGACCGATCGTCATACGGTGAGCAACCTGCGGGTCGAGAAGATCGACACCGAGCGCCACCTGATCTACATCCGAGGCGCAATCGCCGGGCCGACCAACGGCATGGTGCTCGTGCGCAAGCAGGGATAAGCCATGGCTGACATGTCCGAAGAAACGACGACGTTCGACGCCGCGGCGTATACCGCGTTAGGCACGGCGCGTGAGCGCGTGTCCCTCCCGGTCGACGTGTTCGACGGGACGATCAACATGCCGGTGATGCACCAGGTCGTGAAGGCGTACCTGGCCAACCAGCGGCAGGGGACCGCGTCGACCAAGACGCGCGGCCTCGTGGTGGGCGGCAACCAGAAGCCCTGGAAGCAGAAGGGGACCGGCCGGGCCCGTCAGGGGTCGACCCGCGCCCCGAACTGGCCGGGCGGCGGCACCGTGTTCGGTCCGCATGGCGACCGGAACTACTCCGAGGATGTGCCGCGCAAGGTGAAGGCGCTGGCGCGCCGCAGCGCGTTCAACGCGCGGGCGACCGAGGGGGCGATCATGATCATCGACGCCTTCAACTACACGGAGCCGCGCACGAAGGCGATCAAGGCGCTGGTCGAGCGCCTCGGCGTCGGCGAGCAGAAGGTGCTGATCCTGACGGACGGCGTGAAGCAGCCGGTGCACATGAGCGGGCGCAACCTGCCCAACGTGCACGTGCTGCCGTACAGCGACGCCTCGGCCTATCACGTGCTGTGGTCGGACGTGGTGTTGATCGAGGGGACGGCCATCGGCCACACGTTGGCCCCGGTGGCGGAGAAGGACGCGGCGCCGGCGAAGAAGAAGGCGGCTGCGGCGAAGACTGCGGCGCCGAAGAGCGCCCCCAAGGCGAAGGCAGCGGCGAAGCAGAAGGCCGCGCCTGAGGCTGCGGCGACCACCGACAAGAAGCCGGCGGCGAAGAAGTCGGCAAAGAAGAAGGGAGAGTAAGCGATGGCGACGCTGCACCGCACCGTCGTGCGTCCCGTAGTGACCGAGAAGACGTCGGCGGCCTACCAGGCGCGCGGGGAGTACGTTTTCGAGGTCGCGAACGATGCGACGAAACCGGCGATCAGGCAGGCAATTGAACGTTTGTTCGGCGTGAAGGTGACTGGAGTCTGGACCATGAACATGCGTGGCAAGCCGCGCCGGAGCATGGGGAAGACGTCGGGCCTTCGGCCGATGTGGAAAAAGGCGATCGTGACGCTGCAGGACGGCGACAAGATCGACATCTTCGAGGGCTAAGCGAGCATGGGCATCCGTCAATTCAAGCCGGTCACGAAGGGGACGCGCTTCCGCTCGATCTCGGATTTTGCCGAGATCACGCGCAGCACCCCCGAGAAGTCGCTCGTCGAACCGCTCAAGAAGTCGGGCGGTCGCGACAACCACGGGCACATCTCGATGCGTCGTCGTGGCGGCGGGCACAAGCGCCAGTACCGCGTCATCGACTTCAAGCGCAATCGCTTTGGAGACGTGGCGGTCGTGCAGACGATCGAATATGACCCGAACCGCTCGGCGCGCATTGCGCTGGTGCAGTACGCGGATGGGGAGAAGCGCTACATCCTGCACCCGAAGGGGCTGGGGGTTGGCGACAGCGTGGTGTCGGGTCCCGGGTCGGACGTACGGACCGGCAATGCGTTGCCGCTGGGCGAGGTCCCGCTGGGGACGTCGGTCCACAACATCGAGCTGATTCCGGGCAAGGGCGGCCAGATTGCACGCTCGGCCGGGATGTCGGGCGAGGTGGTGGCGAAGGAAGGGGACTATGTCACGCTCCGCCTCGGATCGACCGAGATGCGCCGGATGCACCAGCGCTGTCTCGCAACGATCGGGGAAGTCGGCAACTCGGAGCATGAGTTGCAGTCGTGGGGCAAGGCCGGCAAGTCGCGCTGGAAGGGACGGCGTCCCAAGGTGCGCGGCGAGGTGATGAACCCGGTCGACCATCCGCACGGCGGGCGTACGCGCGGCGGGCGCAACGTGGTGAGCCCGTGGGGCAAGAAGGAAGGCGTGAAGACGCGCAACATGAAGAAGCCGTCGCAGCGCCTGATCGTGCGCGGCCGCAAGCGCG
>JADJAD010000003.1 GCA_016704465.1 Gemmatimonadota bacterium | reverse complement strand
CCTCGGCCATCCTTCTCCGGTCCGCAGCGACGGGCCGCGGTGGTGCTCATGAGGTCTCCTGTCAAAAGAGGGAGCGCGGGTGGCGAGGTTCAGCGCATGTTCCATGAGGGCAGTACTCCTCGACGGCGTGACTCCGGTCGAGGCGAAGGGGTGATGTACTTCGCACTCTTCAACTTCGGCCGGCGCTGGGAACGACCCGTCTCGTGCGATCTCAACGGACAACGATTTCTTGCGTGGGCGCGCTGCATCCGAATGCATTCCGACATCACCTTGTCTGCGATCGAACGGCTGTCACCGGCGGCGCTCCGGCAGCAGTAGTGCTGGCGCGGTTGTCGCGGCAAGGTAGCGCTGCCGACAGTTTGTGAGGTGGAGAGCTGGTAAGACGCAAGAGTCGCCGCAGGAGCTGCAAGGCCCCTGCGGCGACTGTTTGTTTGTGCAGGCACGGCCCGCACCCCCGCATTGACCTGCGGCGCGCCTGCCACGGCTGCGCCGGCAGCGCGCGCTGGCGCGGCCACGTCTCGTCCAGCGTATTGCCATCAGCGCCGCCTGTTCCGCATCACCCGACTCACCGGTGTTGGTATTGCGGATGTTCGCCAGCGGATCAGCGTCGAGCACCAACAGGGTCGGCCAGCTTGCCCGGCTCCAGCGACCCGAGGTCCCCGCCAGCCCCAACGCGTCGGCCCCCATGGGCGTCGCCACGCGCAGCCCTCGTGGTTGGTGAACCCGCCCGATGCCACCGTCCAGCCTTCCCAGTGATAGCCCAGCCCTGCAGCTGGCCATGGCTCCCGATCCCCGCCTTGCCACCGGCGGCGATCAGGTCGCGGATGACCTTGGCGTGCTCCTTGAAATTGTACTCCTCATCCAGGAACCACCCGCCGGACCCGGTGAGCCCCCCGCCCCCTGCCCGCGCCGCCGCGTCTTGGAATCCAGATCGTCATCCGGCGTGAAGCGCCGCAGCTCGCATCCTTGTTCGGGTTCTCCTTCGTATAGTAGTAGTTCTCGGCCCACGGCCCGCCGTAGGTGACCAGCAGCGTCGGCGTCGAGACCGTGCCCGATGCGGCAAACAGCTTGAGCACGTCGTCGTAGAGCGGGGTGATCGGGAGGCCTGTTCCACGCCGCTGCAGCCGTCGATCGCCATCGTGATGTTCGTGCGGAAGGCGAGCCCCGCCTCGGTCGTCGGCATGAGGCGCAGCTCGCGCGCCGCCATCATGATCCACTGCCGCACCTGCCGGTTGCCGGCCCCGTACATCTTGATGGTCTTGGTGTCGTAGTACTCGCTGTAACGCTTGAGCACGTTGCGCGCATTCTCCAACGACGGGATGCGCTCACCAGCGAACACCCCAGGCCCCGTGGAAGAAATGCGCGGCCCCACCAGGTCGCCGGTGGTCAGCGCGGTCGGCATAGGTGAGCACGTCGGTCGAGCCGGTCTGCGGATCGCGCGTCGTCGTTACGCCGTAGGCGAGGGTTGGCGAGCAGTGCCCACGGTTGGGCGGTGTGGATGTCGGGCGAATGGCGGAAGTGGGAGTGAGTGTCCACGAAGCCCGGGACGATCGTCTTGCCCGCCACGTCGATCACCTGTGCCCTCCTTGCGGACTTCCACCGAGCCACAGGCGCCCACCGCGACGATGCGGTTGTCGCGTATCACGACATCGGCATCCTCGACGACCTCGTCGCCGCGCATCGTCATCCCCTTCGCTCCGCGCAGCACCACCACGCCGCGCGGGATGTCGCGCGTACCCGTCACGCGCACGCGAGTTTCTACCGGCCGCGCGGGCCGCCGAGTCGCCTGCCGGGGCGGCAGCGCGTGCTGCATCTGCGGCGCGGCGCGCGGTGCGCACCGAATCGTCGAAGGCCTTGGCGCGGTCGAGGTCGTAGGTCACGAGGGCGTTGCCGATCGACCAGTGCACCACCCGACCGTTCTTCTGCCAGACCGGGAACTCGCCACCGATGTCCGAGAGCCGGCGCACCGGGGTCGGCGCCGCGTCAGGTGGCGACCGAGATCACCGGGACCCGCCCGCCGATCATCGGTACCGTTACCACGTAAGTCTGACCCCACCTGCGCCAGCGCCTGGTCGCCCGTGGGCGCCATGCGCACCGTGCCGGCGTTAGGCGGCGTGCCGCCGCCGGGCTGTCCCTGCCCCGTCACCCGCACGTGCTGCCGCAGGTCGGTCCCGTCCATGCGGAACGAGACCAGTCCCTGCTGACCGTTGTAGGCGAACAGGCGTGCCGGGTCGGCCGTGAAGTGCGGGTCCGCGAGTCCGCCCGCGGCCCGGATGTACGTCGTTGCTCCTCCCTCGGCCGGGACCCAGATAAAGCGCGCCGACTGCCCACCGCCGAAGCGCTGGAGTGCCTCGCGCAGTTCGCGGGCATCGGCCTGCATCGCCACGATGCGCGTTCCATCCGGCGACCACTGCGTCGCGTAGTAGGTCGCCGCCTCGCGCGTGAGGCGCACCGGCTGCCCACGTCCGTCGGCGCGCATCTTATAGATGTGTCCACCGTCGTTGCCCCACGTGACGTACGCCACCCACGCGCCGTCGGGCGACCAGGTCGGGTGATACTCGCCCTGGGATCTTGGCCGGGACGCTCCCGTCCACCGGGACGCGCCAGATCTCGCCGCCGTAGCTGATCACCACCACCTTGCTGTCGGGGTGAAGTCGTAGCCCGGCAGGGCGTCGATCTCCAGCATCACTTCCTGATTGTCGCGCTGGATCGGATAGGCCAGCCAGCGCTCCTCGCCCGTCGTCAGGTCGCGCAGCCGCAGCCCCGTCTTCTCCTCGTAGCGCGAGCCGTACGTCAGCCACTTCCCGTCCGGCGAGATCGCCGGGCGGAATGCCGCGCCGTAGCGCGCCGTCATCGTCGTCGTCGTGCCCAGCTCCCGGTCGTACGCGGCCAGCTGGTACGACGGGAAGATCTGGTTGTAGGAGAAGACCCCCTGCCGAGTAGCGTACCAGAGGTAGCGCCCGTCGGGGGTGAAGGCCGCGCCGAGCGCCGATTGCGGCGCGGGCTCGCGAATCACCTGGATCCCGGCGCCCCCGTCCACGTGATAGAGAAAGATCTTGGGCGCCCCGGTCACCGAGCGCGTGACCGCGACGTACTTCCCGTCCGGCGTCCACTCCGGCGAGACGAACATGTCGTCTGTCGTCTTGGACAGCTGCAGCGTATCGCGCCCGTCGGCGCCGATCACCCAGACGTTGTTGCCGCCGCTGCGGTCGCTGATGAAGGCGATGCGCTTGCCGTCGGGGCTCCAGCGGGGTTGGGCGTCGTGGGCCATGCCGCTGGTGAGGCGGGTGGCCGAACCGCCGGCCATGGGGATGGTGTAGAGGTCGCCGAGCAGGTCGAGCGCGATGCGTTGGCCGTCGGGGGAGACGTCTACTGACATCCAGGAGCCTTTTGTCGCGGTGTAGCGAAGGTGGCGGGCGGCTTCGAGGGGGAGGGGGACTCGGCTTGCCGGACGTGCCGCCGGCGTAGTAGGCGTCTGCGCGAGCGCGGGCCTCGGCAGCCCGGGGGTGGCGACCGCGAGCAGGGTGGCGGCGGCGAGGGTACCGGGGGAGGGGGCGTAGCGCATCGTCGGTCGGGGTGCTCGGGAGGGTGCCCGGTTCCGTGGCGGACGGGGGGGCGCGGGGAACATTGCGTCGGGTGGGGGATCGCGCTACCGGGGGAGGGGTGTCGGAGCGGGCTGCTAGGTTGGGGGGCCGAGGTCGTCGTAGGGGCGACAGGGGTGGAGGAGGTTATCGGATCCGGCGTCCGGGCACTGAGCTCGGAGCTATGCCGTCCCGGCGGAGGTCTGCCATGCGAGCACGCGTTCGTTCGTCGGTTCTGTTTGCGCTTCGGCACGTCTTCGTTATCGCCAGCCTGCTGGCTGTCGGTTGCCACGCCGACGCCACCACGCCCGGCATTCCGAGCGAGGCGCCGTATGCGCGGGGGGTTATCACGGGGGTTGGGGCGAGCTGGGGCTATCGGCTCGAGGAGACGCCGGGGCCGCAGTTTCGGGAATCGAAGGCGTACTTCGGCGTGAGCGAAGCTGCCATTCTGCGGCGGAGTGGGGAGCGGGTTGATGCGGCGGCGCTTGCGGTTGGGCAGGAGGTGAGTATTTGGATTACGGGGGTGGTGCGGGAGTCGTATCCGGTGCAGGGGCACCATTCCCCGAAAACAGGTCCAGCTTGACTCTCGCATGGGCCGCGGAGCAATCGTGACGCACCCCCCGCTGAGGCCGGGCAGGAGGTCTGATGAAGACGAGTCGATTTAGCCGGGAGCAAATCCTGCAGGCGTCGCGCCAGGCTGAGGGCAGCACGGTCGTCGGCGAGATCTGTCGGAAGCTTGGACTCACCGAGGCGACGTTCTATCGGTAGCGCAAGCAGTACGCGGGCTTGGACGTCGGCGAATTGCGGGAGCTTCGCGCGCGACGCGAGGAAACCCGTAAACTCCGGCAGGTCGTGGCGGACTTGGTGCTCGACAAGACGATCCTGAAGGACGCGCTCGGAGAAAAATGGTGAGCCCACGCCTGCGACGGGCGGCCGTGGCGTGGGCGCAAACGGCATATCGGGTGAGCCAGCGCCGCGCCTGCCGGGCGCTGGACGTCGAGCGGACGGCCGTGCGGTATCAACCACGGCGCGACCCCGCCACGGCGCTCCGGCGGCGGCTCCACGAGCTGGCCGTGACGCGCCTGACCTTCGGCTCGCGGCGGCTGCATACGCCGCTGCACCGCGACGGCATCGTGATCAACTACAAGCGGGTGCATCGGCTCTACGTCGAGGAAGACGTGCAGCTGAAGCCGCGGCACCGCCGCCGACGGAAGCCGGCGACGCTCCGTGCGCCACGCACGATGCCGACGCAACCGAACGAGCGCTGGGCGATGGACTTCATGCACGACGTGCTGCAGAACGGGCGCGCCATCCGGGTCTTCGCGCCCGTCGACGAGTGCACGCGTGAGTGTGTCGCGTTGCGCGCGGCGGTCGGCTTCAAGGTCAGCGACGTGGCGGCATTCCTATTCACGGCGGGCGCACCGCGTGGTGGATTACCGGCGGTCGTGCAATGCGACAACGGGACGGAGTTTACCTCCACTGCCCCGGATCACTGGGCCTACTGGAACCAGGTCGGGCTGGACTTCTCTCGACTGGGGCAGCCCTTCGAAAACTGCGCCTGCAAAGCGTTCAACGGCTCACCAGACGAGAGTGTCTCTCGATGAATTGGTTTGGTGATCTGGCATAGGCCCAAGCGGTACTTACCGCGTGGCAGGAGGACTACAACAACCATCGGCCACACAGCAGCTTGCGACAGCAACCTCCGTCCGAATTCAAGAAGGCAGGCGACTTTCACCCACGGTCGCTCCGAGCCCGATCCTGACCTTGAAGCTGGACCTAGTTTGGGGAGGGACGCCGAGGTCGCATGGCCGCCCTTCTTTCCGGAGAAGAACCCTTGGGAACCAGTACGGATTCTTCGCGCGGAGGATTTCTATCGTCGGCATGTGGTGGGTGAGGGAGAGCTCTTTGCTTTCGCGAAGGATTCGACACTCGCCGTCGCTCCCTGACCTTTCGCTTTCTCTCTCTCGCAACAGAATGGTACCGTCGGAAACAAAATGATTCCGGGTCCACGCGCTTCGGCCTATATTCGGCTAGCGAACTTTCCTGTCTCCTTCCAGCCCACCGCGCATTCTGATGGCAGAGCCTTCGTTCAATTTCCTTGAGTTCTTCGCCGGTGCCGGGATGGCGCGTCTCGGGCTTGGTTCTGAGTGGAAGTGCTTGCTGGCAAACGATATAGATCCAATAAAGGCAGCGTCATACCGGGCGAACTTCGCCCCCGCTCACGAGCTAACGCTCCGTGACGTAGGAACCGTTAGTGCGGACGACATCTCGGAGCGAGCGGATCTGGCTTGGGCCTCATTTCCGTGTCAAGATCTTTCGCTCGCGGGCAACGGCGCAGGTCTCAAGGGCGGACGCTCCGGGACCTTCTGGTCTTTCTGGCGCATCATCTCCGAACTGCGGACGCAGGACCGAGAGCCCAGCATCATCGCGCTTGAAAACGTCTATGGAACGCTCACCTCGAATAAAGGGCGTGACTTTTCAGCTATCGTTGGAGCGCTTGTAAGCGAAGGATATAGAGTTGGTGCGCTCGTTATCGACGCAGTGCATTTTGTGCCACAGTCTCGGCCAAGGCTGTTCATCGTTGGAGTCCAAGCGAAGGTCGCCTTCCCCGAGAGCCTGAGATCGAGTGTTCCAGTGAACGCTTGGCACTCTCAAGCAGTGATTGACGCGTTCGAGTCACTACCTACCGGCCTGAAAGAGAATTGGATTTGGTGGAAGGTTCCGCTTCCTCGTTCCACCCGCAAAAGTCTTTCGGCGATCATCGAGGAATACCCAAGCGGTGTAGTGTGGAACTCTGCAGAGAAGACCGCTCAACTTCTGGACATGATGTCACCTTTGAATGCATCGAAGGTCAATGACGCGGTCAAGTCGGGAAGAATGCAGGTCGGCACAATCTATCGCCGGACGCGACTATCACCCGCCGGGCAGAAGGTCCAGCGCGCTGAAGTGCGGTTCGATGGCATCGCAGGATGCCTTCGCACGCCCGGAGGTGGCTCGAGCAGGCAGACGGTGCTCATTATCGAAGGCAAGTCGATTCGCAGTCGACTTCTGTCGCCGCGGGCGGCCGCTCGTTTGATGGGTCTCCCGGAAAGGTACAAGCTTCCTAGCAACTACAATGCGGCGTATCACTTGGCGGGGGACGGAGTCGCGGTTCCAGTAGTACGACACTTGGGCCGCACGCTCTTCAAGCCGTTGCTGGCTGGCTCGCTCATGACGGCGGACTGAGATGGGAAGCAAGAGCAAGCAGCCTGTGCAGAACAGCGCTCCGATAAGCGACAGCGTTTCACAGCCTCCGCTGGACACCGCTGAACTTCGTAAGGCTCTCAAATCGTTTCTTGACCAGAAGGTCAAGAATCCGATCACCGGCAGGACCGTCCGGTTGGGGTCATACACGTTCGGCGTTTACGTGTTCTACGACTACGATAGCGAACCGATTTACGTCGGTCAGACGAGAGAAAAACTCAGCGGCCGCGTAGGAAGACATCTGACGAATCAGCGGACAGACGCAGTTGCGATGAGCGTACTGGATCCGTTCGAGGTGTATGAGGTCGAGCTGTATCCGCTGCCTGAACTAGAAGGCAAGAAGAAGAATGATCCCGAAGTGAAGGAGCTGCTTGATCGCCTTGAGGCAACCGTCTACATAAGGGTTCTCGAGGATTCTGAGTTCGGCGCTGTACTGAACGAGAAAGTCCCAGCGGCCGCAAGGAAGGCGACTGTCCCGAAGCCATTTCGTGGTCGCATCGTCAGCGATAGCGTCATTTCGCTGCGCAGCCATCCTGACGTTCGCCTCGCTCGTAGAGCAGCAACCCTCGCTCGGTTGGCGCAGATCATCAGCGAACGCAAGGTGGCTCCTGGGTTGCGCCGCGTACTTCTTGTCCAAAGCGCACGACTTCAGTCGTTGGCGAAGCGTCGCTTCGCGCATTTCGAGGGTCTGCCGGACGAAGGAGACGAGGATGAAGCCGACGAGTAGTTCCTAACTTTGGCCAGCTCTCATCGCTCTTTCCTGAGCACAATCGGTCGCTGGAATCTGCGCGCAGCGGAATAACCAACTTGCTGCCGACGAGCGATTCTGGCAGCTCGCTTCGCTCGCACTTTATTCTATCGCTCGCAGGAGAAGCAGACGTTACTGAGCACATAAGCTTTCCCGTCAGGCAGACAGTTTGAGCGTAGACTCCGCAGGACTTTGACGTTGGTCCCGTTTGGAGACAGGTCTAAGCTGGAGTAGCCGCGAGCGAACGCTCCTCATCGTCCTGACGCTTCTGCGTAAACTCCCGGGGGGTCAGGTGTCCCAGGGCGCTGTGGGGGCGGTGTTCGTTGTAGTCCCGCTGCCAAGCTGCGAGTTTGGCGCGGGCGTCGTCAAGCGACAGGAACTGCTGCACGTTCAAGCATTCGTCTCGCAGTCGGCCGTTGAAGGACTCGATGTGCCCGTTGTCCGTGGGCTTACCGGGTCGGGTGAAGTCGAGCTGGACGCCCCGTTCGTACGCCCACGCTTCGAGCGCGCGGGACGTGAACTCCGTGCCGTGGTCGCACGTGATCGAGACGGGGCGTCCCACGCGCGCAATGGCCTCGTCGAGCAGCTCGGCCACCCGCGCGCCTCGGAAGCCAGAGGCGGGCTCCAGCAACACACTCTCACTATTCCACTGATCGATCAGAGTCAACACGCGAAACGGTCGGCCATCGAGCAACTGATCGTGGACGAAATCCGTGCTCCAGCGCTGTGCTTGCGCCGTCGGCGGCGGGGCTGTCCCTCGGTGGAGCGCCATGTGCTTCCGTCGCCGCACCCGGTTGCGCAGTTGCAGCCCTTCCAGGCGATACATCCGCCGCACCCGCTTTTTGTTGACCAGCCAGCCCTCCCGGCGGAGCAGCACGTGGAGGCGCAGATAGCCGAAGCGCGGACGCGCCTTCGCCAGGTCGCGCAGCCGGAGCCGGAGTGGTTCCTGATCCTTCGCGCGACTGCGCCGGTACCAGGCCGCTCGTGAGAAGCCAGCCAGTCGACAGGCGCGCACCACGGACACGTGAAACGTCTCCTGGATCCACTGCGCGCGCGCCCGCCGCTTGGCTGGCTTCACCGGTTTTTTCGGATGGTCTCCTGCAGGATGTGCTTGTCGAGCGTGATGTCGGCGAAGAGGCCCTTGAGCCGCGCATTCTCCTCCTCGAGCTGCCGCAGCCGGCGCAGCTCGCTCACGCCCAAATGCGCGAACTTCTTTCTCCACACGTAGAAGGTCGCCTCGCTGATCCCCAACTGCCGGCAGACATCGCCCACCGGCGTCCCGCTCTCCGCCTGGCGGATGGCGTAGGTGATCTGCTCTTCCGAATACTTCGACCGTTTCATCGTCGTGCCTCCGAGGGGGTGGAGGGCGTCGACTCGAAGCTACGCCTCTACTTTCGACCTGCCTACCTTTCGGGGGAACGTCAGCTTGGCGCGGGCGTCGTCAAGCGACAGGAACTGCTCAACGTTCAAGCACTCTCGTATGCGTCAGGACTGGGGTCAGAGCGGGGGGCAGAGCGGGGGTCAGAGCTGGGTTCAGAGCACAGCTCCGACCCTGCGGCGCTCAGGACGGGGGTCAGAGCACAGCTCTGACCCCGCGGCCCTCCCGCAGCCCTCCCCGCAGCCCCCCGGCCCATTGCCGTGCCGACGCGACGACGCCCGACATCCCGAGCGATGCGCCGTATCTACGGGGGGTGATCACGGAGGTTGGGGCGAGCTGGGGCTATCGGCTGGTGCGGCGCGGCGGCTCGAACGTGCGGAGTATCGCCGGACATCGCTCTACGCGCGGCTGCTGCGGTTCGCGTTTCGCGAGAATGGGCGGACGAATCCGTTAATGATGCACTAAGGGCGGGGGAGCGTTAGCTCGCGGCGTGCGCATCGACCACCTCCCATCACTTCCCCGCCACCTCCATGATCCGCAGCCGCAAACTGTCCAGCGCTCGCGACGAGAAGAATCGCCCGTCCGCGACCACGGCCACCACGCTGCGCGTATTGGCGATGTCGACGAGCGGATTGCGCGCGAGCACGACGAGGTCCGCGCTCTTTCCTGCCGCGACCGTCCCCCAATCCGCGGTCCTGCCGAAGAACGTCGCGGGATTCAGCGTCGCCGTCTGCAGCGCCTCGAGCGGTGTCAGCCCCGCGCGTACGAACAGTTGCAGCTCGCGGTGGAGGCTGGCGCCCGGCACAAGGTCGTATCCGGCGGGGGCGTCGGTGCCGGCGAGGAATGGAATCTTCCGGGCGTGCATGCTGCGAATCTGCGCCAGCCGGCGCCGAGCACGCGCCTGCGACGCCTGCGTGACGGAGTCATTGGCCGAAAGGCGCTCCAGCGCTGTGCGTCGCCATCCTTCCACGGATGGCCTGAGCCAGAATATCAGGTCCGGGTCGCTGGTGAAGTCCGCTGCGGTGCCAACGCTGTTGATGACCGTGGGACACTGCCAGACCCGATGCTTCGCGAGCGCGGCGATCAACGTGGTATTGGTGTCGCTGACGCCGATCAGGTGCTCGAAGCTGCGCTGCTTCGCCGTGATCGCCTCCAATGCCAAGGCGCGTGGCTTCGTCGGCCAGAGCAAAGTATGCAGCTCGCGGAATGAGCGTCTGCGTCTTGATCAGGTCCACACCGTGCGTCTTGAGCATGCGGACGGCTTCCCGTGCCTCGTCGGGGGTCGCCACCTTGATCGCGGCCGCATAACGACTGGTCGGGCCGTCGATCATCGGCCCCGAGACGAGCATGCGCGGGCCGATCAGCTGATGCGCGGCGATGCTGTCCCGCGCCGCGAGCGTCGCCTCGAGATTGCTGCCGAGGTCGCGCACGCCGGTCACGCCGTTGGCGATGAAGAGCGGCAGCATCACCTCGTTCGTGCCACGAAAGCGCGCGGTGTCGTTCGTGAAATAGGCGTGCACGTGCATGTCCCAGAGGCCCGGAATGACGAACATGCCGGTACCTTCGAGCGTCGCGCGCGCGCGCGTTGCAGCCGTGGCCCCCTCGATGCGGATGATACGTCGTCCCTCGATCACGATCGACCGGCGCGGATGCAGACGACCGTTGCTCACGTCGACGATGGTGACGTTGTCGATCGTGGTGACTTGCGCGCGTAGCCCGGGCGCGGACGCCAGGGCGCACGCAGCCAGCAGCAGGAATCGAAGTGCGATCATTGTTCCGTGGTGACTGGCGGCGGAGCGGAGGTCAGTCAAGCGGGATGGTACCGCCGATCGAAGAGGAGCACTCGGACACGAGCAGCTTGCCCAAGATCTCACCCCTGATGATCGTGTTGAGCGGTGCGAGCTCTCCCGAAGGAAACGCACGTCGTGCAGAAGTCGCTGCAGCTTTCACCGACGCGTCGAATGGGCAGCCCCCGCATCGACACGCGCAGTAAATTGTCGCCCATCATGGACGTCCGCGATGCCGCCAGACTCCTCGCACCCGTCCGACCACGGCTGCACTCCCCCGGCCCATGGGTCGACCTCGGTTGCGGCGCAGGGACGTTCACGGGGGCCCTCGCCGAACAGCTTCCGTCCCACAGCACGATCGAGGCGGTCGACCGCGACACGGACGCGTTGCGCCGGGTGCCACCCCTCCACGCGGGGATCGTGATCCGGACCACGCAGTTCGACTTCGACGCACGACCACTTCCATGGAGCGGGCTCGCCGGTGTGCTGATGGCCAACGCGCTCCACTTCGTCGCGGGGCAGGAAGCGCTGCTCGAGCGCCTGGCCGCATCGCTGCGGCCGAGCGGGCACCTGGTCGTCGTCGAATACGATTCGGAGACGCCGAAAGGAGAGTGGGTGCCGCACCCTGTCAGCGCCCGCTCTCTTGCGCGCCTCGCCTCGGCGACCGGCTTCACGCCGCCCGTCCCGCTCGGCAGGCGCCGGTCGTCATACGGGGGCGTGATGTACGCGGCGCTGCTGGCACGATCGACAACTCGTTAGGTATCGCGCCGGCCATGCGGCCGCGGCGGCGCCGGGCCGGAACAGACGGGCGCGTGATGTCGTGCACGGCGTGACTCGACGCCACGGGCGCCGGCCTCGCGTGGGGAGTTCCCGCATATCCTCGGCGCGTCCCCGCTGATAGAATGTGAGCGCAGGCACTTCGCCCCCCCCCACGTCTTCGCCGCGCGCCGCGGCGTCCAACTCCCTGCCCGCACCGCATGTCGACCGACCGTCGCTCCTTTCTTCGCCAGTCGTCTGCCCTGCTGCTCGCCCCGTCGTTGACGGGACTCGTCGCCTGCTCGAAGGAGCCCGGGCGCACCGCCTCACCCGAGCGGGCCCCCGTCCGCCACGCCGGCATCGGCGAGGGAGGATACGGCGCACTGGTCGAAGCGGGCCCCGAGCTCGCCCTGCCGCCGGGTTTCACCTACACGGTCGTCAGTCGTTCGGGACAGGCGATGACCGACGGCATCCTCACCCCCGGCGCCTTCGACGGGATGGCGGCCTTCGCCCTCGCGAACGGTAACGTGCGCCTGATCCGCAACCACGAGAACCGCGATCTCCCCTTCACCGCCCGCCTCAAGGGGGCACCGGAGACGGCCTACGACACGCGAGCGGGTGCGTGTGTCAGTTCGCTGGAATTGCAGCTCGCGGACGACGGTACACCGCGGCTGGTCCGCGACTTCATCTCGCTCAACGGCACGTCGATCAATTGCGCCGGCGGTCCCACCCCGTGGGGGTCGTGGCTCACCTGCGAGGAGACGACCAGCGGGAAGCAGATGGGATGGGAGCAGGAGCACGGCTACATCTTCGAGATCCCGGCGACGGCCGAGCGCGCGGTGCAGCCGGTACCGCTCAAGGCGATGGGACGCTTCGTGCACGAGGCGGTGGCGGTCGACCCGGAGACGGGGATCGTGTACGAGACCGAGGACCGGCAGATCTGCGGCTTCTATCGCTTTCTACCTAACGAGCGCGGCGTGCTGCAGGCGGGCGGGACGCTGCAGATGCTCGCCATCACGGGGCGCGAGAACTACGACACCGCCGACGGACAGCACGTAGGCGAGGAACTCCCGGTGCACTGGGTGGAGATCGGGAACCCTGACCCGGGCGCGCTGTGGGGCGAGGACAACAACGTGTATGCGCAAGGGTTCACGCTCGGCGGTGCCCGCTTTTCCCGGTTGGAGGGATGCTGGTACGGCGACCGGAGCATCTACTTCCACGCCACCAACGGTGGCGACGCCCGCCTGGGGCAGGTGTGGCGCTATCGACCCGGCAGCACGGCGAGCGACGGCGGGACACTCACGCTCGTCTTCGAGTCGCCGTCGGCCGACGTGCTCAACGCCCCCGACAACATCGCCGTGAGCCCACGGGGCGGGATCGTGATCTGCGAGGACAACACCACCCCTTTCGTGCGCGGCCTCACCCGGGACGGCGCCATTTTCGACGTCGCGAAGAACATCGCCAACCCCACCGAGTTCGCCGGGGCGTGCTTCAGCCCCGACGGTCGGATCCTCTTCGTGAACATCATGGGATCCACCGTCGATGCGGGCGCGGACCAGGGGATGACGCTGGCCATTCGCGGGCCGTGGGAGAAGGGGGCGCTGTAGGCTTTGCTTGGTCTCGCCAACGCGCTCGAGAGCACCTTGCGTCACGAGCGGAGTATGACGTATCCTCCTACCACAGGAGGTTCGCATGCCAAAAGCGAAGGTTGCCGTCACCCTCGATCCCGTGACCCTGCGCCGCGTGGATCGGTTGGTCCGCGACGCACAGTTCCCCAATCGCAGTCAGGCCATTGAAGCCGCCGTCGCCGCGCAGCTCGATCGCCTCGAAGGACGACGCTTGATTGCGGAGTGTGCCAAGCTCGATCCCGCCGAGGAGCGCGCGCTAGCCGACGAAGGGCTCGACGTGGATGCCGCCGCATGGCCGGAATACTAAGGGGCGAGATCCGCTGGGCCGAGCTCAACCCGGCGCGGGGAAGCGAGCAGGCCGGACTTCGCCCGGTCCTGGTTCTCAGCCACGACGTCTTCAATGCGCGCTCCGGCACCGTCATCGCCGTCGCCCTGACCAGCCAACCGCAGCGCGCGGGCTTCCCGCTCACCTTGGAGCTCTCTTCGCCGAAGCTGCCGAAGCGCTCCTGGGTCAAGATCAGCCAGATCCGCACGCTCGCCACTGAGCGACTGGGCAAACGGCTCGCTCACGCCTCGCCCGAGGAACTCGCTCAGGTGCTGGAGGGCCTGAACGAGATCCTCGGCAACTAACCGAGAACCGCCTGCTCCCCGAGGTCGCGGGTTGGCGGCCGAAGCACCACCTGACGTGAAGCATCACCTTGGAGCGACGACTTCCTGCGCTTCACCAACCGGGCGAGCGGTCCGGTAACCGCCAGCGCCGCATCAACTTGACCTGCGGATCGCGGCGACGTAGCGTCAAGACATGAGCCTTCTCGATCGGATCAGTCTCGATCCAGCCGTTCGCTTCGGCAAGCCATGCGTGCGCGGCACGCGCATCTCCGTCGGCGACGTCTTGGGCTACCTCGCGTCAGGCATGAGCGAAGCGCAGGTCCTCACGGACTTTCCCGCGCTCGCGCGAGAGGATGTCCTCGCGTGTCTGGCCTTCGCGGCCGAGCGGGAGCGCCGCATCATGCCCATCCCGGCGGCCTGACCGACGCGCGCGTGACGCCTCGCCTCCTGCTGGACGAGAACCTGGCGGCGCGTCTCGTCGGACTGCTTCAGCACGAATTCCTCGGCTCGCTGCATGTCCGGGACGCGATTCGGCCGGCTGCCACCGACGCGGAAGTCTGGGAGTACGCGCGGACGCATGACCTCGTGATCGTGTCCAAGGACGACGACTTTCAACGGTTCAGCGTATGGCGGGGCTTTCCCCGAAGGTGATCTGGATCCAGCTCGGCAATTGCACGACCGATGACGTGGCGAGGCTGCTACGGGATGCCCAGTCGCTGATTGCCGCATTCGTTGCGCATCCAGATGCCGCATTTCTTCCCCTGCGCACGCGAGATGCGTAGCTGACGCTGTAGCAGAGCGCGGATGCACTGTGTCTTGCGGTCTCCGGTCGCGTGGTCGCCCGATACCATTTGGTTCCTTTGGCGCGGACTCGGCGTGCTCATCGCGGGTGTGCTAGGACTGGGGTCAGAGCACAGCTCTGACCCCGCGGCTGACCCCGCGGCTGACACATCCGCGAGCGCCCACCTGCTCGCCTCGCAACCGCGATCCACTTCACTCGCCCCGTTAGGTGGTACAGAGAAGCCGCGTCACGTCAGACCACCGCACCTGCCGCCGTGAGGTCCCGGCGCCGATGAATTCGCCTGCGCTGCGCGCGATCCTCCTCGCGATCCTCTTCGCCGTGCCGATGCAATCCGGCGGATCCTGCGGCGGTGGTCAGCTTCCACCAGTCGGCGCCCCCGGACGTCGGCGCGGCGATCGAGCCCGAGTCTTCCTGACACTCCTGTCGCGCAGTCGACTATGGGGCTGTTTCGGAAGCCGCCACGGGCGCCTGGCATGGGGCGTCACCGTGCGATTCGCACCTTGCGGCTCGAGGGTATCGACCTGCTGCTCAATGCGTGCGAAGTTGTTCTCCGCTTCCACGTGACGTACCACCGACCCTGCCACCTCGCAGGAACGAAATACTTGAACAGGGGAATTGCGCATGCCGACCGTGAACGAAGGCCCCACACCACCGCGTCCATTGGTCGAACTCACCATCCGAGGCGTAATCCTCGGCGCCCTGCTCACCGTCCTCTTCACCGCCGCCAACGTCTACCTCGGCCTCAAACTCGGCATCACCTTCGCCACATCGATCCCCGCCGCGGTGATCTCGATGGGCATCCTGAGATTCTTCCGCAACACTTCGATCCAGGAAAACAACATCGTCCAGACGATCGCGTCGTCCGCGGGGACGCTGAGCGCGATCATCTTCGTCCTGCCCGGCCTGATCATGGTCGGCTGGTGGACCGACTTCCCGTACTGGATGTCGGTGGCAGTCATCGGCCTGGGCGGCATCCTGGGGGTGATGTATTCGGTGCCGCTGCGCCGAGCCCTCGTGACCGGAAGCGACCTGCCCTATCCGGAAGGCGTCGCGGCGGCCGAAGTGCTCAAGGTCGGTGCGGGCGTCGGCGGCGCCGAGGAGAATCGGAAAGGTCTCACCGCGATTCTCTACGCCAGCCTCATCTCGGCGGGCTATTTCGTCCTCAGCAAGCTGAAACTCGTGGCTGAAAGCGCGTCGAAGGCCTTCGCCGTCGGCGCGGGGGGGACGCAGGTCGCCAGCGGACTGTCGATGGCGCTGATCGGCGTCGGTCACCTGGTGGGGATGGCCGTCGGGATCGCGATGCTCGTCGGGATGCTGATCAGCTGGGCCGGCATCGTCCCGTATTTTTCGGGGACGACCGATATGCTGTCGGCAGCGGGCGGCGACGTGGGCGCACTGGTCTCGGCAACGTTCAGGGAAAAGGCGCGCATCATCGGGGCCGGCACGATCGGCATCGCGGCGATCTGGACTTTGCTAAAAATCATCGGCCCGATCATCAAGGGCATCACCGCCGCGCTGGCCGCCAATCGCGCGCGTGGCTCGGGCCAGACGCTCGACATCACCGAACGCGATCTGCCGATCAGCATCGTCGGCGGCACCATCCTGGCCGCCATGATCCCGATCGCCTTCATGCTCTACAACTTCGCGCAAGGCGGACCGATCGCGGTGAATGCAGCACCGACCATCATCCTGACCATCGTCTACATCCTCGTCGCCGGCATCGTGATTGCCTCGGTCACGGGCTACATGGCGGGGCTGATCGGCGCGTCGAACAGCCCGATCTCCGGAGTCGGCATTCTCTCCGTGCTCGGTATCGCATTGATCCTGGCGGCGCTCTACAAGGGGGTGGACGGCGACGCGACCAAGGCGCTGGTCGCCTTTGCGTTGTTTGTCACAAAGCATCATCTTCGGCATCGCCACCATCGCCAACGACAACCTGCAGGTCCTCAAGACAGGGCAGTTGGTCGGGGCGACGCCGTGGAAGCAGCAAGTCGCCTTGATCCTCGGCGTCATCTTCGGTGCGCTCGTCATCCCGCCGATCCTCGACCTGCTCAACACCGCCTTCACCTTCGCCGGGGCACCGGGGGCGAAGGACGGGGCGCTGGCCGCGCCGCAGGCGGCGCTCATCTCCACCATCGCCCAAGGGGTGCTGAGCGGCACGCTCGACTGGAGCCTGATCGGCATCGGTGGGGCAATCGGTGCGGCGGTGATCGGCATCGATGAACTGCTGCGCAACACGACGACCAGGTACAGCCTTCCGGCGCTCGCCGTCGGCCTGGGCATGTACCTGCCGATGGAGCTGACGCTGCTCATCCCGATCGGGGCGCTCGGCGGGTGGCTCTACAATCGCTGGGCGGAGCAGCAGTCGAACCCGGCCTTCGCCGAACGCATCGGCACCCTGATGGCCACGGGGCTGATTGTCGGCGAAAGCCTGATGGGCGTGGCATACGCCGGCGTCGTCGCGGGGGCGGAGAGAGCCGGCGCTGAGAATAGCGGCGAAGTGCTGGCGCTGGTCGAGAATTTTGCCTTGGCGGTGCCGCTGGGACTCGTGCTGTTCTTTGGGTCGATTGCGTGGTTGTACAGCTGGACGCGTGGGCAGGCGAAGGATGCGCCGCTGCATGAAGAGCCGAGGGCGAGCGTGGGGGGGGAGGTGCGGTAGGGGCGAGCGGCGATCAAGCGACGACCCCGAAAGCCTCGTCCTGTCGGGGGGATGTCGCGAATATCCGAAAGGATATCATGTTCATCATGAACCCGGTGCGGAAGATTCGCGAAGCCGCTGGAATGACGCAGCAGGAGCTGGCCCAGGCCACGACACGTCACAACCGGCCATCGCCGCGTATGAAGCCGAGGGTAAGGGCCGACACTACGCACACTGCAGCAATTGGCGTCGGCGGCGGGTCTGGAGGTTTCCATCAAGCTCGAGTAGGGCGGCATGGCCACGGCTAAACCGCCCGGGGTGTCGAGGAGACGACTCGGATACTTGCGTGCCAAGCGCTCCACCGGAGCCGACTGGGTGCGGTCGTGCTGCTCCTCGCACTCCGCGGGGGAGTCATCGCCCACGCGGCCGACCGACGGCGCCGCGCCGGCATCGGCCAGGCGATTCGTGTCCCGCATCGCGACGTATTCTGACCAGCGATCCGAGTGCACACTGGGTCGGCGATCCCGCTCGCGGTCAGGCAATGCTTGTGCGAGCGCATCGAGCAGCGTCGCATCGCGCTGCGCCCGTGCCGACCGGCACGTCGCGTCGGACTGCTGCTCTCGATGGCGGTAATTGTCCGCCGGTGCGAGCCCCCGCACGTGGCCGACCGGCGCGACACCGTACGCCTGGCGATGTACGTCGATGACCGCGTACATCACGGCGTGTGGTACTTCGTGTAGCGGTCGAACTCCGCCGCGGCGAACAACGCGCTGGCCTTGCGCCGGATCTCATGCGCCCGCTTCAGCGCCCGCACCTCGCGCTCAAGGGCCTGCAGCCGCTCCCGCTCGTCCGTTTTCACTCCGGGCCGCTGCCCAGCGTCACGCTCCGTCCGTCGGAGCCGCCGCCGTAGCGTCTCCGGCGAACAGCGGCTCTTCTCCGCAGTGGAGCGGATCGCCGCCCACTGCGTCTTGTGCGCGCTCCGCTGCTCCTGCACCAGGCGAACGACCCGCTCCCTGACCTCGGCCGAGTACCGCGGCACTGGGCGCTTCCCCGTCCCTTTGTCTTTCGTCAGGCTCCCAAATCTCACCAAGCAGGGAGCCTCCTCCGATCCCGGAGCGGATCACTGTCAACCAAAGTGGAGCAGGAGCCCCGCCGGGTTAGAATTGCGGGCCGACGTCATACGCGTTCCTTTGCGACGCTGTGGCCCGGCCGTCTCGATGGCACAAACCTGGCTCGCGCGGAACTCATGGCCGCGCCGCTTGACCGGCGCGAGGGAACGCAGCCGCTTCCGCGCGGTTCTCAGGTGCGGTTGGAGCTCGCGGTCGGAGTCCCTTCAGAGTGAGATGTACTCGCGGTTGTGCGCGGCCGCGTTCGTGGTGTAGCCCTTCGCGTCTTCGATTAGAGCGTCCATCAGATACAGCCGTGCGCTCACGTCGCCGTCCTGGCGGTCCCGTTTGCGCGCGCCGAACGGCGTGGCGGGATACGCGTCGTGCTCCGGCGGGCGCGAGTCAGACGTGGTTCGTCTGGCGATGGTCGAAGTTGGCCTGACCTCCCTCGTGGGCGGTGCGCTTGGGGTCGTGGTCGCCGTCGTGCTGCGTTCGGTCCTCCTGATGACCGCTCCCCCAACGCATCGCCCCCGCGGCCGCGCCGGAGTAGCCCTGGATCGAGAATGTCCGGGTTCCTTCGCACTTCGGCGTTCCCTCCAGTCGACGGCGCGGCTTCCGCCACGACTCGTCGAAGGTCGGCGTCGAGGTCCCCGTATGCGATTCAGCACAGGACGGCGATATGTCCGGCTACCGGCCACGCATCGCGCAGGCAGCGCATTGACTCAGGAGACATCATGCGAGCGAGTACACTGTACGCGCTGAGTTCGTATCGGCACCCGGGCGCACCGCTGCTACTCACATTGCTCTTGTCGGCATGCTCCGTCGATAAGGCGGTGGGAACGAAGTTGACACCAGAGGTTTCGGCGCAAGTGAGCGCGGCCAGCGGACCGCCTCCGGCACCAACACCGTGCCTAACCTGCACATTCGGCCCGCAGCAGTACGCGCGAGTTTCCAAGTCGCCGGGATTGTACGACGCGAAGTTCCCGGCCAACTCCGCCGGAGCCTTCTTCATTGAGATCAACGCGAGTGCCGGCGCGCGAGGCACCGTCGTACTGAACGGAGGGTTGACCCTGGATGTGCGTCCCGGGCGCGATCGACGAGCGACGTCACTGCGCGCCAAGAATCGTCTGGCCGTGCGCCTGACGGGCGAGCCGGGATCGTTCGTCGAGGTGATGGTCCTACAGGAAGTGCACGCCGTGACCGTGACGCCTGGCAGTGCCTCTGGACTGATTCCCACGACGGCGCAATTCACCGCCGTGGCGACCGACGTGAACGGCGTCGTGATTCCGGGGCAGACGTTCGTGTGGTCATCGAGCAACACGTCGATTGCGACGATCGACGCAAGCAGCGGGCTGGCGCGTACGACAGGACCGGTCTATGACCGACAAGCGTTCAACTACCAGCCCATCAGCACTGGCGAAGGGATCGTGCAAGTCAACGCGGCGGTCGTCGGGGGTGGCGACGGTGGCAGGATACGGTACGTGGTCGGTGAAGCAGGGTGGGTTTGTCTACGCCACGTCACGCGCGCCGTTGCCGCTGTATGCGCAAGATCGATACACGCGCCCGCTTCCGCAGGAGATCCGGTACGACTCCAACAGACTGAGCGCGATGCGTCAGAGGTGCATCACGGAAAGCACCGACTCCTTGTGGGTAGCTTACGGACTCTCAGAAAGGCGATTCTACAAATGTTACCCAGCGCTCGAGGGCACAAATCTATTTCGCCAATGGTATCCGATCTATGGCTACCACTACTGGTACGATGGAAACGTCGCAGGACTCTATGGTCACTACTGCGGCCACGGATTTCCGGATGGTGCTTACTGGGAAATCGCGAACAATCCGAACTATGATCCCCTGGACCCGATCGACGCGATGTGCATGGATCATGACAAGTCAGGAGACACGCACCGGATACCTGCTCACGAACCAAACGTGGCCTTGTGCGTGGTTCGATACGGCATCGAGAACGAGACGCTATACGAAGATGGCGTGTCGATCCCAAGCGGGAGTCCGCGCTTTCTGGCCTTTCTGAAGGCATCGCCATCGCTGGCAATAGCGCGCGACCACTTCTATAAAGGAGCAGTAGGCAACGCTCTGGTCGGTTGCAACGGGTTTGCGTGGACCCAGTTCAAGCATCATCGAGGACTGTAGGCGACCAGCCCGAACACTGACGTCAGCCCGTACTGATCGTTCGACCTCCGACGGCTGGTCGAATGCGAAAGCGCTAACCAGGCGCTCCCATCCCGCGCTCTAGAGGCGGTGAGGGGAGCGCCATGAGTCGTCGACTAGGAGAAGCGACAGTCCCGCATCCCCGGGGCCGCGCCGACCATTGTCTCAGCCTGACAACTCCTGCACTGTACTCGACGCCCCTGATTCCAATCGCAATCGCCAAGCACAACCACGGAGGTGCCTCATGCGTCGCGTCCGATACTCCGTCGCCATGAGCCTGGACGGCTACATCGCCGGCCCAAACGGCGAAAGCGACTAGATCGTCATGGACCCGGAAATCGACTTCGCCGCGCTCATGGGAGCGTTCGACACCGTCCTTCTCGGCGGCAAGACCTACGAGGCGACGCGCGGATACTCCGGTGGCGGAATGCCGGGGATGCAAGCCTATGTCTTCTCCACAACTCTGCGCCAGGACGACTGCCCCGGTGTTGCGGTATCCGACAATCGCGCGACAGGGAGCGGCAGGGGAGCGACAGTGTGGCGCGGCACGCCGCACTCGCTCTCAGTTTCATACCGGCCTTCGCCGAACGCATCGGCACCCTGGTGGCCACGGGGCTGATTGTCGGCGAAAGCCTGATGGGGGTGCTGTTCGCCGGTGTCGTCGCGAGGACGGAGCGAGCGGGCGCGGAAAACAGCGGCGAAGTGCTGGCGCTGGTCGAACACTTTGCCTGGGCGGTGCCGCTGGGACTCGTCCTCTTCTTCGGGTCGACCGCGTGGTTGTACAGCTGGACTCGCGGACAGGCGAAGGATGCGCCGCTGCACGAGGAAGCCATGGGCGGCACGGGAGGCGCGTGAAGCCGGCGCGCGGCTCGAGCTGCAGGAGGCGAGCGCCCATGCAGGGGCTTGGCCAGCAGCCGGGTATGCGGAGAAAGAGGCCCAATGGTCGGGACGGCCGGCGGATGACGAGGAACACCCGGTTCGGGACCGCATCGAGTGCTCGGCCGGACGAACGTGGGCCGACATTTGCCCACGTCAACTTCCGGAACGGAGCGGCTTGGCCGCCAGCAGCTCTGCCAAGAGCTCGCTAGGAGCGACCTGCGTATGCCAAGGATGCCTCCACTCGGAAGCGCTACCGATTGGTCAGGCCGTGTCCCAGGTGGCACCGAGGACGAGGACCGGCGTTATCGCTGCGATCGCCCGACGCCGGAGATTACTTCGAGATGCGGGTCGAGGCGGAGCCGAGGCTTCCAAACTTCAAGCCGTCGACGGCCACCATCTCGCGCGGAGTAGCGGATTGCCTCGACGAACTCAGACGCCGCGAATCAGCCCGCGACGAACCGCTGACGGTCTGCAGTTGGTGCATGTGCGTCGCGACTCTCGGCCGAGACATGGGGTCCGATGTGGAGCAAGCGGTTGCGAACTTGAACTCTTTGACGCGGCCCAGCTTCCTTTGGTGACACGCGGGTGCCGACGGTGTTTCGGGCGTGATGTCGAGCGCCATTGGACGGATACCAAGGCGCGCTCGGGACTCGCGAGGCCGACCCTTGGGAGGGCTGCGAACCGTAGCCCGCGCGGCCGCGACGCGGCACGACCACCGCTATCGCCCGACAGGCCGCGAGGAACGGAGATCCGCACGCAAACGGCTGCGTCAGCCGCGGACCGTCGGGACGACATCGCTGGCCCGGCGGCGCCTTCCGGCGTCAGGAAGGCCGCGCCCCCGCTCCGACTACACCACCCTCAGCGCCTCCCCGCCGGCTCCAGTCGCAGGATCGGCGTCGGGGGGCCGTCGGCGTCGCGCGTGCCGCCGTCGAGCGCGAGGTAGATCCGGCCGTCGGGCCCCTGCTCCAGGTCGCGCACGCGGCCAATGTCGCGCAGCAGGTCTTCCTCGCGCACGATGCGCTGGCCGTCCAGGCGGAGCCGCACGAGCCGCTGGCCACTCATGCCCCCCACCAGCAGGTCGCCCTTCCATGCGGGAAAGGCATTCCCCGTGTAGAAAAGCATGCCGCTGACGCCGATGGATGGCACCCACACGTGCACCGGCGGCTCCATCCCCTTGCGGTGCGTCCCCTCGTGGATCGCGCGTCCGGACGTGTAGTTCACCCCGTGGCCCACCACCGGCCAGCCGTAGTTGGCGCCCGAGCGCAGGAGATTCACCTCGTCGCCGCCCTGGGGGCCGTGTTCGTCGCTCCACACGTCGCCCGTTACGGGGTGGACGGCGAGCCCCTGTGCGTTGCGATGTCCGTAGGTCCAGATCTCGGGGCGTGCGCCCGGGGTGTTCAAGAACGGGTTATCGGCGGGGATGCGCCCGTCGTCGTGCAGGCGCACGGTCGTGCCGTTGTGGTTGGCGAGCTGCTGGGCCGGATGCGCGGCGAGGTCGCCGGTCGCGGGCCACTGGCGGTCGCCGAGTGTCAGGTACAGGTAGCGCTCCCGGTCGAAGGCCAAGCGCCCGCCCCACATGGAAGCGCGCGGCGTGCGGTTGCCGTCGGCGTGCGCGTGGAAGATCTCCTGGACATTCGTTAGGCGGTCGTTCTCGAAGCGTCCGCGGACCACGGCGATGCTCCCCAGCGAGTCGGCGCCGGGCTTCACGTAGCTCAGGTAGATCAGCCGGTTCGTCGTAAAGTCGGGATGGAGGACGACGTCGCGCAGCCCGGCCTGCTCCAGGCTGGCGAGCGCCCGAGCCCCGCGGCCGATGGCCTGGATGGGCGGGAGCCCCGGCACCGAATCGGGGAGGAGCACGCCGTTGCGGATGATGCGGAGCCGCCCGGGGCGCTCGGTCACGAGCAAGTCGCCGTCCGGGGTGAACTCGAGTGCGTGCGGATTGACGAGTCCACGGGCCACCTCGACGATGCGGAAGTCGTGGTACGCGGTCTGGACGACGTTGGAGTTGGGGCCGACGGCGGCGTCGGTTCGGCCCGTTGGCGTGCGGGCGACACATGCCGTCGCAGCGAGTGTGAGCGCGAGGGTGAGGGCGAGCGTGATAGAGAACGACCGGATCATGTGCGGCGGGATTCGGCGGGTGGGCTCGGGCGTGGGCGGCTGCGTGCGTGACGAGGTCGGGAGCGTTGGTCTGCACGACGGTCGAGACCCCATCATGTACCGCGGTCGGACTAGGCGCCATGGTGGGAGGTGCACCGGAGGTGACCGATTGTGCGGGCCGCGAGGCCCCCGACCGGAGGTCGGCGGCCTCTCTCGTCTGAAGCCGCGCAGCATCAGTGTCGTCGAGATGTTTCCGTGGAGCACGTTGCACTCAAGCAATCAGCCTCCTCGAAACCCGGGGTGGTTCAGGTTGACTGCGAATCTCAGGCGGCGTAACTCCCTACCAGCTGCCAACGATGTGTCCCTCGTGCTTGACCTGAGAGCCTTGACCTTGGAGCTGCCCGAATGATCACACCGCGACGCGAAGTCCTTGTCACCGGCCTGCTGCTGGTTGGCGTCTTGTCCAGTCTTCCCGAGGCAGCAGCTGTTATCCGCCCGGCATCCGATACCCACGCCGAAGTAGTTCGGCTCCGAGCGCACTTCGACTCCGTTGACGCGGAACTGCGGGCCCAAACGCCCGAAGCACTCACCGCGCCGCAGCGTGCCGCGCGGCAGCAGTTGATTGGCTGGCTCCGTGAATATCGAGATGCTGGCGTGTTCCCGCAGAACGATCGCTTCCCCGGTCGGGCGGTGCCGTTCTTTCGCGACAGCCGCGGTGTCTTGTGCGCCATGGCGTACCTGATCGAGCGCACGGGCCGGAAGGACCTCGTGGACCGGGTGGCTGATGCCCAGAACAACGCCCGTATCCGCGAGCTGAGTGGGAATCAGGACTTGCTTGCCTGGCTTGATAGCGTTGGGATGTCCGTGGAGGAAGCCGCGCGGGTGCAGCCCACGTATGGTGGGCCTGGACTGGGGGTTTCGGACCGAGGCCTGAGTGCGACCTATGCCGTAACCTCCGTTCTGGTCTCCGGGACCGGGGTCGCGACGATCTGGCTCAATACGTTCAGGCCCTCCAAGGTCAGGGCGTGGGCCGGCATTGCCGCTGGGACAGCGGGGATCATCGCCGCGTCCGCGAACCGCGGAGGCACCGCCGGCACCCATACGCTCACTGTTGCGAATGCACTCATCGGTGGTGGGGCGGTGGCTGTCGGGGCCTATCGCCTGTTTCGCCCCCGGCCACAGCCAGTACGGGCGAAGCTGTCGGGTGACGCTCCGAGATGGCGGGAGGGTGCCTCGCTGGTGCCGACGCTGCTCCGTCGCGGAGACGATGCCGAGCTTGGCTTCCTGGTTCGCGCTCGCTTCTAGGAGTTGGTCATCGTCAATCTGCCTTCCGCCACCCCCCACTACCGCGCCGGCAACGCCTCCCGCTGCAACCGCTCCAGCTCCCCCCGCACCACCGGCACGATCGAATCCCCACGCACCGTCCCCATCAGGTTGTCCACCTGGAAGGGATCCCGCTCGAGATCGTACAACTCCTCCATCCCCGGCAGCTCGCGATACACGATGTACGTGTACCGCTCCGTGCGCACCGCGTCGTAGCCCATGGTGAGCGTCCGCGGGAAGACGATGTCGGTGTAGTACTCGAGAAAGACCGACGTCCGCCACGTGGTCGCGCTCCCATCCAGTACCGGCACCAGCGAGACGCCCTGGCGCGCGACGGTGTCGCGCACGCCCGCCATGCTGAGCAAGGTCGAGGCGAAGTCGATGGTCTGGACCATCTGGGACGGCGTCGTGCCGGCCCGCGCAACACGCGGATAGCGCACGATCAGCGGGATCCTCGCAGTCTCTTCGTACGCGAGTCGCCGCTCCTGGTCCAGGCCGTGCTCGCCGTAGAAGTATCCGTGGTCGCTCGTCAGCACGATGATGGTGCTGTCGAGCGCGCCAAGCGAGTCGAGCGTGGCGACAAGTCGACCGAGCGATTCGTCAACGCCGAGCAGCATCTCGAGCCGCGCGCGGATGTCCGCATCGCTCGTGCCGGTCGCCGGCGAGCGGCGGCAGGCCGGCAATCGTCCGCTGCAGCGCGGGCTTGCGCACTGGCGCCAGTTTGGCGTTCTCGCGACGCGGCACGACGGCATTGGCGTACCGACCGGCATGCCGCGGCGCCGGGACGAACCCCTCGGGCTGCCCCGCCGCCATCTGGCCGCGTTGGCCGTCGTTCTGCTGCGCAATATTAGGGTGCAGCGCCTTGTGCGCGAGGAACACCATGAAGGGGGCGCGGCTGGCGCTCGTGCGGCTGCTGTCCGTGCGACTCGAATCCTTGATGAAGGCGACGACCTGGTCGGTGAGCACATCGGTGACGTAGCCCGGGACTACCCGACGGGTGCCATCGATGTTGAGCGAAGGGTCCATCGCCTCGCCCTGCCCGCGCATCGCGACCCAGTGCGTCCACCCCGGGCGCGGCGTGTCGTCGTTGCCCATGTGCCACTTGCCGAAGAACCCGGTGCGATATCCCGCGGCCTGCAGCGGGATGGCGAACGTCGCGAGGCGATGGCTTGCCGAGTCGCGCGCGGTGTTGTCGACGATGCCGTTGGTGCGCACGTACTGGCCGGTGAGGATGCTCGCTCGACTCGGGCTGCAGAGCGGCGTGCTCGCGAACGCGTTGAGGAACCGCGCCCCTTCGCTGGCCAGCCGATCGATGTTCGGCGTCTCGGCGAACGGATGTCCCGCGACGGCGATGTCGTCCCATCGCAGGTCGTCCACCAGCACGAAGACGATGTTCGGTCGCTGCTCGGCGACCGGAGGCGCGGCGGTGCGCAACCCAGTGCGACGAGGGCGACGAGTCCGCGAGGAGATGACTGACCGTGGCATGGGGCCAATCATATCCCCGGCCTCCGGTGACCGCTACATTCTCCGCCGTGCCCACGCCCGTGCTCTCTTTCTCGTTGCCGCGATCGCGCTGATCGCCGCCTGTGCGCAGTCGGGAGACGCCACCGGGCGATCGGCGCCGCCGGGCCCCGCGCCTGAGGGGATGGTGTGGATCCCTGGCGGCACGTTCGCGATGGGAGACGACGGCCCCTTCGCGCTCCCGCACGAGAGGCCGGTGCACCGCGTGACGGTGAGCGGGTTCTTCATGGACGTCGATGCGGTGACGAATGCCGAGTTTACGGCCTTCGTGAAGGCCACGGGCCATGTGACGGTCGCCGAGCGCACGCCGGTGCTCGCCGAGATCATGAGTGGGCTTCCTGCGGGACTCCGCCCCGCCGCCCGAGTTGCTGGTGCCGGGATCGCTGGTCTTCACGCCTGCCGAAGGGGCGGTGGACCTGCGCGATGTGTCGCGCTGGTGGCGCTGGGTCCCCGGCGCGAGCTGGCGACATCCGCAGGGGCCCGGGAGCGACCTCACCGGTCGCGAGCGTCATCCGGTGGTGCAGGTGGCGTGGGAAGATGCGTGGCGTACGCCGCCCGGTGGGCGGCCGGCTCCCGACGGAGGCCGAGTGGGGAGTATGCGGCGCGAGGCGGCCACGAACGCGCTGCCCATCCCCGGGGCGACGCACCGCACGACTCGGCGCATCCGCAGGCACACATCTACACCGGCACCTTTCGGCGCACTCCGGCAGAGCCGATCGCCGTCGGCACGTTGCCGCCTAACGGGTACGGCCTGTACGACATGGCGGGCAACGTCTGGCAGTGGACGGCCGACTGGTATCACCCGACACCTACGCACGGCGCGCAGGGGATCGAGACTGATCCCACCGGCTCCCGCCGGCGGACTCCGATCCCGCGCACGAGGGGGCGCCGACGCGTGATCCGCGGCTCGTTCCTCTGGTAGCGACGTCGTACCGCCGCGGCTATCGGGTGACGCGCGCGGCACAGGGGCGCCCGACACCGGGGCGTCGCACATCGGGTTCCGGGAGGTCAGGAGGGCGCCGGCGGCGCGGTAGTCGGCGGCGAGTGCAACTAAAGCCGAACTCCTCGCGGCTGGTGATTGTCTAACTCCCGCGCTGGGGCGCGCTGGAGTCGTCGAGGGCCTGACTTCGATCGGGGTGAGGGGACCAGGCTCTTACGTGCTTGTTGGAGGTGAGGACGATGCTCCACCGTTCATACCACTCGGAGATGAGCCAAACATCCTGTCATGCACATCATCACTCTGACTCCGAGAGTGCCGTACCGATCACCGAGTATCACAGCCGCGCCGCGCGTGCGCAGCTTCGGCGATGGATACGGCGAGTCGCATTTCTTTGCCGTCCACACGTTCCCGGAGGTTGCACATCGGCCCGCACCCGGCCGGCTTCGGATAGCTCTTCTGCGCCATCGCCAGCCGCGCGGTGGCATCGGCGCCGATGGTGTGCGGCACGAGTTCCGGCCTCGGCTGTCGCCGTCATCGCACGTGGCGAACCGCACGCGAAAGGCAGCGACACTGATTGACCGCGTTGATGCCGCAAGTTGACTTGGTCACAGCGGCGGACGCGGGATAGCAGCCCCCGTCGCGCTGTCGTTTCCGTGATGGCGCGCGCCGGTGACGCGTGGAAGGAGGCCCGTCGCGACACTCCGGTCCGCGACTGATCCCGGCGGCCTGTTCCCCTGCAGCGACGCTCACCCGGTCGGACGATATCTGGCAGGGCGCGGATCGTGACGCCGAGTATCGATTCGCGCCTCGTCGTGCGGTGTGTATCGCGGGCGCGGAGCGAGCGGGCGCTGCAAACAGCAGCGAAGTCATGGCGCTGGTCGAGCACATTGCGTTGGTGGTGCCGCGGGGGCTCGTGCTCTTCTTTTCTGGGTCGATCGCCCGGTTTTGCAGCTGGACGAGGGGACAGGCGAAGATGCGCCGCTACACGAGGAGCCCGGGGCCACCGTGGAAGGAGTAGCGCCAGGCTGGGTCGAGCGGCAGCCAGTTGTCCCGCAGCCGGGCGGGGGTTGACCATCCCTCGCTTATTCGGCCGCGCGGACGGAAGCGAGTACGTCGGCCTGCGCTGACCGGGACGAAGAGTGACCCGACTCCCTTCGTGGCACCTGAAGCGCTGCCGCGCTTGCACCAAATCCCGGATGACGCACCGCGCACCGGTGCCGTAGCGGCACGTGGCTCCGTGTTTGGCACGCTCGTCCGCCTCCCGTCGGGGTCCGCGCTCTCCCCGAGGCAAGTCGGGTGCCCCGGTAAGCACTCTCGCGTCCCCTCCAATCACTGACGCACCGCGTCGCGCCTCGTCCGACCTCCGCCTTACGGCTGCCTTCCTGTTCGCGACTTTCGTCGGCTGCGCAGCGGCCGACAGGGGAGGTCCAGCCGAGCTTCCGCCAGCCGCCGTCGCTAAATCGGTTGCGCATGGTGATAGAAACGACGTGGGTCGCCCATGGTGCCGGCTATGAACTGGCCGCCTGCCTCGGCAGCGAGATATCGTCTGGCACAGCTACCGTCGATCGGCAGGTTACGGCGTTCCGCGCGGCGTTCGACACCGTTCCGGCCTCGTGCAGGCGGCGGTCGAGCACGCGACGGCACCGGGCACTCCGAGCGCACCCGGCGCGGTAACCCGACTCATCCCTTCCCGGGACTCCGCTCGTCACGTGACGATTGGCGGTGGCCCGGCGGAACGGGGCACGCCGGGCGATGGAGACGCCGGGCGAGCTCGGAAGCCGCCAGTCGCGCGCGGGACGGTCCGGGCAGCGGGGAGACAGGACGGTCGCCGCAGCATGTGGTTTTCGAGGGGGCGGCCTCGCTGCGCTAATTGCGCGCGCCCGCCCCGGCGCGAGCACCGGCCCTGACGTCCCACTTCGGTCGGTCACGCCGCGTCTGCGGGCGTCGTGAACGACCCACGCGTCTCCGCCCGGCTGAAGACGCGCCTCGGCATGACGGGCCGATTCCACGCGCGTGAACGCCGTCGCGTGAACTGATTGCCAGCGACTCGCCGTATCCGTCGACCAGTTCTTCAACGTGCTTCGGTCCGCCGATCGACGTGCGGCAGGTTGTGAGCGGTAGCGCGCGCGGCGCCGGCGACGACCGTCGCAGGTGTCGGCGCGCGGGGACGGGGGGGGGGATCGCGGCGGCGGGGAGGGCGCGGGGGAGGGGTGCCGAGGCGGCGGGATGGGCGGTGGCGGTCGGCAGGGTCAGGCGACGCCTTGGCAGCGCGCCCGAACCGACATCTGCGTCGGCGGCATGTTGCTCCACGCCGAGGCGCTTTGTCCTTCGCATTGCCTGACGGCGCAGGAAGCCCCGGTTCGTCGGCACTCTGGATCGACGCGCGATGACGGGAAAGCCGCCGTCCGATGTGGTCGGAACTGCGAAGGTCGTCCCAGCGGACCTGACCCGGCCTCGGGGAGACGACTACTGGAGGCGTGGACGGCCAATGGACTGCGTGACGCGCACGGCGGGTGATCGCCGCGCGGAGGGGGGCCAGCTGATGACCGCGGGTGCACCGGGCCGCTGCTGGTTATCTTCACCAACTTGAACGGAGAGTCGCTGGACGCGCGGCACGACGGAGAACTTCCGCCTCGTCGAATCTCCGGTCCTCGCACCGTCGATGACATTCCGTTGACCCCGGTTTTACCGGGCCAGTTTTCGCGCCACGCCCGGCGCGCGTATGGTCCGCCGCATCAGTGCCCGAGTAAGCGGCCGCAAAGGGGAGCGCCGCCGATACGCGGACGAGAACGCCACCTCCACGATGGGCTGCGCCTAGGCGGTGCCCGGCGTCCGGGACATGTTGCGGGCCGCGCCGGCGACGAGCGCACACATCCCGCGATCGGGGAATCGCTGATCCGATCGTGGGAGAGCGGTAAAGACATTGTTTGAACTAACCATTCCGCAGCCTATCTTCTGTCGCGCACGAGCCGAACGTGGTTCAGTACACGGATCGTACCACCCTGCGGGCCGTTGCTCGGGGTATTTCGCCGCATCACCGGATCTTGGGGTCGGAACGCGGCTGCGCCCCCGCCACATCCGTCCAACCACTACGAAACCCATGGCCCGGCCAAGCTGACATACAGCGGCAACTGTGCCGAGGGTTGGTCGGGAAATTGGCGTGGGTGGTGGAGCTCCAATGGAACGGATAGTCAAGCTGCCCCGCTTCATTGGTGATTTCACTGATCTCGAACACCGGGTCGTACGGTCGCGACTGCGTTACGTCGGGTGAGCGGGTGTAATCGACGATGCCCTGTAATTCTGATATTCGGTACGCGCCAGTCGCCGTGCCTGGTGGGTAGTCCGAGGCATCCGTGTCTCGGCCCAGCGTGAGCGCGTCTTCCCACGAGACGGTTCCGCTAATTGTCTGCTTGCGTCCATATCAGTCCGCTGGCCGCGTCGGTGACGGTGCTATCGCCGTTGTCGGTCCGATCGGGCACACCGTGAATCTCGCGCGCCGCGCACGTACATGATGTAGGAACGTCTTGTCGCGACTGGTGAAGTCGAGGCCGTAGCCCTTGATCCGCCCATCCGCGAGTTCACGCCGAAGAGTGTTTCCGCCTCGCCGTGCATCGCCTTCTAGAGATAGCGTGCTCTGACGCCAGTTGACCGACGATCGCGTCGCCAGGGTCAGTGTCTCCGTTGTGGGTTGAGCAGGCGGCGGTACTCATCCCGTTAGGCTACCACGCGGATTTTGGGCCGTTATCCCTCGCCTCGTCCGCGTCACTCCCGGTGCGAGCAGCAGGAATGCACATCGTACGGTTTCCGCGCTGACTCGTCGTGTTCGGAAGCCGTCCGGTACGACCGACGGTAACGTCTCACCCGTGCCCGATGCCGACCTCGGGTGCGCGGCGGCGCGTCGTGGATGGGTCACGGGCGCTTGCGGCGGGCGGCAGTGCGCATACGGGCCCGGCGGTCGCGTCGCGCGCGGACGCTGACCGCGACCGACCTCCGAGTCCAGGGTTTCAGGCAGACCGGGCGTTCCGAATGCGGCGCGGCCGCAAACTCACAACGCCTTGGCTGCTGAACCAGACGCCTGCGGCTAACCGGACTCCCGCTACCGGAAGGCGTAACGCCGCGCCCTGCTGGGATGGGCGTACGCCTAACGGGCTCTGATGCGGCCGGGCGCGAGGCCGCCGTGCGTCGGCAGTCGCGGCTGTAGGGCCGTAGGCGCGCCGCCCCGCGTCGTTCCACGAGCCGGTGGAGTGCGCCGGGAGTTGCGGCGGGTGGTCGTAATGACGGCGCTCTTCTTTTCCCAGATTCTCGCACACTCCCCTACTCGGACTCCTGACGCCCATGTCTGGCTTTCTGCAGCAGGTCAACGCGGCATTCGGGATCCGCGCCGGCCGCCTTCACGCCGCACGACCCGACGCGCGCTGCTGGCGTATATCAAGGCGTGCAACGCCGTCATTACACCTTCCGCTCAAGCGTGACGGCGGCATCGATCGAGGTGATCCATGCGTGGCGCGCGGAGCACAGCCAGCACAAGTCCCCTTACGAAGGGCGGCATTCGCCAGCATGAACGTGAGTGACGACGGGGTCATGGCCCCTCGCCGCCCCTGGGCGACCCACAAGTGCGCGATCGTGGACGTGTTCGGCGGCGCCAAGGTGGCGTAAAGATCGACGCCGCAAGTACTTGAGGCCTGCCGAGCGCATCACGCGCCGTCCACGTCTGAGCTGGTGCGCAAGAACTCCATCGGCCCCGGCATCGACGTGCCGGCGCCGGACTACGGTGCACTTCGAAGGAGATGTGTGGATTGCCGGGCTACCTACGCCCAGCCCCGGGCAGGCGGGGAACCTGGACGCCCCGGCGTGGCGTTACCGCCGCCGCTGGCACAGGGCGGCATTCGCGGGGCGGTGGTCACGGGACGCGGGGGTGTACTTTGCCCTTCGCGGTGTGTGACCGGACGCGGAGATACGACCTCGGTCTCACACCGCGGCTGGCCGGCAAGACGGTCGGCGTAGTGTCTGGTACTGTGGGCTTCCACGCCGCGAAGTTCTTGGCAGGCGGGCGCGATCTTGTCGGGACCGCGGAGTACGATCGAGCGATCACGAGCCGCAAGGGACCGGACGTGAAGCGGTCGCCGCCCACCGCGAGGAGCACGGGACGGTGATCGGACTCTCGGTGCCACCAACATCGCGAACACGCTCGACGGCCTGGAGATTGAGTGTGACATCCTCATTCCAGCCGCGCTCGAAAGCATCAGCCCACCGCCGACAACGCCCGCGCATCTGGCGAAGATCATCGCCGAGGCGTGGCGAACGGGCCGATGACGACGGAGGCCGAGGCGATTCTCGAGCAGAAGGGGATCCTCACCCTCCTCGACATCTGGCTGAACGCGGGCGGCGTGATCGTGTCCTACGCTTCGAGTGGCTGAAGAACCTCTCCCATGTGCGC
>JADJAD010000002.1 GCA_016704465.1 Gemmatimonadota bacterium | reverse complement strand
CCGTGAAGCGGAAGCCCAGTGAGCACCGTGGGTGTGTCCCTCCCGCGTTAAGGTGACGAACCGATCGCCTGCCGCGAGAGACGAGTCCCATCTGCTGCGCGGCGGCCGCGAGCCTGAAAGCCGCGAATCCCAGTGCGAACCTCGGTCGTACGCTGCCGTGGCTCGTCGAATCCGAGTGCGTCCAGGCGGCGACCTTCCAGCCGCAGCAGCAGCCACGAAACCGTGGAGAATCGGACCGATCATCGAGCCTCAGCCAGGATGCGGAGGACACGCCCGTTGGTGCCCCCCACCGAACGGGTGTGCACGCTGCAGCGGTCGAGGGACATCGAGCGGGCGAAGCGAGCGCAGGCTGGATCGACCGCCTGCTGCGGCGCGATCAACTGGCCGCGGGTGTCGGGTCCGGGGCAGGGCAGCACCGGTGCCCGCTTTCGCCAAGCGCGCGGAGAAAGCCGGGACGATCGGCCGGAGAATGATGGGCGAAGTCGGCGACGCCGAAATGGATCATGAGGCGGCGGAGCGACATCGCCGGCGCCGCAAGGAAGGAGCGGGAATGCTCGACCCGGGTGATGCGCGCGTACGGGACCGCGCTCCGCAGCGGGCCGGAGCGAATGACCAGCGCGTTCTCCTCGGACGTGTAGTGCGTGGAGAGGAGCAGCCATCCGAGCAGCATGACGACGATCACCGCCGCGACGAGCACGGCGGTGAGCTCTTCTCCGCGCGGCGTGCGGCGCGACCGCGCGACATCCAGGAGCATCGCGACGGGCACCCCGACGATAAGCAGCGGCAGCCACCAGTCCACCCGTGAGCGAAAACGAAGCGGTGTCATCGCAGGACGTTCTCCACTCGAGGTGCCGTGTGAACGCGCGCTGGGCCAGCACACGCGCACTCGCTCCTGACACGGAACCGCCGAAGCACATGGCACGTCAGCATCAGGAGCGCCCACGCAATCTACTCCAACAGGCCGCAGCTCGCGAGGACGACCGCTACCGTCCGAGTAGCAACACCCGACAGGTGGAATCGCGTCGACCGCCGCGTTAGGCAGGGCACGTCCGTGCGCCGGCTGCACCACGGCTACTCGCAGCTGGCAGATCGAGAGGACGGTGCCATTGCACGGCTCTCCGGGCGACGCACCCGCACGCGCCCCTAGTACTCCCGGAACATGCGCTGGATCTCCCTCGGATCGCGCGTGCGCGTCAGCGCCACCATCAGCAGGATGCGCGCCTTCTGCGGCAACAGGTGCTGCGCGACCACCTCGCGCGGCGCGGTCCGCTCGGCACGCATGATGGAGTCGCGCTCGGTCACCGGCGGACGCGCGGTGTCAGCCGGCGGCGGGGCGTCGTAGCGCGATGCCGTGATGTTGTCGCCCGACGGGAAAGCCGTCACGACCACCACACCCGCACTTCGCAACGTCCGGTACACCGCCGACTCCTCGCGCGTCATGCCGGTTGTCGCCACCACCACTCCAGCCGGCTTGGGGTCGAACAGATGTCCGCTTCCCCCTGGATAAGAGTAGGTCAGCTCGACCCGCGGCAGCGTATCGATGCTCGACAGGTCGAACTCGCTGGTCGAGCCGTGGCGGCGCACCGGGGCAAAGAAGAACGCCGGCCCGTCACCGCCCACCGCGCCCAACATCCCGGCGTCGCCCGTCGAGAAGCCGCCGGTGCGCTGGTACATCTTGCGCGACTCGCGCGCGGACAGGATGCGATCGTCCATCACGACCATCACCCCCTTGCCCACGGCCTGAGGGGCCGCCGCAGTGCGAACGGCTGCCACGAGGTTGATCGGACCGTCGGGGCTGATGCCGGTGGCGGGACGCTGCGAGCCGACCACGACAACAGGCTTGTCGGAGCGCACGGTGAGATAGAGGAAAAACGCCGTCTCCTCGAGCCGGTCGGTCCCGTGCGTCACGACGACGCCGGCCAGGTCTTTCCGCTCCCCCAGCACCTGGTCGATGCGCTTGGACAGCGCGACCCACTGTCTGGTCGTGATCGACGTGCTCGGCACGTTGGAGAACTGCTCGGCCTCGACCGTGGCAAAGCGCGAGAGTTCCGGCACTGACGAAATGATCTGCTCAGCGGTCAGCGTACCAGCCCGGTAGCTGCCGAGCGTTCCCGGCGCGTCCTGCACACCGGCGATGGTGCCGCCGGTTGCAATGACGAGCACCTTGGGGCGCGCCGCGGAGTCGGCCTGGGCATGGACCGACGACGAGGCGGCGAGGACAAGCGAGGCGCATGTCAGGACGACGGCGTTGAGCCGGGCGATTTGCAGGGTCATCGTGTGGTGTCGATCCACTGCTGTGTGGTGGGGCGCACGATCGCGAAGGGCACGGATCCGCTCAATGATACCGCCCGGGCCGGTGGCGCACGATGTCGCCGCCGCACACCGTTCGGCGACCTCACGCAGCGGCGGGCCGTGCACGATTATCATGGCACAACGGTTCGTACCTGGATCCGGCACGCGTCCGCACTCGTCGTCTCACCGCCCGCCATCATGCGCCCACTCCTGCTCGCCTCGCTCCTCCTGCTCGCCGCGACACTCCCGGCCCAGCAGACGCCCTCCCTCAAGGACGCCGCCGCCCAGCGCCGGCGCGTCCTCCTGGAACGGCTCCCCGAAGGGATCGCGATCATCCAGAGCGCCGACCGCAGCCAGCCGAACCTCTACGAGCACATGGTCCCCGAGACGGAGAACCATGACTTCACGTTCTACACAGGGCTCGCCAGCTCTCGGCCACCTGGATCGGTCCTGGTGCTCAACCCGCGAGGCGAGACGTACCGCGAAGTGCTGTACACGTCAGACGACGTGGCCACGGTGAAGGAGCTGACGGGGCTGACGCACGTTGTTCCCTACGCGCGCTTTCTCGAAGATCTCTCAAGCGCCCTCACCGACTACCGCAACCTGCGCATCACCCAGCTGCGCTTCAAGCCGGTAGCCTCGGACCTCGCCAAGGGGCTGACCGACACGCGCAAGGTGATCTGGTTCAACTACCCGCGGTTCACGAATCTCAACGAGCCGGCCAATCCGCGGCTCACGCTCGTCACGCGGCTGCGCGAAGCCTCGCCGGAAATCGACGTGCGCGACGCGGGAGAGATCGTCGATCGGCAACGCATGATCCACGACGCCTTCTCGCTGGCGGCGATCCGCCGAGCGGTCGATGTGACCGGACACGGCATCATGGAAGCGATGCGCGCTTCCCGACCGGGGATGACGACGAAGGAGATCGGTGAGGTGACCGACTTCGTCTACCGCTACAACGGCGCGCGCTTCGGCTTCCCGACGGGCACCTCGGCCGGGCGCACGCGCGAGGAGGCCTACGCGACGGCGCGCGAGGAGATGGAAGCGCGCGAGCGCGGGACGACGGTCGCCGCCGGAGACCTGATCCACATGGATACGGGCGCGGAGTGGGAGTTCCACTCGGCCGACGTGCAGCGCGTGTGGCCGGCGAATCCGACGTTTACCGAGGAACAGAAGCGCTTCTACAACACCGTGCTCAACGTGCAGAAGACCGTCATCTCAAGGTCCGCCCGGCGTGACCTGGCGCGAGCTGCACGACCTGGCCGTCGGGATGCTGCGCGACGCCGGAGGATTGGACCGCACGTACACCTACGGCATCGGGCACTACATCGGCATGGAGGTACACGACCACGGCGACTACGTGCAGCCGCTGCAGCCGGGCATGGTGCTGGCGATCGAGCAGGGCGCGGTCCTCAACGGAGTGCGCGTTGCCTTCGAGGACGACGTGCTGGTGACGGAGACGGGCTATGAGTGGCTCTCGCGCTCGATCCCGATCGAGGTGGACGATGTCGAGCGCGCCCGCAAGGAATCGCCACTGATCCCCAACCTCGAACGCCTCAAGCTGAAGCGCTGAACGGCTGGCGACACCATCGGGCTCCGGTCGCCCGAGGTTCCCTCAGCTCACTCGCTGCCCAGCGCCTCGCGCGGCGTCACGCGCAGCACGCGACGCGTCGGCAGCCATGTGGCGCCGAGCACCGCCACCACGATCGAGAGCGAGACCGCGACCCCGGCCACGAACGCGATCCACCCGTCGATGGGGAAGAAGTGCATGAAGCCCAGCCCCGTCAGCACCAGCATGGGGGCCGCGACCAGCGTCCCTACCCCCAACTGTCGCCCGCCCTGACTGAGCAGGAGCCGAGTGAGGCTGGCATCGCTGGCTCCGAGTGCGCGCCGCCCCGATCTCGCGTCGGCGCAGCCCGATGGAGCGCGCGACATGAGTCCATACGCCCCGGCCAGCGCCAGGAAGAGGGCGAAGGCGAAGCAGGCGGCAAACAGCCTGGAGACCGAGGCCGTGATGAGCCCGACCTTCCGCAACACCTCGGAGAACAGCTGAACCCCATCGGGGACGAGCAGCGGATCGACGGCACCAAAGGCCCGATGCAAGGCCTCACGCCCGGCGACCTCGCTCCCGCGGAAGCGTGCGACGACGACCGGGTACTCGGCGTCGGACTGTAGCAGCGGGACGTAGACGGCATCCGGACTGCGGTCGCGCGACAACGGGTCGCCATACGGCACGTCGCTCGCCACGCCGACAATCGTGCGCCACTGCACGCCGTCGCCGACTCCCGCCAGTTGCACCTGGTCGCCCTAACGGTGAGCGGCCACGCCAGAATCGCGCGGCAAGCGAACGGCTGACCATGACGACAGGGGCGCGCGACGCATCGTCGCTCGGTAGCAGCGCGCGTCCTTCGAGGATGGTCACACCGGTCGTGGACACCGCCCCCAGGGTCCCGAGGACGTACGCCGACGGCGGCGCCCCCGTCGCGCGACCATCGCGCAGCACGAAGCGGCCGGCGTCGGTCGCACGCTCTCCCAGGCTCTCACGCAGGAGCACGCCGTCGAGCGCCTCCATCTCGGCGAGCCTGGCATGCACGTCGCGAAACAGGGCGGCACGGGTGGTCGGCGTACCGTATCGCGCCGGCGGCGGGATGATTCCCCCCTGCAGCAGGTTGCTGACGTCGTACCCCGGGTCGATCGCGACCACGCGGCGCGCCATGATCCCCGACATTACCCCGAAGAACATCAGCACCGTGACGGTCGTGACCTGGGTGGCGACCAGGGCACGCGACAGGCGCCCCTCGCGCCGCGACCCGGCGCGCGCACTCCCGTCCTGCAGCACCGCGCGCACGTTGGTGCGCGTCGCGCGCCACGATGTCACCCCCCCCAGCACGGCGATGGCAATGGTCACGAAGGCGCCGGCACAGAGGAGCGTGACGTGCTCCATGCGCCAGACCCACCAGAAGGCCAGGTTCCTTCCATGTTGGCACGCGTCCAGCGCGTGATCTCCTCCAGCCCCCATGCCGCGCCGGCCGTCCCCACGATCCCCCCAGCCAGGCAAAGCAGCACGCTCTCCCACATCCCCTGCATGACGAGACGTCCCGTGGTCGCGCCGAGGGCGAGGCGAACCGCTGTCTCCCGCACACGCTCGTTGGCGCGCGCGAGCAGCAGGTTCGTGACGTTCACCAGTGCCAATAGCAGGATGAGCGCGGCCAGCACGTTGAGCACGGTGAACACAAGCGTGCGCTCCTCGCCGATCTGGACCGACGGGAACGACTCCACCGCCACCTCCACGCTGCGCGCCGCCGTCGCGGTGTCGCGCGCGGCGACGATTCGGCGCAGCAGCGGCGTCGCCTCGGCACTCGCGCTGGCGTGCGATGCGCCCGGAGCCAGCCTGCCGACGAGGCGCAGCGACGCCAGCCCAGGCTCGGTGAGGGCATAGGTGGACGCGGGGAGCGGCATCCACGCTTCGGAGGCCACCGGGAATCCGAAGCCTGCTGGCATCACCCCACGACGCGCGTGCTGACGCCGTTGATGGTCACCAGCCTGTTCAGGACGGCGTGGTCGGCGCCGAACACCACCTCCCACGTGCGATGCGACAGCACGATGACCGGTTCAGCCCCCGCCTCGGCGTCGCCCGCGAGCAGCGCGCGCCCGATCAACGCCGGCGTGCGGGCCACGGAGAAGAGCACCGGGTCGGCGATGGTCGCATCCACGACCCGGCGCACCCCCTCGCTCCCCACCACGATGTCCTGCCCTGTGTAGCCCCCCACCTCGCCCACCGCACGAAGCTGCTCGCGCAGCGAGCCGACGTCTACTGCATCGACTGGCCCGCGTCGACCCTGTGTCAGCTGGTCGATACGAACGATGCGCTCCCCCTCGCTCAGCGGGAGCGGCCGCATCATCGCCGCATACAGGAACGAGAAGGTGAACGTCCCCAACCCGAGGCCGCCGGCGAGCACGAGCACCGTGAGGAGGGAGAAGCCGGGGCTGCGCGCGAGCAGTCGCGCGGCGTAGCGAATGTCGCGGAGGTGTGTCATGGGGCAGCCCTACGGTTTCGTTGCTCGAGGATTCGCTGAGGATTCGCCAGCTAGGGAGGCCGACGGGCCGGCGCATCGTCCGCCGGCCCGCCCGCGCGCGGTTACGGCGTGAGCGTCGCTAAGCGTCGCCCGAGGCGTCGCTCGAAGCGTCGCTCGAAGCGTCGCTCGAAGCGTCGGTCAGGCCTGCGCTACGACGCGCGCACGTACGCGCACCCGGCTTCCTGTGCGCGCACCGCGGCGAAGACCCCGACGGTTGCAGGATCACGCCGGGAATCAGCCCGCCGACCGTCACCGTTCGTGCGGCCTCGTCACTCAGGCCGTCCTGCTTCTTGACCGTTTCCACGATGTCCTGCAGCGCGAGGTTGCAGGCCAGCACCACCACGCCACGTGCGAGCTGCTTGTGCAGGCCGAGCTGGTCCCATGGCGCGGGGATGCCATCCTTCTCGTCCAGCAACGACGGGTTGCGGTCGGTCGGCTGCATCGTGAGCGGGTGCGTCACGCCGTAGGCCTTCGCCACCCCGTACTTGTCCCAGAAGGACTGCTGCATGGCGAGTGCGATGGCGTTGTGGCGCAGGACGAGGACGGGGGAGAGTTGCGCCACCGGCACCTTCATGACATCGCGGTACTGGGCGGCCCACGCCGCCGTGCGCCAGACGCCGTAGCCGCTCTCCACCTCGGCGACGTCGAACAGCGCCTTGTGCTTGCCGGTGATGCGGGAGGGCCAGCTGATGTCCCACTCCTCGGCGGCATTGCTGCTGGCGGAAGAAGGGGATGGGGTGGAGGTGAAGATGTCCAGCGGGAAACCAACGACGCCGAACAACGCGGCGCCGGCACTGCTGCGTTCCAGGAACTCGCGACGCGACGACATGAAGGGGCCTCGGGGAATGAGGGGTCCTCTACAAAGCCGAAGCCGGGCCGGATGCGCAAGGGGCAGGACGCCGCACACGGCAGCGCACGGATCCGTGCAGGGGGTGGCCTACCGGGCGTCGATCACCCACGCCACCGCCGTGCGCGCCGGCACGGTCAGCCGTCCCGCGTCCGCCTCCCACGTCGCGCCCGCCGCTTGCGCATCGGCGGCGCCCGGCGCGCGATGCACGGGGTGCAGGCGGTAGCGGCGCCCGGCAAGCTCCGGCAGGTCGACGCGCCGCTCCACGGTGTCCACGTTGATGGCGTACAGCACGCTGGTGAAACCGGCGCTGGGCATGCCGGTGCCGTCGAGTTCGCCCACGATCACCGAGGCCACCTGCGACGGGCCGGTGTTGTGGAAGCGAAGGCGACGCTCGACCTCGGCGGCGGTGCGCAGGCGGAAGAGCGGCGTGCTGGCACGGATGCGCAGCAGGTCGAGGAACGCGTCGCGCGCGAAACGAATGTCGGTCGCGGTCGGCGCTATGGCCGGGTCGGCCAGCAGCGGCCGCATGAACGGCCAGCTCGCCTCGTTGTCCCGACGAGGCGGGAGGCCGCGCGCGAAACCGTTGTCGGTGTAGGTGAAGTCGAGCGGGTTGAACCAGTCGCCAGAGTCGTAGCTGTTGCGGTCCATGCTCTTGCTGCGCAGCAGCTCCTGTCCGGCGTGGAAGTAGGCGATTCCCTGGCTGAAGGCGACCACCGCGGCGCCGAGCACCGAGACACGTGCGCGATCGGCACGCGTCGTCGTCGTGGGGAGCTTGAAGACGTTGAGATCGAACAGCGTCTGGTTGTCGTGGTTCTCCACGTAGTTCACGACCTCGCTCGGCTGCGTCACGAAGCCCGCCGGCTGGCCGCCGCCATACGAGAGGCGCTCGAGTGGCTGCGTCGAGCCGTCGGCGGTTTCCATGCGAAAGGAGCGAAGCGAACCGGCCAACCCCACGCGCACCATGTCGGCGGCATCGCGCAGTGCCGCATCGCCAGTCGCAGGGGCCATTGCGTTAGGCGCATACCCGAGCCCGTTGATGAACCCCTGGCGCGTGACCTGGTCGGCGCCATTGTCGCCGGCTCCCCCACCGCGCACCGCGTCGCGCGCCCGGTCGCTGAACGTGGCAATGCCGCTCCCGTTGAGCGACAGCTGGGAGGCCTGCACGAAGCGACGGCCGTCGGCGACCTCACCGAAGTTCCACCCCTCGCCGATCAGGTGGATGTGGCGGCCAGCCGCACGATTGACCGCCACCTGCAAGCGCTCCATGACGGCGCGCGGCTGGTGTCCCATCAGGTCGAAGCGGAACGAGTCGATGCGGTAGTGCGTGGCCCACGCGACCACCGACTCGACCATCAGCTTGGCCATCATGCGATGTTCGGTCGCGGTGTTCGAGCAGCAGGTGGATGTCTCGACCGCGCCGTTGGCGTCGAGCCGCTGGTAGTAACCCGGGACGATTCGGTCGAGCACCGAGGTCGCCGCCTGGCCGGCGGCGCTGGTGTGATTGTAGACCACGTCCATCCCCACACGAAGGCCGGTGGCGTGCAGCGCCTGCACCATGTCGCGGAACTCGCGGACGCGCACGGTCGCGTCCATCGCGTCAGAAGCGTAGCTCCCCTCGGGGACGGTATAGTGAAGGGGGTCGTACCCCCAGTTGAAGCAGTCACGCGCGGCCACGGCCGATACGATTCCCTGCTGTGCCTCGCTATCGGGAGCGCCGCGGACCACGGGCGTGATGCAGCCGACCTCAGGGATCGTCGCGATGTCGAAGACCGGGAGCAGGTGCACATCCGTCACACCAGCATCGGCCAGCATCTGCAGGTGACGCATCCCGTTGCTGGCGGAGTCGGTAAACGCGAGATACCTGCCGCGATGGGCTGCAGGGACCGTGCTGTCGCCGATCGAGAAGTCGCGGACGTGCAGCTCGTAGATCGTGAGGTCGGTGGGCGCGCGCACGCGCGACGGCGTGGCGTGCGTGCGCCATCCCATCGGAGTCACCGGCGCCGACGACAGGTCCAGGACGGCGCTGCGTTCCGGAGTTGGCCGACAAGCCGACGGAGTAGGGATCGGTCACTCGATTCATCACCACGCCGACCGCCGGCACCACGACGGTGACGACGTAGCGGTAATAGTGCCCCGCGAGTGATCCCGCCGCGCGACTGGACCAGGTGCCGGTGCGCGCGTCGCGCCGCATGGGGACCACGCGCGAGGTCGGAGCGGTTTGCGAGGGGTAGAGGCACAACGAGACACGCTGCGCAGTCGGCGCCCACAGGCGAAAGGCGGCGCCGGTGGCCGAGAGGCGCACGCCGAGGCCGGCGACGGACTCGGCGGCGGCGTAGCGCGCGTCCAGTGCGCCGGCTAGTTGCGTGTAGGTGGCCGAGATCACGCGCCCGGTGCTGTCCTCGTGCACGAGGATCATCTGCTGGCGCAGGGAGGCCGCGAGGGCGGTGTTGCCGGCCGTGGTTCGCAGGGTCACGCCGGCACCGACGTGCTGGAACCGCTCCCGCACGGCGCGGGGCAGGGAATCGGTGCTCAGCTGCAAACGGATCCCACGGTCGGCCCCCTGCACGCTCCCCGACGCGAACCGTCAGCTGCGCACTGTCGCTGACGTACAGCGCGTAGCGCCCGCCACGAACCCCCCCGGGCCAGCGAATGGTGCCGGCATCGATCCAGATGGCACGCGCGTCGGTCGGCAGTCCAAGTCGCGCGGTGTGCACGGTCAGGGCTCCCTCGGGCGCGTCACACGCTGCCATGAGGTCGCTGGTCTGCGCCCTGATACGCGGCGAAGGGACGATGAGTGCGGCGGCGGCGCCGGAGTGCGAGCAGTCGCGGGTTTGCCATGCTGCACAACCTTAGCCCCACCGGGCAATGTTGCGTCAGCGTCGCCCGTGCGACGACCTCGACCACCCAGCTCCCACGAACGGCGACCCTTCGACCACCGACTCGGCCGGGATCACGGCGACAATGAAAGGCGCGCGGAAAACCATTGGTCGTCCAGCGGCGACGTCTCCGCAACCGCCTTCGGGCGCCGGAATTAGCGGTAACTGCAGGTATGTCAAAACCGAACATTCGCCGAAAACTGAACGTCGGCACTGCGAGCGAATGTGGTGTGAAGCGCGTGCACACCATCGCGGCATCGTTGGCCCGCCAAGGCGTCAGGGCGGGTCTTTCGACCGTCGCCCTACCCCAGAATCGACCCAGGCCGCAGGGCGTTCGGCGCGTGACCTGCGGCCGTATGCGCATCGTAAGTTATTGAAAGACTTACGGTTACGGGTTCAATAACGATGCCGAATGTGTTATGTTACGTGCATACGGAAAACGACCGCTCGATTGTGATTGGCGGAGGGCTATTCGAACGGAATCAAGGATTTCACCGCCGGGGCGTGCAAGCAGCTCGGCGATGAAGGGGAGCGCCGGGGGGCTAGCGTCGAAACTCTTCGCCCAACTACCCGAACTGGCCGCGCTGACGAAGCACATCGCGCCGGCCGCTCAAGGAGGATTGACCATGACCTACAAAATCGAACAGATCGAAGGGATCGGACCGCACTTCGCCGAGCGCCTGGCGACTGCGGGGATTCGCACGTCGGACGACCTGCTGTCCAGGTGCGCGTCGGACGAAGGGCGCCGCATGATGGAGATGCGGACCGGGATTTCGGCTGGCCAGCTCACCACGTGGATGCATCAGGCAGACCTGATGCGCGTCAACGGGATCGGGTCGGAGTTCAGCCAGTTGCTCGAGGCGTCGGGCATCGAGACGGTCCGCGAACTCGGTGAGCGCAAGCCGGAGAACGTCGTGCACCTGCTCGATCGCGTGAACGACGAAAAGCACCTCACCCGGGTGGTGCCGCCGCTCAAGACGGTGTCCAAGTGGGTTGAGCGCGCGCGACGGATGGAGATGAAGCCGGAGCCGCAGGCCGAAGCTCGGCCGGCGATGACGCCGGTGTTCATGCACTAATGAAGCGCTGATGGCAGGTGGATAGCACGGGCGTTGCGGCGGAGGGCGGACTGATTGCCCCGACCATGCACGTCGTGCTGTCCGATGCCGGGCGCGTCTCGAAGTGTGCGTTCCTGCGCTCGCAGGCAGATTCCACACGGACCGGGGGAGCCCGGTCCGACGCGCCTCACCGCGAGCGGCCTCGCAAGCGCCAGCAGACCCGTCGTATGCGCGTCGCGCATTCGCCGGTTGCGCAGTCTTCGCAGTTGCTCATGCATCGCCGTGTGCAGCCCAACAGCCGCCCTGATCGGGTTGCGACTGGAAGCACGCTCCGGCGGCGGCGTTGTCGTCGCGCTCGTCGGAGTTCGGCTGCGATAGGCAGACGCGCGTCGCGTATCGTATGTGGCGCGACAACTGGTCGCCGGGGCGCCTACGACGGGCGCGCCGCACGTTGCAAGACGGTGCGCACCAGCCCCTGCAGGATCTCGGTGCGGTTGGACTGCACGTGCAGGCCGGGGAGCCAGATGAGTTCCTTGGGGTCGCGCGCGCTGTCGAACAGCGTCATGATCGCCTCGCGCGGCAGTCGCTCGTCCTCGGTGGCGTTGATCATGATGAAATCGCGCGGCGCGACGAGCGGCGCCCACCGCTCCGGGGCGAGGCGCGGCCCTGCGGCGAGGATGTTGGCCAGCCCCGCCACCAGCGCGCGGGCCGGCCGCCACGGCACACTCTTGCGCAGGTTGTGCGACATGAGCGTGTACGGCTCGCCGGCACCGTGCACCGACCAGACCCGCGTCACCCGCGGGTCGAGCGCGCCGGCGACGGTGGCGAAGGGCGCCGAAGCTCGCCCCACCAGCTCGACGCGCGCCGGGTCCACATCGGGACGCGTCAGCAGGTAGTCGATGGCCGGGGAAGACCGCCGCCGGCGTGTCGAGCAGCGCCTGGCGGATGCGCGGAACCGCGGGGACCACCGCCAGCCCCTTCACCCGCACGTCACCGTCGTACGGATAGGCCATGGCCACGACGATGTTGCCCTCGGTATCGTCGATGAGCGTGGCCGCGCGCTCACCGGTTTCGTAGCCGCCCAAAATCAGGAACACCGGCCGCCGGATGGGACCCTGGGGAGCGGGCAGGGTACCGGCTGGCGCCGCCGGGTCGATCGGTCGCCGCAGGAGGAGTTCACCGCGCAACCCGCTCGAACTGCGCAATACCACCCGCTCGTTGGCAAAACGACGCCGAGCCGGTGAGCGGTTCGACGCGTCTCGACCAGCGTACCATGCCGTGCCCGGAAGTGCGGGACGGGGTCGCGCAGGAGCCACACGACGGCAGCGCCCTTGACCACGGCGACTCCGATGATCACGATGAGCCACCGACGTCCACGACTCATGCGTGGCTATCCACCAGGACATCGGCCACGGCATGGTTCGCGTCGTCGCAGGCAGCGTTCGCTCGCGCGCCGACCCCCGCCCGCAGTCTGCACCGCATCGCGTCGCCTCTACGCCTTGCCGTCGCCCACGGTCGCAGCACCCGCGGTGGCATCACCTGTATCCTCCGCCTCGAGTCGCGGGGCACGCCGCATCGACGCGCGCGATGGGCGACGACGCCGACGCCCCGGATGTACGAGCGTCAGCAGGAGGATGGCGCCCTTGGGCGAGCTGGCCGCGTGCCGGATGCCGGGTCCCAGCGCCATGACGTCGCCAGCGCCGAGTCGGTACTCGGTGTCCCGGATGACGCAGATGACCTCGCCCTCGAGCACCTGGATGGTGCGCGGTCCGCTCGTGCCATGCGCGGGCAGGTCACCGCCGGCGGCCAGTGCGGTGATGACGACGCGCATCGGTCCGGCCTTGAGCAGGGTGCGACCGCTGCGCCCGTGTAGCGCGAGCAGGTCGGGATCGATCATCCGCTCGGTGGGACCGTGCCGATACACGAGGACGTCGCCACGCAACGCCCGATGGATCGATGACATGTCGGCTCTCCTTTGAGCCCCTGCCGCTCACGTAGCGCGACGCTCCCAAGGCGGAACGTGACGCTCCGCGACGTGCGCGGGGCCCTCCACTCGGTGCGTGCAACCTACCATGTGTCGGCGCGGGTCGACACCTGACCGCCGGTCGTAGGCGGCCCGTGCGCCACCGCTCGCCGCTCGCGTTGCGTCCCGCGCCGGTCCCCGGGTCAGTACGCCTCCATCGGAAACGCCAGAATCGCCCCTGCCCCCGCCGTAATCGACGCATGCAGCGCATGCACCTGCGGCATGACCCGCGCAAAGTAGAACTGTGCCGTGGCCAGCTTGGCCTCGTAGTGCACCGCAGGAAACGCCCCGCCCGATGCCAGTCGCTCCTGTGCCACACGCGCCGTGCGCAGCCACTGGTGTCCTAACGCGACATAGCCAAACAGGCGCAGGTACTCGTTGGCGGCCGCGCCCAGTTCGTCGGCGTTGCCCGTCGCCTGCCCGGCCAGCCACGCGGTGGCGCGCCGCAGCGCCCCGATCGCATCGGCCAGCGCCTGCACGTGCATGGCCAGTGCGGGGAGCTCGCCCGAGGCCTGCAGCTCAGCGGCAACCACTTCGGCAAAGCGGCGCACCAGTCGTCCATCGCCCTCGGCGAGCTTGCGGCCGACCAGGTCGAGGGCCTGGATATGGTTGGTCCCTTCGTAGATCTGCCCGATGCGCGCGTCGCGCACGAACTGCTCCATCCCCCACTCCCGGATGTAGCCGTGCCCACCGTAGAGCTGCAGCCCGATGTTGGTGCTCTCGAAGCCAAGGTCGGTGAACAGCGCCTTGATGATCGGGGTGAGCAGGGCGACCAGGTCGGCCGCCTCGGCACGCTTGGCCGCGTCGGGATCGAGCAGCTCCTGGTCAATCAGCATCCCCGTCCACGTGGACAGCGCCCGCGCCCCCTCGATGAAGGCGCGCATGGCCAGCAGGCTGCGCCGCGTCTCGGCGTGCACGATGATGGGGTCGGCCTCACCCTCGGGTTCTTCACCCCGGACAGCGAGCGCCCCTGCTGCCGCTCGCGGGCGTAGGTCACGGCGTTGTGATACGACGCAGTCGCCAGCCCCAACCCTGGATGCCCACGCCGAGTCGTGCCGAGTTCATCATCGTGAACATGGCCCGCATCCCCCTTGCCCTCGTCGCCGACCAGGTAGCCGACGGCCTCGTCGAAGTTGATGACGCAGGTCGCCGATCCCTTGATTCCCATCTTGTGCTCGATCGACCCGCAGGTGACGCCGTTGCGCGCGCCTAACGAGCCGTCGGTGTTGGGGACGAACTTCGGGACGAGGAACATCGAGATCCCACGCGTCCCCTCAGCCGCCCCGGGCAGCTTGGCCAGCACCAGGTGGCAGATGTTCGCCGTCAGGTCGTGCTCCCCGGCGGTGATGAAGATCTTCTGGCCGGTGACCCGATAGGTGCCGTCGTCCAGTTGCCGGGCCCTGGTCCGGATGATCCCCAGGTCGGTCCCGGCGTGCGCCTCCGTCAGGCACATGGTCCCGGTCCACTCACCGCTGGCGAGGCGCGGGAGGTAAAACGCCTTCTGCTCCTCGCTGCCGTGGGTGTGGATCGCGTCGATCGCCCCCTGCGACAGCCCCGGGTACATCGCGAACGACAGGTTCGACCCGACGACCATTTCGTCCACGACAAAACGCAGCGTCAGGGGGAGCCCTTGGCCGCCGTGTTCAGGATCGGAGGCGAGGCCGATCCATCCACCGTCGGCGTAGGCCCTGAACGCCTCCCTTGAATCCCGACGGTGTGCGCACCACGCCCTGCTCCCACGTACACCCTCGGCATCGCCCGAGGCGTTGATGGGGGCCAGGACTTCCCTCGCAGAACTTTCCCGCTTCCTCCACGATCGACATCATGAGGTCGGGCGAGATGTCGGCGTACGCCTGGTATGCAGTGAGCTGCGAAGCATCGTAGAGTTCCGTCAGGATGAACCGGAAATCATCGACTGGAGCACGGTACGTCGGCATGAGCGCAACCTGTGAGCGTGAGAGGCAGTCGCAAAATAGCGTGAGCCGTCGAGGGGTGCGTCGGGCATTGCACGCGTACCTCCCGATTCTCCTTGTCGGCGCCTGTATCCAGTCCCCCGTACCGCCGCTTGGGGGAACCGTCTCCGGAACGGTTGGGACGCCTCGACAGCCAATATGCCGATACCCGCGACCTCTACTTCCAGATCTACATCACCGATGCACAGGTGGAGCGAACCTCGCGCGGTGTCTCCCTCGACGACATGCGCCGCGCACACCGGCGCTCAGGGAGCGGCTGACGGAGGGGGCTGAGGCGCTGGACGGGTCCGCATTGGGCGGGGAGGACCAGCGTGCGGTCGCCGCCATGCTGCAGCACTTGCGGAGTCGGCGTCCGTCGAGACGCCGAGCGCAGAGGGGACGACGCTGACCCCGACCCGGTGCGGCGAGGTACCAGCCCGGCTGGCGAACGGCGACAGCGCGCTCGAGCAGCTCACGGCCCATATATGCGTACGCCTGCTGGGGCGGCCGCCCGCCGGTAGTCACGCCGACCGATACGGCCGACAGACTCACCGTGCTCGGCCGCATCGGGAGCGAACCGTCGAGTGCGGCGCGCCGTGCCCTCTTTCTCTCCCTGCAACCACTCTGGCAGTCCGTAACCGGCGACGGCTCAGCGAGCTCGCCGTATCGTACGCTCCTTCCGCTCAGCGCTGCGCAGTGGAAGACGACGGGCTCTCCAGTCACCGCGGCGGCGCGTTCGCTGGGGCTCGACCCCGCCCGCACGGACTCCACCCTGGCGCGCATCCTGCGCGCCTGGCGTTCCACACGCCGGCCACCCTGCTCGAGCCGTGGGACTGGTACTACGAGAACGGCGCCGCCAGCCGCACGCTCTCGCCGCGCATCAACGTGGCCGCGCTCCGCGAGATCAACGACCGCTTCTATCGCGACCAGGGGGCTGACCCGACGACGCTCGGCATTCGTTACGACCTGGAGCCGCGCGACGGCAAGACGCCGGTGGCCTTCACCCCAGTTCAGGCAAGGCGGCCCGCAAGCGGCGCGGCGACTATGGCGACAGCGGGGGTGGATCTTTGCGACCCATCGCGTGGGAGGATTCGACAACCTGGTCGAGCTGCTGCACGAGACGGGGCACGCGATCCACGTGAGCGCAGGGCGCCCAGCCTTGCTGACTGGTCGGACAGCGACCCCCTTCACCGAGGCGCTAGGGATCCTGCTGGCGCTCGAGGCGTACGAGCCGGATTGGCAGGCGCGCTTGTCTCGGCGCGGCGGCACCGGCTCCCAGCCTCGCTGCGCGACAAATACGCCTCCATCGCGATGGACGTGGCGTGGGCGCTGCTGGAGCTGCGATTGCATGACGATCCCGGGTGCGCGATCCGAACGCCGAGTGGGCGGCGATCACCAGCGAGTATCTTCACATCCTCCCGCATCCCGAGTGGGGGTGGTGGGCCATGCGCGGCCAGCTGGTCGAATCGCCGGGCTACATGATGAATTATGCGATCGGGGCCATGGTGACCGCCGAGCTGCGTGCGCGTGCGGCAGGAACGAGGCCGTTCTATCGGCCGGACAAGAAGATGTACGACTGGCTCTCGGACCATCTCTATCAGCTTCGGCCGCTCGCGCCCCACGCGGGACGTCTTGCGCGACTTCGTGGGCCATCCGCTCACCGCCGACGCCCTGGTGGCCGACATGCGGTGCCTGTCCTCGCCTAACGTCCGGTCGCGGTGCGCTCGCTTGACCCTCGAGGCGATGCGCGTCTCGAGCACGCCGGTGGATCCGCACATGATGGGCTCCTTCGTTGCCCCGTCCATGTCGTCGGCCTGTGCGACAAAGCCGGTGGCGACCGTCGTCGATCCGTCCCTGGCGGTGCGCACAACGACGCGATGCCCATTGTAATCCGCCAGAGTCGGCGTACGCCCCGGTCATCCCCGAGCCGCAGTTCAGGTAGGCCGCCATGCGCCTGCTGGCGAGAGGACGTGCGCAAGGGCCGGAGCGTGCCGAGCTGGCCCGTGGGCCGAGTCATCGACCGTTCGCGGGATCTTGAGTTCTTCGTACACGGCGCGCGCAGCGCCGCGAAGGTCTCCGCCGGGGTGGCGGGGACCATCTCGCGCGAGGGCTACGGTGTCGAGCGCGACCTGCGTCGGCGATGCGCGAAGCTTGACGGATCAGGCGCAGAGGGCGCTGTGCGGCGAGCAGGGGCAGTGGTGAGCGCAACGCCGACCAGGGCCAGCATCGGATGCACAGCGCGCGACCGGTGGCTGACATCTAGCAGGTCCCTCCAGCAGGACGGCATTGGTGAACACGGCAGCAGCCCGCGTATACAGGTCGCATACACCGGGTCATGGGCAAGTGCGATCACGCCGCGTCCGCGCCCGGCCCGCTCGGTCCAGAGGTACGGCGACAGCGCGACTCAGCGGGCATCTCGGGCCAGAAGTACCCCGTGCGAGCCGCACCTGGTTCTCCGGGCAAAGCCAATCGACGCCTGCCGGCGCGCAGGTCCTTCGGCACGGACAGGATGCGGTCAGAATTGGCGAAGACGCAATGTCCCCGGCCGCCACGCCCGCCACGATCGGTGACAGCGTGTCGAAGGTGGCGCGAGCCAGACGCTGGGGAGCGATGCCGAAGCGGGCACCGCCGGTGGGAATCGGCGCGCAAGCAGAATCGCGCTGTACCCGGGTGCGGACGAGCCCGACCTTCTCCTGCGCGACCCACGCCGTGGCGCCCGTCGAGCGTGATGAGCACGCCGCCGTTTCGCACCCAGTCGGTCTGTCGCGTCCTGCCGCCGCCGTCACCTGTGGCACGGTCGAGCGCGGCGGCGGGAGTGGACGGCAGGCACGTGACGAGCACCGTAATCCGGTCGAGCCTGCCGCCCGCGACGAAGCCGGCATCGACCGGGGTGGTGGTGATGGGTGGGCGCTGGTCGAGGGCATTACCAAGCGAAGCCGAAGGCGTTGCCGCTGACGGGCGAGCCGCCGAGCAGGGCGACCTGTGGCGGCATGATCGGGACGACCGAGTTGCTCCCCGTGTCGGTCCCTTCGTCGACCTCTCGCCGAGGCGATGGGGTAGACGTGCGCGCGCCGGCGCTGGTCGCGAGCGCGGCGACGAGATCGGGCAATGTCATCGCGATTCGGGGCGACCTGACGACGAAGGCGCTCGGGTAAAGCGCACGCCGCCGCTGGAGAACGACTTGGGCGCATGCCAGACGCGCACCGGAGTCGCGTGGAGCAGCGAGGCGAAAGCAGTCGCGCGCCGGACTCGCCCCCGGGCTCGAAGGCGAAGCCGTAACGGGCAGCGCGCCGCGGGCGACATCGCGTGACGTGCCAAAAATAGCCGAACGCGACGGCCTCGGCGGGGAGGCTGCGCGTCCACCATGACCGCAGCCGACGCGAGGGGGAGTGACTCGTGCCGTGATGTCGTAGAACCGGTCGCCTCGCCCGCACGGCGCATCGCCAGTTCGATGGCGACGGGGTTCGAGGTCCAGCTCGGCGTCGCGGCCGAGTAAACGCCTTGGCTGTGTATCCTTGCGGCTGGGCAAAGTCCACGACGGGGCTCCCGGCGCTCACGCGCGCGGAAGCGGCGCTGCCGCCCGCCCCGGAACGGGGTCGCATCGGCGAGGGTCACGTCGTTCGTCAGGCGCAACACCCGGATACCGTTGTCCCGCAGCTTCACCACCAGCGAGTCGGCAAGTCCCTGCGCGTCGCGCGAGAACACGACTGCGCGCATCGGGCCACGCGCGTGTCGCGCGATGGCGTCGGCGCGCGACTTCGCGTAGTCGCCCACTTCAGTTCTGCCCGGCGGCGGGCGGCGGTGCGCACGGTCGCCCACTCGGCGGTGTAATGCTCCCACGCCGCCTGTCGCAGCGTGCGCAGCGTCCCGTCGCTGCGTCGCACCGCGCCGCCCGACACGACGACGCCGACGCGAAGAGAGCATTCCCACGCTCCCGGTCAGCATGGCCATCCCTCCCCGTAGCCGGGATAGAACGAGTCGTAGCCTTCGCGGCGGAAGGTCGACCAGCCGCGGTGTCGAAGTCGGCGCCATGCGCGGCGGCGAAGATGTCGAACCACTTGGGAAGGTGTGCCGGATTGTTCTTGTTGTCCGGCTCGCGCGGCGGGCGAAGGCGCAGAAGGAGGCGCTCGATCCCTGCTCGTGCAGGTCGACTGCGACGTGCGGCCACCACTTCAGGAACGATTGCACCTGCCCCCGCGATTCGGGATGCGACTGGATGAACCAGTCGCGATTGAGGTCGAAGTAGTAGTGCGAGGTGGGCAAGGGCCGGGCCACGAACTGGCTGTTGTTGAGCGCCCCGGGTTCGGTCAGGAGCTCCTGCGCGCTCCCGGTGCGCTCCACGTCGTGCGTGTGCCGTTCGCGCCCGTCCGGATTCTGGCTGGGATCACTCGGGGCACGACCGGTGCTGTCCAGCGCCGTGCGGTGGCGCTGCCCGTCCCGGCGGCCAACTGGTAGAGCAGGGCGAGCCCCGCCTCGACGCCCGAGGCCTCACCGCGGTGGCGCACCGAGTGCGCGAGCCAGACGATGGCCGGGAGTCGCCCAATGGCGGCGTCCATCTCGCCGGGCGCGGCGCTGGCGCGGGTCGGCCACGCGGCGTGCGTCGGCTCCGGATGTGTCGGCGAGGCGCGCGTGGCTGGCCTTCGCTGGTGATCGTGAGCAGGAACATCTCCCGTCCCTCGAACGAGAGCGGGCCACGGTGTCCACGCGCACGCGACGAGAGGTGGCCGCGACCCGCCTGCTGATGGGTGCGGCTGATGAGCCGCTGCGGGGGTGAACCGCTGCTCTCCGAGCGCATAGCCCAGCACGGCCTGCGGAGTCGGGACGGCGGCGTCGCATCGCCCGTTGGCGTCGGCAGAAAGGCGTGCTGCGCACCCAGCGCAGCGGGGCGAGAGCAGGAAGGCGAGGGCGAACGCTGCGCGTCGGGGACCACGACATAGGCATCAGACTCGCGGAGGGGGTCAGGGATGGGCGAATGTAGCCCGATCGCCGGTTCCTCGCGACGACCCCTGGAATGCGGGGCGAGTTGGAAATTGCGCTGGAGGGGAGTCGGCTTCCGCGAGGTCGGGTGACGCACGCTCGGGCCATGTCGGGCCCGCCTCCGGTCTGGACTCCCATCCTCTGCGCCCCGCCAGCGCACAGCGCCCCGCTTGCAACACACAACATCGTTAGGTGGCTGGTCTTGGCGGCGGGGGTATGGGCCGTCTTTCGCGTGTGGCGCGGATGGCTGTCCTGGCTCCGTGTGGACCGACGCGCCGACGCCGGGGCGGTCAAGCTGTTCGTGAACACCCTCTCGCTGCAGTTCGTCGTCGGGCTCGTCCTCTACGGAGTCAGCCTGCCTATTCGCGGCGCGCTCGAAGTATTACGGGAGCGACCATGAAGAACGCGCCCGTGCGCTACTTCGCCGTCGAGCACGTGGTCGTGATGCTGTTCGCGATCGCCCTCGGGCATATCGGTGCGGTGCGGATCCGAAAGGCGGCCAGCAACTCGGCGCGCTTCCGTGCGGCAACGATCTTCATGGGGTTCGCCTCGGCTGCGGTGGCGGGGTTCGTGCCGTGGGGCGGCTGCTCTTTCCCAAGTTCTAGTCGAACGCCATCGCACGAACGCGCCGATCCGCGTCGGTTGGCAGGATCCACTGGGTCCTGCTCTGGTTTTCGGGGCAGTCTGGAATTGGTCCGGAGGGTCGGTGCTCCACCACCGGCCCCTCGCCCTCGCCGGACTTCACTCAGGTCTTGCGTCGGCTCGCCGTCCGCCGGGTTGACGCTGACGGGCGGCGGTCGGGCCTGAATACTTACCCTCAACATTTCATGTTAGTCCAGTCGCCTCTCGATCCTCGACCGGTCCATGAGCCTCGATCTTCTCCTGTGGCACGCTCGATGTCCTCATCCTCAAGGCGCTTCACCGGGTCCGCGACATGGGCATGGGGTCGCGCACTGGCTACGCTCAGGACCACGGTGGAATGAGCTGCAGGTCGAGGATAAAAAAATTACACGGCGCTCCATCGCATGGAGCACCGCGGCTGGCTGGCCGCCGAGTGGGGGTAAACGATGAGAATCGGCGGGCAGTTTTCCATACGCTCACCTCGCCGGCCGCGCCGAATTCGGAAGTATGCACGGAACGCTGGTTCGCGGGATGTGAACGCGGTGCAGCGCGTACTGGCGCGACCTGACCGAAGGGGACAACGGATGCGTCCCACCGAACGGCTACGGCGCCTGATTCGTTTGCCGGGGCGCGGGGAGCATACGCGCCGACGTCGACGCGGAGATCGCCTATCACCTCGAAGCGACCGAACGTGACCGGGTCTCGGCCGGCATGTCGCTCGATCGACGCTCGCCGCGAAGCGAAGCGGCGGTTCGGCGACGTGGAGCGGGTGCGCGAGTCGCTGGGAACGCTTGACCGACAAGGGGGCGTCGAACACCGTGCGGCGACTTCTGGCGCGGCTGGTGGCAGGACCTCGCGCGCAGCGCGCGCATCGCTGCGGCGGGAACTGGGCTTCGCCCGCGGTAGGAGCCGTAACGCTCGCGCTGGGGATCGGGGCCACCTCGACGATGTTTCGGGTGCTCGACCGCGGGCTGCTGCAACCGGCCCCGCAACACGTGCGCGATGACGGTTCGCTCTCCTGCTCTGCCTCCAGCGCGAGTCCCCCAAATCTGGGCGGGTGACGCATACGAGCCAGAGCTTTCCCGCGTACGAGAGCATGGGGGGCGACTTCGCGCCCATGGGCGACCCTCGGAGCTTGGTGGGTGACGTCTGGTTTCCTCTGGAACTGGGGGCGCGGCCCGCAAGCTCGAGGTGAGCTTCGGGGACGCCCAACCTGTTCTCCATCCTCGGGGTGCGGGCGTGGACAGGATCGACTGTTTGCCCCCGAGAATGGGAGGCAGGAGGCCGACCTGACCGCCGTCGGGACTCACGAGTATGCTACAGCTAACTACGGCTCCCCAGCCTTTCTGATCGGTCAGTCAGTGCCGATTGGATGGAAGACATACACGATCATCGGTAGGCGTTACCTCGCCGGGCTTCGTGGGAGGAGATCTCTAGTCTGGTCGACCTGTTTGTCACCATGCCAACCGCGATCGACGAGCGGATCGGGGCAGCGGGCGCACCAACGTGAACAATCGTTGGCTGCAGATCAAAGCCAGTCGCGCGCCGGACGGGACGCCGACACAGGCCGGGCATGCGATGACCAGCGCTCCGTAGAACTTCGAACGCGCCAACGCGAAGGGAGACTCGGCGGTCACCGTCGTGGCCGGGTCCATCGCGGGTGAGCCAAGCGACCGGACGGCGCGGTCACGGCCCGCATCGCACTCTGGCTTGGTGGTGTGATCGCCGGTCGTGCTCCCGGTCGCCGCCTGTGCGAACGTGGGCCAACCTGCCCCCGGAGTGCGCGCGACGCGTCGGCGGCGTGAGAGCTGGCAGGGCACCTCGCGCTTCGGCGTTCCCGCCTGGCGCGTCTGATGCGAGCCGCGGTCACCGAGACGCTCCTGCTTGAGGTGAGCGGTGGCGTGCCTGCCGCGGTGCTGTCGACATGGGGAGACGCGTTTCTGCGCGCCACACTGCTCAAGGACATGCCGTGGAACGGGGAGGTGGTGGACGCGCGGCAGGGTGTCCTCGTCGCGCTGCCCGCCCCCACTTTCGGCGCTGACCGCTGGGTCACTTCCGGCATTCGTCGCGTCCCGTACGACCGTCCCGACGCGCTCAAGTCCGGAGTCCGAGAGGGTGGCGGGCGCCGACACTCGGCGCGCACTGATGCCTGCCGTCCCCGAGGGAACCCTGTCCGTTGTGCTGATGATCGGGGCCGGACTGTTCGTCTGGTCATTTGCGCGAGCCGCCAGCGCCGACCTCGGATTCGTTGCCGAGCAGCTGATAGTTCGCTACTGCCGGAGCTCCGAGTCCGTCAACTCTCCTGAGGAGTTCGAAGCGCACTGGCTGCGAATGGAGGAGAGAATTCGCCGACTTCCTCGCGGGGTGGCCGTCGCACAGAGCGTCACCGTTCCATTCGAATCGCAATGGACGTACTCGGTGCTCCTGAACGGTGACACTCTGCCGCTGATCAAGGGAGGAGGGCTGCACTTGAACGGCATCTCGACCGACTATTTCCGGGCGCTACAGACTCCGGTCATTCGAGGACGTTGATTTTCGGATACTGACCGAAAGCAGGCATGCCGGTCGCCATTGTGAACGAGAGAATGGCGGCCGTCCTGTGGCCCAAACGTCGAGCCGATCGGTCAGTGTTTCGGAGTTCAGGAGTTTGACGGCTGCATGCCGACCGTCAAGTGGGGGTCGTTCCGGACGCGCGCATGACCGAAATGACCGAAGACGCACCGGCGCAATACTACCTTCCAATCGGTCAGTGGTCGCCGAACATGAGAGCGTTGATGGTGCGCTGCTCGTTGGAGGGTGGAGTCGGCGATCCGGGACGTTCGGCGCGCGATACTCGACGCCGAGCCGACGCTCCCATTCGTCGAAGTTCGCCCGGCATCGATGATTCTCGAGGCAGCAGCTTCTGAGCGTGGAAACTCGGCGCGACCATGTTCACGCTCTTCGGCGTGCCTGGGGTCGTGGTAGCGGCGTTGGGACTGTACAGCGGGGTTGCGCATGACGTCTTCCCAGCGCTCACACGAGATCGGCGTCAGGATGGTGCTCGGGGCGAGCCGAGCAGACAGTTCGTCGACTCGTCGGGGGGAGTGGGATGCGACAGGCGCTTGCCGGCGTCACGCTTGGGATCGCCACTTATCGTGGGTGGTCAGCGTGCGGGTGGCTGATCTGCTCTTTGAGACGTCGCCGCGCGATCCGGTGATTTATGGCGGGGTGGTCGT
>JADJAD010000001.1 GCA_016704465.1 Gemmatimonadota bacterium | reverse complement strand
CGTTGTACGCGCTGCTCTTCCGGACCTTCTTTCGGCAGTTCGACCTGCGCTTCCTCTACGTGGACGCGCGGCACGCCGGACTGCAGTCGACGATCGCCTACTCGTTCTACCAGCTCAGCCGAGTCGAGGATGCGTGGACGTCGACCGAGGAGCTGGCAGCGCGCGCCTGGCTGGAGAGTACGCGTGACCCGATGCGCGAATGGGAGGCGCGATACGGTGACATGCGGCACTACGCGTTTCGTCATCGCGTGCTCGAGCCGCTGGTGATGTTCGGGCTGTTGGAACGGCGGCTCCTGCCTGGGGAAGAGCCGTGGATGAAGAATGCCGAGTATCGGCGGACGGCGCTGTTCGGGCGGCTGCTTCGGTTTGCGTTTCGAGGAGAGGGGAAGAGGGATATCTTCCTAATGCGGTAGAGGCGGAGGAGGTCGTTCACTGCGCAGACACCAGCGTCCAGGCGCGAGCCGGGCCCCGAGAGTCGCTGTGCCGATCGAGCGCTAGCCGCCGATCGAGCGCAGACGCCCGATTGCGATGATCATTGCCTCGGCGGGCGCATAGGCGTTGTTGAGGTGCGCGGCCGCAAGATCCTCGATATCGAAGTCCGTCACGAGCAACGCCGCCTGACTTGCCACAAACTCGGTGATCACCGGCTCGCTAGCGCGTAGCTCGTCGACGATGGCGGGGCGACAGAGCACGAGGATGTCCTCGAGATCGGCGCTGTAGAGCGGATCCTCGCGCCCGCGATCTCGAAACGCGGCGAACTTCATCGCCAGCAGGACAGGCGCGCGGACATGCTGGAGGAAGACCCCCGGTGCGATCTCCAACACGTCGAAGTGGCGAAGGGCGAGGACATCCCACACCTGCCCCGTGCTCCCCAGCTGCGAACCGGCGGGCACGAGGTCGACCAGATCGCCATCCGGTGTGCGCCAGCGGTGGGCAAGCATGCCTGCGTCGATCGCTTCGGTGAACCCGGCGGTGCGCAGCGCCTCCTGCCACGCGCCCTGCGCCAGGTAGCTCTCGGCGTCGATGACGCCATCTACGTCTTCGTTAGGCCTCGGTCGCTTGACCAGCCGCTCGGTGTGCAGCAGCGGAGCGATGGAGCCGCCGATGAGGACCACGCGCTGGCCCAGCGGCCCGAGGGCGCGGGAGACGCGCTCCAGGCGTGCGCGAACGGGATCGCCTCCCGGTGGTGTGCTCATGCTTCAGCAGAGGGTTTCTTGAGCGCCTGCTTCAACAGCTCTCGCGCAGCGCTCTTCTCCCTGGCCTGGCCTATGCGAAGGGCGTCGAACAGGGTGAGCAAGCGGTAGGTCTCGGGCGAACGGTTTCTCAGCGTGGGAGCGCCAGGGTAAAGCGGCTCAAGCGCCTGACCGACCATGTCGCCATCCGGTGAGGGCCACACGTGGGGGTCGTCGATGCCGAAGATGGGCGAGAGGGCGCTGGCGGCGTGTGCGGTGGGAACGCCTCGCGCGGTAGTTGAGACGACCGGCGGAAAGGCGTAGCGGGCGCCGTACAGGAGGAACTCCTCCAGGGCCAACCGATTGACCCGTCGCGACTTGGGGTGGAGGAGCTGGGCGATGCGGAGCCGCTCGACGGACTGATGCACCTGGCTCGGGGCGACGCCGAGTTCGTCGGCGAGCCGTTGGAAGGTCGCGTCGCCCTGAAGCAGGCGGAGCGCGACGACTAGGTCGAGTGGGCTGAGGCGCATGTCAGGTATATTCTAGAAAATAGAATACACGCGCGATCCGGTGGCGAAAGGGGGGCGAAAGACTTGGCGACGAGCAGGCCGAGTCAGGCATCGAGCGCGTTCTGATCGGCTTTCGTGGCGAGGTGATGGTCGCCGAGCCGAGGTCTTCGTAGGCACCATCTGAGCGTCGTAGCACGGCCACGAGCGCCCGCATTACCGGGCGCGTCCAGGCCGAATCGAATCCCACAAGGAGACGCGGCATCGATGCGATACCGTCACGTAGCAGCTGACTGCGACTGCAACTCGTCTCGACTCGCTGCCGGCAACACTACGTCGACAAGCCACGGCGTCTCCACGTCGAGCAGCCCGAGCTGCACTCGGAAGTCGAGCTTCGCCGAATCCCACTCCGCCGCTGTCGTCGCGTAGTTGCGATGCGTATCGCCGGTGAAGCACACGTTGACCATGTACGCCTCGAGCCCCAGCTGCTCGCGCAGGAAATACACATGCGCGATCCGGTTGGCGGACTGGTACAGCTTCCCCATCCAGCTCTCGGGCGCCGCCGACAGGCCGAGCCATAGCGAGGTGGCGGCTAGCGACTCGGCAATCGTCTCGTGGGACCTGGAGCCTTCGATGGCCTTGCACCCGCCGCCGAAGACCTCTCCCGGATAGCTCTTCGCCTCCACGAGAACGTAGCCGATCGCGTCTGACCCCGGGCGGACGATCCGCGCCAGCCCGTCCCAGACGGGGCCACCCTTGGGCCAGAACTTCTTGAGCGATGCGTGGCGCTCCTCGAGACCGAGCGCGCGAAGAAAGGCGCCGTCTCGATACTCGGAGAACCCCTTCTGACGTCCGGGGTCAGGCTTCTCCAGAGGAGACTTCCACTCCAGATGTGCGCCGGGATCAACGATCCCCAGCGCCACGATGATCGCCGCCGAGATTTGCGGCTGACGGCGATTCACCCACACCTGCAGGTTCATCTGGCTGCCGGCAAACGCCCGCCCGAGATCATCCTGACGCTCGCCCCGCTTCCGCATTGGCGCACCGGCGTCCGCCGACCCCTGTTCCAGCCCGCGCTCGTCAGTCATGGTCACACTTTATGAGGAGGCTCCGACAGTGTCGCCCGCCGACGGCGCTCGCAAGGCGCTCTCAACTGTTGCCTCCGCGCATCGCCGTGGACACCGTCAGTCCCTGCCGGTATTGTCACGCCGTCGCTCGGCCTTCGGCCGGCCGGCACGCGCACGCCGAACTCCTTGCTGTCCCGAGCCTTATCTCGTTCCGAATGCCCGACCCAAACCTCTCCTCCTTCCTCTGGTCCGTCGCCGACCTCCTCCGCGGCGACTACAAACAGTCCGAATACGGCAAGGTCATCCTCCCCTTCACCGTCCTCCGCCGCCTCGACTGCGTCCTCGAGTCCACCAAGCCCGCGGTCCTGGCCGAGCTCAAGAAGCGCACGCAGGCCGGGATCAACCCCGAGCCCTTCCTTCTCCGCACCGCCAAACAGCTCTTCTACAACACGTCGCCGCTCGACCTGAAGAAGCTGATGGGCGACCAGGACCACATCGGCGAGAACCTGCGCGCCTACATCCAGGCCTTCTCGCCCGCGGTCCGCGACATCTTCGAGAGCTTCGACTTCCACACCCAGATCGACCGGCTGGCCAAGGCGGACCTGCTCTACCAGGTCACCGAGAAGTTCGCGACGGTCGATCTGCACCCGGGCGCGGTCAGTAACGCCCAGATGGGCGCGGTGTTCGAGGAGCTGATCCGGAAGTTCGCCGAGCTCTCCAACGAGACGGCCGGGGAGCACTTCACGCCGCGCGAGGTCATCCGGCTGATGGTGAACCTGCTCTTCATCGAGGACGACGACGCGCTGACCAAGCCGGGGGTGGTGCGGTCGCTCTACGACCCGACGGCCGGGACGGGCGGGATGCTGAGCGTGGCCGGCGAGCACCTGGCGGCGCTCAATCCCGAGGCGCGGTTGGTGATGTACGGGCAGGAGCTGAACGCCGAGTCGTACGCGATCTGCAAGGCGGACATGCTCATCAAGGGGCAGGACATCGCCAACATCATCTTCGGCAACACGCTCTCGGCGGACGGGCTCACGGGGAAGCACTTCGACTACATGCTCTCCAATCCGCCGTTCGGCGTGGAGTGGAAGAAGATCGAGAAGGAGGTGCGCAAGGAAGCCGCGCAGCAGGGTTTCAACGGTCGCTTTGGCCCGGGACTGCCGCGGGTGAGCGACGGGTCGCTGCTCTTCCTGTTGCACCTGATCGCGAAGATGCGCCCGGCCAAGGACGGCGGGAGCCGCTTCGGGATCGTGCTCAACGGATCGCCGCTGTTCACCGGAGGCGCGGGATCCGGGGAGAGCGAGATCCGGCGTTACGTGCTGGAGAACGACCTGGTGGAGGCGATCATCGGGCTCCCGACCGACATGTTCTACAACACGGGGATCAGCACGTACGTGTGGATCGTGAGCAACCGCAAGCCGCCGGCACGCAAGGGGCAGGTGCAGCTCATCGACGCCAGCGGGATGTGGGAGAAGATGCGCAAGAGCCTGGGGAGCAAGCGCAAGCAACTAAGTGCGGACCACATCGAGGACATCACGCGCATCTTTGGCAACTTCGAGGAAGTGACCCGCGACGGCGTGCCGATCAGCCGCATCTTCCGGAACGAGTCGTTCGGCTACCGCACGATCACCGTCGAACGTCCAGAGCGCGATGCCAAGGGGAAGGTGGTGCTGGGCACCAAGGGGAAGGGAAAGGGCAAGCCGGTCCCCGACTCGGCGCTACGCGACACCGAGAACGTGCCGCTGAGCGAGGATGTCGAGGCGTACTTCAAGCGTGAGGTACTGCCGCACGCGGCGGACGCGTGGACCGATCACGAGAAAACGAAGGTGGGCTACGAGATCCCGTTCAACCGGCACTTCTATGTCTTCAAGCCGCCGCGGGCGCTGAGTGAGATCGATGCGGAGTTGAAGGGGGTGACGGATCGGATTCTCACGATGATTGCGGGGATGGCGCAGTGAGTTTTCCGCGATATGCAGAGTATGTGGACACGAACGTGGAGTGGCTCCGTCGACTACCGTCTCACTGGAGCCTCAGCCCACTCAAGCGACTCGTTGATCCTCTTCGAAAGATCACCTACGGAATAGTCCAAGCAGGTCCGCACGTCCTTGATGGCGTTCCGTATATCCGCCCCGCGGACATGAGCGAAGAACAAGGAGTCACAAATCCGGAAGAGCTTCAGCGGACCTCTGCCGAGATCGCCGCAGGGTATAGCCGGAGTACGATCCAGGTTGGAGATATCGTGATCTCCATCGGACCGAGCTTCGGAAAGGTGATGCTTGTTCCGACGTGGCTCGACGGTGCGAACCTAACTCAGGGCACTGCTCGGGTGTCTACTCGCCGCAACGTTGACGTTCGTTATGTCTTTTGGGTGCTTCGCTCCATCAGATCGTTTGCGCAGTGGGAGAGCTCTGTCGGCGGAGCGACCTTTCGCGCGCTTAACCTCGGACCGCTGTCGGAGACTGTCATTCCCATCCCGCCAGTTCACGAGCAGCAACGAATCTCGAGATTCCTCGACCGCGAGACGGCGAAGATCGACGCGTTGGTGGCGGAGCAGCGGCGGCTGATTGAGCTGCTGAAGGAGAAGCGGCAGGCGGTCATTTCGCACGCGGTCACCAAGGGGCTGAATCCGGATGCGCCGATGAAGGCGTCGGGGGTGGAGTGGTTGGGGGAGGTGCCGGCGCATTGGGAGGTGCGACCACTGAAGTGGAGTTCAAGATGCGCGAGCGGCAAAGCTCTCTCGAACGAACACCTAGAATCACTGCCGGATCAAGTTTCTGCAGTACCAGTCATCGGCGGCAATGGGCTAATGGGATACTCTGCCGAGTCGAACATCGAACAACCGGTTTTGGCAATAGGTCGGGTCGGTGCGCTCTGCGGCAATGTGCACGTGGTGAATCCTCCTGCTTGGATCACGGACAACGCATTGGTCCTTACGCTGAACTCGGTGAAGCACAGGATCGAGTATCTCGCGGAGTCGCTTCTAACACGGCGACTAAATGACATTGCTTCCAAAACGGCACAGCCACTGATAACTGGATCGCAACTGAGCGATCAACGCGTTCCCACACCGCCGCTCAACGAGCAGGAAGACATCTCTGCGTTCATTCGTCAACAAGGCGAGAAGATCGATCAGCTCTCGAATGCAGCGTACCACGCCGTCGAGCTACTTGAAGAACGCCGTACTGCCTTGATCTCCGCCGCCGTCACGGGCCAGATCGACGTCCGCGGTGTCGTCGATGCGGAGGCTGCATGAGCCTGATACCGAAGACCATTCAGATATTCCTCCCGGGCGGCGATCCCCGAGGCATTCGCGTCGCCGAGATCACGACCCGAATTGTGCAGGCAATCGAGATCCCGCGCAGTCTGCTGTCGGACTTCCTGAAGATGCCGGAGAGCAGTCAGGTCGGCGTCTACTTTCTGTTCGGACAAGGCGAAGCGCGCGACGAACCACGCGTCTACGTTGGCCAGACTGGCGAATTGCGTCAACGCCTCTCAACTCATCACCAGAAGAAGGAATTTTGGGACCGCGCCGTCGTGGTGATCTCACGTACGCACTCCCTGACGCAGACGCATGCCCTCTTCCTGGAGTGGTACTGTCTCCAAGCAGCACGCAGCGCTGCTCGATATTCCGACGAAAACGGCAATGCTGGATCGAAGCCGCACACCCCAGCGCCATTAGAAGCGGACTGCCTGGAGATCTACGATACGGCCCACACGCTGCTCTCCACGCTTGGCTACCCGCTCTTCGACCCAGTCGTATCCCCCGCCGCGCGGCCGGAAGAGCGGGAAGTCTTCTACTGCAAGGCTTCGGAGGCGGACGGGCGTGGGCTGTACACATCCGACGGTTTCGTCGTCTTACAGGGCTCGAGCGGACGGAAGGATGTTGTCCCGAGCTTCGCGGACACCTCTCATATGGCAGTACGCCAATCGCTGCTCGATTCCGGAGTGATGGAGGTAATGGGTGACCGCGTCGTCTTCACCAAGGATCACCTGTTCCGCTCCCCGAGCGGCGCCGCCATTGTCCTTATGGGCCGGTCCGCAAACGGGTGGGTCGACTGGAAGAATGCGGCCGGACAGACGCTTGATAGCCTCAAGCGACAGTCGGTCAGCGAGTAGCCTGCACAAGAGAGACGGGATGGGTATGGGAGCTACCGCGTGAGCCTGCACAAAGAGATCAGCTTCGAGTCCGAGATCTGTGACCATCTCGGCTCGAACGGCTGGTTGTACGTTGAGGGCGACGCCGCGCACTACGACCGGTCGCGCGCCCTCTTCCCTGCCGATCTCGTCGCCTGGGTCCAGGACGCGCAGCCGGAGGCATGGGAGTCGCTCACGAACAACCACGGCGCCAAGGCCGAGGAGACGCTGCTCAACCGCGTGCGCGAACAGCTCGACCAGCGCGGCATCCTCGACGTCCTGCGTCACGGCGTCGAGTTGCTAGGGCTCAAGTCCCCGCTCCTACTGGCACAGTTCAAGCCCGCGCTCGCGATCAATCAGGAGATCCTCGACCGGTACGGCAAGAACCGCCTGCGCATCGTCCGGCAGGTGCGCTACTCGCTGCACAACGAGAACTGCCTCGATCTCGTCCTCTTCCTCAACGGCGTCCCCGTCGCGACCGCCGAGCTCAAGACTGACTTCACACAGAGCATCGACGACGCCATCGACCAGTACCGCTTCGACCGCAACCCGAAGCCGAAGGGCCAGGCGGCGGAGCCCCTCCTCTCCTTCCCGAATGGCGCGCTCGTCCACTTCGCGGTGAGCAACCGTGAGGTGCACATGGTCACGAGGCTGGACGGGGCGAAGACTACCTTCCTCCCCTTCAATCAGGGCGATCACGGCGCTGCGGGGAATCCAGTGAACCCGAACGGTGGGCACCGCACGGCGTACCTCTGGGAGCAGGTCTGGGAGCGCGAGAGCTGGCTGGAGATCCTCGGCCGCTACCTCATCGCGCCGCGCGACGAGAAGAAGCAAATCAAACAGGTCATCTTCCCGCGCTACCACCAGCTCGACGTGACGCGAAAGCTGCAAGCCGCCGTGCTCACGGACGGTGCCGGCGGCAAGTACCTCGTGCAGCACTCGGCGGGCTCGGGCAAGACCAACTCCATCGCCTGGACGGCGCACTTCCTGGCCGAGCTGCACGACGCGCAGCACAAGAAGATCTTCGACTCGGTCCTTGTCGTCTCCGACCGGAACGTGATCGACGCGCAGCTCCAGGAGGCGCTGTTCGACTTCCAGCGCAAGAGCGGTGTCGTCGCCACCATCAGGGGGAGCGAGGGGAGCAAGAGCGCCGAACTCGCCGAGGCGCTCTCGGGGGACAAGAAGATCGTGGTGTGCACGATCCAGACGTTTCCGTTCGCGTTGGAGGCCGTGCGCGACCTGGCGGCGACCAAGGGCAAGCGCTTCGCCGTCATCGCCGATGAGGCCCACAGCTCGCAGACCGGCGAGGCGGCGGCGAAGCTCAAGGCGGTGCTCTCGCCCGAGCAGATCGAGGAGCTGAAGGATGGGGGTGAGGTGAGCACCGAGGACCTGCTCGCCGCGCAGATGGCCGCACGCGCCGATGAGAAGGGAGTCACCTACGTCGCGTTCACGGCCACGCCGAAGAACAAGACGATGGAGATTTTCGGCACACGCCCGGATCCCACGCGGAAGCCGGCCCCCGACAACGTGCCCGCTCCCTTCCACGTGTACTCCATGCGCCAGGCCATCGAGGAGAAGTTCATCCTCGACGTGCTGCGCAACTACACGCCCTACTCGCTGGCCTTCAAGCTGGCGAGCGGCGGCAAGGAGTACGACGAGACCGAGGTCGAGCGCGGCGCCGCCATGAAGGGGATCATGGGGTGGGTCCAGCTCCACCCCTACAACATCGCCCAGAAGGTCCAGGTCGTCGTCGAGCACTTCCGCCAGTACGTGGCGCCCTTGTTAGGCGGGAAGGCTAAGGCAATGGTCGTCGTGTCGAGCCGAGTGGAGGCCGTGCGCTGGAAGCTCGCCATCGAGCGGTACATCAAGGAACGCGGCTACAGCTACGGGACGCTCGTCGCGTTCTCAGGCGAGGTGCGCGACAAGGAGTCCGGCGAGGATCCGTTCACGGAGCACAGCAAGTCGCTCAATCCGCTGCTCAAGGGGCGCGACATCCGGGAGGCGTTCAAGGGGGACGAGTATTCCATCCTCCTCGTGGCGAACAAGTTCCAGACCGGCTTCGACCAGCCGCTGCTCTGCGGGATGTACGTCGACAAGCGGCTGGCGGGGATCCAGGCCGTGCAGACGCTGTCGCGCCTGAACCGAGCGTATCCCGGGAAGGACACGACCTACGTTGTCGATTTCCGCAATGATGCGGCGGAGGTGCTGGAGTCGTTCAAGGCGTACTACGCGACCGCGGAACTGTCTGCGACCACCGACCCGAATCTCGTCTTCAACCTGCGCGCGAAGCTCGATGCGGCGGGGCACTACGATGAGTTCGAAGTGGATCGCGTGGTGGCCGTCGAGCTCGACCCCAATGCGAAGCAGAGTGATCTGGTAAAGGCGCTGGAGCCGGTGACCGACCGGTTGCTGCGGAAGTACAAGGAGGCGCAGACGGCGCTTCGCGTCGCGAAAGAGAACGGCGACGCTGGTGGGGAGAAGGCCGCCGCGTCGGAGCGCGACGCGCTGATCCTGTTTCGGGGGGACATGGGCGCGTACGTGCGGCTGTACACGTTCCTGTCGCAGATCTTCGACTACGGCAATACCGCCATCGAGAAGCGGGCGATCTTCTACAAGCGGCTCATTCCGCTGCTGGAGTTCGGGCGGGAGCGCGAGGGGATTGATCTATCGAAGGTGGTGTTGACGCATCATCACCTGCGCGATCGCGGGAAGGCGGCGATGGCGCTCGACGGGGGCGCGGCGCCCAAGCTGGAGCCGATCAGCGAGTCCGGGGGCGGGATGGTGCGGGAGCCGATGAAGGCGTATCTCGCGCAGATCATCGAGCAGGTCAATGATCTCTTTCAGGGGGAGCTGACGGACCAAGACAAGCTGGTCTACGTCAACAACGTCATCAAAGGCAAGCTGCTCGAGTCGGAGATGCTGCGGGCGCAGGCGTCGAACAACTCGAAGGAGCAGTTTGCGGCGTCACCGGACCTGGATCGCGGGATTGACAGTGCGATCATTGATGCGATGGATGCGCATGCGGCTATGAGTACGCAGGCGATTAATTCGGTGGAGGTGAGGAGGAAGTTGAAGGAGATATTGCTGCAGCATGCGGGGTTGTATGAGGCGTTGAGAGAACAGTCCCTTGGAGTTTGAACTAAACACTAGATGGCGCGAAACAACGGAGCACATGGGAGGATGACAGTATGGCGACGTGATACAACGGGTGAGGGTCCCCCCGCCATTCCCTCCAGTTGAAGGTTGACGGTCGGGCCTCCACCGGCCGTGCATTGGCGATGCGAATATGCAGGCTTCCGTAGGGTTATCGTACTCCCGCACTCCAAGTCTCGTGATGTACCTCAAGACGGTCGAGATCAAGCATTTTCGGTGTTTGGAGGATCTCCGAGTCGACCTCCAACAGGGACTAAACGTTCTAGTTGGAAGGAACAACGTCGGAAAGACTGCGCTGCTGTACGCCATTCGGCACGCACTTGGCCCGAGCGCCGCGCGTGGCGATTCGTTGTGGCTCGACCGTGACGACTTCTGGCGAGACGAGCAAAATCGCGAGACGGACTTAGATGTAAAACTGCCCGAGATTTCAGTTGTGCTGACGTTCGCAGGGCTCGACGAAGCGGAGCAAGCCTTCTTCTACGAGATCGTCGATTTCGACCACGCGGATCTCCAGCGCTCGGCCGCAGTTGTCCGATTCCGCGCGTCGTGGCACCCCGACCGACAGCAGGCATTTATTCGCCGAACTGGCGGGGCGGAAACGCTGGGGGCAACCGAAGTTCCGAGCCAAATCTTGGCGGCGCTACCCGTCACTTTTCTTCCGGCGCTCCGCGATGCCGAAGCGTGTCTCGCGCCTGGATATCGCAACCGATTGGCCCTGATGCTCCGGGCGAGCGCTCGCCGCCGTGGAGCTGCAACGCGGGAAGCGATAGAGAGCATTTTCCGCGAAGCAAACAGGCACTTAGAGCAAAACGAGCTCATCACAGATGCTAGGAATTCTCTCAGCTCGACCGTATCGAACCTAGCCGGAACGGACTACACCGAACCGACGATCCGCGCAGCCGAATTGGAATTCGAGCGGATCCTGCGGACACTTCAAGTCCAGATGACTGGCGGGCCGGTGGACGGCCTCGACGCAAATGGCTTGGGCTACAACAACCTGCTGTACATCGCCGTCGTGCTTGAGCACCTTCGGGCCCCAGCGGACGAGGAGCGTCCGCTCCTCCTGGTTGAGGAGCCTGAGGCGCATCTCCATCCGCAGCTCACACGCCTGCTTGCCGACTTTCTGTCTGGACAGCGCGGCGGCGGGAGACCACCTCAGACGCTCGTGTCGACCCACTCACCATCTCTCGTGGCGAGCGTGCCGGTCGAGTCCGTACACCTGATGTTTCGCGCTCCAGAGACGCTCAAGGTCAGCTGTAACTCGCTCGCTCGCGCGGGGCTATCACCCAAGGAGGCGCGCTCGGTGAAAAGGATGATGGACGTCACGCGCGCCTCGATGTACTTCGCGAAAGGAGTGATTCTGGTCGAGGGCGTGTGCGAGGCGCTGCTGATTCCTACGCTCGCTGCCCGACACGGCCTCGATCTAGCAGCGCATCACGTTGCGGTAATTCCTATCTGTGGAGTTGCGTTCGAGACATTCGACAAGCTTCTCGGGCCTAACATGTTCGGAGTTCCCACGGCGATTGTCACCGATGCTGATCCCGCAGTCGAGCGGCGGGATGGCGGGACGTGGCGCGACGACGTTCCGATGGCAGACGGCGAAGGCTTCGAGGTCTCTGGCAGAACCAAAGCACTCATGCTTCGCTTTGCCGAGGACACTCGAGTTCGATCTGGCCGAGGCTGGCGAGGTGAATGCCGTCTGTATGGCAACGGCGTGGGGGGATTGCTTCGTTGGCACGCCCGGCACTCTTACAGTGACTGACGTGACGAAGGCGGGGCTATCCCGCCGCGCGCGAGCGTTAGTCGTATGGCGAGGAGTGTGTCGAGCCTCGTCAACCGCTAGCAAGGCGGAGCTCGCCCAGAATCTCGCGGAGAGTCTTCGTGATAGCGACGTATGGCCTACGTTTGAGGTGCCGACATACCTTGCGAGCGCAATACGGCACGTCATGCCGGCGGCTGTCCCGGTTGAGTCTCCCGGCATCTACGGGCACTCCGACGCGGCGGCCCTTCCAGCGCAGACCTCGCAGGCGTTGGTGCCGGTCGTGCCTACGGCCTTGGTCACCGATTCCCAAGCCGCCGACATTCATGCGGTCGCCGACAACTGAACAGCGGGCTGTCCTCAACAGCACGGCGCGAGTGCGCCTCGTCCGCGCCGCTCCAGGCAGTGGAAAGACCTGGCTCGTCGCAGAGGCCATTCGAGACGAACTTGCTCACTGGAGCACGGGTGCAGCAGGCATCGCAGCGCTTTCCTTCACACGCGTTGGCGGTGACGAAATCCGACAGACGCTCGGACGCGATCTTGGACACCCCCACTTCGTCGGTACCCTCGACGCTTTCGTGTTCCGGTACATCGTCCGTCCACACCTCCGCGGAGTGTTCCCCGAGTACAGTGCACCAATCCTAGTACCAGGAGAGTGGGAACCCGACAGAAACTGGCACCGCAATGACATCCCCAGCGCAGCGAACCCCAAGATCCGCATCAATCCCTTCGCCTGTGTCTGGAGGCGCTCCAATGGCGCAAGACCGTCGCATGTCCTCGCTCAAAAGAAGGCGAACTCAGGTCGGTACGAACTGCTTGATGAGCAGGACCAAGTTGCCGTGATCAAGCGGAAAAAAGAACTCTGGCGTTCGCGCGGCCTGATCACGCACTCGGACGCTGCGTATCTCGCGAGCGCCGTGCTGCGTGATTCGTCGCGGGGACAATATGTCTGCGAAGCCATCGCTCGACGATTCTCCCTAGTCGTCGTCGATGAGCTACAAGACACCGGCCGCTTCTTGACCGAGACTATCTTCGCACTCCTGCGCTCGCCACGGGCGCGAGGTCTCTTGGTCGGAGATCCGGACCAAGCGATATATGAATTCACTGGAGCAACTCCGCAGCTCTTCTCTGTATTCGCGAAACTGGATGGCGCAACCGAACTCGCGCTCGCGTCTAGCCGACGGTGCCCCAAGGCCATTGCCACAGTAGCATGCCACTTCAAAGAGTCGGAGGGACCTCTCCATCCAGCGGAGCACGGTCCAGGGCGTGCCTTTCTCGTCCGCTACAACGATGCATCCGAGATAGCTCAGGTCGTTCGGGTAGTGCTTGCATCGCGCGTTGGCGGCGCGGTCAAGGTCGTCGTGAGGTCAAACTCCACTCTACGCCTCCTGGCCGGTGTCACTGGGGCGAACCCCGTCTCGCTCGGCTGCCGGCCGGCAACGGCGCTCCAGCGAGGCGTGCAGGCGTTGCGCCGGGGGCGCTCGGTAGCCGCGCTCGCAGCCGGGCGGACAGCGATTGAGCTGGTCATGTTCGACCGGGACGGCGTGAGCGACGATGAGGTACGTGAAGCAGGATATGACCCGCGAAGGTGGAAGGCGCTCGCTGTCCGGTGTCTGCTGCGTGCGAATACACTTCCAACCACCGGCAGCGTGTACGAGTGGCAGATCGGGGCACACGCCATTCTTGAGCACGAGTTAGCCGCTTTTAGCCTAGCTGCGGGTTGCCGCCAACCTCAGTCTATACGAAAGCCAAATAAGCGCGGAGACTTCGCCAAGGAAGTTCGGGCCGTATTACCGGATCCGAGCGTACACCTGTGGCGCGTAGAGGGCACCACGGTGCAGACCGTCCACGCGGTAAAAGGAGAAACTCACGACGCGACGGTCTTCGTCTGCCCACCAACAAAGGGGAAGGCCGGCGCCCGGAAGTGCCCATCTGCGCTCTGGTGGTCCGCAGATGCTTTGCACGCGGAGGAGCGGAGGATCGCGTACGTCGCGACGACGCGGAGCCGAGAGGACCTTATTCTATGTGTCGACGAGCCTTCATTCTCTCGACTGTCCCGGACACAGGCAACATTCGTGGCGACGCTACAAACAGTGACGGTGCACGAACTGGAGACCGCGTTGGCGCCACGCTAACCTGACAAGCGACTTCTCGGGTATCGCGTAAGCACTAGGCACGCCGGAACTGAGAGCTGTCGCCTTTCGCCGACTATTACTGCTCGAACCCAGTTGCAAACCCTACGGCCTTCACTCTCGGCGCGCACTGCGCTCCTCCTGGTATTGGTGGGAGGAGTCGGGCTGTGTTCCTGTGGCCGCGACTCTACGTCACGCGCTGGTTCAGTTTCTCAATCTTCTCGTGACTCGGTTGCGAACACGCTATTCGGTTGGTTCGGCGAACGCTCGAGCGCAGAGATGTGGAGAATCGACTCGACCCTTCGCGCCAACGGAACACGAATTGAAGTCCTGCTTAGTCCGATGGAGCGCGCCCTTTGGCTCGACAGCATCGCCGCCTATTCCTCGTCGCCTCCTGCAGAACGACTGTACCTACCGCTCGACGCGCGTCCCTGGATACCTGCATGCGTATGGCTTCGCCCCCAACTGCATCACGGACCAGGCGACGGCGGCTTCCGGGCCTTTGGCTCTGCGGCTGACACCCTGGTACTTCGTTGCCGGGGTGATAGAATCTCGGGAGGACGAGGGCAATCGGGCGAACATTGGCGTCAAGTTCATGACCCCACATGCGATAGCGTCGAGGAGTGGCAGGTTTCTGCCGAGGGCAAGGTCATCGCGGTGAAGGTGACCTGCGGGCGCCAAGACACGCACGGGCACCGGGGATACGGAGATGGGCACTTCGGAAAGCCGCACGAACATGACCTGGTTCGGGAGGCGCGGACGGTTTCCGTTCGCCAGAGAGCAATTGCCCGGCGCCTTGCGCGGGCGCGCGGCGGATTGGTGCTGGCAGCCGAGAAGTAGCAGTCCCAGACGAGGACTTAGCCCCTCAAGTGTCCCAACACTCCGCGGGCAGCAGCCCATGTCGAGGGAGGGGTATAGGGACCCTCCCCCCACTCCGAGCCCCTTCTCCGCACCACGCTCCCTAGGGAGACCACCCCCCTCCCTCCCTCTACATCAATCTGAAAATCCGCGTGTCAGCGGTTCGATTCCGTCCCTAGCCATCGAAGCGGCGAGTTGTTCGCAGGCGACGAGATGAGCAGAGTAAAGCGCCCGGCGTCTGCCGAGCGCTTTCTGCTATGGTGCCCCCGCAGAGGGCAACGGCGTGCGCACGATGCGGCCCGCGCGCCCTTTCGCCGCCATTCCGAACCAACCTCTCTGGTAGGGCGCCGCGATTCGCAGGTGTCGGTTCGCGAACGCCCGTAGCGCTCCGTTTCGTTCATCCTCACGTCTCGCAGCACGATTGCATCGATCGGCGACCGCCTGCGTGACAACGAAATCACAGATTATCTCGAGACACTCAGGCCCGCTGACTGCGTCGCGCTCGGACGTGCGGCCGGCACGCTCGGATCGAAGGCAACGTTCACTCACGTAGGCGAACCGACCGAGAGCCATTGGCAGCGTACGAAGAATCGTGTGCGGCAGCGCCTCACCATGCAGCCCGGCCGGCTTCTGGAGAGGGCGCGCGTCGCGCTCCAGATAGCTCACTCGCCGCGCGAGCGCATACGCGGGCGGAGGCGACCGCAGGGCATGGTGATTCCCCCCAACGAGCCCCATGTTGGCAGCGGTGACACTCGCAGGAGTGCGCCCGCCCCTACCGTGCGCGGAGACATCGATGGTTGACAGCAAGTTGCAGCTCGTTCTGGCCGACAACATCCGACGGCATCCACGATTCACCGGCATGTCGTTCGAGAAGTGGAAGGTCACGTATCAGGCTGCGTGGGCAATCATGAACGATGGGCCGGGGGATATCCGCTTCGATGCGTCGTCGATTGTCAATCTCAGCAGCTTGACGCACAACATGTACAGGTACTGCGAGCAGCATGGGTGGATCTGGCGCTCGAACGCCGGGAACAACCAGTGGGACGACTTGCTCAAGGATGACAAGCGAGGAGTGTTCTACGATTGCCACAGCATCGCCCGGGCGCTGGCGGAGTTGTGCGCCGTGCTAGGCTACGGATCGGGCGTCCCGGGAAGCGTGTACAGCCACGAACGAAAGGGACACATCTTCGTGCTGCCGTTGCATCACATCGGTGGCGTGCGCGCGCCGTTGCACATGTTCAACGGTGAAGTGGGGTACGCGGAATGTGGCGGCCATCAGGTCTGGTCCGATCATCAGTTCGTGGTGATCGAGCACCGCGCATACGACGCCATGCTGAACGTGGCCGGCATAGCCGATCACGACATCAACGACCAGTATGCGGAATGGTGGGCGAAGGAAGTGCCGGACGCGACGACCTGGGTCGGATGTCGTTGGGAATCGGTCACCCCCGGGCGCCCTGTCATCCATCGCACGGCGGAGGGCTACACGTTTCGGGAAGTAGACGTGGAGCCCGATTCAAGGACCAAGCACAACCCGCTCGGCACCGCGCGGGTCTGGAGCGGGAATCCGCTATACAAATCGCCGTGGCAGGACAATCCGTTGCACGAGCCGCCCAAGGTGAACTTCAAGAAGTAGCGCGCCGCGCGTTGACGCGAACTCTGGTGCGGACGGCTCGAACTCCGCCGCGTGTGTCTTGCGGTGGATGGCGCACGGGCCAGAGCGACCGGCCACTCGCAATCAATCGGCGGGGACGCCGCAGGACGACAAGGCACCAGGGGTTTCCTCGTCGCGCACGGAGATGGGGCGCGACCGAGATGGGTCGACTCCAACTACAATCGGCCGGAAGACGGGTTGAGCGGAGAAAGGCCTAACCGAGGCGTGGCGGACGGACGACGGGCTCTCAAGCCACAATCTCCCTGTCCGATAAATGCCGCGCCGAAGTCAGGACATATCCGACTCCAGATATATATGCCCAGCCATATATATCCCCCATGCACCCCGACCTGAACGTCCTCGCCGACCCCACCCGTCGCACCATGCTCGCCCTGCTCGCCCTCGAGCAGGAACTCTGTGTCTGCGAGCTCGAAGCCGCCCTCGACCAGCTCCAGCCAGTCGTGTCGCGGCAGCTCGCCATCCTCCGCAACGCGGAATGGCTCGACGCTCGGCGCGATGGCCGGCGCATCTACTATCGAATTGGCGATGTCCCGCCCTGGGCGCGGACGATCCTAAACGGGTTGACCTCGGGGGGAGTCCCGCCCGAGGACCTGCGCGCGGCGCGTCAGCGGCTCGCCGACTTCGTGGACCGCCCGATTCGACTCCTCAGGAACGCTTCATGAACGCGATCCTCCGTCTTCCCCAGCACAGTCCGCGCGTCTTTCTGGCGTTCGCCGCGGTGCTGTGGTTCCTGACCTACCAGGCGCTGGCCCCGCTCGCGTCGAACATCGTAGACCTCCTCCCTCTCGCCCGGGACAGTCACCTCGCCGGCGCCGTGGAGTTCTTCCTCTACGACGCACCGAAGGTCCTGCTCCTGCTCACGGGCGTGGTCATGGTGATGGGGATGGTGAACTCCTACTTCACGGCCGAGCGCACGCGGGTGCTGCTGGCGGGGCGAGCGGAGGGTGTCGGCAACGTCATGGCCGCCTCGCTCGGCATCGTCACGCCGTTCTGTTCGTGCTCGGCGGTTCCGCTGTTCATCGGCTTCGTGCAGGCCGGCGTCCCGCTGGGCATCACCTTCTCGTTCCTGATCGCGGCTCCGATGGTGAACGAGGTCGCGCTGACCCTGCTCTTCGGATTGTTTGGGTTCCGCGTCGCGGCGCTCTATCTCGGGCTCGGGTTAAGCGTGGCTATCGTGGCGGGATGGGTGATCGGCAGGGCCAAAATGGAGAAGTACCTCGAGGACTGGGTGCAGCAGATGCCCAGGACCCAGGCGGCCGCGGTGCACGATACGATGACGCTCTCGGACCGGGTGCAGGCAGGCTTCGCCTCGGTGCGCGAGATCGTGGGCAAGGTGTGGCCCTACGTGCTGGTGGGGATCCTCATCGGTGCGCTGATCCATGGCTACGTGCCCGAGGACTTCATGGCCAGCCTGATGGGGCGCGACGCCTCGTGGTCGGTGCCGCTCGCGGTGATCATCGGCGTCCCGATGTACACCAACGCGGCGGGGATCATCCCCATCGTCGAGGCGCTGCTCGCCAAGGGCGCTGCGTTAGGCACGGTGCTCGCCTTCATGATGAGCGTGATCGCCCTCTCGCTGCCGGAGATGATCATCCTGCGCAAGGTGCTCAAGGTCCGACTGATCGTGACGTTCGTGGCGGTGGTGGCGAGCGGGATTCTCGCCGTGGGCTACATCTTCAACGCGGTGCTCTGAGCGCCGATGAGGGACAGATGAAAACGGTGAAAGTGCTGGGCAGCGGCTGCAACAACTGCAAGGTGACGGCGAAGCTGATCGCCGACGTCGCGCAGGCGAAGGGGGTCGCGGTGACTGTCGAGAAGGTCGAGGAGATCCGCGAGATCATGGCCTATGGCGTCCTATCGACGCCGGGCGTGGTGATCGACGAGACGGTGGTGCATGCGGGCGGGGTGCCGACACGGGCCAAGGTCGAGAGTTGGCTTCAGTAGGCGATCGGCACCATCGCAGGCATCATCGGTTTCGTTCGGACATCACGACATAGGGAGGGTGCGTTGGCCACGGCGACCAAGAAGCTGGAATACACGGTCCGTGCGGTGCGGCTCGATGCGCACGGCAGTGTCGCGCGATGCAAGGACGCGGCGGTCACGATCGACACCGACCTGGCCGGGCGTCGTGATGCGATGAATCCCGCCGAATTGCTGCTGACGGCGCTGGCGGCGTGCATGCTCAAGGGGATCGAGCGCGTGACGCCGATGCTGTCGTTTGCCCTGCGGGGGGTCTCCGTGACCATCCACGGCGTTCGGCAGGACGTGCCGCCACGCCTCGAGTCGATCAGCTACGAGATCGTCGTCGACACCGACGAGCCCGACCAGCGGCTCGAACTCCTGCACTCGAACGTCCGGAAGTACGGGACGGTGTTCAATACGGTGGCCCCGGGGACGGAGCTGACCGGAGTGCTGCGTCGAGGGTAGCCTCCGGGCGTGGGGGATTCCATGACAGGAGATCAGCGTTTCGGGCGACGTGCTATCATATGCGTATACCGATATTTGATTCAGGTATCACTCATATGATCTCGACTTTGCCATCCTCCCCCGATTCTTCGCCCCCACCCCCCCCCCGCCAACCGTCGGCGGGCCGCTCTCGCCAGCCTGGAGTCGCACGCATGAGCGCCACGGCAACCATGCCCCCGACCGCGGCTAGTGATCCATCCCCCGAGGCGCCCCTGCTGCAGCGCCTCTCGACGCTGGATCGCTTTCTCCCGATCTGGATCTTCGCGGCGATGGGGCTCGGGCTGTTGCTCGGGCGAGTCTATCCAGACCTCGGCGCCCAGCTGGACCGCGTTCAGCTCGCAGGTGTCTCGGTCCCGATCGCCGTCGGACTGCTGTGGATGATGTACCCGGTGCTCGCCAAGGTCCGATACGAAGCCATCGGGGAGCACGCCAAGGACACCCGCCTGCTGGGCACGTCGCTGGTGCTCAACTGGGTCGTCGGACCGCTCCTGATGCTCGGGCTGGCGTGGATCTTTCTCCCCGACCTGCCGGAGTATCGCAATGGCCTGGTCCTGATCGGGCTTGCCCGCTGCATCGCGATGGTGCTCATCTGGAACGAGCTGGCCTGTGGCTCTGGCGAGCTGGCCGCGGTGCTGGTTGCGCTCAATTCGGTCTTCCAGATACTGACCTACTCGGTGCTCGGCTGGGTTTTCCTGACCGTGATCCCCGGGTGGTTCGGAGCCGAGTCGGCGGTGCTGGACGTGACGATGGGCCAGATCGCCAGGAGCGTGGGGATCTTCCTCGGCGTCCCGCTCGTTGCCGGCTACCTGACGCGCAAGGTGCTGGTGGCGCGCAAGGGAGGGGCGTGGTACGACGGCGTCTTCATCCCTAAGATCGGTCCGACGGCGCTGCTCGGCCTGCTCTACACGATTGTGCTGATGTTCGCGATGCAGGGGCACCGCATTGTCGAGCTGCCGCTCGATGTGCTGCGGATCGCGGTCCCGCTGCTGGTCTACTTCGTCGTGATGTTCGGCTTCGCGTTCTGGTTCTCGCGCCGGATGGGCTTCGACTACCAGAGCACGGCCTCGCTCTCGTTCACGGCGGCGGGGAACAACTTCGAGCTGGCGATCGCCGTGGCGGTCGCGACGTTCGGCATCGGCTCGGGTGAGGCGTTGGCCGCGGTCGTCGGCCCGCTGGTCGAGGTGCCGGCACTCATTGGTCTCGTCTACCTCTCGCTCGCGCTGGGGCGTCGGTGGTTCGGCTTTACGCCAAGCGCCTCCGAATCCCCGTCTCCCGCCACATCCACATCCACTTCCACGTCCGCCGCGACGAGCAGCGCGCGACGGCCGACCACGCGCCGCACGACAGGGCGCGCCTGACGCTGCTCAGGAGCTTGTCTGTATGAAGTGCTACATCTGTGACACCACGCGTCCGCTGGCCGGCGGGCTTTGGCCCACCACGCACGAGGCGGTCGCCGTCTGCCAACACTGCGGGGCCGGCGTGTGCGCGGGCCACGCGCACCGGGCGAACATTGCGGGGGCACCGATCTACTGTGAGTCGTGCGTCGCGGTCGTGACGGCCGCCGCGCGGGACGCGCAGGAACCGAAGGTCGCGAGGGTCGCGACGGTGAGCGCGAGTCCGACGCCGAGGCTCGCTCACAGCCATTGACCGCTCAAGCATCTTGAGGAATATTGCATGTGTGAAGCCGCATATGACGCCTGCTAACACGGTGACCGTTGTTGACGAGGGGGCGTGCTGCGCGACGCGCGGCGCGACGGCGGTCGCGGAGCGAGGCACGGACCACGGGGTCACGGGTTCGCTGGATGCCGCCGACGTGCTCTTCAAGGGTTTCGCCGACCCGACGCGCCTGCGGATCCTCAACGTGCTCGCCGCCGGTGAACTCTGCGTCTGCGACATCGTCGAGATCCTCAACGTCGTGCAGCCCACGGTCTCGCGGCACCTGGCCTACCTGCGGCGAAGCGGGTTGGTGACGGTGACGCGGGACTGGAAGTTCGCGCACTATCGTCTCGCCGAGGCGGCGACCCCGGTACACCGCCGTCTCTTAGGTTGCGTGGCGGAGTGCTTCCGCGGTATCGCGGAACTCGATGAGGAACGAGCGCTGGCCGAGGCTCGCGTGGGAGCGCGTGAGGCGGCCCCGTGTGACTGATCCACGTCACGCGCCCCATCGACCTCTTGCTCGCGTCGCCGTTCGAGTGCCTCAGGTGCCTCAGGTGCCGCACGGCTGCGGAAGCAGTCACTCCACGACCCTTCCCTCACGATGCGCTACGCGCTGATCTCCGACATTCACGCGAACCTGCATGCGCTCGACGCGGTGCTCGCGGACATCGACGCGCGCGGCGATGTCGATGCGGTCTACCACCTGGGAGACCTCGTGGGTTACTCGGCGTTTCCGAACGAGGTAATCGGGCGATTACGCGAGCGCGGGATCGCCGGGATCGCGGGCAACTACGACTCCACGGTTGCCACCGACTACAAACATTGCGGCTGCAAGTCCGAGACGCCGAGGCAGGAGGAGCTGGCGCACATCAGCTACGAGTTCACGCGGCGCACGGTGACCGCAGCCAACAAGCGCTGGCTCGGCGGGCTCCCCTTCTCGCTCGACCTGCGCCCGTTAGGCGGTCACCTGGCCGGTCCGCGGTTGGTGCTCGTGCACGGGACGCCGACGCTCAACACGCTGTACTGGACGGAGGATCGTTCGGACGAGTTCTGCCTGAAGATGGCCGGGGTGGTCGGTCTCAAGGCCGGTGACGCCATCGCCTTCGGGCATACGCACAAGCCGTGGCATCGGGTGGTGGAGGGGATTCACTTCATCAACACGGGAAGCGTGGGACGGCCGAAAGACGGCGATGCGCGGGCGGGCTACGTGTTGCTGGATCTGGGAGGGGCGGACGCTTGGGTGGAACACGTGCGCACGGCGTACGATCTTGACGCCGCGACAGCAGCGGTTCGCGAAGCGGGGCTGCCGGACGAGTTCATCGAGTTCCTGCGAACCGGGGGGAAGCCGGTAGCGGCGGCGGTCTAGCGCCGGGGGAGAGACGACGGGACGACGATCCCCACCGCCTCGAACAGCTCCCGGCTCCGGTACACCCGCCCCGCCCGCACCACCAGTTCGGTCTTCCGCAGGTCGGTGATAAACTCGGCGGGGCGCCCGGCGACGAGGGCGAGGTCGGCGACCTTGCCAACCGACACGCTGCCGTAGTCCTTGTCCTGCTTCATCACACGCGCCGCCGTTATCGTCGCGATCTGGAGGACGTTCGGCGCGGGAATGCCGGCGCGCTCATAGATCTCCAGCTCGCCGTGATACGACAACCCGGCGAGGTTGTCGGTACCGGCGACCAGCGTCACGCCGGCGTCGAAGAGGCGCTTGAGCATGCGGCGGTAGGCGGCCGACGCAGATTGCGCCCGCGCGGTCGCTTCGGATGACCCGCCGCTCCCGGCCAGCATTCCGCGCCGTTCCAGCGGCGGCAGCCAGTCGATGGTGGGGCCGAACACGGGATCTTTTCCGTCGGAGAGTGCCCGCGAACGGTCCTGCCAGATGTTGAACGTTCCGTCCACAACGGTGCCCCGCTCGCGCAGGAAGCCGATGAGCGCCGTGACCTCGGGCGCATCGACGTTGAAGGTGGGGGCGACGATGCTGGCGATCTCGGAATAGGCCCGCATGCGCGGGTAGTACAGCGAGTCCTGGAAGAACGTCGAGAAGAGGAACGCTCCATGTTGCACCTCGTCGAAGCCCACACTTACTGCCGCGACGACGCTGAGTCCGCGCGGGACATGCCCGCTCAAGCGCATGCCGCGGGCGTGGGCCTCGCTGGCGATGACCGGAACGAGGTCGGGGTGCACGAGGTTGTAGAGCTTGATCTGCTTGTAGCCGAGCGAGTCGTAACGCGCGACCCAGGCCCGGGCCTCGGCTTCGGTGCGGACGAGGACCTCTGAGGGGCCGGCCCATTTCCCGGGTCCCTCGATGAAGCCGGCGAGTAAGAGGCGCGGGCTGAGCAGGGTGGCACGATCGGCGCGCGCCCGCCGCGAGGTGGCGACGTCGATGTCCGACGCCATGTCGCGCACGGTGGTGATGCCGGTCGCCAGTTGCAACACCCCGTCGGCGCTCCCCTGGAAGGCGTGGGTGTGCATGTCCCACAAGCCGGGAATGATCGTCTTGCCACTGGCATCGATGACGGTCGCGCCGCTCGGCGTCTTGACCGAATCGGCAGGGCCGACGGCGACGATGCGATCGTTGACGATGACGACCGTGGTGCGCGTCCGCACCTTCCCGGTTTCGCTGTCGAACAAGTCGCCATTGCGGATGACGAGCGCCGGTGCCGATTTCGGCGCGAACCGCGCGGCCAGTGCGGCGTCGCGGGCCTCGAGGTAGCGCAGCTCAAACGCGCGCAACGCAGGCAGCAACTGCTCGGCGCCGCGCCGCACGGCGATGAACCAGCCGGCGTTGGAGGCGAAGAGTTGCCCGCGCTCATCGAGCCAGACGAGCGAGGGGGCAAGCCCGGCGCCATCGATCACGGCCAGCCGCACCGGAGTCGGTCGGCCGGCCAGCACCAGCGAGGTGTCGAACGCGACCTCGACGCGCGCTGTTCCCTGCGGGACCGTCGGTGCCCGGTGTTGCGGCTGGCGGAGCAGGTAGGCGGCGAGCGCCGCGTCGTCGTACGGGGTGGCGGTGCGGGCCAGGTAGAACGCGCCTGGCGGCAGCGCGGTGGTGGTCGTGTCGCCGCCGGACCACGCACGCACCACGCCGTCGCGCAGCTCGAAGAATTCGGAGGAGAGCGGGACCGGCTTGCCCGAAATGTCGGCGGCGGCGGCCTGCGCCCCGCCGCTGCGAACCTCGCCCCACACCGGCCGCCCCTCACGCAAGCGATAGAAGCCCTCGATGCGCGGACCGCGCTGGCGGTCCACGTGCAGGTAGTGCACCGCGACCGAGTCGCCGGTGGTGACGACCTGCATTTCACCGGCGCGGCGTCCGTGGTTCCAGACGACGAAGTCGAGGGAGTCAGGCGTCGGCGTCTGTGCGGCGCCGAGCAGGAGGAACAAGGAGGCAAGCTGCATCGGATGTCACCGGGGCCGGAAAGATGAGCGGTCCTACTCGCGTGCTGTGAAGTATGGGCGCCGGGGCTGCCTTGGCGAACGGCCAGACTCGCGCGTCGTCTCGTCGCCATGTCGCCGTCGAGCCCGACCAACCGCTGGCCACTGGGCCGACACGGTTCGTCACGCGGTGCAAACCTCGCGTCGAGGCCGGGCGTCCAATCGAGCGATACGAGGAGTCTCGATCTCGAACGCGAGGGAAACGCATGCCCGCGGCAGACTTCCGCGCCAACGACTGGACGGACCGGCTCCAGGTCGCGCTCGGCGCCCGGTACACCATCGAGCGACGACTGACGGGCGGCGGAATGTCGGCGGTCTTCCTGGCGCGCGAGGTCGAGTTCGACCGGCCGGTCGTGATCAAGCTGCTCCCGCGGGAACTCGCGGATGCCGACGCGGCGGAGCGCTTTCGTCGCGAGATAGCGCTCGTCGCCCACCTGCAGCATCCTCAGATCGTCCCGCTGCTTGCCGCAGGCGAGTGTGAAGGGCTCCCCTGGTTCGTGATGCCGTACGTAGATGGCGAGTCGCTCAGCCAGCGCCTGCGTCGAGGTCCCCTCTCGATTCGCGAGACCGTCTCGATCCTGATTGACGTGTGTCGCGCCCTCTCGATGGCACACGACCGCGATGTCGTGCATCGCGACATCAAGCCCGGCAACATCCTGCTGATGAAGACGTCGGCGGTGGTCAGCGATTTTGGAGTTGCCAAGGCGGTGGCGAGCACGCGGCACCGCCTCCCTGTCACGGCCACCGCGCTCCCCAGTGGAGCGACCGTCGAAGGGATGTCGCTTGGTACTCCGGCGTACATGGCGCCCGAGCAGGTGGTGGGCGACCCCGGAACGGACTTCCGCGCCGACCTCTATTCGCTGGGCGCGGTTGCGTACGAGATGCTTGTCGGGTCGCCGCCGTTCGCAGGCCGTGCGCCGCACAAACTATTGGCTGCCCATCTCACGGAGCACCCGCCGCCGCCGTCTACGCGCCGAGCCGAGGTGCCGGGCGAGCTGGAGTCGCTCATCATGTCGTGCCTCGCGAAGGATCCGGCGGCGCGCCCGCGGTCGGCGCTCGACATCATGCGGGCGCTGCAGAACCCCGACGTCCTCAACAGCGCCCCGGGCAGGCGCGCCGCGCGCGCACGCGACGCGAAGGGCCGTTCCATCGGGGCGATGCTTCGCCGATTCCTGTTGGGTGCGTGGCGCATGATCCGGCACGAGGTTCGTCCCGCGATCCGGAGCCTCGCCCGGGCGCCGACCGTGAGCATTTCGGCAATTCTCTGCTTGTCGCTCGGACTGGGCGTGACGGCAGCGGTCTCGAGCGCCCTCGACCGCGCCCTGCTGCGGCACCTGCCGTTCGACAATCCAGCGCAGTTGGTCACGGTCTATCGGACCACGCCGCAGTCCGACGCGTTCCCCTTTTCGGCGCCCAACTTCGTCGATCTCGCCCGCACGGCGCGGCAGCTGCCGGCGATGGCCGGGATGACCGACGGCACGGTGCTCGTCTCCATGCCCGACCAGGCGGTCGAGGCGCGTCGCGTCCGCGTCACGGGAGGATTCTTCCCCTTGCTCGGCGCGCACGCGCTGCGTGGCCGCCTGCTCACCGAGACCGATGACTCGCTGAGCCAGCCGCGCGTCGTCGTGCTGAGCGAGGCGTTCTGGCAGCGCGTGTTCGGCGCTGATCCGACGGTGCTCTCGCGTGCGGTGCAGATCGATGGCGAGCCGGTCACGGTGGTCGGCATACTGCCGCGCGACTTCGCCGTCCCGAACGGCGGCCGTCAGTTTGCCGGCGACCTGTGGGAGCCGATGCGCTTCAGCGAACGCGAACTGACCTCGCGCCGCAGCAACTTTCTGAGTGTGCTGGGACGCCTGGCCCCTGGTGGCACGGCGGGCGCGGCTCAGCGAGACCTGGTGGCGCGATTTGCCGCCATCGTGGAGTTGCACCCGGAACTCGCCAGCGAATCGGTACGCGCGGTACCGATGCACGGCGACAGCCTTGCCCCGGTTCGCGCGCCACTGCTGCTCCTGTTTGGTGCGGTGATCATTGTCCTGCTGATCGCCAGCACCAACGTCGCGAGCCTCCTGCTGGCCCGCGGGGTTCGGCGCCAGCGCGAGCTGGCCGTGCGTACGGCGCTCGGGGCGTCGCGCTGGGACGTCATGCGACCGGTGCTGGTGGAGAGCGTGCTGCTCGCGCTGGCTGGCGTGGCCGGAGGGCTGGGGCTTGCCGTACTAGGGGTACAAAGCATCGGCCGACTGGCCGCCGAGCGCATGCCCCAACTGACCGGCCTGGTCGTGGACATGCGCATCGTGCTGTTCGCCCTGACCCTGGCCCTGCTGGTGGCGATTGTGTGCGGACTGTTTCCTGCGTGGCAGGGGACAACGGTCGATCCGCAGGATGCCTTGCGCGGCGGACGGGGCGCCGGCGCGGGAGCGGTGCAGCACCGCGCGCTCGGGGCGCTGGTGGTCGCGCAGGTGGCGCTGTCGCTCGTCCTGCTCATCGGCGCTGGCCTGGTGCTCAAGGGATTCACCTCGCTCTTGACCAGCGATCCCGGCTTCGAGCCGGATCGCATGCTCACGCTGGCGGTGCGGGTCGCGCGTCAGCGCTACGAGGGGCAGTCGGTCGTGCAGCGCTTCCTCGAACCCGTGCTCGCCGAGATCGGACGCCTCCCCGGTGTGGCCGCGTCGGGGGCGACATCGCTGATGCCGTATCGCGAGTGGGGGTGGAACTTCAACATCCAGTATGAGGGGCAGCCCGGAGACAATCCGGCGTCGTTGCCCCTGGCGGAGACACGGATCGCGACGCCCGGCTTCTTCGGCGTCACGCAGCAGCGCCTGATGGCCGGGCGACTGCTGGTCGACGCCGACGATGATCGGCCGGCGGCGCCTCGGGTGGTGCTCGCGAATCAGGCGCTCGTCGACCGCGACTTCAAGGGGGTGGATCCGGTCGGCAAGCGCTTTCACCTGGGGGACACCACCTTCGCGACGATCGTGGGTGTGGTGTCCAACATCCGGAACGTCGGCCCCATTCGCCCGCCAGCGCCGGAGGTGTACTTTCCCTACCGACAGAGCGGTGGCAACGGCGGGACCGGCTTCGCATTGCTTGTGCGGGTTGCAGGCGGTGATCCGGAACGCGTCATCCCCTCGGTGCTGGCGGCTATCCGCGCCGTCGATCGCGGCGCCGCGATCACGTCCGTCCTCCCGATGCGTGCCGTCATGGCGGAGAGTGTCGGTCGGCCCCGCTTCCTCTTCTCCCTGATCGGTACCTTCGCCGCGGTGGCGGTGTTGCTGGCGATAGCCGGGATCTACGGGGTGATGAGTTATGCCGTTGCACAGCGCACGCGAGAGATCGGCATTCGCAGCGCGCTGGGCAGCACCCCCGGACGCATCGTCAGAGAGCTGGCGGGAACCGGGGTGCGACTGGTCGGGATCGGATCGCTGCTCGGGCTGCTGCTGGGGGTTGGGACCACTCGATTGCTGCAGGGACTTCTCTATGGCGTGAGCCCGCTCGACGCCGGCACATGGATGCTGGCGCTGCTGGCGATGCTCGCGGTCGGACTGCTGGCGTGTGTCGTTCCCTCGCTGCGGGCGGCCAAGGTCGATGCGCTGGTGGCGATCCGCGTGGAGTAGTCGAGCGGGCGCGTTACTCTGCAAGCGGGGCCGTTGCAGGGTCGTTGCCGGGTCGTTGCCGGGTCGTTGCCGGGTCGTTGCCGGGTCGATGCAGGTACGGCGAGAAGGCGCGCCTCACAGCTCGCGAATCCGTTCGCGCAGAGGGGGTTGGTCGTCGTTGCACGTGTCCTCCGGAGAGCGTCGGCGATTCCTCGATCCCAGCACCATCGCATACAGCTGCTGATGGGTGACGCAGGTTAGTTTTGCCGCGACGTAGTTGTCGCGCGCCAAGTCGCTCGAGCAACGGTGGTGTCAGCCCCATCCAGCGGCTGGTACAAAGTCGTCCGGCCGCAGGCGCGGGCCCACGCGCGACGGCCCATGCGCGACGGCCCATGCGCGACGGCCCACGCCCTCTAACGATTGAGAGGATCAGACTCCATGATGCGAGTGAATCGCCACGGCCCCGTCGCACCTGGCAGGGCCGCACGCAGCCTCACGCTCGCTGTCGTGCTCGCACTCCTCGCGCTGCCCTCCAGCATGCGAGCGCAGCTTGCCGACGCGTACGCGCGCGCCGATCGCATTCGCACCTTCGATCCACTGCTCGTGGGCGGTCGCGTGTACCCGGTGTGGCTCCCCGACAGCGTGCGATTCTACTACGAAGCAACCGGCTCGGGTGCCGATCGCGGTACCATGTACCTCGTCGATCCACGCGCGCGCACTCGGCGCTCGCTCATCGACAACGCGCGAGTCGCGGCCTCGCTCTCGGCGCTCGCCGATACGACGATCGACCCTCACGAGCTGCCGACCGGTTCGCTGGTCGATCGAGAGCGTGCGATGCAGTTCGAGTTGCGCGGCGCGACCTACTGGTGTCCCCTGGCGACGGGGCAGTGCGCGGCGGTGGCTCCGGCTCGGCTCGCGGTTCGAGATAGCCTGACCGGGCCCTCGTGGGCTTCGCGGTCGCCTGACGGACGGTGGGACGCGTTCGTGTGGAATTACAACCTGTATCTACGTCCGGCACGCCTGAGCGATGCCGATCCATCGGCATGGCATCCCGTGCGTCGCCCGGCGATTCGGAATGGATGCGACGCGCGCGTCGTGCCCGGACCACTGCCGCTTCCCGATTCGGTGCCGCTGCCGAGTGGCTCTATCGCATTGACAACCGATGGCACGACCCGCAGCGGGTTCGGACTCTACGAATTTGGGCTGGAGGTCGCCCACGTCGCACTGAACCGGTTCATTCCCGCTCCGAGCGAACTGCGCTGGTCGCCTGACTCGAAGAAGCTGGTCACGAAGCGCGACGATCTTCGCGGCGTGCGCATCTATCCGCTCTACTCCTCCACGAGCAACCAGCCCGTCGATCACAGCTACTTCTACGCGGTGCCGGGCGATAGCGCCGTCATGCGCTACACCTTCTGGGTGTTCGATGTCGCGAGCCGGTCTGCGATGCAGGTCAGGTCCGATCCTATCGGGGCGCTTGGGAGCCCCGGCGAGGCGCGATGGGGTCGCACGTCGGACGAGCTGTTCGTGATCACGTCCACGCGCGGCAGCCGGATCGTGCGGCTCTCGGAGGTCGACGCGACGTCGGGAACACTGCGCACGATCGTCGCCGATTCCTCCTCGACGTTTGTCGACCACCGCAACAACGGCTGGGCCGTGGTGAACGGAGGCGAGGACATCCTCTGGCGGTCCAAGCGAGACGACTGGGGGCACCTGTATCGATACGCGAAGGACGGCACGCTCAAGAACCAGCTCGAGCGCGGTCCGTACGTGCTGGCCGACATCATCCGTGTGGATAGCGCGCGCAAGCAGGTGTACTTCACCGCGTGGGGCAAGGAGCCGGGCGTGCCGTACTACGCCTACCTGTATCGGGTCGGCTTCGACGGTGGCGGCATGACCCTGCTCACACCGGAGCCGGGCAACCACACGATTCGGTTGGTTCCGGGCGCGCCGTACTTCCTCGACACCTACTCGCAGGTGCATGTGCCGCCCATCACCGTCCTGCGTGACGCCAACGGCGCGGTCGTGATGGAGCTCGCACGCGGTGACGCCGCGCCGCTGCGCGCCAGTCACTGGACGCCCGGAGAGGTGTTCACGACCAAGGCGCGCGACGGCGCAACCGATCTGTGGGGGATCCTGGACAAGCCGAGCAACTTCGATCCGGGCAAGCGCTACCCGATCATCACGTACGTCTACCCTGGACCACAACGCGGTAGCGTTGGCGACTGGGTGTTCAAGGGGCCCGACTGGGTACTCGGCACGACCGTCGAGACTCGCCGGGATCGACGGACCGCGACGCGGAACATGGGTGAAGAGGGCATGCGGCGCTCCCTCGCCGAGTTAGGCTTCATCGTGATCCAGCTCGATGCGATGGGCTCATCTCCGCAGCGATCCAAGCCGTTCTCGGACTTCTACTACGGGCGCGTGAGCGACAACGGTCTTCCCGATCAGATCGCGGCGATTCGCCAGTTGGCGACGAAGTACCCGTGGATTGACACGACGCGCGTGGGCGTCGTTGGGCACTCGGGTGGCGGATACACTGCCGCGGCAGCCATGCTGCACTATCCGGACTTCTTCAAGGTCGGCGTGGCGGGGTCGGGCAACCACGACTTCCGCGTGTACGGCTGGTATTGGGGCGAGAAGTATCAGGGGCCGTACCAGGCTGTCGGTTCGAGCGACAACTACGAGGCAGAAGCGAACTACAAGTACGCGGCGAACCTGAAAGGGAAGCTGTTCTTGATGACTGGCGACATGGACTGCAACAACCCGCCGGCCGAGACTCTGCGCCTTGTCGACGCGCTGGAGAACGCGGGCAAGGATTTCGACATGCTGATCCTCACCGACGCAGGCCATCAGCGCTCGACGTACGCCATCAAGCGTTCGTGGGATTATTTCGTCCGCCATCTGCTCGGCGCCGAGCCGCCGGCGAACTATCGCATGGTCCAGCCGTAGCGAGTCGGCGGTGCGGTGCGTCGACGTACGCCGGACGAGCGAACGATGCCCTGAGGAGAGGCCGGCCGGTCTCGTTCGCTCCACACCACGATACGCTGCTCGAACACCGCCGGCCCCGCGGTCGCCGCAGCCGACGGACCCCGCGCATTACCTTTGCCGCGACACATCCGCGCCGCCAGCACGAACTCTCCCCGACCCCCACCCACGATGACCGATCCGCACGCCGCCGTTCCCAGCTCCGCTGCGTCGCTTCCTCCCCTCGTCCCCTTCGTCGACCGTCACGCCGGTTGTGGCGGCGTCTTCGCCGGCACGACGATCAAGAAGACGGAATCAATGGTCGGGCTGACGGTGACGGTGGAGCGGCGCGTGCTGCGGTGCAGCAAGTGCGAGACGGAGCGGCGGGCGCCGGAGCATATCGAGGGAGACTATCTGACAACGATGGCGGTGATCCGCGAGACGCACGGCCTGCTCACGCACCAGGAGATTCGCCGCACGCGTGAATCGCTCGGTGTGACCCCCGACGAATTCGACCAGTTGCTGGGACTGCCGAGCGGGATTTCGAAGGGGTGGGAGACGCAGCGCCACCTGCAGAACTCCAGGGCCGATGCGCGCATTCGCGCGCTGCAGGATGTGGAGCATGCCGCGGGTGTGGCGGCGGCGACGCGAGTGACGTTGCGGCTCACGGAGGAGGAGCGCGCGGCGTTCAAGCCGCCGGCGTTCCTGCGCCGGAAAGGGGGAGCGGCCGTGAGCGCCGAGGCACACCAGGAGGCGCCGCAGTAGGACGCGTCAAACGGACCTCACTCCGAGGGCGCTCACTCACGGGACGGTACGACCATGTCCCTCGCCCGCGGCGAGTCGCCGCCTACTTCATCCCCGCCTGCTCCTTCACGTACCGCGCAATCTGCTCCGTCGTCGCGAACCAGACCCCGGGCTTGGCCTTCATGTACTGGATGAGCTCCTCCAGGTGATGCATGGGGGCGCGATGTCCGGTGACGTGTGGATGCAACGTCAGCACGAACATGGTCCCCTCGGCATACGCGCCGTCGAACTCCTCGCGAAAGAGCTGGAAGACGGATTCGGGTGACGGCATGGCGCCGCGAGCGCCGAGGTACGGGGTCTCAGTGAGCGTCCAGTCGATGCCAAGTTCGACGAGACCGGTCGGCTGGCCGTTGGAGACGATCTCGTAGGGCTCGTCCATGGCTTGCAGCGAGCTTTCGTAGAGAAAGCCGGCCTTGCGCACGAGGTCGAGGGTGTGCGGGCTGAAGGCCCACGCTGGCGCTCGATAGCCGACGGGGCGCTTGCCCGTCGCTGTGGTGAGGTAGTCGATGGCCTTGTTCATCAGCCGCTCTTCCTCCTCACGGCTGGCAAGGGCGGGAGGGAACTCGTGGATCCAGCCGTGCACGCCGATCTCATGGCGCCCGGACTGCATGATGGCCGGAATCATCTCCGGGTGCAGCAGGGCACTGACGGCCGGAATGAAGAAGGTGGACGGGAGCTGGTACTTGTCGAACAGGCGCAGGATGCGCGGCAAGCCGGACTTGGCGCCAAACTCACCAGCCGAGAGGGTGGTGGCGGAGGTATCGCCGGATGCGAGCAGGTAGGACTCGTTGTCGTCGTCGAAGGTGATGCTGACGGCGACGCGGGCGTTGTTGGGCCACGACTTTGGCGTGAGCCGGCGCCCGGCGCGTGCCGGGGCGACGGCCTTGAGCAGCTGCTCGTCGGTCCAGGTGGTGCCGGGTTGGCGCGCCTGCGCGTGGGCCGCCGAGGAGAGGAGCGGTGCGACGGCGCACACGGTGATGAGACGGGTCGCCCAGTACATGTCGGGGTCCGGGAGGAGGTGTCGTCAGTGGGAGGACTCGCAATATGCGTCAGCGAGCGACTCGCGGGCCCGACGCTTGTCGGCAACACGCGTGGTACCGGATGCGACGCCAAGAGGCCGGACTCACCTCGAGGCGCCAACCTCCTGCCGTTCACATCGCCGCCTTCACGCCACCGCCTTCACGGCTCTGCGTTCACGGCTCTGCGTTCACGGCTCTGCGTTCACTTCCAGCCCTGCCTCCTTGGCCACCAACGCCCTCACGCGCGGCGCCACCTCGCGCCCAAACAAGGCGATGCTGCGCATCAGCGTCTCGTGCGCGAGCGCGCCCGCGCTGTACTTGATGTCGAAGCGCGACAGGCCGAGCGATCGCACCGTGGTGGCGATGCGCTGCGCGACGGTCTCTGGGGCGCCGACGTAAAGCGAACCCTGGTCCGCCTCGCGCTCGAAGTCGGCACGGCTGGTCGGCGGCCACCCGCGCTCGGCGCCGATTCGGTCGCGCATCTCGCGCCATGGCGGCCAGAGCTCGGCCCGTGCCTCGGCGTCGCTTTCGGCCACGTGTCCGTGGGAATGCACGCCGATGGGGAGTGACGGCGCGCCGACGTCGGCGAGCGCGCGGTGGTAGAGCTCGACGTAGGGAGCGAAGCGCTGCGCTGCGCCGCCGATGATGGCGAGCATGAGCGGCATGCGGTACTTCGCGGCGCGCACCACGCTCTCGGGGCTGCCGCCGACGCCGATCCACGTCTTGATGGTGCCGCCGGCGGTGGACGGATACACGCGCTTGTCCGTTAGCGCTGCACGCGTGGTGCCGCGCCAGGTGACGGGGGTCCCGGTGCGGTCCGCTTCGAGCAGGGCGGCGAAGAGGTCGAGCCGTTCCTCGAAGAGCGTGGCGTACTGGTCGAGCGGGAAGCCGAAGAGCGGGAACGACTCGGTGAACGAGCCGCGCCCGAGGATGATCTCGGCGCGCCCGTTGGAGGCGGCATCGAGGGTGGAGAAGCGCTGGAAGACGCGGACGGGGTCGTCGGAGCTGAGCACGGTCACGGCCGAGCCGAGCCGGATGCGCGAGGTGCGGCCGGCGATGGTGGCCAGAACCATTTCGGGCGACGAGACGGCGAAGTCCTCGCGGTGATGCTCGCCGATGCCGAAGAAGTCGACGCCGACCTCGTCGGCGAGGACTGCCTCGTCGATGACATGGCGTATGACCTGCGAGTGCGAGAGCAGGTGGCCGGCGCTGTCGCGGGTCACGTCGCCGAAGGTCTCGAGGCCGAGTTCTATTTGCGCTGGCATGTGGCGGGGAAGGCCGTGGATGCGGGGGACGGTCATGACCGATCGGTACGCGACGTGAGTCAGCCCGGGTTGGAGATGGTGAGCATGAAGCCATCCGGATCGGTGACCGCAAAGCCCAGCGGTCCCCACGGGAGTGGCTCGACCTCGCTGTCGAGCGCGAAGCCGGCCTGCTTCACCTGGTTGGCGAGCGCGTTGAGGTCCTGGGCCGTGGTGATCCACAGGCGCATCCCCACGCCCTTCACCCGGTCCTTTCCCTTGGCGAAGTCGTCCTGACCGATGCCGAGTTCACCCTGTCCGGCCTTGAGCATGGCGAAGCGGAGCGTGCCGTCGACCACGTGCTGTTCGCCGAGGGTGAAACCGAGCCCGTCGACGTAGAAGGTGAGGCTGCGCTGCAGGTCGCTGGCGGTGAGCCCGGCCGAGATCTGGGTGCAATCGAGCTGTATGGTGCTCATGTGATGCTCCGGTGCGGGTGATCGGGCGCTTCAGGGGATGACTTCGACTACGGTACCGTACGAAGCAGGGGCGCGCCTGTGCTCAGCGCCTGTGCTCAGCGCCCGTGCGGTCAGCGCAACGAGATCGCTGCGGTCCACACCTGCTGCACGCCGGTGCGATTGTCGATCCACAGGGCGTGGAAGCGCCCGTCGGCGGCGGCGGTGAGTCCGGCGGTGTCGCCGCCGTTGGCGAGGTAGTCGCCGGAGCGATGGCCCGCCTGGGAATTGGGCGCGGACGACACGGCGACGCTCGCTCCCCACGTGTGGCCACCATCTGCGGATGCGGCGAAGCGGGTGAGGTAGCCGTCGCCTGCGGGGAAGTCGCGGCGGTCGTACCACAACACGCCGACCACGCCCTCCCGGTTCACGGCGACGGTCGCCATGGAGTGGTCGGGACCTCCGGTGGGCAGGCGCGTGGTGGCATCGTCGTTGACGATGCGGGGATCGGACCAGGTCTGGCCCGCGTCGTCGGAGTGGGTGAACAGGATGTGCCCACGCCCGGTGGCGAAGTCGGCCCAGGTCACGTACAGGCGCCCACGAAACGGCCCGGTGCTGGCATCGACGGCCATGGTGCCGGTGATGCCGCGCGCGTGCGGGAGGTTGTAGCCTGAGCTGACCTCGGCGACGGCGGTGGCGGGTTCCAGGGTGCGTCCGCCATCGGTGGAGCGGGCGAGCATGAGGGTGCTGCGCACGACGGTCGGCTTGCCGGTGGGCGTTGCCGCACCGGCGGCAGTCGGCGCGGCGAGCGTCATGTGAGTGTACAGCACGGCGACGGACCGGTCGGGGACGACGACGACGGCGTCCATGCCGGCGTTGCTGCCGGCGGTGGGCGTCTGGTCCATGAGGGCGCGCTGGGCGGGCGGGTCGAACGTGTGGCCGCCGTCGTGCGATCGCAGGAGCGCGACGGTGTTTCGGAAGCTGGCGTTATCGTGCTGTTGCTGCTCGCCGTGCAGGTGTCCGTTATAGGCGACGTAGAGGGTGCCGTCAGCTGCATCGATGGCCACGAAGGGACGGTCGTTGACCTGCGGTCCGCGCACCATCGGGCGCCATGTGCGTCCGTCGTCCGCCGAGCGCTCGATGCCGAGGTAGTCGAAGTCGGAGTTGACGGTTCCCGTGGGGGTGGGGCGGCCGTCGTTCACCTTGTGGAGGAAGTAGGCGGTTCCCTGTGCGTCCCACGCGCAGGTGGGATCGTTGGCCCAGTGGGCGGTGGTGACGAGCGGTGCGGACCAGGTGCGTCCGCCGTCGGCTGAGATCCAGCCGGCCGATTTCACGCTGCGGTTCGGGCCCGGCTCGAGCATGGCGCAGGCCAGGAGCCGGCGCGGGTCGGTGGGGTGCGCGGCGATGACGACCTCGTTGAAGGGGGACGAGGGGCGCGCGGCGCTGACGTGGATGTTGGGGGAGACGGTGGGGCGGGGGGGCTGCGGCCCGGTACGGCTCGTGAGGTGGCCACGGGGTGACGGCGGTACGGCGACGTCGCCCAGCTGGACGACGAGCGCGACGACGGCCAGCGGGGTGAGCAGAACTTTCGAGGCGGGGATCATGGGACAAAGCTGGTGCGCGACCTCGTCGGAGGCAAAGTCGAGGGCGACACTTCACCTCGACCCGGACCAGCGCGCGCAGCGACGAAACTGCCCGTGGCGACTGTGCCACACGACCGGCGCCGCGCAAACGGCGCAGTGCCGGTCGTGTGGAACGGACGCGTGCCTCGCGTCGCTACTGCACGATCACTTCAAGCGAACCGAACGCCTGACACACCGCCCCAGTGGGTGGGTAGTAGCACATTGTGTCGGTGCTTCCCTGCTGGCGCTGGTAAGCGCGAGTGTTGCCCGCCGCGTCGTACAAGTACACGGCCTCCAGGAACCACTGTCCCCGGGCCGCATACTGGGAGAAGGTCACGTCGCAGCTCCAATCACCGTTGAGCGCCGTGCCCGACGTTCGCGACGCCCAGCAGTACTGCGTTTGGGTTGACGTCGCACTCCGGTAGTACAGGTACGCGTTCGTCGCTCCGCTCAGGTCGTCGGTGACAGTGAGTGCCCCCGTCACAACGTTGTTGTTCACCGAGAGGGACACGGTCTGAAGCAGCGGCGCGTTGGCATCGCCCACGCTGGAGACCTGCACGGTTGGCGGGATGATGCACTGCGTCACGTTGAGCTGGCTGCAGAACTGTCCGGTCGCGTTCTGATAGTATTGGTCCCGATTCCCCACGCGATCGGTGAGAATCAGGTAGTTGACCGTCCAGGTCCCGTTCTCGGCGAGTTGCGGCACGTACGCGTAACATTCGAAGAAGCCGTTGACGGTAGTACCCTGATTCAGCCAGCAGGTGGACGACACGTTCTGGCGGCTCGGACCCGTGAGTCCGAGATAGACATACGGCGAGCCGACCGACCACGGCGTGCCCTGCGCCAATCCGGAAAGATCATCCGTGGCCTGCAACCCAAATACGATATAGCGTCCCGAGGCACTGACATCGAGCGAGACGCTCCCCCCGAAGTTGCGCGGCTGCGCGTCGAGGCTCACCTGAAGGGACACGGCGACGGGCGGTGTGATATCGGCCGGTGAGCTCACCACCGTGATCTGCGGTAGCCCCAGGCACGGAGCGCCGGTGGGAGACAAGCAGAGCGTCCCGCCGGAGGTGTAGGCGTAGTAGAACGACCAATTCCCGACCCTGTCCTGTACTTGAACGGTATTGGGAATCCAGAGCCCGGGCTCACCATAGCGAGGCCAGGTGCTGACGCAGTCCCACTCGCCGTTGGTGTCACTTCCCGAGTTGGGTGGCGGCGTGATACCGGACTGGTCGGGACGGCAGGGATAGCGGACCTGCCGGCCCGAGGGGCTTCGGTAGATGACGTAGATCAGATTCACGCCACTGATATCGTCGGTAATGGCGATGCGCGCCGTCAGGGTGACGTCCGCGCCGCTGACGTCGAGCGTGGTCGCCATGCCGTACTGACCGCTGGCTGCGTCGAGCACGAGGACCGATTGGACCATCGGGCCCGTCAGATCTTCCTGACTGCCCGGGAACTGTCGCTGCAGCAGGACGTACACGCTGAAGCTCGTCACCTGCGCCGAGACCGTATGGGTCGTGAGGTCCACCGCACCGGCGTTCTGCTGGACGTACGCGCCGTTGACGAGCTTGTGGATGCGCAGCTCGGACTCGACGACGCCGTTCGGCAATTGTGCCGGGTCGTAGGCGATGGTCATCGTGACCGGCTGGGCGAATTGCGTCCCTGACGGCCCGAAGTCCCAGGCGGTCCCCGGTACGACCGCCGGTCCGCCCGCCGGGAGCTGGCTGCTGGCCGGGAGCGCTGTCAGGAAGGTCGTCTTCGGCAGGGCGCCGGCTGGAACGTCGAGGGCCACCTGTCCGCCGGCGAGGGAGATCGTGCCACCGGCCGCACCGGCGGGCTGCCCCACCCCTGTGGCAAGCGTGAAGCGGATGGCCAGGGTCGAGTTGAGCAGCACCTGCCCAGGCGGCAGCGGGTTGACGCGGGGCTCCGGATTCACGACCCGGAAATCGACGGACCCCATCTCCTGCCCACTCGCCAGGATGCGGAGTCGATACGTGGCTCCCGCTCGCACGCCGGTGCCACGCACGCGCCAGTTTGCCTCGAACAGGTCACCGTTCGGCGCGACCTGGATCCCGTCTGGAGAGGCGGGGATTCGGCGGACGAGCGGCAGTGCGCAGGCAATTCCGTTCCACTCGCAGATCTCGGCGACCAGGAAGGGCAGCGCTGCCCGGTCGAGCGGGGCCGCCGTGCCGGGTGTGGTCGGGGGCCCTAACGGTGGAAGGAATGCCACGCCAGCCGGGTCACTCGTCGTGCCGACCGTGGCGAAGGCCACCGGCGGCTGCGTAGCGATAGGCAGTACGGGACTTACCGGGTCATCCGGGGCGCAGGCCACCGCACCCAGGCAGGCCAGCAGGGACAGCGCTACGGGTTTCCAACCACGATGTGACGACATGCTTCCTGTGCTCCGCGCCATACGCCACCTCTCTCGGTCGTTGCTGACGGAACGCCGGAGCGGCTGCTCCGTGCGCCTAGGGGAGCGTCGTTGTGCCGTGGCAGCGTCGAACAGGACGCCCTGCGCGACATGGGCCGTGCTCCCGGCGCGAACCTCATCATCGGGCGTCACAACACCGTCTCATGTCCGCCAAGACTGGCGGACGCACCCGGCACAATGCAGTTGGAAATGGCATCACATCACCCACCATGCCCGACATGCGGGTTGCCGTTCTGTCGGCGGGCTGTGTTGGCGCAGATGCTCCCGATGTGGCCGTCGAGACCACGTGGCCGGACGCAACTCGTCCAGCGGGAAGGAACCGGGAACGGTACGAAGCCGCGCCGTGCAGGCCCCCATACGGTTTGCACATCCCGGCGCCTGCCTCGGTCGGGAACACCCCGGCGCACTCCATGGTCCTCGAGCACGCACCCAGCCGATAGTACTCCAGCTCGCGGTCGATCATGGTCGGCTGGGCGATGGCGACGCCGTCGTAGAGCCGGAACGCGCCCTGGTGAGGTGCTTCTCATTGGCGGCGGTGGCCAGCCCGAGCACGCGCCGATCGCGCCCACATGTACGGCCGCTGAAGCGGCCGAGAACGTGAGTCGCTCTCGTGCGTCGTTCGCGTCGCGATCGTCACGAAGCGCGCAGACGCTACTCGTGTCGCGTGCCACGCCGCTGGTGCTTTCCCTCTTGCCCTCGGGGTACCCGGCAGGATATTGACCAGCACTACCGCGCACCCTCCGCGTCGCGTCCCCGTTGTAGCAGGAGTCCGCGTTGTGGCTCGAGTCTCCCATCGGACCATCCGCCCATCCCGCTCCCCACTAGCCTCGTTCAGGAGGAGTACATGTCCAATGTCGTCCGTCGTTTCCTGGCGCGATCGGCGCTCGCAGGCGGCCTCGCGGCCGCGCTGTCGGCGTCGCTCGTGTCACCGCTATTCGCCCAGGCCACGGGATCCGTTCGCGGCCGCGTGATCGTCGAGGGGGCGAATCGCCCCCTGCCACAGGCCCAGGTCGGGGTCGTGGGCACTGCCATTGGGGCACAGACGAATGAGAATGGTGAATATCGACTGAACAACGTCCCGGCCGGGCCGCGCACGATCCGCGTGGTGCGACTCGGCTTCGCCCCGGCATCGGAGCAGGTGACCGTGGTGGCCGGCGAGACGGCGACGCTTGACTTCACCATTCGCGAGGCGCCGGTGGCGCTGGAGCAGGTGGTGGTGACGGCCACCGGCGACGTGCGGCGCAAGGAGATCACCAACTCGATGGCGACGATCTCTGCGGAGCAGATCCAGAACGCCCCAGTGGCCAACGCACAGCAGCTGCTGTCGGCGCAGACCCCGGGGGTGACGGTGCTTGCCAATTCGGGGCAGCCTGGTGCCGGTGGGCAGATCCGCCTGCGAGGCAACAACTCCATCTCGCAGGGCAACAACCCCATCATCTACGTGGACGGCGTCCGCATCTTCAGCGGCACCAGCCCGACGGTGCCGAACGCTCGGCAGACGATCAACCCGTTCAACGACATCCGCGCCGAGGACATCGAGCGGGTGGAGGTGGTGAAGGGGGCGGCAGCGACGACGCTCTACGGGACGGAGGCGTCGGGCGGGGTGATCCAGATCTTCACCAAGCGGGGGCGCGCGGGGCGTCCGCAATGGAGTCTGGACATTACCGGTGGTACAAACGACCTGAACAGCGTCAGTATCGACGGCGATCCGACTGCGGTGTACCTGAAGAACTGCCGAGGCCCCGAGTTGTTCGGGATCGAGATCACGCCGTCGCGGGCGAATTTCGGGGAGAACGTCCCGTTCGAGGACGCGACCTGTCCGTCGAGCGGCAAGTGGGTGCGCACCGGCGCCGTGCAGAAGGGGGCGTTGTCGGTCGCGGGCGGGTCGGACGTGGCCCAGTACTTCCTTGCCGGGAACCTCTCCAACGAAGAGGGGGCGATCGAGTCCAACGAGTACACCACGGGCGGCTTCCGCGGCAACTTCTCCTTCCGCCCGTTCCAGAAGCTCGAGGTGCAGCTCAACTCGTCGTACCAGCGCGGTGACCAGGACTGGATCGCCGACGGCAACCTGGCCAACGGCTTCCTGCTCAACGTGGCGCGCGGCACCGCCGGCAACTACAACGGCTCCGGATGTGCCACCGCCGGCATCATCTGCAAGAACAACGAGGCCGCCTTACAGATCGGGACCAAGACCAAGACTGATCACTACATCTCCGGCTTCACGGTGAACTACGCGCCGATAGAGGCGTGGACCAACCGCCTGTCGATCGGCTTCGACTACAACAACGTCGAGAACCGTTCGATCATCCCGTTCGGTCACCTGCGCAACCCGGTCGGGTCGATCACGCAGGCGGCGTTCGTGCGCCAGTTCCTCTCGGTCGACTACGCGTCGACCTTCAAGAAGGACTTCGGGGGTAGCCTCACGACGTCCACGTCGGTGGGCGGGCAGCTCTTTCAGGACAACCTGAACCAGACCGCAGTCACCGGCACGGAGTTCTCCGGACCGGGTGACCCGGTGCTCACGAGCGCGGCGATCCGCACGGTTGGGACCGACGTGCGCCGCCGCGTCGTGAACGCCGGACTCTTCTTTCAGGAACAGATCGGCTGGAAGGACCGCGCCTTCGTCACGTTAGGCATGCGCGTGGACGGCAACAGCGCCTTCGGCAAGGACTTCGGCCTCCAGTACTACCCCAAGGTCGGCTTCGCCTACGCCCTCTCGGACCACGAGTTCTGGCCGAAGGACGTGATCGAGACGCTCAAGCTGCGCACCGCCATCGGCGAGTCGGGCAAGGCGCCGGGCGCCTTCGATGCCGTGCGTACCTGGGACCCGATCGCCGGCGACGAGGCCAAGCCGGGATTCACGCCCAACCAGCTTGGCAATCCGAACCTGGGACCGGAGCGCACGCGCGAGGCTGAAATCGGCCTCGAGGCCAGCGCCTTCGCCGGCCGCTTCTCGGTCGACATGACGTACTTCAACACCACCACCTCGGACGCCCTCATTCAGGTGCGGTATCCGCCCAGCCAGGGCTTCCTGAACCGGCAGCTCGAGAACGTGGGCGAGGTCAACAACTCGGGGCTCGAAGTCAAGTTCGACGCCGGCCTCATTCGCCGCTCCAACTTCGATTGGCGTGGCCGAGTGAACCTCACGAACCTCAAGAGCAAGGCTACCGACCTGGGCGACGAGCCGCTCATCGCCGTTGGCGGGTCGTTCACAGAGGTGCGTGTCGGTTACCCGGTCACGTCGCTCTTCGCGCGCAAGATTCTGAACGCGGGGGCCCTCGAGGCACCGGTTCGCTCCGACACCAACGTGTACATCGGTCCCACGTGGCCCACCAACATCCTCGGCCTCGGCACTTCGCTGACGCTGTGGGACAAGGTGACCATCGATGGGTTGGGGGAATTCCAGAAGGGCGGCTACAACATCAATTACGTTGGCTACCAGGGGGCGATCCGCGGCAACTGGCGGCCCTGCTATGACGCGCAGCGCAAGATCATCGCCGTCGCCAAGGGACAGGCCGGTGCGGCTGACGGCCTCACCGCCCTGGAGCGCGTGCGCTGCGGCTACAACACGACGCAGAACCTGGCCGACGCCTGGATCGAGAAGATGGACTTCTTCCGCCTGCGCTACGTGACACTCTCGTATCGTGTCCCGGCGCGCTGGATCCCCGGCTCGCGCGGCGGTACGCTCTCCCTCGCCGGGCGCAACCTGTTCCTGAGCACCGACTACACCGGGCTCGACCCCGAGTCCTCCGACCAGCAGGACAGTCAGGTGGGGCGCCGCGAGTACTACAACCTCCCGCAGTTGCGGTCGTTCTCGCTTTCCTTCCGTACCAACTGGTAACCCATCCCGAGGATTCCACACGATGCGCGTGAATCGAATCGTGCGACTCGCCTCGGCGACCGTCGCCTTCAGCACCCTCGCCGCCACCGGCGGCTGCAACTTCTTCGACGTCTCCAATCCCGGCCCGATCGCCGACGACAACCTCAACGTTCCGTCGGCCATGGCCGGCCTCACCACGGGCATGGCGTTCAACCTGTCCGAGGCCTACAACTCACTTTCGCCGCAAACCGCATTGCTGTCGGACGACCTGTACCATGCCGGGAGTTATGGGCCCGGACAGGGACTCTGGAACCGCGGTATCGTCCGTCCCGAGGACATCAACGGTAGCTGGGGGGACATGCACGCTGCCCGCTGGGTGGCGGAGCAGGGCATCGAGCGCATGAAAACGGTGCTCGGCACAGGCTACGACACGTCGCCGTTTGCAGCCCGCGCCAACATCTATGCGGGCCTCGCCAATCGCATGCTCGGCGAGGTGACGTGCAACTCGGTTATCGACGGCGGGCCGTCGGGCGACCACAAAGTGCACTTCCAGCGTGCCGAGGCTCAGTTCAGCGAAGCGATTCGCATCGCCGGTGGACTCACCGGCGCCCTGCGTGATTCGCTCCTGCGTGTGGCACATGGTGGTCGTGCGTCCGTGCGCGCCTGGCAGAACAACTGGACCGGCGCTGTTACCGACGCCCAGATCGTCCCCTCGGCCTATGTCTTCGTGGCGCCGTTCTCGACGAACACAGCGGCGGAGAACAACGAACTGGCCTTCGAGACCATCAATCGCTCGGAGTACACCGTCTTTGGCACGTTCTGGTCGGCGGTTCGTGACCCTCGTGTGCCGTGGGACACGGTGCGCACCACAAGTGGGGCGCTGGCGACCGGTCAGGATGGGCGCACGGTCTTCTTCCGGCAGCGGAAGTTCATCAACCTCGCCGCCGATATCCCGATCGTGAAGGGCACCGAGATGCTTCTCGTCCGTGCCGAGGCGGCGTTGCGCAACAACGACGTGCCGGGAGCGATGACGCTCATCAATCAGGTTCGTGCCTTCCACAACGTGGCAACGAGTCCGCTCCCGCCGCTCACGGCCACGACGCTCGCCGAAGCGTGGCCCATCCTGCAGCGCGAGCGTGGCGCGACGCTGTGGCTCGAGTCGCGGCGGCTGTGGGACCTGCGCCGCTGGAATGCGGAGACGGGGCCGGCCAAGAATACCTTCCTCGACAATCGCGACAAGTGCATTCCCATCAGCCTGAACGAGATTCAGGCGAACCCCAACCTGCGCGGCACGTGATCCGCTGCTGCCGGGCAGACGTGTGATGGCAGGAATCCGGACGACGAACGTGACGGCGGGTGGCGCGCCCCTGGCGCGTCACTCGCCGTTGCGCCTGACGGCGGCGCTCGTGGCCGTCCTCCACCTGTGCACGGCGTGCTTCACGTACGTCCCGCCGCGCACGGCACCGGCCCCTGGGGCGCCGCTGCAGCTCGAGCTCACCGATCAGGGGCGTGTCGCGCACTCGGCGCGCCTTGGCCCGGGCATCCTGCGCGTGGCCGGGGCGCTCAAGGCGATGGAGGGTGATCGCTACGTCGTGGACGTGGCCAGCGTGACCCCGATTCGAGGGCAGGACCTGCCAGTCAGCGGAATCAGCGTGTCGCTGGGGCCGCACGATGTGACCGATGTGCGCGTGCGCACCTTGTCCCGGACGCGCACCTCCTGGGTGGTCGGCGCGGCTCTGGCGGTGGTGGTCACCTTCCTGGTGACAAAAGGGTTCAGCGCCGGCTCGACACCGCCCGAAGGACCGCCCGACGGCGGTGGCCCCGACAACTATCGCGGTGCCGCGATGATCAGATGTTGCGACTGACGGCGTGGGTTGCACGGGCGGGGCTGCTGGCCGTCGCCGCCTGTGGTGGCGACGCCGCCGCGCCATCGGGACCCGGAGGACAGGCATCGACCCTGTCGTTGACGGTCAGCGGCCTGGTGCGGCTCGATCCGGTCTCGCAGGGTCACTATGAGGCGTGGGCGATCGATGCGGGTGGTGCAGCGACCTCCTTGGGGACGCTCGACCCGGCGGACGATGGGGCGGCGACACTGCGCGTGGCGTTTCCCGCGTTCGCGCCGGTGAATCTGCTGCTCACGGTGCAGGGGACGCGCGACGCGGCCGACAGCCCGTCTCCGCAGGGCCTGCTACTGGGTGAATGGCGCAACGGGCGCGCCACGCTGGGGGTCGAGGATGCGCTGACCCGCGGTGCGCTTCCGCTCAAGCGGATCCCGGGACAGTTCACGATGTTCAGTCCGAGCGACAATCACATGAACGGCTACCCGTCGTTTGAAGAGTGCGGCGTGTGGCTCTTCAACATGGCGCCGCGCCAGACACCGCAGAACGACCAGTGGGTGCGCCTGGCCTCGCTCACGCCCGGCTGGATCTACGAGGGGTGGATGGTGCGCGACCACGGTGCGCCGGACGCCATCTGGTTGTCGTATGGCAAGTTCCTGCCCGATGCGGGCGGCGCCGTCGCGTCGCGCGACGATACCGGCTGGGGACCGTTCTCGGGGGTGGAGGACTTCCAGACCGCCGGCGAGGAGGAGTATCCCGGCGACGACTGGTTCTCGAACCCGTTAGGCTTTCCCTTTCCCTCTGTCCTGCCGCTGCCGCTCGACTTGCGCGAGAAGAATGCGCAGGGAGTGGGACGGTGGACGCATGTCATCACCATCGAACCCATCAGCGACCAGGGTGAGCCGATCGGGAGCGAGCGGCCATTCGCCATTCGGCCATATCGCGATGGCTTTGGTGACGCTGCGCCCGGGACACCGCGCACCATCACCTTCCGCCCCGAGGGGGTACCCCGGGGGGAGGCAGTGCGGCAGTGACGAGTGCGCGCGGATGTCTGCGCGGTGGGCGTCGTGGTGCCGCAGAAGGACGGAGGTCGCCGGCGCTCGCGCGTCCACTCGCGTGTTTGCTCGTGCTATCGCTCGCGCTTGCCGCGTGCGCCGAGCCGAGCACCGCGCCCACGCTTCCGAACGAGGCTGGGGCAGCCGATTGGCCGACGTTCGTGCTCACGCGCGGGGATGCGTTGCGCCCGACGGCTCCCCCGGCCGAGCGCTCGGCGGTGGCAGAGTCGGAGATTCAGGAGATCATCGCGTTGCAGCGCACCACGACCGCGACCACCGACTCGCTGGTGCGGCGGCACGACGGCGATCCCACCTCGATCTGGACGCAAGCGGCGGTCGACCTGCTGGGTGTGTACTGGACCATCCTCCCCGACGTGCGGAACGCCACCCCGGCGCGTTCGGCGCGGTTGATGGCGCTGCTGCACGTGGCGATGCACGATGCCGTGGTGGCATCGTGGGACGCCAAGTTTGCGTATCGGCGGCGTGCGCCGGCGCGGGGCGATGGGCGGGTGCGAGCCTTGGTCCCGGTGGGGGACTTGCCGAGCTATCCATCGGAGCACGCTGCGGTGGCGGCGGCGGCATCGGCGGTGTTGGTGGCCAGCGCGCTCCCCGGCGACACGGCGCGTTTGCGCGCCCTCATGCGCGAGGTGGGTGACGCGCGCATCGTGGCGGGCGCGGCGTATCCCAGCGACGTGCAGGCCGGCTACGCGTTAGGCGATGGCGTGGCGCGGCGCGTGTTGGCGCACGCCGCGAGCGATGGTGCGGACCAGGAGTGGGATCGCGCCTTTCCCACCGGACCAAACGTCTGGTTGCCCACACCGCCGCGCCGCGTCGCGATCCCGTTCGATGCGTTGGCGGGGCGCTGGCGTCCGTGGGTGATTTCCTCGGGCGATGCCTTTCGCCCGCCGCCGTACCCAGCGCCGGGAAGCTTTGCCTTCCAGGTGTCGCTGGACGAGTTGCGGCGACTTGCGGCTGGCGGCGTGACGGTGGCACAGATGGATCGGGCCCGCTACTGGGCCACCGAGGCGCCGACGGCGCGCTGGGACCTGTTCGTGGAGGAGGAACTGCAGCGCCGCCGCTGGAGCGTGCCGCGATCGGTTCGGGCGCGGGCGTGGGTGAGCATCGCCATGTTCGACGCCTTCGTGGCCTGCTGGGACGCCAAGTACCACTACTGGCTGGCGCGCCCCGTCACGGTCGATCCGGCACTGCGCACCGTCTTCGCCACGCCGCCGTTTCCGTCGTATCCGTCCGGTCACTCGACCATCTCGAGCGCGGCTGCCGGCGTGCTGGCGGCACTCTTTCCCGATCGTGCGGCGCACTACGACACGCTCGCTGTCGAGGCGTCCAACTCGCGGGTGTGGGGTGGGGTGCACTATCGCTTCGACATTGATGCGGGCGAGGTGCTGGGACGGGAAGTGGGCGAGGCGGTGGTGGCGCGGATGCGGGCGACCGGTGTGCGATAGGGCTGTGCGGATTGCGCACGAGCTCTGGGTGGAGGCGCGCGCGGTGTTGACGGCGGGCGTTCGGGCCGGGACCCCTGCGAAGGCGCGCCGTGGGGCCCGCGTGGCCTCGTCGGGCTCTTCCCCGCGCGGTCCAGGCTCACGCTGGATGTGTGCGTGCGGGTTCTCCCGCCGGTAGAGGTCGTGGAACAGGCGCGCCTGGCGCGTGGGCGCGACGCGTCCGTGGCGGGCGACAGCGCCGCACCTTCCGCAGCTCATCGGGTATCTCACGCTGTCGCCTTCGCTGGTCCCCTCGCACTCGGCTCGTGACACTGCCCCGCTCCCCCCGCACGCTCCTCACGACGATCGCCCTGCTGGCGCTCACCGCGCCCCGGGCCCACGCCCAGCTCGGCGCCGGAGACGGATTCCTCTTCCGCGTTCCCTCCGTCCGTCTCGCGCTGTCCGGCGGCTTCGCATCGCCCAGCGCCCAGAGCGACATCTACGACTTCCTCACGGAGGAACTCACCCTCGAGCGCCGGGACTTCGCCTCGGCCGGCTTTTCCCTGTCGGCCGCCATCCGCGTCGCTCCGCGCGTTGACCTGGGGCTCAGCAGCTCCTATGCCGGTCGCAGTGCCGGCTCCGAGTCGCGCGACTTCACGGGCGAAGACGACCTCCCGATTGTCCAGACCACCTCCCTCGACCGCGCGACGGTCATGGCCACGGCACGTCTCTCCCTTCGCTCCCCGGGGCGCTCCATCGGGCAATACGCCTGGATTCCCAATCGGGTCGTCCCGTACATCGGGGGAGGGGCTGGTACCGTGTGGTATCGGCTTCGACAGTCGGGAGAGTTCGTCGACCAGGAAACGCTCGACATCTTCGAGGATCGGTTCGAGTCGAAGGGGTGGTCTCTGGGCGCCACAGGCTTCGGCGGGGCCGACGTCTCGCTCTCCCCCCGTTTCGGACTTACGATGGAGGGGAGATATCTCTGGAGCCGAGCGTCCATGAACGGCGACTTCAGCACCTTCAACAAGATCGACCTTTCGGGGTACGATGCCTCTATCGGCGTTTTCGTCAGGTTCTGACCGGAGGGACCCCATGGCTTCACTCAGCGCACGCCTCGTGATCGCATCGGCCGCCCTCCTGTTGGCGGCGCCGGCCGGTGCCCAGGGAGACAGCTCGCCGTGGGCGCCGTGGATCGGGTGCTGGGACCTGGTGCCGGGCCGTAGCCTTCCAGCCACCAGCGAGCGCGTCTGCGTCATCCCCGCGGAGCGCGCGGCGGCGGTCGACCTGGTCTCAGTGGAGGGCGACAGCATCATTGCTCGCCAGCACCTCGTCTCTTCGGCCGACGATCGCGCGCTGCGGCAAGGTGACTGCAATGGCGTCGAGCATGTGCAGGCCTCCGGTGCGCGCGTATACCTGCGCACCACCATGCGCTGCGGTGAACAGGACCGCCTGGTGAACAGCGTGATGGCGATGTCGCGCGATGGGGAGTGGCTCGACGTGCGGGGCGTTGCATTCGGCCCGAATGTCGGGGTGCGAGTGTCACGCTATCGCGAGACTCCCGCCTCGGCAGAGCTCCCTGCCGAAGTCGCGGCCGCCCTCAATGGGCGCCCGCGCGGTATGCACCCGGCGCGGCTGGCGGCGTCGGGCCCGGTGCAGCTCCGCGACGTGGTCGAGGCCTCCAGCTTGCTCGAGGTCGGAGTGCTGCAGACGTGGCTCGCCGAGCGGGGGCAGGGCTTCGGGCTCGACGCCCAGGGGCTGGTCGCGCTGGAGGAGTCGGGCGTTTCCCCGCAGGTCATCGACATCATGGTCGCCCTCTCGTACCCGGACGTATTCGCCCTCGATCGCACGCAACTGGGTGATCCTCCCCCCGACACGCGTGGGGAGATGCGCGGCGGCGACCTTGGCGGCGGCTACTACGACGGCTATGGCTGGGATCCCTATGGCTACGGCTCTGGCTACGGCAGGGGCTACGGGAGCGGCTCTGGCTGGTACTCCGGTCGCCGCCCGATCGTGGTGGTGCAGCGACCGACCGACGACACCGTCGATGAGCACGGCAAGGTGGTGAAGGGGCGCGGCTATGTGTCTGGGAAGAACGGATCCTCGGGATCGGCGAACTCGGGTGGTTCGTCCGGGGGAAACTCGTCCGGATCGGCGGGGCGAGCCAGCTCCGACTCCGAGAAGGGGTCGAGCACAGGGCGGAAGGCGAAGCCGAAGCCGAAGCCGGAGGGGTAAGGGTCGGGCCGTCATGCGATGGAACGCTTGGTCCGCATGACGCTACGGCGCGGCATTCTTGGAGAGCACGCGTGGCCGGCGTGGGCCGACCACCGCTCGCTGGAGTCGTGCCGCCGGGTCAGCGCCCCAGGTTCAACTGTCGGGTGAACTTCACCCTCCGCGCGCGGTCCAGCGGTCCTTCGGGTTGCAGCGTGCGCTCGAACGTCCCGATGTTCTCCAGGTTGTTGAAGACGACGAAGAGCCCGGTCCCCGCCGTGTTGAGCCAGCCAAACCGAATGTTGCTGGAGAGGACGTCCGACTGGCGGTTGTACTGGATGAGGGTCTGCAGGTACAGCCGCGGCGTGAACGAGTACGCGGTCCGCACACGCCACAACAGCGTCTGGAAGTTCCCCTCGGCCAGCGAGACGTCGTAGTAGTCCACGCGCAGGCTGCTGACGAGGGTGCTCCCCAACCGAACGTTCACGGTGGAGCCGGTGCCCGCCCGACGGCCCGAGTAGAAGCCGCCGATATCGATGCGTCCCTGCAGCGAGACGGGGGCACTGAGGTTGGTGTTGAAGGCGAACCCCCACTCGGCGTTGTCGTACGTCCCCGGGGCCACGACGACACCGCGGGCGATGGTGAACGGTACCCGCAGTCCTTCGCGCGTGAGATTGAAGGCCGGAAGCTGGAAGAATGCGCCATTCGCGAACTCGAAGTGGCTGTCCATGTGGATCAGGCGCGTTTCGCTCAGGCCGTCGAGCCCGACGAATTCGTTGTACTGAATGTGCGGGCGCAGTTCGCGGAACCACGGAAGCGATGCGAATCGGTAGTTTCGCTGCAGGCGCCCGGCGTAGTAGCGATACGACGTGCGCGGAAGGAATCCCGCGCCGGGATTGAACGACGCGCCGACTTCGCGTGTCGAGGCGGTGATGTTCCAGTCGCGACTGGTGTACGCAGCGCCGATCCCGTAAGTGAACTCCCCTTCCGTCACTCCAGGCGACTCCGAGACCGCCGCGTAGGCGTCGAAGGAGAGCGGCGCACCGATCCCGAGGCGACCGTCAATCGCGTAGGTGCGATTGTGGTCCGAGACGTCGCTGGTGTTCACCTTGTTCACCACCATTGCACCGATACGCGTGCGATTCGGGAAATCGCGCATCAGTCGTCCCACGGTGAAGTTGGTGTGCGGCGCGAGACGTAGTGGCGACCCCGAGTCGCCGGGCGTGAAGAGTTCGTCCGCCTGCAGACTGAGCAATCCGAGCGTGTAATTGCCCATGCGCCCGGTCACCCGTCCTCCCCCCTGAATGGGAACGGCCGCACCATTCTCAATGCCGATACGACGGCTGAAGAACATCTCGACGCTCTGCGGCGTGCCGACGGCAAAGGTGCCGGCGTTCTCGAGAAAGAAGGGGCGCTTCTCCGGGAAGAAGAGGGGGAAACGGGTGAGGTTGATCTGCTCGTCGTCGACCTCCACCTGCGCAAAGTCGGTGTTCACGGTGAGATCGAGCGTCACGCCCTGCGTGAGCCCAAGCTTCGCATCGCCGCCGAATGCTGTGGTGGTCGCCGTCGGTTTTCCGGCGATGTAGTCCTTGCGCGAGGAGCCGAGTGCGTAGGGAGTCACCGTCATCAGTCGCTGGGCCGGCGCCTCGAGTCCGGTGAGCTCTCCAGATAGCGACACACGATTCAGGTCGAATTGCCGCGGAATGGGAGCCCAGAAGGCCTCCTCGTTGCGACGGCGAATGTTGCGGGAGACGTTGATGCCCCAGCGCTGTGGACCACCCTTGCCGTAGCGGAGCGTGGAGAAGGGGATGCGGAATTCCGCGTACCATCCCAAGCTGTCGCGCGACGTGGCGACGTCCCAGCTCCCGTCCCAATTGAGGTTGAAGCCGCCGCCGGCACCGCGCTGCTGGCGGGCCTGACCGCCCGAGCCCCCCTGACCCTCACGCGTGACCTGCCCGTCGTACTCGATACCAGCGGGCGTGGTGGCGAACATGAAGCCGTTCTGCCGGTCGAAAAAGGTGTCGAGGATGATGCTGACCGCGTCGGCATCCGACACTCCCGCATCGCGACGCGTCTCGCCGACCACGATGGCGCCGGGTTCTCGATCGAAGAGCCATGCGCCGACGTAGAGCGCGTTGGCGTCGAACATGACCCTGACCTCCGTGCGCTCGGAGACCAGGCGTCCCTCGACGGGCTCACTCTGGACGAAGGTGTCCAGCAACGTAGCGGCGCTCCACGCCTGCTCGTCGAGCCGACCGTCGACGCGAATGGCCCCAGCCGCGCGGGAGGCCACGGCTGAGGGGGGAGTTGTGCGAGAGGAGGATTCAGTGGGAGGCGACTGGGCCGCCACGGGAGACGCAATCGCGATTAGCGCGACGACGCGCAGCGCCCGAAGGAGCGACCACCGTTCACGGACAACTACTGCCACGGGGCGAGGAAAACAGTCTTCGGTTAGGCTGTCCACGATTCGACGAATGCTCCCATTCTTCCGGTGGCGGTCGCATGAGGTGGCTGCGATGGATGCGGAGGAATGGAACAGGCGTGCCGGAGCGCGGCAAGCAGGGCTCGCGACGGCATGGCTGCGGGGTCGCGCTCGGCGGCGACTCCAGCTACAACACGCGCATCGGCGTGGGCCGAGTGCGCGTGTTGTAGGGGTGCTGAACGACGTGGGCTGGACGAAGGAGGGACGCTGAGTCGGCGCGCGCCCGCGCACCTACCGGAACGTGATCGTCCCCTTGATCTCTGCCTGCAGCCCCGAGTTGGGGTCGGCAATGTTGTCTCGGCGGCCATCCACGGTGACTTGTCCGGTCGATCCGCCGAAGCGCCCAGTCCCGCCCGTGATGTTGTACACCGAGGAGAAGACAAGCCCGGTGCCGCTCGCTGTGGGAACGAAGCTCCCTGAGCCGCTCACCAGCGTGGACTCCAGCTCGTCGCCGTTAGCCGCCACGGTGGTGTTGACACCAGAGACGAACTGGAAGGTGGTGGCGCTCGTGAACGCGAGGCAGAGCCATGCCGATCCGGTGAAGCTGCCGACGAAGGTCCCCGTGCCGGTGACAACGGAGGCGCTCGGGACGCTCCCGGCCGGGCACACCACGCTCGGCGGCGGCGCGCTGGGGAAGCCGAGTTGGCGGGCGCTGAACTTGTGAGTCCTGTTGGCATTGCTCGCAGCGAGCAACGCCTCGGGCTGCAAGATCGACGCGGTGTCCGTCGAACAGCCCATCAGGATGAGTGTCGCCAGGCCGGCGGCCGTACGGAGTGCGCTCATGGTAATCCTCCACGAATCATGGGGATGGCGGGACGTGCTGCGTTACCGGTCGGCTTCCGACGCCTCGTCCCCGAGACCCTCGGTAGCGGCACCTCTGCGCCCCTGCACGGACGGCGACGGTGCCGGCGTGCAGAGATCGGAACGCCGTCTCGCGCGAGATCCGGACAACAACAGCGCCAACCGTCAGCACAGCGATACCCCTATCGCCTCCGCAGGCGGGTTGGCACCTTAGCGAACCGCCGTCGCATACCGAGGGGCTCGGCGGGCGCCTCGTCCGCCACCACCACCTCCGGTTCATGAGCACACCACGCGGCGACCTGCCTGAGTCCGGCGACGGGCCGACCGAGGCGATGACTCACGCCGAGGGACACCAGATCACCGGCGTCCTCGTGGCGATCCGATCGGGAGATCGTGCTGCGTTCGACGCGCTGCTCCCGCTCGTCTACCAGATGCTGCGCCGCATGGCTCGGCGTCACCTGGCCGGGAGCCCGGGACACACCCTCGGCGCCACCGGGTTGGTGCACGAGGCGTGGCTGAAGCTGGTCGAGAATGCCGACGCCGAGTGGACCGATCGAGGGCACTTTCTGCGCGTGGCGTCGATCGCGATGCGCCAGATCCTCATCGGCTACGCGCGCGCGCGTGCGCGGGACAAACGCGGCGGAGAGCTGCGGCGGGTCACCTTCGACGACAACCTCGCCAGCGCCGAGGAACGGTCGGTGGCGCTCGTGGAGCTGGACGACGCACTCGGCAAGCTGGCGGCGCTGGACGAGCGCCTGGCCCACGTGGTGGAGTGTCGCTTCTTCGGCGGGCTCTCCGAGGAGGAAACGGCGCTGGCGCTCGGCGTGACGTCGCGCACCGTGCGTCGCGACTGGATCAAGGCGCGGGCGCTGCTGCACGAGCTGCTGGCTGCCTGAGGGCGCGGCGGCTGGGGAGTGCCTGGCACCCTCCGAACTCACAGGGCACCTCGGCTACCGTTACCCTGCGACGAGGCGCGCGGGGACGCTGGTTGCGGATCCCTAGGGCGAGGGACAGGTTAGGGACGGTCGCACTCACACTCGCTGGCTCCTGACCGGTCCAGCGCCGGTACCGGGTCGACGCCTGACGGGCGCCAGGGCGCAGGCGCGCTGGCGCCGAGGGGTGAGATGGCGTGTCGTGCGGCAATCGCAGGGCTTCCTGACTCCGTAGCAGGGACGGCGATGGGGCACATCTCGCTCGAGGAGTGGCAGTCGCTGGAGCCGTTGCTCGACGCAGCGCTCGACCTCGACCGGTCGGATCGCGCTGCGTGGCTGGACGCCGCGTGTGCCGGTAATCCGCCGCTCCGCCAGCGCGTGGATGAACTGCTTCGTGCGTGCGACGCGAGCGAGCGACTGCTCCTGACCCCCGCCGAGTCGTTCGCCCCGCTGTTCCGTGTTCCCGAGGTGCTCGGGGATCGGTACCGGATCATCCGGGAACTCGGGCATGGCGGGATGGCCACGGTGTACCTGGCCGACGACCCCAAGCACCGCCGGCAGGTGGCCGTGAAGGTGCTCGACGTCGGGATCTCGGCCACGATGGGCGACTCGCGATTCCGGCAGGAGATCGAGCACGCCGCCCAGCTGCAACACCCGCACATCCTGCCGCTCTTCGATTCGGGCGAATCGGATGGACTGCGCTACTACGTGATGCCGTTCGTGGAGGGCGAGTCGCTGCGCGATCGCCTGCTCCGGGAGAAGCAGCTGCCGGTGGAGGACGCGGTACGGATTGCGGGGGAGGTGGCGGATGCCCTCGACTTTGCCCATCGCCATGGGGTGGTGCATCGCGACATAAAGCCCGAGAACATCCTGCTGCATGACGGTCGGTCGATCGTGGCCGACTTCGGCATCGCCCTGGCGGTGCGAGCGGCCGCCTCCGGACCCCGTGCATCGGCTCCCGACCTCGTGCTGGGCACGCCGCGCTACATGAGTCCCGAGCAGGCGGCGGGGGCGTCGGAGGTGAGCGCCACGTCGGATCTCTATTCGTTAGGCGTGGTGCTGTACGAGATGCTGGCCGGTGTGCTGCCGCCGGTGACATCGCGTGACGCCACGTCCGTGGAGGATGCCGAGTCCATCCCGCTCGTGACCAGGCGTCGCAAGTCGGTGCCGCCCCATGTTGCGGCGGTCATCGCCCGGGCAACCGAGCTGCTCCCGGCCGACCGTTTCCGCTCGGGTCGCGAGTTCGCCGCCGCGCTCGTGAACCCCGCCTTTCGGCATGGCGTCGATGGTGGAGCGACGCCCCGCCGCTGGAGTGTGCGGACGGGCATGCTTGCCGCCGCGCTCCCGCTCGCGGCGGTGGTCGCGGCGGTGTCGTTCCTGCGCACCCCGCCGGCGCGCGGTGTTGTCCGCGCCGACGTGACGCCGCGCACGGGGCAGGCGATGCTACCCGGGTTGAGCGGGGTCGAGATCGATATTGCCCGTGACGGCTCGCGCTTCGTGTACGTCGGCGAATCCCCGAGCGGCGGGACGATGCTCTGGCAGCGTGCGCTCGACGAGCTGGAGGCGACGCCCATTCCCGGAAGCGACAACGCGCTCGCTCCCGCCCTGTCGCCCGACGGGGAGCGGGTCGCGTTTACTGCGGGGCCCACCATCAGGACGCTGCCGCTGCGTGGCGGAACTCCCCAGACCGTGGCGCCCAAGGGGGGGATGCCGACGTGGGGGGACGACGGGACGCTGTATTTCGCGCGCGACGGCATCATCCATCGACTGAAGCCCGGCGGCGAGCCGGCGGAACCGTTCACCGCGCCGACCGACGGATTCCAGGTCTTTCCGCAGGCGCTGCCCGGGGGGCGAGGTCTCGTCGTCACTGTGTCGCACGGGACGCCGGACCTTGCACGCATTGCCGTGGTTGGGCCGGGGGGCGGCGCGGTTCGCGAGATCGTGAGTGGAATCATGGCCAGGTACGCGTCGCCGGGTCACCTTTTGTATGCGACGGCGGGCGGGGCGCTCATGGCCGTGCCGTTCGACGTGAAGAAGCTCGCGGTGAGCGGGCAGGCGCGGCCCATCCTCGACGAGGTCAAGGTCAAGATCGGCCTTGCGTCGCAGTTCGCCGTCGCCGAAACCGGTGCCCTGCTGTACCAGTTGCAGGCGTCGCAGCAGAAGGAGTTGGTGTGGGTGAGCCGAGCGGGTGGCATGGAACAGTTCGACCCCGAGTGGACCGGTGACTTCAGTGCGCCGTCCTTGTCGCCGGACGGGCGCCAGCTCGCCGTCACGATGCGCCGCGGGCGCGCGTCTTCCGTCTGGATCAAGCCGCTCGACCAGCGGCCGCCGGCGCGCCTTGCGCTCGACGGCGCGCTCAACGCCGTGCCTGCGTGGACGCCGGATGGCCGTTCACTGTCCGTGTCGAGCGATCGCGAGGGACGAAACAACGGATGGATCGTGCGCACGCATCGCGCCGACGGCGCCGCGCCAGCGACGCGGAACGCCCACGCCGAGATCGCGGGGACCGATCCCAAGTGGTCGCCCGACGGGCGGTGGCTGCTCTTCCGTCGCGGCTTCATCAGGGATGCCGACATCTTTGCCCTGCGCATCGGCTCGACCCCCGACGCCGACACCACGCCCCTCCCACTGCTCGCGACGCCGGCCGGCGAGCGCAACGCCGCTGTCTCGCCCGACGGCCGCTGGCTAGCCTACACGTCCGATGAAACCGGGCCGGACGAGGTCTACGTGCGGCCGTTCCCCAATACCAACGACGCAAAGTGGGTCGTGTCGACCAGCGGAGGGACCGAGCCGCTCTGGGCGCACAGCGGGCGCGAGCTGTTCTATCGCAACGGACGACGACAGATGGTCGCCGTGCAGGTCACGACAAACCCGACCTTCTCGGTGGGAGGAACGCAGGTGTTGTTCACCGAGTCGGGGTTGGCCAGCTCGATCTTCAATCCGCAGTACGCCGTGGCCCCTGGGGACCAGCGCTTCCTGATGATTCGGCAGTCGCGTGGTGACGTGGCAGGGGCGTTGGTGCTGGTGCTGCACGTGTTCGAGCAGGTCGGGGTGGCGGCGCGGCGTTAGGCAGGGCGAGCGGGGCAGGTGTGGCACGCACGACGACCAGTCCGAACGCGACGCTCCTACCGCTTCGTCAGTCGTTGTCGCACCCAATCGGCCAACGCTGCCTCGTCGAGTTCGCCGGCAGCGAGGGAGACGATCGCCTGCACAACGTCCTCCTCGGATCACTGAAGCCAGAAGCCGTTGAGTCCAAGAAAGACGAGCATCGATTGGAACGCTACGCGCTTGTTGCCATCCACAAACGCATGATAGCGGGCAAGGCCATAGGCGTACGCCCCGGCCAATCCCGCGAGGTCGGTATCGGGCTGAGAGGCGAGTCGATGCATGGGTCGTTCACCGAGCAAGCTCACGCATCGCATTTCGATACTGCCTCGCGCCCTCGTCGTACAGCCGCATCGCTTCGGCAAACGTCGCGTCGTATGGCGTGAACAGTACGCCCGCTGCCGTTTCGAACAGGAACACGCGATCGCCCTCGGCGATGCGATAGCGCTCCAGCATCGCCTTGGGGAGCGTCGTGCCTGACGAGTTTCCGACGGCGAGAATGATGCTTTCTTCTATCATGCGGTCGCTCCGACAGCGGGTTACGACCAACGTCTTGATCCCAGAACGGCCTGGTTACTCACCCATCAGCAAACTCCCCCAGAATCCGCCGCCCCCGCTCCCCCTCGTCGAGCGTGCGCCGCCCTCGGCTCCCCGCCCACCAGGCAACCACGCCCAAAGCCATGACCGCCAGCAGCAATCCCCACTCGAGCGGCCAGACGAGCGTCCCTCCCGACCCGGGGACGACCATGACCACGAGGATGAGTCCTGCGCCGAGTCCCGCGAGCAGCGGTATCACGCGGCCGAGCGGGACGCGATAGGGGCGCGGAATGCCGGGACGGTCGCGACGCAGGCGGGAGAGCGAGAAGGTCACTCCCAGGAAGGCGAGGGCGATGCAGAACGACCCGACGTCGATAAATGCCACCATCGCTCCACGCCCGAGGAAGGCGCCAGCCATGGTGAGCGCCCCGGTCACCAGGACCGCCTTCGACGGCGTGCCGAAGTGCGGATGCGTGTGCCCCCAGGACGCCGGCGCGATGTGGCCGCGCCCCAGCGAGAACAGCACCCGCGAGCCGGCCAGGAAAAAGCCGTTCCAGCTGGTGAGCAAACCGAGCATCGCCGCCACCAGCACCAGGTCGGCCAGGAGCGGTGACTTCATGGACAGGCGGAAGGCGGTGGCTGTCGGCATGTCAGCCCCGGCGATCTCCTGCCATGGTCCGGCGTGGGCCACGCTCCAGATGAGCGCGCAGTAAAACAGCGTCGCCCCAACGATCGACAGCAAGATCATCAGCGCCAGCATGCGCGGGGTGACCGCCTGCTGCGCTTCCTCGGCTCCTTGCGGGATCGTGTCGAAGCCGACGAACCAAAAGGGGGCCGTGACGAAGACCGCGGCGATCCCCGTCAGGATCCCGCCCGCCCCCTCGCCGACGAACCAGGGTTCGGCGTTGGCGCTGGAGCCACCGAGCAGGCCGGCGCCGATGAAGACGAGCGTGACCGCGACGAAACCGACCGTGAGCACCGTCTGGAAGCGTGCCGCGCCGCGCACGCCGCGGTAGTTGATCCAGGTGATGGCCGCCGTGGTGAGCAGCGCCAGCAGCAAGTGTGATCCATAGACGGCTTCACCCCCGACCGAATACACCGGCCACAGGTCGAGGCCGGGGATGAGGTAGCTCAGCACGCGCCCGACCGAGATGGCCTCGAAGGCCGAGACCGAGAGGTAGCCGAAGGCGAGGAACCAGCCGACGAGGAACGCCTTGCCGGTGCCGAAGGCCATGTACGCATACGCCACCTCGCCACCCGCGACTGGCAGCATGGCGCACAGCTCGGCGTAGCAGAGGCCGATGGCGAGCATGAGCAGGCCGCCAGCCGCAAAGCCGATCACCGCGCCGAGTGGGCCGGCGGCGTGGAGCCAGGTGCCGAGAGCGGTGACCCAGCCGACGCCGATCATGGAGCCGAAGGCGAGGGCGAAGAAGCCGAGGCGGGAGATGCCGCGGTGGAGGGCGGGGCGGGGGGCCGGGAATTCGGTCGCAGTCATCCGCATAGTATCGATGCGGACCGTGGGGAGCGCCACGTCTGGTCGCGCCAGGGTGCGACCTGGCAATCGCGCATGTCGGTTCATCACGTGTGCGACACAGGGCGGGCTGCGGAGTCGTAGGATCGCTCTGGTGCAAGGTCGCGCTACCCTCGCGCCGTTTTCGCGCTCTCCCTCGTTCCCCTCACCATGATCCCTCTCCGACTCCTCGGCTGCGGCGCGCTCGCCCTCGCCATGCCGCTCGCAGCCCAGACTGACGACCGCGCCGCCGTCCGGCGAGCGTCCCTCGACTACATCGAGGGCTTCTATGAAGGGGACTCGGCGAAGCTGATACGTAGCGTGCGCCCCGAGGTGCACAAGTACGGCTTCTCCCGGGATCGCTCGACCGGGGTGTACGCAGGGAGCGCCATGCCATGGCCCGCCTTCCTCGAGTTCGCGGGCAACGTACTGCGTCGCAATCGTCCAGCGCCGGCGGGTGCTCCAAAGGAGGTGCAGCTGCTGGACGTGCTGGACCAGACCGCGGCGGTGAAGGTGACGGCGTATTGGGGGACTGATTTCTTGCTGCTCGCCAAGTACGATGGGCGGTGGATGATTCGCCAGGTGTTGTGGCAGACGCCAGTCCCCAGCGCTGCGACCGGGTCGAGGGACGCGCCGGATCGCAGATGAGCTAGACCGCTGGACGGAGGCGTGGGAGCGGAGGGGGGGATGACGCGTTCTTGCAGAAGTACGTCGTGCGCGGCGAGTCGACCCTGGTACAGGCTCGTGTCGAGCAATACCTGCACTACCAGAAACGCACGCGGCTGGCATCGTGCATGATGCCAGCCGCGTGTAGTGTTTCCAGCATGTCCCTGACGCCTGCGCCCCCGGGCGCTACGGCGTATACGTCCCCATGCGCGACCCGGTGCGAATGAGCGCCCCGTCCACGTTCGGATTCTGGAAGCCACCGCCACCCAGCGTCCACCCCGAGACGGAGACCACAAAACTGGCGGATCCGGAGCCTAAGGGTCCCCAGATATTCTGCCACCCGCCGACCGTCGTGAAGTCCGGGAAGGCAAAGTCGAAGGGGCTCGACCCGAGGTAGCCACTCGACATGAGGACAGTCACTTGGCGGTTCGCTTGGCCGTAGCCGAGGACGAACGTCTGGTCGTACTCGGCCTGACGCGCGACCTGTACGCGGGTGCGCAGGTACGGCGTGGTCGCGAGCGTGGTGAACGCTGGCACTGACAGCTCGGGGCCGAGGGTGAGCGCACGGTCCACCGCTTCCTTGAAGACCGACGTGACGCTGCGCGCCGATGTCACCATACCACTCGTCGATGTCGCGATGACGTTGAGGGTGTGAAGGTCCGTCGCGGCCTGCTGCGCGGTGGGCACACCGGCGAAGGTGGCCGACGCGCCGGAGAAGAGACCCTGCGAGAGACTGGCGAACCCTTGATTGGCCGTCAAATAGGACACGCCGACCACGAGCTGCTCACCTTGGAGCGAGCCGCTCACGGTGAGCGTACGCGAGACCGGAGCAAACGACTCGGCACCGCTGAAGTCGAGCACCGGGAGCGTCGACCCGTTGGCTGGATTCAGCCCTCGGCGGATGATCATCCGGTTGAGCTGCAGTCCTGCCAGCGGGTTGAGGAGGTCGATGCCCTGCCGGCCGGCCACGAGGTCCACCGTTCCTGTGGCGACGTTGTTCAGGGTGAAGGCGGTCGTGGGGACCTGGAGAGATGCCAGTGCGGAGCCGAGTGTGACAAACGCGCTCGTGCTGGTACCGTAGTTGGCGACCGAGCCGTTGACCGTCCTCGTGGCCGGCAGCGAACAGGCGCTGTCGCCCCGTCCCTGCAGTTCGCCCAGCAATCCCCAGTAGAAGTTCACGGCGTAGTCGTTCGCGCCGTCCTGCGTCACGTACGCCACGCCCCCGTTCGAGGTGATCGTGAATGAGAAGCTGGCGCCGTTCGGGGTGACCTGCTGCCACTGGCCGCTCCCATTCTGCGCGGCGAACCAGAGGGGGATGTCGTTCGGGTCGCAGCCGCCGAACGCCCAGGTCACGTTGCCTGTCCCGGCAGGGGGCGCCGTGATCGTCACCGAGAGGGAGGTGGAGGCGGGCGAGATGCCCGTGCCCGTGCCGGTGACCAGGATCGGATACGTACCAGGGGAGGCGCCGGCTCCCGCCACGATCGTCAGGATCGCGCCGTTGGTGAGTGTGGCGGTGTTCGACAGCCGGGCCGTGACGTTGTTCGGGACGCCCGACACCGCAAGGTTGACCTGCTGCGAGAAGTTGGAGCGCGTGATGACGATGCTCGTCCCTGCGCTATCGCCCTGCACGATCGACAGCGACGTGCGGGTGAGCGAGAGCGCTATGGCTGGTGCGCCCGCCACCACCGTGAGCGTGAACTGCGTCGTGGCATTGGCGACCCCCGCGGCCGATGCGGTCACCGTGATCGGGTAGTTTCCGGGTACCACCGCCGCGCCCACGTTGAGCGTGACCGTTGCCGACGTGCCACTCACCGGGTTGGGGTTGGTATTGACCGACACACCCGTCGGCTGCCCGCTCACCGCCAGGGTCACCTCGCCCGTCACGTTGAGGCGCGTGACCGTGACCGTGGCGCTTCCGGCGAGCCCCTGCGTGACGGAGAGTGGGTTCGGGGTGGCGCTGAGCGAGAGGGTGCGCAACAGGTCCACCGTGAGTTGCAACGTGGCGACCTGTGTCACGGCGCCCGCCGTTGCGGTCACGGTGATCGGGTACGTTCCCACCGCCACCGCGGCACCGACGGCGACCGACAGGGTCGTCGAGGTCTCGGTATTGATCGTCGCGAGGGCGAAGGTCGTCGTGACCCCTGCAGGCGCGCCCGAGGCTGAGAGGGCGATGGCCGTGGTGAGGTTCGTACGGGCGATCGTCACCGTCGACTGTCCACTCGCGCCCTGGACCACCGTCAGCGCCGACGGCGCCAGGGTCATCCCGATCGCCGGCGCGGCCGTGACCGTGAGGGTGACCTGTCCGGTCTGATCCGAGATCCCGGTGGCGCGTCCGCGCACGGTGAAGGTGTAGTTGCCGGGCGCGACGGACGAGGCCGCCGCGACTGTCAGGGACGTGGATGTCGTCCCGCTGGTGATTGCCGCTGGCGAGAATGAGGCGGTGATCCCGGAGGGAACGCTTTCGGTCGTGAGATCGACGGTGCCGCTGAATGATCCGGTCCGGGCGATGCTCGCCGAGACCGAAGTGTTGCTCCCCTGCACCACACTGAGCGTTGATGACGACAGCGTGATCGCGAAGCCGCCGACGGCTGGCGGGTTGGTGGTGCCGCCGTCACCGCCTCCGCCGCAGGCGATCAATAGAAGGGCGCCGAGGGAGAGCGATAGGCGTCGAATGGGGAGGGCGAGGACGGACATGGTGGGGAGTGCGCGGCGTGAGTCGTTAGGATCCGGGGGCGAGCGGGAGGGGTGGTCGCGGGTGCGGATCGTCGGTAGTTCGAGGTCGCTGCAAAGTGTGCGCCGTGTGGGGTGGTCGTTTGGGGGGTGTTGGGGAGGGCGTGGTGAGGGCGGGGGGTGCGTCGGCGTCGGTTGGCAAAAGCTGCTTGACGGTTCGGCGATTTGCCAAACTCCGGTGTACCGGGCGTAGGCGACCCCCGGCAGATGGCGCGGAGCCAACGGCGAAGCACGACGTCGAGCTAACGCGGCTCGAGAAGGCGCGGGAGTCTCATCGCGTCGACGCTGAGGTCATCAGCAGCTAGAGCTGCTCTGGATCGAGCGCACAGGCTCGCGTCCATGCCTCGTCGAGCCCCATCGCACTCAGCCATGGCTGGAGCGCCGCGGGAGCGATCGCATCACCCTGAATTCGGCGTATGCGCGCGATGTCTTCGAGGTGTCGGGTCGATCCCGATTGCTGGAAATACGAGAGCTTTTGTACGATCACGTACTCTACGGGCGCGATTCGCACAGAGAGGCTCTCGATGTCGATGCGATGTGCCTTGGAAAAGGCCCACGCGTGCAAGGGGGAGGTTCCTGCGACGTAGCAGTCTGCGCTCAGCCCGGTGTCGATGTGCACCAGGTTGAAGTGTCCGTAGTCAGCCCGCGCGCTTTCCACGAGGAAAGTTTCCCGAGGCGGTGCGTAGAATTCGGCTTCCGGCCACAAGGCCAGAAACCGGTCGGCATGGCCGGGGTGAATCGCCAACACCAAGTCGATGTCGCGCGTGAACCGCGGCTCGCCATAGACGATGGCTGCAACGCCGCCCGTGACGAAGTAGTCGATCCCGGCCGCCTCCAGCGGACGGACGAAGAGCTGGAGGAGACTAGGCTCGCCCACCGGACATGATCCGGCGTGTTTCGCGCTCGATCTGGTCGGGCTGCCAGGTCGGATTCCGCTGAGCTACGGCGGCGCGGGTGATGGTGCGAGCCTCGCGCCAGAGTGCGTCGGATACACGTAACTTTTCCGCCGGGGTCATGGCGCGGAGGCGTTCCAGTTCGCGGGCGTGCACGGTGGGGGCCATGGTGGGAATGTCCACGAAGCGACCAGACATCGCAACCAGTGTTCTGCGAGAAGCCGGTCGGCAGAGCCCTCGCATGCAGCGGTGAAGCGCTAGCTGCACATCCCGCAGTGGAACCAGCGCGAGCGCTAAGCAATCCGATGCCGACCGAGACTTCGGCTGCCGCCACCGACGCGATTGTCAGGGTGTGGGATTGGCGGGGGTGGCGACTAGCGTAAGCACGGGATACCGGATGAGTTGAACGAAGGGACGCTTTCCAGACCTGAATCCAATGCCCCAAGACCTCCTCTCACCCCTCCTCGCCCGCGGCGGCATCCGTCTCTCGCCCGGGCCGCTACTGAGCGAAGCGGTAGCACCTAAGCCCGCGGACTTCGACTTCGCGCGGGTCGAAGGAATGCTGCTCGGCCTGGCGATAGGCGACGCCCTTGGCGTGCCGACCGAGAGCCAACTCCCGCGCGATCGTCGCGCCCGCCACGGCGAGATCCGCGACTACGTTCCCAACCGATACGCGGGCGATGGGCGCGGCTATCCGAGCGATGACACGCAGCTCGCCTTCTGGCCCCTCGAGCACCTGATGGAGCACGGATCGCTCGATCCGGACGGGCTGGCGCAGACGTTTGCGAGTGGCGGACGCATCTTCGGGATCGGCCAGACCGTGCGTGCGTTCCTCGCCGCCTACAAGGGCGGTGCAGCGTGGTACGAGGCCGGTCCCGAGTCGGCAGGAAACGGCGCCCTCATGCGCATTGCCCCGGTCGTCGTGCCACACCTGAAGACCGGCGGCACGGCTGTGTGGCACGACGTCGCCATCGCGTCGATGCTGACGCATAACGACTATGCGAGCACCGCCAGCTGCCTGGCGTTTGCGCGGATGTTGTGGGACTTGCTTGACATGCCTGAGGCGCCGGCGACCGATTGGTGGCGGGAGCGCTTTGTGGAGCTGGCGGGGCCGCTGGAGGGAGCGAGCCGCTACCGGCCGCGCGGCGGAGACTTCACGGACTATGAGGGACCGCTCTCACGCTACGTCGATGAGCGCCTGCGCTGGGCGGAGCGGGCGGGGGTCTCGACCGTGGACGCGTGCAACGCGTGGTATTCCGGGGCGTACCTGATGGAGACGGTGCCGAGCGTGCTGCTCATCCTGTCGCGCTATGCGGGGGATCCGGAGGAGGCGATTGTGCGTGCGGTGAACGACACGCGGGACAACGATACGGCCGCCGCGATTGTGGGGGCGGCGGTGGGGGCGTTGCATGGGAGGGGGAAGTTGCCGGGGCGGTGGGTGGAGGGGTTGGCGGGGTGGACGCGGGTGGGGGAGGAGGGGCGGGTGTTTGAGGTGGTGGAGGGGGTGAGGGGGAGGTTTTGGGGGGATGAACCGCTGGGCCGAAAGTAGCTCAGCCCTCCCGGTGAATCTGCGGAGCATGTCACTTTTCAATCCGCGCGCGCTCAATCGTACCTTCACCCTTTCAACTATCGCGCGGCAGCTTGCCCGACCTCGAAAAGAGGTTGTGGATGCCGCTACGGTGCACCGATGCGCATGCGCCGAAATCTTCGTTCACAACGCAATCTCATGACCGACGAACAGCTCCCGCTCGTCGAGCCCGACCGGCCAGCGGATCCCCCAAAGCGGCGAAAGCGCCAGGCCTCGTCGAACGCGTCCAAGAACAAGAATCGCACAGTCCGAGAAGTCTCACCCAAGTATGTCAGCGTCACCACCCTTCTCGACGCTCTCGATCAGTCCGAGCCCCGCCCCTCGGACGATTCCGGTTCGCGGAAAGACAAGAAGAACTACGCGGAGCGGTTGTCGAACAAGCTCGCGATTCTTGTCGCCAACAGGTTGCGTTCGGTGGACGCTTCGATGGCGGAGGTGCTCCCGATGCCCGATGGTAGCGGGAGGGAGACGGGTGCTGCGAGCGGAGCGAGCAAGAAGCTCAAGAAGACCGACGTCCGCTACAGCACGTTCGATACCGGCCTCGAGCTCCTCGTCTCGATCAAGACGTACAGCTTCCGGGATCCGCGGAAGGACAAGACTGGCCAGGTCGTTCTCGGACGCTATACGAAGAACATGGTTCGCAACGATCATGAGCTACGAGCCGAGGCGATGGATCATCACGAACGGGCTCCCTATGCCGTTCTCGTGGCGCTCTTCTTCATCCCGATGCGCGCATGCGACGATGCGGGGGCCGACAAGTCTTCGTTCGCCCACGCCATCATGACGTTTCGCTCTCGGACCGGCCGTCAGTCACCCACCGATCCGCATCAGCTGTTTGAGCGAATGTTCATCGGTCTGTACGAACTCGAGGGTGACCAGCGCGGTGAGGTCTGGTTCTTCGACGTCATGGACAAGCCTCCGCGACGTGGTCGACCTGCCCGCGTCGACCCACCGAAGGGAGAGCCGAGGCGGGGTCTGTTGACGCTGGATGAGATGGTGCGCGAAGTGGTGAAGACGTACGGCATCCGTAATCGTCGCTTCATCGAATGGGCCGACGAGGATCCCGAGAGCCCGCCCGATCTGGCGCAACCGCAGGACGTGGTAGCGGAGGATGACGACGAGGAAGCGAGCGAAGTCGAGTAAGGGGGACGTTCAGCGTGCGTCGCCGACGATGGCGTCCAATCGGTGGGTCACCTCGGAAACCCCTGCCAGCGAATACAGCTCGCACTCCCAGATCGTCACGACAGCCCAGCCGGCGCCGAGCAACTCTTCCTCGGCGCGTTGGTCCCGCGCGCGGTTCTCCGCAAACTTCTGCTTCCAGAACGCTCGGTTGCGCTTCGGAACGGATGATCGCGAGCACCCTTCATGCGCATGCCAGAAGCAGCCATGCACGAAGACGGCCCAACGCCGCGCACGATTGGCGATGTCGGGCGATCCCGGAAGGTCTCGGTTCTTCAGGCGGAATCGGTGCCCGAGCGCGTGCAGCAGCTGACGAACGATAAGCTCGGGCCCGGTGTTGCTCTGCGGAATACGAGACAAACGGAGCGACGTCTCGGCGTCAGTCTCGGGTGGCCGGGCGCGCATCGATCGCCCCGCGCGAGTGTCAGGCGGCAGCGGTCGCGCTGCGACGGCCGTTCTTCGCCCCGGCCCTACTCGAGTCTTCCCCTGATACGCTTCTCAGGTGCGCTTCCAAAGCCTCCAGAAACCCCTCGGGCCTGGTCAGAGTACTCTTACGGAACCGACTGAGGAAACCTCGTGTGGCGCGCTCCGAAAGCGGACGCCCCTCCCACTCGAGAAAGCGCGGCAGGGGAGTACTCGCGCGCGCCACCGGCCATGCGCCGATCTCCGTTGTGGTCCGCCGTCCCTCTCCCACGTTCCAGGCTACCCGTGGCCAGCTCCGCTCGGGTGCCACCTCGGTAGAAGAGAGATCGGTCCGTCCGCTCCGGATACCGAATTGCTGGCCGATCCACTCCGCGACGTTCACCGTTACGGCGTTGCCGACGAGCTTCCACCGATGGCCGGTCCGCGCCACGGTCTCAGCAGGCGCCGTCCAGTCGGCATCGAACCCTTGCATGCGTTCGGCGTCGCGAATGTCCGGCTGAATGAACCGCCCATCGGGAAGCCAGATCGCCGGCGGGGAGGCAATGCCGACCGTAGATCCGCCCTTGAGCGTGGGCACTGCGTCTGGCGCCCAGCCGAGACCGCGCGACCCCTCCGTCCAATAGAAGCCGAACGCGCGTTCCTTCCGCGACGGGAGCACCGGCTCAGGTGGCTCATTGCCGGAGAACAGGATGGTGCGTGGGTCGTCGTTGCGGGCGGCGAGGAAGTAGATGCGCTGGCGACGCTGCGGTAGACCGAATGCCCGCGAGTCGATCACGCGATACGCCCAATGGTACCCCAGGCGCTCGAACTCGCTGACGATCGCCGCCAGCGCGTGTCCGCGCCCGAGCTGCAGCATGAAGGGCACGTTCTCCAGCATCACCCACGGGACGCGCCGGCGCTCAAGCAAGCGGAAGACGTGCAGCACGAGGCTCGACTGGTCGCCACCCATTCCCTTCGTCTGACCGGCTTGGCTCAGATCCTGACATGGGAAACCGGCCGTCAGGAGATCGACGCCCTTCAAGTGCGAAGTCTTCAGTCCGGCGACGTCCAGCTGAATCGGGACCCCTGGGAAGCGCTCCTCCAGAACCGCGACAGCGCCAGCGTCGATCTCGCAGAGCAGGCCCGTGTCGAGGCCTGCCCGGTGGAGACCGGCTTCAATGCCGCCGATTCCGGCGAAGAGGGCGGCGACTTGGGTAGGGGAGGGGTGCATTTAGTGCGGGCTGTTCTTTGGAGGAGAAGGGGAAAGTAGTGCTTCGGGGAATATTCGGCCTGTGGGAGGTGGCGTCAATCGCGGAAACGTGGGCGCGAAGAGCGACCCCTCACTGCCCGAGCTACCGCGGTGACTGGCGGCCGGATCCGAAAACCTCTCAGCCGCAACCGTCTCGTGGTCCTGACTCCCCAATACATCGCTTCGTTCGTCAGCGTCAGCCGACGACCGAAGTTGAACTTGCGGTCGCTGTCAGAACCGCCGGCTAGTGTCCGTCTCATCACCACGACTTGCGAACGGCCTCAACCATTCGTATTGCTATCTAGGCGATGATGTACCGAAGGATATGATCAGGCCCCAAGGCATGACGGAGCTTGAGCGTGACGCGGGCGTGGAGGGGACGACGATGAGGATCGCTTTGTGAACCGATCGCTGTCGATGTTCGAAGACCGGGGGACCCACAAGTTACCGCTGGGGTCAGCGGACGACGAAGGTGGAGACTTGGAGGTGGCCGAAGAGGGGCATGAGTGGGCCGCCGTTCCTCCATGGGTGACCTATTTCGTCAGCGTGGGTCATGCCCTGCCGGACGACGGCAGGCGCAGAGTAGCAGTCGTCTCCACGCCCTGCGCCTCTGTCGCCGCGGGACTGATGGCGCTCGGATCCCTGCTCCGTCGCCTCGGTGAGCCGAACGCGAACGACCTCGAAGCGCACCTTCGACGACTGAGATCGCTTCGGCCGGGTCCCAAGCCGATCCTTCGGTACCGCGCGACCCCTGGTCTTTACCATGTGTCCCGGCGGGATGATACCGGAGAGGTCTGGTTCAGCCGCGTCGGCAAGGAAGAGCGAAAATTGCTCTTGGACTACCATGCCAGCGACTGGTTCTTCGATGGAGAGTCGCCCATCGAAGGAGGCGTTGGCGAGGGAGTATCCTGGGAACCGATCTACCGCCAGCTGCTACCGTACGGTGCGTCGCTGGACTCATCCAACCTCAGGTCCACAGACTCCACCGTCGTCTTGTGCGGCCGCGCGACCGGCAAGTCGGATGCCGAACGATCGCTCGGCACCGTTTCCATTCGTTTAGGGGGTACGCAGGCGGCACTGAGCGATCTTCTCACCGTCCAATGGCGGGAGTCCGCGCGCACGGTCTCTCGCGTTCGCTTTTTGAATCAACGCGCCGACGAAGCGAACAAGTTCGATCGTGACGGGAGCGCTCCACGCATTGTGGTCGCTGACGGCGCTGACGCGCTGAGTTTCTGCCTGGACTACGAACCGTGCGAAGACGCTTCAATCATCGCGGCAATTCCACGAACATCCGACCTCCAGAAACTCGAGAGCGCTGCGACTTCGCTCTCGCGCCTCAAAGCGTGGTACGAACTCGATCCCGTGGTCGAATCGCGCTTCCCCAAGGCGCCAAGCGGAGTTGCGCTGCGAGTACTCACGCGGAGTTCCTGAACAGTGACGGCCACCGCCACGACAATATTCGAGTTCCTGCAGCGATCCGAGACGCTTCATCTGGAGCGCATCGACGTTGGTCTTCTTGGGTTCAGCCGCCTTCGGCGCGCTGTGCGTCGCATCATCGAGGCACTCAAGGAATCACCCGAGACGGCAGAGACAGCGGGGGAACTGCACGTTCAGCTCTTGTTGTGGTTGACGGTACCGATGACTTTCGGCGACTACGATACCGGTATCGTGAAGTCGCTTGGCACGCCGGAAGAAGTTCGTCGCAAGTGGGGTGACGATGTCATGGGCGCTCAAGTCGACGCGTTGTCGGCGCATGAGAAACTGCGCAACCAACCGAATCCACTGCGGGAAACAATCGCGGACACGATCGCTTCGTTCCAATCATCAAAGGAAACCGTCCGCATCTACTGTCACCGCACCGCGCTCGATCACTTTCTCGCTATTCCCTCCTGTCGCGAACTCGCAGGCCGTTCCAGGCTGGGCTTTCTCCATTCGCCGAGGAACTATCGCGAGGTCGAACCTTTCGACGTCCTGCTTAAGGTTGGGCCGCTACGCAGCCACGGATTCGGTAGCCTTCCCGGAGCCGTGCTCAACGCGCCGCGCTGTTCCCACATCGTTCAGGTGGCGTGGGCGGGCACACTCGATGAAGTCGGCTTCGGCTCGGATCCGGCGCTCGATGTATTGCAGCGCGAACCAGCCAATCATCTGCGGTCGACGACCGAACGCGCTGCGAGGTCCGACGTCTTCGTTTGGAATCGCAGCACGCTTGCTCGGGGAGAGACCTACGACTCTGCAAGTGAGTCGTCCATCGAGGTCGATGACTTCGATTTGCGTCCGGAAGCAGGGGAGCGCCACGATATGCGGGCGGCTGTGCTCTTTCACCTCAGTGGTGACCTGGGCTGTCTCCAAGCGCCGCATGCGGACATTACCTGCCTGCGGTGCGACAATGTCAATGTCTACGCATCACGCATGGAACCGCGTGACGTCGATGAATCGGTAACACATCTCGTGCAGCCGGACCTTACGAGCATCGACTTCGGCCACGCGACGACGACGAATGGAAAATACTCGACGATCTGGAAGCAGTTGTTGCATGAGGAATTAGACCGTGGGGCGGTAGACATCGAAGAGAAACTACGTTCAGCTGGAATCAGACTCCGTGGACTGAGCTCGCGTTTGCGGGAATGGATTCAGCCGCCGTCGAATGTGATACACGCGCCGCAGCAACGAAAACATTTCGACCTGCTAATCGAAGTTCTCGGCATCGAGTCCGACAGTCGCAACTACCCGCGCCCGAGTCGTTATCGGTGGTCTGCCGTGGCGTGGGCTGAAATCGGTCGCTCGCGCGGAGAAGCGATCAAGCACGGAACAGAAGCGCATGACATTCTCACGGATGAGCTGGCGGACCTGCTCAACTCGGAGCTGAGGCATATTCGCGAGCCTTGGCGCACGGCGAAGGCATTCAGATGGACTATCCCCGAGGATCGTTCGCTTGAGGGGACGATTGGTTTCTATCCCATTCTCGAAGTGGAAGACGGCTACCGTTGTCCGGATGCACTGCTGAAGGTAGTACTACCCATCGAACGGCTGATGTCATGGCGCGAATGATCCCCGCCTTCGTTGACGACTCCGCACCGCCCGGTGAGAAGGATGTCTGGAACATGTTGGCCGGTGGGCCCTCGGACTGGGTGGCCATCCATTCCCTCGACCTCGCTCCGTGGCGTGAAAACCGACGGACTGAACTCGACTTCGTCGTGATGGTGCCTGCTATGGGGATCCTGTGTGTCGAGGTCAAGTCACATGCGGATATTTCGTTTCGAGACGATCGGTGGTATCCATCGACCATCACGAGATCGCCGTTCAAGCAGGCACAGGATGCGAAGCATGCGCTTCGTCGTCGGTTGGTCGAGATCGCACCATTCGTGAAGCAGCTACCCATCGTCCAACTCTGCATCTTTCCCAACGCACGTTTTCAACTGGGACGGAGCATATCGGTTTCGAGCTGGGAACTGATGGACGCGCCGGAATTCCGTGGCTTTCGCACCGCCGCGGACTTCTGTGCCTCTCTCGTCTCCCGTATGATGGCCGCTGTCTCAGACGAGAAGATTCCGCCGTTGGCGGAGCCAATCGCTCCAGCTCGGGTCGACAACATGGTAGACCTGTGCCTTCCCGTTCGAAAGCGTGTGCCCGGAACGGCGTGAAGAGATTCTGTCGCATGAACGCGCGCTCGATGAATCGCTTCGCGAACCACAACGGATGACGATTCGCCTGTGCGAAATGAACCCGCGAGTGGTTGTCACTGGTGGTGCCGGTACTGGAAAGACACTGATTGCGATGGAGCTTGCACGGCGCCTGGCGGCACGGAACGAGCGGGTTGCACTGGTGTGCTTCAACCAGCTCGTCGGCGACTGGATGAAATCGAACGTCGCCGTGCAGACCGCGGGTCCCGGTCTTGTAGTCGATCGCGCAGTGCGCCTGCTGGCGCATCTCACAGGCATCGCCATTCCACGTGACGCCGATGATCGATTCTGGGGAGAAACGCTCCCGGATGCGGTTCAGGAACGGCTGACCGACCCCGCCTGCTCTGCCGACGCCACGTTCGATTACCTGATCGTCGACGAGGCGCAGGACGTGCTTGCAAAGCCATGGCTGTGGCAATGCCTAATGAGTCTAGTGCGCGGTGGAGTTGCCGGTGGACGGTTCGCTCTGTTCGGGGACGTCGAGCGGCGGGCGATCCAGTCGCGGGAGACGGCGCAGAAGGCGTTCGACGAGATGATCGCGTCCGCGCAACCGACACGATGGTCGCTCTCAGAGAATTGTCGCAACTACGACGTAGTCGGGAAGGCCGCCGTATCGTTGAGCGGACTGGCGAGCGATACCTACTCGGGTTTTCTGCGCACCGGTGGTTCCTTCCAGAACGTCGAGTACATCCCATTCGAGGATGATGCGCAGCAGCTGATGCGGCTCAAGAGCGTCCTGCAGAAAGCACGAGAGTCGGGCTTTCGTGATTCAGAGATCACCCTCCTCTCGTTCTGCAGTCCGGAGCGCAGCGCCGCGAAACGACTGCTGGCCGAAAGCTTTCGACTGGTACCGGCGGGCCGAGGAGGGGGCGGTTGCCTGTATACGTCTGTTCATGCGTACAAGGGAATGGAAAACAAGGTGATCATCGTGACCGATCTAGATCTCGATGATCGGGAAGGCGGCCGCGCCCTGTTCTACACCGCGCTGACCAGGGCAACCGAGACGGTCTACATACTGTGCCGGCAGTCAGATGCCAGGCAGCTTCTAGCTTGGAGTGCGAAGGAGGGAGGATGAAGGAAAGATCGGAGCTCATCGCCTATCTGCGGGGCGAGATAGTTGGGCCCTCGGTGTCCATGTGCGAGCCGGAGGTGATCGAGTTCAAGGAAGGAATCTTCAGAGATGAGAAACCACTCCGTCGGGGCGCTCTCGCGTGGCGCCCGACTCCCGAGGCCGATCTGGAGGAGGTGCTGTTCTTTGATCGTGAATCGCCCCATCGGAAATACGGCGCAGGTCTCCTTCATCCGCGGAGTTCTGATGAGTTTCTGACCCCAGATCAGCAGGCGGTGTTGGCTGCCGACAATGTCGGCGTGGATTCCGCTTCGCCCGACAGCGATGACGACGAAACGGCCGAGGATGAGGAAGAGAAGGCGGATGTCATAGCCGACCTACCCTCCTCGAGAGCTGAGGGATCCGAGCACGACTTCGACGTCACGTCACCCGACATGCGACGCCCGAGTTCGATGGCAATCTCGGTCTGTCTCCACCTTCCCTCGGACGGATCGCTCGTCGTTCGGCTGCCCCGATTTCGCCGCTTTCAGTGGCAGCAGTCGTCGGATCGACCATTCGCTGTGAACGGCCGATACGAGCAGGCAGGACGAATCGTGATGCTCGACGGATTCGCGCGCCCAGCCGTGCCGCTGTGGCGTCGCACACCCGCCGTAGGCCCGGAAACGGAAGTTCGCTTTTCCGGGCAGCTTCTGCGGACACTAAGCCCGCAGAAGGAATCGGTAGCGGGTGCTTCAAGCGCGGGGCCCCGTCTTCGCGTCGATGTCTTCGCTCGGGAGCTTCCACGCCAGCCGGATCACTACATCGTAACCGTAGTGCTGCGTAACGAGAAAGCCACGAAAACGCGGAAGGAATCGGAGGACGCAACGCTCTTTCAGACCTACTTCGAGGTGCTCGTCGAAGGCGGTAGCATCCTGCCGTATCCCGAGAGCCATCGTCCCTTCGATCACCTCGACGCGGAAGAGCAGTCGCTCGCGCTACTCTACCGCGACTCGGCCACGTGGGCCATCGGGCACGGTTGTGCGGCCGGATGGGATGAAGCGCCGGGCGTCGATCCGACGGTTGTGTATGCGGATGTGTTCCCGGCTTTCGAGACGCCGAGCATGACGCCGGACGTCACCGACAGGAGCGGTGATGTCATCGCGTTGCGCATGCGGGATCTGAGTACGCTCCCTGACGATGGCACGGGAGTGATATGGGACGCACTCGAATCGCTCGTATCCGAGTACGACACCTGGGTCCAGGCTCGACGAAGTGAGGCGGAGTCTCTGGCGGATCGGTTCACCGAGGTGGCGGACCGCCATCTCGCGCAGTGCGAGGAATCGCTATCGCGGATTCGCGGAGGGCTGCAGCTGCTCAGAACGGATGCGGATGTACGTGCCGCCTTTCGGCTCGCCAATCTGTCCATGCTCCTGCAGCAGATCGCGACCAAGCATCTGCGCAAACGCTCGATCGACTGGGACAGGAACCGACAATGCGCAGGACCGTCGACGATCGGCGACTCGCCGTGGAACGTCTTCGCACGCTCGAATGAGGGAAGCGCGATCGGCAGGTGGCGGGCGTTTCAGCTGGCGTTTCTGCTGCTCCAGTTGGAAGGTATCGCCCGGCCAGACAGTCCGGACCGAGAAATCATCGATCTAATCTGGTTTCCCACCGGAGGTGGTAAGACGGAGGCGTACCTGGCTGTCATGGCCTTTCTCATGTGGCATCAACGATTGCTGATGGGCCGCGAAACCGATGGGCCGTTACGCGACGGCACCAATGTGCTCATGCGGTACACGCTTCGGATGCTGACGACGCAGCAGTTCCAGCGTGCAGCAAGCCTGATATGCGCGATGGAGTATCTACGTCGTCATCCGACGTCGCATGCTGACGTCTCGCGTTGCACGGGACAGAGATTCTCGCTCGGCCTTTGGATCGGCGGCGACGGTACTCCGAACAACAACGCGAGGGCAAAGCAAGCCCTCGCCGATTACAAGTCGGACAAGGTAAGGGGGAATCCTCTTGTCCTGACTGAGTGCCCGTGGTGCCGTACCGAGATTGGTCGCTGTCGGAAAGGACGGGCCTCGCAGTGGCAGCTGGCGGGCATTGCCGAAACGTCAGAAGGGCCGAGGTTGTACTGTGTCGACGGCTCGTGCGAGTTCGGCAGAGAAAAGCCGAGCACGTGGCTGCCCGTCGAAGTCATTGACGAGCGGATCTATGCCAGTGCTCCGTCACTGGTGATCGGCACGGCGGACAAGTTCGCGATGCTGGCGTATAGGCCAGAAGCTGGAGTCATATTTGGGCGGCGATTCGAACATGGAGAAGCGGTCCAGGTACATCAACCGCCATCTCTTGTTGTGCAGGACGAGTTGCATCTCATCGCCGGACCGCTTGGGACCTTGTATGGTCTCTACGAATCGGTCATCGAGCGACTGTGTACGTCGGGCGAGGGAGCGAGCCGCATCGTACCAAAGATCATTTCTTCGACTGCCACGATTCGGGGTGCCGAAGACCAGACGCTCGCACTGTATGCGCGAATCGCTCCGAAAACGGGCAAGTCCAACGTGCGTCTTTTCCCGAGCCCGGGCCTGCAGATGGGAGATTCGTTCTTCGGCGTGTATGCCCGGCTACCGGGAGGCGCGCTCGACTCGGGGCGACTCTACCTGGGTATCCACGCCTCCAACTACGGCTCCATACTCACCGCCCAGGTTCGCCTGTACTCGGCGGCGCTCTGCAGACCCGCCGCATTCGCTCCCGAAGCGCGTGATCCCTGGTGGACGCTGCTGGCGTTCTACAACAGCATCCGAGAGCTCGGTGGTGCAAAGACTCTGCTCGACTCCGACATTCGTGCTCGGCTGAAGTTCCTGCAGAATCGGGAATCCGTTCCAGACGCGGCGCGGCGAAAGCTGGTTGTGACGGGAGGAGCTCACGAGCCGACTCGCAGAGCGAGATCGTCGACATGATGGATCGACTTGCGTCGCCGTACGGTACCCCTCACGAAACTCCGATCGAGCTGCCGGAGTCGGCCATTGATCGACACCGCAAATCCGGCCACCACGCCGGGCGCTGCGACTGGGTTAGCGAGCGGTGGCGCCCGGGGAGTCGGACGCCGGCTGGAGTTTGGTCCGCCAGCTCCGCGGACCGCAAGTGAGGACGTGGGCGTGGTGGAGGAGCCGGTCGAGGAGCGCCGTCACGGCGGCGGTGTCGCCGAGCAGCTTCCCCCAGTCGTCGACGGGGCGGTTGGAGGTCAGGATCGTCGAGGCCCGTTCGTAGCGCCGCATGATCACTTCGAGCAGATCTTCGGCGGCGGTGGCGGGGAGTTTCCGCATGCCGAGGTCGTCGATGATGAGCAGCGGCACGGTGCCGAGGTCGGCGAGGTAGGCCTTCCGCGTGCCGTCGAGCGTGGCGTCGGTGATCTCTTCGAGCAGCGTGTGAGCCTCGCGATAGGCGACGCGATGCCCTTGATGGATGGCGGCTCGACCGAGCGCCTGCGCCAGGTGACTCTTGCCGGTTCCCGGAGGCCCCAGCAGCAGGACGTCTTCGCGCTGCAGGATGAAGCGACCGGTGGCGAGCTCATGGATCAGCGCTCGCGGCATCTTCTTGTTGAAGTCGAAATCGAAAGTGTCGAGCGAGCGGTCGGGATCGCGGAAGCGGGCCTGCTGCAGACGCCGCGTGATGAGGCGGTCCTCCCGGCGTAGCAGCTCATCACCGACCAGCGCCGAAACGAGGTCGAGCGGCACCTGGCGCTCGACTTGGGCCTGCCGTAGCCGCGCTTCGACGCCGTCGGCCATGCCGGAGAGGCGGAGTTTGCGCAGCGCGTGATCGAGCTCGACGAGATTCATGCGAGATCTCCTGTGGTGCGATCGATGAGATCGCGGTAGAGGGTCAGTTGACGGATGAGCGGGTCGACCTGCCGGAGCGTGAGGGCGCCGGCGGATCCCGCTCCAGATAGCGCCGCAGGAAGCGGTAGATGGGGCCCCGAGGTCGAGCGCGACCTGGCGGCCTCGTCCGCGGCGCGGGGCCAGACGCTTGGCGAGCCCGAGGACGCCGAGGATGCGCCGGACGCCGGCGGCGCCTTCGCGGGCTTGGATGGTGGTACACACGGCATGCAAATGCGGGCCGGCGTGGCTGGCGCGGGCGAGCAGGGCCAGCGTCGTTGCCGGAGTGCGGGGTGAGCGGTCGCTGTCGTCGATGCGGTGCCAGCCGCGCTTCGTGCGCACGTGCTCGCGCAAGAGCTCGCCGGTCGCGGGCACCAGGACACGGACGTGGAGGTCGGTCCATTGCACCTGGACACGCCGGCCGATCCAGCCAGGGGGCACCCTGTAGTAGGCGGCCTCGACTTCGACACAGCCATCGAGGTGCACGGTGCGCAGGCCGTGGCGGTAGTAACGAAAGGGCTCGAGCGGCAGCGGCTGCAGCGCCGGCTGCTCCTCGGCAAACATCGCGGCGACCTGCCGCTTCGTCGTGCCATGGATGCGCGTGTCGGCCCAATGGGCCTCCCATCGATCGAGATAGGCCTGCGCCGCGTCGAGCGTTTCGAAACGCAGCCCGCGAAGGGGCGTTCGCTGGGCGTGCCCGACGCTCGACTCGACTTTCCCTTTGCGATCCGGATCGCGGATGCGACACGGCAGGGCGACGACGCCGTAGTGTGCGAGCACCTCGAGGTAGAGCGGATTGAGCGTCGGCTCGTAGATGTCCGGCCGGAGGACGCCCTCTTTCAGATTGTCGAGGACGACGACGCGCGGCGCCCCGCCGAGCCGCCGGAAGGCCCGCTCATGCAGCTCGGCCCAGCGCTGACTACTCGAGCGCCAGGTGAGCAGGCGCACCGACTTGCGCGAGCAGCCGAGGGTGAGCACGAAGAGGCGCGTGCGCACGTACCGGCCGTGGTCGGGGTGCCGCACCATCGGGCCCTCGCCGTAGTCGACCTGCGCTTCCTCGCCCGGTGCGGTCGTGATGACCACGCGTGCCTCGACCGGTGGCCGTGCCCGCAGCTGGCGGACAAAACGCCGGACGCTGGCGTAGCGGGCGGGAAGCCGTGGTCATCGACCAGGTCCTGCCAGATCGCCATGGCGTTGCGCCCGCGGCCGAGCGCCTCCGCGATCAGCTCGCGGTACGGCTCACAGGCACTCGCGGTCGGGGCCCGGCCCGGTACCGGCGGGACGGTGACCTCGTGGACGGACATCGCGGGGTCGGACACCACCGCCGTGGTGGCCGGATTTGCCGGCGGCCAGTCGGCCACGCGCCCGCCCCGCCGGCGCACCGGGATCCCGGCGGCGGTGAGATAGCCACTGATCGTCTCGCGGCGGATCCCGGTCGCCGCCTCGATCTGGCGGAGCGACCACCCCAGTCGCCCCAGCCCCTCGACCTGCTGCTGTTTGATCTTGGACAAGACATTGCTCATGGCGGGGAACGACCCATAGGGGTCGCCCTGCCGTCAACGTCTCAGCGCGCTCGCGTGGTGGCCGGATTTCAGGTGTCCACTGGTGGCCGGATTTGGGTGTCCACTGAGGAGCATCATCGAAGTGGGCGTCGACATCGATCGGCTTTCTCTGATGGGAGTAACAGGTCAACCCAAGACCACGGCGCAGTATATCCAAGTTACCGGACGCGTCGGCCGGAAATGGAAGGAGCGTCCGGGCCTGATCTCTCTCTCTCCCACATCCGGGGCAGGAGCCGTGACCGCTCGCACTTTGAGCAGTTCCACTCCTATCACCGCAGACTATATGAGCGCGTCGAACCCACGTCGGCGACGCCATTCGCCCTGTCGGCCCTGCAGCGCGCATTTGCGGGAGTGGTCCTGACCTGGTCTCGGCAGCAAAGCGCGGCCCGGGTGAACGAGCCGGATGAGTATCGCCCCGCGGTACACGAGGCATTTCGCATTCTGAGCGAACGCTGCCGGGTCGTACGATCGGGCGTTGATGCGGATCGTGCGGTGGCGGAAATGGAGCGGCTGAGAGACGATCTTCTCAAGAAGTGGGAGAGTCAGCCACAGTATTTCGAGCGTTTTCCTCCGTCTCCGGAGGACGAATATCTCATGCTCTGGCCCGGGCAGTACAGCACTCCCCTTCAGAGAAAGCGCGGCGTCGAGGTTCCCAGCAGCCTGCGGCAGGTGGATCGCAGTGGCGAACTGGCCATCACTGACGGCTATTCGCTCTCGTCCTGACGACCTCAGACATCTCGCCAATTCTCCCATGGGACATCGACAGATACGTCTGGCGCAGCTGATCGCTCCGTTCGGGCCGGGCGCGCTCTACACGGACAAGAAGGGAACGCCCCACATCGTCTGTGGCGTGGATTTCTGGCATCATCGGTCGGACATCACGCAGGGCATGCTCTCGTGCGAGGAACCCTCCGAGTTCGAACGATTTGAGCCTCGGCTCGCCGCCTTGCTTGGCGTCTCGCGGTTCAAGCTCCCTCCAGACTTTCGAGCACGATCACGAGGCTCCAAGCCTCCGCCAAATGCGGACCTATTCGTTCCTGCGCAGAGATTTCCCGGGTGGTACCGGCACTCCAAGACTGGAGAACTGCGACGATTCAACCTCGACGCTAAGCGAGTGCCTCCAGCCCCTGATGGTCGCTGGTTTCCCGTCCGCTTCATTGCCGCATGCGCGGCCGGCCATCTCAACGAGTTTCCGTGGCGAAAGTGGAGCGGTTGTACGTGCCTTGGCGAGTCCAAGCTCTTCCTTCAGGATCGCGGTGGAGCCGATCTGAGTGGAATCGTCGTGGAGTGCAAGGGCTGTGACAAGAAAAGATCGCTGTCCGGTGCCACGCAGAGCCCTGAAAGCGGCGAGCAAGGAAGCCTCGGGAAGGCCGGTATCGACTGCGGTGGCGAACGCCCATGGCTGGGTACCGGAGCGTCTGAGCTCTGCGATGCTCCCATAGTTGGAGCGCTGATCAATCAGACGAATCTCTATTTTGCTCGTACGATTTCTTCGATTCTGCTGCCCGATCTGCAGGAGAAAGATCCGGACGTGCTTCGGATTCGAGAGGAGTGCGCGAATGACTCAACATGTTCGGCCGCCAAGCTATTGTGGGACATTAATCAAAGAGCGGCTGCGGTTGCAGCGATGGGGCAGGCGCTTAGGTCTCGGGAGATCGATGCCACTCTTGAAACGATCGAGGCGGCTCTCGTGTCTCTGTTCGATCCGAAATCGGTGCTCCTTGCGGGTGTTGCTCAGCCGACCGATCCGGATTCCGACCTGCTCGCGTTCCGGCGTGCAGAGTACAACGTGCTGAAGCAGGGGATCAACGATCGCATCAGATCAAGCGATCTTCGTGTAGTTGTGACGGAGGTGCCAGCGAACGTCGAGACATGGGTGGAGCGTGTACAACTCGTGGAACGACTTCGGGAGACGCGAGTGCTCTACGGATTCGATCGCCTGGAACCGAGCACCCGGCCCTTGATCGGGATGCCAGACAGCGCGCTGACGCAGCTCTTCAGGTACCCACCTACTCGACCTGAAGAGAGGTGGCTTCCTGCAGTAGAAGTCTTCGGCGAGGGGATCTTTATCAATCTGAGGGAGGACGCGATCGCTGCGTGGCAAGAGAGGAACGAGGAATGGCTCAAGTCACGCTTGTCTGAGGCATTTGTCGTGCGAGTGGCCGGCCAGTACCAGACTATCCCACCGGCTGGCCATGCTACATGGAGGTGGGCCTCGCGGTACCTGCTCGTCCACAGTCTCGCCCACATCCTGATCAACCAGCTGATATTCGAGTGTGGGTACGGGACCGCCTCGCTGAGGGAACGACTCTACGTTGCGGATGACCCGACCGCGCCCATGGCCGGCTTTCTGATCTATACTGCCGCGGGTGACTCCGAGGGAACGCTCGGAGGACTTGTGGAGCTCGGACGCCCCGAGCGTCTCGGGGACACTATCGATCGAGCTCTGACGCGGGCATCATGGTGTTCCGCGGACCCAATCTGCTCGGAAAGCTTTGGTGGAGGCGGGTCGCGGCTGGCAAATCTCGCGGCGTGTCATGCCTGCATCCTCCTGCCCGAGACTTCCTGCGAAACGATCAATCACGGACTCGATCGAGCTTTGGTGGTGGGGACACCGGAGGCACCCGGTCGAGGTGCGTTTTCGGAACTGATTCTGGAGGCAAGGCAGGAGATCTGACGCTGTGCTCGAAGACTGTGCTGCGAGCGTCTGGCGAATAGAACCTACACGATCTCGGTAATGGAGGATCAAACCCTTTCGAATCGAGTCCAGACAAGTCGAGCAGGAATACGCGGAACTCGAGCGATTCTGTTCGGAAATAGCTCCGCGGGTCGAAGCCCTACGCGCACAACTTCTTGGTTTCCCCAATAAACCCCTCCAACGACACCAGCTCCCCCCGCACCCCCCGCGGATAACTCGCGTGCAGCGCCGTCGGCACCACCAACACCACACCCTCTTCCCGCATCTCTCGAAACTGCTCTTCCGACACCCCCTCCTGAAGCGTCAGCAGGTGCTTCGTCTCGACCCGCCGCGCCTCATTGAGAATCTGCCGCCAGCGGTCCTTCACCGTCGTCTTCGCCGCCAGCATGCGCAGCTGGTCGTCCCGTCGAGCCCCGTCCCAATAGCTCTCGATGGACGGAAAGATGAAGTCAGGCTTCCGCCTTCCCTCAGTGTGCGCTCCGTGCGAGTGCGACAAGTTCTCTTCGCGAAAGATGCCGGCGAGCTGCAACCGAAGGGATCGTCCTGAGCGGCTCTTGCGCCGATTGGTGACGGTGTGCGCAAACTCGAGAAACGCCTCGACCGACTCGAAAGGTGACCGCAGTCTGGGGAGAACGTGGTACTGCTCGACCGATAGAAACATCTCGTACTCGCAAGTGCGCCGCTTCATCAGTCGTGCGTCGACGGCGAGCGACCGCGCAGATGGCAGGCTCTCGATGACCTTCGCGATAATGCTCTCCCCCACTGGGGTAGCTCGTCCTCCACTCCTCGGGGAGAGACTCGGCGGATAGCATGCACGGGCGGTCGACCACTGAGAGCGTCCCCGAGAGGACGACGCCGCTCGATGTCAGCACGAGTCCGACACCCGGCTCTACCGGTCCTACGCGATCCAGGATCCGCTCGTGCTCTTCCAGTGACCGAGCGATCCAGACGCGCAGTCCGTCGGCGTCTCCCGTGCCGATCCTATGGTATGCGAAGATGACAAGGGCTCCGGTGAACTCCGCCGACACGACGGGTGCATCTATCGCTCCCCACCTGGTTTGGCGAGCTTCGTCGCGTCCGTTGCGTTGTCCCAACCTCTTGGAGTTGTACCAGATCAGGCGCAATGTGGTCTGATAGCCCTCGTGCGAATCTACGATCGTATCGACGAACAGATCGGGATTCTCATCGCGATCGGCGCGCTCCGAAAGGCGAGGGAACACGACTCGCAGCACCTCCTTGGCCACGTACGGGCCGCCCTGGTGCACGTTGGACTTGGCGTAGGTGTCGTTCGCGGACAGGTACTTCACGTACCAGAGCCAGTCCGGTCCAGTGACCTGTTCCATCCACTCCGTCAGTTCGTTCTCTTCAGCCACGCGCCGTGCCCTCCGGTTGAGCTTCGCGAATCTGGCGCGCGAGTGCACCGAAGCGCGAGGGCGTCAGCTCGCACTCCCACACCACGACCGGTCGCCAGCCAAGTCGTCGGAGATCACGTGCATTGCGTCGGTCTCGGGAGACGTTCTGTTGGAATTTCGCGATCCAGAATTCTCGATTGCTCGCCGGAGTCGTTGCATACCGGCACCGCGTGTGCCGATGCCAGAAGCAACCGTGCACGAGGACCACGACGCCATATCGAGGGAGCACGATGTCAGGGCGACCGGGGAGATCTCGCCGGTGCAGACGGAATCGGAATCCCTCTCGGTGCAGAAAGCGCCGAACGGCGAGTTCCGGCGCTGTATCCTTGCCGCCGATGCCGGCCATCATCCGGCTACGCGTGGCGCGATCGACGATGTCCGCCACGTCAGTCGGCGGCCACTAGCTCTAGCGAGAGTTGCCGTCGCGCCGGGCGATAGCGCTCGTCGACAATGTGCGGACGCATTGCCCGTGCGACGGCTTCGACGAGCGGGACGACGACCGAATTGCCGAACTGCCGGTACGCCTGCGTGTCAGAGACCGGGATCGTCCACTGCCGGACACCGCGATCGAAACCCATCAAGCGGGCGCACTCACGCGGCGTGAGCCGCCGAGGGTTGCCGCTGCCGCGCTTTATTAGGATTTCTGAGCCATCTTTGTAGTAGCGCGCGGATAGCGTGCGGGCGATGTCCTTGGGACCCACGAGGCCAAAGCCGAATCCATTTCCCTTGGCCCGGTGCTTTGCCGCGTAGTCCTGGAGGTACCGCCAGAGATGGTCGGTCAGAACATACTTTCCAAGCGCGCCACCTCGCGTGTCGACAAAGCGTTCCTCGGGCGTCTCCTCTCGATGCTTGGAGTGCAGAATGTCGCCGAGCGTCGGCCATTCCGACTGTGGTGGAATCGTCACGTCTTCCCAAGTGAAGTCGACGTCATCCCGAAATCCAACGATAAAAATCCGTTCGCGATGTTGCGGGACGAACGGACGCGCATTCAACACCTTAGACCGAACGTGGTAACCGAGCTTTTCGCCCAGCGTTCGCATGATGACGTCGAATGTGCGGCCGCCGTCGTGTCCCTTCAGGTTCTTGACGTTTTCCAGCAAGAACGCTTTCGGTCGATGCGCCTCGAGAATGCGCTCAACTTCGAAGAACAGCGTCCCCTGCGTCTCGCACTCAAACCCGTGCTTGCGACCGAGGGAATTCTTCTTGGAGACGCCGGCGATGCTGAATGGCTGGCATGGAAAGCCGGCCAGCAGCACATCGTGCTCGGGGATGTCGTCGTTCGCGATGCCAACAATGTCCCCAGCGATGTGGTGATCACCGAAGTTCGCACGGTAGGTGCGCTGCGAGTGTACGTCCCACTCAGAGGTGAAGACGCACTGTCCACTGATCGACTCGAACCCGAGCCGGAGTCCGCCTATACCGGCGAACAAATCGATGAACCGGAATGACGGCACCTCGCGCACGACGCTGACCTTGGGTTCGAGCCGGCTCCGCAGTCCGCTGAGCGCTAGGTCGCTGGGCTCGCACTTCCCGGCCTCCCAGCGTTTAACGGTCGTCACGGAGCACGCGGCGATCTCGGCGAACTGTGGTTGGGAGAGTCCGCTGCGTGTGCGGAGGTCGCGGATCTCGGTGGCGACGTCGGCAGTATTGGTTTTTGTTCGGGGGGACGGCATGGGGACAATGTGGCACCTATTTGTCCCGTGGGGAAGGGCCCGTTCCAATACGAAGTGCCGCGCTGTCAGCGACCAGTTGGCAACCAGAGAGGGGTTACAGTCTCACAGCGTTTGGTTCCTCTTATTCGGTCACCAAAGAAGGCCTACAGCGCGAAGAACTCCCACACTGGACAGACGCAGCGATGCAGCTACGGGACTTGGCTAGTCTGCAATGGGCCTCGCGAGTCGAATCAATCATCATCGAAACGCCGCCGGAGACGTTGTTCGCTCACCGTCACCATCGTCCGCGATTCGCCCCACGCCGAGGCGAACCGCCGGCGCCCACCCCCCGCGATCCGTTGCATTACCTTCGATCCGAACCGAGCGACCGACTCCCATGGAATCCGCCCCAACGCCCCTCATCACATCCACCCCCGACCGCCTCGGCGGAACCGCAGTCTTCACGGGGACCCGTGTGCCGGTCCAGACGCTCATCGAGTACCTGGAGGCGGGCCACCCCCTCGACCTATTCCTCGAGGAGTTCCCGAGCGTCTCGCGCTCGCATGCCGTCGCCGTCCTGGAATTGGCGAAGCAGGCGCTCGTGACCCCGGCCGCGTAGAGCGCCTGTGCGGGTTCTGCTTGACGGCAACCTGCCCCGGGCATTCGCCGCGCTCTTGTCCGGTCTCCGCGATTTCGACGATTCGTCAGCGCCGCTGGTCTGACCTAGATCACCGTCCGCTGCTCGACGACGCCGAGGCCGAGTTCGACGCTTTCGCCACGATGGACCAGCACCTCCGCTTCCAGCAGAACTGGCGCGGACGTTCCCTGCGCATCGTCCCGCTCCGCGCGTGACACGTAACACGCTGCCTGTGCTCTCGCCACTCGCTCCGTTGGTTCTCGGGGCGCTCCTCGATATGGCTTCCGGCGAGTTGCGCGTTATCGGCGTCTGAACCGCGCGAGAGCAGGCGGTCAATCGGCGGACGCACCGTTCGCTCGCCGCATTCCGATCAGCCTCTCGCTCGCCTGGACGTTGCGCACCTCCCTCCTCGGCATGGCCCTCCCCGCGGGCAACCTCCCCATGTCCCCCCCCCGCCTCTACCCCCCCCCACCCTCACCTACCGCGCCGGCCTCGCCATCCTCCGCGGCGTCGCCCCCGCCGACGCCCCCCACTGGCTCCACCCCGACCCCCGTCTCGACGCCCTCGTCGCAGTCGGCGCCCGCTACCCCGAACTCCGCGCCTGCGCCGCCGAACACCACACCACCGAAGCGTCGGCGAACGCGAGCACCTTCGACGCCCCCTCCTCGACCCGCGTGTCCCGCGCCCGGCACAGGCCGAAGCCGTGTCCCGATGGCTCGCCGCCGGCCGTCGCGGCACGGTGGTCCTCCCAACCGGAGCGGGCAAGACGCTGGTCGCCCTGCTCGCCATCCACCAAATCGCCCTGAACGCCTGTATCATCGTCCCCACACGGGCCCTCGTCGCGCAGTGGTTCACGCAGCTCGCCGATGCCTTCGGCGCCGAGCATGTCGGCGCGTTCTACGGTGACGAAAAAGAAGTGCGCTCGCTGACGGTGACGACGTATCACTCGGCCTTCACGTTGCTCGAGCGGCACGGCGAACGCTTCTCGCTGCTAGTGTGCGACGAGGTCCATCACCTGGGGGATTCGGCGGCAGGGGAGGCGCGCACGTGGCTGGACGCGCTGCTCATCGCGCCAGCAGCGGCGCGTTTGGGACTGACGGCGACCTATCCCGATGGGCAGGACACCTCGCTCATCCGCGCGCTCGGCCCGATGATCTACCGGCGCACGATCGGCGAGATGACGGACGCCGAGTTGGCGCGCTTCGTGGTCGAGTGTGTGTACGTCGACCTCACCCCCGCCGAGCGAGCACGGTACGACACTGCGTCGATGCAGTTCGACGGCTACGCCGAGCGTTCGGGTTGGCGGGAGAAGGGCGAGACGCCGGACGAGGCGTGGAAGCGATTCGCTGCCAGTGCACGCCGCATCCCCGAGGCTCGGCGGGCGATGTTCGCCTTTCGCGAACGCGAACGGGTGGTGCGGCTGGCGGAGCGCAAGTTCGAGGTGATGGAGCGCGTGCTTCGTCTGTTCCCCGACGAGCAGGCGGTCATCTTCTGCGGCGGGACCGACGTAGCGATGGAGGTCTCGCGTCGGCTGGCGATTCCGCTCATCGGCGCCGCGACGCCGGCATCGGAGCGGCACGCGATCCTTGGATCGATGCGCGAGGGGTCGTTGCGCGCGGTCGCCTCGGTCAAGGTGCTCGACGAGGGGTGGGACGTGCCGGGCGCCAAGCTGGGGATCGTGTTAGGCGACTCGACGCGCGGTGGGCGGCGCCAGCACACGCAGCGGCTCGGGCGCCTGCTGCGCCGGCAGGGCGACCAGGTGGCGACGCTGTACGAGATCGTCGCGGCGGGGACGTGGGAGTTCTTTGCCTCCAAGCGACGCGGAGCGGCGGTGCGGAAAGTGTCAGAGGGACAGTTGGGCTTCGGGATCTAGCATGCGGCGCTGCGGCCGATGCTGACGCGTGCCCAGGTCGACCCGTTCGTTCGTCAGCGCGGTGACGACGTCTCCCTCGACTACCTGGCCGACGAGCGCGGTCGCATCGTCCCGTTCCTCGAGCGGCTCTTGCGGCTGGCGAGGCGGTTGCCGGGACGCCCGCTGGAGGTGGTCGTGGAGGCGTTGCGCCGGCAGGAGCGTCGGGTGCGCGATGCGTCACGGTTGGCGGGGATAACCCGCACGCTGATCGAATGGTGCGACTTCGCGCCGGTGCCGGGGAGCGAACGTCTGGAAGAAGCGCGGCGCCAGGTCTTCTCGGCTCGCGGCGCGATATGGCCGCCGGTCCCTGGGGATGCGCTCGAACCCTATGCGTCGGCAGCAGAGGCACTCGGAGTGTCGCCCGAGGTGCTGCAGCGCGGGCTATACGATGATCGACCCGGCGCGCGTCGACTGGCCACGGTACCCGACGCCGACGGACGGGCGCTCCTGGCGCGCTACAACCTCGAATTGGCGCGCGGGCTGCTGCGCGACGCCACCCGCGTGGTGCTGCGCACGAGTGGTGGATGGCGCGACGTCTTCCGAGCGGTGAAGGCCGCGGGGCTGATGCACGAGCTGCATCGCGACGGAAAGCGCTACCGGCTCGAACTCACCGGGCCGGCTGCGCAGTTCCTGGTTCGCCCGACCCGCTACGGCGTCCGCTTCGCCCGCGTCCTCCCCGTGCTCGCACGGGCACCCGCGTGGCGGGTCGACGCCGACCTGGTGCGTGATGGGCATCCCTGTCGATTTCGACTGACGGGGCGTGCGCGAGGGAGTGGTGAACGCGCCCCGGTCGGGCACGAGCCCAAGCGCGAGCGTTACGACTCGACGTGGGAGCGGCGGTTCGCCCGAGACTTCCGCGGATCGTCGTGGGCCACGCAGGAGGGGTGGACGATGACGCGCGAGCGCACACCGCTCTCCGCCGGCGGCTCGGTCTTTCTCCCCGACTTCACGCTGCGCCACCGCGACGGTCGTGAAGCGGCGGTGGAGCTGGTGGGGTTCTGGACGCCGGAGTACCTGGCGACCAAGTGCGCCAAGGTGCGCGCAGCGCGTGGGACACCGCTGGTGCTCGTGCTGGCGCGTGCGCTCGCGGTCGGGGAGAGTCGGGAGCTGTTGGTGGAGGTGGGAGGTGAGCGAATAGTCTGGTGCGGACGGCATGCGCGGGTTGGGGATGTGATGCGCAAGGTCGAGGAGGTCGCGCGGTAGCGGGCAGCCCTCTCGGCTTGCGTCCAAATATCGAACGTCATTAGCATGTGTCATGACGCCAGCTCATGACAAACCGCGACGCCCCCGCGGAGTCTCCGAACCCGTCCAGGTCTATCTGGCCCCGTCGGAACAGGCGCGACTGAATCGACTCACGGCCCAGCTGGCAATGAGCAAGTCCGAGATCATCCGTCGAGGGCTCGAAGCGCTCGAGCAGCAGCTGACCGATCCCGCAGCGCACCCCGCCCTGCAGCTCGTCGGACTGGTCGATGACGTGCGTCCAGGAGCTGAAGGGCTCGATGTCGCGCGCGACCACGACCGCTTCCTCGCCGAATCCGAAGCGTCGTCGTGGAGCGAGGGGTCGGGAGCAGGGAGTGAAACGGAGACGATGAAGCACGACCAACCCGGCGACGGCAACATCGACACGCGCGATGGGTGAACTGTTCGTCGACACCAGCGCCTGGTACCCGCTGGTCGTCCGGTCTCATCCCGATCATTCGAGGATGAGCAGCGCTCTCCGCGACCGCATTCTGGCGGGAGCGCGCGTCGTTACGACGAACCTGGTGATCGCAGAGACGCACGTATTGCTTCTTCGCCGGGCCGGAATAGCGGCAGCGCTCGGCTTCGTACAACGGGTGCGTCAGCCTCCGAACGTCATCGTCGTGAGTACCAGCGCGCTGGAGGACGTAGCCGTCGATTCATGGCTCGCTCGAGACAACGACCAGCAGTTCTCCCTGACCGACGCGGTGAGTTTCGCGGTCATGTCGGAGCGTGGAATCTCCGAGGCACTCACACTCGACCATCACTTCGCCGTCGCGGGGTTCGCGATGGTGGATCGGTAGCCGGACAGGGGCGGAGAGAGAGTGGAGCGTGAGCGGATGCTTCGCACGCCTAACGACTGAGCGGAACGGGACGTGCAATGCCGCGATTTCTTCCGGAGTGGTGTGGTACTCGGGTCTTAGTCCGCGTCCGTGTTGTCCATCTCCCTCCGAACCGGCACTGTTGTGACCTCCGCGCAGACCCCGCGCAAACGCTCTAGCTCCCCCAATGCCCACCCCCATCCCTGCCCGCCCCCGGTGGACCCACACCGGCATCCCCCTCACCAAGGGCGCCCGCTACTTCCTCACCGCCAACGGTGAATGGTTCGACTGGCATATCAGCACCACTGCCCTCGGCTACCCCACCCGCGACGCACCCCGGTCCTCCCGCTGGCTGCTCGCCCTCTTCGAGCGCGCCCGCCGCATCCCCGACGCCAACTGGTTCGCACTCGTCTGTACGGTCGGCGAGGACGAATCCACGGCATTCGTGATGCGCGAATCGCCCACAGAGTGGGAAGCGCCAGCCACTGGCGAGCTATGCTGCTTCGCCAACGATCACCCCGCGGCCTACTGGAACAACAGCGGACACGTGGACCTGGACGTCACGCGCATCGCATAGCACTGGTTAGCACTGGAGCCGACGACACGACGAAACACCGGCCTCCGCCCCCGCGGCGCCTGACTGAAGAGCTGGAGCTGGCCCGGGCGGAGGGTTCCAATGGCAAGCTGATGCAGACGGTCGCCCGTATCGACCTCCTAATCCTCGGTGAGTGGGGCCTCGCCCCCCTCGGCGATTGTGCACGGCGCGATCTCCTTGAGCTTATCGCCGAGCCGTACCTCCTCTCGACGAAGGCGACGCGACTGCTGTGGAGTACGCCGTTGGGGAGCGCGGAGCGTGTCGTGCTGAGATTCGAGCGAGAGACCAGGGGACTCCCCACGGAGCTTCATGCGAAGCACGCCGACCGGTTCGTGGGCGTTCCGATGCATTCGCCGCGCGTGCGTTCGCTCTACCTCTCGACGAGCGTGGCGCCTGGGTGTGCGAGGTGCTGCGGCAGCAGTGGGCGGGGGACATATTGGGGCGCAGCATCGAATCGTAGACGTCTCCCCACCACTCTGCGCCCGTCATGTCCCTCCATTCCCTGCGCGCCCTTGCACTCGTTCTCACGTTAGGCGGCGCTGGCTGCGCCGAGTCGGTCACCTACGACGTGGTACTCTTCGGGGGACGGGTGGTGGACCCGGCCTCCGGCACCGACTCGATCCTCAACGTCGGGATCGCCGGCGACTCCGTCGCGGCGCTATCGCACGCGCCGCTAGAGGGGCGGAGCATCGTGGACGTCACGGGACTGGTCGTCGCCCCAGGCTTCATCGACCTGCATGCGCATGGGCAGACCGACGGGGACATGCAACTGCAGGCGCAGGACGGCGTGACGACGGCACTGGACATGGAGGCCGGGGTCTTCCCCGTAGCAAAATGGTACGCGTCGCGCGAGGGGAAGTCGCCCCTCAACTTCGGCGCCACTGTCGGGCATCGCCCCGCGCGCTACTTCGTCTTCCATGACGGGCTGGAGATCCTGCACGGTCCCACGAACCCGGCGCCGATCGTGGCACTGGGCGAACTGCCGGCTGGAGCCAACCGGACCGCCGACTCCGCGCAGCTCGCGCGGCTCGAGCGGGTGCTTCGTGCGGGACTGGACGAAGGGGCGTTAGGCGTAGGCTTCGGGATCAACTACAGCCCTGGCGCCACTACCGGCGAGATCGAGCACATGTTCAGGGTGGCCGCGTCGCGACAGGTACCGGCGTTCGTGCATACGCGCGCGTTCGGCATCAGTGCGATCCGGGAGGCGATCGGCGCCGCGGCGCGTGCGAAGGCGTCGCTCCACGTGGTGCACATTGCATCATCGTCGCTGTGGGACCTGCCCGCGGCGCTCGTCCTGGTGGACTCGGCACGCGCGGCCGGGATGGACCTGACGACCGAGGTCTATCCCTACACCGCCGGCTCCACGCGACTGGAGAGTGCGATGTTCAACGACGGGTGGCAGCAGAACCTGCGCCTCGACTATGGCGCTCTGGCTTGGCCGCAGACCGGAGAGCGCTTGACGAAGGAGAGCTTCGGGCGCTATCGCCGACAGGGCGGATGGGTCGTGTTGCACATGATGCAGGAGCAGAACGTCGACAGCGCCGTGGTCCACCCTGGCGTCATGATTGCGAGTGACGGCGTGCCATTCGTCAACGGCACCGGACATCCGCGTGGCGCCGGAACCTACGCACGCATCCTCGGCCACTATGTGCGCGAACGCGGGATGCTGTCGCTCGCCGACGCCATCGCGAAGATGACGATCCTCCCGGCGCGCCGGCTCGAGTCGTTCGTGCCGGCGATGCGCCGGAAGGGACGGGTGGCGGTCGGGAGCGATGCTGACCTCACGATCTTTGATCCCGCGCTGGTGGCCGATCGTTCGACGTACGACGCGCCGGCGCGCCCCTCCATCGGCATCTCGCACGTACTGGTGAACGGGAGTTTCGTCGTGCGCGACGGGAAGCTGGTCGAGGCGGCGCGCCCCGGACGCGGCGTCACGACGCTCCCCAAGCGCTGAGCGACCTCGCGTGCGCAACAGCCGGCGCGCGCGGGACCTCACGAACCCCCGGATCTCGTCGGGACCCGCATGGAGTCGCCCCGACTTCCCGTCGTCACGATTCACATCCCTTCGCCATTGCGCCGATCGAGCACGACGTCTGCTCGACGCCTGATGCGCCCTGTGCGCCTCACCGCCGCGCCGGCGCTAGGTGCCGCACATGATCCAGCGTCGTGATGTGGAAGTTGAGCCGCTCCCCAATCCGCATCCCGAACTGCCCATGGGTCACGAGTCCGGTCGTGGCCACCGCCACCGTAGCCGAGTCGTTGACGAAGAGCCGCAGTGAGTCGGTCCCCACTGCCACTCGCACACGGTTGCCCACGACCCCGCCTCCCGAATGCGGCTTGATGGCGGAGTGCACCTGCCACGGCACGAGCTCGCGCTCCACCCCCGCTGCGGTCGCAATGATGCGCGCGGCCCCATCGCGCCGAAGCTGCACCGCCAGAGACGAGCCGTTTGGCGACTGCAGGTCGGTCCCACCGAAGACGATCCCGAATGGTGAATCGCTGGGGTCGGGAAAGAGCAGGAAGTCCGCCACGAGGGAATAGCGTCCGGTGGCGCGCTCCTGCGGATGAAAGAGCACGACCCCAGGCCCCGTCGTGATATGCCACCCCGGTGCCATGCTCACGAAGCGCCAGGCTGCCTCCGGCACGTCCTCGCCGGTTACCAGCTGCGCCGGCCGGTCGAGGCGCCAACGCCACTCGGGTGGAGTGGTGAGTTGCTGCGCCGACGCGGACTGGGCCAGTGCGCCCAGCAAACCAGCCAGAGCCACCAAGGCCGACGACAGGAGGCGCGGTGGGACGAGTCGACGACGCATGGATGACTCCCACGTAAGTGAAGCGTTTGGTGTCCGCGCGCCGACTTGGTAAGGCGAGCTGGGGCCAAGACGAGGTCCACAGGGCGCGCCCTCGGCGGCAGAGGTCGCGTCGCGAGACGATACAGGCGACACGGGCGCGTCGGCAAGCATTCCTTGCGTACGGAGTCCCCAACCGTCGCATCGCCAACCCGGCGCTCCGTGATGCGGGGGGTGCCCGCGCTCCCACCCACCCCCGCAACATCTTGACATCCACATCGGATGAGCGAAGATCTTGGGAGCACCCTAGGCGGTCCGGGCAGTCCAGCTGTGCTTGCCCGCTGCGTTGGCGCGAGCGTGATTCCTCCACCATGCCCACGATGCCATCCCACCCACCTCCCGATCGCCGCTGGCTGCCCGCTCGGCGGCTCGTCTTGGCGTGCCTCGGAGTGACGCTCGCCCTGGCGTGGGCGCCGCGGGCAGCAGAAGCCCAACTCAAGAAGCGCGTGATGCAAACGGCCCTTTGCGGCGGGATGGCCTACGGCGGGTGGAAGCTCGGCCAGAAGGTGGCCGAGATGGAGATCAAGCGACAGGGGCTCACCGGTTCGGATGCCACGCGCATGACGAAGGCGATGCAGATCGGTGGGGCGCTGATCTTCTGCAAGGGAGGAACGATGCTGGCCGGGTCCGCCTACGACAAGCTGTCCAAGCGGGACCTGGAGGCGCGCGAGCGGGAGATGCAGGCCGCCGTGGCGGTCGCCGAACCAGGCACGCGACAGTACGTCATGCCCGAAAGCGGTCGATCGGGGACGATGACCACCAGCGCGCCGACAGAAGACGGCGACAAGGAATGCCGGCTGGTCGTGGATCAACTGGCCGATGTGGACGCCGGGGAGCAGACGGTCACGAAGTTCTGCCGCAAGCCAGGGGGAGAGTACGAACTCGCACTCCTCTAGGATGCCGTCGTCCCTCGTGTGGAGATCGCCCTGATGTTGCAGCTGCTACTCGTCCCGATGCTGAGCGTGTCGCTGCACGCGCTCGCCGTGCCGAACGCCCTGCTGTTCGAAGCGGTGCGCGACCCGGCCGGGCGATCGATCCTCTTCGTGAGAGATTGCGGATTCGGTCGACTGCCGCAGGACGTGACCTCGCTCGGCGTGGAAGCCTGTGAATCGTGGCAGGGCGGCTTCACGGGCCGCGGCACCTACGAGTCACGCGATGGACGCCAGCTGCAGTACGCCGGCGACGCACAGGTACTCGCCGCGCACCTCGGGCGGCAACGGTTCGCCGAAGTCTGGCTCTACTCCGGTGGCGGGGACCTCGGCGAGGGGGTGGCGATCGGGCGCCTGCTGCGCCAGTCACGCATGACCGTGCGCGTCCCCAATGTCGAACGGGTGCGTGGCGTCATGCCGTGGCCGCAACCCGACGGAAACGTGCGCTGCATCAGTTCGTGCACGGTCGCCTTCATGGGGGGGCTGTTCCGCTACATGGACGATGGGGCCAGCTACGAGGTGCACTCGGCATCGGGCGTGTTGGGAATTGTCGACACCGCGACCACGAGGCGCGTCATGACTGGTCAATTGCGGCCCGTCATGGCCAAGAAGTGCGAGGGCTCACGCTACTGGGCCGCCAAGCTGTTCCGATATTTCCAGAACTCCCTGCTCCAGACCACGCGGTATCCGCAAGTGACGGAGAGCGAGCAGGAGTACGATGAGTACGCGCAGCGCGGCACGGCAGTGATGCCCTACACAGCGGAGCAAGAACTGCGCGACCTCGAGCGGCTGCAGAGTGAGGGAGTCATCGCAGTGCAGGACATGATCATGCGCTTCGAGCGCGGTTGCATGGCCGCCGCGATCGACCAACTGCGTCAGGCGCCCGCCGCCCGCACCCCGCGCGCCGGGCCCGCGCTCCGCATGCTCGAGTCGATGTACACGGTGAGCATCAAGGAAACGCAATCGATGACGCGGGAGACGATGCTGCGCATGGGCTACCTCACGCAGGAAATCGATGCGCCGGGCACATCGTGACGCAGCAGTCACTGTATAGACAACGCTCGCCGCGCGCGCTGCGCTCGCCACATGCGCGGTACTGTGGTGCCATCGCGCTCGTGTTGGCGCTGTCGGTACCTCGTGCCGAGTCGTGGGCCCAGGGGCGCGAGACGCTGGAGACGAAGGTGACGGTGCGCGGCGACCGGGTGCAGCTCGAATGGAGCGCGAAGCACCCGTGGGACGCGATCCTGATGGCCAACGCGCCGGGACTCGTGGCCGAATACCGGATCGCCGGGGGCCCTGCGTCGCTGGACTGTCTCGCGGCGGGCGCGCCGCAGGCGGCTGCCTCGCGCGGCGGCTGCCGAGGACTGCAGGGGGCGCGGGACGGCCAAGCGCGCGACCGCTCGGTGACGTACACGCTCCCGGCGACGCTGGTGCGCGTGCCCGACGGCGCCGCCTGCCTGCGCTTCCGGATGCCCGACGGGCGACCGCTCCCCCTGCGACGCGTGGATCGGGATCGGACCGAGACGACGCGTTTCCGCTATCCGGAGTGGGAGGCTGCGGCTCGACAGGTGGTGGAACGCGATGCGCTGGTCCGCCGGGTGCGCGACGCCAAGGCTGCGCTCGAGGGAAAGCGCGCAGAGATTGCGGCATTGGAGGCGAGAAACAACCAGGCGGGACGCGGCAGTGCACCAGCCTGCGACGCGATCGCAGCACCGGATCTCGAGGTCAGCGCATCGGAGCGTCCGCTCGCCGAGCCTCGTGAACACGAGATTGTCGCGAGACAAGTGTGTGTCATGCGCGTGAACACTGCGGCGAGGACGCATGCGACGCTCCCGCTCACCAGCAGACTCCGGACTGGTGTGGTGCTGCCGCCCTCCGTGCTGGACACGGTGCTGGCGTTGCTGCCACGAGCGAAGGACACGGCGCCGGGCCTCGCTGCCGATCGTCAGCAGCAACTGTCGATCTTCCGCCGCGACTTCGCGCAGTTGGCCCGGCAGGTGCCACGTTATCGCAGCGACGTGACCGGCGCGGGCTACGCGCTGCCGCACTTTGGCACGTTCGACGACGTACTGCGCCTGCAGACGTATGGCGCGGCCGCCGGTGGCTTCGTGGCCGACGACCTGGAAGGTGGCAAGTCGCCACGCGCGCAATTCGCGCTCGGGTGGGTGGGTGACAACCTCGAGGCGTACTCGCGTTGCGTAGACGAAGGGCAATCGCAAGTTGCGATGGCCGCCGGTTCAGCAGCGGAACTTGCGGCTCGACGCCCCGCGCTGGAGCAGTCCGCTCGACAGGCGCTGGTCAAGGCATGCCACGATGACGTCGCTCGGCTCGACGCCCTGCGGGCTCGGCTCGGTCCGCTCGAGGTGGAAGTGACGGCGGCCGAACAGGCGCTCGCCGCCCTGCGAGCGCCGCCGCCGCTCCCCGATCGCGCGCGAGAGGTGAACGGCGAGGCCTGCGTCCCGTAAGACGATGCGTCGCGCGTGTCGGTCGTTGCGCAGTCGCGGCCATGGCTCGTGGTAGATCGGGTACCGTGCGGATGAAAACTGTCCAGGATGCCGCATGGCACCGGCTGACCGCCGGGCCCGTAGGGTTCACGTCCCGTGCCCCCCGCGTGTATCGCGGCCTCGCCTGTTCGTAGCTGCAGCGTTTCCCCATCTCCCTTCCTGCCAAACCGCCCATGCCCCCCGCCGACACCCTCTTCGCCATCGCCAACCCGCTGCCGCTCCCTGCCTGGCTCCTCCTGCTCTTCCTCCCGCGCTGGAAGTACACGCTCCCGATCGCGCGCCTCGTGCTGGTGCCCCTGCTCTCGTTAGCCTACGCCGCGATCATTCTGCTGAAATTCGGCGAGGCGGACGGCGACTTCAATTCGCTCGCCGGCGTGCAACAGCTGTTCGCCAATCCGTACGCGCTGCTCGGCGGCTGGATCCACTACCTCGCCTTCGACCTCTTCGTCGGCACCTGGATCGTGGAAGACGCGCTGGCGCGGCAGGTCCCGTGGTGGGCGCGCGCTATCCCGCTCCCGCTGACCCTGATGTTCGGGCCGGTTGGGCTGCTGCTCTATCTCGTGCTGCGCCAGCTCTCCGCGGCGTCGGTGCAGTCGCCGGCGCGCACGGGCAGTCCGGCACTTGTGGGGTCGACATGAGCAGCGCCGGTCGCGTGACCGGCGAACAACGCATGAACGGCTTGCACATCATCGCCAACATCGTGCACGAGGCGCGGCGCCGCAGTGCCTGGCTCACGGCGCTCGCGCTGGGGCACCTGGCGCTGGCGGCGCTGCTCATCGTTGGAGCGACCATCGACGACACCCAGGTGCTGGGGATCAGCCGGTGGGTCAAGCCGATGAAGTTCGCCGCATCGATCGCGATCTACCTCGGCGCACTGGCCTGGTACGCGCCGGACTTCGGGACGGAGCGCGTGCGCCGCTGGCCGTTGGCGCTGGCGGGGTGGACGATGGTGGTGGAGATCGTGGCGATTGTGGCACAGGGTGCGCGCGGAACGACCTCGCACTACAACATCGCCACCCCGCTCGACGCGGCGCTGTTCTCGACGATGGGGCTGGCCATCGCCGTCAACTCGCTGGCGATGGCGTGGTGCATGGTGCTGGCCTGGCGCACGTATCGTGCGGCGCCGAGCGGCTATCGGCTGGGGATCGTGCTGGGGCTGTTGGTGGCGCTGGCCGGATCGGCGATCGGTGGCGTCATGATCGCCAACAACGCGCACACGGTCGGGCTGGCCGATGGTGGACCGGGGCTCCCGCTCCTCAACTGGAGCACGACCGGCGGTGACCTGCGCGTCTCACACTTTCTCGGCTTGCACGCGCTGCAGGGGCTGCCAGTGGTTGGTGCGCTGGTTGGGCGGCGCGCAGTGCTCGCGGTGACCCTCATGTGGAGCGTGCTGACCGTGGCCGCGGTGGCACAGGCGCTGGCGGGGCGGCCACTGCTCGGATTGCCCTAGTCCGTCGCCGACGCAGTCAACGCCGGTGCACGCGCGCCGGCGATACGAACGGTTCATGGGGCGCGGACCTGCCCGCCCGCGTGGTACGAGCAGCGAAGCCGTCACGACGCAGGGCCCGGCCGCCAGCTGCAGCGACCGGGCCCTGCGTCGATCCCACCCCTCACGGCTCACCACGCCAGCTGTCGACTACGGCGTGAACGTCCCCTGGCGCTGCCCGATCCGGTACCGCGCCCCATCGACCAGGCCACCCGTCGGCGTCAGCCAACCAGTCATGGCGACGCCCCAGTTCATCAGGTTGCCGGTAATCGGCCCCCAGCTGTTCTGCCATCCGCCGACAGGGGTGAAGTCGGGGACCCCGACGTCGATGTTCGACCCGCTCCCCGCGTAGGCCGACGACATCGTGATCGAGACCGCTCGGCGCGAGGCGCCCCCGACCTGGGTAAAGCTGACGATCCACTGGTCCAGGTAGTCGGCCTGACGCGCGAACTGCGCGCGCGGGCGGGCGTAGGGGGCGGTGGCCAGCGTTGAGATGGTTGGCTGGTTGACCTGCTCTCCCAGTGTCACGGACACATTAGAGGGATCGCGGAAGACGGCGGTGACCGAGCGGATCTGGGTCGCCAACGATCCGGAGATGGTGGCGGCGTTGACCGCGATGGCCTGCACGTCGCCGGCCGCCGTCTTGTTCGACGGGACGGTGAAAATGTTGAGCATGTTCCCCGTCGCAAGGTTGACGGCGCCGAGCGAGCCGAAGGACTGGGTGTTGGTGACGAAGGTGTTGGATGCCGCCACCTGCTCCCCACCGGCAATGCCGTTGATCGTCAGGGGCGTCGAGGCTGGATCGAAGGCGTCGATGCCGTTGAAGTCGACGGTGCCGACCGAACTGTTGTTCGGCGGGTTGAGCCCGCGCCGGAGGTAGATCTTGTTGAGCAGGAGCGGGTTGGCGACGTTGGCCGCATTGAACGTGGAGCGCGTGGCCACCAGGTCGCGCAGGCCGTCGGGGACCCCGAAGATGGTGAAGTTGGGCTGGGACATCGTGGGCGACACCTGGGCGAAGGCGATCCCGAGACCGACCGTCGCGAAGTCGGTCGCGGTGAGGAAGCCGGTCACGGTGCCGGTCACGGTCTTGAGGATCGTGCCGGGAGCCGGGCAGGTCGCGGTGCCCTGCGAACCCAGTTCGTCGCGCGTGCCGTAGGCGATGTTGAGCGTGAAGTTGTCGGGGTTGTTCTGCATGACATAGGCGACCGCCCCGCGCGTGGTGATGTTGAAGGCGTAGCGGTTGCCGGCCCCCAACGCGACCTGCGTCCATGCCGACGTCGGGTCGCCATCCTGGTAGGCGAACCAGACGGGGAAGCCGGTGGCGGAACAGAACGTCCACACCACGTTCCCGCCCGACGACGTGCTCGAGATGGTGACCTGGATGGTGAGCTGCGCCGGGGTGAGTCCCGTGCCGGTCGCGGTGACGGTGATCGGATAGGTCCCCGGCATGGCGCCGGACCCGACGGCGATGCCTAACGTGGCATTGTTGCCGGTGGTGATGGTCGGCGTGAGCGAGAGCGTCACCGCGGTGGGGGCGCCCGTGGCGGCCAGGGTGAGCGTCCCGGTGAAGTTGGTGCGGGTGATGGTGAGGAAGGTGGTGGTGCCGGTCCCGGGGGCGATGGTCAACGCGGCCGGGGCCGCGCTCAGCGACACGCTGGAGCCGCTGCCCGATACCGGGGTGACGGTCAGGGTGATGGCCACCGTACCTGCGGTGGCCTGGAAGCCGGCCCCCTGCAACACGACGTTGTACGTGCCGGGCGCCGTCGCCGCGGTGGCGGCGAACGTCACCGTGACGCTGTTGCCGATGGACGGGCCGGCGGGCGCGATCGTCGCCGTGACGCCGGTCGGCAGCCCGGACTGCACCGCGACGACCACCGTGCCGGTGAAGTTGGTGCGCGTGATCCCGATCGTCGTGCTGCCGCCGGCGCCGCCCGCCTGGACGCTGACCGCGCTCGGCGTCGCGGTGAGTGAGATCGAGGGGGGAGGCGGGGCCGACACGGTCAGCGTGTACGTCGCGCTCACCGCGGTGACTCCCGTGGCGCTCGCCGTCGCGGTCAGTGTGTGGATCCCGACAGCCGTCGATGCCGCCACGTTGACGGTGATGGTGTGCACGTCGGCGTTAGTGCTGACGGACGTCGTGACGCCGGTCGGCGCGCCGGTGATGGCTATCGTCACCGGCGCGGTGACGTTGGTGCGCGCCACGGTGGCAGTGAACGAGGTGCTCCCCCCTTGAACCACCGAGGCCGACGTTGCCGAGAGCGCCACGGTGATGGCAGGCCTGGCGGTGACGGTCAGGGAAACGGTCCCAGTCCGGTCGGTCTTGCCGCTGGCCTGCGCGCGGATGACGAAGGTGTAGTTGCCGGGGGCCACGGTGCTGGCGGCGCCGACGGCAAGCGTGACCGATGTCGCTCCTGCGGCCACGACGTTGGGATTGAAGGTCGGGGTGAGCCCGGTCGGGACATTCTCCGCCGAGAGCGTCACGGCGCTGGTAAAGCTCCCGGTGCGGCTGACCGTGGCCGTCACCGTCCCGCTCTCCCCCTGCACGATCGACAGCGTCGCGGGCGAGAGGGCGATGGTGAAGTCCCCGGGAGTGGGCTGCGGACCGGCACCGCCGTCGCCACCTCCCCCGCCGCAGGCGCTCAGGAAGACGGCAAGCAGTACGGTCAGGTGCGTGAGGAACGAACGGGGGGTAGCCACGGGAGTTCTCCGGCGAGCGGCGGCGGTGACGAAATGACTGAACCCTGAAGCGGGCCGTACCCATCCATTGCGCAGAACCGACCCAGCGCCGCGCATACCAGACATCGGAGTCGGCGCACGGGCCCCACTACCCAGCTAAGACCGTCCAACCAACACCGTCCAGCTACGACCGCCCAGCTACGACCGACGCAGGACTCGCGATCGTTCGACCGGGTGCCAGACCGCGTGCAACAGGGCGTGCGCGATCACGGCGGCCAGCAAGCCGTGCTTCCAGAACAGCCACCCGCAGGCCAGTGAGACCACCATGTTCAGGGTGATCACCGCGACCAGGATGAACGGGGAGAGCTTCAGGCCGGCCGCGACGACTCCCGGCAGGTGGCCCAGCGCGAACAGCAGCCCGGCGACCACGATCGCCGTCCACATCCCGGCGCCGAATGGCATACCGATGACGCTCACGGCAAGCCACGCCACCACCGACATCACCCCCCACCGGAACATCACCTCCTCGGCGATGCCCCCCATCAACACGCGGCCGAGCAACCCCATCGCGACCCTGGACTCCTCGGTGCGCGTGAAGCCCTGCGCCGGCATTCGCGGGCCAAGAACCTGGTAGTACAACAGGAGAAAAACGGCGACGCTGGCTCCTCCCACGAGCAGCGCGGCCGGTAGTTGCGCTGCAGCGACACCCCATGCCCAGCCCTCTCCGTGTGCGACCGCCGCGAACCAGGGCGCCGCCAGCCCGGTCCGCGGCGCCACGGCGACTCCCGCCGCCGTCAGCCCGACCGCGAAGAGTGACTGCTGGACGACTGCACCGGCCATGACCAGTGGGATGGGCACCTTGATATCCGTTCGGCCGCTGAGCAAACGTTTGACGTGCCCAGGCATGGCGATGGCGATCGCCACCACGGAGCAGGCACTGAGCAGCGCGAAAAGTGCGCCATCGAACATCGTCTCAACCTCCCAGGTGCGGCTTGCAGCGGTGTGTCGCCCATCTATATGGAGTGGCCGTCCGGAACATCACACGATAACGTTCGCCGCCCAGACTTCGGAGAGAGACCGGTGCCTGAACGACCATGCCATACCGGACGATGCATGCAGCGACGCGCGGTCGCCACGGTGCTCGTGGTCCTCGGCGTCACGTGGGGCGGCGCGACCGCAAGCGCCCAGGACTCCGACGCGCGCATCGCGCGCCTCAAGCGATCGTTCGATTGCACCGACGTTCCCAGCGCATCGGCGTTCGTCTGCTCGCTGAAGGACGGCATGGTGGGCTCGGCGGTGCGCAAGCGCATCGAGCCGGTGGTCACCTCGACCGGTGCGATCTTCCTGCGCAGCGTCTATCGCGACCGGGACTGGATCTACCACGACCACGTCGAAATTCGAATCGGCGACGAGGTGCTGCGGACCGCGACGGTCTTGCCAACGAGCCCGAACATGTCCCGTCGCGATGTCCAACGCACCGGGAGCAATGTCAATCGCAGGCGCAACGGCCGGAACCAGCGGGACGACTTCGTCGATGAGCGGGTCTCGTACCGCGGGGCCGACGAGGGAGCAATCGTGAAGGCGATCGCCGAGGCTGGACCGGCTCCGGTCAACATGCAGCTGGCGGGTGGGCCCCGCACGTTCGAGAAGACGCTCTCGGACGACGAAAAGCGGCTCTTTGCCGAGGCGTACGAACTGGCGGGACTGCTGCGCGCGCGTGGTGCGACGCGCGAGTGATCGTGCCCGACCCTGCTCGGCGTCACGCATCGGTGCGCGGCCCCGACGATGGCGTTCCCGGAAGGACATCCACCGCCCAGGTGGAGCGTTTCCAGTCGGGCACTGGCGTCACCGCGTCGGGCCGAGGGACGAATGCGGAGCGCTCCACGAGCTGATAGCGATGGATGTAGCGAGGGCAGTTGGGATAGATGCTGCTCGGATGCACCACGACCATGAACTGCGCCTCGGCGTACCGAGAGAGCAAGGGATGGTCCGGCACCAACTCGGCGACGCCGTCCACCCGCAATCGACGTTGCCGTTCAAGGTCCATGAACAGCAGGCCGACATTCGCCGTTTGCGAGATGTTGCCGGTGGAGAGGTACATCCCATTGCCATCGTAGTTCGGAAAGGCGAGTGTTCGATCGTCGATCACGGTCACGAACCCCGGGAGTCCGCCCTTGTACGAACAGGTCGGTTGCCCTTGGGCGTCCACGGTGGCCAGGAAGAACATGTCCTGGCGCTCGATGAAGGTCCGGTCATCCGCCGTGAAGCGATCGTGCACCTTGACCTCGGCGAGCCGGTCCGCGAGCCGGCGGCTATCGTAGCGGTCCTGCAGCGTACGGCTCCCGATCGAATAGTCGAACGTCATGGGAGACTCCGTGGAGACAGGGCTTGACCCAGCGATGCAGCGATCAGCGCGAGCAGGACCTGAGCGCCGGCAGGTCGCGGTCGAACGCGAGGTTTGGCTGCGTTCGATGGAACTTGCGCGCGCCAAGCGCGTCGGCAAGAGCTTCGCTGCGGCGGGATGAAGAGTTAGCATCGACGAGTCGGTGCGACCGCCGCCGCTCGAACCGGTGCTCGAACCGGTGCTCGAACCGGTGCCGCACCGGCACCCAAGACCTAGCTTCGCTTGCTGGCCAGCTCCAGTCAGCACGCCTACCATGCTCGCCACCCGCGGGGGCCCCTCATGCGTGTCCTGCCAAATCCGCTCGTCGCCTGCTACCTGGGTGTCCTGGTCGCCGCCTGCAGCTCTCCCCCGGCCGCCGATGCACCTGCATGGGTCGACCCATCGCCACACACCGTGGGCGAGGTGGCAGTCAACGGTGCCCGACTCAACTACCTCGACTGGGGAGGGACCGGGCCGGCGCTGGTCCTGATCCACGGTTTGGGCGACTCGCCCCACGTGTGGGATGACCTGGCGCCGCTGCTCACATCGAGCTTCCGGGTCGTCGCCTACGCCCGGCGGGGACACGCCCACTCGAGCATGGCTGGCCCGTACGACAACGAGACGCTCACCGACGACCTCCGCGGGCTGCTCGACTCGCTGCGGATCGAGCGAGCGAACCTCCTCGGGTGGTCGATGGGGGGCAACGAGATCACCGAGTTCGCCGGGCGCTATCCCGACCGGACGATTGCGCTCGTGTACCTCGACGCCGCCTACGACTGGGCCGACCCGCGCCTTGGGGCGGCGTTCGACGCCTCGCCGGTGTCACTCACCCCGGGGCCGGCCGACCTCGCCTCGCTCGACGTGCTGCGCAGCTGGTTCCAGCAGACCTGGCTCGCCGGCGTGGACTGGCCGCCGTCGTGGGAGGCGCACATGCGCGACCTGGTAGACGAGCAGCCCGACGGCTCGGTCCACTACCGGCAGTCCGACTCGATCAACGTGGCGATGTTCGGGAGCCTCATGGCCTACGCCAAGGACTACACCCGGATCAAGGCGCCGGCGTTAGGCCTGTTCGCCCCGATCTTCTTTCCGCCCGGCGCCGACTCGACGCGGGCCGCCGCGCTCGCGCAGTGGGAGGCGTCGATGTTCGAGCCCTATCGAGCGGCCAGTATCGCGCGCTTCCGGCGCGAGGTGGCGGTGAGCCAGGACACGCTGCTGCCCAACACGAATCATGCGTCGATCGGGGTGGTGGACGTGAACGGGGTGGCTGGAGTGGTGCGGGGATTCCTTGTTGCGCATCAACGTTAGGCTGGTCGCTCAGAGTCCGACCGGTCGAGGAACGAGATAGCACCGCGTGCTGCCGCCGAGCGTCGGGCGAGGGCACCGGTTTCCGCTCCAGTCTGCCATCGACTACGTTGTGGGCGCCATCACCCTATCGATGCACTCCATGCCCCGGACCTGGCTTCCGATCACCCTGGCGTGCGCCCTTGTCGCCGGCTGCCGCTCGCCCGCGCGAGACCGCGCTTCAAGTAGCGAGGCAGACCGCCGAGTCGACTCGATCTTCGCCGAGCGCGTTGCGGCTGGCGCGCCCGGATGTGCGGTGGGCGTGTATCGCGACGGTTCGCCAGTGTTGCTCAAGAGCTTTGGCGTGACCGATGTCGAGTCGCGCCAGCCGCTGACGGCGCACTCGTTGTTCGGTCTTGGGTCGGTCGCCAAGCAGTTCACCGCCCTCGCGACGCTGACCCTCGCTGACGAGGGCCGCCTGTCTCTCGACGACGACGTGCGGCGCCACCTCCCGGAGCTCCGCGACTACGGCACGCCGATTCGCATTCGCGACCTGCTGCAGCACACCAGCGGCATTCGCGACTACGGGGTCCTCGCCGATCTCTCGGGCCGGGGCGTCGTCACAATGCCCGAGTTCCTCAGCCTGATCGCCGGACAGCAGTCGCTGAACTTCACGCCGGGAACACAACACGAGTACAGCCACAGCGACTACCTGCTGCTCGCCGAGATTGTGGAGCGAGTGGCAGGCCAGCCCTTCGGCGACTACCTCGAGCGACAGATCCTCGCGCCGCTCGGCATGACCGAGAGCCGCGTGCACGACGGGCGAAGTGCCGTCGTTCCGGAACGCGCATACGGACACGTCACCACAGGCGATTCGTTGCGGATGACCTTCCCGCTCGATCGCATTCCCGGGGGCCAGAACCTCTACACCTCGGTCACCGACCTCGCGCGCTGGGATCATGCGCTGGACGAGGCCTCGGCGGGACGACTGCCACTGGTGGCCAGGTTGTTCGAGCGACCGACGCTGGCCAATGGCGACACGATTCCGTACGCGTTCGGCCTTCGAAGGGATCGCTACCGGGGACTGCCGATGTTCATGCGCGGCGGAAACGACAACGGGACGCGTACCGAGATCCTCCGCTTTCCGGGACAACGGCTCGGTGTGGCGGTGCTCTGCAATCGTGACGACCAGGCACCGGGCGACCTCGGCATGCTGGTCGCCGACGCCTACATCGGCGATGCGATGGAGCCGCAGCAACCCGCGTACAAGGCGCCGCCCACGACCTCGGTTCCTGAGGGCGAGCTGGCACGATACGTCGGCTACTATCGCGACCGTTCAGCAGACGCGGACATCGCGCGCTTCGACGCGGTCGATGGCACGCTCGTCGAGCGGCTGGGCGACACCGTGCAGACCTACAGCTATCGCGGCAGTGGAACGTTCACGGGCGATGGGTCACCCGAGGCGTGGATGATCGTGTTTACCGATGAGGGCGCGAGCGCGCCGGTGCGAGCACAATTCGCCTTCGAGGGCGAACCCGATGGCGAGCCGATGTTCCGGATGAACGAATCGGAGATCTGGAGACCCACACCGGCCGCGGTGGAAGAGTACGCAGGGAGATGGTTCAGCGAGGACCTCGAGACCATCTGGAAGCTGCGCGTGGTGGGTAGGTCACTCATGCTCACGCGGCGCGGGACGCAGGATCTCACGCTCCTTCCGCTCCGGCGCGATGACTTCGCGGTTCAGATCGGCGGATGGAACGGCATGAGCGCCAGGGCGCGCTTCGAGCGCGACCCGCGAGGCAGCATCACCCACCTTGCCGTCTCGGCGAAATCGCCGCATGAGGGAGTGGTTCGCCTCCTGCGATTTTCGCGTCTTCCCTGACACGTGATGTGCGTAGCGCCGATGGGCATCGGCGGCGCGGATGGTGAACAGGATGCGCCACCGCGATAGACGAGCATGCTCGTGCCTGAGACTAACGAGCTCGTGCGGCGTCGAGTTCGATCCGGACCCGTGCATCGACCGCTACGACGCCATCGGCAAGGGCCAGCAGCGGATTGATGTCCAGCTCCGCGATCTGGGGAAAGTCGATCGCCAGCTGGCTCAGTCGACACAACGCGTCGACGATCGCCGGCTCACTCGCCGCCGCCGCTCCGCGCACGCCCTCGAGCACCCGTGCGCCACGAATGCCGCGTACCATGTCGAGCGCCTGTGCATCATCGACAGGTGCAACCCGAAAGACCACGTCCTGCAGCACCTCCACGAAGACGCCGCCCAGCCCGAACATGAGCAGTGCGCCGAATCGCGGGTCTTGCGTGATGCCGACGATCACCTCCCGTCCCCCGGTGACCATGCCCTGCAGCACCACACCATCTGTGCGCGCCGAGGGCGCGGCCACGCGCACGCGCTCCATCATCTGCCGGTGGGCGAGTCGCAGCTCGTCGGCATCCTTGATCCCGACGCGCACCCCGCCGACGTCGGTCTTGTGAGTGATGTCGGCGCTGGAAAGCTTCATCACGAGCGGGTAGCCGATCGTTGCCCCCGCCGCCGCGAGGTCATCTCCCTCGGCCACGTAGCGCACGTCGGCCACCGGGATCCCGTAGGCGCGCAGCAGGGCGATCGACTCCTCCTGCGTGAGCTGTTCGCGCCCGGCCGCACGCGCCGCTTCGACGATCGAGGCTGCGGCCGCACGGTCCACGTCTCGTGGCGTCGCTCGCGCAGCGACGCGCGCCTCCCACTCGCCCTGGCGATTGAGCGCGCTGAGGGCGCGCGCGGCGCTCTCGGGAAAGATGTACGCAGGAATTCCGGCTTCACTCAGTTCCGCGCGCCCCTGCGGCAACCCCTCGAGCCCCATCAGCACGGCGAGCATGGGCTTGTCGGGGCGCGACCGCGCGGCGCTGACGATCGCCTCGGCCACATCTTCCTGCTTCACGCCGAACGGCGGCACGAAGATTGGTACGACCGCGTCGATGCAGGGGTCGGCGAGAAAGGCCGTGAGCGCCGCCTGGTATCCCGCCGGGGTGGCCGATGCGATCATGTCGAGCGGATTGCGGATCGAGGCCTCGGGGGGAAAGAGCGGGCGCAGTGCCTCGACAGTGGCCGGGCTCAGCTCGACCAGCTCCAACCCGTGCGCTTCCAGCGCGTCGGCGGCGAGGATCCCCGGACCGCCGGCGTTGGTCAGCACCGCGGTGCGGCGCGAGCGGGGGCGCGCCACAACGCCGAAACCCATCGCCATGTCGAACAGCTCTTCCACCGAGTTCGCCCGCAGCACGCCAGCCTGCGTCAGCATGGCATCGACCGCGATGTCGCTGGCGGCAAGCGCCCCCGTGTGCGACGATGCCGCGCGCGCGCCGGCGCGTGATCGTCCCGACTTCACGACGATGATCGGCTTGCGCTTGGTGATGCGTGCGGCCGATGCGAGAAATCGGTGCGGGTCGCCGAAGTTCTCGACGTACATCAGGATGACCTGCACGGCCGGGTCGTGCTCCCACCGCTCGAGCAGGTCGGTGCTGGAGACGTCGGGGTTGTTGCCGATGGACACAAACTGCGAGATCCCAATGCCGTACTCGCGCGCGTAATCGAGCACGCTCAGTCCCAGCGCGCCTGACTGCGAAACGAAGGCCGCATGCCCGAACGGCGGCATGGTCGGGGCGAAGGTGGCGTTCATCGAGACGGCGGGGTCGGCATTGATGACCCCCATGCAGTTGGGGCCGATCATCCGCATGCCGTGGCGGCGTACGATGTCCATCAGCTGCGCCTCGCGCGCCACTCCTGCGCCCCCGATCTCCCGGAAGCCGGCGGTGATGACGATGAGTCCCTTCACCCCCGCCTCGCCACACGCCTCGACCGCCTCGAGCGCCTGCTCCTTCGGTACCACGATCACCGCGAGGTCCACGGCCGCCGGCACCGCGCCGATGCTGGGATACGCGTGCACCGACCGGATGGACGGCGCATGGGGATTCACGGGATAGACCGTCCCTGAAAACCCGTAGTCGATCAGGTTCGACAGCAGCTGGTGCCCCATGCTGTTCTCGCGGCGCGCGGCGCCGATCACGGCAATCGTGTGGGGAGCGAGCAGGGGAGACAGGTCGGCGCCATGGGCACGTCCCGGTGCGCTCGCATGGTAGGGCATGGGCTCAGTCATCCCGGCAAGCTCGCGCCGGTCGCACCCTTGGGGGATGGTGAAATGCCTGACGGTTGCCGGGAATCTTCATCGATGCGCTCGATCGCCTCGACAATCGGCGTGCCGGATGAAGAATTCATCGCATGCGACTCGCCGTGCGCGCGCTCCTGCGCACCCCCGGTTTCACCGTCACCGCCCTCCTCTCGCTCGCGCTGGCCATCGGCGCGAGCGCTGCAGCCTTCTCGGTGATCGACGCCGTGCGCTTTCGCGCCCTGCCGTTTCCCAATGGCGATCGCCTGATCCTGGTGAGCGAGGTGCCGATCGACGGGGCTGCCGACGCGACGGCAGCGGGGGCGCCAGCCTCGTCGAGCGCCTGTCGGGCGGTGTGCGACGTCTTGTACGAGACGTTCGACCAGGCGCTCCGGCGGCGAAGCTTCCAGTCGCTGGACGCGATCGCCGGCTACACCTCGGGTGGGAAGGCGCTGGGCACCACGGGTGAGCCGCTGCTCGTCTTTGGCGGGGTGATCTCGCCCAACCTGTTCGACCTGATGGAGGTGCAGCCGCTGCTTGGCCGAGCCTTCACCGCCGAGGATGACAAACTGGGGGCGGAGCCGGTCACCATCCTCAGCTACGCGCTGTGGAGCACGCACTTCGCCTCGGACCCGGCGATCCTCGGGACTGTCGTGAAGCTGAGCGACACGCAGTACACGGTGATCGGGGTCATGCCGCCCGGCTTCTCACACGAAGTCAACTCGCAGTTCTGGCTGCCGGTCGTCCCGGTGCTCGACCCGAGCACGCGTCCGTCGGTGCGCACGGTGTCGGTGATAGGTCGCCTGGCCCCCGGCGCGACGCTGGCCCAAGCGCGCGCCGAGCTGTCGGCGGTCGAACCGGTCGCGCCCGCAGGTGCGGCGACCGGTGTCGGGGCGCCCGCCAGCGGCGCATTGCGTGCGCCGCCGCCACGGCTGCGCCTCACCGCCGCGCCACTGCGCGAGCGCTACGCCGCCTCGACGCAATCGCACGACCTGGTCTTCGGCGCCATCGTCGCCTGCGTGCTGCTGATCGCCTGTGCCAACCTGTCCAACCTTGCCTTCGTGCGCACGCTGCACCAGCAGCGGGAGCTGGCGATCCGTTCTGCGTTAGGCGGCGGCACGGCAGCGATCGCCCGGCACCTGTTCTGGCAGTACCTCCTGCTCGTCCTGGTTGGCGGTGCGATCGGTGTGAGCCTGGCCGCGGCGTCGCTGCGCGTCCTGCAGGCCGCGTCGGTCCTCGATTCACTCCGCCCCGTGGGGATGGAGTATCGACTCGATGGACGGGTCATCGCCTTCGCCGTCGCCATCGCGCTGGTCATGGGTGGGCTGCTCAGCCTCTTGCCCGCGCGCCTCGTGTCACGCCTCGACGCACAACGCCTGCTGCGCGATGCCGCCGCTTCGACGAACGAATCGCGGTGGGGGCGGCGCCTGCAGCAGGGATTCGTGGTCGCGCAGGTGGCGAGTGCGACGATCCTGCTCACTGGCGGCGCGCTGATGGTCAAGTCGCTGCGTCACCTCTCGCACATCGAGCTCGGCTTCTCGGCAAACAGCGTGCTGCAGGGATCGCCGAGCTACCCGCATCCGTGGCGCGTCCCGCAGACGTACCTGCCGGTGACCGACCGCATCCTGCGGCAGCTGCAGGCCCTGCCCGAGGTCGCCGCCGGTGCGGTGCGTGCCAATGTCCCGCTCGGGCCGCGCGGCTCACCGCCGTCGCTCACGCTGGATGGCGCGGCGGCGCCGCTCCCGGCGGCCGACGCTCCGACCACCGCGATTGCCGTCACCTCCGGCTACTTCCAGGCGCTGGGCGTGTCGGTTGTTCGCGGGCGCGCCTTCACGGACGACGACCGCGCTGCCGGCATCCCGGTGGCGATGGTGAACGAGTGGGCGGCGCGTCGCTGGTGGCCAGGCGAGGACCCCATCGGCAAGGTGGTGCGGGTCGATACCGCCCCCGGGCTGGCCGTGGCGCTGTCCGTCGTTGGCGTCGTGCATGACAATCGTGCCGCGCGGCCAAACGTGCTGCTGGCGGACGAGGGGGCCGAGCTGTACCGGCCCTGGCTGCAGGCACATAGCGCCTTCCCGACCTTTCTCGTCCGCGGCCGCGCCGCGCCGGCGTCGCTCCTGCGCCCCGTGCGCGAGCTGCTGGCGCGCGAGGTACCCGATCGCCCCGTCTTCGCGACCCTCTTCGCCGACCAGGTGGCCGACCAGCTGCAGGGGGTGCGCACCAACGTCACGCAGATCCTCGCCTTTGCGGCGGTCGGCTTCTTCCTCGCCCTGCTGGGCATTCACGGCGTACTGGCCTACGCGGTGAGCGTGCGGGCGCGAGAGATCGGCATTCGCGGGGCGCTCGGCGCCACGCGCGGGCGCATCGCCGCCATGGTGCTGCGCGAGGGACTGGTGGTCAGCATCGCCGGGACAGCGCTGGGGCTCGTCATCGCCACCTTCGCGCTACGCCCCGTGGCCACGCTGCTGCATGGCACCACGACGACCGATCCCGTCGTGTATGCGTTGGTCGCCGCGGTGGTCGTGGTCGTGTCGCTGGTGGCAAGCTGGATTCCCGCACGTCGCGCCTGGCGCGCCGATCCGCTGGAGGCGCTGCGCTCGGCGTGAGACCTGCCGAGCGGGCGCCTCGTCAGCCGCGAACCGGAACCGGGGGCGCCACGAAGCGTTTCGATCGCTGCTCGTACGAATGCGCCAGCGCCAGCAGCCGCGCGTCACTCCCCGGCAGGCCAACAAATGAGATGTTGCCGGCGGGCACGCCGTTGCTCCCCAGTCCGCTCGGGACCGAGACTTCGGGGAGCCCCAGCCAGTTGCCGTAGCCGAGTGCGGTGCGGATGTCGGGCCATGGATCCACGGCGCGCGGGGCCGGGAAGGGCATGGTGGGATAGATCATCGCATCCAGCCGCTCAGCACGAAACGTCTCCGCCAGCTGCGCCACCACCTCAACGCGCGATCGCGCAAACGACAGGCCGGCTGGATCGCGCTCATACGGGAGCGTCACGATCCGCGACATCGCTTCCCACTCGGTAGGCAGTACGTCGTAGAAGTGCTGGTAGGACGCGAGCCCGCGGGCCACGGCGCGCTGTGCATCGCCTCCGTGTCGCTCGAAGTAGCGCAGCAGGGCGTTCGCGGTCGCTGACGGCGACCTGGAGTCAGGCGCGACGTCGCCACGAGCCGTCGCCGCCTCGGCGAACAGGCGGCGATACGACTCGAGGGTCACGGTCGGCATGCAACGCTCGACGATGGCCCCGCCGGTGACGAGCTCGGCCAGCGCGCGGTCGAACACAGTCAGCGATTCAGGGGACATCTGCGCGCGCGGCACGTGCGCCTCGACCAGGCCGAGGCGGGCGCCGCTGAGCGCGTCGTCGCGCAGGGAGCCGAGCGCGCCGCGGGAGTACGGCGCGGTCAGGGCCAAACCATCGGATGGATCCGGGCCGGCGATCGCGTCGAGCAGCAGCGCTGCGTCGGCCACCGTGCGGGCGAGCGGGCCATGGGTATCGAGATACGGCCAGGTGGGGATCACCCCGGTACGAGGGACCAGCCCGAAGGTCGGCTTCATTCCCACCACACCGGTGAACTGCGCCGGGATTCGGTTGGACCCTCCATCGTCGGTGCCGAGCGCGGCGAAGGCGATGCCGCAGGCGACCGAGACCGCGGAGCCGGCACTCGAGCCACCCGGCGTCTTCACACCGCTCGGGTCGTACGGATTGCGCACCTGGCCGGAGAGCGAGCTGGTACCGTTTCCCCGGTAGGCGAAGTCGTCGGCCACTGTCTTGCCGAGCACGATGGCCCCGGCCGCCCGCATGCGAGCGATTTCGAGCGCGTCGTCGCGTACTGCGTCGGGAAAGAGCCTCGCCCACTCGGCGCTCGACGAGGTGGTCGGCAGGCCGCGCATGTCGTAGATCGACTTGCCGAAGAGCGGCACACCGTCGAGCGGGCCGCGGAGCTGACCGGCGCGTGCACGATCGTCGGAGGCGCGAGCCTCGGCCAGCGCCGTATCGGACAGGAGATCGGTCGAGTGCAGGACGGCGTTCCATTCGCGGCTGCGCCCGAGCGCCTGCGCGACGACCTCGGCGGCAGTCCAGTCGCCACGGGCGCGTCCGGCCTGGTACTCAAGGATGGTACCAGCAAGTGGATCGGCCAGGCGTGCCGGCCAGCGGACCAGCGGCACCGCGAACAGCGCGCTCAGCGTGCGGAGTGCATCGCGTCGAGACAGGGGCACGAAGGGCTCGGGGGAGATGTGAGCAGAGGTGCGACGAACAGGTGTTCGTGGTGCGGCACGTGGGTGAGGGACGCGCGTTGCGCGCGGCCTACGATACTCAACGAGACCATCGGAGGCGAGGGGATCTGACCAAGCCCCCAACTCGTTACCTGTCCGGTCGGCTGGCGCTCTGCCGCGCCCACTGCGATGATCTGGGTGCAGTTCGTGTTCTCCTCCTCGCGCGATCGTGACGGCCAGCCGAGCCGTCGCCGGAGCGGCGGACGTGGGAACGACGATCGACGGTGTCCGTCGCCCCCTTACACTCGCGCCAGGCAGAGACTCCATGAACCGACGCCTCGTCGCCTCCTTCGCCGCCGTTGCGTCACTTGCCTGCGGCGTACTTGCCTGCAGCGGCAGTGAGCGGCGCATGCGCGAACCGGTGGACATCCTGATCACCGGCGGCACGGTCATCACGATGGACTCTGCGCGCCGCGTACTCGACGGCGGTGCGGTCGCCATCAGTGGCGATCGCATCGTCGCCGTCGGCCCTACCGACGAACTGACGGCCCGTTTCGCGGCGCGGGAGACGATCGACGCGCGACGCAAGATCGTCATGCCGGGGCTCATCGACGGACATGGCCACGCCGGGCACGGGCTGGTCAAGTCGTTAGGCATGGACACCGACGACTGGTATCCGGCCACCGAGGCGATTTATTCCACGGGCTCGACCGTGGACTTCTGGCGGGCCGATGCGCTGTTGACCGGGGTGGAGCGTGTGCGCTTCGGCGTGACGACTGCTGTCTCGTTCCTGGGCGGTGGTGACATGGTGATGCGGACGGACGATCCCGCCTACGGCGACGCGTACCTCGCCGCCCTCGACACCGTCGGGCTGCGCTTCTTCCTGGCGGTGGGGCCGCGTCGCGCGCCATTTCCCAAGACATACGCGCAGTGGGACGGCGACTCCTCCCGCATGGAGTTCGTTTCGTTCGAGCGGCAGCTGGAGGTGTCGGAGGCGCTGATCAAGAAGTGGAACGGGGCTGGTGATGGTCGGCTGCACCTGGCGATGGCCTATCCGACCCATCACCCGGAAACGACGCCGCTCACCCCTTCGGCGCTCGCCGAGCTGATCGCGCAGGCGCGTGCCACGCGGGAGCTGTCGAAGCGGTATGGGCTGCTCTTCACCCAGGATGGCCACTCGCGCGGCTCGATCACCTTTGCGCACGAGGTGCTCGACATCCTTGGCCCCGATGCGTTGCTCTCGCACGCCACCGGGATGACGGACGAGGAGATCGCGATCGTGGCGCGCACCGGGACCAAGATCGTCCACAACCCCAGCGCCAACGCGGCCATGCGCGAACGCTTCACCCTCACCGAACTGCTCGACGCCGGGGCGACGGTCATGCTCGGCTCCGACGGCGTGGCGCCCGACCGCAGCTACGACATGTTCCGCCACATGTTCCAGGCCATGCGCTACCATCGGTTCCACGCCCGCGACAGCAAGGTGCTACCGGCGGGAAAGGTGCTGGAGATGGTGACGATCGACGCGGCCCGGGCGCTGGGGCTGGAGCGGGAGATCGGGTCGCTGGAAGCGGGGAAGAAGGCCGACGTGATCCTCGTGGATGCCTGGCGCCCGCACATGGTGCCGATGAACATGCCGCTGTACCGCGTGGCCTAATTCGCGAACGGCAACGACGTGAGCACGGTACTCGTGAACGGCCGAGTGCTCATGCGGGACCGCCAGGTGCAAACGGTCAACGAGGATCAGGTCCTCGAGATGGCGCAGCGGGAGGCCGAGGCGGCCATCCGGCGCACGGGGTTGGAGCGTCTGCTGGCGACGCCCGAGGGATTCTGGGGGCGGAGTCGACTGCCGTAGAGCGCAAACCATCGGCGACGCTGCGTGGTCCAATCCCGCATGACTCGACTACTCCGAGACACCATGCAGGACCTGCGCCTCGCCTGGCGCGCGCTGCGAGGTCAACCGGCCTTTGCCACCCTCGTCGTCCTCACCCTCGCGTTCGGCATCGGTGCGACCACGACGCTGTTCGGTGTGGTGAAAGGGGTCTTGCTGGCACCGCTCCCCTACAAGCAGGCAGAGAACGTTGCCGTGCTGTGGAGCGCGTGGGAGGGGTTCGACCAGACGTGGCTGTCGTACGACGAGTATGAGGCGTGGAAGGCGGAGATCCCCGCCTTCGACGACGTCGCGCTGTATGGCGATGGCGCAGCGGACCTCACCGACGGTGACCAATCCGAACGCGTGCGTGCCGCGCGGGTGGATCGGAGCGTCTTTCAGGTTCTCGGCGTGTCGCCCATCGTCGGCCGCGGCTTCAGCGAGGAGGAGGATCGGCCGAACGGGCCGGGAGCGGTGGTTATCGGGCACGAGGTCTGGCAGCGGCGCTATGGTGCCGACCCGTCGCTGGTGGGTCGATCGATCCAGGTGAACGGGGAGGCGGTGCCGGTGGTGGGAGTGATGCCGGCGGGCTTCAAGCTTCCCCTCGACTTTACTGCGGCCGAGGCGACCGGGATCTACCTTCCGCTGGCGACCGACGCGCCCAGCGAGGGGGCCGTGCCGGGTCCGGAGTTTCGGCGGGGGGGCGGGAATCACGGCTTTTATGCGGTGGCGCGCCTCGCCCCCGGGGCAACGGTAGCGACGGCGAACGTCCAGCTTGCCCGGAAGGTCGAGGCGCTGGTGCAGGCGAACGTCTACCAGTCCGACTTTCGCGCCTTCGCGGTCCCGGTGCAGGCCCAGGTCACGGGCGGCATCAGCACGGTGCTCTCCGTGCTGTTCGGCGCCACCGCGCTGGTGCTGCTCATTGCCTGCGCAAACGTGGCGGGGCTCCTGCTTGTGCGCGGCGAGCGGCGGCGGCGCGAGCTGGCGATCCGGGTCGCGTTAGGCTCGGGCCACGCCCGCCTCACGCGCCTGCTGCTCGCCGAGAGCGGACTGCTCGCCCTGCTCGGTGCGGTGGGCGGGGGCCTGGTGGCGTGGGGTGGGCTGGTGATGGTGCGGCGTGGCGCGCCCAGCTCCCTTCCGCGCGTCTCCGAGTTGTCGGTGGATCCGTGGCTCTTTCTCTACGCGCTCACCGCCGCGATGGTGGCCGCAGTGCTCACCGGGGGCTTGCCGGTGCTGCAGGCCACGCCGGTGACACCGGCCGATGAACTCAAGGAGGGGGCGCGTGGTGCCACGGCGGGGGCGGGGCGCGTGCGCTGGCGGCACGCACTGGTAAGTGCCGAGGTTTCCCTCGCGGTGCTGCTGGTCGTTGGGGCAGGGTTGATGGTGCGCAGTGTACGGACGTTGCTGTCGATCGACCCCGGATTCACGTCGCGCGGCGTGCTGGCCATGCAACTTTCGACGCCGTCCGTCTGGTACGGGGAGCCGGCGCAGGTCGTGTCGTTCTGGGACAACCTGCAGCGCGACGTGGCTGCGCTTCCCAACGTGGAGGCAGTGGGGGCGGTACGGCTGCTGCCGCTGGCCTCGGAGATGGGGGACTGGGGGCTGCGCGTCGAGGGATACACGCCGCCGGCGGGGCGGGGCACACCGGCGGACTGGCAAGTGGTCACGCCGGGCTACTTCGAGGCACTGGGGCTGCGACTGGTGGACGGGCGCCTTCTGGACGTGCGCGACGGCATGGATGCGCCGCTGGCGATGGTGGTCAACCGGAAATTCACGGAGTTGTACCTGGCGGGGAGGACTCCGCTCGGCGTGCGCGTGCGGATCGGGGGAGGGGCACCGGACTCGCTCGCGTACACGATCGTCGGCGTGGTCGATGACGTGCAGCACAACGGACTTACCCGGGAGGTGAAGGCGCAGTTCTACGCCACGGTCGCCCACTTCACGCGCGCACCGGGCAACCCGATGCGTACCATGCACCTGGTGGTGCGTACCGACGGCGCTCCGCGCGCACTGATCGCCCCGGTCCGGCGCCTGATCCGCGAAGCCGATTCGCGACTCCCCGTTTCCGAGGTCCGCACGCTCGACGACGTGGTGCGCAGCGCGATTGCGGCGCCGCGGTTTGCGATGCAGGTGTTGGAGATCTTCGGGGCGATGGCGCTCGCGCTGGCAGCGATCGGGATCTACGGCGTCGTCGCGCAGGTGGTGATGATGCGCGAGCACGAATTCGGCGTGCGCGCCGCGCTAGGCGCACGCCCGGCGCAGCTGGCGGGACTGGCGCTGCAGAGCGGCGTGCGGCAGGTGGGGGCGGGTGTCGCGGTCGGTGTGCTGGCGGCGCTGGCTGCGACGCGGCTGATGACGGGGTTGCTGGAAGGCGTCACGCCGACCGACCCGCTCACGTTCGCCGCGTCGGTCCTGACCGTGTCGTTGGTTGCCCTGCTGGCGAGCGTGGTGCCAGCGCGGCGCGCAGCGCAGACGCAGCCCGGGGAGGTGCTGCGGAGCGACTGAACGGCGAAGCCCCGAGGGGCGGCGAGGCCCCCCCCCCACCCCCACCCCCCCCCCCCCCCCCCCCCCCCCCCCCAGCCCCCCCCCCCCCCCCCCCCCCCCCCCCCCCCCCCCCCCCCCCCCCCCCCCCCCCGCCCCCCCCCCCCCCCCCCCCCCCCCCCCCCCCCCCCGCCCCCCCCCCCGCCCCAGACCCAAACCGCGGCCGCCGGCCGCCCCCCGCGCCGGCAAACCAAAAACAAACAGCCGGGCCCGCCCCGGCGCGCCCAGACGGGCGCCCGGCCCGGCCAGACCAACCCCCGGCGGCCGGGCGGCCCGGGCGCGCAAGCCCAAACCAAAAAAGGCACAACGCGGCAGGCCCGCCCCCGGGCGGCCGGCGGCGGGCCACCGCCGCCGGGGGAGGAACAGAACCCCAGGCGCCAAAAAGCACACAGCAACCGCCAGCGCGGCCCCCGGCCGGCCCCCCAAAGCGGCCCCCCGGCGGGGGGGCCCGGCGGGGCCGCGCCGCCCGGGGCCCCCCCGGGGCGGCGCGCCCCCGCGCGGCCGCGGGCGCCACCCGGCGCCCCGGCGACCCGCCGACCCCCCCGCGCCCCGGGCCGCAACCCGGCCGGGCCCCGCGCCCCCCCCCCCGAAGAGTGGGTCTGGTCGGCGGCGGGGGGGCGGCGGGGGGCGCCGCACAACCACCAACCGCGCAAGCGCCGGCCGGGCCCCGCCCCCCCGCCCCCGCCGGCGCCCCCAAATGAACCCCCCCGACGGGCGGGCGGGGGGGGGCGGCCACCGCGGGCGCGGGCGGCGTGTTTGGTGGTGGGGCGCCGCCCCCCGCCCCCCCCGAGCAAAAACCAGCCCCGCGGCGGGTGGCCCCCGGCGGCCCTGTTTCCCCCGGGACCCCCCGCGCGACTCTGACGTTTGCGAAGCGGAGGACTTACACGCGCGGGCCTCCACCGGCATCATAGCGTCATGCGCGCCCTCCTCCGCTCCCTCAGCCGCCACCCCGTCTCCAGTGCCGCCGGGGTCCTCATGGGGGCCATCGGTATCGCCCTGCTGACCTTTGGCTTCGCCGTCCTCGATGCGGCGCGCTGGCGAGCGCTCCCATTCCCGAACGCACGCGAGGCGCTCGTCCTGCACACGAGCTACACCAGCGCGCGCGAGATGCGCCCCGAGGTACGCTGGTCGTTCCCACGCCTGCAGTACGTGCGCGAACACGCGACGACGGTCGACCGCGTGACCGCCTACACGACCACGTCGCTCACCCTCACGGGACGCGACGAGCCGGAGGTGATCGCGGGCGAGTTTGTCTCGGCGGAGTACTTCGCCCTGCTGGGCGTGGCGCCAGTGGCTGGACGCGGCTTTGCGGCTGACGAGGATATTCCAGGGACACCGCGCGCGGTGGCGCTCGTCTCGGCGGCGTTCCAGTCACGCCGCCAACTACTGGGAGACTCGGCGGTGGTCGGGGGGACGATCCGGCTCAACGCGCAGCCCGTCGCCATCATCGGGGTGATGCCCCCCTCGTTTCGCGGGCTGTCCGGCGGCGCCGACGTCTGGCTGCCGACGGCGATGGCGCCCGTCCTGACCTATCCGGAGTACCTGACGACCGATCAGGACTTCATCACCCTGCTCGCACGCCGCGTTCCCGGGCGGTCGCTGGACGAGGTGCAGGCAGAGATTCGCGCCCTGGCCGTCGCAGCCCAGCGCGCATCCCCGTCGGATGATGCCCCGGTGGACGGGTCCGTCTCGGGGCTGGCAAAGCCGCTGAACGCGGCGCGCGTGCGATCAGACGGGAGCCGAGCCGCCACGCTGGCCCTGGCCGGGAGCGCGCTGCTCTACCTGCTCACGCTCGCCAACCTCGTCGCCCTCCTGCTGGGGCGTGTGGTGGCCCGGCGCCGTGAGACGGCGGTGACGATCGCCATCGGCGCACCGCACGCACGGGTGTGGCGGGCGAACGCGCGAGATGGTGCCGTGCTCGTCACGGTCGCGGCGGCGCTGGCGCTCGCTGTTGTGGCAGCCTGGTTCCGCATCGCTGGCCCCATCGATCCGCTGGCGTCGGTCGGGCGTGGCACGTTTGCGACGTTCTCTGCGGTGACACTCGGCTGGAGCGTGGTGATGTGGTGGCTGGTTGCCTCGCTGCTTGCGCTGATCGCGGCAACGACGATCCCGGCGTGGTACGCGGTGCGACACGCCGCGCTCGACCACCTGCACGACGGCGCACACGGTTCGGCGGCGAGCGGCGTGTCGCTGCGCCGGCCCGGGGTGGCGGCCGCGATCCTCGCGATCGAGAGCGCCCTGGCAATGGTCCTCGTCGTGGCAGCCGGGCAGCTGCTGGAGAGCTACCGCCGGCTACAACGTGTGGACGTGGGAGTGGAGCCCACCCACGTGCTCACGTTCGAGCTGCATCCCCCGGAGAGTCGCGTCCCTCCCGATGCAGCACCACGGTTCATCGATGGGGTGCTCGAATCGGTGCGTGTGGTTCCCGGGGTGATCGCCGCCAGCGTGGACGGTGGCGCGCCGCTCGCAGGGAGCGCGAGCGCACCGCTCACGGTTGTGGGGCGCCCCGACGATCCCGTGACGGGGGCGCCGATCGTGTGGCGACACTATGTGGGGCCGGACCACTTCGAGACGTTAGGCATCCCCGTGCGCGCCGGGCGCTCGCTCACGGTTGCCGACCGCGCCGACGCGCCGCGCGTGGCGGTGATCAGCGAATCGGCCGCGCGCCAGTACTTCCCGGCAGGCGAAGCGATCGGGCGTCGCATCTGGTTCGACGGGAGTTCGCTCAGCTCGCCCGACAGCAGCGCCGAGGTTGTCGGCATCGTGGGCGATGTGAAGTATGACTCGCCGATCGGCGAGCGCACGACGGCGAGCTTCTACACGCCGTACGCGCAATTCACGTATGGATGGCGTGTCTACTTCGTGCGGGTGGCCGGCGAGCCGCGCGCCATGGTGCGCGGTATCACCGACGCGGTGCACCGCGTCGCACCCGACCTTCCGCTGCGCAACGTGCGTCCGTTGGACGAGATCCTGACCTCGTCGCGCTCGGCCCCGCGCAGCGCGGCACGGGGAACCGGGGCGCTGGCGCTGCTGGGGATGCTGCTGGCGACGTGCGGGATCTGGGCGGTGGTGTCGCACGCCACTGCCCAGAAGTCGCGGGACGTGGCGATTCGCCTTGCGCACGGGGCGACCACCGGCGGCGTCATCCGTCTGGTGATGCGCGACGGCTTGGCATGGCCGGTGGCGGGTACGGTGGCCGGCGCCGTTCTCGCGGTGGCATTCTCGGGCGTCCTGCGCGCGATGCTGTACGATGTGGCGCCCGGTGAGCCGCGCATCGTGGCCGGTGCGGCGATGGTGTTCGTGCTCGCGGCATGCGCGGCGTGCCTGTTCCCCGCGTGGCGAGCGTCGCGCATCAATCCGATTGAGGCGTTACGGGCGGACTGAGAGGGAGGGCGCGCGCTGATGACCTCGTCCTTCGTCCCCCCGGCACGGCGTGATGATACATTGGCGCGGTCAGCCGCCTTCCCCCCCCCGCCGCCCCCCGGCCCCCGGGCGGCGGCGCGGCCCCCCCGGGCGCGCCGGCCCCCCGGCCGGGCGCCCCCCCCCGGCGGGGCCCGCGTCCTCGTCGCCTCCGATTGTCCGTCGTCCTCGGTCCCGGCGAGGCGCCAAACGAGGCGGCGCCCGCGGTCCGCGCAAGAAGCGGGCGAGGCGAAACCTATCTTTCCGCCATGCCCACCATACAAGCGGCGTCCATCCACCCGCGACGGGCGCTGAAGCGTCTCGTACTGACGGTCACCGTCGTCGCCCTCCCGCTTCTTGCGGTTGGACTCTCCGCGAATTCGACAACGGCGCAGGCACCGACTGGCTCGCGTAGCGGGCGCCAGGCCATGTCCGACACGCTGCGCGTCTACTACATGGGCTATGCCGTCGGCCACGAGGCGTGGGAAATGCTCGCTGGCGATGGCGGACAACGCACGCTGACGTCCCGTCTCGACTACACGGACCGCGGGCGCCGCACGCGCCTGCGCGCCGACATGACGATCGCCGGGGACTGGTCAGCCAGACAACTCGCGATCACCCGCGTGTCGGACACGTCGGAAGTACGCGAGGCCCACGTCGCGATTCGCGGCCGCTCGGCGATCGTCGACTACCGCGGGCGCAACGACACGGTGCCGGTTCGGCCTGGCGTCGCGGCCATTGCCGGTGCGACTCCGATGACCCAACACCTCGCGCTCGTGCAGCACTGGCTGGCGCGCGGCAAGCCGGCCTCGCTCGCGGTGGTTCCCGGAGGTCCGACGAACGAGGTGAACGTCGCCTGGCGCGGCCGAGACACGGTGCAGGTGGCCGGAAGCATCATGGTGCTCGAGCGCTACGCCGTGAACGGCGTCGTCTGGGGCTGGGAGTCAGTCTGGCTCGATGTGCAGGGACGGCTCGCCGCCTTCACGACGGCAGGCGGAGGAGGGCTGACCCTCGAGGGCGTCCGGATGGAGCTGGAGGCGTTGCTTCCACGCCTTCGGGCCAGCGCCACGCGCGATCGCCTGGGCGAGTTGGCAAACTTGTCGAAGCCGATTCGACCGGTCGCCTCGGGCGACGTAGCCCTCGTCGGCGCCACGCTGATCGACGGTGCTGGCGGTACACCGATCCCTGACGCGGTTGTCGTCGTTTCGGGGGGGCGCATCCGCGCCGCTGGCCCCGCCGGGAGCGTGGTGGTTCCGCCGAACGCGCAACGCGTGGATGTACGAGGCCGCACGATCGTCCCCGGGCTGTGGGACATGCACACGCACATGATGCAGATGGAGTGGGCCCCCGTGTACCTGGCGGCCGGGGTGACCACGGTGCGCGACATGGGGAACCTCACGGACTTCATCGTCCCCTTCCGCGCCGCGGTCGACTCGGGACGAGGGCTCGGCCCACGCATGCTGCTGGCGGGACTGATAGATGGCGGTGGCCCCAACGCCTTCGGCGCCGAGAATGCCGCGACCCCCGAGGAAGCCCGCGTTGTGGTGCGTCGATTTCATGCGCTCGGCTTCGTTCAGATGAAGCTCTACTCGCTGCTCACTCCCGAGGTGATAGCCGCCACGATCGACGAGGCGCACCGGCTGGGGATGAGCGTCACCGGCCATGTCCCCACCGCGCTCTCGCTGACGGCCGCGGTCGATGCCGGCATGGACCACATCGCCCACCTGTCCATTCGAGGCGATGCCGACAGCGACAGCGTGCGCGCCCAGATCGCCCACCTGCGTGCACGCGGCACCGTGCTCGACCCGACCGTCTCGTGGGGCGAACTGCTCTCGCACTCCACGCAGGAGCCCGTGTCCAATTTTCAGCCGGGGGTGGCGCACCTGCCGCCCGTCCTGGCGCAGCGCATCAACGCGATGGGGGTGTCGACCATAGATCCCGAGACCGCCCACCAGCGCTTCGCCCGCACGCTCGCCATCCTGCGCGCCGTGCACGAGGCGGGGATCCCGATCGTCGCCGGCACCGACGAAGGGGTCCCGGGTTTCAGCGTCTATCGCGAGGTCGAACTCTTTACGCAGTTCGGCATGACGCCGATGCAGGCGATCCAGGCCGCGACGGTGGTCGGCGCTCGTGCGATGGGGATGGCCGATTCGCTCGGCACCGTGGAAGTCGGGAAGCTCGCCGACTTGATCGTGCTCGACGGCAACCCGCTCGACCGCATATCGAACATCAGGCGCGTTGAGCTGGTGATGAAGGGCGGTATGCTGTATCGCACTCGCGACATCTGGCAGGCGATCGGCTTTCGGTAGCCGGTCGTGCTTGCAGGCGACGGCGTGAGTCACCTGCCGTCTCCGTCCCGATTCTCGTCCCGATTCTCGTCCCGATTCTCGTCCCGATTCTCGTCCCGATTCTCGTCCCGATTCTCGTCCCGACTTCTTGCCGGTGGTCGTCGCACGCCCAAATCGCCCCCGGTGCACACGCGTGCACCGGGGGCGACGGTCCAACGGTCAGCGTAGTCCGACTTCAGCCGATGCTCGGGTTGTTGAAGCGTTCCACGTCGGGCAGCGGGAGGCAGCGCGTATTGCCATACGTTCCTCCCTTGATCGGGTATGGCTCCCCAACCGCCGGACTGAAGGGCACGTTGAAGCGCTGCATGTCGTAGTTGCGGAACCCCTCGAGGAAGAGGACACGCCGCCGTTCGTCGATGATCAGGCTCTGGATCGAGGCGGCATCCGTCGCGCCGGTATACGGGAGCAAACCGGCGGCCGAACGCAGGGCATTGATGATGGTGACTGCCGACTGGCCACCCTGCGCCTCGGCGAGAATGAGGCGTGCCTCGTCGTAGCTGACAATCCGAGTCGGGGCGGCATACCCCGAGGCGTACTTGTTCGGAACCCAGATCGTCGAACGCGCGTCGGCTGGACGCGTGTTGGTCGCGGTCGAGGCGGAGCGAGGGTCCACTTCCCCTCGCTCTGTGCGCAGGTCACGCGAGCTTCCCTCTACGGTGTAGAAGCCGAACTGCGCGGTAATGGTGAAGATCCGGTTGTAGATCCGGTTGTCGGTGGCGTCGTTGGCGGCCGCGAACACGAAGCCGGCGGGCACGAGCGCGGCGTCGGTCGCGGCACCCGCCTTGTTTCCCTGGAACAGGCGCACGCGAGCGCGACCGGCGTAGGCGGCGTTCAACAGCGCCGCCGACTGCGCACCCTGTGCCGCCGCAATCGCTGCGGTGAAGCGTGCCTCGGCGAGCGGAAAGATCGCCGCTTGCTGCACCTCCGGGCCGAGGTCGAAGGCGGCCGAGCACATCGACATGCCGATGAGGGAGTAGCTGAAACCGGCGTAGAGGCTTGCCTTGGCCAGGAGCGCCTGTCGTCCCGACACCTGCGCGTCAGTCCACGCGCCAAGGTTTGTGACGGCGTGGTCGGCCGCCCACCGCGCGGTTGAGAGCGGATTGTAGATCCCGGGCGTCTGGTTGCCTGCGCACCCGACGGTGCCGTAGGACCCATTGGTTTGGGTGTTCGCGTCGCGCCGGTCGTACGGCCACGCGGCCGCGCCGAGTTGGGCATCGGCGAGTTCATCGCTGATGATCCCCTGCACCGCAATGGTGGCGCCGAGGGCGCACTCGAAGTCACCCACGGCGCTATTGACCATTAGCCCCGCGTTGGTGGGATCGTCGAGGAGGCCGACCGGCACGTTGGCCGGGGTTTCCACGTCGAGCAGGTCGCTCGAATTGCACGCGGCCGCGACGCTGACGGCGACCAGGAGTGCCAGGGTTGCTCGTCTGACCGGGTTCGCCCGGTTCCTCGAGGCGACGCCTGCGGCGGGTGTGTGTCCCTGTATGGATGTCATGGTGGGCATGTGTCCGTTGTTATGCGTGTGTCGAGCCGGGTCAGTAGGTCAGACGGAGGGTGAGGATGACCGAGGCAAGCTGTGGCACGTGCGCCTGGTCCACGTTGACGGGCGAGCCCGAGACGAACTGGCTCTCCGGATCGAGGCCCGTATACGGCGTCCACATGGCCATGTTGCGGGCCGAGACCGTGAACCCTCCGCTCTTCGCCCCGGCCCGCGCGACCAGGGTCGACGGTGCGTCGTACGACAGCGATACCTCACGCAACTTCACGTAGCGCGAGTCGTTGATCACGAAGTCGCGCAGCGTCCCGTTGGACTGCATCTGGGCCAGGACGCGCGGGTCTCCCCGTTCCGGCTCGAGGTAGTCCAGGCACGTGTGGAAGATCTGGCACCGGATGCGGAGGTTATTGTCGAGCCGCTTGTAGCCGGTCGCGTAATCCATCATGGCGTACGCGCTGAAGTTTCGCAGGAAGCGGAACGTAGTCGTGAACGATCCTTCAGCGGTCGGGATGGAGTGGCCGAGGTAGACCTTGGGCGCCTGCACCCCGCCGTTGGCGTTCAAGCATGCCATCGGCTGTCCCTTGCCATCGTCGCACATCGGATTGATCGCGCGGCGCGTGGTCGGATCGTACGTGGCGCTCAGCACCTTGTAGGAGAACCAGTCGAAGGGGGCGTAGCCGATGCGGTGCGAGTACGACCCGTTGTCGATGGTGGTATCGCGACCGTTCAACTGGTCGATCTTCGACGAGTGCGTGCCGATCGTGAAGTTCAGGTCCCAGGCGTAGTCGCGCTCACTGATGATCTGCGTCTTGATCCCGAGCTCGATGCCCTGCTTGGTGATCTGTCCGGCGTTGAAGAACTGGTTGTTCGACCCGAAGCCGCTGCTCGGCGCGACGCCGCGCGACAGGATTGCATCGCGGGACCGATCGTGATAGTACGTGAAGTCAACGCCAACCCGGTCGTTGAGCATCCCGGTCTCGAACCCAAGTTCGAGGCCTTCGACCCGCTCCGGCTTGAGGTTCAGGTTACCCAGGGAGTTCGGCGTCAGGATGCCCTGCCCGTTCGGCCCGGCGGCGGGGCTCAGCGTCTGCAGCGCCGTGTTGAGCGCCGGCTGCTGCCCGGAGGCGCCGAACGCGGCCCGGAGGCGCAGGCTGTTGACGAACGATGGCAGGCGCGTGCTGACCCAGGGTTCTTCGCTGGCGACATACGACACGCTGGCCTTGGGATAGACCACCCACGAGACGTCCTTGCCGAACGAGCTGTTGTTGTCCACGCGGGCCGCACCGGTCAGGAACAGCCGGTCCTTCCACCCGACCTGCTGCTGCGCGTAGTAGCCTAACGTGTTGTTGCCCGACCACCCGTCCTGCAGGCCGACCTTCTGGCCCGCCGAGGCGATCGTGGCGAGTCCCGGCGCCGGGAAGTAGTCCCCCTCACCCTGGAGGTACTGCTCCTGCTTGGTGTAGTACTGCACGCCGAACGACGTCTTGGACGTCAGGTTGCTCGTGGGCGTGAGGTTCACGCTGCCGCTGTAATCGTACGTGTTGAAGGTTACCTGATGCTGGTTGTGATAGCGGTAGCCTTGTGCGTTCGCGCCCCAGAAGTAGGCGATGGTGTCGTTCGTCATGTAGCGCAGGTCCTCGGGATTGTCCTCGAAACTGAGGTCGGTCCCGATGGCGAGACGGTGCGACATCCAGGTGAACGGACGGAACTGCACCGTGGTGCTCGCCGTGAGGCGGTTCAGTCCCTGCGCGATGCTGAAGGGATCGTACGCCTCGGGAGGCGTGCTCTGGAAACCGCGGACGTACGTGCAGCCGACATCGCCGCCGCAGAACTGCGGCAGGTTGGCCGGGTTCGAGTACATCGACTCCCACATGATGCCGCCACAGCCGCCTTCGCAACTGAGTTGCGTGTGGCTGTTCACGTACCCCATGCTGGTGGCGATGTCGACCTTGGAATTCGGCGTGATGTTCAGGTTGGAACGCACGGCGGTCTGTCGCCGGCTGTTGGAGCGCTCGGCCCCCTCGGCGTTCTGCATCTCGCCGCTGGCGAAGAAACGAAACAGCGCCGTGCCGCCGCTGACGTTGCCCGAGTAGTTACGGACGTCACCGTTGCGGAAGAGCGGCTTTCCACGATCGATCTCTTGCTGCGCCGCGTTGAGCGAGAGAATGGTCCCGGGTGTTGCGTTCGAGTTGGTGCACTCCGTCGACGACAGCTGGATGCAGTAGTTGGTGGGAATGCGTGACTCGGACTTCTGGAACCAGTTGTTGCCGCCCTGTACCTGGAAGGCGTACTTGGTGCCGCCAGCTGCCCCCCGCTTGGTAATGATGTTGATCACGCCGCGGGCCGCCTCGGTTCCGTACAGGGTCGCCGCGGCCGGTCCCTTGAGCACCTCGATGCTCTCCATCTCGTTCGGATCGAAGTCGTTGAGGCGCGAAATCACGCCGGAACCAAAGGCCTGCGCCGAGATGCCGCTCCCGGTCGAATTGTTGACCCGGATACCGTCGACGTAGACCAGGGGTTGGCTGGAGAGCGAGAATGTGCCGATGCCGCGAATGCGGATGTTGGCGCCCGAGCCGACCTGCCCGGTGCCAGGCAGTACCACCACACCGGGCGTCCGACCATTCAGCAGCGCATCCATCGACGGTACCGCCGTCTGCGCCGCGACGTCGGCGACATTCACCTTGGCCACGGAGGTCCCGAGCGATCGGAGCTGTTCACCGCCGGCCGTGCCGGTGACGACCACCTGGTTCAGCTCAATGGCACGTTCGGAAAGGAGAAAGCGGATGTTGGTGCTGCCGACGCTCACGCTTTGCGTGCTCGGGCGGTAACCAAGAGCCCGCACACTCAAGGTCACGGTCGCCCCGGACAACTCGGCGATGCGGAAGCGTCCGGACGCGTCAGTGACGGCCTGTTTGCCCGGCTGCCCTTCGACGGTGACTTGCGCGCCGCTAAGAGGTCGCAAAGCTCCCTCGATCTGCACGGTTCCGCTCACCGAGCCCTGTTGCGCCTGCGCGGATGGTGCAGCGAACGCCATGAGGGTGGCGACCGCGAGCCCGAGTGCGATCAGCGGTCGGCCGCGCCAACCGCGCGGGCCGGCTGGGCGGACTTGGTCAAGTGGGGCACGCGTGGGTGGCTGGGACTGGGATCGTCTCATGGGCATTCTCCGGCAGGAACGTGAGAGGACATTGCGTGAGCACCGTCATGGAGCGGATCGAACGAATGCACAAGTGCATACAGTACAGCGCGCGTCGACACAGCGCGTGCCGTTGCGGCGGCCTAACAGCATCCTTACGCCAACCGTCGGCGTTGCCTTGATACTTTTGTGCGCTACGCAAGCGGCGTCGAGAGCGTTGGCACTGGGCCTGTCCGGCGCGCCGCTCGGGTGCGATGTCGCCCGCGAATCCTGCCCGCGCGCTGCGACGAGTCGACAACCCGCGCGACCACGACCGCGCAGAATGCCCGCAGCTCGCGGCGCGGCGATCCGTGCGGTGTCGTGACCTGGTCACGGCAGGCCGGTGCCGTCGAGCCTGAAGCTGGCTGGGCGTGACGGAGGCGGTGGAGGTGCGGGTGCCCGTTGATTCGCAGCTGCTCGACCTGAAATCCCAAGGCCTCGCGCCACAACAGCTTTCATCGCAACAACGTTTAGGGCTACCGGGCGCCAAACCAGTAGTGCTGCGCGCCAGGATCCGGTGTCAGGGCGAACCGTGTGGTCGTCCGAGCAGCGCCTCCCGCATCGGGACGCGCGCGGGATGCAGGGAGTAGCCGTCATGCAGCAGGCATCGCAGGATGGCGTCGGGCCGCACGTACCAGCTCGCCCACGAGAGCGGGGTGTCACCATGGGCGTCCTGCGTGTCCCGAGACGCACCCGCTGCCAGCAGCAACTGAATCGCCTGCTCAGACCCGAAGGCGGCGGCCCGATGCAGCGCCGTCTCGCCCCGCGTGCGGCAGTCACGCATGAATGCCCCGGTCTCGATGCCGGGAACCGTGGCCCGAGTCGGATCGGCCCCGAACGCCAGCAGCACGCGCACGACGAGGTCGTGCGCCACGCCCTGGGTGGTACACAACGCCGAATGCAGCGGCGTCTCACCGGTATTCGCGTTGGCGGTGTTGACGTCTGCCCCTTGTTCACACAGGAACTCGCACAGCCGCCAGTGTCCATGAAAGGCGGCGCCGTTGAGCCCGAGGTCGTCTCCCAGCGCGGACAGGGTTTCGCCTTCGCCGAGCAGGAAGCGCACCGCGCTGACGTCGCCGTAGTATGCGCACCACTGGATCAGGTGCACCCCGTCGCCCGTGGCGAACGTGGCGGGGTGACCCTGCGCGACAAAGTCCCACACCAGGTCGGTGCGTCCGTCCGCAATGCGTGCGTGCAGTTCGTGTGTGGTCACGTGGCGTTCCTCATCCTTGCCACCCCTGCAGCGGCGTCTCGAAGCACACGGCGTAGCCATCGGGGTCGGGGACCTCGAGCTGCCGCATGGAATAGTAGGCGTTCACGGGAACGGGCAGTTGCAGTCCGCGCGCGGAAAAATCGGCGTGCAGCGCATCGACGTCGTCACACACGATGTACAGGGCGAGCCGACGGTCGCTCGATGTTGCTGGCGATTGGTCCACATCGGCCTGCTGCAGCATGAGCGATGCGCCGTCACGCGCTACCCGGCACCATCGCACATCCTCGTCGCGCTCGGCGTCGCGCCCAACCACGGTGAAGCCAAGTCGGTCGCGATAGAACGCCAGCGAACGCTGGATGCTCGACGTCATCAGGAGTGGCCAGATGTGCACGATCCCTCCGTCTCCGTGCTTCGTTCGGGCGCGGGATGGCTTCGCCGCGCGCACACACACGCCGGTGGTGCCGGCCGGGGCTCAGCCGGCCGGTGCTGCCAGCTCGCGTACGAAGTCTGCCGCAGCGTCGGGCTCGACGCCGAATGCCTGCACGCGCCGACGAATTCCATACGGACCGTCGGCGACCATGGGTTCATCGAGCGCCACCCAGTGTGTCGGCTCGCTGAGGAAGGTGAGATCCACGCTCTCCTTGCCGAAGTCGGGCTTCTCGCGGCCGACCGACACGATGCGAGTGCGCGGGACTCGCAGGGTGAAGCGCAATCCAGCCCGAACGAGCACCTGCTCCTCGCTCACCAGGATCGGGCGCAGCACCGTGGCCCGATAGTCTGCGACCAACCAGAGCGCGCCGTAGATGGTGCCGATGGTCAGGATCCAGGCCACTACGGGGTTCCATGGCGCGACGAGGAGATGCACGGCGATTCCCTCGACGGCCATGACGAGAATGAAGCCGCCCACCAGGGACGCGTGCGCACCGCGACGGTAGTGCGTGAATGGAGTCGCGCCAGGCGGCGCGTTGCGGGATGCTCGCCAGGCGCCGAGGGCGTAGTAAAAGACCGCGATCTCGGAGGCGAGGATGGCGGCCGCCCTCCTGTTGCGGGTGACGTCGAAGGCAATGGAGTGGAGTCGCTGCAACGGATCGGTGGTTGCGTCGCTGCGCGATTGTCGCACAGCGTGGAGGGCGCGCCAGCCGATCCAGACGATCACGCCGACCTCCACGGGAATCAGGAGGAGTGCAATGGCGTGCAACGCCGTTTGCTGGTCGACCGGGAGCAGTTGCGAGGCGGCCAGCACCCCGCCGACCACAACCGGGACGAGCGCAACAACTGATAACCGGCGTGGACGGACGACGAGGAAGTAAAAGGCAAGCGGGACGCCGACCACAAGTCGATCGTGATGCCGAGCGCCACGAGGTCGGCGTGCGGGGGGTGCGCCGCGAGCTGTCGAGCGATGACAAGGGCCGTGATGGACACGCCGGTCAGGACCGCTGCAAACAGCGGGAGTCCGGCGCGACGCAACACTGGGACTCGGTCCATGAAGAACGCTCGGCTGCTCAGACACGTTCGTGGCGCCGTCGGGGGACGGCTCCTTCCGCAATCCTCACCGCGAGTGGTTCTGCCGCAAGGTCCGCGGCACCGCCGTCAACCGCACCACCACGGAGCGTGGCGACATGCGCGCCCGTGCCAGTTCACGACTCCGCGTACCGCACTCTCTCGTACTATTCGGCGCGCAACGCCACCGCCGGATCCACGCGCGCGGCGCGCGCCGCGGGCAGCCAGCAGGCGAGCAGGCCAACCACGGCCAGCAGCGCGGCCACGACACCGAGCGTGAGCGGATCGTGCGGCGCGACCCCGAACAGGAGCCCGCGCAACAGCTGCGCCGCCAGCAGCGCGCTGGTGAGTCCGACCACGAGCCCGCCGGCCAGCAGTGCGCCCCCCTCGCCCAGGACCATGCGTTTCACGCGCGCCGCATCGGCGCCCAGGCTCATGCGGATGCCGATCTCCGCCGTCCGTCGACTGACAGAGAAGGCCAGCACGCCGGCAATGCCAACCATGGCGATCACCAGTGCGAGCGTAGCGAACGCGGCGATGAAGAGGGCGTTGAGACGACGAGGCGCGACGGTCTCGTCGCGGATCTGCGCCAGCGTGGTGACCCCCTCGATGAGCTGCCCCGGCGACTCGTCACGGATGGCGCGCACGATTGTCGGTTGCAGGGCCGATGGGTCGCTCGCGGTGCGAACGACCAGCGTTCCGCCGAAGATGAACTCCTGGGCGAACGGCGCGTACATGGACGGCGTCGGCGCATTCTCCAACCCCTCGTCGCGCGTGTCGCCCACGACGCCGACCACCGTGCGCCAGTCGCCCGAGAGCGGGCTGAACTTGAGGACCTCGCCGGTCCAGGCGACGCGACGCCCCACAGGGTCCAGGTCGCCGAACAGCTGCCGAGCCAGCGACGCATTGAGCAGGACGACCTTGGCGCCGTCACGCACGTCGGTGGCCGCGAAGGCGCGCCCGCGCACGAGCGGCACGCCGGCGGCGGTGAAGTAGTGGGGGTCGACCGTCTTGAACAGCGCATTGGGCGTCGGCTCGTTAGGCGCGACGGTGCGCCCCTCGGCCTTGACGTCGAACGACACGATCGAGCTGCGCAGCGGCGCGAGTGACGCGAGCGAGACGTCCTCCACCCCCGGCAGTGCCGCGACGCGGTCCCGAAGGCCGGTGTACAGGGTGAGGTTCTCGGGTTGGTGCATGACGGCCGCCTCGAGCGGTCCGCTGAGCGGGAGGTCGAGGGTGAGCACGTGCTCCCCACGCACCCCAGTGTCCACCGACTGCAGGTTGGACAACGTGCGCACCAACAGCCCGGCACCGGTCAGCAGCACCATGCTGACCGCCAGTTGGGTGACGACCAGGGTGCGCTGGAAGCGCTGACCGCCTCGCCCGAGCGTGGTGCGACGTCCCGCGGCGGCCAGCGCGGCAGCGAGCGACCGGCCGCCGCCTATGCGCGGTACGAACGAGAGGATCAGGGCGGCGAGCACGCTGGTGCCCAGTCCGACGGCAAGCACGACGCCGTCGACGCGAATCTCGGCGGCGCGCGGCGTGAGCTGGGAGGCGAAGGCCACGAGCAGCCGGAGTCCGGCGTACGCCACGAGCACGCCGAGCGTGCCGCCGAGCAACGCCAGCGTGAGGTTCTCGACGAGCAGGAGACGGCGCAGCCGCACAGCGCCGGCGCCGAGCGTGGCGCGCACGATCATCTCACGCTCGCGCCCCACGCCACGCATGAGCGTGAGGTTGGCGACGTTGGCGCAGGCGATGAGGAGGACGAAGGCCGCCGCCCCCATCAGGAGCCAGAAGGTCAGCGAGGCGCGCTCGTTGACCGCTTGTCGCAGCGACGCGACCGAGACGGCGTACCGCGCCGCCTGCTCGTACGCTTCGGGATGCTCCGTGGCGAGCAGGGCGGCGATGCGCCCGACCTCGTCACGCGCCTGCTCGACCGTCGCCTCCGGCGCCAGGCGGGCGAACAGCTCGGTCATGCGGTGCGTGCGCTCCGTGACCATCGACGCGCTCAGGTGATGCGGCGACGTGACCGTGTTGACGAAGACATCGGTGCGCCGCGGGTAGTGCGGCGCGGGTTGCACCACGCCGACGATGGTGGAGACGATGCCGTTGAGGCGCACGGCGCTTCCCACGACGGCCGAGTCGCCGCCGAAGTGCTCCGTCCAGTACTGGTGTGAAAGCACCGCGACCGAGGGGGCGGCGGCGCCGTCGTCCCCGTCCGTGATGAGGCGTCCCAGCACCGGCTCGAGCCCCATGACACCGAAGAAGTTGCCGCTGACGATCCCCGCCCGAATGCGCGCGGGCGCGCCGTCGCTCCCCACCAGGATGAACGGGACGGAGGACGAGTACTCGGCGATGGTCGCCAGCGTCCGCGCCGCGGCGCGATAGTCGGCGACCTCGGGGACGGAGAAGTTGGTATTGGGCTGTCCCGCGCCGACCGCCGATTGGCGCACGTAGACGAGGCGCTCGCCGTCCCGGTGCGGGAGGGGGCGGAGCAGGGTGCCGCGCAGGAGGGTGAACATGGCGGTGTTGGCGCCGATGCCTAACGCCAGCGTGAGCACCACGGCCAGCGTGAAGCCGGGGGAGCGCCGCAGGCTGCGGACGGCGACGACGACGTCACGCCCCACGTCTTCCAGCGCCCGGGTGCCGCGCGCGTCCCGCACCTCCTCCTTCTGGAACTCGATTCCGCCGAGCGCCTGGAGCGCTGCCGCGCGCGCCCGATCGGGCGACAGGCCGCGCCGCATGTTCTCGACGGTTTGCTGCTCGACATGGAACTGCAATTCCTCGTCGAGCTCCTGCTCGACCTCGCCGCGATGCAGGACGGAGCGCAAGCGGAGCGCGACCTTCTGGAGCCAGCGATCGACGGACATGTCACGCCTCCTGGAGTCGCACGAGGGCGGAAATCGCGGCGGCGAGCCGTTCCCAGTTGCCACTCTCCACCTGCAACTGCCGCCGGCCGGCGCGGGTGAGCGAATAGAACTTGGCGCGACGGTTGTTCTCGCTGCGGCGCCACTCCGAGGTGACCCACCCCTCCTGCTCGAGCTTGTGCAATGCGGGATAGAGGGAGCCGTCGCTGACCTGGAGGACCTCGGACGACAGCTGCTTGAGTCGCTGGCCAACGGCCCAACCGTTCATGGGCTCGAACGCCAGCATCTTGAGGATGAGCAGGTCCAGCGTCCCCTGCACCAGGTCGTTCGGTTTGCTCATGGCGGCTCCCTCGGTTACCGAGAGGATACCCTGAGACCCCTCGGTAAGCAAGGGGAGGGCTCGCCGACAGGGAATGGGGCCGCCCTGCGCCCTATTCGCCTCCGCCCATGCTGCCTTCGATGTGCTGCCTTCGGCACGCTGCCTTCGGCACGCTGCCTTCGGCACGCTGCCTTCGGCACGGAAATTCGGCATAGTGGCTTCGGCATGCCGCCGCCTGGCACGGTTGACCAGCTGCTGATGCACGAGCGCAAGCAGGGGCATGCCGCACCGAACGGAAACCTCTGCCGACTCGCGCCGCGGACGGCCGGCACGTATATCACGCGGGCTCGACAGGAGTGACATTGCGCGCGCACCGGAGAACCCACGCTTGATCGATCACGTCCGCGCCGCACTCCAACCGCTCCTCGGCGACGACAACGACTGGTCCCAGCTGCAAGGTGCCGTCACGATCGAGACGGTCACGCCGGGAACGTGCATCCGAGCGACCGGCGACGCCGTGCACGACCTGCTCGTCGTCGCACGAGGCCTGCTCGAGGTCGACACACCAGGAGAGCCGCCACAGTGGGCGCCAGCCGGGGCAATAGTCGGGGGCGCCGAGTCGGTGTCGGGCGCACCGTCCACGAACAGCGTCACCGCGATTCGACACACCCGCGTGATGCGCGTGTCGGCCAAGGCGCTCTGGGATCCGGGCGCCGGTGTCCTGACCGCGCGAGCGCTCACGCACCTTGCTCGGGCGACGCAGTCGCGAGGTGACGAACTCTCGACGCTTCCACCCGATCCCCTCGTCGTCACGATCGTGCTCGAGGGAATAGATGCGGAGCACGAACGGCAGATTGCCATGGAAGTCGAGACGGCTGTCGCCACCCTCGATCGCGCGCGATTGGTCCACATCACCGACGCGTCGAGCGACCCGGCGACGGACCTTGCCGACGAACTCGCGTCGTACGAGGTCGAGGCATGCACGCTCGTGTTCTTCGTCGGCGCCGGTGCCGGCGAGCGCGGTGCGGCCGTGACCGCACACGCCGATCGGGTGCTGCTCTTCCAGCCGCTCTTCACGACCGGCACACCCTCAGCGGCGCGCAACGTCGCCTGCGACGGTTCGGCGCGACGCCACACCGAGGTGGTGTACGTCGCGGGCGGGCAGCAGTCGACCTCGGATGCCACCCAGCGCATGCGCACCCCCGCGCACACCAAGCGGGTGCATCTCCTTCCCGAGCACACGGCCACGCGGTTCGCACTCCTCCTTGCGGAGTTGCGCCAGGCGGCGCGCGAACATGAGGCACTGCGAGAGTTCGAGGTGTTCGCGGACGTGGCGCCGCGTGAACTCGCGTGGGTGCAGCGCAAGTTGCGCTGGGAGCGCGTGGATGGCGGGAGCTTCCTCGTGCAGCAGGGACAGGTGGCAGGCTCGTTATGCTTCCTGCGGGCGGGGCGGCTGGAGGTCGTGCGGGAGACACAGGCTGGCGAGCGACACCTTGCATGGCTCGGGCCCGGTTCGGTGGTGGGCGAGGCTGCGATACTCGCCGGGACGGCCCACACCGAGTCGGTGCGCGCCGTGCGCGACAGCGCGGTCGCACGACTGGACCGCGAGACGGTGTCGACGCTGATGGAACGCTCCGTCGGTTTCGCCGGCGCCATGGCCCGCGTCGTGGCCCGCGAATTCACCAGTCGCACGTACGGGGAGCTGGACCCGGGTGTACGTAGGGGGCGCACCATTGCCGTCGTCCCGCTCGCCGCGCCTGCGCGCGTGCGCGCCTTCGTCGCGCAGCTGACGGGGGCGCTCGAGCGGGAAGGGTGCCACGCGACGATCGTGGACACCGAACGCCTCGACGCAGAGCTTGGCGCGGGTACGTCGCGCATCCGGCGCGGTGACGTCGGCGATTCGGACATCATTGCGTGGCTCGACCGTCTCGAACGGCAGCACGAGACGGTGATCTTGTTGTGCGGGGCGGAGGTCGACTCTTGGACACGACGTGCCCATCGGCAAAGTGACGCCGTGCTCTTCGTGGCCGATGCCCTCGACGACCCGTCCGTGCGCCCAGTGGAAATGGCGCTGCTCGGCGCGTCGCTGGGCGCCACAGGGTCGCATGAAACGCAGGACCGGGAGGTGCCGAGCGCGTTTGTCAGCGAGCGCCACCTCGTGCTCCTCCAGCCGGCGGGGATCACGCAGGCCACCGGGACGGGCGCCTGGCTCGCCGAGCGATCCGAACACAAGCATCATCACGTCCGCGCCGATTCACGGGAGGATCTCGACCGTCTTGCGCGGCGAGTCACCGCGCGTTCGGTAGCGCTCGCGCTGAGCGGGGCGGCGTCGCGCGCGCCGGCGCACTTCGGCGTGGTACGGGCAATGCAGCAGCTCGGGCTCCCCATCGACATCATGAGCGGCAGCAGCTCTGGCGCGGGCGTCGCGGCGCTGTTGGCGATGGGATTGCCTTACGAGCAAGCGCTGTCGCACGCGCTCACGATCATCACGAAAGGGATCCCCACGCTGCGCCAGTTCCAGCCGCCCATCACCGCGCTCACGAGTGGACAGGAGGCTGGTGAGGCACTGCAAGCCGCGTTCGGTGACCGGCAGCTCGAGGACCAGCTCATCCCGGTGGTCATCACCGCGGTCGACATCCGTCGCCATCGGCTCGTCCTCCTGACGCGCGGCCCGATCTGGAAGCTGGTCCGTGCCAGCGGGTCGCTCCCCCTGCTGTGGCCCCCGGTCTGGCACGAGGACGATCTCCTCGTCGACGGTGCGATCCTCAGCTATCTCCCGGTCGAGGTGTTCGGAGGGGAAGTCGAGGCGGGGTTGGTCATCGGCAGCAACCTGAAAATGGCGGGGAGCCCCGGGGCACCCGCGTTCGAACGCTCGCTGCGGTACGGGACGACCATGAGCGGCTGGCGTTCGATCGGCCAGCGCCTGCGAGCGCGCCTGCTCGGCGCCAAGGTGCCGCGGCCCCCCGGGCTGGTGGAGATTCTCTACCACGCGATGGCCATCCCCAGCTTTGAACAGTTGGAGCGGCTGGCGCTCTCGGCGGGCCGAGACAACCTGTGCATCGTGGCGCCGCCGATCGGCAACTATGGATTGTTCGGGGCCGACGCGGAGGTGGGGAAGCGGTTGGAGCGGGAGTCCTCGGAGTATGCGCTCGGGGCGCTGGCAGATGTGGCGGCAAAGTGGAAGAGGACGCGCGGGCAGGGTTGAGCTGCGAATTGCTGGCGAGCACGACCGCAAGCGCACAAACCTTCGCGGGCGACATGACGCATTTGTGAGGGGCGCACTAGCACGGCATTGCTGGCTCGACAAGCTTGCCCCCTCCTCCCGCCCTCTCCCCATGAAATTCGCCCTTCCCCTTTGCACCCTCGTGCTTCTGGCTGCCTGCCAGCGCGACAACGCGACGCACATGCCCGGCGACACCGGGCTGGCGCTCGCGACCTCGGCCCAGTCCAAGGACTCGCTGATCCTGCTCAAGGACTCGCTGCTCGCCACTCGGCAGCGGCAACTCTCGGAGCAGAGCGCGCTGCTCGGCGACGCGGCCAACAGCGCGCGCCTCGCGACGGAGATCAACACCACCCTGTCCAAGGTGCGCAACCTGCAGGTGCCGAAGGACGTTGAGGCCAAGGAATCGGCGGTCTCGACCGCGACGGCCGAGTTGGAGACGGTCCACGCCAAGGTCGATGCGCTGGTGAAGCGGCTCGACGCCAGCGAAGCGCGCGTGCGCCGCATGCGGCGGGACAGCACCTCGCTCGCGGGAACGATGGCGTCACAGCTGCGAGACTACGAACAGTCCATCGCCGGGTTGCGGGCGAGCGTGGAGCAGCAGCGCGAGGAGATATCGCTGTTGACGCAGCGAGTGGACAGCATCGCCACCGCGAACACGATCCTCGTGGCGCGCGGCGACTCGCTCGCGGCGTCGAACCGGGCGATGGCGGCGCGCGAGGACTCGGTCTTCGTGGCCATCGGCACGGAAGATGAGCTGGCGGCCAAGGGGATCGTGCGGCGCGAGGGGGGGACGATGTGGTTCTTCGGGCGCGGCAAGACGATGGTGCCGGGTCGCGCCCCCGACATGTCGGCCTTCAAGGTCCTCTCGAAGCAGGGGGACCTGTCGGTCGCGCTGCCGAGGGGCGACAAGGAATACGCGATCGTCTCGCGGCACGACCTGGCCTACACGGAGTCGGCGGGCGCCAAGGCGGCCCGAATCAAGGGGACGCTCCGGATCACCGACCCCCAGCGTTTCTGGTCGCCGTCCAAGTACCTGATCCTCGTGGAGCGTTAGGCAGCGGCGCGGGTTCGTCGCGTCGGCCTCTCGCGCCGGCGCGCGCCCTGCGCTCCCATCGGGGGGGGCAGCCCCCCCGCCGCATTGCACCGCACGCGCCGAGGTCGCGATACTTCCGGGGTGGCGCGATGGGCACTCCCGGGGAGACGAGGCGAGACGATGTCGGCACGGACACGCGTTGTGGTGACAGGGATCGGTGTGGTGACTTCCATTGGATCGACGCGGGCGTCGTTCTGGCAGGCGTTGACCAGTGGCGTGTCGGGGGTGGCGCCCATCCAGGCGTTCGATGCGTCGTCGTACGACACCCGCATCGCCTCGGAGGTGCCAGGCTTCGATCCGCTCATCTGCCTGTCGCCCAAGGTGGCCAAGCGCATGGGGCGCACTTCACAGATGGCGGTGGTGGCGGCGACCGAGGCGGTGAAGGATGCGGGGCTCGACCTCGAGCGCGAATCGCCGATGCGCATCGGCTGCTGCGTGGGGACGGCCGCAGGGGACTACAACGAGCTCGAGGCGCAGCATGAGGCGTTCCTCGATCGCGGTCCGCGGGCGGTGAGCCCCTTTTGCGTCCCGAAGGTCATTCCCAACATGCCCACAGCGAACGTGGCCATCACGCTCGGCGTGCATGGGCCGAACTTCGCCGCAGTGTCGGCGTGCGCCACGGGGGCGCACTCGATCGGCATGGCGATGGCGGTGCTACGCGCGGGCCAGGCCGACGTGATGCTTGCCGGAGGGGTGGAAGCGACCATCACCCCATTCGTGCTCGCCGGCTACCAGTCGATGGGGGCGCTCTCCAGGCGCAACGACGCGCCCGCGGCCGCGAGCCGCCCCTTCGACACCGGACGCGACGGATTCGTGATGGGCGAGGGGGCGGGGGTGCTGGTGCTGGAAACGCTGGAGCATGCACGCGCCCGTGGTGCCGACATCATTGCCGAGCTGGCAGGGTTCGGGATGACCAGCGACGCCTTCGGGATCGTGCAGCCGGACCCCGACGGCACCTGGGCGGCCGCGGCGATGCAGCTGGCGATGGACGATGCCGGCATGTCCCCGGCCGACGTGCAGTACATCAACGCGCATGGTACCTCGACGCCGGCGAACGATCGCACGGAGTCGCAGGCGATCAGGCGGTTATTCGGCGCCCCGCCCCCGGTCAGCTCGATCAAGTCGATGATCGGGCACACGCTCGGCGCCGCGGGGGCGATCGAGGCGGCGGCGACGGCGCTGGCGATCAGGCACGGCGTCATCCCGCCGACCATCAACTACGAGACGCCCGACCCGGAGTGCCCGCTGGACGTGGTGCCTAACGTGGCGCGCGAGGCTCGGGTGACGGGGGCGCTCTCCAACTCGTTCGGTTTCGGGGGACAGAACGGGGTGCTGGCGTTTCGGCGGGCGTAGCGCGACGGCCGTTCGGCGTCGATGCTTCACCGAGTGAAATCCCGACGACTCTTCCTGGCACTCCTGATCGGGGGCGTGCCGGCCATGCCCCACGCCCCCCTGCACGCCCAGCAGGGCGCTCCGCCACCGGTGCTCCGCATCGGCCAGGTGCGCGGGGTGCTTCACCTCGATGGACGCCTGAACGAGGCGATGTGGGCCGACGCCGACTCCGTCGGCGACCTCACGCAATCCGAACCGGTTGAGGGGGCAGCCCCCTCGGCGCGCACGGTCGTCCGGGTGCTCGCCACCAGCGAGGCGCTCATCGTCGGCATCCGCGCCGACGACGCCGAGCCCACGCGACTGGTGTCGTTCGCGCGCGAACGCGACGCCAACCTGAGCAACGAAGACCACCTCAAGCTCGTGCTGGATACGTACCGCGACGGGCGCTCGGGCTATGTCTTCGCCGTGAACCCGCACGGTGCCCGCTACGACGCGCTCGTGTCGGGGCAGGGAGAGAACGAGAATTCCAACTGGGATGCCGTGTGGGAAGTGGCGACAGCGCGCACGACCACCGGGTGGTCGGCCGAGTTCCGCATCCCGGTGCGCAGCCTGCAGTTCCAGCAAGGGTTGCGCGAGTGGGGATTCAATGTGCAGCGCCGGATCCAGCGGCTGCAGGAGACCGATCGCTGGGCGAGCCCGGAGCGAAACTTCAAGGTCACGCAGACCTTTCGTGCCGGGCGCCTGACTGCGGTGCCGGAGTTTGCCCTCGGTGTGGGGCTGAGTGTGCGTCCCTCGCTGGTTGCGCGGGGCGGTATCCAGGCGCCTGGTACTTCCTTCACGAGCACGGGTGACGCGAGCCTCGACGTCACGCAGGTGCTCGGCGCGAACACGCTCGCCGCGGTGACGATCAACACCGACTTCGCCGAGACCGAAGTGGACTCGCGCCGCACCAACCTGACGCGATTTCCGATTGTCTTTCCGGAGAAGCGCACCTTCTTCCTGCAGGGAGCCGACATCTTCGACTTCGGGCTTGGCACGGGCGACGACGTGCGCCCGTTCTTTAGCCGACGCATCGGCCTGCTGTCGGGGGACGAGGTCCCGATCCGGGCGGGACTCAAGGTGAGTGGACGTGCGCGCGGGGCCAACTTCGGGGCGCTGGTGGTGCATACGGGGGACATTGACGACGGCGAAGCCCGCGCCCTCCCGCGCACGGCCAGCACCATGGGTGTCCTGCGGCTTCGACAGAACGTGCTCAAGGAATCGAGCGTCGGGGTGATCGGGTCGTTTGGCGACCCGCTCGGCCGGGCCGACAGCTGGACCGCGGGCGCCGATGCGACCTACCAGACCTCGCGTCTGCTCGGCGGCAGGAACCTGCTGCTCGGCGTGTGGGGATTGGCGATGGGTCGGGACGGAATGCGCGAGGCCGGACGCGACGGGCGACGCACGGCGTACGGGGGCACGCTCGACTTTCCCAACGACCTGTGGGACGTGTCCCTGACCTACCGAAACGTCGGCGACGCCTTCGATCCATCGTTAGGCTTCATCCCACGTCCCGGCGTGCAGGGGGCCAGCCTGAACGTGACGTACAAGCCACGGCCTGCGGGCGACATCATCGGGCTGGACGTGCGGCAGATGTTCCATGAACTGCGCACGTCGCTGGTCGGCGACCTCGACGGCCGCTGGGAGAGCTACCGCATCTTCACCGCGCCGGTGAACTGGCGCCTGGAGAGCGGCGATCGCTTCGAGCTCAACGTTGTCCCCGTGGGCGAGCGGCTTCCCGCGCAATTCACCATCGCCGATGGCGTGACGATCCCGATCGGGTCGTACCACTGGCGGCGCTACCGATTGGAGGCCGGGCTGGCCCCCAAGCGCCGCGTGAGCGGCCAGGCGACGTGGTGGACGGGCGGCTTCTACACCGGGCGGCTGGACGAAGTGCAGCTGACGGCGGCCTGGAAGCCGTCGGCGCTGGTCATCGTCGAGCTGGACGGGACGCGCAACATGGGGCGGCTGGCAGAGGGGCGCTTTACCCAGGACCTGTTCGGGACGCGCGTGCGCCTGAACGTGTCGCCCGACCTGCAGGTGAACAGCTACCTGCAGTACGACAACTCGAGCGACAGCTTCGGGGCCAACACGCGCCTGCGATGGACCTTCTCGCCGCTGGGCGACCTGTTCATCGTGTACAACCACAACCTGCGGCACGACATCGACCCGATGACCGGGCTCCCCCTGCCCATGGGGGTGCAGCCGGACCCCATGCAGCGTCGGGACCGGCGGTGGGGGTTCGGGTCCAACCAGCTGCTGGTGAAGCTGCAGTATGCGGTGCGGTACTGAGGGAGTGGGCGCGGCAACGTCTCGAGCGGAACACGACCGGCCCCGCTCGACGACGCACACGTGATGGTCGCCGCCAGGCCGTGCGGCGCCACCGGTGCCACATGCGGGTAGCTTGCACGGAACCGGCACGGAGAAGGCGATGTACAGCGACGCGCGCTATGTCCTGACCACCAATGCTGGCTCCTCGAGCATCAAGTTCGCGCTCTTCCGCGTTGGCGCGGCCAACGAACGAGCGCTGCGTGGAGAGATCGATCGCATCGGTCGCGGCGGTTCGACACTGCAGGTCACACGTGAGGACGAACGGAGCAGCGATCGTTGCGACGTGGATGCCGCTGACCACGCGTCGGCGGCGCGCTTGCTCGTTGACTGGCTCAGCGTGCAACCGGAGTATCAGCGGGTGGTGGCGGTCGGGCACCGCGTCGTGCACGGCATGACCCACACCGACCCGGAACTCGTCTCGCCCGCGCTGCTCGAGGAGCTGCGCGACATCGCGCCGTGCGACCCCGAGCACCTGCCCGGAGCGCTGGCCCTGATCGACGCCTTTCTCGACCGCGCACCGGCGCTGCCGCAGGTGGCGTGCTTCGACACCGCCTTTCACCGCGACATGCCCCGCGTGGCCACGCTCCTCCCGCTCCCCCGCCGCTTCGACGCGATGGGCGTGCGTCGGTATGGCTTTCACGGTCTGTCGTACGCCTACCTGGTCGAGAAGCTCACGCTCGCCGCTGGCCCGGCGACGGCGCAGGGGCGCGTGATCCTCGCACACCTCGGGAGCGGCGCCAGCCTGGCGGCGGTGCGGGAGGGCAGGAGCATCGATACGAGCATGAGCTTCACGCCAAGCGCCGGCCTCCCGATGGCCACGCGCTCGGGTGACCTCGATCCGGGCCTCGCACCCTACCTGGAGCGCACGCAACAGATCACGAGCAACGAGTTCTTCGACATCGCGACCCACCAGTCCGGACTGCTCGGCGTCTCGGGGACCAGCGCGGACATGCGCGACCTGCTGGCGCGCGAGGCAGTCGACGTGCGGGCTGCCGAGGCGGTGGCGATGTTCTGTTATGCGGTGAAGAAATGGATCGGCAGCTACGCGGCTGCGCTCGGCGGGGTGGAGACGCTGGTCTTCGCCGGCGGGATTGGCGAGAATGCGCCCGTAGTGCGGTCGCGCATCTGCGATGGACTCGGCTTTCTCGGCATCGAACTGGATGAACGGCAGAACCGTGAGAATGCCGAGGTGATCTCCGCCGTCGACGCTCGTGTCACGGTGCGCGTGATGCGCACGGACGAGGAGGTCATGATCGCACGCTCGGTCGTTCGGCTGTTGACGCTCGAGGGCCAGCCTCAGGAGTCGGCGTAGTCGAGTCGTGCCGCAGGCGCGAAAGTCACATGTACCTGGAGACAGGATGACTCGGAAGATTCAGACGATGCGTGCATCAGGTCCGATCGCATGAGGACCCTCATTCGGAGCCTGTTGATCTGCGCAGTCGTGGCCGGCGCAGGATGTGGACGGGACGACGGCAAGGGCGCCGAGGGCGCGACGCGCGACGCTGCGCCGCTCGAGCTGTACAACGCCGCCTCCATTGCGCGGCCCATGCGCGCGGTGCTCGACAGCTTTGCGGCTCGCACAGGAACACGGTTCAACCAGCAAACGGCCTCCAGCCTCGAGCTCGCGCGGCGCGTGCTGGAACTGGATGGCGAGCCAGACGTGCTGGTTCTCTCCGATCCCGACATCTTCCCACAGCTCCTCGAACCGGCGATCACGACATGGCACGCCCTGTTCGCCCGCAACCGGATGGTGCTCGCCTACACGCCGCGCTCGAACGGGGCGGCGGAGATCGATTCGAGCAACTGGTACCGCATTCTCGAGCGCCCGGGAATGGAGACTGGTCGCAGCGATCCGGTCCACGATCCCGCGGGATACCGCGCGTTGCTCGTCTGGCAGCTCGCCGAACAGCATTACCGTCAGCCTGGGCTCGCCGATCGCATGCTGCGCGCAGCGCCGCCCCGCAACGTGCGCGCGCGTGAGGCCGACCAGGTCGCGCTGCTGGAGATGGGGGAGTACGACTATACCTGGACGTACCAGAACCTGGCCGAGGCGGCTGGCTTCCGGTACGTGAAGCTCCCCGACGCGATCGACTTGGGCAATCCCGCTGACTCGGCGCGCTACGCGACCGCCTCGGTGCGCGTGCCTGGGAAGAACGCGCGCGACTCCGTCACGTTCACCGGTCGTCCGATTCTCTTCGCCGTCTCGATCCCGCGCGCCGCACCGAATCCCGAGCTGGCGGCACGTTTCGTTGCCTTCCTCGTGTCCGAGGACGGGCGCCGCATCCTGCGGGCGACGCACTTCGACGCGCTCGACCGGGCGGCGTTCGTCGGGAACGGGGTGCCGGCAGTGCTCACGCAGGACACATCTGGTCGATAGGCATGTCGGGAATGGCCTGGTTGGCGACATGATTCCTCGATGACAACCGCGTTGTTGTGGAGCCAGTTCAAAGCCAAGTCGGCGCCAGTCGGGAGCCAGTGTGATGACAGTCCGGCGTCGGCCAAGAGTCGCCACGAAACCGCCGCGCTTGCGTGAAATATCCGCTCGCAGTCTCTCGTGTTGGCGCTCGCCAACGCCGAATATGTGCGGGACTCCGCTTGGAGGCTCATGACATCGACCACGATCGCCGCCCCGCCAGCCTGGGACGCTCCGCTCGCAGCTTACGAAGCGCAGGCCGAACAGCTGCTCGCCGGGCATGCGGCCGGCGTGCCGCAGGCGCTGCAGCTGTTGCACGAAACCTTGCCACGCTTCCTCGATGACACGGTCACCTGGCTGCCACGCCCGCTCTCGCCAGAGCAGATTCGCGACACGGCGATAACGCTCGACGAGGCCCGACTCGCGGTTGCCCGACGCTACAGCTTCCGCGACTGGGAGTCGCTGGCAACGCTCACGGCCGAGGTGGCGCGGGAGACCTCGCCGGTGCGCCGGTTCGAGCACGCGGTGCATGCCGTGATCACCGGCGATGCGGCAACGCTGCAGGAGTTGCTGCGCGCACACCCGGACCTCGTGCGTCATCGTTCGACGCGCGTGACCTGCCACGACCCTCCGGTGCATGGGGCCATGCTGCTCCACTACCTCGGCGCCAACGGAGTGGAGGGCTATCGGCAGCGCTCACCGCCCAACGCGGTGGATATCGCGCGCCTGGTGTTGCACGCGGGAGCCGAGGCCGATGCCCTCGCGGGGATGTACGGCGGCGAGTCCCCGACCCTGAGCATGCTGGTGTCCAGCACGCCACCGGCCGTGGCCGGGGTACAGGTCCCGCTGGTGCATGTCCTGCTCGACCATGGCGCCGATGTGGAGGGCGTGGGGCACGGGGCGTGGCGCTCGCCGCTGCTGACGGCGCTGGTCTTCGGCTTTCGCGATGCCGCCGCCGCGCTCGTGGCGCGCGGTGCCCTGGTGGACGATCTGGTGAAGGCAGCGGGGCTTGGCCGCGCCGAGCAGATGGCGGCGATGCTTCCCGCGGCTGCGAGCGACGAGCGCCACCGCGCCTTCGCGCTGGCCGCGATCAACGGGCACCTCGAGGCCGTACGGCTGCTGCTCGTGGCTGGGGAGGACCCGAACCGGCTCAATCCACCCGGATTTCACGCCCACGCGACCCCGCTGCACCAGGCCGCGCTGGCCGGACATCTCCCGCTGGTGCAGTTGCTCACCGCCCACGGGGCACGGACCGACATTTCAGATACACTCTGGCGCGGCACCGCCCTGGGGTGGGCCGAGCACGGGGAGCAGACGGCGGTTGCCGACTACCTGCGAGGGCTCGAAGCGGACGGCGGGACGAGGTAGGCGAGTTGGGTCACACCGCGCGCGGGCGGAGAACGCGCGGAGAACGCGCGGAGGGCGCGCGGACTGCCCGTTCGGGTCGATCTGACCCAATCGCACGGTATTGGGGTACAAGGACGGCTGGCTGGACCGTAATCCATGCTCCAGCGCGCCGTTGATCGGTTCGTCACGCATCGGCTGCGTTCGCCGTCCCGTCGCTTGTGCCAACCCGCTCGGCACGCGACAATCAATGTTCGACCAAAAACCCGGAGTTCATATGCGCTATTCGTACCTCGCTCTCGCTGTTCTCGTCACGGCCACTGCCGTGCAGGCGCAGGACGCCGACCGCTCCGTAAAGGGCGGGATTCAGGTTGCTGGCTGGAAGGGACGCGTGGATCGCCGTCCCATGTCGCAGGGCAAGACCGTCGATGACTCAAAGGTCGTCGCCGACGGCAAGGGCCTTCGCCTGTCGGTCGGACCGGCTGGAAACTTCTGGAACCCGGCCAACACGGCCAGCGGTGACTTCACCGTGAAGGCAATGTTCGACGAACTGAAGATGGCCGCCTCGCACCCGCACTCGTTCGGCATCTTCATCGGCGGGCAGGATCTCGAGAGCGAGAACGAGACGCTCATGTATTGCATCGCGTACGGCACGGGGAAGTACTCGATCAAGACCTTCCATGGCGAGAAGGTGACCACGCTAGTGAACATGGCGGACACGCCGGCGCTGCATAAAGCCAACGCCGACGGTGAGTCGAAGAACGAGATCGGCTGGAGCGTGAAGGGTGGCAAGGCGTCGTGCGTCATCAACGGGACGACGGTCAAGACGCTGGACAAGAGCGAGGCCGTCGCCGCCGACAAGCTCAAGTCGCTCGACGGGGTCTACGGCCTCCGTGTGAGCCACAACCTCGAGCTCAAGGTCTCCGAAATCACGCTGACGAAGTAGCCGGGGGTCCCGTGCCACTCTTCGACTACAAGTGCAACGCCTGCGCCGTCACCTTCGAGGCGCTGGTGCTCAAGGGAAAGGAACCAGCGGCGTGTACCGCGTGCGGCAGCGCCGACCTGGCGCGACTGATGTCGCTGCCTGCGGTGCGCTCGTCCACGACTGCCGACCTTGCGATGCGTAGTGCGAAGAGGCGCGACCAGGCCCAGGGGGCTGAGCGCACGCACGCGCAGGCGCAGTACGAAGAGAGCCACGACCGGCATGGCTAAAGCCGGCGAGCCGGAGTAGCTCTCCGCTCTAGACACGACCTGATTGTCGGATTGCGGGGTCCATCGCACGGAGCGATGGGCCCCGCCGTCGTTAGCGCGGCGCGCTCTCGCAAATGGGGCAGGGGCCGAGATTCGGTTCGCGCCGCAGGGTGATCGTGACGGGACCGAGGGCCACCAGTTTCTTGTCGACCGTATCGTCGACCGCGACCGAGAGGGTGAGCACCGAGCCGCGCACGATGCCGGCGAAGCGCGCGGGGAGCGAAGGGCCGAGTTGGACGGGATAGGCCCGCAGGATGTAGGAGCCCGGCACGTTGAACCGCCCCTCCGAATCGAGCAGGGCTGGAAGTGGGAAGTCGCCCTTGGTGCATCCGATGTGCACGTGCACGAGCGACCCGGTGACGATCACGCCAGCCCCGTCCGCTCCCCAAGTGCCAACGGTCAGCCGAGCGGGCGGTTCGACCGATTCACTGGGCGATCCCGCGCACGCCACGATGAGGGGGGCGAGTATGAGACCTGTCAGGATGGCCGCGGGGTGAACGAAGGATCGGCGCATGCGTGCTCCCGAACGGTGCGCACTGCCTACCCCGCAACCGCAGGCGGGTGCCCGGCACTGGTCCCAACTCCGCGCCATCGGTGCCACATGACTAGCCCGGTTCCTAGTGGGCCGGTTGGCGCCAGTGTCAGGTGGCTGCAGCGCCCAGATCGCGGTACGTTCTCCGCATGCGCTCCGTCCTGCCTGCCACGCGGTCGCTCCTGACCACCGAGTGCCTCATTCGTCGCCTATGACCACTCCTCCATCGGGAGACGTGATCGAAGGGGGGCCCGTGACCCCGATCATCGCGCTCGCGCCGCCGCGCGCCAGCCAGTGGCTGGTGGTGAACGACAACGTGATGGGTGGGCGCTCCAGCGGCGAGCTGCAGCTGGCACCGAAGGGGTTGATCTTCGCGGGGTCGCTGGACACGAATGGGGGCGGCTTCTCCTCGATTCGCTCCCGCTCGCTCGATGCGGCGCTGGCCCCCTTCGAGGGGCTGGCCATTCGTGTGCGAGGTGATGGGCGCGACTACGCCTGTGACCTGCGCGAGTCGGCGACCGTGAGCGGGTCGGGCGTGGCGTGGAAGGCGTACTTCACCACCGCGCCGCGCGTCTCCGTCGATCTCTGGCTCCCGTTCGTGGCCTTCGAGCCCACGTGGCGCGGGACCGTGGTGCGGCAGCGCGGCGGCGGAGCAGAGTCGACCTTTCACCACACCATCCACAGCCTCGGCTTCACCATCGCCGACAAGCGCGATGGCCCCTTCCGCCTCGAGATCACCGGGATCGGTGCGTACTGAGGCCGGGGGAGGGCACGTGCGCGTGCTTGCCGCCGTCGTCAGCCGCAACGACCGCTACCTCGTCTGCCGGCGCCCGGCGCACAAGCGGCACGGAGGACTGTGGGAGTTTCCCGGCGGCAAGCTCGAACCGGGCGAGAGCGACGCCGAGGCGGCGCGCCGCGAGCTGCGCGAAGAACTCGGCGTCCATGTCGCGATGGTAGGCGAGGAGCACATGGCGGTGCACGACGAGGGCTCGCCGTTCTGGATCGCCTTCGTCCCGGTGCATGTGGTCGGCGAGCCGGCGTGCCTCGAGCACTCGGCGCTGGCGTGGGCGACGATGGACGAACTGCGTGAGTATGCGCTGGCGCCGAGCGACCGGCGATTTGTCGAGTGGATGTTGGCACGCGAGTCGGCGTAGGCGCGCGCGCGGCGGTCGAGTCATCTCGCACATGGTTGTCGACGCGATGCGCTGGCCACGGGCTGTCGTCGGTTGGTGAGATGACTTGTGGCGGGTAACGCGTCCAATCCGCACAACGCGCACCCGCTTGCTGGACGAACGGCGGAACCGCCGACACGTCCTTCGTGCCGGCGGCTCCGTGCAATACGTGCGTACGCGCTACTTGCCCGCGCGCTCCAGCGTCAGGTACACGCTGTTCCCGCCGCGCGTGACCAGTACCAGTGCCGGGCGATTGCCCGACGACAGCGCCGAGCGCAGCGCGTCGGCGGTGCGGACCACCGTGCCGTCCACCTCGGCGATCACGTCGCCGGCGCGCAAGCCGGCGTCGGCGGCGCGGCCCGACGGCTGCACACCGGTCACGACCACACCATCACGCTGGTCGAGTCCCAACTGGCGCGCGATGTCGGGGGTGAGCGGCTGCACACTCAGGCCGTAGCCCGAACCGTCGGTCGCCTCGGCGCGTGCGCCGCTGTCTGCTTCCTGCACACGAAGCTCGGCCAACGTCACGTCGACGTTGCGTTCCGTGCCGTCGCGTGCGATGCGGAGGCGTGCGCTCGTACCGGGTTGCAGCTGGGCAACCTGGTTGCGGAGCGTGTTGCCATCCTTCACGGTCTCGTCGTTGATCGCCACGATCACGTCACCGCGCTCTATCCCCGCCTGCTCGGCCGCACCTCCGGGAGTGACCCCGTTCACCAGGGCCCCACCGACCTGCGGCAACCCGAGGCTGCGGGCGATCTCCGACGTCACCGGCTGGATCGTCACGCCCAGCATGCCACGGCGAACCTGCCCGTGCTCGATGAGCTGCGACATGACGTTGCGCGCCATGTTCGACGGAATGGCGAAGCCGATGCCGATGCTGCCGCCCGACGTGGAGAGGATCTGTGAGTTGATCCCGATCAGCTCCCCGCGCGTGCTGACCAGCGCGCCACCCGAGTTCCCCTGGTTGATGGGGGCGTCGGTCTGGATGAAGTCCTGGTAGCCACCATCGCCCGGCCCGTCGGTCGCCCGCCCCTTGGCGCTCACGATTCCCATCGTCACCGTCTGGCCGATGCCCAGCGGATTCCCGACGGCGAGCACGATGTCGCCAACGCGCACGTTGTCGGAGTTCCCCAGCGCGAGGGTCTGGAGATCACGGGCCGAGACCTTGAGCACTGCGAGGTCGCTCGGCGCGTCGGTTCCGACGACCTTGGCGTCCATCGTGCGGCCGTCGTTCAGTTCGACCGTGACCCGGTCCGCGTCGGCGACCACGTGGTGGTTGGTGAGGATGTAGCCGTCAGACTTGATGATCACCCCCGATCCGAGCCCGCGCTGGCGCTGCTCGGGCATCTGACGAGGTGCGGGGCCGAACTGTCCGCCGAATTGACCCCCGAACTGCCCGAAGAACTCACGCAGGCGCGCGTCGTCCATCCCCGTGCTGGCGACCTTTTGTGTTCGCTCAGAGCGAATGGTCACGACGGCAGGCTGCAGCTTCTCGACGATCGGTGCGTAGGAGTCACCGGACGGTGCGATCGTGCGTCCCGTCGCGAGTCCCGTTGCCTCGGACGACTCGGCCGTGTCGGACGAGGACGTCGGTCGGGGCGCCGCCGTGGATTCTATGGCGGTCCAGCCAATGAGGCCGCCCGCGAGGGCAAGGGCGCCCGCAACCGCGACCAGACGATTGCGACGCGAAGCAGGTCCGCCGGTCGGGCGAACGCTCGTGTTCCTGTCGGTATCCATGATGTGCTGTCCTTGTGCGGAGTGGAGTGACGCATTCGGACAGTACACAGGGCGGATTACCGCACCCTTTCGCGAAGATTACATCGCTGAAAGGTCGGGCGGCGACGTCGGCAGGTGCAGCGTGAAGCGTGCGCCTGCCCCCGGCGAGGACGAGACCGACACCTCACCCCCGTGCGCCTCGACGATCGCCTTGACGAGGCTCAACCCGAGCCCGAGGCCGCGAGCGGAGCGGCTCGAGTCGCCGCGATACAACCGGGTCCAGATGTGGGGGAGCTCGTCAGCCGGGATCCCCGCGCCGGTGTCGGTCACGGTGAGCACGACGTGATCTACTTCGCGCGCGGCGGCCATCGCGACACGCCCCCCGGCGGGCGTGTGCTTGATGGCGTTGTCCACGAGGTTGGCGAGCACCTGCCGCATGCGATTGCGGTCCAGCGGCACGACCAGCGACGGAACCCCGCTGATGTCGAGGTGCACCCCGCGCTGCTCGGCGACGTCTTCGTAGAGTTCCAACGTGCGCTGGGCGAGGTCGGCCAGCTCCACCGGCTCGCGGTTGAGCGCCAGCGTCCCGGTCTCGGCTTCGGAGACGTCGAGCAGCGTGTTGAGCATCGCGATCACCTGGTCCGACTCCTCGAGCGACTCGCCCAGCGCCTCGCGCCAGACGGCGGCGTCGTTGGAGGCGAGGGCGGTCTCGGCGGTGCCGCGCAGCCGCGCCATGGGGGTGCGCAGGTCGTGGGCCACGTTGTCCAGCGCCCCCCGCATGCCGGCTACCACGGCGTCGATGCGCTCGAGCATCGCGTTCACCTGCGCGCTCAGCGCACCTAACGCATCCCGACTGTCCATCACCGGCACGCGCGTGTCGGTGCGCCCGGTGCGCATGATGGCCTGCGCCGTGTCGGCCAGCGTCCGTACCGGCTGCAACGCCGACCAGGTCAGCATCAGCCCGCCGGCCAGCCCGATGAGGACGATGGAGGCGAAGACCAGCAGGAGCGCGCGGCGGAAACGTCGCAGCAACTCGTCGCGGCGCTCGGTGCTCATCCCGACCTGGAAGAGCGTGCCGTCGGGCAGCAGGACCGACGCCACCTCCAGGCGCCCGCCGCCCTCCCCGGTCTCGACCGTGGCCCACGTCTGCTCCCCGTTGAGCGACGGGGCCGCGAGCTGCGACAGGTCGAAGCGTCGCAGCGCATCGGGCATGCTCAGGAAGATGAGGTCCTGCCGGCTCCCCACCGTGCGCACGAAGAACGGTCCAGGCGACGAGGCGATCTGCGTGGTGCGCATCTCGCGAACCAATCCGTCCACGCCGCCGCGGCCAAATGCGCCGGCGAACTTGACCAGCGTGCCCTCGACGGTTTCACGATCGTACTGCCGCAGGGAGCCAGCAAGCAGCGTGTAGGTCAGGGCGACGAGCGTCAGCGAGCTGGCGACGAAGATGACCGCGTACCACAGCGCGAGCCGGAAGCCGAGCGCGTGGCGGATGCGCTCACGCCACCTTGAGAACATATCCGATGCCCCTTACGGTGTGGATCAGCTTGTGGTCGAACTCCTTGTCCACGCGCTCGCGCAACCGATGCACGAGTACATCGACGACGTTGGTGCGCGGGTCGAAGTTGTAGTCCCAGACGTGCGACAGGATCATGGTCTTGGAGACCACGCGGCCCGCGTTGCGCATGAGGAACTCGAGCAGGGCGAACTCGCGCGGACGCAGCGGCTCCAGTTCGCGCCCGCCGCGCGTGGCGATGCGCGACATCAGGTCGAGCGTGAGGTCGCCCACGGTGAGCGAGGTGGCCGGCGCGGCACCGGTGGCCCGACGGATCAGCGCCTGCACCCGGGCGAGCAACTCGGGAAACGCGAACGGCTTGGTCAGGTAGTCGTCGCCGCCGGCCTGCAGGCCGAGCACCCGGTCGTCCACCGAGCGCTTGGCGCTCAGGATCAGGACCGGGGTGGCGGCACCACGCTGGCGCATGGCCTGGATCAGCGAGAGTCCGTCCAGCGACGGCAGCATCAGGTCGATCACGGCGACGTCGTACGGCTCGCTCGTGGCGCGCTGCAGGGCCGAGACGCCGTCGGCCACGACGTCCACCACGAAGCCCGACCCGCGCAGCCCGTTGGCCACGAAGTCGGCGATGGTGGCGTCATCCTCGACGATGAGTGCGCGCATGACGGATGATAGCCGAAACGGAGCGGGATTGTCTGCGCCGCGCCGCCGCTCACTCCCCGCCGATCGGCCCCTTCACCTCACCCTCCACGGGCTCCAGTCGCACGATCCAACTGGGCTTCGGCGATCCGAATCCGTGTTCCAGCACCAGGTACAGGAATCCGTCAGGCCCCTGGCGCACGTCGCGAATGCGCCCCACCACACCGGCGAGCAGGGTCTCGGAGCTGACCACGCGACCGTCCTCGATGGTCAGTCGCGCGAGCTGCTCCCCACCAAGGCCGGCGACGAAGAGATTCCCCTTCCACCACGGGAACCGGTCGCCCGTGTAGAAGGTCATCCCGGTGGTGGCGATCGACGGAACCCAGGTGAACCGAGGCGATTCCATCCCGGCCCGCCGCGAGTCGGCGGTGATCGGCGTCCCGTTGTAGTTGACCCCCCACGACACCACCGGCCAGCCGTAGTTGCGACCCGGCAGCAGCAGGTTGAGCTCATCGCCGCCGCGCGGGCCGTGTTCCGTTTCCCACACGTCGCCAGTCGCCGGATGCACCGCGATCCCCTGTGGATTGCGGTGACCGAAGCTCCAGATCTCCGGGAGCGTGTCGCCGCGACCGCGGAACGGATTGTCGCTCGGCACGCGCCCGTCGTCGTGCAGCCGGACGACGGTGCCGAAATGCTGACGCGGATCCTGGGAGGGGTGCGCTGCCTGCAGGTTGGGGTCGTAGATGCGGTCGCCGACGGTGACGAACAGGAACCCCTTGCCGTCGAAGGCGATGCGCCCGCCGAAGTGGTTATTGCGACGCTGCCAGGCGTTGGCGGTGAAGATCTCCCGGACATCAACGAGACGGCCGCCATCGAAGCGAGCGCGGGTCACCGCGAGCGCGCCTGACGAGTCGCTGTCGCGACGGCGGCCGTGGCTCAGGTAGAGCAGCTGGTTGCGGGCGAAGTCGGGGTGGAGCGCGAGGTCGAGCAGTCCGCCCTGCCCCTGATCACGAAAGACACCCGGAACTCCGGCGATCGGCGTCGGGTCCACCACGCCGCCTCGCATCACGCGCAGCCGTCCCGGTCGTTCGGTCACCAGCATGTCGCCATTCGGGAGCCAGGCCAGGGCACTCGGCGAGAACAGGCTCTCGGCGACGACGGTGACGCGGAAGTCTTGGCGGGCCGAGCGTTGCAGCTTCATCGTCGTCGTGTCGCCAACTGCGGGCGGCTGTGCGGACGCGGGCGTCGCGCAGGTCACCGTCGTGGCGATGGCCACGAGCGCCACGAGGAATCGTGCGGCGGGTCGGATGAGTCGGATCATGGATGGTTGGGAGCTGTCGCCCGGAAAGCGAGCCGACGCGGGCAAGTATGGCGCGACGTTCGACGTCACGCCACGTACCCCGACGCGGCGCCTCGCGCCGCCGCCGGGGTGTGCGCTTGCGACAGTGCCCGGGACCGATCGGCCGATTCAGTCCTGTCGCATGGACTGCATGGGATCGACGCGCGCGGCCCGCCGTGCCGGCAGCCAGGTGGCGAGCGTCGCCACGCCCAGCAGTACTGCACCGATCGTCGCGAACGTCGCCGGATCGAGCGGGCTCACGCCGAACAGGAACGGGCGCAGCGCCTGGGTCGCCAGCGCCGCGAGTCCGAGCCCCACCCCGATCCCCACGGCGACCAGTCGAAAGCCTTCACCGAGCACCAGGCGCACGATGCCCGTGCGCGACGCGCCAAGCGCGAGGCGCACCCCCATCTCGCGCGTGCGCTGTGCGGTGGAGAACGACAGCACACCGTACAGACCAACGGCGGCCAGCAGGAGCCCGGTCAGGCCGAGTGCGCCGGTGACGGCGGCGGCGACGCGCTGCGGCAGCAGGACGACGGCGGTTGACTGGCGGAGCGTGGTGACCTGTGCGGCCGGCAGCGTGGGGTCGAGCGCCGCCACCTCGCGCAGGAGGGTCGCCGTCACCGCCGCTGGGCTTCCGGTGGTATGCACCAGCAGGTTCACGGCCGGGCGCCAGACCTGCCTGACGGGCTGGTAGAAGAATGGTACGGGGTCCTCGTCGAGTCTCGCATACTTCGAGTCGCGCACGATGCCGACGATGGTGATGGCGGCGGAATCCTCGCGCACGGTTGCCCCGAGCGCGTCGCCCGCCGGGAAGTAGCGCTTGGCAAACGTCTCATTCACCACCGCGACCCGTGGCATCCCGTCGCCGTCGGTGGCCGCGAAGTCGCGCCCGCCCAGCAAGGGGATGCGCATCGCGCGGAAGTATCCCTCGTCGATCTCGTTGGTGTTAACCGAGAATTCCTCGCCATCCTGCCCACCCGGTGGGGCGAAGCCGGGAATGCTGATGTCGCGCCCGGACGAGCTCATGGACAGCGGGAGGATGCGCGCGTAGCCGACGGCCTGCACGCCCGGAAAGGGCCTCCAGCCGGTCGGCCAGCGACCACACGAAATCGCGGGCACGCGCCTCGGTATAGCCGGCGCTGCCGAGGTCGAGCGACGCGGTGACCACGCCGTCCACCCGAAAGCCAGGGTCCGACGCCTGCCCCCTGCCTAACGCGCGGATGAACAGGCCGGCCGATGAGAGCAGCACCAGCGACATGGCGATCTGCCCGACGATGAGCCCATCGCGCAACCACGACCGCTGCCGACCGCTCCCCGCGCTGTCGCTGCGCAAGGTGGACTGCACGTCGAGGCGAGACCCCCGGAACGCAGGGGCGAGCCCGAAAACCAGCCCGGTCGCGAGCGCCACCACAAGGGTCACCGCCAGGACGCGCAGGTCGGGCGCGATGTCGAGATCGATCGGCATGTCGATCGGCAGTTCGATGCGCTGCAGCAAGCGCGTGCCCCACAGCGCGAGCAGCGTCCCGCTGGCCCCTCCGACGCCGAACAGGAGGAGGCTCTCCACGAGCAGCTGGCGGATCAGCCGGGCACGCGTCGCGCCCAGCGCGATGCGCATGGCGATCTCGCGCCGCCGGACCACCGCCCGAGCCAGGAGCATGGACGCCACATTGACGCTGGCAATCAGCAGGACGAGCGCCGCGATGGCCAGCAGCACGCTGAGGAACGTCGTGACCGACCGGGCGGCATCGGAGGGGACGCCGGCCACCGGGTCGACCGAGGCGGCGACGTACTCCGCGAACCCCCGAGGTTCGGCGTCGCCGGCAGCCGCAACGAATTGGGCGGTCAAGGCGCTCAGCTCGGCCTGGGCCCGATCGGTCGTCGAGGCATCGGTGAGCCGTCCCACCAGCTGCATCCATGATGAGCCGGCATCGTTGAGGTCTGCGGCCCGCCCCCGCAGCTCGGGTCGCAGCGCCAGGGGAATCCACGCGTCCGTGCGCAGCGCGGGATACACGCCGGAAAACCTCGGCGGGGCGACGCCAAGGATCGTCATCTGGCGCCCGTTGACCGACAGCATCCGGCCGATCGCCGCACTGTCCCCAGCCAGCTCCCGTTGCCAGAAGGCATGGCTGACCACCGCGCCGCGCTCGGCACCAAGGGCGGCATCGTCGTTGCCGGAGAAGAACGTCCCGAGCGCCGGCGTGACGCCCAACACCGAGAAGTAGTTGCCGCTGACGGCATGGCCGAGTCCCTGGACGCCCTGCGCGCCGGTGGAGAGCGTCAGCGGGAGCATCGCCCAGGCCGCGATTCCGTCGAGCATGCGGGTACGATCCGCCAGGTAGCGGTAGTAGGGATACGACGCCGAGAGCGAGCCGCGCGAGCCGGTGCGCGTCCGCCCGACCTCCACCAGCTGGGCGGCGTCGCGCGTACCCGGGACGGGGCGCAGGACAACGGCGTTGACGACGGAAAAGATCGTGCTGACCGCGCCGGTGCCTAACGCCACCACGAGGATGGCGACGGCGAAGAAGACCGGGTTGCGGCGGAAGCCGCGCAAGGCGAAGCGCGCATCGCCAAGGAGTCGGATCGACATCGGATCGCGAGGAGTGAGGGGAGGGGCGGCGATCGGACTCGCCAGCGCGGCGATGTGCTCGCGGAGCGCGGTCGCCACCACGTCGGGGAAGGCGCGCCCCCACACGGCGACGATACCGCGGCGGCCCGCGCGTGTGCGCGCGTCGAGCAGGGCGTCGCGAAAGAAGTCCACCATCTCGTCGCCGAACCGCGCCCGGAACTCGGCCGGGCAGAGCAGCCACACCAGCGCGGCGTAGCACCGCTCGCTCCACGACACGGGAGGACGCATCACGCGGAGGCCGGGACTGCCGGAAGCGCACGCGCGGCCCGCGACGACACCAACGCCCGCAATCGCTGGACCTCGAGTGCCGCGACCCGCTCCCCAAGCGCGGTGATGCGATAGTAGCGGCGCCGCTCGTCATCGAGCGCCGCGACCGGGCGCTTCTGCGACACATCGACCAAGCCGTCGTCCACGAGGCGGCGAATCACCCGGTACAGGTTGCCCGGCTCGAGCCGCACGACCCCGTCCGTCCGCTCGGCGATCTCGGTGGCGAGGGCGTAGCCGTGCTGCTCGCCCTCGACGAGGGTCAGCAGCAGGACGAGGTCGACAGGCTTGAGCGGGAGGTGCGTGCGGGGATCGCTGGGCATGCGCACGGGGCGGGGGACTATGATCGAAGTGAGCATACGGAGCACACGCGCCTGCGGTTTCAGGCGATCCCGGTGTGCCAGGCCGTGCTTCCGTCGTCGCCGCTCGCGTGGATGGTGGCACGAACGGCGGACCGGGTGCATCCTTCCCGCCCGTGACCACCCTCGCCCATCGCCTGCTCGCGCGCTACGCCGCCATCACCGGCGCCACGCGCCTCATCCCCATCACCCGCGCGCACATCGACGGGTGCCTGTACCACGGTCCGGCCTCGCTCGACTTTGCCCGCACCATGGCCGAGTCCGGGGCGCAGGTGACGGTACCGACGACACTCAACGTTGGCGCGATCGACCTGCTCCACCCCAAACTCTTTCGCGGCAAGCCCGAAATCGTCGCCGCCGGGCGCGAGATGATGCGCCACTACTCGGCCATGGGGTGCCGGCAGACCTGGACCTGCGCCCCCTACCAGCTGGTGGAGCGCCCAGCGCTCGGCGAGCAGATCGCCTGGGCCGAGTCGAATGCGATCGTCTTTGCCAACAGCGTGCTGGGCGCGCGCACCGAGCGATACGGCGACTTCATCGACTTGTGTGCAGCGATCACCGGGACCGTGCCCGAGGTGGGGTTGCACACCGACGAGGGTCGGCTCGGGCGCGTGCTGGTGGAGATCCGCGGCGTGCGCGACGCGACGATGCGGCGCGACACCTTCTTTGCCACGCTCGGCCACCTGCTGGGCAAGCTCGTGGGGTCGGCGATCCCGGTCGTGGATGGCGTCGAGCAGGCGCGCGAGGATGACCTGAAGGCGTTAGGCGCGGCGGCGGCGTCGTCGGGTGCGGTGGCCATGTTTCACATGGTGGGCGTCACGCCCGAGGCGCCGACGCTGGCCGCGGCGTTCGGCGGTCGTGCCCCCGGGCGCACCATCCGCATCGGTCCGCGCGAGCTCGCTGCCGCGGCGGCCGAGCTGACCTCCACGAAGGAGACGGCGTTAGGCGCGGTGAGCATCGGGACGCCGCACTTCTCCTACGACGAATTCACGCGCCTGCGCACGCTGCTCGCCGGCCGCACGATCGCCTCGCGCCTGGAGTTCTTCGTCTCCACCGGCCGGGACATCCTCGCCCGCATCGACGACGAGGGATGGGGGGCGGAGCTGCGCGCGTGCGGCGTGCAGGTCGTCACCGACACCTGCACCTACCTCACCCCGATCCTCACCGGGCGCCCCGGCGCGGTGATGACCAACTCGGCGAAGTGGGCGTGGTACGCCCCCAATAACCTCGGCTATCAAGTCGCCTTCGGCAGCCTGGAGGAGTGCGTGGAGTCAGCCGTGCGTGGTGCGGTGTGGCGCGATGAATCGCAGTGGGACGTAGCGCCGGGCGATCAGGCCGGCGGTCGCTCGAACCAGGGAGCGACGTCATGATCGCCATTCAGGTGCTGGTCGCGGGTGCCGCCGAGGGCGAGGTGCTCGTGCTCGACGAACCGCTGAGTTTCTGGGGCGGCGTGCACGAGTCGAGCGGGGTCATCATCGATACGCATCACCCGCAGCACGGCGCCGCGCTGGCGGGAAAGGTGGTGGTGATGCCGGCAGGGCGTGGATCGAGCTCGAGCTCGAGCGTGCTGGCTGAGGTGATTCGTGGCGGCGTCGCCCCCGCCGCGATCCTGCTGGGCGAGACCGATCCGATCATGGCGCTGGGCGCGATGGTCGGCGAGGCGCTCTATGCGCGCACCGTACCGGTCGTCGTGCTGGACCGCGACCAGTATGCGCGCGTGGGCGGCTGGCAGTACGCCCGGCTCGCTGTTGGTGATGACGGCATGCAGCTCACCGAGGGCCCCCGCGCCTCACATCACTGAAGCAACCAGAGAGAGGCAACCAGAGTCCCCACCGAACAAGACGAGGGGCCACCGCCAGGTGGCCCCTCGTCTCCGCGCGTCCCCGGTGCTGTTCCTTCACTGAGGCGTGCACCGTGTAGCGCCGAGCTTACGGCACGACCGGACACCCCTCCGCCGACCCACAGTCGGGATTAATCGCCGGTAGGTTGAGCCGCGCCAGCTCCTTGTTCACCGCCGCCAGGTCGTTCTTCCACACCTGCTCGAGGGTGGTTGTGTATCCCTTGAGCTCCGTGCCCAGGATCCCGAAGATCTCCGGCATGTTGGTCGTCGGGCGGCCATCGCCGCGCTCGGCCATGTACAGCAGGTTCGCCAACCGGTTGTTGACGCGGATGGGGAAGTTGAGCGGATCCTGCCCGCTCTGGTTCCGCACCTGGTACACGTTCTCCTCGACACCGGAGGCGTTGGCGCGCAGTGTCTCCCCGGCAGACTTGAGCGCTGCGTCGTTTGCTGCGCGCTTGTAGCGGTCGTCGAGCTGCCGCTTGGTGTTGCGGATCGCGATCACGGCACGATTGGCCTCCGTCGCCTTGTCACGCACCTGCCGCCCGAAGCGGTACTGCGCCACCAGGTCGGCGTCGGTGACGTCCGTGATCCACGGGTTGCGCTTCACGACGATCGGAGCGGTGAGTCGCCTGCCGTCGACCGTCAGGCGGGCAGTGTAGCGCCCCGGCGGGACTGCCGGTCCGCTGGTCCCGGCGCCCCACAGGATCATGCCGGGGAACGAGGCGATCCCTTCGGTGCGCAGGTCCCACTGCAGGCGCTGGAGGCCTGCTTCCTTCGGGAGATACGTCGTCCCGCCGCGACGCCCACCGCCAGCCGCACGCGTGGAGTCGGGCTTGGTCGTGTCGGGCTCGAAGGTGCGCAGCGTGGCACCTGCCGAGTCGAGGATCTCGAGGCGGGCCGACTTGAACGGTGCCTTGAGCCACCAGCTCAGCACCATACCGGAGCCCGAGCGCACACCCACCGGCGGCGTGAACATGTGCGCCTCGCTGGCGAGGATGGCCGGCGTGGCCTGGCGCAGCGGTGCGATGTTGTCGAGCACCCAGAAGCCGCGCCCGTGCGTCCCGATCACCAGCTCGTTGTCCTCGACGATCAGGTCGGCGACCGGCACGTCGGGAAGGTTCAGCGACAGGTCGTTCCAGTTGGCGCCGTCGTCGGTGGACATGTAGACACCGTGCTGGGTCGCCGCGTACAGCAGTCCCTTGCGCGTGGGGTCCTCACGCACCGCATGCACGTACGCGTCGGCACGGATCCCGGTGACGATCTTCGTCCAGGTCTTGCCGAAGTCGGTTGTCTTGAAGATGTAGGGCGAGAAGTCGTTGAGCAGTGGCTTGCGGACCGAGATGTAGGCCGTGCCGCTGGCGAAGGCCGAGGCGTCGATCTGGCTCACGCGGCCAAAGTCCGGCATGCCGGATGGGGTCACGTTCGTCCACGTCTTCCCGAAGTCGCGGGTCACGTGCACGAGGCCGTCATCGCTCCCGGTCCAGATGACGTTCGCGTCGCGCTTGCCGGGACCGACGGAGAAGATCGTGGCGTACACCTCGGGGCCGTTCATGTCGCCCGTGATCGGGCCACCCGACTTCTCCTGCGTCTCGGGCGCGTGGCGGGTCAGGTCACCACTCAGCCGCATCCACGTCTTGCCGCCATCGCGCGTGCCCCACAACCGCTGCGACGACACGAAGAGCAGCTTGGGATCGACCTCCGAGAAGATGATCGGGAAGGTCCACTGCCAGCGCTCCTTGATCTCCTTGCTCGGCTCGCCCGAGTAGAACCACGGGTACGGGTTTACCTCGCGCGACGTTTGCAGCCGGCGGTTGAACTTGTCGACGTAGGCGCCGTTGTTGGTCCCCGAATAGAAGATGTCGGGATCGAGCGGGTCGGGGGCGATGTAGCCGGGCTCACCACCGCCGGCCACGTACGACACGTTCATCCCCCCAAGCGTGATGTCGCGGGTGGAGTCGGCTGCGCCGCCCCCACCGCCACGCCGACCGCCCGAGCCAAGACCGAAGGCTGCGGCATTCCAGTTGAACGGGGTGCAGATCGTCGAGTTGTCCTGCTGGCTGCCGCACACGTGATACGGGGTGTGCCCGGTGGTGATGACGTGATAGAACTGCTCGGTCGGAAAGTCCTGCTCCGTCCACTTGCCGCCGGTGTTGCGGCTGACGGCACCACCGCCGTCGTTGGCGACCACCAGGTGCGAGGCGTCGTTCGGGTTGATCCACAGGTCGTGGAAGTCGCCGTGCGTCCCGTTATTGATGACCGCCATCGTCTTGCCGCCATCGGTGGAACGGAAGATCGACGTGTTCTCCATGTACACGACATCGGCGTCCTTCGGGTCGGCCATGACGTGGGTGTAATAGAAGGCACGCTGGCGGATGTCACGCTTGTCGTTCACCAGTGCCCAGGTGGCGCCGGCGTCATCGCTCTTGAACAGCCCGCCGTTGTCGTTCTCCACGAGCGCGTACACGCGGTTGGAGTTGGCGCCCGAGACCGCGACCCCGATGCGCCCCACCATCCCGGCGGGCATGCCCGGGTTGCGCGTGACCTCGGTCCACGTCTCGCCGCCGTCGGTGCTCTTGAACAAACCGCTCCCAGGGCCGCCGCTCGACATCTGGTATTCCTTGCGGTAGGCCTCCCACATCGACGCGTAGAGCACGTTGGGATTGTTGTGGTCGATCGAGAGGTCGATGGCGCCGGTCTTGTCGTCGCGGAACAGGACGCGCTTCCACGTCTCGCCGCCGTCGCTGCTCTTGAACACACCGCGCTCCTGGCTCGGCACGCTGAACTTGCCGAACGAGGCGACGTAGATGATGTCGGGGTTGGTCGGGTGGATGCGGATCTTGGAGATGCCGTGGCTCTCCTTGAAGCCGACATGCGTCCAGGTCTTGCCCGCGTCGCGGCTACGGTACACACCGTCGCCGGGCATGATGTTGCCGCGGATGCACGTCTCGCCGGTCCCGATGAAGACCACGTCGGGGCGGCTCTCGCTCACCGCGACTGCGCCGACCGACGCGCTGGTGATGTGTCCGTCGGTGACGGCGGCCCAGTTCTCGCCGCCGTCGGTAGTCTTCCACAACCCGCCTCCCACGGCGCCAAAATAGGCTTCGTTGGGACGCCCGACGACGCCACTCGCGGCAATGGATCGGCCGCCACGGTCTGGGCCGATGTTACGCCACTTGTAGCCCGCGAGCAGCGCAGAATCGAGCGCGACTGCCGAGTGGCTATGCGGCAGCGAATCATGGGGAACGGGCCCTGAACCGCCGACGGCGCCGAGGGCGAGGGCCGGAATCGACAGGACCAGCAACGGACGAAGCGAAAGCATGGGCAGACAGGGTTGGGGCGAACACTCGGCCCGGGGAATGGATGAAACCGGGGGCCATCCGGGCAACGGCTACCGAGACGGCAACGTTGGCACCGGGGCGGGTTGGGGGCAACCGTACCCAGGGCGGCGCCGCGCACCGACACTCCTCTGCGACCTCTGCGACCTCTGCGGTTCAAAAGCTGTTAACCGCAGAGGTCGCAGAGGTCGCAGAGCGTAAGCGGTGCTTGACGTAGCGCGCGGGAAGCTTGAAGCTCGGCGGCGCGTCGCGGAGCTATTCCCTTGTCTACGACTACATGCCCAGCCGACTGATCGTATGGTCCGTCACCTCCGCGCTCGCCGGGTTCCTCTTCGGCTTCGACACGGTGGTGATCTCGGGGGCCGAGAAGACGATTCAGGCGGTGTGGTCGCTCAGCCCGGGACAGCACGGGCTGGCGATGAGCATGGCGCTCTGGGGGACGGTGCTCGGCTCGCTAGTCGGTAGCTGGCCCACGGATCGATTCGGGCGCAGGCCGACGCTGATCTGGATCGGAATCCTGTATTTCGTCTCGGCGGTCTGGTCGGGGCTGGCGACCGATGTCTACTCGTTCATGATCGCCCGCTTCATCGGCGGCGTAGGGGTCGGAATCTCGACGGTGGCCGCCCCGATGTTCATCTCCGAGATCGCCCCCGCCTCGAGCCGCGGCCGGTTGGCCGGGATGTTCCAGTTCAACATCGTCTTCGGCATCCTCGTCGCCTTCGCCTCCAACGCGATGCTCGCCGGGGTGGGGGAGAACGCGTGGCGATGGATGCTCGGCGTCGAGGCCTTCCCCGCGATCCTCTACACGTTGCTCTGCCTCGGGCTGCCGGAGAGCCCGCGCTGGCTGATTGCCCGGCGAGGCAATAGCGCCGAGGCGGGACGCGTCATCGCCCTCGCCAATCCGGACTTCTCCGAAGGGCAGATCGGCGCCGAGGTCGCTCGCATTCGCTCGGAGTCTGGGGAAGGGAGCGAGAAATCGGCGTTCTGGACGTGGCGCCTGCGGGTCCCGATCGCGCTGGCCTTCCTCGTCGCCTTCTTCAACCAGATGTCGGGGATCAACGCGATCCTGTACTTCGCTCCGCGCATCTTCGAACTCGCGGGCCTCGGCCAGCAGGCGGCGCTGCTGCAGTCCATCGGCATTGGTGTGACCAACCTGATCTTCACCTTTGCCGGGTTGTGGCTCATCGACCGAGTCGGGCGCCGCACCCTGCTTCTGATCGGATCGGTCGGCTACATCGTTTCGCTCGGGCTGTGCGCGTGGGCCTTCGCCAGCGGGACGTACAGCATCATCCCGGCGTGCATCTTCGCCTTCATCGCCGCCCACGCCGTGGGGCAGGGAACGGTCATCTGGGTGCTGATCTCGGAGATCTTTCCCAACCGGCAGCGTGCCGCCGGCCAGTCGTTGGGGAGCTTCACGCACTGGATCTTCGCCGCCCTGCTTACGACGTTCTTTCCAACGATGGTGACGGCGCTGCAACCGGCGCAGGTATTCGGTTTCTTCTGCGTGATGATGGCGATCCAGCTGCTGTGGGTCCTGTTCATCGTGCCGGAGACGAAGGGCGTCCGGCTCGAGGATATCGAGCAGGCGCTCGGCATCACGAAGTCATCGCGCGCCGATAGCTAGCGCGCTCGCCCGCACCCCTCTGCGTCCTCTGCGGTTCAAAAGCTTTTTACCGCAGAGGACGCAGAGGACGCAGAGGACTGGAGCGGGGAGGCACGAGATGGTTTTTGGCCGACTGCGCTCACCAGCTGCGCCGCCTTGCGACAAGCACGCCCTCCACCGTACTTGGGGCAATCACGCATACCCGGTCCCCCGGCGCATTCCAACCGCTGCCCGCCCTCCATGACTGACCACCTCCCGCGTCGCGACTTCCTCTCGCGCCTGGCCGCGACCGGCATGGCCGCCGGCTTTGCCCCGATGCTCCCCGCTTCGCTCGGCTGGGATTCGTTGGCGGCGTCGAGCGACCGGTTCATCCTCCCCGCTGCCCAGGACGATGCGGCCATCTTCGCTGCCGCGCGCAAGCGATTCCTTTTTCCCACCAGCGTGACCTACTGCAACACCGGTACGCTGGGCGCGGTGCCGAAGGACGTGATGGACGTGGTGGTGCAGGGGCTGCAGCGGTTGGAGGCCGAACTCCCCGACTGGCCGTACTTCCAGGCCGACGGCGAGCCGCTGACTGGCTACCAGCAGCTAGTGGAATACCGCGCCGAAGCGGGGGCGTTCATCGGGGCGCCGGTGGAGGAGGTCGCGTTCACCCAGAACGCCACCATGGGGATGAGCTTCATCGCCAACGGGCTGGACTTGGCCGCCGGCGATGAGGTGATCACCACGGACCAGGAACACAGCGGCGGGATCGGCGGCTTCAGGCTGCGGGCCAAACGGCACGGCGTCGTCGTGAAGGAGTTGCCGCTGGCGAGCGCGCTCGACGCGGGACCCGAGGGGATCGTCAAGCTCTTCGCCGACGCCATCACGCCGCGCACCAAGGTGGTGATGATCAGCCACATCACCTCGGGGCGCGGGGTGGTGATGCCGGCGCGCGAGCTGTGCGCCCTCGCCCATGCGCACGGCGCGCTGGCCATCGTGGATGGCGCGCAGGCGGTGGGGCAGATACCGGTCGACGTGAAGGCACTCGACTGCGACGCCTACGCGGCCAGCCCGCACAAGTGGTTGCTTGCTCCGAAGGGAACCGGCATCCTCTACGTGCGCCGCGAGCTGCAACCGCGCCTGTGGAACACGCTTGCCTCGGGCGAGATCGATGACAGCTCCAAGGGAGCCTTCCGCTACATGCAGTACGGCACCGGCAGCCCAGCCATGATCTGGGGACTGCGCTCGGCGCTGCAGTTCATGAACACGCTGGGAGTGGAGCGCGTCGCCCGCTGGGATGCCATGCTCACCCAGCGGTTGCGCGCGGGCCTGGCCACCATGCCGCACGTGAAGGTCGTCTCGCCGAGCGACCCGCGTTTGGCAGCCGGGATCACCACGTTCGGCATCCGCGGCAGGAACGGACGTGAGCTGCAGGATGCGCTGTGGGAGCGGAAGATTCGCGTGCGCTCGCAAGGGGAGCCCGGCGTGCGGTTGTCGGCGCACCTGTACGTGAGCCCGGCCGACATCGACCGCGTGCTGGAGGTCGTGGCCGGCTTGAAGGCGTAGCTCGCGCGACGCCCCTGTACGACAGGTTGCGGCCGATGACCGAGTCGCTCGCTCCGTCACTTCCCGCTGTCGAGGCAGCAGGTCAGGCGGTAGTGTAGCATCGTCTGCCGACGCCGCGAGGGCTGCGCGCATGTACGCCACCTGCACCTTCTGCTACCAGTCACTCCGCGCCAACACGCTGCTGGAGACATTTCCGGTGGCGCGACGGGTGGCGTTCGATCCCGCCAAGGGGTGCCTGTGGGCAGTCTGTCCGGCCTGCGGGCGCTGGAACCTGGCGCCGATGGAGGAGCGGTGGGATGCGGCGGACGAGTGCGAGCGACGGTTTCGTCGCACCACGCTCCGCTACTCGTCAGGCAACATCGGGTTGGCCTGGCTGGCCGACGACCTGGAGCTGATTCGGGTCGGCGCCGCGCTCCGGCCCGAGGTGGCGGCGTGGCGCTACGGGCGCACGCTGTACCGCCGACGTCCAATGCGCACCGTGCTCGCCGACCGCGGGGCTCGGCTTCTGGCCGGCGTCGTGGCGGCCGTGTATCCGGGGTGGGCGCTGGCGCGGGCGCCGCGCGATGCCCGGGCGACGGCGTCCCGATTGCTCGCCACGCTTCGCGGAAGCCGAGTGATCGACCTCGTGCAGCTGGCGGGAGGCGGTGGCCCTGAATCCTTCGAGGCGCGCACAGCGGCGCCCGTCATCGCCCCGCGTTCCGGCGGCGACGTTCCGCTCGCCGTGGTGCGCTACCGGCACCTGCTGCACGCGGCCCTCGTGCGCCCGGAGCCCGGGCAGCCGTGGTCCCTGCGTATTCCCCACGATCACGGTACGCTGGTGGTAGCTGGTGATCGCGGTGTGCGATTAGCGGCGCGCCTGCTGTCGATGATTAACGGATCGGAGCGCGGCGGCGGCTTCTCGCGCGAGCTGCTCGAGGGAGCAGTTGCCAAGGTCGACGAAAGCGCGCAGGCCGATGGCTACTTCAACCGGGTGCTGGCGATCGCGCTCCGCACGCGCTGGGGGCGTGAGCGGGAGCCGACGCTCGACGGCAGCGTGGCAACAGCGGTGTCGCCGCTGACGATGCCGGCATCGCCAACCGAACGGCTGGCGTTCGCCCTCACCGGCCGCACGTTCTGGGGGAACGGGGGAATCGGGAGTGAGCCGAGCACGGCGCTGCTCGACGTACCGCTGGTGGACCGGCTGGCGCTGGAGATGGCGGCGCATGAGGAGTCGGAGCGCCGGGCGCTCGACGGGGAGCTGGCAGAGCTGGCCGCGGCGTGGCGCGAGGCAGACGAGATCGCGACGATCGCGGACGCGTTGCTGCCGGTGTAGCGGACTGCCGGTCGAAGGGGTGGCGGCGCTGTCAACGTGTGGAGGGGCGCCTCGTCAGGCACCTGCGCCCCTCCCCCCGCGCGATCACCGCTCCACCACGACCTCGCTGATCTGCATGACCGGCGCAAGGTCCGTGTAGTTGGGGATGTCGGCCATGATCTCCTGCATGTGGGGGCCGAAGCCCGCCTGAAACGACGCGACCGAGTCGCAGAAGATGTGGCACATGCCGACGTAGGTGGCCGGCGCGCCGGGCGCACCGCCAGCCAGCCCCTTGTCCACCGTGTAGTACTTGCAGCTGTCGCCCATCCGGGCCTTGAGCAGCGGCATGTGCCGGTCGCGATAGTACTCGTGATCGAAGCGGGCCCCGGGCGTGTTCGGATACATCACGCTGACCTTGATCATCGGCGATCTCCTGCGGATGGGTGGTGGCTGCTGCCGTTGGTGCGCCAGCCGATGGGACGTGAAAGCGAACGCTAACGTACGAGCCCAGTCGCGACGTCGCCACTGGTGGGTTCCGCCGCAGTGCGCGCCGCCCGGGTCCCTCGACTCGCGTCCTTCGGGGCGACACCAGACGGGCGCGCACGTCATTGAACATGCGGCGTGTCGGTGAATCACCCAAGACTGCGTATGTGATGTCACGGTGATCGAGTCCGGATGTGACCCGACGCCAGGCACCGACGGCGCGAACATTGCGCCGGCGTGCCATCATGGACACTACTTGGGAGGAGGGGGATCATGGGACGGACACACCTGCACCTCGGTCTGGCGCTGGCGGCGCTACTCACGGCAGCCTGCAGTGACCGGGGACAAGACGAGCCAACCTCGCCGCTGACGGCCAGGGCGGCAACCGAGATCGAGCACGCGGTGGTGCTCTCCGATTCCGGAGTCGGAGCGTTCGGCGAACATGCCACGATCTCGCCCAGTGGCGGGGTCGGCACGACCGGACTCGCCACGCCGGGCATCGAACCCTACGCCTGCGATTCCTTCGGCGCCCAGTGGGGCGCCGACTGGAAGGCGGCGTTGCTTGGCAAGACGAAGTACCGCGCCGCCGCCTTTGCCCACCAGTATGCCGGCACGTACACCACGTACCCGGGAGCCCACGTCTACAACGGGACCAACACCAACAGCAAGACGTACCTGGGTGCCTGCAATGGCGACGCGACCGACGTCCTGGTCGTGCGAATCGAGCGCAGGATCAGCGGTACCTGGAAGGTCACGCAAACGGTCTCCGTGATGCCGTACCAGAAGTTCACCTTCTATAGCGGCATTCCCGCGGCATATCGCATGAAGACCTACTCGGCGAATGCAAACGTCGTGGAGCACTACGGCATCGGGGCAGGATGGACGATCTCGCCGGGGCTGACGCTCGGAAGCCCGTGACACGGACAGCGTGCGTCGCGCGACGAGCAGCTCGCGCGACGCACGCCGCGAGTTTGTGGCGCGTAGATTGCACGACAGTGCCGTGCGACTACGGGGCGGGAGGTGGGGGATGCACGAATTGGTCACGACGACGAGCGCGCGTGACGCGAACGGTCGCTGGGATGCGGCCACGTATGAAGAGATGCTGCGCATCGCACGCCACCACCTGCGCGTGTATGCCAACGGTGCCACGCTCAGCACGTCGGATGTAGTCCACGAGGCCTATCTCAAGCTGCATCGCGCGGGCAGTGCGTGCGACGGACGCACGCACTTCTATGCCCTCGCCGCACGCGCGATGCGGCATGTGCTGGTCGACCACGCCCGGCGCCGGATGGCCGCCAGGCGCGGAGGGGGAGCCTCGTTCGCCACGTTGCGTCACGCGCACGAGACGTCCCGACTGCCGCTCGACGACCTCATCACCATCGACGACGCACTCCGGCGACTGGAGTCGCTGAGTCCCCGGCTCGTTACCGTGGTCGAACTGCGCTTCTTTGGCGGCTTCGACGATCACGAGATCGCCGAACGGCTTGCTGTATCGACGCGGACGATCGAGCGCGACTGGTTCAAGGCGCGCCTGTTCCTGGCGCAGGCGTTGTCGAATGCCTGACCGCGCGCACGTCACCCCGTCGGCGGCCGAGTGGACGCGCATCGAAGCCGTGCTCGACCGCATTCACGGCAGCGCCCGGGACCAGTGGCCCGCGGTAGTGGCTGCAGCGTGTGCGGGCGACGAGGCGCTCCAGCGACGGGTCGAGGCACTCCTCTCGACCGCGACCGAGTCTCACCGCCTGCAGCAAGCCGTTCAAGGCGAATGGATGGGGACGCTGGTTGCAGACGCCCTGCGCGATCCCATTCCGGATACGCCCGGCGACGACCCGGTGGTGGGTGCGCAGCTCGGGGCATGGCGAGTCGAGCGCGAGATCGGGCGCGGCGGTATGTCGCGCGTCTTCCTTACCCACCGCACCGATGGAGCCTTCGCGCAATCGGTGGCGATCAAGGTATTGCGAGCCGACCTCGACTCTGCCTCCGACCACGATCGATTCCGGCTCGAACGGCGCGTGCTCTCGGAGCTCGATCACCCGAACGTCGCCCGGCTGCTCGACTCCGGCTGCACAGCCGAGGGTCGGCCGTATCTCGTGCTCGAATTCGTCGATGGCAAGCCGCTGTTGCAGTACTGCAGCGAGCGAGGGCTCTCCATCGACGCGCGACTCAGCCTGTTTCTCGCGGTGACCGAGGGAGTTGAGGCGTCCCACCGGCAGCTGATCCTGCACCGCGACATCAAGCCGTCCAACGTGATTGTCGGGACCGACGGGCGGGTGAAGTTGCTTGACTTCGGGATCGCGAAGCTCCTGGACCACGCCGGATCCGGAGCGGTCACCACGCGCAGTGGCTGGCTGACCCCGGAGTACGCTGCGCCTGAACAGCGCTCCGGTGGCACGCTGACCGCCGCCACCGACGTCTTCCAGCTTGGTGCGCTCCTGTACGAGTTGCTCACGGGGGCGCGGGCATTCACTCGAGGTGCCGCTCTCGAGTCGCGAGTGAGTGAGGATCCCAGCCCGCCGTCCGTGCACGTGCGCGCGCTCGCGGGCGACCTCGACGCCATCGTCCTGAAGGCCCTGCGATGGTCGCCGGCCGCGCGCTACCAAGGTGTGTCGGACCTTGCCGCCGATGTGCGGCGGTATCGGGCGCACGAGCCCGTCTCGGCGCGTGCGGGGAGCCGGGCCTATCGCTGGCGCCGCCGCGTCACGCGCCATGCGGTTCCGATCGGGGTCGCTGCGCTGTTGCTGCTCTCGGCGGTTGGTTACGTGCACACCCTGCTCGCCAGCCGTCAGCGCATCGCGCGAGCGCTTGCGACCGCCACGGAAGAGCGCTCCAGGGCCCAAGAGGTCACCGACTTCATGCTCTCCCTCTTTCGCGCAACCGATCCACGGCAGCCGGCCAGCGATACCGTATCAGCACGCACCCTGCTCGCGCGTGGATCCGGCCGCGTCGACTCGCTCGCCCGGCAGCCAGAGATCCAGGCCGAGTTGCTGCAGGTCATCGGCCGGATCCAGCGTGACCTCGGAGCGGCCGACTCGGCGCGACGAAACCTCACGCGCGCACTGGCGCTGCAACGACAGCTGCAACAGCTGCGCCCAGTCCCGCAACAGGGCGCGGGAGCACGTCGCGTCGGCGAGCTGCTCGCATTGCTCGGCCGACTGGAGCTGGATGAGGGCAACCTGCCCCAGGCCGAGGCCAACCATCGACAGGCACTGGACGCGCTGACCGCGGTGGACGGCGATGGCGCCGCGAACACCCTCGACGTGCGCTACAGCCTGGCCGTCGTCCTGCACCGCCGAGGCGCGTATGCCGAGGCGCAGCTGGTGTTCGACGAATGGGAGGGTCTTCGAGCGCAGGGGCCTCCGCGTACCGATCTCGAGTACGCGCAGCAGCTGTTGTCGCTCGCAGAACTGGCAGAGGTCGCAGATTCGCTCGCACGCGCCGAACGACTGTACCGCAACGCCCTCTCGATCTTCGAGGAGCGGTTGGGACCGACGCACCTGAATGTCGCCGAGTTACAGCAGTTGCTCGCCGACGTCGAGTGGCGCAGCGGGCAGGCGGCCGGGGGCGAAGCTCGCTTCGAACACGCCGTCACCCTGCTGCGTGCAATTCATCCTGCAGGACAACTCCTCTTATCCGACGCGCTGCTAACCTACGGCGAGAACCTGTCGCGCGCCGGGAGGCATACCGAGGCGACGGCACGAGCCGCAGAGGGGCTGGAGGTGCGACGCTCAATCGTTGGCGTCGACGCGCTCAACTTGGCGACCGGCATGGAGGGGCTGGCGCGAGTCGCGGACCGCGCGGGCGATCTCGCCGGGGCGGAAGCGCTGATGCGTGGTGTCGAGGTGGAGTACGCGCGCCTGCTGGGGCTCCGGAACGCCATGGTGGCGCGTGCACGCTTCTATCGCGGAGACCTCCTGTGGCGACTCGGCCGGGTGCGCGATGGGGAGGCGCTGCTCGTCGAGACGTATCGACGCTGGGTCGACCAGCGCGGGGTGCGGCACCCGACAAGTGCCTTCGGCGCGCGGGTGCTGGCCGAGCGCTTGGCTGCCGACGGTCGAGAAGCGGAGGCAAGGACGTTTCGGTTGGCGCTGGGGGAAGCGACAACCGGACCGCAGACAGCTGCGACGTTCGCCAAGAGCCCATAGCCGCGACCAGTCCGGTCGTCCCAGGCTTTGTCGCCTTCACCAAGGCAAGGCGCGGTCACTGCCTACCGGACCGTGACGGATGCCTGCGCGTCTACCGGACCGGCAGGTCCCGCGCCGCCTCGGCGAGATCGTGGGCGATGCGTTGCACCTGGGCCGCGTTGCGTCGCGAGAGCAGCGCCCAGATGGCGCGCCCGATGGCGGCGCCGCCCGCCACCGACACTACCGCAACGCCCAGCGCCGCCAGCCCGCCCACGTTCGCAGAGGCCACCACCGCTCCACCGATGGCACCGCCCCACAGCCCGGGGACGAGATGCAGGATGGCGCGGATCGAGGAGGGATAGCGCTGCACGACCTGTATCTGCGTCTCCGCCGCGTTGGCGGAAAAGGAGACCTGCGTCGTACGATCGAACTTGTGTCCTCGGCCAACGCTGGTCCACCGCACCGTGCCGAGCGCCTGCGTGACCGTTCCGGTGACCTCGACCTGTTCTTCGAGCAGCCGAATCAGGGACTGCATCGACTCCTCGCCCAGCACGCCGGGCACGCCGCGCACCAGCTTGTGGGAGAGCGGCGCACCGAGCAGCGAGCGGGTGGGCGCGCGTCCGCCGACCTGCATCGTCCGGATCGCCTCGTCGATCACGTCGGGGCTGAGGCCCACGTCTCGGGCAATGTCGCGCAATTCGCCGACCGTGAGCCCGCGTGCCGGCGCCGTCGTCGCTCGGCGCTCCTCGATCTCGGCGGCACGTTGGAGAACGAGCGCCACCTCCTGATCGGTGAAGCGCCTTGCGGGTTCGGGGAGGTTGGGAGTCGTCCCGGACACGGCGTGCTCCTGGGGTGTGGGAAGGGTCGCGAGTAGCGCGTCGGGGCGAAGGCGCAGCTACGAAGATCGGTCGAGTGGGGCCGTCCCGCCATGGGCTGGAGTCACCGCGTGCTCGCCCACGCGCACAACGGATGACGGACACGCCATGTCCACGCCTAACGCCTCTCGGCTTCCCCCAGGCTCTCTGCTCCATACATTGGCGGGAAGGCACCATGTCTTGTCGTTCCACCAAGGAAACTCCGATGAACATCCCCACGCTCCGATGGGGCGTCCTCAGCACCGCCAACATCGGCCGCGTCGCCGTGAATCCCGCCATCCAGGCCTCGGGCAACGGGCGCCTGCTGGCCGTCGCCAGCCGCGACGAGGCACGAGCGCGCGCCTTCGCCGAGGCCCACGGCATCCCGCGCGCGCACGGGAGCTACGAGTCGCTGCTGGCCGATCCCGAGATCGATGCGGTGTACATCCCGCTCCCCAACTCCATGCACCGCGAGTGGACGATCCGCGCGCTGGAGCAGGGCAAGCACGTGCTGTGTGAGAAGCCGCTGGCCCTCAACGCTGCGGAGTGCCGCGACATGGAGGCGGCCGCAAAATCCAGCGGTCGGCTGCTGATGGAGGCGTTCATGCATCGCTTTCATCCGCGGACCGAGGCGCTGGTGCAGCTGGCGGCCGACGGAACGCTGGGCACGCTGCGGGCTGTGCGGAGCGCCTTCACCTTCCGCCTGTCGCGCCCCGACAACATCCGCTTCGACCCGGCGCTGGGCGGCGGCGCGCTCATGGACGTGGGGTGCTACTGCGTGAACGTGAGTCGCACGCTGGCAGCCGCCGAGCCGGTCGAGGTGCAGGCGTGGGCCAACTGGGGGGAGACCGGCGTGGACCTGGAGCTGACCGGGGCTCTGCGCTTTGCCAGCGGACTGCACGCGCACTTCGACTGTTCGCTGTCGGCAGATCGGCGCGAAGTGGCAGAGGTGGCAGGAGCGGAGGCGAGTGCCACCATGGAAGACGCGTTCCTTCCGGGCGTTGGTGCGGTGGAGCTGACCGAACGCCGCGCCGGCGCGACAACGTCGCGCGGCTTCGATGGCGCCAACGAATACGTACTGATGGTCGAGCACTTCGCGGATGCGGTCCTCGGGCGTACGGTGCTTCGATATTCGGCGAGCGAGGCTGCGGCGAACATGGCGGTGATCGACGCGCTCTATCGGTCGGCGCGGTCGGGCAGGTCGGAGATGGTCGAGCGTTAGGTGCCCGAACGCACAGCCATCTCCCGCACCGCGCACCCCATCTGGCACTCCACCTCGCACTCCACCACGCGCCGCGCCACGTATCGCGCCGCGAACTGCACGGCGACCGTCAGGTCTCTGGCGAATGGCCTCCAGCCATTCCGAAGAAAGCGTACCAGATACCGCCGACGCCTCCCGCGACGACCGCAAGCGCGCCGAGGGTCGGTGTCCGCATGATTTCGCGGAACGAGAATGCGGCGGTGGCGACCACGAGTCCGTAGGCCGCGCCAAGCAGAACCACCGATACGCGGGTGAGCCAGCCAAGTCGCTTCAGCACGAGGTAGAACGGGAAGGCGAACAGCGCCGCGCCGGAATAGGCCATCGGAAGGCTGATGAGCACCAACAGGACGAAGCTGCCGACGCGCCCGTTGCCGACGAATGGGTTGCGCGCGAGCCGTGGCTCCATACCGGCGAGCAGGATCCAGAAGACCAGCGTCGCCAGAACGGGTGACACGAATGCGGCCAGTCGTGGACGTGCGGTCATGGGGCTCTTCCTGCTGGCGATGACATGTGGTGCAGCGCGCGCCGAGACCATGCAGACGCGCGCACGTGGCGTCGAGTCCTTCGGCGCTGCTTGACACATAGCGGAAAGACCCCCATAGTAAACCATATGGTTTACTCAGCGCAGTCGCTCGACGCCACCTTCTCCGCGCTCGCCGACCCGACCCGTCGCGAGATCCTGACGCGCCTGGGGCGCGGGGAACGCACCATCGGCGAGCTTGCCTCCCGATTCGACATGTCGCTCCCCGCGGTCTCGAAGCACGTGCGCGTGCTCCAGCGCGCGGGGCTGGCGACCGTCGAGCGGCAGGGGCGCGTGCGTCGCGCACGCATCACCCCCGAACCGATGCGCTCGGCGCTGGAGTGGATCGCGCGGTATCGACACTTCTGGGAGTCGGAGCTGGAGCAGCTCGCGCGCTACCTCGAAGATGCGTCCCATCCGGATGGCACGTCCCCCCCAACCCCGGAGGCCCCATGGCCACCAACAGCGGACCCGAAGTCAAAGACATCCCGACGGTCCAGGTCCGCCGCACCATCCGCGCACGGCAGCAGCGCGTCTTCGACGCGTGGACGACGGCCGAAGAGCTGACGCGTTGGCACGCACCTGGGCCGCTCACGGTCTCGCTCGCCGAAGTCGACCTGCGCGTCGGCGGCCGGTTCCGCATTCACATGCGCGAGCCGGACGGGAAGGAGCATCGGGTGAGTGGTGTCTATCAACTCGTGGACCCGCCCAACAAGCTCGTCTACAGCTGGGGGTGGGATGGCGATCATGTCGTGAAGGAGAGCACGGTGACAATCGAGTTCCTCGAGCGTGGTGACGCCACCGAAGTGGTGATCACGCACGCAATCGCCGACGCCACCGAGCGTGCCAATCACGAGAAGGGTTGGATCGCCATCCTCGACAAGCTGGTCACCACCTATCAAGGAGCAGCAACATGAGCGCACTCCAGCAATTCGCCCGGGTGTGGAAGCAGGAGAATGCGACCACCCGCAAGGTGCTGCACGCGATTCCCGCCGACCAGGGCGACTACCGACCGTTTCCCAACGTGAAGACGGCGCGCGAGCTCTCCTTCATCTTCACGCTTGGCCAGGGTGGAATCGCGGCGGCACTCGCAGACCAGTGGCAGTGGCCGCCGAACTTTCCGCCGGCGCCTCCGACGCTCGAAGAGGTGCAATCGGCGTTCGACGCCAGCACGCAGGCGGTGGAGAACGCGATCGCGATCGCCACGGATGCGCGGTTGGACGCCAAGGTGATGTTCTTCGTCGGGCCGAAACAGCCCGGGGAACTGTCGGTGGCGCAGTTGTGCTGGTTCATGCTGCACGACACGATCCACCATCGCGGCCAGCTTTCGACCTACCTGCGCGGGATGGGAGCCATGGTGCCGAGCATCTACGGGCCGTCGGCAGATGAGCCGTGGATGTGAACGCGGAATCGCCCGCGCCGTATGGGTGAGCCGAGAGTTCGGGCACGACCTGGCCGCTATGCGCGCGCTATGTGCGCCGGTGGCCAGGCACGTCCTGCTCATTGCCGTTCCGGGAGCAGTCCACGTCAGCCCGTCGCAACGCGCTGCGCCAGCAGGACCATTCCCACCACGGCGGCCACCGCCGACGCGAATCGCGGCCCGCGTGCGGCCAACGCCTTTCCTCCCAGGAGTGTCATCACGGCCAGCGACAGTAGCGCCGCTCCGACAAACGCGAACTGCCCGAGTTCGATCCCGACGTTGAACCCGGCAAGGGTGGCGATGCGGCTGCCGGTGTCGACTGCCGCCATACCGACGGCCGTTGCAAAGCCGAAGCCGTGCAGGAGCCCGCACGCGAAGACCACGCCGACGCGCGACCGGCGCACGCGTCGCGCCGCGGTGTCGCCCCCCCAGACGTTCAGCAGCGCCATGGCGACGATGCTCAGCGCGATTCCCGGCTCAACGATCGCCGAGGGAATTCGCACGAGATCGAGCGCCGAGAGCGTGAGGGTGATGCTGTGCGCGACGGTGAAGCTGGTGACCACGGCGAGCCAGTAGCGCCATCCGGCAGCCGCAATGACAATCGTGAGCAGGAACAGCAAGTGATCCACGCCACCCCAGATGTGCTCGATGCCGATGCGGGCGAAGTCCGTGAAGGTCGCCAGCGAGCCGCGGAAGAAGGTATGGCTGGCCGCTCCCGCCTCGAGGATCGCCAGCTCGGATGACAGTCCGCGTGTGGCCGTGATCGTCATGCGCTCCTCCCCCGAACGGGTTCCGAACAGGTCGGTCTCCATGGAGGGGGCGATCGGGGCCGCGGCGAAGTCCACCCGGTGCAGGACGATGACGTAGTCCGCGTCGTGCGGGTCGGCGTCGTCCTGTGGCGGCACGAGCCAGCTGAACGCCGCGGAGCCCGGATTCCCGGCGTCCCACACGTGGAAGCGTCGCTCGAACTGCACCTGGATCTCCGCCGTGTGCCGTTGCATTTCCGCACGGGAGAGCAGCCCGTTGTGATCGTCATCGACGTCGACCAACGCCGAGACCGGGACCGACACCACGAAGAACGCCGCCTTGCCGACGATGTTCATGGTCGCGTTCTGCTTGGGAAGCAGGTGTGCTTCCGCCGTGTTGAAGGCGCCGCACAGCATCACGGCGGCAATGGCGAACCAACGCCCCCGCGAGTGGTCGCTCATCGCCCCCTCAGGCATCGACTGAAGTACGGGTACGAATCGGTGGCCATGTAATGGTAGATGCCGTTGGGGAACTCCGGCGTCACGCCGGTCCGCCCATTGCACTGGTCCAGGTCACCGGAGCCGGCCGAGTAGTTCCAGTCGGAGCCGAAGGCGCCTAACGGCACGAAGGACGTGGCAGGACGCCCCGCGTCGGCGGTCGCGTCGAGCACGAAGCTCCCGCGGCAGACCTTGAGCGCGCTGGTGGCCTCCGCGGCGTTGCTGTAGCAGTAGCGCGCGTAGACCGGGAAGCCGTCGGACGCCCACCCGACGAGCACCATCTTCGGGTTCGCCGCGCTGGCGCCGGCGTTGGCCAACAGCCCCTCGGGCATGCCGTGATAGTGATACGCACCGGTCGGCTGCACGTGGGCGTTGTTGGCATCGACGCCGAAGTTGAACACCGACTGGCCCAGCGCCTCCACGCGCCAGGTGTCGCGTCCCATCGCGAGGTCGCAGTCCGAGGCCCTCGTCGCGCTCCCCGGGCAGGTCCCGGCGGTTCCAGGGTCGAACTTCACGCTGTTCAGCGCGTACACGCTGGCGCCGCCGGGGCCACCGACCATCGTGGTGGTGGTTCCGAGCGCCGGCGCGAGCGTCATGGATGCGCTGATCGACTGCGCGGAGATCCGGTTCGGGTTGCCGACGTTGGGAAAGGCGCCCACGGAATGGTTTGGCAGGCCATTGCCCGTCAGGGAGCGCGTCGTGCTGTTGCAGGTCCAGCCCCAGGTGGCGGTCATGGTGCCGGCGGCGCCGTACGATCCCGTGTAGCTGCCGCTGAGCGGGCAGGCGACGGCGGCAGTGGTCGTGACGCCCGTGGTCGCCCCCCCCGACGAGGGGTCGATCGTGCCGGTCGCGCCGGCCCCGCATGATGTCAGCAGCACCATGAGCAGTGGGAGCGATGCTGCCGCTCGAGCATCGATGCACTGGATGGTTCGCGTCATTTGTCAGTTCCGAAGTGGGTGTCCATGTGCGTTGGACAATCCCATGCCCGCGTTCATTCCCTTTGCGCCCGCACACGATTCGACAGGACAGCATGCCCGAGGCGAGCCGAGGACGCAGGGAGGGACAAACGCAGAGCCCCCGGACGCCGCGCTTCGCGGAACGTCCGGGGGCTCGCCTGTCGAGGTGGCCTGCTACGTCGTCGCCTTCGCCAACGCCTTGATCGCGTCCGACATGGCCTTGACACGCGCCGAGTCCGTGGCGCCGCGCACGTCCTTGTCCACCTGCTTCGCGAGCGCACTCAGCGCGTCGCGTCGCGCTTTGCCCTCCTGCTGCTCCGCGGTGGTCAGCGCCGCATCAATGGCGGTCGTGCGCTCTGCCGCCAGGCCGTTGCCACGCACCAGCTGGTCGAGGTACGACCGCACCACTGGGAAGGCGGCCGGCCACTCGATCTTCGGCTGGCTCTGGGGATTGTAGTCCCGGAAGCGCACGAGCTTGGCCGCCGCGATCTCATTGGCCGACAGCTGGTCGCTCGGCGTCAGCTCGAGGATGTCGAAGCCGCGGTCCATCTCCGACGAGTAGATGAGGCCGTTCCACCAGTAGGCGCCCCACGAGCCGCCGATGGCGTTGCGGCCGCCGCGCCGTCCCTGCTCCTCGGGCGTGAGCGGCACGTCGATCTGCGGCGGCGCATTGATCGGCCCGCGGTCGAAGTAGGCCAGCTCCTGCGGATTGTTGGGGTCGGAGAACTCCATCACGCTCACGCCGCCCTGGTACCACCCCTGCACCATGAGGTCGCGTCCCGGCACGGGGATCAGCCCGCCGTTGTGCGATACGCAGTTTTCCTCGGCCGTCTGTGCGGTGTTGATCTTGAAGTAGGAGTGCTGCGTGTACTTCTTCTTGCGATCGATGGTGAGGATCGTGTTGCCCCCCATCTCCATCATCGAGTTGGCCTGGCACATGGGCGAGGTGCCGCCCCCCCACTCATCGGTGAAGACGACCTTCTTGCCGTCGTTGCTGAAGACGGCCGTGTGCCAGAGCGAGAAATTGGTGTCGGCCCGGGCATCCAGTCGGATCGGCTTTTCCGGGTTGGAGATGTCCACTAGCAGCCCGTAGCTCCCGCACGCCCCGGCGAGCAGCCCGGCAGACGGATAGGCGGTCACGTCGTGGCAGTTGCGCGGTCCGGTGGGCATGGGAAGGGCGGTCGTGTCGCCTGCGGCGCGAGGGCGGCCGCGGGCCGGCCGGCCGGTGGCACGCGGGGCCTCGCCGAGCCCGGTGAAGATGCGCGCCCCGGTCACCACCTCGGCCCTCTCGGGGTTCGCCAGCGGAACCTTGATGACGTCGAGCCTGAAGAGCGAGTTCGTTTCATCGGCGGCGTCGTCCCCCTCCTTGCACCCGGGGACCTCCGTGGCCGGGCGCGCCCCCTGGCTCCCCGAGACATAGATGTAGATCACACCCTTGTCCTTCGGGTGCGGAACGATGGTGTGGGTGTGCGAGCCCTTGCAGGTCTGCACGTTCTTGACCAGGCGCGGAGCGGCCGGGTTGGAGACGTCGTAGATGCGGACCCCCGCCATGTGGTCCTTGGGATCGGTCACGCCCCCCTTCGCGCAGTCGTTGCGGTTGCCGGTCCCTTCGGCCGAGATGAAGAGCAGGGAGCCGTAGACCGACGGGTCGCCCTGCGAGGTGATGCACGAGACCACGGAGACGACCTTTGGCTTCGTCGGATCGCTCACGTCCCACACAGAGAAGCCGGCGAAGTTGCCCTGATAGACGTACTTGTCGCCGAAGGCCAGGTCGGAGTTCACGAACGTCAGGCCGCGCGACGTATCGAACTCGGCTGGCTTCGGCGAGAACGAGACAACCCGCATGTTGCGCTCAGCGGTGCCACCATCGAGCCGACCGGGCCTGAGGGTGCTGCGCGGATCCTTGGTGCTCGGATACGTCTGCGCGGCAAGGATCGACGGGAGGAGCGCGGTAAGGACGACGGTCGCAGCGAGTGCGAACGCCCTACAGGTACGGTGCATCGTGAGGGGGGGTTCTGGTGGAGACGCGCGAGCCTACGCGCCGGGTAGCTGAGACAGCAACTGCCGCATGGCGCCGATCTCGGCGGTCTGCACGGCGACGACGTCGTTGGCGAAGACGTTCACGTCCACTTCCTGGCCGGCACGCGGCGAGGCGAACAGCTCCTTCACCATCAGGAGCGCTCCTTCATGATGCTGGATCATGAAGGTGAGAAAGGCGCGATCGAAGTCCACGCCACGGGAGGCGTCGAGCGTCTTGAGCTGCGCCTCGGTGAGCATTCCGGCCATGGTCATCGTGCGCCACGACGACGTGTCGGGAGCCACCTGACGGTTGTGGCGCAGCCACTCTTGCATGATGTGGATCTCTGCCACCTGCGACTGGTCGATCTTGATGGCGAGCCTATGCACGCGCGGGTTGGCGCCATGCGACTCGGCCATGCGCGACATGTGGATGGCCTGGGCGTGGTGGGCGATCATCCCCTGCATGAACTCGACGTCGGCGACCGTGTAGTTGGCGCCGTCGGGGACGGTGATCTGCTGGTGCATCCCAGCCATCGAGTGCTGGGCTCGCACCGTAGCGGGAGAGACCAGGAGCAGCGCGCCAATGGCGAGCACGGTGGCGCGGGGGAGAGTGCGAGTAGCGAACACGCGGGCGAGGGTCAGGGGTGCGAGACAGTACACTACTGAACTACGCCGCGGCAGGGGGAGGCGTTGCCACGGGTCGACGCCTGAGCGACGCAGCCGGTTCGCCCTCACTTCCTGCATAGCCGCCGCAGCGCCTCGAGTGCTTCGAGTGCCTCGAGGTCTGCGCTATCCGCCCGATCCTGTGTTCGACCGTTTCGCTGCGACTTCACGCGCTGCTGAAGCGAGATGGTAAGGATGGGAACCCACGGGCTTCATCAGCTGCCCAGCTCCCGCGCCCGCTGCCAGTCCAGGAAGTCGTCAACCTGTGCGAATGCGAGAGGCTCGGCGGGAGGGACGAGTTCGGGTCCCACGGGCGTGACCTCCGCTGCTGCAAGGACAGGTGCCTCGGGAGAGAGGGCAGCATCGCGACTGAGCTGCTCACGTCTCGATGGGCCGAGCGATGCCGGGGCAGCTTCTGCGGGCGCGTGCAGGGCCGCCGCCGCGTACTGCCGGACGGCCTCCGCAACGATCCAACTGCGGGATCGATCGTGCCGGGCGGCGAGCGCGTCGGCGGCCGCGAGCGTCTCCTCGGGTAGCGTGATAGCGATCCGGGCGAAGGGTTTTCGATTGGTCATATTGGATCATACCCAGTATTACTTCACGCGCAATACTCGGTACGAACAGGGGATTACTGACACACGGCGGGCGTAATGCCCGAGCGTTTCCCTCCCGCCCCGCTGATATCGTGGTCGTCGACAGCCGCGCCGCCCTCGAAACCGGACCGCGGTCCGGTGGATTTGTCGTGCGGAATCGACGAAACGAGCCACTCATCGCAGCAACGATCGGAGAGAATGATGGACGGAAGCACAGGCGAGACCGGCGGCAAGTGTCCGGTGATGCACGGAGACGGAGTTCACGCGGCAACCACGCCCGGGCGCCATTCGAACCGGGATTGGTGGCCCAATTCGCTGAATCTCGGGATACTGCACCAGAACTCCCCCTGTCCAGTCCAATGGGCAAGGCGTTCAACTACGCCGAGGAGTTCAGGACGCTTGACCTGGAAGCGGTCCGGCAGGACCTCTTCGCCCTCATGACCGACTCGCAGGAGTGGTGGCCGGCCGACTACGGGCATTACGGTCCACTGTTCGTTCGCATGGCGTGGCACAGCGCCGGCACCTACCGCACCGCCGACGGTCGTGGCGGCTCCTCATCGGGCTCCCAGCGGTTCGCCCCGCTCAACAGCTGGCCCGACAACGCGAACCTCGACAAGGCCCGCCGGCTGCTGTGGCCCATCAAGCAGAAGTACGGCCGCAAGATTTCGTGGGCCGACCTCCTGATCTTCGCCGGCGACTGTGCCATGGAGTCGATGGGGTTCAAGACGTTCGGTTTCGCTGGCGGGCGTGAGGACGTGTTCGAGCCCGAAGCCGACATCTACTGGGGACCGGAAGCGGAGTGGCTGGGCGACACGCGCTACTCGGGCGACCGAGAGCTCGAGAACCCGCTTGCCGCGGTGCAGATGGGGCTGATCTACGTGAATCCGGAGGGGCCGAACGGCAATCCTGATCCGCTCGCATCCGCTCGCGACATTCGCGAGACGTTTGCCCGCATGGCCATGAACGACGAGGAGACCGTCGCGCTGACCGCAGGCGGCCACACGTTCGGCAAGTGCCACGGCGCGGGCGATCCGGCGCTGATGGGAGCAGCGCCCGAGGGGGCCACCATCGAGGAGCAGGGCCTCGGCTGGCTCAATCGCTTCGAGAGCGGCCGCGGTGTGCACTCGACCACCAGCGGACTGGAAGGTGCCTGGACGCCCAACCCGATCCAGTGGGACAGCGGCTACTTCGACACGCTGTTCCGTTACGAGTGGCAGCTGACGAAGAGCCCGGCGGGCGCACATCAGTGGACGCCGACCGATCCGGCCGCGGCGACCATCGTGCCCGATGCGCACGACCCGAGCAAGCGTCACGCGCCGATCATGACCACGGCCGACATGGCCATGAAGCTGGACCCGATTTACCTGCCGATCTCGAAGCGGTTCCACGAGCATCCGGACCAGCTGGCCGACGCGTTCGCCCGGGCCTGGTTCAAGCTGACGCACCGCGACATGGGGCCAAGCACCCGGTACCTCGGCCCGCTCGTCCCGAAGGCAGAGCTGCTCTGGCAGGACCCCATTCCGGCCGTGAACCACGAGCTGGTCGACGCGCAGGACATCGCCGCGCTCAAGGCCACGATCCTCGCGTCGGGGCTGAGCGTCTCGCAGCTGGTGTCGGCGGCATGGGCGTCGGCCTCCACCTTCCGTGGCTCCGACAAGCGCGGTGGCGCCAACGGCGCGCGCATTCGTCTCGCGCCGGCCAAGGATTGGGAGGTCAACCAACCGACCAAGCTGGCGCGGACGCTCGGGACCCTCGAGACCATCCGGAAGAACTTCAACGACACGCAGACCGGTGGGAAGCAGATCTCGCTCGCCGACCTGATCGTGCTCGCCGGTTGCGCCGCCGTCGAGCAGGCGGCGAAGAAGGGCGGGGTCGATGTGACCGTGCCGTTCACCCCCGGTCGCATGGATGCCTCGATGGAGCAGACCGACGTGGAGTCGTACGCGGTGCTGGAGCCGCAGGCCGACGGGTTCCGCAACTTCCAGAAGACCGCGTACACGGTGACGCCCGAGGAGCTGCTGGTGGACAAGGCGCAGCTCCTCACGCTGAGCGCCCCCGAGATGACGGCGCTGGTCGGTGGCCTTCGTGTCCTCAATGCGAACCATGGCCAGTCGCGGCACGGCGTGTTCACCGATCGTCCGGAGACGCTCAGCAACGACTTCTTCGTCAACCTGCTCGACATGGGGACGACGTGGAAGCCGATGTCCGAAGCGGGCGACGTGTTCGAGGGGCGCGACCGGCAGACCGGCGACGTGAAGTGGACGGCCACGCGCGTGGACCTGATCTTCGGTTCCAACTCGCAGCTGCGAGCGTTGGCCGAGGTGTACGGCAGCGACGACGCGAACCAATCGTTCGTGCGGGCGTTCGTGGCGGCGTGGACCAAGGTGATGCACCTCGATCGCTTCGACCTGGCCTGATCGCCGCGGCGAGGCACGAGGGTGTGAACGAGGGGCGTTCCGGTGAGCACCGGAACGCCCCTTTCGTCGCGCGTCCACACGGTGTGCTGGCAGGAGCGAATCAAACCATTCGCCGCTGCCCGACTGTCCGACCAGAGGATCCGCCGCCGACTCCTCGACCCTCGCAATGATGCGCGACCTTCGCTACGCGTTCCGCACGCTGTTGACCACTCCCTTCGTGAACGCGGTCGCCATCCTGTCACTCGCGCTTGGCATCGGCGCGAACGCGGCGATCTACTCCCTCTTCGACCAGCTCCTGCTGCGTCCCCTCCCGGTTGCGGCACCGGACGAGCTGGTCAACCTGGAGCTTCCGGGGCCGATCCAGGGGAGTGACTCCTGCAACCAATCGGGGTGCGGCAACGGGATCATCTGGAGCTACCCGATGTTCCGCGACCTGGAGCGTGAACAGTCGGCGCTCGCCGGCATTGCCGGGCACCGAATTTTCGGCGCGAGCATCGCGCTGGGCGATGAGCCGACGGTCGGTGAGGGGATCTACGTGACGGGTGCCTACTTCTCGACACTCGGCCTGCGCCCCGCACTCGGCGGCTGCTTCAGGTGCGGGACAACGAGCCGGGCGCGGACAACATGGTCGCGGTGATCAGCCACCACTTCTGGATGGATCGGTTCGGCGGCAAGCCCGAGGCGCTCGACCAACTGCTGCGATTGAACGGGCGGGCGTTCACGATCGTAGGTGTTGCGCCTGAAGGGTTCGAGGGAAACACGCTGGGCGCCCGCCCGCTGGTCTACGTCCCGATGCAATCGCGGACGTACATCGGGACGTACGAAGGCCTCGAGAATCGCCGTGACTACTGGGTCTATGTCTTCGGCCGACGCAAGCTGGGCATGTCGATGCAGGCGACCAAGGCGGGACTGGACGGCGTCATTGCGCCGATCCTCGCCGACGTCGAGGCGCCGCTCCAGCGGGAGATGAGCGCGGCAACGATGGAGCGCTTCAAGGCCAAGCGGGTCGTCGTGACACCCGGTGCACGCGGGCAGAGCTCGATGCAGGGCGAGGCGAAGGTTCCCCTGACGATGCTCTTCTCGATCACCGCCGTCGTGCTGTTGATCGCCTGCGCAAATATCGCCAACCTCCTGCTCGCGCGCGGCGCGAGCCGGGCGACCGAGATGGGGGTGCGGCTCTCGCTGGGCGCGACGCGGGGCCGGCTCGTCAGGCAGCTGCTCGTCGAGTCACTCGTGCTTGCCCTGCTCGGCGGCCTTGTCAGCCTGCTGGTGTCGCGGTGGACGTTGCAAGGGATCGCCACGCTGCTCCCGCCCAACGCATCCACGACCCTGCAGTTCAGCGTACAGGTGCCGGTCATGCTCTTCGCCGGCTCGCTGGCGGTGATGACGGGCTTCGTCTTCGGGCTCTTTCCGGCGCTGCATTCCACCCGGCCCGACCTCATCAGCACCATCCGTGCGGGCGCCGGCAACATCGCCGGCGGGGGGATCGCGGGGCGATTCCGTACCGGGCTCGCGGTCGCGCAGATCGCCCTCTCCACCACGCTCCTCATCTCGGCTGGGCTCTTCCTCAAGAGCCTCGTCAACGTGAGCCGCGTCGACCTCGGCATCCGCATCGACAGCGTGGCGACGTTCTCGGTCGCGCCGTTGCGGGTGGGATACGACACACTGCGGGCCAAGGTGCTCTATGCTCGCATCGAGGAGGAGTTGCGTGCGCTCCCCGGCGTGACCGGGGTGACGAGTTCGCTCGTCCCGCTGCTTTCCGGCGATAGCTGGGGCAACGACGTGCGCGTGCAGGGCTTCGAATGCCTGCCCGACACCGACTGCAACTCGCGGTACACCGCAGTGGGGGCCGGTTACTTCACCATGATCGGCGTGCCGATGCTGGCGGGGCGCGACGTGGCTTCGTACGACCAGTACGACGGGGCGCGCGTCGGGGTGGTGAACCTCGCCTTCGCCGAGAAGTTCGGGCTCGGGCGCGACGCCGTCGGCAAGTTCATGGGACGTGCCGGCGGCAACGACTCGCTCGGCATCCAGATCGTGGGGCTCGCGCCCGACATTGCCTACAACGATGTGAAGCGTGAACCACAGCCCGTGTTCTACCTGCCGTGGATGCAGCAGGGGGTCGTTGGACAGATGTACTTCTATGCGCGCACACGCCTGCCGGGGGATCAACTCATCGCCGCGATCCCGCAGATGATGAAGCGGATCGATCCCACGCTCCCGGTGCAGGACTTGAAGACCATGACGCAGCAACTGCGCGAGAACGTCTTTCTCGACCGGATGATCTCCATCCTCTCGGCCGGCTTCGCGCTGTTGGCCACGCTGCTCGCGGCGGTGGGACTGTACGGCGTGCTGGCCTACTCGGTCTCGCAGCGCACGCGCGAGATCGGCGTGCGCATGGCGCTGGGCGCTGACCGTCGACGCGTGCAGGGGATGGTCCTGCGGCAGGTTGGGGTCATGATCGGGATCGGTGCGACCGTCGGGGCGCTGGGCGCCTTCGGGCTCGGGCGGGCGGCACAATCGCTGCTGTTCGGGCTCGAAGGGCACGATCCGTTCGTGTTTGCGACTGCGGTGCTGCTCCTGGCGGTCGTCGCACTCGGCGCGGGGTGGATTCCGGCGCGGCGCGCCAGCCAGACGCAGCCCATGCGCGCGCTGCGGTACGACTGAGTCGGGCGACGCGGCCGGTAGCTGCAGCCCACACCGTCTCACGTCGCCGACCGTGCAGCGCGCGCATTGCGCTCACCTGCGCTCGGCTAGCGCCCCAGGGCTCTGGCCCCCTTCCCCACCACCCACGTCGTCATGCATCGCCGGTCCTGCACCACCGTCGTCTTCACGGGGTCCAGCAACTCGCCGCCGAGCGTGCGGGTGTAGTCCACGAGCATCGCCTCGTCGACCAGGAATCGCTCCGAACCATCGGGCAACCGGAAGCGGCGGCCGGACTGGTGCACCACGCGGTGCTCCATCCCGATGGACGAGGCCAGTCGGCAGAACAGCATGCCGCCGGGCTTGAGTACCCGCCACATCTCGTGCACCATCGCCGCGAAGTGGTCCTCGTCACGGGCAAAGTGCAACACCGCGCTGGAGAGCACGACGTCGACGAAGTCGTCGGGGAAGGTCATCCGCTCCACGGGCCCGGTGCGGAAGCTGTCGGCTGGCAGCTGGGGGGCGAGCCGAGCGGCCATGGAGCGCACATGCTCGACCGCATTCGCATCGGCGTCCACACCAAACACTTCGTAGCCGGCCCGCAGCAGGTACACGAGGTTTCGGCCCCCACCGCACCCCGCATCCAGCACGCGCATGCCAGGAGCAATCCTGCCCCTCAACAGCTGATCGAACAGGTAGATGTCGATCTGGCCGAACTGCTCCTGGAGATCCATCATCACGTACTCCGTCCTGTGGATGGGTCCGCGTGCGCGCGCGCGGGGCCGGAAATGGATGTAGAGTACGTTGCACGCGTCGTCAATTAACCGGAGGATCGAGTGCTGGCTGGTGCACAGGCCGAGCTAACCCTGAGGATCGTCGTGCGACGGCCGCCGCCGGGCGTAACGTTCGCGGTGCAGCGCGGCAGCGTCGAGTTGCTCCCGCCGAGCGCTAACCTGCCCGACGCGCTCGTCTTCGACTTCACGGTTCGAGCCAATGGGGTGACGTCGGGCGGCCAACCCAGGTTCCTTGGCCCGTGTACCCAGGGCCCTCCGACGGCGCGCTTCGTCTATGTGAATTCGGGACATCGGGCAGGGCAGGCAGGCACGCGCTGGGACCGTCGCGCCAAGATCCCGTTGGCGGGAATCACCACCCAGATGGTGGGGGAGGTCCTCGAGACTCCAGGCGCGCGTCTGGAGACCGAGTTCGAGGGCACGGGGAAGGATGGAGGACCCACCTGCGCCACCGTCAAGTCGATCGTGTGGCGTATGGTGGGGACGACGATGCGGTAGCGACGCGCCTACGCGGGCGGCCAATCCTTGTTCAGGCGCCGCACGTCCACGATCTGGCCGAAATGGTATGCCGCATGGTCGACCGCGACCAGCACGGTGCGCAGGTACGTCTGCCCTGTGCCGTGCGGAATGGCCTGCGTCAGATCCACCGAGCCGCCGGTGGTGAAGCGCGTCAGTTGCGCGCGGTCCTGGTTGATCTGCTGCAGGCACGCGCTCCATGCCGCATCGTCCGTCGGTGCGGGATCGCTCGGCCAGTAGTCGTCGGGCCAGTTCAGGTCGTGCGAGTAGTTGGCATTGACGCAGAAGTCGAGCAGGTCGTGCTGCGCCACGCGGATGTGGTCGAGCAGTTGCCACACCGAATGCGGATATCCCTCCGGGCGGGCGGCGCGCCCCGCCACGGTCAGTCCCTTGAGCGCGTGGTCCAGCGTCAGGTGGGCCTGCTCCCAGTCGAGCGACGAGGCGACGATCTCCTGCCATGTCTGTGTGGGCATTGTTCCTCCGGCAGTTTGTCCGCAGCGAACTCCGTCGAGGTCGAGCAGTGCGAATTCACCGCCATGCACTGCTCGTGATGCAGGCGGGCGTTTCCGGGAGGCGGAACCGCCGTGTCATGTCGCCATCGCGCACTCCGGCACCGCACCGTAACATGCTGCCTGCCCACCGGCCCGTCGAGTCCCTGTCCCGTGCCGTCTACTCGCCACTCGTGCCGTCCCCTTGCCGTCCGTGATCACCAGGGCCGATGTGGCCTGGTCGCTTGGACTCTCCGCGATCCCGCTGGCTGTCCTGGTGTGGCTCGCCGGATTCCCGTCACCGTGGGCAGCCTGGCGAGCGGCCACCTGCATGCCGGACCACTGCTTCTGCGAGCGACTCCGCGATTCGTTGGTGCGGCAACCGGTGAACACGGCGACGTCGATCGCCTTCCTCACGGTCGCGGCTGTCGTTTGGCGCGTCGCGTTCCGGCCGGATCGCGCGCTGCGCGTGCGAGGGGTGCGACTGGTGGCATCGCCGATGCTCGCCGCGCTCTTCGCCGGCGCGCTGCTGGTGATCGGGCTGGGGAGCGCGTTCTACCACGCGTCGTTCACCTTCGTCGGACAGACCGTCGACGTCCTCGGGATGTACCTGCTGGGGACGTTTGTCATTCTGTACGCCGTGGTGCGGACGCACGAGGTGACCACTCGTCGATCGGCGGTTGCCTACGTGCTGGGGAACGCCGCGCTCCTGACGCTCCTGGTGCTGGTGCCGGAGTTGCGGCGATGGGCGTTTGCCGCCGTGGTGCTGGTGGCGATCGCGACGGAATGGCGCGCCAGGTCGTCGGGGCGGGCGCGGGGCGACTTGCGCTACTTCGCGGCGGCCGTGGGGGTACTCGGGCTCGGGTTCGTGTTCTGGATCATTGACCTGCTGCGGATCACGTGCGCGCCGATGTCGATCGTACAGGGGCATGGGGCGTGGCATGTGCTCGGCGCGGCGGCGGCGGCGCTGGTGTTCGGGTACTACGTGTCGGAGGGGAGGGAGGAGGGCACTGCGTGACGTGCCGTCGCCGATCGCTGTGGTGTTGAGAGGCTCGGACGCGTCGGCTCACGTGAGCAGCGCGCCGAGGAACCGAACACGACGGCGTTCAGGATGTGTTGTCGAGTCAACTGGAGGTGTCGAACGGGAGGCACGCCGTACCGCTCGGTGACCGTCGCGTCCTCACGATGGCACATTCCGGCCCGATCCTGACTCGACGTAGCTGGCAAAGTTGTCGAGAATGGCTTGCCAACCCTGGCGCTGCATCTCGGCGTCGTTCTCGGATTCGGCATCGAAGGACTCGCGCACCGTGGTGCCCGCGTCTGATGACACGAACTCGATCGTCAGCATCCGGTCGTCGTCCATGCGAAGCTCCACCAGGCGATGCGGCTCGACTCGGGTGTAGGTCCCGCCGAAGTCGAAGCCCATGCTTCCATCCTTCGCTTCCATCCGCGAGACCTGCCGCCCGTCGACGCGCAGGTCGACCTCGCTGCGCGTGGTGTGCCAGTCATCGGACGCGGCGTTCCATCGCTTGATGTCGTTCGGACTGTTCCACGCATTCCAAACCGACTGCACATCGGCCCGCACCAATGCCTCGACCGTGATCTTCATGTGTGTCTCTCGTTTGTGAGCCATTTCCTTCGCCGGTCCTTGGGCGAGCCGCAACCTCACCGAGCTCCGCAACGCTGAAACTCAGAACCCCCGGCACCGTTCGCTGACCTTGCTGGACGCTGGCGAACACGGTTCACCCGCTGCTGCAGGCAGCATCAGACACCAGCAGATAGCCGCCGCCCTCGGCTGAGGGTGGCGGAGGTCGGACCACGACGGCAGAACCACGGCGGACAACAGCTCGGCAGTGCGCAGAGTCCCGAGGGTGATCGCAACGTACGTGACCCGCTGGACGACGCAAAGTGCCTCGGGTCTGACGTCCGCACCCCACTAGACGCGCAGGCCGCCGCGACACGTCTACCTCGCGCGTCCACTGTACGAGGTCGCGGCGCTACCGCGCGGCCGGCGATTGCCGATCCGCGCATCCGAGGACAAGCTTGGCGCTTCCGGATCCTTCACTTCACATCCAGTCGCCATGCGCACACCGTTGTCCTTCCCCACGCCCTTCCTGATCGCTACGGCCGTCGCGCTCCTGACGCCCGGCATCTTCTCGGCGCAGCGCCCCGCGGCCGCAGGCGACTCGTCGTCGACCCGGGCGACATGGGACGTGACGAAGGCCCGCGGCACGACGCGCGACATCGACTTCACCACGAGTGAAGGCACCTGGATGTCGGTGGACCTGTCGCCTGACGGCAGGTGGGTGGTGTTCGACCTCCTGGGGCACATCTACCGCATGCCGGCGGCGGGGGGTAGCGCGACGGTCCTGACGCAGAACAGCGGCGTGGCCCTCAATTTCCAGCCCCGCATTTCGCCCGACGGAAAATCCATCGCCTTCATCACCGATCGCCGAGGCCAGTACAACCTGTGGCTCATGAACGCGGACGGGTCCAATGCTCGGCCGGTCTTCTCGGACCTCAGCGCCACAGCCTTCGAGCCCGCGTGGACGCCCGACGGCGAGTTCATCGTGGTGCGAAAGGGATCGCGCGGAGCCGGTGCAGGGGGACCAGCCCCGGCCGCCGGTCTCTGGATGTATCACAAGGACGGAGGGAGCGGCGTGTCGCTCGTGACCGCTGGCTCGGGTGGCACCAACAGCACACCCTCGTGGCCGAGCATCAGTGCCGACGGGAAGTACCTCTACTACCACGTGGGGATGACCGTCGACGACCGGCAGCCGCTCTCGGGGTCGTTGCAGCTGCGGCGCTTCACGTTTCGGGACGGCGAGACGCTCGACCTCACGGCGGGCGAGACCAGCAGCGCTGCGGCCGGCCGCTTTTCGAGCGGTGGTGCGGCGGCACCGGAGATTTCACCTGACGGACGATGGCTCGCCTTCGCGCGCCAGATCCCCGACGGCACGCTCAACTTCAAGGGGCACGAGTTCGGCCCCCGGGCCGCGCTCTGGCTGCGTGACCTGCAGACCGGCGCCGAGCGCCTGTTGATGGATCCGGTGGAACCGTTGGCCGGCAGCGGTGGCAAGACGTTAGGTGTGCTGCCGCGCTACAAGTGGGCCGCGGACGGTGCCTCGATCGTGATCGCGCAGGGCGGCAAGCTCCGGCGCGTCACCGTCGGCACGCGCGAGGTGGCGACCATTCCGTTCACCGCCACCGTGCATCGCACCATCTCGCAGATGGCGCGCAACGAATTCCGCATCAGCGATGACGATATTCAGGCGAAGTTCTTCCGCTGGCCATCGTCGAGCGCCAACGGAGCGTCTATCGCGTTTCAGGCGGTGGGGCGCGTCTATGTGCAGCCGGCGGCTGGTGGTACGCCGCGGCGCCTGACGCCCCCATCGTTCTCGCCGCTCGAGTTTGCGCCCGCCTGGAGTCCGGATGGGCGCAGCATCGCCTTCGTGACGTGGGACGACACCGGGCGCGGCCATGTCTATCGCATGCCGGCCGCGGGCGGTACGCCGCAGCGAGTCACCCGCCATCCGGGCGACTACACCGATCCCACGTGGAGTGCCGACGGGCGCAGCATCATCGTCGCACGTGGTGAAGGCGCCACTGCCCGCCAGCGCACCATGACGCACAACGTCTGGTTCGACGTGATGCGGCTGGATGCCGGCGTATCTCCAACCGGCGATAGCGGCATCGTCCTGGCCGTGATCAACCGGCCATCGGGCATGTCGATCAGTGGCGAGGCGCGTCGCCAGCTGCCGCGTGTGTCCGTGGGTCCCGATGGGCGCATCTTCTGGCCCGAGGAGCGCACGGGCAGTGGCACGGGACCGGGCGCGCGCGGCGGTACCGCCCTCATCTCGGTTCGCCCCGATGGCAGCGACCGGCAGGAGCACGTGAACTTCCCCGCGGCGGACGACATCCTGCCGAGTCCGGGGGGGCGATGGGTCGCCTTTCAGGAGGGGGACAACGTCTACGTCGCCCCCATCGCGCCGGGCGGGATCGGCAGCCAGGTGCAACGTGTGGACAAGCGGCGCAGCGCGTTTCCCGCGCGGCAGCTCACGCGCGACGGCGGACTCTTTCCGCGGTGGCGGAACGATTCCACCCTGGAGTACGGCAGCGGAGCCGCATTCTACGTGCATCACCTCGCCGCGGGCCGCACGGACACGCTGCGCCTCAGGCTCTCGGTGCCGCGCGCGGTGCCGACGGGCTCCGTCGCCCTCACCGGCGCGCGCCTCCTGACGATGGACAAGCGTGCGGTGATCGAGCAGGGCACGGTGGTCGTGCGCGGGAGCCGCATTGCCTGTGTCGGCAGCTGCAGTACGGCGGGCGTGGACCGCGTGATCGACGCGAGCGGCACGACGATCATGCCCGGGCTCGTGGACATGCACTCGCACCACTACCGCGAGTGGCGGGGCATGCGGCCGAAGCACGACTTCGAGCAGGCGATCTACCTCGCGTATGGGGTCACGACCACCCTGGACGTGTCGATGTACTCCCAGAACATGTTTCCCACCGCCGAGCTGATCGAGGCGGGTGAGATCGTGGGACCGCGCGGCTTCAGCACGGGCGACAACATCACCGCCGGCGACGCAGCGCGCGCCAACGAGATCAACAACCCGGCCGACGCCATGGCGATGGTGCGCAAGATGGCCGACTGGGGGGCGACCGCGGTGAAGCAGTACGCCCAGCCGCGCCGCGACCAGCGCCAGTGGATGGCCGAGGCGGCGCGCACGGTCGGCGTGAACGAGACGAGCGAGGGCGGCTTCTTCTTCGAGAACCTCGGCTTCATCATGGACGGGCAGACCGGGTGGGAGCACGCCTTCAGCGAGCTGCCGATGTACTCCGACGGCGCAAAGTTCCTCGGCAAGGCCGGCGCGACGTATTCGCCCACCCTCGTGGTGGCGGGTCCCGGCGCCTGGAACATCGAGTACTGGTTCCAGGAGAGCGACGTGTGGAAGGACCCCAAGCAGCGCAAGTGGTTTCCATGGCGCGCGCTCATGCCGCACACCCGCGTTCGATCGCAGCGTCCGGTGACGGATTTCAGCTATCCGATCGTGGCGCAGGCGATGGCCGACGTCATCGCCGAGGGCGGGTGGGGGGCGATGGGGAGCCATGGGGAACACCACGGACTTGCGCCGCACTGGGAAGTGTGGATGGGCGCATCGGCGTTAGGCAGCATGGGAGCGCTGGAGGTCGCGACGCTGCACGGCGCGCGCTTCCTCGGCGCCGACAAGGACCTGGGCAGTCTCGAGGTTGGCAAGCTGGCCGATCTCGTGGTGCTCAACAGCAATCCGCTCGACAACATCCGCAACACGACCGACGCGCGATCCGTGATGAAGGGCGGTGTGCTCTACGACGCCATGTCGCTCGACCAGGTGTGGCCACGTGCGATACCGTTCGGGCCGACCTATTGGGTGAACGACGACGCGCTCCAGATGAACTCGAAGGGGGTGGACACCTTCGACCGGCCGAAACGTCCCTAAAGAGTGAGTGCGGCTGACGCCACGATCACGTCCCGCCGCCGGAGGGTGTGAGCCAATCGTACTCCCACGTCCACGGCATGCTCGATTCACCAAGGATGGCGCGGGTCAGCTCCGGAAAAACGCGCTCGGCCCGCACGTCGTTCGACAGCAGCACCAGGCAGCGCCGCTCCCGCTCGATGCAGACCACCATGTTGCCGGTCCACTCGTTGTGGCCGCCCTTGAACCACATCTTCCCGCGGGCATCCTCGAAGGTGACCAGCCCCAGCCCGGCCGCCAGGCCGATACCCGCGTTGGCCGGGTTGGTGTCGGGAACAAGTGTCGGGAATTGATGGAATGAGGTGATCGGCAGCTGCGGCCGCACTAATTCAGCGCGGGAGGCGACGGAGAGCCCGTCGCCTCGCATCATTCCCGCCCAGAGCCGAGCCTGATCCTCGATGTCTGTGTCCATGGAGCCGGCCGCGCTCACGCTGGACCGCTCGTCGTGTGGCTCGGGCGTCCCGTCGATTCGGAATCCGTCTGCCAGGGTCGCCGCGAAGTCCGGGCGCCACTGCATGCTGGTTCGCGTCATGCCGAAGCGATCGAACACGCGGGTCTGCATCTCGCGACCGACATCGAGTCCGAGCGCCTCCTCGAGCACCAGTTGGGCGATGTAGAAGCCCTCCCCCGAGTACCCGTAGCGCGCGCCGGGATCGTAGTGGAAGCGCAGCTTCTGGTCACGCTCCAACCAACGGAAGTTGGCGAACCCCGAGGTGTGCGTGAGCAAGCGTCGTAGCGTCAGCGCCCGCCAGCGCTCGTCGTCGGCGAGATCGTGATAGTCGTCGTACTCGGGCAACGGGCGGGGAAGGAGGTCGCCAATCGGGGCATCGAGGGTGAGCCGCCCGTCATCGACCAACTGCAGTACGAGATACGCGAACGCAGTTTTCGTCAGCGACGCGCCGTACATGATCGTCTGCGTGGTGAGCGGATCGCGCGCGGCATTGCGAATCCCGTAGGCGGCGACGTGGGCCACCGTGCCGTTGTCGATGACGGCGAGCGCCAGCCCCTGGACCTGCTCGCGCTGCATCAACGCACGCACCGTCGTGTCAATGGCGGAGACGGAGGGCAGGGTCCCAACTGACGGTTGCGTGTCGCAACCGGCGGCCAGGAGCGACGCGAAGGCAAGGCAGGGGAGTAGCCGCTGGATCAATCGTGGAGGCATGCGCATGATACAGCGTACGGCCGAGGCGTTTCGGGTGATCCGTGGGCGCACCGCAGTGGACGGTGCCGCGTGTACCTCGCGGTCGTCACCGTCTTCGGCCGGTTAGGTTATCCGCGCGGTTCGACTCCCCCTGCATCGCATCCGGAGCCGACATCGCCTCACGATCAACAGCCTCCTGCAGCCGGCGAATCTCCTCGAGGATAGTCATGAAACGGTACCCGAAGGGTGTCAGCCGGTACTCCACCTCGACGGGAGGCTTCTCGCCACAGACCGTGCGCTGCACGATGCCGAAACGCGTCAGCTTGTGCAGTCGCTCGTTCATGACCTTCGCAGACAGCCCCGAGCACGCCCGAAGGAATGCGCTGGGCCGGCGATGATCCTCGGCACACAGTTGCAGCAGGCGAACCGACCACTTGCAGCCGACGACGCTCTCGACCATCGCGGCGACCTGGATCTCATTGTTCGGCTCGGCTTCCACACGCGCCACCGGGTCGCTTCGGACCATTTCGTCACCACCTTACCGAAAAGTGCGTTCCTGACACCCGCCGACCTCGCGCATAGAGTCCTTGGCGACGAGGCGCAACCTAGCGCCCCGAACCCGGCGAGATGAAAGGAGCCAAGTGATGAACGTAACCAACACCATTCCCGGATACACCCACGGCACCGGCGCCGTGTCACGCTCCCCCGTGACGCTCGGCGACCTGGACCTGATGAAGAAGAGCGTCCTGTTTGGCGACGAGGACGTGAAGTACCTGCGCCTCTCGCACGGCGTCCTCAAGGACCAGGTCGAGCCGATCCTCGACGTCTGGTATGGGTTCGTCGGCTCGAACCCGCACCTGCTCGCCTCGTTCACCGACAAGAATGATGGCAAGCCACTCGGTGACTACCTCGGCGCAGTGCGGAAGCGGTTTGGCCAGTGGATCCTCGACACGAGCCGAGCCGAGTACGACCAGCACTGGCTCGACTACCAGCACGAAATCGGCCTCCGCCACCATCGCGCGAAGAAGAACACGACCGATGCGGCGACATCGACCGCACTCGTCCCGTTCCGCGATCTGTTCCTGCTGATCTTCCCGGTGACGGTGACGCTCAAGCCGTTCCTCGCGAAGCGGGGGCACTCCGCCGAGGAGGTCGACAAGATGTATGCCGCGTGGGTCAAGTCGTGCCTCCTGCAGGTGACGTTGTGGAGCTACCCGTACCTGAAGGATGGGGACTTCTGATGCAACACCAGACCGCACCCGAGTGGCAGACGACGGCGTGGCTCAACACTCCGGAGCCGCTCGACCTGGCGCGCCTTCGCGGGCGGGTCGTGTTGCTGCATGCCTTTCAGATGCTCTGCCCCGGTTGCGTGGCGCACGGGATTCCACAGGCCCAACGTGTGGCGGAGCTCTTCAAGGGAGCACCGCTGACGGTCGTCGGCTTGCACACTGTCTTCGAGCACCACGAGGCGATGGGACTCACGTCGCTCCGCGCGTTCGTGCACGAGTACCGCGTGCGATTCCCCGTCGGGGTGGACGCACCGGGAGTGGATGGCGACCCGCTGCCCCAAACCATGCGTACCTACGCGATGCAGGGTACGCCGACCACCGTCCTGATCGACGCGCGAGGCCGCCTGCGTCGACAGCTGTTCGGAGTCCATGACGACCTGCTGCTCGGAGCGGAGATCGGCACGTTGCTGGTTGAGGCGTAGAGCGACCGGCGCGTCGCTGGTGATCGTCACCGTGACATACCCCCATCCCAGCGCACAGCTCGGCGCGCGTGTCCCCGCCGTGTGGTGTGGTGTGGTGTGGTGTGGGGTGGCCTGGCGTCGCATCGCAACGCCACCGGATTTCGGTGGGTGAACGGTTGCCCTGCGTTGGGACGCGGGCGCCGGGCACGAGGGGCCTCACGCCTCGTGCCACTGAATCTTGCGCTGTGACCTGACGTAGCGTCTGTATGGACCTCCCCCCGGGACGCCGGTAGAATACCTCGGCCATGACCCAGCCCGCCGATCTTTCCAAGCTCCGCATCAATCGCGACGCACCGCCCCCCGGCGTGCAGAGCGCGGTCATACGGAACCTCATTCTGCTCCTCATCGTCGCCGTGCTCATCGCCGGCGGCATTTGGTATATGCGGGGGCGGTCGGTCCCCGTCGTTCAGGTCGCGACCGTCGGCGCCCCGGTGGGTGCGGGAACGGGGGCGCCGGCGAACGCGACGAGCGTCACGGCCAACGGGTACGTCGTGGCGCGAACGAAGGCGTCGGTCTCCGCCAAGACGGCGGGACGCCTGGCCTTCCTCGGTGTGAGCGAAGGGTCGTTCGTCCGGAAGGGAACGGTCATCGCCCGCCTCGACAATGCCGACTTCCAGGCGGCGGTGGCTCAGGCCGAGGCGAACGTCGCGGCGTCCGAGGCGACGCTCATCGAGGCGCAGGCGGATCGCGACCAGGCCGTGCGCGAGACCAAGCGACTGCGCGACGTGCGGACACAGAACGCGAACCTCGTCTCGCCGCAGGAACTGGAGAACGGGGAGAGCCGCGCTGCACAGGCAGAGGCACGGGTGAACGCGGCGGCCGCGCGACAGCGGGTGGCCGAGGCGGGGGTCCGCCTCGCAGTGGCCAATAACGAGAACACGATCATCCGCGCCCCGTTCACCGGGACCGTGTTGCGCAAGGACGCCGAGGTTGGGGAGGTGGTCGCGCCGAGCGTCGGTGGCGGCTTGACGCGCGGCGCCGTGGTGACGATGGCCGACCTCGCGACGCTCGAGGTGGAAGTCGATGTGAACGAGGCGTATATCGCCCGCATCACCAGCGATCTCCCCGCATTGATCACGCTCGACGCCTATCCCGACACCGCCTTCCGGGGCGCAGTGCGCCAGGTGGTGCCGACCGCGGACCGGCAGCGCGCCACGGTGCAGGTCAAGGTGTCTATTCACGATCGCGACGCTCGCATCCTGCCCGAGATGGGGGCGCGGGTCGACTTCCTTCAGCCGACGCGGCCGGAAGTCGTGCTCGCCGATTCATCGCAACCTGCGGCGCGCCCGATCGTACGGGTCCCGCAGGCGGCGGTCTACGAAGATGGCGGCGCGAGCGTCGTCTGGATCGTGCGCGGCGACCGCCTGACTCGTCGCGAGATCGACGCCGGCCCGGTCAGTGCCGGCTTTCGCGAGGTGCGCACAGGACTGAGCGGCGGCGAGCAGTTGCTGATTGGCGGCGTGGAGACGCCGGCCGAGGGGATGCGCGTGAAGATCGGGACGTAAGCGCGTCACTCCGCCCGCGCGGACGCATGCGGACGCATGCGGACGCGTGCGAGCGCGTGCAACGAACAGCAGCGACGATCCACCTTCCACACGGGACATGGCGATGGCGCTGGTCGAGATTCGTGACGTCTACAAGTCGTTTCGCCGCGAGGCACAGTCGGTCGAGGTCTACACCGGGCTGTCGATCGACTTTCAGGAAGGGAGTTTTACCGCGCTGATGGGGCCGTCCGGCTCCGGCAAGTCGACGTTGCTCAACCTGGTGGCCGGACTCGACAAGCCGACCAGTGGCAGCGTGCGGGTGGGCGGCGCCGAGGTGAGCGCGATGAACACGTCGCAGCTGGCGGCGTGGCGTGCGCGCACGATCGGCTTCGTCTTTCAGTCGTACAACCTCCTCCCCGTGCTCACGGCGCACCAGAACGTGGAACTCCCGCTGCTGCTCACCAACCTGGGCAAGAAGGACCGCGCCGAGCGGGTGGCGATCGCGTTAGGCGTGGTCGGGCTGGCCGATCGCATGGATCACTACCCGCGCCAGCTGTCGGGCGGGCAGGAACAGCGGGTCGCTATCGCCCGGGCGATCGTCGCTGACCCGCAGTTGATCCTGCTCGACGAGCCGACCGGGCAGCTCGATGCCAAGAGCTCAGAGGATGTGCTCTCCCTGCTGCAGCGGTTGAACGGCGAGTTCAACAAGACTGTCATCGTCGTGACGCACGATGCCAACGCGGCCGAGCGTGCCAAGACGACGTTGCACCTGGAGAAAGGGGTGCTGGTCGAGCGCCAGGCAATGCTCGGCGGGGCGACGCCATGAAGTTCTTTCCCCTCGTCCTGTCCAACCTCAAGCGACACAAGCTGCGCACGATCCTGACGATCCTGAGCGTGGCGCTGGCGCTCTTCCTCTTCGCGTCGCTTCGCACGGTTGTCACGCAGCTCCAGATCTCCAGCCAGCTGGGGGCGGCCAACCGGATGATCGTGCAGAACGCGACTGCCTTCGTTTTCCCGCTCCGCAGAGCTACGCCGCGCGCCTCGCCAGCGTCCCGCACGTCACCGGGGTCACGTGGGCGAACTGGTTCGGCGGGAAGTACGGTGACGGGCGGAAGTTCTTCGGCCCCTTCGCGGTCGACGCCGAGTCATATCTCGACATGTACAAGAACGATTTCATCGTCCCGGAAGACCAGAAGGCGGCCTTCCTGCGCGAACGCACGGCGGTCATCGTCGGGCAGGGACTGCTCAAGGCCTTCGGGTGGAAGATCGGCGACAACGTCACGATTCAGGGACGATCTTCCCGGGCGACTGGACCTTCACCATCCGGGGACCTACACGCTGAAGGATCCGGCGTACGGCGAGGAACAGTTCCTGTTCCACTATGACTACCTGTATGAGCGCGAGAAGGATCGCATCTCCCCCGGGTGGTTCATCCTGCGCATCGACGATCCCGCCCAGTCCGGGGCGGTGGCCAAGACCATCGACGACCAGTTCCGCAACTCGCCCGCGCCGACGAAGACCGGAACCGAGCAGTCGTTCAGCGCCGGCTTCATGACGATGTTCGGCAATATCCAGTTGCTCACGGATTTCGTCCCGGCCTACCGGCAGCGAAGATGCCGGTCGTTCAGGCACTGCGGAGGTCGAGTGAAGATTCCCCTGATCTACAACGTGGCAGCGTCCTGCAGCGCCCCGTATCGACGGCCTTCACGGCGCTCGGCATCGGCCTGGTGGTCGCCGTCTTCATTGCCATGCGCCGCCTCGCAACGGCTTCACGACCGCGCTGGCCAAGACCGGAGGCGACGACAACGTCTTCGTCGTGCGCCAGGGCGCCGACTCGGAGATGTCGAGCGGAGATCGGGCGCCGACGTCAATATCATCGGCAGCTTCCCGCACGTCGCCCTCGGCAGCGACGGCAAGCCGCTGGTGAGCCCCGAGACGTACATCGTGATGAACCTGCAGCGCCGCGGTGCGGACTCGGTCGGCCTGGCCAACGTCGTGATCCGCGGGGTGAGCCTGCGCGCGTTCGAGGTCCGCAAGAACATCACGATCGAGGGCGCCCCTTTGCCAGCGGGCAGAGCGAAATCTGCCCTGGCGACAAGATCGTCCCGCGCTAAAGAATACAGCGATCGGCGACAAGCTGCGCTTCGCGGGACGCGACTGGACCGTCGTCTGCCACTTCTCAGCGGCCGGCTCGAGCTTCGAGTCCGAGGTCTGGGGGCGAGGTCGAGCAGTTCCAGAGCGTGATGCGTGGCGGGAACTCCTTCCAGTCGGTGACCTTCCGCCTCCAAGATCCCAACGGCTTTCGCGGATGCCAAGCGGGCGCTCGAAGGCGACCAGCGCCTGCAGGTGGACGCCCGCTGGAGTCGAAGTACTACGCCGACCAAAGTCGAAGCTGCTGGGGCGATGCTGGGTTTCCTGGCCGTCGTGATCACCAGCATCATGTCGGTTGGGGCGATCTTCGGCGCGGTCGAACACCATGCACGCCTCGATCGCTTCACGCACGCCCGAGATCGCGGTCCTGTCTCACGCTCGGCTTCAAGCCACGCAACGTCCTGCTCAGCTTCCTCGCCGAGTCGGCGGTGATCGCATTCTTCGGCGGGATCCGGTTTCCTGATCGCCCTCCCGATCAACGGCGTTGTCACCAGTACGACGAACTGGTCGAGTTTCAGCGAGATCGCCTTCGCCTTCCGGGTGACACCGCAGCTGCTGGTGTCGGGGTGATCTTCGCGGTGGTGATGGGCGTGCTCGGGGGATCTTCCCGGCCCGCATGGCGAGCCGCATGCCGGTGGTGCAGGCGCTGCGGTGAGCGCCTCGGCCAGAGGCCGACCACCGCTCAACTCCATCGCGCGCGCGGCATTATGCAAGGCAAGCCATCCCGCTGGGGAACGTCTCGCTCCGTCCATCGACGCAGCAGGATTCGCTCCAGCGGCCCGAACGTGGTCCCGGACTTGAAGCGATGTTGCGAGAGTCGCCTTCTCGCAAATGTGTGCGCGGGACGTCCGGTCGTCGACCCCCGCGGTTCCTGTGATGGCAACTGCAGCATGCGCGCGCCCAAGCGTCACTAGATTCTCGGGATGGCACACGTCTCCCACAGCTTGGTAAGTCGTTCGAGGGCGCGCTGGCCGGTGGCGGTGATGCTGCGAGTTCCCCCCTCTACGTCTTCGGGCCGTTCCTCCGGCTGCTCGTCATCGGCGGCGTCGCGTCGGTCACCTTCGTGCCAGCATCTGGATGGTGGTCTTCACCGTCGATCGCGCCCGGCGTCGAATGCGGCGCGTGGCTTCTATGCCGTCCAGTTCAGGCATGTGCCAGTCCATGATCATCGCGACAAAGTCGTGCGGCACCGTAAGCGCCTCAACGGCGCTCGCGCCGTTGTCTACGACAGTGCACTGACACCTGAGTGATTGCAGGCTACCTCTCGCCACCAGCTGGTTGACCAGAAAACCTCCGCGACGAGGACATGCATGGCACTGGGGGCGTCGGCACTGGGGGCGTCGGCACTGGGGCGTCGGCACTGGGGGCGTCGGCACTGGGCGGAGCGGCGCGGGCAGTGCGCAACTGGGTGGCGGCGGTTCCGTGCGCAGGGGTCGGCTCGTCCGCTGCGCAAAGGGCCGACCGGTGCTGCGCACGCCGCAGTCGCCGCCCATCAGACGGCTGAGGCGGCGCACGATGGCCACGCCGAGTCCCCTTCCGCCGTAGCGTCGGGTGGTGGAAGTGTCAGCCTGCGAGAACGCCTGGAAGAGTCTCGGGAGCACGTCCTCGTCGATGCCGACGCCAGTGGCTTCGACCTCGATTCGCACGGTCACCTGCGTGTCGCTCACCGCCCCAAGCCGGGCGCGCAGCTGGATGCTGCCGGCATCGGCTCGGTCATGCCGACGACATCGTTCATCGGCGTGCGGAGCTCGTGGCTCATCGCGGCCAGGAACTCGGACTTCACACGCCCGGCCGCCCGCGCCGCCTCGTTAGAGACGGGCCGCTCCTGGTTGGTTCGCTCCAGCGACTCGAGGGCCGGTCGCATTCCAGCCGCCGCAGCACGCAGTCGCATCCGAGCACTGACTGCGGCAGGCCGATCTCCGCGCGCACCTTGTCGAACGATTCCCGCAGGTGCTGCACGAGGTCCACTCCGCGGGTGATCGTCAAGACGATGCCCTCGTCGATGGCGCAAGAGAACTGCAGGCGCTCATCGTCGTTCACCTTGCCGATCGACCGCACGAAAGTCTCGCCTCCGATGCGCACCACAACAGGGTACGCGACAAAGACCAGCGTTGTGCGCTCCGTGATGCTTACCCCGACCAGTCGCGCGAACTCGTGTGCCGCCGGTCGACCATTGATCGCGTACACGATGCGGCGGGCCGTGTCGGCCTTCGTCACCACCATCTCCCCCTGTATCGACAGTCCGTCGATCAGGAGAAACGCGAAGGTGTTCTGCGGATTCGGACTCACACCGTCGCGCTCGTCCAGCTTTTGGCGCATCGCTGACACCGCGCCCGCGGACTCGGCGTGGTCGAACGGGTCGAGCTCGATGCGATGCGTGACCACCTCGAGGTCACCGGAGGCAAGGCTGAAGCCGGTCAGCGAGCCATCGAGGTATCCCATCGGCGTATTTTCACCCGCCGTGGTGCAGCCGATCAGGTTGATGTCAGCGAACCGCGACTGCGGCGCAGCGGCGAGCGACGGGAGATCGTATGCGCTAGAGCAGCAAAGGTTGCCAGCCGGATATTTGGTTGGGTCAGGGCGTCGAACGGCTCCTGCGCGGCGTCTTGGGGCATGCCGCGGCGCGCGTCCTGCCGATGCCCTCCCCCTCTCGGCCGCTTTTGCATCTTCTTTCGCCTCACGCGAAACCGTGCCATCATCGAAGTCCTGTCGGTGGATACCACACGCCTGCATCTTGCCGCTTCGCCCACGCGCCAGCCAGCGCCAATCCGTCACCTCATCAGGCCGCTCTCGTGTTCGCCTCTTCTCGCCTGCCTTGCACCATCATCACGATTCTCGCGTCCACGCTGCTCGCGGGGGCGACGGTCGCGCAGATCGCCAACGCCCAGGCGTTGTCCTTCGACGAGATGCGCTGGCGCCAGATCGGCCCCACGCGCGCTGGTCGCGCGCGCGCGGTCGCCGGCGTCGCCAGCCAGCCGAACGTCGCCTATGCGGGATTCGACAACGGCGGGGTATGGCGTTCCACGGACTATGGAGCCAACTGGGTCCCGATATTCGACGACCAGCCCACCGGCTCGATCGGCGCCATCGGCGTGGCCCCCTCGAATCCGAACATCATCTACGTCGGGAGTGGCGCGGGGATCATTCGCCCCGATCTCGCCATCGGCGACGGGATGTACAAATCGACCGACGCTGGTCGCACCTGGACGCACCTTGGACTGCGAGAGACGCAGATGATCGCCGCGATCGCCGTCGATCCGCGGAACCCCGACCGTCTGTTCGTCGCCGCGCTCGGACACCCCTACGGCCCGAACACGGAGCGTGGCGTCTTTCGCTCCACCGACGGCGGCCGGTCGTTTGAGCGGGTGCTCTACAAGGATGAGTACACGAGCGCCAACGAGGTGCTGATCGATCCCGCCGACCCCAACACGCTCTATGCCACGCTCTGGCAACAACAGCAGAGCTTCCTCGAGGGGCAGGGATTCGGCGACAGCGGGATGGGGATCTTCAAGTCGACAGATGGCGGCACCACATGGGCGCAGCTCTCCGAGGGACTGCCATCGATCCTGCAGGCCAACATTGCCGTGGCGCCCAGTGCGCCCGGCACGCTGTACGCCGTCGTCGCGCCGGGGAGCGGCGCGATCGGCTTCTACAAGTCGACCGATGGTGGGGCACATTGGATCCAGCCGGTGTTTGGGGCAAACCGCGAGCGCCCCGGCGCGAAACAGGACATGCGCCCGCTCGCCCGCATCGGCGGCGGCGACCTGCCCACGCTGACGGTCGATCCGAAGAACGCCGACGTGGTGTACAGCGCCTCGGTCGTGATGTGGCGCACGGAGGACGGCGGGCTCGCGTGGAGCGCCGTGCGCGGTGCCCCGGGCGGGGACGACTACCAGCGCATCTGGATCAACCCAAACGATACGAAGATCCTGGTCGCGGTCGCCGACCAGGGCGCGGTCGTCTCGGCCAATCGTGGTGTGTCGTGGTCCAACTGGTACAACCAGAACACTGCGGCCATGTACCACGTGACCACCGACTTCGCCTTTCCATATCGCGTCTGTTCCGGCCAGCAGGACTCGGGTTCAGCCTGCGTGCAGAGCCGCTCCGACGACGGCCGCATCACCTTCCACGACTGGCACCCGGTCAACATCCAGGAGTACGGCATCGCCGCCCCGGATCCGAAGGATCCCGACATCGTCTTCGGCTCGCAACGCTCCGGCGTCTCGCGCTACGACCGGCGCACCGCCCAGACCACACAGGTCGGACCCGACGTGTCGGGGACGCTCCCGGATGGCGGCGCCATGAGTCGCAACGTGCGCACCATGCCGCTCCACTTCTCCCCGGTGGACAACCGCACGATGTACTACGTCTCCAACGTCGTGTGGAAGAGTACGGACAAGGCGAACAGCTGGACGCGCATCTCTCCCGATCTCGCCCGCCCCACGTGGGCGGTCCCGTCCACGACCGGAAAGTATGCCAGCGGCGTGACGCCGGGACCGATGGGGAGCATCACCGCGCTCTCAGCGTCGCCGCGAGACCTGGCGATCCTGTGGGCCGGCACCGACGACGGCAACATCCAGGTCACGTCCAACGGGGGCACGACCTGGTCCAACGTCACCCCGCCGGCCATCAAGCCGTGGACCCGCATTTTCAACATCGAGGCCGGGCACTTCGATGCGCAGACGGCCTACGCCGCCGCCAACACGATGCGCATCGATGACATCAACCCGCACTTCTGGCGCACGCACGATGGTGGGAAGACGTGGACGGAGATCAACACCGGGATTGCTGGCGGTGCGGTGGCCAACTCGATCCGCGAAGACCCGGGCCAGCGCGGACTCCTGTACGCCGCGACCGACTTGCAAGTCTGGGTCTCGTTCGACGATGGCGACCACTGGCAGTCGCTCAAGAACGGGATGCCGCCCATTTCGGTCCGCGACATCCGGATCAAGGACGATTCCACCTGCCACTGCGCCGACCTGGTCGCCGGGACACACGGCCGCGGCTTCTGGATCCTCGATGACGTGACGCCGTTGCGCCAGGCGGCCGCCGTGCGTGCCGCGCTCTCGTCGGGCAACGCCTACCTGTTCAAGCCGGTGACCGCGGTCCGCGTTCGCTTCGGGACCAACGAGCCGACACCCTGGGCGCCCGAAGTGCCGTCGGGCGACAATCCGCCTCCCGGCGGCATTCTCGACTACTACCTGCCGCGCGACGCGTCGGGCGCGGTCACGCTCGAGATCCTCGACGCGCGCGGCCGGGTCGTGCGCTCTCATTCCAGCGCCGAGCCGGTCTTCGAGCCCGACCCCGGGAAGGACATGGAGGCGTACAACAAGGTCTGCCAGCAGAACACGACCGCGGCCTACTGCGGGCTCCCGCTCTATTGGCCCGCGCCGCAGATCCACCTCTCGACGGCAGCCGGCATGCATCGTTTCAGCTGGGACCTGCGGCGGGACCCGGTCTCGCCACAGGACCTGATACCGGCGGGCGACGAGGAAGCGACGGGTGCGGTCCCAGGTCGCACGTACCCCAACTACAACGTGCCGTGGGCGCCTCCGGGGCGCTACACCGTGCGGCTGACGGTGGAGGGCAAGTCGCACACGCAACCGCTCGAGCTTCGGCTCGACCCCCGCGTGAAGATTTCGCCGCCTGCGCTGCGGCGCGGGCGCAGGGGCGAGCGGCGATGGCATCGTGGAACGTGACACGGGCGAAGGCGCTGGCGCTAGTTGCCGCGGGTCGTTAGGCGCGAGGGGTGACGATCACGGCCCCGCCCCGGGAAGGGACGGGGCCGTGATGCGCGCGCGGTGGGATCCTGCCGTGCGGCCTGCGAACCTGACGCCCGGATGAGGCGTCAGCCTCCACCCCTGGCATTGGGGTTGGTGTCGAGTTCCTGCTGCGGGACCGGGAAGCAGGTAGCCGAACCGCCCGTTCCGGTCGGGAAGAGGTCCACGCCGTCCTTCATGTAGCGACGCAGGGTCGCCAGGCGCTCACCCGTGACAAACAACTCGCGGGAGCGCTCCTCGGCCATCACCCGCAGGTCTGCCTGGAGGGGACCGGGGAAGGTGACGGGCGGCAGGTTCCACGCGGCTCGCAGGGGGGTGAGTAGCGCGGCAGCTGCGGAACGGTTGGCCGCGCGTACGAGGACTTCGGCGCGTATCAGCAGCCCCTCAGCGCTCGATCCCATGGGGATCGGCGCGTCACCGGTCAGCATTTTTGTCTGCGCCACCACCGGCACGGCTGAGTTGAACGCGGAGAGATCCGGGCGGCGCCTGATCAGGCCGATGCTGAGGAAATTGTCCAGGTACGGAAACCTCTCGTTGTGGAGGAAGGAGACCGTACCGTCACCAACGGCAAACCGGATCGCCTCGTCGATGCCGTACGTTTCGCGGACCACGAAGTTCTTCTGGCCGACGCTGGCGTTGGAGTAGACGGAATTGATGAGGAACCCCGTCTCCGGTACCAGGGCGGCAGCCGCTGCAGCCTCGGCGTACTTTCCCAGCCAGAGCTGCGCCCGGGCTTCCCCGAGGCGGGCGGCCGCCAGGAGCTGCGGGCTGTTGGCCTCGGTCGCCTTCGCCGCGGCATCCTGGAAGACGGCGAGCGCGTCGGCCATCCGCAGGTCGGACGTCAGCGCGGGACCACCGGAGATGGCGCTGGCGCAGTACGCCTCGGCCAGCAACGCGCGGGTGTATCCCCCGAAATAGCGGGACTGCGCCACTCCCTGCAGGCGAGCGGCTTCGTCGACGCCCACACCACCCTTGGCCTGATCGAGCAGCGCAATGGCGGTATCGGCCATGAAGCGCGCGACCGACAGTGGCACGTACATGTCACCCAACAGCCCTTCGTTGTTCGCGCGGATCGAACGATCATCCACCTCGGCCTGATAGGGAAAGGTCCCGGCGGCAACGAAGGCGTCGGAGAGCAGGTCGGTATAGAGGATGTGCCGATCGTACGCGCGCTGGAACGCGCCACGCGCACCGTTGATCGTGATGCCGATGGGGGCGTTGCTGCCGAGGTCATCGGGGGTGAGGTTCACCGGGTCGGTGACGCTCAGGTCGGACGTGCAGGCCGCCAAGGAGACGATGGCGGCGAACGCGGCGAACGCGACCATGCGGCCGGTACGGGACCGGGCCCGGATATGCTTGACGCCGTTCGGCGTGAAGTCCACGGAATCGTGTGAAGTATGAGTCATGTCAGTAGGCCAGGCGCAGGCTGATCGTGAAGGTCCGGGGCTGGCCGAGCGAGAGGAAATCGCGGGCCGAGGCGTTCTGGCGTCCCTGGCTGTTGATCTCGGGATCGGTCCCCGGGTAGTCGGTCCAGAGGTGGAAGTTGCTACCGATCAGGCTGACGTTGGCCGAGGAGGCGCCAATCGTTTGTGCGAGCTGCAGCGGCACGACGTACGAGAGCGAGATGGTGCGCAGGCGCACATAGCTGCCGTCGTACAGGAACATGTACGGCTGGAAGTTCGCGGCCGGGTCGGACTTGAGCTTGCCGATGCGCGTCAGGTTGCCGCTGGCGTCGCGGTCGTAGCGTGCAGCGCACGTTCCGAACGCGGTGCGGCACTGATAGACCTCGGTATAGTTGATCATCTTGTTCCCGCCCGAATAGCCGAACTGGGTATAGAAGGACAACTTGTCCTTCAGGAACGTGAGCGTGTTGGCGAGCGAGCCTTCATAATCCGGCGTGGGGTGACCCACATTCACGGAAAGCGGCGCGATGACGATGTTGCCGCTCGCATCGAGGCTGACCGGCTTCATGAAGTAGGCGCCGTATTCGCTTCCCTCCCGGTGTTCCTGCAACCCGCGACCACCGATGGCGATGGGGACGGCGAGCTTGGTGATCTTGCTGCTGACGCCGGCGTACGTGAGGCGGCTGTTCCACGACATGAAGTCGTTGCGCACCAGGTCCGCGTCGACGGCGACCTCGACGCCCTTGTTGATCACCTCGCCCACGTTGTCCCACTGCCCCGTGGCGAAGCCGGTGGACGGGGGAAGCGGACGGAGCACCAGGGCGTCGCGGGTCTTCTTGTTGTACGCCGTGAACTCCAGGTTCACGCGGCGATCGAGGAACTTGGCATCAAAGCCCACCTCGAGCTCCTGGCCGCGCTCCGGCTTCAGGTCCTTGTTGCCGAGGCTTTGGGGTGAAAAGCCGATCTCCGACGAGCCGTTGGGGAGGGAGACGGGGGTCGTGGTCAACACGGTGAGTGCATCGAAAGGACCTGGCTGCTTACCCGATGTCCCGAGTGCACCACGCAGGCGGAGTTCATTGATTGCCCGGCTCGGGAACCACGATTCCTCGTTGACGACCCACGACGCGCTGATCTTCGGATAGGCAATGGTGCCGAGGTTCGGCCCGAACGCGCTGTTGCGATCGAAGCGCACGGCGGGGGTGATGAACACCCGGTCGCGCCAGCCAAGTTGCTCCTGGACGTAATAGCCGATGGTGCGCACGTCGGTGAACTGCTCGCCGGCGTCGCGCTGCGCGCCATTGCCAAGCGTCCCCGTCCCCGGCGGGAAGCCGATGCTGCTCGCGGTGGTGACGTTGTTCTGTGTCTGGTACCACTGCGCACCGACGGTGGTCTGCGTCTGTATGCGCATCGGGAGCTGGTAGGTCAGCGTCGACGATCCCTCCAGCGTCAGGCTGCGCGACAGCGCGTCGGTCACCGTGCGGTTCGGGTCGGAATCGACGATCTTGAGCGGGATGTTCGGGACCATGTTGAAGCCGCGCTCGGTGTACGAGTCGTACCCCGCCGTCAGGCGCGTGGACAGCCAGCTGCCGAGGGTGTGGATTCCGGTGGCACTTCCGGTGAAGCGCTCGAGCCGCTGTTGCACGTCCATCGTGCTCAGGCGATCGTAGTTGTTCGCCCCCTGGAAGGTCCGGTCGTAGATGCAGGTCGACGCGGTGACGTCGGCCAGCGACGAGCCGGACTTGCGGGCCTCTTCGAGCGCTCTGGGACAGGTGAGCATCTTGGCCCCGCCACTGGTCGGATCGGCCGCATTGATGGGGGCCCACATGGGTGGGCCGAGCAGGGCGGCGCCCACAAACCCCCAGCTCTCTCCGTCGCCGTAGTTGAAGGCGGTGTTGCTGGTGGTGAAGCCACTCGAGAGGTTGATCCTCGCGTTCTTGAACGGTTCGAAGTTCAGGTTGCTGCGCAGATTGTGCGCCTTCTGGTCGTTTGTGGAGAATACCCCCTCCTGACTGGACAGGTTGTAGCCCATGTAGTAGCCGAAGGTGCCCGTCCCACCCCGGGAGCCCAGCGACAACTTGTAGGCATTTCCCTTCCGGAACGGATCGTAGTACGACCGTTCGTTGGGCATGTCGGCGCCGCCCTTCAGGCTGTTGATGTAGTACGTGGTGTCCTTGTAGCCGGCGCCCAGGTTGATGAGGGGATTCCACGCGCGATCCGGGTACTGGTTCGCGTCCCAGCGCTGTCCGCCGTCGAGTACCAGGGTGGTCTGGGAACGGGCAGCATTCCCACGCTTGGTCGTCACCCGCACGACACCGGCCGCGGCCTCGGTTCCGTAGAGCGTAGCCGCTGCTGGTCCCTTGACGATCTCCACGCTCTCGATGTCGTCGGGGCTGATGTCGAGGAACCGGTCGGACGCTGCGCCACCGACGCCGAGCGAGCGCGCATTGGTGTTGACGCGGGCCCCGTCCACGTACACCAGCGGCATGTTGCTGAGGTTGATGCTGGTATTCCCGCGTACGCGGATGTTCGTGGCGGTCCCGACGCTCCCGGTGGATTGGGTGATGGTGACGCCGGTCGCGTTTCCCTGGAGGATCTGGCTGATGTCCTTGGATCCCGTCTTGCCCTGGAGGTCGGCGACGTCGACTTGAGCGACAGCCGTCCCGACCTCGCGCTTGCGTGATTCGCCGCTCGCCGTCACGACCACCTGTTCGAGCGAGAGCGGTGCGACGCTGATCGACAGGTCGAGGGTCACCGTCTCTCCAGCGACGACGGTGACGGACCGGGTGAGCGGCAGGTATCCGACGCGTCGTGCGGTGACGGTCTGCACTCCGGCCGGCGCCGACGCGATCGTGTACCTGCCGTCACTTCCACTGGTGGCACCGACGTTTGCCCCGGCGATGAAGACCTGGACGCCCACGACCGCCTGCTGCGATGTCGCGTCCACGACCCGTCCGGAGACCACTCCGGCTTGTGCGTGCGCTTGCGCGAGGGCCCCACTCGCCAGCGTCAAGACTGCCATGCCAGTCATGGCGGTCAGGCGTCTGAGCCACGCGCTGATGTGGTGTGAACACATTCCGGCAATTCTCCGTTTGATTGTGGTCGTCGACTGCCCCGGCAGGCGCCATCCGCGTGGCCGGTGACGACACCAGAGCGCCGCCGGAGCGTCGCCTTTCCCGAACGGCAGAGCACGTCATGCCAGACGTGTGACCGAGCTCTTCGGGTCGGCGTGCGATATCGTGGAGTCGACACAGCGCCTACGTCGCGGGAATACGTAACGTTGTCCATCGTTGTGCATCGCCGCACGCCTCGTCACAGCACGCGCGTCGTGCGTGCGCGCGAGCCGCGACGACGACCGTCGCGCTCCCATTCGTCACGGGCGAATCGTCGGTGGGCTCGAACGTGCGCGTGAGCCACGGAGCGTGACGCTGGCGTGTTGTCCCGTTACCTCAGGCTGGCGGGGCCATCCATCGCGGCAGCGCTCTGTCGCTGGCGCACACGGGGACAAAGCGTCCATTGGAACAGGGCGACGGGCATACCCGTGATGTGCCGTCATTCCGTACGTCCTATTGCGGTTAGGTGCACCTGTCCTCCACGTTTCTCTCACCCCGGATTCGCTCGCACAGCGCTCGAAAGCGGTCGCAATCGGGTTGCATTTGAAAAACGCAAAGAAGTGGCGTTGGCGGGGCGTGTCAGACGGAACACTGCGCCGGTCCGGCCATGAATCACGTGCCCTGGCACCGCGCATTCACCATGGGAGGCTGCGTATGACGAGGCGATGTTTATGGTCCGCAGTGCTTGTTGCTGCCGGCGGAATTGCGACGGTCCTTCTCCCGTCGAATGCCTCCGCCCAGGCGACGGGCTTCATCCGGGGAGAAGTCCTCGACTCGGCGTCGCGACGCCCGGTCGACGGCGTACAGGTGGTGGTGGCTGGCTCGACGCTCGGTGCAATCACGGCCAGTGACGGCCGATACCTGATCCGGAACGTCCCGCCCGGGAGCTACACCATTCGCGCCACGCGCCTGGGATTCGGTCCCGCGCAGCGCGGCGTGACGGTCGCGGTGCTCGACACGGCGGTGGCTGACTTCACGCTCCGCACGGCCGCGATCAACCTGTCACAGGTCGTCGTGGTCGGCTACGGCACGGCCAATCGCCGCGAGGTAACCAACGCGGTGGCGACGGTGCGCAACGAGGAGCTGGTCAACATGCCGGTTGCCAGTGTCGCGGCGGCGCTGCAGGGCAAGGCCGCCGGGTTGCAGGTGGTCCAGAACGCCGGCAACCCCGGCAATGGCATCTCGGTACGAGTGCGCGGTGCCTCGTCGCTCTCGGCGGGCAACCAGCCGCTGTACGTGATCGACGGAATCCCGATGCTTCGGGACAGCTATTCGCAACTAGGCATGGGCGGGCAGGATGTGAGCGCCGTGAGCGGATTGAGCCCCGACGAGATTTCCTCGATCGATGTCCTGAAGGACGCCTCGGCGTCGGCGATCTACGGCTCGCGTGGCTCGAACGGCGTGGTGCTCATCACCACCAAGCGCGGCGAGGCTGGGCGTCCCAAGGTCAACTTCAACGGCTACTACGGGACGCAGGACCTCTCGAAGAAGGTCAACATGCTCAACGCCAAGGAGTATGTGGCCTACTTCAACGAGGCGGCGAAGAACGACGGCTACGCCGATGACGAACTCCCATTCGTGCCTGGGGTTGACGACACCGTCGACACCGACTGGCAGAAGGCGGTGCTCCAGACGGCGCCCGTGTACGATCTCTCGGTCGGCATGACCGGCGGCGGCGAGCGGATCTCCTACTTCGTCTCGGGCGCCTTCTTCGACCAGACAGGAATCCTGCTCGGCTCGCAGTACCGTCGGGCGAACTTCCGTGCCAACCTCGACTTCGCGCCCTCCTCCAAGTTGAGCGTGCGTACCTCAATCGGCCTGGGACGCGAAGGAAACATCCGCAACGAGAACGACAACACGATCGACGGTGTCGCCACCAACGCGCTGGCGAACCAGCCGAACGTGCCCGTTCGAAATGCCGACGGGACGTTTACCTCGACCGACGACGGACTCGAGTACACCAATCCTGTCGGCCTGGGCGTCCTCGACAACGCGGAGTCGCGCACGCTGCGGGCGATGGGCAATACCGAGATGTCGTATGCGTTCAGCGATCGTTTCCGACTCAATGGACGTGTCGGCGTCGACATGCTCAACCTGCGCGACCTGCGCTGGAACTCGCCGCTCATCATCGGCACGTACGCCGCCAGCGCGGCAGGGGTTGCGCAGCAGGGGAATACCACGGTGAGCCGCTATGTGGCCGAGACCTACCTGCAGTGGGAGGTGCCCGGCCAGCGCTTTGGGCAGCTGTCGATCGTTGGCGGGTCGGGCGTCGAGTACAACAGCAGCGAGGACGACTTCCTGCAGGGGGAAGGGTTCGGGAGCACGCAGTTCCGGTACCCTGGCAACGCTGGCAAGGTGACGTCGTACGATGGCGGGCGCACCGACAACAACCTGGCGTCCTTCTTCTCGCGCGCCAACTGGTCGCTCAACGACCGGTACTTCGTCAGCGCCAGCGTGCGCACCGACGGTTCGTCACGCTTCGGCAAGAACTATCGCTACGGGACGTTCTCGTCGGCGTCGCTGGGGTGGGCGCTGTCGGACGAGTCGTGGCTGTCGGCCATCCGCAAGGCGGGCGACATGAAGCTCCGCCTGAGCTACGGTGAGACCGGGAACGAGGGAATCCCGGACGACTTCGCCTCGCTGGCGCGCTTCGGCAAGGCGAACTATGCCGACGCACCAGGGATCGCGCCGTCGTCGCTCGCGAACCCCGACCTCAAGTGGGAGACCACGCGCGAGTTCGACATCGGGATCGACTTCTCGATGTTCGCCGGCCGTATCGGGCTCGTTGCCGACTACTTCAGGAAGACGACGGATGACCTGCTCGTGTTCCGCCCCATTACCTCGACCAGCGGCTTCACCAGCGTCTACGACAACATCGGAAACATCGAGAACCGCGGCTGGGAGTTCCAGCTCAGCACCGAGCCGATCCGGGAGTCGCGCGTCGGCGGCTTCAACTGGAATTCGGACTTCAACATCTCGTTCCTCCGGAACGAGGTGACCGCGCTATATCGAAACGAACCGTTCAACAGCGGGATCCGCAGCATCAATCGGGTAGAGGTCGGGCAGCCGATCGGCGCCTTCCAGACGCTGCGCTTCAAGGGGGTCGACCCGGAAACGGGTGATGCGATCTACGACGACGTGAACGGCGACGGCGACATCACCGCCGACGACCGGACCATCGTGGGGTCACCACACCCCAAGTACTTCGGCGGCTGGACCAACACCTTCGGCTGGAAGCGGTTCGACCTGCGCTCGTTCCTCCAGTTCACGCAGGGCAACAAGGTCTTCAATGCGATTCGCATCTTCGCCGATGACGGCGGCTACTACTTCGACAACAAGCTCAAGGACACGTACGACAAACGCTGGAAGGCACCGGGCGACGTGGCCGAACAGCCGCGCCTCAGCTATGACGGGACCTCTGGTGCACGCGACGTGTCGAGCCGATTCGTCGAGGACGGATCGTACCTCCGCCTGCAGGAGGTGACGCTCGGATACCTCATGCCGCAGTCGCTGGCGCGCACCCTCAACCTCTCCGAAGCGCGCATCTTCGTCTCAGGGCGCAACCTTGCCACCTGGACCGAGTACACGGGCTTCAACCCGGACGTCAACAGCAATGGGTCGGGTGCATCGATCTCGCTCGGCACCGACTTCTACGCGTATCCGCTCGCCCGGACGATCTCGTTCGGCGTACGCGGATCGTGGTGAGGACGACCACCATGCCAACCCTCATCAGGAAGACACTCATGCGGCGATGCCTGACCCCGGCCGTTCTCGTGGCACTGTTCGCGGTGGCCGCGGGGTGCGACAAGACGTTGACGGTCGAGCCGACGACCGAGGTGGAGGAGTCGCAAGCGATCCTCGACGGTCCCAGCGTGCGGGCGGCGCTGGCCGGCGCGTATGATGCGCTCCAGAGCGGGAGCTATTACGGTGGCGACTTGCTCTTCGTCTCCGACCTTGCCTCCGATGATGTCGCGCACGTGGGGACGTTCACCACGTACGCCGACATCGACCAGCAGGTGACCGCGGCGGACAACAGCACGATGGAGGATATGTGGGACGCCATTTACACCTCCATCGGCCGCGCCAACACACTCATCGCCAAGGTGCCGGCGGTGACGCAGATCAGCGAGGATGAGCGCAACGACATTGTTGGGCAGGCGCACCTCATCCGGGCGTTAGGCTACCACAACCTCGTGAAGTTGTGGGGGCCGGTTCCCATCCGCCTCGCCCCGCCGACGTCGCTCGGCGAGCTGGCCAGCACCGAACGCGCGACCGTCGGGCAGGTGTACACGCAGATCCTGGCCGACATCGTCCAGGCCTCGCAGCTGATGGGCAGCGATGCTCGAACGCGCGCTGCGTCGCTGCTGGCGGCCGAGGCGCTCAAGTCGCGCATCCTGCTCTACCAGGGGAATTGGCCGGCAACCATCGCCGCGGCCAACACCGTGATCAATGAAGGGCTCGAACTCGCCCCGAACTTCGCGTCGCTCTTCTCACCGACGGCGGAGACGGGCGAGGACATCTGGCGCGTCGCCTTCACCGCGACCGAGTACAACCTGTCCGGATTCTACTACCTGGCCAAGGCGCTCGGCGGGCGCTACGAAATTGCGCCGACGGCCGCGCTGCAGAATGCGTATGAGAGCGGCGACGCACGCCTCGCCTGGAGCATCGAGCGAGACAGCCGCAACCGACGGTACGGCGCCAAGTGGCGCACAACCGAAGGCGCCGAGGACTTGCACATCATCCGATTCGCCGAGGTCCTGCTCAACAAGGCCGAGGCGCAGGCGATGCAGGGCGACCTCGCGGGCGCGGTGGCGACGTACAATCTGTTGCGTGCGCGCGCGGGCGTGGCACTCCACACGCTGGGCATCGACGTGGCGACGCAGTCCGAAGTGCGCGATGCCGTCTGGCGCGAACGCCGTCGCGAGCTGGCGTACGAGGGCGACCGGTGGGCTGACCTCGTGCGCACCCAGCGCGCAATGTCGGTGCTCGAAATCCCGGCGTTCCGGACCCTCTTTCCGATCCCACAGAACGAGATCGACGTCGCCCCCAGGATCGTGCAGAACACGGGCTACTGACGGGCGGAGCTGGAACGGCAGGCAGGACGGCGTCCCCTGCTGCTCCTGATTGAATCGAACGGGCGGCCTCCGGTGGTTCCGGGGGCCGCCCGTTGTTAGAGGAGTGTCAAGAGAGTGCCCGTCGCTATGCGTTCGCGCCTTCTCACGCGTCAGGCACGGGGCGACAGAGGTCCAGGGTCGAAGTCAACTCGTCGGCCGCAGCCGCCGCATGACTCGCAGGCCCTCGACACCACGCTCTTTGCCAAGAGCGTAGAGCAGGACTGCCGCCTTGTTCCGCAAGTTTTGCTGTGGTAGGCTTCGTGATGACCGGCATCGCCTCGGTCGGCCTCGTCAGCACCGGACCGCTGCACATCGCGCACACCATGTTCGTGATGGGATACATGGTCCCCGTCGCGCTCTTCAAGCTGTGGCTCGGCGGACCCACGGAGACGCAGCTCGGCGTCTTGTCGCTGGTGTTTGGCGGCATTCTCGTGCTCGTCAGTCGGCGTTCGGCCGGCAACGCGATGGGCATGCTGCGCGCGCGGGCCGGATCGGAGCGTCTCGCCAACCAGTTGTCCGAGGCCGTCCAGGAGACGCGCAACAAGAACCACGACCTGTGGCGCGAGGTTTCGATTCGCGAGCGCGCGGAGGAGCAGGCGCGCGCAGTCAACGTTCGGCTGCACTTGGCGCTGGAAAGCGGCGGCCTCACGACCTCGGAGTACGATGTGGCAACGCGACGGCTGCTCGTCACGGGCGACTCGGCCCCGAACGAGGTGGTTAAGCGGCTGTGCGATGGCGAGATCACGTCGTTCCTGCAGTTCGTGCACAAGGACGATCGGGAACGGTTGCTCGAGGCTGTTGCGGGCGCTCGGGCACCCGGAGACTCGTTGCAATGCGAGTTTCAGCCCGGCTTTGGCCGCGGCTGGCGGTGGCTGAGCGTCCGCGGTCGCGCGCAGCCCTCCGACGATGGCGGGGTGCGGGTGATCGGGGTGACGCAGGACATCACGCGGCGCCACATGGCGCAGGATGAGCTGGTGCTGGCAAAGGAACGCGCCGAAGCGGCCAGCCAGGCGAAGTCCCAATTTCTCGCCAACATGAGTGACGAGATCCGGACGCCGCTCAACGGCGTCGTCGGCATGCTCGACCTGCTGTCGGATTCGGCGCTGACCGAGTCGCAGCGGCGCATGGCACAATCCGCGAGCCGCTCGTCCGAGGCGTTGCTCACGGTCATCAACAACATCCTCGACATCTCCAAGATCGAAGCCGATCGCATGGAGCTCGAGATGCTGCCGTTCAACATCGCCACGCTGGCCGAAGACGTGACATCGCTCCTGGCCGACCGTGCCGATCGCAAGGGGATCGTGCTCGCCTGTCGCCGCGATCCGGCGCTGCCCACGACCGTCGTCGGCGACGCGATTCGCTTGCGACAGGTGATGACGAACCCGGTGGCGAACGCCGTCAAGTTCACGGAGCTCGGCGAAGTCGTGGTCGAGATGGTGCGCCTTGCCGATACCGACGACGCGCGGGCGGTGATTCGCTACTCGGTGCGCGACACGGGCATCGGACTCTCATCCGACGAGCTGTCACGCCTCTTCCAGCCATTCTCCCAGGCCGACATGTCCACCGCCCGTCGGTTCGGCGGCACGGGGCTGGGGTTGGCGATCTCACAACAGCTGCTCGTGCTGATGGGGAGCGGGGTGACGATCCACAGTGTGCCGGGGCAAGGGTCCACCTTTTCGTTCGAGCTGCCACGCGATGTAGCCCACGGGAGCGCGCCTCGCGCCGGACAGGACACGATCCTCACGGCGCGCCGGGTGCTGATCGTGGATGACAGCGCGACGAACCGGTCGATTCTCGAAGCGCAATGCGAATCGCTGGGGCTCGAGGCGATGTCGGTCGGCGACGGGCCGGGCGAAATGGTCGCGCTACAAGCGGCCGTCGATGCCGGGCGCCCCTTCGACCTGACCCTGTTCGACCGAAACCTCCCTGGAATGTCGGGACTCGAGCTGGCCCAGGCGATCGCCGACACGCCCCATCTGGGCGCACCTCGCGCGCTCCTCCTGACATCGGCGAGCGCGCCGGGCGACCTCGAGATGGCCCGCGCAAGCGGCATCGTCGTGAGCCTGATCAAGCCGGCCCGGCGTGCCGAGTTGCAGGACGCCATGCAGCGGGCGCTGATGTCGACGGGTGAGTCGCCGGGACAGGGGAGTGGAGTCGACCGGGCGGGCGCAGTTCCCGCCACGCTGATCTCGGCGCGCGTCCTCGTCGTGGAAGACAACGAGGTCAACCGCCGGTGGCGCGCGCGATGTTGACGCTCTTCGACTGCGACGTGACCATGGCCGACGGTGGCGAGGCCGGCGTCGCAGCTGCAACCGCGCAGCGCTTCGACGTGATCCTCATGGATTGCCAGATGCCGGTCGTGGACGGGTTCGAGGCGACACGACAGATTCGAACGTTCGAGCGAGCGGCGGGTTGCCACACGCCGATCGTGGCGCTCACCGTCAACGTGCTGCGCGGCGACCGGGAGCTCTGCCTCGCGGCCGGGATGGATGACTACCTGCCCAAACCGTTCACTCGGCAGGCGCTGCGCGATGCGCTGGTGCGCTGGACCGCGGCAGGGAAGCAGGGTGCCTCGCGCGCGCACGCTTCGACCCCAGTCCCTCCCGGCATCGGTGGGGTCGTGCGCGACGTCTCGATAGACGCCGCGACGTTTGCCGCCGAGGGGGCCGAGACGACGATCGACCTCCAGGCCCTCGATGATGTGCGGGCCATGGATCCGGATGGGTCGTTGGTGGCGCAGGTGGTACGGGCATTCGCCGAGGACGGTGCACGCATCGTTGCCGCACTGCGCGCGTCGTGGGCGGCGGGCGACATCGATGGCGTGACGTTTCACGCGCACGGGCTCAAGTCGTCGAGCGGGTGTGTCGGTGCGCACGCGCTGGTGGCACTGGGTGGACGCATCGAGACGAATGCGCGTCGCGCGCGCACGCTGTGCGCCGAACTGGACGTGGTGGCGGTGGAGCGCGCCTTCGCCCGAGCGTGCGCGGACCTCGACGCGGCCACGGGTGTCCTGCTCGCGACCGACGCTGGGGCCGCGCCATGACCGACGCATCCGCTCCGGCACGCATCCGAGTCGTCGACGATGATCGCGCCGTTCGATTGCTCGCACGGCGGGCGCTCGAGCAGGAGGGCTTCGTCGTGGACGAAGCCCCGGACGGCGAGTCCGGCATTCGGCGGTTCGAGGCCGCGCCGCCAGACCTGCTCCTGCTCGACGTCATGATGCCGCGTCTGGACGGTCTCGACACCTGCCGCGCCATACGGCAACGCGCGATTGGTACGCACGTCCCGATCCTCATGATGACCGCGAGCGACGATGTGGAATCGATCCACCGGGCGTTCGAGGTCGGGGCCACCGACTTCGTCTCCAGGCCGCTGCCATGGGCGCTGCTCGGCTATCGCGTACGCTACCTGCTCCGCACGGCGACCGCGTTGCAGCACCTCGCGCGCAGCGAGGAGCGCTTGATGGCCGCGCAACGCGTGGCCCGTCTTGGCGATTGGGAGTGGGAGCTGGATGACGACATCGTCACGCCTTCGGACATGTCGCAGCAACTGCTGGCCATTGATGGGGAGCGGGGCGCGGGTGTGGCTGCGCTGGTCGACGCCGGGCACGACGACGATCGCGAGCGAGTGCACGCGGCGTTTCGACTCGCCGCAGCGGGAGAACCACTCGCGGTGGAGTTCCGCGCCCGCCGAGCCCACGAGGAAGAGCCCTCGTGGATTCACGACCAGGGTGCGCGTCGACGCGGCACGCGAACGCATGCAGCCACGCTTCACCGGGACGTTTCAGGACATCAGCGACATCAAGCGCAGCGAGGCGCGGACCCGCTATCTGTCGCAGTTCGACGCCCTGACCGGCTTGCCGAACAGGACCAGCCTTGGCGCGCAGCTCACGCAGTGGCTCGCGCGCGCGCGTCGGCATGGCCGCACAATGGCGGTGCTGCTGCTGGATCTCGACAACTTCAAGCAGGTCAACGACACGATGGGGCACGAAGCGGGCGATCGCCTGCTGTCGCTCGTGAGCGCTCGACTGCGCCGGACCGTGCGGCAGGAAGACAGCCTCGTCACGATCGGCGACGCGACACCCGACGCGGCGATCGCCCGCATGGGGGGTGACGAGTTCACCCTGCTGTTCCCCGAACTGTCGAGTGTGGACGATGCCGCCCGCATTGCCCAGCGCGTGCTGGAAGCGGTGCGCGAGCCGTTCGTGCTCGACGGGGCCGACGTGATGGTCAGCGCCAGCATGGGGATCTCGATCTTCCCCCTTGATGGCGAGGACGCCGGCGCGTTGCTGGCGAACGCCGACGCCGCCATGTACAACGCCAAGCATGCCGGTGGTGACCGCGCCAGCTTCTTCAACAAGCCGATGCGTGCGGCGACGGAGAGCCGATTCACCCTCGAAATGGTGCTCCGCCGGGCGTTGGAGCGCGAGCAGTTCGTGCTGCACTACCAGCCGACGCTCGACGTGGCGACCGGGCAGATCACGAGTGTCGAGCCCCTGTTGCGCTGGAACCACCCGGAGCTTGGCATGGTGGCGCCGCTCGAGTTCATTCCCCTCGCAGAGGAAACGGGACTGATCCTGGCGATCAGTGACTGGGTGCTGCGAACCGCATGCCTGCAGGCACGAACGTGGCGACGCGACGTGCGCTCGGACCTGCGCGTCGGCGTGAACATGTCGGCACGCCAGTTTCGGCAGCGGGACCTCGTGGAGCAGGTGGCGGCCATCCTCGTCACGCAACAGCTCGCGGCCGCTGGGCTGGACATCGAGATCACCGAGAGCGCGATGATGCGCGACGTGGAGCTTGCCGCCGCGACGACGCATGCGTTACGCGAGCTGGGATGCACCGTGTCGATCGACGATTTCGGCACCGGCTATTCGTCGCTGGCGTATCTCAAGCGTTTCTCGGTCGACTATCTCAAGATCGATCGATCGTTCGTCGCGGGACTTCCTGCAGACGCCAATGACGCGGCCATCGTGCAGGCGGTCGTCGACATGGCCGACTCGCTGGGGATGCCCGTTGTGGCCGAAGGCGTGGAGACGTCGGGTCAGCTGGACCATCTCACGCGCACCGGCTGCCACGAAGCACAAGGGTACCTGATCAGTCGACCGATGCCCGAAAGCCTGGTGACCGCCTTCCTGCTGCAGACGCTGGACGCGCTCGCGGAGCGCGCGTAGCGAGGCGACGGTTGTGTCGCTCGGCACGAGCAAGGCTATCATTCCGGTCCATGCAGACCACGACGGGGCGGTGTTCGTCAGGCGGTGACAGCCGACAGGCGTCGCGTTCCGGAACGATCCACGTCGCGGAGGTCGAGGCAGATGGCCCTGTCCGCAGCGAGTACTGGTTGGGCAGCACGCGTACACCGGCGGACCAGCGATGGCGCGGCGAGCCTAACGCGTCGCTATGTCCCTCGCCGTAGTCGATTGAACTTCTGCAAGGCGGCCCGCAAGCGCTCATGGGGAATCGCGAAGACTCGATTCCCGTTGACGCCTTCCATGTCCTGCGCTGCAACCATGCTGTTGACGATCGCTTCCTCCGTTGCCTCGACGGTCGCCCGGAACACGGGATCGAGGCCACGCTTGGATAGTGCAGTGCTCGTGATCGTCTGCATGGTGGAGTCGTACGTCGATGGGGCCGTGGAGAACGCGAGAAAGAGATCCCCTGACCCGCTCCCTCCGATAGTACCGGTGCGTCCCATTCCCAGCGCCGCACGCTTCGCCACGAGATTGAGTTGGGCCCCCGAGAGCGGTGCGTCCGTCCCGACAACGATGATGATCGATCCGTCCTCCTGCCGCGGCTCGATCGGTTCGAGATCGGCCAGCTCCTTGCCCACCGGAACACCCGCGATGACGAGGTCGTCCAACCTGCCGAGGTTGGCCTGGACCAACACCCCGACGGTGTAGGTGCGCGATCCTATCGTGAGGGTACGTGACGACGTGCCGATACCGGCCTTCAGCCAATAGGCCATCATGCCCGTGCCACCACCAACGCTACCTTCGGCAATCGGGCCGCCTGTGGCACTGTTGATCGCGTCGAACACATGCTGCTTCTTCACGTGATCGCCGTTGATGTCATTCAGGAAACCGTCCCATGTTTCCGCGACGACCGGCAGCCCGAAGGAGAAGTCCGTCGCCGTTCCCTCACCGAACTGCGCATTCTGCCATTGCCCGATCGCGTCGCGCACTGCACCGACACTGTTGGTGTTGGTGATTCCGATCGGACCACCCTGCCTGCCGTAGTCGTGGATGTACGGAAGCCCAGTCATCTCGCCATCGCCATTGAAGATGAAGTAGCCGGCGTTGTACGACTGATCGGTCTTTCCCTTGGGCAGGACGACGGTGACCCCGGTTCGTACTGGGCCCTCGCCACGTTTCCACGTCCCACCGCCCGAGATCAACGTCGTGTAGCCGACTTCCACGCCCGGCACGTCGGTGATGGCGTTGTGTGGGCCGGTCGCACCCTCGAATGGGATGCCGAGATCCCGCGCTCGCGTCGGAGCGCTACGCTGCGCGGCGACAGGAAGCGCGAGTGTGGCCGCGAATGCCACAAGGCCGATGGCCAGGCGCACCGTCGTCATCTGATTGCTCCCACCCGGTGGTAAGGCGCGCGGCACCGATCTACCCGACATATCCACAAACGCCCATTCATCGAGACGTTCCCATCCAAGTCGGTGGTGTCGCCGAAGTCGTACTCGTAGTGGAACGTGGCACCGTCCGTTCCCAAGACCGCTCCCGCCGCCACGCTCATCGCCACTTCGCGCTCACCGATGACGAACGCGCTCATGTGCCCGCAGCACTCCAGCCACAGCTGTCTGAGAAACGCGTCCAAGTGCCGAAGCTTCGACTCCGCCCGCATCTCCAGGTAGATCCAGTAACGTGGGTCATTCGTCGCCCAAACGCGAAGGCCGATCACCGGTGTGGGGGCGCTGCGGCTGTCGTGCGCCCCGGCACACGACGCGACGTGTTCACCCATTCTGACATTCCCAGCCTGGTGACCGCACAGTACACACGTGCCCGATGTTCCGCCTTTCGCGTTCATGATGAGGGTGCGGGTGACGCCTATCGCCCGACTGCTCCAAGGATCGTCATGTAGCCGGCGCGTCGATGGCCGACGCGAAGACGACAAACACGCACCACACGCTGCCATCGAGCAAGGCCTCGGCGGAGATCTCGCGCAAGGCGATCTCGTATTGCGCGGGCTCATAGCGGACTTCCTGGAGCCAGACCTGCAGCGGCAGGTACACCTGGCCCGACGCGTCGTGCACGGTGAGTTGGATTTCACGAGGTACACCCTGCGCCTCGTCGGGCGACAGGGGCTGAAGCGCGACGGGGCCGGGATTCATCGGCCGAGTGGCGTCGCGGCGTCCCCGCTCTGCGACGATGTCCGGCTCAAGCGGAAACTGATGAACTGCGGCGATTCCCGGGATAGGCGGGTGCACCTGCCAAACGCCGTCGAGTTGCGCACCGGGCGCCGCAATCAGGACGGCCGACAGCGATGGCGACTTGTCATGACGCCGAGGCTGTTCATGCGGACGGGGTGCCTGCTTTCGAAGTTCGCCGAGCAAGCGGCCGCCGCGCCAGAGCGAAAGTGTCATGTGCGTGAGCTGACGGGTGGTGCGTTGCTACATCGCGCATGCGCAGCGCACCAGCTGGGGGCGAGGCCACGGCGGGATAGGCAACGTCCCTTGGCGGGCCCCACACATCGTCGCCTCCCGCCCACGATCCCGAGCGCTGACCCTTGCGACGTCGACAGGGAAGCCGTACAATCGACGTCCGAACAAACCCCGAAGTCTCGACGCTTCCCTTCGCCTTCGCGCTCCACGAGGTCTGCCATGTCCACTTCCGCTTCAGCCTCCCAGGTCGTCATCACCCCGCAGCAGTTTCTCGCCCATTGGCAGGCGCACCGCCGACTGACGCGGCGCGTCATCGACGCCTTTCCGGCCGACAAGCTGTTCACGCACTCCATCGGCGGCATGCGGACCTTCGGGGAGATTGCGAAGGAGCTGCTGGGCATGGCCACGCCGACCGTCGCGGGAATCCTGACCGATCAGTGGGGGAAGTACGAGGAGGCCGCGGCGTCGACCAAGGCAGAGGTGCTCACCCAGTGGGACGCGATCACCGCGGAACTCGACGCCAAGTTCCTCGAGATTCCCGTGGAGCGGTTCCAGGAGACCAAGACTGCGTTCGGGCAGTGGACGATGCCGGTGCACGACCTCCTGCTCTATGTGATCGACAACGAGATCCATCATCGCGGCCAGGGATACGTCTATCTGCGCTCGCTCGGCATCGAGCCGCCCGCGTTCTACGATCGGAGCTGACCCGTCGGACGTCGGCCCTCGTCGGGAGCGTGCCGACTCCGTCTGGTCAATCCGCCGCTTCCGGCGCTCGGAGGGACTTGCTGTAAAAGCCAGATTGGTCGAAACAGCAAACTCGCCGATGACCGGACGCAAGCATGTCGCACGCATCACGGATCCGTTTGGTGCGTGTCTTCGATTGTTTGGCTGACACAATCCAGTGAATCCAGTCCACGCGCGCGATCGTTGTCGTCTCGTCCCACATATCGCGAGCTTCAGCATTGGTCTCGAGCGCTTCTCGTACGTCTGGGGGGACCTCAGGCTCAGGTTCTTGTTCCACAGGCCTGATCTCGAGCGTGACGACGTCGCCAACCTTCGCGCCGGCGGCCTCCCGAAGCTCTTTGCTCACCTGTAGCCAATGGCTCAGTTGACCATCCGGATCGAGTGTCGCCTGGAAACCGTGGCCGTTGATTGTGCCGTCGACAGTCGTCCTGCCGCGCCTCGGCAGCGTCTCACTCACGCCCTTTGGCAGAACGACGAACGCCCACGACGGATCGCTGCCGTGTTTCGCCGGAAGCAGCAGTGTTGCGTCGAATCGGGAGTTCGTGTTGGTCATTGATAGTTGTCGCACCAAGTTCGCCTGACGTCGCTGCTGCGATGCGGCGGAAGGGAATAGCGCGCGCGCAGCGCGCGTGCAGCGCGCGTGCAGCTGATCCGCCGACTGCTCCAACCACCGTTAGGCCTCAGGCACGCTTCCGCCCGCGGACGGTGGGAATCCAGGCCAGCCACAGTTCCACCACCAGCAGCGGCACAACCCAGGATGCCCATTCCCGCGTGGCGTCGCGTAGGTCGGGGTTGGTCACGTAAAAGAAGAGATAGTCCTGAAAATCGTACATGAGTCGCAGCCAGACCAGCACGAGCGCCATGGTGTAACTGCGGATCATGAACGCGCGATGCGCGACGAAATTCTTGCCCACGGCCAATCGCCAGGCGGCCAGGGTGAAGAATAGCCACAGGCTTCCCGTCAGTGCGAGAGAGAGTCGCGACCCCTCGTATTCACCCACGATGGCGCCCAGATAGATCGCCAAGAGGGCGGCACCGCACGCGCCGACAACGTACGCTTTGCCGACGGCGCGGTGCCAGTGTGGCGCCCGCGCCCGGATGGGCGCGATGAACTGAAGCGGCGCACCGGACAGGACCGGCAACGCGAAGATCAGGTGGGAGAAGTACCAGAACTGCTTGTTGAAGAGAGTCGGTCCGAGTCGTCCCGCCGGAACGAAGCGGTAGGTGATCGCCCGGTAGAGGTAGTAGAGGCTCAGCGCGCTGACAACTGACAGCAGGAAGTAGCCCCGAAAGCGAGGTAGACTGATCCTGTTCATGTCTCTGCATGGAAGCGCGATGTCAGCGTCAACGACTTGATCGCGCGTAAGGTGTACAGTGCCACGTGACGCGTGTCAAGCGACCAATGATTCGGCAGCCTAACGCGTACTAGTCCGTCCGCCGAACCACACAACGACAGCGAACGGCTGGTTCGGCGGCACGCGCACGCAATCGATTCTCAGAAGCTGCAATGCGTGAGAGCTACCGCAACCAACCAAACCACCCGCTCGACACCGCCACCGCCCAACGCCCCCCTTCATTCCTCCCCCTTCAACCGCCTGAACTGCGCCGCCACCGACTCCGGCACGAGCAAGTTGTCGGCAATCCCCGCCACCTCCTCGGCCTCGGCCCACGCCCGCTCCAACTCGGCCAGCTCCCCCTCCAACGCACGACGCTCGGCCTCCTCGTGCAACGCCATCTCCAACGCCAACCGATGCGGCGTCGGAAGGCTGTAGAGCCCGTACTTGTTGAACTGGCTCTGACGCGACTGGGCCTTCCACTTCGATCCCCCCGCCGCCATGGGCTTGATCAACGATTGCGCCTGGCGGCCGGCATCGCGCAGGTACCGCTCGGAGTCGCCGAGGTCCTCGATCTGGCGCACGGCGTCGGCCACGTCGCTCTTGCGACCGCCGAATCGGTTCACCTTGGGAAGCACGATCGAGGCAATGCGCTCGGCCTCGGGACCCGTGAACCGCGCCGAGCCGTTCTTGAAGCGCAAGTCCAGCCCCAGGACCCCGTCGTCGGCCGGAGTGATCGCCGACTCGGCCAGGTGGCGGCGCCGGACCTCGATCACTCCCTGCCGGTCGGTGCGGATTCGGGCGACGATCTTCTCCGGGCTGCCATACACCAGCCGGCGCCCAACCTCCACGAAGGCGTACGAGAACCCGCCAACGGCAACCCCAGCGATGGCGCCACCGGCGAGGACGGCTGTCGTCGCCGCGACGCCGGCGCCAGCCACCAGCAGGGCCCGCGTGCGCCGCCGACCGAACTGGTCGCCGTAACGCCACGCCGCAAACTCGGGGCGGTGCGGCTGGCCGATGCGAACAAGGGTCGTCCCCTCACGCAGCTGGGCGAGCCCGATGTTCTCGGTAGAAACCCGGCGGCGGGTGTCCCTGAACAGGCGCTCGGCCTGTTCGATCGCTTCCCACCGCTCCTCGAGCGGCGAGAGGTTCCAGCGCTCGCACGCGCGGCACACGACCCAAAGACGCCCTCGCGCAGGATCGAACGCCAAGCGTTCCCCCACGGGAAAGGCCTCGAGCGATTCGTTCTGGCCGAGCGGCTTGTTGCAGAAGATGCAGGTCGAAAACATCGGCGTGATGACAAGGGTCGCCCCATCATACGCCCGGGTCACGGACCGAGGTTCAACCCTCCGGCAACATGAGGTCCTGGAGAAAGAACGCGGCCAGCTCGGCGCGCCCTCCCAGTCCTGCCTTCTGGTAGACGACCACGGCGTGCTGACGCACGGTCCGCTCGCTCCGCCCGGTCGCCGCAGCGATCTGCTTGTGACCGAGCCCCTTCAGTAGAAACAGGGCGATCTCGCCCTCGGTCGGGGTCAGTCCCCACGCGGCAAACTGTCCCTCAATGGCCTGTCCCAGCCCGGCCAGCGCCCCCTCCGCGCTCTTCCGCCACGCATCCCGCTCGGCGCGACGCTCGGCGAGAGAACGCTGGGTGGCGGCAAGTAAGCGGTTCGATCCAGCCAGTTGAGCAGAAGCACGGCGCCACTGAAGCGACAGTACGATCAAAGACGCCAGGCTGAAAAGGATCAATCCCACCTCGAGCAGGACGTGAAGCGAAAGGATCCGCCTCGGCCGATCGAGGATGAGATCGGCCGTCCCGCCGATCGCCACCAACGCGAGGATGACGAAGACAAACCACGGCAGGGGCGACCCTTGCGGCGGCGAGTCGTCGCCGTCGCCATCCGCGGGGGTCAGGAGTGAGTCGGAGCGGGAGTGTGTCACTCCGGCAAATGTCGGAGGGACACCTGCGTCCCACAAGCGCGTCACCTGCCGGATAGGGAAGTTGGCCAATCGTCCGCATCTTGGGTCGTGAACACCGTCACTCGCAAAGGCGCCTGACGCCGCTTGCGGGATATCACCCTCGAAGTCACGCGGAGATTCATATGCAATCCCTCATTCCCACCCCCCTGCATCCGGCGATCGTGCACCTCCCGATCGCCCTCACGGTGCTGCTCCCCCTGTTCGCGATCGGCGCCCTGTGGACAATCCGGAAGGGCGCTCGGCCGATCGTGGCGTGGGGGGTGACCACGGCAATGTTCGCGGTGCTCACCCTCAGCTCGTGGGCGGCGGTCGAGACCGGTCAGGCTCAGGAGGAGCGAGTCGAGGACGTCGTTGCCGAGGCGCCGCTCGAGTCACACGAAGAGGCCGCCGAGTCGTTCCTGCTGCTTTCGCTCGGCGTGCTCGGCGTTGCTGCCATCGGGCTGGCCAGTGGCAGGGTCGGATCCGCGGCCCGGATAGCCGGAACGGTCGGAGCGCTGGTGCTGGTGGTGGCCGGCTATCGCGTCGGGCACTCGGGCGGCCAGCTGGTCTACGAGCACGGGGCCGCGAGCGCCTACACCTCGGGGAGCGCCGAACAGGAGCGTGTCCGCAGGGTCTCGAGCGGGCAGCTCCCGGGCGACGCTACGCGCTAGCGACCGGCGTGGTGTCGCGCGCCGCCGCGTAGAGGGCGGCAGTGAGCAGGGCGACGGCCCCGAACTGGTGGAGCGCCGCCACTGGGATCGGGACGTGCATCAGGAGCGTGGCGACGCCGAGCGCAACCTGCAGGACTGCCGTCCACTGCACCCACTGCCAGGCGCGCCGAGCGCTGGTGTCGGTGAGGGCGCTGCGCCGGCGCCAGGCGAGCCAGAGGGCAATGCCGAGCGTGATGAGGGCGAGCGTGCGGTGATGGAACTGCACCGCGGCCGGGTTTTCGAACCAGTTGCGCCATGCGGGGGCGAGGTCGCCGTAGGTCGGCGGGACGACGGAGCCCCCCATGAGCGGGAAGGTGTTGTAGACCAGTCCGGCATCGATCCCGGCGACAAACCCCCCGGTGAGGATCACGACGAAGACGAGGATCGAGAGTGCGATGGCGCCGCCGCTGGGGTGCGTGTGGTCGATGGCCACCGCGTCCGACTCGCCGGACGGGTGCAGCCGGAAGGCGGTCCACGCCGCCACCACGTAGATGATGACGGCGAGCGAGAGGTGGGCCACCAATCGGTACTGGCTCACCGAGGTCCGATCCGACAGCCCGCTCTGCACCATGTACCATCCCATCACCCCCTGCAGCGCCACGAGGATGGGGAGATTGGCGAGGCGCAGCCGCAGCGACGGCCTGATGCGCCCCTTGAGCAGGAGGAAAAAGAACGGGATGGCGATGACGAGGCCCACGAGGCGCGCCACGAGGCGGTGCGCCCACTCCCAGAAGTAGAGGTTCTTGAACTTGGCGAGGGTGATGCCGGCGTGCACCGTCTGCGCCTCGGGGATCTGCTGGTACTGCGCAAACGCTTCCTGCCACCCGGCTTCCGAGAGCGGCGGGAGCACTCCCGTGATGGGCTTCCAGACGGTGATGGAGAGTCCGCTCTCGGTGAGGCGCGTGACGCCGCCCACCAGGAGCACGACGAGGACCGAGAGCATGGTGGCATAGAGCCAGCGGCGCACGGCGCGGTCGTTGGCTGCTGTACTGATGTAGGTCGGATCCATGTCGATGACGACGGTCGATTGCCAGGGAGGGTGCGTCGGCAACGCGTCGACTGGTCTGGGGTCGGGGGCGAGCTGGGTGGTCATCGTCAGCTGCCTCCGGTCCTCGTGGCCAATGCGCGCTTTTCGCCATCGTATGTTACCAGCAGGACCCGTCCGGCACCGAGTGTCACGGTGGTGTCGAGGGACAGTTGCGGCGGGATTCCCTCCTCGGACCGCCGCTGGCGCTCTTCCCGCTCCCGCGCGCCGCGATCACCCAGCACGGCGTCCGATTCCGGCGTCGCCACACCCTCGGACTCAGCATCGGGGGTTGAGAGGGTGTCGAGGCGCACGAGCACGACGCGCACGGCGCGGGTGCCCGGGGTGAGTGGCGTCTCGCGCAGGACGTGCATGGGACGATCGTTGCGCAGTCCACCGCCCTGTACAGTGTCGACGAGGACCACGGCGCCGTCTACCATCAGTTGCAGGCCGTATCGCGCGAACCGTCCCTCGCACTCGAGGCGCAGGCGCATGTGCGCGGGACGCTCGGCGAGTTCGGCGTCGGACAGTCGACGGCAGTGCTCAATGCGTTCGGGGCGCGCGCTCCACGACAGGCGCACCCAGGCACTGTCGCTGCGGACGTCGTGCACCGGGACGAACGAGGCGGCGCGCAGCAGGACGAGTGCGGCCACGCTGGCTGCGGACAACGCCGCCAGCCGCGAAATGGGGAGGCTCATCGCTCCTCCGCTTCGACGAGCGCTGCCCCACTCTCGCATTCCACATCGAGCTCGGTGAGGTCCACCGCCCCACCCGATCCGAGCGGGGCCAACGACGCGCGAAATTCTCGCAGCGTCGCCAGCGTGTGGGCGAGGTCGCCCACCACCATGGTGGCGGTCGCCACTCGGCGGCGATCGACGCGCTCCTGCAGTTCGGCGTCGCGTCCGTTGAACATCCGCTCCGTGAGCCACTTGGGACCCTCGCGCCCTCGACAGTCGCGCGGCGGGCAGGAAAAGACGAGCACCCCGCTGGCGCCGCCGCGCAGCGCCAGCTCGACCACGGAGGAGTGCAGGTTTCCGCTGCAGGTGACCGTCTGCACGACCGCCCCTTCGCGCCGCACGGCGTCGAGGTGTGTCGGGGCGGCGTTCTCGCAGCAAATGGCCACGACCTGCGGCGCACCGGCCACCGACAGTACGTCGCGGGCAAGCGCGCGAATGTCGACCAGCTGGTCGCGGCCGGTGCGATGCGCGGGACCGACCCCCATCGGGGGGCAGGAGCCGGCGCAGATGCCGCAGCTCACGCACAACGCCGGATCGACATGCGCCACGAGGGTCGGGCGATCGTCATCGCGCGCGCGCATCGTGATCGCCTCCCACGGGCAGTCCTTGGGGCACTGCTCGCAGCCGGTGCACAGGCGCGGGTCGACGACACTGGGTGACCACGATCCCTCGCGCGGCCGCCGCGTGAGGCGCGGGATGGCGAGGGCGACGCCTAACGTGGCCCCCGCCCCCGCCCACGCCGCCCAGACCGGAAGCGACGACGCGAGAGGGAGCCAGAACGCGTAGAACAGGTTCAGCGGGACAGTCGCCGTGTAATGGAACGGATCGGCCTCTGGCGGCAACGGCGCCGGCACGAAGAGCGCGAGCGCAAGCAATCCGAGGCCGATGCCCCACATGAGCGGACGCGGAGGGAGCAGGGTCGGTCGCGCGATACGCGAGACGTGCAGCCAGATCCCGACCCCGGCCCCCAGCGGGAGGGCAACGTGCAGGAAGAGGTTCAGGAAGAAGAAGGCCGACGGGATCTCCCGGTCGCCGGCAAAGGTGCGGCCGACCGGTTCGGAGAGGATCGGGAGCGCGTCGAACAGGCGCGCGCCGGCCATTGCGAGTTGGGCCCCGAACGTGTCCCACACCATCACGAACCCAGTCCATCCGCTGATCAGGAGCAGGAAGAGCAGCAGGACGCCGGAGGTCCAGGCGAGGGTGCGGGCCCCCCATCCACGCGCCTGCGCGAACATGCGCAGCACATGCGCGGCGACCGCCACTACCAGGGCATCGGAGGCGTAGCGGTGCACGCCGCGCATCCATCGCCCGATCCATGGGTCGGCCTGCAACCGTGCCACGGACTCCCACGGCGCGCTCACGCGATAGACGACGAGCAGGTACAGCCCGGTCAGGATCAGGAGCGTCAGGAGCGCCACGGCGATCGAGCCGCTCTGGTGCAGGGGATTGTACCGCCAGCCCAGCAACCGATGACAGGCGCTGTCGAGGGCGCGGACGAGGCGAAGAGCAAGGCGTTCAAGCGAGCGCATGGCGGCTCAGCGCGGGAAACGAGAATACAGGGAAAGTTCCCTCTTGCGGCGAGTTTATCATATCTACATGATAAATGCAACGATTGACCGTCGGCCTCGACGCGAGGTTCCAGTCGGAGAGCCTCTCCGCCAGCTGCGCCAACTTCTCCGCACCACCGCATGCCGCTGAATAGCACCACGCAGTATGCCCTTCGCGCCGTGCTGTACGTGGCCGAACATGGCAGCGCCGGGCCGATCCGGGTCGATGCCATTGCCGCCGACCTGCGTGCTCCACGCAACTACCTCTCCAAGACGATGCATGCGCTTGCCCGTGCCGGGATCCTCAAGTCGGAGCGCGGACCGCGCGGGGGATTTCGCCTGGCTCGACCTGCAGACCAGATCTCGCTGGGCGAGGTGGTGGCGCCCTTCGAGCCCATGACCGAACGGCGCTGCCTGCTGGGGCGCACGACCTGCGGCTGGAAGAACCCCTGCTCGGCGCACCCGCGCTGGGAGGCGGTGGCGGTGGCCCAGCAGGCGTTCTTCCGCGAGACCACCGTGGCCGACCTGCTCGGCGAGATCGCCGACGCCCCGAGAATGGCGCCGAGCCACGACATCGCGGCACACGAAGTCCGGCCACCGGCGCGAGGGCCGGCCGCGGGCGTCCCGAAGACACCCTCGCGTCGCACCACCGCTGCCCGCAAGCCACGCGGGTAGCCGTCCACCCACCCCCATCCCGCGCGAGGTCCTGCATGCCATCCCCGGAGCCCACTCCACAACCAGAGGAGTCACCCCCGCTGATGCAGCGCTTGTTTGACAACGTCTTTCTCCTGCTCGCCCTTGGCCTGGTGATCATGTTCGTCGTGTACACCGGGTGGGGCATGTGGGAGATCCTGTCCATGCCGCAAGGCACGCTCCCCTGAGACGACCATGCTGACCAAGGTGCATACGGGGCTCGATGCCGTGCCGGGCGTCTGGTGGAAGCCGGCACACCGAGCCGAGAAGATGTGGGTCGCCATCGCCTTTGCCTGGTGCATGGTGCTGTTCGCGATGATGCCGCTGTGGCATTGGCGTGGCGGGCAGAACCCATCCGGCATCCGGCGCAAGGTGGAGCCGCGGGCGTTCTACGCCCGCACGGTCGAGTTTACCAAGCAGTACCAGGTGGGTGAGGATCGCGGCTTCCCCATCGTGCAGCCGCCGGCCGGGAGCGACGTGTACCTGACGGCGCTTACCTACCAGTGGTACCCGATCCTGCAGTTGGTGCAGGGGGAGAAGTACCGCCTGCACATCTCGGCGCTCGACGTGAACCACGGCTTCAGCCTGTACCCGTTGAACGTGAACTTCCAGATCATCCCGGGCTATGACTACGCGCTCGAGGTCACGCCAACGGCGTCCGGCGACTTCCGGATCATCTGCAACGAGTTCTGCGGGATCGGCCACCACACGATGGTCGGTCGCGTGATCGTGCTCGACCAGCGAGGGGAGCGCGTCAGCGACAATTCCAACGCCCGCCTGACGAACGCGCCCGGCGGCACCACTGGAGCCCAGCCATGAGCGCCCCCGCACTTCCGTCGCCGTTCCGCACGTGCGTCTTCACCGGACGACGCATCCACAAGGACGCCGAGGCGCTCGTGAAGGCCAACGCCGTCGTCGCGGTCGTGGCGCTCCTGATCGGCGCGATCGCCGCCCTGCTGCTCGTGCTCACCCGCTGGCAGGCGGTGCACCTGCTCCCCGCGGACTGGTACTACCGCATTCTCGGGGTGCATGGCATGAACATGCTGATCTTCTTCATCATCTACTTCGAGATGGCCGTGCTCTGGTTCGCGTCGACCGCGCTGCTCAATGCGCGACCCGCGGCACCGCGCCTGGGGTGGGTGAGCTTCGGGCTCATGTCGGTCGGGGCGCTCATCGTGGAGTGGATGCAGTGGAGCGGCAAGGCCGACGTCCTGTTCACGTCGTACCCGCCGCTCAAGGCGCACCCGCTGTTTTATCTCGGCATCATCCTCTTTGCCGTCGGCGCCCTGATCATGGTCGGGCAGTTCTTCGCGACGCTGGTCATCGCCAAGCGCGAGAAGACGTATGAGGGCTCGCTCCCGCTGGTGGTGTACGGGGCGGTGACAGCGGCGATCATCGCCGTCATCACGCTGCTGCACGGCGCGATGATCTACATCCCGACGTTCCTCTGGTCCATCGGCGTGATCGAGTCGGTCGACCCGCAGATCTACCGCATGATCTGGTGGGGGCTCGGGCACTCGTCGCAGCAGATCAACGTGGCGGCGATGGTGGCCGTGTGGTACATGCTGGCGGCCCTCACCGTCGGCGGCGTGGTGCTCAACGAGAAGGTGAGTCGCTCGGCGTTCGTGCTGTATGTGCTCTTCATCTCGATGGCCTCGGCGCACCACCTGCTGGTCGACCCCGGCTTCGGCCCGGCGTGGAAGATTGTGAACACCTCCTACTTCATGTACATGGCGGTGCTGGCGTCGATGATCCACGGCTTCACCGTTCCGGCCGGCATGGAGCTGGGAATGCGCCTGCGAGGGTACACGCAGGGGCTCTTTGGCTGGCTGCGCCGCGCCCCGTGGGGCGACCCGGGCTTCAGCGGAATGGTCTTCTCGGTGGTTGTCTTCGGCTTCGTGGGCGGCATCACCGGCGTCACCATCGGGACGGAGCAGATCAACATCATCGCCCACAACACGATGCGCATCCCCGGGCACTTCCACGCCACGGTGGTGAGCGGCACGGCGATGGCCTTCATGGCGGCGACGTACTACCTGATCCCGCTCGTCTTCCGTCGCAAGGTGGCGTTCTGGGCGGCGGCGCGGTGGCAGCCGTATCTCTTCGCCCTCGGGATGCTCCTCCTGTCGATGGGGATGACGTTCGCGGGGAGCTTCGGCGTTCCGCGGCGGCACTGGGACATCTCGTTCTCGCAGGCGCCGTTCAGCGTGCAGTTCGATCCCGCGGTCGACCTCGTGCTCGCCGTGATGGGGATCGGCGGAATCATGGCCGTGACCGGCGCGCTGATCTTCATCGCGATTGCCGTGAAGTCGGTCTTCTTCGGCGAACCGTTAGGCGAAGTCGTGCGCGGCGTCGCCGTGGCGGGGATTCCGCAGGGGCTGACCCATCCGCCGGTGCATGCCGCCAACGTGGATGAAATCAACGAGCGCCTCCATCGCGAATCATCGCGCTGGACCGGGCCGACGCCGGGGACGATGGCGCTCGTGGCGGTATTCCTGGTGGCGTTCGTGGTCTACTACTTCACCAACTGGAAGCTGCTGAGCGTGCTCTGGAAGGTGGGGTAGTGAGCGACGGATTGGTTGCGGCTGGCGGTCGTGCCCGGGGGAATGCCCCCGGGCACGGCGTCGCCGCCATGACGCTGGCGCTGATCCTCGTGATCACCGCCGGCTGGTGGGCCCTGGCGCTGTATCCCGTCGGGGCCGACGTCCCCTCGTGGGTGGAGCGCACGCGGGCCGCCTGCTTCGGGACGGTGGACTCGGGCTTGCCGTCGGCTGGCGGCTGGGTCCTGCTGGTGGGCGAGCCGATCGGGATGATGGGGGTGCTCATCAGCGTCTGGGGCGAGTCGCTGCGCACCGACCTCGCGTGGCTCAGGCGGCGCTGGTGGGGGCAGGCGGTGATGCTGTCGACGGTGCTGGCTGTCTCGATGGGAAGCGTGGCAGCGGGGACGGTGGTGGCTGGCGCGATCGCCCTCGAGCGTGGCGAGACGTTCAACTCGCTGACCGCAGCCGCACCGGTGACACGCCTCGACCTGCCGGCGCCGCCGCTCGTCCTCACCGACCAGCATGGCGAGGGCTTCGACCTGGCGGCGTGGCGCGGTCGTCCGGTCATCGTGACCTTTGCCTTTGGCCACTGTGCCGACGTCTGTCCCACGCAGGTGCACCAGCTGCGCGAGGCGCGCCGAGGGGCGGGGAAGGAGTCGGTCCCGATCGTGGTGGTGACGCTCGATCCGTGGCGCGACGTTCCCGCGCGACTCCCGCACATCGCCGCTCAGTGGGAGCTGACCGCAGAGGATCGTGTGTTGAGTGGCGAGGTTGCCGACGTCAATGCCATGCTCGATGCGTGGTCGGTCGCGCGCGCGCGCGACCCTGCCACGGGTGACATCGCGCATCCTCCCGTGGCCCTGCTCGTCAACGAACAGGGGCGCATCGCCGCGCGGCTGGACGGCGGCATGGACCGTATGCGCGACCTGCTGCAAGGCATCGGCGGGTGAGGGGCGCGCTCGGGGGTTGCGCCGACGCGCCGGCGCGGCAATGCTCGTCGCATGGAGACACATAACGACCGTGATGCGGCCGGAGTAGACGAGCGAGGCGGCCAGGGCGTGCGTCGGGTCGCCATCGTCGGTGCCGGGATCATCGGAAGCTCGTGGGCGCTGGTCTTCGCGCGTGCGGGATGGGAGGCGCGCGTCTTTTCCCGCCACCATGCGGTGCGCGATTCGTTGCTGGACCGTGTGACCCGGGCGGCCGACGCGGCACGAGCGATCGCCCCGGCGCTCACCCCCGACGACATCGTCGCCCGCATCACGCTGGCCGAGTCGCTGGAGCAGGCGGTGGATGGCGCCGAGTGGGTACAGGAGTCGGTGGAGGAGGACGTGGCCGTGAAGTCGGCGCTGTTCGCCGACCTGGATCGCCTGACGAGTCCGGGTACGATCCTCGCCAGTTCGACGTCGTCGATCGGGATGTCGTGTATCGCCGAATCGTTGGCTGGGCGCGCCCGGATGCTGGTGGCCCACCCGGCCACGCCACCACACCTGATCCCGGTCGTGGAGATGGTCCCCGCACCCTTCACCGACGGCGGAGTGACGCAGCGCGCCTTCGCGACAATGCGCGCAGTGGGCCAGGTCCCGGTCCTCGTTACGCGCGAACGCCCCGGCTTCGTGATGAATCGTCTGCAAGGCGCCCTGCTCACCGAGATGTTCGCGGTTATCCGGGACGGACTCATGTCCCCCGCCGACGTCGATGCGCTCATCCGCGACGGCTTCGGACTGCGGTGGGCCTTCCTCGGGCCGCTGGAAGGAGTCGATCTCAATGCGCCGGGCGGCATTGCCGACTATCTCGCGCGCTACGGCTTCATGTTCGACCAGATGGCGCGCGAGCGCGGGGCAACGGAGCCGGTGGTGACCGAGGCGATCGTGGCCACGCTGCAGGGGGCGATGCGGGCGCGGCTCCCGCTCGAGGGGCTGCCGGCGCGCGTGTCGTGGCGCGATGCGCGCATGGCGGCGTTGCGGGCGCTGCGCGCCGGCGGCACGTAGTCGGCGCCGGGCGGCGCGCGCCTTAGTCGCGCGGCTAAGCCGCGCGCCTTAGCCGCGCGCCCCGCCCGCGCTCTCGTGCGCCAGCGGCACCTCGGGCGAGGGCAGCGTTAGGCAGAACTCGGTCCGCCCCGGCCGCGACGACACGAGTGCGAGCGTTCCGCCGTGCGCCTCGGCGATGCGCCGAGAGATTGCCAGTCCGAGCCCGGCCCCGCTGGTCTCGGTCGGTTCCACCCGTCCGCGCGCCGGGTCGCCGCGGAAGAAGCGCTCGAAGACCCGTTCCTGCAGGTCGGCGGGGATTCCCGGCCCGTCATCGACCACCCGGATTTCGTAGCGCGGCACGCCGCCGTCGGCGCGGGCGACCAGTTCCACCGAGACCGTCCCGCTTCCGACCGAAAACTTGATGGCGTTGTCGAGCAGGTTGAGCAGCAGGCGCCCCAGGAGGTCTCCATCTCCATGGAACGGGGCGTCCATCACCGGGAGCAGCTCTACCCGCACACTTCGGTGCTCCGCGACGGGTCGGATGGCGCGGGTGGCGTTATGCACCACCTCGTCCAGGTAGAGGTCGCGATGGCGTGCGACCAGGTAGCCGGCGTCGGCGCGGGCGAGCAGGAACAGGTCGTCCACGATGCGGGTGAGCCGTCCGGCCGCCCCCTGCATGACCGCCACCGACTCGCGATACTCTCCCTCGCTGCGATGGTCGCGCGACAGCGTGACCTGGGCTTCGGTGGCGAGGATGGCGGTGGGTGTGCGCAGTTCGTGCGACGCGTCGGCCATGAAGCGTCGCTGCTGTGCGAAGGCGCGCTCCAGGCGGTCGAGCAGCGAGTTGATCACCGTCGCCAGCCCGCCCAGCTCGTCGTTTGGCGTGACGACCGGGAGGCGCTCGTGCAGGTTGGCGTCGGTGATGGCGGCGGCTTGTGCTCCCATGGCCGACACCGGCGCGAGCGAGCGCCGCGCCACGAAGAACCCCCCGGCGGCGGCCGCCGTCAGCAGCAAGGGAATGGCGACCAGGAAGGCCCCGCGCACCCGGGCCAGCACCTCGTCGATGTCGTGCAGCGGGGCGATGCCGATGAGCGATACCGGCTCGCCCGCCAGCTGCACCGTGCGCGCGTGCACCCGATAGGCGCCGCCCGGTTCGTCCATCGTGCGGGACTCGCCGTCGGCGTCTGGCCGGGTGGCTGTGGCCAGCACGCGCGCCGGATCCAGCGGCTCGATGCCGGCTGCTTGCGACTCGGCGTCGGCCTCGACCGGGCTGGCGGCGAGCAGCGTGCCCGCGCTGTCGGCCAGCACGACCTGCAGCTGCCGGAAGCGCACCTCGTACACCGTCGTCTGTGCTGCCATGGCATTGCTCGACGCCAGGCGGCGCTCGTTTGCCAGCTCGCGGGCAAAGGCGCTGAGCGCATCACCCATGAAGTGGTCCGTGCGCGCGAGCAGCGTGCGATCGAAGACGACATACGACACTGCGGCGAAGGCCACCAGCGGGACGCCGAGCACCACGGCGAACCAGAGCGTGATGCGGGCGCGCAGCGAGGAGGGCCACCAGCGCATCGTCACCCCCGTCGGTCGCCGGGGCGAACTCCCCGATCGTCGGGACCAGTGGGCGCATCCGGCGCCGGCCCGGGCGAGTCGCCGGAGGGTTCGTCGCGTTCCGCGGGGACATTGAGCATGAAGCCGGCCCCACGCAGCGTCACCACCAGGGGGACGTCGTCCCCGTCATCGAGCTTACGCCGCAGTCGGCTGGCATAGACGTCGATGATGTTCGAGTACGCGTTGCTCTTGTCTTCCCACACGTGCTCCATCAACTCGGCGCGACTCACCACTCGCCCGGCATGGCGGGCCAGGTGATGCAGGAAGGTGAACTCCTTGGTGGTGAGGGGAATCTCGCGGGCGCCGCGCCGGACCAGGTGCCGCGTCGTGTCGATGACCAGGTCGCCCACGACCAGTTCGGGCGAGAGCACCTCCCCACGTCGCCGGGTGAGGGCCCGCAGGCGCGCCAGCAGCTCGCCGAAGTCGAACGGCTTGGTCAGGTAGTCGTCGGCGCCGGCATCGAGCCCGGTGATGCGCTGCTCCACGGAATCGAGCGCGGTCAGCATGAGGATCGGCACCGAGTGTTCGGCCGCCCGAATCGCCTTGCAGACCTCGAGCCCGCTGGCCCCCGCCATGAGGATGTCGAGGATGACCACGTCGTAGTTGCGCTCGAGCCCGAGGGCCAGCGCCTCGGTCCCGTTGGCGGCGAGGTCGACCACGTACGACGCCTCGCGCAGGCCACGGGCGACGGACTCACGGAGCTGACGATCATCCTCGGCGAACAGGACGCGCACGGGGCGGTGGGGTGCGACGTGATTCGGGTGACCTGCTGTCTCCCGGATGATAGCGCGCGTTCTCGCCTCGGCGCGCCCCTACCCGATGAGTGCCTTTCGGATGGCCGCTCGCAGCGAATCGTGCGTGAACGGCTTGGCGAGGAACGCTGCGTTAGGCGGGAGTGCGCCGCGCAGCCGCAGCGAATCGTTGGAATAGCCGGACATGAACAGGACCGGGATGCGGCGGTCGTCGTGCGCCAGCGATCCGGCGAGTGAGCGTCCGCTCGCGCCGGGCATCTCCACATCGGTCAGGAGGAGGGCCACGTCGCGCCCGTCGCCCAGCACGTCCAGCGCCTCTTCGGCCGAGCGCACGGGCACCACATCGTAGCCGTCGGCGGTGAGCATGCGCGCGGTCAGGTGGCGCACCTCGTCCTGGTCCTCCACCACGAGCACCCGGAGGCGCTCGCCGGAGCTCGATATTGCGCGGGAGCCGTCCCACGGGGTGGGGACGGTGTCCGTCCGCGCTGGCGCGGGAACGATCGGCCGCGCGACCGCCGGAAACTCGAGGCGAAAAGTCGTCCCGTGTCCGGGGGTGCTCGCCACCGAGATATCACCGCCAGACTGTGCCACGATGCCTGCCGCCGTGGCCAGGCCGAGTCCCGTTCCCTGTCCCGGCTTCTTCGTGGTGAAAAACGGCTCGAAGACCCGGGCGCGCGTTGACTCGTCCATCCCGACGCCGGTGTCTTGCACCTCGAGCACGACCATGTGCGCCGGCCTCGAGCGCCTGTTGGACGTGCGGATGGTGATCGTCCCGCCGTTCGGCATGGCGTCACGGGCGTTGACGACGAGGTTGACGAGGACCTGCTCGAGCTGGCTGGCGTCGAGAAAGACGTGTGGCGACTCCCCGTCCAGCTGTTCCACCAGCTTCACCTGCTCGCTCAGGAGGCGACGCAGCATGACGACGAGGCTGCGCACGACCACGTTGAGGTCGATCGTGCGCGATTCCATGACCTGCTGCCGCGAGAAGGCGAGCAGCTGCCGGGTCAAGCGTGCCGCGCGCTGCGACGCCTGCACGATGTCGACCGCCTCCTCGTGCCGCTCGTCACCGGCCGGCAGCGACTGGACGAGCGACTCGCCGCAGTTGACGATGACCGTGAGCAGGTTGTTGAAGTCGTGGGCGACACCGCCGGCGAGCTGCCCCACGGCCTCCATCTTTTGCGCCTGGCGGAGCGCATGCTCCTGCCGTCGTTGCTCGCTGATGTCGCGGGCGATGGTGGAGATGTATTCCGACCTGCCATCGAGGGAGCGGTGCATCAGGAGGACCTGCGAGACGAGCACGGAGCTGCCGTCCACGCGGTGCAGCTCCCGCTCCAGCTGGATCACGTCCTGGCCGCTTCCCTGCGCGGGTCCGGCGGACTGCGGCAGCCGTTCGTGTTCGGGGAGGAACTGCCGCGAGTCGAACCGGTCCAGCGGTTCGTCGGGGGCGATGCCGAGCAGCTGGCGCCCGGCGGCGTTGAGATAGCGCAACCGATGGTCGGGGGTGATCACGCAGACCAGGTCGCTCGTGGCCTCGAGAATTGCGACCAGGCGCATCCGGTCGCGGGTCGTCGTCTCGCGCGCCTCGATCGCCGCTTGCAGGGCGTTCACGCGGCGTCGGACAAGGGCGTAAATGAGGCCGGCGCTGGCCACGACAAAAAACCAACCCTTGTAGGTCTGCAGACGAGTGAGCGCCTGCTCATCTCCAACCACCGCGAGTACCGCAGCGTCGGACCCGACGATCCACAGGATCCCGAGCGTGGCGTAGACGAGCGCGATCCACAGCGGTGACCGATCAAGCGGACGAGGTCGTGGCGCGGTCGCTGCGCTCACGCCAGGGGCAGCGTGCGCACTCGCCCCGCTCGTTTCCCTCTCGGCGTCGTCCCCACCCATCGTTGGTCCGCTCCTTTCCATCTATCGGTCAGTCGGGGCGGCCGGCGCCAGGTCGACCATCGCCACCGCGTGTGCGGCGATGGCGTCGAGTCGCTCGTCCTGGTTGTTCTTGAGGGCGCGCAGTGAGCGCCGCGTCCGCCGATAGGCCATGTGCACGAAGACCCGTGCGCAGTCGAGTTCGTGGCTGACCACGTCCAGCTTCCCGTCGGCGGCTTCGATCTCGGACGTGATGCGGGACAGGACGGCCGTGCAGAAGAACAGGTCCATGGCCGCGTTGGCCAGCCGCTCCTGCACGTACTGGCGTTCGATGATCGCCTTGCCGTGCTTGCGCAGGGCCCATTCCACGCCGCGGGCCAGCGCGTGGACCTGCGACGCCACCAGCTGTGCCTCCTCGTCGAGCGCTTGGTGCACCTGCGTGAAGTCCGGCTGGTTGAGCGTGCTCTTGGCGCGCCCCTTCAGGTAACTGGAGATCGCCCCGAATCCGTTGATGGGATCCTGCAGCGCCTTGCCCAGCGCCTTGAGCCGCTCGCCGGGCTGCTGCAGCCCCATCAGGGCCACCAGCGCCCGCAGGATCTCGTTGGTCCCCTCGAAAATGAGCATGATGCGCGAGTCGCGCACGCTCTGCTCGAAGGGGAACTCCTTCGAGTACCCCATGCCACCGGCAATCTGCAGCGCCTCGTTAGACGCGCGGTAGGCCATCTCCGATGCCAGCACCTTGCACGCCGCGGTCTCGAGCGAGAAGTCCACACCGCCGCGATCCACCAGTCCCGCAGTCAGCATCCACGCCGCATCGGCGGCGTAACACTCGGCGGCGGCCAGCGCGAACTTGCGCCGCAGCATCTCGAACTCGGCGATGGGGCGCCCGAACTGCTCGCGCTGCTTCGCGAAGGCGATCGCCTCGTTCATGATCTGCCGCACGCCGCGCGCCGAGCCGGCCGCGAGCCCGAGGCGCCCGGAATTGAGGATCTCCAGGGCGATCTTGAAGCCCTGTCCCACGTCGCCCAGGCGGTTCGCCGCGGGCACCCGCACGTTCTCGAAGATCACCGACCGCGTGTCGGACGCCTTGATCCCCATCTTCTGCTCGAGCTTCCCGAGGCTCACCCCCGGCGAGTCGCGCTCGACCACGAACGCCGTCACCCGCTCCTTCTGCTGGCCGTCGATGGTGACCGGGACCTTGGCGAAAACGGTGAACAGCCCAGCATAGCCGGCGTTGGAGATCCAGATCTTGGTCCCGTTCAGCACGTACTCCGAGCCGTCGGTCGATGGCATCGCCGAGCACTTCATCGCTTGTGCGTCCGACCCGGAGCCGGGCTCGGTCAGGCAGAAGGCGGCGACGAGGTCGCCCGAGGCGCAGCGCGGGAGCCAACGCTGCTTCTGCTCGTCGGTGCCGAACAGCACGATCCCCTTGCACCCGATGGACTGGTGGGCGCCGAAGTAGACCGCCAGCGCAGGATCGGTCGCCCCGATCTCGCCGAAGACGCGGTTGAAGACCTTGGCCGAGGCGCCGAAGCCGCCGTACTCCTCGGGGATATTCAGCCCCATCAGCCCCAGCGCATGGAATCCCTCGCGCATCTCGTCGGGGAAGCGCCCGTCGTGGTCGTGCTTGCCGGCGTCGATGTTGTCCTTGGCAAACGAGCGAAAGGCATCGAGGATTGCGGCCAGGCTCTCCTTGTCCTCCGGGGAGATCGTGGGGAAGGGGAAGACCATCGATTCCCGAATCTCGCCGAGAAAAAGTCCCTTGATAAAAGAGGGATTTTCGTCGGGCGAGGCGAGATGCGGCCGAGCGTCAGGGGCATGCGCCGCATCACTGGGCGGCATGACGTCTGTCATGGCTTGGACTCCGGACATGGCACCCGCACGAGCACGAGCGGGAGCGCCAGAAAAATCGATTTGGTCGAGCGGTGGAGTTTACGGCAGAACCCGGCTGTGCGCAGGGGGGATGCGGGCTATGGGGCGATTGTTGGGGGCTGGTGCGGTGTGGGGGGGCGAGCGGGGAACGGCTTTGAACCGCAGAGGCCGCAGAGGTCGCAGAGGTCGCAGAGGATGTCGGCGGCGGACTGCGGTGACTCTTGACGCTGGGTGTTCCACCCTGCGACGCACGTCGACGCGCGATCACGACGCTCGCCCATGTCGAACGCAGGCGTTCCTGAGAAAACCATGTGAGTGGTCACATGGAACCGGAAACCGCCGGAAGCGGGCCTATCGTGCGTCACCGGCCCTCGCGGGCCAGGACCCCAAACTTCCGGAGGTATTTCATGCAGCGGATCGTTCCTCTCGCCTTGCTCGCCAGCCTTGCGGCGTGCGCCACCGACCAGCCGGTCGCTCCCTCCTCTACCTCGGCCGACGCAAGTGCGGCGGTGGCGAGCACGAGCGGCTATCTCTACGACGTCACCATCACCAACCTCACCAGCGGTCAGCCCATGTCGCCGGCTATCGTCGTGACCCACGGTCCGCGGGCGCGACTCTTCACGGTTGGCGGCACTGCGTCGGCCGGGATCCAGGCCATCGCCGAGAGTGGGGATCCCTCCGTCGCGTACGGCATGTTCGTGGGGGCACCCGGGGTGCTCGACGTCGTCGCCACCGGTGCCCCGGTGCATCGCATCGGCGGTCCCGGCCCCAACACGCTCACCCTGCAGATTACCGGCGACGCTGAGAAGCGGCTGCTCTCGCTGGCTACGATGCTCATCTGCACCAACGACGGCTTCACGGGCGTGAGCGGTATCGCGCTGCCGATGGACGCGACGCCGGTGACGGTATACGCGCAGGCCTACGACGCGGGGACCGAGCGGAACTCCGAGTTGGACGGCGACATCGTCCCGCCGTGCTTCGGGATCGGACCGACAACGGGGAACGGCGGCGGCGGTCGCACGGCCGAGCAGCAGCGCATTCGCATGCACCCGGGCATTGATGGCCCGCGTGCGCTGAGCGCACCTTTGAACGGGTGGACGGGGCCGGTCGCGATGGTGACCATTCAGCGCGTCGCCACCGTCAACTGATCGTCACCCAATCAGGAGTCCCCTCCCGCTCACGTGACCCACGTACTCATCGTCGAAGACGACCGCAACCTGCGGCAGTTCCTGCGCAAGGCGTTGCGTGAGGAGGGAGTGACGACCGACGAGGCTGCAACGGGCGAAGACGCGCTCGCGGCAGCCTTGGCGCATACGTTCGACTGTATCATCCTGGATGTCATGCTTCCCGGACGCGATGGCTTCGATGTGCTCACCTCGCTCCGGGCGCAGGGGTTCGCCACGCCGATCCTCATGCTGACCGCGCGCACGGAGCTGACGCACCGGGTGCGCGGCCTGGAGTCGGGAGCGGACGACTACCTGGCGAAACCGTTCGACCTGGCCGAGCTGCTCGCGCGGGTGCAGGCGCTGGTGCGCCGGTCGCGCCTGGCAGGGGTGGATCCCACGGTGCGGGTGGGGGACCTGTCGCTCAACCCGCTCACCCGGCGCGTCACGCTCGGCGATCGGCAGGTGGAGCTGACTCCGCGCGAATTCTCGCTGCTCGAGTTCCTCATGCAGAATGCCGGGCGCACGCTGTCGCGCTCCCGCATCGCCGAGGCGGTGTGGAACTACCAGTTCGACTCCCAGACCAACGTGGTGGACCAGTACGTGACGTACCTGCGCCGCAAGCTGGGGACCGAAGGTGCAGCGCCCGAGATCGTGGCCGTGCGCGGCGTCGGGTATCGGCTCGAGGTGGCATGAACCAGGAGCGATCGCTGGTCAGCGTCATTGCCGCGCTCTTCGAGCGACTGGCTGCGCGCGCGCTGGCGCTGTTTGCGCTCTGCGTCGTGATCGGCTTCGCGCTGCTGAGCGAGGTGCTCTCCCGCAACGCGCTGGCGCGCTCGGCCGACGTGATCGAGTCGCTGCTGGGGATGTACGCCGACCCGTCGGGCGAACCGACGACCGTGGCCCCCGACATGCTCACGTCGGCCTTGTTAGGCATGGGCGATGGGGCGCGCTTTGTCATCCTGCGCACCGTGTCGTCGGCCGATGGGATGCCGAAGGTGTACTACCTCTCGCCGGGGATGCCGGCCAAGCTCATCGAGGAAGCGGGGAAGGCCGCGTCGCCCGACGAGCTGCGGCAACGGATCGTCGGATCGGTGGCCGACCGGGGATGGCGCTACGCGCTGTACCACCGGCAGAGCGCGGGCTTCGACCTCTACGTGAGCGCCAGCCGCCTCCCCTCGATGATGGCGATCGGAGCCCTCACGCTCCTGATGCTGGTCGTGCTGCCGGTGGCGGTGCTGCTCTCGCGCCGCGCGGTGCGCCGCACGACGGAGGACGCGTTGCAGCCGCTGCATGCGCTGGTCCAGGAGACGCGGGCCATCGTCCCCTCCGAGCTGAACCGGCGCGTCACCAGCCCGACCGGGATCGCCGAGCTGACCGACGTGGGCGAGGCGATCAACGCGATGGTCGCGCGTGTGGAGCAGGCCCACGAGGCGCTGACCCGGTTCACCGCCGACGTGAGCCACGAGCTGCGCACCCCGTTGACGCACCTGCGCGCGCAGGCACAGTGGGCGCTCGACGACCGCCGCACAACCGATGAACAGCGTGATGCGCTCGCCCACATCGCCACCAGCGTGGACCAGACCTGTCGACTCATCGAGGGGTTGCTCACCCTCGCGCGCGGCGACAGCCGCGAACTCGACCCCCGACTGCGCGACTTCGACCTGAGTGCTGTCGTGGCCGAGGTGGCGGAGATCGGCACCCTGATGTGCGGCGACAAGCAGGTCACCGTCTCCGCCACCTGCACGCCGGGCTTCATGGCGCACGGTGACGCCGAGTACACCCGGCAGATCCTCCTCAACTTTGTCTCCAACTCTGCCAGACATACCGCGGCGGGATCGATCGACATGACGCTGCGCCGCGAGAACGGCGCGGCACTGGCAGAAGTGAGCGACTCGGGGAGTGGCATCGCCCCCCAGCACCTGCCGCGCATCTTCGACCGCTTCTATCGCGTGGAGCAGTCGCGCAGCCGGGACTACGGTGGGGCGGGACTCGGACTTGCGATCACCCGTGCGCTCGCCGAGGCGCAGCGGGGAGACGTGCGCGCCGAGAGCGTGGAGGGGAGCGGGAGCACCTTCGTGCTCGACCTGCCGTCTGACCGGGCGCAGTGGGAGGCGCGAGGCAGGCAAGCGCTCGCGTGACCGGCACGGGTGACAGGGACCGTCACCCGACACGGACAACGAGGACCGCCACCTCGCCAAGTGCGGTCGGCCGCACGGACGATGCGTGGCGAGGCGATGCGCAGGAATTGGCATCTTGACCTGCGCTGCACGACGGAGAGGTTGGAGGCACTAGTCCCACGCCTCGGAGTCCCTTCCGTGAACACCCGCCGCCAGTTCCTCATCCGCGCCCCGATCGGCCTTCTCGGCGTCGCCGCCGCCTGTCGGGGCGAGACGCCGGGCGGCGGAGGGGCATCGCCAGGTGCAACAACTGCCACGCCCGGCGCGCCGGTCGCGTTCGGCACCGCCCCGCTCACCGGTCCCGAGGTCACCGCCGCCACCTTCGCCGAGGCTGAGAAGCTGGCGCGGGTGACCCACTCGCCCGCCGAGCGGCAGATGATGGCGGACAGCTGGCGCCGCACGCTCGCCGCGACCATGGAACGGCGAACGGGGCCACGCGCGATAGCGCTCCCGCCGGAGCTGTCGCCGGCGACGACATGGAACCCGGTGCAGGCGACCGGCGCCGCCGTCCCCACCCGTGATCGCTTCGTGCGCTCGGCGGGCGACCCGGGAGCGCTGCCCGCGAGCGACCCCGACATCGCCTTCGCGCCGGTGACCTCGCTGTCGCGCTGGATCGAGCGGCGCCAGCTCACGTCGCTGCGCCTGACGGAAATCTACCTGGCCCGCATTGCCGAGCACGACCCGACGCTGCGTTGCATCATCACCCTCAATGCCGACGGCGCGCGCGCGCAGGCGCGGGCGGCCGACGCCGAGATCGCCGCCGGCCGCTATCGCGGACCGTTGCACGGCATTCCGTATGGGGTGAAGGACCTGCTCGATACCGCCGGGATCGCGACGACGTATGGCGCCGAGCCATTTCGCACGCGAGTCCCCGCCGAGGACTCGGTCGTGGTGAAGCGCCTGCACGACGCTGGCGCCGTCCTGCTGGCCAAGTTGAGTCTCGGGGCCCTCGCCTTGAACGACATCTGGTTCGGCGGGCAGACGATGAACCCGTGGCTGCTCGAGGAGGGGGCATCGGGATCGAGCGCCGGCCCGGGTTCCGCGACGGCGGCCGCACTGGTGGGCTTCTCGATCGGCAGCGAGACCGGTGGCAGCATCGTCGCCCCGAGCATGCGGTGCGGCGTGACCGGGCTGCGCCCCACCTTTGGCCGCGTGGCGCGCACGGGGGCCATGACGCTCTGCTGGTCGCTCGACAAGCTGGGGCCGATGACTCGCGGCGTGGAGGACTCCATGCTGGTCCTGCAGGCCATTGCCGGGCCCGATGCCGGCGACGTGTCGAGCGTGCCGAGCCGCCTCGACTACGACGCGGCTGCGCCAGTCACGGGGCTCAAGGTAGGTGTCTTTCCCGCGTGGATGCGCGAAGCGCCGGCGACCGAGGTCGATCGCGCCGCGCTCGACTCGCTGCGCACCCTTGGACTGGTCCCGGTCGACCTGACCTGGCCCGACATGCCGCACAGCGCCTTGATGAACATCCTGTTCAGCGAGGCGGCCGCCGCCTTCGAGAAGCTGACGCTCTCGGGCGATGCGGCCACGCTCAAGGTCCAGATTCCCGATGCCTGGCCGAACCTCTTTCGCATGTCGCGCTTTCTCACGGCGGTCGACTTCGTGCAAGCCGACCGGCTGCGTCGTCGGTTCGCGCAGGAGATCGCGACCATGTTCACGCGCGTCGATGTCCTGCTCGTCCCGTCGTTGCGCGACGAGATGCTGACCGTCACCAACTTCACCGGACAGCCATCGCTGACCGTGCGCACCGGCTTCGTGCAGGTAGGTGAGGCGCGCAGCGACTGGGCGCCCGACCCGGCCAACCCGCTGCCGAAGTTCGATCCGCCGCGTCGTGTGCCGCACGGGGTGACCCTGGTCGGACGGTTGTTCGATGAGGGGACGGTGATGCGGGTGGGTGTGGCGCTGGAGCGGGCGTCGGGGGTGGCGGCCGAGCGGCCGGCGGGCTTCTGATGGGCTGGGACGAGCCGGGCCGGTGGTGCAGGAGTCGTCAGCAGCGAACCTGATGCCGGGTCGCCCGCCCGCCTAACGCGTACTGATGATCATCGCGCCGTAGTCGTCCTCAGGCAGGTACAGGATTTCGACCTGGTCCCCTGGCCGCCAGCGGTCGGCCACGCCCTGCGACACCTCGTCGCTCCCGCGGTGCAGCTGACGGTCGGCCTCGAACTGGAATCGCACCCGGCCACGTCGGCCACCCATCTCGTCGTTCTCGACCTCGATGTCGGTCACCTCGGCCATGACGAGGGTGCCGAGCGCAAAGTAGCGCTTCAAGCGTCGCCGCCGCGCCGCCCCCACGACCGCGATCACCGCGGGGAGGATCCCGATCGTGATCACCCCGATGAAGACAGCGAGGGTGACTCCCCAGAGGTTGTCACTCACCGGGATCCCCCCGGGACTCGCATGCCGCCACAGCGACGGCGCCAGCTTCTGGTAGCGCTCCTCTGCCTCGCCTACCAGCGCGCGAGGCGCGGGGGGGAGGTCCAGGAGCGAGTCGTGCTGACGAACGAGAGACTGTCCCGCGCGTGCCACCGGTGCCACCGCGACGCGCTCGGTCGCCAGCAGCGCCTGCCGCACGTCGCGCGCCGACTGGAATCGCTGCGCCGGCGACGGCTGCAGCATGCGTGAGAGCACCTGCTGCTGTCGCTCGCCCCCTGGCAGCGATTCCGGGACCGCGATGCGTCCCTCCGCATTCATGAAGTTCGGGGGCGCCGTGCCCGTGAGCAGGTGCAAGAATGTGGCGGCGAGCGCATACAGGTCGCTGGCCGGCGTCGCCTGCCCCATGTGCTGTTCATACGGCATGTAGCCGTAGGTGCCGACGATCGTGGAGCCGTCCTGCCCTGCCGGGGCGATGGCGCTGCGCACCGCGCCGAAGTCCACGAGGGCGGGGTAGCCGTCGGGGCGCAGGATGATGTTGGCGGGCTTGATGTCCCGGTGCAGGATCGGCGGCACGCGGCTGTGCAGGTAGTCCAGCACGCCCAGCAGCTCGAGCAGGAGGTGCGACGCGTCGCCCGGGTCGAGGTGGTGCCGCTCGCTGATCAGGGCGTCGAGCGACTTGCCCTCGACGTACTCCATGACGAGGAAGGCCGCCGGGCGCTCCTCCCACGAGGCGCGCAGCGAGTCGTAGATCTCCGGCACCCCGTGGTGGCGCACGGAGCGCATGACCGCGGCCTCGCGCTCGAACAGTTCGAACCCCTTGATACTGTCCACCTTTTGGGTGTCGAGCATCTTGATCGCCACGTCGCGGCCGGACTCGTCGTCCCGGGCGAGCAGGGTGCGCCCGAAGGCGCCCTGGCCCAGGGTACGCAGCACGGTGTAGCGGTCGGCGATGCGGGGGGTGCGGGCGTCGGGCATGGTGCAGAGCTTAGGCCCGCGGCCGCGTGCGCGCGAGAGGTGGTTGTGCCTGTGTCTCGCCCTGTCGTGTGCCGAGCCGCGGCCGCATCAGGGCGCGATGGCTCGCATCAGGGCGCAATGATTCGCATCACGGCCAGTGCCTCCGATGCCGGGACTGGGTTCACGCCCCGGCCCGCGATCGCGTCGCCTACCGCCTCGTAGTACCGCCGGTAGTCTCCTGGCTCCCCGGCCACTTCTCGCCTGAGCATGCGCGCACCGTCGGCACGCGTGAGCACCCCGGGACTTGCGTCCCTCCCCCACCCCTCGCCGCCCGGCCTCGTCCCGGCCTTGAGTGCGTCCTCCTGCGAGTCCACCCCATGCTTCACGTAACTCCCCCGCGTCCCGTGCACGGCAAACCGCAGGTCATTCGCCGCCACCAGCGTGGATGCATGCAGCACGACGCGCAGTCGCGCGTAGCGCAGCACGACATGGAAGTAGTCGTCGGTCTCCGCACCCGCGCGCTGGATGGCATGATCCGCGACGACGTCGCTCGGCGGGCCGAAGAGCTGCAACGCCTGGTCAACCAGGTGCGGTCCCAGGTCGAACCACAGCCCCGCCCCCGGGCCGGCACGCTCGCGCCAGCGATCCCGCACCACCGGCCGAAACCGGTCAAAGCGGCTCTCGAAGTACGTCACCTCGCCTAACGCGCCCTCGGCGATCAATCGGCGCAGCGTGAGGAAGTCGGCGTCCCACCGCCGGTTCTGGAAGACGGACACCACGCGTCCCGCCCGCTCGGCGTGCGCCACCACGGCCTCCGCTTCCGGAACCGTGACCGTGAACGGCTTGTCCACCACGACATGCTTGGCCGCATCGAGCGCGGCGTGCGCCTGCGATGCGTGGAGCGTGTTGGGCGTTGCGAGCACGACGAGGTCGATGGCCGGGTCGGCCAGGACACCGGAGAGGTCGGGGTGCACCGTGACCTCGGGCCAGTCGGCATGCACGGCACCGGTGCGACTCGACACGATGCTGGACAGCTGCATCCCCTCCACGCCGGCGATCAAGGGGGCGTGAAAGACTCGGCCGGCGAAGCCGTAGCCCACGAGGGCGACCCGCAACGGAGACGTCACGGGGTGAGGTCTCGCTCGCTCGCGTTCACCGCCGGCACGCCGCTATGCCCGCACCCGCTTCGACTCCATCGCCGCCACCGATTCCGTCACGAGTTCGGTCAGGACGTCGAAGTCGATGTCCGACAGGCGCTTGATGTACAGGCACGACTTTCCGTGGCGGTGCTTGCCGAGTTGCTCGAGCAGCGACGCGTAACGCTCGAAGCCCGGCATGATGTACAGCGTGAGCTCCTGCTTGCGAGGCGAGAAGCCGGTGATGGGCCAGTCGCCCGTCTTCCCGCTCTCGTACTGGTAGCGATACGTGCCGAATCCGACGATCGACGCGCCCCACATGGTGGGCTTTTCGCCGGTGACCTTCTTCATCATTGTTGCGACTCGTCGGCAGTCCGCTTGTCGCGCGGGGTCGGCCACGCCGTCCAGGAATGCGGTGACGCTGACGGTCGTTTTCTGTGTCTTGGCTTCTGCCATGGGGCTCTCCCGAATGATGCTCGACAGTGCGGCTGGGCCCGACGCGCGGCAAGGGGAATCGCCCGGCAACTCGACCCGCGCCGGGAACTCTCTATCGCCGACGTGACACGCCGTCGGGTCGAGCGACGTAAATTGGATCCGACGACATGGATACTTCGCCCAAGTCCTTCGACACCGAGTTCCCCGGACTCGCTGCGTCACTCGCCAGCGCCTATCGCATTGAGCGCGAACTGGGGCGGGGCGGGATGGGGGTCGTATTCCTCGCCCGCGACGAGCGGCTCGACCGGCCGGTCGCCCTCAAGGTCCTGCCGCCGGCCATTGCCACGCAACCCACCGTGCGCCAACGCTTCCTGCGTGAGGCGCGCACGGCCGCGCAGCTGGCGCACCCCAACATCGTCCCGATTTACGCGGCCGATGAATCGGGGGGGTTCGCGTACTTCGTCATGGCGTACATCGATGGTGAGACGCTGGGCCAGCGGGTGGCCGCGTTAGGGCGTCTCGAGCCGGCAGAAGTGGTGCGCCTGCTGCGCGACGCGGCGTGGGCGCTCGCCTACGCCCATGCGCGCGGCCTGGTGCACCGCGATGTGAAGCCGGACAACCTCATGGTCGAGCGCAACACCGGCCGACTGGTGGTCACGGACTTCGGGATCGCCCACGCCCCCGATTCGTCACCGTTGACGCAGGCCGGGCTGGTGATGGGATCCGTGCACTTCATGAGCCCGGAGCAGGGGGCCGGGGATGCGCTGGACGGGCGGAGCGACCTGTACGCACTCGGCACGGTCGGATTCCTCCTCCTGAGCGGACAGCTGCCCTTCGAGCACGATCAGGCGTCGGCCGTCCTGGTGCAGCGGGCCACGCGCGACGCGCCACCGCTCCGCAGCGTGGCCCCCGATGTGCCGCCATCGATCGCGGCGGTGATCGATGGCTGCCTCGAGCGCGACCCGGACAAACGACCGCCGACGGGCGAGGCCCTCGCGGAGCTGCTGGAACGGGCGTGGCAGCAGGACGCTGCCGCGCTCGATGCGAACAGCTCCCGAGAGCAGCCGCCGCTGAGCGAGGATGAGGCGCATCGCGTCTGGCAGCGTGCCGCCCAGCTGCAGGCGCAAGCCGCGTCGCGGCTCGAGTCGCGCACGCGGGAGCAATGGGCGCTCGGTGGCGGGCGGGCGGGAGCGAGCTCAGGGTCGCCGGCGGGGAACGACCCGTCGGGGCGGGGCGAGTCCGCGGGCGGAGCGATCGCACGGCATCAGCCGGACGCGCCACCGCACGCTGCGGCTCCCGACTCCAGCGCCTTCCCGGTCGCGCGGGTACAGGCGGCCGCCGAGGAAGCCGGGATCTCGCGGCAGTACGTGGCGGTCGCGCTGGCCGAACTGCGGGCCGGGCGCGAGGCGGGCACGGCGCTGGTCACGCGCACCACGGGCGGCGAGGTCGCGGCGCGAGTCGTGCTCGGGCCCAGCCCGCGCGCCATCAGCGTGAGCCGGGTGTTCGATCATTCGCCGCGCGAGGTGCTGGCCGCCATGGGGATCGCACTGCAGCGACCGCCGTGCGGGTTGCGGCTGCGGGAAACGTTAGGCGGTCACGCCCTGTACGGCGGGACGCTGGTCTTCGACCTGCCGGTGGCGGAGCAGGTTGCCGGCACCGGGGGGATGGCGCTGACCTACGGCAACTTTGCCTGGAACCGGGTGCGCTACCAGCTGTGGGTCAAGACGCTGCGGGCGCAGCTGGCCTCGGCGCCCGGCACGTCGGGGCAATGTGAGGTCACCTTCACGATCGAGCCACCCGAGGGACACGCCGGCTCGCTGGGAGTTGCGGCCGCGCTGGGGGGCGGTGGTGGGATGTTCGGCGGATTGCTGGGAGCGGTGCTGGTGAAGAAGGCCGTCCTGGTCACGCTGCTCGGCCTCCCCGCCGCGCTCCCGCTGCTTGGCGCCGGCATCGTGGTCGGTGCGTTCGGCCATCGCCTCTTTTACCAGCATGCGCTCAGGGGGGCGCGGGAGGAGCTGAACAAGGCCCTGGACGAGGTCGGACGCGAACTCATGATGGAGCACATGCTCGGCGATCCGTTCGGTGATCCGCTGGTGCGCAAGCTGCCGCCTCGCTGACGTTCCGAGCGACCCTCGCGTCGGGGCCGCCCCATCCGCCCGCGACTCACGCCTGCACGATTGACCGCGCGAACTCCAGCACCCGGTCGACATCGGCCACGTTCGAGGCGATGCCAAACGAAATCCGCACGGCCCCGGTCCCCTTTTGCGGATCGATGCACTGACGAAATGGCTCGAAGCCACCACCGTCAGGATCGGTCGGGAAGCAGCGGTCGATCTCGCTGCGCGTCAGGTGCAAGGCCGCCTCGCCGGCGCCGGGATTGCAGAAGCATCCGGTGCGCAGCGAGATGCGGTGCGCAGCGGCGCGCGTCTCGACCTCGCGGTGGTCGATGAGCGTGCCGTCGGCGCGGTAGAAGTTGAGCGCGACAGTCGCGCCACGCTGCGCACCGGTAGTCGGCCCGAAGATGTGCAGCGCCTCGGCGCCGTTCGCATGCCGTAGACTGTTCAGGCCGTCCAGCAGCCGCCCGGTCAGCGTCGCGACGTGATCGTGCACGGCCTCGACGCCCACCTGGTCGAGCACGTCGAAACCGAACTCGATCGCGGGGATCCCCAGGTAATCCACGGTCCCATCCTCGAAGGCGGCGCCGCCGGGGGCAAGGAGGTGCCGATCGGCCTGCACCGATGCCACCGAGATCGTCCCCCCCGCGAACCACGGGCGGTGCAGCCTGGCGAGGGCCGTTCGTCTCGCAATGAGGGCGCCGACTCCCGTCGGATACCCGAACATCTTGTAGAACGACAGGGTGACGAAGTCGGGGTGCCAGACGGACAAGTCGAGCCGATTGGTGGGGACAAAGGCGGCCGCGTCGAGCAGGACGTCCCATCCGGCACCGCGGGCGCGGTCGATCCATTCCAGCGGATGCTGCACGCCCGAGAAGTTGGACTGGGCCGGGAAGGCGAACAGGTTACCGGCCGAGGGGTCCCGGTTCGAGAGCGCGGCCTCGAGGGCGGCGACCTCGACGCGCAGGTCGGGGCCTAACGGGATGTAGGTGGTCGCCGCCCCGTGGGCGCGGGCGAATTCGCGGATACCATTGACCGAATTGTGGTTGTCGAAGGTGAGGAGGAAGTGTGAGGCGGCGGTGAACGGATAGGACTCGCCGACCAGCTTGAGCGCGTTGCTGGCGTTGGCGGTGAAGATCGCCACGTACTCTGCCGGGTCGGCCCTGAAGTAGGCGAGCACGCGCTGCCGGGCCGATTCGACCACGGCGCCGGCCCGCACCGAGGAAGGACTCAATGAGTGCGGGTTGCCGAAGACGCCCCCGCCGAGCAGGGCGCCGTGTCGCGTGACCTGCGACGCGGCATACAGGCCACCGCCGGTGAAGTCGACATAGACCTGTCCATCGGCGTCGAGGCGAGAGAACTCGCGCGCCCGCAACTCGCGCAACGCGTCGGCAGCGTCGGTCGTGGGGTGGGGAGCTTCCTGCTTGACTGACGTGGTCACGGCGCGCTCCTGGTGAGGGCGGCGAACGGCGAACGGCGAACGGCGAACGGCGCCGGCGTGCCCGGCGGACGCCCCAATGTACGACCGGGAATCGATGCCGCCCCAACGCCGATGGCGGCAACATGCCGCCGCTGCGTTATCATCTTGCCGAACCCCTTCGCCCGTCGCAACGTGCCTCGGCGTGGCGTGACCGATTCTCCCTTTTGACAAGGCTCGTTCCTGATGTATTTCGCACCGCTCAACTCCACCGTCTGGCGTCGCCTCGCCGTGGGTGCCGTCGCCATCAGCGTCGCATTCCCTCTGTCTGCCGGCAAGGCGCAGGGGCGTGGCGCGCCGCCGGCCGCGACCGCGACGACGGCCTTCGACACCACCGTCTTCGGGGCGATTAGCTGGCGCAACGTCGGCCCCTCCCGCGGCGGGCGGGCGAACGCCATTGTCGGGATTCCGACGCTGCCGCTGACCTACTTCGTCGGCTACACCGGTGGGGGGCTCTGGCGCACCGACAATGCCGGGATTTCCTGGCGGAACATCTCCGACGGGAAGTTCACGACGAGCACCATCGGCGCCATCGGCATCGCCCCGTCCGACCCGAACGTCCTCTACGTGGGAAGCGGCGAGCACGCGATCCGCGGGCAGTCCTCGACCTACGGCGACGGCGTCTACAAGAGCACCGACCAGGGGCGCACATGGACGAACGTCGGGCTCTCGGCGACGCGCCAGATCTCGGCGGTGCGCGTGCACCCGAACAACCCCGACGTGGTGTACGTCGCGGCGCAGGGCGACCGCTGGAAGGGGACGGCCGAGCGCGGGATCTACCGGTCGGTGGACGGTGGCAAGTCGTGGACGCTCGTGCTCAAGGGTGAGAACGCCACCAGCGGCGCCGCCGGGCTGTCGATGGACCCGACCAACCCGCGCATCCTCTACGCGGCAATGTGGGATCACCAGCGCACGCCGTGGATGGTGCGTTCGGGCGGCCCGGGGAGCGGGATCTGGAAATCCAACGATGGCGGTGACAGCTGGACGCGCCTGGCGCAGGGCCTTCCCAAGCTCATGGGGAACCTCGACGTGGCGGTCTCGCCGGCCGATCCCGACCGGGTGTACGCGATCATCGAGGCCGAGAAGGGCGGGCTGTTCCGGAGCGACGACGCGGGGAAGAGCTGGCGCCTGATGTCCGAGGACCGCCTGATCCAGACACGCTCGTGGTATTACATGGACGTGATCGCCGACCCGCAGAACGCCGACGTGGTCTGGGTCATGAACGCCCCGGTGCTCAAGTCGATCGATGGCGGCAAGACGTTTGCCGTGCAGCGGGCCACGCACGGCGACAACCACGGGCTGTGGATCAACCCGACCAACAGCAACTACCTGGCGAACGCCAACGACGGCGGCGGCTCGATCTCGCTCGACGGCGGGGCGAGCTGGAGCTCGCAGGACAACCAGCCGACCGCGCAGTTCTATCACGTCACCGTCGACGACGACTACCCGTACAAGCTCTACTCGGGGCAGCAGGACAACTCGTCGGTGGTGATCAAGGGCAAGAGCGATGGCTTCATGATCGGCGAGCGTGACTGGTGGAACGGCGCCGGGTGCGAGAGCGCCAACATCGGGGTGAGCGCGAAGAACCCGCGCTACGTGTACGGCGGCTGCTATCAAGGGTTGATCGACGAGCTGGACCAGGAGACCGGGATGTCGCGCGACATCATGGCGTATCCCGAGATGAACCTCACCGAGCCGACCTACAAGACGAAGTACCGCTTCAACTGGTCGGCGCCGATTGTTGTCTCTATGCACGACGACAACGTGATCTTCCACGGCGGCAACGTGCTGTTCCGCTCGCGCGACCGCGGCCAGTCGTGGGCGCCGATCTCCCCCGACCTGACCAAGAACGACAAGGCGCGACAGGGGTGGGGGGGCGGACCGATCACCAACGAGGGGGCAGGCGGCGAGGTGTATGGCACGATCATCGTCATCGAGGAGTCGCCGCACGACGCCCGGACGATGTACGTCGGCACGGATGACGGCGTGTTGCAGCTCACGCGCGATGCCGGCGCCACCTGGAGCAACCTCACGGTCCCCGCCTGGGGCGATGGGCTGGTCAACGAGATCGAGGTCTCTCCGCACGATCCGGCCACCGTGTACGTCGCCTATCGCAAGGACCGGGTCGGCGACCCGACGCCGCACATCTTCCGCTCGACCGATTTCGGCAAGTCGTGGACGCGCCTGGTGGCGGGGCTGCGCGACGGCGAGCCGGTGCGCGTGGTGCGCGAGGACCCCGAGCGCCGCGGATTGCTGTACGCCGGTACCGAGACCGGGGTCTACATCTCGTATGACGGCGGCGCGAAGTGGCAGCTGTTCAGTGGCAACCTGCCGGTCGTGCCGGTGACCGACCTCGAGGTGCGCCACGGCGACCTGATCGCCGCCACCGAGGGGCGCGCCTTCTGGATCCTCGACGACCTGTCGGTGATTCGCCAGCATGCCGATTCGGTGGCCACGGCGACCACCCACCTCTACAAGCCGCGCACCGCGACACTCGGCGGTGGTGGTGGCGGCTTCGGTGGTGGTGGCGGCGGCCTCACCGTCGGGCGCAATCCCCGCGCCGGCGCGGTGGTCTTCTTCCGCATGGCCTCGGTTCCCGACAGCGCGACGACCGTGAAGCTCGACTTCGTCGACAGCAAGGGCGCGGTGGTGCGCTCGTACTCCAACAAGGAAGGGACGGGCGCCGCCCGCCTCGCCCCCAAGGCCGGCTTCAACAGCTTTGCCTGGGACCTGCGCCGCCCGGCGCCCACCACGCTCCCCGGCGTCCTCCTGTTCGGCGCGCCCAGCGCCGGCGCACAGGTGCTCCCGGGTCAGTACGCCGTGCGGCTGACGGTCGGATCGAACACCACCACGCAACAGTTCGAGGTCCGGCAGGACCCGCGCCGCGTGACGCCGATGCCGCAGCTCATCGCCCGTGACTCGGTGGCCAACCTGCTCGTGGCACGCATCGGCGAGATCCACGACGCCGTGCTGCGCGTGCGCGACCTCAAGACGCAGGTGCAGGGCTTCGTGACCCGTACGAAGGAAGCGGACAGCGCCAAGGCGATCGGGACGATGGGCGGGACGATCACGAAGAAGCTTGAAACGGTGGACCCGAAGCTGACCACCAAGGCGCAGAACGGGCAGGACATCATCAACTACGCCAACGGGATCAACGGGCAGTACGGATTCCTGCTCGGACAGCTGGAAGGCAATCCGGTCCTGACGGCGGGGGTCCAGGAGCGCTTCGCCGAGCTGGAGCGGCTGTGGAGCGCGCTGCGTAGCGAGGTGGAGACGATCGAGAACGTGGACATCGCCGCATTCAACAAGCTGCTCGAGTCCAGCAAGGTCGACGGCGTGATCACCAAGGCGAAGAAGCCGGTGGCGGTGATGTAGCTCGCAGCGCACGCACCTTGCGATGGACCGACGCCCCCATGACCGATGGTCGTGGGGGCGTCGTGTCGCGGCGGCGGCATGCCGCGCAGGCGCGTGCGCGGGTCGTTAGGCGACGGCGGGTAGCCCCGGCCACCCGGGAAAGATCCTCGCCACTGCCCGCGCCCCATGACGAGCCAGCAACGGCGCCAGCACCTCGCGATAGTCCGTGGTCACCGGCACGTCACCCGGTCCATCCAGCAGCTTCGACTCCAGGCCGGGCCACCGCGCACGCACACGTCCCCCCTCGGCCCCGTCGCCGAGCACGAGCATCATGCTCCCACGCCCATGGTCGGTCCCGAACGACGCGTTCTCCGCGACCCGTCGCCCGAACTCGGTCATGACGACCACCGTGACGCCGGCCAACGCCTCCCGGCCGAGGTCGTGGTGAAAGGCGGCCAACCCGCGCGCGAGACGTTCCATCAGCGGTTCGATCAGGGTGCCCTGGGCAACGTGCGAGTCCCACCCCCAAGGTCGACGGTCGCCACCGCGACGCCCACCCGTCCCTTGATGAGCCGTGCCACCTCGGCCAGGTCGCGCCCGAAGTCGTCGGCGGGATAGTCGGCCCCCGCACGCGGCCGGAGCGGCGACGCACGCAGCTGGGTCAGGCGACGCAGTGCGGCCAGGGTGTCGCGCGCGGCCGGGGCGAGGCGCCCGCCTAACGCCATCGTGTCTGCGTCATACAGCGACTCGAGCGCACGCAGCATCGGCTCGTCGTCGTGATCGACCGCGAAGTCATCGAGCGACCGCATCACCGTCACCGAGGGCGCGCCCCGCAACGACTCGGGGAACTCCTCCCCCAGTGCCACCGCCGAGAGCGCGCCCGGCTGCGCGCCGTTGCGCTCGCGCAGGAATCGCCCGAGCCACCCACCGCCCCCGTCGCCGCCGTGCTCCATCAGGTCCTGCGCCTCGAAGTGGGAGCGGGTGGTGTCGTCCGATCCGACAGCGTGCACGACGCCGAGCGTCCCGTCGTGGAAGAGCGGGGCAAGGGGGGCGAGGCGAGGGTGCAGCGAGAAGCGATCGTCGAGTCGGATCGCGTCCCGTGCCCGGACCCCGAGCGTCGGCCTCGCCAGGTGATAGGCGTCGTCGCCGATCGGCGGCACGAGCGCCAGCCCATCGGCACCGCCGCGCAGGAACACCACCACGAGCGTGCGACGATCGTCGCGGACGCCACTGCTCCACAGGCTGGTCACGATTGCACCTCAGCGATCAGGTGAGCTGGAAGGCGGGGGCCGACAGGGCGAGCGCGATCGCCTGCCGCGAGGCGCGGGCGGCGGTCTCTTCCTCGCGCGTCGGGAGTCGCCCGAGCAGGTGCGCGAGCAGTTCGCGTTCGCCCCCCGCACGGCCGACGAGCTGCGCGGGGTTGACCCGCGTGCCCTCGATGCGTCCCGCCACCAGCGCGCCGGCGAATTGCCAGCGCCAGAGCAGCGTGCCGAGCCATGGTCCCGCCTCGCGCGGGTACCCGTCGGGGGTGGGATACTGGAATGGGACCTGCCCCAGCCGCTCCAGCCACACGATGAGCGGTCGTCCGCCCTGTGTGGTGGCGTCGGTGGCACGCAGCGCCGAGACGATGAAGTGAAAGGGGCGCTTGAAGCGCGTCCCGCGCGCGGCGCGGAACTCCGCCGTGGCGAACAGCGTGCGCAGCGTCGCGGGGATGTCGCCACCCGTGGTGGCGAAGGTGCGGGCGACCGCATCGACCGCCGCGGCCGGCGGATCGTCGGCGATGAAGCGGCGACAGAGCGTGCCGGCGATGAAGCGTGCGCACGCCGGATGCGCGATCACGATGTTCAGCACGTCGTGCACGTCGCGTGCGCCACCACCGGCCGCGATGCGCTGGCCGAGCACGACCTTCTCGCCGTCGTCGTGGGCACCGGCATTGAATTCCACCCGTCCGATGCCGAAGCGCGACTCGCCACGTGAGCGCACCGTCCACCCGGTGAGGGCGCGCGCGACCTCCATGATGTCGTCCTGCGTGTAGCCGCCGTGGACGCCGAGCGTGTGCAGCTCGAGCAGCTCGCGGGCGTAGTTCTCGTTCGGCTGCTCCCCGGGCGAACCGCGCCGGTTCACCCGTCCGTCGAGGTACCAGAGCATCGCCGGGCTCAGGACAACGGCCCGCAGCAGTGCCGGAAAGGAGCCGAGCGCGTGCGGCCGCAGGACGTCGCGGAGATAGGCGGGTGTGAGCCAGCGGCAGTCGCCCTTGGAGATGTCGATGTTGAAGTGGTCGCTCCAGACGCCGGTCATCACCTCCTGCAGCTGACGGTTGGCGTACACCGCGCGACGGAGCGTCGAGTCGGCGAGCTGGTCGCGCAGCAGCGCCGGCTGGTACTCGTACAACTCGCCCACCGGCTCGGCGAGCGCCTCGAGGCGGCGCACTGCCTGGTCGGCGCGCGCGTCGTCGTAGCCCGGGGCCAGCTGCTCGTCGATGAAGCGCGCAGCCGCCTCGCGTTCGGTCGGGGCGAGGGCGCGCACACGGGCATGCTCACCGGGGCGCGCGCCGTACGTGAGGCGGGCAATCACGTGCGAGATCTCGTCGATCTCCGTCGACGCGGGGGGCGGCGAACGTCCCGTCCTCGCCGGTCGTCCACAGCGCCCGCCACGCGGACACGTCGGCGCATCCGCCAAGTGCTGCGGCGGCGGCCAGCGTGCCGCTCGCCTCGAGGAAGCGGCGCCGGGACGTCATGCTGCGTCTGCCAGGCCGATCGTCGCCCGCCGACGCGCGTCGCGCAGGGCTGCGATTGTGGCGCCGCAGCCGCTGAGCAGGACCCACGGCAGGACCACGAACCAACCGATGATCGGGAGCAGGAAGGTCAGCGCGAGCACGATGCCCCCGCGCAGCGAGCGCCGCCACGGGGTGCGGCCATCCTCGGCGTGGACCAGGCCGCGCCCTACCCGTTCACTCAGCCCTGCCGAGCCGGCCAGCCCGAGCACCACCGGCAGGGAGGCGAGCACGCCACCCATGACCTTGAGCCCCGCGTTAGGCGCGGCGGACAGGAGCGCCAACCCGGCCAGGAGCACCGGGACCGTGCACAGCGTACCGACGAGCGTGATGCGCACGGGGTGTGCGCCGTATGCCTCGCGGGTGCGGTCAACCGCCGCGGGGAAGAGCGCCGTCGTGACCAGCCAATAGCTGATGATGACCACCAGCGCGCCGATGACGAGGAAGAGGTACTTCAGGACGTCGGCGAGAATCATGGGACTCCTCCGGGAACGTGGACCACCCCGAACGCGGCGCGACACCAACGTGGCGCTCGACGGACTACTGCGCACTGCCGCGACCTGGTCGACCTGCCTCCTTCGGCCCTACGCGCCGGACGCCCGCCGCGTTTCGTGCGCAAGCCGCGCCGGCAACGGCGGGTCGATCGCCGTGCGTCGTCGCGTGCGTCCGCCTGGCGTTTCCCCGGGTCTATCCCCGTGCGTTTCCGTCGCCGCGACTGGCCATTCGTCGAGCGATGGATATGTTCGCCGTGTCTGGCGGTGCGCGGTTCCGCCCCACCCTGCTCCCTCCGACACAGCCCATGCGACTCCCGGTCCGCTGGTCATCCCTGCTGCGGCAGGCGGTCCTCCTGCTTGCACTCGTCCTGCCCGCGGCCGGGCACGCGCAGCGCACCGATACGTTGCGCCTGACGGGACTTCGCCAACCCGTGGAAGTCCTGCGCGACGCCTGGGGCATCGCCCATATCTACGCCGGCAACGAACACGACCTGTTCTTCGCCCAGGGCTACACCGCCGCGCGCGACCGCGCCTTCCAGTTCGAGATCTGGCGCCGGCAGGCGACGGGGACCGTGGCCGAGGTCCTTGGCGCGCGGGAAGTCGCGCGCGACCGGGGGGCGCGACTGTTCAAGTACCGCGGCAACCTCGCGGCGGACCTCGCGATGTACCACCCGCGTGGGGCGGCGATCGTCGGCGCCTTCGTCGAGGGGATCAATGCCTACGTGGACGAAGCGGCAAGCAATCCGGCGTTGGTCCCGCTGGAGCTCAAGCTGCTCGGCATCACCCCGGGGCGCTGGACGCCGGAGGTCGTGATCTCACGACACCAGGGACTGCTGGGCAACATCGCCGAGGAACTCGCGCACGGTCGCTTCGTCGCGCGCCATGGGGCCGAGCTGCTGCGCAAGGTGGAGTGGTTCCACCCCGGCCCCGGCCAGCCGGCGCTGACCCTCGATCCGGCGATCGACACGGCCGGGCTGTTCGAGCCCATCCTCGACCTGTACAACGCATACCGGGCCCCGGTCCGCTTCCTTCCCAGCGACGTGCAGTCGGCCTACCGCGGCGACGAGCGCGCCGGCCGTCGCCTCGCGGCGCTGCAAGCCGAGGCCGACTCGGCGCTGCAATTGAACGCGCGGCGCGACATCGGGAGCAACAACTGGGTGATCAGCCCGCGCCTCACGCTCAACGGGCGCGCAATCATGGCCAACGATCCGCACCGCGCACAGGCCGCCCCGTCGCTGCGCTATTTCGTGCACCTGGTGGCCCCGGGGTGGAACGTGATCGGCGGCGGCGAACCCACCGTGCCGGGCGTCTCGATCGGCCACAACGAGTACGGGGCGTGGGGGTTGACCATCTTCAGCACGGACGGGGAGGACCTGTACGTCTACAAGACCAATCCCGCCAACCGCGCGATGTATCGATATCGCGGTGCGTGGGAGGCGATGCGCACGGTGCGCGAGACGATCCCGGTGAAAGGAGGCGCGCCGGAAACGGTGACGCTCAAGTACACGCGACATGGGCCAGTGGTCTATGAGGACTCGGCGCGCGGCCTGGCCTACGCCGTGCGCGCCGCATGGATGGAGCCCGGCGGCGCCCCGTACATGGCGTCGCTGCGCATGGACCAGGCCAGGACGTGGGAGGAGTTCCTCGAGGCCTGCAGCTACAGCAACATCCCGGGCGAGAACATGATCTGGGCCGACGTGAAGGGAAACATCGGCTGGCAGGCCGTCGGGATCGCGCCCATAAGGCCCGCGTCCAGCGGGCTGGTCCCGGTGCCGGGCGATGGTCGCTTCGAGTGGGCCGGCTACCTCCCCATCCGGCAGAAGCCGAACGCCTACAATCCCGCCGAGGGATTCATCGCGACCGCCAACAGCAACCTCACGCGCGAGGACTACCCGTATCGCACGGCCATCGGCTGGTCGTGGGCCGATCCCTTCCGTTTTGCGCGCATTGCCGAAGTGTTGGGCTCGGGGCAGCGCTCGTCGCTCATGGACATGATGCGGCTACAGAACGACTACACGTCGCTGCCCGCGCGCTCCCTCGTCCCGCTCCTGGCCGGGTTGACGGCGACCACCCCTTCCGTCGAACGAGCGCGCCGGGCACTGCTGGCCTGGGACCATGTGCTGGACAAGGACTCGGTCGGGGCAGGGATCTACGAAGCGTGGTACCGGCGCCTTGCCGACAACACCGCGAACGTCGTCGTGCCGCCCGCTGCGCGGGCGATGGCGCGCGGCGTCTCGACCAAGCGCATCGTCGAGTGGCTCACCGCTCCCGGGGGGGAGTTCGGGGCCGTTCCCACGCTGGGACGTGACTCGGTCCTGCTGCGCAGCCTGGACGAAGCGGTGCGGGAGTTGACACAGCGCTACGGCGCCGACATGACAGAATGGCGCTGGGGGCGCTATCACCAGGTCACGCTGCGACACCCCATGAGCGCGGCACTGAACGATGAATTGCGCCGACGCTTCGAGGTCGGGCCGTGGCCGCGCGGCGGGGATGGCAATACCCCGGGGGCCACTGGCGGCGGAGAAAACCAGACCGCGGGCGCGTCGTTCCGGCTCATTGTGGAGGCGGGCAACTGGGATGCCGCCGTGGGGACGAACACTCCCGGCCAATCGGGCGATGTGTCGAGTCCGCACTACCGCGACCTGTTCGAGCTGTGGAAGGACGACCGGTACTTCCCGGTGACGTACACCCGGCCGGCCGTCGAAGCGGTGACGCGTACGCGGTGGGTGCTGGCGCCGAGGTGAGGAATGTCAGCCGGCGGGTCGCCGCTCGGCCGCGCCATCTGAATAGATTCCTCCCGGCGTGTCGCCCCGATGTCAGCGTGACACGCCCCGGATGTGTCGTATCCTTGCGAGAGATGCGGCCTGCGGGCCGTGCACGCCGTGCCCCGGCCGCATCAACTGCCGATTTCGTCCACTTTCGACGCTTGCTACCATGGTCGCCATAAGTACGGTTCGCTCGCTTGCTCGGGCAGCCATTCTGACTCGTATTCCCCGCACCGCGCGCGCGCTTGTCGTGGCGGGGTTGTGCGCTGGCGTCGCCGTTGCCTGCGGCAGCGACCCGGCCAGTTCCACGAACCCGGGGACGATCAGCAAGGTGAGCGGGGACTCGCAGAGTGTTGTGGTTGCCGCCGCTCTTGCGTCCCCAATGGTCGTGCGCGTCCTGGCCGAGAACGGCGATCCGGTGTCGGGGACCGTCGTGTCATGGACCTTGGCCAGCGGTGCTGCCGGGACGCTCGCCGCATCTACGAGCACCACCGACGCCGGCGGGCAGGCGAGCATGGAGTTGACCGCGGGAACGATTGCCAGCTCCATCACGATCTCGGCGAGCACTGGCTCGCTGGTGGGCGTGACCTTCACCCAGACGGTGACGGCAGGCGCCGCGAGTGCGTTGGCGAAGTTCTCCGGTGACGGCATCGCAGCCCTGGTCGCGACCGGGGTGCAAGCGGTCGTCCGCTCGGTCGATGCCTACGGCAATCCAGTCCCCGGTGTCACCGTGAACTGGGCGGTCGGAGCCAACGGCGGCACCCTCAGCGCGACGACGAGCACGAGCGATGCGGCGGGGCTGGCGCGGGTCACGCTGACGCTGGGAACGACGCCGGGGGTGTACACCGTGCGAGCAACCAGCGGCACATTCGCGCCGGTGATTTTCAGCATCACCGCGATCTAGCGCGTGCGCGCGCGGCATCCGGACGGGCCGTGGTGCTGTGCAGCTGTTGTGTGAGGACCGTGTGCGCGCGGCGTGAACGCTGCGTGAACGCGGCGTGCACGTTTCGTGAATGTCGCAAACGGGTTCCGTGCGGGTCATGTGAGGGTCTTCGGACGTGTGCGTGTCAGGGCAGCAGGGACTGGCGTAGCCCCCACCGCCGGTACGACACCTCTGCTTCGAGACCCGATCCCATGATGCGTACCTTTCGTGTCGCGTCACTCGCTGCCCTGCTGCTCAGCACGGGCGCCTGTGCCGACTTCCTCACCAGCAGCAACGAAGCCTCTGCGGACAGCCAGGCGCTCACCGCGGCCTTCAGCACCGTCCCCGTCGGCTTCGCCAACAACAGCAGCAGCTACTCGGGTGAGTCCGATGGTGTCACCTCGCTCTGGCTCCCCGGGCGGCATGCCCGCGGTTTCGGGCGTGAGGGGTTGATGGGCGGAGGACTCGGCGATGCGTTCGCCGGCGCCATGTCGGCCGGTCGCGGCTTCGGACACCACGGCCCGTTCGGCGGGCGCTTCGGCGGCGGACGCACGTGTGATGGTGCGTTCGATGCCAGCACGGGCTGGTTTGTCTGCGCGCCGGCCGTGCGCAATGGCGTGACGGCCACGCAGCAGGTGCAATACAAGACCGCCGCTGGGGCCGTGCAGGCGGCGTTCGATACGGCGACCACCAACTCCGTGCAGGTGCAATCGTCGGCGGCGGGGACGGTGAGCTACGTGAAGGACTCCACCCACGGGCCGTCGTGGGGCGGGCGCAAGGGGCCGCCGCACATCGGCCGCCTGATCGGTGACAGCAACACCGTGCTGACCGCCAACACGACCGTCAGCCATCGCAGCGACCGTCTCGTCACCGGTCTCGCCACCGGCAGCACGCGGCGTACCGTGGCGGGAACGTCGGCCGGAGACGAATCCACCACCGGGACGACCAGCGCGGGGACCTTCACCGCCCGTCGGGTCGCCGCCGATACCACACGCGGCGTGGTGATTCCGATTGCCGACGGCAAGCCGACCTATCCCGTGGAAGGGACGGTGATCCGCGTGATGAACGCGAGCTTCACCGTGACCGGCGCGTCGCCCGTCACCGCCAGCCGTCGCGAAGTCATCACCTACGACGGGTCGAGCACCGCCACGATCGTCATCACGATCAACGGCGACACCAAGACGTGCACGATGGCACTGCCGAAGGGACGTCCGGCCTGTCCGTGAGGTCGCTCGGCGCGCCCATGCCTTGCTCGTGACGCCCCCGCTTCCTCGCGCCCCCTCGCCGACCGTTCCGGCGAGGGGGCGTTGCCGCTACGGCGCCGCGGCCTTCCGCGCCGACACCCCGTCGGGGTTCACGATCTGTTGAAAGCGTGACATGTTTTCCGTCATTGGCACGGAGCGCAGGCGCCAGCGATTCCCCCAGCTGTTCCACGTGCCGCCGCCGTACGCCCGTGCGGCGCGATACCCCGACGCCCGCACCGCCGAGTCGCCCGCGGTCGCGAGGGCGCCGAACGGATACGAGAACAACTCCGTCGCCGCTGCGCCCAGCTTGTCGCCCAACAGCGTGCGACTCCCAGTCACCTCGGCATGCATCTGCTTCGGATCCTTCATCTTGTCGACGCGCACGTGCAGTGAAGTGTGCGACCCGACCGACATTCCGGCGGATTGCATTTCCTGGAGCTGCGCCCACGTGAAGTAGCGCGGGTTCTTGTCCATGGCGTGCGTGAACGGGAAGAACGTCGCGGGGAAGCCCAGCTTCTTCAGCAGCGGGAACGCGTTGTGGTACTGGTTGACCCGACCGTCGTCGAAGGTGATCACGACGGCGCCGGGTGAGACGCTCCCCTTGCCTTCCAGGGCATCGAGCAGCGCCCCGAACGACACGACGGGGATCTTGTGATCCTTGAGGTATTGCATCTGCGCGGCGAAGACTTCCGGACGCATGGTGAGATCGGCGCCTCGCACGGCACCAGCTTCGGACGCCGGCTGGATGTTGTGGTAGACGAGGATGGGCACGCGCAGCGAGTCGGGTGCGGTGGCGGCAGTTTCGCTTGCGGCGCTGGTGTCGCTGGTGTCAGTGGTGTCGGTGGACAGGACGGCAGCAACAGGGGCGACCGTGGAGTCAACAGCAGGCGCGTTCGCCAGTTGGTCCGAGGACGAGGAGCAACCGGCGGCGGCGGCGAGGGCAATCAGGCGAAGAAGAGACATGCCCTGAACTTACACAAACGTGCGTTCGAGGCAGTATGGCACAGCCGTGCGGTCGCCTGCGCCCGATGCGCTGCGAGCAGCGCGAACGATACGCGTGGCAGCCGGCAGCCGAGACGGGTCGATCGGCTATCGGATCGGGGGTCCGCCTACGATCTTGCCGGCGTCGTCGACCACTCCCCCGCAACCGCCCCCCTCGCCCATGCGCGGCGCCGACCTCCTCCTGCGATCACTCGCCGAGTCGGGCGTGGAGATCTGCTTTGCCAACCCCGGGACATCGGAGATGCACCTCGTCGCCGCACTCGACGCGGCGCCGTCGATTCGGCCGGTGCTCACCCTGCATGAGAATGTGGCGAGCGGGGCGGCCGACGGATGGGGGCGCATGACCGGTCGTCCCGCCAGCACGCTGCTCCATCTTGGGCCCGGGCTGGCCAACGCGCTGTCCAACCTGCACAACGCCAAGCGGGCCGCGACGCCGATCGTCAACATCGTCGGCGAGCACGCCAGCTATCACGTCGCCAACGACCCGCCGCTGGGGAGCGACATCGCGGCGCTGGCGCGGACCGTGTCGGCGTGGGTGCAGACGGTTCCGACCGCACGTGCCGCCGGCGACTCGGCGCGCGCGGCGGTGGCCGCAGCGCTCGGACCGCCAGGCGCAATCGCCACGCTCATCGTCCCGTCGGATGCGGCATGGAACGAGGTCGTCGAGGAGGAGCGAGGCGTCGATCTGCGCGGCACCGCGACGGAGGCGATGGCGGAAGCGCAGCGACGGGCACCACCGGGCGGCGCCGTCGATGCTGCCGGTGTGGACGGGGTCGCGCGCGCGCTTGCCTCGGGCGAGCCAACGATGCTTCTGCTCGGTGGGCGTGCCATGGCGCACGGCGCGGTCGAGCTGGCGGCGCGCGTCGCCGCCCACACGGGGGCACAGCTCTGCTGCACGTCGTTCACCGCCGTCTCGCACCGAGGGGCCGGGAGCGTTGCGGTCGAGCGCCTTCCGTACTTTCCCGAGGCAGTCGCCGCGCGCTTGGCAGCGGTACGCCACCTCGTCCTGGTCGATGCCCCGCCACCGGTCGCGTTCTTTGCCTATCCCGACATGTCGACCGTGCTGCTTCCCGCCAGCTGCGACGTGCAGTCACTGAGCGACGGTGCGGATGACGTCTCTGCCGCGCTGGACGCGCTGGTACAGGCGACCGGGGCCAGGGACGCCGAGCCCTCGCGGGTAGCGCGCGCCATCCCCCCGGCTGCCAGTGGGCCGATCACGTCGGCCGCCTTCGCCCAGACGCTCGCCGCCGTGCTGCCGGATGGCGCGATCGTCTGCGATGAGGCGATCACCAATCGCTTTCCGGCGTTGGTCGCCACCGCCGGCGCCCGGCCGCACGACTGGTGCTGCGTCACCGGCGGCTCACTCGGCACGGGGCTGCCCATGTCCTTCGGGGCGGCGCTCGCCGCCCCGGGACGGCGCGTGATCAACCTGCAGGCCGACGGCAGTGCGATGTACACGCCGCAGGCGCTCTGGTCGCTAGCCCGTGAAGGGGTCGACGTGACGACCGTCATCCTCGCCAACCGTCGGTATCGTATCCTGGACTTCGAGCTACAGCGCCTCGGACTCACGTCGGTCGCGCGCGGTCGTCCGCTCACCGACCTGACCAATCCGTCGATCAACTTCGTGCAGCTGGCGGAGTCCCTCGGCGTGCCTGCGGAGCAGGTCGACTCGACCGAGGCATTGGCGCGGGCGATGCAACGATCGTTCGCCGAGCCGGGACCGCGCCTGATCGTGGCGATGATGGTCGACTGACGCCGGTGGCGCGCCGGCGCGACCGCCGCCGCATGTGAGCTCGTGCCGACCGGCGGGTAGTGCCCGGCTCGCAGCGCCTTAGCGTCGCGCCGGAAACCGCTGCCCCAGGAACCGCTGCTCGGCAAAAACTGCCCGGACGGGAATGCCGGGTGCCTTGAGTCGCACCGCGACTTCGCCCTCCTGGCAGCGGATCACCGTGCCTTCCACGGCAAGCGCCGGTCCGCCGCTGAGCAGATGTACCCGTCCGCTGATTCGACTGCCCACGCTCGGATGCGGGACGCCCTCCGTCGTGAAGCGTAGTCCGCGCTCGGAGCAGTCGACCAGTGGCACCTCGCGGTCGCCCAGCATGAGGCGGGGGCGGGCCGAGGGTGGATACGGAATGCGGTACGCAGCGCGCTCGAACTCGTAAGACATGACGGAACCCTCGTCGCAATCAGTCGGCGTGGCAGCCGGGGAATGGAGGAAGGCAATGCAAGGGGCGTGCTGGCGTCGAGGTGACGTCGGGCAGGGCAACCAACCCGGACCGGCTGCCTGATCCACGCACGGCGCGCGCCACCCCGACCGCCGACGGGATGTCAGGAGAATCCCGGACTGCCCCGACCTCCGCGTGAGACTATATTACCATTCGGTTATATAAATTCATCAGGCCCTGGAGTCGCTCATGTCCCTGACAGATCCACAGCTCGCCGGGATTCGCGCGACGGCGACGCGTCATGCGGTCTATGGCCTTGTCGTGCTGTCCGGCCTGTCGTTCGCTGCCGCGATCGTCGGCGCGCAAGGTGCCACGCGAGCTGGCGCGCCTAACGTCCAACTCGCGCGCGCGGTCGCCGAGGTCGAGCAGCTCGACGCCCTGCGCTCGACGCTCGCGCGCACCTTCGCCGCCGGCGGCGTGAGCGCGACCGACTCGACCTTTGACCAGGTCTGCAAGCCGGTGAAAATGCAGGCCATGTCGGTGGCGAAGGCGAACGGTTGGTCGATCGCCCAGCTCGCCGAGCGTTACCGCAATCCCGAGAACGCGCTCGATGCCGAGGCCGCGCGTGTCTTCGGCGCGATGCAGCGCGACCCGGAAATGATGGGGCAGTGGGTGCACGCTACGCGCGACGGGAGCACCGGCGTGCGCTACTTCCGTCGCATCACCGTGGAGTCGTCGTGCCTCGCCTGTCACGGCGCGCGCGCCGAACGGCCGGCATTTGTGCAACAACGATATCCCGCCGACAAGGCGTACGGCTTCTCTGCCGGCGACCTGCGCGGGGTGTACTCGGTCTTCCTTCCGGACTCGATCCGGCGCAAGTAAGGCCATCGGCGCGCCGTCCGGACACACCGGCGCAAGGGAGAATCCATGCGGTATCGACTGATGTCGTCCAGCATTGCCCTGCTGTTGTTCGCGGCCACCGCCGCCTCGGCCCAGCCGCAGCCGCGCGACACACCGGGCGCCACCCGCACCGCCAAGCGCCTCGCACCGGGGGACGCCCGAGCGCACGCGTCACACGGTGCGGCAACGCGGGATACCCTCTCCGCCGCAGACTCCGCGCTCATCGCCCGGGGCAAGGAGATCGTGACCACCCTATGCGTTGCCTGCCACGTCGAGCAGTCGCCGCACAAGCTGGCTCCGCCGCTCTCCCACGTGTCGAACCGCTATCGCATGCAACTCGTGCATCGCGACTCGGCGCTGGCGCGCATCACGGCGTGGATCAAGGAACCAGCACGTGAGCGCGCCCTGATGCCGACGCAGGCCATCGAACGCTTTGGTGTCATGGCGCCGCTCCCGATTCCGGAAGACCAACGGCGCGCCGCGGCCGCCTACGTCTGGTCCCTGTCCGAGGGAACGGCCGGGATGCAGGGCATGCAGGGCATGCAGGGCATGCAGGGCATGCAGGGCGGGCAAGGCATGAAGGGAAGCATGCGCGGATCGGGCACGCGCGACACACTCGGTACCCCTCCCCGAAAGGGACAGTCGATGATACCGTAGGACAGTCCGACACGTTGCGCCGACCCCGGTGGCCAACCGGCGAGCAGCCAGACTGCTCGTGGCGTTAGGTTACAGGATCGGATTCCCGTGCGGCAAACGAATCATCCCGAGGAGGGGTTCATGGCAACGCTCGCAAAGTCAGCTCGCAAGGCAGTACGTGACGGTCAGAAGACGGTGAAGAAGACGGTGGCGAAGGCGGGCAAGTCGGTGGCCCAGGGGAAGAAGACGGTCGCCAAGGCCAGCACCAAGGCCGGCAAGTCGGCGCGCGCGTTGGCCACCAAGGTCGCCGACAAGGTCACCGGACGCGACAAGAAGAAGAAGGCGATCAAGCGGGTAGCCGCCGGGGCCGCCGTGGCCGCCGCGACGCTGGCCGTCGCCGGTCTCGTGATGAAGAAGCGCGCCAAGAAGCGGTAGCCAATACGCCGGCATTGGCTCGTGCCAAGCGGTTGTTGGGCACGAGTCAGCGCCGCCGGGCGAACCACCGGTCGGCCGGGTAGTGACCGGCCGATGCGCCGGCGACACCGCTGTTGCGATCGCCGCCTCGCATCTTCACATCCCCAGCAGCGTCTTCTGGTACACGTGGGTGATGCGCTCCCCATCCCAGAGGTACGTCAGGTGTTGCGCCTGGCGAGGCGACGCGAGCGCTGGTGGCCGCAGCACCGCGGCACACTCCCCCCCAGGCTGACGCACGCTGTCCCACGCAATCCCCCACGCCCCAGCCACACGCAGGCGTCCCGCCAGCGCCTGGCTCGCCGCATACTCGGTGGGTGAATAGAACTCCGGGTGCTGCAGGGCCAGTCCACGCAGGTCGTGCAGGTCGGCGTCGAGCGTGGCGTGAATCACCCGCATGGACAGCTCAAGCGCTCCCTGCTGAGTGGCGCGCAGGAACGCCTCGCGATGATACCGCGTCTCGGCGACCGCGGTCTCCAGCGTCCGGGCGCAGTAGTACGCGCCGAAGTTCCCGGTCGAGAAGCGCCCGCCCGGAGGAGCAACGTGCGTAAACGTCGCCATCACCCAGCTCGCCCCCGGTCCGCTCACCCGATCGCGGGCGGGGACGAGGGAGAGCTCACCGACCTCCTCGCGCAGGCGGGCGTTGGTGAGCGCCTCGATGGCGAACACCGACTCGAAGTCCGCCGGGTCGGCGACCCGCTCGAAGAGGTCGATCGGGGGATAGCGCGACGGGACAATGCGCACGCAAGGCTCCCACGCCGTGCGCCTGATCGGCGGGACCCAGTCACTCATCGCGCCTGCCAATCGTACTCGCGCGATGCGGCTGCTCGTCGCGCGAGTTCACGCCCAGCCGCTGCGCTGCGCATCGAGATACTGACGGACGAGATAGAGGTCGGCGACGTTGCCCGAGAGCATGACGTCGAGCGCGGATCGCCCATTGAACAGCGGGGCATCGTTGGGACGCTTGATCCAGGCATCGGCGGCGTGCGGCGCGGGGAGGAGGAGCTGGAGCGCCTTGTAGATACCGAGCAGGTACGACACTCGCTCCAGCAGGTCGCGCGAGACGATCCCGACCTTGCCGGACTTCCACTTGTAGAAGGTGGACTCCGGCGGGCTGCCCAGCAGGACCCGCGTGTCGCGCGCCGAGAGCCCCCACGCCTGGGCAACGTTGAAGCACGTGCGCAGCGCGGCCGGGGCGTGCACGGCCAGGTCGAGCGATGCCTTTTGCTTCTCAGGGCGCACGATTGCTCCATTGCGGTCGCATTCGTGACAATGCTCCATATGGAGATATACCGCAAGCCCGAACAAACACCGATAACCGGTGGCCCTGGCGCGGCCAGCGCGCGCAGCCGAGTGATAGGGGATGACGGAGGCCGTGCAGCGCCGTACCATCGAACGGTCGCCCATCTCTGTGTTCCGCGCGTTCCCAACGCCCCCCTTTACCCGGGCGTAGACCTTCCGCACCCCTACCCTGAGGTTTCCCGGTGGCATTTTCCCGTCGCGACTTCGTTCGCGCTTCGTCGGTCGCGGCCGCCGCGCTCGGCGTGACTCACTTGTCCGCGCGGTCGGCATACGCCCTCCCGCTGGACGACACGCTCCCACTCCAGGACCCCGCCTTCAAGGAGCTCGCGATGCGGGCGCTCGAGGCGGCCAAGGGGGCCGGGGCGTCGTACGCCGACGTGCGCATCAGCCGCAACCGCACCCAGAATGTCTTCACCCGCGAACGCCGAGTGCAGGGCGTCCAGGACAACGAGACGTTCGGCTTCGGGGTGCGCGTCCTGGTCAATGGGGCATGGGGCTTCGCGGCGAGCAGCACGCTTACGCCCGAGGAGATCGTGCGCGTCGCGCGACAAGCGGCGCGTCAGGCACAGGCGTCGGCCCCGACGCAGCTGCGCCCCGTCGTGCTCGCTCCCGGGGCGGCACCGGAGCCCAACGGCGTCTGGAAGTCGCCGATCAAGGTGGATCCGTTCGACGTGCCCATCGAGGAGAAGGTGCAGTTGCTGCTCTCGGCCAACGAGGCGGCGCTCAAGGTGAAGGGGTCGCGCTTCGTGACCTCGAGCATGTTCTTCCTGCGCGAGGAGAAGAGCTACGCCAACACCGACGGCACGTTCACGGTGCAGACCATCTATCGGGCGCAGCCCTCGCTCACGGTCACGGCGGTCTCCAGCGACTTCACGGACTTCCAGTCGCGCCAGTCGACCGACATCCAGCCCAAGGGGCTCGGCTACGAGCACGTGACCGACGCGAACCTGGTCGTCAACGCGGCCAAGTGGGCGGAGCAGGCGGTGGAGAAGCTGTCGGCCAAGCCGGTGGACGTGGGGCGCTACGACCTCGTCCTGCATCCATCGCACTTGTGGCTGACGGTGCACGAGGCGTGCGCCCATCCCACCGAGCTGGATCGGGCGCTCGGCTACGAGGCCAACTACGCCGGCACGTCGTTCGCGGCGCCGCCCGAGCAGACGTTGGGCAAGCTCAAGTTCGGTTCTCCCCTGATGAATGTCCGCGGCGATCGCTCGCAGCCCGGCTCGCTCTCGGCCTGCGGCTGGGACGACGAGGGGCAGAAGCCGGAGGACTTCATGATCATCGAAAAGGGGATCCTGGTGAACTACCACGCGATCACCCGGATGCAGGCGCCCTTCCTCGACTGGTGGTCCAAGCAGCGCGGCAAGCCGGTCAAGTCGCAGGGGTGCTCGTACTCGCAGAGCTGGGCCGACGTGCAGTTCGAGCGCATGCCCAACGTGTCGCTGATGCCGGGCGACAAGGAGCAGAGTTACGAGGACCTGATTGCGGCCACCGATCGCGGGATCGCGATCGTGGGCGACGGCTCGTTCTCGATCGACCAGCAGCGCTACAACGCCCAGTTCGGCGGGCAGCTGTTCTACGAAATTCGCGGCGGCAAGGTCGTCGGGATGTTGAAGGACGTGGCCTACCAGATCCGCACCCCCGAGTTCTGGGCGGCGATGGACATGGTGGGTGGTCCGAAGAGCTATGAGCTGTGCGGCGCCTTCGGCGATGCGAAGGGACAGCCGTCGCAGTCGAATGCGGTCTCGCACGGGTGCGTCCCGACGCGGCATCGCCAGATCAACGTGATCAACACCGGGAGGACGGCATGACCGCGCCGCGTTCGCTGTACGTCCAGTCGGCGCCGATCATCTCGCGCGACGATGCGCAGGCGCTGGCCAAGCGCATCCTGTACTTCGCCACGGCCGACTCGACCCGCGTGACCATCCGTAGCGGGGCGCGTGCCAACTCGCGCTTCGCGGTGAACCAGATCTCCACCGCCGGCGACAACTCGGACACGGTGATCACCGTCCTGAGCTCGTTCGGGAAGCGCAGCGCCACCGCGACGACCAACAAGCTGGACGACGCGGGCTTGCAGCAGGTGGTGGCCAACTCGGAAAAGCTCGCCCGGCTGTCGCCCGAGGATCCGGAGGCGATGCCGGAGCTGGGCCCGCAGCAGTACGCCGAGTCGATCGGGTGGAGCGACGCGACGGCGACGCTGGACCCGGTGCTGCGCGCGGCGGCGATCAAGACGATCACCGAGCCGGCACGCACGGCCGGCCTGGTGTCGACGGGGTACATCGAGGCGCGCGGGACGGCGCTGGCGATTGCCAACAGCAAGGGGCTGTTTGCCTATTCGCGCACGACGGAGTCGGTCCTGACCACCACGGTCCGCACCCCCGACGGACAGGGATCGGGGTGGGGCGGGTCGGCGCACTGGGACTGGTCCAGGATCGATGCAGCATCGTTAGGTGCGACGGCGATCCAGAAGGCGAAGGCCTCGAAGGAGGCAGTGGCCATCGAACCGGGGCGCTACACCGTGGTGCTCGAGCCGACCGCCGTGGGGAACCTCGTGCAGCTCATTGCCGGGGCGCTCAACGCGCGCAACGCCGACGAAGGGCGGTCGTTCTTCACCAAGCCCGGCGGCGGCAACAAGGTCGGGATGAAGGTGGTCGACGAGCGCGTCACGCTCGTCACCGATCCGCTCGATCCCGACATCGGCAGCAATACGTTCGGCGCCGACGGGCTGCCGATTTCGCGCACCGTGTGGCTGGAGAACGGCGTGGTGAAGAACCTCGCCTATGACCGCTTCTGGGCCGACAAGCAGGGCAAGGTTGCCAACACCAGCGGTGGCGGGGGCGGGGGCGGCGGCGGTGGTTTTGGTGGCGGCGCCGGGCTCAAGATGAACGGCGGCGACGGCACACTCGACGACCTCATCGCCGGAACCGAGCGCGGCATCCTGGTCACGCGGTTCTGGTACATCCGACCGGTGGACCCGCGCACCATCCTCTACACCGGGCTCACGCGCGACGGCACGTTCCTGATCGAGAAGGGGAAGATCACCAAGGCGGTGAAGAACTTCCGCTTCAACGAGTCGCCGATCTTCATGCTCAACAACCTCGAGGCGATGTCGCGCCCGATTCGCGTCAGCGCGAGCGAGAGCGGCAACACGGGGCAGGCGATCGTCGTCCCGGCGATCCGCACGCGCGAGTTCTCGTTCACGAGCCTGAGCGACGCGGTGTAAGGCGCGCGCGAGGGCGTGTGTGCTCACCTGCACACACGCCTCGCGATGCGCAGTGCTTGATTCGAAATCCGCTGGACACGTACCTTCGATTGCGCCTGATCGGTCGCGCGTGATCGGACCATCGGGCCGCGCCTTCACGTACAGTCGGAGCCAACCGATGGCCGCAGTTACTCCCTACTCCCAGCCCGACACCGTCGACCATTACGTGAACGGCCGCCGGCACACGGGCGCCAGCACGCGACGGCAGCCGGTCTTCAACCCCGCGCTCGGGACCGTGGCCCGCGACGTCGTCCTCGGCGACGCGGCCGACGTCACCGCGGCGGTCGCTGCGGCTCGCGGCGCGGCTGCCGCCTGGGGCGACACGCCGCCCATCAGGCGCGCGCGCATCCTCACGCAATACCTGGCATTGCTGCAGGCGCACCGCGACACGCTGGCGGCCATGATCACCGCCGAGCATGGCAAGGTCTTCGCCGATGCGCAGGGCGAGGTGACGCGCGGAATCGAGATCGTGGAGTTCGCCCTGGGCATTCCCTCCCTGCTCAAGGGAGCGTTCACCGACCAGGTCTCCACTGGGATCGACAACTGGACGATGCGGCAACCGTTAGGCGTCGTCGCCGGGATCACGCCGTTCAACTTCCCGGTCATGGTGCCGATGTGGATGTACCCGGTGGCGCTGGCCTGCGGGAACACCTTCGTGCTCAAGCCGAGTGAACGCGACCCCTCGCCGTCGCTCCTGATGGCACGGCTGCTCACCGACGCGGGGCTCCCCGACGGGGTGTTCAACGTGGTGCAGGGCGACAAGGTGGTGGTCGACGCGCTGCTGGCGCACGAGGACGTGCGCGCGGTCAGCTTCGTGGGATCAACCCCAATCGCCCAGTACATCTACGAGACGGGCGCACGACTCGGCAAGCGGGTGCAGGCCCTGGGCGGCGCCAAGAACCACATGGTGGTCCTCCCCGACGCCGACGTGACCCAGGTGGTGGATGGCCTGATCGGTGCAGCGTATGGATCGGCGGGGGAGCGATGCATGGCCATCAGCGTCGCGGTGCTGGTGGGCGACGTGGGCGATGTGGTGCTCCCCCTGCTTGCCGAGCGCGTGCGCGCGCTGCGCATCGCCGATGGCATGGATGCGCAGGCGGAAATGGGGCCGATCGTCACCCGCGAGGCGCGGCAGCGGATCGAGGGGTACATCGCCACGGGCGTAGCCGAGGGGGCAACGCTTGTCGTCGATGGGCGGGGCCACATGGTCGCCGATCGACCGGACGGCTTCTTTACCGGCGGTTCGCTGTTCGATCACGTCACCTCGACGATGCGGATCTATCGGGAGGAGATCTTCGGTCCCGTGCTGTGCTGCGTGCGCGTGCCCGACCTGGCCAGCGCGATCGAACTGGTCAACGGCCACGAGTTCGGCAACGGGGTCGCGTGCTACACGCGCGATGGTGGTGCGGCCCGCGAGTTCGCGCGGAGCATCACGGTCGGGATGGTCGGGATCAACGTGCCCATTCCGGTGCCGATGGCCTGGCACGGCTTCGGCGGGTGGAAGCGATCACTGTTCGGCGACATGCACGCGTACGGCGAGGAAGGGGTGCGGTTCTACACCCGCCAGAAGTCGATCATGCAGCGATGGCCCGAGTCGATCGGGGTCGGGGCGGACTTCCTCATGCCGACGGCCCGATAGCACATGCTCGGCGCCAGCGTCGGCGATCAGCGCGCCGACGATCGCTTCTCCAGGAAGGCCTGAAAGATCGCCCGCGCCTCGTCGGTCGCGAGCAGGCGCTCGAAGTGCGGGAACTCCTCCTCCATGGCCTCGGTCACGGTACGGCCCAGCGGGCGCTTCAGCAGCGCCTTGGTGGTGAGCATCGCGTCACGCGGCTGCCGCGCCAACCGCTCGGCGAGCGATTGAGCGTGCGCGAGCAGCTCCGACTCGGGGACGATGGCGGTGACGATCCCGGCGTCCCTGGCCTTGATGGCGTCGAACGGTTCGCCGAGCAGCATCAGCTCGGCGGCCAGCCGATGTCCGGCCATTTGTGGCAGGAGCAGGCTCGATCCCGCTTCGGGGCAGAGGCCGAGCTGGACGAAGGGCAATTGCAATCGAGCTCCCTCGGCGACGATCACGAAGTCGCAATGCAGGAGCATGGTGGTGCCGATCCCGATGGCCGGTCCGCCGACCGCAGCAACGATCGGCTTGGGGAAGCGGGAAATGGCGCGCAGGAACTGGTGGGCCGCCGGTGTTTCGCGCGCCGCCGGCGAGAGAAAGTCGGCCAGGTCATTGCCGGCGGTGAACAGGTCGGGCTGGCCGCGCAACAAGACGACGGCGACCTCGTTGTCGGTCGACGCCAGCTCGAACGCCTGCGCGAGGGCGGCATACATCCCTGTCGTGATGGCGTTCTTCTTGTCGCGTCGCGACAGCTCGAGCGCCAGGACGCCGTCGTGCCGAGTGGACAGGATGTTGGGATCGGTCACCGCGGGGTCCTACTTGATGTCATGCGTGCCGACTGCCTTCACGCTCCGCTCGTACATCTGCGGCACGTACCAGTAGTTATCGCCGAACGGGCGCTGCCTGGGCCAGATCTCGTCCAGTGACATCGCGTCGTACAGGGTCCCTGCCTTCATCACCAAGCGGATGTCGGCGGTGTTCCGGATGTTGTCCAGCGGGTTGCTGTTGAGGACCATCAGGTCGGCCAGCTTGCCGACGCTGATGGACCCGATGTCGTCCTCCATGCCGAGGAACATTGCCCCGTGCATGGAGGCGATCTCCAGCGCGGTCATGTTCCCGTTGGCCTTGGCGGCCATCCACACGTCCCAGTGCGAGCCGAGGCCGGGCTGCTGTCCGTGCGACCCCACGGCAGAGTAGCCGCCAGCCGCAATGATGTCGGCGATCTGCTGCGAGACGATGTCCTTCGAGTAGTCGGTCTCGGGGCGCATGATGAAACGCCGGGTGTGCGGGATGAGCTGGCGCCACGGGATCCACTTGCCCTGCCTGGCGTCCTGCCAGACCGGGCTCTCCTGCCAGAAGTACTCCTCGTTCCATCCACCGTAACCACTCACCAGCGGGGTGTGCGAGTAGAAGTACTTCGACCTGGCGATGAAGGTCGTGAAGTCCGCGTAGAGCGGGGACTGCACGGTGAGATGCTCTCCCCCTGTGTGTCCGTCCATGATCATGCCGAGTTTGTAGTTCAGGTCGTCGCTCCCCTCGGCGGTGATGCGCATGCCGACTTCGCGCGCCGCGTCCACCGCCCACTGCCGCTGCTGGCGGGTTGGGAGCAGGTACTGCTTGAGCAGCATTGCCCCCCACGATGCGCGGCGCTTCACGTCCGTGAGCGCGATCGCCCGGCTGGTCACGTCGTTGGTGTGGGGGCCGTCGCCGTCCCGCAGCGGCTCGGCGACGCTGAAGGCACGCGGCCCGACCATCTCGCCTGCCTCGATCAGCTCGGCCGTGGGGAATGCGGCGACCGACGACGTGGCCGGATCACTGGTCGTGGTCACGCCGTAGGCGAGGTAGATCGCCGACTCGAAGTTCCCCTTCGGCATCATCGCCAGGTGCTCGCGATGGTGGTGCGCGTGCATGTCGACCCAGCCCGGGATGATCGTCTTCCCCGAGACGTTCACGACCTTGTCGATGCCGCTGGTGCTGCACGAGCCGACGCAGGTGATCCGTCCCGCCTTGGCGACGACGGTGCCGCCGTTGATCACCCGTTTGTTGTCCAGCGTGACGATGCGCGCACCGGTGAGGGCGATGGAGCCGGATGGAATGGCGCGCGGCGCCGTGAGCGTTACCCGCGTGGTGTCTGTGCGCTTCGTCGATACATCGTAGGCGAACGCCAGGTTGGCACTGGCGAATTCGACGACGTTCGGCGAGCGCCAGCGTGGGTAAAGGCCTCCCTCGGTGCTGAGCGGAACGGCGCCAAAGGCGCCGCCGTGCTTGGCGAGCAGCGGCGTCTGGTCACCCGTCCCGCCCGGTGGGAGCGGGGCGAGGTAGACGTTCGATCCGTGAGTGAAGGCGACCCACTGTCCATCGGGCGAGACCGCGGCGTCGTCGGAGTCCTTCACGTTGGCGTGCACCTTTCGGTCGGTGCCGTCCATGCGTACCGAGACCACTGCCACGCCAGAGACGGGACGCTCGCCGCCGCCCGGGGCAGTCCTCATGGCGGCGGCGTAGTAGAGCCGCCCGTCAGCCCCAACCGTGGGACGCATCTCCTGGTCGGAGAAGGTCGACCCGGCGTCGAGGTGGGCCACATCGATTTCGCTGCCTCCCGCGGCGGGGAGACGGATCACGTCGAACCATCCGTTGCGCGAGATAGTCGACGCGCGCGCCGACGCGCCGGCACCACGCACCGCGACGATCTCGCGTGCGTCGGGGGTCCATGAGGGATTCATGTACTCGCCGAACTCACTCGTCAGGCGTTCGGGTGCGCCACCTGCCACGGCCACGCGCCAGAGCGCCCCGCGATTGCTGGCATCGACGGTCGCGAAGGCGATCGACTGCCCGTCAGGCGACCAGGCCGGTTGGAACTCGAACGGCTCGAACGACGCCCCTGTGAGGCGACGCGGCGCTCCCGTCGGGAGCGTCTGCAGCCAGATGCGTCCCAACGCCTGGAAGGCGAGCGTGCGGCCATCTGGTGCGGTGGACGCCCAGCGAATGAAGCGCACGTCGAACGGGGCGTCGCTGATGCGATTCTTGACGATTGCCTGCTCCGATATCGTGCGCTGCACGCGGGCGGTGAAGGGAATCGTGGCGACCGCGCCCGAGGCGACGTCGACGCGACGGATCTTGCCGCCCTGGTGAATCACGATTGTCTTGCCATCATGGGCCCAGCGGTACATCGGATACGAACCGTTGACCGGAATGCTCTCCTCGGAAAGGTCCATCTCCACCGGATCCATGAGGAGCCGCTCGGTGCCGAGCCGCAGGTCGCGGAGCCAGAGCGCGCTGCGCGGTCCGAAGCGCTGTCCTTTGTAGTCCAGCGTCCCGTTGGGCACCTTGCGCATGAAGGCGAGCCAGCGGCCGTCCGGGCTCGGCTCGGCGGCGTAGGCGCCGCCACTTGTGCCGCGATCCTGCTGGTGCGCCTCGCCGGCCGTGATCGCACGCACGGCGCCGCTCTTCATGTCGTAGCGATGGAGTTGGACCGTGCCCTTGAGCACGTCTTCCTGTCCCCAGAAGCCGGTGGGGCGAGCGGTGTTGACGTCGTAATACAGGTAGCGACCATCGGTCGACATCGCGGTGCGGTAGGGCATCTTCCCTACTTCACCCTTTACCAGCGTCACCCCCGATCCGCCGTCGCGGTGGTACATGACGAGCGACCGCGTGCCGAAGCCCGACATCTTCACGACGACGATGTACTGGTTGTCGGCGGTCCATTGCGGGAACTGCATCCCTGCGGTTGGGTCGAGTGCGACGGGGCGCGGATTGGCTCCATCGGCATCCATGACCCAGAGATTGATCTGTCCCTTGCGGTCGGAGATGAAGGCGATCGACTTCGCGTCGGGTGATAGTCGCGGATGGAAGTTGGTGGCGACGCCACTGGACTGCGTGAGCGACTGCGCGGTCCCTCCGGCGGCGGGGACGCGGTAGATGTGGCTCAGCAGGTCGAAGACGATGAAGCTGCCGTCGGACGCGAGATCCACCGACGTCCACGTCCCCTCGCTTACGGTGAAGTCGATCTCGCGCGTCGTGCCGCGGGCCCTGGTCGCGTCCCACGACGTGTCGGGGGCGGCCTGGGCCCCTGCGATGTGGGCCGGAACGCAGACGACAGCCACCATCGGGATGGCAGCGGCGAGCAGGAAGGCGAGGCGCATCATGGGCGAGGCAGGTGCGAGGGCGGGGGGACTCGGCTCGGCCGGCGATCGCCGGCCAGCGGGCTCGTGTCGCCTGTTGTGTATGCAATTGTGGGCGCGGGGGGCGCAGGCGCAATGCCGTGATTGGCCGTGCTGGCCCTGCTCGGCGGCTCCGAGTCGACCGGACGAACCGGGTCGACGGCCGGTGGCGGCGATTTCCAGCGCGCCGACGGCCTCGCGCCGGCGCGCGATTGGCCAGAAGTTGTGGGCCATGCCCGACATCAATCCCCGCGCCAGCGAACACGCCGAGATCCGGGAAGCGGTGCGCGCCGCCTGCGCCCCCTTCGACAGTGCGTATTGGCAGCGCATCGAGCGCGAGTCCGCGTACCCGGACGAGTTCGTGCGCGCCCTCACGGCGGCCGGATGGCTCGCGGCGCTGATCCCCGAGGAATTCGGCGGCGGCGGCCTGTCCCTCACCGAGGCGTCGATCATCCTCGAGGAGATCAACCGCTCCGGCGCCAACTCCGGCGCCTGCCACGCACAGATGTACATCATGGGGACGCTGTTGCGACATGGCTCACCGGCGCAGAAGGCGCGGTACCTCCCGGCGATCGCATCTGGTGCATGTCGCCTGCAGTCGTTCGCCGTCACCGAGCCTGCCACCGGAACCGACACGACGCGGACACGAACGACGGCCGTGCGGCGCGGCGATCGCTACGTGGTGAACGGACAGAAGGTCTGGATCTCCCGCGTACAGCACTCGGACCTCATGCTCCTGCTCGCGCGCACGACCCCGCTGGAGCAGGTCACGAAGCGTTCGCACGGGCTCTCGGTCTTCCTCGTCGACCTGCCCGACGCCGAGTCGCGAGGGCTGCGCGTGCGCCCGATTGAGAACATGGTGAATCACGAGACCAACGAGCTGTTCTTCGACGACTTCGAGGTGCCGGTCGAGAACCTGATTGGCGAAGAAGGGCTCGGCTTCACGTACATCCTCGACGGCATGAACGCCGAGCGCATCCTGATCGCCGCCGAGTGCATCGGCGATGGGTACTGGTTCACCGATCGTGCGCGCCGGTACGCGGGGGAGCGGGTGGTGTTCGATCGCCCGATCGGGCAGAATCAGGGGATCCAGTTTCCCATCGCGCAGGCGTACGCCCACGTGCGCGCGGCCGACCTGATGCGCTACGAGGCGGCGCGGTTGTTCGACGACTCGCAGCCGTGCGGCGCAGAGGCCAATCTGGCGAAGCTGCTCGCGGCCGATGCGTCGTGGCAGGCCGCCAACGCCTGCCTGCAGACCCACGGCGGCTTCGGCTTCGCGGTTGAGTACGATATTGAGCGCAAGTTTCGCGAGACGCGCCTCTATCAGGTTGCACCGGTGTCGACGAACATGATCCTCTCCTACATCGGGGAGCACGTGCTCGGCATGCCGCGCTCATTCTAGCCCAGCTGACCGCGTCCCATCCTCCCACCCGTCGTCGCATGTCTGCCTCTCTCCGTGGTTTCCTCGCGACGTTCGTCCGCGCCACGATTTTCCACGTGACGTTCTTCGTCGCGCTTGGCGCCGGTGCGCGCTCTCTCGCAGCCCAGGCGCCCGCAGCCCAGGCGCCCGCAGCCCAGGTGCGTGCGAACACCGACATCGTCTATGAGGCGTCGATCACCGAGCTGCAGGACGGGATGCGCACCGGGCGGTGGACATCGGCGCAGCTGGTCGACGCCTACATGGCGCGCATCGCCGCGTACGACCAGCAAGGGCCGGCGCTCAACGCCATGATCCGGCTCAATCCGTCGGCACGCCGCGAGGCGGCGGCGCTGGACGCGGAGCGCAGGCGTGGCACGGTGCGCGGGCCGCTGCACGGCATTCCGATCGTGCTCAAGGACAACTTCGACACCTTCGACATGCTGACCAGCGCCGGGTCGATCGCGCTGGCCAACGTCCAGCCGCCCGATGATGGCTTCGTGGTCAAGCGGCTGCGCGCCGCTGGAGCGGTGATCCTCGGCAAGGCGAACATGCACGAACTCGCCGCCGGCATCACCTCGGTGAGTTCGTTAGGCGGGCAGACGCGCAACCCGTACGACCCCCGGCGCTGCCCGGGCGGCTCGAGCGGCGGGACCGGGGCGGCGGTCGCGGCCAGCTTTGCGGCGGTTGGCTGGGGATCCGACACCTGCGGGTCGATCCGCATCCCGTCGGCGTTCAACAACCTGGTCGGCTTGCGCCCCACGCAGGGGCTGGTGAGCCGGGACGGTGTCGTCCCCCTGTCGCACACCCAGGACATTCCGGGACCGCTGGCGAGGTCGACGCGCGACCTGGCCATTGCCCTCGATGTGAGCGTGGGAGTCGATCCGGCCGATCGCACCACCGACGTGGCCCAGGGACGATCACCCACCGCTTTTGTCGATTCCTTGGCCGCGTTCCCGATGCGCACGACGCGGATCGCGATCCTCACCAACTACATGACCGGCGACATCGACGGTGACATCCGCGACTCGGTGCGCGCTGTCACGGCGGCCATGCGATCGGCCGGTGCCGTTGTGAAGGACATTCGCATCGCCGACTTCGATTCGCTGCTGAGCGCAACCAGCGTCCTCAATTTCGAGACCAACGCCGACCTGCAGGCGTACCTGCGTGCGACCCCGGGTGCGCCACCGCTCACCGCCCGGCAGATCCTCGACGGCGGGCTCTTTCACGCGTCGATGACGGGGAGGATCATCGGCATGGACACGACCGGAGGTCCCAACTCCGAGGCCTACCATCGGGCACTCGCCCGTCAGCCGGTGCTGCGGGCACGACTTGTCGCGCTCATGGACTCGCTCGAGGTCGATGCCCTCGTGTACCCGACCAGCCGCCGACGTCCGGTGCTGGTCGGAGAGCCGCAGCCTGGCGGGACGTGCGGGCTGAGCGCGCACTCAGGCCTCCCCGCCCTCAGTGCCCCCGCCGGATTCACCGACGATGGCCTCCCGGTCGGCATCGAGTTTCTCGGTCGGCCATTCTCGGACGTTCGACTCGTCGGGCTCGCCCACGCCCTCGAAGAGCTCACCAAGCGGCGCGGTGCGCCATCGACAACGCCGGTGTTGCGCGCCGGACGGGCGCCGACACCCATCGCCTTCGCCCAGTCGGTGCGCAATGGCGCGGCGCGCGCGGCGGTGCAGTTCACGTTCGACCCGCTGTCCAATGATCTGCGCTACCGTCTGACTGTTACCGGAGCGCGAGGCGGCACGGTGCAGGCCGTTGTACTGCGGCGACAGGGAACGGCGGGGCTGGGGTCACCGGTCATCCACCGTCTGGCGGGACCGGGAATGCTCACGGCGAGCGGCTCGCTCCCGCTGCCGGCAATCGACCGGCGCGCGCTCGCCAGCGGCGGATTGCTGCTGGCCATGCTCACCAGTGATGGGTTGCAGGAGGTGGCGATTCCGGCTGTGAAGCTCCCGTAACTGGGAATGGCGTGGCGTCGCGGAGCACCAGTTCCGGAAAGTCACGGCGCGTCGAATGCGGCCGCGGTGATACGCAACGCTGGTCAGGTAAAGCTCCCTCCATCCGCCACGAGACGAGCGAGTAGCGGCGCCGGTTCCCAGAAGGCCGCGTCGTCGTGGGGGTTGCGGGCGAACTGGCGCATGGTGCGCGCGACGTTTTCCAGCCCCTGGCTGTCGGCGTACAGGAGCGGACCACCGCGGTGCCGCGGGAAGCCATAGCCCGTGAGGTACACCATGTCGATGTCGCTCGCCTTGCTGGCGATCCCCTCCTCGAGGATGCGAGCCGCCTCGTTCACGAGCGAGTAGACCAGCCGTTCGACGATCTCCACGTCGTCGATGTCGCGCGCAGGGCGGCCGATGCTTGCCCGGTGGTCGGTGATCATGGCTTCCACTTCGGGCGATGGAACGGCGTCTCGCGTGCCCGGTCGATAGTCGTACCAGCCGGCCCCGGTCTTCTGGCCGAAGCGCCCGCGCTCGCACAAGAGGTCTGCAGTCCCGCTGTAGCGGAAGTCGGGATGCTCCACGGCACGCCGCTTCCTGATGGCCCAGCCGATGTCGTTGCCGGCCAGGTCGTACATGCGAAACGGGCCCATGGCGAAGCCGAACGCCTCGATGGCCCGGTCCACCTGCGACGGCGTGCACCCTTCGTCCAGCAGGTAGCCGGCCTGCCGCACGTACTGCTCGATCATGCGGTTGCCGATGAAGCCATCACACACGCCCGACACCACGGCCAGCTTCCGGATGACCTTGGCCATCGCCATGACGGTCGCCAGCACGTCCTTGGCGGTCGCCTCGCCGCGCACGACTTCCAGCAGCTTCATCACGTGGGCAGGGCTGAAGAAGTGCAGCCCGACCACGTCAGACGGTCGCTTCGTGTAGCTGGCGATCGTATCCACGTTGAGCGTCGACGTATTGGTCGCAAGGATGGCCCCCGGTTTCGCGACCAGGTCGAGCGACCGGAAGACCGTCTCCTTCACGCCGAGTTCCTCGTACACCGCCTCGATCACCAGGTCAGCTTCGCCAAGGTCGTGGTACGAGAGCGTCGCGGTCAGCAGCGCCATCCGTTGCGCGGAGCGCTCAGGCGTGAGCTTGCCCTTCGTCACCTGTCCCTCGTAGTGCCGCGCGATGGTGGCGAGTCCGCGGTCGAGGGCGACCTGCGTGGTCTCGAGCAAGACGACCGGAAGTCCGGCGTTGAGGAAGTTCATCGAGATGCCCGTCCCCATCGTGCCGGCGCCGACGACCGCGACCCGGGCAATCGTGCGCAGCGGCGTGTCGGCCGGGACGTCGGGGATCTTGCCTGCGGCACGCTCGCCAAAGAAGGCGTGCCGCAACGCCCTCGATTCCGGCGTCGACATGAGCGAGACGAACAGCTCGCGCTCGTAGGCCAGGCCGTCCTCGAACGACCGGTGAACCGACGCCTCGACGGCGTCGACGCAGCGCAGCGGCGCCGGAAAGTGCCGCGCCACCGCCGAGGCGACGCTGCGGGCGCGCTGGAAATAGTCGTCGGGACCGGGGTGTGCCACCGAGAGGTCGCGCACGCGCGGCAGTGGCACGCCGGTGGCGTGCGTCGCGGCGACCTGCGCGGCGAAGTCACGAGCGCCAGTCAGCAGGTCGCCCGCAATGATGCGGTCGAAGAGTCGCTGGCCCGGGAGCGCGGCCAGCACCTCGCTCTTCACCGGCTCGCCACCAACGATCATCTGCAGCGCGGTCTCCACGCCCAGGACTCGGGGGAGGCGTTGGGTCCCTCCGGCGCCAGGGAGAAGTCCGAGCTTGACCTCCGGGAAGGCGATGCCCGCGCCGGGTGCGGCGACCCGGTAGGTGCAGCCTAGTGCGAGTTCGAGCCCGCCTCCCATGCACACGCCGTGAATGACGGCCACCACCGGCTTTGCGCTTCCCTCGACAAGGCGCATGAGGGTGCCGAGCTGCGGTTCGGCCAGCGACGCGGGAGTCCCAAACTCGCGGATGTCTGCGCCCCCGCAGAATACTTTCCCCGCGCCGACCAGCAGCACGGCGGTGACGGACGGATCGGCTTGCGCGCGATCGATGCCCGCCGCGACCGCGAGGCGCGTGGCATGCCCGAGGCCATTGACCGGCGGATTGTCGAGCGTGATGACGGCGATGCCGTCCCGGCTTTCGTAGCTGGCACTCATGGGGCTCCCCTGGCGATCACGAACGCGCTCGGTGATGGGCAATTCTCCCACCCGTTTCGCAGCGACGCAATGAACCCCAATGCTGGGCGCGCCCGCCGCCGCGCGCGCCGCGCCGTCACGCGAGTCGCACCAGTTGCTTGCCCACGTTCTTCCCCTTCAGCAGGCCGAGGAACGCCTCGGGCGCCGCTTCGATCCCCTCGGCGATGGACTCCCGGTATCGCAGAGTGCGGCTGGCGACCATCGTCCCCAACTCGCGCAGCGCCTCGGGCCACACCTCCATGTGCTCGCTGACGATGAAGCCTTCGATCGTCATGCGGTTGGTCAGGAGGAGCTGCGGGAAGAGCATCGGGATCGGCTGGCCGTTGTAGCCGGCGATCATGCCACACAGCGCGACGCGGGCAAAGGCGTTGGCGCGCAGCAGCACCGCGTCGAGGATCAAACCGCCGACATTCTCGAAGTGCCCGTCGATCCCGTCGGGACAGGCGATCTTGAGCGCCGCCGAGAGTGACTTGAGGTCCGGATGGACCTTGTAGTCGATGCACGCATCGAAGCCGTACTCCTCGGTGACGATGCGGCACTTCTCCGGACCACCGGCGAAGCCGACCACCCGCATTCCGCGCGCGCGCCCGAGCTGTCCGGCCACACTCCCTACCGCGCCCGAGGCCGCCGACACCACGAGTGTCCCACCGGGCTTCGCGCGAATGATCTTCTCCACGCCATACCAGGCCGTCACCCCCGGCATCCCGACGGGGCCGAGATACGCGCCGAGTGGGATGTGGCTCGTGTCGATCTTGCGCAGCTGTCCCGCGTGTGAGCCGTCTACCACGGCATACTCCTGCCACCCGCCCATCCCGACCACCTGGTCTCCCTCGACAAAGTGCGCGCTGCGCGACGCGACGACCTCGCCGACGGTTCCGCCGATCATCACCGTGTCGAGCGGTTGCGGCGCCGCGTAACTCTTCGCGTCGTTCATCCGCCCTCGCATGTACGGATCGACACTCAGGTAGAGGTGACGGACCAGCACGTGCCCGTCGGCGAGGGAAGGAATGGGCGTCTCGACGAGGCGGAAGTTGTCCAGCGAAGGTTCACCGGTCGGACGCGAGGCAAGGAGGATCTGGCGATTCAGCATGGGCAGGTCAGTCGGCGTGTGTGGTTCGGACTCGGCGCGCGCTGTGACAGGATGGGCAGGCGCCATTGCGGCTGCACCCGACGGGCGTTGCCCGCGAATCGGGACGTCGTGCACACTCCGAATCCCGGCATGTATCGCTCCCCCGGCCGCCCGTCAACCGGCGGCGACGATGTCTCGCCCTCGACTCCCATCGGCATATGTTCTCATATGGTGTCATATGTTGACGGGGTCGACGGCACTCAGAAGCGGCAAGATGCACACACCATCACCGGATGGCCCAGCCAGCGCTCCCCCGTACCGACCTCGAGGCGTCGCTCGAAGCACTGCACGAAGCGAGCTTCGGATGGGCGCGGAGCTGCTGCCTTGGCGCGCCGGACGAGGCAGCCGACGTGTTGCAGACCGCGTACGTGAAGGTGCTGTCGGGGCGCGCGCAGTTCGCCGGACGGTCGGGGTTCAAGACGTGGTTCTTCGGCGTGATTCGGCTCACCGCCTACGAGGTTCGACGGAAGGGGGCACGGGAGATGGCACCGGTCGCCGGGCTCGACCCCGTCGACCCGCAACGACCTGCCGACGCCGTGCTTGTAGCCAGGGAGGAAGAGGCCGCGCTTCGGGACGCGCTCGCACGACTGCCCGAGCGTCAGCAGGAGGTACTGCATCTGGTGTTCTATCAAGGACTTAGCATCGCCGAGGCCGCCGACGTGATGACAGTGTCGCTCGGGTCGGCCAGGACGCACTATGACCGGGGAAAGAAGCGCCTGCGCGCACTGCTCATGTCCACCAGCGACGGTGGCCTGCCGGCGGCGAGTCTCCGCGACTCGCCGTTGAGGCGGGACCCAGGCCAGGACCCAGGCCAGGACCCAGGACACAAGGGAGTGGCGCCATGAAGGGCGACGCGGAGCTGGACGAACTGCTCCAGCAGCGATTCGAGAGTCAGAAACGACACGACGCACGGCACGCCCCGGCGTTCGACGCGATGCTGCTACGGGCGCGGCAGGACGCCGCTGCCTTGGTGCCAGACGCCGCGCACATCCGGGCGCTCTCTGCACCGAGTCACCGTCGTGCGGCGCGCCGGCGTCACATGCTCTGGGCCGGTCCGCTCGCGATTGCGGCCGGCCTCGGCGCCATCTACCTGCTCCCGGTACGTACCGCCGAGAGCGCCGCCGATCGCGAGTTCGACCGACTGGTCACGGAGTGGACCCGAACCGCGGCCGCCACCAGTCATGTCCCAACCGATGGATTGCTATCCGTTCCCGGTGTGGAGTTGCTCGGGACCATGCCACTGCTCGGTGGTGGGGTCGGTGGTGGGGTCGGTGCCGTGCGAGGACGTTCATGACCCGCCGCTCGTGGTACGCCGCCCTGACCGTGCTGCTGCTTGCAGGGGCAAGCGCGCCGCTCCGGGCACAAGCAGTTGCGTCGGTCGACGATCCCATTGCGCGGTCGCTCTTCGAACCCGACCTGATCATGCAGCATCGGCGCGCCATCGGCCTCACGGACAAGCAGCGCGACGACATCAGTGGCTTGATCAAGGAGCTGCAGGGACGGGTGGTGAGCTTGCAGTGGGACCTGCGTGAGCAGGCCGAGGCACTCTCGGTGGAGCTGAACCGCCCGCGGGTCGACCTGGACCGTGCGCTGGATCGTGTGGGGCGGGTGCTCCAGACCGAAGGGCGGATCAAGGAGGCGCACCTGACGCTCCTGGTCCGGATCAAGAATGTGCTGACGCCCGACCAGCAGGAGAGCCTCAAGAAGTTACGAGCACAACCTCCTGGAGGCTCACAAGAGGAGTGAATACTCCTCGCCCCTGATGGGTTCTGTCGCTAGGGCCACCAGATCAGGCCGAGACCGAACCGGAAGGAGGCCGCGTCGATGTCGATGTTCCTCTGGACGATGTCGCCCAGGTCGATCTCGGTGAACTTGCCGCCCGTCCACTTGAGCGAGACGTCGAACGCCAGCGACGGCTTGAAGTAGGTCGAGAGCCCGGTGCCGACAGTGAAGGCTCCGCCATTGAAGGTCACGTTCCCGGCCGATTCTCCCGCGAACTCGGCGTCCCGCACCTCGACGGCGCGCGCGCCCACCGAGGTCTCCAGATAGGGCACCCACCGGCGCAGCGAATTGGCGAAGTGGAAGCGCGCACCAAGCTCGGCGTGGGCGAGGTTCCACGACCCGACGATCGATCCGCCCTCCGTGATGTCGATCTGCGAGCCATCGACGTGCACGAAGCCGGTGACGATCCGGTTGAACCCGTAACCGGCGCGAATCCCCAACCCGCCACCCGACGAATTGGTCCCTCCTTCTGGTGTGAGCGACGTCCCCTGCAGGTGGGCGCCGAACGACCAACCACGGGTCGTCGAGAGCTGCGACAGGGCGGGTGAGGCGCTCGCGGCGAGCGCACCGGCGAGCGCACTGACGAGCGTGAGCACGTGCAGGGGGCGGGGGATCGGCGATGGCATGGGGAGTCCTGACGGGTCGAGGAAGGCAAAGTCCCCCCGGTGGCGTCGCCACCGGGGGAGCAAGAATCAGCAGGCGGGTCGCTGCGTCACCGCTCGAATGGTACTCAAAGGATCCATCCAAGGATCAGCAGCCGTTCCACGGGTCTCACGAGGTCCTCGACCAGGTCGAACACGTCGTCTACCGCGTGGATCACCGCGCGCACGACGCGCAGCTCCGGCTCGGTGATGGGATTGCCAGTCGCGCCGAGCAGCGTCGGGTTTGTCGCGTCGCCCGAAACCGTGACGAAGCTGGCGCCATTGAGGAAGATCGTCCCCGAGACCGTCGCTCCGTCGCCGGTCAGGTTCACGCGAAACGAGTCGTTGCCGTGCCGCGCCGTGACGTCCACCGTGCCGTCGCCGGGGCGCGCGTCCTCGACACCACGGACCGATCCCTCGATACGGAAGTTGCGCGTGTCCACCCGGAGGATGAAGTCCAGGTCGAGCAGCGACTTGCCACCACGCTCCTCCCCGCTCGCGCCAATCGTGAAGTCGAGCCGGGTGCCGTCGGTATCCACACCGAAGCCACGCACGTCGATGCGAGCCGCGGTGCCGCGCAGCAGCACGCTGGTGCGGTAGTCGATGCGGGTGCTTCCGCGTTCGACCACGAGCAGGCGGAGGGCGATGGTCTCGCCACTCGTGCTCCCCTCGTCGAGCAGGTCGGCGTGGCCGATCTCTTTCGTGGGGATGGGGCGACCGGAGCCGTCCACCTCGTACAGGATGAAGCGCACTCCCTCGGCCGGGGCACCGCTGCGCGCCGGATCCACCACGTAGTGGTCGCGCGCGGGATCGTACACGAGCGTGCGGCCGAGGTGGATCGGCGAGATGACCCGCTTGGCGCGCGGGGCATTCGGCGCGTGCGCCGCGAGCACCTCGCCGAGCAGACGTGCCGCGAACTGCCGACCAGTCGAGGCATCGGCCGCCAAGGGAATGGCCTGCAGCGCCGCGATGCTTGTGTTGGCCGCGAGCGGCGTCCTGCCGCCTAAAGCCTGCAGCCCGACCCAGCTGTCGGAAGTGAAGACCCGTTCCATCGCCTGATAGTCTGCCAGCGCCGTCGACGCATCGAGCTTGCCGCGCGCGGTCGGCCCGGTGGCCGGTTCACAGGCGACAGCGCCGGTGAGCGCTGTCGCGATGAGGATCGTCAGGGTGCGCCTGACCCGATGGTGTGAAGTCTTCAACATGATCGCTTCTCCGGATTCGTCCCGTTGATGCCAACTCACACGCACTCGGCGGCTGCTGGTCCGCGGTGCGTCCCGGCCGCCGGTTCGTCAGTACGCCGGTGCGTCAGTACGCCGGTGCGTCAGTACGCCGGTGCGCCGAGCAGATGTGAGGTGGAGTGTCGTGTCACCACGCGATGTGCTGCGCTGCATTCGTGATCATTGGTGCGCGACGGGCGCAGGTCATATGACACACGGGTGACACATCGGGTGGGCGCCGAATCGCGCGCCCGATGGTTGCTTCCCCATCCGGGCGGCCCTATAGTGACGACTAAACTGTATGCAATTCGTCGCCCGATGTGAGTTCCCCGCGCGAGCGCAGGCGCTCGCGGCGGGTGGAGACACGCCGCGGCCCGGCGAGCGCGCTGGATCTCACTCGACGTTCGACGTCTGGCTCACCACACCCCAACCACGACACGCGATGCTCGTTCGTCCGGTCCGACCGATGCTCTCCCGAGCCCTCTTCGCCCTCACGTGGCTGACCCTGACGCCGCACATGGGACTGTCGGCGCAAGCGTCGTCAGTGGCGCCGCGCTACGACGTCGTGATCCACGGCGGCCGCATCGTCGACGGGACCGGGGCGCCATGGTATGCTGCCGACCTCGCCATCACCGGCGGCCGCATTGCCGCCATCGGTCGCATCGGTGCGAGTCAGGGGAAGCGAGCGATCGACGCGACCGGGCTGGTGGTCGCCCCCGGCTTCATCGACATGATGGGGCAGACGGCGGCCCCTTTTCTCGTCGCTCCCAACAGCGCCCTCAACCTGCTGACGCAAGGCATTACGACGATCAATGCCGGTGAGGGCGAATCGAGCGCCCCGCTCGCTGGTGACGACGCGCGCCGCGCCGGATGGTCCACCATGCGGGAGCTGTTCTCCAAGCTCGATTCGGCGGGGATGCCGCTCAACATGGTGCAGACCGTCGGGCACACGCAGCTGCGGCAGCTGGTGATTGGCGACCGGGATCGCCAGGCAACGCCGGCCGAGCTCGAACGCATGCGGGGCTACGTGCGCGAGGCGATGGAGGCGGGGGCGATCGGACTCTCCACCTCACTGATCTACCCGCCGGCGATCTACGGCTCCGAATCCGAGATCGCCGAACTCACCAAGGTGGCCGGTGCATCGGGAGGCTCCTACTTCACCCACATGCGAAACGAGGGCGACCGCCTGCTCGAGGCGATCGACGAAGCGTTGCGCATCGGTGCGGCGGCCGGGACGCCGGTGCACATCTTCCACCTCAAGACCGCCGGACAGGGCAATTGGGGCAAGATGGACCTCGCCCTCGCCCGCGTGAAGGCGGCGCGGGCCGGCGGGCAGCAGGTCGGCGTCGACATCTATCCGTACATCAACAACGGACTCGGGATCCGGGCGCTGCTGCACCCGCGCCATGCGGTCAATGGGGAAGCCGAGCTGCTGCGGAAGCTTGGGGATCCGGCCGTGCGGCGGGAGATGCGGCAGGAGATGGAGTCACTCGGCGGTTGGGAGAATTGGTACGCGCACGCCGGCAGGGACTGGAACCGGATCATCGTCACCGGGCTCTCGGCGCCGTACGCCAGCTCGTCGGGAATGAGCGTCGGCGAGATCGCGCGGGCAGCAGGGAAGGATGCGTGGGACGTCTTCTTCGAGCTTGCGCCCACGGGGGCATCGGCCATGCCACAGACCATGTCGGAGGCGAACAAGATCAAGGCGATGCGGGAGGAGTTCACGTCGTTCGACACCGACGCAGGACCGATGATGCCCGACGAGCGCCGAGGACATCCGCGTGGCTACGGATCGTTTCCTCGACTGCTGTCGCGATACGTGCGTGAGCTCGGCGTGCTGTCGCTCGAAGGGATGATCCATCGCATGACGGCAGTGGCCGCCAACGAGATCCTTGCCTTCGATCGTGGACGGCTCTCGCCCGGGCTGGCGGCGGACGTGGTGGTGTTCGACCCGGCGACGGTGCGCGACCGGTCCACGTTCGCCGAGCCGACGCTCGTGTCCGACGGGATCCGATATGTCATCGTGAACGGTGGTGTGGTGCTGAATGAGGGGCGCTACACCGGCGTCAGGTCGGGGCGAGTCATTCGCGGGCCAGGCTATCGTCCGTGAGTGTCTGCGGCGCTCGAACATCCCGGAAACGGTCATCGCGTCGCGCACCGCGCGCGTGGTGCGTGCAGCGACTGCACGTCGATCTGGCGGGATTCGTGGCGGCGAGCTTCCTGCTGGCGTGTTCGCCGCTGCTCCTTCACGGCCAGGGAGCCCGGGTCCTGCAGCACGATCCGCACGACGCCTTTGGCGGCGCCCTCTCGATCGATCGTGGCGCCGCCGGGTTGCACCAACGCCTGCTCGAGCTTCGCACCACCGCCAGCGCGATGCAGGTGACGGCCCATCCCGACGATGAGCAGGCGGGACTCCTGACACTGCTCGCCCGGGGGACGGGGACGCGGACGGCGCTGCTGACGCTGAACCGCGGCGAGGCCGGCGCCAACGCCGTGGGGAGCGAACTCTTCGACGCCCTTGGGCTGCTGCGCACCGAGGAGCTGCGCCTGGCCGGCCACTACTACGGCCTCGATGACCAGTACTTCACGGCCGCCGTGGACTATGGCTTCTCCAAGACCATGGCCGAAGCGGCGCGCAGTTGGGACACCACGGCGGTCCTGGGCGACATGGTGCGCAGCATCCGCGAGAGCCAGCCGCTGGTCGTGATCAGCCGGTGGTACGGCGGCGCGCGCGACGGGCATGGGCACCATCAACTGGCGGGCGTACTCGCGCCGCTAGCCGTGGCTGCCGCCGCCGACTCCACGCGATTTCCGGAGCAGCTGACGGGTGACGGGCTGCGGCCGTGGCGCGTGCAGCGACTCCTGCGCGCGAACCTGCCGCCGGACGTGCCGGCCGACTACTCGCTCGACGCGGGCCGGTACGATCCGTGGCTGGGCGAATCGTACCAGTCGTTCGGGGGAGCGGGGCTCTCGCGCCAGCGTTCCCAGACCGCGGGGCGGGCCGCGGTCGCATCAGGGCCGGCACCGCAGCGCTTGCAGCAGCTCGCTGGTCCCCGCGTCACGACGCCCGATGATGTGTTCGCCGGGCTCGACACGTCGCTGCCCGCCGTCTTCACACTGGTCGGCGAGCCCGAGCCGGCCGGGGCGCGGGCAAGGTTGCGCGCCGCGGACGAGGCCTCGCGTCAGGCGCTCGCGTCGATGTCGGCCGCGGCCCCGTGGAAGGTGGTGCCTTTGCTCCTGACAGGACTGCGCGCGATTCGTGCCGCGGGCGCGACGACGGGACGAGAGGCGCCGCATGCCGGGCAGCTGCTCGCGATCAAGGGGCGCCAGTTCGAGCGCGCGATCGTTGCAGCGCTCGCCCTCCAGGTCTCGGCGCTCGCGGGCGAGCCGCGTGGCGACGGGCGTCCGGCGGTGCCGGGCGAGGCGATGCCGGTGCAGCTGGCGGTCTCGCAGGAGTCGCCGGTGCCGGTGACCGTGGACGACATCGCCCTCGTCGTGCCTGTCGGATGGACGGCACCGCCCGCGACGACGCCACGCGCGCCGCTCGCCGCCGGCACGCCGTGGCGCGGGGCGATCACGCTCACCGTCCCCGCATCGGCCGAGCCGACCCGACCGCCGTTCTTTCGCGAGCGTTTCGCCGAGCACCGCTATCGGTGGCGTGGCGACCACGACGCGGGCAACTCGCACGCAGACGCGCCCGTACGAGTGCGCGCAACCGTGCGCGTCGGCGGTGAAGCGATCGCGGTCGAGCGCGTGGTGCGGTATCGAAGGTCCGATGAACCGGAAGGGGTCGCGTTTCCCCGGCTGGTGGTCCTCCCTCCCGTGTCACTCCGCGTCGTGCCGTCGGTGGGCGTGATTCCCGACACCGGTCTCGTGCGACGCCAGGTGTCGGTGGAGGTGATGGGGAATGATCCATCGACTGTGGAGGCGATGGTCGGCCTCGAACAGGCGGGAGGCGGGGGCGCGTTGCCGCCCCAGTCCGTCCGTGTGTCGTTAGGCGCGCGCGTGACGGTCACGTTCGATGTCACGCTCGCCAGCGGCGTCGATTCGCTGGCGCTCACGGCATACGCGCAGGTGCGTGGGCGCGAATGGCGGGACGACGTGTCACGCATCCAGCAGCGTGAACTGGAAACCGCCTACCTGTATGCAGCGCCGACCGCACTCTACCGCCGCATTCCCGTGTCGATCGCGGCTGGATTGCGGATTGCGTACGTCATGGGTGTGGGCGACCTGGTGCCCGACGCCATCACGCAACTCGGCGCCACCGTGACGCTGCTCGATGCTGCGGCCGTGTCGGCGGGCGACTTCGCACGGTTCGACGCGCTGGTCATCGGGACGCGGGCGTATGCGGTGCGTCCCGAGCTTTCCGCGGCGACGCCGTTGGTGGTTGCCTACGTGCGCCAGGGTGGAATCGTCGTCGTGCTCTACCAGACGCCCGAGTTTCGCCCGGCGACGATGGCGCCATTCGCGGCCGAACTTCCTGGCAACCCGGAGGAGACGACGGAGGAAGACGCCGAGGTCCGCCTGCTGGCGCCGGAGCACCCGCTGATGACGACGCCGAATCGCATCACCGCGCGCGACTTCGATGGGTGGATCGAACAGCGCGGCTCCAAGTTCCTCACGCAGCTCGCACCCGAGTACGTCTCGCTGGTCGAGTCGAACGACGCGGGGCAGGCGCCGCAGGCCGGCGTGTGGGTCACGGCGACAGTAGGCGAAGGGCGCTGGAGCTACGTGGCCCTCGCACTGCACCGGCAGCTGCCGTACGCAGTCCCTGGCGCGTACCGCATCCTGGCCAACCTGCTCACACGCCCCGCGGGACGGTGATGCGCGGCTCCACTGCGCCCGCTCCTCGCTAGTCCGCCAGCAACTCCCCCAACGACACGGAAAATGGCTCCGTCACCCCAGCCGGGGTCCACGTCAGTGACTCATGTTCCCGCACGGGGAACTGCGCCTGCGGCGTCCACACTTCCGCGCTTCGTTCCACCGGATCGATGATCCAGTACAGGCCGACTGCGCGATCCTGGAACACCCGTCGCTTATCGAACCGGTCGTGTGTGCGCGACGACGGGCTGAGCACCTCGGCGATAAGCGAAACCCGCCGCACGTCTGCCCAGGCACGCACGGCGCTGTCCTCGGCGCCGATCACGAACACATCCGGCTGCGTGAGCACGTCCTGACGCCCCCAAGTGAGGTCGGCCTCCACGTTGAACACCTGGCCGACCCCGAAGCGCTCGCAATACGCTATCAGCGCATATGCCAGTCGCATGACGATGCGCTGGTGCCGGAAGAGCGGCGACGGGCTCACGAGCAGCTTGCCATACGCCAGCTCGTACTTCTGGCCGTCGTTGGGGAAGGCCAGGACCTCGTCCACCGTGTAGTACGTGGCGTCGTGCGCGGGCATGCCCATAGTGTCGGCTCGGCGGCGCCGAGTGCGCAAGGGGAGGGGGGCGGACTTGTGTGCACCCCGGCACGAGGCTGGGCACGTCGAAGCCGCGCGTCATCCTTATGCTGCGCGGTGGATCACTGCTGTGCCCTGGCGTCGTCGTCCGGGTCCGCAGCTGCGGGCAGTAAAGGAAACTGTGCGTCTCGTGCCGAGCCGGTCAGCGCTCGCCCGCCACCACCGGCACCTCGATCTCCGAGCGATGGGCCCCGCCCGTGAGCACGGTGATGCGTGCGCGACGCACCGATCCCGCGTCGGTCTCCCGCGCGCCCGTCTGCGGGTTGAGGCCGAAGTGCGGATGGAAACTCGGCAGCACCACCGCGCGCAGGCGATGTCCGGCACGAAAGAGGTTGCCGGTCAGATGGTGTCCGATGTTCACCTCGGCGACTTCGCCCGGCGCAAGCATGCGCCCACCGCGCGCAACGCTGAGCCGGGTCAGTTCGAGCCCTGGGCTCATCAGGTTCCACGCCGTTCCGTCCGGCGCAACGTCGAACAGGCGCACGTAGACGTCCGCATCCCGCGGCGGCGGTGCCGTGGAGTCGACCACGTCGAGCCTCACCGCCAGCCGCACGACGATGCGCCCCAGCACCCGCGTATCGCGCTCGAATGGAGCGCTGTCGAATGCCAGTGTCTCGGCGTGGTCGGCGAGCGCGCGAAAGTCGTGGGCACCGTAGGAGGCGTCGAACGGATCGACGATCGGCCGCGACGGGTCACTCACCAGCGACCAGGTGCGAACCGTGGTCGTGCGCGCGCCTAACGTGCCTCGGCGCGGTGCGACACGGGCCGTGGAGCGCGCCGCAGCCGGCGCGGGGGCGGAGAGGGCGAACGTGCGCACATCAGTGCCGGGCACCGGCCACTGGTTCGCCGTGCGCCACCGGTTCTCGCCCATGACGAAGGCCCGCACCCGCGGCTCTGCGTCCAGCCCATTGGACATGCCGCGCACGTAGCGATCCATGAAGCGCAGCACCAGCGAGTCGTAGTTGAGTCCTGCCGTGCGCCCGAAGAAACGCTCCCCCGCGCGCGCCGAGTCGCTGCGGTTGTCGATCGCCCCCACCCCGTGCTGCCACGGCCCGAGGATGAGGAAGGCACGCGCATCATCCGCATCGCGGCGTGCCTCGAGCAGCCCGAGGAAGTTCGTGGTCGCCCCCTCGGGCCCGTAGGCTTCGTCGTGCCAGCCGCTGATGTTGAGCACGGCGGCACTCGTGCGCCCGTACCGCCCTCGCAAGTCGGCCCAGCGCCACCACGGATCGCCAGGTGCGTGGTCCATCCACTCGCGATACCACGGCGCCACCGCGAGGATCTCGGGCACATCGCGCGCCGGGCGGCGCGCCACGAGGCGCGGATCTAACGAGTCCCACGCCGCCGCCGCGTCGCGCCGCGTGCGCGGGCCCGGCAGGTCGCGCCGTCGCCGCTCGTCCGGGGCAATGTTGAACCAGATCCACGAAAGCCACGACAAGTCGAGCGCCCCGCCCGAGTACCAGAAGTTGTCCGGGCGCGAAAAGGTCATCGCCGGGACCATGGCCTTGAGGTGCGGAGGGTTCTCCATCGCGGCCAGCCACTGCACCGCGCCGGGATACGACAGGCCGAACGTCCCCACCTCGCCGGTGGACCACGGCTGCGCCGCCGCCCACTCGATCGTGTCGAATCCGTCGACCCCTTCCTGGCGGTATGGAAGAAAGTCGCCATCTGAGCGGTACCGCCCTCGGACGTCCTGCAACACGACGGCGTAACCGCGTGCAACCGCTGCGTGAAAGGTGGAGTAGTCGCGCAGCGCGGACTCCGCGCCGTACGGCGTGCGATAGACGAGCGTCGGGAACCGCCCCGCAGCCGCCGGGCGCAGCACGATGGCGCGCAGCACCACACCATCGCGCATGACAACGGCAACCGTTGAGTCGACGGCTTGTGCCGGCGCGGTCGAGACCCAGAGCGCGCAGGCAGCCAGCAGCGTCCTTACCATCACACCCGCACGGATCAGAACCGCCCGCCGTCCACGTCCTTCAGGAACTTGATGACCCCGGTGAAGTACGTCGTCGGGTCGTCGTACATCGCCAGGTGGCTGCCGTTCGGGCAGTGCAGGTAGCGCCCGCGCTTCACCTGCGTCGACATCCACTCCATGTGCTTGGGATCCATGGTGTCGTGCGCGGCGCCGATCATCAGGGTCGGCACGGTGATCTTCGACAGGTCGGCCGTCCGGTCCCACTGCGCCAGCTTTCCGCTTGCCCCCAGCTCGCTCGGTCCCTGCATCGGGATGTAGACGTCGTTGTTGACGTGCTTGAAGGCGCGCTGTACGGGGTCGGGCCACTGCTCTGGCGGCATGCGGAGCACGTGCAGCTGGTAGTGGTTGGGGATGAGCAGCTCCATGTAGCGCGGATTCCCGTAGTCCTTCCTTGCCTCCAGCGCCTTCACCTCGGCGAGCACCGTCGGGTCCATCGCCGGCATGAGCGTCTGTTGCGCGTATTCGTTGTACGCAGGAATGCTCGCCATCATGTTGGAGATGATCAGCCCCCTCAGGTGATGCTGGTACTTGAGCGCGTACTCCATCGCCAGGATTCCGCCCCACGACGACCCCAGCAGGTAGAAATTTTCCTGGTCGAGTCCCAGCGCCTGCCGGACTTGCTCGACCTCCTCGACGAATCGCTCGGTATTCCACAGCGACGAGTCCTTCGGCTGGTCGGAGTAGTGTGAGCCTAACTGATCGTAGTAGTAGTACTCGATGCTCGCGCCGGGGAAGTACGAATCGGCGGCCTCGAAATACTCGTGCGTCATCCCGGGTCCGCCGTGCAGCAGGAGAAGCTTGATGGTCGGGTTGTTGCCGACTCGCTTCGTCCAGACGTTGAACGTCCCCTTCGGCGTCGAGATCGGGATCAGCCGCGCCCCGCCGCCGAGGATGTCGCTCCGACCGGTGGTGTCGAAATAGGCCGCCGCCGCGGGGGCACCGGCAGATCCGTCGGCCGATGGGGGGGCCGCCGTCTGGGTCGTGCAGGCGACGCCGACGACGATGACGGTCGCGAGGAGGAGGGAGTGGCGCACGCGTTGCTCCTGGGAAGTGTCCGGTGAAGAGGCCCCAGCCTCGTCGTCGCAAAGCTACGGCGCGCCGAGGGATCGGAGAACACCCCGGCAATGTGCGGGCTCGGCAGCGAGACAGGGCGCCAGGGCGTATGCTACGAGACGCGCGGCACTGCTTCGTTCGCGCCCTGCTGCACGATTCCGCTCCCGCGCGGGCAGCCATAGCGTCCCTGTCCCGACCCCGAATCCCTCCGCAGGCCACACGTCCCACACGCCCTACGCCACCTCGTCGCCATGCATCCTTCGTTTCGTTCGTCGTCGTCCGTCCGGCGCATCGTCGCCGGACTCGCGGTCATCGCCACGCTGCCGCTGTTCGCCGCCCCGGCGGCGGCCCAGCGCGGCGCGCCGGCCGATCCTAACGCCCCGATCGCCGGGCGCCCCTACGGCTTCGAGTTCCTCGGCCCCGCCACCGGTGGACGATTCGCCTCGCTGGCCGGGGTCGAGGGTGATACGGCCATCTGGTACGCCGGCTCCGCATCAGGCGGCATCTGGAAGACGACCGACGGCGGTGCCAACTGGCGCCCCATCTTCGATGACCAGCCGGTGCAGGCCATCGGTGCGCTTGCCGTGGCGCCGAGCGACAAGGCGACTGTGTGGGCCGGGACCGGCGAGGCGTGGGCCATTCGCGAGTCCGACATCACCGGCGACGGGGTCTACAAGTCCACCGACTCCGGCGCGACGTGGCGCAACATGGGACTGCGCGAGACCGGTCGCATCGCCCGCATCCTCGTGCACCCGACGGACGCCAACGTCGTCTACGTCTGCGCCCTCGGGCGCACCACCGGGCCGCAGGACGAGCGCGGGGTGTACAAGACCACCGACGGCGGTGCGACCTGGAAGCGATCCGCCTTCGTCGACCAAAACACCGGCTGCTCCGACATCGCCATGGACGCGAAGGATCCCAACGTTCTCGTCGTCGGGATGTGGCAGGTCGTCATGAAGCCGTGGGGGATGACCAGCGGAGGTCCGGGAAGCGGGATCTGGACGACCCGCAACGGCGGCGACACCTGGAAGAAGGTTGAGCACGTCGGGCTCCCCAAGGCCCCGATCGGGAAGATCGGCGTGGCCATCGCCCCCACGAACTCCAACCGCATCTTCGCCCTCATCCAGACGCTCGACCAGGGGTCGCTGTGGCGCTCCGACGACGCTGGCGCCACCTGGAACGTGGTGAGCTGGCAGCGCGCCCTGATCGGACGCGCCGGCTACTACCTGCACCTGGCGGTGAACAGCGGCAACGAGGATGAGGTGTACGTCGCCAACTCGTCGTTCTGGACCTCCATGGACGGCGGCAAGACGTTCACCGACTCGCGCTGGGGAGGCGACACACACGACATCTGGATCTCCCCCAGCAACCCGGACCACTTCGGGCTGACCGACGACGTGGGCTTCACCATCACCACGACGCACATGAAGCAGCGGCGGCGCGTGGTGCTCAACAACGGGCAGATGTACCACGTGGCGGTGGACAAGGAGATTCCCTACCGCGTGTACAGCAACCGGCAGGACAACGGGACCATGCGCGGTCCGAGCGACGGGGTCGAGCGCGGCACCCCGGGCATGGGGGCCGGTGGTCCGCTCGCCTATGGCCAGTCACCCGAGCGGATCTTCGAGTGGGACCACGGCATCGGCGGGTGCGAATCGGGCTTCACCATCCCCGACCCGAACGAGCCGGACATCATCTGGGCCTCGTGCTATGGCAACAAGGTCACCCGCTACAACCACAAGACGGGGACGGCGCGCTCGGTGCAGCCGTATCGCATCACGCTCGACTCGCCCCCGGACGACCTCAAGTACCGCTGTCACTGGACCGCCCCCCTCGCCATCGATCCCTTCGATACGAAGACGGTCTACTACGGCTGCCAGGTCATCTTCCGCACCAGCAACAACGGGCAGAGCTGGGACGTCATCTCGCCCGACCTGTCCACGCAGGATCCCTCGAAGGTGAAGCCATCGGGCGGGGTGATCGGCGACAACCTCGGCCAGTTCTACGGCGAAGTGGTCTTCGCGATCGCGCCGTCCAAGGTCGAGCGCGGGCTCATCTGGGCCGGGACAAACGACGGAAAGGTCTGGGTGACCCGCAATGGCGGCGGGCAGTGGACCGACCTCACGAAGAACGTGACCGGGCTGCCGACGTGGGGGACCGTGCGAGCAATCCAGCCGTCGCCGCACGACGCAGCCACCGCCTACATGGTGGTAGACCTGCACACCAACGATGACCGACGCCCCTACCTCTACAAGACCAGCGACTACGGCAAGACCTGGAAGAGCATCGTCGGCGACCTGCCGTCCACGCATCCGCTGGACTACCTGCTGAGCGTCGCCGAGCACCCCGAACGCAAGGGGATGCTGCTGGCGGGGTCCGGGCACGGATTCTACTACTCGATGGACGATGGGGCGCACTGGGTGCAGCACCAGCAGGGCCTCCCCGCCGCCCCGGTCACCTGGATCGAGATCCCTGCGGGCTGGAACGACGCAGTCGTCTCCACATACGGACGCGGATTGTGGGTGCTGCGCGACCTCAAGGCGCTGCAGGAAGGAGGCGTTGCGGCTGCCGGCGCCTCGCTCTTCGCCCCGCGCCCCGGCATCCGCCGGGCGCGTGAGGGGCGCGTCGACCTGACGTTCCGCGCCGCCGACACGTCCGAGGTAACGCTCGAGGTCACCGATGCCGCCGGTCGCCTGGCCCGGCGCCTGGCCGTGCGTCCGCGCGTCGGCATCAATCGAGTGGTGTGGAACCTGCGTTACGATCTCGCTGTCCCGGTGGCGCTGCGCACGCTCCCCCCCGACAACCCCTACATCTGGGATGAACCGGTCTACAAGGGGAAAGACACGCGCCCCATCGCCCACTGGGGAATCCAGCAGCCGCAGAGTCAGGGCCCACTCGGCTCGCCGGGCACGTACAGCGTGCGGCTGACGGCCGGCGGGCGCACGTTCACCCAGTCACTGACCGTGCTCAAGGCGACGGACCTCACCACCGCCGACACCGACCTGGTGGAATCGACCGCGGCGCAGGTGCGGGTGCGCGACCGGTTGACCGAGACGGCCGAGATCGTGAATCGCCTCGAGGTGCTGCGCAAGAACATCGAGGACCAGGTCAAGGCCAACGCCGGGAACGCCGAGGCGGTCAAGGCGCTCAAGGAGATGGACCGCAAGATGCTCGACGTCGAGCTCATCCTGCTGTCGCGCCACGACCTGCACTCGGACGACAAGTGGTTCGTCGAGACGTACCGTACCTATCTCTCTTTGTTGTGGCTGGCGGGAGAGGTCGGGAGCGGTGCCGGCGACGTGGCCGGCGGGGCCGACTGGCGTCCCACCGACTCGTCGATGCAGACCCTGCGGGAACTCGAGGCCGACCTCGCGCGCGCCAAGGCCGCCTTCCAACTCCTGCTCGACAAGGAACTCCCCGCCTTCAACGCGAAGATGAGCGCGCTGCTCAAGCCGATTGCGTGACACCCGTAAATCGTTGACATTGCATCACATGCTCGTTGCGACGCGCCCCGGTCCCCGGGGCGCGTCGCCACTTCTCCCCCTGTCCACCGGGGATGTTCATGCGGTTCGTTTTCTCCCCGTTGGCGGTCGTGCTCGCCGTTGCCGCCACGGTCGCTCCCTCCGTCGCCACAGCCCAGGCCAAGGCGCCACCCAGGCCCTGGTCCGGCGGCATCGAGGCCGCCGCGTCGCTCTTTCAGGGCAACACCGACCAGCGCGCCCTCTTCTCGAAGGTCGAACTCGGGCGTGCCGACAGCACCATGCAGTTCGGTGGCTCGCTCAGCTTCGGCTATGCCGACGCCGCGCGCGACTCACTCCCGCGCACGGTCACGCGCCGCACCTGGCTCGGCGCGCTGTCGCTCGACTACCGCCCGTACGCCGATGTCTCGCCCTTTCTGTTCGCCAACTACGAAGCGAGCTACGAGAAGCGCGTGCTCGATCGAATCGGGGTGGGGATCGGAGGCAAGGCGGTGCTGCTGAAGAACGCCGCCACCGAAGCCAACATCTCGGTCGCCATGCTTGCCGAACGCCTGCGCCCCAGCCGGCTCTCGCCCGATTCCAACACCATCACGGCGGCACGATGGTCCGGACGCGCTCGCTTTCGCCACCAGTTCGACGCTCGCCTCAAGCTCTCGCATACCACCTTCTGGCAGCCGAGGGTGAGCGACCTGCAGATCTACACGGTCAACTCCGCTTCGGAGCTGAGCTTCGCCGTCCGACAGTCCACCAGCATCACGATCTCGTACCTGTCGCAGTACGACAGCGCGGCGCGCGGACGCGGGGCGCAGAGCAACAACGACGCCCAGATCCTGCTGGGAGTGAAGTCGGGGTTCTAGCGGCCAGTCTGCCGCGCAGTCTGCCGAGCTGTCGCCGGCGTGCCGGCGCCCGCACCGGCCGGAGTCGCCAAATTGTGAGATGGCGTGTAGCGCGTCGCGCGGCGTTTGGGCATCATGTCCCCATACCCCCTCTGGAGAAACTCATGCGTCGCACCGCATTCATCGCCGCCGGAATCGCGCTCGTCACGGTCACGTCCGTCGGCTTGGCACTCTCGTCCGTGGCATCGTGGAAAGGAGCTGTCGCCGGCAAGGACGGCAGCAAGGTTACCGGAACCGCGACCATGGCCCCCGCGGGCGATGGGACCGAGGTGAACGTGATGATCCTGGGCGACGAGGCGGGAGTGACTCGCCCCTGGCACATCCACATGGGGAGCTGTGAGAAGGGAGGCGGAGTCTTCGGCGGCGGGCGGTCGTACACCCCGATCGCGATGGACGGGAGCGGGCACGGAATGTCCAAGGCGACGTTGACGGTCGCCGCGCCCGACACCGGGAGCTACTACGTCAACATCCACGAGTCGGCTGGCAACATGGGGAAGATCGTCGCCTGCGGCGACCTGGCGAAGGAGATGTAACGCGGGCGAGTCAGGCCGACGCGCACATCGCGTGCGCGCAGCACGCCCCGCGAGGACTTCGGTCCCGCGGGGCGTCTGCGTTCACTCCAGTCCGATCACGCCAGTGCGTTCACTCGTGCGACTTCGCGATCATGCGCAGCATGCGCAGGTTGATCACCACGAAGCGCCATAGCTGCCACGGGAGGAACGAGCGCAGGGCGCGGGTGCGCGGAGTGGCCACAGGAATGAAGGACGCCTCGCTGTACGGTGCGGGTACGCTCGGCAGTGCGCTGTTCAGTTCGTTCGGCATGGTCGTCTGGCTCCGGCGTGATGACAGGGAAGCACGTGGTGACAGTCGTCTCCGTCGGGTGACGGGCGGTTACCGACGCGCGGTGGCACCCCTCCAGCGGGCTACTCCGGGATGAACTGCCACCCCACTTTCCCCTTCGCCTTCCACAGGAAGGCGTGATGCAGCAGGCGCTTGATCCAGTGCGCACCGAGCCCGATCTCCCCGAAGGTGTACCGGAGGTCGCGTCCGGTCCCGGGGTAGCGGACGTAGTCCGGCACGATTGGGTACATCGTCATCGCCGCCGCCGACCCCGAGCGCATCCCCGCCCCGGCCGAGGCGATGCACGCGGCACCCATGGTTGCCATCGACGCCCGGTGCGCGGGCGCCGACTTGCCGTTCGTGATCCGGTCGGCGATGGTGTTCGCCACCACGCGCCCCATGATCCCGCTCGGCATACCAGTGCGCGGCGGCGCAGGCGAGATCACCGTGCCGTTGGGGCTCTTGAACACTTTCGAGATCGGATGGGGCGGGGCAAAGGCGATCCCTACCGCGAAGATGTTGTCGAAGCGGGGCGACTGGTACGTCGACGGCCAGTCCCCGGGCACCCACTCCTCGAAGGGCTTCGCGGTATAGTCCGCATCGACGCGCATGAATCCGTTCGGGGCGAACAACTCGGCCGTGGTGTCGTTGCCGGCGCGGTCGTACGCCGAGAGCCCCACGCCGGTGAATGGCGGCAGGAGCATGGCGAAGTCGAACCGGAGGGAATGGCGTGCGCCGTCGAGCGTCTCATAGAAGACCTCGCCCGCCTCCACTCGCTCCACGTGCGCCCGCAGGATCCAGCGGATCCCCCGCTCCACGTACAGCGACTCCGCCCACGACTTGCTGGCGGTCACGAACCCGCCGACCTCCATGTGCAGCCCCGCCACGCCGAAGTCGCCCAGCTCGTGCTCGTTGGAGAGGTAGACGATGTCGGCCATGTGGCGCAGGCCCCGCTGGCGGATCTCGTGCTCGACGTTGAAGACGTACTCGAACGCCGCCCCTTCGCACGTGCAGGTGCCGTGACTCGTGCCGATCACCAGCACTTGATGCTCCCCCGCTTCCATCTTCGCAATCACCAGCTCGAGCGCCGTGGCGGTCTCGGCGGCGTGCGATGCGGTGCACACCGACAGCGAGTGCCCCGTCGGGCCGAGCCCGGGAACAGCACCGAAGTTGAGGCGCGGACCGGTGGCATTCACGAGGTAGTCGTACGGGACGCGCTCCACCTCACCGCTGCGTTCGCTCGACGTGTGCTCGACCGTCACGTATGGCCCAGCGCCATCGGCATCGCCTTCGGGATGGACCTCCGTCCCCTTCGCCTGCACGAACGTGATGCCGAGCTTCCGGTACACAGGGGCGAGTGCGAAGGTGACATCGTCGGTCGACATGCGCCCGACACCCACCCAGATGTTGCTGGGGATCCAGTTCCAGCGCGCGTTCGGTGTGACGACGAGCACCTCGTGCTCCGCCCCGAGACGCTGGCGGAGCCGGGTGGCGGCCGTATGGCCGGAAATCCCTGCACCAAGGATCACGGTGCGACTCATGGCTGGCCTCCTATGTGGCGCTACGCCGCCGCGCCCTGGGGAATATCCGCAACGAAAGAATGAACTTTCAATATGGCTACATTACTATGTAGTTGATTAATGGCCCGCAAGAGGATAATCTCCTACCCGTTCGTAGGCACCCTTGTCCCCGGCGTCGGATACCCGGGGAGACCCAGGCACGAGGAGAAGACGGCAGATGGCGACGTACCGGAACTCGCGGATTGATGCGGTGATCGATGTGCGATCGCGCGTGGAGTACTTCTTTGGTCACCTGCCTGGCTCGGAGTGCATCCCGCTCGGCGGTCTCGAGCACGCCATGTCCGAACGCCGCGACCTGACACCAGACTCGGCGATCCTGCTGGTCTGCGCGAGCGGGGCGCGGTCGGCAAGCGCGGCCGACATACTGCGCGGACTTGGCTATCGCCGGGTGGTCGATGGGGGCGCCTACGCCGCCGCCCGCCCGCACTACGACGAAGGGTAGGGGACGACGACCCGCAGTCGCGGCCGCGTCCCACCAGTCCATCGTGTCCAGCGCACGACCGCGCGGTGATGCTCTACAGCACCTCGTGCCAGGCCGGCGAGGCCGCAAATGCAGCCCGGATCATGCCGACGTGCGAGTAGGCCTGCGGGAAGTTCCCCCAGAATCGCCCCTCCGCCGGATCGTAGTCCTCTGACATGAGTCCCAGCGCTGGCAACTTGGCCTGCACGCGGGTCAGGAGATCGCGCGACTCCTCGACACGCCCGATGCGCGCGAGCGCCTCGACGAGCCAGAAGGTGCAGATCACGAAGGGAATCGCCGGAGTCCCGAAGTCATCCTCGGCCCGATATCGGTACATCCAACCGCTATCCTCGAGCGTGGCGCGCAGCGTGTCGACGGTTGAGGCCGCTCGCGGATCGTCGGGAGCGAGCAGGCGCAGCGTCACGACGTGCAGCATCGCGGCGTCCAGGTCGGCGCCGTCGTAGGACGAGGTGAACGACCCGCGCTCGGGATTCCAGGCGCGTTCCAGAATCTCGTCCCGCAGCCGATCCGCTGCCTCCCCGAATTCTGCCACCAGCTCGGGCGCATGGCGCTCGGCGACCGCGCGCATGCGATCTGCCGCCGCCCACGACATCAGGACGCTGAAGGTCTGGGTCGCCGATGTTTCCGCCCGATATTCCCAGATGCCCGCATCGGGGAGTCCGGCGACCGCGATTGCCTTACGAGCCAGGCGCGTGAGGAGCGACAGCGTGGCCGGCGTCTGGTCGGTCCGAAAGCGCTCGTCCATGAAGAGCGGGGCGAGCGAAAGCACCAGCTCACCGTATATGTCGTGCTGCACCTGTTCGGCGGCGGCGTTTCCCTTTCGAACCGGTCCGCTCCCCTCGTATCCGGCCCAATGCGGTAGCTCCGACTCGCCCAGGTCGAGTGTGGCATCGACCCGATACAGCGGAGCGAGGTCGAGATCGGCGGCCGACGACGCGACGGTCAGGATGAAATGAAGAAACTGCTCACGTTCCTCGAAGTGACCCAGGAGTTCGAAGGCGGCCAGCACATAGTAGGCATCGCGCAGCCAGCAATACCGGTAGTCCCAGGTTCGGCCGCTTCCCAGCGATTCCGGGATGGACGTCGTCATGGACGCCACAATAGCGCCAGTATCCTCAAAGCAGTGCAGTTTGAGGGCTAGCGCCGAGCGAATCACTTCCTTTTGGAAGAGCGTCGGGATGTCGCAGTGTTTCACCCATCGCACCCAATAGGCCACGGTCGAGTCGAGGAAACGGTCGCATAGCGGTTGCAGCGGCTCCTCGACCGGGGCACCCCAGGAGAGGACCAGGTGACGCTTCTGGCTGAGGGCGAAGGCGGGGCCGCCGATGTAGGAGATCGGGATGTCGGTGGTGAGGCGAACCGTCGTGGGATAGCCAAGGAAGTTGATATGGTTGGATCCGTATTCGAGCTCCGGACGGGTCTTTTCCCATCCCCGAATGGGGTTGCACACCACGCGCACGCGCGGCGTGCCTTCCAGCGGCTCGACAATACGGACCAACTTGGTAGGACGAAATCCGCGCTCGTGGACCGTGAATCGAGGCGCGAAGTCGAGCACACGAAAGCTCCCGTCGGGGCCGGAGAATCGTGTTTCGAGGACGTTCGTGTTCTCGAGGTAGCGCTGCGTCCCCTCGCTGCCGTCGGCCGGCGCGATGAGAAAGCTCCCCGCATCGGGGTCGAGAAGCGAACCGAACAGCGGTGGCGAGTCGAATCGCGGGAGGCAGCACCACGTCACCTCGCCGTCGGCGCCGACGAGCGCGGAGAACTGGCAGTTCCCGATGAGACCGATCTTTTCGAGGTTCACAGAAGGCATTTATAGACGAGTTTGGTTTAGTTGGATATCCAAGTTAATCTTAAGGTTATGCGCCCTGTACGCAACGCACTGCGACTCACACTGCCACCGATCATTGCCATTCTCCTCCTTGCCGTCGTGGCGGGGTTAGCGGCATCACGAGCGGTCCGAGCCTGGAATACATCCGAACTGACCATGCGGGCTCGGCTTGCCGGTTCCAGCGCCCGCGAGCTCCTCGTCGACGCAGAATCGCGTGGCGACCGTGCGCAGGTCGCTCGGGTGCTGCGCGATATCGTGCGCGACGATCGCGTGCTCGCGGCGGCGCTCTGCACGTCGGACTCGACGCCGATCGCCAGCACGGTGGCATTTCCGGCGATTGCGATGCGCTGCGGAGCGACAGGCCCGCGTGATGGTGGGAGCGGCGAGCTGCGCTCGCTCGTCGTCCTGCCCGAGGATGGGCTGGCGCCGATGCACGTGTCCTGGGTTTCGCTCACCGACACAACCGCTCAGGGGGGGCGCATCCGGCTCGTGGTCGCGCAGGATTACGCGCATGTGCTGGAGCGGGAACGACTTGCCGGGCTCTGGGCCCTCGGAATTCTGGGGTTGCTGACCGGTTTGATCGTAGTCCTGACCGTGCTCTCCGCCCGAATGACCTCCTCGGGGTGGCTTCGGGAGCTGAATCGAGCGTTGCGGGGAGAACGAGTACCTGGGGTGCCTCCGTCGCCGTTGCTCGAGGACGTCCGGGTGCTCGTGCAGCGCCAGGCCGCGGCGAGGGCCGCGCTCGAAGAGGGACACGACGGTCGGTGGACGCGGGATCGCCTGCGACAGTCGATGGCGGACCTGCTCGAGGAGGATGGTCTGATCATCGTGGCGAATCGTGAGCCCTACATCCACCACCGTCGCGACGACGGCCAGGTCGAGGTTCGCCACCCGGCGAGTGGGCTGGTCAGCGCCCTTGAACCGGTGATGCGGACCTGCTCGGGCGTCTGGATTGCCCACGGCAGCGGGTCGGCCGATCGGGAGACGTGTGACGACCACGGCCGCCTGGCTGTTCCGCCCGGCGAGGGCTCCTACACCCTGCGTCGCGTCTGGATGACCGACGAGGAGGAGAGCGGCTACTACTATGGCTTTGCCAACGAAGGACTCTGGCCGCTCTGCCATCTCGCCTACGCGCGCCCGGTCTTTCGCGCGTCCGACTGGGCGCACTATCGGCTGATCAACGAGCGCTTTGCCGATGCGGTGGTGGCTGAGGCGTCGGTGGACGATCCCATCGTCCTTGTGCAGGACTACCATTTCGCGCTGGCGCCCCGCATGATCCGCCAGCGGCTGCCGCGGGCGACGATCATCACGTTCTGGCATATCCCGTTTCCCAACGCTGAACGGTTCGGCATCTGTCCGTGGCGAGAGGAGCTCCTCGAGGGGCTGCTCGGCTCCAGCATCGTCGGATTCCACACGCAGGGGCACTGCAACCAGTTTCTCGAGGCCGTGGACACGTTCGTCGAATCGCGCATCGACCGGGTGGAGCAGGCGGTGGTCAAGGGTGGCGTCGCCACCCTGGTCCGTCCCTATCCCATCTCGGTCGAGTGGCCGATCAGCGCGCTGGAGACCGTCCCGCCGACCGACGAGAGTCGGCGCGAGGTGTTCGCCGAGCTGGGGCTCGGCGACGACGCCATCCTCGGGGTCGGGGTGGATCGGCTCGATTATACGAAGGGACTCGAGGAGCGCATCGAGGCGGTGGAGCGCCTGCTGGAGCGGCGTCCGGACCTGATCGGACGCTTCACCTTCGTGCAGCTGGCGGCTCCCAGCCGTGTTCGGATTCCTCGCTACAAGGAGATCACCGACGCAGTGGAGGATGGGGTCAGGCGCATCAATGAGCGCTTCGGGACCGAGACATACCGGCCGGTCATCCTGCTCCGGCAGCACCACGAACCCGATCGCGTGTATCGCTTCTATCGGGCGGCGCACCTGTGCTACGTCAGCAGCCTGCACGACGGGATGAACCTGGTCAGCAAGGAATTCATCGCCGCCCGGGACGACGAACACGGGGTGCTCGTGCTGAGCCAGTTTGCCGGGGCGGCGCACGAGCTGCCCGACGCGCTGATCGTCAATCCGTACGACCTGGAGGAGGCGAGTGGTGCGCTCGAGCGGGCGGTGGAGATGACTCCCTCGGAGCAGGGCGAGCGCATGCGCGCCATGCGGGCGGTCGTGGCCGAACGCAACGTGTATCGTTGGGCCGGACGCATGCTGCTCGATGCGTCGCAGCTCAGGCAGCGGGCACGCCGGTCGCTCCAGATGAGCAGCGACTTCGAGAGCGCAACCACGTGACACGCCAGAACCTGTTGACCGAGCCGCATCGCTGGGACGTCACGCGCGTGGCGGCCCCCGGGGCGTTGCTGGCCTTCGATTTCGACGGAACGCTGGCGCCCATCGTGGCCTCGCCTCCCGACGCCGCCATGCGCGAGACGACACGCGTGCGGCTGACAGAACTCGCACGGAGGCGGCAGGTGGCGATCATCACAGGTCGGGCACTTGCCGACATCGAGCCGCGGCTGCGCGGCGTTCCGACGTCGGCGATCGTCGGCAACCACGGCAGTGAACCGTCGCCATACATGGCCGCGGCGCGGGAATCGGTGGCTGCGTGGCTCCCCGTATTGCACGCTGCGGTCGGGCACCTGTCTGGGCTCGTCATCGAGAACAAGGGAGCGTCGCTGGCGGTGCACTACCGCCACGCGTCGTCACCGGAGGCGGCACGGGCGGCGATCGCCGCCGCTGTGCGCCGGCTGGGCGACGGGGTGCGCCACATGGAGGGGATCGAAGTCGTCAACCTTGTTCCGGTCGGCGCCCCGACGAAGGGGCATGCCCTCGCGCGGCTGCGCGCGGAGTGTGGGGCGAGCGCGGTCTTCTACATCGGTGACGAGGAAACGGACGAGGACGCCTTCGCCGTCCTCGATGACGACACGTCGCTGGCGGTGCGGGTGGGAGCGAGCGATACGTCGCGAGCGCGGTACTTTGTCCCGAGCCAGTCCGATGTGGACGCGCTGCTGGATCTGCTCCTGGCCGCGACCGAGGCATACGACACAGTGCCGCCCGATCCCGTCGGGCGGTCGGCGCCGGACAGGTCGGCGGCGCCGTAGCGAACTACTGCACCTTCGCGAAGCATCGCCGCATCGACTCGGGGTGCGCTTGGATCGATCCCGGTCGTCATCTCACGCACGCACTCCTCGACCTCATGCCCTTTCGTACTCCGCGCCCCGAGGCGCCGCCGCTCCCGCCGGTCCTCGAGTTCCTGCGGGCGCTGTGGAGCTTGAATCACGCGCTCGAGGTCACGTCGAGTGCAATGCACCGCACCTCGGGCGTGACAGCGCAGCAGCGCATGATCTTGCGCATCGTCGGCCACCTCGGAACGGTTGGGGCCGGGACGCTGAGCGCATTGCTCCACGTGCATCCCGGGACGCTGTCGGCGGCGCTGCGTCGCCTGGAAGGGCGTGGGTTGCTCTCGCGCCAGCGCTCGGAAAACGACGCGCGGCAGGTCCTCGTCGCCCTCACGACCCAGGGAGAGCAGCTCCTGAAAACATCCGAGGGGAGCGTGGAGCGCGCCGCGGCCAGCGTCCTGGACGGCTCGGAGGCGGCGAGCGTTGAGCACGCGCTGCAACTGCTGGAGCAGATGACGCGCACGCTGGAGGCCCGGCTCGCGGAGCGTCGGGAGGGGTCGATGGAGGGAGCGCGGGAGGGAGCGCCGACGGAGCAGGCATGACGCGATGAGGCGCGCGAGGGCGCCTCATCGCGACGGGTGACGCCTAGAACTCGACCTTGAGCCCGAGCTGCGCCTGACGGGCTGCGAAGGCGCCGGTGGACTGCCCGAACGTCGGGATCGCAGTCGTCCCCTGGAACTGCTGCCCGCCGTACGCCGAGATGTTCTCGCTGTTGAACAGGTTGAAGACCTCGGCCATGACGGTGATCTTCTGCGACCCGCGCTGGATCAGCGCGCGCTGCAGGCGCAGGTCGACCGTCTTGTACCAGTTCTCCCACGAGCTCTCCGGACGCTGCACGCGCACCCCGTTCGGCCAGTCATCAAAGGTGACGTTGTTGTTGTTCTCGTCACGCCCGACGATCCCGACGAACGGGCGCGGCGAGGCGATGGTGGTGATGGCCGACAGCTGCACGCCGAGCGGGAGCCGGTTGATGTTCGACAGGACGAAGCGATGCCGCTCGTCGCCGGTCGTGTACTGCATCTGGTACGAGGCGCGGTCGGGGAAGACGGCCGCCAGGTTCCCGTCGAACTCCGACTTGTACCAGCCCAGGGTGTAGGCCAGGTTGAGCCGCTGCCCGTTCTTGCTGTACGTCGCCTGCGTCACGAGTCCGTCGAACTTCGCCTTCCCGAAGTCGTCCCACAGGATGATGTCGCCGTACGCCGGGCTCAGCACGCGGGCGTTGGTGGTGCGGTTGAACCAGTTGGCGTTGAGCCGGACGTAGAGGTTCCGGATGTCCTGGCGCACGTAGTCCACGTTGATGCCGAAGGCATCGGTGAGCTGGTGGCCCACGCCGAGCGAGAACTGCCGGTTTTCCGGCGTCTGCATCAGGTTCTTCACCATCACGGGCGACAGCGGCGCCGTCGCACCGCCAGCAGCAACACGCTGACGCAGCACGTTCGGGTCGGTCGTGCCGGGGTTGGCGAAGGTGTACGAGCGCCACGTGGAGTTGAGCCGCTCCTGGAAGCCGATGAACGACGTGACGCGATCGAAGAGGATGGCGTAGCCGCCGCGCAGGAACGTCTGGTTCTTGCGGTTCGGATCCCACGAGAACGAGATGCGGGGCGAGAAGTTGTTCAGGTCGTTCTTGCGGTCGCCGCGGTTGATGTAGTCGTTGAGCTCCGTTCGCGACGTGAGGCGGGTGTCGCTTGCCCACGGCACCGTGTAGTCATTGTTGAGCGTATTCAGCTCGGCGTCATACCGCAGCCCCACGTTCACGGTGAGGTTGTCCACCGGGCGCCACTCGTCGTTCACGTAGAAGCCGGTGGAGTACCCCGTCGCCTTGGCGCGGGCGTCCTCGGTCCCGGCCGGGTCGGTGAACCCGACCGAGATGGACGCGGCGTTCGGGAGCGTCGAGGTGTCGGTCAGGAACGAGAACGAGCCGAAACTGTTCGACGGGAGGTACTGGCTTCCGTCGATCTTGGCCAGTTCCACGCCGAACTTGATGAGGTGGTTCCCCTTGAAGTTGTCGAGGTTGTACGTGGAACGGTTCACGAGGCGGAAGTGCTTCTCGCTCAGCTCGAGCGGGAAGCCGGATGTCCCCGTGATGATGCCGGGATAGGTGCGCGTGGGGCCCGGGAAGAGCGGCGCCTCGGTGTGATCCCACTGCACGTACTGGAGCGAGAACTCGTTGACGAGGTTGGTCGCCGGGAGCCAGCGGTGCCGCAGCTGTGCGGTGTTGATCAGGTACTCCTGCGAGATCCCCGCATCGCGCGACGAGCGACCACCGAAGTTCCCCTCGCCATCGAGGATGCGCGTCGACCACATGAAGTCGTACGTGCTCTTGTTGTTCGGCGTGGCCGTGAGCCTGGTGAAGAACGTGTGGTTCTTCTGCGGCGCGAGGAACGAGCCGCGGTACTGATTCCACGCCGCCGCCGTGGTGGTCGGGACCACGTCGATGTAGTTGTCGGTCGTCGTCCCTTCGTAGCTCCCGGCGAAGTACAGCTTGCCGCGGGCAATCGGACCGCGAAGGTTGAGCCCGAACTGGTTGCGCCCGTAGTTCGGGAGCTGCGTATTGTTGCGCTGCTGGATGAAGGTGCGCGCGATGTAATCCTTCCCCTGGAAGAAGCCGAACGCCGACCCTTCCCACTTGTCGGTGCCACGGCGGCTCACGGCCGAGATGACGTACGAGCCGGCGCGCGAATACTCGGCGTCGTACGGGTTGAGGTACACGCGGAACTCCTCCAGCGCTTCCTGCGGGAGCGGCGAGCCGGTCTGCGGAATCCCGACCAGGTTGCCGTTGAACAGCGACTTCATCTCAACCCCGTCCATGTACAGGTTGATGAAGCGCAGGTCCGGGGCGCCGCCGGCCGAGGGGAGGGCACGGCCCGACTGCGGGGCATAGCTCTTTACTCCCGGCGCAATCGCAGCGAGGTTCATGACCCCGCGCGCATTCATCGGCAGGTTCTCGATCTCTTCCTTGAGCACGGGGGCCGAGATGGACAGGCGCTGTACCTCCACCTGCTTCACCCGCTCGGCGGTCACGGCCACACCCTGGATCTCGGTCGCCCCCTTCTCCATCGTGATCGCGAGGCGCGCGCGCTGTCCGATGATCAGCTGCACGGAATCCTGCACCGGCTTGTAACCCAACGCCCGTACGTCCACGGTGTACTTGCCAGAGAACAGGCCGAGCACCCGGAACTCGCCGCTCTGGCTGGTGATGGTATTGCGACGCTCGTTCGTCGCGACGTTCCGGACTTCGATCTGCGCACCGACGATGACTGCACCGTCGGAACCCATGACCGCGCCTTCGAGCGTAATCGTATTCTGCGCGTGCGCCTTCACGGACGTGGCGGCACAACCGAGCGTCGCGAGGGCAAGGGCACGTACGACCCAAGTTCTCATCTGACGGCTTCTCCTGGAGAGTGGTGGCATGCGTGACACGCGAAGCGCCAGACATTCGCGATGGGCCGAACACTCTATCGCCGCTGTGCGTGCGTCAATATGGAAAACGCTGATCCTGATTGCAGGGATGCTGGCGGCCGATCCATCGATCACCCGCGCGCAGGCGGTGGCGACGCACCGGTGCCTCAGCGATACCCTTCGCCTCCCCGACCCGCCGGTGCGAATCGAACGGGTCGATACGATCGCCCCCGGCGTCACGTACACCTGCCTCCTGCGACCCGAGGGACCATGGCTCCTCCACATCGCGACCATCGACCTGAGCGATCGCACGCTCGAGGTTGATGCGGTGCGCGCGGACGATCGCGCGGTAGGGCGCGAGCGCGTGAGCGCCATGGCGACACGACTCTCGGCCCGCGGCGAGCGTCCGTTGGTCGCGATCAACGCCGACTTCTTCGACCTCGCCTCGGGCGAGATCGAGAACAATCACGTTGTTGCCGGCCAGTGGGTGAAGGGCGCGCTGGTCACCGACTCGCCGCACGACGAATTCGACAACGCCCACACGCAGTTCGCGATCGATGCGGCGGGTCGTATGCGCATCGACCGCTTTGCACTCGACGCGGAGGTCCGTACCACGGGCGCGTCGAGTGCCGTGGTCGGGATCAACTATCGCCCACCGCGCACTACCGGACTCGTGCTGTACACGCCGTGGTACGGCTCGCGGACGCTGCGCGACACGTCGCAACGCGCCACCACGGCTCGTCCCCGCGATCCCGACGCGAGTTCGGTTGGCGACAGCGTCGTGTCGGCAACCCGCCCCCCGGCGCCCACCACCGCTCCGCCCAGCATCGCGCAGCTGCGCGCCGACAGCGCGCGGAGCGCGTCGCTCGCCGCGACACGAGGCGCGGTCGAGGTCGTCCTCTCGGCCGCCGGCCGGCGCGGTGACACACTGCTCTATCGCCTGCAGGAGCGCACGCTGCACCCGGGGGGCGGCACGTCCATCCCCGCGCAGGGGGCAGTCCTGAGCGCGACCGGCGATTCGGCCATCGCGTTCGTGCGGTCCCTGGCCGAGGGGGGCGGAGAGATACGCGTGCGGGCCGCGCTCGCCCCCTCGGTCGGCGTCCCGCGCGTCGCCGTGGGAGGATGGCCACGGGTCGTGCGCGCCGGCCGCAACGTCGGGATCGCGGCCGATTCGCTGGAGGGGACCTTTCCCCGGTTCTCCGCCGCGCGCCATCCCCGCAGCGCAATCGCCCTCTCGCGTGATTCGACGCGGCTCCTGCTCGTCGTGGTCGACGGGCGACGGCCGTGGAGCGTGGGCATGTCGCTCGCCGAGCTGGGGGATGCCCTGCTGGCGTTAGGTGCGGGGGAGGCGATGAATCTGGACGGTGGCGGCTCGAGTGCGCTGTGGGTGGATGGTGCGATCGTGAACTTCCCGTCCGACCCCACGGGCGAGCGAGCGGTGGGCAATGCCCTCGTCGTGCGCCGTCGCACCGCGCCGCCACAGGATCGACGCTGAACGTCTACACATCGCCGGGTTCCACGCGCACCGGAAAGTTCATCGAGTTGGCCACGAAGCACCGGGCATGCGCCACCGCATGCAGCTGGACGATGCGCGCCGCCTCCACGGGCTCGCGGTACGTACAGCGCGGGCGCAACACGACCTGCGTGAAGTGCCCGCCTCCGTCGGCGTCGATCTCCATCGCGCCCTCGGCCGCATCCACGTAGCGCTCCACCACGACGCCCGCCTCGGCGCAGAGGTGGAGATACCAGAGCATGTGGCACGCGGAGAGCGATCCGACCAGGAGTTCCTCGGGGTTGTATCGCCCGGGGTCGCCGCGAAACTGGGGATCGGACGACCCGGCGATCGACGCCTTGCCGGGTGCCGTCAGCTCGTGTGCACGGTCGTAGGCGCGATAGCTCGAGGTCCCCGTTCCGAGGTTGCCGGTCCAGGAGACGGTCATGACGTAGCGGTGGAGAGGCATCGGGCGACAGGTGGAAAGGGGGGGCGAGCCTAACGCGGATGACGGGCGCAGTAGGTGGGGGCCTGCGGCGGCCTCGCCGCAGATGGTGAACGCTGCTGCGTTCGCCCCCCATAGACAAGCGCGGGGCACCCGGTCAGGTTCAGGGCGTGACTTCGTGCCCTCCCGCGCCGTGACCTCGGCGCTCCCCTTCGCCGCTCCGCCGGCCCACTCTCCGCAGGCGCGACACCGCGCCCTGCACGAGGGGCTGCGCGCCTTTCCGGCGTCGCTCTTCCAGTTCGATCCGCGCATGGCCGAGGGGTGGTACACCGACCGCTACTTCGTGCGCACCGCCAATACCATCGCCTTCGACCAGCGCGACCCGGTGGTGCAGATGCAGGTCTTTGCCAAGCAGCACGGGATCATCGCGGGGGTGTACGAGGTGATCCGGATGCTGCAGACGCAGCTGGCGCGGCACCCGTTCACCGGGCGCCCGTATGCGCTGCGCGACTTCACCGTCGAGACGCTGATCGATGGGGATCCCGTCTCCCCCCACGAGACGGCGCTCCTGATCACCGGCCCCTACATCGCCTTTGCGCACCTGGAAACGGACTACCTGGGGGTGCTGGCGCGGCGGTCGCTGGTGGCCACGAACGTGCGCCGCGTCATGGACGCCGCGAATGGGAAGCCGGTCATCTTCATGGGCGCACGCCACGACGACTGGCGGGTCCAGACGCCGGATGGGTATGCGGCCAGGGTGGGAGGCGCCGGCAGCGTGTCGAGCGACGCGGGCGGCGCGTGGTGGGGGGCCTCGGGTGTCGGCACGATGCCGCACGCCATGATCGCCGCCTTCGGCGGCGATGTCGTCGCCGCCACGCTCGCCTTCACGCGCTACTGCCACGCACGCGAGCACGACGTGACGATCGTCTCCCTCGTGGACTATGACAACGATGTGCTGCGCGATTCGCTGGCGGTTGCCCGCGCCATGCACGAGACGTTCGGGCCAGGCTCGCTCGCCGGGGTGCGCGTGGATACGAGCGAGCGACTGGTCGATGTGGCGCTCGTCGGTGCGGCGGCGGCGCGGGGGCGCGAGGGACTCACCGGCGTCAATCCCGAGCTGGTGCGCCGGTTGCGCGATGCCCTCGATGGGGGCGGGTTCCCCGAGGTCGGGATCATCGTCTCCGGCGGCTTCACCCCGGCCAAGATCCGCCGCTTCGAGACCGAACTGGTCCCGGTGGCCGGTTACGGGATCGGCTCCTCGCTTCTGGGACACAATGACGGCGTGAACGACGGCCTGCTCAACGACTTCGACTTCACCGCCGACGTCGTCGCGGTCGATGGCCGGCATGAGAGCAAGACCGGGCGAGGCCTCTCTCCCAACGCCCGCCTGGTGCGGGTCGACCTGACGAGCCTCGCCGAGCCGGTCACATTCGCCCCTCCTGACACGCCTGACCGCACTGGTTCCCTGTCATGACCCCGTCTCCCCAGTCCCAGCACCGTGTCGGATGGGTGGTGGATGTGCAGAACGACTTCATGCGTCCCGACGGGCGCCTGTACGTGCACGACCTCTTCGACGCGCGCGATGCCGGGGCCGCGCAGGCGGCCGCCGCGATCGTGCACTCGGTCGAGTGGATGCGCCGGCACTGCGATGTCGTCGTCTACACCGGCGACTGGCACGCGTACGGGGACCGCGAGATCGATACGGAGTCGCCCGACGCGACCAAGGGGACGTACCCGCCGCACTGCATGGGGCTCTCGCCGGAGGCGTCAGAGCGACGCGGCGCGGCCCTGATCGCCGAAATCGACCCCGGGCCAACCACCCTCGTCCTGCCACGGGATGCGACCGAGGCACTCGCCCGCGACGTCGCGCAGCAGGCGGTCGCCGAGCGTCGCCCGGTCTTTATCCAGAAACGCGAGTTCTCGGTGTTCGAGGGAAACACGGGGGCCGACGCGTTCGTCGCCGCCCTGCGCGCGGCGCTGGGCGGATTTCCCGAGTTCGTCGTGTGCGGGGTCGCGACCGATGTGTGCGTGAAGCAGGCGGTCGAGGGTCTGCTCGACCGTGGCGCCCCAGTCCGGGTGATCCGGGACGCCACGTGGTCACTCGGCCTGCTCTCTGCCGCGCGGACGTTCGACCAGTGGGAGGGGCGTGGTGCGCGCCTCACCGAGACGGCGAGGCTCGACTCCCCTCGGGACTGACCGGCAGCGCCGAGGGGCGAGCGTCCGACTCGGCTAGAACGAGAAGCCGAGTGAGAATTCCATCCCCTCGCGACGAAACGGGTTGAACGACATGCGCTTGGGCAGGGGGAGCGACATCCACGACTCCTGCGGAATGCGGGACCCCACGATCGCGCCCACGACTCCACCAACGGCCGCGCCGAGCAGTGCCGTACCGCCGCGGTTGAACTTCTGGGTGGAATCGGAGGTCTTGAAAATCCCCGTGGTTCCCCAGAAGAGCAGCGCCCCGATCGGAACGCCGATCGCTGCCCCCTTGAGCATGGGACCGCGGTTGTAGCGCTTGTCCCCCTGGCTTTGCTCGATCCTGGTGATCTGGTCGAGGGTGAACGTCCAGATGCCCCGTCCGGCGGCGGCCTCGATGAAGACGGCGGTGTCGCCCTTCATCTCGAGGTAGTTCGCCATGAGGGGGGAGACGAGGGTCGACGCCGAGACCTTCACCCGCGCCCCGGGCACGATCGGGAGCGCGGTGGGGCGTTGGGTGGCAGGGGGCGTGACCTGCTGTGCGCGGGCCGCAGGGGCCAGCGTCACCAGCAGGGCGGCCGACGCGAGGACGACAGGGACGAGGGCGAAAGGGCGCACGTAAGCTCCGTCGGAGCGCAAGGTGAAGAGCTGGAGGGTGTTGCAGGACGGTAAGTATACCCACGAATCGGGGCGCCGCCCCCGGGAATATGGCCCGGGCCACCGCGAACCACCCTCCGTCGCGAAGGTAGACGATCCTTGCACGGTCAATGCCACAGTCCCGCGGTGTCCCCAGTTGGACCGACGTTCCTTGCCCGGTATGTTCCGATAGCTTCGTTGTATTCGACTACGCCTGAGGAAGACCATGACGCACGCTGCCGACGTGATTGACGTGACTGCACTGGTCCGGGGGCCCGGGACCCCGGGTCGCATCTCGACCCCAGTCGGGACGCTGGAAGGCTCGGCGATCCTCAAGATCGCCGGCGAGATCCGCGAGCGGATCGCGTCGGGAGAAAAGGTCTGCAACCTGACGGTGGGCGACTTCGACCCGCGACAGTTCCGCATCCCGGCGTTGCTCGAACAGGGTATCAGCCAGGCGCTGGCGCGCGGCGAGACGAACTACCCGCCCGGTCTCGGGCTCCCGGCGTTGCGCGAGGCGATCGTGGCGTACTACGAGCGATCGTTAGGGTTGCGCTACCCGGCAGACTCGGTGCTGGTCACGTCGGGCTCGCGCCCCGGCGTGTACGGCGTGTACCGCACGGTGGTCGACCCGGGGGACCGGGTGGTGTACCCCGCGCCGAGCTGGAACAACAACTACTACTGCCACATGGCGGGCGCGATCGCGGACCCGGTCGCGACGACGGCCGAGGAGTCGTTCATGCCCTCGGCCGAGCTTTTGGCCCCGCACCTGCGCGGGGCGCGGCTGCTGGCGCTCAACTCGCCGCTCAATCCGTGCGGTACGGCGTTCACCGCCGAGTCGTTAGGCGCGATCTGCGACCTCGTGCTGGAAGAGAACGCGCGGCGCACCAAGGCGGAGCGGCCGCTGTACGTCATGTACGACCAGGTCTACTGGCAGCTGACGTTTGGAGACACGGTGCATGTGGACCCGGTGTCGCTGCGCCCCGAGATGGCGCGGTACACGATCCTGGTGGACGGCATCTCGAAGGCGTTCGCCGCCACCGGCGTTCGCGTCGGCTGGGTCCTGGGGCCGAGCGACGTGATCGAGGCCATGAACGGCTTCCTGAGCCATGTGGGTACGTGGGCGCCGCGCGCCGAACAGGTCGCGACCGCCGCCCTGCTCCTGCACGAGGATGCGATCGCCGATTTCAGGACCAGCCTGCTGGCGGGGGTCCAGGCCCGGCTCGACGCGCTGTACTCCGGCATGATCGCGCTCAAGGGCGCCGGCCACGACGTCGACGCGATCGCGCCGCAGGGGGCGATCTACCTCAGCGCGCGATTCAACTTGTTCGGCAAGTCGACCCCCGAGGGCGAAGTACTGCTCACGAGCGAGGACATCCGCGGCTGGCTGCTGCGGTACTCCGGCCTCGCTGTCATTCCGTTCGACGCCTTCGGGGCCGAGGGGGAGAGTGGCTGGTTCCGCCTGTCGGTCGGGTCGGCAAGCCCGGAGGAGATCGACGCGGCACTCCCGCGACTCGAGTTGGCGCTGAGCCTGTTGCGTTAGGCGCACCTGAACGATCGCGCGCCCCGCCGCGTACCAGCGGCGGGGCGCGCGACGCGACTCGGCCACTCGCCGGCCGCGCCGAGACGCAGTGTACCGTACTTCGCATCGTACTTCGCATCGTACCACTCATCCTTCATCTGGACCCTGGAGTCCTCCGCCATGCGCATTCGTGAGCTACTCATCGGGGCCCTCGTGGTCGTGACGCCGATCGTGACCGCTGCACAGGGGACGCCGGCCCCCAAGGCCGAGCAGATTGCCGCCGCCGTCCTCCCGCTCCCGCCGGACTTTCGCGCCTCGGCCCGCGTCCTCGGCTACGGGGCCGACGGCAAGCTGTCCACGTTGCGCGAGGGGAAGGGGATGATCTGCCTGGCGCGCGACCCCAAGGCACCACGCTTCCACGTGGCGTGCTATGCAGAGTCGATGGAGCCGTTCATGGCGCGCGGACGCGAGCTGCGCGCGTCGGGCGTCACCAGCGCCGCCGAGATCGACACCGTCCGGTTCCGCGAAGTGAAGTCGGGCAAGATCGTCATGCCGAAGTTTCCCGCCGCCCTGTACTCGCTGACCGACGGCGACTTCGATCCCAAGACGGGGACCGCCCCGGGCGCCCGGCACCTGTATGTGGTCTACATCCCGTATGCCACCGCCGAGAGCACGGGGCTGTCCACCAAGCCGTTCGGGAACCAGCCGTGGATCATGCTTCCCGGGACGCCAAAGGCCCACATCATGTTCACGTCGTCGATGTAGCCCGTGCCGTCAGCAGAGCGGCACGCGTGGGTGGCGGTGGCCAACCTGGGGACTGGGTGGGAGGCCGACCTGATGGTGCTGCGCCTCGAGGTCGAGAACATCCCGGCGCGCGCGCGAGGCAACGACCTGGTCGGCATCTTCGGCCCCGGCTTTCAGGGCGCGTCGCCGCGCGGCTATTTCGTGGAAGTGCCTGTCCCGTACGCGGCGCGCGCGCGCGCGGTGATGGCGCGTCCCGTCGAGCTGCCCGACGACGTCGGGGAGCCGGAGCTATAACGCGAGGGAGTCGGAGGAACGACGGGGACGGTGGCGCTGCTCGTCGTAATTTCCCGCCCGACGAGCGCCAGCGGCACGCTGCGCAGCCCAGGCCATCGTCTCGTCGGCCCGTCGGCCCGCGTGCGCACGAGCAGCTGCGCCGAAAGTCCGCCGTCGAGCATGACGGCGTGCAACGCCCCGAGTCGTCGCATGAGGTCGGCCATCTCCGGCGTCGTAGGGCCGATCGGAAGCCGGTCGGGGAGCGCCGTGCCGTCGTACCTCGACATGGCGATGACCACGTGCCCATCGCGCCGCACGCCGATCGCGAGCCGAGCGTCGCGGTGCGTAAGGTCGACCCCGGATGCGCCACGGCATAGCGCCGCTGGCAGCCGTCCCCCGCCCTCGAGCAGGGTGGGGTAGGACTGTACGGCCTCCAGCACCGCCCCGCTCGACCGCCAACTGCTGATGTCGGCCGCGGGGATGATGCGCACCGCGCCGCTTGTATCGACGATGAGCGCCCCCGCCAGCGTCCCCGTGCCAGGGGCTTGCCACTCACGCCCGCGGTGCACGACCCAGCCCCATGGGCCGTCGTCCGAGAACTGACCTGCATTGAGGGCGACGCGCGCATCGGCCGGGGACAGGTCGATCGACCACGGCGCCAGCGTTCCTTCGTCGCGGGCGATGTCGAGCGTGAGTCGCAGGCGGGCCGGATCGAACGTGACGATCACCAGTCGCACCGGAATGCCGCGCTCGCCGAGGCGGATCGGCCACTCGCTCCACCGCACCACAGCCCCCTGCCAAGTCAGCGCGGGCGGCGGTACGGCGGCGGTCGCGTTGCAGCTGACAGGCCCGGGCGACTGGGCACCCGCGCGCCCGGTCGCGATGGACGACGCGAGGCAGGCGTGGACGGCAACCGTTGTCAGGACCCCGAAGCGGCGCGACAGCGGGGCGAGTCGCCCTCGCGCGCGCGTCGTCACCAACCGCGCAGGTCCGCGGTTCCCGACCATTGGAGCGCCTTGCCCTGGAACAGGGGCGCGAGCTTGATCAGCTCCGCGCCGTGTACCTCGAGCACTACCACTTCGGCATCTGTGAAGACCCCTTCCTTCCCCAGCTTGTTGTCCGGCACGAGTCCTCCCTTGAGCATGGCAAACAGCGCGATGCGCTCACGGAGCATGCCGAACTGCGTTTGGGTCATGAGCGAGAGCGCCGGGTCGGCCACCTGGAGGTCGGTCGCGCTCGTGCCCGACGTTGACGCCGTCCGCTCCGCGATGGCTGCCTCGAGGAGTGCCGGCGGGGTGTACGGCGGGGTCCCACAGGTGCGCGTCGCGCCGTAGACGGTCGCCATGCCGAGCTGGATCCCGACCCGTGCCGAGTCTTCGGCATAGGTGTAGGCGCGAGCGTCCTGGTCGGCCAGCGCCTTGTTTACACGTTTCGACAGCGCCTCGTTGCGCGCGCCGATCTTCTCGGCGGCCGTCATGTTCGCGGCCGAAGGGATCGCCTCGACGTCAACGTTTTGCTTGAGGCACGCTTCGAACTTTTCCCTGCGCGCCTCGAACGGGGCGCGCTCGGCGTTGGCGGCCATCCGACTGCGCGCCCGCTCCGCGGCAGGGCCGAGCGCCACCAGCACGGCCGAGACGCGCTCCTCGGTGATGGTGAAGTCCACCGCCGCGACCGACGCATTGGCCTTGGCCGGCGTGGTCGCCCCACTCGCCGACGTGGCAGAGGAGTCCTTTCCGTCGACCTTGTCCTTGGCGGCGTTCTTGAGTGCGTCCTTCCCGAGTCGCTTCAGCCGCCCGGACACCTGCGCCTCAAGGGGCATCGCGGTCGCCAGGACTATCACGCCAAGGAGAAGGACCCAACTCTCCATGAGCAATCGGCGGTGCGCGCGGTCGAGCAGTCGTGAGACGACGGTCATGGGGGTGTCCGATAGACTGTGGCAGGTCTTGCAGGGGGCCTTAACAGAAGTATCGGATGCGGGTGGCGGGCGGTCGAGGGGGCGCAGCCGCTACCCGCGCTTCCGGAAGCGCGCTGGAATCGTCGGATGTGTGAGGTGGTGCAGGGCGCGTTCGATGGCCGTGCGGGATGACCGCAGCCACCTGCCTCCCGCCAGTCGCACGAGAAACTCCAGCGGCGCGACCAGGAGCCACGCGCCGCCGCTCAGCAGGAGGGCGGCGAACCACAGCGGCAAGACGATCCCGACGAAGATGACGACGATCGGCGCCGCCAGCAGGCACGGGAGGATGGGGAGGAGGACGACGAGCACGATGGAGCCTCCACGTATGACTTGACCGAGCGGATGTCGGGTAATAACCTTCCATCCGGCTTCACGGATATATATGACACCAACCGTATCACTCGACCGTCTGAGCACGCTGGCCGACTCCACCCGGAGCCGGATCCTGCTCGTGCTCGAGCGTCACGAGATGACGGTCAGCGAGCTCTGCGCGGTGCTCCAACTTCCGCAGTCGACGGTCTCCCGTCACCTGAAGGTGCTGGGCGACGACGGGTGGCTCGACGCGCGGTCCGAAGGGACCAGCCGCTTCTATAGGATAGCGGCAGCGTCGGACGAGTGGGCAGATCGGCTGTGGGCGGTGGTACGCGAGCGTGTGGTGGCCCTCCCTTTGGCGGCGCAGGACCGGATGCGTGAGGAAGCGGTGCTGGCCGGCCGTCGCTCGCGTTCCCGCGAGTTCTTCGCGACGGTGGCGGGAGAGTGGGAGGTGGTGCGCTCGGAGCTCTACGGCAGTCGCCTCGACCTGCACATCGCCCTGGCACTGCTCGACTCCCGACTGGTGGTCGGTGACCTGGGGTGCGGCACCGGACAGCTGTCGGCACTGCTCGCCCCGCATGTCGCGCGCGTGGTCTCGGTCGACGCCTCGAGCGAGATGTTGCTGGCGGCCCGGGAGCGGGTCGCCGCATGTCCGAATGTCGCGCTGCATCTCGGCGACCTGGAGCAACTCCCGCTGGCTGACGGTTCGCTCGATCTCGCCACGCTGTCTCTGGCGCTGCACTACGTCCCCGATCCGTCGCGCGCCGTGGCCGAGGCGTATCGGGTGCTGCGTCCCGGCGGTCGGCTGGTCGTGGTCGACATGATGCCGCACGACCGCGACGACCTGCCGCAGCGCATGGGCCACGCCTGGCGTGGCTTCGCCCAGCCCAAGGTGACGGAGTGGCTGGCGCAGGCGGGCTTTGGCGACGTGCGCTACACCCCGCTCCCTCCCGATGAATCCGCCCGCGGCCCCGCACTATTTGCCGCCAGCGGCCGAACGTAGCAATCCACCGACTCCCGTCGTCCCGTTGTCTCGTCTCCCACAAGAGGTCCCATGTCCACCACGCTGCACCAGTCGTTAGGCGTCACCACCCCGCTGGACCGCCCGGCCTTCAAGGTCGCCGACCTCTCGCTCGCCGAGTGGGGGCGCAAGGAGATCCGCCTCGCCGAGCACGAGATGCCCGGCCTGATGGCCATTCGTGAGGAGCAGAAGGGGAAGTTCCCGCTCAGGGGGGCCCGCATCATGGGCTCGCTGCACATGACGGTGCAGACTGCGGTCCTCATCGAGACGCTGGTGGACCTCGGCGCCGACGTGCGTTGGGTGTCGTGCAACATCTTCTCCACGCAGGACCATGCGGCCGCGGCGGTCGTTGTCGGGCGCAGTGGCTCGGTTGACAACCCCACCGGGGTCCCCGTCTTCGCCTGGAAGGGAGAGACGCTGGATGAGTACTGGTGGTGCACCGAGCAGGCGCTCATGTGGGCCGACGGCCGCGGCCCGAACATGCTGCTGGATGACGGCGGCGACGCCACGATGCTCGTGCACAAGGGCGTGGAGTACGAAAAGTCCGGCGTGGTCCCGGCCTTCGACGCGGACAAGGAGCCCGAGGAGTGGGGGGTCATCCTCGAGTTGCTGCGCGGCGAACTGGTTCGGAATCCCGGGCGCTGGACGAAGGTCGCCGCCGAGATCAAGGGTGTCACCGAGGAGACCACCACCGGGGTGCATCGCCTCTATGAGATGATGAATGCCGGTACGCTCCTCTTCCCGGCGATCAACGTCAACGACTCGGTCACCAAGTCGAAGTTCGACAACCTCTACGGCTGCCGCCACTCGCTCACCGACGGCATCCTGCGCGCCAGCGACGTGATGCTGGCCGGCAAGGTGGCGGTGATCTGCGGCTACGGTGATGTAGGCAAGGGGTGCGCCCAGGCGCTCAAGGGGCAGGGGGCGCGCATCGTCGTCACCGAGATCGACCCGATCTGCGCGCTGCAGGCGGCGATGGAAGGGTACCAGGTCACGACGCTCAACGACGTGATCGGCACGGCCGACATCTTCATCACGGCGACGGGCAACTCGGCGATCATCACTGTCGAGCACATGCGGCAGATGAAGGACAAGGCGATCGTCGGCAACATCGGCCACTTCGACAACGAGATCGACATGGCCGGGCTCAAGAAGCACGGCATCACCCGCATCAACATCAAGCCGCAGTTCGACGAGTTCGTCTTTCCCGACGGGCACAGCGTCCTGGTGCTGGCCGAGGGGCGCCTGCTCAACCTGGGGTGCGCCACGGGGCACCCGAGCTTCGTGATGTCGGCGTCGTTCTCCAACCAGGTCATCGCCCAGCTCGAGCTGTACGGCAACACCAGCAAGTACGAGAAGAAGGTGTATGTGCTGCCGAAGCACCTCGACGAAAAGGTCGCGCGGTTGCACCTGGACAAGCTGGGGGCGAAGCTGACGAAGCTGTCCCCCGAGCAGGCGGCGTATATCGGGGTGCCGGTGGATGGGCCGTACAAGCCGGAACACTATAGGTACTAGACGGGGACGGGGGACGGGGGACGGGAGTTGGGGCGACGGGCGCTTTGACTCCCGTCGTCCTTTCAGGTGCCCGGGCGGGCGAGATCCCGGTGTAGGTGTGCTCTGGCGCGAGGGGCGATGCGTGATGCATCCTCCGACCATCCTCTCCCCGTGATCATGTCTGATTCTGCGCGCCTGGATAGTCTCGAGCTGGCTGTGGCACGACTTACCAAGGAGCTCGTCGCGCTGCGCACCGAGGTGCGGGCGTCGCGGAGTCAGTCGGCCGGCCCAGCGGGTGGGGGTGCGTTGTCCGCGTCTGAGGCGGGGCCTGCATCGATCGCGGAACGAGCGAGTACCCCGTTCGGCGACGCGATTCCTCCTGTCGCGAGCCCCGCGGCCGGGTTCACCAGCGGCTCGGCAGAGGGAGGCACAGGGTCGCCCGGTCGCGACGAGAAGGTTCCGTACGTGTCTGACGAGCTGCGCCGGATTGCGGCGGCTAGCGGCGCGGAGGCCGGGGGGGCGTCGCGCAGCGCGCGCGGTTCGCATCGTGGGAGCGGCGCGGTGAGCGCAATATTCGCGGCGTCTCGTGCGGCGCCCGCACAGTTCCAGCGGGCCAACCTCGAGGCGTTGGTCGGCCGGTACGGTACGCTCGCCCTCGCCGCGTTCACGATCTTGATGGGGATCGGGGCGTTCATCGGCTGGGCGGTCAAGAACGGCCTGATCGGTCCCGAGATGCGGGTGGCACTCGGCGCCGTGGCGTCGCTGGTGATGGCGGCGGTGGGCTGGCGCATGCGGCGCGGCGACTCGCCGCGGTTCGGAGGGGTGCTGCTGGCCCTGTCGCTGGCCATGCTGCACGTCGTCTGTTGGGGAGCGGGGCCCCTCTTGCAGCTCGTGCCGAGTGCGCTCGCATTGGCCGTGGCGTCCGTGGCGTCGGCAGGACTGGCGTGGCTCGCGTTGCGTGAGGAGGACCAGTCGCTCTTCAACGTCGGCTTCGGCGGTGCACTGCTGGCGCCCTTCGTCACGTCGTCCGAGACGGGGGACGCGGTCATCCTCTTGCTCTATGGCGCGGTGGTGCTCGCGGCGGGGATGCGCGTCATGCGCGACCGTGAGTGGAGCAAGACGCCGTTCGTGCTCGGTGTCGGGATCATTGCCTACACGGCGGCGGCGAGCGGGCAACTGTCGCAGTCCGACGCCTGGGCGCGGGGTGGGGCACCGGGGATCTTTGCGGTCGCGACCGCGTGGCTCGCCCTCATCCTGGTGCAGGGCAAGCCGAGGGAGCGCGTGGCGGTCACGGCGCTGCTCTCGGCGGTTGGGGCGCTCGGGGCGCTGCACCATCGTGATTCGGTGGAGGGGGTGCGCTACGCGCTGGCGGCGCTGGCGACCGTGAGCGGCTTCCTGGTCGCGACCGGCGGGCGCAGCGAAGGCATCGTACGGCTGGCGACGACGCTCGTGATCCCGTTCGGCGCGCTGCTGGCCGCGACCATCACGGTCGACGACGTGACGTCGACCGCCGGGGTGGCGCTCGTGGTGCTGTGGGCGATCGGGAGCGCGGTGGCCGCCGTGGCCAACCGCGACGGCGGGCGTCAATGGCACGCCTTCACCGCGTCGGCGTTAGGCGGACTGGCGCTCGTGCTGCAGTTCGCCCCGCGCGAGCTCACGATCGCGCTGGCGCTGGCCGCCTATGGCGCGGCGGCATCGCTGGTGATGCGGCAGTTCCGGCTGCGAGGCGCGGGGCTCGCGACCTTTGGCTGGTTGCTGGCCGCAGCGGCGCTCGCCTTCGCTGAGTTGTTCGACCGGGGACGGTGGCTGACCAACCCGTTCGTCACGCCCGCGTCGGGAGTCGCGGCGGCGGTGTGCGCGGCGTGGCTCGTCTTCTCGTGGCAGGCGGCGCGCACGGGGGCCCCAGCGGGCGGCGTGGTCACCACGTTGCCTCGCACCGTTGTCCGCATCCTGGGCGCCGTGCTGACCTTTACCTGGGTGCACGTCGAGCTGTCGCACACCGTATCGATCGATGTCTCGACCTTCCTGCTGGTGGCCTACTATGCAGTGACCGGCGTGCTGGCCATCGGCGTGGGGCGCTGGCGCGCCATTCCGATCCTGCGGCAGCTGGGGCTCGCCCTTTCCGTGCTGGCCGCGATCAAGGCCATGGTGGAGACGTCCGCGCTGTCGATCGGTTGGCGGGTTGGGGGATACCTGCTGGCGGGCGTGTTCCTGCTGGGGGTGGCGTACTGGTATCGGGGGCGGGGGGCTGCCGCCAGCGCGCCGGGACCGGGGGAGTTCGACGCGAAGGAGGCGGGTGAGGCGACCGGCGCGGGTGATCCGCAGTAGGGAGACGTTGTCGCCATCTCGTACGTCAGCCGGCCCAGGAGGAGCGCATCGGCCCTCTCGATGTTCTCCATCGCGTGGCGCTGCACGGCCTCGTACGCGATCATTGCACGATGATCGCAGCACCCGTCCACTGTCACGTTGATGGAGTACCGAAGGGGCCGCATGGCGGAAGCGTATCGCGGGTGCAGACGTCGCGAAAAGAACGCCCGCACGATCGCCGCCGTCAGGGAACGCGATACCTTTTCTGGCGATGCCCATGCGCCGTGGCCGATCTGCCATGAGACTGTGACGACACGTCCCGATGGCGCGAGCAACGAGCGCTCGGCCTCATGATGACGATGACGCGGTGCGACCCACGCGAGGCGCCATGCAGGAGTTCTCACGAGTCTTCGCGCTCGCAGCGCCGGGCCGGAGAGCCCGGCCGGAAAGGCGTCAGCGTTCGGATGGGTGGATTCCGGCTTGCGTGCCATGCAGTCGATCGATGGTTGGAGGGCGAAGGCGCACGGCGTGACCACTACCAACAGCTGAACGCTGCCGCGTCATCGGTGCTGCCGACGGATTGAGCTTCCGTGGCGGTTGGCCTGCTCCCTCGGCCACCCATTCCGGCGGCGAGGCACAGCGCGCCAAGCTCGCACCCGAGCCTTCGAATCGCGAGACCTGCCGCACACTGTACATTCTCAATGAGCCCGCGACCGGGCAGCATTGCGAGGACGTATACCTGCTGCTCGGTGTGCTGCGTCGACTGGTGGACCCGGAGAACAACGTGGACGTGATCGAACACACCCTGCATGAGCTCAAGACGTCAGCATGGATGGTGTACCTGCGACCGGGGGGAGGGGTGCGCGGAGGAACGATGGTTCGTGCCGGGACGCTGGAGGAGCGCGCTGCCGAGGCGGAGAGCCATGCCGGACGCGTGCTGGAGCGCGTGCTGTGACGGAGGCGAACACACTCGGGTCCCTGCGTCCCCGCTTCGCACCGCACTACGTGCTCGAGCGGGAACTGGGTCGCGACGGCATGGGGATCGTCTTCCTCGCGCGGGAGCTGATGCTCGACCGGCTGGTGGCGCTCAAGGTCCTGCCCGCCGGGCTGTCCGGCGACGCCGCCCATCGCGAGCGGTTCATTCGAGAGGCTCGCACCGCGGCCCAACTCTCCCACCCCAATATCGTCCCGATCTTCCGCGCGGATGAGATCGACGGCATCGCGTTCTTTGCCATGGGCTACATCGATGGCGAGACAGCCGCCGATCGACTCGCCGCGCGTGGCCCGCTCCCCCACGCCGATGTCGTCCGGATCGTGCGCGAGGTCGCGTGGGCGCTGGCGTATGCCCATGCCCGCGGCGTCACCCACCGCGACATCAAGCCCGAGAACATCATGATCGAGCGCGCGAACGGCCGGATCATGGTGACGGACTTCGGGATCGCCCGGGATGCCCGGACAACCGGGATGACGGCCGACGGGATGGTGCTCGGTTCGGTGCACTACATGGCCCCGGAACGTGTCGCTGGCGAGGACGGCGACGGACGCGCCGACCTCTACTCACTCGGCGTGGTGGCTTTCGAGCTGTTGTCGGGGAAACGGCCGTTCGATGCACCGCAGGCCTCCGCGGTCCTGCTGATGCATGCCACGCGGGCCGTGCCGTCGTTGCGGGAGGCCGCACCCACCGTGCCGGCTGCCCTCGCGGTCGTGATCGAGGGGTGCCTCGCCAAGGATCCGAGCCAGCGCCCGCAGAGTGGTGAGGCGTTGGCCGATGCCTTGGACGCCGCCCTTCGGGAATCGCAGACTGGTCCGCAGTCCACGCCCGAGCGCGTGCTCGATGAGCCCACCGCGAAGGCCGTCTGGCTCCGCGCGGCCCAACTGCAGGCCGATGCCTCTCGGCGCGTGCAGGAGCGCACGGCGCAGGCCGAGGAGTTTGCCACGGGGTTGCACTCCGCTGTCCCCACCAGTGGCTACCGACTTGGAGATGTGGCGTCCGCGGCCGTGGAGGCCGGGATCGGCGAGGAGTTTGTGCAGCTCGCGCTGGCGGAGCTGCCGGACGACGCCCCAGGCAAGCCGGTGGGGCGCGACGCGGGCGGTACTCGCGTCGAGCGGCTGGTCCTCGGGAATGCGGAGCAGTCGATCCGGGTCTCGCGGATCATCCCCGCGAGTCCGCGGGCCGTGCTCGATGCCATCGGCAAGGTGCTCCCCTCGCACCCCTACGCACTGCTCTTCCGCGATGTGGTCGGCGGCCACCCGCTCGATGGAGGTGTCCTCACCTTCACGAGCAAGGAGATGAGCATGGGCGACTACATGAACGGACAAGGGACGAACATGCTGCGCTACCACCTGTCGTCGCTCGGTGCCTCCCTGCTTCGGGTCACCCTGCATCCGGTCGCGGGCGATGCGAATCGCTGTGAAATGGTGATCACGACCGACCTGCGCAGTGGCATCAGCAAGAACGCGAAGATCGGGTTCGGAATCGGGGCAGGGACCGGCGGAGTCGGGGCGACGATCGGGGTCGGGATCGCGCTTGCGGCAAGCGTTCCGCTGGCCATCATCCCGGGAATACTCGGCGCTGTAGGTGCGATAGGCTACGGCACTATGCGATTGGTTCGGGTGGGCTTCCGCTACAGTCTCAACAAGGCGCGCGGCGAACTGGAACACCTGCTCGATGCCGTGCAGGGGAGCGCGCGGTCCCAGGATGTGTTTGGTGCCCCGTGGGGCAGCCTGCCGCCGTCGAACCGGAGCTGACCTCTCTCGGACGACTCGCACGAGCGTCACGCGCCCGCGGAATCGCGCCACGATGGAATGAGCTGCCGGGGTGGGTTGTCCAAGATGGCAACGAAGTACGCAGTCAATCCATCTCCCGCTTCATCAGCTCTCATGATTGCACACCCATCCCGACGCTATGGCGCCGCCGCCGCGCTCCTGCTCACGCTGCTCAGCGCCTGCGGTGACTCCACGGGCGGCGTCACCACGCCCGGCGATACGAACGCGCCGTCGCTCCTGTCCGTCTCCAGCGGCAACGACCAGACCGGGGCTACCGGCACCACGTTGCCGGGCGACGTGACGGTGAAGGCGCTGACCTCAGCCGGAGTCCCCGTCGTCGGAGTGGACGTCCTGTTTGCCGTGACGACTGGTACCGCGACGGTATCGCCCGCGACCGCGATCACCAACGCGAGCGGCGAAGCCTCGGCCAGCATCACGCTCGGCGCCGTCGCCGGTGCCGTGCAGATCAGCGCCACCGTGCGCAACACCAGCGTCTCGGCGACAGTGCGCGCGACCGGGATCGTGCCGGATCCCGATTCGACACTCGCGGCCAACGTGTACAATCCGGACTGGACCACGGCCAGCCACGGCCAGGTGACGCCGGACTACACCGTGGTCTTTCCGCAGAATGCCGTGAACACCCTCGAGATCACGCTCACCACCACGCAGTGGGCCGGTGTCCGGGTGAACATGACCAACCTCTTTGGCTACGACTTCGGCGCCCGTCGGGGAGCCGGTGGCCAGTTTCCGGCTGAGGATCCCGACTACGTAGCCGTGCCGGTCAAGCTCAACGGCAAGACGTGGAAAAAGGTCGGATTCCGCCTGAAGGGTAACTCGTCGCTGTCGAGCATTTGGGGGGACGGCAACTACAAGCTTCCGTTTCGCCTGAACATCGACAAGTTGGAAGACACGTACCCCGCCATCGAGAACCAGCGCATCTACGGCTTCCAGGAGCTGTCGTTCGCGCCGGGTTGGTCCGATGCGTCGCTCATTCGCGAGAAGGCCACCAGTGACATCATGCGCACGGCGGGGCTGCCATCGGCCCGCACGGCGTTCTACCGCGTGTACATCGACTACGGACTCGGACTCAAGTACAGCGGCGTCTACACGGCAGTGGAGGTCATCGATGACACCATGGTGCAGGACCAGTTCGGCGAGGACAACGGCAACATCTACAAGCCCGAATCCACCTTCCAGACGTTCGTGGAGTCGGCGTTCGAGAAGAAGAACAACAAGTCCAGCACCTTCACCGACGTCCAGACGATGGTCGCAGAGCTCAACAGCGCACTCCGATCGTCCAACGCCGTGCAGTGGCGCACGAACCTGGAAGCCGTCTTCAATGTGGACCACTTCCTCAAGTGGCTGGCCGTCAACAACGCGTTGGTGAACTGGGACACGTACGGCGTCATGGCGCATAACTACTACCTGTACAACTCCCCGACGAACAAGCTGACGTGGATTCCGTGGGACAACAACGAGTCGCTGAACGGCAGTCCCGGGATCACCGGAACCACGGGCGGGCCTGGCGGCGGACCCAATCGAGCGCTCTCGCTGAGCATGAACGAGGTGACGAGTGGGTGGCCGCTCATCCGGAACCTCATGGACGATCCGATCTATGCGGCGCGGTACCGGGCACACCTCAAGACCTTCAACACGACGACGTTCAATACCACCACGCTGGGCGCCATGCTGGATCGCTACGCCGCGCTGATCTCACCGTTCGTGGTCGGGGCGAATGGCGAACAAGTGGGCTACACGCACACGTCGGCGGCCCAGTTCACCGCGGCCCTGCCGACGCTCAAGACGCACCTCGCGAACCGCAAGTCGTTGGTGACCACCTACGTGCCGTAGGCGTGCGGGTGCACGCATTCAGGCGCCGCGTGGCAGGGTGTGGACGTGCGCTCCACGCACTTCGCCACGCCGGTTGCACTGAACGGGTGGACACCACCTATGGTCGCTTTGCACCTGAGCGTCGGACCCTGCTGCGCTTGCTGCCTTGCTTCAGCTTGTAGGTGAGAGCGGTCGCCACACAGGACGCCAACGCATCCATGGGAACCGGGTCCTGCCTCCTGAAGACGAGTGCCCTGTTGCCGTCGAAGGTGAAGTCGTTCGGAAAGTTGGTACGGAACGATTCGACGAGGGTCGTGGTGCAGATGAAGTACATGCAATACTGCCCGGGGTTCGACTCCTTCCAGTCGATGCGAATCGTGGAACCGCTCCTTGTCTGCGCGGTGATGTAGGCGGGCTCACCCCACTTGAGGGTCTCCACGAGCGGGCCAACACCCTTCGTGGCGGCTGCCGACTTGAAGATCAACTCACGCAGGGCAAGCAGCTTCTTGCGAATGCCCGCCGGATAGGCCTCGAAGACAGCAGCAACAGATGGGTTGTGAAACGGAGTCATGTCTCGCGGGGTGACTGGAGGTGTTCGCGACGACTGGCGACCGGTCGAGCAGGGGTCATCCAAGAGCTACGGCGGAGCGCGCGGCTTCAACATCATTCCCGCCTGCTCCAGCCGTCGTCAACCCGGGGCGCGCTTGGCCCACTCCGGCAACGGCACATCGGCCAAGACGGGCTGTGCGCGGCGATACGCGTCAGTGGCGTCGGCGTCCCACGGAAAGCGTCGCGCCCTGCTCGGCCAAACGAGCTGCAGTGCTGGGAACGCTTCCCCACCGTAGTACCAGGCTGCCCAGCCGAAGTGCGCGTCGCGCTGATCCGAGGGGACGGCTCTCGCGGTTACGGACGCGCCTTCCAGCAGCGCATCAGTCTCCTCGCCATCGCGAAAGACAAGTCCGCCGCGAATCAGTTCACGCGCATCGTTGAGCAGGCGGTGCGCGCGTTCGGCGGGGAGCCCGAGGAGGATGAGTTCCGGATGCCGGAAGGTCTCGAAGAGACCGATCGTGTAGGCGAACTCCGGCCAGTCGCTGTCCCCGTGGACGCGCAGCACGTGCGTCCCCGATTCGGCGACATCGCGCACGCATTGTTCTTCGCCTTCGCGCCGAGCCGGGTCGTCCGAATACTTGCGCACGAACAGGTCTCCGTTCCCTCGCCCGCGCATCAGGTCGCCCTGTGCCTGATGGAGGCTAGGCTCCGAACTGCCGCAGGTGATGATCCACATGCTTGTACATCAATACGGCCCACTCCTCCGGAGTCAGTCGCCCGAAGAAGCCGTGTGGATGTGTGGTGCACCCTGCCGGCCCCGCTGCCGAGAACCTCTCGATCAATCCGCGGAGCCGCGTGCGTTCGGTGGCGAGCTCGCGTTCGTCGGCCACGACGAGCCCCGGTGCCGTCGGCGAGTTTTGCCGGAACGGATCATCGTTACCGAGCGCCATCCGCTTGACGAAGCCACCGATGATCCGTCCGACGAACATCCGCGGCGGACGCGTGTCTCCAAGCGCCCACTCGAAGCCGGCCGAACAGTGCGCCACGGCCTGCGGCGCGTTCATCTTGCCCCAGAGCCTGGGGCTATCAGGGCGTAGGCCCTCGAGTCGCGCTGTCAGTTCCACTGCCAGGGCCGGGTCAAAGAGATTCTTCATGGACAGCTGTCCCCAGGAGACCGAAGGCTCGTGGCAGCCTGGTGAATCAATCGAGTCATGGCGACGCCTCAGTTGGTGACAAGTCGACGACGGCCTTGGAGTCGCGTGCATACCCGCCGGCGAACGAGCGCAGGCTAGCTCGCAGGCCGACGCGGCGCCAGCCGTAGCGCTAGCCGTAGCGTCGCCTGACCGCTGCCACCGAGCCAGCGACAAGTTGCTCGAGGACCGACTTGTCCAGATCGGCAAGCCGTTTGAGGTACAGGCAGACCTTTCCCATCTTGTGCTTGCCAAGCCTGGACAACAAGGACTGTTGTGCGTCTCCCTCGACGTCCAGGTACACCACCAGTTCACGGCCACGGATTGCAAAGCCCACCACGGGCGCCTCCCCGGTGCGCCCGCTGTCGTACGTGTAGCGGTACGTCCCGTAGCCGACGATACTCGGCCCCCACATCCGTGGCGACTGTCGGGTAACCTTCCCGAGCAGCACCATCAACTCGCGGCAATCTGCGCGCTGCTGCTCATTGGCCCTGTCGGCGATGTATTCCTCGATGCTGGCATCGGTGGGCTTGGTCTTGTTTTCAGCCATTGAGACAGTCCGTGGTTGCAGGAGCGATGCGCGCCTAACGTTCGGTGGTGCTGCAGCCGATCACGTGGATGCGGGTGACGGACGCGTTGGTCCGACCCATAGGCAGGGTAACTGCACGATCCGCCGTTCGGCCACCCTACGCCTCGCGTTGGAGTAGTTCCGCCAAGAGCGTCGGCGTCGACAGCATCGCAAGATGGCCTGCATCGATCTCATGCACGCATGGGTTTCCGAGCCGAGTGATCATGCGATTCTGCTGCGCGGGCAGGACGCTCCGGTCTTGAAGCAGCTTCACGTATCCACATCTGAGCGCGCTCGGCAGGTCTCCGACAGGCGTCAGATAGAGGCCCGGCATCTCGGCCGCGTATCGCGTCACCACCGTCGCCGCGTCCTCCTCACTCAGGTCGTTGCACAGCTCGTTGCGAATCATGGCGGGTGACGGCTTCAGCCCTCCTCGATTGAACGCGAACAACACGCGCAATATCAGTCGGTTGGCAATACCGAGGGTATCGATGAACGACTGGCCCGCCGGCGGTATCACAGCGGAGACGAAGATGCAGTGAGACAGCCGTGACCGAGAGCCGCGCCGCGAGCGCCGGTGCCAGGACTCCTGCGAGAGAATGCAGGACCACGGTGACCGATCCGATCCCCTGACGATAGAGCTGCTCAACCAGTTGCGATGCGCAACCATCAGGAGTGGCGCCGACGGTCCGACCTGGCACCTCCAGGGCAATCGCTGGACGGTCCAGGGCTTGGGTCACGCGATCCCAGACCCAGGCACCAGTGCCCGCTCCGTGCAAGAACACCACTGTGGGCTGGCTGTCCATCGACTGCCTCCGGTCGGCCTGAAAAGCAAAGTTCAACTCGGAACTCCGGGATGGTCACCCGGCTCTCCAGCAAGAACTACGCGTGATCGCGATACTCGTCCGTAGGGCATGCGCTTGAGGACCGCGATCGTGTTGTTAGTGCCTTCGAGCAGGCCGGTGTGGAGCGGATACCGACAGCGCGTGCGTCCGCCCCGATGGAAGTAATACCGCCGCGATACGTCCATCATGAATCGGGCACGACGAGGCGGAAGGGACCGCTCACCGACTCGCTGCGCGGGAGCGCGTGCCATCGCGCGCGCGGCCAACCGCGCCGCTGCATGCGCTGATACGCGATGCGAAAGTCGCCAGCATAGAGCGCCCATGGAATCGTGGGAGGCGTCGGTCGCAGTCGCGGCCGCGCATGGACCCAGACGGTGTGGGTGCGCTCGGCATGCGGCGGAATTGCGAAGTACACGGGATCGGGCGCGTCCTTCGGGCGCGCCACCGCCCCGATACATCCCCACACGTAGAGCGCAGCTTCTTCCTCACTGTCTGCCGCGAGAAACCAATGGGCCGGGCGTCCGCCGGAGTTGCAGGGACCGCCGAGATGGACGGTGTCGGCGGAACGGTTGCGCAGGTGCACCGTGAGGATGACGCGATAGGTGCCGGGCTCGCGTGGCTCCGGCGCGTAGTGATAGACGCTGGAATCAGGCACGATCACGAGTGGCGCCAGCGCAGCACCACGATGGACGCAGGCCGCTGTGCCGGCCAGCACGAGCGCGAGCGACGAGGCCGTACGAAGCGGGTTCACCACGAGCCTGCTCCTCCTCCGTGGACGGTACACCGTGAATCCAACCGCTCCGCCGCAGTCAGGCGAGCGTGAGGATCCTGCCGCGAGTCAGGCGAAGCCAATCACAAGGACCGACAGAGAACCACGCAAGCCCATGATCTCCGGCTCGGACCATGCCGTGCGATGCCCAGTGATCACCACCGATCACTCTGCCCTGCTCGTCGCGCACCTCAGCCCCCACGCGCCCATCGATCGACGGCCGCCAACGCTTGCGCCAGCCGCTGCGGACTGCTGCCGGAGACCTCTTCGACGTCTGCTCCAACATCGCGCAACCTGGCCCGAAACGCAGCATCCAGGACTGCACGCTCATCCTCGCGATCCCGCACCCCGTCCGCCACCCACACCACGTCGGTCGCGCACAGCAGGTAGAGGTCGCCGAGCCGCGCCCGCGCCGCCGACATGATCCACGCGGGACAGCTGCCGTAGTAGTGCTCGGCGTACACCGTAGTGCTCACGAGGTCCGTGTCGAGGATGAGGGGGGGCGGCGCCTCCTGTGCCGCGAATCGCGCCCGCCACGCTGCGATCCCCGCCTCCTCGTCCCGCAACTGTCCGCTGGCGATCGGCTCCACGTCGCTCGCGGTCAGTGAGCGATTCACCCGTTCGGCGTATGCACGTGAATGCTCTGGCACCCAGATGGTGGCCAGCGACTGCGCCAGCCAACCAGCGAGCGTGGTCTTGCCGGTACTCTCGCTCCCCGTCACGACGATTCGTGGCACGCGCACGTCGGCTGCCGTGCGGTCCTCGTCGTCAGGCGGGGAGGCGGGCATTCCGCGGTGGCGTCAGGCGCTCGCGGTCGCGGCGTGCATGTCATGCGACCGCTTCCAATCCCGCAGCCCCAACATCGCCAGCAGCAAGAAGACCGCGTACTGGAACGCGGTGAAGTGCAGCGACTTGAGGGCGACGAACATCCACACATAGACCACGTCCAGCACGATCCACAACGCCCAGTTCTCGAGGATCTTGCGGGTCATCATCCACTGGGCGATGAGCGAGAAGACCGAGAGCGTGGCGTCGAGGTACGGGAGCGAAGCGTCGGTGTGGCGGTGCAGGAAGGTCCCGAGGGCCATGGCGCCGGCCGCGCCGAGTGCGGCGAGCACGATCGCGAGCCGTGGCGTGAGTCGCGAGACGTGCAACTCGGTGCGATTCTCCCCGCCGTACTTCCACTCGTACCAGCCGTAGATGGAGAGCAGCAGGTAGATCACCTGCAGCCCCATGTCGGCGTACAGTTTCTCGCGGAAGAAGAGGACGGAGTAGAGGCCGACGTTGACGATCGCGGTCGGCCAGCTGAGGATGTTCTCTCGCGTGCTGAGCCAGACGCTGACCAGCCCGAAGGCGACGGCGGTCGCTTCGAGGGGGGTGAGGGACGCGAGCACGCCGCGCAGGAAGTCGCCGATCATGGGTGGCAAAGCTACGGCACGGCGCGACGAATCGGCCACTGTCGTGCATGGCCGGCGAGCGGCGAGCGCGTCGCAGGACACACGGCGCGGCGGCCGCGCGCTACTGCGGCCGCACGCGCAGGATCCGGTCGTCCTGCGCCCCGGGCGATCCGCGTCCGTCCCTGTTGCTCGTGCCCAGATAGACGCTGCCGTCGGGGCCCACGGCGATGGCGCGCAGCCGCCCGTACGTGCCGGCGAACAGGCGTTCCTCGCTCGTAACGCTGCGCCCATCGGCGGCCAGTTGCAGCCGGTAGAGCGCGGCCCCCTTGAGGGTGGTGAACAGGAGGCTCCCGCGCCACCCGGGAATCAGTGTGGCGTTGTAGTAGGCCAGGCCGGCCGGGGCGATGGTCGGGGTCCAGATGGCCAGCGGCTCGGCGACGTTGTTGGCCACGCAGAAGGGCTGTTCGCCGGCTCCGGCGTCGCCGTCGCATCGTCCGCGCACGGTGGGCCAGCCGTAGTTGCGTCCCTGCTCGATGCGATTGACTTCGTCGTTGTCGCTGGGGCCGTGTTCGGTGGAATACAGCGCACCGCCAGGAGCAAAGGCGAGCCCCTGCGGGTTGCGGTGGCCCAGCGTATAGACGTACCCGCCAAGCGAATTGCCCGGCGCCGGCGCCCCATCGAGGGTGAGGCGGAGGACCTTGCCGGCCAGCGACGTGCGGGACTGCGGCAGCGTCGTATTCGAGGCGTCGCCGGACGTGACGTAGAGCAGGCGGTCCGGCCCGACCACCACGCGCGCGCCGTTGTGGACGGAGCTGCCCGGGATGTCGTCGAGCAGGACCTCGGGAGTGCCTAACGACGCACCGTTCCACCGCATGCGCACCACGCGATTGCGCACGGCGCTCCCCGCGGTGTAGGTGTGCGCGGCATAGACGAACGGGGTGGTCGCGAAGTCGGGGTGGAAGGCGAGGCCCATGAGCCCCCCCTCGCCGATCTCATCGACCGCCAGGGTCCCAGCGCGAGTCACGGCCCCGGTGGCCGGGTTGACCCGCGAGATGGTCCCGGGGCGCTCGGTCACCCACAGGGCCCCGTCCGGCCCCCAGGCCAGTTCCCAGATGGTGTCGAAGTCGCCCGCCACGGTCGTGACCGCCAGCGGACCTGCGTTAGGCGGATCGACCACGCAGCAGGGGTCGGACGAGCCGCCGCATGCCATGGGCGCGGCGACTGCGATGAGTCCCACCAGCTCCACGTGCCGCAATCGGCGCACCACCCGGCGTACCACCCGCAGCCGGCTCGCGTGCAGCCGGGTCGCGTGCAGCCGGGTCGCCGGCTGTTCCGGCGCCGGGGGCGTGACCGATCCGTGTCTCGATGCCTGCATCTCGAATCCTTCCGCCGAGGCGACGTGTAGAAGATCTTCTGTCCACCGCACCGCGCGGTGATGATGCGCACGTACCTCGCATGCGCCGCGAAGGTGCCAAGCCTGTGCCTCGCACACTCCACGCACGGCCGCGCGTCGTGCACTCAAGCCACTTCCCTCGCCCCAGGTTCCGCGTGCCCCGTCCGGCTCGATACGTCCACGCGCCGACCCCGCTCCTCCGGATCACCTCAGTAATACTCGCCGCAGCGCTCTCGGTGCAGTCGTCGGGATGCGCCATCCTCAACCCGCGCCCGTCGCTCCCCTCGCCAGCGGACTCGGCGCTGGCGCGAGGCGTCCTGCAGTTGGTCCTTACCGACTATTGGCGCGACGCCCTGGAGCGGCGCGCCGACCTGGCGTTGCGCAACGGAGTGCGCATCACGACGCTCCCAATCGTGTCGCAGCAGAACCGCAAGGCGGACCTGCGCGTCGCGCAGCGCGTCGGGCACGGGCTGGACATGCTCGATGTCTCGGCGCTCGCGCAGGACGACTACCTCACGACGCTGGCGCTGCGCTGGGAGGTCGAGGCGCGGGCCGAACGATCGGCGTTCTATTACGTCGACTTCTCGCTGCTCTCGCCGACCACCACGCCGCTCCGAACCCTGACGGAGACGTATCGGCTGCATCCGCTCACGTCGCCCGCCGACGCCGAGCGGTATCTTTTCTTCGCCGAGGGTTTTCCCTTCGTCGTTGAGCAGATCCGCGGCGGCCTCGAAGAGCGCCGCGCGCGCGGGTACGCGGCGCCACGCGAGATGGTGGAGTCTGCCCTCGCATTCTTCCGGGGCCTGCGCGCGCTGGAGAATGAGGGCCCGTGGGGGGTCGACTCGGCTCGACTCGCCGGGCTGGACTCGGTGACGAGCGCCGCGCTCCGGCGAGAGATTGCCCTGGCCGTGTCGCTGCGCATCGCACCGTCGCTCGATTCCATCATCAACTACCTCGAGAGCGACTACCTCCCGATCGCGTCGACCCGACCCGGCCTCTGGCAGTACCCCGGTGGCAAGGAGCTGTATCGCCACCTGCTGCGCCGGCACTCCTCGCTCGACGTGCCACCCGAGGAGGCGCATCGCGTGGGGCTGGGCGAACTGCGGCGCATCGACTCGACGATGACCGAGGTGCGCCGCCGGCAGGGATGGAATCCGGATGCGCGGGCCTTTCATGATTCGTTGCGGCTGGCGATCGGGGTGGCGCCGTCGGTCGATGCGATGATCGTCGCGGTGGGGGCGCGTGAGCAGGTGCTGGTGGAACGGCTGCCTGGTCAGTTCGCCCGTTTCCCAGCCCTCGCTCCCGCCGTGCGTGCCACGACCCCTGCCGAAGCGCTGCTCTGGCCAGACGGTACGTACCTGCTTCCCGTCGCGGGGATCGATTCGCTGGGCCAGCTGCTGCTGACGGAGCGATGGCGCCAACCAGCGGTGCGCGCGTCGATCGCATCGACCACGTATCGCCTCCTCCTTCCCGGGCGTCACCTGGAGGCCGCACTGGTCGGCGGCGACCCGACCATTCAGGCGATGCGCCGGCAGATGGAGACGGCAGGGTTCTCGGACGGATGGGCACAGTATGCGGCCTCCCTCGCCGGCGAGATGGGGATGTACACCGATCCGCTCGATGCCTACGGGCGGCTGCTCGACGAAGGGACGGCCATGGCGTTGCTGGTGGTGGACACGGGCATTCACTACCTGGGATGGTCGATGCTGCAGGGGCGGGAGGTGCTCGGGCGCTACCGGCTGGCCCCCGACGCCGACGTCGACCGGATGATCGTGGAGCGCATCATCAACGACCCGGGCCGAGCGGGGGCAGGGGCGCTGGGCGCGCGCGAAGTGGCGGCCATGCGCGCCTGGATGCGCGGTGAGCTGGACGCCGCATTCGACCTGCGCGCCTGGCACAACGAGATGCTCTCGTTAGGGTCGCTGCCGCTGCCGATCGTCGGGAGCCACCTGGAGTGGTGGCTGTACGACCTGGAACGGCGAGCCGCCGCCGAGAACGCGGCCGCGGCAAAGGCGGCCGCGGCAAAGGCGGCCGCGGCGAAGGCGGCTGCGGCGAAGGCGGCTGCGGCGAAGGGCGCGCCGAAGAAGCCGCGACCGTAGGCGGTCTACGTCAGCGCCGTGACGCGCGTGGCTCCCGCGTCGCGTAGCAGCTGCATGGCGCGGTCGTAGTCGGTGTGGACCGAGAGCGCCAGCAGGTCGCCAGGGGTCACTTCGGCGAGCGCGAGCTGGATCGCCTCCTCCTCGCTGTCGACGCGTCGCACTGCCGACGCCGGGGCGCCAAGTGCCAGGAGCGCCGTCGCCAGTCGGGCGGTGACTTCGCCGAGCGGGCGCCCGCGCAGGTACTTGGGCATTTCCTTCAGGATCACCAGCGCGGGGCGATCGCTCCACACGGCGGCAGCCAGTTCATCGAGCGCGTGGTCGTCGCGATCACCCCCTTGTCCCACGACGACGATGCGCCGCCGGGCGGGGATCGCGCTGAGCACCCCATAGAGGGCGTACCAGCCGTCGGGGTTGTGGACGAAGTCGACGACGATGCGCGCGCCGCGGTACTCCAGCAGGGTAAGGCGCCCCGGGTTGTCCTCGGGAGCGGCGCCGAAGCCGGCGAGCGTGGCACGGATCGCCGCGACCGGCACGTGCAGCGCCATGGCCGCCGCCGAGGCCGCGAGCACGTTGGCGATGTTGTAGCGCGCCGTCCCGCCGAGCGTGAGCGGCATGGCGGCGACGGCGCCTAACGAAATCTCATCGTCACCCATCAGGTACCGCACCTCACCGTCGCGCAGGATGCAGGCGTCGCCGCCGCGGGCACGGTGCGCGGCCACGACCGGCGACGCCGGGTCGAGGGCAAACCAGGTGATCGGCGCCTTCACGGCGGGGGCGAGCCGCACGAGCGTGGCATCCTCTGCGTTGAGCACCAGCCGCCCACCGTCCACGAGCGCCCGTGCGACGACGAGCTTGGCGCGCCCCAGGTCGTCGAGGTCGTGCACGCCGTACTCGCCGAAGTGATCGGCAGAGACGCGCGTGACGATGGCCACCATGGCGCGATCGGTCGCGAGGCCGCGGCGCAGCATGCCGCCGCGCGCGGTTTCCAGCACGGCGGCCGACACCCGGCGGTCGCGCAGGACCAGGCGCGCGCCGACAGGGCCGGAGTAGTCGCCCGCATCCACCTGCTCGCCGGCGCACCAGACACCGTCGGTGCAGCTGAAGCCGGTCACCTGCCCGTGAGTCGCGAGGATCGCCGAGAGCAGGCGGGTGGTCGTCGTCTTGCCGTTGGAGCCGGTCACGAGTGCGACGGGGATGTCGTGCACTGTGTCCCAATCGATCTCGTCCGGTGCCGGCAGCGCCGAGCGCGACAGGGTCAGGCTCCCCGCCCCCGCGCCAAGCGAGACCACGTCGTCGTCCCAGGCGAAGGTCACGCCGTGTTCGACCGCCGCCCCCTGCAAGGCCTCGAGCAGCGGTGCGCGTTCGTGCTGGGCATGCACGCGCAATCGTGCCACGTCGTCGTGCAGGTCGCCGCGTTCGTGCCCTGCGACGATGCGTTCCCCGTCGATCCAACTCCGTTCGCTTACCTCGGTCGCAGCGAGCAGGGCATCGAGCGGGGCGCCGAGGAAGCACTGGGCCCCGCCGGGGTGGCGCGTGACCACGATCTCGGGGTCTGGCCAGCCCAGGCGGGCGGAGAAGTAGCGCGCCGTGGTGCGCCAGGCGAGCAGGAGCGCGGTGCCCTCTTCCGGGGCGAAGGCGACGTGCAGCAGCGCCCCCGCCCGCCGGGCGAAGAGGTTCGGCCCCATGAGCCGACGCGAGTCGAGGATGCGGTGGGACAGGTGCCTAACCGATTGATGCAGGGGGGAGTGTGTGACTGGCGGCGCGAGGGTGTCAGTCTTCGACGTCGCGGGCGATGTGGACGCCGCGTTCGTCGCGCACGATCACGACGTCGTCGCCCAGGAGCCGGTCGGCGCGCGAATCCTGCTGGGGGAGCGCTGGCGGCGGCTGCAACATGGTAGCGGGCGCCACGTTGTCGGGGGTATCGGCGGCGGCATTGTCCTGTCCATCGACGCGGAAGTGCACCACCTGCTTCCAGCTCCGGGCCAGGGCATCGGCGAAGAGCAGCACGAGGTCGTTGATGCGTGCCATGCGCAGCGCGGTATCGATGGCCTCCTGCTCATCCGGAACGAGCGTGATGCGCTCGTCGGCAATGCCGGCGGCGAGCAGGGTGTCACGGAGCAGGCGCGGCACTTCGTCGACTGCCCGGCCGCGCGGGTCGTCGTCGCGGCGGCAGAGGTAGTGGTCGAAGTTCCCGCGCGCGGCCGCCTGTCCGATCTCGACGACGTCATCGTCGCGGCGATCGCCCGGGGCGGCAACCACGCAGATGCGCCGCCCCTTCACGTCCAGCCGGCGGGCCAGCTGGCAGACCGCGTCGACCGCGGCGGCGTTGTGGCCATAGTCCATGATCACCTTGAACGGGTGCTCGTCGAAGACGTTCAGCCGCCCCGGTGCCTGGTAGAAGGTCGTGTGAAAGGTGCGCAGCCCGTTGCGGATGTCCTCGAGGCGGACCCCCATCGAGAAGGCCATTGCGGCGGCGAACATTGCGTTCTGCACGTTGAACGTCGCCTTGCCTTCCATGGTCGCCGGGACCAGGTGCGTCCAGAGCAGCGGGATGTGGGCGCCGCGATCGTAGATCGTGATCATCTGCCCGTTGATCCCCGCCTCGAGGGCGATCGCGCGCCCGCCGGCGCGAATGTGCTCGCGGACCAGTTCGTGTTGCGGATTGAGCGTCACGTAGCAGACGTACTTGGCCTCGGTGTAGCCGGCCATGCGCAGCACGCGCGGGTCGTCGGCGTTGAGGACCGCGGTGTCGCGCGCGACCTCGGCGATGATGCGCTTGACCTCGGCGAGTTCGTCGAGCGTGTTCACCCCGCGCAGCCCGAGGTGGTCGCTCTGCACGTTGAGCACCGCCCCGACATCGACGTGCCGCACCCCCATCCCCGCGCGCAGCAGCCCGCCGCGGGCCACCTCGAGCACGGCGACGTCGACCGAGGGGTCGCTGAGCACCATGCGCGTCGCCACCGGTCCGGTCATGTCGCCCTGGACCGTGCGCTGTCCATCGACGTACACGCCGTCGGTGCTGGTGAGCCCGACGATGCGTCCGGCGAGCTTGTGGATGTGGGCCAGCATGCGTGCGGTGGTCGTCTTGCCGTTGGTCCCCGTGACCGCGGCGATCGGGATCCAGCTCGGGCTCCCCGACGGAAAGAGCATGTCCACCGTCTTGCCGGCCACGTCGCGCGGCTTTCCCTCGCTCGGGGCCATGTGCATGCGGAAGCCGGGGGCGGCGTTCACCTCGCAGATGGCGCCCCCGATCTCCTTGTAGGACTGGGTGATGTCGGGGGAGAGGAAGTCGACGCCGCCGACATCGAGCCCGATCGCCTTGATCGCCCGCACCGCCATCTCGACGTTGTCGGGGTGGACCGCGTCGGTGACGTCGGCCGCGGTGCCCCCCGTCGACAGGTTCGCCGTCAGGCGCAACATCACGACTTCCCCGGCGGGGGGGACGGAGTCGTGGGTGTACCCCTTCGTCTCCATGAGCCGCTGCGCCTCGTGGTCCAGTTCGATGCGCGTCAGGACCTTTTCGTGCCCGATGCCCCGTCGCGGGTCGGCATTGACTTCGGCGACCAGCGCCTCGATGGAGCGCACCCCGTCGCCGACCACGTGGCCGGGGAGTCGCTTGGAGGCAGCGATGAGTTCGCCGTTGATCACGAGCATCCGGTGGTCGGCGCCGGTAATGAAGCTCTCCACGATGACCGATCGTGAGTGCTCCCGCGCCTTGGCGAAGGCGATGCGCACCGCGGCCTCATCCAGCAGGTGGATCGACACCCCGCGTCCATGGTTGCCGTTGTACGGCTTGACTACCACCGGATAGCCGATGCGCCGCGCCGCCTGCGCCGCGCTGTCCTCGGTCTGCACCAAGCGTTGCTGAGGCGTCGGGAGCCCGAGCGACGACAGGATCTTGTTCGTCTCCTCCTTGTCCGAGGCCAGCTCGACGGCGATGTGCGACGTGTGCGAGGTGACCGTGGCCTGGATGCGCCGCTGGTGCTTGCCGTAGCCGAGCTGGATCAACGAGGCCTGGTTGAGCCGGATGAACGGGATGCCGCGACGCGCGGCCTCGTGCACGATGGACGCGGTCGATGGCCCGAGGGCGCGGCGCTGTGCGTAGCGGATGTACTCGTCGCGCGCCGTCTCCCAGCTCCAGTCGGCGGCGAACTCGTCGGGGCGCAGCTCGGCGGGGAGGAGCGAGTGCAGGAGGGCGAGGGCGAGGTCGGCGGCCTCGTTCCCCACCTCGGCCTGCTCATACTCGAAGACCACGTCGTAGACGCCGGGGCGGTCGTCGATTGAGCGCGTCTTGCCGAAGGAGACGTCCTCGCCGGCGATGTTCTGCAGCTCGATTGCCACGTGTTCGAGCACGTGGCCGAGCCATGTGCCCTCGTCGTCGGTCATGCGCCGGACGAAGCCTCCGGGCTCGCCGTAGGAGCAGCCGTGTTCCCTGAGACCGGGGAGGCGCTCGAGGAGGGCGTCGATGAACGGGTGTCCGAGCCGCATCGTGGGCCATTCCTCCAGCGCGCCGAGGTCGAGCTCGAGACGGATGACCGGGAAGAGGGCGTAGGTGCTGGGGCCGACGAAGACGCGGCGGTCGGAGATGAACATGGGACGGGGGACGGGAGACGGGAGACGGGAGGGGCGTTGGCGACGGATTCCGGAGCCGCCGTCCCGCGAGGCGATCACGGTGGCGTGGTGGTTGGCGCGGCGCTCGGCGCGCTGGCAGGCACGGGCTAGTTAGCGCTCGACGACACGGCGTCGACGCAGACCTCGCGGGTGTGCAGGTTGTAGGTGAGTCCGCGGGTGAGGATGTGCAGCTGCACGCCGACCAGGGAGATCGGCTGGCCGCGGTCCATGTGGTCGGCCGAGGAGTATTCCACCTTCGACGGATCGATGCAGGTGATCGCGCCCGAGCCGTGGATCTCGACCACCTCATCCGGTCCGATGAAGGCCGCGGTGTCCTCGTCGAGGCCGAGGCCGACGGCGAACGGGTTGAGGGCGACCGCCATGAGGAGCCGACCGAGGCGGTCACGCTGGCGGAAATGCTGGTCGATCACCACGCGATTGGTGAGTCCGAGCCCCGGGGCGAGCGTCGCCATCCCGACCTTGGGCGTCGGTCCTTCCTCGCCGAAGGCGATCATGTGTTCGGAGAGAAAGGCCGCGCCTGCGCTTGTTCCGGCGACGTGCTGTCCGCGCGCGTTGCGCAGGCGCAGGAGCTTGGCGACCGGCGTTCCGCCTAAGGTGGTGGAGAGCTTGAGCTGGTTGCCCCCGGTCAGGAAGACACCGTCGGCGCGTTCGAGCAGGGCGAGGTAGTCCGCGTCGTCGGCATCGCTTCGTCGCTCGATGCGTATCGCCTTGGCATCGTGTGCCCCCATGCCCCGAAAGAGCTGTTCGTACTCGCGCCCGGTGTCGGGGTCCGAACTCGCGGTCGGGATGATCACGATGCGCGCCTTCCGCCCACCACAGAGCGAAACGAACTGGGCGAGGATATCGGAGTTGCCGATCCTGCCGCCGATCGGGATGATGAAGCCGCGGGACGCGTGCTCGGGAATGCGGGAAGGGGACACGGCGAAGCGGAGGGGAGTTCAAACGTGGGACGCTGATGCGACCCGGAACCGGTCAGGAGCCAGTGTCGGAAGGTATCGGCGGTTGGGGATGATCGCGAGGAGACCGACGGCCCATCCCACGAGGGTCGACAAGTTTGTGGTCGGGCCACAGGTTGGAGACCCGCCTGCCGTGTCGCGACTCGCGCGCGCCGTCCCTCGCCCATCCCACCCCACCGGTGCTGCCATGACTGACGCTTCCCATCCCTACGCCGGTCGTTTCGTCTGGTACGACCTCATGACCACCGACCAGGTCGCGGCCCAGAAGTTCTACACGTCCATTGCTGGCTGGGGGACCGACGAGTGGGACATGGAAGGGACGCCGTATCGCATGTGGACTGTGGATGGGACGAGCATCGGCGGGATGATGCAGCTCCCGGCCGACCAGGTGGCGAACAACGCGCCGCCCCACTGGCTGGGCTACATCGGGACCCCCGACGTGGCGGCGACCGTGGCTGCCGCCACATCGCTCGGCGCGACGGTGCTGATGCCACCAACGCCGATTCCCACGGTCGGCACGTTCGCCATCCTCACCGATCCGTACTCGGCCACGTTCGCGGTGTTCACCCCCGAGGGGGAAACGCCCGGTCGCTCGGGCGCCCCTTCGCCGGGCGATTTCTCGTGGTGCGAACTCGCCACGACCGACATCGATGGCGCGCTCGAGTTCTACGGAGCGCTGTTTGGCTGGACGAAGGATTCCGACATGGACATGGGATCGGACGGCATCTATCGCATGTTCGCGCGCGATGGCGTGATGATGGGTGGCATGTACAACATCTCGCCGAAGATGCCGATCGCGATGTCGCCCTCGTGGACGTTCTACATCTTCGTCCCGGACATACATGAGGCGGCGGCGCGCGTGACTGCGGGTGGCGGCACCATTCTCGTGCCGCCGCAGCCGATTCCCGGAGGGATCATCATCATGGCGAATGATCCGCAGGGGGGCCTCTTTGCGGCGCACGCGATGAGCGATTCGTGATCGTGGGCGGGCGCGTGTGGTGATCTGCGCCCGGAATGTGCGGCGGTCGTTCGCGGGAGAAGCATTCTCCCGTGGGCGACCGCCGACTGCGTGTTGCCAACGCGCCGCGTCAGCGGTCCTTGCGTGACACGACGCCACGTGCGCGTCATCGCCTTGTTCGTACCACGCCACTTTCGCAGGAATGACGCACAGCATGGCGACGGGCCGCCCACCACGCCGCACCCCGCCGATGAATCGGCGTCACGGTACGCGACCGACCCCACGAGACCTGGCTGCCGTGGGACACGGTGGCAAGTACCGTGTGTGCGTGATCGTGGGCACACGCGCCGAGGCGATCAAGCTGGCGCCGGTCATCCTCGAGCTGGGGCAGCACCGGCAGGCGGTGGAGACGCTTGTCGTCACCACGGCGCAGCACCGGGACATGCTGTCCCAGGGCCTCGACGCCTTCGGGATCAAGCCGCACGTGGACCTGGGCCTGGCCGTGCCCAACAAACAGGCGCTTGCCGACTTCACGGCCCGGGCAATGCTGGCGCTGTCGAGCTGCTTCTCCGAGCTGCGCCCCGATCTTGTGCTCGTGCAGGGCGACACGACAACGGTCCTGAGTGCTGCGCTCGCCGCACACTATCTCGGCATTCCGGTCGGGCACATCGAGGCGGGGCTGCGGAGCGGGAACATGCGCAACCCGTTCCCCGAGGAGTTGAACCGGCGCCTGGCCTCGGTCGTCGCCGACCTGCATTTCGCCCCGACCGAGACCGCGCGAGAGAACCTGCGCCGCGAAGGGGTGGCCGACGACCGCGTGATCGTGACCGGCAATACGATTGTCGACGCCCTGCGGCGCATGCCTCGCAAGGGAACGTTCGATGAATCGCGCCTGGCCGCATTGCCGTGGGAAAAGCGCCGGGTCGTCCTCTGCACCGTGCACCGCCGAGAGAACATCGGCGAGCCGTTGGCCAACGTGTGTCGGGCGATCGCCGAGCTGGCGACGATGCATACCGAGACGCACTTCGTGCTCCCCGTGCATCCCAATCCCCGGGTGCACGAGACGATCCACGACGAACTCTCGGGACTGCCGCGCGTGGAGCTGCTGGACCCGCTCGGCTACTCCGACCTCGTCGAGCTGCTGCGTCGCTCCGAGTTCGCGATGACCGACTCGGGTGGGATCCAGGAGGAATGCGCGTCGCTGGGGAAGCCGGTCCTGGTGCTGCGTCGAAACACCGATCGTCCCGAGGTGATCGCGTCGGGATTCGGGTGCATGGTGGGAACGGAGACGCTGGCGATCGTCGACACGGCGACGCGCCTGCTCGATGACTACCGTGAGATCGAGGCGATGACGCTGGAAGAGAACCCGTTTGGTGATGGGCTGGCGGCGCAGCGCATCGTGCAGTCCATCATGCGCCGTGCGCCGCGGCACGCGGGTGCCCCGCCGGTGTCCGAAGGTCCGGCACTCCTCCCGACTCGGCGCGCCGTCGAACGCTGACGTGCGCAGTCTCGACGGATGCGGTCGCGCGAATCGTCGTGACCGGCAGCGACGCGTCGGGCGAGCGCCTGCCTCGCGGAGGATGAGGGTCACCCAACATTGGGCCGCTCCCGAAAAAAAATGCCGGAAATCCGTCCCGCCGTGCGGCGTCGCCGGTCCGGATCGCGTGCGGGCGCTCGGTCGCCCGCAGCGCTCGTCCGCCGGAATCGGGGGTGGCATGCGGGTGCAACGCAGGCCAGGCGGGCGACACGCCAATCAGCGTTAGGCGGTCATTTCCCTAGGGGAATCGACGTTAGGCGGCCTGTTGCTGCTGGCGGCCTTCCCCAAAACGACGCGGCACCAGGATCCCCGGAGATCCTGGTGCCGCATACGTTCGGGCGGGCGGTTGACCTGCCCGCTTGCGTAATTGTAAGAGACTCCTCGCCAATGCGCGAGTCCCACGTGCGACTTCGTGTGCGAGCGCGCGCACCCCCGCAGTGGCCGAGTTCCGCGTTCGCATCGGTTCGCATGCCCTCCCGAAGCCGGCAATCAAGGCTTTGCGCCACGCGGGCGGGTGATGCCGGGTCGGCGGCCCATGGAGCCGAAGCGCATGGAGCCGACGGACTGGGATGGCGACCGCGCGGGCCCGATGGCAGGGTGGGCGGCGGCCACTCGGCCAGCGCAGCCGCGGTACGTCCGTACGTTGCAGGTGACGGTTTTCCCTAGGGGAGATACAGGTCGGCGAGCGCGTCCACGATGTCCCACGGCTCGGAACCGGTCCGGTTGGTGAGGACGACGATGGTTACCCCGTCGTCGGGAAATCGCGAGACGGCGTTGGTGAAGCCGCGGGTCTCGCCATGATGGCGGAGTCGCCGCCGTCCGTGAAGCCGGTCCACGAACCAGCCGAACCCATACTCGGTCGGCGTACGGTTGGTCAGCGTGAACGCGGTGGACGTCGCACGCCACAGCGAGTCGCCCACGAGCGGAGCACGATCGAGCGACGCATGCCACCGGGCCAGGTCATCGAGCGACGAGTAGACGCCGCCATCGCCGAGGACCGCCGATGTGCTGCTCTGGTCGGTGCGCACGACCGCGCCGTTCCGCACGGTGTAACCCCAGGCCCGGCGCGGGATGGTCGTGCGCCCCTCCTCGTGGGCGAAGGTGTCGTGCATCTCGAGGGGGACGAAGATGCGCGCGCGCAGGACATCGGCGAACCGCGCCCCGCTCACACGCTCGACCACGAGCGCCAGCAGCGCATACCCGGTGTTCGAGTAGCGCCATTCACTTCCCGGCGCGAAGTACAGGCGATCGGAATGCGCGCGCAGCAACGCCAGCGCGTCGGCATCGTGGACCTGCACGACCTGCGTATCGGGGACGAAGTCCTCGTAGTCCCACAGGCCAGAGGTGTGCGTGAGCAGGTGCCGGATCGTCACTGCCGACGCGTAGGCGGGGAGCGCCGGGAGGAAGTCGCGGACGGGTGCATCGAGGGCGAGCATCCCGTCGCGCGCGAGCAGGATGATGGCCGTGGCGGTGAACTGCTTGCTCAGCGAGGCCAGGCGATAGTTCGTCGCGGGCGTGGCGGCGACCTGCGCTTCCACGTCGGCGAGACCGAACGATGCGCGCAGCAGCACGGAGTCGTGGCGCACGACCAGCACGCTGGCCCCCGGTGCTCCCGGCTGCGCGAAGCGCGCGAAGAGGGAGTCGATCACGTCGCGAGTGGGCGCGGGGGACGGACCCGGACGATCGCAGGCGCTCCCGAAGACGGCGGCGCCCACGACGGCCCACGTCGAAATGGCTGCACGGACGCGCGCGAGACGCCCGAACGGGCGCAGCGTGAACGGGCGCAGCGTGAATGGGTGCACCAGGGACGGGCTCAACATGGACGGGCGCTCGCTAACGAAGTCCAGCGCCGTCTACATCTTCGGCGGGCGACCGTCGAGTTCCTCGATGGTCTTGTTCGAGGCGACGCGCTCGCGACGCAGTCTCGCCGCCACCTTCTCGTTGGCGGCCATCACCCGCAGCGCATTCTCGCCCGCCACCTTGCGCAGGTCGCGCTCCGACCAGCCGCGCTTGGAAAGTTCGACGAGCAGGGCGGGGAAGGTGGAGACGTCGTGCAGCCCGACCGGCAGGTTGTTGCCGGTGCCGTCGAAGTCGCTGCCGATGCCGACGTGGTCGACGCCCGCCACCTTACGGACGTGTTCGATCTGGTCGGCCACGTCGGCGAGGGTGGCCCGCACGGGCGGGTGTTCGCGCGCCCACGCTTCCATCGCCCGCCGGGCCGCGGCGCTGTCGTTCGGGAACTGCTTCCGTGTCCGGTCGACTTCGGCGTCCACCGCGCGCGACCAGTCGGCGACTTTCTGTGAGACGAAGCCGGGGACGAACGGGACCATCACCACGCCGCCGTTCTTCGGCAGCCGGGCGAGGATCGAGTCGGGGACGTTGCGCGGGACATCGGTCAGCGCGCGCGCGCCGGAGTGGGAGAAGATGACCGGGGACTCGGTGACGGTGAGGGCATCGCTCATGGTCCCCGGCGACACGTGCGACAGGTCGACGATCATCCCGAGTCGGTTCATCTCGCGCACGACCTCTTCGCCGAACTTCGAGAGCCCGCCGTGGCGCGCCACGTCGGCCGCGGCGTCGGCCCAGTCGAGCGTGACGTTGTGCGTGAGCGTCATGTAGCGCGCGCCGAGGTCGAAGTAGGCGCGCAATGCACCCAGCGAATTCTCGATCGCGTGCCCCCCTTCCATGCCAAGCAGCGAGCCGATCTTCCCCGACGCCTTGGCCCGTCGCACGTCGGCGGCGGTAAGGGCGGGCGTGAAGACGTCGGGATACTTCGCGAAGATCCGCCGGGCGATGTCGATCTGCTCCAGCTGGATGCGCGCGTAGCCGGAGTCCTTCACCTCGCCCGGAACGTAGACCGACCAGAACTGCCCGCCGACCATGCCCTTCCTCAGGCGCGCGATGTCGGTGTTGCCCGATGTGGGCTTGCGCAGGTCGTATGCGTCGACGTCGCGTGGCGCGTCCTTCACCTCCTCGCGGATGTACCACGGCAGGTCGTTGTGCCCATCGACCAACGGCGTGGTCGCGAGAATGCGACGCACCTTGGTGATGTGAGCGGCATCGCTCGGCGACGGCTGCGCCGCCTGCGCCTGCGCGAGCGACGCGGCGACGCAGACGAGCGCGAGGGTGGTGGCGGTGCAACGTGCGAGCATGGTCATGGCGTGGTGAGTTCGACCCGGACAGCGGGCGCGAAGGTGGAGTAGTTCGTGGCGTTGATGGACGCCGAGACGAAGTACGAGCCGGCGGGGAGTGCGGTGGCGGAGCCCGGGGGGATGAACTCCGTCGTGCCCGACCAGACGAACCGGCGGGTGACGGTGCCGTTGGCCGGGACGTCGAGCGTGGTGGCGACCTGCAGGCAGGTGGGCCGACCGTTCGGCGGGACGACGGCCTCGCCGGCGGTCGAGCGGATCGTCAGCAGGATCTGGCAGTCGGTGTCGAAGGTCAGGCGCGCGGTCTCGCCGAAGCTGCTGGTGGCGGTGACGGTGATGGTGTCGGGACGGCCGACCTGGAAGGTCGTCGACTTGAACGCCATCGACAGCGCGATGATCGGGGTCCCGATCTTCGGGACGTTGGGCTCCTGCTGGCAGCCGAGAGTGAGCACTGCGAGCGCAACGACGAGGAAACGACGGGTCATGGCTTGATTGTAGGGTGCGCGCGGGGGCGCCGAAAGGGTGCTACCGGGCCGCATTCAGGTTGTAGCGCATGATGCGTCCGTGCGCTCCCTCGCGGTCGCGCTCGAGGTCGTACACGTCGCCGAGTGGCCCGGTGGCGAGCGCCAGCACATCGTCGATCGCCGTCCGGTCGGCATCCGTGAGCTGCAATGCCAGTGCGCGGCGCGTATCGTCCAGGTGGCCGGCGTGGCGCGCCCCCACGATCACCGCCGCGACGGCGGGCTGGTCGAGGACCCAGCGGATGGCCACGGTGCCGAGCTTCACGCCGTGCCGGTCACCGATCTCGGCCAGGGTGCGAAGCAGCGACTGGAAGCGCGCCCACCCCCCGAACTCGTCGATGACCAGCTTGTACTTGGTGAGCGAGCGATTCTCCAGCGGCTCGGACGGCTCGGGGGCACCGAGCCACCGGTCCGAGATGAAGCCGCCGGCCACGGCGCCGAAGGCGAAGATGCCGACCTCGCGCGCCGCACACAGCGCCGCCATGTCACCAGCCGCCCGCCGGTCGAGCAGCGAGTACTGCACCTGGTGCGAGATGATCGGGATCCCGGCGTCGAGCAGGCGTGCGAGGTGCGGGGTGTCGAAGTTCGTCACCCCGAGTTGCCGGATCTTCCCTTCCTCGCGCAGCGTGGCGAGGTAGCGGGCGGCCTCCACGACACCGGGGATGGCGTAGTCCCACCAGTGGAACTGCACGAGGTCCACGGTGCGCACCCCCAGGCGCTCGCGCGACCGGTCGATGGTGCGGCGAATCTCGTGCGCCGTGAGCGCGGCAAGCGCGTCGAGGTCGGGGACGAATTTCGTGTGCACACGCACGTGTTCGGTGGCGTGCTGGTGCGACGGCCGCCATTGGCGCAGGAAGTCGCCGATTCGCTCCTCGACTCCGGCGTAGATGTCGGCGCAGTCGAAGGTGGTGATCCCCGCCTCGGCGAAGGCTGCCATGTCGGCGACGGCCTGGGCCCGCTCGATCGCGCCGTGCCCTCCCGCCAGCTGCCATCCCCCCTTGATGATGCGCGAGATGCGGTAGCCGGGGGCGAGCTCCACATGCGTCATCGAACGCTGGCTCACCGGTCGGACGGGATGGAGGGCATCGGGACGACCGTCACGTCGCCGTGGCGAAAGGTGCGCCTGGCGGTGCGGGTGATGCGGAAGCGCCCCCCGCAGTGCGGGTCGACGCAGGCGATGTCGGTGTCGGTCGTCATCCAGTCGGCCGGGTGCGTCTCGCGCTGCTTGGCCGGGAGGATGGGGAGGAGCCCCGCGAGCGAGTACAGCGGGAAGCCCTGTCCGTCAGGGAAGCGCAGCATCTCGCCCGACAGCTCGAAGTAGTCGCCCGCGCGATGATTGCAGACCATGGGACGGTCCGTGGCGATGACGTCCACGCGCAGGTCGTACAGCGTGAAGCGGTCGTCGCCGTGCAGGTCGCCGTGCAGGTCGCCGTGCGTATCTCCGTGCGTATCGCGCTGCGACTCGGGGTGAGTCATGGCCGGCTCCTTCCCGGGGGTGGGACGCGATGTATGATAACCGCCGTGCAACCTCCCCTCGAATTCCGCGGCCGTTTGGCGGGCGCCCTCGCCCCGTTTGTGCTCTTCCTCGCCGGCGTGGGCTGGCTGGCCCTCAATGGTGCCCCCGACGAAAAGGGGTTCTGGCCGATCCTGCTCGCCGCCCTGGCACTCGGCCTCGCGCTCGCGCGCGATCGCACCCAGTACAGCGAGGCGGTGATCGCGGCGATGGGGCAGCCGGTGGTGATGCTGATGATCATGGCGTGGCTGCTGGCCGGGGTGCTCGGTGTGCTGCTCAACGAGTCGGGGTTCGTGCAGGCGCTGGTGTGGGGGGCGCGCGCGCTGCAGCTCTCAGGGGCGGCGTACGTTGGTGCGGCCTTCGTCATCTGCAGCATCGTCTCCACCTCCACCGGGACGAGCTTCGGGACGATCATTCTCGCCGGACCGCTGCTGTATCCCGCTGGCGGAGAGCTGGCGGCGCCGCCGACCATCCTGATGGGAGCGATCCTCGCGGGCGCAACGTTCGGCGACTCGATCTCGCCAGTCTCGGACACGACCATCGCCAGCGCCGGGTCCCAGCATACGGACATTCCCGGGACGGTGCGGGCGCGCCTCAAGTACGTGGTGCCGGCGGGACTGGTGGCGCTGCTGGTGAGCATGCTGCTGGCCGCGCGGGCGGGGCCGAGCGTGACCGGCTCGTTAGGGGCGGCGGTCATCGAGGCCTCGCCCGCCGCGCTGCCGATGCTGCTCGTCCCGCTGGTGGTGATCGTCCTCCTGGTGCGCAAGCGTCACCTGCTAGAGGGGCTCTTCGCCGGGATCGTGCTCGCGCTCGTACTCGGCCTGGGGCTGGGGCTCATCGTCCCCGCCAGGGTGCTGTACATCGACACCGCGGCGTACGGCGCCAAGGGGCTCATCATCGACGGGATTTCGCGCGGGGTGGGCGTGTCGATCTTCACCATCCTGCTGATCGGGCTCGTGGGCGCACTGCAGGCGTCCAGCGCGGTGGAGCGGGTGCTGGCGTGGGCGCGCACCAGCACCGTGTCGCCGCGCCGCGCCGAGGTGTGGATCGTGGCGGCGGTGTCGATGACCGTGCTGCTCACCACCCATTCGGTGGTGGCGATGCTGTCGGTCGGCGCCTTCACGCGGGAGCTTGGGGCGCGCGCGGGACTCAGCGCCTACCGGCGCGCCAACCTGCTGGACATGACCGTGTGCACGTATCCGTTCCTGCTTCCCTACTTCATTCCCACAATCCTGGCGTCGAGCGCCAGTGCGTCGGGGGTGCCGTATGGCATGCCGCGGATCTCGCCGCTGGCCGCGGGCATGATGAACATGTATGCGTGGGCGTTGGTGGTGACGATCGTCTTCGCGGTGGCGACCGGCTATGGACGACGCGAGGGCGTGAAGGGTTGAGGTCGGCCCGAGGTGACGGCGTGCGGTCGCCGAGCCTAACGGTGCTCCTCGTCCCATGCGCGCAGCGCGGCGCGAAAGGCGGGGTCGAGCTGGTCGGCACCGCCGCGCGTGCGGGCGTCGGCGAAGATCTCGCGCGTGCGTTCGTCCCACTCCCGTTCGCGCTGCCAGGCTTCGAGCAGGAGTTCGAGAATCCGCCGGTCCACCGCGGCCGACTCCCGCGCCTTCCCCATCGCCAACAGCGTGGCACTGTCCTCGGCGAGCAGCTGGCTCCAGAGGCGCAGGCGGCGCGGGTCGCTGACCAGGTTGGCGGCGGTGCGCGAGTCGACCATCGCCGCCATGGCGGCGGCCGGGCCGAGCAGTTCGCGCGTGGCGTGCTGCACGTCCTGCCGAGCGCCGACGAGGTCGCCCTCCGACTTTCGCTTGCGGATGCTGGCGATCGCGGCGGCGAGCGCCTCGATCATGCGCAGGATGAAGTCTCGTTGAACGAGCGCCATGCGAGTATCCCTCGGTGTAGAAGTCGAGGCCAAGCGGGCAGTTTAGACATCATCTCACGATTAGTCGACGGATTCCGCCCATCGCGCTTGACCCGCCTCGTCGACGCCGGACATCGTGTCGCAGACCAGATCTCGAGGGCATGACCTACGGAACGCTCGCCACCATCCGACGTATACTCTTCTTCTCGCTTGCCGCCGGCCTGATCGGGACGACGACAGAGCTACTCCTGCTCGGTCACTTTGAGGACTGGAAACAGTACACGCCGCTAGTCGTGCTCGCCGTGGCGATCCTGGTCCAAGGATGGTATGTGGTGTCCCGCTCGGCGCGCAGCGTTCGCGCGCTGCGCATCGGGATGTGGCTGTGTATTGTCAGCGGTGGGGTCGGCGTCATCCTGCATTTTCGCGGCAACAAGGAGTTCGAGCTGGAGATGACTCCCGCCATGGCCGGATGGGAGCTGTTCCGGGAGTCGATCACCGGTGCCACGCCTGCACTTGCCCCAGGTTCGCTGATTCCGATCGGGCTGATCGGGCTCGCCTGGGCCTTTCGCCACCCCGCCCTTGGCAGCGGGCCGTCCGAGTGACGATTGCCAAGCGACTCGATGCAGGGCCGCCGTTGCATCCGATGACCCTTCACTGGAGATCCGCCATGCGTCGTACGACAATCCTGTTCACCACGGCGCTTGCCGCCGTCTCGCTGGCCGCCGCCGCGCACGCCCAGGTCGGGCGCACCGCCGGCATGCTCGATCCCAACCTTGCGACCGAAGCCGAGTTGGTGACGGTGCCAAACATCACCGCCGACCTGGCCCGGAGCCTCGTGGCCAAGCGTCCGTTCCTGCGCCAGGCGGAGTTCGATGCCGCGCTGAGCGCCCTGACGACGGAGCAGCGGGCGCAGGTATACGCCAAGGCCTTCGTGCACCTCAACCTGAACGACGTCACCGACGCGGAGATCCTGATGATCCCCAACATCGGTAGCCGCATGCTGCGCGAGTTCAAGGAGTACCGCCCGTACAAGGGGCTGGCGGTGTTCAAGCGCGAGATGGGGAAGTACGTGAAGCCTGACGAGGTCGATCGCCTGGCCGGCTATGTGTTCGTGCCGATGGACATCAACACCGCCAGCGACGAAGACCTGCTCACGATCCCCGGCTTGGGCAGCCGGATGCTGCGCGAGTTCAAGGAATACCGGCCGTACAAGGCGATCGAGCAGTTCCGTCGCGAGATGGGCAAGTACGTGAAGCCGCCGGAGGTGGCGCGGCTTGAGCGGTATATCGAAGTGAAGTAGGGACGGGGGACGGGAGACGGGGGACGGGAGGGACAGCTACTCCCGTCCCCCGTCTCCCGTCCCTCGTCCAGCGACTCAACTCCGCGTCTGAAATGACTGGAGCGTTACTCGATACTCTTTCGTCGTCGCATCGTACGCGACGCGGTAGTTCGTGGGATAGCGGCCGGGCTGGGGATACTTCGCGGGGACCTTGAGGGCGATCGTTTCGTCGGGCTTCGACTCCAGGAATGCCTTCGACGTCATCGGCTCGATGAAGACCATCTTCCCGTCGTAGAAGCCGTAGATCATGGTGCTCGTGAACGGCGAACCATGAAACTCGTGGGCGCTCAGGTCGGCCCAGTGGTTTCCCATCCGCGGGATGCCCATGGCGTCGGGGCTGTACCCCGCCGGCGTCTCCTCGGCGGTCGGCGCCCGCAGGAGCTTGGCGACGTAGGCCGGATCGGCGGGGACGATGGCGTCGCGTGCCGACATAGAAATCAGGTAGTAGTGGACGTCGAAGTGCGGCACGGTGTACACCATCGGCGGCGGATGTCCCTGGGGCTGCCAGTTGATGCCGATGTGGTTGTAGACCGTCGCAGGCGCTTGCGATGGCATGGGGATGATGAACTCGGTGGCGGGGAGCGTCGGGGGAAGGTTGCTGAGCGCCCCTTCCGTGAAGACGACACTCAGCCCTGCCAGCTCGTGCGACGTGTCGAAGACCATTTCGCTCCACGCCATGCCCGCTCCGACCGCCACCTGCGGGCCACGGAAGGTTTCCTCACGGGGCGCGGTGGCGCTGTCGCCGCACCCGGACATCGCGATGAGGGTGGTGACGCAGGTCGCCGACACGCCTGCCGTCCATCGTTGGATTCGTCCTGACATTGTTCGCGCTCCAGTTCAGAGGGCCGCCCGTGCTCCGGACCCCTTGCCCGGTACGTGGCTCGGGGCGCTATGTACGGACTTGAGGTCAGCGCCCGGTGAGGTGGGGGACAGGGCGCGGTCAGGTACACGATTCGGGTGGCACTTCGAGGGAAATGGTGATGACATCGTGGCACTTGCGAACGCTCGGCGGGCTCTCGCTCGGTCCTGCGTCGCGCGGGCCCTCGCCGACGGGCGAGCAGGAGCCAGCCTCGATCGCCACGATCGCGGTGGCAGGCCAGCGGAAGGCGCTGGCCCTGTTGGCGATTCTCGCGGTCGCCGGAACGCACGGTGTTGGACGCGACCGGCTCCTGATGCTGCTCTGGCCCGACAGCGACTCCGAGCGCGCCCGCGGGGCCTTGAAGACCATGGTGCACTCGCTCCGTCGACAACTCGGGAGCGAGGCGATTACCGGCGTCGCCGAGTTGCAACTCGGCCCGGCCGAGATCGGCAGCGACGTTGAAGGCTTTCGTGCCGCGATCGCTGCCGGCGACGATCGCGGCGCGGTGTCGGCGTATACCGGACCCTTTTTGGACGGCACCTACGTCGACGGCGCTCCCGAGTTCGATCGGTGGATCGACGAGGAGCGCTCGCGGTTGGCGGGCGAACACCGGGACGCGCTCGAGCGACTGGCCACGGCCGCGACGCGTGGCGGCCTGCACGCTGAGGCGGTGCGCTGGTGGCGCGCCCGGTACGCCGCGGAGCCGTTGCACGCCCCAACCTCGTTGCGCCTGATGCAGGCGTTGGCCGACGCTGGTGACCGCGACGGCGCCCTGCTGCATGCCCGGGCATACGAGGCGCTGGTGCGCGCGGAGCTGGAGCTGCCCCCAGATCCGTCGGTCGTGCGCTTCGCCGACGCGTTGCGCGCCGATGGACATGCCGACGGACATGCCAGCGGACCACACACAGCCCCGCAGCGCGGCGGCACTCCCGTCCCGTCGGACGTGCCGACGCCGTCAGCTGCACATGCGCCGAACGAGGTGACGAGTACACCGCGCCTGGACGGCGCTCCGGACGCGCGGCCCTCGCCTCACTGGCGCCGGACGTGGCACGTGGCGGGCGCAATGGTAGCCGCCGCGAGCATCGTCGCAGCGGTCGCGCTCGTGGCGCGACTCTGGGCGGGCGCGAATACGCCGCGCCCGGGGCTGCCGGCACTCGTTGCCAACCGCGTGGCCGTCTCCGTCTTCGTCAACCGCACCGGCGATCCCGCGCGCGATGTGCTGGGGACGATGGTTGCCGACTGGGTCACGCGCGGCCTGGTGCGCACGCCCGGGGCCGAAGTGTTCGACGAGGGGGGGCTCTTTGTCGAAGGGCGTGCAGCTGACGGTGTACCGGTCGCGCCACGGGAGATGGCCCGGGCCAACGGCGCCGGGCTGGTCGTGGCGGGCAACTACTACGGCGACGGCGCACGCATCACCTTCAGCGTGCAGCTCCTGGACGTTGGCTCAGGGCGTGTGCTCCGGTCGCTGGAGCCGGTGGAGGGCGACGCGGCAGAACCGCGTGCCGCGATGGAGGAGGTGCGGCAGCGCGTCGCCTCGGCGCTCGCCACGTACCTCGATCCACGGCTGCGGCAGATCACCGTGCCGCCCCTCGTCCCGCCACGCTACGACGCCTACAACGAGTTTGCCGCCGGGCAGGAAATCTACTGGCGCGGCGACTGGGCCGATGCGCTGCCGCACTTCCGGCGCGCGGTCGCGCTCGACTCCACCTTCATGGCGGCGCTGGCGTACGTGAGCGTGGCCGCGGCGGGGCTCGGACGCTGTGCGCTGGTCGACAGCGTGCGACAGGACTACGGCGCGCTGCGCCCGTCCCCCACCGACGCCGACTGGCTCACGGTACAGGTGAGCACTGCGCGTTGCGCCAGCGATCACGCGGAGCACAACCGCGCGGCACGGGAGCGGCTCGCCCTCATGCCGGGGTCGCGCTTCGTCTCCTTCATCATTGCCATCGGCCTCCACGGCCTCAATCGCCCCGGCGAGGCTGTGGCGATTCTCAATGACCTCGATCCCGCCCGCGATCTCGGCTGGCTTCCCCATCGGGGGCGAACGCTCTACTGGTACGAGCTCGCCACCGACCATCACCTGCTGCGCGACTTCCGCGCCGAGCGTGGCGTGGCCGAGCGCATGCGGCAGGCCTCGGCGTCGCCCCTCGCCACTGCGTACGTGCGCGCGCGCGCATTGGCCGGATTGGGAGCGGGAGATAGCGCGCTGGCCGTCCTTGATGGCATCGGGGAGTTCGGGCCCGATCCGCTGCTCGTGGCGGGGAGATCGGGCCAACTCGTCCCCGTGCAGGTGGCATCGCCCGGTTGGGTCATGCTCCAGACGGGCTTGGAGCTCTCCGCCCACGGCGACACCACGCGGGGACGCGCCGCCATGGAGCGCGCCGCCCAATGGCACGAGTCCGTACGGCGCAAGGCACCGCCGCTGTCGTTCGGGCATGCCGTGAACTTCGCACTCGTGCTCGACGCACTGGGGAGGTTCGAGGACGCGCGCGCCGAGGCCGACGCACTCGTGGCACGCGATGGCACCTCGATTGAGGCGCACGGAACGCTTGGAGTGATCGCCGCCCACATGGGAGACCTCGCGACGGCGAAGCGCGTGGACCAGTGGCTGTCGGTGCGCCCGCCGCGCTTTCCGCTCGGCCTCCCGACGCTCTATCGTGCCGAGATCGCTGCGGCACGCGGCGACACCAGCGCCGCGCGCGCCGCGCTCGAGACGTTGCCCAAGGGCGCGCATCCGCTCGATGTGCTGTACTTCCACGTCGATCCCGCGCTGGCCGTGCTGCGGCAATCGCCCATCATGCGCCGCTGGATCGTGCCGCAGGCGTAGTACGCTCGAAATTCAAGGCAAGCCGAGTGGCACCCCTCCCGTCTTCCGTCCCCCGTCCCCCGTCCCCCGTCCCCACTCCTATTTCCCTTTCACTCGCCGAGTCGGCTCCGCCTTCCACGGCTCATCCGGCCACGGATGCCGCGGATATCGCCCTTTCATCTCCTTCTGCACGTCCTTGTACGAGCTGCGCCAGAAGCCGGCGAGATCGCGCGTGACCTGCACGGGACGGCGGGCGGGTGAGAGGAGCTGCAACGTGACGGCGACGCGCCCACCCAGCACCGTCGGGGTCTCGCCGCAGCCAAACATCTCCTGCAGGCGAACTGCCAGGGCAGGACTGCCGGGGTCCGAGTAATCGACGGCGAGTCGGCTCCCGGTCGGGACGATGAGGTGGCTCGGGGCGAGGGTGTCGAGGGCGCTGCGCTGCTGCCACGTCAGGCGCCCCAGCAGCAACGTGTGCAGGTCGAGCGACTGCAGGTCGCTCCCCTTGCGCAGTCCCTCGAGGTGCGGGACCAGCCAGTCGTCGAGCGAATCGAGCAGGTCGGCGTCGCTGACGCCGGGCCAAACCGGATCGTGCGCGTGCACGAAGGCCAGGCGGGCGCGCAACTGTGTGGCGCTGTCGCGCCACAGGAGCAGGCGTAGCGATGAGGCGCGCACGGCGTCTACCAGCGCGGCCGTCACCAGCGCCGGCGATGCGTCGCGGAGCGGACCCTCGCGCAGCGTGAGCGCACCGAGCTGTTCCAGGCGCACCGCGCGCACCGCCTGTGTCTGCTCGTCCCACGTGACGCGTTCCTCGACGACGATGTCGTCGGCGAAGTCGCGGCGCACGCCGTCGATGGTGAGCGGAGCGGCCAGGTAGATCGCGCTGTCCGGGCGCTTGCCGTCCGATTCGGCGATCACGAGATACTCCGACTGGGCCAGCGCCGGTGAGTCTTTCAGGTATGCGCCGCCCCCGCTACGAAGCAGGTACCGACCGCCGGTCTCACCGCGGCGTTGCCCCACCCGGTCGGGATAGGCGAGGGCGAGCAGGCGTCCGACGTCATCGGAGTCCCCGTCGTCTGCTCCACTGTGCACGCCGAGTTCGCGTCGCCACAGGTTGGCTTCGTCGAGGGCGCGATGCACGGCGTCGCGCTGCACCCGCATCCCGCCAAGCTCGGGCGGTAGTCGCCGAGTGCGGCGCAGTGTGCGCAGCAGGTCGACCCGCGTGCGCAGGTCCGCGTCGTGGTGTCGTCCGTCGCCGCGCAGGATGTCCCGCTCACCGATGAGCGCGGCCACGTCGCAGGCCAGCGGCGCGTTCCCGTCGGCGCGCGCGCGCAGCAGCATGTGGGCGACGCGCGGGTGGGCCGCGAGCTGCGACATGCTCGCGCCGTGCGCGGTGATACGCCCGGTCGCGTCGAGCGCGCCAAGCCAGGTGAGCAGCGCCCGCGCCCGCTCCATGGCCGCGTCGGGCGGCGGGTCCAGCCATGCCAACTCGTCCACGCGCTGCACGCCCGCCGCCGCCAGGTCGAGCGCGAACGGCGTCAGGTCGGCGTCGGCGATCTCGGGGGCGGTGAACGGGACGAGCCCTGCGTGCTCCTCCATCGCCCACAGCCGGTACACGACTCCCGGTCCCAGCCGCCCGGCGCGCCCGGCGCGTTGCTCGGCCGACGCGCGCGAGACGCGCACCGTGTCCAGTCGGGTCATCCCGACCGCGGGCGAGAAGCGCGCCCGGCGCGACAGCCCGCAGTCGACCACGCAGCGCACGCCATCAATCGTCAGCGATGACTCGGCGATCGAGGTCGCCAGCACGACCTTGCGACGCCCGGCGGGCGAGGGGGCGATGGCGCGGTCCTGGGCATCGAACGGAAGGTTTCCATAGAGGGGGAACACGTCGATCGCCTCGCCTAACGCACCATCGCCGAGCTGGCCGGCGACACGGTGAATCTCGCCTTGCCCCGGGAGGAAGGCCAGCACGTCACCCTCCACATCGCGCAGCGCGATCCGAATCGTCGCGGCCATCGTCGCCTCGATGCGCTGATCGGGGCGGCGCGGCAGCCAGCGCGCCTCGACCGGGAAGAGGCGCCCCGCGCTGGTGACGATCGGTGCGTCGCCCAGCATGCGCGCCACCGGCTCACCGTCGAGCGTGGCCGACATGACCAGCACGCGCAGCTCGCTGCGTACCAGTTGTTGCGTCTGGCGGGTGAGGGCGAGGCCGAGGTCGGCCTGCAGCGAGCGCTCGTGGAACTCGTCGAAGATGACCAGTCCGACACCGTCGAGCGTGGGGTCGCTGTTGAGCATCCGGGTGAGCACCCCCTCGGTGACCACCTCGATGCGCGTGGTGCGCCCCACGCGCGTATCGCGCCGCACCCGATACCCGACGGTCTGTGCCACCTGCTCGCCCAACAGCTGCGCCATGCGATGTGCCGCCGCCCGTGCCGCCAATCGCCGCGGCTCCAGCATCACGATCTTCTGCCGCCCCAGCCAGGGAGACTCGAGCAGTGCCAGCGGCACGATGGTCGTCTTTCCTGCCCCAGGTGGCGCCTGCAGGACCGCGCACGAATGCCCCTCCAACGCCGCGCGAAGCGCCGGAAGAACTTCGTCGATAGGGAGTGGTGGCCATGGCATGAAGAGGACAAGTTCACGAAATACCCATCCTTCCGCGACACCCACCGCTGCATCCCATCGGTCCGGTCCCCGAGTCCAGTGCCCGAGCTCCCCGACATCGTGGTCTACACGGAGTCCCTGGTCCGCCACATCGTCGGTCGCACGCTCCAGCGTGTCCGTCTCTCCAGTCCGTTCCTGCTGCGCTCCGTGACCCCGCCGATCGAGGCGATCGTCGGCCGCGCCGTCGTGGGTGTGCGCCGCATGGGGAAGCGATTGATCCTCGAGTTCGGCGACGAACTGTTCCTTGTGATCCACCTGATGATCGCTGGACGACTGCGATGGCGAGGTGTCGGGGGCAAGGTGCCGGCCAAACTTGGCATTGCCTCGTTCGACTTCCGCGACGGCGTGCTCTTCCTGACCGAGGCAGGGACGAAGCGGCGGGCGTCGCTGACGCTTGTACAGGGTGAGACCGCACTGGCACTCATCGACCGCGGCGGCCTGGAGGTCATGGAGGCGACCCCGGCCGCCTTCGCCGAGCGATTGCGTCGGGAGAATCACACGCTCAAGCGCTCGCTCACCGACCCGCGCCTGTTCAGCGGCATCGGCAACGCCTACTCCGACGAGATCTTGCACCGTGCCCGCCTGTCGCCGTTGCTGCTCACCGCTCGACTCACTGAAGAAGAGGCAGAACGGTTGCATCTGGCGACCATCACGGTGCTGCAGGAGTGGACCGAGCGGCTGCGCGCCGAGGTCGGCGACGGCTTTCCAGAGAAGGTGACGGCATTCCGCGAGGGGATGGCCGTGCACGGCCGATACGGCCAGCCCTGTCCTGCGTGCGGGGCCCCAGTACAGCGCATCCGCTATGCCGACAACGAGACCAACTACTGCGCCCGCTGCCAGAACGAGGGCCGCGTCCTCGCCGACCGCGCCCTGTCCCGACTGCTGAAGCAAGACTTCCCCCGCACCCTGCCCGACGAAGAATAGCCCCGCCCAGCAGCGTGCCCCCGACGCTCGCCGCGCATCCCCGGACGGGAGAAAGAACGGTAGCTTGCAGTCACTCCCGTCCCCCGTCCCCCGTCCCCCGTCCCAAATGTCCGTCTTCCTCTTCCTCCTCGGCCTCGCCCTCGTCGCCTACCTCGGCTACACCACCTACATGGCGACCGTGATGAAGTGGGAGGACGAGCAGTCGGTGGGGCTGGGGTACTATGGCCTTTCGCTCGCCGAGCGACACGCGTTCAAGGCGCGGCTGCGCACGCACGCTCGGCGCCTGCGCCCGATCCTCGCGCTCAACAGCAAGCTGACCAAGCTCGACTTCGCCAGGTCGCGCATTCAGTACAAGGGCGTGTCGGGGCCGACCGGGAGCTGCAGCGTCGAGACCTTCAAGGCTGCGGCCGAGTACGCGCCACGGCCGGAGGACGTCTTCGTCGTCACGCAGATGAAGTGTGGAACCACCTGGATGCAGCACGTCGTGTACGAGGTGCTGATGCGCGGCCAGGGGAACCTCGTCGAGACGGGGACAGCGATGTATGCACTCTCGCCGTGGATCGAGGGGCGCAAGAGCGTCCCGCTCGACCAGGCGCCGCTGGTGGGCAGTGAGCGTCCGTCGCGCATCATCAAGACCCACATGCCGGCGTCGCTCTGCCCGTACGATGAGCGGGCCAGGTATGTATACGTGGCGCGTCACCCCGTCTCGTGCTTCGCCAGCTGCATCGACTTCGTCGACACGAACGTCGGCGGCATGGCGCCCGACATCCCGGCATTCGAGAAGTGGTACACGACCTCCGACCTCATGTGGTGGGGCACGTGGACCGATCACGTGAAGGGCTGGTGGTCGCGCGCGCAGTCGTCGCCCAACGTGCTGTTCGTCTACTTCGAGGACATGAAGCGAGACCTCGGCGCCGTGGTCGTCAAGGTCGCCGACTTTCTCGGCGTCGCGCCGCTGAGCGACGCGGAACTCGCGGCGGTGGTGCACAAATGCAGCTTTGCCTACATGCAGGAACACCAGGACATGTTCGAGATGCATCCACCGCACGTGCTGCAGACCAACGCCGAGCTGTTCGTGAGCGGGGCGGCGGATCGGTACAAGAACGTGCCGGCGGATGTGCGGGGGCGGGTGGCGGCGTGGGTCGTGAAGGAGATGGAGGGGAGCGGGTTTCCGATGGGGGAGGTGTATCCGGATGTGATGGGGCCGCAGGCGTCGGGGGTGTAGCGCGCGGGCGGTGGGCGCACGGGTGACGTACGCGCACGGGCATCGGGCGCGCGGGTGACGTGCGCACGGGCGGGTGGACGCCCATGAGGCTTGCGCAGGAGAGCGAAAGAACGCATCGGCGAAATCGCCTGCCGATGAGGCGCATGACGAACCTCGGGTTAGCGCAACGAAGGGTGGTCAGGCAGCGCCATGACCCGCTCGGCGTCATTTGGGTACAGGAGGATCCGCCGCCCGACACTACCCTCGGCGCATGCACCCTTGCGGAGACTGCCGAGCATGGCGTACCCTGATCGCATGGCGATCGAGAGCGAGTGGACGTCGGAGATGGTGCTGGCGCTGCCGGAGGACGGCATTCGGCGCGAGCTGCTCGATGGCGAGCTGGTCGTGATGACGGCGCCAAGCCTGCTGCACCAGAATGTGGTGGATGAGCTTCATGACAGGCTCAAGACGTATGTGCGCGCGCACGAGATCGGCTCCGCGCACTTGTCTCCCGCCGACATCGAGTTCTCACCGCGCCGATTGGTGCAGCCAGACGTCTTCGTCGCCCCACTGGTCGACGGACGCAAGGCACGCAGCTGGAACGAGATCCACGCCCTGCTGCTCGCGGTGGAGGTCACCTCACCGTCCACGGCCCGCTACGACCGGATCACGAAACGGCACATCTACCTGTCGGAGCCCGTCGACGAATACTGGATCATCGACCTCGACGCTCGACTGGTGGAGCGGTGGCGGCACGGCGACGAACGGCCCGAAGTGCTCGACGCCAGCATCACATGGCAACCCGCAGCATCGATTCCCGCCCTCACAATCGATCTCGAGACGATGTTCGACGCGGCCCTCTCCTAGCTTCAGCCGCGCCGCCTACGGAGTGATCCCGACCACCACCGGCAGCACGATCTTCGACGGGTAGCGCGCCGAGCGGTACACGCGCTGCGTCGCGGCCTTGAAGTCGGTCTCCTTTGCCTCGAAGATGTTGCGCACGAACGTCTGCGGATTGCGGTCGATCAGCGGGAACCAGGAACTCTGCACGTGCACCATGATCCGGTGGCCGGCCTTGAACGTGTAGGCCTGGGTATGCAGGTCGATCGTGACCTCCGTGACCTTGCCCGGCACCAGCGGTTGCGGTGTGGTCCTGCTCTTCAGGTACCGTCCCCGGAACACTTCGTTGGCGACCATGAGCTGGTAGCCGTTCATGCGGGGCTCGGCCATCCCCGAGTCCGGATATACGTCGATGAGCTTCACCACCCAGTCGGCATCGCTGCCGGTGGTCGCGGCGTTCAGGGTGACCGCGATGTCGCCGGCAATCGTCACGTCGCTGTCCAGCACCGGCGTGTCCCACACGAGCACATCGGGTCGACTGGCCACGAAACGCTGGTCGTCGGTGAGCCATGTCGACCACCCCGGGCCACCGATGGTCGGTGGAATGGGGCGCTGCCGATAGGGGACGGGCTTGGCTGGGTCGGAGACATAACTGTCGAAAGCCGACACACCAGCGGTGGCGGGTGGCGCTTCCTGTGTCAGCGCCCCCTTCGGCCCGAAGTAGAATGCCTGCGCCGTCGTTCCTGCCCGGGGTGGCCAGGCGTCGTAGCGTCGCCACCGGTTGCTCCCCGCCTCGAAGACGGTCGCCTCGGCCAGTCGCGGCGCTGGAGCATCATGGAGATAGTGCGCGAAGAACGGCGCCATCAGCGAATCGCGGAAGAAGGTGGATGTGGCCATGTCGAACTGCACCGGCCCCAACGACGTGCCGTCGCCGCGCATCCAGCCGCCGTGGTTCCATGGGCCCACCACCAGCCAGTTCAGGTTGGCGCGGTCGTGCTTCTCCAACTCGCGATAGATGGTGATGGGTCCATAGAAATCCTCCTGGTCCCACCACCCGGCCACGTTGAGCGCCGGAACGGCGACCGGCTTGGTCAGCAAGGGGGCCATGCCCTGTCGCTGCCAGAAGGCATCGTAGTCCGGCCGCTCCGCGAAGTCGTTCCACGTCGGGATCCGTTCGCCCAGCACCTTCTGCTTGACGTTCGCCAACGATCCCAGACGCAGGAACCAGTCGTAGATGTCGTACGTGTCAAAGCCGAAGCGGGTGGTCTCCTTCCCCGATTCCATCATCACGGCGTACTCGAAGGCGTACGACAGCCGGAATGCCCCGTTGTGGTGGAAGTCGTCGCCGATCCACATGTCCGAGGGCGATGCCTGCGGCGAGGCGGCCTTGAGCGCGGGGTGCGGATCGAGCATCGCGACCGCGGTGAGCCATCCGGGATACGACACGCCGGTCATGCCCACCCGACCGTTGTTGGCGCTCACCTGCTTCAGCATCCAGTCGATGGAGTCGTACGCGTCGGTGGCCTCGTCGATCGCCTTGGGGTCAGCCCGGTTCGCCCGCGGCTGCCGCAACATCACGAAGTCACCCTCTGACTTGAACTTCCCCCGGATGTCCTGATAGGCAAAGATGTAGCCGTCGCCCGCCAGGAACCCCATGGCCGTCTCGAGCTGCTTGCTGCTGCTCGACCCGATGCCATATGGCGTGCGAATGAACATGATGGGCCAGCCGCCAGGTGCAGCCGGCTTCGTGGGGGAGAAGATCCGGGTGTAGAGCCGAGTGCCGTCGCGCATGGGGATCATCTCTTCCCGCAGCGCGTAGGCGTCCTGTGCCCCGACGGCGACGACCGGGAGGAGCAGCGCCAGCGTGACACCGACGCACCGCGACAGTCGCATGAATTGCACGTGCCTCATCCTGGCTATCCTCAAGTAATGGCGATCGCCTGACTCTCGACCTGGTAGCGGCGGTGGAAATCCTCGACCCACAGCATCGCGCGCCCCGACGGTCCCGTCGCCACCGAAGAAACCGACCGACGCGCCATCCGTCCAGAGCACGGCAACGCACTACGTCTTGCCCAGCGCCCTCGCCGCCGCGCGCCCCGCCACCCGACCCGAGAACAGGCACCCTCCCAGGAAGGTCCCCTCCAAGGCGCGATAGCCGTGCATCCCGCCGCCGCCGAACCCCGCCGCCTCGCCAGCCGCATACAGCCCGCCTAACGGCTCGCCCCCCTCGCCCAGCACGCGCCCCTGCAGGTCGGTCTCCAGTCCGCCGAGCGTCTTGCGGGTGAGGATGTTGAGTCGCACGGCGATCAACGGCCCCGCCGCCGGGTCGAGGATGCGGTGTGGCTTCGCGGTCCGGATCAACCGGTCGCCGATGTAGTGGCGCGCGGCGCGAATCGCCTGCACCTGCGCGTCCTTTCCATACGCATGATCGATCGCCCGGTCGCGCGCTTCGAGGGTGGCGCGCAGCTGAGCCGCATCGATCAGCGTCTCGCCCGTGAGCGCATTCATCCGCCGGGCGAGATCCTCGACCTTCGACTCGACGATGAAGTCCTCTCCGCGATCCATGAAGGCCTGCACCGGCCCCGGCACCCCGCCTCGCACCCGACCGAGCACGTCCTGCCAGCGACGGTTGGTCAGGTCGGGGTTCTGTTCGGAGCCCGACAGGGCGAACTCTCGTTCGATGATCCGCCTGGTGAGCACGAACCACGACCAGTCGTGACCGACGCGGCGCAGGTAGGCGAGCGTCCCCAACGTGTCGAAGCCGGGAAAGAGCGGTGTGGGGAGCCGGCGCCCGCAGGCGTCGAGCCAGACCGACGATGGGCCGGGAAGGATGCGGATGCCGTGCATCGGCCAGATCGGGTCCCAATTGGTGATCCCTTCCACATAGTGCCACATGCGGTCGCGGTTGATGAGACGCGCTCCCGCGCGCTCGGCGACACCGAGCATCAGCCCGTCGACGTGCGCCGGCACGCCGGAGATCATGTGCGCCGGCGGATCGCCCATGCGGGCGGGCCAGTTCTGGCGCACAAGGGCGTGGTTTCCTCCGATCCCCCCCGACGTGACGATCACCACTGGCGCCGAGTAGGTGAACGTCCCGACCGGGGTCCGCGACGAGGCGGCACCGCGGGGGACCGCGCTCGGCTCGAGGACTTCGCCTTGCACCCCGTCCACGGCCCCCGCCGTTCTCGAAAGCGCCGTGACCCGATGCCTGAAGTGCAGCGTGACCAGGCCACGCGCCACCGCACCGCGCACCCGCCGCTCGAACGGCTCCAGCACACCCGGCCCAGTCCCCCACGTCACATGGAATCGCGGGACCGAGTTGCCATGCTCGGTCGCCAGGTTCCCCCCGCGCTCGGCCCACCCGACCACCGGGAAGATCCGCAGTCCCATGGCATGCAGCCACGATCGCTTCTCGCCAGCCGCAAAGTCGACGTACGCCTCGGCCCAGCGGCGCGGCCAGGCGTCCTCGGGGCGATCGAAGCCGGCGGTGCCGAGCCAGTCCTGCCATGCCAGCTCGCGCGAGTCGCGAATCCCGAGGCGGCGCTGTTCGGGGGAATCGACGAGGAAGAGACCGCCCAGAGACCAGAAGGCCTGACCGCCGAATGACGCCTCCGGCTCCTGGTCGAGCAGGAGGACGCGCTTGCCGGCGTCGGCCAGTTCGGCGGTGGCGACCAGTCCGGCCAGCCCGGCGCCAACGACGATGGCGTCTGCGTCGTATCTGCTCATGGCAGGGAAGTCTACGGCGGAGCTTTCGCCGGTGCACGTATCGTCGCCGCACCCCCGCCTGCCGGCTTCCTTCACTTGGCCGCATTCCCTGGCTTCGCGCGGCATCGCCCCCACTCAGGACTTTCCCATGCGCTTCGTCCGCTGCCTCATCGTCCCGGTCGCGTTGCTCGCGCTGCCGCTTGCCCTGCCGCTCGCGCTGCCAGCGCAGGGGGCGGATCGCCTCGACTACCAGATGCTTGGCCGCATTCGCGACGAAGGGATGCAGCGCTCGCAGGTCATGGACATCGTCTCCTGGCTGGCCGACGTGAAGGGGCCGCGACTCACCGCGAGCCCCGGCTTCAACCAGGCCGGTGACTGGACCATCGAGACACTGAAGAAGTGGGGGATGTCCAACGTGCGCTACGAGCGCTGGCCGTTCGGCCGCGGCTGGTCGCTGGAGCGCTTCAGCGCCCACATGATCGAGCCGCAGATCCAGCCACTCATCGGCTATCCCAAGGCGTGGTCGCCGGGAACCGGCGGGGTCGTGACCGGCGAGGTCGTGCAGGTCACCATCAACACGCCGGCCGACGTCGAGAAGTACAGGGGCAAGCTCAAGGGGAAGATCGTTCTCCCGCAGGCCGAGCGCGCGGTCCGCATGCTGGAGGGGGACCTCGTCCTCAAGATGGGGGAGAAGGAAGTGAAGGAAGCGGAGTCGACCCCCATTCCGTCCGTCGGCGGCCCGCGCTTCCCGACCCCCGCCATCGCGCCGGCGGTGCTGAACAAGTTCTATGTCGATGAAGGAGTCGTCGCGATCTTCGACCGGGGGTCCGACTCCGACATGTCGGCTGGCGGGAGCGACATGTCGTGGCAGACGCAGCGCGTGGACGGCGGCACGGTCTTCGTCGGCAGCGGCGGCAGTCGCGATCCGAACGCCCCGCCGGTCCCGGTGCAGGTGACGCTGGCGGTGGAGCACTACAACCGGATGATCCGCATCCTGCAGAAGGGGGTGCCGGTCAAGGTCGAACTCGACCTGCGCGTCAAGTTCCACGACGAAGGGGCGACGCCGAACGGCTTCAACATCATCGCCGAGATCCCCGGGACCGACCCCAAGCTCAAGGACGAGATCGTGCTGATCGGCGGCCACTTCGACTCGTGGCATGCCGGCACCGGCGCCACCGACAACGCCACCGGCTCGGCCGCGATGATGGAGGCGCTGCGCATCCTCAAGACGTTAGGCGTGCAGCCGCGCCGCACCATCCGCATCGCCCTGTGGGGTGCCGAGGAGCAGGGGCTGCTGGGGTCGCGCGACTACGTGAAGAAGCACATCGCCGACGGCGACACGCGCATGCCGGAGTACGACAAGCACTCAGCCTACTTCAACATCGACAACGGGACCGGGAAGATCCGCGGTATCTGGATGCAGCAGAATTTCGGTGTGCAGCCGATCTTCCAGCAGTGGATCACCCCGCTCGCCGACCTCGGCGTCAACACGCTGGGTCCACGCTCGGTGACCAGCACCGACCACCTGCCGTTCGACGCGGCGGGGATCCCCGGCTTCCAGTTCATCCAGGAGCGCCTGGAGTACAACTCGCGCACGCACCACTCCAACATGGACGTGGTGGACCGTGTGCAGCGCGACGACATGGTGCAGATGTCCACGGTCGTGGCCTGGTTCGCCTACAACGCGGCCATGCGCGACGAGAAGCTCCCGCGCAAGGCGCCGCCCACACCGCGCGTCGCGCAGTGAGCGATGCGGGGCGTCCCGGCGCTGGCGGCCGTCAGGCCACTGACGGCCGTCCAATAGACGCCGGCGTGCGCATCGGGCACGTGCACCTCAAGGTGGCCGACCTGCAGCGCGCCCTCGACTTCTACTGCGGCGTGTTGGGGTTCGAGCTGCAGCAGAAGTACGGCGACCAGGCGGCGTTCGTCTCGGCGGGCGGCTATCACCATCACATCGGGCTCAACACGTGGGAGAGCCTGGGTGGTATGCCACCGGCGCGTGGGACGACCGGGCTGTATCACGTCGCCATTCTCTTACCCGTCACGCGCCGCGCTGGGCGACGCGCTCCGGCGCCTCAACGAGGCGGGAGTGGCGCTGGATGGGGCGAGCGACCACGGGGTGAGCGAGGCGCTCTACCTGCGCGACCCCGATGACAACGGGATCGAGCTGTACTGGGACCGTCCGGAGGCCGAGTGGCCGCGTGACGCGGAGGGGCGGTTGCAGATGACGACGGGACGGCTGGACCTGCAGCGCGTGCTGGAGGCGGCGTCGGGGCGCTGACGACGACAATCGTCTTCGGCGAGCACGAGCAGTGGAATGCCTACAAGCACTGAGCGGGCATTGACCAGCGCCGTCTCCCGCCCGCGCTCCGGCTGCGCCATACTCCACGCGACGACTCGCCGTTCGGCTCCGGAAGCCACGACGGTCGCACGACCTGGCCGAGGCGCATGTGCGGTGCGCACCATCGTCCGCTGCTCGTGTCGCCTGATAGATTTCGAGTCGGTCGAGGGTCATACATGCGAACACTCCTGCCCGCCCCGAGCATGCCCGATCCGCGCCGCCCCGCAGCCGAAGAGCAATCGTTGGCCGAGTTTCCCGCTGGGCTGCGGGCCCTGCTCGACCGCGAACTCGCCGCCGGCAATACCATCGAGTGGATAAGGGCCGGCAGCCATCCCGCGCCGCCGATCGGCGCCTGCGTCATGCTCGCGCGTCCCCGCACCACGAGTGAGCCACTGCCCGAGGGAGTCCGCAGCTACACGCGCAGTTCTTCGTTATACAGCGATGAGATCACCGAAGGAGTCGGACACTTCTACGTCCTGACGCCGCCCGGCGCGCCTCCCGACATGCCGAGCATGGATGCGATCCGTGCGACACACGCGCCGCCGGAGTGGACGCCACCCGTCGCGCCGACCCCGCCGGCCGATGAGCACATCGTGCTCGACATCCGTGGCGAGACGATTGTCTATCACGCGGGTGGGCGCCACACGTACGTCCGGTGGACCTATACCAATGGGCACAGGCTCGTCCGGTCAAGCCTCACGCATTGGCAGGGAGCCGGGCCGGATCAATCTGTCGCGATGAGTCCCGAGGAGGGCGATCGCGTGTTCGCGCGTGTGCTCGCGCTGGCGCCGCGTCTGGTGGGCACGGCGAACATCATTGTCGAGCCGTGAGTGGTGGTGTTGTTGTCGGGACGCGGCCAGGAGACGTTGCGACCAGGGCGGCAAGGGCGACAATCGCCGTACCCGCACGCCGGTCGCTCACGCCTGCAGCGATGACCTGACCCGGGTCAACACCCGGGTCAATACTGGGGTCAATACTCGGGTCGACCGGCTGCAGCCGTTCACGGGTGTGGGGCAACCCCGCCCCTACCGACAGACCTCGAATGCCGGTAGGTGCTTTTCGAGCGACGCTCGGCGGTTGTTGGTGAGTACGTTGCGCACATCCGTGGGCAGGGTGAGCGCGAGGGCGTTGTCGTAGAGCGCGATGTTCGCCACCTCGGCGCCCGCAGCTCCCGCACACGCCGCGGCCACCGACGCGAAGCGAGGCACGTTATTGAGGTGCCAGATGCTGACCGGTACCGGCAATCCCCGCCGTTCGAAGAGCGCCGCGAGCGATGCGGAATGCCGCTGCTCGGCGTACACGACGTTGTAGAAGGGGAGCGTGTTGCCGAAGTCGGCGAGCACCCTCAGGTACGTCTCTTCGGCGTGGTATTCGTCCTGAATGGCGGCCGTCATTGCCGCCTGGACCTCGGTGGTGACGGCGACCGTGGTCGTGGTGGGCCCGTCGTCGCTGCTGCACGCCGTGACGACTGCCACGGTCAGTGCGAGGACAATCTGCGTGGTTTTCATGGTTCACATCCTCGAAAGGAGCGATCGCTCAATACATACTACATGGTGATATAGTTATATAGTAGACTGTGTGCGTGGCCCGCAAGGGAGCTGGCACTGCTGTCCCAGGGAGTGCGGAACCGACAGATCCTGCGGCCATCCCCCCGCCACGGCGAGAAACCCTTATCTCACCTCACCATCCCCCTGCCACCACTGCCGCGGCAACGCCCGCTGCCGTGGCCACACCTCGCCCATCGTCTCCGTGTCGTACAATCGCCCGTTGACCATCACCCGACGGATCGAGAGCGAGTTCCGGATGTCCTCCAGCGGGTTCCGGTCCAGCACCTGCAAGTCGGCCAGCTTGCCGACCTCAATCGAGCCGAAGTTCTTCCCATGGCCGATCGCGTCGGCACCGTACCGGGTCGCCACACGTAACGCCTCGTGGTTGGTCAGCCCGCCGGACTGCAGCATCCACAGCTCCCAGTGCGCACCCACGCCCTGCAGCTGGCCGTGCGCCCCCAGGCCGATCCGTCCGCCAGCCGCAACCACCTGGCGCGCGGAGGCGGCCAGGTGCCGGATCTCGGACTGGTTGGGCAGGGCGAGCACGCCGCGCCGCAGCGTGCGGCGGTCCAGCTCCTCGTGCGGCAGGAAGCGCCGCAGCTTGGCGTCGTCGTGCACGTCGACGTCACGATACCACTGGTGCTCACCGGCCAGCCCGGCGCCGGTCACGATGAGCGTCGGGGTGTACGTGATCCCGCTCTCGGCCAGGAGCTTCACCACGTCGCCGTAAATCGTCGTCAGCGACAACTCGTGCTCGACGCCGGCGTAGCCGTCCAGCGCCAGCGTCAGGTTCATCTTGAAGTCGCTCGTCCCCTCGGCCGTTGGCGTGAGCTGCTTCTCCCGCGCCGCCATCACCAGCCACTGGCGCTCGATCCGGTCGCCGACGAGGTAGTTCTTGAGCGTCTGCGTGCGGTAGTACTCGGCATAGCGAGTCGCCACGTGGCGGGCGTCGTCGAGGCTCTTGATGTCCTCGGCGGCGAAGATGCCGCGGGCGGTGCTGAGGATGCGTGGACCGATGATGTCGCCCGTAGCCACCGCGTCGGCATAGGTGATCACGTCGGGGGTCATGGTCTGCGGATCGCGCGTCCCGGTCACGCCGTAGGCCATGTTGGCGAGGTACTCCCACACCTGCTGCCGGTGTACCCCCCACGGCGCCCACATGTGGGCGTGCACGTCGACGTAGCCCGGGAGGATGGTCTTCCCCGCGACGTCGATCTCCCGGGCGCCCGCCGGGATTGTCACCGACCCGCGCACGCCCACCGCCGTGATGCGGTTGTCGGTGACGACGATGTCGGCATTCTCGAGCACCTCGTCGCCCTTCATGGTGATCACGCGGGCCCCGCGCAAGGCCACGGTCCCGCGCGGCACGTCGCGCGGCATGCGCACGGACACCCCCCGCCGCTCGGTCGAGATGCCCGTGGCGAGATCGTACGACCAATAGGAGTTGCCCAGCGCCCAGTGGGCCGTGCGTCCGCCCGCCCCCCACTCGATGAAGTCGGCGCCGACGGTCGTTAGGCGGCGACTCGGCAGCGCCGTGGACGTCGACGGCAGGAAGACGGTTGGCAGGCGCTCGCCGGTGGGTGGGACGCTGACCAGCCAGACCTGGCTGTTGACGAGCGACAGCACGTGATCGCCGGCCGGTGAGAGCAGGATCTCGTCGGCGAGCGCTGGCGGGTGGCGCGTCCACTCCCAGCCGTTCACCCGCAGGTGCGATCGTCGCTCGCTTCCGTCCCAGCGCACCGAGACCAATCCGTCGATCGCGTCGGTGAAGTAGAGGCGCGTGGAATCGCCGCTGACGTGCGGGAGCCCGTAGTGCTGCGACGCCCACCGAGGGGCGGTATTGAGCGGCGTGATGACCGCGGGGTTGCCACCGGCGGCCGGGATCCAGACAAGCTCGCGCACCTGCGGCCGCCCGGTGCGTAGTTCGTCGAAGAAGCCCAGGCGCTGCTGGCGCGGTCCGCGTGCGGCGACAATCCGGCCGTTAGGCGCCCAGGCGAGCTTCTCGTAGAACGCCCTCTCGCTCGTCAGGCGCTCGGGCGCGGCGCTCCCGTCGCTGCGAACCCTGTAGATGTCACCGCCCTCCACGTCGTTCCACGTCACGTAGGCGATCCACCGACCGTCGGGTGACCACGCTGGGTAGAACGCGCCATCCGTGCCGGTGTCGAGGCGTCGAGGGGTGGCACTGTCGTGCTGCGGACCGGTCAGCGGCTGGACCCAGAGTCGAGCGAGCGCCGAGAAGGCGAGGGCACTCCCGTCGGGCGAGCGGCTCGGCTGCTCGATGCGGCGCGCGGTGACCATGGAATCGCCGGCGGAATAGTCGAACCGAGCGAGCGGACCAATCCCAACGTCGACGTCGGCGCTGAATGGGATCGGCGTGGTCCGCCCGTCGGGAACCTCGATGCGCCAGAACTTGCCGTGGAACGAGGCGATCAGCGCCTTGCTGTCGGGGGTGAACGACGCGCCTGGGAGCAGGTCGCGCGTGCTGGCACCTTCCTGGTCATCACGATCGACCGCGGGAACGAGCCACCGTTCGTCGCCCGACGAGAGCTCCACCAGCTTGAGTCCCGTGACGCCGTCGCGGCGGGTGCCGTAGACGAGCCACTTGCCGTCGGGGCTGGGCGTGGGACGCATCGCCCCGGTGATCTCCTGCGTCCGGCCGTACAGCCGGCCGGTCGTCCGGTCGAGCAGTGCGACCTGCGCCTGGGCATATCCCTTCGTCGCCGCGGCGCTCACCCACGCATAACGCGGGTCATCGCCGAAGGCGATCCCGAACACGGCCCGCGGACGTGGCGCTGTCGAGTCGCCGGCCGACGAGGCCGCCGGGCGCCCCGTCAGCTGCACACCGCTACCGGTGCCGCTCCGGTGATACAGGAAGAGCTGGTAGTCCTGCGGGCGGTTGACCTCCTCGGTGCTGCGCGACACCACGACGAACGCGCCGTCTGGCGTCCACTCGGGCGAGACGAAGTTGTGGTGCGTGTCGCGGGTGATGGCTCGCGCATTGCGACCGTCGGCGTCGGCGATCCAGACGTTGTCGGCTCCGGAACGATCGCTGACGTACACGACGGACCGACCGTCGGGCGACCAGCGCGGCTGGGCGTCGAACGCCGTGCCACTCGTCAGGCGCGCGGCCTTGCCGCCGCCGATCGGCAGGGAATAGAGGTCGCCCAGCAGGTCGAAGACGATCGATCGCCCGTCGGGTGCGACGTCGAGCGACATCCACGTCCCCTCATCGGCGGTGAAGCGCAGGGACCGCGTGGGCTGGAGCGGGAGGGAATCGACCCGCGTCGCGCTCGACGCGGGCTGGGCCCCCGCCGTGGAGCGCACGACGAGGACGGAGGCGACGGCGAGCGTGGCGGCGGCGAGCAGCAGCCGAGCGCCAGCGTGGTGACGGAGGGGCATGGCGCGAAGGGGCGGACGGGTTGAGCCCTGGCCGCGAACCATGCAGCAGAGAGCGTGACCGAAAACCATGTCGCGGACAGTCGACGGAGCGTGTCGCCCGCCCACCTGTCCACTCATGGCACGAACTGCTTCTCCGGATCCATCAGCTGCCGCGCGAAGTACGTGAACTCGAGCGCGGTGGTGTGCGCCTGCTGCGCCGCGTTCGCCCCCGCGCCGTGCCCCCCCTCGATCACTTCGTGGAAGAGGTACGGCAGCCCCATCGCCGACATCTTCGCGGCGAACTTCCGCGCGTGTTGCGGCCCGACCCGATCGTCCTTGGTGGTGGTCCAGATCAGCGGTTCGGGGTACTTCGTCCCCGCACGCAAGTTGTGATACGGCGAGATCGATGCCAGGAAGGCCCGCTCCTCCGGAACGGAGACGCTGCCGTACTCGCCGACCCACGACGCACCGGCCTGGATCTGCTCGAAGCGCAGCATGTCGAGCAGCGGGACCTGGATGTCCACGGCGTTCCACAGGTCAGGCCGCTGGGTGAATTGCACGCCCATCAGCAGTCCGCCGTTGGACCCGCCCTGGATGCCGAGTCGGCGCGGTGAGGTCACTTCGGTCGCGATGAGGTCCTCGGCGACCGCGGCGAAGTCGTCGTAGATCACCTGTCGCTTGGTCTTGAGCCCGGCCTCGTGCCATGCCGGGCCGAACTCGCCGCCGCCGCGGATGTTCGCCATGACGTACACACCACCCTGCTCGAGCCACAGCTTGCCGACGTCGGCATCGTAGCGCGGCGTCATGGAGGCCTCGAAGCCGCCGTACGCATAGAGGATGGTGGGATTGGAGCCGTCGCGCACCATCCCCTGCGGGTGCACGATGAAGTACGGCACCTTCGTGCCATCCTTCGACGTCGCCTCTCGCTGCTCCACCACGCTGCGCGTCGCGTCGAAACGCGGAGCCATCGTCTTGATCTCGGCGGCCGTCGCCGCCGACGCGTCCGCGAGCCAGACGCTGCTGGGCGTCAGGAAGCCGGTCACGCTGACAAGGGCCTGGTTGCCGGTGATGTCGGTGTCGATGACCCCGGTCGAGACGTTTTCGGGGAGCGGAAGCGGCGTGCGCGTCCACGTCCCGTCAGCCGCACGCGAGGCAACGAGCACCGTGCCGCGCACATTCTGGTAGATGCTGAGCAGCAAGCGGTCGCGCGTGGCCGAGACGCCGGCCACCGACTCGCGCGGCCCCGGCGCGAAGACGACCTCGGGAACCAGCGTGCCGGGCTCGCGCAGGGCGGCGGCCAGGTCGAACACCGCGACCGCCCCGGCCGGGATGGGCGCCGCCCCGCCGGTCCACTCGGCCGACAGCTGCACGAGCACCCGCCCGTCGACCATGTCCACGATCCCCGCCTTGCGGGGGATCGACAGCTGCGCCACGTCCGTCGCCCTCACGAGATGCTTCTCGGACTCGAACGTGCTCAGCGGTCGATCGATGAACGTCGCGCGGTTCCCCTTGGCATCGACCAGCGTCGCCGGGGACACTCCGTAGCCGCCGTCCGTCGCGGATCCGCGATAGATCTCGACCGCGTCGGCGAGTGCCTGGCCACGCGCCAGCCGCTTGACGATGAACGGGTAGCCCGATGTCGTGACCTCGCCCGCCTCCCATTCCCGCGACACGAGAATCGTATCCAGGCTGACCCACGCCAAGCGCTGCTTTCCCTTGGGGAGGACGAAGCCGTCCGTCACGAACGTGCGTGACACGACATCGAACTCGCGCACCGTGTTCGCGTCCTCGCCGCCGTCGGAGAGCATCAGGAGGCAGCGGCGCTCGCCGGGTCTGGCGCAGTCGGAGCCCTGCCAGACCCAGTTGGCATTCTCCGCCCGCGCGAGCGAATCGATGTCGAGCACCGTCGTCCATGCGGGCGACGCCGAGCGATAGCTGGCGAGTGTCGTCCGGCGCCAGATGCCGCGCACGTGCGCGGAGTCCTGCCAGAAGTTGTACAGCTCTCCCCCGAGGAAGGACACGTACGGCAGCCGATCCTCGGCTTGCGCCATGTCGAGCGCTGCCTTGTAGATGCTCGCATATCGGGGATCCGCCTCGAGGACCGTGGCGGTCCTGGCGTTCTCGGTCTGCACCCACGCCATGGCGCTGTCGCCATGCATCGACTCGAGCCACTGGAAGTTGTCGGATATGTCGGGACCATCGGACTGACCGCAGGCCAGGACGACGGCGAGCAGGGCGTAGCGCGACGAACGAATGAGGTGACGCATGCGTGGTAGGGAAAGAGAGGAGGCTGGCGTGCGCATGGGCAACTTATCAGCTACTGCCGAGATCGTGGCCGAAGCAGAGGCGATAGCCGTTGCAGTCTTCGACATCGAAGTCGCGACATCCATACGGCTGGTCACAGAGCTGGCGTGCGATCGTGACCCCCTTGGAGCTGTACTCTGCGTGGAGCGCGTCGGCATCATCGATCCAGATGTACGCGTCCCACGCGCTCCCCTCGGGATCGGCGAGGCGGTTGGGCCGCACGACGTCGGTCGCCTCGAGTTGGCTCAGCATCAGGACGACCCCGTTTCGATGCACCATGCAGAACGCGGCCGGCTCACCCCAGAAGCGGTCATAGTCGAAGCCCAGCTTGTCACGGTAGAAGTTCGCCGAGGCGACTACGTCGTCGACGAGGAAGTAGGGTGCGACGCTCCATCGTGGCCGGGGCGCAGCGACATGGTCGGTCATGGGATGCTTGTCCGGTAGGGGCTTGCGTTGCGGACATATTGCGGCCATTCGATGCCGAGCGCCACACCCGTCTGTCACGCGCGAACGTGGCGCCCGTGATGGAGCCCGTGGTCCCACTCAATCGCGACTGAATGATCCTCGTGCGAACTGGCGTGCAGGTCGAGCCGACGCTGGCAAGAGGGAGTGAACGCCGGTGCCTCGGCTGGCCCGCCGTTCGCGCAACGCTCTCGTGCGCGGCATTGGCCCTGCTCGCCACCGCGTGCACCGGCGATCGCTCGGACCTGCCAACCGGCCCCGGCCTGCCGACGCCGACGTTCACGGTGCCAGACCTGCCCCGCGAGTTCCGCGGGCTGTGGATCGCCACGGTGGCCAACATCGATTGGCCCTCGAACAGCAGCCTCACCGTGGCCGCGCAGCAGAACGAGCTGCTCGCCATTCTCGACCTCGCCGTGGCCACGGGCCTCAACGCCGTGGTGCTGCAGGTGCGGGCCAGCGGCGACGCCCTGTACCCGTCCACGCTCGAGCCGTGGGCGCGCTCGCTCACCGGCACGCAGGGGACCGATCCCGGGTGGGATCCGCTCAGCTTCGCCGTCACCGCCGCGCACGACCGCGGACTCGAACTGCACGCGTGGTTCAATCCCTTCCGCGCCGGCAACCTGAGCGACACCACGCGGCTCCATCCGCTGCACTTCGCCAGGCGCCGCCCCGACCTCACGCGCCAGCACTGCACGCAGCTCTGGTTCGATCCCGGCGAGCAGGCGGTGCACGACCAGGCGATCGCCGTGGTGCAGGACGTCGTCGGTCGTTATGCGGTGGACGCCGTGCACATCGACGACTTCTTCTATCCGTATCCCGACACGCGCTGCCCCAACCTCGCCTTTGCCGACAGCGCGGTGTACGCGCGCTACCAGGCGGGGGGCGGAACGCTGTCACGCGACGACTGGCGGCGCGACAACGTGAATCGCTTCGTTCAGCGCCTGTATCAGGAGGCACACGCCATCGCACCGACCATCCGTGTGGGGGTGAGTCCGTTCGGCATCTGGCGTCCTGGCAATCCCACCGGCATCGTGGGGCTCGATGCCTACGGGTCGATCTACGCCGATTCGCGACTCTGGCTGCAACGTGGATGGGTGGACTATCTCTCGCCCCAGCTGTACTGGTCCATGGCGTCGACGGGCCAGAGCTTCACCGCGCTCGTGGACTGGTGGACGCTGCAGAACACACAGCGCCGGCACCTCTGGCCGGGGCTCGCGGCCTATCGCGTCGCCGACGGCACGGGGAGCGCCTATGCGGCCTCCGAGATCGCGTCGCAGCTGTCGTTCAGCCGATCGCGGAGCGGCGTGGCTGGCGGCCCCACCGGCAACGTGCTGTACAACACGACCTCCCTGCGGCTCAATCGTGGCGGACTGGCGACGTTGCTCAGCGGCGGCGTGTTCGGCTCCCCCGCCCTCGTGCCGGCGACCACGTGGCTCGACGCCACGCGCCCAGCGGCGCCCACCGTGACCGTAGCCAGCGTCGCAGGGTCGCCGCCGCAGCTGCGCATCACCATCGCCGGCGATGGCGGCAAGCCGCTGGCCTGGTGGGTGGTGCGATGGCGAAACGGTCCACCTGGTCCATGCGGACCCATCCTGCCACTCGGCGTTTCGTCGACATCCCCGCCAGCGCGGGCGCGTCGGCCACCGATGCCATCGCTGTGCACGCGGTCGATCGGGTGGGGAATGCGAGCGAACCTGCAGTCTGGCGCGCGCCCTGATGGGAATGCGCGGGCTACGCACCCCCCTTCCGCTCCCCCACGACCGGACTCGAGACTCGTGACTCGTGACCATGCACGACGCCTCGCGGCCCCGCCGCCGTCCATCCAAGCCCCTGTCCTCGTGCGCCGCCTAACGAACCTCCCGTCAACACGACCACCAGCGTTGCTCGCACTCGTGGCCCTCGCACTCCCGAGCGTGGGCACCGCACAGGCTGCAACACGCGCGCTCGCCCCCGACTCGGCCACCATCCTCGTCTCGCTCCTGGCCCGACCGGTCGGAACCGAGACCTACGTGGTGCGCGACGCCGGCCGGGGATCGCGACTCACCGCCGCCGTGCGCCTCGTGGACCGCGGTACCCCGCTCTCACTGGACGCCACGCTCGATGTAGGCCCCGACCTGGCGCCGACACGCTTCAGCGCCAAGGGGCGCAGCTATCGCTTCGTGAACGTCGAGACCGATGTCGTCCTGGCCGGCGACTCGGCGGTCGCCCGCGATCGCGGCATCACCGCCAAGATAAGGCCGATCGGCGCCACGTACGTTGCGCAGGGCTGGCCCCCGCTCTCGGCGCGCGCGCTGCTCGTGCGCTACTGGGAACGCCACCGGCGCCCGCCTTCCATCCGACTCCTGCCCGGTCCCGACACGCACGCCGCGCGCATCGACTATCGCGGCACCGACACCGTGCAGGTCGGTGGCCGAGCGACGTCGCTCCGTCGCTACGCGGTGGACGGCGTAGTCTGGGGTCGGGAGACGGTGTGGCTCGACGAGCAGGACCGCTTCGCCGCAATCGTCACGCGCATCCACATCCTTCCCATGGAGGGAGTCCGCGCCGATCTCGCGGCTGTACTGCCCGAGCTGCAACGCTCGGCGATCGCCGACCGCGTGGACGACATGCGCCGCGTCGCGCGCGACGTGTTGCCCACCGCGTCGGGCGACTTTGCCGTGCAAGGAGTGCGCATCATCGATGGCACAGGTCGACGTCCGATAAACGACGCCACGATCCTCGTGCGCAACGGCCGCATATCGCAGGTCGCCGAGCGCGCCGTCGTCGACATTCCGGGCGGCATGCGTGTGGTCGACGGGCGTGGCAAGACTGCAATCCCCGGCTTGTGGGACATGCATGCCCACGCCAGCCAGGTGGAGTGGGCACCCGCCTACCTCGCGGCCGGGGTGACGACGATTCGCGACATGGGGGGCGAGGAGCCGTTCCTCCGCGCCTTCCGCACAGCGCTCGCCGACGGCGCTGGCGTGGGACCGCGCGTGCTGCTGGCGGGTTTGGTGGACGGTGACGATTCGGCAGCGTTCGGGGCCGTCACCGCTGCCACCCCGGCCGAGGGGCGCGCCGTCGTGGAACGCTTCCGCGCGGCGGGCTATGACCAGGTGAAGCTGTACTCCATGCTGCGCCCCGAGGTCGTGGGCGCGATCGTCGCCCGTGCCCACGACCTGGGGATGCGGGTCACCGGACATGTGCCGCGGTCGTTAGGCATCCGGCCGGCGATCGACGCCGGCATGGACGAGGTGGCGCACATGCCCGTGTCGGGCGACACCGCGTCGCGGGAGGTCCGCGATGTGATCGCCGCCGTCGCCGCCCACCCCGTCGTGGTCGACCCGACCATCCCGTGGAACGAACTCCTCGGACGCGCCCCCACGACCCCGATCGATCGCTTCGAGCCGGGCATCCGGGGAGCGCCCCCGGCGCTGGCCGCCAACTATCGGAGCGTCGCGAATCCGACCGACTCGGCGGGGGCTTCCGAGGCGCTGCGGCGGCAGCTGGCCGTCATTCGCGCGATGCACGACGCTGGGATACCGATCGTTGCCGGTACGGACGGCGCGGTACCCGGCCACTCGCTCCTGCGATCGCTCGAGCTGTTCGTCCAGGCCGGCTTCACCCCGATGGAGGCGATCCAGAGCGCCTCGCTGGTCGCCGCGCGCGCGATGGGAATGGAGGGTGACAGCGGAACGCTCGAGGCGGGGAAGCGCGCCGACTTCGTGGTGCTCGACGCCGATCCGCTGGACGACATCGCCAACGTGCGCCGCACTCGGTGGGTGGTGCGAGATGGTCGGATGTTTGATCCGGGAGCGCTGTGGCGCGCGGCCGGTTGGACGCCGTGAGCTGAGGCGCGCGCTACCCCGCGTAAGAGTCGGCTGCCGACCGTTGTCGACGGGTGCCGTGGCAGTCGTGGCAACGCTCGCGGCAACGCTCGCGGCAACGCTCGCGGCAACGTTCGAGGCGGCGCTCGCGGCAACGTTCGAGGCGGCTCTTGGTGTCGAACCGGCGACGGGGCGCGGGTCGTGACCAGAGACGCGCCGCATCACCGCCGGTGACCACAAGGTCTGACCATGACGACGAAACGACGCTCGACCTGGATCGGCACGACGATCCTGCTGATGGTGGGCGGCTCCGCGGCATCGTCGCAGACGATCGTCACGCTGCGTGCGCCGACCGCGACGCTCACGCACGACTTCTCGCAGATCCGAGGGGTGCGGGAACTCCCGGACGGACGCGTCCTGCTCACCGATCGCCTGGAGGAACGGCTCGTTGTGGCCGACTTCGCCTCGGGAAGGGTGCAAGTGATCGGCCGGCCGGGACGTGGACCGCTGGAGTATCACCTTCCGACGTCGCTGATTCCCATGTCGGGCGATTCGACGCTCCTGATCGACGAAGGGAATTCACGCCTGGTCGTGGTGACGCCTGCACTGACCATCGCCCGCTCCTTCTCGCTTCGGATCCCCGGTATCGGCGTCGCGCTCAGCGCGCGCGCGGTCGATGCGCAGGGGCGGTATTACCTGCAGATCCCGGGGTGGATCTCCAACGCGCGGGAGCGGGGCGACTCGGTCTGGGTGGTGCGCTATGATCTGCGACGCGCGACGGTCGATACGATCGCGCTCATCCAGGGGGCGACCACGCCGCCGAATCGGAATGACCGGCAGCTGGGGATCCCCTTCGTGCCATTCGCGCCGCAGGATGGCTGGGCGGCCGGCGCGGACGGGCGGGTCGCCATCGTGCGCGCCAACGAGTACCGCGTCGACTGGCGCAGCGCGGATGGCCGCATGTCACCGGGGATAGCCGTGCCCAGCGATCGTGTCCCGGTGACGATGGCCGACCGTGTGGCCTTCACCCGCCGCTTCATCGCCAACTCCCCGATCGGTGGCCGCGATCCGAATGGCGGAATGAGCGCCGCTCCCGCCGAGCTGCTCCAGGAGAAGACCATCCGGGAGGTCGCCGCGCGGAACACGTTTGCCGCTGTCATGGGGCCGTTCACGCAGGCCGCGCCGCTCGTGGCCATCGACGGCACACTGTGGGTGGAGCGTTCGGGGCACGTGGGGACGCGCTCGACGTGGGATGTCTTCGACGCCGCCGGGCGCAACGTGCGGCGCACGACGCTTCCGGCTGGCCGGCGCCTCGTCGCCCTGGGACGGGCCAGTGCCTATCTGGTCGCGACGGACGACGACGGGCTGGAGCGGCTCGAGCGGTACGCGCTGCGCTGACACGCGGCGTCCTCGCGACCACGTCGTTCACGTCGAGTCAGCGGTGCGTGCCTGATGTTCGCGTCATTCGGCGGCACCCTCCGCCTTCTCATCGCGCGCGTACACGTGATTCACCCAGTCGCGCCATCGCAGGCGTCCGCGCTCCGCCGCTGGCGCGGTGCCGTACCCTCGGCGAAGCGCGGCCGCGACCCGACCCGGCAGCGGCACGTTCCACACGGACTTGCCGGCGCCACGCGCCGACAGCCACAACGCCGCAACTTCCTTCCACGTCAGTACCTCTGGGCCGCTGAAATCAGTGCGCGGCACCGAGGGGCCGGCGGCGAGACCGCGCAGCACGCTTGCGGCGGCCTCCACCGCCGCCACGCTCTGTATCTCGAATCCGGATGGCACCAGGAGCAGTCTCGGAATGCGGTCGATGCCACGCAGCATGGTATCGACGAGTTCATGAAACTGCGTGATGCGGATGATCGAGTAGGGAACCGCACCCGCCGCCACCAGCGCTTCCGCTGCCAGCTTGTGCCGATAGTAGGGAAGGGGAATCCGATCGACACCGACGATCGAGACATAGACAAGGTGCCGGATGCCGGCGTTGCGCGCGGCGTCCAGGAGCCGTTGCGTCCCGCGAACGTCCACGGCCTTCGATCGCCGTGGATCGCTCGCGGCGTGAATCACGGTGTCGACCCCCGCCAACCCCGATGCCACACCGACACCACTCTCGAGGTCCATCTGTGCCCACTCGCCAGTCGTCGACGCGTCGCGCGGCCCGGACCGCCGGCTGGCAACGCGCACCGCAAGTCCCGCCGCCGTCGCCGCGTCGACCAGGGCGCGGCCGAGGGTTCCGGTGCCACCGGTGATGAGCAAGGTCATTCGCGTTCGCGTCGAGGAATGGTGCGCCGCCGGGAGCCGTGATGCATCGGCGGGTGTCGCCTATTCGCGGTCATGAGTGGCCGTATCTGCCTGCTGAAGCTGCGCCAGCAGCCGGAGCGTCCCGCCGTCTCGCGCACCGGCGAAGTACTGCGTGAGCACGCGCTCGAAGACCGAGCCCGGCGTCAGCACAGCTGCGAAGAGCGTCGCGGAGGACTGCAGTTTGAGGTCGTCGGGAGTGCCGAAGATCGCGTTGGCCGATTGCCCCTCGACAGAGAGGACCGCCTCGGCACACTGGACGAGTCTCGGGCCGAGGATCGGGTGCGCCAGATACGCCTGGGCCTCCTCCACGCTCTTGATCGCGAAGCGCTTCGAGGTCGCGCTCGACGCCAACCCATCGAGCTGTGGGAAGATGTACCACATCCAGTGCGTGCGTTTGCGGCCGCTGGCGAGTTCCGCGAGCGCGCGCTGGTAGTCGTCCTCCTGCGCCACGACGAAGCGCTGAAGATCGTGTGGATCGTGCATCGTATCGAGAGTCGAATCCGGCTCGAACCTCGGCCTCGCCCACCTACACGCTGACCCGCCCGCGAAAGCCCCGAGCCGCGTAATACGACTCCGCCCCGTTGTGATAGACAAAGACCTGGCCAAACCGACGGTCACAGAAGAGCGCACCACCGAGCTCGCGTATGCCTGACGGCGTCATCACCCAGCTCGACGTCTTCGCATCAAACTCCCCGAGTTCCTGAAGTTCGCGATACTGCGCTTCGGTAAGGATCTCGATGCCAAACGAGGCCGCCATCTCCATCGCGCTGCCACTCGGCTTGTTCGCCTTGCGTGCGGCCAGTGCGTCGCCGTCAAAGCACAGGCTGCGCCTCCCCGCTGGGCTCTCCGGCGAGCAGTCGCAGAAGATGAAGGACTTGGACTTCTTGTCGTACCCGATGACATCCGGCTCCCCGCCCGTACGCTCCATTTCGTGGAGTGCGTCGAGCGTGCGAGGAGAAGCCGCAAGCTTTGCTTGCACCTCGCTCCACTTGATCCCGCTGTGACGACTGCTGTGCTGCTCGAACCGATCCTTGAGCGTCTGGATCAGCGCCTTTTGGTCTGCTGCCTTCATGCGGGGACTCCGTGTCGTCGGGACGCGAAAGACGTCGGGTCGGGTGCACCGACCGCTGTACTGTGAGCTTGAACACCTGCTCGAGGAACGATGCAGTGTGGAGCCGAGGACGGCTAGCGAAGCTGGATCAACGCGTCATCTGCAGCTAGCGAGCTGTTCGCCCGTCCTGCATCGTCCTGCCGACCGACGCGTCCACCGTACCCATCGAACACTGCCCACCCTCCCCGCCCAGCGCTCTCATGCAACTGCCCACCGCGTCGCCCGCCATCAATCCGAAGGTCGCCCTGCTCGGCGCACTCGCCGTGCTCACGACGTGGTTCGTCGTCGCCGCGTGGCGGCTGATCGTCAAGCGCCGCGCAGACGGCACCGCCGTTGCCCCGACGCCCGCGCTGCTGGCTGTCGGCTTCGGCACCAACTTCTTCGACACGCTCGGCATCGGCTCGTTCGCCACGACCACCGCCGCCGTTCGTCAGTGGCGACTGATGCCAGACGAACTGCTCCCCGGGACGCTCAACCTGGGCCACACGATTCCGGTCATCGCGCAGGCCTTCATCTACACGCGCCTCGTCCCCGTTGACCCGACGACGCTGGTCCTGATGATCGCGGCGGCGGTCATCGGCTCGTACATCGGGGCCGGCGTGGTGTCGGGGTGGTCGCGGCGTCGGATCCAGCTCGGCATGGGGGGGGCGCTCGCCGCCGCTGCTGCCCTGATGCTGCTGTCGCAACTGAACCTCCTCCCCGGCGGCGGGGAGCTGTTAGGCATCAACGGTACGCGCCTCGCGATCGGCCTCGTCGGAAACTTCGTTCTCGGCGCACTCATGACGGTCGGCATCGGGCTCTATGCCCCGTGCTTGATCCTCGTCAGCTTGCTCGGCATGAACCCGACGGCCGCCTTTCCCATCATGATGGGCTCGAGCGCGTTTCTCATGCCGGTCGGCGCCATGCGCTTCGCCCGCGCCAATAAGGTGGATTGGCGCGCCTCGCTCGGGCTCACCCTCGGTGGACTCCCGGCGGTCTTGATCGCCGCGTTCATCGTCGGCAGTCTGCCGCTCACCGCCGTGCGATGGCTCGTCATTGTTGTCGTCGTCTACACCGCGACGACCATGCTGCGCGCCGGCCTCTCTGCCCCCGCTCCGTCGCCTGCCCTCGGGACGACGGAGGTCACGCCGTAGCACGCGCCGGTGGTACTCCGGCGAGGTCTCGAACTCGGAGGCGTTCGCCCACAGCGGCCCTGCCAATCGCAACAGCCCCGTCGCCCCCTCACCGCAACGTCGCCTTCCCCGTCCGCGGGTCAAAGGTCGCACCGTCCGGCAGCAGATGCATCCGCACTCCCGTGGCGCCGAGCACCGGCGCTCCCCCGGCCGACCGCACGGCATCGCGCGCGTCCACGACCAGCACCGCGCTCGCCCCCATGATTCGCCACATCCCGCTCGGCTCCACGATGATCGCCGTCCCCTCGTCGATCCCGGCACCGAGGTGCGGTGCACTTGCCAGCACCAGGCTGAGGAGACGGTTTTGGCGCTTGCGACGGAGGAAGTGCTGGTCGATCACGACATCGGTGAGGAATGAGAAGCCGCTGTCCACTTCGACGGTCCCGCGCTTGACGCGCCTCCACGCCTCGCTGGAGTCCCGCTCCTGCAGCAGCTCGTTCCCGGTGATCATCGGCGTCGACATCACCGCCGCACCGGCCGAGGTGCCACCCACCACTGCCCCCTGCGCGTATCGCGCGTGAATCGCCCGTTCGACTCGTGATCCCAGCAGTGCCTTGGTCAATCGGGCCTGATCGCCTCCCCCGAACCAGATTCCGGTGGCCGAGTCGAGCAGGTGGACGACGGAATCCTGATCGGCCTGTTCGCGGGTGATCCAGACGTTGCGCGCCGCCGCGCCGAGCGCGCGCAGGGACTGCGCCTTCTCCTCGCCGCCGGTTTCACCCGACGCGCTGGCCATGGCGGAGACGACGATGCGTGCCGTGCCCGCCCCGCCGGCCAGTCGCACGAACTCCTCGACGAGGGCCGGTGGCTGGCTTCCGCCGCCGACGATGACGAGCGCGCCGCGCGTGGGCGCTTGCGCGGGGGTGCGGATCGGCAGGCCGACCGCGAGTAGGAGCAGCGCGACGAGGGTGAACGCGCGCGATGGCGAGGATGGGCGAGAGTGAGGCATGGCCAAACTTGGCGCGCGCGTGTGAGCGGTTCAAGCGTAGACCGCCAGCCTCCGTTGCGGAGCCGGCGCGACCGGCCCTGGCAGCCATTGGTCATCGCTGCCAAATGGCGCGCTCCCTGCCTCTGTCGTACTCAACCGTTAGTCCCTGAAGCGCACGACCGATTGCTCCGAGTCGCGGTACGGTCGGCTGCGGGCGTGTCGGTACAGGATGCGACACCCCTTCCACGTCGCCACCACCGCTCCACATTAGCAGGGGACATTTCTCGAGCAGCATCGCTCGCCGTTCCCATTCGCACCACCCGCCCCGCACCACCCACTCTCTCCGACACCGTCATGCCCTCGTTCGCACCGCAGCTTCGTCGCGCGGCATCGCGCGCGGTAGTGGTGGCAACCATCCTGCTCGTCGTCGTCTTCGCCTGCACCGCCCGGGGCGCAAGCCAGGGCGCGGCGCCTCCACCGGCTGGGCCGGTCATGCTCAAGCGCATCGCCGAGGCCGTCGATGGCAATCGCACCGGAGACTTAGTCTACGTCGTCGCCAGCTTCGAGCCGACGTCACCGGTCCTCGGCGTCTTCCCCGACGTCGCGACGGCGCGGGCGGTCGCGGACAAATCCGGAGTGAAGGCGGCCGTCTTCGGACCGTACCAGACGGACCTGGACAATACCGACGCCGTCATCTCAGCCTGCGTACACGACCGTTTCTCGTCGCGCATGCAACCCGAGCGCTGCACCCCCCCGGTCAATCGGCGGGACATCGTCCAGATGGAACTCGTGTTGCAGCGCAGCGGCGGCGGTCGCGACACGATTCCGCTCTCGCCCGACGCCGACGCGATCTTTCTCGGCATGGCGGCGATCGACAAGTTCGTGGTCCCGTACTACGTGCGCACCATCGGCCTCCGCGATGCCGGCCAACTGCGCGACGACTTCGAGCAACGTTTCCGCGCCGGCGCTCGGCCTCAGCCCTAGCGTTTGCCTGCATTACGCGCCTGGTTGGACGCCGTTGGAGCACGAAGGGCCAGGGCCGAGTCGGCCGCGATCGTCCTGAACCACGGCGAGCGCACGATCCGGTTTCGCGACGAGGGCGATTCGCGCAGCGCCTCGGCGAGCAGGCGAACCGCGGTGTCCCGCTCGCCCACGAGCAGTCGCACGTAGGCTTCTGCTTCCCGATACGGTGGATGGTCCTCGCGACCGGCACTGTGCTCCCGTACGGACTGCAGGATCGCGCGCGCGCTGTCGCCACGGCCCGCGCGCGCGGCGATGGCGGCGGTCATCAACCTGAAGAAGCCCCACTGCAGCGTGAACGTCCCCGTCGAATCCGCGCGCTCGATGTCGGTGATCGTACGCCACGCCCACGATAGCTCGCTCGTGGTCTGCCCGGCCATCCGAGCAGGGATCAGCCGGCAGGTCGCGAAGCGCGGGTCGCCCGGATAGCGCGCCAGCCCCAGCGTGCACCAGCGGTCCGCGTCGGCAAACTGCTCGAGCGAGAGTGCCACGAAAAAGCGTTCGCTGACGACGGCAGGCAACTCCGTGAGGTAGGCATCAGCGTTGTACGCCCGGTCGAGCGCCGTCGCCGCCTCCGCGAACCGCCCGTCGAACGACAACAGCTCGCCGAGCGCGAACCAGCTGCGCGCGTCGTCGGGGCGCTCGGCGAGCGCCGCGCGCAGGTCGCGCTCGCCGTGCACCAGCAACGAGTCGCTTCCGGGGGCTCCCGAGGTCGCCAACCACTCGCGGGCGAATCCTCGCAGGGCCAGCGCCTCGGGCGCGCCGGCCGATTGACGAAGCGCGCGGTCGGCGTAGGCAATGGCGTCCTGGATGTCGTCGGAACGCAGCGTTGCTGGCGAGCCGGGGGGTTGCTCGTGCACGGACGGCGATACCAGCGCCAGTCGCAGCGCGGCCCACCCACGCCCGACGATCGGCGCACTCCACGACGGATCGAGTCGACCGGCTGCCGCGTAGAGTGAATCGGCGCGCCGCAGCAGGTCCCGCGCATCATCGTCGCGCGCGGCGTTGGACGAGGCGGCGCCGTCGCGGGACAGCTCGTCCGCGCGTCGCACCAGTTCCCATGCCTCGGTCGACCGAGTCTGCGAGCGTTGCGCGCGAAGGCGAATTTCCTCGCCCAGTCGCTGGCGAAGGAAGGTGGCGACCTCGGTGACGATGGCCTGGCGCAGGGCGAGCGCCTCGCCGCGCGGGACCTCGAGGGCGCGGCTCTGTAGCTGCTCCCCGCTCCGGGGATCGACGAGCCGGACGGTCGCGCGCAGCACCGTGGGTTATGCGCTCACGCTCCCGCCGACCACCGTCCCCACCGCCAGCGCGCGGCCGATCGAGTCGACCGGAACCGACGCGTCGCGAAACGGCCGCACGCCGTTAGGCGAGATCACGTGCAGGCCGCGCACCGCGCCGAGTTCATCGATCAGGTCTTCGGTCAGCCCGTGTGCGATGCGCCCCACCCGCGCGTCGTCGCTCAGGTTGTCGAAGTACAGCACGGCGATGCGACGTTGATCCGCGGCCGCACCTGGCGCCGTCGTTGTGCTGGCCGCCGTTGAAGTGGCCGACGTTGCGCCTGCCGGCCGACCGTCCGCTTGCCGCGACCAGCGCCAGCCGCCGAACGCCGCTGCGGCCACCACCCCTACCGCGGCCAGCGCCAGGACGATCCGACGCCGGGCAGCCCGTGCGTCTGCGGGCGGCGCCTGAGGCTCGGTCGAGGGCTGCGGCCCCGGGTCGGTCGCGGCGCGGGTAAGGGCGCTGATGAAGTCGCCTGACGTCGCGAAACGATCGGCGGCCGACTTGGCCAATCCGCGCGCCATCACCTCGTGCATCGCCGCGGGCAGCGCCGGCCGAAGGATCCGCAGGTCGGGAATCGGTGCGTGCAGGTGCTTGGCACGCATCCCCTGCGCCGTCACGCCCGGGTACGGCAGTTCCCCCGTCAGCATCTCGTAGACCACGCACGCCAGCGAATATTCGTCGCTGCGGGAATCGATGCGGTCGCTCGCGGTGGCCTGCTCCGGACTCATGTAGGCGGGCGTCCCCACGGCGATGCCGCGTTCCGTGAGTCGTTCGTCATCCGCGCCGTGCGCGGCCAGGGCGATGCCGAAATCGGCAACGAGGGCGTGAGCACCGCTCAGCAGGATGTTCTGCGGCTTGATGTCGCGATGCACGATCCCCATGGCCTGCGCCGCGTCGAGCGCTTCGGCAACATCGCGGGCGAGCGCAAGGACTTCATCGAGCGCGAGCGCCCCTTCCGCATCGATCCGGTGCCGCAACGACTCGCCCTCGACGTACGACATCACGTAGTACAGGACTCCCTCGGCCTCGCCCGAGTCGATCAACGGAACTACGTACGGGTGACGCAGGCGAGCGACGACATCGACCTCGCGAAAGAAGCGTGCGCGCTGCCCCGTGTCCGCGATGTGGGCTTGCAGGATCTTCACCGCCACGTCGCGGCCGTGCCGCGTGTCCTGTGACAGGTAGACCACGGCGTTTCCCCCGCGGCCGATCTCGCGCAGCAACTCGTACCGTCCGGCCAGCGCCCTCGCGACCATCGGCACCGGGTCGCTCGATTCGCGCGCCTCCCGCGCGTTGACCGCGCGCACGAGTGGCTCGGCGAAGTCGGATGCGCCCATCGCGAGGAAGCCCTCGTCCTGACCGGCACGCAGGCACGCCGCCAGCAGCGCACGCGCCCGGTCGAGGTGGCGCGCGTCATCTCCACATCGCGCCTGCAGGAAGGTATCCTGCTCCGCCGTCGACAGCTGCAGCGCCTCGTCGATCAGTTGCAACAGGTCGCGCTCGCCGCTCACGCCCTCAGTCGGGTCGTCTGCCGCCATGGCCGGTGGGTGCTCAGCGCGCGTCAGGCATTGGTCGTCTCGCCCTCGCCCAGGTGCAAGAGGAGCCAGCCGCGAGCCCGCACCCAATCCCTGGTGACGGTTCGCGGGGTCACCCCGAGCAGCTCGGCCGTCTCCCCCTCCGTCAGCCCGCTGAAGAAGCGATACTCGACCACGCGAGCGAGGCGCACTTCGATTGCGGCCAGCCGGGTGAGCGCATCATCGAGCGCTGCGAGAAGGTCCGCGCGTTCGCCCAGATCGGCATCGGTGGGCTGGGCGAGTGCAGCGCCCGAGGCCTCGAGCGCCGAGAGCGAGACCGGATGCTGGTCGGCGCGACGCTTTGCGGCGCGGTGACGCCGCGCGTAGTCCACGAGGATTCGCCGCATGGCGCGCGTGGCGAGGGCGAAGAACTGTGCGCGATTGCTGAACGCCTCACCCCGTTCCGACGACAGCTTGAGGTACGTCTCGTGCACGAGCGCCGTGGTCGACAGCGTGTGCCCGGCCGCCTCGCTCCGCAGGCGGTGGTGCGCCAGGCGACGCAGCTCGCCATAGACCGCCGAGAAGCGACGATCAAGCTCCCGCGACGATGTCGCCTCGGGAGCCGCCGATGAACGCTCGTATGCCCATCGCCCCGTATCCGCCATCATGACCGGCGCCGCAGCCACGTCGAGTGGCGCGCCGGTGCAGCGCGGATCCGGGCCCCCGGTGAATCGGGAATGTCTGCATCTGTCGGCGGATTGCGCGTCTCCTGATGTCGAGCGACCCAAGCCACGCCGAGCGAACGTATCCCGGCGATGGAACCGCGGCAAGCTCGGCTCGAAGTCGCGACTCGCGCGACGTGACACTGTAGCGTTCACGCACTTGGGAAAGGGGGATGGGATCATGAAGCGCACACTCTTGGGAACACTGATGCTGGTCACGCTCACCGCGTGCCAGGACTTCACCACCGCGCCGAGCGATCGTACGCCGATCGATCGCGCACCGGCACTGTCGCGCGAGGTAGGCAGCACCGAGATGCCGGGGCCCGGCGTCACCGCGGTCGGGCACCTCTACGCCGTGGTGTCGCAGGTCGGCGTACTACAGAGCGGCAAGGGCGTGACGCAGGTGCACCGGTTCGGGACCGGGCGCTACGAGGTGACGTTCAACACGAACGTGCGAAGCTGCGGCTTTCAGGCGACCACGACCAATGCGTACAGCCAGGCCCTCGATGTCTTCACCGCGTCGGGCCACCTTAGCGCGCAGGGCGTCTATGTGGAGACGAAGAACCAGGGGCGGCGGGTTGACCGATGGTCCCTTCAATCTTGTCGTCACCTGCGGGAACGACGGGATCCCGTTCGTGGTCGTCGGCTACGGCGCGAACTACCTGCGAGGGTCGGCCGGGACCTCGCTCAGCTACCAGGGCGCCGGTCGCTACACCGTCAACTTCCCGACCGCGGTCAACGGCTGCGCCTTCCTCGCCACGGTCGCCGACTCCGGCAATGCGCTCGTCTACTCCCCGTCGTATGTGTTCACGGCGAAAGGGTCCACGGCCACGAGCATCTACATCGAGACCAAGAATCCCGGCGGTGGACTGCAGGACGGCGTTCCCTTCCATGTCGCGGCGGTGTGTCCCAGCGTGCCCGGCACGCGCTACGCCGTCGTGAACGCGAATGGAACGCTGAGTCGCGCCAACCCGGGTACGAAGTCCAGCAGGCTGGCGACCGGGAAGTTCCAGATCACGCACCTCCAGAACATCACGGGATGCGCGCGGCTCGCCACGCGTGGTTCGACTGGCACGGGCGTGCCGTTCAATCCCGCCCGAATGGAAATCGCACCCGCGGCCGGTTCGGGCGCGTCTGGTGTGTGGGTGCGTGAACTCGCCTTCTTCGGGGCGAACTTCACGAACCAGTCCTTCCACCTGGGCGTGGTATGCTGAGTTGAATGGACCCGTTGCACACGTCACACGTCGCCAGGGCGCATCCGCTCCCTGGCGACGAGTCGTTCGTCGGGAGGCATCAGCACGATGCTGGCACAAGCGGGTTCTCGCGTGTGGCAGCGACTCCGGCTTCCCGAACGGTTGTCGACGAATCAGCGACGAATTCCGTGGTGAGCGCTCGGCGTCCCTGCGGGTGATGGCCCCCCTCGTTAGGGCGACTGCGGCACGTGCAGCGCGGGGAGCGCGCTGATCGTGACGTAGTACCCGTCCAGGTCGCGGAGTGAGAACTCCCACGTGCCGGTGTTCGGGTTCACGTGGGGCTCTTCTGCGAGATGCGTCGCGAGCGACCGTGCCCGCTGCAGCGCCACCTCGTAATCATCAACCCGGAAGAACAGGAGGAGTCCGTTGCCGTGCGACGATTCGTCCGGGCGCACTAGTGTGGGATGCTCGTGCGCCCCCCATTGGTGCAGGCAGAGCAGGACCGTGCCATCCGAGTCGACGAGCTGACCGAAGTGGTCATGCGCCGGCGGCGACTCGGGCTGGCCGAAGAGAGACTGGTACCACTTGAAGCTGACCGGAACATCGCGGACGCCGATGATCGTCCAGGTGCGTTTCATCAGATGCGCGTCTCCATGAAGGCCCTGGGAAGCTGCACCGTTCGGCGTCGTCTCACCACGCCGTCGTGTCCACGTCGTCGTGCCAGCTCGCAGGCGCCGATCAGGCGCCGTCTCGCTCGAGCAGCGCCGCCAGCGCCTGTCGCACCCGATCCATGCGCCGCGCCGGGTCCTCCTCGATTCCCACCACGCGGCGCCAGACGACTCCCACGCTATCCACGATCAGGAACGACGGCAGTGCGACGCCAGGCTGCCACGGCCAGCGCTTCGCCGTGGCGAAGATCGGCATGAGTGGGGCTCCTTCGGCTGGCAGCGCATCTGTTGCGCCCTGCAGTCCGCGTTGACATCCGGGAAAGCTGAGCAGCATCAGGACGAGAGGTAGGCGCATGAAGGACCGGCTCCACCAACCGCCGCTAGGTGGCCGCAATCGCGGCGGCGGCGCTCGCCAGCCCGGCACACAATGGCGTGAACAACCACGAGAACAGCACCGCCTGCAGTCGGTCCTTCCAGAAAGCCAAGTCAGCGGTTTCCAGCAGCGAGACTTCTCGCACGTGTGACCGCTCCGCCACCCATTTGATCGGTGAAGGCATGATGCGTACGCTCCACGGCGCAATGGACGAGTCGACCCCCCACAACAGTAGCGCGCGCGAAGCGCGCGAATAGGAATCGCCAGCCTGCCAGACGCGCCTATGGTTGGCGCGGGATGAGCGGCTGACGTCGCACACCAAGCAGAAACGCGTATGACTGCCCCGCCAGCCGTCCCTCGGGCGTATTCGTCCGTCCCACATTCCAGCGCCCCTGCACTTCCGGCGTGTACCGTTGCGCACTCCTCGAGGCTCCGTTCAGCAGCGATGGCAGCGCGTAGGAGACACCCACTACCGCGCCAACAACGCGCCAGTATCGCCGCTCTGCGGGATCAGACACGCGCATACTGTAGAACACCGGCGCGTCGAGCTGCAGGCCCGCGCCCGCCGACAAACGGAGTCCATGGTCGACCTGGTACTCGATCATCGGCACGATGGACTCGAAGCCGCGCTTGCGGGCGCGCCCGGGCCCCGCGTAACGGTAGACGGAACTGGCCCCGTTGAGGACCAGTGAAAGCTTCGATGACATCCGGTAGCCGACCTGCCATCCTAGGGCCACGTCGGTACCGGTTGTGCGCGACACGTTCGGGAGCTCGCTAAGCGTGACGCGCGAGACACCGAGGGAGATTCCGAAGACTATCCCGGTCGTCGCGGCCCGCTCCGCCTGGGCGTGGACGGTTGATGCGCTCAGCAACGCGATCATCGCGGCTACCATATATCCGACGAGTAGTATATGTGACATGACATATATCTGATCGTGGCTATATTCTTTGTCAAGTCGTACCTTCCGTCGCTTCACCTGCTACCAGCCACCGCACGATGTCACTGCGTTTCGCGATCCTCGGATTTCTCTCCGTACGACCGTTCAGCGGATACGACCTCAAGCGCGCCTTCGATCAATCGGTCCGCCACTTCTGGACGGCCGACCAGGCGGCGATCTATCGCACCTTGGGCGAGCTGGAGTCGAAGGGGCTGGTCGAACACGAGCGTATCGCGCAGGACCTGCGCCCCGACCGCAACCTGTTCCGCCCGACCGAGGCCGGTCTCGCCGCACTCGATGACTGGCTCACCACGCCCTCGCCCGCAGCCCCGCGGCGTGAGCCGTTCCTCGTCCGGTTGTTCTTCTCCGGCCGCATCGATCCGGACGCACTCCTGGCGCTGGTGCGGGCCGAGCTGGACAGCGTGCACGACGAGCTGCGCGCATTCGGCGACTACGTCGCGTCGTTGGAGGCGCAGGTCCCGGACGCGACGGACGCGTGGAAGGCAGCGATGATCGGACCGTTGCTGACGCTGACCAACGGCGTTTCGTTAGGCGTGGCCTATCGCGATTGGCTGACGCGCATCGAAGGGCAGCTCGAAGGGGGCTCACTGACCGCCGAGCTGCTCCTCGCGGACCTTCGCGCACAGCTCCCCGATACCGACTCGAGCGGCTGACGAGCGGGCGGTGGATGCCTGCGCCGCACGCCGTACATCCCGGCGCGCGATCGCGTGCCGGAGCTATCGAGCCCACGCCGATTCGACGCTGGCGGCGTGAGGACAGCGACGAGCGACCGCGTGAAGCCTGCACACCCCTAACCTCGAGCAGTTTCGCCCGTACTATTCTCCTGCACCCCGGCACGACCGCCTGCCTACGCCTGGCGAAAGCACGGGGGGACCCTCAGGCCACTGCTGTGACCATTCCCGCCCTTTCGTCGATTGCCACAACGCTGTTGCCCGCGCTGATGGCCGTGAGTTCACTGAGTCCCTCCACGAGGACCACCATGCGCAGTGAACCACTGACGGAAAGAAGACTCGACGACATCGCGGTCATCAAGCTGCCCAAGAGCCTCAAGAACGAGATGCTCAAGGGAATGCGGAGCCACCAGGCCGACCAATTGGCCTTTACGTTTGGCTCGACGTACCTGTGGCGGTCGATGTTTGCACATAGCATGTACAAGCAGCTGCTGGTGGTTTCGGTGATGGCGGCCGATGCAAGCGCCGACTCGTACACGATGTATCCACCAACCTTTTCGGTGTCGCCCGACACGCGTGGCAACGTGCACACGTCGACGCGAGGCACCGGCACCACGACGGCGACAGCGGCGGTCTACGCGACCGGTAGCGTGAACGAACCGTCCCACATCTTCCAGCATGTCGACAGGACTCGACGGCTGCGCATCATTTGGCACGCCGTCGAATCGGAGGCATCATTGGCCGAAGGACTGCAGATGATCGACGCCATGGCGGCATCGTTTCGCCTGGTGTCCGACCCGGTTGCAACGTTCGGCGACATGCGCGACCGCCCTCGGCGCGAAGCGGAGGACCGGGCGCGACGGCTGGAACTGGTGAAGCGGATGCTGGCGCAGGAAGGACTTGGCGGCCTGGTCGCCGGCCGCCCTGAGCTCAAGGACGGCATGTACGTGGAGTGGATGGCGGATCCCGAGCCGCGCTATCAGCTGCTGGTGCCCCTGGGGAAGGTGAAGGCCGCATCGCCGTCGGGGGGCGTCCCACCTCGTCCGGCTCAGCTCTCGAGTCAGGCGGGAGCGTCGACGCTGCCGGGCTCAATTGGGTGGCTCTCGTTCACCGACGGCGCGTGGACGTACAACAACGGCGACAATGCCTACCTGCCATTCACCGGCGTGGCAGCGATGCTCAGCGCGACACATGCCAACAAGGGTGAAGTGTTCTACTACTACACGGCAACAGTGCGTGTCGAAGAAGAAGACACAGACGAACGTCTCACCAGCTTGGGTTGGTTCACCGCAGGAGTCACCGACGTGAAACGCCTGTGGCGCGAAGGGAAGTTGGTGCCAGGCGGGATTCCGGACTCGCCGGGCCAGCAGGACTGACCCCGCCCACCGCACACCCTAACGAGAGGCCACGCGAAGGCCGAGCTGTCGGGATGCGCCAGCGTTGGTGGTGCGGGCGTCGCGGCGACTGGCCACCGGCGCCGCACCGGTTGCCGAGTTCGACTCCTGTCCGCCGGGAGAAGTCTTCGCCTGGTTAGGGGAAGATGCCCATGTCCACGTATGAACGCGCCACCTTGTCGATCGCACTGATGAACGCCGCGGTTCGGAGATTCACCCGCTCCTTCACCTGGCGTTCGCGGATCTCGCGCATCTGGTGATACGCGGAACTCAGCGACTCTTCCAGCCCCGAGTTCACGAGGTCTTCCTCGCTTGGGCCCTCGGTGATGGCGCGCGCTTCGGCTTCGGGGAAGGTGGTGCCTGTGGACTGCTCGATGGCCTTGAGCACGCGACGGAACGCGCCTTCCTCGTACCGCTTCTCCATGCGGCCGAAGCGCACATGGGAGAGGTTCTTCAGCCACTCGAAGTAGGACACGATCACGCCGCCCGCGTTCAGCCAGATGTCGGGGAGGATGAGGATCCCCTTCTGCTCGAGAATCGCCTCGGCCTCCGTCGTCATCGGCCCGTTCGCCGCCTCGGCGATGATCTTCGCCTTGATGCGCGGGGCGTTGTCGGCGGTGAGCTGGTGCTCGAGCGCGGCTGGAATGAGGATGTCACACTCAATCTCCAGGCCGTCGAGCGTGTTCGCGATGTTGGTGGCACCGGGGAATCCGATCACCGTCCCGTGCTCCTCGCGGTGGGCGGCGACCGCTTCCACGTCCAGTCCCTTGCGGCTCGTGATCGCTCCATCGTACTCCGCGATCCCGACAATGATCGCGCCCGCCTGCTGCAAGAACTTCGCGGCGTGGAAGCCCACATTGCCAAGACCCTGCACTACGACCGTCTTGCCGGCCAGCCCGCGGGTGAGACCGAGGGGACGCATCTCTGCGTCCGAGTCGCACACTTCGCGAAGGCCAAAGTACACCCCGCGTCCCGTGGCCTCCGTACGCCCGCGAATGCCGCCCTGTGCCAGCGGCTTGGCGGTGACGCACGCCAGGGCATCGAGTTCCCCGCCTGCCAGGCTGGCGTAGGTATCGGCGATCCACGCCATCTCCTTCGAGGAAGTGCCGTAGTCCGGCGCCGGCACGTCGATGCCGGGGCCGATGAAGTTCTTGCGCACCAGCTCGAACGTGTAGCGGCGCGTGATGCGCTCCAGCTCGGCCTCCGAGTACTTGCGGCGATCGATCTTTACGCCACCCTTGGCGCCGCCGAACGGCACGTCCACGATCGCGCACTTGTAGGTCATGAGGGCGGCGAGGGCCATGACCTCGTCGTCACTCACGTTCATGCTGTAGCGAATGCCGCCCTTCGTGGGGGACTTATGCTGGCTGTGCTCCGCGCGCCACGCATGGATCACCTCGATCGTGCCGCCGTCGCGCTTGAGCGGGAAGGAGGTGTAGTAGACGGCGTTGCACGCCTTGATATGCGCCAGCAGCGTCGGGTCGTGCGGCGTGAAGGCGGCGGCGCGATCGAATGCCGCGTTGACCTGCTGCAGAAAGCCAGACATGGGCGTCAGGAGTCCGAGTAGGGGAGGTGCGAGAATCTAGGAAGAAGGCGCCGTCGATGCGACCACCGCCGCAACTCCCGGCGCAACTCTACCGGCTCGTGGAACGACGCGGGGCGGCGCGCCTACGGCCCTACAGCCGCGACTGCCGACGCCTGGCAGCCTCGCGCCCGGCCGCATCAGAGCCCGTTAGGCGACACTTGCATCCCTCTTTGGGCGGCGCATGGGTCCCGCCTTCAGCAGCAGGGAGTCCGGTTAGCCGCGAAACGTCGTCGTTCAGCAGCCAAGGCGTTGTATGGGTTGCGGCCGCACGCCGCATTCCGTAACGCCTTGGTCCGCTGGATCGCAGGTTTTGAGGTCGGTCGCGGTCAGCGTCCGCGCGCGACGTCCACCAGGGGCCCGATATGCGCACTGCCGCCCATGCCGCAAGCGCCCGAGACCGCATCCACGACGCCCCGCGCCGCCGCGCACCCGAGGCCGGCATGGGGCACGGGTGAGACGTTACCGTCGGTCGTACCGGACGGCACCTCGAGCCTGCCGAGTCGGCGCGGAAACCGTACGATGTGCATTCCTGCTGCTCGCACCGGGAGTGACGCGGACGAGGCGAAGAGATAACAGCCACGATCCGCGTGGTAGCCTAACGGGATGAGTACCGCCGCCTGCGTCAACACAACGGAGAGACTGACGCCGGCGAGCGCCTGATCGATGGTCAACTGGCGTCGAGCACGCGCTATGTCTGGAAAACGATGCACGGCGAGGCGGAAACGCTCTTCGGCGTGAACTTCGCGGATGGGCGGATCAAGGGCTACGGCCTCGACTTCTTCGGTCGCGACAAGACGTTCTACATCATGTACGTGCGCGGCGCGCGAGGATACGGTGTGCCCGATCTGACCGACAACGGCGATGGCACCGTCACCGACGCGGCCAGCGGACTGATGTGGGCGCAGGCAGACAATGGCGGAGCCGTCTCGTGGGAAGACGCGCTCGCCTGGGCCGAGGACATGAATGCCTCGGACTACCTTGGGCACGACGACTGGCGCGTGCCGAATATCAAGGAATTGCAGGGCATCGTCGATTACACCCGCTCACCCGACGTAACGCAGTCCGCGGCCATCGACCCGGTGTTCGAGATCAGTGAAATCACCAATGAAGCGGGGCAGCTTGACTATCCGTTCCATTGGAGCTCCACCACCCACGCCAATTTCACCGACCAACCCGGCACATTTGCCGCCTATGTCAGCTTTGGCCGGGCCATGGGTTTCGTAAGTGGTTGGACGGATGTGCACGGCGCGGGGGCGCAGCGCTCCGACCCCAAGATCGGTGATGCGGCGAAATACCCCGAAGGCAACGGCCCGCAGGGTGATGCGATCCGTGTACTGAACCACGTTCGGCTCGTGCGCGACAGAGAATAGGCTGCGAGGAATGGTCAATTCGACCAATGTCTTTACCGCATCTCCCGATCGGATCAGCGATTTCCCGATCGCGGGATGTGTGCTCGTCGCGGCCGGCGCGGCCCGCAACATGTCCCGGACGCCGGGCACCGCCTAGGCGCAGCCCATCGTGGAGGTGACGTTCTCGTCCGCATATCGGCGGCGCTCCTTGCGACTGCTTACTCGGGCACTGATCACGCGGCGGACCATACGCCCGTCGGGCGTGGCGCGAGCGGTAAAGCCGAGGGTCAACGGAATGTCATCGGCGAGGTCGGGGACCGGTGATTCGACGAGGCGGAAGTTCTCCGTCGTGCCGCGCGTCCAGCGACTCTCCGTTCAAGTTGGTGAGAGATGTCCCACCAGCGACACCCGGTGCGCCGCGGTCATCAGCTGACCCCCTCCGCGCAGGCGATCACCCGCCGTGCGCGTCCTGCAGTCGGTAGGCCATCCAGCGCCTCCAGTAGTCGTCGAGGCGGGTCAGGTCCGCTGGGACGACCTTCGCGGTTCCGACCGCATCGGACAGCGGCTTTCCCGTCATCTGTGCGTCGATCAGGGTGCCGACGAACCGGGTGCCTTCCTGCGCCGTCAGGCAATGCGAGAGGACGAGCGCCTCGGCGTTGAACAGCATGCCGCCGCGCAAGATGTCCGAGTTCGGGCGCGCTGCCTGAGCGTCGCCCTGACCCTGCCGACCGCCACCGCCCATCCCGCCGCCTCGGGCACCCCCCCCCCCCCGCCCGCCCATGCCGCCGCCGATCCCCCCCCCGCCCCGTCCCCCCGTGCCGCCGCCACCCTGCGACGGTCGGTCGCCGGCGCCGCGCGCGCCACCGCTCGCAACCTGCCGCACGTCGATCGGCGGACGAAGCATGGTGAAGAACTGGTCGAGCGGATACAGCGAGTCGCTGGCAATCAGTTCACGCGCGACGGCGTTCACGCGCGTGGAATCGGCCGTCATGCCGAGGAGCGCGTCTTCGGCCCAGGCGGGGACGCGTGGGTCGTTCATGACGCCCGCAGACGCGGCGTGACCGACCGAGTGGGACGTCAGGGCCGATGCTCGCGCCGAGAGCCAGGCGCGCACCAATTGGCGCAGCGGCGAGGCCGCCCCCTCGAAAACCACGTCGCTGCGGCGACCGTCCTTGTCTCCCCCGCTGCCACGACCCGTCCCGCGCGACGGCGGCTTCCGAGCGCGCGCGGCGTCTCCATCGCCCGACGTGCCCGTTCCGCCGGGGCCACCGCCAATGGTCAGCGTGACGAGCGGAATCCCGGGGGAAGGGATGATCGGGGTTACCGCGCCGGGTGCGCTCGGAGTGCCCGGTGCCGTCGCGTGCTCGACCGCCGCCTGCACGAGGGCCGGAACGGTGTCGAACACCGCGCGGAACGCCGTAGCCTGCCGATCGACGAGTGGCTGTAGCCAGACGATATCTCGCTGCGAGCGAGCGGCCAGTTCATAGCCGGCACCGCGGGCGACCCACGTCGTTTCGCTCCCCACCATGCGCAGCTCGATGTTGGCGACGGCGGCTGGCGGAAGCTCGGCTGGACCTCCCTGTCGGCCGCTTGCGCAGCCGACGAGGGTCGCGAGCAGGAAGGCAGCCGTAGGGACGGAGGTCCGGACGAGGCGCGACATGGTGCGTCGAGTGATTGGAGGGAGACGCGAGAGTGCTTACCGAGGCACCGACACCTCGGGAGAGCGCGGACCCCGACGGGAGGCGGGCGAGCGTGCCGACCTGGAGCCCATTGCCGCTACGGCACCGGTGCGCGGTGCGTCATCCGGGATTTGGTGCAGGCGCGGTAGCGCTTCGGGTACTACGAAGGGTATGGTCACTCTTCGTCCCGGTCAGCGCGGGCCGACGCGTACTCGCTTCCGTCCGCGCGGCCGAATGAGCGAGAGATGGTCCAACCCCCCCCCGCCCGGCTGCCAGGACAACTGGCTGCCGCTCGCCCCCAGCCTAGCGCACTTCTCCTTCCACGTTGGCCCCGGGCTCCTCGTGTAGCGGCGCATCCTTCGCCTGTCCCCTCGTCCAGCTGCAAAACCAGGCGATCGACCCGAAGAAGAGCACGAGCCCACGCGGCACCGCCAACGCAATGTGCTCGACCAGCGCCATGACTTCGCTGCTGTTTGCAGCGCCCGCTCGCTCCGCGCCCGCGATACACACCGCACGACGAGGCGCGAATCGATACCGGCGTCACGATCCGCGCGCCCTGCCAGATATCGTCCGACAGGTAGACGTCGCTGCAGGGGAACGAGCCGCCGGGATCGGTCGCGGGGCGAATTGTCGCGACGGGCCTGCCTTCCCGCGCCATCACCGGCGCGCGCCATCACCGGAAACGAGCACGCGCGACGAGGGGGCTGCTATCCCGCGTCCGGCGCTGTGACCAAGTCGGCAACTTGCAGCATCAACGCGGTCAATCCAGTGTCGCTGCCTTTCGCGTGCGGTTCGCCACGTGCGATGACGGCGGCTTGTCCGGGCCGGAGCTCGTGCCGCACACCATCGGCGCCTGCGACCCAGCCCGCGCCGGCGATGGCGCAGAAGAGCTGTCCGAAGCCGGCCGGGTGCGGGCCGATGTGGCCTCCGGGAGCGATGTGGACGGCAAAGAAATGCGACTCGCCGTATCCATCGCCGAGAAGCTGCGCACGCGCGGCGCGGCTGTGATACTCGGTGATCGGTACGGCACTCTCGGAGTCAAGAGTGATGATGTGCATGACAGGATGTTTGGCTCATCTCCGAGTGGTATGAACGGTGGAGCATCGTCCTCACCTCCAGCAAGCACGTAAGAGCCTGGTCCCCTCACCCCGATCCCGAAGTCAGGCCCTCGACGACACCAGCGCGCCCCAGCGCGGGAGTTAGACCAATCACCAGCCGCGAGGAGTTCGGCTGTAGTTGCACACTCGCCGCCGACTACCGCGCCGCCGGCGCCCCCCTCACGACCACCCGGAACCCGATGTGCGACGCCCCGGTGTCGGGCGCCCCTGTGCCGCGCGCGCTCACCCGATAGCCGCGGCAGTACACGTCGCTGCAGAGGAACGAGCCGCCGCGGATCACGCGCGTCGGCTCACCCTCGGTGCGCGGGTCGAGTCCGCCGGCGGGGCCGGTGGGATCGGTCTCGATCCCTGCGCGCCGTGCGTAGGTGTCGGGGTGATACCAGTCGGCCGTCCACTGCCAGACGTTGCCCGCCATGTCGTGCAGGCCGTACCCGTTAGGCGGCAACGTGCCGACGGCGATCGGCTGTGCCGGGTGCGCCGGAAAGGTGCCGGTGTAGATGTGTGCCTGCGGATGCGCCGAGTCGTGCGGTGCGTCGCCCCAGGGATGGGCAGCGCGTTCGTGGCCGCCTCGCGCCGCGTACTCCCACTCGGCCTCCGTCGGGAGCCGGCCGCCCACCCAGGCGGCGTACGCCACCGCATCTTCCCACGCCACCTGCACCACCGGATGCCGCTCGCGACCGGTGAGGTCGCTCCCGGGCCCCTGCGGATGTCGCCAGCTCGCGCCGGGGACCCAGCGCCACCAGCGCGACACATCGCGCAGGTCCACCTCGCCCTCGGCGGGCGTGAAGACCAGCGATCCCGGCACCAGAAAATCGGGCGGCGGGGGCGGAGTTCCCGCAGGAAGCCCACTCATGATCTCGGCGAGCACCGGCGTGCGCTCGGCGACCGTCACGTGGCCCGTGGCCTTCACGAAGGCCGCGAACTCGGCGTTCGTCACCGCATCGACGTCCATGTAGAATCCGCTCACCGTCACGCGGTGCACCGGCCGCTCGTGCGGGAGCGCGAACGGGCCGTCGTCTCCCATCGCGAAGGTGCCGCCAGGGATCCACACCATCCCCTCAGGCGCGGGGCCCGGCGGCGCCGATCGCCCGGTGGCGTCGCCCGACTGCGCACAGGCGGCGATCAGCGCGATCGCGGCAACGAGAAAGAGAGCACGGAGCGTGGGCACGGCGAGAATGTAGCGGTCACCGGAGGCCGGGGATATGATTGGCCCCATGCCACGGTCAGTCATCTCCTTCGGACTCGTCGCCCTCGTCGCACTAGGTTGCGCACCCGCCGCGCCTCCGGTCGCCGAGCAGCGACCGAACATCGTCTTCGTGCTGGTGGACGACCTGCGATGGGACGACATCGCCGTCGCGGGACATCCGTTCGCCGAGACGCCGAACATCGATCGGCTGGCCAGCGAAGGGGCGCGGTTCCTCAACGCGTTCGCGAGCACGCCGCTCTGCAGCCCGAGTCGAGCGAGCATCCTCACCGGCCAGTACGTGCGCACCAACGGCATCGTCGACAACACCGCGCGCGACTCGGCAAGCCATCGCCTCGCGACGTTCGCCATCCCGCTGCAGGCGCGGGATATCGCACCGGGTTCTTCGGCAAGTGGCACATGGGCAACGACGACACGCCGCGTCCGGGGTGGACGCACTGGGTCGCGATGCGCGGGCAGGGCGAGGCGATGGACCCTTCGCTCAACATCGATGGCACCCGTCGGGTAGTCCCGGGCTACGTCACCGACGTACTCACCGACCAGGTCGTCGCCTTCATCAAGGACACGAGTCGCACGGATACCAGCCGCACGAACACCAGCCGCGCCCCCTTCATGGTGTTCCTCGCGCACAAGGCGCTGCACCCTAATATTGCGCAGCAGAACGACGGCCAACGCGGCCAGATGGCGGCGGGGCAGCCCGAGGGGTTCGTCCCGGCGCCGCGGCATGCCGGTCGGTACGCCAATGCCGTCGTGCCGCGTCGCGAGAACGCCAAACTGGCGCCAGTGCGCAAGCCCGCGCTGCAGCGGACGATTGCCGGCCTGCCGCCGCTCTCGCCGGCGACCGGCACGAGCGATGCGGACATCCGCGCGCGGCTCGAGATGCTGCTCGGCGTTGACGAATCGCTCGGTCGACTCGTCGCCACGCTCGACTCGCTTAGCGCGCTCGACAGCACCATCATCGTGCTGACGAGCGACCACGGATACTTCTACGGCGAGCACGGCCTGGACCAGGGAGCGGCGACTCGCGTACGAAGAGACCGCGAGGATCCCGCTCATCGTGCGCTATCCGCGTGTAGCGCGGGCCGGCACGACGCCGTCGCAGATGGTCCAGACCATCGACTTCGCCTCGACCTTGCTCAGCATGGCGGGCGTGCGCGACACCGTCGCGCGCCAGGGCGTCTCGCTGGTGCCGGTGATGGACGGGAGCGCGACCACGTGGCGGACGTCGGTCTTTCTCGAGTACTACACCGACATCGTCTTCCCGCGCACGCTGCGCATGGGTTACGACGCGGTGCGCACGGAGCGGTACACGTACATCGTGTATCGCGAGCTGCCGGGGATGGAGGAGTTGTACGATCTCGAGCGGGATCCCTTCCAGATGGACAACCTGATGGGGACGGTGCGTGGGGACTCGATCGTGCCGGTGGTGCGCTCGGAGCTGGAGCGGTTGCAGCGGGAGGCGTTGCCGGCGCGGTAGTGGGGGGGAGCCACCTTGCACGCGCGGTCCGACCGCATCACGGACGGATACGACGGCTCTTGGCGGGAGCATCGCGACCCTGATGCGCCACGTGGGCAAGTGCCGTCGTCTGCCTGCGGCTACGAATCAGTCGTCGGCACCGCCGGCGTCACCGGACGAGGCGCAGCGTGTATGGGCGCCGCGCGTCGAACGTCCCATCCTGGCTCTCGATGCGCAGCAGGTAGGAGCTCGCGTCCGACGGCAGGGGGAGCGACTCCGGCACGCTCCCTACGCGCGAGGAACGCGCAATCACGCGAGTGCCGGCCGAGTCAAGCAGCGTGAGCTGGTAATCGGTCCCTGGCGGCGGCGTGAGTCGCACCCCACCGGCCGATATGTTCTGCAGGAAGCCGAGCAGGCGGATGTAGTCGACGTCATCCCGATGGCAGATGCGACCGAGCGTGGTTGACCACGGCAGGACCTCCCCGCTCCGATCAGGGATGACGGGGAGTGCGGCGGCGTCCGCGACCCGATCGTCCGATTCGTACAGGTCGCAGCCACTCGTAAGGCGCAGGCGCGTCACGTCCGACATGGCGCGATACGTCGCGTCATTTGCACCGCCGGCGATCACGAGGTCACCGCGGAAATCGACTGAGGGGGCATCGAGCAAGCCATCGGGGAGCGATGGCATCGGGCCAGCACCCATGGTGGTCACACCTCGGGCGTACATCATCTGGGCGGGATTGTACCAGAGGTCTCCGTCCCTGCCGCCAAAGGTGATGAGGAAGTCGCCCACGCGTGAAACACCGGGCCACCACGTCCCACCGACGGAGGCGCTGGTGGAGCGCCACCGGCGTTGGCGCGTGTCGAACTCGTAGGGGAACGCGCTCGGCAATGCCGGGCCGCAACCTCCACCACCCACGACATGCACAATGTGTCCGATGGAGGTCAGTCGATAGGCGCAGTGGGGCCACGGAATCGGGCCGTCACCGCCCTGCGTCCACTGCTTGCCCTCAGGCCCCATCGGGTCGAAGACGAGCATCCCGCTGCTCGCGCGAAATCCCTGACAACTCGTGCCCATCGACGGATCGATGCGGCCTCCGAAAACGTACAGGCGCTCATCGACGACCGCTCCGCCCCCGCACGCCGTACGAAACGGCATCGCCTCGGACAGCTTGCTCCACCCGCGAGCGGCATCGAACACGTACACCGATCGCAGCGTTTCACCGGCCGCATTCAATCCACCCGCCACGTAGATCCGGTCGCCGATCACCGCCACGCCCCCGAAGTGCGCCGCTGCCTCAGCCAGAGGCGGCGCAGAGTGCCATCGGGTGGGGTCGATGTCAGGGCAGTAGCGGTCGACGGCATTCGTTGGTGCGTCGCCCCAGGTGATCTCCCCGCCTATGGCCCAGATACAGTTGCGGTAGACCACGAGGCCGTGCCCGATGCGTGGGGTCGGGAGCGGCGGCAACGAGTCATAGCGCGCACGCGCACTCGGCGTCAGGACCGATGCGCGAGCGGGAGTCGCGGCCGACGTCGCTGGCGCGAGCAGCTCGGGTCCATCCGGTGCGGGCTGGCAGGCAGAGACGACGGCGACGGCGCTCAGGACCGAGAGAATCGGCTGGAGCCGGAATTTCGACATCGAGACCTCCTCACGTTGCGTTTTGGAAATACGGAACGAGAGCATCGTACCGCCGGCCACTGACAATGGGCATTTGTTGCAGCGTTCTCGTCCACTTGGCACCGCTATACCGCAGCATGGCGATGCCCCTCCAGCGCCCGGCTCTGAAGCAGCGAACAACGTCTTCGTCGACAACATGGCCGTGGGATACTCACGTTCAACTCCATGGGCGCGTACCCGGCGAGTGGGAATCCTGGCTGTCAGGCGGCTACCGCGTCCCCGGTGGTGCAGCCCGCGGACGATCCACCGCCTTCGTTCGCTGCACGAAGAGCCGGTCAACCCGCATGGCCGTCAGTGCACGATCCCGCAAGAAGCGCCAGCTCGCGTGACGGTCGCTCCATCAGCCCCCGGATTCGGACGGTGATACGAAGCGCCCCGCTATCACGAACTAGGGGATGACCCTATTGATGGCGAGGCGTCGAATGGCAGTCCCGATGCGGTGGATGGCACACCTGTTGTGCGTGCTGGGCCTGGGCCTTCTTCCGAACACGCTGCGAGCACAAGGCGTTGGCCTGGACAAGGAGAAAGCGCAAGATGTCATGCGCGCCGGAAGCAACGGCGTCGCGGGCATCGATGCCGCGCTAGCAGAGCTCAACGAATTTCGGGCCATCGCATCGGCCATGTCACGCGACGCGGTCCTCGCGCAACGCGTGCTCGATCTCGCTCGGCGCGGAGACAAGGCCGGTATCGCTGCCGCACTGCAACCATTCGCACCGCGTACCAAGGTGACGGTTTCACGCGTGGTAGACTTCACCATTGAAATGAAGGGCAGCTGGTTCATTCTATGCTGGTCGAACACGAACGGTTGCAGTGGTCGCGGCTTCCTGTTTATGGCGGGCATCGCAACCTGAGGCGTCGGGCTAGGGACCGTATGGACGCTGCCCGTTCGGTGCTGACCGCCCTCTAGCGCGAGTCCATGCACCGGTGCGAGATCTCGAGCTCGTTATCGGTGAGCGATTCGGCCGTATGCTGGTACGACTCACCAGTTGCCGCATCGAACAGAGCGGGCGTACCACAGCTCGGCCGACCGGTGCAACCGTCTGCTACGCGCTCGCTCGGCGGGCGCGATGTCGCTCGGCCGAGAGTCGCTCCGCGAGAAATACCTTGAGCAGCGACTGATACGGTTCGTCGCGCTGATTCGCGAGCACTTTGAGTTCGTCGAGCATCCCCTGTGGCAACCGACGCGAGATGGTCGCCGTCCGGGACTCTGGCATACGCGGATCGCTCCGTGCGACTCATGGGACGCGCTGAGACGACACGCACCAAGCCGTCCTGAGCGGTGCAGATGATGGTGAGGTATCGGTCGGCGTTCGTCCGGCCCAGCACCCTGTAGCGAACTGCTCAAGAACAGGTTCATCCTGTACGACTCGCTCATCCCCACAGTGGGCGCTCGCCTGATGCGCAACGGGGGCCACCCCCTAGCGTACCTCGCCTTCCACCTTCGCCACCGGCTCGTCGTGCAGCGGCGCATCCTTCGCCTGCCCGCGAGTCCAGCTGTACAACCACGCAATCGACCCGAAGAAGAGCACGAGCCCCAGCGGCACCGCCCAGGCAAAATTCTCGACCAGCGCCAGCACTTCGCCGCTGCTCTCGACGCCTGCTCGCTCCGCCCCCGCGACGACACCTGCGTATGCCACGCCCATCAGGCTTTCGCCGACGATCAGCCCCGTCGCCAACAGGGTGCCGATGCGTTCGACGAAGGCCGGGTTCGACTGCTGCTCGGCCCAGCGATTGTAGAGCCACCCGATCAGCGCCCCGATCGGGATGAGCAGCGTCAGCTCCATCGGCAGGTACATGCCCAGGCCGACGGCGAGCGCCGGAAGGCTGTACCTGGTCGTCGTGTTGCGGAGCAATTCGTCGATGCCGATCACCGCCGCGCCGATGGCCCCGCCGATGCCGATCAGGCTCCAGTCGAGCGTGCCGCTCAGCACCCCTTGGGCGATGGTGGAGATGAGCGCCGCCTGCGGCGCGGCCAGCGCCCCTTCCTTCGCCCCAGGGGCCCCGGCAAAGGTGAACGCGGTGTTGAGCAGGTCGAGGATTGGCGGGATGACGAGCGCACCGAAGATGACGCCGAAGATCAGGGCGACCTGCTGCTTCCACGGCGTCGCACCGACCAGTTGCCCCGTCTTGAGATCCTGCAGGTTGTCGTTGGCGATGGTGGCAATGCCGAAGATGATGGACGTGACAAACAACGCAAAGGCGACAAGCGCCTTGGTCGCGTCGCCGTCCACCCCCTTGTACAGCGCCGCGAGAATCAGTGCGATGCCGAGCACGGAGAGAATGCCGACCCCGGAGATCGGGCTGTTCGACGCGCCGATGAGACCAGCCATGTAGCCCGTGACCGAGGCAATCACGACGCCGGCCACGAGGATGTATATGACGGTCAGGATGATGGTCGGTGCCGCATTCACCGCGATCGGTCCGCCTTGCGCGAAGTTATAGAGCATGAAGCCGATCGGGATCATGGCGGCCAGGATGGTGCCGCCGACGATGCTGATCGGCAGATCAGGTTCGGTGATGTCGAGCGCCTGGCCCGAGCCACGCGCGCGATTGGCGGCCAGCGCGGCGGTGATGCCCTTGATGATCGGGCCGATGATCTTGAGCAAGGTCCAGATCGCCGCGATGCCGATCGTGCCGGCACCGATGATGCGCGCCTTTTCCCTGAACGTTGCCGAGACCAGCGCGCCCACGTCGCCGCCCGCCGACGACAGCATCTCGGTCGTGCCCGAGAAGTACGGGACGATGCCGGCCCAGCTGATCAGCATCCCAACGAGCATCGCGATCCCGACGGCCATCCCCACCAGGTGACCGACGCCGATCAGCGCCATCGACAGTCCGTTGGCGACCTGCGTCCCCCCCGCGCCGACGGCGAAGGCCTTCGACGCGCTTTCAGCCACGAGTTTCAGCTTGCTGAGGACGAAATAGCCCGCCGAGATGAGGCTGGCGTAGAGAATCGCGGTGAGACCTTTCCGATTCTCCTCGGCGCCGCCGACGCCCGCCCCGACCTTGAGCACTTCGGCCGCCGCGACCCCTTCCGGATACGGCAGGTCGCTGCCGGTCACGAGGGCTCGACGCAGCGGCACCGAATACATCACGCCCCAGGATGCCGCCCAGGCCGATGACTGCCACCGACATCCAGTACGGGAAGTCGGTCCACCAGCCGACCATGATCAGGCCGGGCAGGGACGAAGATGATCGCGCTCAGCGTCCCCGCGGACGACGCGATCGTCTGGACGATGTTGTTTTCCTGGATCGAAGTGTTGCGGAAGAATCTCAGGATGCCCATCGAGATCAAAGCGGCGGGGATCGGTATGGCGAAGGTGATGCCGAGTTTGAGGCCGAGGTAGACGTTGGCGGCGGTGAAGAGGACGGTGAGCAGGGCGCCGAGGATGACGCCTCGGATGGTCAGTTCGACCAACGGGCGCGGTGGTGTGGGGCCTTCGTTCACGGTCGGCATGCGCAATTCCCCTGTTCAAGTATTTCGTTCCTGCGAGGTGGCAGGGTCGGTGGTACGTCACGTGGAAGCGGAGAACAACTTCGCACGCATTGAGCAGCAGGTCGATACCCTCGAGCCGCAAGGTGCGAATCGCACGGTGACGCCCATGCCAGGCGCCCGTGGCGGCTCCGAAACAGCCCCATAGTCGACTGCGCCAGGAGTGTCAGGAAGACTCGGGCTCGATCGCCGCGCCGACGTCCGGGGGCGCCGACTGGTGGAAGCTGACCACCGCCGCAGGATCCGCGGATTGCATCGGCACGGCGAAGAGGATCGCGAGGAGGATCGCGCAGCGCAGGCGAATTCCTCGGCGCCGGGACCTCACGGCGGCAGGTGCGGTGGTCTGACGTGACGCGGCTTCTCTGTACCACCTAACGGGGCGAGTGAAGTGGATCGCGGTTGCGAGGCGAGCAGGTGGGCGCTCGCGGATGTGTCAGCCGCGGGGTCAGCCGCGGGGTCAGAGCTGTGCTCTGACCCCAGTCCTAGCACACCCGCGATGAGCACGCCGAGTCCGCGCCAAAGGAACCAAACGGTATCGGGCGACCACGCGACCGGAGACCTCAAGACACAGTGAATCCGCGCTCTGCTACAGCGTCAGCTACGCATCTCGCGTGCGCAGGGGAAGAAATGCGGCATCTGGATGCGCAACGAATGCCGCAATCAGCGACTGGGCATCCCGTAGCAGCCTCGCCACGTCATCGGTCGTGCAATTGCCGAGCTGGATCCAGATCACCTTCGGGGGAAAGCCCCGCCATACGCTGAACCGTTGAAAGTCGTCGTCCTTGGACACGATCACGAGGTCATGCGTCCGCGCGTACTACCAGACCTCCGCGTCCGTGGCAGCCGGCCGAATCGCGTCCCGGACATGCAGCGAACCGGGGAATTCGTTCTGCAGCAGTCCGACGAGACGCGCCGCCAGGTTCTCGTCCAGCAGGAGGCGAGGCGTCACGCGCGCGCCGGTCAGGCCGCCGGGATGGGCATGATGCGGCGCTCCCGCTCAGCCGCGAAGGCGAGACACGCGAGGACATCCTCTCGCGCGAGCGCGGGAAAGTCCGTGAGGACCTGCGCTTCGCTCATGCCTGACGCGAGGTAGCCCAAGACGTCGCCGACGGAGATGCGCGTGCCGCGCACGCATGGCTTGCCGAAGCGAACGGCTGGATCGAGACTGATCCGATCGAGAAGGCTCATGCCTTGACGCTACGTTGCCGCTATCAGCGCGTCAAATTGATGCGGCGCTGGCGGTTACCCGACCGCACACCGAGCCGGCGAGGCGCAGGAAGTCGTCGCTCCAAGGCGATGCTTCACGTCGGGTGGTGCTGCGGCCGCCAACCCGCGACCTCGGGGAGCAGGCGATTCTCGGTTAGTTGCCGAGAATCTCGTTCAGGCCCTCCAGCACCTGAGCGAGTTCCTCGGGCGAGGCGCGTGCGAGCCGTTTGCCCAGTCGCTCCGTGGCGAGCGTGCGGATTTGGCGGATCTTGACCCGGGAGCGCTTCGGCAGCTTCGGCGAAGCGAGCTCCAAGGTGAGCGGGAAGCCGGTGCGGGGTTGAGCTCCGCAAAGCGGATCTCGCCTCTCAATATTGCGGCAATGCGGCCGCATCCACGACGAGCCCGTCGTCGGCCAGCGCGCGCTCCTCGGCGGGATCGAGCTTGGCACACTCCGCGATCAAGCGTCGTCCTTCGAGGCGATCGAGCTGCGCGGCGACGGCGGCTTCAATGGCCTGACTGCGATCGGGAAACTGTCCGTCGCGGACCAACCGATCCACGCGGCGCAGAGTCACGGGATCGAGCGTGACGGCGACCCTGACTTTCGGCATGCGAACTTCCGGTGGTAGGAGGAAACGCAATACTTCGCTAGTGCCGCAAGCTGCTGGCGAGCGCGTTGGCGAGACCAAGCAAAGCCTACAGCGCCCCCTTCTCCCACGGCCCGCGAATGGCCAGCGTCATCCCCTGGTCCGCGCCCGCATCGACGGTGGATCCCATGATGTTCACGAAGAGGATCCGACCGTCGGGGCTGAAGCACGCCCCGGCGAACTCGGTGGGGTTGGCGATGTTCTTCGCGACGTCGAAAATGGCACCGTCCCGGGTGAGGCCGCGCACGAAAGGGGTGGTGTTGTCCTCGCAGATCACGATCCCGCCCCGTGGGCTCACGGCGATGTTGTCGGGGGCGTTGAGCACGTCGGCCGACGGCGACTCGAAGACGAGTGTGAGTGTCCCGCCATCGCTCGCCGTGCTGCCGGGTCGATAGCGCCACACCTGCCCCAGGCGGGCGTCGCCGCCGTTGGTGGCGTGGAAGTAGATGCTCCGGTCGCCGTACCAGCATCCCTCCAACCGGGAAAAGCGGGCACCGCCGAGCGTGAACCCTTGCGCATACACGTTGTTATCCTCGCCCCACAGCGCGCCCGGGTCGGGGTTCGCGATCTCCACCCAGTGCACCGGGAGCGCCTCGCCTACGACCTGTCCGTCGGCGGTGTCGTAGTTCTCGCGCCCCGTGATGGCGAGCATCTGCAGCGTGCCGCCCGCCTGCAGCACGCCGCGCTCGTTCGGGAGGAATCGATAGAAGCCGCAGATCTGCCGGTCCTCGGTCTCGTACACGATCCCCGTCTCCGGGTCGACCGCCACCGCCTCGTGCACGAAGCGTCCCATCGCCTTGAGCGGTACCGCCTGCACCGCGCGCTCGGCCGTCGCCGGGATCTCGAAGATGTAGCCGTGCTCCTGCTCCCATCCCATCTGCTTCCCGTGGGTCGTCTCCTCGCAGGTGAGCCACGACCCCCACGGGGTGGGACCGCCGGCGCAATTGATTGACGTGCCGTTGAGCGAGATGAAGTCGCGCACCAGCCGCGGTGTCCCGTCGTCCGCGAGCTGCAATTCGAGCGAGCTGGACACACGCCCCGCTCGCGCGTCGTAGGCCGTTTCCCGTGCCCCCTTGAGGCGGGCGGTGAAGGGGAGATCGCGGTTCTCGTGGTTGCGGATCAGGCGCACGTTACCGTTCGCGAGGGCGAAGGCCGCCATCCCGTCGAAGGCGCCGGGGGTGAGGATGCCGTCGCTCATCGCCTGTCCCGAACGACTGACGACCGTGTAGGTGAATCCCGGCGGCAGGGCGAGCTCGGGGCCAGCTTCGACCAGTGCGCCGTATCCTCCCTCGCCGATGCCGGCGTGGCGGACGGGGGCCCGCTCGGGGGAGGTGGTGCGCCCGGGCTCCTTCGAGCAGGCGACGAGTCCCGTCAACGACGGGGCGAGCAGCAGGGCAGACGACTGGCGAAGAAAGGAGCGACGGTCGGTCGACATGCGGTGCGGGCAGGGAGTTGGACGCCGCGGCGCGCGGCGAAGACGTGGGGGCGAAGGGCCTGCGCACACATTCTATCAACGGGGACGCGCCGAGGATATGCGGGTAGTCCCCACGCGAGGCCGGCGCCCGTCGCGTCGAGTCACGCCGTGCATGACATCACGCGCCCGTCTGTTCCGGTCCGCCTTCGCCGCGGCCCCTGGCCGGCGCGATACCTAACGAGTTACCGATCGTGCCAGCAACGCCGCGTACATCACGCCCCCGTATAACGACCGGCGCCTGCCGAGAGGGACGGGCGGAGTGAAGCCGGTCGCCGAGGCGAGGCGCGTTAGAGAGCGGGCGCTCACAGGGTGCGGCACCCATCTCTCCTTTCGGCGTCTCCGAATCGTATTCGACGACGAGCAGGTGCCCGCTCGGCCGCAGCGATGCGGCCAGGTGCTCGAGCAGCGCTTCCTGCCCTGCCACGAAGTGGAGCGCGTTGGCCATCAGCACACCGGCGAGCCCGCTCCATGGAAGTGGTCGTGCGTCGAAGTCGCACTGCGTGGTCCGGATCACGATCCCCGCGTGGAGCGGTGGCACCCGGCGCAGCGCGTCCGCGTCGCGGTCGACCGCCTCGATCGTGCTGTGGGACGGAAGCTGTTCGGCGAGGGCCGCCGTGAACGTCCCGTCGCCGCAACCGAGGTCGACCCATGGGCCGGGGGAGTGCAGCCGCGGTCGGACGGGTGCGAGGAGACTGGCGGCATCGCGGACGTCCATGATGGGCGACAATCTACCGCTCGTGTCGATTAGGGAGCTGCCCATTCGACGCATCGGTGAAAGCTGCAGCGACTGCTGCACGACGTGCGTTTCCTCCGGGAGACCTCGCACCGCTCAACACGATCACCAAGGGTGAGATCATGTGCCTGCTGATCGTGTCCGAGTTCACCTCGTCGATCGGTGGTACCATCCCGCCTGACTGACCTCCGCTCCGGCGCCAGTCACCACGAACCAATGATCGCACTTCGATTCCTGCTGCTGACGGCGTGCGCCCTGACGTCCGCGCCCTCGATACGCGCGCAAGTCACCACGATCGACAACGTCACCATCGTCGACGTTACCAACGGTCGGCTGCATCCACGCCAGTCGATCGTGATCGAGGGACGACGTATCACGCGCATCGAGGGAGCCTCGGCGGAAACGCGCGCGCGCGCAACGCTCGACGGTACCGGCATGTTCGTCATTCACGCACAGGCGTACGGTACCGGAACAGAACAGGAGCTGCTGCTGCCCGTGGTCGCCGCCCTCGCCCCGCACGCGACCGCCACGACGCTGATCACGGCCGACGCCGGCTACCACAGTGAAGCGAACCTCCGCGCCCTCGCGGCGCAGGGCCGTCCCGCGCTGATCGCGGACAACGGCATGCGCGCCCGGGACGAGCGCTTCGCGACGCAGACGCGCCACCAGCAGGGGCCCGATCCCCTACACGACACGTCGCGCGTCCCGGCACGCCTGGCGCTGTATCACCCGAGCGACTTCACCTATGATCCCGAGACGCGCACCTGTGTGTGCCCCGCAGGGAAGTCGCTCCACCGGAAGGGGAAGGACTAGGTGATCCGGGGCTATCGAGGCACACCGTTCATGGGCGCGAAGCGCGACTGTGTGCCGTGTGCGCAGCGCGCCCGCTGCCTGCGCACGCCCGATCGCACGGCGACGCGGCAGGTGATGTTCTTCGACGGGCCGGCCCCGGGGCGCCCCGAGAGCATCACCCGCCAGATGCAGCGCCGCCTCGACACGCCAGAGGGCCGCGCGCAGTACGGGCGGCGCTTCGCGACGGTGGAGCCGGTCTTCGCGAACCTGCGCCACAACAAGGCGCTCGAGCGCTTCACGCTCCGCGGCCGCGCGAACGTGGACCGACAGTGGAAGCTCTTCTGCCTCGTGCACAACATCGAGAAACTGGCCCACGCGGGCTACGCCGCCCTAACGGACGGGCGCCACGCCCCGCAGGCGCTTCACGCCCGCCGTTAGGCGCTCGCGCCCACCTCGGCGACTGGCTTCGTCCGCTCTGGGCATACCGCACCGCCTCGTGTGCGCTCAGGGAGGCGCGAGCCGGGCAAATTCTACAGCCCAATGTGTATTAGCCCGTTCCGCCGAAACCAATAATCGCAGCAAAGCCCAGTTTCGACGGCGCGCCTCCGCAGCATAATCCGAGCGACGACAGCGCGTAACACCCCCCGCAGCCCGCACAAAGACAACACCTTACATGCCGATCTGCGCCCGCGCGGAGCTGGATTATCATGCGTCACAACAGCCCATAATCACGATAGCCATCGGAGCGTCGCGTGCACTTCCTCCGACCTCCGCCAGCCGCAGCCCGCCGGCCCCGGCCGTAACCCGAGGCCGCAGCCAACGCGCCTCGATCCGTCAGTCGCACACCCAGGCCGACATCTCACGCCGGCAACTCGTCATCACCCCGACTCCACCACCACCACCACCGCATCCACCTGCACCGGATACGACTCCCGCACGAGTCCCGTGATCCAGATGCTCACCTCCTCGCCGACCACGAGCGCCGAGACGTCGGCCCGCTCCCCGCTCCGCCGCAGGATCGTGGCGCCGCGCACGCCGAAGTACGCCTTGGACTCCTGAAACTGCGGCCCCGGGGTCCCCTCGAGCCGATAGCCCCAGCTCGCGCCGACCTCCGTGATCACCCCCCGGAGATACGGCGGCTCGCCCGGGATGCCGGGCGTCGTCACGTCGGAGCGGCAACCGGCCGCCAGCAGGCTCGCGACAAGCGCCGCGTGCCGCAACGCAACACGAACGGTCGAACGAGCGCGCACTCGCATGGCAGACCTCCGCCGAGTGTCACAGCGCCAGGCCCTACGCCCGGCAGCCGGATCCACCAACGTGCACTACCCCTGTCGGACCCTAGGACGCCCCCGGCCCCGGTATCCTAGCACGCCACCCTGACACCGCTCCACCGGTAGCGCGATCCCCCACCCGGCGCAATGTTCCCCGCGCCCCCCCCGTCCGACCACGGAACCGGGCACCCCTCCCAGGCACCCCGATCGACGATGCGCTCCTCCCCTCCCTCCGCGACCCTCGCCGCCGCCACCCTGTTCGCGCTCGCCACCCCGGCGATCCCGCGTCCGGCGCTCGCGCAGACCCCCGCCACGCCGGCCGCCCGCCCCGCCACCCGACTCCCCCTCCCCCTCGAAGCCTCCCGCCACCTGCGCTACACGGCCACCAAGGGCTCCTGGATGTCAGTAGACGTCTCCCCCGACGGCCAACGCATCGTCCTCGACCTGCTCGGCGACCTCTACACCATCCCCATGGCCGGCGGCTCGGCCACGCGCCTCACCAGCGGCATGGCCCACGACGCCCAACCCCGCTGGAGTCCCGACGGCAAGCGCGTCGCCTTCATCAGCGACCGCAGCGGCGGCAACAACGTGTGGGTGATCGGCGCCGACGGGCGCGATACGCTGCAGCTGTCCAAGACGACGGACGACATGTTCGTCTCGCCCGAGTGGACGCCGGACGGGAAGTACGTCGCGGTCACGCGCTCGGTGACCGGGGCGCCCAAGATCTTTCTCTATCACGTGGACGGGGGCGCCGGGATCCAGGTGATTCGCGAGCCCGCGCCGCAATCGGCGCTCGGCGCGGCCTTCACCCCCGACGGCCGCTACCTCTGGTACGCCACTCGGCAGGGGGGCTTCTCCTACAACCAGATCTTCCCGTCATACCAGCTGGCAGCCTACGACCGCGAGCTGGGCACGACGACGACGATGACCTCGCGCTACGGCGCGGCCTTCCGCCCGGCGATCTCGCCGGACGGGAAGTGGCTGACCTACGGATCGCGCTACGAGGAGAAGACGGGGCTGCGGCTGCGCGACCTGACGACGGGCGAGGAGCGCTGGCTGGCCTATCCCATCCAGCGCGATAACCAGGAAGCGATGCTGGAGATCGACGCCCTGCCGGGCTACGACTTCACCCCCGACAGCAAGGCGGTGGTGATCAGCTACGGCGGGGAGATCTGGCGGGTCCCGGTGGACGGGACGGCAGCGACGAAGATCCCGTTCAGCATCGACGTGGATGTGGCGATCGGTCCCGAAGTGAAGTTCCAGTACCCGGTCGCGGACACGCCGACGATCGTCGCCTCGCAGATCCGCGACGCGGTCCCCTCGCCCGATGGCAAGCGCGTGGCCTTCTCGGCGTTAGGCGACCTGTACGTGATGGACCTGCCGCCGAGTGAACCCCGCAAGATCGCCGGCGCGACCGAGGGTGAGTATCACCCGACCTGGTCGCCCGACGGTGCGTGGGTGGCGTACGTCACCTGGGGCACGGACGGTGGACACATCTATAAGATGCGCGCCGACGGACGCGGCCAGCCGGTGCGCCTCACGCGCGAGGCGGCCACCTACTACGCGACGCAGTGGTCGCCGGACGGAACGCGCCTCGTGGCGATGCAGGCCGACGCCCGCGAGCTGCGCGAGGCACTCCAGCGCTTCGGCGGCGGGCAGTCGGCGCGCTTCGTCTGGGTCCCGGCCGACGGAGGAGCAACGACGTACATCCGGGCCGCGGGCGGACTGGCTGATCCGCACTTCACCGCCGACCCGGCGCGCCTGTTCGCCTACAACGGCCAGCAGGGGCTCGTTTCCTTCCGCATGGACGGCACCGACCTGCGGCAGCACGTGCGGGTGACGGGGCAGGGGCAGCCCGGTGGCGGCACACCGCCTAACGCCGGCACGGTGCGCATGGCGCCCACGGGCGACCAGGCGCTGGCACAGGTGGGGTCCGACTTCTATGTGGTGACGGTGCCGCTGGTCGGCGGGCAGGTCCCGGTGATCTCGGTCGCCACCCCCGACGCGGCCCCGACCCCGGTGCGCCGCCTGTCGGACATCGGTGGCGAGTTCCCGGTCTGGCAGAAGAACGGTCGAGTGGTGCACTGGTCGATCGGCAACGCGCTCGTGACCTACGATCTCGATCGGGCCAAGGCGTTCGATGACTCGGTGCGCGCCGCGCGCCGAGCGGCCGATGCAGCACGCGCTGCCGCCCCGGCCGGCGACTCGGCGGCCCGCGCTACGCCGCGCGACACGACGACGGCGACCTACAAGCCGACAGAGACTCGCGTGCGGGTGACGGGAATCCGCGACATCCCGCGCGGCGCGGTGGTGCTGCGCGGGGCCAAGGCGATCACGATGCGCGGCGACGAGATCATCGACGATGCCGATATCGTGGTACGCGACAACCGCATCGTCGCGGTGGGGCGCCGTGGCTCGGTGGAGGTCCCGCAAGGAGCACAGGTGATCGACGTGGCGGGCAAGACGATTGTCCCGGGCTTCGTGGACACTCACTCCCACTTCCGCCATTCGCCCGACATCCACACCGCCCAACCGTGGGCACTGCTCGCCAACCTGGCCTACGGCGTAACGACGACGCGCGATCCGCAGACCGGCTCGACCGACGTGCTCACCTATGCCGACCGCGTGACCACCGGCGACCTGGTGGGGCCGCGCATTTATTCCACGGGGCCTGGGGTGTTCGCTGGTGAGCGCATCCGGTCGTTGGAGAATGCGCGCAACGTGCTCAAGCGCTACAGCGAGTACTACGACACCAAGACGATCAAGATGTACGGGGCGGGGAACCGGCAGGTGCGGCAGTGGATCATGATGGCGGCGCGCGAGCTGCGACTCATGCCGACGACCGAGGCGGGGCTCGCCTTCCGCACGAACATCACGATGGCGATCGACGGCTACAGCGGCGTGGAGCACAACCTCCCGATCACCCCGCTCTACGACGACGTGCTCAAGCTGTTTGCCGCATCGGGCACGGTCTCCACGCCGACGCTGCTGGTCACCTACGGCGGGCCGTGGGCCGAGAACTACTACTATACGAAGGAGAACCCGAACAAGGATGCGAAGCTGCGGCGCTTCACGCCGGATGACGATCTGGATTCCAAGACGCGGCGGCGCGGGCAGGGGGCGGGGGGCTCACCGGGTCCGGCGGGGTGGTTCCTGGATGAGGAGTACAACTTCAAGGAGCACGCCAAGGTCATCCGCGACCTGATCGCAGCTGGTGGCAAGGCGGGAATCGGGAGCCACGGTCAGCTGCAAGGGCTGGGCTACCATTGGGAGCTGTGGACGGTGGCATCGGGCGGGTTCACCAACCACGAGGCGCTGCGCGTGGCGACGCTCATGGGGGCCGACGCGTTGGGGCTGGCGGGGGACCTCGGGTCGCTGGAGCCGGGCAAGCTGGCCGACCTGTTGGTGCTCGACGCTGATCCGCTGGCGAACATCCGCAATACCAACACGGTGAGTCGTGTGATGCGGAACGGGCGGCTCTACGATGGCAATACGCTGGACGAGACGTGGCCGCGCCAGCGCGCGCTGCCGGCGCAGCCGTGGCGGCAGGCGGCGCCGCAGGTCAATGCGGGGGTGCGGCCGTAGCCTGCACAAACAAACAGTCGCCGCAGGGGCCTTGCAGCTCCTGCGGCGACTCTTTGCGTCTTACCAGCTCTCCACCTCACAAACTGTCGGCAGCGCCACCTTGCCGCGACAACCGCGCCAGCACTACTGCTGCCGGAGCGCCGCCGGCGACAGCCGTTCGATCGCAGACAAGGTGATGTCGGAATGCATTCGGATGTAGCGCGCTCCACGCAAGAAATCGTTGTCCGTTGAGATCGCACGAGACGGGGTCGTTCCCCAGCGCCGGCCGAAGTTGAAGAGTGCGAAGTACATCACCTTCGCCTCGACCGGAGTCACGCCGTCGAGGAGTACTGCCTCATGGAACATGCGCTGAACCTCGCGCCACCCGCGCTCCCTCTTTTGACAGGAGACCTCATACACCACCGCGGCCCGTCGCTGCGGACCGGAGAAGGGATGGCCGAGGAAGCGCGTGAATTGCGAGGGGAAGCACGACCCTTCGACCTCGGTTCCCTTCGAGACGCGCCACACCTCGCCCGAGGCATCAACGAATGCGAACTCCTCCAGGAGCCGGAATCGCCGACCATCCTGTAGCCATTCGATGACGACACGTCCCATCCAAGCGCTCGACTGCGAGCGACCCGGACCCCCGGCCATCGCCATGAAAGCCGCTATCAGGAGGAGAACGGGCCACCGCAGTCGCTCAGGGTACCACACGTATCGCGCTGCGACCGGCGTCGCATAGAGGTCGAAGCGCCTCGATGGATGACCCTCCACGCCCTGGGGGCGAGCTCGATGCCATGAGTGCGCGGGCGATCTCGGCGCGCGTGTGCACTCCCAGCTTGGCATATACCCTTTCGATGTGATGGCGCGCCGTGTGGACGCTGATGCCGAGTCGCGCCGCGGCAGCCTTAGTGGCGAACCCGAGGGCGATAAGTTGCGCCACCTGCCGCTCGCGCGTGCTGAGCGGCGACAGTTCCGCCGCGTCTCGCATGGCGAGGCGCCGGGCCTTGAGTACGACGACGGCTGCAATACCCTCGCAGTGGCCACGCGTCATGAATACCGCGAGTTCGCTTCCCGCTACGTCGGCGGCAGCGACTCGGACGCAGGAGATCCCCCTCGTGTCTCCGCGAGGTGCACGCCGGAAGATCTCCTCACGGGCGAGCGCATCACACCGCTCAATGGTGTTCGGTCCGCCGCAGCTCTCCAGTTCCTTCCGGGCATCAGGCGAGGCAAGCAGCCGCGACCCGTTGCCGCCGTAACAGACAAAGGGTACGCCGAAGCATTCGAGCGCTTGCAGGTAGGAGTGAAGGGAATCGTAGGAGGAGGAAGGGCTGGCGGCGAGAGGCGAGGTGCTGGCGCGCATCTGACGGCTCCGAAGTGTGTGCGAGCCAGACTATCGGCGCGCCGTCCACCGATCGTGACACCAGCGTTCCCTAGCCGTTCCGCGCCATCGGCCGCATGCTTGGCCGCCCGCGCATCGACCGTCGGCCAGTCTGCCGATGGGCTTCGAACGGGCCATTAGGCGTCGCCGTCGGCCGAAGCGAGGGTGTCATGCCACTGCTGACCAAGGAGCACCGAGATGGATAGAGGATCTTGCTGCCCTCGACTCGCACTCGGAAGCCGGTCAGGGCGTGCGCATGCTCAGTGCAGTCAACAAGAGAACAGTAAGCTTGTTCCTGTCGACCTTTGCGTCGATCGTCCCGGTCATGATGGCGGCTTGGGCCTTCGCGTCGTCCGGCTGTGCAAGTGCCGCCGTGATCGCATCCAACTCCGCCTGCGATGAGAACCGGATTGCGGTATGCAGCTCGAACCAGAACGTAGGCTCCGTGCGGGATGCATGGTCGCTGTACAACTTGAAGTTGGGAACACCGCCCGTTCCAAGCACCTCCTCGGGATTCGTCGCCGCTTGCAGCAGTGCGCCACCTGCGCCCGTGACTTTCGACTTGGGTGACGATTTCCTGGAAGCCATGCTATTCTCCTGTGAGAGGGGCCTCCAACATGAATGCCCAACAAGTCACAAGCCAGTAGCTGATGACATCACCTGCCCCCTTCGAGGTGCCGGACGATCTGGGTGCGCTCTCCGCGCGATACACGTTGGAGGGGAGGATCGGGCGCGGGGGCATGGCCACGGTGTACCTGGCGACGGACACACGACATGGTCGCAAGGTCGCGATCAAGGTGCTACACCGGGAGATCGCCACCGCCGTCAGCACGCAGCGCTTTCTGCGCGAGATCGCTATCGTCGCGGGGCTCACGCACCCCAACATTCTCCCGCTGCACGACTCGGGCGAGGCGAACGGGTTGCCGTATTTCGTGATGCCGTATGTGGCGGGGAGGACGCTGCGGGATTGGCTCGATGAGCACGGCGCGCTACCGGTGAGAGAGGCGGTACAGATCGCGACCGAGGTCGCCGTAGCCCTCGACTATGCCCATCGAGAGGGCATCGTGCATCGCGACATCAAGCCGGCCAACATTCTCCTCGTCGCGGGCCATTCCGTCATCAGCGATTTCGGGATCGCGCGCGCACTCAGTGCAGTGGACGATGCGCTCACGAGCCCCACCGAGCAGGGCTTCGTCGGCACCCCCGCCTACATGAGTCCCGAGCAGCGGCGTCCGGCGGTCGCCATCGACGGGCGGAGCGACATCTACTCGTTGGGACTGGTACTCTACGAAATGCTCGCGGGAGCGAGGCCCGAGCGGGCGCTGAATGGTGCGCTGCGTTCGTCCCTGGCCGAGTCGCGCGCCAAGCGGTCGAACGAGCCCGTTCCGCGCCACATCGAGCGCGCCGTGGTCCGCGCGTTGGCGCTTGAACCGGCTGATCGTTTCGCCTTGGCCAATGAGTTGGTAGCTGCAATCAACGCGCGTGCACCGTGGAGCAGGGCGCGCATCGGTGCCGCCGGATTCTTCGCCGCATCGCTCGCGATCTTGGCGGCGTGGATCGGAGGGCCCGGAGGTAACGGAACCCAGGAACAAGGCCCGCCCCGTGCCGCCTCCAGGCGGTTGGTCGTGACGCAATTCGAGAATCGGACGCCGCAACGTGATCTGGACTTTCTTGGCGTCATGGCCGCCGACTGGATCACAGAGGGACTGCAGCGCACCGGCTTCGTCGATGTGGTGCCGACCCCCGTCGCCTTGCAGGCGACGCGGAACGCGGAGGCCCGCTCCGCCGACACACCGCAGCGAGATCCCATTCGCGCCGTCGCGACGGAAACAGGTGCCGCCATCGTGGTGTCGGGCTCGTACTATCGCAATGGCGGTGAACTCGCGATCCACGTCCAGGTGTCGGACGTCAGCGATTCGACGCGCGCCACGCTGCTGGGGGCAGTGGGACCGGTGACGGCGCAGGTGGAGACACCGGCGCCCGCCATTGAACTGATTCGCTCGCGCCTGATGGGGCTGCTCTCCACCGTGATGGATCGACGCCTCGAGTCGTCGGTGGCCCTGAGCGAATCGCCACCGACCTTTGAGGCCTATCGTGAGTTTGCGCAGGCGCTCGATAGCTATGTTCGGAACGACTTCCGGGACGCGGGTGTGAGATTCGCGCGCGCCTATTCCCTCGACTCCACGCTCGTCTCCGCCCTGCTGATGGGGTCCATCAGCGTGGCGAACACCGCCGACTATGCAGGCGCCGATTCACTGCTTCGCATACTGGCGCCGCACCGCGCGCGACTGAGTCAGCACGATCGACTCTGGTTCGATTCACGTCGCAGCCTGCTCGACGGGAACCGCCCGGCGGCACTGCAGGCCATCCGGCAGCTGGCGGCGCTCGCGCCGCGCACCAAGGCCACGTACAACTGGGCGGTCGAGGAGATGCAGAACGGGCATCTCGACGAGGCGCGCCGGGCCATGGTGACGCTGTCCCCCACGGAAGGGGCGATGCGGGGATGGGCGCCGTACTGGGATGTGAACGGACGAATCCTGCACATGCTTGGGGACCACGAGCGCGAACGAGAGTCGGCGGACCGCGCCCGGGCTCTCTTTCCGGGACGTGGCTACATCCTGCTCTCCTCCGTGCGTGCGCTCGCCGCCACTCGGCAGGTGGACGCGCTGCGCCGGCTGCTGGCGGAATCCACAGAGCTTCCGGCCGATCCGTACGGCACATCCTACGGCGACCTGGCGCTCGAGGCGGGTATCGAGCTCACGGCGCATGGCAGTGAAGGCGCCGCGCGGCAGGTGCTCGAAGACGGAATGCGCTGGTATGCCTCGCACCGGACGCAGTATGCGCGTGGCGACGCGGATCGGTTCACGGAGGCACGCATCCTCTACGAGCTGCAACGATGGACTGCCAGCCGCGCCATCGCCGAGTCGTTGGCCGGTGAGCACGCGGAAAACGCAGACTACCTCGGACTGGCGGCGGCGAGCGCAGTACGCATGGGTGACGCGGAGAGTGCGCGCCGCTTCCTCACGTCCATCCAGGCACTCCCTGTCCGCTACGGAATGGGGACGGCGCCCTTTGCAGCTGCGCGCGCCTTCGCGGCCTTCGGCCAACTGGACAGCGCGCAAGCCGCCCTCACCACCTCGATTGCACAGGGCCACGAACTCGATCTCTGGGTGCATCGGGAGCCGGACTTCGGCTCTCTCCGTGGCAACCCCGCCTATGCGCGTGTGACCACTCCGCGCACTCCCTGATCGCGAGCGAGACGGCGTAGGACGAACTGCCCACAGACACCGCTCGGTGGCGTGATCATGCTTGATCAACGCCAACAGTGAGGGAGTCATGGGACCGATGTCGCCATTTGGGACAGGTGGAGTGCCGAACCTGCGCATCGTCGTGGACTACGCCCCGATCACGGGCCCCGAGGCCTGGTTCGAGATCCACACGCAGATCCGGATCCCGGATGGCACCGCGGATCAGATTCGCGGCGCGCTGGCGAGTCGGAATCTCCCGACTGCGATCGCACTCGTGCTCAGTGCCGGCGTCATCGACCCACAGGTGCCTCGGCCGGCAATCGTGGCGTTGCTGAACGCCCTCTACTTCGTGCCGTAGCTCAACGCGCGTCCCTCGGCTTGCCGCCGCTGATGGAAGACGGCGTCAAGTGCGGACTCGCGAACGAGCTCTGGTTGCACGGCGCTGCAAGCGCGGTGGTGCGTTGGTCGAGCGCCCATAGTCACTGTTGCTCCAAACATACAAAACACCTGAGTGAATCCAATGCGCATGCCCAATCACTTCGAATACGTGCACGGTCATCTCTCGAAGCGTGCGCTGGCCACACTGCGCATCTCTCTCGTCGCATGCGCGTGCGCTGCAACAATCCCCTCCTCGGCTAGTGCCCAAGGGTCGCACAGTGCGGCGATTGACTGGCGGGGAGAGGAGTCGCGGCAGAAGGCACGCATGTACGCCGGCACTCAAACGCGCATCGACATCAGCAATCTGTCACCGGTTTGTTTCACCTATACGTACCGGGTAAACCAGTCGGAGCGCGTGGAGTCGGCTGACAATCGGTTGCCAGGCGTCCTGCTCGGAAAGGACGTTACCACCCTCGGCCCCCTCCGCCCGTCGCCGCCGGCCGCCAAGGCGGCGACGACTTCGACGGACGCCGCGAAAACGTCGCTGCATTTCATGCAGTCGGTCGAGGACGAGGCGACACGGCGTCGTGAGGAAGCACGTCGGCGTGAGCGCACGTGGGAAGCCGAACTCAAGGAGGCGAACTCGGCGCTTGATATCGCCTTCGCCGTCAACGCGCGAGCCGATGCGTCCCTTGTCGAGGTCACGAAGTTGCGGGACGCGGCCAAGGGCGCGCTGACTGGCTACCTCGACGGAGCGTGTCCTGCGAAGACGCGAGGGATCGCGCACGCCACTGCCGTGGTGCTGTGGACACAATCGTTCGCAGGCACGGTGAACACCTTTCTCGTTGATACGATTCACCTACGGGCGGCGGAGGCTCGACTCGACACGGTACAGACCCTCATGAGGGAGTCCGATGCTCGAGTGGCACGACTCAGCGCACTGGCGAAGGGCGATCCGGCGCTGTCGGCGTACCTCGCGGGAGACGGCGCACCAATGGTTCTCAGGGCAAAGACTGACCACAAGGCCCTCGCGGATCGCCTGTCGGAGCAGCGGAAAAGAGTCATCGAACCCGTGCGAGGAGATCGGGCGAGTGCAGACTCCCTGCGCGCGCAAATCGTTTCGCTCCATGTCTCCACGAGCGAAGAGCATCTTCCGCTATACGTGAAGGACAATTCGTCCACGATCGCTATCGTCATCACTGCGACTGGCCGTGCCTTCGCCAAAAACGTCCAGGGGGTCGTCATCACCGAGACCCGCGAGTTTCCGGTGCACGAGCGAACGCGCATCGTCCCCAGCGTGGGGTTTCTCATCAGTCGTCTACCGCAGAGTACCTTCAAGCGGACGACACGTCCGCGCTTCGCTGGCGATGCAAGCCTTGTGTCGGACAGCGTGTACTCCACGTACGTGGATGTGGCAGCCAGTCGACAGTCGACGCTCGCGCCGCTCGTGCAGACCCACGTGAGTCTGGTGGACTGGACCGTCGGTACTCTCTACCTGTCGGGCGGCATCGCCGCTCGTACGGTTGGCGGGGAGGTGGGTGCCGACTATCTCGCCGGGCTTTCATTCGGCGTCGCTGATCGTGCACTGATTACAGTGGGCAGTCACTGGGGCCGGCGCGAGTACCTGCTGCTCGGCGTCCCCGACTCGGTGGCGCGGCGGCCGGTACCGGTGTCGGTCGGTGATGAGTCGGCAATCGGCAGGCGATGGATGAACAAGCTCGCGCTGGCGATGTCGTGGAAGTTTTGAGCTGCAGGGTAGCCTGCCACGATCAGGAGACGTGGGTGCGACCTTCCCCGTGAGGCAGCGGCCACGCAGGCTACCCGCGCCGCCTCTGATAAAGCAGCAGCGCGCCGCGTCTCACACACCATCTGTTTCAGATGGTCGATTCCTGTAGCATGGTATTGCAGTTGACGGGAGGGTCGTCACTCGAAAGCGCCGGCAGGGCATCACACCGCCCCCGGCGCCTTCGTGCGACTTACCAGTTCTCCACCTCACGCTCCACCGCGGTCTGCAGGATGCTCATGAAGTCCTGCGCGTTGGTCACCACCCCGACCGCCTGGTGCGTGCCACGATCCTTGAGCTTGCTCACGAGGAACTCGCTCGCGTCGACGCAAATCGTCGGCAGCTCCACGATGCCACGCTGGGGATCGTCATAGTACGCCGGCAGCATGTTGCCCACCGCGATGGAGTGCAGCGCGGTGGCGATCAGCACCGCCATGGTGGCCCGCTTGGTGTGCGCGCGCGTGGCGTCCTGGGCGGCGATCATGTCGGTGATCACGTCGGGGAGCGGGCCGTCGTCGCGCAGCGAGCCGGCGAGGACAAAGGGAACCTCCTCCACGACACACGAGTGCATGATGCCGCCCTTGATCACCCCGTCGTGCACCGCGCGGGCGATCGATCCGGAGCGGCGCACGGCGTTGATGGCCCGCATGTGCGCCGAGTGCCCGCCCTCGGTGGGGTCACCCGTCCCGGTCATGCCTAACGTTGTCCCGACGATGTCGGCCTCGATGTCGTGCACGGCGACGGCGTTGCCGGCCAGCAGCGCCTGCACGTAACCCTTGCGGATGAACCAGACCATGTTGTCGCGGGCGCGCGAGTGCACCAGCGCCGGTCCGGTCACCCACAACACGTAGCCGCCGCGCCGCTTCTCCTCCACCAACATGCGGGCAATGTGCTGGTAGTCGATGGGCTTCTCGCGCGAGACCTGGCTGGACATGAAGTGGAAGTCGCCATGCGCCGCCGCGTCGCCCGCGAAGCCGCGCGCGTGCACCAGCACCCCCTGGCTGCCATCCTCGGCGCGCCCGACGACGACCTCGTCGCCCGACTGCACGCGCCGCCCCTCTCGCACCCACCACCCCCCGTCCGGGTCGCGCACCAGCACGCCATCCATGCGCGCCTCGCGCGGCATGGTCCACGCGCCGTTGGCTCCCTTCACATACGTCGGGAGATTGGTCGTGGCGAAGAAGTCATCCGGAAGGACACCGTCACGCTCGGCGGGTACGGTGCGTGCCGCGGGCGCCTGCACGAGGTGTGACGCATCGAAATCGGGGGGGACGTAGTGCGGGGTGGCCGACATGTCGTGTGTTGCTAAAGGATGCGCTTGCCAAGGGCGCTCAGGATCAGCTCGCGCGCGATCTCGGCGGTGCGGTTATGGGCGTCGAGCACGGGGTTCACCTCCACGAGGTCGAGGCCGACGAGCCTTCCCGTGTCGGCCAGCATCTCCATGGCCAGGTGCGCCTCCCGGTAGGTGATCCCCCCGGTGACCGGCGTCCCAACCCCCGGGGCCTCGTCGGGGTCGATGACGTCCATGTCGAACGAGACCCACAGCCCGCCGGTATCGCTTGTGGCGACCTTGATCGCCTCCTCCATCACCGCGCGTATCCCGCGCTCGTCGAGGGCGCGCATGGAGAAGGCCGAGAGCTTCCACTTGCGGATGTGATCGCGCTCGGAGTCGTCCAAGTCGCGCAGCCCCACCAGCGCGACGTCGCTCGCCCGCACGCACGGGACCGAGGGGCCGATGCTGCACATGGCCTTGTCGCCGTGCCCGAGCAGCGCGGCCAGCGGCATGCCGTGCACGTTACCCGAGCGCGAGCTGGCCGGCGTGTTGAGGTCGCCGTGGGCATCGACCCAGACAACGCCGAGCCGCTGGCCGCTGGCCGCGAGGTGCGAGGCGGCGCCGGAGACGGTGCCGGCCGACAGGGCATGATCGCCCCCCAGCACGACCGGGAACTGCCCGGCCGCCAGCGCGGCCTGCACCTGGGCGGCGACGTCGGTGCAGACGGCGGTGATGGCGCCGAGGTAGCGCGCCCCGCGCTGGGCGCCCTTGGCCGCGTCCTCACGGAAGGGGACGGCGACGTTTCCTGCATCCTCGACGGTGTGCCCGAGCTTCTCGAGCTGCTCCCGGAGGTCGGTGTAGCGGACGGCGAAGGGGCCCATGTCCACCCCGCGGCGGGAGGCGCCGAGGTCCATGGGGACGCCGATGATTCGTACGGTAGTCATGCGGCGAAGCCTATCGCGCCCCGACCTAACGCGGAAGGGACGCGCATGAGCATGCACTCCATGCAGCGTTCATGGGAGATTGGGCGAATATTCATGCTCCGATCCTGCCGCGCGCCGCCGCGCCTCGTCTCCCCGCCTCTCCGCACGACCCCCACCGGTGCCGGTGACTCGTTTGGTCGTTCGTCCCGTAACGATCAGGGCGCGCGCGCCGTAAACCATCGGTACCTTGGGCGTCGCCAGTCCCACGCCCTATCCCCGCTCCGCCCCCCATGACGCACGTGCCGTCGCGCCGCGACCCACTCGCGGCGCTCGCAATATTTGCTGCCTTCATAGCTGCCTTCGCCGGCGCCTTGGCATCCGACGCGTTAGCGCAGGTGGCGGAAAGCCCTGCGACGCGGGCCTCGGCGACCGCGACCCCCGAACGCTATGGCCCCGGCACGACGACGGTTCGTGCCATTCGCGCGGGCTCGGTCCCCGTCATCGACGGGCGCGACGATGACCAGGCCTGGTTGGGGGCGACGGTCATCGACGGCTTCCGCCAGTTTGCCCCGACGGAGGACGGTGACCCGGCGTTCCGCACCGAGGCGCGGGTCCTGTTCGACGACCGGAACCTGTACGTGGTCGTGCGGGCCTTCGATCCGCACCCCGACTCGATCCTGGCCCTGCTGTCGCGGCGCGACGTGCGCACCAACTCGGACCAGATCAAGGTCCTCATCGACGGCTACATGGACCGTCGCACGGGGGTCCAGCTCATGCTCAACCCGGCCGGGGTCAAGCGCGATGCGTCGATCTATGGCGACCACATCGAGGACGTGACCTGGGACGGGGTGTGGGACGGTGCGGCCGCGATCGACTCGTTAGGCTGGGTTGCCGAGTTCCGCCTGCCGTTCTCGCAGCTCCGCTTTGCGGGGAGCGCCCCGGCGTTCGGCTTCGGGGTCTGGCGCGACATCGCCAGGCTCAACGAGCGCGACGCGTGGCCGGCCTACCGCACGTCGCGCCAGTCGCTGGCCTCGCAACTGGGGACGGTGCAGGGTCTCGAGGGGATCCAGCGTGGGAGCCGCCTCGAGCTGCTTCCGTACACCGTGACCAAGAACATCACGCAGGCCGATGCCGGAGGGTGGCGCCATCCGCAGAAGCTCACCGCCGGCCTGGACCTCAAGTACGGGCTCACCCCGAACCTTACCCTCGACGCCACCGTGAATCCCGACTTCGGGCAGGTGGAGGTCGATCCGGCAGTGCTCAATCTCAGCGCCTTCGAGGTTCGCTTCGAGGAACGGCGCCCGTTCTTCCAGGAAGGGGTGGGGCTGTTCAAGTGCGGCGGGCCGTGCGAAGGGATCTTCTACACACGCCGCATCGGGCGCACGCCGCAGCTGCGCGCCTCGGCGCAGGACCCGTCGGGGACGACGATCCTCGGCGCGGCGAAGCTCACGGGGCGCCTGCGCAACGGGATTGCCGTGGGGCTGCTGCAGGCGGTCACCGGTCGCGAGCAGGGGGCGACCGGGGCGACGGTTGAGCCGCAGACGAACTATCTCGTGGGGCGCCTCGTGAAGGAGATGCGGCAGGGGCGGTCGCAGCTCGGCACGATGGTCACGGCGGTCAATCGTGACCTCGACGCGGGCACCGCGCCCTACCTGCGGCGCGAGGCGTACAACCTGCTGCTGCAAGGGTTGCATCGCTTCGACCGCGATCGCTGGGAGCTGTCCGGCTACACGGGCTTCAACCGGGTTGGCGGGTCGGCCGAGGCCATCGCCCGCACGCAGCTCAACAGCGTGCACCTGTACCAGCGTCCCGATCACGAGGAGCGCTTCGATGCCACCCGGACGTCGTTAGGTGGCAACGTGGTCTCGGGCACGCTGGCGAAGATCGGCGGGGCCGTGCGGTGGAACACCTACCTGCGCCGCGCATCGCCAGGGCTCGAGCTCAACGACCTGGGCTTCGTGCCCGTCGTCAACGACATGCTGGTCCGCAACCAGCTCTCGTGGCAGGCGCTCAAGCCGAGTGCGTTCTACCGGCGCTCGTTCAACTTTGTCTCCACCGAGAACCACTGGACCACCGGCGGACTGCCGTCGGGGACGCGGATCACCGGCCACGCGTCGTTCGAGCTCCCCAACTTCTGGGGGACGTCGCTTACGGTGAATGTGGCCGACGTCGGTGTGGCCCACTGCGTGGCCTGTGCGCGCGGTGGCCCGGCGGTGCGGCAGAGCGCCAAGCAGGATGCCACGTGGACGCTCAGCGGCGACCCGCGCGGCGCGCTGGTGCCGAAGTTTTCGCTGTCCGGCGGCACTGGCGATGGCGGCCGCACGCGCGCCGGCGGCGCCACGCTCGGCGGCGAGCTGCGCGTCGCGTCCAGCTTCTCCATGAGCCTCGACGCGTCGTACCAGCGGCGGGGTGACGACCAGCAGTGGGTCGGGAACTACGGCGCGGTCTTGAGCGACACCACCCACTTCACCTTCGCGCACCTGGACCAGACCACGCTCGGCGTCACCTCACGGATTAACTGGACCGCGTCGCCGACGCTGTCGTTGCAGCTGTATGTGGAGCCGTTCGTGAGCACGGGGCGCTTCAACGATTGGCGAGAGCTGGGCGATCCGCGGGCCGCGGCCTATGACGACCGCTACCGGCCGTATGGCGCCGGCGAGTCGCCGAGTGGCTTCAGCTACCGCCAGTTCAACTCCAACGCGGTCATGCGCTGGGAGTACCGCCCCGGCTCCACGCTCTTCCTGGTCTGGCAGCAGGGACGGCTGCAGTCGGAGGTGAGCCGCGGCGACTTCCGGTTCGCGCGCGACTATCGCGACCTGTTCAGCGCGCACCCGGACAACACGCTGCTGGTGAAGTTGGCGTACTGGCTGAGTCCCTAGTCGACCGGCCGCGCACTCGCGACGCGGGGTGACGGCGGCCGTCGAGTAACGGCGGTCGTCAGGTGACGGCGGTCGTCAGGTGGAGGCCACGCTCGGACGAAATGACGAGGGGACGCAGGCGTCCTCGCGCCCTCAGTTGTTCGCCGCCGCCCCGCGCCGCGTCGCCTGGATGAACGCCGCAATGTCGCGCTTGAGCTGCTTGAGCAGCGTCGGATGGATGTACATCATGTGCCCGCCCTCGTAGTACTTGAGCGACACGCGCTCCCGGTACGACGGCTCCATCCCCAGGTGGTCGAAGGTGTACTCGGTGGCGGCAAACGGCGTGGCGAAGTCGTAGTAGCCGTTGGCCACCAGCACCTTGAGGAACGGGTTGCGGGCCATGGCCGAGCGCAGATCCTCGACCATGTTGAGGTAGCGGTTGCTGTAGGGGGCATAGTCCCACGGCTGCACCTGGCCGCTGGTGAAGTACGGCAGCTCCATCTCCCACCCCAGGTCGCGGCGCACGTAGTCCAGGAAGAGCGCGGTGTACGGGCCGCCTAACGCCTGGTTGGAGGGATCAAACTCCTGGCTCTCGCCCGCGGCGTCCGCGTCCACCCCGGTGTAGCGCCCATCCAGCCGCCCGATGTGCAGCCCGCGGTCGCGCAGCAGTTCCTTGCGGAAGCGCTGGTCGCTGACCCGCACGTTGGCCTGGGCGATGAACTCGGGCGAGAGCCCGGAGTAGCGCGCCACCTTCCCGATGATGGCGCTGCGCTCCGAGCCTTGCAGCCGCGTCCCCTTCACGAGCGCCGACAGGTACTCGCCGAAGGCGAACGTGCGCGACTCGGCCACGGCCTTCTCCAGCCCCATGGCCTGAAGGTCGGCCGGGAGCTTCTTGTGGTACCACGCCGACGCGGTGAACGACGGCAGGAAGTTGGCGTACGGGTAGTCGTTCCCCGGCACGTAGCCCTTGGACTGGTAGTCGAGGATCGATGAGACGAGGATGATGCCGTTGAGCTCCATGCCGTGCCGGTTCTGCAGCTCGGCCGAGAGCCCGGCCGAGCGCATGGTGCCGTAGGACTCGCCGAGCAGGTACTTGGGCGAGGGCCAGCGGTTGAAGCGGGCGGTGAACAGGCGGATGAACTCGGCCACCGACTGCACGTCGCCGCGCACGCCGAGGAAGGGGCGCATGTCCTCGCCGTCGGCGGCGCGCGAGAAGCCGGTCTGCACCGGGTCGATCATGACGATGTCGGTCACGTCGAGCGGCGAGTCCTCGTTGTCCGCGAGCGTGTAGGGCGGGGCAGGCTGAAAGCCGTCGGTCCCCATCTGCACGCGCTTGGGCCCCATCACTCCCATGTGCAGCCAGATGGAGGGGGAGCCGGGGCCGCCGTTGTACGTGAAGGTGATGGGGCGCGCCTTCACGTCCTCGCCGTCCTTGCGGTAGTACGTGAAGAACATGTGGGCGCGCGGCTTGCCGGCCGCGGTGCGCAGCGTCAGGCGCCCGACGGTGGCCGTGTAGCGCACCTCGGCGCCGCCGATGCGCGCGACGTGTGTCGTCTGGACGACGCGGTCGACCGTGTCGTTCGCGGCCGGGCGAGCGGGCGACGCGGCCGTGGCGGGCGTGGCGGGCGAGGTGGCGGGGCGCGCCTGCGCACCGAGGGTGCTGGCGACGAGGAGCGGCAGGAGGAGAACGCGCACAGGGAGATTCCAGGGAGGCGAGACGACAGGCACGCGACGCATCGGTCGCTCTACGATTACGGTTGAGCGGCGAGCGCTGCTGCGAGCGCTGCTGCGAGCGCTGCTGCGGGCGGCGACGAGAGTGGAGTGCCGCGTTATGGCGTCGAGGCCGCCGGGACGACGACGAACGCCCGCGTCATGCCCGCCATCTTGTGCGATCCCTCGGCCAGCGGGCAGAAGATCTCGTAGGTCCCGGGCTTCAGGGTCAGCGTCAGCGTCGTCACCTCTTTCGCGCCGATCTGTCGCGAACCCTTGTCCACGCCGGGGCCGACCACCTGGATCGAGTGGTCCACCGCGCCCACGTTCGTGATCTGAAAGGTGACCGTGCCGGCCTTCACCGTATCGACGGACGTGCGCATCTTCCATTCGGAGAGCGTGACCTTCACGTCCTGCGCCGAGGCGGCCGAAGAGAACGCGGCGAGCGTGGACGCTGTGAGGGCGGCGGCGAGCAGGAAACGGGTCATGTGCAAGATTCTCGCGTGGGAGTACTGTGCGGCGACGGACACGTCGGTTCGGCGCGAATAGTATCCCCGGCACGCAGCGGGGCGCCAATCGGCCTTTCAGTCCCGGCTGAACGGTGCCTGCCGAACGAGGCCGGCGCGACGCTGCGCCGGATCCGCCTCGGTCCGCTCCGCCTCGGTCCGCTCCGCCTCGGTCCGCTCGTCGACGTGCTTCTGACGGGCGCAGCATGCGAAGATGGGCTCGCACATGAGTGCGCTTGCTGCTGCATGGTCGCCTATTCCGGGCTGCAGTCCTGCCGGTAGTTTGCTGGATTCCCAGTCGGCGTCATCGTCGAGTGGCGTGTGCAGAGTGCCCCCATGTCGAGGGCAACGACAGGCTCAATTCCCGTGACCTATCATGACGGCACTTCCCAGCAGTGACGCTCGCCATCGGGCGGCGCTGCAGCAGCAGTTCGGCCGTTCGAGCAACGCACGACGCGACGGCGTCCACGTGCAATGCGGCGACTTCGCGGCGAGTCTCTGCCAGGCGGCAGGCGCCGTCGCGGTCACGGCGGGGGAGCAGATCTTCATCCACCCGGGGCTCTCGGCGGCGCCGGCAGCGGTCTGGCGCGCGGTCCTCGCGCACGAGGTCATCCACGTCCTGCAGAATCGCCGCGCGGCCAGCGTCGGGCGGGCGGCGCGGCGCCTCCGGAGTGCGGACGACGATATCGCCGAGCGTGAGGCGCGCTCGTTAGGCCCGCAGCTGGCGCGGGGCGAGTCCGTGCGCGTGACGGCCGTGCCCAGCGCATGGCTGCAGTGCGTGACGATGGACAGCCTCAAGACAGCGATGAGCGCATCGGTCTACAACGAGGTGGCCGTCTCGATCCGCAACCAATCCGACCCTGGCGTGAAGCAGCACGCCCTCGACTTCAACTACGCGCTGGCCGACGTGTACACGGAGCTGCAGGGCTACGTCACGGCGGCGAACCCGGCACGTGGAAGCCTGGCGACGATCGCCAACTACTTCGTGGAACGGCGGCGGAGCAAGGCGACCAACCTGATCGCGAAAGACGTGGCGGGCATCAAGACGTGGATGGCCGAGATGAAGCTGGCGTTTGCCAACAAGGGCATGGCCGACGCGGACAAGGGACGGCTCTTCCTCGCGGTCGCCCGGCGCAACTGGGCGGCCGCGCAGCTGCGAAAGCTGCTGGACGACTCGACCGGCTCGATCGGCCGCGGCGACGCCACCTATCCGAAGGTCGCACTCTGGATGTACTACTTCGCCTTTTATCACAAGGGGGCGATCGACGTCGGCACCATGCGGTTCAATGCGGACAAGACGATCGCCACACCTCGCCCGGGCGGGGGGACGCGCGCGATCAAGCTGTTCCAGAACCGGATCGAGCACATCCTGGCCGGCCACACGTTCACGCACTACGTGCTCGACGACTCGGATGTCGGCAACCTGAACCGGGCGTACAACGGGATCCAGACGTTCTATGCCATCGAGGCCGACGACCTGTCGATCGCCACGGACATCGAGGCGGCATTGCTGAATGCCGCCGAGGTGCGGCCAAAGGTCCAGAACAGCGATTCCAGCTTCTTCAACATCGCCGCACCGTACCACCTGCGCATGGCGTTGGCGTTCTCTGGTGGTGGCGTGGGACGAGTGTCCACGGTCTTCCCGTCAGGCGTGATCGCCCAGCCTAACGCGCATCGAATCCCGGAGAAGATCCTCGAGGCCATCTACTCGCTCATGGCGCAGGGGCTCGGCCTGACTACGCTCAAGCAGGCGAAGGCGGGGATCCACAACTAGGAGCCGCATCGAGGCACCACCCGGCACCACCCGGCACCACCCGGCACCACCCGGCACCACCCGGCACCACCCGGTACCGCCCGGCCCGGCGCGCCGACGCCGCAGGTGAATTCATCGGCGCTCGCGTGTGGGCGCTCCTGATCGCTTGCACTCGAGCCGAGTGGGCCAGGTGCCGCCGACCAGCGATGGGTGCTAGGCCGCGCCGATCTCCTCAACGCGAGCCCGCACGAGGCGCTGCACCAGCCTTGTCGGCAGGGGAGTGTCGATCGCGAATCGCAGCGTCCCTTTGCCGGCAACATACTTGGCCAACTCCGTGCCTCCCGCCTCCTTCATCGCCGGCGTGATCGGGTATACCGACACGTGGTCCTTCCAGCCGGCGCACCAGACCAGCATGCGGCCAGCATACCGATAGGCAGGGATCCTGTAGCTGAACGCCGGCTCGGCCGCGGGAGCCGCGGCCTGAATCACGGCGCGTAGTTCCTTGAGCGCACGACGCGAGGCTGGCGGGAGGGCCGCCAGGTACGCGCGAATGGCGGGAGCGACCTGGGGAGATTTCGCGGGCCTGGGCGTCATGGGCTACATCCCGTGGCGGGAGGGTTGGAGCGTCGAGCGACGAGATTGGGCCACCCCTATCCTTCCCGTCGCTGGTCCAGTGTCTCGCGGACCACACGTCGCAGGTCGCCGGTGGCATAGGGCTTCGCCAGCAGCGTTTCCGCCCGCCCGTGCACGGCGTCGCGCAGCGCCACGTCGTCCGCATAGCCCGAGGTGAAGATCACCCGCGTCTCGGGATGGAGCGCGAGGACGCGCGCCGCCAGCTCGCGGCCGCCCATCCGGGGCATCACGACATCCGTGATCAGCAGGTGCAACGGTCCGCCAACGCGCTCCGCCAGACGCAACGCCTCGTCGCCGCTGGTGGCGATCAGCGTGACATAGCCGGCGGAGTCCAGCATGCGCTTGGCCACCCGCACGAGCGCTTCCTCGTCGTCCACGATGAGGATCGTTTCGCTCCCTCGCGGGACGACGCTCGCCGTCGCGGGCCGCTCCTCGCGATCTGGGGCACGCGCAGAGAGCGGCAGGTACACGGAAAAGGTGGAACCACGTCCAAGCGTGCTGTCGACCGTCATGGAGCCGCCGCTCTGGACCACGATGCCGTAGGACGACGACAGCCCAAGGCCGGTCCCGCGTCCCCGTTCCTTCGTCGTAAAGAACGGCTCGAAGATGTGCCGGAGAATCGCCTCCGGAATTCCCTCGCCCGTGTCCGTCAGCGATAGGCGCACGTATTCGCCCGCTGCAATGGGGGGCGTCATCCGTGATCCGGCGGTGTCCACGGTCTCGCGTGCGGTGACAATCGCGAGCGTTCCTCCACCAGCCATGGCGTCACGGGCATTGATCGCCAGGTTCATCACCACGCGCTCGAGCTGCGCGCGATCCACGCGGACCCACATCGGTTCATCCGACAGCGTCAGTCGCAGCTCCACGTCCTCGCGCACGAGGCGCGAGACCATTGGCCGCATTCCGCTGAGCAGCACGTTGACGTCCAGCAACTCGGGCGCGACGATCTGCGTGCGGCTGAATGCCAGCAGCTGGCCCGTGAGCAATGCGGCACGATCGCCGGCACGGCGGATCTCCGCCAGGTCCTGCTGGAGCGGATCGCCTCCCGGGAGTGCCTCCATCGCCAGCTCAGCCGTGCTGTTGATCACGCTGAGCAGGTTGTTGAAGTCGTGGGCGACGCCACCTGCCAGCTGACCGACCGCCTCCATGCGTTCCGCGACCCGCACCTGCGCCTCCATGGCCTGGCGCTCGACCTCGGCGAACTTGCGATCCGTCACGTCGCGCGTCACGCCGAGCAGGAGCGGGGTCGGTGCGCCGGGCAGTATGAGCGGCGCCGCATGCGTCTCCAGCCAGCGGCGCGTCCCGCGCAGTCCCACCACCTCGAACTCCAGCACACCCTGCCCGCCAGCGATCACGCGTCGATGCAGGTCGATGAATGCCGAGCGATGCTCGGGGACGAGGTAGTCGGTGAGGGCGTGGTCCTTGAGCTGGTCCAGTGACTCGGCCTCGAGCATGGCCAGCCCGGCGGCATTCATCTCCAGGACTTCACCGTTGGCCGAGATGACCTTCACGCATTCGGGCTCGGTCTCGATCATCGTGCGGAGCCGCGCCTCGCGCTCCCGTAGCGCCTGCTGCACGCGATACTGCTCCGTGACGTCGCTGAAGACGAGCACCACACCGACGATCGTGCCGTCGAGGTCGCGAATCGGCGCGGCACTGTCGGCGACCTGGAACTCGGCACCCGATCGAGAGAGCAGGGCCGTGTGGTTGGCGAGTTCGACAACCGTGCCGGTGCTGAGCACACGATTGACCGGATCCTCGACCGGCTCCCGCGTGCCCGCGTGCACGATCCGGAACACGTCGCGCAGCAGCACGCCGCGCGCCTCGGCGATCGACCACCCCGTCAGCCGCTCGGCCGTGGCATTCATCCGCACGATACACCCCTCGGCGTCCGTGGAGATGACCGCATCGCCGATGGACTGCAGGGTGATGGCGAGGTCCTGTTCGCTGCGGCGCAGCGCCTCCTCGGCTTCCTTGCGATCGCTGATGTCGGTGTGCGTGCCGAGCATGCGGAGCGCCCTGCCGTCGTCGGTACGCGCGACCACACTGCCAAGCGAGAAGATCCAGCGCCAGTTGCCGTCGAACGTCCGTTGACGGAACTCGACGCGGTACTCCGATGTGCGCCCGTCGGTATAGTCGCGATACGCCTTCGACACGCGCTCGACGTCGTCCGGGTGCAGGCGTGCGATCCAGGCATCGTGCGTTTCCTTGAACGCAGCCGGATCGTACCCGAGCATGGTCGCGTACTCGGGAGTCACCGTGGCGTCACCTGTCTGCACGTTCAGGTCGTACAGCCCCTGGTTGGCCGACCGCAAGGCAAGACGCAGCCGTTCCTCGCTCTCGGCGAGTGCCTGACGAGCGCGGTACCGCGCGGTCTGGTCGCTCACCACCACCACCACGCCGCTCGCGGCCCCGGACTCGTTGCGAATAGGCGCCGCGCTGTCGGCGATCGCGCGCTCCGTGCCGTCGCGCCGCATGAGCAGCACATCGTTTGAAAGCTCGAGCCGCTCGTTGGTCGCGAGGACGCTGGCTGCCACGTCGGGCACCGGAGCGCGCGTGCGGGCGCTCACGAGCGGCAGCACCTCCGTCAGGCGGTGGCCGACTGCCTCCTGCGACGCCCACCCGCACAGTTCCTCCGCGGCGGGATTCATCCGCGTCACGCAGCCGTCGGCGTCGGTCACGAGCACGGCGTCACCGATGGACTGCAGCGTCGTTTCCAGGTTCTGCACCAATGCGCGAAGGTCGAGCTCATCACGCTTCCGCGTCGTGACATCCTGGAAGTAGATCGTCAGGCCATCGGCCGAAGGATAGATGCGGTTCTCGAACCAGCGATCGTACGGCGGATAGTACGCCTCGAGGAACTCGGCTTCGCCGGTCGCGAGCGCGCGCTCGTACGCCTGGTGAAAGCGCTGCCCGACCCCTTCGGGGAACTCGGTCCAGATGTGCCGGCCGATGAGTTGCTCTGGAGTACGGCCGAAGATCTCGGCCGCCCGGGCGTTGACGTATGTGTAGATCCACTCACGATTGAGCGCGACGACCGCATCCGAGATGCGCTCGAGGACCATCAAAAGTTCGTCGCCGATGCGCGGTCTGGCAGCCGTGACATCGGGTGAGGGCGCGCTCGGGTCCTGCTCGGGGGTCGACCGCGAGTTGTCAGGGGGCATGCAGGCGTCTCATGACTGGGCCTCGGCGCCTTGAGACCTGGGCGCGATGGGTGGGAATGTGGGTGGTTCCGTGACCCGGTGGAAGACTCGGGCGAAGCTCCAGGGGCAACAGTTCCGGGCGAGACAATTCACCAGATGCACCGCGAGTGCACTGCACGATCGATGTTACCGCCGCCGCCTCCGACAAGCCACCTCACTATGAGCTGCCGCCGCGATGTGGCCGCCCTGCGCCGCCCTGCGCCGCCCCGATGCCGATGACTTTTCGTGCGATGGCATCCGATGCGCCATCCCCCAAAGAGGCCGACGAGCATCAAGAAGAATCACGCAGACATAAGGCGACATTTCGATCACCATCTCAAAAGAGCGTCGCTGTTGCGCGATGTTCCGAGGGACCGCTCGTTTTCCCGACGAGGTCGACGTCACCGAGACCTGACGCGGGAGCAGCGCCTCGATCGTTGGACCTCACCTGGCTCAACTCTCACCCCAGCACTCCCGGGTTGAGGCGCCACGTGGCCCATGTGAGCGCCGAGGCAAACGACACCCACGCGAGATACGGCAGGAGCAATGCCGCTGCCACCCGGCTGATGGGCCGGAAGAGAAGCGTCGTCCCCAGAATAAGCGCCCACAGCAGGAGAATCTCCGCGAAGGCCCAGCCGCCCCTGTTCCACGCGAAGAAGAGCCATGTCCAGAGGGCATTGGCGACGAGCTGGAGCAGGAACAGCATCAGCTCGCGTCGAGCGCCAGCGAAACCGCGCACGCGCCATACCTGCCATGCCGCGATGCCCATGAGCACGTACAGGACCGACCAGACGGGACCGAACAACCAGCCCGGCGGCGCCCAGTCGGGGCGGATCAGCTTTCCGTAGGAATCGCCAGCGTTGACGGACGCCAGCCCACCGACTGCGGCGGCGGCAAAGCATACCAGAAGCCAGCCGAGCAGGCCAAGGACCTGCCGAGACATCGATACCGCTCGCACAGGAGTGTCGCCGATGGGTGAAGTCAAACCGATGGGCTGGATGGTTAGACGGTCTCGCCAAGCGTCAGGCCCAGGAACCGTGTGCCGGCGATCGGACTCGTCATGTACGCCGGAATGTCCCGGAAGCCCAATCGTTCGTACAAGTGCTGGGCCTGGGCCATGGTCGGAAGTGTGTCGAGCACGAGGTCGCGGTATCCTGCCATCTCTGCCTCGAGGATGACCCGTCGCGCGAGCGCCTCTCCAACGCCGAGGCCACGCGCCGCGGACCGAACGTAAAGCCGCTTCATCTCTGCGCGCCCGCCCCCGGCGTCGCGCAGCGCAGCACATCCGACGGGCGCCTCCCGATACAGTGCCAGCAGGAGGCGACCACCCGGTGGTGTGTAAGCGCCGGGAAGCGCCGCCAGTTCCAGCTGGAAGCCCTGGTAGTCGAGGTCGATGCCGAGCTGCGCCTGATACTCGCGCAGCAACTCACGCACGGTCTCAATCTGCGCTCCCTCGACGACTGGACTGATGTTCAGCATGCCGTGGTGAAGAGAGGCCCGATTTCGGTGAGGCGGTGCTGCCTCCGGGAATGCCGGGGCTATTGAAGCGGACTACCGCGCCCTCGGATAGTGCACCGCTCACGTCACCTCGGCAAATCCCTGCGCTGATCCGATACCGGTCAGGCCGCAGAGCCTCTTGCGCGCGCCTTGCGGCTGTGAGACATCTCCTGCGCCAACGCTGCCCGGACCTCGCCCAAGGGTTTCACCGTTGCATGCTGTTCGGCGACCTCTCCTCGCGATAGGAACACAGAATGGGACATCACGCCAAGAATCGCCGGACATCCGTCGTAGCGGTGTTCGCGATGGTCGGGTCACTGGTCGTGGCGCTGGTCGCGCTGAGCGCCTGCGCAGGCGAGTCTGCGGCTCCGTACGACCTGGTGATCGCCAACGGCCGTGTGATGGACCCCGAATCGGGGCTCGATGCCGTCCGGCACCTCGGGATCAGGGAAGGAAAGGTCGCCACCGTCTCGGAGCAGCCCCTCGAGGGTGCACGCGCGATCGATGCCTCCGGCCTCGTGGTCGCGCCGGGCTTCGTGGACCTGCACGAGCATGGGCAGCAGGAAGAGTCGTATGCCATGATGGTGCGAGACGGTGTGACCTCGGCATTCGAGCTGGAGGCCGGCACTGCCGACGTGGCCAGCTGGTATGCCGGGCGCGAAGGCGGGCAGATCGTCAACTACGGCGTGAGCGTGGGGCACATTCCCGCCCGCATGCGCGTGCTCGGCGATCCGGGCACCGGCCTCCTTCCGGCCGGCATCGGCGGCAGCGGGTCGGCAACAGTAGCGCAGGTTGCCGAGATGGAGTCGATCCTGCGTGAGGGACTGGCGCAGGGCGCCGTCGCGGTGGGGCTGGGAAGTGCCTACACGCCAGCTGCGACGATGGTGGAGATCGAGCGCATGTTCCGGGTCGCCGCCGAGGGTGGCGCGAGCGCGCACATTCACATGCGGAGCGGATCGGCCGGGCTCGACTCAACCATCGCCGCGGCAAAAGCAGCTGGGGCCAAGCTGCACATCGTGCACGTGAACTCGAGCGCGGGCGACGAGCTTGGCGACTTTCTCGCGAAGATCGCCGCGGCGCGCGATGCCGGACAGGACGTGACGACGGAAGCATATCCGTATGGCGCCGGGATGACGGAGATCCAGTCGGCCCTGTTCGACGACTGGGCCACGTGGTCCGACGATCGCTTCGGGCGGAACCAGCTCGTTTCTACGGGCGAGCGCCTCACGCGCGCCACCTTCGCCAAGGCCCGCGAAGAAGGGGGCACCGTCATCACCCACGGGCGGAGCGAAGAACAGACCCGGGCGGCGGTCCTCAGTCCGCTGTCGATGATCGCTAGCGATGGTTTCATCGAGAACGGCCGCGGTCATCCGCGCACCTCGGGGAGCTATGCCAAGGTGCTGGGAAAATACGTGCGGGACGAGCAGGCGCTGACGCTGATGGATGCGCTGCGCAAGATGACGCTGGAGCCCGCGCGTCGACTCGAGTCGCGCGTCCCCGCCATGCAGACCAAGGGGCGCATTGCTGCCGGCGCCGATGCTGACCTGACGATCTTCGATCCGATGACGGTCATCGATCGAGCGACCTACGAGGATGCGACGATATCCTCGGCGGGCATTCCGTGGGTGATCGTCGGCGGGCAGGTCGCGGTGGACAGCGGAAAGGTCACGTCGGCGCGGGCGGGCCGTGCAGTGCGTGCCGCCGTTCGCTGACGGCATCGTCGGGCGACGCACGCTGATGGGCAGGCGCCGAGCGCCTGCGGCGCATATGTTCTGCCATGCTCATACTCGCCCTCGCAGTCCTCGCTGTTAGCCAGGTCGACTCGACGCCGAGCGCCCGGTCGCTGGCTCGCCTCGTGTCCCAGCACGAACGGGAGATGCTGGAGGAGGACCCGGTCCTGCGCGTGCGCGCCGGGCTCCCGATAGCACACCTGGTCGACGTGTCGGATTCGCGCGTGGCGCGCGACGTGCTGCGGGCGCGCGACATGCTTCGCCAGCTCGAGCGCCTCGTACCGGGCGAGCTGTCGCCTGACGAGTGGACGACCTCGCGCATCCTGCGATGGGACATCGTGCAGCGGGTCGAGCAGGGGCGATATCAGGGGCTGTCGTTCGCGGCGGTGACACCGTACTCGTCACCGCTCCGCACCATGCCGGCCCTGCTCGCCGCGCAGGGGTTGGCGACCCCCGCTGAGCGCACGCACTTCCTCGCGCTGGTGGACGAGGTGGCCGCTGCCGCCGACACGATCCGCGAGGGGCTCGAGGCGCGCCGTCGCCAGAAGGTCCTCCTGCCCCGGGAGGAACTGCGCCTCGTCGTCCCGTTCGTGCGCGGCTTCATTCAACCGCCCGGGCAGAGTCCCTTCGGCGTGGCCGCGCCCCGGCTCGCCGCACTCGACGCGACAGCGCGTGATGCCTTCCTCGCGGCGTTAGGCACCCGCATCAGCAACCGGGTGAACCCGGCACTCGAACGACTGGCAGTGTACCTCGATGGCCCGTATCGCGCCGAGGCATCGGACAGGGTGGGAGTGGGGCAGTACCCTGGCGGGGACGCGTACTACCGGTATCTCGTCAGGCAGCACACGACCCTCGACATCCTGCCAGCCGAGGTCCACCGCATCGGGCTCGCCGAGGTGGCGCGGCTCGACAGCGCCATGGCCCGCGTGCGCGCCGAGATCGGGTTCACGGGGACTGCCTCCGAGTTTCACGCACAGTTGCGCCAGGATGCGCGCTTCATCGCCAAGTCCCCGGAGGAGTTCGGCGAGAAGCTCATGTATCATGACGCCCGCATCCGGCCGCGAGTGGGCGAGTACTTCGCCTCGGTTCCGCGCGCACAGGGCGACGTGCGCCGCCTCGATCCGCGGCTCGAGGCCACGCTGACCTTCGGGTACTACCAGGAGCCCACGACACAGGATTCGGTGGGGCACTACCTGTTCAACGGGTCAAACCTCGGGCAGCGCAGCATGCTCAACGCGGCGGCGCTCATCTTTCACGAGCTCATTCCCGGGCATCATTTCCAGATCGCGCTGCAGCGCGAGAATCCGAGCCTCCCCCCGTTTCGACGCGAGCGCACCTACACCGCCTTCGTCGAGGGCTGGGGCGAGTACGCCTCGGCGCTTGCGGGTGAGATGGGCCTCTATTCGGATCCACACGATCGCTACGGCCGCCTCGCGATGGACATGTTCCTGTCCTGCCGCCTAGTGGTGGACACCGGGATGAACTTCCTCGGTTGGCCGCGCGAGAAGGCGATCGCCTTCATGCGCGAACACACGCTGGAGAGCGACCTGCAGCTCGACACCGAGACACTCCGGTACTCGGTCGACATGCCCGGACAGGCGCTGGCCTACAAGATGGGGAGCCGCGAGCTGCTACGACTGCGCGAGGACGCGCGCAAGCGACTCGGCGATCGCTTCGACATCAAGAAGTGGCACACATTCGTGCTCGAGGGCGGCGCGATGCCGCTGCAGTTCCTGCGGCAGCGGGTCGAGGGGTGGATTGCCAGCGGGGGGTGAGCGGTTCTGGTGTTGACACGGCGCCCGCTGGTCGGCACGAGCAGCGGGAGTTCGCGGAGGTCTGACCTTCCAGAACATCACACGCGCCTTTGAGGAGACGACGCTGTGCCCTCCAACCCTGAGTCTCGCGACCGCGCCGGCAATCGCTACGTCCCGGACTCGCTCCGACATCCGCACGCCGCACCACGGTCGGGGCCGAACACGACGTCGGCGACGCTCCGGCCGCTTCCATCACGCGCGCTTCGTCAGACACCTGCTGCGCAATGGAGCGCTTGCGGGGGCGTTCGTCGCCTGCTCGCTCACGATCGGCGCGATCGGCTATCACTCGCTCGGCGGACTTCAGTGGTTGGATGCATACCTCAACGCATCGATGATCCTGACGGGCATGGGTCCCGTGAACGACCTGACGACGCCCGCTGCGAAGCTGTTCGCGATCGCCTATACGCTGTACAGTGGCGTTGCCTTCCTGACCATCACTGCCGTGCTCCTCGGGCCGGTGGCCGTGCGGATCCTGCACCGATTTCATCTCGAACTCGATAAGGGCGAGGTAGAAGAATCTGACGCCCCAGGCCACGACGATGACGCGGCGAACACGAGACCGGACCGTTCGTGACCACGACGGGTGAATCGCTACGCCGATTGTGGCGTCGCCAGAGCCGAACCACCGTCGCCCTCTATGCGCTTGCCATGGTCGGATTCGTCGCGGCCATCGTCGTGCTGGGCGAGGAGTTCACGCGGCATCTCGATGGAATCGAACGGTTCATGGCCGAGCTCGGGCCGATGGCCATCCCGGCCTTCGTGCTGCTCTCCATGGTGCTGAGCTCCGTCTTCGTGCCCGACCTGCTCTTGAGCGTTGTCGCGGGTGTGACCTTCGGGTTCGCCAAGGGGCTGCTGGCCGTGCTGCTCGGTGTCCTGGCAGGCGCGGCGCTGCAGTACGCGCTCGCGCGATTCCTGTTGACGCAACGCGTTGAGCGCGCGCTGCACGTGCGCCCAGCGATCGCTGCAATCTTCGGCGCCGTGCGGCAGGACGAACTCCGGCTGCAGCTGCTCGTCCGGCTCACGCCGATGAATCGCGCGCTCACCAGCTACCTGCTCGGCGCGATGGGCGTTCGGTTTGGCCGCTTCGAGCTTGCGTGCCTCGCGCTGCTCCCGTCGCTCGCGTTGGAGGTCTACGTCGGGATAGCGGGGCGCCACCTCGCGGGCATGGCCGGCAGGGGTGGGCATGGGGTGCTGCTACACGATGTGGCGCTCGCGGTGGGTCTCGTGGTCTCCATCGTCGTGATGGCCGCCATCTCGCGCCGCGCGCGCCGCGCCGTGGATGCCCTCAGTGCGCCGTTCCCGGGCCCTTCTCGGGAGGCGCAGCGGTCTTCATGACCTGGCGGTGCAACTCCTCCGTGAGCGTGCTGATGCGTTCGGAGAGGAGCTTGGTGGACGCGGTCAGCTCAGTGTTCTGCCGTACGAGCGTCACCAGCAAGGCTGCCTGCGCTGCGACCTCTGCCTGCCGTTCCGCATTGGCCACCGCAATCGCTTCGCGATGCTGGGCGTCCGCCTCGGAATGCGCCTTGTCACGGTCGGCCTGCCGGGTCTGCGCCAGCAGGATGAGCGGCGCGGCGTACGCGGCCTGGAGGCTGAAGGCAAGGTTGAGCAGGATGAACGGATACAGGTCGAATCGCACGACACCGGTCGCGTTGGCCGCGATCCATGCCGCGACGATCGCTGTTTGCCCAAGCAGGAACCCCGGTGTCCCGAAAAAGCGCGCGAACGACTCGGCCTTCAGCGCGAACCAGTCGTTGCCAAAGACGCGTGCCAGGTGCACGTGCGGTGTGTGGAATCGGTACGGATGATTCATGGCGCAAGGGGTGGAAGTGTTGTGTCTCGTCGCGACTGTGCTCAACCACGAGTGCAGCGGTCAACGGCGCCTCGCTCTTGACCAGTGGAGTCACGGCGCATTGCATCCATCGATTCCGGGGTGCGGTCACACCGCGCATGGGGCGCGCCGGCCCGTTCCGCCAGCCGATTCCGGTTCCATCCTCTCGAGGTGCCGATGCCTATCTCGTCCCAGGAACTGTCCGACGCTGCACGGGCAACCGCACCACCCTCGGTCCGGGAACGCGAGCTGAGCGGCCACATTTTCACGGTCTCGGCAGGACTCGTGGGCGTCTGTATCACGGTGATCGGATTGTTTGCCTTGCTGCCGCGGCCGAACTCGGTGCGAAGCATTGCCGACGACCTGATCGCCCTGGACGCCCTGATGTTCCTGATCGCATGCACGAGTGCGTACTTCGCCCTCCGGAGCAGCAAGGCGTCCGCGTGGCGGCGCATGGAGCGGCTCGCCGACTCGGTCTTCATCGTGGGCCTCATCGGCATGGTCTCGATCGGCATCCTGATCGCGTACGAGTTGATCTGAGCCGCTCGTCGCACGCGAGTCATCGATCGTTGCCGGCGGCCATCCCGCTGCTTTAGTCGACCTCACCGCGCGAACGGGCTACGCGCCGTCCGGGATGTTCGGTTCCACGACGCGCGCCAGCATGCCAAGCGACTCCTGCCAGCCCAGGTAGCACATCTCGACCGGGATCATGGCAGGGATGCCGCTTTGTTCGATCTCCAACTCGGTGCCGCAGCTGACCTTGCGGAGCGTCACGGTCACCAGCATCTCGCCAGGCATGTTGGGATCATCGAACGTGTCGGTGTAGCAGATGCGTTCGTGCGGCGTGAGCTCGGTGTAGGTGCCGCCGAAGGAATGGCTGCTACCCGTCCCGAAGTTCGTGAACGACATGCGGTGCCTCCCGCCGACGCGTGCATCGAGCTCGTGCACCGTCGCGGTGAAGCCGTGTGGCGGCAGCCATCGTGCCATCGCCGCCGGGTCGAGAAAGGCACGATAGACGCGCTCCGGCGGCGCGGTGAGTACGCGATGCAGGCGCACGGTGCTGGTGGCGGGGGCCATGGTCGCTGTGCCCGGGATGAAGTGGAAAGGGAGCTGATCCGACTGGTGTCTCCGCGTGCCAGTCGCACACGTCAATGATCGGTCCGCTCCCCTGACGGTGGCAGTGAAGTCGCGACCAATCTTATCTCGATGGGTCGCGCGTTCACCAGATGTGTCGCGCACACCCGCGACCGGCTGGCCGTGCGATGCGACCGCAGCCTTCGTCAGGCAGTACGCAACCAGCCGCATTGACGTGATCCGGGTCATCCGGCACATTCGCGCCGCGACCGTCGGTCGCACCGGAATTGGTCGATCGCCTCGCGCGACGACCGTCGACTCGGAGTGCGCAATGACGATCGAATCTCCCCCGCGCCATCCCCGCGTCGCGACGGCCCGAGGGGCCGCGCGCACCAACAGCTGCCTCAGCGCGCGTGTCGCCCTGCCCGCCGCTGCGCTCAGCGCCGTGCTGAGCGCGGTGCTCATCTGCCCGTCGTCGCTCGCATCGCAGGCGACGGTGCAGGCGACGGTGCAGGGACCAGCGCGCTGGAACGTGGAGACGCCGACCGGCCCGTCTCGCACCGTTGTTTTCGAGGCGCACGAGGGGACGCTGATGAGCCTTGCGATCTCTCCCGACGGGCAATCGATCGCCTTCGACCTGCTCGGCGCCATCTATGAACTCCCGATTGCCGGGGGGAGCGCCAGGCGCCTGACGAGTGGGCGGTCGTGGAATCTCTTCCCGCGCTACAGCCCCGATGGACGCTCGATCGCATTCTCGTCGGATCGCAATGGGAGCTACGACGTCTGGGTCATGAACCGGGAGGGAGGGGCGCTGGAGCGCGTCTCGACGGCCCGGCTCGATCTGAGCGAGAGCTTCGTGCGCCCCGCGTGGTCGACGGACGGACGCCGGCTCTACGCCGTGCGTAGCGGAGATGGCATCGCCACCCAACTGGTCGCCCTCGATCGCATCGGTGGCCGCCAGGTGCTCCTCGAGGGAAGCGACCTGCTCGGCGGGGCCATCGCCGAGCCGAGGGGCGCCGGGGTGCTCTTCGAGCGCAACGGTGGATCGCTGTATGCCTTCGCCTTCAATCCGTATGTCACCCCGCCCAGCGGGGCACGCATCGATCGTTACGACGAGGCGACGGGTGAGGTGACGACGAGCGTTGCCCGTCCCGGCGGTGCGTTCGCGCCGGCGCTTTCGCCCAACGGCCAGCAGCTGGCATACGTGCACCGCGCCATCGACGAGACGGTGCTCATGGTGCGCGACCTGGTGACCGGGCGCGAGCGCGTCGCCCTGCGTGGCCTCGATCGCGACCGTCAGCAGAGCGCCTCGACGCTCGGTCCCTTCCCCGCCATCGCCTGGCACCCCGACGGGAAGCGCATCTTCCTTGCAGTGGGGGGGGCGATCACCGCGGTCGATGTCACCACCGGGAGTGCCACACCGCTCCCGTTCCGCGCCCCGGTCGAGCGGCTGCTCTCCGAGACGATTCGCTTCAAGACCGTCGAGCCGAGCGAGCGTGCCTCGACGTTGGGGCATCGGTGGGGGAGCCGAGTCCCGCAGGGCGTGCTGTACGAGGCGTTAGGCGACCTCTGGCTCGCGGGGGCAACCGGCGCGCCGCGCAACCTCACCAACTCCGACGTGCTCGAGACCGGCCCGGTGTACGACGCCGGGCGCGGGGCGCTCTACTACGCGGCCTGGACCGACGACAGCCTCGGGGCCGTCTACCGCCGGGCGGCGCTCGACGCGGCCCCGGTGCGCCTGACGAGCGTCCCGGCGCAATACGGGAGCATTGCCGTATCGCCCGACGGTGCGCGGATTGCCTACGTGCGCGGTGCGCCCGGACTCGCCGGAGGGCTGTGGCTCTCCAACGAGACGCAGTTCGACCTCGTGCTGCGCGATGCCGACGGGACCGAGCACCGGGTGACCGGGATCTCGGGGCACGCGCTGGAGTACGCCAACATCGCCGGCAAGATCCCGCCCAGCGTGAACTTTGCGCCTGACGGCCAGACGCTCCTGTTCACCGAGTTCGAGGGCGAGGACCTGGTCCTCAAGCGCATCGCCCTCGACGGACGCGGCGAGCTGCTGCTCTATCGGTTCCCGAATGCCGTGGCCGCGGTTCCGTCGCCCGACCTCGCCTGGATCGCGCTCCGCGAGTACCAGCGAAGCTTCATCGTCCCGTGGAGCTACGCCGGCCATCCGGTCACGCGCTCGCCGGCCGACGGTATCGGCAGCGCCGTGCGCGTCGACGCCGAGGACGGTGGCTACCTCACCTGGTCGGCCGACGGCGCGACCCTCGGGTGGACGCGCGCCCGCGGCTTCTACGAGAAGCCGCTCAGCCAGATGCTGGCGGAGTCGCGCACGCCGCCGGCCCGGCCGGCGGGCGCATCATGGACCGCCCCGCGCGTCCCCGGGTCGACCGCGCGCCGTACAGAATTGTCGATCGCCTTCGACATTGAGCGTGCCACGGGGGCGGTCGCGCTCACCGGCGTCCGGGTGATCACCATGAACCCGCAGCGTGAGGTGCTCGAGAACGCGACGATCGTGCTGCAGGGCGGGCGCATCACCGCGCTGGGGCGCGGAGTCGCCGTCCCGTCAGGCGCAAAGACTTTCGACCTCGCCGGGCAGACCGTCATCCCGGGCCTCATCGATGCGCACGCCCATCCGCACATCGAGCACTCCACCCTGCACGTGATCGAGCAGCAGCCGACGTACCTGAGCGCCCCGCTTGCCTACGGGGTGACGACCATCGTCGAGGTGTACGGCAACGAGTATCGCGATGGCTGGTTCACCGACATGCTGCGCGCCGGGAAGATGGCCGGCCCACGCTTCTTCACCACTGGCTCGCCGATCTTCGGGACTCGGCGCGGCTTTCGGCGCCTCATGTATCGTCCGTTCGACACGCTCGACGAGGCGCGCGAGCAGTTGCGCTGGAACAAGGACCACGGGGCGATTGCGGTGAAGGACTACGCGCAGCGCATCCGCCTGCGCCGATCGCTCACCATCGCCGCAGCGCGCGACCTGGGGTTGAACGTCCTGTCGGAGTCGTCGAGCGACCCGCAAATGAACTTCACCCAGGTGCTCGACGGAGTGACGGGAATCGAGCACTCGATGGGACTCGCGCCGTTCCACGACGATGTCGTCCGATTCTGGGGCGGCACGACCGCGGGGATGACGCCGACGCTGCTCGTCGCCTACAACACGGCGATGGGCGAGGGGTGGTACCAACAGGCCAGCAAGCTCTGGGAGGATCCCAAGCTCACCCGCTTCATCACCCCCGAGCAGCTGATGCGCGTGCGGAGCCCCGTGAAGCTGTGGCCGGAGGACATGACGGTCCTCGCGATGGGTGCCGAACTGCGGAAGCTCTATCACAACGGCACGTCGTTGCAGCTCGGGGCGCACGGGCAGATGTTCGGGCTCGACGCGCACTGGGAGCTGGACCTGCTCGCGCGGAGCGGCTTCACCCCCGCCGAGGTGCTGGAGATCGCGACCATCAAGGGGGCGACGCAGCATGGGCTCGACGGGGAGCTGGGATCGCTCGAGATAGGGAAGCTCGCCGATCTCGTCGTGCTCGAGGCGAACCCGCTCGACAACATCGCCAATGCGCAGCGGATCCGATACGTGGTGAAGAACGGGGTGTTCTACGCCGGTGCCGATGCGGCGCGCGTCTGGCCGGCGGCACAGGCGGCGCCCCGGCCGTACTTCGAGGGGCGCGAGTGAACGGTGCGTGAGGCGTGCGCTGGGGCCGTCGACGCACGAGGAAATGGCAGCAACGCTTCGCACCGTCGGTACTCCCCTTACGTCCGTGTCCTCCTTCTCCCTATCGCGCGAAGGCACGGACGGCCGATGTTGTGCTGTCCGTGCCCGTTCGCGACCTATCTCCCCAGAGGCGATGACCGCACCCCGACTCCACGTGCTGCAGCCGATACCCTCCACCGTCCTGTTGTGGCGCGTGGCGCGTGTTTCGTCGCTGATGGTGCTCGTGGTGCTGCTCCTCGCGCTCGTACTCCGACCAGACGTCGCCTTGGCGGCACTCTGGTACGTGGCTGTCCCCATCCTTCCGGCCGTCTTCTTCGTCAACCCGGCCCTGTGGCGTGGGCTCTGCCCACTGGCGACCGCGAATGAGCTGGGAAACCGCGTCGCGACGGGAGGCGTGCCCTCGCCCCGCACCGCCATGTGGTTGAGCGTCGCGGGCGTGGCCCTCTTTCACCTGATGGTGCCCGCGCGGCGATTCCTGTTCAACGTGGAGGGAACGGTGCTGGCGGCGACGATTGTCGCCGTGGCGCTGCTCGCAGCGGGGCTGGGCGCCGCCTATGCCGTGCGCTCGGGCTTCTGCAACGGGCTCTGCCCCGTGCTGCCGGTGGAACTCCTGTACGGTCAGGCGCCGCTCCTTCCGCTGCAACGGGGGCGCTGCACCACCTGCACGGTCTGCACGCCGCGTGGGTGCATCGACCTGTCGCAGGGCAAGGCCTTCCAGCAGATGCTGGGTCCCGATCGACGCACGGCTCGCTGGCTGCTCACGCCATTTGGACTATTCATCGCCGCCCTGCCGGGTTTTGTCGTCGGCTACGGCCTTACCAGCGATGGCGCGCTGTCGACGGCGGCGGCGGTCTACGCCTCGACGCTGGGCTGGTCGGTCGCGAGCATCGCGGTGGTCCTGCTGGCCGTGCGCGTGGCGCGCATCCCATCGCGCATCCTCCTGCCCCTCATTGCCGCTGCAGCCGGTGGGCTCTACTACTGGTTCGCCGGACCAGCCATTGCTCGGGCAACCACGGCGCCACTCTGGGTGGTGACGCTGGTCCGGATTGCGGGCATCGCGCTGGTGCTGGTCTGGCTCGGTGGGGCGCTGCGTCGCCCGACACTCGCGCGCGCCGACACGCACGGGTAGTCGCTTGGGGCGCGGCTGGTGCGGCCGAGGGTTGAAGCATGAGGGGCGTTCCAGATCTCGCCGTGACATCCGGATGGGTGATTGCGCGACGTCTGGACGCGGACCGGACGACGCACGACCTTCTCGAACGGTCCTTCCGTCGCCTCCCTAGCCCCCCTCCTCCATGCCGCAGGCGCACCGCACCGTCCTCGCACGCGTTGCCACCCTCTCGTTAGGTCTCGCGCTGGCCGTCGCGGCGCCCTTCGCAATGGCCCGCGCCCAGCAGCCATCCGCGAACTTCAAGATGGCGCCGCCGCTCCCCGACCTCTCGGGCAAGGTGGCCCTCGTCACCGGCTCGACCGATGGCCTGGGACGCGACGTGGCGCGCCGCCTGGCGGCGGCCGGCGCGCATGTCCTCATCACCGGTCGCAGCGTCGCGCGCGGTGACTCGCTCGTGGCCGAGATCACCACGAGCCGCAAGGGGAGCGCGCGCTTCTACCGCGCCGACCTGGCATCGCTCGATGAAGTCGGGCGCCTGGCCGATGCCGTGAAGCACGACAATCAACGCCTCGACCTGCTCATCAACAACGCCGGGGTCGGCTTCGTCCTCGACTCCACGCCCAAGTTCAGCGCTGAGGGGCACGAGATGCACTTCGCGGTGAACTACCTGGCGCACTACCTGCTGATCAAGCAACTCCTCCCGCTGATCGTCGCCAGCGCTCCATCGCGCATCATCAACGTGTCGTCGGGGTCGCAGGAGGCGATCGACTTCGACGACGTGATGATGACGAAGCGGTTCACGGGCGCACGCGGCTACGCGCAGAGCAAGCTGGCGCAGATCCTGATGACGATCGACATGGCGCCTGCCCTGGAGCGGCAGGGTGTCCTGACGTATTCGCTGCATCCCGCCACGACCATGGCGACCACGATGGCGCGCGCCCTCAACGTGACGCCGCGCTCGACGATCGCCGAGGGGGTCGAGTCGGTGGTCAATGCCATCGTCACCACCGAGCCGACCGGGACGTACTTCAACCGACAGGTACCGATCAAGGCGCACGCGCAGGCGTACGACCCTTCGGCCCGGGAGAGGTTGCGACTGCTTAGCGAACGATTGCTGGCCGGGCAGTAGGGCCGAGCGTCCGGAGTACTACGTCGCTCCTTTCACAGAGACGCACCCATCGCACCGCCGGATCAAGCATGACTGTCACGGCGACCCGGTCAGCCTTGACGAGGAAGCGGACTGGGCAGGGCAGGCGCCAACCCTACTCTGACGAAGTAGACCGGCCCGTCAAGCGGATAGTTTGAACGTAGACTCCCCGGCACGACGATGCCTCGGGACACGTCCGTTCGTTTGGGTGGAAGTGTCAACAAGAGCGAGGCAGGTCCCTCCGTCCGCAGCACGCATCATTGCTTCGTAATGGCGCGGCACCTACTTGCCACGCGTCCGAAAGAAGGCAAGCACGTACCCATCGGCGTCCGTAACCTCGAAGCCCCACAGGCCGTCGTCGATGAATGACAGCTCCTTCACGAACGATGCACCGCGTTGCTTGAACTCCGCGAAGAGCGGATCGGGATCCAGCGCATAGATGTAGGCATCCCAGCGCGCCCACTCGTGGCGCGTGTGGTTGGGAACCGGCAACACATCCGAGCGGATCATCTTGAGCATGATACCGATCCCGTCGCGGCTCACGTGGCCATAGTACACGTCGTCCGGCGGACCCTGGAAATCCACGGCGAAGCCGAAGCGTTCAACATAGTGCGAGATCGAGGCATCCAGATTCCGTACGATGAAGAACGGGCTGATCGATGCGAGATTGCCCCTTGCACTCGCAGGCTCGGCGTGCTGTGGGCCGTTCGGATCGGGAATCATGGCTCGTGGTCCTACCTCTGAAGAAGAAATCTGCGGCTGCCGACTTGGACGCGTCCTTCATGGGGCATGAAGCACGTCCCAGTGAAAGTCAGGGGCTGTCGTATGCTAACCTCAGCTTCGAGGTGGGCGCCAACCCGCCATCCCCAGCCCGGTGACTGCACCAGGCGCCGTTAGGCGGGCGTGCGCACGGGTTGTTCCGCGTCGGTCTTCAGGCCTGCGCGCAGCCGCTCGACGCGCCGCAGGTACCAGAGCCCAAGCGCCGTCGCTGCGAGTGGCAACCCGATACTCAGGGCGACGCTCGACAGGGGGCCGTTGGCCTCAATACGCTGCGCACCGCTGGCCGGAATCAGCAACGCCGCGCCGAGTGGCCCTGCAGAAAACACGAGGTAAGCCACTGCGTTCCATCCGAGATGCAGGCCGATCGGCGCCGCAATCGACCCAGTCGCGACAAACGCCCGGGCCCATAGATAGCCAAACATCCCTGTGAGCAAGAAGACGTACAGCATTACGATCGGATTCCCGATGACGCCGTAGCTGAACCAGTGGTACACACCGAACGCCGCAGCGTCGAGCCACACCGCACGGCTGGGCCCGAGCCACTGAACCGCTCGGTAGAGGAAATACCCGCGGAACAGCAGTTCCTCGAACAGCACCGAATTCACCGTGAAGCGAAGCCCATTGAGCATCGTGGGTGTGTCCACTCCCGCGTTAAGTACGAACTGATCGCCTGCCGCGAGAGACAGTCCCATCTGCTGCGCGGCGGCCGCGAGCCCGAAAGCCGCGAATCCCAGTGCGAACTCGGTCGTACGCTGCCGTGGCTCGTCGAATCCGAGTGCGTCCAGGCGGCGACCTTCCAGCCGCAGCAGCAGCCACGAAACCGTGAGGAGAATCGGACCGATCATCGAGCCTCAGCCAGGGATGCGGAGACACGCCCGTTGGTGCCCCCACCGAACGGGTCAGCGCTGCAGCGGTCGAGGGACATCGAGCGGGCGAAGCGAGCGCAGGCTGGATCGACCGCCTGCTGCGGCGCGATCAACTGGCCGCGGGTGTCGGGTCCGGGGGCAGGGCAGCACTCGGTGCCCGCTCGCCAAGCGCGCGGAGAAAGCCGGGACGATCGGCCGGAGAGATGATGGCGAAGTCGGCGACGCCGAAATGGATCATGATGCGGCGGAGCGACATCGCCGGCGCCGCAAGGAAAGAGCGGGAATGCTCGACCCGGGTGATGCGCGCGTACGGGACCGCGCTCCGCAGCGGGCCGGAGCGAATGACCAGCGCGTTCTCCTCGAACGTGTAGTGCGTGGAGAGGAGCAGCCATCCGAGCAGCACGACGATCACCGCCGCGACGAGCACGGCGGTGAGCTCTTCTCCGCGCGGCGTGCGGTGCGACCGCGCGACATCCAGGAGCATCGCGACGGGCACCCCGACGATAAGCAGCGGCAGCCACCAGTCCACCCGTGAGCGAAAACGAAGCGGTGTCATCGCAGGACGTTCTCCACTCGAGGTGCCGTGTGAACGCGCGCTGGGCAGGCACACGCGCACTCGCTCCTGACACGGAACCGCCGAAGCACATGGCACGTCAGCATCAGGAGCGCCCACGCAATCTACTCCAACAGGCCGCAGCTCGCGAGGACGACCGCTACCGTCCGAGTAGCAACACCCGACAGGTGGAATCGCGTCGACCGCCGCGTTAGGCAGGGCACGTCACGTGCGCCGGCTGCACCACGGCTACTCGCAGCTGGCAGATCGAGAGGACGGTGCCATTGCACGGCTCTCCGAGCGACGCACCCGCACGCGCCCTAGTACTCCCGGAACATGCGCTGGATCTCCCTCGGATCGCGCGTGCGCGTCAGCGCCACCATCAGCAGGATGCGCGCCTTCTGCGGCAACAGGTGCTGCGCGACCACCTCGCGCGGCGCGGTCCGCTCGGCACGCATGATGGAGTCGCGCTCGGTCACCGGCGGACGCGCGGTGTCAGCCGGCGGCGGGGCGTCATAGCGCGATGCCGTGATGTTGTCGCCCGACGGGAAAGCCGTCACGACCACCACACCCGCACTTCGCAACGTCCGGTACACCGCCGACTCGCGCGTCATGCCGGTTGTCGCCACCACCACTCCAGCCGGCTTGGGGTCGAAACAGATGTCCGCTTCCCTCGGATAAGAGTAGGTCAGCCCGACCCGCGGCAGCGTATCGATGCTCGACAGGTCGAACTCGCTGGTCGAGCCGTGGCGGCGCACCGGGGCAAAGAAGAACGCCGGCCCGTCACCGCCCACCGCGCCCAACATCCCCATGTCGCCCGTCGAGAAGCCGCCGGTGCGCTGGTACATCTTGCGCGACTCGCGCGCCGACAGGATGCGATCGTCCATCACGACCATCACCCCCTTGCCCACGGCCTGAGGGGCCGCCGCAGTGCGAACGGCTGCCACGAGGTTGATCGGACCGTCGGGGCTGATGCCGGTGGCGGGACGCTGCGAGCCGACCACGACAACAGGCTTGTCGGAGCGCACGGTGAGATAGAGGAAAACGCCGTCTCCTCGAGCCGGTCGGTCCCGTGCGTCACGACGACGCCGGCCAGGTCTTCCGCTCCCAGCACCTGGTTGATGCGCTTGGACAGCGCGACCCACTGTCTGGTCGTGATCGACGTGCTCGGCACGTTGGAGAACTGCTCGGCCTCGACCGTGGCAAAGCGCGAGAGTTCCGGCACTGACGAAATGATCTGCTCAGCGGTCAGCGTACCAGCCCGGTAGCTGCCGAGCGTTCCCGGCGCGTCCTGCACACCGGCGATGGTGCCGCCGGTTGCAATGACGAGCACCTTGGGCGCGCGGCGGAGTCGGCCTGGCATGGACCGACGACGAGGCGGCGAGGACAAGCGAGGCGCATGTCAGGACGACGGCGTTGAGCCGGGCGATTTGCAGGGTCATCGCGGGTGTCGATCCACCGCTGTGTGGTGGGGCGCACGATCGCGAAGGGCACGGATCCGCTTAATGATACCGCCCGGGCCGGTGGCGCATGATGTCGCCGCCGCACACCGTTCGGCGACCCCACGCAGCGGCGGGCCGTGCACGATTATCATGGCACAACGGTTCGTACCGATCCGGCACGCGTCCGCACTCGTCGTCTCACCGCCCGCCATCATGCGCCCACTCCTGCTCGCCTCGCTCCTCCTGCTCGCCGCGACACTCCCGGCCCAGCAGACGCCCTCCTCGAGGACGCCGCCGCCCAGCGCCGGCGCGTCCTCCGAACGGCTCCCCGAAGGGATCGCGATCATCCAGAGCGCCGACCGCAGCCAGCCGAACCTCTACGAGCACATGGTCCCCGAGACGGAGAACCATGACTTCACGTTCTACACAGGGCCCGCCAGCCTCGGCCACCCGGATCGGTCCTGGTGCTCAACCCGCGAGGCGAGACGTACCGCGAAGTGCTGTACACGTCAGACGACGGGCCACGGTGAAGGAGCTGACGGGGCTGACGAACGTCTTTCCTTACACGCGCTTCCTCGGGGACCTCTCCAGCGCCCTCACCGACTACCGCAACCTGCGCATCACCCAGCTGCGCTTCGCCGGTAGCCCGACCTCGCCAAGGGGCCGACCGACACGCGCAAGGTGATCTGGTTCCTAACTACCCGCGGTTCACGAATCTCAACGAGCCGGCCAATCCGGCTCACGCTCGTCACGCGGCTGCGCGAAGCCTCGCCGGAAATCGACGTGCGGACGCGGGAGAGATCGTCGATCGGCAACGCATGATCCACGACGCCTTCTCGCTGGCGGCGATCCGCCGAGCGGTCGATGTGACCGGGATGGCATCATGGAAGCGATGCGCGCTTCCCGACCGGGGATGACGACGAAGGAGATCGGTGAGGTGACTGACTTCGTCTACCGCTATAACGGCGCGCTTCGGCTTCCTGACGGGCACCCGGCCGGGCGCACGCGCGAGGAGGCCTACGCGCCGGCGCGCGAGGAGATGGAAGCGCGCGAGCGCGGGACGACGGTCGCCGCCGGAGACCTGATCCACATGGATACGGGCGCGGAGTGAGTTCCACCGGCCGACGTGCAGCGCGTGTGGCCGGCGAATCCGACGTTTACCGAGGAACAGAAGCGCTTCTACAACACCGTGCTCAACGTGCAGAAGACCGTCATCTCCAAGGTCCGCCCCGGCGTGACCTGGCGCGAGCTGCACGACCTGGCCGTCGGGATGCTGCGCGACGCCGGAGGATTGGACCGCACGTACACCTACGGCATCGGGCACTACATCGGCATGGAGGTACACGACCACGGCGACTACGTGCAGCCGCTGCAGCCGGGCATGGTGCTGGCGATCGAGCAGGGCGCGGTCCTGAACGGGGTGCGCGTCGCCTTCGAGGACGACGTGCTGGTGACGGAGACGGGCTATGAGTGGCTCTGCGCTCGATCCCGATCGAGGTGGACGATGTCGAGCGCGCCCGCAAGGAATCGCCACTGATCCCCAACCTCGAACGCCTCAAGCTGAAGCGCTGAACGGCTGGCGATACCATCGGGCTCCGGTCGCCCGAGGTTCCCTCAGCTCACTCCTTGCCCAGCGCCTCGCGCGCGGCGTCACGCGCAGCACGCGACGCGTCGGCAGCCATGTGGCGCCGAGCACCGCCACCACGATCGAGAGCGAGACCGCGACCCCGGCCACGAACGCGATCCACCCGTCGATGGGGAAGAAGTGCATGAAGCCCAGCCCCGTCAGCACCAGCATGGGGGCCGCGACCAGCGTCCCTACCCCCAACTGTCGCCCGCCCTGACTGAGCAGGAGCCGAGTGAGGCTGGCATCGCTGGCTCCGAGTGCGCGCCGCACCCCGATCTCGCGTCGGCGCAGCCCGATGGAGCGCGACATGAGTCCATACGCCCCGGCCAGCGCCAGGAAGAGGGCGAAGGCGAAGCAGGCGCCAAACAGCCTGGAGACCGAGGCCGTGATGAGCCCGACCTTCCGCAGGACCTCGGAGAACAGCTGAACCCCATCGGGGACGAGCAGCGGATCGACGGCACCAAAGGCCCGATGCAAGGCCTCACGCCCGGCGACCTCGCTCCCGCGGAAGCGTGCGACGACGACCGGGTACTCGGCGTCGGACTGTAGCAGCGGGACGTAGACGGCATCCGGACTGCGGTCGCGCGACAACGGGTCGCCATACGGCACGTCGCTCGCCACGCCGACAATCGTGCGCCACTGCACGCCGTCGCCGACTCCCGCCAGTTGCACCTGGTCGCCTAACGGTGAGCGGCCACGCCAGAATCGCGCGGCAAGCGAACGGCTGACCATGACGACAGGGGCGCGCGACGCATCGTCGCTCGGTAGCAGCGCGCGTCCTTCGAGGATGGTCACACCGGTCGTGGACACCGCCCCAGGGTCCCGAGGACGTACGCCGACGGCGGCGCCCCCGTCGCGCGACCATCGCGCAGCACGAAGCGGCCGGCGTCGGTCGCACGCTCTCCCAGGCTCACGCAGGAGCACGCCGTCGAGCGCCTCCATCTCGGCGAGCCTGGCATGCACGTCGCGGAAACAGGGCGGCACGGGTGGTCGGCGTACCGTATCGCGCCGGCGGCGGGATGATTCCCCCGCAGCAGGTTGCTGACGTCGTACCCCGGGTCGATCGCGACCACGCGGCGCGCCATGATCCCCGACATTACCCCCGAAGAACATCAGCACCGTGACGGTCGTGACCTGGGTGGCGACCAGGGCACGCGACAGGCGCCCCTCGCGCCGCGACCCGGCGCGCGCACTCCCGTCCTGCAGCACCGCGCGCACGTTGGTGCGCGTCGCGCGCCACGATGTCACCCCCCCCAGCACGGCGATGGCAATGGTCACGAAGGCGCCGGCACAGAGGAGCGTGACGTGATCCATGCGCCAGACCCACCAGAAGGCCAGGTTCCCTTCCATGTTGGCACGCGTCCAGCGCGTGATCTCCTCCAGCCCCCATGCCGCGCCGGCCGTCCCCACGATCCCCCCAGCCAGGCAAAGCAGCACGCTCTCCCACATCCCCTGCATGACGAGACGTCCCGTGGTCGCGCCGAGGGCGAGGCGAACCGCTGTCTCCCGCACACGCTCGTTGGCGCGCGCGAGCAGCAGGTTCGTGACGTTCACCAGTGCCAATAGCAGGATGAGCGCGGCCAGCACGTTGAGCACGGTGAACACAAGCGTGCGCTCCTCGCCGATCTGGACCGACGGGAACGACTCCACCGCCACCTCCACGCTGCGCGCCGCCGTCGCGGTGTCGCGCGCGGCGACGATTCGGCGCAGCAGCGGCGTCGCCTCGGCACTCGCGCTGGCGTGCGATGCGCCCGGAGCCAGCCTGCCGACGAGGCGCAGCGACGCCAGCCCAGGCTCGGTGAGGGCATAGGTGGACGCGGGGAGCGGCATCCACGCTTCGGAGGCCACCGGGAATCCGAAGCCTGCTGGCATCACCCCCACGACGCGCGTGCTGACGCCGTTGATGGTCACCAGCCTGTTCAGGACGGCGTGGTCGGCGCCGAACACCACCTCCCACGTGCGATGCGACAGCACGATGACCGGTTCAGCCCCCGCCTCGGCGTCGCCCGCGAGCAGCGCGCGCCCGATCAACGCCGGCGTGCGGGCCACGGAGAAGAGCACCGGGTCGGCGATGGTCGCATCCACGACCCGGCGCACCCCCTCGCTCCCCACCACGATGTCCTGCCCTGTGTAGCCCCCCACCTCGCCCACCGCACGAAGCTGCTCGCGCAGCGAGCCGACGTCTACTGCATCGACTGGCCCGCGTCGACCCTGTGTCAGCTGGTCGATACGAACGATGCGCTCCCCCTCGCTCAGCGGGAGCGGACGCATCATCGCCGTATACAGGAACGAGAAGGTGAACGTCCCCAACCCGAGGCCGCCGGCGAGCACGAGCACCGTAAGGAGGGAGAAGCCGGGGCTGCGCGCGAGCAGTCGCGCGGCGTAGCGAATGTCGCGGAGGTGTGTCATGGGGCAGCCCTACGGTTTCGTTGCTCCGAGGATTCGCTGGCAAGGATTCGCCGGCTAGAAAGGCGACGGGCCGGCGCATCGTCCGCCGGCCCGCCCGCGCGCAGTTACGAGCGTCGAACGAAGCGTCGCTCGAAGCGAAGCGTCGCTCGAAGCGTCGCTCGAAGCGTCGCTCGAAGCGTCGCTCGAAGCGTCGCGCTACGACGCGCGCACGTACGCGCACCCCGCTTCCTGTGCGCGCACCGCGGCGAAGACCCCCGACGGTTGCAGGATCACGCCGGGAATCAGCCCGCCGACCGTCACCGTTCGTGCGGCCTCGTCACTCAGGCCGTCCTGCTTCTTGACCGTTTCCACGATGTCCTGCAGCGCGAGGTTGCAGGCCAGCACCACCACGCCACGTGCGAGCTGCTTGTGCAGGCCGAGCTGGTCCCATGGCGCGGGGATGCCATCCTTCTCGTCCAGCAACGACGGGTTGCGGTCGGTCGGCTGCATCGTGAGCGGGTGCGTCACGCCGTAGGCCTTCGCCACCCCGTACTTGCCCCAGAAGGACTGCTGCATGGCGAGTGCGATGGCGTTGTGGCGCAGGACGAGGACGGGGAGAGTTGCGCCACCGGCACCTTCATGACATCGCGGTACTGGGCGGCCCACGCCGCCGTGCGCCAGACGCCGTAGCCGCTCTCCACCTCGGCGACGTCGAACAGCGCCTTGTGCTTGCCGGTGATGCGGAGGGCCAGCTGATGTCCCACTCTCGGCGGCATTGCTGCTGGCGGAAGAAGGGGATGGGGTGGAGGTGAAGATGTCCAGCGGGGAAACCAACGACGCCGAACAACGCGGCGCCGGCACTGCTGCGTTCCAGGGAACTCGCGACGCGACGACATGAAGGGGCCTCGGGGAATGAGGGGTCCTCTACAAAGCCGAAGCCGGGCCGGATGCGCAAGGGGCAGGACGCCGCACACGGCAGCGCACGGATCCGTGCAGGGGGGTGGCCTACCGGGCGTCGATCACCCACGCCACCGCCGTGCGCGCCGGCACGGTCAGCCGTCCCGCGTCCGCCTCCCACGTCGCGCCCGCCGCTTGCGCATCGGCGGCGCCCGGCGCGCGATGCACGGGGTGCAGGCGGTAGCGGCGCCCGGCAAGCTCCGGCAGGTCGACGCGCCGCTCCACGGTGTCCACGTTGATGGCGTACAGCACGCTGGTGAAACCGGCGCTGGGCATGCCGGTGCCGTCGAGTTCGCCCACGATCACCGAGGCCACCTGCGACGGGCCGGTGTTGTGGAAGCGAAGGCGACGCTCGACCTCGGCGGCGGTGCGCAGGCGGAAGAGCGGCGTGCTGGCACGGATGCGCAGCAGGTCGAGGACCGCGTCGCGCGCGAAACGAATGTCGGTCGCGGCCGGCGCTATGGCTGGTTGGCCAGCAGCGGCCGCATGAACGGCCAGCTCGCCTCGTTGTCCCGACGAGGCGGGAGGCCGCGCGCGAAACCGTTGTCGGTGTAGGTGAAATCGAGCGGGTTGAACCAGTCCCCGGAGTCGTAGCTGTTGCGGTCCATGCTCTTGCTGCGTAGCAGCTCCTGTCCGGCGTGGAAGTAGGCGATTCCCTGGCTGAAGGCGACCACCGCGGGCGCCGAGCACCGAGACACGTGCGCGATCGGCACGCGTCGTCGTCGTGGGAGCTTGAAGACGTTGAGATCGAACAGCGTCTGGTTGTCGTGGTTCTCCACGTAGTTCACGACCTCGCTCGGCTGCGTCACGAAGCCCGCCGGCTGGCCGCCGCCATACGAGAGGCGCTCGAGTGGCTGCGTCGAGCCGTCGGCGGTTTCCATGCGAAAGGAGCGAAGCGAACCGGCCAACCCCACGCGCACCATGTCGGCGGCATCGCGCAGTGCCGCATCGCCAGTCGCAGGGGCCATTGCGTTAGGGGCATACCCGAGCCCGTTGATGAACCCCTGGCGCGTGACCTGGTCGGCGCCATTGTCGCCGGCTCCCCACCGCGCACCGCGTCGCGCGCCCGGTCGCTGAACGTGGCGATGCCGCTCCCGTTGAGCGAGAGTTGCGAGGCCTGCACGAAGCGCCGGCCGTCGGCGACCTCGCCGAAGTTCCACCCTTCGCCGATCAGGTGGATGTGGCGGCCGGCCGCACGATTGACCGCCACCTGCAAGCGCTCCATGACCGCGCGTGGCTGGTGCCCCATCAGGTCGAAGCGGAACGAGTCGATGCGGTAGTGCGTGGCCCACGCGACCACCGACTCGACCATCAGCTTGGCCATCATGCGATGTTCGGTCGCGGTGTTCGAGCAGCAGGTGGATGTCTCGACCGCGCCGTTGGCGTCGAGCCGCTGATAGTAGCCCGGGACGATCCGGTCGAGCACCGAGGTGGCGGCCTGCCCGGCGGCGCTGGTGTGATTGTAGACCACGTCCATCCCCACGCGAAGGCCGGCGGCGTGCAGCGCCTGCACCATCTCGCGGAACTCGCGCACGCGCACGGTCGCGTCCATCGCGTCAGAGGCGTAGCTCCCCTCAGGGACCGTATAGTGGAACGGATCGTACCCCCAGTTGAAGCAGTCACGCGCGGCCACGGCCGATACGATCGCCTGCTGTGCCTCGCTATCGGGAGCGCCGCGACCACGGGCGTGATGCAGCCGACCTCAGGGATCGTCGCGATGTCGAAGACCGGAAGCAGGTGACATCCGTCACACCAGCATCGGCCAGCATCTGCAGGTGGCGCATCCCGTTGCTGCCCGAATCTGTGAACGCGGCGTACTTGCCGCGGTGCGCCGCAGGGACCGTGCTGTCGCCGATCGAGAAGTCGCGGACGTGCAGCTCGTAGATCGTGAGGTCGGTGGGCGCGCGCACGCGCGACGGCGTGGCGTGCGTGCGCCATCCCATCGGAGTCACCGGCGCCGACGACAGGTCCAGGACGGCGCTGCGTTCCGAGTTGGCCGACAAGCCGACGGAGTAGGGATCGGTCACTCGATTCATCACCACGCCGACCGCCGGCACCACGACGGTGACGACGTAGCGGTAATAGTGCCCCGCGAGTGATCCCGCCGCGCGACTGGACCAGGTGCCGGTGCGCGAGTCGCGCCGCATGGGGACCACGCGCGAGGTCGGAGCGGTTGGCGAGGGGTAGAGGCACAACGAGACACGCTGCGCCGTCGGCGCCCACAGGCGAAAGGCGGCGCCGGTGGCCGAGAGGCGCACGCCGAGGCCGGCGACGGACTCGGCGGCGGCGTAGCGCGCGTCCAGTGCGCCGGCTAGTTGCGTGTAGGTGGCCGAGATCACGCGCCCGGTGCTGTCCTCGTGCACGAGGATCATCTGCTGGCGCAGGGAGGCCGCGAGGGCGGTGTTGCCGGCCGTGGTTCGCAGGGTCACGCCGGCACCGACGTGCTGGAACCGCTCCCGCACGGCGCGGGGCAGGGAATCGGTGCTCAGCTGCAAACGAATCACACGGTCGGCCCCCTGCACACGCTCCCCGACGCGAACCGTCAGCTGCGCACTGTCGCTGACGTACAGCGCGTAGCGCCCGCCACGAACCCCCCCGGGCCAGCGAATGGTGCCGGCATCGATCCAGATGGCACGCGCGTCGGTCGGCAGTCCAGGTCGCGCGGTGTGCACGGTCAGGGCTCCCTCGGGCGCGTCACACGCTGCCATGAGGTCGCTGGTCTGCGCCCCGATACGCGGCGAGGGGACGAGGAGTGCGGCGGCGGCGCCGAGTGCGAGCAGTCGCGGGTTTGCCATGCTGCACAACCTTAGCCCACCGGGCAATGTCGCGTCAGCGTCGCCCGTGCGACGACCTCGACCACCCAGCTCCCACGAACGGCGACCCTTCGACCACCGACTCGGCCGGGATCACGGCGACAATGAAAGGCGCGCGGAAAACCATTGGTCGTCCAGCGGAGACGTCTCCGCAACCGCCTTCGGGCGCCGGAATTGGCGGTAACTGCAGGTATGTCAAAACCGAACATTCGCCGAAAACTGAACGTCGGCACTGCGAGCGAATGTGGTGTGAAGCGCGTGCACACCATCGCGGCATCGTTGGCCCGCCAAGGCGTCAGGGCGGGTCTTTCGACCGTCGCCCCTACCCCAGAATCGACCCAGTCCGCAGGGCGTTCGGCGCGTGACCTGCGGCCGTATGCGCATCGTAAGTTATTGAAAGACTTACGGTTACGGGTTCAATAACGATGCCGAATGTGTTATGTTACGTGCATACGGAAAACGACCGCTCGATTGTGATTGGCGGAGGGCTATTCGAACGGAATCAAGGATTTCACCGCCGGGGCGTGCAAGCAGCTCGGCGATGAAGGGGAGCGCCGGGGGGGCTAGCGTCGAAACTCTTCGCCCAACTACCCGAACTGGCCGCGCTGACGAAGCACATCGCGCCGGCCGCTCAAGGAGGATTGACCATGACCTACAAAATCGAACAGATCGAAGGGATCGGACCGCACTTCGCCGAGCGCCTGGCGACCGCGGGATTCGCACGTCGGACGACCTGCTGTCCAGGTGCGTCGGACGAAGGGCGCCGCATGATGGAGATGCGGACCGGGATTTCGGCTGGCCAGCTCACCACGTGGATGCATCAGGCAGACCTGATGCGCGTCAACGGGATCGGGTCGGAGTTCAGCCAGTTGCTCGAGGCGTCGGGCATCGAGACGGTCCGCGAACTCCGGTGAGCGCAAGCCGGAGAACGTCGTGCACCTGCTCGATCGCGTGAACGACGAAAAGCACCTCACCCGGGTGGTGCCGCCGCTCAAGACGGTGTCCAAGTGGGTTGAGCGCGCGCGACGGATGGAGATGAAGCCGGAGCCGCAGGCCGAAGCTCGGCCGGCGATGACGCCGGTGTTCATGCACTAATGAAGCGCTGACGGCATGTGGATAGCACGGACGTTGCAGCGGATGGCGGTACGATTGCCCCGACCATGCAGCGCGTGCTGTCCGATGCCGGGCGCACAGCGTTAGGGCGCCTTCGGCGTGAAGCGATTCAGGGCCAGTCGGTCGCGAAACGCGCCGGCAATGGCGACGCGGGCGATGAACAGCTATGATGGCGCCCTCCCACCGAACCGGCGCCGCTTCCCATGCCCCGTCTCCCCAGCTCGCCGTCGCATGCCATGCACCTGGCTGAGGGAGCATGAGCGAAAGCACCGTTCGTCCGGTGCTTTTTTTCGCCTTCGCCAACGACCGCGACGACAGACTGCGCTACCTGCGCAACCTGCCGCGTGAGGCAAGCGGGATCCGGGACGTACTCGATCGTTACGGCGACGCACCGCTCTGGGAGGTGGTGGAGCGTCGGAACGCGACGCTCGGCGAGATTCTCGACGTGTTCCAGGATGCACGGTATCGGGGACGGATCGTCCTCTTCCACTTCGGAGGACACGCCGGGAGCGACGAACTCCTGCTGGAGACGTCCGACGGTGGGGGGCAGGGGGCGAGCGCGTCGACGTTTGTCACCTTCCTTCGGCAACAGCAGGCGCTGCGACTGGTCTTCCTGAACGGTTGCTCGACGCAGGGGCAGGTGCGGGCACTGCTCGCCGCCGGGGTGCCCAGCGTGATCGCGACGTCACGCGCGATCGACGACCTCGTCGCCACCAACTTCGCCGTGCGATTCTACCAGGGGCTTGCCGGTGGCGCGGGGCTGCGAGTCGCCTTCGAGGAGTCGGCAGCGTCCCAACAGTCCGTACAGACGGCACAAGTGCACCGGAAGGTTGTCGACGACGTCGAGGCGACCGACGATCGCTGGCCGTGGGAGCTGCGGGCGCGAGAGGGGGCCGAAGCGTCGCTCGACTGGAACCTGGGCGACGCAGCGGGCGAACCGTTGTTGGGACTGCCCCCACTTCCGGCGATTGACCTTCCGGCGACGCCGTACCGGCATCTCAACTGGTTTGTGCGCGAGCATGCCGCGCTCTTCTTCGGGCGCGGGCGCGAGATCCGCGACCTGTTCGAGCGGCTCACGAGCGAGCACACACCGCCCGTCACGCTGCTCTACGGCCAGTCAGGAGTCGGCAAGTCCTCGCTGCTGGCGGCGGGGCTTCTCCCGAGGCTCGAGGGGATTCGCACCACGCGATACCTGCGGCGCGATCGCGACGTCGCGCTCCGAACGACCTTGCGCCGCTCGTTAGGGGGCGATGAGCGACTTCCCGCGCGCCGCGTGGAGGCCATCGAACGATCGGAAGGCCGACCCCTGATTGTGCTGCTCGATCAGCTCGAGGAGGCGTTCACGCGACCCAATCCAGACGAGCCCGGGGAGCTGGACGAGTTCCTCGCCGAGCTCGGCGACCTCTTCCTCGATCGCGCCCGACGCCCGGCCGGCAAGATCCTGCTCGGCTTTCGCAAGGAATGGCTCGCCGACATCCAGGCACGTCTCGAGCGACTGACGCTGCCGCACAGCAGGATCTTCCTCGAGCACCTCGATGCCGGTGGAATCGAGGATGCCATCGCCGGTCCAACAAGGACGGATGCGCTGCGCCGCCAGTATCACCTCACGGTGGAGTCGGGGTTGCCCACGCGGATCGCCGGTGACCTGCTCGAGGATCGCGGCAGCCCGATCGCGCCGGCACTGCAGCTCTTGCTGTCCAAGCTGTGGGACCGGGCGGTGGAGCGCGCGCCGAATGCTCCCCACTTCGACAACGCGCTGTACACGGAACTGAAGCGCGAGGGAGTGCTCCTTCAGGACTTCCTCGACCAGCAACTGTGCGCGCTGCAGGACTGGAACCCGGAACTGACGCGGGTCGGGCTCGTGCTCGATGTGCTGGCTCAACACACCACCAGCATTGGGTCGTCGCGTCCGTGCTCGCGTGAATCGCTCGAATCGACGTATGCGCACCAGCACGCGGTTCTACAGGAGTTGATCGATCATTGCCGCCGCCTTCTGCTCCTCGTTGATGCCATCGATCTGGAGGGGGCGCCGGGCACCGACGGGACGACGCGGCTGATTCACGACGCGGTTGCGCTGCTCGTCCGGCGACGATTCGAGCAGTCTGACCTCCCGGGCCAGCGGGCGCGTCGACTGCTCGAACGCCACGCGAGTGCGTGGGAGAACGACGGCGTCGGCGAACCGCTGGGGGAGGCCGACCTGACGACTGCCGAGGCGGGAGCGAACGGGATGCGCGGGTGGACGCCCGCCGAGTCGCGACTCGTCGCCGCGAGCCTGGACGCGCGTGTGCAGCGTCGAGAGCAGCGGCAGGTCGCGACGATCGTGCGTGCGCTGCTCACCTCGCAGGAGGCGCAGGACGATCCCCTGGTCGCGGCCTTGCTGCTGGCGGAGCTCGATGGACGGCCGGTGCCGGAGGAGGGGATCCAGCAGGCACTCCGCATCGTCGACCGTCCGATTCCGGCCGCCGTGCTCGAAGGACATCGGCTGGCGGTCGCCTCGCTGGCGTTCAGTCCTGATGGCCTGTTGCTCGCAACCGGCTCCTTGGATGGCACGGTACGCCTCTCGACGCTCGATGCCACCGACGATGTACGGGTCCTCACCGACCATACCGATGCGGTGACGTGCGTCGCCTTCAGTCCAGACGGGCGGTCGTTGGCGACAGCATCGCTCGACGGGACCGCGCTGCTCCACGACGTCGACCAGTCGCGACGGGTCCGTCCGCTGTTCGGGCACATGGGCGTCGTGAACGGCTGCCAGTTCAGCCGCGACGGACGACTGATCGCCACATGGTCGACCGACGGAACGGTTCGGATCTGGCACTCCGAGGGGGACACAGAGCCGCGCATTCTCGGAGGACACGACGGAGGAGTGCGGGCCGTTGAATTCAGTCCCAGGAATGACGGCCTTCTGACGGTCGATATGTCGGGTTCCGCGCGCATCTGGCACCTCGACGAGGGCGCGGCAGCGATCACGATCGCCTCCACCCAAGCGGTGGTGACGGCAGTGTATCGATCGGACGGTGAGATGCTGGTGACATCGACGGCCGACGGCGAAGTCTGCCTCTGGCCGCTGGCTGGCCCGATGGTTGGCGAGGCGCACGTGGTCGCGACCGCCGATCCGTCGCTGGTTCGCGCGCAGGCTCGCGAACGTCCGACGACCGCGCGCCGCACAAGCGTGGGGGGATTCGAGATTGAGGAGGTGCCGAGTGCTGTGGTCTTGTGCAGCGCACGCCACGTCCCCTCGATCGCCCACTCCGTGAGCCGCGACACGCTCGCCATCATCCAGCCGGGTACCGCGGACGATCCCTCGCAGGCGACAGAAGAGCTGGCGCTGGCGCCCAGCATGCACGAGTCGTGGCGATTGAAAGCGGCCGGTGTTTCGATTTTCGCTGCGGTGTTCGCGCCAGAAGGGACTGCCGTGGCCGCCTGTGGTGGAGACGGCGATGCCCGACTCTGGCAGCTGACGGGTCCTGCGCCCGACGCGGAGGTGCTCACGCACGCAGGGGCAGCGATCGTCTCCCTCACCTTCAGCCCCGACGGCTGCAAGGTCGCGACGGCAGACGCGGGCGGGTCCGTACGGATCTGGCACGTCGGTGGCACCGTACCGTCGCGTCGCATCCGCCTTCCCGACGACCTGGTCACCCGCCTGGTTCGCATGAATGATGGCACGATCGAGGTGGACGTAGCGCCAAGGACGGGAGGGCGCACCGGCGAGGCGACGGAGCGACTGCGCATCGACCTCACGACCGATCGCGCCCCACAGGTCGTGGAGCGATTCATGCGCGTTTCTTCGCTCTCGCCCGACCGATCGCGCCTGTTGGCGACGATGGGGCGCACCGTGGTGGTACTGGGCGAGCGCGACGGATCGGCAGCATGCGTGGTGGCCGCGGACCTAACGACGGTTCGTCAGCTGACCTTCTCGCCTGACAGTTCCCGCCTGTACGTGCATGAGCGCGTGGGGGTTTTGCACTCCTGGACGCTCGCGACCGGCGCACACGAGTGGCGACGACGAGACATTGAGGAGACCGGACTCAGCGCAGACGGACGCTGGGTCATCACGCGGGACAGGCACAACGTCGTGCGAGCGCTCGACAGCGCCGACGGCGACGTCGCCTGGCAGCATGCCGAGGTCGCGGATTTCTCGCTCCACGCACGACTGGAGGGCGATCCGCGCCCGTGGGTCTTGCTCGTACTTCGTGACGGGACTTCGGTCCTACGAAACATCGAGGCGGGGCCGGTGCTTCGCTTTCCCGAAGTGGTCCGACCGTTCGCGATCGATGTGACACACGGCATCGTGCTCGCGAGTGCGGAGCGGGCGGAAGACTGGCGTGACGTGTGGCGCGTCGGTGACGCCGGGCTCGCGTTCGCAGTGGACGAGGCGCACTGGGCCAAGCGATTCGGTGAACGAGGGTGGGTGGCGAGCAAACCCGCCACTTCGGGCAGCGTGGTCGTCTGGCCAACGGCGCAGCCCGACCAGAGGAGCTCTCTCTCGGATGACGTCGTGTGGTGCCGTCATGACGCGGCGACTGGCGTCCTGTTCCTCCTCTCGGCGGGGGGCGACCTTCGCGCCTGGAACACCGCGGACTGGGGGAGCGAGCGGCCGGACGAGGGAAGGTTGGTCGACCGCGACGTGGACCGCGTGGACGTCGCGCCGACCGGCGAGCACGCCGCGATCCGCTCGCGCGATGGAACACTCAAGCTGCTCGACCCAGGATTGACGACCGTGTCGCGCACGCTGGCAGGCGTGACGCACTGGTCGTGGAGTCCGGGCGCCTCACGACTGGCGTTCGCGACGCCTATTCCCGCGCAAGCCACGTCGACCCTTGGAGCGGCGTACGGCGACGCAGGACCAAATGATGCCCCCCTCCTCGACGCCGCATCGCTTCGGGTGCTCATGCTCGCCTCCAGCCACAATGCAGCTGCCGGGTCGCGCGATGAGGTCGAGCTCGACCTCGGCCTCGTGGCGAACGGTGGGCGACATAGCTGGCTGAGCGATGCGTGCCTCTCGGCAGCAGTCAAGCCACGACACCACTCTGGCACCCCGCCAGCCCTCTGGCACTTTCCTGGGGTATCGCGTGCGCCGTTGGGCCCAGCGATGGGCCCGACACACATCCTGATCGACGACAGGGACTGGAGCGATGACGGGCCACAGGCCGTCATCGCAATGCAGAACGATTACTGGTGCTACGTCTCGCCCATGGATCCGCGCTGGCGCGTTGAAAGGCTATACCGGAGCGACACAGACACGTGGACCGCGCGTCGCGAGCTTGACCTCACGAGCCTCAATGCCCCGCTCGGTGCGTCGGCCGTGTTTGCCTTCTCCGAAGACAAACGGCTGGCGATCGCCCAATCGCTGGACGGCACATACTGGGTGTCGATCGTCTCACTCACCGAGCCAGTACGGGAGTCCCTGGTCACGAGTGGAATGGGCAGTGTCCAGCAGGTCGCCTTCGCCGCCCAACGCGGAACACTTGAGGTGCGCCTCGTTGACGGCAAGGTGAAACAGCTTTCGACCGATGACTGGTCGATGCTGTGGCCGGATGATACCACCCGCATCGTGAGCGTTACGACGTCGAAAGATGCACGGTGCGTCGTGGCGCTCCTGAGTGACGGGACAGCGCGTCTCTGGCATGGGTCGACGGGCGGACGCGCGATTCGCCTCGCGGCACCGGGGAGACGAATTCGCCTTCGGGCGGCGGAAGGGGATGCCTACCCCGCACCCGACATCGTTCTCGGGACCTCCACGACGCCGTGGATTGTGGCCCACACTCGACGATGGAACTGCCCGTCTGTGGCGCTGGAGTGACCTCACCGCATCGGTCACGCTGAGCGAACCCGGCAAGCGCATATCGACGATGCGCCCCGGGTTCCACAGCGGAGTGTGCGCGACCATTGATGATGCGACAGAACGGAACTGGCCGATCGACGACGAGGGCAATGTGCTTCCATCGCGGCAGCACGAGCCCGCCAGCGATCCGCTGACATCATCCGTTGCGCCACGTGAGATGGCCGTAAGTCCTGATGGGCGCCACGTGGTGCAATGGTTCGGGGATGGAGCCACGTTGGTGACGCGTGGTGGAGAAACCGCGCCGCCGGTCGCGCTGGCGACCAACTACGAGCTACCGGACAACTTCGCATTCAGCGGTGACGGAGAGTGGCTCGTTGCCGAGATCTCCGAGGCCGGCGAGTTGCACCCGTGGGCGCTCCGCGTGTGGAACGTCGCCTCGCCGGACAACTCGCGGTTGATCTCGAACCGCGAACTGATTCGCGTCCAGGGCAACTACCTGCATCTCCGCAGAACTGGTCCGGGGTTCGGCGTCGACGTCGTCCACTTCAGCGGAGCGGGTGAAGTGCTGTCGATCGCTGAGAATCCGATGACTGTCGACGAGAGAACCATCACCTATCGCACCACGGTGACGACTACTTCAGGGCGTTCGCGCGCCGCAATCATGATCCGGCGACTCGATCAGTCGGCGGAGCCGATCGTGCTCGTCTCCCCCACAGCCGATATCGCGCAGTTCTATCATGCTGGCAGCCAGGTGGTCGCGCTCCTTGCGAACGGCGACCTGCTGGTCTGGGATCTCACGTGGAGCGCACTCTCGGCGCGGGCGCGCAAGGCGACGAGGGCGTCGCTCAGCGAGGATCAGCGGGCGCGACTGCTGGGAGAATAGTCGTACCCGACGACCGCTACGGGGCTCTTTTCACCTCGACGTGCAGTCGCGTCGTGCCCCACGTCGCCGCGGGCGTTACAGGCTCATCGTCGTCATCGACCACGACGCGGGCCGTCCCGCGCGTCGCATCCGGTCCGACCAGCTCCTGCAGCGTCCACCGCTCCGCGTCGAACTCGCTGACGGCAGCGAACAGCTTGAGATCGTCAGTCGACTCGGGGGCGTTGGCGTCGGGCCACGCCGGAATCCTGAGGCGAAAGACCTTCCCCCCCTGCACGAACGCGGTCCCGAGTCCCGGTATCCAATCCGCAAAGAGACGAAAACTTCCGAAGGTGTTGGTGAGGTCGAGCAGCGCCACGTACAGCCGCGCCGAGGAGCGATTGCGGATCCGGAACTGCACGCGCGGCGCGACTCCCGAGTCGTAACGGAGCGCCACCACACCGGTGGGATTCTCCGGGTGCGGCTCGCGGTCATCGGGAACAATTGTCTCACCTGGCAGGGCGGGGACCAGCTCAAGCTGCACCTGATTGTTGAGTGACGAGCCGATCGCGGTCCGGTCGCGCGTCCCGTGCCAGCGCCCCAGATGCTCGCAGGCCCGGGCGAGCTCGTCGATCCCCATCGCATCGACGTCGAAACTCAAGTCAGGAATCGGCCGATTGCCGCGCATGAGTTGAACTCGGTTACCGGCACGCGCCAGCGACATGATCGGAACGTCTCCCTCTCTGTCGGTCAGCGCGAAGTGCTCTTCCCGGCAGCCGAGCGCGGAGCGCACACGCTCCGCGAGTTCGAGGGGGATGCCGCAATCAAGACGAATGCGCAACGGCGCCGGGACGCCTAGCCGGCTGATCGTTCCCACATACTGCCGGTCGGGCCTGAGCGTCCCGCGCGCGCTTCGGATCGCCAATCGCGCGCGGTCGCTGTCGACGAGGTCGACGAAGCCGCGGGCGAGCGGCGGGGACTCGCTTCCAGTGGTCTCGCCTGCGCCTCGCTCGTGGATCGTCACTTCCGTCACGTTACCCGCGCCGGTCGGCGGCAGCCCATCAATCGCCCCGGCCGACAGCCACCAACGCCCCGCTGCATCCGCGTCCACGGTGAGGCCTCGGCGTCCGGCGTATCCGCCGAGAAAGACCTCACCGCCCGTCGCCCCACCGTAGACGAACAGGTTGGGAAGCTGATCGGCCGCACGATCGCGCACCTTGGTGCGGACCGCGCTGACGACATCGGCGTAGGTGGCAGCGGGGCCGAGCGAACGCAGCGACTCCTCGAACGACAGGCTGAAGGCGCCGCGGCGCGGTGGAGGGTGACGCGGGAACTCCTTGGCGGTCTCGAACGGCTGGCAGGCCGCAATCGCGACGTGGCGGACCTCGGGAGGTCCGAACTCTGCGACGCGCTCCGCAGTGTACAACGCGCGCGTCGCCTCGAGATAATCGTCGAGCGAGCGTCGCCGGCCGCTGCGTGCGGCAGTCATGCGCGCCACTCCTGCACCATCTCCGGTGTCGTCGCTGTCCATGTCGCGCGTCACCCCGCCCGAGTGGCAGGAATCGAAGATGGTCACGATGCGCGCTCCCTGCGCTGCCACCTCGTGCAGCAGAGCATTCAGCTCCTTGTCGGCGAGGTCGAAGATGCTGCCGGTGCGCGCATCGACGGGGACGATCGTCTGGTTCTTGCCACCAGGCTCGAGGCGCAGCCACTCGGGAGGACACTCCTCCTGGGAGCCGTGGCCGCAAAAGTAGAAGAGCGCGAAGTCACTATCGACTGCGCGCGCGAGGTGCGACCGGAATCCGTCGATGATCGCCGTCCGTGTCGCCTGCGCATCGTGTAACACGCGCATTTCCAGCGACTCATTCGGAACGCGCTCGCGAAGGAGCGCTTCGATCGCCCGGATGTCCTCAACACAGCCGTGCAGCGGGGTGACGGCGGCGTACTTGTTGATGCCGACGAGCAGGGCAAAGATCTTCGACATGCCACGTCACTCCGCTGGTGATTTACCTGCCGTGCCGCCGAGATGTCGGACCACCACCTGACGCAAGTCCACGCACCAGTCGTCGTCGCTGAGCGGTGCGACGTCCTCGACCGTCCGTGCACCACCGTCATCGCGATTCAGGAACGAGAAGTCGACCTGGCGCCTGGTGGCGAACAGCTTGAACGATTCCACCGCATCGTGGCCGTCCCACCTTATGCGCTTGAGGCGTGCGCCGGTTCCGATCTCGAACGTCTTCCCCGCGGCGAGCATGTTGCCGCTTCCCGTTGTCAGGAAGCCGATCGCCCCCAGTGGATCGAAGTTTGCCAGCGTCACGAAGACTGGCTCGTCGAGCGTGCTGCGGACGCGGAATGCGATCGGGTCGCCCGAGTCGAAGAACGGCAGGTCGGCGTCGCCGTTCGGCGTCGCGACCTCCCACGCATCGTTGGCGCCGCGCCGCAGCACCTCGAGTGTCACCATGCCGCGCATTCGGCTCCTCGTGTCGGCGTTGTCGAGCGCCAACGCCGCCAGGTAGCTCGCCCGGCGCACAAGCGCCTCAAGCACCTGCGCCGTGGTTGTCGAGGGGTCGGGCGGTGCGACCAACCGCCCACCACGATCGATGATCGCCCAGCGCGAGGTGGCAAAAATGCCCAGCGACGGGAGTGGATCGGCCTTGCGAATCGCATTCCGGGGGGCCAGCCGCAGGACGCGGAGCGCCGCGCGACGAGGCGACGACACTTCCTCGAGCACCGCGATCGCCTGCATCGCCTCACGCAGCTCGTCGATCTCCTGCTCGCTCCCTCCGACCGCCGTCAGGTGCACAGTGAGCGGCGCATCGTCGTAGACGTGGCTCGCCTCGAGCGCCAGCGCCCCTGCTGCGATGGCCCCCGGCGTGCGCTCCTCGACGATGCGGGCGCGCGAGGATGTCCCCTTCACGACGATGAGTTCGACCCGTCCGATCGACGCACGCTCGTCATCGAGCTTCGTCCCCTCGGGATGGACGGCGTAGGTCGAGCCGAGCGTGGCGCCGAGCGCGCTGCCGGTGGAGAGGACGACCGTGTCGGCGCTGCGGTCCGTGACCTGCACGGTGGCGATCGGCGGAAACTCGCGCAGCCCGAAGATCTCGCGGTCGGCGTCGCCCTCGAGCTGCGGATGTTGTGTCGGGTTGGCCGCCGTGACGGCACGCGCCGCGCGTCCGAAGACGTCGCGCCAGGTCTCGCCGGAACGCGCGCGCTGAAGCTCGCGCGCGAGGGCAGCGGTCAGCGCGCCGTGATGCACGTCTGGATCGCCGGCGACGATGTCCTCGTTGGCGATCTCGTCGTCGCGGCAGGCGGCGATCATCACGTAGCGATCGCCTGCGATCGTGGTGGTTGCTGCTGACGACGGCGTGCGCTTCACGCGCTTGTCGCGCGCCCCGTCCGCCGCGCCCCCCTGCCGTCGCGCGGGAGGGTAGAATCGCCCAGTCGGCCCGTCCGCATCGCGGCTCATCGTCCCCGAGTGGCAGGCGTCGAAGATGAGCGTGGTGAAGGGAGTCTTCTCGCCGAGTGCGATGAGTCGTGCGTGCAGCTCATCGTCGGCGATGTCCTCCCGAGGCGAGTCGCTCACCATGAGCGTGCTGTCGAAGCCGCTCATCTCATCGCCGTCAGCATCCTGCATCATTGAGCCGTGCCCCGCGTAGAAGACGAAGGCGACGTCGTTCTCCGCCGTCAGGTCAACCAGCGCGTCGAGGGCGGAGAGCACCCCGGCGCGCGTGGCCGCTCCGTTGATCAGCATTCGCACGTCCTGCGGCCGGAAGCCGAAGCGGTCCCGCAGGAGCTGCTCCATCAACCGGGCATCGGCGACACAGCCGTCCAGCGGACGGTTGGTGTAGGTATCGACGCCGATGATGAGCGCGCGCCGGACGCGGTGGTCGATCGGGCGAGTCATCTGGCGATCGTGGCGTGAGAATCGCGCGCTGCGGCGCCGGTGCTGGTTGGGACGTGAACCGTCGCGTTCGGGCCGAGTATTCTACGACGCTTTGGGTGTGGCGCGGGGCCCGCCGCCTCTCCCCTTGCTGCTCGACTTGGGGGCAATCTCGCCTTCGCGTCCCTTGCTGGACGACTTCGGGGCAATCTCGCCTTCGCGACCCTTGCTAGATGACGTGGGCGCGATCTCTCCCTCGCGTCCGCGCTTCGGTGACGTACGCGCGGCACCCGCTTTCGGCGCCAGCTTCTTGACGGCGCGTTTGGTTGTCTTCGTCGTCGCGGTTCTTGAAGCTTTCGTGGGCGCCTTCTTGGGCGCTTTCTTGGGCGCTTTCTTGGGCGCTTTCTTGGGCGCTTTCTTGACTGCCTTCTTCGCTGCCTTCTTGGCCGCGCGCTTCTTGCCGGTCGCCATGCTGTGCTCCAAACGAGGAAAGGAGTCTAGCCCCCCGGAAGTGACCCCGAGCCGCGAAGTGCGGCCAGGCGCGAACGATAATGTTGCACCGCGTCGGAATTGCCAAGTAGCGTCGCGGCACGCATGCGCAGCTCGAGGCTGGCCGGGAGATACAGGATGTGCATCAGTGGCCGTGACGAGTCGAAGACGCTCGCCACGTCGTGCGCCCGCTGCGCATCTCCGCGGGCGAGCAGGAGCGTCGCCAGTTCGAGTCGCTCGGCGCTTCGCGGCTCCGCCTCGTCCCACATCAGCGAGTCGCCGACATCGGCGCTCTGCACCAGCGCCGACAGCTCCGACAACGCGCGCGTCGTGTCGCCCGTCGCCAGTATCACGAAGGCGTTGACCGAGCGCGCGAGTCCCGCCTCGTAGCGCGACCCGCTGGAGTCGGCGCGCCGCCGAAGCTCGCCGGCGACGGCAGACGCGACCGCTACGCGACCCGTACGCGCTTCCAGCAGCCCGAGCTGCCAGAGACGCCGCGAGAAAGGACAGCTTTGGTAGTTCGCCCCGAATCGGCGTTCGTCCTCCTGCGCGACGAGGCGCGCACGATCGGCAAGCGCGGGGATAAGCGGACTGTCGAGCAGGAAGACGGTCGAACCGAATCCCCAGCGTTGCATGGTCGAATCGACGAGCGCCACCGCGTCGTCGTAGCGCCCTCGCGAGACGAGCGACAAGTGCAAGCCGAGGAAGGCGACCCACCGCCGCCCGTCGGCAGCGTCGGTGTTGGCGGTGTCGACCGCCAGCACGGCGGCGAAGGCAGATGGCGCGCAGCCGAAGCGTGTCCCTTCGCCACCCATCGCACTCGCCGCGAACAGCACCGGGTTGGGACTCGACGCGGCGGCTGCTCGCCAATCGACGCGGGCGCTCCCGTCGCGCACGCAACGAAGGCTCAGTTCCAGTTTCGCGTCGAGCACCGAGTCGGGCTGGTCGGCCCGAAATCGCCGCAGGAGCGGCTCGGCGGCAGCCAGGTCGCCACGGCGCAGTCGGATCTCGATGGGATGCAGCAGCACGTTCGCGGCCGCCGAGTCGAGTCGGCGCGCCTCAAGGAAGGCGAGGTCGGCGAGCGAGTCGGGATTCCCGGTCAGCGGGAGCAGGTGCGAGTACACCTCGCCGAGTTGCATCCACGCGACGGCCATCTCGGGATCGTCGGCGATCGCCGCGCGCAGCAGAGCGTCGCGGCAGAGTCGGCCCACCTGCCGAGGTACGCGAGGTAGCCGCGCGCAAACGAAGTCGTAGCGCGGCGCCAGCGAATGCCGCAACGCGACCTCGATCAGGGCTGCCGCCTCGGAACGCCGATGATTCCAGCTCGCCGCTTGCGCCCCACGCAGCGCCGCCATGACAAACGTCGAGTCGCGCGCCACCGCGGCGCGGTAGTGCTCGAGCGCCTCGGCGAGATGAATGCGACGGAAGGCCGATTCACCCAGCAGGAAGTTGGCGATCGCCGCGGGATCGCGGTTCATCCACTCCTGTGTCACCGCGGCCGCCCCCCCGGGAATCAGAGCTGGGAGGACGCGCGTGACCGCGTTGAGTCCCGATCGCCACGGATCGGCGATGCCGCCGGATGCCTCACCCTGGGCGAGGACCGAGTCACCGGCAACGTCGTGCAGCGTGAGGAAGGCCCGCACCGAATCGCCGAGCATCACGACGCGCCCGGTGATGAACGTGGCGCAGCGCTTGTCGCGGGCCAGCGCCCGTGCCTCGTCGAGCGACAGCGTGCGAATGTCGTCGCGACGGGCGGCGTCGAGCAGCGTCCACCCGTCGAGCCAGCGCAGCGGGCCGGCGCCGTCGAGGGCGTTCCCCACCAGCGTCGCGACGTCTTCTCCAACGGTGCGCGACCCGGTGAAGCCATCGGCGACGACGAACGGATAGACCATGATGCGGTTCTCGTCGAGTGCGTCCGCATCGGGCGCGCGTGCGCGCCACGTCACGACGGAGACGGCGAGCAGCGCTACGGCAGCTAGCGAGGCGCCTAACGCAACGCGGTTGCGGTGCGGGGTCGTGGGGGTATTCCTGTGCGCCCGTGCGCGCGGCGTCGACGTTGTCACGTCGCGGTTGTAAGCGTCGCCGTCGGCGCCCGGCGCGACGTTCCAATCACCCGAGCCCTCGCCGGTGCGCATCGATTCGCGCAGCGCTGTGCGAAACTCTGCGGCGTCGGCGAAGCGGTCGGCGGGGAGCTTGTGCAGCGCGGTGATGAGGACCTGCTCCAGGCGCGCTGAGACCGTGGGGCGCACGGTTCGCAGGCTCGGCACCGGATCGATCATGTGACGTGCGATCACCGAGCGGGCGCTGGCGCCGCCGAACGGCGGGCCCCCGGCGAGCATCTCGTAGAGCACGCAGGCCAGGCTGTACACGTCGCTGCGCCCGTCCACTTCCGTGCTGGCGGAGGCTTGTTCTGGGCTCATGTAGAACGCGGTGCCGACCGCGAAGCCGGACTCGGTCAATTTGCGTGCGTCGGCGCTTTCGATCGCGCGGGCGATCCCGAAGTCGGCGAGCAGGGCGTGCCCGTTGGATAGCAGGATGTTGCCGGGCTTCACGTCGCGGTGGATGAAGCCGAGCCGGTGCGCGTACGCCAGGCCGTCGGCAATCTCGGCGGCGATCTCCACCGCCGCGGGGACCGGGAGCGGTCCATCGCGCGTGAGACGCTGCTCCAGCGTCTCGCCGTCCACGAAGGGCATGACGTAGAACGGGACCCCATCGACCGCACCGGAGTCGTAGACCGGGACGATGTTGGGGTGTTGCAGCTGTGTGGTGATCCCGATCTCGCGCGTAAACCGATCGGCGCCGAGGTGCAGGACCAGCTCGGGGAGCGGCACCTTGAGCGCGACCGTGCGCGCGTGGCGCAGGTCGTGTGCGAGGTAGACCGTGGCCATCCCTCCCTGTCCGATCTCGCGGTCGATGCGATAGCGGTCGGCCAGCACGCTCGAGAGAGTGATGGCGCGGGCGGGACGGTGCTTGTCGGAAGAGTCCGGCGTGCTCACCCGACTAGCTTAGGCGCCGGACGGGGGGTGAGCTAGAGCGGGGGTGCGGGGTACGCGAGGCGAGGGGAGACCGACGGAACCGAAATGTGGTGGGCTGGCGCTGGGTGAGGCGGTGTGGTGAGTCCGCTCGGGATGGGTATTGAGGGCGGGGACTGGACGACCGAGGTAGGGTGTGAACGGGCGGTGCGGATTGAGGAGAGGGCGGAGGTGGGATCGCGCGCGATGGGCAAGGCAACAACAGCTGCCTAACGCGCCCAATCGCCACGCCTGAACGGCGCGGCGGTGCCGACCAGCGTGGCGCGATAACTCCGCAACATCCCCGACCGCGCAGGTGCTGCGGCTGGAGTCGTCGGTCAGCTGCGCGGGCGGGCGCTTGGGGGATGAGTCAGAGGCCTTCCCATTACGGAGGTCGCACGAGCCCCCAGCTCCGCGCTCCCCTACTGCGTGATCTGAGACGTACACGACATCCCGCCGAGCCAGCCGCGCTGGAATACCGGAGCTCCTGACTCGATCGTGAACTGCACAGCTACAGGGCGTGCCCCCTGACCCGTCGTGTTCCACTCCGCGCGCAGCGACCCACCAGACCCCTCGGCCTTGGCAGCACGCGCGATGAGCCGGAAAATCGCCCACTCGCCGGTCTCCCGGACCACGTCCTGCTCCGGGCCCCCGTCGAACTGCGCTCGCAGTCGCGCTTCGCGTCCGGTCGTGGACGGCCAAATGAACTCCGCCTGCGGAGTGTTGACAGTGAAGCGCGCCAGCTGCGTCCCATGCACCAGCGCGATGACCGGGCTCTCGTTCGACACCTCGCCCTTGGCAAGGAAGCGGACGCGCGGGGACGATCCCCCGCTGAACAGCGCCTCGCTGACCTGCATCGCCTTGTTGAAGAAGGCGACGAAGGACGGCGAAAGCGCGACCGGTCCGGCAGTATTCCCGACCCACCGCCCGCCCTGCTTCTCGAGCAGGCCGGCGAACGGCCCCTGCTGGAAGGCCGGAAGCTGCCCCGTGCCCGGGGCGAGCAGGCCCGCGACCTCAGCGACGGTGGCGTCCTCGGTGGCGGCTGGATTAAACGGGAACTTGGCCAGCATCGCGGTCATGGCCGAGCAAATCGCGCGACCGCGATCGACTAGCATCGCCGTGAGTTTGCCGCCAGCTACTGCGGCTGGCGATGCGGCGTCGGGCGCTGCGGCCGTGAGCATGCCTCCGCGCTCGATTGGCCAAGGCACGACCGTCACTTGCAGGCCACGCAGCACCTTTTCCGCCCCGTCGATCGGCGCCTCGAGAAGCGCCGCCACCGCTCCCCCGAGCTGCACGGCCGACGCATCGACAGCGAACTTCTGCGCCAGCCTGCGCGCCGCCTGCCTGGCTGCGGCGGTCTGCCCGAGTGCATCCTGCGCCCTCTGCACCAGCGCCATCACCGACGCGGTGTCCGTGGCAGGCGGGAGAGAGCTGATCTCTACCAGTGCCCGCTGCACAGCCTCCAGCCCCTGCAAGTACGCCTGGTTGTCAGCGTTCACATACGTCCGTCGGGCATCTGGCGAGACCACCACATGCACCGGCTGGAAGACCACCCCCACACTTGAATCGACAGAGGTGTTGCGTGAGACCATCGACAGGACACCGAGGAGCGGCGACTGCGCCCCGCCGATGACCCCGACCATGCGCGCTGCGTCCTGCACCCCGGCGGGACGGGTCACCGTGATCATGCGTACGAAGGCTCGCCACATCTCGATGTATTCGCTCCGGTACCGTGCCCGCAACTGCGCAACGACAACGTTCATACCCAACGTCGACGCGGCGAGTTGATCACCAACCACCCACTGCTCGCCCGAGAAGTCCGCGCTCTCGAACGCACGCTGCACGAACGCCCATCCCTCGCTCGTAAAGGCCCCCGACATCTCGCCGTGAGCGGCGACGATCCCCGGTGCCGCCGGCGCCACGTCGGAAGTCTTCGCGGCAGGGACCGCGGCGTCCACCCGTGCCATCAGCTGTTGGTAGATCGACTCCGCCCCGGAGAATTGACCGAGGAAGGCACGGGTACGGGCGACTAGCGCGGCATCGGCCTCCTGCGGGAACGGATTCTCGCTAGCGAGGCGCTCAGCGTAGTACTCGAACTGCCGGCGGGCGAGCTCGGCAAGGTCGGAGTCGACGTCCTGTCCGCGCGGCCAACTCTTCATGAGAACCGGAGCCAGGAACTCGGGCGTGCTCCGCGCCGACTCGCTGGTCATGATCAGGTACGCCTTGAGCAGGTTGTAGCTGGTCGCGTATTCATCGGTCGGGCCGGGCGCAGCTGGGAGGGAATGGAGCGAGTCCTCCAGCGCGGAAAACGTCGGCGTGTGCAGCTGACGCATATATCCCTCCAGCCACGCGCCACGCCCGTCGCTCAGCAGCTCCTCTACGCGCCACCTGCCCCATCCCAGCCGTGCCGGGACGCCGGGCGTCGAGTAGTGCTGCAGCGTATCGAGCATGCTGCGCAGCGACTCGAGGGCACCGACTGCCGCGATCGATGGAAAGGAGATCGTCCCTGGTGGAGCTGCAAGGTCTGGAAGCGCCCTCACCTGCCGAGACAGATCGTCTACGCGACCCGTGAGCGCCTGGTTTTGCTGCCATGATCGTCCAAGGCTTCCGGCGACAAACAGCAGTGTTGCAAACCCGGCCCAAATCGTGGCACGACCCAGCGCGCCTTGAGCTCGCCACAAACGCACAATCGCTGCGAAACTTCTTGCAACTCGCGCGAACTCACCGAGCGTCGCGTCGACAGCGCTGGACGTGCGAGGTCCCGCCACAGCGCCTGCGTCCCTTGCGACCCCCCCCCTCACCCGCCCCCCAAACGCCGGCAGCATTCCCTTCACCAACACCACCAGCCGCTGCCGTCGCCAACCACTCATGAACTCCGCGAACACGTAATCACGGATCGGCGCCGATGGCGGCGCCGAGCGTCGCATCAGCCGCAGGATCGGCCCGGTCAGTGAGTGCACCGTCGTCGCGTGCCGACTGGCGACCTCCAGGTCGAACGACTGCTCATCTCCCTGCAGCGCGGTCAGGAGAAGCCCCTCGAGCGTGCGCCGAACGCTCCGCTCCTGGGCCGGCGTCAGGTGGTCCAGCAGTCGAAGCCGCATCCAGTCGGGAATGGTCGCGTGCCGAAACCACGGGAGCCGAGCGAGGCGCATCAGCTCGTCGGCCCGCAGCTCGGATTCACCCCGCTCGGCAGTCAACGCATGCCCGAGGTTGAGCGTCAACCGCCAGCTGAGTGCGGGGTAGACCGCGCACGCCGCCAACCACGACATCCCCTCCGGGCCGAGATACGGCTCGAGCTGCCCAAGCATCTCGACCACGTCCTCCTCCGGGGGCGAGCTGCGCTCGATCCAGCGCGCCGGCCGCTGCTGCAGGAGCCGCGGGTACGCGCCTCCAGGCGCACCGGGGTCGGACTCGCCAACGCCAAGCCCGACCGTGCCCGCGGTCACACCGAGCGCGAACTCGGCGACTCCCAGCGCACTGGCGTGATGTACCGGGAACTCCCGCGCCACTGCAGCCTCGCTCCACCCCCACCCGTCCCGAACCTCCGGCGTGAGCAGCACTCGGCTGCTCCAATGCTTCAGGTCATCCGTCCACCCCTCCCGTTCGCCGGTCACCGGATGGAAGAAGCGCCGCGCTTCGCCGAACAGGAGCAGGCGATGCATCGGGTAGCGCTGCGTCAGGATCGACAGCGAGACCGGCTTGTCACGACGATCCGCCGGGAAGCAGACGCGCGGATCACCATCGAAGTAGTAGCGCGTGATCAACACCTCATCGTTCCGCAACGTGTCCAGCAGGTCATCGATCAGCGCCGCCTGCTGGTCCCCGAGCGTGGTGCGGTCCACCAGCGCCAGGTAGTGCGGCGTGACCTGCAGCTGCCGGAATGCCGGGGTGAAGACGCCGCCCTGGCGCAGTGTCGCGTGCACCGTGCCGATCACATCCAGCTCGTCACTCGGTTGCCGATGTCTGCGCCGAAGGCGCGTGGACAGGCGCAAGGCCCGCACGCGCGGGAACAGCTCCGTTCGGGCTCCCTTGAGCACGACGCGATCGAGATGCGGCGGCTCACCCGACTGGCGGCGCACGAACGCCATGGCGCGACGACGCAGGTACAGGCGGTACGCAAGCCACGAGAGGAACAGGACGGCGAGCGCGAGCACGATCGACCAGTTCGCCGCGAGGAAAGCAGCGACCGCACTCCACCGGGGATCGGGGGTTGTGAGATACTGAATCGAGTCTGGTCCAACGACGGCGAGCGTGCGTCCATCCGGGCTGAATGCAACCCCTTCCACTTCCTCCGGGTGACGCACCGCGTCGATCGACTCGCGTGTGCGGGCATCCCACAGGATCGCCAGCGAGTCGCCCCCACCCGTCGCCACGTGGCGGCCGTCCGGGCTGAACGCGATCGTGTTCACCTCCCGTCGGTGCGCGGCGAGGTCGGCCAGTTCCGTGACGCCGTTGACGTTCCAGATCCGAATCGTATTGCCCGATCGGGTGACGACGTGCGCGCCGTTCGCGCTGACCTCGGCGAATGTCACCGCGTCGTCGTGCGGGAGCACGACGCGTCGCGCACCGCTGTCGGTCGATTGCACCGTGACCGAATCCGCGCGCGTCGTCAGCCGCCATCGGCCATCACTGCTGAGCTGTGGAGTCGCCGTCGCACCAGCGGCACTCGCACGCCGCAGTGCAACGGAGAGACTGTCGAGCCAGTGCAGGAGGGAGTCCGCCAGTGGAGCATCGCTCGGCACCACGCGTGTGCCGCCGGAATCGAGAGCCACCGGTGAGTCTGTTGCGCCGCCCGGTCGCACGACATTGATCGGCGCTCCGGATCGAATGCTCCAGAGCCGTGCTCCATTCGCGGCACCCCACGTCGCCAGTACGTCGCCTGCAATGGCCACGTCATCCGCGCTCGTCGGCGCTGCAGCACCGAGACCGAACCTTCTCGCAAGAGCACGCCACCCGCCCGTGGTATCGACTCCGAGCTCGATCGTGTGTTCGGGTTGCGGGACCGTGGACCACAACCGCAGTCGTCCCAAGGCGTCGCCGGCGGCGAGCACGTCTCCCGTGCTCGTGAGTGCAACGCTGGAAACGTGCGCCTCTTCGGTGGCAACGGATTCCTTGCTGAAAACCGGACCGACGCGCTCGACATGCTCGTCATGGGGTCGCAGCGTGTTCACGGAGGAGCTGTTGACTCCGCGCAGGATGACGCTGTTTTCCGGTCCCGGGAGGGCCACGATTGAGCTGTCGGCGCTGTACGCGGTGTCCTGGCTCAGAACGCGCGACTCGGGGCCCGGTGCGTAATCGACGAGCGGTGCACCGCGTCTGCCGCCTTCCGCTAGTTGTATGCGGCCCTCCGGGCTTCCCACGATGAGCCGCCCATCAGCAAGAAACGCGGCACGACGCATGACTCGACGTATCGGATCGAGCAGCACACGGAGTGAATCCGCGGAATCGATCCGCGTCCGCGTCGTGAACGTCTCGTACGCGTCGATGGCAACCCGTACGTCATGTGAGTCCGTCGTTACATGGGCAGTCACCGGCGTTGTCCCGATCTCCACACCGTCCACAGAGACGGTCGCCCCCGGGGGCTCCGACGTGACGCGAAGGGCTACCAGCGGCTGTAGCACGACAGTCGCGCTTCCAACTTCGGCGAGCGACAACGTTGTGTCTCGATACCCGGCCAGCTGGAGCCGCACCACGTGCGGACCCTCTTCCAGCTCGGTGTCGAGTGGCGTCACCCCCACGCGCGCTCCATCAAGAAGCACCGTGGCGCCAGGCGGAACAGAGCCCACGCGCAGGCGGGCGTACGTGACCCGCGCGAGCGATACGTCGAGCGATGCGGTGTCTTCCGGTATCACGAACAGCGTCGTATCGATCAGGCGATGCTCCGGCAGCCGCAGCCGAACCTGATGTGCGCCCTCGATCACTGCATCACGAACGAACCACTCACCTGCAGCCGACGGGGTGCGCACCACAAACGTCGACTGTGTGTCGATCAGGACGAACGCCGCGCCCGGACGCGTCCGTATCCTGAGCTGGCCAGTCCCGAGCCTCGCCAGCGAAACGTCGACCTCGCTCGTGTCGCGCGGTGACACGAGGACCTGCACGATTGCGTCGCGATACCCTTCGCTGGATAGCGCGAGGGTGTAGTCTCCAGCGGGCCATCGCAACTCGAGTGGCGTCACTCCCAAACTGTCGCCGGGCGCCACCGTGATGCTGGAATCGCCCGACACACACGGGAGCGTGTCTGCGTTCGTACCCGTGCCCGACGCCGTGCCCGACACACCGATGCGAGCAACGCAGCGCACCACCGCGCGATCGGGCGACGAGTGGACCAGGATCGTCCCTTCCGTCGGCCGCAACCACACGTACAAGCCGCCCAGCGCGACCGCGAGGGCGACCGCGAGAGGGCGCAACCGCCAGCGGAACCACCGCGACCTTCGAGCGATCGCCTCGAGCTCCTGGGTGAAGCGGTCGTCACCAGTCGGCGGGTCGAGCGGCTCTGGACTGGGGAGCGTCCCGTGGCTCTCCCCGTCTCTTGCAGGCAGCAATCGCCGAGCCCACCGGTCGAAGTGCTCCCCGAACTCGTCCTGCTGCCTCGCATTGCTGGAGACCAGTGGCCCCAGCATGCGCTTCAGTCGCTCGGCGTCCCCCGCGCCCGCGCCGTGTGCCGCCAGTGCGAGCACCAGGTCCTGTGCCGCGATGTACTGGTCGGTACTGATTCCGTACCCGGCGACGCGGAGCGCGTCGAAGAAGTCGACCAGTGCCTCGGGGTCGACGAAGGTGGCCGCCGTCAGCGCCGCTCCGCCCATTGGCCGACGGTGGTCGCAGCGTGGGTCTGGTCCTCGACGGTCTTGACCAGCGCGCTCAACGTGCTGCGCGCGCTCTGGGCGCGCCGTCCCGACTGCCGGTCGTCCCGCAGCGGATTCACCGACCCCGCCGCCGTCACCTGCAGCGCGGTGATCCACTCCAGCAACTCGGCGGTCGCCGGCTTCTTGCGCAGCGACGCATTCCCGCGGAGCGCATAGAACAGGTCGAGCGCATCCGACAGGAACTCGCTGCTGCCACCGGTGAACAGCCCCAGTCGGCTTTCCACGATCTGGCGCATCTGCTGCTTGTCGGGAAACGGGATGTGGTAGAAGATGCAGCGTCGCAGGAAGGCGTCGGGCAGGTCCTTCTCGGAGTTGCTCGTCAGGATGATGATCGGCCGCAGCTCGTCGTCGGCGCGGATGGGCTGGTTGTCCAGCTCGGGAATGCGGAAGTACAGCTGGTCGAGCTCGTTGAGGATGTCGTTCGGAAAGTCGCGGGGCGCCTTGTCGATCTCGTCGATGATGACCAGTGAGCGAGTCTTGCCGGTGTGCAGCAGCCCCTCGGGAAGGTACGGCGCAACCTCGGCGGGCTCCCGCGTCCTGATGATCGCCTGCCCCAGCGCATTGTACGTGATGTACGGCAGCGCATTGTCACTCCGGATCCCCGACTGCACGTGCTGGAAGCGCTTGAGCGCGTCGTAGGTGTAGAACAGGCTGGTCGCCGTGCTCCCCGACTTGGTCTCGAACTTGAGCGCCTCCCCGAGGCCGAGTTCCCAGGCGATGTAATAGCCCAACTGCGTCTTGCCGGTCCCGGGCTCGCCGGTGAGCAGCAGGGGCTGGCCGAGCAGCAGGGCGACGTTGACGGCATCCACGGCCCCCGGATCGGCACGAAAGTCGTCCGGCTTCAGGAAGTCGGGACGACGAGAGCGTGGCAGCTCTGCCGTTTCTGCGCGCCGCCGGCCATCACCGGCAAAGTAGGGAAACGTCATGCGGCACCCGGAGTGCGCCTGATCGAGCGCGCAGCAGTGCCTCCAGCTTCTTACCGGCCACTTCCATGGACATGCGTTCCTCGCTGGTGGTCGCCTTGTGCTCGCTGAACATGCGCCTTACATCCTCGCGCGCCAGCGGCGCGTCGTGCCCCGTGCGCCAGTCCTCCACGTCCTGCTCATCGATCCCGTCAAGCTTCGGAAGCACCGTGACCATGACCCGGTCGCGATCGGAGCGGTTGACAGCCTCCAGCTGTCGCTCGACGGCCGCATTCACGGCCTCCGTCCTGCGTGCCGCCAGCATCCTGCGCCACCCCGTCTCCGGCAGTTCATACTTGATGTAGATGAAGACGAGAAGTCGCTGGACCGCGGTGTCGGACGGCCACGCCTGCCAGTACGCGAGGTAATCGTCGAGCACCGATGTGCCGTATCGGTGCCACTGGCTCGACAAGATGCGCGACTGGATCACCACGGGGGCGGGGAGTGCGGCGAAGGCGCGTTGCATCGCGGGTGGCAACGCACCGGGCTGCACCCGCTGCGCCAGGGTGTAGGTCAGGTGATCGTGAAACTCCCTGGCCCCGCGGTATTCGCGAGGCCACTCGAGATAGTGCTTCGTCAGGCTGACCTTGCGCTTGTCCAGTCCCAGCACATTCGGCAATTCGATCTCACAGATCCGCGTGTGCAGTTGGTCCTGACATTGCGCATCATCGCCGTGGATGATCGCAACGAGCGGCACGGCCGGGCCGGCGCGTTTCAGCTTGGCGCCGAGTTCTCTCATGAGATGCGTGCGATCGACCATGTAAGGCAAAAGCTCGCGGCCGTCGCCAACCTGAATGCCCACGCCGTGTGCCGGCGTTCCGAGCGCCGGCCCAAGCGCGGACGCGGATGTCCGCGGAAACGCGAGTGCATCGCACCGCGAGAACAAGACAGGCGTCAGCCATTCGCGCTGCAGGACAAGACGACCGGCCCGCACCGCCTCTTCGATCGGCTCCCCATCGGCGAGTTGCGAGTACAGGCGCTCGGCAAAGTCGATCGCGCCATCATCAGAGATGGGAAACTGCATCGCCACGACCGCTGGGACACCGGCCATCACGAGCGCCGGTGCCACGCCGCAGTAGGGGTCAGTATCCGGTCGATATTCTGAACCGGCGGTGCGGCAGGCGTTCAGGACGACCAACCGTAACGCACCGTTCCGCGACTGCAGGAGCTCAGCCAGGTCCTTCCCCCTGATCGGTATCGCACCCTGGCCGGGCGTGTCACGCTCGAGATGGAGCACGCCGTCGCTCCCGTCGAATCCGCCGTGCCCCATGAAGTGCACGATGTGATACGCGTGCTTGAGCAGCCGCGACTCAAGCGTGGAAAAGGTTGCGCCCTCCATCCACTCGTGCACGATCTGCACGTCGGCGCTCGACAGCCGGCGTTCGATCCTCAGCCGTTCCTCGGCGAGGTTCAAGTCCTTGTGCGGGTCGGCCATCACGAACAGCACACGAAGCGGCCCGACAAACGCCGGCAGGTCCGACGAGTGCGGCACGTCGAGATAGCGTGCGACCACGGTGTACGGCCCTTTGGACAGGTTCGTGCGCTTTTCGTGGTAGTGGAGCAGTTCCCATGGAAGCGCCGCCAGCGGCGCAACGGCCGGATTGTCGAGATTCAGCTTGATCTGGATGCGCAGCACCGTACGGCCGGCGGCCACCATGCCGAGACACTCGTCGAATCGGGTCTTCACGTCGCCCGCGAACAAGGCACGGAACAGTTGGATCCCGATGTCGCTCGGCACATCGTGAGGCGCATCTGCCTCGACCTTGCGCATCGTATCGCCATCTCTGATGGCATCGTGCGCTGACGTAAGCGTCCGGCCGAGGTCTCTCGTGGCAATGGGCGAGCGAAACACTCCCTCTGCCGAACCAGCCGGTGAATCGACGAACACACGGTGCTCGGCATCGGTGCTCGTGCCGACGAACTTGATGACGAAATCGTCGTACTGCACCATGGCGGCGGGATCGCAGAGTGAGCTGCGCGCGACACTGGCTTGCGCTGCGTGGTGTGCCAATCACTGGACGTCGCGTCCGCACGACGCGACGAGCTGCGTTCGAGGCCTGCCGCACGACCCCACGGGGCTCGGTCGCTGGTGGCCTTCTTGCATTCCACACGAAATCGAGCCAGGCGGGCTGTGCAAGTATGTGCCTCGATTCGCGCGCACGCCACTCGTCGGCGGACGTCAGCGAGGCGCGGAAGCGGTGCGGAACTTGGAACCAACCCCATCCATGGAACGCGGAAGTGAGGTTCGCATCAAGGCGCGACATCCCACGTCCAACCATCGAGCACGGAGCGCTGCCTGCCCTCGCCTCCCTCACCACCGACGAGCCATTCCTCCTGACCGTAGGGCAGCACACAGATTCGGGCGAGGTGATCCGTATCCTAGGCGAGCGCCTCGAAGGCGGAAAACATTCAGCGCGCCGATCCGCGGCGCATCCTGTCACTCGTGAAACGGGCGCCACCCTGACGGTCGGGGATCCGCGCACCATACTCCTCGGCGCACCGGGCCTCCTGACGCTGCATCTGCACTTGTGTGACCTCGAACGAGCCTCACGCAATCCATCGAGATGGCGCAGGAGTACCCGTGAACGACCGTGACACCGCGGAAGACGTCGGCTTCCCCACGCCCGAATCGCATTCGGGCGACGCGGACTCGACGCGACCACCCTCCCGCGGCTTCCTCACCGAGACCCTCGTCCTCGCCACCACCGCCGCCTCGATCGTCGCCGCCTTGCAGGTCGCCGGCGTGGCCCGGCTGGCTGTGACAGGCGAGATCACCCACGTCGGGCATGACTTCGTGGATGGCACCCGTCGCGAACCTCACGATCTGGCTCGCCATCGCCATCCCCTCCGGACTCGTCACGCGGCCCTCCGCGATCGCTCGCGCTGCGCCTGGCCACCATCGGGTTCTTCTCGCTGGCCGCGCTCTCGATCCTGCTACCGCAAACGCAGATCGCCCGCTACGCGGTGGCAATCCTGGCGTTCGGGGTGGGAGTGGGACTCTCGCGTGCAGTGGTCGATGCTCCCCGTCGTTGGCTGCGGCGATTCAGCCTGGTGTCGGCCGCCTTGCTGCTGACAATGGGGGGCGCTGCGCTCGCAATCATCGGGCGCGACGTCCTCACGCGCCGGTCGGTGCTGGCCAAGCTCCCCCCCGCCGCGGCCGGCGCGCCGAACGTCCTCCTGATCGTGATCGATGCCGGGCGGGCCGATGCGCTCTCCAGCTACGGCTATCAGCGCGCCAAGACCCCCAGTCTCGACACGCTCGCTGGCGAGGGCACGTTGTTCGAGCTGGCGCTCTCGACGGCGCCGTGGACGCTGCCATCACACGTGACGATGTTCAGCGGACGCGACGTGATGCCAGACAGCGGGCGCACCGTGCACTTCCGGCGACCCATGCAGACAACCGTTCCCGTGCTTGCCGAGTCGTTCCGCGACGCCGGGTATGAGACCGCTGGTGTCGTGGCCAACTTCGACGACACGGGGCGGGACACGAAGCTGGACCGGGGATTCACGACGTACCGCGACTATCGCCGGACGCTCGAGGAGGTGATGCGCTCGTCGACGCTCGGCCAGACGGCGTTGGCCCGCGGGCTGTACCAGAGCCACACCTTGGCCGAGGCGTGGGCCGTGGTGGCGCCCAACGACTTCACGGTGCCGGACAGTCCCAGCATTCGCGAAAGCGCGCCTCGCTCGTGACCGATGAGTTCCTCGACTTCGTCGGCCGTCGCATGTCGCGTCCCTACTTCGCCTTCCTGAACTACTTCGACGCGCACAAACCGTACGACCCGCCGCCTGAAGTCATGACCGGATTCGGGTCGGAGCCGGGCGCGCGCGATCGGTGCGATGCATCGTACGCTGGCATCGACGCCGAGATCGGGCGACTGGTGGCGGCGCTGCGCGAGAATGGGACGCTGAACAACACGGTGATCGTGGTGACCGCCGACCAAGGGGAACTGTGCGGTGAGCACGGGCTGTACGAGCACACGTCGAATCTCTACCTCCCCGTTCTGCACGTGCCGCTGATCGTGCGCTATCCCTCACGCGTGCCATCCGGGTGCCGGGTGACGGCCCCGGTGTCGTTGCGCGACCTGGCGGCGACACTCACCGACCTGTCCGGGCTGACACTCGCCGACCCGTTTCCCGGCGTCTCGCTCGCCGCCCACTTCCCCGACGATGGTGCTGCCACCACGACCCCGGTCTTTGCGGCAGTGGAGCGTGGCATTCGCAGCGACTCGGGGCTCCCCTTCACCAAAGGGGCGATGCAGTCGCTGCTCGACCGCCGCTGGCAGCTGATCCGGACCGTCGGCATGGACGAGCGGGAGCTGTACGACTATCGTGCCGACCGGGCGTAGGCCAGGAACCTGGCGCATGACCCGACGATCGACTACGGTCGAGGCTCCGGATCAACTGGGAGCTGGATCGGTTGCTGCGCCTTGGTCCCGGGCCACGTTGCGCGACCTGACGACGACCGGCATGTCCGCTGAGCAACTGGATGCTGCATGCCGGCAGCGTCGGGCGTGATTCGTCCACCTGATCGTCGCGGCCCGCCAAGCCGCCGCGAGGTGCCCGGTCGGAGCCCGGATTCACCTCCGCTTCCCTGCAGGCAAAGACATGGATCAGGTGCGCTACGTCCTCGCCGTCCTCGTCCTCGTATCGGTGCCTCCGGCCCTCGGCCTCTGGTTCGCGGTCCATCCGTTCGCGCGGTTCTGGCGACGGCTTGGTCCGGTCGTGTCGTACGCGATCCTGCTGACCCCGACCGCCGCACTCGCATGGGCGCTGTGGACGAGTCGCGCGCGGCTACTCGGCAGGGACTACCACGGACAACCGTGGCTGATGGCACTGGCCGCGGCCGCCGCCCTCACGGCCATCTGGCTGCAGCTGAAGCGCCGCAAGCACCTGACCATGTCGATTCTCGCCGGCGTGCCGGAAATGTCGCGGTCCGACAGGGGACAGCTGCTGACGGAAGTGATCTACGGCAGCATCCGCCACCCGCGCTACATCGAGTTCACCCTGTTCGTACTGGCGTATGCTGCCGTCGCCAATTACGCCGGAACATGGATCGTCTGGTTGCTCGGGTAGCCGGCCATCCACGTCGTCGTCCTGCTGGAAGAACGCGAGCTACGCGACCGCTTCGGGCAGGAATACGCGGACTACTGCCAGCGCGTGCCGCGCTACGTGCCGCTACGTTGGCTGAACCGGTTCCAGACGAACGCTGGCGGGCGTTCGTCACTCCACTGTTCGAGTCGACGGATCATGGGACATGGCGACGGTGATGTAACCGATACTCACGTCGCCGGACGCGCACCACTCACTTTCGCACCATGCGCCCCACGAAGCGACGCTCGATCGCGTCGGCGACGACCTGCCCGTTCGCGCTGTTCGTGAGCAGCACGTAGCCGAGATTCTCATCCACGCCATAGACGAAGTCGGCAACCCTGACGCAGCCGCACAAATGCTCCGGTACTTCCGCTACGTCGATCTCGGCGCCGAAGGACAGGCCGACCATGTCCTGCGTTCGGCCTCGAAGTCCGCGGGCGCGATAGGCGCCCTCACAAGGCCAGCTCCCAGTACTGACCCACGAGATCGTGTCCGAAGCTGTGATGTGGTTCTTCCCTGATCAGTCGGTAGCCTTCCGACTCGTAGATGCGCCGAGCGCTGTCCAGCACGCTGTTGGTCCAGAGGACGATCGACCTGTAGCCCGCCTGCCTCCCGAATCGCGTGCACTCCTGGACGAGCCTCCCGCCGATGCCGAGTCCGCGCGCACCGCTGTCGACCAGCAGGAGGCGGAGTTGGGCGACCTCGTCGGACTTCTTGACGAGAAAGACCGACCCGACCTTCTCTCCATCCCTTTCCGCGATCCAGCAGCGTTCGCGTTGGTGATCGAAGTTCCGAGCGGACGCCCGACGATCTCCGCGACGAGCCCCTCGAACTCGGTGTTCCAGTTGTATTCGTCGGCGTACACGATGCCGTGTCGCTGGACGACCCAACCGAGGTCGCCCGGCTGGTGCGGTCGCAACATGTAGGGGACGCGGTCGGGCACCGGAACGCCCAACAAGTCCTCGATCGTCTCCATCGCGCGGATGAGCCGGGGGCGATCTTGCCGGATCAGGGCGTGCAACGCGCGCTCGACCTGCCGAGCCGATGCGTCGGCGAGATCCGCAAACGACCGCTGACCCCGCTCGGTCAGGGAGAGCAGCTTGACGCGCTTGTCATCGGGCGACCGGGTCTTGGTGAGGATGCCGCCCTGTTCGAGTCGCCCCATCAGCCGACTCATGTAGCCCGAGTCGAGGCTCAGCGCCGCAGTCAGCGTCCCGAGGTCGGCGGTCACCCGATGCGCGAGTTCGTAGATGACCCGTGCTTCGGTCAACGAGAACGGGCTGTCCAGGAGATGCTCGCGCAGGACCCCCAGGAATCGGGTGTAGAAACGGCCGAACCTGCGGACTGCCTCTACCTGTTGCTGGAGTGTCGACGAAGCGGCCGCTGGATCGAGTGACATGAAGATGCCCGTGGCAGTCAAGTTATTTGCTCGAGGCACATATTATCTCGTCGAGTCCGTTCGTCAAGTCTCTAACCGGCCGCACTCGTTCCGCTTTCATCGCGAGTAGGCAGATTCCAAACCGACCGAGGGAGCCCGGACCGCTACCCTATCCGCGAGGCCTCGCCAGCACCAGACGAATCAGCCGAGTTCTGCCAACTTCCGCCGTGTCCCTGTCGAATTCCGACGCGCAACAACGCAAGCGACCTCGCAAGTGCCGGCAGGCCAGCCGTACGCTTCGTCGCGCCGTTGCCGGTTGCGCAGTCCTCGCGGTCGCTCTTGCATCGCCGTGCGCAGCCCAGCAGCTATGGCCGGTCTTCCTCGAAGCGAACATCGGGGTTGGGGTCGACAACAGTTCCTCTGCCCACGCTCCCAGCGGCCGGTTGTCTACCGACGCCCTGATAGGCCTGCGCCTGGGAGCACGCTCAGGGGGCGGCATAGTCGTCGCGCTGAACGGGGCCGCGTATGCGCTGGGGTCGGGGGTGGCCGAGTGTCCGGCCGACGGGAGTTGTACGCCAGACTTCCCCATTTTCCGGATCGTGTCGACCCTTGCCGGTTGGGAGACCAGTGCCGGAAGCGCGCGTCTACTCGTGGGTCCAGCGGTTGCCCGACCACGAGGCGATGCCGCTTTCGTCGGCGCCGCACAGGTGCGCATGGAATTCACGACACCGGCCTTCCGTCACCTCGCGCTGCTCGCCTCCGGACGATTCGTCCACATTCCACGCTATCAAGGCGACTCGTTCAGCCTGATGTCCGCGGGCGTCGGGGTTCGGCTGCGATAGGCAGACGTGCGTCGCGTCTCGTGTGTTGCGCGACCAACTGGTCGCCGGGGCGCCTACGACGCGCGCGCCGCGCGTTGCAGCACGGTGCGCACCAGCCCCTGCAGGATCTCGGTGCGGTTCGACTGCACGTGCAGGCCGGGGAGCCAGATGAGTTCCTTGGGGTCGCGCGCGCTGTCGAACAATGTCATGATGGCCTCGCGCGGAAGTCGCTCGTCCTCGGTGGCGTTGATCGCGATGAAATCGCGCGGCGCGCACGAGCGGCGCCCACCGCTCCGGGCGAGAGCGCGGCCCTGCGGCGAGGATGTTGGCCAGCCCCGCCACCAGCGCGCGGGCCGGCCGCCACGGCACACTCTTGCGCAGGTTGTGCGACATGAGCGTGTACGGCTCGCCGGCACCGTGCACCGACCAGACCCGCGTCACCCGCGGGTCGAGCGCGCCGGCGACGGTGGCGAAGGGCGTGCCGAAGCTCGCCCCCACTAGCTCGACGCGCGCCGGGTCCACATCGGGACGCGTCAGCAGGTAGTCGATGGCCAGGAAGACCGCCGCCGGCGTGTCGAGCAGCGCCTGGCGGATGCGCGGAACCGCGGGGACCACCGCCAGCCCCTTCACCCGCACGTCACCGTCGTACGGATAGGCCATGGCCACGACGATGTTGCCCTCGGTATCGTCGATGAGCGTGGCCGCGCGCTCACCGGTTTCAGCCGCCCAAAATCAGGAACACCGGCCGCCGGATGGGACCCTGGGGAGCGGGCAGGGTACCGGCCGGCGCCGCCGGGTCGATCGGTCGCCGCAGGAGGAGTTCACCGCGCAACCCGCTCGAACTGCGCAATACCACCCGCTCGTTGGCAAACGACGCCGAGCCGGTGAGCGGTTCGACGCGCGTCTCGACCAGCGTACCATGCCGTGCCCGGAAGTGCGGGACGGGGTCGCGCAGGAGCCACACGACGGCAGCGCCCTTGACCACGGCGACTCCGATGATCACGATGAGCCACCGACGTCCACGACTCATGCGTGGCTATCCACTAGGACATCGGCCACGGCATGGTTCGCGTCGTCGCAGGCAGCGTCCGCTCGCGCGCCGACCCCCGCCCGCAGTCTGCACCGCATCGCGTCGCCTTTATGCCTTGCCGTCGCCCGCGGTCGCAGCACCCGCGGTGGCATCACCTGTATCCTCCGCCTCGAGTCGCGGGGCACGCCGCATCGACGCGCGCGATGGGCGACGACGCCGACGCCCCGGATGTACGAGCGTCAGCAGGAGGATGGCGCCCTTGGGCGAGCTGGCCGCGTGCCGGATGCCGGGGCCCAGCGCCATGACGTCGCCAGCGCCGAGTCGGTACTCGGTGTCCCGGATGACGCAGATGACCTCGCCCTCGAGCACCTGGATGGTGCGCGGTCCGCTCGTGCCATGCGCGGGCAGGTCACCGCCGGCGGCCAGTGCGGTGATGACGACGCGCATCGGTCCGGCCTTGAGCAGGGTGCGACCGCTGCGCCCGTGTAGCGCGAGCAGGTCGGGATCGATCATCCGCTCGGTGGGACCGTGCCGATACACGAGGACGTCGCCACGCAACGCCCGATGGATCGATGACATGTCGGCTCTCCTTTGAGCCCCCTGCCGCTCACGTAGCGCGACGCTCCCAAGGCGGAACGGACGGGCTCCGCGCGACGTGCGCGGGGCCCACTCGGTGCGTGCAACCTACCATGTGTCGGCGCGGGTCGACACCTGACCGCCGGTCGTAGGCGGCCCGTGCGCCACCGCTCGCCGCTCGCGTTGCGTCCGCGCCGGTCCCCGGGTCAGTACGCCTCCATCGGAAACGCCAGAATCGCCCCTGCCCCGCCGTAATCGACGCATGCAGCGCATGCACCTGCGGCATGACCCGCGCAAAGTAGAACTGTGCCGTGGCCAGCTTGGCCTCGTAGTGCACCGCAGGAAACGCCCCGCCCGATGCCAGTCGCTCCTGTGCCACACGCGCCGTGCGCAGCCACTGGTGTCCTAACGCGACATAGCCAAACAGGCGCAGGTACTCGTTGGCGGCCGCGCCCAGTTCGTCGGCGTTGCCCGTCGCCTGCCCGGCCAGCCACGCGGTGGCGCGCCGCAGCGCCCCGATCGCATCGGCCAGCGCCTGCACGTGCATGGCCAGTGCGGGGAGCTCGCCCGAGGCCTGCAGCTCAGCGGCAACCACTTCGGCAAAGCGGCGCACCGGTCGTCCATCGCCCTCGGCGAGTTTGCGGCCGACCAGGTCGAGGGCCTGGATATGGTTGGTCCCTTCGTAGATCTGCCCGATGCGCGCGTCGCGCACGAACTGCTCCATCCCCACTCCCGGATGTAGCCGTGCCCACCGTAGAGCTGCAGCCCGATGTTGGTGCTCTCAGAAGCCAAGGTCGGTGAACAGCGCCTTGATGATCGGGGTGAGCAGGGCGACCAGGTCGGCCGCCTCGGCACGCTTGGCCGCGTCGGGATCGAGCAGCTCCTGGTCAATCAGCATCCCCGTCCACGTGGACAGCGCCCGCGCCCCCTCGATGAAGGCGCGCATGGCCAGCAGGCTGCGCCGCGTCTCGGCGTGCACGATGATGGGGTCGGCCTCACCCTCGGGGTTCTTCACCCCGGACAGCGAGCGCCCCTGCTGCCGCTCGCGGGCGTAGGTCACGGCGTTGTGATACGACGCAGTCGCCAGCCCCAACCCCTGGATGCCCACGCCGAGTCGTGCCGAGTTCATCATCGTGAACATGGCCCGCATCCCCTTGCCCTCGTCGCCGACCAGGTAGCCGACGGCCTCGTCGAAGTTGAGCACGCAGGTGGCCGATCCCTTGATTCCCATCTTGTGCTCGATCGACCCGCAGGTGACGCCGTTGCGCGCGCCTAACGAGCCGTCGGTGTTGGGGACGAACTTCGGGACGAGGAACATCGAGATCCCACGCGTCCCCTCAGCCGCCCCGGGCAGCTTGGCCAGCACCAGGTGGCAGATGTTCGCCGTCAGGTCGTGCTCCCCGGCGGTGATGAAGATCTTCTGGCCGGTGACCCGATAGGTGCCGTCGTCCAGTGGCCGGGCCCTGGTCCGGATGATCCCCAGGTCGGTCCCGGCGTGCGCCTCCGTCAGGCACATGGTCCCGGTCCACTCACCGCTGGCGAGGCGCGGGAGGTAAAACGCCTTCTGCTCCTCGCTGCCGTGGGTGTGGATCGCGTCGATCGCCCCTGCGACAGCCCCGGGTACATCGCGAACGACAGGTTCGACCCGACGACCATTTCGTCCACAACAAAACGCAGCGTCAGGGGAGCCCTTGGCCGCCGTGTTCAGGATCGGAGGCGAGGCCGATCCATCCACCGTCGGCGTAGGCCCTGAACGCCTCCTTGAATCCCGACGGTGTGCGCACCACGCCCTGCTCCCACGTACACCCCTCGGCATCGCCCGAGGCGTTGATGGGGGCCAGGACTTCCTCGCAGAACTTTCCCGCTTCCTCCACGATCGACATCATGAGGTCGGGCGAGATGTCGGCGTACGCCTGGTATGCAGTGAGCTGCGAAGCATCGTAGAGTTCCGTCAGGATGAACCGGAAATCATCGACTGAGCACGGTACGTCGGCATGAGCGCAACCTGTGAGCGTGAGAGGCAGTCGCAAAATAGCGTGAGCCGTCGAGGGGTGCGTCGGGCATTGCACGCGTACCTCCCGATTCTCCTTGTCGGCGCCTGTATCCAGTCCCCCGTACCGCCGCTTGGGGGAACCGTCTCCGAACGGTTGGGACGCCTCGAAAGCCAATATGCCGATACCCGCGACCTCTACTTCCAGATCTACATCACCGATGCACAGGGGGTGGAGCGAACCTCGCGCGGTGTCTCCCTCGACAACATGCGCCGCGCACACCGGGCGCTCAGGGAGCGGCTGACGGAGGGGCTGGAGGCGCTGGACGGGTCCGCATTGGGCGGGGAGGACCAGCGTGCGGTCGCCGCCATGCTGCAGCACTTGCGGGAGTCGGCGTCCGTCGAGACGCCGAGCGCAGAGGGGACGACGCTGACCCCGACCCGGTGCGGCGAGGTACCAGCCCGGCTGGCGAACGGCGACAGCGCGCTCGAGCAGCTCACGGCCCATATGTACGCCTGCTACGGGGCGGCCGCCCGCCGGGTAGTCACGCCGACCGATACGGCCGACAGACTCACCGTGCTCGGCCGCATCGGGAGCGAACCGTCGAGTGCGGCGCGCCGTGCCCTCTTTCTCTCCCTGCAACCACTCTGGCAGTCCGTAACCGGCGACGGCTCAGCGAGCTCGCCGTATCGTACGCTCCTTCCGCTCAGCGCTGCGCAGTGGAAGACGACGGGCTCTCCAGTCACCGCGGCGGCGCGTTCGCTGGGGCTCGACCCCGCCCGCACGGACTCCACCCTGGTGCGCATCCTGCGCGCCTGGCGCGACCACACGCCGGCCACCCCGCTCGAGCCGTGGGACTGGTACTATGAGAACGGCGCCGCCAGCCGCACGCTCTCGCCGCGCATCAACCTGGCCGCGCTGCGCGAGATCAACGACCGCTTCTATCGCGACCAGGGGGCTGACCCGACGACGCTCGGCATTCGTTACGACCTGGAGCCGCGCGACGGCAAGACGCCGGTGGCCTTCACCCAGTTCGGCAAGGCGGCCCGCAAGCAGCGCGGCGACTATGGCGAGAGCGAGGCGTGGATCTTTGCGACCTATCGCGTGGGAGGATTCGACAACCTGGTCGAGCTGCTGCACGAGACGGGGCACGCGATCCACGTGAGCGCGGTGGCCACGCGCCCAGCCTTCGCCGACTGGCCGGACAGCGACCCCTTCACCGAGGCGTTAGGGGACCTGCTGGCGCTCGAGGCGTACGAGCCGGAGTGGCAGGCGCGCTATCTCGGCGCGGCGGCACCGCTCCCAGCCTCGCTGCGCGCCAAGTACGCCTCCATCGCGATGGACGTGGCGTGGGCGCTGCTGGAGCTGCGACTGCATGACGATCCCGTGCGCGATCCGAACGCCGAGTGGGCGGCGATCACCAGCGAGTATCTCCACATCCTGCCGCATCCCGAGTGGGGGTGGTGGGCCATGCGCGGCCAGCTGGTCGAATCGCCGGGCTACATGATGAACTATGCGATCGGGGCCATGGTGACCGCCGAGCTGCGTGCGCGCGTGCGGCAGGAACGAGGGCCGTTCTATCGGCCGGACAAGAAGATGTACGACTGGCTCTCGGACCATCTCTATCGCTTCGGCCGCTCGCGCCCCACGCGGGACGTCTTGCGCGACTTCGTGGGCCATCCGCTCACCGCCGACGCCCTGGTGGCCGACATGCGGCGCCTGTCCTCGCCCTAACGTCCGGTCGCGATGCGCTCCTTGACCCTCGAGGCGATGCGCGTCTCGAGCACGCCGGTGGATCCGCACATGATGGGCTCCTTCGACGCCCCGTCCATGTCGTCGGCCTGTGCGACAAAGCCGGTGGCGACCGTCGTCGATCCGTCCCTGGCGGTGCGCACAAACGACGCGATGCCCATTGTAATCCGCCAGGAGTCGGCGTACGCCCCGGTCATCCCCGAGCCGCAGTTCAGGTAGGCCGCCATGCGCTCGCCGGCGAGAGAGGACGTGCGCACGAGGCGGAGCGTGCCGAGCTGGCCGTGGGCCGAGTCATCGACCGTTCGCGGGATCTTGAGTTCTTCGTACACGGCGCGCAGCGCCGCGAAGGTCTCCGCCGGGGTGGCGGGGACCTGCTCGCGCGCGAGGGCTACGGTGTCGAGCGCGACCTGCGTCGGCGATGCGCGAAGCTTGACGATCAGGCGAGGGGGCTGTGCGGCGAGCAGGGGCACGGTGAGCGCAACGCCGACCAGGGCCAGCATCGGGATGCACAGCGCGCGACCGGTGGCTGACATCTAGAAGGTCCCTCCCAGCAGGACGGCATTGGTGAACACGGGCAGCAGCCCGCGATACAGGTCGCGATACACCGGGTCATGGGCAAAGGCGATCACGCGTCCGCGCCCGGCCCGCTCGGTCCAGAGGTACGGCGACAGCGCGACCTTGGCGGGCATCTCGGGCCAGAAGTACCCCGCGAGCCGCACCCGGTTCTCCGGGGCAAAGCGAATGACCGCCTCGCCGGCGCGCAGGTCCTTCGGCACGGACAGGATGCGGTCAGAATTGGCGAAGACGGCAATGTCCCCGGCCGCCACGCCCGCCATGATCGGTGACAGCGTGTCGAAGGTGGCGCGAGCCAGGACGCCGGGGAGCGATGCCGGAAGCGGGGCACCGCCGGTGGAATCGGCGCGCACAGAATCGCGCTGTACCCGGGTGCGGACGAGCCCGACCTTCTCCTGTGCGACCCACGCCGTGGCGCCGTCGAGCGTGATGAGCACGCCGCCGTTTCGCACCCAGTCGGTCAGTCGCGTCCTGCCGCCGTCACCCAGGGCACGGTCGAGCGCGGCGGCGGGAGTGGACGGCACGACGAGCACCGTAAACCGGTCGAGCCCGCCGCCCGCGACGAAGCCGGCATCGACCAGGGTGGTGGGATACGCCAGGCGCTGGTCGAGGGCATACCAGGCGAAGCCGAAGGCGTTGCCGCTGACGGGCGAGCCGCCGAGCAGGGCGACCCGTGGCGGCATGATCGGGACGACCGAGTTGCTCCCCAGGTCGGTCCCTTCGTCGACCCCCGCCGAGGCGATGGGGTAGACGCGCGCGCCGGCGCTGGTCGCGAGCGCGGCGACGAGATCGTGCACGTCATCGCGATTCGGGGCGACTCGGACGACGAAGGCGCCCTGGGTAAAGCGCACGCCGCCGCTGGAGAACGACTTGGGCGCATGCCAGACGCGCACCGAGTCGCGGAGCAGCGAGGCGAGCAGTCGCGCGCTGGACTCGCTCCCGGGCTCGAAGGCGTAGCCGTAACGGGCGCGCGCCGCGGGCGACATCGCGTGACGTGCCAGGTCGCCGAACGCGACGGCCCCTGCGGGGAGGCTGCGCGTCCACCATGACTGCAGCCGATACGCGAGGGGGAGTGACCAGGCCGTGATGTCGTAGAACCGGTCGCTCTCGCCCGCACGGCGCATCGCCAGTTCGATGGCGACGAAGTTCGAGTCCAGCTCGGCGTCGGGCTCGAGCAACGCCTTGGCCAGGTATCCCTGCGGCTGGGCAAAGTCCACGACGTAGCTCCCGGCGCTCACGCGCGCGGAAGCGGCGCTGCCGCCCGCCCCGAACGGGGTCGCATCGGCGAGGGTCACGTCGTTCGTCAGGCGCAACACCTCGATACCGTTGTCCCGCAGCTTCACCACCAGCGAGTCGGCGCGTCCCTGCGCGTCGCGCGAGAACACGACGGCGCGCATCGGGCCACGCGCGTGTCGCGCGATGGCGTCGGCGCGCGACTTCGCGTAGTCGCCCACCAGTTCTGCCCGGCGGCGGGCGGCGGTGCGCACGGTCGCCCACTCGGCGGTGTAATGCTCCCACGCCGCCTGTCGCAGCGTGCGCAGCGTCCCGTCGCTGCGTCGCACCGCGCCGCCCGACGACGACGCCGACTCGAAGAGCATTCCCACGCTCCCGGTCAGCATGGGCCATCCCTCCCCGTAGCCGGGATAGAACGAGTCGTAGCCTTCGCGGCGGAAGTACGACCAGCCGCGGGTGTCGAAGTCGGCGCCATGCGCGGCGGCGAAGATGTCGAACCACTTGGGAAGGTGTGCCGGATTGTTCTTGTTGTCCGGCTCGCGCGGCGGGGCGAAGTAGAAGGAGGCGCTCGATCCCTGCTCGTGCAGGTCGACTGCGACGTGCGGCCACCACTTCAGGAACGATTGCACCCGCCCCCGCGACTCGGGATGCGACTGGATGAACCAGTCGCGATTGAGGTCGAAGTAGTAGTGCGAGGTGCGCGGGCCGGGCCACGAACCGCTGTTGTTGAGCGCCCCGGGTTCGGTCGGGAGCCCCTGCGCGCTCCCGGCGCGCTCCACGTCGTGCGTGTGCCGTTCGCGCCCGTCCGGATTCTGGCTGGGATCAATCAGCACGACCGTGCTGTCCAGCGCCGTGCGGGTGGCGTCGTCGGTCCCGGCGGCCAACTGGTAGAGCAGGGCGAGCCCCGCCTCGACGCCCGAGGCCTCACCGCCATGCACCGAGTGCGCGAGCCAGACGATGGCCGGGAGTCGCCCAATGGCGGCGTCCATCTCGCCGGGCGCGGCGCCGCGCGGGTCGGCCACGCGGCGTGCGTCGGCCTGGATGTCGGCGAGGCGCGCGTGGTTGGCCTCGCTGGTGATCGTGAGCAGGAACATCTCCCGTCCCTCGAACGAGCGGGCCACGGTGTCCACGCGCACGCGACGAGAGGTGGCCGCGACCCGCTCGATGTAGCGGTTGATGAGCCGCTGCGGGGTGAACCGCTCTCCGAGCGCATAGCCCAGCACGGCCTGCGGAGTCGGGACGGCGGGGTCGTATCGCCCGTTGGCGTCGGCAAAGGCGTGCTGCGCACCCAGCGGGCGCAGCGCGAGCAGGAAGGCGAGGGCGAACGCCGCGCGTCGGGACCACGACATAGTCATCAGACTCGGGTAGGGGTCAGGGGACGGGCGAATGTAGCCCGATCGCCGGTTCGCGACGACCCTCGGAATGCGGGGCGAGTTGGAAATTGCGCTGGAGGGGAGTCGGCCCGCGAGGTAGGTTGACGCACGCTCGGGCCATGTCGGGCCCGCCTCCGGTTCGACTTCCATCCTCTGCGCCCCGCCATGCACAGCGCCCTGCTTGCAACACACAACATCGTTAGGTGGCTGGTCTTGGCGGCGGGGGTATGGGCCGTCTTTCGCGTGTGGCGCGGATGGCTGTCCCGCTCCGTGTGGACCGACGCCGACGCCGGGGCGGTCAAGCTGTTCGTGAACACCCTCTCGCTGCAGTTCGTCGTCGGGCTCGTCCTCTACGGAGTCAGCCCGCTCATTCGCGGCGCGCTCGGCGACATGGGAGCGACCATGAAGAACGCGCCCGTGCGCTACTTCGCCGTCGAGCACGTGGTCGTGATGCTGTTCGCGATCGCCCTCGGGCATATCGGCGCGGTGCGGATCCGAAAGGCGGCCAGCAACTCGGCGCGCTTCCAGGCGGCGACGATCTTCATGGGGTTCGCCCTGGCTGCGGTGGCGGGGTTCGTGCCGTGGGGGCGGCCGCTCTTTCCCAAGTTCTAGTCGAACGCCATCGCACGAACGCGCCGATCCGCGTCGAAGACAGGACCCCACGGGGTCCTGTTCTGTTTTTCGGGGCAGTCTGGAATTGGTCCGGATAGTCGGTGCTCCACCACCGGCCCCTCGCCCTCGCCGGACTTCCACCTCTCTCGCGCCGGCCCGCCGTCCGCCGCGTTGACTATTGACGGGCGGCGGTCGGGCCTGAATACTTACCCTCAACATTTCATGTTAGTCCAGTCGCCTCTCGATCCTCGACCGGTCCATGAGCCTCGATCTTCTCCAGGGCACGCTCGATGTCCTCATCCTCAAGGCGCTCACCTGGGGTCCGCGACATGGGTATGCGGTCGCGCACTGGCTACGTCAGACCACGGTGAATGAGCTGCAGGTCGAGGATGGGGCGCTCTACACGGCGCTCCATCGCATGGAGCACCGCGGCTGGCTGGCCGCCGAGTGGGGGGTAAACGATGAGAATCGGCGGGTGAAGCTCTATACGCTCACCCCCGCCGGCCGCGCCGAATTCGGCGCGCGCACGGAACGCTGGTCGCGGTATGTGAACGCGGTGCAGCGCGTACTCGGCGCGACCTGACCGAAGGGACAACGGATGCGTCCCACCGAACGGCTACGGCGCCTGATTCGTTTGCCGGCGCGCGCGGGGAGCATACGCGCCGACGTCGACGCGGAGATCGCCTATCACCTCGAAGCGACCGAACGTGACCTGGTCTCGGCCGGCATGTCGCCCGATGATGCTCGCCGCGAAGCGAAGCGGCGGTTCGGCGACGTGGAGCGGGTGCGCGAGTCGCTGGGAACGCTTGACCGACAAGGGGCGCGTCGAACACTGCGTGGCGACTTCTGGCGCGGCTGGTGGCAGGACCTGGCGCGCAGCGCGCGCACGCTGCGGCGCGAACCGGGCTTCGCCGCGGTAGTAGCCGTAACGCTCGCGCTGGGGATCGGGGCCAATTCGACGATGTTTCGGGTGCTCGACCGGGTGCTGCTGCAACCGGCCCCGCACGTGCGCGATGACGGTTCGCTCTCCCTGCTCTATTTCCAGCGCGAGTCCCCCAAATTCGGGCGGGTGACGTATACGAGCCAGAGCTTTCCCGCGTACGAGAGCATGCGGCGCGACTTCGCGCCCATGGGCGACCTCGGAGCTTGGTGGGTGACGTCTGTTTCCTCTGGAACCGGGGGCGCGGCCCGCAAGCTCGAGGTGAGCTTCGTGACGCCCAACCTGTTCTCCATCCTCGGGGTGCGGGCGTGGACAGGACGACTGTTTGCCCCCGACGAATGGGAGGCAGAGGCCGTTCCGACCGCCGTCGTGACTCACGAGTATGCCAGTGCCAACTACGGCTCCCCAGCCTTTTCGATCGGTCAGTCAGTGCCGATTGGACGGAAGACATACACGATCATCGGCGTTACCCCGCCGGGCTTCGTGGGAGCAGATCTTCGCCCGGTCGACCTGTTTGTCACCATGCCAACCGCGATCGACGAGCGGATCGGGGCAAAATGGCGCACCAACGTGAACAATCGTTGGCTGCAGATCGTGGCCAGTCGCGCGCCGGACGTGACCCCGACACAGGCCGGGCATGCGATGACCAGCGCCCTGCAGAACTTCGGTCGCGCCAACGCGAAGGGAGACTCGGCGGTCACCGTCGTGGCCGGGTCCATCGTGCGAGCCAAGCGACCGGACGGCGCGGTCACGGCCCGCATCGCACTCTGGCTTGGTGGTGTGACGCTGCTCGTGCTCCTGGTCGCCTGTGCGAACGTGGCCAACCTGCTCCTGGCGCGCGCGACGCGTCGGCGGCGTGAGCTGGCGGTGCACCTCGCGCTCGGCGTCTCGCCGGCGCGTCTGATGCGAGCCATGGTCACCGAGACGCTCCTGCTTGGAGTGAGCGGTGGCGTGCTCGCCGTGCTGCTGTCGACATGGGGAGACGCGTTTCTGCGCGCCACACTGCTCAAGGACATGCCGTGGAACGGGGAGGTGGTGGACGCGCGGCAGGGTGTGTTCGTCGCGCTGCTTGTTCTACTCTCGGCGCTGACCGCTGGGTCACTTCCGGCATTCGTCGCGTCCCGTACGACCGTCCTGGACGCGCTCAAGTCCGGAGTCCGAGAGGGTGGCGGGCGCCGACACTCCGCGCGCACGATGCTCGTCGTCCTGCAGGGAACCCTGTCCGTTGTGCTGATGATCGGGGCCGGACTGTTCGTTCGGTCATTTGCGCGAGCTGCCAGCGCCGACCTCGGATTCGTTGCCGAGCAGCTGATAGTTGCCACGCCGGAGCTTGGCGAGTCCGTCAACTCTCCCGAGGAGTTCGAAGCGCACTGGCTGCGAATGGAGGAGAGAGTTCGCCGACTTCCTGGTGTGGTGGCCGTCGCACAGAGCGTCACCGTTCCATTCGAATCGCAATGGACGTACTCGGTGCTCCTGAACGGTGACACTCTGCCGCCGATCAAGGGAGGAGGGCCGTACTTGAACGGCATCTCGACCGACTATTTCCGGGCGCTACAGACTCCGGTCATTCGAGGACGCGATTTTTCGGATACTGACCGAAAGGGCAGCATGCCGGTCGCCATTGTGAACGAGAGAATGGCGGCCGTCCTGTGGCCCAACGTCGAGCCGATCGGTCAGTGTTTCGGAGTTCAGGAGTTTGACGGCTGCATGACCGTCGTGGGCGTCGTTCCGGACGCGCGCATGACCGAAATGACCGAAGACGCACCGGCGCAATACTACCTTCCAATCGGTCAGTGGTCGCCGAACATGAGAGCGTTGATGGTGCGCCGCTCGTTGGAGGGTGGAGTCGGCGAACTGGACGTTCGGCGCGCGATACTCGACGCCGAGCCGACGCTCCCATTCGTCGAAGTTCGCCCGGCATCGATGATTCTCGAGCAGCAGCTTCGAGCGTGGAAACTCGGCGCGACCATGTTCACGCTCTTCGGCGTGCTCGGGCTCGTGGTGGCGGCGTTGGGACTGTACAGCGTGGTTGCGCATGACGTCTCCCAGCGCTCACACGAGATCGGTGTCAGGATGGCGCTCGGGGCGAGCCGAGCAGACGTGGCCCGACTCGTCGTGGGGAGTGGGATGCGACAGGCGCTTGCCGGCGTCACGCTTGGGATCGCCCTATCGTGGGTGGTCAGCGTGCGGGTGGCCGATCTGCTCTTTGAGACGTCGCCGCGCGATCCGGTGATTTATGGCGGGGTGGTCGTCCTGCTGCTTGCCGTGGCGCTAGCGGCGAGCCTTCTCCCCGCCCGGCGGGCGGCACGAATGGATCCGATCGAGGTTCTGCGGGACTAGCCGACGGAACCCCGACCCGCGCGACGCTACTTTATCGTGCATGCGCGCCATCGTCATCGTGGGTCGTCTCTTTCCCCTCTTCATTTCCATCCTGCGCGACGTGCGGCGGTGGATCTGGTGGGGGGAGCCAGCGGTTCGCACTCGTCGCTTCCACGAGCGACGCGCCCAGTACCTCGTGAATACGGTCACCGCGCTCGGCCCAACGTTCGTCAAGATGGCGCAGATCTTTGCCGCGCGCGCCGACCTGATCCCCGAGCCGTACGTCTCGCGCCTGTCCACACTGCAGGACCAGGTGAAGCCCGTTCCCACGCCGAAGATCCGCGCCGAGATCGAGCGGGCGTTCGGGTCACCCATCGCCACGCTGTTTGAGCGCTTCGACGACACCCCGATCGCTGCGGCCTCGCTGGGGCAGGTCCACCGAGCGTGTTACCAGGGCGAAGAGATCGTGGTGAAGGTCCTGCGTCCGGGGGTGGAAGCGCTCGTGGCGAAGGACCTGGCGGTGGCCGTGCCGCTCACCCGGTGGCTGGCCCGTCGCTATCCCAATCCGCACCTGCGTAACGCCCGCACCGTGATCGAGGAGTACTCGAGCAAGATTGGTGAGGAGATGGACTTCGTGCTCGAGGCGACGTACGCACGGCGCGTGCGGGAGAATTTCAGGGGCAACCCGCGCGTGTCAGTTCCACGAGTCATCGACGCCTTGGTCGCGCGGCGCGTGCTGGGGTTGGAGTTCATGGAAGGTGGGCGCATCGACCAGGTCAGCGCCCGCGCCGGCGATGCCCCGTTCGATCCGCGCGGTGTCGTGTCCGCGGTGCTGGAGCTGTACATGCAGATGATGCTGATTGACGGCCTGTTTCACGCCGATCCGCATCCCGGAAACCTGCTCGTCGCGCCGGACGGCAAGGTCGTCTTGCTCGACTTCGGCATGGTGGTGGAGGTCCCGCGCGAGATGCGATGGCACCTGGTCTCCACGGTGTTCGCCGCCATCCGCCGCGACACCGAGGGCGTGATTGCCGGCTTCGAATCGATGGGCTTCGTGGAGCCGGGGGCCGACATGGCGAAGATCCGCGAACTGGCCGACATGTTGATGAAGCTCGCGTACGAGAAGACGACCACGATGGAGCGCATCGAGCTGCTCGCCGACCAGGTCATGGCGACCATGTACGATTTCCCGATCCGGCTACCGAGCGAAATGGTGTACTTCGCGCGGACCGCCTCGCTGATCGAAGGTCTGGGAACGCGTTTTGACCCGCACTTCAACGCGATCATGTTCGCGTCACCGATCGCGATGCGCATGCGGTCGCGCATCATGGCCTCGGTGTCCACCGAGGGAGGGAGCAGCCCGGTGGACATGGCGACGGTGGTGGGCGCGGCGCTGGGGCACGTTGCGGGGCTCGCGGTCAAGGCGGGGAAGGAGTGGCTGGGACGGCTGCTGGCGCCGTCCGAATCCGGTGCGACGAGTTCGGGGCGGGTGATCCCCATTACGGCCGGCCGTATTTCTGCACCGGACTCCCATGCTGACGCGTCGGTGCTGCGCTTGCACGGACACGAGGGGCGGACGCTGGCGGCGGGGGACTGACCGGCGACAGCCACGTGGTGCGGGTGCTGTAGTCCGGCCATCGATGCACGGAGGGACGCGCGTGCGCGACATCGGGACTGGCGCTTGCGCGTCCTGCAGGCAGTATCTGCGGAGCGGTCACTAAGGACGCTATCGCAAAGGACGCGATCGCCGGCCGCCGAATCAATCGCCAACCCATCGCGCAGCCTTCGCTCACCGCTCGACGGAGCGCCCACATGTCATCGGTCCCATCGGTCACCCGGCGTCATCTGCTCGAATATTTCGGCAGCATCGGACTCTCCTCGACCCTCCTGCCCGGCGTGCTGTGGGCCAAGGCGCAGGAACGACCGGAGCAGCAGGAGGGCAAGCTCACGCGCGACATGCTCAAGGGAGCGGCGGCGGTGGCAGGGCTCGCGTTCACCGATGAGCAGCTCGACGCGATGATCGACGGCCTCACCCAGAACGTCGAGCGATACCGGGAGCTGCGCGAGATCCCCCTCGGCAACGCTGTCCCCCTCACCCTGCATTTCAGCCCGCTCACCCCCGGGATGACGGTCGACCGCACACCGCGCCCCGTCCGAACGTCCACGGTGCCGCAGGCCCAACGCCCCGCGCGACTGGAAGACGCCGCCTACTGGCCACTCGTGCAGCTGGCGGAGCTCGTGCGGAGCCGTCGCGTGCGTTCCGTGGAGCTGACCGAGATGTACCTCGCGCGTCTCCGCCGCATCAACCCCACGCTCAACTGCGTCGTCACCTTCACCGACGAGCTGGCGATGCAGCAGGCGCGCCGCGCCGACACGGAGATCGCTGCCGGACGCTATAGAGGCCCGCTGCACGGCATCCCGTGGGGGGCGAAGGACATCATCGCGGTGAAGGGTTACCCGACGACGTGGGGGTCGGGAGCGTTCAAGGAGCAGCAGATCGACGAGGATGCCGGCGTGGTGGAGCTGCTGCGCGAAGCGGGGGCGGTCCTGATCGCCAAGCTCACGACTGGCGAGCTTGCCGGCGGCGACCAGTGGTTCGGCGGACGGACCAACAGTCCGTGGGACCCTAACGAGGGCTCGAGCGGCTCGTCGGCGGGGCCAGCGTCGGCGACGGCGGGGGGCGGGGTCGCGTTCGGGATCGGCACCGAGACCAGCGGCTCGATCCTGAGCCCGGCGAGCATCTGCGGCGCCACCGGGCTGCGGCCGACGTACGGGCGCGTGTCGCGGGCCGGTGTCATGACGCTGTCGTGGAGCCAGGACCGCGTCGGCCCGCTGTGTCGGACGGTCGACGACTGCGCCCTCGTGCTGCGGGCCATCGCGCGACCTGACGGCCGCGACTTCAGTGTCGTCGACTACCCATTGAACTGGGATGCGACGCGCGAAATCCACGCGCTCCGCATCGGTTACCTCGAGAATGCCTTCGCCGAGCAGGGACGCGACGCGGTCCTGCAGACGAACGACGCGGCGGCACTCGCGCAGCTGCGCGCGCTCGGCCTCTCCCTCGTCCCCTTTTCGCTCCCCGATCTCCCGATGCTGCGCGTCACTAGCGCGATACTCGGCGTCGAGTCGGCGACAGCCTTCGACGAGTTCGCCCGGAGCGGCGGCGAGGCGCGCCTGACGACACCGGGGCGGGGGGCGGGCTTCCATCGCGGTCACTTCGTGCCGGCGATCGAGTACCTGCAGGCTCAGCGCGTGCGCGGGCTCATCATGCAGCAGTTCGCCGATGCCACCGCCCCTTTCGACGTCTGGGTCGCTCCCTACATCGACATGCGTGCCCCGCGCCCCGCTCCCGCGGCGCCGGGCACGACGCCGCCCCCTGCTCCCCCTCCTGGCCCCATTCTCACGCACTTCAGCGTCGCCAATCTCTGTGGTTATCCGTGCGTCTCCGTGCCGAACGGATTCAACGCCAAGGGGCAGCCGACGAACGTGACCTTCCTGGCGCGTCCGTACCACGAGGCCGAGCTACTTGCCGTCGCGAAGGCCTATCAGGACGCTGCCGGGTGGCATCGCCGCCATCCGGCGCTCTGACGGGCGCCGGAAGTTCGCGCCGTTCACCTTCCGCTCCTTTCCGCCTCCCTCGGCGCGGCATATCGCATGCGCGCGAGAATTCCCGCCGCCCGCCCCCTCGCCACCGAACCGTTGGGCGACCATCGCCGAGGAGACGGCAGCACCGCCGCCAGTCGCGCAGCCTCGTCGCGAGTGAGGCTCTTCGCCGATTTCTTGTAGTGTGTGCGGGCGGCCATCTCGGCGCCGAACACGCCGTCGCCCCACTCGGCCAGATTCAGGTACAGGTCGAGGATGCGGTCCTTGGAGAGACAGAGTTCGAGGACGATGGTGAACCACGCCTCCAGTCCCTTCCGTACGTAGCTGCGCCCCTCCCACAGGAAGAGGTTCTTGGCGACCTGCTGGGTGATGGTCGACGCGCCGCGCAGTCGCCGCCCGCGCTTGGCGCGTTCGAGGGCGTTCTCGATCTCCTCGAAGTCGAAGCCGCTGTGCAGGTAGAAGCGGTCGTCCTCCGAGGCGAGCACGGCCCGATGGAGATTCGCCGAGATGTCTTCGTGCGAGACGACGTCGCGGCGCGGGTAGTACGGCTTCTTGCCGTCGGCGGCACGCTGCACGAAGCGACGCAGCATCACGGCGGTAGTGACCGGCTGCACGAGGTTGAGCGGGAGCACCAGCACGAACGGCCCCACGATCACAGCGAGTGCAGCCACCACGATGAATCGACGGAGTCGCTGCCAGGGGGTGCGCTTGGGTCCGGTGGCCATCGGGGAAAGATCGGACCGGGGGGGGTAAGGGCAAGCCCTTCGGGGCGAGCGGCACGCCTGACGTGCCTACGGAACGCAGAGTGCGGGGATTCGGGCCGGCTCCCTCGTGACGGATCTGGCAGATGCCCCGTTCGGGGCGAGGCCGGCAGCGGAGAGGCCAGCGGGCGCGTAGGCACCTGATGACTCCTCGCGGTGAGCGGGGTATCATCTGTTCCAGTCGTTTCACTCCAACTCACACGACCTCCCATGACCCGATCGCGCGTCCTGCGCCGCACCGTACCGCTGCTCGCCCTCGGACTGTCGGCCCTGCCGCTGACCGCGAGTCATGCCCAGTCGCGCGTGCGCACCGGAATCGAGGTGCTCGTGTCCGACTCCCTGCACCTGATCAGGGGGAAGCGCGTCGGGTTGATCACGAACCACACTGGCGTCGGACCCGCGGGAAAGAGCAGCGTGGACATTTTGCACGGGACGCCTGGGGTGAAGCTGACCGCGCTGTATGGCCCGGAGCACGGCATTCGCGGCGTCGCCCGCGCGGGCGACCACGTCGCCACCTTCGTGGACTCGGCGACCGGCGTGACGGTGTACTCGCTATACGGCGAGACGCGCGTGCCGACGCCCAAGATGCTCGAGAATGTCGATGTGCTCCTGTACGACATCCAGGACGTGGGGGCGCGGGTCTACACGTACGAGTGGACCATGACGCTGAGCGCCGAGGCGGCGAAGGGAAAGAAGTTCATCGTCCTTGACCGCCCGAACCCCATCCGGGCCGATCGTGTGGACGGCGGGATATTGGACGCGAAGTACCGCTCGTTCGTGGGGTGGTACCCGGTGGCGCTGCGCTACGGACTGACGGTGGGCGAACTGGCCACGTACCTGGTGGGCACGGGACAGCTCAAAGCCGACATCACGGTGGTGCCGATGCAGGGCTACCGGCGCGACATGTGGTGGAGCGACACGGGGCTGGGATGGATCAACCCGTCACCCAACATCCGCTCGGCCGACGCGGCGCTGCTCTATCCCGGGACGGTGATGTTCGAGGGGACGAACCTGAACGAGGGGCGCGGGATGGAGATGCCCTTCCAGATGGCGGGCGCGCCGTACCTCACGGATGCCGGCGCGATCGCCGCCGAACTCAACGCCCTCAAGCTCCCCGGCGTGGTCTTCGACTCCACGTCGCAGCAGGTGGAGGCCGGCTACAAGCACGGGGGCCTGAAGGTGCCGGTGCTGATGGTGGTGGTGAGCGATCGTGAGCAGGTGGTCCCGATCCAGGTTGGCCTGCACATGCTGCGCGCGATCTACAAGCGCCACCCCAAGGACTTCCAGTGGCGCCAGCAGTCGATCGACCGCCTGTTCGGTTCGACACGCCTGCGCGCCGCCGTGGAAAAGGAAGGGGGCATCGAAGCGCTGCTCCCGATCCTCGAACGCGAGTCGGTGACGTTCAAGGCTGCCACACGGCCATACTGGCTCTACAAGTAACGCGACTCTAAAAGGCGCCGAGGCGTCGGCGGGTCGTCAGCCATTCGCGAAACCCGGTTCCGGCTGGCGCCGTACGAGCGGTCATGTCCGTCTTCGAAGCCATTCGCCTGGCCCTGGCCCAGATTCGCGCGCAAAAGCTGAAGAGCTTCTTCACCCTGCTGGGGGTCGCCATCGGCGTCACCTTCCTCATTGCCGTCGTGTCGATCGTCGACGGGATGGGGCGGTACCTCGAGGACGACCTGGTCGGCAAGCTCATCGCCAAGAACGCCTTCGACGTGCGTCGCCAGCCCAACATCAACATCGGCGACGTGGACGAGTCGGAGTGGCGGTCCTGGCGTACCCGTCCCCGCATCACGGAGGATGATGTGGCGCCGGTGATCGCCGCGCTCCCCCCCGACGTGCGTTGGACGTACGATGGAACCGGCACGCTCAACGTGCAGTCGCGCTACGCCAGCCCGCGCAGCCTGATGGTGCAGTGTGTCGAGGGACAGTGGTTCGAGATCCGGAACATGGGGGTGCAGGAGGGGCGGCTCCCCACACTGCAGGAGTACGCGTTAGGCACGCCCGTGGTCGTGATCGGGGAGGAGGCGAAGAACCACTTCTTTCCCGGAGTCTCGCCGATCGGGCGTGAGTTGCGCATTGCCAACCTGCCGTACACGGTCATCGGCGTGGCCGAGAAGCAGGGGAGCGCGTTCGGCATCTCGATGGACAAGTTCGCGGTTGTCCCGTACGCCACGCCGGCCCATCGGTTGGTGAACCGCTTCAAGGTCATCGACGGGATCACGATCCAGTCGAACTCGGATCAGCAGATGGTGTCGGTCATGGAGCAGGTGCGCCAGGTCATGCGCGTCCGACACAAGCTGCGCCCGGGGACCCCCGACGATTTTTCGCTGCAGACGGCCGACGCAGCGCTGGCATTCTGGAACAAGATCCAGGGCTATCTCGTGCTGGCCGGCATCGCCCTCCCGGCGATCGGACTGCTCGTCGGCGCGATCGTGATCATGAACATCATGCTGGTGGCGGTGGCCGAGCGCACCCGCGAGATCGGCGTGCGCAAGGCGCTGGGCGCCAAGCGCCGCGACATCCTGTCGCAGTTCATCGCTGAATCGACCACGTTGTCGATCATCGGCGCCGGCATCGGCATCGCGGCCGGCTTCGGCCTGGCCAAGCTGATCTCGGCGCTCACGCCCCTTCCGGCCAGTGTGGCCGCGTGGTCGGTCGTGCTCGGTGTGACGGTGGGCGCCGGCGTCGGCATCATTTCCGGCGTCTATCCGGCCAGCCGTGCGTCGCGGCTCGACCCGGTCGCCGCGCTGCGGCAGGAGTGAGCGATGCGACTGCGTGATCGGGTCACCGCGCTGTTCGAGGGGATCCTCATGGCGCTCGATGCGTTGCGGGCCAACCGCGTGCGCGCAGCCCTGACGATCCTCGGGATCGCCATCGGGGTGTTCGTGGTGGTGGTGATGTCGGCCGCCATCCAGGGGATCAACAACAGCGTCGCCCAGGAGTTCGAGAAGGCTGGTCCGACCACCTTCTTCGTCAACCGGTTCCCCATCTCGCTCGAGGGGTGCAGCGACGCGGACGACGACAGCTGCAAGTGGCGCCGCAACCCGCCTTTGCGCCTGACGGAAGCCGCGGCCATCGGGCGCCTGCCGACGATCGAGGACATCACGATCAACACCGGAACCTCGGCGCCGGCCAAGTACATGGACCGCGTGCTCTCCAGCATGCGCATCTCCGCGCATAGCGCCAACTGGATCGAGGTCACCGGCGGCGACATCGTGCAGGGGCGCAACTTCACGAGGGCCGAAGAGACCAACGGCGCCCGCGTGGTCGTGATCAACGAGAAGGCGGTCGAGCGCCTGTTCAATGGACTCGACCCGCTCGGGAAGGTCCTCCTGCTGAACAAGTCCCCGTTTCAGGTGGTCGGGATCTACCAGGGCGGGGGTGACTTCCTGAGCGAGCCCAGCCCGCGGGCCTACGTCCCGTTCTCGACGGGGCGTCGCTACCTCAACCTGTGGATCGACTGGATCGACTTCACCGTGAAGCCGGTGGCGGGAGTCTCGCGCGACGAGGCGATCGATGACGTGGTCGCCACCATTCGCGGTGGACGAGGGCTGCGCCCGGGCGCCGTGGACAACTTCGCCGTCATCACCCAGGACAAACTGTTCGAGACGTGGGGCAAGGTCACCGGGATCTTCTTCCTGGTGATGATCGTGCTCTCGGGGATCGGCCTGATCGTCGGCGGCGTCGGCGTCGTGGCGATCATGATGATCTCGGTGACCGAGCGCACGCGGGAGATCGGCGTGCGCAAGGCGCTCGGGGCGACGAGAGGCGTGATCCTCTGGCAGTTCCTGATCGAGGCGGCCACGCTGACCGCGATAGGTGCGGTGGTCGGGCTGGTCTTCGGCTGGCTCGTGGCGATGGGGATCAGCAGCGCCACGCCGCTGCAGGCCACGGTACAGCCGATGGCCATCGTCGTCTCGTTCGTCGCCAGCTCGCTGACCGGGATCCTGTTCGGGTTGTTTCCGGCGTCGCGTGCGGCGGGGTTGGATCCGATCGAGGCGCTCAGGTACGAATAGCAGGCGAGCCGATGCGGGGAGGCTCGCGCATCGGCTCGTCGGGTGCTGCGTGTAGCGATCGGCTTCCTTGTCGGTCCGTCCGCTCCCTAGCTCGCCTTCGCCACCGCCGCCGACTTCCCCGGCATGTGCTCGGAGGCCTGCTGGATCGCCTCCTGATACACGCCCGGCAGTTCCGCGGGGTCGAAGGTGATCTGCGAGGCAGCGTCGGCGGCCGATTCCCAGAGCCCGAGTTAGTACGACTCCACCACCAGCAGCGGGCCTGAGAACGGACCGGTGCGATCGAGCAGCGCTGCGCGCACGTCGTCGTCGAGCTTCACGCGATCCAGCACTTCGTGCATCGGCATCCGGAAGACGGCGTCGAGCAGGGAGAAGAGGCCGATCAGGAAGAGCGTTCCCTTGTCGAGCCTGGTCTGCGGGGTCGCCAGCTTTTCGCAGAAGTGCGCCCGCTGGACCGCCTGCCGGACGAGTTCGTCGTCGGTGCCGCGCTTGCCGGTGCGCGCGGTCGCCGAGGCGAGGGCCAGCCAGCGCACCACGTTGGTGCGCCCGACCATGCGCAGCGCGTGGCCGATGGACGTGATGCCGCGCCCGCCGAGGGCGGCGGAGTTCACGATGCGAAGCAGCTGGAAAGTGATACCGGGGTCGGACGAGATGACCTGCTCCAGATCACGCTCGGGGGTGTCTGGATTGCGGGCGAGGGCGAGCAGTCGCAGGGCAGCCGCCGTTGAGCCGGGAAGCTCGGCCGATGGCAGCGGCTCTGGGCGCGAGAAGTGTGGCCCCTGGAATTCGTCGAAGCCGAGCGTGGCGCAGGCCTGATAGAGCTTGAGGTCGAGCACGTGGTCGGCGATGGCGCGCTTGCCCTGCCGCTTGAGCGCGGCGACCAGCGGCGCGAGTGCGGCGGGATCCTGGGTGCGCAGGTCGATGCGCACCGCGTTGGCGAGCGCCAGGTAGGACAGGATCGGCGCCCCCGCGACGCGCGGGAGTTCGAACTCGTCCAGCACGACGGTCACGCCGCGCTTGGACAGGTCGGCCACGGCCTCCAACACCTCCGGTTCTGCCGGCAGGTCCGGAGGGAGGAGGACGACGAGGGAATCTGCCTCGGGCGCGTCGAAGATGCGCTCGAGCAGTTGTTCGCGGGTGGCCCGAACATAGGCCGGGAGCCCGGCGCGCACGAACTCGAACGATCCGCTCAGGTAGCTGCGCGCAAACGGATCGCCGTCGTCGCCTTCGGGGGCGCGAAAGCGCAGCTCGTAGCCGACCGCCGTGTCGGCGCGATCGAACACAGGCTGGCGTACGAGGTGAATGTCGGTCATTGCCTGAGGGCGAGGTTCCACGTTTTCTAGTGTCGGCCCGATCGGGTCGCAGCTACACTGTCGAGCGTCGATCGTCATGCAGAAGTGGCGCGAACGGGCGAGACTCTTCCTTATTAGCGTGACGACGTCCGGGACCTCCGAACGGCACGTCCCGTCACCAGCGCTCATTCCTGCCATGCTCCCGGTCATCACCTTGCTGGGCGTCGCGATCACCGCTACGGCGGTGGGGATCGCGCTCGGCATGATCGTGCAGAAACGACGCGGGACGGCGCGGCCCTCGGCCGCGGCGGTCCGTGAGGTGACGGAGGTCACCAGCGCGTCGAACCTTGCGACGGTCGGATTCCTGCGGAGCCAGGCACTCGAGGTTGCCGCCGAGCCCGTGCTGATCGTGGGAAGCGACGGGCGGCTGCGTGACTGCAACGCCGCCGCGCTCCTCCTGCTGGCTCGGCATCGTACCGAGGTCACCGAGGTGGAGGCGTCGTCGGTGCGAACGCTCGTGCGGGGTGATGGTGCGCGACAGGAATGGACCGAGTTGGTGGTCGGCCGCGCCCCATGGTCGGGCGATGCCCACGTGCGCCTGCCGGATGGCAGCCGCAGCGTGGTTCAGGCACGCCTCGTCCCGGTCTTTGGCGATGGGGGCGACGTGATGGCGATGGTCGAGGTCTACGCCTCGTCGTCCGCCTCGTCGTCGTCATCTTCATCCGTCGGCAAATTCCCGCAGGCGTTGGAGGGCGGCGATGTGGGAGACGATGGGGTGCCGCCGCTGGAGGGTGCCCGCCGCGAACTGGGGTTGCTGGCGATGGCGTTCGCCGACGTGGAGACGGTCCTGCGCCAGTACGAGCGGCTCCTTCCGGCGATGCGTGCCGAGGATCCGCTGACCGAGGCGATGGCGGGGCTGGCGGCGGAGACGTCGGAGGTGGCGGCGTCGGCTGACGTGCCGCGGCTGCTGGCGGAGATTCCGCGGGCGCTGGCTCGCCTGCACACGCGCCTGGAACAGCACGGGCACCTCGGTGCGAAACCGCCCGATTGAACCCGGGTCCGAGTCGGAGTCCGGACCGGAGTCCGATCGGTGCCGGCATCTAACTGTTGGTAGCGACTTTCGCCGAGAAACGCGACGGCCTCGCTCGAAAGTTCCGAGAACATTTGTCGCACCTTCGTGGGAACCATGGCGCCATCGGGGCCCGTTCGCCCCAACGTTGGCGTCTCGCGTTGGCGAGCTGCCGACGTGAACCCACCTTGAAGGAGACGGACATCATGCATCGAATCATTGCTGTCGCGCTGGTTGCGGCCGCGGTCGCTGTGGCGCCGACGTCGGCGCAGGCGCAGGACAAGGACATCGTGGAGACCGCGGTTGCCGCCGGGTCATTCAAGACGCTCGCCACCGCGCTGGAGAAGACCGACCTCATCGCCACGCTGAAGGGGACGGGACCGTTCACCGTCTTCGCCCCGACCGATGCGGCCTTCGCCAAGCTTCCGGCCGGCACCCTGGACAAGCTCCTGGCCAACCCGGACCAGCTCAAGGCGATCCTGCTGTACCACGTGGTGGCGGGCGAAGTGACCGCGGCCCAGGCCTCGAAGCTGACGAGCGCCAAGACCGTGAATGGCGCCGACATCAAGATCATGGCGATGAGCAACGGCGTCATGATCAACCAGGCGAACGTCGTCACGGCCGACGTCAAGGCCACGAACGGCGTGATCCATGTGCTCGACGCGGTCATCCTGCCCCCGGCCAAGCCGTGACGGGAGACGCCGGCCGGCGTTAGGCGACCCGGTCGGACTGGCCCTGCCGAGCGGGCCGAGGGTAACTTGATGGCGCCGCTCCCTCCCGAACGTCGGGGGGGAGCGGCGCCTCGCCCATTCCAGGAGCCGCCCGCCGTGACGCTTGCCCTTCCTGATTCTCCCCAGTCCCTGGTCGATGCGACGTGGGACGACCTGGCGCCGTACTTCGAGGCGTTGGCGACGGTTCCGCTGACAGGGGAGACGGTCGAGGACTGGTTGCAGGACTGGTCGCGCCTGACCGCGGTGGTGGACGAGGCCGGGACCCTGGCGATGATCGCGTACACCTGCGACACCGCCGACGAGGCCAAGGAGGCCGCCAACCTGCGGTGGTCATCGGAGATCTTCCCCAAGGTCGGGGAGCAGGGGGTGCGGTTGGCCAAGCGCCTCGTCGACCTCGGGTGGACGCGCGACGACATGGCGGAGGTCATCAAGGAGTTTCGCACCGACATCGAGATCTTCCGCGAGCAGAACGTCCCGCTGTTCTCCGAGCTCGAGGGGCACGTGGCGGCGTACCAGAAGGTCACGGGCGGACTCGATGCCGAGTGGGACGGCGCGCGCGTGACCATTCCGCAGTTGCAGCCACATCTCAAGGAACGGGATCGCGCGGTGCGCGAGCGCGCCTTCAGGCTCGGTGCCGAGGCGTACCTGTCCCGGCGCGAGGAGCTGGCGGCGCTGTTCGACACGATGTTCGCGCTGCGCCAGCGCATCGCCGGCAATGCGGGATTCCCGAACTTCATGGAGTACGCGTTCCGCGCCAAGCACCGCTTCGACTACACCCCGGACGACTGTGCCCGCTTCCATGCGGCGGTCGAGGCCACGGCCGTGCCCGCGGTGGAACGGTCGATGCTCCACCGGCGCGCCGCGTTAGGCCTGGACGCCCTGCGTCCGTGGGACACGCTGGTGCAGCTGGAGAGCGAGCGCCCCGTGCGCCCCTTTCGCGACAACGCCGGCTTCGTGGAACCGGCCCAGCGGATCTTCGATGCGCTCGACCCGGAGCTCGGCGCCCAGTTCCGGACCATGGCCAGCGAGGGGCTGCTCGACCTCGGGAGCCGCCCCGGCAAGGCCCCCGGCGGCTACTGCACCAGGCTGCCTTGGCGAGGGAAGCCGTTCATCTTCATGAACGCCGTCGGCGTCCCCGATGATGTGAACACGCTGGTGCACGAGGCGGGGCATTCGTTCCACGACTTTGCCTCACACCCGCAGCCGTTGATCTGGCAGCGCGGGACCGGGCACGAGGCGGCCGAACTGGCCTCGATGAGCATGGAGCTGCTCGCCACGCCGTATCTCGAACAGCCGGTGGGCTATTACACACCCAGCGAGGCGCGGGCGGTGGAGATCGAGCAGCTCGAGGACGTGCTGATGAGCCTCGTGCATATTGCCAGCGTCGATGCCTTCCAGCGGTGGATCTACACCAGCGGCGAGGGACACGACGCGGCGGCGCGCGATGCGGCGTGGCTGCAGGTGCGCGCGCGCTTCGAGCGGGGGGTCGACTGGTCGGGGCTCGACGACGAGCGCGTGGCACGGTGGTACCGGCAGCTGCACATTTTCGAGCTCCCGTTCTACTACATCGAATACGGGCTCGCGCAGCTGGGGGCGCTGCAGCTGTGGCGCGATGCGCAGCGTGACCCCGTCGGGACGCTGCAACGGTACAAGCAGGCGCTGGCGCTCGGTGGCACTCGCGCCCTGCCCGAGATCTATGCCGCAGCCGGCGCCCGGCTGATCTTTGACGAGGCCGCGATGGGAGAGCTGGTCACGTTGGTCGAGGAACGCCTGAACACCCTGCGACAGGGCGTGCCCGCCTGAGTCAACCGGTCGGCTCAGTCCGGCTTCTGCACCGTCACACCCGGGTCGCGCTCCACGCCGATCGTGTAGTCGGTGGCGAGGGCGGCGAGCGTGCCGACGGCTGCCCAGAAGGGGAGGAGCACGGCGCCGGCGACGCCCGCGGCCAGCGGGAGGTCGAGCAGCGTACGCCCCTTGGGGTTCCGGATGACGATACGGCGGATGTTTCCTTCGCGGATCAACTCGTTGAGCTTGGCCTTGAGGTTGCCGCCCGCGACCTTGATCTCTTCCATGAGCGCCTGCGCCTTTTGAACGGGTAACATCGCGGCGGGGAGTTCCGCGCGCAGTGAATCGCATCGGGCGAGCCATCGCGAGCCAGAGTCGAATGCCTCTCGCGCCGATTCGCCGGTGCGTGTCCCTACGTAAACCCACGACCGCCGGTTCCATGTCTGCTCGAATCGACTCGCCGCCGCCTCTGTCGCCCCCGGGAGACGTGTCGGTGCGCCCCGCCCGGCCCGCCGATCGGGACGCAGTGCTTGCCCTCATGCCGCGACTGGAAGCGTTCGGACTGCCGGAGAATGTGCCGGCCGGGAGCGTGGCGGCCGGAGAGAGCCGGGTCATGGCCGAGGCGTTCGAGCAACTGCCCGAGGGTGGCGCGCTGCACGTCGCCGTCGACGCGCTGGACCGGGTGCTGGGTGTGCTCTTTCTCGAGACGAAGCACGACTACTTCACCGGGCTGCGACACGGCCATGTCGGGGTGCTGGCGGTGGTGCAGGAGGCCGAAGGGCGTGGGGTGGGGCGCGTCTTGCTCGCGGCGGCCGACGCGTGGGGGCGGGCCGAGGGGTTCGATCGCCTCACGCTGAGCGTGTTCGAGGGCAATGGACGCGCGCGGAGGGTGTACGAGCAGGCCGGCTATCGCGCCGACCTGGTGCGCTACCGGAAGGATCTCACCTGAGCAGTGTGAGGATGATCGCGATCCCCTGTTCCCTCTGGGGGTTGCGCATAACTTGGCGGAATTGTCGGGCACCGTCAGACGCCCGGTATTTCCCACGCGCCGGGAGCAATACCGCAATGGCCAACAAGGTGATCGCGCGCTACCTCGACGGACGCGTGCTCAAGGGGAGCAGCCTGGATGTGTCACCCAACCGCCCCATCTGCCACCTGCGGGAGGGCGAAGGCGCGATGACGCAGGTGCGGCTGGATGAGCTCAAGGCGCTCTTCTTCGTGAAGTCGCTGGATGGCGACCCGAAGCATGTCGAAGGGCAGGAGATCGAGCCGGTCGACCCTCGGCTACGAGGGAGCCATCTGGTCGACGTCACCTTTGGCGACGGGGAGAAGATCCGCGGGCTCTGTACGCGGTATCCCCCTCAGACCACCTACTTCTTTCTCGTCCCGGTGGACTCGACCAGCAACAACGTGCGCATCCTGGTGAATGGCGCGGCCATGCAGGGCGTAGCGCCGGCGGAGGTATCCGATGGGCAGGAGTGATGGCGGACGCCGAGTGCTCGCACTCATGCTCGCGACCACGCTCGGCGGGTCGGCGTTAGGTATGCTCGCGGCGGCCGGGCTGGTGCGCGTCGGCAACTGGCGCTACGACGCCGACCGTCGTGCCTGCGACGTGCTGTGCTGGACCCTGGGGGCAGTGGTTGTGGCGCTCCCTGGGGTCGGGGCGACCGTACTGTACAACGAGTCACGTCGCTGACCGGCCGATCCGTCGGCGGGCGGCGCGCCCGATGGGTTGCGCCCCGTGCGAAGCTCGGCTAGGGTCCAAGGGCGTCCCACCGAGGGCGCCCCGCCGATGCTGGCAGGTCTGGCAGGTCCATGCGCCAGACGTCACGCGATCCCCGCATCCCACGCTCCCTGATGAAGCGCACCTCGACCGTTCTCCTCGCCTCGTTCGCCTTGCTGTTCACCGTCGCGGGGGCGTCGGCCGCGCGAGACGACTCGTCGAGCGTCGCGGTGGCGGCGCGCGACGTTTCTGCCAAGACGGTCATCCAGGTGTACAAGTCGCCGACCTGCGGCTGCTGCAAGGCCTGGGTCGACCATGTGCGCGCCGCCGGGTTTCAGGCCGAGGTGTTCGACATCTCCGACGAGGAGCTCCAGCAGCGCAAGACTCGGCTCGGGGTCGGTCCTCGGCTCGCGTCCTGTCACACCGCGATCGTGAACGGGTACGTGGTCGAGGGGCATGTCCCGGCGGCCGACATCGAGCGCCTCTTGAAGGAGAAACCGGCCATCGCGGGAATCGCGGTCCCGGGCATGCCGGTGGGGAGCCCCGGGATGGAGGTGCCAGGCCGGCGCGCGGACAAGTACGACGTCGTCGCCTTCACGAAGTCGGGGACGACGAAAGTCTTCGCCAGCCACTGACGGGGTGCCGGGTGCGCGCCCTGATCGCGGCCGCGGCGCTTCTGTTGGGGGCCTGCGCGCCTGCCCCATCGGGGGAATCGGCGATGCGTGGCGCTGACGAGCTGCGCGCCGCCGCCACGCGGGTCAGTGCCGGGCCGGTGACGCTGCTGCTCGAGGTCGAGGCGTGGCGGTCGTTCCAGCCGATCGTCGGCGATGTCGGCGATCCCCTCATCGCCATCCTGCGCTTGCAGGCGGTCGATTCGGTCGGGGTACCCGGCGCCGTGGCAGTGGACGGGGTGTACTTGGTGCGCGGCACGGAGGTTGTGCAGGTGGCGGCCCGCGAGGAGCAGCCCCGCGGGGATAACGCCCGCACGGTGGAGTTCGTCGTGCGCGATGGACCTCGCTGGGCGGCCGGTGACTCGATCGATGTTGTCGCCGCGGTGTCGGGTTCTGGCGGTCCCCCGGTCCTGCTGCGTGCGCCACGCGTCTCGATCCTTCGCGTCGACTGACGCGTCCTCTGTTCTCCGCGCCTGCCTAACGGCGCTCTGGCGCCCGACGCCGCCGCGTGTGACACTTGACGCATGACGACGAGACCGTGGGTCCTTGCCGAGTCGACGTGGCCGACGGTCCGCGACGCGCGATACGAGGTGGTGGTCCTCCCGTGGGGGGCCACGGAGGCCCACAACACGCACCTGCCGTACGCCACGGACGTGGTGGAAGCCAGCGAGGTCGCGATTGCCGCGGCCGGCATCGCCTGGGATCGGGGTGCTCGCGTGGTGGTGCTGCCGGCGATTCCGTTCGGGGTGAACACCGGGCAGCTGGCGGTGCCCTACTGCGTGAACCTCAATCCGTCCACCCAGCTGGTCGTGCTGCGCGATGTGCTGCGGGCCATCGAGCCGCACGGGGCGCGAAAGCTGGTGGTGGTGAACGGGCATGGGGGCAACGACTTCAAGCCGATCCTCCGCGAGCTGCAACCGCACACGCCGCTGTTCCTGTCGTACGTGAACTGGTGGACCGTGCTGGACGCGGGGCGCTATTTCCGTGAACCGGGCGACCACGCCGGGGCGCTGGAAACGAGCGTGATGATGCACCTGGCCCCGACGCAGGTGCGGGGGCTGGATGAGGCGGGGGCCGGGGAGGCCCGGCGCTTCCGCATTGCCGCGCTGCGTGAGGGGTGGGCGTGGGCACAGCGCGACTGGCCCAGCGTCACGTCCGATACCGGGGTCGGGAACCCGGCCGAGTCGACCGCGGCCACCGGCGAACGCTTCGTGAAGGATGCGGCCGAACGCTTGGCGGGGTACTTCGTGGAGCTGGCCGCTGCCGACCTCGACGCCCTGTACGAATGACGGGCACCGGCGTGCCGACGCTGCTCGGCGCCTGTTACGACGCCAGCTCGTCGTTCCTGCGCGGTCCGGCGGAGGCGCCGGCGGCGATTCGTCGGGAGCTGGAATCGCCGGCGTCGAACGCGTGGAGCGAGGGGCTGGTCGAGGTTGTGCGAGGCGCTGTCTGGGACGATGCCGGCGACGTGTCGCTGGGCGATGCGCCACGGGAGGCGATCGAGCGCGGGGTGGAGACGCTCCTCTCGCAGGGGCGTCGGCCGTTCGTGCTCGGCGGCGACCATTCGATCACGTATCCGGTGGTGTGCGCGGTGCGCCGGCATCACCCGCGCCTGACCATCCTGCACCTCGACGCGCACAACGACCTGTACCACGAGTTCGAGGGGGACTCTCACTCGCACGCCTGCCCGTTCGCCCGCATCATGGAGGCGGGGTTGGCCGACCAGCTGGTGCAGGTCGGCGTCCGGGCCATGACGCGGCACCAGCGTGAGCAGGCTGACCGGTTCGGGGTTGAGGTGATCGACATGCGACGATGGACGGCGGGGGAGCGATTCACCCTGCGCCATCCGGTGTACGTGTCGCTGGACGTGGATGTGCTCGACCCTGCGTACGCCCCCGGTGTGTCGCACCGGGAGCCGGGCGGGATGACCGTTCGGGAGGTGGTGGGACTGGTACAGGGGATCGAGCAGCCGATTGTTGGCGCCGATCTCGTGGAGTACAACCCGCGCCGCGACCTGGACACGGTGACGGCGACCGTCTGTGCCAAGCTGGTCAAGGAACTGCTGGCTGCGATGCACCTGCGGCCGTAGCGACGGACGGTCCTGGCGCCCGGCGACGTCGCGTTGCCTCCCGACTGGAGATCGAGCATACTGAGATGGCGGGGCCGGCGGGCTGCGGCACCGGATCACCCGAGGCGAGGAGGTAGTACGATGCGCATTGATTCTGCGGGCGGGCGGCGGCACGTGCGGCTGACGGTATTGGCGACGGCACTGTGCCTCGCCGTCCCGGCGGCCGCGCAAGACTATCGTGTCGCGGGCGGGATGTCGTTGCCTCGCGACGGCACCATCGGCGGTCAGGTGCAGGCCTCGGCGGAGCTGGGACCGCGCACTTCGGGGTTCGGGGTCCGGGTGGACCTGCTGTACTCGCAGACGCCCTCGCGGGCGTTGTCGGTGGGTGACCTGGTGTTCGGCGGGCAGTCGACGCGCACGATGGCTGCCGTGGGCGGGCTCTTCTACCGGCGCGAGGTGCGCGATTTTGCACCGTACCTGCTCGCTGGCGGCGGGGCGTACGAGCAGACCGGAACTGCGGGGGTCGCGCTCGGCGTGCACGGTGGCGTGGGCGTCGACTACGCGGGGGCTCGCTATCGTCCGTTTGTCGAGGCGCGCATGCATCGCTTGCAGGGGGCGGGTGACGCCGAAGTGCTGCAGCACCGGGAGCGGTCGCTGATCTCGGCGCTCTTCGGGTTCCGGTTCTAGCGGGCGATCCTGCGCGTGGTGCACGACCGAATGTCGGCGCGGGGCGCCAACTCGCCGCCGGCACTGTCGTGGACGGGACTGCCGGTATGCATCTCGGCGCGAGCCTCGACACGAATCCCGGGCCGCGATCGTACGGGTCGCAGGAGTTCAGGGGCGCCATCGAAAGGGGGCGCCCCGCTCGGTTCCACCCACACGAGCGAGGGACGATGAAGGCGTCGATGGTGACGATGGCGATGACGCTGGACGGATACCGCATCGACGAGACGCTGGGCGTCGTGCGCGGGATCGTGGTGCGCTCCCGATCGTTGTTCGGCACGATCGGCGCGGGGCTGCAGACGCTGGTTGGCGGTAACATCACGCTGATGACTGCCTTGTGCGAGCGCACGCGCAGTGACGCCTTCGCCCAGATGATTGCCCATGCCGAGGAGCTGGGCGCGAACGCCGTCCTGTGTGTCCGGTACGACGGGACGGAGATCATGAGCGGCGTGACCGAAGTCCTGTGCTACGGCACGGCAGTACGCGTCACGCCGGTGCCGCACACTCCCTGAATGCAGGCGCGACGCACACCCTACACAATGAGGACATGATGAGTGAATGGAGCGACAAGGCCAGTGCGATGATGGCCGACCTGCAGCGCGAGCGGGACGAGCTGCGCGTGAAGCTGCACCTGGCCAAGGCCGACGCGAAGGATGAACTGACGAAGCTCGACGCCCAGCTCGACGAAAAGATGGCCGAGCTCAAGGCGAAGGTCGCGTCGTTCGACAAGGACGGCGACGGCAAGGTGCTGGACGACCTCGGCGACGCCACCCGCGAGCTGGCGGGCGACATACAGAAGGGGTTCCAGCGGTTTCGGGAGCGATTCCAGCAGTGACGACACACACGTCCCGCTGCGTTGGCTGACGCGGTCGGGATCGAGGGGTGGGGCTACCTGCTCGTGGTCGGGCTCGCGGTGCCGTCGGGGGCGGGGTACAGCGCCCGCGAGATCGGCCGGCAGGCGCTGCCGCCTCGCCCACTGTTCCTGTTTTCTGTCATCGGGCAGCAGGTGTTGTTGCTGGGCCTGGCGGTGTGGGTTGCCGGTCGAGAGTCGATCGCGATTCCGTGGGCAGTAACGCGCCCCAGCGGCGCGGCCGTCATGGCGGTGCTGCTGACGGTGGGGCTCATCGCGGCCGGGCGACCGATGTGGCGAGCCGCGGTGCGTCGGCGGGATCGGATCGCCTATTTCACCATGCCGCGCACGCGGGGCGAGCGTGTGTTGTGGGTGGGCGTCTCGCTCGCCGCAGGCATCGGCGAGGAGGTGGCGTATCGTTGTGTCCTGTTCGCGCTCCTGCAGCGCGTCCTTGGCAGTCCGCTGTCGGCGGCGATCGTCGCCGCGGTCGTGTTCGGGGCGGCGCACCTGGTGCAAGGGGGGCGCGCCTCGGCGATCCTGACCGGCGTGGCCCTCGTATTCCAGGCCTTCGTGTGGCAGACCGGGGGCCTTGCGGCGGCCATCGCGGTGCACGCGACGTACGACGTGGTCGCCGGGCTAGCGTACGGGTGGTACGGCGCGCGCCTGGGATATCCGGTGGAGGGGGTGCCGCTGGCGGGCGGCGGCGTTCCGGGCTGACACGGCAGCGAGCTGGGACCCATCCGGGCGGCGCTCTGCGGCGTACACGAGGCATGCGCCCCTCCCCTCGACGATGTGCCTTCGACCGGACGCCCCCGTCCCAACGGCGCGCGCGCCGCGCGCTGGGGCCAGCCGCACTGCTCGGCGCCGGGGCGTACCTGGCGATGGACGCAGCCCTAACGCCGCTGCTGGGCGGTGTTTGGGGTGTGCTCTGTGCGCTGCTGCTGGTCGCCGTCCCGCTCGGAGCGCTGTGGTGGTCGGGCGAGCACGGGGTGCGGGGGTGGAGGGCCTGGCGCGGAGGTCTCCTGCTCGGCGGGTGGACGGTCGCCCTGTACGCGTGGTTTTTCCTCTGGAGCTGGTACTGACGGGACGCCGTGAGGCGGCGGGCGGCGGCGGTCCGCTCCGAACCTCCCCGAGGACGGGCGCCCCCCCCGCGGGACCCTATAGCGCAGTTGCCAGCGTTTGCAGTCCGCGGCCACTCCCCTCGTACGCACCGTTCATCCCGTTCCCTCGTCAGGCACTGCGCGTGAGGCACTGCGCGTGAGGCACTGCGCGTGAGGCACTACGCGTCAGGCACCGCGCGTCAGGCACCGCGCGTCAGGCACCGCGCGTCAGGCACCCCTGGCGGGCCTTCTGGAACTCGGGAGTTTGTGACCGTGAAGGCCTAACGGTAGTCTTGCCTTACGCGGCCGCCGGCTTGGGGGCGCGAATTCGTCCCAAACGTTGTATACTAGGCGCGCCTGCCGACCGACGCGTGTCGTTCGCATCGGTCCATCCCCCTCCCCCACGTGTCGTTGACCGGCGCTCGTCAGGCGCTGGCAACCCAGCCCGAGATCCACATGGCCGCGAAGAAAGCACCCCGGAAGGCCGCTGCCCGGAAGTCGCCGGCCAAGTCGGCCGCCTCCAAGTCGAAGTCGGCGTCGAAGTCCAAGTCGACCGCGAAGTCGGCCAAGACTGCCGGCAAGCCTGCAAGCAAGCCTGCGGGAAAGGCGGCGGCCAAGTCCGCTGCCCGGAAGCCGGCGGCGAAGAAGAAGGGTGGCATCGCGACCGTGCCCGGGATCAGCCGTATCGATCAGGAGTCCACGCGCACCCACGGCTTCTTCGTGCGGGTCGGCTACCACCGCACCAAGGAAGGAGCATGGCGTCCGAAGCACCGGGCGTTCTTTGGCGACGCGGGACATGGCGGCAAGGAGAAGGCGTTCAAGGCCGCCGTGAAGTGGCTCAAGGACGCCCAGAAGAAGTAGGGCCCACCGGGTGCCGGCGCACGGAGACCTCGCCCGTGCGCCATGACCGCGCCTGACGAGTCACCCCTGCTCGGGCGCTGGCGCCTCCTGCGTGCCGACGCCGCGCTCGATTTCGCCCCGGGCGTCAGCATGGAGTTTCAGCAGGGCGGGCGCCTGCTCTACGGCTTCGAGTCGGGCGACCATCGTCAGGTGCTCGCATTGTGGTACCGGGTGGAGGGTGACCAGCTGCATACCCAGAGCCCAGTCACCGACCACGAGACGGTCGCCCACTTCATGATTGGCGAGGGAGGGGCACTCATCCTCGACTTTGCCGGCCCCCGGGCCTGGTTTCTCCCCGAGCTCTGAACCGAGCCACCCGCCGACGAGAGCACGCGTGCGCGTGCCGGTACGCGCGGTACTTTTCGGGACGCCCCCAGCGGCGCCGTATCGATGCCGAATCGATGCCGCATCCATCAGCCAGCCTTCCTGCGCCGATGCCTAACGTTCCCGACACCACATCGACCGGCGTGCTCGCCAGCATCTGGATCAAGCGCGCCAAGCTCGGTCCCATGGACGCGGTCACTGAGGCCGTGCTCGACGAGAAAGGAATCGTCGGCAACGCCGACCGCGGCGGCCAGCGGCAGGTCACCCTGCTCGAGGCCGAGGTCTGGGCGAAGCACATGTCTGCGCTCGACGGAGCGCTCGACCCGGCGCGTCGTCGGGCCAACGTCATGCTGCAGGGGTGCCAACTCGCGGGAGCGCGCGGGCGCATCCTGCGCATTGGCGACTGCCGGATCGCCATCCGCGGTGAGACCAAGCCGTGCGAACGCATGGACGAGGCGCTGCCCGGGCTGCGCGCCGAGATGTTTCCCAACTGGGGCGGCGGAGCGTTCGGCCAGGTCATCGAGGGAGGGACGATCCGGGTGGGAGACGTCGTGAGCTGGGACGACGTCGCCTAGATTCCCCCACGTCCCCCATCCTCCACGCGCCGTGCCGATCTTCCAGAAGTCGATCTTCAACACCGAGTGCGACGAGTGCGGCGTGCCATTCGCCGTGAACACGGGCGGCGTCTGCACGAAGTGTCGACGCATTCTCTGCTCCAAGCACCTGCATGGCTCGCTGGTCATCAAGCTCCTGCTCGCCTTCGGGGCGTCGAGCATCTGCGTGCGCTGCCGAGCCGGCGAATCGCCGGCCCCGCCGTCCACAAACTGAGTGGGTGCGATGACGGAGCGACTGTACTACGCGGATGCCTTCCGAACGCGCTTTGACGCCCGGGTGATCGAGCGCGCCGAGGACGGGCGCCGGGTCTATCTCGACCAGTCGGCGTTCTATCCGACATCGGGTGGCCAGCCGCACGACCGGGGCACGCTCGGGGGTGTGGAGGTCGTCGACGTGATCGACGAGGACGCGCGGGTGGCGCACCTCCTCGCGCGGCCGTTGGAGGGGGAGGTCGCCGAGGGGGTGGTCAAGGGGGTGATCGACTGGACTCGGCGCTGGGATCACATGCAGCAGCACACCGGGCAGCACCTGTTGTCGGCGCTGTGCGCCGATACCCACGGGTGGGAGACGCAGAGCGTGCACTTCGGTCCGGACAGCTCCACCCTGGACCTATCCACGGAATCCATCTCACCAGCGGTGCTGCGGGAGATCGAACGGCTGGCGAATGCCATCGTGTGCGAGCACCGGCCGGTGTCGGTGCGCTTCGAGCAGGCGGAGACGGCCACCGGGCTGCGGAAGCCGTCGGATCGTGGCGGGATGCTGCGCATCGTGGAGATCGAGGGGCTGGACCGGAGCGCGTGCGGGGGAACGCATGTGCGCGCCACGGGGGAGATCGGGGCGATCGTGCTGCGCCGCGTCGAGCGCGTGCGGAAGTCCACCCGGGTGGAGTTCCTGTGCGGGGGGCGAGCGGTTGCCCGAGCGCGTGCCGACTTCGAGACGTTGTCGGCCATGGCCCAGGGCATGTCGTGCAGCATCGACGAGTTGAGCACACTGGTCCCGGCGCAGGGTGAGCAGCTCCGGGCGCTGGAGAATGAGCGCCGGCGCCTGCTCGACGAGGTGAGCGCGACCCGGGCCCGTGACGCGTACGCTGGCATCGTACCAGACGCGGCCGGCCTGCGGCGCCTGGTGCAGCGGCGCCCGACCGGCAAGGCCGACGAGTCGCGAGCGTTCGCGCTCGCGTTCTGCGCGCTCCCCAAGGCAACCTTCGCCGCGGTGGTCGCGACGCCGCCGGCCATTCTCGTCGCTGCGTCGGACGACAGCGGGATCGATGCGGGGCGTGTGCTCAAGCCGGCCCTCGCCGAGGTTGGGGGGAAGGGAGGGGGCAATGCGCGACTGGCGCAGGGGACCGTCCCGGATGCGGGCGCGCTCGAGACGGTGCTCAACAGCTTCGCGGCGCGCCCGCCGATCGCATGACGAACGTGGCTCGCGGGTTGGGGTCGGAGCCGAGAACCAGTAACTGTCCTGTCCGGGCTGCCCATGTCTAACACGCCGCAAATTCACGTCGTGCGCCACGAGGTGCTCCCCGCGAGCGAGGTGCGCGAACGCGGGGGGATGACCTCGTTCTTCAGTGGGCAGAAGCGCGTGGGGAACTGGGAGATGCCGCGCCGGTTCCGCATTGCCTGCATCCTGGGCAGTTGCGAGGTAGACCTGCGGGAGGCGCGCATTCCCGAAGGCCGGTCGGAAATCGAGCTGTTCATCCTGCTCGGCTCGGTCGAGATCTTCTTTCCGTCGGGGGTGCGGGTGGAAGTGGACGCGGACCCGTTTGCCGGGTCGGTGGAGTTCACGCCGGATCCCAGCGTGCCGCTCCCACCCGGCGCGCCGCTGATCGTGGTGACCGGCAACGTGCACTTCGCGTCGCTCGAGGCCTCGGTGCGATTTGCCGGTGAGTCCGCGCGCGAGGCGAAGAAGCGGATCAAGGCGGCCACGGGGCGGTCCCCTCGCGCAATCGGTTGGTAAGTGGTAGCGTAGCGGGACAGCTCGATGGATGGCTCGCCGTCGCTCCCCAAGCCCAGCAACGGTCGACCGCCCCCGGCGATGGAGGAAGGCAGATGGAGACCGCGCTGCTCGACTGGCTGGCACGCACTGGATCGCGGGTGTTTACGCTTGCGGCCTGGGGATTCGTCCTCGTGAACGGGGCTGCCGTTGCCGCCGTCTTCCTGACCCGGGATAGAACCCTCGTCAACCGGTGGACCGGTCGGCTGCTGGCGGCCAACCTGGTCCTCGTGGGTGGAGGACTCGGGGTCCCGCTGCTGGCGTCCGCTGCCCGGCTGGCGATTACCGCGGTGTCGCCGACGGTCCGCATCTCGGTTCCCGTTTCGGATCAGGAGCTGGACGAGCTGGCGCCGGCATCGGTTCGGGACGGGATTCGGGGGCGCTAGCTAGCGCTCCCGCGGTCGCGTTCGGAGCGACGGCGGAGGGTCGACTTCCTCACGCAGAGCACTCGTCTCCATGCGCAAGACATTGCTGACGTCCGCCCGCTTGCGGCGGGCCTCGATACCGACGCTGCTGCTGGGCGCAGTGTTGTTCACCCTACCATCCGCGCCGCTGTACGCGCAGGTCGGGAACACTGCGCCCCAAGGCGCCTCGGCCGACGTGCGGCAGGTGATGGCCGTGATCCATCGCCTTTTCGACGGCATGCGTGCCGGCGACTCAGGCATGGTGCGCAGCGTGTTTCACCCGCAGCTGCGCATGATGACGGTCGCACGCGGACCGGATGGCGCGTTGCGGCTCAACGTGGGTGCGACGGCTGATGGATTCGTGAAGTCGGTGGGAACGCCGCACACGCCGGTCTGGGACGAGCGCGTCTGGAACGAGAAGGTCGAGATCGATGGGGCGCTGGCCTCGGTGTGGGTCGATTATGCGTTCTATGCCGGCGAGAAGCTGTCGCACTGCGGGGTCGATCATTTCCTGCTGGTGCGTGGTGATGACGCCAAGTGGACGATCCTCTCGTTGGCCGACACTCGGCGCACCACCGGATGTACCTCGCCGAAGGCCTCCGGCGGGGGGTGAGGCGACCGCACGTCGCGCTTCCATCGTGTGCGGCCGGAGTGCATCGTTGCAGGACATGGCCGCCACGATGTGCGTCGCGGCTCCTTCTCCTGCTCCGACGCCCGACCGTGCCAGCACTCCACCTCCCCCGAATCGCTGCCATACCGATCCTGCTGTGTCTTTCGCTCGCCTGCCAACCGGGAGAGGCGGCACCGGAAGCGGGGGGCGCGTCGCGATCGCCGGGCGACGAGGCCCGGGAGCTGGCGATCGAGGTCGACCGGCTTCGGCCAACGCTCACCGTGACGAGTTGGCAGAGCGAGATGGGTGACGCGTCGGCGTCGCTGATCGGGTACGCCGCGGGTGATACGCTGCGGCTGGTCCGGGAGGTGCTGGACCAGGGCGATCGTGGGCGATCGGCGGCCCGCTATTACTTCGTCGGCCCGCAGCTCCGGTACTACGAGCGCGAGGGCGAGATGGTGCGGGAGGGAGCAGGGGCGTCGTCGCCGGCGCTGGCCAAGGAGAAGGTGGTGCTGGCGTTCGACGAGCGCGGGGCAACGGTGGAGATCTCGCGCACTCTGGATGGCGTGACGGCCCCGCTGGAGAGCGAGCGCATCGAGGGGGTGGTGGCGCGAGCGGCGGAGGTGGCGCGACAGTGGGCGGGGGAGGTGCGGGGGGCGAGGGCGGAGGGGGAGGGGGACAAGTAGATCGCGCCGGTCGTCGCTGCGACGGCGCCGCGCGGGCGCCGGACGCCTGTCTTTCAGCCCGCGCCCAACCGCAACCGATCGGCCAACCGCAAGGCAAGCGCCACGATCGTGAGCGTCGGATTGGCGGCCCCCGAGGTGGTAAACACCCCCGCCCCCGCCAGATGCAAATTGGCCAACCCATGCACGCGGCAGTGCGCATCGACAACCCCCTGGCGCGGGTCGGCGTGCATGCGGGTGGCGCCGATGTCGTGCCATCCGCCGCTCACCATGGCCGGCCATGTGTCGTCGTCGGGGCGCAGCCAGTCGCGCAGCTGCACCCGCCCCGCACCAGAGCGTCCCAGTTCCTGTCCGATGGCGAGGTAGGTGGCGCGCATGGTGCGCCGGTCGAGGGCGGTGAGCTGCCAGTCGAACCGGGGCTGGGGCAATCCTAACGCGTCACGCGAGCGTCCCAGCGTCACGCGGGACGCCGGGTTGGGGGACTGCTCCTGGCGGATGGGCAGCGAAAAGCGCGGGCGACTGGCGATGCTCCCGGCGTCGTAGTTCACCGCGTCGCCGCGCATGTCGGCGGTGAGGCTGTCCGGGGTCTCGCGACGAAAGCGCTCGATCTCGTCGGGAGGCATCGCCTCGAAGGTGCTCGCGGCTTCGCCCGACTCGGGGGGCGCCTCGAAGGCCACGGTCGCGTTGAGCACCGACAGCTCACGCTGGCGGCGGTCGCTCAACCTCAGTTCGGCCCGGACCTTGGTGATGCCGAAGTCGAATCCGTACAGGTGCATGGACTGCGGGGCGAGCAGGACGGCCGACCCGCCCGGCATCTCGAGGTGGTCCATGAAGTAGCGGCCGACGAGGTCGTGCGCATTGCCCAGCCCTGCCGCGGCGCGGGCATTCGACGCCAGCAGGAGGCGCACGTTCTGCATCGTGCTGCAGGCCAGCACGAAGTGCCTGGCCCGCACGCGCTGTTCACGTCCATCGAAGTGGCGCACGCGCACGGCGTCGATGGCGGTGACGTCGGCATTGGCCTCGACCTCCACCACGTTGGCGTGCGTGTACAGGTGCACGTTGGGCGCGCGTACGATCGGCTCACGGAACTTGCTGCCGAAGCGCGTCGGCGCGCTGAACTGCCAGAGCTTGTCCTCCACCCGCTCGCCAACGATCGGCAGCGACTCGCGGCGCGGATCGTCGCGGCGCCAATAGGGCACGTCATAGGCGTACGGCCCCAGGTCGAGCAGCGGGTGCGCGCGGGCATAGAACGGATCGAGGTCGGCGCGCGTGATCGGCCACCCGCTGTGCGGCACCCAGTCGCGTCGTTCGAAGTCGATGGGGTCGAGCGGTGCGCAGTAGCCACCCCAGTGCCCGGTGGTGCCGCCGAAGTAGTGCAGTCGCGCCGCCTCGAGCGGATAGTACGGACGCCCGACGATCTCCCCGCGATAGAGCCCCTGCATGGCCACCTCGAGATCGAAGCCGCCGCCCTCGAGCAGGATCACGCGTGACGACGCGCCAATGAGCGCCTGCGCCAGCGTGATGCCGGCCGCCCCCGCGCCGACGATGCACACGTCGCCCTCGAGTACATGGCCGTGGGGAAGTTCCCGTGCGTCCGTATGCATGTGTCGCGTCGTGGGTCGCTGGCGGCTACGCTGCGCCTAGACTGCCGTCAGGACCACGAGCGCGCACTGTCGCGCCTCGCTCACGGCGAGCAGCCAGCCGTCGACGAGCACGGTGCGGCCGGCATCGAAGTCGGCCGCCACGAGGGCGTCGAGCGAACGCGAGGACACCCCTGTTCGGCGATCGTGGCGTCGTGCGCTCGCCGCGAGGGCGGCGCGCAACGTCGATGCCTCGGATTCGCGCGGCGTCAGCGCGAGGTATTCGCGTCCGATGCCCCGCACCGCGTCGGCGCCCAGCGACCGGCTCAGGTGGTGCGGCAGCAGCGTCGACTCGTCCAACGCAGGGGCCGGCGCGCAGCTCCCGGTCAGCGTCCCCATCGTCAGTGCCGACAGGACGCCAGCGGCGTGTCGCACGAAGACGCGTCTATCCATGGGGGCGATTGGAGGTCGGGCGGGGACCACCCAGCGATGACACACGGATACGCGGGCGCGGACACATCCGCAACGGGGCGTAACAGTTTGAGTATCGGCGCCTCGCGGCCGATTCTCTCCTTGTGTCCTCCCCCCTCGTCTTTCACGATCCCTCCGGCCGGCGCGGTCGTCGCGTGCGCGCGATGGTTGTCGCCTCGGTTTCCCTGGCCCTCCTGCTCGTTGGGGCGGTCGCGATCGGCGTGCTGCAACCGTCGGTCGGCGATCCCCTCCCCCTCGCGGCGACACCCGGCGCCGCGGCGGCCTCGTCGCACCCCGCCCGCCCGCAGGAATGCGACGTGACGCCGGCCGGCTCGGCGCGACTGCGGCGCTGCCCCCCGATGCCGCTGCCGCGCCAGGGGGGAGCTCCGGTGGCCGATCCGATCGTCGCCGCGTTCGCCGTGCAGTGGGATGCGGGGAGCCGCGCCGCCCTGCGACGCGTGGGCGACCAGCTCGACTGGGTCATCGTGGAGGGGGCATTCCTGGGACGCGCGGCGACGGACGAGATCAGCATCGCGCTCGATCCCGACCTGCTCGCCGACGCCCGGCGCCGAGCGGTGGCGGTGCACCTCATGCTGACCAACTACGGGCGCACCGGCTTCGATTCGGCGCTGGTGTCGACGGTGGTCGCCACGCCGGCGCGGCGACAGCACGCCGTGATGCAGCTGACGGCTGCTGTACGCACGCACGGACTGCAGGGCATCACGATCGACTTCGAGCTGGTCCCGCCCGATGCGCACCCCCAGGTGCTGGCCTTCCTCGGCGAGCTGCGCGCGGCGCTCGCTTCTGACGGCGTCGTGCTCTCGGTCGCCGTCCCGGTCAGCGAGGGCGACGGCTATCCGCTGCGACTCTATGGCGAAGCGGTGGACTACCTCATCCCGATGCTCTACGACGAGCATTCGGCCGACAATGCCCCCGGCCCGGTGGCGAGTGCGCCGTGGTTCGCGGCAACGCTCGACGCGGTGACGAGTGAGGTGCCCGCGCACAAGCTGCTCGTGGGGTTGGGGCAGTACGGTTATCACTGGCGCTCTGACCGCCCCGAAGGGATGACGGTCAGCGTGAGTGAGGCGATGGCGCTGGGGCGCGGCGCCGTTGGCGGCCCCGCCTTCGGCACCGCGACGCGCAATCCGTCGGCCGAGTGGCGCGATGCGAACGGGGTGACCCACAGCGTCTGGTACCTCGACGCGGTCACCGCCTGGAACCAGACGCGCGCATCGTTGGCGACGGGAGCGGCCGGTGTGGCATTCTGGCGCTTGGGGAGTGACGATGCGACGCTCTGGCGAGTGCTGGAGCGGGGCGGGATGCGGGGGAGCGTAGATTCGCTGCGCAGGCTCCCCGATAACGGCGTCGCCGTGACCACCGGCGAGGGCGAGGTGCTGGCGGTGGAGGCGTACCATGGCACGGGTGAGCGCACACTGACCATGGATACCGCCGGCTTCATCGTGGCCGAGATGCTGGCCCGCCCGCCGGGTGGCTACGTCGTGTCGCGCGGGGGGGCGCATGCCACGCGCGTGGCGCTGACGTTCGATGACGGCCCCGATCCCGACTTCACCGCCTTGATCCTCGATTCGCTCGAGGCGCACGGCGCGGTCGGCAGCTTCTTCGTGGTTGGCCGACAGGTGCAACACCTGCCGGCCCTGGCGCGCCGGCTGGCCGACGAGGGACACGAGATCGGCAATCACTCGTGGAGTCATGCCGACCTGTCGGGGTTGAGCGACGCGGCCATTCGCCGGGAGCTGGCCGCCACCGGTCAGGTGATCGAGGCGGTGACCGGTCGTCGTCCCCTGCTGTTTCGTCCGCCGTACATCGGCGATGCGCGTCCGGCGACCGAGGAGAGCCTGCGGCCGATGGCGGTGGCCGGAGCGCTCGGTTACCGGGTCGCGGGGCTGGAGGTGGACACGAAGGACTGGTTCGAGACCGACGCGCAGGCCATCGTGGCGACGGCCATGCGCGGTGTGCGGCGGGGGGCCGGGCGCATCATCCTGCTGCACGACGCGGGTGGGGATCGGTCGCCGACGGTTGCGGCCGTCGGTCCGCTGGTCGACTCGTTGCGCGCTGCGGGCTATGAGCTGTCGACCGTGGCCCAGCTCCTCAACGTGCCGCTGAGCGAGGGGATGACGGTGGCGCCGGCCAGCGAGGCGCCGCATCGCGCCCTGCTGCTCGTGGCGTTGCGGCTGGCGAACGCCGGCGAAGCGGTGCTGGTCACCGTCTTTGCCGTCGCCCTGGTGATGGGGCTCCTGCGACTGATCCTGATTGGCGGGCTGGCGGCGGCGCAACGGTTCATCCCGCGCTACGCCCGCCGCGGGCGCGATGCCAGCTATCGCCCGCCAGTGTCGGTGCTCGTCCCTGCGTACAACGAAGGCGAGATCATCGCGCGGACGATTCGCTCGGTGCTCGCCCAGCAGTATCCCTCGCTCGAGCTGCTCATCATCGACGATGGCTCGACCGACGACACCAGCGACCACGCCCGTCACGCCTCGAGCGATGCGCGCCTGCGGGTGCTGCGCCAACCGAACGGCGGGAAGGCCGCCGCCCTCAACTACGGCATCGCCGAGGCGCAGGGTGATGTCATCGTCGTGATCGATGCCGACACGTTGCTGGATCCCGATGCGATCCTGCACCTGGTGCGCCCGCTCGCCGATGTGCGGGTGGGGGCGGTCGCCGGCAATGCCAAGGTTGGCAATCGCGTGAACCTGGTCACGCGCTGGCAGGCGGTGGAGTACGTGACGAGCCAGAACCTCGACCGGCGCGCCTTCGTGACGCTGAACTGCATCACGGTGGTGCCGGGGGCGATCGGCGCCTGGCGCCGGTCGGCCATTCAGGCGGTCGGCGGCTTTCAGCGCGACACGATGTCTGAGGACCAGGATCTCACGCTCACGCTCCTGCGCCACGGTCATCGCATCGCGTTGGCCGACCGCGCCATCGCCCGCACCGAGGCGCCGGAGACGCTGGGAGCCCTGTTGACCCAGCGCTTTCGATGGAGCTTTGGCACGCTGCAGTGCGCGTGGAAGCATCGCGACGCCTTGCTGCGCCGCGACGCGGGGGCGCTGGGGATGATCGGGCTGCCGAACATCCTGCTGTTCCAGCTCTTCTTCCCGTTGCTGGCACCGGCTGCCGACCTGGCGCTGCTGGCGACGCTCGGTCGGTTTGCGCTCGAGGCGCCAGCACTCGGCACCCATGCCGCGTGGGGGCACGCGGCGCCCGTGCTGGCGCTGTACGGCCTCTTTCTGCTCATCGATACCGTGACCGCGCTCCTGGGTCTCGCCTTCGAGCCGGGGGAGAGGGTCGCGCACGCGGCGCTCGTCCCGCTGCAACGCGTGGCCTATCGACAGGTCCTGTACCTCGCGCTGGTGAAGGCGATGCGCGCGGCGCTGCGCGGACGGGCGCCTGGGTGGGGGAAACTCGAGCGCACGGGGCGGGTGCAGGAGCACGTGGCTGTATCGCTGGAGCCGGCGGTGGCGCTCACGTGAACCGAGCTACGGCAACTCCACCCGCGCTATCGTATTCGCATGGTGAGTGCCCGCATCGAGGGGGTGGTGGCGCGGGCGGCTGAGGTGGCGCGGAAGTGGGCGGGGGTGGTGAAGGGGGGCGGGGGTGTAGCGGGGGGAGTTCAAGGAGCGCTGCCAGGCGTTCCGGACAGCCTGACGCGCGCGGTGGCCGCGCTGAAATAGAAGTCGAGCATCGTCGTGAGCGGCACGCCGTCCCCACGTAACCTGCTCCGCAAGGCGGCACCTTCCCAGCAATCCACGAGCAGGCTCGCCATGCCCTGAACGTCGGCGTCGGCGGGGATATCGCCACGAGCCTGTGCCTCGCTGAGGCACAACGCGGTTCGCGAAGCGATCTCCGAGAAGCACCCTTCGATCTTGTGGCGAAAAATGGCATTCACGCCTGAGAGTTCCTGACCGAGGCCACCGAGAAGACACCCCATGTAGCCTTCTTCGCGATAGCTGTGCGACGTCTTCTCGAAGAAGGCGCGTATGCGCTCGAGCGGCGCGCGGTCGTGATCGTCAAGGCAAGCGTCGAGCCCTCGGTGCACGTGCACCATGTACTGATCAATGACACGGAGGGCGAAGTCCTCCTTGTCCTTGAAGTGGTGATAGAACGAACCCTTGGGCGCGTCGGACGCCTGCAACAGCGCTTGAATGCCGAGCCCGTGATAGCCGTGTTCGAGGAGCAGCTGCAAGCCGGCATCCAGCAGGCGCTGCTTGGTGGCGTTTGTAGGGATCAGTGCGCGGAAACCTTGTCGAGCATGTGATTGATCACGTGGCTGTGCTCTCGCTGGGGGCTGAACATGATAATCTCTGCGTCCTCGTCGACCCGTACGTTGTGCCCGGGCGGCCAGTAGAACAGATCGTGCGGGTGCACCGTCTCCGCGCCGCCAGCCGCGTCAGTGGTCGTGATCCGTCCCCGCAGCACGAACCCCCAATGGGGACACTGGCAGCGGTCGCTTTCGAGACCAATGAAGAGTGGCGTGGTGTCCACGCCGGCGGCCAGCGTGAAATACTCTCCACTTATTTCACTGTACCCGCTGACGCTTCCGAAGCCTTTCTGCTGACGAATCGTGACGCCGGGAATCTGCATCTGGACCGCAACGGGCTCTTTGGCGACGCGCATGTGCAACCTACGTTGAATGCGGAAGCTCTGGTACTAGACCGATTGGTCTAGTGGCCCAAGTATAGCGATTCTCGACCTCGTGTCAAATTCGCTGGTGGCATCTGGCGCCGTACCAGTCTCGAGAGCGGGTCACCCGCCGCCGCACCCTACCTGTGCTGCAAGCACAGGCAACCTCCCGCAGCAGGATCTCTCTGGCGTGCATTGAGCTCGCGACGTGGCTCGCTCGCGCACGCCGGAAGGCCGCCGCTAGATTTGAACAGTCAGCGCCAACGCACCACCCCGGAGCGCCCATGACAGAAATCCTGTTTATCGTCGACGAATCGCCGGAAGGGGGGTACACGGCGCACGCCGTGGAGGCGTCGATCACGACCGAAGCGGACACGCTCGCCGAGCTGCGCGAGATGGTGCGTTACGCGGTGCGATGCCACTTCGACGAGGACAACGCGCACCGCCCGAAAGCGATCCGTCTGCACCTCGTGCACGACGAAGTCATCGCCGCGTAGATGGTCCGCCTGCCGAGGGACCTGTCCGGCCGCGATCTCGCGCATGCGTTGCGCCGCTTCGACTACGCTGTGACCCGCGAGACTGGGAGCCACATACGGCTCACGACGCAGCAAGGCGGCGAGCAACACGTAACGATCCCCGATCTCGGGATCCTGCGAGTAGGTACGATGGCGAGCATCCTCGCCGACGTAGCCGGACATCTCAAGATGGACAAGCGCAGCGTCATCGCGGCCCTCTTCGAGCCGTGAGCGTCACCTGCTTCACCGATACCGACGCGCGGTAGATCGAGTTGGCGGACGGCACCATCGCCGAGTCGCGTGACGTCTGTGAGAGCACGCTGCGCGTGCTCGATGCTGACGACCGAGGTCGGTGCGGTGGGCGCGGGCGAACTGGCGGGTCGGTCGTTTGACGGCCAAATTCCGCGCGCACCAGTACCCGGGAGCGAGCCACATGTCGGCCGTACGACTGTTTGTCTATGGATCCCTGCGGCGTGACGCCAAGGGGAAATCACACCCGCTGCTGGAAGCCGCGACCTGTCTCGGCAACGCCAGCGTGCCGGGGGTCCTGTACCGAGTGGACTGGTACCCCGGGCTGGTGCTGTCGGACAACGGACGGGTGCACGGTGAGCTGTACGACATCCCCCTCATCTACGCCGATGGCATGCTGACCGCGCTCGACGACTACGAGGGTGGAGGCTATCGGCGCTGCAAGGCGAGTGTTGTCGTGGACGGGGGAGAGCCCGAGGATGCGTGGGTGTACGCCTACACCGGCCCGACGCACACCCTGACGCCGATCGACTCGGGCGATTATGGCACGCCGTTGCACCGGGAACGGCCGTGACGCCATCGGGCGCGAGCGAGCGCTGGTCGCTCCAACGCCCGGAAACAGCGCACCGCCTGCCCACTGCGCGTGATCTGAGACGTTCACCGCGCGCTCAGCACGCGCTCACGACGACGCTCCCCAGTCGTCACGGATCCCCTCGGCCACACGGTCGGCGAGCGCCATCACGGTCAGGTACGGATTGATCTCGACCGAGTCGGGGAAGAGCGAACTGTCGGCCACGCGCAGCCACGGCACGCCATGGACCCGTCCGCGTGAGTCGGTGACCGCGCTCCCCTCGGCGCCCATGGCGCAGCCGCCCATGAGATGGGCCGCCGAGATGGAGATGCGTCCGGGGAGGAAATTTCGCTCGACGATGAGATCGTCCAGCCGATAGGCCTGGTCGCGCTCGATGAGTGGTGGGGCGGCGGAGGGGGCGTGCACCCGGAGGGCGCCAGCTGCGAAAAAGATGCGCGCGCTCATCCGGGTCGCCGAGACCATCGAACGCACCACGTCGGGGGTGAACGCGTAGTGGACGACCGGCTTCCCGGCGGCATCGATCGCAATCCGGTTGCCGGCCACCGCCTTGTCGCAGGCCAGCACCAGGATCATTTGAAGGCGGGGAAAGGCGCGCATGAGGGCGCTGTGGCCCTCGCCGAAGCCGGTCAGGTTCTTGGCGGTCGTGAACGGGAAGTACATGCACGTCTCGAGCACAAAGCCGTCGTGTTCGGCGCGATCGACGTAGTAGCTCTTGGGGTGCCCCACGTCGTTGGTGATGTCGTGCTCGTGCTCGGCGACCAGGATGTGTGCGGGATGGCAGGTGAAGCGTTCGCCCACACGGGGAATGCCGCTGGTGACCGGGGAGCGCAGGAGCAGGGCGCTGGTCCCGATGCTCCCGCCGCACAGCACAACCAGGCGCGCGGAGATGTGGTGGTCGCCGGGGCTCCACGCCGACGGCAGTCCCTTGTCGTCGGGGCGCTTGTCGTGCACGCGCACCACCACCGCCCGCTCCTCCAGTCGCAGCGCCTCGGCCCGCGTCACGACCTCGACGCCGGCACGCTCGGCGTTCGGCAGCTGCACCCGGTGTGTACCCATTTTTGCCGAGTTGGGGCAGCCGAGGTTGCATAACGAAGATCCCTTGCAGCCGCGAAGGTTGAGCGGGAACTGCTCGGCCTTGACGCCGATGCGGGCGCACCCGGTGACGAAGCGCTTGTTGTTGTCGTTGAGCAGGACGCGTGGCAGGAAGTGCACGTCGTTCTGGGCCATGAACTTGTGCGAGCGCCGCTCGATATCGGCGTGGTCGAGCCCGGCGACGCACCACTCGCGAATGACACGGTCGGGGGCGACCAGCGACGTGCCCGTGTAGACCACCGTGGAGCCACCGTACGCGCGGCCGAAGGCGAGCGTCATGGTCCCGTCGGCGGTGAGGAATCCACCGCCGTCGTGGTAGAGCGCGCTCGACATCTCCAGCTCGCGCCCGGTGTACTCGTATTCCTCGAGCCTGGCCCCCTGCTCGAGCACGAGGATGCGTGCCCCCTGCGCGACCATCGGCGCCAGTTCCTGCGCCACCGTCCCTCCCCCCGCCCCCGAGCCGACGATGACGATGTCGTACTCGTGGGTCAGCATGGCCGACCTGGGTGGCGGCGGTCGGACGGGCACGTGCGTGATGAGTCGCCCGAAGCGCCTACGTCGGCGACACGACCGGCCGCGTCAGGCACCCTGATCCTCCTCGCCGAACGGCTCAGCGGCGGCGGCGCGCATCTCGGCGGTGGTTCGGCGCGCGTTCCACCCCTCGGCGTGCGGCCGGTACCCGAGCGCCCCCTGCACGTCGTCGCGCGTGTAGTAGCCGAGCAGGACCAAGGTGCGCAGCCCCCGAAGCCGCGCCGCAGCACGAGGAATCGCGACGACTCGAGCCGCGCCAGCAGCGCGGTGCGCGCGGGCTGCGACAGCCGCGAGAAGCGGCGCAGGTGCCGCAGCAGGGGGAGGTATTCGATGAGGCGCAGAAAGATGACCAGCTGCCGACGCAGCGCCTCGGAGCGCGCTGCGAGCGCAGACTCGACCACATCCTGCACTTCCCGCCATTTCTCCGGGCCGAGCGACGCTGCTTCTGGAACCACCGTGTCCGCCACCGCCCGAAACGTCGCTTGCACCGGAGCCAAGACCGTTCCGCTCATGCAAAGTCCCCTTGGGTGCACGGCACGCCCGGCAAGCGGCGACAAACTACGAGGCGTAACCCGTGGCTGCAACACGTCGCGCGCCAGCGTCGTCCATGGTGCGTCGTCCATGGTGCGTCGCACCACGAAATGCTGGCACTCCCGTTTCCGATCGCATGCGCGACGCGTCCCTCAATAGGCCTTTACCCCGGCAGGACGCACGCATGGCGATCGACCAACTTCCGGGTGAAGACTCCCGACCGCTGGCGCCACCCGCACCGGCCGGCGAGACGGCGCCCCGCATCGCGCTCTCCGAGGTGGTGTCGTCACTCTCGCGCGCCCTCGACCTCACCGAGGGGCAGCCGCTGGGCCACTCCGTGCGCGCCTGTGTCATCGGCATGCGCTTGGGGGCCGAGCTCGGGATGGACGACGAGCGGCTGGCGGCGCTGTACTACGCCTTGCTGCTGAAGGATGCCGGCTGTTCGTCCAATGCGTCGCGCATGGCCGCGCTCTTCGGCTCGGACGACCAGGCCATCAAGCCGCAGATGAAGGTCGTGGACTGGGACCAGAAGATGCAGCTGGCGCTGGCGACGTGGCAGAGCAGTGGGCAGTCGGCGTCGATCTTCACGCGCATGCAGTACTTCCTGGGGATCGCCCGCCAGGAGCAAGTGACGCAGGAACTGATCGCGGCCCGCTGCGACCGCGGCGCCGACATCGCGCGTCGATTGGGCTTTCCCAACGAAACGGTTGGCGCGATCCACTCGCTGGACGAGCACTGGAACGGCAACGGCTACCCGGGCGGCAAACGCGGCGACGACATCCCGCTCTTTTCGCGGATCCTCAACATCGCCCAGACGGCCGAGGTCTTCCTGGCGAAAGGGGGACCGGACGAGGCGCTCAAGGTCCTGCGCGAGCGTCGAGGGCGCTGGTTCGATCCGGCGCTCGTGGACCTGGTGCTGGGCTGGCGACGGGACCGCTCGTGGTGGAGCGGGGTCGTCGCCCCCGATGTCGAGGCGCACGTCCTGACGCTCGAGCCGTCGGTCAGCGCGCGCGACGTCGACGACGCCGGCCTCGATCGCGTGGCCGAGGCGTTCGCCGAGATCATCGACGCCAAGTCGCCGTTTACCTACGCGCACTCGTCGAACGTGGCGATGTACGCATGCGCGATCGGGGAGCAGGTCGGCTTCGACGCCGCGTCGATGCGCCGTACGCGGCGGGCGGGCCTGCTGCACGACATCGGCAAGGTCGGGGTCAGCAATCGCATCCTCGACAAGAACGGTCCGCTCGACGATGCCGAGCGCGCGGCCGTACAGGCGCACCCGATCTACACGTGGGAAATTCTCGGTCGCGTTCCGGCGTTTGCCTCGTTTGCGCGCCAGGCTGCGACGCACCACGAGAAGCTGGACGGGAGCGGATACCCGTGGAAGCTTCGCGGCGACGAGCTGGACGCTCCTGCACGCGCCCTCGTCGTGGCCGACATCTACGAGGCGCTGACCGCCAATCGTCCGTATCGGGCCGGCATGCCCGTGGACAAGGCGCTCGCCATCCTGGACCAGGAACGCGGGGCCAAGCTGGACGGGAGCATGGTGGATGCGCTCGCTGCAAGTGTGCAGCGAGAGGTTGAGGGGAGGGGAGGCGTTGTAGAGGGGGAGAAGGCGGCGGGGCGCGTGGACCGGGGCACGGGCGCACCATGGTCGATTCGGGGCGATGACTTGCAGCATGTCCCACACCCCCACACGTTGACCCCCTCGTAGTCGTCTCCGGCTTCCCCTTCTTCCCGCCTTCCGCTCCCCCATGAACGAAGAGCGCCTTCGTGTCCTGTCGGCCCTGCGGATGCGCATCGCCATCGCATTGACGCTGACGATGATCGTCATCTACTTCGGCTTCATCCTGCTCATCGCCTTCAATCCGGCGCTGATGGGGTCACTCGTCGTCCCCGGGCTGAGCGTGGGGATCCTGCTGGGGGCGCTGGTGATCGTGGTGTCGTGGCTGCTCACGTGGGGCTACGTGCGGTGGGCCAACGACTATTACGACCGCGAGCTGGCGGAGCTGTCGAAGTGAGCGCCGCCCTCTCGGCGGCGCTGCTGCAGGTGGCGGCTGGCGGCGAAAACGCCGCGCGGACCACCAGCATCGGCGAGCCTAACGCGGTCGCGATGGGGTTCTTCTTCGCCTTCATCTCGGTCACGCTCGGCATCACCTACTGGGCGGCGCGCAAGACCCGTACGACCGAGGACTTCTACGCGGCCGGCCGCTCGATCTCGGCGGGGCAGAACGGATTCGCGCTCGCCGGCGACTACATGAGCGCTGCGTCGTTCCTCGGGATCGCCGGCCTGGTCTCGACCACCGGCTTCGATGGGCTCATCTACTCCACGGGATGGCTGGTGGGGTGGCCGGTGGTCCTGTTCCTGATCGCCGAGCCGCTGCGCAACCTGGGCAAGTACACCTTTGCCGACGTGGTTGCGGCGCGCATGCGCCAGACGCCGGTGCGCATCGCGGCGGCCATCGGGACGCTGGCCACGGTGATCTTCTACCTGATCGCCCAGATGGTCGGTGCCGGTGGGCTGATCAAGCTGATGTTCGGACTGTCGTACGAGACCGCGATCGTGGTGGTCGGGATCGCGATGATCGCGTACGTGCTGTTCGGCGGGATGATCGCGACGACGTGGGTGCAGATCGTGAAGGCGTTCCTGCTGCTGGGCGGGGCGACGATCCTGGCGGCGTTGGTGCTGTCGAAGTTCTCGTGGAGCCCGCTGGCGCTCTTTTCGGCGGCGGCGGAGCGCTACGGGGCGACGGTGCTTGCGCCCGGAAAGCTGGTGGCCAATCCGTGGGATGCGGTGTCGCTGGGCATGGCGCTGATGTTCGGCACGGCGGGGCTGCCGCACATCCTCATGCGGTTCTATACGGTGCCCGACGCCCAGGCGGCGCGAAAGTCGGTGTTCTATGCGACGGGGCTGATCGGCTTCTTCTACCTGATGACCTTCATCCTGGGATTCGGGGCGATGGTGCTGGTCACCCCCGAGGCGATCGTGGCGGTGGACAAGGGGGGGAACATGGCGGCACCGCTCCTGGCCGAGGTGCTGGGGGGGACGCCATTCCTCGGCTTCATTGCCGCGGTGGCCTTTGCGACGATCCTGGCGGTCGTGGCCGGGCTCACGCTCTCGGGGGCGGCGGCGTTGTCGCACGACCTGTGGGTGAGCGTGGCCCGCAAGGGAGAGGCGACGCCGATCGAGCAGTTGCGGGTGGCGCGCATTGCGACCGTGGTGCTGGGCGTCATCGCCGTCATGCTCGGCATCACGTTCAAGGGGCAGAATGTGGCGTATATGGTATCGCTGGCCTTCGCGATTGCCGCGAGCGCGAACTTCCCGGCGCTGCTGCTGTCGATCTTCTGGCGTGGGTGCACGACGATGGGTGTCGTGTCCAGCATGCTGGTGGGTGCCCTCGCGACCGTGCTGCTGATCTACCTGTCGCCGACGATCCAGGTGGACATTCTGCAGCACGAGTCGGCGTGGTTTCCGCTCAAGAACCCAGCGCTCGTCTCGATCCCGCTGTCGTTTGCGGTGGGGATCGTGGTGTCGCTGGTGAGCCGTGACCCGGAGGCGCGGGCGAAGTTCGCCGAGGTGGCGCGGCGGGTGCATCTGGGGGGGCGGGGGTGAGGGTCGCGGGGCGCCCTTTCGGGCGGACTGGCGCGTCCGGATCGTCGATGCCGACCCGTGGGCACCTCCCGAATGGCGGACGAGTCAACTAGGCTCACTGTTCTTCACTCGTCACCCCGTTCACCCTCTCATGCTGAACGGGGGCCGTCGTTTCCAGCGCTGCTGTAAACGGTTACGCCTCGTGGTCCAGCCCCATTAAGTTGCCCCCCCATGTCTGTCGATCGAGTCAAAATCCCGTATCTCCCCGAACGCATCGCTGGGCTCGGCCCCGTCGCCACGAACCTGTCGTGGAGCTGGAGCCGAAACGCCCGCCATCTGTTCGCCCTGGTCGATGAGCCGCTCTGGCACCTCACGCGACACAATCCCATCTCGATCCTGCGGCGCGTCGCCCCCGAGCGCCTGAGCGAACTGGCACGCGATCCGGTTTTCCTGGACCTGTACGACCGGGTCATGTCCGACTTCAAGCGTGACCAGTCGTTCGACAACACCTGGTTCAAGGGCCGGCATGGCGAGGTGGCGGCCGGTGGCGGGACGATCGCGTACTTCTGCGCCGAGTTCGGGCTGCACAACTCCGTGCCGATCTATTCCGGCGGTCTGGGCGTGCTGGCGGGCGACCACTGCAAGTCGTCGTCGGACCTCGGCATCCCGCTGGTCGGCATCGGGCTGTACTACACGCGCGGGTATTTCGACCAGAAGCTCCGGCTCGACGGCTGGCAGGAGGACTCCGACGAGGTGTTCGACGTCGTGAACACGCCGCTCGAGCAGGTCCTGCTTCCGGGCAAGGAACCGTGGCTTACGAAGGTCCGCACCTTTGGCCGTGACATCTACCTCTCGGCGTGGCGCATGCATGTGGGGCGCGTCCCGGTCTACCTGATCGATTCGAATCTCGAGCAGAACGATCCGGCCGATCGCGATTTGACATCCAAGCTGTATACGGGCGGTCCGGATGTCCGACTGCGGCAGGAGTGGCTTCTTGGTGTCGGGGGAGTGCGCATTCTTCGCGCCCTCAACATTGCCCCGGCCGCGTGGCACGCCAACGAAGGGCACGCCGCGTTCATGCATCTGGAACGGTTGCGTGAACATCTCGAGGTCGGGATGTCGTTCGATGAGGCGGTCCAGATGGTGCGGGCGTCGAGCGTTTTCACGACGCATACGCCGGTGCCGGCCGGACATGACACCTTTTCGTTCCAGCAGGTGGAGCAGTGCGCGGGTCCGGTGTGGGAGCCCATGGGCATCACGCGCGAGCAGTTCCTCGAGATCGGGCAGCATCCGACGGAGAGCGAGGGGAGCTTCCACATGACCGTGTGCGCGCTACGGCTGTCGCGCTACGTCAACGGCGTGGCCCGTCGTCACGGCGAGGTCTCACGCCAGATCTGGACGCCGCTGTGGCCGGATCGGGAGGTGGAGAAGGTTCCGATCGGACACGTGACCAACGGGGTGCACAAGGCGACCTGGATGTCCCGCGAGATGATGGCGCTGTTCGACCACCATTTCGGCCACGACTGGGGGAGCCGGGTCGAGGATCCGGCCCTGTGGGAAGAGGTGCTCGACTTCGATGATCTCCGACTGTGGGAGACCCACGTCGCGCTCAAGAACGACCTCATGAACTTCGCGCGCGAGCAGGCGCGTCGGCGCTGGGCTCGACACTGGAAGGAAGCCACGCACGTGGTCGGGGCGGGGACGCTGTTGAATCCGAATACGCTGACCATCGGTTTCGCCCGGCGTTTCGCCACCTACAAGCGGGCCGACCTGATCTTCTCGGACATCGAGCGGCTGCGTGCCCTGTTGGTGAACAACTCGCGACCGGTCCAGATCATTTTCGCCGGCAAGGCGCACCCCGCCGACACGCCCGGGAAGGAGATCCTGCGCACCGTATACGGCTACACGCGCGACCCGAAGCTCGAGGGGCGGGTGGCCTTCATCGAGGACTACGACCTGCACCTGGCCCATCGTCTGGTGCAAGGCGTCGACCTGTGGCTCAACCTCCCGCGCGTGCCGATGGAGGCGAGCGGGACGAGCGGCATGAAGGCGGCGCTGAACGGCGTCCCGCAGCTTTCGACCCTCGACGGCTGGTGGCATGAAGGGTACGATGGTCTCAACGGTTGGGCGATTCCCCCCGCAGCATCGCGGGCAACGCCTGACGAGTGGGACGCGGGACGCTTCTATAGTCTGCTGGAGGAACAGGTCATCCCGCTGTACTACGCGCGTGACGAGCGCGGAATACCGCACGGCTGGCTCCAGAAGATGAAGCATGCGATTCGCGTGGCGGGGCAGCAGTTCACCTCGCGCCGCATGCTGCAGAACTACGCGGATCAGTACTATGCGCCGGCCATGCGCGGGGCGTTGGCCGGCGACGACCCTCCGATCGGGTGAGATAGGGCATGGCGGCACGCAAGAAGAGCGCGGCCAAGACGACGAAGCGTCGAACCCGCAAGTCGGCGACGGGCGAGGAGGGCGGCGCTGCCAACGCAGTCGGCGCCGCGGGCGAGTCGAGCGAAACTGAGGCGCCCAAGTCCGCGTCGCCGACGCCGCGCGCCCATCCGTTGCACGCCCCCGCCGGTCCTCCGGTCAGCGTCGTGCACGTCGTGGCCGAACTGGCCCCGTTTGCCCGCACGGGCGGACTGGGCGAGGCGGTGGCAAACCTCGCGAAGTATCAGCTCAAGGCCGGGATGGACGTGTCGCTCATCATGCCGCTGTACCGTCAGGTGCGCGACGTGGTCAGCGACTTTGTGCCGGTCGGTGATCCCTTCACGGTGCAGGTGGGGCCCCGGGCCGAGTATGCGCGGCTCTTCCAGTCGGCGGCGCTGCAACAGCGCGCCGACCTGCCGCGCGTCTACTTCATCGAGAACGAGTACTATTTCGGCCGCGACGGGCTCTATGGCGACGCGCGCGGTGACTATGGAGACAACGACCGGCGCTGGGCGTTCTTCGCGCTCGCCTCGCTGAACGCGCTCCCGCGCGTCAGCTCGGCGCCGGTCATCATGCACTGCCACGACTGGCATACGGCGCTGGCGCCGGCGTATCTGCGGGCGTACGACACGGGGAACGACTTCTACCGCAACACGTGGACGGTGCTCACGGTCCACAACGGCGGGTTCCAGGGGCACTTCGCGCCGAGCGCGATGGCCGAGGTCGGGCTGCCGCAGGAGTACTTCAACCACCATATGTTCGAGTGGTACGGCAAGATGAACATGCTCAAGGGGGGCATGTCGTGCGCCGATGTGGTGACGACGGTGAGTCCGACGCACGCGCACGAGCTGCGCACGGCGGCCGGCGGCTTCGGCCTGCACGACCACTTCGTGGGCATGCGCGAACGGTTCGTCGGGATCCTCAACGGGATCGACACGCTTACCTGGAACCCGGCGACCGATCCGCTCATCGCGTACAACTACTCGCGCGCCAAGCTCTCGCCGAAGAAGCAGAACAAGGCCGCGCTGCAGCGCATCTTTGGCCTTCCCGAGCGCCCCGGCACGCCGGTGATCGGGATGAGCGCGCGCATGGTGGCGCAGAAGGGGCTCGACCTGATCCTCGGCAGCCCGCGTTTCCTCTCGCTCGACGCGCAGTTCATCTTCCTGGGGCAGGGGGAGAAGCGCTACGTGGACATCCTCGAGGAGCTGGGGGCGCTGGTTCCCGGCCGCATCGGCGTGCAGACCGACTTCACGGTGGAGCAGGAGCACCGGTTGCTGGCCGGCGCCGACATGATCGTGATGCCCTCGCAGTACGAGCCGTGTGGCCTTACGCAGATGCGCGCCCAGCGCTACGGCACGCTGCCGGTGGCCCGCAAGGTGGGCGGCCTGGCCGACACGATCGAGGACAACGTGACCGGCTTCCTCTTCGACGACTACACGCAGGCCGACTTCATCCAGGCGTGCGCGCGGGCGATCGACCACTATCGCCATCCGCAGGTCTGGACGAACATGGTGCGCGAGGCGATGGCGCGCGACTTCGGGTGGGAGCGCTCGGAGCTGAAGTACCGCGAACTCTACCGCCGCGCGATGCACTTGCCGCGCGGGAAGCGGTAGGCCGCGTTTCGCCGCGCGGCCTGCGCCGCGCCATCGCTCGCCGTCCCGATTCGTCGTCATGCGATCCGTCGTCATACACGCCCATTTCTACCAGCCGCCGCGCGAGCACCCGTTCTTCGACGAGATCGAGGCCGAGGCCTCGGCGGCGCCCTATCACGACTGGAACGAGCGCATTGACCGTGAGTGCTATCGCGCGGTCGTGGCGGCGCGCGTCACCGGCGCGCGGGGAGGCATCACCCGCGTGGTGAACACGCTGGAGCAGCTGTCGTTCAACGTCGGGCCGACACTCAGCACGTGGCTCGAGCAGCACTCCCCGGACACCTATCACGACATCATCGCCGCGGACCGGGCGAGCTGTCGTCGGCTCGGCGGGCACGGGAACGCCATCGCGCATCCGTACCACCATGTGATCCTCCCGCTCGCCTCGCGGCGCGACAAGGTCACCGAGGTGCGCTGGGGCATCGCCGACTTCCGGCGGCGGTACGGGCGCGACCCCGAGGGGTTCTGGCTCCCCGAGACGGCCGTGGACGACGAGACGCTCGACGTGCTGGCACAGGAGGGGATTCGTTTCACGGTGCTGGCACCATATCAGGTGCTCACGCGCGCGCCTAACGGCCTGCCGGGACGTTATACGACCTCAAACGGTCGCACGATTGCCCTGTGCACGTACCACGGAGACCTATCGCACGGCATCGCCTTCGGGGGGCTGGTGCGCGACGCCGGGGCGTGGGCGTCGGCGATCCTCGATGTGCCGGCGGACCGCACGACGAAGGCAGGCGCGACGGCGGACGGCCACGCGACGGTGCAGCTCGTGTCGATGGCCACCGACGGCGAGACGTATGGCCACCATCACAAGTTCGCCGAGATGGCGCTGGCCCGCGTGTTCGAGCTGGTGACGCAGCACGGGGCGCGGGTGGAGAACTATGCGTCGTTCCTGGCGCGGCATCCGGCCACGGTCGACGTGGAGCTCGTGGCCCCCACAGCGTGGAGCTGCGCGCATGGCGTCGAGCGCTGGCGGTCGGATTGCGGCTGCCGGAGTGACGGCGTGCGCAACCCGAGCCAGGCCTGGCGTACGCCGTTGCGCGACGGGCTCAACGAACTGGCGGTCGAGCTGCACACCATCTTCGAGCGCGACGGAGCCCCGCACCTGGGCGACGTGTGGGCGGCGCGCGACGCCTACGGGCATGCCGTGAGCCGGGACGCCGACGCGCGCCGCACCTTCTCGTCCGAGTGCCTCCCGCCGACGGCGAGCGTTGAGGCGAAGCGCCGGGTGGCCGAGTTGCTGGAGATGGAGCGCGACGCGCTGCGCATGTTCACGTCGTGCGCGTGGTTCTTCGACGACATTGGCGGGATCGAGGCGCAGCAGGTACTGCGCTACTCGTTGCGGGCCATCGACCTGAGCGGGGATGCGCGGCGACTGCGCGCGATGTTGTGCGCCACGCTGCAGCTGGGCCAGAGCAACGATGCGCGGACCGGGACGGGTGCCGACGTGCTCACCCGCCTGGCCCGGGGCCCCGATGCCGCGGCGCGGACCGCAGCGGCGGCCGCCGCCCTCATGGCGCTGGAGGTCCCACGCGATGGGCACCTCTCGGCCAATGCGGTCACCGCCGAGATTGAAGACGATCGGGTCACCGTCACCGAGCGCGACACCGGGGCGACGCACCGATTTCGCGTTGCGGTCGTGGGGCGCAACGCACACGACATCGTGTGCGACGTGACCGCCATGGCCGACGAGAACGCCCGTATCTGGCGCATTCCGCTGTCCGATTTTCCGGAACGCCCGCGGCGGGCAATCCGGCGTGCCATGCGCCGCGCACTGCTGCCGCGCGCCCTGACCCCCGAGGAGCTGGAGCTCCTGTCGCTCGGCGAAGCGTCGCTGCGGCAGGTAGTCGGGACCGCCCTGGAGCGGGCCATCGGCCGGCTGGCGACAGATCCCAGCGACACGGCGTTGGACGACGGGAACGCGCTGCTCGATCTCTTCGAGCAGTTGGAGACGAACGTGCCGTTCGATGTGCAGACGGCGTTCTGGCGGGTGTGGCAGGGGGCGTCTGCGCCTCGCCGGGTCGTGCTGGAGGGGCTTCGGTGGCGGCTCGGCTTCGACGCCTAGCGAGGACCATCGCCGAGGCGTCGGCGCGTCGCACCTCAGGGCTCGGCCGCTGACTGGACGACCGCGGCGGGACGCACCAGTATACTGCGCGGGGGCGCCGCGATTCCCCCGTCGTCGACTTGTCCTCTCGCCTACGGTCGCATGACCTTCGTCATCTTTGTGGCCCCCCTGCTCAGCGACAACGCCTTCGGAATGGTAGAGGCGGCGGCGGGGCTCCCCGACGTGCAGCTTGCCGTCATCACGCACGATCGCGCCGATCGCCTTCGCCAGCTGCAGGGAAGCGTCGCGCACTGGAGAGTCGACAACGTCATGGACGTCGACCAACTGGTGTGGGCGGCGACGGGGCTGGCCGCCCAGGGCGGGCCCATCTCCCGGATGTTCGGTGCGTATGAGCAGCTGCAGGTCCCGATTTCCCACGCCCGCGTGCGCCTCGGGATACAGGGAATGAGCGTCGAGGCGGCCAACAACTTCCGGGACAAGGCCCGGATGAAGACGCTCCTGCGCGAGGCCGGACTGCCATGTGCCCGCCATTGCCTGGCGACCGATCGTACGGCGGCGGCGACGTTCGCCAAGGAGAGCGGATTCCCGATCGTGGTGAAGCCGCCGGCCGGGGCGGGGGCCATCGCCACGTTTCGTGTGGATGACCTGAACGCGCTGGAGCAGGCGCTCCGCCTCACGCCGCCCTCGGCCGACGCGCCGGTCCTGCTGGAGGAATTCGTGCAGGGCGAGGAGCACTCGTTCGAGACGGCGACGATCGATGGCGTGCACGTGTGGCACTCGCTGACCCACTACTATCCCACGCCGCTCACGGTCATCAAGAACCCGTGGATCCAGTGGTCGGTGGTGCTGCCGCGCGAGGTCGACGACGCCCCGTACGACGACATCAGGGTGGCGGCGCGCAAGGCACTCGACGTGCTGGGGATGCGGACCGGGTTGTCGCACATGGAGTGGTTCCGCCGCACCGATGGCAGCGTCGCCATCAGCGAGGTCGCCGCCCGCCCGCCAGGCGCACAGATCACCCAGCTCATGTCGTATGCCCACGACTTCGACGTGCTGCGGGAGTGGATGCGCGCGATGATCTTCGGCGAGTTCCGCATTCCGGAGCGCAAGTACGCCGCAGGAGCCGCCTTCCTTCGCGGGCAGGGCGAAGGGCGGATTGTCGCTGTCGAAGGAATCGACGAGATCAACCGCGAGCTGGGATCGCTGATCGTGGCGTCCAGGTCGCCGCACGTAGGGGCCACGCCGTCGTCGTCGTATGAGGGAGACGGCTGGGTCATCGTCCGCCACCCCGAGACGAAGGTGGTCGAGCAGGCAATCCTCAAGGTCGTCTCCACGATCCGCATCGAACTAGGCTAGCACGGAGTTGTTAGTCTGCGCGCCTCGCCACTCCCGTCCCCCGTCCCCCGTCCCCCGTCCCCCGTCCCATGAACGTCATCATGCTGGCCCCCGGCTACCCGGGCGAGATGCCGTACTTCTGCCGCGCCCTCGCGATCCACGGCGCCAAGGTCTACGGGCTGAGCGATGTCCCGGAGCGCGACCTCCCGTCGCTCACGCGCGAGAACATGGCCGGCTACCTCAAGGTCGCCAACTTCACCGACGAGGACGCCGTGGTTCGGCAGGTGGTCGAGGCGACCAACGGCGAACAGATCGATCGGGTGGTCTGCATGTGGGAGCCGGGCGTGGTGCTGGCGGCCAAGCTGCGGGAGGCGTTAGGCGCGCCGGGCCAGGGCGTGCAGCAGGCCAACACGTTTCGCAACAAGGACCTGATGAAGCAGGTGGTGACCGCGGCCGGCATTCGCACGGCGCGGCACGCCTCGGCCAGGACCCTCGCGCAGGTGCGGGAGGCGGCCAGGTCCATCGGCTTCCCGGTGATCGTCAAGCCGATCGCCGGGGCCGGGTCTATGGACACCTTTCGCGCCGGGACGATGGCCGAGCTGGACGCCGAGCTGAAGAAGATGACGACGTATGACGAGGTGAACGTCGAGGAGTTCATCGAGGGCGACGAGTACACCTACGACACCATCTGCATCGACGGCGAGGTGATGTACGAGAACGTTTGCTTCTACCGCCCCAACCCATTGGTGGCCCGCAGCACCGAATGGATTTCTCCGCAGACGCTGGCGCTTCGCGACCTGACCCCGACGCCGGTCGCGGCCGGGGTCGAGATGGGACACCAGGTGCTGAAGGCCATGGGATTCCAGACCGGGTTCACCCACATGGAGTTCTTCTGGACCCCGAACGGCGAGGCGATCTTCGGCGAGATCGGTGCGCGCCCGGCCGGCGCGCGTACCGTGGACCTGATGAACTTCGTCGGCGATATCGACCTCTTCATGGGCTACGCCGAGGCCGAGCTCAAGGGGACGTTCTCACAGTCGACGGTCAGGAAGTACAACGCGTGCAACGTCTTCAAGCGTGCCGAAGGGCAGGGACGCATCCAGCGCATCGAGGGGCTGCAGCATCTGCTGGAGCGCTACGGCGAGTTCATCGTGACCCTGGACCTGCTCCCGGTCGGCGCGCAGCGTCGAAACTGGATCCAGACGCTCATCTCCGACGGGTACGTGACCGTGCGACATCCGGACCTGCAGACGTGCATGGACATCTCGGATGCGGTGGGGACCGACCTGCGGCTGTTTGCGTCCTGAACGGTCCCGCGGTCCCGCCGCTGCCGACGGCGGGAAGCTACGCCGGGGGGACGGTGCTGGTATCGTCGAGCAGCCGACGCACGCTCTCCAGCAGCTGCTGGCGCCCGTAGGGCTTGGCGAGGAAGTCTGAGGGACTGTCGAGTCTCGACGAGCTCATTCGTTCCTCGGTGTATCCGGAGACGAACAGGGTGCGCAGCGACGGCCAGCGACGCTCCAGGCGCTCCGCGAGGTCGGGGCCACTCATGCCCGGCATGACCACGTCGGTCACCAGCAGCTGGAGCGGGTTGGTGACCGAGCGGGCGATTGCTTCTGCTTCGGCACCGTGGGCAGCGACACGGACGTCGTATCCTGCGTCCTGCAACACGCGCTCGGCAAAGCGGCGCACGCTGTCGTCGTCCTCGACGAGCAGGATCGTCTCGCTGCCGCCGTGATGTGCCTGCACCGGCTCGTTGGCGAGCGCGGGGGCGATATCGCCAGCGCGCGGAAGGTGGACCACGAAACTCGTCCCGCGACCCAGCGTGCTCCGGACGGCGATGTGCCCCTTTGCCTGGCGTACGACGCCATAGGCCGTGGCGAGGCCGAGTCCGGTGCCATGGCCCAGTTCCTTGGTGGTGAAGAACGGCTCGAAAACGCGCGCCGCCACCTCGGGTGACATGCCGGAGCCCGAGTCCTGCACCTCGAGCAGGACGCAGTCGCGAGAGGCCAGTTCGCGCGCCGAGGCGGCAGCGGCGGCGAGTCGAGCGCGACTCGCGCGGATCGTGAGCGCGCCACCGGTCGGCATCGCGTCGCGGGCGTTGACGGCGAGGTTGAGGAGCAGCTGCTCGAACTGGGTCGGATCCATGTGGAGCGTCCCGACGTCGGGGTCGATCTCCATGGTGAGGGCGATGTCCTCGCCGAGCACTCGTACGAGGAAGCGTCGCACGTGCTCAAGCTGTGTCTCGACCCCAAACACGCGCGGCAGCACGACCTGGCGTCGGGCGAAGGCCAGGAGCTGCATCGTGAGTTCGCGGGCCCGATCGCCAGCGCGCCGAATCTCGACCACGTCCTCGAACTCCTGACTGTCTGGCGGCAGTGCGTGCTGCAGTTCCTCAGCGTAGCCGAGGATTGCGGTGAGGAGGTTGTTGAAGTCGTGCGCCACGCCGCCGGCCAGCCGACCGAGGCCTTCCAGCTTGACCGTCTCGCGCAACAGCTGTGTCGCTTCGTGCAGATCGGTGATGTCCTGGAAGATTCCGTAAAGCTTGACGGCGCGACCGTCGCGCATCTCGGCTTCCCCTTGTCCTCGCACGTGGATGCGGCGTCCCGTCGCGGTGATCAGCGGGAGTTCGAGCGAGTATGGCGCGCCGGAGGCAATCAGCGTCTCGACCGCAGCGCGAATCACCGGGCGTGCTTCGGGCGCGTAAAACTCGATCGCGCTGTCGACGCTGGGGACGAAGTCGGGGGGGACATCGTGCAGGCGCCGGACTTCTTCGTCCCAGACGAGCGTGTCGGTGTCGAGGTCGAGCTCCCAGCTCCCCAACAGGGAGATTCGGCTGGCTCGACGCCACCGCGCATCGCTCAGCAGCAGCGCCTGCTCGCCCTCCCGCCGGGCGGTGATGTCGCGCATGATCACCAGGGCGTTAGGTTCACCGCCCGGATACACGAGCAGGCGGCTCGTGACCTCGACCCAGCGCAGCGAGCCGTCGACGTGGCGCCCCGATACGGTGAACGACGGGACGTTTTCGCCGGCGAAGAGCCGACGCAGCATGCCGTACGACAGGGCGACATCGGATTCCGACATGATCCGCAGTTCGCCCATTCGTCGACCCACCACCTGCTCGCGCGTACGGCCGAAGGCCGACTTGACCTCCCCGGCAACTTCGACGAACCGTCCCTCGGCATCGAAGACGATCACGGTATCGGGGAGTGAGTGCACCAGCTCCGCGTAGCGCGTTTCGGTCGCCGCGAGCGTCCCGCGCGATGCGGCCAGCTCTTCGGTCGTCGAGGCCAGGCGCTGCTCACGAAGCCTGGACTGTGCGCGCGCCGCGTGCAGGCCGCGCCCGAGGTACGCGAGCAGCGCGGCGAGGAAGACGAACTGCCCGAGCACGACGACCAGGTCGGCCTGCGGGGTCGTTGCAACCGGCGGGGGGAGGATCGGACCGACGAATCCACTGGCAGCCGTCAGCACGACACACGAGGCGACGACCAGCGCGATCCCGACCCGAACCCCGCCCCACAGTGCCGACAGGGCGGTGGACATGACGAGCAGCGGGAGCGAGGCGGTGCGCGGCCCGTGGAGGATCACGGCGCCCGCAGCGCACAGCCAGAACGCGGCGATCAGGATTCCACCGGAGAGCCGCGCCCGTCCCCAATGGGCGGTCAGGGTCGCGACGAGCGAACCCGCGATGAGCGTCCCGACGAGGAGATGGTCGCCCGGGACGAGTCCCCCAACTCGCAGGAGTGCCGCCTCGGAGACGCTCGCCGTCACCGTGGCGACCAGCGCAAGTCGGAAGATGATCGTCGCGGCAGGGAGCGTGGACCACGGGATCAGGTCGGGTCCATCGAGCGCGCCGGTGTCGGATGCAGCGGGCGAAGTCATCGTACGGCTGCGCACGCTGCCAGCTCGGACCGACGCGTCAGCACGCGACTCTCAGGTAAGTGTCTCAACGCCAATCCCCAGCTCGGCACGGCGTGTACGACCCTTGCTTCCTTCAGCTGGCTGCTGCATAGACTATCGGATGGTCGCTTGCGCGAGAAGGAGCGAACGGGGCAATCGACGCATTTGGACACCCGATCGACACAAGGCCATCTCCAAGGTCGCGCCTCGGAATCCTGCATCGCCAATCCGTGGTTCGCGCCCCATATTTTTGCCGCAACGCCCGTCGCCAGCGCTCCGGGCGTCCGTTCACGTCGTCGGGTGTGGCACCGTTTCCAGCGCAAGGAGGACGCAGTGCAAGAGACGCAGTTTGATGCGATCGTCGTCGGCTCGGGAATCTCGGGCGGATGGGCCGCGAAGGAACTGACCGAGAAGGGCCTTCGTGTCCTCCTGCTCGAACGCGGTCGAAACGTCGAGCACATCAAGGACTACGTGAACGCCCGCAAGGGGACGTGGGAGTACCCGCACCGGGGTCGCCGCACGCAGGACATGGTCGAGCACTACCCGGTGCTCAAGCGCGACTACCCGTTGAACGAGACGAACCTCGATTTCTGGGTGAAGGACGAGGAGTCGCCGTACACCGAGGTCAAGCGCTTCGACTGGTACCGCGGCTATCACGTGGGCGGTCGGTCACTCATGTGGGGGCGGCAGAGCTATCGCTTGAGCGACCTCGACTTCGAGGCCAACGCCAAGGAGGGGATCGCCACCGACTGGCCGATCCGCTACGCCGAGATCGCGCCGTGGTACGACAAGGTCGAGAAGTTCGCCGGGATCTCCGGCTCGCTCGAGGGGTTGGCCCACCTGCCCGACGGGCAGTTCCAGCCGGCCATGCCGCTCAACTGCGGCGAGGAGATGGTGGCCGGCAAGCTCAAGTCGGCCTTCGGAGGGACGCGCCACCTGATTCCCGGGCGCGTGGCCAACCTGACCCAGCCGCTCCCCGGTCGCAACCAGTGCCAGAGCCGCAACGCCTGCTGGCTGGGCTGCCCCTATGGCGCCTACTTCAGCACGCAATCGTCCACGCTGCCGGCGGCCATGGCCACGGGCAAGCTGACGCTCAAGCCGTGGTCGATCGTGAGCGAGGTGATCTACGACAAGGATGCCAAGCGCGCCAAGGGCGTGCGCGTGCTCGACGCGATGACCAACCAGACGACCGACTACGAGGCCAAGGTCGTCTTCCTCTGCGCCTCCACGCTCAACAGCACCTGGCTGCTCATGCGTTCGGCCACCGATGTGTGGGCCGGCGGGCTCGGGAGCAGCAGCGGACAGTTGGGGAACAACCTGATGGACCATCACTTCCGGCTCGGGGCCCGCGGTACGCTCGAGGGGCTGGAGGACAAGTATTACTTCGGCCGCCGCCCCACCGGCTTCTACATCCCGCGCTTCCAGAACCTGGGCAAGGACAAGCGCCCCTACCTGCGCGGCTTCGGCTACCAGGGGAGTGCGAGCCGCGAGGGGTGGGAGCGTGCCGTGGCAGAGCTCGGCGTGGGCGCCGAGTTCAAGGAGGCGACGGCGCTTCCCGGCCAGTGGACCATCGGCTCGACCGCCTTCGGCGAGATGCTCCCGGACCACAAGAACATGATCTCGATCGACCCCGAGAAGAAGGACAAATGGGGATTGCCGGTGCTCAAGATCGATTGCGCCATCGGCGACAACGAAGAAAAGATGCGCAAGGACATGATGTCCGACATGGCCGAGATGCTGGAGGCGGCCGGCGTGAAGAACGTGGCCACGTACGACAACGGCTATTTCCCGGGGCAGGGCATTCACGAGATGGGGACCGCGCGCATGGGGACCGATGCGAAGAACTCGGTGCTCAACAGGCACAACCAGGTGTGGGACGCACCGAACGTGTTCGTGACCGACGGGAGCTGCATGACCTCGGCCGCGTGCGTGAACCCCTCGCTGACGTACATGGCGCTGACCGCGCGTGCGGCCGAATTCGCCGTCGATGCGCTCAACAAGCGCGACCTCTAGACCGCCGACCGGGACAGCCAATCATGCCTGATCAGATCATGCCTGACGAGATCGCGACGATATCGCAGATCAACCGCCGCGAGGCGATCCGGCGGGTGAGCGCCATGCTGGGCGGGGCGGCGTTCATCGGTGGGAGCGGCTTGCTGACGGCCTGCAGCCGCGAGCCGGCGGCCAAGGGGGCGGATTCCACCGCTGCGGCCGCCCCCGTGCAGACGATGTTCACCGCCGACGAAGTCGCGCTGCTCGATGAGATGGCCGAGACGATTCTGCCCGCGACCGCGACGCCGGGGGCCAAGGACGCCCAGTGCGGCCCGTTCATCGCCCTGATGGTGCAGGACTGCTACACGAAGGAAGACCAGGCGATTTTCCGGACGGGGATGACGACCCTGAACGAGGAATGCCAGAAGGCGCATGGGCACCCGTTCATGCAGTCGTCGCCTGCGGAGCGGCTGGCGCTGCTGACGGCGATCGACAAGGAAGCCAAGACCTATCAGGACGCGAGGACGGGCGACGCCCCCAATCACTACTTCCGCATGATGAAGGAGCTGACGCTGCTCGGCTTCTTCACGTCGGAGGTCGGGATGAACAAGGCGTTGCGTTACGCCGAGACGCCGGGGCGGTTCGATCCGTGTGTGCCGTACGTGAAGGGAGAGCCGATCTGGGCGAATCACGCCTGACGGTCGGCGATCGGTTTCCTTGAGGGGCACCAGTGGGCCCCGGCGGGCGGCGCCTCCCCTTGGACCGCGCCGCCCCCGTCGTCACGTAGCACCTGCCCCAGCCGCCAGAGTGCCCCCCCCCCCCCAGGAGGGAGCTGCTGTTCGTTAGTCATACCGCAGCGCGACCTGCGCATCGATGCGTGAGGCTCGGCGGGCCGGAATGAACAGCGCGAGCGCCGCCACCGCGACGAGCACTGCGGGGGCCGCAAGGAATGTGGCAATCGTCATCGACCCCGTCCCGTACAACACACCGCGAATCAGCACGAACGCTCCAGCCGCACCCGCGACCCCGATGGCGCAGCCCAGCAGCACCTGCCGCAGTCCCTGCCCCATCACACGTCGTACCACCGCGCCGGTCGTCGACCCGAGCGCCATGCGGATGCCGATCTCGCGCGTCTGCTGGCCCACGGTGTGCGCCATCACGCCGTACATCCCGATGGCGGCGAGCAGAAGTCCGATGATGCCGAACAGGCCGAGCGCGCCGCCGGCGATGCGTGCGGGCATCAGCGCGGTGCCCAGATGGGCGGCGAGCGGCCGCAGGTCAACGACCGGCATCTGCGGGTCGAGCGCCTGGATCTCGGTGCGCAGGGTCGCCAGCAGCGCGGCGGGGTCGTTGCGGCTGCGCACCACGATCTGCATGGCGGCGGACCATGCCTGCTGCTGCGCGAAGTACATGAAGGCGCGCGGCTCCTCACCCAGTGAGACGTACTTGCCGGTGGGGACGACGCCGATGACCGTGTGGTCGCGCCCTCCGCGACGCACCGTGCGGCCGACCGCATCCTCTCCCGGCCAGAAGCGCTCGGCGAATCGTTCGTTGATGATCATGACGCGTGCCGCCGAGCTGTCGTCGCGCGCGGTGAAGTCCCGCCCGGCGACCAGCCGGATCCCCATCGCGGCCAGAAAGTCCGGCGTGATGCTCGAGTAGTGCACGTTCATCCCCTCGCCCTCGGCGGGGACGTAACCGGGGATCTCGACGCGGCTGTCCGAGTTGCTCAGGGCGAGCGGGAGCTGGTCGACCATGCCGACGGCGGTCACGCCGCGCGTCTGGCGTAGGCGTTCCAGCAGCGTGTTGTAGAACGCTTCGGTGCGCGGGCGATCGTAGCCCTGCAGCGAGGGGGCGACGCTGGCCATCACGGCGTCGTCCATGTTGAAGCCGACGTCGAGCTGGGTGGCGGTGCGCAGGTTGGAGACAAACAGTCCGGCGCCGGTGAGCAGGATGATGGAGAGCGCCATCTGCGCCACGATCAGTCCCTGCTTCACACGCGAGCGGCTGTCCCCGGCTGGAGCCTCGCCCTTGAGGGCGGGGACGAGGGAGGGGCGGGTGGCCTGCAGCGCGGGGGCGAGACCGAAGAGCAGCCCGGCCGCGAGCGTCACCAGCGCGGTGAACGTCAGGACCGTCGGATTGAGCTGGAGGTCGGGGCGGAGTCCGATTTCCATGGGGATGGAGATCTTGTTGGCCAGCCCGATCCCGACGAACGCGACCGCAATTCCGACCGCACCGGCGAGCACGGCGAAGAGCAGGCTCTCCACCATCAACTGCCGCAGCAGCTGGCGGCGGGTGGCACCGATGGCGAGGCGCACCGCCATCTCCCGCGAGCGGTCGCGCGCGCGGGCCAGGAAGAGGTTGGAGACGTTGACGCAGGCCACCAGCAGGAGAATGCCGACGACCCCGAGGATCACCGCCGAGAGACCGACCTGTGCCGAACGAACCGAGGGATGGATGCCGGCGTCCGACTGCAGGATGACGGTGGTCCCGCTCTTGGCGTAGTCGTCGGGATAGGCGGCCGCGAGCTCATTGTTCACTGCCGTGAGCCGGTCGGCGGCCTGCGCGGGGGTCACGCCGTCCTTGAGCCGGGCGACCACGTTCATGAAGTTGTTGCCGCGATTCTCGAACGAACGGGCCCGCTCCGGCTGGACCTCGCCGAGCTGCATGAGTGGGACGTAGGCGATGGGATCGACGAGGTGGAGCACGCCGCGAAAGCCGGCAGGGGCGACTCCGACGATCTCCATCGCGCGGCCGTTCAGGTTGATCGTCGTGCCGATGACGCCGGGGTCCGCGCCGTACAGGCGTCGCCACCCGCCATCGCCGAGCACCACCACCGGATGGGCGCCTCGCCCGACGTCTTCATCGGGGAGGAAGAAGCGCCCGAGGGCGGGGCGCACACCCAGCGTGGAGAAGAAGTTGGCCGAGACAACCTGCCCCGTCAGGCGCTGCGGACGGTCGCCGGCAGAGAGGCTGAAGGTGGAGAAGGTCCACGACGCCACCCCGGAAAAGACGTCGGTGGTGCGCTCCCGGACATCCTGGTAGTGTGGAACCGAGTTGGAGCCCCACGTGATACCGGGGAACGTCCGGTACAGCTGGACGATGCGCTCGGGCTGCGTGGCGCCCGGGAGGGGGCGCAGCAGCAGCGCCTCGACGGCGGCAAATACCGTGGTGTTGAGTCCGATGGCGATGGCCATCGTGAGGACGACGACCGAGGTGAAGAGCGGGCTCTTGACGACGAGTCTAAGGGCGAGGCGGAGGTCCTGGAGCAGGCTGGTCACGCGTCGTGTCCCGGGTGGTGGATTCGCGAGGGCGGCACCGGCGGAAGTTGACCTGACGGTATGGAGCCGCTGAGGGTTTCGCCCGGGCGGTTTTCGCGCCAGCGTTAATGCTGCGGCTAGCGTAGCAGAGCCAACCTTCCTCATTTGGCAAACAGGACTCCCATGGTCAACCGGCGCGACTTCATCGGCAGCGGACTCACGGCACTCGGCGTCGCGGCGACCCTCGACCCGCGCACCCTGCTGCATCGGCCCTTCGGTTCGGCGGCCCCGAAGAAGATCCTCATCCTCGGCGGGACCGGCTTCGTCGGCCCGCACGACGTGCGCTACGCGCTGGAGCGCGGACACGAGGTCACGATCTTCAACCGCGGGCGCAGCGGGGCGGGGATGTTCGGCAAGGAGGTCGAGCAGTTGGCCGGGGATCGTGGCTCCGACTTGAGCGCGCTCAAGGGGCGCAAGTGGGACGCGGTGATCGACGAGTCGGCGTCGCTGAGCAGTGCGCCGGAGTGGGTGAAGCTGTCGGCCGAGATGCTGAAGGATTCTACGGACCAGTACCTGTTCATCTCCACGCGCTCGGTCTACTTCGACACCAGCCGCGTGCCGATGACCGCCGCCGCGCCGGTGCTGACGCTGGAGAATTCGCCGCTTCCCGAGGGGCGTCCGCTGCCGTACGGGCATGCCAAGGCGTACGCCGAGAAGGCCGCGCATGCGGCCATGCCGGGGCGGGTGACCGTGGTGCGGCCTGGGCTGATCGTCGGGCCCGGGGATGACACCGACCGCTTCACCTACTGGCCGGTGCGCATTGCACGTGGCGGTGAGGTGCTGGCGCCCGGCGATGGCACGGACCACGTGCAGATCATCGACGTGCGCGACCTGGTGGAGTTCTGCGTGACGCTGGTGGAGAACCGCACGTACGGCGTGTTCAACGGCGTGGGGCCCGACGGCGGGCAGCCGTTCAAGCAGTTCGTGGAGCGCATCCACCGCGGCGTGGGGTCGAACGCGACGTACACATGGGTCGACGCGGACTTCCTGCGGGCCAACGGGGCCAATCCGTATGGGCGCGAGCTGCCGGTCTTCCAGGTGATGAAGGGGCGCACGGCCGGCTTTGCGCGCTTTGACATGTCGCCCGAGATCAAGGCCGGACTCAAGTATCGGCCGACGGAGGTGACGGCGCGGGAGACGCTGGAGTGGTTCCGGACGTTGCCGGCGGAGCGGCAGGCGGGGCTGAAGACCGGGTTTACGGCGGAGCGGGAGCGGGAGTTGTTGGGGAAGTGGAAGGCGAGGTAGGGGCGGGGGAGGGCGCCATTGTCGAACACGCCCTCCCGCTGCATCACCCCTTGCACCCCTCACCACGCCGCTACCGCACCTCAAACGTCAGCGTCGCCCACTTCGACTCATAGTCCACCGAGTCGCGCGTGACCTTGGTCATGTTGATGAACTTGATGTACCAGACCCCAGCGGTCGTGAGCGGGATGCTGGCAATGCCCTGTGCGTTCGACCGGGTGCTCTTCTGCTCGATCCCGCCCTTGCCGGGAATCTCGCCGCCGAAGAGGACATACTGGTTGCCCGCCGGCTTCCCATCGACGAGCGTCTTCACCTGCAACGTCGCACCTGCCTTCAACGTGTAGGGATTGGTCATCGTCATGATCTCGGCCGGATAGCCCATCGGCGTGGCGTACAGATCACTGCGCGCCGTCCCGACCTGCACGAACGACTTCACGTGCTTGTGATAGCGCTCCTTCGCCGGCTTGTTCAGCTCTCCCGCCTTCTTGCGGGCCTCGAGCACGTCGGGAATGCCGTCGTCCTGCAGGTAGAGGTTGAAGTCGTCGGCTGACAGGTCGATCCAGTTCGGCTTGGTCGACACGCCGATCACGTAGGTTCCGGCCGCGCGCGTGTGGATGTGGAAGGTGCTCGTATCCCCCTTCACTCCCCATTCCGCGGTGTCGAGCTTGATGCGCCCGCGCGGCGTGAGGACGCTCGCGTCGGCGAGGCGGTTGCGGGCGATGGAGTTCTCGCTCTTGGAGAACGTTCCGTTGAGCAGCCGCACGCGCACCTCGGCGTTCTCGGGTGCGAAGAAGCGGGTTGGCTTCACGAACATGTCGTGCGCGGCAGCGAGCGTGGCCGAGGCGAGCAGTGCGGTGACGACGAACACGGCGGGGGCGATGCGTCGCACGCGCGACGACGAACTGGGAACGGTCATGCGGGGATTACTCCGGGGAGACGTTCGGGAACGGGAAGAGTGCAGTGAAATTGTGCGATCCAGGGGCGCCGGTTCAGACGCAGCGCGTGCATGCAGGTCGGTAGCGGGACATGTGCTACGGCAGGCGCCTGCCCACGGTCATGCGGTGGAATCGGGCGGTGTCGCGACAGCCTCGGCGTCGTCCATTGCCTCGTCGATGGCCGCTGCATCGGCGGCCGCATCGGCCGCCGCCTCGCGTGCGAGCCTGACCTTGATCTCGCCCATGTGCGTGAGGCCCAGCACGCGCCCGGCACCGGTGGGATCGATGCCGTATTCAGCCGGGAGAACGGTCGTCAGCAGCAACACCACGGCGACGGCGAGTGCGGCAAGGGTGGAGCGGATCAGCGCACGCGACGACGGAAGCTCGGGTGGGGGCGTGGACGATGCAGGAAGGGGCACGGGTTCACACTCCGAATGATCGGGTGACGAAGAAGCCGACGAGCTGGTAGCCCATCAGGACGAAGCCGGCGGACATGATGGCGACGTTGGCGGTCCACGCCCGCCGGGCGAAGCTCGCCGTGCGTCGCCAGTACGACATGACGATCAGGATCATGCTCAGGGCGAGGAGCTGCCCGAGTTCCACGCCGACGTTGAACGCCACGAGGTTGGGGACCAGTCCCTCGGGCGAAACCTGAAAGTCGAGGATCTTGGTGGCGAGCCCCATGCCATGGAAGAGCCCGAAGACCAGGACCGCGACCCGGGGATTCGGCGCGCGCCCGAACCATCGATCAAAGGCGCGCAGGTTGTCGAGCGCCTTGTACACGACCGAGAGCCCGATGATGGCGTCGATCAGGTAGGCGTTGACGCTTACGCCGGTCAGCACCCCCGCCAGCAGCGTGACCGAGTGCCCGACCGCGAAGAGCGTGACGTAGAGCGCCACATCCTTCAGGCGATACAGGAAGAAGATCACGCCAAGCAGGAACAGCAGGTGATCGTAGCCGGTCACCATGTGCTTGGCCCCGAGGTAGGCGAACGGGATGAGCAGCACCCCCGACACCTCCTGCAGATAGCCCTTGTCGCCGGATGCCACGCCGTGGGCGAGGGCGACGGAGGGCGCAACGATGAGCGCAGCCGATACCGCCAGCGCGCGAAGGACTGGGACACGATGCGTCATGGCGCTGGGTGGGAGAGGGAGGAAAGTGCGGGGGAAAGAATGGCCGGTGGGACCGCGCTCCCGCCAGCGGACTCGAAGTCCTCCACGGGTCCCCTCGCCGCGTCCCGCTCGCCGTAGAGCCAGAAGAGCGCAGGGACCACGAGCATGTTGAGGGCCGTCGCCGAGAGCAGCCCGCCGAGGATGACGATGGCCATCGGCGTCTGCAGTTCGTTGCCGGGCTCGCCGCCGCCTAACGCCAGCGGGATCAGGGCCAGCCCCGCCGTCAGCGCCGTCATCAGGATCGGTGACAGCCGCTCGAGCGAACCGCGGTGCACAGCCTCGGCGAACGGAACCCCTTCGGCCAGGAGCTGCCGGTAGTGTGCCACCAGCAGGATCCCGTTGCGCGTGGCGATGCCGAACAACGTGATGAACCCCACCAGCGAGCCGATGCTGAGCACGCCACCGGTGAGCGCGACCGCCATGACGCCGCCGATCAGCGCCAGCGGCAGGTTGGCCATGACCAGCACGGCCGTCCTGGCCGACCGGAACTCGGCGAAGAGAATCAGGAAAATGGCCGCGACAGCCAGGATCGAGAGCGCGCCCAACGTCTGCGTCGCCTCGGCCTGCGCCTCGAACTGGCCGCCGTACTCCACGAAGTAGCCGGGCGGCAGGACGACCTGCTCACCCACCGCACGGCGTATGTCCTCGACCGTGCCTCCCAGGTCACGCCCGGCGACGTTGGCCTGCACGACGATCTTCCGCTGGACATTCTCCCGAGAGATGGCGTTCGGTCCCCGGTCCACGGTCACGGTGGCAAGCTGCGAGAGCGGCACGCGCTGACCGGTCGGCGTGTCGAACGGTATCGCGGCGACAGCCTCCGCGTTGCCGCGCTGTTCTTCGGGAAGGCGCACGACGAGGTCGACGCTCCGCCCCTGCTCGAGGACTTGCGACACGACCTCGCCATTGAGCGCGACGTCGATCCCCTCGGCGAGCTGTCCCACGCTCATGCCGTACCGAGCGAGCGCCATGCGGTCGGCGCGAATACGGAGCTGCGGGACGTCGAGCTGCTGCTCGAGCTGCAGGTCGGCGACGCCTCGCACGCCCTGCATCACGTCGCGCACCTGGGCGCCGACCTGCCGAAGCTGGTAGAGATCCGGGCCGAAGATCTTCACTGCAATGTTCGCCCGCGTCCCCGACAACATGTGGTCGATGCGGTGGCCGATCGGCTGCCCGATGGTGACGTTGGTCCCGGGGATGGGCGCGAACGCTGCGCGCAACTCGTTCAACACGACTTCCTTCTCGATGCCGTCCTTGAGCGTCACGTCGATCTCGGCCGCGTTCACCCCCTGCGCGTGTTCGTCCAGCTCCGCGCGCCCCTGCCGCCGGTCGGTGTTCAGGACCGCGCTGTGTCCCTTGAGAATCTCCTCGACACGCCGTCCTATGGCGTTTGATTCGTCGAGCGACGTTCCCGGGATGGTGACGACCGAGACGGTGAGCGCCCCTTCGTTGAACTCGGGGAGAAACGCCGAGCCGAGCAGCGGGAGCGTGCCCAGCGTGACCGCGAGCGCGAGCACCGCCGCGGCGAGCACGCGTCGCGGGTGCGCCAGCACCGGCGTCAGCGTGCGGGCATATCGAGCCTTGAGCCACCGGACCAGCCGGCTCTCTTCCTCTCGCTGTACCGCACGAGAGTTCGGCAACAGGTAGGCACACAACACCGGCGTCACCGTCACGGCGACGAGCAGCGACGCCAGGATGGACACGACGTAGGCAAAGCCGAGGGGTCGCAGGAGGCGCCCCTCGACGCCGCCGAGGAAGAAGAGCGGGAGGAAGACGACGATGATGATCATGGTCGCGTTCACGATGCTGGCGCGGATCTCCTTCGACGCATCGAAGACGACGCGCAGTGCGCCGAATCGCTCCGACGCCGCGCGGTGGTGATTCTCCTTGAGGCGTCGAAAGACATTCTCGACGTCGATGATGGCGTCATCGACCAGCGCACCGATCGCGATAGCCATGCCCCCCAGCGTCATCGTGTTGACGGTGATCCCGAGCAGCTTCATGGCGAAGATCGCCACGACGAGGGAGAGCGGAATCGCCACCAGCGAGATCGCGGTCGCCCGGACATTCCACAGGAACAGGAAGAGTACGATCACCACGAGCACCGCACCGTCGCGCAGCGCCTTGACGACATTGTTGACGGCGACGCGAATGAAGTCGGCCTGTCGGAACAGGTCGGAATGAATGCGAACCCCTTCGGGCAACGTGGCCTGCATGGCCGCGAGTTCGCGCTCGATCCGCGCGGTGAGTTCGAGCGTGTTGGCGCCCGGTTGCTTCTGCACCGCGAGCACCACGCCGGGACTGGCGTCTACTGAGCCATCTCCGTAGCGCGGCGCCGACCCGACCTGCACATCCGCCACCTGCGACAGGAGCACGGGAACGCCCCCACGCACGGCGACGACGGTGTTGGCGATGTCGTCCGCCGATTGCACGCGTCCGATGCCGCGAATCACGTACTCACGTCCTTTGTGCATGTACACGCCGCCCGACGCGTTCGCGTTCGAGCCGCGGGCGGCGCGCACGACCTCGTCGAGCGTGACGTTCGCGCGTTGCATGCGCGCGGGGTCGGGCAGCACCTGGTACTGCTTGACGCCGCCGCCGATCGGGATGACCTGCGCCACGCCGGGGACGGCGAGCAGGCGCCGCCGTATCGTCCAGTCGGCGACGGTTCGCAACTCGCGCGCCAGGCTGTCGGTCACCGGCGCGACGTTGGTCAGGCCGATCATCATGATCTCGCCCATCACGCTCGAGACCGGGGCGAGCACCGGCGCGGAAATCCCGTTCGGCAGTGCTGCTGCCACGGTCTGCAGCTTCTCGGCGACGATCTGTCGCGCGCGGAAGATGTCGGTCCCCCACTCGAACTCGACCCAGACCACCGAGATGCCCTGGGCAGTGGACGAGCGCACGCGTCGAACGCCGGTGGCACCGTTCACCGACGTCTCGATCGGGAAGGAGACCAGCGCTTCAACCTCCTCCGGGCGCCATGCCGTGCGCTTCGGCGACCACCGTCACCGCAGGCGCGGTGAGGTCGGGAAAGACATCGACGGGCATTCGCCAGGCGGTCCACGCTCCCCCGACGAGCATGAGCGCGGCGATGGCCAGGACCACGACCCGGTTGCGCAGCGATACGGCGATGAGATGGTTCAGCATGTGTTGTCTTCCGCCCCTAGTGCTCGTGACCCTGAGCGGGCACGGAGGTCGAGAGCGAGGCCAGGCGAACTTGGTAGGCGGCCCCGGTCACGACACGTTCGCCGGCGGCGATGCCCGCGCTCACGAGCACGCGTCCCCCCTCGCGCCCGACGATCGTTAGCTCGCGCTTCTCGAACGTCTCTCCCTCCGGCTGCACGTAGGCGATCGCGCGCCCATCCTCGTCGAGCACCGCCGAGGCGGGAAGGACGATGCCGCGCTGTCTCGCGCCCGTTCGCACCGCCACGCTCGCGTTCGCCCCGATCTTCAGCGAACCATCGAGGTTCGCCACCTCGAACAGGACCGGGATCGTGCGTGACAGCGAGTCGACAATGCTGCCGACGGACACCACGCGCCGAGAGACGTAGCGCCGCGGTGAGCCCTCCATCTGGAACTCCACGTTCGAGGTCCTCGAGACGCTGGGCGCCTGAGCCGCCGGCACGTTCACGCGAAGCCAGACCACCGATGCATCGACGATCGTGAAGAGCGACGCACCGGCCTCGACGCGACTCCCGGGCGCGACCCGACGCTCGGCGACGACGCCCGCGATCGGCGACCGCACGCTGACCCGTCCCCCGGCGTCGGCGCCGTAACCCGCGAGCGCTTCACGAGCGGCCGTCAGGCGAATCTCCGCCTCGTGCACCCGGCGCTGCGGCACCGCCTCGACCGCGTACAGGCGCTGCGCGCGGTCGTGCTCGTCCTCGGCCTCACGCAACCGCGCACGCGCCTCGGCCACCGCCGCGCCGCCGCCCTCACCTAACGACGGTGCCAGCACCGCCAGCACCTGCCCGCGCACCACCCGCTGCCCGGGCAGCGGCGAGTCGGCGACACCCGACACGTCGATCAGCCCGGCAACCGGCGCGCTCACCTGTGCCAATCGTCCAGCCTGCGCTTCCAGCACACCCGACGCCTCGAACGTCGCGGCAACCTCTCCATCGGTGGCGAATGCCGTGGCGAAGCCCGGTGTCTTCCACTGCTGCTCCTTGAGGAAGCTCACCCCGCTCTCCGCACCGCCCTCGTCTCTCGGTGCATCTGCGGCTGTCGCGTACACGACGAGGCCGGGGACGACAATGCCGTCCCTCGCCTGCGGCGAGTCGACGAGAATCGTCAGGTCGTACGTTCCCGGACGCGTAAACGTCGGTGCCGGTCCGTAGATCCCCGGGGCGCGCGGAGTCTCCTGTATCACGGTGACCGGATCGCCACCTCCGCGCGGTCGGAATGTGAGTGTGATGCGCCCCGTGCGCAGTGGCGCGAAGTCGGTGAGATCGGTGAGATGGACGGCGAACTTGTCGGGGGCGCCGACGATGAGCGCCGGATGCTCCATGAACAGCTCCGTTGAGTCGGTCCAGCGGGTGATGGCGCCACCGGCTGGTTCGGCGGAGTCGGCCGCCGCAGAACCGGCCGAGGTCTCGCTCCGGGTGCAAGCGCCTAACGCGAATACGGCCAGGGTCAACGCCGCGCCGATGCGCTGGCGAGCGTGCTTCGGCATCGGTGTCATCGGTCGCTCGTGGGAGATGGGAAAAGCGGAGCGCCAACCGCGCGCGCGAGCGCGGCCTTCCGCACCGCGACCTCCGCCTGCAACGAGACATACATGGACTCGGCCTCCTGGTACGCGCGCACGGCGTCGAGCCATTCGACGAGCGTGATCTCGCCCTCGGCATACGACGCGTGCACCGCCCGCACGGCGATCTGCGCCTGTTCGCCGAGGTGCGGGGCGAGCGCGGCGCGTTGCGCCTCGACCGTTCGCAGCCCCTGCAAGGCATCGACCACTTCCTCCGTCACACGTCGACGGACGATGTCGCCCTCCGCACGCACCCGCCGCGTGTCGGCTGCTGCCGCCTCGATCGCGCCAACGCGCCGGTCAAATAGAGGAAGGGGGATCGATAGCCCCGCGACGATCCCGCGAAAACCCGTCAAGGAGCCGCGCGCCGGGTCGGCCACCCGTTCGCCCTTGTAGCCAGCCGACAGCGTTGGCGTCGGGACGCGCTCTCGCGCGACCAGCTGCTCCTCGGCGGCGGCCGTGGCAACGTCGAGCGCGGCCAGGCGCAGCTCGGGTCGGGAGCGTATGGCACGCTCGATCAACGAGTCGACCGCTGCAGCGGCCGACGAGTCGGCGATGATGGGAGGGGCGTTAGGCAGCGTGATCGTGTCGCCGGCCGTCCCAGAGAGACCCAGCAACGTCGCGAGCGCCCTGCGCGTGGCGTGGCGATCCATCGTCGCGGCCGCGCGGATCGCAGCGAAGCGCCCCGCCTCGAGTCGCAGGCGGCGGGCCACGTAGCCAGAGACATCACCGGCCGCCAGGCGTTGCTCGCTCACGCGACGTGCTTCGGCAAGGGCGACCGAAGTCTGTTCGGCGAGACGTTCGCGCTGCTCGGCCGCCACCGCGCGTGCGAATGCGCTGGCGACGTCGAAGTCGAGTCGAGCGGCGACGAGCGAGAGCCGCGTACTCGCGTCGTCGCGACGGAGACGCGCCACCTCGCGGCGCGCTGCGCGCTGACCACCGATCTCCAATTGCTGCTCGACCTGCGCGATGGCCTGCGCGTTGGTCTCGCCGGCCCGACTCGTTCGTTCGAGTCCATACGCCAGCGTGGGGTTGGCGTAGGCGCCGGCCTGGCGTTCACGAGCTGCCGCTGCGCTCACCGCCTCGCGGGCCGCACGAAGTTCGGGGCTAACCAGATGCGCCGTGGCTCGCGCTGCCTCGAGGGTGAGCTGCGCCGCCGCGTTATGCGGCGCGAGCGTCGCGCCAATCAGGGCCAGGACGGCGCCGAACGATCGGCGTGAGCGGGTACGTCGCGACGAACCGCGACGAAGGATTCGATGGAGCACGAAACACCTGAGCTGGCGTGTTGCGTGGCCCGCAGACGCCGTCGGCGAATCACCGAGCGGATATGGGCACGCATCGGTCGCTGGCGGAGAGACTCACACGCCACGCGACAGGCACAACGCCAGCGCATCACCTGAGTTCAAACCACGTTAGTGGAACGACTCGGCGACGCGCGTGGCGTCTCAGGCGATCGGGGGAGCCCGGAGTGCGGGCGGAGGCCCCTGTTCCGGATCGGGGCGTGCCAGCGTCGAACGGTTGGTTTGGTGCGCGCTCCGGACAACGCGGATTGTCGTCAGGACCGGGGCCGCAGGCGGCGCAGCGATCGCGACGATCGGTGCGGCCTGCCATCGGATCACGTCGCGCGCTGCGGTGACCGCGCTCAGGGCCGGGTGGCCGTGTTGATGCTCGCCCTGTGACGGCTGACTCACGCCGGCGAGGGGCGAATGCACGGACTTGAGAATCGCGTCGTGATGCTCGCGGGGCTCCTCGTGGCTCGCCGCGTGGTGGTCTTCGCCGATGGACTCGCCGTGCTGCTGAGTGCTAGCGGCGCCGTGATGCCGGCTGACCAGGTGCTCGTGCACGTGACCGTGCGCGAGTGCCAGCGCCGGAGCCGAGAGGCTGGCGAGCATGGCCGAGGCCAGTGCGACTGCGCGGGAGAGTCGGGAGTGGAGCACGCCAGAGTGTACACGTACGGGCGCACCGAGGCAATGCGCGCGGGTCGATGGACCGTGCTCGCCAACGGGCAGGAACGATCGCGATGGACGTTGCAGGTAACGGCGCGGGAGACGCTGGACTAGCACCCGCGACGTCGCCGGCGGAGCGGCAGGCGGGGTTGATGACGGGGTGTACGGTGGAAATGTCCACTTCGCGCACGAAATGGCGCTCTGACAAGTACGCGGCACCAACAGTCGCATTACTCGGACGGAGAGGGGGGGCATGGCACGCGCACGCACCGTGGATTTCGAAGGCGACGTCGGCACTGGCGGCGTCATCAACCAGAACCTGCCGCAGCCCGGACAATACGTGGGACGCCGCATCATCCAAATCACCGACATTCCGGAGGGCCACTGGCTCGACTCGGCGCTGGAAGCGGGCACGAAGTGGGCGTCGCTCATGGGGCTCAGCCGTTCCGAAGTCGGGAGCTGGGAGGTCTCCAAGCCGGAGTTGCTGACGTCGGCGTGGTTCGGGCGCCGACTCAAGATCCCGCGCGCGAGCTCCCGCACCACGCTGCAGCGCGCCGAGTTGGCGATCAATGCCAGCGCGTGCGACGCGCTCATGCAACAGGGGTCGCTCGCGGCGTGGGTGCGTCAGGGCGGACGCGGCACCACTGCGGCGAAGACGTACGACTACGACCCCGATACCGGCAACACGACGCCCGATACGTCCTCCGGCACACCCGACCCGCCCGGGAACCAAGGCGGCGGGAGCGCGGGATCAGTCAGCGACGAGGCCACGGCGTTCCACGACAGCATCAGCGCCGTGATCGACGGGGTCGTGAACGTGCCGACCGGAACGTGGGGCGGCGGCGGCACGACGACGCCGATCGACGTGGAAGCGGACCCTGTCCCCGCGCTCTTCCTGGTGCAGGTGATCGGGATCAGCGCCTTCCTGGGTGAATACGGCCTGGGCAAGACGGTCAAGACGTTCACCCTCCTGCCTGGCGAGACCACGACGATCAGCACGCGCACCTGGCGCGCGACCGAGGAGTCGGTCTCGCTCGCCTCGTCAATCGTAGACTCCTACACCGAGAGTGCAGCGGATCGTTTCGCCGACAGCGTGATGACCGAGACAACCGACACGGCGACGCAGGACCAGACCGAGAACTGGCACGCCGAGGCCGAAGTCAAGGGATCGTTCGGCTTTGGGTCTGCATCGGTGTCGGGAGGCGGGGGCGGCGAATACTCCTCGTCCACGGAAGAGTTTGCAAAGTCGGTCGATGAAGCGGTCGCCGAACATTCGGCCGAATCGTCGGCGCATCGGGAGAATACGGTCACGTCCAACTCGGAACGCTCCGAGTCGACAGAGGACGAGGAGGTGATCGAGCGCACGATCACGAACATCAACGTGGGACGCGTGCTGAACTACACGTTCCGTGAGCTCAACCAGATGTACCACACGCGCACGCACCTGAAGGAAGTGCGCATCGCCTTCACCAACGGCAACGCCGGGAGCTGGCGTGAGGAGCCGGTGTCGGCGATGCGCAAGCTCGTCGCCGAGGTGATCGATCCCAAGCACGTGGACGCGGTGTGCGAAGACGTGCTGCGCACCATCGCGGTTGCCTTCGACGTGCGGGGACTCCCGGTCCCGGTGCTGGACCAGGTCGTCCTGACGAACTGTGGCCGCACAGCGAAGGTGAGCGAAGCGGTGCCCGACAAGCAGTGCCGCTATCCCGCGCCGAGCGCGGACGGGACGCTGTACTATCGGTTCAAGCGCGGGCCGCTGGCACAGGCTGCCGACGATCCGTACGCGGTCGAAGGGGTCCTGCTCAAGGAGCGCGCGGTGGTGATGTCCACGGACAGCGTGGTGGTGGAATCGCTGCTGGGGGTCAACTCGGCGCTCGATGCGTACTCGACGGCGTTGCAGAACGAGGCGATTCGCGAGAAGCAGCTGGCCAACGATCGCATGCAGCTCGCGCAGTCCATCGTCGCGGCGAAGGATGCGGTCGCGGCGGCGGTGTACGCGCAGGTCTACGGCATGGGAGAGGAGGACGAGGTGACGACGTGACGCCACAGCCGGCGACGCCCGATGCGCCGCTCCAGGTGCCTGCCACGCCGAGCGGAGCGCTGCGGAATGACGCGACCGGACAGTCCAACAAGGTGCTGGCGACCGGGGCGACCGCGCCGGGCAAGCGCGCGGGCGGGCGCGTCCTGCTGACCACAGCGAGTCTGAGCGCGGCTGGCGAAGCGCTCTACCAGCAGATGCAGGGCGTGCCCCCGGACGAGGTGTTCTTCGTCACGTCTGGCGAAGCGATGCGCGACCGATTGGCCGAGTACTCTTCGATTGAGCACGTCTCGGTCCTCCTCCACACGCTCGAAAACGAGTTGCTGTTCGACACGAAGCAGTTGACGCTCGCGCAGGTGCAGACCGTGCTCGATGGTTCGGTCCCGCGCATCGCGCGCTGGTCGTTCGACGGATGTGAGATCGGGCGCGGTACGGCGTCGCTGTATGCTTTCGCCGCGCACTTCGGGATCGTGCGCATGGAGGCGTGGACGCACTACCATCATATCGAGCCTTGGGGGAAGACGACGACCCGGCCGGTGACCGCGGCGGAAATCGCGGCGATGCACACCGAAGTGGAACGCGCCGCCAACTTCCTTGCCAAGGGCGATGCGGGGGCGACCTACACGTCGAGCGAGATCGAGGCGACGCTGCTGCAGGGCAAGTCAGTCGAGTTGCTGAGCGAGTTCTTCACCTTCGACTACGAATCGACGATGGTTTTCGCCGACGTGCTGAACGACCCGCGCTGGTTCGACACGCTGACGCAGCAGCCGGTGTTGCAGCCCTGGACGAAGGTTCGGCATCCGTCGGAGGCGTGGTACCCGCGCACCGCCGCCATCACGAGGGTGGTGGACTCGCCGGAGGCGGCGAGCGGGTTCGAGCTGTACTTCGGGAGCAACCCCGAGCTGTACCGGGTGGTGATTCTTCCGCCCCCGTCGTGAAGTGAAGGACAAAGCCGTGTGGAGGGGGGCGCGCAACACGCCGCGCTGTGTTGCCGACGGTAGCTTTCGCTGGTCGCCACGTTGCACGAACGGGGCGCGCCCTCCCGTCGCATCCATCGCATGGTTCCGCTCTCCGTCCTCGACCTCGCCCCGATCACGCACGGGAGCGACGCCGCGCAGGCCCTCGAGCGCTCGCGTGACCTTGCCCGTCACGCGGAGCGGTGGGGCTACCGGCGTTTCTGGCTGGCGGAGCATCACGGCATCCCGGGGATCGCCAGTGCCGCGACTGCGGTGGTGATCGCGCACGTCGCGGCGGGGACGTCGACGATTCGGGTAGGGGCGGGGGGCATCATGCTCCCCAACCACTCGCCGCTCGTCATCGCCGAGCAGTTTGGTACGCTCGCGTCGCTCTTTCCCGGGCGCATCGATCTGGGCCTTGGTCGCGCGCCGGGTTCGGACCCGGCGACCGCGCGTGCATTGCGACGCCGAGCCACGGCGGGCGACGACTTCCCGCAGGACGTGGTCGAGCTCCTGTCGTACTTCGAGCCGGCGCACCCGGGCCAGGCGATCCGCGCCGTGCCCGGCGAGGGGCTCGACGTGCCGGTGTGGATCCTGGGGTCCTCGTTGTTCGGCGCGCAGGTCGCGGCGATGCTGGGACTGCCCTTCGCCTTCGCCTCGCACTTCGCCCCCACACACCTGCAACAGGCGGTGGCGATCTATCGGGAGCGCTTCGAGCCGTCGCTGCAGCTGGCGGCACCGCACGTCATGCTCGGCCTGAACGTTTTCGCCGCCGACACCGACCGCGAGGCGGCGCTGCTGTTCACCTCGTTGCAGCAGGCGTTCGTGAACCTGCGGCGCGGCACCCCGGGGCTGCTGGCGCCGCCTGACGAACTATTTCCCTCGTCGCTGCTGCCGTACGAACGGGCCATGCTCGACGACGTGCTGTCGTGCACCGTGGTTGGCGCGCCCGAGACCGTGCGTCGCGGGATCGACGACTTCGTGGAGCGGACCGGCGCCGACGAGGTGATCGTGACGTCGCAGGTGTTCGACCACGCCGCACGACTGCGCTCGTTCGAGATCGTGGCCGAGGTGGCGGGGGTGGTTCGCTGAGGCGCTGGTGACCATCGGTCGGCGCCGAAGGCTTCCCGCTTTCAGTCGCCAGTGCGTCGATCCTCGCGCGCGTCGTCGTCGACGCGGTCCCGTACACTCTTCGCCACAGGCGGCCAGCGGGAATCGCAGGTAAGGGCGCGGGAGCAGTCTGACGGCGGCGGGATGCCCCTGTCCTGGTGTGAAGCGGGTGGCATCACTCCCTCCAGGACGTCACGTACTTCGTGCGGGCGAGCACCAGGGAGCTCCACGCGATGGTGCCGGGTGCACGGGGAGACTCGAACGGTCATCGCGCGCACGCGCGATAGGATAGTCCTCCGCCAGCGCTATCGCGTGCCCGACTCCCGTGTCCCGTCTCCCGTCCCCCTCACGTGACGCCGACGTGACGCCCCCTTGCTACCGTGGCGCAACGGAAACGCGCGCTCGTCCTCGGCGCGCACCACCGCACGTCTACGGTTGAGACTGGTGCCACACCCTTCACCGTCTCGCCCATGCCGCGGCCCAGGCCGGCGCACGATGCGCATGCCCCACGTCCGATGGCTCCGTGACTACGCGAACCGCCAGGTGCCTCATCCATATGAAAGGGTGTGCTCATGACCCAAGAAAGAACTCCAGCGCTAACGGCCGAGTGTCGGCCGCGCTTCTGGATCACCATCCTGCTGGCGTCGGCCAGCGTTGCCTGTAGTGAACCTCCGCTCCGTCCTCCGTTCATCGCCAACGTCCCTGAACCCTCCCGCTTCATCGATGTGGATGACGAGTGGAACCAGCTGACGCTCGATGTCGAGGTGTTCTCGTCCGGGCCAACCGGGGCGACGGCGAGCGCGACGCGCGGCTACCGCTTCTCGGTCACGCGCCAGCTGGGCACCAACGGCGTGTGGCAATCGACCTTCAACCTGGGATCGATGTATCCGTCCAACGCCGTGTTACCGACGGGCATGCCGTCGCCCCCCACGCGCATCGAGACGGCGGACGACAAGTCGTACCTTCGTGTCTACAACGCCTCGGGATTGATGCCGGGCGTGACGGTTGACACGTCGACGCACGCCGCACCGCCGGGGCTGCGGGCACGTCCGAAATACGCGACGCCATTTCCGTCGGTGTCCGGCCTGGGTGGGCCCATTCTGGCCGCCGGTTCGGCCGCGCCGTTCGCGGCGGCGAAGGACTCGTCGCGGGCGTGGGCTGACGCATACGTCATTGGTCGCGCGGCCAAGGCGCGCGCGCTCAAGCGTCTGCTGGCGATGCAAGGCGTGTCCGCACGCACGCGCCGAGACACCGTGGACATCCTCTCCGTCCGCACGGGGACGGATTCCGTGCGCGTCACGATCAACCCGACGACCGGGCTCGTGCACGAACGCGCGGCGTTCCACAACGGAGGAAGCCTCGTGAAGCGCAACACGTACGCGCGCCTGGGGATCGATTCCTACGTCCTGAAGGAGAGCCAGACGGAGCGACGCGGCGCCGATGGGGCGTTGATCGGACCGCAGCTCACCACGCGTTACAAGAACCTGAAGCTCTCGCAGCTTTCCCTCCCGACGAACTAGGAGACACCATGCGCATCATCACGCAATCCTGGTCGCTCGGCGCGCTGCTCCTTCCGGCGTTGCTGCTCACGGCAACGCCCGCTGCCCAGCTGGCGGGGCAGCCCGCCGCGACGCTCGACCGGCCCGTGGCATTCCAGCACGGATTTCTCTCCGATGGCAGCGTCTGGAGTACGGCGATGGCCACACTTCGGGCCAACCTGCGTATCCATCCGGCGGCGACCACAACCGTTTGGTACGACCCCATCCGGAGCCAGGCCGCATCGCTCCCCGCGATGCTGAACACGCTGTTCGGAAGCGACAGCAACCGCAAGGTCGCCTACGTGGCGCACTCGCAAGGTGGAGTGGTCGTGCGAGCCTTGTCTCGCATCTCCACGCGCAGCGACGCGCTGGTATCCATTGCCAGCCCGCACCTCGGTGCGAACATTGCGGCAAACTTCTACTACGGCGGCGTGCAGCAATGGGTGCGGTACCTGACGGGGGCCATTGCCGATCCCATCCGGTACTATACCGCCTACGATCCCGACTTTCGTGATCCCTACAGCAATGGGAACATCCGTGACCTGGGGTACTTCCAGCTCCTGTACTCTGCGGCGGCGCTGGTGCAGAGCCGCTTCTGTACGGAGGCGGGTTTCTGCGAGTACGCGGCGGGGCAGCTCGTCCCGGCGATTCTCGATGAGATACCCGGCTCCAACTTCCATCAGTACCTGAGCCAAACTGCGGCGACCGAGCAGCAGCGTCTGAAGCAGCGGGTGTCCATTCGGGTCATGGATTCGCCGTACAATGTGATGTGGAAGATGTTGTTCGGCGGCCAGCAGTATGCGCGGGGGTTCGGCTACGTGCGCGCGTACGTCTGGGCGCAGTCGATCAACGAGTGGCTGCGGTACAACAACTCGCCGGACTACCTGCTGGATGCCGGTTCGGACCTCTGGCTGTTTACGGCGCAGGCGGTGGGAGACATGGACGCGGACTGGGCGGCGCTGTGCGGGGGATTGCAGGGCTACTACCGGCCGACTCCGTTTCTTCCCGAGCCTATCCTGACGACGAACTTCGACGGGTTCATCAGCGGGTCGAGCCAGGTGATGAACGGCAGCAACCGGGTGCTGGATGCGATCGGCATGTATCACACGCAGGCGACGACGCTCGGCGTGCCAGCGATTCAGCAGGCGCTGCTCGAGAACGTGGCCATGTCGCCTCGGCCCGTCGGGTCCGTGGCCTCCGTAACCGTCACACCGGGCTCGGGTGCGGTAAGCGTGGGGTCGAGTCTTCAGTTGGCGGCGGCGGCGTACTCTGTCCAGTGGGCGCCGCTCAGCGGACGGACCTTCACGTGGACCTCACGCAATCCCGCGATCGCGACAGTGTCGGCGCAGGGCGTGGTGAGCGGACAAACGCCCGGGACAGCGATCATCGAGGTCGTGAGCGAGGGCTACGGTTCGCTTGCCACGCTGACGGTCCAGCCCGGCGCGCCACTCACCGGCGTCAGCATCACAGGTCCCTCGACGGTGACCCCGGGAGAGTATCCGACCTTCACGGCCAGTGCGGCGGGGGGCGTTGCTCCAATGCAGTTCCAATGGAAGGTGGATGGCCAAACTCGACAGTCCGGCTCGGCGAACACCTTCAACTGGATGTCGGGCACCTCGTACACGGTCGAAGTGGTGGTCACGGACGCGCTCGGTGCTTCGCGGTCGGCGAGCAAGCCCGTGCAGGTGCAATGTGGAGCGATCTGCCAACCCTAACTGAGGGAGGATACCTGCCGGCGCACGGCCGGCAGGTCATTCCCCTCGCAACGAACGATGTCATGACGCGATTCGTACCGCATATCACCGTATTGCTCCTCTCGTTGGCTGCCGCTTCGTGCCGCCAGTCGCTCGACGTGGACCGGCCCGGCGACACGGCGGCAGACTCCGACTGGATCTGGAAGGAATCGACACCCGGGAGCGCCATAACGCCTGGCTTCGACAGCACGAATAACGTGATCTATGCGGTCAGCGGGAACCGGGAGCTGTTGGCCCTTCGCGCGCACACCGGTGAGGAGCTGTGGCGCAGGAAGTACGGCAACGGCTTTCCGAATGGCGAGAATATCGCGGTGGCCGGAGAGGTCGTCGCGGTCGGCGACGTCGACGTCCTCGGCTTTCGCGCGTCCACGGGCCAAATCCTTTGGCATTTATCCAGGCTCGAGGGCGCTGAAGGGACACGCACAATCCCGACGGACGGCACGACATTCTTCGTTGCCGGCCACGATGGCCTGGTGCAGCGACTGGCGGCCCACAACGCAAGCGTGCTCTGGAGCGTGCGGCTCCTCAGTGCCGACACTGCCTTGCTCGCGTTCGGCCCCACCCTGATCAATTCCACGCTCTTTGTGTGCGGCGTGAATCTCAGGAGCGCCCCCTTTACGGGCTCGCTCTTCGCCCTGGAGGCGGCCACGGGCGCGCTGCTCTGGCGATACGACTACACCCCAGCGCTCCCGGGACAGAGCTCCAAGTGCTTTTCACGGGTCGCCCGCAGCGGTGACCTGGTGTTCTCCGCACAGGACGATGGCCGCATCTTCGCCCACGACTATGCAACCGGCGCGGTGCGCTGGGTGGCTCCTCGCATCCACTCCCCCCCGGGCGATCCCTCTGGTCCAGGCACCGGGCCCTATGACGATCGTCGCCTGCTGGCCGCGAACGCGGAACGAGTCGTGGTCTCGTCGGACGATGGAACGGTCGTGTGCTACGCGGCACGCACAGGCGCAGAACTCTGGCGAACACGCGGATCCGGGGCAGCGCTCGATCCCCCCGCGCTGGCACCGAATCTTGCCATCATCAGCCACTCGGGCTTCGCCGTGGCGTACGACCTGACATCAGGAACCGCGCTGTGGACGCGACCAAACCTCGACCTGCCCAGCGAGGACTTCACACGCTTCCACGGGCAACCAGTGATTGTCGGGGACACGCTGTATCTCACGGGATTCACCGGGACGCGAGCACGATTGCTCAAGCGATAGCCGTGCACTGCGGCGCAAGTCTTCTCACCCCCTCACCCCCTCACCCCCTCACCCCCACTCCTCCAACACCTCCCCCAGCGCCTCAACGATCAGCTGCACGTCCTCGAGCCCGATCGTGAGCGGCGGACGAATCTTGAGCACGTTGTCGGCCGGCCCCTCGGTCCCGATCAGGATCCGCCGCTCACGCAGCCGGTTCACGACGTAGCTCGCCGCCGCTGTCGCCGGCGCGCGCGTCTCGCGATCGCTTACCAGCTCAACCCCGATAAACAACCCGATCCCCCGCACGTCGCCGATCAGCGCACATCTCTCCTGCACCGCACGTAACCCATCCAGGAGCGCCCCCCCGACCACGCTCGCGTTCTCCTGCAACTGCTCGTCCTCGACGATGCGCAGCACCTCGGTCCCCACGCGGCACGACAGCGTGCTCCCGCCAAACGTCGAGAAAAACTCGATCCCGTTGTCGAACCGGCGCGCGATCTCGGCGGTGGTGACCACGGCGCCCAGCGGGTGCCCGTTGCCGAGCGGCTTGCCGAGTACGACGATGTCGGGGGCAACGGCCTGCTGTTCGAAGCCCCAGAAGTACTCGCCCAATCGCCCCAGGCCAGTCTGCACCTCGTCGGCAATGCATACGCCACCCGCCGCCCGGATGCGCTCGTAGACACCCTGCAGGTAGCCAACGGGTGGGATGATCTGCCCGCCAACGCTGGGAAATGTCTCGGCGATGAAGCCGGCGAGCTGCCCCCCTCGCTCGCGGATGCGCGCGATGGCCTCGTCCACGTACGCCGCATACTGATCGGCGGCGTCGGCGCCGCGATGTGCACCGCGGTACGTGTCGGCCACGGGGACGAGCTGGACCCAGTCGGGACGACCGCCGCCCCCCGGCTTGTTGAACTTGTAGGCCGAGAGGTCGTAGGCGCCGGTGGTGTTGCCGTGGTAGCCGTGGTCGGGGGTCACCATGTCGCGCCCGCCGGTGGCAGCGCGCGCCAGCCGCAATGCCAGCTCGTTCCCCTCGCTCCCGCTGTTCACGAAGAAGACGTGCGTCAGGTGCGCCGGCATCGTCTTGAGCAGCGCGTTGGCGAACGCGACCTGTGCCGGGTGCAGGTAGCGGGTGTTGGTGTTGAGGCGGGCGAGCTGGTCGCTGGCCACCGCCTGCAGGCGCGGGTGGGCGTGCCCCACGTGGGGGACGTTGTTGTAGGCGTCGAGGTACACGCGTCCCCACTCGTCGTACAGGTAGTGCTTCCACCCGCGCACGAAGAGGCACGGCTCACGGTAGCTGAGGCGCAGGTTGCTGGCGAAGTGCGCGCGTCGCTCGTTGCCGAGCGCCTCCACGTCGATCGGGCGATAGGCGACGGCGGCGTCGTCCAGGTTGAGCAGTGCGGCCGGGTTCGGGCAGACGGCGCGCCAGAGTTCGAGGTCGTCCGGGTCGGCGACGCCGGGCCAGTCGTGCTCCATGCCCGCGGTGGTCATCGCCAGCTGCAGGTGCAGGTGCGGGTCCCACCCGCCGTTCTCCTCGGGGGCGCCGAGTTCGGCAAAACGCTGGCCGGCAAGCAGTCGCTGCCCGGGGAATAGCGACGACACGCTGGCGCGGGCGAGATGTCCGTACAGCGTCCAGAAGGGGTCGCCCTCGGTCGTCTCATGGCGCAGGACCACCATGCCGCCGTAGTCCAGCGGCGCCTCGCGGTATTCCGCCGTATCCACGAGGCCGTCGAACGGCGCCTGCACGGCGGTCCCTGCCGGGAGGAAGACGTCCACGCCGATGTGGACGCTGCGACGGTCGGCGGTGGCGCCAGGCCCCGAGCGGAAGGCGGGGGCGGTGTAGACGGCACGTGGTTCGCCGTAGCTTCCGACCCACGTCGGCCCTACCCCGGCCGCCATGCCTAACGTGCGGGCCTCGTCGTCGGTCATGCCCGTTGGATCGCGCGGGGCGCTGGTCGAGCCGATCGCGAGGGACCCGGTGGGGATCGTGGCCACGTCGATTCCCATCACCGGCGCGAAGCTGCCCCGCTGCTCGCCGAGCCAGCGCTGCACGCGCTCGGCGCCATCGCTCGGCGGCAGGTCGCAGGCGGCGCGCAGCCGCGCCGCGACCAGGGGCGCCGGGACGCGGGCGAAGCGCTCGAGGAAGCGCCACGCCGGGGCCTCGGAGACCACGACGTACGGGTCGTCGGGGCGCTCGAGTCGCATCTGCGCGGAGTTGGTCACGCTCACGGCAAGGCGTGTGAGCACCAACGGCCAGACGAGGTCGAGCTGCGCTCCGGTCAGGGATGTGTGCCGGTGATAGCCGCGCACCAAGGCTGCCAGCGCGCGCTCGGGAGTCGGATGGTCCAGGACCACGTACGCCCCGGCAATCGCGATCTCGGCGATCCGCGGACCGAGCGTGAGGTCGCCGAAGTCCACGATCCCGCCGACGAATGGATACCCCCTCGCGTCGCGCGCGACGAGGATGTTCCAGTCGTTCAAGTCGTTGTGCAGCACGGTGACCGGCTCGGCGAGCAGCGCCGGACGCAGAACGAGGTAGCGATCGAGGATGTTGCGCACGAGGTGACGGCGTGCGCCGTCGTCAATCACATGCAGCTGGTCGCCGATCCACCCCGCCTCGCGCAGGTCCCACTTGAAGGCGCGGGCGATGGCCGGATGCTGGAAGTCGGCCAGCGCCCCGTCCAGCCGTGCGACGACCGCGCCCAGCTCCTCGATGAGACCAAGCGAGTGCGGGCGGAATCGCGCGTACTCCACCCCGTCCAGTCGCGTGAGCAGCCAAAGGATCCGGTCGTGCCCGCCGGGGTCTGGGCGCACGCACCACGCTGCCCCCTCGCGCGTGGGGACAATCGCGGCAGTGAGGAGCCCGTCGCGTGGGTGCGCGTGCAGGTGCGCGTGCGCCGCGCACAGCAGCTCCACGAACGCCGCGTCGCAGCCAGGGCGCATGACCTTGAGTACGAAGTGACGCCCGTCGGCGGCGGTCGCGCCGAGGTTCAGGTCAAACTCACCGGCGAGCGGCTGGAGCTGGGCGTCGATTCCCCAGGCGTCGGCGAGCACGGCGGACCAGTGCAGCATCGGGTCGGTCATCGGGAACGACACGGGATGGGGCGGGGAGGTGGCGATAGCGACCGTCTGGCAGATACGCGGGCCGCGAGGTGCGGCGGACAGTGCCGCACGAGTCGCTGGCGGTGCCGCACGCCTAAGGACGATACGCGATGCAATCGATCTCCACTCGCAGCCCTTCGCGCGGCAGGCCGGCCGCTTGGATGGTCGTTCGTGCCGGGCGATGATCACCGAAGAAGCGCCCGTACACGGCGTTCATCTCCTTGAACTCGGCCATGTCGAGCAGGAAGACGCCGCAGCGCAGCACGTATTGCAGGTCGGATCCGCCCGCCCGCAGGATCGCCTGCAGGTTCTTCAGGCACTGCTCGGTCTGCGATGTGGCGTCGGGACCGGCCAGCTCGCCGGTCGCCGGATCAACGGCTCCCTGCCCGGAGACAAAAACGAGGCGCTCGAAGCCCATGCCGGGTGAATACGGCCCGACCGGGGCGGGGAGGTTGGCGGCGAGGATGGGGTGATGGCTCGGCTGGCTCATGCGCTGGGGCTGGTGGTCGGAGAAGCCGGCGTGGTGGTCGGTGTCGGCAGTGATCGCATACGCTGCGACAAGATACGGGCGACGACGGTCCCGGCGAGGCGCCCCCTCCAGCGGTCGCTAACTCGCCCCGGGGGCGCACGGACGAAAATCGGGCGAACTCGGCTCTTCCACATGAATGTGGGATGAATAGAATTGTTACGCGGTCGAATCCTCCGACGTCCTTCGCAGGAGTCGAGCGCGGGCGGGAAGTGTGGGGAGTGGTGCGTGCGGTGCGTACGACGCCCCGGGAGCCGACACGCGCGTTCACCGTCACTCCTTCGGTCAGTCGCCCGTCGCACCCCACCCTGCTGGACCCCTGCCGATGTGGACGCACGAGACACCATCACCGACCGTAACGCACGGGCGCGGGCATCGCTCCCGTCCGCGGATGGTGGGCAATGTGCTGGCTCTGGGCGTTGTCGCGACCATTTCGGCGTCAGCAATGGCGTCGTCGGACACGGAGCCCGGGCGTGCCGAGTCGCGTTACGTCGACTTGCGGGCGGTGCCGGATTCGGTCCTCTCGCGTCCGCACGTCGTGGTGTTGGAGATGGATCGCGACGAATTCGCCGAGATCTACGAGAATCCCGGTCGACGCGGTCGGCGCTGGGAACGGCCCGGACGTGCCGCGTTTCTCACCAACGGCCAGTTGACCTTCGAGTCCCCGGTTGGGATTCGCGTGCATGGCGGGAGCAGTCGCTTTCTCCCGGCCAAGAGCCTGCGATTGTTCTTCCGCTCATCGCTCGGGGCGACTCCGCCGCGCAGCAGCGAGGTCGGCCTCGAAGGGAACGCGCGATACGAGACGCTGGTGCTGCACGGCGACGTGCGTCCCGACACCGGCGGACTGCCGTTTCGCTTCATCAACCCGATCAGCTACACGATTGCCCGCCGCTTGGGGGTGCGCACGGCGGCGACTGCGCCCGTGTCACTGGTTCTCAACGGTGCTGCGCCGCAGGCCTATGTAACGAGCGAGCACCTGAGTCCTTCTCTGCTGAAGCGGGTTCTCGGCAGCGACTCCCTGCGCGTCTACGACCTGCGCGATGCGATTGACCGGGAGCGCCTGCGCACCGAGGGGCCGCTGCCCGAGTTGCGCGAGCGCCTCGGGCCGAGGTCTGGCTGGACAATGGAGCGAGTGGGTGAAGTCGTCGATCTGGACAACCTGTCCGACTGGCTGTTGAGCGTCCTGTTCTGCGGTACGCGCGACCTGTCGCAGGGCACGCTCGTGCACGATCCCTCGCGTGCCGGGCCGAAGTGGTTCTGGATCGGGTGGGACTACGACATGAGCTTCGGCCGACTCGATGGAGAACTCGGTTCCTCGGACTCGCTGCACATGAACTGGCTGTTCGGCCCTGCGCCCGGTCCGGAGACGGAGGCCCGCAAGATCATCCTTCAGCACCTGTTCACGACCAGTGAGCCGTTCCGGCAGGACTTTGCCCGTCGCTTCGTTCGGGCGCGCGACTCCCTCGTGACCGCCGGCTTCCTCGACGAAACGCTGTCCGACTACGAGCGTGCGGCGGCCGCGCACGGCATTACCGACGTACGCTATCAGTCGCTGGCGCGAACGTTCCTCACGCGCCGGCCGGAGATCCTTACCCAGCAGTTGCGCTTGCACCTGACCGCAGACCTTCCGTAGGAGCGTTCCTCACGTGTCGACCGTCATGACCCTGCTCGCCCCGTACCTCGCCGGTCTTCGCGAGCCGTTGAAGGGATTCGGCGTGGAGGTAATCCTCACCACGCTGATCTTCCTGCACTACCGACGCTTCGGCAGTGCGTTGACGGGCAAGCAGGGATTCGGGCCGGTGCTCCCCTTCGTGGGGTTGACCACGTTTCTCGTGATCACGACGGTCAAGTCGTCGTTCGCGCTGTCGCTGGGGTTGGTCGGGGCGCTGTCCATCGTGCGCTTCCGCACGCCGGTGAAGGATCCCGAGGAACTGGCATACATCTTCCTGACGATCGCGTCTGGCATCGGAGTGGCGGCGGGCCAGTTGCGGCTCACGGCGGCGGTGGTGCTGCTGATTCTGGTGGTGATCACCGTGACTCGCCGTACCTCGCGACAGCCCTCGGCGGCGCAGGTCTTCGTGTCGCTCGACCTGGCCGGTGTTGCCGACGGCGAGGCGGCGTTCGCTGCCGTGGGCGATGCGCTGCGCGCGCACGCGCGTCGCGTGCACTTCATGCGGGTCGAGCATCACGCCGACTCGATGCACGTCACGGTCGAGGCCGAGCTCCCGGAGCCGGAGGCCGTGCCACGGATCTCGGCCCAGGTGCGTCGCCTGTATCCCCAGACCAACGTGGCGGTGCACGACGAGTCCCGCCTGTCGACGGCATAAACGTGCGGGCATGGCTCTCGGCGGCGCTCGCCGCCGCCGTCCCCCATCACGGGCGGCGGGAGTTCAAGTTCCTGCTTTCTTCCATGACCGAGCGGGGCGCCGTCGCCCTCGTGCGCGCCCGTGTGCCCGCGCTGCGTCGCGAGTACGCGCCTCGGCAGGTGTCGTCGCTGTACTTCGACTCGGCCAGTTACAGCTGCTTCCACCAGAGCAACGCGGGCGTGAGCGAGCGCATCAAGGTGCGGTTGCGCTGGTATGGCGATCTCACGCCGGCCACGCCGCTCACGCTGGAGCTCAAGCATCGCGCCAACCACCTGGGCTGGAAGTCCCAGTACGCGCTCGGCGCCCTCGACCTCGCCTCGCTGGACGTGCGAGAGCTGCCGCGCCGCTTTGCCGAGGTTGTCTTGCCGGCTGAGCGCAGCGCGGTGCACCTGCTGCGCATGCCGATCCTCGTGACGTCGTACTTCCGCCACTACTTTGCCACGGCCGACGGGGAGATCCGCGTGACCGTGGACGGTGGACTACGCTTCGCTGACCAGCGACGGAGCCGGCACCTGCGCTTGTCCGGCGCCGGTCGGGCAAGCGACCTTTCGGTCGTGGAGTGCAAGATGGCCCCGGCGCGGGAGCGCGATGCCGCCGGGATGCTGCGGGGGCTCCCCCAGCGCCACGGACGATTCTCCAAGTACTGCTACGCACTGGAACGCCTGGCGGAGGGCGCGTGAGCTGCATCGAGGGGGGACACCTGACGACCGCCGGGCAGCACGCTGGCGAGGCGCGCCGGCACGATTGGTCGCGTGGTCTGGGGACGGTGGTTTCGCTGCTGGCGGCCACGCTGCTGGCGGCCACGCTCCTGGCCAGCGCCGCGCTCCCGGCCCAGGTGACGCCGAACTGTTCCAGTTGCGCCGTCTGGAACACGCCGCAGGCCCCGTTTCGCATCTATGGGAACACGTACTACGTGGGGACGCGCGGACTCACCGCCCTCCTGATCACCTCGAGCGACGGGCACGTCCTCATCGATGGCGGGCTCTCGGAGTCGGCGCCGCTGATCGCCGCCAGCATACGCGCGCTTGGCTTCCGGCTCGAGGACATCCGGGCGATCGTCAACTCGCACGTGCACTATGATCACGCGGGCGGGCTTGCTGAGCTGCAGCGCCTCTCGGGGGGCGAGGTCTTCGCCAGCTCGCGTTCGGCCCCGGTGCTGGTGCGAGGAACGGTCGGGCGCGACGACCCCCAGTATGCGATTGCCTTCCCGATTGCAGCCGTGGCTCGCGTTCGTCCCATTCCGGCCGGCGATTCGGTGCGCGTGGGTGATCTCACGCTGCACGCCCTGGCCACGGCCGGCCACACGCCCGGCGGGACGAGCTGGACGTGGAGGTCGTGCGACGGCCATCGCTGCCTGTCGCTAGTCTACGGAGATTCGCAGTCGGCGATCTCGGCAGACGACTTCCTGTTCACGAAGAGCGCGGACTACCCACGCGCGCTCGAGGACTTCGCCGCCGGCTTTGCCGCCCTCGAGCAGGTGCGATGCGACATCCTCCTGACCCCGCATCCCGATGCATCGGCGATGTGGGATCGACTGGCGAAGCGCGAGGGTGGCGCGCGGGATGCCCTGCGTGACTCGTCGGCGTGCCGTCGCTATGCCGAGACGGCACGCCGCGCGCTCGACAAGCGCGTGAGCGCCGAGCGCGCGAAGATGCCCTGATCGCGGGAGTCGCTCGCGGATGTTGCTCGCGGGCGATCGCGAGCGATCAGGTTGCGGGCGATCAGGTCGTGGCGACGGCCTCGCCTAACGGTGGGGTATCCTGCGCCGAGTCGCTGGTGGTCAGGGCGCTCGCCGTCTCGACGACCGAGGTTGCCACGTTCGATGTCGCCGTCTGCACGGCCTCCACGGCCCGACGCGCGACCTTGCGAGCCCGCTTGACCACCTTCTTGAGCGCCGAGAGGCCGCGCTTTTTGGTTGCGGCAAGCTTGGTCGCGGTCCTGGTCGCGCGCTTCTTGACAGACTTCTTCGCCGACTTCGTCACCACCTTCTTGGCGGCCGACTTGCGGGTCTTCTTGGCGACCTTCGCGGTGCGCGTGCTCGCGCCCGTCCTGGCTGTCCGCTTGACCGGCTTCTTCGCGACTTTCTTGGCAACTTTCTTGGCGACCTTCTTCGCGGCCCGCTTGGCTGACTTCTTGGCTGACTTCTTGGCGGACTTCTTCGCGACTGTCCGGGACGACTTCGCGGCAGGCTTGCTGCTCCCCGGCTTCGCGGCGCGGGTCACGGTGGACCGGGGCTTCGACTTCGACTTGGCTCCGCGGGTCGCCTTCTTCTTCGACGTCGACTTCGCCTTTCCTGAGGTCGAGGCCCGCTTCGCCGTCTTTTTCGCCGCCTTCTTCGCCGTGCGCTTCTTACCCGTCGCCATGGTGTGCTCCAAACAAGGAAAGTGGACCGGTCCACCCGAGGATCCGCAGTCGCCACGCAACGCGGACTGACGCCGCGTGACGTGAACGAAAATGCCCTATCGCGGCGGAATTGCCAAGTTTCTGCGTGACGGGATGCGGAGTGCGGGGGGGCCGGCGAGACCGCGACACCGGTGCAGTCGGTGTAGCCCCTGATGGCGCGCGTGGCCGGGATCACGGGTGACGACGAGTGACGACGGGTGACGACGGGTGACGACGGGTGACGACGGGTGACGAGGGGTGAGGAGGGGTAACGACGGGCAACGACGGGGATGCCTACCGGCGAAGGGCAGGGACGCGCTCGATCGCAGGCGGCTCGCGCCAGCCCAGTGGCGGGCGACGTCTCGCATCGGCGGGTCGTTGGTGGGTTCAGGCCGCGTCGCCGTCGGGAGTCGCGCCGGCACCCGTATATTTCGCCGACCCCGCCTGCGGCGCCCGGTGCGCCGCGAGCCGCCATTCGTCACCTCGGGACCCACGCGCATGCGCCTGCCCGGATCGATGCTCGTCGCCCTCTCGGCGCTCCTACCGGCGGCGGTGCCAATGGCCGCGCAGCCACGGGCGGAGAACCCGGCCGCGCTCAGCGTGGAGCGCATCTTCGGCTCAGGGGACTTTCGCGCCCAGCGCCCCCCGGTGGTGCGATGGCTCGACGACAGCACCTACACCGCGATTGAAGCGGCGCCCGGCGGGACTGGGGGAGAGATCGTGCAGTATGACGCTTCCACCGGGGCGAGACGGGTGCTCGTCACGGCCGCGCAGCTCACCCCGCCGGGTGGTGCCTCGCCGCTGGAGGTGGAGGACTATGAGTGGTCGGCCGATCAGCGTCGGCTGCTGCTGTTCACCAACTCGGCGCGCGTCTGGCGGGCCAACACCCGCGGCGACTTCTGGGTGCTCGACCTTGTCGCCAACACGTTGCGGAAGCTGGGCGGAGCGAGCACGAAGCCCTCGACGCTGCAATTCGCCAAGTTCTCCCCCGATGGCACGCGAGCGGCCTACGTGCGCGAGCACAACCTGTACGTCGAGTTGCTGGCCACCGGCCGCATCGTGGCGCTCACCCGCGACGGCTCGCTGACCACCATCAACGGCACCTTCGACTGGGTGTACGAGGAAGAGCTGTACTTGCGCGACGGCTTCCGCTGGAGCCCCGACGGGACGCGCATCGCCTACTGGCAGCTCGACGCCACGGGGGTGCGCGACTTTCTGCTCATCAACAACACCGATTCGCTCTATTCCTTCGTCACGCCGATCCAATATCCCAAGGCCGGCACCACCAACTCGGCGGCGCGCATCGGGGTGGTGAGTGCTGCTGGCGGTCCCACGACCTGGCTGCGGATCCCAGGTGACCCGCGCAACAACTACCTCGCGCGCATGGACTGGGCCGGGAACGCCGCAGAGATCGCCGTGCAGCAGCTCAACCGTCGCCAGACGCAGAACACCCTCTGGTTCGCCAATGCCCGGACGGGAGCGGTACGCCAGGTGCTGGCGGAGCGCGACAGCGCCTGGCTGGACATCTGGGACGACCACGTCGGCTACGGACCGGGGCCCTCGCTGCACTGGTTCGACGGCGGGGCGTCGTTCCTGTGGCTCAGCGAGCGTGACGGCTGGCGTCATGCGTATCTCGTGGGGCGCGACGGGGCCGCGCGGCTGGTGACGCCGGGAGACTACGACGTCATGCGCGTTGTGCGTGTCGACGCCGCGAATCGGTGGCTGTATTTCGCGGGGTCGCCGACGAATGCCACGCAACTCGCGCTCTGGCGCGTGCGACTGGACGGCGCGTCGCCTCCCGAGCGCCTCACCCCCGACTCGGCGCGCGGGACGCATGGCTACGAGATCGCCCCGGGCGCCCGGTGGGCGGTCCACACATCGAGCGCGTGGGCGACCCCGCCGTCCGTCGACATCGTGCGGCTGCCGTCGCACACCGTCGCCCGCACGCTGGTGGACAATGCGGCGCTCTCCGCGCGCGTCGCCACGCTGGCGCGCGGACCGTCGGAGTTCTTTCGCGTGGATGTGGGCGATGGCGTGCTGCTCGACGGCTGGATGATGAAGCCCCCGGGGTTCGACTCCACGCGCTCGTATCCGGTGCTCTTCCAGGTCTATGGCGAGCCGGCCTCGCAGACGGTGCGGGACGTCTGGGGCGGGGCAACCTGGCTCTGGCACCTGATGCTCACCCAGCAGGGGTACATCGTGGCCAGCGTGGATAACCGCGGGACGCCGGCGCCGCGTGGGCGGGCGTGGCGCAAGGCGTTGCTCAACCAGTTCGGAGCGTTGCGGGTGCACGACCAATCGGCCGCGGCCCGGGCCATCGCCCGTCGCCCGTACGTCGATTCCACGCGTGTTGGCGTGTGGGGGTGGAGTGGCGGCGGATCGTCCACGCTGCACCTGATGTTCCGTGCTTCCGACGTGTACCGCATGGGCATGTCGGTCGCCCCCGTCCCCGATGTGCGTAACTACGACACCATCTATCAGGAGCGCTACGTCGGGCTTCCGACCAGCGACTCGCTCGCCTACCGCGACGCCTCGGCGATCCACTTTGTGGACGGGCTGCGCGGTGACCTGCTGGTGGTGCACGGGTCGGGGGACGACAACGTGCATTTTCAGGGGACGGAGCAGCTGGTCAACGCGATGGTGGCGGCCAACAAGGCGTTCACCATGATGGAGTATCCCAACCGGTCGCACGGGATCAACGAGGGGCAGGGGACGACCGTGCACCTGTACAACCTGCTGACGCGCTACCTCAAGGAGCACCTGCCGGCGGGGCCGATGGTGGTCCAGTAGGGCTGACGCAGGGAGCGTCCCTCATCACGGCTCCGGCACGGCTCCGCCTGTTTGACAAGTGATCTGGTTCAGGCAAGTGTTCGGTACCGCCCGCGATGACCGTCGCTGGTGGGGGTTTCCGTCCCTTTCACGCTGGAGAGTCCCCATGCGCCCTGTTCTTGTTCGCGTTGTTGTCGTCGCGTTCGCAGTGGCCTCCGCCTCCGTCCCTGGTTCGGCACAGGGGCAGCGCCAGCTGGAGTTCACGGTCTTGGGGGGGACGGCCCACACAGATCGGAGTGCGCGACTCATCACCGAGGAGTCGGTCGAGCCGTTTGCAGGGGTACGGGTGGGCGCGCGTCTGCGCTCCCTGTGGGGGGGGCAGGCGGGGGTGGTGGTGCAGTGGGATCGATATGGCGATAGCCGCAGCGTTCGCGTGGGGCCGCCTTGCCTAGGCATCTGCACGGCGGACGCCCGAATTCCAGTGCCCGATTCCCTCGTCGATCTTCACATGTCGAAGTCAGACGAACGATTCATGGTCGGGGGGAGCTGGAGTCGGCCGATAATCTCGTGGCTGCGCGCCGATATCCTCGGGTTGGTGGGCATGCGCCGTGCTGACAGCTCGACCGAGTACGCGGGACTGACGAACGGGCGGGCAGCCATCCGGCGCGGGGTCGTCGGTGGCGAGCTCGGGCTCAGCACGCAGTGGCGCTCCCTCGTGACCGGCGCCGGGTTTCACTACTCCAGCGGTAGTCAGTGGGGCGGGGTCCGCCGCGGCCAGAACCGGGTGATGCTGCGCGTGGGGTACGCGTTGCCACTCGGCGCCGAGTAGCGCCAGGAGACACGCGACGCGAGGTCGTTCTGCTGGTTGCTGGAAAAACGAAGTGCGGGCATCGCGTGGTTTGCGTGCCCGCACTTCGCACTTCCATGACCGTCGTGTCAGCCTGCGTTGTGGCGCGAACTGGCCCGACCTGACGAGACGAGCCGCCTACTGGTTCCGCCCCATCCGCTCCAGCAGTTCACCCAGACGTCGAATCTCCTCGCCGTAGCGTGTCCAATCGCCCTCGCGCTGCGCATCGAGCGCCGACTGGTACAGCCGGCGTGCCTCGCCGACCATCTGCTGCAGCTCCGGCGACGCCGTGCCAGTTGCTGCCGGCGGCGCTCCCGCCTCGGTGATCGCCGGGACCACCTGTGAGAGCGGGGCATCGCTCCCGCCGGCGAAGAGCGCCTGCAGCGCCTGCTCCAGCGTCTCGCGCATCACGACCTGGTTCTCGTACGCTACCAGCACGCGCTTGAGCTCGGGAATGCGCCCCCCCTCGGCCTGCAGGTACAGCGGCTGCACGTACAGCAGCGCCTCGTCGATCGGGATTACCAGCAGGTCGCCGCGGATCACCTCTGAGCCGCGCTGGTCCCACAGCGAGACCTGGCGGGCGATGTCGGTGTCCTGGTTGATGCGGTTCTCGATCTGCCGCGGGCCGAAGATGAGCGACTGGCGCGGGAACTTGTAGACGCGCAGCGTCCCGTAGTTAGCGCCATCGTTTCGCGCCACCATCCATGCAGCGAGGTTGTCCTTCCCGCGCGGCGTGAACGGCGCCATGTAGATGAACTCCGCCTCCGGCTCGTCGGGTAGCCGCATGATGATGTGCCGCATGAACGGCACCGCCTCGTCGGGGCGCGTCACGACCGGCACCTGCCACTGGTCTTCCCGGTTATAGAAATCGACCGGCTGGTCCATGTGATACGTGGTGTAGAGCGCCGTCTGCATCCGGAAGATGTCGTCGGGATAACGGATGTGCGCGCGCAGGTCCTGGCTCATGCTGTCCAGCGGGACGAAGATCCCGGGAAAGACCTTGGACCAGGTCTGGATGATCGGATCGTTCGGCGCCGACACGTACGCGGTGAGCGAACCGTCGTAGGCGTCGATGACCACCTTCACGCTATTGCGCATGTAGGTCGCGTTGTCCGGCGACCGATAGGAGTACGGGTACCGGCTGGTGGTCGTGTACGCGTCCTGGATCCACTTGAGGGTGCCGTCCTCGGCCACGACCATGTACGGATCGCGATCCAGCCGCAGGAAGGGGAGCGCCTTGCGCACCCGGCCCACGATGTTGCGGTTGTACAGGACGCGACTTTCGCTGGTGATGTCGCCCGACAGCAGGATCTTGGACGAACCGAAGTACAGGGAGAGCAGCGAGCGGCGGAAGATGTTCCCGACGGTGACACCACCCGTGCCGGTGTACGTCGTATACACGTTCTCCTCGCCGGCGGGGAAGTCGAACTCACGCTGGCGGGTGCCGACGAAGACGTAGTTGTTGGTCAGCTCGCCGTAGTAGATCTGCGGCCGCGAGACCTTGAGGGCGCCGATCGAGGCCGGGGGGAGGTCCTGGATGAGCAGGACGGGGAGTCCCTGCGTGGTGACCTGGTTCACGGGGCTCATGGTGAGTCCCATGCCGTGCGTGAACGTGAGGTGTTCGTTGATGAAGGTGCGCGTGGGGAGCGACTCGGGGTTCAGCTCACGCGGTGCCAGCAGGACCTGCCGGTACTTGCCGTCGATCCAGTAGCGGTCATCGTCGACATTGATGAAATCGTAGTACGTGCGGATTTCCTGCAGCTGTCCGAACGTGCGCAGCAACGGTTCGCGATCCCAGAGACGCACGTTGTCGATCGTCGGCGCGTTGGCCCGCAGCGAGGCCATGGTCAGGTTCGTCTGCCCCTCGAGGTCGCGCGATTCCACGCTGTCGATCCCCCACGCATGGCGCGTCGCGGCGACGTGGTGCGCCAGGTACGGTTCCTCGCGCGTCAGCTCGGTCGGCGCGACGACGAACTTCTGCATGATCGTCGGGACCACACCGCGCCCGATCACCGCCACGGCCATGTAGCCGCCGATGGCGAGAAAGCCGTACCAGCCCAGCTGACGGCGCGCGCCGCCGACGAGCACCACGACCGCCGCCACCAGGGCGAGCACGGCAGAGATGCGAATGGCGGGGAGGGTCGCGTGCAGGTCGGTGTAGCTCGCCCCGGTCAGTGGGCCGGTGGTCGAGTACAACAATCCGGACGTGTCCACGAACCAGAGTCGGAACGCGGTGAGCACGAACGGGATCGCGAGCAGGATCGCCAGGTGCACTCCGGCCGCCGGCTCGATGCGCAGCCGTCTCGGCGCCACCACCACGTCGCCGCGGAAGAAATACACCGGGACGACGGCCAGCAGCGTGATGAATGCGAGCGTCGACAACAGCCCCAGCACGACCGAGAGCGCCGGAAGCGTGAAGACGTAGTACCCGATGTCGCGCTGGAAGATGGGGTCGCTGATGCCGAAGGGCGTGCGATGGTACCACTGCAGCACGGTGTCCCACGTGGCACTCGCCCCAAGGCCGAAGAAGACGCCGAAGAAGATCGACACCGGCTTGCGCAGGCGCTGCGCCATCCCGGCGATGTCGACCGGCTCCACGGCCTCGCCCATCTTGACCAGGACCGGCTCTGGTACCACGCCGCGCTGCGCCAGCTTCAGGTTGAGGAACAGCACCGCGCTCGCTACACCGCCGGCGGCCAGGAAGAGCAGCGCGCGCGTCGTCAGGTTCTTGATGAAGACGACCTGATAGTTGAGTTCGCGGAACCACCACAGGTCGGCGAAGAATCCGCCGGCGGCGGGGATGACGATGAAGAGAATGACGGCGATCGCGATGGCGACCGTCAGGGGGGCTCGGCTTCGACGCACGTGACACCTCGGGGTGTCGGGGGGAGAGAGCGGCGCGCAGGGGTCACAAGCGATCTGGAGCGCGCCGCCGCTATTGGAGCATCACCGCCGGGCGCCCTGCGGACAAGTCTTGCGGTGCACGGATTGCCCCGCCTCGGGCGATCCTGATCAGGGGAAGAGGGGCGGGGACGTGCGTTTACGGGTCACCTGCTCGAAGGCGAATGCCAGCGCGATCAGCTTTGGTTCGCTGCACGCGCCCGCGGTGAAGCTGACGCCGAACGGGGCCGGCCGAGGCTCGAAGCCGGCGGGAACGCCTGCGTCCCCGTGCCACGGTCCACCGGAACGAGGGCGTACGGGACCGTGACAGTGGGATAGCCCGGCTTGAAGCGATACCGGCGCTGCTGACCCCCGGAAAGAGGAGCGCGTCGAGGCGATGGGTGGTGAGCGCGGCGTCGATCCCGTTGGTGCCGGCCAGCTGGATGTCCTTGCGGCGGTCGGCCTCATAGCGCGCCCGGTCTGCCTGCAGGTCCATCTCGTCCGACACGTCGAGGTTGGCCTGGCCGTAGCGTATGGCGCCGGCACGCTGGTGGGCGATGTTCCACTGGCGCAGCTCGGTGAGCGTCTTGACCGGGGCCCGGTCGCCTAACGAAGCCAGCCAGGCATTGAAGTCACGCTTCATCCCGTACTTGAAGACGGTGGAACACTCCGCGTCGCGTCCCTTTCCCGCGTCCGGGCCGCCGCACGTGTTCCAGGTGAGGACGTTGCCGCTGGCGGTGGTGTCGATGACGCTGGGAATATTGGCCGGATCGACGATCACCGCCCCCTGCGCCTTGAGGACGGCGATCACCTCGTCCATGACCGCGCGCTGCGCGTCGGAGAGCCCGCCGCGCGGGGTGCTGCTGCCGGGAACCGCCATGCGCTCGTAGTAGAACGCCCGCGGGATGCCGATGCGGGCCCCCGCCAGCGCCTTGGGGTCGAGAAACCGCGTGTAGTCGCGCCCTGCCGGCGGCGGACAGGTGCGGGTGGCTGCGTCGTTCGGGTCGGGCTGGTTGCCTTCCATGGCGCCGAGCATGATCGCCGCGTCGGTGACCGTGCGCGTCATCGGTCCGGGGGTATCCTGGTCGGCGGTGATCGGGATGACTCCGTGGCGACTCACCCGGCCGACGGTCGGCTTGATGCCGACGAGCATGTTCTGGTGCGCAGGCGACAGGATCGATCCCGACGTCTCGGTCCCCACGTTCCCGGCCCAGAACGACACGTTGGTCCCGACCCCGGAGCTGGAGCCCCCGGTGCCCAGCACAGGGCGTCCGTCGAAGAACGTCTCGCGCGGATCACGCCGCGGGTCCCACGGATTCATGCCGTAGCCGTTCAGCGCGTTGTAGTTCCCCGGCATCCCGCTGGCGATGAAGTTGGCCAGCTCCGTCAGCTGCGTCTTGGCGAGGATGATCGCGCCGGCATCGCGCAGCTGCTTGGTGAGGGTCGCGTCGTACGGCGGGATGAGGCCGGCAAAGGCGAGCGCCCCACCGGTGGTCGGCATGTCCACCGTATGGATGTTGTCCTTGAGCGCGACCGGAATCCCGTGCAGCGGACCGCGAATCTTTCCCTGCGCTCGCTCGCGGTCGAGCAGATCCGCCTCGGCCAGCGCCTTCGGGTTCACGTAGATGACGGCCTGGAGCTGGTCCTCGTACATCCCGATGCGCGTGAGGTACTGCGTGACCAGTTCGCGCGAGGTGACGCGCTTCTGTTCGAGCGCGGTGCGCATGGCGGGAATCGAAGCCTCGACCACGGAGAGCGGCGGCGCGGCGGGGCGCCTAGCCTGGGCGTCGGTCCGCGACGCCGGGAAAAGCGTGAGGGCGGCGGCGGTTGCGAGGAGCCGGGTGAACGAGCCGGTCAGCGGGCGAGTGGAGAGGTTGCGGATCGATCGGCGCATGGCGTGCACGGGAAGCGAATGGGAACGCGGGTGCTGCGGGCAGGAGCCGCGACGCCGATGGCGCTGGCGCAGGACGGTCGACGGCGGGCTGCCGCCGCCGGCACGATAGCGCTTGGCGGTGTGCGCGGCCAGTCGAGGGGCGGACCCTTGAGCGGGGTGGTACAATGCGGGAGCCACTCCCCCTTCATACGTCGACCCGGCCATGTCTACCTCACTCTCCCGCCGCGCCCTCGTCCGCACCGCCACCGCCGCCGGACTTTCCTCGCTGGCCGCGCCCACGATCGTGCACGCCCTCGGCGCACTCGCTGCGACCGGCCGACACGGGGAGCGCAGCGCCGGCGAGCTCCTCATCCGAGGCGGCCGAGTGGTCAACGCCGACGGCGTGGTCGAAGCTGACGTGAGAATTGTTGAAACGACGATCGCCGAGGTCGGGCGTAGCCTGGCGCCAGGTGCTGGCGCCCGCGTCATCGACGCACGGGGAAAGCTCGTCCTCCCCGGCGGGATCGATCCGCATACGCACCTGCATCCGGGCTTCGCCGACGACATGACCAGCGGCTCCATGGCCGCCCTGGCCGGCGGGATCACCACGGTCGGCACCTTCTCCACGCCGCGCCAGGGCGAGACGCCGCTCGCGGCGCTCGACCGGATGGCGGCCACCGTCCAGGCCGAGGCGATCGCCGACGTCATCTTGCATTCGGCGGTTTGGCCACCGACCGACGAGCTGATCGCCATGCTGCCGCAACTCGCCGCGCGCGGGCAGCCGAGCATCAAGTTCTACATGGTGCGTCCCGACTTCGGCGCCCAGATGGAGATGGTGGTCCGGGTGCTCGAGGCGGCCCGCGAGGCCGGGGTGGTGACGATGCTGCATTGCGAGGACGGGGCGCTGCTCGCGGCCGCGGTGCGACGCCTCACCGCAGCCGGCAACACGTCGCTGGAGCACTACATCGAGTCGCGCCCGGTGATCGCCGAGGTCGTCGCGACGCAGCAGGCGGCGGCGCTCGCCGAGAGCACGGGCGCGCCGATCTACCTGGTCCACATGTCGTCGGCCCGGGCGCTCGACGCCTGCGCCGGGGCGCGCGCTGCCGGCCTCCCGCTGTACCTCGAGACTCGCCCGCTCTTCATTCACCTGAGCGAGGAGAAGCTGCGCGGCCCCGATTACCAGCTCTATGTCGGCCAGCCCCCCCTGCGCCCGCGCGCCGACGTGGACGCCATGATGCGCGGGCTCATCGACGGCCGCATCGACGTGCTCGCCACCGACCACGCCCCGTGGACGCGCGCGCAAAAGCTCGACCCGGCGCTGTCGATCGCCCGGGTCCGTCCGGGGGCGAGCGACCTGCAGTTCATGCTGCCCATGTTCTTTTCCGAGGGGGTGGGGAAGCGCAAGCTCACGCTCCCGCGCTTCGTCGAGACCACCTCGACCAACGCGGCGAAGATCTTCGGGATGTATCCGCAGAAGGGAGTGATCCGCGCCGGTTCCGACGCCGACGTGGCCATCTGGGACCCGCGTCGCACTGCGGCGGTCCTCGCCGTCGACGACCTCTCCAAGTCGGACTACTCCCCCTACGAAGGGTGGCAGGTGACGGGGTGGCCGGTGACCGTCATCCGCCGGGGCGAGGTGGTGGTGGAGGCGGGGGCAGTCAGCGGGAGTGCGGGATCGGGGCGGCTGGTCGAACGGCAGCCATGGCGCCGCTCGTCGACATGACGCGCCGGCGTTCGCCTCGCTCGGCCCGCTCTCAGGTGCCGCCCCTCCCGGCGCGCGTCGCGATACGCAACGACTGTCCCTCGCTCGCTCTTCACCGCTCCCTCCACCGACCTCCCATGCGTCCCCTCCGCCAGTTGCAACCCGTCCTGCTCGCCGCCATCCTCGTCGTCGCCAGCGCATCGCCGGCCGCCGCCCAGTCGCTCGATGCCTATGTCACGGGCCAGCTCGGCCAGCTGTCGGCCAAGACCTCGATCTACGCCAAGCACCTCCCGTCGGGCCGCACGATCGCGGTACGCGCCGACGTGCCGATGAACACGCTCAGCGTGATCAAGATTCCGGTGATGATCCTCGCCTTCCGCGATGCGGAAGCGGGCAAGCTGGACCTCACGGCGCGCTACACCATTCGTCCCTAGGACCTGCGGCGCGGCAGTGGCCTGCTTCAGACGTTTGATATCGGGCTGAATCCGACGCATCGCGACTTGATCGAACAGATGATCATCACCAGCGACAATACCGCCACCGACATCATGATCGGCGTGGTGGGGCGCGACCGGGTGAACGCCATGCTGGCCGAGCTGGGGTTCAAGGAGACGCGGCTGCTCCGCACCACGGGGGACCTGTTTCGCGAGGTGTGGATCGCTGCCGATGCGAAGAACAGGTCGATGACCGATCGCGAGGTGTACACGCGCGGCTTTCCGGGCGATGCCGGCGGCGCGGGGCGCAGCTTTGCCCTGGAAGGCGACTCCTCGCGCTGGCTGGGGCGCACGACCGCGCGCGAGATGGCGGTCATGCTCGAGGGGATCGTCAACGCGACGTATGCCTCGAAGGCGTCGAGCGACGCGATGCTCGGGATCCTGCGTCGCCAGCTCTATGCGTCGCGCCTGCCGCAGCGCCTCATGGGCAAGGCGTCGGTGGCCCACAAGACCGGCGACTGGCCGCCCATCGCCGGCAACGACGTCGGCGTGCTGACGTATCCTGGCGGGCCGTCGATCGTGAGCGTCTTCACCAACCAGAACACCGGCGACTTCTTCGAGCTGGAGGCGACGCTGGGGCGGATCGCCGAGCGGGTGGTGGAGAGCTGGCGTTAGGCAGTGGGGGCGTACTATCCCGGCTGCACTGGAGCGCCGGGACGACGACTCATCGCCCCCGGGCTGCCGCCACGGCGTTCGCGGGGTGCATCAACCGTCGGCCGCCGTTCCCGCCCCCCTCGCGCACCTCGGCCGTGCGGAGCAGGATCTCGAGCAGTTCCGTCGTGGAGAGCGCAGGCCGCACGGCCAGCATCTTGGCCGCGACGTTGACCACGGCCGGCGCCGCGAACGATGTCCCCGACGCGTTTTCTTCCCCGCCGCCCGGCACCAGCGTGCGCACCTGGTAGCCGTTGGCGTACAGCCGAACCAGCGGCCCAACATTCGTGAACGACGCCTCTTCGCCCGCCTGGTCCACTGCGCCCACGAGGAGCAGGTTCGGGAGGTCGATGCGGAGGGCGAAGTCGTTGAACTCGGTATTGTTGCCGGAGTTGCCGGCGGCCGCAACGAACAGGATCTCAGGCGCTGCCGACATCCCGGCAATCATGGCCCGCCGCAGCGTGTCTACGGCGTAGCGGGCGATCGCCACGCGTTCCTCCATCGGCAACGTGGCGGCGCACCGTTCCAGCTCGCTGAGAAATCCGCGCTCCGGTCGTCCCCATGACATGTTCACGACGCGCACGCGCGATGTGCGGAAGAAGGCGACGATGCGCCCGAGCATCGCCGCCTCGAGGTCGGCTTGTGCCCGCGAGGGGCATGGATTGGGAGTCTCGGTGTGGCTGAACTGCATGCGGCCGAGTGCGATGCGAGCGGCCGGGTTTCCGGCCACGGCCACGCTCGTGACCGCGGTGCCATGCGAGTACCCGTTCCACTGTTCCACCTCCTCCCAGAACTGCGTGGCGCTGTCGGCGGGGATCGACGCGAGCCGAGTGCGGGCCGCGTTCGCGTCCGGGCTGTCGACGTTGGCATCGAGGTCGCTCATTCCACGGAACAGCGCGTTCATCTTGTCCTGTCGGGCGAGCAGCGTCGCTGGCAGGTCGGCCAGGGGCGTATTGCGCTCGCGCAGGAACTGATCGAAGCCGATGAGCACGACTCGGCCGTTGCTGCGAATGAGTTGCGGCGAGAACAGCGCCGTATCGAGCCCACTGTCCCAGATGCCGATCGCGACGGGGGTCAGCCCCGCCTCGGATTGAAACGACACGCTGCGTGCGGCCCAGATGTCGGGCTTTGCGGTCACGGTACGACCGGCGAGCACGCTGTCGTAGGCCGCCGTGAACGCCTGCGCGAGCGGGACCTCGTACAGCAGCGCGTAGCGGGCGCGCACGACGGTGCGAGCCGTCATGAGTTCGAGCGAGCCGCGCTGGTTCACCAGCGGCTGCAGCGTGCCGCGCACCTCGCCGAGGATGAGCCCCTCGGTGAGATAGCCCAGGTCGGCCTTGGCCTCGCGGAACTCGTTGGCGAGGGAATCAAACGGGAGTGTACGCAGCGCTGCCACGAGGGCGCGTTGCGCCTCTTGCTGGTAGGTCGTTCCACGCGCCGTGCCGCTCGCGCGGCGTGCGGCGATCACCGCTTCGTACTCGACACCGGCGAGTCGTCGTCCCCCGATCTTGTCGGCCAGCTCCCGCCGTCGGGCGATGCGCGCGAGGGCATCGGCGTCGCGCGACTCGATGAGGTCGAGCAGGAGCAACGTTCCCTCGAGCTCGCGCGTGAGCCCGCGATCGGCGATGTCGAAGGTGCGCATGACCGAGTCGATGTCTCGCCGCACGGATGCGGCGAGTGTCGCGAAGTCCGGGCTATTCGCATCGCGTACGACCGGCTCGACGTCGCCGCGAAGCGGATACGAGAACGCTGGAAGCTGCGAGATGGAGGTGATCCGCGGTCGCGCGGTTGGCTGTGCCGCGGCGCTTGGCGCCAGCGCCGCCGCACATGCGATCGCCAGGAGGATGGCGCCGACGCGTCGTCGCAGGACGCGCGACGGGAGGCACGCGAGTCGACGCGCGTGAGAAGGCACCATGAGAGGTCGGGGGCCGGCGGAGGCGCGTGGCATGCCACGCAGGTTGGGTACGAGTCGGCGAACGCAGGAAGGAACCGCAGGCAGCCGGATTGCACCAGTAGCGGTGATCGAGGCGCGAAGCGCGCCGCCGGCGTTGCCGGTTCATCACCGAGCACCACCGAGCACCACAGAGCAGCGCGAGGGCAACACGTGAACGGCGCGGGTTCCGCATCACGGGCCCGTGACGCACCTTGGCTCGACCATCACCCCGAGCGTCGTGCCGCACTTCCCCATCGGCGCCACCGTGACCCAGGCGCAACTCTCGCACGACCCGTACGCCGTGTTCCAGCGGCTGCGCCCCACCGAGCCCGTGACGTGGGCGCCGGCGTTGGGGCAGTGGCTGGTGACCAATCGCGACCTCGCCATGGAGGTGCTGCGCGACCCGGACCGCTATCGGACGGACGAGGAGACGTCGCCGATCCGCGACACCTTCGGCCCGCAGATGCTGAACACCGAGGGGGACGTGCAACGGCGCTACAAACTGGCGTGTGCTCCCCCGTTCAACGCCCGGGCGGTGGAGGACTCGCGCGCCATGGTGCAGGGCATCGTCGATGCGCGCGCGCGCGCGCTCCCGCGCGCGGGTGTCGTCGAGCTGCGCACGGCCTACGCCGCGCCAATCGCGGTCAGCACGATTGCTCGCGTGATCGGCCTGCCCGAGGCGATGGACGAGCGCCTGCGCGACTGGTACGACACCTTTGCCGACGCGCTGGTCAACTATGCGCGGGATGATGCGACGCGCACGCGGGCGCATGCGGCGGTGCTGGCGTTCCGCGCCGCGATCGCGCCGCGGCTCGCCGCCCCCGACGCGGGCGAGCGCACGCTGCTCGCCAGCCTGGCGCGCGCCTACCCCCGCCTGCTGGACGACCGGGAGATCGGCTCCAACGCGCTCATCGTGCTCTTCGGCGGGATCGAGACGACGGAGGCGCTCATCGCCAACGCCCTGTGGGCCATCCTCACGCATCCCGCCGCGCACGCCCGTGCCCGCGCCAGCGACGCCGACCTCGATCGCTGCATTGAGGAGTCGCTGCGGTGGGAGCCGGCGGTGCAGACGTGCACGCGCTACGTGCCCGACGCGGCGCTGCTGCACGGCGTCGCTATCCCGCGCGGGGCGGTGGTGCAGGTCATGCTCGGCGCGATGAACCGCGATCCCGCGCACTTCGCGAACCCCGAGCGCTTCGATCCCTGGCGCACGGAAAGCGTGGTGCACACCGCCTTTGGCTTCGGGCGGCACTTCTGTCTCGGCGCCGCGCTCGCGCGCCTCGAGGCGCGGCTCGCCATCCGGCGGCTGTTCGATGACTGGCCGGCCTTGGCACTCGATGACCGGCGCAGCCTGCCGCCGAGCGGCCACGAATTCCGCAAGCCGGGCGCGCTGGTGGTGGGGTTGGGGTAGTGCCCCGGCAGCCCGGCAGCCCGGCAGCCCGGCAGCCCGGCGCCCGGCCGCCGCGCCGGCGTGGCTCGGCCTAACGAGTGCACGGGCTGGGCGGGGCGGGCCACCCGGGGGATTCGACATGGCGCGACGGACGTGGGCGCGCTAGAGTGAGGGACCCCAGGCGTCACCCTTCACGGACCGGTCTGCCGTCATGCCTCGCACCGCCCATCCTGCCCTCCGCCTCGCCAGCGCCGGCACCCTCTCGGTCGCGCTAGTCCTGCCCTGGCTGCTCGCGGCTGAGCCTACACACACCCGCCAGCTGCAGCCACCGGACGCCGGATTGGTCCCCGTGGTCGGCCACTGGACGCCGGTGCAGGACGAGGGCGCGGCGCTGCGGGCCGACGGCGAGCGCTGGACCGGCCAGACCCCGCCCGAGGCGCTGGCAACGGTGGCGCGGTCGCTGTTCGGTGCACCGAGCGACCGATTCGTGACCAACAACGGCGGGGCAGGGGCGTTCCCGCTCGCCGTCTGGCGCCCGACCGCGGACTTCACGGGCGGCACGGTTCGCGTGCGTTTCAAGATGCTCGGCGGCAAGACGGACCAGAACGCGGGGATCGCGTTCGGGCTGCAGCGATCGGGCCGCTATTGGTTCATGCGCTACAACACCAAGGACGGCGACATGGCGCTGTGGGAGTTCGTGGACGGTGAGCGAAGCGTGCTGGCGCACGGCACCACCTCGGCGCAACTCCCGCTCAACGTCTGGCACGAGCTGACGCTGACGGTGTCCGGCACGGCTGTCTCCGGCGCGGTCAACGGCGGGGCGCTGCGCCTGGACCACACGCTCGACTCGGCGGTGTCGGGGCGCATCGGGCTGTGGACCAAGCGCGACGCAGTGACGGTCTTCCGGGACTTTCGCGTGACACCGTAGCACGCCACGCATCGCATGCGCGTAGCTGCATTCACGTTGATGGCACCCACGGTGCCTCCGGCGGCAGTGCTGGTGGATTCGCCGCACAGCGGAATGGAGTGGCCTCCGGATTTCGTCCCATCCGCCTCGCACGAGGCCATCGCAAGCACGTGGGACGCCTTTGTCGACGAGCTCTGGTCGGGAGCGCCGGCGGCCGGAGCCACGCTGCTGGCCGCGCGCTTTCCGCGCGCCTACGTGGACGCCAACCGCGCCGTCGACGACATCGATCCCGACCTGCTGGCCGAGCCGTGGCCCGGGCCGATCGCGCCTACGAGCTATTCGGTGCGCGGCATGGGCCTGATTCGCCGCAGCGCGCTGCCCGGCGTCCCGATGTACGACCGGCGGCTGCGGGTGGACGAGGTGCAGCACCGGATCGCGACCTACTACGGCCCGTACCGCGACGCGCTGGCAAGCCAGCTCGATGCCCTGTGCGCGCGCTTCGGCACGGTCTGGCACGTCAATGCACACTCGATGAAGTCGCGCGGAAACGCCATGAACATCGACGCCGGCGCCGGTCGCCCCGATGTCGTGGTCAGCGATCGACTTGGCACGACCGCCGATCCGGCCCTCACCCGATGGGTCGCCGACTGGTTTCGCCGAACGGGGTTCTCGACGCAGGTCAACGACCCGTATCAGGGAGGCGACATCGTGGCACGCGCCGGTGCACCGGCGGCGGGACGGCACAGCATTCAAGTCGAGTTCAACCGGGCACTCTACATGGACGAAGCAGCGGTCGTGCGCGGCGGGCACTTTTTCGAACTGCAAGCGCACTGCACGGCGTTCCTGCGCGACCTGGTCGACCACTCGGCCGCGATGCGCGGCGCGAGCGAGCGCCAATGACCGTGCCCGAGGCGCGCCCGCCGGAGTCGGGCCCCGCGTCAGCGGCGACGCCGACCGGAGGGCGTGGGGCGAACGCCCACGCGTCGGGCGGATGGGAGCCGCCGGGCCCGTCGCCGCGCGGCTGGCTCCTGCGCACCCTCAACGTGATCGAGACGGCAGGTAATGCGTTGCCGCACCCGGCGTCGCTGTTCGTGATCCTCTCCGTCGTGGTCGTCGTGCTGTCGTGGATCCTGCATGCCGCGGGGGTGAGCGTGATGCACCCCGCCACGGGTGAGGCGGCGCAGGTGGTGAACCTGCTGTCGGCCGAGGGGGCGCAGCGCCTGACGATGGGGCTGCTCCCCAACTTCATCAACTTCGCGCCCTACGGGCCGGTGCTGGTCTGCCTGCTCGGGCTGTCGGTGGCCGAACACAGCGGCTTTCTCGGTGCCGTGGTGCGGGTGATCATCGGCGCCACGCCGCCGCGGCTGCTGACCCTCATCGTCGTCTTCATCGGCGCCACGTCCAGCACCGCCGGCGACGTGGGATATGTGCTGCTTCTCCCGCTTAGTGCGGCCCTGTTCCACAGTGCGGGGCGCAACCCGCTGACCGGGCTGGCCGCCGCCTTCGCCGGCGTCTCCGGGGGGTTCGCCGCCAACCTGCTGCTTTCGCCGACCGACGTGATCCTGGCCGGGCTTACGCAGGAAGCGGCGCGCATCATCGATCCGGCGTACGTGGTCACGCCGATGGCGAGCTACTTCTTCCTCGCCTCGTCGGTCTTCCTCGTCACCCTCACCGGAACGTTTGTCACCGAGCGGGTCGTGGAACCGCGCCTTGGTCGCTACACCGGCGACGTGATCCCCGAGCAGGCGGTCCCGCTCACCTTCGCCGAGTGGCGCGGTTTGCGCTGGGCGATGCTGACGGTCGTCGTGCTGACCGCGCTCGTCGTGTGGGGGCTCGTGCCGACCGACGGCTTTCTGCAGGACCCGAACAAGCCCGGCTTCATCGGGTCGTTCTTCCTGCGCGGCCTGGTCGCCTGGATCTTCGTCTTCGGACTGGTCCCCGGCCTCGTCTACGGCATGGTCGCCGGTACGATTCGCCGAGACGTCGACGTCTACAAGGGGATGCAGAAGAACATGGAGCTGATCGCCGGCTACACGGTGATCATCTTCTTCATCGCCCAGTTCGTGAACATCTTCTCGTGGTCCAACCTCGGGGTGATCCTGGCCGTGAAGGGGGCGATGTTCCTGCGGGCCCTCGACCTCGGACCGATCCCCCTGCTCATCGCGCTCATCGTGATGACGGGGTCGATCAACCTCCTGCTCGGGTCGTCGTCGGCCAAGTGGGCCATGCTGGCCCCGGTGCTGGTGCCGATGTTCATGCTCCTGGGGTACTCGCCGGAGCTGACGCAGACCGCGTATCGCGTGGGCGACAGCCTCACGAACATCATCACCCCGCTCTCGTCGAACTTTCCCCTCGTCCTGATCTTCTTCCAGAAATACATGCCGAAGGCCGGGATCGGGACGCTCACGGCAACCATGCTCCCATACTCGTTTGCCAACCTCGTGGCGTGGACGGTGATGTTGGTCGTGTGGGTGTGGCTGCAGCTGCCGACGGGTCCCGGGGCGCCGCTCTTCCTCCCGCAGTAGTCTCCTCATCGGCGCGGCGCGGCGCAGCGGTCGGGGGTGGGTGTTCGCGTAGCCCCGCGCCGGTCGGCGGAGCCCCGCGCGGTCGCGGTTCGTCATGGCCAAGGCGGCAATTGCCAGCCACGGGGCCCAGCCTGTAGCGTTCGGCTGTTTCGCTGCATCCTCTCCACCAGGGAGTCTCTCCAAATGTCTGGTCCTGCCGCGCGAGCCATGCGTGCCGCGCTTGTCGCTTTCGTCTTTGCCGTCTCGGTCACGGCTGCCGGTGCCCAGACGTTTCCCACCTACGACCCGGTCATCAAGCGCCTCTGGGATGAGGGGATGACGAACAAGTCGCAGGTGGCACGGCTGGCACAGGTGCTGACCGACTCGATCGGGCCGCGCCTGTCCGGATCGCCGGGCTTCCTATCCGCCGTCGACTGGGTCGCTGGGCGCTACGCCGCCTGGGGGATCCCTGCGCGGAAGGAGCGGTACGGGACGTGGCGCGGCTGGCGCCGGCGGTATACGCACGTAGATCTCGTCGCGCCGCGCGAGCGCACGCTCGAGGCGATGATTCTGGCCTGGAGTCCTGGGACCACGCGCCCGGTCGAGGGAGACGTCATCGTCGTTCCCGAGCTGGCCGATAGCGCCGCAGTGCAGGCGTGGCTGCCTAACGTGAAGGGCAAGTTCGTCCTGTTCTCGGCCCCCGAGCCAACCTGCCGGCCGGATGAGAACTGGGAGCGGCTCGCCCGCCCGGCCACGGTCACGGCCATGAAGGCGTCGCGCGACTCGGTCAAGCGGATGTGGAACCAGCGCGCGCAGAAGCTGGGGCGCGATCCGCACGCGCTGCTCGATGGAAGCGGTGCCGCCGGCATCCTGACGTCGCTCTGGTCGGCAGGGTGGGGGGTGAACAAGGTCTTCAGTGCCAGCACGCGCACCGTGCCGGTGCTCGACGTGAGCTGCGAGGACTATGGCCTGCTGCACCGCCTGGCCGCCAACGCGCAGGGACCGCGGCTTCGCCTCGATGCCCGCGCCGAACAGCTCCCCGATGCCCCGATGTTCAACGTGGTCGGCGAGTTGAAGGGGACCGAGAAGCCCGACGAGTATGTCCTGCTGGGGGCGCACCTCGACTCGTGGGACGGTGCGTCGGGGGCCACCGACAACGGCTCCGGCACGGTGATGATGATGGAGGCCATGCGCCTGCTCAAGGCGGCCTATCCCAACCCGAAGCGCACGATCATCGTCGGCCACTGGGGAGCTGAGGAGCAAGGGTTGATCGGGTCGCGCGCCTTCGCCGAGGATCACAAGGAGGTGGTCGATGGGCTGCAGACGGCCTTCAACCAGGACAACGGGACCTGGCGCATCGAGTACATCCGGATGATGGGACTCACCGGGGCCGGTGCGCACTTCGGCCGCTGGTTCAGCGCCCTGCCGACGGAGATCGAGAGCCTCATCGACCTCGACATTCCCGGCGTGCCGGAGACGGGCGGGAGCGACCACATGTCGTTCCTGTGCGCCGGCGCACCATCGTTCCGCCTGCAGTCAAACTATCCTGACTACCGGCAGTACACCTGGCACACCAACCGCGATACGTACGACAAGCTCATCATCGACGACCTGAAGAACAACGCAACACTCGCGGCGATGCTGGCCTATCAGGCATCGGAGGATCCGGCGCGCGTGCCGCGCGACCAGCGGGTGCTGGTGTCGCCCAGCGGAGCGACGCAGGGGTGGCCGCGATGCTCGCCCGCGCCGCGCAGCACCCCGCAGCGATAGGATCCGTCGGCACTCCCGGGTTGGAACGGCCCTGATCTTCAACGTCCCGCAGCGACTTCACTCATGACCAGTGTCGTAGCCCCGCACGCGTCGCCCGATGTCCTGGAACTCCATCGCACCGCGCTGACCGGGCACTGCTACCGGATGCTCGGCTCGGCCGTGGACGCCGACGACGCGGTGCAGGAGGCGATGTTCCGCGCCTGGAAGGCGCTCGAGCGCTTCGACGGCCGGTCGTCGCTGCGTACCTGGCTGTATCGCATCGCCACCAACGTGTGCCTCGATGCCCTGGCCGCGCGCCCGCGTCGCGCCCGCCCGTTCGAGGAAGGGCCGGTCGGAACGGTGCACGACGAGCTGGTCGCACACCCGCGCACGCACTGGCTGGAGCCGATCCCCGACGTGCGCGTCATCCCGGCCGACAGTAACCCCGAAGAACAGGCCGTGCTGCGCGAGAGCGTCCGACTCGCCTTTGTTGCTGCCCTTCAGCACCTGCCGCCCAAGCAGCGGGCGGTGCTGCTGCTGACGCAGGTGTTGGGCTGGTCGGCGGCCGAAGTCGCCGAGAGTCTCGACACGACGGTGCCGGCCGTCAACAGCGCGCTGCAGCGCTCCCGGGCGACGCTGGCCGCGCGCGACCTGTCCGTCATGTCGTCCACGCTGACGGCCGAGCAGTCGGCGATGGTCGCGCGGTATGTGGATGCCTTCGAGCGCTACGACATCCAGGCGCTGACGGCGCTCCTGCACGACGATGCCGTGATGTCGATGCCTCCCTATGCGCTCTGGTTGCAGGGGCACGCGTCGATCAGCGATTGGCTCCTGGGGCGCGGGTGCGGCTGTCGGGGTTCACGCCTGGTACCGGTGGCGGCGAATGGCGCGCCGGCGTTTGCGCAGTACCGGCACGACGGGCGCGAGCCGTGGTCGCTGATCGTCCTCGAGCTGGACGGCGAGCGCATTCGTCGCATGAACTACTTCCTCGACACGACGACGCTCTTTCCGATGTTCGGGCTTCCGCTGCGCCTGGTCGAGTAGAGACGCGCTAGCGGGCGACCGATGAGTTTTGCGACCGGTCGCCGTCCAAGGAGTACATCACTCAACTGGAGCACGTGACCGTGACCGTCGCACACCGCATGCTGTTCGTGAACCTCGCCGTGAAGGACCTGGCGATGACCAAGTCGTTCTTCGCCTCGCTCGGCTTCACCTTCAACCCGCAGTTCACCGACGACAACGCGGCCTGCATGATCGTCAACGAGCAGGCCTTCGTCATGCTGCTGGCGGAGCCCTTCTTCCGAGGATTCACGGCCCGCCAGATCTGCGACACCAGCACGCATACTGAGGGGTTGTTCGCGCTGTCGTGCACCAGTCGAGCGGAGGTCGACGACCTGGTCGCGAAGGCCGTGGCCGCCGGAGGGGTCGACGCCGAGAAGGTGCAGGAGCACGGCTTCATGTACGGTCGCGCCTTCTACGATCTCGACGGGCATCATTGGGAGGTGTACTGGATGGACCCGGCGACCGTGCAGTAGGCACCGCGACCGGTCGTTCCCGACATTTCACCCTCGCCATTGCGCGACCCCATCCGTATCATCTGCGCCGCGGCCCCCCTCCCCGGATCGTGAGGGGGCCGACTGCGTGGCCATTCCCGTCCGGCCGCGTCGAACTATCTGGATGCGTGACGCACGGAGCGCGGAACGAATGGCACAAGGATCCACGGGATCGGCACGCAGCGAGCACGCCGACGATCATCGTGCGTGGTGGCAGGGAGGCGGGGCCCGCTACACGGCGGGACTAATCCTCGGCCTCGTCCTTTTCGTCGTCATGCTGCTGCTCCCGGCCCCCGCCGGCATGACCCTGGCGGGGTGGCGCACCGCGGCGGTGGGGACGCTGATGGCCATCTGGTGGGTGACCGAGGCGATCCCGATCCCCGCCACCGCGCTCATCCCGGTCGCCCTATTCCCGATCCTCGGCATCCTCGACGTCGACAAGGCCGCGGCCCCGTACGCCAATCCGATCATCGCCCTCTTTCTCGGCGGCTTCCTGCTCGCGCAGTCCATGCAGCAGTGGATGCTGCATCGTCGCATTGCCCTCGGCGTGTTGAGCCTGGTGGGCGCGCGCCCCGACCGCCTCGTCGCCGGCTTCATGATCGCGACCGCCTTCCTGAGCGCGTGGATCAGCAACACGGCCACCGCGGTGATGATGCTCCCCATCGGCTTGTCGGTCGTGCGCCTCGTGTCCGAGGCCGACGCGGAACAGGGACCGCTCGGGGCAAACTTCAAGGTGGCGATCATGCTGGGCATCGCCTACGCCTGCAGCATTGGCGGCCTGGCGACGCTGATCGGCTCGCCGCCGAACGCGCTCTTTGCCGGCGTCATGGCCGACACGTACGGAGTGTCGATCGGCTTCGGCGAGTACATGCTCGTCGGCGTCCCCATCGTGCTGATCGGGCTCCCGTTGACCTGGCTGGTGCTCACGCGGTGGATCTATCCGACGTCGCGCGCCGACATTCCCGGGGCCGCCGATCGAATCCAGCGCGAGTGGACGTCGCTGGGGGCGATGTCGCGTGGGGAGAAGACGGTCGGGATCATTTTCGGCGCGACGGCGATCGCCTGGATCATCCGCCCCCTCATCGAGCGCGTGCTGCCGGGGCTGTCGGACGCAGGGATCGCGATCCTGGCGGCGATGGTGCTGTTCGTGACGCCGGTGAACCTGCGCCGCCGCGAGTTCGCCCTGAGCTGGGAGTCGGCGCGGGAACTTCCGTGGGAAATCCTCGTCCTCTTCGGCGGCGGCCTCTCGCTGGCCAGCGCGATCACGACGACGAAGCTGGCCGACTGGATCGGGAGCAACCTCACCGTGCTCGAGGGCCTTCCAGTCGCGGTCGCGGTGCTCGTGGTTACCGCGACGATCATCTTCCTGACTGAACTCACCAGCAACACGGCGACGGCGGCGGCCTTCATCCCGATCGTCGCGGCGCTGGCCGTGGCGGTCGGTGCGCCGCCGGTGTTGCTGGCGACACCTGCCGCGCTGGCCGCCAGCTGCGCCTTCATGCTGCCCGTGGCGACCCCACCGAACGCGGTCGTCTTTTCCGGGGGCTACGTGACCGTGCCGCAGATGGCGCGGGCCGGGATCGTGCTCAACTTCCTGTTCATCGCGATCATCGCCGGGCCTGGGAGCTGGCTGGTGCTGCAGGTGTTCCGGTAGGACAGGCCGCGCCGCTACGCTCCGGGCCGCAACACCACGCACAGCGAGGTCGGGGCACGGATGGCGAAGCCGTCGAGCCAGGTCACGGGGGCGGCGAGCGTCATCTCCTCGGCCACGTCCAGGAGCGCCGACGTGGCCACGCCGAGCGCCAACCGCACCATAGCGGCGCCGGCGCACGGGTGCATCCCGCGCCCAAGCCCCACATGACCGCCGCTGCCACGTCGCAGGTCGAACCGCAGGGGATCGGGGAATTGCGCCGGGTCGCGGTTGGCGGCATCGAGCATCAGGATGACCTCGTCGCCGGCCGAGAGGTGCGTGTCGCCGATGACGAGATCGGTGCAGGCGCGCCGGAACACCGCCCGCGCGGGGCTCGCCAGCCGCAAGAGCTCCTCGACCGCCAGCGGCACTGCGGCACGATCGGCGCGCAGCGTCCGCCAGGCCCCGGGTACCGACGCCAGCACGTGCCAGGCGGCGGCGAGCGTGTGCGGTAGTGTTTGCGAGAGTGCCACGAACGCCTGCACGGCCAGCGACGTCGAGCGCGGCCCTGTGAGCGCCCCGGCCAGTGCGCCGACCGGGGCGGTGGCGCTGCCGATGTCCTGCCGCGAGGTGGCCAGCGCGGCGGCCCGGAAAACCTCCTCCGCCAGTTGCAACAGCCGCGCCTCGCCCAATGGCCGGCTGTCGATCGTTCGCAAGGCCAGCCGCGAACACCACGGCCTGGCATACGCCAGCAGGAGGTCGACCGGCTCGCCGAGTGGCAGCTGGTGCGCGAGCTCGAGCGCCGAGCGTTGCAGCTCCGCCGTGAGGTCGTCGAGCCGCTCGGTCGACAGTTCGCGTGCGGCGTCGGCGTGCAGGGCGCCGCGCTCGGCCGCACCCTCACTTCCCGCACTTCGATCGGAGAGTTCGGGCGCGTGCAGCGCGGCGGTGACGTCGGCGTATGAGGTGAAGGAATGCGTCACGGCACCCTCAGCGGACCGCATCGGAGATCAGCCTCAGCACGTCGGGCTGCCAGAGCGATGGCTCGTTCATGATCAGGTGTCCGCTGCGAGTGGGATCGGAGCGGCGGTACAGATGGAAGTCGCCCGCGCCGCCAGCGGCGATGAAGGCGTCGAAGTTGGCGCGACTGTGGCCAACGCTGTAGAACGGATCGTTCTCGCCGTACAGCCACAGGGAGGCGCGAGGCCCGGCCCAAGCGGCCGCGAACGTCTCACGATTGACCGCGACGGCGTCGGCGCACACTTCGCCGATCCATCCGCCCACGAAGTTGAGCACTCCCCGATAGGCCCCGGCATGTCGCGCGGCGAACGCCACGGCGAGGATGCCACCGCGCGAGACTCCCCCCACCAACAGGCGCGCGCCATCCACGTCGGGGCGGCTGATCACGTGCTGATGCACCACCTCGGCGTCGTCGAGCGCACGCGCCAGGCCTGCCAGCGCGAGCGCCGGCCGGCAGGAGTAGCGCGACCGATCCGCCTCAAAGCCCTCGTCGTACACCCCATCGGACGCGCCGCGGCCGCGACGCTGCGGGAACAGCACCATACAGCCCTGGTCGGCGAAGGCTTGGGCGACCGTCTCGCTGGTGAAGGTCTGGCGAAAGAGGGCGGGGTCGTCGCCGTTGCCGGTCGAGCCGTGGTGAAAGACGAGCGTTGGGAACGGGCCGACGCCTAACGGTCGGTACACCACCAGTTCGAGCGTCAACGGGCGCCCGTTCTCGGTCCACGGCGTCGGCACTCGCTCCACGCTGTGCGTCGCGAAGACGCGGCACTCCGATCCCTCGTACGCTGATCCAGGATCACAGGGCGATGGCGCGACGACCGGCGGCGCTCCGCCACATCCGATGCAGGCCGCGGCCAGCATCACCCGGGCCGCAGCACGGGGGCGCCACCGCGAACGGCACCGATGGGCGAGGCGGAGTGGCATGCGGGGTCACATCGGCGACATGAGGGCGAGCGTCGGTCAGGTAGACGTTAACGAGCTCACCCCGTTGAGGGACAGCGACGTGACGAGCCGTGCGCCTGGCTTGGCAGGGCGTGCCCCTGCATCGCCGCGGGCCGAACGGCTATCGTGCGTCGCGGTCCCACCCGCGCGTCAGCAGGACCTCCCACCCCGTCCTCCCGATCCATGCCCTCCGCCCCGCCACTCGCCATTCCCGACGACGCTCGGCCGCACGCCATCGCCACGCTTCGCCAGTACATCGCCAGCAACCTCGATCTCGAGATCGGAGAGCTCAAGGCGACGCTGTTGCTCGACTGGATCGCCGCCGAGCTGGGACCGACCATCTACAACCAGGCCATCGCCGACGCCCGGGCGTTTTTCGATGCACGCGTGGCGGACCTGGCTGCCGTGTGCTACCGCGACGAGTTCCCCTCAATGGTGAAGCGGAAGCGATAGGCGGAGCGGCGAGAGTCGGTCGCGTCGCCGCGCGACACGACTGTCAGTCCCTCGCGCTACGCTTGTCACGTTCGCCTGAACCGAACCAGAGGGGGAGGGGCGCGTGTGGGTGTGGCTGATGCTTTCGGGGCTGGCAATCGCCGGTTTGCTGGGCGTGCTGATACGCTGGATCATGCGCTCGGTCCAGGACCCTCCGCAGGAGCCGGACGCCTGAGCGCGGGCGTCGGCTCGGAGGTTTGCGTCCGCCTCGGGCGCGCTGCATGTTCGCCATGTCAGCGCGGGCCCTTGGGCCGCGACGTCCACGTCCCACCGAGTCTTTCCGGAGAGTCCCATGTTCGGCTCCGAAGTGATCGACGTCGCCATCGGCCTCATCCTCGTCTACCTGTTGCTTTCCCTCTTTGCCACCGCCGTGCGCGAGGGGCTCGAGAGTGTGTTCAAGACCCGCGCCGTCTTCCTGGAGGCCGGCATCCGCGAACTGCTCGACGATCGTAACGGCCGAGGCCTCGCCCGGGAGTTCTACGAACACCCGATCATCTTCTCCCTCTACCGGGGACCGTACGATGAGGGGGCCGAGGTGGCGAGGGCCAAGGATGGCGCGAAGCCGCGGGAGCGGGTGACTGGGGCGAACCTCCCGACGTACATCCCATCGCAGTCGTTCGCCACCGCGCTCGTCGATCTCGTGGTACGCGGCCCCGCGTCGACCGCCGAGAGCGAGCTGCAGCGCGCCCCGGTCACGCTGGACGCGCTGCGCGCCAGGATCGACCTGCTGCCGAGTGCGCATGTCCGTCGGGCCCTCCTGATTGCGATCGACGACGCCAAGGGCGACCTCGACGTGGCCCGCGGCAACATCGAGGGATGGTTCAACGCGTCCATGCAGCGCGTGTCTGGGTGGTACCGGCGGCGTACGCACTACTGGTTGCTGCTCATCGGCGTGCTGTCCACGCTCGCCTTGAACGTCAACTCGATCACCATCGCCCAGCACCTGGCGCGCAGCAAGGCGGCGCGCGAACTGGTGGTCGGGCGCGCGGAGGCGCTGACGGCCGAATCCGCTGGCGCCGCTCGCACCGCCACACCTGCGACCCCGCCCGCCGACGTCGATGCCGCGCGCGCGAACCTTCAGGCACGCCTCGCCGCGCTCGAGTCGCTCAACCTTCCGCTGGGCTGGGATCGTCTCCCACCGATGTCCGGCGCGCCCGTGTCGTGGTTCATGCAGCAGTTGGTTGGTCTGCTGCTCACCACGCTAGCGATCTCGCTCGGGGCGCCGTTCTGGTTCGACGCGCTGAACAAGGTGATGACAGTGCGAACGACGGGAGCGGGGAAGGAGAAGTTGGGGTAGGGCGGCGAGCCGTGTGGGCGCTCAGCTCGTGCGTGCGGCCCGCACGAGGGCATCGATCGGGCGACCATCGCAGCCGTCCAGCGCGACGCCGAGCATGGCGGCGAAGGTCGGAGCAAGATCCACCAGCTCCGGCGTGTAGTCGAGTCGGCCAGGTGCAATGCCCGGCCCCGCGGCCACGAACCACCCCCCGGGACGGTGCTCGCCCGTGCGCCCGTATCGGTTGACGCCTTCGACGGTGCCGAGCAGTGGTGACGACGCGCGAACGCGCGCTCCCACCCCGTCGGCAACCGTCGCACTGCCGGTAGCGACGTCATCGCTCCACTCCACCAGCAGGTCGGGGAGCAGGTCAAGGTTCTCGCCCTGGTAGCGGTCTGCCGTGCGCGTGACGCGCGCGACCAGCGGACGTCCCGTGCGCTCGTCGATGATCTCGAGGAGCGCCCCGCTCAGCCAGGCGATGAAGTCCTCGGCCTCGGAGCCGGGCTGCAACACGCCGTGCGGCTCCCGGCCGGCGATGTTGAGGCGGATGCCGCCGACTGCGAGGCCGTTGGGCTGGGGAAAGCAGCGACTGCGCGTGACGTCCACGTCGATGGTTGGACGCGGAGCTGCGGGCGAGCCGCCGAGTAGGGGACGAATTCCCGCGCGCCACGACGCGGGCAGGCGACGCCACACCGGCCTCACGGCCGCGCGCAGCCGGGACGGTGCCGGGGTCGCGGGCGCCGGGCGCGGGAGGGCTGCGCCGAGTCGCACCAGGATGTCCTGCAGGAGGAACTGCGCCCCGTACCAGTGCGCCATGCCGTGCGCCGAGAAGACGACGACGTGCGCGTCGCCGGCATCGGCGAGCACCTCACCGATCGCCCGATCGATGGCGCGATATGCGCGCTTCATCGGGTCGCCGACTGCGTCGGCGGTCGCGGCGTCGTGCGCCGGGTGTGACGGGTCGTGCAGGTGCCAGCCCTGGTGCCCCGCACAATGCCCTTCGGTGAAGACTTGCATGAACACGTCCCACCCGCCGCGCATCAGGAGTTCGCGCGTCCACTCCCCCTTGCGTCGGGCGCCCAGTTCGAGTCGCGCGACAAACTCGGCATAGTCGGCCGAGCTGCGCCGCTCGGCGTCACACGACGCGCCGCCGGGATGCGGCCCGACGCGGTCGAGCAGGTCCGCCGCCGCCGCATCGGGCGAGGTGCGAAAGCCGTACAGCGCATCGTGTCCGCCCCACTCCACGACCTGGACGCCGCAGATGCCTGGGTCGAGGCGTGTCAGCGGCACGTCGAGAATCGCCACGCGCTGTCCGGCAGCAACGAGGGCCTGCCAGAAGGGGGGGCGCTGAACGAACGCGGCGTGGGCGGCAGGGCGCAGCTCGTACGAACCGCGAACGAGTTCGAGCAGGTAATGCACGCCATGCCTGGCGGGGGTCGTCCCGGTGTACATCGACGGCCAGGTGGCGCCAATGAAGAACCCCTCGACCCCGCGTGTGCGGCCGACCGTCCCGCGTGCGGCAAGGCTCGCGAGATGGGGAAGCGAGCCGTCGGCGATCCATCGGTCGAGCAGGTCGGGATTCCCCGCATCGATGCCGAGCAGGACGAGCCGCGCTGGTGGTGCGGTCGGCAGCGCCTTCATCGGTGGTGATGTGCGGTTGGCTGCATCGATGCCGGCGGACGTGCCCGCATCGGCAGCTGCATTGCGCGCTGCATTGCTCGCTGCATTGTGCGCTGCAAGGCTCGCTGCATTGGCCCCTGCATCGGCCGTTTCACGCCCGCCCTCATGGCAGCGCCAATGGCGCACTCGCCCGCAGTTGGCGCCAGGTGGCGGCCAGCAGGTGGCGGGTGAAGGTGAGATGACGCAGCCCGCCCCACATGCCGAGCGTGCGCGCGTGCATGTGCCACGCATCTCGGAGTCTCCCCTCGGACCAGAGGCGATCGGCGCCGAGGTGGTAGGCGGCGACGATCTCACGCCGTAGTCGCCGGCGCATCCACGTGGGGAGGCGAAGGTCGAGCAGGGCGCGGACCGAGGCCACCTGGCCAAGCGCGTACTCGCGCGAACGCGACTCGGCCTGCGGGCTGTCGAGGTGGTAGACGACCGTGGGGACGTTGATCCAGTGCATGGTGTACTCCGTGCTGAACCGCAGCGCGAGGAAGGTACACTCCCGATATCGCGGCATCGCGTGGTACAGCGAAACGCCAACGCGCGCCGTGCGGGCGAGCCATGCGCCGGGAAGGAGCCAGTTCTGCCGCAGGAGGGCGCGCAGGGGATCGCCTGCGATGTCGTCCCCCTCTGGCACATGCAGCGCGTCGCGATCGCCGGCTCGCACCAGGCCGTTGGTGACGACGACGTCTACATTCGGGCGCGACTCGAGGGCGAGCACGCGCTGCGCCAGCGCGTCGGGCAGCAGGAGGTCGTCGTCGTCGAGCGTCCCGAACCAGGGCGTATCGACGACCTCACGCCCGGCCCGATGGGCCGCTGGCAGGTCAGCGTCGTCGCACACGATGAGCCGCACGTCCGTGGCGGCACGGAGTGCGCCCTCGACTTCGGGCGCGCGCTGCGCTCCATTCAGCACGACCAGCGGCACGGCGACCACGCCGCGTTGCGCGCGCACGGAATCGATGGCGCGCCACAGCAGCGTGGCGCGCGCCGCCAGCCCTCGCGATGGGATGATTATCGTCACCGCCGGGTCACTCGGTCGCATACGCGTACCTGCGGGTTACCCTGACGAGAGGAGGCATGGAGCAGGACGCGACACGACAACCTCCCGGTCGTACGATCGAAACGGACGTCTGCGTCATCGGCGCAGGCCCCGCGGACTGGTCGTCGGCGCCACCCTGGCGGCGAAGGGGCGAGACGTGGTGGTACTCGAGAGCGGTGGCGCGACGTTCGACGCCCGTGCAGGACCTGTCCGATGGCGACACGAGCGGAGACGCCATCGAACGACTTGGTGCGAGTCGGCACCGGCAGGTGGGCGGCAATTCCTGCCTCTGGAACACCCCGACCCTCGGTGGTCCGGGGGCAAAATACGTGCCCCTCGACCCGTGGGATCTGTCGCCGCGGTGGCCGGAGGCGTTACACGGATGGCCGGTCGAGTATCAGGAGCTGCTGCGATTCTACGAGCGCGCACAACGCCTTGCGATGCTTGGACCCTTCGCCTACGAGGCGTCGTCATGGGCGGGCAGCGGACGGACCGCGATTCCACCGGGCGCGGGCATCACCTCCCGCGTGTACCAGTTCGGCGGACGCGATGCGCTGCTCCAGCCACTGCGCGCGACCCTGCGTCGCGCCACGAATGCGCGCCTCATGACGCGGGCGACGGTCGTGCAGCTGGCGACGTCGGCTTCTCGGGCGACCGTGACCGTGGCCACGCCGGGCGGCGATCGATGGCAGGTGCAGGCGCGACGCGTGGTGCTTGCCACGGGCGCCGTGGAGAACGCACGACTGCTGCTCGTCGCGGTCCACGCACGGGGGGGCGTGCACGATCGCTCCGGCTGGCTCGGGTGCGGCTTCATGGAACATCCACGCGACCGCGCCATGACCCTCAGGCCGACCACGCGCGACGCGTATCGGGTGCTCGCCTTCTATGACCGTCACGAGGCCGCGGACGGCACCACGATCGCTGGCCGCCTGGCGCTCGACGGCGAGCAGCCGGGGCACACCCTGAACGCATCGGCCACCCTGCTGCCCCTGATCGGAGTGCGACGCGCGCGCCTCCGCGCCGCACTCGGTCCCGTCGGCCGCTCACCGGCGCTGCGGCGATGGATGCCACCCGAAGGTCACGGCTGGTCGCTGCATCCCGCGCCGACTCGCGTCTTCCAGGGCTTCACCGTACTCCTGAACCTCGAGCAGCCACCGCACCGCGAGAACCGCGTGCAGCTGAGCAGTCGCCGCGACCTCTACGGCGTTCCGCTCCCCGCACTGCACTGGCAATGGGATGCGGCCGACCACGCGCGACTCGTGGCGCTGCGCAAGCGCGTGGCCCACGCCCTGGAAGACGTCGGCGTCGGACGTGTGATTGTCGGCGGGGACCCGCGCCCCGATCCCAACGCTCGGCACCACGCCGGCACCACGCGCATGCACGCAGATCCGCGATACGGCGTGGTGGATGCCGATGGGCGCGTCCATGGCACCGACACCCTGTTCGTCGCTGGCGCGTCTACCTTTCCCACCGCCGGCTTTGCCAACCCGACCCTGACGATCGTGGCGATGGCAGTGCGGCTGGCGGACAGGCTCGCAGCCGAGCCGTAACCGCCGCCATACTCCACGCAGCACCACGCAGCACCACGCAGCACCACGCAGCACCACGCAGCACCACGCAGCACCACGCGATCGCCGGTACCGCGATCTCCTCAACAGGTCCACGCATGCGCCCGACCTCCCTGCGCCTCGCCGCCCCGCTCGTCGCCCTCCTCGCCGTCGCTCCGCTGGCCGCCCCCCTGGCCGCGCAGACGTTCCCCACCTCGTGGGACCCGGCGATCCTCAAGCGCCCCGACGTCAGGACCGCGCTCGAGCACCTCGAACGGGGATTCCCCCGCCAGGTCGACGAGTGGATCGCGATCGCCGAGATGCCGGGCAAGTCGACGCACGAGCAGCAGCGGGGGGCGTACGTGCGGGCGGCGATGGAACGCGAGGGGCTCCGGGTGTCGATCGATTCGATCGGCAATGTGACCGGCGTGCGCAAAGGGACGGGGGGCGGGCCGACGGTCGTCTTCGCCGCGCACCTCGACATCGTGCACGCCCTCGAGACCAACCTGAAAGTGCGTCGCGCGGGCGATACGCTGCACGCCCCGGGCATCTTCGACAACAGCGCGTCGGTGGCCAACATGCTCGCCACGATCCGCGCGCTGAACGCGGCGAAGCTGGTCACCAAGGGCGACCTCGTCTTCGTCGGTACGGTGCAAGAGGAGCTGGGCCTGAAGGGGATGGAATACTGGCTCCAGCACAACCCGCGCCCCGACCTGCTCATCGCCATGGACGGCGGCCTGGGCCCCGTTGCCTACGGAGCGCTCGGCATCTACTGGACACGATACGTCTTCACCAGCGCCGGATCGCACACCGTCACCTCCCGCGGCAAGCCCACGCCGGTCAAGGCGCTCGCCGAGGCGATCGACCGCATCTACCAGCTCCAGTTCGGAGCGCTGCCCGACGGCGCAGTGATCAACATCGGACAGGTGCATGGAGGCGTGATCTTCAACGGCATCCCGCAGGAACTGTACTTCACGGTGGACCTGCGCAGCCCAAACCCGATCCTGCTGGATTCACTCGATCGCACGATCGGCCGGATTGCCCGGGAGGCGGCGGATCGCGCGAAGGTCGGGATACGCGTGGAGGTCGAGCAGAAAAACGGCGCCGGCGGCACGTCGGCGCAGCTGGCAGGGGCACGGGCGCACCCGCTGGTCCAGACGACGATCGACATCCAGCAGGCACTCGGCATTCGCGTCGGCGCGCCGGGGGCGGCGCAAGCCGTGGCAACCGGGAGCACCGACGCCAACGTCGGCGTGGTGCGGAAGATCCCGAGCATCGCGATCGGGCGGGCATACGGCGGCAACCAGCACACGCTCAGCGAGTGGGCGGACTGGCCGAGCGCGCTGCCGGCCAGCAAGATGGTCGTGCTGTTGGCGGTGACGTTCGGCGATGGCGTGCGCACCGTCAGCGCGCCGGTCGTGCCCTAAGCAGGTGCTGGCGGCAGGATGTCGCGCACATCTTGTATTCGCTGATGTGTCATCGGCCGATCGGCCGTACATTGGCGGGCGTCCAACACACGGCTACGCGGATGTCAGCGAGAGACCTGCGCGAGGAATTGCAGCACGCCCTGCACGATGAGTACACCATCGAGCGCGAGCTTCCGCGCGGCGGCATGTCGCGCGTCTTCGTGGCCATGGAACGCGCCCTGCACCGCCACGTCGTCATCAAGGTCCTCTCTCCCGAACTCGCGGCTTCGCTCTCCGCCGAGCGTTTCAAGCGCGAGATAACATGGGCGGCTCGGCTGCAGCATCCCCACATTGTCCCGCTCCTCTCGGCAGGGCTCGCCGGGAAGCACCTGTTCTACACCATGCCGCTGGTGGACGGCGAGTCGCTGCGCGATCGCATGAACCGCGAGCGCCCCATGGCCTTCGCCGACATCGCCCGCATCACGGAAGACGTGGCCGGCGCCCTCGCCTACGCGCACGAGGAAGGAGTCGTCCATCGCGACATCAAGCCCGAGAACATCATGTTCTTCCACGGGCGGGCGGTGGTGCTCGACTTCGGGATCGGCAAGGCGCTGCTCGACTCGACGACGGCAGAGACGGAGATGCTGCGCATCACCCAGGCGGGGATGAGCCTTGGGACGCCGATGTACGTGGCGCCGGAGCAGGCGCGCGGCGACGCAGAGCTCGACCATCGCGCCGACCTGTACGCGCTCGGCGTCGTCGCCTACGAGCTGATCACCGGGCACCCGCCGTTCACCGGCAAGCAGCCGGCGGCGATCTTCGAGGCCCATGCGAAGAAGGTGCCGGAGCCGATCAAGCTGCGTCGCCCCGACACGCCCAGCTCCCTGGCGACGATTGTCATGCGCTGCCTGGAAAAGCAGCCGGACGACCGACCGCGCACAGGTGCGGACATTGTGCGGGCGCTGGCGCCGGCGAGCGCCGCACCGGTCGCGCGCGGGTCAACGGTCGGTGGCAGGGCGGGATGGCAGCTCCCGGCCTGGCTCCCGTGGGTCGTGGCGGGCATCACGTCGGTGGTCGCGGTCGTGCTGGCGATCCTGTACGCGCAGGCGCGATAGGTTGGGCTCGGGCGACCTCAGTTCTTCCCGGCGGGCCCTGCGTCGGCCATCGCCCGCCGCCCCAGGTCTCGAAGGAACGCATAGAGGTCGGCAATCTCGCCGTCGGTGAAGTAGGCGAACCGCGTTCGCGCCACGCCGCTCATCAGCGCAAGCTCGCGCCCGCCAATCGGCAGGCCGGTTCGCATCAGCGTCGTGAACGCGCGGGGCGAATAGCCGCTGACGATGGCCAGGTCCGGGGCAGACCCGTCATCCCACGGCGTGTCGGCCCGCAGGCCGAAGCCGTGGCATTCGTTGCAGCTGGTCATGGCGATGTACTCACCGCGCACAATCGCCGGGTCCGGGTCCTCGGTGCGCCGCAGCGGCGGCACCTGGTCAAGGTACCTTGGCATGGCCGCGTCGAGGCCGCGCGCGATCTCCCAGCGCACCGTCCACGGCAGCGACGCGCGCGGCAGCTCCGCGTGAACCACCGGGATGGCGCGCAGGTAGGCGATCATGTCGGCGACGTCGCGGTCGCGCAGGCGCACGAAGTTGTACGAGGGCATGCTGTACAGCGCCCGCCCGCCGGCCCCGATGCCATGGCGCAGCGCCGCCTCGAGCGTGGCCGGGGTCTCTCGCCTTGCATACTCGGCCAGGTTGGGGGCGACGGCCATTCCCCACATCAACTCACCTTGCAGCTGATCACCATGACACCCGCGGCAACCGCGCGTGCGGACGAGGTGCTCGCCGCGGGACACGGCACCTGAGTCGGTGGCGATCGGGTGCGTGAACGGAGGCGGCGCGGGAAAGGAGCGCAGGTGCCGTTCGCTCGCAGTGTACGTCCATGCGGCGAGCGCAGCGACCACGATGCCCGCGCCTGCAACGGCGCCACCAATCCAGCGCAACACGGTGTGGGTCATGTGATAGGCGCTGGGATCTCCGTCGGTGTCTCACGTCAGCGGCGCAGCAAACTGGAGCGCGCAACCGATGGCGGCAAGATGCGCGCAGCGCAGGTATGCAGCCGACGACGACGCGGGAGGCAGTCGTTACTGACCGCCAGCCCCTAGGACGGCAAGATTCTGCTCGGCGATTCGTCGTAGCTCCTCGGGTGCATCGGGCATCGCCATCACCTCGTTATAGTCGGCGATCGCCCCGGCTGTGTCGCCTGTATCGTGCAACACGCCTCCGCGGTTTACCAGGGTCCATGCACGCGCTTGCGGTGTGCAGTCTGGGGCAGACAACACGGTGTCGTAGTCGAGCAGTGCGCCGTTCGGATCGCCGCCGAGCGCCTTGGTCAGCCCACGATCGCCGAGCGCGTGTCGGCGCGTCTCGTCCGGGGTGTGCATGTCGGCCAGGAGGGCGTCGTATGCCGCGAGCGCCTCGGGCAGGCGTCCGCTCTGGCGCAGGATTCCCGCCCGTTGGTACGCCGCGTCGGCGCGCAGTTCGTGCGTCGCGGTGTCGGAGTGGATCACGAAGTCGAGCGACGTCAGTGCCTCGTCCCATCGTTCGTGCGCCATGTGTTCGAGCGCGGCGTCGTAGCTCAGGCCAACGCCGGAAAGGTTGGCGACCCGCAATCCGCGCAGCGCACTGAATCGGAAGAGCGTGCCGTCGACGCCATCGAGCACGAACGCGGCCCAGTACAACGGGTCGTCGGGATGGCGGGCACGCATGGCCAGCTTCGCCTCGCGCAGCGCCTTCCCGCGCGGGGCTCGATCGAGCAGGCGAGCGTAGAAGTCCAGCATCAGGTCGTGCGCTGCCTCGTCCGGAACCTTCCACAACGAACTCACGACACTGTTGGCGCCCGCGGCGCGAAAGGCGCGACGCAGCCCCTGGATCCCATCGCCCGGGGCCAGGTCACCGATCCCCGACTGGCACGACGAGAGCACGGCCAGGTCGGTGTCGCGCAAGTCGAGGTCGAGCACCTCGTCGGCGAACAGGATGCCTGGCGATGCCGCAGTTGGGCTGTTCAACTCCGCATCGGCGCCCGCCAGCGCGATGCCGCTGCGCTGCATCGGGTCGTCGAGCAGCGCCCGCGTGCGAAACAGGAGTGATTCGGACTCGCTCGCGCGTTGCGAGTCGCCATCCCTGGAGATCCAGAAGCTGTGCGTGGCGAAGTGCACGATTTCAGCGCCCCCCGCGGCGATCACGGATGGCTTGGTGGCGGCGTCGCCAGCGAGATGCGCTCCCTCGATTCGCGCCGCAATTGCTTCTCCCTCCCGATGCGCGTACGGCAGGTCCGCGAAGCGCCAGAGGGCGGGCGCACCTGCGGCACCTGCGGCACCTGCGGCACCTGCGGCACCAGTGGCACCCATGCCACCTGCTGCAGCCAGCGAGGGCGCCGACACCACGATCGCCCGGTCGGGATTGTCGGGTGAGCCAAGCGTGACGTTGAATCCCGCGTGCTCACCGCCGTTCCACAGGTGCGTAATCGTCCAGCGGTCGATTGCCGACGTCGTGTCGTCGAGCGGGAGCAGGTCGAACGGGAGGGTGAAGAGCGCGCCGTCGGGGACGACGTACAGGGTGTGCACGTCGGTGAGCCATGCGTCGATCGGCCTGAGCAGCCGATTCGCGAGAAAGCGCGAGCGTCGACGCCAGGCCGGGTCCCGGTCGCCCAGTCGCACCGGGTCGTTCACGATGTGACGGCGAAGCTGGGCCAGCGCCCGGTCCACCTCGTCTGCCTCACCCAGCGCCGCCAGGTGCACCTGATCGCCGACCACGACGAAGGCGTAGTACGATGGCATGGGAGTGTCGGCGAGAAAGTATTCGATGATCGCCTCGCCGGCTGCCAGGGTAGGCGTGCCCGAGGTGATGCCGAGCAGCGCCCAGTCGTACGATGCCACGCCCACGAACGACGCCAAATGTCGCTCCAGGCTCTCCACCCGGTCGCGTCGGGCCAGTACCTCCGGATCGCCAACCGCCGGAACGCCGTCGCGCACCCGCGAGAGCAGTATGTCGAGCGACGCCTCCCGTGCCTCGCGCAGCGCCTGGACCAGCCGCCCCAGCTGCTCGCGCACCGCTTCCAGCTGCTCCTGAGGCGCCGACGTCAGGGCGCGGTCAGCGATGTAACTCGGCTTCTGCAGCACCAGCAGGCGTGTCTCGAGTCCCTTGCGCTGCTGCAGCACCTCGTAGGCGGCGCGTGCGTCGGTTGGGTTCACTGCTGGGGCCCGATGCAGGAGGTCGAGCAGCGTGTCGATGTGTCGCCGAGACTCGCGGAGCAGGAGGCGCATCTGCCGCTGCGAACGTCGCCGCGCCTCGTCGCTCAGTCGGATCGTCTCGATCTTGAACGCCTCGTGCAGTCGAGCGATCGCGTCGGGCCAGCGTCCCAGCAAGGTGAGCAGGCGGGCCAGCGTGAAGCGGAGCTCGATACGCTGGTGGGGGAGCGACTCGTCGTCGCGCGCCGCGTCCGGTCGCTCGAGCGATGCCAGCGCCTGCTCGCACACCTCCACTGCGCGCTGCACGTCACCGCGTCGCTCCAGGTATACGACGATCAGGTCCACGGGGAGCGACACCTGGTCGGAGTCGCTCGCGGCGCGAAAGCGATCGAAGACCTCATCGAGCGCCGCCTCGTCGCCGCGCGCTGCCGCGATGCGACCCACCACGCCGAGGCTGCGCGTGTACTCCGGCGAGCGGATTCCGTGCAGCGTCGTGCGAATGCTCAGCGCCTCATCGGCGAGCGGCGCCGCCTCGTCGCCCCGCCCCGCCGCCAACAATGACTCGGCGAGGTTGTTGAGCGCATGCGCGCCGGCTTCGGTGTGAGGACCGCGGTGCACACGCTCATGGTCGAGCGCCATCCGGAACCAGCGTTCCGCCTCGTCGTGGTCGTGCGCGACCCGACTGACCTCGCCGAGGTTGAGGGCGGCGCGCACGGCGCGGCGGTCGCCGGCTCCGACACTGTTGGCAAACCCCCAGAACGCCCGACGGTAGTGATCGATCGATTCGGTGTCGCGGTCGCACTTGTCCAGCGCGAGCGCCAGCTCGAAGCTGTACTCGGCCGACGTCGCATCGGCGGCACCAGCGCGGGACGACTGGGTCGCTGCGGCGTGGGAGAGCATCTCGACCGCTTCGGTCGCCCGCTGTTGGTCGATGAGGAAGCTGCCAAGGGAGAATTCGGCGCTCGTTGTCGGCTCGGCGTCACGGCCGAACGCCGAGCGGCAGAAGGTCAGAAGCCGCGTCAGCACCTCCTCGGCGTCGGCCCCGCCCGCGGTGTTGAGCGCAATCGACGCTTCGAGCATGAGTGCCGCATGCTCGACCTCCACGGTGGCGCGGGAGTCAACGGCGCGTGAGCGGGCGCGAATGTGGTCGCGCGCAGCAACCGCCCGCTCCGGCTGTCGGCGGCGAATCGCCATCTGGCCGAGCGTGAGCCAGAGAGCGACGGGAATTTCCGGCTCGGCGTCATGCGTGGTGGCGAGTGCCCACGCTCGCTCAAAGGGTTCGTGCGGCGTCCCGCGCTCGTCAGCAGCGTCCGGGCGATCGGCACGTATGGCAGCCAGCGACAGGAGCGCCTCGATCGTTTGCACCCGCACCTCGTCGCCGCATTGCTCGAGCATCGCGGCCGCGCGCGTGTACTCGGCGATGGCGTCGTCGCGCCGACCGATGTTGCGGAAGTGACTCGCCCGGCCACGCAGCGACAGCGCATACTCCGCGCTGTCGCTCCCGGCCACGGACGCGGCGTGATCGAGCAGCTCGTCGAAGAGCTGCGCCACGTCGCCCGGCTCGTTACCGTCGGCGACGCGCTGAATGCGCCGCAGCCGCGCATCCAGCTCGACGAGCAGCTGCTGGTTCACGGCGTGCCAGCCTAGGCAAAGTCTTCGTACTCGACTTCATCGACGGTCGCCTCGCGTTTGTTCGGTGCCGACAGCTCCGCTGGCCCCGCGCCGGGGACAATCGCGTCGCGCGTCACGACATCGTCGCGGAAGAAGCCCGTGCGCACTCCCAAGCAGCGGAAGAGCGGGGTCATCCCCTGCGCGGCGAGGCAGTGGAAGCCGATCTGCGAGTCGTGGACGAGGGAGAAGTTGCCTTGCACGTTGATCGCGTCGAAGGCCGGGGCTATCCCAGCCTTCGCCTTGAGCTCGTACCGTCCCGACGTGCCCTGCGACACGATGATGGTCGTCGCTCCCGCTTCCACCAATTCGGTGACGACCACGTAGTCGCGCTCCCAGCGACCCGCGCGGAAGGCGTCCAGGATCGCCGGCTTGAGTGGCTCCTGGTCGGCGATCACGCGAATGGTGCAGTCGGAGGCGAGGAAGACGACGCCGTGCTGGCCACCGAACGAGAAGGTGATGCCGGCATCAGCGTCGGCCAGCGTTGAGCCGAGCAGCGGTGCCTGTCCGGCGAGCTTGATGTCCCGCTTCACCGAATTGGAGCTGATGTGGCTGTACGACGCCTTGGTGCCGCGCTTCGATGCCTCGAACGGGATCTTCAGCTTCTCGAGATTGGTACGGTAGATGAATTCGTGCTTTGACAGGACACCGACGTCGCCCAGTGCGAGCTTGAGGTTGGGCAGCCAGGTGGCGGTGTAGTTAAGGTTTTCCTTGAGCTCGCGGGTGTACTGCTGGTTCACGCTCATGCGGCCCCTCCGGCGGCGGTCCCGTGTCCTGACGCGTGCAACTGTATCGTCATTCGGCACCATTCCTCCGGCGACCGCAAGCAGCCCCGTCTGTTACATCTCGCGCAAGGCGCGCAGCAGCCGCTGCCCCGGGCGACCCGTCGCCTCATGCCCCAGCCGCTCCTGCTCGGCTTTCACTGCGTCGCGCGTCAGACGCCCAAGGATGCCGTCCGGTGTGCCGATGTCGTGGCCGCGCTGCGCCAGCAGCGCCTGCAGCTCGCGACGTTCCACGCGCGAGATGCCGAGATCGTCCGTGGGCCAGGCGGTGACGAATTCCGCTCCCCCGCGCAGTCGGTCGGCGAGATGCACGATCGCGAGCGCGTAGCTGACCGCGGCATTGTAGCTGAAGACGGCGTCGAAGTTGCGCATCACGAGAAAGGCGGGACCGGCGGCGCCGGCCGGCGTCAGCAGGCCGGCGGTCGTCGCGGCGGCCAGGTCGCCCTGCAGCAGCGGTGTGCCGTCCACGCGTGTGAGGCCCCGTGCCCGCCACTCCTCCAGCGTGCGTCGCACGCGGCGCCCTTCACCGGCGAGGGAGAAGGGCTGCCCGTTCGCCGAGGGAAGCCGCACCTCGAGGCCCCATGGCTTGCCCGTGCGCCATCCCGCATTGCGCAGGTAGTTCGCCGTCGAGGCCAGCGCGTCCGGTACGCTCTCCATGAGGTCTCGCCGACCATCGCCATCGAAGTCGATGGCGAGGCGCTCGAAGGTGCTCGGCATGAATTGCGTCTGGCCGAAGGCGCCGGCCCATGAGCCCACGAACGCATCGGGTTCGACGTGCCCGCCCTGCACAATGCGCAGTGCCGACAGAAGTTCGCGGCGGAAGTACGTCTGCCGGCGGCCATTGCAGCTGAGCGTGGCGAGGGAGCGCAGGATGTGGTATCCCCCTCTCCCCTTGCCGAAGTTGCTCTCGACCCCCCAGACCGCCACCACCGTGGCCTGATCCACGCCGTAGCGGGCACTGACGCGCGCCAGCGTGGCGCGGTGTTCGCGCAGGAGGAACTGCGCGTCGTCGATGCGCTCCTGGTCGACCATGACGGCGAAGTAGTCCCAGATTGGGAGCGTGAACTCCGGCTGCGCGTCGAGGTTGACGAGCACTCTCGGATCCGGCGTCAATCCGTCCAGGGTCCGCCATGTCGCGGGGCGGATGCTGCGTGCCGCGCTCGTGGCGCGCAGCCGCTGCAGGCACTGGGCGAGCTGGGGCTGTGGCGGGTCGGTCGGCCAGAGCGCAACGAGCGCTGCGGCGACGAGGGGAACGGGCATCGCGATGAGAGCGGGGAGCGTGAATGCGCGCGCGCGACCAAGCAGGCGCGTCCGGGCAGTCGCCAACGCGCGGACGGCTGCCGCGGGGCTCACCCTCGAGATATGCCTCGCAGTTTGCACGAACGACCGCGTTGCGTCAACGCGGTCGTTCGTGCAAGCGCGCGTTCCTACGAGTTCTTGCGCGCTCCCGTGACCACCAGCGCCAGGCCGGCGACGATCGCGGCGCCGGCGACCCACGGGGCGATCGGATGTTCTTCCTCTGCTGTCAGCTTCAGCTCACCCAGCTTCAACACTTCCTTCTGGGTCGTGAAGCTGCCGCCATTATAGAGCACGAACGCACCGGCGATGATGAGCAGGACGCCGGCGATCAGGGAGAGCCGCATGGTGGTACCTCGAACGCGGTGAGGGAGACGGAGGACGAGTTACTGCAGGAACCGCCAGAGTCCAACGAGCCCCGCCACGGCGCCGCCCACCATGAGGATGGTTCCGGAATCGCCGCCGATGATCCCGCCGATCACGATTGCAACCCCGCCGACGATCATCAGCGCCGGATTGCGACCCACCCGCTGCTGCGCGACGGGAGCCGGGTGCAGCGGACGCTCAGACGTTGCATTCACCCCGACGATCCCGCTGGAAACCGTCGGGCCCACGGAGCGAGACGCCTCGGGACGGACGTTCGGCGTCGCAGTGGTAGCGGGGGGCAGGGTCTCGACAACGGTCGCGGCCGCTTGAATGTCCGCGTTCTGCGCGACGGCGGGCGCCGTGATCAGGACGGTGGCGCACGTAACAAGCAGGAAGGAATATCGCGACATGGCGTGGTCTCCCGGGTTCGTGAAACATGAAGTATGCACGGATGTGTAGCGCACGCCGTCGCAGCGCACCAGTGGCCGAGCGACCGCCAAACGCAAACGGGCATCACTCGCCGACATGACGCTGCTACGGGTCAGGTGCTGGCGGAGCGCCTCGCTGGCCCGATGCCGGCGCGAGCGCCACCCCCGTCTCCCGTCTCCCGTCTCCCGTCCCCCTTCGCCCTGTCGCCCTGTCGCCCCCCGTTGCTGGGTGCCAGTTTGTCTGCGCGCGGTGCACGGGCGCGCCTCCCCGCCGTCGAGAGGACCCGCATGAGGAAGTGGCTTCGCCGTCTCGGAATCGGAGTTGCGACGATCGTCATCGCCGCCCTGGTTGCCGGAAGCGGCTTCGAGTGGCTGGGTCGCCGAACCGCGGCCCGCGATTTTCCCCCGCCGGGCACGCTGGTCGACATCGGCGGCCGGCGCATCCACCTCGACTGCCGAGGGAGCGGCACGCCCGTCGTGGTCCTGGTCTCCGGGCTCGACACCGGCGGTGCCATGGCATGGTCCGCGGTGCACGACTCGCTCGCCGCCACGACACGCACCTGCGCCTATAGCCGCGCGGGGATCATGTGGAGCGACGCGGCGACTGGACCCACGACGGCGAAGGGGGTCGCGGACGACCTGCACGCGGCGCTCGGCGCGGCCGGCGAACGGGCGCCGTACGTGATGGTCGGGCACTCGCTCGGCGGTCCGTACATCATGACCTATACCAAGTACTTCGGGCCCGAGGTGTCGGGCGTGGTCATGGTCGATGCCTCGCATCCCGATCAACTCGAGACGCTGGGACGCATCGCGCCGGCGGCCGCCAATCCGTCGATGACGCCGCTCAAGGTCGCTGCGGCCTTCTCGTGGGCCGGGGTCGTGCGGATCGCAACGGGCGCGACGCCCGCCATGCCGAACCAGTCGCCAGAGGTCGTGCGCGCGATCGCCGCCTACGCCTCACACTCGATCGACGGGGCGCTCAAGGAGCTGGATGCGTTAGGCGGCACGCTGGCCGAAGCCGGGACCATGCGACAGCTGGGCGATCGACCGCTGGTCGTCCTGACCGCGCTGAAGCCGATGACTGAAGCCGAACTCGCCACGCTCAAGATCACGCCCGAGCTGGGCCGCGAGTTCAAGGCCGCGTGGCGGGCGATGCACGACGACGAGGCCACATGGTCCACGCGCAGCGAACATCGGGTGCTTGAAGATGCGAGCCACTACATCCAGTACGACCGCCCCGACGTGGTGATCCAGTCGGTGCGGAGTGTGGTCGACAGCGTGCGGCAGGATCGACCGTAGCCACCCGCTGGCCGCGGATTCCCGACCACCCTCCCTTTCCGGACCGTGTAGATGTCGCGACTGCTTCGCATCGTCGTGCTCGTGCTGGTGTTCACCGTGGCCGTCGGGGTGGGCGTGCGACGGTGGAGGGACCCCGAGGTCGCCACGCTGGACGACGCGGCACGCGCGGGAGCGCCGGGCAAGTTCGCCACGCTGTCCAACGGGACGACCCACTTCGAGCTCGCCGGTCCCGACACGGGTCGCGTCGTTGTGCTCGTGCACGGGTTCTCCGTCCCCGCATATATCTGGGACTCGACGTCTACCGCGCTCAGTGCCGACGGATATCGTGTGGTCCGCTACGACCTGTTCGGTCGCGGCTGGTCGGATCGCCCCGACGCGGCGTACGACGGGGCGATGTACGACGCGCAGCTCAACGAGCTGCTGGACTCGCTGCACATCGTTGGCCCCGTCGACCTGGCCGGCCTGTCGTTCGGTGGATACGTGGTGACGCACTTCGCCGCCACCCACCCCGATCGCGTGCGGACCCTGACGCTCGTCGATCCCGTGGTCGAGGGGAGTCCGCTGCCTGCCGTGCTTGGCGTCCCGGTGCTGGGAGAGTGGATCTGGCAGGTCTCCCGCGTCCCGACCATGGCTGAGGGGCAGGCGTCGGATTTCCTGCACCCGGAACACTACCCGGCCTGGGTCGACCAGTATCGCCCGCAGATGCGGTATCGGGGATTCGGGCGGGCGCTGCTGCGCAGCGCCGGGACCATCGGGCACACCGACTTCCCTGCGCTGTTCACCCGTGTCGCCCAGGCGAACATCCCCGTGCTGCTGATCTGGGGCAGGCAGGACCAGACCATCAAGGTCGAACGGTCGGTCGTGGTGCGCGAGCACATCCCGACGGTGCAGTTCGTTCCTGTCGACTCGGCCGGCCACCTGCCGCACATCGAACAATCGGCGCTGGTCCATGCGCGCTGGCGCGAGTTCCTTGCGGAGCATCCGGTGAGCGCACCTGTGGCCGGGCCGCCAGCGCGTTAGGCGCGCCGCATCCCCGCATCCCCGCATCCCCGCATCCCCGCATGCCACGCCGGGCTCACCCGGTCGGCTTACCCGGTTGAGAGTCGCCCGTCGCGAGGGTGAGCGTCGCCACGTGGTCGTTCCCCGACGTCGAGACGTCGAAGCGGCCGCCATGCACCTGCGCGATCCAGCCGACGATCTGCATCCCGAGCCCGCTGCCGTCGGCCTCCGCCGCGAGCGCCGCCGTCCACGTGCTGCTCACGCGAATCGACGCCGTGCCATTGTCGACGAAAACCTCCGTGGTCACGGTCGCCGCAGGGCCGGCGTGTCGGCAGCCGTTCTCGAGCAGCTCGAGCAGGGCCTCGCGCAACAGCTGCTGATTGCCGCGGACCGTCGCCGGCTGCACCGTCCCCAGCGCCAGCGAACGGCCGAGCGCCGATGCGCGCCCACGCATCAGGTCCGTGCACTCGAGCGCCAACCCGTCGAGTTCCACCGACTCCTCGAGCCGCGGCGTGATCCCAGTCTGCGCCTCGGCGAGCAGCATGAGCTCGTCCACGCGGTGGCGCATGAGCGTGGCGGCGGTCTGGATGCGCTGGATCGCCGCCAGGGCGCGCGCAGGATCCGCGTCGCGCGCGGTGCGCACCAACTCCGCTTCACCAAGCACGAGGGTGAGCGGGGTGCGGATCTGGTGCGCCGCCTCGCGCACGAAGCGCTGGTTGCGCGTCTGCGCCTCTTCGAGTCGCTGAAAGAGCGCGTTGAACGCCACGGCAAGTTCGGTGATCTCACCGGGCGATGACCCGACCGGCACGCGCTGGGAGAGCGCCTGCGGGCCGATCCCGGCGAGGGCAACTTGCAGCGCACGGGCCGGCCGGAGCGCGCGTCCGGCGAGCAGGTAACCGGCGCCGAGGCTGAAGAGCACGAGTAGCGGCGTGACGACCGTAAGCACCGTCGCGAGCAGCGCCGTATCCTGCTCGATTCCCTCGGTGGAGTCGAACGCCAGGACGCGAAAGCGCCAGTCGTGCCCGTCGATCGCCTCGTCCGGCCCAGTCGCGACCACCACGTCCAGGTCCCGCTGGCCGAGCGGAAGTGAGAAGCGCGCAACTGCCGCCGTCGGCGAGGCAGCGACCACGCGGGCGACCACCGGCGTGTGGTCGGTCGTCGCGAGGACCGTCCCGTCCGGGCGCGCAATCACCCAGCGAGCGGACGACGGCGGCCACTCGGACCGCACCTCACCTGCCGCGTAGGCCATCGACGAGTCAGGGGTCTCGTGCAGTTCGCGCAGCATCGCCGCGGTCACGCCGGCTGCCGTCGCCGCGAGGCGGGCGTCGAGGCGACGGTGGCTCTCACGCCACAGGTAGCCTAACGACCCGGCTGCGAGCAGGCAGAGTCCGAGGCCGAAGGCCAAAGCGAAGCCGGCGGCGAGCCGCAGGCGCAGGCGGCTAGCGGGCATGGCCCGCTGGGGGACGCTCGGCGAGCACGTACCCTACCCCGCGCACCGTGTGTAGCAGCGGCACGAGTCCCTCCCGATCGACCTTGCGGCGCACCCGACCGACCAGGACATCGACCGCATTGGCAACCGGATCGAAGTTGTCGTCCCAGACATGCTCGAGGATCTGTCCCCGGCTCACGACGACGCGCGGGTGGCGCAGCAGGTACTCGAGCAGGGCGAACTCACGCGCCGTGAGGACAATGGGGGCGCCGTCGCGCTCGACGACGTGGCTCGATGGATCCAGCCGCAGGTCGCGCAGCTGCAGCACCGGCCCCAGGACCGCCGGCGGGCGCCTGGCGAGTGCGCGCAACCGCGCCATCAGCTCGCTGATCTCGAAGGGCTTGGGGAGGTAGTCGTCCGCGCCCACGTCGAGGCCGCGAACCCGGTCATTGACCGCCTGGCGCGCGGTGAGGATCAGGACCGGCGTTCGGTCGCCCCGTTCGCGCAACCGGCGGCAGAGCTCGAGCCCGTCCATGTCGGGAAGGCCGAGGTCGAGCACCACGAGGTCGTAGTCGGTCCCCGCCATCGCCGCGAGCGCCCCCCGTCCATCGACGACGGGGTCGACGGCCCACGCGGCCTCCTGGATCACGCGCACCAGGAAGTCGCACAGGGCAGGATCGTCCTCGACCAGCAGCACGCGCATGTCGCCCAAGCTACGACCTGGGCGCATGCGGCGCGGGCTTCTTCCTGGCAGGTGCTTCCTTCGCCTTCTCCTTCGCCTCGTCCGCCGGTGACTCGTGCTCGGACTTCACCAGCTTGCCGGTCATGGCGTTGACCAGCACTTCATCCTCGCCGCTGGTGCCCGGCGTCTTGAAGTTGAAGACGAACACCAGGAGCCCATCCTCCTCCTCGATCTCTGCCGAGTGAAGCGTGCCCTTGGGGACGGCGGTTTGCGCGGTAGCCAGCGCCGCGGCAGGCGTCACCTTGGCCTTCGCGAGTTGGCCTGGCTTGTCTTCCTTGACCTTGAGCCCCTGGGCCGCGAGGGGGGCGGCGGCGACCAGTGCAACGGCGGACAGCAACAGCAATGCGCGCATCGTCGGGACCTTCATGGGGATGCTCCTGTGATGTGGCGTGATGCCGCGGCGCGCGTGCCCACGCGTCGTGGTCCGTAATGGCCGATCGGGCCCGATCAGGCCGTCGGCACGGTGAATCGGCGCCCGCGGATCGCGACCAGCAGCACCGGGACGACGAACAAGGTGACCGGGGTGGACAAGGCGAGCCCGCCGATGACGGCGAGTGCCAGGGGCTTTTGCAGCTCACTCCCGGCCCCGATGCCGAGCGCCAGCGGCATGAGGCCGAACAACGTGCACAGCGTGGTCATCAGGATCGGGCGAAGCCGCACCCGCGCGGCCTCGCGGATCCCCGTCTCGAGGTCGACGCCGGCTACGAGCATGCGATGCCGCGTGAAGTCGAGCAGGATGATGCCGTTTTTCACGATCAGGCCGACCAGCAGGATGAGCCCCATGAAACTCGAGACGTTGAGCGCCGTCCCGGTGGCCAGCAGGAGTGCCAACGCCCCAACGAATGACAGCGGCGCGGCGAGCAGGATGACAAACGGTTCGGTGAACGACCGGAACTGGAGCACCATGACGGTCAGCACGCTGACCGCCGCCAGCCCCATCACGAGCAGGAGTCCACTGAACGCTTCCTGCTGGCTGGCATGGCGCCCGCCGAGCTCCACGCGAATTCCCTCCGGCGCCGGGTGCCGGGCGAGCACCGCACGCACGTCGTTCATCACGTCGCCCAGCGCCCGCCCCTCCACGCCCGCCGTGAGCGCGAGCATCTGCTGCTGGTTCTCGCGCAGGTGCTCGCTGCGCACGTCGGCGGTCTGGAAATCGGCGAGCGTGCCAAGCGGTGCCGTGCGGCGCGAGCCCGAGGCCAGCACGGGAAAGGCCTCGAGCCCCTGGGCGTCGAGGCGCACGGCATCGGGGGCGCGCACGCGAATGCCAATCGAGCGATCGTCCAGCCGGACTTCGCCGGCCGCAACGCCGAGCATCGCGGCGCTCACCGATGCGCTCACCTGCTGTGGCGTCACCCCCAACCGCGCCGCCGCCTCGGGGTGTACATGCATCGCCAACTCGGCACTCGGCTCGGCGATCCCCGCAAAGAAGTCTGCGACACCGCCGATCCGTTCCACATCCGGGGACAATGCCGTGGCGTAGCGCTCGAGCCCATCCAGGTCAGGACCGAGCAGCTTGATCTCCAGCGGGCTCGCCGCGCCGGACAGGTCGTCGAGGATGTCGGAGAGGATTTGCACGAACTCCACGCGAACGCGCGGGACGCTGCGCCCGAGCCTTCCGCGCACCTCGTCCATCACCTCGAAGATCGTGCGTCCGCGTTGCGAGGTCGGGACAAGGCGCACGGCGATGTCGCCACGATTCTGCTCGGTGGCGAAGAGTCCGAGCTCCGCCCCGGTCCGGCGCGCCGTCCCGGCGATCTCGGGCGTCTCGGCCAGGATGCGTTCGACCACACGCAGCTGGCGGTCCGTCTCGGCGAGGGCCGTGCCACCTGGGGTCCAGTAGTCGAGGATGAAGGCCCCCTCGTCCATCTCGGGGAGGAAGCCGGTGCCGACCAGCGTGTACACCCCGACTCCCGCGGCCACCAGCAGCACGGCCGCCACCATCGTCAGGCGCACGTGCCGCAACACCGCACCGAGCAGGCGCGCGTAGCCGTCGGATAGTGCGTCGAGCGCCGCGCCAAGCCGAGTGGCGATCGTCGGCGCGACTTGCCTCGGCTCGAACTCGGCGTCCGCGTCGGTCAGGAACTGCTCGGCCAGCAGGGGGATGATCGTGAGCGCGAGCACCAGCGAGACCAGCACGCTGACCGAAAGCGTCAGCGAGAGGGCGGCGAAGAACTGGCCAGGCACCCCTTGCAACAGCCCGAGCGGAAGGAAGACCACCACCGTCGTGAGCGTGCTCGACGTCACCGGCCAGACCAGTTCCTGCACGGCGACACGGATCGCCGCCGTCCGGTCGTACGTCAGGTGCAAGTGACGCACGATGTTCTCGGTGATCACCACGGCATCGTCGATCACCAGTCCGATCGCGATCGCCATGGCCCCCAGCGTCATCAGGTTGAACGTCTGCCCCAGCAGGCGCATGAGGAAGACGGTGATCATGAGCGTGAGCGGGATCGCGGTGGCGCTGATTGCCGTGATGCGCAGGTGGCGCAGGAAGAGCAGGAGGACGATCACCGCCAGCCCGGCCCCGATCAGCATCGCATCGCGCACCGACGTCACGGCGTCGCGCACGAGTTCGGCCTGATCATAGACCGGGGTGAGGTGCACGCCGGGGGGCAGCGCCGCCGCCAGCGCCCGCACGGCGCCGGCGACCGAGTCGGCCACGGCGACGGTATTCCCGCCGATCTGGCGCGTGATGCTGAGGAGTGCGGCGGGGCGCCCGTCACCTGCCACGATGCGCACGTGGTCCTCCGTGCCAGGGACCACGAGCGCAACGTCGCGCACGCGTAGCGCCCCCTTCACCACCACGTTGGCGACGTCGTCGACGGTATGCGCTTCCATCGCCGAGATCACGAGGTACTGCTTGTAGTCGCGGGCCACCCGGCCGACCGCCTCGACCGAGATTCCCTGGCGAATCGCCGCCGCGAGGTCCTCGTACGACAAACCGACAGCTGCAAGCGAGGCCGGCTCGGCGACGACCTCGATCTCGCGCACGTCGGTCCCTTGCACGTCCACGCGCCCCACGCCGGGGATGCGCGAGAGCACCGGCTTGATCTGGTACCGGGCGATGTCGAACAGCGTCGCGGGGTCGCCTCCCTCCAGATTGTAGGAGAGAATCGGGAAGAGGCTCGGCGTGAGCCGCTCGATCTCGATCTGCAGCCCTGCGGGCAGCTCGCCGCGGATCTGTTCCACGCGGGTGCGGACCAACTGCAGCGCCCCGTCCATGTCGGTGCGGTCGGCGAAGGTGATGCTCACCTCGCCGGAGCCGCGAATTGAACGGCTCTTCACCCGCTCGACGCCCGGGACGATGCTCACCGCCTCTTCGATGGGGCGGGTGATGGCGAAGACGACCTGGCGCGCCCCGAGCGACGAGCCCGACGCGACGATGGTGATGCGCGGAAAGGTCAGCTCCGGATAGATCGCGCTCGGCAGGTGCAACGCCGCCCACACGCCGGCCACGCTGAACAGCCCCACCACGAGGTAGATGAAGCGCCGCTGGTGCGAGAGTATGTCGAATAGCGCCCAACCGCCGGGGGGCGCCGTTCGACCCGACCGTGACGTCACGTCGCGCTCCCCGCCCCCATGCGTTTCCGACGCGCCGCCGTCGCTCACGGCTTCGTGCTCGTGATCCGGGCGCCGTCATCGACGCCGAAGGCCCCCTTCGTCACGACCCGCTCGGCGCCGGTGAGCCCGTCGGTGATCCAGACCCGTCCGTTCGACCGACCACCCACCGTGACCGCGGTGGCGTGCGCGACCTGCGCCGAGTCGACCACGAACACCTGGAACCCCTCGCCCGTCGGGACGAGCGCTGCATCGGGGATGACGATCGCGTCGTCGTGCCGTTGCACACTGATCTGCCCCATGACAACCTCGGCGATGCGCATCGATCGAACGGTCGAGGTGAGTGCGATGCGCAGAGCCACGCCACCAGTGGCGCTGTCCACGACGGCCGCCACCTCGCCAATGCGACCTCGTGCCACCGGGTCACCCGAGGCCACCGATCCCGAGTAGAACGTGACTCCCTGCCCGACGCGGGCCCGCGTCGCACCGGCCGGCGAAACGATCAGCTCCACATCGAGGGAGCGAGGGTCGGCGACGTCGACGACCGGTTGCGATGGATCGACGCTCGCGCCCAGCACGACTCCCATTCGGGTCACCGCACCGGCGATCGGCGATCGCAACGTCGCCAACTCCCGATTGCGTCGCGCAGTGATCGCATTCGAACGAGCGCTGGCAAGTTCCGCCGACGCCAGCTCGGCGTCCTTTCGCGGGAGAACGCCCGCTTCGGAGAGGCGCTGCGTGCGCTCCGCCGCGTGCTCGGCGGCCAGCAGCGCGCTCTCGGCGCTCGCCGCCGCCGCCTCGAAAGGGGCGCGCTCGAACTCCACGAGCGCATCTCCCGCCTTCACCGTGCTCCCGACCGTCACGAAGAGCTTCGCCACGCGGGCCGGGGCCGGGGCGGCCAGCGAGGCTACGTGCCCCATGCGCGGCACCACGGTGCCGACGGCATCGATGGTCTCCTCGAACACCGCGCGGCGCACCGGCTCCACAGTGGCGGTGACTTCGATCACGGTCTCCGGCACCGGCGGCGGATCCCCGCCGCCGACGCAGGCGGCAAGCGTGGTCAGCGCCATCAGCGCGGCACGCGACTGTCTCATCCTCTCGAACCGTTCGACGAAAGGGACAGGAGTCGGAGGCGTGCCGTCGCGGTACGTAGCGCCCCCATGGCCTCCACGGACTGAGTGCGCGTGTCGCGCGCCGAGCGCTGGGCCTCGAGGACGACGGGAAGCGTGGAGGCACCCTCGCGATAGGCGAGCAGCGAGAGTCCCGCGACTCGATCGGCGACGCCGACCAGCGTCTGTGCGCGCTCGAAACGGGCGCGGGCGATGGTGCGTTCGCGCTCGGCCAGCGAGAGCGCGGCGTTCAGCTCCACCCGGGCCAGCGACAGCTGCGCGGAGGCCCGGTCACGTTGTGCCTGCGCGGCCAGGATCCCGGCTCCGTTGCGATTGAACAGGGGGAACGGGATCGAGAAGCCGATGGTCGGGAGCAGCTGGTTCCCCGTCCCTCCCGGTTCCTGACGCTCGAAACCGACGGTCACAGCTGGCTGGGCGAACAGCCGCCCCCGTTCGCGCGACAGCGACAGCTCCGAGGCGCGGACCTCGTCTTCAGCGGCGGCCAAGAGTATCGGCGGACCCGAAGCGGCATCGCCTGGTGGATCTCCCTCGTCCAATGCATCGGACAGGACGATGGACAGGGTCCGCGTAGACAGTCCCATCGCCGCCTGGACCGCGAGGAGCGCGCTGGTCGCCTGGAGCGAGTCAAGCGCCGCCACGTTGGCGAACTGTCCGGCGCTGAGCGCCGCCAGCTGCACATCGAGTTCGCTGGCATCGCCGGCGTCGCGACGCACGCGAGCCAGGGTCACGAGACTGTCGGCGTCGGTCGCTGATCGGGTAGACAACCGGGCGCGCTCGCGGGCAACGAGCGCGTTCGTATAGTTGGTGTCGGCATCGAAGGCGACCGCCTCACGTTCGAAGCGGGTGCGCAGGGTGGCAGCGTCGAGTCGCGCCCCGGCCGAGCGGAGCTGCAGCGAGCGCTGGGTCGGGAGCCAGAGCGGAAACGCCACCGTGGCATGCTGGTGGGGTGTGCTCCGGGTATGCTCGAGCGTGAGGGCCGGATTGTCGAACTGCCGAGCGAGGGCCACGTCGGCATGCGCGGCGGCGGAGTCGCTGCGTGCGAGCGCCAGTCGCGGCCCTCGCAAGAGCGCGGCCTCGATCGCGTCGCGACGCGTCACTGGTCGCTCCTGCGCGATGCCCGTGGCGGGGACCAGCGATCCGCAGAGCGACGCGACAACGAAAACGAGCAAGCGCATGAAACCGTTAGCGCGCCGCCGGTTCCATCACCAGGATCGCAAACGACCCGGCGACCATCGGCGGGCGCCCCGGGCGTGCCCCAGGCTGCGTCGGCGCCGGCGCCGGGCCGTACTCGGCGCTGGCCAGGTACACCCGGTGCGTTCGCGCATCGAGCGCCATGGTCCGGGAACCGCGCTGCGTGGCGACGTTCCCAAGCACCGTGTATCGATCGGCCCCATCCTGGCGCGCCACTGTCAGCGTGCCGTTACCGCCGTTGGAGGCAAAGACCAGCCGCGTCGCGGCGTCGTACGCTGCGGCATCGACTCCCGGGCCGATCGGGATGAGGGTGACGACGCGCTTCTCCCCCGGATCCGAGACCGCCATGACCGAGTTGCCGCACGCCGAAAAGAGGCGACTGTTCTCGCGGTCGAGCGCGAGCCCCGAGGGGCCCTCGCACCCAGGGAGCCAGTAGCGCGACACCTCCCGCATTGCCTTGGTGTCGATCACCACGATCTGCCCCGTGTCGGTCTCGATGTTGACGTAGAGCCGACCGTTGCCGTCGCTCTGGGCGAACTCCGGCTTGCCGGGGAGCGGGATCGTGGCGAGCACGCTGCCGGTCACTGCGTCGATCACGGTCGCGTTCTCGCCGCGGCCATTGAACGTGAAGATCCGCCTGGTCGCCACGTCGTAGTGAATCGCGTCGGGGTTGGCCCCGGTGACGTGCACGGTCCCGATCGTCGCCAGCGTCGCGAGGTTGAAGATCGTGACCGAGGTGTCGCGCCCATTGCTGGTGAAACCGCGGTTCAGCTCAGGGGCGATGGCGACCCCGTGGATCCCGTTCGTGTTCGAGACCTCGCCCATCACCGAATCGCCCGTGAGGTCGATGACCACCAGGCGGGAGCCGTGCGAGGTGTAGAGCCGGTCGCCATCGACCACGGCGTAGTCCCATCCGCCGTCGCCGCCGACCGGGATCTTCCTGGCCAGGTGATAGCCGCCGGCATCCTGCGCCCGTGCCACGGCGGCGCCGCCGAGGACAAGGGCGATCGTGACGGTGACGAGTGCGACGGAACGTACGGACGCCGAGCGAGACATGTGGGCCCCAGGGAGGGAGGAGGCCGCAAGCTCGCTGGCGCGAATGACAGGACGATGACAAGGGCGGGTCGCGAGGCCCCGCGCGCCGTCCCGGCCTAACGAATGTCGAACATGTACGCGTTCATGTACTCGATCGTCGCCTCGGACTCCGCGACCCGATAGGCGAGCACGTCGCCGCTGGTCACCAGCCCCTTCAACCCGCTGTCATCGGCCACGGGAAGGTGGCGAATGCGGCGCGACGACATGATCGCCCCGCATTCCTCGACGCTCGTGCCGGGCAGGCAGGTGATCACCTTGGTCGTCAGCACCTCGGCAATCCGCACTTTCGCGGCGTCGAGCCCGGGGGCGACCACGCGCCGCAGGATGTCGCGCTCGGTGAAGATCCCGAGCAACTGTCCCGGCGCGTCGACCACCACGAGTCCGCCCACCCCGCGCGCGTTCATCAACCGCGCCGCTTCTACCACGGTGGCACTCGAGCCGATCGACACGATGTCGGCCCCTTTCCGATCGAGCAGGTCCTGTACCGTCGCCATCGTCTCGGCTCCGCAGGTGGGAGTCCGATCCTATCCTTCGATGCGTCCCGATGCTAGGGTGACGCGTCTCGCTCGACCGACACCCCAGTCCGCCCGCCCTCCCGATCGCCCCATGCGCAGCCACCACGAGGTCGTTCGTCCCCTGCTCGCCGATGGCGCCGAGCGCGCCACGCGCTATCTCGAGGGGCTCGAGGACCGTGCAGTCGCTCCCGCGCCGGCCGCGCTCGCACAGCTCGCGCGCCTCGACACCCCGCTCCCCGACACGCCGAGCGATCCCGCCGAGGTCCTCGCCCTGCTCGACGACGTCGGTTCGCCCGCGACCATGGCCATGGCGGGATCGCGCTTCTTCGGCTTCGTGATCGGCGGGGCGCTCCCGGTCACGGTGGCCGCCAGCTGGCTGTCGACGGCGTGGGACCAGAACGCGTGCCTCTATCGCGTCACACCGGGAGTGGCGCACCTGGAGCAGGTCGCGCTGCGATGGCTTGTGGAGCTGCTCAGACTTCCGGCGCAGTGCGGCGGCGCCTTCGTGACCGGGGCGACGGTCGCCAACTTCACGGCCCTCGCGGCCGCCCGTCACGCCGTGCTGGACAGGGTGGGGTGGAACGTCGAGGCCGATGGGCTGTTCGGCGCCCCGCCAATTACGGTAGTGGTCGGCGACGAAGTCCATCCGTCGCTCACCAAGTCGCTCGGCCTGCTCGGCCTGGGGCGCACCCGCGTCGTCACGGTTCCGGTCGATGCGGCCGGGTGCATGCGGGCCGACCGCCTCCCGCCGCTGGATGGACCAACGATCGTGTGCATGCAGGCCGGCAACGTGAACACCGGCGGCTTCGACCCGGCGACGGAGCTCGCCGCGGCCACGCGCGCGGCTGGCGCGTGGCTTCATGTGGACGGTGCCTTCGGCCTCTGGGCGGCCGCGTCACCGGCGCACGCCCACCTGGCGGCGGGGATTTCGCTCGCCGACTCGTGGGCAACCGATGCGCACAAGTGGCTCAACGTTCCCTACGACAGCGGGGTGGCCTTCGTGCGCGATCCCGATGCGCTGCAGGCCGCCATGGCCATCACCGCGGCGTATCTCCCGACCGCGACCCCGTTCCGCAACCCGTCGGACTTCACTCCCGAACTGTCGCGCCGGGGGCGCGGGGTCGAGGTATGGGCCGCCCTGCGCCAGCTCGGGAGGGAAGGGGTCGCCGCCCTCATCGCCCGCTCGTGCCGGCATGCCTCGCGCTTCGCTGAGGGCTTTCGGGCGGCCGGCCTCGAGGTGCTGAACGACGTGGTGCTCAACCAGGTGCTGGTGTCGTTCGGCGATGCCGAGACCACTAAACGGGTGATCGACGCCGTGCAGGCCGAGGGCACGTGCTGGTGTGGTGTGACGCAGTGGCAGGGGCACACGGCCATGCGGGTCAGCGTGTCGTCGTGGGCGACCACCGATCAGGATGTTGAACGCAGCCTAACGGCCATCGTGCGCGTGGCCCGCGCCAACACGAGCACGGCAGCGGGTTCTTCACAAGCAGGCGTGCGCGGCGTCTCACACGCATGATGACTTGCAACCTGCGTCGACCAGCCCTCGTCCTCGCGATCGTCGCGATCGCTTCCTTCCTCGACGCTGCCGGCCATGCCATCGCCGCCCAGGGGCGCCGGCGTGGACCGCCTGACGCGGCCCAGTCATTCGTGTACCAGGGGGTGACGCGCCGCTACGTGGTGCGCGCGCCGCGAGGCGCCGACCGCTCCGGCCAACCGCTTCCCGTCGTGTTCGTCCTGCATGGTGGTGGGGGCGATGCGGCCAACGCGGAACGGATGACGGGCTTCACGCGCCTCGTGCAGCGGGAGCAGGTGATCGTCGTATACCCCGAGGGGACGAGCGCCCGGGCCCGGATCCCCACGCTCACGTGGAACGCCGGCCACTGCTGCGGTTACGCGATGGAGCGCCGCATCGACGATGTCGGCTTCATCAGTGCGTTGCTCGACACGCTGGCCGTGCGCTATCGCGTGGACCCCGCCCGCGTCTACGCCACCGGGATGTCGAATGGCGCCATGATGAGCCACCGGCTGGGGCGCGAGCTGTCGCATCGGATTGCCGCAATTGCTCCAGTCGTGGGGGCGGTCTTCGGGGATGAAGCGCTACCACCGCAACCGGTGTCGGCCCTGATGATCAATGGCCTGCTCGACGCGTCCGTGCCAGCGGCGGGCGGTCCCCCGGGGGGACGATTCAAGGGCGAGTGGGACGGGACGCCGACGATGCCTAACGTGGCGCAGGGCACGTTCTGGGCCCGCGCGGGAGGCTGCGCCGCGGAGCCGCGTCGCGACCAGCGTGGCACCCTGATGTACTGGCGATGGGACTGTCCGTCGGGGCGGGCGGTCGAACTGTACCAGGTCGAGGACAACGGACACGCCTGGCCAGGCGGCACCAGCGGGAGTCGTCTGGGCGACAAGCCGAGCACCTCGATGGATGCCACGGCGGTGATCTGGGCGTTCTTCAAGGCGCACGCACGGTAGGCGAGCGGGCGGGAGGGGTGCGCACGCACGCCTCCCTGCCAAGAGCAGCCTCACTGCAGCCTCAGCGCAGCCTCAGCGCGGCACCAGCGCCACGATCCGCACCGGCCCCCCCGATCCCCCCTCGATCTTCATGGGCAGGGCAATGACCGTCGCCCCCTTGGCAGGGAGCACCTCGAGGCGCGCCACGTTCTCCAGCCCGATGACCCCCGCCCCCGCCGCGACCTGGTGGACGATGAAGTCGGTGCTGGCCCCATGGTCGATGGACGCCACGTCCGCGCCTAACGCCGCCACCCTGCGCTCCTGCACGAGGTAACGCGCGGCGTCGACGCCGTAGCTCGGGAAGTGCAGCTTCGAGGCGTCGCCGGGCGTGTTGTCGCCGAAGTACGACAGCGCGTCCGGCCAGCGCTGCCCCCAACCGGTACGCAGCATGACGAAGGCGCCGCGCGGCACTGCGCCGTTGGCCTTTTCCCACGCCAGCACGTCGGCGCGCGTCAGGCGGTAGTCGCGGTCCCTGGCCGCCTGCGCGCGCACGTCGATCACGACCGCCGGGCCGATCAGCTGGTCGAGGGCGAGCCGGTCCACCGCGAGCCCCCCGTCGTGGAAGTGGATCGGTGCGTCGAGGTGGGTGCCGCCGTGCTCGGGGGCGGCGTAGGCATAGGACGAGTAGAAGTAGCCCCCCGGCGTCTTGCCGTACGCCAGCTGCTGCAACTGAAAGCCCGACGTGGCGGTCGGCCAGTACAGCGTCTTCGCATTGAAGGCATGCGTCAGGTCCACCAGGCGCTGTCGCGAGAGGTCGATGCCCTGTGCCCCCGCGGTCCCCACAACGCCGGCCAGCGGGCAGAGCGCCAGCAGGATGGCGACGGTCACATGCGGCAGGCGGCGTACCTGGTTCGCAGCGCGGTGTCCGATACGCGGTCGGGTCGGACGGTCGGTGTGCATCATCGCGCTCCACGGTGGCGGGATACGTCGAGTGGCGGGCCATCGGTTGTGCCCGCACGGGTTCGGAACGGCGCGCACCAGCCGGGCGGCGCACCTCGCACGTTGCACATTGCCGCGCGCCCAGCGCCAGTGCCTGCTTGACGCGGCGCAGGGAAGACCGGATGATTTCCATCCCCCCAATCACCTCGCGAGGCTCCCGTGCGTCGCCTGCTCGCCCGAACCCTGCTCCTCCTGCTGGTCGTCAGCGGGAGCGCCCTCGCCCAGAAGCGCGGCGACCGCTCCCTCATCACCCGCGCCGACATCGACGAAGGTGCCTCGGGCATGCTGACCGCCCAGGACGCGATCCAGCGCTTGCGCCCCAACTGGCTGCGTCCCCCCCTCGGACGCAACTCCGCTGCGGGGATGATGGGCGACGGCAACGCGAAGTCGAACGAGGCGATCATCTACATCGATGACGTCCGCCAGCCAAACCTCGAGTCGCTACGCACCGTCGCGCTCGACAAGGTCGTTTCGATGAAGTACCTCGACCAGAACCGGGCCGTGCAGATGCTCGGTCCTGGGCACGAAGCCGGGTCGATCCAGGTCACGACGGTCAACAAGCGGTGACCGCGACGGATTGAAGGTTCGTGCGAGCGGCGACATCTTGGCCGCTCCCCGAACCCGTTGCCGATGTCCCGACCGAAGAGCGACGAGGACCCCACCGCGTCCCTCACCCGCCGCGCCGCGCTCCAGCGCTTCGCGGCCACCGCGCTGGCCGCGCCCGCCATCGTGCGAGGGCGCTACCCGCTCTTCGCCGACTCCCCGCAACAATACTCGGCGCGGGCCATTCGCCTGGTGCAGGAATCGGTCGTCATCGACCTGCTGAACCAGTGCCGCTTCGCCGACTTCGCCGAGAAGCCGCCCAGGAGCCAGCTGTGGCTCAGCAAGGCGCGCAGCATGACCGCCGCCGACTACGAGACCTATCGCACCTCGGGCTATTCGGTGATCGCGCTCGGGCACAGCCCGGGTGATTACGACGGCGGCATCCGGTTCTTCGCCAACTGGAACGGCTTCGTCGCCGAGTATCCCGACTGGTTCATGCGCATCGACGACGCCACCGACTTTGCGGCGGTGAAGAAGTCGGGGAAGGTCGGCATCATGATCACCTTCCAGAACTCCGATCATTTCCGCTCGCCGGATGATGTGGACACCTTCTTCGCGCTGGGGCAGCGCCTGTCGCAGCTCACCTACAACTACCAGAACCGCATCGGCAGCGGCTTCCTGGAGGAGAACGACGGTGGGCTGACCGTCTTCGGGCGCGCGATCGTGAAGCGCATGGAGCAGGTGGGCATGGCGGTCGACGTGTCGCATTGCGCCGATCGCACCACGCTGGATGCGCTGGACGTGGCCACGCGCCCGGTTGTCTTCTCGCATGCCAGTTGTCGGGCACTGCTCCCCGGTCACCTGCGCTGCAAGACCGACGAGATGATCACCAAAATGGCGCGCACCGGCGGGGTGATGGGGATTCCGTTCCTGCGCATGATGGTCCACGCGTCCGAGCCGGTGACCCTCGAGCACGCGCTCGACCACTTCGATCATGTGCGGAAGCTCGTGGGTATCGAGGCGCTGGCGGTGGGAAGCGACATGGACGTGGTGGGGAACCCGAACCCGGTCAACGGTCCCGGCGCGGGCAACCCGGCGACGCCGAACTTCGAGCGGTATCGCCTGCACACCGATGCCAAGGGAGAGCTGCTGCTGACGATCGCCGGTCTCGATCACCCCAGGCGCACGTTCGACCTCACCGAAGGGCTCATCCGTCGCGGCTACAGCGACGCGCACATTTCGCTCATCCTGGGAGGCAACGCGATGCGGGTCTTCCGTGCACTGTGGAACGCATGACTCACGCCACCGGATCGTTCGAGGTCACCATCACGCCGCAGCCCGCCGACGACTACGCTGACGGCCAGTCGTTAGGGCGCTTGACCATCGACAAGACGTTCAGCGGCGACCTGGTCGCGGCCAGCAAGGGGCAGATGCTCACCGCGATGTCGGCGGTGAAGGGATCGGCCGGCTACGTCGCCATCGAGCGGGTCACCGGGACGCTGGCGGGGCGCGAGGGGAGCTTCGTCCTGCAGCACAGCGGGACGATGGCGCGTGGCACCAGCTCCCTCGCGCTCGACGTCGTCCCCGACTCCGGGACCGGCGGGTTGGCCGGCATCGTCGGGAGCATGTCGATCGACGTCAGCGACGGGAAGCACGCGTACGGCTTCGACTACACGCTGCCTGACGCTGCCTGACGCTGGCCGCTAGACCCCCAGCCACGTCCAGTTCGTGTTGCTGGGGTCGCACTCCTCGGGTCGCACCGGACGCATGAACACGTCGATGCTCAGGTAGACGACCTTCGACACGGGGTACAGCGCGATGGGCGTGACCAGCATCCCGAGGGCAGCGCCGTACGTCAGCGCATCCCAGTTCACGTCGGGCCACGACAGCACGAGCGTGGTCCCCATGATGACGGCGAACAGGAACTCGGCGATGATCAGGTTGAAGAACATCGCTCCCGTGAAATAGCTGTCGCTGGACCGCTCGAAGCGAAAGTGGCAGGTGGCGCAGCGTGTGTGCACCGTCCCCCACGACTTGGCGACCCGGGACTTGCCGCAGTTGGGGCACCGCAGGCGCACCGCGCGCCACAGCAGGCGCAGCGCGTTGGTGAGCGTGCGGTCCGGCTCCGGGGCGGAGGAGGAGCCAGAAGGTTTGGCGCGTGGTGACGACGCGAGCGAGTTCATGGAGCCGGGACCTGCGAGAAGGAGTGAGCCGATCGGCGGCGCAGGGTATGCGTCGGGCGCTGGGCAACTCGAAAGCTAAGCGCCGCTGCCGCCGGCTGCCCGGACCAACCCGCCAGGACCGCGGACGACACTCAGACGACGGGCGAAATCGTCGGTGGCCCGGGCAACGTCGGCAAGATCCCTCTTTCGCGACCGCCGCCAGCGGAACAGCATGTCAGCATGTCCGACCGACAGAATGAGGACCGCGCCCTCGACCAACTCCCCTCCGCACGGTCCCCTGTGCTCAAGTCGGCAGCGTCGATCCTCGTCCTGCTGACCACCGTGGCGCTCTACAGCGCCTGGCGAGACCCACGTCCCGCCGCCGACCCCGCCCCGGGCCACGGTGAGAGCACGCCGAGCCGCACCGCGGCGGCAACCGACGCGCGCGCGGTCAACGGTGGCGCGATCTGGCAGCGCTTCTGCGCGGCCTGTCACGTCGCATCGGCCGCCGGCATCGCCGCCCTCGGCCCGGTGCTGCTCTCGCGGGAATATCTCGAGTTCGCCACCGACCGCCACCTCGACACCATGATCACACGCGGCGTTGCCGGGACGATGATGACGCCGTGGGGAGGGCGCACCGGTCCCCTCGCGCCCGACGCGGTAGGGGACGTCATCACGTACCTGCGCTCGATGCAGCCCGTCGCGCCGAGCGATCCACAGTGGAAGATGGGCCGCACGGTGGCGATCCCGTAATCGCAAAGGGTCAGGGTCGGGGAACACGTATCAGCATCACCGCATGAGTACCCCGCACCGCGGCCGCTGACTACCGCATTCGCTCGTACGCCGCGAACGTCACTCCGGTCGTCTTCCCCGTGCCGTCATCGCGCAGGTAGATCACGGTGATCGCGTTGTGGTCCGGTGACAGCACGTTGGTCGGTCGCGTGGTCACGACCTCGTCCTTCGAGTTGACGATCTCGTTCACGGACGCGTCGACGACTCGCACAGAAGCGTGCGCCTGGCCGGCGTTCCCCGCCACCGGCAGGTTGCGCCCGTCGAAGTCGGTCACGTAGCCCCAGTGCGCCGTCTGGCCCTTCGCGTTGACGGACTCGATCTGCACCCGCATCCCCCGCTCGCCGTTGGGCGAGTAGTCATGCAGTTGCTGGCGTGTGGCAGCGCATCGGACTTGAGCTTCCAGCGCCCGAAGCGCGGGTTCCTGACGTCCGTCGTTGCGCCCTGCGCCTCCGCACGGCTTGAGAGCGCGAGACACCGGGCGGCGAGCACGCACACCGCGGAGCGTTGTGCTCCGAACGCGTTAGGCCGCTTCCAGCCGTCACCTTCGAGATCGCTCATCCTCATGCGCCGGCACATGCCCCTCCGCACTCGGCTGGTCACTCGGCTCGCCCTCGCGCTGGCCTCGGCGTCACCACACGCGGTGCAACAGCAGATCCTCGGCTTCCTCACGAGGACATCAACGAATCCCTTCTCCATGAAGATGCGCGAACGGGCCGATTAGTGCGATTGCGCGTCGCTCCAGTCGCCGCGCGCGTACAGCTTCGCCTCATACATCGCGCGGTCCGCGGCCTGCACTGCGTCATCAGGGTGACCTCCGGCCCCCAACTCGCTGTGGCCGGCGTCGAAGGTGATGCGCGACGACCATCCCGACGCGCCATCCGCAAGACGCGCGCGCAGCTTCACGATCCGTGCTTCCATCGCGGCACGCTCGAGCCCTTGCGCGACGACGAGAAACTCGTCACCCGCGTAGCGCACGATCGCGTCCCCCGGCCTGAAGCTCTCCTGCAAGGCCGAAGCGAAGCGCTTGAGGAAGTCGTCGCCCGCCGCGTGGCCGCGGGCGTCGTTGACCTGCTTGAAGTCGCGCAAGTCGATGAAGACCAGTGACGCGCCATCGGGCTGCACCGTGCGCAGGAGGCCGGGGAGCGCGCGACGATTCGCCAACCCGGTCAGCGGATCGACGTCGACGATCGCCCGCAGCGCTTCCTGCGCCAGCAGCAGGTCGTCGTTGGTGTACCGTAGTTCGCGCTGCGCCCGCGTCGTGGCGGCGAGCACACAACCAAGCGCGAGCAACCACTCGGTGGTTGTGTCGAAGAACGACGAGACGGCCAGGAAGCTCGCGAGGAGTTCGCGCCCCCCGGACGGCAGGAGAACGGAGGGGATCGCCTCGGTGACGTAGGCGAACATTTCGGCGAGTCCGAGCGCGGCCCGCAGCGCGAGGCCGATCGAGAGCCAGCGCACCGGATGTCCCACCCTGCGCCAGGCGATCCATGCGCCGACGGAAAAGGCGACGCCCACGAGGCCCTGTGCAATGAGGCCCAGCGCCGTGAAGCTGTGGACCGTGATCGCGCTGGCGAGCGCAAGCACGGCGACGACGATCGCGCGCGTTCTGGACGACCAACGCGGGCGGTCGACGTCGATCGCCAGCTGCAGTCCCTCGAGAATACCGATGACGAAGAGCGCCTTGGCAGCGACATAGCCCGCAGAAACTGCCGCGAACGCTGGCCCGGTCGTTCCGTCTACCCAGTAGACGTCGACGAACGTGACGAGCAGGGCGGCGAAGTTCGCGATCCAGGCGAGCGTCCACGCGCGCATCTCGGCCGTCCGCACGTCGCGGCCGAAGATGAGGAAAAAACCACAGATCATCGCGCCCGAGACGAGCTGCGTGATCAGGCTCCATTGCCAGAGCAGAAAATCGGTGGACATGGCCGCGTAACCTAGCTCATCGCACGCCTCCCGGGTTCACCACGCGCAGCGAGCCGCAGCGAGTCGCAGCGGCCGGGTGAAGCTCCCCGAATACCCCCGGTTGAGGGCGCCCGCTACGGCATCCGCTCGTACGTCGCGAACGACACGCCCATCGTCCTCCCCTTCCCGTCATCGCGCATGTAGACCACGGCGATCGTGTTGTGATCCGGCGACAGCACGTTGGTCAGCCGCGTGGTGACGACCCCGTCCTTCGAGTTGATAATCTCGTTCACGGCGTCGTCGAGGACACGCACGGAGGCATGCGTCTGGCCGGCGTTTCCCGTGACCGGCATGTCGCGACCGTCGAACTCGGTGACATAGCCCCAGCGCGCGGTCTCGCCCTTCGCATTCACCGATTCGATCTGCACCCGCATCCCCGTCGTGCCATGCGGGGAGTAGGTCATGATGTTGCTGGCCGGTGCGGGGGCGTCGGACTTGAGCTTCCACCGACCGAACCGGGGATTCGGGGCATGCGAGGCACTCCCCTGCGACAAGGCGGCAGGGGCGGCGGCGAGCGTCGCCGAGGCGAGCACGAGAAGCGTAGACCGGAGGAGGGATGAGTTTCGCATGCCGAACGCTGTGCGCGCGCTGACTGCGCCGCCAGAGTGCCCGTGCGTGATGTGACCCGACCACGCAGATGAGCTGCTCCATCGGTGGCGTTCGTCGCCCCATCGCGCCTCGCGGTATCCCGTCGTAACGTTGGACGTCACCCCACACCCAAGGACCAGCGCATGCTCCTGCGGCTTTCGTCGTGCTTCTCTGCTGTGCTCGTCCTCGGGTCGGCGCTTGCCGCGCCGGCCCGCGCCCAGGTGCCCGTCATCGGCCTCATCACCAAGACGTCCACCAACCCGTTCTTCGTGAAGATGCGCGAGGGGGCAGAGGCGGCGGCGAAGGTAGCCGGGGCTCGACTCCTCACCGGCTCTGGCCGGGGCGACGGCGACAACGCCGGTCAGGTGACGGCGATGGAGAACATGGTCGCCGCCGGCGCCCGGGTCATCCTGATCACCGTCAGCGACGCGAAGGCCATCGTCCCGTCCATCCGGAAGGCACGGGCCAGGGGAGTCCTCGTGATCGCCCTCGACTCGCCCACCGACCCCATGGATGCGACCGATGCCTTCCTCGGCACCGACAACTACCAGGCCGGCATCCTGATCGGGCGATACGCCCGTGCGGCGCTCGGCGCACGTCCGGCGCGCATCGTCACCCTCGATCTCCTCCCCGGCCATCCGGTCGGGGCGCAGCGCCACAACGGCTTCCTCGCCGGAATGGGGCTCGTCGCACCCGCTGCCACCGCCAACACACTCGGCAAGCCGGACGAAGTCGTGTGCATGGCCGACAGCTACGGCGACCAGGCCAAGGGGCAGACCGGGATGGAGAACTGCCTGCAGCGGATTCCCGACGTCACGGTCGTGTACACGGTGAACGAGCCGAGCGCCGCTGGCGCAGCACGTGCGCTCAAGGTGGCCGGGAAGGACAAGACAGTCATCCTCGTGACCGTCGATGGCGGGTGCCAGGGGGTGCGCGACGTGGCGGCGGGGGCGATCGCGGCGACCGCGCAGCAATATCCGGTTCGCATGGCCGAGTTAGGGGTGCAGGCCGGGGTGACGTTCGTGAAGACGGGGAAGAAGCCGAGCGGCTACACCGATACCGGCGTCGCCCTCATCGCCGCGCGGTCGGTGAAGGGGGTCGAGAGTCGCGACGTGCAGGCTGGCCTGGCGTCGTGCTTCGGGAACAAGTAGGGGCGTGGCCACCGCCGTTCCTTCGGCTCCCGCCCCGAACCCGCCAGCACGGCTGACCCTGCGCGAGCGTCTGCCGTCCATCGGCACGCTCGGGCCGTTCGTCGCGTTGCTGCTGGCGTGCGCGTTCTTCGCGACCCGGCACGAGCGCTTCCTCACCGGCGAGAATTTCGCCCTGGTGTTGCAGCAGGTGATGGTCGTCGGGGTGATTGCCATCGGGCAGACGCTCGTGATCCTGACCGCGGGCATCGACCTGTCGTGCGGGATGGTGATGGCGCTGGGCGGAGTGGTGATGGCGCGGCTGGCCACGTCCATGGGGATTCCGGCCCCGGCAGCGATCGCGGCGGGCATCGGCGTGACGACACTGTTCGGCGCGGTGAACGGGCTGCTGGTGACGCGGATCAGGCTCCCGCCCTTCATCGTCACGTTAGGCACGCTGAACATCGCCTTCGCCGCCACCCAGCTCTACTCCGACGCGCAGACCATCACCGAGGTCCCGCCGGTCATGGTGGCGCTCGGCAACACCTTCCCCGTGGCAGGGACCCGGGTGGTGTACGGCGTGGTGCTGATGCTCGTCCTGTACCTGCTGGCTGCCGTGATCCTGCGCCAGACCGCCGCCGGGCGCCACGTCTACGCCGTTGGCAACAACCCCGAGGCCACCCGCCTGCTCGGCATCGACACGTCGCGCGTCCTGCTCGCGGTGTACACACTGGCCGGCGCCCTCTACGGCGTGGCCGCACTGCTCTCGGTGGCGCGCACCGGCGTCGGCGACCCCAACGCCGGGCAGACCGAGAATCTCGACGCCATCACCGCCGTGGTGCTGGGCGGCACGTCGTTGTTTGGTGGCCGTGGTCTCCTCCTCGGCTCGCTCGTGGGGGCGCTGATCGTCGGCGTCTTCCGCAACGGGCTCACCCTCATGGGGGTGTCGTCGGTGTACCAGGTGCTCGTCACCGGCGTGCTGGTGATCCTCGCCGTGGCCACCGACCAGCTCTCACGCCGGGAGGGGCGTTAGGCATGGACACGTCGCCCGAGCGGTCGGAAGCGACACCGGATGCACGCGCCAGGGCCACGGCGGGTGGCGAGCGACCCGCCGTCCTGCAGGCGCGCGGGCTCGTCAAGCGTTACGGCCAGGTGACCGCGCTAAACGGCACCGACTTCGACCTGCACGCCGGCGAGATCCTCGCCGTGATCGGCGACAACGGGGCGGGGAAGTCCACGCTCATCAAGGCGCTGTCGGGGGCGCTGATCCCCGACGAGGGCGAGATCCGTCTCGACGGCCGCGTGGTGCACTTTCGCAGCCCCATGGACGCGCGCCGAGCCGGCATAGAGACCGTGTACCAGGACCTCGCCGTCGCCCCGGCCATGTCGATCGCGGAGAACCTGTACCTGGGGCGGGAGCTGCGCCGTGCGGGGGTGCTGGGGCGCGTCTTTCGCCTGCTGGACCACCGGCGCATGCGCGAGGGGGCCGAGCAGCACCTGCGCGAGCTGCAGATCGGCGTGCGGTCCATGACGCAGGCGGTCGAGACGCTGTCGGGGGGGCAGCGGCAGGGAGTGGCGGTGGCCCGCAGCGCGGCCTTTGCCCGTCACGTGGTGATCATGGACGAGCCGACCGCCGCGTTAGGCGTGAAGGAAGGCGGGATGGTGCTCGCGCTCATCCGACGCGTGCGTGATCGTGGGCTGCCGGTCGTCTTGATCTCGCACAACATGCCCCACGTGTTCGAGGTGGCGGACCGGATTCACGTGGCGCGGCTGGGGCGCCGGGTGGCGGTGCTGGATCCGCGCGAGGTAAGCATGAGCGATGCGGTCGCGGTGATGACGGGGGCGGTGGAGGTGGAGGGCGCACGGCGATAGGTCACGACCCGCCGTGCGCGATTCGGAACGTCTCTCCCCGGTCACGGTACCTCCCGCACCCCCAGCGCTCCGCACGCCGCCCTCAGCCCCCCATGCGCCCCAAGCGGCAGCGCGCTTCCCCAGCGCAGCGCACCATGGGCCAGATCCCAGAGCACCACACACCGCTCCGCCGGACCGAATCGCGACACGTACAGAATGCCGTCCACGCGCCCCCCGGGCACCCCGGCGAACCCCGCGCTGGCGTTGGTCGCCGCCCACGCGCCAGCCATTCCCTGCGTGGCCGGGTAGCGCAACGGCGCGTGCGGGGCGAGCAACGGCGGCGCGGTGATGTCGCTCAACTGCAGACCGTGCACGGCGGTCGCGACGACGAGGTCGATGAGCACCACGTCGCGCAACAGGGTCGCCTCGGTCACGGCGTGGTGCGCGCTCAGCGTTGTGCGCGACACCTGCGGCTGCAGGGCACCCCGAAATACGCGCTCGTGCAGCAGGCCGATGATCCCCTCGGCCAGGTAGCACCCTCCGGGATCGTTCAGCGTGCGCGGGCGTGGCGGATCGAAGCGGTTGCTCCCCAACGCCCCCAGCGCGGGGCCGAACCAGTTCGCCGACTTCGACGGGGAGTGTCCGCGCACCAGGGCTGACCCGGACCGCCAGCTGGCGAAGCCTGCCGGCAGCCCCGCCGAGGGTCCGAAGTCAATCGTCATGGTGCCCCCGATCCTGCCAGCACTGCGCCGCGGCCAGAAGACCGGGATGGACCGCGCGCGAACTCGACCGAGCCCCTCACGATCCTAATGAATGACTGCGGCCGGCTGGCCGATAGAGGGCGTCTCGCCGCTGTCGGGCGCCCCCGCATCGCTCGGCGTTACCACGTGCGCGACCAGCGCCTCCACCAGCGCGCCTTCGCCCGCCCGCAGCGCCTCGAATCCCGTGCGCTCCCCCCCACCAGCGGTCGCCAGAGCAGGTTGCGGTGCCGCGAGCAGCAGGAAGAGTTCGTGCACGCCGATTGCGGTCCCCGCCGCTCGCAACACGTCGCCGATGGCCGGATCGGGGCGCGGCCGATCAAGGTCGGTGGCCGGCGGGAGGAACTGCGCCACGGGATACGCATAAGAGCCATCGCCCTGCGGCAGGGCGATGACGCGCCCGGCGTCGCGCCATGATTGAAGCGTCGCCCGGGACACGCCGAGCGCCGCTTGTGCCTCATCGGCCCGCCAGAGTCCGCCGCTCAGTTCGACCGACTCCGCCAGTGCAAGCTGTCCACGTAGCGCCTCCATCGCGGCAGCACTAGGCCCTGTAGACGACACTAGTAGCTCCGCGAACACTCGCAGAAACGCCACCGAACTCCCGGTCGCCAGCGCGCGCAACAGCTCGCCCCTTCCCGCCGAGCTGGCAACCTCGAACGCCAGCTGGGCCATGCGGGCGACGACGGCCTCAGCCTCCGGGGCGACCCGCGCGCCGGCGGGCGCGGCAACCATGGTGCCGAGCGTCTGGTCGAATATCGCGGTCATCACAGCCTCCGTTCTATACGCACTGAACGGTAGTGCGCATGGTATGTACTGTCAATATCGGCTCTGGCAGTCGATTTGTTGAGGGTGACCGCGGCATCCGCCTCCGCTCGCTCCCGGGACGGCGAACGCCGGAGCGGAGGACTCCTGCGCAGGGGTGCCACGGTAGAATCGGCCGAGGGTTCGGGCTCCGGGAACCGGGTGCCCCGACGGCGGATAGGCCCCGCGTCACCGTCGATCCCTGGTCGAACCACCGCCACTTCCGATCACCGCACCGGAGTCAGCATGCGCCACGCACCCACGTCTCGTCGGGCCACCCGCACCGTTCAAGCGGTGCTCGCCCTCGCCCTTGTCGGCTCAACCGTCGCCCTCGTGGCCGGCGCGCAACGTTCGACGTCGTCGGTGTCCGCTGCGACGCAGGTGCGCCACTTCGCCATCAACGTGGACGATGCCGGCGTCGCGCTCCACGGCCACGATCCGGTCTCGTATTTTACGGACAGCAAGCCGCAGTTGGGGAACGCCGCCTTCACCGCCACCCACGAGGGCGCCACGTACCGTTTCGCCAGCGCCTCGCATCGCGACGTTTTTGTCGCTGCGCCCGCGCGGTACCTCCCCCAGTACGGCGGCTACTGCGCCATGGGCGTGACCGGGGGGGCGAAGTACGACATCGATCCCTCGGCCTGGCGCATCGAGGACGGCAAGCTGTTCCTCAACAAGAACCCCAGCGTGCAGAAGTCCTGGCTGAAGGACATTCCCGGCAACATCACCAAGGCCGACAGCAAGTGGCCGAAGATCCTTGGCGACACGCCCAAGGGGCGGTAGCCGCGGCGCTGCGATCGCGGCCGCCGCGCGGTCGCATCCGGACCGCTAGAATTCCCCCGACACCAGCTCCATCAGCTCCACGGACTCGCCATCGGGGCCCTTGAAGAAGGTGTTCTTGGCAACCGTGCCCATGGTGCGCACCGTGCGGATGCCGGAGAAGTCGCGCCCCCCGGCCTTCTGCAACCGCTCGGCCGCCGCGGCGATGTCGCGCACGTCCACGCCCAGGTGCTGGAGATGCGGCGAGGCGCCGCCGTTCTCGACCGAGCGCTCGGCGAGTTCGAGGACGAAGTCCTGACCCGGGAACTTGAGCAGCGCCATCTTCACCTGCCGCGTCGTTGGCGTGCCGTCTGGCCCAGTCACGGTCATCTCGCCGATGCGCTGCGACACCTGCAGGTCAAAGGCGGACGTGTAGAAGGCGATGGACGTCTCGAGGTTCGACACGTAGAGCATGACATGGTTGAAGCGCGGCGAGAGAGGAGCCTGCCTCGCAGGAGCGAAGGCGGTGATCGACGCGACGATGATCGCGACAAGCGCGACGAGTAAGGATCCAGTCAGCGCGCGTCTGGTGAACGCGGCGATACGGCGGCGCATGAGTCCTCCGGCGAACGCGATGGGAAACGGACCAGCGACGGGTCAGCAGACGTGCGAGGGCGGTACCGTCTCGCCGCTGCTCTTTCCCGGATGGATGGTGCAATCGTAGCCAAAGGTCCCTGCCGTTGGAAAGGCACGGGCGACCGAGCCGTACATCACGGTGTGTATCGTCGCCAACGCGCCGGCGTCCGCCGCGAGAATAGCGTCGTGCCGCGCGCCCGGCCTGTCCGCTAGTCCCGTCGGTAGAGCAGCGTGAGGTAGGTATCGTCGCCGGGCACCCGGAATCGGACCTCGATCCCGCCGCTCACGGCCGAGGCCGTGTGGTGCAGGGGCGCGATCCACTCCGACGTGAAGCGGTAGTCCCCGCGCGCGTCGAGTGTCACGAGCCCGAAGTCGGCCTCTCGACTCAGATGAAGCAGGCGATAATCGCGCTGCCCTGCCGGACCCGTCACGACGTACTCGGCGTAGCGGATATCGATGGCGTAGCGCGGTGTCCCCGCCCCGGACAGCGTCAGCTCGCCTCCTTCGATGAAGACTTCGTGATACTCTCGCACGCCGTCCCACGACACGGTGTCAGCGGCGACCAGCAGCGGGAGTCGGCTGCCATCGACTCGGGACAGCGACCGGACGGCCGGTTCGTGTGCCACCTCCACCCGGGCTGTCCCGGTGACGCCGTCGGCTCTGGCGCGCACGGTCGTGACGCCCGGGGCCACTGCATGCACACGCCCGGCAGCGTCGATGAACGCGATGGTCGCGTTGTCGGACGACAGCGTCACGACCCGCCCCGGCACGTCGCGCCCCCCGGCCCCGCTCACGCGAACGCCGAGCGGCGACGCGTCGCCTACCCGTAACTGTAGTGCGGACGGCGAGACGGTTACCTGGTTGACGAAGAGCGGGCGAATGGTGATCTCGTCGCTCTCGGCGACGCTGCCGTGGCGCGCGGTGACGGTGACCCGACCAGGCTTGAGGAGCGTCGCCGCGCCGTCGGAGGCGAGCTCCACGTGCGCGGCGCTGCTCACGCTCCAGGTCACGGGAGCGTCTGGAACAACCTCGCCGGTTGCGTCACGCACCAAGGCGCGCAGGGTCACCACGTCGCCCGGATACCACTCGCCGTCGGGAAGCTGGATGGTGAGTGACTCGCGGGTGACAGGAATCGGCGCGTTCGCGCCGTCGCTCCCGCACGCGATCAGGGCTATTGCAGCTGCAGCGATCGCCAGGCGGCGGGGAAGGCTGGAGGCCATGGTGCACTCGTCTCCGTCGAGAATCGTTCTGTAGAACGCGGAGGCGGCGCGTGTCATAGCAGTACGCCGTCCTGCGTCGAAGACTCTCGTTGGGTCGACGTGCTGGCATGGGTCAAACGCCTCACACGCGCCGGTCGACGGATCAATCCGCCGGCGGCACCCGCTCGCCGGCGGGCGGCGCCTGCTTCGGAAGGCGGGCTAGTGCGGCGTCGAACGCACGCCGGGCGGCGGTGTCGGCGCTCACGCGCCGGATCAATCGGGCGAACTCGGCCGGCGTGAATCCGTGCGCCTTGAGCACTGCCAATCGCTCGTCGACCAGCTTCTCGTGGAGCTTATCCTGTTCCTCGTTTGTCTTGTTCTGGGGTTCGGCCAGCAATGCCTGGTATCGGTCGCGCAACGCCGCGACGGCGGCGTGCGTTCTTGCGAACGAGTCGATCACCGCCTGGGTGATCACACTGTCCGGCGACTGGGTACCCGGGAGAGCCACCGGTTGGCTGACCTGCCGCGTCGTTTGCTGTGCCGCGACTCGTCCGGTCGGTGTCGCCGCCGAGAGGGCGAGCGTCAGCAAGGTGGCGCAGCCGGCGGTGATGAGGTGCAGCATGGCTCGTGCAGAGGGGTGAGGGAGACTCGTTTCTGCCGCCCAATGTCAGAACGAGCGCATACAGCGTCAACTGACATCTGGTATAAAGATCGCCGGCTGCCTTGCGTGGCGGGCAGCGTGAGAGGCAATTTCGCCTCGCATAGCAGCTGCATGGCGGGTTTCCACGAGCGAGGTCGTGCATGAAGACGTTGTCGGCGTTGGCAGTGGTGCTCGGGGTGGTGCTCGTGCTCCCGGAGCGTTCCGAATCCCGTCCGCCGCTGGAGGTTGCGCCAGCCGACCTGAACGGGGTGGTGAAACAGCACTGCCAGAAGTGCCACAGCGCGACGCAGCGTCGCGGGAACCTCTCGCTCGCCAACTTCGATGTGGCGGCGGCGGCCGAAGACCCCGAGATGGCCGAGAACGTCGTCGCCAAGCTGCGGTCGGGGATGATGCCACCGCCGGGGTCGTCGCGCCCGGCCCCGGACACACTGGCCGCGCTGGTGCAGACGCTGGAGTCTCAGCTGGATTCGGCCTTCGCGGCACATCCGAATCCCGGCAGCCGCACCTTTCAGCGCCTGAACCGCGCCGAGTATCGCGAGGCGGTGCGCGCGCTGCTGTCGCTCGACGTGGACGCCGGCACGTACCTCCCGCTCGATACCAAGAGCGACAACTTCGACAACATCGCCGACGTGCAGGGGCTCTCCCCCATGCTGCTCGACGCCTACCTGCGCGCTGCCAGTGACATCAGCTGGCTGGCAGTAGGCAACCCGGAGGCCACCCCGGCGTCGTTCACGTACACCGTCCCCAAGACCGCGTCGCAGACCCAGCATGTGGAAGGAGCCCCCTTCGGCACGCGCGGCGGGACCTCGGTCGTCCATGTCTTCCCGGCCGATGGCGACTACCAGTTCGGGGTGAACTTCTTCCACGAGACCACGGGGGCATTTGCCGGCGGTCTGGCCCGTGGCGAACAGATCGAACTCTCGATCGATGGCGAGCGCGTGGCCGTGCTGGGCATCGACCGTTTCATGCATGCGTCGGATCCCAACGGGGTCTCGATGGCCAGCGATACCGTCCAGATCACCGCTGGAGCGCACCGGGTGTCGGCGGCGTTCATCCCACCTGCCTACCAGGGAGTGGTGCAGGACCTCATCTCGCCGCTCAAGTACTCGCTGAGCAGCACGTCGAATGCGACGGCCTACGGCTTCTCGCTGCTTCCGCACCTGCGCGACCTCACGATCAAGGGGCCGTTCAAGACCACCGGGATGACCGAGACACCGGTGCGGCAGCGCGTCTTTTCCTGTCGTCCGGCGACGCCGGCTGCGGCCAGGCCGTGTGCGGACTCGATCGTCGAACGCCTGGGCAGCCAGGCGTATCGCCGTCCGCTGAGCGCCGACGATCATCGTGGCTTGATGTCGCTCTACGAGATGGGGAGCGCGAAGGGCGGCTTCGAGGCCGGGGTGCGCACGGCGCTCGAGGGGATCCTTGCCAGCCCCGACTTCGTCTTCCGCTTCGAGCGCGCACCGGACCGCGTCGCGGCCGGCGAGTCGTATCGCCTGCGCGACCTCGACCTCGCCTCGCGCCTGTCGTTCTTCCTCTGGTCCGCGCCGCCCGACCGGCAGCTGGTGAACGTCGCGGCCAAGGGGACGCTGTCGCAGCCGGCGGTGCTCGAGCGCGAGGTGCGGCGCTTGCTCGCCGATCCGCGCGCCAGCGCGCTGTCCACGCGCTTCGCCGCCCAGTGGTTGCGCCTGCCGGACCTTGACCAGGTGCAGCCGGACATTCGGCAGTACCCGGACTTCGACGAGCAGCTGCGCGATGCGATGCGCACCGAGACCGAGACGTTCTTCGACGACCTCGTGCGCTCGGACCGCAGTGTGCTCGACCTCTACCGCGCCGACTACACCTTCGTCAACGCGCGGCTCGCCCAGCACTACGGCATCCCGAACGTCGCCGGCGACCGGTTCCGCCGGGTGCAATATCCGGATGAGACGCGCCGCGGCCTCCTGTCGCACGCCAGCGTCCTCACACTCACCTCGCACGCAACCCGCACCTCGGCGGTGGATCGCGGCAAGTGGGTGATGGAGGTCCTGCTCAACAGCCCGCCGCCGCCGCCGCCACCGGGCGTCCCCGACCTCGAGGCGACTCCCGGCACCGACGGCGGACGCACGCTGACCGTGCGCGAGCGCATGGAGCAGCATCGCAAGAGCCCGGCGTGCAGCTCGTGCCACAAGTTGATGGACCCGATCGGCCTGGCGATGGAGAACTTCGACGTCACCGGACGCCTGCGGCTGCGGGACAACGGGATGCCGATCGACTCGCGCGGCGAGCTGTGGGACGGCAGCAAGGCCGAGAACCTCATGCAGCTGCAGGCCGCGCTGCTCAAGCGTGACGACACGTTGCTGCGCACCTTTACCCGCAACCTGATGGCCTATGCCATGGGGCGGCGCATCGAGGCGTATGACATGCCCACCGTGCGCCAGATCGTGCGAAACGCGTCGGCCAACGACAATCGGATGTCGGCGTACATCCTCGGCGTGGTGCGCAGTCCCGCCTTCCAGATGCAACGTGCCGAGGGCGGGCCGCTCAAGGCTGAGGCGCCCGCGCAGGGCGCCCACTCCACTCAACGCTAACGGACGGATTTCATGGCGATCCTCACGCGGCAGGCGCTCCCCCGGCGCACCTTCCTCAAGGGAATGGGGGCGATGGTGGCGCTCCCCTATCTCGATGCCATGGTGCCGGTGCGTGGCGGTGCTGGGGCGGCGGTCGCCGACCCGACCCGCTTGCTGTGCATGGAGATGGTCCACGGCGCGGCCGGCTGCTCCCCCTTCGGCCTGGAGGAGCACCTGTGGGCGCCGGCCGGGACCGGCTCGGCGTTCGACCTGGGCGCGACCTCGCTCTCGCCGCTAGAGTCCTGGCGCAAGTACCTCACGATCGTCAGCAACACCGACGTGCGCATGGCCGAAGCCTACAAGTCCGAAGAGATCGGCGGCGATCACTTCCGGTCCAGTGCGGTCTTCCTCACCCAGGCGCACCCGACCCAGACCGAAGGATCGAACATCTTCGTCGGGTCCTCGCTCGACCAGATGTACGCCAACCAGTTTGGTCAGGGGACGCCGATCCCGTCCATGCAGCTGTGCATCGAGCCGCTCGACCGCGCCGGCGGCTGCGCCTACGGTTACTCCTGCGTGTACACCGACTCGATAAGCTGGGCCTCGCCCACCGAGCCGCTCCCCATGATCCGCGACCCGCGCGTCGCCTTCGAGCAGCTGTTCGGCACCGGCGGCACCGCGGCCGAGCGGGCGGCGCGCACCCGCAGCACGAGCAGCATCCTGGACTGGATCACCGGGCGGGTGGCGCAGCTCAAGCGCGAGCTCGGCGCCAGCGACCGCGAGCGCATGGACCAGTACCTGGAGAACATCCGCGAGATCGAGCGGCGCATCCAGCAGGTCGAGGCCCGCAACTCGAGCGGCGAGGCGCGCGAACTTGCCGGCGCTCCAACCGGCGTCCCCGACTCGTTCGGCGAGCACGTGAAGATCATGTTCGACCTGCAGGTCCTTGCCCTGCAGTCGGACATGACGCGCGTCTTCTCGTTCAAGATGGGGCGCGATGCCTCGGCCCGCGTGTACCCCGAGAGCGGGGTCATGGCCGGCTTCCATCCCGCCTCGCACCACGGCAACAACCCGGCACGGGTCAAGGAGTTCGCCGAAATCAACCGCTACCATGTGGGCCTGCTCCCGTACCTGCTGGAGAAGCTCAGTACGACGATGGAAGGCGACAAGTCGCTGCTGGACAAGACGACCATCGTCTACGGGTCGCCGATGTCGGACAGCAACACCCACAATCACCGTCGTTGCCCGCTCATCCTGCTCGGCGGCGGCAACGGCAAGCTGGCGGGCAACGTGCACCTCAAGGCCCCGGACGGCACGCCGATGTCGAACGCGATGCTGAGCCTGATGCACTCGCTCGGCATGGATGACATGCAGTCGTTCGGCGACAGCACTGGCGAGTTCACGCTGTGACACCGGCACCGGGAGACATGTCATGAAGCGATTGACGACCGCCCAGGCGCTACGGGTTGTTGGTGTCGTGGGCATCACCGCGCTGGCCGCGGGCGGAGCGACCGAACTGCGCGCCGCACATCCGCGAAGCATGGGTGCCCTGCCGACGATCCTCGCCGGGCCGTTGGCCCCGGTCGCCCCGGTCGCTCCGGTCGCTCCGGTCGCCGACGCGGCGATGAGGGGCGACCTCGCCACCGTGCGCGCGCTGCTGCTCAAGGGGGGCGACGTCAATGCCGCGCAGGGTGATGGGATGACCGCCCTGCACTGGGCGGCCTACCGCGGCGAGGTGGAGCTGGCGCGCGTGCTGCTCAAGGCCAAGGCGAGCCTGTCCGCGGTCAACCGTGTCGGCGCCTACACGCCGTTGCACCTCGCGAGCCAATCCGGGAGCGCCGAGGTCGTCGTGGTGCTGCTGGCGGCTGGCGCCGACGCCAAGGCGCTCACCGGGCAGGGGATCAATGCGTTGCACCTGGCCGCCGGGGCCGGCAACGCCACCGCGATCAATGCCCTCGTGGCCGCTGGGACCGACGTGAACCAGGCCGAGCCGGCCTGGGGGCAGACGCCCCTGATGGTGGCGGCCGCGCGCGGGCGCGCCGATGCCGTGCGCGTACTCCTGAAGCATGGCGCGGACCATCGCGTGCGCGGGAAGACCATCGATCCCATGAAGTCGTCCGCACAGGACCGGCAGGCCAAGCAGAAGCGTAACGCGGTCCTCGCCGATCTGCGGGAGAAGCAGGGGATGACGCGGACCCCCACGTGGCAGCCTGACGTGCACCAGGTGCAAGCGGCGGTGAAGGCGGCGCGCGACGTGGAGGTGCAGGCCGCGAGTTCGGCGGCCCTCGCCAACGCCGCCGCCGCCGCCGCCGCCGAGGAGGCGCGCCTCGCCGCCGCCGGCGGCCCCGGGCTCGATGACGACGACCCGGGCTACACGGAATTGCTCGGTCCCCAAGGCGGACATTCCGCCTTGCTGCTGGCGGTGCGCGAGGGGCAGGTGGAGGCCATGGAGGCGCTGCTCGACGGCGGGGCCGACATCAACGAGGTCAGTGCTGGCGACCACACCAGCCCGCTCCTGATGGCCGCCATCAACGGACAGTACGATGTCGCCATGCGGCTCATCAGCCGCGGCGCCGATCCCAACCTCGCCTCCGAGGCGGGCGCCGCGCCGCTCTACGCCGTGCTCAACAAGGAGTGGGCCCCGACGTCGCGCACGCCGCAGCCGGCCTACCAGCTGCAACAGCACGCGACGTACCTCGAGGTGGTCGATGCCCTGCTCAAGGCCAAGGCCGATCCCAATGCGCGGGTGAAGCGGAACCTGTGGTACACGACGTACAACCGCGACAACCTGCGCGTCGACTTCAGCGGCGCGACGCCGTTCTTCCGCGCTGCCTATGCCACCGACGTGGCGGCGATGAAGGTGCTGCTGGCGGCCGGTGCCGATCCGACGATCGCGACGATCAAGCCGGTCGCTCGCGCGCGACGCGGGGGCGCTGCCGGGCCTGCGCGTGCGGACCCCTCGGGCTTGCCGCCGATTCCTGACGGCGGGCTCGGTGTGCTCGCCATTCACGCGGCGTCGGGGGTCGGCTACGGCCAGGGCTTTGCGGCCAACGACCACCGGCACGTGACCGATGGCTGGATTCCCTCCGTGAAGTTCCTGGTGGAGGAACTGGGTGCCGACGTCAACGCCCGCGACTTCAACGGGTACACGCCGTTGCACCACGCGGCGGCGCGTGGCGACAACGAGTTGATCAAGTACCTCGTGTCGAAGGGGGGCGACGTGACCGCGGTCGCCCGAACGGGGCAGACCACGGTCGATATGGCGAACGGGCCGGTGCAGCGTATCTCGCCGTATCTCGACACGGTGAAGCTGCTGGAGAGCCTTGGCGCGAAGAACAACAACCGGTGCGTGTCGTGCTGAGTCGGATATCGCGCCGACGGCTTCGGTGGCGCGACGCGGGATGAGTGGACAACTGTGACACGGGGCCGGCGATCGTTTCGCCGGCCCCGTGTGCATGCCCCGTGTGCATCCCTCACCTGCCTCGCCCTCGCACTCGTCAGGCGCCATCCTTGAGCGCCTTGTACTGGGCCATCGCCGCGTTCACCTTCTGGTCGATCGCGATCTTCCCGATCTCCGCCGAGGCCTTGGTGGGGTCGCCGTTGACCCCGGAGTCCGGGCTGCCGCCGCCAGGCGCAAGTCGGTCCATCCGGATCCCCGCCGGGTGCACATAGAGCATCTGAGACGTATCGGTCGTGCCGGCATGGGTCCCCACCGTTTCAGCATCCCATCCATAGGTGGCGAGCAGGTACTCACGAAGTTGCACCCGCCCCTTCTGGTAGTAGTCCACGAGGGCGAACACCCGCGTCCCGCTCCCCGCCCACTCGGCGTTGAGCGCGTCGGCCACCGCGGTCAGCCCCTGCTGGTTGCCACCGCTGTCGCCGATGAGCAGGATGTCGGTGAATCCGTGCACCTTGAGCGAACGGGCGGCGGCATCGAGCAGGCGGTCGTAGCTGGGCGAGGGCAGGGTGATCACGCCGGGCTTGTCGCCGAAGCCGGGGCGCGTGTAATTGCCCTCGGGGACGTACTGGATCGTGGGCGCAACGAGCGCATTGCCCAGCCGCTGCGCCAGCAGGCCGGCGGCGAAGGTGACGATGTAGTTGTGCTTCCCCAGGACCATGTGCGGGCCGTTCTGCTCCGTGCCCCCCGTGGGGATGATGACCGTGCGCGCGCCCCCGCCGATGGCGTCGCGCACCTCGGTCCACGTCATGGACTCGATGAACGGTGCGGCCATGGGATTCACCCCGGCTTGCTGGGCGCCTAACGGTACCACGGTGGCGGCCATCGCCAGCAGCAGCGCGGCGGCATGTCGCGTATGCGTCAGCATCACTTGGTTCCTGTGGTGGCGAGGTCGGTGCGGATCTGCGACAGGGCGTCGTCGACCTTGATCTGCAGGAGCGCCTTGCCGAGTTCTGGCGTCGCCTTGGTGGGGTCGCCGTTCACCCCGCTCTCCGGCGAGCCACCGCCAGGTGCCAGCCGCGCGCGGCGCACGAGCGAAGGCTGCACGTACATCAGCTCGGACGTGTCGACCATGCCGGCATGCGTCCCGATCTGCTCCCGGGTGAATCCGAGACCCGTGAGGTAGGTGCGGATGCTCTCGGCAGCCTTCGTGTAGTAGTCGCCGATGAACAGCGCACGCGCGCCGCTCCCCTGCCACGAGGCGTTGAGCAGCTCGGCGGCGCGCTTGAGGCCCGCCTGGTTCCCCCCGGAGTCGCCGATGAGGATGACCGTGGTGAAGCCGCCCGCGCGCAGGCTCTCGCCGGCGTGCACCAGCAGTTCGATGAAACGATCTTCGGGGAGGGTGATCGTCCCGGCCTTGGCCATGTGGCCTCGCAGCGGCGCCTCCCAGCTCCCCTCGGGGACATAGGTGATGATCGGAGCCACGAGCGTGCGTCCCAGCGCGCGCGCGATCTGCTCGGTCGTGTAGCGCAGCACGAACTTGTGCTCGCCGGTGACCATGTGCGGTCCCTTCTGCTCGGTCCCGGCCGTCGCGATCACGATCGTGCGGGTCCCAGCGCGCTGCAGGTCACGTACCTCCGTCCATGTCAGCTCCTCGAGGAAGGTGGTATCGGGGGGGCGCTGAGCCCTTGCCCGGTGAACGATGCACATGAGCAGTACGGCCGCCAACACGACGCGCTTCATGAACGAGGACTCCGCAATGGGGATGCCCCCAAGTTGCCGATTCGAGCGCGCCACGGCTACAAGGCTCGGAGAAATGGCCGACGGAGCGCCAGTAGAGAAGGCCCGCCAGGAGTCGTCGGGTCGGCAGCGCGACCCCCAGCGTGTACCGCCAGCGGCAATCATCCCTTTTCCGCCGAGAAGTCCCCGAAACCCTACGGACACCGTGCGCGAAAACTGCGAACATGTTTGTGCGGTGTGGAGCGGGCGACCTGCTCTGCCCAGTTGTGGAACACCGTGTCGCAGTCACAGGGTCTTCAAGGGGGGTATCACTATGTCACGCCGCTCATGGACTTCGCTGCCGTTACTGGTGGGGGGGCTCGCCTTACTCGGCGCCTGCGCCGAGTCGCCGGTCGCTCCGACGACAGCCACCGAGGTCGTGTTCCTGGATCGGGTCGCGGTGACCGCGTTCCCCGACACCACGCACTTCACGCACATGTCCGGACAACTGTGGGTCTGTGCCACCGGAAACATGTTCGGAACCAACTTCAACTATCGGTACACGGTGACCGACAAGGCCACGATGATGGTCGTGGCGAAGGGCGCGATCCGCGGACTCAACATCGGCGAGTGCGCACTGGCTGCGACGGTGCCGACCAATGTTCGCGGGCACTACCTGGCCGTGGTGAAGCAGGACGCGCCGAACCCGTTCAAGTTCGCGCACGGCTTCTTCAACTTCGGCCAATACTTCCCGGCCACTCCGCCGGTGTCGACGGTCGATCTTGCCAATCGCACGATGACATCCAGCCTGTCGAGCGACGGTGGCGTGGTCATGAACTTCTACAACAACGCGCCGCTCAACTAGGTGCGGCGATGGTCGAAGCGGATGGGAGGTCAACGAAGCGGGGGCGCCTACCGGCGCCCCCGCCGTTGTTCATGTCACCGCCAAGGCAGCCGTCCGTCCGCTCGGACCAGCGACGTTGCCGAGGCGCCTCGGGTACGATTCCGCGCGCACGCCGCACGATTCGGCGCCGAAACCCCGCGGCAAACGGTGGCGTGCGGCGAACGCGCGCTGCATAGTCCCCCCGCACGCACGACACCCCTCCTCCGATCGCTGACATGTCCTGGCTTGCCTCGTTCGGGGTCGCGATCGCGACCGGTCTGTTGGGAATGGTCGTCAGCGGTGTCGTCGCCAACCTCGCCGTCGAGTGGTATCGCGTCTCCTCGTTCGAGGGGGGATCCGGATACTTCGTGGTGGGATTGGCGCTGGTCGGGCTCATCGCTGGCGCTGTCATCGGGCTGGGCGTCGCACGACTGCTCCCCGACGCCGGGGCTGTACGCGCGCTGGGCACGTCGGCCGCGGTGGTCGTCCTCCTGGGAGCCGGGATCGGTGGGGTGAGCCGCCTGCTGGCCGACGTCCCCCCCACGATCGATGGGAATCGGCTCCTGCTCGCGTTCGAGCTGCGCTGGCCGCCGGGCGATACCGCCGTCGCCGCGATGACGGGACGGAGCTACGCCCGACTGGGCGCTGCCTCTGGTCAGTCGGTCCGGGTGTGGGGAGATGGGGTGCTGCTGGTCGAGGATGCACGCTTCGCGGACGGACGATGGATCGTGCCCGGCGCGGTCGAGATCTTCACCGCGCGAGGCACCCGCCTCCTCGACGTGGGGCTCGGCGACAGCGCGCCGGCCGGGTTCGTCGTGGACCTGCCGGGGCACCCCGGGACGAAGGACCGAACATGGAGCGACTGGCTGTCCCAACTGGGTCCCGGTGGATCCGAACTGCCTAACGGGTTGTCCTATCGTCACCGCGTCGTCACCACGAGCGAGCCGTTGCGGCAGCAGGCCGTTGGCCCTTTCACGGTGTCCACGACCGTCTCGTACTTCTTCCAGGGCGCGCTCAACGTCGCGGTGTCGGCGACCTCGCAGTTCACCATCACGCGCGACGGCCGACCGATCGCCGGTCTGGACGTGGTGGAGGCCGTCGCGATGATCGGCGGGACGCGACCGGCGCTGCTCGTGCGGACGGGAGAGGCGAACGCGACCGGGCAGTGTCAGCTGCTGCATGATGACGGTGGATCCACCACGCGGACGCCCCTGAGTGAATGCGTCCCGCATATCACCGGCCAGCTGCTTACCGCCGACTCGGGAGACTGGCACGCGTCGCGACGCGTGGCGGCGCCGCCGGGATGGCTCGATCGCACCACCTTCAAGATTCCGGGACTGTATCGCATTCAAGGGGGCATCCTCGACACGCGCACACTGGCCTTCACCGCGAGCGAACCGCCGGACTCTCCGACCCCGATCAACGGCCTCGCGCCGATTTCGATGTCACCCGACGAGTCGAGCTACGCCTGGTTCGCGCATGCCAACGACGACGAGCAACAACCCGTGCTGTGCGTGACCGATTGGCGCTCGAACTCCACGTACACCGTGCCGATCGATCGTGCACGCATGCGCTACACCGAGTACACCTCGCTCGACCCCGGATGGGTCGCGCACCACTTTGCCTGGGAACGTGGTGACGGCGGTGTCACGCGGCTCGTGCCGCGCGCGGCCTTCACCCCGCTCCCGTACCGCGGCGATCGCGAGATCGACGGCAACGGGACGATGTCGAGCTACTACCTCAAGCCCGGCGGCACGGCGCTGCGCAACGCGATGGTCGAGGCGATGGTGCACGAGCTCGGCGCCGAGCGGATGCCGGACGAACTCGACGGCTACCACCAGGTCGTGCGGTACGAGGGCAAGCTGGTCAAGTCGTCGGTCGTCGGCTCGGGTGGATTCGTATCGATCGGCATGGACTTCGGCACCGTCGACTCGGACCTCATGACGCGACTGGCCGATCGCCTCGACGCCCTGCTGGCGACACGACGCTTTGATGTCCACTTCCACGTTGACCCGCCGATCGAGCCGCCGGCGTGAACTGCCGGCGTGAACTGCCGGCGTGAACTGCCGACGTGCACCGCTCGTCCGGATTGCGGGTAGCCCGGGCCTCAGCCTGTGGCGCGCCGCCAGCGCTGGACCTGCAGGGCGCCACGGAGCACGAAGAAGACCGCAAAGGCGAGGTCGAGCCACCTCGTGCCGGTGAGCGGGGTCGTGCCGCCGACGAGGGTTCGAGCGCCGATATACAGTCCGAGGCCGATCATGACGGCGCCGATTCCGAGGCCGATTCGGACGCTGGTTTGAGATGGCATGCGTGGGGAGTGCGGTGAGGCCGACCGGGCCGTGGAAGCCCGCGCGGCATGGGGAACAGTTAGCAGCCGAGCCCGCGCCGGGTAAGGGTTCTGAGCCGGGTCGTGACGACGAGGCGAGCCGGCGGCCCGCCTCGCGCTGCCAGCTCGCGGCGCGACACATGGCGCGCACACCCTCGCGCAACGGCGGGACGGACGTTATTCCCAGACGCGGCACGTCACGCTCGCCCATCACGCTCGCCCCTCCCGGCCGCCCAACCCGGTCGCCCATCCCGCCATCAGGAGACCTTCCATGCGCATGGCCCTCAGAGCGCTCCCCCTCGCATTCGCGCTCGCGCCCCTGACCGCAGCGCTGACGCCGATCGACGCGCTGGCCCAGCCGAACCCCGCGAAGATGACCTTCTTCATCACCAGCGCCGGCCTGGGCAATGGGGCCGACCTTGGGGGGCTCGCCGGGGCCGACCAGCACTGCGCAATGCTGGCCAAGGCTGCGGGGGCCGGGGAGCATATCTGGCACGCCTACCTGAGCACCTCGGCCACGGATGGCAAGCCCGCAGTGAACGCCCGCGACCGCATCGGTACCGGGCCGTGGTACAACGCCACGGGGGTGATGATCGCGCAGTCGGTGGCCCACCTGCACGATAGCACTGCGAATACGGGGAAGCAGACCAGCCTCGACGAGAAGGGAGGCATGGTCAACGGTCGTGGCGATACCCCCAACACGCACGACATCCTCACCGGCTCCACTCCCGACGGCAGGGCGTATCCCCCAGGGACCGATACGACGTGCAACAACTGGACGTCGAGCGGCGACGGGAGTGCCCGCGTTGGTCACCATGACCGTCAGGGCGGCGGCGAGTTCCCGACCTCGTGGAATGCGGCCCACCCGTCCCGCGGCTGCAGCCAGGACAACCTGAAGGCCAGCGGTGGTGCCGCGCTGTTCTACTGCTTCGGCATCAACTGAGGTCGGTGTCGCAGGCGCTGGTTGAAACCCGGTTCTTCCCCTTGCGTATCTAGGGGAGAGTGAGCAAGATACTCCTAGACATTCTAGGGGAAGAACGGTGCAATCAGAGACGCTCGAACTGCTGCGCGGTACGCTCGACCTGCTGATCCTGCGGGCGCTCAAGGTCGAACCGACCCACGGGTACGGCGTGCTCAAGTGGATCGAGCGTGCGACCGGCGACCAGCTCAAGATCGAGGAGGGGTCGCTGTATCCGGCGCTCTACCGGCTGCAGAAGCGCGGGTGGATCTCCTCGGAGTGGGGGGTCTCGGACAACAACCGGCGCGCGCGCTTCTACGAGCTGACTCCCGACGGCCGGCACCAGCTCGACGCCGAGGTTGCCGATTTCGTGCGATTTGCGCGGGTCGTCTTCCAGGCGCTCGACGTCCCCGCCCACAGCTCCTGAGGCAGAGCCGCCATGGAGCGCGATCGTTCTCGCCGCTACCTGCGCTTCTTCGGCGCCCGTCCCGAGTCCGACGTGGACGACGAGATCGCCTTCCACCTGGAAATGCGCGAGCGCGAGCTCGTGGCGCTGGGGATGAACCCCGATGCGGCGCGCGCCGAGGCTCGGCGGCGTTTCGGCGACCGGTCACGATTGGAGGCCCAGATGCGGCAGCTTGAACATCAGCATGACCGCACGGCATCGCGCCGCGCGTCGTGGCATACGCTCCACGCCGACATGGCCTATGTGCTGCGCACGCTCGTCAGGCAGCCGCTCTTTTCCCTCTCGGTGATCCTCACGCTGGGGCTGAGCATCGGCGCCAACGCCACGATCTTCTCGGCGGTCAATGCATACCTCCTGAAGCCGCTTCCGGTGAAGAACGCCGACCGGCTGGCGGCGGTCGGCCTCATGGAAAAGACGCGCGGAATGATCGCCAATGTGTCATTCCCGATGTACCGCGGTGTGTCGCAACTGACCGACGTGTTCGAAGACGCCATCGCGTGGAACGGCGCGGAGGTCGCGCTGCGCACGCAGCGCGAGACGGAGCGCGGGTTCCTGCTGGCTGGGAGTGACAACTACTTCTCGGCGTTGGGGGTGTCGGCGGCGGTGGGGCGGGTCTACTCCGCCGATGAGGCGCGCAGCCGAGCGGCCGTGCTCGTGCTCAACGACGCGTATTGGACGCGGACGTTCGACCGCGATCCCTCGGTCATGGGGCGCACCTTGTACGTGAACGACGTGCCGTTCACCATCATCGGCGTGCTTCCCCGCAGCTTCCCGGGGACGCAGCCGCTCGTGATACCGGATGCGATCCTCCCGTTGGAATCGATGTCGCTCTTCGATCCCGACGTGCTGGGCAGCCTGGAACAGATGGATTACCAGTCGTTCCGCATCCTTGCCCACCTGAAGCACGGGGTGTCGATCGAGCAGGCGCCGGGCGCGGTCGCGCGGCTGTCGGACGACCTGGCGGTGGAGTACCCCGAAGCCTTCGCCGGCTCGCGGCTGGTGACCGAGCGCGAGATCCGCACACGTCCGGAGTGGGCCGTGTCCCGACTCACGCCGTGGATCGCCGGCGTCTTTTTCGGCATGGTGGCCCTGGCGCTGCTCGTCGCTTGTGCGAACGTGGCAAACCTGCTCCTGGTCCGGGCCACGGCTCGGCGCTCCGAGATTGCGATCCGCTCGGCGATCGGCGCGACGCCGGGGCGGCTGATCAGGTTGCTGCTGACGGAGAGTATGGTGCTGGGGGCGGTGAGCCTGGTGGTCGCCTTCTTTCTGGCCCGTTTCTGCATCGGCTGGCTGAATACGTTGCCGCTGGCCGTCGATGTCCCGGTCTCGTTCGGGCTCGCATTCGACTGGCGGGTGTTCCTCTACGCGGCGGTGATCTCGCTGGCGGCCGGGCTGATCTCGGGGCTGGCCCCGGCGCTCATGGGCGCGCGATCGTCGGTCAGCGACGTGTTGCGCGACGGCGGGCGTTCCGGCACCGCCGGCCGAGGGCGCACTCGGCTGCGGTCCATGCTCGTGGTGTCGCAGGTGGCGGTCTCCTTCCTCCTGCTCGTGTGCGGTGGATTGTTCATCCGGTCTGCCCGCAGCGCGTCGCACGTCGATCTCGGCTTTGCCCGCGACCGGCTGCTCATTGCCCAGGCCGACCTGTCCTTGCACCAGATCGACCGGGCGATGGGTCGGCAGGTGCAAGATCGTCTCCTCGACGCCATAGGCGCCGTGCCCGGGGTCGAGCGCGTGGCGCTGGGGACCTTCCTGCCCATGTCGGGCAACTACGAGACGCATACGGTAAACATCGACGACCGCCCCCCAAGCGCGCCCGACGGCCTGCTCAGCGTAGCGACAGGGAACGTGACGCCGGGCTACGTGTCCACGATCGGCATTCGACTGCGGGAGGGACGCGACTTCACCGCACAGGACGACACCGCAGCGCCCCCTGTGGCGCTGGTCAACCGCGCTGCGGCCGAAGCGCTGTGGCCCGGGCGAGATCCGATGGGGCAGTCGTTCCGTTTGGAAAAGGAGGGGGCGCCGGTACGAGTCGTGGGGCTGTTCGACAACGTGAACGTCGTGATGCTGGGCGAGACCCCACAACCCATGGTGTTGCTGCCGCTTCGTCAGCAGCCGTCGCGGCGCAGCGTGATCCTGGTCAAGAGCCGCGGCCCCGACCCGTCGGCGCTGACGGCCGGCGTGCGTGCTGCCGTCGCGACGGTGAACCCGAACATCCTCCTGTACGGGGTGCGCAGCATGGCCGCCCACCTGGACCAGGGGATCGCGCTCTTCTTCGTGAACATCGGAGCCACGCTGGCGACCGTGATCGGCGTGCTCGGACTCTTTCAGACGATCGTTGGCCTGTACGGGGTGCTGTCCTACTCGGTGGCGCAGCGTGCCAAGGAGTTCGGCATCCGCATGGCGCTCGGGGCACAGTCGGGCGCCATGATCCGCGTGGTGCTGCGGCAGAGCGCGATGCTGGTCGCGATTGGACTGCTGGTGGGAGGCGTACTGGCCGTGGCGCTGACCCGCGGCATGCGGAACGTGTTGATCGGTGTGTCGCCTACCGATGCGGTCACCTATGGCGCGGCCGTGGTGATCGTCGGCGGACTCGCGATGATCTCCTCCTACGTGCCGGCGTGGCGGGCTTCGCGGGTAGAGCCGGCGATGGTGGTGCGCGGGGACTAGGTCGGCTGGATCCAATAGCGTCAACAGGAATCGTCCCCCCGGTGGGAGCTGTCGCGCCACGAAGTGACGCCCTCGTGCGTACGTCGGGATGTCCCGCGCGCTCGGTGGCCTGAAGTCACGCGTGACTCGTCCCTCCCGTCTCCCGTCTCCCGTCCCCAGTCTCCCGAGGGGTCCGCGTGCAGTGCGTGTTCGGCGTGTCCCGTGGTTGGTCGCTGGTCGCCTGGTCGTCGCGTTTGTACCTGCGGCGTGTCCCGCGCCGGGTCCTCGGGCTTGCGCTCATCATCGGGTCGCTGGGGGCGAGCGCCCCCCCGGTCGCGGCACAGGGAGGGGCTTTCCCCGAGCTGCGCATGTCGGGGATGCAGGTGCAGCTCTCCCGCGTCGATGGGCACATCGAGGCGCTGCGCGACGGAGGCGGACGGCAGCTCGCCGGCGTTGCGGTCGACTCGGTCGGGCTGTGGAGCATCGACCTGTCGCCGGGGAGCAGTCCGGCGCGCATCACGGCGGCGCAGGCCGGGCGATTCGACTGGCGCCGGGGAGCGGGCGGGTCGCTGGTGCTCACGTGGGACCGGTTCGGCCCCGCGGCACCGACGCTGCGGGTGACCGCGACCGTGCGCACGCGAGCGGATACGACCTCGGCGTGGACCATCGCCCTCGACGGCATCGATGGGGTTGCGGTCGAACAGCTGCGCTTCCCGCGGGTCACCGGGATCACCGCGTTAGGCGAGGCGGAGGAGCTGGCCGTCCCGATGTGGATGGGCCAGCGCACCCGCGAGCCACGCCGATTGCTCGCCGGAGCCGACGGGCGGGGGCGCCGACTGGAGTGGAGCTATCCCGGGCAGCTTTCCCTGCAGGCCATCTCGTGGACCTCGCCCGGCCGCGGGGGACTCTACTTCGCCGCCGACGATACACTGGCGTATCGCAAGCTGTTCGCGCTGTGGGGCGAAGGCGATGGTGCAGCCGGATACGAGGTCGTGCATGCGCTCTCCGACCCGGGACGCAACGCGCGATATGCCCCGGCCTATGCCGCCGTGGTCGGCGTCGTGGACGGCGACTGGTTCTCGGCCGCTGAACGATACCGGAAGTGGGGGACCCGCCAGTACTGGGCGCGCACCAGTCGGTTTGCCACCGGCAAGACGCCGGCGTGGATCGGCAATACCGGGATCTGGGTCTGGAACCGGGGGCGCTCGAACGTGGTGCTCGAGCCGGCCGCCGCGCTGCAAGCCGATGCGGGCCTTCCGGTGAGCGTGTTCTGGCACTGGTGGCACAACGGACCGTACGACACCTCCTTCCCCGATTACCTGCCGCCGCGCGAGGGGCGGTGCCGTTCACCGCGGCCGTGCAGAAGGCCCACGACGCCGGACTGCACGCCATTGTGTACATGAACCAGCGCCTGTGGTGCGTGGACACGCCGAGTTGGACGGCCGAGAACGCCGAGCGCTGGGCAGTGCGCGAACGCGACGGGCAGGTGCGCAAGGAGACGTACAACGTCTTCGACCCGTTGCCGTGCGCGCCGATGGATGTGGCGACGCCGTTCTGGCGCAACAAGTACGCGGGGATCGCCGATACGGTGATCCACCAGTACAAGCTGGACGGGCTGTACATGGACCAGGCGGTGCTGAGCCTGGCGTGCTGGAGTCCCGACCACGGGCACCCGCTGGGGGGTGGTCACTACTGGATGGACGGATTCCGCGAGTTGGCGCGCGACCTGCGCCGGCGGGGCGGCGCGCTCCCGCTGGGCTTCGCCGGCGAGGGAGGGGGGGAGAGCTGGCTCCCTGACCTGGACGCCTTTCTCACGCTGCAGGTGAGCCAGGAGCGGTACATCGACCCGGCGAGCGGCTGGGAGGTGCTGCCGCTCTTTCAGGCGGTCTACCATCCGTATGCAGTCACCTATGGCACGTACGGGTCGCTCACCTGGCCCCCGTACGACGACCTGTGGCCGGTGGCGTCGCGTCCGGCCAACGCGATGACGCTGCTGGACACGAAGTACCGGCGGCAGTACCTGCTGGAACAGGCGCGCATGTTCGTGTGGGGCATGCAGCCGACGATCGCGAACTTCCTTCCCGAGCAGCTGACGGCGCGTCGCTCGGAGATCGACTATCTGGAGCGTCTGGCGCGCCTGCGGTATGGACTGCGCGAGTTCTTTCAGGGCGGGGTGATGCTGCGCGCCCCGGCGGTCACGGTCGACAGCGCCGACGTCCTGATGTCGCGCGTGTCCATTTATGCGGCGCGCCGCGGGGGGGCGACCGAGGCGACGGTGCGCTCGCCCATGGTGCTGGCGGGGGCGTGGCGGTCGTCGAAGGGACAGGTGGCCATCGGGCTGGCGAGCATAACCGACGAGGCGAGGGAGGTGACGGTGCAGCTCGATGCGCGGATGTATGCGCTGCGCGAAGGGGCGCGGATCGTCCGGGTCGACGCGGAGGGTCGGCGCACGCCGATCGGACGCGTCGCGAGGGGGGCGCAGGCGATCAGCCTGACGCTGCCGGGGCTCAGCGGTACGGTGCTGATCGTGGAGTGAGTCATGGGGGGGTCGCCCTTCCCCCCATCTAGCGCGTCCTCCAGTTTGCGGCATTCGCCCGGCGCGCTCGAAGCGAGCCCCGGCCTGCCTGCCCGTACCCCGTCGCATGCACGTCAGCAATCAATTTGTCCGCAAGTGGGCGTTGCGGCGTCGTTCGCCACCGGGGACGTTGGAGACGATCCCCGACGTCTACTCCCCTGAACTGGCCAACCGGCGCGACATCCTCGTCTACCTGCCCAACAGCTATTTCCGGACGGATCGACCGTTTCCGGTGCTGTACATGCACGACGGGCAGAACCTGTTCGATCCCATCACGTCGTTTGCCGGGGAATGGGGGGTGGACCACGCGATGGCCACGGCGGCCAAGCGCGGGCGGCGCGCCATTGTGGTGGCGATTCCGAACATGGGGATCGATCGAACCAAGGAATATTCGCCCTTCGTGGATTCCCGCGCCGGCGGGGGAGCGGGCGACGCCTACGTCGACTTCATCCTGCAGACGTTGAAGCCGATGATCGACGCCCGGTTTCGCACCCTGCCGGAGCGCGAGGGGACCGGGATCGCGGGGTCCTCGATGGGGGGGCTGATCTCGCTGTATGCCTTCTTCCGGGCCCCGCACGCCTTCGGTTTCGCCGGTGTGATGTCGCCCGCGCTCTGGTTCGCCGAGGGCGCCATCTTCCGATATGTTCGCACCGCGCCGTATGCTGGGGGGCGCATCTACCTCGACGTCGGGACGCGCGAAGGCGTCGGGACGCTGAACAACGCCCGCGAACTGCGTGACATCCTGGTGCAGAAAGGTTATACGATGAACGAGACGTTGTCCTGGACCGAGGATGAGCGAGGGATGCACAACGAGGAATGCTGGGGGCGGCGCATACGCGACGCCCTGCCGTTCATGCTCGACGAGGCCGCGCGCGTTGGCGGTCACCACGAGCCCGACCAGGCAGGCACGGAGATCGACCGCTGGGTGGATGAACCGGAGCCCGAGGTTGCCGAATGAGCACGCGGGTGGCTGGACAGCATCACGTCTGGTACTCGCCGGCCGTCGGTCGGCACATGCACGTGCGCTGGTTCGGGCATGGTGGCGCACGGGTCCTGGCCTTTCCCACGACGATGGGAGACCACACAGAGTGGCCCAATCGGTACATGCCCGACGTGCTGTACGAGCACCTGCGGCGCGGGTGGTTGCAGCTGTGGTGCGTGGACACGAACCACGATGCGTCGTGGTACAACAAGTCGATCCACCCGGGCGAACGCGCCTGGCGGCACCTGCAGTACGATCGCTACCTCACGGATGAGCTGCTCCCCTTCACGGAGCACGTGAACGGGAATCCCTTCGTCATCGCGGCGGGTGCCTCGTTCGGCGCCTATCACGCCATGGCCTTCGGGCTGCGCCATCCCACGCGTGTACACCGGATGATCGGGATGAGCGGCACGTACGACATCCGCACGATGACGCAGTCGTACTCGGATGGAAACGTCTACGCGTGCAATCCGCTCGAGTTCATTCCCAACGAGTGGGAGCAGTGGCGGCTTGACGCGCTCCGCCGCCAGGACATCATCATTGCCATCGGCAACGGCGACCCGCACTTCCAGCAGAACATCGAGTTTTCTGGCGTGCTCTGGAACAAGGGAATCGGCAACGCCTTCCGCGAATGGGAGGGCTTCGCCCACGACTGGCCCGTGTGGGAACGCATGATCGTAAAATACGCCCCCGGCCACGACTAACACTCCCGTCTCCCGTCCCCCGTCCCCCGTCCCCTCCCCATCCATGCAGAAGAACATTGGCCTCGTCGTCGGACGCGAATGGTCCTGGCCCCCGGCCTTCATCGAGGAAGTGAACAAGCGGGATCAGGGCGTCGTGGCGGACTTCGCGAAGTTCGGCGGTGACCATCACGACGGACCGGTGCCGTACGCCGTGCTCATCGACCGGATCTCGCACGAGGTCCCGATGTATCGGTCGTACCTCAAGAAGGCGGTCCTCGACGGGGTGACGGTCATCAACAACCCGTTCATGTGGTCGGCGGACGACAAGTTCTTCGAGGCCACGCTGGCCACGAAGCTCGGGGTCGCGTCGCCGAAGACGGTCCTGCTCCCCAACAAGGACTACGTTCCGGGCATCGTCCCCAGCGAGTCGCTGCGCAACCTCAAGTTTCCGCTCGACTGGGACGAGCTTGCTGCCCATGTGGGGATGCCGTGCATCCTCAAGGACGCGCACGGCGGTGGCTGGAAGGAGGTGTACGTCTGCCACACGGTGCAGGAACTGATCCGGAACTACAACGAGTCCGGCCTGCTGACGATGATCGTGCAGGAGTTCATCCAGTGGGACCAGTTCGTGCGCTGCCTGTGCCTGGGGCAGGAGGACGTCCTCCCCATGCAGTATGACCCCAAGGCGCGCAAGTACATCGTCGACGACGACTACCTCGCGCCAGCACTGCGCGAGCGCATCGTCAAGGATTCGCGCACGCTCTGTTCGGCGTTAGGCTACGACATGAACTCGCTGGAGTATGCCGTGAAGGACGGCGTGCCGTACGCGATCGACTTCATGAATTGCGCCCCCGACATGGACGTGTACTCGCTCACCCCCACGTACTTCGACTGGGTCGTGAAGGGCATGGCGGACCTGGCGATCAAGCTGGCCCGCAAGCCGCGCCGGACCGCCGTCGAGGCCAAGTGGTCGGCACTGTTCACGGCGTCGCGTTGATCGCCGCGTCATGAACGATCTCATCGACCGGTACCACGAACTACTGACCCCCGAGATCGCCGAGGAGACGCACGCCCACATCGAGGCCGGGCTCACGCGTCGCGGATTGATCTTCGGCGGGCGCCCGCTGTGCACGGTGCTGCGCCCGCGGCTCACCACGCCGCGCGAGGTGGCCTCGCTGCAGGGACGCATCCGACCGCTCATGCGGGCGATGAAGCGCACGTACGCGCACGCCATCGCCCATCGCGACTTCCGCGACCAGTTCGGGCTGCTCGATTGGGAAGAGACGCTGCTCGCCGACGCGCCCGGCTACGACTGGCCGTCTCCGACCTCGCGGCTGGACTTCTTCTACGTGCCCGGCACGGGTCAACTCGGGCTGACCGAGTACAACGCCGAGACGCCCGCGGGGGCGGCCTACAACGATGCGCTGACGGAGACGTTCCTGGACACCCCCGCGGTCCGCGAACTGTCGCGCAGCTTCGAGATCATGACGTTGCCGTCGCTCCCCGGCGTCGTGGGGTCGATCATGGCCGCGTGGCACGAGTTCTCGGGGACGCGCAACCGGCCGCGCATCGCGATCCTCGACTGGGACGATGTCCCGACGCGCACCGAGTTCGAGCTGTACCGCGAACACTTCACACGACTCGGCCTCGAGACGGTCATCGACGACCCGCGACGCTGCGAGTACCGCGGCGGCAAGCTGTGGGTTGCCGGCAAGCCCGCTGACCTGATCTACAAGCGTGTCCTGATCAGTGAGCTGATCGAGACCTGCGGACTCGAGCACGATGTCGTGCGCGCCGTCCGTGACCGGGCGGTCTGCCTCGTGGACGGATTCCGGTGCAAGATCCTTCACAAGAAGGCGTCGCTGGCCGTGCTCTCCGACGAGGCCAACGCCGGCTTGTTCTCGCCCGACGAACTGGAGGCGATCCACGACTGCATTCCGTGGACGCGCGTGGTGCGTGAGCGCATGACCAGCTACAATGGCGCGACGATCGACCTGGTGCCGTGGATGGCCGCCGAGCGGGAGCACCTCGTGCTCAAGCCCAACGACGAATACGGCGGCAAGGGGATCACGCTGGGATGGACGGTCACCGATGCCGAGTGGGCCGCGGCGATCGCCGATGCCCTCGCACAGCCCTTCATCGTACAGCGCAAGGTCGCCATCCCGAGCGAGCCCTACCCGAGCTGGAGCGACGGCCGCCTGCACATCATGGATCGCATGCTCGACACCGCCCCCTTCGTGAGCCATGGCGACTTCATGGAGGGCATCCTGACCCGCCTCTCCACCGCCGCCCTGCTCAACGTCACCGCCGGGGGCGGCAGCACCGTCCCCACCCTGGTCGTCCAACCCCGCTAGCTCGCGACCCCCCGTCCCCGTCCCCCGTCTCCCGTCCCATGAAACCTCCCAGCCTAACGATTGGTGTCGAGGAAGAGTACCAGATCATCGATCCCACGACCCGGGGGTTGCAGTCGTACATCACGCAGATCCTCGAGTCCGGCCACATGGTGCTGGAGCAGGTGAAGCCCGAGCTGCACCAGTCCATCGTCGAGGTCGGAACGACGATCTGCAAGACCCCCGCCGAGGTCAAGGCACAGCTGATCCAGCTGCGCGGCAGCGTGATGGAGCTGGCGGCCAGGCGCAACCTGAAGATCGTCGCCGCGGGGACGCATCCGTTCTCGCACTGGGCCGAGCAGGAGATCACGCAGCTCGATCGCTACATCGGGACCAAGGAGGCGATGCAGCAGCTGGCGCAGCAGCTGCTCATCTTCGGGACGCACGTGCACATCGGAATCGAGGACCGCGACTTCCTGATCGATGCGTGCAACGTGTCGCGCTACTTCCTGCCGCACGTGCTGTGCCTGTCGACCAGTTCGCCGTTCTGGATCGGGCGCAAGACGGGGCTCAAGTCCTACCGCAGCGCCGTCTTCCGCGCCTTCCCACGCACCGGCATCCCGCGCTTCCTGTCCTCGTGGGCCGAGTACGACAACTACCTCAAGACGCTGGTGGCCACCAACTGCATTCCCAACGGATCCAAGATCTGGTGGGACGTTCGGCCGCACCACCAGTTCCCGACGCTCGAGTTCCGCATCTGCGACGTGTGCACGCGCGTCGACGAGGCGGTGTGCATTGCGGCGATCCTGCAGGCGCTCGTCTACAAGCTGTGGAAGATGCGGCGCGACAACACGACGTGGCGCATCTACTCGGCAGAACTGCTCGACGAGAACAAGTGGCGAGCGGTGCGCTACGGACTCGACGGAAACCTCATCGACTTCGGAAAGAACGTCGAACTGCCCGCCCGAGCGCTGATACGCGAGTTGATCGAGTGGTTCCTCGATGACGTGCTCGACGAACTCGGTAGCCGCAAGGAAGTCGAGTACGCCTTCACGATCCTCGAGCAAGGCTCCAGCGCGGACCGGCAGATCCGTGTGTTCGAAGAGACCGGCGGCGACCTCAAGGCGGTCGTGGACCAGCTGATCGCCGAGACGGAGGAAGGGGTCCTCTAGCGCGGCAGGCCACGCGACGCCCCCCCCCGCCACCGGCGCACCCGACGCCATGTCGGGTGGGCGGACCGCGGCGTGGGGTGAGATCGCCTCATGTGGCGGCGGCGCAGGAACTCGGCACGGGAGGTGCAGCGTTGTGTCTGGGGGAACTGTGGTCGCCGGGGGCGCGTCGACGGTCCCAGCGACCGCATGGTCGTACCCGGACGACGCTTGGGAGATGCCCCCCAAAAGCCGACACTCATTAGTAGGAACGGGCGCGCAGGCAACACTGGCAGGAAGGGACGCGCCCGCTAGCTTTTTGTGCTGCAGCATACCGAAACCCGGGACCGCGAGCGCGTCGTCCGTCGCGGCGTAGGCACGTCGAATCTCGCGGAACGCCAGAGGCTCGGCGTGACCACGCAGGACTCACAGTCGGGGGCGCGCGACGCGCTCCCATGCACGTCGGAGAAACGCATGTCGCAACGTCCGGTCATCGGAGTCACCACGCAAACACTGCATTCCATCGACGGAATTCCGGAAGGGTTACCGCAATCCGTCGTGATGAACCAGCGTTACTACATCGCGGTGACCCTCATCGGTGCGTCGCCGATCCTCATCCCGCTGCTGGATGACGAACCCGAGGCGTTGCGCGGGGCCTACGACGTGTGCGACGGCATCCTCATTCCCGGCGGCGTGGACGTGGACCCGCGGTACTTCGATGAGGAACCGCATCCCCGGCTCGGACGCATCGACCCGGCGCGCGACCGCACGGAGATGCAACTGGCCCGCTGGGCGATCGAGGACCACAAGCCGATCCTCGGCCTCTGTCGCGGTCTCCAGGTCATCAACGTCGCGTTAGGCGGCACGTTGTACCAGGACCTCGAGGAGCAGTACCCGGACGCCATCAAGCACGACTACTTCCCGAACTACGGCTTCGAGCGCGATCACCTCGCCCACGAGGTGACGCTGGCCAAGGGGAGCCGGCTGCGTCACCTGATGGAGCTGGACAGGATTCAGGTGAACTCGATGCACCACCAGGGCATCAAGACGCTGGCGTCGCCCCTGATGGCATCGGCCATTGCCCCCGATGGACTCATCGAGGCGGCGGAGCTTGCGGGCGACTACTTCTGCGTCGGCGTGCAGTGGCATCCGGAGGTCTTCGAGCTGTCCGATCCGCACACGCGACACGTCTTCCGGGAGTTCGTGAAGGCCTCGGCGCGCTTCGGCGGCAAGTAGGACACCGCTGGACGGCAAGCTTGCCCGGGGGGCGCCAGTCGGCGCCCCCCGCGTGCATCGGCTACTGCCGCTCGTACACGCGCACGTAGTCCACCAGCATCGTGGCCGGCAGGACCGCGTCCGACGCCGGGTCGCCGTCGAAGGTGCCGCCAACGGCCAGGTTCAGGATGATGTAGAACGGGTGGTCGAACGCCCACACCTTGGGCGCGGCCACCTCGCCGCGTCGCACGATGAAGTGCACGACGTCATCCACCGAAAAGCGCACCTGGGCGCTGTCCCACTCCACGGCGTAGCGATGAAAGTCGCGGGTGAAGTCTGCCCCCGGGGGGGTATGCTCGTGGACCAGGGCTGCGTTGCCGCTGTACCCGGGGCCATGCATCGCTGAACTGACGTTGCCGGGCTTGCTCCCGTGGTGCTCCATGATGTCCAGCTCACCGCAGTCCGGCCACTTCGTGGCGGGGAAGCCGGCGCCGAGCATCCAGAAGGCGGGCCACAGCCCCTGCCCGGTGGGAATTCTGATCCGTGCCTCCACGCGGCCGAAACGCGGCGTCACCTTGCCACGCGTGGTGAGCTTCGCCGAGGTGTAGCGACACGGTCCGTAGTAGCAGCGCGGGCCATCGGGGTCTCGTCGTGCGGTGATGGCCAGCATCCCGCTTCCGGTGAGGGCGGCGTTCTCCGTGCCGCTGGTGTAGCGCTGCTTCTCCTCGTTGCCCCAGCCGCAGTTGCCTGCGTCGCAGCCGTCGCCGATCTCGGCGTTCCAGTGCAGCGCGCTGACCGCGCCCCCAGCTGGCCCGTCGAACTCATCGCTCCAGGTGAGCGCCCAGAGCGGGGGACGCGGGGCGATCGTGTCGGCTCGCGCTTCGGTTATTCCTGTGGTCGTGCCGACCTCGCGGCGCTCGCCACTGCGAGTCGCGAGTAGTGTGGGTGGGACGGTACCGGGCGCACCGCCAGCCGCTTCGGCGCGGACGCGCCCGACGACCGGCACTCCGAGCAGGAGAGCGAGCGCCGCCACGATCGAGGTGCGTCTCGAGCGCGAGACGTTGGACGGGCCGGAGCGAGCGGGTCGATTCACGACGACACCACGCGAGAAGATCCGTCGAATCTCGATCCGGTCGCTCCCTCGGTCAATGCGCGTGCGGGCCATGACGCGGCGATGATGGCAACCGGGGTGCAGCGATTGCGGGTTCTGACGTCGTGAGCCCTGCGGATGCGAGCCTGCACTTGCGACTGCGGCGGGGACGAGGATGTTTCCCGAGCCTCACTCGTGCTGCTCGCTCGCGCTCCTCGCGCTCTTTCCTTCGCCGCCGACGCGACCACATCGCATGCGTCTCTCCGTCACCCTGACCTTCGCCTGCGTCCTGTCGGCCGCTCCCCTCGTGGCACAGGAGGGTGGGCGCGGGCTCGTACCCGTCTCCAACAATGCAGTGGCGGCCGGGCGCGTGGGTGGCGACTGGTGGGTCTTCACCGCCCTCGGCGTCGATAGCACGCGCCGATGGTCGGGGATCACGCGCCGGGCCGCGGCGTGGTCGTCGGCCACACGTGAGTGGCGTGCGTTGCCCGACGTGCCGGGCGACCAGGGGCGCCTGGCGGCCACCGCACAGGTCGTGCGCGGGCGGTGGTTCATCTTCGGTGGCTACACCGTCGATTCGTTAGGCGGCGAGCGGTCGCTTCCGTCGGTCGACGTCTTCGATCCGCGAACGGGACGGTGGAGCAGGGGACGCGACATACCGGTGCCAGTCGACGACGCCGTGAGCGGTGTGTATCGCGATTCGCTGGTCTATCTCGTGTCGGGGTGGCACGACACCGACAACGTGCGGGACGTGCAGGTCTACGATGCGGTGCTCGACGCGTGGTCCGTCGGGACCCCGATTCCCGGCCCGGGAGTCTTTGGCCACAGCGGCGAGCTGGCTGGCGCGACGATCGTGTACGTCGATGGTGCGGTGCGGCAGTCCGGTGACGTGAAATATCGGTTGCACTCGCAAGTGTGGATCGGGACGATCAACTCCGCGCGCCCCACCGAGATCGCCTGGCGCGCCGGCCCGGCGCACCCGGGACCGTCGCTCTACCGCGCCGCCGTGGGGCGATGCGGGGGGCGGATCATCTTTGCCGGGGGGACGGGCAATCCCTACAACTACAACGGCATCGGCTACGATGGCCAGCCGTCGTCACCACTGGCGACGGTCCTGGCGTTCGAGACACGCACCAGCCGCTGGCAGGCGCTCCCCCCGATGCCGGTGGCCACGATGGATCATCGCGCGCTGGCGGTGGTTGGCGACACGGGCTGGGTGGTGGGAGGGATGCGTGCCGGGCAGCGCGTCTCGGGCACGATGGTGCCGGTCGCGTTAAGCGACTGCCGGTCATGAGGGCGCTGCCATCGGATTGATGCCGACCACTCCGCGAGGCGGCGCGCAGGCGCCGCAGCGGCCTCCTTTCTTCCACTCTCCCGGTGCGTGCCATGCGGTTAGCCTTGCGATTTCTTCGAGCCGCCGTGCTCCTGCTCATTGCCCTTCCGTCGGCGCCGTGGGCACAGGGGGCACAGGGGGCGTCGTCGACGGCGCGGGACGCCGACGAAGTCCGCGCAACGCTCACGCAGATGTGGGCGGCGATCGAGGCGGGCGATGCGGAACGGTACGCGACGTTCGTGCACCCGGACTTCACGCAGTTTGGTGAGACCGATGCCTACCTCTCCGAGGGGAAGGCCATGGAGGTCCGGTCCATGACCGACTACCTGCAGCGCGCCAAGGGGGTGCGCACCGACATGCACAACAGCCAGGTGACGGTGCGGGGCGCGGTGGCGTGGATCACCTACTACTGGACCGATGCCGGGACGAACCAGGGAAAGCCGTTCTCCAGCCGCGGGAAGTCCACCCGCATCTTCGTCAAGGAGAACGGACGCTGGCTGTGCATCCACGGTCACTACACGCTCGCGCCCTGAGTCCTGACGAGGCCGCCACAGCGTCGTGGCGGAATCCCCCGCGCTGATTCAGGGATTTTCTCCTGTCCTCCGCGCCGATGATGCCCGACCATGTGTCATGGCTCAAGGCATCGATCGCGAGGCGTTCACGAACGACGAGTTTGCGCACTTCCAGACGCGGCTGCGCGAGAACCTGGCGGCGCTGCGGCTGGTTCTGGCGCGTCCTGGCTTTGGTGAGGGGGCGACGACCCTGGGGGCCGAGCTGGAACTGTGCATCGTCGACGAGGGCGGACGGGCCAAGGGGGTCAATCTCGAGATCCTGAGCCAGCACCTTGACCCGCAGCTCACGCTCGAGCTCAACAAGTTCAACCTCGAGTACAACCTGACGCCGGTTGCGGCAAAGGGGATGCCCTTCACCGCGCTCGAGCAGGAGCTGACGCGGGCGCTGGCGGCGATCAACGTCACGGCTCGGGGCTTCGACGCCCGGGTCATCTCCGTCGGAATCCTGCCGACGCTGACCCCGGACGATGTGTCGCGCAGCGCGCTGACCGACTTCCCGCGCTACCGCGCCCTCTCCAACGGCCTGCGGCGCGCCCGCTCGACCCCGTTCCCCATCCGCATTGACGGCGCCGACCCGTTGCAGATGGCGGGTGACGACATCACCATAGAGGGGGCCAACACCTCGTTCCAGGTGCACCTGCGCGTCTCGCCGCGCGAGTTCGCCGCCACGTACAACGCGGTCCAGCTGGCAACGCCGATCGTGCTGGCAATCAGCGGAAACTCGCCGGTCTTCTGCGAGCATCGCCTGTGGGAGGAGACCCGGGTGGCGCTCTTCAAGCAGGCACTCGACGTGCGCGACCTGGTGGAAAACTTCTGGCGCCCACCGGCGCGCGTGAGCTTCGGGCACGGGTGGGTCCGCGAGAGCGCCTACGAACTGTTCGCCGAGTCGGCCGCGCTCTTCCAGCCGATCTTCCCCTTGGCCACCGACGAGGATTCGGTTGCCGTCGCAGCGGGCGGTGGCTCGCCCAAGCTGCAGGAATTGCGCGTGCAGCAGGGGACGGTGTGGCGCTGGAACCGGGCGGTCTACGATCCGCACGACGCCGGGCACCTGCGCATCGAGATGCGGGCGCTCCCGGCCGGTCCCACGCCGATCGACATGGCGGCCAACGCCGCCTTCCTCGTCGGGCTGACGATCGCGATCCGCGAGGAAGTCGACCGCATCCTCCCCGCCTTCCCGTTCGAGTACGCGGAATGGAACTTCTACCGTGCCGCCCAGCACGGACTGGACGCGCGCCTGCTGTGGCCGGCAGAGGTGGCGCCGTCGCCGATGCCGGTGTCGGCGCGTGCCCTGATTGCCCGGTTCCTGCCCGAGGCGGCGCGCGGCCTGGAGTCGTTAGGCGTGGACCCCGCCGAGGTCCGCCGCCTGCTGGCGGTGATCGAGGGTCGCGTGGAGAACGGGCAGACCGGGGCGCGCTGGCAGCGGGCGGCCCTGGATGGCTGCCCGGCCGACCTGCCCCGGCGCGAGGCCCTGGGGTGCATGATGGAAGGGTACATCGAGCGCTCGCTCACGGGGCGCCCCGTGCACGAGTGGACCAGCTGGCCGGAATAGCGCCCCTTTCCGCATCACGTCCCGCGCGCTTTCGTTCGGCCCGGACCCCTGCCTCGCAGCACCCGACCGTTCCCCGTTTCCTCGAGTCATCGTGACCCGGCGCAACCCGTCACCACCGTCATCACCCACCTCATCACCCGTGCTGTCGTCAGCGCCACTGCCAACCATCCCGCTGCCGGTCGATGCCATCCTGTTCGACCTGCTCACCGCACTGCTCGACTCCTGGTCGTTGTGGAACGCGGCCGCCGGGAGCGAGGTCGACGGGCGACGTTGGCGGATGCGCTACCTCGCGCTCACCTACGCGGCGGGTGCCTATCGCCCGTACGAGGACGTGCTGCAGGACTCAGCGCGCGAGGCGGGACTGCCGGCCATCGCCGCGCAGACGCTGGTCGACACGTGGGACGGCATGCAGCCGTGGCCGGAGGTGCCTGCGCTGTGGACGGCGCTCCCCGGGACGCTGCGTCTGGGGGTGGTGACCAACTGCTCGACGGCGCTCGCCGGACGGGCGGTGCGCCGATTGGGACACCGCATGGACGTGGTGATCGCAGCCGAGCAGGCGGGAGCCTACAAGCCGGATGCGAGACCGTACCAGCGCGCCCTCGAGCAGTTGGCCCTGCCGCCGTCGCGCGTCCTGTTCGTTGCCGGGTCGCCGGCCGACATCCCGGGGGCATCCGGGGTGGGGATGCCCGTCATCTGGCACAATCGGCTGGGGCTGGAGCGGTCGCCGGGCACCCAGGCGCCGGTGGCCGAGATCGGATCGCTGGCGCGCCTTCCGCAGTGCATCGTCCCCGCTGCCCCTCGTTGAGGGCGGGTCGATAGTGGGCGAGCACCTCGGCCAGCGCCCGCTCGGTCGCGGGCTTGGGAAGGTGCTCGTCCATCCCGGCCTGCAGGCAGGCAGCGACGTCGTCGGCCGTCGCGTTGGTGGTCAGCGCGATGATCGGGATCCGGGGCGCGCCGCGCTCCGCCGCACGTTCCGCCGCACGGATGATCCGCGTCGCCTCGAGCCCATCCATCTCCGGCATCTGGCAATCCATCAGGATGAGGTCGTACGTCCCCTCGCTCCATCGACGCACCGCGTCCCGGCCGTCGGTGGCAACATCGACCGTGCAGCCGAGATGGGCGAGCAGCGATACCGCCAGCATCTGATTGATCAGGTTGTCCTCCGCCACGAGCACGTGCGGTACGCGCAGCCCGTGGGCGGCGGGCGACACCTCGCGCAGCCAGTGCACATCCAGCGCCGGCGCCGCGAGCGCGATCGGCACCGGGGGCGTCGTGGCCGGAAGCGGGAGCGCGAGGGTGAACTGCGAGCCGACGCCGAGCGCGCTCGTGACGGAGAGCGTTCCGTCCATCATCTCCGCCAGCCGCATCGAGATCACCAGCCCCAGCCCGGCACCGCCGTGCCGTCGCGTGGCCGACCCGTCGACGAACACGAACGGCGAGAACAGCGCGGCGACCGTCTGCTCCGACATCCCGACGCCGGTGTCCATGACTTCCAGGACTATGGTTTGCTCATCCGGGCCGGGGCGAGGCCGTGCCGTGATCGTTACGCGCCCCTGGTCGGTGAACTTGATGGCGTTCCATGCCAGATTGAGCAGGACCTGCCGGATGCGACCTCCATCGCCCAGGACCCATCGCGGGCACTTGGCATCGACCTCCAGCGTGAGTGACAGTCCGACGATCTCCGCGGCCGGAGCGACCGCCTCGCGCACCTCCTCCAGCAGGACCATGAGGTCGAACGGTTTCCAGTCGATGCGCAGGCGCCCCGCTTCGATGCTGGAGAAGTCGAGGACGTCATCGATGATGCGCAGGAGCGACTCGCCCGATCGCTTGAGGCTCTGGACGCGCCGGGTCTGTTCATCGCTCAGGGCCGTGTGCAGGAGTTGTTGTGCCATCCCCATCACCCCGCTCATCGGTGCCTGCAACTCGTGACTCATGGTGGTCAGGAAGTCGCCCATGGCACGTGCCGCCTGCTCGGCGTTGTCACGGGCGGCCGTCAGGCGCTCGGCCTCGGCCACCGACCTGCTGTTCACCGCCCGCGCGTCGTGCAGCTGCTGCAACAGGTGGCGTTCCCCTGCCAGCCGGGCCGTAATGTCGCGGAGCACGCCGCTGAAGAGCGTGCGCCCCCGACTGCGCGTGGCCGATACGACGAGCTCCACGATGATTTCGTCGCCCGTCGTGCGCCGGGCAGGCAGCTCGCGTGACGTGAGACGTCCGGAGCTCTCCTGACCAGCACGCGCGTCCCCTGCCTGCGCGTCACGGGAAATCGCGTCACGGGACATCGCGTCACGGGACAGCGCGTCACGCTCGAAAGTGGGAAGGAGGTCGTGGAGGGGCAAGCCGGCGAGTCCGCCCGGTGGCGCTGCGAACATCTGCTCGGCAGCCGGATTGGCCCAGATGATAGTCCCGCCGTCATCGAAGGCCACGAGTGCGTCGCCCATGGCGCGGCACATGGCGCGGCACATGGCGCCGAGTGACGCCTCGCCACCGAGGCCCCAGCTCCACGTCGGTGCGACGCGACGCCACACTCGCAGCACCCGACGACCCCGCGCAGCGACCGCGGGCGATGCGGCGGCGGCGGCGGCGATCGCCAGCGCGACGAAGACCAGCGCGAACGATGGGGACAGCGAGGACGATGACATGCGGGGCGAGGTGTGCAGGCACTCACGGCGGGTGCGCGCACGCGCACATGCTCCCGAGTATCGGCAGCGCATCGCCCGGAACCAGCGACACCATCGCGCAATATCATTGGTGCGAACCAACGAAGAAGTGCGTCTCTGGTGTCCTACGTCGGCGGCGGCTGTCTCGCCTAACGTGACGTGCCGAGCAGTTCCACCAGCGTCAGGGCGATGACCTGCGTCGCGCGCACCATATCGTCGACATCGCACCACTCGTCAGGCTGGTGAGACAGTTCCAATCGCCCCGGGCCGTAGGCCACGCAGTGGTGAATGCCGCCGATCCGCGTGACGTGCTTGTGATCGTAGGTCCCGGGCGATGCGACGATCGCGGCCTCGCGCCCGACCACATCGTGGATGCCGCGGGTCAATGATGCGACCAGCGGCGAGCCCTCGGGGGTGCGCACAGGGGGGACGAGCATCAGGTCGCGCAGGGTGAAGCGCGCTTCCGGAACGCGACGCTCCACCTCGGCCAGCAGGTCGGCGATCTCACCCTGTACCTGGTCGAGCGGCTCCTCCTCGAGGAAGCGGCGATCGAAGGTGGCGCTGCATACGTGGGCCACGCAGGGGGTCTGCACTGCGAAGCCCCCTTGCCCGCCGGTGATGCTGTTGATGTTGAGTGTTGCATGCCGGGCTCCGGGGGGGACGACCGGCATTGCCGTCACGCGGCTGGCCAGTACCGGCTGCAAGCGTGCGCGGATGTCGTGCAGCAGTTCGCCCATGTGCTCGATCGCGCTGGCGCCGAGGAATGGCATGCTGCCGTGGGCGATGCGCCCGTGCGCGGTGACCTCGAACCAGTACACCCCGCGGTGCCCGACACAGATGCGATCCACCTCCAGCGGCTCCGGAATGATGACGAAGTCGACCGATCGCGACGTCAGGCACCCGATCTCGGCCAGGTGGGCGACACCAGCCCACCCGCCGCTCTCCTCGTCGGCGGTCCCGCTGATCTCCACCGTCCCCTCGAGCTCGACGCCGGCGCGCCGGATACACTCGGCGGCAAAGACCGCGGCGGCGATCCCCGCCTTCATGTCGGAGGCGCCCCGGCCGTAGATGCGTCCGTCGCGCACCTCCCCGCCGAACGGGTCGCACGTCCACCCGGTCCCGACCGGGACGACATCGAGGTGCCCGTTGAGGTGCACGCAGGGACGGTCTACGCGACCCCGCCGTCGGCCGACCACATTGACACGGGGATGGGTCGCCGAGTGTTCCGGGCGTCCGGTGGCGGTGAAATACTCGACCTCGAAGCCCATCCCCGCCAAGGTGTCCCCCAGTAACCGCGCGCACGGTTCATACGCGTCGCCGGGCGGGTTCACCGTCGGAACGCGAATGAGCGCCTGGGTGAGGGCGACGATCTCGTCGCGGGCCATGTCCACGGCTCGCAGCACCGACTCCCTTACGGTAGGTTTGCCCATCTTGCTCGATCGAACTGGTGAGACCGCGGCGATCCGCCCACCTCGCAAACGGATGGCGCACGGGTGGCGCACGGGCAGCAAACGGCGCATGCCACGAATACACGAAGTCGGCCGTCCGCGATAGAAGCTCGCGGGGGACTGGAGACATCATGCTGAACGCCAAGTCGCAGCCGCAACCAGGCGGCACGCGAAGCACGATACGACTGTGGTGCCCGCTGGCGCTGTCGTCGGTATTCTGGTGCGCGGCCTGTGTGCCCGGAGCGTCGCGGGCGCAGAGCGCTCCGCTGGCGGCTGCCCCGTCGACCGCGGGCGGGCTCACCGCCGTGGCCGGCCTTCGGGTGGGGCATTTTACGCTAGCCGAGCGTCCTACCGGTTGCACCGTGATCCTCGCCCCGCAGGGGGCGGTGGCTGGCGTGGATGTGCGCGGCTCGGCGCCGGGGACCCGCGAGACCGACCTGCTCGATCCGGTCAACACCGTGTCGGTGGTGCACGGCATCCTGCTGACGGGAGGGAGCGCCTTCGGACTCGACGCCGCCGGCGGCGTGATGCGCTACCTGGAAGAGCAGAACATCGGCTTCGACATGCGGGTCGTGCGCGTCCCGATCGTCCCGGCGGCGGTGATCTACGACCTCGGGATCGGTGATCCGAAGGTCCGTCCCGGCGCGGAGTGCGGATACCGCGCGTCGCAAGGCGCGACGTCGGGGGCGGTGGCCGAGGGGAGCATCGGCGCGGGTGCCGGGGCGACGGTCGGCAAGCTGTTCGGCGGAGCCCGGGCCATGAAGGGGGGGGTGGGGACGGCGTCGATCACCCTCCCCGACGGGTTGACCATCTCGGCGATCGTCGTGGTCAATGCGGTGGGCGACGTGATCGACCAGGCGACCGGGGCGGTGGTGGCCGGTGTGCGCGGCGAGGACGGCCGCTCACTGGCCGATGCGCGCCGCCTGATCCGGAGCGGGGCGACTCGGCCGGCGGCGCGATCGGGGGAGAACACGACGATCGGCGTGGTCGCGACGAATGCGACGCTGACCAAGGCGCAGGCCAAGAAGGTCGCGCAAATGGCGCACGACGGAATGGCACGAGCCATTTCGCCGGCCCATACGATGGGGGACGGCGACACGATCTTCTCGCTGGCGACCGGGGAGCGCGCCGAGCCGGCTGAAGTGACCACTATCGGGGCGCTCGCGGCCGACGTGATGGCCGAGGCGATCGTCCGGGCCGTCCGTGCGGCGCGAGGCCTGCCGGGCTATCCGTCGGTGCAGGACCTGATGCCCGGGCGTTAGGCACACGGCCCGCACCCGGTGACCTACCACCTGCCGCTCCTGCTCGGCTACTCGGCGCTGCTGATCGCCGTCGGCGCCTTTGTCGGGCGCCGGGTGACGAGCACCGAGGGCTTCTTCGTCGCGTCGCGGGGGCTGGGGCCCGGACTCCTGTTTGCCACCCTGCTGGCCGCCAACGTGGGGGCGGGGTCCACCGTGGGCGCGGCCGGGCTGGGGTATCGGGATGGAGTCGCGGCCTGGTGGTGGGTGGGGGCCGCAGCCATCGGGTCGTTGGTGCAGGCCTTCTGGGTCGGACCGTGGATGCGGCGCGAGGCGGCGGCGCGCGGGCTCAAGACCGTTGGAGATTATCTCGAGCAGCGGTATTCGACATCCGTGCGCGTGATCGTGGCCCTCCTGCTCTGGTTCGGGACGCTGGCGATCCTTGCCGGGCAGCTGATCGCGATGTCCACGTTGCTCACCGTGGTGGCCGGCCTGCCGAAGTGGGCGGGGTGCGTGCTGGGTGGCGTGGTGATGACGGCCTACTTTGCGGCCGGCGGGTTGCTGTCAAGCGCTTGGGTGAACCTGTTGCAACTGACCGTGCTGCTGGCGGGGTTCGCCGTGGCGGTCCCGGTGGCGCTGGGTACGGCCGGCGGGTGGGCCGGAGTCGTGGCGCTGGTCGAGGCCGGGAGCGCGACCGCCCCGCCCCCCGGCGACGGCTTCTGGAATTTCTGGCAGAATGGGGCCTCGGGGTGGAAGTACCTCGCCTTGCTGGGGCCGGCGTTCATCATCTCGCCCGGGTTGCTGCAGAAGATTTTTGGCGCCCGCGACGACCGCGCGGTGCGGTGGGGGACGGGGGCGAACGCGGTGGTGCTGCTGGGCTTCGCCTGCGTGCCGCCGCTGGTGGGGATCATCGCGCGCGCGCTGCATCCCGGGTTGGCGAGCCACGAGTTGGCGCTCCCCACCCTGCTGATGTACGATGTCCCGGTGGTGGTGGGGGCCCTGGGGCTGGCGGCGCTCTTTTCTGCCGAGGTGAGCACCGCCGACGCCATCTTGTTCATGCTCGCCACGTCGCTGTCGCAGGACCTGTATCGCCGCTTCGTGCGCCCGGCCGCGACCGACGCGCAGGTCCTGCGGGTGGCGCGCGGGGCGGCGGTGGCCGGCGGAGTGCTGGGCGTCCTGCTGGCGCTGGTGGCCCAGACCATTATCGGGACGCTGTCTTTTTTTTACAGCGTGCTCGGTGTCTGCCTGTTCGTGCCGGTGCTGGCGGGGCTGTTCGTGCGGCGGTTCCGCGCCACCGAGGCGTTGGCGGCCATCGGCGGTGGGTTGCTCGTTATGCTGTCGCTGCAGCTGACCGTAGGCGCCGGGGGATTGCGCGGGATCACGCCGGCGCTGGCCGGCGTCCTGACGTCGGTGGCGGTGGCGACGGTCGCGCACATCGTCCTGCGGGATGGCGTGGGACGGGACCAGGCGGAAGGGACATACACATGAACCAATCGGGGACGGCATGACGGGCGACATGTTCCGGCTGGATGGGCGCGGCGTCGTGGTGGTGGGAGCGGGGTCGGGGATCGGCGAGGCGGTGGCGCGCGCCTGTGCGCGCCAGGGGGCAAGCGTGGCCTGCCTGGACATCAAGGGCGACGACGCACAGCGGGTGGCGGAATCGATCGGCGAGGCAGGGCGCGCCGCGCACGCGCAGCAGGTGGACATCGTCGATGCCACCGCGACTCATGCGGCGCTCGACGAGGCGCGCATGCGTATGCGACGCCTCGACGCCGTCGTGTGCACGCCGAGCATCAACGTCCGAAAGCCGATCCTCAACTACAAGGAAGACGAACTGGACCGGGTGCTGCGCGTGAACGTGAAGGGGAACTTCAACGTGCTGCAGGCGGCGGGGCGCATCCTCACCGCGCAACGGTCCGGGAGCATCGTCCTCTTCTCGTCCATCCGGTCGCAGATTGTCGAGCCCGGGCAGGCCGTGTATGCCGCGACCAAGGCGGCGATCGTGCAGATGGCGAAAACGGCGGCCGCCGAATTCGCGCCGTTCGGGGTGCGGGTGAACGCCGTGGGGCCCGGGGTGGTGGAGACGCCGCTCACCGCCCCGATCAAGGCGAACGCCGAGTGGTACGCCGCCTATGCCGCCAGGAGCGCGTTGCAGCGGTGGGCCACCCCCGACGAGATGGCCTGGCCGACCGTGTTCCTCCTGTCCGATGCTGCGAGCTACGTCACCGGCACGGTACTGTTTGTCGACGGTGGCTGGCTGGCGGTCGATGGCCGCTTCACCCCGCCCGGCATGGCCGACTGATCGCCAGGCATGCGCGCCGGCCGCCGGGAGGCGGGGCGCACGCACCATCCGTGAGACTTCGTGGCACGTTCCCGTCACCCCGAGAGTTGCAGCGCATGAAGGCAGCCGTCGAACGCACCGAACTGGCCCCCGGGCTCTCCATCTGCCGCGCGCTCACCGGGCTCTGGCAGATCGCCGACATGGAGCGTGACGGCCGGCAGCTCGACCTCGACGCGACCGCTGCCGCGATGGCCCCGTACGTCGAGGCTGGCTTCACCACCTTCGACATGGCCGATCACTACGGCTCGGCCGAGGTGGTGGCCGGTCGCTTTCGGGCGACGCACGAGGATGCGGGAGACGTGCAGTTGTTCACCAAGTGGGTCCCGAAGCCCGGCCCCGTATCGCGCGACGACGTGCGCGCGGCGGTGGAACGGGCCCTCGATCGCCTGCAGGGACGCACGATCGACCTCATGCAGTTCCATGCGTGGAACTTCGCCGATCCCCGCTGGCTGGACGCGCTCTTCTACCTCGACGAGCTGCGAGGCGAGGGGCTGATCCGCCACATCGGCCTCACCAATTTCGACACGGCCCACCTGCGCATCGCCGTCGCCAGCGGCATTCCGATCGTGTCGAACCAGGTGAGCTACTCGCTCATCGATCGCCGTGCGGCGGGCCCGATGACCGCCCTCTGCGTGCAATACGGGGTGAAGCTGCTCGCCTACGGCACCGTGCAGGGGGGATGGCTCACCGAGCGCTGGTTAGGCAAGCGGGAGCCGGACTGGGAGCGGTTGGACACATGGTCACAGATGAAGTACGGGCGCTTCATTCGTGCCGCCGGCGGGTGGGCGGCGCTCCAGCGCCTGCTGCAGGCGCTCTACGAGGTGGCGACCCGTCATGGGGTGTCGGTCGCCAACGTCGCCAGTCGCTTCATCCTCGAGCAGCCAGCGGTCGCCGGAGTGATCATCGGCGCCCGACTCGGTGTGAGCGCCCACGTGCACGACAATCGCCGGCTCTTCTCGTTCTCGCTGACGTCGTCGGACCGCCGGGCGATCGAGGCCGCGACCGCGGCCCTGGCCGACATCCCGGGTGACTGCGGCGACGAGTATCGCAAGCCGCCGTACCTGACCGCGTCGGGCGATCTCAGTCATCATCTCGAGGACTTCCCCTCACCCTATCAGGTCGTGGAGGGGAGCGACGGGCGCCGTACGTGCCTGAGCGGGACATCGTGGGAGCGCACGTTCGGCTACTCGCGCGCCGTGCGTCGTGGCAACCGTGTGCTCGTCTCCGGCACCACGGCGACCCACGGCGACCGGCAGATCGGCGGGACCGATGCGGCGGCCCAGGCGCACTTCGTGATCGACAAGATCGAGGGGGCGATTCGTTCGCTCGGCGCCCGGTTGGAGGACGTCGTGCGGACGCGGGTCTTCGTGAAGGAGATGGCCGACTGGGAAGCGGTCGCGGGCGCCCATGGCGAGCGTTTCGGGCACATCCTGCCGGCCAACACGCTGGTGCGCGCCGAGTTGGTGGGGAGCGAGTACCTCGTGGAGATCGAGGCGGAAGCGGAGGTCGCCTGAGCGCCGGCGCGCGAGCACGCGCGTGCCGCGGCTCGAGTCTCCCCCGCGCGCGACGCCTTCCGCCGCGGTTGCGGGCGAGATAAGGTCCGTCATGCCACGTTCGGGGTCCGCGCTGCGTGTCGGTACGCTCGTCCTGATGGTGCTCGCCGCACGCGTGCTGCCGGCGCAGGCTCGCGCGGCGTCGCCTGCCCGGGAGCTGCAAGGCACGCCGCTCGATTCGGCCGCCCGTGCCACCGCGTTGCGCGTGGCACGCGACATCATGCGGGTGGCGCGCTACTGTGCGCTGGTGACGAGGGATGCCTCCGCCGGCCCCGTCGCCCGCACGATCGATCCAGCGCCACCGGACTCGCTGATGGTCGTGCGCTTCGTGACCAATCCGCGTACGCGCAAGGTGCGCCAACTCGCCGCCGATCCACGCGTCGCGCTGTACTACTTCGATGCAACGGCGCAGCGGTATGCGACGTTGTATGGGCGAGCGCGGGTGGTGACGAATGCCGACGACAGGGCCCGGCGCTGGCACGAGGCCTGGACCCCGTTCTACCCTGACCGCGAACGTTCTGCCACGCTGTACGAGGTGATCCCGGAGCGGTTGGAAGTGGTCAGCCCCGGCGAGGGACTGCTCGGCGATTCCCTGTCGTGGGCCCCGCCCACGGTGCGATTCCCGCCGGCACGCCGCTCCCGCTGATGCCGCTCCTGTTGATCGCTGCTCCTGTTGATCGCTGCTCCTGTTGATCGCTGCTCCCGTTGATCGCTGCTCCCGTTGATTGCCGCGCCAGTCGGCGCTCACGCTACACGCCGCATCCCGAGGAATACATGCCGAAGATGGACTGGAGCTACCTGCGCCCTGGTTGAAACACCTGCGCCAAGACCCAGGAGTTCCTGGGACGAAAGCAGGTCGCGTTAGGCGAGGTCGTGAACGCGAAGAAGGTGCGCTATGACGCGGATGGGGTGGAGGCGATCCTGACGGGGATCGACGAGGTCTATGCCATGAAGGGGAAGCACGTCGTGCACCTGAAGGTGAAGAAGGACAAGACGCCCAAGGCCGACGTGCTGGCGGCGATTCTCGGCCCGTTCGGCACACTGCGGGCTCCCGCGTTTCGTCGCGGACGCACGCTGATTGTCGGATTCGATGAGGCCACCTACGCGTCGATCCTGACGTGAACATCTCACCCCGCTGTCCATGATCGTGCCGCGCTGGCCACTCCTCGCGACCGCCGTCGTCGCCTTCGGCGCCTGGTGGATGCAGGCGCCGCCCTTCACCCCGGTACAGCCGGAGCTGTTCGCCGCCGGCGGGAGCTTCACCAATGCGTGGGGTGACTTCGACGGGGACGGCGACGCCGACCTGTTCGTCGGCTTCAACGGCGCGGCGAACCGGCTGTATCGTTATACGAATGGGGTGTTCGACGACGTCGCGGCTGCCGCCGGAGTCGCCGACGCCCGTCCTACCCGCGCCGCGGCTTGGGGGGACTACGACGCCGATGGCGACCCCGACCTGCTGGTGGGCTTCACGCCAGGGCAGGGCGGGGTGCTGCGCCTGTATCGCAACGACGGTGGCCGATTCACCGACGTCACGCGCGCCGCCGGCGTGGCCATCGACTCGGGCGCCGTGCGGCAGCCGGCGTTTGTCGACGTCGACGGCGACGGCGACCTGGACCTGTACGTGGCGTTTCGCGACAAGCCCAACGTGCTGCTGCGCAACGACGACGGGCGCTTTCTCGATGTCGCACCGGCGTTAGGCCTGGCCGATCCACGCAAGAGTGTCGGCGGCGTCTGGTTCGACATGGATGGCGACGGCGACCTGGACCTGTACCAGGGGAACATGGACGGCGACGCCAACGCCCTCTGGCGCAACGATGGCGCGCGCTTCACCGACGTGGCCGAGGCGGCGGGGGTCGCCTGGGGAGGGCGGACGCCGAACGACAAGTCCAATGGCACGGTCCGTTCGTGCGCCGCCGACGTGAATGGCGACGGACGGCTCGACCTCGTGACGGCCAACTACGGACGAAATGGCGTGCTGCTCAATCGTGGCGGCGGGCGATTCGAGGACGTCGGCGCGGCCTGGGGACTGGACATGGACGGCCGCTTCGACAGCTGCGCGCTGGCCGACTTCGACAACGACGGACGCATCGACCTGTACCTGAACGGGACCGTCACCGGCGGGACGTCGTATCGCGACTATCTCCTGCGCAACACGGGCTCCCGCTTCGAGGACGTGACACCGGACGGCATTCGTGCGCTCGAGTCGGATCACGGCGTGCAGTGGCACGACTATGACGGCGATGGCGATGCCGACCTGGCGCTCACCGGCGTACAGCCGACGGGGATGCACCTGCTGCTGCGCAACGACCTGGACGCGGCCGCTCGCGCCCGCTCGCTGCGCGTGCGCATCCTCGACGCGCGTGGTCGGGCGACGCGTGCTGGCGCTACCGTGCTCGTGTCGCGCGGCGGGACGCCGCTCGCTGCGTGGCTCGTCGATGGGGGCTCGGGCTACGATGCGCAGAACGATGCCGCGCTGCTGGTGACGCTCCCGTCACCCGACGCCGTGGACATCGAGGTGGTGGCACCCTCCCCGTCGGGCGTGGCGCGCACGCGCCTGCGTGGGGTCACGCCGGGGCAGTGGGCCGGACGCACGCTGGAGATTCGAGTCCCATGAACGAGGTCGTGATCCAGGTCGGTCCGCTTCGCTTCACCGCGCGCTTCGAAGACGAGCGGGCGCCGGCAACGTGCGCCGCCTTCAGGAGCCAGCTGCCGTTCGAGGGGGAGCTGATCCAGGCGCGATGGAGCGGTGAGGCGGGATGGTCGCCCCTTGGCGACCTGAGCCTCGGCGTCCCGGTGGAGAACGCTACCAGCCATCCCTCGCGCGGCGACATCCTCTTCTACCAGGCCGCCGCCAGCGAAACCGAGATCCTGTTTCCGTATGGCAGCACGTGCTTTGCGAGCAAGGTGGGGCAGCTGGCGGGTAATCACATGCTCACGCTGACGTCGGGGCATGAGCTGCTGCCCGAACTGGGACGCCTCGTGCTGTGGCACGGGGCACAACGCATACGAATCGAGCTGGCCCCGTCGGCGCAGACGTCTCCCGGGCCATCGTGAACCGGCGCACCACGCGACACCTGCCGTTTCTCCCACCCAGGTGTCCGGCTGGGGATGCCAACCCTTCGAGTGGTTCGCGTGTCCAAGTCCGGCAGGTCCCAGAAAGACAAGGGACGCTTCGTAACGCAGTCCTAATCTGCCGACTCTAGCCTCGGCGGGACTGTCGCGTGCATTGTAGCAGGAACCCAACCGATAGAGTGCTGGCCCATGCCATCGTCCCGCAATCGCTGGATCGTGCTTGCCTCGGTCGCGCTGGCCATCGTCGTACCGGGCGCGTGGCTCCTGGCGCGCGACGCGGGCTCCGACAATCCCTCCATCGTTGCGACGGTCACGCGCGGCGACTTCGCCTCGATCGTCACCACCGCGGGTGAGCTGCGTGCCCGGAAGTTCGTGCAGATCCAGGGACCGGCCAACGCGCAACAGGCCGAAGCCTACCAGATGAAGATCTCCACCATCGTCCCCGAGGGAACGGTGGTGAAGGAGGGGGACGTGGTGGCCGAACTCGACCGTTCGTCGCTGGCGGCGAAGATGGCCGAGGTCGCGCTCGCCCTGACCAAGGCCGAGGCGCAGTATGAGCAGGCAATGCTCGACTCCACGCTCAACCTTTCCAAGGCGCGCGAGGAGATGCGCACCATGGAGTTGCAGCTGGAAGAGAAGCGGCTGGCCCAGGAGCAGTCCGTCTACGAAGCCCCGACCGTCAAGCGCCAGGCCGAGATCGACCTCGAGAAGGCGACGCGCGCGCTCGCGCAGGCCAAGGTGGACTACAAGACCAAGACCGAGCAGGCCCAGGCCAAGATGCGCGAAGTCGGCGCCGACCAGGATCGCCAGCGCAACCGCCTGGGCATCGTGCGCGACGTCATGGCCGGCTTCACCATCAAGGCGCCAACCTCGGGCATGGTCATCTACGTCAAGGAGTGGAACGGCCGCAAGAAGACGGCGGGATCACAGATCAATCCGTGGGATCCCACCGTCGCCACCCTCCCCGACCTGACGCAGATGGAATCGATCACCTACGTCAACGAGATCGACGTCCGGAAGATTTCCGCAGGTCAACCGGTCGTGATTTCGCTGGACGCCGATCCGAGCAAGCGAATCCAGGGCAAGGTGGAAAGTGTTGCCAACGTGGGCGAACAGCGCCCTAACGCCGACGCGAAGGTGTTCGAGGTCAAGGTGCTCGTCCAGGATGCCGACACCACGCTGCGTCCGGGCATGACGACGAGCAATGCCGTCGAGACGCTGGTGCTCAAGGATGTGCTCTTCGTGCCGCTCGAGGCAGTGGTGAACGAGGACGGCGTGTCCTACGTCCACGAACGCGCCGGGAGTGGGGTTCGGCGGCTCGAGGTCGAGACAGGCGCGATGAACGACGACGAGGTGGTCATCACGCGCGGGGTGACCGAAGGGATGCGCCTGCTGCTGTCGCCGCCGTCCGCCGAGATGCGAAGCATCGAGACGGTGCGCCTCCCGGGTTCGGGTGACGTGGCGCCGACCCGCGGTGGCGACAGCGCCCGACCGGCACAACCGATTCCCGTGCGTCCCGATTCGGCGCGCCGCGACTCCGCCACAACCAACGCGACGTCGAACGCCGCTGGCGCCCGCCCGCCGGTCGCGCCGCGCAAGGGCTGACCCCCGTGCCACTCGGATTCGACACGTGGGGCGAGGCCCGGCACCAGATCGCCGGGCACGCCTCCTTCAGCATGCGCACGGCGCTGGAAGCGGTCGGCCACAACAAGCTGCGTGCGGGTCTCACGTCGCTTGGCATCCTGTTCGGGGTCGCGTCGGTCATCGCGATGCTGGCCATCGGCAAGGGGGCCGAGCAGGAGATCCTCGAGCAGATGCGATTGCTTGGCTCCAACAACATCGTGATCACGCCGTTGATCGAGCAGAAGGAGGAACAGGCCAAGGACGACGGGGTGAAGGAGCCGAAGAAGTATTCGCCCGGGCTCACCTTCCGCGACGCCGAGGCGATCCAGCGCATGCTGCCCGATGTCGAGTCGTCCAGCGCCGAGGTGGTCCTGAACACGCTCATCACCCGCGAGGGGCGGCGGCGATCGGGCAAGGTGGTCGGCATCGACACGACCTACTTCCGGGTCACGAACCTCGCGCTCGCCGCCGGCACATGGTTCGCGCCTGCCCAGGTGGCCAGCGGGCGCCCCGTCGCGATCATCGGCCACGGCGTGCGCACGCGGTTCTTCACGACCGAGGACCCGATCGGCAAGCCGATCAAGGTGGGTGACAACTGGCTGACCGTCGTTGGGGTGCTGGCCGACCGCCAGGTGAGCGACCAGACGACGCAGCGCCTCGGCATCCGCGATGCGAACATGGACGTGTACGTCCCGCTGCGCACCATGCTCCTGCGCTTTCGCGACCGGGCGCAGCTGACGCAGGCCGAGATCGAGCTGGCCGCGCGGGCCAGCAACGGGCCGTCGCAGGGGGAAGGCGACACCGAGAGTCCGCAGGTGCGGGCCGAGCGCACAAACTACCACCAGCTGGACCGCATCGTCGTGCGCGTGCGCGAGGCGTCGATGGTGCCGGCGGTCGCGGACGTGGCGCGCCGGATGCTCACCCGCCGCCACAACAGCGTTGTCGACTTCGAGATCACCGTGCCGGAGTTGCTGCTCAAGCAGGAGCAGCGCACGAAGAACATCTTCAATGTCGTCCTGGGCGCCATCGCCTCGATCTCATTGATCGTGGGCGGCATCGGGATCATGAACATCATGCTGGCGTCGGTGCTGGAGCGCATCCGCGAGATCGGGGTGCGACGCGCGATGGGGGCGACGCAGAAGGACATCCTCGCCCAGTTCCTGAGCGAGGCCGTGCTGATCAGCGTCGCCGGCGGGGTGGCCGGGATCCTCGTCGGGGGAGGGGTCTCGATCGGGATCGAGCAGTTCGCCGGGATCCGCACCGTCGTCTCCACGCTCTCCGTCGTCGTCGCGTTCGGCGTCTCGCTCACGGTGGGGATGGTCTTCGGAATCGTCCCGGCCCACCGCGCCGCGCGACAGGACCCGGTCGTCTGCCTGAGGTACGAATGATGGTGCGCCCTCTCTGCTCGCACGCCGTGGCCTGTGCGACCCTGGCGATCGCCGCCCTGGCGGCCCGGCCGGCCGTCGTGTCGGCACAGTCGCCCCGACCGCTGACGCTGGCCGAGGCGATCGCGCTGGCCCAGCGCCAGGGGCTGCGGGCGCGCGTCGCCGCCGGGACACGCGACGCGGCCCGTGAACGGGACCGCGCCTTCTCCGCCCGTCGCCTGCCCCAGCTGTCGTTAGGCGGCAACCTTCCCATCTACACACGCGCCATCACCCCCGTGGTGCAGCCCGACGGGAGCACGCTGTTCCGGCCGCAGCAGCAAACCGATGCGTCGGTCAACGTCACGATGTCGCAGCGCTTGCCGCTGACGGGCGGTGACTTCTTCGTGTCCTCGTCGGTCGCGCGGCTCGACGTCAGCGGGCAGCAGGACTTCCGCAACTGGTCCACGACGCCCCTCTCGCTCGGCATCCGGCAGCAGCTCATGCGCCCCAATGCGTTCAAGTGGGATGGACGCGAGCAGGAGCTGCGCGCCGACGCGGCCGACCGCCAGTATCTCGAGGCGCGGGAAGACGTCGCACTCGCGGTCACCACGGCCTTCTTCGACCTGTTCGGGGCGCGCGTCGCCCTGCAGAACGCGACCACGAACGCGGCCACGAACGACACGCTGTTCACCCTCAACAAGGGGCGGTACGAGGTCGGCAAGATCGGCGAGAACGACCTGCTGCAGAGCGAGCTGGCCCTGCTGCGGGCGCGCAACTCGGTCGATGGCGCACGGCTGGAGTATGACCGGTCTCTGGCCGCCTTCCGCCTCGTGCTCAATGCCGGGCGCGACACGCCGATCGACATCGTGGTCACGTCGGAGGTGCCCGACCTCGAGGCCGACACCACGGTCGCGGTGCAGCAGGCACTGCGCAACCGCGCCCAGCCGATCGAGGCGCAGCTGCAGGACGTGCAGGCCAAGCGTCGCATCAACGAGGCGCGGCTCAACAACGGGGTCGGGGCCACACTCTCGGCCAGCGTCGGGCTCAACCAGACCGCCCCCGACGTCAACGCCGCCTATCGCGACCTGCTCAACCAGCAGCGCTTCTCGCTCAACCTGCAGATGCCCCTGGTGCAGTGGGGGGCGCGCAGTCGGGAGGTCCAGGCGGCGCGCGCCGACCAGGACCGCGTGGAGGCCAGCGTCCGGGCCGACCGGGAGCAGCTGATGCAGGATGCGCACTTCGCCGCCTTGCAGCTGGCGCAGTCGCGCCGCTCGCTCGCCCTGGCAGCCAAGTCCGACACGGTCGCCAGCAAGCGATTCGAGGTGGCGTACAATCGGTATGTCATCGGGCGCATCGGGATCGACAACCTCTACCTGGCGCAGAACGAGAAGAACCAGGCGCTCGACCAGTACCTGCAGGCGCTGCGCGGCTATTGGCTCTCCTACTATCGCCTGCGCCGCGTCACGCTCTTCGACTTCGCGACCGGGGCCGTCATTCGTTAGGGCGACCGGCTGCGAGTGTGACATCGACGTGGCGCACGGCGCGTGCGGCGATGGACGTCTCGACCCGGGCCAACGCCCCCCCGTTCGCGGGGCCGACCCGCAGGGTGAGCCGACGGTCCGACGGCACCTCGCAGAAGGTCACCTGGCCCTGCGCATCGCTGACCCGCGTCACCCGTTGCGCGACGGAGTCTCCCGCCGGCTGACCGATGGTGCTCAGCCACTGCATGGTCACCCGCGCCCCCGCGACCGGGGCACCCGTCACCGGGTCGCGCAGGGTGGCGTGCACCGTGCCACGTCCCCACGAGGCCGCGCGGCCGTCGCAGAGCAGGAGGGTGAGCGCCCGCGCGTCGAGCGCGGTGAGGGTGAGGGTGCGGCGTTCGCCATCCGCCAGCTGCACGTTGGCCGAGGCGGCCGACACGCCGAACGCGTCGTACCCCGGCGCGTGTCCCACCAGCGCGACCGGGCCGGGAGGGAGCGCCTCGAAGGCGAACCGACCCAGGGCGTCGGTCGTGCTCACGCGCGATGAGCCACCGATGCCCACGACCGCGCCAGCGATGGGTGTCCTCCCAGTGCTGTCGCGCAACACGCCGTCAATCGACGCGGGGCGGGCCGGCGGGCGCATCTCGTCGGTCGTGACCTCTCCCCCCTCTTCGCTGAGCGTGGGCTCGGTCGGACGCAGCAGCACCCAAGGCGAGCTTCCCTCGGTCGTGACCGGCTGGTTCGACCGCCCCTTCACGGGGACGCGGAGGAACCAGCGCCGCACCAGCCATGCCCCGTTCGGCAGGCGAGCGAAGTGCAGTTCGCCTCCCACCACCGACGAGTCGACGCCTGCGCTCACTCGGTCGTAGCCGAACTCCACCAGGCGCAACTCATAGCTTTGGGCATCGAGCCAGAGGGTGCCAACCACCGTCGGGACTCGGCGCCCCGCGGTCGGCACGAAGGCGAGTCCGGTGAGTCCCGCCCGTTCCTTCGCGCCGACAACCGGACGAAAGCAGTGATCGTCGAGGAAGGCGTCGCTGAGGAGGACGCTGGGATCGGGTCCGTAGTAGGTCGTGCGGCCACCGGCCTCCTCGCGCCAGTATCCCCCCTTCGACAGCGAGTCGGCGGGGAGGGAGTTGAAGGGAGCGGCGACCACGCCGCGCACCACGCTGCGCGTCTCGGTGATCACGCGCAGCGTCGTGGGGTCGAGCGTGCGCACGTAGCGCGTGACGTTGGCGGAGAAGAGTTTGTCGCGCAGCGAAATTTCCGCGGCGTCGAGGGCGGTGCGCGCCTCATCCCACAGGGCCGTGACCCGTGCGCGGTCGGTTGGACGCACCGCGCAAATGGCGCTGGCAGTCACCACCACCGTGGGGAGCCGGTAGTCGACGGCGGCGAGTACGATGGCCTGTGTCCGCGTCTCTCCCGCTGCGACCAGGAATGGCGCGCTGGTGTAGCGGCGCACGCCGATGCGCTTGGCGCTCAGCCGATAGCGCCCGCCCCCCGGCGCGCGCAGCTCGAAGCCGCCGGCCGGATCGCTGAGGACCGACGCGGCGCGCGCATCGGCGCTGTCGGCGAAGAGCAACTCGATAAGTGCCCCCGCCACCGGCGCCGCCGACGTCTCCTGGGTCACGCGACCGCGCACGACCTGACCGAGCGCCAGCGACGAAGCAGTGCTGCACAGCAGCGTGCCGATTGCGAGGACGCGGGCCCAGGGCATGCGCGCCGTCAGGCGCACGGGATCGCGAAGCCTGCGGCAGGCGCGCCCGATGTCGGCACGCCGGCACGGGTCGCTCGCTGGTTCGTGCCCGCTCCCTCGCCAACTCGGCGCGCCTGCGTTCACCGCCCGGTCCGTCGCGATTCCAGCAGTTCCACCACGACAAGGCCGGCCTCGGGAGTCCGCACCTCCCATTGCCGCCCGACCGTCCCGTCGCGATCCCGCTCCTCGATGCGCACCAGCTTGGCGGGCGGGAGTTCGCACGCGGTCACACCGCCCGCCGCGTCGATCACCAGATCGACGGCCATCGTCTGCGACAGGACGTCGCGTGGCCCGATCACACGAGTCTTCGCCCACGAGAGGTGCAGGGCACTCCCCGGCATCGTGTCGTGCACGGTGTCGTGCACCGTGTCGCGATCGGTCGACCGAGGGAGGACGAGTCGCACGACGACGTTGGAGTCGGGAACGTGCTCGCTCCCGCACAGCTGTCGAAGGATCTGCGGCGTGCCGATGGCCTGCAGCAGGGTGATCGACGATGTCCCCTCGCCGATCTCCAGCTCCTGCTCGACGGCGGTGAGTCCCAGACGCGAGTATCCGGGGTGGTCGACGCTCAGCGTATAGGTCCCATGCGGGAGCGAGTCGAGGCGGAAGGCACCGTCGAGCGCGGTGGTGGTGGTGCCCGGCATTCCGACCAGCGAGACTCGAGCCCCGGGCAGCGCCGATTTCCCGGTGCTGTCCACGACGCGGCCGTTGAGCGTGGCCAGCGCACCATGCGGCGCGGGGCCGTCGACGGGGTCAACGCGCCCCCCGGACTCACTGAAGGACGCGATGTAGGCGCGCTGGGACGAGGCCCGAGTTCCCTCCCGCGCGACCGAAGCGTACGGCCGTTCTTCGACCTGCGGAACGCGCATGAACCAGCGGGAAACATACCATGCCCCCGTCGCCAGACGGGAGAAGTGGACCTCGCCACCGGTTCGCGAATCGACGACCGGCAGCGGGAAGTTGGTGTAGCGGAACTCGACGCGCCGCAGCTCGTAGCTGCGCGCGTCAAGCCACATGGTCCCCTCGATGTCGGTCACGCGCCGCTGCCGCACAGGCTGGAACGTGATCCCGATCTCGGTCTCGCGGGGCGTTGCCAGGCCGAAACAGTGGTCGCGCACGAATTCGCTCGATAGCAGGACCTTCGCATCGGGGGCGAAGTGCTCGATCGTGCTATCGTCCAGCAGGCGCGCATAGCCGATGACGGCCAGCGATTCGGCGGGAAAGCTGACGAAGGCGTGTTCGGTGACGCTGCGCCGCTGCTCGCGCGACTCCTCGCGTACCGCGAGGGCGCGTGGTGCGAGCACGCGCCGATAGCGCGTGATCGTCGCTCGGAACAGCCGGTCGCGCAGCGACAGTTCGCTGGCCGTCAGCGCTGCGCTCGCCTCGGCCCACAGCGCAGCGATCCGCCCGCGGTCGGCGGTGCGCGTTCCGCAGGGCGTGGCGGCCGATATCGTGACCGCGGGGAGCGCGTACTGCACGCCCTCCAGCCCGATGTCGAGCGCGCGCGTTTCACCCGGACCCACGGTGAGGATGGGCGACTGGTACTGCCGCACGCCAATGCGCTTGGCGGTGACGACAATGCGCGCGCTCGCAGGGGCCGCCAGCTCGAACTCGCCGCGCTCATTGGTGAGGGAGGCCGCGACGCGACCGGCCAAGGACGGGGCACGGCCATCTCCGACCGGCGCACGCTCGACCGACACCACCACACCGGCGAGCGGGGCGCCGCTCGACACGTCGCGCACCACGCCTCGCACGACCTGTCCGCTCGCCAGCGCCGGGGTGCCCGCCAGAAGCACGGCGGCGAGTAACCGCAATCTCACGGGCCTTTCACCACGACGTAATCCGGTGATCATCATCCGCTCACCCTGCTTGCCGAAGTTAGAGGTGACGCCACGGGCGGCACCATGCCGCCGTCGATCGAGCGGCGTGCTCGGGCGAAACGCTTCGTCCCATTCCGAGGAATCCCCATGCATATCACCCTACCCGAATCGAGCCCCTTGCGCCAGCGTTCGCCCGGTGGAGTCCTCGTGAGCGCCGTGGTGCACGCCCTCGTCATCGGCACGACCGTCGTCGCCACCGGCATGTCAGCGCCTCGTCCCACCCCACCGCCACCGCCGCTGGAAGCCCTCGTCTTCGTGAAGCCCGAGCACGAGGCGGTGCCAGCGTCTGCGAGGGTGCGGCAGGTGGAACCGCCGCCCGGGTCCATCCGGGACGCGCCCCCAGTCGCGCCGCTCGAGGTTCCCAGCGTCGACGTGGCCGTCGATCTCACCGTCGTCCCCATCACGATTCCTGAACTAACGGCGTCGTTGGGCGCCGCGTGGCAAGCGCCGGGCGCGGTCGCCAGCGCGGTGAGCGGTGCCTCCGGGACACCCGCGGGCGAGGCGACGGGTGCCGCTCCGATGCGTGCCCACACCGTCGACCGGGAGGTCGTGCCCCGCGCCGGCGCGACCCCGCAGTATCCCACACAACTTGCCAGCGCCGGCATCGAAGGCACGGTCGTCGCCCGATTCGTGGTCGACACGCTCGGCAGGGTGGAACCGGGAAGCATCCAACTCTCCGCAGGGAGCCATGCGTTGTTCGGCCAGAGCGTGCGTGAGGCCCTCGGGCGCATGCGCTTCGACCCTGCCGAGTCGGGTGGTCGCAGCGTACGGCAGCTGGTGCAGCAGTCGTTTACGTTTTCGCTCACCCGTCGATAGGGAGGGCCGCAATGCCGGCGTGCGGAGGAAGGATCGGGCCGCACGGCCACCGACCAAACCCTCGCCGGCACCCCGTCCCGGCCGTATTTTGGTCCCCATTGCCAACACTGCGGCCCGCACGGAGCGAGTCATCCCCATCCCCACACAGCCATGAGCACTCGTCGCGCGTTCCACTTCGACTCTCGAGCCCTGTCGTGCAGGCTCGCCTTGTGCCTTGTGACCGGCCTGGCGCTTGCGCTGCCCGCACCGACCCAGGCGCAGCAGAAGAAGCAGATCACGCTGCGCGACATGCTCGCGCGCCCGACCTACGGCGGATATCGGCTGTCGCCCGATGGCCAGATGGTGCTCTTCACGCGCACCGACCGGGAGACCAAGGAGTGGGCCGCCACGGCGCACATCTGGCTACACGACCTGGGGTCCAACCAGTCCTTCCAGCTCACCAACTCGCCGCGCGGCGAGACCAACGCGCGCTTCCTCCCCGACGGCCGCGTCGCCTTCACCTCCAATCGTGGCGACAAGAATGCCTGGTACGTGATCTCGCCCAAGGGAGGCGAGGCGGTGCGGCTGGTGGAGAGTGACAGCGTCGCGACGTCCGGCGCCTTCTCGGCCGACGGCCGCCGCTTGGTCTACACGCAGGAAACCGACCGCGAAGACAAGAAGGAGTGGGAGGATCGCGTCAAGAAAAAGGACGACGGTTACTACGCCGAGAAGAAGCTGACGTGGACCCACGTTTGGACCTATGACTTGCAGTCCAAGGCCCGCAAGCAGCTCACGACCGGCGATGACCGACAACCAGGGACCGGCCATCTCGCCGGACGCCAAGTGGGTCGCCTTTTCGTCGAACCGTACGGGCCGCGGCATTCGGGACGCCAACTGGAGCAACAACAGCGACCTGTACATCGTCTCGGCCGATGGAGGCGAACCGCGTGCCCTGACGACCAACGTCGGTCCGGACAATGCGCCCGTCTTCTCGCCCGACGGGCAGTGGATCGCCTATGCCTCGAGCGACCTGCGCAACAGCTCCGCCGATCAGTACGACCTGAAGGTCGTCAGCGTCCAGGGTGGAACGTCGCGCAACCTGACATCGTCGCTCGACTACTCCATCTCCAACATCGAGTGGTCCAACGACGGTTCGTCCATCTACTTCGGCGCGGCCGAGGGGCTCACCACCAAGCTGTACAAAGTGGCGACTGCAGGTGGCACGCCGGTCGAGGTATCGCTCGGGAAGGACTTCGTGTTTGCCGACTTCACCACCTCGACCAACGGCAGCAAGTGGCTGGTGACCGGCGGGACGCTCGAGAGCCCCGGGATCGTCTACCTCGCGGGGAGCGACGGCGCGCAGCCGCGGCGTATCCTGGCCGAGCATGATGCGCTGGACGAATTCGACGTGGCGCGGGCCGAGCAGATCACCTGGAAGGGGGCCGATAACTGGACCATTGAGGGGGTCCTCACGTACCCGTTAGGCTACCAGGCCGGGCAGAAGGTCCCGATGATCCTCCAGGTGCACGGTGGACCGTTCGGGCGCTTCAGCGCCAACTGGAACGCCAGCGCCCAGATCTGGGCGGCCCGCGGCTACGCGGTGCTGCAGGGCAACCCGCGCGGCAGTTCCGGCCGTACCCTCGCCTTCGGCGCCGCCAACCAGAATGATTGGGGCGGCAAGGACTTCGTCGACATCATGAAGGGGGTCGATCACGTGATCAAGATGGGGGTCGCCGACTCCACGCAGATGGCGGTGATGGGGGGGAGCTATGGCGGCTTCATGACGTTCTGGACCGTGACCCAGACGCCACGCTTCAAGGCGGCGATCGGACACGCCGGGATCTCGGACTGGTATTCCTTCTTTGGACAGACCGACATCCCGAACCTGCTGGAGTACGGATTCGGCGGGCTTCCGAGCGCGTCCAAGGCGACCTACGAGCGCTGGTCGCCCATCGAGCACGCCGCCAAGGTCAGCACGCCGTTGCTCATCACGCATGGCGAGAACGATCTCCGTGTGCCCATTCCGCAGGCCGACGAGTACTACCGCCTGCTCAAGAAGCTCGGCAAGACGGTCGAGTACCTGCGCTTTCCGCGCGAAGGGCATGGCATCGCTGAGCCGGTGCACCGGCTCTTCCTGGATGTGGAGCAGGACAAGTGGTTCAGCGAGCACGTGCTCAAGAAGGTGAAGGCGGTGAGCAACTAGGGGCCAGGGTGCCCGGCACACGGCGAGGCCGATGTGTCGGGCACCGTTTGGTCGTCAACAGAACACCACCGACAGCTGGGCTACCGTCTGCTGCCGCACACACACTCCGCTCCATCACGAGTCGACATGATTCGCTCTCCCTTGTTGGCTGTGCTCGTCGCTGCCTCGTCGCTCACTGCATGCACCCGCGCGACGAGTGTCGTGTCGACTCCGAGCCCGGCGCAGAATCCGGCCGCCGGCTGGTGGCAACACGTGCAGGTGCTGGCCGACGACTCGCTCAAGGGGCGCGACACCGGGAGCCCGGGACACGAAAGCGCCTCGCGCTACATCGCCGAGCAGTTCAAGCTGGCCGGGCTGACGCCCGGGGGGACCGACGGCTGGTATCAGCGGGTCGGCTTCGTCAACATCCGACTCGATGAAGACAAGAGTGCGCTCGCGTTCAACGAGGGGGGCGCATGGCAGCCGCTCGCGCTCGGGCGCGACGCCCGGATCACACCGCGACTCGCGACTGGCGATGTTGAGGGGGCGCTCGTCTTCGCTGGTTACGGGCTGTCGCTCCCCCAGGCTGGCGTGGATGACCTCAAGGGTCTGGATCTGCGCGGAAAGATCGTGGTCTACCTGAACGCAGTTCCCAACGGGTTGTCGGCGCCGTTGCAGGCGCACGGATCACGATCGCGCTGGACCGCGATGCAACGGGCGGGGGCAGTGGGCGCGATCGCCCTCAGTACCGGCAGCGCGTGGAACGCTGGCGCCGGGTCGGGACTCACGGTCGCGCTGGCCGACGCATCGCTCGACGATGCGTCGGGGCAACGCATCTTCGCCACGGCCAGTCCGGCACTCGCCGCGCGCCTGGTGGCCGGCAGCACGATTGTCTGGGATAGCGTGTTGGCAATCGCCAAGCGTGGTGCGCCACTTCCAACCGGGGCGCTGGCCGTCTCATTGCGTGCCACGCTGCCGACGATTCGGCGTGACTTCACCTCGCCAAACGTGGTGGGCGTCCTTCCGGGAACCGACCCGGTGCTGCGCAACCAGATCGTCGTCTATACGGCGCATAGCGACCACGTCGGCACGCGCAGCGGGACTTCAGCCGGTAGCGACAGCATCTTCAACGGGGCGATGGACAACGCCTCGGGCACGGCAACGTTGATCGAGACCGCACGCCTCGTGGCGGCGCGCGGCGGCAACAAGCGCACGCTGGCCTTCGTCGCGGTCACGGGGGAGGAAAAGGGGCTGCTCGGTTCACGCTACTTCGCCGCCCATCCCTCGTTTGCCAGCGGCACGATCGTGGCAGACCTCAACACGGACATGTTCCTCCCGCTGATTCCGCTCAAGGGGGTCTTCGCCTACGGCTACGACGAGTCGGACCTGGCCGACGATCTCGACGCTGTGGTGAAGGCGCGCGGGATCGAGGTCTTCCCCGATCCGCAGCCCGAGGAGAACCGCTTCGTGCGCAGCGACCAGTACAGCTTCATTCGCCAGGGAGTTCCGGCGCTCGCCTTCAAGGTGGGCTATCGCCCGGGGACGCCGGAGGAGCAGACCTGGCTGGCCTGGGTGCGCGATCACTACCACAAGGCCAGCGACGATACGTCGCAGCCGATCGACTTCAACACCGCCGCTGCGTTCAACGCGTTGTACGCAGATCTTGCGTTGCGCCTGGCGAATCGTGCGACGCGACCGGCATGGCGGGCCAACAGCTTTTTCGCGACGCCGGCCCCGGTCCCCTGAGCGTTCGCTCAGCGCTCGCGGAGCGTTACCGTCGTCGCGTCGTCTTCTTTCCGCCCATCAGCGCGCCCATTATCCCGCGCACCAGCGTCCCCGTCACGGCCACGGCTGCGGTGCGCAGCACGCTCCGGCCGACCGACGAGTTCAGCACCTGCCCCAGCACGCTGTCGTCCGTCGCGTTCGCCGCGCTTCGCCCGCGGGGCGGTGCAGCTGGCGGCGCCTCGGACGCCTCGGCCGCCGCTGCCGCGAAGCGCGCCTGCAGGATCTCGTGCGCGCTCTCCCGATCCACCATCGTCGCGTACTTCTTCACCTGCGGCGTGCGCAGGCGCTGCGCCAGTTCTGCCTCGGTCAGCGGTCCCATGCGCGACTGGGGCGGGATCATGCGCGATACGAACGGCGGAGTCGGGGTCCCCTTGGGCGTGAGCGTGACGACCATCGCCTCGCCGATTCCCATGGACGTCAGCGACTGCTGCACGTCGTAGTAGTCCGTCTTGGGGAAGGTGCGCGACGCAGCGCGCAACGCCTTCTCGTCGTCGGGGGTGAAGGCGCGCAATGCGTGCTGCACCCGGTTCCCCAGCTGCGCCAGCACCGTGTCGGGAATGTCCTTGGGCGACTGGGTGATGAAGAAGACCCCGACCCCCTTGGAGCGAATCAGGCGCACCACCTGTTCGACCTGCTCCAGCAGCGCCTTGCTGGCGTTGTCAAAGAGCAGGTGCGCCTCGTCAAAGAAAAAGACGAGCTTGGGGCGATCGATGTCGCCGACCTCGGGGAGCTCGTTGTACAGCGTGGCGAGCATCCACAACATGAACGTCGAGAAGAGCGCCGGCTTCTGTTGCACGTCGCTCAACGAGAGCACGCTGATCAGCCCGCGCCCGTCGCGCTCCACCTGCAGCAGGTCGTCGAGGTCGAACATCGGCTCGCCGAAGAACTTGTCGGCCCCCTGCTGCTCCAGCTCGACCATCTCGCGCAGCAGCACGCCGACGGTCGCCTTCGACATCCCACCGTACGACTTCAGCTCCTCGGCGCCCTCGTCGGCCAGGTACTGCAGGACGCTGCGCAGGTCGGCGAGGTCGAGCAGCAGGAGCCCCTTGTCATCACAGTACTTGAAGACGAGCGACAGCACGCTGGTCTGCGTATCGTTGAGGTCGAGCACCTTGGCGAGCAGCTGCGGCCCGAACGACGACACGGTGGCGCGAAGCTGCGCGCCGTTTGTGCCGGTGAGGCTGAGGAACTCCACCGGAAAGCCCGACGGGGCCCACGGGTAGCCGGTGTCGGTCGCACGCTGGTCGATCCGGGCGTTCGCTTCGCCGGGCACCGCGACCCCCGACAGGTCTCCCTTGACGTCGGCCATGAAGACGGGGACCCCGGCGTTCGCCAGCTGCTCGGCGATGAGCTGCAACGACTTGGTCTTTCCGGTCCCGGTCGCGCCGGCGATGAGCCCGTGGCGGTTCATCATGGCCAGCGGGATGCGAATCAGCGGCTCGGGATGGCACAGCCCCTCGTGCACCACGGCGCCGAGGGTGATGGCGTCGCCGTGCGACGAAAAGGCGCTGCGGGCGGACTCGAGGACGTTGGGCATGGATGACGGGAGGACGAGACAACGACGAGAAATGAGGACGATGCAATTCGGCGCTACGTGGCCGCGGCCGCGGCGGCCGCTGCCTGACGGGCGGCCTCGGCGGCGACGACCGCGCTGTCCTGCCCGGAGCCGCCGAGTTCCGATGCAAAGATAGCCATGCCCGTCCCCATCCCCTTCAGTCCATCGTGCCAGAGCAGGGCACCGGTACGGGGATCGAGGGCGAAGATCTCCCCGGAACAGGACGCGAACAGCCCCTCGGCGTCGCAGAAGACGTTCACGAGCGACGCGGCACTTTTGTACCGGGCAGGCAGCAGTGTGCGCCAGGTCTCCACGCCAGTCTTGCGGTCGAAAGCGATGACGTAGGACTTGATGCCGACAAAGAGCAATGACGTACGCCAACGGGGCATCGCGGTGGACCTCGGAGTGGGAAGAGTGGCGGTCGCGGGGCGAGCGGCGGCTGCGGACGCCGCACGTCGCGTGCGCCTCGCAAGTTACGGCGCGAACTCGAAGCCGGGCCCCACGGTGGTGCCGTCGCCGCGCCCCGACGGAATCGCCATCAACGCCTGCGCGCGATACTTCAGGTCGTACATGATCGGCACGGCGTCACCGAGCGCCGACGGTTCACCGTTGAACGCCCTGTCCAGTGCGCGAAGCAGCGCCGTGTACTGCCGGTTGAAGTCCACCATGAGTCGGTGGATGGCCGGCTGCCCCACATAGTCGGCAGCCTTGGGATTGGGCGCCATGGGATAGCTCGCGGTCCAGTCGACCGGGAGTTCGGCGCCGGTGGGGGGACGAGTCGGGCCGTCGGTCTTCTGGTAGCGCCGGCCGAGGTGGATCTCGTTGAAGCGGAAGTAGTGCGCCAGCTCGTCCACCTGCCCGAACTGGTCGTCGCCGTCGAAGATGCCGTGGTCGAGCCCCTCCCCCTGATCCATGATCTCGTGAATGGCGTGCGTAGCGGAGGCGAGGTCCGTCACAGCGACGGGGCTGCCGCCACCGCCGTAGTACCAGGTGTCGCCAGCAATTTGCAGCCGGCGCGGGCCGGTAAAGATCGTCTCGCCTCGCTTCTTGGCGTGATGCTCCAGCCGATGAAACGCCTCGAGGATCGCCTCGTAGAACTGTCCGATGGTGGGACTGTCCCCGGGCTCGGGCTTGGCGTGCGGCTTGGCCGGCTTCTCCATCCGCAGGAAGGTGTCGAGCGCCCGCCGGCTGAACGGCAGCAGTTCCACGAGGAACGACTGGTCGCTAAACGGCAGGTAGGTGGGATACGCGGGGATGAATTTCCGGTGATGGACGCGCGGTGTACCTCCGACTGCGTTCAGCAGGTTGGCGGCCAGCACCATGTGGAGCATCTCCTCCATCACCACGCTGCGTATGAGCGCGCCCGCCGTCACGTTCGCACCATCCGGTATGGAATACAGCGCGCACAGGTACGGCGGGATCGTGGCATGCTCCAGCTCGAGCGCGCCTTGCAGGTGACGGCGCAGGCTGTGTACGCTGCTGATCGGTCGTGGCGCGGCTGGTGGCACCGCGGGAGCGGCTGCGGCGGGCGGCGCCTTGGTCGCGCGCGAGGAGCGTGGCTTGGACATGGTCTGACCGACGAAGCGGGGCGGCGGGTTACCCCTGGGAGCGCTGCTTAGTGAAGCTGCGAGAGCATGTGCCGCGTCGACCGCAGCGCGAGCGCGAGCGCGGTGAGTGTCGGGTTGGCCGTTCCAGTGGTAGGGAAGCTGCCGCAGCCGACGACATAGAGGTTCTCGTGATCCCAGCTGCGTTGGTCGCGGTCCACGACGCTGTTGGTGCGCCACAACCCCATGCGGTGGGTCCCCATGTGGTGGCCGGCGCCGACAAAATTCAGCAGGTAGTCCTTGCCGTCGCGCGCCCTGAAGTTGCGCTCGTCCGGCTGCGTGGCGTCGGACGTGACATAGTGCTGGTCTGCGTCCGGGATCCCCATGCGCTGGTAGATGGCCCTGGAGACCTTCATGGACTCCACCATCGATTGCCACGTGTAGTCCGAGAGACCGTACCGGATGACCGGACGGTAACAGCCGATGGCGTCCTTGAACTCGCGCGAGATGGTGACGCGGTTCTGCGATTCCGGCAGCTGCTCGAGGTCGAAGCCCACACGGACCTGGCGGGGCACGATGTCGCCCAGGTGTCGCCGCAGCGCCGGGCCGAACATGTTCTTGGCCAGCGCTCGGCTCACGTCACCGTACGGGGGATTGGCATCGGGGACGATGTCCCATCCCACGTTGCTGAGGTCGATGCGGAATGCGGCGAATTCCCGGCGGAACTCCCCGTCGCGCAGCGACTCGATCCCCGACGACTGCAGCGGCCCGCGAAAGATCCCCATCGACCTCGGCGCCAGCGCCCAGGAGGACGAGAAGGGGTGATCCATCAGGTTGCGCCCGACCTGGTCGCTGCCGTTGGCCGCGCCCGAGGCCAGCAGCAGCTTGGCGTTCTCGATCGCGTGCCCGGCCAGCACGTAGATGTTCGCGGTCGCGCGCCCCGCGGTGGTCGCCCCCCCCTCGGTGTCGTATGACAGGTACTCGACGCCGCTGATGCGGCCGTTGTCATCGATCGTGAGCTTCGTGACCACGGTCTGTGCCTCGAGCGTCACGTACCGGCGATCGAGCTTGTCGATCGTCTTGAGCGCCGAGTACTTCGCTTGCACGGGGCAGATCGGGATGCAGGCCGAGTTGCCTTCGCAGCGGAGCCCGACGTCGGGATTGCCGACCGCACCCACGGGCCGATACGGGGCGCCGTGCGGATCGATTCCCCTGCCGTCCGGTTTGGGTGGACGGGCGCGCGGATTGGGGATCGAGTTCCGGGCCTGCGGCAGGCGTGACACCGTCACCGGATAGCGCCGATTCGCCAGTGCGACCGTCAGCCCCTTGGTCGCCTTGTCGATGACCTGGTCGCTGTACGACGCGGGGATCGGCAGCATCGGGAACTCGTATCCCTTCTGGAACGGGATCCCGATCCCCTCCTGCTCCTTGCGGTCGGCCGACACGCCGATGGACCACTCGGCGAGGCAGTAGTCCGGCTCCACGTCGTCATAGGTGACCGGCCAGTCCATGCCGACGCCGTACTTCGTGGCGAGCTGGAAGTCGTTAGGCAGGAACCGCGGCGTGGTGCCGAGCCAGTGCAGCGTCGTACCGCCGAGCTGGCGCAGGTACGTCGAGGCAAAGGTCTGCGGCCCGAACTCGACCTGGTAGCCGTTCAGGTCCGGCGTGCCTGGGTCGATCTGGGTGAGGTCGATCTCGCGTGGCGACGGGGCGCTGGCGTTGGCCGGGTATGGGGAGTTGGTGTCCTTCGCGACCTGCGTGTGGAAGTTCGTGACGTACGAGCGATAGCCCTCGTACGTGAGGCCGCCGGCGCGGCCCGCCTCCAGCAGGAGCACCGTCTTGTGCGCGTTGGACAGTTCGCGCGCAACGTGCGCACCGATGGGGCCCCCGCCGACGACGATCGCATCGAAGTGGCGTATGTCGCTCGTGGGGGTGCTCATGCGGGCTCCTCCCCGTCGGGCGGGAGCGCCCAGGAGCCGTACCCGGGCTGCTTCGCCGCGATCGGGTGAGCGTGGATGGCCTTCCAGACCAGCCCTTCGCTGTAGGCGGCCGACGAGACGATGAAGGTCGCGTCGTTGGCCCAGGCGCCGTGCACGTTGCGCCACGCGGCCGGCAGCTGGTTCCACTGCCCCGTATACCAGAGCGAGATGAGGTTGCGCGCCAGCGGCCCGAAGTCCGGGTCGTCGAGGATCTGCTGCCGCACCAGCGTGTGGAGCTGCGACGCGTCTCCCGCGCCGCGCCGGTGCGTGTAGTTCCACCGCGTCATGAAGTCGCCGAACACGGCGTCGCCGACGATCGAGGGGAACAGGGCGTAGTAGGTGTTCACCAGTCCCGTCCCCCAGAGTTCCGCATCGTCGAACCCCGTGAGCGTAACCGAGAGGGAGACGAACTGCTGGAGCGGCGAATCGGGGGCGTGATGCGCGGCGACCGCACGATCGTGATCCACGGAGTCCTCCTGCAAGGGACGCGGTGCGGGACGCCTAGACGTCGGCGTAGTAGCCGGCCACCTCGGCGATGCACGGCGGGCTCTGGAAGCGCTGGATCGCCACCGGCTTGGCATCGCCGATGAGCCGGATCATGTCGTGGCGCATGGGGTGCTTGCTGGCGCCGTACCCGAGCGTCACCGCGCGGCCCACCCCGCGCTGCAGGTACGTGTCGTACATGCCGAAGTAGTTGCGACGCGACGCGACGGGGCGCTTGGTCTTGGCGTCGAAGCTCAGGTCGATCACCTCGGACATGTTCCCAGGCACCGGCGAGAGGCCGGCCAGGTTGACCGTGGCGTGGTAGATGAGATGCGTGGTCTTGTCCGGGTCGTGACACTTCCACTCGGACGTGAACTCGTCCGGCGACGGCCGCGGGTTGTTGAGGCCCGGCACATTGTACGTGTAGGGAGTCAGGAACTTGTTCTCCATGAACACCTGTCGCCCGGCCGCCACGGCGATCGGGTCGTCACAGGCGACCCAGACGCGGTAGTTACCGAGGCGCTTGGTGACGTCGCCGGTGGTGAGGAAGTGGCGCAGCGAGAGTCCCTGCGGCACGTGCTGGGCGACCTTCGTCGCGAAGCCGACGATGTTGATCTCGGTCTCGTTGAAGCCACCGATGCCCTGGTTCCCGGGTTGCCCCTGGCCGTACATCGCCGCGGCGTTGAAGAAGTTGATGTTCACCGCGCCAGTCTTGCGCCCGAAGCTGTACGGCGTCATGCCGAGCGGGTCGAGATAGGCGCGCAGCATCTCGAGGTCGGCGTGATACCAGAGCCAGAGCGACGAGATCCCCGTGTAGTAGAACGACAGCGAGGAGTGGATTTCGGTCTGGCCCACCTGCTTCGACTTCGTGGCAAATGTCGGGATCGTGATCTTGGCCGGGATGTGCGGCAGCGGACCGGTGTGCTTGGCGGCGGGCATGAGGCGGACCTCGAGAATGCGGTAGGCGCGGAGCGGCAGGCTGTCGACGCGTCGAGGAGGCGACGCATCCACACTCAGGTAGCTTTTTGGGTAGCGCTCCGCAAGTAGCGCGCAGGGCACGACTTGCCTGTCCGCACAACTTCGGCGTGGCGAACGCTCGCGTACTCGCACGGCCGGACCGTGCGCGCCACTCGGGAAATGCCGGACATGAGCCGCAGGTTATTCCCCACACGGCCAGCCCGCGCCGCTTCGATATTCTTCCCACCATGCTCCTCGTCGTCGCGCGCAGGTTCGTCTGGGCGATTGCCGCCGCCACAACTCTCTACGGGTTGTCGACGGGACCGTGCGGCCATCGCGAAGCGCCGCCGCCGCCGCCGATCGATCGCGCCGCCTTGGCGTCCGCGTCCATCGACGCGGGCCACCACGGCCACGTGGAGCATTCGCAGGAGTCTCAGGGCGCCGAGTCGGCGTCGCACCACGCGTCGCAGCCTGATGGCGGCGCGGCGGGCTGTCACTGCCTCGGGGCGTGTTGTTGCCCTGCGCCGGCCGGTCTCGTGGCTGCTCGCGGCGCGCGTGGCACCGCCGAGGTGGTCCGCGACGACGTGCCACCTGCGCGCCGCAGTGGATTGGCTCCAACCCGCGCCGAGCACCTGCTTCCCCCGGCCACGGCCCCGCCCGTCCTCCTGGTCGCTGCCTAACGGTTCGACTCCGGCGTCCTGCCGGTGTCCCCATCGACTTCCAGGAGTTTTCATGCGCCCATCTGCCGTCGGCGAGGCTCGTCTCGCCCGCTGGTTCCATTGCGCCGATCCCGTGACCCGCTGGCGCTTTCGCGCCCGTGTATCACTCGTCGCGTTCGCAGTCTTCCTGCTTGTCCCGCTCGCGTCGTCGCTCGACGCCCAGTCGGTCGAGCGTCGCACCGGCACGGTGCAGGCCGCCGATTCGCGACTTCCGCTCTCCGGAGCGCTGGTCGGGAGCGGCGGCTTCTTTTCCTACGCCGATTCGTCCGGACGCTTCTCGGTTCGGGTGATGAGCGACACCGCCCTCGTGACCTTCCAGCGCCTGGGCTACCGGACGCTCGCCGTCGCTGCGAATGTGTTGCCGTCGATCGTCGCCCTCGTGCCCCAGCCGACGATGCTCGACGTTATCGCCGTGAGCGGTGCCTCCGCGAACGACCTTGGAGAGGGTTCGGCCCTTGCGACGTCGCTGGTCCGTCGCGCCGAGGTCGCCACGCGCGGCGGTTCGTCGCTGGCGGAGCGCATGGAGGGTGTGGAGGGTGTCTCGCTACAGCGCATGGGCGAATGGGGGTCGCGCGCCCTCCTGCGCGGACTCGGGGGTGAGCGCGTGACGGTCATGGTCGACGGCGCCCGGGTCAATCGTGCCTGCACGTTCGGGATGGACCAGGGGCTGTCGACCGTGGATCCGGCGACCGTGGAGCGTGTGGAGGTGCTCTCCGGTCCCGGTTCCACGCTGTACGGCTCGGGCAACATCGGTGGCGTGATCAACGTGGTGACGCGCCGCCCCTCCTCGGCAGACGGCTGGCACGGCGAGCTTCGCGCCGGTGGCGCCTCGGCGGTTCCGGGTGCCTCGTTGGGGGCGAGCGTCGCGCTGCGGCGGTCGAGGTTCGACGCGACAGCGACCATCGATGCGTCCGACTACTCCGACTACCGCACCCCGGACGGGCGCGTGGCCGGCTCGGCGTATCGCGACGGCACCGCTGCCTTCACGCTCGGTGTGGCACCGACACCCGGGCAGCGCCTTGCACTCTCCTCGACGCTCTACGAGGGGCGCGATATTGGGTGGCCGGCGATGGTCGGGGCGATGATCCCGAGTGAGAAGCGCAACTCCCTCGCGCTGGACTACGGGTGGCAGGTCGGGCACCGCCTCGTGGACGCACTCTCGGCGCGGACATTCATCCAGCGGCTGGACCACCACATGACGATCGACATGACGATGCCGATGACATCGTCCATGGGAATGCCGATGTCGATGCGTTCGCAGACGGATGCGCGATCGCATTCCATCACGAGCGGCGCGCGGATGCAGGCACGTCTCATCCCCACCGCTCGCAGCAGGGTGGACGTCGGGGCCGACCTCACGCTCTGGGACGCCGAGGCCACGCGATGGAACGAGACGCAGCGGATGACCTCGACCGGCGGAGCATCCGGTACGCCCAGCACCCTCGTGTTGCGGACGTGGCCCGGCGTGCGGGTGAGCGACCTGGGCCTCTTCAGCCAGGGCGAACTTGCCATCACCGATCGGTTCAGCACCACGGCCGGGTTGCGGGTGGACCGCGCCGGCCGCCGCGCCGACGCACAGGCCTCGGTGTCCGACTGGATCACGACCGGGAACGTGGGGACCCGCATGACGCTCGGCGGCGGATTCGATGCACGGGCGTCGTTAGGGTGGGGCTATCGCATCGCGGACCCGACCGAACTGTACGGCCTCGCCCTGCGGCCCGACGGTTTCCTGTATCGCGGCACGCCAACCCTGCTGCCCGAGACCAATCGCAACGTCGAAGCGACCCTGTCGTATCGCGCGCGTGACGGGTGGGGAGGCGCGGGGGCCTCGGTCACCGTGTTTCGCAACGACCTGACCAACCTCATCGCGCCACGCCTTGCCATCGGCGATTCGGTGAACGGCCGGCCGATTCGGGAGTACGCCAATGTGAGCGAGGCACGCCTGCAAGGCGTGTCGGCGTCGACCGAGATGGGCCTGAGCCGGCGTCTCAAGGCGCGCAGCACGTTGACGTACGTGCACGGGGAGAATCAGGTCACGCACTCCCCGCTGGCGACGACGCCTCCGATCGAGGGGAGCCTCGCGTTCCGGTTGACGCCAGGCGCACGCGAGCGGTGGATCGAGTTGGAGGGACGCGCCGCTGGACGACAGGATCGCATTGCGCTCGACGCCGGCGAACAGGTGGCATCGGGCTATGGCGTCCTGAACCTGCGCGGTGCCTTTTCGGTCACCACGGTGCAGGCGACGGTCGGCATCGACAACGTGCTGAATCATCGCTACCGCGCCCATGTCGATCCGCTCCGCCTCCTGCGTCCGGGGCGCAACGTATTCGTACGCTTGACGCGCCCACTGTAGGGCGCGGCGTCGCCGCACTCGCCTCGAGGCACCGGGTCGTCGGGTGGCCACGAGGTGAGGCAGGCGCAGGCGGGCATCACGTCGGCGCCAGCGCCCTTGCGTGGCTCACGCGCGCCAGCGCAGCATTGTGCGTGAAATCTGCTGCATTCTCCATCGCGGCCCTCGCCCTGATCGCCAGCGTTGCGTGCGCGCCGCGCGCGCGGTCAGGCGTTGAGCGTTGCATCGAGCGTTGCATCGAGCGTTTCCCCGATCGAGGCCCGCCTCGCGCTGTGGCTCGACCCCTCCAACCCCGAGTGGCGTCGCACCGCCCCCGCCGTCTCCCGGCTGCACGTCGAGACCACGAGGGGACCATTCGTGCTGGAGCTTGTCCGCGCCTGGGGACCGATCGGCGCCGACCGGCTCTACAACCTGGCCCGGCTGGGTTACTATGACGACACCCGCTTCCATCGTGTGCGCGCTGGCTACATCGCGCAGTTTGGCCTGCACGGCGACTCGGCGGTCAACGCCGCGTGGAAGGGGCGCTACCTCGCGGACGATCCACCGCGATCGCAGAACCGGCGTGGAACCTTCGCCTTCTCCTACGAGGGCCCGGGGCGGCCCGCGACGCGCAACACGCAGGTCTACGTGAACCTGGGTGACAACACGCGCAACGATGCGGAGCCCTTCACGGTCCTCGGCACGGTGGTCGAGGGAATGGCCGTGCTCGATAGCCTGTACACGGGCTACGGCGAGGAATCGGGGGGCGGCGTTCGGCAGGGAAAGCAGGGACCGTTTGAACGCGGGGGGAACGCCTTCATGGATCGAGAGTACCCGCGGCTCGACCGAATCATCCGAATCACCGTGCGCCCCAATCAGCCATGACTTCCCTTCAGGACTTCTACCCCGACTCGTACGCCCACTGCCACGGCTGCGGCCGACTCAATGCACACGGCTTGCACGTGCAGAGCGAATGGCGCGACGGCGAGGCGACCGCGCACTTCTCCCCTGCGCCATATCACCTTTCCATGCCGGGCTTCGTGTACGGTGGGTTGATCGCGTCGCTGATCGATTGCCACGCGATGGCGACGGCCGCCGCCGCATCGATGGCCGCGGCAGGTGAAGTGCCGGGAGTGGACACGACCTGGCGATTCGTCACCGCCTCGCTGCACGTGGACTACCTCCGCCCGACGCCCATCGGAGTCGAGCTCGTGCTGCGCGCGCACGCGACGGAGGTGGGAGCGCGCAAGGTGCTCGTCGAGGCGAGCGTCACGGCGGAGGGTGTCGAATGTGCGCGTGGACGGGTGACGGCGGTGCGGCTGCCGGCGCACATGGGCGGGTAGGGAAGCGCGAGCGCCGCGCCTGGCACGGACGCTCGCCAGCCAGATGGGCAAGCGGGGCGCCGACGGACTGTCGGCGCCCCGCTTGATTGATGTCGCGCGCCGTTTGCCCGGCGCTACGGGCCGTAGCCCGGCGGTACGCGCTCCTCCTGCGGGCTCGTGAGCACGCGACGATAGCACCAGAACGTCAGGCCCCACACGAACACGAGCGATACGATCATCCAGATCCATCCGCCGACGGTCATTGTTCAGCTCCTGGCTCAGTCGGCCGGTTGAAGGTCGTCGATGTCCACGCCCAGCGCGCGCTGGCGGCGTTCACCGAAGTACGTCACGATGACGAGGAAGGACAGCGTCAGGAGGATCGCGATGATGGCGACGCGCGACCCGGTACTCGCCCACGCTGCCGTGATCGAGGGACCCAGGTTCTGGAAGGTGAACCCCACGAAGACGATGATGAGATAGAGCGGTGCCACGTACTTCATGATGAACTTGAAGACGGGCGGGATCTGTATCGACGCGCCTTGGTGGATCTCCTTCCATCCACGATCGATCCCGAAGCTCCAGGCGAAGTAGATGATCTGCACGCCGGCCAGCGCGAAGATCAGGTACGTGCCGACCCAGAAGTCCATCGTGCTCCAGAACTGGCCACCCTGCGTGTACCACAAGGTGAGTATCGCCCCGAAGACTCCCAGGGTGGCGATGGTCGCGGTCGCGCGGGCGTGTGACCAGCCGAGGCACTCCTTGATCAGGGCGACCGCCGGCTGGTACATCGACAGCGAGCTGGTGATGGCCGCCAGGAAGAGCATGAAGAACCACGCCGCGCCGACGAAATTGCCGAGCGCCCCCATCCTGGCAAAGACCACGGGGAGCGTGGCGAAGCCGAGGCTGAACGACCCGGTCGCGACGGCGGCGGTGGTCCCGCTCAGGCCCAGAAAGACGAACGCGGCGGTCAAGGTGATCATGCCGCCGAAGCCGACCTCGAACAGTTCATTCGTGGAGGCCGCCGTCAGTCCGGAGAGCGCGATGTCGTCCTTGCGCTTCAGGTATGACGAATAGTTGATAACCACCCCGAAGCCGACCGAGAGGCTGAAGAAAATCTGCCCCGCCGCCGCCATCCACGTGGAGAAGTCGCCCAGCTTGGAATAGTTGGGGTTCCACATGTACCCGAGCCCGTTGATCACGTTCTGGTCGGGTTGGCCGGGGTCGGGGGTCCCGAGCGTCAGCACGCGGATGAGTACGAACAGCGCGCAGATGGCCATGGCCGGCATCGCCCAGGAGACGAACTTCTCGATCCCCTTGGACAAGCCGCGAAACACGAAGAACAAGTTGATGGCAAAGACCACGATCCACGAGATGATCGTGAACTTCGAGTCTCCCGTGAAGAGCACTCCGTCCTGCGCCGCGCCGGTAAAGGCGTTGTAGAACTCGGAAGACTGCGCCGTCTGCTGCGCGACGGTCGCCGTCGCGTCCACGCCAATGCCGCCGGTGAGGTACTTGAGGAAGTACCCGAACGTCCACGTCTCGATGAAGACGTAGTAGTACGACACACCGAGCGGAATCATGACACCGATGACGCCGAGGTACCGCGCAACGCGTCCCTTGCCGACCGCGCCAATGATCATCGGCGCCGAATGCAGCCCCTTCTTTCCGCCGTAGCGTCCCATCGCCCACTCGGCCCATCCAATCGGGATGCCGAGCAGGAAGAGCGCGCAGAAATACGGAATGAGAAAGGCGCCGCCACCGTTGGCCGCCGCCTGCCCGGGAAACCGGAGAAAATTCCCGAGTCCAACGGCAGACCCTGCGACCGCGAGGATCACCCCGAGTCGTGATCCCCATTCTTCCTTGTGGTCCGACATGCAGTTCCTGGTTACGGTGGGCAGGACGTGGTACGGGAGGGCGGGAGATTCGTGAGTCGCGTAGTGCTGAGCCAGTGAGCACTAGTAAGTCTTAACGGTATCTTTGTAAAGAGGAGGCGGGGGAGGAGTCGTGCACGACGCTCGGGGAGCGGCGGTATTCGCTCGCGCTGGCCCCCCGTCAGTCGCTGTCGCCAGCAGGCGACGCCGCGCTCGTGCCGGCGACGTCGCTACAACAGGTGCGCGACGATCCACGACGCCCCCCCGGCCAACAGCACGTATCGCACCCCCTTGCCAATGGCCAGCATCGCGAGGCTCACCCACGCGTTGAGTCGGAGCCAACCGGCCGCCACGCAGAGCGCGTCGCCGACCACCGGGACCCACGAGAACAGCAGCGCCCACTCGCCGTGACGCTGCAACTGGCGCATTGCCCGGTTATCGATGCGGCGCGGCAAGAGGCGACCGGCCGCATATGAGGTCATGCCCCCCAGCGTGTTCCCGACCGTGGCGATCGCGATCGCCTGCCAGAACAGAAACGGGTACTTCGCGAGCAGCGCAACGAGCACCACCTCCGAGTTCCCGGGCAGGATCGTGGCCGAGAGAAAGGCGGACGCGAGAAGCCCCCACAGACCTGCATCGGGAGACACATCGAACATGGACGGAACGGTCGTGAGGACTGACGGCGGACGGTGCGTGGCACGTGGACCAAGCATAACCCGATTCGCCGGGCGCCCGGCGACGTTTGTTGCAGCCCCGTGTCGGGCGAGCCCCGTCAGCAGTGCCGCGTGCTGAAGATTGCCTGACACTCGACGCGGTGCGCCTCCCTCCACGGCGCGTGCATTGCCGCTCCGTCGCGTGAGTAGTTTCCTCCCGTTCCCTTCCACCGCGCCGCATGCCCGTCACTGCCCTCACTCGGCTCGACGCCGAGCGCGCCGACGCCGCCTCGCTCCTGGAGCGTCACTCGGCGCATGTCATCTACAAGCACAGCCCGTACTGCTCCCTCTCGTTCATCGCCGAGCAGCAGGTGCGGCGGTATGCCGACGTCGAGGCGTCGCTCCCGGTGACGCTTGTCGACGTGATCGGGCAGCGGGCCATGTCGAACGCGATAGAAGCGGCCACCGGGGTGCGGCACGAATCGCCGCAGGTACTCCTCGTGCGCGATGGTCGCGTCGCGTGGCACACTTCGCACCGGGGCGTTACGATGACGGCGTTGACAGGAGCAACCACGCAGGGGTCGTCCGGCGCTTAGCAAGGGAGGAGGGTATGCGGGCGCTCCAACTCGGATTCGCCGTTCTCTCCGTGGCGGCGTGCACGGTCACCGAGCAACTGCCGACGACGACCGAGGTCGCGAGCCGCGCGGATTCTGTCGTCCGGGACCTGGTCGCTCGAGACCTGTTCCAGGGCGCCGCGGTCATCGCGCATGGCGATCGCGTCGTCTACTCGGCAGGCTACGGCTGGGCCAACCGCGAACTGCAGCTCCCCTTCACGCCCGATACGCCGATGGACGGGGCATCCATCGCCAAGACATTCACGGCCGCGGGACTCCTGCTGCTGTCGGACGAAAAGCGTCTCGACCTGAACGATCCGGTCGCGGCATACCTCTCGGCGTTTCCGTATCCCAACCATCGGGTGATCGACCTGCTGACGCACGCGGCGGGGCTGCCGGACTACGAGTGGTTCGACACGCTCGTCGTGGCTGGCGAGCCTCGCACGAACGACACGCACCTGGGCGCCATGGCGCAGCGCCGTCCGGCGCCGCAGTTCGCACCGGGGACGGCCTTCGCCTACGACAACGTTGCCTACGACATGGCGGCCATGGTCATCGAGCGGGTGGCTGGCACGAGCTACGCGGAGTTCATCAGCACCCGGTTCGCGCGCCCACTGCGCCTCAATACCTTCGTGCGCCCCGCCCGCTTCGCCGACTGGGTGGGCGCGCGTACCCGGGGCTATCGGCGGGTGCCGGGCGGATGGGAGCTGAACGACGCGTACGACCTGGAAGGATTCTACGGCGCGGACAACATCTACGTGTCGGCGGTAGACCTCCAACGCTGGGCAGCCGGCTATCGGGGGCTGATGGGGGAGGGGCCGATGCGCCGGGCGCTCACGCCGGGTCGTCTCGTCGACGGGAGCGACACCGGGATCTCTGTCGGCAGCTGGTACGTCTCGGCCGACGGTGCGCAGCGCTACTACACTGGGCATCACAACGGCTTCTACTGCATCGCGTATGCGGACGACGCCCGTAACCTGTCCGTGGCGTGGGTCGCGAACGACACGCCACCGGTCTGGTTGCTGTCTGCCCTGCCGCGCGCACTGATCGCGCTTGCCGAGGGCCGGGATTCGGAACCGTTGACTCCTCCGCCAGCCGCCGACACGCTCGTCAACCCGACGGGGCGATACGACGTGCCGGCCGTTGGCGAGGTGGTGGTGGAGCGGGTTGGCGAGCGCCTCGCGGTGCGGGTGGGAGGCGTGCAGTATCAGGCGTTCGAGGTGCAGCCCGGTGTGCACTACCTGCCTGGGGTGGATGTGGCGCTGCAGTTCGCAGTTGCCGCAAACGGTCGCGTCGTGATGTCGTGGAACTCCGTGTACCGGCGCGTGCCATCGGTGGAACGGCGCCCTGCACCCTGAGGATGTTCAGCGATAGGAGCCGAGTCGCCGGGTCGCGCGTCGGCATCTTGGCGCAGCTGGGACACGCGTTCCTTGCCACCGCGTTGCTCGAGGTCATGGGCATGTCGGCGATCATCCTGCCGCCAGGGCAAGTCCGCGCAGTTGACGCTGCTACTGCAGGTCCACCCAGTTGCTGATCGTGCCAGTGTCGAGAAAGCCTCCAGCCTCACAGCGCAGCGGATTCGCATCTCGCTCGCTGGCGCCGATCACCAGGGCACTCCGCGACGCGATGCCGCGCGCCTGATAGGCGGCAAAGGCCTCGTCGGTCATGGCGTCGAAGTACGAGACAAGGCGCAGCCCTGCGACCGTAGCGACCTGCAGCGCCACATCCGACGATGTCACATTGCCGACGTGCAGTCCAAGACGTTGGCCAGCGGCTACCTCGCGTCCGACGACCACGCCCGAATCGAGCGTGACGTGGAACAGCACCACCGATACCGCTGGCACGACATGCGACTCGATGCGCAGCTGCATGCCGAACGACCGTTCCACCGTGATCGCGGTGATCGTGCCGTCGAGCGGCGCGCTGATAGTGACCGCCCCCCAGTCGGTGCCATGGTACGGCTGGAAGTAGTGCTTCATGCTGCGGCACTGCTCCGCGACATCAGAGTAGTCGTGGCCGGCCGCCGATCGAAAGCGCGAGACCCGCTCGATCCGCGCGAGGTCGATGTAGCTTCGCGTAACGATGCGAGGGACCCCTGACGCCTCGAGGTCGTAGGGGGCGTCGACCGTGATCAACACCGTGGCCGAGCGACCCTGTACGGTGGCGGTGATCGACGCGGTCCCCCTGCCAACGGCGGTCACCGTGCCATCGCTGCCCACCTGTGCGACGGTTGGCGCACTGGTACTCCAGGACACCGGCGTCGTGGTCACGACCGCCCCGCCAGTCGTGCGCGCCACGGCCGTGATCGTGACACGCTCTCCAACGTTGAGCGTGTGGGAGCCGGACGAGAGCTCCACCGAGGCCACGTCGACGCTGGGCGGGGGAGGGACGGTGGCGTTTCCACCGGCGCCGCCACCGCATCCACTCAGGGAGAGCAGCAGTGTCGCCAGCGGGAGCAGGTCACGCCACGTGGGGCGCGGGCGGGGCGGCGGCGACGTCAGGCAAGGGTGCATGCCCTAAGGATCGGCACCAAGGCTGCGAAGGATGAGTGGTCGCACATCCGGGGGCGCGCGCAGAGTTGGGGGGCGCCTCCCCTATTCCACGAGTTCCCCCCCCCATCCCGCCGGATCGACATCGGCGATCGTCTGCGTCAGCGACCAGGCGTGCCCTGCCGGGTCGCGCACCGACGCCTGGCGTTCCCCGAACGGCTGGTCGGTGGGCGGAGTGAGGCCGGTGGAGCCGAGCGCGAGGGCGCGGGCGTAGGCATGGTCGACGTCGACCACGCGCACCATGAGGATGGCCGGTGGCCGCCCGCCCGATGCGGGTGCCAGCGCCGCATCCCACGCCGCCACGACGATGGCGCCCGCGCCGTCTGGATCGCTTCCAACCGTTAGCTGTACGCGTTCGCCGGGCACCCGCAGTCGCTCCCGACATCCCAGTACCTCGCGTAGCCACGCCACAGCGGCGTCCAGGTCGGGATAGCTACGCGTGGGGACCACTGTCGCACTGGGGATGGATCGGTTGCGGGGCAGGGCGGCGCGGTTGTTTGGCAAAGCCAGACCGGCCACCTCGGGGATCCTCCCGGACTGCAGCACCTCCTCCTGATGCGCCAGCACCAGCGGCCACACCGTGGCATGCCGATCCCGCGCCTCCTCCGTGGAAAATCCCTCGTGCGTCAGTGTCACACGGGTCCCGGCCGTTTCGTCATGGAATCGCACGGTCAGCAGCGTCTCCACTCCCGCGGTGCCGGCCGGTCCGGTCACCCAGGTCAGCGACACGAGTGCGTCGCGCTCGAGCGCCACAAAGCGGCCGTAGTGCGGATGGCGTATCGTTGCGCGTCCGTCGGCGAACGATTGTGCGACCTCGAAACGGAACGGCGCCCCGACCTCGGCGGTCATGTGGACGGAACCGGGTTCCGCGAACCAGGCGCCCCACTGGTGTGTCCATGCGCGAAAGAGCGTGGCCGCCGACAGCGGCATGGTGCGGTGGATTGTCAGGCTATGCGTTAGGCCATGCATCGGTCAGTCGCCCCCTCGGACCAGTCGGGTGATCGCGCGCATCCCTTCGTCTCCCACGTCGAGGCTCAACGCGTTCACGTACAGGGCGATGTGGGCGTCGCACACGGCATCGGACATCTCCTGCGCGTTCGCCCGAACGTACTCGCGGCTCGCCGCCGGATGGTCGAGTGCATACTGGACCGATGCGCGAATCGCCTGCTCGGCGCTCCGCGTCGTGTCGGCGTCGAGGTCGTGGCGCGCACAGATGCCGGCCAATGGTACAGGCAGTCCCGTTTCGGCCTCCCACCACGCGCCGAGGTCGGCGACCTGGACGAGGCCATGCGCCGCAAACGTGAAACGGCTCTCGTGGATGATCAGGCCGGCGTCCACTGCGCCCCCGCCACCGCCTGCAGGATCCGGTCATACCGCATCTCGATCACGTCGCCGAGTGCGGGGGCCGCGAGTCGCAGCAGGCGAAAGGCCGTGGTCTCGCGGCCCGGGATCGCCATGCGCCCGCGAACGGCTTCTGCCAGCGGCATCGCAGTACGGGCGACGACGAGCGGGCCCACGCCATGTCCCAGCGCGGCCCCGCTGCGCAGGAGGCGATACCGATCGCCGACAGCCGCAAAGGCGCCCACGCTGAGCTTGGTCAGGTCGAACGCCCCCTCGTGCGCGCGGCGGTTCAACTCCTCGATGTCCAGCAGCACGGGCCGGACACGAAACGGCGCATCGACCAGGCCATGGGCCAGGGCGTGGAACGCGAAGGTGTCGTTGGGGCAGGGCGAGTAGCCGAACGTCAGGGTACGCACTGTGCAAACTCGGCAACGAGCAGTGGGGTGACAGCGGTGATCGCCTTGAATGCGTCGTCGAAGCGCCAGAGGGCGCGATCTGTCTCCTCGATGTGGTTGGCGATGGCGCGCACCTCGAGGGCCGGGATCCCCGCCAGCTGCGCCGCCCGGAGCACGCCGAATCCCTCCATCGCCTCCACGTCGCAGGTCGAACGATCGGTCATCGATCCCCCGACGCGCGCGCTGGTCCCGATGCGCCGCACCGAGGCGGTCGGCACGACGCGCCGCGCCGCTGCGATCAGGAGCGCCGATCCCGGGATTTCGCGCGGCGCCCACTCCGGCGGTACGTCGAGATCGCAGTACAGGGCGGCGTCGCCGATGACGAGCATCGGTGGCGCGAGCGTCGACCCCCGTCGTGCGCCGGCGATGCCCACGTGCAGCACGGCTGCGGGCCGCCGCTCGGCGATGGCGGCGGCCGTCGCCAGTGCCGCCTCCACCGGGCCGACGCCGCAGCGTACGGTGCGCCAACCGATCGGCACCGCGAGTTCGCGCGCGGTTGCCGCGACTACGAGGAAACGTTCAGGTCCGTTCATCTGCCGGCGGAGTCGGTGGGCGTCGCGCGGCGTCGCCTGTCGAGCGCGCGTGAGTGCCGAGCTCCAAGGTAACGAGCGACCAGCGCGTGGCACCGAGCGAGAGCGCCGCCAGCGGATCGCGCTCCGACCCGGCAGCCGCACGCTCTGGAACGATGATTCCACCGCAAGTCAGGAGACCGCATTCCGCAACCACACAAGGCCAGCCGTTCGAACGTGACGGGCAGGTGAGATGACGGCGGGACCCGCTCGACACGCGCAGGATGGGAGCGTCCGGTTCCGCGTCGCACGCTTAGCGGTTGCCGCCGTGGGGCACGTCCTGGTCCCTCACTGGTTCGAGCAACACGGACTGCAAGCCGACACCGGCGAGCAGCGGTAGGCCGACAAGGTCCCCCGGAAGGACTGCGTCACCTCCGGCGACGTTCCCAGCCCCCGCGCGTCGGGTCTCGCGGGTCGTGCGCGACCTGCGTGATGTGGCCGTACTTCAACCCCGCGACGAACACGCCGCCGCCCACCGCATTGCCGAGCGTGGCGAAGGCCAGGAACTTCAGGAACTCGCTCACAGGAACGTCGGCGGCGAACACCGCCATGAGCACTTCCACGCTGCCGGCAATGGAGTGGTGGAGCCCGAGGAAGTAGATCGAGCCGGCCACCAGCACGATGATCAGGACCTGCGCCGTCGTTTCGCGGGATGCGGTCACCAGCCATGACACAAGCCCCATCATCCAGCCGGCGGCGACGGCGCTGCCGAAGATCACCAACGGGGGAAAGTCGGTCAGGTGGTGGCTCATGCGCGCGACGTCCGCCCTGTCGAACAGGCCCAGCGCCATGCCGAGCGGCGCACTCAGCGCCGCGAAGATTACCGCACCGAGCAGGTTCCCGGAGTACACGAGCGACCAGAGTCGTGCCACCCGGGCCACGGTGGTTCGGCCAGACAGGAGGGGAAGGACGGCAAGGATCGTGTGCTCGGTAAAGAGCTCCGACTTTCCGAGAATGACGATAAGGAAGCCGATCGCGTAGAGCATCGACCCGACGAGGCGCGAGCCGAGCGTTGCGTCGGGACTCATCGCGAGCACGGTGACCACCATCAATGGTCCGAAGCCGATGTCCAGCCCGGCGCTGACGGCGGACATGAAGAGCCCCTTCGCCGGACGTTCGAGTTGCTCCTCGCCGACCTCGGTTTCCTGGCGAAGGATCGTCTCGGCCGCCTTGGTCGCCTCGCCCTCGTCGGCCGGGTTGGCGCCGGCATCCTCGGTGGATTTTGTCATCGCGACCGCCTCTTTGCCGCTGCGGCCTATTCGCCGCTGAAGCCGCTGGTGCGGTGGCTCCCGTCGCAGAACGGTTTCTGCTGCGACGCACCGCAGCGACAGAGCGCCATTCGCGTGCCCGTTGCAAACACGCGGTCGTCGGCCGCCGTGAGCGTGATGTTTCCCCGCACGTACAGCGGACCGCCGCGCGTCAGGTGGACGTGCGGCGGGTGTTCGACTCCCTCCACCTCCCCGTCGGCGCGAGCGAACTGCAGCGCCCCGGACGGACAGCGCCGCACCACATCGGCCACGGCGGCGGCGTCGGCGTGCTGCGGCTGGATCCACCGCGTGCGCGACGTATCGAACACGGTCGGCAGGCCGCGTACGCACTCGGCGGCGTGCATACAGCGAGTCGGGTCGTACGTGACCGTGATGGTGTCGGAAGCGTACGTCTGCAGTCGTCGTCCCATCGTTCGCTCCAGTTAACGTCCCAGGACGCGCCGCACCTCGCGCACGACGTGGTCGGCCGTGATCCCGTACTCCTTGTACAGGATCTGGAATGGCGCGGACGCACCAAACGTCTCGATGCCGATGATGGCGCCATCCGGACCGACGAATCGCTGCCACGACATCGGGTGCGCGGCCTCGATCGCCACGCGCCTGGTCCCGGCGGCAGCACGGAGGCCTGATACTCGGCCGGCTGCGACAGGAACAGCTCCTGGCTCGGCATGCTGACCAGTCGCGCCTGCACCCCTCGGCCACCAGCGAGGCATGCGCCTCCATGGCGATGGCCACCTCCGATCCGCTCGCCATGATCACCACGTCCGGCGTCCCGGACGCCGCGTCGGCGAGGACGTAGCCGCCGCGTCCCGCCCCTGCGACCGCCCCGTATTTCGTCCGGTCGATGAGCGGGAGCTTCTGGCGCGTCAGCACCAGCGCGACCGGTCCGGTCGTGATCAGGAGTGCCGATCGCCAGGCCTCGGCCGTCTCGGCCGCGTCGGCCGGGCGAATGACCGTGACGTTGGGAATGCAGCGCAGCGACGTGAGATGTTCGACCGGCTGGTGCGTGGGTCCGTCTTCGCCCAGCCCGATGGAGTCGTGGGTGAAGACGTAGATCACGCGCTGGCGCATGAGCGCCGCGAGCCGGATGGCCGGGCGCACGTAGTCGGCAAAGACGAGGAAGGTCCCGCCGTACGGAATGACGCCGCCATGCAGCGCCATGCCGTTCATCATCGCGCCCATGGCATGCTCGCGCACGCCGAAGTGGACGTTGCGCCCGGCGAAGTCCTCCGGCGAGAAGCGCCCGCCGTCCTTGAGCAGCGTCAGGTTTGACCCGGTCAGGTCGGCCGAGCCACCGAAGAGCTCGGGCACCTTCGCCGCCAGCGCGTTCAACACGACCCCCGACGCGTTGCGGCTGGCGACGTTCCCGTTTTCGGCGGTGAAGGTCGGCAACGCCTGCTGCCATCCCGCGGGGAGGTCGCCCTGCATGCGGCGGCCGAACTCCTTGGCCAGCGCCGGTTCGGCCTTGGCGTAGGCGATGACGCGCTTGCGCCAGGCGTCCTGGGTCTCGGCCCCGCGACCTGCCCCTGCACGCCAGTGGGCGAGCGCGTCGGCCGGGACGTGGAACGGCTCGGTCCACGGCCAGCCGAGCGCCTGCTTGGTGAGCGCGATCTCGGCCGCGCCCAGCGCCTCGCCGTGCGCCTTGGCCGTGTCCTGCCGGTTGGGCGAGCCGTAGCCGATGTGCGTCTTGGTGATGACCAGCGTCGGGCGACCGGTGTCGGCCTTGGCCGTCGCGACCGCGGCATCGATCGCCGAGAGGTCGTTGACGTCGGCGACATGGAGCACCTGCCAACCGTACGCCTCGAAGCGCTGGGCCGCATCGTCGGTGTAGGTGAGGTCGGTCTTGCCGTCGATCGAGATCCCGTTGTCGTCGTAGAAGCCGATCAGTTTTCCGAGCTTGAAGTGCCCGGCAAACGACGCGGCTTCGTGGGAGATCCCTTCCATGAGGCAGCCATCGCCTGCAATGAAGAAGGTGTGGTGATCGACCACGTCGTGCCCGGGCCGGTTGAACGTCGCGGCGAGGTGCGCCTCGGCGGCCGCCATGCCGACGGCGTTGGCCAGCCCCTGTCCGAGCGGCCCGGTCGTTGTCTCGACGCCGGCCGTATGTCCGTACTCCGGATGGCCCGGCGTCTTGCTCCCCCACTGCCGGAAGTGCCGGATCTCGTCGAGTGGGAGGTCGTAGCCCGACAGATGCAACGACGCGTACAGGAGCATCGAGGCGTGTCCGTTGGACAGGACGAACCGGTCACGGTTCGGCCACGCCGGGTCGGCGGGATTGTGCCGCATGTGCCGGGTGAACAGGGCATACGCCAGCGGCGCCAGTCCCATGGGGGCGCCGGGATGGCCGCTGTCGGCCTGCTGCACGGCGTCCATGGCGAGCGTGCGAACTGTATTGATGCACAGCGCGTCGATCGTCGACGTCGGCGCGTCGGCTGGTGCGGACACGGGGATCTCCTTAGCGAGTGAGGGAATGCCCGGCAAAAGGTAGCGACACATAGCACCCCGTGCCTCCCATCTGTCGGATGCCGAGACGGGAACGATTGGGTAGCTTCGAGGGAAGGGCGTGTCCTGCGCGGCGCCCGCGACCGGTATCCGGGGCGCAGGTGTCTCCTTCCCCAGCACGCGCCATGCTCATCGCCCGCCCCCGCTGCGTGTTGCTCGTCCTGACGCTGTGCCTCGCGTCGGGCCGACCCGTGCAGGCGCAGTCGGCCCGTGACTCCAGCCGGGTGCTGGCGCGCGCAGTGCTCGAAGAGCTGATCGGGATCAATACGGCGCCCAGCGGCGGCCAGATGAGCCGGGCCACCTCGGCGATGGCGACCCGCCTGCGGGGGGCGGGATACGGTGCGGCCGATGTGCAGCTGGCGGGACCCGACTCGGCGCACCAGAACCTGGTGGCGACCCTGCGTGGTCGCGATCCGGCCGCGAAGCCGATCGTGCTCATGGCGCACGTCGATGTCGTCGAGGCCCTGGCGGCCGATTGGTCGATGGATCCCTTCGTCCTGCACGAGACGGATGGCTTCTTCTACGGTCGCGGGACGACCGACAACAAGGGCGGGGCGGCGCTGCTGGTGGCGAACATGATGCGCTGGAAACGCGAGGGATACGTCCCGGCACGCGACGTCATCCTGATCCTTACCACCGACGAGGAGACCTCGGCCGAGCAGGGCATTCTCTGGCTGCTGGCGCACGTCCCCGCCCTCAAGCATGCCGAGTATGCCCTGAACACCGATGCCGGAGGGCTCCTCGAGCAGGGTGGCAAGCCGCCACGCTTCTTCCTGCAGTCGTCGGAAAAGATGTACCAGACGTTCCAGCTCGAGGTCACCAATCGGGGGGGGCACTCCTCGCTGCCGCGCGCGGACAATGCGATTTATGCGCTGGCCCAGGGGCTGGCGCGGCTGGAGCAGTTCTCGTTTCCGGTGCGGTACAACGAGGTCACGCGCGAAAGTTTTGCCCGCACCGCGGCGATGGAACGCGGGCAGCTGGCCGCAGATTACGCCGCGCTCGCGAGCGGAGTGACGAGCGGTCCCGCGGTCGAGCGCATGTCGAAGGAGCCGTCGATCAACGGCAACCTGCGCACCACCTGCGTCGCGACCATGCTGAGCGGGGGGCACGCCGAGAATGCCCTCCCGCAGCGGGCAACGGCGACGGTCAATTGCCGCATCTTTCCCGGCGTGAGCGCGGACTCGGTTCAGGCGACGCTGACGCGGGTCATGGCCGACACGGCCATTCACATTCGGCCATCTGGCGCGAACACCCCAAGCCCGGCCTCGCCGCTGCGTCCTGACGTGGTGGGAGTCGTGGAGTCGCTGGCGAGCCAGATCTGGCCGGGAGCGGTCACGATCCCGGTCATGGAGAACGGCGCCACCGACGGCCTCTTCCTGCGCAACGTGGGGGTCCCCGTGTATGGAGTGTCCGGCCCGTTGTTCGACATCTCGGACGACCGCGCGCACGGCCGTGACGAACGCCTCGGAGTACGGCACTTTGGTGAGGCGCTGGACTTCTGGTATCGCATGGTGAAGGAATTGACGAGCGCTTCGCCGCGCATCTGACGCGCGTCCACAAAGCAGCGACACGGTGAGCTGGAGGCCAAACAGATGGGGCGAAAGTGGTTACGAGTCGGCGTGATGTGCGCGGTGTTGGCGGCGTGCGCGGGCGATGGTCGAGCAGGAGGCGCGGATTCGGCGTCGGTGAATGCTGAGCAGGGCGATAGTGACTCTATCCAGTCGCTATCGTGGCGCTTCTCTGCGCCCGAATCCTGGGATGATCGGGTCGTGATCGCCGAGGATCCTGACGGAGCGGTACGTCTCGAGCAGGAGGGAATCCACAGCGCGCGGCTGTTCAATTACCTCCCCTACGACACCACGGTCGTCCCGCAGACCCTGCTCGGCGTGTACGCGTACGATTCTACGGCGTGGGCCAGATTGGAACGCGAGGGAGGGCCACCGCAGGGCGTGTTGATCAGGCGTGGCCCCGGGGTCGCCTACGTTGTCGGCTTCCCCCAGTCGAATCCATTTCGGCCCGGCAGTCGCGATTCGGTCGAGTTCGACCGGCGCGGCGTGACGATGGAGTCCGTGCGGTCAGCCTTCCGCGTCGTTCGCTAGGGGTGGTACCGGGGCGGAAAAGTCCGCGCTTGGTTGTCCGGGCGTCGCCCCCCGCAGGTACGGCTTTCTCCCGATGGCCGACGACGCTATTTTGCCAACGCGACCGTCGGCCACCAGAAACTGGTGTCAGCAACGGTTGGCGCATTCGATTGCCGTGCGAAGTGCGGTACTGCACGGGCGAGCTGGCTCGCTTATCTTGTACGCTCCCATCACGTAACCCCGAGAAGACGAGAATTTCATGCGACGTTCCGTTCTGACGACCCCTGCACTCCTTGTGGCGCTGAGTGTCGCGCTGACCGCTTGCGGCGGCGGCGGCGAGAAGGCCGCCGAAACCCCCGCTGAGACTCCGGCGGGCGAGACGGCTGCGCCCACCGTAGTTGCGGGTCTGGATGGCAAGGCGGAGTACCTGATTTGCCAGACCTGCCACCAGGAGAACGGTGAAGGGCTTCCGAACCTCTATCCGCCCCTTGCTGGCTCTGATCTGCTGACGGGCGATCCGTCGATCCCGATCGCGATCATCCTGCACGGTATGCAGGGCGAGGTCGAGGTGAAGGGGCAGAAGTACAACAACGTGATGGCGCCGTGGGCGTCGCTGACGGATGCGCAGATCGCCGCGATCCTGACGTACGAGCGCTCGTCGTGGGGCAACGCCGCGTCGGCCGTGACGGCGGCGGAAGTGACGACCGTTCGTTCCGCGACCGCGTCGCGCACCAGCCCGTGGACGGTGGCCGAGGTCACGAGCGCCACGCTGAAGTAAAGCTGCTGACAGCAGTGCGTCGCGATCACCCCGCCCGCCTTTCGAGGTGCGCGGGGTGATTCGCCGTTAGGGCACACGTGCGAATGCGGGGTGTGCGGGGTTTGCGAAGTTTCCAACCCGGATCGTGCGTTCGCACGGGCGAAGGGGTGCTCGTCCTTGCGAGATCGAGCGTTTCGTCCCCAACATGGAGTCATGTCGTCCCCTACCGGGCCGAAACGCTTCCGTAGTCTCGACGATTTCGAGACGCTCCGCCTGCTCGCCAGCAAATTGGGCGAGGGGATCTACATCTCTGACCCTGGCGGGGCGATTCTCGACGCCAATCCCGCCTTCCTCGACATCGCCGGCGTGCAGTCGTTCGAGGAGTTGCGACAGCGCGGCGCCGAGCAGTTGTATGCCGACCCGTCGCGACGCGCGGTCTGGGCCGAGCAGCTGGCACGTGAGGGTTCCGTGCGCGACTTCGAATGGGAGCTGGTGCGCCCCGACGGCGAGCGTCGCACCGTGGTCGACACGTCATACTCGGTCACGGACCCGGACACCGGTGAGCGATTCCACCACGGCATCCTCGTCGACATCAGCGCGCGCATCGTGCTGGAGCGCCAGTTGCGTGAACAGCTCACGCGCGATGCCCTGACCGGATGCCTCAACCGGCGGTTCCTGCTGGACCTCGGGGGCCGACTGCAGCGGGACGATGCAACGTCGTGGGGATGCATCTTCCTCGACATCGATCACTTCAAGCAGTACAACGACACGCACGGCCACCACGAGGGCGACCTCGTGCTGTCGCGCATGGCGCGCTTCCTCATGCGCCAGGTGCGGGCCGACGAGCCGGTGGTCCGCATGGGGGGCGACGAGTTCCTGATCGTGCTGCTGGGCGACTCGGCCGCCCGCACTGGCGAGGTCGCCCACCGGTTGCAGCAGGCCGCGGCCCGCAGCGCCCCGGTGGCGTTTTCGTTAGGCTGGGCGATCCGGGCGGAGGGCGAAGACCTCGACGCAACGATCGGCCGCGCCGACCACTCGATGATCGCCGTGCGCGTGCTCGCGCGCTCGGGGGATTTCCCTCGCCTCCCGGACGAAATGGAGCGCCGCCACGGACGCACGCCCTAGCGTGTCCGGCCGCACGAACCGCCGCACGAACCGCTGCACGAACCGCCGCACCAACCGCCGCACCCGCTCGTCCGGCGGTCAGTCCCGGCCGCGCCCCCACCATACCCGATCCAACGCTGCATGCTGCTCCTTGCCACCACGCTGCTTTCGCTCACGGGACTCACACCGGCCGTGCACGTCGCCGAGCCGGCGCCTGTCGGTGCACGAACCGCCCCGGTGGTGGCGGGAGCCGATCGCCTCTTCGCCGACTACGCGCACCTGATTCGTGGCAAGCGCCTGGCGCTCGTCGCCAACCACAGCGCCCGACTCGCCGACGGCACGCACCTGGCCGACGCGCTCTTCCGCCACCCCGAATCGCGGCTGACGGTGCTGTTCGGGATGGAGTACGACATTCGCTCCAACGACTACTCCGCGATCCGCGACGGCGATGTGGCGACGGACCGCGCCACGGGGCTGCCGAAGTACAACCTCTACGGCGAGCATCACAAGCCGACGCCGGCGATGCTCGAGGGCGTGGAGGTGATCGTGTTCGACATCCAGGAGGTCGGCGCGCGCTTCTACGAGCACATCAACATCCTCGGCTTCGTCATGGAGGCGGCCGCCGAACAGGGGATCGCAGTGGTGGTCCTGGATCGCCCGAACCCGATCACCGGGCGCACACCGGACGGATTCGTGACCGACCCCGACGCGCGCTTCCGGTTCGGGTCGTACGCCCGCGTGCCGGTCGTGCATGCGATGACGATGGGCGAGCTGGCGCGCCTCTACACCGGCGAACGCCTGCTGCGCGGCGGTGGGACCGTGTCCCTTACTGTCGTCCCCATGTCGGGATGGAGCCGCGGCATGTGGTACGACGAGACGGGACTCCCGTGGCGCAAGCCGTCGCCAAACCTGCTCACCCCGGCGTCGCTGCTGGCGTACGTGGGGACGTGCCTCTTCGAGGCCGTCAACGTGAGCGAGGGACGCGGGACGGACCATCCGTTCGAGGTGATCGGCGCGCCATGGCTCGACAATGCCCGCGCTGTCGCGCTCCTGCGCGATGTCCCGCTGCGCGGCGTGCGCTTCGAGGCGGTGGAGTTCACGCCGGTGCAGCAGCCGTACCACGGACGTCCACCCGAACTCGCCGGCGAGACGCTGCGCGGCATCCGGTTGCACGTGACGGACCGGGACGCCTTCGAGCCCTACAAGACCGGTGTGGCACTGTTATGGGCCGTGCACACGCTGCACGCCGAGCGCCTGGTGTGGAACGACGCCGTGCTCGATCGACTCGTCGCCACGCCGCGGCTCAAGGCGTTGCTGCTGGATGGGAAGTCGCCGGCCGAGATCTTCGCGTCGTGGGCCGGGGAAGTGGAGACGTTCGCCGCGACGCGGGAGCGCTACCTGCTGTATCGGTGAGCGGGGTCACCGGGCAGGCCGCACTCCCCGTGCGCGCGGGCGTGGAGTGGCCGCGCGTACCTCGACGAATCGTTACCGCGACGACTCGGCGAAGCGCGGGGCCATGAGCCCGGCCGACGAACGCCCGTGCGGATCCTGGCGCCCCCGTACCTCGTTGACCATCTCAAGCGCGGTCTGCGTGCAGGGCGGGAGCTCCCTGTCCGAGAGACCAAGCGGCGTAATGCGTTCGCCCCAGCGCACGAGGAGGGCGCAATAGGTCAGCCCGCCGCCGAAGGCCGGAATGAGGATGCGGCATCCCGGGGTGACGCGTCCCTCCTCCAGCGCCTCGACGAGGGCCACGGGAACGGTCGCAGCGCTCATGTTCCCGTACTTCTGCACCGTGAGCATCACCTTCTCCATCGGGACGCCGGCGTACTTGGCGACGGACTCGATGATGCGCAGGTTGGCCTGGTGCGGCACGACCAGGTCCACGTCGTCGGCGGTCATCCCGCATTCCTTGAGCACGCGCACCGACGACTCGGCCATGGCGTGCACGGCGCGCTTGAAGATGACCGCGCCGTCGAAATCCCAGATCGTGTCGCCGAAGCTGATGTCGCGCCCGGAGTACACGCAGCCAAAGCCGCGCACGCGCAGGCTGGCGCGCGCCTCGGCGTCGCAGCCGAGCACACTGCCGAGCAGGCCTTCCTCGCGTTCCGTCGGCTGCAAGACGACCGCGGCGGCGCCGTCGCCGAACAGGACGGCGACGTTGCGGTTGCTCCAGTCCATGTACCGGCTGATCAACTCCACGCCGATGACGATCACGTTGCGGACCATGCCCGTGCGGATCATCGCGGTCGCGGTGGCCAGCCCGTAGGCGAAGCTGGTGCAGGCGGTGTTGAGGTCGATGGACGCGGCCCGGGTGGCGCCGAGCGCGACCTGCACCCCCGACGCGCTGTTGGGGACGAGTTCGTCGTTGCTGACGCCGCCGTAGATGATCAGGTCCACGTCGTCGGCCGTGAGGCCGGCGCAGGCCAGGGCACGGGCTGACGCGACCGTGGACATCTCGATCGCGCTGACATGCGAGACGCGCCGCTCGCGCATCCCGGTGCGCGAGGTGATCCACTCATCCGACGTTTCGAGGAAGGTGGACAGGTCGGCGTTGGACAGGACCGCGGGGGGCATGCACTTGCCCCAACCAGTGATGGCGGCGAAGGTCATGGGGGGCGCGTGCGGGGGCGAGGCAGGCGAGTGGGGCGTGGAGCCGGGGATCGCGCCTGCGGCGCTCGCCGGTTCGGAGGGGGCGGGTTGAAGCTGTGCCGCGCGCCGGGGTCGCGCAATGCGGGAATCCGGCAGCGAGGGACCCGACCGCGCGACGTCGCCGCTCGAGTGCGCCGCTCGTGTGCGCCGCTCGTGTGCGCAGCTTCTGTACGCCGCCAACGCGTGGATGCGCACGTGACTGGCCCCGACGGCGCCCGGCGGTCACATTCCCCGTCCCCGCCTCGTGGCTCCGACCCGTACAGGGGACTCGACCTCACCCCGGATTTACATATGGTGTCCAGCTCCCTCGCCAGGCGCGTCCGGTGGTGTGCGAGGCAAAGTGCGCCGCGCACTGCACGACCATGGCTGCGTTGATCCGCCGAGGATCGGAGGGGACGTGGGTCCTCGTCGCCCTGATTGTCGGGTTGGCGTTAGGCGTGGGCGTTGCTGCGTCGGGGAGTGCACGCCTGATGGAGCTGGCGCTGGCCATCCAGCCCATCGGGACGCTGTGGGTGAATGCGATCCGGATGACGGTCATCCCGCTGGTCGTCTCGCTCCTGATCACGGGAGTGGCATCGGTGGCCGACCTGCGCAGCATGGGGCGACTGGGGGGGCGCACGCTGCTGGTGTTCGGCGGACTGCTGGTGCTGAGCGCGGTGGTGCCGGCGGTGACGATGCCGGCCGTGTTTGCACTCTTCCCATGGCCCACCGGGCAGATTCCGCTTCCAGCGGGGGCGGTCGAGGCGGCGGCGCGGCTGCGCGAGTCAGGGACTCCGGTCGGGGTGGTGGAGTGGTTCACCTCGCTGATCCCGCCCAACCCGGTCGAGGCGGCCGCCAGCGGCAACATGGTGTCGCTGATCGTCTTCGTCTTCCTGGTGGCCCTAGCCACGGCGCGCAGCGCGCCCGAGACGCGGGAGCCGCTCGTCCGGTTCTTCAAGGCGGTGAGCGAGGTCATGCTCCTGCTGGTGGAGTGGATCATCGCGGTGGCGCCGGTGGCGATTTTCTGTCTCGTGGTCCCGCTGGCGGCCCAGAGCGGGGCGTCGCTGGTTGGGGCGGTCGGCTTCTACATCGCGGGGGTCGCGATCGGGTGCGCAATCGTGGTGGCGCTGTACTATCCCGTCGTCGCGGTGCTTGGGGGGGTGGGGGTGGGGCGGTTCGCGCGGGCGGTCCTTCCCACGCAGCTCATCGGGATCAGCTCCAGCTCCTCGATTGCCTCGCTCCCGGCCATGGTGGCCAGCGCCGATGCGCTGGGCATCACCTCGCGGGTGAGCGGGTTCGTCTTGCCGCTGGCGGTATCGGTGTTCAAGCCGGCGGCGGGGGTCGCGTGGGTGACGGGCGCGCTGTTCGTCTCGCGCGTCTACGGCATCGAGGTCGGTGCGCGGGAGATGGGGATCGTGGCGGTGGCGGCGATCTTCCTGTCGTTCGCCGCGCCAGGGGTTCCACGAGGCGCATTCCTGCTCCTGACCCCGCTCTTCCTGGCCATCGGGCTGCCGGCCGAAGGGATCGGCGTGTTGATCGCCGTGGACCTCATTCCCGACATGTGCGCCACGGTGGTAAACGTCACGGGCGACGTGACGGCGACGGTCCTGGTGGCGCGCGCGGAGGACGATGTGGCCGAGACCACGGGCTGACGCATGTCACCCGACGCCGAGCGGGAGCCGTTGCGAACCGGTGCCGTGGACACCGCGATTGCGCGCGCCCGCCAGGCGCAGGCGGCCTGGAGCGCTCGGCCGATTGGTGAGCGCGCCGTGGTACTGGAACGTTTCCGGCGCCTGCTGCACGAGCGCCGTGCCGATGTCGTCACGGTCATCTCGAGGGAAACAGGCAAGCCGCCGGCCGAGGCCGCGATGGCCGAGGTGGCGACGACGCTCGACCTCGCCCGCTTCTACCTGCGCGCTGCGCCGTCGCACCTCACGCCTCGCACGCTCGTGCCCGGGTCGCTGGCGCTGTGGCGCAAGCGCATCCGCATCACGTCCATTCCATACGGGACGGTCGCGGTCATCTCGCCGTGGAACTACCCGTTCATGCTCCCGGCCGGGATCGTGCTCCCAGCGCTCGTCGCGGGCAACGCAGTCCTGCTCAAACCGTCGGAGCTGACCCCATCGAGCGGCGAGCTGCTGGGCGCACTGCTCCACGACGCGGGTATCCCCACCGATATCCTGCAGGTACTGCCGGGCGACGGGGCGGTCGGCGCAGCCCTCACGCAAGGCGCGGTCGACAAGGTCTTCTTCACCGGCTCGGTAACCACGGGGCGACGAGTGGCCCACGCCTGCGCCGAGCGCCTCATCCCGTGCTCGGTCGAACTCGGCGGCAGCGATCCGGCGATCGTGCTCGATGACGCCGACATCGAGCATGCCGCCAGCGGCATCACATGGGGACGCTTCTCCAACGGCGGACAGACGTGCGTGGCCCCCAAACGGGTCTTCGTGGTCGGCGACGCGTACGAACCGTTCGTCGCCGCGATGCGCCGCCGAATCGAGGCGTTGCGGCTGGGACGGTCCGGTGCGGCACCGTACGACATGGGACCGCTCATCCAGCCCTCGCAGCACGCCGTGCTCGCGTCGCAGCGCGACGACGCAGTCAAGCGCGGCGCACGGGTCGAGGTCGGGAGTGACATGGCGGGTGACGGACCGGACGCCGATGCGGTCTTTCCGCCGACGCTGCTGCTCGACGTCCCGCTGGATGCCCGCGCGTTGCAGGAGGAGACCTTCGGCCCGCTGCTGCCGATCGTGCGAGTGTCCGACGTCGCCGAGGCGGTGGCGCTGGCCAATGCGACGCCGTTCGGACTCAGCGCCAGTGTCTGGAGTCGCGACCGGCGCCGTGCGCGGGCGGTTGCCGAGTTGCTCGAGGCCGGGACGGTGGTGGTCAACGACGTGACGCTGGTCCCGGGGATCGCCGAGGTTCCGCATGGCGGCGTGAAGGCGAGCGGCAGTGGTCGCTCGCACGGGATCGCCGGACTCGACGAGTGCGTGAGGACTCGGACCATTGTCGACGACCTGTTCACCGGGTGGCGGCAGGCGTGGTGGTTCGGCTACGGCGGCGACGCTGCGGCGCGCGCCGATGCCTACCTGCGGCTGGCGCACGGGCGCTCGATGCGAGAGCGTCTGTCCGGCGTGCGAAAGGTGTTGCAGCTGATCTTCCGGCCCGAGCGACCGGTGTGAGGAGTCCTGCGGGTCAGGCTCCCGCGCCCACTGCGACGACATCGTACTCCGTCGCGGGATCGAGGAGGGAGCGGCAGTCGAGGGCGTCGAGCGCTCAGGCGACTTCGTGTCCCGCTCCCGCCTCCCACACCCGATACCACTCCTCGCGCGAGAGCGTCACTGCCAGTGCGGCGACCGCCTCCTGCAGCGCTTCGATGCGCCGGGAGCCGGTCATGGGGGTCGGGCGCGACGGGTGGCGCAGCAGCCAGGCGTAGGCGATCGTCGTGGCGGTGACTCCATGCTGTGTTGCCAACGCCTGCAACGCGGTGCGCACGCGCACCGCGTCGTCAGCGGTCGAGGTGACGAGCCGCCCGCCGGCCAGCGGCGACCAGATCATCGGCCGAATCCCGAGGTCGAGGCACTGGTCGAGCGAGCCGTCACCGAGCGCTCCCAGCTGCAACGGTGACAGCTCGACCTGGTTGGTGATGAGCGGGATGCAGCGGTGCAGCCGTGCGAACTGGGCGGGTGTGTGGTTGGACACGCCGAAGTGCAGCACCTTTCCCGACGCACGCAGCGCGTGGAACGTCTCGGCAACCTCGGCCGGGTCCATCAGGACATCGGGGCGGTGGATCAGGAGGAGGTCGATGCGGTCGGTGTGCAACGCGCGCAGCGATGCGTCGACCGAGTCGATGATGTGCTGCCGCGACGTGTCGTAGGCCTTCACGCCGTGCGACGGGCGATGGACCGAGCGCAACTTGATCCCGAACTTGGTCACCAGCTGCATGCTGTCGCGAAGCCCGGGCGCCGCCGCCAGCACCTCGCCGAACAGCCGCTCGACCTGATAGTCGCCGTAGATGTCCGCATGGTCGAAGGTCGTGATGCCGAGGGCGAGACAGTGCTCGACCCAGCGCTGGCGCGCGGCGACATCGAAGTTCCACTCGTCCATGCGCCAGACGCCGGCGACGATCGGAGAGAGCGGTGAGGGCGCGACGGAGTCGGCGGGAGGCATCGGGGGAAAGGTCGGCGTGGCGACGACGGGTCACGACGTAACACGGCGGCGAAGATACCCGTTGCAACTCGACCGTCCAGTACGCATCGTCTCCCATTCGCGGACCCCGTCACAGCCCCCGACACCCCACGACCATGCGCACTGCATTCCTTCGGTCGGCACTGCGATGCAACGTTGCAACTGGTGCCCTCGTTGTCGCGGCCTGCGCGTCAGAGCCACCGGCGACCGATGCGCGGGCGGCGACCAGCGACGACGCCGCCCGCGCCGCCCTCCTGGTCCGCGGCGATTCGCTCGCCCTTCCCGGCACGTGGAATCCCCCGCCGGGTGACGGACTCGAGCACTCCATCGCCGGCTTCGCGACGACGCTGTGCGCGGCGGTCTTCATCACCGGCCTCGACCCAGCCGATGCCGCTGCCAACGTCGGGTGGTTCACGAGCCCGCCAGCGGAGCGCGCCGTGGTCACCGACACCGTCGTAGACCGAGCGACCCAAACGGTGCGGTTGACGCTGCCTTCCGGGGTGACGCGAGTCGCCCGCCGGTACGGTAGCCAGGGGTGCATTCCGCTTCCCGTGGATCGCGACTCGGTGTACTTCACGCCGGTCGTGGTTCGACCCAACCTTCCCGATGCCGCGACCACGCCGTGGCCCATGGGCGACGTGATCGAGCCGGCGCCGTGGCCGGCCGGGGTCGATTCGGCGAAGGTCGCGCAGGCCATGACGGCGGGGTTCGGCCCGGACTCGGCCATGACACTCGCACTGCTGGTCACGCACAAGGGGCGCATCATCGGCGAGCGCTACGGCACCGGGATCGGGATCCACACGCCGCTGGAAAGCTGGTCGATGGGGAAGAGCCTGACCGGGACGCTCATCGCCCGCCTGATCCAGATGGGCGACTACACCCTCGACCAGCCGGCGCCCATCCCCGAGTGGCAGCAGCCGGGCGACCCGCGGCAGGAAATCCGCATCACCGACATCATGCGGATGTCGAGCGGCCTGCGCATCCGCGCTCCGCAGGATCCCGACTTCGATTCGTCGTTAGGCTATCCCGACCACCTCTGGTATTACACGGGAGCCGGCAACTCCTTCGAGTGGGCCGCCACGCGACCGCAGCAGTGGAAGCCGAACACCGTCGGGCGGTACCGCAACACCGACCCGGTCCTGGCCAACTACCTGGTGCGGCTGGCGGTGGAGAAGCGGGGCGACGACTACCGCACGTTTCCGCAGCGGGCACTGTTCGACAAGATCGGCGTCCGCGACGCGGTGTTGATGACCGATCCGTACGGCAACAACCTCACGCAGGGGGCCGAGTACCTCCCGGCACGCGACTGGGCGCGCGTCGCCAACCTGTACGTGCAGGATGGGGTGTGGAACGGCGAGCGGCTGCTTCCCGAAGGCTACGTCGGCTACGTGAAGACGCTGGCGCCGGCGTGGGTCGCTGATGGACGATGGGTCTACGGCGGCGGCTTCATGTGGGTGAACGGCGACGGCGCCGACCCGATCCCGAAGGACGCGTTCTCCTTCCGCGGTGCCGGGGGGCAGAGCACCATCATCGTGCCCGATCGGGACCTGGTGGTGGTGCGGATCGGAAAGTATGCCGGATCGGCTGCTGGAGACGCGGCGCTGACGGCCGCGCTCGCGCTCCTGATGGAGGCGGTCCCGGTGCAGTGAGTCGCCGGTGGCCCGGGCGGCGCACGGAGTTCTCATCCATCGCCTGAACGCGCGAGGGACATCGGGGGGCCGGGCTACTATCCTAAGGCATGTCGTCTTCTTCGCGCGCTCCGTCGGCGGCTCCTGATCGTGCGCCCGGCAACGGGCGCGGGGGCAGGGGGCCCCTTCTCCCGCCGACCACATTGCGCGCCCGCCTGACCGCGCTGCGCAACGTGCGTCCGTTTCTGCGCCTCGTCTGGCAGACCAGCCCGGCGCTGACCACGTGGACGCTGGTCGTGCGCCTCCTGCGCGCACTGCTCCCCGTGACATCGCTCTACGTCGGAAAGCTGATCATCGACGAGGTGGTCGGGCTGGTGGCCGGAGGTGCGGTCGGGGTGTCGCTGACCGACTGGAGCAGCGCAGGGCTGCATCACCTGGCGTGGCTGCTTGCCGCCGAGTTCGGGCTGGCAGTGCTGGGCGACGTGCTGGGACGGGTGACGTCGCTGATCGACAGCCTGCTGGGTGAGCGCTTCAACATCACCACGAGCGTGCGCCTCATGGAGCACGCCGCCACGCTCGACCTGCAGGACTTCGAGGACAGCGAGTCGCAGGACAAGCTGGAGCGGGCGCGGCGACAGGCCAGCGGGCGCATGTCGCTCATGAGCCAGCTGTTCGGCCAGGCGCAGGACCTCATCACGATCGCCTCGCTCGCGGCGGGACTGGCGCTGTTCACGCCGTGGCTGATCCTGCTCCTCCTGATCGCCCTCATCCCGTCGTTCCTCGGGGAGGCGCACTTCAGCGCCCAGGGCTACGCGCTGGCCTACACGCGTACAGCCGACCAGCGCACCCTGGACTACCTGCGTCGCACCGGGGCGAGCGCCGAGACGGCCAAGGAAGTCAAGATCTTCGGCTTGCACCCGTTCCTGATCGACCGGTATCGCGAGCTGGCGACGAACTACTACCGTGCGTCGCGCGCCCTGGCGGTGCGCCGGGCGTGGTGGGGGACGCTGCTGACGACGATCGGGACGCTCGGCTACTACGGGGCATTCGCCTACCTGGCGTGGCGCACGGTGGTCGGCGACTTCTCGATCGGCGACCTGACGTTCGGGGCGGCGTCGTTCCGCCGGCTGCGCGGGCTGCTCGAAGGGCTGCTGACCGGCTTTTCACAGTTGGCCGGACAGGCGCTGTACCTCGACGACCTGTTTTCCTTCTTCGAGCTGAAGGCGGGCATCGTGTCGCCACCGAACCCGCGCCCGTTCCCGGTGCCCGTCCGCATCGGGTTCACCTTCGAGGATGTGGGCTTCCGGTATCCCAACGGCGAGCGATGGGCGGTACGGCACCTCGACTTCACGCTGCGCAGTGGTGAGGTGCTCGCCCTCGTCGGCGAGAATGGGGCGGGCAAGACGACGCTGGTCAAGCTGCTGGCGCGCCTGTACGACCCCACCGAGGGGCGCATCCTGCTGGACGGGCACGACCTGCGGGAGTACGACCTGGACGACGTGCGGGCCAACCTCGGGGTGATCTTCCAGGACTTCGTGCGCTACGACCTGACGGCGTCGGAGAACATTGCCGTCGGGCGCATGTCGCAGCAGGGCGATCGCCCGCGCATCGAAGCGGCGGCGGCGCGCAGCCTGGCCGACAGCGTGATCCAGCGGCTCCCCGCGGGCTACGACCAGGTGCTCGGGCGCCGCTTTCGCGGCGGGATGGAGCTGTCCGGGGGCGAGTGGCAAAAGCTGGCCATCGCCCGGGCCTACATGCGCGATGCGCAACTGGTGATCCTCGACGAGCCGACCGCGGCGCTCGATGCACGGGCCGAGTTCGAGGTGTTCCAGCGTTTCAAGGAGCTGATCCACGGCAAGACCGGGGTGATCATCTCCCATCGATTCTCGAGCGTGCGCATGGCCGATCGCATCCTGGTGCTCGTCGACGGCACGGTGGAGGCGGAAGGGACGCACGAGGAGCTGCTGGCGCAGCGCGGGCGGTATGCCGAGCTGTTCGAGTTGCAGGCGGCGGGCTACCGGTAGCGGTTTGAGGACGGCGAGGCTGCGGTCAATCCGTCGCTGATGTGCGCGCGAACATCGCCAGGCGTCGCCCGTTGGCGGAATCGTCGATGAGCTGGGCCAGTCGCTTCTGGCGCGTCGCGTCACGCTTGGCGCTCACCACCCACCAGATGGCGGCGCGGCGATACGACGGTGCCTGCGCCTCAAAGAACTGCCATGCGGCCTCGTGGGCACGGAAGGTCGAGGCCAGCGGCTCCTCGAAGGTTCGGGGGCGCTGCTCGTACGAGTAGACCTCCGTCCGGTTCTCGCGCCGGCGCGCGAAGGCCGCGCGCCCGGCGTCGTGCATGCGCCCCTCGCCTTCCAGTTCGCCCACGCGGCGGATGTTCACCGCGCTCCAGATGCTGGTTGCCCGGCGCGGTGTGAAGCGGATCGAATACCGCTCATCATCGACCCGGCGGCGCACGCCATCGATCCATCCGACGCAGAGCGCCTCGTCGACCGATTGCGGCCAGGTCATCGTCGGCCGTCCGGTCCCCGTCTTGTGGAAACCGACCAGAAGCTCGGAGGCGGAGGCGTGATGCGCGGCCAGCCAGTCGCGCCACTCAGCGGGCGCTGCGAAGTACACGGGGTGCGAACGCTCGTCAGGCATGCCTCCAAGATACGCCGCAGCGGCGCCGTCTCTGCACCAGCACGATGCAACCCGCGCCCGAATGCGACCTCGCCCCCTTGCCGAAGCCGGACGGGGGAACGACCGTCCCCCTGCGACGAGAGCCCCTCCCGTCCCCCGTCTCCCGTCCCCCGTCCGACCTATGCTTCGCCGCCACTTCCTGTCCGACCTCTCTCGCTACGCCGTCCTGTGTGCGGGCGCCCCCAACCTCTGGCGCCTCACCACCAGACCCCGGCTCGACGGCAATCCGTTCACGCTCGGCGTTGCCAGCGGCGATCCTACGCCGAACGCGTGCGTGATCTGGACACGACTCGCCCCGGATCCGTTCGCCCCGCTTGGCGGGATGGACGGCTCGCGGCCGGTGGTGGACTGGGACGTCGCGGAAGACGAGGGCTTCAGCCGGATCGTCCAGCGCGGGCGCTACACCTGCGCCCCCGAACTCGGCTACTCGGTGCACGTCGACGTGCAGGGGCTGGCTCCCGATCGCTGGTACTTCTACCGCTTTACCCTGCCGGCGGGTTCGAGCCCCGTCGGTCGGCTACGCACCACCCCGGCCGAGGGCGCCCGCACGCCACTCGACTTCGCCTTCATCTCGTGCCAGCACTACGAGCAGGGGCTGTTCACCGCGTTCGACCACCTTGCGGCCGAAGACCTCGACCTGGTGGCGCACCTCGGCGACTACATCTACGAGTACGCGGGCGCTGATGAGCGTGTACGACGCCATCACGGCTTCGAGGTGGTGTCGGTGGATGACTATCGCGCACGATACGCGCAGTACAAGCTGGATCCCGCCTTGCAGCTGGCGCACCAGCGATGTCCGTGGATCGTGACGTGGGATGACCATGAAGTGGACAACAACTACGCCGGCCTCGTGGGCGAGAACAGCTCTGAGTCGGCCGAACAGATGCGGCAGCGTCGGGCGGCGGCGTACCAGGCGTACTGGGAGCACCAGCCCGTGCGACTTCCACGCGCCCAGTCATGGGCCGACCTGGACATCACGCGCACGGCGAATTGGGGATCGCTGGCGCGATTCTGGGTGATGGACACGCGGCAGTATCGCAGCGACCAGGCGTGCGGCGATGGCAACGACGTGGTGCCGTGCGGCGAGTGGAACGATCCATCCCGCACGATGATGGGGGCGGCGCAGGAGCGATGGCTGGTCGATGGACTCGGCGCATCGCGTGCCGACTGGCAGGTGCTGGCCCAGCAGGTGATGATGGCCCCGTTCGACATGCGCGCAGGGGCCGACACCCTGCTCTCGATGGACCAGTGGTCGGGCTACCCAGTGGCGCGCGACCGGTTGCTTGGCGCGATCGCCGAGCGCACGCGCGGTCGCACGATTGTGCTCACGGGCGACATTCACGCCAGCTACGTGAACGACTTGCACGCGGGCTTTGATCGACCCGGGCGTCCGATCGTCGCCGCCGAGTTCGTGGGGACGAGCATGTCGTCTGGGGGCGACGGCTACGACGAGTACCCGTCGTGGGCCGCGACGCGCGCCGACAATCCGTTCATGAAATGGCACAACGCGCGCCGCGGCTATGTGCGCTGTCGTGTCACGCCAGAAGAGTGGCGGGCGGACTACCGGGTGGTGCCGTTCGTGACGCGCCCCGGCGCGCCCGTGACGACGGCCACAAGTTGGCGCGTGCGGCGCGGGATGCCCGGGATCGAACAGCTGTAGCCGGCGATCGTCGCGCCCTACCCTACGGCGCGCGCTCGTACGTCACGCGGCCGCGCGAGACCGTCAGCAGTACCCGTCCGCCGAGGATCTCGGTCGGCGAGGCGAGGCGAAGGGGATCGACGTCGAGCACGGTGACGTCGGCGCGCTTGCCGACGGCGATGGTCCCGGCGTCCTGCTCGTCGAAGCCGGCGACGGCGTTCCAGCTTGTGTAGCCGCGCACCGCCTCCTCGGGCGTCATGCGCTGGTCCGGATACCACCCTCCCGCTGGCGCGCCGGTCGTGTCCTGCCGGGTCATCGCCGAGTGCAGTCCGTAGAAGAGGCTCCAGCCCGAGCCCGGCAGGTCGGAGGAGAAGGCGAGCGCTGCCCCCGCGCGGCGCAGCGTGCGCCAGGCATAGGCGCCGGCGATGCGCGTGGGGCCGAGGCGTTCCTCTGCCCATCCCTTGTCCTCGACGGCGTGCGGTGGCTGCATGGCGGCGATGACTCCCGACGAAACAAACCGGGGAATGTCGTCGGGCGACACCACCTGTGCGTGCTCCACCCGGTGCCGCAGTCCGCGCGCCTTCGGGGCCGCCTGCATCACCGAGTCGATGAAGTCGAGGGTGGCCCGGTTGCCGGCATCGCCGATGGCGTGAATGCCGACCTGGAAGCCGGCCGACATTGCATCGCCCACCACCGTGCGGTCGAACCCGTACGCGCCGCCGCTCACCCCGCGATGCCCGGGCCGATCCGCGTAGTCGGCGAGCAGCTGCGCGCCGCGGGAGCCTAACGCACCGTCGTAGTACGCCTTGACCGCGCGCACGACGAGCATGCCGTTGGGCGAGGTGAAGGGACCCCGCGCGATCCACGCGCGCACGAGGGCCGAGTCGCGACCGCTGAGCATCGCGTAGACACGGAGGGGGAGCGAGTCGAGTTCCGCCAGCCGTTCGAACGACGCGACCACGTCGGGGGTGGCGCCAGCCTCGTGGATGCCGGTGAAGCCGGCCTCGGCCATCACGTGCAACGCCCGCGTCACCTGCGCGTCGCGCAGTGCGGGCGAGGGGAGCGGGACGGCGTCGTCGAGCAGGGGGACGGCGCGATTGAGCACGAGCCCGGTCGGTTCGCCGCTGGCGTCGAGACGGATCTCCCCACCCGTCGGGGCGACGGTCGCGCGCGTGATACCCGCCCGCTCCAGTGCGAGCGTATTGCCCCACGCGGCAAAGCCGTGCAGGCCGCGCATGACGACCGGGTGGTCGGGGACGCGCTCGGTGAGCAGGCGACGATCGGGATAACGATTCGCCCACGCCCCCTCGTCCCAGCCGAAGCCAATGATCCACTCGCCCTTTGGCGTCACCTTGGCCCGTTCGACGATCCGTTCCACAGCCTCGGCCTCGCTGGCGAGCCCGGTGAGGTTCACGCGATCGAGTGACTGCCCGAGCTCTGCGACGTGGGTGTGTGAATCGACAAAGCCCGGGAGCAGCACGCCGCCCCCCAGGTCGACGACGCGCGTGGCGCCGCCGCGCAGCGCGAGCGCCCCGCTGTCGGTGCCGGCATAGACGATGCGCCCGTCGCGCACGGCCACGGCCGTGACGTCGTGTCGCCAGCCGCTCGCCGAGTCGAAGGGAGCATCGCCGGCTGGCACACCCTCGCTCGACGGCTCGCCCCAGGCGAGGGAATAGCCGCGGGCGTTGGTCAGGATCAGCTGGGGCGACGCATCGGGCGAAGGTGTGCAGCTGGCGATGGTGCCGGCGATGGTGCCGGCGACGACGGCGAGCAGCGCGCGGCGATAGGCGCGGCGATAGGCGCGGCGATGGGCGCGGCGATGGGTCATGGGGCGCGGGCGTCGTCAGGCGGTGGAAGTGTGCGGCTCATGCGAATGAAGCGGAGGGGTACGCCATCGGGGAGGGTATCGGTCACCGCTTCGAGGTCGACAAAGCCCTGCGTCCGATAGAAGGGGACGCCGGGGAGCGTGGCCATGAGTTCGAGCTGGGTGAAGCCGGCGTCCTGTGCGGCACGCGTGCAGGCGTCGAGCAGTTGGCGCCCAACACCGCGTCGCGCCGCCTCAGGCGCGACAAAGAAGGCGCGGATGCGCGCGGCGTCGCAATGCGGATCAAGAAAGTCGTCCACGCTCCCGACCGGACGCTGGTCGCCCCCGTAAAGTGCGCGCCGCCGACTCCATCCGCCGCAGCCGAGTACCAACTCGCCGTCGACGACGACGAAATACGTCCGATCGGCAATGAGCGTGGTGTCGACGCCGAAGACGTACTTGATCGCGGAGGCGATTTCCTGTTCGTCGTAGAAGCCGCGGCTCAACTCGTGCGCCGATCGGGCGATCAGCACGTTGAGCACGGGCACGTCGTCAGGTGTGGCGGGGCGGACGAGCATGGCCTGTCCTCGTGAGCGGTCGGCGGACGATGCACCGGGACGACGGCGCGGGGTAGGGGTAGACCAATCGACTCGTCCGACCATCGCGCGATGTCCCGATGCATCCACCTTTTCGACGGGCCCGCTATGTTGAGCCGCAGGACGGGAGCTGCCGGCGATCAGCGCTGCTGCGCGCCGTCCGATGGTCCCCAGGCAGGAGGCCGGTGGTGTTCCATGCAGTGGTCGGTACCGCGTCGGTATCCCGACGCATCCACCCGATCCCATGACGTCTGCCTATCGCGGCCGGATCGCGCCGACCCCGACCGGTGCGCTGCATCTCGGCCATGCCCGCACCTTCCATGTGGGGTGGCAGCGGGCACGCGAAGCCGACGGGGCGCTCGTCCTGCGCATCGAGGACCTCGACCAGGTGCGTTGCCGCCCCGAGTACGTCGAGCAATCCCTCGATGACCTGCGCTGGATGGGAATCGCATGGACCGAGGGACCCGTGTATCAGTCGCAGCGGAGCGAGGTGTACCGGGACGCCTGGCATCGGTTGCACGCGACGGGGCTGCTCTACCCGAGCGATGTCTCACGCAAGGAGGTCCGCGACGCGGCGCACGCCCCGCATGACGACGAGGAGGGGGCGGAGCTGGTCTTTCCGCCGTGCTTGCGCCCGCCGCTCGGCGCCGGGCGCGACGTTGTGTCGCCCGATGGCGTCGCCTGGCGCTTTCGTGTTCCCGACGGCGAGACCGTGACCTTTCACGATGCCCGGCAGGGACCGCAGGCGTTCACGGCTGGCACCGACTTCGGCGATTTTGTCGTCTGGCGCAAGGATGGTGTGCCCGCCTACGAACTGGCGGTGGTCGCCGACGACATCGAGATGCGCATCACCGAGGTGGTGCGAGGGGCCGACCTCCTGAAGTCGACGGCCCGCCAGCTGCTCATCTATCGAGCGCTGCAGGCCTCGCCCCCGGCCTGGTGTCACGAGTCGCTCGTGCGCGACGCCGACGGGCGACGCCTGGCCAAGCGCCACCAGGCGCTGGCGCTGCGTACCCTGCGGGAACGCGGCGAATCGTGGGCCGACGTGCAGGCGGGGATGCAGGGCGACGCGGACCGTTCCATCTCGCCATGAACCCCACGCCGCAGCTGGTCCTGCTCGTCGCCGTGGCGGTGGTCGTCGGGGGCGTGGCGCTCCTGCCGCGGCGCGAGATCGGGCATCCGCTGGTCGTGCTGCTGCGCGTGCTGCTGCCGTCGTGGCGCTTCTTCGACGACATCGAGCAGACGACCGCCCTGATCGTGCGCGTGGCGCGGGCGGGGGAACCGTTCGGGCCATGGCGCGCCGTCCTTCCCGTGCCGACGAGAGGCCCGTTGCACCTCGTCTGGAATCCTGCCGGCAACCTCCTCCTGGCGCAGCATGCCCTGCTGGAGCGGCTGCTGAGCGACGTGGCCGAGTGGGACGAGGGACGCACGCCCGGCCCCGAGACGCTGGTCTCGTATCAGCTCGTGCTCAACCTGGTCCGGTCGGAGATTGTGGCTGGCGTGTGGCCCGGTGCCGACGGGCGCATCCAGTTCAAGCTGGTCGATGCGACCGCGCCCGCCGCCGCCGCCGACCTGCTCATTTCTCGCGAGCACGCCGCGTGCTGATCGTCGAGATGTCCGTCGCCCTGCGATGGACCGAGGTGCTCGTGGGCCTCGCCGTGGCCCAGGGGACGCTGGAGTTGCTGGCGGTCCGTCGGGCCGTGGCCGACGACGGGACGTGGCGCTGGTCCACGCTCGCGCCGGAGCTGGGGTGGCTGCGCGCCGCCCTGGCCTATCGACCGTTCGTCGGGCTGCTCACGTTGCGACTGGCGGCGGCGCTCGCACTCGTGGCCGGTTTCCATGGTGTCATCGCGCCCGTGCTCTGGGTCAGCTCGCTGCTGGTCAATGTCCGCTTTCGCGGGACGACAAACGGCGGCAGCGACATGATGATCATGGTCGTCCTGACGGCCGTGATGGTGGCGCACGCTGGCGCGGCGCACGACGTGGTGGTCCGTGGTGCCCTGCTCTACATCGCGGCGCAGGCCTTCATGTCCTACTTCGTCGCCGGGGTGGCCAAGCTCGCCCGCCGGTCGTGGCGGGACGGCAGCGCGCTGGGGTCGTTCGTCGCCACGCCGCACTTCGCCGTCCCCGACCTGCTACGGCGTGCGCTCGGATCGACGGAGCGACTGCTGGTGGCGTCGTGGGCGGTCATCGTCTTCGAGTGCTCCGTCCCGCTCTCGCTCACATCGCCGGTCGCCAGCGCCGCCTACGTCGCCGTGGCGCTGGGCTTTCACGTTGGGAACGCGTGGGCCTTTGGCCTCAACCGGTTCGTGCTCGCATGGGCGGCGACTTGGCCCGCGCTGCTCTACGCGTCGACGCTCATGGCGTGACCAGTCGCGCGCGGGCCCACGCACGCACCGCCGTTCAGGGTCGCTTGGCGACCAGCTCGATCTCGACCAGCGCCCCAAGCGGAAGTCCCGCCACCGCTACCGTGGTCCGGGCCGGATACGGGCGGGTGAAGCGGGCCTGGTACGCCGCATTCATGCTCGGGAAGTTCCCCATGTCGGTGAGGTAGACATTGCACTTGATCACGTCGTCCATGGACAGGCCGGAGTCCTCGACGACCGCCTGCAGATTGTCAAACACGCGGTGCGTCTGCGCCTCGACGTCGCCGTCGATGAGCTTCCCGATCGATGGGTCGATCGGCGTCTGGCCGGAGAGGTAGAGCAGGTCGCCGGCCCAGACGGCGTGCGAGTACGGGCCGATGGCGGCGGGGCCGCGGGGACTTTCGACGTGTTGGCGTGGCATCGCGTTTGTGGGGAATGGCGTGGAATGGGGCGCGGCGGCGAACCGGGCGCCGTTGGGACTCGGGCGCCGCGTTCAAGGAATCAGCGCGCCCCGGAGTCTGCCGGGGCCGCCGGCGATGCACGGAACGCGGAATCGCCGGCCGCCGCCGCTGAATCTGCTGCCGCCGCACGTCGCTCGCGAGCTGCAATCACCTTGCTCAACCGGCTGCGCGGCAGCTCCCACTGCGGCGCCTTCCAGCCGCTGCGCTCGATGGCAGACGGGCTGCCGTCGGTGGGGCGGAGCGCGCGCAGGAACTCCGTATAACGCGACGCCGGATTCCACAGCGCCCAGCTCTTGGCCCCGGCATCGTACGCCCCCTGGATCTGCGCGCGCAGCTCGGCGGCGCCGTACGTGTGGCCCCGGATGCTCATCGCCTCCAGCCAGGGCATCACCTCCCCGACCGTTCCGCCGGTCGAGTCGCGGACCCACTGCGTGCGCTCGATCGCGTCGGTCGTGGCCAGTCGCACGATCTCGTACGGATTGGCCGGGGGTCGCGAAAACCCGTACAGTCCCGTCGAATAATGGGACGGATAGACCATCGGCAGGACCACGTCGGCGACCGCGATGACCGTTTCCCAGTGCTGCCCGATCTCCACGTCGCCCTCGAGATGCGTCACGAGTCCGAAGACGTCGGCCGTCACGGGGACCTGGTAACCGGCGAGCTGCGCCTTGGAGAACTGGATGAAGTCGCGGATGTTCTGCGCGCGGGAGACGTCGTTGCTGCCCGGGTACGTCATGACCGAGCGCATGCGCGAGGTAACATCGGGAAAGCGCACGTAGTCCCACTGCAGCTCCGAGAAGCCCATGTCCAGCGCCTCGCGGGCGATGGCCACATTGTATTCCCAGACCCGCCGGTCATACGGGTTGACCCATGCTCCTCCCTTGTTGTCTCGCCACACGCTCCCGTTCACGTGGCGAATCGCCAGCTCCGGCTTGCGCTCGGCGAGCTGCCGGTCCTTGAAGACGACGATCCGGGCGATCGAGTAGATCCCGTGCGCCTGCAGGGTGTCGATGAGCGCGGGGAGCCAAGTCGTTGCCGGTCGCTTGTCCGCCCCGATCTCCAGCGCCAGCGGTATCGCGGTGCTGTCGTAGGCGAGGTACGTGTCCGACTCCTTCACGTCGATGATGAAGGCATTGATCTCGGTCGAGTCGGCGATCGCGATGAGCGTCGCCATGCGGCTGCGCGAACCCGAGGCCCAGGCGTTCACGTACAGTGCACGCACCGAATCGGGGCGCGGAACGCGGTTGCCGAAGCGCGCGCGCCACGCGGCGACGCTGTCGGCCGTCCGCTCGGCCGGGCTTCGTTCGGGCGCCGGCCGGGTGGCGGCGACGCTCGCGGGCGGCTGGGCATTGGCGTCCGGCGTCGAGTCGCCGCCGCACGCCGAGGACACCGCGGCCAGCAGCAGGCCCGCGAATCCCGCGACGGCTCGGGGGTCGACCAGCCGTCGCGGTACCAGTCGCTGCATCAGTCGCTGCATCAGTCGCTGCATCGTCGCCGTGCGGAGGCGTCGTCCGTGTCGCGCGCTCACTTGGCGGGGGTGATGACGATGTTGCGGTACTCGACAGGCCCGTGGTCGCCCTGCAGGAAGATCGGCCCGGGCGCTCCCTCGTTGCTGTCGATGGCGCCGCCGGTGATCCCGGGAATCTCCTGCTGCGAGATGATGGTCTTTCCGTTGAGGACGACGGTCAGGCGACGGCCGACGAGGGTGATGTCGAATGCCTGCCATGCGTCCGGGCCGAGTGCGGCGAGTTCGTTAGGCATGATGTGCCCGTAGATGGCCCCGAGGCCGTCGATCGTCGGCTCCGTCCCCGGGGTATCCTCCACCTGCACCTCGTAGCGGCCGCGCAGGTACACACCACTGTTGCTCCCCTTCGGGTAGCGGAACTCGACGCGCAGCTTGAAGTCGGCGAACGACCGCTCGGTCACCAGGTCGGTCCCGCCCTTCTTGTTGCGCAGCACGCCACCGACGACCTCCCACTGGCTTTCACCCTCGCCGAGCGTCTTCCATCCCATAAGGTCGCGGCCGTTGAGCAGGCGGATCGGCGATCCCCACGCCGGCGCCGCGGCGCGACGCAGTGCCGGGGCGCGGGCCCCACGCCATGTGAGCTTCGTTCCGTTGGCATAGCTCACCGTCCCGAAGATCGAGTCGCCGCGCAGCTGGCCGTCGAAGCGATTGTCGCCCTCGCTGTCATCCCACTGCGGCGGGATCGTGAAGGCGAAGGCGCCCTCCCTGAAATCGATGCGGGCGATGGGTCGCGCGCTCCCGGTCGTGCCAACGAATGCGCCGACGAGCATGCTCCGGCCCGAGTGGCGCACTTCCAGCCACCCGGCCGTGTGCCGCCCGGGCGCGTCGATCACGAGATCCCAGCGGCCGATGAGCGGCGCCTGCGACTGCGCGTTCGCCGGGGCGGTGGGTCGTGGTAACGATGCCAACAGCAGGGCAGCGGGTACGGCGAGGTAGATCGACATCGTGCAAACGTCCGGGAGGCGAAGTGGGAATCACGATCGAGGGCCGGCGCGCGGGGTGCGAGAAACGCCTGCTGCTCGCGCGGCGACGGCCTGCGCCGGCGGCTAGGAGCCGCGGCGTCCCGACTTGGCCGACGTCGCCTGCGGCTTGACGGCGGCCGTGCGAGGCGGCGGCGCCTTGTCCTTCCCCTTGCCCGTCGCGGTCGAGGGAACCCCCTTGGGCTTGGCGGAGAAGTCCGGGATGCGAGTCTTTTTCATGGCGGTGTCCTCGGGCAGACGGGGTCGGGTGCGGTTGGGCGAAGCGCCGCCAACACAATGGCGTAAGCTAGTACCCGCAGCGCGGGTCGATGAGTCACCGCGCGGAACGACCGCAACCGCGCCGGAGGCATCGGTCCGGCCGAGCACCCGTCATCCGACCGGTGACGCCGAACGCCGCGCCGGGGCGAACACTTCGACGGACAGGGCAAAGGTCCGTTCGTCGCCGGCATGCACGGCGCCCACCCCCATGATCTGGCGCCCGACCTCCTCGCCGCGCGCATTGCGGATGACAAGGAGAATCGAGTATTCCCACGCCTCGCCGGTCGGCGGAGGGCCAAGCAGTGCTTCGACCTGCAGCGGCGAAAAGGTGCGCAGGCCGCGCGCCGCGGCGCCGGCATCGAAACGCAGGTGATGCTGGCACTGCGGACAACGCACCGCGCTGTCGAGAATCGTCGAGCGGCAATGCGGGCAGCTGCGCGTGGCCCCGGGCGCCGCGTCGCGACCCGAGCTCATGACGAGCTCATGACGAGGCGCCGTTCTCCAGCTCGACGGGGAGCACCGGGGCCGCAGACGTGCCGGTTGGGGCGGCGGTGTCGCTCCAACCGAACTCCACCCGTCCACGCATGCGCGAGCCGGCGGCCACCGTGAGCGAGTCGGCCTTGAGGTCGCCGACGAGCACCCCCGACGCGAGCAGTTCAACGCGGGCGGCGTCAAGAATATTCCCGTCGAGCTCGCCGGCGATCGTCACGGCATGTGCTCGCACCCCGCCCGCCAGCTTCGCCCCGCTCTCGATCGTAAGGTTGCCCTCCACGGTCACGTCACCCTTGAACCGACCAGCCACTCGGATGTGTCCGCTCCCCTCGATCTTCCCCTCGATCGTGAGGTCGGCGCCGATGACCGACTCGATCGCGTCGCGCGGCGCGGCGCGGCGAGGCATCTCCCGGATGTAGCTCGGCTCGGCCGACGCGTCACTATCCTTGCGCGCCGCGAAGTCCGATGCGGCGGCCGGTGCGTCCTTGCGAGGGGCAGTTTGTTCCTTCCACAGAGCCACGGGCGAGTCTCCTGATGAGGGTCCTAGACGATTGAACACCGGCGCCACCGCGGCGCCGCAACCTGGATCACCAAAGCGCCCCAGAGCTTGTCCCAATTCCGTACGGTCGGGTTCGCTTTGTCGTGTTTGGTCGGTCTATCGGTCGCCCGCTCGTGGGCTCCTCCCCTCCCCGTTGCGCTAAGCCCTCGTCTGGTCTCGAGGTCAGGCCTCAGGCATCGTCAGGCCTCGTCAGGCCTCGTCAGGCATGGTCAGCGCCGCGTCGCGCGCGCGTGCCATGGCCTCGGTCGCCTCGTCGAGCATCGTCCGCAGCGCGTCCAGCAGGGTGTGCCCCGAGGTGTGGCGCCGACCGTAGTCGAGATTGAAGCGATAGTCGAAGTCTGGCGGATTCACGCCCTGCGTATGCTGCAGGATCGTCTCCAGCTTGTCGAGTCCCTTGGCGAAGCGCGCCTCGGGAGTCGCGGCGGTTTCGTACTCATCCCAGAGCGAAACGATCTCGGCGCGTTGGGGCTCCGGGAGTGCTTCCACCAGCCGCAACAGGTCCCGACGTTCGTCGGCCGACTTGCCGAGCGCGCGCCGCGCCTGTTCGGGCGCGGGTATGTCGCCCCCGATGGCCTCACCCAGGTCGTGCACGATGCAGATCTTGATCAGGCGCGCAATGTCGAGGTCGGGGACGTGGTCATGCAGCACGATGGCCATCAGGCAGAGCCGCCACGTATGCTCGGCGACAGACTCCGCCTGGCCAGTGGTCGTCCAGGCGCTTCGCGTCACGGTCTTGAGCGCTTCGGCGGCGCGCAGGAAGTCGAGGATCTGGGCGAGGTCGTTGGTGGGCATGAACAGCGGGCTGGAGCTCGTCCTGCGACTATGGCGTCGGCGTAACGTGCGAGCCGCTCGCCTTCGCGAAATCGCGCGCGAAGGGACCGCGCAGCATCAGCCAGAAGTAAAGGGCCGCAAGGACGGTAAAGACGACACCCAGTAGCCTGGCCGCCATGGGCGCCTGACCCTCGAATACGCTCCGCAGCAGCGAGAGCGCGGAAATCAGGAACAGCGTGGCGTTGGTCGACACGACCGGTCGCCCGTAAATCCCCCCGAGCAGCATCGAGCGCGCACTCCAGGTGAGTGCGGCCACGCCGAGCCATGCGGCGGCAAGCACCTGTCCGAGCCAGGCGCCCGCTGGGGGATAGCCTGGGATGAGGACGGGAAGGACGGCGTCGGCGGCAAACAGCAGTGCGAGGCCGCCGAGCGCGAGGACGGCGGCGCTTGCGCGCGCGATTCCGCTGCAGATCATGTGGTCGCGTCCGGCATGGCGTGAGGTCGTGGTACCCGGTGTTACCTAACGAGGTACGAGCGCCACCGCGCGTACCGGTCCGCCAGACCCACCGCGGGTCTTGATCGGAAGGGCGAGCAGGAGGGCGCCCGTGCGAGGGAGCGCATCGAGATTGGTGAGGTTCTCGAGTCCCGAGACGCTGGCCGCGCCGAGCACGGCGTGCACCGCGAAGGTCGGGGCGGCCCCGATGTCCGTCGATGGAGCGTCGACGCCGAGCATGAAAACCCCGCGCTCGACCGCGAGCCGGCGCGCTGCCTCGACGCCGAAACTCGGGAAGTGCAGCGTCGATCCCTCCTCCACTGCCCCGAAGTAACGCGCCGGGTCGGCCCAGAAGCGGGACCAACCCGTCCGCAGCAGCACGATGCTTCCCGACGTTATGCGCCCGTACTGTGCCTCGTGTGCCTCGACGTCGGCCACCGACAGCGCGTAGTCGCGATTTGCTGCGGCCTGGCGTTGCACGTCGATCACCACCACGGGCGCGATCAGCCGCTCGAGCGGGAGTTGTTCCGTCGTCATCCCGCCACCCGCCGCGTGCCGAGGGGCGTCCAGGTGGGTGGCGAAGTGCTCGTTCATTGTCAGCCGAAACATCGCCGTCGACGGCGATGCCACGAGCGTGTCGAGTGTGAACGGCCGCACCGAGCCCGGCCACGCCGGACCGTTTGCGGCCACCTCGTGGGTCAGGTCGACCAGGACGTAGCGCGCGAGGTCGATTCCCTGTGCGGCGACAGGGAGCGACGCCAGCGACAGTGCGGAAGCGATCGCCAGCAGGCACGCGCGCAGTCGCATGAACGTCGACGGTTGGAGGGAGAAGGCTTCGCCAATATGCAGCGCGGGCCCGAGCGGGGACATGGTAGCGCGACTCGGCCGTTCCCTTGCGCGATGAACGGGGCGACGGTGATGTTGGCACATGCCACACCTCGTGCGCCTTCCGACTCTCGCGTGTTCGCGCCCGCAGCTCGCCACGTTGCGTCGCGCTGTCCCGCGTCGCGCTGTCCCGCGTCGCGCTGTCCCGCGTCGTGTCCACCTGCGCTGGGTCACCGCGGCCGTCTTCCTTCCGCTGGCAGTTCGCGCGCAGGATGCGCCCTGGCCGCGCGGGACGCTGATCGTCAGCAACATGAATGACAGCACCGCGACGATCATCGATGCGGCCACCGGGCGTGTGCGGGCGACGGTGCGCACCGGGGCTGGGCCACACGAGGTCGCCGCGTCGCACGACGGACGCCTGGCGATCGTCTCCAACTATGGCGTGCGTGGGGCGCCGGGGCACACGCTCACCGTCATCGACGTGGCACGCGCGGCGGTCGCGCGCACGATCGACCTCGGGCACTATCGGCGTCCGCACGGCATGCACTTCCTGCCTGGCGACACGCTGCTGGCGGTGACGGCTGAGACCGACCAGGCCGTGTTGATCCTCGACCTGCGCACCGATCGGATCGTGCGCACGCTGCCGACCGGCGCGCGGGTGTCGCACATGCTCGCCGTACCGGCAGCGGGCGATCGGATCTTCACCGCAAACATTGCCGAAGGCTCAGTGAGCGTCCTCGATCCCGCCGACACCACCGCGGGTCGGACGGTCGCGGTGTCGCGGGCAACCGAAGCGATCGGCGTGGCGCCGGATGGCCGGCGCGTCTGGGTCGGGAGCAACCAGGACAGCGTCGTCGTGGTGCTCGACCCGAACGACGTGGCGCGGCGGGATACGTTGCGCGGCTTCGGCATGCCCTATCGCATCGTCGTCACCCCAGACGGCCGCCGGGCGGTGATATCGGATCCCATGCGTGGCGAGATCCGCATCGTCGACGCGGGGACCCTGGTGGAGCAGGCCCGGATTGCCGTGCCGCGCGACAGCCTGCTCCCGACCGCCGAGGTTCCGGGTTCCCCGTCGCCCGAGGGAGTCGCCGTGTCCACCGACAGCCGCTGGGCCTTCGTGACGCTACAAGGGCGCAACCGGGTGGTCTGGGTCGACCTCGAGCGCGGGGTGATCGCGCGCAGCGCACCCACGGGCACGTGGTCCGACGGGGTCGCCTTTTCCCCCGCACCGGAGACGGCTCCGCTGAGAGCTCGCGTTCGGACACCTGCGCCCGCACCTGCGCCCGCACCTTCGCCCGCACCTTCGCCCGCACTTGCGCCTGTAGCTGGACGCTCGGACGCTCGCACGCGCCCCTCGCTGCGCCCCTCGCGGTCCCTGCCCGAGCCGTCCTCCGTACGTTCCGCCCGGAATGATGCCGCGGGACGGCACATCCATCCGCGCGCGCCGCCTCCCGTCGATCGCAGCGCGTGCGGTTGTGCACGTTGTCGGGACGCTCGTGATGGTTGTCGGCATTGCGTGTGAAGGAGATTCTGCAACGGCGATCGCCCCCTCGCCTCCCGGCCCTGCTCCCCCGCCGCTCGACGTGTCGGGATGGGTGAGCGCGTCGGCCGGGACGATGCCGCTGGTCCTTGTGGTGCCGCACGGCGGCGACCTCTCGCCAGCGGTGCTCCCCGACCGAGGCTGCACCGGATGCGAGACGGCCAACGACGCCAACACGCAGGAGTTGGCGCTGGAACTCGCGACTGCCTTCGAGCGTCGCGTGGGTCGCCGACCGTTCGTGGTGATCAACCGCCTGCATCGGCGCAAGTTCGACGCCAATCGTGAGCGCATCGAGGCCACGGGCGGACATGCGCCGCTCGACGCGCAGTGGGTGCTCCTGCACGAGCAGATCGACAGTGCCAAGGCGCGGGCGCTGCGCGTACACACGCGCGCGCTCCTGGTGGACTTGCACGGGCACGCGCACAGTGTGGCTCGGCTCGAGCTGGGCTACCTGCTGTCTGCCGGTGCGCTTCGGCTTCCCGACTCCACGCTCACGCCGCTGGTGGCGGGGGCCAGCGTCTCGCGGCTGTCGGCGCAGGCCGTCTCGGGCGACCGGGGGGCGGCGCTCGTGCGCGGCCCGCGGGCGCTCGGGACGCGCCTGGCCGCTGCGGGGTATCCGTCGGTCCCCTCGGCCGGCGATCGCGCGCCGAACGAGGGTGATGCCTACTTCAGCGGCGGCTACAACACCGAGCGGCACGGCTCCAGGGCGGGAGGGGCCGTCGATGCCGTGCAGCTGGAATGCAACTTCACCGGCGTGCGCGACACGCCGGCCAGTCGTGGCGCGTTCGCCGAGGCGCTCGTCACCGCGCTGCTCGCCTTTTTGGGCGATCATTACGGGTGGCCCGCGTCGGGCTAGCCGGGACGGCAGATGTTTCCGCGGTCAACCGGCGAGCGGGCGCCACGCGGCGGGCTCCTGTCGATGCGCGAGGCACGCCGAATCGCCACAGTGGCGGCGTTCCACCGGTGTGCAGCCGAGCCGCTGGTAGAAGCGATGTGATCGGGTGTTGCTTCGGGGCGTCATCGACATCGGCGATGCGCTGCTCGCGCCGCGGCGGCGATTCGCGCAGGGCGCGGTCCCACTCCCAGTCGTCGTTCGGATCCGACGCGATCACGCGCGGTTGTTCGTCCCAGTGCTGCAGCAGGGCGAGGTCGTCGATCGTGGCCGGGCGCAGGCGCAAGGGTGTTCCTCGTGACAGGGCAGGGAGAAGCGGTGTTCCATGTGAGGCGCATGTGAGGCGCTTTGAGGCGCACGAGAGGCGCACGCGTGCCGCCCACCGGGGTCGTTAGGCGTGTGCGCCGGGATGAACATGCCGGGAACCTCGCGCGTCTGGCGCGCGTCAACTAAGGGGCGAATGCTGCCTACATGCCGGGCTTGGCATGCACGCCGGTTGTCGTCGGCTGGGGCGGTCGATAGGTTCCCTGCGGTGGCCACGTCGCCCGCCCAGGGCACGGCGCACCACCGTGACGCGCCCGGGTCGTGCCGCGACCGCCCCTCGCCCCTGCATCTCGACAACAGGAGGCCGCCTCGTGCGTGTCCCGACCGACAATTCAAGTGAGCCAGCACCCGCGCCAGCCTCGCCAATTGTCGCGGCGCAGAAGACGGTAGAACATCTCTTCGGCACCTTCTCGCTCGGCGCGGACCCGCCCTCTCGGGAGAACGACTTCGTCAAGATCGAGGAGTTCGTGGGGACGGTGGAGGCCATCGGGCTGCGGTCCACGCGGTTCCGCACCCTCGATCAGCACGCTGATCGCGATTCCGAACGGACGCCTGGCCGAGATGCGCATCGAGTCGTTCACCGCGCGCGACCGCTTGCGTCTCGCGACCGCGATCGGCCTCGTCTACGACACCTCCGCCGCGCAGATGCGCGAGGTGTTGGAGGGGTTCGAGCGCGTCCTGCGGGCGCACCCCAGGATCTGGCCCGACGCAATGGTGGTTCGCTTCCGCGAGTTTGCCGCCTCGTCGCTCGACATCGAGATCATGGCCTGGTTCCAGACGTCCACGTGGTCGGAGTTCCAGCTGATCAGGCAGGAAGTCCTGCTCGACTTCATGGGTGTAGTGGAAGCGTCCGGGAGCGCGTTCGCCTTCCCGGCCCAGACCCTTCACCTGGTTCGCGAGAGCGGTGCGCCGGCGGTGCCGGAGTCCGCGCCCGTGCGAGCGCGGGAACGGCGAACTGAGCTCGCACACCGTTAGGTCGCCCGCCATGTGGACGCGTGTGGCCAGTGCAGTGGTGGTCCCGGTCGTATGTTGCCCGGCATGACGCCGCACCGCTCGTTGCGCCCGTTCGTGCGGGTCCTGGCGCAGCTCAGTCGCTTTGGTCCCGTCGGCGAGCGCGCTGCGCGCACGTTGCGTGCGACCGTGGTGCAGGCCCGGCGCAGCACGCGACGGCTCACCTTCGGCCCCCGCCGGGCGGCGATGGGCGGTTGGGACGAGTTCGTCGACTGGTTCGGCACGCTCAACCTGAGCGAGAACGCCGTCCTCCTGATCTTCGCGGCGGTCATCGGGGTGGCCGCCGCGCTGGGGATCGTGGCGTTCTACTCGCTGGTGGACCTGAGCGACACGCTGTTCATTCGTTGGCCGGGCGAGCGGGTCCCACAGCTGCGCAACCCGGCGTACCGGCCCATCCTCACGGCGCTCGGCTTTGTGGCGGCGTCGTATGTCATGCGGCGCTGGGCGCCTCGCGAGGACGGATTCACCGTCCCCGACCTCAAGCGGCGCGTGGTCCACGAGGGGGGCAACGTGCCGACCCGACCGTTGGTCGCCCGCAGCGTGGCGAGCGCCGTCACGTTAGGCGCGGGGGGCTCCGTCGGCGTCGAGGGGCCCGCCGCAGTGCTCGGTGGCGGGCTCGGATCGGCGCTCTCGCGCACCTTCAGGTTCTCCCGTGATCGTACGCGCCTGCTGGTCGCCGCCGGGACGGCCGCCGGCATCTCGGCCGCCTTCAACGCGCCAATGGCGGGGGCCTTCTTTGCCCTTGAGGAAGTGCTGGGCGGACTGCAGGTCGCCGCCTTTCCCACCGTCGTTGTTGCCAGCGTCGTCGCGGCCGCGGTCTCGACGGCCGTCTACGGCGTGAGCCCGGCATTCCCGGTCCCGACGCTGCATCCGTCGCGGTCGTGGTTCGAGCTGCTCGCCCTCCCCCCGCTCCTAGGGCTGGCGTGCGGATTGGTGACGGTCGTCTTCGTGCGCACGTATTTCGGCGTCGGCGAGGCGGCGGAGCGCTGGAAGGTTACGCCGCGCGTGCGGGCCGCTGCAGGCGGGCTGGCCGTCGGACTTCTGGTCTGGCTCTCTGGCGGGCTCCTGCTGGGCTCCGGCCACCTGTCGATCCCGGCCGAAGTCTTTGGCGAGGCCTCGTGGTACGTGATCCTCGCGCTCTGCTTCGCCAAGATCCTCGCCACCTCGGTCACGCTTGGCACGGGGGGGTCCGGAGGCTTGTTCGCTCCGGCGATGTATGTGGGGGCCGCCACGGGAGCAGGGCTCGCGGGACTGCTGGCAGTCCTGCTCCCCTCACTCGGAGTGCAGCCGGCAGCGTGGGCGTTCGTGGCCATGGGCGGGGTGGTTGGCGCCGCGACGGGTGCGCCGATTACCGCCATCCTGCTCGTCTTCGAGCTCACCGACGACTACGCGCTCATGGCGCCGTTGATGCTGGTGACCGGCATCGCGCTGGTGATCGCCCGTCGTTACGAGCGCGATGACCTGTACAGCGGGTGGTTGCGACGGCGCGGCTTCAGCATGCACGAGGTGAGCGAACGCGATGTGCTGACGACGCTGCTCGTGAGCGACGCATTCGACCAGTCGCCTGTCGTGCTGCGCGAGCACGAGCCGGTCGAGCCCGTGCTGCGACGGGTGGCCTTCGCGGCGCAGCCGGTGTTCCCGGTGGTGGATGAAGCCGGGCGATTGGCCGGGATCCTCTCGGTCCGCTCGCTCGCCCTGGCGTCGAAGAATCGTGAAGCCCTCCCGGCGCTGATCGTCGCCGACCTGCTCGAAGCGACCCCCGCGGTCACGCCAGACATGACGCTCGCCCAGGTGCTGCGTCGATTGGGGCTGCGCGACCTGCCCGGGGTGCCGGTGGTGTCACTGCCTAGCGGGCAGCTCCTTGGATTGGTGACGCGCGAGCACATCACCCGCGTCGTGGAGCGCGCCCTGCTGCTCGATCGCGGGGCCACGACGGCCGAGCGACGCATGTTCGAATCCGGCATGCCCGCGCCGCCACTGCCCGGGCAGCGGCCAACGCCGGCAGCTGACGGGGCGTCTACGCACAACTCGTGAGGCCCTCGCCCGGTCGTTCGAGCTCCAGCACCCATACCTCGAGCGCGACGGATTCGTCCGTCGCGCGCACTCCCGCGGCGGCCTGCGTGGCCTCGAGCATGAATCCGAGGCGGCGGGGGATCGCGCTGCTGGCCGCGTTACGGGCATCGCAGCGGATTTCTGCGCGGGTGAAGGTCGCCACCGCAGCGGCGACGTCGAGCACGGCGCGCACCGCCTCTGTGGCCAACCCCTGTCTCGTGGCATCGGCGCGCAGCCAGTAGCCGATCTCCGCACGATCGGCCGATGCGAGCGGCACCCGCGCCTCGGCGGAGCGCGGAAAGAGCGAGACCTCCCCGAGCACGCGCGCATCCGACCGCGAGACGATCGCGTAGCGCCACGCCCGTGCCGTGGCAAAGTCATCGGCAAACCCGGCAAGCCGAGTGGCGAGGCGCGGGACGGTGGCCGGGTCGGCAACCCGGGCCGGAATCCAGGGGCCGAGATGCGCCTGGTTCGCCTCGAGCACCGGCTGCAGCTGCTCGGCATCATCGGCGCGCCAGGGGCGCAAGCGGAGTCGCGCCGTGGACAGCTCGGTCGGCACGGGGACGGGCGCGTCTGCACCGCGTGGGTCGATCGTCACACCGCGACCCCGACCCTCGCCGCCACCCTGGCAAAGCGTGGATCGTTCCGGATCACGGTCGGCCACGGGAGCACGCGTAGTCGTACCAGGTCGCTCACGCGTTCCTCGACCGCCTGCTCGAGCCAGCGGAACGTCTCCTCCACGTCGCCGAGACCGGCATGGCTGATCGAACGATCGAGGGGAGAGACGTACCGCGTGGCTGCTGCGGCATCGAGCTGCTTGAGGACGTCGCGGGTGATGTCGTGCCGCCCGCCGATTCCGGCCGTGATCCCCAGGTACCCCAGTCCGAGTGCTCCGTCGGTGAGGTCGACCAGCCGCTGAAAGTCGGTGATTGCCTCGGCGATGCGTCCCTGCCATACATGCACCGCGCCGAGGGGCCAGTAGGTCAGCGCAAAGTTGGCATCGAGCGCCAGGGTGCGCCGCAGCTGCTCGAGCGCCTCGTCGTAGCGCCGTGCCCAGAACAGGGCGTAGCCCATGTGGGCGTTGATGATCAGCGACAGCGGGTCCAGCTGCAAGGCCGTGCGCATCGCGCCGATCATCTCCTCCATGCGCCCCACGACCAGCAGGTACCAGGCATACCACTGATGGGCGCTGGCGTAGCCGGGGTCGAGCGCGATGGCCCGGACGAAGGCGGCCTCGGCGCCAGGCCAGTCCCAGTCGAAGAAGAGTCGAGTGTAGCCGAGCGATGCATGGGCGGGGGCCAACGACTCGTCGAGCGCCAGCGCGCGCGTGGCGGCGTCCTTCGCCTTGGGATAGGCCTCCCGCGGGGGGAGGTAGTCGTAGTACCCGAGCACGTTGTACGCGTCGGCGAGTCCGGCGTAGGCGAGCGCGTAGCTCGGGTCGCGGTCGATCGCCTCCTGGAAGTGCTCGATCGCCCGCAGGAAGCCATGGCGCGTGCGCTTGTTCCACTGGTACCGCCCGCGCAGGTAGGCGCGATAGGCGATCGCGTCGTCGGTGTAGCGTCGGAGCAGCTGTTCCTGGTCCGACACCGACAGCCGCAAGCGCAGCGACTTCACGATCTCCGACGCGACCTCTTCCTGCACCGCAAAGATGTCTTCGCTGCTGCGCGAGAAGCGGTCCCCCCAGAGCTGGGACTGCGACACGGCGTCGGACAGCTCGGCGCTGACCTGCAGCCGCTTCCCGCGCTGCAACACGCGCCCGGTGACCAGGGCGCGCACGCGCAACTCCGCGGCGACGGCGGGAACGTCGATCTCCCGATGCTTGTAGCGGAACACGATGGATCGCGGGACGACGCGCAGCCCTGGGACCCGCGACAGCATGTTGAGGATGCTCTCCGTGATGCCGTCGGCGAGGTACTCCTCGTCGGTGCCATCGGCGGGGGACTCGAACGGGAGGACCGCGAGCGAGTCGATCGGTCCCGACGACGCAGAATGCGGGGTCGGAGTGAGCGGGGCGACCGGCATCTCGCGCGTTGTCGTCAGCGCGGCCGGCGGAGAGGTGGGGAGGTGGCGCGATCCCATGCGGCGGAGCGCGTTGCGCATGTCGGCCGCCGAGGGGTAGCGCTGCGACGGATCCTTGGCCATGGCTGTCGCGAGGATCTCGCGCAGGGTCGACGGGACGTCGTCGCGCGGAATGCGCGGGGGGTCCTTGATGAAGTGCTGCATGATGATCGCCTGCGCCGTCGGTCCCTCAAACGGCGGCGAGCCGGCCAGCATGTGGTGCATCACGCAGCCCAGCGCGTAGATGTCGCTCCGTCCGTCGATCTCATCGCCCCCGCCTTGCTCGGGGCTCATGTAGAGCGGCGTCCCGATCACCAGTCCGGTGACCGTGAGTTCGTGCCCGTCCTGCGCCGTCGCCTTGCGCACGGCGCGGGCAATCCCGAAGTCGGAGACGATCGCGTGCTCGTCCTCGAGCAGGATGTTGGCGGGCTTGATGTCGCGGTGCACCACCCCCTGCCGGTGGGCGTAGTCCAGCGCATCGGCCACCTCCTCCGCCAGGTGCACGACCTCGGCCACCGGAAGCGGGCCCGTACGCACCAGCCGCTGCTGCACCGATTCGCCGTGGATGAACGGCATCGTGTAGTACAGCATCCCGGCCGCCTCGCCGGCGCTCAGGAGCGGGACGATATGAGGATGGCGCAGCGTGGCGGCGACCTGGATCTCCCGCCGAAACCGATCGGCGCTCACCCCGGCGCCCAGTCCGGCGCCCCCCTCGGACGACACGACCTTCACGACCACCCGGCGATCGAGGGCAATCTCGCGCGCCTCGAACACGAGACTCATCCCCGCGCCGCCCAGCTCACGCGTGATCTCGTACGTGCCGTCGAGGGCGGACGCGAGGCGAGTACCCAGGCCTGCACCTAACCGTGCACCCAAGGGGGCACGCGGGGCGTCATCGGGGGCGTCGGATGTCATCGGCGTGAACGATACCATTCTAACAACGGTTCGTCGCCTCCCCGCACGGGCTTCATCGAGTCGCGGGATCGGGCCGAAGCGCCGGGGGCGGCGATCAGGGCACGTCCAGATGGACGAATCCACCGATCCGACGCACGAAGGTGGGATCGATCCTGTCGGGCGTCCCCTCGAAGCAGCGGGGCCACGCCTTGGTGAGCTTCTGCCACGAACTGCTGGCAAGGTGGGCGTCGAGCGCCTTCTGGTCGCGATAGCACTCGTAGAACAGCAGCGTACGCGACTCCTTCTTGTTCTCGAGGACACGATGGACGAGGTACAAGAGGGTGCCCGGCTGCTCGTGATCGGCCTGTCGGCGCACGGCGTCCACCAACCGGAGGGCGCGCGGCTCGGCGCCGGCCTTCATCGTGAACTGCGCGACGAGCGTGACCATCGAAACCTCAGCGTGGCGGGTCTACGCACGCGGACGTTCGCCGAGGGCGCAGCTCCCGAGTGTCGAGCCGCAACCCTAGCCATCGGGCATCGCGTCGTCAAACGGCCGTGGGCGAGGGGTCGCGAGCAGATCGGTCCCGGTCTCGGCGCTGGCGCAGCACCTCGTAGAGTGCGATGGCCACGCTCGTGGACAGGTTGAGCGATCGCACCCGTGGCGACAGGATCGGCATGGCCACGAACCGGTCGGCGTAGCGCGCGTGCAGTTCCGCGGGGAGTCCACCGGTCTCCCGGCCGAAGACGAGCACCACCCGCTCCGGCTCTCCCAGCGGCGCGTCCCACAGGAGCCGCGGAGCCTTGGTGGAGAAGAAGTACGGTTCGCCGAGCGAGGGCAGTGCCTGCTCGAAGGCGTCCCAGCTCGGCCACAGCCGCACGTCCACGTGCTCCCAGTAGTCGAGTCCCGCGCGCTTTACCTCACGCTCGGCGAGGGAGAAGCCCAACGGCTCGATGAGGTGCAGGGTGGCGCCGGCGGCGAGGCAGCTGCGGCCCGCGTTTCCGGTGTTCCAGTGAATCTCGGGATGCACCAGGACGACGTGGGCGGCCATGATCGTGTACGGGAAGGGAGTGCGGTCGCTCGCTAGTGCCTCGTCGACAGCGCCGCACGTTCGGTGGTGAGCTCGCGCGCGACGGCTGATCGATACCGCTCGGCCACCGCCGCACCGGCCGGCGTGGCGAATCGATCGTCGATCTCCTCCGGATCGGTACGCCAGGCGAACAGCTCCTCGCGCCCGTCGCCGTAGCGGATGTAGTGCCACGTCGAGTCGAGTGCCCCGCGAATCGGACCGAACTTGGCGAGGTTGGATGCCGTCGGGTTCACGGCGGCGGTCGTCTCAATGATGATCGGCGCATCGTTGGCCGCGGCGGTGCGCGTCCAGATGGGCGCGAGAGACGTTCCCGGCATGGACCCAGGGGTCGCCCGCGAGGTCGACCACGGTGGCGGCGATGTCGCGCAGCGAGACGACCGACGACACGCGGCTGCCGGCCGGCGTGCTGCCGGGGGCGATGACCAGGAGTGGCACGTGCAGCACGGGAAGGAAGAGCGAGTTGCCGTGCCCCGTCATGCCGTGCTCCCCCCACAGCTCTCCGTGATCCGACGTGATGATCAGGACGGTGTGGTCGAGGTCCCCGCGCACCCGCAGCTGCGCGACCAGGTCACCGACGATGCTGTCCATGTAGGCGATGCCGCCGTCATAGCGATCCTCGTCCCGCTGCCCGTTGTTGAAGCGCTTGGCAAATCCGTCCGGGGGCTCGAACGGCTCGTGGGCGTCGAAAAAGTTGAGCATGGCGAAAAACGGGCGCCCGACCTCCACGTCGTCGCGCCACCTCAGGAAATTGCGGCTGATCGTGGCGGCGGAGTTCAGCCGGCCGCGCGGCACTGGAATGGTGCGCAGGTCGAACCGCAACAGCGCGCGCCGGACCCTCCAGAACTCTCCGTGCTCCAGCGCTTCGAGCACCGCGAAGCCAGAGACCGTGCGCGCGAAGGTGGCGGTGGACAGCACCTGCGACCACGACACCGGGTAGTCCTCGTAGCGGGAGAAGCCGCGACCGATTCCCATGTGGATGCCGGCAAAGCGCGCGTTGGCCATGAAGCCACCCGTGGCGTAGCCGCGCGCTGCCAGTCGTTCGGGGACAGTGTCCACGGAATCCACCATCGGGACGAGATAGTCGGCCTTCGTCTGCCCCCCGTGCAGCCCGGTCATCATGCTGGCGTGCGATGGGGCGGTCCACGCAGCCGCCGAGTATGCCTGCTCGAACAGTGTCCCCTCGCTTGCCAGCCGCTCCAGCACGGGCGTGGTTGGGCGCTCATAGCCGTAGGCGCTCAGGTTGGCCGCGCGCACGGTATCAAGTATGAGGAGGATCACGTTCGGGGCGTCGGCCGCGGCAGGCGGCAAGGCGCCCAGGGCGCCCCGTTCGCCCAGCTGGCGCTGCGCGAACGACAGGATCGCGAGGCTTACGACGAGGGCCGTCCCTCCGCCGGCCAGCGCTCGCACGCGCGGCATCCACCTCCGAGGATCACCCCCCACCGCTGCGCCCACCCGCACTCCGGCGCCGATCGCGAGCACGAGCAGCGCCATCGGGTGAATGCGCTGCAGCAGGAGGAACGCGGCCAGGAAGGCGAGCGTGGCATACGCAATCGCCGCAACCGAGAAGCCGCCCCGACGGCGCAACGCGAGTGCCAGCACGGCGATCAGCGGCAACGGGAGCAGGAAGATCACAACGTTGCCTACCCACGACATCCACGCGAAGTCGCGACTGGTGCGGGTGAGCATAAGCAGCACGCGCTGCTGGAACGCATCGGTGGCGATCGCGGCCAGCGAGGCGAAGGTGGCCGCCCCGAGGGCGAGCCACAGCACATCGACGACGCGCACGTGCGGAGCCCTGGGCAGAGCCTTCGGCGGATCCTTGGCAACCGTGGGGGCGGGCACGTGGGCAGGCTGGGTCATGTCACAAGCTAGCGCGATGACGCGCGGCGCCTACGCCGTTCGCTACATCACCGGACGGCGTCCTGTCGGCGAAGCAGCGTCGGGTTCGCGAGGAGCAACTCACGCACTCGCTCGGCGATCCGCACGTGTCCCGCCACGTTCGGGTGATGATCCCATTCCGTCAAGTTGAAGCGCGACTCAGGGCCGCCGTCGTACACGTTGCGCAGGTCGAACGTCGCCTCGAACCCTGCCTCGTGCGTCGTGGCGAGAAAGGCCTCGAGCAGCACCGGGTCGACGCGAACATCGGGGGTGGGGATGTAGGCGAACACCGGCGTCGCGCCGAGGGCGCGAATGCGCGCCGCCATGTCGCGATACACGAACGACAGGATCCGTGCGGCGTAGGGTTTCAGCCGACGCTCGGCCTCCACGGCAGTCATGGTTGCCGTGACCCCCGAAGAGTCCACCCACGGTCGGATTTCATCCGGCAGCAGCGAGGCGTCGCGCTGCCGCAGGTAGCTCGTGAAGTAGTCGTCGAGCTGGGCAAACTCGCGAAAGTGCCCGACCATGAAGACCATGTCGGGGTTCCAGCGACCCACGCGCCCGACGACGAGGTCGGCGCGCTGCTGCATGGCGCTGTAGGCCGGAGCGCCGAAATTGAGCAGCTCGACTCGGGAGTGGCCGAGGGAGGCCGCGTCGCCGGCATTCAGCCGGTCCTCCAGCAAGTTCTCGAACGTCTGCCGATCGTTGACGCCCTCTCCGAGCACGTACGACTGTCCCATGATGACGGCGCGGAAGACACCGTCGTCCTTCGCCTGCGAATACTCGCGATCACGCAGCCCGTCGGAGCTGATCGTCAGCTGTGCCCCATGGAACTTCTCGCTGAAGCCCGGGACCAGTTCCTCGAGGCGGTCGTCGTCCGTGAGGCGCACGGCCCCCGTGCTGTCCAGGCGCACCCAGTCGGTTGGCCGCAGCGAGTACACCTTCCACAGCTCGTTGTTGAACCGGTTGACGCCGACGATCTGCTCGTAGTAGCCACGCTGCAGCTGGTCCTGGTCGCGCTTGTTCAGCTGCAAGTTGCGCGCACTGGCGAAGACGGCGCGCGCGCGCTCGGGGACGTGCGGACGCACCGCCGCCAGGTCGCTGATCGGCACGATCGCCAGGCCGGCCGCCAGCACGGCGGGCGACCAGCCGCCAGACGAGTCTTTCCCCGCCGCCGCATGCGCGCGTCGATACAGCAGCGCCGCCAGCGCGCCGACCGAAACCCACACCAGCACCACGACCCCCACGTCCTGCGCGCGGAACTGCGCGCTGCGCAGCAGGTCGGCGAACGCCCGCAGCGTCGGACTCGTCCAGAGGGCCCAGAGCAGGCACATCACGGTGTACATCGCGGCGGTCTGCATCCCGTGCCGCGCGAGGCGCGCCGCTGTGAGCGTCGGCACCCCCAGGCTGCGTGTCCGCCCCTTGCGCGCCTCGTACAAGCTGTTGGCGATGAGGCAGACGCCGAGCAGCGCCCAGAAGAGCGTGTCGGTCGTGCTCCAGAGCCACGAGCCCAGGATCCAGAACCACTGGTAGGAATGGAAAAACCAGGTGACGACGAAGACCAGCAGCGTGGAGACCACCATGGCCGCCGTCTCCCCATGGCGGCGCATCAGCCGCAGGAAGGCCGGCATGTAGAAGACCTTCTGCATGAAGTCCTTCCAGTACACGTTGATGCGACGCCAGAGATCGGAGAAGCTCGACGCGAGGAAGAAGAAGCGGTGCGTCTCGGGGAGCCGGAATCCGAACAGGTGCATCACCCCCGCAATGAGGTGAAACTGCCCGGAGACCCGGAGATACAGCGCGTAGTTTGCCACCAGGTAGATGACAAAGTCCGTCCCGTTGGCGACATCGGCCGGCGAGCGTGTGCCGTACTGGTAGATGAGCCGGTACGCGACGAGGTGCAGCAGTCCGCGCAGGATCCAGGTGATCCCTTCCTGGTAGATCTGCGGCGCCGGCCGGTCGTAGTACGTGCGGCGGAAGGTCGCGAAGTCGAGGACCGGAAAGAGCGGAAAGACGACGTTCGGCAGGCAGAAAAAGTAGGCAATGCGCTGCTCCCACGTCGTGCGCACCTTCAGGTGCGGCAAGTCGTACATGTACACGATCAGCCGGAACATCAGCATCGACCCGACAATCGGCCAGATCGTCGACGACCACGGGGCGCCGACCCATCCGGCGCGCATCGAGGCCAGTCCTGCCGCCGCCAGCAGCAGCAGCCCCACGCGCACCGCCAGCCGCACGGGGAGATGGCAGAGCGCGATGAACCCCATCCCGATGCCGAGAATCCAGGTGCCCTGCACAATGCCGAACACCAACCACATGCCCACCACCGACAGCAGGGCGAAGAAGCCGAGGCGCAACCGGGCGGGGAGCAGGTGATTCACCACCGCGCCACCGATCGCCAGTGGCGCAATGCGTCCGTAGAACGCGGCGTTCTCGATCTGGAGCCCGACAATCAGCGCCAACACGCCGATCCCCTGCCCGAGGAGCCCGACCAGCTGCCAGACCTCGGCCCGGTGAGCCGTCACCGCGACGGCGCCGAGCGGCGCCGAGCGCGGTACAGCTGCCGAGTCGCCGGCCGGCGTCACCACGGCTGCCTCGCAGGGACCGCACTCGCACCCCACGAGTGTGGCAGGTGCGCTCCGACGCGCGCTTCAGCGTGCGCGCGCGACGCGATGCAGCGGGGCGACGAGGCGGGGAGACGGCTCATGGGCAGCGCGATTGCGAGGTCGATGCACAAATTTCGGGACAATAGTCCTGCGCGGAGCAAGTCCGGGGCCGCTCGCGCAGCCACTGCGGCGGGCGTGGCGTGAATCGGCTCCGGAGCCCGTCACTCGCGGCGGATGCAGGGCTAGCCGCCAAGGCGCCACGCCATGGTGCGTCAAGCGGAGCGCCCAAGCGATCTCCCGAGCGATGACAAGGGTCAGCGCGAGCTCCTCGCCACATGACGATGAAGCGCCGCGAGCGTCAATGCTGGGGGGAGTCAGGGTCCGGCCGGATGGGCGGAGAGATCGGGGTGGCCGAATGGAGCTCTGAATCCGCGGCAGACGACGCAGTGACCGGTTCCTCGTCGCGTCGGCGCAACACCGTGGCGCGCGACACTTGGGAGGCGGAGGGCGTGTCCGATGGCGCGTTCGGACGAGGCACGTCGATCGACGAGGTCCGCTCGATCCGGAACCGGCAGCACGAATCATGCGTCGCCACGACGCGCTCGCCCGGCTCGCTGGATCGTCTAGGTTCCGACCGGTGCGTCGCGCATCGTCACCGTACCCCCGTTTTCAGGAGCATCTCGCATGGCTGCAGGCCCGTCAGATACACAGGTCGGGATCATCGGTGGTGGCCCCGCCGGGGCCAGCATGGCGGCGTACCTCGCCAAGGCCGGGCTCAAGTGCGTCGTGTTCGAGAGTGAGCTCTTCCCGCGCCCGCATGTCGGTGAGTCGCTCGTCCCGTCATCCACCCGTGTCTTCCGCGACCTGGGGTTCCTCGAGACCATGGAACGCGAGCGCTTTCCGCACAAATTCGGGGCGGGGTGGACGGCCGCGAACAGTCAGATCTCCTACGACCACGACTGGGACGGGCTCGGCGAGACCGATGGCCATGCGCACGCCGACGGTCCCAACATCCGCTTCGAGGAGCGGCAGCAGCCGGGGGTCGACCAGAACTACACGTACCACGTGGACCGCGGCAAGTTCGATCAGTTGCTCCTGCAGCACGCCAGCGGCCTGGGTGCCGACGTTCACGAAGGGGTGCGGGTGAGCGGCGTGGAGTTCAATGGCCGGGCGAAGGTCAACTACCAGATGGCGGGCAAGGAGATGTGCACCACCTGCGACCTCGTGGTCGACGCCAGCGGCCGCCGCACACTGCTCGGCAACCAGCTCAAGCTGCGCATCCGCGACGACGTCTTCGACCAGTTCGCGATCCACACCTGGTTCGACGATTACGATCGCAAGGCGTGGATCAAGAAGGACCAGCACGCGGACTTCATCTTCATCCACTTCCTCCCGCTCACCAACAGCTGGATCTGGCAGATCCCGATCACCGACACGATCACCAGCATCGGGGTCGTGACGCAGCGCCGGAACTTCGCCAAGACCAAGGCGTCGCGTGAGGAGTTCTTCTGGGAGACGGTCCGCAGCCGTCCCGAGGTCTATGCGAAGCTCAAGGAGGCCAAGCAGGTGCGCCCCTTCAGCGAGGAGGGCGACTACTCGTACGCCATGAAGCAGGTGGCGGGGGATCGCTGGCTCATGGTGGGCGATGCCGGGCGCTTCGTTGACCCGATCTTCTCCACGGGAGTCAGCATCGCGCTCAACAGTTCGCGCTTCGCACACACCGACGTGCTCCAGGCCTTCGCGACGGGCAACTTCTCGCAGGGGGCCTTCGACAACTACACCAGCACCATTCGCCGGGGCACGACCAACTGGTACGAGTTCATCAAGGTCTACTACCGGCTCAACGTGCTCTTCACGTACTTCATCACCGACACGCGCTACCGTCTCGACGTCCTCAAGCTGCTGCAGGGCGACGTGTACGAGGCCGAGGAGCCCGCGGTGCTCACGAAGATGCGGGCGATGGTCGCCGAGGTGGAGAACACACCCAAGCACCCGTGGCACAAGCTGCTGAATGACCTGACGGCGAACGCCTTCAAGCCGGCGTTCTGATCGCCGGCGCCCTGCCACGCGTGACCGACTCCTCAGCGCGCATGCGCGCTTCAGGCACGACTCTCGTCGACTACCTGGCCGATTCCGCGCGCACGCGGCGCGGTCACGTGGCCGTCGAGGACGTGCCCGACGGTATGCTGACCTACGGCGATCTCGACGCGCTGTCCGACCGGGTACGTGACCACCTGCATTACGCGGGGGTACGGCCGGGTGACCGCGTGGGGGTGTACGCGCGCAAGTCGATCGACGCCTACGCCGCAATGCTCGGCGCCATGAAGCTCGGGGCGGCGTACGTCCCGGTGGACATCAGCGCCCCGGCATGGCGCTGCGCATTCATCCTCGCCGATTGCGATGTCCGTGCGGTCGTGTTGGAGCGCTCCGTCGTGGAGGGCTGGCGCACGGAGCGCGCTGCACTCGGCGAACTCGGCGAGGGACCGACACTGATCGTCCTCGAGGAGACCGGTGGTGGGCAGGGGCTGGCACGCGCGCTCGATGCCCGCGGCGCGGTTCCTCCCGCACCCGCGCACACGCCAGCCCCCGACGACCTCGCGTACATCCTCTACACCTCGGGGTCGACGGGCAAGCCGAAGGGAGTGATGCTCAGCCATCGTGCCGCGGTCGCCTTCGTGGAGTGGTGCAGCACGGCCTTTTCCCCGCGTGCCGATGACCGCTTCTCCTCACACGCCCCGTTTCACTTCGACCTGTCCATCCTCGACCTGTACGTCCCGCTCAAGCATGGCGCGACGGTCGTCCTGATCGACGCCGATCGCGGCAAGGAACCGATCGGCCTGGCGCAGGTCATCGCCGAGCGTCGGCTCACCGTGTGGTACTCGACGCCGACGATCCTGAGCGTGCTCGGAGAGTTCGGGCGCATGGAGCGCCACGACTATTCCGCGCTGCGGCACGTGTTCTTTGCCGGCGAGGTCTTTCCCGTGAAGCACCTGCGGGCCGTGAAGGAACGCCTCCCGCATCCCGAGTTCCACAACCTGTATGGCCCGACCGAGACCAACGTCTGCACCTACCATCGCATCCCTGACCAAGTCGAGCCCGATCGCACGACGCCGTATCCCATCGGGCGCGTGTGCGAGCAGCTGCGTGCGCGCGTGGTCGAGCCGGATGGGCGTGACGTGACCCCGGGCGGGGAGGGCGAACTCGTGATTCGCGGCGACAACGTGATGCTGGGCTACTGGAACCTGCCCGATCGCACGGACCAGGCCTTCCTGGTCGATGCCGATGGCGAGCAGTGGTATCGCACCGGCGACATCGTGACCGAGGACGCGGACGGCGTATTCACTTTCGTGGGACGGCGTGATCGCATGATGAAGCGACGCGGATACCGCATCGAACTTGGCGAGGTCGAGGCCGGGTTGTATCGACACGCGGCGGTGCGCGAGGCCGCCGTCGTGGCCGTCGCCGGCGCCGACGGCAGCGCGCGCCTGCGGGCCTTCGTTGCCATGGGCGATGGGCACGTCGGCTCGGTGCTGGAGATGAAGCGCTTCTCGGCAGCGGTGCTGCCGGCGTACATGATTCCCGACCAGTTCACCTTCGTCGACGCGCTGCCCAAGACGTCCACGGACAAGGTGGACTACCAGCGCCTTGCCGGAGCGCCCTGATGGATTTCACGCTGACGCCCGACCAGGAGACGCTGAAGCGCACGATCGTGAAGTTCGCGCGCGAGAAGCTCAACGACGGGATGATAGCCCGGGACCGCGAGCAGGCCTTCTCGCGCGAGCGATGGCAGGCTTGCGGGGCGCTGGGCCTTCCCGGCCTCCCGGTCCCCGAGGCCCTCGGGGGCGCGGGCCTCGACCCGCTCTCCACCGCGATCGCGCTCGACGCGCTCGGCTACGGGTGCACCGACAACGGTCTCGTCTTCTCCATCTCGGCGCACCTCATGTCGTGCGTGGTTCCGCTGTGGAAGTTCGGGTCGGAGGCGCAGCAGGCCCGGTACCTCCCGGGGCTCTGCGACGGCACCCATATCGGCGTGCACGCCATGACCGAGCCAGGCTCGGGCTCCGACTCCTTCTCCATGCAGACCCGTGCCGTGCGGGATGGCGATGGCTGGCGCATCAACGGCACCAAGACGTTCATCTCCAATGGTCCCGAGGCCGACGTCATCATCGTCTTCGCCGTGACCGATGCCGCCAAGGCGTTTCACGGTGGCGTGACCGCCTTCCTGCTGGAGAAGGGGACGCCGGGCTTCACCGCCAGCCGCAAGATCGAGAAGATGGGGCTGCGCACCTCGCCATTCGGCGAGCTGGCCTTCGACGACGTGTGGGTCCCGGAGAGCGCGATCGTCGGCCGGCTGGGTGGCGGCTCGACGATCTTCATCCACGCCATGGACTGGGAGCGCATCTGCCTCTTTGCCGCGCACGTCGGGCAGATGGAGCGCATCCTCGAGCGCGGCGTGCAGTACGCGCGCACGCGCCAGCAGTTCGGGAAGGCGATTTCCAAGTTTCAGGGGTCTCGCACAAGCTGGCCGACTTCAAGGTGCAGCTGGAGTGCGCCCGACTCCTGACCTACCGTGCGGCCACGAAGCTGGAGAAGACCCGTGGCGTCGCCTTCGATGCCGCGATGGTGAAGCTCTTCGTCAGCGAATCGCTGGTGAAGGGAGCGCTGGACGTGCTGCAGGTCTTTGCCGGGTACGGTTACGCCACGGAATACGAGATCGAGCGCGAGGTGCGCGACGCGATCGGCAGTCGCATCTACTCCGGCACGTCCGACATGCAACGCAACACCATCGCCGCCTGGATGGGGCTGTAGACCTTTCCCGTTCCGCCTCCACACCGCCGACCCATCTCCATGACCGATCACATCGCCGAGACCGTCAAGTCGTACATCCTCGAGGCCTTCCTTCCGGGGGCCAATCCCGCCGAGTTGACCGATGAGACGCCGCTGATCTCGGCGGGAATCCTCGACTCACTCGCGACCGTGCGGCTGGTGGCCTTCCTCGAGGAGCAGTTCAAGATCGAGGTCGCCGCATACGAGGCCACCGCCGACAACCTCGATACCATCACGCAGGTCGCCTCGCTCGTGCGTTCCAAGCTCGCGACCTGAGCGCTGGTGGAGTGAGCGCTGGTGTCCGGACACGCGAACGGCGGCGGCTCCCGGGCAGGGAACCGCCGCCGTTGCGTGGGTCGGCGACATCGCCTGAGCGACGTCGCCGACCGGCAGGCTACATGTTGGCCTTCAAGAAGCTGATGACCTGGGCGACGTTGGCCGTCGTGTAAAAACGCTTGTCGCCGTGCGTGTATCCAGCCATGGACTGGTACGTCACGGTGCCCGGCTTGACCTTCTTGCCGAACGCGCTCTGCAGTCCGATCGACTGCTGGTGGGGCACCTGGCAGTCCTTCGTGCCATGCTGGATCAGCATTGCGGCATCGCCTGCGCCGAGGTACGAGCGCGGGTCGGCGGCGTTGACGAGCGCGGGGACGGAGTTGATCGGCGCCCCAACCAGCAGCGACGGCGGCGACGAGGCGGCTGCGTGACCGACCCCTGCGTAGGGCTTGCAGCCGTTGCTCGCCAACTGCCCGTCCATCGCGCGAAAGGTGACCGGGCCGAAAAAGTCCACGACGGCGCTCACCTTGTCCGAGTACATCGCATTGCCCAGCGACAGGTCGGTGAGCGACGCAGCGCCCGACGACGTCCCGAGCAAGGCGGCGAGGTGCCCGCCGGCCGACGCCCCCCATGCGCCGACCCGTGCCGGATCGAGGTTGTAGCTGGATGCGTTGGCCCGCAGCCAGCGGACGGCGGCCTTCACGTCCTGGATCTGCGCGGGGAAGATCGCCTGCTGGCTGAGCCGGTAGTCGATCGATGCGACAGCGAAGCCGCTTTTGACGAGGGCGAGCTGCGCCGAGTTGCTGGGGAGGGTTCGCGATCCCGACCGCCAACCGCCGCCGTGAATCCACAGCACGATCGGGAACGGTCCCTTGCCCGTCGTCGGCACGTACAAGTCGAGCAGCTCGCTCGGTGAGCGCGTGGCGTATTTGATGCCGGTGACAGCCTGCGTCGACATGCCGCCCTGTAGTGTCACGATCGGGTCGGGCGACTCGAAGCTCTGCTGCACGTCGTCGAAATTCGTGGGAAATGTGAGTGCGGTGGTCGACGACTCGGGGCCGGTGGAGCAGGCGGCGAGTAGCAGGGCAGCGAGTGCGGCCAGAGGCCGCACGGCACCGTGATAGCGCATTGTTCGAAAAGGAAAATGGAGGAAACCAACGCCGTCGGCGCCCCTCAGTGGGGCGGACTCCGGTCGGCCAGGACGCGTTCTGCCCAACGAAGCCGCCAACATCGGACTTGGCGCATCACGATGCGGTGATCTCGTACACACTGCAGACGTGCGGTAGGGCACGCTTCGCACCCGCAATCCTGGCCCCGGCACTAGACTTGCCCCGTCGTGCGACGCTGAGTCGTAGACGCGCATTGGTCGCCACTGCAACCTCCGGACAGGACGCGAGTCGCTGTCGTCGCACTCGACCGTCCCGACTCCCACGCCAACTCCGCTATTGCATGCGACGAATCCGACCTGACCTCGTGGTGGCTGTGCTGCTCCTGGCGGCGCATACCGCGGCGGTCTGGGGCCACACGGGAGTCTTCTGGGGCGACATCGGGCGCTGGTCGCACGAGGTCGAGCGCCTGGCCCTCGGCGAACTCCCCTACCGCGACTTCCAGTGGCACTACCCGCCGTTCGGACTCTTCGTCGAGGGGCTCGCGGCCCGCGTCATCGGTACCGATCGCACGCCGCTCTCGATCATCACCACCGCGCTGGCGGCGATGCTCGTCGTCGCCAGCGTCTTCCTGTCACGCCGTGCCCTCGGACGCCACGACACGGCGCTGTCGGCGATCGCCCTCATCCTGTCCTTCTCGTTCGCGCAGACCGTCGGCGCCGCACTTCCGCTCGGGCTCTACAGCCCTGCCGCCATCGTCGGCGCGGTCTGTACCGCGATCGCGGCCGTCAACTTCCTGCGAAGCCTCTCGAATGCCCCAGGGAACTCGGTCGCGTGGATGGCCCTCTTCTGCGCCCTCGGCGTCCTGTCCAAGCAGGACTTCTGGGTGCCGGCCGCGTACATGGTCGGGACCACCGTGGTGCGCTCCCGGCGCCTGACGGCGGCGTGGATTTCCGGCGGCGTCACGCTGGCGGGAGTCGCCGGTATCATCGCCATCGCCGGTGTCGACATCCTGCTCCCGCTGCTCGGCGGCTTCGGCCACGCCACGCTGGCCGGCGGGCAGGGCTTTCCCTCGTGGGAGCGCATCACGATCGACATCCTGACGCTGGCGCTGGTGGGCGGCACGGTCTTCGCGCTGGCCAGTCTCGCCAAGCGACAGCTGCTCGTGAAGCCGCTTCTGGTGTGCGGTGCGGTCGCCGTCCTTGCCGCAGGGATTCACGTCACCGCCAGCATGCAGACGACGCTCCCCGCCCCCGGAGAGCTGTCCTCGCCGACGCAGAACAACCTGTCCTATCAGCTCAAGCGCGACAACCCACTGCTGCGCCCCGCGATTGGATGGATGCGCGAGCGGGTGTCCCGCACCCCGATTCCCGTCTCGCTCGCTCCGCTCCTCCTGCTCGCGGTCGCCCTGCGCTGGCGTCGGTTGCCGACTCCGCGGCGGGAGTTCGTTGCCCTGACGCTGGGCCTCGCGGTTGCCTTGCGATTCCGTCGAGCGTTCGAGGGGACGGAGTGGTTCGAGTTCGTGCTCGCCCTCCCGATCCTGCTGGCGGCCGTGGAGCTGCTGCTCGCTTTCGATGAGGCAGAGCTGCGGCGCTGGCGGACGGCGTCGGTGGCCGTGCTCGGCGTCCTCGCGATATGGGCGTATGCGGCGCTGGGCCGAGGCCCAGGAACGGGGCGTCACTTCGCCGAGGTGACGTCCACCTTGCGGGGCCCGATGCACTGGCGTGCCGGCGAGGCGCACGACTACGCCGTGGTGCTTGCAGCGGTCGACTCACTCGACGCGTCGCGCACGCGGCCGCTCGTGGCGTTCGGCTTTACCGGTGGCTTCAACTACTTCCTCAAGCGGCCGAACCCCTTTCCAATCACGCAGGACTTCTACTTCTCCGCCTTCAACGCAGACTCGCTCGTGGAGCATCGCCCGCCCGGGCTCCTCCTGATCGACAATCACGTCTTCAAGGGCGGGAGCTTCGGCGCGGCCACCTTTGCGCTCGGACAATGGGAGCAGCCGCGCGTCCCGGCGCCCTACGACTTCTACGACCGCCCGCGCTTCGAGCGACTGCGAACCGGATGCTCCCCGGTGCCACTCCAGGGGAGCATGTTCGACCTCTACTCCTGTCCCTGACGCTCGGACCGACGGTACACGAGGCCTGGGTAGTACGACGAGGGAGCGATCGCCTCCGAGCCCTCGTCGGCGCTCGGCGGCGGGACCGGGATCCCGAGCAGCGTGCAGCAGCGCGTCAGCACCGTGTACGGCGAGAGGCGCTTCATGCACTGATTGTCCCCGTGACACGGCGACGGTTCCCAGTGGTGCACGCACGGCGCGCAGTACAGCGACTCCTGCGCGTGCTGCACGTTGGGGCGACCCGGTGGGAGATAGGTTTCCGCGCGCGTGGGGCCGAACAGTCCGACCAGCTTGACCGATGTGCTGAGTGCCAGGTGCAGCGGTGCCGTGTCGTTGCTGACCACGAGGTCGGCGTTCGCCAGTAACCGCACCGTTTCGGTGAGCGAGAGCTGTCCGCTCAGGTCGAGGATCCGTGGGGGGTCGGCCAAGGGCGCGGTGTACGCCCGTTCCGAGGTGCCGTGCCCGATCAGGACGGCGATCGCGTCGGGGCGCAGCGCCAGCAAGCGGGCGATGAGGGCTTGGAAGTGCTGGCGCGGCCAGCGGCGCTCGAGCGCCAGGTCGCCGGCGTGGATGTTGAAGACGAAGTAGGGGGCCGAGAGCGCGGGGAGGGCGAGCGGAGTGAGCGGGAACTTCCACTCGCCATGCGCGCTCGCGTCGATGACCGTTTCGCGGGGGAGCAGCTGGCCCACGAGCCGTGCGTACGCCTCGCCCAGGTGGCGATAGCGATTGAAGTAGACGAGATGCGTGTGCGCCCGCCGAGACCGCAGCTGCTCCAGGGCAAAGCCCGAGCGATTGCGGGCAAGGCTGAACGTTACGAGGACCGACGAGAGGCGTGAGTACGCCTCGAGATCGAAGGCCCAGTCGAGCGGCGCGCGCCACAGTCGCACCAGGGAGCGGGCCAGCGACGCCACGGCACGCGCGAGCGAGCGATCATCGAGCACGAGCAGCTCGTCGAACTCCGGCATCTGCTCGGCGAGGGGGACCATGGCTGGGGTCCCCCAAAAGATGATGCGCGCGTCGGGATGCTCGCGCCGCAGCGCGGCGAGCGCCGGCTTGGCGAGTACGAGCGAGCCGATTCCCTGGAACTTGACGATGAGGATGGATCGGACCGGGAGGTCGCCGTGATCGCGTCGCAGTACGGCGCCGAGCACCCGCGCTGCCCCCTGCATCAGGGCAAGCAGCGGGCGTCCGACGTAAAAGTCGAGCGCGCGCTTCGTGCTCAGCCGCATCGGTACGCCCGCGTCGGAGCCAACGTTTCCGCACCTGGCACACCACGTGTCATGTGCATGCCTACTGACCGCTGTCCGCTGCCACCCGACGGCCCGAGACGGGCGCGGCGCGTGGCCAGCTGAGCTGATGTCGCTGCACCGCGTCTTGCAGGTGCCGGGCAAACGCCACTGAGTCGCCGCGCGCCGCCACGAGATCCTCGCGTTCCTCGGGATCGTTGCGATAGGCGTAGGCCTCGTACCGCCCGACCCCGTCGCGGATGACGTGGAGCGTATCGTCGAGGATCGCCTTCATCGGCCCGAGCGAATTCCGGAACCGCAGCACCGGCCGCATGTTCTGGTCGATTTCGAGCATGACATCGCTGAAGCGTGCGGTAGAGTCGCGCCAGGCCGACGCCAGTGATACGCCGCCAATGGCGGGATCGCCCTGCTCCTGCGCGAGGTCCAGGATCGTGGCCGCGATGTCGCGACCGCTGGCCTGTCGCGCGACCCGCTGCCCTGCGGGGACGCGCGCGGGAAACAGGATCACCAGCGGGACATGCACGACTTGCCGATACAGGCTATTGGCATGCGCCCACTGCTCGTGCTCGCCGAACTGCTCGCCATGGTCCGAGGTGATCACGACGATCGTGTTGTCGAGTATCCCGCGCTGCTCGAGCGTCGTGAACAGCGAATCGAGCTGGTCGTCCAGGTACCGAATGGCGCCGCGGTAGCGATCGGCATCGCGCGGTCCGTCGCTGCGGAACATGGAGTTGTACGGCTCCGGCGCCATGTACGGTGCGTGCGCGTCGAAGTAGTTCAGGAACGCGAAGAACGGTCGTCCGTCCGGGAGCTGGTCCAGCCAGCGCAGGAAGTGCAGGCTGACCTCTGCGGCAGGTTTCTGGTCGTGTGCCGACTCGGTCACGCGCGGCGTGAAATCGCTGGCCAGGAACCGCTTTAGGGCACCGCGAACTCCCTGGCCGCTGCTAAGCGCGCTCCACCCCCGCAGGACATTGTCCGACTGCGTGATCGTGGTGGAGCGCAGCACCTCGGCACGCGTGAACTTCAGGTCCTCGTAGTGCAGGAAGCCCTGCGCCAGCCCGCTTTCGCGCGGCGTGGCGGCGAAGTTGGCGGTAAAGCCTCCGGTAGACCAGCCGCGCGCACGCAGGACTTCGGCCAGGGTGACGTGTTCGTCGGCCAGCGGGACGGTGTACGATGCGAGATGCGTCCCGGCGTATTGGCCAGTGAAGAGCGACGCGTGCGAGGGCGTGGTCCAGCTTGAGGTGGAGTACGCCTGCTCGAAGACCGCGCCACGCGAGGCCCAGGCGGTGAGCTTCGGCGTCGTCTCCACGCTGCTGCCGTACAGCGAGAGGTAGTCGGCACGCACCGTGTCGAGGATCAGGATCAGGACGTTGGGCGCCGTGGTGGGGAGGGCAGGGAGTGCGGCGATCGCGGCCCGCTCGCCCTGCGCGCGAAGTCGCGGCACCAGGGTGGCCGCCAGCAGCAGCGCGATGCTTCCCACAGCGGCCGTGACTCGCGCGCCGAGCCGCACGCGGGCTTCTGCCCCCTCCACACGCCGGGAGATCACCAGCGCCAGGCCAGCCGCCAGCAGCAACGACGCGTAGCCGTGAATCTGTGGTAGGAGGAGCAGGATCGAGAACAACCCGAGCGTGAGCCAGACCCAGACCGAGGCCCGCAGCGTCAGGCGCGCCCCGACCGCGACGGCCACCACACCAAGGAGGATGGCCATGGGGAGGTACACGACTACATGGGCGAGCGGCACGATCCAGGACAGGTCGCGCGACGCCCACCCCCAGCGCGTCACGCTGAACGGCTCGAGCAGGGCCCTCGCCAGCCACAGCTGCAGCACGCCGGCGACGATGGCCGAGGCGAGCCAGAGGGTCACCTGATCCACAAGCACGGCGACGCGCCCCGCGGGACGGCCATTCGGGCGCTCGTCGTTCGGGCGCTCGTCGTTCGGGCGCTCGTCGGGGCATGCTCAATTGCGGGCCACTCATGCCCACACGGCGGTCGCCACGCCGCGCATCCGCGGCGCGTTGCGCGCGCGTGGGAACGGCGGAATCCGCGATGACGAGGCGGTCGGCGAAGCCGAGGGTTCCAGTGGCATGCGAGGCGGGGACCCGGAATGGTCAGGACGTGTCGGGCGAAGACGCCCCATACTCTATCGAGCGACCGATGGGCAACTCGTCACGTGGACGAGCACCCCGGGCGAATGACTACAGCAATCGGCGTGCTACGCTCGCGTTTGCTCGCGACCGCTCATGTGGCGCCACACATTGCGCGCGCGTGGCGCGAACGGCGGGACCACTGAAAGCGGAGGCGACGCAGCGCGCTTCGACCGGCCGTCACGTGCCAGGGGCGCCGCACAGCTCCAACCGAAAATGGAGTCCTCGTGGCGAAGTTCACAAGTACGGGCGAGCAACGTGCCGGCGTCACCCGACGTTAGGCGCGTCGCCGTCGTCGTGCGCGTCATGAGACGAGCGCTGCCGCAGCGCTCATCGTCGCTCCCGCGTTACGGTCTCGTTGCGGCGGCCCCTGCTCATTCGTCAGCGATCGGGGCTGTGTGTGTACCGGTCGCCTGGCAACGCCTGGCCGCGTTTCCCGTACGTTTCCCGTACGTTTCCCCGTACGTTTCCCCGTTGTCCGGTTGCCCGCAGTGGCTGCGGCGCCCCTCTCCCTCCCTAGAATAGTGAGTCACCGGCTCGTGCGTCTCTTCCAGTCGTGCCTCGTACTCGCCCTTGCGGCTACCCTCGCGTCGTGTTCAGACGATGATGTAACGACCCCTCCCGCCACCACCGGCGTAGCCCCGGCTGCGGGCATCCCTGCGACCTTTGTGGGCATAGTTGCCGGCGCCGAGGTCCCGGTCTCGGTCATCGTGAGCAACGCCAAGGGGCCGGCCGCGAACGTCAGTGTCACGTTCACTCCCTCGGGTTCGGGCACCGCCACGCCGTCCACCGTGACCACCGGGGCCGACGGGCGGGCGACGACCCAATGGCGCACCGAGGCGACGGTCGCGAGCAATACGCTCACGGCCACCGCCGATGGACGCACGACGCAGTTCACGGCCGCCACGATCGCCGGTCCGGCCGCGCGCCTGTCGCTCAACGCCGGCAATAGCCAGTCGGCGATCGTCGGCACCGCGGTGCCGATCGCCCCGAGCGTGCGGGTCACCGACACCAACAACAACCTGGTCGACGCCGGTCGCCGTGACCTTTTCGGTCGCGAGCGGTGGGGGGTCGGTCGACACCGGCGTTCCCACCGTGACGCTCCAGAGCGCCGCCGGCCTGGCCACCGTCAGCAACTGGCGCGTCGGACCCACGGTCGGCACCAACAACAACACGCTGACCGCCAGCAGCACCGGCCTCACGGGAAGCCCCGTGACCTTCACCGCGTCAGGAACCGCGGGGGCAGCCGCGAGCGTCGCAGTCAGCGCAGGGCAGGGCCAGTCCGCGACGGCTGGGACGACCGTTCCCGTCCCGCCGGCCGTGGTCGTGCGGGATGCCCTCGGCAACCCCAAGGCAGGGGTCGAGGTGACCTTTGCCGTGACGGTCGGCGGTGGGACCGTGGCCCCCAGCACGCGCACAACCGACGCGCAGGGCGTTGCGGCCGTGACCGGATGGGTACTCGGCACCACGGTGGGAGCAAACGCCTTCACCGCCACCGCCGCCGGGTTGACGCCGGTCACCTTTACCGCGACGGGTGTCGCAGGGGCCGCGGCGCGACTCGAGAAGTCCGCGGGTGACAACCAGTCGGCAGCGGCCGGGACTGCGGTTCCCCTCCGCCCGACGGTCCGGATCACCGATACGAACGGGAACCCGGTCGCCAACGCCTCGGTGACGTTCGCCATCACCGGTGGCGGCGGATCGCTCGCCGCTCCGGCCACGGTGCAGACCAATGCGGCCGGTATCGCCACGGCCAGCATCTGGACGCTGGGGCCGATCGCCGGCGCCAATACCCTCTCGGCAACGAGCGGCACGCTCGTCGGGAGCCCGGTGCAGTTCACCGCGACCGCGACGCAGGTCGCCGCGTCAATCGCCGTGAACGCCGGGAATAACCAGTCGGCGGTGGCCGGTGGACCGGTCGCTGTCGCGCCCAGTGTCATCGTGAAGGACGCGGTCGGAAACCCGATCGCCGGCATCGACGTCCTGTTCGCCGTCACGGCCGGAGGCGGAAGCGTCGCCCCGTCGGTCGCGGTCAAGACGAATGCCCAGGGAATTGCCTCGGTCACGAGTTGGACGCTCGGGACCGTCGTCGCCGACAACCCGAATACACTGAGGGCCAGCGTACCAGCTACGACGCTGCCCGCGGTCACCTTTACCGCCACCGCAGTGTCAGGGGCGGCGGCGAAGCTCGCCTTGCACCTGGGCGACGGCCAGTCGGCCGCGGCGGCGACGGCGGTCGCTGTTCCGCCGTCGGTCCGCATCACGGATGCCAACGACAATCCGGTCGGCGACGGAACTGCCGTCACCTTCGCCATCACCAGTGGTGGAGGGTCGATCACCGGTTCTGCCACAGTGCAGACCGACGCCTCCGGCATTGCGACGATCGGCGGTTGGGTGCTCGGGCCCACGGCGGGAGCCAACACACTCACCGCGACCAGCGGGACGCTGTCGGGAAGTCCGGTGACCTTTACCGCCACCGGGACGCAGGTTCCGATCTCGCTGACCGTGAACGCCGGCAACAACCAGACGGCGGTCGCCGGTACCGCGGTCGCCACGGCGCCGAGCGTGATCGTGCGGGACGCCGGGAACAACCCCATGGCCAACGTCGACGTCATCTTCTCGGTCACGAGCGGTGGCGGCGTGGTGGTACCCACCGCGGTGGTGAAGACCAACGCACAGGGTATTGCGGTAGCCACGAGTTGGACGTTAGGCGCGACTGTGGGTGCCAATACGCTGCGGGCGAGCGTGACGGGCCTGGCACCGGTCACCTTCACCGCCACGGGCGTTGTGGGTGCTGCCGCCAGGCTCACCAAGCATGTCGGCGACAACCAGTCGGCGACGATCGGGACGGGAGTCGCCACCCCGCCCGCGGTACGCATCACCGACATCAACAACAACCCTGTCGGCGCGGGTACGAGCGTGACCTTCTCGGTCGCGAGCGGCGGCGGATCGGTCAACGGTCCTGCCACGGTGCAGACGAATGCTGCGGGCATCGCGACGATCGGGGGATGGTTCGTGGGTCCCACGGCGGGGGCGAATACCCTCGTGGCCATCAGCGGCACGCTCATCGGCAGTCCGGCGACGTTCACGGCCACGGCGACTGCACAGGTGCCGTTCGCCGTCGTCATCGTCGCCGGCAACAACCAGTCGGCGACGGTCGGAACGGCCGTAACCACCGCGCCGAGCGTGGTCGTGCGCGACGGTAGCAGCCTCCCGATTCCGGGCGTCACCGTGACGTTCGCGATCACCGGCGGTGGAGGCGCGATCACCGGTCCGGCAGCCATCGTCACCGACGCCAACGGCGTTGCCACCGTCGGCGGATGGACGCTGGGCACGACCGCGGGGACGAACAACAACAACCTGTCGGCCACGGTGACGGGATTGAGCCCCGCGACCTTCATCGCGTCGGCCACACTCGATGTCGCCTCGATCCTGGTCCGGAACTCCGTCAGCGTCGACTCGGGGGTGGTCTTCGGAGCCGTGACACCGCCGAGCGTCCGGGTCACCGACCAATACAACAACCCGGTGCCGGGCGTCGCGGTCACCTTCGCCGTCGCGTCGGGAACCGGATCGATCGGTGGCACGAACCCGGTCACCACGAACGCCAGCGGAATTGCCACCCTCGGGAGCTGGACGCTGGGCAACACCAATGGTGCCACCACCGTCACCGCCACCAGCGGTTCCCTGACCAACAGCCCCTCACGTTCACCGCGCACGCGCTCGTGGACTATGAGGATGCTGCCAGGGAAAACACCCGCTCCGCCGCGGCGGGCGGTAGCATCACGCCGAGGGTCGGCGTGCGCATCGTCGACCACAACAACGCGCTCGTCGCTGGTGTGAGCGTGACGTTCACGATCACCGGTGGTGGCGGGACATTCGGCGCGGGCGGCCCGACCTCGGTGGTCGTCGTCACCAACGTGCAGGGCAAGGCCGTCGTGAGCGCGTCGGAGTTCTGGTTCCTGGGCAGCACGCCCGGGCTGAATACCATGACCGCCACCGCCAACATCGGTGGCCGACTCCTCGTCCTGACCTTCAGGGCGAACGGCACATGACCTTCGGTGGGTCGCGACGGACGTCGTGACCCACGCCGCCACCCACCATGGGCGTGCAACAGCCCCGTCCCGAGCGAGTCGCTCGTGACGGGGCTGTTCAACGTTGGGGCCAGGCTGCCGGCCAGCGCTCCGGCCGCATGCCGAGCGCGGGTTGCATCCGCTTTGCGCCAGCGGTCACGCGCAAGCGGTCACGCGCAAGCGGTCACGCGCAAGCGCCGCGAAGCGGCTCGCCGCGTTCCTTCGCGAGCGCCGTTCTCCGCTACTTGCTGCGAGGGGGAGCGTAGTCCCCCCAGACCCTGCGCGTGTCCCCCGCTTGAACGGCTGCGACGCAACCGACGAGTTCCCCTGCGAATCGATCGAGGTGATCACGACCTGGTACGCGCCGTAGTGAAGGAACGTGACGTCGATCGCTCCCACCCACGCGATGCGCGCACCGAAAACCCCGATCGGTGTGGCGACCAGGTCGGTTTCGAATCGCTCGGTCGACGTGAGCCGCGCGTGCGCCCGGACAATGGGATTGCGCGACTTGACGTCGGCGAAGATGACCAGCGTGTCGCCGACGATGTCGTCCTTGATCGGTTCAGCGAAGGTTACGGTGATCGAGTCGGCGAGGTCGGTGACCGTCACCTCGGCGATTCCGACCCTTCCCTCGCACGTGGCGCGGACCAGGGCCATTCCGCGCGAGACTGCCGAGACCCGACCGGTGGGCGTCACCGTCGCGACCGCGGGGTTGAGCGACTCCCAGACGATCGGCCGATCAGTTGCCTCGTTGCCGTCCGCGTCCTCCAGCAGCGTGGTGAGCGTGCCCGAGTCACCGAGCCGTAAGCCCATCGCCGCCGGGACCATCGAAACGGTGGCCACCGGTCCAGGGGGACCACTCACCCGCACCTCCACCGTGCTGTACACCTGCTCCGAAATGGCGGCGATGCTCACGACCCCCGGGGCGCGAGCGGTCACAAGCCCCTGGTCGTCGACCACCACGCGTGTGGTATCGGAGCTGAGCCAGCCGATGGGTCGCCCGGGAAGTATCCCGCCGGCGGCGTCGATTGCCCGAGCCGTGAGCTGCATGGTCTGACCCGGCGCCAGCAGGGTCTTGAGCGGGGTGATGACCACTGCGTTGACCGGCACGGGAAAGACGCGGAACGCCGCCTCCCCATGCACAGCACCGATCGTCGCCACCACTCGCGTTTCGCCGTCTCCAACCGCCACCACGCGCCCGCCCGTGCTGACGGTGGCCACTGCGGGATCGGTCGTCGTCCACACGACCAACCCGATCGCGACCGGCCGTCCGCCGGCGTCTCGTCCTTCGACAGTGGCCTGCGCCACCTCGCGCGCGCGCACCGAATCGCGCGTCAGCGTCACGAGCAGCGCAGTCGCGGTCGAGGGGGCGCTGGTGACGGGTGCAGGATCGCCCGAACAGGCGGCGGCCAGCACCAGCCCCGCCAAATACAGACGAGATGCCGACGGTGCCAACCACTCGCCACGAAACGCGCGCGCGCGATGCGAAGGAGACACGCCAAGGGGCGTCATGGGTCGGCTGGCGAGTCGTTGCAAGCGCGGGTTCGGTTGCGTGCTGCCAGCCGTGCAGTGTCGCGTGGGCAGTGTTACGACCGCAGTGTCAGTCAAGCGCGCTCCAGCGCGCTCCAGCGCGCTCCGCCAATCTCTGCTCCGCCAAGGTCTGCGCCAAGAAAGTGCGCGAACGCTGCGCGAGGCGCCAGCGCACGGGGCGCTTCCGAGGGTCGGAGCAGCTGCACGTCCGCGTCGGGGTACAACACCCTACTTCGACGACTCCACCGCATGCCGCCAGGCATCCACCGGTGCCCAGACGACCGCCAGCACGAGACCGAGTAGCGGCAGCCCTCCGGGCAGGTGCCAGGACTCCCCCAGTCCGAGCGCCAGCAGGGCAATGAGGGTCGCGGTGAGAAAGGCGATGCCGGCAGCGGGCCGCTTCTGCGCAAACTGACCTGCGCCGGGAATCACCAGGCTGAGAACGGCGCTTCGCAATCGCTCCGTCACGGTCCCTCCGTTTCCCACCGTTCAGCTGAACGTAGCCCGACGTAGATTTTCCGGGCACCCCACACTCCCTTCGCACCCCTCGTCGTGACGTCCACCGGCGCTATCGAACCTGTTGGCAACAGCCAGTCCACCGGAACCGCCTTCGGCATCCTCGGGGCGATCAGCCTGTGCCACGGGCTGAACGACCTGATGCAGTCGCTGCTTCCGGCGGTCTATCCCATGCTCAAGACCGCGTATCACCTCGACTTCGGGCAGGTCGGGATGATCACCTTCGCCAACACGGCGACGGCCTCCCTGCTGCAGCCCTTGGTCGGCATCTATACGGATCGTAACCCCAAGCCGTTTTCGCTGGCGCTGGGGATGGGCTTCACGCTGATCGGACTCGTGCTCCTGTCCCGGGCGCCGACGTACGCCGCCGTGTTGCTCGCCGTCGCCCTGGTCGGCGTCGGTTCGTCGATCTTCCACCCGGAGTCGTCCCGCGTGGCCCGGTTGGCCTCGGGCGGTCGGTACGGACTTGCGCAATCGCTCTTCCAGGTGGGCGGCAATGCTGGCTCGTCGACTGGCCCCCTGCTCGCTGCGTTCATCGTCGCACCATTCGGGCAGCGCAGCATCGCGTGGTTTGCCGCCGTGGCGGTCGTCGCGATCATGATCCTGTCGCGCGTTGGTGGATGGTACCGCGACCATCTCGTGGCAGAGGCCGCGCGGTCGGCGGCGCCGAGCGCCCCACCGATCGCGAGTGCGCAGGTGAAGCGCGCCCTCCTCATTCTCGTCGCCCTCGTCTTCTCCAAGAACGTCTACCTCGCCAGCCTGACGTCCTTCTACACCTTCTTCCTGATGCAGCGCTTCGCCCTCTCGGTCGAGAGCGCGCAGCTGCACCTCTTCCTGCTGTTAGGGGCGGTGGCGGTGGGCACCTTCGTCGGTGGGCCGGTGGGCGATCGCATCGGTCGGAAGTACGTGATCTGGGTCTCGATCCTCGGCGTGCTCCCGTTCACGCTCCTGCTCCCTCACGCCAACCTGTTGTGGACCGAGATCCTCACGGTCATCATTGGGCTGGTGCTCGCGTCGGCCTTCTCGGCGATCATCGTCTTCGCCCAGGAACTGGTCCCTGGGCGGGTGGGAGCCGTGTCGGGAATCTTCTTCGGGCTCGCCTTCGGCACCGCCGGACTCGGCGCCGCGCTCCTGGGTCGGTTGGCCGACGCGACCAGCATCGAGCTCGTCTTCCAGATTTGCGCCTTTCTCCCTGCCATCGGCCTGCTCACGGCCTTCCTTCCCAACGTGGAACCCCGGGCGATTCGCTGACCGAGGGCGCGGGCGGGAGACAGCCGGGCGGCTCGTGATACGAATCCGGTTCACGGTCACTCCACCGGGCGATGCGATTCGTCCCACCCGGTTGCGTTCGTCCTGAGGGCTAACTCGCCGTCCGTCGCGCACGTCGCTCGCGCAAGTCGCTCGCGCCCGTCGGGTCACCTCGGCAAGAAATTCTGTCGAACGTGTGCAAGTCGTGCGGCGTGCCGACGTCTCCTGTGCAGACCCACACCAGGAAGGCGACATGCTCGACCGACTCTCCCGCTCCCGTTCCTCGCGCGCCACGGCATCGCTCCCCGCCGCCCGACCATCGACCGCAGCCCCCCGAGACCGACGTTACACCTGGATGGCGACGCTGGCACTGGCCGCGCTCGCAGCGCTCCCGCTGCTCGCGGAAGCGCAGGGGCGCCTCATCACCCCCCCGTGCAACGCGCCACCTCCCCCCCGCTGTCGCCCCGACGCCGACTGTGCCATCCCGGTACAGGCGGTGTGCGGGCCGACGCTCGTCCGGCTCACGAGCGACGTCAAGATTGCCCTCGGTGACCGCGTGCTGCGCTACGAGGTCACCGAGGTCTTCAAGAACACCGGTCCGCGCGTTGCCGAGGCCGACTACGTCTTTCCCCTCCCGGCAGGGGCGGCGTTCGAGGACCTGAAGCTGTCGATCAACGGCGAGCTGGTCGCCGGCGAGACGATGAGCGCTGACAAAGCGCGCGGGATCTATGAGGAGATCGTGCGCCGCCAGCGCGACCCGGCGCTGGTGGAATGGATGGGGAGCGGGATGCTGCGTGCCCGCATCTTCCCCATCGCCCCGGGCGAGGAAAAGAAGGTCGTGGTGCGTTACCAGAGCGTGGCACAACGCGAGGGCGACGCGCTGCGCATCGACTATCGCCGCGGGACGGATCCGAACGGGAGCGGCGCCCAGCTGCAGCGAGGGGCAGTGCGCGCGACGCACTCGGTGCCGCCGGGAACTGGCCGCGACGTGCCGCAGGGCGAGGACGGCGAGTGGTCGAGCGTGCAGTTCGTCTACCAGCCTGGCTCCAACTATGGAGAGCCGTACTCGCCGACACACACGCTGCGCACCCGCAACGAGGGCCGCCTGCGCTCGGTCGAGGCGCGCGGCAGCGCGAGCGAGCTCACGATCCTCCTCCCGCTGCGTCGCGCCAACTCGGCGGCGCTCAGCGTCCTGGCCCACAACCCTGATCGCGATCGAGGATTCGCGCTCATCACCATCACGCCGCCGGCCACGACCCGTCGCAGCGTGCCGCGCGACCTGACGTTCGTGGTCGACGTGTCGGGGTCGATGGCTGGGCGCAAGCTGGAGCAGGCCAAGGCGGCCGGTCGCGCACTGCTGGAGACGCTGCGCCCCGAGGACCGCTTCCGCATCATCGACTTCTCGACCGACGTGCGGTCCTTTCGCGACGGGTGGGCCTCCGGGACAGACGGCAACCTCGCCGAGGCACGCCGCTACCTGGCGTCGCTGCGGGCCGAGGGCTCGACCAACATCTCCGGCGCCCTCGAGGAAGCGCTGCAGCGCGGACGCTCGACGGAGCGCCTCCCGCTGGTGGTCTTCGTGACCGATGGCGAGCCGACGGTCGGGGAACGCAATCCCGACGCGATCGCAGCGCTCGCGGCACGACAGCGCGGCGATGCACGCGTCTTCGCGGTCGGGGTGAGCGCCGACGTGAACGCCACGCTCATCGAACAGCTGGCGGTTGAGGGTCACGGTACCGCGCACTTCGTGCGTGACAGCGAGTCGGTGGAGCGCACCGTGTCGCTGCTTGCCCGTCGCCTCTCGACGCCGGTGCTGACCAACGTGCGCTTGCGTGTGGACGGCGTGCGCCTCTCGCAGGTGCTGCCGGCCGGCGCGCTCGACGTCTTTGCCGGGCAGGACCTGGTCGTGCTCGCCCGCTACAATGGAGACGGTCGGGCGACGGTGCTCCTGGAAGGCGAGTCGGCCGACGGCCCGGTGACCTGGTCGACCCAGGCGAGCTTTCCCGCGCAGTCGCGCGAGAATCCGTTCGTCGCCCGCCTCTGGGCAGCGCAGCGCGTCGGCTGGCTGGCGGCCGAGAAGCGGAAGCGCGGGAGCAGCACGGAGATGGACGCCGAGATTCGCTCGTTAGGCGAGCGCTACGGCATCCCTACCGAATTCTCGTCCTATCTGGTGGTCGAGCCCGGAATGCAGGTCGCGGCCAACAGCGGGCGCGTCGGCGGGCGACAGGATGTCGTGGTGACCGGCAGCGCCACCGCCGCCTCCGGTGCCCGGCCGGTCAAGCGCTCGGACGCGAGGGACGCAGCGGCCGATGCCGCCGCGCCCGCCGCGCTGGCGGCTCCCGCACCGAGTGCCAACGAGGCACGCTTCGAGGCCGCCAAGGCGGCGGCAGCGCAGCGCGAGATGAAGTCCGTGTCGGAGATGGACGCGCGATCCAGGGGCGACGGCGCGACGGAGCGCACGCTGGGAAGCCGGCGCTTTGCCCTCGTCAGCGGGGTATGGACGGATGCACGTTACACTGCATCCATGCGCACCGTGACCGTGAAACCCTTCTCTCCCGCGTACTTCGCCCTCGTGCAACGCTTCCCCGACCTCGCCGCCCCCTTCGCCCTGGGCGAACGGGTGGTGGTGGCTGGCAAGTCGGTGGCGGTCGCGATCGCCCCCGATGGGACGACGGCGGTGAGCACGCTGGACGCGGCGGCGATCGACGCCATCGCGCGAAACTGGTAACGAGTCAATGCGCGACGACGAGCTGGAGCGGTTGTTCAAGCTGTACCACACGCCGTTGGTGCGATATCTCACCCGGCGGTTGGGCGATCGCGACTGGGCCGAGGAGGTCGCGCAGGAGACATTCCTGCGCGCCCTCCGCCAGGACGCGCTCACCAGCGAACGCTCCTGGCTCTTCGCCGTCGCGACCAACCTCGTGCGAGACCAGGCCCGAAAGGACGAACGCAGGCGCCGTCACCTGCAACTGCTGGCGGCCGAGGAACGGGACCGGGTGGTGGAACCGATCACGACCTCGCTCGAACGCGCCCAGGAAGGGGCGATGGCCCGGCAGGCGGTGGATGCCCTCGCCGAGCGCGACCGGTTGGCCCTGCTGATGCGCGAGGAAGGTCTGGACTACAACGAAATTGCCGAGGCGCTGGGGCTCTCGGCGGGGTCGATCGGTACCACGCTGGCGCGCGCTCGGCGGCGCCTGGCAGAGACGTATGAAGCGCTGCAGGCCGATGCCGAGCGGCGAGCGGGAGGAAGCCATGGAACACATTGACGAAGGGACCATCCACGCGTGGCTCGATGGGGCGCTCCCGGCGACGGAGGGGACGCAGGTCGAGGTGCACGTTGCCGGGTGTGCTGCGTGTGCGGCGGCGGTGGCAGAGGCGCGCGGGCTGATCGCGGCGTCGTCGCGCATCCTGTCCGCGCTGGACGACGTACCGGGTGGGGTGATTCCGGCGACGGCGCGTGCTGCCGCTGCCGGCGCGGGGGCCGTGCGAACGGTTGCGGTGCGTCGCCCGTGGTATCGTCGTCCGCAGTGGGCGGCTGCAGCCGGGATCTCATTCCTTGCCGTCGCGTCCACCGTCGTCTGGCAGCGGTCAGGCGCATTGGCGATCGGAACCGTTGTGCAGGACGATGCGATGCCTGCTCCATCGCTGCCTGCGGAGTTCGCCGGTGCGGCGGACTCGTTGGAGCGCCAAGCGGAGGCCGCCTCAGCACCGGAGGCCGCCTCGGCACCGGGGGCGAACGTGGCGCCAGCGAGCGAAATGAAGCGGGCGATGTCGGTTGGGTCGGTTCCCGCGAGCGAGCGCGTTGCCGGTGCGGTTGGCAAGACGGCCGCTCCCGTTGATCGGACGGCGTCGAGCGCGCAGGCGGGACGTCAAGCTGAGCGCACGGTTACGCGTGAAGCATCGCCGGCCGCCTCGCGCGCGGCAGCGCGCGAGGGCGCGCGCGAGGAAGCGCGAGTGATACCCGTGCCGGCTGCACCGCCCCAGGCGGTCCGAGCGTCGCCCGCGGATGTCGGTCGGGCCAAGCTCGTGGGCGACACGGCCGCAGTGGCGCGCCCATTGGCGGTCTCCGCCGATGCCATCGTCCGCGGCGAGAGTGCGCGCGTCGCGGGAGAGCGTGACGCGCAGCGCAAGGCGTCCGCGCCCAGCGCGGGAAACGTCGTCGTCACGGGAGCGACCGCGGCGACCGCGGCGACCGCGGCGGCGACCGACACAGCAGCGCGACCGGTTGGCAGCTCCGGCGCCGATGACGGTGGCGTCGATCGCCGGGTGCTATCGGTTGCAGCGGCCCGATGCCGGACGATCGATCGGAGTCGGCGAGTTGCTGCAGCTCGACGTTGCCACTGCAGGCACCGACGCGGCGGGCACGGCCTATGTCGCGCGTGACCTCATCACGGTGCCCGCAGCGGCGCCGGGCGAGGTGTCGCGATTGCGGTGGACGCTGGCTGCCGCGGGTCAGGTGATGCTGGTGCGAGGGGAGGGTGCAGCGGCGCAGCGCCTCGTTATCGAGATCGGGACGTCATCGGAAGGGTCCGGTCCGCGCGACGTGGTGCGGGCGACGCGCGTGCCTTGTCCCGACAGGTAGTCGGCGCCGTCGACCGCGACACGGGATGGGGCACGCGCCGGTTGTAGGGGCGTCCGGCCCATCCCTGCCGGTGGCGTGCGCGCGTGCACGCGTGCACGCGTGCGCGCGTGCGCGCGAGGGCGCGGGTGCGAGGGTGCGGTGGCGGGCGTGCGTCCACGCGCTGGGTGAGGCTCGAGGGGCGTCGAGCCGTCGTTGAAAGCGCTCGGCGCTGTATCCAATCCGACCCGCATCGAGCGGCGTAGCAAGCCGTCGAGCATCGCGGGAGCGGCGACGCCGAGAATTCAGCGTGCCGTCTCACCGACCCAGTCCTACCCTACCCGAGACACAATCTGATGAAGCGACTCTACCCGTTCATTCTGGGGGCGCTGGCTGCCGCCTGCGCCCAGGACAACAGCGTCGGACCGCTGGCGAACGCCCCAGATCCCCTTGCGGCGCTCGCTGGCTCGAGCGCGAGCCGTCGCGTCGTGTTCGGGATCGACGAATCCAACACGCTGGTCTCGTTCAGGCCAAACGCGCCCCAGCAACTGCTGAGCGTCATCGGGATCACCGGACTTCCTGCTGGGGAACGCATTCTCGAGATCGACTTCCGCCCGGCCGATGGCACCCTCTATGGATTGGGAGCGGCGAGTCGCTTGTATCGACTCGATCCCTCAACCGGTGCCGCGACGGCGCTCGGTGTCTCCGCCTTCGCCCCCGCGCTCAGCGGACGGATGTTCGGGCTCGACTTCAATCCCACCGTCGATCGCGTACGGCTCCACTCCGACGCGGAGCAGAACCTGCGCCTCGACCCCAACACCGGTGCCGTCGCCGCGATGGATGGCGCCCTGGCCTACGAGGCGGCAGACGTGAGTGCCGGGGTGGACCCCTCGATCGTCGGCTCGGCCTACACGAACAGCGCGCTCAACAACGGGACGCCGCCGCTCACCACCGTGCTCTACGGGATCGATCAGGTCACCCGCACCCTCGTGGTGTCGCCGTCGCCTAACGGCGGTACCCTGCGAACGGTCGGTGCCCTGGGGGTCACGTTCGGGCGGGCCGTCGGCTTCGACATCGCGACCTCCGACAACGTGGCGCTGGCCTCGCTGAACACCGGGACCACGCAGACCGGGTTGTACCGCATCAACCTCACGACCGGTGCGGCGACGCGAGTCGGCGACATCGGCCACCGCGAGCGCATCATTGCCATCAGTGTCCGTCCCGAGTAGGACACCAGGCGCGTGCGGTGGGATGGGGGCCCTTCCCGCCGCACGCCGCACCAACTCGCTCGCCAGCGCGAACCTGTCGCGCCGGCGGGCAACGCGGCCCGCTAGCGCTTGACCGAGCGACGGGTGCCCCGCTTTGCTGCGGGAGGCTGCCGCACTCCCTGCAGCGCCAGCGCCACCCACTCGGCCAGTTCGGGGTCGTCAGCGACCGCATCGGCGGCGACCATCACCCACGTGCCCATGGGCCGTTCACCATCCGGGGCGAACGGCGAGATTCCCGGGCGCGTGAGCGCCCGATCGTACGCGTGGCTCGGCATCTTGGCGATGATTCCATCGCCCCACACGATGACAAAGGTGCTCTTCCCCTGCAGGAAACCCCATCCACCAAAGACCCGCTTCTCGCGCGCTCCACGTTCACCCAGCCGGTCGAGCGCGTCGCGGACACGCTCGACCGTGCCGGCATCAAACGACATCAGGACTCCTTCGGTAGCCGTCAGGCCGCCGGTTGATCCGACACGTCACGAGTCACGGACTGCGCGCAGCGCACCAGGGCAGTGAGGGCGGGTCCATGTGTCATCAACGTGGCGACGTCGCCCGTGAGACGAATCTGGCCTCGCATGACCGCGGCGACAGGATCCATCGCCCCGCCCATGACCTCCATCCAGGCATCGTAGTCGCCGCGAAACACGAAGGTGGCAACACAGGCGTCGGGCGAGATGATGCGCGCGTTGTTGCACAGGCCGCGGTCGAGCGTGACCTCTAGGGCCACCGGCCCAATGAGGCCGACAGGTGCGCCGTCGTCCAATACCAGGGCGACCGTTGCGGTCCACCCGATGCCAGCCTGTCGATACGGCACGTCGCGATTGACGGCGTCCCGGAAGGCGTCGGCCCAGCTCTGCGTGAAAGGGGGGGTGGTCACGGAATGCACACGATAGTGGCGCGAGGAAAGCACCCCGATCAGCCGGTCGTCAACATGAAACGTCTTCATGAATACACGACCGGCCGTTCGACGATTCGTCCCTAATCGTGCCGTTTCGCGCGCCGGAGGGCCCGCATCACGGTACGACCTGACGCCAGGGCGCCAGCCACCAGGTACAAGTAGAAGGTGTAGAACCGCCACCATATCAGAGATGCAGCCAACAACCGTGCAGGGAGCGTGCCGCCGAGCGCGGCATTGAACGCCACTTCGACCATTCCGCCGCCGCCGGGGGCCGGCGCGACCGCGGCGCCGTAGAGCAGGATCATGGGCCAGAGTAGCATCGGCCCGAGCGCGACCTCGCCGCCGTACGACCAGACGATGATTGGAAGGGTGAGCAGCCGGGCGAAGACGTGCAGGATGGAGAATCCGAGGGCCAAGGCCATCTTGCCCCGGTGCGCCGTGCGCAACGAGTCGATGCTTCCACGCAACTGTCGCAGTGCGCGCTGGACTCGACGCCACACCATGGCATTCACGCCGAGCCAGGTGACCCACCGCGGGCGGCGACCTCGGGCACTGCGCTTGGAGAGCGTGACGGCAAAAATGCCCGCCCCGACCACCCCGGCAGAATACACCGTGACGGTTCCGAGCAGGCCGCGCACCAGTCCCCCGGACTCACGCAGCACCAGTCCGAGCGCGGCGGTGACCACGAACAGGGACATGGCCTCGAGTAACAACTCGAGAAAGAGGACGAGGACCACCCCACCGAGCGGGGTCCCCGACTCGCTCATGATCAGGAAACGCGCTGGCTCCGCTCCTGAGCGAGACGGAGTGATGGCGGCCGCAAAATCCCCCCCGAGGCTGGTCCGGACGATGGCACCGAGGCTGACGGGGACGCCGATGGCCTCGGCGCTGAAGTGGATCTTGATGAAGCGGAAGATGAGGTCGAGCCCGAACGCCCCAAGGCAGAGCAGGTGCCCCCACAACGGGAGACCGAGCGGCGCCCCCCCGTCGGGCCAGTTTGCGATGATGACGTAGGCCGACACCCCGAACGTCGCCAGCAGGGAGACGGCGGTGATCAACCAGCGGAGAGGGGTCAAGAGCTGCGCGCGGGGGGGACGGGGGGATCTCGAAGGAGAATCTACCCGAAACGGCGTCCCGACTAAACGGTGGGGGGGGGGGGGGGGGGGGGGGGGGGGGGGGGGGGGGGGGGGGGGGGGGGGGGGGGGGGGGGGGGGGGGGGGGGGGGGGGGGGGGGGGGGGGGGGGGGGGGGGGGGGGGGGGGGGGGGGGGGGGGGGGGGGGGGGGGGGGGGGGGGGGGGGGGGGGGGGGGGGGGGGGGGGGGGGGGGGGGGGGGGGGGGGGGGGGGGGGGGGGGGGGGGGGGGGGGGGGGGGGGGGGGGGGGGGGGGGGGGGGGGGGGGGGGGGGGGGGGGGGGGGGGGGGGGGGGGGGGGGGGGGGGGGGGGGGGGGGGGGGGGGGGGGGGGGGGGGGGGGGGGGGGGGGGGGGGGGGGGGGGGGGGGGGGGGGGGGGGGGGGGGGGGGGGGGGGGGGGGGGGGGGGGGGGGGGGGGGGGGGGGGGGGGGGGGGGGGGGGGGGGGGGGGGGGGGGGGGGGGGGGGGGGGGGGGGGGGGGGGGGGGGGGGGGGGGGGGGGGGGGGGGGGGGGGGGGGGGGGGGGGGGGGGGGGGGGGGGGGGGGGGGGGGGGGGGGGGGGGGGGGGGGGGGGGGGGGGGGGGGGGGGGGGGGGGGGGGGGGGGGGGGGGGGGGGGGGGGGGGGGGGGGGGGGGGGGGGGGGGGGGGGGGGGGGGGGGGGGGGGGGGGGGGGGGGGGGGGGGGGGGGGGGGGGGGGGGGGGGGGGGGGGGGGGGGGGGGGGGGGGGGGGGGGGGGGGGGGGGGGGGGGGGGGGGGGGGGGGGGGGGGGGGGGGGGGGGGGGGGGGGGGGGGGGGGGGGGGGGGGGGGGGGGGGGGGGGGGGGGGGGGGGGGGGGGGGGGGGGGGGGGGGGGGGGGGGGGGGGGGGGGGGGGGGGGGGGGGGGGGGGGGGGGGGGGGGGGGGGGGGGGGGGGGGGGGGGGGGGGGGGGGGGGGGGGGGGGGGGGGGGGGGGGGGGGGGGGGGGGGGGGGGGGGGGGGGGGGGGGGGGGGGGGGGGGGGGGGGGGGGGGGGGGGGGGGGGGGGGGGGGGGGGGGGGGGGGGGGGGGGGGGGGGGGGGGGGGGGGGGGGGGGGGGGGGGGGGGGGGGGGGGGGGGGGGGGGGGGGGGGGGGGGGGGGGGGGGGGGGGGGGGGGGGGGGGGGGGGGGGGGGGGGGGGGGGGGGGGGGGGGGGGGGGGGGGGGGGGGGGGGGGGGGGGGGGGGGGGGGGGGGGGGGGGGGGGGGGGGGGGGGGGGGGGGGGGGGGGGGGGGGGGGGGGGGGGGGGGGGGGGGGGGGGGGGGGGGGGGGGGGGGGGGGGGGGGGGGGGGGGGGGGGGGGGGGGGGGGGGGGGGGGGGGGGGGGGGGGGGGGGGGGGGGGGGGGGGGGGGGGGGGGGGGGGGGGGGGGGGGGGGGGGGGGGGGGGGGGGGGGGGGGGGGGGGGGGGGGGGGGGGGGGGGGGGGGGGGGGGGGGGGGGGGGGGGGGGGGGGGGGGGGGGGGGGGGGGGGGGGGGGGGGGGGGGGGGGGGGGGGGGGGGGGGGGGGGGGGGGGGGGGGGGGGGGGGGGGGGGGGGGGGGGGGGGGGGGGGGGGGGGGGGGGGGGGGGGGGGGGGGGGGGGGGGGGGGGGGGGGGGGGGGGGGGGGGGGGGGGGGGGGGGGGGGGGGGGGGGGGGGGGGGGGGGGGGGGGGGGGGGGGGGGGGGGGGGGGGGGGGGGGGGGGGGGGGGGGGGGGGGGGGGGGGGGGGGGGGGGGGGGGGGGGGGGGGGGGGGGGGGGGGGGGGGGGGGGGGGGGGGGGGGGGGGGGGGGGGGGGGGGGGGGGGGGGGGGGGGGGGGGGGGGGGGGGGGGGGGGGGGGGGGGGGGGGGGGGGGGGGGGGGGGGGGGGGGGGGGGGGGGGGGGGGGGGGGGGGGGGGGGGGGGGGGGGGGGGGGGGGGGGGGGGGGGGGGGGGGGGGGGGGGGGGGGGGGGGGGGGGGGGGGGGGGGGGGGGGGGGGGGGGGGGGGGGGGGGGGGGGGGGGGGGGGGGGGGGGGGGGGGGGGGGGGGGGGGGGGGGGGGGGGGGGGGGGGGGGGGGGGGGGGGGGGGGGGGGGGGGGGGGGGGGGGGGGGGGGGGGGGGGGGGGGGGGGGGGGGGGGGGGGGGGGGGGGGGGGGGGGGGGGGGGGGGGGGGGGGGGGGGGGGGGGGGGGGGGGGGGGGGGGGGGGGGGGGGGGGGGGGGGGGGGGGGGGGGGGGGGGGGGGGGGGGGGGGGGGGGGGGGGGGGGGGGGGGGGGGGGGGGGGGGGGGGGGGGGGGGGGGGGGGGGGGGGGGGGGGGGGGGGGGGGGGGGGGGGGGGGGGGGGGGGGGGGGGGGGGGGGGGGGGGGGGGGGGGGGGGGGGGGGGGGGGGGGGGGGGGGGGGGGGGGGGGGGGGGGGGGGGGGGGGGGGGGGGGGGGGGGGGGGGGGGGGGGGGGGGGGGGGGGGGGGGGGGGGGGGCTGGCAACCTTTGGGTGGCGGCGCGGGGGGGGGGGGGGGGGGGGGGGGGGGGGGGGGGGGGGGGGGGGGGGGGGGGGGGGGGGGGGGGGGGGGGGGGGGGGGGGGGGGGGGGGGGGGGGGGGGGGGGGGGGGGGGGGGGGGGGGGGGGGGGGGGGGGGGGGGGGGGGGGGGGGGGGGGGGGGGGGGGGGGGGGGGGGGGGGGGGGGGGGGGGGGGGGGGGGGGGGGGGGGGGGGGGGGGGGGGGGGGGGGGGGGGGGGGGGGGGGGGGGGGGGGGGGGGGGGGGGGGGGGGGGGGGGGGGGGGGGGGGGGGGGGGGGGGGGGGGGGGGGGGGGGGGGGGGGGGGGGGGGGGGGGGGGGGCCCCCCCCCCCCCCCCCCCCCCCCCCCCCCCCCCCCCCCCCCCCCCCCCCCCCCCCCCCCCCCCCCCCCCCCCCCCCCCCCCCCCCCCCCCCCCCCCCCCCCCCCCCCCCCCCCCCCCCCCCCCCCCCCCCCCCCCCCCCCCCCCCCCCCCCCCCCCCCCCCCCCCCCCCCCCCCCCCCCCCCCCCCCCCCCCCCCCCCCCCCCCCCCCCCCCCCCCCCCCCCCCCCCCCCCCCCCCCCCCCCCCCCCCCCCCCCCCCCCCCCCCCCCCCCCCCCCCCCCCCCCCCCCCCCCCCCCCCCCCCCCCCCCCCCCCCCCCCCCCCCCCCCCCCCCCCCCCCCCCCCCCCCCCCCCCCCCCCCCCCCCCCCCCCCCCCCCCCCCCCCCCCCCCCCCCCCCCCCCCCCCCCCCCCCCCCCCCCCCCCCCCCCCCCCCCCCCCCCCCCCCCCCCCCCCCCCCCCCCCCCCCCCCCCCCCCCCCCCCCCCCCCCCCCCCCCCCCCCCCCCCCCCCCCCCCCCCCCCCCCCCCCCCCCCCCCCCCCCCCCCCCCCCCCCCCCCCCCCCCCCCCCCCCCCCCCCCCCCCCCCCCCCCCCCCCCCCCCCCCCCCCCCCCCCCCCCCCCCCCCCCCCCCCCCCCCCCCCCCCCCCCCCCCCCCCCCCCCCCCCCCCCCCCCCCCCCCCCCCCCCCCCCCCCCCCCCCCCCCCCCCCCCCCCCCCCCCCCCCCCCCCCCCCCCCCCCCCCCCCCCCCCCCCCCCCCCCCCCCCCCCCCCCCCCCCCCCCCCCCCCCCCCCCCCCCCCCCCCCCCCCCCCCCCCCCCCCCCCCCCCCCCCCCCCCCCCCCCCCCCCCCCCCCCCCCCCCCCCCCCCCCCCCCCCCCCCCCCCCCCCCCCCCCCCCCCCCCCCCCCCCCCCCCCCCCCCCCCCCCCCCCCCCCCCCCCCCCCCCCCCCCCCCCCCCCCCCCCCCCCCCCCCCCCCCCCCCCCCCCCCCCCCCCCCCCCCCCCCCCCCCCCCCCCCCCCCCCCCCCCCCCCCCCCCCCCCCCCCCCCCCCCCCCCCCCCCCCCCCCCCCCCCCCCCCCCCCCCCCCCCCCCCCCCCCCCCCCCCCCCCCCCCCCCCCCCCCCCCCCCCCCCCCCCCCCCCCCCCCCCCCCCCCCCCCCCCCCCCCCCCCCCCCCCCCCCCCCCCCCCCCCCCCCCCCCCCCCCCCCCCCCCCCCCCCCCCCCCCCCCCCCCCCCCCCCCCCCCCCCCCCCCCCCCCCCCCCCCCCCCCCCCCCCCCCCCCCCCCCCCCCCCCCCCCCCCCCCCCCCCCCCCCCCCCCCCCCCCCCCCCCCCCCCCCCCCCCCCCCCCCCCCCCCCCCCCCCCCCCCCCCCCCCCCCCCCCCCCCCCCCCCCCCCCCCCCCCCCCCCCCCCCCCCCCCCCCCCCCCCCCCCCCCCCCCCCCCCCCCCCCCCCCCCCCCCCCCCCCCCCCCCCCCCCCCCCCCCCCCCCCCCCCCCCCCCCCCCCCCCCCCCCCCCCCCCCCCCCCCCCCCCCCCCCCCCCCCCCCCCCCCCCCCCCCCCCCCCCCCCCCCCCCCCCCCCCCCCCCCCCCCCCCCCCCCCCCCCCCCCCCCCCCCCCCCCCCCCCCCCCCCCCCCCCCCCCCCCCCCCCCCCCCCCCCCCCCCCCCCCCCCCCCCCCCCCCCCCCCCCCCCCCCCCCCCCCCCCCCCCCCCCCCCCCCGCCGCCCCCGCCCCCTTCACGTCCCGAGTAGCCAGACGGAGGTGCGGCACGCAGATTCCGCGCGTGCCCACCACCTCCCCGGTCTCCGCCCGCTCCCGACGCCGCGGCTTCTCCCTCATCGAGCTGCTCATCGCGATGCTGGTCCTCGCGATACTTGTCGCGTTGGCAGTGGCGCGTTATCGAAACATGAAGGAACGCGGCTACCTCGCCGAGATGAAGACCGACCTCGGCCACCTCCGAATCGCCGAGGAGGCATACTGGGCGGAGAAGGGACAGTATACGGCGGACCAGTCGCTGCTCGACTTCCGGGCCGGGTCGCGGGTGGCGCTCACTATTTCCATTTCCGACCCGTACGCTGGGTATGACGCCGACGCGGTCCACGTGTCAGCGCCGACCATCACCTGCACCATGTACGTGGGTCGAGCTTCCGCGACCGGGACCCCGAGTGGCGAGGTCCGGTGCCAATAGGGCGGGGTGCCGCCGTCGCCTGCCGGACATCACACCAAATTGTCGCGGGAGTGCCGGCGCGCAGCTGCCAGACGCCATCGACCAGCTGGGGTCAGCCGCTACCGCGAGAGGCGAAGGCCGAACGTCGTGGTGCGCCCCTGGGTGATCTGCAGGTTGTCGCGCTCGTTGCGCTGCACGTTGGTCAGGTTGTCCACGCGCAGATACCACTCGGCGCCGCGCCGCAGCAGGTAGGTGACCCCCACAAAGGGTTTCACGATCGACGGATAGTCGATCCAGAGGCTGCGCGCCTCGGGGCGCGTGGCTTGCCCTCCCATCGGCGCGGGATTCATCTCGCTGCCGTAGAAGCCGAGCCAGTCGTACCCGACCCACGGGCCGGTGTAGTTCGCCCCCGCCGTGCTGCGCAGGCGGCCGGCGTCCCACGTGAGCGACGCCATTCCCGCCGCCGAAGGCACCTCGGGGACGCGGTCGCCGATGCCAAGGTCGCCGGTATACAGGCGCGAGAGCGCCAGCACTCGCGAATCCGTGAGGGCGAGCGTCAGGTCGCCGCGCAGCTCCCGATCGCACGCTCCCCTCCAGCTCCATGCCCCGATTGTGGATGCGCCCCACGTTCTGGAACTGGACGGTCCGGGCGCTCGTGCGCCGGTTGGCCACCACCTGCTGCACCAGGTCGTCTGCTGTTTGGCTGTAGGTCGTGAGCGAGAGGTTGGCCCGGTCGCCCATGTAGAGCTCAAGCCCGGCCTCGGTCCCGCTCTGGACCTCAGGCTGCAATCCCGGGTTGGCGACCTGCCGAAAGCCGACGGTCTGGATGGCGCGGCGCGCGTTCGGCTGTGGCGGCCGGATCCCCTTGCCGTAGGCCGCGCGGACCTTGACGGTCGCGCCGCCGAGGTCGCGCGTGACCGCCGCCCCCACCATCGGCGCGTAGGCGGTGCCGTAGTTCTCACCGAAGTTGGAATTGCGCTCGCCGCGCAGGCCAGCGGTCAGGAAGACCGCGTTGTTCACCGCGAGCTTGAGCTGGCCGAACAAGCCGCTGTTATTCACCCGGTCGTTGTACAGCGAGGAGAGCCCCTGGCCGGTCCCGGCCAGGTCGGACCGAAAGCCGAGCCGTTCGCGCACGAGCGAACTCCGCTCCGCGCCGAGTGTCGCGCTCACGGACAGGTCGCCGCTTTCGACGACCTGCATGGCCATCGCGTAGCGGAGCGACGACTTGCTCACATTTTCCTTGGTGGCACCCAGCAGTGCGTCGGCAACAGTCGCCGGCTCACGCTGCGGCGCGATGGCTCCCGAGTGGCGGTCGAGGCCGACGACGAGCGTCTGGCGCCACCAGCTGCTGGGTTGGAAGTCGGCCGTGACGCCGTACGTCTCGTTCTCGATGCGCTGCGACTCCAGCAGGGGGCGGATCGTGGTCGGGACGGGCGTGTTGCCCAGCAGCGGGTTGGAGGGGGCGACGAACCGCACGTCGGCGTACCGCAGCGTCCCGTCCAGCCGCAACGGCCCGAGCACCGTGCGCCCGCCACCAAACGTGCCCCGGTACCCTGACGCCCCCCCTGCGGCAATCGCGCCGACATCCTCGAACGTGCCGCCGAACCCGAACGTCGACGGTCCCCTACCTGCCGAAAGCATCGCCGAGTGATGTTGGGTCCCGCTCGCACGTTCCGTGAAGTTACTCTCCATCATTCCGCCCGTTGCCAACGCATCGACCCGCGGCTTCCACGTGGCCGACGGTGATCCCTTGCGCGTGATGACCTGCACCACGCCGCTGATCGCGTCAGACCCGTACAGCGCCGATCCCTGGGGGCCGCGAATCACCTCGATGCGCTCGACCGAGTAGGGGTCGATGGCGAACAGCAGGTATGGGCTGGCCAGCTCGATCCCGTCGACGTACGTCTTGAGATAGTTGCTGTTGAACGAGCTCGAGCCGCGGATCGACCCGATCTGGGCGAACGGACCAGAGATGCCGAGGTCCCAGGCCACGACTCCCGGAATGGCGTTGCGGAAGAGCTGCTCCATGCTGGTGGCACCGCTCTGGGCGATCTGGCTGGCGGTGAGCACCGAGACCGCACTGGTGAGCGAGCGCTCCGGGGCCCCCGAGGCCGGCGTTCCCATCACGAGCACCCGGTCCATGATCTGCGGCCGGAAGGCCGACCGCAGCTGCAACGGTGCGACGGCGCGTTCGGCGTACACGGGGGCCACACTGGGGAGCGCGCGGCCGGGAACCTTCACCAGGATGACGTACCCCGAGGGGCTGACGACCACCTCGAGGTCCGTGTCCCGCAGGATCTCCCGAATTGCCGCCCCCGCCGTCATGGGGCCGCGCGACAGCGTCACTCGGCGATCGGCAGGAATGATGTCACTGCTATAGGAGAGCCGAAGCGCGGCGAGGGCCGCGACCTCGCGCAACGCCGCCTCGATCGGCACGTCTACGACGCTGATCGTGACCGCGCGAGCCAACAACGGACTCAGCGAGACGGGGCGCAGTCCATCGATGGTGTCTGTCTGCGCGATCACGCGCTCCTGGCCGCCGAGCGGCGTTGGCGCGGCGGTCGCCGCGAGACCGGCGCACATGACGGTCGCCACGACGCGCGCCGCCCGCAACGCGGCCGCGCGACGGGAGCGCGTCACGCACCCGCCTCGGCCCGTGCGGCCGGTGCGCGACGCCGGGTCGTCGACATGCCGCCATTCGCCATGAACTTCACCCGATCGCCCTCACGCTCGTACCGCACGTCGAGCGCCAGGCCGATGATGCGCAGGACCTCATCGAGCGATTCGCCATCGAAGGTGGACGTGAGGTGACGCTGGAGGATCGCGTCGTCCGTGACGCGAACATCGATGCCGTACCAGCGCTGCAGCTCGCCAACCACATCGCTGAACGCGGCGTCTACAAAGATGAGACGTCCCGAGGCGAAGGCTGTGAACGGGGTCACGTCGACGCCGCGCGCCACGCTGATGGCGTCGCCCTGCTGAACCGTCGCCACGTCGCGGGGCGCGAGCACCACAGAGGTGTCGGCGCTCGTACCCCGGTGCACCGCCACCGATCCGGAGGTTACGGCTACCCGCACCGTCGACGATCGAGCGCCACTGTCGGCGTAGCTGCGAATGGCGAACTCGGTACCCAGGTCCTCCACCAGCGTGCCGCCAACGTGCACCTTGAAGGGACGCCTCGCCTCGTGTCGAACGGTGAACAGCGCTTCGCCATCGAGCTCGACTTCACGCGCGGCGTCTCCGTAGCCCTGCCGTGTGCGGAGGGTGGACGATACACCGAGCACGACCGTGCTCCCGTCGGGGAGGCGCACGGTTCGGCGCTCACCCGCACGGGTAGATATGGACGTCGAGGCGAGGGTGGCCCCCGTTTCCGAGTCGTTCACGCGCAGACGCTGAACGACCGCGGCTCCACCGATCAGGACCACAGCGGCGGCAGCGGCCTGCATCAAGCGAGCACTATTACGCCACCAATGGCCCCGTGAGGCGATCGAGACCACGGAATGGCCACTCAGCTGGGCGCGGCCCGTCTGACGCAGTCCGAGCGACACCTTGGCCCACGCGGCGTCGACGTCCCAGGAGGGATCGACCGCCGGGGTGCGCCAGGCGCGCTGCATCTCAGAAAGCACCACGCGGCGATCGGCGTCGGCAGCCGCCCAGCGTTCCGTCTCCGCGCGCTCGACCGCTGTCGCCTCACCCGAGACGTACCGGGCAAGACGATCGTAGTCGTCGTCGGGGAGGTGGTCGCTGGACATGACAGGTGCGGTTCGGGGACGGCGAGGAGACACGTCACGGTCAGTGCCCCCCTTACTGGTCGAACCCGGCTCATGTTAACGTGCCATCCGCTCTCCGCGCGATGGGGGGCGGGTTTGACACCGACGCTTCCTATCCGGAGGTCGTCCGACGAGTCCTTCGCGCTCCCGAATGACTGCTCCCTCAAACGACGATGACCTGGTCTCCCTGACGCCCGACGCCGCGGCGGCATCCGGTGACAGCGAGCTGATTCGCCGGTTACGAGCGGGCGACGAACGGGCGTTGGAGGAAATATTTCGACACTACTACGCCGGGATGTGCGGCTTCGTGCGTCGCTTCGTCTACGCCCCCGACGTGGCGGAGGAGCTGGTGCAGGACGTCTTCTTCAAGCTGTGGGCGAAGCGCGAGTCGCTCACCGAGATCGACGCTGTGCGCACGTACCTCTTTCGTGCGGCCCGCAACACGGCGCTCAACTTCCTGCGTCGCAAGAAGTTGGAGAATGCATGGGAGGAGCAGGAAGCGGCGCGCGGCGAGCCGCTGTCCGTGGTGGCAACGGACGACGACGCGTCGACCGACGAGGTGACCCGGGCGGTGAATGGGGCCGTCGACAAGCTCCCCCCCCGCTGCCGCGAGATCTTTCTGATGAGCCGCGAGGGGGGGATGACGTACGCCGAGATCGCCCACTCGCTTGGCATCAGCATCAAGACGGTCGAAACCCAGATGGGACGGGCGCTCAGGTCACTCCGGCTATCGCTCGCACGCTATCGATCCGGATAGGGGGCGAATGCGGCGTCACGCAACGGTACTTCGGCGGCGAATAGGGGGGGCACTGGCGGCACGTGTCTGCACGATGAGGACGACGATGCGAGGACCACGCACCATGACTACGCCGAGCACCAACCCATGTCCGGCCAGCTACCCGTACGGGGAAGGGACGCGGGCGGCACGTGGGGCCAAGGGGCGCGGGGCGCTGGGACATCGCGCGCCGTTGGCAAGCCTGTGGCTCGCTCGCACGGTTCGCGGGCGGCACGTGGGGCCAAGGGGCGCGGTTTGCCGCCGTCGCAAGCGGGCTCGCTCGCGCACGGTTTGCCCGCGCGGCGCGCGGTGTCGCATCGGCGCTGGCGATCGCGGCGATGTCGGCCGCGTGCGTCGATTCGCCGACCGTGACGGCGCTGGATAGTGCGAGCGGCAATCCCCTGGCCGACACGTTCGATGCGCTGTCGAAGGCCGCTGGCGAGTACGGCGACCTGGCACGCAGCGACGGCTTCACCTTCGCCGCGCTGTCGGTGCGGAGTGGGGTGACCCCCTCCCGTTTGGAGGTGCAGGCCGGCGCGTCGGTCGAGCCATACGATGCGTTCGTGAGCTCGGCGCGTTGGGATTCGACGCTTCCGATGACCTTCCGTCCGCCGGCCCGTCGGTCGCTGATCGCATGGCGCAGGCTCGCCGACGGGACGACGCGTATCCTGACACTCACGACACCGTCCGATTCGGCGCCGATCCTGAGCCCCTTGGCCCTAGGGCGTTGGCGTCTCGACCGCGGCCGTCTTCGCGGGCGCATCGGCCATGTACCATGACGTGCAGGATTCGCCTAACGGCCAGCCGGACCTTACCGCGGCGTACTATGGCACGACGGGATGGGTCAAGCGGAGGGAGGTCGGTGATTGGCAGCTGCCCCGATTCGAGCCGCCATCGCGGCGAGCTTGGAGTCGCGCGCCGCGAGGAGGCCCGATACCAGTGCGGTTCGACGTGTCGCTGCAGCGCCTGCGGGCGTCCGCCGACGCAGGTGACGGGGACTGTGTGGTGCGGCGGCTGATCAGCGTGGGAGAGACGCTGGTCAACGGACTCCGGCTGAGCTTCACGTGGCCGGCACCGAGCAGTCGGACCGGCTGCAAGCCCTGACGATGCGCGCTGAGGTGGTCGGGTAATCGTTGCCGCCGGCTGCAAGCGACGGGAATCCGTTCCCAGGCACGGTGGCGACGTGGGAGGGGACACCGGGTGAGACGGTCCCGCTTGTGCGTCCGGGTGGGGCGCGACGGATCGTTGCACGAAGTCAGAGAGCCTCGCCAGCTGCAGTCGACCCTAGCGTACGCCCCGCTGGCCTTCTCGCCCGCCTCGCCCTCGCCTTTGTCGCGATCACGGCACGTGAGCGGCACGAGCGGCACGTGGAGCGGCACGGGCGGCACGTGGCGGGTTGTGGATCGTTGGAGGTGCAAGCATCGTTATGCGGCTTGCCACTGATCGAACGGACGCATGTGGTGGTCGGACTTTGTCGGCGACGCACGTCCGCGAGCCGACGCAGCACCCACACACGTGAGGGAACATGCGCAGAATGGTCTTTGCGCGCCGATCCTGGCTGGGACTGTTCGTCCTGGTCGGATCCACAGCCGTGTCGCCCGGTCCCGCCGTCGCCGGCTCGGCGGACGGTGCCTGGCGAGCAGCGCGCGACCGTGGTGCGATGGACGGGCGAACGCTCGCGTTGAAGCGAACGCGATCGCCGAAGGCGCGATCCGCGGTCGAGTCGTCGAGGCGGGCGGCGACGTGCCGGTCGCGGGGGCGCAGGTCCTGGTGGTTGGGACACGCCTGGCGCGCTCTCGGCGGCCGACGGCTCGTACATCATTCGCGGCGTGACCGCGGGCAGCGTGCAGGTGCGCGCACTGCGCCTCGGCTACCAGCCGTCGGTGCAGACCGTGGTGGTCACGGATGGTGGTGAAGCCACGGCCAACTTTACGCTGACCCGCTCGGCGATCCAGCTCGAGGCAGTTGTCACCACCGCGACCGGCCAGCAGAGCCGCAAGTCGGTCGGCAACGTGGTGGCCAGCGTGCGGGTCGACTCGCTGGTGGGACAGCAGCCCCTGACCAGCGTCAACGATGTCCTCACGGCGCGCACCGCCGGTGTACAGGTGCAACTCGGCTCCGGCAGACCGGGACCGCTCCGTCCATCCGCATCCGCGGGTGAATTCGTTGTCGCTGTCGAACGAGCCGCTGATCATCGTCGATGGTGTCCGCAAGGACAACTCGGCGGCCCCCGGCAACTTTTCCACGCAGCGCCTCAATCGCTTTGCCTCGTTCAATCCGGAGGATGTCGAATCGATCGACATCATCAAGGGACCATCGGCCGCCGCGCTGTACGGCACGGCGGCCGCCAACGGCGTGGTCGTGATCAAGACGGAGCGGGGGCGCGCCGGGCGCACCGAGTGTCGCACGAACTTCGAAGGAGGGCAGGTCTCCCAGCCGGCGACGTTCTTCGACAACTATCGCAGCTGGGGCCGCCACCTGGTGAACAACGTCCCCGGCACGGCCGCGTGCTCTGCCGTATCTCCGACGCGTCGCGGGGTCGGTGCCGGGTGGACTCGCTGACGACCGTCAACCCGCTCATGAACTCCGAGACGACGCCGTTCAGCTCGCAGCCGCGCTTGAACTACGGTGTGAGCGCTTCCGACGGTAGCGACAAGCTGCGCTTCTTCCTCTCGGCCGACCGCGAGGACGAGGTCGGACCCTATGAGATGCCCGCCGCCGAGGTCGAGCGCCTGACGACGCTGCGCGGCACGCGCCCGCGTCCCGGGCAGATCCGTCCGAACCAGCTCGGGCAGACCTCGATCCGCGGCAACTTCAATCTCGAACTCGCACCCAACCTCGAGCTGGCGGTCACGACCGGCTATACCGACCGGTCGCTGAACTCGCTGTTCGACGGCGGCTTCTTCGCCGGACTCTCGTTCCAGAGCTACTTCGCCCCTGGGTTCCGAACCGCGACCAACGGGACGTCTGCCCAGCACATCGGCGACATCATGTCGGTGGAGCAGACGGCGCGTGAACAGCGGTCGATCCTGACGTCGACGCTGTCGTGGCAGCCACTGACCTGGCTGCAAGGGCGTGCGGTCGTGGGCCTCGACCAGAACCAAGGGTCTCGTCGCGATTCGCCTGATTTGGCGAGGTACCATCACCGGATGGGGCCGCCCGGGCAGACGGGTGGGTAGGACATCAACCGGAACAGCTTCTCCCGCTACTCGCTCGACCTCGGCGCCAATGCGACCTTCGATCCGTGGTCGACGATCAACCTGCGGACCTCGGTCGGGGTGCAGTGGTTCAAGGACACGCAGTACCAGACGGTCGGGCGCGGTTACTCCATTCCACCCGGGGTCACCACGCCGAATGCCGGCGCCATCCGTGTCGCCCAGAGTTCACGGAGGAGAACGCATTCTACGGCGCGTTTTCGAGCAGCAGATCGCCCATCGCGACCGGTTGTTCTTCGCTGCAGGTGCGCGACCGGGCGTCGGCGTTCGGTCGTGACGTTGGCAACAGGACGTACCCGGGGGCGTCGATCTCCTGTGATGCCTGACGAAGAGTGGTTTCCGAAGGGGCGATTCGGGATCTCCAACTTTCGCGTGCGGTCGGCTCTAAGGGCGAGCCGGCGTACAGCCGACGACCAGCGGCGGCGCTGCAGTTCCTGAGCGCCTCCACTGCACCGGTTGGCGGGACCGAGCAGCCCGGCATTGCTGGTGGCTGGCGAACGTCGGCAACTCGAAACTGAAGCCGGACGCATGAATGAGCGGAGTTCGGATTCGACCTTGGCCTGTTCCTTCTAACCGCGCAAATGTCGAGGCGACGCACTCAACGAGGAGAGCCGCGACGCTCTCTTCAACCCCATTGCTCCGTCGATCGGACAGCAGCAGGCCGGCGTCTGGCAGTATCTCGCCAAGGTTCGCAATTGGGGGCAGGAGCTGACCGTCTCGGCCGACCGCTACCGCAACCGGTACTGGTCGTGGAGTGCGCAGGTCAACGCGCTCGCACATCAACAACGGGCTGGCCGAGGGGTGATGGTGCTCGCCGTCACGCCTCGGGGAGCAACGTGGAGGGCTATCCCCGGTTTGGCTTGTGGGATACGCGCATCACCGGTTGGAATGATGCCAACAGCGTGATGGCGCGCTCACCGAAAGCGAGATCACGATTTCGGCCGCGGACGAGTACAAGGGACGACGACGCCGCAGTGGGAGGCTGGCATCTCCAACAATATCGGCTTGTTCAATGATCGTCTCCGGATCACCACGGTGATAATTATCACGGGGCTTTGCAACCAGTGGGCTTGAGAACCAGCGGTGCGTAGGGCAACCGCCGCGCGGCGAACGATCCCAGCGCGCCACTGGCCGACCGTGCCGCTGCGGTGACGACCAACAGCGCCGAGCGCACGGTGTGGGGATACTTTGTCCCGAACGACTTCCTGGTTCCGAGCTGTCGGTCGCCTACACGATTCCGCGTGGTCTGCGCCGCTGGTGCGTTCCGAAAATGCGTTGATCGTGCTGGCCGGATGCAACATCGGCCTGCGGTGACCAAGTATCCGGGGATCGACCCTGAGATGAACTCGTCGGTGAACAACACGGCCGGCGTCAACAATGACTTTTCCGCTCCACCACTCCGGTACTGGTTGGTGCGCGTCAACCTGGGGTTCTAACCATGATGCCTAACGCTTTCCTTCGACAGCTGCGCGCTCCCGGCGTGCGCGTCGGCAAGGCGCGCGCACTGGTCGACCTCAAGCGCTACACCGATGCAGCAGCGGTGACGCGGCCCGGTGGCGACGGGCGGTATCGATCGCCGTGCCGACGAGCTTCATCTACAGCACGGAATACTGACCATGACGCTGGTCAACACCATCTTTGACTGATGGTGAACACTGCCAACTTCGGTCCCTCGAGCGGGAAGGGGGAACGGGCTCAACTGGCGCTCGGCCGGTGATCCGCGCGTGGTCATCAGCACGACGACCCGGCTTGGGCAGGACGGGGTCCACGCAGGTCTTCACACTCCGGTGGCTACCGGAACGGCGCTGCACCCCACCATGCTGGCGTCGGTGTCCGAGGCACGGCTGGTCGAGGCCGACCCGACCTTCCACTGCGAACGCCACCGCTGGCTGGCTAACCTCAACGCGGCGCGGGGCCGGGGCACGTGCGGCGCAGCACGCCACGGGCGCACCCGAACGTGTTGCCACCGCTCGTCGATCCCGGCAGATGTGCGGCCCGCATCGACCTGCTCTTCCGTGAGCGCGGCTTCTGGACGTACCGGCAGGCGCACCGGAGTTGGCGATCTCCGTCGACTGGTGCGACAGTATGGGCGCGGTGCCGAAACCGTCTGGCCGACGGGGGCGTACTTCAAGGGAGGGACGTACGGCACCGACCAGAACATCACGCCGTCGATCGCCGAACGAAACAACCCGAGCTGGCAGGCGTGTACGAATCGGGATGCCTAACGCCTGACGATGCAGGAACGTGTGCCACGCCCCCCGGCGACGCATCGCCGGGGGGCGTGCGTTTCGCGCCATGCGGCCATTCCCCATCACGCTGCTCGCGCCGCGTGTGAGCGACACCGGCGCGCACCTAGGGCGTTGCTGCCGGTGACTCCCCCGCACTGCGATACGACGCTTCAACCAACGCCAGGACCTCGCGGGCGTGGTCGAGCGTCACCTCGGCCGGGCGGCGTGCTGCGAGGGCGCCGACAAAGTCGCGCCACATGGCGCCAAAGCCGAGGAAGTCCCGGAGCCCCGGCGCGCGCAGCCGCGTGCGCCGCCCGCGCTGCAGGACCAGCAGGCCGTTGGATTCGAAGTGCACCGCCCCCTCGCTCCCGTAGATCGCCGATGCGCGCACGCCGCCGAATGGTGCGGCGACCTCCCACGAGTGCGAGAGCGTGCCGACCGCCCCGCCAACATACTCAAACGTGGTGAGCATGCTGCGCTCCATCTCGCCACGCGAGCTGCCGGGGCGCAGCCCACGCACCCGGGAGACCCGGAGGCCGAGGTTGGCCATCAGGTGCATCCAGTGCACTCCTCCCTCGAACAGCGCACCGCCCCCAGCCACATCAGCGTCGGCGCGCCACCCGGGCGTGTCCTGTCGCTTGAGGGCGTTCACGTGCACAAACAGCACCTCGCCGAGTTCGCCCGAGGCCACGATCTCGCGCAGGAGATAGGCCAGCGGCTTGTAGTGATAATTCTCGGCGACCAGTACCTGGCGCCCCACCCGTTCTGCGACAGCCCGAACCGTGTCGACATCGGCGCTGTGCAGGAAGGCCGGCTTCTCGACCACGACGTCCTTGCCGGCCTCGAGCGCCCGCCAGCGTCAGGGCAAGGTGGGTGGCCGGGGGGGTGGCCACCACCGCGCAGGTGACACGCGCATCGGCGAGTGCCACGTCGTAGGAGCCGAAGGCCCCGGATCCCCCGACGTCGTGATCCATGCTGGTGGCGCGGGCGAGGTCGCGGCTGGCGTGGTAGCGCGCCACGTGCCGAAATCTTCGTAGCCGATTGCTGTGGCGCTTGGTGATGCCGCCGCAGCCGAGAAAGACCAGCGCGACCGGCGCACGGGACGACGACTCAGGGGGCATGCGCCGAACGCTCGAGCACGGGAAGCTGCTGGCGCCCCATCGCGCGCGGGGCCGCCCGGCCTGTCAGCAGCGTGCCGATGCGCAGGGCGTTGGCGGCGATCGTCAGGCTCGGATTCACCCCTCCCGAGGTCGGCAACGCGCTGCCGTCGGCAACGTACAGGTTGTCGAGCCCGCGAAAACGTCCGCGATCGTCCAGGGGTGAGGTGGCCTCGTCCTGCCCCATGCGCACGGTTCCCACCGCATGGGAGAACGACCGCAGGTCGTGCATCATGCTGAACAGCGCGCCCGCCTCGCGAAGGATGCGTCGTGACTGCTGCACCAGCGCCCGGCCGGCCGCAACGTCGCGCCGCGTGTAGCGGTGCCGAATGCGCAGGGTCGGAGGCCCTAACTCGTCGCGGTTCGCCTGGTCAATCGAGACGAAGTTCGACGCGACCGGCTGGTCCTCGGCGATGCTGAGCAGTGCCAGCACGTGCGGCACGCCGATCGCCGCGATGTGGCCGATGGGGGCCGGGAGGATGCGACGCACGAAGTCCGGCCCCGGGGCGGTGATCTGCTGGATGCACCCCAGCTTGCCGATGGACGGATCGACGCCGGGGGCGCCGAAATAGAAGTCGTGAATCGCGACCTGCTTATGGAAGTCGCGGCCCGGATTGGTGGGACGCGCGAACACGCCGAGGGTGAGCAGGTTGTTGTGCCGCGTGAGGTAGCGCCCGATGGCCGATGCGGCGGGAGAGCTCCGGTCGAGCCCCGAGGCGAGCAGCAGGTGCGGCGTGGCCAGCGTCCCCGCCGCGAGCACGACGCGGCCGGCGCGCAGCGTGGTCGACGCGCCACTGCGGCGATCCACGCACTGCACGCCGCTCACCCGCCCGTGCTCCACCGACAGCTGCACGGCGACCGTGTTGGCGCGCAACGCCATCCCCGCCGCCTGCAGCATGGGAATCAGGCCGGTGGCGAGGTCGTTCTTGGCGCCGATGGCACAGGCGAAGCCGTCGCAGGTGCAACACAGCGTGCAGGCGGCGCGATCGTCGCTCGGCGCGTAGTTGATCGCCAGCGGAAGGGGAAACGGCTTGAGCCCGAGCCGTCGCGCCGCGTCGGCGACCCGTTGCGCGGGGGGAGTGAAACGCGCGGGAGCCTGCGGGTACGGTGCGTCGCGCGCGGGCGCCGTCGGATCATCCCGGTCATCGCCTGCGACGCCAAGCAGCGTTTCGGCCCAGTCATAGAAGGGGGCCAGCTCGTCGTACCCGAATGGCCACTCGGCACCGGAGTCGGTGACGATCGCCGGACCGGGATCGAAGTCCTGTTCACGCAATCGCAGCGCGACGCCGCCGTAGAACACCGAGGGCCCGCCGACGCAGTGAAAGCTCCCGCCCTGGCGCTTGCGGCGCGCATCGTCCACCGCATACGCCGTGTCGGGGCAGTAGTGGTCGGAGAGTTCGTGCGCGCTGTTGATTTCCCAGTTGTGGGGCCCGCGTTCCACCCAGTCGCCGCGCTCCAGCATCAGGACGCGTTCGCCGGCCATCACGAGCGGGTACGCGGCCATCACGCCGCCGAAGCCGCTCCCGATGACAATCGTGTCGAACGACTCGGATGCTAGAGCCACGTTGCCACCCACGAATTCGCCGCCCAGGTGATGACGGAGAAGCGAACGAAGCGCCCCGCGAAGCCGACCACGAAAAAACCGACCACCCCGATGCGCAGCATGCCGGCGGCCAGTGTGACCGGATACATGGGGGGCAGCCCGACGACGGCGCTCGCCAGGACCACCGGCCAGACGATGCGGCGCCGCTCGTGCAGTCGGTCGATCCAGACGTTGACCGCCGCCTGGGTCTTCGCCGACCGGGAGCGCATGAGGCGCTCCGACACGATGTAGAGGGCAGTCTTTCCGACCATGGTTCCCGCAGTAAAGACGCAGACCATGGCGGGTTGCTGGGCGCGTGCCACGACGGCGGCGGCCGCCGCGATGTACAGCTCGGCGTTCACGACCGGGATCAGCGCGCTCAGGACACCATAGCCCAACGACGCGGCCAACGTCGCCCCCGACGGGAGCACCATGGCCGCGAACGGCAGCATGCGACTACTTCACCGATCCAACCGCGGGCGCGAGTCCGCGGGTTCCCATCACCCCGGTGGACGGCTGCGTCCACGCGGTGGCGTACGCGACGATGACCAGCAACCAGATGCCAAAAAACAGGTAAGAAAACTTCACCCGACGCGTGAGCATGCTCGGATCGATGATCGGCTTTCCGGCGAACTTGCCGCGCGGCTTGTCCACAAGGAAGAACGTCTTGTACGTCTCGACCGCAGCGCGCTCGTAGCCAAGCGCCCCCATGGCGAGGAAGAGCCAGCGGTCGGTGAATGGAGCAAGCAGGAGGGCGAATCCCATCGTCATGAGCGGGCTGCGGAAGAACTTGAAGAACTCGAAGCCCTCGACCGGCGCGTCCTTCCAGGCGCCACCGACCGCGGTCAGCCATCCGCCGACACTGCCCACCAGGAGCGCAGCCACGAGCGGATGGATCGGCAGGTCGACCCCCTGCAGTCCGTCGATTCCCCACGCCGCCAGCCCCACCACGACCAGGCAGAGCGCCCCGACCGCCATGCGCACCAGCGGGTTGCGCACCGGCTTCTTCAGCAGCTGAAACTGCATGGGAATCGTGTACTTCGACTGATCCTCGCTGCGGAAGAACGTCTTCCAGATCTCGACGATCGTGCGTTCGCAGACGTAGACGAGTCCGAAGAAGACGACGAGCCCACCCCCGGTGGTCAGGTCGAGTCCGGTGTACGGGTACAGCACGACCCCAACGACGGCGCCGACCAGGACGCTTCGGAAGTACCGCGGGATGTAAAAGCCCTCGTGAATCGCATCCTTGTACATCCCCCACGTGGCGATGTGGAGGCCGGCGAGGGTTCCCGTGATGCAGGCGAGCAGAGTGGACACGTCGAACGAGAACGGGGGGCTGGCGAACGGGAGCTTTGCAAGCTAGTCGAGCAGCGATCCATCTGCGAAAGTAGGCGCGGATTTCAGGGAATGTTGGCGAGTTCCAACGGGTCCACATGGGCCAGTCTCGGAGCGTTCACCGCGCGATGTCGCCGGCCGCGAGAACGCGAAACGGGCCGTCCCGGTCTGGGACGGCCCGCCTCGATCCTCGTGTGACCAACGCCGGCGATCAGCCGTTCGGCTCGAGGATCTTCTTGATCTGCGCCCGTGCGTCATCGAGATGTGCGCGGGTCGTGCGATCGGTGGCACGACCGGCCGCCGACGCGAGCTGCCCATCGAGTGAACGCAGCTCGGCGCGGAAGATCGACTTGATGTCGCTGGTCGCGCGCGCGCCGGCAAACTGGGCGGCGAACTGCGGCGGGAGCCCGGCCGGCACCTGCACTGCTCGCGGGTTCACCTTGCCGTCGAGCGCGGCGATATAAGCGCGCTGCAGCTCGCGGCGATACGCGTCGATGCGGACCGTGCCGGCCGACAGCTCGCTCCAGACACCGGAACGCAGGTCGGCCGCCATGTCGGCCAGCGTATACGACTCGCCCGGCCTGGCCATGGCGTCGAACTCGATCAGGCGCTCGAGGCGCCGATCGTTCAGCAGCTGGTTGAGGACACGTCCCTGCGCCTGGTTGATGCGCCGGATGGCCCCTTCCACCTCGATCTTCCGGAGGATGTTGTCGTCCAGGAAGTGCGTCGGAGTGGCGAAGGCGTTCTCGTTGAGGAACTTCACCGCGGCAGCCTGGCGCGCGCGGGAGTTCGGCACGTATCGCGGTCCCGCCTGCCCGGCGTACTTCTCCTGTGCCTCGGTCCCGCCGACCACATCGGCGACGTGATTGAGCTCCGTGGACCACTGGCCAATCAGCCGTCCGTACATGGCGTCGAGGTCGTCGTAGCTCTCGCCATCCTTCACGGTGGCCGGGATGAGGAGCGGGACGATCTGCTTGATGGACTTGATTCCCCAGCCGGTCGCCTTCACGGCGTCGGCATCACCAACCGCCTCGCTGTGGTCGCCGGGGTCGGCGCCGCGCGAGTCCGACATGTTGAAGCGCAGCCACGGCGTGGCGTCCTGCTCGCGCGACCACCGGTTCAGCGTTGCCCACTCCTCGTCGGGCGACTTGGCGGCGGGAATGGGGGTGTAGCCCCAGCGGGTGATGTACTTGTCCCACGGACCGATGCGCGGGATGAGGTCCTCGAGCGGGATGTTGTCCTCGGGTTGCGCCGTGTAGTTGAAGCGCGAGTAGTCCATGATGGAGGGCGAGTGTCCCATCTTCGCGACCCACGTGCGCGAACGCACCGAGTCGGCCGGATAGGTCGAGCTCCCCTTCTGGTCGTGCTGGTAGCCTAACGTGTGCCCGACTTCATGGGCGACCACGAACTCCACCAGACGCCCCATGAGCGAATCCGGGTAGGGCCATTGGCGGGCGCGCGGATCGAGGTGCCCCACCTGGGTGAAGTACCACGAGCGCTGCAGGTTCATGATGTTGTGGTACATGTAGATGTCCGACTCGAGGATCTCGCCGGTCCGCGGGTCGTTCACGTTCGGGCCGGTCGCATTCTCGATCGTGGACGGGAACCAGCGCACGACCGAATAGCGCGCGTCTTCGGGCGACCAGTCCGGGTCATTCGCGGGTGCGTCGGCGGCGACGATCCCCTTGATGAAGCCGGCTTCCTCGAACGCCACCTGCCATGCCTCGATCCCCTTCCGCACGTACGGCTTGAGCCAGTCCGGGGTCGCCGGGTCGACGTAGTAGGTGATCGGCTTGATCGGCTCCGACTTTGCGGCGTTGGGGTCCTTCTTTTCCAGGCGCCAGCGCACGATGTACTCGCGCTCCTGCGCCCGCTGTTCGGGGCGACCGTAGTCGAGCGTGTTGAACGAGAAGAAGCCGATGCGCTTGTCGGCCAGGCGCGGCATCATGGGCTTCTCGGGGAGCTTGATCATCGACCAGTGGAGGACGATCGATGAGGTGCCGTTGGCCGCCGGCTGGAACGGATTGGCCGGCGCCGCTGCCGCGCCTGGGGGGGGATTGATGGTCAGGACCGCCTCGACCTCGATGTTGGTCGGGAAGGACTGGACCTTCTCGATGAACGAGCGGTTCGGGTCGGGGGTGCCGCGGTACTGGTTCCCCGGGCCGATTTCGGTCGGCGGGGCGGTGTACATGCGCGTCACGTCGATCACGGCCGCGCTGTCGGGACCAAAGGCGTCGATGTTGAACGCGGCGACGATGAGGTCGAAGTTCGAGGCCCGCACCGCCTGGGCGATCGGGAGTCCCGAGTCGGCCACGGTGGCGTAGGAGACGTTGCGCAGCAGGATCCGGTTGTCGCGTCGCTCCCACTTCACCACTCGGCGCTGCCCGATCTGCTGACCGCCGTAGCCGGCGTTGACCGGGACGCGGGCCGCGCGGGTCACGAGCAGCATCTCCTGGTTGAGCGCACCGCGCGGGATCTCGAACAGGACACGACTGCCGATGCGGTGCGTCTTGAAGAGCCCATCGCGCGAGACGGCCTGCGGCGTCACGACGCGGGCGTAGGGGCGCGGGGCGGGATCGCCGCCGGGAGGGCCAGCGGCGCCCGGCGCCCGGCTGGTGTCACCCCCCTGCGCGGGGACCGCGCCGGGGAGACCCGGACGGGCGGCCGCGCCGGCGGCGCCGGCGGCGTTCGCGGTGCGCGGGGCGGGCGCGGTCGTCGGCGGGGCGGTCTTGCACGCGGCAAGCAGCCCGCCGACCACCACGAGGGAGGCAGCGGATCGCGAGAACGTCAAACGCGGCATGTGAGAATCCGAGAGGGGGGGGACGGGAACGAGCGGAGCAAGTCGACCGGGTGCGCCGCACGCGGTCTGCGCTGGAACTTACGCGTGTTCCCCGCGGTCTGCTGAGCTCCGTGCGGCGAGTGCGGACCGTTGGAGCAGCCGAATCCCCGTTTCGAACGCCCCGCCACTCAGGCTGGCGGTCCCTCCCGCTCAACCCGGCCGTCGAGAATTCGCACCGTGCGGTCGCTGATCTCGGCGATCGCTTCATCATGCGTGCTGATGAGGAACATGGTGCCGTTCTCCTCGCACAGCTGCCGCATGAGCCCGAGCACCTCCTGCCCGGTCTCGCGGTCCAGGTTGCCCGTGGGTTCGTCGGCCAGCACGATGTCCGGCGCATTCATGAGCGCGCGCGCGATCGCCACCCGCTGCTTCTGCCCGCCCGACAGCTTCGGCACCCTGAAATCGACCCGGTCCGCGAGTCCAACGCGCTCCAGCAGGTCCGTGGCACGCGCATCGAGCGCTCGGGCGTCACCCTTTCGTTGTGGAAGGGAGGGAAAGCGCACGTTCTCGCGGGCCGTGAAGTCGGGGGAGCAGGTGGTGAAACTGGAAGACGAAGCCGATGTGCTGGTTGCGGAAGCGTGTGACCTCACGATCGTCGAGCCGGCTCAGCACCTTGCCCACCAGTTCGACCTCTCCCGAGGTGGGGCGCAGGAGGGTGCCGAGGATGGTCAGCAAGGTGCTCTTTCCACTCCCCGACGGGCCCATGAGGGAGACAAACTCGCCTTTGCGAAACTCAAGGTCGATGCCCTTGAGCACCCGAGTCTCGGTCTCGCCGTCGGTAAACGTCTTGACGAGGTCCGTGGCACGCAGCACGACGTCGCTCATTGCGTGATGACCTCCATGGGATCGGTGCGCGCCGCGATGCGTGCCGGCAGGAGCGCGGCGAGGGTGGAGGCCACCGTGGCGATTGCCACCGCCAGGCCGTACTCCCCAAGCGCGGGATCGATCGGCAGGCCCTGCGACCCATCGGGACGGAGCGTCACCTGTGCCAGGACGCTGGAAAAGCCGTAGCCCAGCAGGGCGCCCAGCAGCGAGCCGAGCAGCCCGATGAACAGCCCCTGCAGCAGGAAGATCCAGGTGACCGAACTGCGGGTGATGCCCATGCTGCGCATGATCCCGATTTCCGGCTTGCGCCGCATGACCGACAGCAGGAGCTGGCTCGCGACCGCGATGATGATCAGCAGCACCGAAAAGAACTTGACGAGGTCGCCGGTGTTGCCCTGTGCGGTCAGCGCATCCTGGAGTCGCGCGTTCTCGGCGATCCAGTCGATCGCTTCGAGCCCGGTCATTCCTGCCAGGCGCTCCGCCAGGGCGGGGGCTCCAAAGATGTCGGCGACCTTGAGCTCGATGCGCGTCACCGCCCCCACCACCTCGAACAACCCTTGGGCGGTCCCCAGGTCGGTGAAGGCCAGGCGGTCGTTGAGATTGGCACTCTGCACGTCGAAGATGCCGCGAATCACCAGCGTGCGCTCCCGGCCGCGATCGCTCCTGAGGCGCAGGCGCTGTCCCGTTGTCAGGCCCAGCTCCTCGGCAATGCCCACGCCGATCAGCACGTCGCCCGGGCCGATCGTCGCGGTCCCACGCACGATGCCCGCCGCGAGGTCGACCATCGCGCTCAGCTTGCCCTCTTCGTAGCCGGTGACCGAGACGGGGACGATCCGCTCGCCCCGCTGAATGAAGCCCGACCCGGTGACCGACGCGGCCACTCGCGTGACACCCGGCACCGCTTCGACCATCTGCACCACGGCGCGCCATCCGTTGATGTTGGCGCGCGGCTCGTCGCCGCGTTGCACCGCCACCAGGGGGGTCACGCTGTCTCGCGACCCGAGCAGCTGCGGCGGTCGTGTGCGAGGCTCGAGCCGCACGTGGGCGATGTTGCCGATCACGTTGTCTGTCAGGCTGATCGCGAGCCCATTGATGAGGGCGGCCATGAAGGTGAAGACCACGATGCCCACCGCGACCCCGGAGAAGATCAGCACGGTCTGGAGTCGTCCACTGCGGATGTAGCGCAGGGCGACGGACAGCTCAAAGGGCATCGCCGGCGGTCCTGGTGCGCACGACCTGTCCTGCGCGCACACCGCGCGGGTTCACGACGAGCGTGTCTCCGGGCTGCAGCCCCTCGCGCACGACGAGCCGCGGCGCGGGCCAGTCGATCACCTGCACCGCGCGGCGGGTGACCGTGTCCGCGCGGACCAGCATCACGAAGGCGTCGCCTCCGAGCCCCGCCACTGCCTCGCGCGGAACGGTCGTCGCGTTCGGGTGCTCAGCGATCCGGAGGTTGACATCGACGCTCAAGCCAGCAGGGAGGATGGGCGCCGCTCCAACGAACGACAGCCGCACCGGTACGGCACCGCTTGCCTCGTCGACGCGTCGACCGATGTAGGCGAGGGTCGCGTCGAATGCCGTTCGCTCACCCGTCAACGGCGCCACCCGCGCCGTCAGGCCCTTCACCAATTCGCCCAGGTACTGCTCGTCCACGTTGACTTCCACCTCGGCGCCCGTGCCTGTCGCGAGCCCGTACAGCACGGATTGCGGCGTCACGTTCTGTCCCGGATCCACCGGACGTGTGAGCACGAAGCCGTCGATGGGAGACCGGAGGGTGAAGTCGCGCAGCCGCGCGCGCGCCTCCGACGTCAGCGCCTCGAGCTGCCGCACCCCCGCACGGGCGCTCTCGAGGTCCAGGCGGGCCCGCTCTGCATCACGCTCGGGAAGGCCTCCGGCCTCGACAAGGCGGCGCACCCGATCGTGTTCACGCTGCAGTCGTTCCACCTCCACCTGTCGCGCCGCCAGCTGGGCCGTAGCCTGGTCGACACCTGCCCGGCTCGCTGCGGCGTCGATCGTCGCGAGGACGTCGCCGCGCGACACGCGGTCGCCCTCGGCCTTGTAGAGACGTGTCACCGTGCCGGACACCAGCGGCTGTACGTCGTAGGACAGGCGCGGACTCACACGCCCTGTCACGGCGAGCAGGCGCACGACGTTCTCTCGGGTGGCCGTCGTGACTTCCACGATCGGCGGCCGCGCGGCGAACCATCGATAGCCGATGACGAGTGCGAGGGCGGCGGCGAGGACGAGCAGCCAGGCGAGAATCGTTCGGAAACGGGGCATGCGGGTGTGACAGGGAGACGGCCGACATACGGGGGCGCGGAAGCCACAGAAGCGAACGGGTGGCGTGCGCCTGGTGGTTCCCGCGGCACGATCGATCGGCCTCGAGACGCGCGGGGCGGAGCGAGACTCGGCGGACGCGCCGGAAACGGACCAGGCCATCGGCGTGCATGAAGTCGATGGGTGTCCGCGGGTGTACGAAGAGTAGGTCAGCGCGGCCTGACGCGCCGGATGTGCCGTGGCCGACGAGTGGCGAGGTCCACCAGTTGCGACCCGACGCCCGCCCTGCCACATTCGCCGCCGTGTCTCCCTCCCGTTCCGCCGTCCCGCACCGCTACCCGGAGTCGCCGGTCTTCTACCGCTCGCTCACGCGCGAGCATCCGATGGCCGTGCGCGGCGAGGGATGCTGGCTCGAGGACGCGACGGGGAAGCGTTACCTGGACGCGGTCGGCGGGGCGTATGTCGCCAGTATTGGCCACGGGGTGCGGGAGATCGGCGACGCGATGGCCGCGCAAGCGGGTCGTTTGGCCTATGTGAACGGGACGGCGTTCACGAATGAGGCGGTGGAGGGATTGGCCGAGCGACTCGTGGCCCGGTCGCCGGCGCTGGGCAAGGCGTACATCCTCGGCAGCGGGTCGGAGGCGGTCGAGGCGGCGCTCAAGCTTGCGCGCCAATACTGGATCGAGCGCGGGGAAGCGGGGCGCAACCGTATCATCGCGCTCTCGCCCGGCTACCACGGCAATACGCTGCTGGCGCTGTCGGCATCGGCCCGTGCGCACTATCGCGCCTACTGGGGCGACTGGCTCGTCGATGTGCAGCGCATTCCCGCGCCGTCCGCCTATCGCTGTTCCTGCGACGGCGACGTGGCGTGTCCTGCCTGCTCGGGGACGGCGCTGGAGGAGGCCATCGTTGCGGCGGGGCCGGGGCGGGTTGCGGCCTTCATCCTCGAGCCGGTCGGCGGGAGTTCGACTGGTGGCAACGTGCCGCGCGACGGTTACCTGCGCACCGTGCGGGAGATCTGCACGCGCCACGACGTCCTGCTGATCGCCGATGAGATCTTGTGCGGCGCCGGTCGTACGGGGACGTGGACGGCGATCGAGCATTGGGGCGTCGTTCCCGACATCCTCACGTTAGGCAAGGGGATCGGCGGAGGCTACGCCCCGGTGAGCGCCGTCCTGGTGCGTGACGACATCGTCGACGTCATCGCGCGCGGGAGCGGTGCGTTGATGCACGCGCAGACGTTCTCGCACCACGCCGTGACCTGCGCGGCAGCGGTGGCAACGCTGGACTACATGGCGGCACACGACCTGGTCGGGCGATGCGCGCGCATGGCGCCGGTCTTTCACGGGAAGCTGGACGCGCTGCGGGCACTTCCGGGGGTCGGCGACGTGCGTGGCCGCGGGCTGCTGGCGGGGGTGGAGTTCGTGGCCGACGTGCGGACGCGTGCACCGTTTGCGCGCGAGGCGCGAGTCGCGGAGCGGTTCACGCGCGTCGCGCAGGACGCTGGCCTGATCGTCTGGCCCAACGTAGGACACGTCGATGGGGGGCTCGGCGATCTCGTGATGCTGGCCCCGCCGTACATCATCACCGAGGGCGAGATCGACGAGATCGTCGCGCGCTTCGCCCTCGCCTGCCACACACTCTTCGACTAGGTGAGCCACGTCATGGCCGATCGCGACTATCCGCACATCGTCGTCCCCCCGCCAGGCCCGAAGGCCATGGCCATCGTCGAACGTGACGCCGCGTGGACGTCGCACTGCTATATCAAGGAGTATCCGCTGGCGATCGCCCGCGGCTCGGGCGTCATGGTCGAGGACATTGACGGCAATCGCTACCTTGACTTCATGGCCGGGATCGCGGTGGCGTCGACCGGCTATGGCCATCCGCACGTGGTCAAGGCGGTGCAGGAAGCGGCGGGGCAGTTCCTCCACATCTGCGGCAGCGACTTCTATTACGAGGGGATGGCGGCGCTGTGCGAGCGCCTCGCGAAGCTCGCGCCGGGGGCGACGAAGAAGCGGGTCTTCCTCACCAACTCGGGGACGGAGGCGACCGAAGGGGCGATCAAGCTCGCGCGGTACGCCACTCGGCGCACGGCCATGATCGCGTTCAAGGGGGCGTTCCACGGTCGCAGCACCGGCGCGGTGTCGCTGACGTCGAGCAAGGCCCGGCAGCACGCCGGCTTTGGGCCGCTGCTTCCCGATGTGCATCACGTGGACTACGCCTATCGATACCGGTGCCGGCATTGCGCCGAGAAGCCGGCGTGCACGATGGGATGCGTGACGTCGATCGAGCAGGACCTCTTCGCCCGTCACCTCGATCCGCACGACGTGGCCGCGATCTTCGTGGAGCCGGTGCAGGGCGAGGGAGGATACGTCATTCCCCCGCCTGGCTTCCTGACGGAGTTGCGCGCGCTGTGCGATCGGTACGGCATCCTGCTCGTGTTCGACGAAGTGCAGAGCGGGATCGGTCGCACGGGGAAGATGTTCGCCTGCGAGCACGAGGGGGTCGAGCCGGACATCCTGCTCACGGCCAAGGGGCTGGGATCGGGGATGCCGATTGGTGCGATGATCGTGCGCGAGACGATCGACAAGTGGCAGAACGGTGCACATGGGTCGACGTTCGGCGGCAATCCGGTGTGCTGCGCGGCGGCGCTGGCCACGCTCGACGTGGTCGAGCAGGGGGCGATGGCTAACGCGGCGCAGCAGGGCGAGCGGATGCTGGCTGGCGCGAAGGCGCTGATGGCGAAGCACGACTGCATCGGCGATGTGCGCGGGGTGGGGCTGATGGTCGGCGTGGAGTTCGTGAAGGACCGGGCGACGCGTGAGCCGGCACCGGAGTTGGTGCACCGGATCGTGGAGCTGGCGTTCTCGCGCGGGTTGTTGCTGCTGGGGGCGGGGAAGAGCTCGTTGCGGCTGGCGCCACCGCTGGTGATTGATGCGGTGGATGTGGATCGGGGGTTGGCGATGCTTGACGGGTGCATCGGGGAGGCGAGGGGAGGGTGACGGCGTTGCTGCGACGGGGGGCCCCCCCCAACAACGACGATACCCTCCTCGTCCGCCGCGGACGTCACCATTCGAACGCGTCCATCATCGGACCATTGCCCTGGGCTGTGCCGCGATGAGCAAGGTCGTCAGCATGCGCGACGCCATCGCCGAGCACGTGCACGACGGCGACGTGCTGGTCATCGAGGGCTTCACGCACCTGATCTCGTTTGCTGCGGCGCACGAGGTGATCCGGCAGCGGCGGCGCGACCTCACGCTGTGCCGACTCACGCCCGACGTCATCTACGACCAGATGATCGCCGCCGGCTGCGCCGCCAAGCTCGTCTTCTCGTGGGCGGGCAATCCCGGCGCCGGGTCGCTGCACGCCTTCCGGCGCGCGGTGGAGTCGCGGCCGCCAACGCTCGCCATCGAGGAGTATTCCCACTTCGGCATGGTGGCCCGCTTCAGCGCCGGGGCGGCGCGACTCCCATTCTGGCCGCTCAACGATTACCAGGGGACCGACCTGCCGGGCGTCAACCCCAACATCCGGTCGGTGACCTGTCCCTACACAGGGACAGCGCTCGCCACGGTCCCGGCGCTCAATCCCGACGTCACGATCGTGCACGCGCAGCGGGCCGACGCCGAGGGCAACGCGCAGGTGTGGGGGCTGCTCGGCGTGCAGAAAGAGGCGGCCTTTGCGTCGCAGCGAGTGATCGTCGTGGTCGAGGAGCTGGTGCCGTCGTCGGTCATCCGGGCGGACCCGAACCGCACCATCATCCCCGGCCTCATCGTCGACGCCGTGGTGGTGGAACCGTGGGGGGCGCATCCGTCGTACGCGCAGGGATTCTACGACCGCGACAACGCCTTCTACGTGGACTGGGAGGCGATCTCCCGCGACCCCGCCACATTGGCGGCGTACCTCGACGAGTGGGTGTACGGCGTGGCCGATCGTGCGGAGTATGTGCGGCGGCAGCCCGAACTCGTGGCGCGGCTGGCGGCCAAGGCGGCGATGAGCGGTGAGGTGTCGTATGGGTACTGAACTGGGGACGGGGGACGGGGGACGGGGACGGGAGTGGGGTATGCGCCGGGGGAGATTATGGCGTGTGTGGCGGCGCGGGAGCTGCACGATGGGGAGGTCGTCTTCGTCGGGATCGGGTTGCCGAACGTGGCGTGCAACCTGGCGCGGGCGACGCATGCGCCGGGGCTGGTGCTCATCTACGAATCGGGGGCGATCGGGGCGCAGCCGGCGCGGCTGCCGGTGTCGATCGGGGATCCGTCGCTGGTCACGGGGTCGCTGATGCTGTGCGGCATGGCCGACGTCTTTCAACTCTTCCTGCAGAACGGGCGCATCGAGGTCGGCTTCCTTGGTGGGGCGCAGGTGGACCGCTGGGGGAACATCAACACCACGGTCATTGGCGACTACGCGTCGCCCAAGGTGCGCCTGCCGGGGAGCGGGGGGGCTGCGGAGATCGCGATCCATGCTCGGCGCACGCTGATCATCGCCCGTCTCCATCCGCGCGCCTTCCCGGCCCAGGTGGATTTCATCACATCGCCCGGGCATCGGGCTCGCGGCGGGACGCGCGCCGAGTTGGGGATTCCGGGCGCGGGGCCCACGCGCGTGATCACGGACAAGGCGATCCTGGCGGCGAACGCCGCGTCGGGCGAGCTGGAGCTGGCGGCGCTCTATCCCGGTGTCACGGTCGAGGAGGTACGGCGCGGGGTGGGGTGGGAGCTGGTGGTACGCGACGCGCTGGACGAGGTGATGCCGCCGAGTGTGGCGGAGTTGCGTCTGCTGCGGGAGACGCTGGACCCGGGGGGCGTTCCTCGGGTGACCGGCTGGTATCGGGGGCGCGTCATGCGTTGCGGGCGGGGGAGTGTGGGGTGCGAGGCTGCCACGGAAATGATTGGCAACGGAGCGAAATGATGAGGGGATCGCCGAGGGGTGCGTGCAGGTTGTGGTTCGGGGGGGGGGCCCCAGCCGGCCGCCCAGCACGCCCTACCGCGCAGCCCCGCGCGGGCCTCGCATCGCCCCTCCGGTCCCGGGCGCGACCTGTCGCTCGCGCGCTCTCCGGCGTCCTTGCGCTCCTCGCCGCGGCTGCCGCCCCCCTCGTCGCCCAGCGTGCCCCCGTCCTGCCGCAGGTCCGTGAGCCGCATCCGTATTACTGGCGTGAGCTCTATCTCCCGCAGCTCACCTCCGGCCCGAGCGCCGCCGCGTGGTCGCCCGATGGCGCCGACGTCGTCTACTCGATGAGGGGCACGCTCTGGCGACAGCGCGTCGACGGCGACGAGGCGATGCAGCTGACGGATGGCCCGGGCTACGACTACCAGCCGGACTGGTCGCCCGACGGCCGCTGGGTCGCGTACAGCAGCTACACCGGCACGGCCATCCAGCTGCGGGTGCTCGACCTCTCCAGCGGCGTCTCACGCGTCGTGCGCGACGACGGCGCGGTGCATGTGGAGCCACGCTGGTCTCCCGACGGGCGTCACCTCGCCTGGGTCTCCACGGCGCACGAAGGGCGCTTCCACATCTTCGTTGCCGGATGGCAGGGCGGGGCGCTCGCCACACCCCGGCGCGTCAGCGAGGATCGGGACTCGGGACTGCCGCGGTATTACTACTCGCGTGTCGACCACTACCTCTCCCCCGCCTGGTCGCCCGACGGTCGTGAGCTCCTGGTGGTCTCCAACCGCGGACGGCTCTGGGGCACTGGTGGGCTGTGGCGACTCCCCGTGGATACCAGCGGGACGCCGCGCGCGGCCGCCATGCAGCTCGTGCTGGACGAGGAGACCATGTGGAAGGCGCGCCCCGACTGGAGCCGCGACGGACGCATCGTCTACGCCTCGTACGCCGGGCGACAGTGGCACCAGCTCTGGCTCGTGCCCGACACCCCACGACGCGACGCGTCGAGGGCCGACGAACCGCAGACGTTAGGCGGCGAGCCGTTTCAGCTGACCTACGGTGACTGGGACGCCATCAATCCCCGCTGGTCGCCCGATGGCCGCCGCATCGCCTTCGTCTCCAACGAGCGCGGGAATCCCATCCTTCACGTGTTGGACGCGACAGGTGGTTCCCGGCGAACCGTGGTCGCCGCACGGAAACGATGGCGTGCGCCCGTCGGGGTGCTGCGACTGCGCGTGGTCGATGCCGCGACTGGTGCCGCGATTCCGGCGCGCGCGTCGGTGCGCCTGGCCGACGGTCGCCACGTGGCGCCCGACGGCGCGTGGATGCACGGGGACGACGGCTTCGATCGCTCGCAGCGCCGCATGGAGTTCAACTACTTCCACCTCGACGCCGCCGCCACGGTCACCGTTCCCGCGGGCGAGGTGACGGTCGAGGCGATGCGCGGGCTGGAATACGCGCCCGTCACCCGCATCGTCGCCGTGCGCGCGGGCGAGACGACGACGGTCCGGGTCCCGCTGCGCCGTATCGACGACCTCGCGGCGCGCGGCTGGATCTCGGGCGACCTGCACGTGCACATGAACTACGGCGGCACGTATCGCAACACGCCGGCCGGACTCGTCAGGCAGGCGCGGGCCGAGGACCTGCGGGTGGTCGAGAACCTCATTGTCAACAAGGAGGGACGCGTTCCCGATCTCGAGTACTTTCGCGGCGCCCTCGACCCCGCGTCCACACGCGAGGTGCTGCTGCGCCACGACGAGGAGTTCCACACCTCGTACTGGGGACACCTGGGACTGCTCGGCCTGCGCGAGCACGTGCTGCTGCCGGGGTACGCCGCCTATGCCAACACCGCCGCTCGCTCGATTGCCCCCATGAACGCCGACGTCGTGGAGGCTGCCCGGCGGCAGGGCGCCCTGGTCGGCTACGTGCATCCGTTCGACGCCATCCCCGATCCGGCCGACACGTCCCGCCCGCTCACCAACGAGTTTCCCGTCTCGCTCGCCCTCGGCCACGTGGACTACTACGAGGCGCTCGGATTCGTCGACGATCTCCTGGCCACACAGCGCGTGTGGTACGCCGCGCTCAACGCCGGCTTCGCACTCCCCGCGGGGGCCGGGACCGATGCGATGGCGAACTACGCCTCGTTGCGCGGTCCCGTGGGCATGAACCGCGTGTATGCCCGCGTGGGCCCCGGCGTCACGCACGGGCGCTTTCTCGATGCCATTCGCCGTGGCCGCACCTTCGCCACCAACGGACCGCTCGTCGAGTTCACCCTGTCCGGGCGGCAGCCGGGAGACAGCATCGTGCTTGCGGCGGGCGAACACGCGCTACGGGCCACGGTCCGGCTGCGCTCATTCGTGGCCATCGATTCACTCGAACTGGTGCGCAACGGCGACGTGATCGCACGCCTTCGCGCCGGTGGCGGTGGGATGCGGTCGGACACGGCGTTCACGTTGCAGGTGACGGAAAGCGGATGGTACCTCGCCCGTGCCTGGTCGGCGGGGGGGCGGCACCCGGTCCTCGACGGGATGCCGTTCGGGACGACGAGTCCCATCTACGTCACGGTTGGTGGCCAGCCGATCCGGTCGTCGCCCGACGCCCGCTTCTTCCTGCGGTGGGTGGACCGGCTGCGCGCCAATGCGGCGGCGTTCACGGCCTGGAACGACGCAGGTGAGCGCGTGCAAACGATGGCGCGACTGGACGCCGCGCGTGTCGAATGGGTTCGGCGTGGCGGGGAGGCGGTGGTCCCGTGACGCGGGGCGCCGACCCGGTGGAACACGCGGAGGTACACGCGGAGGTACACGCGGTGGTACACGCGGTGGCACGCGGTGGTACACGCGGTGCCTCAACGACGCCGGCGTCGCGAGGTAAGTTTGGTCGGTGTTTCCGACCTTCCCATTCCTTCGCTGCACGCATGACTCCCGAGGAATTCCGCGCCGCTGGGCACCAGCTGATCGACTGGATCGCCGACTATCGCGCCCGCGTGTACGACGGCACGCTCCCCGTGATGGCGCGCACCACCCCGGGTGAGGTACGCGCCGCGCTTCCACCCTCGCCGCCCGCGGAGGGCGAGTCGTTCGACGCGCTGCTGCGCGACGTTGACGGCATCGTGGTCCCCGGCCTCACGCTCTGGCAGCACCCCAACTTCCATGGCTACTTCCCGGCCAACTCGTCGCTCTCCTCCGTGCTGGGCGACCTGCTGAGCACCGGGCTCGGCGTGCTCGGGCTGTCCTGGCAGTCGAGTCCGGCCCTGACCGAGGTGGAGGAAGTCGCCACCGACTGGCTGCGACAGATGGTCGGACTCTCTGCGGCCTGGAAGGGAGTGATCCAGGACACGGCCTCGACCACCACGATGCTTGCCCTCATCTGCGCGCGCGAGCGCACGAGCGGCTTCTCGTTAGGTGCCGGCGGGCTGCAGGGAGTGGCGGCCCCGCTGGTCGTGTACGCCTCGGCCTACGCCCACTCGTCCGTGGACAAGGCGGCGCTGCTCGCCGGTTTCGGGCGGGACAACGTGCGCCACGTCGCCTGCGACGACGCCTATGCCATGCGCGCCGACGCCCTCGAGGCCGCGATCACGGCGGATATCGCCGCTGGCCGGACCCCGTGCGCGGTGGTCGCCACCACGGGGACGACGGCGTCGACCGCACTCGATCCGGTCGGCGCCGTCGTCGAGGTGGCAACGCGCTACGGGCTGTTTGTCCACGTGGATGCCGCCATGGGAGGCTCGGCGATGATCCTCCCCGAGTGCCGCTGGATGTGGGAGGGCGTCGAGGGGGCCGATTCGGTGGTGGTGAACGTGCACAAGTGGCTCGGGGTCGCCTTCGACTGCACGATGCACCTCGTGCGCGACAGCGACCTGCTCGTTCGGGTCATGTCGACCAACCCCAGCTACCTGCGCTCGGCCGTCGACGAGCAGGTGCGCAACTATCGCGACTGGGGACTCCCGCTGGGCCGGCGCTTCCGCGCCCTCAAGTTCTGGTTCCTCGTACGCGAACAAGGGGTGCAGCGCCTGCAGGAACGCCTGCGCCGCGACCTGCAGAATGCGGCATGGCTGGCCGAACAGATACGCGCGACGCCGCAGTGGGAGCTGCTCGCGCCGGTCCCGCTGCAGACCCTGTGCGTGCGACATGCGCCACCCGGCGTACACGCCGATGCGCTCGAGGCGCATACGCAGCGGTGGTGCGAGGCGATCAACCGCTCGGGACAGGCGTACCTGACCTCAGCCACGCTCGGAGGACGGTGGATGGTGCGCGTCTCCATCGGCAGCGAGACCACCGAGCGGGTGCATGTCGAGCGGTTGTGGCACATCATGCAGCAGGCCGCTGCGGCGAGCGCGTTGGTCGTCGCGACCTGACGGGCGCAGCCCGGCACCGATCATCCGCCCGGTGCCGGGCTGCGCGAACCGAACGCACCCTGCCGGCCGAGGCGTCCGTCGTCGACGGGCGGCGAGGCCACGCCGTGGGTCGTTAGGCGTGCGTCCCGCGGTCATCCGCCAGCCGTTCGATGCGCCGCGCCCGCTGCACCATGCTGGCGTGGTCTCCGTCGTCGAGCGCGGCGCGCAGCGCCCGAAGCTCCCGCTGCAGCCGCTGTACGAGCACGTCGTCCGCGGCGCTTCCCGCCCCGTCCAGGCGGCGCAGGATCCACTGCATGATCAGCACGTCGCTCCGTATCCCCGCGTGATTGCGCGCTGTCACGTCAAGGGCCACCTGGCGCGTCCACACGCCGAGGCGTGCGAAGTCGATCGACTCGCGAGGGTGATACTGCATCCGGATGTCTTGCCCCAGCTGCAACGCATCGACCGCGTACTGCCGGCTCTCCCCGCTGTCCTCGTCGACGACCGCCTCGGCGATGGCGTCGAGCGCATCCTGCATGAGCGGCGCGAGCCGTGCCGGCACGCCGACGGACTGCAGCGACTGCCACTCCGCGTGCATGGCGCGCGTGGTCGACGCTGCTCCTGCCCAGTTGCCCGCCCCAGCTTGACCAAAGACAGTCGACGCGCCGTCGAGGATGGCCGCAAGCGACGCGGGAATCACGCCGGGGCGTCCGTCGGTGGGTTGGGCCACCGACAGCGCCTCGAAGTTGTCGCCCGAACCGGCGAAGAACTCCCCGTAGCCGGGGGCGAACGTCTTGGACTCGGTGCCACCATCCATGTGCAGCTCGCGGATCACGATGGCACCGGCGACCGGGCCTCGCGGACCGTCGACCGTGATCCCGACCTCGGTGACGACCGCTTCCTCGAACACGACGCCGTACCGGTCCTCGGGCCGATATGCATTGCCGAGGCTCGGGTTGGCGGGCATGATCATCGCCGCGGGCGCCTCGCGGCAGGCGCGCCACGTCCCCTCGCGGTCAGCCAGCCTCCCCTCATCATAGTTGTACACGTCCTCGCCGAGGTACCAGACCGCACCATCGTCGGCCTGGGCATACCAGTCGAGGGCGGTCTCCTCGATGCGGCGGTCGATGATGGCGACAAACTGTTCGGTGAGGGCAGGGACGACACCGGAGGGGAGCACGATGCGCTCAGCGTCCGGCAACCGGGTACGTTCGATCCGCAGCGGCTCCCCGTCCACCAGGCCGTGCATCACGGCCTGCGCAACGCCCGCGATGGGGAAGAGCGCATGGTCGATGGCCGTGGGATTGCTGAACACCGGCGTCACCAGGTCGACGCGTTGGGACGGCGGGACGAGCGGGAGCGGGATCTCATGGTCAGGAACCGGCCCGATGCAGGCGATCGCGCTTTCCGCGCGCGCGAGCGCTGGATGCAGAGGTGCGACGACACTGTCCGTGCACCCTGGAGCGAACGCGAGGGAGAGGAGGAGGACGGCGTGAGGTGGTGTGACGTGGGCTCGCATGGGCAGATCCTCCAGCAAGAGGTGGGGAACGCCGGCACGGAGTCCTGCTGACCTTGCAGCGGGACGGCCAAGAGCCCCATTGTGGGGAGGGCCAAGCGGGAGGAACGAATCGTGCACATGTTCCTGGCGTTCCGAGGAGTGAGGCGCTGGCCTCTTGAGAACCCGGCGGCGACGCAGCTTGTGACATCGCCGGTTCACCACGCGCGGCGCACGCCATGACCGTTGGGCTCGCACTGCCCCTGCTGGTCGCCCTCGCTGCGTTGCAGGAAGGGGCGGCGATCCGTGTGCGCGTGACCGATGCCTCGACGGGTGCGCCCGTCGTGATGGCGTTGGCGACGCTGTCGGATGCTGCAACGCTCGCCCGCTCCGATTCGGCCGGGCGGCTGGCGTTCACGCGGATCGGTGCCGGCCCGCACCATCTGTCGATTCGCCGCATCGGCTATGAACCGCGTCTGCTGCATGTCATAGTTGGACAGTCAGGGACGCTCGACCTCACCGTCGTCCTTTCGCCCCTGCCCACCGCCCTGCAGCGCGTACACATCGAGCGCCCCTCGCACCGGGCCCTGCGCGATGCGATAGACGCAGGCCAGGCACCATCGATTGCGGGCGACCGCGTCATGACCGCCGCCGCCATTCGTGACCATCCGTTGCTCGCCGAGCCCGATGCGATGCTGGCCATGGTCGGCGGGCACGTGTCCGCGCCTCCGGAGTCGCCATCGGGGCTGCACGTGCTGGGTGGTGCGGCCGACCAGGTCGGTTACTTCGTGGACGGCATCCCCTCCCTCTCGCCGTACCACGCGGGCTCCACGTTCGGGGCGCTCGACCCGGACGTGGTGGAGCACATGCAGTTGCAGCTACGGCCACGGATCACGGCGCTCTCCGATGCCCTCGGCGGCGTCCTGCTCGCCACCACCCGCGACGTCCCCTCACGCGTGCGCTCCAGCGGCGCGATGTCGGCGTCGCACGGGCGATCGACCATCGAGATGCCGTTAGGCGGTGACGGGGCCGGGTTGCTCGTGAGCGGACGACTTACCGTGCCCGGGTACCTGCGTTCCCCAGGTGAACCCTGGCACCTGCACGGCAGCGGGCGCGACGCGATCGCCCGTGTCGCGCTCCCCGCGTGGGGAGGGGAACTCCGGCTGCTCGCCTTCGGGTCGACGAACGACCAGATGGTGGCCAGTCGTATTCCCGAGCTCGAGGCGCCAGCGCCGGCTGCCCGTCCGCGCAGCGAACTGGAGTGGAGTTCGCAGTCCGTTGGGGCGACGTGGGCGCGCACGAGCGGTGGCGACGCCGATTCGACGGGTGCGTCATCGCTCCGGGTGAGTGCCTGGCGCGCCGACAGCCGCTCACAAGGTGACTGGCGCATCGATTCGACGTCGCTTGCCCACGCGCTCTCCGATGTCGGCGGCGTTGTGCTGGGCGAGCGCGCGCATGGCAACGGCGTCACGGCGGCGTCGATCCGCCTTCAGCGGCGATCCAGCCGGCAGCGCTCGTCCCCGCTGGGGATACCGGTCGACGAACCGACGCCAACCGTTGTGCCGCTGGCGACCATTCGGGCCGAGCGTCGGCAGCGCATCGCGGCCGGCCTGGAAGTGTCGTTCGGGGCCACCGCGTGGGGACGCACGGTGGGTGGAGCGCCGCGCCGTCGCTCGAGACGACGTGGCGACCGATTGGCGAGGTCGCGATCACGCTTGCTGCAGATGAGCGTCGCCAGTTCGTGCAGTCGGTGCGCAACGCCGAGTCCGTGACCGGGACGATCTTTCCCGCCGACCTGTCGGTCGTAGCCGGGGGCGGCGTGCCGGTGGCGCGCAGCCGGCAGGGAAGCGTGCACGTCGAGTGGCGGCCATCGCCGTCCCGATTCCTGGCGCTGCGGGGGTGGCACCGCGACATGCGGGGACTGGCCATGGCGGCCGTGGGTAACGACGGCGTGTGGGCGGGAGGGGCGGTGGCGTCGGGTCGAGGGGAGCTGCGGGGCCTGTCGCTCGATGCCTCCGTGCGCACCGCACGGATCGGGGTCGTGGGCAACTTTGCGCTGCAGCGAGTGCAGCTGGCGGCGATCGACAGCGGATATCGCCCGCAACACGCGGCAACGCACACGGCCGATGTTGGCGTCGTGGCATATCCCGGCGCCTCGCTGGCCGTGCGACTCGGCGTGCACGCCGCGGCCGGGCGGCGTGTCACGCCGGTGGAGGGGTCGCTGGAGTGGGAGTCGTGCAACCTGCTGGACTGGGGGTGCGAATTCGCGGCCGGATCGCTGCGCCGGGGCGGGGGGTTGGGCACGCGCGCCATCCCGGCGTACCTCCGCCTCGACGGCGGTGTGCGCAAACATTGGCACCTTCGTCTCGCCGGCGCCGAGGTGGAGCTTGGCGGCTACGTCACCGTCTCCAACCTGCTGGGTCGGCGCAACGTGCTCACCGTGGTGCGCGACCCGGTGACCGGGACGGAGCGCAGCATCACCATGCGGCCGAGGGCGCCGCTGGCCGTGGGTCTGGAGTGGCGCTTCTGAACCTTCCATCGGCCGCGCCCGGCGTCGTCGGTATGTCACAACGTGGACGACTTGCGGGTTCCTGTCATCGTGAACCAGGAAGACGCCGATGCCGCACCCGCATGCTGAACCGTCCGCGGTCTCGTCAGCTGTCTCGTCAGCTGTCTCGTCAGCTGTCTCGTCAGCTGCGTCGCCCGATCCGAGTCGGCGCGCTGCGACGCGAACGCCGCACGGTGCGTCGATGACGACATCTCGCGACGAGTCGCGCGGTGCAGCGGACGGATTCACGCTGCTGTTCCGGGAGGAGTATCCGCGCCTGTACGGTTACGTGCAGCGACTGTGCGGGGAGCCGGACCTGGCCGCGGATGTGGTACAGGATGCCTTCGTGCGGCTGCACGCGCGCGGCGAACGGCCGGGGTCGACCCGGGCGTGGCTCATCACCGTCGCCACCAACCTGCTCCGCAATGCCCGTACGACCCACACGCGCCGCCGCGCGCTGTTGCATCGCATTGTTCCAGGTGCGGGGGAGGGCGGCGCCTCGGTGGTGACCGATCGAGACAACCCGGTCCGCGCCATGGAAGCGTCCGACGAGCGTGCACGGGTACGCGCGGCGATCGCGACGTTGAGCCGACGCGACCACGAATTGCTGTCGCTCCTCGCGGGCGGCTACCGGTATCGGGAGATGGCCGAGGCGCTGCAGCTCAACCCGGCCAGCATCGGGACGCTGCTGGCGCGCGCGAAGCTGTCCTTTCGGGCCGCATACGGAGGGCATGATGACGCACCTGAGACAGGGACGATTCAGGCGCTGGTGCATGGAGAGCTGTCGCCGGTAGAGCAGGCGGCGGCGATCGGTCACGAGGCCGTGTGCGAGCCCTGCCGTGCGGCGGTCAGCCAGGCCCGGCGCGAGGACGCATGGGTGCGGGGGCGACTTGCGGCGCTGGACGAGACGCCACCCGCCGTGGCCGACGTGATGCCTCGCGTGCCGCGCACCCCGCAGCGCGCTCAGCTGCGGACGCGGTGGGGCCGAGCCGCGACGGTGTTGGTCATGTTGGGCGGAGCGAGCCTGGCCTGGGCCATGCCGACGGTCCGCGGTCCCGTGATGGCCTGGCTCGGCAAGGCGTTTCGCGACGCCACGTCCCGTGTTGCTGAACCGACGCCGGTGGTGCAGCTGCCGACCCCCACCGCATCCCCTGGCAGCGGCGTCTCGGTCATGCCCGGTGCGCGCTTCACCGTGACGGTCGCGGTCAGCCAGGACGTGGGCACGGTATTCGTCCGGGTGGTGGACGGGGCCGAACTGTCCGTGCGTGCCAGCGGCGGCAACGTGTCGTTGGAGAGCCTGGATGAGGCGCTGCTCGTGCGCAATCCGGACGGTGACGGCGACTACTTCGTGGAGATCCCGCGCACCGCGCCTCGCGTCGAGGTGCGCGTCAACGCCACGCGACTGGTCCTTGTCGAGCACGGCGTCATCGCCCCCGCGGGCATCGCGCTCGACACCGGGTGGACGTCGTATCCCATTCGCTAGGGCCCGGCGCGAGCGGCCCCCGCCCGCGCCTACCCCTTCCCCTTCGCCTTCTCCCAGCTGTCGCGCAGCGAGACCGTCCGGTTGTACACCGGCTTTCCCGCCGTGGCCGACGCGTCCACGTCGTGCTTGAAGTACCCGGTCCGCTCGAACTGGTAGGCGCTTCCCGGCGCATCGCCCGCAGTGCTCCGCTCGACGTACGCGTTAGGCACCACCACCTGCGAGTCGGGATTGAGGGCGGAGAGGAAGTCCTTCCCCTCGTCCACCGCGTCGGGGTCGGGGATCGAGAAGAGGCGGTCGTACAGCCGCACCTCGCAGGCGATCGCGTGACGGGCGGAGACCCAGTGGATCGTCCCCTGCACCTTGCGGCCGTCGGGGGTGTTGCCCCCCTTCGTGGCGGGGTCGTAGGTGCAGTGCAGCTCGACGACCTCGCCTGAGGCGTCCTTGATCACATCCGTGGCCGTGACCAGGTAGCCATAGCGCAACCGCACCTCGCGCCCTGGCGCCAGCCGGAAGAACTTCTTCGGCGGGTCCTCCATGAAGTCGTCCCGATCGATCCAGATCTCACGGCAGAACGGGAGCAAACGCGTTCCTTCCTTCGGAACGTCGTGCGGATAGTAGGGCGCCTCCAACTCCTCGACGAGCTCCTCGGGATAGTTGGTGACGACGAGCTTGAGCGGCTTGACGACGCAGAGCACCCGCGGCACGCGCATGTTGAGGTCGTCGCGTACCGCGTGCTCGAACTTCGCCAGTTCGGTGCGGGCGTCCGATCGGGCCACGCCCACGTCGTCGGCGAACTGCTTGATGGCCTCCGGGGTGACGCCGCGACGGCGCAGCCCGGCGATGGTCGGCATGCGCGGATCATCCCACCCGGCCACGTGCCCCTCGGTCACCAGCCGCAACAGCTTGCGCTTGGACAGGACGGTGTAGTCGATCTGCAACCGCGCAAACTCGGTCTGCTCCGGCGGCGTCTCGAAGCCGGCCTCCCGCACCAGCCACTCGTAGATGTCGCGGTTGTCCTTGAACTCCAGCGTGCATAACGAGTGGGTGATCCCCTCGATCGCATCGCTGAGGCCGTGGGCGAAGTCGTACAGCGGATACAGGCACCAGGCGTTGCCGCGGCGGTAGTGCGGCGCGTGACGGATGCGCAGCAGGAGCGGGTCGCGCATGATCATGTTCGGGTGCGCCATGTCGATCCTGGCCCGCAGCACATGCGCCCCGTCCGGGAACTCCCCCGCCTTCATGCGCGCGAGCAGGGCGAGGTTCTCCTCGACGCTGCGATCGCGATCGGGCGAATTGGTCCCCGGCGTCGTGACCGTCCCGCGCCCGGCACGGATCGCCTCCTCGTCCTGCGAGTCGACGTACGCCTTGCCGCCTCGAATGAGGTGCAGCGCGATCTCGTACAGGCGCTCGAAGTAGTCGCTGGCATAGAACTCGGCGTCCCACTCGAAGCCCAGCCACCGGATGTCGTCCTTGATGGCGTTGACGTACTTGATGTCTTCGGTGAACGGGTTCGTGTCGTCGAAGCGCAGGTTGATACGCCCCCCGAAGTCGCGCGCCAGCCCGAAGTTGAGCACCAGCGACTTGGAGTGGCCGATGTGCAGGGAAGCCGTTGGGCTCGGAGGGAACCGGGTGCAGACGGATCGCCCGAATCGCCCCGACGCCACGTCGTCGGCCACCATCTCGCGAATGAAGTTGGGACGCGGCGTCGGCGCGTTGTCCGGGAGAGGCGGGGGCGGTGTCTTGTCTTGGCTCACGGGCGGGTCGCGGCGGGTCGCTGGCGGGTCGCTGGCAGTTCTGACGCGCGTTTCTGGCGCTCTCGATGCCAACCGGGTGGACCCCGACTGGGGCCACCCGGTACGGTGGACAAAGGTAACGGCTTCGCGCGCCCTCAGCGTTCGTGGACTTCCGCGCAGGCGACCTGCGCGAGCGGTCGGCCGAGCGGATGCGCCACCTTCCTCGCCCCGGCCGGCTACTGCGGCGTGATGACGAAGTCGATGAGCACCCCGCCCACAAACGACGCCGACACCTTCTTCCCCTCCATCGTGTACGTCCGCTTCATCACGGTCAGCGTCCCTTCCTGCACCTCGTTGGCGGTCGCAGCGGGGCCGAGCAGCGTCTCGACCTCCCGCACGGACAGCCCCTTCTTCATCCCGGCAAGCCCGCCGCTCGTTCCCGACGCCGCCGATGATGACGCCGACGGCGGCGCGGTAGAAGCGAGCGCGTTGCCGGGAGGCGAGGCAGCGTTGCGCGCGCCCGCGCCACTCGTTTCACCAGCGGCGACCACCGGCATCCCGGCGATGTCGGCGTATGGCGCCAGCGCCGCGGCGACTCCTTCGGGTGTGAGCGCGAAGGGCGGGATCCCCTGCTTGTAGCGCAGGTTGAAGCGGCTGCCACTCTCTGCCCGCTTGACCCGCAGGTTCGCCTCCCGGGCCTCGTTGGCCTGCGCCGCCTCGGCGCGGGCGCGCGAATTCTCGCGTTCCCGCTCGCCGCGCTTGTTGGCCAGCTCCTTCTCGAGCTGCTTCCGGCGTGTTGGCCCCGGCGCCTGCTTGATCTGTTCGCGCAGCTCGCGCTCCTCCCGGCTCTCGCTTTCCTCGACTGCGCTCACCGAGCTGCTGGAGCCCATGTAGTCGCCGAAGGTCCCGTAGCCGCCGCCGCCGAGCTGGAACTCGATGTGCGAATCCTTCTTGACCACCACCTTGGTGATCATGACCTGCTGTCCGGGCTTGAGCGCGGTCCCGTGCTCCTTCATGCGCTCGGCCATCTCGCGCCAGTTCACGGGCATCGACTCCTGCGGAAAGACGTCGATCCCCTGGCTCGTGGCCGGCATGTCGACCTTGAGCGTGAGTGACTTCCCCTCGAACGCGGCCCGCAGCGCCGCCTCGTTCTGCGCCAAGGCGCCGCGCGACACCAGCGCCAGCGCAAGAAGCGTCCAAGTGTGAGTCCGCATGGTCCGTGTGATGGTCGAGGGGATGTGCTCGGGAACTGCACGGCGTGGTCGATTGCCTGGAGCGAGGCACGCACCCCGAAGCTACGCATACGCAGCGGCACCACCATGGGTCGATCGACCCACCACCTCGCTCGCAGGCTCGCGGCGATTGCGCCGGCTCGGTCGGGCGTTCGTCAGGCGCGTGGAAAGCCGGCGTGCAACCGCACGCGTTCTGCGCGCCGAAGATGGCGCCGCGCCATGGCCGGAACGAGTGCCAGCGCCACGTCGATGGGAGGGCGCAGCACGGGGACGCGTGGCAGCGGGACGCGGGCCGTGCGCAGGTCGCGCACTGCGCCTTCGCGGGCGCAGCGCCGGACCTCGCCGTGCAGGACCAGGATCTCGCCCATGAGGTCGCGCACCGGTCGTCTGGCGGACTCCCGTAGATCGTCGCCCTCGACGAGCCGCACGATCGGGACAGCACCCGCAATCTGTGGGATGACCCGCCACCACCAGCCGCTGCGAACGTCGCCCAGTCGAGCGCGCCATGTGCTGCGCACGCCATGCACCGCGTCGCGCAGCACCGGGACCAGACAACGCAGCCATGCCAGGTACCGGGCCAGCGACAGCGCGACCGAATCGTCGGACGGGTGCGGGCGCCAGTTGCCTTGGTCGTCCGTGAGTCCACGAACGATAGACAGCGCGCGCTCGTCGGCGAGGTCGAGTTGGCCCACGATTCCCAGCGGATCGCCGGGCAGAGGGTGCAGGGTCAGCGATGACATTTGAGGAGTCGGCAGAAATGCGCAGTGGCCGCGAGCGCAGCCGCGCGGGTGCTGGTGACGAAATGGAACGGGGGAGCCACCGCGTGGCGTGGGTGCATTCACCCAGTCCGCGGAAGGGAACCGGCGTGAGGAGCGGGGCGGATAGGTCGAATGACCCACGTGAGGGGGGACGGCCCGCCGCACCTTTACGAAACGGACGTCTTCACCGACTATTTGGCCTGCCATGAAGCGAATTCTCATCGTCGAAGACAGCATCGACCTGGCCGGGGGGCTCAGGCGAAACCTCGAGGTGGAGGGGCATCGTGCCACGATCTCGGGCACGGCGGCCGACGCCATCGAGACCGCCCTGCGCGACGCCCCAGACCTGATCGTGCTGGACCTCGGGCTCCCGGATCGGGACGGCTACTTCGTCCTCGAGCAACTGCGCGCACGTGGCTGTCACTCGCCCGTCCTGATCCTCAGCGCCCGCGGACTCGAAGCCGACAAGGTGAAGGGGTTCAGACTCGGGGCCGACGACTACGTGACCAAGCCGTTCGGGGTCGTCGAGCTGATGGCACGCATCGGGGCCCACCTGCGTCGCGCCGCATCGGAGAGCGAGCCGCTGACGAACGGCGTGCTCGGCGACGACGCCCTGCGCCAGCGCTACGCGCTCACCGACCGCCAGATCGAGGTCGCGCGATTGCTGGCCCAGGGACTGTCGAACGCCGAGATCGCCGATACGCTGGGGTTGAGCACGTTCACGGCCCGCAACCACACCGAGGCGGTGCTGCTCAAGCTCGGGGCGTCGACGCGGGCGCGGGTGGGGGCGATCCTGCGCGGTCAGGCGTGACGTGACAGCGCGAGAATGGCTGGCCCGGGCGCGGACGCGGGGGAGCTTCCCCAGCGTCCCCTCCGTGCTGTTCACCAGCTTGCTGCTGGCGATGATGGGGGCGTCGATCCTGGCCGGGCGCCAGCTCACACGCAGTCGTGAGAGTCACCGCGCGGCCACCGACGAGGCCCTCGTCGAGTATGCGACCTTCGCGGCGCGCCTGTTCGGAGAGCGCGTGTTTGCGGCGAGCAATTCGGAGCGTACCCGCGCGTCGGCGAGCGTGCACGCGGCCCCCCCCCGCGCGCCCACGACCGTCACCCTCGCCGACTACGCCATCGTCGTGCGCGACGTCATGGTCGGCGACGGCTACGACGTGACCGGCGATTCACTACAGGGCTACTTTCGTGTGGCCGCCGACCGGCGAGGGTTCGAGGGGATCGGGGCGGCGCTCCGACCCGAGGTGCGGCTCCAGATCGACAGCACGCTCGACGACGTCGATCCTGGCTACCTGAATCGTAACGAAACCACCCAACGCCATCGCATGGTCAAGGGCGTTCCGACGACCGTGGTCGTCGCAATGCATCGCGACGGGCAGGGCCGCGTGCTGACGTACTTCGGGTACACGTTCAATCGCCTCAGGCACTGGCAGGAGGGAGGCGGACGCGCCATCGCCCGGCAGCCGCTACTCCCCCCGTCGCTGCTCGACCCGAGCTGGCGCTACGATCGCAGCTACTCGACTGACTCCCTCATCGCGATTTCTGTCTTCCAGCCCGACGGCACCCCGCTCTTCCGTTCGTCGCCCGACTTCACGTCGGAGATCTCCGGGGCCTTCGACTTCCGCACCGTGCCTGGCGGGATCCGCGTCGTGGCCACGTTGCATCCGCAACTCGTGGCGACCGTGCGTGAACGGTTGCGGGCCAACCAGCGCAACGTCATCGCCTTCATCTACGACCTGGCAGGGAAGGAGCGGCGGTTCGAGGTCCCCGTCGAGGTCCTGTTGCCGACGCTCACGCTCCTGCTGTCCATCGCCGCGGTGTTGCACCTGTGGCGCGAGCGCTCACTCGTGCGCGCACGTCGCGACTTCGTGGCGAGTGTGTCGCACGAACTGCGCACCCCGCTGGCACAGATCCGCATGTTCACCGAGACACTGCAGTTGGGGCGCGAACGCTCGGTCGAGGAGCGGCAGCAGTGGCTCAACATCATCTCGCGCGAGGCGCGGCACCTGGGCGACCTGGTGGAGAACATCCTCGCCTTCTCGCACATCGATGCCGATCGTGCGAAGCTGGAGAAGGAACGCACCGACCTGGGAGAGTTGATCGAGGAGGTGGTGGAGGGGTTCGTCCCGATCGCCGAGCGGTGCGGCATGCGCATTCTGGCCGACGCTCCGTCGCGCATCTTCTCGATGGTCGATCCGCGAGCGATGCGACAAGTGATCGTGAACTTGCTGGACAATGCGCTGAAGTACGGGCCCGAGGGGCAGGTCGTGGCACTGGAGCTGGAGCGGATCGGCAACGTGGCGCGCATCACGGTGAGCGACCAGGGGCCAGGGATCGCGGCGGCCGATCGCGCGCGCGTCTGGCGGCCGTTCGTGCGGTTGGGGACGGAGGCGGGGACGAGTGGAGGGAGCGGGATCGGGCTTGCGGTCGTGCGCGCGCTGGTGGAGCAGCATGGGGCGACGATCGCGCTGACCGATGCGCCCGGGGGTGGGGCGCACTTCGTGCTTGAATTCGAGGTGAGTGAGTCAGCGGCGGGGTTGCCGCTGCGGGCGACAGGGGAGTTTCGGGCGCCGACCTTGCCGCTGGGGGGGGAGGGGGCGGGGGCGCAGGGCGGGCGCTCCGTGTCCGAGGCTGCCGGGTCGCGCCGGTTGGTGGATGAGCTCGAGGCGAAGGAGGAGCCCTAGCGCGCCCCACTTCCTCCCCTCCGCGTCTCGCGGCGGTTGTCCTCTGGAAGACACGCGCCCCACATTGTCCGAAGCGCGATCGGCACCGAGGCCCCTGCTCAAGGAGATTCACGCATGGAACGCAAAACAGCCCACGACTTCGACCAGGAACTGCTCATCCTGTTCGACGCCTACGTCCACGGGGGAATCGACCGCCGGACCTTCCTCGACCGGGCGAAGAAGTTCGCTGTGGGCGGCGTCACGGCGGCGATGCTGCTCGACCAGCTGAGCCCGAAGTTCGCCGAGGCGCAGGAGGTCACGCCGGGCGACGATCGCATCCAGCAGGAGTACCTGGAGTATCCGTCGCCTAACGGGTCGGGGACGATGCGCGGATACTTCGTGAAGCCGACCGGTGCGGCGGCGCGCGCGCCAGGCATCCTCGTCATCCACGAGAATCGCGGGCTGAACCCGCACATCGAGGACATCGCTCGTCGCGTCGCGCTCGACGGCTTCGTCGCCTTCGCCCCCGACGCCCTCTTCCCGCTCGGCGGCTACCCGGGCGACGAGGACAAGGCGCGCGAAGCGTTCGGCAAGCTCGACCAGGCGAAGACACGCGAGGACTTCGTCGCGGCCGCGCAGTTCCTCTCAAAACGCCCGGAGAGCACAGGAAAGCTTGGCGCCGTCGGCTTTTGCTATGGTGGGGGAATGGTCAACTACCTGGCGACCCGCCTTGGGAACGAGCTGTCGGCGGGGGTCGCCTTCTACGGTTCCTCGCCCAATCTCGAGGACGTCGCGAAGATCCGGTCGCCCCTGATGATTCAATCGGCCGAGACCGATGAGCGCATCAACGCCAGTTGGCCGGCGTTTGAAGTGGCGCTCAAGGCGGCGAAGGTCACGTACGAGCGACATCTCTACCCCGGAACCCAGCACGGATTCAACAACAACACGACGCCGCGCTACGACGCTGCGGCGGCCAAGCTCGCCTGGGATCGCACGATCGCATTCTTCAAGCAGCACGTGCGCTGACACATGCGCCCCTCTTTCCTGCTTCGCCTCGCCGCCGCGACAGCGTTCGCGGCTTGCGGAGGCACTCCGAAGGCGATGGACGACGTCGCCGCCGATGCCATCCAAACCTCCGTGCCCGCGGCGGCGACCGTCACGGTTCCCGCTCTCGACGTTGACAGCGTCGACGCACTCATCCGGCGCGTTGTCGCCGACAAGGGGCTCGTCGGCCTTTCGGTCGGGGTGATGCAAGACGGAAAGGTCGTGCTGGCGCGCGGCTACGGCTACCGCTCGCTCGACCCGAGGCTCCCGGTCACGCCGACGACGATGTTCGGCATCGGCTCCGTGACCAAGCAGTTCACGTGCAGCGCCGCACTCCTGCTCGAGCAGGACGGCAAGCTCTCGATGAACGACAAGGTCGCGAAGTACGTCCCGACCGCGACGCGCGCCAACGACATCACGCTGCTCGAGCTCGGACAGCATGTGGCGGGATATCGTGACTACTACCCGCCTGATTTCGTGGTGCGGGAGATGGCCAAGCCCGAACCCACGGATTCGGTCATCGCCCGCTACGCCACACGTCCGCTCGACTTCGAGCCCGGGTCGCGCTGGTCGTACAGCAATACCGGCTTCCTCATCCTTGGCAAGGCGATCGAGCAGGCGTCGGGGATGCCGCTCGCCACACTCCTGCAGGAGCGGATCTTCACGCCGGCCGGCATGTCGCGCACCGCGTTCGATCGCGTGCCTGGCGACACGAACACCGCCACAGGCTACACGTCGTATGCGCTGGCCGAGTCGACGCCGGTATCGCCCGAGGCGGAGGGATGGATCGGGGCGGCGGGGGCCATCTGGTCGACGCCGACCGACCTGCTCGCCTGGGACCTCGCCTTGATCGAAGGAAAGGTGCTCTCCGCATCGTCGTTCAACACGCTCACCTCGCCGCGCCTTCTGACCGACGGGCGCGAAACCACGTACGGCTGCGGGCTCGGGATCCAGCGCACCGGTGACGCGCTCATCTACTCGCATGGCGGCGGGATCGCCGGGGTCGTCACCCAGAACGTCGTGATTCCGTCGACACGCTCGGCGATCGTCACCCTGGCCAACGCCGACTTCGCGGCCACCGGGGAGATCATCTCGACCCTCATCGCCAGGCTGACACCGCATGTCGACGTCCCGGCGATCGCCGGGCTTCCGGCGCTGGAGGCGGCGAAGGGATTCCTCACCTCGGTCGAGCGCGGGACGGTCGATCGCTCGACGCTGGGTGACGACCTCAACGCGCTCCTGACCGACGAACACCTCGCGAGGGACCGCGCCTCGCTCGCCGCGCACGGTCGGGTTTCCAATGTTGTCGTGACGCGCAGCGTCGAACGTGGCGGGATGGAGGTCGCGCAGCTGCAGTACATGGTCGGCAGTATCCGAGCGCGCACCGCGATGTATCGCTCGCCCGATGGGAAGATTCAGCAGTTCCTGATTAATCGGCAGTAGGAGCTATCGTCGCGTGTCGTTTCCTCGGTCGCCGCGCCATGCGGAGACCGAGGCGTTAGACGCGCTCTTTTGTAACGTCGCACGCACGGACCGCATGGCACGCATTTTCATCGCCACCGTCGGGCGCTTCCGCGAGGATCGCCTGCGCGACCACAGCGCCACATGGGGCGACTCGACGGTCGCCACACCAGCATCGATGCCGATGCCGCCGGCGAACAGCTGCGGTACGACCCGACGCATCAGGCGTTAGGCGGCCCATGGACGGTGCACTCCCCGATCACCCGCCCGTCAGCGTGATCAGCGTCGGTCGGAGTCGTGTGGTGGTCGTTCCGTCGCCGAGCTGTCCGGTGAAATTCCCGCCCCAGCAGTAGATCGCACCGGTGGCCGTGCGCCCGCAGTTGTGCTCTCCCCCGCCGGTGAGGTCGGTGAAGGGCATCGCCGCCGCTACCGGCGTCGGCACGCTACGGTTGGCAGTGGTACCGTCGCCGACCTGCCCGTAGTTGTTGAATCCCCAGCAGAGGGTTGTTCCTGCGGTCGTGACGCCGCAGGTGAAGCCGCCGACCACGCCACCGTTGCCGAGGGTGGCGAAGGTCCAGCCACCCAGCACCGGGGTTGGCACGAGGCGCATCGTCGTCGTCCCGTCACCCAGGTTGCCGCCGCCGTTCGCGCCCCAGCAGTGGGCGGCGCCCGCGGCATCGAGGGCGCAACCATGGTAGGCATACGGGGCGATATGCGCGAAGCGCGTGCCGTCGATGAGCGGCGTCGGCACGCGCTTGTCCGTGAGCGTCCCATTGCCCAGTTGCCCGTACGAATTCCAACCCCAGCAGTACCCTCCGGCCCCGGCGACGAGTCCGCAGCTGTGGAAGCCTCCCGCCCACAATTCGCTGACCACGCGCTCGAGGTCCACCGGCGTCGGGACTGTCGGGCTTTCCCACCTGCCGTCGCCGATCATGCCGACGTCATTGCGCCCCCAGCAGAAGGAATGGCCGGCGCGCGAAAGCGCACAGGTGTGGTAGGCGCCGGCGCTGATGCTCGCGAAGCGCCGACTCGTCGCGACCGCGGTCGGCACCAGGCGAGCGGTCTTGCTCGCGTCGCCGAGTTGGCCCCAACTATTGCCGCCCCAGCAGTACGCCACACCGTCGCCGGTGAGCGCGCAGGCGTGATCCGACCCGGCGGTGAGCTGGCGGAACGTCATCCCTCCCTGCACGACGACGGGCGACAGGCGCGTGTGCGTCGATCCATCGCCGAGCTGTCCGAGCAGGTTGCTGCCCCAGCACTGCGCCATCCCGGTCGTGGTGAGGGCGCAGGTGAAGCGATAGCCCGCGGCGATCGCCCGGCGTGCGACGCCCCGCCCGGCAAGATGCTGTACGGCGTCGAGCACGGGCTGTGCTTGCAGGCTCGTGAGCACCCCGGTGCTCACCAGCAGCTGCACGTCGGCGATGAACATGTCGAAGTAGGGGCCAGCCGGGGGATTGCCATCCGCCTTGCGGCGGCGCACCGCCGACTCCAGCGCGTCGAGCAGGGCATTGACCTGTCCCATGGTGAGCGCGCCCTCGGCGCTCAGCTGGACGAGGAGTGTGCGGACCAGCTCGAGATCCCCGGCGGTCGCGGTGACCGCGAGCGCTGCATCGGGAGTGACGGCGACTGGTTGAGGCGCAACCGGCACGTCGCGGCATGCCGAGGAGAGCAGGAGTACGGCGATGAGCAGGGGCGCGAGGAACGACGTGGTGCGCCGGCGGAGGAGACGATGCGGCTGCTGCATACGATGCTCCGGGATTGCCGCGCGGTGCGGACGGACGTCCGCCCGGGCTCGTGCGGCGTGGGTCTCCAGTATTGCCGACGTCAACCTGCTGCGGGTCGGGCAGACACCTACCCGGCAGTCGGCAGCTTGCTGATGCACAGCACACGGGTCACGCGGGAGGGAGCATCCGGACCGCGCGACGGAAGCGCACGGCGGCCCCTGCCATGGTCAGCGGGGCGACGTCGCCCGCCGCGCGGCGATCGCCGACTCTGGCGGCGCGGACCCTGATCGCCGAGCTTTCCGCAGGGACAGTCACGGGATAGGCGAGCGCAACCGCGGAGGCGACATGCGCGGATGGGAGGTGGGGATGGCGCCGTGGTCGCTGGCGATGACCACATTGCTGCTGACGGTCGTCGCAGGGTGCGAAGGCGGGGACGGAATCGAGCCGCCGGTCGAGGTTGCGCCCACGATGTCCATCGTCAGTGGCGGCACCGGCACCGACACCATCGAGGCAGATCTTGCGCAAGCGCTCACGGTCCAGGTGAAGCGTACCAACGGCAAGCCGTTGGCCGGCGCGATCGTGCGCTTCAACGCCCTTCCCTCGGCCGAGCCGTCCCGGCCCGGTGGTGATGCCATTCGCGTCGCCTCGCTGGAGTCGTTCAGCTTCCAGTACGACGTCAGCGATACCACGAACGCGAGCGGACGGGCCTTCGCCGCCGTCAAGCTCGGCATCACGGCGGGCAAGGCGACGATCGTGGTCACCGTGCCCGAGTTCGGCTTGCGCGATTCGGCGCGCTTCGTCGTGAAGGCTGGGCGCCTCGCGCGCGTGCTCCTGTCCACGCACGACACCACGACGGCAGTCGGTCGCGATGTCACCATCGGTGCCGTCGCGTACGATCGACGGGACAACCTGCTCGATGTACCACTCAGCTATGCCATCGCCGGAGCTGCGTGTGCGTCAGGCACGACGTCGACCGTTCGCGGGGCGGCGATCGGCAGCTGCTGGCTCAGGGCGAGCGCGGGCACGGCAGTCGACTCGTCACGCGTCGCGGTCCTGCCAGCGTGGACGGTCGTCGGATACGATTACGTGACCAACGAAGTCGTGCGACTCGCGCTGGCAACGGGCGTACGCACCGTGATCGCGCAGTCTCCGGGATACGAGGTGTTCCCGGTGGCGGGCGTGCTGGGGACCGTCGTGTTTCGCGGTGGCACGCAACTGTTAGCCGTGCGACCCGATGGGGTGCTGCTCTCGCCGCTCGTTCGCGATATCGGCTTCGAATGGATGGGGTGGCCTCGGCTGAGTCGCGACGAACAGCGTGTCTTCTTCGCAAGTAGCAGCGGGGTCTATCGCTCCAACATCGATGGAACCGGTACCGTCCTGCTCGTCCCCTACGCCACCACCCCCGATCCGTCGAGGGACGGGCGTTACCTGACGTATGCGCAGAACCAGGAGCTCGCGATCTACGATATCGCGACCAAGCTGGTCACATACCCTCGCAAGCAGGGCACCATGCCCCGCTGGTCTCCGACCGGTGACCGCATCGCCTTCATCTGGCTGCGACGCGTGTGGGTGATGGCACGTGATGGGACTGGACTGCGGCCGGTGACGCCGGACTCGATCGTCGTGACTGACAACTCCGGGCTCGACTGGTCGCCCGACGGTGAGTGGATCCTGACGAATCACGGAGGCTTCGGCCTCTTCAGGGTGGACGGCAGCGATCAGTTCAGCGCGAGGTTGGGGACGGTGAGCTACGTCTCGATTGTGCGGTAAGGACGCTCCGGTCAGGGCCGCATCCGTATCGAGAAGTACTGACTGCCGAAAGTGTCGGCCATCGCGCCCTTCGAATTGTCGGGTTGCGTCGGCACCAGCCAGCTTGAGGGCGCGGCCGAGTTGCCGCGACTGGCTGTCCCGCCGCGCGCCGACATGACGGACCACGTCGCGCCTGTGGTCCGACCCAGTCGGTCAATCGAACAGCAGGTCGAATGGCAACGATACAGTGGCCAGTTCCGCGTGGGCTACCAGCGCTGGGGCGTCGAGCGAGGTGAACCGCGGCAGCTTCCAAGCGCACGAACCGTGAGTTCGCCGTTTCACCTCTTGCCGCCGGGATAAGACCAGCGTCGCTTCTTCCAGATCGTGCCCCTCCTTCGGCAATCGCGGCGATCTCCGCCCCTGACACTCGTGGCCAAAGCCCCCTGGACCTCCCTGTCACCCGAACCCTCCAAGCATTCACCCTGAGAAGCAGTTCCCTTTCCCCGACTTGCGCCCATCCAGTCCGCCCCGGAACTTCGCCGAGATCGTTTCATCCCTGCGAACATCCGGAGGCCGTGCATGTTGTCCAGCGCCCGCCATTCCTGGCGCCAGTTCCTGCCCCTGCTCGCGCTCAGCGTCGGCTCAGTCACACCGGTGGCCGAGTCGAGCGCCCAGACTCGCCCCGCCACCCGCCCAGCCGGCGTGCGCGCCACCGCCATTCAACAGGCCCCCTCCGGCCCGCTCACCTTCGACTCCACCGTCTTCGGCGCCCTGCGCTGGCGCGAGATGGGGCCGGCACGCGGTGGTCGATCGGTGGCCGTCGGCGCCTCGGTACAGCGCCCGAACGAGTACTGGATGGGGACGACCGGCGGCGGGGTCTTCAAGTCGGTGGACGGCGGCCAGAACTGGGCGGCGGCCAGCGACAAGTACTTCGGCGGCACCATCGGAGCCATCGCGGTGGACCCGCAGAATGCCGACGTGGTCTGGGTCGGGGGCGGTGAGACGGACATCCGGGGCAACACGGCCGGCGGCGACGGGCTGTGGAAGACGGCGGACGGCGGCAAGACCTGGTCGCTGCTCGGCTTCGCCGAGGAGCACATCGCGACGATCCGCATCCATCCGACCAACGCAAACGTGGCGTGGTTCGCCGTGTTCGGGAACCCGTTCAAGTCAGGCGCCAATCGGGGCGTTTTCAAGACAACCGATGGTGGCAAGACCTTCAGCAAGATCCTGTTTGTCAACGACTCGACCGGGGCGATCGACGTCCAGCTCGACCCGAGCAACCCCGACGTGATCTATGCGGCCACATGGCAGGCGTATCGTACCTCGTGGTCGATGTCGTCCGGCGGATCTGGGAGCGGCATCTACAAGTCCACAGACGGCGGCAGCAGCTGGACCAACCTGACGAAGACGGCGAAGGGGTTGCCCGCCGGGGTGCTGGGGAAGATCGGGCTGGCCGTCTCGCCGGCCAAGCACAGCCGAGTCTGGGCGATCATCGAGCACGACTCGGGCGGGGTGTATCGCTCCGACGACGGCGGCGCCACGTGGGAGTACATCAACCGCGACCGCAAGCTGCGGCAGCGGGCCTGGTACTACTCCAACCTGACGGCCGACCCGAAGGACACGAACGTCGTCTACGCCCTCAACGTCGGCTTCTACCGGTCGCGCGACGGGGGCCGAACGTTCAAGGAAGGGATCAACGTGCCGCACGGCGACAACCACGAGCTGTGGATCGCCCCCAACGATCCGATGCGCATGATCGAGGCCAATGACGGGGGCGCCACCGTCAGCACCAACGGCGGCAAGAGCTGGACCGATGAGGAGTTTGCGACCGCGCAGATGTACCACGTCGAGACCAACAACGACTATCCATACCTCATCTGCGGCGCCCAGCAGGACAACTCCACGTTATGCGGGCCGAGCCGAGGCGAGGGACGGGTGAACATCTCCGACTGGAAGGATGCGGGCGGTGGCGAGTCGGGCTACGTGACGCCGCACCCGACCAAGCCGCACATCGTCTTTGCCGGGAGCTACGGCGGGCTGCTGACGCGCAAGGACATGCGCACCGGCTTCACTCGCGACGTGACCGTGTATCCCGTCAACCCGATGGGGTACTCGTCCAAGGACATCAAGGTCCGCTTCCAGTGGACCTTCCCGATCGTCTTCTCGCGCCACGACCCGAACGTGCTGTACGCCGCGGGGTCGCGCCTCTTCCGCTCCACCGACGAGGGCGAGAGCTGGGTCCCGGTCTCGCCCGAGCTGGCCCGTCGCGATCCCAAGACGATGGACGCCTCGGGCGGCCCGATCACCAAGGACCAGACCGGGGTGGAGACCTACGCGCTGATCTTCGCCTTCGACGAGTCGCCGGTGAAGAAGGGGCTACTGTGGGTCGGGACGGACGACGGGCTGGTCTGGCTGTCGCAGAACAGCGGGGCGAGCTGGGAGAACGTGACGCCGAAGGACATCGGCGACTTCACCCGCATCTCGATCATCGAGCCCGGGCACTACGACGCCGGGACGGCCTACGTGGCGGCCAACCGCTACCAGCTCGGCGACAAGTCGCCGATCATTTTCAAGACCACGGACTACGGCAAGACGTGGGAGAAGATCGTGAAGGGGATCGCCCCCGATCACTTCCTGCGGGTGGTGCGTGAGGATCCGGTCCGTCGCGGGCTGCTGTTCGCCGGGACGGAGCGCGGCGTCTACGTGTCGTTTGACGATGGGCGCAACTGGGCGTCGCTGCGCCGTAACCTGCCGCTGGTTCCGGTGCACGACATCAAGATCAAGGACCGCGACCTGATCGCCGGTACGCACGGGCGATCGTTCTGGGTGCTCGACGACATCACCGCGCTGCGGCAGCTGTCGGCCGAGATCCCCACCAAGGTGGCCCACCTGTTCAAGCCGAACGACGCCAACCGCAGCGACTTCAGCGGTGGCTTCTTCGCCCAGCTCATGGCGCTGTTCGGCGGTGGTGGCGGCATCGGGACCAACCCGCCGGGCGGGGCGCTGGTGCAGTACTACCTGAAGGATGCCAACCAGCAGGTCTCGCTGGAGTTCCTCGACGCGGCCGGACAGCCGATCGCCGCGTTCACGAGCGACCAGGATCCGGAGACCGCCGCCGATTCGCTGCGCATGGAGACGATGAAGGCTGCAGCCATCGACTCCCTGGTGAACAAGGCAGGCTTCGCCCGCGACTCGGCGACGCGCGCGGTCACGGCGCGCTTCATGGACCCAGCCGCCATGGCGCAGATGGTCGACTTCGAAGAACTGTTCTCCCGCGCGCCGCGCCCGGCGCGCGTCCCGAACAAGGCGGGGATGAACACCTTTGCGTGGAACATGCGCTATCCCGACGCGGTGCGCTTCGACGGGATGATCATGTGGGCCGGCACCACCACCGGTCCGGTCGCGCCTCCCGGGGCATACCAGGTGCGCTTGCGTGCCGCCGGTGAGACCCAGGGCCACACCTTCCGCCTAACGAAGGACCCACGCAGCGACGTCACGGATGCCGATGTGCTGGCCCAGTTCAAGCTGCTGATCGCCATCCGCGACAAGACGACCGAAGCCAACAACGCCGTGCGCCTGGTGCGCAACATGCGCCACCAGGTGGGCGACCGCAGCGGCCGGATCACCGGCGCCGCGGCCGACGAGTTCAAGAAGCTCTCGGGTGAGATGATGACCGAGATGTCCGCGGGCGAGCAGGAGGTCTATCAGGTGAAGAACCAGAGCTCGCAGGACCCGCTCAACTATCCGATCAAGCTGAACAACCAGATCGCCTCGCTCGCTGGGACCGTGGGGACCGGCGAGTACCGCCCGACGAAGCAGGCGCTGGAGGCTTACGAGATGTTGTCGAAGGCGCTGGACGAGGAGGTCGCGTCGATCAACACGGGGATGAACACGCGGCTGCCGCGACTGAACGCGATACTGAAAGCCGCCGGGTTGCCGGAGCTGAAGCCGTCGACGGAGGAGATCAAGCCGGCGAAGCCGAACGTGGTTTCTTAGGACGGGGGACGGGAGACGGGGGACGGGAGTTGAGGGTCGGGGGCGCGGCGATCCGCGCGAAGCGCACTCCCGTCTCCCGTCCCCCGTCTCCCGTCCCTACTCAAACATGAGCCGTCTGATCTGCTTAAACGTCAGGTCTCCGTACGTGAGCAGCCGATCGTTAAACCGTTTCAGCGAATAGTGCGCCCCCATCCGCGCCTTGTACTCCTCGCGCAGCGCCACGATCGCCATCTCGCCGATGATTTCGCGACCGGGCGGGGTCGCATTCTGTGAGTCGCGCTGGACTTCGACGAATGCATTCGTCGGCTCCATGCCGATCTTGTCGATGTAGGCTTGCACCGCCTCGTCGAAGCTCATCTCGCCCTTGGCCATCTTGAGCTTGGTGAGGATGCGCTGCACGCGCCACATGCGCATCTGCCGGCGCGCCATGCGGGTCTTGAGGCGCTCCATGTACGGGAGCACGTCGTAGTAGCCCTCTTCCTCCAGCAGCCGCTCGAGATAAAACGACCACGACTGCGAGAAGTAGCCGCTCTGGAAGAGCTGGCGCATGGGGCGGGTCACGTTCTGGGCGGCGGCGCTGCGCTGGGCGGTGTGCCCCAGCCACTCGTGGTACGAGATGACGTGGGTCCAGTACGGGTTGTAGCTGCGGATGCGGCTGGCGCGCTCCTCGGCGGTGAGCCACGGTTCCAGCGGGGTCAGCACGTAGTAGCCCGAGAGGCGGCCGGCCACGGTGGGGCCGTATTGCGCGCCGCCAAACGATAGGGTGCGCCGAGCCATCGGGGTGGTGAGCACGGCGCCGTAGTCGAAGTCGGGGATGGTGACCACGTGCGACCCTGCCCCCTGCAGCCAGGCGGTCGCCATGTCCACGTAGCCCTGCGCCATCGGGATGACCCCCTCCCACGGCGGCGCCTCGTCCTTCATCTGCTCCCAGACGGTGTGCAGGTCGCCCGAGGGATGGATCTGCCGGGCCAGCTCGGTCATCTCGGCCGTCAGCTGCACTTCCTCGCGCGCGGCGATGCGCAGCATCTCCTCCACGTTGTACTCGTCGAGCTGCTCGTGCACGAGCTGGTAGAAGTCAATGTCACTCGGCTTCCACGTGGGTGCCCGGGTGGAGCGCGGCAGGAGGTCCGACGTCATCCACCCGCTGAAGGACTCGACCGCCTCGCTCGCGGTACGGGCCGCGGCCACGAGGTCGCGCTTGAGCGCCGGGTCGTCCACGATCGCCGTCGGGACGGATTCGTCCAGCAGCAGGCGGGCGTAGCGTGCCTGGACGATCGCGTTCTCGGTCCAGGTGCGGGCCGGCGTGCGCAAGTTGCGCCGGGCCTGCTCGAGGATGGCCGGCAGCTGGCGCAGCTCGCCCAGCGCCTGCCGCACGCCGGCGTCCGAGATGGCCCCCGGCCGCAGGAAGAGTCGATCCGTGGCGCCCAGGGCGAGGTAGTTCACCGGCACCACCTCGTGCACCTTGAGCGAGTCGATCTCGAACGCGCGCGTCCGCAGGTGCGCCGAGAGCAGGTCGTGGTCGACCTGGTCGTCTCGGCCTAACGAGGTGCGGTCGATCGTGGCGAGGCGGCGCAGCAGGTCGCGATAGCTGCTGGACGCCGCCGCGTATTCGCTCGCGGCGCGCGTCGGGATGCGGACCTGCTGTGTCTCCGTCACCAGCTCCGCCAGGCGCGCGGCGGGCGAGGGTGCGCGAGGCTGGGCGGTGGCACGCGCCGGAATTAGCAGGGGGGCGACCAGGCACAGCGCAGCGACCGCGCGGCGCGCGCGGCGCTTGTGTCCCACACGCATCGGCTTCACCGGAACGACCAGAGCAGCAGCGCCGGGACGCGAGCCTCGTTCGGCCCACCCGGCACCGGCGTCGAGCCGGTGGCCTCGCCGCCGCGGCGGATGGCAAACACCGCGGCGGTAACGCTCAGCGCGCCGATGGTGACCGCGGCCCAGGTCGTCTTGCGCCGGTCCAGCGTGCGCAGCTCGATGCGCTCCACGTCGCTGCGTCGCAGCGTCACCGGCTGCCGAAACGTCATCGCGCGCATTGACGGATCGGTCGGCGTGTTCGAGGGGACCGACACGACCACGCTGTCCCCGCCGGCACTGGCAACGGTGCCGCCGACCTCGAACCCCTCCAGCAGGCGTCGCTCCCCGTTGGGACTGTTGCGCAGCCGGTCAACGGCGACCGCGGTGAGCTCCACCCGGACGGTCATCTCCGGTTCGAGGTCGGCCACGGCGACGGAGCGATAGGTGTAGCAGCCGGTGGTCGATGCCGCAGCGCCGAGCAGGAGGGCGAACGAGCGCCAGGCGCACGGCAGGACGGCTGAACGAGGACGCGAGAACGCCATGAGCAAGTATCCAATGTGATGATGAGACATGCTGCACTCTGCCCGTCGGGACGCGCGCGCATGCGTCAGGATGCGATTCGATGCCCTGCCGGGAGCGGCGATGCGCAGGGCGAGCGCGGTCTCGTAGTCCCCCAAGATACGGTGCGAGCCACGGGGCCGGGATGGTGGAGCGCGTGTTGATTGCCGGGATGGACTGGCGCTGTGCGTCTCGCCCGCCCTTCCCACCGGCTGTCGGAGCGCTCCTCCAGCTACGCACCTGGGATCGGCACACGCACGCGAGTCGTCGACCACGCCGGCGCCGGTCCCTCCGAGTATCGCGCATCACCCAGGTGCACCAAGGCCGGATCGCCATCCACGCCGCAGACGAAGAACGGGAAGCGCGCCCACGTGAGGTACCGCTGACCGTCGTGAGTCGCCGACGCTGCCAGGGCCCGAGGATCACCGTCCCCCTTCGGAATGGGCGGGAGCACGCGCTCCACACGTGATCCACCCGGTCGCCATTCCACCCGCCACCGCTCGTAGGCATCCCCGATGTCCAGCAGCCCCCTGCGCGTGAGCGCGCGCACCGGATCGGGATCGAGCATCAGGACGCGCGGTGACACGGGAGTCGAGAGCCCCGCCTCGCGCGCCACGAGCCGCGCAGCGTCATGGCTGATGTAGGTCATCGCCGCGATGTACGCGAGCACCCCGGCGAGCGCGACGCGCGCGACCGCGACGGACGGGCGCCCCGCATTCTCCCGCCGACGTGTCAGCCACGTGCCGCCGATCACGAACGCCAGGATCCACGGATCGACGATGTAGATCGCGTCGCCATAGAACCAGCGCGCCGAGAACGGCATGAGGAGCCGCACGCCGTAGTTGTTCACGAGATCCAGCAGCGGATGCGAAACGACGCCGACCGCCGCCACGCCCAGCAGCGGGAGATAGGCCACCGGCGCGATGCTCGCCCGCGACTCGACCGACTGCCGCTGTCGTCGCGCGCGACTCCAGACAATCAGCAGCGTCGCGAGCACGACCGGGAGCACGACCATCGCCAGCACGCCGTGCGTCCAGCCGCGCCTGAAGGCGAGGGCGGTCAGGCTGTCGTAGAAGACATAGCTGAGGATGTCGACATCGGGGAGGTTGGCCCCGATGAGCAACGCGGGATACGCCAGCCGCGATCGGTGCTTCAGGCCGCACTCGGCCAGGAGCGCCCCGGCCATGGTATGGGTCAGGTTGTCCACGCTCAGGATTCGCGCGGGGCGAACTGACGCGCGTGATGCGCGGTGTGCACCGTGACGAAGCGCAGCGCCTGCGGGGCACGCAGGGCGCCAAACACGTGGTGCGTCATGCGCGCCGCCGAGCTGTCCCACTCGCGCACGATGGCGTCTTCCACGACCCGGGCCGAGACCTCGAGCGCCGAGAGTGTCGGCTCACGGTCGAAGGGACCGTCGCCCGGCCGGATCTCACGAGGAGCACGGGCACCGGCGGGGATCGTCCCGGTGCCCAGGATCCTGGGCAACAGGCGCCAGCGCAGCACGAGGCGGAGCCACCAGGAGGTGCGAACGCGGAGGCCACTTCCGCCAGCCAGCTGCTGCGCGACCACGGCATACGCAAGGCGCACGTGCTCGGCGATCTGCGCGGGTGACCACTGCTGGTCGCGCGCGGGTCGCTCCCACGCCTCGCGCGGGACGGCACGCGCCGCGGCGAGAAATTGCTCCACGGCGCGCTGATGCTCGGCACGCGCGGAGTCGCGGTCGGACTGTGTGGGCAGCTCGGGCTCCTGATGACGGTCGAACGTCGAAAGTACATGCCAGCTCACAGAAAGTCGCCGCCGCCGCTGCACTCGCCAACAGGGCGGCGTCCCGTAGATTGGCATCGACCTTCACGGAGTGCATCCGGGTGTTTCAGGGCAGCCCCAAGTCGCAGACCGAGTACGACGTCATTGTGGTGGGATCCGGGGCGGGAGGCGGCATGGCCGCGTACCAGCTGTCGGTGGCCGGGCTCAAGGTGCTCGTGCTGGAGGCGGGGCGCCGGTACGACCCGCAGACCGAGACGCCGATGTTCAACCTCCCGCGTCAGGCGCCGCTGCGCGGGGCCGGGTCGAAGGAAAAGCCGTTCGGCTTCTACGACGCCACGGTCGATGGCGGGTGGGAGGTGCCGGGCGAACCGTACACGACGGCACCCGGGAGCCAGTTCTCCTGGTGGCGTGCGCGCATGCTCGGCGGTCGCACCAACCACTGGGGGCGGATCTCGTTGCGCATGGGCGACTACGACTTCAAGCCGAAGTCGCGCGACGGACTCGGCGCCGACTGGCCGATCACCTACGCCGACCTCGCCCCGTATTACGACCGGACCGAGATGCTGATCGGCGTCTACGGCGGCGACGACGACCTCGAGAATACGCCGCGTTCGTCGCCGGGTGTCCTGATGCCGCCGCCCAGGCCGCGCGCGACCGAGCTGCTGGCGAAAAAGGCCTGCGACCCGCTGCAGATCCCCGTGATCCCGGCGCACCTGGCGATCATGACGCAGCGGCAGGATCACGAGGTGCTGCCGCAGAAGATCCATCCCGACAACCCGCTGGCGCAGCGCGTGCTGGCGCAGTCGATGCGCGAGCGGCAAGCCTGCTTTTGGGCGACGCCCTGTGGGAACGGCTGCTCCATCCGTGCCAACTTCCAGTCCACCACGGTCCTGCTTCCCCCGGCGCTCGCCACCGGCAACTGCGACATCGTCCCCGATGCCATGGTGCGTGCAGTGTCGGTGGATGCCAGCGGCCGGGCGACGGGGGTGCACTACATCGACAAGCGCACGCGCACGGACCAGCACGTGAAGGCTCGCGTGGTGGTGCTGGCGGCGAGCGCAGCCGAGACCGCGCGCATCCTGCTCAACTCGCGCAGCAGCCAGTTTCCCAACGGGCTCTCCAACAGCAGCGGGCTGGTGGGCAAGTACCTGATGGACACCGTGGGCGCCGGCATCGGCGGGCAGATTCCCGCGCTGGAGAATACCCCGCCACACAACCAGGACGGGGCCAGCGGAATGCACATGTACATGCCGTGGTGGCTCTACAAGCCGCAACTGGCCGGAAAGCTCGGCTTTGCCCGCGGCTACCACGTGGAGTTCGGTGGCGGGCGCGACATGCCCGGCTCCGGCGCCTTCGGCGGGCTCGAGCCGCTCACCGAGGGGGCGTACGGCACGCGCTTCAAGCAGGCCGCGCGGCGCTACTATGGCTCGTGGATGTGGTTCGACGGACGCGGGGAGATGATCCCGAACGACGACTGCTACTGCGAGTTGGACCCCGACGTGACCGACCAATGGGGGATCCCGGTGCTGCGCTTCCACTGGAAGTGGAGCGAGCACGAGACGCGCCAGGCCGCCCACATGGTCAAGACCTTCGCCCAGATCATCGAGCGCATGGGGGGAAAGGTCAACGGGACGGTGGAGACCGATGGGGCGAAGGTCATCGCCCGCGGCGGGCAGATCATTCACGAGGTGGGAACGTGCCGCATGGGGACGCAGGCACGCTCGTCGGTGCTCAACGAGTGGTGCCAGTCGTGGGACGTGCAGAACCTGTTCGTGACCGATGGCGCCCCGTTTGTCTCCAACGCCGACAAGAATCCCACGTTGTCGATCCTCGCGCTCGCGTGGCGGACGTGCGACCACATCATCGAGCAACTCAAGACGCGGAGCATCGGATGAACGACGACCGCGAACCGCCGCGTCCGACCGGCGACTCGACCGGTTCGGCCGACGCCGGCGACTCGACGAGCGAAGTCGAGCGGCACGTCCCGTCGCACCCGCTGAAGCGACGTGAACTCCTCAAGGCGATCGCGGCCGGCGCCCTCGCCCTTCCGCTGGCCGGGTCGCTCGCCGCCTGCAACAGCGACAGCCGGTCGCTCCCGGTCGTCGATGCGCCGGCGAGGCGCGCGGGGGCGCTGGACGCCAACGGAGAGCCGGTGGCGGGGCCGCGCGGCACGCCGAGCGACCCCGACCTGCTCAACCCGGTGATCACGTGGACAATGCAGCTGACGGCCGCCGAGCTGGTCACGCTGACAGCGCTGTGCGACATGATCATCCCCGCTGACGATACATCACCCGCGGCCTCGGCGGTCGGGGTGCCGGCGTACATCAACGAGTACGTGAGTGCACCCTCCGACTGGTACCAGAAAGCGCTGGTGCAGGTGCGCGGGGGACTGGTCTGGATCGACGTGGAGAGCAACCGGCGCTTCGGCGCCGCCTTTGCCGCGCTGACCGACGCGCAGCGCACCGCGATCTGCGATGACATCTGCTACGTCCCCAGGGCGAAGCCGGAGTTCCGGCAGGCGGCGCAGTTCTTCGACCGGGTACGCGACCTGACGGCCGAGGGGTTCTATACGACCGACGAGGGAATGAAGGACATCGGGTACGTCGGCAACGTCGCGCTGGCGTCGTGCGACGGCCCGCCGCCAGAGGTGCTCGAGCACCTGGGGCTTGCCTAACCAGCTGCTGCGAGGAAGCACCATGTCGTTCGTGCATTCTGCCGTTGCCTCACCACTCGTCGCCCTGCTGTCGGCGCTGGGTGTCGCCCTGCTCGCGGATGCTGGCGCGCCCGCGCTGCTCGGGGCCCAGATCCCGGTCGCCGAGTACGCGACGCGCCGCTCGGCGCTTGCGGCGCGCATCGACAGCGGCGTCGTCCTTGCCTTCGGGCGGCGCGAGCCCGTGAATCACTGGCCCCCGTTCTACCAGAACCCGCACTTTCGCTATCTCACCGGCTTCCTCGAGTCCAACGCGGCCTTCGTCATGGTGAAGCGGGGCGGGCGGGTCACCTCGACGCTGTTTGTCGAGAAACCGAACCCGCGCCAGGCGCTCTACCTGGGCGATCGCAAGACACCGCAGCAGGTGGCGTCCGACCTCGGGCTCCAGGCCCGCTTTGCCGACGAGCTGCAGCGCGTCGCCGATTCGCTCGCCGCCTCGGGGCTCCCTGTCTATGCCATTTCCGATGCGCAGGCGAGCGAGTTCGTGGCCAACGACTCGCTCTCGTTCGGGCGCAACTTCGTCACCGATCTCCAGCGGAGGCTCCCGCGGGTCAAGGTCGCTGACGCGACTCGGCTGGTCGAACAGCTGCGGGCGAAGAAGAGCGCCGCCGAGCTGGCGCTCATCGAGAAGGCGGCGGTGATCTCGTCGGAGGCGCACGTGGAGGTGATGCGCACCATTCGCCCGGGGATGCAGGAGAGCGAGATCCAGGCGATCATGGAGGCGACGTATCGCAAGCTGGGAGCGGACGGACCGGGCTACACGTCCATCGTCGGCGCCGGCGAGAACTCGACGATCCTGCACTGGCCGGCCTCGTTTCGCGAGGCCAAGGCGGGCGAGGTCGTCCTGATGGACGTGGCCGCGTACTACGACGGCTACTCCGCCGACATCACCCGCACACTGCCGGTGGACGGCACCTACACTCCCGCTGCCCGCGAGGTGTACCAGATCGTGCTCGATGCACAAAAGGCCGCCGAGCGGCAGATGACGCCCGGCACGCCGCGCAATGTGCCGACCGATTCGGCGTACGTGGTACTCAAGGCCGGCCTCACGCGGCTCGGACTGATCGAGTCGCCCACCGCGTCGTTCGACCCGCCGCCGGGGCTGTGTCCTGGGACGTGGGCCAACGCCGACGGGAGCTGCCCGCAGTGGTACCTCTACGTGTACCACGGCTTCATTCACGGGATCGGGCTCGACGTGCACGACCCGTCGCAGTTCAGCAACGTGTCGCCGAACCAGTTCCAGGACGGCGACGCCTTCACCATCGAGCCGGGGATCTACGTGCGCGAGCACGTCTTCCGCGACCTCCCCCAGACGCCGCGCAACCGGGCGCTGATCGCTCACGCGCGGGCGGCAGCCGAGAAGTACCGAAATGTCGGGGTGCGCATCGAGGACGACTACGTCATCTCCGGCGGCAAGCTCCGGCGCATCACCACGGCACCGCGTGAGATCGACGAGATCGAGGCGCTGCGGCGCAAGGCGGTGATACAGTAAGCGCTCGCAGTCCCGACGGTCGTAGTCGATGCGTCCCTTTCAGGTCGATGTGTGGCGGGACGCTACGGATGTCCATGACAGGCTCCACTTTCTGCGGCCCGCGGCGGGCGGATCGCGGATACTGGGTGATCGGAGTCAGGAATTTTTTGCGGTCAAGATGTCCGAACAGACGGCGGGAAGCCCCGTGTCCGAGCACCTGTTTTTCCCGGAATGACCGACTTCCGGTCGAAATGACCCCAGACGCGTCGGGCGGGTGATCGGCGGCAAGTCGTTGCGGGTACGCGGGTTGCAACTGGAGAGTTTGGGCTCGCCTGGTGGCGAAGCCAGACGATACTCTCTCCCGCGATACCTCAGGATCACTCGCCATGAAGATCTCGAAACTGACGAACGCCGTCTCGCTCGTCGCGGTGATGTTGCTCGCCGCCTGCTCCGTCGATGGGCCTCCCACAGCTCCCGCGCAACGCCCGCTCGACGGAACCATCACGGAGGGAACGTCGCTCCGGGATCAGGCAGCGATCAGGGCGCGGAGGGACTCACTGCTCGTGGTCCGGGACAGCGTGCTCGCTGCCGCCGTGCTCACCCAGGATGCGAATCAGGCAGAGTATGCCCTGGAGCGGACCGCCTGGAATGCGAGCGGGAACGAATTCCAGCTGCTTGGCCTGCGCAATTTGCTCAGCTCGCTCACCCTGCTGCGCTGCTCACCGCTACAGTTCTACCTCGCAGCGGGAGTCATCGGACCCGCGGGAGGTACGCTGTGGGTGGGGCCGCACAAGCTGGTGATCCCTGCGAACGCGCTGTCCCAGTACCAACTGATCATTGCCACCGTACCCATGGGCTCCCTGGTGCGGGTGCAGTTCGCCCCCCACGGCTTGACGTTCAGCCAGCCTGCCCAGCTGACCATGAGCTACTCGCACTGCGCGCCGCCTGGCAACGCGCAGTTCCGAGTCGCCTACGTCGGGAGTGGGATGAACATCCTCGAGCTCCCGCCGTCGATCGACAACCGGCCCGCGTCGAAGGTGACTGGACAGATCGATCACTTCTCCAGCTACATGATCGCCTACTGACGCTGTTCCACCTGCCGGGAGTGCGTGGCATGCCCCTATCCTCGCGAGAGGGTAGGGGTGTTGCTTTTCCCGGTGCATCAGGCCGATAAAGGGTCGCTGGCCGCCAGCGATGGAGCGGGACGTCGGTAGATGTCGCGACGACGCCTCGGGTCTCGGGCGGCCGGCGGCGCAGGCCCTCGACGAGATCGAGGCGCTGCGATGGAAGCGGTGATAGAGTAGCCGCACCGGGCAGAGCCGCCGCGACCCGTGGGTTTTGCGCAATGGTGCGGGCAGAACGCAACGTCTGCGGGTGGTCCACATCACTGCGGGACGGGTTGGACGGCGGCGGTCGATCGCTCGACGAGAGAAGTGCCGAAATTTCTCTGGGACTATGTGTCCGACGGCGAGGCGGGAAGGAGGCGGTTTCAGACCCCAATTTCTGACTGAATGACCGAGGTTCGGTCAAAAGGACCACGCAGATCTCGAGGTGGGCAAAGATCACAAGTCGTTGCGGGTACGCGGGTTGCCATAGAGGAGTCCGGGAGCGCCAACCAACGCCTCCCGTCGATCACCTCTCTCGCATTCCCGAAAGGACGGCACGTCATGAAGAAGCTTCTCTCCACCTCGGCCTGCTCGCTCGTCGCCGTCGTGCTGCTCGCGGCCTGTTCGATTGATGCGCCGCCGACCGCCCCCACGATGCTCCCGTCGAGCGATGCCGTCTCGCTCGGGAAGTCGCCCGAACAGATCGCCAAAAAGGCGGCGAAAGAGGCCCGAAAGGACTCGCTCGAGGCGATCCGCGATAGCATCAAGACTGCGGCCAAGCTCGACAAGGAACTCCTGAAGGCGCAGCTCCGCCTCGACAAGGACGCCTGGAAGGCCTTCAAGAAGGACCTCAAGCTGCAGCGCAAGCTGGACAAGTTCGCTTCTCTCGAACTCCTGCAGTGCGAACCGCTCGGCCTCGAGGTCGAAGCCGAAGTCATCGGTCCGGATGGCGGAACGCTGCGCATCGGATCACACAAGCTGGTGATTCCGGCCGGCGCGCTCGACGAGGACGAGCTCATTGTCGGCACGGCGCCGATGGGGTCCCTGGTGCAGGTCGTCTTCGGTCCGCACGGCCTGAACTTCAAGAAGTCCGCCGAGCTGACGCTGGACTACGGCCACTGCCTGCTCCCGACGCTGCTCGGTACCGGCGAACGCTACCGGCTGGCCTACGTAAACGAGTCGCTGCAGATCCTCGAGCTGCCGCCGTCCAAGAACAGCAAGGTCGAAGACAAGGTGGTCGGCACGATCGATCACTTCTCCAGCTACATGATCGCGTACTGAAGCTGTCCGGAATGCCGTGAGAGGGCCGAGTCCCCCCATCCTCGAAAGAGGGTGGGGGGATCTGCCTTTTCGCGGAGAAGGCGAGGGTAAAATCGGTCTAATCCAGGCGGGCGAGCGCCAGCGGTTACATGAGGGCTACTTCGCTGGTCTTGTGTGCGTGACCGCCTCGCTCTATCAACGGCTTGAAACCCCGGGACCGCATCGCGCCAGCGGCATCGCCATGGCGGCGCTGCTGGACGCGATCGATGCCGACGTTGCGGGGCGTCTCGACGAGGCGATCGTGGGCTACGAGCGAGCCATCGTCGAGTCGGTACCGGAGCGGGACCACCGGAGCCGGGCCGATGCGCTGCGGCGGCTCGCGATCGCCAGGCACCGGCGCTCCGAGTCGGACGAGGCCCGCCGGTTGTGCCGGCAGAGTCACGTCGCGGCCGAAGTCGCAGGGCTGGGGCTGCTGGCGGCGCAGGCGCTCAACACACTGGCGGCGTTCGACCTGGCCGACGGCGCGTTCGACACCGCCCGTGAGACGTTCATGCGGGCGCTGCAGTCGCCTGCGGTCGATCACGCGCTGCGCGGACGCATCCGCCAGAACCTCGGGATCATTGCCAACATTCAGGGGGAACTGGACGACGCCGAGCAGCACTACGTGGACGCGCTCGATGCCTTCGCCTGCTGCGGCGATGAGCGTGGCGCGGCCATGGTGTTCAACAGCCTCGGGATCCTGAGCGCCGATCGCAAGCGGTGGGACGAGGCGGACGAGCGTTTTCGCCAGAGCATCGAGATCACCACGCGACTGGGTGACGTGCACCTGCGCGGGCTGGCCCTGCTCAGCCACACCGAGGTGCACCTCGCCCTGAGGCACTTCGACCAGGCGTCCCGCGTGGCGACGGAGGCGCTGCGCATCTTCAGCTCGCTGGGGATCGTCCGGCACCAGGCCGACGCCTATCGGGTGATCGGGGCGGTCTATCGGGTCACGGAGCGATTTTCGCTCGCCGAGTCCCGGCTGCAGGCCGCGTTGACGATGGCACGGTCGGCAGGCGCGATCCTCGAGGAGGCAGAGGCGGCTCGCGAACTGGCGCTGCTCTACCGCCAGCTGCGCCGCAACCAGGACGCGCTGCGCCACCTGAACGTGTCGCAGCGGCTCTTCCGTCGCCTCGATGCCCGGACGGACCTGGTCGACGTGTCGTCGCGTCTCGACGACCTGGAAGGGACCTTCCTCTCGATCGTGCGCGAATGGGGCCAGTCGATCGAATCGGCCGACAGCTACACGCACGGTCACTGCGAACGGGTGGCCAGCTACGCGGTGGCGGTGGCCGAGGCCCTCGGGATGGATCAGGATGAGCAGACGACCATCCGGCTCGGGGCGTACCTGCACGACGTGGGCAAGATCCACACGCCGCACGAGATCCTCAACAAGCCGGGACGCCTCACGGACGAGGAGTTCGCGGTCATGAAGCGGCACCCCGGCGAGGGGTTCGAGCTGCTGGCGGACATCGACTTCCCGTGGGACATCAAGCCCATGATCCGCTGGCACCACGAGAAGCACTGCGGTGGCGGCTATCCGGATGGGTTGGAGGGGGACGAGATTCCCATAAATGCCCAGATCATCTGCATCGCCGACGTCTTCGATGCCCTAACGAGCAGCCGCAGCTACCGGGCGGCGATGTCGCGGGAGCGCGCCCTCGAGATCGTGCGGGAGAGCCACGCCTGGTGGCGACCGGACGTCTACGATGCCTTCATGGCGTCGGTGGGTGTCGCGGCCGATGACAACGAGGGTCGGGTCGCTCCCACCGACCTGTGAGGAGGCGACCGGCCGATGTCGGCTCACCACCCGGCGCCGCCGAGGAGGTCCCGCGGACTCGCAGCCATGACCGGACGGCACACCGCGACGCGGCGGTGTATCATTCAGGCCGCTACGCGTCCCGCACGCGCGCGCACTCAAGGTGCCTCACGACCCCGCGGATCAGGCGGCGCGTTGCATGACCCGCACGACAGGAGATCACATGGCCAACATCAAGAAATCTGCCCGCAAGACCGTGAGGACCGCGGCCGTTGCAGCCGTAACCGCCGTGCAAGCGGTGAAGACGGCGCGCCTGGCGGTGAGGACTGCGAAGGCGGCGGGTGCGCAGGCGGGAATCGTGGCGAAGCAGGTGGCGGAGCGGGTGACGGGGAAAGAGGCGGCGCGCAAGAAGAAGCAGAAGCGGGTGGCGGTGGCTGTCGCGGCGGCGACCGTGGTCGCTGGGCTCGTCGTGGCGAGGGCTCGCCGCAAGAAGTAGGGCGCGTCGGCCGGCGCTACAGCCCGCGCACGAGCGCCAGGCGCAACTGCCGCGGCTCCACCGGATGGGAATGGACGTCTCCGATGCCACCAGCCGGCTCCCCCGGTAGCCGCGAGGCATAGTAGTACTGGATGTCATTGGCCCGCGACCCCAGGACGTTCAGCACGCTCACCTGCACCCGCACCCCACCCACCCGCAGCCCGGCGCTGGCGTTGACCAGCGTGGTCGGCGACGCCCGCACCCGATCGTCCTCGAGCAGCGGATACGCACCGAAGTGGCGCAGGCGCAGGGTCGCGAAGGCGCGATCGGCCGCGGTCGTCCACGTGACGCCGGCGGCGACGACGTGCTCCAGCGCGCCCGGGATGCGGTCCTCGCCCGGGGCCACACTGCGCAGCCGCGCGCGTGACACCGACACGTCGGCGTCCACCGACAGCTGCGAGGTCGGGCGGTAGAAGTTGGCGATGGTCAGGCCAGCACGACGACTGGCGCCGGTCGGCTCGGTGGTGCCACCGTCGCCGACGAACAGCAACTCGCTGTCGAGATCCAGCGCCCACAGTGCCACGGTCGAACGCCACTGTGGACCGGGTGAGAGGCGGATGCCCACCTCTCCGCCGCGCGACCGCACGAGCGGATCGACCTGCGCCGCGGCGCCGCCGGAGACCGGATCGACCGTGATGGTGGCACCACGTGCATCATTGCTGTGGAAGCCGAATCCGCCGCTCAGGTACAGCTCGGATGTGGAAGAGGGGGCGAAGGCGAACGAGAGCTTCGGGCTCATGATCCCGGCACGGCGCTGTCCGGAGTTTGCGGGGAGCCGGCTGTCCACATCGAACGCGAACGCGTCGCCGCGGAGTCCGAGCACCGAGCGAAAGCGTGGCGTCCAGCGCGACTCCACCTCGGCGAACAGGCCGGTGCTGCTCTGGCTGACGTCGTCCTCGCGCACCGTGGCGCTGCGCACGCGTGCGCGCGTGTGGTGCAGCCCGATGTCGTCCACCAGGTCGGTGCGATGCTGCAGGCCGATCGCCAGGGTGTGCTCGACGCCTCGCGCGGTGAGCTGCTGCCGGTGCGAAAGGTTGGTCCCGAGGGTCACGCGCCCCTCCCGCTGGTTGAACTGGTCGCCGCCGTCGGCATCGGACAGGAAGTACGTGAAGTTGGAGTACAGGTCGAGCGCCGACGCGATGCCGTACAGCTGCACGGCCTGGATGGCCGAGCCGCCGACCCGGTGCCAGCTCGCAGCGAGCGAGTATCGAGAGGACTCGCCGCCCAGCGTCGGGTCCACCTGACCGAACCGGCCGATGGTGCCCCCATTCACGGCCCGTGCGGGCACCTGGTCGGAGGCGGCCCAGCCGTTGCGATACGCCAGGCCCAGCAGGGAGAACCGGGACGCCCCACGATCGGCAGAGTAGCGGGCAATGCCGCTGAACTTCCGCAGGCGCTGGCTCACCTGCCACGGACCGTCGTACGACTTGGCTTCGCCGCCGAGCATGAACTCGCCGCTTCCCAAAGTTAGTGAGGTCCCCGCGACCGCGCGCGAATAGCCGTACGCCCCCGCGCCCAGCGAGAAGAACGGTCGGTCCAGGCGCTTCCGCAGCTCGAACTCGGCGCCGCCCGCGCTGCCGAAGTCACCGATGGCCGCGTGGTAGGCTCCGAGTCGATAGTCGATGTGGTCGACAAACTCGGGAATCAAAAAGTTCAGGTCCGTGTATCCCTGGCCGTGCGCGTGCGAGGCCATGTTCACCGGCATCCCTTCCACCCGGGTCTGGAAGTCCGTGCCATGATCCAGGTTGAAGCCGCGCACGAACAGCTGGTTGGACTTGCCGTCGCCGGAGTGCTGCGTGACGATCACGCCCGGCACCGTCTCGAGCAGCTCGCCCTCACGCATGAGCGGTCGCAGGCGCAGGTCGGCCGCTCCGACGCGTCCCTGCGACGCCGTGGAGGCGACGCCACGCAGCTCATCGACGCGCCCGATCACCCGGACACCCTGCAGCGCGCGCACGCGTGACGAATCCTGCACGTCGGTCCTGACACTGTCGCCCTGCGCCCAGGCGCTCGCGCTCGGAACCACCGAGGCGGCGACACCCATGACGGCGAGACCGATGCCGGCGGCACGCGCGACACAACGCGACAGAGAACGCGCGACACCACGCGCGAGACGAGGAATGTTGGGGCGAGAGACGGGCACGTGATACTCCGGCGGCGCTGCGAGGTCGGGGCGATGGCGCAGCCGACTGATCGACTGTGCCGATGCATGCCATACCTACGCCACATGTCGCCATCTGGATTGCCGACCAGTGCGCGTTCACCCCACGTCGTCGTGCGGGCCCCTTCATTGGTATGCCCCGGCGTGTCGCGCGCGCTGCTCCCGAAGCCGATCGCGGGCCAGCGCGCGGACCGCCTCCACGCTCGAGGCGGTCGAGACGCAGTATGGCACCAGGCAGGTCAGCAGCATGCGCAGCACGCGCGGTGTTGTCACATCGCCACGGAGGATGGCGTCGCCGTGGTTTATGCTGATGAGGATCGTCCCCACGATCACCAGGTAGCGCAGCGCCCGCCGGACGACGCGCGGACGCATGGCGACCGACAGGACGCCCGGAACGGTGTCGACGGCGGGTGCGACGACGGACGATGATGGTGTGACCACGAGCCGGACCTCTCGAGCAGTGGCGAAGTGACGGGTGAACGGGCGGAAGGTGTTCCGCTCCTGCTCGCTGGTCAATGCGCAACTCACGGGGCCACTCCAAGCGGGGGTTGCCAGCCGAGTACGACGTCGTGCGATCGGGGACCAATCCGATTCTGCAGATGCGGCGTAGTTCCCGCACACGACTCCTCAAGGAGAGAGCCCATGTCACGATTCAAGACCTTCGCGTCACGTCGAATGGCGTTCGCGCTGGCCCTCGCAGCCGCAGGTGCCGTCGGAGTTGCCGGCGCCTTGCGTGCCTCCGACCACCAGGACACCCCCGAAGTCGAGATCGCGCAGTTGCCGGACATCAACGATGTGTACGCCTTTCCCGGCGTCACCTCCGACCGCCTCGTCCTCGCGGTCACCACGGCGTCGCCGGTGACGCCCTCGCAGTCGGCCACGATCGGCTTCGATCCGAACGTGCTGTACCAGGTCAAGGTGGACAACGACGGCGACAATCTCGAGGACCTGGTCTTCCAGCTGCGGTTCCGCGGCAAGGGACGCAACCAGCAGGTCGAGCTGTTCGGGCCGGTGGAGCCGACGCAGGTGGGGAGCTTCAACAGCTACGTGAAGCAGGAGCCAACGCTGCGCGGCATGACCAACAGTATGGTGGGGACGTCATCGGGGATCCAGCTGTACGCCGGGCTGTTCGATGATCCGTTCTTCATCGACCTCCAGCAGTTCTTCCGCATCGTCCCCGACCGGCGTCCGTCGCGCGGCCCGCTGTCGAAGTTCCCCGATCCGGCGACCTCCTTCCGGAACCCGGGCAAGGACTTCCTGCGCGGCTTCAACGCGCTGGGCATCGTGATCGAGCTGCCCGAGGACATGCTGCTCCCCGCCAACGCTGCGACCGATCCGGCGATCGGCATCTGGGCCACCACGAGCCGTTAGGCACCCACTCTCACTCGAGGCACACACACACATGCGAACCACTCTTCTCCGGGTCGTGGGCGTGACCGCGCTCTCGCTGGCGGCCGCCTGCTCTGACACGGACAGCACCGGACTCCCCCGCGCCACCGACGCCGCCAGCACCAATGCGGCGGTCAACGCCGACGGGCGCCGAGTCTACGAACAGATCGAGCGCCTGGCAAATCCCCTCGTCAGTGAGGTGACCGTCGTCAAGGCGCGTCACGAGCTGTACAACAAGGGGAACCCGAGCACCGATGTCTCGACGCACAGCGCCGACGTCAGTGCCTTCGTCACCGGCGTGGCCGGCCGCGACAACGCGTACGCAGCCGCCATTGCCGGCGCCCTGCTCCCCGACAAGCTGCTGATCTATCCCAAGCGCGACGGAACCCCGGTCTTCTGGCTCAGCTGGGTCTTCGGCGGCTACGGCGGTCGCACGTTGAACGACGATGTCGTGGACATCGGACTCGGCGCGATCTTCGGCGACCTGCTCGGCAACACGAACAACGTCACCCCTGGGCTCACGACCGACAACGTCCCGGCCAACGACGTCCCGTTCCGGACGACGTTCCCGTATCTCGGGGTGGCGCACTAGCGCTGGTTGCAAGACCCGCAAGCGCGGCGTCGGCGCCCTGCGCCGGCGCCCTGCGACGGCACCACGGCCCGTCGCGGTTCGTGGTGCGTCGGGGCCTCATCGCACGGTCGCCCTGGCCTCGGGTTGGAGTGACCGAGTCCGGACCCGGTCCGCGAAGCAGTCGGGGAAGCGTGACCGGGAGGCGAGTGACAGTTAGCTTTGCCAGTGGTCGACGTTCGGGCAACGGCTGTGCCCGGGTCGGCCGCTCGCTCCACTTCCGGTCCTGGATATTCCGTGGCACAACTGCTCAACGCGTGGGCGTGGACCGCGACCGTTCTGCTGGTCATCGTCGGCACGCCGCTCGTCTTTCTCGTCTATTGCGTCACGGCGCCCTTCGACAAGGGCCGCTACGCCGCCGGGCGACTCTTCCGGCTGATCGGGGTGACGTCGGTCAAGCTCAATCCGCTCTGGCGGTTCGAGACGTCGGGCGACTTCATTCGCGACCCGCGCCGTCCCTATGTCGCGGTATCCAACCACGAGTCATACGCCGACATCTTCCTCATCTCGCACCTGCCGTGGGAGATGAAGTGGCTGTCGAAGGACACGATGTTCAAGATCCCCTGCATGGGGTGGATGATGCGGATGGCGGGCGACATCGAGATTCGGCGTGGCGAACGTTCCAGTACGATCCAGGCCATGAACCAGGCGCGCGACCGCCTGCGCAAGCGGGTCAGCGTCATGATCTTTCCCGAGGGGACGCGGTCGCGCGACGGTGAGCTGCTCCCGTTCAAGGATGGGGCGTTCCGGCTCGCCCTCGAGGCGGGCGTCCCGATCCTCCCGATCGTCGTGGCCGGCACGCGCAGCTGCATGGCCAAGGGGACCTTCCGCTTCCAGCGGTCCCGCGCGCGCGTCAAGGTCCTCCCACCCATCGAGACCACCGGGCTCACGCTCGACGACATTGCCGCGCTGCGTGACAAGACGCGGACCATCATCTCCGAGGCGCGCAAGGTGCTGGTCAGCGAGATGCAGGACGATCGCCGGGCGACAGGCAGCCGTTAGGCGCGAGACCGCAGCGGCGAGCGCTGGTACAGCACCGCTGCCACTGCACCGCCGCTACTGCACCGCGCCGCTCCTGGCCAACGCGGCCTTCACCGCCGCGTACAGGTTCACGACGCCGCCGGTGGACGAGAGTGACCCGAACGGGACCTGCTCACCATCGGTGCCCGGGCGAACGACCATCGTATCGGCATACCGAGTCGAGGACTCGAGGATGACCTGCTTCACGTCGGCGGCGGTCAGCGTCGGGAAGTAGCTCATCAGGACGGCGGCCAGGCCGGAGACCACCGGCGCCGCCATGCTCGTCCCGCTCTCGCGCCCGTAGCCACCGCCGAGCACCGTGGACAGGATGTCGACGCCGGGAGCAAAGACGTCGACCTGCGCCTTGCCGTAGTTGGAGAACGGGGCGGCGAGCGCTGCCCCCCCCTTCCACGACGAGGCACCGACCTCGATCCAGTTCACGGCGCGCGTGCCGTCGAGGTAGACGGGCGTGGGGAAGTTCTTCACCTCGGCGAGGTTCTTCCCGTCGTTCCCGGAGGCATGAATCATCAGCACCCCGCGCGCATCGGCGTAGCGCACGGCGTCGTCGACCGCCGCCTTGTGGGGTGAATAGTCCTTGCCGAAGCTCATGTTGATGATCTGCGCGCCATTGTCGACGGCGTAGCGGATCGCGCTGGCGATGTCCTTGTCGTGTTCGTCGCCGTTCGGGACGGCCCGCACGACCATCAGCTTCACGGTCCGGGCCACGCCGTCGATGCCGGTGTCGTTCCCCCGCACGGCGCCGATGATACCGGCGACGTGGGAGCCATGCTTGGCATCGGGGCCGGTCACGTCACGATTGCCGTACCGGCGCTCAGTCAGGTTCGCCGGGTCATCCCCGACGATGGTCCGCGGGGTGAAGTCGACGTTGAGTCCGTACTCGAGCCGCCCGGTCACGTCCTTGCGTGCATCGGCGAGCGCGGTGCCATCAATGCCGCTCGCCGCCATGCGCAGGAAGAGATCGCGGGCCGCGCGCACGCTGTCGTTGGCCGGCTTCAACGCCGTGACCCGCGCCGAGGTCAGCGAATCGGCCGGCAGGACCGTCCCGAGGATGTTCACGGTTCGGGTGTACGTGCCGTCGATCATCTGGATCTGCATCGCCGTCTGCTGCAGCTCGGCGCGCTTTGCCTCGAAGTCGCGCGCGACGTCGGCGCACTGTGCCCGCGCAGCCGAATCCGCCGCCGTGCCGCTCCGCATGCACCGCACATGCTCCCGCGTGAGCTCGAGCGTATCCCAGTCCACGTTCTCGCCCGTGGGGGCACCGAGGAAGTTCCAGCCGTAGGTGTCGTCCGAGTAGCCGTTGCCGTCATCGTCCTTGGCATTGCCGGCCACCTCTCCCGGATTGCGCCACAGGTTGGCGCGCAGGTCGACGTGGGCGGTGTCGACACCCCCGTCGATCACGGCCACCACGATGGTGCGCGCCGGTGCCCGGTTGGCGAGCAACTCGCGCTCGGCACGACGGGCGCCGATGCCGGGGACACGATCTGCCGAGAGGTCGAGCAGCTGCCAGTCGTCGGGCGCCTCGCTGATCGGTGCCGAAGGGGGAGCGGTCGGCGACACCGGTGCCGCCACCACCGATTGGGTGTTCGGCTCGGGCGTCGGCGCTGGCGCGATCGTCTGGGGTGCCGAAGCGCAGCCCAGCGCGAACAGGAGGGCGAGAGGAGAGAGGCGAATCCGCATGACCGAGCGAGATGTGGGAAGCGTCGGGCGCACTGGTTGAAGGGCGTCGGCGCGTAGGGACGGCGCGTGAAAGCTACCGGGAGGGTCGAGCAGGCGGTACGAAGGGTACACGGAACGCACGTCCACGGCACGCACGTCCACGGCACGCACGTCCTCGGCACGCACGTCCACGGCACGCACGTCCACGGCACACGAACGCGCGCACGGGAGGTGTGTCCCGTGCGCGCGACGGACGGTGGCAGCGGATCACCCAGCGACCCCGAGAGTCGCGGGCGACTCTACGCGGGCGACTCTACGCGGGCGACTCTACGCGGGCGACTCTACGCGGGCGACTCTACGCGGGCGACTCTACGCGGGCGACTCTACGCGGGCGACTCTACGCGGGCGATGCGGCGGCGGTGGCGTCGGTCTGCTTCGACGGACTCGGTACCAGCTTCGGCGCCATCACGCGCAGGATGCCGTTGTCCAGGCTGGCGGTGATCTGGTCGGCGTTGACCGACGTTGGCAGATCGAAGCGACGATAGACCTCATTTCGCCCGAATTCGCTCCAGATCACCGTCTCATCCTTTCCCGACCGTTCGGTCGAGACCGTGGCGTGGATGACGACCTCATTCGGCGTGGCGGTGACCTCCACGTCCTTGGGGTCGAAGCCGGGCAGGGTGACATCCACCTCGTAGGCGCCCTCGTGCTCCTTGAGTTCGGCGGCGGGCCAGCCCATCACCTCGCGCTCGGCGGCAATCCAGTCGTCGAGATCGCTCCCGGGCTGCGTGCCGCGTTTCGAGAAGCGGTCGAAGGCCAGCATGCGCACGGCGTCGAGGCGATCCGCGAGCTCGCGGAAGACGGGGTGGGTGCGTTCTCCATCCGCATCGCAGTGGATCTGTACGTGGGACATGACTCACTCCTGTGTCGCGCCTAACGAACCCCAGTGCGTCACGGGCGGCGACCACAGTGCGCAACGCCGGGGACGAACAGGCAGGATGCGGGTTCCCCTGGTGCGTCGCAATCAGGGAAAGGCGGACCCGCGCCTCGTCGCGTCTCGACGCGACGCCGCGCGTGGGTCGTCGCATGCATCCACCGCTGCGTCGACCTGTGAAGGTGGGCCAGACGCACCGCGCCAAGACAAGAGGGGAATGGCTGAGAGTGGACAGCGTGATGCGGAGCGCGCTGCGGGGGAAACTGCGGCCGAAGACGTGCGAAGCTCCCGACGGAAGCGGGAAATCCTCTCGACTAGGATGCAAGGGACAGACGAGGGTCCGCGTGTCGTGGGCGCCTGCGCCCGGCCGACGTGCCCCGTTCCCAGCTCCCTTCGTCCCGACCTGCAGGAGGTTCGGTTGTTGAGCCAGCGAGACATGCGGCAGCTCGCGCTGACGTACCGCGAGTGCGATGTCCTGAGCGTCTATTTCACCCCACGCAGCACCCTCGACGATGCGGGCCGCCAGGCGGTGCACGCACGGCCGTGGGTGCATGCCGTGGAGCGCGAGCTGGACAACCTGCGCCTGCAACATGTGGTCGCGAGCGGAGAGGAACGGCTGGCCCTCGATACCGCCCTGGCCCGGTTCGACGAATGGCGCGACGCGCATGCGCCCGAGGCAAGTGCCCCGGGGTTCGTGGTCTTTGCCTCGACGGAGGGCGTGCTGCATGCCGGCGTGACGGCGATGCCGGTTCGCACTGGCGCGGTATGGCAGCAAGGCGCGCATCTGGCGCCATTGCTGCGCGACGTGTCGTTAGGCCCGGCCGCGGCGGTGCTCGTGGTCGATGCGCGTCGAGTCCACCTCCACCGGTTCCTGGCGCCCGGGCGGCTGGAGCCTGTCGAGATGCTGGCTACCGACACCTCCTCAGAGGTCGAGCGGCGCACGGGATCGGCGCTTGGCCCGTTCCACGCAGGGACGCGCGGGGGCACGGCGACCGATCAGTCGGAACGGTTGCACCTCGCGGCTCGGCACCAGCTCTATGACGAGGCCATGCGCCACGCCGACGCGATCGCCGACCCCGAGGGGTGGATCGTCATCGCAGGGACTGCACGCGCCGTGGCCGCCGCGAGTGCCGCTGTCCCGCGCGCCCACACCTGGCGGACCATCACGTTGACCCCGTTTGACGTGAACGCCGCTGACGCCGAGGTGGCCCGTGCGGTGGCCGGCGTCGTCGCCGCGCATGAGGCGCAGCGCGACCGAGACGTGGTGCGGGAAATCCTCGAGGCGCACGGGTCGCGCGGCCGCGGGGTGGCCGGACTTGCCGCCACTCGAGCCGCCGTGGCCCGCGACGGGGTCGCGACGCTGCTGCTCAGCCCACGGTTCGTGGAACAGCGTCCGCGCGACGCCGACGCCTTGCTGGCCGAGGCGCTGACACGCGGGGCCACCGTACGGCAGATCGGCGGCATGGCCGCGGAAGAGGCGGACCTGCGCGCCGAAGGAGTGGTGGCGCGGCTTCGCTATCGTGTCAACGATCCTGCCACCCCTCAGACACCGTAACGCGCAGGTCGGAGAGTGACCGCCTACCCGGCGTTCAATCGGCGTTCAACCGGCGTTCAACCGGCGTTCAATCGGCGTTCAATCGGCGCTCTGCGGGCGTCGAGCGCGCCGGTGCGCCGGCCCCACCACACGTTCCACCCCGGCCAGCGCGAGGTCGACGATCACGGCGAGCAGCGCTGCGGGGATGGCGCCGGACAGGACGAGGCGCGTGTCCGCCAGTCCGAGTCCCGTCACGATCGGTTCTCCCAGCCCGCCCGCCCCGATGAACGCCGCCAGCGTTGCCGCGCCCACCGTGATGACGGCCGCCGTGCGCACGCCGGCGAGCACCACCGGTGCCGCCAGCGGGACCTGCACCCACCACAGGCGCTGCCACGCGGTGGTGCCTAACGCCTCGGCCGCACCAACGGCATCGGGGTCGGCGTGGTGCACGCCGGTGTAGGTCGCCCGCACGATCGGCAGGAGCGCGTACAGCCAGAGCGCGACCAGCGCGGGACGCGCGCCGATCCCGAGCAGTGGGATCATGAAGGCGAGCAGCGCGATGCTGGGAATCGTCTGCAGCACCCCGAGGACCTGCATCACCCCCTCGGCGATGCCGGGGACGCGAGCCAGCACCACCCCGAGCGGAACCGCGAGCAGGATCGCCGCCGCCAGCGCCACCAGCACCAGCACCGAGTGCTCGCCCGCCAGACGCAACGTTTCCAGTCGCCGGGCCCAGAAGAACTCGGCGAAGCCTGCGCCACCACGCGTGCCCTCCGCCACCGGCCCATCCAGATCCGTCGCGCCCGGTGCCGCGAGGGCGAGCGAGGCCAGGGCGTCGCGTGCCACGGTGGCGACCGGCTCGCGCACCACCTCGACGCGCCGGTTCCACTCTCGCACGTCGGCCTCGGTGAGGCGGCCGCTCAGGCGCGCGAGCGCGGCGATCGCATCGGGGCGCTCGCGCGACAGCCTGGGCGAGACGAGCGCCGCTGCCTCGTACGGCGGAAAGAAGTGCAGGTCGTCGTCCAGGGCCACGAGGTCGAACTTGGCCAGCAGCCCGTCGGTCGAGTAGCCGTCGATGATGTCGACGCTCGCAGTCGCGAGCGCTTCGTACTTCACCGCCGGCGCCAGGGGGCGTACGGACTTGAACGCCAAGCCGTACGCCGAGGCCAGTCCGGCGAATCCGTCGCCACGCCCGATGAAGTCGCTGGTGAAGCCGGCCCTGAGGTCGCGCCCGCGCCGCGCCACGTCGCTCAGGGTCCGCAGCTGCAATCGCTCGGCGGTCTCCCGCCGCACCGCAATGGCGTATCCGTTCTGGAAGCCGAGCGGCGGAAGCCAGCGTACGCCGAACCTCGCCGGGAACTCGCGCGAGACCCGGTCGAACGCCAGCCGCGGATCACGCCGCATGGCCTCGGTCACGCTGTCGCGCAGCACCGCTACCAACCCCGTGCCGGTGTACTCCGGATAGACGTCGATCGCATCGGTGCGCAACGCGGTAAAGGCGATCTCCGTCGCCCCGAGCCCAGGTCGACGCGTGACGGCGAGCCCGGCCGACTCGAGCAGCTGCGCGAACATCTCGGCCAGCAGGTAGGACTCGCCGAACGGCTTGCTGGCCACGACCACTGGCGGAGCATCCCGCGCACGATCCCGCGAATCCTGCGCGGCGAGCTCGCTGAGCGCTGGCACCGCAGCGCCCGTCGCGAATGCGAGGGCCGCGAGCGTTGCCCGCCCCGCCCGCCCCGCCCGCCAGGCGCACACTACGCGTGCGACGCTCATGCGGTCACCAGCGCAGCACCGGCCGCCATGGCTCGCGCGAGCAGCGCCGCGACGTACGGTGTAGCGGGTTGCTCGCGCAAGCGGTGCGCGCTCCCCACCTGCTCGATGAGTCCGTCGCGCATGACCGCGATCGAGTCGGCGAGCCGTGCGGCCTCCGACAGGTCGTGGGTGACGAGGATTGCGGTGAATCGCAGCTCGCGCCGAATGCTGGCGAATGCATCGTGCACCTCGCTCCGGGAAATCGCGTCGAGGGCACCGAACGGCTCGTCGAGCAGGACGACTTCCTGGCGCGCGGCCAGCGCCCGCGCCAGCGCGACCCGCTGGCGCTGGCCGCCCGAGAGCTCGTGCGGAAAGCGATCCCCATACTGCTCGGCCGGGAGGCCGACGAGGGCGAGCGCCTCGCGCGCTGCCGCGTCTGGCGACGCGGCCTTGATGAGCCGGGGCACGAGCGCGACGTTGCGGCGAACGGTCCAGTGCGGCAATAGGCCGCCCAGCTGGGGGACGTAGCCGATGCGTCGGCGCAGCTGCTCAGGCGCTATGCCGCGCACGTTCTCCCCACCGATGCGGACCGTCCCCGACTGTGGCTCGACCATTCGATTGAAGGCGCGCAGCAGGGTGGTCTTGCCGGACCCGCTCTCACCAACGACCGCGAGTAGCTCGCCGGGCCGCACGCTGACGCTCACGCCCCGCAGCGCGGTGACGCCGGCATACGCGTGGCGCAAGGACTCCGCGTCGAGGGCGAGTGACATGAGTGGCGATGCGGTCGGAATGACGCAGGACTGGCCGGTGGGGGAACCTTGTGCCCGGCCAGGGGATTTCTCAAGGATCGGAGGCTTGATCCGAAAGCAACGCCGCGGGGCAAACGACATGGCACGTCGTGACCCCACCCGTGAACCGAACATACGCCATGACTTCTGCAACGGTTACCCCAGTCGAATCGGCACCCTCGCGGTCGCTCGCCGAGCGCTTTTTCGCGGTGCGCGCGGCGACCGAGGGGCTCTGTGCCCCGCTCGAGGTCGAGGACTACGTCGTCAGCAGCATGGCCGACGTGAGCCCCACCAAGTGGCACCTGGCGCACACGTCGTGGTTCTTCGAGACCTTCCTGCTGGCGCCGCACGTTGACGAATACGTGGCGCTCAACCCGCGCTACGCCTTCCTGTTCAATTCCTACTACGTGCAGGCCGGCGAGCGGCATTGCCGGGCGCAGCGTGGGCTAGTCACGCGGCCCACGGTGCGCGAGGTGTACGACTACCGACGGTACGTCGACGACGCGGTGCTCGCCCTGTGTGCCCGGATCGGCGACGACGTCGAGCATCCCGCCTGGGCGATCCTCGAACTCGGCTTGCACCATGAGCAGCAGCACCAGGAACTGCTCCTGACCGACATCAAGCACGTCTTCTGGACCAACCCGATGCGTCCGACCTTCCGCGCGGCCGGGGCCACAGTGCCGACAGCTGCAATCCAGGGATGGCGGCACGTCGCCGAGGGCGTCCGCACGATCGGCCACGCGGGAGGCGACTTCGCCTTCGACAACGAGGGGCCCGAACACAAGGTGTACCTGAATGCCTTCGCGCTCGCGCACCGGTTGGTGACCAACGCGGAGTACGCCGCCTTCATCGCCGACGGCGGCTATCGCCAGGCGGCGCTGTGGATGAGCAAGGGGTGGGGCGAGGCGCGTGAGGGCGCCTGGACGGCGCCGCTGTATTGGGAGCATCACGACGGGGCGTGGCACGAGTTCACCCTTGCCGGCACAGCGCCGATCAGCCCCGATGCCCCGGTGACACACGTGAGCTACTACGAGGCCGATGCATTCGCCCGCTGGGCCGGCTATCGCCTGCCCACGGAGGCTGAGTGGGAGACCGTCGCCCGTGACTTCCCGGTCGAGGGACGGTTCGTGGAACGCGGGGCGCATCACCCGTCGGCCGATGCCAAGGCGGGAATGCAGCAGCTGTATGGCGACGCGTGGCAGTGGACGCAGAGCGCCTATGTCGCATATCCCGGCTACCGTGCCTCGCCGGGAGCAATCGGCGAGTACAACGGCAAGTGGATGTGCGACCAGTGGGTCCTGCGCGGCGCCTCGTGTGCCACACCCCGCTCGCACGCACGCCTGACCTATCGCAACTTCTTTCCCAGCGACGCGCGCTGGCAGTTCACCGGCATTCGCCTGGCGGCCGACGCATGACCGGGGTGGCCACGAATCGCACGCTTGCCCGGGTGAGCGACGCCCCGTCGTCCACGCTGCGCGCGAGCGTGCTGCGCGGCCTGCGAGCGGGCGTCAAGACGATCTCCCCGGCCCTCTTTTACGACGCCGAGGGGGCGCGCCTGTTCGAGGAGATCTGCTGTCTCCCGGAGTACTATCCCACCCGCACGGAACACGCGATCCTGGCGCGTCATGCCGCCGAGCTGGCGACCCACGCCGGCGCAGGGTGCGCCTTGATCGAGTACGGCAGTGGGGCCGGGGTCAAGGTGCGCTTCCTGCTCGATCGCCTCGAGCGCCCGGTGGCCTACGTGCCGGTCGACATCTCACGCGAGCAGCTGCTGGACGTGTCCCGCGAGCGCGCGCGCCAGTATCCCGGTCTCCGCATCCTTCCGGTCCACGCCGACTACACGGCGGCGTTCGAGCTGCCGACGCTGCCACCCGGTGCACGGCGCGTTGCCTTCTTCCCGGGCTCCACGATCGGGAACTTTCACCCGGCCGAGGCGGCCGCGTTCCTGCGCCGAGTCCGACATGTCGTCGGGCGAGAGGGCGGGCTCATCCTCGGCGTCGACCGTCGCAAGGATCCCAGGCTGCTGCACGCCGCCTACAACGATAGTGCCGGCGTCACCGCCGCATTCAACCGCAACCTGCTCACGCGCCTCAACCGAGAGTTCGGGGGCGAGTTCAACGTCGACAACTTCCGGCATCGGGCCTTCTTCGACGACGCGGCCAGCCGGATCGAGATGCACCTCGAGGCGCTCGTCGCGCACGAGGTGTGCATGGACGGCGAGGTGATCCGGTTCGCCCTCGGCGAGACGATCCATACCGAGTGTTCCTACAAGTTCGACCGGCCGCGGCTCGAGGCGCTGGCCGAGTCGAGCGGTTTCCGGATCGAGGCGCTCTATTCGGACGAGCGCGACTGGTTCTGGGAGGCGTGGCTCGTCCCGGCCTAGCGGGGGGCTGCTGCGCTTCCGGTTCATTCTGACAGTGGAGTTCGCGTGAAAGCTACATGGAACGGCACCCTCATCGCGGAAAGCGATGACACGGTGGTGGTCGAGGGCAACCACTACTTCCCGGCAGAAACGTTGCGTCGCGAGTTCGTGGTCGAGAGCGCGCATCGTTCCCACTGCCACTGGAAAGGGAAGGCCCACTACTACTCGTTGAAGGTCGACGGGGCCCGGAACGACAACGCCGTCTGGTTCTATCCCGCCCCGCGGCCTGGAGCAGAGCAGGTCGCAGGTCGCGTCGCGTTCTGGAACGGCGTGACGGTGGCCGCGTGACGGTGGCCGCGTGATGGTGGCCGCGTGATGGTGGCCGCGTGACCGCCGACCGTCGCACCTCGTTGACGGTCGACGCGGCGATTATCGGGACTGGGCAGGCGGCGCCCGCGCTGGCCACCGCGCTGGCAGGACGCGGCGAGCGGGTGGCCGTGTTCGAAGGTGGCACCACTGGCGGGAGTTGCGTCAACGTGGGATGCACGCCGACGAAGACGCTCCGCGCGAGCGCCCGTATTGCCCACCTCGCGCGACGAGCCGCAGACTTCGGCGTGCAGGTGGGGCCGGTCACCGTCGACTTTGCCGCCGTGATGGAACGGACCCAGGGCGTCGTTCGCTCCTCGCGTAGCGGGCTGCAGCGCTGGATCGACGGCGCCGATGGCCTGACCTTCATCCAAGAGTATGCCGCGCTGGACGGACGCGACGGCGAGCACTTCGTGGTGCGCGCCGGCGGCCGGCGCGTCCGGGCGCGCCGCGTCTACCTCAATACGGGGACGCGACCCTTCGTCCCGGAGATCCCCGGCCTGGACCAGGTCACCGCCCTCACCAACGAGTCCATCTTGCAGCTGCGAGAGCAGCCGCGACACCTCGTGATCGTCGGCGGGAGCTATATCGGGTTGGAGCTGGGGCAGATCTTCCGACGGCTGGGAAGCGAGGTCACAATCATCGAGGCCGGGCCGGCGATTGCCGGGCGCGAGGATCCCGACGTCACGGATCGCATCGCCACGATGCTGCGCGACGAGGGCGTCGCGATCCTCACGGGCCACTCGGTCGAGCGGGTTGAGCGGGTTGAGCGGGGACCGTCTGGAACGTCGATCGGCGAGATTCGCGTCATGGTGCGGGAGGATGGGGCCTGCGCCACGCACGGGGTGCAGGGCTCGCACCTGCTCATTGCGACGGGACGCATCCCCAACACGCATGACCTTGGCCTCGAGACCGTCGGCGTCCATGTCGACGACCGCGGCTTCGTTCCCACCAATGGACGGCTTGAGACGAACGTGGCGGGGATCTGGGCGCTGGGCGACATCAACAAGCGCGGCGCCTTCACGCACACCAGCTATCAGGACCATGAGATCGTCCTCGCCAACCACCTCGGCGGGGCGCGTAGCGCCGACGGTCGCGTCGCGACCTACGCCCTGTACACCGACCCGCCGCTCGGCCGCGTCGGGATGACCGAGGGCGAGGCGCGCGCGCTGCTCGCGAGCGGACGGCGCTTCCTCGTCGCGCAGCACGCCATGGAGCACGTGAGTCGCGCCAAGGAGGAGGGTGAGACGATCGGCGTGATGAAGGTGATCGTCGATGCCGAGTCGCGTCGATTCGTGGGAGCGAGCCTGCTCGGGATCCGGGGCGACGAAGTCGTCCAGGTGATCGGCGCCATGATGGCGGCCGACGCACCGTACGACGTGCTCAAGGAGGCGCTCCCCGTCCATCCGACCGTGACGGAGTTCTTTCCGACGATACTCGGCAAGCTGCGGCCGCTGGAGTAGGATCAGGGACTCGACCTGCCCCTCTCGCGAGGCCCAATCCCGATGCACAGCGATTCGTCCGACCTGCTCACCGTGGCCGCGGTCCAGATGGCCCCCATCTGGCTGGATCGTACCCGTACGCTCGCCAAGGTCGTGGCCCAGCTCGAGGCGGCCGCCAGTGCTGGCGCGCAACTCGTGACCTTTGGCGAGGCACTGGTCCCCGGCTATCCGTTCTGGCTGGAGCGGACCGATGGCGCGCGCTTCGAGTCGCCGCTCCAGAAGGCGCTGCATGCGCACTACCTCGACCAGGCCGTGCAGGTCGAGCGCGGGGATCTTGCCCCGGTCACCGAGGCCGCGCGTGCGCTGGGGGTCGCGGTCGTGCTCGGGTGCATCGAGCGCCCGAGCGATCGCGGGGGGCACAGCGTCTACGCCTCCTTGGTGCAGGTGGATGCCACGGGGGGCGTCGTGTCCGTGCATCGCAAGCTCATGCCGACCTACGAGGAACGGCTCTCCTGGTCGCCGGGCGACGGACACGGGTTGCGCACCCACCGTGTGGGGGCGTTCACCGTCGGGGGGCTCAACTGCTGGGAGAACTGGATGCCGTTGGCCCGCACCGCGCTCTACGCGCAGGGCGAGGACCTGCACGTCGCCATTTGGCCCGGGGGGATGCACAACACGCCCGACATCACGCGCTTCATGGCGCGCGAGGGGCGGTCCTACGTGATCTCAGTCTGCGGCGTGATGCGGCGGAGCGACATTTCCGACGACCTGCCGCACGCGACGCTGCTGCGCGAGCGAGCGGACGATGTCATGGCCAACGGGGGGTCGTGCATTGCGGCGCCGGATGGGAGCTGGCTGGTGGCGCCAGTCGCCGACGAGGAGCGCGTGATCGTCGCGACGCTGGACCACGCGCGCGTGCGCGAGGAGCGGCAGAACTTCGACGCCGTCGGGCACTATGCCCGTCCGGACGTATTGCAGCTCTCGGTCAACCGGGAGCGCCAGGCGACTGCGCGGTTCACGGATGGCGGCTGACGGCGGAGTCGTCGCCCTGCGCGCAGCGGCCTGCGCCGCGACCGGCGGTGCCTAGCGCACTTTCGCGAAGACGATATCGCGGCTCCGCTCGTCCACGTTCACCACGAAGCCGGTCACGCGGCCGGCGCCGTCGCGGCGGAACGCCACGGACCTGAGGGGCCAGGCCGCCCCGAAGTCCTCGTCCCACCGTCGCGTCAGCGGGATCGTCCCGTGCCGACGGTGCTCGAGCACGAGCGAGTCGTTGCGCACGTGTGCGCGGTACGTCGCGTCCAGCTCCTCGCTGAAGTATTCCCCGGTGTAGTCGGTCAACGGCGCCGCCGGGGGTTCGATGTCGGGCATTCGCGGCGATGTGGTGCCGCGGAACGTGAGGCTCGTGGCCTTCCCCGCTTCGTCGCGCACGAAGGTCATCGACGCGTTGTACGCGGCGACCCAGAATTCGCTCGCGCTGGCGGCAACCATCAGCACACGTCCCTCGTTGCTCGCCTGCGCGGTGAGCCCGGTTCCCTCGCGCCTGATGTTCACGTACCAACCGGGGCCGAGCCGGTACGTGCCGGCCAGGGGGTCGAGCACGGCCGCCGTCAGCTGCATGGGCTTGGCCGGCGCCCCGGCCGGCTCGGCCGCCGGTCCCAGCGCAGCCCCCAGCACGATGTCGGCGACCTGGAACGCCGCGCGCGACGCATTGACCGTGGGCGTGTTGGCCAGCACGACCACCCCGGCGCGCTGGGCGGGGAAGTGCACGACGTACGTGGCAAACGAGGCCCAGGATCCGCTGTGTCCCACCGTCGGGACCCCGCGATACTCGCCGTGCGACAGGCCAAAGGCGTAGGGAATCGTGCGCCCGTCGTTGAGCACTCCACGGGTGCGGGCCATCGCCAGCGCCGACGCGCCTGCCACGCGGGCCGAGTCGAAGTTGATGACCCACCGGGCCAGGTCCTCGACCGTGCTCATCATCGAGCTGGAGCCGAGGGCGGTGAGGTTGTTCGTCGTCGCCCGCCAGCTGCCATCGGCCGCGCGTGCGTAGCCGCTGGCGCGGTCGGGAATCACCATCGTGTGGTCGTCGCGAAAGACGGTGCGCCGCATGGCCAGCGGGGTGAAGAACTGCGCGTCGGTCCACTGCCGAAAGGGCTGGCCCGTGACCCGCTGCACGACCTCCGTGAGCAGGTTGTAGCCCGTGTTGGAGTACGTGTACTCGGCCCCGGGCACGAAGTTCAGCGAGCGCTGGTGCCGCGCCATGCGCAGGATCTGGTCGAACGAGATGACGTCATCGAAGCGCCAGCCGGCGACCGCCAGCGTGCCGGGCCAGTCGCGCAGTCCGCTGGTGTGGTGCACCAGGTGGTTGATGGTGATGGGTCGCTCCAGCTCGGGGAGTTCGGGGATGTAGCGACGCACGTCGTCCTCGAGCCGCACCTTGCCTTGCTCCACGAGCATCGCGATGGCCAGTCCGGCGAACTGCTTGGACACCGAGGCGACATCGAAGACGGTCGACGGCGTGATCGGGATGCGATGCTCGAGGTCGGCCAGGCCGTAACCACGCGCCAGCACGATGCGTCCGTCTCGCACCACGGCCACGGCCAGCCCCGGCGCGTCGGTGCGGGCGTAATGGGAAAAGAGCGAATCCACCTGGCGCGTGACCGGGTCCGCCGGTGCCTGCGCATCAGTGGCGCGTGGTATCGCGAGCAGCAGAACGAGGCAGGCGCTGAGACGAGCGGCTGGGTGATGCATGCGGGCACGCAGATGGAGCGGTAGCTGCGCGTCTGCGCCGAGGGGGCAGCGCTGACGCAAGGGTGACGCTCCGAATTGCTGCACCGCACGGACGTGCGCAAGTGCCAGGGGGGCGCGTGCGGGTGATCGCATCGGTAGTTGCGAGAGAGGTGCGGGGGGAGGCGCGCGATGACGAGATTGCGCGACCGGAAGTTGCGAGTGGCTGAACCGCAAGTGTTTGAACCGCAGAGGACGCAGCAGACGCAAGGCACGGAGCGGCCGCTGCGTCCTCTGCGTCCTCTGCGGTCAATCTGGTTTCATCACCGGACCCCACGCCACGCCACGCACCGCACGACGCGCTCCCCTGCACGCCCCCAATGCGCGCTCGGCACGACGCGGGGCACATTGAAGCGAATCCCAGCGGACCGCGCCTCCGAGCCGTACTTTCTGCAGCCCCGCCGCTCGACGCGCCCCGCCCGTCATCGGATCGCCATGCCTTCTGCCTCTCGCCGGATCATCACGCGCCGCCGCCTGTTCGCCGCCGCGCTCGTAGGCACTGCGGCCGCCATCGCCGCATGCACAACGTCGCCGGAACCGCCGCCAACGCGCGTAACGTTGGTCATCGACACCCTGCACGGCGTGCCCGTGGAGGATCGCTACCGCTGGCTCGAGTCACAGGACGCGCCCGAGGTCCGCACCTGGATCGACGACCAGCTGCGCTACACCGAGCAGGTCCTCGGCCCCGCGAGCGCCGACCGGGACTCCGTGACCGCGCGCCTCACGGAACTGCTCGACGTGCCAGCGATGAGTGCGCCGAGGCGTGGCGGGGAGTGGGAGTACTTCACCCTGCGCCGAACCGGTGAGGAAGTCGCCGCGATCTATCGCCGCCGCTGGGCCGCCACCCCGACGCCAGTGGTCCCGGACAGCCAGTACGAGATGGTGATCAATCCCCTGGACATCCGGGGCGATGGCACGACGAGTGTGGGGATCGAGGGGCTGACCCCCGATGGCTCGCTCCTGCTGTATTCGGTGCGCGACGGCGGCCCGGACGAGATCACGGTGAAGCTCCGCGACCTGCGCACGGGACAGGACCTCCCGGACTCGCTGCCGCGTGCGCTGTACGCGTCACTCGGCTTCGATGGCGCAGGGCGCGGCTTTCACTATGTGCATCGCTCGCGCATAGACGGCCCGCGCTATCGCTATCATCGCATCGGTACGTCGCCCGCCGTCGACAGCATGCTGTACGGCGCGGGGCTTCCCCCCACGCACTTCCTGGCGGCGACCACGGCGGCCGAGGGACGCTACCGGATCTACACGATCTCGCACGGGTGGGCGCGCAACGAGGTCCACGTGCAGGACACGAGGACGGGCGCCGTCACCGACCTGACGCGCGGGCTCGACGCCCACTTCGCCCCGCAGGTGGTGGATGGCGCGCTCTGGATGCGCACCGACCTCGACGCCCCGCGTGGGCGCATCGTCGCGGTAGACCTTGCGCGCCCCGCGCGCGAAGCCTGGCGGGACGTGGTCGCCGAAGGGGACGACGTGCTCGATGCCTTCAGCATGCTGGACGGCAAGCTCTACGTGACCTACCTGCAGAATGCCAGCCATCGCATCGCCGTCTACTCCCGCCAGGGTCGCCCCGAAGGAGCGATCGCCGTGCCGGCCCATGTCAGCGTGTCGTTGCGCGGGGCGGGGAAGGTGGCCGCCCTGCTGACCATCAACTCTTTCACGCAGCCGTCGGTCACCGAACGCATCGACCTGGCCACCGGGGCGCGCACGGCGTGGGAACGCCCCGCACTCGCGTTCGACACCGCAGCGTTCGAGGTCTCACAGCATTGGTATCGCTCGGTCGACGGGACACGCGCCCCGCTCTGGATGGTGCGTCGGCGTGGGCAGCAGCCGAGCGCCGAGACGCCCGCACTGTTGCACGGATACGGGGGGTTCGCGGTGAGCCTTGGCCCGCGCTTCGACGCGCGCGCGGCGCTCTGGGTGGAGCGTGGGGGGATCTACGTGCAGGCCACGCTGCGTGGCGGCAACGAGTTCGGCGAGGCCTGGCACCGGGGCGGCATGCTCGGCAACAAGCAGAAGGTGTTCGACGACTTCATCTCGGCCGCCCAGTTTCTCGTGGACAGCGGCTACACCTCGCCCGAGCGCCTGGCGATTCGCGGCGGGAGCAATGGGGGACTCCTCATGGGGGCGGCGATCACGCAGCGCCCCGAACTCTTTCGCGCGGCATTCGTCGGCGTGCCCGACCTCGATCTCGTGCGCTTTCCCTGGTTCGTCTCGCAGAACAACGCGCCGGCGCTGCTCGAATACGGCGACGCGCGCCAGCCGGCGGAGTTCGAGGCGATCCGGCGGTATTCGCCGTACCAGAACGTGCGCGATGGCGAGCGCTACCCGGCGGTGATGGTCCAGACCGGGCTCAATGACACCCGTGTTCCCCCGTGGCAGGCGCGGCGCTTCACCGCGCGGCTGCAAGCGGCGACGGCGTCCAAGCACCCTGTCATTCTCCTGCATGACCTGCGCTCCGGTCACGCCGGCGGGCGCGCCATGAGCGGCACGATCGAGTTGGCGGCGCAGGAGATGGAGTTCCTGCTGCGCGAGGTAGGCGCCATCCCTTGACGTGGTCCCGTCGCGCGTCGCGCGCGCTCATCGCGCCCCCTCCCCGTGCACACCCTGCGATCATTCGCCCCACCATTCATTCTCACGATCCGATGCAACGAGTCCCTCTCCTTCGCGCTGTCCTGATCACGATCACGACGTGCGCCGTGGTCGCCACGACCCTCCCGGCGCAGGACCTCTCGTCGCTCCCCTGGCGACATATCGGCCCGGCGTCGTTCGGCGGCCGCATCGACGACATCGAGGCGGTCCCGAATCGACCGAGCACGATCTTCGTCGGTACTGCTGGGGGTGGCGTCTTCCGCAGCGTGAACAACGGGACGACGTGGTCCCCGGTCTTCGATCGTGACGGGCGCTCGACGTCGATCGGCGACATCGCCATCGCGCCGAGCGATCCGGGCATCATCTGGGTCGGGACCGGGGAACCGAACAACCGGCAGAGTTCCACGTGGGGCGACGGTGTCTATCGCTCCGTCGACGGGGGCGACTCGTGGACCCACATGGGGTTGGCGGCCACGCATCACATCGGCCGGATCGTCATTCATCCGCGGGATCCCAACACCGTCTTCGTCGCGGCGCTCGGGCAGCTGTGGGGGCCGAATGAAGAACGCGGGCTGTACCGCACCACCGATGGCGGCGCGACGTGGAAGAAGGTCCTGGCCGGCAACAGCGTCACCGGCGCGGTCGATGTCGTCCTCGATCCCGATGGCCGCACCGTGTATGCCGCCATGTACCAGCGGCAGCGCAAGGGGTTCGGCTTCGTCGGCGGCGGGCCGGGGAGCGGACTGTATCGCTCGCGCGACGGGGGCGACACCTGGGAGCAGCTGACGGTGGGACTGCCGGCCGGGGAGAAGGGGCGCATCGGGATCGCCCTCGCGCCCAGCCAGCCCGGCACCGTGTACGCCATCGTCGAGTCGCGCACGGGAGGGGTGTTCCGCTCCGACGATCGCGGCTCGACGTGGACGCGCCAGTCGTCGCTCAACCCTCGCCCCATGTACTACTCGCAGGTGCGCGTCGACCCGCAGCACCCCGATCGCATCTGGGTGCTGGGCACCTACATCCACAAGTCGGTCGACGGTGGCAAGACGTTCACCACCGACGGCACCGGCGACCGCATCCACGTCGACCACCACGCCCTGTGGCTCAACCCGGCCGACGGGACCCACATGCTCCTGGGCAACGACGGCGGGCTGTACTTCACCTACGACGGCGCGCGCAGCTGGGACTTTGTCGACAACCTGCCCATCGGCCAGTTCTACGACATCGACGTGGACGATCGCGACCCGTACTACGTGTACGGCGGGGCGCAGGACAACGGCACGTGGGGGGTCCCGGCCCGGACGTCGAACGGCGTGGGGATCACCAATGCCGACGTGATCAACATCGCGTATGGCGACGGCTTCTACACGGTGACCGATTCCGCCGACCCGCGCTACATCTTCGCCAACTCGCAGTCCGGACGCGCCTATCGCGTGCACCTGGCGACGGGCGAGGAGCGCGGGATCCGTCCCGTCCCGGCCGATACCTCGGAGACCTACCGCTTCAACTGGAGCGCCCCGATGCTGCGCTCGCCGCACGACGCGCGCACCATCTATTACGGCGGCAACAAGCTGTTCCGCACGCGTGACGCCGGGCAGTCGTGGGACGTGGTGAGCCCCGAGCTCACGCGCAACCAGGACTGGAAGGCGCTGCCGATCATGGGCATCGTGCGCGACTCGACCACGCTGTCGCGCAACGACGGCGTCAGTGACTACGGCACGATCACCACCGTCACCGAGTCCCGGCACACGCAGGGGACGCTGCTCGTCGGGACGGACGACGGCCAGGTGCAACTTTCGACCGACGGTGGCACGGCCTGGGCGAACGTCACGGCACGCTTCAAGCTCCCGGCGCCGCGCTGGGTCAGCAAGGTGCTCTGGTCCACGCATGAGGCGCGCACCGCGTACGTGGCGTTCGACGGTCACCATGACGGCGACATGGCGCCGATGCTCTATCGCTCCACCGACGGTGGGGGATCATGGGCGTCAATCGTCGGCGACCTGCCCGCTGGGCACTCGATCAAGACCCTGGCCGAACACCCCGTCAATCGCGACGTCCTGTTCGCCGGGACGGAGTTCGGGCTGTACGTCACGTTCGACGGCGGGCGTCGCTGGGTGCGCGCGGGCGGCTCGCTCCCCGCCGTGCGGGTGGACGACATCGCCATCCAGTCGCGCCACCGGGACCTCGTCCTCGGCACGCACGGACGCAGCTTCATCGTGCTCGACGACATCGCGCTCTTCAATGCCGGCGCGCCAGTGGCCGATGCCGGCAACGCCGTCCTCTACCCGATGCGCCCGGCGACGCAACGCTTCATCACGCGCGTCCTCCCGACGCCGGGGGCGCGCAACTTCCAGGCGCCGAACCCGCCGGCCGGCGCGATCGTCACCTACACGTTAGGCGCCGCCAGCGGGCCGGCGGACACGGTGGCCACGCTCACGGTCGCCGATGCGTCGGGTACGATCGTGCGCACGATGTCGGTGGCCGCCACAGCGGGGATCCACCGCACGGGGTGGGACCTGCATCGTGACCGCGCGCCCGGCGTCACCGACGCCGACGAAGGATGGTTCGGCCTGCCCACCGGCGCCTGGGTCACTCCGGGCCGCTACACCGTGACGCTCGCCGCACGCGGACGTCGCGTGTCGCAGCCGGTCGACGTGAGCGGGGACCCCCGCGTCGAGGTGGCAAGCGGAGCGCTGCAGGCGCGCGCCAACGCCTCGGCGCAACTGGCCACGCTGCAGAAATCGTTCAACGACGGCGTCGAGCTGCACAAGCGCATGGTCGCCGAGCGCGAGCGGCTGGAGAAGGCGCTCGCCGCGGTGACCGCACGGCGCGACTCCGTCGCTCCACTCATGGCGCGGGTGAAGCAGGAGCTGGACTCGTTAGGGAAGCGGTTTGGCGCGGGATTCGGCGGGCCGAAGTTCGGCTTCCTGGACCTCGACGGTGCACTGCAGGCGTCATCGACCGCGCCGACCGTGGCCCAGGTACGGACGATCGAACAGCTCGCCGCGCAGCTGCGCGTCGACCTCTCCGCCCTCAACGCCCTGCTGGCAGGGGCGTTCGGCGACCTGCAACGGCGCGCCGAGGGCGCGGGGGTGACGCTGAATGGGGTCGTGGTGCCGTAGACGCCACCGCCCGTCGAGCGGCGCAGCGGACGTTGCGCTCCGCCCAGCGCGATCGTCCTGACCGCGCATCCCACGCGGGGACGCCGCGCGGTCCGAACCGTGCCCCGAGCAACCAACGCTCGGCGCGCGGTGCCGGGCGGGCGATCCCTTCGTCGGAGAGGCACAGATGGCACTGCATCGGGCGGTGAGGCAGGTATGGATGGGGCTGGTGCTTGCGGCTGCTGGGTGTACGGGTGGCGACGGGGGGACCACCCCCCCGGTGCAGGTGACCCTGACCTCGATCACCGTCTCGCCGTCGACCGCAACGCTCGCGGTGGGATCGACCGCGACGCTCACGGCCGCACTGACCGGGAGCAATGGACAACCGTTCGGCAGCGCCACCGTGACGTGGACGTCGGAAACGCCCGCGGTTGCCACGGTCGCGGGGAACGGTAGCTCGGCGACCGTCACGGCCGTCGCGGCCGGCACGGCGACGTTGCGGGCGAGCTCGGGCGCGGTGTCCGGAACGGCGACCGTGACCGTCTCGCTGCCGCCTGTGGCACGGGTGGCGATCACGCTCGCCGCGCGCTCGCTCCTGCGCGGAGACAGCGCCATCGCCGGCGCCGCCACCTTCGATGCCGCCAACGCGGCGCTGTCGGGGAGGACCATCGCCTGGACATCGTCCAACCCGGCGGTTGCCAGCGTCGGTGGGACGGGGGTCGTGCGCGCCATCGCGCGCGGCAGCGCAGTCATTCGAGCCGCCTCCGAAGGGCGCAGCGACTCCGTCGCCGTCACGGTGCGCAGCGTCAGCCAGGTCTCCGTGTCGCCCGATAGCGTCAACGCGCGTCCGACGACTACCACAACGCTGACCGCCAGCGTCGTCGCCGACAGTGCCGTGTCGACCGGGGTGTCGTGGCGCTCGCTGGACCCTGGCGCAGCGTCGGTCTCGGCCAGCGGTGTGGTCTCGGCCATCTCCATTGGGCGCGCCCGTATCGAGGTGCGCTCGGCGTTCGACAGCACGGTGCGTGATACCGCCGTGGTCATCGTCCCCGACCCGTGCGCACCACTGCCATTGACGATCGGCCTTCCCGTCGTGGACCGCTACGAGGCGAGCGACTGCGCCGGCGTGGTCGACCTGTTCCGGTATGTGGTCGCCGCGCCCTCCGTCCTTCGCTTCGAGGTGTCGGGGAGCGATTCCGCTCAGTTCTATCCCATCGATCGACTCGCGCCCTTCGGGACACCGCTCGGGGCCACTGATCGCGTGCGGTTCGCGGCCGTGCGCGCGGGGACGTACGACGCGCGCCTCACGTTGCGAGACCTCTCGAGCCGCGGCAATGCGTACCAGCTCGCGACGGCGACGCTGGCGCAGCTTCCGGCGTGCGCCGCTGCCAGCGTCTCGAGAGGGGTGACCTTCGGGGGCGAGTTGCAGGCGCAGTGCGACGTGCAGTTTTATAGCGCAGTGCCGGACCGCCCAGGTCTCGTCTTCTCGACCTTGGCGATCATCGGCGATGCGTTCGGCGTGTCGGCAACTGCGGCCAACTTTCCCGTCTACCTCGAGGTACGGGTATCGGGACTGGGTTCCTTCTCTGCGACAGCCGTGGCGGCGGGAGAGACGGTCAGCGTCTCGGTTCCCCCGGCAACGTTGGGATGGACCTACCAGATCCTCGTCACGAGCGCGACACCCGGCGGAGTGGGGCAGGTAACGGTCACCGTGAACCCGTGAGCCGCCAAGTCGGCGTGCCACGCTGTCCGTGAGCCACGGCGTGGGCCAGCGCGAGGTTCGCGCAGGCCATCCATAAGGACGACCCGAATGGACGTGCGAGGGGCGGCGACATCCAGCGTGATGTCGCCGCCTCGCTGCCATTCGGACACGGCGGTAGCTTCTGATTCGCCGCTCGTGCCTCCACCCCGACCAACTCCCGTGCGCACCTCCCGACTCGACTCCCGAACGGTTCCGCTCGTCCTCGCGCTTGCGTTTGCGCTGCCATCGTCGCGGCTCGAGGCCCAGCGCCGCGCCGCCGCCACGCCCTACGTCCCGGGCACGACCTGGGAGCGTCACACACCCGCAGCGGCTGCCATTGACTCGGCCAGGCTCGCTGAGGCGATTGCCTTCGCCATCGCCAGCGATGCGCGCGCCCCTCGCGACATGGAGGAATCGCACTATCGGTCGTTCGGGCGCGAGCCCTTCGGCCAGGGGATCGGCCCCTTCAAGCCGCGCGGCGAGCCCACCGGCGTGATTGTGCGAGGTGGATACGTCGTCGCCAGCTGGGGCGAGCCCGATCGGGTCGACATGACGCACTCCGTGACCAAGTCATTCCTCTCGGCGACACTCGGCATGGCCGTCGATCGCGGGCTCATCGGCTCGGTGCGCGACACGGTGTGGAAGTCGCAGGCGCCGACGTATGCGCTGCGCCTGACGGCACCCTCCGAGCCGGGGAGCACGACGGGGCACTCGATGTTCATCGATCCGTGGAACACGCCCCACAACAAGACCATCACGTGGGACGACCTGCTGCGGCAGACGAGCGACTGGGAAGGGACGCTCTGGGGCAAGCCCGAGTGGGCCGACCGTCCGTTGCAGAACGCCGCCGAGTGGAGGACGCGTCAGCGCAAGCCAGCCGGGACTGCGTACGAGTACAACGATGTGCGGGTGAACATCCTCGCCCTGGCCGCCACTAACATCTGGCGTCGCCCGCTCCCCGAGGTGCTGCGCGACAACCTCATGGACCCGATCGGTGCCTCGCGCACCTGGCGGTGGAACGGCTACGACAACGCCTGGATCACGCTCGACGGACGTGCGGTGCAGGTCGTGTCGGGGGGCGGGCACTGGGGTGGCGGGATGTTCATCAATGCGTGGGACATGGCGCGTTTCGGCCTGCTTACGCAGCGTCGCGGGGTGTGGGGCGACACACGGATCCTCTCCGAGGAATGGGTCAAGCTGTCACTCACCCCGACCGTGCCGCAGCCCACGTACGGCTACATGAACTGGTACCTCAACACCGATCGCAAGTGGATGCCGAGCGCCCCGGCGTCGGCCTTCGGACATGTGGGGAACGGGACGAACCTGGTGTACGTCGATCCCGAGCACGACTTGGTGGCGGTCGTGCGATGGATCGAGAACGGGGCGATCGACCAGTTCCTCGGCAAGTTGCTGGGAGCCGTAACGCGCTGACGCGCTGACGCGCTGACGCGGGTCGAACAAGACGCGTGGGGCGCTGCGGCCGGGTTGCTGCCGGTCGTCAGCGCCCCACGCGGCACGTCAGTTCGATCGAGCAGCGGTCGGACTCACCGCCGGGGCGGCCCGTCCGGATGCTTCGCACACGCTGGCGGCTGCTCGGCGCTCCACGCCATCGTCGCGATGCGCCAGCGCCCCTCGTGCCTGACGAGCGTGAACACGTCTGCTCCACAGTGCGACCACTTGCCGTCGAGGTAGAGGTCGTAGGGGTACCAAACGACGGCGACCGGTCCGCTGACCCGCACCTCCGGATTCCATCCGCGCTCTGTCACGACGGCGTTCATCGGCGACGATCGCTGAACGGCGCGCGTTCGGACGCTGTAGCGCGACTGGCCGTTGCGGGTGACGGTCGGGAAGAGGATTGCCTCCGGGATCATGAGGTCTGTGAACCCGGTCATGTCACCGCGGGAGATGGCGGCCAGCGCCGAGTCGGCCACCGCGACTGCGGCCAGGGCACTCTCGCCCTCCTGCCCATGCACGGCGGCCGGGATGTGCAGCGCCAGCAGGCCCGCTGCGGCGACGATCAGCCTGTGCAGACAACGCTTCATGGATACCTCGCTCGAGGAATTGCCGTGACTCGACGGTGGGCAATGTGTCGCGCAGAGTAAAGTCGCGCGACCCTCGGAGCGATGTTCGGAGCGATGTTCGGAGCGACCCTCGGTGAGTCGCTCGGGCTACTGCGCCCGCGTTCCCAGCAGGATAACGATGCAGAGCGCCAGTACGATGGCTGCAGGGACCGACTTGCGAATGGGGTCGCCGATCTTCACGTGCATCGCGAGGGCACCCAGCATCAGCACCGACACCAGGAGGGCCGTCGGCGCGACGAGCACGGGGACCCAGATGCCGGCCAGCAGCGCGATCGCCGCACCGATCTTCAGGACGCCGACCAGCTTGCGCATCCAGTCAGGCAGGCCGTACGCCGCGAATTCCTCGACCATGGTCTTCGCGCCCCCACCGCGGTACGCCGTGCTGCGGCCGGCACGCACGAGCCAGACATTCAGCAGACCGAGGGCGACAATCACCTGCAACAGTGGCATGAGCATGTGCATTTGCATCTCCAGTGGTATCGGATCGGTGGGCGCGCCCGGCGCGTCGATGCTATCAACTCAAGGGGGTCGGTGGAACTCTCAGTCCTGCTCGCCCAGCTGGTGTCGGCAGCGGCCTTCGCCTGGTACGGCGCCCTCTGCTTGCGCTCGCAGCGCCTGGTGGAGGAATTCGATCGTTTCGGACTCGCGCGGTTCCGCACGCTGACCGGCGTGCTCCAGATCGCAGGAAGCGTCGGACTGCTCGCCGGCCTGCTCGTGGAATCCCTGACTGTGCTCGCCTCCGGCGGATTGGTGGCGCTGATGATCTGCGGCACCATCGTTCGTGTGGTGATTCGCGATCCGTGGTACGCTGCGATACCCGCGCTGAGCTTCCTCGCCCTCAACTCCTTCATACTGCTCTCGGCGCTCGGCTTGATCGGCTGAGCCACTGCCGGCCATGACGGCGAAACGCCAGTCGTCGGGGAGGTGTTCCCGGGTCATGACGGGGTGTATGCGGCGTCGCCCGCCCGTAGCGTCCGCGTCATCGACTGGCGCGTGAAGCACTGAGGGGGCAACTTGGCGCGCGACTCGAGCCGCTTGTTCCGCCTCGCCGTGACCTCGCCCCGGGGGTTCTCCCATGCCATCACGCGCCCGCCTCGACCAATGCTGCATCCGCCGCTGCAGCCGCCTGGTTCGACTCCTCTCGGTGACGGCGTTTGCGGCCGTGCCAACCTCCATCGCGCGGTCCCAGTCTCCCGAGGCGCCCCGCGCTGCGCAGGCGCAGGCGCGGGCGCTCAAGGTGGAGGACTTCTACAGCATGCGCAGCGTCGGCGCCCCGCTCATCTCGCCCGACGGCAAATGGGTCGCCTTCACCGTGACCACGCGCATCGAGGCGACCAACACCGACCCGAGCGAGGTCTGGCTCGCCGCGGCAGATGGGAGCCGTCAGCCCGCCCGCGTGTCGGCCGACGGCATGCACGCCACGGCACCGCGATGGGGAGATGACGGATCGCTGCAGTTCGAGGGCGACCGAGTGGGATGGACGTTGGATCCCGCCGTCCCGGCGCGACTCTCCAACCGGGAGTTGCCGGCTGTGCTTCGGGGCGGCGGACGGGGGGGCGAAGTACGACTGGTGCACCGGAGCGGGGCTGCAACGGCCATCCTGCGCGACGCTCCGCCCCCAGCCCGCGCCGACGCCCCCCTGACAGACTTCGAGCAGCGGCACGAGTCGCGATTCAAGGGTGTGGCGTTCGACTGGCTCAACTTCCAGCGTGATGGCCAGCCGTTTCCCCTCCCCAATGCCGCCGACCCGGCCGTGAATCCGGCGCAGGAGCTCTGGCTGTCGCGCGACGGCAGCGAGCGACAGCTCACGCGACTGGGGCTCCGGCCGCAGGGACTGCAGTGGAACAGTGCCGGCACGCAGCTGCTGTTCACCGCCGACTCGGCGTATCGCGACGAGCGGCGGTATGGCGCGAGTGAGGTCTACCTCGCGACGACCGATGGCACGGTCCGCGCGCTCACGCACGACCGTACGGTCCAGCATACCAACGCGGCCTTTTCTCCCGACGGGCGGTTCATCCTGTTCACGCGGCAACTCTCGACCGACGCCGTCATCGCCCAAACGCTGGACCACGGCGGACCGACCGATCTCGCCATCGTCCCGGTCGGTGGAGGTGAGCCGCGCATCCTGACAGCCGACTGGGACTACCTCCCAGCTGGTGCCACCTGGAGTCCCGATTCGCGATATGTGTACTTCACCGGCGGCATCGGCGGCGGCACGCACCTCTTTCGCGTCCCGGTGGCCGGCGGCGCTGTGGAACAGGTCACGCGTGGCGAGCGGCGCATCAACGGGGTGAGCTTCGACCGCGCGTTCACGACCATCGCCTACACGATCGGACGCATCGAAGCGCCGCCAGACGTCTACGTTGCCCGCATCGACGGGTCCAACGAGCGGCGCCTGACCGCGCTCAACGACGATATGCTGGCCGGCATCGCGCTCAGTCGCGCCGAACGACTGCAGTTCGCCAGCGCCGATGGCACGCCCGTGGAAGGGTGGCTGATGCTCCCGTTCGGGTATCGCGCCGACTCCGGTTCGTACCCACTGGTGGTGAGCAACCACGGAGGCCCGCACGCAGCCGATGGTTATGCCTTCGACTTCAAGGCCCAATACCTTGCCGCCAACGGCTATTTCGTCCTGAAGGTGAACTTCCGCAGCAGCACCGGTTACGGCGAGAAGTTTCTGTGGGGCACATGGGGTGGCTGGGGGACCAGGGACGGCGAGGATGTGATGGCCGGCATCGACTACGCCATCGCCCGCTATCCGATCGACCGCTCGCAGGTGGCCACGATGGGGCACTCGTATGGCGGCTTCATGACCAACTGGCTGATCACCCAGTATCCCGATCGCTTCGCCGCCGCCATTCCCGGCGCCGGGATCGTGAACTGGGTCAGCGACTACGGCACCGCCGACATCGCCCGCACCAAGGAGACGGAGTTCTTCGGGACGCCGTGGGATCCCGCCGCGCGCGACTTGATGATGCGACAGTCGCCGCTCAGCTACGCGAACCGGGTCAAGGCCCCCACGCTCTTCGTCCACGGCGAGGTGGACCAGCGTGTGCCGTACTCCGAGGCCGAGCAGATGTACGTGGCGCTCAAGAAGAATGGCATCCCGACGAAGATGATCCAGTACGAGGGGATGGCGCACGGCATCAACGGGTCATGGAACCAGGTGCATCGAATGCTCAATGAGCGGCGCTGGCTCGATCGCTGGCTGAAGGGAGGGAAGGTGAGCTGAGCGGCGACGCGAATGCCGGCACGTGCCTCCGACACGTTCGCCCGGTACACGGGCCCGGTACGCGGGCCCGGTACGCGGGCCCGGTTCGCGCCCGCGCCGCTCCTCCTTCGCCAGCCGTCGTGCCACCCTCGCGAGTCACCGCGGCACGCTCGTAGATTGAGGGGATTCGTCCACGCTCTCTCCAACTATTCCCGCGCATGTCCAATCCTCGGCGACGATTCCTCGGCTGGCTCGGTGGCGCCTCACTCGCGGGGGTCGCCGGCACTCCGTCGATCGCCCACGCCATCTTTCCCGCTCGTCCGACCTCGTCGCCGACGCCGAACGACCATCCGGAGCCGGTCTCCGAGACGTGGGACGTGAGCTGGACGGCGCGGGTAACCGGGAAGTACAAGGCGGTCTTCGACTCGCCCGACATGTCCGACGGGGCCGCGCTCGTGCGCGCGGTCGCCTGGTGCGACCAGTACAAGGAAGTGTACGGCGCCGAGCGTACCGAGATGTCGCCCGTGCTCGTCCTGCGACACTCGGCGATCGACCTCGTGATGACCGACGACTACTGGGCGCGCTTCGAGATCGGCAAGTCGCACAAGCTGCGAGACGCAAACGGGAAGAAGTGGGCGCGGGCGAATCCGCTCAGCGCACGCTCCGCCGGCAGCGCGGCCGGGGCGACCAAGTACAAGCTCGAGACGTTTCTCGAGAGCGGCGGCATCGTGCTCGCCTGCGGCTGGGCCTTCCGCTTCGTCTCGTCGCACTATCGCAAGGCCGAGTCGCTCGATGCGGCGGCGGCCATGGCTCGGGCCAGGCAGGATCTCATCCCGGGCATCATCATGCAGCCGAACGGGATCTTCGCGGCGCTGCGGGCACAGGAGGCCGGTTGCGCGTACATCATGGCGAGCTAGCGGCGGGGGCCGCCTGCGGGGGTCAGCCGGCGGCCGTCACGGCGATCCCAGCGCGGCCCGCCGCTCCGAGCCCTGCCGCCCGGCCGGTCGCCCACGCCCACAGGAAGTTGTAGCCACCGATCGGGCCGAAGGCGTCGAGCACCTCGCCGCAGAGAAAGAGCCCGCGGTGCCGTCGGCTCTCCATGGTCTGCGGGTGCACCTCGCCTAACGCGACCCCTCCCCCCGTGACCTCGGCTTTCTTGTAGCCCTCGTCGCCGTCCCAGGGGAGCGTGCCGCGGACCAGGACGTCGATGAGGCGACGTCGTTCGTCCCGGCGCAGCTCGGAGAGGGCGCGGGTGGCGTCGACTGCGGCTGCGTCGAGCAGCACGGCGGCCAGTCGGTCGGGGAGCTGTGCGCGCAGCGCCCCGGTCACGCTGCGAGCACCATGCGGCTTGAGCGCCGCCTCCCACTCCGCATCGCCCCACGGGGTCCATTGCACCTGCAGGGTGGCCGCGGCCTGCTCGGCGCGAGCGCGCACCAGCACGTGCGAGACGTCCAGCACCGAAGGGCCGCTGTATCCGCGATGGGTGAACAGGAAACCGCCGCGAGCCGTCGCTGAGCGCGCTGCGCTGCGTGCCGTCAGCGACACCGTGAGCGAGACGCCGGCGAGCGCGGAGAAGGCGGGCGCGTCGGCGGTGACGGGTGTGAGCGCTGCGTAGGTCGTGTGCATCGCATGCCCCAGCGCTGCGAGCATTTCCAGCCCTGCGCCGTCGCTCCCCGCGTTGGGGACCGAGAGTCCCCCGGTGGCGACGATCACGGCATCGCCACGCAGCGTCTCGCCGAGTTCGGTCGTCACCTCCCACCCCGTGGCACTCGGGGCGATCCCGGTGACGCGGGTCTCCATCAGCAGCTGCACGCCGACGGCACGAGCGTGGGCCAGTAGCCCATCGCGCACGTCGCGCGCGCGATGCGACGCGGGGAAGAGCTTGGCCGACACGGTCTCCTCTTCGAGCGCGATGCCCAGCGTCTCCTCGAAGAACGCCCGTTGCTGCGCCAACGGCCACGCGCGCACCATCTTGCGCAACAGGTTCGGCGAGGAGTCGGTCACGAAACGGGACTCGTCCACCCGCGCCGGCAGTACGTTGCACCTGCCGCCGCCGCTGATGAGGATCTTGCGCCCCCCGTCGCGCGTCCGCTCGACCAGCACCGTCTCGGCGCCGGCCGTTGCCGCGAAGCTCGCGGCCATCAACCCCGCGGCGCCCGCGCCGATCACGATCACCTTCGGCATCGGTCTCCCCGCCGCCGGGCGCTCCACACCTGCCGGCGATCTGCCGCGGCGCGCGCCCTGGTCTGGTGGCCACCTCTCACATAGTCGACGGCTTTCTGCCGCCGCAGGACGCCGGCGCAGGACGCCGGCGCTCCGGCGACTATTCGCGAGATGGCTCGACGCGAAATGTAGCGGTTGCGCCCTGGGCCACGAGTCCGTCGGGGCCGCGGGCGTCGAGACGCACAGTGGCGCCGAGTTGCTCGGCGGCCAGTCGCAGCGGCGCGCCGTCGAACACCGGGCGCTCGCTGCGGAAGGCAAAGGATTGCACGACCCGCGCTCCTGGTGCTGCAACGTCCTCGGCCAGCGCCAGCAGGAGCATGGCGATGAGCTGTCCATGCACGACCAGCCCCGGGTACCCTTCCTCGCCCCGGGCATAGTCCCGGTCGTAGTGAATGCGATGCGCATTGAACGTCAGTGCCGAAAAGCGAAACAGGAGGCGTGCGTCCGGGTGCACGAGGCGGGTGTGCACTCCGGACGATGGAGCGGGGAGCGCCACCGAAGCGGTTGCGCCACCGGCCGGCGATGGATCGCGGTAGACGATGTCCTGCTCCTCCTCGATGCACAGCGCGCCGCCCTGGAGGTAGCGATACCCCACGCGCACGAACGCCAAGGACCCGCTGCGACCCGTCTTCATCGTGACGTCGCGAATCTCTCCCTCACGTCGCGCGGCCTCGCCAAGCCGAAGGGGGTGATGCACGGTGATCCTGGCGCCGGCAAACATGCGCCGCGGCTGCGGCACCGGGGGGAGGAAGTCGCCGCGCGGCGCGTGTCCATCCGCGGCGAGCGTGTGCTGCGGCACGGGCGCGTGGAAATAGAACCACTGCCACAGCGGCGGGAGCGGCTGGCCTGGGCGAAACGGCGCCCCGTCACGATCCAGCGTTGCAGCTGCGGCGTCGGCCTGGGCCGGCGCCAGCGTATCGTCGATGGTTTCGGTGCGACCGATCCAGCGCGTATATTCGGCGTCGGGTGCGTGCATGGGAGGGGGTGTCGTCGGCGCCCTCGTCCGAGACAGGACGAGTGGCACACGCCGAGGAGTGGGTTGGTGCGCTCGCTGCTCAGTGGTGTTAGGGCCGTGGATAGCAGGTACACGCTGGCCGGTCCGACGTCGCGTGTCGTGGTCGTCGTGTCCCCGGTCGACGGCGACCCGGTACCGAGGTTTCGTATGGTACGCCACCGATTTGCGGGCACGCCAGAGCCTGGGGACACTTCCCGGCGCGCGTCGCGGCACGATGGACTCGGCACGACGCGGATGAGCGCCGAGACCGGCTCACCAGTCCTTCCCCTCCGGGGCGCCCCTGCCTAACACCACAGCACTGGAGGGTCGTACGAGTGAAACTGCCGAACCGCTTCTATGCGCCGCTGGCGATCGGCGCGCCGGCGCCCGTGCGTGAGCTGCCAGTCCGGCCCGAACGCGTCGTGCACTTCTTTCCGCCGCACGTCGAGAAGATCCGCACACGCCTGGGCGTCATTGCGCGACAGGCCGACGTGCTGTGCGGCAACCTGGAGGACGGAATCCCGCTGGACGTGAAGGGCGAGGCGCGGGCCGGTTTCATCGACGCGGCACGCACCACGAACCTGGGTGCGGCCGCCCTCTGGGTGCGCGTGAATGGGCTCGACAGCCCGTGGTTCCTCGACGACGTCGCCGAGATCGTCGCTGCCGTGGGCAACCGGCTCAACGTGATCATGATCCCGAAGGTGGCAGGGGAGTGGGACATCCATTTCGTGGACCAGTACCTCGCGTTGCTCGAGGCCCGCCACGGGGTGACCTCGCCGATCCTCCTGCACGCCCTGCTGGAGACCGCCGAGGGAGTCCGGAACGTCGAGCAGATCGCCTCGGCGAGTCCGCGCATGCACGGCATGAGCCTCGGACCGGCCGACCTCGCCGCATCGCGCGGGATGAAGACGACACGTATCGGAGGTGGACACCCGTTGTATGGCGTGTTGGGTGATGTGCCGGCCGACGGAGGGGCGCGCGCCTTCGCGCAGCAGGACCTCTGGCACTACACCATCGCTCGCATGGTCGATGCGTGCGCGTCGAGCGGGATCCGCGCCTTCTACGGACCGTTTGGCGACCTGCACGATGAAGCGGGATGCGAGGCGCAATTCCGAAATGCCTTCCTCATGGGCTGCACGGGCGCCTGGTCGCTGGCCCCGAACCAGATTCCGATCGCCCGCCGCGCCTTCAGTCCCGACGCGGGCGACGTGAAGTTCGCGCGGCGCATTCTCGAGGCCATGCCCAGTGGCGCCGGCGTGGTCACGATCGACGGACGCATGCAGGATGATGCGACGTGGAAGCAGGCGAAGGTCCTGGTCGATCTTGCTCGCCTGATCGCCTCGCGCGATCCCGAGTATGCCGCGGCCTACGGCCTATGATGCGGTCGCGCTCCCCGTCGGCCAGGCGGCCGTGTCCGGGATGCGCGGCGCCAGGTGGCACGCATCGCGACCGGTACGAAGCCCGTCAACTCCGGCCCGTGCACCTGACGGTGGAGTTCGCCGAGTTGTCGCGCCGCCTGCACGCGCCGCGCGAGGCGTAGCCACTCCCATAATGGTTGGACTTGCAACAAACCTTTGTTGACATGCTATTGGATGCAAGTCTGGCGGCGACCCACTCATATGGGTAGGTCGCCGGAACTGTCGCGCCGAGCATATTTGCGCGCTCACATGGACGTCGACCAGTTGTCATTGCGCGGTCGGCATTCCCGACGATTTCCCCCAGCTCGGTTCGCCTATGCCCGCGTTGTATCGTTCGAGTTCGATAGCCCGGTTGCTCGTTGTCCTTTCGCTGTGGAGTCTGCTCCCGCTGGCGTCGCTCGACGCGCAGTCGGCGGTGGTCACGGGGAAAGTCACGGCGGTCGACGGAGGGCTCCCCCTGCAGGGAGTGACCGTGCTGCTGCGCGGCACGAATCTGGGTACGCTGACCGATGCGGCGGGCGCCTATCGCCTCGCCCTGCCGGCCACGGGCCGCGCCGACATCCTGACGTTCCGTCTCATCGGCTATAAGCCGACGGACGCGACGATCCAGGGGCGCACGACCGTCGACGTCGCCCTCGAGACCGCGACCACCACGCTGTCCAGCCTGGTCGTCACCGCGAACGCCATTGTGCGCGAGACGAAGGAGCTGGGGTACTCCGTGGCGCAGATCGAACCAGCGCAGCTGGTGGTGGCGCGCAGCTCCAACGTGCTCAACAGCGTCGCAGGCAAGGTGGCCGGGTTGCGCGTCACGCAGCAGTCCGGGACGGTGGGCGGCGGGAGCAAGGTGGTGATCCGCGGCGTCAACTCGATCGCCTCGGCATCTGAGCCGCTCTTCGTGGTCGATGGTGTCCCGATCTCCAACTCTTCCTTCGCCGGCACCGAGACGGAGATCGTCACCGGGGGCGTCGACGTCGGCAACCGCGCCCAGGACATCAATCCGGACGACATCGAGTCAATGTCGGTGCTGAAGGGGGCGGCAGCGTCGGCGCTCTACGGCTCGCGCGCGCGCAATGGCGTGATCGTCGTGACCACCAAGCGCGGACGTGCCGGCGATCGGCGGTTCACCTACAACGGGACCACGCGCGCCGAGCAGATCTTCCGGGCCCCTGAGTTCCAGAACGAGTACGCCCAGGGATTGCTCGGGGTGTACAACACCGCCAACGCCAATGGCTGGGGGCCGAAGATCACCGGTCAGACGGAGCCGAACATCCTCGGTGAGCCAGAGGTGCTGCGCGCGTATCCTGACAACTTCACGGACTTCTTCAATACCGGCTACACCAACGTACACTCGATGTCGTTCGCGGGTGGCACGGAAACGAGCGACTATCGGCTCGGCGGCACCTGGCTCGGCCAGACCGGCATCGTCCCCAACTCGGAGCTGCAGCGCTACGCGCTGTCGGTGAACTCGGGGCAGCGCTTCACCGAGAAGTTCAACGCGCGCCTGGCAGCCAACTACGTGCGCTCCACGTCGGCCGGACGCGCCTCGCAGGGGCAGAACGGGCAGAGCATCCCGATGTCGCTCTGGACCTTCACGCCGCGCACCCTGTCCACGGCATTCCTGCGCGCCGACCGCGTGCGTCCCGACGGCCGAGCGGGTTCGATCGACGGCACGGGCACCAGCAACAACCCGTACTTCGTGACCGACAACAACGGTCTCGACAACACGATCGACCGGCTCTACGGGAACACCTACCTCTCGTACGATGCCAACAGCTGGCTGAACGTCGCCTTCCGGGCCGGAACCGACATCGCCGTTGAGAACCGCCGATTCATCACCGCCAAGGGAACGCGCGGGCGCCTGGACGGCGAGTTCGACACGCAGGACTTCAACGAGCGCGAACTCAATACGGACCTCATCGTGTCGGTCACGCGCCAGCTCTCGCCGAACCTGTCGTTCAAGGGGCTGGTCGGGCACAACTTCAACAAGCGCACCTTCGACCGGCAGCGCGTCTTCAGCCAGGGGCTGAACATCGACAAGCTGTATACGCAGGCCAACGCGAACGTGAACGCGGCGACGAACTTCACGTCCGAACGGCAGCTGTATGGCGCGTACGGCGAGGTTGGGTTGGGGTGGCGCGATTACCTGTTTGTGAACGTCACGGGGGCGCAACGACTGGTCGTCGACGCTGCCGGTCGACAACAACCGGTACTTCTACCCCTCTATCTCCACCGGCTTCGTGCTCTCCGACGCCATGAAGGACGCGTCGATCTTCTCGAATGGCACCGTGAGCTACGCCAAGCTGCGCGCCAACTGGGCCAACGTCGGGTCGGACGAGGAACCGTACCAGCTGGCGTTCTCCTATTCGCCGCTCTCGCTGCAGGCGGACATCTACACGTTCAACCAGAACTTCCCGTTCAATGGGGCGTCGGCCTTCGCCGCCACGAACGTCATCCCGCCGTCCAACCTGCGTCCCCAGCGACAGAACTCGTGGGAAGTCGGCGGCGAGTTCCGGCTGCTGAACGACCGCATCGGGCTCGACCTCACCTACTACACGGTCCGGAACTACGACCAGATCGTGTCGATCTCGGTCCCGCACAGCACCGGCTTCAGTGCCCGGCGCCTCAACGTGGGCGAGATCCAGAACAACGGCATCGAGGCGCTGGTCAACTACTCGATCCTGCGCGCTGCCCGCAACGGCATCGGCTGGGACATCACGGCCAATTGGAGCCGGAATCGCAACGAGGTCACGAAGCTGGCACCAGGGCTCAAGGAGTTCGTCGTCACGTCGGGTGATGGCTTCGGCACGCTGATCGCCGCCCGTCCAGGCACCACCTTCCAGATCCAGGGCGTCGGCTACCTGCGCGACTCGACCAGCGGCAAGTACATCATCAATCCGCAGAACGGCCTGCGCATCGTCGGCGACCGCCGTCTTTTCGGCAACATCTACCCCGACTGGATCGGCGGGGTGAGCAACTCGTTCAGCTTCAAGAACCCCTCGCTCTCGTTCCTGGTCGATATGCGCAAGGGTGGCGTGATCATGTCCAGCACGGTGTCGTCCTTGCGCTCGTCAGGCACCGCCAAGGAAACGGCCGACCGGACGCCGTTCGTTCAGGACGGCGTGCTGCGCAACGCCGATGGCACCTTCCGGGCGAACGACGTCCCGGTCGCCAGCGTGCAGCAGTACTGGGGCAACCTCGACAACTCCGTCAGCCCGGAGAACAACATCTTCGACGCGTCGTTCGCCAAGCTGCGCGAGATCCAGTTCGGCTACAAGCTGCCGAATTCCTGGGCCGCCTTGATGCGCAGCAGGGAAGCGACATTTTCGATCGAGGGACGCAACCTCTGGCTGATCTCGAGCAACGTCCCGCACATCGACCCCGAGGCCAACGTGCACGGCGCCGGCCTGATCGGCGAGGGCATTGAACGCAGCAACCTGCCCTCCACGCGCTCCGTCGGTTTCAACCTCCGTCTCAACTTCTGATCACCCCACACGTGACAATCCATACCATGATGAATCGCCATCGTCGGGTGACGCTGCGTGCCAGGCAGCTGGGAGCGGCCGCGCTGCTCACGCTCACAACTGCCGGCTGCTTCGAGGACGGCGCGCTGAACGTCGATCCGAACCGGTCGACCACCGCCGAGCCGGCGCTGCTGTTTTCCGGCGCCGAGGTCAAGTTCTCGCTGCTGCGCGTCGCCGAACTCACCTGGCCCGTCGCCCTGATGAACCAGATGTGGGCGTCGGGCGCCGCCTGGGGGCTGGCGCAGGCACAGTATGACCAGACGCGCGTGCGCAGCGCGTGGGGGAGCATCTATGTCGATGTCCTCAAGAACCTGAAGCTGGCCACCGTCGAGGCGAACGCGCGCACGCCCAAGCCGAACAACACGATCGCCCAGTTGATGATCTATCAGGCGTTTGTCTTCTCGCAGACGACGTACCTGTGGGGCGACATTCCCTTCAGCGAGGCCGCGTCGGGCGAAGTCGACCTGCCCAAGTTCGAGACGCAGGAAGCGGTACTCAACGGCAGCATCAAGATGCTCGACGATGCCATCGCCCTCATCGATGCCAACTCGATCCGGATCGGTGCGCCGAACGACCTGTATTACGGCGGTGACATGACGAAGTGGCGCAAGTTCGCCAACTCGCTCAAGTTCCGGATCCTGATGACGATGGTCGATGCCGACCCGAGCAAGTCGACCGCCATTGGCGCGATGGCCGCGCAGCCGATGATCAGTGCGCGCGCGGATGACATGAAGTTCGCGTACTTCGACTCCCCGGGACGCCAGAACCCGCGCTTCTCGTTCACCCAGATCTTCCGCGGCGGCGTGCAGCAGGACTGGTACGCCTCCAAGGTCATGTTCGACGAGATGGTGCCGTTCAACGATCCGCGGCTCCCGATCTACTTCCAGCCGGGACCGTCCGCAGCACCTAACGAGTTCCTGTCGCTCGTCGGCGTCGACCCGCGCACCCCCAAGTCGTCGCTGGTGCACCTCAACCTGCTCAAGGCCAACCTCCCCGAGGTGTCGTTCTCGTACTCCGAACAGCTCCTGCTCGAGGCCGAGGCAACTGCGCGCGGCTTCTGGCAGGGCGGACTCGCCGCCGCCGACCTGCGCTTCCGCGCCGGCGTGCGCGAGTCGATGGGCGCGTTCGGCGTGGCATCGACCGCAGCCGAGACATACATCGCGGCCCTGCCAACCCTCAACGCCACCAACTTCCGGCGCGAATTGAACCGGCAGCAGTGGCTCGACCTGTTCATGCGTCCGCTCGAAGCGTGGGTGCAGTGGCGCCGGAGCGGCCCCGCGGGACAGGAGTTCCCAGCCATGACCGTGCCACAGGGTGCGCTGGCCAGCGCCCTCGTGCGGCGCCTGGTATATCGTAGCGAAGAGATCAATTCCAATCCGAACACGCCGAGCGGCATCACGCTCGACCGTGCCCTGTGGTTCGACAAGTGAGGACACTCAACATGACGACAAATGCTCTCTGGCGCCGCACAGCCGTTGCGTGTGCGCTGCTGGTCACCGCCGGGGCGTGCGCCTCGGGCGGTGGCGAGACAGCCGATACCGCCTCGGCCGCAGCAGAAATGACGGCGACGACCAGTGCGATGCGCCGCGTGCTCATCGACACCGACGCCGGTCCCATCACGGTCGAGATCAACGAGACCGCCGCCCCGGTCACGGCTGCCAACTTCATGCAGTACGTGACGGATGCCCGCTACGATGGTGGCGCCTTCTATCGCGTCGTGACGATGCAGAACCAACCCACCAGCCCGATCAAGATCGAGGTGATCCAGGGCGGAGTGGATGGCGACTCGACCAAGATGCTCCCGCCCATCGCGCACGAGACCAACGACAAGACCGGCCTCAAGCACCTTGACGGTACCATCAGCATGGCGCGCGGCGCGCCGGGCACCGCAGCGAGTGAATTCTTCTTCTGCATCGGTCCCCAGCCGGACCTCGACTTCGGAGGCATGCGCAATCCCGATGGTCAGGGTTTCGCGGCCTTCGGGACGGTCGTCGAGGGAATGGACGTCGTGCGCAAGATCCAGCAGATGCCGGCCGATTCTGCACCGCCACAGCGGCTCAAGACGGTCGTTCGGATCAAGAGCATCCGCATCCTCTAGGGTACTGCCTCGCGGCAAGTGGCCCACTGATCGGGTGGTCGCGTTGGACACCCGAAAACGCCGAGGGCGGAACGCACAGTCGACGCGTTCCGCCCTCGGTCGTTTGTTGGCGAATGCCCGCCCGGCCGGTGGGTACTACGCGCCCCGCGGTTTCGGCTTCACCACTGCGATGTTCCACGTCCGATCCTTCTCGTTGAGCGCTGCACACAGGATGCGCTTGCCATCGGTGCGCACGTTGATCAATCCGTAGACGAGACCGGTCACCATGTAGCCGCCGCGCAGCCGACGCTTCGTGGTGGTGGGATTCAGGTCGCCAGCCATCGTGACGCGCGCGGTGGCGCGCAGCGTCGCGAGGTCGAGCTCGGCGATCTCCACGTCGGCATCGTCGACGGTGTGCATCTTCGAGAACTTCCCGAGCTCCGCGCTGCGGGCCAGCTCCGTCAGGTACACGAGCGGGGTCACGACCTGGTCCTTGACGACCTCGCGATGTCCCGTCATCGCGCTCGCGGCGATGATCTCGGGACGCGGATGGTCGTGCCCCTCGCTATCGCCCGACGAGATGACCGTCACGCACGGCGCCATGGCCTCGAGGAACGAATAGGCGACGTCGCCACTCCCATGGTGACAGGCCTTGGCGACATCGCACTCGAAGACCGACTCCATTCCCTTGTAGTCCTGAAGCAGCGCACCCTGCGACTTGGTGTTCAGGTCGCCGGTCAGCAGGACGCGCACGGCGCCGCAGTCGAGCCGCAGGAGGACAGAGTTCCCGTTGGTGCTGATGTCGGAGCCCCCGGTGAAGCTGCGTAGCGCTGGTGCGTCGTCCACCACGAATTCCACCGGCGCCAGGACGTGGATGCTCGGCTCCGGCGTCTGACCGGTGGCGGTCGGCGTCGTGCCGTCAAAGCCGGGGAGGAAGCCCGTCAGGTGACTCAGGCGTTGCACCTGGGTGGGCTCGCCGGCGCGGGTCTTGGCATCCCGAACTTTCTCCAGAAAGTCACCCCAGTAGCCCTGCAACCTGGGCAACGCACCGGAGGCGAGGCCGGCGACGAGGCTGTCCCGGTCACCGAGTAGCAGCGTCTGCATCCGGCCCATGGTCGTCGATGCCGTCGAGCCGAGCGTGCGGGAGTCGGTGGCTGTCTTCCACCACGAAAGTCCGGCGTGATAGAACCGGTCGACGAAGACCTGGGCCGCATCGAGTTCAACCTGCGCGCCACCCTGCCGCTGGTCGGGATCGAGCAGGTCGCCCAGGCCGCCATAGTGGTCGTGATCGTTATGCGTGCAGATCATCGCGTCGAGCTCGATCGCCTTGTCTGGCGACTCGTAGTCCTTCACGAACTTCCAGTCGACGAAGTCGGCGGCATTCTTGCCGGTCGGCTGGCTCTGGCGCGGGTAGCCGCCGTCGATGAGGATATGGCGGCCGTTGGGTGTGCGAATGAGTACGCCGTCGCCCTGCCCAACGTCGATGAAGTAGAGCTCGAGCAGGGGGCGGGTGCCCAGGTGGGCGCGATCGATCCAGCCGAAGCGTCCGCGCGCGCGCGCCCGCGCCCGCCCGTTCTCTTCCCGGATCGACCCGTCCCGGTTCAGCTCCAGGCGCACGCGGTCGCCCCACAACAGCTCGGCGACCGCCGGGTCCTTCGGCGTCGACGCACGGGCGGTGCTGAAGCGAAAGAGGCGCGTGGTGTCCTTCTTCACGTAAAAGATCGTGCCATCGCTACGGTCGGTGAACGGCATGGCGTACCTCGTGGTTCGGGAGAGCTAGCGTGGCCAGCGGTCGTCGGGGTCGAACTGCAGCACCCGCATGGTGGGGAGCGCGGCGCGGTCCACCAAACGCCCACCTTTCACCACGTGCCGGATCTGGCGCAGGTGACGAATCTCGACCAGGGGATCCGCATCGACCACCAGCAGGTCGGCGACCTTGCCCACCTGCACCGTGCCTAACGAATCGGCCAGTCCGTAGGCCTCGGCCCCGTGGCGCGTTGCGGCGACCAGGAGCTCCATCGGTGACGCGCCGGCCTCCTGCAACCCTTCCATGACCTCGAAGTGACGGCGCCCCATGCGCCCCCACACCACCGGCCCCAGCTCCGACGCCTCGGGCCCCTGGTCGGTCCCGATCACGACCTTGACCCCCGCGCGCAGCCATCGCTGCACCATGGCGCGCCGCGCGGCGAAGGCTTCACGCGTCATCCCCGGCTGCCGCGCCTGGATGATGGCGCCGAGATGCGGGTCGCGGCGCGTGTCCTCGATGGACCACTCCTCATAGACCCGCTGCTGCTCGTCGAGCGGCACGCCGAGCAGCGCCGAGTAGATGCCATGCCGCGTGATTTCCGCGAGCAGTGAGTCGAGCAATTGCAGCTGCGCGGGCGACGTCGGCGGAACACTCATCACGTTCGGGTGCTGCAGCAACTGCGGACGCACCGCCACCGCCTCGCGCAGGCTCTCGAGCGTGAAGGTGTGCGTCTGGAAGTGCTTCCCTGAGCGCTGCGCCGACGCGCGCATCGCGGCGAGTGCGGGGGACGAGAACATCAGCGGCTCCACCGGTCCGATCCCGTGCGCGCTCACCGCCACCTTCAGGAAGTCCGGCCCCTTGTCGAGATAGCGCGAGATGGCGGTACCGACTTCGCTCGGCGTGAGGGCGAGCAGGGCGGGGCCCGCGTCGTCCTCCCACAGCGCGTTGATCCTCGAGCGGATGATCGGGTGCACCCAACCGCCGTATCGCAGGTCGGTCCCACGCAGGTCGTAGCCGCCGGCGAAGTACTGGCTGAACGGCCCGCCGCTCCCCACGATGTTCCCCGCCACCAGCACGCGCGCGCCCTCGTCCTTTCCCGAGCGGATGCGCTCCCGCGCCTGCAGCAGCGGCGCCAGCGGCCCCCACGAGTCCATCACCGTGGTCAATCCGTACTTGAGGGCGACCTGCGCCCCCTGCACCGCGATGTCGGCGAAGCGGTCTTCATACTTGACGTAGAACTCGGGGGTGATCATCAGGACGAGATGTACGTTCACGTCGATGAGTCCCGGGGTGACGTACTTGCCGGCCACGTCCACGATCCGGGTGCCGCGCGGAATCGGGGTCGATGCGCGCGGGCCCACGGCCGTGATGCGGGAACCGTTGATGAGGACCACGCCATCGGTGATTGGCGGCTCACCGGTCGCCGGGATCACCGTACCACCCACGAGCGCCCAGCGTTCGACGGGGGGAGCCGGTTGCGCGGGCACTCGTGCGGTCGGGACGAGCGCGAGTGCCGCGATGACCGCGACGAGTGGAATCGGGTGACGACGGATCATGGCGGACGACGGAGGGCGGGAACAGCGGCCACGGACGTGTGCGGATTTCCCTACCATCGCGCATCGAGGCTCGTCACGCCAGCGGGGTCACGCCAGCGAGCGAAAGTCACGCCAGCGAATTTACGCCAGCGAATTTACGCCAGCGAATTTACGCCAGCGAAGTCACGCCGAGGAACCGCGGCATCTCCCCTCCTCGGGCACGCGGTAGGCTCAACGAACCGCGCCATCGACGCCGAATCCCGGCATCGATGGCGCGACTATCGTTAGGATCTGACCAGTGCGAGGCTCCCGTCAGCTCCGATCTCGCCCGCGCGGCGTCAGGACGCCATCGCCGGCGGATAGTCCGTATACCCGTGCTCACCCGCGGTGTAGAAGGTGTCGGAATCGGGCGCGTTGAGGGGAATTCCCTTCTTCAGTCGGGTGGCGAAGTCGGGATTTGCCAGGGCAGGACGCCCGAAGGCCACGAGATCTGCCTCGCCCTCGCGCACGATCTTGTCCGCCGCCCCAAGGTCGAATCCGCCAGACGCAATGTAGGTCCCGGCAAACGCTGTCCGGAGCGCGGCCTTGAAGCGCGCGGGGACCGTTGGCGCACCCATGGACGAGTGATCCACCAGGTGGAGGTACGCCAGCCTGAGTGTGCCGAGTTCGCCGGCCAGCGCCTCGTACTGCGGCTTGACGTCGTCGAAGGCCCCGGTGTGGTTGAACGCACCGTACGGCGACAAGCGGATACCCACACGGTCGGCGCCAATTGCTGCTGCGGTGGCGCGAGCGACCTCGAGGGCGAATCGATTGCGCCGGTCGATCGAACCGCCGTACGCGTCGGTCCGCGTGTTCACGTTCGGATTCAGGAACTGCTCGATGAGGTAGCCGTTCGCGCCGTGCAGTTCGATCCCGTCGAAGCCGGCCTCGCTGGCCAGCGTTGCCGAGTGCGCGTACTCGGCGACCGTCGCCGCAATCTCCTCTTCCGAGAGCGCGTGCGGCGTGCTGGCCGGCTGCATGCCGGCTGTATCGGTGTAGATCCCCCCGTTCATCGCCTCGGCGACGGGACCGACGACGCGTGCTCCCTCGGGGAGGTTGTCCACGTGTGACGCACGCCCGGTATGCATGAGCTGGACGAAGATGTGTGCCCCGCGCGCGTGCACCGCGTCGGTCACCAGGCGCCACCCTGCGACGTGCTGTTCGTTGAAGAGGCCGGGAATGCGGGCGTATCCGAGGCCGTTGGGCGAGGGCGAGGTTCCCTCGGTGATGATCAGGCCCACATCGGCGCGCTGGCGGTAGTACTCGGCCATGAGCGCATTGGGTGTATTGTCTTCCGTCGCCCGGTTGCGTGTCATGGGAGCCATGACGAGGCGATTCCTGAGCTGGTGGGTCTTGAGCGTGAACTGTTTGAAGAGCAAGGCAGACTCCCTGAAGCGGTGAACGTCGAATTCGGCGCGCGCGAGAGGACACGGCTCCCGTACGCACACGTGGTCAACGCGCCGCGTCGGCCAAAAGTTCACGCTTTCTTTCATCCATGCGGCGGTGCCGGTGCTCGAAAGCCGGCGACGCTCAGCGCGATGGCTTGTATTGTTCAGGCCGAACAGGTCACGATTCGTACCATGCCGGCCCCGCAGAACACGAGCCTCACGTCCCATGCCCCGATCGATGCATCTCCTCCGTCTCGTCACGCTCGGCGCGCTTGGCGCGCTCGCCATCCTGCCGGCGCGCGCCTGGCCCCAGCGCACACCGCTCACGGTCGAGCGACTCGTCGCCACGCCATCGCTCAGCGGGACGACACCGGTCTCCCCCACGTGGTCTCCCGACTCGCGCTCCCTTGCCTTCCTGTGGAACGATCGCGCCCAGGCGGCGCGCGACCTCTTCCTCGTCGATCGTGACGGAGGTGCACTGCGCCGTCTCACGAATGCGGCCGGTGGAGACGAGGCCGCTGGGCCCGTCAGTGGCTTTGCCTGGCTCCCCGATGCCGCAGCGCTCGTCGTCGTTCGCGGAGGCGATCTCTGGCGCATCACCCTCTCGGGGACTCGTGCCGAGCGATTGACGCAGGATGGGGGAGGAAAGTCGGACGTTGCAGTGTCGCCGGACGGTCGCTGGATCTCGTTCCTGCGCGACGGCGACCTCTGGTTGCTTCCGGCGGCCGGGGGTGCGGTGGTGCGCGCGACGCGCGTGGGGGTGCCGCCGGTCGGCACGGTGCCGCTCGGGACGTATTTCCGGCGCGATGTGGAGATCGGGAGTGCCACGTGGGGCGGCGACGCCCCGGCGTACGCCTGGTCGCCCGACTCCCGGACCATCGCCGTGCATCACGTCGACCGCCGCGGCGTGCGCAGGACGGGCGTCCCCTACTACCTCGGTGACACCGCCGTCCTCAACGTGCTTCGCCGCGGCATGCCCGGCGACGACAACGAAATGCGGCGTGTCGGGCTGTACGATGTGGCCGCCGGACGTCTGTCGTTGCTCGACATCCCCGAGCCCGCCGTGCGACGCATCGTCGACTATGGCTGGTCGCCGCGCGGCGAGCTGCTGATCGACCAGGAGAGCGATGATGCCATCGATCGCTGGTTGTTCCTGACGGATGCCGGGGGCGCACTGCGCACCATTTGGCACGACCATCGCGAGTCGCGGATCTATAACGCGATTGCCTCCACCTGGCACCCGGACGGGCGGCGCGTGGTGATCACGGGAGACCTCGAGGATCGCTACCGCCTGTATGCCATCACCCCCGGCGACAGCGTCCCGCAGGCGCTGACGCCCGCCAGGAGCGATGTCGACGGCGGGGCGGTCCCGGTCGCGGCGACGCGAGCCCTGTACTACACGTCGACCGACCCGACCCCTCGGAGCGACACATCTGGCGCATCGGGGCCCGCGGCGCTCCGCAGCGTCTGACGACGCGCCCCGGGATCCACACGCCATACCCTTCACCCGACGGCACGGCGCTCGCCTACGTGCACACCGACGACGTCACCCCGCCCGAGCTGTACGTCGGGCGCGCCGACGCCGCAGCGGCGGCACGGCGGGTGACAACCTCACCTCCCGCGGAGTTCGCCACGCAGCCGTGGATTCGCGGGCGCTACGTCTCCTTTCCGTCTCGCACCGGCGGCTTCACGCTGCACGCCCGCATCCTCGTGCCCCCCGGTCTCGACTCCGCGCGCAAGTACCCGGTGCTGTTCGGTCCCGTCTACTCCAACACCGTGCGCAACCGCTGGGCCGGGTTGTACGGCACGGTGCAGCAGATGCTCGCCATCGAGCACGGCTACATCGTCGTGCAGGTCGACGTGCGGGGGAGCACCGGCTACGGGCGCGACTTCCGCGAGAAGTTCCTGATGGACTGGGGGGGCGGCGATCTCGATGACCTGGAGAGCGCGGTGGACTACATGAAGTCGCTGCCGTTCGTCGACGGTGACCGCATGGGGATCTGGGGCAGCAGTTACGGCGGGACGCTCACCGTGTACTCCCTGTTCAAGAAGCCCGGCCTCTTTCGCGCCGGTGTTGCGGGGGCGCCGGCGACCGATCCCCACTTCTTCGGCAGCGACGACGTGGCGATCGTCCGGCGCCCGCAGACGCATCCCGAGGCGTTCCGACGCGGCGCCCTGCAGTACGCCGGCAACCTGCGCGATCACCTGCTGATCATTCACGGCATGCAGGACGACGTCGTCCCGTTCCAGACGACGGTGGCCCTGGCCGAGGAACTGATGAAGCAGGGGAAGGACTTCGACGTCGCCTTCGCCCCGGCTGCAACGCATGGTTGGACCCAGCGTCCGTACTATGCGCGCTACCTGCTGCAGCGACTGGTCGACCACTTCAACCGGTACCTGGGGGGTGGAGCGAACGCCGCATCGGCGGGGACCGGGGCCGCGCGTTAGGGCGCGGCCTGTCCTGCGTCGCGCATCACGCGCGACGCGCGCTCATGTCGCCGCCGGTACGATCTGCCCCATCCGCACCACGACCTCATGCAGCGCCCCGTCGTCTGCCAGCACGATCACCTGGTCCGGCGCGGGCGTACCGTCGACCTCCACCGACACGACGCCACGCTCGACGCCGTTCGGGTTGCTCACGCGGATCGCATAGGCGGTAGTCCCGTGGCGGTAGTCGACCGTGAACTCGTCCCAGGAGGGCGGGATGCACGGCGCGATCGTCAGCTGGTCGCCGCGCTTGGTGAAGCCGAGCAGCCCCTCGAGCGCGACCCGGTACATCCAGCTGGCGGAGCCGGTGTACCAGGTCCAGCCGCCGCGTCCGAGTTGTCCCTCGGCGGTGTAGACGTCGGCCGCCACGACATAGGGCTCGACCTTGTAGGTCGCGACGGCCTCGGGGGTGTCGGCATGCGTGAGGGGGTTGAGCATCTGGTAGAGCGCAAACGCGCGCGCGCCGTCGCCGCGCATGGCGGTGGCCAGCACGGCCCAGAGCGCGGCGTGCGTGTACTGCGCCCCGTTCTCGCGCACCCCCGGCAGGTACCCCTTGATGTAGCCGGGATCGTTGGGCGTCTTGTCGAACGGCGGGGTCAGCAGCATCAGGATGCGCGCGTCCTCGCGCACGAGCCTGGCCTCGAACGATGCCATCGCTTGCGCCTGGCGGTCTGGGGCGCCCGCGCCGGAGATGACACTCCAGCTCTGGGCGATCGAGTCGATGCGGCATTCGTCGCTCGCCGCCGAGCCTAACGGCGTGCCGTCGTCGAAGTAGGCACGGCGATACCACTCCCCATCCCAGCCGTGCGCCTCGACGGCGGCCGCGTACGCATCGGCCCTGGTCGTGAAGTCCGTCGCGACCTCCAGGTCGCCGTGGTCCACGGCGCGGCGCGCGAACGCGCGCAACGTCGTGACCAGGAACCACGCCAACCAGACGCTTTCGCCACGTCCCTCCACCCCGACGCGACTCATCCCGTCGTTCCAGTCGCCGGTCCCGATCAGGGGGAGTCCGTGCGCCCCGACGGTGCAGGCACGCCGCAGCGCCCGCAGGCAGTGTTCGTAGACCGATCCGTGTTCGTCGGTGACGGTCGGCAGCTCGTACACCTCGTGCTCATCGGCCCCGAGCGGGCGCATGCTGAGGAACGGGACGTACGCCTCGAGCACCGACCGGTCGCCGGTCACGCTGACATAGTGGTCGACGACGAACGGCAGCCAGACGAGGTCGTCGGAGCAGCGCGTCCGCGTGCCGCGGCCGCTCGGCGGATGCCACCAGTGCTGCACGTCGCCCTCGACGAACTGCCGGGCGGCGGCGACCAGGATGTGGGCACGGGCAATGGCTGGCTCGGCGTACACGAAGGCCATGACATCCTGCAACTGGTCGCGAAAGCCGTACGCGCCGCTGCTCTGGTACAGCGCCGAGCGCGCCCACATGCGGCAGCCGAGCGCCTGGTACAGCGTCCAGCGATTGAGCATGGCGTCGAACGAGGGCTCCGGCGTCTCCACGGTGATCACCGAGAGGCGGTCGTGCCACGCCGCAGTGGTCGCCGTCACCGCCGCGGTGGCGGTGGCCACGGTGCGGTGTTGGCGAGCCAGCGCGCGCGCGGCCTCCTCGCTCGAGGCCGCGCCGAGCTGCACGACGAGGTGGCGCGTCTCGCCGGGGGCGAGGGTGATCTCGCACTGCAGGGCGCCGCACGGATCGAGTCCCACGCCCGTGGCATCGCCCAGCACCTGACGACCGAGCGCGGCGGGCGCGCGCAACGAGCCGTTACGTCCAATGAACGCGCGCCGATCGCCGGTGTACCCGGTCACCGGCTCGCTGATGGACAGGAAGGCGACCCAATCGGTGAACTGCGGGTCGAAGTGGTTGCGGGCAAGGATCGCCGACATCTCGCGGTCGAAGGCGGTGCGCACGACGTGCTGGCCCTGCTCCCGCGTCACCCCGAGCACCCACTCCACGAAGGCGGTCACGCTCAGGCGCCGCGGCTCGGCGCCGACGTTGGTCACCGTGAGCAGCGACAGCTTCACCGCCGCGTCAGGCGCCAGGCCGACGGTGAGCGTGCTGGCGATCCCGGCGTGCTCGGTGGCAAACGACGACGTGCCTGCACCGTGGCGCACGGTGAAGGTGTCGCGCCCGTGCACGGGGGCCGGGGTCGCGCTCCAGACATCGCCCGTGGACTCGTCGCGCAGGTACAGCACGTCGCTTGCCGGGTCGCTCACGGGGTCATTGTGCCACGGCGTGAGGCGATAGAAATAACTGTTCTCCGCCCACGTGGCCCCGGCCCCTGACTCCGAGACGATGCAGCCGCCATGCGGATTGGCGATCACGTTGACCCAGGGCGCGGGCGGGAGCCGGTCCGAGGCGATGGTCATCTCGTAGTCGCCCTCTGCGTCCAGCCCGCCGATACCGTTCTCGAACAGGCGCCCGACGCCGGCGTCGCGCAGCGCGGCCTGACGCCGCCCGTTCCCCGTGCGTCCCGCCGCCCGGGATAGCGCCGACGGTCGCGGTACGTCGAATTGGTTCGACATCACCGGCGTGCCGGCGAGTCCACGAACGCGCTGGATGACCGAGAGTGAGGGCGGCGTGCTGCGCCCCGACGGGCGCAGGGGCGGCGTGTCGAGCTCCTCCTCGTCGTAGTCGACATGCTCGCGGTCGCGCGCGGCGTCGAGGATCGCACTCAGCGCCCGACCATCGCAACGGACCACCACGCGCGCCGTCGCCTCGAGCATCTGGAGGTCGTCTGCAGCCATCAGGTCGCGCCGGCGAAGGAACACCCCCCCGGGGTGGTCGATGACGGCGGCGTCGCACACCGTGAACATCACCTCGGTGATGCGCTCGTTCAGTTCCTGCTGGTACGTGTGGGGATACGCATTCACGATCACGAGGTCGATCTTCAGGCCACGACGTCGCAGGAAATGGTGCGCGACGAGGAGCTGGCGCAGCGTGGGCAGCCCCTCGGCCGATTCGATGTGCGCGAGCAATATCGGCACGTCGCCGGAAATCCCGTTGGCCCAGAGACGCGGCTGCGAGCCGGTGTTGGCCTCCAGCGCCTCCGAGGAACCACGCATCAGCGGGTCCACGAAGAGCAGGTGGCCGGCCAGCTCCAGGATCATCGCGGCATCGGACGGTGTGATATCGAGCTCCCGCAACTCGATCTGCGTCGACGTGCCGGTCAGGTCGAGTGCGCGTTGCCCGGCGTGCAGGTCGTGGTAGCGCCCCGCCAGCTCAAACGCCCGCTCGCGGGTGGCGGCGACGAGCGTGGTGAAGGTCACCGGCACCGATGCCCCCGGATCGATCGTGAGCCGGAGGCGCAGCGAGAGGATCGGGTCGAGCACGGCGCCCGTGGTCCCCGCCATTGGTCCGTCGACCGACATGGCGGCGGCGTTGCGTACGGTGCGCCCGCGTCCGATAAAGCGCGCACGGTCGGTCTCGCAGCTGACGGAGCCGATCATCTCCTTCACGGCATCCACGAGATGCACGCAATAGAGCGGCGTCTCCGTCGCCGAGCGCGGACGTCGCGTCGCACTGAGCGCGGTGCACCACGCGTGCCACTCCGTCTCGACGAACAGGTTCGCGAAGGCGGGATGCGAGCGGTCGGCGTCGGCGGGGCCGAGCACGATCTCGGCATAGCTGGTCAGCTCGACCTCGCGCGTGACGCTGCTGTTGTTCGTCACCGTCACCCGTCGCACCTCGGCGGCGTCGGCCGACACCACCGTGATCTCCGTGCGCGTCTCGATCGGTCCATCCGCGCGATGGAACGTGACGCAGTCGGTCGCCATCTGGACGTGGTACCAGTCGGGAGTCGCGCAGGAGGGTTGGTATGACGTGGACCAACTCTTCTCGCCGGTCACGTCGCGGACAAAGCAGAACTGCCCCATGTCGTCACGCGTGCCGTCGGCGCGCCATCGCGTCACCGCCAGGTCCTCGTACTGGCTGTAGCCGGCGCCACCCTGGCTGACCATCACGGTGTAGGGGGTGGCACCCAGCAAGGCCACCTGCGGCTGCGGCGTGTCCGGCGTGTCGATCACCCGCACCGCTGCACGTTCGGCCTCCAGCGCCGGCAGCGCCTCCTCGGGATCCACGACCTGCGTGTCCTGCAGCACCAGGCGGCGCGGCACACGCTCGTGCAGCAGGAGTTCTGCGGACTGCACCAGCGGATCGGCGTGAAAGCGTCGCTGCCAGGAACGCGCGTGCAGCACGTTGGTGAGCGAGACGAACGACATGCCGATGTGATGCGCCATGTAATTGTGGACCACGGCGAATCGCCGCCCCGGCTCGGGGCGCGTGAAGTCGACCGCATCGCGGAAGCCGTACGGACCGAGGGCGCCGATGCGCTCCAGGCGGGCCAGGTTGGGGAGCGCAGCCTGCAAGTCGATCATCGCCGCCAGCATCGTGGCGTACGGGGCGATGACCAGGTCGCGCCCCAACCCGCGCTTGAGGGCGAGATCAGGGATCCCGAACGCTCGATACTGATAGGTCAGGTGGCGGTCACGCATGTTGTACGCGCTCTCGCTCACGCCCCACGGCACGTCGCGCTCCACCGCGAAGGCCTCCTGACGCCGCACCGACGTGCGATACGTCTGGCCCAGCAGCGTGAGGGGGAGCGACTCCATCACCAGCGCCGGCATGAGGTACTCGAACATGCTGCCGCTCCACGACACCAGCGACGTCGCGCCCGACGCGCGCGTGAGGGTGCGCCCCAGGCGGAACCAGTGATCGACCGGCACGTCGCCCTTGGCGATCGCGACAAAGCTGGCGAGCCGCGCTTCGGAGGCCAGCAGGTCGTAGTACGACCCGTCGCAGGCGTGCGTGGTGGTCTGGTAGCCGATGGAGAAGAGCTTGCGCGTGTCGTCGTACAGGAAGCGGAAGTCCATCTCCGACACGAAGTCGTACGCACGTTCTGCCAGTGCCGTGAGTCGTGCGACGAGGTCGGTTGCGGCCGGGAGGTCGGTCGCCAGCTGCCTGAGCGACGCCTGCCCCGTCGCCAGTCGCGCGCGATCGCCGTCGTCAATGCCGGCGAGCCGAGTCACGGTGGCGATCTGGGCCTCGAGCCGCGAGAGGCTCCACGCGATCCACCCCCGCGCCGAATCGTCGTCCTCGACCGGCGCGCCCCCCTCGCCCAGCAGGGCGCTCGCCTCACGCAGGGTGCGTTGCACGGTGCCGGCCAGCGTCACGATGTCGTCGACACGCTCGCGCTCACTGCCATGCCTGACGCGGGTGGCCAGGCCGCCGAGGTGTGCCGCGGCTTCCTGCGCTCCGCGGAGCGCGGCGACGACGCCGGCACGCGTCCCGGCGGGGAGCGTGGTCGTGCTCGACGCGAGCCGTTCCGTGGCCAGGGCGATCGACGCTGCGAGGGTGCGCCACAGCCGCGCGTCGAACAGCTGTTCGTCGATGACCGCGAGGCACGCCTGCCGGAGCGCGATCAGGTGTCCGGCGAGGTTGCCGCTATCGACGGTGGAGATATAGGCCGGTTCGAGCACGCGCAGGTCGTGCAGGTCGTACCAGTTGAAGAAGTGCCCCCGGAAGCGCGCCATGCGGTCCATGCCGCGCATGACCTGCTCGAGTCGCTCCACCATGCCGTCGACCGTCAGCAGCCCGAGATCGTGCGCGCTCACGATCGACAGCAACTGCAAGCCGACGTTGGTCGGCGACGTGCGCATCGCGACCTCGAGGGTCGGACGGTCCTGGACGTTGTCCGGGGCGAGCCAGTTGGTGTCGGAGCTGACGAAGCGCTCGAAGAAACGCCAGTGCAGCAGGGCGTACCGCATGGCCGCGGCGCGGTCGCCTGGCGACAGTCGCCGCTCGTCCTGGTCCGTCAGCGCGCTGAGTCGCAGGGCAATCTCGGGTGAACACACCCAGAGCAGGACGAGCGGACCGACGGCCACGGCAAGCAGCCACAGGTGCGCGACGGCGTCGGGTGCGAGGGCGCCAAACGAGGACGTGCCGACCGGCCACAGCCCCGCACGCCACGCGGCGGTCAGTGCGGTCGCCGCGAGCACCAGCACGGGGAGCGCCACGGCTGGCCACATCGGGCGCCAGAGGTCGCCCCGTGCGCTCGACACCAACCGCTCGGTCTGCGACGCCGTCTGCCACTCGAGCAGGTGACGGCGGGACACGAACAGCCGGTACAGCGTACGCACGATCGCATCGGCCGAGACGTAGGCCTGGTGCGGGAGGAAGGCCACCGCCTGCGCCAGCTGCTGGGCGCTCGTGATGGCGTCGTGTCCCACGGCGGCGTAGTACGCACGCCATGATTTGTCGCGTGGCGGCCGGACCAGGGCCAGCAGGAGCGAGCCGATCCACGGCGCGGCGATCCCGCCCAGCCCGAGCAACGTCCAGCGCAGCGGCGACCCCGGAAGGATCGTCCATCCGGCCGCCAGGAACAGGAACTGCGCGATCTCGACCGTGCTGCGCCGCATGTTGTCGAAGAGCTTCCACCGCGAGAGCTTCGACAGCCGGTTGCGTTCCATGCCATCGGGGCCAGGCACGCGCGAGGTCAACCATTGCAGCAACTGCCAGTCGCCGCGGATCCATCGGTGCTTGCGCCGCGTGTACGTGAGGTAGCGGCTCGGATATTCGTCGAACACCGTGATGTCGGTCGCCAGGCCGACGCGCGCGTAGTTGCCCTCGATCAGGTCGTGGGAGAGCAGGGTGTTCTCCGGGAAACGCCCGTGCGTGGCGCGCTCGAAGACATCGACGTCGTAGATCCCCTTCCCGGTGAAGCTCCCCTCGCCATACAGGTCCTGGTACACGTCGGATACCGCCGTCGTGTACGGATCGACCCCCGGATGCCCCGAGTGAATGGCGGCAAACTGCGACCGATGGGCACTCGGAAGGAGGACGCCGACTCTCGGCTGGACGATGCCGTATCCCTGCGCGATCCGTCGTTCCTCGTCGTACGACGCCTGGTTGAGGGGGTGCGAGATCGTGCCGATCAGCGTCGCCGCGGTGTTCGGTGGGAGCACCGTGTCGGAGTCGAGCGTGATGACGTAGCGGGCATCCCGCAGCAGCCGTGTGTCCCCGACGACCGTGGAGAATGCGTCGGACTCGCGGGTGCGCAGGAAGTGGTTGAACTCCGACAGCTTGCCGCGCTTGCGTTCCCAGCCCATCCACACACCCTGCGACGGATTCCACTTGCGCGACCGGTGGAACAGGAAGAAGGTGTCCTCCGCGTCGCCGCCATATCGCGCGTTGAGAGCCCGCACCCCCTCGACCGCGGCGGCGTTGATGGCGGCGTCGTCTGGACGCGTCTCCTCGGCTGCGTCGGTGTAGTCGCTCAGCAGCGCGAAGTGCAGGTGGTCCATCCGATTGGCGAGGAACTGCACCTCGAGGTGCTCGATCGCCGAGTGGACTGCCTCGACGCTTCCGAAGAGCGTGGGGACGACGACCACCGTGCGCGACTCGGTCGGAATGCCGTGTTTCGCCAGGTCGAGCTTCGGCAGGATCGTGGGCGGCAGCAGCGAGGTGATCGCGTCGTTGAGCGCGTGAATCGCGAGGGCGTTGGCGGGAAGCAGCGCCACCAGCAGGACGAGGGGGAGCGCGAGCTGCGCCGCCGGGCCGGCCAGCCAAAGCAGCGCGGCCAGGGCCGTCAGCGTCCCCACCAGAATGCCGCCGAAGTAGGCGACGTTGGGGTGTCGGTACACGAGGCGGAGCAGGCGCTCGCCGATCGGCGGGCGATAATCGGTGGCCTCCTCGAGCTCGGCCAGGCCGTGATCCACCAGGAAGTAGCCGACGTGCGCCTGGCGGGCGCTCCCGCCGTACTTCGCCTCGCCGTCGATCGCCAGGTCGACGGCGACGCGTGCCACGTCGATCTCGCTCAGCCGTCGACGCTTGGCGATGGTCTCCACCACGTGCCGGTACCGGTCGCGGGTGGCAAAGGTCTGGCGTGCGTAGTGGCCGGCCGGATCCTCCTGCAGCACCCGTTCCAGGACGCTCTGCCGCTCGACGAACGACTGCCAGTCGCGGCGTGCAATCGCGCGCAGGCTCGTGATGCTGTTGGCCATCACGATCTGGGTCATCGCCGAGCGCTGGGTCGACCGGGCCGACGCCTCCTCGGCGCTCAACCCCTCGTCGTCGATCCACGATTCCAGCCAGACCAGTGGCGGGAACGCCCCGCTCGCCAGACGCAAGCGCGTGAGGAAGCGCGACACGAAGGTCGGCGTGAGGGCATGGCGCGCGCTGACAAAGGTGCGCAGCATCTCGCCCAGCTCGTCGATCCCCGATTCGTTGGCCGACTGGATGCGATGCGCCCACTCGTCGGCGCGTTCGACCTCGTCCAGTCGCTGCACCGAGCGCAGCGACATGCGCCGAATGCTCTCCAGCAGTCCCAGGCGCAGCATCGCCGGGATCGCCCACAGTTCGCCGATGGAGAGCGGTGTGACCTGCTGGAAGGCGCTCACGAAGAGGTCGACGTTGTCCAGGTCGATGCGCCCTTCCGTGTGCGAGATCAGGGCGATCGCGATTTCATAGACGCGCGGAAATCCGGTGAGCGTCCCGCGCGTCAGCTCGGGCAGCTCCCGGTAGTATCCGCTCGGGAGGCTCTCGTTCACCTCCAGGATGTGTTCGCGGACGACGTGGAAGTTGTCGAGCAGCCACTCCCCGGCCGGGCCAACGTTCCCCTGCTCCGCAAACACCGCGAGCAGTCGCGCGTGGGCGGCGGTCAGGACGCGTTCGGTCCCCTGCAGGCGCGCGAGCAGGCGAGCGCGGCGATGCACGCGCCGTACGACCGAGCGTTGGCTCCTGGCGAGCTGGCGTGCCCGCTCGGCCAGCTGGTCGGCGCCGAGCAGCGTTCCCCGGATGGGACCCGAGAGCAGGTCGTCTACGGACTCGCGACGACGAAAGGCGAGCAGCCGTGCCAGCAGTCCGGTGCGCTCACGCTGTCGCGCGCCGTTGCGCCGGCGCGGATTCGGAGGGGGTCGAGTCGCCACCCACGCAACATAGCCCCCGGCACGCGCGTGGACGTGCCGGGGCGGTGCCTACCGCGTTCGCAGCGGCGGCTGCGGCTTCGAGAGGTCGAGATACGGACGCAGGTTCCACTCGAAAAAGGTCCAGGTCCGGTTCCATGAATCGATCTGCTCCGGCGAGTCGACGCGCTCCAGCGTCTCCGCGTCCACCCGTCGGCTGAAGGCGTGCCCGACCGACGAGCCCCACGGAGCGGGATCGACGTAGACCTTGGTCTCGGCCAGGTCGGGCTTGAGCGCCCGCAGCTTCCACACCATCTGCTGGTCTTCCTCGTAGTTCACGTCCTCGTCGTTGGTCGCCACGTGCACGAGGATCGGGACACGCAGCTTCTCGACCTGGTAGAGCGGGGAGCGCTTGATGTACTCGTCGCGCCGTTCGTGCGGGAGCCCGCGCAGCCCCTCCTGCGTGGAGAAGCTGCGCTGGTAGCTCGGTCCCTTGAAGCCGAGCCGGAAGACGAGGTTGGTGACCGGGACGATCGCCGCCCCGGCCTTGAGCGGCGTCTCGCCCCGGAAGAGCATGTGCGCCGTGATGAAGCCGCCGTGGCTCCACCCCATGGCCCCCACGCGCTCGCTGTCCACGTGCGGCAGCGTCTTGAGGAAGGCGTAGGCGCCGAAGACGTCGTCGACTTCCTTGCCGCCGTAGTCGATCGCATTGTGGTGCTCGGCGCCGTAGCCGGTGCTCCCGCGGTAGTCGGGGGCAATGATCACGTAGCCGCGCTCGATCGCCTCGCGCACGAAGGGGAACATCGTCCTCCCCCAGTCGCCGTGCACACCGCCGTGGATCCAGATCATCGCCGCATGCCCGCGCGGGCCGCGCGGGGCGAGCGGCTCAAAGAGGTACGCCGGCACGTCCCGATCGCCGGCAGCACTACGGTAGGACACCTTGGTGAACTTCATGACGCCGGCGCTGCGCGCGACATAGGTACTGTCGGTGCGCGCCTTCGCCTTCATGTCCGCCGCATAGTCGCGCACCGGATGATCGGCGGGATCGGCGCTCACGTAGAGCGATTCGGCACGGGTGGTGGACGCGGCGCGGCGTTGCTGGGCCTCGGCCGGCGCCGAGAGCAGCATCGCGACCGCACTTGCCGCGAGCGCCACGCGCACCGACGGGAACCCTGATGATGTCCGTGAATCTTTCATGCGAGGCGACTCCGACAGCGAGGGATGATGCGAGGGCGAATGATCGGCCGGCGTAGGCCAATCTCCGCCCGTCGCGCAGGGGCGCAAGGTGACTCGTCAGTCCTGAATGGCGCTGGATACGGCCTCGAGTGCCGCGACTTCCCGCTGCACACGTGTGAGAATCGCCAGCATGATCGCAAACTGCTCGCGATGCGTTCGGGTAGGAGGATGCAGGCTCCCCTGCTGGGCCCCCTGGCCGTTGAACTCTCCGGCCAGTCCGTACACCCGTCCCAGCAGCGCGCCGTTGCCGCCACGCACGGTGCGTTCCAGCGCGGCCAGTCGCGTGAGGGCGCTGTCGGCGCGCTGGCGCGACGCCGTCGCCTCGGCGGTCGGCTGGGCGGCCTGGCGCTCGGCCAACTGGCGACGCAGCGCCGCCATGCGTCCGGACACATCATTGACCCCCTGCTGCGCATCGGCCACCTCGAGCAGGAAGGTCTCGCGCTCGCGATGCTGCACCACGGTCACGGGGAGCAGCGGATCCGGCTTGACGCGCACTTGACGCGACATCGTTCGGCCATCGGCATCGAGCGTCACCGTGTACAGGCCGGGCGACACGAACGGCCCGCGGTCGCCAATGTCGCGCGGCGGACGCGGGAGCGATTCCGCAGCCCCGGCGTCGTCGTCGCCGCCTCGACCGCTCGACGGCGGCGGGCGATGCCGCAGGTCCCAGTTGATGCGCTGGATGACGCCGGTGCCGTTAGGCGCCTCGAGCGCGCGCACCACGCGACCCGCCGCCGACGTGATGGTCACCGTGACCTTGCTGGCCGGCTGCGCCAGGTGGTAGGAAATGAGAGCGCCGTCGGGCGGGTTCTCGCCGGCGTAGGCGCCCTGCGCCCGGTAGGAAAAGTCCTGCCAGTACTGGAACAGTGTCGCCTCACGCACCGGAAAGAGGTGCGCAGCCTGTGCGGCGACGGCGGGCGACCAGTCGGCAATGGGCGCGGCATCGTCCAGCACCCAGATCGAGCGCCCGTGTGTCCCGACGATGATGTCCTTCGTGCGCGGGTGGACGAGCACGTCGTCGTACCGCGTGGTGGGAAGCGAGGCGACGCGTGCCCAGGTGCGCGCGGTGTCCACCGACATGTACAGCGCGAACTCCAGCCCGGCGAAGACCACCCCGGCCTTGTCGGGATACTCGTGCACGGTGCGCACCGGCATGTCGGCCGGCAGGTTGCCGTTGACCGGCGTCCACGTGGCGCCGAAGTCGGTGGTCCGGAAGAGATACGACCGTTCGTCGCCGCTGCGGTGTCCGTCGAAGCTCACGTAGGCGGCACCGCGGCCCAGCACCGAGGCGTGCACGCGACTCACCAGCGTCCGCGCGGGGACCCCGGGAATGGCAGCGGTCACGTCACGCCAGGTCGCCCCGCCGTCTCTCGACAGCTGCACGAGCCCGTCGTCCGTCCCCACCCACAGCACCTTGGCGTCGAGCGGCGACTCGGCGATGGTGCTGAGTTCGGAGTACGACGACTCGCCGTCATTCCGCGACAACGTGATCTCGGGGCCAGCTACTCCCATGACGCGCAGCGTGTCGCGGTTCACCTGCCGGGTGAGGTCCTTGGTGCGCGTCCAGGAATTGCCGTGGTCACGCGTGATGAACAGGCGGTTGCCGCCGACGTACACGGTGCCCGCGGCGTGTCGCGACACCACGATCGGTGCGAGCCAGTCGAAGCGATAGGCCGTATCGCCCTCGGTCGGCGGGAAGGGCTTGAGCCCCAGTCGGTCGCCCGTCTCGATGTCGAACCGCTGGATCCCGAGGTTCTGGCTCGCGGTGTAGACGCGGCGATTGTCGAACGGGTCGGGGCGCTGGTACATCCCGTCGCCAAAGCCGATCTGCCGCCAGTCCTCGTTCACGATGCCCAGCCAGTGCCGGGTTGCACTCGGTCCCATCCACGAGTGGTTGTCCTGCATCCCGCCGTAGATCCAGTACGGGTCGCGGTTGTCGGCGGCGATCGAATAGAACTGGCCGATCGGCAGGTTGTTCATGCGGACCCACGTGAGCCCGAGGTCCCACGATTCGTGCAGCCCGCCGTCGCCCCCCAGAAAGACGTGGCGCGGATCCTTCGGGTTGATCCAGAAGGCGTGATGGTCCCCCTTGAGGCCGACGTCGTAGGTGGGGCCGGTCGGGAGCGTGAGAAAGGTGCGGCCACCGTCGTCGCTGCGGTACACCGTGACGCCCGGAATCCAGATGCGGTCGGCGTTGGTGGGGTCGATGACCGGCTTGGAGTAATACATCGGGCGCGGGTTGAGCGTGTTGACCCGCGTCCACGTGTCGCCGCCGTCTTCTGATCGGTAGGTGCCGCCCTGCGTGCGGTGCTCGATGGTGGCGATGAGGATGCGCGGGTCCGAACGGGCGATCGCCAGCCCGATGCGCCCCTTGTCGCCGTCGGGGATCCCGGCGGTGACCGCGCGCCACGTCACCCCGCCGTCGACCGACTTGTGCAACCCGCTGCCGGTGCCTCCCCCATTGAACCCCCACGGGGTGCGCAGCCGCTGATAGGTGGCGGCAATGACGATGTCGGGGTTGGCGGGATTGACGACGACATCGGTCGCGCCGGTGAGCGAATCGACGAACAACGTGCGCGTCCAGGTGCGCCCGCCGTCGGAGGTGCGATAGACGCCGCGTTCCGTGCTCGGCGCCCACAGGTTGCCGGCTGCGGCCACCCAGGCGATGTCGGCATTGCGGGGATGGATCGCCACGCGCCCGATGTGTCGCGTGGCTTCGAGCCCGAGGTGTGTCCAGGACTTGCCGGCGTCGGTCGACTTGTAGACCCCGTTCCCCCACGAGGTGCTCTGCCGGTTGTTCTGCTCACCGGTGCCGACGTAGAGAATGTCCGGATTCCCCTCGAAGATGGCGACGTCGCCGAACGTCGCGACCTTCTGGTTCTCGAAGATCGGCGTCCAGGTCGTCCCCTTGTTGGTGGTCTTCCAGAGTCCACCGCTGGCGGTGGCCACGTAGAGCGTGAACGGGTCGTTGGCCACCCCCTCCACGTCGTGGATGCGACCGCCGAGCGCGGCGGGACCGATGGAGCGGAATCGCAGGCTGTCGAACGGCGTCTGCGCGGTGGCGACACTCGGCGCGAGCAGTAGCGGGACGACGACCGTCAGGGTTCGACGAACGGCAGGATGCATGGCGAGATGGGGCGAGGGGCGGGCGGAGCGTGAGCGTGCGCGAAGGAGGAGGAGGACGGCCCGGCGCGAAACGGGCCCGACGGGAAGCGAGCCCTTCGCACCTTGTACGCGCGCGCAGGCGCCGGCGCTGCCCTCACGCCACCGTATCACGAGTCGTCGGGGGGCTCGCACCCTGCGTCGGCCAGACCACCTCGCGGCGCGAGTGCCCGGATTTCAGATGCACGCCCACCAGGACGATCGTGCCCGGCACGCGGAATGGTGCGCCCTCCGATAGACTGCGGGGCGGAACTTCCCCTCGACCTCCGCCTTCACCCGCAGCGGGCCTCCCATGTATCGCGCCATCGACGACTTCTTCGCCACCTGGACCTACGAAGCCAGCGTCACCCAGAAGCTGTTCGACGTGCTGCGCGACGACGTGTTGCTGCAGGCGGTCGACGACCACGGGCGTACCATCGCCCGGCTGGCGGCACATTGCGCAGACCATTCCCGAGATGATGGCCCTGGCCGGGTTGCAGGTGACGGGAATCGGCGCCCATGACCCCGTTCCCGGGCATGCCGCGCCGATCGCTGCCGCATACAAGGCGGCCGCCGAATCGCTGGTCGAGCAGTTGCGCCTTCACTGGACCGACGCCACGCTGTCGCAGGAAGACGATATGTACGGCGAACGGTGGTCGCGTGGACAGACGCTCGCGATCCTCATCGCGCACCAGGCGCATCACCGCGGACAGCTCACCGTGCTCATGCGGCAGGCCGGGCTGGTCGTCCCCGGGATCTACGGGCCGGCGCGGGAGGAATGGGGGGCGATGGGTATGGAGCCGCCGCCGGTCTGACGCGGGAACGCGACAATCTTTCCCGGTCGCGTCTGCTCCACCAGGTTCGCGCGCTACACTTGCTTCCACGCACACCGCGCGCCGCCACGCGCCTCCGGATCACGGCCGACGCGAGCGCCACGCGGTGCCGCCACCTAACGACGCAACACCTCGACGCCCCTGACGGGGCGCGGGGTCGTCTCCCTCGCGTCGCTCGTCCGTCCCCGCTCTTTGCCCCCGAGGAGAGCCGTCGTGACACCCAAGCGCCCCAGGCCGCGGAACAGCTCCCGTAACCGACGCACCCCCGCCCCGATCGAGCGAGTCGTCCCCCTTCGCACCGCGAGCGAACTCCAGCCGTACGACGATGACGAGGAGGAGCGTCGCCTCCTGATCGCCGACTCACGCATGCGCGACCGCCGTCGCGAGGTGAGCGACGACGTGCTCCCGGTGCGCGATGTCCCCGACCCGGGCGTTGACGCCGCCGACCTGTACGCCTCGGACGACCTGCTCTACGAGCCGGAGCCAGAACAGGATCGTGGCCGCGACGTGACGCGGGAACCGGTCAAGAATCGGGGAGAGAACTGAGGCGACGAGTCCGTCGCCTTTGCCGAATCCTCGCCCGCGGGCTATCGTCTCCCCCGTCATCGCCCTCCCGGAGCCGAGCCCGTGTCCCTGCCTTCGTTGGTCCCTGCCGCGCGCCGCGCCGCGCGCCTCGTCGCGCGCCTGCTATCACCCGTCCTCCTGCTGACGCTCCCGACCCTCGCGGTCGGACAGGTCGCTGGCGCGCCGCCGGCCGTGCCGTGGGATGTGACCCAACCGCGCGGCGCCACGCGCGAGATCGCCTTCACCACGACCGAGGGGACGTGGATGTCGGTCGATCTTGCGCCTGACGGGCAGTGGCTGGTGTTCGACCTGCTCGGCCATGTCTATCGCCTGCCGGCGGCGGGTGGGAACGCAGTGGCGCTGACCCAGGCGAGCGGGATCGCCATCAACACCCACCCGCGCATTTCGCCCGACGGGGCGCTGATTGCCTTCATCAGCGACCGGCGTGGGCAGAACAACCTCTGGGTGATGAACGCCGACGGCTCCAACCCCCGTCCCATCTTCACCGAGAACTACGTGCGGGCGTCGTCGCCGGCGTGGAGCGCCGATGGGCAGTACATCATCGTCGAGCGTTCACAGTTGCCGAACGCTGGGCAGCCCGGCAGCGGCGGCCTATGGATGTATCACAAGGACGGCGGTAGCGGCGTCGAGCTCCTGGCGCGTTCGCGGCAGCCTGCCAGCTGGCCGTCGCCGTCACGCGACGGCCGTTTCCTCTACTATCAGGTCACCGGCCAGGGGTCCTCGCTGGCCGGCTATGGCGGACGCGGCGACTTCATCTCCGGCACGGTCCAGGTGCGGCGCATGGACATGCGCAGCGGCGAGATCTCGTCCGTCTCGTTCGGCGAGCAAACGCAGCAGGTGCAAGGCTCGAGCGGCGGCATGGGGGCCCCCGAGGTCTCGCCCGACGGCAAGTGGCTCGCCTTCGTACGCCGCATCCCCGATGGCACGATCACCTGGAAGGGGCACACCTACGGCCCACGATCGGCGCTCTGGCTGCGCGAGTTGGACACCGGCTACGAGCGGCTGCTCGTCGATCCGGTCGAGCAGGACATCTTCGAGGGGGGGAAGGTCCTGCGATCGTTTCCGGGCTACGTGTGGAGCGCCGACGGACGGTCCATCGTCTTCACCCAGGGGGGCAAGCTCCGGCGCGTCGATGTCGCCAGCGGGACCGTGGCCACGATCCCCTTCTCGGCGCCGATCAAGCGGACCATCTCCGAACTGGCCAACACCCAAACGAAGCAGAGCGACGCGCCGTTCGACGTGCGGTTCACCCGCTGGCAGAGCGCCTCGCCCGACGGACGACGCGTGGCCTTCCAGGCGGTGGGACGCGTGTGGGTCATGGACCTGCCGAGCGGGACCCCGCGCCGCCTCACACCCGACAGCTTCGTGCCGTTCGAGTATGCACCTGCCTGGTCGCCCGACGGCAGCACGATCGCCTTCACCAGCTGGGAGGACTCGGTCAGCGGACACCTGTGGAAGGTGCCGGCGACTGGTGGCGCGCCGCAGCGCCTGACGCGCGCCGCCGGGGAGTACATCCATCCGTCGTGGAGCCGCGATGGGCGCGAGATCGTCCTGTCGCGCGGGGCGGGGGAATCGCGCCATGGGCGCGGCGTGCTCTGGAACCAGTTCTGGGACCTGGTCCGCGTCGATGCGAACGGTGGTGACGCGCAGTTGGTCACGCGGGTGGCCATGAGCGCCGACGGCAGCTCGGCGAGCGTCTTCAACAGCATCCGCAACCAGATCGTGCGCCCGGCGTACGGCCCCGACGGCCGCATCTTCTACCCGCACCTGTCCTCGTCGGGGTCGACGACCGAGACGGTCCTGTACTCGATCCGTCCGGACGGCAGCGATCGCCGCGCCCACCTGAGCTTCCCCTTGGCCGACGAGGCGGCGGTTTCGCCCGACGGCAAGTGGGTCGCGTTCCAGGAGAGCGACAACGTCTGGGTCGCCCCCTTTCCGTATGAGGGGACGGGCGGTGCGACGATTAGCATCGACCGCAATCGTCCGCGCCTTCCCGCCACCCGCCTGACGAGGGAAGGGGGGCTCTTCCCCACCTGGCGGTCGGACTCGGTGCTCGACTACGGCAGTGCCGACCGCTTCTACTCGTATTCCGTGGCGAGCAAGCGCGCCGACACCACGCGCCTCGCCCTCACGGTGCCGCGTGACATTCCGTCGGGCACTGTCGCCTTCACCAACGCGCGCATCGTCACGTTGCGCAATCGCGCCGTGGTCAACGGGACACTCGTCGTGCGCGGCAACCGGATTGCCTGCGTGGGGCAGTGCAGCGTGCCCGCCGGCGCCCGCACGTTCGATGCGCGCGGCAAGACGCTCATCCCTGGCTTCATCGACGTGCACTCGCACAACTATCGGGAGCATCGGGGCATCATTCCGCAGCAGAACCAGGAGGGGGCGATCTTCCTGTCGTACGGGATCACGACCACGATGGATCCCTCCATGTGGTCGCAGAACCTTTTCCCGACGGCCGAGATGGTCGAGGCGGGGCTGGTCGTGGGGCCGCGCGTGTTCAGCACCGGCGACCCGCTCTACTCCGGCGACGGCTCACGGCAGGAGAATTTCTTGACCGCAGAGATCGCCGAGGCGGGGATCGTGAAGCTCAAGCGCTGGGGGGCCGTGTCGCTCAAGCAGTACCAGCAGCCGCGGCGGGACCAGCGCCAATGGGTGATGGAGGCCGCACGCAAGCATGGGATGCAGGTGACGTCGGAGAACGGCGACCTGGAGTACACGTTAGGCATGATCATGGACGGGCACACGGGCTTCGAGCACCCCATGTCCTACACGCCGATGTACTCCGACGTGACGACCTTCTTCGGCAAGGCGCAGGCGACGTACTCCCCCACCTACATGGTCGGGGGCCCCGGTCCGTGGAACGAGGAGTACTGGTACCAGGAGAGCGAGGTGTGGAAGGACCCCAAGACCCGCCGCTTCATGCCGTGGGTGCAGTTCGTGCCCCAGACCCGCCGCCGCATGACGCGGCCGGCCAGCGACTACTCCTTCCCGTGGATCGCCCAGGGCCTGGCCGACATCATTGCGGCTGGCGGATTCGGGTCCATTGGCGCGCACGGCCAGCACAACGGACTCGGCTCGCACTGGGAGACGTGGATGACGGCCTCGGCAACCGGTGCCATGGGGGCCCTCGAGGTCGCGTCGCTGCACGCGGCCCGCTTCATCGGGCGCGAGCAGGACCTGGGGTCGCTGGAGGTCGGCAAGCTCGCCGACTTCATGGTGCTCAACCGCAACCCGCTGGAGAACATCCGCTTCACCACCGACATCCAGTACGTCGTGAAGGGGGGCGTGGTCTACGACGACGATACACTGGACGAACTCTGGCCGCGTCGACGCCCCTACGGCACGCCGTACTGGCTGGTACCCGACGCATTGAAGGGCGGAGTCCTCCCCGTGGAACGCCCCTGATGAAGGCGGGGGCGTCGGTGGAGAGCTGATCACCAGAACGGTGCCCTTCAGACGGCCGCCCCCTCTCGTGGTTCCAAACACGCTCCCGACGCCTCGCCTCCTCCCCTCTGTGACCTCTGCGTCCTCTGCGGTTCAAAAGCTCTTTAAACGCAGAGGACACAGAGGAGATGCCTCACCCCCGCCGACCAGGGATCACTTCCCCGTCACCACCAGCATCCGCGACGACTCCGTACGATCAATGAACACCACCGCATCAAACTCCAACGGCATCACCGCCCGCAGGTCGAACCCGTAGTCGTACGCCGCATACCCGATGTGCCTAACGGGCCGTGCCCGCCACAGGAATCGCCCCACTCCGTCGCCCTCGACGACCCGCAGGTCCGTGACAAGCCCCGGACTGCCGGCGGACCGGGGGATCGACCCCAGCAGCGCTTCCACGCTCCCCGCAGGAGCCGGAAAGGCCTGCATCGATGCGATGGTACGGTCGGTGAAGCTGCGCGTGGCGCTGTAGCGACCGGTGCGGGTCAGCAGCGAAAACGCGCGGTAGTCGTACCCGAACGCATGCTTCAGGTACGCCCCCATCTGCGCGCCACCGTTGAACGACCGCGCACTGTCACCACCGTGGCTCACGTGCACGTCGTGCGCCCAGGCCACCACGCGCGAGGTCGGATACAGCGTACGCATTGCCCAGTCGAGGTTGGCGGCCATCAGGCTGTCGCGGTCGGGTGAGTTCAGCGTGACGTTCATTCGCGCGGCCTGCCGCACGAGGTCCGCGTCATGGATCGCCCACTCCACCGCCAGAGTGTCGGCGCGCGAGCGCGCGGGGGCGAGCCACTGGGCGCGCCGACCCGAGACCTCGACCCACAGCGTGTCCAGCGCCGCCCCCCACGCCCGCCGGCGCGCCTCGGGTTGCTGCGGCGTCGCGTACGATGCTTGGCTCCGATAGCTCTCGGTGAGCCGGCGCAGGCGCGCCAGGTAGGCCGGTTCCACGCGGCGCACGAACGCCTCCAGCGAATCCACCGGGGTCTGGTGGTCCTGCATGTCATACCCGATGAACCGCACCGGTCGGGCGGGATGCGTCGCGTTATAGCCGCGCACCCACTCCACCAGCGCCAGCATCTCCTCGGTGTTCCACACCCGGAACAGCGAACGCATCGCCTCGCGCGCCGTGCCTGGCGCACCATGCACGTAGGCATTGAGCCGCTCCACCGCCAACTGGTTGCCCTCGATGGCAAAGACGTCGAAGTCGAGCCGGCGCACGAAATGCTCGAGCAACCGGTGCTTCATCGTGAAGAACTCGTGCGTGCCGTGCGTCGACTCGCCGAGTGCCACGATGCGGGCATTGCCGACGACGCGCGAGACCAGGGCCAGGTCGGGGGGCACGGAGTTGCTGCTGGCGGCTTCCGGTGTGACGCGCGAGAGCGGCGCACTTCGCGCCGCGAGCCACGCTCGCTCCGTCGCGGTCACCGGCGGGACGTCGTCGGCGGGGAGTACGCTGAGGGGAATGCCGTCGCGGGAGAGCGCGAGATCTGCGAACCACGCTGTGCCGCTCCCCTCGACCCCCACCGCGATGTAGATCGAATGAACCGCCGGCTCGTTCGGCGGGCGAATGGTGAGGGTGAAGCGCTGCCACTCTCCCCGGCGCTCGCGCAGTGGCAGCACGGCGGTGTCGGCGGCGCCGCCCGCCCGGTCCATCCATGCTTCCAGCTGCACCAGGGCCCGCCCGCCGCGTCCGCCCCCCCGCATGGCGCCGGTCAGGCGCAACACGCTCCCGCGGGCGAACTCCGCGGGGAGCTGGAGCGCCATCGCCCGAAGCGGAGAGGAGGCGCCGGTGTCGGTGGCGGTGATGCGCAGCGAGCGGCGCCCCTGCACGCGTTGTGTCGAGTCGAGCGAGAAGCTGGCCGGCACGCGCGGATCGAAAGACGACCACCCGAGTGACCACCCCCACGGTCGATCGGCGTAGGCAACGGACGCGCGGTCGAAATCGAGATTGAGCGGGCGTTGCGCGCACACAAGGGAGGTGAAGCTCCCCGAGAGCGTGAGGAACAGGGAACAGGCGAGCGCAAGGCGAATCCGAGAGACCATCGGCGAGGCGTGCGAGGCGTACGAGGCGTACGAGGCGTACGAGGCGTGCGGGCGGTGGCTGTCCCGATAGGACACCGCCGCGCACCTGAACGTTTGCGGCGTCCGAGGCTGGGGATCGGTGCACGCGCTCAGCGTGTCACCCACCGGCGGCCCGCGGTCCTAACGGCGCAGCATCGATACGGTGTGTCCGGTCGCCGAGTGCAGGAATCGACGTACCTGTTCCCGCTGGGCACCCGCCGCCGCCGCGAGTGTCGAACCCGGCAGCACCGCGCCGACCCACTCGTGCGTGTGCCACAATCCGCCGCCGTCGAGTGGATACTGCGTGAGCGCGTCGGGGGGCGGCGACGGATGGGCGTTCACGTAGAAATAGGGCTCGTTGTAGTATCCATCACCCGGCGACAACCCCGCCCCCGTGGTCCGCCCCGGCGCGACCGTGATCAGGGTGGCGAGGTCGAAGTGGTGCGGCCAGCAGACGACAGCCGAACCCCCACGTTCCCGCGCCGTCTCGTCGAGCGCCGCGGCCGCCGCGCCGAACCAGCGCGCCAACTCACCGGATCCTTCGCCATTGGCGACCTCGAAGGCCCGGCCGTCGGCGATCGGGTGCGGCGGAAGCTCGAAGTGCCGTTGCGTCGTATATCGTCCTTCCTCGAGCCCGGCTCGCCCAAGCGCGGCCCGCACCAGCCCCTCGGCGTCGGTCATGGTGCGCCCGCTGAGCGTGAGCGCCGCCACCTGCCGCCCGGCCCGAGCAATCGTGACCGTCAGCTCGGCCAACCACAGCGCCACCGACACATCGTCGCCGACGTCCATCGAGAGTCCGCCCCGCTGCGCGCTCCATCGCATGCTGGTGTGGCTGTCGTCCAATGCCGGCTCGCGGTACGAAATGCCCGCGGCCGAGACGAGCCGTGCGGCGTGATGCGCCTGCAGGCGCGCATCCGTGAGCGCGCGCGCCAGCTCAGGTCGCACCGTGCACCAGCTTCCCTCGTGTAGTGCGGTCGGCGATGACATCAACGAACCTCGGTGAAGGATGACGACAGCCAGCCGGACACGCCGCGCGCTCCGCGACGGCTCGGCTACACGCGATTGACCAGGCGCTTCACCAGCGACTTCTTCCACCCGGTGAACGTCGCCTTGATGCGCTGCTCCGAGGCCTGCTTGATGGACTCGGCGGTGGTCGGGTACGGATGGATCACCCCGCCCAGCTGCCCCACCGTCAGCCCCAACTTCAGCGCGATCGTCAACTCGCCGATCATGTCCCCCGCATGCGGTCCCAGGATGTGCCCGCCGATCACCTTCCCCTTGGCGTCGGTGACGATCTTCACCAGCCCGGGCGGTCCGCCGTCGGCGATCACACGGTCCACCGCGCCGATCTCCCGCCGCCAGACGCCGACCCCGCTCCCGTGCCGATCGCGCGCCTCCTGCTCGGTGAGCCCGACACGCGCCAGCTCGGGATCGGTGAAGGTGACCCACGGGACGGCGTCGTAGCTGACCGCGCTGCTCCCGGGAAAGAGCGCGTTGCGCAGCACCGCACGCGCCATGTGGTCGGCCACGTGCGTGAACTTGAGCCCACCGCTCACGATGTCGCCCACGGCGAAGATCCCGTCCACGTTGGTGCGCAACTTCGCATCCGTGATCACACCGCCGCGGTCGGTCTTCACGCCCACGGCATCGAGCCTGAGGTCTGCGACGTTAGGCGAGCGCCCCACGGCCAGCAGCAACGCGTCCCCGGCGAGTTCACGCTCCTCGCCGTCCTCGCCCTTGAGCGTCAGGATCGTGCGCCCGCCGTCCTGTCGCACGCGGGTGGCCTGTGTCCCAAGGTGCACGACGATTCCCTCGCCCTCGAGCTGCACGCGCAGTCGCTCGGCGACCTCGGCGTCTTCCTTGGCGAAGAAGGTCGGGAGCGCCTCGATGACGTGTACCGTGCTCCCCAGCCTCGCGAACGCCTGCGCCAGCTCCGTGCCGATCGGCCCGCCTCCCACCACGAGCAGCGTCGTCGGCAGCGCGTCGATCGCGAAGATCGTCTCGTTGGTGTGGTAGTGCACCTGCTCGAGTCCGGGGATCGGGGGCACGGCGGGACGAGTCCCGGTGGCGATCACGATGTTGCGCGCCGTCAGGCGCTGGCCATCCACCTCGACCGTGTGCGGATCGACGAAGTGCGCCGAGCCCTGCACGACGTGCACGCCGAGTCCGCGAAAGCGCTCCGGCGAGTCGTGCGGGGCGATCGTGGCCTGGACGCCTGCGACATGTGCGCGCACCTGCTCCATGCTCACGCGTACGTCGCCGGTGGCCACCCCGAAGCGAGACGCCGTGCGCGTGAGGTGCGCGACCTTGGCGGCCGCAATCAGCGCCTTGCTGGGCACGCAGCCGTTCCACAGGCACTCGCCCCCCATGCGGGCGCGCTCGATCAGTGCCACCTTGGCGCCGAGGCCGGCGCCGCCAGCGGCCGTCACGAGTCCGGCGGTTCCGCCTCCGATGGCGATCAGGTCAAACGTCGGACTGCTCATGCGGCGCACGGGATTGGAGGAGAGAGAACAGCCGGTGGCGCTCGTGACCTCGGGCGGCAATTCCGCGGTCGAGACACTAAGTCAGCATGTCGGCGAATGGTTCACAATCCGCCGATGAAGACTCGCGGATTCTCGTGAGCCTCCACGAACTCACGCGCGTAGCCACGAACACACGTGGATTTCCCGGCGGGCATTGCCCCATCGGGGGCGACGGGGTAACTGATGTAGCACACGCCGATTCAGCACCTCGCTTGCCACGCGCTCACCCCGTCTCCCCAGACCAATGACGACCTGGCACGACCTCGGCCCTGCCGACTCCTTTACCGGCCAGCCGCTCACAGCCGCAAACCTCGGCACCACTCGGCTGGTGGTCACCTATCACGAAGGCGAGTTCGGCGTGCTGTCGGGCACGTGCAATCACGCCGGCGGACCGCTGGCCGACGGCCGGCTCGACGGCGACTACATCGTTTGTCCCTGGCACAACTGGAAGTACCATTGCCGCACGGGCAAGGGCGAGCCCGGCTACGAGGAGGACGCCGTGCCGCGCTACGAGGTGCGCGTGGACGACGGGCGACTGCTGGTGTCGACCGATCCGCCGACCCGGCGCACCCACGGGCCCCACCCGAAGCACGCCCTGGCGCGACCGGTGAAGCGCGAGCCCGGGCCGGTGCGGGTGGTCGGCATCTCGTGCACCAGCATGGACATGGCCAACCCGCGCTTCTCGACCAGCGACGCGCTGCTTGCCGAGTCGATGGCGCAAGCGGAGTCGTTAGGCCTGGAGACCCGGACCCTGCGACTGGCCGACCTGAAGTTCCGGCCGTGCGAGGGGTACTACTCCAAGAGCGCCCACGCCTGCACCTGGCCGTGCTCCATCACCCAGATGGATCCCGACGACCAGATGGAGCGCGTGTACGAGGCCATCGTGCACTGGGGCGACGTGATCCTCGTGGCCACGCCCATCCGGTGGGGCAATGCCAGCGCGCTGTACTACCGCATGGTGGAGCGTTTGAACTGCGTGCAGAACCAGGTGACCATCGCCAACAAGGTCCTGCTGCGCAACAAGGTCGCCGCCTTCATCATCACCGGCGGGCAGGACAACGTGCAGGCCGTCGCCGGACAGATGATGGGCTTCTTCGGCGAGATCGGCTGCCACTTTCCCCAGTTCCCGTTCATTGCCCACTCGCGCGGCTGGAGCGCCGAGGACATGGAGCAGAACATCGAGGTCGTGAAGGGGAGCCAGGAGCTGCGTGATGGCGCTCGGAACCTCGCGGCCCGGGCCATCGACCATGCGCAGCTGCTCCTGGATCACGAGCAGGCGCCGCACGCCTTCGGCCGCGGCGGCCGCAAGGCACATCGCCTGGTCATGGACGACCTCGGTACTGCCGAGCGCGCCTAACGCCGACGCCGGGCCGCGGTGTAGGAGTGCGGAATGAAAAGCCCCGGTGCCGAATCAATCGGCACCGGGGCTTCTCGTACAAACAACGGCGCATCGCCACTGCGGCGCCGCCACCCAAACTGCCGCGGCCTTCACCGCGGCGGGTGGGAGGACGCCGCCAGGCTCAGCGACGCGTGGTCAACCCGACCATCAGGCGTGTGTAGTCGAACAAGTTGAGCCCTTGCAGCTCCACGTAGGTGTACATCGGCGACATGCCCGCACTGCGCACGTTGAACGACGCACCGACCGCCGTGTTCACCGCGAGGACCGACGGGGAGAAGATCCCGGCGCCCAGCGTCACGTACGGCTGCACCGTGCGGCTCCCCATCACCGAGCCGAACGGATACTGCACGTTGGCCAAGGCCAGGACGGACGGCGATCCGCTGCCGAACCCCAGGGCGAGTTCCGGCACGAACCGGAAGCCACTCCCCGGCTGTAGCGGGCCGAGGTCGGCACGCAGGCTGGCGACCACCTGCGAGCCGTCGCCGCCACCAAACCCGACGAACGGGCGAAGGTCACGGCTGCTCGTGCGGCCGAGGCGCCGGAAGACCGGCATGCTGGTCAACTCTTCCGCGCCCGCTGCCGTGTCAACGACGACGACCTGGGCCGGCGTCGCGGGAACGTTGCGCGCGGCCTCGAGGTCCGCCATGCGCGCGGCGAGGCGCCGCTCCATCTCGGCCAGTCGGGCGGCCATCGCGGCCTCGCTAGCTGCCCCCGACATTGGCTCCTGCCGGATGATGGTCGTATCGGGCGCCGTGCGTGCGCCTGTCATCGGGTCGCGCTGCAGTTCCTCGCGAATGATGCGGCGGATTTCTTCGATCGACAGCCCGGTCGAGGTCATGCTGGTCGAGCCGGTGCCGGACGGAGTCAAACCGTAGCGCAGGATGACTTCACCCACCATTGGCACCGGGATGGTCATCCACCGCGCGGTCGAGTCACCACGCTGCATCGCCATCGGGCGCCGCATACGCGTCACCGTCGTGTCGACCGTGACTTCGGCCTGGCCGGGCACCTGTCGGTAACGCACCACCGTATCTGCCTGGTCGCGTTCTGCGCTGCGCTCGGCGAGTGCATCGCGGTAGCGATCCAGTTCCTGCTCCCGCTCGAGGTCGCGCTCACTGCGGCGCTCGGCCTCCATTCGCTCGCGTCGCGCCGCCTCCTCTCGTCGGGCCGTCGCGCCCTGACCGCCGAGGCTGATGGTCAGCCCGGCCGAAATCATTGTATTGTGCGTGAGATCGTCGGTGCTGGCCACGTCGGTGAGCTTCGGCTCGGCGGTCATCACGTAGTCGCGCACCGCCGCATTCAACCGAATCCGGTCGGAAAGGCGAATGCTCGCCCCGCCGCCCAGGATGAGTGCGCTCTGGTCGTCGCGCGACAGCGAGTCGCGATCGCGGAAGTTGTCGAGATAATCGATACGCCCAGCGCCGACCACGAGGTACGGTGCGATCCCCGGACCCGTGTTCAGGTTGAACTGTGCTTCGCCGCCGTAGCCGGCGACCGGAGCCGTGCCGTCACGATCGTCGTTGGCGCCGCGCCAGTAGAAGCCGCGCAGCCCGACTTGCGACGTGAGGTCAATGCCCGCTCGCACACCGGCCAGTTCCTGATCATCGAGGTTCTGCTCGGAGGCGTAGCGCAGGCGTCCGACGAACGGTTCGATCGGCGCAGTCGCTCCGCTCAGCGGCGCGTCGAGCGCGGCATCATCGAACTTCGAGAGCGGAATCGACAGCGCCGCTCCGTACACGATGTTACGGAGCGATGGCACCGGGTCTCCGGTGGGCGCCACGGTTCCGAAGACGTTGAGCGGGTTCAGGCGAAACGCGAGTTGCTCGCCGTACAGTTCAGCCTGCATCCCGCCGAGATTGAAGCGGACACCGCCGCCGGCCGAAACCGCCACGCGATCCCGCTTCTCACCGGAGTCCGGTTCGAAGCGCAGGATGCTTCCTCCGCCCCGCACGAATGGGACGACGTCACCGCGACCCAGGTTGAACTGAAGGTTGGCGCCAAAGTTCTTGATGTCGACGCTGCGTCCCTGCGCCAACGGGCCGAACGAGGCGGCCGCGCGTCCCGCGTCGATGGGGAAATTGTTCTTGTAGTAGTAGAACGGCTGCAGCTCCACGTGGCGACCGAACAGCAGACCGATCCGTCCGCCGTAGAGCCAATCATCGTCGAACGCGAGGTCGTCGTCCCACTGGACGCGCTGCGCCGACGGCATGAGCACGTATCCAAGGGACTGGGCAGACACTGGCTGCACCGAGAGGAGCGACGCGCTCGCGCACAGCGCTCCACCGAGCAGAAGCCGACAAGCTGTATGCATGGCAAACTCCGAAAAGAGTAATGGTTAACTGCGAGGACCTGCAGCGCGAGCGCACATGTCCCTACATGGCGTACAAAAATGCCGGCGCTGTACGGGGACGGTCCCCACTTGACAGCCTCGACGGCATGAAACAACGGGTCTTGCACCCGCGCACCGCCCCAGGCGATACGCGACACGTGCCGACGTCAGGGCCACGAGGCGCAGAGCGCACTCAACGTTGGCGTCGCGACGTCACGGGAGGCGAGCACGACCGAAGTTCCAGCGAATGGCCGACTTCCGGCGCGGACTCATCCCTGATGGTAAACGGTTGAAGACGCCACGATGTTCCCAGCTTTTCGAGGTAAGTTCGTCGCTTCGGCACTCACGGCGGCGCGCTACGCAATGTGATGACCACAGCGCGACCTGCGCGACTGCCTGTCGTATCAAGTCGGGATAGTCCGTAGGGGGGGCCTTCCGTGTAGACCGACGGCTCATCGATGCACTACGGCTGCAATCACCACGGTCGGGCTTGCCGAGTCATTGGTCCCGAACCGATCGTTCCCTGCCATCGCGCCGTCGCCGCAATCCGGAGGCAATCCCCGTGTCTGAGCGTCCGCACCTGTTCGAGATCCCCATCGTCGTCGACTCGGACGACATCGACGACCTGGACCACGTGAACAACGTGGTGTACCTGCGCTGGGTGCAGGAGGTCGCGCTCGCACATTGGCGCGCGAGCGCGACGACGGAGATGCAGGCGACACTCGGATGGGTCGCCACGCGGCATGAGCTGGACTACCTACGGGCAGCCGTCATGGGTGACGCGCTCATCGCTCGGACCTGGATCGGCACGGTCGATTCACGGCGCTTCGAACGCCTGACGGAGGTCGCGCGTGCCGCCGACGGCGTGGTGCTGCTGCGCGCGCGCACGCTGTGGCTCCTGCTCAATCGCGCCACCGGACGGGTGACGCGCATCTCGCCCGAGCTGCTGGCCTGCTTTCCTCCGTCGCTGTAGTCGGTCGCTGAAGCGCGAGCAGGCTACTGCGGCACGACCTTCACCCCGCCCGCCGCGCCGAGTCGCGCACGTTCCGACGCCACGTAGTCCTCGACTTCCCGCAGCAGCGCCTGCGCGTCGAAGATCTCCCCTTCCTTGATCGTCCATGTCACGCCGCCGCGCTCCCACTGCTGCTCGCGGGGAACGAGCCCGTACACGCCGTAGCCGCGCCCGTACATCACCTTGAAGTTCTGCAGCGGATTGCCGTTGATCACCGCCAGGTCGGCCGAGCAGCCGACGCGGATGCCGCACAGCGCATCGATGCCTAACGCCTTGCTGGCGTTCGTGGTGGCGGTGCGAATCACGTCCAGCGGGTGCAACCCCGCCTCCTGCAGCAGCTCCAGTTCGCGAATGAGGGCAATCCCGCCGATCCCCGGCTCGTCGCTCCCCGCCGTGAGCAGCCCGCCGCGCTGGTGATAGGTGCGGATCCACTTCATCCAGATGGCGATGTTCTCCTTCCAGGCGATCTCGTCGGCCGTGGACCACTCGCGCTTGAAGGCCCCGTGCTTGGTGGAATCGGGGCCCGCCGAGCTCTCGCTCGGGTGCATGAGCGTCTCGCGTACGGGCATGGTCACCTTGCGCCACACGTCGCGATTGTCCTCGTACGTCGCCATCGTCGGGTCCCAGTTGGTCCCGTTCCTGATCATCAGGTCGATGACCTTCGACAGCCGCTCGGGGTCCTTGTCCGCCTCGGCCCACAGGTTGCCGGCGAAGCGAAAACGATCCAGCTCGTCCCAGTAGTTGTAGTCGGCCGGGAAGTGCTGCGACCCGGTCAGCGCGGCGTCGGGGATCCCGTACCAGTGCTCGATCGATCGCACCCCGGCGTTGGAGGCGACGACGGCATCGCTCTCCGAGACCTTGAGGTCGACCATCGTCGGCAGCCCGAGCTTCTTCCCCTCGTCCACGATCGCTTCCATCACCTCCGGGTACTGCCCCGGGCTCTTGGAGATCTTGATGCAGTCGGCCCCCTTGGCCTTGAACTCGCGCACCATCTCGCGCGCCTTGTCCGGGGTGTTGCCGATGTCCCAGCGGCGCAGCGGGAGTGGCCAGCGCTGGCAGAGTACGAGGCGCGGCGCGACGAGGGCGTGCGCTTCCCCCTGCGCGCGCTGCCTGCCTAACGTTTCCAGCCCGGCCCCGGTCCCGGCGTCGCGCACCGTCGTCACCCCGTGGCCGAGGTACAGGCGATAGGCGTAGTCGAGCCCGCGCGGGCCGAACTCCGAGCCGGCCGGCGGCAGGTGGGCGTGCATCTCGACCAGCCCCGGGATCACGTACTTCCCCGTCGCGTCGATCACCACGTCGCCCGTGGGGCGCCGGTAGCCGGGGCCGTTGCTCGCGGTGTTGACCGCGTCCTGCAGGACGACGTCGACGATCGTATTCCCTTCTATGATGATGTCGACCGGGCCCTCGGGCGGGAGTCCGCGGTTGGAGCCGGGGGCGCCTCGCCCGGTGATGATCGTGGCGTTGCGGATGACCACGCGCTTGCCCCGGACTCCCCGCGTGGTACCGAGCGCGAGCGTGCCCGGACCGTTGTTGGGGGTGATGATGTTCTCGCGGGTGGCGACCTGGGCGCGCGATGACGTCGGCCCGACTGCGCTCGCCGCGCACACGCCGACGAGGAGCGGGATGATGAAGCGGGGTGCGCGCTGGGCGGGGAACGGTCGCGGCGGGCGGGAGAAGACGGAACGCGACAGCGGACGACTGGTCATGGCGGCGGGTCAAGGATGACCGATCCTACACCACCGACTCCGGCGGCGTCAGGCCTCGCCCAGGGCAAATGCCGACTCATCCCGGCCTCCCACTCGCCGCGCGCCCCCGGCATCATCGTGCCCCTTCGCGCCTTGCCCGATCGCCCGCCGCACGACATTTCTGTGTGCATGCACGATCGCCACGTTGCACGGCTGTTGTCCCGCGGGAGATGATGCAATGATCGACTACGAGCAGCTGCTCCCGCTCCTGGAGGCGCTCGAGGACGACGACGATCCGGCGCACCACCGCCTCCTGGTGGAAGCGCTCGTCGCCCTCCCGCTGTCGGGCGATGCGTGGCGCGGTGCGGCGCCGGCGGTGCATCGGTGGCTGATTCCGCTCCTGGGAGAGGACCCGATCGGCCACGACGACGCGCAGCTGGCGGCCCGGGTGCCGCTGCGCTCGGTGCGGCGCGTGTTGCACGCGATGTCGAGCGACCCCGATTCCGCCAACGCGCGCTCCGTCGCCCTCGCCCTTGCCGAGGTCGGGGACGCGACGGCAGTGCCGACGCTGCTGCACCACCTCGCGCAGGGCGGAGACTCGGAGGTGGCGCGCGCACTGGCCATCCTTCCGCTCGAGACGGCGTCTGACGTCACCCGGGCGCAGTTGCAACCCGGACTGCAAACGTTAGGCGATGACGAAGGCCCGCTCGCCGCCCTGTGGACGGCGATCGCACTTGCCAGGCTGGGCGACTTCGAGCCGCTGGAGCAGCTCTGGGATGCGCTCGTGCGCCCGCCCGACTTCTTTGCGCGAGCCTCGCGTCCCTACCTCTTTCGCGGACCCCCGCCGCTCTTCCACGGCGATCCGTCGCGCACGGTCGGCGCCCTCACGCGCGCCCGCCCGCTTCCTGATCGTGCGGTGCGCTTCATCCTCGGGCTTCGCGGCAACGACTACGATGCGCAGTGGGCCCCGAAGGATCCGGCACTCGTGGGCGATGCGCGCAATGCGATCCTGTTCGTGGCCGGTCTCACGGGCACGTGCGACCCGTACGGCGACCCGATGCACGACACGCCACCGGTCGAAGCGTCCGGTCCGCCCGAAACGGCTCGGGCCACCGAGACGATCGACGCGGCCGAAACCGGGTCGGGCAACCCCAACCCCGGCGCCGTTGCCGACGCCACGCGAATCGCGGTGCGCCTGCGCGCGCGCCCGTGGCGCGGCCTCGACCCGAACGCGGACCACGAGGAGATGCGCCTGCTGCGCCACGCCCCCGCCGAGCTGTCGGCCGAGGTGCTGGAGAGCGGGATCGAGCAGCTCGACGTCGCGCTCGCCGAGCGGGAGCAGGTCCCGCCATACGCGTTAGGCAACTCGCTCGTGTCGTTGGCCGCCGCACTGCCGCGCCGCATCCCGGTGCGGGTGGCCAGGGCGTTGGGACGCGCGGTCGCGCAGTGGCTCCCCATCGAATCGATCGCCTGGGTGCTGGGGCGCGCCGGTGCCGACGCCCTGGTGCAGTCGCTATCCCCGCATATCGTCGGGAGCGCGGGGGGGCAACGCGCCGCCTGGCTCGCCTGGCTCGGGCACGTCGCGCGGCAGGAAAACGCGCCCGCCCCCTACCTCGGCGCCGGCGGGGATGAGGCAGCGCCCGCGCTGGTGACGGAGCTGGTGGATGACCAGCCCGAGAAGATGGGACGCACGGAAGCGATACCGCGCGAGCTGACCGGCGCGACTCGTGGGGCGGGTGCGCCGGATGCTGCCGCAGCGCTGGACGAGGCCCCCGGTCGCCCGGCCGCGGTTCCGGCCCCAGTCCCGGCACCGACGCGCGAGGTGTTCCCCGACATCGAGGCGACCCCCGCGCACCCGGTCGCCGGGGCATCGCTCACCCTGACCGTGTCGTTAGGCATGGTGCGCAGCACGACGACCGGGGGGAGCGTGCACGTGCCGGCACGAGACCCCGACACCGTGCACACCTTGCGCGTGCACCTGTTGCTCGGCGACTACTCGGCGTGGGACACGCTGGAGTTTTCGCTGGCCGGCGGGACGCGCAAGGCGGCCACCTTCTCCCTGACCGCCCCCGCGGTCTCTGGCGAGCGCGCCCTGGCGACGGCTCGCGTCAACTTCTACCTCAACCATCGCTGGTGTGGCGAGGCGATGCGTGCCCTCGACGTGCGTCGCGATGAGGGCGTCCCCCAGCGTGCCGCGCCGCCCATTCCGCCGCCGCCCCCGTGGCGGAACGGACTCGCGCTCGAGGGCGATGCGGTCCCGCCGGACCTGATCGTGCGGATCCTGCGCGGTGCGGATGTCGGGATGTTCACCTGGACGTGCCAGAGTCCGCACCTCGACCTCGTTATGCCGGCCGACCCGCGCGCGACGCAGATGGCGCTGGGCAGCGACGCGGCGACCTTTGTCCGACGCGCGTTCGAGCCGGTGGCCAACAAGGAGCTGCGCGAGCTCGACACCGACAAGTTGCAGGGAGTCTTCGAGGCGCTCTATCGCAACGCCCCGGATCACTTCAAGGACAGCTACTGGGCCGTGTGGCAGGCCGCTGCCGCCGGCGACTTCACCTTCGATTCCATCCAGTTCATCACCGACGAACCATTCGTTCCGTGGGAGCTGATGCGGGTCTTCGACAAGGTGCGCGGCCCCGGGATCAAGGCCGAGGTCCTCGCCATTCGGCACAGCGTCGGGCGATGGCTCGCGAGCGAGTCGGCGGGGCCGCCCCAGCGCATTCCGGTGCGCGACGTCGTGGTCGCCGCCTCGGACTACGTCGGTATCTCGGCGGTTGGCAATGAGCTTCCGTGGGCCAAGGAGGAGCGAGAGCGGCTGGTCACGAAGCACCACGCTACATCGGTAGCGCTGCGCAGCGCCGACGTGAACGCACTGCTAAAGACGGGCAAGGCCCAGGCGGTCCACTTCGCCTGCCATGGCCGCATGTCGATCGCCGCGCCTGACGAGTCCACACTGGTGATGGAGGACACCCCCGACGACGTGACGCCGCCGCTGGTGGCACGCGCCGAGGTGTGCGAGGGGCTGGGGATGCAGCGTCCGCTCGTCTTCCTCAACGCCTGCCAGGTGGGCGCAGCCGGCGCCGCGCTGTCACTGGTGGCGGGCTTCCCCGCCGCATTCCTGTACGCTGGAGCGTCGGCGCTCATCTCCCCGCTGTGGGTGGTGAACGACAAGCGCGCCAGCACCATCGCCGAGGAGTTCTACGACGCCGTGCTCACGCCGGGCGGCCACGCCCCGCTCGGCCAGCTCCTGCGCGACGTGCGCGCCAAGTGGACCACGGAGCATCACCTCACCTATCTCGCCTACGCCCTGTACGGCGACCCGCTGGCGTGGGTGGACTACACGCCGAATGTGCCCCCCGTCCCGCAACGCCCGGAGGACGACGCATGATCGAGGAGACCTTTACCCTGCTCGGCGATGCCACTCCCGTGCAGCTGGAAGAGAGCGGGATCACACTGATTGCCCCGGGGCTGATGGGGAGCGGCACCGCGCATCCGCGCCCGGTTGCTGGCGGCGGGCGCGCATCGATCGGTGAGCGAGACACGCTGGCCCTGGCCATCGCCGAGAGTGGTGCCGACGACCGCTACACCCTGTCGATCGAAGCGCCGACCCCTGCAGCTGGCGGCGCCGGACGGAGCGGCGTGGGGGGCGTCGCCGCCGACGAGGTCCTGCTGCAGGTCCCGCTGGCGCGCGACGAGGCCGCATACCTCATGTACGTGGATGAGAGCGGGGTGATCAGCTATCACTTCGCCGAATCCGCGGCCGAAACCCCGCGCCTCCCCTCGCGCGCCTTCGGCGCCGCCAGCCAGTCCAGCTTCCACATCCCGCTCCGCCGCGCCGAGTCCCGGGGCGGGGGCGACGGGCGCGGACTGTTCGCCAAGGTCACGTCGAAGATCATCAAGGTGATCGTGGTGAAGCTCTTCCCCGATGCCGTGGGCGGGGCAACGGCGCGCATCGTGCGCGCATGGGAGGAGAAGTTCCGCGCACACGGCGGCCTGCATGGCGGCACATGGGCGGATCTGTTCGCCGCCATACCGACACCGATCGAGGACATCAGCCCCGCTGCCGGCCGCCGCTCGCTCCTGCTCATCCACGGCACCACCAGCACCACCGCCGGCGCCTTTGCCGGCTTGCAGCAGCAGGAGGCGCTGCTCAAACGGCTGCACACACGGTACGACGGACGCATCTACGGATTCAACCATCATACGTTGAGCCGCGGCGTCGCCGAGAACGTGCGGGACCTGCTGGCGTCGTTCCGTCGTGGCGGTCCGTACACCTTCGACATCATCTGCCACAGCCGCGGCGGCCTCGTTGCCCGCGCCTTCGCTGCGGCGGCGCGCGAGCACGGGGCATCGCTCTCCGGCATCCCCTGCGCACCGGCGGCCGGCGTGCAGCTGGCGGTGGACCGCATCGCCTTCGTCGCCACGCCTAACGCGGGGACGATCATGGCCGAGCCCAAGGGGATCCCCGGCCTTGTGGAACGGCTGACCAACGTGGTGAACCAGCTCCCCGACTCGGCGCTCACGATCGCCATCGGGGCGCTGACGTCACTGGCCGGGGCGGCGGTGGAAGCGGCGATCCCGCGGCTCCCCGGGCTCGCCGACCAGGTGCCGAGCAGTGATTTGCAGGGAGAACTGGGGGCGGCGGCTGGCGCGTCGGATCGCTACTTCGCGCTGGCGTCGGAATACCAGCCGACCGGAGGGCTGGTCGATGCGATCAAGCGCAAGGCGGTGGACACGATCTTCGGCGAGGTGCCGAACGACCTCGTGGTGCCCACGGCGGGGGTGGCGACGACGCAGTACTTCAAGTTGCCCGCCGAGCGGGTGGTCGAGTTCGAGCCGGGGCGGGGGATACATCACAGCGCGTACTTCCAGCAGCCGGAGATGGGGAGGGTGGTGGAGTGGTTGGAGGGGGAATAGGATCTACGCCGACTGTCGTGGCTTTCCTCTGCGACCTCTGCGTCCTCTGCGGTTCAAAAGCCTTTAACCGCAGAGGACGCAGAGTACGCAGAGGGGGGTGGAGAGAGGTTCGGTCAGGCCCTGTTCGCGACGGGTGCCGCTTATGAAATCAACAGGCACACTTACTCCCCGTGTACCGCCCGGAACAGCGCCCCGAGGTCGAGCACCAGCGGCGGCGCGTCGGGCACCGGTTGCCAGGTCAGCGCTTCCAGTAGCACTTCCGGCACGTCATCGCCCAGACGCCATCGCTCGACCGTCCGTGCCAGCGGATCCATGATCCAGTACTCCGGCACGGCCTCGGACTGAAACAGACGCTGCTTCACGTAGCGATCGGCGCGCACCGACGAGGGGGATATGACCTCGACCGCGAGCGCCAGCTTCCCGACGTCGGCGAAGTCGAGTACCCGGCGCCCTTCGAGGGTGGGGAGGACGAGCAGGTCGGGTTGCACCTCGCGGCGGTTGGAGAAGCGGACCGCGGTCGGTGCGATGTACGTGTGCAGTCGGAGCGCGTCCGCATAGGGCTTGATGCGCACGACCAGTTCCAGCACGGCATCCTGATGTCGCGCCGACGGGGCCGGCGTCACCAACAGCTCCCCGTCGATGAGCTCGTAGCGATTGCCGTCGTCGGGGAGGGCGTGCACCTCCTCGAGCGTCCAGTCGCGTCTGGCTGTGTCGGGCACGAGTGGCGGGGGCGCAGGCATGGCCATAGGGTACGCTCGGCGCTGTTAGGGAGGCAAGAGGGCATGGCGCATGATCGGAGCGCGCCAGCCGCCAGCCCTCATCGTTCCATTGCCGAGTGCACCGCTGCGCTGCGTCCCGCCGACCCGGTTCGCCCGCGCCTGGCTACTTCTTCAGGATCGGCTTGGCGGCCTTCTTCGCAACCTTCTTCACGGCTTTCTTGGCAACCTTTTTGGCGACCTTCTTCGCCGTCTTCTTCTTCGCGGCCTTGCGCGGCGCCTGAGCGAGCGCGCTTGCTGCCGCCTTCTTGCCGCGCGGGAGCGTCGTCGCGCGCTGGAGGGCTCGGCCCGCTGCCGACGCAGCCTTGGCGCCGGTCTTCGCCTTACGTCCGGTCTGTGAGAGCGCGCTGGCGGCCGCGCTGCGGGTGGCCGGCTTGGCCTTGGGATTGCGCAGCACGCGGCCGGCGGCGGTTGCGGCACGCTTCTGGGTCTGGCTACTGCGTCTCTTCTTCGCGGTCATGGCGGTCGGCCCTCCGTAAGGTGGAATGATGGGGACAAACCTAACGGGAGACTGTTCGCGGCGACAGCGAAACCTCTGCGTCCTCTGCGTCCTCTGCGGTTAACTGCTTTTCACCGCAGAGGACGCAGAGGTCGCAGAGGAGGGATGACGGGAGCATGGGACGGCGTGCGGACTAGCAGCCGCTCACGCCGGGAGTTCGATCACGGGGGTCGCGGGGAGGTAGGGTGCCGTCGAGGCGCAACTCGTAGGTGTCTTGTACCTGGTTGCCGTCGTAACGGATCGACTGGCGGATGTTGGCGGGGCGTGTGCCGGGACTCGTTAGGGTGTACCAGTCGTTCGTCGATTCCGTGTAGACCGGGCCGCAGCGGACCTTGCGGACCTGGATTCCCTTCTGGAAGACGACGCCGAGCATGTGTTCGCCCTTGGGGTGCAGCCCCTGTTCGCTCAGGTGGATCGACTTGACTGCGGCGGCGGTACCGGTGGCCATCACGGAGAACTTGCGACCTCCCCACGCTGCGGTTCCCGAGAGCATCATCGGGTTGGGGTCGCCGAGGGCCGAGAGGTCCACCTGCTTCGGGGCGTCGTCGAGCCAGGTGAACTCCACCGGGAGCGCGCGCAGTGATGTCCAGTCGGGGAGCGGCGCGCCGGTCGTGGGCACGAGCAGGGCGACGACGGTAGCGGCGATCGACTCGTGAGGCTTCATCGCGGCCACTGCCGGCCGTGTTGCGCCGGGCTCGCATTTCTCGCTGTACATCGCCAGCTGGTTCGGCTGCAACGCGGGCAGATCGTCGCCGCGGGTGAGGACGAAGCCTTCGGTCGGGCGACCGGGGGCGGCGGGCTGGATGGAGAGGAAGCCTGGGGCGACGTCGGTTCCGGTGAGCCGATACCAGGACGTTGCAGGAGTCCCGGCCTTCACCGGGCAGCGGGCAATAGTCGGCGCCAGGCCTGCCTGCTTCAGCGACGCCATGACCGCCGCCTCGCCGAGCGGGGCTCCCTGGCTGCGCAGCAGGACGTTGACGACGATCGTGCGGGCACCGGTGGCCATCACCGCGAGCTGCCGTCCGCCGGCCGTTGCCGTTCCCTGTCGGGCGAAGCAGTCGCCGTTAGGCAGGCAGTTGGTGAGCGACGTTGGCGGGAGCGGGGCCCACTTGAAGCCCGGGAGTTGATCGAGGGCGTCCCAGTCGGTGGAGGCGCTGCGGGCGAGGAAGGCCTTGGCGATGGCGCCGAGGTCCGCGGGTTGCTGGGCCGGGAGTTGTGGGGCGGCGAGCAGCGTGAGGGCGGCCAGGGCCCGGGCGGTGAGCGATCGGGGCGACATGGTGAGCCTTGGGGGGGAGGGCGGACGGTGGGGGCGCGGGTGGGGTGCGCGGGGGCCGACCGGCATTGCGTGGAAGTTGGGGGGAAATGGTCAGGTGGGGAGGGTGAGGTGCTTGGGGGGCAACTCCGGGTATCAACGTCGGGCGCTGCATCCCCCTTCATCCGTACCTCTGCGACCTCTGCGTCCTCTGCGGTTCAAAAGCATTTAACCGCAGAGGACGCAGAGGTCGCAGAGGGTGGTGCTGTCTCGCCGCCAGGTGGCCTTCCAGTTCCCCTCCAGTACCGCGGCCTGGTTGCCTTCGGGGAGATACCAGACCTGGAATGGGCGCGGGGTGAAGGGGCCGCTACCTACCAGCGGGGGGAGGAACGAGCGGCCGTCGATGGCGGTCGGCGGGGTGAGGCCGGCGGCGGCGAGCACCGTCGCGTGCACGTCCGTGAGGTCCAGCTGCAACTGCGATGTGCGGCTGCCGGCAATGCGCGCGGGCCAGTGTGCGATGGCGGGGACCCGCAGGCCGCCGTCGTACACATCGCCCTTGAAGCCGCGGTTGCCTTGGGTGCCGTCGAACCAGCGCCCGATGATCGGCGTCGTGCCGTCGTCGGCGCCGGGGAGGAGGGTGGCGCCGTTGTCGGACAGGAAGGATCAGCGTGTTGCGGGCGACGCCGAGCTCCTGGCGGTGCATCCACATGCACGTTGACTCATCGCCATGAGTCAGGTACACTCATGGCATGACTACACGCCTTCAAGTCTTGCTCGAGGACGACGAAATCGCCGAGATCCGCCGCGTGGCCAAGCGCCACCGCATGACGGTCGCCGAATGGGTGCGTCAGGCATTGCGCCGGGCGCGTCGCGACGAGCCGACGATCGATGCGCGCAAGAAGCTGGCGGCCGTGCGGGAAGCGAGTCGCGGTGCCTTTCCGACTGCCGACATCGGGCAGATGCTGACCGAGATCGAAGGGGAGTACTTGCTCGATCGCCAGGACTAGCGGTCGCCACGTGATCTTCATCGATTCCAACATCCCCATGTACCTCGTCGGTGCCGCCCATCCCAACAAGGACGCGGCCCGACGGCTACTGGAGGACTGCATCACTCGCGGCGAGCGCCTGGTCGCCGACGCCGAGGTCCTGCAGGAGATCCTGCATCGGTACGTCGCGATCGACCGGCGTGATGCGATCCAGCCAGCGTTCGATGCGCTGCTCAACGTCGTGGATCATGTCTATCCGGTCGAGGCCAGCGACATCGATCGCGCCAAGACGCTGGTGCTCGGAATGACGCGGCTGTCGGCGCGCGATGCCGTGCACGTGGCGGTGATGCAGCGGTACGACGTGGAGCGCATCCTGACGTTTGATATGGGCTTTGATTCGGTACCGTGGATCGAGCGTGTCGGTCGTTGAATGCGCGAGTCGCTGTATCTCTGCGACCTCTGCGACCTCTGCGACCTCTGCGACCTCTGCGACCTCTGCGACCTCTGCGGTTAACTGCTATTTTACCGCAGAGGACGCAGAGGACGCAGAGGGGATTCGTTGGTGGGTCAGGGGTGTTGCGGGTACGAGACTTGGGTGGTCAGTAGACCCTCCCAGGGCACGTCCCTCCCGAAGTGGCCCCCTCTCGCGCAGTTCTCGTAGTTTACGGTGCAGAGTTCGAGTTCTTCCCAGGTGGCTCGTAGTGACGGGTCGTGGCGGCGGCACCAACGCGAAACGTCGGTTGGTGATAACGCTGCGCCATCGACGAGGATCTCCACCCACGACGGTCGCATGTCGCGCGGGCCCCAGCCGAAGGTGACGAGGGCGTCGCGCGCGAAGCCGGTATCGACGATGGCGAGGGCGATCTGGCGTGCGCGGAAGGCGCCGGCGCGGTCCAAGCGCCAGGGGTCCTTGCCGGAGAGTGCGCCGCCGCCGATCGGTACGCGCGGTCCATAGAAATCGCAGACGAGCTTGCGGCCGGTCTGGCCGTTGTCGTTCATCGGGCCGCCTGACACGAAGACGACGCTGGCGTTGAAGCGGATGGGGAGGTCGGGGGTTGGTTCGGCGAGCAGCCACGGCATGGCGGCGTGCTGGGCGAGCAGCTCCGCATGCACCGCGTCGCGCACGGCGCGTTGCAGCACGACCAGCGGGGCGCGGTCGAGGTGCTGGAGGGAGACGACGATCTCGCGCACGTGGTAGCGGGGCGATGCGGCAGCGTTAGGCGCCAGGGTCACCACGAGCTTGCCGTCGGGGCCGGCGCCGAGTTCGCGGCGGGTGAGGCAGAGTTCGAGCAGCCGCTGCCGCAGGGCGAGGGCGAGGTGCTGCTCGAGGGGGAGGAAGCGCGTCTCCGGGGTGGCGACGGCATACCCGATATGAATGGCCTGATCGTCCGCGTACTCGCGGTCGGCGGTCTCGATCGGGTCGGCCTCCTGCAGGTCGAGGGAGAGGATGACGTTGACGTCGTCGCCTCGCGGGCATTGATGGTCGTCGAGCGCCGGGAAGGGGACGCCGAATCCGGCGCGTCCGTACACGGCGCGCACGGTGCGCTCGACGTCCTCCATCGGGAGCACGCCACCGGCGGTGTAGGCACTCCCGTTCACGAAGCAGTCGTTCTGGTGCACGGCGACCTCCACCTGCACGATCGCCTGCCGGTCGGCGGCGAGGGCGATGTCGAGCACGCCGTCGGCGATCTGGTCGGCCAGCTTGTCGGGGTGACCGGGCAGCACCGCCTCGGCGACGAGGAGGCGCGCGTCGCCGCCGGGGATGGAGGGGGTGAGGGAGCGGTCGCGGGTCTGGATGGCAGTCATCGGAAAATCCTCGCGGGTGTCAGGGCGCGTTTGCCTATCGGGATGGGCGCGGCGGGGGCCTCACCACACATCGGGAACTGTCGGCAGTTTGGTGATGCTCGCCGTCCACTTCTGCTGGGCGAGCACGCCCTCCGCCGTCAGGCCGACGTGCAGCCTGGCGCCGGAGGCGACGAACTTCTGCAGCGCCACTCGCCCCGGCGGGCCGACGTAGCCGTCGGTGAGCAGGAGCGCCGTTCTCACCCTCCCGGCGCGCGCTTCCTTCGTGAGATGCTCGAGCACGGGAGTGATGCTCGTTCCGCCGGTCGTGCAGAGGCGTCCGCGCAGGAAGTCGGCGCGCGACAGCTCATCGACGACGGTGGAGAAGGCGAACAGGCGTGGCGCCAGCTGCCGCCTCAGGGGGACGAGCGCGGCGTGCAGCTTCTCGATCCAGTTCCCCATGCTCCCGCTCACGTCGAGGTAGATCGCCGTTGCACCCTCGAGTCGCGGGCGCCGGCGCGTCGTCTCGCCGGTGAAGATCAGCGGCGGAGGGGCGCCGAGCAGCCGGGCGGCGTGCCGGCGCACGTGGGCGCGCCGGTCGCGCGTGGGGTCGGGGGTGTGCATCGGGACGTGTTGCACCTCCCATCGACGGTGGTCGCCTCCGCCGAGCAGGGTGCGCCTGAGCAGTCGGCGCAGCGCGGTGACGAGCGGGTCGTCGCGACGCCCTTGCACCCGCATCGTGAAGATCCCCTTGCCGTCCGTGCGATCCGGGAGCCGTTCGCACGGGAGCTTGGAGAGCACCTCCGCCATCATGTCCGCCGCCAGCACGTCTCGCGCACCAGACGTGATTGCGCGCTCGCCCTCGGTGCAGCCATGGGCGCCTAACAAGCGCCCGAGGACGACCTCGGCGGATGCGCTGTCGAACAGGTCCATCGCGCCGGCCGCGCCGAGGGCGCGCACGATCTCGCCATAGGTGACCGTCTCGTTCTGCTCCGGTTCGATGGAGTGGCTGTAGCCGGATTGGAACATGCGTCGCCCATAGAGCCGCCGGTGGATCTCGCGCAGCACGTCGGGGCAGCCGGCGCTCGCGCTCCAGTCGGTCGCCTGCGGCCAGCCGGGTGGCGGGCGGAGGATGAACTCGGGAGATCGGGTGGCGTCGTAGTGCGACACCGGCAGCGCATCCCAGCCGTCGATCGCCCGGCCGTAGCCCAGCATCCCCTGCAGCAGTGACGCATTGATCACCGCGTCGAAGGCGACGTTCTGCTGCGCGGTGACACGGGTGTGGAGCCCGGAGTGCCCGAGCGAGACATGGGCGAGCTCGTGGAGCAGGAGGAAGCCGAGCTTGCACGGGGTGTCGCAATGCGCCTCGACGAATCGCGGGTTCAGCAGGAGACGGGGCGAGGACCCGCATTCGACGCATGCCGTCGCCACGTCGTCGGCCCAGGCCACCTCGCTGAGTCGAAGCAGTGCGTCCAGCGCAAGGGAGCGGGCGCCGGCCACCTCAAGGACCTGCGCCACCAGTACATCGACGTCGCCGAGCCGTGCGCGGGCGGCGCGAGAGGCCTCGCGCTCCGTTGCTGCCGTTGCAGGCTTCGTCATGGTTTCGCCTCGGGTGCAGGGGCACTGGCGAGATCCATCCAGCAGTCCCGTGCGGACGCCCCTGCCTCGTGCCGGCGAAGCCAGGTGAAGCGGATCACGTAGTCCGGCCTTACGGAACCGAGCGACGGTTGCGCGCCCCAGAGCACGAGGCCTCCGTGGCTGAACGCGGCCGCGGCGAGCACGGCGGCCAGCTGCGAAGTCGTCGGCACGAAGCGCCACGCCATTCCCTTGAGCCACTTGTACTTTTCGTGAGTCTGGCAGCTGAGCATCATCCCGTCGATCAGCCCGCGCGCCGCCACCGCGTTGCCGAGCGTCTTCAGCGCCCGCAGGACGTCCGTGTCGTCCGCAGGGGTTGTCGGGCAATCGAGCGCCGTCGCCAGCGCCCGTGCGTAGCGGGCGATGATGGTTGACGGATAGGACTTGTGACGCGGCATGACTGCGCGCATCGCGTGCGCGTCGTCGAGCGTCGCCCCCTTCCAGTCGTGCAGCATGCTCGGGAGGTCGAGCGTGAAGGATGTTCCGACGGCTGGCGTGCGGTACTGCTCCGGGGGGCGCCCCCAACCACTGTTGTGCAGCCGGTCCGACGGGGCCGGAGCGAACGGTGCGTCCGTCGCGCGTGATATGGTCTTCATGCGACCGCCCTCACGCCGGAATCGCGCGCCGCGGCCGGAAGATCCCCGAGCGCGGCCGCGCAGCGTCGCCAGGTCTCCAGCGCCGGGGCGACCAGGTCGTCGCGGACGTACGTCGCGGTGTAACCGGCCGACAGTTGCGGCGGCGGTGGCGTATGAGTGCAGATCGCGTTGCAGAGGTACTCGGCGTCCTCCCCGCCGAGCGGTGACTCGGCGACGAACGTGCGAACGTGGCGGACCCAATCGGCGGCGGCGCGCCATCCCTGCACCGCCACTCCGCCGTTGGCCACGGGGAGGACGATGCCGGCGACCGACTCCACCGCCGTCGCCGGCACCACGCGCGCAGATCCGGAGATGCGCGGCAGCAGCAGCCATGCCGCGATCGCCGCGTCGAGCTTGGGGAGCGTGCCTAACGCCCCGCACAGCGCCTCACCGCGCATCGCCGGCTTGAGCCCTGGGATCGTCAGCGCCAGCGCCGCCCGCCGCACCGGGTCGCGCACCGCCAGCAGCAGGCGCGTGGGATCGTTCTTCGGGAGCGCCACCTGCTCCCACGCCCCCTTGTGCGCGGCCAGTAGCGTGGTGCGCGAGATCGGGCGGCGCACGATGTCAGGGATCGAGGCGAACAACGCCTTGGCAACGGCGTCGCTCCCCGTGCGATGCCCCAGCACCGTACAGGCCGCCCACGTCGCCACGATGTTGCGCTTGATCGCCGCCGCGCGCCGCCCGCCGATCGTGACGTTCGCTTCGAGCAATCGCGGGGCGAGGGCCAGCACGTAGTGCGCTGCCGCATCGTGCAGCGTTTCGTCGATCGCCGCCAGCACATCGCGCGTAGACTCCACCAACACACGTACAGCGGCGAACGCCCCCTGCACCGGACCGTCCCCGACTCCGCTGATGATCGCCAACCGATCCGCATCTGATAGCTCATGGAATCGCGGCAGCGGCAGCACGTAGGCGAAGCGATCGGCCAGCGCCGGATCGAGCACCTCCACCCCTTCGTACCGGTCGTCCACCCCCCGATCCTCGTCCATCGCCTCCGGCGGCGGGTTCGTCGCTGCCCAGCGGTAGCGGAGCCGGTCGAGGGCGATGCCCTGGATGCGCCGTTCGTGCACGATCGGGAAGAGCTTGTTCGCCGTCTCCGGTCGGCAGCGCCCGATCTCGTCGAAGAAGACCGCCTCGGCCCCCCAGATTGCCCCTGGCGGGGCCGCATATCGCACCCCGCCCGTGCGCTCGTCGGGGATCGGGAAGCCGGCCAGGTCGTCGAACTGGAGGAGCGAGGCGTTGTAGTGGCGCAGCTCCGCGCCTAACGCCTGGGCCAGGCGGACGAGCAGCATCGTCTTGGCCGCCCCGTGGTCGCTGACCAGCAGGAGCGGCTCGCCCGTGGCGAGGGCGGCGAGCAGGGGGGGCTCGAGGGCGTCGTAGCCGACGATCCCGAGTGGGCGGAGGAGTTGTGCGGTGGCCATGAGTCCTTGCGAGTGGGCGTGCCGGCTCGTTCGCGCATGGGTCCGCGGGGCGCGTGCAGGGGAACGCACGCGAAAGCGGTCGGCTGGGCCACCGTGAGGACACGGAGTGGCAGGTGGGTCAACGAGCCGGATCTCTCGCCACCTTCTTCATGCCGGGCCGCCGAGACGGGGGCGGCCCTGGGTCGGTTGTCGTGCAGTTTGGGACTACGGGTGGAACGTAGGGGTGGGGTCTGACAGTCTCCGTGGAGGGTGGTGGACAAACGAAGCGCCCCGGGACGTGAGGTCTAGTCGCGGGGCGTGGCGGCGACTTAGACGGTGGTGGCCAGCGGTGCTGGTGCGCGGCCCGTCAAATCGGAAATCGCCGCGTTGTCCGACGATACAACGGGAGGGGCGGTTGGGGAAGGGACAATGTTACCGGCGTGCTTGGCGTCGGAGGACCGCGAGTCGTCAGGTGCAGGCGCGTCGCCTGCCGCTTCATGGTCGCGCGCCACCGCCGCGCAGGGGGCACGCGTGTCGTCGAGGACGTTGCGGTTGAGGGCCCGCCAACGGGTGTCAGTGGCTGTCGCTAGCGTTCCGTTTGAGCGTCCGTCGCGGTCGTGTGACCGTGAGAACCGGATCTCGCGACGAACAGGGGTGACAATTGCAGCTGAGGAGACAGGGGAATGTGCTGGCGCCGCGCGACCGGCACGTGGCGAACACTCTCACGAAAGTCCCCGGGGGGCGGTCATGAGCCGGAAGGCGCCACGGGTGCTCGCAGCGGAGGAGGAGATCCACACCATCGACGACTGGCGCCGCGTGGCCGGACCCAAGAGTGGCGACGCGCACTGGGCGCTGGGGCGCAGTGCGTACGAGTGCGCCCGTGCGTGGTGCCCTGAGGGCGAGACACCGCGGGTGCCGGAGGAGATCGAGAGCATTGTGCGACAAGCGTCCGACTCGGGGCGCGCCCGCATCATCACCGCCTGGCCCGAGCACAAGGTGCGCTTCGACACGTTGCCCGGCGAACCGCGCAATGCCGACGTGAACGCCATCGCTGAGGGATCGCGGGAGCGCATCGCGATCAGCATCGAGGCCAAGGCCGACGAGCCGTTCGGGCAGACTACGCGCCAAGTGCTGGAGAGTGCCGTTCAGCGCATCGCCCGGGATGAGCCGACCAACGCCATCACGCGCGTGCAGCAGCTGGCGAGGGCGCTCTTCGGCACCGAACGGTCGCAGCGGCTCCCGCTCGGCGATGTCCGCTACCAGCTGCTGACGGGGATCGCCGGGGCGATTGCGTTCGCGCGCGAGCAGGAGGCCTCGGTGGCGGTCTTCGTGGTGCACGAGTTCGTGACCGACCAGACGCGCGACGAGCTGCACCTGCGCAACATGCGGGACCTGAATGCGCTGGTGGAGCGGATAACGCATGGCATGCAGGTGGGGCTGCCGTGCGGGCGGCTGAGCGAGCGCATCTACTATCAGGGGGCGCCGCTGTTCGAGGGGGGGACGCTGCCGGCGCTGTACATCGCGAAGGTGCGGCGGGTGACGCGCTCGGCGGACAACCTTGGTGTGTTCGGGCGGCCGTACGAGCAGCTGATGGCGCGGGGCGCTGGCGCGTCGTCGGGTGCGTCGCGGGGTGCGGCGCGGGGCGGGCCGTTCGACGAGAAGGAGCTGTATGCGGCGGGGGAGGGAGGGGGCGTGTATCTGGTGGAGAACGCGTCCGGGTTTTACGTGGTGACCAGCGAGGCGGCGTTTGCGGACTTGCTGGATGATGAGGAGATCTCGACGTCGAGTGCGTATCGGTTCGAGACGGCGATGGAGCGGGAGGTGTGGTGTGGGGAGCGGTTTGGGGGGTTGGGGAGGGGGTAGAAGAGGCGGTGGCGGGGCGAAGCAATTTCTCGATGCAATGACGACGCAACCGCGCGGTCAGAAGGAATTTCAGCTCCTCGCGAGCACGCGCCATAGCCGTGCGGTTCGGACCGGAGTTGCTCGGCAAGCTTTCGACGGGAGAACAGCGCTCCCTCGGGAATGGTGTGCACGGCGCATTCCGTTCTTTGGATGCGGTGCTGAACCAAAAGCAGACGTCCGGACGGCGGCAGCGGACAGGGTGACGATTCAGATCGCGTCAGTACGAGTCTGCGGTGCGGAGCCTATTCCACGCACCGACGGCGCGAGCGCCCCTCGGGTAGGCCTTTCGCGGAGGCCATCTACCCTCATACGGGGTTGCCGATCTCCGCCGACCGGGCGACTTTGGCACGCCACAAAACGTCGCGCGACTCGTTCCTCCACACGGATTCGTCGACGATTGCGCGACCGTGCCTTGCAGACGAGGGGACATGGGATTCTGGGACAACTTGAATCGATCGAACTGCGAAGCGTCTGGCGTCGCGAGTCCGAGCATTTCACGTCATGGCTTGCTGAAGGAGCAAACCTCTCACTGCTTGGGCAGACGCTCGGGCTGAGTCTGGAACTTGAGGCACAGGAACAGGAGGTCGGGCCCTTTCGCGCCGACCTCCTGTGCAAGGACACGGGTTCCGGAAGCTGGGTAATCATCGAGAATCAGCTCGAGCGCACGGACCACACGCATCTTGGACAGTTGATCACGTACGCCGCCGGCCTTCAGGCCGCTACGATCATCTGGATCTCGGCGCGCTTCACCGAGGAGCACAGAGCCGCGCTCGATTGGCTGAATGAGATCACTGCGGAAAACTTCAACTTCTTCGGCGTGGAGATCGAGCTCTGGCGGATCGGCGTCTCGCCCATTGCACCGAAGTTTAACGTCGTCTCGAAACCGAACGATTGGAGCAAGTCTGTCCGGCAGGGCGCGAGCAGCGTCGACCTGACTCCGAACCGACAACTCCAGCTGGCGTTCTGGACTGGATTCCAGTCTTACCTTCGAGAACACTCGACTGTACGCGCCTCGAGAGCCCAACCTCAAGGATGGATACCGCACGCAATCGGCCGCACGGGATTCACTCTCATTTCGATTGCGTCTCTGTATGACTCTGCGGCCGACAGCTACGACAGAGGGGAACTTCGTGTGGAGTTGGTCGTGAACCACCGCGAGGCAAAGGCTTTCTTCGCCTCGCTCGAGAGGTCTCGAACCAAGATTGAACAGGAGATCGCGGTGCCGGTGACGTGGCACAACCCGAAATCGAGCCGCCAGGCGAAGGTGTACGTCCGTCGTTCGGCAAACCTACACGACCGACGCGAGTGGCCGGAATACTACGAGTGGTTGCGAGTCCACCTGGAACTGTTCGCCAAGGTGTTCACCGAGCGTGTTCGAACCTTGAAGCCGGCGGGAGCATCCTGACGATGAGAAAGGGGTACGTCGGCGTCACTGATCTCGACTGGTACGAGAGTCTCTCCCACCGCTTCGACTTGCCTGAAATCAACTTCTGGCAACCTGGCGGGCGGCTGCCCTTCAAGGTGCTCTCCCCGGGCGATTTGTTCTTGTTCAAGCTCCACAGTCCGAACAACTACATCGTCGGGGGCGGTTTCTTCGAGACGTTCTCGCTGCTTCCCGTATCGCTTGCATGGGAGACCTTCGCAGCCGGCAACGGTGTCGCCTCCCTCTCGCAGATGAGAGCGCGCATTGCAAAGTATCGTCGTTCGGGCGCGGCTTCGATGGAAGATCCGATCATTGGAAACATCATTCTGCAACAGCCGTTCTTTTTCCGCCGCGATGCGTGGATTCCGAGTCCCTCGGACTTCTCGCTGAATATCGTACAGGGCAAGTCGTACGACCTGGACGTTGGTACCGGGCGTGAACTCTGGCAGGAAGTAGAGGCCCGGCTCACCGGGTCGGCGCTCATCCTACCACCGCAAGGAGTCGCTGAAGGGCATTTCACGCGGATGTTCTCGGACCCTATCCTCGCGCGCCGCCGACTCGGTCAGGGAGGATTCAGGGTGCTAGTGACGGACACCTATGCGAGATCCTGCGCGATCACGAACGAGCATACGCTGCCGGTGCTCGAAGCGGCGCACATTCGGCCTGTTGCCCGCGGGGGCGAACACCTGGTGAGCAACGGACTGCTGCTGAGATCGGACATCCACACGCTCTTCGATCGCGGCTATGTCACCGTCACGCCGGACTACGTGTTTCGTGTGAGCGAGCGTCTGAAGTCCGATTGGAACAACGGAAGGATCTACTACCAGCGGGACAATATTCGGATCAACCTCCCCAACCGATCGGTCGCGGTGGCCCGATCGGGAAAGCCTCGCGTGGCATGGCGAGCGCGTATTTCTCCGCTAGTTACTCAAATGGACCGTCTCGCTGCGATTCAAGTCAGGCTCAGGCAGTTCAGCGCTGAGCGTGAGTGGGAGCAATTCCACGACCCGAAGAATCTGTCGATGACGATTGCCAGCGAAGCGGGTGAGTTGCTCGCCGAGTTGCGCTGGGTGGCAGGCGACGCCTCCGATGAGCACGTACGCAGTGCTCCCGCACGAGAGAAGATCGAACATGAGGTAGCGGACATCGCTATCGCGCTACTCCTGTTCTGCGAGCGCGCGAAGATTGATCTGCTCGACGCCATTGATCGGAAGATCGGGCTGAACGCCCATCGGTATCCGGTTGAGCTAGCGAAGGGACATCCCGACCGGCCCGCTTCGAGTGACTAGGGGAAAACGCCGCGTTCTTCAAGTCCATCCGAGTTGACCGGACGGAGTATCCGAGTTCAACACGCCCGCCACGGCGATCTGGCTGTGCCGCGCGGGGTGGGCGTGTTTCGGCACGGACATTCGACCGCCGCGCTACTCAATCAGGCTCAGATACCGTCGGGCAACCTTTACGCCTCCTTCCTGCACAACGGAATCCTCTACGATCTGCGCCCGCACGGTCACAGCTGCAGTACTGCCCTGGTCGTAGCCGCAATCGCGAGGGCGGGAACCGGAGATCCAGATCGCCGTGTTCGTCTCCTCCTCATCGCGCAGTTGCCAGTCGGAGCGCGTTCGAGGTGGCGATCCGAACGCCAGCTTTTCGTCTAGTCGCACGCACCTCCCTCGGACATCTACTGCCACCCCAATGCCCTGCGTTCCATTCAGGATCTCGCGTACCGAATGGACTCGCGCCTCCGATGCGGAGGCAGATGGGTCAACCGTGGCCGGTTTGCCCAGCGTTCCGGGCCCACATGCCGCGAGTATCATGGACAGTGCGAGGAATACCGACGAGGACGCGTTCACCTTCTCTCCCCGGTAGCCTGCAAGTCGCGAAGTAGCCCTGAACGGCTTTGCGGAGAGACATGGCGCCGCACCAGCCGATGCTCACGCGCTAATCGCTGCAGCGTGCGCCGTTGCTCAGGCGTGATCCTTGGTAGGTCGTCACCGTGAGCGGACGGAGCGGCTTCCTCCGCAGTCCTCGGCGCCAGACCCATCGTCGCCGAACCTGCCGATAGTCCTATACGCACCGTTGCGGCGTTTGTGAGGTCCCAAGTGGCGACCGGTCGCATGTCAGAGTAGCTGTCGGCGAAGAGCTTCGTAAACGTGAGATTGGCGTCGTCGAGCCAGTTGAAGCCGAGGCTCAGCCGTGGTCTGCCCCCGGTCTGATAGAGCGGCATGAACGACGTCGTATAGCCGAATCGTGAGTACACGTTGACGAACGGACGGACATTCGTGGGGTCATCGAACAACCAGGCGAAGAAATAGTACTTCCCCTTCGCCACAAAGCGCCTCGCGGACCAACCCTCCAGCGGTAGCTCCGAGTCGTAGCTGTCAGGCGTGAAGAGTCCGTTGGCGCTGACCGTGCCGAGGAATGGCGCGTAGATGTCCCACAGCCCAGGTGTGAGCGTCGGTTCGAATACCAAGAGATCGATGTCAACGCCAGCTTGGGCATCCAAGCCGCTCCAGATCAGGTACGCCTGTAGGGGATTCGCGCCGAGATCCACTGTCGGCACTCTCGCCGAGGCAGAAAGGAACGATCCGAGGAATGCGGACCAGGATTCGGAAGGAAACTGTGACTGATATGCTCCGAGACTTGCCTCGCCGGCGGCTGGTAGTGCGTCGCTCGCCGAACCACTGGGCCACAGGATGCTGAGGCCGCGAGAACGACTAACGTTGTTGGCGGAGCCTGACGAGCCCTGTCGGAAGCGATTTCGAAGCAGGAATGACTGATCGGCGAGTGCAGCGCGAACGGCGTCGATTCTCGCCGTCAGTGTTGGGTCGGAGCTCCTGCGCCGAAGTGAGTCGGCCGCGTTGCCAAGGTCGCGAAGGTACGGCGATTCGTAATTCTGCGCGCTCGCCACTGCCAGTGAAATTGTAGTTGCACTCGCGGGGAGGATTGTCGACAAGTGAGTACCTAGCGCGGACGTCGCTGCGACGATGGCATCCGACTGCTCGATACTGACCGCCGATTTGGTGAGTGAGGGTCGCGTGTTTCCGCTGTAACCCGTGAAGAATGCGTCAACGAGCAGACCGGCCATCTGCGTCGTGCTCACCGTGGTGTTCTGCTGCATGGTTCGGAGAATCTCGCGGTAGTCGTTGCCATCGCCTGGAACGACTTCCTCCGAGAAGACGGCGGTGCGAGCAACGCCGCGCAGGGCCACCACCGTCTCGTAGGCCCCCATGAGACACATGTCGAAATCGATCATGTCGATCGGCGTCCGTCCTGACAGCGCTTGCCGCAAGTCTGAGAGCGACATGAGTCGACCAGACGGGAGGTCTCGTCTGCGAGGAGGCCTCCCCGGACCGTTCCCATGGTTCCACAGGACCAGCAGGTACCTCTTGGCGGGTGCCGTCTGCTGAGCCCAGTCGACGAAGTTGCGGAGCTCCAGAGGACTGGTCATGTCTCGATCGCCGATGTCTTCGGCGGACGCGTTCGGACCTGGCACGGAAGGAGCGGAACCGACGGACGGCACGAGGTAGCGAAAAGTATTCCAGTTGGGACGGTTGATCTGCGAGGGTGTCGTTACTCCGAGGTCTTTCAACCAAACAGCGCTGTACTCCGCCTGAACCACGACCTTCACGCCGGGGGTGGAGCCGAGGGCCTCCATCTCGTCGAGGTCCTGAATTCCCGCGCCAGCGAGGTTGTTGTCGGCAGCCAGAAACACCATGACCGTCCACTCAGCGAGTCGTGGCGTCACGGTCAAGGCGGCGGAGCCGGTCACTCCTTCGCTGGTGGCGGTGATTGTAGTGGATCCGACGCCGATTGCGGTGACGAGGCCCGCAGATGACACGGACGCCACGGCTGGCGCGCTACTGAAGTATGAGACCGTACGTCCGGTGAGTGCGATCCCACCGGCGTCGCGCGTCACGACCGTTGACTGCACTGTCGTCCCCACGCTTAGGGTCGGCGTGCCGAGCGACACCGAGACGAAGGCGACAGGAGGCGGAATCACGATGAGCGCAGCGGTCCCGGACTTTCCTTCACTCGTCGCGGTGATCTGTACTGGCCCCGCCGCTAGTGCCGTGACCAAGCCACCTGCATCGACTGTTGCGATAGCGGTGTTCGACGATGTCCAGGCCACTGTACGGCCAGACAACGCGTTGCCGCTCGCATCCTTCAAGTGCGCCGTGGCGGTTGTCATCTGGCCCGGCAGAAGCGTTGCCGCGATGAGTGACACCGTAATCGTGTTCACCGGTGCAAGTCGAACCGATGCCGTCGCGCTCCCCGACCTGCCGTCTACGGATGCAGTGATGACGATGCCGCTGCCGGTGGCCACACCCGTCACGAGCCCATTCGCACTCACAGTCGCGCGTGCGGGGTCAGTCGATGTCCACGAAAACGTGCGAGCGAGAGTGCTTCCGCTCGCGGTCTTCGCTGCCGCGGTGAGCTGCGTGGTTGCACCGACTTCGATATCGATCGAAGTCGGAGAGATCTCTATCGTCGCCACGGTGGGCAGAGGTGCCGGTGGTGTTACGCCCCCATCCGATCCCCCGCCGCCGCAGGAGGAGAGAAACAACGCTGCCCCGACACACCCCAACCCCACACGCACGAATCCGGCCGACGCTCCCATACCCCCCTCCCTTGGCAGATGCCTGACATCGACGCGCCAGATGTGCGCGTAACTCAATAGTCGCGCGGTTGACTGACGACGCTTCATGCAACCCGCGCACAGCAACCAGACTACGGCGATCCCCGCAAATGGGAAAGACTTTCCAAGGTGAAGGGGTCACCAACTCCCGCGAAGCGGATGGAGGAGGTTCGCGGGTCGTCCTCGGCTCCCGCGCCTGGGCGAACTACACCCCCACCCACCCCTCCGACAACACCTCCGCCTGCTCAATCACCGTCACCGTCGCCTTCTCCTCCATATCCGGCGGATATCCATACTTCCTCAGGATCCGCTTCACCAGCACCCGCAGCTGCGCCCGCACGCTTTCACGCATCGTCCAGTCGATGGTGACGTTCTTCTTAACCGTCGCCACAAGCTCGCGCGCGATGATCGCCAGCTGCGGCTCGCCGAGTACCTGCACCGCGCTTTCGTTCGCCGCGAGTGCGTCGTAAAACGCCACCTCGTCGTCGGATAGCCCCAGCGCATCCCCCCGCGAGCCGGCCGCGCGCATGTCCTTCGCGAGCTGGATGAGCGCCTCGATCACCTGCGCGGTCTCGATCGCCCGGTTCTGGTATTTTCGCACGGCCTGCTCCAGCAGCTCGGAGAATGAGCGCGCCTGCACGACGTTGCGCTTGCCTCGCGTCTTGATCTCGCCCTTGAGCAGCTTCTGCAGCAGCTCGACCGCGAGGTTGCGATGCGGCATGTGCCGCACCTCGCCGAGGAACTCGTCCGAGAGGATGGAGATGTCCGGCTTCTTGAGGCCAGCAGCCGAGAAGATGTCGATCACGCCGTCTGCGACGACGGCCTTGGAGATGATCTGACGGATGGCGTGGTCCAGCTCCTCGTCGCTGCGGGCTACGTCGGCGCTCCCTTGGCGAGCTGCGCACGCACGGCCTGAAAGAAGCCCACGTCATCGCGAATGCGTTCTGTCTCGGCATGCGGCACGCTCAGGGCGAATGCCTTTCCGAGATCAGTGACCGCAGATAGACATCGTGCCTTACCGTCCTCCTGCGCGAGAACGTGATCCTGCGCCGGTGGAATGAGCGAAAGACGCTGTTGCGGAGTGCCAGTGGTCCAGTGTGACCAGTTCAGTCCGTGAAAAAGTCCCAGACAGATCTCGTACTTCTCCAACATCACGGCGACCGCTTCGTCCTTGTCCACCGCGGTCTTTCCCGTACCGCCACTCTCCGTATACGTTGCCAGCGCCTTCTTCAGCTCATCGGCGAGTCCGAGATAGTCGACGACGAGTCCCCCCGGCTTGTCCTTGAAGACGCGATTCACCCGGGCGATAGCCTGCATCAGCCCGTGACCGCGCATCGGCTTGTCGACGTACATGGTGTGCAGGCTCGGTGCATCGAAGCCAGTCAGCCACATGTCGCGGACGATGACGACGCGGAACGGATCCTTCGGGTCGCGGAATCGGTCGGCGAGCGACTCGCGCCGCTTCTTGCTCCGGATGTGCGCCTGCCACGGAAGAGGGTCAGACGCAGAGCCGGTCATCACGATCTTCATCGAACCGGACTCGTCGTCATCGTGATGCCAGTCCGGGCGTAGCTCGGCGATTGCTGCGTACAGTTCCACGCAGATGCGCCGGCTCATGCACACGACCATCGCCTTGCCGTCGAGCGTCTCGAGCCGGCTCTCGAAATGCGCGACGAGGTCGCGGGCGATGAGCTGGATGCGGTTCTCCGATCCGACGACGGCCTCCAGCTGCGCCCACCTGGACTTGAGCTTCTCCTTACGCTCGACTTCCTCGCCTTCGGTCGCTTCCTCGAACTCCGGATCGATCTTCGGGCGCTCCGCGTCCTTGAGCTCGAGCTTCGCCAGTCGGCTCTCGTAGTAGATCGGGACCGTGGCCCCATCGATCACAGCGCGCTGGATGTCGTAGACGCTGATGTAGTCGCCGAAGACGGCGCGCGTGTTGGCGTCGGTCTGCTCGATCGGCGTCCCGGTGAAGCCGATGAACGACGCGTTGGGGAGCGCGTCGCGCATGTGCCGAGCGAAGCCGTCGATGAAGTCGTACTGCGAGCGGTGCGCCTCGTCGGCGATGACGACGATGTTGCGGCGCTCGGAAAGGATCGGGTGGCGGTCGCCCTTCTCCTCGGGGAAGAACTTCTGGATGGTGGTGAAGACCACACCGCCAGACGCAACCGCGAGCCGGGCGCGCAGGTCGGCTCGGTCGGCGGCCTGCGCCGGGGCTGCCGCAGCAGTTCTCGACAGCGGGCGAAGGTACCGAAGAGCTGGTCGTCCAGGTCGTTGCGATCGGTGAGCACGACCACGGTGGGGTTTTCCATGTCGGGGTGCAGGACGACGCGGCCGGCGTAGAACGCCATGGTGAGGCTCTTGCCGGAACCTTGCGTGTGCCACACGACGCCGACGCGCCGATCCCCTGGATTCCCCCCCGGCTGCGGGTTCGTCGCGTATCGACCCTCGAGCCCTGACACAGCCTTTGACGGGCGAGCGGCGCGTAGCGTCTCCTCCACCGCCACGTTCACCGCGTGGTACTGATGGTAGCCCGCAAGCTTCTTGGTGATCTTCGCCTCTCCATCGTCCTCGAAGACGATGAAGTAGTGCAGCAAGTCGAGAAAGCGCCGGTGGTCGAACACCCCCTCGAGCATCACCTGCAACTCGGGCATCGAAGCGTCGGCGACGACGCGGCCGCTGATGGTTCGCCAGGGCTTGAACCATTCCTTGCCGGCGCCAACCGCACCGATGCGTGCCTGAACGCCGTCGCTGGCTACGAGCACCGCATTGTAGGCGAACAGCGCCGGCACCTGCGCCTGATAGGTCTGGAGCTGCTGATATGCGCTCCACACTGTGGCGTCTTCATTCGCCGCGTTCTTCAGCTCGATCACCGCCAGCGGCAAGCCATTGACCATGATGACGACATCGGGGCGACGCGTGTGCTGTCCGTCGGCGACGGTGAACTGGTTCAGGGCGAGCCAGTCGTTGTTGGCCGGCGTGTCGAAGTCGATGACCTTGGCTTGCGCGCCGCCAATGGAGCGATCGGGGCGGCGATACTCGACCTCGACACCGTCCACGAGTAGGCGGTGGACAGCGCGATTGCGCTCGATGAGCGAGGGCGCCTCGGTGCGGGTGAGCTTTCGAAATGCGTGGTCGATCGCGTCGGGCGGGAGCCGTGGATTGAGACGGGTAAGCGCTGCGTGCAGTCGCGCATCGAGCGTCACGTCACGGAAGGCAGGGTCGGTGCGCTCGGCACGCGGAGCACCGTAGGCAAGGTCAGGAGCGTGGCCGACCGAGTATCCGAGCGCCGACAGCCAGGCGAGGGCAGCGTCCTCGACGATGGACTCGGTGAAGGCGGAGCTCACCTCGTCTCCCAGAGCGCGCGCAACGGCACGGCCCATAGCCCCGGGCCGAAGGGTGCCGTGGTGTCGCCGTCGTACAGCACCACCCCTCCCTTGAATCGCCGCCCGGTAGCCCCGCTCAGCTTGCGTAGTCCGCGGAAGTCTGCGTCGGTGACGGTTGCCGACAGCTTCACCTCGATTCCGGCCAGCTCGCGTGCCCCACGTTCGATCACCATGTCCACCTCCACCCCGTCCTTGTCCCGAAAGTGAAAGAACGCGTGCACGTCCTCGTGCCAACTCGCCTGTCGTCGCATCTCCTGGAAGACGAACGTTTCGAGCAGGTGACCGAGCAGCGTTCGGTCATCTCGCAGCGCGGCCACGTCGACTCCCAGCAGGGCGCAGGCGACCCCCGTGTCCCCGATGTGGACCTTCGGCGTCTTGATGAGTCGCTTGAGGCGGTTGGAGTGCCACGGCGGGAGAATGTCGACGAGAAAGACGCGCTGCAAGACCGTGACGTAGTCCCTGATCGTGGGGCGCGAGAGGCTGAACGGCGCCGAGAGGTCCGTGGCATTGAGGAGCTGCGCCGATTGCGCCGCGATCGCCGCGAGGAGGCGTGGCAGCGCATCGAGTGAGCTGATGCGCGACATTTCCCTCACGTCGCGTTCGACCAATGACTCCACATAGGTGCGATACCACGCGCTCCGTCGCCTCGGCGCGGTGCGTTGCAACGCTGCGGGGTATCCACCGGCGACGATGGTCTCGATCAAGGCATCACCGAGGCGGTGGCCGCGAGCGTCGGAGAAGTCGCCAGCGAAGAGCTGGTCGAGGAATTTCGGCGCGCGCCGTGCCATCTCGCCCTGGGAAAGCGGGTGCAGGCGCACGATCTCCATGCGCCCGGCGAGCGAGTCCGACAGGCTGGGGATGAGGAGGACGTTGGCAGAGCCTGTGAGGAGGAATCTGCCCGGCCGGCGATCGCGATCGATCGCGTGCTTTATCGACGCGAAGAGTGCTGGGACACGCTGGACTTCGTCGAGGATACTGCGCTGCGGCAGGTTTGCGATGAACCCGATCGGGTCAGCGTCCGCTGCGTTTCTCGCTACCTCGTCGTCGAAGGTCGTGTAGCTGTAGCCGTCTCGATCGCCCAAGGCGCGGGCGAGCGTCGTCTTTCCGCACTGTCGCGGGCCGTGGATCAGGACGGCGGGCGAGTCAGCGAGCGCCTCGATGAGGCGCGGCTCGACGAAGCGGGGGAAGGGGGCGGCGGCCGTCATTCGGCCAATCGTAAGGTTGGGGGGCGGCCAATCGCAAGGTTTGGGGGCGGCTGATCGAAAGGTAATTCCTCAGAACACGGGATCGAGCATTAGCCTCCGCGTTAGCGACGGCACAGACAGTACCAGGATCTCATAGTCTTCGCTCCAGGCAGTGCCAATTCCAGGCACGGCCGAGCGGATCTCCCAGCCCACGCCTGCAAGCCACGTGAGCACGGCTTGCTCGACGACGGACTCGGACACTCTGCTCACGCGCGCACCAATCCCGGCTTCAATCCCAGGCGATCGCGGAACTCGGGCGGGATGTCGCTCCAGTGCTCGATGAGCAGATCGACCAGCTGCCGACCGTTGATCAACCCGATGCGCGGAAAGCCCGCCTCGAGCGCGACGTCTGACGCTGCCCCTTGGTAGTCCGCCGTGGTGATGAACGCTCCCTGTCCACCGAACGGGATGGCCTGGCGAAGCTGCTTCACCGTGCTGGCATTGACTTTCGACCCGAGCCCGTAGCGCTTGGCCTGCACGAACACCTTCACCTTGGCAAGGTTGGCCACGTTGAGTTCGCCGGTCGCGTCCACGCCGCCATCGCCCGACTTGCCCGTGACCTCGGATCCTTCGAAGCCGAGCGCGGTGAGAAGGTGGCCGACCAGGATCTCGAACTCCTTGGCATCGAGCTCGAGAAGCTGCTCCAGCACCACTCGGTAGGGGTCGTATGGCGCGGCCGCGGGCGTGTGTGGCGGTGCGGCCTCGCCGATCGCGCCCAAGAACTCGTCGCGCTGCGAGATCGCGAACACCGTGAGCGACGAGCGGATCGTGTTCTGGAACGGAACCGAGAAGTCGCCCCGCTTGAGTCGCTTAGGCGCCCAGTCGACGCGTCGGCGATGGCGGTAGGGGCAACCATCGCTCCCGGGCGCGTACTGGTACGAGGGATCGGGGGCGACCTTGCCGTAGTGCAGCCACTCCGTATCGGCGGCGGGCGTGATCACGTGGTCGCCTGCCCGGATCTCCAGCAGGAAACGGGCGATTTGTCCGACCTGCTGACCGATGACGATGTTGCTGGTGTCCTCAGGGTGCTCGGCTTTGTAGAGCGGGTAGATCTCGTCGCGCGCCTTTACGCTTGCGAGGTCGCTGTTCGGCATCCATCCGATCGCGGCGTAGCCACCCTCCACGAACTGCTTCGTGTAGATGCCGAAGTCAGCGCGGACGCACCAGACCTTAGTCATGGAGGCGCGGTCGGGAGGGCGATCTCGGCGTCCGGGCGGAGTCGGGGAACCATGCAATTGGCGGGAATTGGAGGTCCAAACCTCTCGTGAGGTAAGTATCTGGAGTGCAATAGTTTACGTAAGCTTTCGCGCCCTAAGGCTGGCGAATTGGAGTTCAAATCTCCGGCGATGCGTAAGTGCCTCCCCCACAGCTCTTTACGAGGTGCCGAACCACTCGGCTCGCTGACAATTGAAGGTCCAATTCTCGTCATACGAGAAACCACCGCGCGCCCCGTGCGTGCCCCGTTGTCCTGACAAGCCCGAGGTGCCGAAGCATGGACAGGTCCTCACCTAGCTCCCAGTCCCTCGGTGCCGGGGCGAGCCCGGAGCGGGGGTGCGCCCGCGACATCCCGCCCCGCCCCTCCGCCAGGAGTTCCCGTATCCCCCGTTGCCGATCCGTGAGGTGCCGCGACACCCGAGTCGGCGCCGAGTACCCCGTTGCGCGAAACCGCGCGACCACGGCACCGGCGAGCGCCTCGATCTCGGGCCGTGGCAGCCCTGCCTGCTCCGTGAGTTCGGCCATCTTCAGGGTGCCCCGTCCCCACTGTTCGATGAGCCCGCGCAGGTACATGACGCGAGCAATCAACGGATTCCAAGGGAGCGATTCATGGTCGCTGAAGAGCAGCTCCGGAGTGAGGCCGAAGTGCAGCGATCCGGCGGAACTGATCTCCAAACGATCATCGTAGATCGCCACGCCCACCGAACCCCCGCCGATCGAGTAGTCCCGGTGGCAGAAGGCGTTCGCCAGCGCTTCGCGCAACGCCACTGGCGGATAGAGTGGGTCGTCGATGCGCTCGAAGAGACCAGGCGCAACTCGCCCCGCGACCGGCAAGGCACCCCTCAGGAACCGCTCGGCCTCGTCCAGCAGCTCGAAGATGTGACCGTGGAACTGCCGGTTGTCGATGAATTCGGTGCGATCGACGCCCCGAAACCTCGCGACACGCAGCAGCAACTGCGGATAGTCCGCTGCATCTCCGCGCCCTTCCCGAACAACACGACGGCTGCCTTGAGCAACTTGCCGTCGCGCACCAATCCAAGGCCGCGTAGCAGGAGCGCGGGATCGCGGGTGCCGGGATCGGTCAGTCGGCCACGTCGGATCGCCTCCTCCACCGTGAACACGAGCGCGAGATGATCGAGGTCCTGCACCTCGACCCCTACGGCCTCCTCGATCTCCCATCGGTGGTCGGCGTGCAGCCGCTCCATGAGGATCGTGTTGTACTCATCGGCCGAGAGTACGGAGTTCGTGTTACCGGTGCGGCGGTAGGCCTGGCTTCGGAGGAATACGGTCGCGAGCGTCCCGGACCGATCTCCACGACAATGACTTCGCGCCCAGCGACTGTGGGCACGCGCTCGATGCTGGGGAATGCTGGTGGGTCGATGTGACGCAACTCTGCCGCGATCTCCTCGATCGTCCGGTCGCTCACTTGCTGTCCGACGATTTCGCCCGTCGCTGTCACGCCGAAGAGCACCCGTCCGCCACGATTGTTGAGCATTGCGCAGATGGACTTGGCGGCTTGGGTGCGCTGGCCGGAGCTCTCCTTGAACTCCAGTTGCTCGGACTCGCCGAGGCTAGCGAGGACGTCGAGTTCGTCGCGTGTCACTCCACGCTCCGCAAGAATCGCTCAGCGGCCGGTAACCAGAGAACGACGTGGGCGCTCATGCAGACCCTTTCCGCCGCTTCCGAATTCCAGCCACCCAATCTTCCAGCGCCTTGATGTCGGCCTTGAGTTCTGCGGCCACAGGCACCGGCGAACGGGCCGCTGCAGCCTTGTCGTGACCAGGAAGCCAAGTGGAGCACTTTGTCATCGCCGTATTGACGGCCCTGCAATCGTCGGGCTTGATGTCGGCAATCTGTGCAATGTGCTGCGTCTGGATCCCCGGCCTGTAGCGTTCAACGACGCCGACGAGAAGCACCTCTTCAAGCGCCCGCTCCCATGCTTCGCGCAGTAGTCCGTAGAGATACTTGGCTTCCTTTTCGTACGCGTCTTGATGCCCTTCACGCGAGAGCTTGTCGGCGTCCTGCCAGCACTTGTTCAGGTATCCGATCTTCTTCTTCACGGGGAGCGCCACCCACGGTAACTCCTCGGCGCACACGCCCGCGCCCTTGGACTGGTGGCGAACATGCTGGTCGAGCGGTTCGACACCCAGCTCCTCTGCGTACTGCCGTAGCGACAGAAGAAACACGACATCATGCGTGAAGACGATGACCTGTCGCGTTCTTGCTTCCTGCACCAGTCGTCGCGCCACGCCGTTCCGCCACTGAAAATCCAGAGAGGACACAGGATCGTCGAAGACGATGCCGGAGGGGTCGTCGGCTGTACTCAGTTCAGCGAAGAACGCGGCAATGGAAAGGCAGCGTTGTTCACCCTCGCTCACCACTTTCGGCAACTCTACGCCCGGTGCACGCGTGAGAACCAGCTTGTGATAGAAGACTCCTTCCGCGCCCCCTAGCTCTTTCAGCTCCACTTCGACATCGCGGAATGAAAGACTGACCAACTCGTCTTGAAAACTCTTCTTGAGCTTCCGACACCGCCGATCTGGTGACGGCCGTGCTCTTGGCAGTGATCGCCTGCGTCTTCGTATCGTCGATGCACAGGCCGTAGGCGGCGTATCTCTTCCGGCGCTCGATGTCCTCGAGGACCGTCTGCTGGTGCACGGCCAGCAGCCTCCGGGCACGCAGCTCCTGTGCTTCGGCGGCCATGTTCTGGCGTGTCTGTTGGTTCGCGCTAGTGCGGAGCGTCTTGATGCGCTCGACGATCTGCGCCGACAGCCCCTCGGCAAAGGCAGTGCCGGACACGAGGGCCGCGCAATCGGTCAGGTCTTTACCTTCTGCGAGAGCCGCCAGTACGGACGCTCTGCGCTTCTCGTTCGATGTCAACGCCGCGCCAATGGCGTCCGCGGTCGCCTCGTGCTCGATGCGAATCTCCTTGAGCGTTTCGTCGATTGCCTCAGTCGTCGTCTTGAGATCGGCAAACGCTTGTCGCAGCCCGGAAAGGTGTCCTGATCCGACGGAGTTCGCGTTCGACCGTCGATGCCACGAAGTCCGCGAAGTGCTGTAACCGGTGGGACGCTTCGTGATCGAGATTTCGCTGACAGAGCACGCAGCGCGCGCCATCTCCGACAACCGGAAACGCCGCGTCCGGATACGCTCGATCCTGCGAGAACTTCCGCGCCGACTCCCAGAGCGCCGTCCACGCATCGGTACCCGTCCCTAGCAAGAGTCCCTGCGGAAAGTGGCCTCTCGCAAGCGCTTAGCTTCTTCGCTCTTGCGTAGTTCCTCGGTCAGCGCATCGAAGGCCGCTTTCAGCGCGTCGTCGGCCAAGGCCGCTTCGATCTCCCTCAGATGTCGGACCAACGCTTGAACCCGTCCGGCGCGCACTGTGAGCTGTTGGATGAGCTTCTCGGGGTCGTTGGCCTGTAGATCCAACAGAGACTTCTCAAGAAGCGCGAGGCGAGCCTCTTCCTCCGGGGAAATCCGCGCGAGCGCCTGCACCGCCTCCGGCTTGGTCAGCGAGCTGCCACCTGCGAGAAACCTCGCTACGGCGGTGTCTTGCGGAATCGTTCCCTGCACGGTAGCCAAACCATTCGTACCGAGCGTGTACTGTTCGGATTCCAGCTTCGTGCGAACGGCTTTGCACGCCCTCACAAGCTTGTCGAACAAGTCCAGGCCGAACGGTCGGAATGCAACATCGGTCTTCTCGGTGAGATAGACTGCGGCGCAGTGCGTATCAAAGACGCTCACGCGCGATACGAACTCGTCCTCGTTGCTGCCAGCCCACTCACGAGGATCAGACTCCGCACCGACCCTATACTTGATGGACACCACGGGCGCGAGCGGTGTCGTGCCGGACACCACGTTGCCCAGGATCTTCTCCGGGCCGCGCGCTCGGCAGGCGCTCTTGAGAATGCGGATGTAGCCCGTCTTGCCTGCGCCGTTGTCGCCGTAGACGACCGTGAGGCCGGGGCCGAACTTGAGAGTCTGATCTTCTGCCAGCGCATTCACGCCGCGATGATGGAAGATCGAAACTAACGATACGGGCGCGCCCGCTGACTGGCCCGGCACATGCTCCTTCGCGAGCGGCACGGTATCGCGCTGCTCGGCCAGACCGTGACCACTCTTACAGAGTTCCGCTAGGGCGCTGATGTCTTCGTCGGAGAGTTCGCCGTTAATCACAAGACGGCGAAGTGCGTCGCGCTGCCACGCGGGGCGGTCCTTTGACCACTGGAGAATCTCCTGTAAGACCGTCATGCTCGCGCTCGCTCGCGTTCGTCGCGCTCGTCTGTCCCGACACGAACTTCGCCAGCGATCAGCCTTGGCAGCATCTCGTCACGCAGGGCGGCAAGGGTACGAGATTCGTGTATTCCCGCGATCAATCGACTGATCGCGGGCCGGATCAACGTGGACAAGGCCTTTGCTACGGATCGCGGCGGCAATACGACCTCGTAGCGCGCCATCTCGTTCCAGCTTGTCCGTGGCATTTTCGTGCCAGTCGATCCTGCGTCCGCGAAGTCGACGAACTCGGTACTCGACACGTGGCCAAGCACGAAGCCGAACCACTCGGTTGCTCGCGGCGCTACTACGACAATGTCTGTGGAGCAGATCCCGTCGACCGGAGCGACACCGACTTTGTGGAAGTACGGTCGCAGCTTGCCAAACAGAATCTCACCGCGGTTGAAACGATACTTGTTGCTCTCCAAGCCGTGGCCGGCACCCCAATCTGACAACGCGATGCACCGCTTCGGCATGTGCTCAAGTGCGATGTACGGTGTCTCCAACTGAATCTGATCGGGTCGGACGCCGCGTCGAGGATGCTCAGCGACGTCACCGAGCGTCCCCACCCCCCACCCCTCCGGAATATCCCCCACCTCCGACTCCACCAACCGATCCGGAAACAGCTCCGCAATCGCCTCCGGGCAAACCCGTGTCGCGCCCTCGGCCTTGGCGCGAACGGGGTCGAAGTCGACGAACCACGACTTGAAGAGCGCCCGCGCGATGGCCTCGAGCGTCTCACTCAACCGCCGGTTCAGCTCAATCTTGTCGTCCAACGTGCCGAGGATGTGGCCGATGGCGCGTTGTTCGGGGAGCGGCGGAACAGGGAGTTGGATTGAGCGTAGGGAAGTCAGCGGCTGACCAATTCCCGGAGTGCCGACCGTGGATGCATGCTGAAGCAATGCATGTCGGCCACGTGCCGAACGAAAGAAGTAGAATACGAACTTCGGATCAATGCGGCTCCTGTCGCAAGTGAGCTTCATCAGGCTTGTCGAAAGCATGTAGCGCTCGACGCCGTCGCTTGGCACGATGGCCACCTGCCCGATTGCACCGCGATGCGGGAAGACGAGATCGTGCGCGTACACGTTGCAGCTACGAAGCTCATCGGCTGTTTCGTCGGAGACGAAGACGAACTCACGCGTGAGGTCGCGCGTGTCTGAGATGTTGTTCCCGCGAATCACGGGCACACCCTTCTCGACATAGGAGTCTGCCTTCATTCGCGAGCCGAACGGACCGATCGCGATGGATCTGTCGCCCGGATCCCTAATCTCGTTGACCGTCAGTGTCGGCCACTCACCCGTCATACCCAATCCCCCTCAGATTAGCGGCAATGGCAGCATCCAACCTCGCAGCCTCCGCCTGTTGCTCGCGCAACGTCTCAACGAGCCGCCGCATCTTCTTCTCGAACGGCTCCCCGTCATCCTCCTGCGCCTCCGCTCCCACGTATCGCCCCGGCGTGAGCACATGCCCATGCTCGCGCACCTCGTCGAGCGGCGCGCTCCTGCAGAAGCCCGGCACGTCCTCGTAGGCACCCGCCTGATTCTCGCCCCGCCACGCGTGGTACGTGTCGGCGATTCGAACGACATCCTCGTCAGTCAGCTCTCGATGCGTGCGGTCCGCCATGCGGCCGAGCCTGCGCGCGTCGATGAACAACACGTGCCCACGTCGGTCGCGGAACTTTCCGTTCTTGCGATCGCGCGCCAGAACCACAGGCACGCCGGGATCTGTGTCGTGTAGAAGAGCTGTCCCGGCAGCGCCACCATGCAGTCCACGAGGTCGCCCTCGATCAGCTGCTTCCGGATCTCCCCCTCGCCCGATTGGTTGGACGACATCGAGCCGTTGTCCAGGACGAAGCCCGCCACGCCCGCAGGCGCGAGATGATGCACGATGTGCTGCACCCAGGCGAAGTTGGCGTTCCCCGCCGGCGGCGCACCGAACTGCCAGCGCTTGTCGTCGCGCAGCCGCTCTCCCCCCCAGTCGGAGATGTTGAAGGGCGGGTTGGCCAGGATGTAGTCGGCCTTTAGATCAGGATGGCGATCGTTGTGAAACGTGTCGCCGTGCGCGATCTGCCCGCTGTCGATGCCCCGGATGGCGAGGTTCATGCGCGCCAGCCGCCAGGTGGTGTAGTTCGACTCCTGACCGTAGATCGAGATGTCGGCCTTGGCCTTCCCGCCATTGCCGTTCCCCTTGGCATGCGCGCGAATGAACTCGACCGACTGCACGAACATCCCTGATGACCCGCAGCAGGGGTCGTACACCCGCCCCCGATAGGGCTCGAGCATCTCCACCAGCAGCTTGACCACACAGCGCGGCGTGTAGAACTCGCCCCCCTTCTTCCCCTCGGCGCTAGCGAACTGCGAGAGGAAGTACTCGTACACGCGCCCCAGCACGTCCTTGGCGCGGCTGGCCTCGTCGCCGATCTTGATGTTGCTGATCATGTCGATCAGCTGCCCCAGGCGCTGCTTATCGAGGGAGGGGCGCGCGTAGTCCCTTGGGAGCACGCTCTTGAGCGCAACGTTGTCGCGCTCAATCCCTTCCATGGCGTCGTCAACGAGCTGACCGATCGTGCTCTGACGCGCCTGCGCCTTGAGGTGCGCCCAGCGCGCCTCGGGCGGTACCCAGAAGATGCTCTGGGCGCGGTACTCGTCCGGATCCTCCGGGTCGGCGCCGCTCGATCGGTCGGCGACTAGCCTGCGTGCTGCTCCTCGAAGGCGTCGGAGATGTACTTGAGGAAGATCAGGCCGAGGACGACGTGCTTGTACTCGGCGGCGTCCATCGAGCCGCGAAGGGTGTCGGCCATTTGCCAGAGTTCGGACTCGTAGCCGACGTTCGCGGAGGTGTCTGCCTTCTTCTTGGTGCTGCGCTTGGCCACGGGCAACGGGGTTCGGGAATGCTCCGAAGCCACGATAGCAGGGGGGAGGGACAGCGGCCAGAAGTGTGGCGCAGGGGCGACACACCGCGAGCGGGGCACGCCTGCTCGCAAGCGCTGGTCTGCATCTTGGTGACCGTCGCAGCGCACGGTCAGGCGGTGAAGGGGCGCGACTGTGTGTTCAGGCGCAACGGCTGCTGGGGAACCGCGCGATCGGGCGGTTCGTCAAGGCGGACCTCCGGCGCAGCGAGGCGCACGAGCTCCGGCACCGAGAATCAGTCGATCACCTGTCGCAAGGCGAAGCGGATGCGGGGGGGAACGGAAGAGCGCGCGCTTGGAGCGCCGCTACGGCCCGCCCGCCCCGAACCCCTCGAGCGTCACGACCGGAAACCGCGCGAGCGTAGTGGCATGCTCGATCGTCATGCTGACCGGGTTGCCGCGCTCGTCCAGGTCCACGTAGACGTTCTCGGATATCTCCCGCGTCTCGCGCACCGGCGCCTCGGAGAACTCGAGCAGCGCAGTGTCGGTATCCTTGAAATACTTGACCTTCATGGGCGAAACCCGCGGTCGAAGAACGGATTGTGGACCGTCACGCCGTCGGCGAGCAGTATGACGCGGAGGAAGCGTCGAACCTCAGAAATGTACACCCATCGTCTGATGCGGCCATCCCGCCGGGCCACCGTCACAAGCCGTGACGTGCCGAATCCCTCGTCGTACCGCTGTCAGACCCTCGCGCGATACTTCGAGACATCCCACCGGAGCGACACCCCCGCATGCCTCTCCCCGTGCGCAAGCGCCCGATCGAGAACTCCTACCTCGTCGCCGACCTCCTCTTCGCCGCTGGCGAATATCCGGGCGCCAAGCCCGACCCCCGCGACGCTGGCGCCCGCGCGAAGCTCGCGCAATTTCTCGACGCCGGCGTCACGGCCTTCATCGATCTCACGCATGCGCACGATGACGCCCTCGCCCCATACGAGCCGATCCTCACCGCGTTGAAGTCCTAGCGTGCAGTCGACGTCACGTACGAGCGCCTCAGCATTCCCGACATGGACGTCTGCGCCCCCGGCCACATGACGCGCATACTCGATGCGATCGACCGACGCCTCGCCGAGGGACGCTTCGTGTACGTCCACTGCTGGGGTGGCGTAGGGCGCACCGGGACGGTGGTCGGGTGCTGGCTCGTGCGGCAAGGGCACGATGGTGACGACGCGCTCCGCCAGGTGCAGCGATACTTCAATACGATGCACAAGGTGCGCGTGCTCCGACGCCACCCTGAGGGCTCTCCGCAGACCGACGCGCAGCGCGACATGGTCCGCACCTGGCACCACCACGAGAACGGGAAGGGACGGGAGGAAGTCGACGCATGAGCCAGCCCCAGAGCACACCAGCTGCAGCACCCGCCACGCACTCCGACGCCCACCTCGGCCGCTACCGCGGCGCACTGCTCGGCTTGGCCACCGGCGACGCCCTTGGCACCACGCTCGAGTTCACTCCGCCTGAGCGCGTGAGGCCGATCAACGAGATGGTCGGCGGCGGCCCCTTCGACCTGGAACCGGGGCAGTGGACCGACGACACGTCGATGGCGATGTGCCTGGCGGAGAGCCTGGTGGAGCACAAAGGATTCGACGCCAAAGACCAGATGCAACGCTACGTGCTCTGGTGGAAGGAGGGCTACTGGTCGAGCCGCCCGGGCGTTTGTTTCGACATCGGAAATACGACGAGCGCGGCACTGAGTCGATTCCGGCAAACGGGCAACGCCTTCGCCGGCAAGACGTCGGACAATGCCGCCGGCAACGGATCATTGATGCGACTCGCCCCCGTCCCGCTCTTCTTCGCCCGCGATCCCGAACAGGCGATCCGCATGGCGGGCGAAAGCTCCCGCACCACGCACGGAGCGCCTGCAGCGGTGGATGCCTGCCGCTACTTCGCCGCGCTCCTGCTCGGCGCGCTGGCCGGGGTGTCGAAGGAGGAGCTGCTGGCCGAGTGCTACTCGCCGGTGCCGGAGCTGTGGAGCCGCGAGCCGCTGCACGAGAGAGTGGCCGAGGTGGCCGGCGGATCGTTCCGTCGAAAGTCGCCACCGGAGATCAAGGGCGGGCACGGCTTCGTGATCGACACCCTGGAGGCGGCGCTGTGGGCGTTCGCTACCACCAACAACTTCGAGTCGGGGGCGCTTGCGGCTGTGAACCTCGGGGGCGACGCGGATACGACGGGGGCGGTGTATGGGCAGATTGCGGGGGCGTACTACGGAGTGTCCGGCATTCCCGTGCGATGGGTCGAGCGGTTGGCGTTCGCGGCAGAGATCGACGCGCTGGCCGCGCAGCTCCATGAGGTAGCTCAGGGAGCGTGAGCAGCGCGCACCTCTGCGACCTCTGCGGTAAAAAGCAGTTAACCGCAGAGGACGCAGAGGCTGATCAGTAATAGCGATCTTTCTTAGTCCTGTTTATCATACAAACAGCACTAACTACCATTATTGCTCCCGTTTACAACCACCGATTCTGTGCCCGGCCACCTCATCCCCCGCACGTGGGAGCACAACCCCACGCTCGACGCCCCGGCCCGCTATCGGCGCGCCTGCGCCTACGAGTCGTTCGTGCCGGCCTCGATCGCCGCGATGGACGTGCGTCTCAGCACCCAGCAGGCCGGCCTGGTCTCCGAGGCGGAGCAGGCCATCCGGCTGCTCAATGACGAGGGCGGAACCGCGCTGGCTCCCTTGGCACGACTGCTCCTCAGGACGGAATCGATCGCCTCCTCCAAGGTCGAAGGGATGCAGCTCGGCGTTCGCGAACTTGCGCGCGCCGAAGCCAAGGTGGAGTCCGGAGGAGTGCCGGGGACGACGGCGATGGAGGTGCTGGCCAACATCGATGCCATGGTGCTCGCGGTCGAGGAGGCGGCCGAGGTGCAGGACTTCAGCAACCAGGAGATCATGTCGATCCACCGTCGCTTGCTGGAACGCGCCCCGCATCGCCACATCGCTGGCCAATTCCGAACGACACAGAACTGGATCGGTGGCAACGACTACAACCCCTGCGGCGCCGACTTCGTCCCGCCTCCACCCGACGCGGTGATGCCGCTGCTGCATGACCTGTGTCAGTCGATCAATGACGACACGATGTCGCCGCTGGTCCAGGCAGCGCTGGCGCACGCGCAGTTCGAGACGATCCACCCCTTCGACGATGGAAACGGGCGAACCGGCCGAGCGCTGGTGCATGTGATCCTGCGCCGCCGGCAGCTTGCACCGCGCTTCGTCTCGCCGATCAGCGTGGTGTTCGCGGGCGCCAGGGATCGATACATCAGCGCGCTGACGGCCTATCGCGGCGACGGTGTCACCGAAGGGATCGAGTTCTTCGCCGCCGCTACCGTCCGCTCGGCAAGGCTGGCGCAGGGGTACGTACGTGCGGTGCGTGCGTTGCAGGCAACGTGGCGCCGGCAGCTGCACGAGACTGCTCGTCCCCCACGCAGCGATGCTGCCGCTTGGGCGATCATTGATCTGCTTCCCGCTCACCCCATCATATCGGCGCCCGTGATCACGGCGCTGCTCGATCGCGCGAAAGGAAGGGTGTACGAGGCGATTGATCAACTGGTCGATGCGCAGGTGCTGCTACCGCTCTCGGACGCTCGCCGCAATCGATGGTGGGAGGCGGTAGGGCTCCTCACGCTAATTGTAGGGATCGAGGGAGGAGAGCCGGCGCCGACGGAGGACAGTGCGATGGTGTAGGTGCGACGACCCGATCTTCCGCGACCTCTCGGCGCCCCGGGACTTTGGTCGGCTGCTGGCCGCGCGGCTCCATGAGGTAGCTCAGGGAGCGTAAGCAGCGTGCACCTCTGCGTCCTCTGCGTCCTCTGCGTCCTCTGCGGTAAAAAGCAGTTAACCGCAGAGGACGCAGAGGTCGCAGAGGTGCGACGATCCACGCACGTGCCGCGCGAGTGACGGTGTCCCGGAAATTGGTGGGATCGCCAACCGTGACTCCTACGCCCCGTGCAACTCCCGCTCGCCGCTCTCGCCGTCGTCGCACCGGACAAGGTCCGCGACTACCTGCTGTCGCCGACTCATCCGGTCGGTCGGCACAAGGCTCGATTCTTCGGCTCGCTCGGCTCTTGCGCCCGCGCTGGGAGATCCTCGCCGTCGCGCTGCGCACGATCGCGCGCCGCGGCGAAGCGGTGAAGATCCCGACTCCCCCCTATGGCACGACGTATCTCGTCGGCGGTATGCCACGAGGGCCGGGCGGTCGCGAGTCGTGGGTCGAGACCGTCTGGATTATCCGCGCCGATGCCCCTCGCCCTCATCTCGTGACCGCCTTCCCGGGAGCGCCGCGATGACGATTCGTGAACTGGACGCCGTGGTGCTGGAACGTGACGTCGCCGAGCATGGGCTGCGCCGGGGAGATGTCGGCGCGGTCGTTGCGATCCTGGCGTCAGACGTATTCGAGGTGGAGTTCGTGCGCACGTCCTGGGCAACGCATGCACTGGTGCAGCTCACGGTGGCTGATGTGCGGCACCTGGCGGACGGGGATCTTCCGGCGGTGCGGCCGACGTAGCGTTTCGGCGCACCTCTGCGTCCTCTGCGTCCTCTGCGGTAATAAGCAGTTAACCGCAGAGGACAAAGAGGACGCAGAGGGCCTCCCCGCGTATGGAGGAGTGCAGCACTGCACATTGGGCTACTCCGATCCCTCGTCGTTGCGCCACCGCGCGACCACCCCACTCCCCCGACTACTCCGCGCCGCCTTCCTCCTCAGCCCGCATCAGTACACCCGCCAGCGCGACATTCACGTAGTAGTTGGAACGCCCGAACTTGTGCTTGCTGAGGAAGCCGTCCTCCGCGAGCACGTTCAAGTACTTCATGGCGGTGAGCCGCGACACCTTCAAGTCGCTCATCAGGAACTCGATTCTGGTGTAGGGCTGGCGGAACAGGTGGTTGACCAGATCCCGGCTGTAGAAGCCGTGGTGCTCCCGGATACGGTGTTTGTAGTCGAGCAGCGCGTCACGGATCTCGCCGATCATGGCGATCGTCGATCCCGCCGTTCGCTCAACGGCCTGCAGCATGTAGAGTGTCCATTCCTCCCAGGCCCCTTCATCGCGAACCTTCTGCAGCAAGGCGTAATAGTCGCCCTTGGTCCGCACGATGTGCCGACTCAGGTACAGAATGGGAATGTCGAGCAGCCCTCGCATGACCAGGTACAGGACGTTGATGATGCGTCCCGTGCGACCGTTTCCGTCGTAGAATGGGTGAATGCTTTCGAACTGATGGTGGATGATCGCCATCTTCACGAGCGGGTCGGCATCGAAGCGCGTGTTGTCGTTGATGAACAGCTCGAGATCTCCCATCAGTCGCTCAACATCACGTGCGTCTTGCGGCGGCGCATACACGACGCGTCCCGCTGAATCCTTCAAGAGCGTTCCGGGCAGCTTCCGGAATCCAGCGCTATTGCGTTCGAGCTCGGCTTGAATCTCGAGGATGTGGAGATTCCGGAGGAGGCCGGTGTCCCGCACTCGCGTGAATCCGGTGCGAAGGGCGAGCGAGTAGTCGCGCACTTCTTTCGCAGCCGCACCCTGCACCCTGTCCGGGAACGCACTGCTGCGGAACAGCTCGTCGTGGCTCGTCACGATGTTCTCGACGGCTGAGCTGTCCTTTGCCTCCTGCAGGGCCAAGGTGTTGATCAACAGGCTCTGATTCGGGATCGTTGCCGCGATCCCCTTCAGTTCGCCAAGCCGCCGACCTGCCGTGGCGGTCGCCCGGAGGATGGCCGTGGTCTCGAAGATCCGGGGATCGAGCGCGCTGAGGGGCTGAATGGGTCACCTCGAGGGGCTGGACGACGTGTATAGATAATGCCGCTTTGCTATACACGTCCACGCCACCTGTATACGATTTAGCACTTTGCTATACACGTCCGAATAGTCGGCCACTCCTACCCGAGCCCCACCCCCCGGGCATATCCTCGTCCCCATCATGCCCTCCTCGACGACGCCCCCCACCCCCCGCCACCTCCTCGCCGTCTGGAACCCCTCCTACGACGCCGACGCCCTCGACGCACACGTCTCCCCCCTGCTCGGCCTCGCCCGTGAGTTCCGCGAGGGGCACCGCGAGGAGGACGACGTCTACGTCTGGTGGGGGAAGCTGCGCTCCCCGTACCGCCAGGAACCGCTCCCGCACTTGCCCCAGATCCTCGCGCTCGACGACTCGTTGCAGGGCGACGACGCCGAGGAGCACCAGCTCTATCTCACCGACTACCGCTCGCTCTACGTCGCCCACCTGGCCGAGGTGCGTGTCGAAGACGTGCGCGGCGACGACGATGAGGTGCCGCACGTCCCCGCGTACTACGCGGAGCTTGGACATCCCGCGGACTGCTGGTTCCGTCTCTGGGACATCCGCCGGCTCGTGCTCGACGACACGCCGGCAGTGATCGACCAGCTCCGCCAGCTGCGCAACGCGCGCTACCACGGCCAGCGCGTCTCGCTGTACGGCGGCATGGTAGACCTCCCGCTGCTCGTCTCACGCGAGGACGAGGCGCGCTGGTTCGACGAGCGCACGCGCGCGCAGCTGACGGAGGGGCGGCACTGGGTGGAGTTCGATGCCGAACGCGCGGGCGCCGGGGAGATGCAGCGGGAGCTGCGGGAGAACCGATTCGGCGCCACGCTGTGGATGAATCTCGACCCAGGGGCGCGGGCGTTCATTGCAACTGCCGAGCGGCTCTTTCGCGATCATCGCACCGATGCGGCTTTCGATCTCTCCACGGTGATCGTGAACTTCGCCAAGGCGGTGGAGGTGCAGGTGAACGCGCTGCTGCGCGTGGCGTTGGCGGACGCGGATCGCTCGCTGCGTCTCCGGAACGTGGATGGGCGCACAGTGGACCTGCTGGCCGACGGACCGTGGACGCTGGGCGATCTGGGACACGCGATTACCGCAGACCACGAACGACGCGACTGGCTGCGGCAGCAACTGCAGCACGGACAGTGGTTCACGGGAAGCCTGCCGGCGATCATCGAGGAACTGCGCGTGGTGCGCAACGACGCGGCGCACGGAAAGGCGACGGACCGGGGGCGGGTGGGACAGCTACGGGATCACCTCATTGGAGTAGGGTGCAAGGGGTCGTTGTTGGAGTTGGCGATGGTGCGAGCTTCATAGCCCCAGCCCCAAACCTCTGCGTCCTCTGCGGTTCAAAAGCTTTTGAACCGCAGAGGACGCAGAGGACGCAGAGGACGCAGAGGACGCAGAGAAGCGGGGCGTGAATGGCGTACAGGATGCGGGGAACGGCAACCGGGAGGCGGATGTTTAGCTTATGCCGCTCGGCCGCCAGATTCCTCGCGCGCCTGCGCGCCGGCCCTGCGCATCCCCTCCAGCCAAAATCAATGATTCCAGCTCGCGCCTGGGCCGCCCCCTCGGCCACCGCTCCCCTCGCCCCATGGTCCTTCGAACGCCGTGACGTCGGCGCCAACGACGTGCGCATCGATATCCGCTACTGCGGCGTCTGCCACTCCGATCTCCACTTCGCCCGCAGCGAGTGGGGCGAGGCACCCTATCCGGCCGTGCCCGGGCATGAGATCGTCGGCCACGTTGCGGCTGTCGGATCGTCGGTCTCGGACCTCAAGGTCGGTGACATCGTTGGGGTCGGCTGCCTCGTCGATTCCTGTCGCACCTGCCCGTCGTGCGCGGCGAACCAGGAGAACTATTGCGACGTCGGCAGCACGGGCACGTACATGGGGGTCGAGAAGGAGACCGGCCGCCCGACGTACGGCGGCTACTCGAACACGATCGTGGTGGACCGGCACTTCGTGCTGCGGATTCCTGAAGGCGTGGACCTGAGCACCACGGCGCCGCTGCTATGCGCCGGGATCACGACCTACTCCCCCCTCCGCCACTGGAACTGCGCCCCCGGGATGCGGGTCGGCGTGGTTGGACTGGGCGGACTGGGACACATGGCGGTGAAGCTGGCCAAGGCGATGGGTGCCGAGGTGACGATGTTCACGACGTCGCCGAGCAAGACGGCCGACGCGGCACGACTCGGTGCCACGCGTGTGGTGATCTCGAAGGACGAAGACGCGATGACCGCAGCCGCCAACTCGCTCGACCTCATCCTCGACACAGTCGCCGCGCCGCACAACCTCGACCCCTTCCTCAACACGCTCTACCGCGACGGCACGCTGGTCACACTCGGCGCACCGGCGGAGCCGCACCCGCAGCACCATCCGTTCTCGTTGATCATGCGCCGACGCGCGATCGCGGGGTCGCTCATAGGCGGGATCGCCGAGACGCAGGAGATGCTGGACTTCTGCGCGGAGCACAAGATCGGGGCGGACGTGGAGGTCGTGAAAATGGCCGACATCAACACCGCGTGGGAGCGCATGCTGCGCAGTGATGTGAAGTACCGGTTCGTGATTGATATGTCGACGATCTGATTTCTTCATCGCTCGTCCTCTGCGTCCTCCGCGTCCTCTGCGGTTCAAAAGCATTTAACCGCAGAGGACGCGGAGGACGCAGAGGAGAGCGCAGAGGAGAGCGCCGCTAGAGTTGGTTCACGAGGCGGATGATTCCTTCCTTCAGGCGGAGGGAGTGGAAGTTGATCAGGAGGCCTACCCGGAAGTCGTTGAGCTTCAGGTGGGAGAGTAGCTGGGCTTCGTGGACGGGGAGGAGCTTGGTGACGGCCTTCAGTTCTACGACGACGGCGTGCTCGACGAGAAGGTCCACCCGATAGCCAAGGTCGAGCGTCACTCCCTCGTATCGTACCGGGAGCGGGAGTTGGCACTGCACGTCGAGGCCGCGCGTGCGCAGCTCGTGCGCGAGGCAGACCTCATACGCCTTCTCGAGCAGCCCGGGCCCGAGCGCCGAATGCACCTTGATCGCCGCATCAACGACCTGCCCGGTAATCCCACGTAACCGTTCCCCCAGCACAACGCACCCCTCTGCGACCTCTGCGTCCTCTGCGGTAAAAAGGCTCCCCCAGCCCCGCACGCAACACTACCCCCCACCCGTCACCTAACCGTCACGCGGCCCTCACGCCCCCCAGCACCGTCGTGCAAATTGAAGGCTACCGCCCAGCCTCGCCTCGCCGTGGTACGTCCACCGGCCTTCCCGCACCTCGAGAAGTCCGTGCGTCCCCTGGCCCCCGAGCGTGCCCCTTCTTTCGCGACCAGTCATGCCCACCGAAATCTCCACCATCATCTGGACCCAGATCGACGAAGCGCCCGCCCTGGCGACGCTCTCCCTCCTCCCCATCGTCCAGGCGTTCACCAACGGCGCCGGGATCTCGGTAGAGACGCGGGACATTTCGCTGGCCGGGCGCATCATTGCCAACTTCCCCGAGAACCTCACCCCCGAGCAGCGCATCCCGGACCACCTCACGCAGCTCGGTGCGCTGGCCCAGCATCCCGAGGCGAACATCATCAAGCTGCCGAACATCTCGGCGTCGATCCCCCAGCTCAAGGAAGCGATCGCCGAGCTGCAGGCGCACGGCTACGCGATCCCCAACTATCCAGAGGCGCCAGCCAACGACGCGGAGAAGGCGTTGCAGCAGCGCTTTGCCAAGGTGCTCGGCAGCGCGGTGAATCCGGTGCTGCGCGAGGGGAACTCGGACCGTCGCGCGCCGCAGTCGGTGAAGGAGTTCTCGAAGAAGCACCCGCACAAGCTCGGCGCGTGGTCCCCCGACTCGAAGTCGCACGTGTCACACATGTTCGCCGGCGACTTCTATGGCAGCGAGACATCGGTTACCATCGCCGCGCCAACGAGCGTGCGGATCGAGTTCGAAGGGGTGGACGGGACGGTGACGGTGCTCAAGAAGGGGGTGCAGCTGGTGGAGGGGGAGATCCTCGACTCGGCGGCGATGCACGTCGGCGCGCTGCGGGCCTTTTTCGCTGAGCAGATCGACGAGGCCAAGCGCGACGGGCTGTTGCTCTCGCTGCACCTCAAGGCGACGATGATGAAGGTCTCGGACCCGGTGATGTTCGGGCACGCGGTGACGGTGTACTACCAGGCGGTCTTCGACAAGCACGCGCTCACGTTCAAGGAGCTAGGCGTGAACCCGCGCAACGGGTTGGGCGACGTGTATGCCAAGATCCAGTCGCTGCCAGCCGAGCAGCGCGCCGAGATCGAGGCCGATATCAAGGCGGTGTACGCGACCCGCCCGGCGCTGGCGATGGTGGACTCGGACCGCGGGATCACCAACCTGCACGTGCCGAACGACGTGATCGTCGATGCGTCGATGCCGGTGGTGGTGCGCGACTCGGGGAAGATGTACGGCCCCGATGGCAAGCTGCACGACACCAAGGCGATGGTGCCGGACCGCAACTACGCGGGGATCTACTCGGCGGTCTTCGACGACTGCCGCGCCAACGGCGCCTACGACCCGGCCACCATGGGCGACGTGCCTAACGTGGGGCTCATGGCGCAGAAGGCGGAGGAGTACGGGTCGCACGACAAGACCTTCATCGCGACTGCGGTGGGGAAGATGCGGGTCGTGGACGAGACGACCGGCAACACGGTGCTCGAGCAGCGGGTGGACGAGGGGGACATCTTCCGCGCCTGCCAGACCAAGGACATCGCCATCCGCGATTGGGTGAAGCTGGCGGTGCGGCGCGCACGGGCCACCGGGGCGCCGGCGGTGTTCTGGCTCGATGTCGATCGCGCGCACGACCGCGAAGTCATCGCCAAGGTGGAGACGTACCTCAAGGACCACGACACCGCCGGGCTCGACATCCGGATCCTGTCGCCGGTGGAGGCGATGAAGCTCTCGCTGGCGCGCATCCGCAAGGGAGAGGACACGATCTCTGTGACGGGAAACGTGCTGCGCGACTACCTCACCGACCTCTTCCCGATCCTCGAGATCGGCACGTCGGCCAAGATGCTGTCGGTGGTCCCGCTGCTGGCCGGAGGCGGCCTGTTCGAGACCGGCGCCGGCGGCTCGGCCCCCAAGCACGTGCAGCAGTTCCAGAAGGAAGGCTACCTGCGCTGGGACTCGCTCGGCGAGTTCTCGGCGTTAGGCGCATCGCTGGAACACATCGGGATGACGGCAGGCAACGCCAAGGCGACGGTGCTGGCCGAGACGCTGGACGTGGCGATCGGCAAGTTCCTGGACAACAACAAGTCGCCGGCCCGCAAGGTGGGGGAGATCGACAACCGCGGGAGTCACTACTATCTGGCGCTCTATTGGGCCGAGGCGCTGGCGGCGCAGGAGAAGGATGCCGAGCTGAAGGAACGGTTCGTCACTGTGGCGCGGCAGCTGACGGACAACGAGGAGAGGATCAACGCCGAGCTGATCGGGGCGCAGGGGAAGCCGGTGGAGATGGGGGGCTACTACCAGCCCGACCTGGGGAAGACGACGGCGGCGATGCGGCCGAGTGCGACGCTGAATGAGATTGTGGATGCGTTGCGATAGGGTAGAGAGGGCGACCACTTCAATCTTCAGCTATCATCGGGATTGATACGCCCTCCTCTGCGACCTCTGCGTCCTCTGCGGTTCAAAAGCAGTTAACCGCAGAGGACGCAGAGGACGCAGAGGTGGATCGCGCGCTATGTCGTCGGTGGTCCGAAGAGTTCGACATCGGAGATCGGTAGAGGAGGGAGCGTACCCTCAGTGCGCCACGAGATGCCGTCTCGGAAGGTCTCTGGAAACTCCGAGTCGGCCGTCCATCGCTCGATCGATCGCGTCCCTTGATCCACCAGCCAGACCTCACGCACACCGTGCGAGAGATACGCCGGCCGCTTGCGATGGCGATCACGCCGCCGGGTCGAGGGACTGAGCACTTCGACCACGAGGAGCGGGGGCGGCATCTCCCGCCAGGAGAGGTCGGCCGACTCCGGAGCAGCGTAGATCGCCAGGTCGGGCTCGAGCCAGGTGGTCTCGCTCACGTGCACGCCACCCGGGGCGAGCACGGTCCAGCCGGTGTGGGCGCGGCACCACATGACGGCGAGCACCGAGAGCCGGATGGCGATGCGCTGGTGTCCAGTTGACGGAAGCGGTTTCACCAGCAACTCGCCGTGCAGGATCTCGTAGCGATTGCCGTCGTCGGGCAATTGCTCCAGGTCGGCGACGGTCCACACGGTGCGGTCGGGGTGTGGCTGCGTGTACGGCATGGCCATACGGTCGGCTCGGCGCAGGGGGAAGCGCAAGAGGCGAACATACGCCGAGGATGGCGAGGGCGCGGTGCGACCGCCTCATCGGATCGTTGCCGACGTTAGCCGCAGCGTGCGTCGACTGCCACGACGGGAGTGGGGCGGGAACGCCGCAGCGTCCGCGGGCTCGACGTGTGGCCACGCGGGGAGTGCCTCGAACCCCAAGGCAATCACTCACACGCGGCGTCGCTGGCGTCCGGACCGTGACGACGACAACTTGCGGCGTCGCTGGCCGTTCCTGCCGCCCGGAGTGGTCGATACCGGCGTGGCTCCCGTAAGGAGCTCGTCTGCGACCGTCCCAGGGCCGACTCTCGTGCCCACGCCGTCATCGAGTGCAACTCGCTACACCACCATGATCATCATCGGACTCACCGGACGAAACGCTGGCGGCAAGACGACGGCCGGCGAGGTGCTCGCCACCAAGGGATTCACGTACGTCTCGCTCTCCGATGTCATTCGCGAGGAAGCGAAGCAGCGGGGCTTGAGCGCCGTTCGCGAGAACCTCATCGCCCTGGGCAACGAGCTGCGTGAGCGCCATGGCCCGTCGGCGCTCGCGACGCTCACGGTGGCCAAGATGCGAGTCGGACCGGAACTACGTCGTGGACAGCATCCGGCATCCGGCGGAGGTCGAGGCACTCAAGAAGGCGGGGCCGTTTACGCTCTTTCATATCTTCGCCCCGCTCGAGGCCCGTTTCGCCCGCTCCGTGGCCCGCGCCCGCGATGGCGACGCGTTGACGCTGCAGGACTTCATCCGCCAGGAGGAGCGGGAGTTCGCCAGCAGCAACGCGGCGGCGCAGCAACTGCTGGAGACGGAGCGGCTGGCCAACCGCACGATCGAGAACAGCGGGACGGTGGAGGCCTTCGGGGAACAGATGGCGACCGCGTTGCGCGAACTGGAGGTGTCGTTTGCCCGCCCGTCGTGGGACCAGTACTTCATGGACATCGCCGTGAAGGTGGCGGCGCGCAGCAACTGCATGAAGCGGCAGGTGGCGGCAGTTGTCGTCTCCGACAAGCGCATCATCAGCACGGGCTACAACGGGACACCGCGCGGGGTGAAGAACTGCAATGAAGGGGGGTGCCCGCGCTGCAACGGCTTCAGTGACAGCGGGCGCAACCTGGAGGAGTGCCTGTGCTCCCACGGGGAGGAGAACGCGATCGTGCAGGCGTCGTACCACGGCATCGCCATCAAGGATGCGACGCTCTACACCACCTACTCGCCGTGCCTCATGTGCAGCAAGATGATCATCAATGCCGGCATTCGGCGTGTGGTCTACAACGAGGCGTATCCGCTCAACGATACGGCGACGGGGATGTTGCGGGAGGCGGGGGTTGATCTGGTGAGGTTGGTGGTGTGAGGGTGGGGGGATGAGGGGAGGGTCGGCTCCGAGGCTGGGGTCCTCAAAGCAGTTTACCGCAGAGGACGCGGAGGTCGCAGAGGAACCATCGGCGAGCTGCGCCTGTCACCTCTGCGTCCTCTGCGGTTAACGCTCTTGAATGACAGCCCCCCACACACCCCTCACCTCCCGCGCGTCACCCCAACATCCCCCGCACCGCAAACGCCACCGCAATCCCCGCGTAGTTCCCCACCGCGTTCCCCAGCATCCCCACCGCCACCCCCGGCAGGATCAACTCCGGCCGCTTCCGCGCGCTCGCCAGTGCCATCGCCGAGGCCGCGCCGCCAATGCCGGCCTGCGATGCGACAGCCAGCAGCTCGCCGTTTAGTCGCAACATCCAGCCGATCCCGAAGATGATGATCCCGTGGATCGCGACCGTGCCCGCCGCGAACCAGAAGATCGACGGCCCCACGACGACGATGTTGGCCACCACGGACTTGGCGCCGTTGCTGGCCAGAAAGAGCAGGAGCAGGAAGTTGCCGATCACCACGCTCCCCGAGAGCTTGCGAATGACCGGGAGCTGGGCGAGCACGAGCACGATGGTCGTGAGCCAGATGATCCTCGGCACCGCTGGCGCGTACGACGTCAGCACCTCGGCGATCCACATGATGCCGAGCGTGATGCTGGTGAGGCCGGCGAAGTCGGTGAGGCGGAGCGGCACGCCACTGCTCTCAAGTTGTGCGGCCAGCCCGCCGGCCGATGATGCGTCAGGCACCGGCGACGCGACAGGCGTGGCCCCCGCCTGCTCCCGGCGGGCGAACAGTTCCGGTACCACCAGGCAGGCGATGAGCCAGATGGCGGTGATGATCACGTCGGCCGCGATCCCCGCCGTGAACAGGTCGGCCCGCGTGTCCAGCTGCTGTCCGACGGCGGCGAAGTTCATCCCGCCCCCGATGTACGTGGCGGTGAACTGGCCAGCGAGCTTCCACGCGTCGGGCCCGATCGGGATGTGCAGCACGTTCACCATGATCACGGCCCCGACCGCGGATCCCACCGACCCGATGGCGAAGGCCATCAGCATCGGCGCGCCGGCCTGGCGGACGGAGTCGAGGCTGACGTTGAGCAGGATCAGGATGATCCCGGCGATCACGGCCTGCCCCAAAAGGAAGTCGTAGACGGGCGACTTGCCTGGGATCAGCCCGAGGTTCGACAGCATGAGTGCGAGCAGGATGGCCGTGGCCGCGGCGCCGATCTTCCGGAAGGCCCGGGTGTGCGCCTCGAGCCACAGCGACGTGAGCACGACCGCCGCGAGCGCGAAGAAGATGAGTACGGAGCTCGTAACCGGAGGCGCCACGTCAGAAACCGAGTGTGGTGTCGAGTCGGCTCAGCAGCGGCTCGCCGTCGAGGTAGCGTCGCAGGTTCTGGCAGAACAACGTCGTGATGCGTTCGTTCTCTCGGTCGACGGTGCTGGCCGAGTGCGGGGAGACGATGACGTTGTCCATCGCCCACAGCGGGCTCTCGGGCGGCAGTGGCTCATCGGCGAACACGTCGAGCGCTGCGCCGAGCAGGTGGCCGGAGCGCAGGGCGTCGATCAGCGCCGGCTCATCGACCAGCGCCCCGCGCCCGATGTTGATGAAGACCGCGCCGCGCGGCAGCAGGTGCAACTCGCGCCCGCCGATCATGCGCTCGGTCTCGCTGGTGTGCGGCGCGATGAGGACCAGGTTCTGCGCCTCTGCCAGGGCGGTGTGCAGCTGGGCCGGCCCGTAAAGCGCGTCCAGGTGAAGCTGCGCGGGGGAGATGTTCGTGGTGGTGCGCTTCACGCCGATCACCCGCATCCCGAATGCCTTCGCCAGTCGGGCAATCTCCTTCCCGATGCGTCCGACCCCAACGATCACCAGCGTCTGCCCTTCGAGGTCGGCGCCGGCGAAACGCTCCCAGTGCCGAACGCGCTGGTCGCGCAGCGTCTGCAGGAGCTTCTTGTGGAAGGCGATCATCGCCATGACGCAGAACTCGGCCAGCGGCTTGGCGTGCACGCCGCTCGCCGTGGTGAATACGGTGCCGGGCATGGACTCGGCGTACCCCATGCGGCCGACGTACTCACCGATGCCGGCGCTGGTAGCCTGGAGCCACCGTAGCTGTGGGGCGAGCGTCGCGAGCTCGCGCGCGTTGGGGCGGTCGAAGTCGAAGAGGACCTCGGCGCGGGCCAGCAGCGACCGCCACTGCGCGTCCTGTTCCGGCGTGCGGGTGAAGGGTGCACCCGCGTGATCGGCCGGGTAGCGGGGGGGCGCGAGCAGCTCGGGAGCATGCAGCACTTCCAGCCGCTCATCCACCGCTCGGATGCGCGCCACGTGCTCTGCCTCGAGCCAGCTGGCGATCAGGACGACGATGCGCTTCATGCGGTGGAGAAATCCGTCAACGGGAGGCCCGGTGTTGAGGTGGGGCGCGCAGGAGCGCCGAACCTACCACCCGAACCGACCCCGTCAACCCATCCCACGCGACAAACCCCTCTGCGTCCTCTGCGTCCTCTGCGGTTCAAAAGCTTTTTACCGCAGAGGACGCAGAGGTCGCAGAGGTCGGGCGCGCAGGTTACCTGCAGGTCCTCTGTGACCTCTGTGTCCTCTGTGGTTCAAAAGCTTTCTACCACAGAGGTCACAGAGGTCACAGAGGAGGAATGGCGTTAGGCGGGCAGGTCGATGCGATTACTGCTTCAGCCACGCCATCGGAATTCCATCCATCACGGCCCCATCCTTCCCACCTTCGCCCTTCAACTCGAAGGAGACCCGCCGGTCGGCGCGAGGCTTCATCATCCACAGGCGGATGCGATCGCCGGAGAGGGTGTAGAAGCCGCGCTCCCGGAGTCCGGTGCCATCGGGCTGATCTGCGGTGGCCAGGGAGTGGGCGTAGGTGCCATCGACGAAGAACTCCCAGCTGTGCTGCACCTTCACGTCATCGGTGTAGGTGAACACGCCGGCGAAGGTGTTCTCCGAATCGAACGGCGGGGACCCCTGCGAGCCCGCTGAGGTCGGGCGCTCGCCCGAGGCGGCCTCCCAGGCCTTCAGCGCCTTGTCGTTGCAGATGTCCTCCAGCTTGGCGTCGCCGTTCGCCTTGTGGTACTGGGCGAGCAGCAGGTGGATGCGCGAGGCGTTGGAGTAGTCGCCGGTCTTGTGGATGCGCAGGAGCGTGAAGATCTCCTTCTCCAACTCGCTGGCCGGTACGGCGGGCATCCCTGCGGTGTCGAATCGCTCGACGTTTGCCGGGCGGCGCGACGCCTGGGCGTCGGCGCTGGCAGGAATCGTCAGGGCAAGGATGAGTAGTGTGACGGTGGACCGCATGTGATCCTCTCTTCCCTTGTTGGGAAGAACGGTAGCACGCACGAGTCGATCCGTCTGTCAGCGCGATGCGAGGGATCGCGTACGTGGAAGCCCGACAGCGAGAACCTGGCCCCGGCGCGAACCCCTACACACGCCCTACTCGTCCCCTTGCTTCGGCTCCGGCTTGGCGACGGCTCGCGCCGGCCCCCGGATCCACCGCCCGGGACGTTCACCGGTGAATGATGCGTCGCGGATGATCGGCACCCCGTTCACCAATACATGCACGATGCCGACCGGATACGGATGCGGGTTCACGTAGTCGCCGCGCTCGCCGATGGTCTCGGCGTCGAACACGGTGATGTCGGCGAACTTCCCGTCGGCGATCACTCCCATCTCGGCCTGGCCGAGCTGCGCCGCCGGCATCGAGGTGCTCTTCTTCACCGCCTCCTCGAGCGTGAGAACCTTCATGGTGCGCACGTAGCGCTCGAACAGGCGCGGGAACGAGCCGAGGCTGCGCGGGTGCGGGAAGCCGACGCCGTAGGCGATGTTGTCGCCGTCGGTCTCGATCATCGATCGCGGGTGCCGCAGGATGCGTACGTAGTCATCCTCGGAGATGCTGTGGTAGATGGCGCTGAAGCCGCCCTTGAGCTGCAAGTCGATCAGGAGCGGGATGCCTGCTGCCACCGTGTTGGGGAGGCCGCGATCGCGGGCGTAGTCGGCGAGGGTTTTCCCGTTGTACTGCGGCGCCGACGCGACGATGCGGAACTGGATGTCGCGCAGGTTGTCGCTCACCGCCTCGGGGATGCGCGTGCGCATGGCGGCCTCGATGGCCCGGCGCTGCGCGGGGTCGGCGATGCGCTTCGCGAACTCGGCGGGTCCACCGGCCAGGGCCTCCTGCGGAAAGAGGATCCCCGATCCCGTACTGGTGGCGAGATACGGATAGGCGTCGTGGGTGACGTCGAGCCCCTCGGCGTTGGCCGAGTCGATGAGGGCGAGGCTCTGGGTGACCATCCCCCATTGCTTCTTGCCGGTCGCCTTGTGGTGGTTGATCTGCGCCGGGATCCCGGCCTCGCGGGCGATGCGAATGGTCTCTCGGACCGACTCGAGCAGTCCGCTGTTCTCGTTGCGCATGTGGGTGACGTAAATCCCCCCATGGCGCGCGGCGACCTTCGACAGCTCGATGATCTCCTCCGTCTTCGCGAAGAACGCGGGGACGTACAGCAGCCCGGTGGAGAGTCCCATCGCCCCCTGCTTCATGGTCGAGTCCACGAGCGCCTGCATGTGCGCCAGCTCGGCCGCCGTCGGTTCGCGGTTGTCCATCCCCATGACCCGGGTGCGGATCCACGAATGCCCGGCGAAGAATGCGACGTTCGGCGCGACGTAGAGCGAGTTGGCGTACACGTCGAGCGGGAAGGGCTGGGCGCCGCTGTGCAGCGAGGCGACGATGGTGGTGATCCCCTGCCGCGTGAAGTTCTCGGCGAGCGGGAAGCGGTCGATCGTCGTGGCGATGTGGGCGTGGTTGTCGATGAATCCCGGGGCGACGATCAGGCCGGTGGCGTCGAGGATGGTGTGGGCCTGCGTGGTGTCGATCCCCTCGGGGGCCACCTTCACGATGCGTCGGCCGGCGATGGCGACGTCGGCGCGGAAGCGCGCGGCGCCGGTCCCGTCCACCACCGTTCCACCGCGGATCAGGACGTCGTACGGTCGCGCTACCTTCGCGGGAGCCTCGACCTGCTTGGCGGGTTCGGCGCAGCCGGTCGAGGCGACGAGGGCGGCGACGAGCAGGGAGTAGCGGCGGAGGGAGAAGCGCATGGCAGAATCGTCGGGAAGGGTCGGGGGTGCGGCCGACAGGGTGCATGCGCAACATGGGGGTGCTCGTGCCCGGGCGCCATGCGCGGGACATGCCCATCTCGCGGAGGGGTGCGCAGCGAGCCGACTGGTCGCGCGCCCCCCTCCCACGGTGACTGTCAGACCTCGCCCCGACATTCCCGCCCACTGGCCGCATCGCGGCGGCAGCGGTGGTGAGCGCCAACCGGGGAGGGGAGATGAGGAAGCGTGTGTGGGGAGTTGCGGTGACGTGCGTGGTGGTCGCGTGTGGTGGAGGTGGTGGCGGAGAAGCGTCGGGGCCCATCACGCCGCCGCCCGCTGTGGTCGCATCGGTCGTCGTGGATCCAGGAAGTGTGTCGGTGCTTGTCGGGGCGACGGTGGCACTGACGGCTACCGCGAAGGATGCCGCCGGAGGCACGCTCAACGGGAGAGCGATTGCCTGGTCGTCGAGCGACGCAGGCACGGCGACAGTTTCTTCGAGCGGCGTCGTCACGGCAATTGCGCCGGGAGGGCCGGTCACGATCACGGCCACAAGCGAAGGAAAGTCGGGGAGCGCACTTGTTACGGTGCGGGCCGCGGTCGCCTCGGTTTCCGTGAGTCCTGCGGCGGTGAATGTGAGAGTCGGCGAGTCTGCAACGCTTGCCGCCGCAGTGTTGGACGCGACCGGGACCGCACTTGCCGGCCGTTCCGTCACGTGGACTTCCAGTAACCCGGCCCTCGCCAGCGTCTCCCCGACAGGGCTCATCACTGGCGTGGCAGCGGGTGGCCCGGTGGCGATCACCGCCACCAGTGAGGGGCGCGCGGGAATCGCCCAGGTCACTGTACTGGCGCCCGTCGCTACCGTTTCGGTCAACCCGACGGAGCTGACGTTGCTCAAGGGAGCAGCGGAAACGCTTGGCGCCATGACTCTGGACGCGACGGGAGGCGCTCTGACGGCGCGAACGGTGACTTGGACGTCTAGCGAACCGTCTATCGCGACCGTCTCTCCGTCAGGACTCGTGACCGCCGTCGCCGCGGGCGGGCCCATCACGATCACGGCTACAAGCGAAGGAAAGTCCGGGACGAGCCCAGTCACGGTACTCGAGCCAGTGGTTACCGTCACGCTCGCACCGGCTCAGCACACGCTGTTCATCGGCTCCACGGCATCCTCCACCGTCACGCTTCTCGACGCCACGGGCAAGAGCCTCTCCGGCCGCATCGTAACGTGGACATCGAGCGACCCGTCTATCGCGTCAGTCTCTGCGTCCGGCTTGATCACGGCACTATCCACCGGGGGGCCGGTCGCCGTGACGGCGACGAGCGAAGGGAAGTCCGCAACGGTACAGGTATCGGTCCTCGCACCGGTGTTCTCGCTCGAACTCGCCCCCACTCCCCCGACTGCCGTCGCCGGTTCGACCGTTCAACTCAGTGCGACGCTTCGCGATGCACAAAACCGAGTCATATCTGGTCGGGCCATCGCGTGGACGTCCAGCAATCCCACGCTTGCCAGCGTCTCGACGAATGGACTCGTAACCGCGCGTTCGCCCGGCGGCCCGGTCACCATCACCGCCACCAGCGAGGGCAAGAGCGGATCGACGGAGTTGACGGTGTTGGCACCGGTCGCGTCGGTGACAGTCACCGGATCTCAGCGCGTGAAGGTGGGCGATAGCTACACGTATAGTGCGACCGCCCGCACCGCCGATGGCACCATCGTCGTGCGTCCGCTCGTCTGGAGTGTGGCCGATCCGGCAACCGGTTCGATGCTGGCGCACGGAGAACTTGTGCCGCTGCGCCCTGGCACGATCATACTCCGCGCCACGATCGACGGGACTGTATGGGAAGCGTCGACCGTGGCGTACGACTGGGTCGCCTTCGGAAGCGGGACGACGGTCGGGATCTACCTGTCGTCCGACACACGTATCACCAACAAGTTCGGAACGAGCGAGTATCCTACGCTCGCGATCGGTTGTTCGTCAGGCAGCTTCCTGATGTACGTGGACACCGACCACTTCGTCACGCACAGCGGTTTCGTGGCGTACAGCTTCGACGGTGGCTCAATCTTCACGCAGACCTGGCTTGAGTTCGACCTCTTCAGCGCGCTGGGACATCCTGGACCGAGCCAGTCCACGAGAACCCTCGTGACGACGATGACGCAGGCGCGCACCTTCGGATTCGCCTTCACTGAATTCAACGCGTCGGCGAAGGCGATGATCTTCCGTGTGACTGGAATCGGACCGAAGATCGCCCCACTGCTCACGGCCTGCCCGTCGGCCAGTTCCAGTGTGGCGTCGCTCGGCGGCGACGCGGGCCCGTTGAGCGCCCTGCTCGGTGCAAGCGGACGGGCGAGCGCGGTAACTGCAGAGCGCACTCTGCGTGAGCAAGCGCATGCAGCTGTCCCGGCGGCGCGACCGTCACTCGCCGTGGCGGAGGAACGACTGGCGATTCAGCAGGCCAAGCGAACGCACTAGTCGCGACGGATCCTGAAGGCGAAAAGAGAGGTTTAGGAGGGAGGCGCGCAGGTTAGTTCGCGACCTCCCTCCAAACCGCTAGTTGTGGTGCCAGCCCGGCCCCTACCCCCCCGGCCGCGTTGTCACCCCGTGCACCAGCGCCCCCACCGCCATCCCGGCGATGGCGAAGCCAAGCTCGAAGCTCCCGGCCCCCAGCCCGGCAATCGACGGCCCCGGGCAGACGCCGCACAGCCCCCACCCGATGCCGAAGATGGCGGCGCCGATCACCGTCGAGCGGTCCATATGAGCTTCGTGCACCCCGAACGTCCCGCCGAGCAGCGGGCGCGACATGAGACGCGGGGCCAGGCGATAGCCGATGAGCGTCACGCCCGCCCCCGCGCCAAGCACGAACAGCAGTCCCATGTCCTTGAACCGCAGGAAAGAGAGCACGACATCCGGTCGGATCATCGTGGAGAGGGCAAGGCCGAAGCCGAACAGCGCGCCACCGGCCAGGGCGGCGGCGAGTTTCGGGATGGCGCGCGCGGGTGCCGGCGGCGAGGTCGTCGCGCCGGTGGTCGGGGGAACGGTGGATGTCATGTGATCAGCTCCCGAGCAGGCGCGCGGCGACGTTGGCGGTGAGGATCGCCGTGGCCATGAAGGTCAGCACCGCGACGAGCGACGGCAGCTGCAACGAGCCCAGTCCGCAGATGCCGTGTCCCGACGTGCAGCCGCGCGACAAGCGGGCGCCGTAGCCGACGAGGATGCCGCCGACAACGAGCCGCCACGCGGGAATTGTCACCGCGACGCGGGCGCCGTCCCCGAACAGGAGCCACCAGGCAAGGGCGCCCAGCACCAGCCCGGCGGCGTAGGCGAGCCGCCAGTCGCGACTCCCCGTGAGCTTGGGTTGCTGGAAGAACGGGCGCCGGACGACGAACGACCAGGTCGTGGAATACACGGTGCTCATGCCGCCGACGAGGCCGGTGAGAACGAAGAGCAGGGCGACGCCGACGCCGATGAACACGCCGCCGACGAGGTAGTGCGTCCAGCCGAAAGGGAGGGGGAGCATGTACGAAGAGTCCGAAGGAGTGAGGGTCGAGGGAGGAATAGTCACCCGGGGGCGATCCGGGTTCCAGCGACGGTGTCAGCCCCTCGTACAAGATTGCCACCTGCAGCGGCGCGACGCAGCGTCCACTCCTGCCCTGTGGGATGGGCGCCCCCGCGCCACCACCATAGTTTCCACGCCCACGCCTTCCCCGCCGGCATGCCCCTGCACCTCGTCACCGCGCCTGGTCTCTCGCCCCTGCTCGCGCACCTGACGGGGACGCTGCGGCGCGACCCGCTGCCGCCGCGCGAGCTGGAGACGATCGTCGTGCAGTCGCAGGGGATGCGGCGGTGGATCACGTTGCAGCTGACCGATTCGTTCGGCTGCGCCGGGTCGCTGCTCCTGCCGTTCCCAGCCAGCTTCGTGCGCGAACTGGGCGGCCGCATTGCCGGCGATCGCACGGCGCGCGAGGAATACGACCTGTTTTCGCGCGAGGCGCTCGCGTGGCGCCTCGATGCCCTGCTGCGCGCACTCCCGCCGGGCGACGAGACGTTCGAGCCGCTGCGGCGGTACCTCGCCGGCGCGGATGAGCGCCGGCGATTCGGGCTCGCCGCGCAGGTCGCATCCCGATTCGACGACTACCAGATGTTCCGCGCCGACGTGCTGCGGAACTGGGAGCAGGGAGGCGACGCGCCCGGCGGGCGGCACCCGCGGTGGCAGGCCGCGCTCTGGCGGCAGCTGCTGGCGGGAGCGAGCGACGACGCGCCGCACATGGCCACACGGCTCGAGCGGGCGATCACCACGTTGCAGCAGGCGGAGCCCGCAGGACTCCCCGCGCGGGTCACGGTCTTCGGCGTGAGCACGCTGCCGCCGCTCTTCGTCGAGCTGCTGGTCGCGCTCGGCCGCCACGTCCCGGTCACGGTGTACAGCGCGTCGCTCGACCCCGCGTCGCCGCACCCGATCGCGACGTCGTTCGGGTCGCAGTCACGGGAGTTCCTCAAGGCGCTGATCGAACTCGGGGCCACGCACACCAGGCTTCCTGCCGAGCGACAGGGAACGGGGGGCGTGCTGCGCGCGCTGCAGGAGGAGCTAGCAGAGGGAAGCCAGGGCGATGCACCGCTCGCGCTCGCTGAGGACGACGAGTCGCTGCGCGTGCACGACGCACACGGGGAGCTGCGGCAGCTGGAGATCCTGCGCGACCAACTGCTCGCCGCGCTCGCCGATGACCCGACGCTGCGCCCGCACGACCTCCTGCTGCTGGTCCCCGATGCGGCCGCGTGGGCGCCGCTGGTGGACGCAGTCTTCGGAGTCACGGGCGACGAGACGCCGCGCCTTCCCTATCGCATCGCCGACCGGCCGCTCCGTCGTACGCAGCCGGCTGCCGATGGGCTGGCGCGCCTGCTGGCGCTCGAAGGGGGGCGCCTCGAGCGCAGCGAAGTGCTCGGCTTCCTCTCGCTCCCACTCGTCAGGCAGGGGGCGGGGCTCTCCGCAGGGGAGGTGGAACTGCTGGAGACGCTCATCGAGCGCGCCAACGTGCGCTGGGGCTACGATGTGCAGTCGCGCGCCGCGCTCGGGCTCCCGGCGTATGAAGATGCATCGTGGCGTGCGGGACTCGATCGGCTCCTGCTCGGCGTCGCCGTAGGGCGGAGCGACGATCTCGTGCTGGGACTGCTCCCCGAGGCTGGCGACACCGCCGGCGAGGCGGAGACGATGGCGCGCTTCGCCAGCTGGGTCGATGCACTGGCATCCACGCTGACAGGTTGGCGCGAGCCGCGCACCCTCCCGGAGTGGAGTGCCTCGCTGTCGCAGGCCGTGCAGCGCTTCCTGGTCGCCGACAGTGGCGACGAGCAGCAGCTGGTCTACACGGTGGATGCGGCGATCCGGCGGCTCGAGTCGCTGTCCGAGGTGACGGGCTACGACGAGCAGGTGCCGTTCGCCGTGGTGCGCGACTGGCTGGAACAGCAGCTGGGCGACGACGGCTTCGGGAGCGGCTTTCTCGTGGGCGGGATGACGGTGGCCGCGCTCAAGCCGATGCGCTCGCTCCCGTTCCGGGTCATTGCGGTGGCCGGGCTGGACGACGGGGTCTTTCCGCGGCGCGAGCGGCGCGCGGCCTTCGACCTGCTGGAGCACGAGCGCCGCCCCGGCGATCGCGACCTGCGCAGCGACGATCGCCAGCTCTTTCTCGACTTGCTGCTGGCGGCGGGTGCGCGGCTGATCCTGTCCTACAGCGGGCGGGCCGTCAGCGACAACTCGCCGCGCGCCCCATCGGTCGTGATCGACGAGCTGCTCGACCACCTCGACCGGCGCTCGGCGGGCTCGGCACGCGCGTCGCTGGTGGTGCGGCATCCGCTGCAGCCATTCTCGCCCTCGTACTTCGCCGCGGGTCGCGATCCCCGGCTGTTCACCTTTTCGCACGCGCAGGCGCTGGCGGCGAGCGCCACCGCGCAGCGCGCCGAGACGGAACCGCCGTTCGTTGCACCTGATGGTGTCCTGGGGCTGGCCGACGCGTCGCCACTCTTCGAGCTCACGCTGCGCGACCTGGCCGACTGCTGGATGAACCCGAGCCAGTTCTTCTGTCGCCGGGTGCTGCGCTTCTCGCTGGACGGCGACGGCGGCGGGGGGAGCGACGACGAGATCTTCGCCCCGAACTACATGCAGCAGGGCGGGATACGCGCGCGCATGCTGGCAACGGCGCTGGCCGGGGAGCGCGACGTGGAGCGCGAGCGACGGCGGCTGCTGGCCGACGGGTCGCTCCCGCCGCACGCGTTGGGGGCCGCGTGGCACGGGGCGCTGGACGAGAGCGTCGCCCTGGTGCTGGCGGAGGTGCCCGACGGGACCGCGGCCGTGGCGGTCCCCTTCGTCCTGGCCGGCGAGGGGTGGCGTCTGAAGGGGCGGCTCGACGGCGTGCGCGGCGACGAGCGCTACGTGGTGCGGGCTGGCGGAATCCGCGCCGAGCACTGGATTCGCGCATGGGTGGAGCATGTGGCGATGTGCGCGGCGCACGAGTGTGGTGTGGAAGGGGTGCCGACGACGACCGTGATCATCGGGCGCGAAGGAAAGAAGGCGTCGCGCAACGTGATCCCCCGGGTAGGCGATCCGATGCGCCTGCTCGACGAACTCGTGCGCGCGGCGCGCAGCGGTTACGAGGCGCCGTTGCCATTCTTTCCGCAGGCCGGGTGGGCGTGGCTCTTGGAGGAGGTCCCCAAACCCAGGAAGAAGAACAGCAGGGCGAAGAAGGATGCGGCCGATGGGGAGCGCGACCCTCGCGCGCAGGCAACGCGGACGTACCACGTCGAGAGCACCAACTACGGCGGCCGCGGCGGCGACCACGAGGATGCCTACATCGCCCTCTGCTTTCGCGGGGTCGATCCGATGGCCGAGCGCTGGGACGACTTCGAGCGGCTGGTGACCACGCTGTTCCGTGACTGGCGCTGGGCGGGAGGGGAGGAATGAGCGACGCGGTTGGGGCATCGGTGGCGGAGCCGTTCAATGCGCTCGAGGTCCCGCTCGCGCCCGGGGTGACGCTGGTGGAGGCGAGCGCCGGGACGGGGAAGACTTTTGCCATCACGCGTCTCGTCCTGCGCTTGCTGCTGGAGCGGCGGGTGGAGAGCCTGTCGCGCATCCTCGTGGTCACCTTCACCGAGAAGGCGACGCAGGAACTGGTGACCCGGATCCGCAGCGTGTTGCGGCTGGCGGAACAGGTCTGGAGCGACACGCCGCCCCCCCTCTCCGACACGACGGCCGACCTGTTCGCACTGCGGGCGACGCACGGCCCCGCGGGACGGCAGGTGGTGCAGGATGCACTGGCGGCGCTCGACGACCTCGCGGTTTCCACGATCCACGGCTTCTGCCAGCGCATCCTGTCGGAGAGCGCGCTGGAGAGTCGCATCCCCTTCCGCACGACGTTCATCGAGGACGATACCGAGCCGTTCTCGCGCGCCGCGCGCGACTGGGCACGGCGGCGCGTGATGCTGAACGACGAGGCGGCCGGCATGGTCGTCGCCGAGGGCGGCAACGTGGACGCCTGGGTCAAGAAGGTGGTCTCGCCCTATCGCCGCCAGCCGCAAACGCGCGTGGAGCACGACCCCACGGACGAGGCGCAGGCCCTCGTCGCCGACTTTGTCACCAGCGTCGATGGCGCCTTCGAGCTCGAGAAGACACGGCGTCACCTGCTCGGCTTCGACGACCTGCTGCGCAAACTCTCCGATGCGCTCGTGGGCGAGGGGCCGGAGGGCCCGCTGGCCCGTCGCATTCGCACGCGCTTCGGTGCCGCCCTGATCGACGAGTTCCAGGACACCGACCAGACGCAGTTCCCGATATTCTCCAACGCCTTCGCTGGCTGCCCCCTCTTCCTGATCGGCGATCCGAAGCAATCGATCTACCGGTTCCGTGGCGCCGACATCCATGCCTACCTGCGGGCAGCGACGGCGGCCAGGCGCAAGTACACCCTCTTCCAGAACTTCCGGAGCACGGCAGGCTACGTGCTTGCGGTGGAGCAGCTCTTCACCCGCGCCAGCGACCCGTTCCTCGTGAGCGAGCAGGATATCCCGTTCCCACGGGTGTCGGCGGCGCTCGCCCCCCCTCCTCCGGGCGCAGTGGCCACCGACGGACGCGGGGCAATGGAGTGGTGGTGGGTCGATGGCTCGCTGGGCAAGAAGAAGACGGTGTCCAAGGACGACGCCATCCGGCTGGTCGTGCGCGACGTGACCAACGAGATCGTGCGCCTGCAGGCGGGGGGCGTGGCATACGGGTCGATCGCCGTGCTGACGCGCACCAACGACGAGGCCCGGCTGGTGAAGGCCTCGCTCGACCGCGCCCGTGTGCCCGCGGTGATCGGTGGGGACGCCGACGTGCTGGAGTCCGAGGAGGCGCAGGAGCTGTCGCGACTGGCGGCGGCGATCGCGGTGCCGCATGACAGTCGCGCGGTGCGCTCGGCGATGGCCACCCGCCTGTGGGGAAGCGACGCCGCGGAGATCGCCCATACCCTCGACACGAACGGCGCGCACGAGGCGGCGTGGGCGGCGATCACCGAGCGCTTCGTGAGGGCGCGCGAACTCTGGCGCACGCGCGGAGTCGCCGCCGCGTTCGGTGAATTGCTCGCCGAGCGCCGGACGGCCGCGCGCCTGCTGGCCCTCCCCGATGGCGAGCGACGCCTGACGAACGTGCGCCACGTGACCGAGCTGTTCCACGAGGGATGGGCGACCGAGGGGATCGCCCCGGAAGGATTCTCGGCGTGGGTGGCGCGCGAGCGCACGGTGGTCAACACCCCGGGGCGGCGCGAGCTGCGCCTCGAGACCGACAGCGACGCGGTCCAGGTGCTGACGGTCCACAAGGCGAAGGGGCTGCAGTTCGACATCGTGTTCTGCCCCATGCTCTGGCAGTCGCGCGGGCCGGATGAAGGGCCGTTAGGCGTCCCGGTGGCGCTGGTCAGCGATGGCGCGACCGCCGTGCTCGACCTCGGGACCTCACGCATTGGCGAGCGCCAGTCCACCGCACGGCTCGAGGATCGCGCCGAGAACCTGCGGCTGGCCTACGTCGCGCTCACGCGCGCGATACATCGCTGCTACGTGGTGTGGGGGGAGATCGGCCAGAAGGGGGCAGGGGACTCGGCGCTGGGCCACCTCCTGCGCACCCCGGACGGCACCGTGAGCCGCGAGACGCTCGCCGACCTCGTCGCGCAGTCGGGCGGCGTCATGACGGTGCGCGACGTGGTCGCCGACGCGCCGCGCGCGGTGGCCCCCGCACCAGGGGGAGTCACCGCCAAGGCGGCACCGCGCGCACTGCGGCTGGCGGCCGGTCAGCTGGAGAGCTGGCGCATGACCTCGTTCAGTGGGCTGATCATGGAGGCTCACAGCGACGAGGGGCGCGACGTGGCCGACCCCCTCATGCTCCCCGAGCGCGCCGAAGAGCCGATGCCGGCCACCGGCTTCCGTGCCTTCCCCGCGGGGCGGCAGGCCGGCATCGCGCTGCACGACATCTTCGAGGCGCTCGACTTCCGGCGCGCCGGGGACGACCGCACGCGCGACCTGGTGCGCCGAACGTTAGGCAGGTACGGGCTCGTCGACGACGCATCGCTCGCCGAGGGGCGGGTGGACGATGTGGTCGCGATGCTGGAGACCACCTGTCGCGCGCCGATCCCCGGCGCCGGCTTCACGCTTGCGCAGGTGCCGCTGCGCGCGACGCTGCGCGAATGGCGCTTCGACCTCTCGGTCGCCACCCCATCGGCGCGTCGCATTGCCGACGCCCTGGCCGCGCACGGGTCGCCGCACGCCCGCGCCTACGCCCCGCTCGTGCGGGCGCTGCGCGACTCCGTGGTCGGGGGATACCTCAACGGCGTCGTCGACCTGGCCTTCGAGCACGAGGGGCAGTGGTGGCTGATGGACTGGAAGTCGAACCAGCTCGGCGCGGCCGATGACGACTACGCGCCGCCGGCGCTCGACGCGGCCATGCGCGCGGCCCACTATACGCTGCAGTACCACCTGTATCTTGTCGCACTGCATCGCCACCTCCTGCTGCGGCAGCCAGGGTACGACCCGGCGGCGCACTGGGGGGGAGTGGCCTACGTCTTTCTGCGAGGAGTGGCGGGAGTGGGAGAGCACGGATGGTTCCGCGACCGGCCGACGCCGGCGCTGCTCGACGCGCTGGACGTGGCGCTGGGGAGGCGGCGATGAGCAGCGCTCACGGGGGCGACGTCGTGCGCGACCGAGCAGGCGATGGCGGGGTGAGCGCGGTGAGCGCGTCGGCGATCTCGATGGCCGCAACGCCTGGCGACCTGCGCGACCTGCTGCACGCCCTGCACGAGGCCCGGCTCCTGGAGCCGATCGATGTGCAGCTCGCGGACATGATCGTGCGGCGTGGCAACGAGCAGGGGGAGCGCGGAGTGGCGCTGGCACTGGCCGCGGCCTGCACCAGCCGCGCCCGCCGCGAGGGGCACAGCGCGGTCGCGCTCGACCAGCTGGTCAGCTTCGCCCGCCTCGTCGAGGGCTCGCTTGCGTCGCCGGCCCGCGCACGGGGCGAACCCCGCGGTGCAGCGCGCACTCTGCCGCGCCGTGCGCCGCGCCCTGTGCCGCTCGCCGACGAGGCGCCACCGGCGGCCGACGACAGCCGCAGCCTGCTGGGCGGCGTGACGTTCGGCGACGCGGAATGGTGGCGGCAGCAGCTCGCCGCATCGCCACAGGTCGGCGACGGCACGACGATGACGGCCCTGGTGCTGCGTGGCGACCTGCTGCAGTTCAAACGCTACCATGAGGCCGAAGTGCGCATCGCCGAGTTTGTGCAGCAGCGGGTGACTGCGCCGGAAGGCGGGCCGGTCAAGTGGTTCTCGATCATCACCGGCGGCCCCGGGACGGGCAAGACGACGCGCGTGGCCGAGACGCTGCTCGAGCTTACCCAGCGCGCGCCGCAGGCCCGCATCGCGCTGGCCGCCCCCACCGGCAAGGCCGCCGCCCGACTGACGGAGTCGATCCGCCAGCGCATGGACGCGGTCGCGCGCGAGACGGGACAGCGGGGCGAGATGCCCGGTGAGGCGCGCACGTTGCACCGCCTGCTCGGCTACAGCCCGCAGACCGACACCTTCCGCAGCAACCGGAGCGATCCGCTCGACGACGACCTGGTGATCGTCGACGAGGCGAGCATGATGGACGTGCTGATGCTCGAGGCGCTGCTGCGCGCCCTCAAGCCCGGCGCGCGCCTCATGCTCGTCGGTGACCACAACCAGCTCGCCAGTGTGGACGCGGGTGACGTGCTCGGCGCCCTGTGCCGATCGGCGCAGTCGGGGGTGCCCGGGTCACCGCTGTACGACAGCGTGACGTGGCTGGAGAAGAGCTGGCGCTTTGCCGATCACCCGGGGATCGGCACGCTGGCCGCCGCGATCCTCGCCGGCGACGTGTCGCAGATGCTGGCCGTGTGCGAGGACCCGGCCATGCCCGAGGTCGCGATTCGCCCCAGCGCGCCGACGACCGAGGCGCTGCTGGAGCCCGTCCTTCCGAGCCTGCAGCGCTGCCTCGACGCACCGTCGCCGCATGACCTGCTGCAGGCGCTCGACGCCATCCGCATCCTGGCCCCGGAGCGGGAGGGACGCATGGGGGTCTACAGCATCAATGCATCGGTCGAGCGGTGGCTGGCGCGACACGGGCATCCGGTGCAGGAACAGTGGTACCACCGGCGGCCGGTGCTGGTGACGGCCAACGACTACGCCACCGGCGTCTACAACGGGGATGTCGGCGTGGTCTGGCGCGACGGGGCGAGCGGGCGGGTGGCGGTGCACTTCCGCACGAATGACGGGACGATCCGGGCCATCGCGCCGTCGCGACTCCCCGCGGTCGAGACGGCGTGGGCGATGACGGTGCACAAGGCGCAGGGGTCGGAGTTCGACCATGTGCTCGTCGTGGTCCCCGACGGGGAGAGCCGGGTGATGAGCCGCGAACTGCTGTACACCGCGGCCACCCGCGCGCGCCGGGGGGTGACCATCGTCGGGAATCCGGCCGTGCTGCGCCAGGCCGTGGGGCGCCGGACGGGACGCACGAGCGGGTTAGGTGAGCGGCTACGCGAGGCACAGTCCGGCCCGGCGGCGGCGCCGGGAGCCACGGCCGGCGCATGATGCCTCCCAAGCGTGATGCGTCGCCCGACGCGGGCGAGCCGGACGAGGCGGACGACGACTTCCGTCAGCCGCCTCCGGGGGCCGGCGCCCCCAACCCGAAGCTGCAGCGCTGGGTGGACCTGATCGCCGCGCTGCTCGCGCGCACGCAGCCGGTGACGTTCGAAGAGCTCGTGCCGCACGTGGCCGAGTACGCGCGCACCGTGGCCGCGGCGGCGCAGGCGGGCAACCCGAAACAGCGCAAGACCACGCTCGACTCGCTCAAGCGCGCCTTCGAGCGTGACAAGGACGAGCTGCGCGACTTCGGCGTGCCGATCGAGTCGCTGGACGATGCCGACGGCAATCCCGGCGCTGCCTATCGGCTGAAGCACAACAGCTTCTATCTCCCATACCTGTGCTTTGCCGTTCCCGGGGGCGCCGTGGTGCAACCACACCGCCCCGACACGTGGGGCTACCGGGCGTTGACCTCGTTGACCTTCGAGGCCGACGAACTGCAGGCCGTGGTGGATGCCGCGGCCGGAGTGCGCGCCCTGGGTGACCCGATCCTCGCCGCCGATGTCGATCATGCGCTGCGCAAGCTGGCTGTCGACCTGCCGGTCGACTCGGCGATGCACGCATCGGACGAACCCCGCGTCGTGCTCGCGCGCGCGCGTCCCGACGCGGCGACGTTCGAGGCACTTGGCGATGCGCTGCGCCGCAGAAAGCTGGTCGCCTTTACCTATCACGCAATGAGCAGCGATCGTACCGAGGCGCGCGAGGTGGAGCCGTACGGGCTCTTCTTCATCAGCGCGCACTGGTACCTCGCCGCACGTGACCGTGAGCGGGAGGAGCTGCGCAACTTCCGGCTGAGCCGCATGAGCGCGGTCAAGGTGAATAGCGCGCGTTCGCAGAGCGCGGACTATGTGATCGACGCCAGCTTCCGCCTGCGTGAGCACGCGCGGTCGCGCCAGACGTGGGAACTCGGTGATGGCGAGCCGACCACGGCCCTGGTGGCCTTTGTCGGTTCGTCGGGGCCGACGGTGGCCGCGTCGAAGCTGGGCCGGGCGGTGGAAGGACGTGACCACATCCGTGCGTTCGAGGTCCGGCGTCCCGACGCCTTCGTGCGGTGGCTGTGTTCGTTCGCGGGAGAGCTGCTGCCTCGCGCGCCGGACGGGATCATCCAGGCGTATCGTCAGGTGCTGTCGGCGACAGCCGCGCTGTACGCTGGCGATGCGACGGGCGATGCGACGGGCGATGCGACGGGCGATGCGACGGGCGATGCGACGGGCGAGTCGTTAGGCGGCGGTGCAGGGGCCGTGTCCTCGATCGCGCCAGCGAAGTTCACAGGTGCAACCGCCGGTATCGGCGTCACGCCGCCGATGGATGGTGGCGACACGACGTCGGCGGCGTCGACGCCGCCTTCCGCGTCCGCGACCCCTCGCGCTCGCGAACCATGGCAGCCCAAGGGAGCCGCCGCTCAGCTGCGGCGCATCCTGCACGTCGTCCCGCAGATCGCCGACGGCGAGGAGCACAGCCTGCAGGCGGTGGCCGCGCAGGTGGGGACGACGGTGGAGACGCTGCAGCGCGACCTGTACTCACTCGTCGCGCGATTCGACGCCCCCGGAGGGTTCGTGGAGGGGGTGCAACTCTTCGTCGAGCCCGATCGCGTGTCGGCGCTCTCCAACCACCTGCTGCGCCCCATGCGGCTCACGGTGCCGGAGCTGTGCGCGCTGGAACTGGGGCTGGCGGTGCAGCGGGCCATGCGGCCGCCTGACGAGCACCCGGTGCTCGACCGGGCGAGTGCGCGGTTGCGGGAGGTCATTGCGCGACTCCCAGGCGATCCCATCCCCGACGCCATGCGCGGCGCGTCGCTGGGTGCAGGAGGGACGACCGAACACCTGGCGCAGGTGCGCACGGCGCTGCGCGAGCAGCGCAAGCTGCGGCTGGTGTATCGCAAGTCGGGAAGCGCGACGGCGGGGGAGCGGATCGTGAGTCCGTATGCGCTGGTGGTCGCGAGCGGGATGCTGTACGTGGTGGCGCATTGCGATCGGGAGGCAGGGGTGCGCGTCTTCCGCATGGACCGGGTGGAGGGGGCCGAGGCGACGGTCGAGCGGTACGAGCGCCCGGCCGGCTTCTCCGTGGACAGCGTGGTGCGCGAGGGGCGTGTCTTCCAGCACGACGGGCCCGCGACGATGCGCGTGCGCTACTCCCCTCGGGTCGCGCGCTGGATCGCCGAGCGGGAGGGGCGATCGCCTGCGGCTGACGGCAGCCTGGAAATGGAGCACCCGCTGGCCGACGCAGAATGGGGAGTGCGGCACGTGCTGCAGTACGGGGCCGACGCCGAGGTGCTGGCCCCCGCGGAGATGCGTGCGCGGGTGCGGCAGCGGGTGGTGGCGATGCTCCACGATGACGGCGCCTCGACGCACCGCCGATAGTCGTTCTCCCGGCCGCCGTTCCCCATGCCGGCAGGGGCAGATGTTTGGGACGTTGCCGCTGGCGGGTGCACGCCGCACTATAGGCCTCTGCCCGTGCCTGACGCGGCCGCGCGGCCTGTCCACCCCGCTGCTGCACGCGGACTGCGCGTGACCCCCGCTCGCGAGCCCTGACCCCGTCCACGCCGATGACCAGACCCAACCTGCAGGCCCGGAACTTCCTCCAGCAGAAGATGCGCGAAGTCATGTCCGAGTGCGGCGTTCCCGCGCTCGCCGCGGTGCTCGTGCGCCAGGCGGGGAGCGAGATGATGAGCGCACAGCTCGGCCTCCGCCGCATCGACGCGTCGGGAGCGTCGAACACGATCACGTCGGTCGATCGTTTCAACCTCGGCTCGATGTCGAAAGTCATCACCGCGCACCTGATGGGAAAGCTCATCCAGGACAAGGTCGGCCAGTTGGCGTGGACCACGACGCTGGCCGAGGTCTTCCCACAGGTGGGGGTCGCGTTCGGGACGCTCCCCGTCTTTCGCAACGTGACCGTCGAGCAGTTCATCGCCCACGTCTCGGGGATGCAGTACGAGCCGAGGGGCGACGACGCGAACGCGTACATCGGGTGGACGGCCGCCGACCTGACCAAGGCGAAGCTCATGCAGCGTCGTCAGGCATATGTCGATGCCGCGGTGCGCGATCCACTCATCTGCCGCGAGCCGGACGGCGACATAGACCCGGCGTGCGCTCCGGGGACGACCACATGCCAACCCGGGGACTGCGTGCACTACGGTGGTGGCGGCGTTATCTGCGCGTCCATGGCCGAGCAGAGGACGGGAACGCTGTACGAGGACCTGGTGCGCACGCACCTCTATGGTCCCCTCGGCATGGCGAAGGCCGGCTTCGGGGTGCTGTCGCCGGGGCCGCTCGATGGTCCATGGCTGCACGCCTGGGATCCCGCGAATTTCGCGGTCATCCCCGACACCAACTCGCAGCTGCCTGCGTTCAGCTGGCACCCGCGCAACCCGGTCGGCGCTGCCTGCTGCTCGGCGATTGAACTCGGACTCTTCCTCCGCGAACAGGTGCGTCCCGACCCGCAGCTCTTCACCCTGGCCGCACGGCTCGACATGCAGACCCGACAGGTCTCGCCCGCCAGCAGCTTCGTGCGCGGAGGATGGAGCTCGTCGTCGCCCGGATCCGGGAAGGCCATGATCTCCCACAACGGCGCGACGGCGGGGAGTTATTCCAACATGGTCGTCCTGCTCGCGAACAAGACGGCGTTCGGTGCGATGACCAACACCCACATCACGTTCGGCAGCGCTGCGGTGGATCGGATCATCGCCGTGATGCGACGCATGGACAACGACTGGAATGCCCTCTTCGGCGCATCGAGTCCCGTGTTCCACGAGTGCGCGCATCCCAGGCCCGCGATCATCGCGGCCGGCCCCAACGCGGTCTTCCTCTTCGCCCGCCGGCACACCGGGGCGGTGGTGCGTCGGCGCGGCGTCCCGGCCGCGCTCGGCAACGTGGTGTGGGATGCATCGGTTGAGTTCCCGTCGGCCGTGGTCACGTCCGGACTTGCCGCAGCGGCATCCAGCGACGGGCAGCGCATCATGGTGGTCGGACGAGGGACAGACAACCGCATGTGGCGCGCCTGGTCGACCAACGCCGGGGTGAATTGGCAGGGGTGGTTGCCGATCGGCGACGGGACCTTCGACACCGGACCGGCGCTCACCATGTCGGCAAACGGCCAGCTGCTGCACGTATTTGGCACGGGACTCGACGGTCGCATGTACCAGAGCCGTTCCGTGGACGGGGGGGCGACGTGGAGCGCCTGGTTGCCGATCGGCCAGGGCATCTTCACGTCCGCGCCGGCGGCGGCCGCGTCGCACGACGGCAAGACGGTGCATGTCTTCGGTCGGGGCACCGACTACCGCATCTGGCGCAATCATGCCATGCAGGGCGGCGCGTGGCAGCCGCACTGGCAGCCGATCGGCCAGGGGATCTTTACGTCGTCGCCGTCGGCCACGGCGTCGGCCGACGGGACCCGGGTGCACGTCGTCGGCCGCGGCACCGATCGCAAGCTCTGGCGCAACACGAGCGTGAACGCCGGTGGCGCATGGCTTCCGCACTGGTCGGAAGTGCCCGACGGCGCCTTCAGCTCCGCACCAGCGCTCGCTGGTGACTCCACAGGGAATCAGCTTCGCGTGGTCTGCATCAATGACCACTTCCAGGCGAGGTACAACCATTCCGGCGACGGCGGAACGACGTGGACTGGATGGAGAGGAGTGGGCACCGACGTCTTTCTCTGACGCGGCAAGCGCGAGCCGCTGGTGCACCAGACGGCGGTGCGTGCTTGACGCCGCCGGGCCGGCGCACCTAAGTCTCCCATCTCCCATCTCCCGTCTCCCGTCTCCCGTCTCCCGTCTCCCGTCTCCCGTCTCCCGTCCCGGTTCCGGTTCCCCGCCATGTCGTTCCCCATCCGCCTCCCCGCCCTCCTCTTCTTCGCGTGGTCCGTCGCCTCCCACGCCCAGGTCACCGCCATCAAGGCCGGTCGCCTCGTCGACCCCGAGGCCGGGACGAGCGCCACGAACCAGGTCATCCTGGTGGAGAACGGGAAGTTCACCGCGATCGGCGCCAATGTCGCCATCCCGTCAGGCGCAACCGTCATCGACCTCTCGCAGCAGGTGGTGCTTCCCGGCTTCGTGGACGCGCACAACCACCTCGCGCTCACCTACAAGGTGATCCCCGAGAACAACGTCTACTACATGACGTATGTGATGGAGTCCACGCCGCTGCGCGCCATCCAGGCCGCGTCGAACGGGATCCAGATGCTGGCGTCGGGGTTCACGATCGTGCGCGACATGGGGAACAACGGCAACTACGCCGACGTGGCGCTGCGCCAGGCCATCGAGCAGGGCTGGATTCCCGGGCCGACAATCGTGAACTCGGGATTGATCATCGGGGGAATGGGCGGGCAGTTCTGGCCCACGCCCGAGATGGCGATCGACAAGAAGATCGTGTACCCGGAGTATCTCGACGCCGATACGCCGGACGAGATGGTCAAGGCGGTGCGTCAGAACGCGCTGTTCGGCGCGCGCGTGATCAAGATCTGCGTCGACTGCAAGCCGTGGGGCTACTCGGTCGACGACGTGAAGCTGTTCGTGCGCGAGGCGGCGAGGATCGGGATGAAGGTCGAGGGGCACGTGCAGACGGTGGACGGGGCACGCCGGGCGATCGAGGGCGGGCTCTGGTCCATCGCCCACGACAACGGGCTCACCGACGAGATGCACAAGCTGATGGCGCAGAAGGGGATCTGGCGGGCGGGGACGGAGACGCCCGTTTCGCTAAGCGAGGGAAACCACACGACAGCGGCGCGCTTCCAGCGCACCGTCGCGGGCCTCAAGAACGCCTACGACAACAAGGTCCCGCTCACCTTCTCCACCGATGCCGACTACTACGTGCCGGGCAAGACGCGCGGCGAAGTGGCCATCGAGTTCATCGAGACGTGGAAGGCGGCCGGCATTCCGGCGGTCGACATCCTGCGGGCCATGACGATCAACGGCTACAAGGTGAGCGAGACGGAAAAGACGCGTGGGCCGATCAAGGTCGGGATGATCGCCGACCTGGTGGCCGTGAACGGCAACCCGCTGGAGCGGATCGACGCAGTCCGCGACGTACGGTTCGTGATGAAGGACGGCGTGGTGTTCAAGCAGGGCGGGGTGATGACGCCGGGGGCGTTCTTCCACGGGGGGCCGGTGAACGGGTGGAATATCCGGTAGGCTCGGCGGCGCGCGCATACGGCGCGGCCCGCGCGAGAATCGTTGAGGCGGGAGTACCCACCCGTGGAGATGTGACGGTGGAGGCCGCATCCGAGGTGTCTAATAGGAGAGGGTCGTCGCACCCTCGCCCACCCTCGCGGAGCTCGCCTATGTCACTGTCCGTCCGATCTCGCGTGCGTGTCCGGTGTGTGTGCCTGAGCTTGCTTTCGGTTGCACTCGTCGGAACCGAGGCCCCAGGGCAATTGGTGACGCCCAAGACCGTGCCCGTCCACCAGGGCCAGCAGTTCGATCTCTTCCCATCCCAGCGGCCGGGAATGGGGGGAGTGAATATCGCGGTCAACGACACGCTCTTCGATCCGTTCGTCAACCCGGCGCGCGCGACGCGCCTGACGCGCGGATACGTCTTCGCCAATCCCTACTCGCACTCCATCACTGGGGGGCGCGGCGGCGGACGTACCGTTCCAGTGGGCGGACTGTTCAGTGCCGGCAACTGGTCGGGCACGGCACTGGTCGCACTGCAACAACTCGATCGTGCCGGGCCATCGTGGAACCTTCCGATCAGCGAGCAGACCGCGACGAACTCCTACGTCGAGGCGTCGCTGGCGCGCCGGCTCTCCGGCGGCCTGTCGCTAGGCGCCGCCGCATATTATGCGGGACTTGGCGCCGTCGACGGCGTCGACCTGCTGTACGCCGGGAGCGACCGGATCCAGCAGGACGGTCATCTCGTGGACCTGCGCCTGGGTCTCACCAAGGACTTCTCCGGCCAGCGCACGCTGGACGCCGTGCTGGTGCACAACCGCACCAGTGTGGTGCACGACGTGCACTACTCGCTCTGGCGCTGGGTGGTACCGGGCCAGCCCCCCGACTTCTTCGAGCGCGAGGAGCATAACGAGGATCATACGAACATCTGGGGCGTGCATGCCAGGTACGCCTATCCGCTCGGGTCAGAGGGCTGGCGCATCGGCTTCGTGGGAACGGCGAATCGCCTCTCGCATCCGAAGATCCCGAACTATGATGTCCAGAACATCCCGCGTGATCCGGGCAACACCTCCGCGTTCAATGCGGGCGTCGGCGTGGCGCGAACGATCGGTGGATTCGTCGCCGGCGTGGATGTGCTGTACGAACCGATGTTCGCCGACACGTGGGCGACGGCGGAGCGCGACACTGCCATCGTCGTCGGGGGGACGATTCGCGCCGGCGAGCGCACGGTGGACAACACGTTTCGCTTCAACAATGCGCGCATGCGCATGGGCGTGAGCCAGGAGATCCCACTCAAGGCCGACTCGTCCTCGGCGCTCGGCCTGCAGGCGGGGCTCGGCGCCTACGCGATCCGGTATCGCCTCAAGCAGTACAACCACGTGCAGCGGTCGTATCGCACGCAGGACGAGGACTGGGTCGAATGGTCCCCGAGCCTTGGCGTGAAGTACCGCAGCCACAACGTCGAGTTGCAGTACACGTGGTATCGCACCTGTGGTGCAATCGGGTGCTCCGACGGGCAGTCGGGAGGCCAGCTGGTCTTGCCGCCGATGGCCGCTGGCATCGCGACGAGTGCCGGCGGCATCATCGCCGCGCCCGGTGCTCCCCTCACGTTGGATGGTGGGGTCGTGAGCGTCCATCGCATCACGGTGACGCTGCCGATTCGTTAGATGGTATCCGGCGGCGTCACGCCGCGCGTCGAGCGGGCGGATCGACACCGATCCGCCCGCTTTGTCGTTCCGGCGCACCGCGAGGATCAGCGGAGCGTTAGTACTTCCGCAGCCCCTCCAACGTTACCACCGTCTGCCCTTAGGTCGTCCGGCTCGCCTGGCACGCCCTTCACGGCCGCCCTTCACGGCCGAAGGTTCACCGACGCGCGAGCTCCTGCCAGCGGCGGTAGCGCTCCGCGGGATCGACGCGCCCCTCGTCCGCCACCAGCCCCACGTACAGGGCGCGCATGAGGCCGTCGCTTCCCGCTCGCCCTAGCGGTATGTAGCAGACACCGCCACCGCGCTGTTCGGCGAGCGTAGACGCGCTCGCCGGCGGTGCATCGCCCACGCCGCACCAGTACACGACGCGCCCCGCATCGCCACCTCGCGAAAGCGCCGCCATCAGGCTGTCGCCCCAGCCGCCATACCCCACGACCAGCACGTCCCGCGCACGCAGGTAGTCGTACAGGACGTCCACGTTGCGCGCGGCCAGCTCGTCCAGCTCCGTCGTGGCGCTCGCCGGATTGTACCGCAGGATGCTGCCATGCGTGTACACCAGGTGCACCGGCCCTTCAGGTGCCTGCAGATCCTCGGCGTCGATCCCCCGCTCCGGACGATCCGTGATGCGTGCTTGCAGCTGCATCACCTGCAACGCCGTCGGCAGCAACGTGTCGAAGTTGGTGGTGAAGATGGTGCGGCAGAACGGGGCAAGCGGCCAGCCGTGCGCCGACTGCTGTGCCTCGAGCAGCGCCGCGAGATACAGGTGCGCGTCGTTGAGCGCGCTGCGCCCGGTGGAGCCGTGTCCAGCCTGAGAGCCCGGCTCCAGCAGGTATCGCAGGAAGCCACGCAGGAAGTGCTCGCCACGAGTGACCGGCGCACCCGGGCCGCCGAACATCGCGCTCACCACGCGATAGGCGAACAGGCGCTGGTAGGCCTCGCCGGGTGATTGCGGATGGCCGGCGTGATCCAGCGGCAGCGCCACCTCGCCGATGCGGACGGCGGCCTGGTTGAACTCCTGCCAGAAGGCGGCGGAGTCGGACGATCGCACGTCGTCGGGTCGCTCGACCGACGACTGGTCCTGGTCGGGGAAGTAGTAGTCGCCGATGGTGCGCGTGAGCAGTTCGTGCACCATCGGTACCACGCCCGCGCTGAATCCAGCCCCTACGACGAGGGCGAATCGCGCCGGCTCGGCGGCGAGCGGCGCGAGCGAGAAGTCCGTGTACGGGCGCGCCCTACCCCGGGCCAGCCCGGCACGCAGGGTGGCGATGAAGTCGTCGCGGGTGAGGATGGGGAGCGCCATGGGCGTCGGCGATGGGGGTAGCCACGGAGTGCTCGCCTGCCCTCGCACGCTACGGCCGTCACCGCACCCCGTCCAGCCGACGGCCACCGAACGCGCGACGCCGGCGACCGGTGTCGATGACGAGGTGCGAGATGGTGACTACTGGCGCCGACCGCAGGCGGACACGACTTTAACAGAGCCTGATCAGGCTTCGCGATCAGGGCGTGGCGTCCCGATCGTCCCTCACGCGCCTGCTCAGTCGACCTCCCTGCCTCACCCACCCGTGCGCTGCGCCCGTCATCTGCCGTCATGAGCGAACGCGCGAACGACCCGACCCCCGTGCCCGATCCGCCTCCCGCGCACGGTGAAGCGGACGATCGCCGAGTGCTCGACGCGCTGTTCAGCGACGCGTACGAGGAACTGCGCCGACTCGCCGCCTCGGTCCGTCAGGGCGACCCCAGCGCCACGCTTTCGCCGACCGCCCTCGTCAACGAGGCGTGGATGAAGCTGGCCGACTCGCCGCACGTGGCGCGGACCTCGCGGCTGCACTTCAAGCGCATCGCCGCCCGCGCCATGCGGCAGGTGCTCATCGAGGCCGCGCGACGCCGGCAGGCCGACAAGCGCGGCGGCGGCGTGCCGTTCGTGACGTTCGAGGACTCCATGGGCGAGACGTCCACGGCGGCCGACGAGCTGCTGGCGCTCGACGAGGCGCTCGAGGAGCTGGCTCGACTCAGCCCGCGTCAGGCCACGATGGTCGAGGCGCGCTTCTTCGGTGGATTGGACCTCAAGGAGACCGCCGAGCTGCTCGAGGTCTCGGAGGCGACGATCGTCCGCGATTGGCGCTCGGCGCGCGCGTGGCTCGCGTCGGAGCTGCACCGGACTCGTTAGGGCGAGTCGCCGATCGCCGAAGTCCGGGACGACGAGCGGGGGCGTCGTTTGTCGACGCCCCCGCTCGCAGGTCCTCCAGCGGCTACTACTGCGTAAGCCGTGGCTTGGTGATCTCGAGCATCAGGTCGTTGCTCAGCGCTCCACCCGCATGCTGCACGTGCACCCAGGCACGCCGCGAGTCCGTGCGGTCGAAGTACAGCCCGCTCAGCTCCGCCGAGCAGTCAGCGAGGGAGATCCACCGGCCGGCCGACGTCGCCTGCGAGAGTTGCCCCCCGCCGGTGCGGACGAGCCAGACGTCGCTGGGGCCGTTGTCTTCCACGACATAGAGATTGCCCACCTCGTCCAGCTCCAGGTTGTCCGGGTTGTTGAGCCCGAAGACGTTCACCCCTTCCTTGAGGAAGTTGCTCACCGTCGCCTCAGCGCCATCGAGGACAAGGCGCAGGACGAGGTTCTCGGAGGTCGAGGTCACGTACATGACGTCCTGGCGACGCCCGCCCATTGGCACGTTGGGGATGACCTCGATGTCCTCGGGGCGTCCCCACCCCGTCGCGCCCTTGGCGATCGCCTCGGCGTCTGAGTTGACCTGCACGGCGTCGCGATCGAGGGCCACCCAGCGCGCACGCCCGGTCCGCGAGGGATCCTTGACCTGGAGCCCGTAGAGCTGGCCGGCGGACAGGTCGCCCGCCACGTCAGGAACGAACTTGAAGATGGCGCCGGAGCCGTTCACGCCAAGCGTCGACTCGGAGATGCCGTAGAGCGCCCCGTGCGAGTCGAAGCGCAGCCCCTCGTGCGAGCGCGCGCCGAACGCAGGGCGCGGTACGGTCTGCCCCGTGGCCGGGTCATACTCGTACAGCAGCCCACCGACCGCGTCCGGCACCTGCGGATCCCGGAACGTCGCGACGCTGCGCTCCTCCGCGAAGAGCACTGTTCCCCACGGCGTCCAGACGATGCCGTCCAGTGCCTCGTAATGCTGCTGCTGAGCGGCGACCGTCGTGATTCCGGTCGTCATGTCGGTCACGGTCAGCGCCCCGTTCGATCCGACCTCGTGCGTGTGATAGATGTAGCGGAAGGCGTCGGGTCCGGTCTCGTTCTGGGTCAACATGTCGGGAAGGTCGCCGCCGCTTCCGGCCACCGGCGTGAAGTCCGTGATCTGGTCGAGAATGATGCGCTGCGTGAGGTTGCCACTGACGATCAGCGGCTGGTACGTGGCGAAGTCGGCGTGTGCTGCGGGCGGAGCGACGCAGGCGGCAGATCCGGGGAGCGGCGTGAAGGCGGCGAAGGCGCCGGACGCGGCGTTGCCGGCGATCGTGGGCGCGACGGCGCGGTCGGCGACGTCGGAACAGGCGCCAAGGCCGATGGCGAGGAGAGGTACCGTGATTCGTAAACGCGGAGCAAGTCGCAGCATTACAGTGACTCCAGAGAGGAAGGGAGCGACGTTCGGTCCTCACAAGGGTCGCGTTCGCAGGTCACGCTTAGCCGGGCGTTCGTGTCACGCGCCGATCCCGGTTCGCCGACGGTTTGGCCTCAAACATGAACGTATGATGAACGCGTCGTGACTCATGGGTCTCCGTGTGCCTCGGCTGCGACGGTTTGGAACTCAGGCGCTGCCAGGCAGCCACGCGGCAGCCGAACGCGCGGCGTCTGTCCGCCAGCCGGTAGAGCCCTGAACGGGTAGTGCGTTCGGCGGTAGCGTTCGCCAGATTGGCCTGACAGGTATCACCCCTTCTACGGACGAGCCCGGAGCTGCTGATGAGCGAGCGGGAGACGTTGCCCGGTGCACTGGAACGGGCCGCCGACGTCGTACTGGAATGGGATCAATCGCACGCCTCGATCGCCACGCGCGTCGTGGTGCCACGGATGACTCCCGTCCGCACCCCGGCGGTCGCGGTGCATCCATTCAGAGCGCCCCTCGCGGGGAGCCAGTGAGCCCGGATCCGGCGCGCTGGGCGCGCATCCAGGACCTGTTTCATCGCGCGGCCGACCTGTCGCCCGACGGGCAGCGTGCGCTGCTCGATGCCGAATGCGGCGACGACGCCGCGCTCCGCATTGAAGTGGAGTCGCTCCTGGCCGGCGACCGCGAGCCCTCGCCCCTGCTGGACGGCGACGTGTCCCGGGTGGCGCATGCGCTGCTCCCCGATGCCCGCTCGGCCCCGCTTCCCGCCGGGACGTTCGGCCCCTACCGCCTCACGGACCTCATCGGCGAGGGGGGGATGGGGGTGGTGTACCGCGCCGTCCGTGACGACCTCTCCAGCGTGGCGGCGATCAAGGTCCTGCGTGACGCCTGGCTCTCCCCGGCGCGTCGCGAGCGGTTCCTCGCCGAGCAGCGCACGCTGGCCCAGCTCCACCACCCGTCCATCGCCCACCTGTTCGACGCGGGGACCCTGGCCGACGGCATGCCATGGATCGCCATGGAGTACGTCGAGGGCGAGGCGCTGGACGACTATTGCCGACAGCGTGGCCTGCCGCTGCGCGACCGCCTAACGCTGGTGCGCGCCGTCTGCGAGGCCGTGCTGCACGCCCACCAGCACCTGGTCATCCACCGCGACCTCAAGCCATCGAACATCCTGGTGCGCAGCGACGGCACGGTGAAGCTGCTCGACTTCGGCATCGCCAAGCAGCTCGACCAGGGCGGCGCCACGGCCGACGTGACGCGAACCGGCCTGCGACTGATGACGCCGGCGTATGCGGCCCCCGAACAGGTGCGTGGCGAGCCGGTCGGGGTGCGGACGGACATCTACTCGTTAGGGGTGCTGCTCTACGAACTGGTGGCAGGGGAGCTGCCGTTCGACCTCTCCAATCGCACCCCGGGCGAGGCCGAGGCGATGATCCTGAAGGGGGAGCCGGTCCGACCGTCGGTACGCGCCGCCCGCGCGCGCGACGGCTCGCCGCGCGACCACCTGCAGGCCAGCCGTGCCGAATGGGCCGATCTCGACGTCTTGTGCCTGACGGCCATGCACGCCGACCCGGCCCGACGCTACCGCTCGGCCGACGCCCTCATCCGCGACCTCGACCACTTCCTCGCCCGCGAGCCGCTGGATGCCCGTCCCGACACGCTGGGCTACCGGGCCGCGACCTTCGTGCGACGCAACCGCCGTGCGGTCACGGCGAGCAGCGCGGCCCTGGTCGCGATCGTCGCGCTCGTGACCTTCTATACCGTGCGCCTGTCGCAGGCACGCGACCGGGCGCTGCTCGAGTCGGTGCGGGCACAGCGCATCCAGGGCTTCATGACGCGGCTGTTCCAGGGCGGGGACGAGGGCGCCGGACCGGCTGACTCGCTGCGCGTGGTGACGCTCCTGCAGAGCGGCGTCGCCGAGGCGCGCGCCCTGGACCGCGAACCGGCCGTGCAGGCCGACTTGTACCAGACCCTGGGGAATATCTATCGCCAGTTAGGTGACCTGGACCAGGCCGACTCGCTGCTGCAGACGGGGCGGGCGCAATGGCGACGCCTGGCCGGCCCCGGGAGCGTGGAAGCGGCGCGGGCCGCCGTGGCGCTGGGTGACCTGCGCACCGACCAGGCCCGGTTCGACGAAGCCGACACACTCTTGCGCGAGGGGATCAGTGCGCTCGAGCGTATGCCGGGACAGGCGATGGCCGCCGCCGATGCGCGCGTCGCCCGGGGGCGCTCCCTCACCGAGCGCGGGGAGTACGCGCCGGCCATCGCCGTCCTCGACTCCGTCGTCGCCACGCTGCGCGCTCGAGGCAGCGAGTCGACCGAACTGCTCGACGCACTGGGCGAACTCGCCAGCGCCCGCTTCTATGCCGGTGATTACGACCACGCCGACACGCTCAACCTCGAGGTGCTGGCGATGACGCGCCGGATCTTCGGCGATCGGCATCCGCGCGTCGCCGAGGACTTGATGAACCTGGGCGCCACCGAACAGGAACGCGGCAACTATCCCGAGGCCGAGCAGTACTTTCGCGACGCGCTCGCCCGGACGGTCGCGTTCCACGGCGAGGAGCACTACAAGACGGCGGGCAACCTGGTGTACGTCGGACGCGCCCTGCTGCTGCAGAACCGCCTGCCCGAAGCGAAGCAGGCGTTTGAGCAGTCGCTGGCCATTCGTGAGCGCGTCTTCGGCGCGTCGCATCCGAATGTCGCCAACACGCTGAACGAGTTGGGGAGCCTGGCCATTCGCGAGTCGCGCTACGACGAGGCAGAAGTGGCCTTCCAGCGGGTGTTGTCGATCTACCAGCAGGCCTATCCCGGGAGCAGCTATCGCACCGGGGTGGCGACCGCCAACCTGGCCGACACGTACCTCTACCGGCAGGACTTCCGCCGCGCCGAGCCGCTGTATCGCCAGGCGCTCGCGCACTACATCGCGACGCAGGGCCCCGAGCACCTCAACACCGGCATCGGCTACATCAAGCTGGGGCGCTGTCTGTTGCGCAGTGGGCGCTTTCGGGCGGCCGTCCCGGAGACGGAGCGTGGCTACGCCATCGTGGCGAAGATCGCCAGCCCCGACGTCAGCTTCCTGCAGGCGGCTCGGCTCGACCTGTCGATCGCCTTCGACTCGTTAGGTGACGCGGCGACGGCGACGCGATATCGCGCGGAACGGGAGCAGTACCTGCCAAAGCCCGCGCAGTAGGGCGCGGGCTCCGGCCCGGGTGGCTACATGCCCGGGTGGCTACATGCCCGGGTGGCTACATGCCCGGCTGGCTACATCCCGGTGGCTACTTGCCGCCACCGAGCCCGAACGTGACCCCCACGTTGAGGGTGGAGGCCCCGGCCCCCGCGTCGGCGTACAGCGCCAGGCGCGGCCGGTAGAAATACCGGACGCCGGCGCGCCCGATGAAATAGATGCCGCTCGAATAGTCGCCGGCGAAGTCGGTACTGACGCTGCTGTTGCCCAGCCCGAGCCCGAGGAAGGGATCGACCTTCGGATTTCCCTTGACCTCGAAGTGGTAGTTGGCCGTGACCCCGACGTTGACGTAGCGGAAGTCGTAGTCGGTGCCGACGAACCGGTTGTTGTAGGTCCAGATGTCGGCGCTCGCCTCGATGCCCAGCACCCCATTGCCCAGGTCGGGGAGGGCCTTGATGCCTCGCTCGAAGCGCCCGCCGAAGGCGATACCAGCATCGCCGATACCGCCGAGCCCGATCGTTGGGCCGATGTCGGTATATCCGACTTTGAAGTGCGAGGTCGTGCCCGTCCCCTGAGCGTGCGCGAACACGGGGAGGGCGGCCGAGAGGGCGACGAGCAGCGTAGCGCGACGGACGACGGCGGTCATGGGAACTCCTGGGGCGAGGGAGAGGGGCAATGCGGCTTCGCGCACCCACCATTGCGCACAACGGCGCCCACGCGCGTCATCTCCCGTCCCCCGTCCCCCGTCCCCCGTCCCCCGTCCCCCAACACCAGCCCCCCACCCCCTGCGTACTTCGTACAGTCCCAGTAGACTGCATCAGTTCCACTCCAACCCAAGGATCCGATGACCAGATATGTCCGGACGCAGTGCCAGCCCCGATGGCGCCCTCGCGTCCTCGTGCTCCTCTCCGCCCTCGCGCCGCTCGCGGTCGTTCCGCCAGCCGGTGCCCAGGTCACCCGCCCGGCCGGGGTGCGTGCGACGGCGCCGCAGCCGGCGCCGACCGCCCCGATGGTCGTCGACAGCTCGCTGTTCACCGCCCTCAAGTGGCGCGAGATCGGCCCTGCTCGCGGTGGGCGATCGGTCGCGGTCGGCGGCTCGGTCCAGCGCCCGCTCGAGTACTGGATGGGGACGACTGGCGGCGGCGTCTACAAAACGGTCGACGCCGGCATGAGCTGGCAGCCGGTCACCGACAAGTACTTCGGAGGCACCATCGGCGCCATCGCGGTGGACCCGCTCAACCCCGATGTGGTCTGGGTCGGTGGTGGCGAGACGGACATCCGCGGCAACGTGTCGAGCGGTGACGGACTATGGAAGACGACCGACGGTGGGCGCACCTGGCAGATGCTCGGCTTCAGGAACGAGTACTTCTCCACCATTCGCATCCACCCGACCAACCCGAATGTCGCCTACTTCGGCGTCATGGGCGACGTCTTCAAGTCGTCGCCCGAGCGCGGCGTCTACAAGACGACCGACGGCGGCAAGACGTTCAGCAAGGTCCTCTTCGTCAATGATTCCACCGGCGTGGTGGACATTGCGATGGACGTCACCAACCCCGACGTGTTGTACGCGGCAGCGTGGCAAGCCTGGCGCGCGCCGTGGGGCATGTCGTCCGGCGGGGTGCACTCCGGCATCTACAAGTCGACCGATGGCGGCGCGAGCTGGACCAACCTCGTCAAGACCGCGCGTGGGCTGCCGCAGGGCGTGCTGGGCAAGATCGGGCTGGCCGTGTCGCCGGTGAAGCCGTCGCTGGTGTGGGCGCTCATCGAGCACGATTCGGGCGGCGTCTACAAGTCGAATGACGGCGGGTCGACCTGGAGCTACATCAACCGCGAACGCAAGCTGCGCCAGCGCGCCTGGTACTACTCGCAGATCTACGCCGACACCAAGGACACCAACATCGTCTACTCGCTCAACACGGGCTTCTACCGCTCCGTGGACGGCGGCAAGACCTTTCCGCAGTCCATCCAGGTGCCGCACGGCGACAACCACGACCTGTGGATCGCACCAAACGACAACCAGCGCATGGTGAACGGGAACGACGGCGGGGCCAACGTGTCGTTCACCGCCGGCCGCGCGTGGACGGGACAGGAGTTCCCGACGTCGCAGTTCTACCACGTCACGACCACGAACGAGTGGCCGTACAAGATCTGCGGGGCGCAGCAGGACAACTCCACGCTCTGCGGCCCCTCGCGCAAGCAGGGGACCATCGAGATCGGCGACTGGTACGACGCCGGCGGTTGCGAGTCCGGTTACATCGCCGCGCACCCGCTCAAGCCGAACGTCACCTTCGCCGGCTGCTACGGCGGCAACCTCGATCGGCGCGACCGCAACACGGGCTTCACGCGCGACGTGACGGTCTACCCGCGCAACCCGATGGGGCACTCGTCGGAGGACATCAAGGTCCGCTTCCAGTGGACCTTTCCGATCGTCTTCTCGCGCCACAACCCCAACATGCTGTATGCCGCCGGCTCGCAGCTCTTCCGCTCGCTCAACGAGGGCGAAAGCTGGACGGCGGTCTCGCCCGAGCTGGCGCGCCGCGACCCCAGGACGATGGGGCCCTCCGGCGGGCCGATCACGAAGGACCAGACGGGCGTCGAGACCTATGGATTGATCTTCGCCTTCGACGAGTCACCGGTCACCCCGGGGCTCTTGTGGGCCGGGACCGACGACGGACTGATCTACATCTCGCGCAACAACGCCGTCTCGTGGCAGAACGTCACCCCGAGCGACATCGGCGACTTCACCCGCATCTCGATCATCGAGCCGTCGCGCTACGCGGCGGGGACCGCCTACGTTGCCGCCAACCGGTATGCGTTAGGCGACAACCAGCCGATCCTGCTCAAGACGACCGACTACGGCAAGACCTGGACGAAGATCATCAACGGGATCAAGTCCGATCACTTCGCCCGCACCATTCGCGAGGACCCCGTACGGCGCGGCCTCCTGTTCGCCGGCACGGAACGCGGCGTGTACGTCTCGTTCGATGACGGGATGAACTGGCAGTGGCTGCAGCGGAACCTGCCGCTCGTTCCGGTGCACGACCTCACGATCAAGGACAACGACGTCATCCTGGCCACCCACGGCCGCTCGTTCTGGGTGATGGACGACATCTCGGCGCTGCGGCAGGTCACGCCGGCGATCGCCGACAAGGGGGCACACCTGTTCAAGCCGGTGGATGCGTACCGCACGCAGTGGAGTGGCGGCGGCGGCGGGGGCGGGGGCGGAGGCGGGTCGCAGGTCGGCGCCAACCCGGCGTCGGGGGCGGTGGTCTACTACACGCTCAAGACGCCGAACCAGAAGGTCACGCTCGATTTCGTGGACGCCAAGGGAACGGTGATCCAGTCGTTCTCGAGCGAGATGGACCCGGAAGCGGCCGCCGACTCGGTCCGCCAGGAGCAACTGCGTGCCGAGCGCGTCGACTCGCTTGTGAGGAGCGGGATGGCGCGCGACAGCGCCCAGCGCGTGGCCCGCGCCCCCGCCGCAGGGCAGGGTGGCGGCGGCTTTGGCGGCGGCGCCCGCCGCCCGCGCGTCCCGAACAAGGCGGGGCTCAACCAGTTCGCCTGGAACCTGCGCTATCCCGACGCCGTCACTTTCGAGAACCTGATCATGTGGGCCGCCGGGACCAACGGACCGGTCGCCCCTCCCGGCACCTACGCCGTGCGCCTGAGTGCGAATGGAGAGACGCAGTCGCAGTCCCTGCGCGTGCTGAAGGATCCGCGCGGCACCGCGACCGACGCCGACTTGCTGGCGCAGTTCAACCTGCTCATCGCCATTCGCGACAAGACGAGCGAGGCCAACAACGCCGTGCGCATGGTGCGCAACATGCGCTGGAACGTGACCGACCGGGAAGGAAAGCTCAGCGGGAGTCCGGCCGAGCAGTTCAAGTCGATCGCTGGTAACATGATGACGGAGATCACGTCGGCCGAGCGGGAGGTCTACCAGACGCGGAATGAGAGCGGCCAGGATCCGCTCAACTTCCCGATCAAGCTCAACAACGAGATTGCCGGCGTGGCGAGCTACGTGGGGCAGGGTGAATATCGTCCCACGAAGCAGGCGTTCGCCGTATACGAGGAGCTGAAGGTCGAACTCGACACGCAGATCAAGGCGCTCAAGACCTCGATGGACGAGCACCTGCCGAAATTGAATGCGATCCTGCGGGCGGCAGGGCTGGAGGAGTTGAAGCCGTCGACGGAGGAGATAAAGAAGGACAAGCCGAAGGTAGTCTCCTAGGGGACGGGGGACGGGGGACGGGAGACGGGAGACGGGAGTGGGCCCGGCCGGTGGCCGGGCCCCTTCCTTATCCGCAGTTGATGTTGCCGTTACCTCCCGTCTCCCGTCTCCCGTCTCCCGTCCCTACTTCCTCCCGTCCCAGAACATCTTCGGAAACGCCCTCGCGTCCGGCCACAGCTGATCCAGCGTGTTGCCGTCGTACATCGTGCCGCCCTTCACCACGTATCGGATGTCGGTGGTGTTGCGGATGTTCTCCAGCGGGTTGCTGTTCAGGACGACGAGGTCGGCGAGCTTGCCGACGGTGAGGGAGCCGACGTCGCGGTCGACGCCGATGAACTTGGCGGGGAAGAGGGTGGCGGTGCGCAGCGCCTGCAGTGGCGTCATGGCCGCCGCCATCTGCCACAGCTCGAAGTGGGAATCGATGCCTTGCAGCTGGCCGTGGGCGCCGATCGTGCCGAATCCGCCAGCGGCAACGATGTCGGCGACGCCCTGCACAACGATGGGAAACGGGTATGTGGTCAGCGGGCGCATCGTGCGGCGCTGGGTGTGCGGATAGAGCCAGAGCGGCGGGACGAAGCGCTGGAGCTTCGGGTTCTTCCAGATGTCGGACTCCTGGTAGAAGAAGTCCTCGCCCCATGGTCCGGGGCCGCCGACGTTGAGCGTCGGCGAGTAGAAGAAGCCGGCCTGTCCGAGGAACTGTGTCACGTCGCGCTGCAGCGGCAGCGTGAGGATCGGATGTTCGCATCCCGTGTGGCCGTCCATGGCGATCGAGATGTACTCCAGGTGGTCGGCGTCGCCTTCGCAGGTGGACATCAGTCCGGCCTCCCGCGTGGCAATCACGACCTTCTGCCGCTGGTCGCGGCGACGCTGCTGGTATTCCTTGATCGCGCGGGCGCCGTAGCTCTTGAGTCGCGCCACCTCGTGCCGGGCATCCTCGAGCGTCTCGACGCTTCCGCGCCGTGTTGCTGTCCCGCTGGAGAGCGACGTCCCGGCGCTGTACATGCGCGGCCCGACCTGTCGGCCGGCTTCGACCGCTTCGGCCATGGCGAAGATCGCCTCCGGGGTCCCCGAGGGTTCGAGCGCGGTGGTGATGCCGAAGGCCAGGTTCGACGCCATCTCCCAGCTTTGTTGCGACAGGAGGTCGCGCCCCTCACGCGTGGTGTGCTTGTGCGCATCGACCAGCCCCGGGATGATCGTCGCGCCATCGGCATCGATGCGCCGCGCGCCCGCGGGGATCGTCACCGTGCCGCTCGCTCCCACCGCGGTGATGCGCCCGTTCTCGATCACCAGGTCGCCACGATCGATGACCTGGTCGCCGTCCATGGTGACCAGGCGCGCGCCGGTGAAGGCCATCGTGCCGCGCGCGCCCGCTCGCGGGACCTGCAGCGTGACCGGAATGCTGTCGGTGACGCGCGAGTCCAGGTGATGGCGGAAGTAGCCGTTTGCGCTCCCCCACTCGACCACGCTGCGCCCGATCCAGTTCGGGAAGTTCCCACCGTCGAGGCTCAGCTTCCGCACCGTCACCCGTGGCGACACGACCGTGAGGTGCAACGGCTCGCCAGCCACCCCGGGCCAGGGGAGCGGGGCGAGGTGCAGGTTGTCACCGCGCGAGAAGGCCAGCCACTTGCCGTCGGGCGAGGGTGACGCCTCGTCCACCGCGTCGAGGATCATGTGGCGCCGCTCGTCGAGGCCGTCGGGCCGCACCGAGCGCAGCACCGCCCCGCTCCCGCGCGACGTCTCGAGGTAGAAGATGCGCCCGCCGGGGCCGAACTTCGGCGCCACGACCTTGCCGCCGCGACTGGTGACCTCGACGATCGGCTGGGCCGCGCCGCCAGCTGCAGGCACGGACTCGAGGGTGAACGACACCTCGTCGGACGGCATCCGTCCGCGCAGCATCTCGCCGGTGCCGCGCGCGACGACCAGGCGTGCGCCATCGGGCGACCACGTCGGATTCAGGTACATCCCGGGCACCTGCGAGAGCCGTACCGGCGTGCCCCCGGCCCGCGGAATCTTCCACAGGTGGCCGTGATCGACGTCCGACCAACTGGTGTACGCCAGCCATTGCCCGTCGGGCGACCATGCGGGGGCGTATTCGTCGGCGGCGAAGTCTGCGGCGGTGAGACGGCGAGGCGTGCCGTTCGGCAGCTCCTTCAACCAGATCTTTCCCACGGCGACGAATGCCAGCACACGCCCGTCGGGCGAGGCGGTGTGGTAGCGCAGCATGTGCACGTCGAGTGGCCCGTCGGCGACCCGGATCGGCGTGTTCGCCTGTTCCGAGATCACCTGTTCGACGCGCGCCGAGAAGGGAATGGTCGATACGTTGCCGCTGGCGATGTCGAGGCGGCGCAGTTTTCCCCCTTCGGGGATCAGGATCGAACGGCCATCCGGCATCCAGCTGTACCGAGGGAGCGCGCCGATGTTGTTGCGCTCCTGCACATCCGGGGTGATTGGATCCATCACCAAACGCTCGGCGCCGGATTGGAGGTCTCGCAACCAGAGGGCGGTGCGGGGGCCGTACTCGTGGCCGGCCACCATTTGGGTCCCGTCGGCGATGCGGCGGGCGAAGGCGAGCCACCGGCCATCGGGTGAGATCGCGGGGGCGATTGTCCCGCCGCTCGACCGGCGTCCCCCTCCGCCGTCCTGCAGCGGGCCCACGCCATTGGTGATTTCGGCGATGCGACCGGTCTCTCGGTCGAGTCGGCGCAATTGATAGAGTCCGCGCGCCGGGTTTCGGTCGCCCGGAATGCTGACGATCTCCTCGAAGAACACGAAGCGACCGTCGGGCGAGACTTCGGGCCACGAAGCGTTCAGCGAGTCACTCGTCAGGCGCACGCCGGTGCCGCCGTCCACGTGCCACATCCACAGTTCACCGCGCCCGTCGTTATTGGAGTCGCCGCCGGTGCGCGCGATGATGTAGTTGCCATCGGGCGTCCAGGTCGGGAGCGCCATCCGCTTCTCGCGCTGGCGTGAGACCTGTCGTGGATTCGAGCCATCGGCGTTCATGACCCAGATGTTGTTCTGGCCATCTCGGTCCGAGATGAAGGCGATCTGCGCGCCTTCGGGTGAAAACGACGCGTGGAAGTCGAGCGCGATGCCAGCCGACGCCGTGAGCGAGCGAGCGGTCCCGCCGGCAATCGGCACGGTCCAGATGTCGCCGACCATGTCGAAGGCGATCGTGCGACCGTCTGGCGACACATCGGGTGAGAGCCACGTCCCCTCGTCGGTGGTGAAGCTGATCGTGCGCGTCCTGCCCTGCGCCGCGGTCACGTCCCACGGCGCTGGGACGGCAGTGCTCGTCGCCTGCGCGTCGAGCGGCCGTGCGTGCGGCCATGTGGCAACGATTCCCGCCATGAGCCACACGAGCGTCGGCGTGACGCGCGATGGTCGTCGAAACGGCGCTACAACCACTGGAGTATCGCGTCGCGCGAGACCGTGGCTTTGCAGTGTGCGATGCGGGCGCGGCGTGCGAAACGCCTGCGCATCGGCGAACAGGGGGGCAGACATGGCACGCTCCATTCGAGGTGAGAGCACGAGCAGGGTCGTGAACTCGGCTCATTCTGTCTCGGTGGTGACCGAAAGACCCTTGACACGTTCTGAGCCGTGCCATCATATGACGACTCGACCCTCTTGGCTATCGCTACGGCCCTCGAGACTGGTCTCGATCACAACGATTCTCGATTCAGCCCGCACGAAACTGCCCGTTGGATAGCAAGACGAAATCGTGTTTGGCGTTGGAAAGCGCACGCTTCTCCAGCGGGAGGCCTGCAACATTCCCCGTTCAAATAGGAGGAGCAGATGCAGATGCGCGTTGTTTGGTTTGGGTCCCTGCTACTGGCGCTGTCGCTGTCGCTATCGCGAGGCGATATGCTCGCGCAGACCGGGACCATCGCCGGTAAGGTTACGGATGTCGCCACGAACCTGCCGTTGTCCGACGTACGCGTCACGATCCCCGGTACGGCGCTGGTCACCCTGAGCAACTCGACCGGTGACTACCGCTTGGTCAACGTCTCGCCGGGACGCGTCACCCTGGCGATCTTCCGCCTCGGCTACCGCGCGACGCGCGATACCGTGCGCGTCGACGCCGGCCAGACCCTCACGCACGACGTGAAGCTGAGCGCGTCGCTCGTGACCCTCTCCGAACTCGTGGTCACCGGCACGGCCGGGAACCAGGAGCGTCGGGCGCAATCGGCGCAGGTGGCGTCGATCGCGGCCGATCAGATCGTCAAGGATGCCCCGATCAAGACGATCGGCGAGCTGCTGCAGTCGCGCAGTCCGAGCGTCTCGGTGAACGCGAACTCCGGCGTCATCGGATCGGCCAAGACGATCCGTATCCGCGGGGCCTCGTCGATCAACCTCTCCAACCAACCCCTGCTCTTCGTGGATGGCGTCCGCATCAACGAGGGCTTCATCAACGGGAACGTTTCCGGGCAGGCGTACGATCGCATGAACGACCTGAGCCCGGACGAGATCGAGAGCATCGAGGTGGTGAAGGGGCCGGCGGCGGCGACGCTGTACGGCGCCGACGCGTCGGCGGGGGTGATCCAGATCATCACCAAGAAGGGACGCCCGGGTGCAAATCGTTTTACGCAGACGCTGCGAGTCGAGGGCGGTAGTACCGACCAGAACTACGACGTCCCCGATAACTACGGCAACTGCACGGCGGCACTCGTGGCACCCACCAGCAGGAATCCGCTCTGCCGCGGCCAGGCGGTCGGGACGCTGGTGAGCGACAATCCGCTCAAGCGTGTCGGGGCGTTTCGCACGGGTCAGGACTATACCGTCGGCTATAGCGCTCGCGGCGGCGGCCAGAACTACGGCTACGTGTTGTCGCTCGGTCGCGAAGGGGCGCCCGGCACCCTGCCGAACAGCAGCCAGGATCGCTACAACATGCGCACGAACTTCAACTATCTCCCCAACTCGCGCGTCACGATCGACGCCGGACTGGGGCTCACGCAGAACCGCACCTCGCTCCCCAACCTGGACAACTCGGTCTTCGGGTGGATCGCCGGCGGCATGCTTGGCTCCCCGCTCACGCGCACCGACACTCCGGAAAACAGCGCCGACGGCTGGTTCGGCTTCAACCGGCACAAAGACGCGCTGGCGGCGATCGACAATCAAATGCTGACCTATCGCGTGCTGCCGTCATTGACGGTCAACTACGTGCCGTTCTCCTCGTTCACGAATCGGCTCACGGTGGGCGCCGACCTGGCCGCCGACCGGCAGGCCGAATTCTTCCCGAAGAACGACAGCGCGCGCTACACGCCGGCTCTGCTCAACTCTGGCCAGAACACCCAGGCGTCGCGCACGGCGCAGCGCCTGTCGGTGGACTACCTCGGCAACGTGCGGCAAACGTACGGGGCGCAGAGCCAGTGGGAGGCAAACCTCTCGTTCGGCATGCAGGTGATCTCGACCGAGAATACGACGACCAATTCGCAGGGCGTCGGCTTCGTCACAAACGCCAACCGGTCCATCACGTCAGCGGCCACGACCAGCGGCGGGAGCTTCTTTACCGAGCAGACGCAGGTCGGCTACCTCAGCCAGCTACAGGTCGGCCTCAATAACCGGACGTTCGTGCAGGCCGCCGTGCGCATCGACAAGAACTCGGCGTTCGGCGCCGACGCCCAGGCGTTCGTGCTCCCCAAGTTCGGGGCGACCTGGACCGTGTCGGAGGAACCATTCTTCGAGCCACTCACCAAGCTCGTGAACTCGTTGCGCGTGCGCGCGTCATGGGGAACCACGGGACGCTCGCCAGCACCAGGGGCCGCCTTGACGACGCTCGTCTCGGCACCGTTCAACATCACCGGGACGACCTCCGCCGGCGCCAACCCGGGTAACCCCGGCAACGCCGACCTGCGCCCCGAGCGCGGCACGGAAATCGAAGCTGGGCTGGATGCCAGCTTCTGGAACGATCGGGTCAGCACCGAGCTGACCTACTACAACAAGAAGACGACCGACCTCATCATCGCCAAGCCGATTCCGCCGTCGCTCGGGTTCAACACCAATCCGCTGGCCAACGTCGGCGAGGTGCTCAACAGCGGGCTTGAGCTGGCGGTGAACGTCACAGCCGTGGAGCTCAACAATTTTTCGTGGACGTTTCGCGCCGGCGGCAACACCCTGCACAACGAGTTGACCGACCTGGGCGGGGTCGCACCGTTTTCCCTCTCGAGAAACACGAACCGTGCCATACAGGGTGAACAGCTTGGCGTGTATGTCAGCAAGCGGATCAAGTCGATCAACGAGGCGACGGGTGTGGTGACGGTCAGCGATACGCTCGAACCGGTCGGCAACCTCTACCCCACGCTCGAGTGGAACCTCAGCAACACGGTCACGCTGTTCAAGAATCTGCGTATCACGGCATCGGTCGATGCGAAGCGTGATTTTATCGTTCACAACTTTCGCGACTACTACACCGAAACGCTCCTGATCCACAGCAATCGCCGGCTGGACCCCAACGTGCTGTCGCGGCGCGAGCGGCTGCGTCGGTATGGCAACGACACGCCCGGCACGCCAGCGTTTGTCACGCTCACCGGTGCCTCGGCGACGACGAGCGACGTGTTTGAAGCGTACCTGCAACGGGGTGACTTCGTCCGATTCCGTGAACTCTCGGCGTCGTACTTCATTCCCAAGAGGTTGCTCAGCCGCTTTGGGAACGTGGCCCAGAACGCATCGGTGACGTTCGCCGTGAAGAATCTCAAGCTCTGGACCAAGTACGAGGGACCCGATCCGGAGGTCATCGCCGAGAACGCCGCATTCGATCGAGAGGACTTCTTCTCCCTTCCGCAGCCGCGTCGCGCCTCGCTACGCTTCGACTTCACCTTCTAACGCGCCAGGAGATCAAAATGACGATGTTCCAACGCGCGTTTCCGCGCACCGTGATCGGCATGGCGCTCGCAATCAGCGCGACCGCCTGCGCCAACGACTTCTTCAAGGTCACCAATCCCAACGTGATCGACGCCGCCGAGGTCGATGGCGCGTCGAGCGCCGGCTCGCTGTCGGCGTCGGTCCAGCAGAACTTTGCGACTGCGGTGGGGACCTTCATTCAGTTCAGCTCGCACTTCACGGGCGAGACGTACATCATGGAGACCAGCGGCGCCCAGAACGAGTTCGGGCGGCGCGAGGTCTCGGAGTTGAACGGCCAGGCCTTTGCCCAGTGGCGGGACATGTCGCTCGCCGCCGCCTCGGCCAAGCTGATGCTCGACCTCGAACTCCCGACACCCACGACGAACATCAACATCGCCCGGGCGGCCACGTTCCGCGCCTACGCGATGCTCTTCCTGGCGACTGACTTCTGCACGGGAACGCTGTCGTCGGGGCCAGAGTTGAACAACGCGCAGATGCTGGACTCCGCGGTCTTCTGGTTCACGAAGGGGATGGAGGTCGGGACGGCAAACGCCTCCGCCGCTGGTGTCGCGCTTGCCCGCACGGCCCTGGTTGGTCGTGCACGCGCCAAGTTGCAGAAGGGCGACAAGGCTGGAGCCCTCATCGACGCGAACGCCGTGCCCGATGGTTTCACGTTCATGCTCACGTTCCAGGACGACCTGGCCAATCGGGTGCGACTCTCGAACGCGCTCTGGCGTGGCACCGTTGATCGCAGCGTGATCAGCGTGCCGCCCTATTACCAGACGACCGACCCGCGCGTGAAGTGGCTCCCCCCGGGACAGCATCCGTACAACGCCTGGGATGCCGCCGCGGGCGCCTACGTGATTCAGCAGAAGTACACTGGCTATGCGTCGCCTATCAGGCTCGCATCGAAGCTCGAGGCGGAGTACATCGCCGTCGAGGCATCGGGCGACATGGCGCAGCAGTTGGTGCTGATCAACCGCCAGCGTCGGTCGGTTTCGCTTCCCGACTACAGCGGGCCGGTGAACGCCGCCAGCGTGCTGCGCGAACTCTTCGACCAGAAAGGCTTCGACTTCTGGCTCGAAGGCATGCGGCTCGCCGACTTCCGTCGGCAACCGATCGCCGCATCGCGCTACGTCCCGGTCGCCGGCTCTGCCTACTGGAGGCCGAATCTCGGCACCGTCGGCACCCAGACGTGTTATCCGCTTCCCTTCCAGGAGCGAGACAACAACCCGAACTTCAAGTAGAAGAAGACGGGAGGCCGAGTAGACGAGAAGACAAGAGCCGGGGGGGCAACCTCCCGGCTCTTGTTGCGTCCTGCGGCGCCACTCCTCCCTTCCGCAGGTAGTCGAACGCGAGGTTCGCCAGCGCGCCCACGCCAACGTGCAGCGTTCCTGCATCGTCGAGGGAGAACGGGGACCGATTCGCCGGTAGGGTCGTCGGCTGGCTCGCCGGCTGGGTCGCCGGCTGGGTCGCCGGAACGGCGCCCTTCGGGGAACCGCCGAGCACGAAGCAGACGCCGGGGATCTCGCGCGGAGCGCTATCGGTCGCGAGCTGGTGCACCCACCATTGGCATCGTCGTACGGTAACGCTATCGTTACCGCATGACGCACGCCCTCGATGCTCTCGGCAACCCGGTCCGCCGCAAGATCCTGTATGCGCTGCGTGCCGCTCCCCAGTCGGTCGGCGACATTGCGCGACGATTTCCCATCAGCCGACCTGCGGTGTCACGGCACCTTCGCGTGTTGCAGGAGGCAGGACTCGTGCATGCGATGGACGAGGGGACGCGCAACCTCTACACGGTGCGACTGCAGGGCTTCGCCCCGGTGCGCGACTTCGTGGACAGCTTCTGGGGGACCGCCCTGCAGCGGCTCGAGGAGCTATCGCGGCGATGATCCGGCACTCCGTGCAGCTCGCGCTCTCCCTGGAGGCAGCGTTCGAGCTCTTCACCACCGGAATCAGTGAGTGGTGGCCGCCAGAGAATCGTCACCTCGGCGACCGAGCGAGCACCCTGCACCTGCAGGAGACAGGGCGCTTCTTCGAGCGAGCCACCGATGGTCGGGAAGTGGAGCTGGGTCTAGTGCTGGAGTGGGACGCGCCGCGGTTCCTGTTGCTCGACTTCTACGTCGCCACCGGGCCGGCGCACCCGACGCGGGTCGAGGTTCGCTTCGAGCAGGTGGCCGACGGCACCGTCGTCGAGGTCACGCACAGCCCGACAGGGGCGAGCGAGGCGCTCTGGGAGGGACGCGTCCACCGCTATGTGGCGGCCTGGCAGCGCGTACTTGCCGCCCTGGAAGTGGCGGCCGGTCGCGCGGGCGACATCGCTGGTTGATGGGACTCGTCGCCGTGCAGTGTATTGCACATTGGTAACGACCACGTTACCATTGCGTCCATGAAATTCTTTGCGACGAAGACGATGATCCAGGCGAAGCCCGAGGTCATCTGGTCCCTGTTGACCAACGCTGCGGACTATCCGACGTGGAACTCCACCGTGGACCGTGTCGACGGACAGGTTGCGCCGGGCGAGCGCATCACGGTGCACGCGAGCGCGGCAAAGGGGCGGGCGTTCCCGTTGACCGTGCAGTCGTTCGATGCGCCGCGCCGCATGGTGTGGAGCGGCGGAATGCCGCTGGGGCTGTTTAGCGGCCGTCGAACGTTCACCCTCACGCCGCAGCAGGACGGTGTCGTGGAGTTCTCGATGCGCGAAGAGTTCACGGGGCTGCTGGCGCCGCTGATCACCAAGTCGATCCCCGACCTGCAGCCGGCATTCGACACCTTCGCCGCCGACTTGAAGCGCAGGGCGGAGCAGGGGCGCTAAAGGTCATCTCTCAAATGGTCAACGGCCCACGGCCGGCGCGGCGCGCCGGCGCGACCGGCGACTCTTTGTGAGATGACCGGCAATCGCGCGGTGCTCCCCCGTCTGCCGGCCGCTTCCTACTGCGCGACACCGCTCTTCCTGAGGTAGTCCACCGCGAGGTTGGCCAGCGCGCGCACTCCCGTCGGCAGCGCGCCCTCATCGACAAAGAAGAGCGGCGAGTGGTTGGCCGGCTGCGTCGCGGGGTCGGAGCCGGTCGGGGAGCCGCCGAGCATGAAGAAGACGCCGGGAATGTCGCGCGTGAACTCCGGGAAGTCCTCGGAGCCGGTGATCGGGTTCACGATCCGAAATCCGCCGTTGCCTGCCGATCGCTGCAGGGTGGGCGTCATCTGGTCGAGCAGCGTCGCGTCGTTCTGCGTGATGAGGCCCCCGGTGGCAATCGACACCTCGGCGGTGGCGCCGGCCGAGTGGGCGATGCTCTCGGCAGTGCGCTTGATGCGCGTGTGAATCTCGGCGCGCATCGCCGCGTCGAAGGTGCGTATCGTCCCGACCATCACCACGCTGTCCGGGATGATGTTGCCGCGGTTGCCGCCCTGGATCATGCCGACGGTGATTACCCCGGGCGCCGCCGTCACGTTGATCTGCCGGCTGGCGATCGTTTGCAGCCCCAGCAGGATCTGCGCCGAGACGATGATCGGGTCAACGCCGGACCACGGCGCCGAGCCGTGCGTCTGTCGCCCTTTCACGATGATGTTGAGACCGTCGGCGGCCGCCAGCAGGCCGCCGGGGCGGGTGCTGATCGACCCCAACTCGCCGGGGAAGACGTGCAACCCGAAGATTGCCGACGGGCGGGGGTTCTCCAGCGCACCATCGGCGATCATCGCCTTGGCCCCACCCAAGCCTTCTTCTGCTGGCTGGAAGATGAACTTCACGGTGCCCGGAATGCGCGGCTTCATCCCGGTCAGCACCTCGGCAACTCCCATCAGGATCGCCACGTGGTTGTCGTGGCCGCACGCGTGCATCACGCCGACTTCGGAGCCGTTGTACATCGTGCGCACCGTGCTCTTGAACGGCAGGTCGACCTGTTCGGTCACGGGGAGGGCGTCCATGTCGGCCCGCAGCGCCACGACCGGGCCTGGCCTGCCGCCACGCAGGATGCCGACCACGCCGGTCTTGCCGACCGGGGCCTGCACCTCGAGTCCCAGCGCGCGAAGGTGCGCCGCCACCAGCGCCGCCGTGCGCGTCTCCTCGAACGACAGCTCGGGGTGCTGATGAATGTCGCGTCGCCAGGCGATGACCTTGGGCATGACGTCGGTCATGCGGGTCTCGATCTCCCGGGCCAGCGGATCGGTGGCAGGACGAGTCTGCGCAGCGAGCGGGAGCGCGGAGGCGGCGAGCAGGAATAGGAGGAAGAGGCGAGTGGGCACGGGCGGGACGCGGGGGACGGGAGACGGGAGACGGGGGACGGGAGTACTGACAACGTGTTGGCTGAGTGGGGAGCGCGCCAGCGGGGTGAGCCCTCAGAAGGCGTTTCTGCGCGTGAAAGGGTAAGAGCATCCCGCTCGTCCCCTGCACTGTCTCGTCCGATGCCGAAGACCGCCCAGCTCGTGAAGTTCGCACTGCTCGCTGCCCTGCTCGGCGTTGGTTATGAGGCCTGGCGCTGGTATTCGCGCCCCTGCTGCGCTCCTCCCCCGCTCGGCGAAGTCGTGCTGGGCACTCTGTCGTCGCTTAGTGTGCCCGGGGCACGCCCGGCCGACTTCGCGTTGGTGGTGCACGACGGGACGGGGGCTCTCGCGCCCGTCTATCACTACGACTACGACCTGCGCTTCGACGGACGCGGCGTCGCGGAGCTGACGTATCGTCCAGGCTACTCGCCCGCCGATTCGCTCATCATCGTTGAGAAGTTCGCGATCGACAGTGTGACGCTCGACGTGCTGTGGGACCTTGCTGCGCCGCTCCGGTCGGCGCCCGGCCCCCGAGAGGACGGCGATGTCCCGGTCGGGGGCAGCTCGCCGTCGTTCCGCCTCACCAGCGAGGGAAAGCTGTACGAAGTGGCTGCCTGGCAGCCCAATCCGTGGCACGCCTACGCGTTGGCGCTGGCGCGACAGGCGCGCGCCTCGATCCCTGGCGAAGTGTGGGCGCGTTGTGAAGCCGCGCAGGAGCGTATGCAGGCGCCGAGCGAGCGATGAACGGGCGCGGTTCAGGGCGCAGCAACGAGCAGTCGCGCGCGCGCGACCTCCGGGACCTTTCCCACCGAGAAGCTGACATGGGCACCACCACCAGCGCCGGGAGCGACCTTCGCACCGCAGACGCACCCACGACGCAGGTGCAGCTCGCAGGCTTTTCGCCCACCGAAGTCGCTGCCGTCCTCGCGGATCGCCTGCTGCCCTCTCGCCCGCCACAGGCATGGGGCGGGTGGCGGGTCGTATCGTCGCATCGGTGCGTCAACGCCAAGGCGCTCGCCCTTCTCACGCTCGAGACGCTCGTTGGTGCCCTGCGCTCGGCCGGGGCGATCGAGCTCTCGATGCGTCAGCGTGACGGTGTCTTCACGTCGCACGAGGCGGCCCACCTCCAGCTGCTGCCCGGCGTTCGGCCAGGCATCTTCCCCCACCAGGCGCCCGAAGCCCGCGTGATTGCGTGGCTTGCGAGTCGGCCCGAGCGCGGAGGGTGGCTCGATGAGGCCATCGCCGGCACGTTGATCGCCGAGGAGTCGTCGCACCCCGATCGTACGTGGCTCCACGAAGTACATCACGGCCTGGTGGCGCGCCGACGCGCGCGGGAAGAGACGCGGACGATCCTGCGCTTCATACGAGTGCGGACATGTCACCTGCTACCCGCCACGCACGAATCGCTGGGCGAGGCGACCGACCAGGCGATCGCGAGATTGCTCGACGGTCGCAACCACCTGGACACGCACCAGTCACGGCGCTGCCATGAGGCGTGGCAACGCGCGGTCTGGCAGCGACGCATCGACAACTCCGTGTGACGAGGGCAGGGCGTGCAACGCCTCACGTTGCGCGCGGTCGCTCGCCGTATCGCTGCGTGAGGTATCCCACGATCAATCCGACCAGGGCCCCGGGGATGAGGATCTCCCAGAAGTAGACCTTTCCCGTGGTGGGGTCCGTGCCTAACGCGAACGGCAGCGCGAACAGGGCCCCCATCGCCAGGCCGAACGCGACCCCGATGCCAAGGTTGTTCACCTTGCGCGCGAACCAGCCGATCAAGATCCCGGCCATGAGCCCCTTGCCCATGGAGCCGATGACGATCGTGAGGATCTCGGGGGCGACCTCAGGAGCGGAGACGAGGGCGGTGAGGCCGTCGAGCACGCCGAGCACGCCGCCGGCGGCGAGTCCAAGCAATGGCTTGTTCATGTGAGCGAGGGGGGGAGGGAGGAAGGGAGGGAGCGGGAGAATCGAGCAAGGAGTGGGACACAGGAGCATTAGGCGTCGCGGCCCGAGCCCATTACACGCGGGAGGGCGGTGGGCGCGGCGACTGGCCGAGATGGCCTAGATGCCGCGCCACCAAAGCACGATCACGCGCACGACGGCGTACGCGAACAGCAGGAGGACGAGCGGACGGTTGCGCGCATACAATCGGGCCGCGCGCTCGAACACGTTTTCGCGATAGGCCTCGACTGGCACGCCGTCCAGCCAGCGGCGCACGTCGGCGGCGAGGGCGGTGGCGCTCGGGTATCGATCGGCAGGCAGTCCTTCCGTCGCGCGTCGGATAATCGCAGCGAGCGGTCGAGGCAGCGCCGTTCCGTTGGCCGAGAGCACGTCGCGCAGCGTCGCGCCGAGTCCGAAGACGTCGGCGCGCTGGTCGGCCTCGCGGGCGGCGCCCCCGGCCTGCTCGGGCGGCATGAAACCTGGCGTGCCGATCACGACGCCATCGCCCGTGCGCGCGGCACCGGGGGCGGTCGCGGGTCGGTCGATCGAGGAAACGGAGGACTCGGCGTGTGCGTCGGGCGCAGGCAACGGATCGGTGGGGACCGCACGAGGCGCGTCCATCAGTCGCGCCACGCCCCAATCGAGCACCAGCACCTCGCCGAACTCTCCGACCATGACGTTCCTCGGCGTGATGTCGCGGTGGATCACGCCGCGCGCGTGGGCAAACGCCACGGCGTCGCACACCTGCAGGAAGAGCCGGAGTTGCTCGCCGCGGCCGCGCGAGGCGGCGCCGTGCGCGAACGTCTCGCCACGCACGCGTCGCATGACGTAGAACGGGCGTCCATCAGCGAGCACGCCCACGTCGTAGATCGCGACGATTCCGGGATGCTCGAGTCGCGCGAGCACCTGTGCCTCGCGCGACAGTCGCGCCGCGAGATCGGCCGAGTCTCCCGCGCCGGTTACCACCTTGAGCGCCACCTCGCGGCCGAGGGCGTGATCGAACGCGAGGTACACGATCCCCATCCCGCCGCGACCGATGGCCTCGCGCACCTCGTATCGGTCGCCCGGGTCGGGGAGCTCGAGCGTAGCCTGCAGCTGCCGGACGGCGGCGTCGCTCAGCGAGGTCACGGGGGGTCGATGCCGAGCAGCGTGCGCAGCTCCTCGCGATACTCGGCCTCGTCGGTCGTGAGCGCGCGCAACGTGTCGAGTACGTGGCTGCGCAGCCGACGGCGCGCCCAGTTGAGATAGTTCGTGACCTGGGTCGCGGGCACGTCGCACTGCCGGGCAACCTCGGCGTAGCCGGGGCGAGGGTCGCGCTCCGCTCCGTCGATGTCGTAGGCCACGAAGACGCGATAGGTGAGCTGCCGTCCAGCGGCCTCGCACTCGAGACGCAGCGCGTCGAGCGCCGTGGCGAGGACGCTGCGCACCCACTCCCGATCGAAGAGCGCGGCGATGTCGCCGGTGTCGGCTGGGCTGTGCAGCGCGGGATCGAACGACAGGTGCGGTGCCCCGCCCCCGCGCTTGAGGCGCGTGTCCGCTTCGTGCACGGTGCTGGCGTAGGCCATCAGGCAGCTCCGGAGAAACGTGCGAAAGCGTCCCTTCGACCGGTCGTACCGTTGGAGCCAGTCGCGATCCAGGGCATGTGCCAGGAAATCATGCGCGAGGTCCTCAGCGTCGGCCGGCTCAAGCCGCCATCGCTGGCGCAGCACCGCGATGATCGGGTCGCGGTAGACGCTCGCAATCGACTCGATGGCGCGCTCCCGCTCTGCCGTCGCAGCGCTGCCGAGCGCCGCAACCACGGAGTATCGGGTCTCGGGGAATTGGGGCACCCCGAGAAGAAGCACCCTGCGGGACGCGCTCGCCAGTCGCCAGTGCGTCCGCGCGCGTGCGTCGCGGCTCACCCTGCCGCGTCGTACGCCTCCCGCAGCCACCCGATCACCTCGGCGTTCGCGTCACTGACACTCTCCAGCCGCACCCGATGCGACACCATCGCGTTCCAGCTCCCGGCCTTCTCGAGACGTCCCGCCGGTTCGACGCCCTTGAGCTTGATCCCGAGGTCAAAGCGGGTCTTGGTCGACGGATGCAGGGTGGCAAACTGCGTCTTGCGCCGCAGCGACATGTACCCCTTCTTCGGCGCCTGCTCGATGTCCGTACCGAAGGCGAGGATCTTTGTCATCAGGACCTCGTAGATCGGGCGCAGCGCTGCCTTGTCGCCGGCGAACATCTCGGCCACGAGGTCGTCGCCGGCGGCCGACTTCGAGCCGGCATCGGACTTGAGCGTGGTGTGGGCCACAAGGTTGGCGTAGCCGTGCGTCATCCCATGCTCTCCCTTGAGCCAGGCCACGATCTCTCCGTGCTTTGCCTTGCCGCTCGCCGAGGCCAGCGCCGACCACTGCTCGAGTGACGTGCCGGTCTTCTCCTTGAGCGAGGCGACCATGGCGGCGAGCTGCTCCTCGGGCGATGTGGCCATCGGGAATTCCTCCACGCGAAAGGGGTCGCCTACCCATTAGGCGGTGCGGCTCCGGCCCATTATGGCGACCCGGGCGGCCGGGCGCGAGCGAGGACCGGCGCGAGCGAGCACCGGCGCGAGCGAAGACCGGCGCTCGGTCCCTATTTCAGCTCCAACCCGCCGATCGGACGGAGGCTCACGACGCGCCACGCCCCGCCGCTGCGCTGGAGGTCGGCGGAGAATCGCGCGCTGCGTCGCCGATTGGCCCCGAACGGTGAACGCACGTTGACGTCGGCAGCGAACGTCGCAGATGCGCGCGAGCCCTGGCGCTGCACGTCGGGGCTTCCACTGGGCGACATCGAGACGCGCCCCTCCTTCATGAGGGCGATCCACTGTTCCTGCACCGCTCCGCCCAGCAACGACGCCGCGACGCTGGTATTTCCTCCGCTCAAGGTGGACGCGGCGCCGTTGATTGCATCGCGGATCCCTGCCAGCGCCTCGGCTTCGCTCTCTTCGGCGACGACGGGGGGGCGGGGCGGGTCGTCCCGAACCGGCGGCGGCGGGACGACGTCCTTGACGGGCTCGCGGGTCACGGGCGGTGTGCGTGTGCCGACATCGCCACCGGGTGGCTGAGCGCCGATATCGCGAGTGTCACCGCCGCCACGTCGCGTGGCGGGGGAGGGACCGGATCGCGGGGGACGAGGGGGCGGTCAGCGCCACCTTGCGCGGGAGGATTCAGGATGAGCGAGGCGGCGTTCTCGCCGCGCGCCGGCGAGAGCGCGACCATTCCGGCGCTGTCCGCCGTGCGCTGCGGATCGGCGGTGGCGATCACGGCGGTGTCGGGGGAGGGCGGCAGGTCACGACGCCCGGGCTCAGGACCCGGACGCAGCGTGCGTGCGGCAAGTCCCGCCGACACCAGCAGCGCCCCGGCGATGGCGAACGTGCGCCAGTCGCGCAGCAACGCGGTGTTGGTGCGTCCCCCAAACGCGACGTGCGCCGGCGATGAGTTCACGCCGCCCGCATGTTCGGAATGCGCGGACGCGATGGGTGGCTCGCTCATCAGTCGCGTCTCGGGAGTCGCGGCAGCGGCCGATTCGTCCACGAGTCGGGTGGCGGGCGCTGCGGAAGGCGACCCAGCTGACGAGCCAGCCTGCGAGCCAGCCTGCGACCCTGCCGGCGACGCAAGTCGCGTCGCGGCGATCCCGCCCGGCGGGGTGAGCCCGTGTTCGGCGGTGGCCTGCATCGCATCCGGTTGGGATGCACTGCTCGCAGGCGCGGCCAGCCGAGTTTCTGCCGGCACCGGGGTGCGGCGCGTCGGGGTGCTGAACGAGGCGATGGCGTGTTCCAGCGCCTCGCGGAAGGCGGTCGCGTCCTTGAAGCGGTCCTCACGCCGCTTGGCCATCGCCCGGGCGATGATGTCGTCGATGGCCGCGGGCACACCGGGCACCACCGCGCTTGCGGCTGGCGGTGGATCGTTCAGCTGCTTCATCATGAGCGCGTAGTCCGAGTCTGCCTCGAACGCCATGCGCCCGGTGACCAGCTCGAACAGCACGGCACCGGTGGCGTACAGGTCGGTGCGCCCGTCCACCTCCTCGCCGCGCAGCTGCTCCGGCGCCATGTACATCGGCGTCCCCACGGCGTGCCCCACCTGGGTCTGCCGGCTCTTGCCCACCAGGCGGGCGATGCCGAAGTCCATCACCTTCACCGCACCGTTGCTGGCGAGCATGATGTTCGCCGGCTTGATGTCGCGATGCACGACGCCCTTGTCGTGCGCGTGATCGAGGGCGTCGAGCGTCGCGGCGCACAGCTCGGCGGCCCGGTTCCACGCCAGCTGCCCCGAACGCTGCACGATGGCCTCGAGCGTCTCGCCGCGCACGTACTCCATGATCATCAGGAACGACTCGCCGTGCTTCTCCAGCCCGTGCAGCGTGGCAATGCGCGGGTGGTTCAGGCGGGCGAGGGCGATCGCCTCGAGTCGGAACCGCTCGATCAGCGCCGCGTTCTTCGCCAGCTCGGGGCGCAGCACCTTGATGGCCACCTCGCGGTCGAGCATCTGATCGACCGCGCGATACACGGCACCCATGCCACCATCGCCCAGGCGGTCGACGATGCGATAGTTGCCGACGGTGCTTCCGATCATTGGGGGATCTCGATGGCGCGTGTCTCGCGCATACCGGCGGACGTGGACTCGTGCGGGGTGCTCATGACGAGGATCGCCACCGAGATATTGTCGTGCCCTCCTGCCTCGCGCGCCAGTGTGATGAGGCGGTCGCAGGCCACCTGCGGGTGCACGTCGCGTGCGGTGGCCAGCAGCTGCTCGTCGTCCACCAGGTCGTACAACCCATCGGTGCACAGGAGGAATCGGTCGCCGGGGAGCACTGCGAACGGCTGTGGCCACCCGGTGACCTGCACATCGCGATGGCTGCCGAGTGCGCGGGAGATCACGTTCTTGTCGGGATGGTGTCGGGCCTCGTCGCGGGTGATGACGCCGCGTCGCACGAGCTCCATCACCGCCGAGTGATCCTCGGTCATGAGGAAGATGTCGCCGCCGCGAATGAGGTAGATGCGCGAGTCGCCGACGTGGGCGCCGTAGGCCATGCCGTCGCGCAGGAGGAGGACCGTGCAGGTCGTCCCCATGCCGCGCATCTGGTGGTTGCGCTCGGCCGCGTCGAAGATGGCGCGGTTGGCGGCCTGCACGGAGCGTGGCACGGCGGCCACGGGGTCGGCGGCGAGTTCGTCCTCCTCGAATCGTCGTACAATCGTCTCCACGGCCAGTCGGGACGCGATCTCGCCCGCCTCGTGCCCGCCCATCCCGTCGCACACCACCGCCAGCACGCCGCGCTTGTGCAGCGCCGCGGGAGTGGTGGGGCGGATGATGCGCGCGAAGTCCTCGTTGATCTCGCGCACGCAGCCGGGATCGGTGGCGAGTCCCCCCTCGATGCGCAGCTCGGTGGCCTGCAGCGCCGGTGTGCTCCAGCGCCCCAGCTCGGCGGTGGGGCGCGCCGCGCCCTCGGCTGGCGACACGGTGGGGTTGCGGGAGAAGAGCCTGCCCAGAAATGACATCACGACCTCGTATGAGTGTGTTCAGGGAACGCGGCAGCGCGGCATGCTCTCGAACGTCTCGCCCATCCCCTCCTCCAGCCGCAACGTGCGCCGCAGGTCATCGCACCCCCTGCGCGTCAGGCGCAACTGCATCTCGGTCCCGAGCGGGGCTTCCAGCGTGTAGGGCGTCGTGCCGACGCGCACGTTGTCGATGTACACGTCGGCGGGCCCCTCTACCACGCGGATAATCAGGCTTCCACGGCTCACGCCGTCGTAACGCGGCGTGCCGAGTCGCGTGGACGCGGGCGTCGCCGGCCGCGTGCCGGAAGCGTCGAGCGCCGCACCGGGGTCGTTGCGCGTGGCGGCGCCGGTCACCGGGCGATCGACCGCCGGCGGTCCCCCCTCAACGATCTCTGGTGTGCGCGGCGGGGTGGGGATCACCGGGCCGACGGCCGGGATCCTGGTGCCGCCCCCCGGGCCCTCGGGCGGAGTGGGGCGAATGGCCCACAGGAAGAAGACCGCCGCAGCCGCTGCGAGCGACGCCGAGACGGCGACGCGCCACTCGCGCACGAGCGTGCGCGCAACTTCGCCGCTGGTGCGCAGCAGGTCCACGCTGGCGAGCGGCGTCACGACGCGCTCCCCCGATTCCAGGGCCCGCAGGTCGGTCAGGAGCGCTTCGGCCGTGGCGTAGCGGTCGTCGGGGCGCACCCTGAGGCAGCGCGCCACGATCCGGTCCACCGACCGCGGCAGGTCGTCACGGACTTCGGAGGGCGGGGTGTAGGTGCCGCGCAGGATCTTCTCCCCGAGCAGTCCGGGGGCCCCGCCCTCGAATGGGGGGCGGCCGGTGAGCAGTTCGTAAAACAGGATGCCTAACGCCCAGATGTCCGATCGAGGCTCGGCCCGTCCGGTGCGCAGCTGTTCGGGGGCGAGTGACATCAGCGTCCCCACCACGTTCCCGGTGCTCGTCAGGCGCGGCGTCCCCTCGGCGGTGGCGATGCCGAAGTCGAGCAGCTTCACCGCCCCGCGGCTGTCGATCTTGACGTTGTTGGTCTTGAGGTCGCGGTGCACGACGCCGCGCTGGTGGATGTATCCAACGGCATCGGCCAGCGCGGCGAAGATCCGGACTGCCTCGGCGAGCGGAAAGGGGCCGCCCACCCGCAGGAGTTGTTCGAGTGTCTCGCCGTCGACGTACTCCATCACCAGGCATGGCGCCCCGTCGACCTCGAGAAACTCGTACATCGCCGAGATGGCAGGGTGGCTCAGCGCCTGGAGGATGCGGGCCTCGTTCTGGAAGCGCTCCAGGGACCGGGGCGCGACGACGCCGCCGCGCATGATCTTGGCGGCGGCGACGCGTCCCGTGGCTCGGTGGCTCACCCGGTACACCGTGCCCATGCCGCCGGCTCCCAGGTAATCGATGACCCGATAGGGACCGATCGACGCGTTGGTGGAGAGGGTGGCGGACATGGGGGTGGTGTGGTGAGTCGGTTGTGGCTGGCGGTGCTACTTCGAGGCGGTCGGGTCGCCCACCCGCAGCAGCTCCATGCCGTAGCGAATCGGGATCGAGAAGGAGATCTGGGCGTCGGTCCGCTTGCCGGCGAAGTAGATGCCGATCACGCTGCCGGAGGCGTCGAACATCGGGCCACCGCTGTTGCCGCCACCCGTGGAGTTGATCGTGAGCTGGTACGTGTCACCCTGCAGGGCGAAGGTGAAGAAGCCATCGCGCACCTCGGCGTCGGCGGCCCGCAGGATCTTGCCGATGTTGCCCGTGGAAAGCGTCGGCATGGGCAGCACCCGCTGCTGCGTCTCGCGGTTGAACATGTCGCGGGACTTGATGAGCGTGACCACCTCGTTCGAGACGCCAGGGTAACCCATCACCGTCACGGCATCGCCCTGCGCAGTCTTGTCGTACGTGTCGACCATGTTGACGTAGGGGAGCGTGGACGGGGCGTCGACCTTGATGAGGGCCACGTCGTGACGCTGCGACGGTCGCACGTTGCTCGCCTCGAATGGCGTCGGATCCTTGGGGAAGCGGACCATCAGGTATTCCATGCGGGCCTGGAAGTCACCGATGTCACCCTTCGGGCCCGCCTGCTTGGTCTCGGAGGGGATCCACTGCTGCGGCGGACGCGTGAGCGAGGGCTGGCCGTTGGCGTCGAGCAGCGGGCCGCCGGTGCGCGGATCGATGATCGGTCCGACATCCTCCTCGGAGTCGAAGTCGTACCAGCTCTGCCAGGCGTACGCCACGTGCCGGTTGGTGATGATGAAGCCGTTGGAGGTCACGACGAACCCCGACCCGCGCCCCGCGCTGCCGATGGGGACTCCCGCGTTCACGTCCAGCGTGAGTGCCGGCTCGATGTCGTTGCCAACCTGCACGTAGGCCGGAATGGTCTGCCGCCCGTTGTCCATGATCGGGCGCACGCGCCCGTCTCTCCCCTTGTAGCGATTGGCGATGCGGGTGTGGTAGACCTGGCCGCCGGTTCCGGCGTAGGTGAGCTTCCAGCTGAAGTCCACCTGCACCACCGCCGACGAGAACTTGGCGGCGATCTCGGAGGGCTGCATCTGCTTCGAGAGCTCACCGGCGCGATTCAGTGCCCGGCCCAGCGAGTCGAGCTCGCCCTTGGCGGCAGACTGCGCCTTGGTCATGCTGTCCTGCACGAACGCGAGGCGCTGCTCGTTCTCGCGGCTCGAGTCGTCGGTGTTCATCTTGGCGTACGCAGCGGCGGCAATCACCATCACGAGCGCTGCGGCACCCACCAGCATGTTGTTGCGGTTGGACTTGGTCTTGGTCTCGCCGATCATGCGCTCGACCGTCGCCTTGCCGATGGAGTTCGCCGGCGGGATCGATCCCGCGCCGCTGCCAGCCGCTGGCCTGGCCGACGGGCCGCCGCTCTCCAGCGTTGCACCGACACGCGTCTCGGCCGGACCCTGCACCGTCGCGCCAACTGGCCCGGCCACGCCGAGTCGCGTCGCCTTGACGTAAGCGGCCGGCAGCGGGTCGATGTCGAACTGGAGCTCCGGACCGCCAGCGCCAAGCTGGATCACGTCGCCCGGCTGCAACGGCATCTCGCCAACGACACGCAGCTTGTTCAGGAACGTCCCGTTGCGCGAATTGAGGTCGGCCAGCTTGAAGCGGTAGGGATCGGCCGGGTCCTTGGAGATCCGGGCATGCTGCCGCCCCACCAGGTCGTCCTTCTCGGGGTCGAATCGGATGGTCGAGTTCGGGTCGCGACCGATGGTCAGTTCGGCGAACTGCTGCAGCGGGAACTCCTCGAGCTGGGAAGCCTTGGAGCCCTTGAGGTGGCGAAGGATGACGCGTTCCATGATGGTGTCTCCGTGAGGGCGAGCCGGGGGGGCGGGAAGTGGATCTCACAAGGACACGCGCAGGGTGGTGGCGAAATGGATCATCGAGGGGACGGGAGACGGGGGACGGGAGACGGGAGGGACTGCGATACGAAGCAGAACGGCGCCACTCGGCGCCGTTCTGCTTCACTCCCGTCTCCCGTCCCCCGTCTCCCGTCCGCCCTTGTCTTTCCAGCGTTCCGCCTCGCCCGCCCGCCCCATCTTCTCCATCACTTGCGCCATCCATCGCGCCGTCCGCTTGCTGATCTCGGCGTCGGCGCCGCGCGCTTCGACGAGCGTGGCGTAGGCGGCGCGCAGCATCGGCTCTCCCTCGGCCGTCCGCCCGGTCATGGCGAGGTGTTGCCCGAGTGCGGCTTCGGACGACGCGAGCGCCCAGTGCTCGGGAGGGAGATACTTCCGTCGCAGCTCGAGCGAGCGACGGAACGCGCTGTCGGCCGCGGCGTTCGCCCCGCGCGCGGCCAGGGCGAAGCCGAGTTGCTGCAGCGCGACCGCTGCCGACTGGTCGCTGTCGTGCAGCGGTCCGCCGATCGCGTTCACGACCACGCGCGCCGCCGCCTCGGTCGTGGGCCAGTCGTTGGCAGCGGCTCGCAGCGCGGCCCAGTTGCCGTGGGCGGCGATGTAATCGGGATGGTCCGGCCCGAGCGACTCGCGCAGGACGTCGATTGCCGCGCGCATGGCGGTGTCGGCCGCCTCCTGCCGGCCAAGGCCGTCGTGCACGTTGGCGAGGTTGACCAGCAGGTTGCCGTAGTTGCGCGAGCGTAGCCCGTGCATTCGTGCTTCCGCCGCCAGCCCTTCGCGTGCGAAGCTGTCGGCCTTGGCGAAGTCGCCGAGGTATGAGTACGACACCGACAGCCCATGCAGCGAATACGGCAGCGCCTCGAGTGAGGCGGAATCGGTGCTCGCGCGGCGCACCGCGGCCGACTCGAGTTTGTACTGCAGCGCATCTTTCAGCCGCCCCTGCTGCTCGAGGAAGCGCGCCACGTTGTTCAGGGCGCTCGCGAGCTCGGACGGCTGCTGCGGCTTCAGCCGACGCTGCACGTCGAGCACGATATACCCGAGCGATTCTGCCTCCGCGAACGCCCCGCGCGCCTCGGACACCCCGGCGAGGTACGACATCGACATGGAGGTGCGATTGTCGTACTTGCCGTACACCCGCGTGCGCAGCTCCACTGCGCGCTTGATGTGCGTCGCTGCCGAGTCGGCCAACCCCAGTTCGACGTAGGTCTGGCCGAGCGTGTGGCGGATCTGGGCCTCGATTTCGGGGTCGAGCTGCTGCTGGTCGATATCGCGGGCGGCCCGGGAGAGGACCTGTGCGACGGTGACGTCTCGGCCGCTGTTGCCGGGATCGACCGCGGCGAGCATCGTGGCCAGGAACTCGTTGACTTGTTCAGTCTTGGCGCGTTCGATCTCGGCGCGACGAGCTTGGCGAGTGGTGGCGACGATGCCGCCGATGAGCGAGGCGGCGACCAGAGTGCCGGCGGCAACTTCGAGGCGGCGACGGCGGAGGAACTTGGCCGTGCGATAGCGGAGCGTGTCGCGCTGGGCAGAGACCGGGCGTCCCTCGACGTGGCGCTGCAGGTCGGCGGCAAACTGCTCGGCCGACGCATAGCGACGTTCGGGCTCCTTGCGCAGCGCCTGGAGAACGATGGCGTCGAGGTCGCCGGTGAGCTGGCGCCGGAGGCGGGAGAGCGTGGTGTCGCCAAACTGGGGAACGTCGGCGGCGGTGATGAGCGCGGATGGGGGCGGAGGCGGAGCGGTGCAGATCTGGGCCTGGATCTCGGCGAACAGCTGCCCTTCGAACGTGAAGGGGCGGTGGCCACTGAGCAGTTCGCACGCGATGACGCCCAGAGAGTAGATGTCGCCCGGGGTGGCGACGGGGAGGCCACGGACCTGCTCGGGACTGGCGAATTCGGGAGTGAAGGCGTGAAGGCCCCCCTGCGTGGGAGGGAGCTGATCGGCCCCTTCGCCCTCGCGCAGGAGGCGGGCGATGCCGAAGTCGAGCAGCTTGACCGTGCCGTCGGCCGCGACGAGGATGTTGCCGGGCTTGAGGTCGCGGTGCACGACCAGGTTCTGGTGGGCGTGCTGGACCGCCGCACAGACCTGGCGCAGGAGCTGGAGCCGCGCGCGCAGCGGGAGCTGGTGCGCGGCAGCGTAGTTGGTGATCGGACGCCCGTCGACGTACTCCATGACGATGTAGGGCTGCCCGTCGGGCGTGACGCCGCCGTCGAGCAGGGCGGCGATATTCTTGTGATTGAGGTTGGCGAGGATCTGGCGTTCGTAGCGGAAGCGGCGGATGGCGAGGTCGCCCTCGTGGCCGCGGCGCAGGAACTTGAGGGCGACGCGTTTCTGGAACTGGTCGTCGTCGCGCACGCCCTCGTAGACGGCCCCCATGCCGCCGACGCCGATCAGGCGGGTGAGGGCGTAGGAGCCGACGCGCGTCCCGACCCAGGCCGCGTCGCCGCCGCCGGCCATGGCGTCGGCCAGGGCGGTGCCGAGGGGGCGCTCCCAGGAGGTGTCGCCGCGATCGAGCGCGTCGAGCAGGCTTTCGACTTCGGCTTGCAGTGCGTTGTCCTCGCCGCACGACTGGCGCAGGAACGGGACGCGCGCGTCGACGGTCAGTTCGAGTGCCGCGTCGAAGAGGGCGCGGATGCGCGCCAGGCGTTCCGGCGTCATCGGCGAGCCGGCGCCCGACGCATGCGTCCCCTCGCTCACATCCCGTCCATTTCCCGCTGCAGGAAGGCGCGGGCAAAGGTCCAGTCGCGCTTGACCGTGGCCGGCGAGATGCCTAACGATTCCGCCGTCTGCTCGATGTCCAGCCCCCCGAAGAAGCGCAGCTCGACGACACGCGCCTGTCGCGGGTCGAGCTCGGCCAGTCGGGTGAGGGCGTCATCGAGCGCGATGAGGTCCACGGAACGCTCTGGCGCCTCGGCCACCGACGCGTCGAGCGTCACGCGATCGCCTCCCTCCCGCTTGCCCGCGCGCTTGCGGCGCGCGTGGTCCACGAGGATGCGCCGCATCGCCTGGGCCGCGATGCCGAAGAAGTGCGAGCGGTTCTGCCACGAGGCGTTCCGCTGGTCGACGAGGCGCATGTAGGCCTCGTGTACGAGCGCCGTGGGCTGGAGCGTGTGGTCGCCGCGCTCCAGTCGCATGTAATGAACGGCCAGGTTGTGCAGTTCGCCGTAGACCATCGGCACCAACTCGTCGGCCGCACCATCCTTGCCCTGCTGCAGGTCGATCAGGAGGCGGGTGACGTCGTGCCGGGTCTCTGGGGGGCGCCGTCGGTGGTGACGAGGGCACGCCCGAGGTCGCGTTGTCGGTTGGAAGGCTCACGGCGCGGGAGGAGGAAGGGGTCACCCGTGCAAGACTGGCAGGATTCAGGCCAGCTGAACCGTATCCTCGCCCCGGGTCGGGCAAAGGGCAAGGCTGGGCACGGCACGCGCCGGCGATCGAGCGCAGCGTCGTGAGCCGATCCGGCGTCCCGCTACGCGTATCACAGTGAAGGGCAGGGCGATGCACTCGCCGACGCGTTCCTCGCCACCTGCCGCTGCCATCGCCCGCTCCTTTCCCCAATCCCGAGAGATCCCATGGCTTCCGTCCGCACGCGCTTCCTCGTCGGTGCCACCGCACTCTTCGTCCTCGTCGCCCCGTCGCTGGTGCAGGCCCAATCGGCGCAGCGCTACTCCCTGCAGGCGTCGGGCATCTTCGTCGGCGTGTTCGGCGAGGCCTACGAAGGGCTCAAGTCCGGCCCCGGATTCGAGGCGCAGTTCCGCATCACCCCCAGCGCGTGGTCGTACGGCTTCGGCGTGCAGGGGTCGGTCCATTCCACCGACGACCCGAACTTCGGTGATGAGACCGTGACCGTGGCCGGCATCTTTTTTGAGCCGCGGCGGGTGATCGATGTTGGCAGTTCGCAGTTTGCCCCGTACGTCTCGGCCCGCATTGCCTTCCTTCAGCAGTCGCTCGACGTGACCATCAACGGGACACAGGTCACCGCCGACGCCACGGGCGCGCAGTTCAACGGGGGCGGCGGCGTGCTCGTTCGCCTTTCGCCGAGGGTCAACCTCGACCTTGGCGCGACCTATGGCCTCATCAACTTCGGCGACGTGGAGGTCGATGTCGCCGGCGTCGGCAGCACGAAGCTGGAAGGGACCAGCGGCAACGGCAGCAACCTCGTGCTACGGGCCGGGCTGGCGGTCGGGCTGCGCTGAGCCGTCGCGCCTCAACGTCGACGAGCCGGCGAGCGCACACTCGCCGGCTCGTCGCGTCCGCACGCCGGCGCAATCGCCAGCGTGCGTCCTATCGCAGCAACTCCCGCGACCGCGTCAGGTCCTCGAGAAACATTTCCTCCGCTTGCGCGCCGATCTTGGCATCCTCGATGACTGCGTCGAGCTCGAAGTTGATCGCGACCCCGAGGAGGTTGAAGTCGGTGGAGCCGACCCGCACCCACCGACCATCGACCACGTTGGTCTTGGCGTGCATCATCTCGCCGCGCCACTCCCAGATGCGCACCCCATTGCGGAGCATGCGCTGGTAGAACGGGGTGATGATCGTGCGCAGCCACGGGTGGTCGAATCGTGAGGGGACCAGGACACGCACGTCCACGCCGTCGCGCGCCGCCCCGGCGAGCGCCTCCACCAGGCCGAGCGATGGCGCGAAGTAGGCGCTGGCGATCCAGATCGTCCGCTCCGCGCCCAACGCCTGCATCTGCAGCGCGCGCGCCACGCGCATGCGCCCCGGCTCGCCCTCGATGATCCCGACGAGCGACGGGGGATCGATGAGCGGGTCGAGGTGCGAGGCGCTCGGCTGGCGGATCAGGCGGGTCCGCTTCGGACGACCCTCGCGGGCGCGGGTCCACATCCGGTCGAAGGAGTCCGCGAGGTCGACCGCGGCCGGACCGGCGATGCGCACCGCGGTGTCGCGCCATGGCGACCGGCGCCGCCGCAGCACGCCGTGCTTCCATTCCTTGCCGATCCCGATCCCCCCCGTCACCCCCTCCGCCCCGTCGGCCACCACGAGCTTGCGATGGTCGCGCGGCAGGAGTCCCAGCCAGCGGCGAAGCCCCGGGGGCGAGTACAGGCAGACCTCGACCCCGGCGTTCGACATCGGGCGGAAGAAGCGGTTCGGGGTCCCCATGCGCCCCACCCAGTCCACCAGCAGGCGCACGTGCACCCCGCGCTTCGCCGCCTCGATGAGCGACGCGCGAAAGCGCTCCCCGACCTCATCGTCGCGAAAGATGTAACCCTCGAAGACGATGCGTTCGCGCGCCTCGGCGATGAGGGCAGACATGGCGTCGAAGGTCGCGGGGCCGTCGCGCAGCAGCTGCACTCGATTGCCGCTGGACACATCGGCCGCGGCGATGCGCCAGAGTCCGCGCGCGAAGGAGCGCGTGCGCTGGGCGGTCGCCTGTACGGGGCCCCGTGGTGGCGCGATGAGGCTGCGGTCGAACACACGCAGGTCGGTCATCGCGGCCTCGACGTCCTCTCCCTCAGGCAGCCGTTGCATCGCTGCGTCGTCGATTGCTGCGTCGTCGATTGTCGTGTCGTCAGCCGCCGTGTCGTCAGCTGCCGTGTCGTCAGCTGCCGTGTCGTCAGCTGCTGCGTCGTCAGCCGCCTGTCCGTCAGCCGCAACTTCGTCCCGCGGCACGCTCACCGCTCGAACTCGTCGGCCAGTACCGGGCGCAGCGCCACTCGCGCCAGGAGCGCGCCGATGGAGAGCGTCAGGGCGACGAACAGCATCTGGAACCCCGTCTGGATCGCACGGTTCACGTTCTGGTCCACGAGTGAGCCGAAGCTCAGGAAGCCGATGATCCCCGGGACGAGCAGCACCGTGGCCGGCTGCTGCAGCACCGCCGACGGGAGGCGCAAGCGTCGCGCGACGATCGCGCTGACTGCGGTCGCCGTGAACGCTCCCACGAATGCGCCGGCACTGGTGCCCAGCCACTCGCCGCCGCCGTATGCCGCCAGCGACGTGATCACGCAGATGATCACGATCCACCCGGCGTCGCGGCGCCGCGCGTTGAACATGTGGGCCAACGCCAGTCCGGCCACGAGCGGCGATAGCACGCGCACCCAGCCCGGCACGTTGGTCGCCGCCGCGAGGACGAGCCGTTCTCCCTCGGGGGCCGCGACGATCTGTTGTCCGACCACCACCCCAACCACCAGGAGCAAGAGCGTGGTGACCGCCGCGAGGAAGCGCCCCGAGCCCGACGTCCAGTGTCCCTGCGCGAGTTCACTCATCGACACCGTCAGCCGCCATCCCGGGAGCAGGATGACGAGGGATGCCACCAGCACCGGTACCGGGCGGATGTCGCCCACACCGAGCCGGCCGAAGCCGAAGGCGGCGGCCGCCGCCACGGCGGCGAGCGTGACCGTCGACAGGGGGACGAGCGACTCGCGTCCCGCCACCAGGTGCAAGGCCGCCCCGACCAGCGCCCCCAGGACCGCGGCCAGGGGCAGCTCCAGGCTGTCTGCCCGCAGGAGCAGGGCAGCTGACGCGCTCAAGAGCGCGCTGGAGAGAATGTCGAGCAGCATCGAGGGCTTGCGGCGCCAGCTCAGCAACGTCGCCAGCCGTTCGGCGGCGTCGCGGGGGGTGATCTCGAGCCGCGCCACGCGTTCAAGCACCCGCCGCAGCGCCACCGCGCGGGTGTAGTCCGGTCCGGCGGCCCGCACCCGGATGACCTCCGTCCATCGCCGCTCGCCCTTGCCGAGCGTGATGAAGATCGCCGTGGCGGTCGCCGTACAGTCGGCCGAAAAGCCGAGGCGCCAGGCCAGGTACTCCAGTCCCGTCTCGGTGCGAGCGGGCACCTCGTCGACCGCCGCATAGGCGCGCGCCGCGAGAATGATGAACTGCACCGCGTCCTCGTCGGTCGTCGGAGCCAGCGAGGGAGGGGCCTCGTAAAGCCCCGTGAGCGACAAGACAGGCGTTTCGGCGGTCGTGGATGCGGACATGTTGAGGGTTGGGCTGCCTGACCTTAGCTCGGCATCACCCCCCGGAGAAGGGGGCAGTGCGCCGCCGTGCTGTCGGTAATCGTGCGGTGGCTCGGCGGGGCGTTCGACCAGCCGCGCGCCCTCATTCCGCCGCTCCGACTTGCGAGCCCCCGGCCTGACGGGCGATATACCCTGCATGCTATCCCTCGACCTCAGCGGCAAGCGCGCCCTCGTGGCCGGCGTTGCCGACGACAACGGATTCGGTTTCGCCATCGCCAAGTCGCTCGCCGAGGCGGGTGCGGCGGTGTGCGTCGCCACCTGGCCCCCGGCGCTCAACATCTTCCGCACGCAGCTGGAGCGCGGAAAGTTCGACGATTCCCGCCGCATGGCCGACGGTGCGCTGCTCGACTTCGAGCGGATCTACCCGCTCGACGCCGCCTACGACACGATCGACGACGCCCCCGACGATGTGCGCACGAGCAAGCGATACAAGGACATCGGCGATTTCTCGGTCGAGGGACTCGTCCAGCGCATGGTGGCCGAATTCGGCGAGCAGCCGCTCGATATCCTCGTGCATTCGCTCGCGAACGGCCCCGAGGTACGCAAGGACCTGCTCGACACGTCACGCGCCGGCTACCTCGCGGCGATCAGCGTCAGCGCCTACTCGCTGATCTCCATGGTCAAGCGATTCGGCCCGCACTTTCGTCCCGGCGGCTCGATCCAGTCGCTGACCTACATGGCCAGCGAGCGCGTGATCTACGGATATGGCGGCGGCATGTCGTCGGCCAAGGCCGCGCTGGAAAGCGACACGCGAACCGTCGCCTACGAGGCGGGGCGAAAGTGGGGCGTTCGGGTGAACACGATCTCGGCCGGCCCCTTCGCGTCGCGCGCCGCCAGCGCGGTCGGTATCGTCGAGAAGCTGGTCGAGTACTACGCGGTCAACACGCCCATCCCCGAGGCGCTCACCTCTGTCGAGGTCGCGAACGTCGCCACCTTCCTGGCCTCGCCCCTCGCCAGCGGGATCACGGGGACGACCGTCTACGTCGACAAGGGCTACCACAGCATGGGAATGGCCGTCGACGTACCGGACTGGATGAAGGCCGGCGTGAGGGCGCGCACCGCACAGGAATGACGCGCCCGCCCGTACCTCGGTCGCCCCGCCCGGCTATCGGCGGCGCGAGACGGTCGAGTCGGGGACGAAGCTGAAGGGGAGCTGGACCACCTGCCGCACCGCTTGCCCCTTTCGTAACGCAGGGATGAACTTCTGGTCCTTGAGCGCGAATCGCACGGGATCGATGAACAACTGGTGCGACATCACCACGACGTTGAACGTGTCCAGGTTCACGTCGCCGTTGGCGTCCACGACGAACTCGGCCAGCACCCGACCCGGCACCATCGCCATGTACATGGAGTCGGGATAGACGGGATGCACGAGCCGGGATGAGTCCACCCGCGCTTCTCGGTCCACCTGCTGCGACGTGTAGACCGTGAGCTGCTCCACCATGCGGGCGATTTCGGCGGCGGCCGAGGGCTCACCCTTCTTGCGCTTCTTGGAGCGCAATTCACCCTGCCGCGACCAGAGCACGATCGTCCCGCAGGCGCTGCTGAGCGACCGGTTCCCCTGGAATTCGGCCGGGACGCTTGCCGCGCCACTGTAGATCTCGATCCCCTCGAAGCTGCGCGGATCCACGGAGTCCAGGTCGAACTCGCCCGCGTACAGCGGTGAGCCGTCGAGCCAGGTCAGCGGCGCGCACCGTCCACCGCGAAAGCGCACCTGGTTCGTGAAGCCCCGCGACTCGACGCGCACGCCGGGAACCATGCGGAACAGGTCGGTCATGTTGCCCGGGTTTCGCCGCTCCACCTGCTCACGCGTAAGGAAATGCCCGTGTCCGCGCGACATGCGCTGGTAGAAGCCGGCCATGCGCCCGGTCAGCTCCTTGCGCCCCAGCACCACGACCGGGCTCAATTGCACCGCCAGTCGCCGCAGCGTGACGTCTGCCGAGACGTTGGACCCTGCGAGGACGGTGATCCGCGTGGAGTCCGGGGCGAAGCCGATCCGGCGCACGTGAATCACGAGCGGCCCAGCCTTGGCGTTGGCGAGGAGAAACTCCCCATTCGCCCCGCTCTCCCCGCGCAACTCGGACCCGGTCACGAAGATCTGTGCCCCTTCCACGGAGAGGCCAGTCGAGTCACGCACCGTTCCCTTCACCCCGCCGGTGCCGACCACGTTCTCCTGCGCCCACAGGGGAATCGACGTTAGGCAGGCACACATGGCCGCAATGGCGGGCCAACGTCCGTACGCGGTTGCCCGCCCTGTCGATGTTTGCGTCACGACTGCCTCCCCCGCCGGTGGCGGGTGGTGCTGGGATCCTGGGGGGTGACCACACGAAGAGGATCCACCGAATCGTACCCCACTGGTGAGAGAAACGCACGATGCACGGGTTCGGGTCCCCCGCGCGCGGGGCGGGCGGTCAGTCCCAGGGGCCGTGACGGGTGGATCGGCGGCGGGGCGCTTGCGCCGGGTGGGTGATTCGTCGCGACCATCGACGTGCTTTCCCGACGGCGCGCGCCCCCGGTGCACCACATCGTGGGGGGTGCGGCCCGAGCCGCACCACACGCGGGAGGACACGATGAGAAACGTGCACGGAACAGCGTTCCTGACGCTTGCCGCCGCGCTCGCGGCAGGCTGCGCCGGTGACCCGGCGGCGGCTGTTGTGGCGCCGCAGGTCGCGCTCTTGGCGGATGGGGAGCAGTCGCAGATGCTGGTGTGGGACGACTACGTGATGACCGACCTCGGCGATCTCGGTGGGGCGTACAACGTCGCCGTCGACATCAACGACGCCGGCCAGATCATCGGCGTGAGCACGATATCCCGGGACGCCAACGCGATAAGCCGCGCCTGGGTACACGATGGCACGACTCTCACGCCGCTCCCCCTGTGGAACGCAACGGCCGGCAGCTCCGCAAGGGCACTTAGTGGTTCGGGCGATGTCCTCGGTTCGAACGGTACCCAAGTGCTCTGGACCGGCGGAACCGTGCAGAACCTGCGCACGACCTACCCCACACTGGTCGCCGCTCGCGACCTCAATGACGCCGGCACGATTGTCGTCGCGTGCCGCGTTCCCCGCTCGATCTACAACTTCGCCTGTGTCCTGAACGCGGGAACCACGACCCTGCTGGACACGACCGGCTACCGGTATTCGAGCGCGACGGCGATCAACCACTCAGGCGTCGTCGTCGGATCCCGTGCCAGTACCGGGCGCACGCAGTTCGGCGCGTTCGTCTGGACGGGCGGTAGTCCGCTCACACTGCCGCCACTCGGCCAGAGCACGCACGCAGAAGCCGTGGCCCTCAACGACGCCGGAACCGTCGTGGGACGAAGCACGCTGTACTCGAACTGGCGGGCCACGCTTTGGCGCAACGGCGTTGCGGTCGACCTCGGCGCCGTGCACGGGAACGCGAGCTGGGCACTGGGAATCAGCAATGGGGAATCGGTCGTCGGCTTGACCATCCCGATCATCAACGGAACGTCTGGCAACTATCGGCCGTTCCTCTGGCGCAACGGCCGCATGCGCCTCCTTCCGACCGGTAGCAAACGTATCGAACAGGGTGAGGCCCGCGCCGTCAACGGGCGCGGTGAAATCGTCGGCTTCGTGATCTACCCGAACAAGGAGACTCGCGCCGTGGTCTGGCGCAAGCCATAGGGGCGCCCCACCCCGAGGTCGCCAGTCGCCCGGAGGGGTGTGCCTAACGCCGGTCGGCGGGCACCGGCGGGGGAGCGCCTACCGCTGCTCGGCGAGCGCCGCGCTGGCAACACGCGCGCACTCGGCGAGCACCGCCGCGCCCACCAGAATTGCGCCGTCGGCGGCGTGGAAGCGCGGTGAATGGGCCGCGACCGACTCGCCGCCGGCTTCCCGTGCCCCGATCCGCAGGAAGCACCCCGGGATGCGCTCCATGTAGAAGGCGAAGTCCTCGCCCCCCATGTTGGTGATGCCGAAGGGGACGATGGCAGCGTCGCCGAGCACGTTCGCGGCGGCCGTGCGGGCCCATGCCGCCTGGGGCGCCGGGTTGACGATGGGGGGCGTGCCGTGCTCGACGGTCACGTCGGCCCGTACCCCGTAGGCGTCGGCGACCGCAGCGGCGAGCCGCTTGACCTCGTCCACGAGACGCTGGCGCGTGTGCGCGTCCATGGCCCGCAGCGTGCCGGTCAGCACGGCCTGCTCGGGAATCACGTTGGACGCCACACCCGCGTGGATGCTGCCGACCGTGCAGACGGCCGGCACGGCGGGGTCGAGTCGGCGGGCGACGATGGTCTGGAGCGCCGTGATGACTGCGGCCGCGGCGACGATCGGGTCGGCGGCTTCGTGCGGACGGGCCCCATGCGCCCCGCGTCCGTGCAACGTGATGGTGAAGGCATCGGCCGACGCGGCCAGCGGGCCCGCCTCGGCCACGACCTGGCCCACGGCGAAGCGACGGTCGACATGGGCGCCGAAGATGGCCGCCACGCCGTCCAGGGCCCCGCTGGCCAGGATGGCCGGGGCGCCGGCCCCGATCTCCTCCGCCGGCTGCAAGACGACGAGCACGTCGCCGCGGGCGGGGCGACGCGTGAGCGACATGGCTGCACCGATGGCCCACGTGGCGTGCACGTCGTGTCCGCAGGCGTGCATCACCCCGGGCACCGCCGACGCGTAATCAAGGCCCGTCGCCTCCTGGATCGGGAGCGCGTCGATGTCGCCACGCAGCGCCACCACGGGAGCGGTCGGGTCCTCGCCGCGGAACCGCGCCACGACCCCGGTATTGGCCACCCGCACCACCACCCCGCCTAACGACTCGGCGACCGCCGCCAGCCGGTCGCTGGTGGCGTACTCCTTCCACGACAGCTCGGGGTGCCGATGCAGCTCGCGGCGCAGCGCGAGCAGTTGGGCGACCTCCTCATCGCCGAACTGGTCGCGCGCCCCCGACGGGGCCTCGACGCGGACCGGGATGCTGCTCGAGGGGGTGACGCGGGTCGCGCGTGGGTCGCTACGCACCCAGGCGCTCCAGACGGACCGTGAGGTCGTCGATGCGGTCCAGGTCCACGGTCACCCCGATCCCCGGCCGGTCGAGCGGGACGTTGACCTGGCCGTCGGGAGTCATCGTCCACTCGGGGGTGACGACGTCGCGGGTCCAGTACCGGGCGCTCGGGCTCACGTCGCCCGGCTTCTGGAAGTTGGGGAGCGAGGCGAGGGCGACGTTGTAGGCACGCCCGACGCCGCTCTCCAGCATGCCGCCGCACCAGACCGGAATGCCATGCGATGCGCAGAAATCGTGGATGGCGATCGACGCGGAGAAGCCGCCCACCCGTCCCGGCTTGATGTTGATGATGCGACCGGCGCCGAGGGTGACCATGTCCTGCGCGCGGGCGAGCGAGGTGATCGACTCGTCCAGGCAGATGGGGGTCTTCAGGCGGCGCTGCAACTCGGCGTGCCGCACGATGTCCTCCCAGTCGAGCGGCTGCTCGAACATCATCAGCCCCAGGTCGTCCATCGCCTCCAGCGCGCTGGTGTCGTCCAGCGTGAAGGCGTTGTTGGCGTCGACCATCAGCGGGGCATCGGGATACGCTTCTCGCACTGCCCGCACGAACGCCACGTCCTTGCCCGGCTTGATCTTGATCTTGACCTTGCGATAGCCCTCGGCGAGCGCCGCGCCGGCCTTCTGCACCAGCGCCTCGGGCGAGTCCTGGATGCCGAGCGAGATGCCGACATCGACCTGCTCCCGCGTGCCGCCGATGAGGCGGGCGAGCGGCATCTCCAGCCGCTCGGACTCGACCCCCCACATGCCCATTTCGACCGCCGCCTTGGCCATGTTGTGCCCGCGGAAGTCGCGCTCCAGCGCCGCGTGCACCTCGCCCGGGCCGCTGAATGGCGTGTCCAGGATGCGCGGGGCCACCCACTTCGCGATCGCCATCCACGCGGTCTCGACCGTCTCGGACGTGTAGTTAGGCGTCGCGTCGGCGACACATTCACTCCACGCCGTCGCGCCGCTCGCGTCGCGCAGTTCCAGCAGCGCCACCCGGCGCTCTTGCATGGTGCCGGAGGAGATCTGGAACGGCTCGCGGAGCGGCAGCCGGATTTCGCGAAGGGTGATGCTGGCGATGCGAAGCATGAGCGAGGCGGAGGGAGGGGGACGAGGACGAGGACTGAGGACTCAGGACTCAGGACTCAGGAGTGGGCGAAGACGTAGTACGGCAGCCCGCGTGCCGAAGGGCGCACGAACCGCTGGACCTGCATGCCGCGCGCGAGGAGCGCGTTGAAGGCGCCGCGCACGCTGAGGCGCCAGCGCATCGCGGCGTCGCCGCCGGCCTGTTGCACCGCGACCAGGTCGACCGGCACCTGCACACGGATGGCGTCGGCAGGGCCCGGGTCCACGAAGTGCGGGTGCGCCTCGCCATCGAGCGGATTCGCCAGCGGGAGGGTGGCGTCGCCGGGGCGCTCCCTGGCGGCCCCGGGCACGGGGGCGTGCACCTTCGACAGCTGCCACGCGATCACCGTGCGATCGGTGGGGAGCGCGCCATGCAGCGTACTCCCGGTATTGGCGCCGTAGATGTTCTCCACGTACTCGACCGGGAGCGCGCCCAGCCGGTTGATGTTGAAATGGGCGTTGCGGGCGACGAGCGGATCGGACGTCCAGAGCATGACATCGACGCCGATGCGCTGCACCTGCTGCCGCTGGAAGTGCTTGAGGCGGTCGCCGATGTGGCGTCCGCGCGCTTCCTCGCGGACCGCCAGCATGTCGGACCAGTGCGCCGGCCTGCCCTCGCGGATCCCGGTCATGCCGAACACAAACCCGATCATGCGATCGTTGCCGTCGAACGCCCCGGCGGTCACGCCGCCGATCTTCTGTGACACGCGGAGGATGGCCGCCGGGACCCGCTCGGAAAAGCCGCGCCCCCACGTCTCCTCCTGAATTTCGCAGCACTCGGCATACTCCTCGAGCGTGCAAAGATCGCGGATACTGATGCTGTCGAGCGGGTCGGTCATGCAGCAGGCCTCACGGGGCGGGAATACTTGCGCCACATTTGTCAGCGAAATAGATACTCACAAGGAGCAGAATTGTATACAAATCGCGCACGATCGAGAAGGGTCGGATTTTCCGGGCGACAGGAGGGGGCGTGACGACAGCGGCCAGGCGCGGGACGCCGCAGCGAGCGGCGCGACCAGAGCTCGTGTATCGCAAGCTGCGAGAACTCATCGTCCGCGGGCAGCTCGCCCCGGGCTCCCGCATCGTGGAGACCGATGTCTCCCAGCGCCTCGGCGTCAGTCGAACCCCCGTGCGAGGCGCCCTGCAGCGTCTGCAGCAGGAGGGCTACATCGTAGACTCGCCGTCCCTGCAGCAGTCGCGTCCCACCGTGGCGCCCCTGACCAACGAGGACGCGCACGAACTCTTTTCGATCCTCGCCGAAGTGGAGGGGCTCGCGGCACGATTCGCCGCCCAGCTCCCCGCCGCCGAGCGGGAGGCGCTTGCCGCCGAGCTCACGGAGATCAACGCGCAGTTCAAGAAGGCTGCCGAAGCCAAGCAGCCGAATCACAACCGACTGTGGGAGCTCGACGAGCGCTTCCATTGCCGCTATGTCGAGGCGGCGGCCGGCCCGCGCCTGCTGGCGCTCTTCGAGGCGGTGAAGCCGCAGGCCGAGCGCTACGAGCGCATCTACGTCAGCCTGCTCGTGCGTGACCTCAAGTCCTCGGTGAGCGAGCACGCCGTCATCGTCCGCGCCATCAAGAGCGGGAATCCCGACGCAGCGCAAGCCGCCGTGCAGACCAACTGGCGCAACGCCGCCCAACGGCTCGGCGCTGTTATCACCAACGTCGGCGAGCGAGGCCAGTGGTAGTGGTGCGCCGCCGCACATCCGCACTCCGGCCGGCCCCGCCTGGCCGGCGGGCTACCCCACGCTCCGGTCTCCGGCCTTGACATCCCGTCGCGAGTTTGTGCACAAATTTAGCGTCGCCGCCATCGGTACCCCGTTCCTCACGCGGGGACGCTACCGGCTCTTTTCCGACGACGCGACCGAGTACTCGGCGCGGTGCATCCGGCTGGTGCAGGAATCGATCGTGGTCGACATGCTCGGCGTGCTCTCGATCGGCGCGGCGGGCAACAGGTGGATGAGCGACCCCGACAGCTTCACCGACGCCGACCTGCAGCGCTTTCGAGATTCAGGGATCACCGTCTTCCATCCGGCGACAGGCATCGGCGGGCCGACGGCCTACGAGAACGCGTTCTGGTTCCTCAGCGCGTTCACCGGCTTCATCTCGGCGCACACCGACGCCTTTGCGCGCATCGATAGCGCCGACGATTTTGTCCGAGCCAAGGCGGCGCGCAAGATCGGCCTCATACTCGGCGTCCAGAACTCGGAGCACTTCCGCACCCTCGCCGATGTCGACCGCTTCTACGCCCTCGGGCAGCGCGTCTCGCAGCTCACGTACAACACGCGAAACATGTGGGGCAACGGCTCCACCGAGCGGCGCGACGACGGGCTGAGCGACGCCGGCGTGCGGCTGGTGCAGAAGATGAACGACGTCGGCATGGCAGTCGACGTCTCCCACTGCGGCGACCGCACCTCCCTCGACGCCTTCGAGGCGTCGTCGCGCCCCGTGCTGGTGACGCACTCCAACGCGCGCGCCCTCAACGCAGGTCACCCGCGCTGCAAGCCGGACGAAGTGATCCGCGCCTGCGGCAAGGCCGGCAGCGTCATGGGGATCACCGGGGTGCGCAACTTCGTGAAGGACCGGGAGCCCACGACGATCGAGGACGCGCTCGATCACTTCGACTACGTGGCGAAGATGATCGGGGTGGAGCATGTCGGGGTCGGCAGCGACGTCGACCTCGATGGCTACGACGACCTGCCCCCCGAGCAGTACAAGCGGCTGAAGGAGAGCTACAAGGGGAGCTACGCGTTCCGCGACAAGATCGACATCGAGGGACTCGATCACCCCAAGCGCATGTTCGACCTCACCGAGGGACTCATCCGGCGCAAGTACAGCGATGCCGACATCACGGGCATCCTCGGGGCAACTTCGTGCGCGTGCTCGGCGAGAGCTGGCGGAAATCGGCGAAGGTACCGGCGAACGAACCGGCGAAGGAACCGGCGCGCTGACGCGGAGGGCGGCCTGCCTGCGGGCAGCCCTCCGGGAGATCCAGTCGACGCGGCGACCGCGCCCCGCGCCTGAAGAAGCGCGTCCGTCGCTCGCCACGCGCGGGACGACTTACGGCTTCACGAGCGGCTTCGGGACCACCGGAAAGAGGCCGGCCTCGAGCAGTCGTGCGTAGAACGGCTTGAGCTGCACGATGAAGGCATTGACGTCATCGATCGCCGCCGGAACCTCGGTCCGCAGCTCGTTCCACTGGTCGAGGTCTGTGGTAGTCAGCGGCATCGTCGCGCCGCCGACGCCACCGACGAGGCCACTCAACTTGAACGGCAGGACGGTACGGAATTCGAGGCCCTCGAACTCGGACTCGTCGTCTCCCTCGGCCATCAGGTAGAATCGTTTCCTGAACGGTGCGAGCTGCTTGTCGAGCGTGTCGAACGTGGCACGCAGGTCGGCCGGCACCGTGGTGGAATCGGCGAGGATTCCCTTGAGCTGCGCGAACTGCCCCTTGGCGGTTCGCATGGCCGAGACGGCCTCGGACAGTCGCGCCTCGAGGCGCTGCCCTTCCTTGAGCACCTCGAAGCGTTGCTGCCGATCGGCGTCGGTGATCGTGATATCCCGGTCGCCCACGACGGTGAATCCCTGCGACGCGACCTGCCGGCCATTCACGACCAGGGTGGCGGTGAACGGGCCTGGCAGGACCCACGGGCCCTGCGTCCCGCGATTGGGGCCGCCGCCGCCGAACGGGGAGGATTGGGCGATGCTGTCCCCCTTTGGTGCAGGGATCGGCTCGATGCGAAGGTCCCACAGCACGCTGTTCATCCCGGTCCGCGCGGCGTCCTTCATGTCCGCGCCCCTGGAGCGTGCGCACGAGGTTGCCCGCCCCGTCGGTGATCGCGACGCGCGTGCTGTCGGCGCGTGTCTTGAGCCAGTAGCGGATCGGCGCGCCGAGTGGAGGATTGGGGCCGAGGTACTGCATGTCGCCCTGGAAGAAGTAGAATCGCAGGTTCGCGGCGGACTGCTGTTCGGTGGGGGGGAGCGTGTACAGGTGCGCATCGGCGAGTTGGGCCTTCGCGCCTTCCTGGAACGGTGTGAGGTCGTCGAGGATCCAGATCCCGCGCCCGTGGGTGGCGAGGATCATGGCATTGTCTCGCGGATGCAGCGTGATCTCGTAGACCGGGACGGTCGGGAGGTTCGCGCGCACCCGCGTCCAGCGCTGTCCGCGATCGAGCGTGACCCAGAGGCCGGTCTCTGTGCCGAGGTAGAGGACGTCGGCGTTCTTCTGGTCCTCGGTGATACTGCGCGCGACCTCGCCTTTTGGAAGCGTGCCGGCGATGGACTTGAAGGTCGCGCCGAAGTCGGTGCTGGCGAACAGGTAACTGCCGTAGTCGCCGGTGCGATGCGCGTCGAACGTGACGTACACCGTTCCGTCGGCAAAGCGCGACGGCTCCACGCGAGAGACGTACGCCCACCGAGGGACGCCCACCATACGGGAGGTGAGGTTTGTCCACGTGGCCCCGCCGTCGCGCGTCACGTGCACCTGGCCGTCGTCGGAGCCGGTGTAGATCAGCCCCGCCACGCGGCGCGATTCGGCGACCGTGAACAGGGTGCCGTAATCCTCGACCCCGTCGTTCTTCGCCAGCTTCACCTCCTTGAGCCGCGTCCCCATCAGCTGGAGCGTGTCACGATCGACCGCGGTGGTGAGGTCCGGACTGATCGGCGTCCACGACGAGCCGCGGTCGGTGGAGCGAAAGAGGCGGTTCCCGCCGATGTAGACCGTGGATGGATTGTGTGGCGAGAGCAGGAACGGCGTATCCCAGTTCCAGCGATAGCGCGCCGCGTTCGCGGCGGCCTCGGGACGAATGACCTTCTGTTCACCCGTCACCTTGTCCATCCGCGCGATGTACCCCTCCTGCGACGAGGTGTAGATCAGGCGGGCATCGGTGGGATCGATGAGGTTGACGAAACCGTCGCCACCCGTCAGCGACCACCAGTCGTGGTCGCCGATCCCCTCGCCATGGCGCACCCGGCTCGGGCCACACCAGGAGTTGTTGTCCTGCAGTCCGCCGCAGACGTTGTAGGGGACCTGCATGTCGTAGCTAGCGTGGTAGAACTGCGCGACGAGCAGGTGCGGGAACCATTGCCACTTGCGTCCCTTGTCGCGTGACATTGCCACGCCGCCGTCGTTGCCGATCAGCATGTGGCTGGGGTTGCGCGGGTTGATCCACATCGCGTGGTGATCCACGTGGATGCGCTCGGCGCCGTCGAACCGGAACGTCTTGCCGCCATCGTCGGAGATGCCGAGCGGCGTCTCGGGGAGGTAGACGCGCAGGTCGTTCGTGGGGTCGACGCGAATGATGCCGAAGTACATGGGCCGGCTGTTGTGCGATCCCATCTTGCGCCAGCTCTGCCCGGCGTCGTCGCTGCGATACACGCCCCCCTGCTTCTCGTGCTCCACGCGCGCATAGACGATGTTGGGGTTGGCACGGAAGACATCGAGCCCGATGCGCCCCATGGCCCCGTCGGGGAGCCCGGTCGTCAGGCGCGCCCAGGTGCGCCCGGCGTCGGTGGACTTCCAGAGCCCGCTGTTCGGTCCCCCGCCGTTGAAGCCGAACGATGCGCGGCGGCGCTGGTAGGTGGCCGCGTAGAGGACCTTGTTGTTCTGCGGATCCATCACGAGGTCGGTGCCGCCGGCTTCGGGACCGACATCGAGCACGCGTGTCCAGGTGAGCCCACCGTCGGAGGTCTTGTAGATGCCGCGGTCACCTCCGGCGCGCCACAGGTCGCCTAACGCTGCGACGAAGACGACGTCGTGGTCCACCGGGTCGATGACGATGCGTGCGACCTGGCGCGACTCCAGCAGCCCCATGTTACGCCACGACTTGCCGCCGTCGGTCGACTTGTGGACGCCGTCACCCCACGAGGAGCTCTGCCGGTTGTTGTTCTCACCTGTTCCGACCCACACCAGGTTGGGGTCGTCCGTCGGGATCGTCACCGCGCCGATGGACACGGCGCTCGCCGAGTCGAAGACGGGGGTGAGGGTGGTCCCGCCGTTCTCGGTCTTCCACAGGCCGCCGGTGGCCGCGGCGATGTAGAAGACGTTGGGGTCGCGCTCGAGCACGGCGAGGTCGTCCACCCGCCCGCTCGGGCCGGTGGGGCCGATGTTGCGGAACGACAGGCGGTCGAACGGGCCCCCCTTCCAGGAGGTGTCGGCGGGCGCGGGAGGGATTGGAGCCTGCGCCAACGCGCGCGCGAGCGGGGCAACCAGGAAGAGGAGCGAAACGGCGACGACAATGAGCGGACGGCGGCGCAGTGACACCGACGACCTCCTGAGTGGGTGTGGTCTACACAAGTGACGCGGCACAAGCTAGCGCACCCCTGGCACCTTCCGCGATGCACCTTAAGACGAGAGGTTGCACGGAGAGCACGACACGCCCCCCGATCGATCATCCACGCCCTTCCCCCGACGCCAATGCGCATTCGTCCCTGCTCGCGCTGGTCGTTCGCCCTCTTCGCCCTGGTCGTCGCGCCCATGCATCTGGCGATGGCGCAGGAGCGGGCACAGGACCGACGCCGCTCGCTCTCGCCGACGCAGGAGGTGAGCGACGATCCACGACGCGTCCCGGTGCCGCCGGGTCCCAAGGGACCGGACGGCACGATCGTGCTGCGCGGCGGGCGGGTGTTCGACGGAAGCGGGAGCGCCGCTCGGCTGGCCAGCGTGGTCATCTCGCGCAACAAGATCGCGCGCATCATGGACGCCAGCTCGACCGACTGGCCTCGCGACGCGCGCGTCATCGATGTCAGCGGCAAGACGGTGCTTCCGGGCCTGATCGACCTGCACACGCACCTGACGTATGTCGACCCGCCACTGTCCACCATCGAAGATGGGAACGATGCCGACGCCACGCTCCGGGCGACGCAGCGTCTGCGCTACTTCATCGAGAGCGGGATCACCAGCGTGCGGGACGTGGCGTCGGCGGGCAGCATCACGTACCGGCTGAAAGAGTGGGTGCGGCGCAACGACCTGCCGGGTCCGCGGGTCTTCGCCGCCGGGCAGTTGATCACCGCGCCCGGCGGGCACGGGTCCGAAGGAGGACTGCAGGTCAACGATGTTGGATCGATCGTCACCGTGACCGGCGCCGACGCGTGGCGCGGCGCGGTGCGTGACATGTTCCGCCGGGGAGCCGACGTCATCAAGATCGCGTCGCACTTCGCGCGCGATGAAGTCAGGGCCGCGGTGGATGAGGCGCATGCCCTGGGCCTGAAGGTCACCTGCGATTGCGAGAACTTCTACATCCAGTGGGCGGTCGAGGCGGGGGTCGACATGATCGAACATCCGCTGCCGCGCACCGACGAAACGATCCAGCTCATGGCGGATCGCAAGGTGGAGGCCGTCCCCACCGTCTACATCTACACCATCCTGTTCGACAAGAGCGGCGGCGGTTACTTCGGCTCCACATCGCGTCGATTCAATTTCAACGACTCGCTCAACCTCGACGTGATGCGGCGCATGCACCGCGCCGGGGTGAAGCTCGGCGTGGGGACGGACCTCGTGGTCGACTGGTACCGGCAGCTACCGGCACCGTACATCAATGAATTGAAGTACTTCACCGCCGTCGGCTACTCGCCGGCCGAGGCATTGGTCGCCGCCACGAAGACCAACGCGGAACTGCTCGACATGGACGACAAGCTGGGGACGCTGACGCCGGGCAAGCTCGCCGACGTGTTGGTGGTCGACGGACGGCCCGACGAGCGGCTCGACGACCTGGCAAAGGTCGACCTTGTGATTCGCGACGGTTGGGTGGTGGTGCAGGACGGTCGGATCGTCGTGCCGCGGCACGTCCCGGTCGCCGCACCCAAGCCGTTTGGCGTGCGGTAGACCCGTCGGCCCTGGTCCGCTCGCGGCCGAAGCGTTGCGTGGGCCGCGCCAATTTGTATACAATTGTCGACGTGGGGCGCTCACGCAGCTCGTCGGCGGAGATGCCTCAGGGGTGGCGCCGACGTCGCGCCGCCACACCACCAACGTGGCGCCGCGCCGCCGCGGAGGCTCCTCCTTCCCGATGATTCCGATGGTCCGTCAATTCTCCGCTCGCCGCTGCGTGGCGATTCCCCGCAGCGCGCGCCTGCTGGGCGCCGCCCTCCTCGCCGCTGGCTGCGCATCGACCCGGCCGACTCCCGCGCCGTCGGGCGCGGTCGTCAGGCAGGCGAGCAGCGAGGCGCTCGATGGGAGCGCGCGCGTCGGGGCGGCCGAGTACGACGTCGTCATCCGCGACGGTCGCGTGCTCGACGGGATGGGGAATCCGTGGATCCTCGCCGACGTCGGTATCCGCGACGGGCGGTTCGCCCGCATCGGCAAGATCGACGGTCGCGGGGCGCGCGAGATCGACGCGAAGGGGCTGTACGTGTCGCCAGGGTGGATCGACATGATGGACCAGTCGGGGGGCGTGCTGCCGCGCAACGGGCTGGCGGAGAACAAGCTGCGCATGGGAGTCACCACGGCCATCGGCGGCGAGGGGGGCTTCCCGACCTCCGCGTCCGGCATCCCCCAGTACTTCGCCAACCTGGAAAAGCAGGGCATCAGCATCAACTTCGGCAGCTACTACAGCGCCACGCAGGCGCGCATCGCGGTACTCAAGTCGTTCAATCGTGCCCCGACGCCCGACGAGCTGGCGCGCATGCGCACCAGCGTGGACAGCGCCATGCGGGCCGGGGCAATGGGGATGACCACCGCGCTGATCTACCCGCCCAGCTCGTACAGCACCACGGAGGAACTGATCGAGCTGGCGAAGGTGGCGGCGAAGTATGGCGGCGTGTACGCCAGCCACATGCGTGACGAGGGGCGCGGGGTCGTGACGGCGGTGCGCGAGCTGGTCCGCATTGCCGAGGAGGGCGGGCTGCCGGCGGAGATCTTTCACCTGAAGGCGGCGTATCGCCCGGGGTGGGGAATCCTGATGGACAGCGTGCGACAGGTCGTCGAGGCGGCGCGCGCGCGCAACGTGGACGTCGCGGCCGACCTCTACGTCTATACCGCGGGAGGGACTGGGCTGGAAGCCACGATCCCGTCGTGGGCCGCCGATGGCGGACGAGACTCGCTCCTGGCTCGATTGGCCGATCCGGCGACCCGTGCACGCCTCAAGCGCGAGGTGCAGACCGGTTCGCCCGGCTGGTGGAACATCATCGAGGCGGCCGGTGGGTGGGAAGGCGTGGTGCTGGTCAACGCGCAGAACCCTGCCAACACCAAGTACCAGCAGAAGTCCCTCGCCCAAATCGCCCGCGAGATGGGGAAGGAACCCGCCGACGCCGCGTGGGACCTCGTGGCCCAGGGACGCGGACGGGTCATGGCGATCTATCACATGATGAGCGAGCAGGACATCGAGACGGCGCTGCGCTTTCCGTGGACGAGCATTGGCAGCGATGCCGGGGCAGCGCTCAGCCCCGGTCAGGTGGACCAGACCGGGCTCCCGCACCCGCGGATGTACGGCAATGCCGTGCGCGTGGTCGCTCGTTATGCACGCGACCGCAAGGTGCTCTCGGTCGAGGAGGCGATCCGCAAGCAGACGTCGTGGCCGGCGACGCGCATGCGCCTGGCGGGTCGCGGCTCGATCAAGGAGGGCAACTGGGCCGACGTGACGATCTTCGACCTGGAACGGTTGGACGACAAGGCCACGTACGACTCGCCGCTCGAGTCGCCGGTCGGGATCGAGTTCGTGCTGGTGAACGGCACCGTCACCATCGAACGCGGTGCCCACACGGGCGCGCGAGCGGGCAAGGTCCTCTATGGTCCGGGATACGGTCGTTGATCGCGACCGTCGGTGAGTCTCTTCCCCCCGCTTCTGCCGGAGCTTCCGCGGAGTCGCGCGACTGCCATCCACTCGAGGTGAATCACATGTCATGGATATCGGGGCAGCACTCGAGCGCTCGCGCCGCCGCACGGCGGTCCTCGCGCGTCCTGCGGCTCGGCGTAGTGCTGGCGCTGTCCGCCCTGCCCGCGGAGCGGATGCTGGCCCAACGGGCAAAGGCTCCCGCCACCAAGGCTGGCCCGCGCTTCGCCGACCTCGATGCGTACATCGCCAGGACGATGCAGGAGTGGAAGGTCCCCGCCGTGGCGATCGCGATCGTCAAGGACGACTCGATCGTGTACAGCAAGGGCTACGGGACGCGCACGGTTGGGAAAGCGGAACCGGTGGACGCGAACACGGTCTTCGCCATCGGCTCGGCGTCCAAGGCGTTCACCGCGGCGCTGGTCGCCATGGCGGTGGACGAGGGGAAGATGAAGTGGGACGAGCGCGTCTCGGCGTACCTGCCCGGGTTCCAGCTCTACGACACGTACGCGTCACGCGACCTCACGATGCGCGATGCCCTGTCGCACCGCAGCGGACTGGCACGCGGTGACTTCATGTGGTATGCCGGGGGATTCCCTCGCGAGGAAATCCTGCGGCGCGTGCGCTACCTCAAGCCGAGCTGGGGGTTTAGGTCGCTGTTCGGGTACCAGAACATCATGTTCCTCGCCTCGGGAGAGGCGGTGGCTGCGGTGCAGCAGCGTTCCTGGGATGACCTGATTCGTGCGAAGATCTTTGCGCCGCTGGGCATGACGTCGTCGTCCACCTCGGTGCGCGAACTGGCGGGCAAGGCCAACCTTGCCACACCGCATCGGGAGCAGGACGATTCGGTCGTGGTCATCCCGTGGAAGAACATCGACAACATCGCACCAGCCGGTTCCATCAACTCGAACGTGCGGGACATGGCGCAGTGGGTTCGCCTGCAGCTGGGACGCGGGAAGTACGGGACCCAGCAGCTGATGTCCACGGGGAACCATGGGGAGATGTGGCTCCCCAACACGCCGATCCGCCTCGAGGGACCGACGGCCCGTTTCATGGCCCCGGGGGCGAACCTCGCGGCGTACGGGATGGGGTGGTTCCTGCAGGACTTCAACGGGCACCTCGCGGTGCACCACGGCGGTAACATCGACGGGATGTCGGCCATGGTGGCGATGGTCCCGGACCAGAAACTCGGCGTCGTGATCCTCACCAACAAGGATGGGACGCCCGCGCCGGGCGCGATCTTCCCGCACATCTTCGACCTCTACACGCGCCCTGCAGCTCGGGACTGGAACGCGGAGTACCGCGCGATCATCGATCCGCTGGTCAAGGCCGGCAAGGAAGCCGAGGCAGCGGTCGAGAAGGCGCGCGTCGCTGGGACCCGTCCATCGGTCGACATGGCGAAGCTGGCGGGGACCTACTCGGATTCGCTGTACGGCGACCTGGTGATCGGCGTGAACGGCGGGACGCTGGGGATGAAGTTCGGGATCTTCGAAGGGACGCTGGAGCACTGGCACTACAACACCTTCCGCGGGAAGATGAACAACCCGTCGGCGGGGAAGCCCATGGTGACCTTCGTGCTGGGCGCCGACGGGAACGCGTCGGAAGCGACGGTGCAGGGGTTCGAGGATGCGACGTTCCGATTCACGCCGCCTGCCGCCGACACGACGCCCGGGGTCTCGCTCTCGCGCGACCAGCTGCAGGCGCTGGTCGGGCGCTACAAGCCGGATGCGCTCCCGCTCGACATCGACGTGCAGCTCATCGGTGACGAGTTGAAGCTCACGGTACCCGGCCAGCCGACCTATACGTTGGTCGCCCTTTCTCCCACGCGCTTTCGCATGACCGGTCCGCCGGGCATGCCGGCTGGATTCTTCATGGAGTTCGACATGGCGGGGGGCGCGGTGACCGGCGCGACGCTCGTGCAGCCTGCGCCGCGACCGTCGCTCAAGCTCACGCGGCAATAGACGACGCGATCGTGGGAGGGCGACCGGGATCCCACACCGGTCGCTCGCCCCGCTCGGTTGCCGCAAGCCTCAGGCGAAGAGCCCGACCTGACCGCCGGTGTGCCAGAACATGACGACCTGTCCATCCCGGAAGCGCCCGGCCCGCGCGTGGCCGATCAACCCGGCGAGCGCCTTGGCCGTGTACCAGTGGTCGGTGAACAGCGCCTCGGTGCGGGCGGCGAGCCGTTGCGCCTCGCGCGACGCATCAGAGGGAATCCCGTAGCCGTCGCCGACGTACGACGCGTCGGCAATGAAGCGATCGCCGACGCCGAGCGCGCCGGTGGCCAGTCCGAGTAGCTCCTCGATACCACCGCCGATCGCGGTCACCACGCGCCCGATGTCGTCCACCGGATCATCGGCGCTGATGCCGACCACCTCGGTGCGCAGGCCGAACAGCGCGCAGCCGGCGAGCAGCCCCGCCTGCGTTCCCCCCGACGACGTGGCGTGCACGATGACGTCGGGCACGATGCCCTGACGCACGATCTCCCCCACGCCAAGGGCAAGCCCGAGGGCGCCGAGCGGCGTGGAAGCGCCTAACGGGACGATCAGCGGCTTCCGTCCCTCGGCGCGCAGGCGATCGGCGAGCGCGTCCATCGCAGGGGTGCGCGCCGTCCGGTCGGCGACGTAGTGGACTTGGGCGCCGAGCAACGCGTCCAGCAGGGCATTGCCCGTCAGGCGCTCGGGGGGCGTGCCGTTGGCGACGATGTGGCAGGCCATGCCCAGTCGTGCCGCCGCCGCGGCCGTGGCCCGGCAATGGTTCGACTGCACGCCTCCGCAGGTCACGAGCGTGTCGACGCCGTTGGCGAGCGCCTGGGCCGCGATCAACCCGAGCTTGCGGACCTTGTTGCCGCCGAAGCCGAAGGGGAGCGCGTCGTCGCGCTTGATGACCAGGCGCGCGCCCATGCCGATGGCGTCGCGCAAGCGAGGCGCATCGTCGATCGGCGTGGGGAGGGCGCCGAGGGCGACGTGGGGGAGGGCGAGGAGTCGGTCGCGAGCGGGAAGCACGGGGGGAGGGGGCGGGGACGGGGGGACGGGGGACGGGGGACGGGAGTTGAGTCGAGAGATACGATGGGGGGGGGAGCGCGTCCATGGTCTGCGGGGGGAGGTGCGGACCGACGGCGTGACCGGACGTCTCCCGTCACCCGTCACCCGTCTCCCGTCTCCCGTCCGACCGCCGTCGCCTCGCGACCGTGGGTCCGCCGTCGCCGCCTGACGCCATCTTCTGCCTCGCCCGGCTCGCGGGTTCTCTGAGTATCATGTCTGGCGTCACCGGCATCACCGACTCAAGCCAGCACGGCGTGTCCTCCTCGATCGACGCAGAACTCTCCGACAAGTGGCGCCGCGGTCCCGGGATCTTCGTGGTCATCGATGCGCGCGGTGCCGCGGGGGCGCGTATTCACGCGATCCAGCTGGCCTACGATCCCAAGCTGGCGAACTACCTTCCCCCGCACCTCACACTGGCGGGATCGTCCGGCGTCGGCCCCATCGATCCCGCCACCCCGCGCGAGCGGTTGCAAGAGACCCTGGCGGACATCGCCGCGACCACCGCGCCCATGGTCCTGCACTTCAAGCCGCCGCACCGGTTCATGCAGACCGACATCGTCGTGCTCCCGCTCGATCACCACGGGCCGCTGCGCGACCTGCACGAGCGCATTGCGACGAGCGGCCTGTCGTTCCAGCCTGCCCGCTTTTCGTTCACGCCGCACGTCACGCTTTCCTTCTTTCGAACGCTCACCCGGCAGCAGCGGCGGGAACTGCTCGAGGTGCGGCTGGACGAGCCGCTGCTGGTCGATCACCTGCGCTGCTCGTTGACCGACGAACCGCTGCCGCCCCGCGCGATGTTCGAGTTGTCCCTGTCCGGCGCACGCTGAGTCGCGAAGAGCCATGACCCGCGACGAACTGCTGGCAACGCTGGTCGACGACGCGACGATCGATGCGGCGCAGGCGATCGTTGGCCTGGCGGTGGACTACCTCGCCGAGACGAGCCGCGGCGTCGGTCCGGTGTCCCGCAGCACGCACGCGCGCGACGTGGCGCGGCGCTTCGACGGTCCGTTGCCCGACGAGGGGTGCTCGCTCGATGAGGTGGCGCGGCGGCTGCGCGATGATGTCATGCGCGAGGCCAATCGCCTGTCGCACCCGATGTACGTGGGTCACCAGGTGTCGCCCCCGCTCCCCGTGGCCATCTGGACCGACAGCGTCATTGCCGCCCTCAACGGGAGCCAGGCGGTGCGCGAGATGTCGCCGGCGACCACCTTCGTCGAGCGTCAGGTGGTGCGCTGGATGTGCCGGCTTGCCGGCTTCGGCGATGCAAGTGGCGGGACGTTCACGTCGGGTGGGACGGAGGCGACGCTCACCGCACTGCTCGCGGCGCGCGCGCGCCTGCTCCCGAACGCGTGGGCCGATGGGGTGGGCGCCGCGTCGGGCACCGCCGTGGGTGCCGCAGTGGGTGCCGCAGTGGGTGCCGAGTCGCCGGTGGTGCTGTGCGGTGTGCATGCGCACTACGCGGTCAGTCGCGCCGTGGGGGTGATGGGGCTCGGGGTGCGGAACGCCGTCACCGTCGCGTCGGACGGGTACCGGATGGACCCGCGCGCCGTGCGCACCACGCTGGAGTCGTTGCGTCGCGACGGTCGCCCGGTGCTCGCGGTCGTGGCGACCGCCGGCAGCACCGCCACGGGCTCCTTCGACGACCTGCCGGCGATTGCCGACTGCTGTGCGGAGTTTGGCTGCTGGCTGCACGTCGATGCGGCGCATGGCGGATCGGCGCTGTTCTCGCCGGCCCATCGCCACCGCGTGCGCGGCATCGACCGCGTGGACTCCCTGGCGTGGGACCCGCACAAGATGATGCTGCTCCCGCTTGCGGCGGGGATGGTGCTCGTGCGCGACGCCGCGGTGCTCGACTCGGCCTTCGCGCAGCAGGCGCCCTACCTGTTTCACCAGACGGACGACGAGCCGTCGTACGACATCGGCCCGCGCTCGTTCCAGTGTTCGCGCCGCGGCGACGTGCTCAAGGTGTGGGCCGCCCTCCTGCGGTACGGCCGGTCGGGGATCGCCGGCTTCTACGAGCACCTGTGCGAGCTGACAGCGGGCTTCCACGAACTCGTCTCGGCGCACCCACGGTTCGAGGCGCTGCACCGGCCGGAGACAAACATCCTGTGCTTCCGCTACACCGGTGCCGACGCGCGCGGGGAGGCGGCCGCCGACGCGGTGAATCGCGAGCTGCGCGAACGGTACAACGCCGCCGGTGAAGGATGGATCACCTCCACGCTGCTCGACGGGCGACGGGTGCTGCGGGTGACGATCATCAATCCCCGAACGACGCCGCAGCACCTGCAGCGCGTGCTGGATGGGGTCGACGCGATTGGTGCGACGCTGTCGAGCTAGCGCCCACGGCGCCCGGCCGGTCCAATCCGTTCGGGAGTTGGTGGCGTAGAGGACGTGTGGCAGGGAAGCACTCCGTTTCGCCTGCCGGCCCCTTGCCCCGGTCTGCCATGCGTCGCCTCGTGTTCTTCACTGCTGTCGCGTTGTTGGCGGCCGGCTTGGTCGTTACGCGGGAGAGCGCACGGCCAGCCGCCGCCGCCGCGGTTGTCTCCGCGACCCCACGCGACCCCGCCGCCGAGGCGCGCGGTCGCGATGCGGACATCGCCCTGTTCGAGCGTCGCATCGGCGAAGATCCCGAGAGCGCGGCCGATCGCGCCCGACTGGGGGCTCTGTACCTCAGGCGTGCCCGGGAAACGGGGAACTACGCCGACGTGACCCGCGCCGCCGATCAGGCCGAGCGCTCGCTCGCGCTGCGTGAGTCGCACAACGAAGCCACGTGGGGGCTATTGGCGTCGGTGCGCCTGGCGCAGCACGACTTCACGGGCGCCCTCGAGGCGGCGCAGGCGCTGGTTGCCGCCGACTCGACGAACGCGGTGAGCCGGGCCACCGAGGGGGAGATTCTCCTGGAGCTCGGGCGCTACGACGAGGCGGCGGCCCGATTCGCCACGGTCGAGCAGGTGCCTGCGTCGCTCGCGCTCGCCCCGCGGCTGGCCCGTTGGTACGAGATCACGGGCCGGCTGGACCGCGCGGTGCTGATGGCCCGCAATACGGTGCGGCTGGCGAGGGCGACCGATGGGCTGAGCGCCGAGCAGCAGGCCTGGTTCCTCATGCGCACCGGTGACCTCGAGGCCAAACGCGGGCGTGCGAGCGCCGCCGACCTGCTCTACGACTCGGCGCTGGCGGCCCACCCGGGTGACTACCGCGTCCTCGCCGCCCGCGCGCGGCTCGCCGCACAGCGTGGTGCGTGGCGAGGCGCGATCGCGGCCGGCGACTCGGCGATCGGCGTGCAGCTCGACCCGGGGACACTGGGCGTGCTGCGCGATGCCTGGCTGGCGCTCGATGATTCCAGTCAGTCCGCCAGCTACGCGGCGGCCATGACGGCCAGCGCCCTGACCCAACCCGGGGCGATTCACCGGGCGTGGGGGCTGCACCTGGTGAACCGGGGGGAGCAGTTGGGCGAGGTGCTGCGGCGCGTGCGCCGTGAGCTGCAATCGCGGCACGACGTCTACGGGTACGACCTCGAGGCGTGGACGCTGCACGCCATGGGGCGCGACCGCGCCGCCGCACGGTCGATGCAGCAGGCGCTGCGCGCCGGGACCGAGGACGCCGTGCTCTGGTACCACGCCGGAGTCATCGCGGCCGCGGTTGGCGATAGTGCAGACGCGCGCGGGCACCTGGAGCGCGCGCTGGCGCTCAACCCGTCGTTCGGGGTGGACGAAGTTGAAGCGGCACGGGCGCTGTTGGCTCGCCTTCGCAGCCCATCCGGTGCAGCCGATGCGTCGAGCGCCGCGTCGAGTGCCGCGTCGAGTGCCGCGTCGAGCGCCGCGTCGAGTGCCGCATCGAGCGCCGCATCGGCCGTCGTGGGGAGGCGGTAGTGCGCACGCCGTGCACCATACGCCTCCGCGGAATCGCCGTCGTGCTCGGACTGCTCACCATCCTCGTCGGCTCCCCTCGCACGGCCGCCGCGCATCCCCTGCACACCGCGGTGACCGAACTGCGGCTGGAATCCGATGGCGCGCTGTCGCTACGCGTGCGGACCTTTGCCGACGACTTCAGCGCCGCCGTGGCGCGTGCGACGCGGACCGCCGTGCTGCCGAACCACCGGGTGAGCGACGCGGCCGCCACCCGCTACGTCGCCTCGGCGGTCAGGTTGCAGGTGGCGGGCGTGGCCGTCGCGTGGCGCCTCGTCGCCCAGCGTCGTGACGGCGACGTGACCTGGCTCGAGTTCCGCGCCGAGCGGTCGTGGCCCTCACTGCGCGACGCCCGATTCGTGAACCGCATGCTGATGGAGTTCCACGCCGACCAGGTCAACGTGCTCAAGGCGCAGTACGACGGACGGTCGTTCACCACGCTGTTCTCGCGCGGCGAGGGGGCGAAGGCGCTCCCCTGAGGGCGAACGCGCCGCGCCAGGGGCTGGCGCGGCGCGCGTCGCGCTGAAGATGCGGCGCGCTGGAGGTGCTTCGCGTTAGGCGCGGCGCCGCCGTTACATCGCCTTGCGCACCGCGCTGTCAATGTCCTGGTCACCGCCGGCGCCGGCGTAGACGATCTTGCCCGACTTGTCGACGACGATCACCGTCGACGTCGCCTTCACGCCGTACACCACGTCGGCCTCGCCCTTGCGATCGTAAAACGTCTCGACGTCGAAGCCGTGCTTCTCCATGTGCAGCTTGACGCGGTTCGGCGATTGGTTGAAGGAGACTGCCAGCCCGATGAAGCGCACCTTGCCCTCGTACTTCTTCTTGGCGGCGAGGATCTTCGGGGCCAGCTCTTCACAGTTCGCGCACCACGTGGCCCACACCTCGATCAGCAGCGGTCCCTTGCCGATGTACTGTCCCAGTGAGGCCGGCTGTCCGTCGAGCGTCTCCACCTTGAGGTCGGGGAGCGTCGCGCCGAGCGGGAGGTCGATGGCGTGTTGCGCGCTGGCGCGCACCGGGGCCAAGAGCGCGGCGCCGATCGCGACGAGGGGAATGGCACGCGCGACGGCACGCCACGCAGCGGGAAAGGTCATCATATCAGCAGCTGCCCCATCTTGATGAGATAGTACTCGGCCACACCGAGCATCACGACGCCGAAGAACTTCTTCACGCGTACCATCCACAGCCCCGCTTTCGGCAGGCGCGAGACCGTGCCCGACGATACCCCCACGAGCACGAGCAGTGCGCACATGCCGATGGAGAAGGTGAACAAGTAGACGAACCCCATCAGCGCGCTTTTCGTTTCGGTCACCCAGGTCAGGACGGCGATCATGACCGGGGCGGAGCACGGGGCGGCCACCAGGCCGGACATGGCGCCCATGACGAAGACACCGCCGAACCGTCCACCCGTCCCCGCGGTGGCCGCACGCTGGGTGATGAAGGCAGGGAGGCGCACCGGGATCACGTCGAGCATGGACAGCGCCGCCAGCACCAGCAGGTTGGCCATGGCGAAGTACAGCCATGGATTGGTGCTGATGCGACCGAACATCGTTCCGCTCAGGCCGGCGAAGAGCCCGAGGGCGGCGTACACCAGCGATAGCCCGAACACGTAGGTCAGGCTGAGCAGGAGCGGGCGCAGCCGCGAACGCGGAGCTCCCGGCGTCGTTTCTCCGCCGCCGACGATCGCCGCGGTGATCGGGATCATCGGGTAGATGCAGGGGGTGAGCGACGTCAGCACCCCGGCGAGGAAGAGGAGCGGGAGGGCGGTGGTCGGGGAGCCAGAGAGGCGCTCGGCGATGGCGGAGAAGTCCATGAGACGAGCTAAGCTAATGCCCCGGGAGCACAGGCACGCTGGCGTTGCACCGTTACGCCCCCCACACCTCCCCCAGCACCCGCATCCAGTTCGCCCCCAGCACCTTCTCCACCCGCGCCGTCATGAGTGCCCGACACGCGCCAGCGCGTCGGCCACCTGTTCCATGCGCCGCGACGTGTTGAAGTCCGGCACGTAGTTGAAGATGTTGGCGTCCTCGCCCGGCGCCGAGATCCCGGCCTTGCGCCTCGCCTCGACGAAGTCGGCGTGCGTGCGACGAAACTCGGCGCTGAGCTCGAGCGGGGAAATGGAGTTGTCGCTCCCCACGCCGACGTGATCCTCGCCGCACACGTTGATGCAATGCGTCACGTGCCGCACGAAGTCGCCGGCAGTCGGCTGTCCTTCCACTCGCAGGAAGGGCATCATGTAGATCCCGATCACCCCTCCCTTCTCGGCGATCAGCCTGAGCAGGGCGTCCGGCTTGTTGCGGGGAACGTTGACGAGGGCGGCCGCGCCGGAGTGCGTCGCGGCAATCGGCACACGCGACGCGTCCACGGCTTGACGCGACGTTTCCCATCCGCAGTGGCTCACGTCGACGAGGATCCCGCGCTCGTTGAGGCGCGCGACCAGCTCCCGTCCGTATGGTCTGAGGCCCCGGTCCTCGGGGACGAGGCATCCGTCTCCCACGAGGTTGGCGCCGTTGTAGGTCAGCTGCACGACGCGCAGCCCAAGTCGATAAAACAGCTCGACGCGTTCCGGCTTGTCCCAGATCGGCGTCGTATCCTGGAAGCCGAGGATGATGCCGACCTGGCGCTCGTTCTTGGCGCGGCGGATGTCGTCGACGCCGAGGATCCTGCGGAACGCCTCGGGGGTGCGCTGGAACTCGAAGTCCCACGCGGCGAAGTTGGCGACCGTCTTCTCGAAGCTGATGGTGGCGTCGCCGAGTGCGCTGACGGTCGAGTTGACCGCCGTGATGCCGCTGCGGCGCGCATTCACGATCATGGCCCGGTGTCAGCGGCTGGTCGAGCCAGTCGGGGACGTTGAACGGTCCAGGGGTGGCGAGCATGTCGAGCACGAAGGCCTGGTCGTAGTCGGGCCAGGCGCTCGTGCGCATTCCGGTGCGCATTCCCGTGACGGTGTGGGGCGGCGAAGGCGCTGGCAGCGTTGGCAGCGCCGGCGTGAGCGCGGCAGCTGCCGCGAGTTTGGAGAACTGTCGCCGTGTCATTCGGGAATCGAGAGGCATAGGCATCATCTTGGCACCGGAAACGCTGTGGCACCATCCCGCTGCGTCATCCCGGCTGCGTCATCCCGCGCGCGTCATCGCGGCCAAGACATCCCGAGTGCGTCAGGTTGGGGGTGGGCGGTCGAGCACGTCGCGCACCAGGCGCACGAGCGTTTCCGGTGAGAAGGGCTTCTCCAGCAGCTCGATGCCCGGTTCCATCGCGCCGCTGAGCTGAAACTCGTTTTCCGTGTAGCCGGAGACGAACAGCACGCGCAGATCGGGCCGGAGGGCACGCAGCTCGAGTGCCAGCGTGGGGCCGCTCTTGCGCGGGAGGACCACGTCGGAGACGACGATGTCGATGGCGGCGCCGTGCGCGGTGAACACCGCGAACCCCTGCTCCGCAGAGCGCGCCTCGAGCACCCGGTAGCCGTGGCGTTCCAGGGCGCCGACCGAGACCCGTCGCACCCGGTCATCGTCCTCCACCACGAGGACCGTTTCGGTCCCACGCAAACGAAGTCGGCGCTCGGGCACGGGGCGGGCGAGCGACATGGGCGCCTCGTTCGCGCCGGGGAGGTACACGTTGAAGGTGCTCCCCTTGCCGGGCTCGCTCTCCACCCGAATGTGCCCCCCGGACTGCTGGATGATCCCGTAGCTCGTCGCTAGCCCGAGTCCGGTCCCCTTGTCGCGATCCTTGGTGGAGAAGAAGGGCTCGAAGATGCGCTCGAGCGTGGCGCTGTCCATCCCGACGCCAGAGTCCGAGATGGCGATCAGCACGTGATCGCCGATCGATGCTCCCAGATGCGCGGCAACGTATGCCTCGTCCAGGTCGGCGCGCGACGTCTCGATCGTGACCACGCCGCCTTGCGGCATGGCGTCGCGGGCGTTGACCACCAGGTTCATGATCACCTGCTCCAGCTGTCCCGGATCGACCGTGACCGCCCGGAGCGTGCGGTCGAGCCGTGTGCGCACCTCGACGTCCTCGCCGAGGACCCGGGTCAGCATGCGGTGCAGGTTGCCGATGCTCTCGTTGACGTCGACGAGCTGAGGCTGGAGAACCTGCCGGCGAGAGAAGGCGAGCAGCTGGCGGGTGAGGGCCGCGGCGCGATCGGAGGCCTGCAGGATCTGGTCGATGTCCTCGCGCGCGCGGCTGCTGGGCAGCTGCTCGTCGAGGGCGAAGGTCGCGAAGCCGCGGATCGCGGTCAGGATGTTGTTGAAGTCGTGCGCGACCCCGCCCGCAAGGCGTCCGACCGCCTCCATGCGCTGGGCGATCGCCAACTGCTCACCGACCTGCCGCTGGACCGTCACGTCGGCCAGCGATCCCACCACACGATCGGCGACCTCGCCGCTCCATGCGATCACCGCGCGCTCCTCGACCACCGCGACCGTGCCGTCGCCACGCTCGAACCGGAAGCGTCGCGCGCATTCCGTCTGTTGGTTGCTCAGCGCCTCGCGCATAGCCGCCTCGGCCGGCGCTCGATCGTCGCGGTGCACGCGCGACTCGAACCACTCGCGCGTCAGCGCCACGTCGGCGCTGTCGAACCGAAACAGGTCGTAGAAGGCCGGGTTCCAGGCCATCGCGCTGGTGGCGGGGGTCCATTCCCAGATGGCTTCCTTCGTCACCCGCGACACGAGACGGTGACGCTCCTCCGCCACGCGCAACGCGTGGTGCCCTCGCACGCGATCGGTCACGTCCAGCGCCTGCACCACGCGCGCACGCCGCCCGTCGAATTCCACGTCGTGTGAGCGGATCTCGGCCAGCAGCGTGCTCCCATCCCGGCGTTGGTGGCGAAAGACCCCCGCGTCGCGCAGGCCGGGCCGCGAGCCGGCGAGCATCTGCTCGAGCTGCCCGATGTCTTCGTCGGGACGAATGTCGCGGATCGACATGCGCAGGAACTCCTCGGTCGAGTAGCCGTACTGCAACACGGATGCAGAGTTCACGGCGAGGAAGCGCAGCGTCTCGACGTCGTACACCACCAATGGGTACGGACTTCCCTCGAACATGCGGCGATACCGTGCCTCGGACGCCTCGAGCGCGAGTTGCGTTTCGCGCCGCTTGTCCAGCTCGGAGCGCAGCTCGCTCACGAGTTGCGCGGTGTGAAGGGCGAACGACGCGCGCTGTGCGACGTCGTCGACCAGCGAGGCATCGTCGTCCGTGAACTGCCGCATCTCCCGGACTGACGCGACCTGCAGGACGCCCATCGTCGTCCCGCGCGCGCGCAGCGGCGCGATGACGATCGAGAGCGGCAGCAGCGCGCGATACAGCGCCTCGTGTTCCGCGCTCCGCACGGGCCACAGGAACTGTTCGGGCGACGCGACCTGCACGAGCAGGGCGCTGGGCATGGCCAGGGCGCGCATCGTCCCGGGATGATCGGACGACGGCGCCCGCCGACGCAGCTCGTCGATCGCCGCCTCATGCCCAGGGAAGTCGAGCGCTGCCGCGGCGACCCGCCGCAAGCCGTCGCCCTCCACGAGGTCGATCGACGCCCACGCCGCGAACTCGGGAACGAACAGCTCCACGATCCCCTGCAGCGTCGCGTCCACGTCGAGCCCCGACGCGAAGAGCAACGTCATGCGCGCCAGCAGCGTCGGGCGCGCACGACCATTTCGATGTGTGGAGCCAGTCATCCGCTTCCAGTGCACGGTTCCAGCGACTCGGCGCGCTCGCCGATTCGCCCAGAATATGGACGGCGGATGCCCCCCCGCCACGCCCCCCCACTCCCCCCCGCTAGATTCCCCCGTCTCCCGTCCCCCGTCCCCCGTCCCGACGACATGTCCGCACAGTTCATCTACGTCATGAAGGCGCTCACGAAGGTCGTCCCGCCTTCGCGCGTCATTCTCAACGATATCTGGCTCTCCTTTTATCCCGGCGCCAAGATCGGCGTCCTGGGCAGCAATGGAGCCGGCAAGTCGTCACTCCTGCGCATCATGGCCGGGGTGGACAAGGACTGGAACGGCGAGGCCTGGGCCGCGCAGGGGACCAAGATCGGGTACCTCTCGCAGGAGCCGCAACTCGATCCGACGCTGTCCGTGCAAGGCAACGTCGAACTGGCCGTCAAGGCGCAACGTGACCTCCTGAACCGGTTCAACGACATCGCCATGGCCTTCGCCGAGCCGATGAGCGACGAGGCGATGCAGAAGCTGCTCGACGAGCAGGCCAAGGTGCAGGACCAGATCGACCACCTCGACCTCTGGAACCTCGACAACAAGATCGAGGTGGCGATGGACGCGTTGCGCCTCCCGCCTGCCGACGCCGAAGTGACCAACCTGTCTGGCGGCGAGAAGCGGCGCGTCGCGCTCTGTCGGGTGCTGCTCGAACAGCCCGACATGCTCCTGCTGGACGAGCCGACCAACCACCTCGACGCCGAGAGCGTGGCCTGGCTCGAACACTTCCTCGCCGACTTCGCCGGTACGGTCGTCGCCATCACCCACGACCGGTACTTCCTGGACAACGTGGCGCAGTGGATCCTGGAGCTCGATCGTGGCAGCGGCTTCCCGTACGAGGGGAACTACTCCAGCTGGCTCGACCAGAAGCGGAGCCGCATGGCGCAGGAAGAGAAGACGGCCAGCGCACGCCAGAAGACGCTCGAGCGCGAATTGGAGTGGGTGCGCATGGGCGCCAAGGCTCGGCAGGCCAAGAGCAAGGCGCGACTGCAGAAGTACGAGGAGCTGGTGAGCGAGCAGCAGGCCGAGAAGGTGACCCAGAACGAGATGGTCATCCCGCCCGCGCCGCGGCTGGGCAACGACGTGGTCATCGCCGATGGCATCCGGAAGTCATTCGGCGACAAGCTCCTGTTCGAGAACGTGAGCTTCTCGCTGCCGCGCGGCGGCATCGTCGGCATCATCGGTCCGAACGGGGCGGGGAAGACGACGCTGTTCAAGATGATCACCGGCCACGAGCAGCCGGACGAGGGCGTCCTCAAGGTCGGCGAGACGGTCGAGATCTCGTACGGCGACCAGACCCGCACGCTGGACGGCGCACGCACGGTGTGGGACGAAATCTCCGGCGGCCGGGAGATGATCCCCGTCGGGCGCAAGGAGATGAACTCGCGGGCCTACGTCGGGTCGTTCGGCTTCAAGGGGAGCGACCAGCAGAAGCTCGTCGCCAACATGTCGGGCGGCGAGCGCAATCGGTTGCACCTGGCCAAGACGCTCATGACCGGGGGCAACCTGCTCCTGCTCGACGAACCGACCAACGATCTCGACGTCGATACCCTGCGCGCGCTCGAGGATGCCCTGCTGGACTTCGGCGGCTGCGCGGTGATCATCTCGCACGATCGCTGGTTCCTCGACCGCGTCGCCACGCACATCCTGGCGTTCGAGGGCGATTCGGAGGTGGTCTGGTTCGAGGGGAACTACCAGGCCTACATCGAGGACCTGAAGAAGCGAAAGGGGCCCGACGCCGACCAGCCGCACCGCATCGGGTATCGCAAGCTGGTGCGCTAGGAACGAAGAGCGGACGAGGGTGACCTCGTCCGCTCTTCGTTGCACGCCCTCTCACGACATGCGGCCGGCGGTGGGGCGCGGACGCCAAGTGCTCCGGCCGCTACTCCCCCTTCGGCCGATGCGGCACCACGGCCACGCTCATGGGCGCGTGCCGCAGGACCCCGCGCGAGACCGACGCCTGCCACAGCCGCTCGAAACCGCGGCGTTGATGGGAGCCCACAACCAGCAGGTCCTGGTCGCTCGAGCCGGCCAGCTGGGTAAGGGCGCTGTCCACCCGGCCGAGCGTCGGTTCGAGTCGAAGCTCGGTCGACGGGAGCGATCCCTGCGTGCCCACCAGCAGCTGGAATTCGCGCCAGAGCGATTCCCGGGTCTTCGGCAGGAGTTCGATCCCTGCCCCCTCGCCGGTGGCGCCGAATCGCTGGTTCTCCAGCGCGGGGTTGACCACCCAGCACACGGTCAGGCGCAGCTCGCCCCACTGCCGCAACCAGGCCACCCAGCTCAGCGCCTCCCCCGCCGACGCTCCGACGTCGAAGGCGACCATCACACGCAGCGGTCGCGCGTCCTTGGCCCAGTCACTCCATGGTCCGTCGTTGCGCACGACGAGCACGGGCTTCGTCGAAGCCATCGCGATGCGCTCGGCGACGCTCCCCAGCAAGACGCGTTCAACAAGCGTCAGGCCCACGGCACCGAGCACGATCAGGCTGGTGTCCGCGCGTCGGGCTCGGTCGGCCATCGCCTGGTCGGGCAGGGCCGGGTCGAGCGTCCCTTCTACCGTGACCCCGAGGGCGCGGAGACGTGAAACCTCCGCCGCCATCTGTCCCGCCCGCGATTCGGGAGCGGGAGGCGTCGCCGCATGCGCCGCGCTCGCGGCCTCGTCGGGGCTGCCCGTGGCGTTGACCAGCTCGAGCAACGCGCCCGCGCGGTGAGCGATGTGCGCTGCAACGTTTGCCGCAGCGCTCGCCACCGGCGAAAAATCGGTTCCGCACACGATCATGGTCGGGTCCTCGTGAGTCGTTCGTTGGTCCCGTACGGCAGCTGTGCAGTACGTCGGAACAGTTCGTCAGTGCTGCGGACGGCCATGCGACGGACCTCCCCATGATCCACCGCGGCGCGCCGCCGATCCAGAGGGAATCCCCGACCCCAGCTGCAGGGGCTCCTGTCGATTCCCGCCGGCTGCGCGGGCTACGGCGCTGCTTCGTGGAAGGTGATGGCTGTCTCGCGCTCCAACGCCCAGCGCATCCCCCATGCATCCTCGAACAGGATGAGCGGGGCCCCGTTGGCGTCGTACAGGATCGTGCGCCCGCGCTCGCGTCCCACCCGCTCGATGTCGGCCTTGGGGCCCGTGACCCAGCGCGGGTACCGTCCCGCGACCTTCTCCAGTCGGCAGCGTACGCCGTATTCGTGCTCCAACCGGTGCAGCATCACGTCGAACTGCAGCATCCCGACCGCCCCGATCAGGGGGGTGGGGCCCGAGACCTCGGTCGGTGACGTGAAGAACACTTGCGCGGCCCCCTCTTCCGTGAGCTGGCGCAAGCCGGCGTCGAGCTGCTTGCGCTTGATCGGGTCGATGAGCACTACGCGGGCGAAGTGCTCGGGGGCAAAGCGCGGAATGTCGGGGAACTCCAGCGCGCCTGCATCGCTCAGCGCGTCGCCGATGCGCAGGTTGCCGCGGTCGAGGATGCCGATCACGTCGCCGGGCCACGCTTCCTCGATGGCGGTGCGCTCGCGCGCGAGGAACTGCTGCGGCGCGTTGAGCCGGATCTGCTTCCCCGTGCGAACGTGGCCGACCTCCATCCCCGCCGTGAACTTGCCCGAGCAGACGCGCACGAAGGCAATCCGGTCGCGGTGGCGCGGGTCCATGTTCGCCTGGATCTTGAAGACGAAGCCCGTGAAGCGCTCGTCCGTCGGGTTCACGGGGCCGTCGGTGCTCTCGCGCGCCACCGGAGGCGGCGCCAGCTCGAGGAACTCCCGCAGGAACGGCTCCACCCCGAAGTTGGTCAGCGCACTGCCGAAGAAGACGGGGGAGAGTTCGCCGCGCAGCACCGCGTCGCGATCGAACGGATGCCCGGCGATCTCCAGCAGCTCGAGATCGTGCCGGAGTCGTTCGAGCGACTCGTCGCCGAGCAGTGTGCGCGTCTCGGGCGACTGCAGCGTCAGCAGGGTCTCGTGCCCGCGCCGTGCCCCGTGCTCGGTGTCCCGGTCGAAGACGTGGATCTGGTCCAGTCGCCGGTCATAGACGCCGACGAAGGCGTCGTTGCGGAAAATCGGCCAGGTGACCACGTGACACTGGATCCCGAGATCGGCCTCCACGTCGCTCAACAGCTTGAGCGAATCCTCCCCGACCCGGTCGCACTTGTTCACGAAGGTGAAGATCGGTGTGCGCCGCCGCTTGCAGACCTCGAACAGCTGCCGGGTCCGCTCCTCGACTCCCTTGCGGTTGTCCAGCAGCATGACGGCGCTGTCGGCCGCGACGAGCGTTCGGAATGTGTCCTCCGAGAAGTCCTCGTGGCCGGGCGTGTCCAGCAGGTTGACCGCGAAGCCGGCGTATTCGAACTGCATCACGCTCGACGTGACCGAGATGCCACGCTCCTGCTCCAGCTTCATCCAGTCCGAGGTGGCGTGCCGGGCAGCACGCCGGGACTTGACCGCCCCGGCGAGGTGGATCGCCCCACCGTACAGCAGCAGCTTCTCCGTCAGCGTCGTCTTGCCGGCATCCGGATGGCTGATGATGGCGAAGGTCCGTCGGCGGGCAACCTGGGCGGCGAGTTCGGTCGCGGGGGCGGTACTGGTCATGGACGAAAGCTAAACGCCCGTGCGCTGAGCGCCGATCGCCGTATGCCCGGCGCGGGCCCGGCGCGGGCCCGGCGCGGGCCCGGCGCGGGCCCGGCGCGGGCCGTAAGGGTCCCCGGAGGGGTGGGTCGGCCGCGTTTCAGGATGGACGTGCGTACTGATACGGTGGCTGGTAGAATATGCGCATCCCCCCCTCAATCGGAGTCCCAATGTCTGGCGCTTCACTCTTGACTCGGCGCTTTCAGGTCCCGCTGGCGGTGGCGTGCCTGGTGCTGGGACCCAGCGCGGCTGCTGCGCAGGCGAACGGCGCGAACGGCTGGCAGCCTCGCGAGATCCTGACCAAGGAGACCTTCGTCACGCCGCCGGCCGACCTGGCCCGGCTGATCACGGCGCCGCGCCAGAACCAGTCGACGCTCTCGGACCTGAGCCCGGACCGGAAATACTTCATGCGGACCGTCTCCGACGGGCTCCCGTCGCTGGAGACCTTCGGCAAGCCGCACTACTACTTCGCCGGACTGCAGGTCGACTTCCAGGCCAACCGGGCGCGCGCCCTGACCAATCGTGGCGCCGCCGCCATCTCGCTGGTTGAGGCGACGACCGGAAAGGCGCGCACGATCGACGCACCCAAGGGGGCGACGATCTCCTCGCCCGCCTGGTCGCCCGACGGCGCGTCGGTGGCGTACCTGGCCAGCTTCGTCGACGGCACCAAGCTGTACGTCGCCGATGTCGCGACCGGCAAGTCGCGGCCAGTGACCGCGGCCGGGCTGCTCGCCACGCTCGTCACCGCCGCCGAGTGGACGGGCGACGGGACGCGGCTCGTGGCCGTGTTCCTGCCCGATGGTCGCAAGGCGGAACCCCGGCGCCCGGCCGTCGAGACCGGGCCGCTCGTGCGGCTGACGGACTCGGAGAAGAACAAGACGCGCACCTACGCCTCGCTCCTGCGCGACGGGTTCGAGAAGGAGCTGATGGAGTACTACGTGACCGGACAGGTCGCGATGGTCGACGTCAAGTCGGGGGCGATGACCAAGGTCGGCGCCCCCTCGATGGTCAGCGCGATCGACCCGTCGCCGGACGGCAAGTACCTGCGCGTCACGCGCATGGAGCCGCCCTTCTCCTACATCGTCCAGTACTCCAACTTCGCGCAGCGTGAAGAGCTGTGGGACGCCACCGGCAAGGTGGTGACCACCCTCTCGGTGCGAACGCTGCGCGAGGGAGATGGCCCGGTGGCCGACGGGCCGCCGGGGACGGTGGCGGCCGACACCGCCCGCCGCGAGATCGCCTGGCTCCCGAACGGGGCCGGGTTGTCGTTCCTCAAGCAGGATCCCGCCCCGGCACGAGGCGCCGACACGGCCGACGCCCCGCGCGGCCCGGGCGCCAACGGCGTCCGGCGCAAGGACAAGCTCTTCACCTGGGCCCCGCCCTTCGCCCCGGGGACCGAGACGCTCATGCTCGAAAGCGACACCCGCATGAGTGGTGTCGTGTTCAGCGAGGATGCGCGCATCGCCTTCGTCGCCGAGAACGCGAACGGGACGGGACACGTGTACGCCGTCTACAGCGACGAGCCGGGCAAGCGCCACACGCTCTGGCGCCTGCGTGGCATCACCGCCAGCCTCGGCCGCCGCGGCGGGTTCTTCGGCGGACGTGGCGGCACGGGCGCGGATTCGGTCACGTTCTACCAGCATCCGGGCGAACTCGTGACGCGCCGCGGCAAGCGGGGCATCGACGTCGCGCAGCTGTCCAGCGACGGCGCCAGCGCCTTCTTCTCGGGCACGCGCTACTTCAAGGATTGGGAGACGCAGGCCCCGCGCGGCTTCGTCGACAAGGTGGAGATCAAGACGGGGACAAAGTCCCGGCTGTTCGAGGGAGCGAGCGAGGTCTTCGAGTCCGTGTCAACGGCGCTCGATGACGACTTCACGCGCGCCGTCATCTCCCGCGAGTCGCCCACGATGGTCCCCAACTCCTTCGTGCGTGACATGAAGAGCGGCAGCGTCACACCGGTCACCGATAACGCCGACCTCACCCCCGAGTTCACGAAGGCCATTCGCAAGCGGGTGACGGTTACGCGCGCCGACGGCATCAGCTTCGTGGTGAACGTCACGCTGCCACAGGGCTACACCCAAGGCACGCGACTGCCGGCAATGCTGTGGCTGTATCCGTCCGAGTTCACCGACCAGTCGGGCTACGACCGTACCTTGCGCACGGAAAACGTCAATCGGTTCCCGGCTGCCGGGCCGCGCACGATCGAATACCTCGTGACCCAGGGATATGTCGTCGCCAACTTCGCCCCCCCGGTCATCGGTGAGGCGGGTCGCATGAACGACAACTACGTGACCGACCTGCAGAAGAACCTCAGCGCGGTCATCGATGAACTCGACAAGCAGGGCTGGATCGACCGCACCAAGCTCGCCATCGGTGGGCACAGCTACGGCGCGTTCACCACGGTCAACGCCCTCGTGCATACGCCGTACTTCAAGGCGGGGATCGCCGGCGACGGGATGTACAACCGGTCGCTGACCCCGAGCGGCTTCCAGACCGAGCGGCGTGACTTCTGGGAAGGACAGAAGACCTATCTCGAGATGTCGCCGTTCTACGAAGCGGACAAGCTCACCGGCGCCCTGCTGATGTACCACTCCGCCGAGGACCAGAACGTCGGCACGGCGCCGCTGTCCAGCGAACGCATGCTGCACGCCCTGGAGGGACTCGGCAAGACCGCGTCGCTGTACATGTATCCGTACGAGGACCACGGGCCGGCCACGAAGGAGACGCTGCTCGACCAGTGGGCCCGCTGGACTGCCTGGCTCGACGTCTACGTGAAGCAGGGCGAGAAGAAGTCCCTCAAGGACGCCAAGACGATCTCGAACTAGGCCTCGCACTGGGCAGGGAAGAGGGAAGACAAGAGACGGGCAGCTCCCCCTGGAGCTGCCCGTCTCTTGATTTTCCCGATGGACGGACGGCGCCGCGTTACGTCCCCGTCCCGATCTGCCGCGTGTACTTCACCACCAGCGACCGGGCCTTCGGCCGCTGCCAGCTGAAGAAACCGTCGGCGCTCTCGCCGTCGTTGAAGACGACGAAGAGTCCCGTGCCGGCAGTGTTGAGCCAGCCGAGCCGGGCGTTGGCGGTCCAGATCTGCTGCTGGTTGTTGAACTGCGTGAGCGTCTGGACGAAGATGCGCGGCGTGAAGAAGTACGCGGCCTTGAGCCCCACCAGCGACCGGGTGAAGTTGCCCTCGTCGAGGCGCACATCCTGGTAGTCCACCAGGAGCGACGAGGAGATCGTCGCCCCGCGGCGCGCGGTGATCGTCACGCTGCCGCCGTTGCGAGTCCCCGTATAGAAGGGGCCGAAGTCGCCGCGCATGACCATGGAGAGGTTCGCGCTGGGATCGGTCGTCCAGTCCAGCCCGAGCGACGCCCAGTCGTAGCTCCCCGTCGGCAGCACGACGTCGGTGGCAATCGCGAACGGCTGCTGCAGCCCTTCGTGGAACACGTTGAGCTCGGGCCCGAAGCGTGCCCCCGAGGAGAACTCGATCTCGGAGAAGTCGATGTGGAACTGCCCGCTCTGGTAGAAGTCGTCGCGCCCGAAGTAGCCCCGATAGCTCACGTGGGGATTCCACTGCCGGAACCACGCCCAGTTCGTGTTGCGGTAGAACCGCATGAGGTTGACGTCGTAGAACGTGTATCCGCCCTGACGGTTGAGGAAGCCGACTTCCGGGTTGAAGTCCTCGCCCAGCTGCACGTAGCGCACACTGTTGTTCCAGTCCCGCGTGCTGTACGCCACGCGCCCGCTGAAGCCGAGGTCGTCGCCGGTGCGCCCCGGCGTCTGCGTGCCCGCGCCCCACCAGTCGATCGTCCACTGGTCGCCCAGCCCGATGCGACCATCCACACCGAGCGTACGGTTGTAGCTGGCGGTGCTGTCCGTGGTCATGCGCTGCACACCGATGACGCCGATGCGCGACCTGCGCGACACCTCGCGCAGGGCCCGCAGCACGGTATACGACTGCCCCGCCACGCCGCCGAGCGGGGCGTCGTCGGTGAACAGCTGCATCGCCCCGATCGTCGTGCTCCCGATGCGCCCCGTCACGCGCCCCCCGCCGATGATCGGCACCGGCGTCCCCTCGCTGATCCCGATCTTCCGGCTGAAGAAGAGATCGACGGCCTGCGGCGTACCGGCCGAGAAGACCCCGGCATTCTCCAGGAAGAACGGACGCTTCTCGGGAAAGAAGATCGGAAAGCGCGTCAGGTTCGTGCGCTGCTCGTCGACCTCGACCTGTGCGAAGTCGGTGTTGTAGGTCAGGTCGAGCGTCAGGCTCGGCGTTAGTCCGTACTTGAGATCCGCCCCCCAGTCCGCCGGATAGCGGGCCTTGAGCTCGTTCTCGAAGTCACGCTGCGCCGAAGCGAGCACGTAGGGAGACACGGTCGCCACACGCCGGACCGGCACGGCGATCCCTTCCAGCGTTCCCGCCAGCGACATCCGGTACAGGTTGAACTGCCGCGGAATGAACGACCAGAACGACTCCTCGTTCTTGCGCCGGATCATGCGGGCGGCGTTGAGCCCCCAGGTCTGGATCGCCCCCCCGCCGTAGCGCAGCGTCGAGAACGGGATCCGGAACTCGGCGTACCAGCCGAGCGAATCGACCGAGGTCATGACCCGCCAGCTGCCATCCCAGTTGAGGTTGAAGCCCCCCATCGAGCCGGACTGGGCGCGGTTCTGCCCCGACTGCATCACCCCGCCCCCCTCGCCCTCGCGGATGATCTGGCCGTCGTATTCGATTCCGGCCGGCGTGGTGGCGAAGACGAAGCCATTCTGCCGGTCGAGGTACGTGTCCAGGATGATCGCGACGTAGTCGCTGTTGCTGATCGTCCCGTCGCGGACCTTCTCCCCGGGGACGATCGCGCTGGGCTCACGATCGTACATCCAGGCCCCGATATAGAGCGCCTCGCCGTCGGTCAGCAGGCGCACCTCTGTCTGCTCGGTCACCGGCGAACCCTCGCGCTGCTCGCGCTGCACGAATCCGACCAGTGGCTCGCCCTCCTTCCACTGCTCGTCGGTGAGCCGGCCGTCGATCACCGGCGGCTTGGCGATCACGTGGGCGCTGCCAACCCGCGCGGCGTGCAGCGGGCGATTGGCCGTCGGGGGCGTCACCTCCTGAGCGCGGACGGTGCGAGCCGTGACAAAGGAGGCGGTCGCGGCCAGAATCAGCGCAGCGGCACGGAAAATTGGCCGGGTAAAATACGAAGACAGGAGCATCGAATCAGTGCGGGGGGATGGGTGCGGAGTCTCGCATCGCATACGCTCGGGTGGGGAGCATCGCTGGCCCCGAGGTCGCGGTCGGCGGTCCGAAATTGGGCACAACACCGCGAGGCGTCGCGCCGTTTGACGATAGCTGCGGCATGTTGCACGTTGCCGCGAGTCGTCCCACCCGCCGAGGACCGCTCCATGCGCCATATTTTCGTCCGACTCTTTGCGGCGGCCGCGCTCGCCACCTGCTGCGTGCCGTGGTCGTTGAGCGCGCAGCCGACGCGTCCTGCGCGCCTGCGCGTCGCAGTCACCCTCCCGGCAACGCTCCCCGGCGGCGCTCCGGTCCCGGCCACGGGACTCGATGGGCGCCTGCTGGTGATCTTCTCCAGCGACTCGAGCGGCGAGCCGCGCTTCCAGGTGAGCTACGGCCCGGGTACCCAGCCCGCCTTCGCCGTCGACGTCACCGGGTGGAAGCCGGGCGAGACGCGCATCCTCGCCCCGGACGTCTTCGGCTTCCCCGTGCGGTCGCTGGGTGCGCTGCCGTCGGGGATGTATCGCGTGCAGGCGGTGCTCACCCGCTACGAGACCTTTCGCCGAAGCGACGGCGTGACGGTCTCGCTCCCCCCCGATCAGGGCGAAGGGCAGCACTGGAACACCAAACCGGGCAACCTGTACTCCGCTCCCCGCCAGGTGCAGGTGGATCCGTCGCGCACTGAGTCGTTGCGCCTGACGATCGACCAGGTCATCCCGCCCATCCCCGCCTTTCAGGAGACACCGTACGTCAAGCACGTGCGCATCCGCAGCGAGCGCCTGTCGCGCTTCTGGGGGCGCGACATGTACCTCGCGGCCTTCGTCACCCTCCCGGAGGGCTTCGACTCGCACCCGCAGTCGCGCTATCCGTTGGTGATCAATCACGGGCACTTCTCCACGGTCCCCGACAACTGGCGCGAGACCCCGGCCGATCCCGACCTGAAGCCCGACTACAGCACCCGCTTCTCACTCGCCGGCTACAACCGGATCCAGCAGGAACTGTCGCACCAGTTCTTCAAGGAGTGGACCGGCCCCGGCTTCCCGCGCGTCCTCCTGGTGCAGATCCAGCACGCCACGCCGTTCTACGACGACTCGTACGCGGTGAACTCGGCCAACAACGGGCCGTACGGTGATGCGATCCAGTACGAACTGATTCCCGAGATCGAGAAGCGCTTTCGGGGATTGGGCGCCGGGTGGGCGCGCTTCGTCTTCGGCGGATCCACCGGCGGGTGGGAATCGATGGCCGTCCAGATGTTCTATCCCGACGAGTACAACGGCGCATGGATCGCCTGCCCCGATCCGATCGACTTCCGGCACTACACGGTTGTCGACATCTACAGCGATACCAACGCCTACTACTATCCGTCGCGCTGGAAGCAGACGCCGCGGCCAGGGCACCGGAACTTCCTCGGCCACGTCGATGCGACCCTCGAGGAGATGAACCACTACGAACTGCTGCTCGGCACCAAGGGGCGTTCGGGCGACCAGTGGGACGTGTGGGAGAGCGTGTACTCCCCCGTCGGCGCCGACGGCTACCCGCGCCGCATCTGGGACCGCGTCACCGGAAAGATCGACCCGGTGACGGCGCAGTTCTGGAAGGAGAACTACGACCTCTCGTACATCCTGCAGCGCGACTGGGCCACGTTAGGCCCCAAGCTGCGCGGCAAGCTGCGCATCTTCGTCGGCGACATGGACAACTACTACCTCAACAACGCCGCGTACGAAGTCGAGAAGTTCCTCAAGACCAAGCCCGAGGCGGAGGCGGTGGTGGACTTCGGCGATCGCGACGAACACTGCTGGAACGGCGACCACACCCGCAGCAACGCGTACTCGCGACTGCGCTATCCGCAGATGGTGCTCCCGTGGGCCGTCGAACGGATGCTGCGCACGGCCCCTGCCGGAGCCGACCTGCGCTCGTGGCGGTACTGAGCGAACGGCCGGCGTCGGCGTAAGCCGCGCGGGAGCCGCGCGGGAGCAACGCGTGCGCGACGAGGGGCCCCTCGTCGCCACGCTCGCACCTCCGCACCAGGCGAGGTCGTGCTACCCGAGGCGGGCCTCGAGCAGCGCTGCGAGCCGGTAGCCGGCGAGCGTGACCCGCTGCCGCGCGATCGCACCGGCCAGCGTCAGGTACGCCGTCGTTAGACGAGGCGGAGCCCCGCCGACCTCGCGCGGCGGAAAGTCGTATGCCACGTAGCGCGCCAGGGTGGCGCTTTCGTCGGCCCAGTCGCTGACGACCGCCGCCAGCGCGGCGCCGTCCGGGATGGTGTAGTCGCTGCCGCCACGCGACAGCGGAAACCCCGCCGTCAGCTGCTGCGCCAGCGAATCCAGCTGGATGGTGCGGCTCTCCCGTCCGACCAGGCCATCCCACACCGCGTGCAGGTTCATGGTGTCTGCGCTGGTGGCACCGAGTTGGACCCACTCGGCGTTTCCGCCGGCGTCACCATTCAGGCGCGCCGCCGTCGATCGCGACGTGCCATGCATCGGCTGGTGCAGATCTCCCACGATATGCATGATCCAGCTCAGGTCGTACGCCCGTACGCTCGCCGGCAGGGCCGCGTCGGCCATGGCGTCGGCGAGCCCGGGCAGGATCGTCGCGGCGTTGGGCGCCTGGAGCGACTGGGTGGGCGTGCCGTCGGTGCTGAATGATCGGGTGAGGTAATGCCACCCCGCTCGCCGCGCCATCGTTGGAAAGCCGGCCAGCAGCGGCGTCGGGACGCTGGCCGGATCGGTCTCGGTGTAGAAGCGCCGATCTCGTCGAATGAGATCCGGCCACACCGAGGCACGCAGGAAAAGCTCGCGAGCACCGACCGGCGACGACACGTCGAGTCCCACCGACAGCGAATCGAGCGCCGGGTGACTGCGAAGCAACGCGTCGACCCGCGCCCTGGTGGCGGGCTGCAGTCGGTCGTACGCGATCGCCGCGATCGCCCGGTGGCCGGTGGCGTCCCACATCGCCACCGCCGGCGACGGCCGGGGATGGGGCCGCGCATCGGCCGCGGTCGGGACGGCGAGCAGGAGGGAGAACACGAGAAGCGGAGACATGCGCACAGGGCAGCGAGTTGAAGTCCGCGCGGTTCAACCACAGCGCGAGCGTGGGAGGAATCTACCTGCATCCGTCCCCAGGCGTGGACGGCGGGCGGGCACGCGCGAGTAGCGCAGCGCCAGCGCAGCGATGCGGACGCCCGCCTCGTGCGGAATCGGTGGTAAAGGACCCCACAGTCCGCCATGTTGTGAGGGTCCCTCCCCGACAACTCCCGAATGCCTACCCCCGACGACCCGCTCCGGGCCCGTGCCATCGACGCGTCCCTCATCGACGACGTCCGTATCAGCGCCGTTCGCCCGCTCGTGGTGCCGGCGCTCCTGCAGGAGCGCGTCCCGGTGGACGCCGACGCCTGGGGGCTGGTGCAACGCAGCCGCGCCGCCATCGCCGACGTGCTGCATGGCCGCGACGACCGCCTGCTCGTCGTCGTCGGCCCCTGCTCGATCCACGACCACGAGCAGGCCCTGGAATACGGCCGTCGCCTCAAGTCCGTGGCCGACGACCTGGGCGAGGAACTGCTGGTCGTGATGCGGGCGTACTTCGAGAAGCCGCGAACCACGGTAGGTTGGAAGGGCTACATCAATGACCCGCACCTGGACGGGACCTTCGCGATCAACGAGGGACTGGAGCGCGCGCGCCGACTGCTGGTGGAGCTCACGACCCTTGGCCTCCCCACCGGTACGGAGTTCCTCGACCTGCTGAGCCCGCAGTACATCTCCGACCTCGTCTCGTGGGGAGCGATCGGGGCGCGCACCACCGAAAGCCAGAGCCACCGCCAGCTCGCCTCCGGGCTGAGCTGCCCAGTCGGCTTCAAGAACGGGACCGACGGGAGCATCAAGGTCGCGGCCGATGCGATCCTGGCCGCGCGAACGCCGCACGCCTTCATGGGGATGACCAAACTGGGCGTTGCCGCGATCTTCGAGACACGCGGCAACGACGACTGCCACGTCATCCTGCGCGGCGGCAAGGCGCCGAACCACGACGCCGCCAGCGTGGCCGCCTGCTGCGAGGTGTTGCGCGCCTCGGGGCTGCGCGGGCAGGTGATGATCGACGTGTCGCATGGCAACAGCGGCAAGGTCCACGGCCGGCAGGTGGACGTGGCGCACACCATCGCCGCCCGCATTGCCGCTGGCGACAGCCAGGTCACCGGCCTGATGATCGAGAGTCACCTGGAAGCAGGGCGTCAGGACCTCGTCCCCGGCGCACCGCTCAAGCGCGGCGTCTCGATCACCGATGGCTGTCTCAGCTTCGCGCAGACGGTCCCCGTGCTCCACGAGCTGGCCCGGTCAGTGCGGGCCCGGCGGACGCGAGGGGCATAACCGGCGGCGACGCCGTCGCTGGGCCGCATCCCGGCGCGCGACGACGCGCGTCGTCACCGACGCTGGCGCTCCGCGCGCTGCTTGAGGCCCAGCAACATGCCGCGCTCCATGATGAAGTGCGCCGGCTCGACGACGTAAAACCCGAGCCAGGCTATCGGGAGTGCACGCAGCGACGGGCGCATCCGGCTGCGGGTATGCACGAGCAGGCGACTCGTCGAGTCGTCCATCGGCCGCACCACGAACGTCCCCCAGTTTTCCAGCGTCAGCGTGCGCGGCGGATCCCATTCCGAGATGCGCCACCCGAGTGTGTTGCCGAGTCGACCGCCGAGAAAGCCCGGCTGCGCGGCGCGCACCAGGTCGCCCACCCGTCGATCCTGCCACGCCGGAACCAGCGAATCGGCGTTACGGATGTCGATACCCATCGCGCGCTCCAGCCGGTCGTGACTGTAGAAGCCGGCGCGGTCCTGCCCGATCTGCGCCAGCCACGGCCACACGGCGTCGGCATTCGCGTGTATCGTGACCCCTCGGTCAATGCGGTACAGGGGGACGTCCTCGCCCCGGTGCCCGACCGTCGTCGCCCGCTCTTCGGCGCTCGTGCCCCACGCCTGATACCACGGCCGCGCCACGATGAGCACCGCCGTCAGCGCCAACGCACCGTACGCGGCCCCCGCTCCGATGCGCTGCGACACGCTCGGCACGTCGTCGGCGATCGGGTGAGACGGTTCCGTGCTGAGGGTGGCCGTGTGGATTTCCGGATGCGTGCAACGAGCCCACCAGCGCACGCCGGCGGACAAGGCCACACCGAGCAACAGTCCCACAACCCACCACATCGGACCGGCCGCCAGGCGCAGCAGGATCGCCGAGGCGATCGTGGCGGCGATGGTCAGGCGCTCGGCGTGCGGTCGCAGCCACTCCAGCCCGAAGATCGCAACCGATGCCGCCAGGAACCCGCACATGGTCACCAGCCAGAGCGGGGTGACCAGCAGGGGCGACGTCGTCCCCGACGCCCACATGCCGGCGCCGGCAAGCGCCATCGCGTGCAGTAGGAGCAGAAATGCGAGGAGAGATGGACGCATGCGCCGGCTCCAGCGTGTCGATTGCAGCGCGCACTGTCAATGGGCAGGCCGGTGGCGACAGCACTCCCGGTCGCCGTGGCAGCGACGTCCATTGGCGTGGAGACCCCGCGCGCGCGCCGCCAGGTCAGATGACCGAAAACGCAAGGGGCAGGCTGTGAAGCCTACCCCTTGCGGGTCGGGCGCAGGCCACGGGGAGCCTAACGCACCGGGACATCCAGATCTCGTCCAGTCGCGAGGGGCCGTCTTGCGGCGAACCGATGCTACCCTCGCCCTAGATACGGGAATCTGACGACACCATTCTGTCACTTCATGACGAATTGCGCCACCCCGAGTTTCTTCGGATCCGCCTTTTCTGCGCCTTCTGACCCTCCCGCTCGCGACATCGGGACCAATATCGCCGCGCAGCAGTCTTAACGATGGCCCGGATCGGACATCCAACATGATGTCCGATCCGGTTGATGCCCGTTGCTCCGGCCTCGATTCGTCGCTCGCAGAACACCAAGGCGCGCGATCCCGTTCATGGAGAATTCATGTCAGGCTCATCTCGAACTCTCACTGCGTGCGCGTTGATGCTGACGGTGGGCATCGCAGCGCCGGCGTTTGCCCAGTCCACCGATACCACTCGCACCGCACGGCCCCCCATGCGCGAGGGAATGATGGGTCCTCGCGCGGAAATGCGCTCGAGGATGCGCTCCGATAACGCCGATGGGCCGCGCCGCGACGCCGTGCGGCGCGATCGGGGGCCCGGCATGCGCGGCGGACGCGACCGCGCCCCCGGGCGAGGTGTCGGCCTTCGGGGTCCGGACGGCCCGCGCGGATTGCTGCGTGGCATTACCCTGTCGACCGACCAGGAAAAGGCGCTCCGCGCCAACCAGGCCCGGCACCTGCTGTCTACCAAGCCGCTGATGCTGGAGATGATGTCCGCGCGCACCGATGAGCAGCTGGCGAGGTTGAATGGTGACCAGAAAGCGCTCGACGCCGCATCGGCTCGGCTCAGCACCAGCCGTACCAGGCTCGACTCACTGCGCAGTACGCGTTCCTCGACGACCGAGCTTCGCGCCGTGCTGACCCCCGAGCAGCAGACCCTGCTCGATCGAAACCTCTCGTCACCCGGATTCCGTCGGAGCGGACCGCGTGGCGCAGCAGGCTCCCCGGGGGCGCGCAGTGGAAGGGATCCCGCACCCCGCCGCGGCATCGAGCGTCCGTCCCGCCCGCGGTCGGACAGCCTCGACGACTCGGCGACGAGCACCGGCGACCGATAACACGCCGCTCCTCGGCACCCTCGCCTCGAGGAAGGGTGCCTCGAACCGGCGCACAGAAGGGCCACTCGCCTCGCGAGTGGCCCTTCACGCCATCGCGGGGCGGCCGCCTGGGGGCTGCTGCCGCGAGCGCTCGAACCGGGGACCCGCCTTGGGCGCCGCCGCAATGCGATGGCGGTCTCGGTATCATTCAGGATGACCACACCGCGCCCGCGCTGGAAACGCTGGCTGTCGCCATGGAACCTCCTCACCGCCGCCTTGCTGGTCTGGGCCGCGCCGCGCCTGCTCCCGCATCTCGGGGCGCTCGTCGGAGTGGATTCCGGGGGGCGCGTCGAGCCGGCGTACCGCGTTGTGACGCTCGACGGCCAGGCGCTGACCCCTGCGGCACTGCGGGGGCGCGTGGTGCTGGTGAATTTCTGGGCCACCTGGTGCGCGCCGTGTCGCCTTGAGATGCCGATGCTGCAGCGCATGCACGAGCGACACGAGGCGCGGGGCTTCTCGCTCGTCGGTTTCAGCGTCGATCGGGGCGGTGACGAGGTGGTGCGGGCGTTCCTGCGTGAGCACGAGGTGACTTATCCAGTCGCCGTGGTAGGCCGCGAGACGGAGGCAGCCTTTGGTGGCATCCGTGGCTATCCCACCTCGTTCCTCATCGACCGGAGCGGCGTGGTTCGGAACGTCGTGATCGGCCCGCTGGCGCCGGCGACCCTCGAGCTGGCCGTGCGCCGCTTGCTCGACGAATCGCCCGCCCCCGACCATCGCCCCGCCGCTTCCCCAACGTCGCGCCGCGCTGCACCGTAGCACCGGCATCCCCAGCGTGACCTTGCCGTCACCGTCGCGTGACGATCCCCAACTCGAACTCCTCATGCGTCGCCAGCTCGTTCCGGCGCTCCTGCTCGCCGCCGCAGTGCTCTCTGTCGTACGCGCCGATGCCCAGCGCGCCCCGGCCACCCGTTCCAGCTTCACGCTCGATCAGGTCACGCAGTACCCGTTTCCCAACGAGCTGAACGCGGCGTCGCGAGCGAGCCGGATCGTCTGGGCACTGAACGAACGCGGGGTTCGCAACCTGTTCGTGGCCGAGGGACCCGCCTTCACGCCGCGTCGCCTGACGAACTATGCCGACGATGACGGGCAGGAGTTGACGTCGGTCCAGCTCTCGCCCGACGGTCGCTACGTCGTCTATGTGCGGGGGGGCGACCACGGCTCGAACTTCGACGATGCGCTGCCGGTCAATCCGCTCGGCCTGCCGACGCCGGTCGGCGTGCAGATGTGGAGCGTTCCGTTCGACGGTGGCGAGCCGAGATCGTTAGGCGAGGGCGAGGGACCGGTCGTCTCGCCGGTGGGGGACCAGGTGGCGTTCGAGCGCGGCAACCAGCTGTGGGTGGTGCCCATCGACGGTGCCGCGCCGGCACGGCGGCTCTTCACCGCGCGCGGTAGCAACGGATCGCCCGTCTGGTCGCCCACGGGCGATCGCCTCGCCTTCGTCTCCAATCGCGGGGATCACGCCTACGTCGGCGTCTATCGCGGTCCGGACACGCCGATCACCTACGTGGCGCCGTCCACCCATCGCGACGGCTCGCCACGCTGGTCGCCCGACGGGTCGCAGCTGGTCTTTGTTCGCCGCGTGGGCGGCGGCGGCGCGGCGCAGAACGTCCTCGAGCAGCGGCCGTCGGCGTGGGCGCTCTGGACAGCGAGTGCGACCAGCGGCGAGGCGCGACTGCTCTGGACGTCGCCGAACACCCTGCGTGGCTCGGTCCCGAACACGCATGGCGGGACCAACCTGCACTGGGCGGCGGGGGGTCGCATCGTCTTCATGTCGTACATGGACGGGTGGCCGCACCTGTACTCCATTGCCGCGACCGGCGGGTCGCCGCTCCTGCTCACGCCGGGCAACTACATGGCCGAGTACGTGCGCCTCTCGCCCGACGGTCGCACGCTCGTCTTTGCCGGTAACGCCGGCGACACCCCCGACGACCTGCATCGCCGCCATGTCGTGAGCGTCCCCGTGGACCGGGCGGCGCCGCGCGTGCTGACGCCCGGCACGGGGCTCGAGTGGACCCCCGTCGTGCTGTCCGACGGCGCGACCGTTGCCTTCCTCGGGGCCACCGCACAGCGCCCGCCGCTCCCCGCGGTGATGCAGCTGGCGGGCGGCACCCCACGCCAGCTCGGCGCCGACCGCATCCCGGCCGATTTCCCGTCGGCGCAGCTCGTGACCCCGCGCGCCGTCAGCTACACCGCAGACGACGGCGTGGTGGTCCACGCGCAGCTGTTCGATGCCGGCGGTCCGGCCGGACGACGGCCCGCGATCGTGTACGTGCACGGAGGGCCACCGCGCCAGATGCTGGTGGGATGGCACTATTCGGACTACTACACGCATGCCTACGCCATGAACCAGTACCTGGCCTCCCGCGGCTACGTGGTCCTGTCGGTCAACTATCGGCTGGGGATCGGCTACGGCTACGAGTTCCATCAACCCGCGGCAGCAGGGGCCCGCGGTGCGAGCGAGTATCGGGACGTCAAGGCGGCAGCACTCTACCTGCGCGGGTTGCCGACCGTGGACCCGGCCCGGATCGGCATTTATGGCGGATCGTACGGCGGCTACCTCACCGCGCTTGCGTTAGGCCGCAATTCCGACCTCTTCGCCGCCGGCGTCGACATCCACGGCGTGCACGACATGACGGCGGGGTCGTCGGGCGCGGGCTCGGCGCTGCAGTCGGCCATGAGCGGCGCCTCGCGCTTCGAGCCGACCGATCGCGACCAGGCCCTCGAGGTCGCGTGGACGTCGTCCCCCGTCTCCAGCGTCTCCACCTGGCGCTCGCCGGTCCTGCTCATCCACGGGGACGACGACCGCAACGTGCGCTTCTCGCAGACGGTCGACCTGGCTCGCCGGCTCGCGGCGCAGGGGGTGGACTACGAGGAACTCGTCATCGTCGACGATACGCACCACTGGATGCGCCACGCCAACCAGCGGCGCGTGGACGCGGCGACCGCCGACTACTTCGACCGCAAGCTCCGGGGGGCCGTGCAGTAGGACGTGGGGCCCGGGCGGCCGGCGCCTCGCGGCGGCGCCTAACGGCGGGCGCCTAACGGCCGCCAGGCGCCTAGCGGGTGGTGCCCCGCCCGGCGCGTTCCTTGAGGACCGCGTCCATTCCCTTCACGAAGGCGTCGGTCGGGAGTGCGCCGGGAATGACCTCGCCATTGATGAAGAACGTGGGGGTGCCGCGGATGAACAGCGACTTGGCGAGGGCATTGTTGCGCTGCAACTGCGCGTTCGCCTCCTTGCCCGTGATGCATGCCCGGTAGCGTGCCGGGTCGAGCTTGATCTGGGTGGCGTACTGCGCCATGAGCTGGCGCACGTTGGACGACTTCATCCACGTCTTGCGATTGCTGTACAGCACGTCGTGCATGGGGAAGAACTTGCCCTGCTGCGCGGCGCAGATGGACGTCTCGGCGGCCTCGGTGGAGTTGGGGAACATGCCGATGGTGAACGGGACGAACTTCCAGAAGACGCGCCCCTTCGTGATGTACAGCGAGTCGAAGACGGGCTGCGTCTCGCGAAAGAACTTCTCGCAGTAGCTGCAGCCGAAATCGGCGAACTCGACCACCCAAACGTCGGCGCTCGGATTCCCGCGCTGGTAGCCCACTGCGTCGAGCGCAATGGTGGTGTTCCCGAGCGTGACGTGCATGCGGGAGACCATCTGCGCGGGAATCGCCGTGGTGCACGCCAGCAACGCCACCGCCAGCAGCACCTGGCGCAGCGTGGGGCCGATGGCGAATCGGTACGGGTGGGGGCGGTGCGCGCGCACGGCCGACCGGGAGAATCGAGGCATGGGAGCAAAATAGCGCCAGTACACCCCGTGGGTACCTTCATCGGGTCGTGTCGTCTGCCCCGCGCCCCCCGCGCGGACTCGCGGTGGCGACGGTCGAAGGGAGCGAATCGCGGGAACGCCGAGTTTATCTTCGGAGAATGGAGCATCCACCCGTCGATGAGGGGAGACCTGTGGCACACGAGACACGAACGGCGACGCTGGGCGGCGGCTGCTTCTGGTGCCTGGAGGCTGTCTATCAGGAGCTGGACGGCGTGACTGGCATTGTCTCCGGCTATGCGGGGGGACACGTCGCGAACCCGACATACGAGGAAGTGTGCGGCAAGAAGACCGGGCACGCCGAGGTCGTCCAGCTGAGCTATGACCCGCAGCGTGTGTCATATCGCACGCTGCTGGAGGTCTTCTTCGCCATCCACGACCCCACCACCCCCAATCGCCAGGGGAACGACGTGGGACCGCAGTACCGGTCGGTGATCTTCACGCACGATGACGAGCAGGCGCGCGACGCCGCGGCGCTCATCGCCGAACTGACTTCCGAACAGGTCTTTCCTGCCCCGATCGTCACGGAAGTGGCGGCGCTCCCGGTGTTCTACCCGGGCGAGGCCCACCACCAGAACTACTTCCGGCAGCACAGCAGCCAGCCGTATTGCGCGTTTGTCATCGCGCCGAAGCTGGCGAAGTTTCGCAAACACTTCGCGAAGGGATCGGCGTCGTAGCGCCAGATTCACGTCGAAGGTAACGTCAGGCCGAGTCTGTCAGCTGCAATCACTCGTCCTCATGGGTCGAGGGGTGCCATGTCACCTTTCCCCCCTGACGCGACGGCCGCAGTTGTGCCATAGGTAGTGACAAAACCGATCCAGAACATCAGCGGGGCATCTTCGTGCTGGGAGGGAGCGTGGCAGCGGCGTGGCGTTCGGAGGTGCTCACCGAGACGTGGGCGAGACCGGGTCGATGACGGCGGCATCGGACATGGCGGGGGATGCCAAAGCACCCGCACTCCCGGCGAGCGGGGCGCAGGTGCAGTACCTGCGCGCCCTGCTCGAGACCGTCGGCTCGGGCGGCGCGCTCGACGTGGTGCTCGCAAACGTCGTGCAGTGGATCGAAGGAGTCATCCCCGACTCGATCGGTTCCGTCCTGTTGACGGAGCGGGATGGCCGGCACCTGCGGCACGCCGTCGCCTCCTCGCTGCCGCCCGCCTATCGCGAGCACTCGGACATGACGCCCGTCGGGCCGGCGTGTGGCTCCTCCGGGACCGCCGCATACCGCGGGGCGCCCGTCATCGTGGCCGACATCGCCAGCGACCCGCTCTGCGATTGGGACCGGGCGGCGGCCGCGGAGTCGGGCGTGCGCGCCTGCTGGTCGTACCCCGTGTGCGCCTCCACGGGGGAGTGCCTTGGGACCGTGACCGTGTATCGCCGGGAGTCGTCGCGCCCGACCGACGCTGAGTCTGCACAGCTGCAAGACGCGGCGCGCATCGTGGCACTCGTGATCGAGCGGGCTCGCGCCGACGAGGCGCGACAGCGGCATGACTCCGGGTTGCGGACGATCCTCGAGAACGCGCTGGATATCATCATCCGACTCGACGCGCAGGGGCGATATCTCTACGCAAACCCAGCGCTGCAGCGGCTGACCGGCATTTCCCTCTCGACGATTGTCGGCAGGACGGCCGCGGAATTGGACTGTGCGCCGGCGCTTCGCGATCGTCTGGCCGACATGAACCGGGCAGCCACCGAGCAGGGAGTCAGCGTGCGGGCGGAATTCGTGCTTCCGCTCTCGGAAGGCGAGCGGTGGCTCGACGTGGTCACCGTCCCGGAGTTCGACGCCGCGCAGGTGCAGGTCGGCCTCATCCAGTTCGCGCGTGACATCACGGCGCGCCGAGAGGCAGAGCAGGCTCAGCGACGCTCCGAGCAACGCCTGCGCCTGGTCTTCAACCTGTCCAGTCGCTCCATCGCCCTGCTCGATCCAACTGGTCGGCTGCTCGAGGTGGGCGATCAGGCAACGGCGATTGCCGGATTGGAGCACGACCAGGGCATCGGTGCCTGCCTTTGGGACCTCCCCAGCTTTGCCGGCCAACCCGGGAGCCAGGAGACGCTGCGGCGCGCCGTCGCCGACGCGGCCGCCGGTGGCGTGGGAAATGGCGAAACGATCTTCCGTGGCCGCGAGGGCGACCTGCGGTTCGGCTCGTTCAGCGTCGTCCCGGTCCGCGACGCCGACGGTCTGGTCGTGGAACTGCTGATGGAAGGGAGCGACATCACCGACAAGCACGACCTCGAGCAGCGGCTCCGGCAGTCCGAGAAGATGGAATCGCTGGGTCGCCTGGCCGGAGGGATCGCCCACGACTTCAACAACATCCTCGCCGCGATCCTCGGGCACGCCGAACTGCTCAGCGCCGATGCCCCGCCGGGGACGGAGACGCATGAAGGGTTGCAGCATATCCTGCACTCCTCGCGCCGCGCACGCGACCTCGTGCGCCAGATCCTTGCCTTCAGCCGCAAGGCGGAGTTGGTCCACAAGCCCGTCGACTTCCGCGGACTCATTGTGGATGGCCTGCGGCTGCTGCGCGCCTCGCTCCCGGCGACCATCGACTTGCAGGAACGCGTCACCCAGTCGCCGCTGGTCGTGATGGGCGACGCGAGCCAGCTCTCGCAGGTGCTGCTGAACCTTGGCGCCAACGCCGAGTATGCGCTGCGATCGCAGGACCACGGACGGCTCGCGATCGAACTCGAGCGAGTCCGGCTCGATGCCGAGCCGGCACGGGCGCTGGAACTGGGGCCGGGTGCCTTCGCCCGTCTCGTCATCCGCGACTCCGGGCACGGAATCCCTGCCCACGTACGGACCAAGATCTTCGAGCCATTCTTCACCACCAAGCCGGTGGGCGAAGGGACGGGAATGGGGCTGGCGGTCGTGCATGGCATCGTCGTCGCCCACGGCGGCGCGGTGCGCGTGCACAGCGGCCCCCAGGGGACGACGTTCGAGCTGCATTTTCCGATCGTCTCCACCCCCGCGCACGTGACGGCACAACGGGTGGCCGAGGACCGACGGGGATCGGGGCGCATCCTCGTCGTCGATGACGAGCCCGCCATCGTGAGCCTGCTGCAGCGCCTGCTCCCTCGGCGCGGCTTCGAGACCGTCTGCTTTACCTCGTCAGTCGACGCGTTGGACCGCTTCCGCGCCGCGCCGCTCGAGTTTGACCTGATCATCACCGACCGGACCATGCCGCAATTGAGCGGGGACGAACTCGTCTCGGCGGTGCGCGGCGTCAGGAACGACCTGCCGGTGATCGTGACCAGCGGACAGGGGCACTTGCCGGGCGAAGAGGAGTCGGAGCCCGGGGCCATCTTCCATCTCGCCAAGCCGTTCGACGTCGACGACCTGATGCGCGTCATCGAGATGGCGCGTGGTTGGCGTCCGGGATCGGTTGTGGAGATGAAGCGGGGCTGAAACGGGGCAGGAACGGCCACGGCTTAGCAGCGGCTCGGGTGCGGTGCGGGATCGCGCTGCCGAGTGGATGCGCCCGTACGAGCCAGCGGCCGTGCTATCCCCGACCCACCTCGCGCCGCCGGCAGAGCTGGCGCAGGGCGCTCCAGAGCCGGCGATGCGTTCGCGACGCGAGTGCGAAGCCCAGCTCCTGGCGCCCGCCCTTGAGGCGGACCAGCGCCACGAGGGCCTCCCGGTCGCCGTCAGGCCACCGGCGGATCGCGTCGAGCACGAGCGCAAGGATCGGCGCGAGACGTTGCAGGCCGCGCTGGAACGCCGCATCGGCGGCGCGACTGCCAGGCGGGATCAGCGCCTCCACCACCGCCGCCTGCATCGCATCCCTGCGCGCGAGTCGTGCGGGGATATCGGGCGCCTGCAGCGCCTCGGTCACCGCGGCGGCCAACGTCACCAGCCAGCGTTCCTCGAACAGCGCCGTGCGCCCCGCGCCCGGTAGTTCGAGCAGCAGGTCGCTCTTCGCCAGCCGACGCAGTGTCGCCGGTGACGAACGATGAGTGCGACTGACGGCGAGCCGCGCGCGCTCCCGGTCGGCGAGGGCGCGCACCTGCCCATCGCTCGGGCGGAACCCCAGGCGGTCGTAGAACCAGAAGGCGCCGCTGGAGAGCGCCTCGTCATTGTCAGCTCCGAACTGGTAGGGGTTGACCACAAACCGCGTCACCCCGAACAGGGTGTGAAACGCCCGCAGCGTTTGCGCGAACAGCATTGCCGCCTCGGCGCGCCGGAACTCCTCGAAGATGTTGATCCCCGTGTTGGCCTGTGCCGAGAGCGGCGTCACCCCGCCGTAGCCCACCGGGACGCCGTTGGCAAACAGCACATAGCCGTAGTTGGCCTCGAGTGTGAGGCGGTCGCTGGCCGATGCCCCAATGAGGCAGAGCGACGCCCCGCCCCCCAGGTCGGCGAGGTAGACTTCGTCGAGGTTGGCATAGGCAATCGCGTGCACCTCGCGGCAGCGTGCTGCCAGCGCTCCCTTCGCGGCGTCGAGCCAGGGTGCCGCGGCGCCGCGCGACAGCCGCACGATGTCCGGGAGCGGGGTGCCGATCCAAGCCACCGGGTCGCCGGGCGTCGGTCGCATCTGCTCGCGCGGGACGATCGTGCCAGCATCGACGGCATTCCCCGACGTCGAGTACCGACTCGTCAGGCGCCACTCGAGCGGTACCTCAACGCTCTCGTACAGCAACCGCGTCACCGCTGGATCGGGAGCGCCGCTGCGCGTGACCGTGCCGCCCGCGCCCTCACGCACCAGCCAGCCGAGCGAGCCACGCCGCCCGTTGCCGTGCGCCAGCTGCAACCACTCCTGCGTCGAGAACTCGCCCGAGTCGAACGCATCGGACTCGGCCTGCGTGAGGGCGAGACGCAGGAGCGGGTCGAGACGCTCGGGCGCGTCGAACCGCTCCCAGTCGATGTCCACGTCTTCGCGGATGCCGATCAGCCACTGGGCGATCCCGTACGCGAAGGCATGCCGTGTGGTCGAGCCGGCCACGCCCGTGTCATCGAGCCGGCGCCGCTGCGCCCGTGACAGGCGCCGGACCCGCCCTTCCGTGCGCGCCAACGCGCGCGTGACGATCGCCTGCACCTCGGCATCGTCGGGAAAGGCGCGCAGGAAGAGCAGGTCGCCGTGATAGGCGCGCAAGCGCGCGGCCGAGCCGATCGGGCGTCGTTCCAACTGCGCGATCAGGGCCTTCTTCTCGGCAGTGTCGGCGGCCCCGTACCGATGCCGGACCTGGTGCAGGCGTCCGATCGGGGGGCCGCGGCGTGGCGGGCCGGCGGTGGGTGGCATGCCGAGCGGGAATCCTTGCGAATGGTCGAACGCAAGGTCGGGGGCGGCGCGGGCCCTCGATGTCGGTGACTCCGGGGGAACTCGTAGGGGAAGTGACCGGTTGCGAAGAGACGGCGTGCGTTGCCATCTTACGCCTTCCCGGGGGCAATTCCTGCCCGGGGATTGATGGGGTGTAGCTTAGTTGGCAGAGCGCCTGACTGTTAATCAGGAGGTCGCTGGTTCGAATCCAGCCGCCCCAGTTGGAGTACACCGTGCGAGATAGCCGAGGCGCCTGCTTCCGACGTGGAAGCGGGCGCCTCTGACTTTTCACATGTGACTGCGGCAGGCCCCCAACGACGCGTCCACCGCCGCTCCCGCCCGGTCTCCATCCCGCGTAGCGCGACTTTGCGGAGTGAGGCACGGGGCCCGACTCGGCGTGCCCCGGTCGATCAGCGCCGTTGCGATCCGACGTCCCTTCGCCGCCGCCGCACGATCGCTCCGACACTTGCCAGACCGCTCGCAAACAGGATGAGGGTTGCGGGCTCGGGGGTCACCGAGACCTGTGCCGTGATCTCGATCGACTCGGCCCCTGCGGGGATCAGCGGCCGCGTCGGACTGGCGAAGATCAGCCCGTTGTATCTCGCGGGACTCGGCGGGGGCGTGACCGGCAGCACCGTATACGAGTTGTAGAGCGCCGGACGGAGGGCGCCGGCGCGAGACGTGTACGTATACCAGAAGCCACCCGATGCTGCCAGAGGAGCCGACGTCGAGATACCGAGCCACATGCTGAACAACGGGGCGACCAGGGGTCGGGCGATCGGAAACTGCGGCGCCCCGGTTCCAAAGTAGGATATACTAAGCGTTCCGAGCGACACGTTCTGCGTCTTGCCCGATGCGACAATGGTGTTCGATGCCGGCACAAACGTGATGAGCGCCCCGGACATTCCGCTGATCACCTTCACGGTGTTGCCGCTCGCAAAACAGGAACCGAGGATGTAGCGCCTGTTGCCGCACGAGAACATGCCCGACGTGGTGTAGTCGGTCATGTACCAGTTTCCGCCCGGCAACGTCACCCACCCTTGTGCCTCACTCGGCTCGCTCCATGCTGCCAGCGCGATAAGCGCGACCAGAGCGCACACCCGATGCACAATCCGTGGCACTCGGCTCATGAGGCGACTCCTGTTGTCCATACGAGTCTCTGGTCTTGTCCGGGCGGCACCCCTGCGACACAGGCGCCGCCGACGCCGCGCGATCACGCGCATGCCAGCCTTCGATACTCTGTCACGCCGCGGTTCTTCGCGCAAGCGCCGCGATGGCAGGCGCATCCCCCGCTTGGGTCTCGACGAGGTCGCGACGGGAGCGGATCTTTGCCACGGCCTCGATCACTTGCGATCTGACAGACCCTTACCTGACCACGATGCTGCGCCGTACGCTCATCCCGCTCGCTACCCTTGCCTGCGCGCTGGGGACCTCGATCCTCGCGGCACAAGCGACCCCCATCACCGCCATCCGCGCCGACCGCCTCATCGTCGGCGACGGCACCACCATCGACCGCCCCGTGGTGCTCGTGCAGGGCGACCGCTTCCTCGCCGTCGGTCCAGCCGCATCCACCCGCATCCCGAGCGGCGCCCGCATCATCGACCTCACCGGCCATACGCTCCTCCCCGGCCTCATCGATTCCCACACGCACATCAACTCGTCGGACAGCGACGGCGGTGACATGGCGGTGCTGCGCGAGACGGGAGCCCACGCGGCGATCTACGGCGTCGTCAACGCGCGCAAGACACTCGACGCGGGCTTCACGAGCATTCGTGACGTCGGCGCGACCAACGGCGCCGATATCGCGCTGCGCGACCTCATCGCCAAGGGCGTGGTGCCCGGGCCGCGCATCTTTGCCGCCGGCCCCTCGCTCGGGATCACGGGGGGGCACGCCGACGTCAACGGCTGGAGTCCGCTCGTCTCGATCCCCGGCACGGGGCTCATCGTCGATGGCGTCGAGGGGATGCGCAAGGCGGTCCGACAAAACGTCAAGTACGGGAGCGACCACATCAAGATCACGGCGACGGGCGGCATCCTGTCGGTAGGCGATGCGGTGGACCACGCCCAGTACAGCGAGGAGGAGCTGCGCGCCGCGGTGGACGAAGCCGCGCGGCTCGGGCGTAAGGTGGCGATGCACGCCCACGGCGCCGAGGGGATCGTGACGGCGGTGCGCGCCGGTGCCGCTTCGATCGAGCACGGCTCGCTGATCGACGACACTGGCATCGCGATCATGAAGGAGAAGGGGACCTATCTCGTCCCGACGCTCATCATCCTCGACGAGATCGCCCGCGATGGCGAGAAGAAGGGGGTGCCCGCCAGCTCGATCGCCAAGGCCCGCGCCATCGAGGGTGAGCGCCGGGTGCGCCTGCGCGCGGCGTGGCAGGGCGGGGTGAAGTTCGCCTTCGGGACCGACGCCACGGGCGACATCCACGGACGCAACGCCGAGGAGTTTGTGCTGATGCAGCAACAGCTCGGGTCGACGCCCATGGACGCGATCCGCAGCGCCACCTCGGCGGCCGCCGACCTGATCGGCGTCGCGGACCAGCTCGGGACGGTGAGCTCCGGCAAGCTGGCCGACCTGATCGCCGTCGAGGGGAACCCGCTCGACGACCTGCGGCGCATGCAGCGCGTCCCGTTCGTGATGAAGGCCGGGGAGGTCTACAAGGGCGCTGCAACGACCGGCGGGCGCTGAGCATGGCCGGCACTTCCTCGCTGCCGCTCGATCCTCGCGACCTGGCCACCATGGGCGACACGTTAGGCGCGGCGACCTGGCGCCACGTCCGCACGACCACCGTACTCGTGCGCGACGGCGCGCGGCACACAACGCTCAGCGCCCGGCGCCTCCGGGCCGCCTGAGCGTCACCGGCCGGTCGATTTCCAGCCGCAGCTCCCCCCGCGCATCGGCGCGCAGCAACAGCGCCGAGCGCGTGGCCCGGACCCGCACGCTCTCCACTGGCTCGAGCGACGCGACCAGCGCCACCCCGTCGGCCAGCTCCCGGTTCATGCCGCGCTCGGCCAGGGCGCGCAGCTTGTCCAGCGGCTCATCGACCGGGAATCGTGCGTACTGCCGCAGCGCGTCCTGGATCTGGGTGTCGCCGAGGAAGGCGAGCCCCTTCACGAGGAGCGAGGTGGTGTGCAGGTCGTAGGAGAGGTCGGGAATGATGAGCTGATCGGACGCATTGTCGTAGCGCGGGGTGCCGGTGAGGTACACCAGGCCCCGTGCCGCCCCGTCGATCTGCACGCCTAACGCCACCTGCCCGCCGCCGATCCCGGTGACCGAGACGTTGCGTATCTTGATGACGCGTTGCTGCCAGCGCAGCGATCGCCCCACCAGCGCCTTGCGCACCAGGTTCGTGGCGACGTCGTAGCCGAATTCCGCCTGCAACGACACCCGCATCCCCTCGCCCGCAAGCGGGGCGCGCGCGAGCGCGGGGAGTGGGGTGAAGAGCTCGAAGTCGTTGGGGCGGTTCCCGGTCACGATGCGAGGGCTCGCCTCCAGCCGCACGTGCGCGACCGCTTCGCCGCTGTCGACCGTGACCCCGCCGAACTGCACCTTGCGAGGGTTGATCGTCAGGTAGATCGAGTCGGCCAGGCGGATCGGGCGCGAGATGTCGCGCCACCAGCGCTCGAACCGCTCGCGCGTCTGCACCTTCGCCATCGCCCGATCGAGCGTGCGCACCTGCCGCCGGAGTTGCTCACGCGTGGCATGCATCACCCGGTCGGTCACGTCGATGCGAAAGAGCGTCACCGTGCACTTGTCGCGATCTTCGTCGCTGTACGGGCTCACGCGCGTCACCCGAGTGGTGGCATCAATGGCCCACGATTCCTCCAGCCGCAGGACCGTCTGGAGGCGGATCCGCGCGCGCGGGCGGTCGACGTTTCCCGTTCCGCACGCCGCGCTCACCTCGGGGCCGATCACCGGCTTGTACCATCCGCGCCCCTCGTACTCGATCACGCTGGACACGATCACGCGCTGCGAATCGACCGAGATCACGAACGGTGAGCGCGAGGCGGCAAATGCGACGTGCATGCGCCGATTGCTCGGGACCTGCAGCCGAGTGTCGATGTCACCGAAGGTGCGCGGAACGGCCTGCTCGAGCGCCTCCAGCGCCGGACCGAGATCGTAGCGGATCTCCGAGTCCACGATCGACGCGGGCATCTCGATCGCCTCCTCGGCCACGTCGCCCAGCGTGTCCGGCGCCGGTGCCGCGATTTCGGGGGCGCGCTCGCAGGCCGACGCGAGCACGCAGAAATGCACGAGGAGTGCCCGACGCAGCCACCCCCGCCTCCAGACACCACGACCCATAGGAAGTCCCATGTGCGACATGAGGCGAACGCTACCTCGCGGAGTGAGCAAGTGCAGCCTCCCGCTCGCACTTGAGTGAGAACGCGTTATCATTACGGGACCATGTCGCCCGCCCGCGCTACCCGCCAACGACTCGCCGTGCGTCACGCACTCGAGCAGACCCGAACCCCCATGCGGGCGCAGGAGGTTCATGCCCACGCGACAGCCGCGGTCCCGGGGATCGGGCTGGCCACGGTGTATCGCGCGCTCAAGTCGCTGATCCAGTCGGGAGATGTCGTCCCCGTGGAGCTGCCGGGCGACACCCCGCGCTACGAACTGGCGCATCACCACCATCACCATCATTTCAGCTGCCGCGCCTGTGGACAGGTCTTCGAGGTGGACGGCTGTCCGGGCGACCTGGCGACGCTGGCGCCGCAGGGCTTCGCGGTCGATGGGCACGAGGTGGTGCTGTACGGGCGCTGCGCGGAGTGTCTCTCGTGACGGACGACCGGTCGATCTGGGGGGCGAGTCTCCTGGCCGTCGGCATCGCCAGCCTCCTGCCGCTGCTCGCAACCTGGTGGTTGGCGACCCGTCCCGCGATGACCACCGCCTTGCTGCCGCGCCTCATCCTCGTGGCGTCGGGAGCGCTGGTCGGCGCGGCCTGCTTTCACTTGATTCCCGATGCGCTCGTCGCGGGTTCGGCGCTACACGTCGGGGGGCTCGTGGTCCTCGGCGTCCTGTCGCTCGCCGCGCTGGAGCGGGTGATCCACTCGCTCGAGCGGCCGTCCGCCGCCGAGCGGCCGCATGCGGCGCACGGGCACGCGGGCCATCTCATGCCGCTCGGGATTGCCAGCGATGCGCTGCACAATACGATCGATGGGGCCCTGATCGCCACGGCCTTTGTGGCCAATCCGTCGCTGGGGATGTTTGCCGGGGCGGCCATCGCGCTGCACGAGCTGCCGCGCGAACTGGGCACGTTCGCACTGTGTGTCGAGGCGGGGATGTCGCCCAAGCGGGCGATTCTGGTGAACGCCGGGACCGGAGTGCTCGCACTACTCGGTGCCAGCCTTGCCCTGCTGGTCGGCACCGGTGCCCAGCGATTCGGGGTCATGCTCGTCCCCTTTGCCGCCGGTAACTTTCTCTATCTCGCTGGGGCGATCCTGGTGGCCCAGCGCGGACGGGTGTGGGTGGGCGACGGACGGCTGCGCGCATGGTACGTCGTGGCCGGCATTGCCGTGACCGCCCTGCTCGCGGGGAGGCATTAGCCGATTGACCGAACCCGTTCCCATGGCGAGACTCGCATACCGCTGGTGAGCCGCACCCACCGGCTCGCGCTTTCTCTCACGACACGGCATTCCATGCTCCGTAGTGCCACTCGCGTCACGATACTCGCCCTGACCCTGACAGGCGCGGCCTGCGCGCGCTCGATCCCGCCGAGTCTCGCGCCCACGCTGCGGGGTGAGAATCGCTTCTACGATTCGGCCACCGGACGTGACGTGACGTTCGAGGCGATGATTCGCGCCGCGTCGCGCTCCGACGTCGTCTTCTTCGGCGAACAGCACGACGACCCTGGCACGCATCGCGCCGAACTGGCGGTGCTCGCAGCACTCGGCAACGGGTCGCGTCCGGTGGTCCTGTCGCTGGAGATGTTCGAACGCGATGTGCAGGGCGTGCTGGACGACTACCTGGCGGGCCGCATTTCGGAGTCCGATTTTCTCGCTCGCGCCCGCCCGTGGGAACGGTACACGACGGACTATCGCGCGCTGGTCGAACTTGCGCGTGCACGAGGCTGGCCGGTCGTCGCCGCCAACGTGCCGCGCCGGCTCGCGAGTGCCGTCAGCCGCGGCGGGTTGGCGAGCATCGAGGGGCTCTCGTCGGCCGAGCGGCCGCTGGCGGCGCGGGACATCTCCTGCCCGCGCGACGTCTACTACGAAAAGTTCGCCGCGCAGATGCAAGGGCACAGCGCCGGCGGTGGGCCTGCGTCGGCGACCGACTCTGCGGCCATGCGCAAGATGACTGACCGCTTCTACGAGGCTCAGTGCGTCAAGGACGAGACCATGGCCGAGTCGATTGTTACCGCGCTTGGGGCCGCGGGACAGGGGGCGCTCGTCCTGCACGTGGACGGCGCCTTCCATTCGGATTTCGGCCTCGGCACCGCGGCGCGAGTCGTTCGTCGTCGTCCGGGCATCGGCATCACCGTCCTGTCGGCCATCCCGGTCGACGCCGTCGATCGGGCCTCGCCGGCGGAGTTCAAGGAGCATGGCGACTTCGTGATCCTCACCCGCAAGCCTCCTGCGGCCCCGGCCGCACCCTCCACTCCCAAGCCGTAGCCGGAGGAGACTGCACATGTACCTGCTCGTCATCAGGCACGCGATCGCCGAAGATCGTGACGCGTTTGTGGCGACCGGCGCCGACGATGACGACCGTCCACTGACGGCGATCGGGAAGCGCCGCATGCGGCGCAACGCCGAAGGGCTGCGCCGGGCCGCGACGCACATCGAACTGCTGGCGGCGTCGCCGCTGGTGCGCGCGCAGCAGACGGCGCGGATCCTGGCCGATGAGTTCCACCTGCGCGACGTGGAAACGCTCGACGCGTTGCGCCCCGATGCGCACCCGCGCGAGCTGCTGACGTGGCTCGGGAAGCAGCCGGCCGATGCGACCGTGGCGGTGGTTGGGCACGAGCCGCACGTGGGGGCCCTGGTCTCGTGGTGCCTGGCGGGGGTTGTCACCGCCGCCGTCACCTTCAAGAAGGGCGGGGCGGCGCTGGTCGAGTTCGATCGCAAGCCGGCGGCCGGCAGGGGGGCGCTGCACTGGCTGCTGACCCCGGGTCAGCTGCGCGCCCTGGCGGAGTAAGGCGCGTGGCGTCCTTTCCGGCAGAGCTGCTCGACGATACCGAGGCGCGCGCGGTGCGGCTGGTCGCGCTGGCGCTTCTGGCCGATGCAGAGGCCCATCGTGAGCGCCTCTCGCAGCCCGACGATCCGGAGGCGCTGCACGACTTCCGTGTGGCGGTCCGCCGGCTGCGCAGCTGGTTGCGGGCGCACGGCGATGTCCTGGGACGAGACGCACCCACGCGGGCGCACAAGTGGCTCGGGCGCCTTGCGGCAGCGACCAACCGCGGGCGGGACAACGAAGTATTCACGGGCTGGCTGCTCGCCGAGAAGGCGACGCTCACGGCCCGGCAGCGGGTCGGCGCGACCTGGCTCGTGCAGCGCCTCACCGTGGAGAAGGCGGCGGCCGACGCGCAGGTGCTGGCCGAGGTCTCGCGCGACTTCGAGCGCGCCCGGCTGCTGCTGGCGAAACGACTCCCCACGTATCGGCTGCGCCTGCACGTGCACGAGGGGGTGCGCGAGCCGACGTTTGCCGGCGCGATGTCGGTCCTGGTTCGGGGCAAGGCCGCGACGCTGCGGCGCCGGCTGGAGTCGGTACGCACGGTGCACGACGATGAGTCCGCGCATCGGGCGCGCATTGCCGGCAAGCGCCTGCGCTACGTCCTGGAGCCCATCGTGCCGCACGTGGCGGAGGGCGAGGCGACCCTTGCGCGCCTCAAGCGGTTGCAGGATGCGTTGGGCGACTTCCACGATGCCCACGTGTGGCAGGGGGTGGTGGCCGACGCGGCGGAGCAGGTCACGCGCGAGGAAGCGGCCCGCCTGCTCGAGCCCCCGCCGGTGGATGCCGAGGGCAAGCCGGTGCGCCGGCACGTGCGCAGCGCGCGTCCCGGGCTGGTGGCCATCCATGGGCATGTGGTCGCGCGCGTGACGGACACCTTCGAGGCGATCGTCCGCGACTGGAGCGGCGATGCGCTGCAGCCATTGATGGACGGCGTGGAGGCGATGGCCGAGGAGCTGGACCTGCGGGCGCGCAGCGGCGTGGAGATCGAGCGCAAGTACCTGCTGCGCGGGCTCCCGCTCCACATGCCGAATGCCACGGTGCAGCACATCGTGCAGGGGTACCTTCCCGGCATGCGCCTGGTGGAGCGACTGCGTCGCGTGCGGGTGGGCGAGGTCGAGCGCTTCTTCCGGACCGTGAAGTCGGGGACGGGGTTGGTCCGGACGGAGCTGGAGGAGGAGTGTTCGCGAGCGGTGTTCGACACCCTGTGGCCCCTGACCCTGGGCCGCCGCGTGGAGAAGCGTCGGCACGTCGTCGCCGAGGGCTCGTTGCACTGGGAGGTCGACGAGTTCACTGATCGTGAACTGGTGCTGGCCGAGATCGAGCTGCCGTCGGCGGACATCACGGCCGAGTTTCCGGCCTGGCTGCTGTCGGTCGTGGAGCGCGACGTGACGGGTGACGGCGCGTACGTGAACGCGGCGCTGGCCTGCTGACGCGCGACGTGCGCGTCGTCGTCGTGACCAACGACTTTCCCCCGCGCATCGGGGGGATCAACGACTACGTGGCCCAGCTGTTCCGTCGGTTCCCGTCGGGGACGGTGACCGTCTTCGCCTCGACGGCTCGGGGCGCCGCGGCGTTCGACCGGTCGTATCCCCAGGAGGTGATCCGGCTGCCCACGGAGATGATGCTCCCGACACCGGGCGTCCGCCGCCGGCTGCACGAGGTGCTGCGCAGCGAACGACCGGACATCGTGCTGTTCGGGGCACTGTGGCCACTGGGGCACATGGGACCGGCCGTCAGCCGCAAGCTGGCGATTCCGTACGGCGGCTTTTCGCACGGGTTGGAGCTGACGGGAGCGCTGGCGCCCGGGGTGTTGCGCCACATCGGGTCGCGCGCGACGCTGCTCACGGCGGTCAGCGACTGGGCGCGTCGCAAGCTGGAGCCGGCGTTCGGCTGGTCCGGGCGCATGGAACTCCTGCCGTCGGGGATCGACACGGCGGCCTTTCACCCGGCTGTCACCGACGTGGCAGTCCGCGAGCGCTACGCGTTAGGCGACGCGCCGGTGGTCTGCTGCGTCTCCCGCCTCGTGGCCCGCAAGGGGCAGGACATGCTGATTCGCGCCCTGCCTCGCCTGGTGGGGGCGGTCCCGGGGGTGCGCCTGTTGATCGTGGGGAGCGGGCCGTACGATGCCACGCTGCGGGCCCTGGCCCGATCGGTGGGGGTCGCATCGCGCGTGACGTTCACGGGGGCCGTGTCGTATGCCGAGCTGCCGGCGCACTTTCGCGCCGGCACGGTGTTCGCCATGCCGTGTCGCGCCCGACTGGCCGGGCTGGACATCGAGGCGTTAGGTGCGGTGTTCCTGCAGGGGGCAGCCGTGGCGCGCCCCGTGGTGGCGGGGCGCTCGGGTGGGGCGCCCGAGGCGGTGCGGGATGGCGAGACCGGACTGGTCGTCGATCCGGAATCGCCAGCCGCGATCGCCGACGCGCTGGCGCAGCTGCTGACGGATCCGGCGCGCGCCGCACGCATGGGCCGGGCGGGCGCCGATTGGGTGCACCGCGAGTGGAGCTGGGACGCCATGTCGCAGCGCCTGCAGGCCATGCTGCCGGCCGCGGCCACGCGCGACGCGGGTGACCGCTAGGTCCGGCCGCTGCACGCCGTCGCACGACCCGTCACCGACACCCTCGGCCGGCCCTGGGGCCGTCGACGCGGTATGCGAGGTTGCCTAGACGGCGGCCCACGCCGCCGGTTCGCGCGGCGGAACGCCGGCGGCCGACTCGTACAGCCGTTCGAGCTCGTCGATGATATTGTCCCACGCATAGTCGAGCGAGCGCAGCGAGCCGTTGGCCCCGAGGCGCGCGGCCTCGCTGGGGTCGTCGAGCAGCCGGGCGATGCCGCGTGCCAACGCGTCGGCATCCGAAGGGGTGACCAGCAGCGACTCGCGTCCGTCGCGGGCAACCTCGCGATAGCCGGGAATGTTGCTGGCGACGATCGGCAGGCCGGCTGCCATCGCCTCGACCAGGACGATGCCGAACGACTCGGCACCGGTCGCGGGCGAGATGAAGATGTCAGCCGCGCGATGATAGGTCGGCAGCGCCTCGTACGACACCTTCCCCAGCATGTGGACACGGGAACGCAAGGCGGCGGGAACCATCGACACGGCCGAGCGCTCCGGGCCGTCGCCGACGACCACGAGGCTGAGGTCGGGGTACCGGTCGGCCAGCTGCGCGAACGCGCGCATGGCGAACGGGAGTCCCTTGCGCGGCTCGAGCCGGCCGACAAACAGGAGCTTGCGCCCTCGCGGCAGGTCGGTGGCGGGAGTCGCGGTCGCGAAGCGCTCCACCTCCACGCCGTTCGGCAGGATCTGCACGTCGCCCTTGCCGAGGCGCCCCTTGGCCGAGTGTCGGGCGGCCTGGCTCACGGCAACACGGCGATGCACGCGACGCCAGATGGGACGCAGCAGGGGGGCGAAGGCGGTGTAGAGCCGTCCCTCATTCGTCGCGCGGTCGAAGTACGAGTGAAAGGTGCCCACGACCGGCGCCGGTGCCGACCAGACCGCCGTGAGGCTGATGCCCGGGCAGAACGGCTCGTGCACGTGCACCACGTCGGGGGCGAAGGCGCGCATCTCGCGCGTCAGGGCGGCGAGCGTGCGCGGCGACATGGCGATCTTCGCGACCGAGCCGTTGGAGAACGTGGTGAAGGTGCGCCCCACGATGTGGACATGCTCCCGGGCACCCGGCGTGTCGCCAGGTGCAAGGACGAGCACCTCGTGCCCACGCTCCTGCAGGTGCTTCGTCAGCTGCCGGATGTGGATCTGCACGCCGCCGGGGGCGTCCCAGCTGTAGGGTGAGACCTGTATGATCCGCATGCGGAAGGTGAGGTGAAATGAGCGGGCGTCAGGGAGGACCGTGCTGCTGGCGGCGCTGCAGCGGCGCCCAGGGAGGGGCTCAGCGGGTTGGCACTCGGCGTCGTTCGGCGATGAGGGTGAGCTGTCCGGCCACGCCGGTGACGAGGATGACGAGACCCACGACCGCCAGGACGAGGCGGTACGGCTCGTCGACCCCCAGGCGGCCGAGCAGATAGATGGTTCCACCGACCGTCAGCGCCGACAGCATGAAGACACCTCCCAGGATGAGGTCCTTCGTCGAGAAGATGAGCGCCCGGGAGTCGGGTGGGGCGCCTTCGTGCAACATCGTGTCCTGCGAGACCATGACCGGGGCCAGCAGCAGGCCGCCGATGAAGGCGACCGGCGCGAAGATGCCAAAGGAGAAGAACGCACCACCGACCATCATCAGGAAGCCGATGATCGAGTTGCCGACCAGGATCGTGCGCCGCTTGTCCCAACGGCCACCGATCGTTCCGACCAGCAGCGAACCCACGATCATGCCCGCCCCCAGGATTCCTCCGAGATACCCCACACCGCGCGTTCCGCGCCCCAGCACGGTTTGTACGGAGTAAGTCATCGCCACATATACGGTGCTTGCAAACAGCGAAAGCGCAATCAGGGAACCGAACACGAACCGCATCGTGCGGTCGCGGCGGACCACGCCCAGCGTGCGCACCACGTCTCGTACGAGGCCGCGGGTGCTCCGTTTCAGTGGGAGCGGCGCGAGCGAGGGGGGCACGACAGCGGCGTGGCCTTGTTCGCGATGGGACACCGTGATCGCCAGCAGGGTTATCACCGAGATAAGGTACGACGCTGCATCGAGATAGAAGCCGGCGGCGTAGTCGCTCCACCCCACCCGGCCCCACATCGCCATCCCGATGATGACCCCGCCGCCTACAATGCCGCCGACGGTCGCGAAGCGCCCGATAAAGGTCAGGGCGGCGTTCGCGGGGAGCAGCTCGTCGCGGGGCACCAGCTCGGGAATGAGCGCCATCTTGGCGGCATTGAAGAACACGCCGAGCAGGAAGACAAAAAAGGCAACGATATATACCGCCCAGAGGTGGCCGGTCGTGACGAAAAGCCAGGGGATGGTCGCCACCAGCAGCGCGCGCAGCGCGTCGCACACGATCATCGTGGCCCGCTTGTTGACTCGATCTACCATGGCCCCCGCCAGCGGACCGAAGAGGATCACCGGGGCGGTGAACACAACCGACAACTTGGCGAGTTCGAGCCCGCCTGTATTGGTGGCGGCCGCAGCGCCCACAAGTGCGATCAGCGCCATGTGATGCAACTTGTCGCCAAACTGCGAGATGGTCTGGCCGGCGACAAGAAAGGCAAAGCGCGGCTTCCGTAGCACGGTTGCCATGGTCGGTCCGGCTCCATGACCGCGCGCGACGTCACCCGTTGCGCCCGGTCTCCCCGCCGCAGGAATCGAGCGGGGCGCCGACCCGTTGTCGCTGGGCGTGCGGTCGACGGCCGATGCGTCGCGCGCGCCGGTGTCAGTCCTGGTTGGCAACATCACGCCGGTTCCACTCGGGCTGAAAGACGAACCACTCATCGGAATGCGACTGCACCGCACGCGACAGTCGTGCTGCCACCTCGCGGGTGAGCGCCTGGCGGTCGCGATGCGCGTCGCCCGTGTCACGAGGGAGCATCGGGGCTTCCAACCGCACACGGTAGCGCGTCGTGTGGTCGGGACTTCGCGTGATGAAGCCGACGACGATCGGAGCACCGGTGGCGAGCGACAACGCCGCCGGTCCCGTGGGGACGGCCCGCCGCCCGGCACCGAAGGGGACGTCGAGTCCGTCAGCCCCATCGCCCACGACGCGGTCGGCGACGAGCAGCAGGACCTGACGCTCGCGCAGCAGGCGCAACGATGCCCGCACTCCCGCGTTGCGGGACAGCAGCTTCATGCCAGTCGCCTCGCGATAGAGGGCCAGGGCGGCATTGGTCTCTGGATCGAGCGCTTCGACCATCGCATGCACGGGATACCCCCGATGCGCCAGCCAGGCTCCACCGAGTTCGTACGGACCGAGGTGGGCGGTGACGGCGATCACCCCGCGCTCCATCGACATGGCCTCGTCCAGGTGCTCCCGTCCCTCGATCCCCACCATGGCGTCGAAGTCGTCGAGGCGGAGCGTCGGAAGGCGCCACAGGTCGACGGCGGCCTCGAGGAAGTTGGCGAACGTGCGACGCGCACGCCGGCGTTGCTCGGCCGGTGTGGCGTTAGGCGAGAGGGCGGCCTGGTTCTCCAGCACGGCCGTGCGGCGAGCGCCGGCGAGGAGATAGACCAGGGGCGCCGCCCGGCGGGCGAGCCAGCGCACGGGGGCCACCGGGACGACGCCGAGCAGGCGCACGGCCTGTCGCACCACGGAGGCGGAAGGAATCATGGGCCCAAAGATGCGCTGTGCACGCGGTCGGTGGCACTGGAGCGCGTCGAGTGCCCCGACTTGCGCCGGGACCTGCGCGGCCGGTCCTGTCTAGGTGTGCGCGCCGCCTGGCGGCGTGACCGAGCGCGGCGTGAACGACGTCGGCGTCCGGCGCCCAGCCACGAGGTGCCGCAGTGCCGACGCAAAGCGGCGCGGCGCCGAGGGATGCTGACCGAGGAAGAGGTCCGGCTCGATCAACTCGAGTTCCATGAGCACGAGTGCGCCAGCCGACTCGCACGCGTCGACGCGGGCGTACAGCCACGGTTGCGGCAGGTGCGCCACGATGGCCTCGGCTTGCGCGACGATCGCCCCACGCGGTACGTCGGCCTCGACGCTCCCCCCGAAGTCGGCTTGCACGCGAAACTCCCCCGCCCGCGAACGCTTCTTGACCGCGTGGCTGTACTGCCCACCCAGGAACAGCAGCGACCACTCACCCTCGGCCACGATCTCGGGGAGAAACGGCTGCACGAGCATGTCGCGCTCCGTCACGAGCTGGTCGAACCGGGCGTGGTGCGAGACAAGCTGCGCGGCCGACGCGCGTGCGGTATGCGCGCCCGATGCCGAGATCGACGGCTTGTAGACGAGTTCGTCCCATCCGGTCTGGGCGACGACGTCGGCGAGCGAAACTCCCGAGCCCTGCGCGATGATCATCGTCGAGACCGTGGCCACGCCGCGCGCCGCGAGGTCGAGCAGGTATCGCTTGTCCATGTTCCAGCGCACGAGCGCCGGGGGATTCCAGAGCGGGATACCCAGATGTTCGATGTGGGCGAGCCACTGCTCGAATGTGTCTGCACGCTCGGTGTAGTCCCACGTCGAGCGAATGACAATGGCGTCGTAGCGCGCCCAATCGACCAGCGGGGAGTCCCACACGGTGCTCTCCACCGTCACGCCGTGCTGGCGCAGCTCCGAGACGGCGAGTCGGTCGTCCTCACTCAGCTGCGGCAGGGCGCGATAGGTGACGAAGGCAATGTGCATGACGGCGTGCGCTCGTGTCGGCTGCGGGAAGGGTCGCTGCGTCGGCGCGCCGCTCCATGGCGCGCGCCAGCAATCTACGCGAGAAGTGCCGCGCCGGCATTGCGCAGCGACGACCGGACGGCGAGCGTGAGTCGCGCGCGTCATGCGTTCACGCTCCCGTTCCTCCTTTCCCGCAGTCCGATGGGCCTCGAAAGCCGTTGCACACTGGAACGTGATGGGCGCCGCACCGACGGGACGGCGATGCTCGAGTCGGACCACATCCTCTTCCGCGGCGCGAGCGAGCGCGTGAAGCTTGCGCTCGCCGACGTCACGAAGCTCGACGTGCAGGGCGACGCGCTGCTGCTCGAGCGATCGGGCCACGCGCTGGTGCTGCATCTTGCGCCGGGAGCGTCGACCCGGTGGCTGTCGAAGATCCGCACTCCGCGCTCGCTCCTGGACAAGCTCGGAGTGCGGGAAGGAATGAAAGTGGTGGTGCTGGGCGTACAGGACGCCGAGTTCCTCGCCCAGTTGGAACGGCGCGTGGGGGCGGTCCGTACACGGGCGTCGGCGGGTACGGACGTCATCGTGTACGGCGCCGAGTCCGTCAGGGCACTGGACCGACTCGTCCGGCTGCGCGACACGCTCGTCCCGAGCGGCGCGATCTGGGTGGTGCACCGCAAGGGGAAGGAGGCGACGTTGCGGGACGTCGATGTCTTCGCCGCCGGCCGCAACGCCGGGCTGGTCGACAACAAGGTCGCCGCCTTTTCCGCGACCCATACCGCCGAGCGACTGGTGATTCCGCTCAGCGAGCGATAGCGCACCCGGCGGCCGTCACGCAGACGTCGATCGCGGCGCTCGACACTCCGCCGCGGAGATCAGGGGGGGGAGGGGGTCCCCGTGATCGGGCCGGAGCCGACCGTCGGTCCACAGGCGATGTCGCCGGAGGGAATGCCGAGCACCGTCTCCCGGCCCACGTACATCGAGCACTCCGTCGAGGGCATCGACGCGTGACGTGCGGTGGCCTGGAATCCGGCCGAGAAGTCGGACGAACTGATGAGCACCGTCACTTCAGAGGTGGATCGCCAGTCGATCTGGCTGCTGTCGGCAGAGTACAGCTGATTCTCCGCCCAGTACGATTCTTCGGCGATGCGCAGCTCTCCCAGATCGGCCTTCAGCGTGGCGGTCCACGCCTTTTCGCGGAGCAGGCGGTACTTGGGGACCGCAATCGCCGACAGGATGCCGAAGAGCGCCATGGCGATGAGTAGCTCAACGAAGGTGAAGCCCGAGCGTGCGCGCGACATCTGGTCCCTCGGAGTCTGGAGGAGCGGCCACGGAGCACGACACTGACAATGCACGGTTGGTGCCGTGGTGCCGCGGCCCACGAAGTATCGACCGTGACGCCGTACAGTTGAGCCCGGGTGCCGAGTCAGCCGCCGCAGTCTCTGCGCACTTCGAGTAAGGGTGTGGCCTCCGGAAGGTGATGTTGCAGAACGAGATACGCGCGAACCGGAAACAAATGAGTGCTCGAGGTGCGCCCGACTCGGCGCCCGAAACACAACCGCTGCCAAGCGAGCGTTGGCGCCGTAAGCGATCCGACGGTCGGCGGAGCTCTCCGGGCGCGCCGCGCGAAAGCAGGGGGCGACCTCGACCGGCGTCGCTGCTTCGGACTGGGTCATGTGACCGATGCGCGCCCCAGGACGACCCGGCAGCGTTCCCTAGCGGGCAACTCGCTGAAACTCCCGCGACCTGCGCCGCGTTCGATGCAAGCGCTTGCTTGCGTTCTGGCTCAAACCGGTCAGTTTCACTCCACTTAATGGATAATCGCGAGAAGCTCCTGCACGCCGCCGGCCGGATTTACGCCGAAGTCGGATTCCGCGGTGCGACGACCCGACGGATCGCTGATGAGGCGGGGGTGAATGAAGTGACCCTGTTTCGCCTGTTCGGCTCCAAGTCGCAGCTGATCGCCGAGGCGATCAACTGCCAGGACCCGATGGGTGCCGTGTCGCTCCCCAGGATCCCGGTTGATCCGTGGCGCGAACTCAATGACTGGTGCGCCGGGCATGCGACCGCCCTGCGCGAGATGCGGGCCACGATCCGGAAGACGATGGCCGATCTCGAGGAGCATCCCGACATGGGGCCGCACCTGTGTCGCGGACAGACGGTGCACTTCAATGAGCTCGTGGCGTACGCACAGCGTCTGGTCGCGCTGCATCCGTCGGTGCGGGACGCCGACGTCGCGACCTCCTGCTCGATGCTGTTCAGTGCACTCTTCGGCGATGCCATGGGACGGGACATCATGCCCATGGTGTACCCGCAGCCCGAAGAGGGCGCGACGGCGCGATATGTCGAAACGTTCCTGCGGTCGATCGGTGTGGCGCCCTCGTCTGCGTCGGGCGCCTGGTCCGCCACCTCGTCACTCCCGGCTGTCGGGCCGGCCTGATATGCCCATCATTTCCCTTCGAACCCTTCCCATGAAGTCCTTCCAGCTGATCCTGGCCGTTGCGATCGCGGCGGCGGGCCTCGCCCGCAACGCGGCGGCGCAGGAGCGTCGCTCCATCTCCCTCGAGGACGCGCTGCGCATGTCGCAGGCCCAGAGCGAGGCGCTGCGCATCGCGCAGGCCGGGGTCTCACGATCGCGCGGACAGCAGATGCAAGCGCGCTCGCAATACCTGCCCCAGTTCAGCGGATCGGCCGGCTACACCCGCACGCTGGCCACACAGTTCTCGGCGTTCCAGACGGGTCCGGGACCGACGCCGCCGGCGTCGGTACCTCCCGCTCCCCCCACCGACACGGCGACGTACTTCCAGCCGTGCACACGCTACCTGGCGCCGACCGGGTCGAATGAGGGCGACCGGCTCCAGGGGCTGGAACTGTACTCCCGCTGCGCCTCGAGCGGTGGCGGGCTCGACTTCTCACGCGTCGGCTTCGGCGCGCGGAACCAGTACCAGCTGGCGGCCAACGGATCGTTGACGCTCTGGTCGGGCGGCCGTGTGCAGGCGCAGAACCGCGTCGCGAACGCCGGTCGGCGCTCGTCGGAGATCGAGCTGGCGTCGCAGCGGGCGCAACTCGCCCTCGACGTGACCGAGGCGTACTACGATGCGGTGCTTTCCGACCGACTCGTGGCGATCGCCGAGTCATCGCTGGTCTGGACCGAGGGGACGCTCAAGCAGACGACGCTCGCACGACAGGTCGGCAACCAATCGGAGTTCGAGCTGCTGCGCTCGCGCGTGACGCGCGACAACCAGGTGCCCGTCCTGTTGCAGCGCCGGACCGATCGCGACCTGTCCTACCTGCGCCTCAAGCAGTTGCTCAACCTGCCGTATGCAGAGCCGCTGCAGCTGACGAGCGACATCGACGAGCCCGCGGACGCGCGGGACGTGCGCACGGCGGCGACCAGCATTCCGCCGTCAGTTGCGGCGCAGATGGATACGAGTGTGTCCAGCCGGGCCCCGGTGCGCCAGCTGGACGAGGCCCTCACGGCGCAGGAGGCACAACTGGCGATGGCGAAGAGCGAGTGGATGCCGACGGTCAGCGTGTCGACGGCCTACAGCCGGGTAGCCTTCGGCTCGGGGGGCATTCCCAACTGGGGCAACTGGCTCAACAACTGGACCGTGGCGGTCGGGGCGAGCTTCCCGCTCTTCACTGGTGGACGCATCCGCGGGCAGCAGATGGTGGTCGAGGCGGACGTCGAAGAGTCGCGCGCCCGGTTGGACCAGACGCGGGAACTGGCAGCGCTGGACGCCCAGCAGTCGATCGCCCAGTTGCGCCAGGCCGAGTCGGCACTGGCCGCCAGCGTGGGAACGACCGAGCAGGCCGGCCGCGCCTTCGCCATCGCCAACGTGCGCTACTCGGAGGGGATCTCGACCCAGATCGAGCTGTCCGAGTCGCGCCTCAACCTCGAGCAGGCGCGCACGAACCGCGCGCTGGCCGCGCGCAACCTGCAGGTGGCGCGCATCCGGCTGGCCCTCTTGAAGGACCTGCCGTTAGGCACGGCAGGGGCATTCGGCGGGGGCATGTCCTCCATGATCGGTGGTGCGGTGCCCGGCAGCGCGACCGGCGCCGGGGCAACCGGCGGGACGGTGGCACCACGCACGACCAGCACCACGCAGCAGGCATCGACCTCACAGATCCCCCAATAGCGGAGCCCCTTCCTCCAATGCCCGTCATATCCAACCGTCCGATGCGCCCCCTGAGCGCCCTTGTCCTGCTCCTGCTGCTGGCTGCCTGCGGCGGAACTGATGCCGACGCCAAGGCGAAGCTCGAGGGTGACGCCCCAGCGCCCACCACGGTGAGTGCCGAAAACATCGTGGTCGTCTCGCTCCAGCCCATTTCCAGCGGCCCGGCCATCTCCGGCGCGTTGGCCGCCGAGCGCGAGGCAACCGTGCGCGCCCAGATCTCCGGCCCGATCCTGTCGACCGCCGCGGAACAGGGGAGCCGTGTGGCCGCGGGCGCGGTGCTCGCGCGCATCGACGACCGCACGATTCGCGACCAGTTCCTCGGGGCCCGCTCCGGGGTGACCACCGCGCAGACCGCCGCCGACATCGCGGCGCGCGAGCTGTCGCGCAACGAGAAGCTCGCCGAGGCCGGCGCGATCGCCGAGCGCGACCTCGAGGCGGCGCGGCGCAACAACGTGGCGGCGCAGTCGCAGCTCGATGATGCCAAGGCGCGGCTGTCGCTGGCGCAAAGGCAAATCGACGATGCGCAGGTCCGCGCCCCCTTCGCGGGCGTGGTCAGCGTGCGCAGTGTTGCAGCCGGCGACGTGGTACAGCCGGGCGCGGCGATGTTCACCATCATCGACCCGCGCAGCATGCGTCTCGAGGCAAGCGTTCCCGCCGCGCAGCTGTCTGAAGTCCGCGTCGGCGTGCCGGTGTCGTTCACCGTGAGCGGCTATCCCGGCAAGACCTTCTCCGGCAAGGTCACGCGCATCAGTCCGTCGGCCGACCCGGCGACGGGACAGGTCCGGATCATGGCGTCGATCCCGAACGAGAAGAGCGCGCTGGTCGCCGGGCTGTTCGCCGAGGGGCGCGCCAAGTCCGAGTCGCGCAACGCGCCGGTGGTCCCGGCGAATGCGGTCGACCTGCGGGACGTGCGTCCCTGGGTGTTGCGCCTGAAGGGCGGACGGTCGGAAAAGGTGGAGGTCGAGCTCGGACTGCGGGACGAGGCGACCGAGCAGTATGAAGTGCTGGCGGGCGTCGCGGCGGGCGACACGCTCCTGATCGGGGCGGCGCAGGGCATCACTCCGGGGACGCCGGTGCGCGTGGGCGCGCCGAACGACCGGGCCGTTTCCAAGAATTAGGCGACGCCGACCATGTTCATCTCGGATTTTGCGATCAAGCGACCGCTGATCACCGTCGTGTCGATGCTGGCACTGGTGGTGTTCGGCCTCATCTCGCTGTTCAAGCTGCAGACCGACGAGTTCCCGGACGTCGCACCGCCCATTGTGACCGTCGGCCTGATCTATCCCGGCGCGTCGCCCGATGGCGTGGAGCGCGAACTGCTCGATCCCGTCGAGGAGGCGATCTCCTCGATCGCTGGAGTGAAGCACGTCAACGGCCGCGCCGAGGACGGCTTCGGCTTCGTGATGGTGGAGTTCCTGTTCGACAAGCCGCTGCAGGAGGCGACGCAGGACATCCGCGACGCCATCAGCAGCATCCGGCAGGACCTGCCGGCGGAGCTGGAAGAGCCGATCATCAAGAAGTTCAACGACACCGACCTGCCGATCGTCCAGTTGGCGCTGAACTCGTCGACCCTCTCGCCGGCTGAGCTGACGCGGCTGGCCGATCCCGGGATCTCGCGCGAGTTCCGCTCCATCGGCGGGGTGGCGGAGGTGACGGTGCCGGGCAAGCTGGAGCGCGAGCTCACGGTCGAGCTCAAGCCCGGGGCGTTGCAGGCGGCGGGGGTCGGCGTGTCGCAGGTCGTGCAGGCGCTGCAGATGCAGAATTTGGCCGCGCCGGTCGGGAACGTGAAGGGGGCGCTCGACGAACGCTCGATCCGCCTCAAGGGACGTCTCGCATCGCCCGAGGAGTTCGGCAACATCGTGGTCGCCGAACGCAACGGGCAGTTGATTCGCCTGGGGCAGCTCGCCGAGGTGAAGGGATGGCACGGCCGAGCAGCGCACGCTGGCCCTCTACGCCGACAGCGCGGGACGGGTGCGCGAGGCCGTCGGCATCAACATCAAGAAGTCCAAGAGCTACAGCACCACCGACGTGGCGTCGCAGGTCCTGGCGCGCGTCGAGGAGATCCGGAAGCGGTTGCCGGCCGGCACCACGATCGACGTGGTCAAGAACTCCGGCGTGAACGTCGAGAACTCGGTGCGCAACGTGCAGGAGGCGCTGGTCGAAGGGGCGCTGTTGACGGTCCTCGTCGTCTTCCTCTTCCTCAACTCCTGGCGCTCGACGGTCATCACCGGCCTCGCGCTCCCGGTCTCGGTCCTGGCCTCGTTCATCGCGGTCTGGGTGCTTGGCTTCAAGCTCGAGACGATGTCGCTGCTCGGGTTGTCGCTGGCAATCGGCATCCTGATCGACGACGCGATCGTGGTGCGCGAGAACATCGTGCGGCACGTGGAGATGGGGAAGGATCACTACACCGCGGCGCGCGAGGGGACCGACGAGATCGGGCTCGCGGTGGCGGCGACGACGTTCTCCATCCTGGCGGTGTTCGTCCCGATCGCCTTCATGCCGGGGGTGGGCGGCCAGTGGTTCAAGCCGTTCGCGCTGACGATCGCCTGCTCGGTGCTGGTCTCGCTCTTCGTCTCGTTCTCGCTCGACCCCATGCTGTCGGCGTATTGGCCCGATCCGCACCGCGAGGAACACGAGAAGAGCTTCATCACGAAGGCGCTGGATCGTTTCAATGCCTGGTTCGACCGGCTGGCCATCCGCTACAAGCGGGTGATCGCGTGGGCGCTCGACCACCGGCTCGCCGTCGTGACGATCGCGGTCGGCACGTTCGTCTTCGCGCTGGCCATGCCGGCCATCAAGATCGGCAACCGCACGCTGGTGGGCGTAAGCTTTTTCCCGGCTGACGATAACGCCGAGTTCAACGTGAAGGTCGAGACGCCGCCGGGGTCCAACCTGGACTACACCCGCCTCAAGACCGAGGAGGTCATCCGGATCATCGCCGGCCACAAGGACCTGGTGCGCTATTCCATGTCCTCGCTTGGCACCGAGGGGAGCTCCGCGGTGGACATGGCGAACATCTACGTGAAGATGATCCCGAAGCTCGACCGGAACGTGAGCGTGGAGGCGTTCACGACGACGCTGCGCGACGAGCTGGTGCAGGTCGGCGGGGCCGCCATCTCGGTCTACGCCACCGACTGGGGGGGCGGGCGCAAGCAGGTGCAGATCGAGCTGCGCTCGGCCGACGGCGACAAGCTCGCGGTCGCGTCGGAACGCGCGCTGGCGGCGGTGCAAGGGGTCGCGAACGCCGTGGACCTGGGGCTGTCGTCGAAGGGACAGAAGCCCGAGCTCAACGTGGAGCTCGATCGCGGGCTGGCCGGGTCGTTAGGCATCACGGTGGGGCAGGTGGCGCAGTCGCTGCGGCCGGCCTTTGCCGGGATCGACGCCGGTGACTGGCAGGACCCGAGCGGCGAGATGCGCGATGTCGTCGTGCGCCTCGCCCCCGAGGCCCGGCGCCGCGCGCAGGACCTGCGGCAGTTGCCGCTGGTCGTGCCCGGGGCGAACGGCGGGGCCCCCACCACGCTCCCGCTGGGGCAGGTGGCCACGATCGAGAACGGGGTCGGTCCGGCCGTCATCAACCACCTGGACCGCGATCGCGTGGTCAACGTGGAGTTCAACGTGGCCGGCCGGTCGGTGGGCGAGGTGACGAACGACGCCCAGGCGGCGATCGCCGCCCTCAACCTCGGGCCGGACATCCGGATCACGTTAGGCGCCGAGGCGCAGCAGCAGAACGAGGTGTTCGGGCAGATCTTCCTCGCCCTGGGCACCGCGCTCATGCTCATGTACCTCATCCTCGTCATGCAGTTCGGGTCGTTCCTGGACCCGCTGGCGATCATGCTGTCGCTGCCGCTGTCGCTCATCGGCGTCATGCTGAGCCTCGCGCTCACCAACAACACCATCAACCTGATGTCGCTCATCGGCGTCATCCTGTTGATGGGCATCGTGGCCAAGAACGCCATCCTGCTGATCGACTTCGCCAAGTGGGCGCGCGAAAAGCAGGGAATGTCCTTGCGGGAGTCGCTCATCGAGGCGGGCGCGATCCGCCTGCGCCCGATCCTGATGACCACCTTCGCCCTCATCGCCGGCATGCTCCCGGTGGCACTGGGACGCGGCGAGGGGGCGCAGTTCCGGTCGCCGCTGGGGATCGCGGTCATCGGCGGGGTGATCACCTCGACGCTGCTGACGCTCGTCGCGATCCCGACCTTCTACGAGATCCTCGACCAGATGCGCTCGGGGCTGGCGCGTCGATTGGGGCTCGGGGTCACGCAGAAGACGGCAGAGCATCGGGTCCCGGACTCGTTGTCTCCAGCGGCGGGGGACTAGGCGCCGAGCGCATCGCGTGGTGGAAAACGGGGGCCCCCGGCCGCGACGCGGTCGGGGGCTTTCTACGCTCCCGGCCGGGCGCACGCCGGCGCGACCCCGCCTACACCCCGCGACGCGTCGCCGGGTTATCGTTCCAGCGTCGCGGCGTCGCCGGACGTATCAGCGGCAGGGCACCATCTTCCTCTTCACCGACGGCAGGGCACGACGTTGCGAGCGACGATCCAGCGCGGGTTCGACGGGTTCCTCGGCGCAGTCTTGCGGCATGATCGCGCCTGGCGCCGAGTGGCCGTGATGGCGGCACTCTCCGTCGCTGCGCCGACCGCCGGGGGAGCCCAGGCCTCCGAAGCCCCCAAGGGGTTCCAGTACGTCGGATTCAACATCCTCTCGGGCTACGACTGGGAGATGCCCGACCCGCTCGACCCCCGCGCCAAGCCGCCGGAAAACGTGATTCCGCCGTCGGTGCTGGCGCTCAACGGGAAGACGGTCTTCCTCAAGGGGTTCATGCTCCCGCTCGACCTCGATGCCAACGGGGTCACCAAGTTCATGCTGAATGCCGCCCTCGACATGTGCTATTTCGGCGCGCCGGTACGCATGAACGACTGGGTGATGGTGACGATGACGGGACCAAAGAAGGCGAAGTTCACCCACCTGCCGACGGCGGTCTGGGGGCAGTTCGAGGTGGGAGAGGAAGTCCGCAACGGTCGCACCGTGAGCATCTACCGACTCGCCGCCATCGACGCGAAGACCGAGAGTTGAACGCCCCGCACGTCCTCGAGGTCCGTGACCTCCGCAAGAGCTACCGGTCGCCGGAGGGGGAGCACACCCTCGTGGTCGACGTGCCGTCCTTCCGGATGGCGAGTGGCGAGCAGGTTGGATTGCGCGGGCCCAGTGGGTCGGGGAAGACGACGTTCCTGAACCTGGTCGCGGGTATCCTGCAGGCCGACGGCGGATCGGTGCATGTCGACGGTGGACCCATGACCGGAGTGAGCGAGTCCGCGCGCGATCGACTGCGCGCGGAGCGCATGGGCTACGTCTTCCAGACGTTCAACCTGCTGCAGGGCTACTCGGCGCTCGAGAACGTGGAACTCGGGATGATGTTCGGTCGGGGGGTCGACGGACGCTACGCCCGCGAGCTGCTGGGGAGGGTGGGGCTGGGTCACCGGCTGCGCTACCGGCCGCGCCAGCTGTCGGTGGGACAGCAGCAGCGCGTGGCTGTCGCGCGCGCGCTGGCCAACCGAACCAAACTTGTCCTTGCCGACGAGCCGACCGGGAACCTCGACCGGGCACATGCCATGGAGGCGCTGGCGCTGATGCGCGAGGTCTGCCGCGAACACGATGCCGCGCTCCTGCTCGTCTCGCACGACCCGGAGGTGCTGGGGCATTTCGCGCGCGTCGACGACCTCGCGCGGCTCAACCGGGCGACGTCGGGTTCGGGCATCACCATGCCGGTCGCGGAGCCGGCGCCGGGCGTCGGGGAACGGGCATGACACGTGGCCAGACACGTGGCCAGACACGTGGCCTGACGCGCGGCAGGCCACGCGGCTTGACGCGCGGCATCATGCGGATCGTCCTGCGCTCGTTGCGCCAGCACGCGCTGTCGACGGCCATCACCGTCCTCTCCGTCGCCCTCGCCAGCGGGCTGGTCATGGCCGTCTTCGCCATCAAGCGGCAGTCGTATGAGGCCTTCACGGGGGGACCGGTCGGATTCGACGCGGTGCTCGGCGCTCGGGGGTCGCAGCTGCAGCTGGTGCTCAACACCGTCTTTCACCTGGAGACCTCGCCGGGGAACATCCCGTTCGCGAGCTACACGGCGATCGCCGCCGATCCCGGGGTGGCGCTGGCCGTCCCATACGCTGTCGGTGACAACTTCCACGGGTACCGCGTCGTCGGGACGACGGACGAGCTGTTCACGAAGTTCGAGTACCGGGCCGGGCACAAGCTCGACGTTGCCCCTGGCGGACGCATCTTCACCGCGCAGGAGCGCGGTGCGGTCGTGGGGAGCGTCGTGGCCCGGCAAGTCGGGGTCAAGGTCGGCGACCACATCCGGCCGTACCATGGGCTGCAATTCGACGAGGCGCAGCAGCACGACGACGATTATGAGGTCGTCGGTATCCTCGAACCGTCCAACTCGCCGTCCGACCGCGTCGTGTGGATCCCGATCCTCGGGATCTACCGCATGTCGGGGCATGTGCTGCGAGGCACCGGCAGGACCTTTCGCCCGCACCCGGACTCGCTCATCCCCGAGGAACACAGGGAGGTCAGCGCGGTAATGCTGAAGCTGACCGATCCGACCGCGGGGATCTATCTCGACCAGGCCATCAACCGACAGGGGAAGTCGGCAACGCTGGCGTGGCCGATCGGCCGGGTGATGGCCGACCTCTTCGGAAAGATCGGGTGGGTCAACGAGGTCCTGGCGCTGGTCGCATACCTGGTCGTGGTCGTCGCGGCCGGGTCGATTCTCGCCAGCATCTACAACACCATGAACGAACGACGGCGGGAGTTCGCGATCCTTCGCTCGCTGGGCGCCCGTCGCGGGACGGTGTTCTCCGCGATCGTGCTCGAATCAACGACCATCACCGTTCTCGGGGTCCTGGTGGGCTACGTGGTGTACGCGGCAATCCTTGGTGCGGCGTTCGTCGCGGTGCGGGCGCAGACGGGCGTTGTGCTCGATGCGTGGCGATACGATCCCGCGTTGCTCCTCACGCCGATGGGGATGTGCGTGCTCGGGGCGCTCGCGGGGTTGGTTCCGGCGTTCAAGGCCTATCGCACGGACGTTGCGAGCAACCTGATGCCGAACTCCTGAGCCCCATCGCCCCGCGTCGATGCCGTCGCAGGTAACCCGTGTCGTCCTCCGCTCGTCGAGCGGTTGGGCAGTCCTGGTCCGATACTCCGCCGCCGATTGCGGTTCACGCCGCGCACGGCACCTTCCACCGTCGTCCCGATCGCACGACCTGCCGAACGAGGAACTTGCACATGCACCTGTCCGCCCCGCTCCCATCGCGACCGAGCCGTGCGCTTGGCTCCGCGGCACGGATGGTCGCACTCACCTGCACGGTGCTGGCGCTCGCGGCGTGCGGCGGCGGTGAGCCTTCCACGGCCGACAGCGCGCAGGCGGCCGGAGAGGGTCCCGTGGCCTCGGCCGCGATGACCGCGCCGCACGGTGGCATGCTGGTCGAACTGGGGAATCGTGTGGCGCATGTGGAGTTTGTCCTCGATACCACCCGCGGAATCCTCACGGCCTATGTGCTCGACGCCACCGCCCGGCATCCGTTGCGGCTGACGCAGGGGCGGCTTGACCTGACCATGTTCGACCTGGTGGAGGGGAATCCCGAGGTCGTCACGGTCCTCGCCGGCAAGGCCAACCCGCGCACCGAGGAGACGTACGACAACACCTCGGTCTTCATCGGGTTCGTCCCGCAGCTTGCCGGTCGGGGTCAGTTTCGGGCATCGCTGCAACGCGTCGAGATCGCGGGGCAGGTCTTCACCGATGTGCCCGTGTCCTATCCCGCCACCGCCCGTACCTGACCGGTCCCTCGGTGTTCATCCCCTTCGCGCTGCTCGCCGAGCCATTTTCAATCGCCAGCCTCGGCGAGCGTTGGACGTACCTCACGCTGGGGATCTCCTCCATCCTGACCGAGGAACTCGCCCCGCTCCTGGGTGGGTTCGCGGCCGAGCAGGGGCATGTGCGTCTGACGGGAGTCATCCTCGCCTGTGCCACCGGCGTCTTCGCGCTCTCGGCGGTGCTGTACTTCGTGGGACGGTGGCGCGCCGGGTGGGTGCGGCTCAAGCTGCGCAGGTCGCCGCCGATCGTGAAGCGACTGCTGCGGGCCATGCGATGGAGTCCGTGGCGCAGCACACTGCTGGCGCGGATCGCGTTCGGCGGACGCATCGCGCTCCCGCTGGCCTGCGGCGCGGCGCGTGTGCCGCCGTGGATCTTCTTCACCGGAACCGCCGTCGCGTCGCTCGTGTGGGCGGCCACGCTCGCGGGGCTCGGCTGGGCGTTCGGCGAGGGCGCGGTGCTCGTGCTCGGCGAGGTGCGCCGCTATGAGGGCGTCGTGATGGCGGTGCTCGTGTTGCTCGGCGGCGCGTGCTATTGGTGGCTGCGCAACCGCACGCGCATGCGCTCGGCCGAGGCAGAAGCGCGCGAGGACTCGGCCTGATTCCGCGACTACGGTTCGCGGGGCGCGAGGACTGACCGCACCGCGCTGGCCAGCGCGTCGGGGCCGAACGGCTTGGACAGGACGATGGTCGCCCCGAGGTCGCTCGCTGAGTCGAGGGCGAGGAACGAGGCGCGCGAATCGCCGCCCGACACCGCCACGATGCGGACGTCCGGATCGCGGCTCCTGAGGGCCAGGATCGTCTCGATCCCGTCCACGTTAGGCATGTGGACGTCGGTGACGACGGCGTCGGGACGCGTCGCATCCCACAGCGCCAGTCCCTCGGCGCCATCCTTGGCGACGTCGACCTCGTATCCGAGTTGGCGAAGCGCGCGCCATCACGTCGCGCATCGCCTGGTCGTCCTCGATGATCAGTATGTGCGTCATATCCATCTGAGCGAGCTGGTGCGCGTGCGTCGTGCGGCCGTGATCGCGCCGAGGCACGCGGGCAATCTATGGACTGCACCAGTCTCGCGTGTCATGCGGCATCGGTGGACGCAATCGGATACTCATCCGTCTTGATCGGCGAGCGCGACGGCGGACCTGCCGCGCCGAAGGTGACGATGAGCGCCACAGCACCGACGATGACGGCTGATGCGAGGAGAATGCGCGGCGTGAGAGACTCGCCGGCGACCAGCCAGCCGAGCAGGACGGCCACGACGGGATTCACGTACGCGTAGGTGGAGACGCGCGCCGCCGTGGTGACCGTCAGCAGGTACATGTACGCCGAGAAGGCGACCAGCGAGCCGAAGGTCACGAGGTACAGGAAGGCCCACCATGCGACGGCCGGCGTGGCCGAGATGGAGAAGCCGCGCCACTGACCGGTGACGGCCGCGACGACGGTGAGCACCCCGCCGCCACAGAGCATCTGCATTCCGCTCAGGAGTTGCGGCGAGCTGGGACGTGGGGCGTGCCGCGCGTAGAGCGAGCCGGCCGACCAGATCGCCGAGCCGACGATCACGACGAGTGCGGCGCGAACGTCGAGGCCACCCTCGCCCCGCAGCGACCCCGGACCGACGAGGATCACGAGGCCGCACAGTCCGGCCAGCAGCCCGATCGTGACGCCGACGGTGGGACGCCGGTCGCGCTGTCCCCTCCAGTCGAACAGGATCATCCAGCACGGGGTGATCGCCACCAGGAGCGACGCCACGCCCGATGGGATGTACTGCTCGGACCACGCCACCGCCGCGTTGGACACCATGAGCATGGTGCCCACGATGGCCGCCGAGCGCCAGTGCACGTCTCGCGGAGGGTGCTGGCCGCGCGCGCGTCCGTAGGCGTAGAGGATCGCGCCGGCGAGCAGGAAGCGCACCCCGGCCATGCCTAACGGTGGGATCGAGGCGACCGCGTACTTGATGAAGAGGTACGTCGAGCCCCACAACAGGTAGACCGCAGCGAAGGCGAGGGCGATGCGGGAGCGCGGGGCGTCGTTCATCGCCAGCGAAAGAGGCGCAGCGCCAGGACGAAGGAGAGCACGAGCCACGCCGCCATGATGCCCAGCTCGCCGGACAACGCCGCGAGCCCGCTCCCCTGGAGCATGCTGGCGCGCATGGCGTCGACCACCGCCGTCAGCGGCAGCGCCTGCACCACTGGCTGCACGGCGGCGGGGAAGTTGGTGGCCGCGAAGAAGACGCCCGAGGCGACCCACATGGGGAGCATCACGAAGTTCATCAGCCCCGACGCGCCCTCGAGCGTGCGCGCGCGCGAGGCGATCAGGAGACCGATGGCGCCGAACATCAGCGTGCCGACCACGCACACGATGGCGAACGCCCCCAGCGACCCGCGCATGGGAACGCCGAAGACCAGGACGCCGAAGGCGACGACGACGAGGACCTCGACCACCATCATGGCGAGGCGCATCACGAGGTACGACAGGAGGTACTGGGCCCGGGACATCGGCGTGGCGATGAAGCGCTTGAGCAGCTTCTTGCGCCGTGCGTCGACAATGCCGAATCCCAGCCCCCAGATGCCGCCCCCCATCAGGTTCATCGCCAGGAGCCCTGGCAGGACGAAGTCGATGTAGCGCGAGCCGCGTTCGCTCACCAGCGCTTCGCGGACGGTCACCGGGTCCACCTGTCCCGCGGCTCGCTGCAGGGCCCGGTCGACGACCAAGCGGGCGGTCCGCGCCTCGGGGCGCGCGGCGTCGTAACGATACTCGGCCGTTGCGCCTGCTCCCGGCACGACCAGCAGGGCGATGCGCCCGATGCGGAGCGCCGTCGCCGCGGCGGTGTCATCCAGTTGCTCGACGGCGAGCGAGGAGTCGCGCCCGAGGGCACTCGCGATTGAATCGGCCGCGGGCGCGCCGGCGAGGACGGCGATGTGGGACACCTCCGCCGGCCGCGAGCGGAACGCGATGCCGAGCCCGGTCGCCAGCAGGAGCGGGAAGACGAAGGTCCAGAAGACCGCCTCCGGCTCGCGATAGAACTCCCGAAACCGGACCAGCGTCAGCTGCAACATCGGCGACAGCCGTGCCGCTGCAGCTGCCGGCGGCGCGGCGTCCCGGGAATCGGGGGGGGCGGCCGGGCGCGTTGAGCGGGAGGTGCGCGAGGTGCTCATGTCAGGTATCCCGCAGGTGACGGCCGGTGAGCGAGACGAAGACGTCCTCGAGCGTCGGGGAGTGCGTGCGCAGCTCGGTGAGGGTCAGGCCGTGGCGGGCGATGAGCGCCAGCAACGCGGGGATGGTCTCATGCGATGCGCTCACCTGCAGTGCATGGAGGGCGCCGTCGACGCGGGTGCGCAGGACGCCCGGCAGCTCGGCCACGTCCCGCTCCTCCAGGCGCTCTCCCTCACCGACCGCACACTCGACCACCTGTTCCGCGCCTAACGAACGGATCAGCGACCGCGGCGTCCCCAGCGCGATCACCTGCCCCCGGTCGACGATGGCGATCCGGTCGCACAGCCGTTCCGCCTCATCCATGTAGTGCGTGGTCAGGATGATGGTCGTGCCGTCCTGGCGTAGCTGCTCCACCAGCTCCCACAGCTGCCGGCGCGACTGCGGGTCGAGCCCCGTGGTCGGTTCGTCGAGAAAGACGAGGTCGGGGTCGCCCGCCAGCGCACAGGCGACCGACAGCCGTTGCTTCTGCCCCCCCGAGAGCGCGTTCACCCGGGCGTTGCGCTTCTCCTCCAGCTGCACCCGGGCAATGATCGTCTCCACCGACGGCCCCTCGCGGTAGAACGAGCGGAAGAGCCGCACGGTCTCGGCGACCGTCAACTTGTCGGCAAACTGGGTCTCTTGCAGCTGCACGCCGAGCCGCTGGCGCAGCGCGGCCTCGTCGGTGCGCCAGCGCTGCCCCAGCACGAGCACCTCGCCGTCGTCGGGGTCGAGCAGCCCCTCGCAGATCTCGATCGTGGTCGTCTTGCCCGCCCCGTTGGGGCCGAGCAGGCCGAAGCACTCCCCGGCGGGCACCTGCAGGTCCAGCCCGTCCACGGCGACGACGTCGCCGTAGCGCTTGCGCAGGGCGCGCACGTCGAGGGCGAGCGAGGGCATGGGATGGGGGACGGGGGACGGGGGACGGGAGTCGGGAGAATGTAGCGGGTTCGGGGGCTCCCGCGGTCACCGCGTTCGCGTCGCTGGCTCGACCGACGCTCCCGTCCGGAACTCCGGTCGCCTCGTGCGCCCTCTTCCGTCTGGCGAAACATTGGCGCGGCGGGGTCGTAGAAGTTCGTGTCGCTTCCTTCTTCGAGGAGTTCGTTGCATGCTCGCTGTCCTTTCCCTCGCCTTCGCCCTGCAGCAGGTCACCGTGCGGGTCGGGGCGCCTAGCGAGCAGGAGCGGGCCGACAGCATCAAGCGACAGATGGCTCGCGACTCGATCCGCTACGAGGCGATCGAGCGGGGGCGCGACCGCGACCTGCGTCCCGTGCGGCGCATTCCGCTGACGCCGGCGCTCGAGGCGAGCGCCTTTCTCGACCCGGCCGCCCGCACCCTGCTGTTGCGGGCCCGCGACGCGCGGCTGCGCCAGGACTCGTCGCTGCTGAATTACGATGCCAAGGCCTACCAGCGCCTATCGGTCGGGATGGGCTTTCGCGCCGTCGGCCGGCAGCGGCTCCTGTTCCGCACCGAGACCGCCTCACGCGTGCGCTGGTCGCGCGCGGGTGGAGTGCACATCGACCTGAATGGGGCGCGAACGGTGTTTCCCGCGGCCAAGGACGAGGCCGGGGAGGTGTCCCTCGACGAGGCGACGCCGATCCCGTACTACCCGGGGCGCGAGGCGCTGTGGGTCGGGTCGGGGACGGCGCGCGCCGAGGTCGACGAGAACGAGCTCGTCCATCCGATCGCGTTAGGCGCGGAGGCGTACTATCGGTACGCCACGGGCGACTCGCTCACGATCACGCTGTCCGACGGCAAGGTCATCCGGTTGCGCGAACTGCGCATCGAGCCGCGCCGCCCGGAATGGAAGCTCTCCGTCGGCTCCTTCTGGTTCGACGTGGAGTCGGGGCAGCTCGTGCGTGCGGTGTACCGCCTCGCCGTCCCGCTCGACATCTGGAGCCTCGTCGACGAGGAGACCAAGCGCGACCTGGCCGAAGCCAAGGCGCGCGGCGAGAAGCGCAACGCCGATGACGACGCCCCCGGCTGGGTGAAGGGGATGCTCTCGCCGATGCAGGCCTCGCTCGAGGCGGTGACGATCGAGTACGGCCTCTTCGGCGGGCGCTTCTGGTTGCCGCGTGCCCAATACGCCGAGGGGTGGGCGCGCGCGTCGTTCATGCGCATCCCGTTCAAGATGGAGGAGGGGTTCAAGTACGCGAGCGTCAACGGCACCGACTCCATGCCCACGGTTCCCGTGGCGATGACCCGGCGCCAGCTGCGCGACTCGCTCTTTGGTGGCGACACCACGCGCTGGAGCCAGCTCAACGCCGAGCAGCGTCGTGAGCGCATCGCCGTCCTCGTGCGGGCGGATTCGGTGCGACGGGCACGAACGGAAGAGGCTCGCGTGCGCGACTGCGCGGCGACGGGACATCATACGCGGGTCGACACACGGTCCGATACGCGCGACGAACACCAGCTGGTCACCGCCGTGCGCGTGCCGTGCGACATCAAGGTGCTGGCCGATTCACCCGACCTTCCTCCCTCGATCTACGAACCGGGGGAAGAACTGTTCGGGACGTCGCAGCGTGATGAGCTGCTCAAGTCACTGGACTTCTCGTTGCAACCCGGCTGGGCCCCCATGCCCGTGCAGCTGACCTGGGGACTGAGCCAGTGGCGCTACAACCGCGTGGAAGGACTCTCGCTCGGCGCGCTGGCGCGGCAGCAACTGGGGCGCGGCTACGCGTGGGACGCGACCGCGCGACTCGGGACCGGCGACAGGACGCCGAATGCCGAACTGGGGGTGACACGCACCAACGGGCGCATGAGCTGGCGACTCGCGGGCTATCACCGGCTCGCCGTGGCCAATGATGACTGGGGATCGCCGCTCTCGTTTGGCGCGTCGCTGGGAGCGCTGCTGTACGGCCGCGACGAGGGCTACTACTATCGCGCGACCGGAATGCAGCTGACGAGGTCCCTCGCGCGCGGCGGCGGGCCGACGACTCGCCTGTTCGTCGAGCGCCACCACGACGTCTCGTCCGATGGTCGGTTCAACGTGTCGCGGGCGCTGGGCGGCGGCAGCGAGTTCTTCCCGAACATCCGCGCCGTCGACGCCACGGTGGCCGGCGTGGCGCTGCGCGACCAGCGGTCGGTCGGCATCGATCCGCGAGGGGCCAGGTTGTTGAGCGACGTGCGCCTCGAGGGAGGGTGGGCGGCGTACGATAGCGCCGACGCCTCGCTGTCGCGGGCCTATGGTCGTGCCGCGGCGGAGGTGACGGTCAGTCACGGGCTGGGCGGGGCGCTGACCGGCGCGCTGACCCTCGGCGGTGGCATCAGCCGAAACGCGCCGCTTCCGCAGCGCGGATTCTACCTCGGGGGATCGCAGACCGTGCGCGGCCAGCTGCTGGGGGCAGCAGGCGGCCTCACCGGCGGCGAGGCCTACTGGCTGACTCGTGCCGAGCTGGCGCTCAACCGCGAGGTGGTGCGCCCGGTGCTGTTCGGCGACCTGGGGTGGGCCGGACGTCGCGCCGACTGGCGGACTCCCGGACGTCCGATCAGCGGTGCCGGCGTCGGCCTGTCGGTGCTCGATGGGCTCGTCAGGCTCGACCTCGCGCGCGGCATCTACCCCCGCCAGAAGATGCGCCTCGACCTCTACGTGGAAGCGCGCTTTTAGGGGCCGCCCACACGCGCGCCGCGGCCACGTGCCAGCGCCGGGCGCGAAGGCGCCGGCGACGATCGGCGAGATGGATTACAGATCCCGGATACGCACGCCAGACAGCCGAGCGCATGGGCCCAGCGACACGCGGTCGAGGCGCGTGGCGCGCGTGGTCCATGCACCTTGCCAGCAGCGGCATGCCCTGCCACATTCAGCGCGCGCAATCACCTCGGCGCGTTAGGCGACGTCGTCCAGTGGCGGAGAACCAGCATCATGTGGGTAGACTTCAAGAAGTTCCTCGAGAAGGCCAATGTCGTGGGCCTCGCGCTCGCCGTGATCGTGGGCGGGGCTGCCTCGGCGATCGTCAAGGCCATGAGCGACGACTTCCTCATGCCGATCATCGGCGCCGTGCTCCCCGGCGGCGACTGGCGAACCTACACACTGGATGTCGGCTCGATCCAGTTCGGGGTCGGTGACTTCGCCGGCGCATTCCTGAACTTCGCGATCATCTCCTTCGTCGCGTACCAGATTGCGAAGGTCTTCGTCAAGCCCGACCCGCCGGCCGCGCCAACCAAGGCGTGCCAGTACTGCCTCAGCTCAATACCGGCCGCCGCCACCCGCTGCGGACACTGCACCTCAGCACTCTGACCGGGCGCGGCCCGGCCAAGGGGGATCGCCGTCGGTGGTCCCCCGCGGCCGGGGCGCGTCGCGCGTCGGCTCGCGCGTCGGCATGAGAGCCGGCATGAGAGCCGCAGGCAAGCCAGCAGGAGCGTCCGCTGCGTAGCCGGCGGCCGCCCGTCAGCTACACGGTGATTGTCCCCTCGCAGACCAGCACCGCCTCGCCACCAACGCGCACCGCGGTGATCGCGCCGCCGGACTTGTCGCAGGCCACGTGCAGCAGGCTCGGTCGCCCCATCTCGTACCCCTGTTCCACGATCCAGCGCAGCGTTCCGCCCGCCGTGGCGCTGCGCATCCCCAGGTAGCCGCCTAACGCGGCACAGGCCGACCCGGTGGCCGGGTCCTCGGGGACCGATTCGCCCGGTGCGAACATGCGCGCCCGCACCTGGTGCGCCGGGTCCTCGGCGTCCATGGCGAACACCATCACCATCGATGCCGCCGTGGGCGCGAGCGTCGACTCCCAGAGGTCGAGCCGGAGGCGCGCGCGACGCACCGCGTCGCGCGAACGCACCGGAACGAAGGTGAAGGGGAGGCCACAGGTGACCGCCTGCGGATGAAAGCTCCCGCCGAGCATGTCGTCCGCGCCGAGCGAGAGCATCGGCGCGAGCTGCTCGGCCGATGGCGCCGGGGGGAGTACCTCGGGGAGCTTGGCCACCGACAGCTCGGCGAAGCTCGGCACGCCGCCGACGCGTCGGATCGTGACCGGGACGGGTCCGACGCCTTCCTCGAAGACGATTCGTGTTTCATCCGCGTCGAGCGGGATCGCCCCCGTGGCCGCCAGCACCAACGCTGAGCCGACCGTCGGGTGCCCGGCGAACGGTACCTCGCCGCCAGGGGTGAAGATGCGCACCCGGCGCGTATGCCGCGGATCGTCCGGCGGCAGGATGAACGTCGACTCCGAGTAGTTGAACTCCCGGGTGATGGCGTGCATCTCCTCGGTCGTCAGCCCGCGCGCATCCGGCAGCACGGCGAGCGGGTTGCCGCCGAAGCGGCGCGAGGTGAAGACGTCGGTGGTGAGGTACGAGTAGCGGCGCACGGGGAAAGTCAGAGGGGGACGGGGGACGGGGGACGGGAGACGGGAGTGCGAGCGGCCGTGCCGCTCGCGGGAAGGGGGCAACATCCCGGAGTGAGCCGCCGACGCGCAACGCGCGTCGGCACTCCCGTCTCCCGTCCCCCGTCCCCCGTCCGTCCAATCACTCTTCGCCCATAAACGGATATCGATATTCCACTGGCGGGACAAACGTCTCCTTGATCGAGCGCGGGCTCACCCAGCGCAGCAGGTTCAGCTTCGACCCCGCCTTGTCGTTCGTGCCCGAGGCGCGCGCGCCGCCGAACGGCTGTTGGCCCACCACCGCCCCGGTGCACTTGTCGTTGATGTAGAAGTTGCCGGCGGCATTGCGCAGCGTCACCATCGCCTCGCGCACCGCGTGCCGGTCGTTGGAGAAGACGGCGCCGGTCAGGGCGTACGGCGACGTGCGGTCAACGGTCTCCAGCATCTCCAGCCACTTGTCGTCGTCGTACACGTAGACCGTGAGCACGGGGCCGAAGATCTCCTCGCACATCAGGCGGTAGTCGGCCGACGGCGCCTGGACCAGCGTGGGCTCGATGAAGTAGCCGTCGTCGCCGCGCGCGCCGCCACCGGCGATGATCGTGGCGTTCTGCTTGGCGTCGGCCAGGTAGCTCGAGATCTTGTCGAAGGCCTTCTTGTCGATCACCGCGCCCATGAAGTTCCGGAAGTCGCGCGTGTCGCCCATTCGGATGTCGGCGATAATGGCCAGCGCAGCATCGCGCACGGCCGGCCAGAGCGACTTCGGCACGTACGCGCGGCTCGCCGCCGAGCACTTCTGCCCCTGGTACTCGTATGCCCCGCGCACCAGGCCGACCGCGAACGCCTGGGCATCGGCCGAGGGGTGGGCGATCATGAAGTCCTTGCCACCGGTCTCGCCGACGATGCGCGGATACGTCCGGTAGTTGGACATGTTGCCGCCGATCGTCTTCCACATGGAGTTGAAGACGCCGGTGCTCCCGGTGAAGTGCACGCCGGCCAAGTCACGATGGGACAGGACCTTGTCGCTGATCATGACCGGGTCGCCCGGGACGAAGTTGATCACCCCGGGCGGTAGCCCGGCCTCTTCCAGCACCTTCATGACGTAGTAGCTGGAGAGCATGGCGGTCGCCGCGGGCTTCCAGACCACGCCGTTGCCCATGAGGGCGGGCGAACCGGACAGGTTGCCGCCGATGGCCGTGAAGTTGAACGGCGAAATGGCGTAGACGAACCCTTCGAGGGCCCGAAAATCGGACATGTTCCACACGCCGGCGCTGGACATCGGCTGCTCGTGGTAGATCTCCTGCGCGTAGACGGTGTTCAGGCGCCAGAAGTCGATCAGCTCGCAGGCCGCGTCGATCTCGGCCTGGTACACCGTCTTGCTCTGGCCCAGCATGGTGGCTGCGTTGACCGTGTCACGCCACGGGCCGGCCAGCAGGTCGGCGGCCTTCAGGAAGACCGCAGCGCGATCTTCCCAGCTCCACTGCGACCACTCCCGCTGCGCCTCGACGGACGCCGCGATCGCCTGCTCGACCAATCCCGGGTTGGCCTTGTGGTAATCGGCCAGGATGTGCGCGTGCTTGTGCGGCATGACCGAATGACCGAGGTCACCCGTGCGGAACTCCTTGCCCCCGATGATGATCGGGATCTCCACTCGTTCGGCGGCCATGGTGTCCAGGCGCTTCTTGAGCGAGGCCTTTTCGGCCGACCCTGGCGCGTAGGAGCGGATCGGCTCGTTCGCCGTGGGAGGGATGCGGCGGACACCGTTGAAGCCTGCCGCGCCGGGGCGCTGGGCCGAGTCGGTCATGGGAACCTTGGGGGCGGTGAAATGGTCTGTAGAAGGCTGGGTCGCGTGAAACGCGCCCGGCGCAAGATAGTCCATGGAAAAACGGGCGCCAACGCGATGTAGGGATCGCGCCCTCCGCGCAGTGTCCAGTAGCTTACCTGTCCGTTTCTCCCTGTACCGAGGCGTTGCATGCGTGGATTTCGCTGGATGTCGGTGGGGCCGATGGCGGCCATGGTGACGACGAGCCTGCTGCTCTCGGCGTGCAGCGGTGGCGACTCGTCCGGTCCCCCGAAAGTGGCCTCGCTGTCGGTGACTTCGTTGACGCCGCAGCTCGAGGTGGGGGCGACCATCCAGCTCTCCGCCTCGCCGCGGGATGCGAAGGGGAACCCGTTGACTGGTCGCGTGGTGACGTGGAGCTCGTCTTCCCTCGCGATCGCAACCGTCACCAGCACCGGCATCGTCAGCGGCGTCAGTCCCGGTCCGGCGACCGTGACCGCGACGTCGGAGGGCGTGACCGGCACCCTGACGATCACCGTGCTCCCCATCCCGGTCCAGTCAGTCTACATCGACAACCGCAGTCCCAGCGTTAGGCAGGGGTCCACGGCCCAGCTTATCGCCATCGCGCAGGACGCCATCGGGCGCACCCTCAGCGACCGCCCGATCAATTGGTCGAGCGCCACCCCCGCGATTGCGACGGTCTCGCAGCAGGGGCTGGTCACGGGGCTCACCGTCGGGACGACGTTCATCCGCGCCACCAGCGAAGGGAAGATCGACTCGGTTCCGATGCTCGTGCGGTCGCTGAACGCACCGACGATCACCGGGACAGGGCCGGCGACATGGGTCCCGCTCGGGCCGGCCACCATTACCGGCACCAACTTCGCCAACGACATCGGCGGCAACGAGGTCCTCGTCAACGGGGCGCGCGCCACCGTCACCGCCGCGACGACGACCAGCCTGACCCTTACCGTCCCATCGATCACTGCGCTCCCGTGCTCGCCGACGGGGCCGGTTCCCATTTCCGTCTCCGTCGGCGGCGATGCCGTCACCTCGACGGCCAACCTGTCGATGGCGACGGCGCGCCAGCTCGCGATCGGGCAGTCGATGCTGCTGACGTCACCGGCGGACCTGGCCTGCAACGAATTCGGCGCCACGGGTGGGACCTACGTGGTGACGGCGTTCAATGCGTCGACCTCGGTGGCCCAGGCGGCGTCGTTCCAGCTGGCGGGGGCGGCTCGCGTCGCGGCGACGTCGGCCAGCCTCGCTCCCGCTGCCGTACATGCGTATGCCGCGCCTCGCGTGGCGTCGATCGGCCCGATCGCCGTGCAGGGACGATCGCTCGAGGATCGCCTGGCCGTCGGACACGCCGCGGCGCTGGACGCCAGCGTGTCCTTCATGAAGAGCCACCCCAACATGCGGCGCAGCATGGCGGCGAAGCGTGCGCGGGAGCGCGCCGCCTTCGGCCGCGCGGCCACGCCGGGGGCGAACGCAGCCCTCGCGGTGGACAATGTCCCGACGGTGGGCGACCTGGGCTGGCGCCGCATGATGAAGACGTTCGGCAACTACAACACGTTCGACTCGGTGCGCACGCGCGTCGTGTACGTGGGGCCCAAGCTCATCATCATGGAGGACTCGCTCTCCCCGCTCGCCGGCACGATGGACAACGGGTACGTGGCGATCGGGACCGAGTTCGATCGCGACATGTTCGGCTACCTGTCCAACTTCGGCGACCCGCTGGTCCTGGATTCGGAGTACGACAACAACGGTCGGGTCATCGCCATCTTCTCCAAGAAGGTGAACGACTACACCATCGGGAGCGGCGGAAGCCTGCTGGGCTTCGTGACGTCCTGTGATTTCTCGCCGCAAACCGACCCCGTTCCGGGCAACGCCTGCGTCCCAAGCAACGAGGGGGAGTATTTCTACGCCTTCGTCCCCAACCCGTCGGGCACGGGGAACGGCAACTGGTCGCTGGAAAGCTGGCGCCACTATGTGCGCGGTACGCTGCTGCACGAGTTCAAGCACGTGGTCATGTTCGCCGAGCGTATCAGCCGGGACGCCGAGTACGCTGAGGAATCGTGGCTGGAGGAAGCGACCGCTCAGATGGCGACCGAGCTGTGGGCGCGCAAGCTGTATTCCAACAAGCCGCAGCGTTCCGACATCACCTGGAGCGACGGCATGATCTGCGACTACGTGCGACCGGGCGATGCGCGCTGCGCCGACCCCGTGGAGGCAATCGGCCACCACATGGGCTTCCTGTACCGGCACTATGCCTCGAACGAGTCCAAGTCGCTCATCAACAACGGCGACAACGTGATCTACGGCAGTTCGTGGTCGTTCGCCCGCTGGGTGACCGACACCTACGGCGGCGCGGATGAGGGGACGTTCCTGCGCTCGCTGGTGCAACAACAGAACGAGCGCGGCCTGGTCAACATCCAGAATCGCACGGGCAGGACGTGGACCGAGCTGCTGGGCTACTTCTCGCTGGCGTCGGCCTCGGACAACTATCCCGGGGGCACGATCACCGATGCCCGCGCCCGACTCCAGAGCTGGAACACGCGCGACATCTTCGCCACGATGAGCGCGGGGCTGCGATTCTCCGATGGGTCGCCCGCGTTTCCCCGCCCGTGGCCGCTGAACATGCGCGCGGTCTCGTTCGGGACGTTCCCCAGCAGTGTCAGCAACGTGGTCTCCCTGCCCGGCGGCGGCTTCGCGGCCTGGGAAATCTCGGGGACACAGTCGACGCCGCAGACGCTGGCGATCCGGTCGACGACCGGGGGGCCGGCCCCGGCAAACGTGGGGATGGCCGTGGTGCGGGTGAAGTAGCGGGGGGGCGTACGGGACGACGCTCGGGCGAAGCGCTCGGGGCGCACTGTCGGTGCCCCGGCGACGTACAGTAGGTTCGAGCGTACCCGATCCTGCGTTCTCTTCCCCTGCCTTCTGCTCGATGCACTTCTTCGGCGCTCACACCGTCGCAACCGGCGGGATCCACATGGCTGCCGCGCGGGCCGGCGCGGCCGGCATGCACGCGCTGCAGGTCTTCAGTGCGATGCCGCAGTTCTACAATGACAAGGCCACGGTGAAGCCCGAAAAGGCTGCGCGATTCACCGAGGCAATGGTGGCGGCGGGAATCGACAAGCAGCACTGCATCGTGCATGCGGCCTACGTCCTCAATACCGCGTCGCCCGAGCCCGAGAAGTACGAACGGGCAAGGCTCGGGTTGGCCAAGGAGCTGGAACGCACCACGGCGTTGGGCGTGCTGGGATTCTGCTTCCACCCGGGATCGGCGGGGAGTAGCGATCCCGTCGGCGCGGCCGAGCGGGTGGGCGACGCCATGGCCTTCGCCCTCGACCGGGTGCCGGAGTCCGCGCGCATCTTCATCGAGAACACGGCCGGAGCCGGGCGCACGATGGGACGCACCCCCGAGGAGATTGCCGCGATGCTGGCGCGCATCCCGGCCGGCGCACGGGCGCGGGCCGGCTACGGCCTCGACACATGTCACCTGTTCGCGAGCGGGCACGACTTCGTGTCGTCGCCCGAGGCGGCGCGGCAGGTGCTCGATCACTTCGCCGAGGTGATCGGCGAGCCGCCGAGCTTCCTGCACCTGAATGACTCAGAGGGGGAGCTGGGCTCGAACAAGGACCGACATGCGCTCATCGGCGAGGGGAAGGTCGGAGTGGACCCGTTCCGCTGGCTGCTGCGCGATCCGCGCACCCATGGGATCCCGCTGATCCTGGAGACGCCGCAGGCCAACCCGGACATCGCCGAGGGGGACGCAACCGCCGATCCGAACGACGTGCGCATGATGGCGTTGTTACGCTCGCTGGCGGCCTAACGAGCCCGCCGCATCGCTTCGGGGTGCGGGACCCAGCCCCGCCGCCCGTTCCTACTTTCCCCAACGGTGAGTCCGCTGATGGCCCTGCTCCCCCCGACACCGTCCCGTCCACCCGTGCGGGCCGATCGCCAGACCCCGCGCACGTCGTTGCGTGCGTCGTTGCGTGCGTTGTTGCTGGCTGTGATGCTCGCGACCTTGGCGCTCGCGGGACCTGCGCAGGCGCAAGCGACGGGGCAGGGTGACCTCCTCATCCTGATCTCGGGCGACGATACCGTCGCGGTGGAGCGCATCCGTCGCGTCGCCGGTCGGCTCGACGGCGAGTTGCTCATCAAGGCGGCCAATGCGCGTTTCACCTACTCGGTGGAGGTCGACGCGGAGGGTGGCGCCACGCGCCTGACCAATGCCTACCGTCCAGCGGCGGCCGACACCTCCAGCGAGCCGCTGCAGCGGGCGGTCGTGCGGTTCACCGGCGACAGCGCCATCGCCGAGATGAGCGGCGGCGGCCGGAGCGTGACGCAGCGCTTCGGCACGGTTCGGGGTGCGGTCCCGTTCGTCAATCCGTCGTTTGCCATGGTGGAACTCATGCTTCAGCGCGCCCGCCGCGTCGGTGGCGACTCGGTGGCGGTCCCCGTGTGGGCGATTCAGGGGGGGACGACGATGCAGGCGCAGGTCGTCTGGCGCGGGCGCGATTCGGTCGTGGTGACGATCGCGGGAATGCCGGTACACCTGGCGGTCGACACGGCCGGGCGGATCACGGGCGGTCATATCCCGGCACAAGGAGTTCGACTCGCGCGGGTGCGCGGCGCCTCCGCCGGCGCCCTGACCGTCGTGCCACCGGACTATCGTGCCCCGGCCGGGGCCCCCTACACGGCGGAAGAAGTCACGATCACCACGCCGGCGGGCCACACCCTCGCGGGGACGCTCACCCTCCCACGCGGCATCTTCGGCCGGGTTCCGGCGGTGGTGACAATCACGGGGAGTGGGCCGCAGGATCGCGACGAGTCGATTCCCCCGGTGAAGGGGTACCGTCCCATGCGACAGGTGGCCGACACGCTGGGTCGTCACGGGATTGCGGTCCTGCGCTTCGACGACCGCGGGACCGGCGCCTCGACCGGCGATCATGCCACGGCGACGAGTGCGGATTTCGCGGATGACGTGCGGGCGGCGCTCGCCTACCTGCGCCTTCGTCCCGAGGTGGATCCGGCGCGGTTGGGGCTCGTTGGGCACAGCGAGGGCGGGCTGATCGCGCCGATGGTGGCGTCGACCGATCTCGGATTGCGCGCCATCGTGCTGATGGCAGGGCCGTCGCAGACCGGGCGGCAGATCCTGCGCTATCAGTTGCGCGCGGGGATCGAGCGGGCGCCATCGATGAGCGCCACACAGCGCGACTCGGCGCTCCGCGGCGTCGATGCGACCGTCGATTCGCTCGGGCGCGCACAGCCTTGGGTTCGCTTCTTCCTGGACTATGACCCCCTGCCGACCGCGCGTCGCGTACGAGTAGCGACGCTCATTCTGCAGGGGGAAACGGATCGGCAGGTGACCGCCGACCAGGCGCTGCTGCTGGAACGCGCCTTCCGAGCGGGAGGGAATCGCCAGGTCACGCGACGCGTCTTTCCCGAGGCGAATCACCTGTTCCTTCAGGATGCAGACGGCAATCCGGCAGGCTACGCCGCCCTCCCCGATCGGCACGTGCGATCCGACGTTCTCGGCGTCATGGTCGACTGGTTGCGCGAGCGACTACGGTAGCGCGGGCATGCCCTGACGACGCACACTGACGTGCGTCACATCAACGCGACGCCCTCGTTTCCCTAGGGAACGCGTCGTGTTTCATAGGAGAGACAACGCACTTCCCTATTGCGTCTGCGTAGTTCGCTCTTAGCTTTTGGCGCGAAGAATCCGTGGTTTCCACCGGGGGAACTCACGTATCCATCACTCAGGAGTCGAACGATGGCCGCTAAGAAGAAGGCCGCTGCGAAGAAGACTGCACCGAAAAAGGCGCCGGCGAAGAAGGCTGCCGCCAAGAAGGCACCTGCGAAGAAGGCTGCGGCGAAGAAGCCCGCCGCCAAGCGGAAGCCGAATCCGGCGTTCATGAAGCCCATGACTCCCACCGCGGAACTCGCGGCGGTCATCGGCCCCAAGCCGCGTCCGCGCTCCGAAGTTGCCAAGTCGCTGTGGGACTACATCAAGAAGCACAAGCTCCAGGACGCGAAGAACAGGCGCAACATCAACGCCGACGAGGCGCTGAAGAAGGTGTTCGGTGGCAAGAAGACGGTCTCGATGTTCGAGATGACCGCGCTGGTCAGCAAGCACCTCAAGTAAGACGCACCGCCTCGGCGGTGCCAACGAAGGGCGCGTCTCACCGTGAGGCGCGCCTTTCGTGCGTCTGCAACCCGGCGCGGCAGCGGTCGTAGTTAGATTGCCCCCACCTTCTCCACTCGCACGCCGCCTCGCGCATGACCGCCAAGAAGTCGTCCAAGCCCAGCAACGTCGTCGCCCAGTCGCGCAAGAAGACCCGCCGTGGATCCGTCTCGGGCACCGCGGTCTGGGAGAACGTCAAGGGGATCGCCGGGGCGATCCTCCTGTTCTTCTTCATCCGCGCCTTCTTCTTCGAGGCGTACCGCATTCCGTCGGGCAGCATGATTCCCTCCATGCTCATCGGCGACTGGCTGTTCGTGAACAAGCTGCGCTTCGGGCCGCACGTCCCGTTTACCAGCATCAACCTCCCGGGATACGCCGAGCCGGCACGCTACGACATCACGGTCTTCGTCTCGCCGCCGCAGCACGACCAGCCGTGGGACCTGACGCCGACCCTCGTGAAGCGGCTGGTCGGGATGCCGGGCGACACGCTGCACATGCGCGACGCGAAGCTTTTCGTGAACGGGATCGAGCAGCGCCAGGGTTACGGGGCGACATCAGAAGTGGGCGATCCCAACGAGGTGAGCCAGCTCTTCGACTGGCAGAAGGACGTGGGAGTGAAGGCATCGCGATTTGGCCCGGCGCCGGCGCAACCGACGCATGACAACTGGGGGCCGCTGGTCGTGCCCGCCGGGCACTACTTCATGATGGGCGACAACCGCTACAACTCGAAGGACTCGCGCTACTGGAGCTTCGTCCCGCGGGAGAACATCCGCGGCCGTCCGCTCTTCGTGTACTACTCCTGGGACGCCGAGAGCGACCGCCCGCTCGCCTTCCTCACGGCGATTCGGTGGGGGCGCCTCGGGCACTGGATTAGGTAGGGACGGGGGACGGGGGACGGGAGTTCAAGAGCGCGCGTGTCCCCTAACGCCATCACGATTCGCAATCCACTCTACCCCGGTGACGTGCCGCCCTCCCGTCCCCCGTCCCCCGTCTCCCGTCCCATATGCCTTTCTCCTTCGACCTCGATATCACGCGCGCGTCCACCATTCCGGCGCGTCTCTACAACGACCCGGTGTACCTCGACCTGGAGCTGGGGCAGATCTTCGCCCGGACGTGGCAGTTGGTCGGACGCACGGCACAGCTGGTCGAGACGGGAGCCTACATCACCGCAGAGATCGCCAACGAATCCATTGTGATCGTGCGTGACGGCGAGGTCCTGCGCGGTTATCACAACATCTGCCTGCATCGCGCCGGCCCGGTGGCCCAGGGGTGCGGCAAGCGTCAAACCATGCAATGCCGGTACCACGGGTGGACGTACAACCTTCGTGGCGAGCTCGTGCGGGCACCCGAGATGGAGGGGACGGCGCATTTCACCCCGGGCGACTTCAAGCTGCTCCCGGTCCAGGTGGCCACGTGGGGGCCGCTGGTGTTCGCCAATCTCGACCTCAAGGCGCCGCCGCTCGAGCACTTCATCGAGGACATTCCGGCGGCCTGCGCGCGCTTCGGCGCCGAGCGGATGCAATTCGTGATGTCGCGGGAATGGCGCATCGACTGCAACTGGAAGGTCTACGTCGACAACTACCTCGAGGGCTACCACGTCGCCGTCGTGCATCCGGGGCTGCACAAGGAGCTGGACGTGGACCACTACGTGGTCGAGCCGCATCGCTACTACTCCCGCCAGTTCGCCCCGCTGCGTCCCGTGGCGCCACACGCCACCGATCGCAAGTACATCCCGCGGGAGGGGGACGACGAGGCGCACTACTACTGGGTGTATCCCAACTGGATGCTCAACATCTACCAGGGGCAGCTGCAAACGAACGTCGTGCTCCCGATCGATCACCGGACCACGCTCGTGCGCTTCGACTGGTATGCGCTCACCCCGCCCGCCGAGCACGATCCCGATTGGGCGCGCGTGGTCGACTTCAGCTTCGAGATCCAGGACGAGGACATCGCGATCTGCGAGGCGGTGCAGCGCAACCTGCGCTCACGGGTCTATGACCGGGGGCGATACTCAGCGACGAAAGAGAACGGGGTGCATCATTTTCATTCGTTGCTGCATGAGTGGCTGACGTAGGGGGACGGGAGACGGGGGACGGGGGACGGGAGGGGGACTTCACTTGTGAGGATTTCGCATGAAGCGCGCGGTCACGGTGGTTCTGATGACTCTGCTGACACTCCCGTCGGCTTGCTCCCGGGCGAAGCCGGCGCCGACGCCGACGCCCGAGAGTGTCAGCGAGAACGGGGTCACCTGGCACCTGCCCTATGGGCGTCCCACGCGCCCGTTCTCGCCGGCGGTGCAAGTGGGCAACATCCTCTTCCTCGCCGGCCAGATCGGGACGTCGGCCAACGCGCAGGGCGGGGTGGTCCCGGGGGGGATCCAGGCCGAGACTCGGCAAACCATGGAAAACATTCGGGACGTGCTCGAGAAGAGCGGGTCTTCGCTCGACCGGGTCGTCAAGTGCACCGTCTTCATGGCCGACATGCGCGAGTGGGACTCGATGAACGAGATCTACAGCACCTTCTTCCCGCGCAACAAGCCGGCGCGCAGCGCGCTCGGCGCCAATGGACTGGCGCTCGGGGCGCGGGTGGAGATCGAGTGCATGGCGGCCGTGCCGTGAGCGCGCCGCTCGGGCGGACGTGGGCAACGCTGCTGATCGGGATCGCGACCATCGGTCCTTCGGCTAGCGATGCGCAGCCGGTGCGCCGAGGGGCGATCGATACGCTCACCTTCTGGTCGCAGTCGCTGGGGAGCACGAAACGGGCGCTGGTCTGGCTCCCGCCATCGTACGCGACAGCCGGCGAGCGGCGCTTTCCGTCGCTGTACTACCTGCACGGACTGTGGGGGAGCGAACGCGACTGGACGGTGCAAGGTGGCCTTGACGTGACGCTCGATTCGCTGAGCGGCGCAGGGTTGCCGGAGATGATCGTCGTCATGCCCGATGGTGACGACGGCTGGTATACGACCTGGAACCGGTTGCCCGACGTCGCCAGCTGCCGGCGGGACTTCACGCCGCGCCCCGGCGACGACACCGCCGATGACTACTGCGTGCCATGGCCCCACTATGACGACTACATCGCCCGGGACCTGGTGGCGGCGGTCGACGCGCGGTACCGCACCGAGGCGAGTCGTTCGCGCCGCGCGATCGCCGGGCTGAGCATGGGGGGATATGGCGCGGTCTCGCTGGCGTTGCAGTACCCCGACGTCTTCCACGCAGCGGCAAGTCATTCGGGTGTGGTGTCGCCGTCGTACACCGGTGGGCACCCGTTCGAGGGCACCCCTCGTTATGCAGCGTCCGGCGCGGCGCTCCAGGAGTCGTACGGTGAGCGAATGTGGCCCCTCATCTCGCCGGCCTTCGGCAGCGACACGGCGGCGTGGTTCGCGCGCGACCCCGCGCGGCTCATGCAACGCCTGGTGGAGCGCAAGGCGCGACACATTCCCGCCATCTTCCTGGATTGCGGCACCGAGGATGGCCTCATCGACCAGGCCCGCGCGCTGCGCGCAGAACTCGAACGCCTCGGCCACCCCCCGGCGTACGCCGAGTGGCCGGGCAAGCACGACTGGCCGTACTGGCGCGTGCACGCACGCGAAAGCCTCGCCTGGCTTGCACGACAGCTGTCATCCGGGGCGACGTGAGCGAGGTCGGCCGCTGGCGCACACCTCGGGTGCGTGGCGCCGCGCTGTCGGCTCGGCGCGTGCACGAATAGTTTGCAATTCATGCCTCCCCTCTTTCCCCAGGTCACCGGGACGTTCAAGCTCGAGGAGCCGCCAGCCTTCAGGCGGTTCTCGATGTCCCTGGTCGGGATGGCGGTGGTGGCCGGTGTCGTGTTGCGGCTGTTCTGGGCGCTGGTGATCACGCAGGGGCCTAACGATTCCCTCGTCTTCGCCGGCGGCATGTTCGCCTTGCGGCTGATCGTCCTGTTCGGGATGGTCACGCTCCACCTCGGCAACTTCACGCTCAAGCACTGGGTCTGGCGTGCGCCGGCGTTCGCCGCAATCGAGGCGGTGGCCGAATCCGTGGCCGCGCTCGTGCTCATCCTGCTGCAGCGCGAACCGCTCGGCTCGGCCCGCGCGACGATGGCGGATTGGCCGGCCATCGCATCCGGGACGCTGTTCTGGCGGGTGACCAGCATCGTCGCCTTCGCCGTCCTGCTGGCCGGGGTCGTGCAGCTCGTGCGCTACCTCTTGCTCAAGCGCGCGCATCGTGAACGCACGATCTCTGCCGTGCACCACGATTCGGCCGAGCAGCACCATCTCAAATAGCGACCGGCTCCCTCGCATGCGTTACACCAGACTCGGGTCCACCGGACTCACCGTTTCACGCATTGCCCTTGGCTGCATGACGTTCGGCAGCCGCGCCTGGCGACCGTGGGTCCTGGAGGAAGCGGAGGCGAGGCCGTTCTTCCGCCGAGCGGTGGAAGGGGGGATCAACTTCTTCGACACGGCCGACGTGTACTCGCTCGGCGTGAGCGAGGAAATCACGGGGCGCGCGCTCCGCGAGTTCGGGCGCCTCGACGAGCTCGTGATCGCCACCAAGGTCAGGCTGAAGATGGGCGACGGTCCCAACCGGATCGGCCTCTCCCGCAAGCACATCATCCAGTCCTGCGAGGCATCGCTGCGACGGCTCGGCGTCGAGCGCATCGACCTCTACCAGATCCACCGGCATCATGCCGAGACGCCGGTCGACGAGACGCTCGCGGCGCTCGATCAGCTGGTCCGGCAGGGGAAGGTCCTCTATCTGGGGGCGAGTTCGATGTTCGCCTGGCAGCTCATGAAGGCCCTGTCGCTCTCGGAGCGAAACGGATGGGCGAGGTTCGTCAGCATGCAGAACCACTACAACCTCGTGTACCGCGAAGAGGAGCGCGAAATGCTCCCGTTGTGCGTCGACCAGGGGGTGGGGGTGATTCCGTGGTCTCCGCTCGCGCGCGGGCTGCTGGGGGGCAAGCGCCAGCGCGGCGCGCGCGGCATGTCGCTGCGGGACGACGGCGATGGCGTGATGGTCGACCAGCTGTACGACCAGCCGTCGGACTGGGACGTGGTCGACGCCACGGTGCGCGTCGCCGAGCGACTTGGGGTTCAGCCGGCGCAGGTCGCCTTGGCGTGGCTCCTGTCGCGCCCAGCCGTGACCGCCCCGATTGTCGGCACGACCACGCTGGCGCAGCTCGATGCCGCGATCGCTGCGGTGGACGTGGCACTCAGCGACGAGGACTGCGCCGAGTTGGAGCGGCCGTATCAGCCCCACCCGGTGCGGGGGTGGCTGGACGGGGCGGTGGTGCTGACGACGCAGAAGGGGTGAGCGGGGGGGCCCCCCCCGAATCCAATCTCGCCCCCCCATCGCCAATCCCAGCATCCTTCGATGGCGAGACGTACCATTTGAGTGCATCCGTCCGGTTGCGCGCATCTCGCCGGTCGAGCGCGCCACGTCGGATTCCCTGGTGTCGCCGGCCCTTCGCACCCCGCGCCGCCTGCCCGTCGAGCGCTCGCCATTCCATCCCTTACTGTCTCGCCATGTCGTCTCGCCGTCGTCTTCGTCTCCCCCTCGCCGCGCTCGCACTGCTCGGCGCAGCCTCGGACCCCTCGGCCGCGCAGGGCGCCGCACCGATGCGCCCGTTCGGCACCCAGCGCGAACAGGCCGAGACCCAGCAGCGATGGCTCAAGCGTCGCATGGAGACGATCCTCCCGGCGCTCATGCGCAGGCATGGTGTCGACCTGTGGGTCATCCCGATGCGGGAGTACAACGAGGACCCGGTCTTCTCGTCCATCGTCTCCCCCACGACCTTCGCCGCCCGCCGCCGCACGATCTACGTCTTCTTCGACAAGTGCGCCGCAGCAGCCACGGTCGATCCGGGCGACGGATCGTGCATCGAGCGCCTCGCGTTAGGCGGCACCTCGCAGGGCGGGGTCTACAAGGAGTACCGGGCCACGAAGGTGATCGAGAACCCGGTCGGCGGGCGGCAGGCCGAGCTGTGGGGCGACACGCAGTGGCTGCTCCTCAAGGAAGTCGTCGAGGCGCGCAACCCGAAGGTCATCGCCATCAATGTCTCGCGCACCCACGCATTCTCCGATGGGCTCACCGCGGGTGAGCTCGAGGGGATGTCGCTCATGCTCGGCAAGAAGTGGGTCGACCGATTCAAGCGCGCGGAGGCGCTGCCGCTGGAGCTGATCGCCGCGCGCCTCCCCGAGGAGGAGGAGTTCTACGGGCGCCTGACCCGTCAGGTGCACGAGCTGATCGCCCGGATGTTCTCCAACGAGGTCATCACTCCGGGCAAGACCACGACGCAGGAACTCGTGTGGTGGTGGCGGCAGCAACTCAACGACCGCGGCCTCGAGACCTGGTTCCAACCGTCGATTGCCATCCAGCGCAAGGGATCGCTCCCCGAGCTGCTGGGTGGTGACCCGGTCATCGAGGCGGGTGACGTGCTGTGGTGCGATGTCGGCATCACCGCGCTGGGGCTCAATACCGACACCCAGCACAACGGTTATGTGCTCAAGGACGGGGAGACCGAGGCGCCGCCCGGACTGCGCAAGGCGCTCGCCAGCTCGAATCGGCTGCAGGACCTGCTGTTCGACGAGACCCGCCCGGGGCGTTCCGGGAACGAGATCCTGCGCGCCACCCTGACTCGGCTCAAGGGCGAGGGGATCATGGGGACGATGTACTCGCACCCGATTGGCAAGCATGGCCACGGCGCAGGTCCGATTATCGGGTTGTGGGACTACCAGGACGGGGTCCCCGGCCGGGGCGACGCCACGGTGATTCCCAGCATGTGGTTCTCGTCCGAGCTGCAGACCACCTCGCCCGTTCCGGAGTGGGGGGGACAGCCGGTGCGTGTGGCCCAGGAGGAGGACTTCATCGTCGGTGCCGACGGGAAGCCGCGCTGGGCCTTCGCGCGACAGTCCGAGTTCCACTTGGTGCGCCCCCGGGTGCAGCCGTAGTCGCGCGGCGAGGCGGGTCGGGCCGGTGATCGCTCGGGTTTTCGCGACGATCGCCGGCTTTCGTCCGCTTCGCCACCACGCAGCCGATATATTCGTTCACAGGACACCGAATCACCAAGGCGGGCACCCGCTCAGCGAGCCGCCGAGACGTCTGGCCGATGAAACGTGAACACAAGCGATTGATTGTCGTGGGCGATCGGGTCCTCGTGAAGTCCGAGGATGGCGAGGAGCGCACGAAGGTTGGACTGTACCTCCCTCCGACTGCTATCGACGCGCAGGCGGTGCAGGGCGGTACGATCGTGGCCACAGGCCCCGGGCTCCCGATGCCGGACCTGGCCGACGCAAGCGACGAACCGTGGCGGCAGGCGACGGGTAACATGCGGGAGACGCGTTTTGTCCCCATGCAGGCCCGCACCGGCGACTTCGCCCTGTTCTTCCGCAAGGCATCCGTAGAAATCACCTTCGAAAACGAGCGCTACCTGGTCGTCCCCCAAAGCGCGATCCTCGCCCTCGTACGCGACGAAACCCACGTCCAGGACGACTAGCCCTCCCGTCCCCCGTCCCCCGTCCCCCGTCCGAAACACATGTCGATGCCCCGAATGATGTACGACGAGCGCCTCGTCGCCCCGATCCGCGAGGACCTGACGCGCGTCGGCTTTACCGAGCTGCGGACCGGTGCCGACGTTGAGGCCGCCCTGCAGAGCAATGCCGGCACCACGCTGGTGGTGGTCAACTCCGTGTGTGGCTGTTCGGCGCGCATGGCGCGCCCCGCGGTGCGGCATGCGATCGAGGAGTCGGCCGTGAAGCCCGATCATCTCTCGACCGTCTTCGCCGGCCAGGATGCCGAGGCGACGGAGCGAGCGCGCTCGTACTTCACCGGATATCCGCCGTCGTCGCCGTCCATCGCCCTCATGAAGAACGGGAAGCTGGTGTACTTCATGGAGCGCTGGCAGATCGAGAGCCGCGATGCTGCGGCGATCACTGCAGACCTGAAGGCGGCGTTCGCCATGCATTGCCAGCCGACATCCTGACCGTTCCGCTCGTCCTGTCCGCCCCGTTCCAGAACGCCGCACGTTGCCTCCGCGTGCAGCCGTAGGCCTCTCGCAGGTCCTCTCGTCCGCTCTGCCCGCCCGCCCTCCCGCACGACCGCCGCGCCTCGACAAGGGCCGGCGGTTCCCGCCCGCGATGGTCATCACGCTGTACGCCGACCGCCACTTTCCGGACATCGCCGACATCGCCGGACAGCTTGCGCGCGCCCTGGCGTCGCGCGACACCGCACTCAGTGTTGCGCTGCTGGCGTCCCCGGGGCCCATCGCTGTTGCGCCTGACGAATCCGGGCGCGTTGCCATCGTCGACGTCGGCGGGTCGAGCGACGTAGGCGCCTTCCTTCGGGAGCTGGCACCTCGCTATGCGATCACGGTCGTCGCGCTCGGCGGGGCCCCGAACGAGCGGGTGCTCGCTGCGCTCGATGCATCGCATCGCGTGCTGCTGGTCAGCGATCCGTCGGTGGCCTCGCTGCGCGCCACGCAACGGACCCTGAAGCTGTGCGCATCGTTAGGCTACGGCAGCGACAAGGTGGCGATCCTGCTCCACGGCTTCGCCGACGACACCGCGCTCGCGCCGGCCGAGGCGGCGGCCGCGCTCAAGCGCGAGATCTTCGGCGTGCTCCCAGGCCCCGCGGCCGACTCGGCCTGGCGCGAGACGTCGTACCTGCGCCTGGCCGAGCGACTCATCGCGCAGCCCTGACCCAGCGCCAGACCCCGGTGCAGGAGCACGATCCCGGCACCCCGGCGCAAGCATCGCGAAGCGCTCAGCCGTGTCCGGACATCCCCCGTTCGATGCCGGTGGCACCCACCTTCTCGATGAAAATCTGGTGCAGCGAGGGCTGCACCAACTCGAACCGGTCGATCCCGGCGCCCGCCTCGACCAGCCGCCGCAGGAGCGCCTTCGAGTCACCTCCCGGCGCAAGTTCGATCTCGAAGTACCGCGAGGAGTCGTCGATCCGGGCCACGAGCGTGCGGTCGGCCAGCACGGCGTTCACCGCCGCCGTCGAAGCGCCGTCCAGTCCGAGGGCCACGTGCGACCCGCCGTGCGCGGCCTTGACGTCGCCGATCGTCCCGTCGAGCACCTTCTCGCCCCGGGCAATGATGCACACCGAGTCGCACATGCGCTCGGCGTTGTCCATCAGGTGCGTCGAGAAGATGACCGTCTTTCCCCGGCGCTTCAGGTCGACCACCGTGTCCTTCAGCGCCTGCGCGTTGATCGGATCGAGCCCGCTGAACGGCTCGTCGAGGATCACCAGGTCGGGGTCGTGCAATAGCGTGCCGATGAACTGCACCTTCTGCTGCATGCCGCGCGAGAGCTCATCGACCTTCGCGTCGCCCCAGTCCTTCGTCGCAGTACGCAGGTCCAGACGGTCGAGCCACTGGTCGATGCGGGCGTCCGCATCCCGACGCCCGATCCCCTTCAACTCGGCGAGGAAGCGCAGGAGCCGTCTTACCTGCATCTTCTTGTACAGTCCGCGCTCTTCGGGGAGGTACCCCACTCGATCCAGCACGCCTTTCTGCGTGTTCGGCACGCCACCAATGAGCACCTCGCCCTCATCGGGGGCGATGATGTTCAGGAGCATGCGGATCGAGGTGGTCTTGCCGGCCCCGTTAGGGCCGAGCAGGCCGTAGACAGATCCGCGCGGCACCTGCAGCGACAGGCCGCGCACCGCGACGTGCCCCTCATACCGCTTGACGATCGAACGGAGCTCGATGGCGTACATCAGGGAGAATTCGAGAAGCGAGATGCGAGGCGGGCGACGCGGGAATATACGGGTCGGGGATGGCGTACGGCGGGGACGGACGATGAGATTCGGCGCATGACCGAACGCCACGCAGCCGCACTGCATCGCCGTCGCCCATGACGGGCAAAAGACTACCAGCGGTGAGCGCCATTCTCTCGGCGATCGCGGCGTCGCTGCTCCTGCTCTTCCTCGTGGCGCCGATCGGCGAGCTGGTCGTGCAGGGCGGGGCCGCCGGGGTCCGGCAACTCGGGCGCGACGCGGAGCTGCGCGCAGCGCTCGTGCTGACCGGAGCGACGGCCACCATCGCCACCCTGCTTGGCGTGGTGACGGGCACTCCCGTGGCGTATCTGCTCGCGCGGCGCCGGTTCCGCGGGCGCGCGGTGCTGTCGGCCATCCTCGACTTGCCGTTGGTGATTCCGCACCCGGTGGCCGGTATCGCGCTCCTGCTCGTGCTCGGGCGCGAGAGCATGGTGGGGCAGGGATTGCTGCTGGCCGGGCTGCGGGTCGTCGGTACGCCGATCGGGATCGTCTGCGCCATGCTGTTCGTCTCGGCGCCGCTCTTCGTCAGCGGGGCTCGTGAGGCGTTCGCCCGCGTGGATCCGCGCTATGAGGCGGTGGCGCGCACCCTCGGCGACGACGGCTGGCGCGTCTTTCGGCGGATCACGCTTCCCCTGGCCGGACGCGGATTGCTCGCATCGGCGGTAGTCATGTGGGCGCGCGCGGTCAGCGAGTTCGGGGCGATCGTCATCCTGACCTACAACCCGAAGACGGTCAGCGTCCTGAGCTTCGACCGCTTCACGTCGTACGGGCTCAGTGAAGCGATCCCCGTGGCCGCGGTCCTCGTCCTGATCGCCCTCGTTCCACTGGCCCTGCTGCGGGCATTGCGTGGCGAGCGTGAGCTGCACGCGGGAGGGATGCAGTGATCATCGCCGAACAGCTCTCGGCGCGGCTCGGCGGATTCCGCCTCGAGCAGGTGTCGTTCGAGGTGCCCGAGGGGAGCTACGGCGTCGTCATCGGACCGGCGGGGTCGGGAAAGACGACGCTGTTGGAGACGGTGGCCGGGATCATCACACCGACCGGAGGAACGCTTCGCATCGGCGGACACGATGTGCGCACCCTGCCTCCTGAGCGACGCCGCATCGGGCTGGTCTATCAGCACGGGTACCTCTTTCCGCACCTCTCGGTCGAGGAGAACATCGCCTATGGCGCCGGCGCGGCGGGCGCCGACTCGGGCGCCGACTCGGGCGCCGACGCGGTCGCCGAAGTCGTGGCCCGCTTCGAGCTCGCCCCGCTGCTTCGGCGCGACGTGGTGAGCCTGAGTGGCGGCGAGCGACAGCTCGTCGCCATCGCGCGCGCGCTCGCCATGCGGCCGCGCATCCTCCTGCTTGACGAACCGTTCAGCGCCCTCGATCCGGCGCGCCGTGCCCGCACCCGGCGCGAGGTGCGAATCATCCACCGCGAATGGCAGCTGACGGTGCTGCAAGTGACGCACGACTTTACCGAGGCGGGGATGCTCGGCGACGTCGCGATCCTGCTCGACAAGGGGCGCGTCCTGCAGAGCGGCCGTCCGGAGGAGGTGTTTCGTCGTCCAGCCTCACCGTACATCGCCGAGTTCCTGGGCGCCGAGAACGTGCTCTCGGGAACTGCGCGACTGCTGGAAGACGTGGCCCCGGACTGGATCGACGGCGCGCCGCCACTCGAGGCGGACGGACATCACGCGCTCGAGTTCTCGTCCGGATCGCTCACGCTGTACACGGTCGGGGCGGTGCCCTCCGGGGGACAGGTCTACGCGGTCATCCGGGCAGAGGAGGTCGTGATCTCCCGAACGCCGCAGGCGTCATCGGCCCGCAACCTTTTTCGCGGCCACATTCGGGAGATCACGCGACTGGGCGCGTACGCCCGCGTGACGCTCGACGTGGATGGGGTGCCGCTGGTGGCGGCGCTCACGGCTCGCTCGGTGCACGAGCTTGGACTTGCCGAGGGCGTCGAGGCGTTCGCCACCTTCAAGGCGATGGCGGTGCACCTCTGTTAGGGGCCACTGGTCGCGGCCACTGGTCGTGGCTACTGGTCGCGGCTACTGGTCGCGGCTACTGGTCGTGGCTACTGGTCGTGGCTACTGGTCGTGGCTACGGGTCGTGGCTGCTGGCGGTGCGCGGTGATCGATGCGGGCGCACCCGATCTCGCGCGAGGGGTGATCAGAGTGTGTCCAGACGCTCGCGTCCGATGACCGGGTTCCATGCGAGCAGTTCGTACTGTGCGATGCCGCGCTGCCAGAACGGGTCGCCATCGCGTACTGCATCGAGCGCCGCGGCGGCGCCATCATCGGGGAGGCGAAGCAGGAGCAAGCCGCCGCTGCGAGGGTCGAAGGGCCCGGACGCGAGCAGCGTTCCGGCCGCCTCCAGCGCGCGCAGGTAGGCGCGGTGGTCGTCCGTGTTGGCGACGACCTCGTCGAGGGGACGGCGATAGCGGAGGAGCGCGACGGCGTAGGACATGTATCGGGGAGCAGGGGAAAGGGAAGGAGCGTCCATACTAGCCGACCGACCCTGTTCCTCGCCATCGACTGGGGCTACCCCTAGTGTCTGGCACCTCTCGGGCCGCATACTTTTTCCCCTCTCCCTTCGGCTGCCTTTCTTGCGTGTCACGGCGGCCGCCGACCACGACTGTGCGAACGAATCTCAATGACCAATCCTCCACTGCAACCAGGGCGTGATCACGCCGTCGGCGCCGCAGACGCGGCCGACATGACGCGGCGACACCGCGCGTTCGAGCGTGGTGCGATCGCGGGAACCACCGGCGCTGCCTCAGGCCTCACGATCGATGCCACCTCCGGCGCGGTTGCCGGCGCCCGCCCGGCCGACGAGGGGAGCCTCGGCGGCATGTTCAGCAAGAAGGCCGTGCTCTCCCTCCTGAGCCGGGCGGACGCGCAGTACCTGCGCTACTACCATGCGCGCGACGCCTCGGGAAAGCGCACCATCGTCCTCGTCGCGGCCGACGCCAGCGGCAACGACCTGCTCGATGGTGGCGCGCAGACGCTGGACAACCACTGGCCGTGCCCGCCATACTGCCCGCCCGAGGCCAGCGCGCTGCGCGGCTAGCGAGTTGTGAGGCTGGCGCGGGTGATGGCGCCTGCCTAACCATTCCGGAACGCCCAACTCCACGAGGATACGCATGACGATTCGCAAGAAGGGGAAGGCGACTGCCAGCAAGCGCGGGACGCCGAAGCGCCCGCGCAAGTCGACGCGTGCGCCGCGCGCCTACGGGAAGGTCCCGCCCCGGGAGTCCCAGCGCATCGCACTCCGGGATGCGGTCGACTTGACGCAGCGCTACCGCAAGGCGGCCCCGGCATCGGAGCACGCCGGCTTCTTCTGGGCCGACGGGATCCAGGAGCTCCTCACCCAGCCGGGCTGTGTCGGCTTGCGCTACTATCACGGCCTGGGGGCCGACGGCGCCTACCGGATGGTCCTCGTCGGGGTCGACGCGCAGGGGAACGACATCACTGCGCCGGCGGCATCGAAGCGGTCGAAGCTTGGCGCCGCGGGGGCGGGAGGTGGGGCGGTGTTGCTGGATAACCATTTCCCCTGTCCGCCCTACTGTCCCCCCGATTCGCCGCTGCTGTAGTCGTCGACCGTCTCGCGAAGTCCACGACCCCCGTCGCCGTTGAACCTCCAGCATCTCCTCTTCCCGATGGCAGCGACGTTTGCCCAGTTGCTGCCATCGGTCGTCGTGTTCGCGCGGTGGCGGCGCACGACCGTGGCGCGTCAGTGGATCGCGCTGTGGTGCGTGGCCTTCTTCCTGTCCGACGCGTTGCAGCTGATCCTGTCGATGGCCTTCGGGACCAACCTCTGGGTCTTCATCTACATCTCACCGGTCGAGGACGCCCTGCTCCTGTGGGCCCTCTCGCACTGGCAGACGCGCCCCGTGACGCGCATGGCGCTGCGCATCGCCATTCCGCTCGTCATTGCGAGCTACGTCGTGATCGCGATCATTGCGGGCGAACTGGAGTCGTACAAGACATTCTCCGGCCCGTTCCGCGCCCTGATGATCATGACCTGGACGGCCTTCACCGTGGTCACCAACATTGCGACGGCGCCGGAACGCGTCTGGGCTCGCGACTGGCTCTGGACGTGCCTCGGCGTCCTGCTGTATTTCGGGATGTTCGTCGTGACCGAGCCGATCATCGCGGCCATGCCGCGGGACCAGGTCGAGAACATGTTCCGGGTCTACAATGTGCGCGCGATAGGCGACGTCGTCGCCTTCATCCTGATCTGGAGGGGCATGCGATGCCCGCTTCCAAGCAACTCTTCTGGATCTACGTAGCCGCCGTCCTGGCCGTGGTCGTGATCCTGGCCGCGTTCGCGGCCGCGCTGTTCATCTATCAGCGGCACAACCTGCGCTTGCACCGGAGCTACGCCAAGAAGTTGCTCGACGCCCACGAGGAAGAACGGGCGTGGGTCGCGCGCGAGGTGCACGACGACGCCCTGCAGCGCGTGGCCATCCTCCAGCACGAACTGAGCGAATGGGATACCGCGGAGATCCCGGTCGGCGGGCCCGGCCGTGCGTCGGCGCGCGTGGAGGCGTTGCGGTCGGAGTTGCAGGACCTGGGGGAGATGCTGCGTCGCGTCGCGCACCGGTTGCACCCCGCGATCATCGATCAGGCGGGCCTCGTCCCCGCACTCGCCCAGCTGGCCTCCGACGTCAGCCGGTCGTCCGGAATCGACGTCGAGACGGATCTGCAGGACGACGGGCGCTCGGAACAGCTTTCAAGGGAGCGCGCGCTGATGCTCTATCGCATCGCACAGGAAGGGCTCCGGAACGTCGCCAGGCACTCCGGGGCGAAACGGGCCCGCATCAGCGCCCGGGCGCAGAATGGTGACATCGCCGTGTCCATCCAGGACTTCGGTCACGGCTTCGAAACGACCGACCCGTCCCGCAGCAAGGGACTGGGGCTCATCTCCATGGCCGAACGCACCCGGCTGGCCGAAGGACGCTTCGAGATCTGGTCCCGGCCCGGCGAGGGAACTACGGTGCGCGCCAGCGTACCGATCAAGGGATAACGGAGGCCGCATGCGCCGCTCACTCGTGTTGATCTGCGACGACCACCCGCTCATGAGCCAGGGGCTTCGCGCCCTGCTCAAGCCGACGTGCCTCGCAGTCGGCGTGGTCAACGATGGCCGTGAGGTGATCACGGAGATCGAGCGTACCAAGCCCGACATCCTCCTGCTCGATCTCTCGATGCCGCATCGCAATGGGCTCGAACTGCTCCCGGACATCACGAGTGCGTATCCAGCGCTCAAGATCCTGATCGTCACCATGCACGTCGACCGGGCGCTCGCCGATCTCGCGCTCCAGAAGGGGGCCCACGGCTTCATCCCCAAGGAGGCGTCGGCCGAGGAGCTGAATGCGGCGATCGAAGCGGTCATGGCGGGGAAGGTGTTCATCTCGCCACGCGTCCCGAGGCGGGCGTTCCGCGATTCGGCTGCCCTTCAGCACCCCGCCCTCGATCGCCTGACGCCTCGACATCTCCAGATTCTCCGACTGATTGGAGACGGGAAGTCGACCGCCGACATGGCCGAGGCCCTTGGGGTGTCGCCGCGCACCGTCGAGTTTCATCGCGCCAGCATTCGGAAGGCGCTCGGGATAACGACTGAGTGGGGGTTGATGCGCTTTGCGATCATGCTCCCGGGAGAAGACGCGGGGGGCGACCCGCTGGGAGAATCGGCCGAAACCGTCGATGACCCGACCGCTGACGATGAGGGGACGCGTCGCGCTTCCGAAACAGGTGCCTCGGATCGCACGACCCCGCGACCCGAGATCGTCGGGCCGCCATGACCAGTGGCGTGCTTTCGGTGATATCACAAACGAGGCAGTAGCGGGGCATTATCACGCCACGAGAGCATGCGGTACTGATTGCACTGGCGAGCAGATTGCGGCGGCGACGGGGGGCGAGCGCGATGCGCTCGCCCCTTTTCTCTGTGCCGGGATGGTCGTTGCGAAAACGCCGCCCGGTCGCGACGCGGACACTAGGGGTTGCACGAGTGTACAGCCGCGCCCGGGTCCCCTACCATGACCCCATGCACTCGTCCCTGCTGATCCTGGAGCCGCCGTATCAGGTGGCACGCCGACTTCACGACGTCTCGCCCGACCTGGGTTCGGTCGCGCTGCTGGACGCGTCGGAGCGCCGTCCATCGACCAGCGACGTGAAGTCGCAGCTGGACGTGGCTCCCTGGTGTCCGCTGTGCATTCTCGCCGAGGAAGAGTCCGGGATGCGTTCCTCGCGCCGGCTGCCGCGGACCTGCCTGATCTACGGGCTGTCCGATGCTGAGGGTGCCTCCCCGATCCTTCGAGCGGTGGCGTCGCGCCCTCGGCCCACGGCGAGTGACCTGGTCGATTGGCTGGTGAAGCGAACCCGGATGGCGCTTCTGTCGCGCACGCTGTCGGAGCTGTTCACCCGTCCAGCATTGCGGCGAAACGAGGTGTCATACCTCCCCTATAGCATTCGGGAGCAACTGCGCGGGCTGGGACGCTGGGGGGCGTTGGAGTGGCAGCGTGCGGCGGCGCTGGCCGATCTCGCCGCTGACCGGACCGCGGTCAATCGGATCGTATCGGCCGATGAGCCGGCGGCCGCTGAGACGCGCCGCTTGATGCAAGATCTCCTGGGCATCTCGGAGCGCACGTTCCACGAGCGCTACGGGTGGGAATGGGTGCTGGAGGCATCGCTGCGTCGCTCGGGATTCTTCGAGCGCCAGACGGCCGGAATTCGTTCGCTGCACGCATTTCGGGTGGCCGCCCCCGCTCTGGGGCGTTGGGAGGAGGAGGGGGAATCCGGTCAGGGACGCAGTCGACGGGCGACGGCGTAGGGGGACGAGGCGGGTTGGGTCGGGCTCGCGGTGACTCGGCGGTGGAGCAGGAGAATTGGTGAGTGAACGAGCACGAGCTTTGTGGGAGTGGGTGGGGAGCGGTGGAGTGGAGGGGTGGGGTGGGGGGTGGCGCGCGGGACGCGCCTCGACGCGCGGTCCCGCGGAACGGCCGGGGTGGGGAGGGGGGTGGTTGGAACGATGCACGACGTGCCGGCACCTAACACGCGATCCGTGTGGTGCGGAGCGAATGTACGTGGGGGCAGCTTGTAGGCCGGGTGGTGGTGCGGGGCGGAGTGGTCGACAGGCAGGTGCCGCGCACGTCGCGCATGCGTTCCAGCTTCGAGAATCCCGGCAGGTGCGGCGTTCGCCGCGACCCGCCGGGATTTCGTCGTTTATCGCTTGTGTTACGGCGTTTGTGGTTCGGCGTTCCTCGATCGCCGGGCGACCGGCAGGAATGCCGCGGGAACCGCCGCGCGCTCAGGGCTGCGCGTCGAGCGCTTCCTTCATGGCGTGCCATGCCAGCGACGCGCACTTCACCCGCGCTGGGAAACGCGCCACGCCAGAGAAGACCTTGAGCTTTCCCAGGACCGGATCGTCGGCGGGATTCGCGTGCCGCCCGGTCACCATCGCGTGAAACTGCGCGAAGACCTGCTCGGCCTCGGCACGCGTCTTTCCCTTGACCGCCTGCGTCATCATCGAGGCCGACGCCTTCGAGATCGCGCAGCCTGTCCCTACGAACGAGACCTCCGCGACCCGGTCGTTGTCGATCGTGAGCCAGACCGTCACTTCGTCGCCGCACATCGGGTTGCGGCCGTCGGCTCGTTGGCTCGGCGGCGCGAGTTCGCCCCAGTTCCTCGGGCTCCGGTTGTGCTCCAGGATGACGTCCTGGTACAAGCTGCCTAGATCCATGGTTAGGCGAAGACGCTACGCACGCGGTGAATGGCCTTCACCAGCGCGTCGACTTCGTCGCGGGTGTTGTAGAGGTAGAACGAGGCGCGCGCTGTGGAGGGCACGCCGAACCGCCGCATGAGGGGCTGCGCGCAATGGTGTCCGGCCCGAATGGCTACGCCGAGCGAGTCGAGGTTCGTGCCGATGTCGTGCGGATGGGCACAGTCCATCACGAAGCTGAGCACGCCGGCCTTGTGCGCCGCAGTTCCCACGAGCGTGAGCCCGGGAATCTCCCGGACCTGCTCCACCGCGTATTCCAGCAGGGCATGTTCGTGCGCGGCGATCGACTCCACGCCGACTTGCTCCAGGTATTCGATGGCATGGCGGAAGGCGACCACGTCGCCGATCGACGGGGTCCCGGCCTCGAACTTGGCGGGGAGCGGTGCCCAGGTGCTGCGTTCGAACGTGACGTGCTCGATCATGTCGCCCCCTCCCATGTACGGGGGCATCCGCTCGAGCCACGACTCCTTGCCGTACAGGATCGACGCCCCCGTCGGGCCCAGCATCTTGTGGCCGGAGCAGACAAAGAAGTCGCAATCGAGGGCCTGCAGGTCGACGGCCGTGTGCGGGGCCGACTGCGCGCCGTCGAGCATCACGGCTGCGCCGACCTCGTGCGCCAGGCGCACGATCTCGGCCACGGGGTTGATCGTGCCTAACGCGTTCGACACATGCACCACGCTGACCAGCTTCGTGCGCTCGCTGAGCAGGGATCGATACCCGTCCATGTCCAGCTCGCCCGCGTCGGTGACCGGGATGACCTTGAGCACCGCACCGGTCCGCTCGCACAGCAGCTGCCACGGGACGATGTTGGAGTGGTGCTCCATGGTGGAGGCGATGATCTCGTCCCCCGCGCTGATGAAGGCCTGCCCGAACGAGGCCGCCACGAGGTTGATCCCCTCCGTGGCGCCGCGGGTGAAGATCATCTCGTGCGCGTGGCGGGCGTTGAAGAAGCGTCGCGCCGCCTCGCGGGTCAGGTCATAGAGTTCCGTCGCCTTCTCGCTGAGGTAGTGCACCCCGCGATGGATGTTACCGTTCTCCGCCGAGTAGTAGCGCGCGAGTGCGTCGATGACGACCTGCGGCTTCTGCGAGGTGGCCGCATTGTCGAGATAGACGAGCGGCATGCCCCGCACTTCCAGACCGAGGATCGGGAAGTCGGCGCGTATACGGGCAACGTCGAAGGGACGGGGGACGGGAGACGGGGGACGGGAGGTGGAACTCAACGACGCACCCGCCGGCGCGCGAAGCGCGCCGGCACTCCCGTCTCCCGTCCCCCGTCCCCCGTCCCCCCTAGACATATCGCTGCAACGTCAGCCGCTCCAAATCCTCTTTCAGCGGTTCCAGCTCCAGCGTTTCCAACACTTCGGCCGCAAACGCATACGTGAGCAGTCGCCGCGTCATGTCGGCGGGAATGCCCCGCGACTTCATGTAGAACGTCGCCAGCTCGTCCAGCTTGCCGACCGTTGCCCCGTGCGTGCACTTCACGTCGTCGGCGAAGATTTCGAGCTGCGGCTTCGTGTCGATGCGCGCCCGCTCCGACAGCAGCAGCGTCTTGTTGGTCTGCTTGCCGTCGGTCTTCTGGGCCTCGGGATGCACATAGACCTTGCCGTTGAACACCCCGTGCGATGTGCCGTCGAGGATCCCCTTGTACATCTCGCGCGAGTAGCAGTTGGGGGCCACGTGCTCGATGCGCGTCTGGTGATCGCTCACCTGGTCGCTGTCGAGCATGTACAGCCCGTTCAGGGTCGCGCCGCACCCATCACCGGCCAGTCGCGTGTAGATGTTGCTGCGGGCCAACGCGCTGCCGATGGCGAAGGAGAAGGAGATGTAGTGCGAGTCCCGCCCCTGCTCGGCCTCGATGTGCCCGACGTGATAGGCCTTGGCGCCCTCGCGCTGCAGCTTGTAGTGGTTGAGCGTGGCGCCGTCGGCGAGCACGCACTCTGTCACCGCATTGGTCAGGTAGCGCGCATCGCCGAGTGCCACGTACTGCTCGATGACCGTCGCCTTGGCTTCCCGCTCCATCACCAGCAGGTTCCGCGGGTACGAGACTCCGCCCTCGGCGCCTGCATCCGACACGTAGAGCAGGTGGATCGGCGTCGTGACATCGGTCGCCTTGTCCACGTGCAACACTGCGCCGTCACGCATCATCGCCGTGTTGAGGGCGGTGAAGGCCAGCCCCTGGTCGTCGACCGAGGCGTACTTCCCGAGGTAGCGCTCCAGCAGCGTCGGCTCCTCGTGCAGCGCCGCGGCGAGCGACATGAGCCGCACGCCCGCCGGAAGTGCCGCG